>OZ244976.1:2340000-7953936 GCA_965222905.1 Vicinamibacterales bacterium | reverse complement strand
CTTCAGCTACAGCACCAGCACCGCGATGACGGCGAGGAACTACTTCAACGCCCAGCAGTTCGCGGATGACTCGAGCGTCGAGAAGCCGACGAACAACAAGTACGAGTTCGGCGGGGTGTTCGGCGGGCCGGTCGTGCAGGACAAGGCGCACTTCTTCGTCAGCCTGGAGCGCCGGCTCACCAGCCCGGCCCGGTCGCTCATCCTTCCCGACCGTGGCGCCGGCCTGCCCGATCTGAGTTGGTCGGCATCCGAGCAGTGGCGTGCGTTGAACACCATGTACCGGGTGGACCATCAGATCAATGGCAACAATTCGTGGGCTCTTCGGTTCATGCGCGAGACGAGCCCCGAGACCAACCGGTTCGGAAACCGGACGACGCTCTCGGGGCATGACACATGGGACAACGAGTACCTCTGGGTCGGCAGCTACACCAGCGTCATCGGTAACAACGTCGTCAACACCGTGCGGCTCACCCGAAGCCGCGAGGACAATGGGGGCGGCCCTCCCGCCTGGTGGGAGCTGGACGGGCCCGCGCTCGTGAACGGGCAGATGCGGAACCTGACGCCCGCCTACTCGCACTCCAGCTACTGGGACGGGATTGCACCGTGGGCGGGCGCCCGAATCGACTCGCAGTGGCAGTACAACAACACCACGTCGTGGTTCGTCCCCGACATGATGGGCGACCACGACTTCAAGTTCGGCGGTACGTTCCACCGTTCGTTCATCTCCGACTACCGAGAGAACCATCTGGGCGGCGCCTTCTCTTTCAACAACGACATGCCGTTCGACGTCGACAACTACGCGACCTACCCTGAACGGCTCCAGATTCGCGTCGGCGCGCCCGAAGGCAACGCGTTTGCCTACCCCATCAACACGGTCGAAGCGTTCTTCCAGGACAAGTGGACGCTGAACGAACGCTGGACGCTCGGGCTCGGCGCCCGGTGGGACGCGGAGATGCTGAACGCGAAGCGGGTCGACAATCCGCTGATGGTGCCGCAGACCGATCCGCGGGACTGGAACAACATCTCGCCCCGGCTCTCGATTGCCTACGACGTGACGGGCGACGGCCGATCCGTCTTACGGGCGGGCTTCGGGTACTTCTACGACCGGACGCTTTTCAGCGGGCTCGACAACGTCCTTCAGGATCCGGTCATCAACAACTCCTTCGTCGCCTCCTTCCCCCGCGGTGGGGGGGAGCAGGGCGGACAGGTGGATCCCGGGCCGAGGAACAACATGCCGATCCAGGACCCCGAGTTGATGGGGGCTCTCCGCATCGGCTCGGCGGCGGCCGGGGAGTGCGGGCCGGCGACCGCGCGCGACGGCGTGTCGCACTGCCCGCTGGTGAATCACGACTTCGTGCAATCGATCTACGGCGGCGGCGCGAGCCGCTTCAACGAGTCCAACGTCTACGTCGACAACTATCGCCGGCAGCAGCCGTTGTTCAAACAGTTCACGCTGGGGTTCGAGCGCGAGCTGCTGCCGACGCTGTCCGTCGCGATGGACTTCGTCAACATCCGGGGAAGCGGACTGCTCAACCGCATCAACTACGTGGCGCCGTTGCGCGACGGGATCGACAGTAGCGCCGAGCTCACGTGGTACGACGTGTTCCCGGACCGGGGCGGGGTCTACAACCGGACCGACACCGTGAACTACCCGAGCTGCCCGCACGCGGTGGGTGCCGGCTACTACAGCAACGATGCGCTGCTTGCGGCCCAGTGCGCGAAGGCGGATCCGGTGACGGGCATCGATCCGCGGACCGGCCTGCTGATCGGCGTCTGGCAGGGCCGGCTGCTGTCGATCGAGAGCACCGGCTTGTCGCACTACGACGGCCTGAACTTCTCGATGGAGAAGCGCTACTCGGACCGCTGGGGCGCCCGGCTGTCGTACGCGCTCGGCTACTCGCGCGGCGACACCTTCGAGCAGTACGGCACCAACGGCATCAGCCTGAACGGCGTCCAGACCCAGGTCCTCGGCGACCTCAACATGGCCGAGAACTGGCAGCCGGCGGAGCACGACCGCAAGCACGTTCTGACGCTGAGCGGGCGCACCGAGCTGCCGGGCGGGATCACCATAAGCCCCATCTTCCGCTACATGAGCGCGAACCCGTTCACCATGTACAACAGCCAGCTCGACCTGGACAGGAACGGCACCAATTGGGACCCGATTCCCGCGGGGACCTACACCGGCACGGGTGACCACGCGTTCACGGTGGAGCACAACGGCAGGCAGGGCGGCGCTCGCCAGGGCGACTACATCAACCTGGACGTGCGGTTCGGATGGCGGGCCCGCCCCCGGGTCGGGGCCACGCTCGATGTCTACTTCGACATCATCAACATATTCGATCGCCCGAACTTCTTCGTTGCGTCGTGGGCGAACGGGGACCAGAACAGCGGCAACTTCACGCGCTACACGTTGCTGCGCTCCGGCGGGGTCCCGCGGCAGGCGAACTTCGGGATTCGGTACGGCTTCTAGGCGCCGCGTCTAGAGACTGACCGAAGTCACTTGGAGCCGGGCGCCCGCGAGGGGCGTCCGGCTCCTTTTCTGTACGGTGCGTTCCGCGTGCGGCCAAGACGGTCGCAGGTTCGACGCGCGTGTGAGACGGGGAAGTCGCCGGCGCGTGTCTATAGTGAAAAACTGTGGTAGGCTGTTTTGAAATGACGACTCGCGGAGACTCCGCGTTGGGCTCAGCCGTAGCGTGGAGTGCACGATGACACCGGAGATCGTGTCGGTGGTCTTGACCGGTGCGGGAGTACTGGTCGGCGTCCTCTTCGGCGTGTGGCGGATGCTGGCGCACTACGAAACGCGAAACGATGCAGCGCACGCGGAGCTGGGCCGGCGGATCGATGTCATGAACACGCGCATCGACAAGCTGGCCGAAGGATTGTCCGCACGAATCGATAAGCTGTACGAGTTGCTTTCCGCGCAACGCGGTTAGGTTTGGCCAGCCCGGCGGTTCCGCAGCTTACCCGCTGGCATCTGAGCGCGATGCCGGCCCGTGCGCCCGCGGCAGAGGCGCCCAAACGGGAGCCCCCGCCCGGATTCGAACCCCGTGGAACCCCCGCCGACCGCGCTTCAGGGTCCTCCCGGCAGGCCGGCGGGCTCGCTCGTCCGGGCGAGCGTATATGAATCGCGCGCCTGTACTTCCAGCCCGTCGCGGGCGACGGTCACGCGTAGCGCGCGACGCCGGTGGGTCGGGTCCGGGTTGCTGGTGTAGTACCCGACGACGTAGTAGTCGCTCGTCTCCGCGTCGATTCGCCGCAGCATCTCGGAGAAGTTGTTCGTGTTGACGATGGAGATCCCGCCGGTCAGCTCGGCCAGCGTGCGCAGGCTCGAGCGGGCCGCCATCATGTATTCGCGCCAGGCGTCGAGCGGCACGTCGTAGTCGATGTCGGGGCTGGAGATCAGTCCTCGAGGGTCCATGGTGTACAGCGTCGTGTTGGCGCGGCTGGCCGTGTCGCTCAGCTCGGCCAGCTCGCTGATGAGCTCCCCGTCGGCGAACACCGCTCCCTGGCGCTCGAGGCGGTTGAACGGACTCGTGATCGCGCGCCCGTCGGCGCCGCTGCCGCCGCCGGACAGGTCGAGCGGCCGCTCGCGCAGGAACTCGTCGCGCACGGAGGTGCGATGCAGTCGCTGCAGGGCGAACGGATTCAGGTCGTATCCGGTGCTGATGTAGATGATGACCTTGCGCCGATCCTGGATTCCCGCCAGCCCTTCCAGGAGGCCGTTCACCGTCATGAACGCGCGGTGCGCGCGCCAGCGCAGCTCGCCGGGGCCGTCCGGTCCCTCCTGCGTGTTCTCGATGAGGTCGCGCGGCGTCATGCCGTTGCCGATGATCCCGTCCACCGCCGACTTCAGGTGCCCCAGGTCGTAGGTGAGATCCACCGCGGTTCCCGCCGAATCGTTCGAAATCAGCCCCACCAGGTCGCCGTCGTGCACCAGGGTGTCGGCCACGTCCTTGACGAAGTGCCGGACCCGGGGGGTGGCTTCCGGCTCCAGGTGCATCGCATCGACGAAGAAGACGATGATGCGCCCCGGGATCTGGCTCTGGACGCGGCGCTCCGGGAGGATGATGCCCTCGTGCACCGGCGGCGGCGGCACGAGCTGGTTGAAGACGCGGCCGCCGTGCACCAGGATCAGCGACGCCACCTCCTGGGGCACCCCGTCCTCCTGGATCCGGAAGTCGTCCACCGTCAGATCGGGGACGAAGGCGCCGTTGGCGTCGCGGACGATGACGTCGGTGCGGATCAGCGTCACGCCGGATCGGAAGGTCGTCCCGGGTTGCCCGGGCGCCGGGGCCTCGGTGGTCTGGGCCTGGGCCGTGGATGCGAGTCCCGTTGCCAGGGCGAAGCCGCAGATGCCTGCAACGGTCCGCGCGTTCATCGACGAAATCGCTGGAAGATGGCGCATTGGGTATCCAACCTCCTTGTCGAGCTATGGACATGCTACCCCGTCCGGGACCCCGTGGTGAAGTCCCGCGGGCACCGAGACCGGCGAGGCGGCCGGAATCGCGCGGCGCGACGAGGCGGCCTGCACTCGGATCAGCCGGCCGCCACGTCGAAGGCGGTGAGACTCCGGGTCGCCTGACTGAACTCCACCCCGATCAAGTGAATCGGCGCGTTCAGGCCGCGGTACTTGTCCGCGTAGCGTCGATCGAGCAACTGCGCCAGCGCCGCACCCTCGGAGGCCCGCTCCGCCACCTTGAACTCGAACAGATACACTTGGGCGTCGAGCAGCACGGCCAGATCCAGCCGCCCCCGGTTCGTGCTGTCCTCCACCCGCACGTCCAGACCCAGCGCCGCGAAGCAGGCATAGAACACGCTTGCGTAGTAGCCCTCGTCGCGCGCCCCGATTCGACCTCCCGAATCGTGAGGTACCCGGTCTGGAACAGCAGCGCCTCCGGCGCCACGTCGTCCATGTCGAACGACGAAAGCAGCTCGTCGCTGCCGAACAGGTCGTCTAGAGCGAACGCCTCGACGCCGCGCGACACCAGCGTGTCCAGCAGGAACGCCGGCGTACCGGTCTCGAACCAGTACGCCCCGAATTCGCGCCGGTCGAACAGCAGCAGGATGTCGAAAGGGTTGTAGACCGTCTCGGCGCCCGCCCAACCGTAGCCGTCGTACCAGTCGCGGACCTCGTTCCTGTCCAGCCTGTCCAGGCCGGGCAGTTCCGGCGCGAAGACCGCGTCCAGATCCGTCTCGGCATAGCCGCAGATGGTCGCGTACCGCGGGTCCAGGGTGATGTCCTGGAGATTGTTGAGTCCGGAGAACAGACTGACCTTCCGCACGTGCAGCGCTTTCAGCAGATCCTGGAATCGCAACGACGGGATGTCGTAGCGGGTGGCGACCCCCATGTCCTCCCCGGCGGCGTCGAGTTGCGCCAGCACGGCCTGCGGCAGATGTTCGGGGTCGTCGAAGTCGCCCGCGCCGAAGTCGAGCCGCACCACGGGGTGGCGCGCCGTCCAGTCCCAGCGGTCGTGGATGGCGAGTCCCTCGAACAGCGGCCGGTTCCCCTCGAACAGCTCCTTCAGCGTGTCGACCAGCAGGCTCTTGCCGAAGCGGCGAGGACGCGACAGAAAGTAATGCGTGCCTCCGTCAACAAGCCGCCCCAGCAAGCCGGTCTTGTCCACGTAGTAATAGCCGCCCTCCCGAAGCTTGCGGAAGGTCTGGATGCCGATCGGCAGCCTGCGCCGGCCTTCCGGCGCCGGCGGGATGTTGGCGTCCTGTGCGGTGGTCATGGTAGGCGTCGATTATGCCTTGAACGGGCCGCCGCGGCTCGGTCGGTGATCCTGGCGCTCGATCCTGCCGGGCCGGCCCTCTTCGTGCGCCTGCTGCAGGTTCGGGGTTGTTGGGCTTCGACCGGATCGGTGCTGGGGGTAGAATGGAAGAGTGTTCGATACCTTCGCGATCGCTCGCCAGTTGACCAACGCTGAGCCTACGCCGGCGCAAGTCGAAGCGATTACCGATGCCGTCCGGCAGGCTGCCGAGCACGGTAGTCACGTCACGCGGGATCGTCTTGCCGCTGTATTGTCCGCCCAAGAAGCGCGGATCTACCGCGCGATGCTGATTCAGACCGCCGCCACGATCGGCGGAACGGTTGCGACTCTCCGGCTGCTCGGCTGACAGGATGGGTCGACTGATGCAAACTCGAAACATCGAATCGCTTGCAACCGGCCTCGCCCTGGCCGGTCTCTTGATCCTGGCTCCCCAAAGCGCATGGGAGGCTGCCGGCGCACAGCAGCCCCGGCCGACGGTTGGGGACGCCGTGGCGGAGATGCTCCGCGACGGCCTCGATCTGGAGGGCATCACGGTGACCGTCGCCGGCACCGAGGCTACGCTCGCCGGCAGCGTCCCCACGCTGTGGGACAAGACCGAGGCGATCGAGCGGACCCTGGCGTTCCCCCAGGTGGAGACCGTCGCCAGCGAACTCGTCGTTCCCGAGGTCGAGGACGACAACGAGATCGCCCGCGAGGTGGGCCGGGCGATCCGCAACTACCGCTACATCACCATCTGGGACTACGTCGGCGGCGGCGTCGAGAATGGTGTGGTGACCCTGAACGGGGCCGTGACACCGGACCGCGACAAAGCTGGCGACCTGTTCGAGCGGGTGGCGCGGATCCGCGGGGTGCAGGATATCCGGATGCAGATCGCCCGGCAGTCGGCGTCGAGCCGCGACGACAGGCTGCGCATGACGATCGCCGCCCGTGCCTTGCGGCACCCGACGTTGTCGCACTACACCCTGACGGGGGACATCATTCCCCCGTTCCGCATCATTGTGAACGAGGCGGTCGTGACGCTGGCCGGGTCGGTCCGGAGCGGCGCTGAAAGCCGTGTCCTGGAGACGATCGCCCGCCAGGCGTTCGAGTCGCAGGAAGTCAGGAACTTCCTGCAGTTCCCGCGGTAGCCGCCTACGGTGCGAGTTGCGCGATCAGCGCGTTCGCCTGGGCCGCGAAGCGGCCGTTCGGTTCCCGTTCCACGTAGGTCCGCCAGGAGGCGACCGCCTCGGCCATCTGGCCCGCGTTGAGGTTCGCCATGCCGATCCAGTAATGGGCCTCGCCGTGGCTCGGATCCAAGTCGAGAGTCTGCTCGAACAGGCCGCGCGCGTCGGCCAGGCGCCCGGCGTTCCAGGCGATCAGTCCCTGATCGAACACCGCGCCGGCATCGCCGCCTCCCGCGGCGCCGCCCGACAGCCGCGTCGCCTCGGCGCTCGCCTCACCCGCTTCATCGAAGCGCCGCTGCGTGTTGTAGACGTCGGCCAGCGCGTCGAATGCCGCCGCGTCGTCCGGGGCGATCTCGGTCGCTCGCCGCAGGGCCTGCTCGGCCTCGTCGTAGTTCCCCCGCTGGAACTCGACGATGCCCAGGTTCCGCAGACACTCGCCGCAGTCCGGCGTCACCTCGATGGCTTCGGCCAGGAGCCGTGCCGCCTCGTCGAAGTCGCCTCCGCGCGCCGCGTCCAGGCCGCCCGCGAACGCGTCGGCTGTCGCGTCGCGGGCTTCCATCTCGGCGATTTCCTCTTCCGACATCCCCGTGCGGTCGATCTGCCCCCGGCCGAGGACCTGTACGTCCAGCTCGAACTCCTCGCCGGCGGACAGCCTGAGGTTGTACCTCAACACGCCAATCCCCTCCGCCGTTATCGTCACGAGGTAGGGGCCGCTCGCGAGGCCGACCTGGATGTACTCGCCCTGCGCGTTCGACGAGGTCTGGAAGCTGCGCGTCAGTCCGCCCTGGAACTCCATGAGGACGGTGGCGCCATCGACGGGGTTCCCCTCGTGATCGGTCACCACGCCGAAGATCCGGGCGCTGTTCTGGGCGAGAGCGGGCTGCACGAGAACCACGGCGACGGCCGCGGCGAGCAGCATCAGGCGAATCGGTCGGGAAACGGGCATGGCGTACCTCCGGGGGAAGCGGGTCTCTGGATCACGAGCACGATATCCCACCGGCCGGCCGAGAGCAACCCGTCGATGCGGCGCGGGAGCCCGTCCGGGGCGGGCCTGGACATCGAGGCGGATGTGTGACTCCACCTGCTACTCGTCGGGACCGGGATGTGTCGAGCCACGCAGAGACTCCGTGCGATAGAGATCGAGGAATTGCCGCGGCGCGATGACGTGCACTCCTTGCCGGAGATCCGCCGGATAGTCACTGAGATTCCCCGTAACCAGACAACGGGCAAGGCTGGCGAGAGCCACGGCCAGGAACGCCTCGTCGTCGGTATCCGGCAGCGGCTCGGGCAGGGGTCTCGGAGCCGTGAAGTCTCCGTCAGCGGCGATCTGATCGAGCAGGGCCTCGATCTGCGACCGGCGGAACGGAAACCTGGGCCGCAACAACACTTGGCGGTACTCGCCCAGAATGCGTGCGTCGTAGCAGACGCGAACATCCCCATTCGTGACCAGACGGACGATCTCGCCCGGCGGACCGAACGGTGAGAGCAGGCCGGACACGAGCACGTTCGTATCCAGCACGATCCTCATCGGGATCGTTCCGAGCGCGCGGCCTCGATTTCGGCGTCGATCTCCTCCGGCGACATGCGGTCGGCGCCGGTCTTCAGCGAGGCCTGCTGCATGGCGCTGACGGCCGCCTGGGAGCGCGCCCGGCGCAGGGCGGCAAGCGACTCCTCGAGGGTAGCCTCCGAGGTCGCCGAGAGCAGGGCGATGGGCTTGCCGTTGGAGGTCACCACCAGATCGCGCTCGTTCGACAGCGCTCTCCAGACCGCTGCCGACCGGCTGCGCAGCTCACGTACGCTCACGAAGCGCATGATCCCACCGTCATTGTGTGCACGATTGAGTATACGATAGCGGCGCACGTCCTGTGAGGCGGGATGGCGGAAGAATTACGGCAGGACCCGGACGGGCCGGTCGACGTCGCGATCGTCGGCGGCGGTCCGGCCGGCGCCGCGGCCGGCCGGTTGCTCGCGGCCTGGGGGCATTCCGTCCTGCTGCTGACGAAGTCCGACGCCGCGGCGCCGTCGCTCGCCGAGTCGCTGCCCCCGAGTTGCCGGAAGGTGTTCGAGGCGGTCGGCGTACGCGAAGCGATCGAGTCGGCGCGGTTTCTCGCGGCGAGCGGCAATACGGTCTGCTGGGGCGGAGGTCCGCCGCGCGTGGCGACGTTCGGCGGCGGGCGGGTGGGGCATCAGGTGCTCCGGCGGGACTTCGACCGGCTGCTGCTGGCCGAGGCGCGGCGCGCCGGCGCGGTCGTGCGGACCGGCGTGACCGTGCGGCACGTGGAGATACCGGGGGAAGTCCCCCCCGCGACGGTCGCCGGCCCTGGCCACCCGGGCGGCACCGTGACGGTCACCGGCCGGGACGAGCGCGGCCGGGCGGTGTCGGCCGCGGCGCGAACGGTTCTCGACTGCTCCGGGCGTGCGGGCGTCGTGGCGCGCCGCCACCGTACGCGCGTGCAGGCCGGCGCGACGACGTTGGCGCTGGTGGGCGTCTGGCGGCGCGACGACCCGTGGCCGCGCCTCGAACCCAGGCCGGTCGACGGCGGCGGAGAGGGGGCCGGGGACGACGCGCACACCGTGGTCGAGGCGTACGCCGACGGCTGGGCGTGGTCGGTGCCGGTGTCGAGCCGGCGACGCTACGTGACGGTGATGGTCGATCCGCGGACGACCGAGACCGATCACCCCGGATCGCTGGCGGCGCGCTACGCCGCCGAGATCCGCAAGACACGTCACCTGGCGCACATGACCGGCGGGGCGGCGCTGGAACGCCCGGCCTGGGCGTGCGACTCCTCGCAGTACGGCGCGCGCCGCTTCGGAGGGTCCGGCTTTCTGCTCGTCGGGGACGCGGCGACCTTCATCGACCCCCTGTCCTCGTTCGGGGTCAAGAAGGCCATGGCGTCGGGTTGGCTGGCCGCGGTCGTGACGAATACCTGTCTGCGACATCCCGATCGCGCGGCCCTGGCCCGCCGGTTCCACGCCGAATGCGAGCAGGAGATGTGGAGCGCCTACCGCCGGCAGGCGGCGGCGTTCTTCGCGCAGGTGTCGCGGCGCGAGCTGCACCCGTTCTGGAGCGACCGTTCGGATCCGGTCACGCTGGCGGCCGCCACGGAGCGGGCGGGCGGGGCGGATGCGGTGGAGGCGTTTCGCCGGGATCCCGCGGTCCGCGACGCCTTCGAGGCGCTACGGCGCGCGCCGGCGATCCATTTGCGGCGGACCGCTGCCGCCCGCACGTCGACGGCGCCGGCGATAGAGGGGCGCGAGATCGTGCCCGGCGCCAGCCTGTCGATCGCGATGGGCGAGACCGAGGCCGTGGCCATCCGTTATCTGCGCGGTGTCGATCTGCCCGCGCTCGTCGCCATGGCCGACCTGCGAACACAGGTGCCGGACCTCTACGAGGCGTACGCGCAGTCGCATCCGCCGGTGGAGCTGGCCGATTTCCTCGGAGCGCTCTCGATCCTGCTCGGCAAGGGGTTGCTGCGGAACGATATCTGACGCGCCGGCGGCGGTTCGCCACGAATCTCCCTCCGGGGGAAGGCAACGGTTGGTATACTGGCGGGTACGTGAATGCACATTGGATCTCTGCGGCGGAGGAGAAGTGCACGGCGCGGTGGGAGCAGTGATGGACCACGTGCCGGAGATCGCCGGATTGCTCGGCGTCGTGTTCGTGGTGTGGAGGATGCTCACGTACTACGAGAAGCGCAACGCCGACGCTCACGCGGAGCTGGGTAGACGGATCGATGCCGTTGCCGCGGACATGGGCCGGCGGATCGATGCTGTCGGCGGGGACGTGAAGTACATGCGCGGAGTCCTGGACACGTTGCGGCCAGCCTGAAGCAGTAGCGCTTCGGCCCATTTCCCGGCGCGCACCGGCGTCCTGCTCGGCCAAGGGATCGCTTCGGCACGAGACCCGAGGCCCGCCTGCTGCCCCGTCCGCCATTCGACCGCGCCGTGATTGTGTGCTACAACAGGCACCAGCCATGTGTTTCTCATCTTCTCTCTCTCCGCGTCGTGGTCCGTGCGTCGCGACGACAGGCGGGCGGCTGGCGGCGACGCTGGCGGCGTTGGTGGTTCTGGCCGGCAGCGGCGCGCCCGCCGCGGCCCAGGACGCATCCTCCGGCGTCGTCCTTCCGGACGGCGGCATTCCCGTCACCAGCGATCTGGTGCATCGCGTCTGCGGCACGTGCCACCGCGCGGACGAGCAGCGCCGGATGAGCCGCATTTCGTACCAGCGCACGACGCCGGAGGGCTGGCAGCAGACCATCCGCCGCATGGTGCTGCTCAACAACCTGCAGATCGAGCCGGCCGATGCCCGCGAAGCGGTGCGCTACCTGGCGACCAATCACGGCCTGGCCCCGGAGGAGGCCCGACTCGGGGCCTTTGAGGTGGAGCGCCGCAACATCGACTTCTACTACGAGGCGGATCCGGAGACGCAGCAGACCTGCAACCGCTGCCACTCGATGGGGCGGGTGCTGAATCAACGCCGGACGCTCGAGGAGTGGGAGCTGCTGACCGCGATGCACCGCGGCTACTACCCCCTCGCGGACGTCCAGTCGTTCCTGACGGGCGACTGGCTCGGCGGGCCGGGACCGGAGGCCGAGGACGGGGACGACGGCCGCACGGCGGTCGAACGCGCGGTGGCCCACCTCGCCGAGGTGTTCCGGCTCGATTCGCCGGAGTGGGCGAGCTGGTCGGCGAACATGCGGGCGCCGCGGCTCGAGGGTACCTGGGCGCTGGTCGGCTACGAGCGGGGCCAGGGACCGGTGTACGGCGAGATCGTCGTCGAGGCGAATCCCTCCGCGCCGGATGAGCTCGAGACGCGGGCGCGCTATACGTACCCGGCTCGCGACGTGGACGTCACCCGAACCGGACAGGCACTGGTCTACACCGGCTACCAGTGGCGGGGACGGAGCACCAGCCCGGAGCACTTCGGCGCGCGGGAGGTGATGTTCGTCTCGCGCGACCGGGACGAGATCTCCGGGCGGTGGTTCACCGGCGCCTATGACGAGCGAGGCATCGACGTGACGCTGCGCCGGGTCGGGCCGGAGGCGCTGATCGCCGGCGTCTACCCGCCTGCCGTGCCGGCCGGGGCGGGGGACGTGACGTTGCGACTCTTCGGCGCCAACCTGCCGGACGGGCTCGACGCGGCGTCGATCGACCTCGGCGCGGGCTTGACCGTGACCGGCGTCAGCGACCAGTCCTCGACCTCGGCCATGCTGCAGGTGACGGTGGACCCCGACGCCCGGGTCGGCAGCCGGGATCTCTTCATCGGCCGCGCGGCGTTGACCGAGGCGGTCACCGTGTACGACGAGATTCACCGCCTGGAGGTGACGCCGGCCACCGGGCTCGCGCGGGTCGGCGGCGTGGCCTTCCCCAAGCAGTACGAGCGCTTCGAGGCCCGTGCCTGGCACGACGGCCCGGACGGCGAGTCGGGCACGGACGACGATCTCGATCTCGGCATGCTGCCCGACGTCGACTGGAGCGTCGAGGAGTACGCGGTCACCTTCGACGACGATGACGTCGCGTTCGTCGGAACGCTCGGCGAGCACGGCGTGTTCGATCCGGCCGTCGACGGTCCGAATCCGGAGCGGAGCGGAGAACGCAACAACGTCGGCGACGTCTGGGTGGTGGCGACGCTCGCCACGGCCCCGGACGGCAGCGAGCTCGACCGGCCGCTCCGGGCGCGGGCGCACCTGCTGGTGACCGTGCCGCTGTACATCCGCCGAGGGGAGTCGGGTCAGTGACCGAAATCGCACTCGGCGAATGCCATCCGTTCGAGGCGGCAGGGCGGCAGTTTCTGTACCTGGTCCCGAGCGCCGCCGTTTTTGCGCTCGACGATACGTCGGCCGCCGTCGTCGAGGCGTTGCGCGACGGGCATCTCGCCGCGCCCGATCTGTACTCGCGCCTCGCGTCCCGCTTCGACCCGCCGGCGGTCGAGGCCAGCCTCGCCGAGCTGGCAGGCGCCCGCGCCATCCTGCCGGTGGATCCGGCGCCGGCGGTGGTGCCGCCGCCCGAGCCCGCCCCGAACATCATCCCGCTCAAGCCGATCCCGCTCTCGACGCTGGTGGTCAACGTCACGAACCGCTGCAATCTGAGCTGCGCCTACTGCTACGAGTACGGCGAGGACAAGATCACCGAGCCGACCGCGGGCGGCATGCCGGCGCTGATGAGCGAGGAGACCGCGCGCGAGAGCGTCGAGTTCATGATCGAACGATCGGGCAGCAGCCCGGTGGTGCGGCTGACGTTCTTCGGCGGCGAGACGCTGCTGAACTTCGCGGTGCTGGAGAAGACGATTCCGTACGCGCGCCGCCGGGCGGCCGAGGCGGGCAAGCGGGTGGAGTTCAGCCTGACGACCAACGGCACGCTGCTGCGTCCGGAGGTCATCGAGTTCCTGGCCGACAACGAAGTCGGGGTCACCATCTCCATCGACGGCCCGAAGGAGATGCAGGACAAGTTCCGCGTGTTCCATGACGGGCGGGGCAGCTACGACGTCGTGGCCCCGAAGGTGCGCGAGCTGCTCAAGCGGCATACTTCGCGGCCGATCGGCGCGCGGGTGACGCTGACCTCCGACGTGCTCGACATCACCCGCATCTACCGGCATCTGCGGGAGGAGGTCGGCTTCTGGGAGGTCGGCTTCGCGCCGGTCACCACCTCGCCGGGCCGCGCCCACGCCATCGGGGAGACCGGCTTCGACTCGATGCTGGGGCAGTTCCGGGAGCTGGCCCACGAGTTCCTGGAGGCGGCGCTTGCGGGCCGGCACCACGGCTTCAGCAACGTCCGCGACACGGTCGAGGAACTGCACAAGGGGGCGAGCAAGGCGCTGCCGTGCGGCGCCGGGCTCGGGCTGATGGGAGTGGCGACCAACGGCGACGTGGCGCTGTGCCACCGGTTCGCCGGCTCCGATGACCACAAGCTCGGCACCGTGCAGGACGGCGTCGACGACACGGCGCAGGAGGCGTTCCTCGACGCGCACCACATCGACCGCAAGACCGACTGCCGGACCTGCTGGGCGCGCCCGCTGTGCGCCGGCGGCTGCTACCACGAGGCGTACACGCGCTACGGCACCACGCAGGCGCCCAATCTGCACTATTGCGAGTGGATCCGCGGCTGGACCGAGACCTGCCTGGAGATCTACGGCGAGATCGCCGAGCGCAACCCCGCGTATCTGCGGCGGTTCGAAGGCGGCGACACGCCGGACGAGGGGAACGATGACGCATCTCAGGCCCATTAACCAGAAGGCAGCCCGGATTGCCCGGGGAATGGCCGAGGCTCGGCAGCAGGCCGCGGCCGCCGACGGCCGCGGGAACGGTAGCGTGGTGGCGCTGCAGGACAGTCCGGCGCAGCCGCCGCAGCAGGAGGGGCCGCACATCCCGCTGGGATGCAGCTTCATCTTCCTGCCCGGTTGGGAGGCGGACAGCAACGGCGGCGCGGCGGGCCTGTGCCAGCCGGTCGAGCGCGACCTGTTCGACTGCCACCTCGGCTGCTTCTGGCCGGCGCAGGTGCCGGACCAGTTGAATCACGCGCCCGACTGGACGGGCAAATGCGCCGCGGCGCAGAAGGACTGGCGGAAGATTGACCTCATATTCCCTTAGTTCGGCTCCCCGGCGTCGTGACCTGGCGCTGGCGGCCGCGCTCTGCGCGCTGGTCGTCCTGGCGGGCCAGCCGGTCGCGGCCCAGGAAGCGTCGTCCGCGCCGCAGGTGTCGGCCGGCGACGGCACTCTCTATCTCGGCGGGTTTCCCAGCCGCATCTTCGTCATCGACGAGGCGACCACCAGCGTCGTCGACGAGATCGCGGTCCCGCACGGCTCCCCGCGCGCGATGGTCGTTTCGGAGGATCGGGAGCGCTTCTACTTTCTCGACCCGAGCATGGAGTACCTGACGACGGTCGACGTCGCCTCGCGGGAGGTCACCGACTCGTTCAGGCTCGGCGAGGGAAACCGCACCGTGCGCATCCGCGGGTTCCGGGTGGCGCCCGACGGGCGGACCGCGATCATGACCCTCGACGCCGCCGTCAAGCGGATCGACCGTTTCGAGATCGAGCCGTACCGGCTGGTCGAGGTCGATCTGGAGACCCACGAGATCCTCCAGGACCTGCCGTGGCCGACGGGGGAGCCGACGCCCCGGTCGCGTTTCCTGTACTCGCCCGACGGCGAGTACGTGTACCACTTCGGCCGCGACGTCGTCATCCTGGAGACCGAGGGTTTCACCGAGATCGACCGTTGGTCGCTTCGCGAGCCGGTCGAGCCCGGCGTGGGGTCGATCCGGTTCGGGTTCTCCACCGATCTGATCTACGAGGAGCCGGGCTTCTTCACCAACCTGCTCACGTTGCACGACGACGCGCAGGATCGCGACCTGATGGGCGTCGCCCGCATCGATCTGCCGAACCGCGAGGTCGACTTCTACACCCTGGGGCCGGCCACCGGCATCCAGTTCGCGCTGGCGCCGGGGCGGCGGGCCGCGTACGGATTGCAGAGCAGCATCGAGGGCTACGAGTTCTGGACCTTCGACCTCGAGCAGCGGCGCATCGGCCAGCGCCGGGAGGTCGCGGGACGGCCGCGCATGGCGCTCGACGTCAGCACCAACGGCGAGGTGCTCTACATCTCGTCCGCGGGCAACACGATCGACTTCTACGACGCCGCGTCGTTCGACTATCTCAGCACGCTGGCGCTCGACGGCGACATGACGTCGGGGCTCATCGTGATCCCGTCCTCGCCGGCGCCCTGACACCGCCGAGCCCGGGAGCCTTGTAGACGGCCGGCATGCTCGACCCGCAGTTCCGGCGCGCGCTGGCCTACGTCGCGCCGTACTGGCGGCGCCTCGCGCTGGTTGTGGCGCTGAGCCTGGCCAGCACCCTGGCGTCGCTGATCGTCCCGCTGCTGTCCCGCGACCTGATCGACGACGCGCTGCTCGGCGGCGACCGATCGGTCCTCGTGCGCATCGTCGCGCTGTTCTTCGGCCTCACCCTCCTCGGCTTCCTGCTGAACGTCGCCAGCGGCCTGCGCTACACACAGGTGTCGGCGGAGATCCTGTTCGACATGCGGCTCGATCTCTACCGCCACCTCCAGCGGCTCTCGCCCCGCTTCTTCGCCCGCACGCGGTTGGGCGACATCGTGTCGCGACTCAACAACGACATCGGCGAGATCCAGCGCGTGGCGGCAGAGGCCGCGCTCTCGTGGATCGGCAACCTGCTGTTCCTGGCCGGGTCGGTCGGCATGATGATCTGGCTCGATCTGCGGCTCTTTCTCGCCGGCATCGCGGTGCTGCCGTTGAGCATCTGGGCGCTGGTGATCTACCGCCGGCGGCTCGAGGGCCGCGTCGCCACGTTCCGCGAGCGGAGCGCCGACATCGGCAGCTTTCTCATCGAGACACTGTCGGCCATGAAGCTGGTGGTCACCGCCAACGCGCAGGGTCGCGAGGTGACGCGGTTTCGTGACCGGAACCAGGCGTTCATCGGCGCGCTGATGGCGATGCAGCGGGTGACCTACCTGGCCGGCGGCCTGCCCGGCGTGCTGCTGTCCGGCGGCATGGGCGGGGTGTTCCTCTACGGCGGGTTCCGGTATCTGGACGGCACGCTCAGCATGGGGACGCTGGTGGCGTTCATGGCCTACCAGACGCGGTTGATGGCGCCGGTGCAGGGGCTGATGGGGCTCTACGCGAGCCTCGCCACCGCCAAGGTCTCGCTGGCGCGCGTGCACGAGATCGCGGATGCGCCGGTCGAGGTGGCAGAAAAGCCCGGGGTGGCGGCGCCCGCGGACGTCCGCGGCATGGTGGAGTTCGGCGGGGTGAGCTTCTCGTTCGACCGCGGCGCGCCGACGCTGGAGGACGTGTCGTTCACCGTCGCGCCCGGAGAGACCGTGGCCATCGTCGGCCGCAGCGGCGTCGGGAAGTCGACCGTGGCCGACCTGCTCCTCCGGTTTCATGACCCGGACCGGGGCGCGGTCTGCCTGGACGGCCGTGACCTGCGGGCGCTGCCGCTGGCGTTCCTGCGCCGGCACGTGGCGCTGGTCGAGCACGCGCCGTTCATTTTTCATGCCTCGATGGCCGAGAACGTGCGCTATGCAAGGCCGGACGCCAGCGACGGAGAGGTGGAGGCGGCGGCGCGGGCGGCGGGCATCCACGGCTTCATCGTCGGGCTGCCGGAGGGTTACGAGACCGTCGTCGGCGAACGCGGCGCGGCGCTGTCTGCCGGGGAGCGGCAGCGCGTCGCCATCGCCCGTGCGCTGCTCGCCGACCCGAGCGTGCTGGTGCTCGACGAGGCCACGGCGTCGCTCGACCCACTGGCCGAGCGGCGCGTGATCGACGGCTACGAGGCGCTCATGCGGGAACGGACGACGCTGCTGATCACGCATCGGCTCGGGCTCGCGCAGCGGGCCGATCGCGTCGTGGCGCTGGATGGGGCGCGCGTGGCGGAGATCGGGCCGCCGGACGAGTTGCTGGCGCGGGGAGGGGTCTTCGCGCGGCTGTTCGAATCGCGGTTGCGCATCGCGGAGCAGCGGGAAGCCGAACCCCTCGGGCCGCAGGCCGCGCCCGCGTCGTGAAGCAGGGGGACACGCCGCGGCGGTTCGTCGTCGGCGTCATCGACAGCGGCATCCACCCCGGGCATCCGCACATCGGCGCGGTCGTTGCCGGCGGCGGCTTCGATCGTGACGGGCGAGTCGAGGACGACGTCGTCGACCGGCTCGGCCACGGCACCGCCGTTGCCGCCGCCATTCAGGATCTCGCCCCCGCCGTCCAGGTCTGTCCGCTCAAGGTGTTCGACCGTACTCTCGACACGTCGGTCGAGGCGCTCGTCGCGGCCATCGACTGGGCGGCGGCGCACGCGCTGCCGCTGGTGAACCTCAGCCTCGGCACGAGCGACCGAGCCCGTGCCGATGCACTCGCGCATGCCGTCGGTCGGGCGCACGCGGCCGGAACCATCGTGGTCGCGGCCGGCTCGGACCGCGGGGTCGACTGGCTGCCCGGCGCGCTCGACCTCGACGGCGTGATTCGCGTCGAGCTCGACTGGTCGTGCGCCCGCGGCGCGTACACGGCAGCCGGCACGCACGAGGCCCCGGTGTTCCGCACCTGCGGCTATCCCCGCCCGATTCCGGGCGTCGATCCGGAACGCAACCTCAAGGGGCTCAGCTTCGCGGTGGCCAACGTCACGGGGATCACCGCGCGGATGATGATCGAGACCGGCGTGTGCGACTACCAGGGGCTCGTGGCGGAACTGAGCCGGCGCGCCCGCTGACCGCGATCACGTGCCCTTGCCGCGCCCGACTACGCCGAGGAGACTCTGTTACGATGGGCGACCAGGTCTGGTATTCGCCATACGGGAGGATTCACATGAGATGTCGATTCCTCGTCGCCGCGTTCCTGCTGATCGTGCTCGCACCGTGGTCGTCGGCGCCTGCCGCGGGTCAGACCCGCGCCGCCACCCCGGAGGGATGGACGGCGCCCCGAACCGCCTGGGGCGACCCGGATCTGCAGGGGCAGTGGAACAGCCAGACGTCGACCCCGCTGGAGCGGCCTCTCGCGGGACCGTTGGCCGGCACGGACACGCTGTCGGTGGAAGAGGCGCAGGCGATCGAGGCGGCCAACCGCGAGGCCTTCGATCTGCCGCCGCGCGAGGGCAGCGTCGGCAACTACAACGCCTTCTGGCGGGACGTCGGCACGGCGCTGACGCGCACCTCGCTGATCATCGATCCGCCGGACGGCAGGATTCCCCCGCTGTCGGCCGAGGGGGAGGCGCGGATCGCCGCCGAGCGCGCCGAGCGCAGCCAGCGCGGCCCGTCCACCTCGCCCGACACCTACAGCGACCTGAGCCAGTGGACCCGCTGCATCTCGCGCGGGTGGAACGGCATCGGGAGCTGGTACAGCAGCAACTACCAGATCTTCCAGGTGCCGGGCTACGTCGTCGTCTACCAGGAGCTGATCCACGAGCCGCGGATCATCCCGCTGGACGGACGCCCACACCTGCCGGAGTCGGTGCGCCAATGGCTGGGCGACTCGCGCGGACACTGGGAGGGGGACACGCTCGTCGTCGAGACCACCAACTTCACCCCGAAGACGAACTTCCGCGGGTCGCGCGACACCCTGCACCTGACGGAGTGGTATACGCGCCTCGACGACGACACGCTCGATTACCGGTTCACCATCAACGACCCGCAGACGTTCCAGAGACCGTGGACGGTGGTGCGGCCGATGAACCGGATCACCGACCGCGTCTCGATCTTCGAGTACGCCTGCCACGAAGGGAACTACGCCATGGAGGGCATCCTGGCCGGCGCGCGTGCCGAGGAGCGCTGACATATCCCCTCGCGCGGCCGGGGTGAGCTGTCAATCGTGTCCTGGGAGCGCGCCGGTTGCAATCTCCGAACGGGAGCACGCCATGAAGCTGTCGTTGCGTCATCTCGCCTCCGTCGCCGTGGTCATCTGGTCGCTGTCTCTCGGCGTGGCGCCGGGGCTGGCGCAGCACGCCACGACGCTCTCGTACGGCTCGGCCGCCTCGGTCGGGATGGACGCCGCGGTTCTCGATCAGGCGGTGAAGTTCTACCGGGACGCCGTCGCTCGGGACGATCTGAAGGGCGCGGTGCTGATGGTGGCGCGGCGAGGCGTCATCGTTCTCCACGAGGCTGTCGGCTGGCGGCACGAGGCCTACCAGCTCCCCATGGAGGCGGACACGCTGTTCCGGATGGCCTCGAACACGAAACCGGTCATCGGCACCGCGGTGCTGATCCTGCAGGAGGAGGGCCGCCTCTCGCTCGACGACCGGGCTGCGGCCCACCTGGAGTCTTTCGACAACGACCGCTCGCGCGACATCACGATCCGGCAGTTGCTGAGCCACTCCTCCGGGCTGCGCATCGGTCCCATTTTCCATCCGTTCGAGGAAGACGAGAGGCCGACGCTGATCGGCGCGGTCGCCAAGTTCGGGGCCGAGGGACCGGCCGTGGAGCCCGGCACGTCCTACAGCTACAACAACGCCGGTTACAACACGGTCGGCGCGATCATCGAGGTCGCCTCCGGGATGCCGCTCGAGGACTTCCTCCGCTCCCGCATCTACGGGCCCCTGGGCATGGCCGACACGCTGAACCACGAGGACGGGGCCAAGCTCAGCCGGATGGCCACCGTCTACCGCGGGCGCCGCCAGGACGACGGCGGCGTCGTCTTCCGGCAGGGCTTCACACCGGGCGATCCGCCGGACTTCCCGGTCGTCCGCGCCTCCGGCGGGATGATCTCGACCGCGCCCGACTACGCGCGCTTCCTGCAGATGTACCTGAACGGCGGGCGCTACGCCGATGCGCAGATCCTGTCGGAAGACTCCGTGGCGGGCGCGACCCGGGGCGAAATCGCCAGCGGGACGAGCACCGTCTACGGACTCGGCTGGCAGATCGCCGCCGACGGAGCATACTCGCATGCCGGCTCCGACGGGACCATGGGCTGGGTCGACCCTACGCGCGAGATCATCGGCATGGTCTTCTCACAGAGCCCCGGCGGAATCGACCCGCGCCGCGAGTTCCAGGACCTCGTGAGCCGCGCCGCCGACCGTGGCGCCGCCAACCAGTAGCCTCTGTCCGGCCGGTCGCGACCGAGGTGTCATACTCGGGCCGTGCGGAAGTTCAACACGGAGGGTCCCGTCGTTCCACGGGACCACTATTGCATTCCGCCGCTGGAGCGATTGAACCTGCGGTTGCTCCTGGCGCTGATCGAGGACAAGCGGTGCTTCGTGCTGCATGCTCCCCGCCAGACCGGCAAGATGTCCACCCTGCTCGCCCTTCGTGACCTGCTCAACAGCGGCGCCGAGGGCGACTTCCGTTGCGTCTACGTGAACGTCGAGGCCGCCCAGGCCGTGCGCGAGGACGTGCGGCGCGGCATGCGGGTCATTCTCGGCGAGCTGGCGTCGCGGGCCCGGTCGGCGGGCGACGAGTTCCTGTACGGCGCGTGGCCGAACATATTTGCGACCTTCGGAGAGGGTGCTCTGGCCGAGGCGTTGACCCGCTGGTGCGAGAACACCGCGGCTCCGGTCGTCTACGCGGAGGCGGGTCCGCAGGTCATTCTCCAGGCGTTCCTGCAGCGCGTGGTGAACGGCGGGGGCGTATCGAGCGGGAGTACGGCCTGGGCCGCGGACGTACGGACCTGCTCATCGTCTGGCCGCGTGGCGGCGGAGCTACGCCGGACGCCGAGGTCGACAGACTCGTGATCGAGTGCAAGGTGGTGCACAAGGGACTCGAGCGGACGATCGGTGAAGGCGTGGGGCAGACAGCGGGCTACATGGACCGCTGTGCGGCCCGGACCGGCCATCTGGTGGTGTTCGACCGGCGGGCAGACAGGTCGTGGGACGAGAAGATCTTCCGCCGAGACATGGACCGGGACGGCCGGCCGATCACCGTGTGGGGGATGTGAAGATGTCCAGCGGCAACAGCGCCGTCACCCCCACGTTGAGTGCGTCGACGAGCTTGGATCGGTTCGTCGCTCACGGCGACGGACCCAGAACGAAACGCACCCGTTCCGTTCGCAACATCTGATACGGCGTCACGCACTTGATGCCGAGTCCGATGCACACGTCCGGTATCTTGATCCGTCGCGTGGAGGCTGACGGGACTTCGTGCGTGACAAGCGTGTGTCCGCCCGCCTGTGCCTGGGCAGAAAGTCGAACCCGTAGTGCAGGTTCTTGGCCCGGATGAAGACGTCCGAGTCGAGAAGGTAGGCCATTCAGAAGCCCACGCCGAGATTGGCCGCCAACTTGTTGAAGGTCTTCATCTTCTTGACACCGAGAAGGCGAAATGTGGCGGAAAAGGACGTTTGGCCCTCCAGGGTGCTCGCCACGATCGCGCGAGCGAAACGCTGGCTGACGCGTGCACCGAGAGTCAGATAGAAGTTCCCCCCATCCCCTGCACGGAGCGCTTTCAGACGGTCGAGCTCGTCGGCGTAGGCCGACCGGAACGCCTGACGAGTCAGGAGGCCCGCGTCGTGGATACGTCGCAGGATGACCAGCGTGCTGACCTTGAAACGCCGAGCCAGGCGATTTACCTCGTCGTTCAGGAATGCTCTCTCGGAGTACTCGGCTTGCACGCGGTCGAGGGGAACGAGTAACTCTGCGGCTACGCGATTGCACCAGCGTTCGGTGTCCGGGCCGGATACGTTCAGGGCCTCGGCGTCGGAAACCCCC
Source organism: Vicinamibacterales bacterium (assembly GCA_965222905.1). GTDB lineage: Bacteria > Acidobacteriota > Vicinamibacteria > Vicinamibacterales > UBA8438 > WTFV01. The sequence continues at coordinate 7,931,860 of OZ244976.1, read as the reverse complement.
GAATTTCCCAGCCACAGGTGGGCCAGCTCGTGCGCCAGGGTGAACATCTGTGCAGACTTGGTGTCGGCGCCGTTGATGAAGACCAGCGGCGCAATGGAATCGGCCATGGCGAAGCCCCGGAATTCCAGGGGATCGAGGCTGCGTCGACTGTTGCTGCCGACCACGCCGCTGACCATCACGAGCACGCCAAGCGCATCCGCTTGCCCGATGAACCGCCTCAGCGCGTCGGTCCACGTTGGAAAGCGGCGTCGCTCCTCGATGTCGAACCCGAGAAAACGGCGGATGCGGGCAGCAGTCTCGGAGATGTCGTCGTTGGGTTGGGCCGAGCCGACGAAGTCGAGTGGTTCTCCTCCCGTGGATTGCACGAACTCGCGGTACCAGTCCTGTCGCTGCTGGCAGAGGTAGATGGTGTCGAGCAGATTCGCGCTCGGGTCATCCAGGCGCGCGTCAGCTACCGTCCGAAAATCGGGTATCGGGATGCGCTCTATGGGCGGCTCGCGGAGAAAAAGGTAGCCGATCGGCGTGAAGGTCGCTTTCGCGAAGCGCTCGAGCTGCTTGAGCGTCGGGCGGACCTCACGCCGCTCCCAGGCGTGCAGACTGGGGAACCGACCGGCGAGCGCATCGATGCTGAGCCCAGCGCGTTCGCGCGCCCAGCGCAGCAGTTCGGGTTCCACGTCGACACACGGTCCATGCTCTTCACCGGTTCCAGGACTCTATGCGTTCGACGATTTTCGCCATTTGTTCGTTCCAGTCGAACCGAGACTCCATCAATTCCCTGGTCATGTGCGGAACGCTTGACATGGCCAACTCGATCTTGTCGAGACGCTGTCTGCTCAGGTTCTCTTCGATGTACGACTTAGACACCACTCCGAGACGATATCGAAGTGCGCGGAAACCCGTATTGCTCGCGCGGACTCGCCGTCGTGCGAGACGCGGATTATCTGAGCGTGCTCGGAAGTTCCGAAGAAATCGAGAGCTGTGCTCGAATGAGTCGTGAGGAAGATCGTCGCCTGCTTCTGGACCGCATAGTTCTCGAGGTATCGAAAAAGAGACATCGCAGGAGCGCCGGATGGAGATTGTCGAAGCCGGACCATTCGTTCTTGAAGCAGGTATGCCCCTTGAAATAGATGGAGTCGACGATCACGAAGAGCCCTTCCTGCGCACGTCGGTGGTTGGGCCCTTGGCTCTAATCCCTTCCACGTTCTCGCCTCACCGCCCCGTGAAGATGTCCAGCGGCAGCAGCGCCGTCACGCCTACGTTGGGCGCGTCCACGAGCTGCCCGATCCGGAGGTCCACCGCCACGCTGGCGACGACGTAGGCCTGCTCGGGGGTGAGGCCGTAGGTCTCGGTCATGTAGTCGATCATCTCCAGCAGCGCGTTGCGCGCCGCGAGCGAGACATCCTTGGACAGGTTCCTGAGGGCGCCGATGCGCTCGGAGGCGCCCAGGTAGCGCATGTCGGGCGGGACTTCGCCGGCCGCCTTCAGCGGGAACCCGGTCGTGGCGTAGAAGCGGCGCGACGGGATGTCGAGCACGCGGACCGGCCCCTCGAAGTGCGGGCCGCGGCGCAGCTCCGGACCGTCCTCGATGAGCCGCGTGGTCAGGGTGAAGTCGGCGTCCATCTCGATGGCGGTGCCGGAGACCTCGCCGTCGCCCTGCGCGAAGTGCGGGTCGCCGATGGCGAGGCCGCAGCCGTCGATGTAGCAGGGCAGGTAGAGCGTGACGCCAACCTGCAGGTAGCGGATGTCGAGGTTGCCGCCGTGCTCGCGCGGTGGGAGAGTGCGCAGGCACTCGTCCGGGTGTGAGCCGTCGGGGCCGCAGACGTCAGCGGGGGAGGCGTGCAGCGGACGCGGCGGGAAACCGGCCCCGCCTACCGCGCGCAGCTCGGCCTCTCGTGAGAGCATCGCGGCGAGCTGATCCGGACCGGGAAGCACGGTGACGATCCCGGGGAAGCTGGCGTTGGGGATACGCACCCCGGGCAGGTCGTCGCTGACCGCCTCCGTCCGGTTCAGGCGCCAGTTGGCGCGGAACGATCCGCTCACGTGGTCGGAGACGAACCCGATCGGGCTGACCGACGTGTAGCCGAAACGACCCGGGGCGATGTCGAGCAGCGTCACCGCGAGCACGTCGCCCGGCTCCGCCCCTTCGATGTGCACCGGTCCGGTCAGCGGATGCACCGTGCCGATCTGCGAATCGCCTGCGCGAGGGTCGTCGTAGGTGCTGGCCGGGTCGAGATCGAAGTCGCTCGCGTTGCGCGCCCGGAAGACGATGGTCTGGCCCGGCCGTGCCCGCGCCGCCATCGGGATCGCCGGATGCAGCCGGTTCATGCACTGCGGATCTTCGCCGCAGTGGCGCCCCTCGCCGCCGAGCACGACGATGTCGGCTTGCGCCCGCGCAGGCGTTGGGGCGGTGGGTGCGAGCAGGAGCGCCGCGAGGCACAACGATCCCCACGAAGCGACAAGGGCGCGCGGATGGGTTCGGTTGTTGAGTCTCAGCATGACCGGATTGTGGCACATGCGGTGCGAGTTCGCATCGCCGATGCCGCACGGCCGGAAGGGCACGGACTCGGCGTGCCAAGCTTTGGCGCGCGAGGACGGCGGACTCGGAGGTCCCGTCCAGCGGCGTTCTCGCCGTCGACGAGAGCGTCGGGCTCGCTCTCGTGAGGGGCATCCCTCGGCGCGTACGCGATGGCCGGCATGGCCGCCTTCTTCGCCGCCACCGCCAAGGCGCCGACGACGTCGAGCATCATCCTGTTCGGGATGACCAACGACTACCGCATCATGCTGCCGCGGGCGTGTGACGGAAGGTCGAGAATTCCGCCACACGCGGATCGGAAGGCCGCCGGAGAGGCTACTGCCCTTCTTCCTGGATGATGATCGACTCGAGGACGTCCTGGTCGGTCGGCAGCTCCATGTCGCCGGCGGGGAAGTCGTTGCGCTCGAGCAGATACGCGACGATGTCGACGTAGGCCCGCGGGCTCAGGCTGGCCGGCGCGCCTTGCGGCATCGTGGTCCGAATCGCGACCAGCATGTCGCCGACCGACAGCTCGCTCCACCGGAAATGGAACGGGGCGCCGACGAGCGAGGGCGCGATCCCGTCGCCGAGCAGGTCCTCGAGGTGGCACTGCGCGCATTCCCGCTGATACGACTCCGAGCCGCGCTCCGCCTGCTCCGCGGTGAAGACCCCGTCCCATGTCGACTTCGTGTCCTGCGCCTCCACGTTGGTGGAAAGCACGCTGGCCGCTACCAGCAGCGCCGCGGCCGCAGCGCCGATCATGCCGTTGCGTCGTGCGATCATTGGGTCCCTCGTCCTTGGTGAGAATGCGTGTTCCGAACAGCTTGTGACTATACCAGTACCGGCCGTCGCTGCCCGTCGACCAGGTTCCCGATGCCCAGGTTGTCGAGCACCGACCCCTCGCCGCGCCGCCGCCCGCCGGTCTGCGGCGCCGCCGCGTAGATCCGGTCGGCCAGTCGGCTCAGCGGGAGCGAAGATACTCCGAAACCCGGACGGACCGCGGCAAGGCCTCCGGCGGGTTGCCGCGATGCCGTGTGCTATCGTCGGCCCGTGAGCCCGCCCGCTCCGTCGCCGGCGGCTGCGACCGATGGCGCGGCATGCCGGGAGTTCCTCGACGCGCTCTCGGCGTTCGCCCGGCTGCACGCGGTCAAGATGTACCGAGTAGCCGTGCCGCTGTCGGAGCCGGTGCCGGTGCTGCCCTGCCTGGATCACGAGGCGAAGCTGCACGAGGGCATCCCGCCCCACGCCGCGGCCTACATCGAGGACATCGACGGCGGCGGGTTGCACGAGGTGGTCTGCGTACCCTCGCGGCGCCGGATCGAGGTCGACGTCGTCTCGACCGCGGGCGAGCATACCGAGGCGTCGCACGCGCGTCTGGTCGAGCGGCTGCGCCGGCGATTTCCGCGTCACCGCATCGTCATCGACGGCCCCTCCTGGCTGCGCGGGGATCGACGGGTGGCGCGCGCCTGCCGCGCGCGGGCGCCGTTGCGCGAGATCCTGACGGGGCGCGACTTCCCCGGGCTGTATCGCGCGATCGACCAGTTGCGCATCGTCAGCTCCGTCATGGAGAAGCAGTCGCGCGTCGCGTCGTGGAGCGTGCGGACCGTCACCGGGCCGCTGTTGGCCCTCGGCGGGTTCGTTTCGTATCAGGTCCTGGACATGTTGACCGGCCGCATCGGTCCCGCCGCCGTGCAGGGGCTGCAGTACCTGACGGTCGGCGCGCTGGGCGCCGTGTTCCTGTACCTGGGCCTGAAGGCGGTCCACCTGACGGAGGTCGCCGGCCGCATCTGGAAGCGCTCGGCAGAGTACCAGTTGATTCTACGCGACCGCGAGCGTCTCGCATCGGCGGGGAAGACGGCGGTACCCGATTCCTTCGCCGCCCTCACCCCGCGGTTCGAAGCAGCAGCAGAAGCCCGCAGATGACGGCGTTGATGCCGTGCGAGGCGAAGCAGAGCGGGCAGGGCACGCGCAGCACGAACAGCAGCGCGTAGCTCAGGTAGACGCCGAGGCCGACCGTCACGAGGCTGGCCCCCAGGTAGAGCCACCACAGTTGCGGGTCGGCGAGCCGGCCGGACACGGCCCCCGCCAGCAGCGCCGCGTAGAACAGTTGGCCGAGCAGCGAGTTGGGCGGACCGAACACGCGTGCGCTCGGCGTGAACACGACCGAGGCGCACGTCCTCTCCTCGAGGCGGCAGAAGGCGGGGACCCAGCGTGCGTCGGGTGTCGTCCAGCGCCGGGCGACGGCGGTGAAGTAGCTGGAGATCGCCAGGCCGACGGCGGCGAGCAGGCCGATGGCGAGCGTCATGTCCCGGTCTGCGCGGTGAGTGTCCACGAGGCGAGCACCCGGCGGCAGGTGCAGAAGCGTCCGAGCCGGCAGATCGCAACCTGGGCCGCTTCGAGTTCGAAGGCCGGCGCCGCGTCGTCGAGCACGCCGGCCCCCAGCGTGACGTGCGGTTCGAAGGCGGCATAGGCGGCCGCGGTCCTGAACCGGGTCACCCATTCGACGTCCCGTGCGCGCGGCGGCTCGTCGTCCGCGAGGAAGGCGTCCGCGTCACCGGCGGCCATGTCGAACGGCGCCAGACGGTCCATGAGGCCCGTGTGCAGGGTCGTGAGGGGGCTCGTCGCGGTGAGGAAGAGCGACGTCGTGAGTCCGCTCGACCCGAAACGCTCGGCGACGAGGGTCAGTGGCGCGGCGGTGGAGAGCACGGCGCCGACTTCGGCCGCCAGGAGTGGCAGGTCCGTCGCGGGCACGTACTGCTGGACCAGCGAGACGTGGGGCAGATGACCGGCGTCGAACCGGAAGCCCTCCGGCGGAGGGGCCAGCCGTGCGTTGAGTTGCTCCACCAGAGCCTGGGCCCTGGGCGGCAACAGGAGCGCGATGTCGATGGCCAGGAGCGAGCCGGGCATCGATCACAGCCTACATCGCCTGCCGTCCGGCGGGTCGCGCGCCGGCCGATACGAGCGGCCGCGCCGCATCCTGCGCCCCGCTACCGAACCGCGGGACGCCAGCGCGGCGCCGGACGGTGCAGCGGCTCCCAGCCCTCGGCGGCCAGCTCCGCCTGCAGCGCGGCGGTTCCGGCGACGAGGGCCGCGTCGTCCGCGAACGCGTGCAGGCGTCGCAGGCCGCCCGGATACGCCACCACCAGCCGGTAGCCGTCGCAGGAGCGGACGCGCAGCACCGTCAGCCGGCGGCCTTCCTGCCGGCGGCGGTTGACGAAACGCACCATGTCGCCCGTGGTATCGGCCGCGGGCCGGCGGGTCATGAGAGGGGCGCGGATAGAATGACCGTCGATGGCGGCCAGCGAATCGGTCATTCGGCGCATGACCCGTCTCGCCCAGCAGCACGGGGCCATCAATCTGGCCCAGGGATTCACCGACGAGCCGCCGCCGTTCCCGCTCGTCTGGGGCGCGATCGCGGCGCTGCTCGGCGGCAGCGACGACGGGATTCTGCGGCTCGAACGAACCACGGCGGCCGACTCCTCCGCCGGTCGCTCCTCGACGTTGCTGCTGCGGGATGTGCTGGAGCCACTGCAGGGACGGCGCGATGAGCTGAACCAGTACTCCTTTCCGTTCGGGTTGCCCGAGCTGCGGCGGGCGATTGCCGCGCATACGGCGCGCTGGAGCGGGTTCGAGCCCGATCCGGAGACCGAGACGACGGTCGTGCTCGGCTCCACCGAGGGGCTCGCGGCGGTGCTCGCCGCGGTCGGCCGCCGCGGCGACGGCGTCGTGATCGTCGAGCCGTTTCACGAGATGTACCCGGCGCAGGCGGAGATCTTCGGGCTCGCGCCCCGCTTCGTCACCCTGCGCGAAGACGAGGACGGCGCGGCGTGGCGGCTCGACCCGGACGAGCTGCGGCGCGTCGCGGCCGGCGCCAGGCTGCTCATCCTCAACACCCCGCACAACCCGACCGGGAAGGTGTGCGCACCCGAGGACCTGGAGGCGGTCGCCGACGTGGCGCGGTCGCAGGACCTCGTGGTGGTCGCGGACGAGATCTACGAGCACATCGTCTTCGACGGGGCGCGCCATCGGTCCATCGCCACCTGGCCCGGTATGCGCGAGCGGACCATCGTCGTCAACTCCATTTCCAAGACGGCCAACGCGACCGGCTGGCGCATCGGCTGGGTGCTCGCGCCGCCGCACCTGACGCCGGCGATTCGCGCGGTCCACGACACGCTCGTCGTGCAGGCGCCGACGCCGTTGCAGAAGGCCGCCGTCGGGTTGCTCGCCATGCCCGCGGCGTTCTTCCGCGATCTCGGGCAGGGCTACGCGGACAAGCGCGCCATCCTCGGCGGCGCGTTGCGGGAAGCGGGGTTCCGCATGACTGAGCCACGCGGCGCCTACTACTTCATGGCGGACTACCGCGGGGTCGAGGTCCTGGCGAACCTGGATCCGCTGCCGGCGGCAATGCACCTGATCGAGCAGGTCGGGGTGGCGGCGGTGCCGGGCGACAACTTTTAGCTATGGGCGCAGCACCGACGGGGCGCGCTACCTGCGGTTCGCCTTCTGCCGCGGCCCCGAAACCCTCGCCGACGCGGCGCGCCGGCTCCGGCGGCTGGTTCCCGGTCCGTGACGCCCGAGGCCGGTGGCCGTGCGTCTACCGGGGGCGGGTCAGGTACGGGCGGAGATGCCAGTCGAAGAAGGTCCAGATCCGGTTCCACGAGTCGCGCTGCTCGGGGCTGTCGACGCGCCGGTAGCCGCGATCTCGATCGACCCGCCGGTTGAACCGGTGGCCGCCGCCGAACCGGTCGATCGGCGGCTCGCGGTAGATGCGCGTCTCCGCCAGATCCGGCTTCAGGTACTCGAGCGCGTGGATGAGCTGTTGCGCCTCTTCGAAGTTGACGTCGCGGTCGTTGTCCGCAACATGGACGAGCAGCGGCGTCTGCAGCTTGTCGACGTGGTAGAGGGGTGAGCGGTCGACGTAGACGCTGCGCCGCTCGTGCACGGGGCCGTCGATCCGCTCCTGCGCCACGAAGTGCCGCGCGTAGCGCGGGCCCTTGTACGAGAGCCGGAACACGAGGTTCGTCACCGGCACCATCGCCGCCGCCGCCTTGAACGACGTCTGGTCGCGGAACACCGAGTGCAGCGTGATGAAGCCGCCGTGGCTCCACCCGATGATCCCGAGCCGCTCGGGGTCGACGTGCGGCATCTGGCGGCGCATGTAGTCGACCGCGGTCAGGCAGTCGTCCACCTCGTACCCGCCGTAGTCGATCGCGTGATGGTGCGCGCGGCCGTAGCCGGTGCTGCCGCGGTACTCGGGGGCCAGAATGACGTAGCCCCGGGCCACCGCTTCCTGGATGAACGGGAAGTAGGTGGGGTCGAGGTCGCCGTGCACGCCGCCGTGAATCCAGATCAGCGCGGCGTGCGCACGCGGTCCCCGCAACCGTAGCGGCTCGAAGAGGTAGAACGGGATATCGAGGCCGTCGGCCCGGCTCTCGTAGGAGAGCTTCCTCATGCGCAGAACCCCGTCGCTGAGCTGCCGGAACGTCCGGTCGCGCTCGCGCTTGCGGTTGCGGTCGAGCTCGTAACGATCGACCGCGGACTGGGCCGCGGCGGGGGCGGCCGATCCGGCCGCGATCAGCGCGCATGCCGCGAGCACGAACAGGCATGTCGCGAGCTCGAAGACGCGCATCGTCCTCGATCGGGGAGATGTCGGGCTGGTCACGCGGTCATCATAACCGGGGGATTGCCGCACTGCAGCACGGCGCGCGGTCACGGCGTCAGATCCGCCAGCGCCGACAACAGCCGTGCGGTCTGCCGGTCGGTGCCGACGCTAATCCGCAGCTTGTCGGCCAGCCCCGGCTCGGCGAAGTACCGCACGAGGACGCCGCGCTCGCGCAGTCCCCGGTACAGCCGGAGGGCGTCGCCGTCGGCGGGCCGCGCCAGCACGAAGTTGGCCTGGCTCGGCCAGACCCGGAATCCGCGGCCGGCCAGCGCGCGGCCGAGGCGGGTCCGGGTCGTCCGGATCCGCTCGACCGTCTCGCGGGTGTACTCGACGTCGCGAACGGCCGCGGCGCCCACCGCGGCCGCGACCGCATCGACGTTGTAGCTGTCCTTTACCTTGGCCAGTCCCGAGAGCAGGTCGGGGTGGGCGACGCCGAAGCCCAACCGCAGGCCGGCGAGACCGTGGCTCTTGGACAGCGTGCGCAGCACGATGACCCGGCCGTTGCGCCGGACGAGATCGAGGGCGGACCGCTCGGCGAATGCCACGTACGCCTCGTCGACGGCGACCACGCCGGCCGTTCGCGCGGCGAGCTCCGCGAGCTGCTCGACCGTGGCCGTGGTGCCGGACGGGCTGTTGGGGTTGGCGACGATCGTCAGCGCCGCGCCGGCCTCCGCCAGCGCGGCCACCGGCAGCGTGTACTCCTCGTCGAACGGGACTTCCATTACCGGTGCGCCCTGGATGGCCGCCAGGGTGCGATACAGGACGTACGTCGGCGCCGGATACGCGACCGTCCGTCCGGTACCCGTGACGGCGCGGAAGAGCATCGTCAGCAGATCGTCGCTGCCGTTGCCCACCAGAATCCAGTCGGGATCGACGCCGAGCACCTCGGCCGCACTTCGCCGGAACGTGTCGGCGAACGGCTGGGGATAGCGGCGCAGGCTGTCTCCGTCGATGGCGGCGAGCGCGGCGAGCGCGCGTGGGCTGGGCGGGTACGGATTCTCGTTCGTGTTCAGCTTGACGACGCCGGCGCCGCCGGGAGGTTGCTCGCCCGGCACGTAGCCGTGCAGGGCGTCGATGGCTGGCCGGAAGCGTGACATGGACCTGGGATCTGGACGATAACAGCAGGCGGCCGGGAGCCGCGCAGTATACTGCCGGAGATGCTCGTTGGAACAGCGCCTGGAACGTCGGCCGGAGACGGGAGGTCTCGCATGATTCGTTTCGCTTTCGTTGTCGCGGTGTCGGCCCTGCTGGTCACGCCGTCCGTGGCGGGAGCCCAGGCGCTCGGGCAACTGTTCATCGAGGTGGTCGACGGATCGGGGCAGTTCGTGCCCGGCCTGACACCGGCCGATTTCGAGGTGCGGGAGGACGGCAGGGAGGCGGGGATCGTTTCGGCCGAGCCGGTGGCGCCGATGAAGATCGCGCTGATGGTCGACAACGGCGACCGCATGGTCCAGGAGAACGCGCTCAACCCGCTGCGCGATGCGCTGGACGGATTCCTCGACGCCGTGCCGCCGCCGCACGAGGTCTCGCTGTTCACGATCGCCAGGAACATCCAGCGGCGGGTCGACTTCACCACCGATCGGGTGCGGCTCAAGGAGTCGGCCGGGGAGATCTTCCTCGACCAGGGATCCGGCGCCCGGGTGCTGGACGGCATCAAGGAAACCTGGGAACGCCGCTTCGAGGACGACGAGCCGTTCCCGGTCTTCGTGATGGTGCTGACCGACGGCACCGAGGCGAGCGGAAATTACAACGAGAACGAGTACGTGGAACTGGTCAACGAGTTGATCACCAACGCGATCACCGTCCACGTCGTGCTCCTGTCGTCGCGCGGCGGCAGCGTGATCAACCAGTACGCCCTGAACCTGTCGCAGAACACCGGCGGCGTCTACGAGAACATCGCGGCGGCGACCGGGCTCGAGCAGACCCTCGTCGGTCTCGCCGAGCGGATGAACGCCCACTACGAGAACGTGTCGCGGCGCTACCGCGTGGTCTACGAGCGCCCGAATCCGCCCGGCGCCCAGATCTCGGCCACCATCACGCGGTCCGGCACCCGCATCGCGGGGCTGTTCGCCGGGCTCCGCATGCAGTAGGGGCCGGTCGTGCAGCGTCTCCTGCCAGCGGCGGCGTTTCCTCGTCGCGCTCTCCTGGCGGCCGCGCTGGCCACTTGCCTTGCACCGTCTGCGGCCGAAGCGCAGTTGCTCGGGCAGGTCTTCGTCGAGGTCACCCGCCGGTCGACCGGGGAGCCCGTGCTCGACCTTTCGCCCGACGACTTCGAGGTTTCCGAGAACGGCCGGTCAGCGGGAATCCTGTCGGCCGATCTCGATACGGACCCCATGAAGATCGCCGTGCTGATCGACAACGGCGACCGCCTCATGGAGACCAACGCGCTCAACCCGCTCCGCGCGGGGCTCGACGGGTTTCTCGACACGCTGGCGCCGGAGCACGAGATCTCCCTGGTGACGATCGGCCGCAGCGTCCAGCAGCGCGTGGCTTTCACGACGGATCGCGCAGAACTGAGAGACGGCGTCGGCCTGCTCTTCCCCGACCGCGGCGCGGGTGCGCGGTTGCTCGACGGCGTGCGGGAGACGTGGAACCGCCGCTCCGAGGAAGACGACGCGTTTCCGGTCATGGTGCTGGTGCTCACGGACGGCACCGAGGCGAGCGGAAACTACAACGACAACCGGTACGCCGATCTGCTCGATCCGCTGATCGCCAACGGGGTCACGGTGCACGCGGTGATGCTGGCTACGCGCGGCGGTGTGCGGGCCCAGCAGCGGTTGCCCCAGTACGCCCTGAACCTGGTGGAGAACACCGGCGGCAGCTTCGAGACCTTCGTGGCCCCGACCGGGTACGAGAGCGTGCTTCCGCGGATCGCGGAGCGCATGAACGTAAACTACGACGTGGTGTCGAAGCGCTACCGGGTGGTCTTCGAGCGCCCGGATCCGCCGGGGACGCGCCTTTCTGTCAGCGTGACGGGCAGCGACCTCGCGTTCAGCCTGCATATGGATCGCAGGACGCAGCAGTAGGCTGCCGGATCGAGCGCCTCAACGGCGGCCTCGCGGCCATCCGGCGATGTCCGGCCGTGTCCGTCCGGATCGTTTCCTGGAGAGACGAAGGTCACGATGCGTATCGAGGTGCACGACTACATCGACTGGAACTCGCCAGGGACGGTGGACCCGAAGCGGGGAGAACGCCCGCGGGAGGACGACGGAGGCGACATCGACGTCGGCGACGTACCGCCGCTGTTGGCCGCTGCGGCCGCACGCACGCGATACCGCCCCAGCGACCCCCGGCTGCTGCCGGCGAGCAGGTTCGAGAACCGGCAGGCCAGCAGGCAGGAACAACAGCTCATCCGCGCGCCGACCGATCCGAGCGAGCGCGGAACCAGGAGCCGAACGGTCACCCGGCGGTTCGCGGTGAGCTGCTCCGGATGGAAGCGCCGCCCAACGGCCGCCGAACTCTACGACGCGATCCGCGCGCACCGGCCCACAGAGAGGCAGAAGGCGATCCTTGAAACGTGGGCGACCGAGGCCACCCACGACGAGATGCTCGCTGCCTGGACCGAGGCCGCCTACACGCTCCGGGAGCTTGTCGAGGCGCTGCACCGCGCGGGAATCGAGCGCTGCCGCGCGGCGGGCGCGCTCAACCGCTGGGCGACCTTCCCATAGCCACGGGGCGACCATGCCGAGCCGGGGACTGGTCCTGCCGGAACCGGCACGGACGCTGTGGATGACAAGCCGGGAGACCATCCGGCGCGCGCTCGAGGCAATCGGGGCCGGGGAATACCGACTCGGGGGCGGTACGATCCTCGCGGCCCGGTGGCAGCACCGCATCAGCTTCGACGTCGACGTCAACGTGGATCCGGCGGTCGAGCTCCGCCGCCTTGACGATCCTGAACACGCTTGGTTCCGGGAGGAAATGGCCCGCCTGGGGGCGGTGCCAGATTACAGCGCAGAGCTGAACCTCTACAACCTGCGGTTCGGTGAAGCCGAAGACGAGCAGGCGATTCAACTGTGGGGACATCCGTTGCCGCTGTCCGCCGGGCACCACCCAGAGGTGGTCGAAGACGGCCACGAAGTCGTCCTGTCGAACGCGCAAGTGCTGCGGGGCAAGCTGCAGCGGGCCGGGCACAAGCTCGCGCGCGACGTCTACGACGTATGCACGGCCGCCGACGTCGATCCGGAAAGCCTGGAACAGGCCGTCAACACGTTCCCGCACGAGCAGGTCGAGATACGGGCCCTGGACTGGCTGGTCGGCTACGGCCGCATCGGCAGAAACGCGCACGAGCGGCTGCGGGGCGTCCCGAAGGAGGCCGAAGCCGGCTACTACGAGCTGGGAAAACGAGGCGCCGCGAAGCTGGTCGAATCGACCTACGAGCGGCTTCGCATCCGGGCCGACCGAGGCGCCATCGTCATCGAGGCAGTGACCGCCGGGGGAGCCCGCCGGTATTGGAATACCAGTGCCGGCGCCGCCGCCGAGCACTTCGAGGCGTGGGGCATCAACGGGCACCTGCGCGGCAAAGGACCCGGCTCGGCAGCGATCCGCGAGTACGCGGCCGACCTCGCGCGGCAGCAGGTCGACGACGTCCTGGTGCTCGAGGAACAACGGGATCGCCCGACGCGCTGGCGAACGAAACACCGGAGCGAGAACCTGCCGCTGATCACCGAAACACGACCCACCAAAGGGGCGGGAGCGGATAGTCGACGGTCCCGAAACGCGACAGACTGGGACTGGTAGGGACTGGTAGACCCGAACAGTCACCGACGACGTTCCGCACCAGGCACCGACCCGCCCCCCCGCAGGCGGTACACTGGTGCACGAAGTCTTGGCGTTCAACGGATTCCGACGAACGGCCGTGCGGGCGCGTGGCAGCCCCTCCCCGCGACACGAAAACGACTGCGTCGCGAGTGGCCGACTGCGCCGACACCCCGTGGATCAAGACGTGGGGAACGCAGCGCCGCGGCGGATCAACGCGGCGCGCCGACGTGCTAGTGTTGCGGTATGGAGGGGGTTCTGTTGCGGTTTGGAGGTGGTGCCGAGGGCCAGAATCGAACTGGCGACACCATGATTTTCAGTCATGTGCTCTACCGACTGAGCTACCTCGGCACGTAGTGGGATTCGACGCTTTCGGAAGTTATCAATGTACCGCACGGCGGGCGGTGCGCGCAAGCGACGCTGCCATCGTGGCGGTGGTGGAGAGTGACCTTGCCGAATGAGGATACGGTGTTCCACTCTATGCACAAGACGAGGCATGCGATGAGACAGCTTGCGTGTTTGGTGTGCGGGGGCCTTCTGGCCCTGGCCGTACCGGCGGGTGCCCAGCAGGTCGACGCGATCGAGCATCGGTTGGACAACGGTCTGACCCTGCTGCTGGTGCCCCGGCCCGGCGATCCGAACGTGGCGGCCGGCTGGGTGGCCAAGGTCGGCTCCGTGTACGAGCGTCCCGGCATCACCGGCGTCGCGCATCTCTTCGAGCACATGATGTTCAAGGGGACGCAGACGATCGGGACCCGGGACATCGAGCAGGACCTCCAGATCATCGAGCAGCTCGACGCGCTGCGGGTCGAGATCCAGGCCGCGGAGGGCGAGCTCGACCGCCGGCATCAGCTCGGCGAGATCGACGACCCGGCCGACCCGGCGGTGCGCAGTCCCCGCCACCGGGAGCTGCTCGGCGAGTTCGAGACGCTGCTCGCGCGCCAGAGCGACCTGCTCATCAAGGAGGACTTCAGCCGCATCTATACGGCGGAGGGCGGCTCGGGCATGAACGCCGGGACGAGCTACGACTTCACCATCTACTTCATCAACGTCCCGGCCAACAAGCTGGAGCTCTGGTTCTGGATGGAGAGCGACCGGCTCGCGAACCCGGTGTTCCGCGAGTTCTACGCCGAGCGCAGCGTGGTGCACGAGGAGCGGCGACTGCGGACCGACAGCACGCCCATCGGCAAGTTCCAGGAGCAGTTCGAGGCGATGTTCTGGCAGTCGTCGCCCTACGGCTGGCCGGTGGTCGGCTGGCCGAGCGACCTCGAGGGCATCACGCGTGACGAGGCACTGGCCTTCTTCGGTACCTACTACGCGCCGAACAACCTGGCCGGGGCCCTCGTGGGCGACTTCGATCCGGACGAGGCGATCGAGCTGGCGGAGCGGTACTTCGGCCGGCTCGAGCGCGGCGCCCGCCCGCCTCTCCAACCTCGCACACGCGAGATGCCGCAGCTTGCCGAGAAGCGGATGGTCGCCTACGCCGACACGAACCCGCAGATCGTGGTCCGGTACCACTCGGTGCGCGACGGACACGTGGACGAGCCGGCGCTGGTGGTCCTGGGGCAGTTGCTGAGCGGCCGGACGGGACGCCTGTATCGGTCGCTGGTCGAGGAGCAGGAGGTGGCCACCAGCGCCTCCGGCGGTCAGGCGGGCTTCCAGTTCGAGGGGATGTTCGAGCTGCGCGGTACGGCTCGGCAGGGACGGGCCCCCGAGGAGGTCGAGCAGGCGATCCATGCCGAGCTCGAGAAGCTGAAGACCGAGCCGGTCGGCGAGCGCGAGCTGCAGAAGGTCAAGAACCAGAACGCCGCGGATACGTTCCGCGGCCTGCGGAGCAACTTCGGGCTCATGATGCAGCTCCTCATCCGCGAAGGGAATCGCGGCTGGGAGCACATCAACACCGATCCGGCCCTCTACGACGCGGTCACGGCGGCCGACGTCATGCGGGTGGCCAATACGTACTTCAAGCCGGAGACGCGCGCGGTGGCGGTCTACTACCGCGACGAGAGCACGGAGACCGGGGACGATCCGCTCCTGGCAGGGCTGAGCGACGAGGAGCGGCAGCAGGTCGGCCAGGTGCGCGCGATGATCGGACAGATGCCGGAGGAGCAGCTCAATCAGTTCCTCGCGCAGGCGGAGCAGATGGTCGGACAGGTTCCGCCGGAGAATCGGGACATGGCCGAGGCCCTGGTCGCTCTGGTTCGGCAACAGCTCGAAGAGATGGGAGGTGGGCGGTGACGGGGGCGCAACGGTTCGTGGTGTCTTGTTGGATGGGGGCCGTGTTCGCAGGGCTGGCCGTCCCGGCGGCCGTGGCCCAGCCGATCCCGGCTCATCCCCGCGATCTCGTGTTCGAGGGCCTGTCGTTCGACCCCCCGGACTCCGCCGCGCATCGCCACGAGCTGTCGAACGGCGCCGTCGTCTACATCGTGCCGGACCGGGCGCTGCCGCTGGTGTCGGTTTCGGTGCTGGTGCGGACCGGGGCCTATCTCGAGCCCGACGAAAAGGCCGGCCTTGCGGCGCTGACCGGCAGCCAGATGCGCGCCGGCGGCGCGGGTGCGCTGGCGCCGGCGGCATTCGACGACGAGGCGGCGTTCCTGGCCGCGCAACTGTCGAGCGGCATCGGCGATACCTCGGGGCGTGCCGGCGTCAACTCACTCACCAAGGACCTCGACGCTTCGCTCGACCTGCTCTTCGACATGCTGCGGCGTCCGCGCTTCGATCAGGACCGTCTCGATCTCGCCAAGAGCCAGGTCCTCCAGCGGATGGAGCGGCGCAACGACAGCACGCAGAGCATCGAGGTCCGCGAGTGGGGCAGGCTCCTGCGGGGCGGCGAGCACTTCACCACGACCCCGTCGACGCGAGCGAGCATCGACGCGATCACGCGTGACGATCTGGTCGCCTTCCATCGCGAGTACTACCATCCGGGCAACTTCATCTTCGCGGTGTCCGGCGACGTGGAGCCGGCCGACCTCCTGGCCCGGCTGGAATCCCGCCTGGCCGAGTGGCCGGCGCGCGAGCCGGTCTCCACCCCCGTACCGGCGCCCGACCACCGGATTCAACCCGGGGTCTACGTCGTCGACAAGGACGACGTGAACCAGGGGCGTGTCGTCATCGGACATCTCGGCACGATGCGCGACAACCCGGACCGCTACGCGTTGATGGTGATGAACGACATCCTCGGTGGCGGCGGCTTCGCGGCCCGACTGCTGACCCGCATCCGGTCGGACGAAGGACTGGCCTACAGTGCCTACTCGTCGTTCGGATTCGGCACCTACTATCCCGGCGCCTTCCGGGTCAGCTTCCAGTCGCGCAGCGAGACGGTGGCGCGCGCGGCGGCTATCGTGCTGGAAGAGATCGAGCGCATCCGGTCCGAGCCGGTGACGGAAGCGGAGCTTCGCACGTCGAAGGCGTCGTTCGTCGAGACGTTCAGCCGCAGCTTCTCGAGCGCCGCCTCCACGGCGGGCCTGTTCGCGAACGATGAATACACGGGACGCGACCCGGCCTATCTCGTCACCTATCGGGACCGGATCAGCAGCGTCAGCGGCGATGACGTGCTGCGCGTGGCGCGCGAGTACCTCGATCCGGAGCGGCTCGTCGTGCTGGTGGTCGGCGACCGGACGACGATCGCGGCCGGTGATCCGGACAATCCGAACGTTACGTTGGCGGGACTCGCCGGCGGCGAGATGACCGGAATCCCTCTGCCGGATCCTTTCACCATGGAGTATCCGTCTTCGCCGTGACGGCGCGCCCGGGGCAGGAGGCGCTTCGACTCGGGTCTATCTGTGACGTCACGGTTTCGTGTAGCATGAAGGCGTATCGTGGGTTCTGATTCGTCTGCAGTCTCGCGACCGGTTCGGGGGCGGCGGTCCGCCGGTGGGCGTGCCGTGAGCTACCTGCTGCTGTTCGCCACGTGTGCGCTCGTGGCGAATGCGCTCGTCGGTGAGAGCGGTCTGCTGGCCACGCGGATGGCCAGCCGCCAGCAGTCGCGCCTTGCCGAGCGGATCGCTGACTTGAAGACTGAGAACGATACGCTTCGGGAGCAGATGCGACGGCTTCGCGAAGACCCGACCTTCATCGAGGAGATCGCCCGCCGCGACTTCGGCCTGATACGCCCGGGCGAGAGCGTCTTCATCCTGCGTTCGGTGCCCGCGGCCTCGAGCGCGGTTGCGCCACAGACCGGGGCCCCCGAGCGGCCTTGACGAGCCCCGCCGCACTGCCCGCTTGCGCCGGAGGCAGCTTGGCTATTATGCCGTAGCGCTCTCGGCGACCGGCGCGGGCTTGGCGGCGGCGTCGGTCGCCAGTCCCAGCGCCTTGCGCACCTCGGCTTCTATGGCCCCGAACAGCTCCGTTTTTTCGCGCAGGAGCGTCTTCACGTTCTCACGGCCCTGCCCGAGGCGCTCGCCGCCATAGGAGAACCACGCGCCGCTCTTCTCGACGATGCGCCGCTCGACCGCCAGATCGAGCAGATCGCCCTCGCGTGAAATCCCCTCGCCGTACATGATGTCGAACTCCGCGATTCGGAACGGCGGCGCCAGCTTGTTCTTTACGACCTTCACCCGCGTGCGCCCACCGATCACGCGGTCGGCGTCCTTGATGGCCCCTATGCGGCGTATGTCCACGCGCACGGACGAGTAGAACTTCAGCGCCCGGCCGCCGCTGGTTGTTTCCGGGTTGCCGAACATCACGCCGATCTTCTCGCGGAGCTGATTGATGAAAAGGAGGCAGGTGCGCGACTTCGACACCACGCCGGTCAGCTTGCGCAACGCCTGCGACATCAGGCGGGCCTGCAGCCCGACCTGCGCCTCGCCCATCTCGCCCTCGATTTCCGCCCGTGGCACGAGAGCGGCGACCGAGTCGACGACGACGACGTCGATGGCGCCCGAGCGGACCAGGGTCTCGACGATCTCCAGCGCCTGCTCCCCGTTGTCGGGCTGGGAGACAAGCAGGTTGTCGAGCTGGACCCCGAGGTTGCGGGCGTAGATGGGGTCGAGAGCGTGCTCCGCGTCGACGAACGCCGCGTTGCCCCCGATCCGCTGGGCTTGTGCGATGACCTGCAGCGCCAGAGTGGTCTTGCCCGACGACTCGGGACCGTAGACCTCGACGACGCGGCCGCGCGGAACGCCGCCGATGCCGAGCGCGTAGTCGATGCTGATGGAGCCGGTGGAGATGCAGGGGGCGGACACCGCGTTCTTTGCGCCCAGGCGCATGATCGCTCCCTTGCCGAACTGCTTCTCAATCTGGCCGACCGCGATCTCGATGGCCTTCGAGCGTTCGCGGGCTATCCGTTCCGGGTTCGACATGGATTCTCCATTCCGTTCGACGAGCCAAGCTTGGGTGTCACGAGACGTATTCTAGGAGCGTGCCAGATGCGTGTCAAGCGAAAGTCTCTCCATATATGTATGCAACTATAATGTTTATAGCAAGTTGAAGGGTTCCTGACTTTCGCCATGCCGAGTGCGCGGCGGCAATTATCGCCAATTTGCACGTTCGGTCCGCTGCAGATTCTGCATTCAAACTTCGTAGCGGGCGGCGGCGATACAATGAGGCAGTCGGTACGGGCGACACCCGGATCCAGCGGTTTCCGGCCGGCAGTGGCGGCGGAGAGGTTCGCAGCCAGGGAAGGGGTGGCAGGTGGGCACTGAGAGAGGACTCGCGGCGCGGGCACCGGGCGGACAGCCGAACAAGCGGCCTCGTCGCGGGGGAGTGCGGATGGCGCGTTCTGCGTCATGTCTGGTCCTCCTCCTCGCGTGCGCCGCGCTGATGGTCCGGGGGCAGGGCGACGATACGCCGGCCGGGCTGAGCATCGAAGTCGATCCCGGCGCCCTGACCCTGGAGATAGGCGAGACGGTGCAGTTGTCCGCAACGGTGCGGGACGCCGGCGGCGCCGTCGTGGACGACGCGACCGTCGTCTACTACTCGCGCGCGCGCCGCAGCGTGAGCGTGACCCGCAGGGGACGCGTCGAGGCGTATCGTCCCGGCGAGTTCACGCTGATCGTCCTGGTGCCGTCCAACCCCGGCGACAGGAGCCGGCGTCCCGCTGCCCGCGCCAGGGTCGAGATTCCGGTGACGGTGCCTCTGCCGCCGATCTCGGAAGTCGCCTTCGACCAGGTCCCGCCGGTCTTCTACGCGGGGACGCAGCCGCGCCTGCAGGTCGCGGTGACCGACACGGCGGGCGCCCGCCGTGACGACGTGCCGGTCACTTTCGCCACCAGTGACGCGGCCGTGGCGAGCATCGATCGGTTCGGTTTCCTGACCCTGCGCGACGCCGGGACGGTCACGGTGACCGCGTCCGTCGATACCGAGGGTGACGTCCTGGAGATCGAGATCGAGGAGAACCCGGTGACGTCGCTGGCCCTGGAGGTGGGCGCAGACTCGGCGCGGACCGGGGACGTGCTGCGATTCAGGGCGGTGGCGAGGGATGCCCGAGGAACGGAGGTGGCCGGCGTGCCGGTGCGGTTCGCGGTCGGCGGCGAGACGGCGCCCGCCATCATCGCTGCCGGCGCCCCGGCCCAGATCGCTGCCGACGGCCGTTTCGTGGCGGAACGCTCCGGCACCTACACGGTGGTCGCGACCGCGGGGACGCATGCTGCCGCCCGGACGGTCTCCATCGAGCCGCGCGACGTGACGCGGGAGGTGGAGGTCGTCGGGCGCGGCAAGGTTCTCGATCGCCGCTCGTCGGACCTCTGGGTCTGGGAGGGCACCGACGGCCGGGACTACGCTCTCACCGGGACCTGGGGGGCCGACGGGCATACCTACTTCTGGGACGTGACCGACCCGGCAAACATCGAGAAGGTCAACGAGGTGCAGGTGGACGCCCGGACCGTGAACGACGTGAAGGTCTCCGCCGACGGCGAGCTGGCCGTGATCAGTCGCGAGGGCGCCTCGAACCGTCGCAACGGCTTCGTCGTGGTCGGGGTCGGCAACCCCCGCGAAGGGGTCCCCGTGCTGTCGGAGTTCACCGATCAATTGACCGGCGGGGTGCACAACGCCTTCGTGGCGGAAGATCACGTCTACGCGCTCAGCGCCGGACGGCGTTACGACATCGTCAGCATCGAGGATCCGCGCAATCCCGAGCGGGTGGGGCGGTTCGAGCTGGAGACGCAGGGGCACAGCGTGCACGACGTCTGGGTCAGCGACGGCATTGCGTTCTCGTCGAACTGGACGGACGGGGTGGTGGCCGTCGACGTCGGGGGCGGCGGCCGGGGCGGGACCCCGCAACGGCCGGTCGAGCTCGGCCGCTACGCGTATCCGAACGGTTGGAACCACGCCGCCTTCCCGTACCGCAGCCAGTCGACCGGCAAGTTCTACCTGTTCGCCGGGGACGAGGCGTATCCCTACGGCGGGCTGGCCAACGACGCCGACGACGCGCAGTTGCCGTTCCGGACCGCGGGCTGGATCCATGTCATCGACTGGAGCGACTGGGACCATCCGCAGGAGGTGGCGCGCTATCAGGTGCCCGAGGCGGGCTCGCACAACATCTGGGTAGAGGACGACGTCCTGTACGTCGGCTACTACTATCCGGGGGGCCTGCGCGTGGTCGACGTGTCCGGGGAGCTGATGGGCGATCTCTACCGGCAGGGCCGGGAGATCGCGCGATACGTGCCGTTCGAGCCCGACGGGTTCGCCCCCAATGCCCCGTTCGTCTGGGGGTCGCAGCCCTACAAGGGACACATCTTCTTCACCGACTACAACAGCGGGCTGTGGGCCGTGCGCCTCGAGGAGAAGACCGGTCCGGGCCGGGTCATCGGCGAGCCTCGGTAGGGGGCATCGGTCCGGGGCCCCACACCCGGAGACAGGAGCACCCACGTGAGGACGCGGACGATCGGCGCGGTGACGATCGCGCTCATGCTGCTGGCCCTGGCAGGTTCGTGGGCGGCGCGAGTGCCGCTGGCGGCCGCGCGGCCGGAGCCGCCGGCGCGCAGCTACTACGTATACGTCTGCGCCGAGTCGGAGGACGAGGTAGCGCTGGTCCGCTACGGCCCCGACGGCGCAGAGGTCGTCAAGACGATCGGGGTGGGGAGCTACCCGAACGAGATCGAGGGGCCGCACGGCATCGGCGTCGACCCGGACGGCCGCCACTGGTACGTCTCCATCGCCCACGGGCTCCCCTTCGGCAGCGTCCACAAGTACGAGACGGGCACGGATGCGTGGGTGGGCGACGTGACGCTCGGCCTCTTCCCCGCAACGCTCGACGTCTCGCCGGCCACCGGTCTGATGTTCGTCGTGAATTTCAATCTGCACGGCGGGATGGAGCCGAGCAGCATCTCGGCCGTCGAGGTCGAGACGATGGCCGAGGTGGCGCGCATCGACACCGGCGTCATGCCGCACGGCTCGCGCCTCAGCCGCGACGGGACGCGGCACTACTCGGTCAACATGATGGGCGGCGACCTCGTCGAGCTCGACGCCCTCGGCTTCGAGATCGCACGCCGCCTGCCGCTCGGGGACGGGGTGCAGCCGACCTGGGTGACGAGGCCGACCGCGGACGGCATCGCCTACGTCACCGGCAACAACGTCGCCAGGGTATTCGAGGTGGACCTGCGGTCCTGGCGCATCCTGCGCACCTTCGAGACCGGGGCCGGTCCCTACAACCTGGACGTGACGCCGGACGGAGCGACGCTCGTCGCCACCTACAAGGGCGGCGACGCGGTCGGTTTCTGGGATCTCGGGAGCGGCACGGAACGGGCACGGGTGTCCACGACCCGAACCCTTCCCCACGGCGTGGCCATCACGCCCGACGGCCGGTATGCATTCGTCACGCTCGAAGGGGTCGGCAGCGATCCCGGTACGGTCGAGATCTACCACGTGCCGACGGCCGAGCGGGTCGGGGTCGTCGATATCGGCAAGCAGGCGGGCGGCGTCGCGTTCTGGAAGACGGACGGGTAGGGCTCGACTGCCGGCATCAGTTCCTCGTCGGCCCCAGACGATCCGCCAGCGCCTGGCCCGCCGCGCGGACGCGGCGTCCCAGATGCCGCGCGGTGCCGCTGACGGTCCGACCGGAGGCGGTGAGCAGTCCCTGCGAGACGCGGCGCGCGCCGCTGCGCACGATCCCGCCGAGCATCCCGCCGGCCTGCACGACGGCTGCCCGGCGGAGGCTCCGGCGAGGTTGGGACGTCAGCGGCGCACAGTACTGCTTCGTGATCATCGCCACGCGCAGGGTCAGGAACGCGTTGGTGGCGCCGCCGAGCACGGAGGTGACGAAGACGTTGCTGGCGGTCTGCAGCCCCGGAACGCTGCCGGCCACCGAGCCGAAAACGCCGGAGACGACCGGCTGGATATGGTCGCTGATGTCCAGGTCCTCGAGCTCGCCGGCGATGAAGGCCGTCGCGCCGACGTTCGCGTACAGGTGGACGATCTCGCGGGCGCCGGGGCGCTGGTGGTAGACGTGCGCGACGCGCCAGACCATCTTCGCCTGGACGCCGAGCATGATCAGCGCGTCGAGGCTGCCGTTCTGCGAGACCGCGGTGGCGATGAAGACCTCCGACGCGGCCTGCCGGGCGATATCGTCGGCCCGGGCGCCGACACGGTCCAGCCCGGCTTCAATCTCCTCTCGAGCGCGGAACGGGCCGGGGCCGGCCAGTTCGTTGCCGTCGAGACGCCGGCCGAGGGCGCGCAAGTGGCGTTCGAACTCCCGCCCCTCGTCGAACGGTGGGGGTTGCAGCGGCTTCGGTAGCCGGAAGAACAGGATGATCGGCACCAGGAAACAGATGGAGTAGACGACGAGCAGAACTCCCAGCACGGCCGAGCCGAGGGTCGGATGGAGGGCGGTGGCCAGGGTGACGAGCTGCGCGGTCTGGTTGACCACCAAGCCCAGGAACACGACGGTCCCCAGTGCACCGAGCGCGAAAGCGATCCGCGACCACCTGCTCCACATGGCTCGTCTCTGGAACCGTGGACGCAGCCGGCCCGCTGGAGGTTCCACGCGCGGCGAGACAACGCGTCTGTGCCGCCGGCTGCTACGCGCGCTCGACCGCGAGGGCGACGCCGTTGCCGCCGCCGAGGCACAGCGTGGCGATGCCCCGCTTCAGGTTGCGGTTCCTCAGCGCGTAGAGCAGCGTGGTCAGGATGCGCGCGCCGCTGGCCCCGATCGGGTGCCCGAGCGCCACCGCGCCGCCGTTGACGTTCACCTTGGCCGGGTCGGCTCCCAGCTCCCGGACGACGGCCACCGCCTGCGCGGAGAACGCCTCGTTGAGCTCGATCAGATCGACGTCGTCCAGCGTCCAACCCACCTTGACGAGCAGCTTCCGAACCGCCTCGACGGGGGTCATCAGGAGCCACTTGGCGGGACGTCCGCTGAACGCCTGTCCGACGATACGGGCCATCGGCGTGACCCCGAGCGCGGCCGCGCGCTCCTCGGCCATGACGACGGTGGCCGCCGCGCCGTCGTTGACCCCCGGTGCGTTGCCGGCGGTCACGGTGCCGCCCTCCTTCTTGAACGCCGGGCGCAGCCGGGCGAGCGCCTCCGCGGTCGTGTCGGGCCGCACCCCTTCGTCGTACTCCAGCCGGATCGGGTCGCCCCGTCGCTGTGGGATCTCGACCGGCAGGATCTCGTCCTTGAAGAAGCACTCGCGGATGGCGTTCGCAGCCTTCTGATGGCTGCCCGCCGCGAAGGCGTCCTGGTCCTCGCGGGTGACGCCGTAGCGCTCGACGACCGCCTCGGCCGCGTCGCCCATCGAGCAGTTCTCGATCGCGCACCAGAGCCCGTCGTGCATCATCGCGTCGAGCACCTGCCCGTTGCCCATGCGCATGCCGCCGCGCGCCTGGGGCAGCATGTAGGGGCAGTTGCTCATCGACTCCATGCCGCCGGCGACGGCGATGTCGATGTCGCCCGTGGCGATCCCCTGCGCGGCGAGCATGACCGCCTTCAGCCCGGAGCCGCAGACCTTGTTGATGGTCAGGGCGCCGACGTGGTCGGGAAGCCCCGCGCGCAACGCGGCCTGCCTGGCAGGCGCCTGGCCGAGACCGGCGGAGACGACGTTGCCCATGATGCACTCGTCGACCGCCTCCGGCTCGATGCCGGCCCGCGCCACCGCTTCACGGACGACGCGCGACCCGAGGTCCGTCGCCGGCAGATCCTTCAGCGCTCCGAGAAACTTGCCGGTCGGCAGCCGTACGGCGCTGGCGATGACCGCTGCTCGCATGATGCTCCGCTCCTTCGCTCGTCACGTCCAACTTTCTGACCACACCCGCCCCCAGCAGTTCCGTCAGCCGTTCGCGGATGACGCGCCGCGAGCGGTACGTCTCGCGACGCCATGCGTCGCTCGCCGCGCGTACCAGCAGGGTGCCGTCGGAACGCAGCCGCACCGTCGTCACGCGGGCGAGGGCGCCGCCGACGACCGCGGTCCACGCGAAGCGGATCTTGGCGTCGGAGGGCGGCTGCCGGCGCAGCACGTTGCCGAGTGCGCGCGTGGCGCAGTGCCGGGCCGGAATCACGATGTCGAGTGTATCATTCGCGCCGTGCGCCTCATCCTGGCGTCCCGGTCGCCGAGGCGCGCGAGGCTGCTGCCATAGCTTCCCTGGCAGGAATCATCGGGTGGTCCAGGCCGCCGGCGGCCACCGGGCAGGCCGAACACCGGCCGCATCGAGCAGGAAGCCGAATGCCCCAACGAGCTTGCGGAAGCTGCGGCAGTGACGCCAGGCTGCCGCGAGATCGAAGTTCGCGGTCAGCGGCGCCTGGTCCACGGTTTCCAGATAACGGCCGCTGTTCATGCGTTGTTTCAACACTCTCTTGGCGTTTCGCGGCGTTTCGGGTTCCGGATGCGCGACGGCGTCCGTGCTGACGCCGGCCTTGCCGCGGAGCGACTCGATGGCGGCCAGGAACCACGCTTCGTACTCGCGATTGGCCATGACTACGGCGCAGGGTATCTGACGCGCGGCTTCCCGTGCCCAGGCTTCGAGCTCGGGAGCGCGTTCACGTGGGCAGTCGTCGTCCGCGTCGAAGAGGATCAAGATCCCGGCGCACGCAGGCGTCAGCAGCGCGACCCGAACGGCGGTCTGCAGGTCGGCCTTCCTTGCAAGCTGGCTTCGTCGTCGCCTGTGAGGCCTCGCAATCCGAACGTTCCACGCTTCGGCTTCCATCGACAATCGGCGGAGAAGGATCGGCGCAGCGGCTTCGTCACCCTGGCCTTCGACAATCGGTTGGACGACCATCAAAGGTTCTCGAACAACTGAGGGCGGGGATGATCATCCCCGGCAGCAGGCGCAGATTCGAGGGCGTTCGCGCGCAGCAGCTCGCCGGCGCCCATCAGGTGGCGCTGGATGGCGGCGCGGTTGGCGTCCGACACCGGGCCGACGTATGTGGCGCCCTCACGCCAGTCGACCATCCGCAGGTGACGGTCGCTGATCCACTTGGCGTCGAGCAACTCTGGACTGTGCGTGGTCATCACGACCTGAATCCGTTCACACGCCGCCAGCAGCACGTCCAGGATCGACTCCAGCGCACCGGGATGAATCGTCGCCTCAGGTTCCTCGACCGCGATCAGCGCCGCACCGGCGCGCTGGAACAGCGCAGCCAGGATGCCCAGCGCGCGCAGCGTGCCGTTGGACATGCTGAATGCGTCGAAGTTGAGCCGTTTCGGGGTTTCCGTGCCCCATCGCTGCGTGAATTGCAGCGCCAGGTTCTTCCCTTGTCTCTTGACCGTCACCCCGGCCAGGTTCGGGACGATCTCCTCCAGCACGCGGGCGACGAGTGCGAATGTGTCGGGTGACCGTTTCTCGATCTCCTTCAGCACGCTGGTCGCGTTCGCGCCGTCCCGGTTCAACACGAAGCCCGGGTCGGGCTCCTGCATCTTGCGCAGCTCGCCTGGCTCGATCGCGTACACGCGCAGTCCGGAAAGGACGCGCCAAACCAGCCAGAAAGCCTTGACGCCGCCGATTACCGGGAGAATCAGCGATGCGTCGTCAATCGGTGGTCCCGCCAAACCGTCGACATTCGAGCGAAAGCGCGTTCCACGGCGATCGAACCAGGAACGCGACGTGCCATCCAGGACCACGCACTGCTCCCGGGCGACCGAGAATCCGTGGTTCGGCCGTGACTTGATTTCGAATGCATAGAACGTTTGTTCCGTGGCGCCGGGCCGCTCGGCGATGTCGACGCGCATGCCGAGCTTCGGCGGATGGCCGCCGCCCGACGAGCGGTTTCTCACCGCGGAGAGTCCGCCCGCCCGGTCGAGCACGGTCCGCAACGGCGCCGTCATCGCGTCGGCCAGGAACGAGAACGCGCTGATCAGGTTGCTCTTTCCGGAGCCGTTGCGACCTACGAAGATTGTCGGGTTGTCGAAGGTGATGCAGGCCGACGGGATGCTACGGAAGCGTTCCAGCACGAGGCGTCTGATGGCGGGTTGTGTGGACTCCAAGGGAATGTTCTGCTGCAGCAAGCCCGCGCAACGTCGTTGTCGACCGGCGTTCCGCAACGAGTCGACGCCGACGATAGCTGTGGGCGCGCGCCCTGCGCGATTGGTCCGACCGTCGACATCGCGCCGGTCCAAGCTCGGTCGAACACCGGCTTGCGGCGCCGGACAGGCCGCAGGCACTCGGCCAAGCTCGGGATGTCGAGTGTATCATTCGCGCCGTGCAGCGGGGATTCTGTCACGGGCTCCTGGTTCTGGCATCCCGGTCCCCGAGGCGCGCAAGGCTGCTGCGCGAGGCGGGCTACGAGCTGGACGTCGTTCCCGCCGACGTCGACGAGAGCCGGCTCGACGGGGAAGAGCCGCGGCGGTACGTCTCGCGGGTGGCCGCGAGCAAGGCCGCGGCGGTCATGCCGAGGGTCGGCGAACGGATCGTCGTGGCGGCCGACACGGTCGTGCTCATCGACGGCCTGGTGCTCGGCAAGCCGACCGATCGCCGTGACGCAACGTCCATGCTGGAACGCCTGTCGGGGCGCACGCACGAGGTGCTGACCGGCGTAGTGGTCGGGCACGGCGCGCGGCTTCTGGATGCGGTCGAGGTCACGCGCGTGACCTTCGCCGTTCTGGACTCCGCGCGGATCGCCTGGTACGCCGCGACCGGAGAGCCCGATGACAAGGCTGGCGCCTATGCCGTCCAGGGGATCGGGTCGCGTTTCGTGGAACGGATCGAGGGGTCGTACACGAACGTCGTCGGGTTGCCCGTTGCGCTGGTCGATCGCTTCGTGCGGCGGCTGGAGACGGACCCCGGCGCGCCCCGGTGACCGCGGCCGTCGGTCCCGTCAGGCGCCTGCCGCGTGTTGACGGGCCGCGGTCCGGGCGATATCCTGTTAGGGCACTGCACGTATAGAGGATTCAGTACCCATGCCCAACAAAGCCGTTAAAATCCTGTTGACTACCGGCATCCTGTGCGCCGCCTTCGTCGGTCTGCTCTGGGCGACGATGCAGGACGGCACCCAGTACTTCCTGGAGGTCGAGGAGGTGATGGCCGATCCCGCGTCGTGGGACGGCAAGCCGTTGCAGGTGCACGGCTACGCGGCCAACGTGATGCGCCGCCCGAAGAGCCTGGACTACCGCTTCGAGATCGCCGACAGCGTGGAGGGCCGCGCGCACGTGCTGCAGGCGGTCTACACGGGGATCGTGCCGGACACGTTCGACAACCACGCGGAGGTGGTCGCGACCGGGCGGCTCGACGGCGACACGCTGTACATCGACGCGGACGGCATCATGGCCAAGTGCCCGTCGAAGTACGAGGAGAAGCCGGCGGTGGCGCGAGATTATGTCTCCGGCGCCGGCAGCGCCAACAACTGATCGGGGCAACTCCCCGGGAGCGGCGCTGACGGACCCCGCGGACGAGCGGTTTCCGCGGGCCTTGCCCTGAACCCTGACAACCCGGATCGAGGTCGTACCCCGATGTCGACACTCGGAACCTACACGCTGCTCGCCGCCTTCGTCGCCTGCGCCTACGCGGCCGCCGCCGCGGTGGCCGGCCACCGCCGGCACGCGCCGCGGCTGGTCGAGAGCGGCATCGGCGCCTTCTATCTGGTGACGGCGCTGATGACGCTGGCGTCGGCGATCATCGTGCGCGCCTTCGTCATCGGGGACTATTCCATCCGCTACGTCGACCGCTACTCCGACTCGATCCAGCCGCTGTTCTACCGGCTGACGTCGTACTGGGGCGGTCTCGACGGCTCGATCATGTTCTGGGTCTTCCTGCTGTCGGTCTTCGGCGCGATCGCGGTCAGGACCAACCGGGAGCGGCACCGCGAGCTGATCCCGTACGTCATCGCGACGATCGCCGTGGTGCAGATGTTCTTCCTGAGCATCATGATCGTGAGCAAGGACCCGTTCGCGACCTATCTGACCCAGATGCCGGACGACGGCCGCGGGCTGAACCCGCTGCTGCAGAACCCGTACATGGTGATCCACCCGCCGTCGCTGTATACGGGTCTGGTGGCGATGACGGTGCCGTTCGCGTTCGGGATCGCGGCGCTCATCACCGGCTACCTCGACGACTCGTGGCTGCGGGCGGTGCGGCGCTGGACGATGTTCTCGTGGTTCTTCCTGTCGCTCGGCCTGACCCTGGGGATGATCTGGGCCTACGAGGAGCTCGGCTGGGGCGGCTGGTGGGGCTGGGACCCGGTGGAGAACGCCGGTGCGCTGCCCTGGTTCCCGGCCACGGCTTTTCTGCACTCGGTGATGGTGCAGGAACGCCGCAGCATGCTGCGGGTCTGGAACATCTCGCTGATCATCATTGCCTTTGCCCTGACGCTGTTCGCGACGGCGATGACGCGCACCGGCATCGTGCAGTCGGTGCACGCGTTCGGCGAGGACCCGCAGCTCGCGATGATGTTCGGCATCTTCATCAGCGCGGTCGTGATCGTGAGCTTCGGGCTGGTGATCTACCGCCTGCCGCTGCTGCGGGCGCGCAACGAGCTGGAGTCGTGGGCGTCGCGGGAGGCGGCGTTCCTGGCCAACAACTGGATCCTGCTGTTCTCGGCGTTCTTCATCCTCTTCGCGACGATGTTCCCGACGCTGAGCGAGGCGGTGACGGGTCAGCGGATCACGGTGGGCCCACCGTTCTTCAACAAGTGGATGATCCCGATCGGGCTGATGCTGCTGCTGCTGACCGGCATCGGGCCGTTGCTGGCGTGGCGCAAGTCGACGCTTTCCAACCTGGGCTACCAGTTCCTGTGGCCGGCGGCGGTGGCTGTCGCCACGGCGGCGCTGCTGTATGCGCTCGGCTTCCGGGTGTGGGTGTCGGGAATCGCCTTCGCGCTGTGCGGCTTCGTCGTGGGCACGGTGGGACAGGAGTTCGTGCGGGGGGCGTTCGTACGCCGCGGGGTCACCGGTACGGACCTCGTGACGGCGATGATCGGTCTGGTGATGCGGTCGCGCCGGCGCTACGGCGGCTACGTGGTGCATCTGGGCATCGTGCTGATGATGCTCGGCTTCGCGGGGGCCGGCTACCGGCAGACCGAGCAGGTGCTGCTGGGAACCGGCGAGTCGGTCGACGTGGGGCGCTTCAGCGTCCGACATGACCGGCTCAGCGTGACCGACGACGGCGCGAAGGAGATGCACACGGCGCACATGACGGTATTGGAGGACGGCCGGGAGGTGGGACAGCTCTATCCGGGTCGCTGGTACTACCGCAAGCACGAGACGGAGCCGACGACCGAGGTGGCGATGCGGCGGCGGCTGAGCGAGGACGTCTACGTCGTTCTGGCGGCGTACGACATGAGCGATCAGTCGGCGACGTTCCAGGTGACGGTGAACCCGCTGGTGAACTGGATCTGGTTCGGCTTCGCGCTGCTGGCGCTCGGGACGGGGATAGCGCTGCTGCCGGAGAGCCGCTTCGCCTTTCTCGCCACCGGTGCGCCGGGGCGGGACATGGGTGAGGCGTCCGGGGTGACGACCACCTTGCTGGTTCTGGCCCTGATTCTGCCGGGCATGGCGGCGCCGGCGCAGGCGCAGGTCGGAGCGGCGCCCGAGACGTACGCCGCGACCACGCCGCTGGAGGCCGACCTGCAGCGCCGACTCGTCTGCACCTGCGGTACCTGTCCGCACTACACCTTGGCCGACTGCCGCTGCTCGACGCCGCCTCGCTATGTGCGAGCGGCGGACGGGGCGCAGCAGCTCGTCTCGGCCGGTGCGGAGTTCATGCGCGGGCAGCTCCGGGAGCAGATCGAGGCGGGGCGCGGTGAGCGCGAGATCCTCGACTATTTCATAGCAGCGTACGGCAGCCAGGAGCCGCTCGGCGCGCCGCTCGACGAGGGCTTCAACCGTCTGGCGTGGCTCTTTCCCTATCTCGTGGGCTTCGGATGTCTGGTGGCCGTCGGTGGCGTCGCGGTTCGCTGGTCGCGCCGCGGCAGGGTCGCGGAAGACGAGGCGGCGCCGGCGCCCGAGCCAATCGACGCCGATCTCGACGCCCGATTGGATGATGAGCTCCGGAACCTCGACTGACGCCGCGCCGGCGACCTTCCGCCCCTGGCACTTCTTCGTTCTGGTCGGTCTGGCCGGCGCGACCATCGCCGTGGTCACGGTGCGCCCGAGCGGAATCGCACCGCTGGTGCTGGTGGTGCTGGCCGCCTGGGCCGCGGCGTACGTCGGCTACGCCGTCTATGGCATGTTCGTGCCGTTGCTGGCGCGCGACTTCGCCGAGCGCGTCGAGATGGCGGGCGGCAGAACGCGGGCGGCCCTCGATAGGGAGAAGACGCTCGTGCTGCGCTCCCTCAAGGAGCTGGAGTTCGACCGGGCGATGGGGAAGGTATCCGCAACGGACTTCCACGAGATGGGCGGTCGCCTCCGCTTCCGCGCCCGCTCGCTCCTGAAGCAGCTCGACGTGGATGGTGCAACCTATCGCGACCAGATCGAGCGTGAGCTTGCCGAGCGGTTGATGGGGTTCGGTGACGCCGGGGCGGAGATGAGCGGTCCTTCGACGACGCGCCTGCCGTGCGGCGACTGCGGCGCGAGCAACGAGCGCGACGCGAAGTTCTGCAAGGCGTGCGGGGCGGCGCTCTAGCAGCGCGCGAATCGAGGAGGAGAAGTAGCGAGTGAGAACGGCGCGCCGCGTTGTGGCCGGGCAATGGATCTTCGGCGCGGTTCTTCTGGCCGTCGTGGCGGTCCTGCTGTCTCCGCCGGCGGCGGCGCAGCCTGATCCGCGCCAGATGTCTGGCATTCCGCTGCCCGATCCGCAGTTGCCGGCCGGCACGATCACCGTGCGGGTGATTCGCGGCACGTTGTCCAACAACGTACCGGATCATGCGGTGGAGCTGCGCGAGGGAGACAACGTCGCCACCGCCGTCACGAACGCGGAGGGACGGGCCGAGTTTCTGACGCTGAACCCCGGGGCGACGGTGGTGGCGGCCACCGAGCTCGACGGGGTACGTCTGGAGTCGCAGCCCTTTCCCGTGCCGGGGCAGGGAGGCATTCGGCTGATGCTCGTCGGCGGCGCCGACCCGGCGCTGGCGGACGTGCCCGCCGAATCCGGCACGGTGAACTTCGGCGCCGAGTCGAGGATCGTGATCGAGCTCGGCGAGGAGGTGCTGAACGTCTATTACCTGCTGGACGTCGTGAACTGGCGCGACGTGCCGGTCGAGCCGGACACGCCGGTCGTGCTGTCGTTGCCCGCCGGCGCGACGGGCGCGACGCTGCTGGGCGGCTCCAGCCCGCGCGCGGCGGCGGCGGGGGCGCAGGTATCGGTGCCGGGTCCGTTCCCGCCGGGCATGACGCCGCTCCGCGTCGGCTTCGTGCTGCCGTACTCCGCTGGCAGCCTGGCGTTCGATCAGCCCCTGCCGGTCGCCCTCGAGTCACTCCTGCTCATGGTCGAGAAGTGGGGCGACATGGACATCGCGTCCCAGCAGATCGCGCGGCGCGCCGATGCGAGCCCGGAGGGGGTCGACGGCCGGACGTTCATCTTCGCGGCAGGTCCGCTGGTGGCGGCGGGCGTTGCCGTGTCGTTGGAGATCTCCGGCCTTCCGTACCACAGCCGACTGCCGGCGATGCTGGCGCTGGGGGTCGCGTTCGTGTTCCTGGCCGCCGGCGCCTGGGGCGCCGCCACGCCGGACCGTTCGGCCTCGGGCGCGGAACGTCGGCGGCGGATCGAGTCACGCCGGGAGAAGCGTTTCCGCGACCTCGTGAAGAACGAACAACAGCATCGCGCAGGTCGGATCGGCGATACGAAGTACGCGAACCGACGCCGCGAGTTGGTGGCCGACCTCGAGCGGATCTACGCCGAGCTCGACGACGAGGTCGCGCCGGTTCTGCTCAGCCCGACCGCCGCGGCGGCGGGAGCACCGCCCGTCACCAGCCACTCGAGCAGCGCCGGCCAGGAGCTTGCGCCGTAGGACGTAACGAAGTGAGTTCCGAGGGGCAAGGTCCTGGGGAGGTGGGGGCTGGGGCCGAACCCGGAGCCTCGCGACGAGTTTGGCGGCGGTAGCCCGGCTGGCGCCGGCGCCCCGCGGTTTCGCCTCGCCATGCCGATCACCAGCCCCGGTGTCTTCGACTTCGAACGGCTCACGGTCGCCGGGGTTTCGCGCCACTACGGCCGCCAGCGTGCGCTGTCGCGCGTGTCCCTGACGGCCGGGGCGGGCCAGATCGTCGGACTCCTCGGCCCGAACGGCGCCGGCAAGTCGACGCTGCTCGGAGTGCTCGCCACGCTGATCGCCCCGTCGCGG
The DNA here is from genome assembly GCA_965222905.1 of Vicinamibacterales bacterium. GTDB lineage: Bacteria > Acidobacteriota > Vicinamibacteria > Vicinamibacterales > UBA8438 > WTFV01. The sequence continues at coordinate 7,899,355 of OZ244976.1, read as the reverse complement.
GGGAAGGTCCTCTACGGCGATTCTCCGGCACGCGAGCTGGGGGCGGCGTTGCGGCGCCGTCTGGGCTACCTGTCCCACGACCTGCAGATCTATCCGGAGCTGACGGCCGGTGAGAACCTGGAGTTCTTCGCCCGGCTCTACGGCGATACGCGACCGGCGGATCGCGTGGCGGCGGCGCTCGCGCAGGCGCGACTCGCGGATCGGGCCGGCGATCGGGTCGGTGGATTCTCCCGCGGCATGCGGCAGCGGCTGGCGCTGGAGCGGGCCTTGCTGCACGAGCCGCGGCTCGTGCTGCTGGACGAGCCGTTCACCGGCCTCGACGAGCGGTCGGTCGGCGACTTCGTGGCACGCCTGCGGGGTTTGCGCACGACCGGCCGGATCGTGCTTCTGGCGACGCACGATCTCGACGTCGTCGACGGTCTTCTCGACTGCGCCGTGGTGCTCCGCGCCGGGCGTACGGTTTCGCTCGCCGAAGCCGGCGGCAGCCTGCGCGAAAGGTACCGTGCCGCCGTCGCCGACGAGCGCGCGGGAAGGACGACCTCGCGTGCGTGAGGCGTTCCGGATCGCCTGGCTCGTTCTGAGCAAGGACATCCGCGTGGAGTCGCGCAGCCGCGAGGTCCTGTACACCACCACTTTCTTCGCCGCGTCGTGCGTGCTCGTTTTCTCGTTCGCCTTCGTGCGCTCCGGACGGCCCGTCGAGGGAGCGGAGTCGGGCATCGTCTGGGTCGCCCTCGCCTACGCGGGCCAGCTCGCCCTCGGGCGGGCGTTCGAACGCGAGCTGCACCACGACGCACTGCGGGGACTGCTGCTCGCCCCGGTCGAGCGGGGAGCCATCTTCGCCGGCAAGCTGCTCGGCATCGTGCTGCTGATGGCGCTGGTCGAGGTGGTCGTCGTGTTCTTCGTGGCGTTGTTCTTCTCGACGCCGTTCTTCGAGCACGGTCTGCTGTTTCTCGGGCTGCTTGCGGCCGGCACGGTCGGCTTCGCGGGGGTCGGCGCACTGTTCGCGGCGATGCTCGCGAGAGCGCAGAGCCGCGCCGTGCTTCTGCCGGTGCTCCTCTATCCGATTACGGTGCCGGTGCTCATCGCCGGCGTAAACGGCACCCTCGCGCTGATTCAGGCGGATCCGAACCTCGACCTGGCGCGGTTCTGGCTGGCGCTGATCGTCTTCTTCGACGCGGTCTTTCTGACGCTCTCGTTTTGGACATTCGAACCGCTCATGACAGAATGAGCCCGATGACCGGACGCTGGTCGATCGGGTTGCTCGCCATCGCCGTGGTCATGTTCGCCGCCGCGCCGCTGCTGATCGCACAGGCGCCGTACGAGGCGACCATGGGCCTGGTGGCCAAGATCGTCTACTTCCACGTGCCGGTCTGGTTCGTGATGTTTCTCGCGATCTTCGTTTGCGGAATCTCCAGCGGCATCTACCTGTTCGGGGAGCGCCCGGCGGCGGATCGGCTGGCGGTGTCCGCGGCCGAGCTGGCGGTGCTGTTCGGGGCGATGGGACTGACCACCGGCCCGCTCTGGGCGCGGGTTTCCTGGGGCGCCTGGTGGGTCTGGGACGTCCGGCTCACCCTCGCGCTGATCCTGGAGATGACCTTCATCGCCTACCTGCTGCTGCGCAAGTACGGCGGGCCGGGCTCCGACAAGCTCTCCGCGGGGCTGGCGCTGTTCGGGATGTTCAACGTGCCCATCGTGTACGTATCGGTGAACGTCTGGCGGACGCTCCATCCGCAGACGACGGTCGTGCCCACGCTTGGCGCGTCGATGGCCGGGCCGTTCTGGTGGTGCGTGGCGGCTTTTCTCGCGCTGTTCCTCGTCATGCTCGGCGGGCGGCGCCGGCTGGCGGAGCAGGAGGCCGAGGTCGACCGCCTGCGACTGGCGTATGACGATGAATACTGACCTCTTCACGGAATGCGACGCGTGGTGCCGATGAACTCCGGAAACCGAGGCGTTGGATGCGGCGGCCGGCGCGGCGCCTTGCCGCTGGGGTTCGCTCTGATCCTCGGGGTGGCGATCGCGTGCATCGCACCCTCCTGGGCCGAGGCGCAGCCGGAGCCCGTGAACGAGTTCGTTCCGATAGACGAGTTGCCGGAAGAGGATCGCCTGCCGGCCGCGCCGTTCCTGATCACCGCCTACTCGATCGTCTGGATCCTGGCGTTCGGCTACTTCTGGCTCCTGTCGCGGCGGCAGGCCGACGTCGAGCGCGATCTGGCCGAGCTGGCCCGGCGGCGTCCGGTCCCGGACGACGACGATCCTCTCGAGGCGGCCTGATGTTCGACATGACCGCCGGTCACTTCGTGTTCATTCCGGCGGTGCTGCTGTTCGGGATGGTGATTGGCTGGATCCTCGGATCGCGCGCCGCCGCGGATGCCTATGCGGCTGAGCTGCGCCGCCGCGAAGAGCGAGAGGAACGGGCGGCGCGGCGCGCGGAGATCAAGCCCCGAACGGCGTGATCGGCCGCTCGCGCGGCACTGCCGCGTCGCAATCATTCCCCCAGCCAGTCGAGAATGCGCTCGACCAGCTCCCCGGCCGGCGCGCGGTTGGCGTCGAGGCGCAGATGGGCGTGCCGGTAGGCCGACCGCCGCGTGCGGTACAGCGCCTCCATCGACGTCCGGTCCGCCGCCAGCGGACGGCGGCCGTCCGGCGGGATTCGGTCGACGACGGTCTCGAACGAGACGTCCAGCCAAACGGACGCGCCGTCGGCGTTGATGAGACGCCGATTCGCCGGGTCGGTGAACGTGCCCCCTCCGGTGGCGACGATCGTGTGACGCAGCGGCAGGAGGTCGCGGAGCACTTGGCGCTCGACCGCGCGGAAACGGACCTCGCCGTCGGTTGCGAAGATGTCGGCCACGACGCGCCGCTCGCGCGCCTCGATCCGGGCGTCCACGTCTTCCACCCGCCAGTCGATCCGTGCGCCGAGCGCCCTGGCCACCGTCGATTTGCCGGCGGCCATGAACCCTACGAGAAAGACCTTGTCGGTTCGCACGCGGCGCAGTGTAGCAAGGGTGTGCCGGGTCACGCGGCCAGTCGGTTCCGGCGCGGCGCGGGAGCGCGGGCTTGCAGTCGATTCACGCGCGGAGCGAGTCGAGGGCGGCGAAGAATCCCGGATACGAGACGTCCACCACGCCGGCGCCGTGGATCACGCTCGGTCGGGCGCCTGCCAGGGCCGCCACGGCGAACGCCATCGCCAGCCGATGGTCGCCGGCCGCGTCCGCCGCGCCCCCCGGCGGCACGCCCTCGCGCTCGGCGCGGAATCCGTCGGGGCGCTCCTCGACCCGCACGCCGAGGGCCCGGAGGCCGGCCGCGAGCGCCGTGATCCGGTCGCTCTCCTTGTGGCGCAGCTCGGCCGCGCCGCTGACCTCCACGGCCGTCCCATGTGCGGCGAGGGCGCCGAGAACCGGAAGCTCGTCTATGAGGGAAGGCACCTCCTCCGCCCCGATGACCACGTCCCGGAGCGACCCCGGCCGGACCCGGACGTCGCCGATCGGCTCGCCCCCGGAGGTGTCCGTGACGTCCACTTCTATGTCGGCTCCGGCACGGCTCAGGACGTCGAGAAACGCAGTGCGCGTCGGGTTCAGGCCGACCGCCTCGATGGCGACGTCCGAGTCCGGGACGGCTGCCGCGGTGACGGCCCAGAAGGCGGCGGACGATGGGTCTCCCGGTACCGTCAGGGCCAGCGGGCGTAGCGGGGAGCCGCCCGCGACGGCGACCGCGCCGTCTTCGCGGTCGACGGGCACTCCGAACGCCTCGAGCGCCCGCTCCGTGTGATCCCGTGTCGTCACCTGCTCGCGGACCCGCGTGACTCCCCGGGCGTGGAGGCCGGCCAGCAGCACCGCGCTTTTCACCTGTGCGCTGGCGACCGGGGGAACGTACGTGATGCCGTTCAGGGATCGTCCGCGGATATGCAACGGCGGGCGTCCCGCGTCGGCGTCGACGTGCCCCCCCATCCGTTCCAGCGGCTCGATGATGCGCCGCATCGGTCGTCGCTGCAGGGACGCGTCCCCGGTCAGCTCCGTGTCGAACGGCTGGCCGGCGAGGACGCCGGCCAGCAGGCGCATGGTCGTGCCCGAGTTTCCGGCGTCGAGAACGTGCGTCGGGGGAGCGAGGGCGCCGAGTCCGCGTCCCGTGACGGTCACGGTGGACGTCCCGTCGCTGTTCGCGGTCTCCGCGATCGCGACCCCGAGCGCGCGGAGGCATCCCAGCGTCGAGGAGCAGTCCGCGCCGCTCGAGTAGCCGCCGATCGTCGACGTCCCGCCCGCCAGCGCCGCCAGCAGCGCGTAGCGGTGGGAGATCGACTTGTCGCCCGGCACCCGCAGCCGCCCGCGCAGGCGTCGTGCCGGTTCCACGAGGACGGATGTCGGGGCCGCGACGCTCATGCGCGCCCACTATACCGCACGGTTCGTGCTTGCCCGGCCGCACCGGCGCCGGGTATCGTTAGCCGTTCGCCCAGAGCATGCCTCCCGCCGGGAATCTCATCCGTCTCGATTTCCCCAGCCATCTCGACATGCTGGATGTGGTCCAGGTGTTGACGGATCACGTCGGACAGGTGGGCGGCCTCGACGACGAGGCGACCCACTGGGTCGGCGTGGCGGTTCGCGAATCGGTGATCAACGCCATCAAGCACGGCAACGGCGAGGACCGCAACAAGCGCGTGACCGTCGAGATCCGGCTCGAGCCCCGGGCGAAGCCGTTGCGTCTCGTCATTCGCGTCCGCGATCAGGGGCCGGGCTTCGACCCGGACACCGTGGCAGACCCACTGGCGCCCGAGAACCTTCTCAGGTCGAGCGGACGCGGCATCTTCTTCATGCGCAGCTTCATGGACGACATCACGTTGCAACGGAGCCCGGAGGGCGGGATGGAGGTGTGCATGGTCAAGAATCTGGGCGCTGCGGAATGACGCAGACACCATCGGGCCCGGGCGGCGATGCCGGGGCGGTCGATCCGCTGCTCGTCGCCACGGCGGCCGAAGCCGTGCTGCACGCCGGGGCCATGCAGCATGCGCACTTCGGGACGGACGTGCAGGTCGACAAGAAGGGGGTCATCGACCTCGTCACGCAGGTCGACCTGGAGGTCGAGCGCTGGTTCCGCGACATGATCGGAGAGCGGTTCCCCTCCCACGCGATCCTCGCGGAAGAGCTCGACGACCGGTCGGACGCACCCGAGCGACCGACGCACTGCTGGGTGTTCGACCCGATCGACGGCACCGTCAACTACGCGCACGGCCTGCCGATCTTCTGTGCGTCGCTGGCGCTCGAGATCGACGGCGTTCCGACCGTCGCAGCGGTATACGATCCGATGCGGGAGGAGCTCTTCACGGCGGAGCTGGGCGCCGGCGCCCGGCTCAACGGCGTCCCGTTGCGCGTGTCCACGACCACGGCGCTGGTCGACGCGATGCTCTGCACCGGGTTTCCGTACGACGTGCACGAGACCGTCGACGAAGTCATCGGGCTGTTCGGGGCCTTCGTGGCCGAGGCGCGGGCGGTGCGCCGGTTGGGCTCCGCGGCCCTGGATCTCTGCTACGTGGCGGCCGGGCGGTTCGACGGCTTCTGGGAGCAACGTCTGCATCCGTGGGACATGGCAGCCGGGGCGCTCCTCGTGACGGAGGCCGGCGGCACGGTCTCTACCATGGCCGGCGCCCCCTTCGACTCCCGCGAAGGCTCGGTCGTGGCAACGAACGGTCCGCTCCACGAGGCGATGCTGGCGACGATCCGCGGCCGTTCCCTGCAGCGGACGGGCTGACATCGATCCGTGACACCCCACGTCTGATTGCACCCCGGACCGAACGGCTAATCCCGGCCCCAGCCGGGTCCCGATGCGCCGCCGCCGTCTCCGATCCAAGTCGCAGGATCGGTATGCCCGGCGGCGCGTTGCCGTTTCGGGCGCGGTGATCCCGATTCGCGTCCGACGTGCCGGCGACTTGGCATCGATCGTGCTCTGTCCTGCTGCAGCAGAGTTCGATGCCTGTAAACGACACACTGGAGGCCAGCATGTCACGCACCACATGGAGAATGGGCGCCGCCGCCGCGATCGCCGCGGCGAGCGTCCTCGGCGCCGGACCGGCGATCGCGCAGCAGTCCGTCACACTCACCGCGGGGCAGTTCGCGGTCAAGGGCTTCGACGGCCGGATCGACCGTGACGTCCTGCTCGAGAACCTGAACGTGTTCGCCTTCCGGCTCGATGACTTCAACGGCGGATCGGTGGGGGGATCGTGGGACCTCGCCCTCGGGGACTACTTCGAGGTCAGTCTCGGACTCGGCTACTACCAGCGGACGGTTCCCAGCGTCTACAACGACTACGTGGACGTCGACGGCAGCGAGATCATCCAGGACTTCCGCCTCCGCATCGTCCCCGGCACCGCGACGATACGCTTCCTGCCGTTCGGAGACACGCCGGTGCAACCGTACTTCGGGGGCGGGGTCGGCTTCTACGCGTGGCGCTACTCCGAGTTCGGCAAGTTCATCGACTTCAGCGCCGCCGACCGGTTCGGCTCGTTCGATACGTTCACCGACCGGTTCGTGGCCGAAGGAACCGACGCCGGCGGCATCGTGCTGGGCGGGGTGCGGTTTCCCTTCGGCGATCGGTATGCGTTCGGCCTGGAGGTCCAGTATCACGAGGTGAGCGGGGTGGTGGGCATCGACAACGGGTTCCTGGAGGACGAGATCGACCTCGGCGGCCTCACCTCGCAGGTGACGTTCCAGGTGGGCTTCTGACGGGGATGGGGTCCACGGACACGCCGGCGACCGCCGGTTGGTATAATGCCGGCGTCCGTGGCCCGTATCGTTACCTGGATCCAGGCTTTCGCCCTCGGCATCGGCGGGCCGGGACTGTTCGTCGTCGCCTTCCTCGACTCGTCCTTCCTGTCCCTGCCGGAGATCAACGACCTGCTCGTCGTGATGCTGGTGATCGAGCACAACGCGCGTATGCCGTACTACGCGCTGATGGCGACCCTCGGCTCGGTTGCCGGTTGCCTGGTGCTGTACAGCATCGGCAGGACCGGGGGCGAGTCACTGGTCCGGCGTCGGTTCGGTGGCCCCCGCATGGCGCGGGCGCTGGAGCTGTCGAAGCAGTACGGCGTGCTGGCAATCGCCGTGCCGGCCATCCTGCCGCCGCCGGCCCCGTTCAAGATCTTCGTGCTCCTCGCCGGTGTGGCCGCGGTGCCGGTGTGGCAGTTCGCGACCACAATCGCCGTGGCGCGGGGATTCCGGTACTTCGCGGTCGGCGTCCTGTCGGTGCGCTACGGCGACGACGCGGTGGCGTTCATCGAGGCCAACGGGCGCGCCGTCGCCCTCGCCGTCGTGGGGTTGATCGTTGCCGGGGGCCTGGCCTGGATCCTCTGGCGGCGGCGCACCACGCCGCGAAGCGGCGAATTACGATCTACCGCTTCCAAGGATGATTCCCCGCGGCCTCTGTGAGACGAGAAGCATGGTCCCCGACCTGTCGGTCGTGATTCCCCTCTACAACGAGGAGCCGAACGTCGTCGAGCTGCACCGCCAGCTTACCGCGGCGCTCGGCGCCTGGGGCAGGTCCTACGAGCTCGTGCTCATCGACGACGGCAGCACCGACGGTACCTTCGCGGCGCTGAAGGCGCTGCAGGCCGGCGATCCTCACGTCCGCGTCATTGTCTTCCGGCGGAACTTCGGACAGACGGCGGCGTTCGCGGCCGGCTTCGCGCATGCCCGGGGGCGGGTCATCGCGACCTCGGACGGCGATCTGCAGAACGACCCGCGCGACCTGCCGATGATGGTGGAGATGCTCGACGAAGGACACGACATCGTCTGCGGCTGGCGCCGGGTGCGCCGCGACCCCTGGCTGACCCGGCGGGTGCCCTCGAACCTCGCCAACTGGCTGATCTCGCGCACGACCGGGGTGCGGCTTCACGACTACGGGTGCTCGCTCAAGGTGTTCCGAAGCGAGGTCGTCCGGTCGCTCCGACTCTACGGCGAGATGCACCGGTTCATTCCCGCCATCGCCAGCGAGCAGGGGGTACGGATTGCCGAGATCGAGGTCAACCACCGGCCGCGGCGTTTCGGCGCCTCGAAGTACGGTCTGTCGCGGACGATGCGGGTCGTTCTCGACCTGTTCACCGTGAAGTTCCTCCTGAGCTATTCGACGCAGCCGATACAGATCTTCGGCCCGCCGGGGCTGCTGATGGGGACGGTCGGACTCGCGATTACCACCTACCTCGGATACCTCCGGCTGTTCGCCGGCCAGGCGATCGGCGACCGGCCGCTGCTGCTGCTCGGGATCCTCTTGATCTTCGCGGGCATGCAGTTCCTGACTCTCGGGCTCCTCGCGGAACTGCAGGCGCGGACCTATCACGAGTCGCAGGACAAGCCGATCTACGCGGTTCGCGAGATCCTCGAGACACCTGCCGGCAGGGTGCCGGAAGAAGGCGCGTCGGCACTCCCGGACCGGCGCTGACTCGCGCGCGTCACGCGTTGCCGAGCAGTCGCGTCGCCGCGAAGATCCAGATCACGACCCGCGTCTGCTCGCCCAATGGCGGGAGACCCCACGAGTTCTCGGCGAGTGCCCTGCTGTCGTCCCCGTGAAGGGCGACCGGTTGCCGGAACTCGAAGGCGAGCTGGTCGGCGACGCCTGCCCCGCGCGCATGGTAGGGCTCGCCACCGTGAAATACGAGTGCGTGGGTGTCGCCCACAACGGCGACCGGGGCGTCTCCGCCGGGCGCGACCGGCGCAAGCAGCGGGTCCTCCGGCGCGATGAGGCCGCGAGCACGGATTTCCTCGCGCGGCGGCGTCTCCGGCAGGCGTTGCCACAGATCGCCGCGGATCGGCGTCGTGAACCACGCGAGGCCGTACGGCTGGGTCGCTGCCGCCCCGACCTCCACCAGTTCGCGAACCGTCGCCCCGATGGTCTCCGCCGCCACGACGCAGCCGACGCCGGACCAGTGCGAGTCCTGGCGGCAGTAGAGCGGGCCCTCGTGGTGGAACCGGTCTCGGATGAACGCCGGAGTCAGATCGACCAGACGAACGCCCCGCGCCTGCAGGTCGCCGTAGACGGCCTGCAGGGTCGCGTCGAGCCGTCGGACCGGGATCGGCACGTCCAGTTCCGGCGCGAGCCGGTCGGGATAGATGATGCCCTTCGGCGGCACGGGGACGACGACGAGCTCGATGCCGTCACGGCGCAGCCGCTCGGCTGTCGCGGCAATTCCGGCGACCGCCGCGCCCGAGCGAGGGGTCGCGGAGCCGAGGACGGTGGCTTCCTCCGCGGCGAAGAACCACCCGTCGCTGCCGCTCAGGACCTGCGCGCCGCTTGCCGATGCCTCCGCGGCCAGCCGTGCACAGGTGACGCGAAACCGTTCGACGATCTCGGGGTCTGCCGAGCGGCCCGTGCAAGACATGGCCGCGATCAACACGAGACAGAAGCCCGCGCGGCCCCGGTGACGGTGCTGCTCCAACCCGGTGCGCCCGGCGGCCCGGCAGGCGCGTGCTGCGTTTGCGGTCGAGCGCGTCGAAGTCTGACGGCCAGCCGACGGAGTCTTGCGACTTGAATTGATCCGCATGTCGGTTGAGGCTACCATTCGTTGCCGTCCAATAGTCCGGTCCCGTCGTGAGATTCCACAGCGTAGGTGCGCTCGTTCCGGTCGTCACTGTCCTGCTCTGGCTGTCGGCGTGCGCGGAGTCGTCGGTGTTGCCGCCGATGACTCCATCGCCGTTGCCCGCGGACAAGATCGGACGACTCGCGCTCACCTGCCCGGTCGCCAGCCTGACCCAGTCGTTCGACGGCGGGCCGGCACCGGTGCATTTCGCGGCGCCCGTCGCGAGTGGCGGTCAGCCGCCGGTGACCGCAGAGTGCTCGCTGCATTCCGGCAGCGCCTTTGGAATCGGCACGACAGAGGTGACGTGCGGCGCCTCGGATGCACTGCAGCAGACGGCCAGTTGCGTGTTCGGCGTCACCGTCCTCGGTCCGCCCAAGTTGGCGGTCACCCGGTTCCTGGCGTTCGGCGATAGTATCACCGTCGGCGTCGTGTCCCCCTCGAACGGCGCATCGAGGCTGGACAGGTTCAATTCGTTCCCGGCTCGTCTTCAGAGACGTCTGGCTTCACGCTATCGGACGCAGGACATCGGCGTCGTCAACGTCGGCGCGCCTGGAGAGGAGGCGTCGCACGCCGAATCACGATTCAACCGGGAGCTCAGGACAAAGCGCCCGGAGGTGGTCCTGTTGATGCAAGGCACCAACGACCTGAACCCGTTCTCGGGAGCAGGCGCCGGCAGTGCTGCCGCGGCTCTCGATCGAATGGTCAGGGCCGTTCGCGCTGCCGGCTTGGATATTCTTCTGATGACCATTCCGCCTCAACGCGATACCGCCTCTGCAGCTCTCGTAGCGGGATTGAACGGCCGCATTCGGTCGATTGCCGCCCGACACGGCGCCGTGCTCGTCGACATCCATCACCTCCTGCTGACGGGTTCGTGCAGCGGCCTGCAGCCGATTCCATGTATCGGAAGGGACCGTCTGCACCCGACGGCGCAGGGCTACCAGTTGATCGCAGAAGAGCTGGAGCGGGTTCTCGTAGCGCGCTACGACGTGGAGGTCTTGCCCACGGCCGGGCCGCAGGTCGGTGGTTCGCATCGAGCGGTGCCCTCGTCGGGTAGAGAGGCGGTTTCTCTCCGGAGACCGAGATGATGCACACCATGCGGCGCTTCGTGATGGGGATCGCATTGAGTGCAATCACGATGTCCGGCGCCGCCGGCTCCGTGTACGCGCAGGAGGAAGCGCCGTCCGGTCCTCAGGCAGAGGAGGGTGGGTCCGGATATCTCGGATGGCTTTCTTCCGGGCGCATCCTGCTGCACGTCAATGGTGGATACCAGGTCGGCGATACGCGGTACACCAGGAATACCGATTTTCGGGCGTACGGCGAACGCGCGCGGTTTCTGGTGAGCGAGCAGTTTGCCGGCACGACGCACGTCGACGCCGGTGGCGTCTTTTCTCTCTGGCGCGGACTGGAGATCGGCGCGAGCTATACCCAGGTCGGCAGGTCCGGAACGGCCGTGGTAACCGGCTCGGTTCCGCACCCGCTCGATCTGGGCAGGGATCGGACGGTGCCGGCGCAGACGCTCACGCTGCCCCACCGGCAGCGAGCCACGCACGTCTACGCCTCTTGGCGCTTCAGACCGAGTGCGCTGTGGAGTCTGGCATTCTCGGCAGGACCTACCTACTTCAATCTGCGCCAGGGGGTCGTCGCCAACCTGACTGCAAGCGAGGCGGACGGGCCGCCGTTCGCTGGCGTCGATCTTCGGGTCGCTACCGGGGAGCACACGAGAAACGGTGTGGGGTTCAATGCGGGCCTCGACGTTACGGTCATGCTGACCCCCGACAGGCCGGGACCCAGGCTCGGGGTCGGGTATTTCGTTCGCCTGGCCCTGGGTGCCATCGATGTGCAGTCCACTACGGGTGTGCCGGACACCTACCACGTCGGCGGGGTGCAGACCGGCGGCGGGCTTCGCGTGCTGTTCTGACACCGCGGGGGGGTGCCCTCCGGGCTATCCGGGCAACTGATACGCACGGCGAGGATCCGCCGTTTCCTTGTCGATTCGATCCGGCGTCCAAGCCAGTTCTTCGGGCCGTCAGTGCCGCGGGGTCTCTGCGCACTTCCGCTTCTCGTACGACGCGCGGCACAGGAACTTCACGTAGGGCAGAACCTGCTTGATCGCCGCGACGTTGATCTGGCAGGGGCTCACGCAGGTCGGACACCGTTCCTGCCGTATGCGACGGCGATGAGCCTGACTCGACTCGCGGAAGTAGATGTCGCCCGGATCCTCCTCCCGCACGTTGCCGACTGATTCGCTGTTCTCGCAGAAGAAGAAGCCGCCGTCCGGATTCAGCATCACGCCCTGGGTCTGGAACGGACACGGCGCCAGCCGGTGATAGCCGTTGGCAATCATGTCCGCATAGTGCATGTATATGTAGTTCTGACCGTCGAGCAGCGGGTCCTTCCGAACACGGTCGAGGAAGAACTGTCGCATCCTGCCCTCGGCCTCCCCAATCGGCCGACAGCCGTCCGCGAGGTCGCTGTTCCCGAGCATCGGGTCGGTGACTCGGAACATGTTGAATACGATGTCGAGCTTCGCCCGGCGCGCCCAGGCGAGGATATCTTCGGCGGCGTGCAGATTCCCGGAGAAGATGGTCGTCGATATGCCGAGGTTGAAGCGGCGCCGTCGCTGCAATTCCTGCATCGCGCGAATGGTCTCTTTCGCCTTGTCGAAGCCGCACGGTACGTTTCGTATGGTATCGTGCCCTGGGCCGATGCCGTCGATGGCGACGCGGAAGCTCGCGATGACGTTCCGCTCCCGACACAACTCGACGATGTCGGTCAGCATCGGAATCGCCCTGTGGGGCGTCAATCCGGTCGTGCTCAGCCCGAGCTTCCGCAGATTCGGCAGCCTGTCGAGAGTGACACGGCAGATGTCCACCAGATCGTCCCGGGTCGTCGGCTCTCCTCCCGAGATGTGGAGGTTCTCCAGACGGGCCCACAACGGCGAAACGAAGACGCGCTCGATTTCCGCGAGAGTCAGGTCCGGCTGCGCCCCTCCACGCTTCCAGTTCCCGCACATCCGGCACTCCGCATCGCAGTCGAACGTGCAGTTGAAGATCAGGACCGTCGGGTGGATCGGCCGGAACTTCGCCAGCAGCGCGTCGGCAAGGTCTTTCGGGGCGCCTGCTGCGGCTCGAGCGAGGTAGCGGAGCGCGTAGACCTGAGCCACGGGACGAATGCTACAGCAGCCCCTGCCGTCGATACCAATCGGCGGTCCGCCGGATCCCCTCGACGAGATCGACCGCCGGCGCGAAGCCGAGCTCGCGGCGCGCGCGTGCTATGTCGAACGCCCGATTCTTCGTGAAGAAGTCGACGCGTCGCCGGTAGAGTGGCGGCTCGACGCCCAGCGGCACGCACACTGCCTCGCACATTGCGCCGACCGCCCAGACCGGCCACACCGGGAACCGCCAGCGCGGCGGTGCGACGCCGACTTCTTCGGCGACCACTCGGACGAGCTCCGTGAGCGGGGTATAGTGGCGGCCTGCCAGTATGTATGTCCGGTTGGCGGCGACCTGTGCCTGGCCGCAGAGTCGGAACCCCTCGACGAGATCGTCGATGTACGTGAAGTGGTAGCAGACGGCGCCCGAACCGAGCATCGGGAAGCGGCGTTTGGCGATACCTCGGAACAGCTTCAGGAACCTGGTGTCGCCGGGGCCGTAGATGCCGGCCGGACGGGCCACCACCACCTCCATCTCTCCCGCCGCGCCCGCGGCTTTTGCCAGTCGTTCGCCTTCCAGCTTCGTTTCCTGATAGATGTCGCCGGGGGCCAGCGGCGCGTCTTCGCCCGCGGGCGGACGCTCGACGTGTCCGTGGACGCCTACCGTGCTGCAGTGAACGAACCGGGTAACGCCCGCTGTCAGCGCGGCGTTCAGGAGCGCACGGGTGCCGAGCACATTCACAGCGCGGTAGGCCGCGGCCGGCTGACCGGCGTTCCGGTAGGTGGCGGCGATGTGGTACACGGCGTCGACTCCGTCGCAGGCGCGCGCTAGCGACGCGTCGTCGGTCAGATCGCCGAGCACGATCTCGACGCCGGCTTCCTGCAACGCCGCGGTCCGCGGGCGACTGAGGGGACGAACCAGTCCACGCACGGATACGCCGCGCCTCGCCAGGTATCGGGCGAGATGGCCGCCCGTGAATCCGGTCGCGCCGCTGACCAGGACTCTCATGCCGCTCCCGAGTGTGGAGCGCCGACGCTTCCGGTGGACGGACGCCGGCGGAGAAGCTGTCCGTAGGCGGCCGCCGTGCGCGACAGGTACGTCTCGCGGCTGTAGCGCGAAGCGGCCAGCAGGCGGGCGGCCGTTGCCAGTCGGAGGCGTTCCTCGGGGCGGTCGATGAGTCGAGCCAGGCCGGCGGCCAGAGCAGGTGCGTTAGGGGGCACGAGCGTAGCGGTCGAGTAGCTGAGGACCTGCGTGTGTGTCTGGAGATCCGTCGCTACGATTGGCTTGCCCGACCGCAGGTACGAGTAGATCTTCAACGGCGTATTGGTGCCGCTGATTCGCGGCGACACCAGGATGTCGCAGGCGGCCACGAAGCTGGGGATCTCCTGCGGCGGACGCTGGCCCGCGAACACGAGCGGGCTCCCGGACCGCACTGCCTGCGCGCGGGCCCGATCGACCTGCCCGGCCGTTCCGCCAACCACGAGGACCCGCACGTCGGGATGGGAGTGCCGCAGCATCGCGGCCGCCTCGGTGAGCAGGTCGAGTCCCTGGTACGGCTCGAAGGTTCCGGTATAGAGCACCAGCGGCTGGTCGGCGCCCACGCCGTATCGCTCGCGCATCTCCTGCGCCGGAACCGGCGTCGTCACCTCCACGTCGCCCCCCATCACGTTCTCGATCAGGAACGCTCGATGCCCGGCGCCCCGAGCGACCGCGGTCTCCTGCAGTTCGGGACAGATCGTGATGATGACCTGCGACTGCTCGATCATGGAGGTCTCGGCGCGCTCGAACAACCGGCGGATCAGTGCGGAACGGGTATACCGGAAATTGGCCAACTGCTGCGGCAGGCTCGAGTGCATGTCGTACAGATGGGGAATCCCGAGCCGTCTTGCCAGCCACAGACCGAGCACTCCGGCTTCCTCGTGGGAGTGGATTGCATCGTAGCGCCGGCCGAATGCCAGGCGTGTCGCGGTCGCGGCCAGGAGTCCATCCAGCAGCAGCTTCGTGACGGACGGCCCGATTCTCACACCTTCCACGAACGGCGGTCGCGGGCAACGCACGATCCGCAGGTTCGGGAGCGTCACGTCGCGGCCGAACGGGTACGTCACGAGGTCGACAGCGTAGCCGAGCTCGCCCAGGGCCTTGATGCGGTGGTATTCGCTGAAGGGTGTTCCCCGAGGCTCGAAGAAGGGCTCGGGGGCGAGCATCAGAATCCGCGCCAAGGTGCTCACGTGCGCCGCTGACTCTACCACGGTCGAAGCGGTCACGGGGCTCGGTGCGGTCCGCCGCGGACTCGACCGATCCAGCCGGGGGAGACCAGTCGGCGCCGCCGCCGGGGCAGCCGCGGGATGAACTTGCCGTTGAGTCTCATGAGCCGCCACGGGTCGTCTCCCGCACGGACGGCCCGCAGGCCCAGAAGACGGCTGGAGAAGGCGGTTCGAAATCCGAGCGCGCGCGCCGCCTCGTAGGCGATGGTGCCGGCGATCTCCCAGGGGAAGCAGAGATACCGGACCGTGTTCGTACGGAGTCTCTCGCGCAGCACCGCCACCGCGCGGTCCAGATCCTCGTAGATCGCGGCTCGGCGCTCGTTCTCGGTCTCGAACACACCTCTGTCGTTCTCGTTCACGATTGCCAGCAACTCGGATTTCCAGCTGCGGCGCTCGAAGAACGCCGCGCCCCCCCGGACGCGCACGTGCGCCTTGCACCGCTCGCGCGCACGCGTGCAGTCGAGGTGCCGCAAGGCGTCGCTCAGACGTGATCGCTGCGGATAGAGAGGGGCGCCGAGGTCATCGGGCGCGAGGTAGGTGCAGGCGGGGTCACGGGAGACCAGCGGTCGGTCGAGCGGATGCCACGTGGCGAAGCCCGGCCTGACGAACCCTAGGGGCTGGTCGTGGAAGAAGATCTTCGAATGTGCGTACCCGTGGCACTGTACGTCGATGACACCCTCCCGATGAAGCGCCTGCAGCTCGGGCCACGTCACGAAGTCGCCCGCCCGCGCCGGCGGCGGTGGCACCGGGTCATCGATTGTTGGTCGGGCTGCGGTCGCCTCCTCGATCCGTCCCGGGATGGCGAAGGTGATTGCGCGGAGTTCGTATCGGCGGAGCAGTGGGGCGGCGATGGTCCACAGGCTGACGTGCGCGTCGTCGAAGCAGATTGCCACTGTTCGTTCACCGGGGTGGACGCCGCCGCGCACGAAACGTTCGATCTCTTCCGAGGTTACGGTCCGGTAGCCGTGCTCGGCGAGGTATCGGAGCTTCGGATCGAGCGAGGCCTTCGTCACTTCGTGGAGATGGAACACCGGCAGCAGGCGCCCGACCGGTCCTCCGAACAGGAAAGCAGGGTACCGCCCCGTGGCGAGGTCGAGAATGCCTCGAAACGTGCCGCCCCGTTCTCCGAATGGTACTAGAGCTGAGATACCCATCACGCTTATCTGTCGCCGGCCGTCAACTCAGTCATACCGGAATTTCATGAGACAAGTATACCCCTGTGCTCACGCGGTTGTCTCGTCTACCGGGTTGAGGTACTTGCGGCCCATTCGAGACGGAGGACGAACGCCGGCCGCCGATGTACGACGAGATCGAGACCGGCCGTGATATGCTATGCGAGCGGCTGAGGACATCTGCCATCTGTGTTGGGTGCGGCTCTTCTTCGTCGACGGCTGCAAGGGTCTCTGCGAGCGACATGACAAGACCTACTTGACCCGTCGAAGGCGTGGTGGGGACGGCGGCTCGGACGGCTCGGTGACCGGCGGCGGGGTTCGGTCAGCGTAGTGCTGGGCGTGGTTCCGCTCGTACTCGCGCGCCTCGTGGAACTCCCAGTAGGCATCGAAGTCGCCGCTCGCGCGTAGCGCCCGCAGCTTTAGGACCGCCTCGGCGCCAGCCAGTCGCCAACGGGCGCCGGTCAACTCCATCCGGTCGCGGACCAGGTACCGGCACGCCCCTTCGATCACCCCGGTGGCGATGGGATAGCCCGCCGCGAGGTAGCGGTCGTAGTGCAGATACGGCGCATACTTGCGCAGGTAGTCGGCACACGTGTCGACCGGCTTGCGGGCGTCGGGCGACAAGCCGGCGACGGTCGCCGCACCGCGCATCGACGCCGCCACCGTGCGGGCCCTGCCCTCGAGAATGCGCCGCACGCGCGTCCACGCCCAGCACGCCAATTCGAGACTCCCCGCAGGGTGGAACGCATGCGCCGCCTTCCAGACGTACTCGACCACGTGGATGATGTCGAGGATCACCGTGACGTCCACGCCGCGGGCGGCGGCGGCCTCCTCTACCAGAGCGAGCTGCGTCTCGGCGCCATCGACGAGCGCCACCCAATGCTTGACGTGCTCGGGGTCCCGGTGCTCGGCTTCCAGCGTCGCCTCGGCGACCACATCCAGAGGCTCCCGCTCGACGCTCGCCCAGACCCGTTTGGCCACCGGGCGGGGCCGCACCGACCGGGTTCGGGCCCCGGCCGCCGGCTGTGGCGGCATCAAGCTCTGCAAGAACTCCTCGGGGCTGCGCACGAATGGCGCCGTCGTGTAGACGGCGGCCACCGTCGCCATGCGCTTGGCGTGCTTCTTCTCTCCCGGCTTCAGACGCGTGAACAGCGACAGATGCTCCCGGTCCCGCCGGCGCTTCTCCGCGGCCTTGCGCGTCGCCTCGCGCAGGTCGTCGCGATGCAGCACCACACCCTTGCCGTCGAAAGTGAGCACGACGACCGACCCCGCGGGAGGCGACCGGCCCCGCTCGGCCTGACGCGCCTCGTAGAAGGCGTCGAAGTCGGCAGCCGCGCGAGCCACCAACTGTTCCGCCTGACGCTTGGGTACCTGGGCGGCGGTACTGCCGGACAACTCGAACAGCGCTTCGTCGAACGAACGCGAGGCGGCCGCGACGGCCACCCGGCGGCGCACCTCAAGCGAGTAACGCTCCGGCGGCAGGTTCAGCGCCGCGTCGAGCGGATGCAGACTGTCGTGACCCGCGCGCGCGTAGCCGGTGCGCTCGACCGCCACCGTGCCGAAGGTCGTCTCCAGGCGGCGTTCGTGCACCCGACGCTCCGAGCGCTCGACACCGTCGGCGCCGGCGACCGGACCGGCCGCTTCTCCCGGCCTGCGTTGGTCGAGATGCCCTTGCAGCAGCTTGCGCAGCAACGCGCGGCCCCGCCGGTCCAGTTCCCGTTCGAGGTCGCTCTCGCTCATCTGACGGGCTTCGCGCGAACACAGATAGGACTTGGCCTCCGCATAGGAGACATCGGCCGCCGCATACGGCGCCGGCGCGGGTGCAGCAACAGGTCGGGTGAGGGCGCGCATCGCTCAACGCTCCCGCAACCGCCGCTGCGCATCCGGGACCAGAGGATAGACCAGAACCGTCCGGGGCGCCGCACCGACACGGCGGCGGTGCCGGTCCATCCGGCCGCGACCGCTCGTGGCGCCCAACGCAACGAAATTCGCGGCGCGGTAGCAACCGCCGTGGTGACGGCGCGCATCCACGAGCGTCTCCACCAGCCAGGGCTCAAGGTGGTAGCGCCGCGGCCAGTCCACCCGCAACTGCCCGAGGCCGCGAGACAGCACCGCGCTCGCCAAGTTCTTCACCGTCACCCACGGCAGCAACAGGAAGCGGCTGTTGTTGACCACGCGCTGCAGATTCCGCACCCGAGCCGACTCGTCCCAGCCGACCCAGCGGTCCCGCGCCGCCATGCGCCACGCCGGACTCGAAAACTGCAGGCAGCCGACCACCGCACGCGCGGGCCGCGACGCAAACACCAGATAGCGCAAGTGGGCCCCGAACGGAACCTTGTGCCCCAGATAGTGGTAGCGGCCCACCAACTCCCGGAACAGCAGGCGCCGGGCAGGCTCGCACACCAACTCGAACTTCAGCGGCTCGACATCGCGCACACTGCCAACCAGCGGGCGCCCCGGCTCGCACGCCGCCGTCCGCGGAACGCGGGTCACCGACCCAACCGCGCGACCGCGCCGCTTGTCCGGCAGCACCAGCGCGCCCTCGGCGTCGAGCCGCTCAAGGAACTCTCGGCACTCGCGCGCCTTCAGACTGCCGTTCGGACGCCGCCACCGCAACAGCTCGCACACCGTGCGCGCCAGCTCCATCCGGCTCAAGCCCGAACACTCCCGCACCACGTCGCGGATCAGAGCCAACTCCCGCACGCTGAACGCGCGTCCCGAGAACCTCGTCGTCGCCACCGTGTCACCGGTCGTCGCAGCAGAGGGCATGTCCTTGCCACGACACCGTACAAGAACGCCGCGCGAATGTCCAGCAGCGCGCAGGTGGGTCAGGCCGAATCAAGCACCAGGGGGGCGGGGGCCAGGCGGCGTGGGGCACCCGAAGAAGGCGGGTGGACCGTCCCGGTGGGCCGCCGGCCTGAAGCCGTCCCCCCGAAAACGCACTGGAGAGGGCTCATCCGTGGTCAAAAACGCCCGTGAAATGGGCGAAAAGTACTCTACGAAGAAGAGCCGCACCCATCTGTGTTCGCGTGGGGTGGAGCGGGTCTGATGGCCCGTGACGCGGCGAAGACGGTTGGGTTCCGCACTGCGTTTTCGGACCGCCTGCTCGGCCTCCGAGCAGTTAATGTGGAGTGACGACCTATGGCAGTTGATGCGGCTCAATGCCAAGATTCTTACGCGTCTGCCCCTTCGGCAGCGTCTCATGTCGTTCCTGAACCGAAACGCGGGTCGTACGCTGCCGCCGCAGAGAGGCGAGATGCCTGGTTTTCCTGACGATGTATCCGTCGTCATCGTAGCCCACAACGCTGCAGCGGCTCTTCTTGATACAATGCAGTCGCTTCGGGCCGCCGGATGTCCTGATGGGCGGATCACGGTGGTGGATGTCGCAAGCACTGACGAGAGTGCTGCTTATCTGGCGAAGGAGGCTCCCTGCATTCGTTACCGTCGGCTTGATCGCAACCTCGGGCCGAGCCACGGACGCAACGTAGGCATTCGTGAGTGCTCGACCCGTTGGGTGTTGCTGATGGACGCCGATGTGATGGTCTGGACTGACACTATCCGCTTTCTTCGGGAGGCTGTGGAGACGCCCGGCGCGGCGATCGCCAGCCCGATTGTCATGCACGCGGACCGGCCCGACCTGATCCAATACGCCGATACCGGGTTCCATTTTCATATGTGAAGCCGTAAACCCGTACCTGGATCGACCAATTTCTGCGCGTGGTAGTGACGTGCGCGACATTGGGGCGGCGTCGGGATGCGCCCTCCTCATCGATTGTACAGTGGCGAAACGCGTGGGGCTGTTCGATGAGCGGTATTTCATTGGTAAGGAGGATGGCGACTTCACGCATCGGATTAGGCTGGCTGGCTATCGGATCGTCGAACCGCCAGCGGCGCGGGTTCGTCATCGTAGCCGCGCACGCGGCCCATGGCTTTTCTACTACCAGATCCGCAACCGCTGGCACGTGATCCTCAAGAATTACCAAATCCGCACGATCATCGTTCTGTCGCCGGTGTTGGTGCTGCACGAATTACTGCAAGCGGTCGTACTGATCGCGAAGGGGCACGGGATCACGTACCTCAGAGCATTGGCCGGCCTGTGTCAACTACTCCCCGCGCTGCTTGGGGACCGAGCCCAGGTGGAGCGGATCCGAGTTCGAGCGGACCGTGACCTGTTGAAGGACGGAGCTCTAGTCGTGCGCGCCGATCTCGCCGGCGGCAGTTTTGCCCGGTCGATGAGACGGGGCTACGAACTGAGCCTCCGTGCATACTGGCGCGCTGTTCACCCTCTACTGTCTTCCGGTGGCAGAAGCATGCGGGCTCGCGACAAGCAGCGTCCGCGAGTGCTGGTTCTGACGCCGTACTACACGCCCGTCCTCGGGGGTGTAGAGACGCATGCACGCGTCTTCGTTCGCTGGCTGTGCGCGCACGGTTACGAAACGTTGGTCGTGACGACGCGCGTCGGCGCGGCGTCCCCTGCGCCGCGCACGGTTGACGGGGTGTGCGTGCACCGCGTACCTCCTGGAGGCGTCCGGCGGCAGCAGGCAAAGTGGCTCGCGCTCCCGTTCGTCTTGGCGGCACTGGTTCGCTTGCGCTCGCGCTACGACATCGTTTACTGTCCGGACCCTCGAGGCGTTGGCGTTGCCGCGGTATCGGCGCGTTACCTGCTCGGCAAGCGTCTGGTACTCCAGGCCAGTACGCCAGGATCGCTTTCGTGTGCGAACTGGGACGGCACACTGGCTCGCCTTGCCGTCGATCCTCACGGGAAATGGGGGCGCGCCGTCAAGAGTGTTGGTCAGCGGATCTATGGTGCTGCCGACGCCTATGTCTGTATCTCGCGGGCGATCGAGGAAGAAGCAAGAGCTGCTGGAATCCCTGAGCGCCGGATGCTCTATCAGCCACACGGCGTGCGCCTTGATGAGTTCCGGCCGGTCGAACCGGACACGGTTCGACAGATCCGGAACGAGTTCGGTCTACCGGATGACCGTGTCATCTGCCTGTTTCTCGGCCGTCTTAGCTACGAAAAAGGCGTGCTCGACCTCGTTGAGGCGTGGCGCCGCATCGATGACGATGGGGCGCTGCTGGTGCTGGCCGGTCCCGCGATGTCGGGACATCATCTCGACGTCGGGCCTGAGGTCGGCGGCTTCATCGCCCGCCATGAACTTCAGGAGAGCATTCGGTTTCTGGGTGGCACCGATGTGCCGGCGCGGGTGATGCAGGCGGCCGACGTCTTCGTCAACCCTTCTTACTACGAGGGATTCTCTATCGCGGTCGTGGAGGCTATGGCCTGCGGCTTGGCGCCCGTTATTTCGCCCGTCGGTGGCATCGTCGAATACGTCGTGGCAGGGAAGAACGCGTTGCTTTGCGAGCCCGGGCAACCAGTCCAACTGGCCGCGATGCTACGGCAGACTATCCGTGACCCCTCGTTGCGCCTCACACTCGGGCGGGAGGCGCGAGCGACGGCCGAGCGTTGTTTCGACAGCGAGCGAATGGCGGCGCATATCGCCGGGCTCCTGAGGGACGTCACGAAAACGCTCGAAGCTAAAGCCGTGTGAGGGGTCAGAATTCGGATCTCGTCCGTAACGCTGCTCGCGCCAGTATCGCGAGCGCGAGCACCTTGTTGCTTGCTACACTGCTCATCATGGCCGGTCGGCTACTAGGGGACGCGGAGTACGGCAAGTTTTCCTTCGCGCTGGCATTGGTGACCATCTTTGAGGCGCTTGTCGATTTCGGACTGAAGGAGATTACAGCGCGCGAGGTGGCCCGCGAGCCGCGCGCAGCACCGTTCATTCTCGCTAACACGTTCGGCCTGAAGCTAGTGTTGGCGGTTGCCGCCGTGATGGGGTTGTTGCTCACGGTGCGCGTCCTGCGTCTGGAGCCGGACATGCAGGTCGCCTGCTATCTTCTTGGAGTTGCATCCATCCTGAGATCGTACCTACTCACGATCCGACATGCGCTGCAAGGGCTTGAACGGTTCGGACTCGACAGTACATCCGTGGTAGTGGATCGGCTGCTGCTGCTCTTTCTCGGCGCCGGGGCCCTGAGCGCCGGACTCGGACTGCTCGGGATAGCCGCGAGCTTCGTCGCGGCGCGAGTTGTATCGCTCATGGTTGCGTACTTCCTGGTGGCCAGACAAGTCGGACCGGTTCGTCCGGCCTTCAATGTGAAGTTCTGGTGCGTCCTCCAACGCCAAGCGCTTCCGTTCGGTGCTTTCACAGTCGTGTTCTATCTGTACAGCTACATCGACATGGTCATGCTGGGCGTACTCCGTGGCAACGCCGAGACCGGACTCTACAGTGGGGCGTATCGCATCTACGAGGGGATCGGCATCGTGCCACAAATGCTGCAGGTGGTCGTGATACCGCGCCTCGCTAGGCACTTCATGACGGACAGTACGGCACATGGACAGCTGTCCCGGACGGGTTTGGCAATCTGTGTGATGCTGGCAATGCCTGTGAGCGCCGGCACGATCATGCTGGCGGCACCCCTGGTGACGTTGCTGTTCGGGGCAGAGTACGCTGCGGCTGGATCGGCGCTCCAAGTGCTCGCCGGCGGGTTCATTTTTGTTTTTCCGCTCTTCGTGTTGTACGCTATCGCGCTGTCCGTCGACGCTGGAGGGCTGTTGCTCCGAACGGCACTCATCGGCAGCCTGGCGAACATTGCGATGAATCTACTGCTGATTCCACCCTACGGCATGCACGGAGCGGCCGCAGCAACAGTGGCCGGCGAAGCGCTGAGCGTGAGCGTGCTAGCATGGGGACTCCGTCGTCAAATTGTCCCGCGGCCGGGAGTTCAGAAGCGATGACGCAGTTTGTCGTAGACGCGAACGCTGGCTCGGTCTAGGGGGGGCCGACGGTGTCGAGCGCTCACAGCGGCGCGTGCACGAACGGCACCTGGAGAAGACGAAGAAGAGCCGCACCCCGCTGCGATGGCGGGTGCCATCGCCTCAGGCGCCAAATCGACGGTTTGCCGTGGCGGCCGGGTTTCTCCAGGCTCTCAGCATCAACTGGTTCCTGCCGAACTCTATCGGCCCGACCGGACGACCGTAGGGCAACGGTCGCGTATCCGCCCGGAGCAGGCGTCTGAGGCCTGCTGCCGGGTGCATCGGATCGACGGTCCCGTCGAGCGCGAAACCGTAGCGGCCGACGCGCTTCGCTTCATGGTGCAGCGGAAACGGATCGCTCCCTGCCAGAATTCGGATGCCGCGCAACGCAGCAAGGTGAAAGAGTCGCGGCTTTCCTCCAAGGCGCGCGCGTCCTCCGTTGTCGACGAGAAAGATGCTGGTCGGCCTTGCGGATCGCACGAATCGGGTAATCAGAGTCCCCCGTCGAAACCACCATTTTCCGAAGCCCCAGGGGAGCGCGACATTGGCGTTCAGCGCCCTCGCGGCCTCGATCGCGGCGGGTAGCGGCAGGCCGTCGTCGATATCGGCATCGCAACAGAGTGCCAGAACCTCCAGGCCTTCGCTGGTAACGATCTGCCGGCCCGCGACGAGTAACAGGCTGCCGCCCCCATCGCACCGCGCGACGAGGCTGTCCTCTTCGTCCGTTCTGTGGAAGGTCCAGCCGCCGCCCGAGGAACGACCCGCCGCGGCGCGAAATCTCCGGAAGTAGTCCATGCCGAAAGACTCGGTGAACAGCAACCAGCCCGCATGTTCGGTGTGGCGCCGAACGATGCCCGCGGCCTTCCGGAAGTTAGCGAGTGCGCTGTCGAAAAACAGATCACGGTCGAAGCACGGGTAGAAGTGAACATGGCCGTCGAGCAGGAACGGCCCGCTCAGGACGCCCATCCCCGAGTTGCGGTGAACGTCACATGCCGGTGCGCAAGCCATAGCATCCGTCAGCGGACTGTTGTGAGGTGGTCGCTGTTGTGATGTCCCCGACGTTCCCTGCGGGATTGGGGCAGGATATGGCAGGAGTCAGTCTGGAAGCGGCTCGACGTACACATCGACCAACCGGACACCGAGTTCCCGCGTATCACTGACGCTGGAGTCGAGAGCGGCCGGCTCGAAGGTCCGGTCGACCAGCAGCTCGACCAGAACGTCGTCGGCTTCGCCGAGATCGGTGACGGTCATCTCGTACTCCAGACGCACGGGGCTCTCCACATCCAGTGTGACTTCGTCAAGGGTCCGCCCGGCGATGACGAGCGTGAGCTGTTGCGGAACGTCGAACAGGTTGGGACGACCCTGCAGTTCAAGGAGCAGCCTCGCTGTGCGGCGCGGGTTCCGAAAGGAGAGTACCGCCCGGTCGGTGCTCCATCGCCACGAGGTTTGGTCGAAAACGTCGAACTCCATCTGGTGCCAGCCCTCTTCGTACATGACGAAGCTGCTCTCGTCCTGCGGCTCCAGGGTCAGGGTCGCCACCCGGTAGGCCAGTTCGCCCAGGTCGTCCCCTGCCAGAGCGAGGCGTTCCCCGGAGACCGGGGAATGGAGGCCGACTGCGACAATCGCCGGACCGATGTACGGATAGGCTGGAACCCTCACGTGCTGCGTGTACTCGATCGACTGTCCCGGCCGCCACGCTGTCGTCGGTACGGGGGGGGAGTGATCGGCCGACCAGAGAAGGACCTCGTTCTGGTCCAACATCTGCAGAAACACGCGATAGTCCTCACTCAACGGCTCGAAGGTGGGCGCGAGGTCGAAGCGGATAGTTGCCTCTATCGAGGCGCCCAGCGGGACGGTGGCCCGGTCCAACGCAAGCCCTACGACGCCGATAGGCTGGGGAGGGGGAGTACAACCGCCCGTCAACACCAA
Organism: Vicinamibacterales bacterium; assembly: GCA_965222905.1. Taxonomy (GTDB): domain Bacteria; phylum Acidobacteriota; class Vicinamibacteria; order Vicinamibacterales; family UBA8438; genus WTFV01. The sequence continues at coordinate 7,874,462 of OZ244976.1, read as the reverse complement.
CGCCGCCAGCACCACCACCACGGCATCGAGCGCGGCCACACGCAGCCAAGGCTTGCACATGAGACCTCAGTCTACTGCGTTCCGAGGATCCGGCGCAACACGCCTGAACGCCCTCGAGGACCCGGGCCCGAACAGCTCCTGCTGGATCACGGAGATCTTACGCCCGTTCGCGCCGTCGGCACGCTCGGCGGACCGGGAAGTCGAATGGGTGCGGCTCTTCTTCGTCGACGGCTGCAAGGGTCTCTACGAGCGGCATGACAAGACCTACTTGACCCGTCGAAGGCGTGGTGGGGACGGCGGCTCGGACGGCTCGGTGACCGGCGGCGGGGTTCGGTCAGCGTAGTGCTGGGCGTGGTTCCGCTCGTACTCGCGCGCCTCGTGGAACTCCCAGTAGGCATCGAAGTCGCCGCTCGCGCGTAGCGCCCGCAACTTCAGGACCGCCTCGGCGCCAGCCAGTCGCCAACGGGCGCCGGTCAACTCCATCCGGTCGCGGACCAGGTACCGGCACGCCCCTTCGATCACCCCGGTGGCGATGGGATAGCCCGCCGCGAGGTAGCGGTCGTAGTGCAGATACGGCGCATACTTGCGCAGGTAGTCGGCACACGTGTCGACCGGCTTGCGGGCGTCGGGCGACAAGCCGGCGACGGTCGCCGCACCGCGCATCGACGCCGCCACCGTGCGGGCCCTGCCCTCGAGAATGCGCCGCACGCGCGTCCACGCCCAGCACGCCAATTCGAGACTCCCCGCAGGGTGGAACGCATGCGCCGCCTTCCAGACGTACTCGACCACGTGGATGATGTCGAGGATCACCGTGACGTCCACGCCGCGGGCGGCGGCGGCCTCTTCTACCAGGACGAGCTGCGTCTCGGCGCCATCGACGAGCGCCACCCAGTGCTTGACGTGCTCGGGGTCCCGGTGCTCGGCTTCCAGCGTCGCCTCGGCGACCACATCCAGAGGCTCCCGCTCGACGCTCGCCCAGACCCGTTTGGCCACCGGGCGGGGCCGCACCGACCGGGTTCGGGCCTTGGCCCGGGCCCCGGCCGCCGGCTGTGGCGGCATCAAGCTCTGCAAGAACTCCTCGGGGCTGCGCACGAATGGCGCCGTCGTGTAGACGGCGGCCACCGTCGCCATGCGCTTGGCGTGCTTCTTCTCTCCCGGCTTCAGACGCGTGAACAGCGACAGATGCTCCCGGTCCCGCCGGCGCTTCTCCGCGGCCTTGCGCGTCGCCTCGCGCAGGTCGTCGCGATGCAGCACCACACCCTTGCCGTCGAAAGTGAGCACGACGACCGACCCCTCGGGAGGCGACCGGCCCCGCTCGGCCTGACGCGCCTCGTAGAAGGCGTCGAAGTCGGCAGCCGCGCGAGCCACCAACTGTTCCGCCTGACGCTTGGGTACCTGGGCGGCGGTACTGCCGGACAGCTCGAACAGCGCTTCGTCGAACGAACGCGAGGCGGCCGCGCCGGCCACCCGGCGGCGCACCTCGAGCGAGTAACGCTCCGGCGGCAGGTTCAGCGCCGCGTCGAGCGGGTGCAGACTGTCGTGACCCGCGCGCGCGTAGCCGGTGCGCTCGACCTGCACCGTGCCGAAGGTCGTCTCCAGGCGGCGTTCGTGCGCCCGACACTCCGAGCGCTCGACACCGTCGGCGCCAGCGACCGGACCGGCCGCCTCTCCCGGCCTGCGTTGGTCGAGATGCCCTTGCAGCAGCTTGCGCAGCAACGCGCGGCCCCGCCGGTCCAGTTCCCGTTCGAGGTCGCTCTCGCTCATCTGACGGGCTTCGCGCGAACACAGATAGGACTTGGCCTCCGCATAGGAGACATCGGCCGCCGCATACGGCGCCGGCGCGGGTGCAGCAACAGGTCGGGTGAGGGCGCGCATCGCTCAACGCTCCCGCAACCGCCGCTGCGCATCCGGGACCAGAGGATAGACCAGAACCGTCCGGGGCGCCGCACCGACACGGCGGCGGTGCCGGTCCATCCGGCCGCGACCGCTCGTGGCGCCCAACGCAACGAAATTCGCGGCGCGGTAGCAACCGCCGTGGTGACGGCGCGCATCCACGAGCGTCTCCACCAGCCAGGGCTCGAGGTGGTAGCGCCGCGGCCAGTCCACCCGCAACTGCCCGAGGCCGCGAGACAGCACCGCGCTCGCCAAGTTCTTCACCGTCACCCACGGCAGCAACAGGAAGCGGCTGTTGTTGACCACGCGCTGCAGATTCCGCACCCGAGCCGACTCGTCCCAGCCGACCCAGCGGTCCCGCGCCGCCATGCGCCACGCCGGACTCGAAAACTGCAGGCAGCCGACCACCGCACGCGCGGGCCGCGACGCAAACACCAGATAGCGCAAGTGGGCCCCGAACGGAACCTTGTGCCCCAGATAGTGGTAGCGGCCCACCAACTCCCGGAACAGCAGCCGCCGGGCAGGCTCGCACACCAACTCGAACTTCAGCGGCTCGACATCGCGCACACTGCCAACCAGCGGGCGCCCCGGCTCGCACGCCGCCGTCCGCGGAACGCGGGTCACCGACCCAACCGCGCGACCGCGCCGCTTGTCCGGCAGCACCAGCGCGCCCTCGGCGTCGAGCCGCTCGAGGAACTCTCGGCACTCGCGCGCCTTCAGCCTGCCGTTCGGACGCCGCCACCGCAACAGCTCGCACACCGTGCGCGCCAGCTCCATCCGGCTCAAGCCCGAACACTCCCGCACCACGTCGCGGATCAGAGCCAACTCCCGCACGCTGAACGCGCGTCCCGAGAACCTCGTCGTCGCCACCGTGTCACCGGTCGTCGCAGCAGAGGGCATGTCCTTGCCACGACACCGTACAAGAACGCCGCGCGAATGTCCAGCAGCGCGCAGGTGGGTCAGGCCGAATCAAGCACCAGGGGGGCGGGGGCCAGGCGGCGTGGGGCACCCGAAGAAGGCGGGTGGACCGTCCCGGTGGGCCGCCGGCCTGAAGCCGTCCCCCCGAAAACGCACCGGAGAGGGCTCATCCGTGGTCAAAAACGCCCGTGAAATGGGCGAAAAGTACTCTACGAAGAAGAGCCGCACCCAAGTCGAATCGGTCGAAGTCGAGACTCTTCGCCAACCCCGGGGGCCGCATCCTGTTTGCGGCGCCGCGCGGCCGCATGGTACATTCCCCGGCATCATGCATAGACTCGCATTCGGGATCGGTCTGACCGCATTCAACACGTTGATGGTCGAGCTTCTCCTTACGCGCGTGTTCGACGTGATTCTGTATCCGAACATCGGCTACATGATCATCACGAGTGCCCTTTTCGCCTTCGGACTCGCTGGAATATACACGACCCTGCGGCCGCTGCCGGATGCCGGCGCGGTTCCAATTCGCCTCTCGTGGTTGTCGGTAGCGATGGCAGGGTCGCTGCTCGTCATCCGGCCCGCCCTCAACGCGATTCCGTTTCACTACGACGCGATTGCCGCGCAGCCGCTGTTTCAGCTCGCCTGCTTCCTGGCCGTTTACTTCTTGATCACCATGCCTTTTCTGCTGGCGGGCTTGATCTTCGCTCTCGTTTTCACGACGCACGCCAGACATATCCAGGTGCTGTATTTCTGGGATCTTGTGGGGGCTGCGATCGGTTCGGTGGCGCTGATCCCGTTGCTGCTTCCAATTGGTCCCGGGGGAGGACTGCTCGTTGCAGCCGGCGTAGCGCTGGCCGCCGCCCTCATATTCGTCCCGTGGCGACCGTGGAGCCTCGCGCCTGCGGTAGCGGCGGCCCTGCTCGTGGCGACCCCGTTCATGCTCCCGGGCTACCTGTCCTTTGTCGAGCACAAAGCAGATCGAGGGCTGCGAGACGCGCGCGCCCAGGGCAGATCGGAAGTCGTAAGGTGGGATCCGATCTCGAAAGTCGAGGTTATTGACATCGGACCGGTCAAGAACATCGTCTATGACGGCGGATCCCAGTCCAGCTTCATATATCCGTTCGATGGGCAATTCCCGCGGCTCCGGCGGGAACTCGGCATTGCGGCCGAGCGGAACGAGGAGGGTGGGTTTTTACGGAACTTCTGGCAAAGGGGCGTTGTCGCGTCGCACTGGATGCTGGAGGGGAGCGCGCGGCGGGTTCTTGTCATTGGCAGCGCCGCGGGGCAGGAGATACGCGCCGCCCTCGCTTTCGGCGCCGGAAACATAGATGCCGTCGAGATGGTGGGAGAAGTCATCAGTCTGGGGCGGAACGAGTACCGCTCCTACAACGGCCAGGTGCTGAACCACTTTCAGGCCAACGTGGTGCACGGCGAAGGGAGAGCGTATCTCCGGGCGGCGGACGAGCCGTATGACATCATCCAGATCTTCAGCAACCACTCGACCTCCAGCGTTGCGGCCGGAGCCGGGGCGATGGATCCGACATATCTGCTGACCGCGGACGCCTTCGAGGAGTATTTCCAAGGGCTGGATGACGACGGCATCCTGCACATAAACCACCACATTTACCCGCGCATCGTCACTACGGCGGCCCTGGGCTGGGCGCGGCTCGGGCGGATCGATTTCCAGCGGCACGTCGTCGTGGTGATGAGGTACCCGATAGAGATCGACACCCTGCCTACCGTGCTGGTCAAGATGACCCCGTGGACCGAGCCGGAGATGCGCCGGCTCCGAGCCCTGTACTCGCTCGAGCCGGGACAGGAGGCGTACTATGAAATCGTGGAGGATCCGCTCGACCCCCGGCGGAGCTATCTGCCGCCGGAATTCTACTCGGGAGCTCTTTCTGCCGAGATCATCGAACAGGCAGGCTACAGGATTGTTCCGACGACCGATGACCGGCCGTACTTCAATTTCATTCGCCGGCGGCTGAACGATAGTCCGGTGGACCGGGAGAGTTTCGTCCGACCGGAGGTCGCACATCTGCTGAACAGCCAGGTCGAACGCGGCGGCGGGATTCCAATGGATGTGGTCCATCTCATCGTGACGGGTGTCGTTTCGCTGGCTTTTGCGGTGGTTTTCATTGGGGTCCCGCTTGCATTCTCGCGAGTGGGGCGCGAACCGTGGCGGGGCAAGGCGAGCACTCTGGTGTATTTCTCGTGCCTCGGGGCCGGATTCATCATCCTGGAACTGACGTTCATTCAGAAGCTCTGGAAGTTCATCGGGTATCCCTTGTACACGTATGCGATCGTGCTGTTCACGCTGCTGCTCGCGGCGGGGCTTGGCAGCCTGTCGTCGCCGCGCCTTCGCGTCCTTCCGGCGGAGCGCTGGCCTTTGCCTTTCGTCGGGACGTTGCTGTGCGGAGGGCTCTTCCTGGTCACGCACGAATGGCTCTTCGACGCCGCGCTCGGATTGCCGGTGTCGTTGCGAATGCTGGTTGCCGGGCTCTACCTCTTTCCGATCGGCTTCTTCATGGGCATGGCCTTCCCCCTGGGCGTCCTTTGCGTCGAGCAACGTTCGCGGGCGGCTGTCGCGTGGGCGTGGGGGATGAACGGACTGTTCACCGTAATCGGCGGGTTGGCCAGCGTGCTGTTGTCGATTTACCTGGGATTTACCGTTACCGAGCTGGTCGCCCTGGGCATTTACGGGATCGCGCTCCTCGCGCTGTCGCGGCTCGTGCCTTCGCAGGGCGAGGGTGCGGCCTGACTTTCAGACAGACTGAAGAGAATCATGTTGAACGGTACGGCTGCGAAACGGTGGTTGCTGGCCACGGCATTGTTTCTCGTCCTTACGGCCGTTCATACGTGGTCTCTCGCTACGGATCCCGGACACCTGTCGTTCATCAATGACGATGAGTGGCTCAATGTGTGGGCGTTGGCGTGGATCGCGCATCAGATTCCTCGCGATCCCCTGCATCTGTTTGACGCGAACATCTTTCACCCGCACCGCGGCGCGCTGGCCTACACGGAACCGCTCATCGTTCCCGGTCTGATGGCGGCGCCGATCCATTGGCTCGGCGGTTCGGAGCTGCTTGCGCACAACGTGGTGGTCTTCGCCGGCCTGGTGCTTACCGGGCTCGCCGTGTATTGGCTCGTCACGATCTGGACCGGCGACTACCGGGCGGGCCTGCTGTCTGGTGCGCTGTTCACGTTCAGCACGGCGTTCATCACGCGTATCCCACATGTGCAGGCCCTGCACGCGTACTGGTTGCCGCTTGGGCTTCTAGCGCTCCATCGTTTGATGACTCTCGGGCGGGCACGATATGCGGTGTATCTGGCGATCTGCGTGATCGGCGCGGCCTTGACCTCCGGGTATCTCGTGGTATTCGTGTTTTTCGCTCTCGTTGCCGCCACGTTGGCGCACGCACAGGCGTTTCGGGGACCTGGGGGGGTGAGGCTGCTGGTGCGGCTGGGAACTGCTGCTGCGGCAACGCTCGTGATTCTGTTCGTCGTGTTGCGGCCGTATCTGGAGGCGGGGAACCGTCGTCCACCGGTCGCCGAGACGACCGAGATAACGACGGCGCTCAGCAGCTATCTGGCGTCGGCGGCGCATGTGCACTACAGGACATGGAGTGCGCGATACTACCATGAGGCGCCGGGTACGCTCTTTCCCGGCTGCATTGCACTTGCGCTCGCCGGGGTTGCTCTCTGTCGCCGGCGCCGGGCCGCACCGCGCGGTGTGCGTCGGATGCTGCTTGCGGTCGGCGGCATAGGTGTCGTGCTCTCTCTCGGCTCCCTTACGCCATTCTACGTCTGGGCTTACGAGTTGGTTCCTCCGCTCCAGAGTTTGCGCGCGGTTAGTCGTTTCGGAGTGCTCGTCGTGTTCGCGGTGGCGGTACTTGCCGGCATCGGTCTCAGCGGATGTACGTGGCCTGCATCGGATCGCCGTCGAACCGTCGTTGCGTTCACCCTGATCTCGCTGGCCACGGTAGAGAGCTTCCACGGACCGTTCCAGTATTCGCGGCTTGACTATGCCGGACGCGTCCACCAGTTGTTGGCGAAGTCATCCTGGCCCGGCGCCGTCCTCGAGCTTCCAATCTACGGGTTCCGCGAGTTTCACCGGAACGCGGCATACCTGCTGGCGTCCACGACGCATTGGCGCCCGCTCGTGAACGGTTTCGGCGGTTTTGCCCCGCCGGACTTCGACGAGACTGTCCGGGTGGCAAAGGAGTTCCCGTCGGTCCCGGCCGTGGCATGGCTTCAAGACATCGGCGTCGGGTACGTCATCGTACACCTGGATGCAGACCCCGAACCGATGCGACTGCTGCAGAGGCTGTCTCGACTGGAGGGGAGAGCCGACCTCGCGCTGGAGGCCGTGGCGGGAGGGACCAGGCTCTATAGGGTCCGAGCCGCGAAGACTCGTGCGATCGAAGCGCTGACGCCCGCACCGAGTTGGTCCCGGCTCCGTTTCGTAGATGGCCCCAGCGATGGAAGTATGCTGCGGGCCGCGGGCGGTGTGCGCCGCGCATACGGGTTTCAATCGCCGCAGCGCTTCATCGGTTACATCGAGTCGACGGCGCCGGAGTCGTTCGTGACGCTGCGACTGCCCGAGCAGATGTCTGGGCGCCTTCTGAGCGCCGCGACCGGCGCCGTGTTGCAGGAGATCACGGTTCCGGCCGCGATGGCCAGCGACCCGCCGGCCCGCGTAGCGGTACCGGCGGGTCATGACGAGGTGTTGCTCGATCTGCACGCCCGGCGGGGACCGTAGTAGCCCAGGCCATACCGGCAGGAGGCTTGTGCGGGAGGCGGGAGGCGGGAGCGGTTGTATCGGCTTCGCGGCGACAAGGCCGGCCCGGTGGTAGACTGAGCGAACGTCGTCGCATGGCCGACCGGAGCATCCTCGAAGCTCGGCTTGCTCGCGGAGCCTTGTGGCCGATCCGGATGCCGTGCCGTTCGGCGGCGTGCGCGCCGAGGCCGGGGCGCGGTACGACGTTGACCCTCGCTTTTCCTGCTGCGATAATTTCACGTTGGATATGGTGCAGATGGTTCCTGCCGGTGGGGCTGGCGCTTCCTCGCTGGACGCTCGGTGATGCCACCGACGATGTCGAACGAGGTGATCGCCGGCTCCGGAGGGACGGCAGGCGGCATGGGGCGGGGCATCGATCCGGGGCTGCTGGCGGTGGCTTTCCTGCTCATGGTTGGAGCCAGCACGGCGCTGACCGTCGATGTTGCGCGGACCGCTTACGGCGTCAAGGCCGACGAGGCCACGTACGTCGCGATGGCGCTCAGCGTGGCCTACGACGGCGACCTCGTCTACGAGTCGCGCGACATTGCCCGCCTGCATGAGGTCTACGAGGGCGGGCCTGCCGGCATTTTCCTGAAGCGCGGCAGCGGGTCCAGCGACGGGTACGGTCGCCTCTACTTCGGGAAAGCCTACATCTACTCCGTCGTGGCCGCGCCCTTCGTTCGCATTGCAGGTCTCAACGGCATGCTGCTGTTTCACGTGGTCCTGCTCGCGGGCATGGTGCTGGCGGCCTATTTTTTCCTGGCGGCGCGTTCGCCGCGCGCCGTGGCGATCTTCTCGGCGCTGGCTTTCTTCGGAGTCTCGATCGTGCCGCTGCACGCGGTGTTCCTGGGCTCCGAGATATTCAATGCCGCCTGCGTCACGTTCGCGTACTTCTGCTGGTGCTACAAGGAGGTCGCACCGCCGCGGCGAGGCCGGTGGACAGCCTGGTTGTGGAGGCCGGAATCGGATATCGTTGCCGCCGTCCTGCTGGGGCTGGCCACCTTCTCGAAGCCTTCGCACGCCCTGCTGATTGGCCCCTGTGTCCTGCTGGCGGCCGGACGGTGGCGCCTGCGCCACAGCGCTCTGATCGCCGCCGTGTTCGTGGTCGTTGTCGCCACCAGCTTTGCGATCAATGCGGTCATCACCGGCGAGCTGAATTACCAGGGAGGAGACCGGAAGACCTTCTACGGAGCGTATCCCTTCGAGCATCCGGGAGCCACCTTCGACAACCGCGGCATCTCGATGACGACCAACGAGGTGGACGAGGAGGCGTGGCGGGTCGGCTTCCTGTCGCTGATGCCGAGAAATCTCGGCTATTTCCTGGTCGGCCGCCACTTCGGCCTCCTGCCGTTCTTCTTTCCCGGCGTGGTGGCGATCGCGCTCTTCCTGACGACTCGGCGAGAACGTCGTCCGTGGCAGTGGAGCACGCTTTGCGTCGTGACGCTCAGCGTCGTCGTGCTCAGCGGCACCCTGCCGTACAGTTGGTCGGGCGGAGGCGGACCGCCAGGCAACCGCTACTTTCTCAGCATCTATCCGGCGCTGTTGTTCCTGACGCCGCCGCTGGCGTCGTTTCTTCCCGCGATCTTCGCGTGGGCGGGCGGCGCGGTTTTCAGTGCGCACATTCTCGTGAATCCTTTCGTCGCGGCCAAGCAGCCGTACCTGAGTCCGGAACGCGGATTGCTGCGCGCGCTTCCGGTCGAGTTGACGATGGTCGAGGATCTGCCCATAGCCCTGGACCAGTCCCGTCATCGCATAGCATACGGTTCGGACCCCGAACTCCTGCTCTCCATGCTCGACCGCAATGTTCATCGCTCGGGCGAACTCGACATGTGGGTGGCCGGAAGCAGCCGTACCGACATCGTCGTGCGAAGCGGGCATTGTCTGTCGTCGATGGCGGTAACACTCCGCTCGCCGGTCGCGAACCGGGTCACGGTCCGTTTCGGAGGCGACGAAGCGACGACCGACTTGCAGCCCGGGGTCCAGGCTCACGTCCTGCTCGAGCCGTCCGGCATCCACGTGCGAGGCCGGTGGGGTTACCTGCTGTCGGTCCGAACGACCACAGGGTTCATTCCAAGCCTCCATGTCCCGGGCTCAAGTGACGACCGCTTCCTCGGTGCGATCATCGCCCTGAAGCCGCACGTCGAACGCGAGTGCGCTGCAGGTTGAGGCATATCGGTTCCGGAGGGGGCGCGCAGCCGGCCGAGAACGCAAGCGCCGCAGGCAGGGCGACACTGGCCGCCGCCACGAGGCCATGCATCGTATTCGGGTCGAGCAACCGCGGTATGAAGCGCATGGTTCTAGTTCGGCGTCGTCTGCGTCAGCACCGTTCTCTGCGGCGCACACTCCTTGGCAGACAGGAAGCTCAGGTCCGCTTCGGTAAGGCCCCGGCGTGCCGGCGTGCCGCGAGACTCGTGCATTACCCGATAGAGCCGTTCCATCTTTCGAACGAAGGTGGTGATGTCGTAGCCGGCGCCGGTACGGCGGGCTGCGCCGGCGAGTTCGGCGCGGCGGCCCGGATTGTCGAGCAACGCCGCTACGGCCCGAGCGATGGCCGCGGCATCGCGCTTCGGCACGATGACGGAGTCGTGGCCATCCTGCAGGATGTCCGTGAGACCGTCGGCGTTGCTCGCGATGATTGGGCGGCCGGCGGCGAGCGCCTCGAAGGCGGTCAGGGGAGTCCCTTCCCAAAGCGATGGGAAAACGACAAGGTCGAATGCAGCGAGTGCTCCCGCCACGTCACGTGTGAAGCCGGTGAAGTGGACGCGTTCCGCGACACCGAGACGGCCGGCCCGCTGCTTGAGGTCTTCGAGCAGTTCTCCCTCTCCGACGATGCAGAAATGAACGTCGGGATCCTGGTCCAGCACAAGTCTGGCCGCCTCGACGAGATATCGATTGCCCTTCGACGGCATCAATCTCGTGACCGTGCCGACCACACGGCCGGTGGCCGGCAAGCCCAGCGACGACCGAATCGCTCGCATCTCCTCGGGTGTCCGCGCTCTGGCGAAATCCTCCAGCGGGGCGCCGAGGTAGACGATTTTCGTCCGGATGCGCGGAACCTGCCGCGCCCCGATGACGAATTCGGCCGTCGAGCGCGACACGGCGATCGCCAGGTCCGTGTAGGGTGCGAGCAGCCGGTCGGCCACCTTCTGGAACCACGGGGTGCCTGTCAGGTTGGCGTGCTCGTGCAGCACGGTGGGGATACCGCGGCGTGCGGCAGCCAGACGCCCGAACGTCGTTGCGCCGTATCCGTGCATGTGCAGGATATCGGCCCCGCGCCGGTCGAGCTCCGTCAGGAGCGCGGGGAGGGTCAGCGGATCGAACTTCGACCGCGAGAGGTATGTGACGTCGATGCCGTAGTCCTCCAGGCGTTCCTGCGACGTATCGGGCGATCGCAGGCTGACGAGGCTCACGTTGAATCGCTCGGGGTCGAAGCGCGGGATTATCCAGGTGAACAATCGTTTGACCCCGTGCATCCGTGTTCCGGGCCAACCGAGGTGATCGCAGATCTGAACGACGTTGAGCGGACGCGGGGTTGCGGTCATTTCCTGTCCGACGGGCGGTCTCGATGCTACGCTCGATACTGTGGGTGCCCTCGGCGAGTGCGATCGTCGGGGCAGAACCGAATTCCAACCCGAGTATCGTACACGACAGCGGTGCCATTTCGATCTAATCGAGGAAGGCGACCGCGTCATGGTCGGCCTGTCGGGGGCAAGGACAGTTGCGGATCGAATCAGGCCGCAGAACGGAACTCGGCCCTGATCACCATGTCGCCCCCAACACGCTGCCGGATCTCCCGGGAGGGAACGCGCCAGTTGCCGACGCTCCAGTGCAGAAAACGGTCCGATGCCTGTGCAAGCTTCACCACGATCTCCGTTCCGTGGATGTACCAGCCCGAGAATCCCGGAGACACCGGACGGTCGTTGATCCGGAAAAGCGTTCCTGGCGGCCCGTCGAGTTGTACGCGCTGCAATGGGTTCAGGTTCAGGTGCCGAACGAGCATGCCGCGAACGTACGTCGGACGCCAACCGAGGAATTCCGAGAGGATCTCCAGGTAGTCGTCGTTCGCCAGTCCGAACCGCTCGGCGATCGCCCGGTAGTACCGCCACCGTTCGTTCAGGAACGCAGGCGTAATCCGATAGTTGAGAGCATCCAGAAACGCCGTCGCGAGGTACTCGCGATACATGGGGTCGTCGTTGATCAACCGCCTGATGACCCTTGCCTCGAAAGCAGGCCACTGAAGCGTCCCCTCGAAACTGTCCTGACTCCATGGAGTAAGAGCGCGCCGAAACAGGTCCATGAAGCTGTGGTCCATATCCCAGTTGACCCAGAACCATCGCGCGCCCGGTTGCGTCCGATTCCGGAACATGACCGCCTGAAACGGGTCGCTGGTTCCGCAGAATACAATGGAGATGAACCATCGTGTCAGGCTCTCGACGTCGAGCCAGGTGGCCGCGTCGGCCATGGTGAAAGACCGCCGAGACATCACGTCGAGCATCCATTGTCGCCGGAGTGTCTCGTTGGCCCGGTCGAAGTTGTCGTGGCCGAATCGGGATACCAGAAAAGGCTTGCGCACGTGCTCCGTGAGCACGTAGAGGCCCTGCGGATTCCCGTTGAGTATGAAGGATGCGGGATGGGTCTCGGGAGCCAGGGCTCCAACCCGGCGCGCGATGTCGTAGGCGAGCGGGTTGACCAGGTGCCACCAGCGACCGCGCAAATCCTGCCGCAGATCGTTGTGCACGACCAGCCGCTTGAGGGGGTCGGCCTTCCCTTCGAATAGCGTTCCTCCACGAAACTGCGCCGATCCGTACTCGGTGCGAAAGTACAGCCGGAAGCTCTGGACCGGTGATCCGGTTCGGCTCGTGCCGCCGTGGACCCGCAGACCGGCGTTCGCGGCAAACCGCAGGTCGCCGTCTTCGAAGTACGACACTGTCGCGGGACGCTCCCAGTCGCGGCCGACCCGTGTCGGATTGGCCAGCAGTCCGTCGTCGGGGGCGTAGAGGTACCGGGACGCCGTGTAGATGGACAACAGGGCGCCCGGACGGATCAGCTCCGCGGGCGGTACCGCCAGGCTGCTGGGAAACTGAGACGGTGAGCGTTGGATGACGGTTCTGAGAACTGCCAGCCAGGTGAGGTTGTCGGCCGCAAGGCCGACGGCCAGGAGGCCGAAGACCAGCGCAGCTACTGTCGAGAGTCGGAGTCCCGGCTGGGGCATGGGTCCGATCAAGGTGCGCCCGTGCGGTTCAGAAAGATGTCGACGGTGGAGCGTGCGGAGCGCTGCTGCAACTCGGCCTGCAAATCGAGCAACGCCTCGTTCGACCGGGTGCGAAAGGAATATGAGATGACCGTCGCTTCGCCGTTCCGCGACAGGCTCTCGACCCGCCCGCGCCCCAGCCTCGACGCCAGAAGGTCGGTGACATCCTTCGTAGCGCCCGCATCGTCGTCCACGGGCAGGGAGATGACGATCAATCCGCCGCCGGGTACGCCCATGAAGTACCGGGCCGCCACGCGCTGGATGAGGAGCGCCGCCAGAGCAACGAGGAGGAGGATCCCGAGAAACCCGAGCTTCAAGGTGGCGCAGGCCAGCGCGGCGGCGATGACCAGCATGATGAATCCGATCTCCTCGGGTTCCTTGATTGGCGTCCGGAACCTGACGATCGAGAGCGCTCCCAGCAGACCCAGAGACAGGGGAAGAGAGAACTGAATGGCTATGAAGATCGCCGTGATCGAGATCCCCAGGAGCGGAAACGCCCGGTGGACCTGACTGCCGGTGGCGCGATTCGCGTAGAAGATCACGTAGAACTGCGCGATGAGCAGTGAGTTGCCCAGCGAGAGCGCCATGACGAAGAGGAAGGCGCCCATGCCGATCTCGTTCATCGTCTGCGTACCGGTTCCCGAGAGGATCCGGAAGATGGCGTCGAGTTGCTGTTGCATACGCTCCTGCTCGTGCCGTGCCGTGCTGTTCAGCCGACCGGCGTCAGGGCGTGATCATAGCAGGCGGCGTATTTGGAGAACGAAGACTTGCGGAACCCCAGGGTCGTCACCGTCCCCAACGACTCCGGCAGGTGATCGCGCTTTCCCTTGAACTCGAAGACGGTCGTCGGTAACGGGAGCGGATTGGGGGTGAGGCCTTCGGCCCGGCTGACCGCTGGCGCATGGATGTCACGGTCCAGGCTGGCGCGCAACCCCGTGTGCGGTTCGATGAATCGATGACGGCGATAACGGACGAGGAGCACGGGCCGATAGTCGTCCGACGCCACGAACCCCATCGGCCGTAGAAGGCTGGGAGCGAGGCGCAGCGACGGAGTGTCGAGGGAACCGCTTGTCGGCCAACGAGCCTGGTACGGCAGGGCCACTCGGCGCTTTTCGCGCCGCGAGCCGAGTCGGGACTTGATCTCCAGAAAGGCGGAATCCGTCATGCGATCGCCGACCAGGTACCAGCGAAGGCGGATCTTGGTCTTCAGGTAGTCGCTGTTGCGCTTGTCCCAAAGAGAGTCGAGCGCCGGCGTGTCGTAGTAGACGGTGAAGATCGTGCTCTCCGGGAACACCGGGTCGGGGCGACAAACCCGGCGGAGCCAGCGCAGCACTGTCGCTCCCCGCCACCGCTCGCCGACGAACTTCAACTCGAAATCCGCGCTGGACAGGCGATCTTGGTCGGTCTCCCACGGTGCGGTCCGGACACCGAGAGATTGGACTGAGGACGAATCCGAGTTCACGGAACCAAATTCTCCTGGAAGCGTGCATCGCGTGGGGCGTCTCGGACCGTGACGCTCCAGCCACCCCAAGCCGCCCGGACGAAACCGCGCTCACGGGCGCACGACCCTCGGGCGCGCGGCCTGAGCGCGTACGCTACTGTACAGCCGCGGACGCTGGTTGTCACGCGAGGACTGAGGTGGCCGACCTCGATCGGTTTCGGCGACTGAGCACCTCACAAGCGTGGAGCCAATGGAAAAGCTCGATCCGGAGGCTTGGCTCGCGGAGACATGACGCGCGGTGTCCGCGCGTCATGTCGGCGGCAGCTCGACATAAACGTCGAATACGCGGACGCCCAACTCGCGCGTATCCGCGGCGGCGCCGCTATTCTCGGACGGCACGGAGGTCTGGTCGATCAACAACTCCAGCCGTACGACGTCATCACCGCCCAGATCAACCGCGGTCAGGTCGTAGTCGAGATGGACGCGACGGCTCGTGTTCAGCGTCGTCTCGCGGATCGTGCGGTCGCCGACAACCAGCGAAAGCCGCTGCGGTCGTTCGAACGGGTGGGAACTTCGCTGGACATCGAGGCGCAGCCTGGCTGCGCGGTGGGGGTTCCGAAAGGAGATAACTGCCCGACCGGTGGTCCAGCGCCAGTCTGTCTGTGTGGAGCGATTCAATTCGACTCCGTGCCAACCCGATTCGAAAACGACAAAGCTCCTTTCGTGAGGCGGTTGGAATACCGCAGTGGCGACGCGGTAGGCGAACTCGCCGAGGTCGTCGCCCAGCAGTGGCAGGCGCGCTCCGGTGCGCGGCGAATGGAGCCCGGCCGCGAACACCGCCGGTCCGATATGCACATGTGTGGGGACCCTGATCCGTCGCGTATACCGAACGGTTTGTCCCGGCCTCCACCTTGAGGTGGGCACGGGCGGATCGTGATCATCTGCCCAGAGGAACGACTCGTTGTCATCCAACACGTGCAGGAAGACCTGATAGTCCTCGTTGAGCGGCTCGAGGGCCGGCGCGACGTCGAACTGAATCGTCACGTCAATCCACTCGCGGAACGGGACGTGGGTTCGATTGAGGCCGACCGTGACAACGGCAACCGGTGCGGGAGGAGCGGAGGTGCAGCCGGCGGGTAGCAGAACCGCCCCCGGCAACACGAGTGCAGAGACCGCGATGAACGCGCGCAGCACAGGCGAGGGCATGACTGACTACTGTAACCTGGGCGCGGAGGTGTGCGCTAGATGGCTGCCAAGTGGCTGCGCTTCCATGCGTTGTAGTGGCGCCGGTGCGCCGGCGGGCGGACGAGCTACAACGTCATCTTACTGTCCAGTGCCCGTGTCGCGACGAGACATCAACGCGGTCCGGCATCTCTGCTTGCCCTGGGAGGTGGTACGCGCGGCGCACCGCGGTGATTTCCGTAGCCATCCGTTCCCGCGTCCAGCCGAGCTCGCCGGCCGTGATCCGGGCGGCCGACGCCAGGGCGTCGTCTCCGGGGGATCCCGCCGAGCCCGCCTCGGTGCGCCGCAGCAGGGCGTCGGCGAGGCTGACCGCCATTTCCTCCCGCACGGCGTGCCGGACCTCGCCGGCCGTGACGGCACAGGTCGCGCCGAGCGCGGCGCGGTCGTCTTCCGAGTTGCGCAAGCGATCCAGGACGGCTCGATGCCGAGTGCCGTAGGTGCGGGCGAGTCGCCGGCGGGTTGCGACGGAAATCGTGCCGTCAGAGTCGTCCGTGGCATCGCGCAGGAAGGCGTCGACGTCAGGCATGTCGCCGCCGACGAGTGGCGTAACGGCCGTCCGGCAAGGGAGCGCGGAGCGCTGCAACTGGTCGACGGCCAGGTCCACGGCGTGTTCCCCGGTATCCCTGGCCGTCGTGTAACGCACGCCGAGCACGCTGATCAGCCCGTGGATCCCGTCACGGCGGTGGTCCACGATCGTACTGTTCGTTTCGCGCTTGACGCCGTTGCCGCCGGGCGTCACGGGAAGCAGACCGCGATGGATCAGACGCACGTCTCCGGTATGGAGCGCAAGCCCCGGGAAGGCCCGGTTCGCCGCGGCAATGAACGCATCGATCTCGCGCCGGTCGAGCGCGAGTCCGTCCACCGCTCCGTCGTGGCGGTCGTAGCTCGTCCCGACGATCGCGAACTCGCGCCAAGGGGCCACGAAGAGAAAGCGGCCGTCGGACTCCCCTCCTACCGCGTGCGGGCCGGGCAGGGGTGACACGATGACGAGGTTCATCGCCTTCGACAGACTCCCGCACAGACGTCCCCCGGCCCCTGCGACCAGACGGCCGCCGAGCTCGGGCGCCCACGGGCCGGCGGCGTTGAGGACGACGCGCGCGCGGATGTCCAACGACTCGCCGCCGAGCCGGTCGGATGCGTGCACGCCCTCGACGGCGGAGCTGCGCATGAATGCGGTGGTGGCCTCCACGTAGTTCGCCGCGACGGCGCCGGCCTCGACGGCGGACGCGATGAACGAGAAGTGAACCCGATCGCAGTTGTACATCTGGCAGTCGTGCCATTCGATGCCGCCGGTCACTCCCTGCGGATCGATGAGCGGGTTCAACTCCAGGCACTCTTCTCGCGACAGCAGGCGACTGGGCGGCAGGCGCAGTGCACCGTCGAGCTCGGCGTTGCGGTCATGGGCGAGCAGGTCGTTTATCGCGAAGTAGAAACGCAGGAGGGGCCTGCTGCGAGCAATCCCGCGGCGGGTCGGAATCACGAACGGCAGCGGTTGCATGAGGTGCGGCAGGATGCGCGACAGGGCCCGGCGCTCCCGGACGAAGCGGCGCAGCGCCGCCACGTTGCCGGACTGCAGGGCGCGCACCCCGCCGTGCACGGTCTTCGCGCTGTTGAAGGAGGTGCCCCCGCCGAAATCGCCGCGGTCGATGATGCCGACCGACAGGCCGCGCAGCGTCGCGTCCCAGGCGGCGATCGCGCCGTAAATGCCCCCGCCGATGACCAGCAGGTCGAACGTGCCGGCCGCCAGCGCCGCCAGGTCGCGTCGCACGGGGCCTATACTACAAGGCCTGCCGTGCGCATCGCATTACCGCCTGATTGCTCTCACATGCCCCCTACTCACGGGCTGTCGGGCGAGAAACACGTGCAAGCGGCCAGATGTGGCGCCGGAGTCCTCCCGCCAACACAGCCATGCTCAATGCCTCGCCGGCCACGGTAGCCGCGGCGGCTCCGTGCATTCCGAAGCGAGGAATCAACACCAGGTTCAACGCGACGTTGGCGACGCATCCTACGACAGCCGCCCGTAGAAGCCAGCCGCCGGCGCCCGCCGATAGCGCCACGGCGTGCAGAGCGCAGAGCGGAAGGACGAACACGAAGCCCATGGAGAGGATTTGCAGCACCTGCCCTGCCGATGCATACGCTGGTCCAAACAGCAGGACGACCGCCGGTTCGCCAAGCAGGAAGCCCGCCGCTGCGGTCGCGGGTGCAAGCAGAACACCGGCCAGCAGCCCACGACGCGCCAACCGACCGTGCGCGGCCCGGTTGGCCACATAGTGGAGCGACAGCCTGGGAATCAGCACGGTTTGCAGCACCTGTCCGACGTTGGCCAGGCCTTCATAAACGCGATAGGCCGCGTTGTAGAGCCCTGTCTCCGCGTCACCCCGGATCACGCCGAGCATGACCGTGTCGGCGTAGCTGTACAGGTGGAGCACGATGATGAAGGCCCCGAACGGCAGCGCCTGACGCTGAAGCGCCAGCCAACGTTCCCGGTCGAACGCCGGGCGAAAGGCTCCGATCTGACCGGCAGCCAGCGCCCAGGCCGCGATCAACGAGATCACGCGAGCGCCGACGAAGGCGACCGCCAACCCGACCAGCCCGAAGCCGCCCGCAAGGACTCCTACGCCGAGCACCAGCAACAGTGATCGGTCGATAACCACGACGAGGCCGTCCAGACCGAATCGTTCAATCCCCTGCAGGGTGTACCGAATTGTGAGCACGTAGGATCGGAGAATCGACGCGGCTCCAAGCAGATAGCACGCCAGCCGGACATCCGGCTCCGGACGCAACAGGTTCGCGGCCACCACCAGGCCGATCGCTGCAACCAGCGCCAGCGCCAGTTTCAATCCGAACGTCTGGGCTACCAGCGACTGCGCCGCCTTGTGGTCGCGCGCGACCTTCCGGGTGGTGACCTCCTTCAAGCCGAAGTCCATCACTGTCTCGAAGATCATCGCCAGCGCCAGCGCGAAGGAAAACTTGCCGTACTCCTGGTCTCCGAGCAGCCGCCCGGCAACGACGAGCAGGACGGCGAGCAGCAACGTACTCATCCCCGCGACGCTTGCGCGTGCGGCGTTGCCGACAAGTCCCAGCCCTGGATCCGTCATCCCCAACCCCTCCAGCCCGACGGGCGACAGTCACGTGGCGGTGTCCCCACTCTCGGTTGAGAGCACGTCCGAACCGCAAACCCAGAGGAGGAGATTTTCTGCGAGCTCCGACCCGCACCCCGCCGGGGGTTGCGCCGCTACCCTCCCCCCGCATCCAGTATCGCGGTCGGTCTGAACAGCTCCCGCAGCCAAGGGAGATCCACGTTGAGGGCCAGGAGGCCGACAAGGACGCAGACGACGACGAACGCCATGAAGTACGGCTCTCGATAGAGCTGTTCCGGGTCTCGGGTCGGGCTGTCGCTCCGGAATCCCAGGTGGATGTACCAGGCGATCAGTCCCGCAACGAAGGGCACGATGAGCAGCAACTCGATCCGGTAGCGGATCAGGAAGATCCCCAGGAACAGCCCGAACGCCACGGCGCAGAAGATCGCCAGCACGAGCAGGCGCTCTTCCGTGTAGCCGCGAAACGATGCCCGGTAAGCGGCGGCCCGCTCGCGGTTGTCGAAGTGCCGGTACTCCGCGAAGCGCTTCACCGCCATGAAAAAGCCGCCGAGCATCCAGAACGCCAGGGCAATCGACACGGGAACCGCCAGCGTCGTCCCGGTCGCATACCAGCCCATGGCGAGCCGCAACGGGTTGTTGACCGCCTCGACCAGTACGTCGAGGTAGGTACGGTCCTTGGCCCGGATCGGCCGGACGTTGTATACGAGGCTCATCAGCCACAGCGCAACGGTCGCGACCAGAAACCGTCCCCCGATGAGGTTGGCGATGCCCAACCCTGCGGCGGCCAGGACCACCCACTCGGCATAGGCGATCGGCAGGTGCACTCTCCCGGAAGGGATCGGCCGCCCGCGCTTCACCGGATGCTTCGCGTCGAACGGCGCGTCCAGAATATCGTTGAGTACGTAGTAGCTCGACGTGACGAGACAGGCCGCCGCCAACGCCAGCGGGATCCGCCAGGCGAGCGCCGGGTCGCTGAACCCTCCCGTCGCGTTCAGCACGAGCAGGCTCCCCGGCAGCATGAAGACGTTCTTGAACCAGTGGTCGGGACGCGCCACCTGAGCGTGCGGCCAGACGGAGGCAGCCAAGCGGACCCCGACCACGCAAGCCAACGCTCTCGGCGGGTGGGGCGACCATGTCGACGGTCGAGAGCGTTCGGTGGTCACGACTATGGATTCGCGTTCAGGCGACGGCTGACAGTACCAGCAGGAGGCGAAGCGAAGCCGTCCTGCGGCGTGGCGGGGTACTCCCGGTGCGACCCGGGCTCGCATGTTACAGGGTCAGGCACGAACCAGCCCCGCGATCAGCGCAACGACGTCGAGGAAGTACACCGCACACAGCGCGATGACGTTCCCCGTGAACCACGCCGGCATCCCGGGACCCTCGAGCGCCGTCCGCGCGCGCAACCATTCACAGCCCTGCGCGAAGCACCACGCAAAGCCCAGCAGACACGGAAATACGTAGATCGCCTTCATGATGCCGAAATCGCGCATGGTGAGCGCGTAGACAATCGAGAAACCGAGAGAGCCGCACGCCGCAATGGTCAACAGGAGCGCTCCGTCGGCTCCGGCGGCCGGAACCGACGGCGCACGGCCCGCCAGCAGCAGGAGGCTGCGACGTCCCTCGTGCACGAGACCGATCAGGAGCACGGCCGTCGGGATGAGTCCGAGCACGAGCGCCGCCCGGCCGATCCAATGAACGATCTCGCTGTCGGATTGCCACGTCCGCGGCCAACGGTCGAAGTGCACGAAGTGCAGTCGTCCGTACAACTGCGACCACAACGATGTCTGGTGCAGCGGATAGCCGCTCGCGTCGTAGTTCGTCGGATCGTCGGGGTCGTGCAGCGAGTAGTTCATCAGCGCCGGCTCCCGCAGCATGTCCCCGAGACGAAATGTCATGATGCCGTCCGCGACTGACCGGATGCCGGGCCGGTACGCGGTCGTCTTCTCGAAGAAGTGCGGCAGCGGAGGCGCTTTCATGTTCTGCGCGAACGGCGATCCCCCGTCCCGGTAGTTGTCGAGGTACGGACCGAACGACGCCGCGGCGGAGATGACCACCCCGACGAACAGCAGCGCAGCGGTCGCAAGCCGCACCCGCGGCCACGCGGTGTGGCTGGTGCGCCGCACCAGCACCGCCGTGAACACGCACACGTGGGCCAGCAGCACCACGAGCCCATTCCCCTTGGACAGCACCGCGAGCGCCGCGAAACCGCTCATCCAGAACAGCGCCCGCCAGGACATCGCGTCGAAGAATCGCACTCCCCAGAACAGGGACAGCGTCCCGAAGAGAATGACGAACATGTCGTTGGTCGCCTGGCTGCCGATGCCGACGAGTCGTGGATTCAGCACCAGCAAACCGAACGTCAGCAGCACGACGGGGGTCGGGAGGCTCGAGCGCCGCAGCCAGCTCCGCGCGACGAGAAGCAGCGCGATGGCTGCCGCGCAGTTGACCAGGTTGGCGATGCGGATTTGAACGTCCCCGCTCTCGGGGACCCACGGGGCCACCAACCTCAGCAACAATGCCACTGTCCAGTGATAGAGCTTGGGCTGATAGCCCTGCCAGTCGTCATTCAGGCCCGGCACCCAGTCTTCGAAGGCGATCGTGCGGATGATCCACATGTGATCGTCGTTCGCCTGCTGGTTGAGGAACGACAAGATGATCCGGAGGGCACAGCCTGTCACGAATACCATCGCCACCAGCCTGTGACCGCCCGCGCTGGCCGACGAGGCCGGCGACACCCAGCGGGCCGCGGTTTCCGCCAGCGCCGGGCACCGCCGCAGTCCTTCACCAACCATGCGCAGCAGAATACCAGAAGGAAAATAGAGCTTCTTCTGCCCCGCTTTCCCCGTGCGTCACAGCGCGGCCGCCAATAGAATCAGGATTCCCAGCCCGGTCAGCCGGCTCGCACCGTCGCCCAAGGCGAACACGACCGGATCGCTGTCGACCACGCCGCGATTGGCGAGCAGCGCCATGCGTCCCAGCCAATACACCAGCAGGGGACAGACCCCCCACAGGAGCTCCGGTCGCGCATAGGAATCACGCGCCTCCGGACTGTGGAGATACAGTGCGAGCACCACCGTTGAGGCCAAGCCGCTGGCCGCACCGAGCGCCGTCATCACGACGAGGTCCCCCGCGACGTATGCACGGCTGGGGGCCGCATCCCCGCCGGCCTCGCGCAAGGACACGATGTCGCCTTGCCGTTTGACGATGGCCAGGGCGAGGAAGACGAACAGGGAAAAAGTGAGAAACCAGTGCGACAGCATCACCGAGGACGCTGCCGCACCGGCGAGAACGCGTAGGGTATAGAGAACGGCGAGAGTGATGACGTCGACAAAGGTCCTGCGCTTGAGGGTCAGCGAGTAGGCAAGCGCCGCGCCCAGATAGAGAAGCACGAACAGACCGGCCACGGCAGACAGCCAGAAAGCCGCCGCCAATCCGGCGGCCGCCAGCGCCGCGCTGAGACCCATCGCCGGCAGCAGCCCCACCGTTCCCGCCGCCAGCGGGCGCCGGCGCTTGCTCCGATGCCGGCGGTCGTGCGGCAGATCCAGCAGATCGTTCAGCAGGTAGGTGCCCGACGCGCAGGCCGACAGCGCCGCGAACAGCCAGGCCAGGAGCAGCCAGCTCTCCAGACGGGTCTCGTGCGCCGCGATGACAGGCGCGAACACCAGCAGGTTCTTCACCCACTGATGCGGGCGCAATGTCCCCAGGACATCGAGCGCGGAGCCGCCCGGTCCCGGCAGGAATCGGGCATCGCGATCCAGCGCCCGCACGCGGCGCCGCAAGCGCGCGGACAGGTTTACGCCGATCACGCGCCGCGCGTGCTTCCATACCGCCAGGTCCCGGCGTTCGTCGCCGACATAGTCGAATCCACCCTCCCCGAATCTCTCGACCAGCACCGCGGCCTTGGCCGGTCCGGCGAGATTGGTGCTCCCGTCCGAGGCGAAGCACCCCGTCGCGCCGATGCTCGCCGCGAGCGGGGCGACCGCGAGCTCGTCGGACGCGGAGGCCAGCCAGACGGCGCGCCCTGCTGCCTTTGCCGCGGCGATCTCGCCGACCACCGCCGGGTTCAGCACCAGCGTATCCGGTGGCACTGCAACGGCTTGCGCCACGCGGCGCTTCAGCGCGGCCCGGCCCCTGGCAAGCGTGAAAGGCAGCATGAACAAGATATGCGGAGCGCTCGCAAGCAGCCGGAGCACCCCCTCGACCAACAGGTCGCCGCGGACCAGCGAGCCATCGACATCGACGACGAGGGGAGGGGATGCGCAGGGTGAAGCGACGGATGCCCGGCCTTGTATTGCGGTTCTATCGAGCGTGTTCATGATGATGAGGATAGAGTGATTCGAGGTCGCCTTGAACGGCTCTGCCGGATTGGCGTTCGGGGCGAATCCCGGGCGTTGCAGCACTCCGTCCAGCGGGTTGCCCGTTCGGTGACCGGGCCGGGATCGCCAGGAATCATCCGTGCTGGAGGCTGCCCGGCAAAGCGTCGCAACAGGTCGACAGCGGTCCCAGCGCAGCTCGGCGCGGGCGGAGTCACGCCGTCGAGTCGTCCCGCCGGTCCCGGATGACCCGGGCGGGCACGCCGGCCGCAACGGCGAACGGCAGGATCCGATGGCGTACGACGGCTCCGGCCCCGACGATTGCATCGCGTCCGATGGTCACGCCGTCGGCGACGACGACGTGCGCACCGAGCCAGGCGTTGTCGTCCACCTCGATCCCTTTGGCAACCCTCTCCTGATAGAGCACGGGCGTGTCGGTGCGGTCGTGAGTGTGGTCCCCACCGACCAGGTACGTATACGCCGCAACCAGGGTGTGCTTGCCGAGTCGGACACGACCGCCGGAGAAGATCTCGCAGTTGAAGCCGATGCTCGCGTGGTCGTCGATCAAGATGTCCCCGTTCTTGCAGCTCAGAATGGTGCCCCGTCCGATGAAGACACCGGTTCCGATCTGGATGCCGCGGTTGTCGGCGCCCTTCGCGTCGAGGCAGCACCCGTCGTCGACCACGACGTCGTCCCCGATTCGTATCTTGTGGGGATGTCGAAGCACCACGTTGACGCCGAACGTGACGTTGCGACCGGTACGGCCGAGCAGCAGCGGGTACAGCTTCGAGCGCAGCAGGAGCCCAAGCGCTCCGGGGAGCGCGCTGCAGAGGGTCACGATGACTTCGTACTTGAGCAGGGCCCACGGTCCCGGCCGGCCGACCACGAGCTGGGCATACCGCGCGGCCTTGGAACGGCCGGGCTCGAACAGTTCCTTCTGGATGACCGTGATCTCGCGCCGAGCGTGAGTCGCAGCCTGGCGCCCGTCCGGCGCGGAGGTCGTTTCGGCCAAGGTATCTCCTGTCTTGCAGGCGGAAGCTTAAACCGTTTCGCGGCCGGCCGGTGGTAGACTGGGCGCTGGCTGCAGCATGGCCTACCAGAGCACCCTCGAAGCCCGGCTTGCCCGCAAGGCGACCCGCGCGATCAAGACCTTCGATCTCATCGAGGACGGTGATCGCGTGATGGTCGGCCTGTCGGGGGGCAAGGACAGTTGGGCGCTGATGCACCTGCTCGATGTGCTCCGCCGCCGCGCGCCCGTCGATTTCTCGCTGGTGGCCGTCAACGTCGATTCCGGCTACGCCGCCTACAAGCACGACGTCATCGCGCGTACCTGCGAGGCGCGCGGCTGGGAGTACCGCATCGAGCACACGTCGATCGGCAACATCATGGACGACGTGCTCGACGCCGACGCGACCCCGTGCTCGCTCTGCGCACGGCTGCGGCGGGGCGTGCTCTACCGAATCGCGGCAGAGGTGGGCGCGTCGAAGATCGCACTCGGACACCACGCCGACGACTTCGTCGAGACGCTGCTGCTGAATCTCCTCTTTGCCGGGTCGCTGAAGGCGATGCCGGCGCGGCTGGTCTCGGACGACGGGCGGCACGTCGTCATCCGGCCGCTGGTCCACGTGACGGAAGACGAGGCGCGCGCGTATACGCGTGAATGCAAGTTGGAGGTGATCGGCTGCTGCTGTCCGGTCTGCGGCGACCTCAGCCTGAAGCGGCAGCGGATCAAGCGCTGGCTGCTCGATCTGGAGCGCGAGCATCCGGGCGTGAAGAGCTCGATGCTGAAGGCGCTCGGCAACGTCGCTCCACGGCATCTGCTGGACACGCGGCTGAACCCCCCCGGCGAGCTGCGCGCCACGAGCTGCCTTCCGGCCGACCTGCCTGCGCCGGTTCGGGAGGGTGCCGCGACGTAGTGACCTCCCGGTGGTCCGTCGCGCGTCGAGCAGCGCCATGCGGGCGGTAGTGCAGCGAGTCCGGCGCGCCTCCGTGACCGTGGACCAGCGGGTCGTCGGCTCCGTGGCCAAGGGGCTCCTCGTCCTGCTCGGCGTCGGCCGCGAGGATACCGACGACGACGTGACGTACGTTGCGCACAAGATCAGGGACCTGCGCCTGTTCACCGACGCGGCGGGGAGGATGAATCTCTCGGTGGCCGAGGTCGGCGGCGCCGTGCTCGTCGTATCGCAGTTCACGCTTCTGGGTGACTGTCGCCGCGGCCGGCGACCTTCGTACACCGAGGCGGCCTCCCCGGAGCGAGCCCGCGCTCTGTACGAAGCCGTCGTCGAGCGCCTCCGTCAGGATGGTCTGCCCGTGCAGACCGGCGAGTTCCGGGCGATGATGGACGTGGAACTGGTCAACGACGGTCCGGTGACCGTGCTGCTCGACAGCGGGCGTGCGTTCTGAGTGTCTTCCTCTCGAAACCGGGTACCGGAGGGCACGAGGTCATGGAGCGAACATACGCGGTGACGGCGGGAGCCCGTCGGTTACTGGACGGCGAATCTGGCCTGCAGCCCCTTCCGCGTCCCGTCGGGCCGCGCCACGCGGTCGTCTCGGCGTTCATCGTCTGCGTGCTCGTGCTCCAGGTGTCCGCGTTGTTCAGGGGCCGTCCGACCCTGTGGCCGTTCATCGACTACCCGCTGTACAGCGCCGCCCAGACCACGGCGGTCCGGGCCATTCACTTCCGGCTCTACGGCGTGCCCGCGCAGGGGCCGCCGACCTACATCGAAATCACGGCCGAGGCCTTGGGGATGAGCTGGTTCGTGTACCACACGGACTTGATTCCACGGTTGTTCGACCGGCCGGGATCGATGCCGGCGCAGTTGCGGCGCGCATTGGCGGATGCCGATCTGCCGCCGCTTCGGCGCATCGAAGCCGAGCGAACGACTTTCGCGTTGGCGGAGGGAGGCATCGTTGCCTTCCCCGAGCGCCGGCCCGTCGCTGTTGCGTCGCCTACCGGCGAGCCCAGGACCCCGGGTCGGGAAGGGATCGCGGCCACACCCGCGGTCGGTACGCGTCCCCGATGAGCAACCACGCATCGCAGGCGTCGTTCACGGTCCTGGGAAACGCGTGGGCTCGATTCTGGTTTCCGACCACGACCGCCGTGCCGCTCGCCGTCTGTCGCCTGGTGCTGGCGCCGGCGTGGCTGTTGATCTTCGCGGGTTCGCCGGAGGACTACGCGGTTGCGCTCGACTACGATCCAGCGCGCATCGACCAGGCGCTGATCCGCGTTCTTCTGGTGTTCGTGCCGGTCGAGATATTCCACACCGAGCAGTTTCTGCGCGGCGTCTGGCTGGCGGCGACGGTGGCCGGTGTCCTGGCGACGGTGGGCTTCTTCACGCGCACCGCGCTCCTGACCCTCGGACTGGGCTACTGCATCCTGATCGCCCACCTCTACTCGTATGGCGAGCTGCACCATCCCGAGGCGCTGTACTGCCTCGCGCTGGTCCTGCTGGGGCTGTCGCCGTCCGGCCGCTGCTATTCCGTCGATTCGTGGCTCGGCAGGCGGTCGAAGCATCCCGATCGCTGGGGGCCCGACACGCGGATGGACACTGCAACGTGGGCCCTGCGGTTGATCCAGTGCCTGTTGGGCTTCGCCTACTTTTCGTCGGGCAGCGCGAAGCTGCTCGACGGAGGGCTGGCCTGGATGAACGGTGCGACGCTCCAGCAGATGGTGCTGACCGACTACGTGCGCCACGGCATGCCGGCCGGGTTGTGGCTGGTGCAGAACTTCTGGCTGTGCGTAGCCGGGTCCGTGGTGACCATAGCCGTGGAAGTCTTCTTTTTCGTGGCCGTGTTCGTGCAGGGGGCGCGGAAGTACCTGCTCGGGGCGGGGGCCGCGCTCCACGTGGGGATCTATCTGACGATGGCCGCACCGTTCTTCACGTGGGTCGCGCTGTACTCGACGTTCGTCGACATCGAATCGCTTCGCCGGCGGTTCGTCGGGAGCGAGACGGTCCTCGCGAAATCGGGGCAGCCGTCCGCGCCGCGACTGCGCGCTGGAACGCGAGGGTAGTGGACGACGCGCCGCGTCCGTCGCCGAACTCCCTGTTGCGCCTGGCTCTGGCCGGCGAGCTCCTGCTGGTCCTGCTGGCCCTGGCCTGGGCCAGCTACCGAGACCTTCCGCTGGACGTGATCGCCGGGCCGTGGCCCCGTGACGTGGCCATCGGCGCGGGCGCCGCCGCGGCTCTCGCCATCGTCAACTACGGGCTGTTGTGCCGCGCGCCGGCGGTCCGCCCCGTGCGCGCCATCCGCCGCGTGTACCGCGATCTGCTCAAGCCGGCGTTCGCCGGAATCGGCGTGCGGGAGGTCGTCGTGATATCGCTCGCCGCCGGCATCGGTGAGGAACTGCTGTTTCGCGGCGTGCTGCAGCCGGAGATCGGGCTGATACCCGCGAGCCTGATCTTCGGCGCACTGCACACGGGAGGGCGCGGCACGCTCGCCTTCGGTTGCTGGGTGGCGTTGATGGGCGCGGCGCTCGGGTGGCTGGCGGCGGCGACCGGCGGTCTGGTGGCGCCGATCGTCGCGCACGCGCTCTACGACGCCGCGGCGCTCGTCTACATCCGCCGGGGACGCGACTGCGCGGTCGTCGCGGGGCGGGTCGGCGGGCCGGGAGGCTAGAATCACCGGATGCGTCTTCGACCGACAGTTCCGGCGGGCCTGATGCTCGCCCTTCTCGCCTGGACGGCGCCGGCCGCCGCGCAGCAACGACCGCTCGTGACCGAGGATCCGGAGTCCATCGGCGGCGGCCTCGTGTTGGTGGAGGCCGGGTTCGACTACCAGAAGGACCAGCACTTTCCGGTGTCGGGCCTGACCGGCGATCTCCGGAGCGTCCCCCGGTTCGGCGTCAGCATCGGCGTGAGCTCGATTGCCGAGGTGCAGATCGACAACGTGTCCTACGACATGCTGAACATCACCGGCCGGGCGGATGCGCCGCTCTCGCACCTGTTGCGCGTCAGCGGCGACGCAACGTCGAGCTGGTCCGATACGGTCGTCGGCGCGAAGACCCGTCTCCTGTCCGAGGGTGCGGTGCGTCCCGGGATCGCGCTCCGGTTCGCCACCAAGCTGCCGAACGCGGGCAACGAGGAGGGGATCGGGCTCGACACGATGGACTTCTACAACTCGCTGCTGATCGGCAAGACGATCCGGTCGTTGCGGGTGGTGGGAAACGTCGGGCTCGGCATCCTCAGCGATCCCACCCGCGGCGATCGCCAGAACGACGTGCTGACCTACGGGCTCTCTTTCGCCCGCGCGTTCGCGGAGGGAGCGGAGATTGTCGGCGAGGTGAACGGCCGGGCCAATACGCGGCGCGGCACGCCGCCACCGGGGACCGGCAGCGCCGGCTACGTGCGTTTCGGCGCGCGCTTCACGCGCGGCCTGATCAGAGTGGACGCGGCGCTGGTGGCCGGCCTGACGGCGCAGGACGCCGGCCTCGGTGTGACCACGGGGCTGACGTGGGTCTTCCGCGCGTTGGATCTGCCGTGAGCGAACGGCAACGCGGCGCGACGCTCGGATTCGTCAAGGCGCAAGCCTACGGCAACGACTTTCTCTTCATCGAGGAGGACGACGTCGGCGCCGGGCCGCTCGACGGTCTGGCGCGGGCCATCTGCCGGCGCCGGCACGGGATCGGAGCGGACGGCCTGATCGTCTACCGTCGGACGCCTGCAGGAGCGACGATGCGGCTCTTCAACGCCGACGGGAGCCGTGCCGAGTTGTCCGGCAACGGCGTGCGCTGCCTGGGTGCGCTGCTGGTCGAGACCGTTCCCGGCGCGGCCGGCGCGACCGCGCACCCCATCGAGGTCGAGACGGCGGGAGGCGTCAAGACCCTGGAATTGCTGGACGCGGAGCACCCGCGCTATACCTTCCGCGCCGGCATGGGCCAGCCACTCGGGTTGCGCGAGGAAGAGCTGACGGTGGGCGGAGAGTTCGTGCGCGTCGTGGTGCTGTCCGTCGGCAATCCGCAGTGTGTCGTCCTGTCGCCCTCGATGGACGAGGGGGAGAGCAGGTTTCGGCGTCTCGGTCATCTCCTGGCGACGCACGACCGGTTTCCGGAAGGGACCAACGTGGAGTTCGCGACGGTGGAGCGTCGGGATCGGATTCGGATCCTGATCTGGGAGCGGGGGGTCGGTCCGACGCTCGCCTCCGGCACGGGGGCGTGCGCGGCGGCGGTGGCGGCGGCCCGCTACGGCGGCGCGGCCCGGAGCGCGGAGGTAGTGTCGCCGGGCGGTGCGCAACGCGTCGACTGGACGGAGGAAGAGATCCGGCTCACCGGGTGGGCGGACGTCGTCGCGCGCGGCCGGTGGATCCCACCGCTTCCGTCGCCGTAGCGGGGCTCTGCATGCGCCGTGATCGGGGGACGAGCCGGTGGGGAGACCGGCGTGTAGTACGATGAGACGAATGCGGCACGCGGATTGAATGTGCTTGCCGCGTGAGCGTAAGACAACTGGCTCTGCACGATCGGCCGCGCGAGAAGCTGAGGCGGCTGGGCCCGGCCGGGCTCGGCGACAACGAGTTGCTCGCCGCGGTTCTCGGTCACGGATCTCAGCACGAGAGCGCGCTCGACATCGCGAACCGGGTACTCTTCCACGCCGGGGGAGTACACGGGTTGACGCGCGCCCTCGAGGGGCACCTGCAGGGGGTGGCCGGCGTCGGACCGGCGATGTCCGCCCGGATCATGGCGGCGATCGAGCTGGGACGCCGTACCCTCGCGTTGCCGGACGAACGGACCAGGTTGGGCGGGCCGCGCGACATGGCGCGCTACCTGCTGCCGCGGTACGGCGCGCGGTCGGTGGAGCAGTTCGGCGTGGTGCAACTCGACGCCCGTCACCGCGTCCTGCTCACGGCTTTGCTGTCGGTGGGCACGCTGGACGAGACGCTGGCCCATCCGCGGGAGGTCTTCCGGATGGCGACGGCCGGCGGTGCGGCGGCCATCGTGGTGTTTCACAACCATCCGTCGGGTGATCCCACGCCGAGCGAGGACGACGTGGCCCTGACGGCGCGGCTGGTGGAGGCGGGGGCCATCATGGGCATCGACGTGCTGGATCACATGGTGCTGGCGGATGCCTGCTACTACAGTTTCAAGGAGCACGGCCGCCTGTAGCCGATCGGCGATGTCCAGAGTCCTCTACCTCGACTGCTTCTCGGGAGCGTCCGGCGACATGATCGCCGGCGCACTCCTCGATGCCGGTGTGCCGTTCGACGTGCTGGCGGGGGCCGTGGGCTCGCTCGGCCTCGACGGTGTGAGCGTCGGCAGCGAGCGCGTCGACCGGAGCGGGATCGGGGCGGCGAAGTTCCGCGTGACGGTCGACGGCGAGGCGGCCGACGCCGGGGTGAACGCGCACGCGCACGGTCATGATCGCGCGCACGGCCACGACCATGGGCACGCGGAGGGTCACGACCATGCTCACCAGCACAGCGACGGTCACGACCACGAGCATGCCCATGACCACGGGCACGATCACGAGCACGCGCACGATCACGGACGCCATCACCACCGCGGTCTGAAGGAGATCAACGACATCGTCGCCCGGTCGTCGCTGTCGCCGGCGGGCAGGGAGCGCGCGTCGCGCCTCTTCCGCCGCCTGGCAGAGGTGGAAGCGGGCATTCACCAGG
Organism: Vicinamibacterales bacterium; assembly: GCA_965222905.1. Lineage (GTDB taxonomy): Bacteria > Acidobacteriota > Vicinamibacteria > Vicinamibacterales > UBA8438 > WTFV01. The sequence goes on along the minus strand of OZ244976.1, from coordinate 7,843,918 downwards.
TGCCGGTCGAGACGGTGCATCTGCACGAGGTCGGAGCGGTCGACTCCATCGTGGACGTGGTGGCGGCGGTCTGCGCCCTGGAGTGGCTCGCGCCCGACCGCGTCGTCGCGTCGCCCCTCAACGTCGGTTCGGGCACGGTGACGTGCGAGCACGGCGAGCTGCCGGTGCCGGCGCCGGCGACGGCCGAGCTGCTGGTGGGGGTCCCGACGTACGCGCAGGGACCGCCGGCGGAACTGGTCACGCCGACCGGCGCGCTCATCGTGACGGAGTACGCCGACGCCTACGGCCCGGCGCCGCCGATGCGCGTCGAGCGGATAGGCTACGGGGCCGGCGACCGGAATCCGGCCGGGCGTCCCAACGTGCTGCGCGCGCTGGTGGGAGAGGGAACCGGGACCGGCGCGTTCGAGCGCGTCGTCGTCCTCGAGTGCCAGATCGACGACATGAACCCCCAGCTCTACGGCGCGCTGATGGACCGGCTGGCCGCCGCCGGGGCGCTCGACGTCTTCTACGCCCCGATCCAGATGAAGAAGAACCGGCCCGGAACCCTGGTCACGGTGGTGGCGCCGCCGGGACGGCGCGAGGCGCTGTCCGACATTCTGTTCCGGGAGTCGACCACGATCGGCCTGCGTGTGACCGAGACCGAGCGCGAGCGGCTCGACCGGGAGGCGGTCGCGGTCGAGACGCCGATCGGATCCATCCGCATCAAGGTGGCGCGGCGCGACGGCGCGATCCGCAACGCGGCGCCGGAGTTCGAGGACTGCGCGCGGCTGGCCGCCGAGCGACGGCTCTCGATCAAGGAAGTACAGGCCATCGCCGTCAAGGCGTGGCTCGACCGGAACACGGAAACCGCTCCCTGACCCGATGTCCAGGTTCTACATCACCACGGCGATCGACTACGTCAACAGCCGCCCCCACCTCGGGACGGCCTACGAGAAGATTGCGGCCGACGTCATCGCCCGCTACCAGCGGCTGCGCGGCGTCGAGACCCGCTTCATGATGGGCAACGACGAGCACTCGCAGAACGTCTTCCAGCGCGCTCGCGAGCTGGGTGTCGAGCCGCTCGCCTTCTGCGACGACATGGAGAAGACGTTCCGTGACGTCTGGGCGCGGCTCGACATCTCGTTCGACGACTTCATCCGCACGACGGAGGCGCGCCACCGGACCAGCGTGACGACCCTGGTCTCGCGACTGGCCGCCGCCGGCGACGTCTATGACGGCTACTACGAGGGGTGGTACTGCGTCTCGTGCGAGGCGTTCAAGCCGGAGAAGGACCTCGAGGACGGCAACTGCCCGATCCACCGCAAGCCGCCGCAGTGGATCAAGGAGAAGAACCATTTCTTCCGGTTGTCGAAGTACCGGCAGCGCCTGCTCGATCACTACGCGGCCCATCCGGAGTTCCTGCTGCCTCAGATCCGCCGCAACGAGATGCTCAGCCTGCTCGAGGCCGGCCTCGACGACATCTCGATGAGCCGGACCGGCCAGTCGTGGGGCATCCCGGTGCCGTCCGATCCCGACAGCGTGGTCTACGTCTGGGTCGACGCGCTCATCAACTACGTCTCGGGAGTCGGGTACGGCGCCGACGACGGGCTGTTCGAGACCTGGTGGCCGGCCGATCTGCACGTCATCGGGAAGGACATCACGCGTTTCCACTGCGTCATCTGGCCGGCGATGCTGATGAGTGCGGGACTGCCGCTGCCGCGCCGCGTCTTCGGCCACGGCTGGGTGCACTGGCAGGGCCAGAAGATGAGCAAGTCGCTGGGGACGGTGGTCGATCCTCTGGAGGCGGCGGACCGCCTGGGACCGGATCCGCTGCGGCTGTACCTGACCAAGGAGATCGCGTTCGGCCAGGACGGCGACTTCACGTGGGACCGCTTCGAAGAGCGTTACAACGTCGACCTGGCGAACAACTTCGGCAACCTCGTGTCGCGGCTGGCGTCGATGGCCCACCGCTACCGGAAGGGCCGGCTGGCGGCCCCGTCGAGCGCGCCGGGCCCGCTGGCCGAGGCGGCGAGTCGGGCGGCGGGCGCCTACCGCGAGGCGATGGACGCCTTTGCGCTGCATGCAGGCGTGGCCGCGGCGTTCCAGCTCGTCGACGCCGCCAACGAGTACATCGCGAGCGTCGAGCCCTGGGTGACGGCACGCGATCCGGCACGGGGCGCCGAGCTCGACCGGCAGCTCTACGACGTGAGCGAGGCGGTGCGGATTGCAGCGGTGCTGCTCGCGCCGGTGATGCCGCGCTCGTGCCGAGAGGTGCTGGCGCGCGTCGGGGCGCCCGGTGAGGTTTCGGATCTCGACCTCGACCGCGACGCGGTCTGGACGACCCCGCCGGGCGCCGAGCGGCAGATGGTCAAGGGTGGCCCGCTTTGGCCCCGGCTCGAGCCCGACCGGGTCGCGGCCGACGTCGCCGGCGGCACGAAACGGAAGGAGCAGCGGACGATGAACGACAACGAACAGCGCGACGGGGACGGATCGTCGCCGGCCCCGGCGGCCGGTTCCGTGCCCGTGGAGGCCGCCGTCCCGGAGGCCGCCGTCCCGGAGGCCGCCGCTCCGGCGCCCGCGGAGGCTCCCGCGGCCGCGGCGGCAGCGGCGGCCGGTTCCGCCCCGGCCGGTGCCGGGGCGGCGGCCGAGGCGGCCGAGCCGGCGACGCCCGATACGCCGCGAATTTCCATAGACGAGTTCGCCAAGGTCGAGCTCCGCGTCGGACGCGTGGTGACCGCCGAGGCGGTGCGGAAGTCGAAGAAGCTGGTGCGCCTCGAGGTCGAAGACGGCGGCGGCGTGCGGCAGATCGTCGCCGGCATCGCGAAGGCCTACGAGCCGGAGACGCTCGTGGGAAGGCACGTCGTCTTCGTGGCCAACCTGCAACCGGCGAAGCTGATGGGCATCGAGTCGAACGGCATGGTTCTCGCGGCCCTCGATGCGGCCGGGCAGCCGGTGCTGCTGAGGCCTGACGATCCGGAGCGCGCTCCCGCGGGCTCGGCGATCCGATGATCGATTCGCACTGCCACCTGGCCGACGAGCAGTTCGCCGCGGACCTCGATGCGGTGGTCGCCCGCGCGCGCACCGCCGGCGTGGATGGCGCCCTTTGCATCCTCGACGCACTGAACGACGACGAGGCCCGCCGCGCGGACGGCGTGGCGGAGGTCTGGCCGGATGCCGCTTTCGCGATCGGCGTGCACCCGCACCAGGCGGGCGCGGTCGACGACGCGGCCGGGGGGCTCGACGGCGTCGCGCCGTTCGTGCGCCGGTTGCTCGATGCGCGGGGCGGGGCGTGCGCGGTCGGCGAGATTGGACTCGACTACCACTACGACTTCGCGCCGCCCCGCACCCAGATCGAGGTCTTCCGGCGGCAGATCGCACTGGCGCGCGACCTGGCGTTGCCCGTCGTGATTCACACTCGGGAAGCTGACGCCGACACCCTGGACGCCATTCGTGCGGAGGGCGACGGCGACGTGAAGGGGGTCTTCCACTGCTTCACCGGTGACGCCGCGTTCGCGCGCCGGGCGCTCGACCTCGGCTTTCACGTGTCGTTCTCGGGCATCGTCACTTTCCGCAATGCGGCGGCGATTCGCGAAGCGGCCGCGATCGTCCCCGCGGACCGCCTGCTCGTGGAGACGGACGCGCCGTATCTGTCTCCCGTTCCGTACCGCGGGCGGCGCAACGAGCCGGCGCGGGTGTCGCGGGTGGTCGACACGCTCTCCGAGGTGCGCGGCGTGAGCCGGGACGAGATCATCGAGGCAACGCGGCAGTCGTACCGGCGGTTGTTCACGGGGGGTTCGACAGGATGACGGCGCTGCTCCGAACGCACCGTCGATGCCGCGGGACCCCGTCGATTGCGGCCAGCGGGTGGTCGCGTTGACGCGTGCCGCGCAGGTGTGGTCTGATTCTGGTCGCGTGAACGTGGCACTCAACACGTCGGCGCCCGCCGACCTGGAACAAATCTTCGAGCCGATCCGCGGGGCCCTCGAGGCTGTCGAGCAGGCCTACGCCAGCTACGTCCGGCCGGCGGTCGAGGCCGATGCGGCGGCGTTCGGGGCGGCTGGGGACACCACGGCGGCGCGCCGCCGGTCCGTGCATGTGGTGGATGAGGTGATTCCGCGGATGGCCGGTTACATCCAGGCCAGCGGCGGCAAGCGCGTTCGCCCCGCCCTGCTGCTCCTCGCCGCGCGACTTGCCGGCTGCACCGGAGAGCGGGCGGTGGTCTATGCCTCCGCGGTGGAGTTCATCCACACCGCAACGCTGGTTCACGACGACATCATCGACGAGTCCGAGCTACGGCGTGGCCGGCTCGCGGCGCACTCCCGCTGGGGCAACGACAAGACCGTTCTGCTGGGAGACTACCTGTACATCAGCTCGATGAAGCTGGCCCTCACCTACGACGACGCCATCCCGATCGTGCGGCTCCTGTGCGACGTCACGCGGCGGATGATCGAGGGCGAGCTGTACCAGTTGACCAAGACCGGCGATGTGGACATCTCGAAGGAGGAGTACTTCGAGATCATCCGGCGCAAGACGGCCTATCTGTTCGGCGGGTCCGCCGAGATCGGCGCCATGCTCGGGACATCGACCGACGCCCAGCGCGCGGCGCTCCGTGACTACGGCTTCAACCTCGGCGTCGCCTTCCAGCTCGTCGACGATCTGCTCGACTTCACGGCGAACCAAGCGACGCTCGGCAAACCGGTCGGCCAGGATCTCCGCGAAGGGAAGGTCACGCTGGCCGCGATTCACCTGCTCGGCCGGGAGGGCGCCGGCGGGCGTGCACGCGACATCGTCCGCGCCACGGTGGAGACCGGCGAAATCGGCATGAGCGACTGGCGCGAGCTGGGGACCCTCCTGCGCGAGCACCGTGCGACCGACTACGCCTACGACAAGGCCGTCGAGCACGCGACGGCGGCCCGCGAGAGTCTCGCCGCTTTTCCTCCTTCCGTCGAGCGCGATGCGTTGCTCGCCCTGCCGGACTTCGTGCTGGCCCGCGACCGCTGATCGCGACCCGGCGACCGCCGGCCCGATCGAGAGGTCCGGAGCCGGAGCCAGCGCCGATGCCTGCCGATTTCAATCCCGAGACTGAGGCGGCGCTCGACGCGGCGCGGACGCAGGTGGCGCGCCTGCGGAGCGAGCTGAGGCGGCACGAGCATCACTACTACGTCCTCGACGATCCTCGGATCACCGACGCCGAGTTCGATGCGTTGCTGCGGGAGCTGCAGCGGCTCGAAGCGCAGCATCCGGTCCTGATCGCGCCCGATTCGCCGTCGCAGCGCGTCGGGGGCGCACCGCGCGAGGGGGTCGAGAAGGCGGCCCACTCGTCGGCGATGCTCAGTCTCGACAACGCGCTCGACGACGCGGAGCTGGCGGACTTCGACCGGCGGGCGCGAGAGCTGGCCGGCGCCGACGTGCTGGACTACGTCGGCGAGTTGAAGCTCGACGGCGTCTCGATGGCGGTGCGCTTCGGCCCCGGCGGGGACCAGGCGGGTGATGCGGGTGGCACTCCGGAGCCGGGCCGGCCCGGCGACGCGCGCGAGGGCAGCCACCTGGCGCTGGCGTTGACCCGCGGCGACGGGGCGGAGGGCGAGGTGATCACCCCGAACGCCCGCACCCTCCGCTCGCTGCCGCTGTCGATCCCGGCTGCCGAGCTCGCCGCGTGCCGCGTTCCCCCGGAGTTCGAGGTGCGGGGCGAGGTCGTGATGCCGACCGAGGCGTTCGCGCGCCTCAACGCGGGGCAGCGTGCAGAAGGGAAGCCCCTGTTCAAGAATCCGCGCAACGCTACGGCCGGGTCGCTGCGCATGCTGGACGCCGCGGTAACCGCTTCCCGCCGTCTCGACTTCTACCCCTACCTGCTCCTCGCGGCCGGGCAGCCGGTCTTCGCGTCGCATTGGGAGGCGCTGGAGGCGCTCTGGGCCCTCGGCTTCAAGGCGAACAAGGCCCGCGAACGACTGCGGGGCGTCGACGGCCTGCGCCGGTTCCGGGATACCTGGTTCCGCCGGCGTGCCGAGCTCCCGTACGAGATCGACGGCCTGGTGTTCAAGGTCGATTCCGTGGACCTGCAGCGCCGTCTCGGCGCGACGGCGAAATCGCCTCGCTGGGCGATTGCTTGCAAGCCGGCTGCGCAGCAGGTGGAGACGGTGGTCGAGGACGTCGACGTGCAGGTGGGACGGACCGGCGCGGTGACCCCGCGCGCCCGGCTGCGGCCGGTGCAGGTGGGCGGGGTGACGGTGTCGCACGCGACCCTGCACAACGAGGACGAGATCGCACGCCTCGGCCTGCAGATCGGGGACGCCGTGCTGGTCGAGCGGAGCGGCGACGTGATCCCCAAGGTGGTGCGGGTCACCCGCGAGGGTGCGGATCGCCGGCCCTTCGTGATGCCCGCGCGCTGTCCGGCGTGCGAGGCCCCGGTCGTGCGCGAGGAGGGGGAGGTGGTGGCGCGGTGCGTCAATGCCAGTTGCATCGCGCGGCTGAAGGAATCGATCCTGCACTTCGCGCGCAGGACGGCCATGGACATCGACGGGCTGGGAGAGTGGCTGGTCGACGCGCTCGTGGACGGTGGGCTGGCGAAGAACTTCGCGGACCTCTACGAGTTGAACGCGGAGCAGTTGGCGGATCTCGAAAAAGAGAGCGCGGTTGGCGAGAAGAAGGCCTCGAAGCTCGCGGACAGCATTGCGCGCTCGCGGGCGGCGGTCGAGGAATCCGCCCGCCCGCCCGAGCTGGCGTCCGAGAGTGACGGAGAAGATCGGGAAGCGTCCAGCTCGGCCTTGGAGCGCTTTGTTGTCCGTAGTGCGAAGCACATCAAGGGTTTGGGCGGCACGCTGGCCCGGAAGCTGGTTGACCATGGCCTGGTGCGGACCCCGGCCGATCTGTACCGGCTGACAGCAGAGCAACTCGCGAATGTACCGCTGAGGGTGCGGCTCGGCGAGAAGTCTGCCCGCAGGATCATGGATGGCCTGAAGGAGTCGAAGGACCTGCCACTCGGCCGTCTGGTGTTCGGTCTCGGTATCAGGCACGTCGGAGACCGGACCGCTGCGTTGCTGGCGGATCACTTCCGTAGCCTGGACGCCATCGCATCGGCATCGACAGAGGAACTGCAGCAGGTCGAAGAGGTCGGACCCCGCATCGCCGAGTCGATTCGAAACTTCTTCGGGTCGAGCGTGAACCGGGACCTGGTCGAGCGGCTGCGACGGCACGGCCTGCGATTCAGCGAGGATGCAGATGAGAAGAGCCAGCCTCATCCGCTTGCCGGCAAGGTGTTCGTGCTCACCGGAACGCTGGACGGCATGACCCGCGACGAGGCCAAGGCACGCATTCAGGCGGCCGGGGGCAAGGTCAGCGGATCCGTCAGCGGGAAGACGGACTACGTGGTGGCCGGTGACAAGCCCGGCTCCAAGATGCGGAAGGCGCAGCAGCTCGGCGTAGCCCTCATTGACAAAGCCGATCTCGAGAAGCTGACCGCCGCTGCAACTCCGGTCGGACGCGCGGAGCGGTGAGCGAGGAAACACGAACCTGGCGCTGCGGATCGGACGAGCAGGTGCGAGATTCGCTGTGTGTTCTCGCCGAGGCTCACCAACACCCGCCGCGTGTATGGACCATGGTTTATGACCATGGTCCATCATGAGCGGGTGGAGGCGTAAGTGGAACAGCTCGCCATCTCGAAGTTCAAGGCAACCTGTCTGGCCGTTCTCGACCGCGTGAGTCGAACGGGGCAGCCGGTTCTGATCACCCGGTTCGGCAAGCCCGTGGCGGAAGTGGTGCCCCCGTCGCGTCCCGAACGTCCAGAGCGGCGGCTCGGCTGCATGCGCTCCACCCTCCGCATCACCGGCGACATCGTCGAACCCGCGCTCGCCGAAAAGGAATGGGAGGTGCTGCGGTCGTGAAGCTCCTGCTGGATACGCACATCTGGATCTGGAGCGTCGCCGAGCCGGAGCGGCTATCGTCCGGAGTCCGCACCGAGCTGGAATCGCCGGACAACGAGATCTGGTTGTCGCCCATCAGCGTCTGGGAGTTTCTGATCCTCGTGGAGAAGGGCCGTCTGATTCCAGGAATGCCTGCGCGGCTGTGGATCGCGCAGGCGATGACTCGCCTGCCGACCCGCGAAGCTCCACTGACGCACGACATCGCGCACGAGAGCCGCGTCCTCAACCTGCCTCACGAGGATCCCGCGGACCGGTTCCTGGCGGCGACGGCGAACGGTGCTGGAGCTCACCCTGGTGACGGCCGACCGTCGACTCGCGCGCTCGCGTCAGTTCGCCGTGCTGTCGAACTGACTGCGATGAGTCATAAGGCTTGTCGCGCGTGCTGTCAGACTGCACAATAGCGCGAGCGGATATAGCGGGCCTTCGCCACGGGCTGCTGAGGGAGGACGACATGACCACGCGGAGCATGATCGGCGGGTATGCGGCGGCGGCGTTCCTGGCGGCAGGTCTCGTGGCGCTCGGTCCACCCGTTGCGGCCCAGGGCGACGACATCAGCGGCGTCGTGACCAGCGCGGCCGGCCCCGAGGCGGGCGTCTGGGTCATCGCCGAGACGCAGGACTTCGACACCGGCTTCCGGAAGATCGTCGTGACCGACGACGACGGACGGTTCCTGGTCCCGGACCTCCCGGACGCTTCCTATGAGGTGTGGGTGCGCGGGTACGGCTTGGCCGACTCGGAGAAGACCCCCGCGCGGCCCGGCGACGACTTGGCAGTGGCCGCGACGGCCGCCCCGTCGCCGCACGCCGCGGCGCAGATCTACCCGGCCAACTACTGGTACTCGCTGTTGGAGGTGCCGCCGGCCGGCGATTTCCCGGGTACCGGACCGCGCGGCAACGGCATCGGCGTCGACATGCGGACCCAGGCCGACTGGGTCGACCGGCTCAAGGACGGCTGCCAGCTCTGCCACCAGCTCGGCAATCGGGCGACGCGCGAGATGCCGATGCTCGATCTCGACGAGTTCGACTCGACCGCCGACGCGTGGGCGTACCGCATCCGGGCCGGTGGCGCCGGGCCGGCGATGGCGGTGGAGATCAATCGGATGGGCCGGTCGCGCGCCCTCCAGTTGTACGCCGACTGGAGCGACCGAATCGCCGCCGGCGAGCTGCCCCCCGTTCCGCCGCGCCCGCAGGGCCGGGAGCGCAACCTCGTCCTGAGCATGTGGGGGTGGGGCCACCCGCGCGGCATGGTCCACGACGAGGTCACGACCGACAAGCGCAACCCGACGCTGAACGCGAACGGGCCGGTCTACGGGGTTGGCGGCGCCGGGCTCGTGATCACCGACCCGCGCACGCACCAGTCGGTCCGGATGGATCTGCCGACCCGCATCGAGCGGCCGAGAAGGAGCGACTCCTATCAGGGAGCCTCGACCGCGGTCCCGTCCCTCTATTGGGCCGATGAACCGCCCGCCGGTCTGCAGAGCCGGAGCGCCCACAACCCGATGCTGGACGGCAAGGGGCGCCTCTGGATCACGCAGGCGGTGCGGCCGAACGACGTGCCCGACTGGTGCCTGGAGGGGTCGGATCACCCCTTCGCGCAGTACTACCCGATTCAGCACCGCGTCGAGTCGCGGCAGTTGTCCTACTACGACCCGGAAACCGGCGATTTCGAGTTGATCGACACCTGCTACTTCACGCACCACCTGCAGTTCGCCGACGACGCGGACGACACGCTCTGGCTGAGCGGCTCGACCGAGGCGATCGGCTGGCTGAACACGCGGCTGTACGACGAAACCGGCGACGAGCAGGCTGCGCAGGGCTGGTGTCCGACCGTGATCGACACCAACGGCGACGGCCGCATCACGAAGCCGTGGAACGAGCCGAACTTCAACGGCGACGTCGAGATCGATCCGGCGCGCGATACCCGCATCGGCAGCCTCGACAAGTTCAAACGCGCCTACGGCGTGATACCGCATCCGGACGGTTCGGTCTGGATCACCCGGCGCTTCGACGTGCCGGGGCGGCTGATCCGGCTGGACCTCGGCGACAACCCGCCCGAGACGTGTATCTCGGAGGTCTACGAACCGCCCTACGATCCCAGCGGCGATCCGAGCGAGTGGGGCTTCGGCCCGCGCGGCATCGACGTGGATCGCAACGGCATCATCTGGACCGCGCTCGGCGGCAGCGGGCACCTCGCCAGCTTCGACCGGAGCAAGTGCACGGTGCTGAACGGACCGACGGCCACCGGCCAGCACTGCACCGAGGGATGGACGCTCCATTCGACCCCGGGGCCGAAGCTGAAGGGCGTCGAGGGCTCGGCGAACGCCGACTACCACTACTACAACTGGGTCGACCAGTTCGACACCCTGGGTCTGGGTGCGAACGTGCCCATCGCCACCGGCACGACGTCGGACGCTCTGCTGGCGCTCGATCCCGAGAACGGCGAGTGGGTGGTGATGCGCGTGCCGTATCCGCTCGGCTTCTACAGCCGGGGCCTCGACGGCCGGATCGACGATCCCGATGCCGGCTGGAAGGGACGCGGCGTGTGGTCCAGCTTCAACACCGGGTCGCCGTTCCACCTCGAAGGGGGCAAGGGGGCGACGAGCGAGATAGTCCGGTTCCAGATGCGGCCGGATCCGCTGGCGCACTAGGGCGTCGGCGGCCGGAGTGGGCGGAGCAGCGGGTCCGCGGAGGCGCCCCGGGCGGCGCGAAGGGGTTCATATGCGTGCCATCAGGTGTGTGTCCGGATGCGGGCTGGCCCTGCTGCTCTCGGCCGGCAGCGTGGCCGGGGCCAACGACGGCTCCTTGATCGGAGCGGTCAGGGCGCAGGATGCGGAGGCGGTAGAAGCGCTCTTGCAGGCCTCGGCCGACGTGAACGCGCCCGCCGCGGACGGGGCGACGGCGTTGCACTGGGCGGCGTACCACGACGCGCTGCCGCTCGCCGACCGGCTGCTCGCGGCGGGGGCGGAGGTCGACGCGGCGAACGACTACGCCGTGACGCCGCTGTCGCTGGCGTGCGACAACGGGTCCGCGGGCATGGTGGAGCGGCTGCTGGAGGCCGGGGCCGCTCCGGATGCGGCCCGGTCGACGGGGGAGACCCCGCTGATGACCTGCGCCCGTACCGGTAGCACCGATGCCGTGCGGGCTCTGCTCGACGCCGGCGCGGACCCCTCCGCGGCGGAGACATGGCAGGGCCAGACGGCGCTGATGTGGGCGGCGGCCGAGGGTCACACCGCGATCGTGCGCGCGCTGGTCGAGAAGGGCGCCGACGTCCACGCCCGCACTGCCGGCGGGTTCACCGCGCTGCTGATCGCGGCGCGCGACGACGAGCCGGAGCTGGCGAGGCTGCTGCTCGACGCGGGCGCCGACGTCAACGCGATGGCCCCGGGCGGCGCCACGCCGCTGCTCGTCGCCGCGGTCCGCGGGCATACGCGGCTGGCGATGCTCCTGCTGGAGCAGGGGGCCGATCCGAACGCGGGCGAGGCGGGGTACACGCCGCTGCACTGGGCCGCGGGTTCCTGGCATTCGGAGCTGACCGGCAGCCTGCGCGGCATCGAGACGGCGCACGACGAGGAATGGCGTTCGCTCAACGGGGTGCGGGACGGCAAGCTGGAGATGGTCGAGGCGCTGCTGGCGAACGGGGCGGATCCCGACGTGCGGCTGGTCGACCACCCGCCGCAGTTCGGGTTCGCGAGCCAGCGCTTCCGCGTGAGCATCGCCGGCGCCACGCCATTTCTGCTCGCCGCGATGGACGCCAACGTGGCGGTGATGGACGCGTTGGTCGCGGCCGGCGCCGATACCCGGCTGGCGACCGACGAAGGGACCACGCCACTGATGGTGGCTGCCGGTCTGGGACGGGTGCCGGCCGAGACGCGGGTGACCGAGGCGGACACGCTCGATGCCGTGCAGTTCGTGCTGGATCTCGGCGCCGCGGTCAACGCCACCAACCTCGTCGGCCGCTCGGCCCTGCACGGCGCCGCGCACATCCGCTCGGACCCGGCGGTGCAACTGCTCGTGGATTACGGGGCCACGGTGGACGTCGCCGATCAGCGCGGCATCACGCCGTTGATGATCGCCGAAGGGGGCGGGCACATCCTGCTGCCGGGGCTCGGCGGCGGAAGCACCGCCGACCTGCTGCGGGCGCTGGGCGGCGCCGAGACGACGGAGAGCTTCATCGACATCTTCAACGAGGGACTGATCCGTTAGCGACCGGGGCCGCGGGCGTAGCCCGGCGGGCGGCGCGAGCGAGGCAGGGGGCGACGATGACGAGGTGGACCAGGCGAACCGGACCGGCAACGGCGTTCGGGGTGGGTCTCGTACTTGCCCTGAGTGCAGCCACGGTCGCAATGGCCCAGGTGTCGGCCGCGGCCGGCGCATCCGTCGAGTCCGTCGCGCCGGTGAGTGGGGAGACGGTAGCGCGCCAGTTGCAGGCGGCGCACCGGCCGGCGCGGGACGCCTCGACGTGGCGAGGCGTGCTCGACCGCTACTGCGTGACCTGTCACAACGAACGGTTGCTGACCGGCAATCTCGCGCTCGACGACATCGACATGGAGCACGTCGGCGCGGACGCGGAGGTGTGGGAGAAGGTTCTCCGGAAGCTGCGCACGCAGGCGATGCCGCCGCCGCGGCGACCGCGGCCCGACGCGGAGACCTACGGGGCCTTCGCTACGTGGCTGGAGACGGCGCTAGATCGGGCCGCGGCGGCCGAGCCGAATCCCGGGCGGCCGACCATCCACCGCCTCAACCGGCTCGAGTACGCCAACGCGGTTCGCGATCTGCTTCACCTGGAGATCGACAGCGGGACGATGCTGCCGGCCGACGATTTGGCCTACGGCTTCGACAACAACGCCGACATTCTGACCGTGGCCCCGGGGCTGCTGGAGCGCTACATGTCGGCGGCGCGCAAGGTCAGCCGCCTCGCGGTGGGCGACCCGACCATCGAGGCCGACGCCGTGCGTTACCCGCTGTCCTCGCTGCTGGTGCAGGACGATCGCATGAGCGAGGACCTGCCGTTCGGCTCGCGCGGCGGCGCGGCGGTGCGGCACCATTTCCCGCTCGACGGCGAGTACGTCGTCCGGCTCGCGCTTCGCAACCCCGGCCGGCGGGAGCCGCAGGAAATCGACGTCCGGGTGGACGGCGTCCGCCGCGCGCTGCTGCGGGCAGGAAGCTGGCCGGAGGGCGTGAACCCCGGTGAGGCGCGGGTGGTGGAGCCGGGTGAGCCGTTGCTGGTCCGTTTTCCGGCCCGCGCCGGCACGCACGTGGTCAGCGTGTCGTTCACGCAGCGGACGGCGGTGACCGAGGGGATGGCGCCGAGCCGGCTCCCGATCTGGACGTTCTCCACGGGCCGCGGCTACGTGCAGCGGATGGCCCTCGAGAGCGTGGAGATCGAGGGACCCTACAGCCCGGATTCGCTCGGCCGTGGTCCCGACGGCGAGGAGCAGGTGGCCAGCCGGCGCCGCATCTTCGTGTGCCGTCCCGCGAACGCCGCGGAAGAAGAGGCGTGCGCCGACGAGATTCTCGCGAAGCTGGCGCGGCGCGCGTTCCGCCGGCCGGTGGACGATCTCGACCTGGAGGTGCTGCGCGACTTCTACGCCGAGGGGCGCGGCGAGGGGAACTTCGACGCCGGCATTCAGCGGGCGCTCGAGAGCATCCTGGTCGATCCCGAGTTCCTGTTCCGCATCGAGCGGGATCCGCCGGGCGTGGCGCCGGCCACCGCCTACCGCCTGAGCGACGCCGAGCTGGCGTCGCGGCTGTCGTTCTTCCTCTGGAGCAGCCTCCCCGACGACGAGCTCCTGGACGCGGCGGAGGCCGGAAGTCTCGGCGACCCGGTGGTGCTGGAGCGGCAGGTGCGGCGGATGCTGGCCGACGAGCGGGCGGGCGTGCTCGTGTCGAGCTTCGCCGCGCAGTGGCTGCATCTGCGCCGCATGCGCACGGTGACCCCCGACGTCAACGCCTTTCCGGGATTCGACGAGAACCTGCGCGACGCCCTGGTGCGCGAGACGGAGCTGTTCGTCGAGAGCCAGATGCGGGACGACCGCAGCGTGGTCGACCTGCTGAGCGCGGACTACACGTTCGCCAACGAGCGGCTCGCCCGGCACTACGGGATTCCCAACGTGTACGGCTCCCGCTTCCGGCGCGTCGACCTGCCGGGCGAGGCGCGCCGCGGGCTGCTCGGCCACGGCAGCGTCCTGACCGTGACGTCTCTGGCCACCCGGACCTCGCCGGTCGTGCGCGGCAAGTGGGTGCTGGAGAACATCCTCGGCACGCCGCCGCCCCCGCCGCCGCCCGACGTTCCCGATTTGCCCGAGCGGGCGGACGACGGGACGGTCGCGTCACTGCGGGCGCGGCTCGAGGCGCACCGCGCCAACCCGGTGTGCTCCAACTGCCACGCGCGAATGGACCCCCTCGGGTTCGCCCTCGAGAACTTCGACGCGGTCGGCAAGTGGCGCGACAAGGGAGTGGCCGGCACGCCGATAGACCCCTCCGGCACGCTGCCCGACGGGACCGCCTTCGACGGCTTCCCGGGCTTGCGGGACATCCTGCTGGAGCGGCGGGAGGAGTTCGTCACCACCGTCACCGAGAAGCTGCTGACCTACGCCCTCGGGCGCGGGGTGGAGCACTACGACCGCCCGGCCATCCGCGCCATCGTGCGCGAGGCCGCGGCGAACGACTACCGCTGGTCGTCGCTCATTCTCGGCATCGCCCGGAGCCTTCCGTTCCAGATGAGGAGATCGGATTCATGATCATCACGAAGAAGACGCTGCCCCGGCGGACCGTGCTCCGCGGACTCGGGACGGCGGTGGCGTTGCCGCTGCTCGACGGCATGGTCCCGGCGCTGACCGCGCTCGGCCGGACCGCGGCGAGGCCGAAGCCGCGCCTGGGGTTCGTGTACGTGCCGCACGGCGCCGTGATGCGGAACTGGACCCCGCCCACCGCGGGCGCAGGCTTCGAGATCACGCCGATCCTGAAGCCGCTGGAGCCGTTCCGGGACGACCTCGTCGTGCTGTCCGGGCTCGATCACGCGCCGGCCGCGCAGATGCCGGGCGATCCCGCCGGGGGACACGGGCGCATCACCGGTGCCTTCCTCACCGGCGTGCATGCCAAGCCGACCGAGGGCGCCGACTTCGAGGCGGGCGTGTCGGTGGACCAGATCGCGGCGGCCAGGCTCGGCCGGGAGACGCAGCTCGCCTCGCTCGAGGTGGGCATCGGGCTGCCGGAGTTCGGCGGCGCCTGCGACGCCGGCTTCAGTTGCGCCTACATCAGCACCCTGAGCTGGAGCACGCCGACGACGCCGCTGCCGATGGAGAGCAATCCGCGCGCGCTCTTCGAGCGGCTGTTCGGCGACGGCACCAGCACCGACCCGGAAGCACGGCGCGAGCGGATGCGCAAGGACCGCAGCATCCTCGACGCGGTGACCCGCAAGGTGGCGCGCCTGCAGGACGGACTGGGGGTGGCGGACCGCGCCAAGCTCACCGACTACCTCGCCGCGGTGCGCGACGTCGAGCGCCGCATCCAGCGCGCCGAGGCGGACGCCGACCGCGAGCTGCCGGTGGTGGATCGGCCCTCGGCGAGCATCCCCGCCTCGTTCGACGAGTACGTGAAGGTGATGTTCGATCTGCAGGTGCTGGCCTACCAGGCCGACCTGACCCGCGTCATCTCGTTCCTGATGACGCCGGAGCTGACCGCGCAGACCTACCCGCAGATCGGGGTGCCGGATCCGCACCACGCGCTGTCGCACCACGAGAACCGGCCGGAGAGCCTGGAGAAGCTGACCAAGGTCGGCGCCTACCACACGTCGCTCTTCTCCTATTATCTCGACCGCCTGCGCGCGACGCCCGACGGCGACGGCTCCCTCCTCGACCAGGTGGCGATCCTCTACGGGAGCGGGATGAGCAACAGCAACCTGCACAACATCCAGAAGCTGCCGATCCTGCTGGCCGGCGGGGCGGCAGGGCAGCTTCGGGGCAACCGCCACCTGCGGTACGCGGACGAGACGCCGCTGACGAACTTGTTCCTGACGCTGCTCGGCATGCTGGACGTGCGGACAGAGAACTTCGGCGACAGCACCGGGGAGCTGCGGTACCTGACCGGTGTCTGATGGCGGCTGAGAGGCTGAGAATGCGGGTGATACGGGGACCGCGGTTGCTGGTGACGGCTTGGCTCCTGGCCGGCCTCGTGGGCCCGGGGCTGGGGCAGCCCGGCTTCGCGCAGCCGGGGGGCGCCGCGGCAGGAGCCGGCCCACCCGTCGCGGACCCCGAGATCCGGGCGGTTCTGACCCGCTACTGCCAGGGGTGCCACAACCAGCGGTCTACGGTCGGTCGTGAGACGGGCCTCGCTTTCGACGCGCTCGACCTCGACGCGTTCGCGGCCGATGCGGAGCGCTGGGAGCACGTCGTCCGGCGGCTCAGGAACGGCTCGATGCCGCCGGCCGGCCGGCCGAGGCCGACGGCGGGCACCTACGACCGGGTCGCGACCTGGATCGAGACCGGGCTCGACACCGCCGCGGACGCCAGCCCCGATCCGGGCCGGCCGGCCGTGCTCCATCGCTTGAACCGCGCCGAGTACCGCAACGCGGTGCGCGATCTGCTCGCGCTCGACGTCGACGTGTCGTCGCTCCTGCCTCCCGATACCTCCAGCTACGGCTTTGACAACATCGGCGATGTCCTGGGCCTCTCGCCGCTGCTGCTGGAGAGCTATCTGGCCGCTGCGAACCGGATAGGCCGGCTCGCCGTCGCCAGCGATTCGGCCGTCGCCGTGGCGGCCGACGTCTACCGGGTGTCGACCGAGCTGACGCAGCGCGACCGTCTCGACGGTCTCCCGTTCGGCACCCGCGGGGGCACGCTGGTCAGCCACGTATTCCCCGTGGACGGCGAGTACGACATTCGGGTCCGGCTGGCCCGCAACGGCGCCTCCGGGAACGGCGGCGACATCGTGGGACTGAGTGAGGCGCACCAGGTCGAGATTGCCGTTGACGGCGTGCGGGCCGGGCTCCTGACCGTCGGGGCGGACCTCTCGGCTGCGGATTCCGGTGGGGCCGCGGACTCAGCGAGGGCGGGTGACGGCAACCTGCGCGTCCGCGTTCCCGTGCGGGCCGGCCCGCGGCGCGTCGCCGTCTCGTTTCTGAGGCGTCCTGCCGCGCAGGTCGAGCGCACGCGCCGTCCGTTCCTGCGCGCGTTGCTGGAGCACGACCGTTCGCACGACCTGCCGTACGTCAGCGAGGTCATCGTCACCGGACCGTACCGTCCGGCGGTGCCGGACAGCACGCCGAGCCGGGACCGCATCTTCGCCTGCCGGCCCGACCCGGGCGCCGCCGCCGAGCGGGCGTGCGCCGAGCGGCTCCTGGCCGCGCTGGCGCGGCGGGCCTATCGCCGCCCCGTTGATGCGAGTGACCTGCGCGTGCTGCTCCCCTTCTACGAGGCGGGACGCCGGGAAGGCGGTTTCGAGCGGGGCGTCGAGCAGGCCCTGGCTCGGCTGCTGGTCAGCCCGTCCTTCCTGTTTCGGATCGAACTCGACCCGGTGGACGCGGCTTCCGGCAGGGCGTACCCGGTCGACGACCTGGCGCTCGCCTCGCGGCTGTCGTTCTTTCTCTGGAGCAGCATCCCCGACGAGGAACTGCTCGACCTCGCCGAGCGCGACGAGTTGAGCGATCCGGACGTGCTGGAGAGTCAGGTACGGCGCATGCTGGCCGACCCGCGCGCGGACGCACTGGCCGACAACTTCGCCGGCCAGTGGCTGTACCTGCGGAACGTGCCGGCGGCGCGGCCCGATTTCCGGCGGTTTCCGGACGTGGACGACAACCTCCGGCGCGCGTTCCGGCGCGAGACCGAGCTGCTGTTCCAGAGCGTCGTCCGCGAAGATCGCAGCGTCATCGACCTGCTGGCCGCCGAGTACACGTTCGTCAACGAGCGCCTGGCGCGGCACTACGACATGCCGTACGTCTACGGCGACCATTTCCGGCGCGTGAGCACTGTCAGTCATCCGATGCGGGGCGGCCTGCTGGGGCAGGGGAGCATGCTCACCGTGCAGTCGCTGTCGACCCGCACGTCGCCAGTGAAGCGGGGCATCTGGATTCTCGAGAACATCCTCGGGACGACGCCTCCCGACCCGCCGCCCGACGTGCCGGAGCTGGAGGCCAGCGCCAATGACGGCCGCGAGCTCACGATGCGCGAGGCGATGGAGCGGCACCGCGCGAACCCGACGTGCGCGGCGTGCCATCGGCTGATGGACCCGCTGGGACTGGCGCTGGAGAACTTCGACGCGGTCGGCCGCTGGCGCGAGACGGACGGGTCGGGCGAGCCGCTCGACGTCTCGGGTGAGCTGCCCGACGGCACGCGCTTCGCGGGCGTGGCGGAGCTGAAGCAGGCGCTGATCGCGAACCCGGAACCGTTTCTGCGGACGTTGACGGAGAAGCTGTTGACCTACGCGCTGGGGCGGGGCCTGGAGTACACCGACGCCCCCGCGGTGCGGCGGATTGCCCGCAACGCGGCGGACGGAGAACATCGTTTCTCGGCGCTCGTGCTCGGTATCGTGAAGAGCGTGCCGTTCCGGCAGCGGCGGTCGGCCGGCGGCCGTGGATCAGGGGATTGACAGAAGAAGGAGCGCGGGAGGAGTCATGCTGATCACGAAGCAGGCATTGCCCAGACGGACGTTTCTCCGGGGCGCCGGCGCCGCGCTGGCGCTGCCGCTGCTGGACGCGATGGTTCCCGCGGCCTCCGCGCTGTCGCGGACCGCGGCCGGTCCGGTGCGGCGGCTCGGGTTCGTCTACTTTCCCAACGGCGCGAACATGTTCCAGTGGCAGTGCAAGGGGGAAGGGAAGGCTTTCGATCTGTCGCCGACCCTGGCGCCGCTCGGTCGGTTTCGCGATGCGGTCACGGTGCTGTCGGGGCTGGACAACGACCCGGCGAATCCGTGGGGCGACGGCATCGGAGATCATCCACGGGCCGGCTCTTCGTGGCTGAACGCCACTCATCCGCTGAAGAGCGAGGGCCCTGCCGTACAAGCGGGGACGACGATCGATCAGATAGCCGCGGCCGAGATCGGCCGGGACACCCCGCTCGGCTCGCTCGAGCTCTGTCTCGAGCCGGCGGGCTGGATGGGCACCTGCGGCGGCAGCGGCTATAGCTGCGCCTACACCGACTCGCTCGCCTGGCGCACGCCGACCACGCCGCTGCCGATGGAACACAACCCGCGCAACGTGTTCGACCGGATGTTCGGCGACGGCGCCACGCCCGAGGAGCGGCACGCTCTGCGGCGCCGCAACCGAAGCGTGCTCGATTCGGTGACCGAGGAGATCGCCGGTCTGGAGCTCCGGATCGGCCCGCAGGATCGCGTCCGTCTGACCGAGTACCTGGACGCGGTGCGCGAGATCGAGCGGCGCATCGAGCGCAGCGAGGCGCACAGCGCGGCCATGCCGGACGTCGACCGGCCGCTCGGGGTGCCGGACTCCACGGAGGCGCACTGCAAGCTGATGTACGACCTGCAGGTGCTGGCGTTCCAGGCCGATCTCACTCGCGTCTTCACGTTCCAGCTTGGTCGCGAGACCAGCCAGCGCGCATTCCCGGAGATCGGCGTGCCGGACCCGCACCACGCGACGTCGCACCACCAGTACGACCCGCAGCGGCTCGCCAAGATCGGCCTGATCGATTCGTTCCTGGTGCAACAGTTCGCCTGGTTCCTGGACCGGCTGCAGTCGACGCCGGACGGGGACGGGTCGCTGCTCGATCACGTGATGCTGCTCTACGGCGGTGGTATCAGCGACGCCAATCAGCACAGCCACACCGCGCTGCCGTTGTTGGTGGCGGGGCGCGGCGGCGGCCGGCTCGCCGGCGGACGGCACCTGGCGTACCCGGCCGGGACGCCGCACGCGAACCTGCTCGTGAGCCTGCTCGAAAAGGCCGGGGTGCCGGTCGAGCGTATCGGCGACAGCACCGGGCAGCTCGAAGAGCTGTCCGGCGTGTAGTGCGGGGCACCACCGCGATGCGTATGCGATTCCGCGGATACTCGGCAGGCGCGATGCTGGCCCTCGTAGTCCACGCGGGGGCCGGCGACGTAGCGGCTCAGGCGCCGCTGATCGAGGCGGTGCAGCAGGGCGACGTGGCGCGGGTGCGCATCCTGCTGGATCAGGGGGCCGAGGTCGATGTGCCGGAGATCGACGGCACGACGGCATTGCATTGGGCTGTCCATCGCGACGAGGGCGATATCGCGGCGCTGTTGATCCGAGCCGGTGCGGATGCAACTGCGGCGAACCGGTACGGGGTGGCGCCGATCTCTTTGGCCGGCCTCAACGGCAGCGCGCCGATGCTCGCGCGGTTGCTGGCGGCCGGCGCCGATGCCAATCGCTCCCAGCCGGAGGGTGAGACGGCGCTGATGACGGCGGCCCGCACGGGGCGGGTCGAGGCGGTCCGGCTCCTGGTCGAACACGGGGCGGACGTCAACGCGGCTGAGCAGTGGCGGGGACAAACCGCGCTGATGTGGGCCGCGGCCGAGGGGCACGCGGCGGCGGTACGGGAGTTGATCGACCAGGACGCCGATGTCCACGCGCGGTCGGGGCACACGGGCGTCGACGCGGTGGGCCGGGCGCCAGCGGGCGATACCGGTGCGGGGCAGTCTCCGCCAGCCGGGTTCTCGGCGTTCCTCTTCGCCGTGCGGGGCGGTCACCGGGACGCCGCGGCGGTTCTGGCGGATGCAGGCGCTGACGTCGACGACGTGGCGCCGGACGGGTCGAGCGCGCTGGTTGTCGCGATTGAAAACCGCCATTACGAGGTTGCGGCGTGGCTGCTCGAGCGCGGCGCCGATCCCAACGCGGACGGCGTCGGCTGGACCGCGCTCCACGCCGCCGTCCTTGCGCACCGGCCGCACTTCCGTGTCGTGCCGGACCCCTCGCCGACCGGCAGCCTGAGGAGTGGCGCGCTCATAGAGGCGCTGCTGGCGATGGGGGGCGACCCGAACGCGCCGTCGCGAGAGCGCGTCCGGCTGGCTACCCAGACCTCACCGTTGTTCCCGACGCAGGGAGTGACCCCGTTCCTGCTGGCCGCCATCGCCGCGGACGCGTCGCTCATGCGCCTGCTGCTGGCCCACGGCGCCGACCCGCGGGTCACCACCGCGAGCGGCTCGACGGCGCTGATGGCCGCGTCGGGGGCCGCGACCTACGCCGGTCAGGGCGCTGGCTCGGAGGCCGACGCGCTCGAAGCGGTCGCGCTGCTCCTCGATGCCGGCGCGGACCCGCACGCCGCGGACGAGGCCGGCAACACTGCGCTGCACGGAGCCGCGAACCGGGGCGCCAATTCGGTCGTCGTGCTGCTGCTCGCCAGCGGCGCCCGCCTGGACGCGACGAACAAGCGGGGCTGGCTGCCGGTGACCATCGCGCAGGGGCCGATCGACCCCATCGAGCCGTTTCCCGAGACCTACGCGCTGCTCCGCGAGCGCACGCTCGCCGCAGGCGTGGCCGTGCCCCCCTGTCCCACGTGCGCGATCGGCATCGTGCACGACGACGCGCTCATCGCGAACGGCTCGGAAGGGGGGCGTCAGTAGTTCAGTCTCCGTCGCCGGCGGGCGCCGCGGGTCGCAGCAGGGCGCCTTCGAGGTGTG
This sequence comes from Vicinamibacterales bacterium, assembly GCA_965222905.1. Taxonomy (GTDB): domain Bacteria; phylum Acidobacteriota; class Vicinamibacteria; order Vicinamibacterales; family UBA8438; genus WTFV01. Next base: position 7,822,437 of record OZ244976.1, on the reverse strand, counting down.
CGACTCGCTCGGCCAGACTGGCGACTCGCTCGGCCAGACTGGCGACTCGCTCGGCCAGACTGGCGAAGTCACGGCGCAGATCCCTGATCTCCTGCCGCATGTCACGCAGGTCGGACCTGAGCCAAGCGGCCAGAGCGACGATCAGGGCTGGCGTGAGCCAGGGCACGATCGCTTCCATCCCTCGATTCTAGCGCTTGGGTATGATGGAGACCAAGGAGCGACAGATGACTTCATCGAATGCTGTGCATATTCGACCGATTGCGGCCGTGCTGACCGCGGTCGGCCTGGTCGCGAGCGCGTCGGCGGCGGCCGGGCAGGGGCAGACTACCCGGCAGGGCGAGCCGCCGAACATCACGGCGGGCGGCCAGACCAACTGGACGAGCCACAACCTCGACCTCGACAACAGCCGCTACTCGGAACTCGGTGAAGTCAATACGGAGACGGTCGGCGGGCTGGCCGAGCGGTGGTCCTACGAGGTGGCGGCGGGGACCGACGTCAGCGAGGTGACACCGCTGGTGGTAGACGGCGTGATGTACTTCCACGCGGGCGCCAGCGTGATCGCCGTCAACGGGGCCACCGGGGAAGAGGTGTGGACCCTGGAGCTGGACGAGGCGCGCCGCAACCGCGTCCGCGGGCCGACCTACGCAGAGGGTAAGATCTACTCCTACAACGGGCCGAACCTGGTCGCGGCGGACGCGAAGACCGGCGAGTTGGTCGAATCGTTCGGGGACGGCGGCGTCCTGCCGGTCGTCGGGCTGGCGCTGCAGGCCAAGTATCCGGACGCGTATCCGCCGACACTGGATCCGCACACGCTCGGCTACCGCATCACCGCCGCGCCGGCCTACCACGACGGGACGCTGTACGCGGGCGCCGCGCTCTCGGAAGGCCACATCCCGGGCGGCCTGGTAATCGCCACCGATGCGACCACCGGCGCGATCGAGTGGGTGTTCAACACCATCCCGCAGCGCCCGCAGGACGACGGCTGGGAGATCGCGCAGGATACGTGGGGCGACGGCCAGCGCGCGGGAGGCGGCGTGTGGACGCAGCCGGCCATCGACCTCGACCTCGGCCTGATCTACTTCAATACCGGCAACCCGTCGCCCGACTACGACGGCTCGGCGCGGCCCGGGGCCAACCTGTTCACCAACGCCACGATCGCGCTCGACCTGGAGACCGGCGCACTGCGCTGGTACTACCAGGCGGTCCACCACGACCTGTGGGACTGGGACCACGTCACCGGGCCGGTGCTGTTCGACGTCACCGGTGACGACGGCGAGACGATCAGGGGCGTCGGCGCGGCCGGCAAGAACTGCCTGCTCTACCTCTGGGATCGCGAGACCGGCGAGCCGATCAATCCCATGGTGGAGACGCTGGTGTCGACCGCGACCAACGTGCCGGGCGAGGTGGTCCATCCCACCCAGCCGATTCCCTACAACGCGCGCGGCGTGCCGATGACGCCGTTCTGCGCGACCTACGTGCACCTCGACGATCCGGAGCTGCAGGCGCAGACCCGGCCGATGTACACGCCGTACTCCATCGAGGAGCACCTGATCGTGGCCCACGGCGGGTCGAGCTTCGGCTCGCCCGCGTTCAGCCCGCGGACCGGGCTGCTCTACGTCACCGGCAAGAACGCGGCCGTTTCGATGATCGTCAGCCCGCTCGGCGACAGCCTGGAGCCGGGTCCGCACGGCGACGGCCACAGCGCCAATTTCGAGGAGCTGAGCCGCATCCCGGCCTACACGCCCACCACCACCCTGACCGCCTACGAGCCGGCCAGCGGGGAAGAGGCGTGGCAGCAGGTGTTCCCCGCGCTCAGCGGCATCGGCGCGAGCGGCAACCTCGCGACGGCGGGCGATTTGGTGTTCCAGGGCGCGGACGACGGCGCGTTCTACGCGTTCGACGCCGCGACCGGCGAGCAGTTGTTCCGCCACCAGGCGCAGCGTGCGATCCGGTCGAGCCCGATGACGTATCAGGTCAACGGCAAGCAGTACGTCACGGTGATTGCGACCAACACGGTGCTGACCTTCGCGCTACCGGAACATGATAGCGTTCCGTAGAAGGCCGGAAGATCCCAATCTTTAGGGGGTAGGAGCGACCGCCAGCCTCAGCGCACCGGAATCCGGATGACCACCGCGCCCATGGTGTCGCCCACCGCAAAGTCGTCGCGCGGGTCTCCGTGCCGTAGAACGGCTGCGAGGGATCGCCGGCGACCGCGTCGAGACCGGCGGCCTCCATCTCGGTCTTGGGCGCGTTCTGCGCGTTGACGGGCCACTTCGAGAGAAGTGCGTAGCGGAAACCGTCCGTCTTCTCCGCCGCCAGCTCCGCGCCCATGCGGAACACCTGCGCCGGCAGCGGCAGCGCCTTGTCGTCCTGCCAGTGCTCGCTGGCCAGGATCACCTGCTCCTGGTCTTGCAGGCGGTTGACGACGTGGCGCGCGTAGACCGTGCGGTCCGACTCGATGACGGTGTGCAGGGCATCCGCCATCACCTGCGGCGAGATCCCGCCCGGCTCGTTCCGCTCGGCGGCCGAGTTGCCGCCGCAGCCGGCGAGGGCCATCCCCAGCGCTGCGGCGGCGATCACGGAACGACTTCAACTGACAAACGGCGTCATCGCAACTCCCGACCTGGATTCAGGTGACCCCGCGTGTTCCCAAGTCTCCCAGCCAGTTTACCTCCCGGGGACATCCTGCCTCAGGAGTGCAAACCTCCTGATCCGCGGGATGCGCTGTCCCGGTCGTCGACTCCGGCAAGATGGCGCGAGCCGCGCCGCATCACTCCCGGCGAGACAGCGCCATGTCGATGCTCTCGACGTGGCGCGCCGGCCGCCCGGCGAAGTTGCGCCGAATCAGCGCGGGGTCGGCGAGCGCGTCGATCGACAGCCGCAGCGAGTGGCAGCGCAGGCAGACGTCGCGGATCATCTTCACGTTGGGACGCAGGTTCGCGTTCTGGTTGTGCTCGACGACGATGCGCTCGGCGCCGGCCACGCGCCGCGGCTCGCGCGGCAGGTGGCACGACGCACAGCTCACGCCGCTGCCCGGCGGCGCGTCCCCAGACACCTCCAGGGCCCAGAGCCGGGCATGGGGCGACTCGGGGTACGCGGTCGAGTGCTCGTCGACGTGACACGCCAGGCAGCCGTCGACCGCCGCGCGCCGCACGTCGACGGCGTGGGCGTCGTGGCACGTCCCGCAGGCCAGGATCGTCGACCCCGCGCCCGGGTGCATCGGCAGGCGCGCGAGCGCGGGCGACATCGGCTCCAGATCGACCGCCAGCCGCATGCCGTGTCGGCCGCCGAGGAAACCCTCCGGCTCGAGCTCGTGGCAGGCGGCGCAGGCCAAGAGCGACGGACCGTCGGTCCAGGCCGTACCCTCCGGCTGGTGGCAGTCCGAGCACGCCACCCGGCCGCGGCGTGCGCGGAGCCGGCCCAGGCGTCGATCAACTCCGGATCGCCGGCGGACGATTCCGGGGCGTCGGCGTCGGCCGCGCCCAGCGGCGCACGCTCGGCCGTCTCCCACGACACCCACGTCTCGCGCGGCGGCAGCACGCCCGCGATCGTATCGGGTCCGGCAACGCCGCGATTCACCAGGAAGTCTTCGTAGAGTGCTCGGTTGTCGTGGTAGTTGTGGCATCCAGCCGAGGCGCAGGTGTCGATCGACAGCCCGCGGTGCGTCGGCCGGTCCTCGGCCACCGTCGCGTGGCATGGATCGCAGAAGTCGGAAGGCAGCGTGACGCCCATCGGCCCCGTCAGCGCCGGCTGGTGCTCCGTGTGGCAGGTGATGCACTCGCGGACGTCCAGCCGGTCGAGGTCGGCGGCGTTGCGCGGGTCTTCGAAGATCGAGGCGGCGTGCGAGTCGAGGGCGGCCTCCAGCTCGGCCGCGTGGCAGTCCAGGCAGGCCTCCTGCCGGACGCCGTCGAACGGCGTGTGGCATCGGTCGCACGCGATCTCGATCTGGTGGTGACCGTCCGTCGTCCGCCCAGGCTGGAAGCGGCGCCGCGCCGAGTAGCCGACCATCGCTATCAGGGCCAGGGCGAGCACGCCGAAGCCGGTCGCCTGCCGCCACCAGGGGACTCTGTACAGCACATCCCAGGCGCCGCTCGCCCGCAGGCTGGCCGCAGGCGGCGCGGGTTCCCCGGCTGCGATCAGCAGCGCGAGCACGCCCGCAACGCTGGCCGCGACCTGCAGGCCGCTCCCCCAACGCTCCGCGGTCGCCGCCGAGCCGGCGCCGGTGAACTCGGCCAGCCGCGGCCGGCACGAGTCGCACACCGTCGAGGCGCCGGTCCGTGCGACCAGGTCGTCCACGGACTTGCATCCGGCCGCCCCGGCGGCGCTCAGCGCGCCGCGCGTGATCTCCAGGCAGTTGCAGACCACCGCCGACGCCGGCCACTCCGCCACCGGACGCCGCGCCGTGGGGTCCGCAAACGAGCCGCTCTGATAGAACCGGTGAAGCTGCCACGGCGCGACGGGCTAGCGCTGCCCGTGCCCCGGATGTCCGGGGCTGGACTGTAGTGAGCAGGAGGTCATCCGAACTCGTCCCGCAGTTCGAAGCCAAAGGTCATGGCAACCAGTTGAGTGTAGCCGTGCCACATCAACTGTGCGCCGGGCGGGTCGCGTTGGCGTCCGAGCCACCCGCCGAGGCGCCCGACCAGGCCGACAGCGTCGCCGAGGCGCGTCGGCGGCGGCAGCTTGCGTGAGCGGGCGAAGGTGGCGAGCACGCGCAACTCGCCATCGGAGAACAGCAGGTCGCCCGGCAGGTCGGGCACTTCGCGCCCGAGTTGGACCATCAACTGGATGCGCCACGCGATGACCATCTTGATGGCCATGGCGCGTTCGAGCCGCTCGGCCGTGTGGTGCTGCAACTCCTCGACCTTGCAGCCGGACTTGAGCACCCGGAAGTATTCTTCGATGCGCCAGCGCCGGACGTACCATTGCAGGATGCGCATGGCGTCGTCGGCGCTGCTCACGGGCAACGTGGTCAGCAGGAACCACTCCAGCGGCTCGACCGCGGGCGGTGGTTGTTCCTCGCGCACGTGGACGACCCACAGTGCGACCGGCTCGTCGCCGGGGCAGGGCAGCGGCACCTGCTGGTAGCGCAGCGTCACGTCGGCGACCCGCTCCGCCCGGCGGTCCTTGCGGGCCTGTTTGCTGGCCTTCACGCGCGCGCTCAGCCGCTGCACCTCGACCTTGGCGGCGCCTCGGGCCGGCGCGTTGCGCACCGTATCGAACAGACGGCGTGAGACCGTCTGCCCGTCGGGCGTCTTTTCCCTGCCGAGGACGCGGTCGGCCTTGGCGCGGACCAGCAGGTCGACCTGCTGGGCAGCCGCGCGGTGCTCGACGAACAGGTCGAGGAAATCGGCCTCGCGGTCCATCACGCACACCACGCGGGTCTCGGACAATTGTTCGGCTGCCTGCGCGCAGTCGCGCAGCCCCTCGATCCAACGGAACGACTTGCGCTCCTCGCGCGGCTTCGGGGGCGGCTCGCCTTCCGCCTCGGGATTCGGGGGCGCAGGCGCGTCGAAGGCGGCCCGCAGCACGCCCAACGCCAGCCCGTCGGGATTGACGGCCAAGGTCGTGTGCAACTCCAGGCCGCGCGCCACCGCCCCGGTCTGGTTCGAGCCGATGGCCCCCAGCCCCTGCGTCTGCCCGCGCCGGGTGAAGTTCAACCGGGTGCCGTCCTGGATGCACAGCACCGTGTCGTGCGCCTGCATCCGGCGCAGCGTCTGCTCGCGATGCGGCGCGAGGATGTTGTCGACCGTCACCGCACTGTCGGCGGGCTGGTCGATCAGCCGGTAATGGCCCTTGACCATCGCGCGGGCGCCGTGGGCGGCGCCGGTGATGGCGCGCATCGGAGACTCTGCCATTTGCTGCGCGCTCTGCACCAGCCGCGCGCTCAGACGCGCGTCGCCCAAACGCGCCCCGCCGAACTCGTGCTCCGCCCAGACCGCGGCGTCGAGACCGTCGCCAACCGCCAGCGGCGCCAAGACCGGTGCAGGCACTGCGAGGCGGGTGTGCCACGCCGGCTCCAACGCATACATATACACCGCCTTGCGCGTTTCCGGCGCCGCGTGCGTGCGATCCTGGCGACCGCGACCGCAGGTCTCACCCACCCGAACCCAGTTCGCCGCGCGCACGCTCGCCCCCGTCTGTTCGGTCTCGTCGACGAACGTCTCCAGCAGCCAGGGGCGATAGCCATACAGACCCTCGCAGTCGTCGCCGACCGTCCGGACGACCCGGCCCAGCACGTGCGAGGCCAGGTTGCGACACATAATGCCGGGGCGCACCAGCAGCCGGCACAGTCCCAACACCCGGTGCAGGTGCGCGCGCCGGCCCGCATCGTCCCACCCGACCCAGGCGTCGCGGGACCGCAGCCGCCGCGCACTCGCCGCAAACCCGACCCCGCCCAGCCAGCCATGCGCCGAACCCACCAGATACCGCAGTTGCGGGCCGACGAACGGACCAGCCCCGCGCGGGTGCTCGTACGCCATCAGCGTGTTCCAGACCTGCCGCTGCTCGTCGGTTTCCACCAGCTCCAGGGTCAGACCCACAACCTTGCCGACCGTGTCCGGCACGTCCACCGCCGGCGCCAGCGGGTGCGGGAGCACCCGCGCCCGGCCCCCACCACCGCGGGCACCTCGACCCGCAGGCAGCGAGACGTGGCCGGCCGCCTGCAGGTCGGACAACGCCCGGCAGCAGCTCGCGCGTTGCCACCGGCCCCGTCCGTCGCGGAAATCGAACGCTTCACAGACGCGATCAGCGACTTGGCCGAGGCTGCCGACACCCTGCGAAACCGCCCCGTCCAGCACGTCGCGCAGGCGGGCGAGGTTGTCCCGTAGAATACGTGAGACCTGATTCTGAATCTCCATGCCGGCCACCGTAGCGAAGTGGCGGCAGGAAGTCCAGCAAAAAATTATGGGCCACGGGCAGGGCTAGCCCTGCCTTGTACCCGCATTCAGGGCTGGACAAATCAGCTTCCGCCGTGTAGCGTCACGGCATGGAGCACCAGAACCAGATACTACAGACCCTTCGTGCGCCGGAGTCGCAAGCTCGCCTCGAGCGGATTGTGGCGCGGGAGGCGCTGAACAACCGAGCGGCGGTGGGGCGGCGGGTGTGCGCGGAGTTCGGGTTTGTCGATGCGCGCGGGTCGGCCCAACTCGCGGGTTGTCTCAAAGCGCTCAACACGCTGCACAAGGCGGGGCGGATTGCGTTGCCGGCGTCGCGGCGCGGCGGGGGCGCGCCCACGCCGCAGCGTTTCGACGCGCCGGTGGCGGCGGCCACGGCGGTGCCGGGTACGGTGGCGGCGGTCGCGGGATTGTCGCTGGAGGTGGTAGAGCAAGGCGGGCAGCGCCGGGTGTGGAATACCTTGCTGCACTTCGAGCATCCGCAGGGGACGACGACCTTTGCGGGCTGCCAGGTGCGCTATCTGGTGGTCTCGGCGCACGGGGTGCTGGGCGCGGTCGGGTTTTCGGCCGCGGCGTTGCAATTGCGGGCGCGCGAGGCGTGGATGGGATGGAGCGCTGAGCAACGCCAAGCCCATCTGCACCGGGTGCTGTGCCTGAGCCGGTTCCTGATCCGCCCCGGCGTGCAATGCCGCAACCTGGCCAGCCAGGTGCTGGGCCAGGTGCTGGCGCGTGTGGCGGAGGATTTCGAAGCCCGCTACCAGTATCGTCCGTGGCTGGTGGAGACCTTCGTCGGCCCGGCGCATGACGGCGCCAGCTTCAAGGCGGCCAACTTCGTGTGGGTCGGCCAGACGGCCGGTCGCGGGCGCCAGGACCGCGACCACGCGCGGGCTCGTCCGGTCAAGTCGGTATATATGTACGAGTTGGAGCCGCACTGGCGGCGGCGGTTGGGGGTGGCGCGGGTCGCTGCGGCGCCGGCGCTGGCGCCGGCTGACGGGCTCGACAGCGGCGCCTGGACAGTGAACGAGTTTGGAGGGGCGCCGTTGGGCGATCAGCGGTTGTCGGCGCGTCTGGTCAAGAGCGCGGGTCTGCTGGCGTCGTTGCCCGGCGAGGCGATCACCGCCAACGCGTCCCACGACCGCGCGGCGGTCAAGGGCTACTACCGGCTCATCGACCAGCCGGTGTCGTCGGCGGTCACGCCCGGGAACATTCTCGCGCCGCACCGGGCGCGCACGCTGCAGCGGATGCGCGGCCAGGACACGGTGCTGTGCATCCAGGACGGGACGGATCTGAACTTTGCGACGCGCCCGCACTGCGAGGGGCTGGGCATCATCGGGCGCAACCAGACGGCCTCGAAGACGCTCGGCCTGCATCTGCATCTGACCCTGGCGGTCGATGGCGCGGGTCTGCCGCTGGGCGTGCTGCGCTGCGGTTTCGAGGCGCCGCCGGGCGGCGCGGCGCGCCCGGCGGACGAGCCACCGCCGGCGGCGGCGCAGGAGACGGCCCCCAAGGCGGCGCAGGAGACGGCCCCCAAGACGCGGCGCTGGGTCGACGGCCTGCGCGACATCGACCGGGCGGCGGCGGCGTTGAGCCGCAAGACGCGGGTGCTCAGCGTCATGGACCGCGAGGCGGATTGCTTCGCGGTGTTCGACGAGCAGCGCCGTCTGAACCGGGTGGAAGTGCTGGTGCGCGCCCACCATGACCGCTGTCTCGCCAAGGGCGCCCCGAAGCTGTTCGCCGCCATGCGCGCCGGCGCCGCCGACGGGCACGTCGAGATCGAGATCGACCGGCTGAGCGCGCGGCGCAAATCCAGCGGCAGGCAGGCCCGCCCGGCGCGCACCGGGCGGGTGGCGCGGGCCGAGGTGCGCCATCGCCAGGTGGTGGCGCCGCCGACCATCGCCGGCGCCGAACCGGTGGCGCTGTCAACGGTCCATGTGCGCGAAACCGCGCCGCCGCCCGGCGAGCCGGCGGTCGAGTGGTTCCTGCTCACCAGTCTCGACGTCGACAGCACCGAAACCGCGGTCGCGGTCATCGGCTACTACCTGCGGCGCTGGCGCATCGAAGACCTGTTCCGGGTGCTCAAGTCCGGATGCCGAGTCGAACATCTCGCGTTCCACACCGCCGACCGGCTCCAACGCGCGGTCACCATCAATACCGTGATCGCCTGGCGCCTGATGGTGATGACCCTGCTCGGACGTGACGTGCCGGGGTGCGACGCCCAGTTGCTGTTCACCGACATCGAGTTGCGTTTCCTGACCGACTATGCCGAAGAACTCGGCCTGCCGCCCCCTGACCATCTCGCCGCCGCAGTCCTCCTGCTCGCCATCCTCGGCGGCTACCAGAACCGAACGCACGACCCGCCCCCCGGACACCAGATCATGTGGCGCGGTTACGAACGAATGTCCATCGCAACCATCGGCTACCGCATTGGACGGCGGGAGCGTGCTGGAGTTGTCCAGAACGAATAATGTGGGTACAAGGTAGGGCTAGCCCTGTCGAATCAGATCCTGCGTGAAGCCGAGCTCGTCCCGGGACCTACGGCGGCAGCCGCCGCCATGCGCCGGCCGCGCATCGTGACCTGCCGATAGGCACCGTCGCCGCTCCACGATATGCGCGTCCCCTCCTGGCGCTGATCGCCGAGCGACCAGACGTCGATGCCGATCAACCGCAGCCGCACCGCCGGCGTGTAGCCTCGGAACCGGCGCCGCCCGCCGGCCAGAATCCCGGCCAGCGTCTCGGCCATCCGGAAACCGGGAGCCGCCAGGCCGTAGACGACGCCGGCGTGCGAGGCGCACTCGCCGATGGCGTGGATCGCCGGATCCGATGTCCGCAGCTCGTCGTCGACAACGATCCCGCCCGGTCCGGACGCCACGCCCAGCCCGGCGTCCCGTGCGAGCTCGTCGCGTGGGCGCACGCCGGCCGCCGTGACGACGAGCCCGGTGACCAGCGGTTCCGGATGGCCGTCGATGGTCAGCGCCAGCTCCTCGCCTCGCGGCTCGATCCGCCGCACCTGGGCGCCGGTCATCGTCCGCACGCCCGTCTCGCGCACCCGCGCCTCCAGCAGCGCCGCCGCCTCCGCGTCGAGCTGGCGGCTCAGCAGGTGGGGCGCCGCCTCCAGGAGCACCACGTGGACGCCCAGCCGGCGCAGGGCGTCGGCCGCCTCCAGGCCGAGCAGGCCGCCCCCCACGACGATGGCGCTACCCACGCGCTCCGCCCGACGACGCAGACGCTCCAGATCGTCGAGAGTCCGATAGACGAACACACCGTCGTGGTCCGCGCCCTCGATCGGGGGCACGAACGGCGCCGACCCGGTGGCCAGGACGAGACGGTCGTACCCGATCTCCGTGCCGTCGGCGTCCCGAACGCGCCTTCCTTTCACGGTCGATGGCAACCACCCGCGTACCGGTGAGGACGCGGACCCCGAGCTCGTCGCTCCAGCCGGGGCGCGCCAGCGCGAGGCGGCCGGCGTCGCGGTGGTCGAGCCACTCGGTGAGCCGGACGCGGTCGTACGCCGGGTGCGGCTCCTCACCGATGACGGTGACGTCGTAACGCCAGATTGCGCCGAGCGCCGCCAGGCGCTCGACCAGCTTGTAGCCGACCATCCCGAAGCCGCACACCACCAAGCGCGCCCGCAACGGGGCGGGAACGTTGGGCAGCCGGTCAGTTTACGATGCAGGTACTCAATCGGAGGGGTCGGGCGCGGGCATCGGGGCCGAGGGCCGGTCGTACCAACCATCGATGCGCCCTTCGAGCCGCGACACGCGTCGGTCAACCGTCCCTGACGTCGGCAGCCGCGGCGAGGTCGGACCCGGGTGTGTAGATGGCCTTGGCGACGTCCCAGATGTGGCTTTTGGCGTGGAAGATGTCGACGATCTGGATCGCATCGGGGAAACACTCGTCGGCGAGGGCCCAGATCCAGGGCGCCGTCGCCGAGGATGACCCTGCGGTCGGCATCGGCGAAACGGCGGCGTTCGGCTTCGCGGCAGACGCGCTGGGCGAAGGGGGAGGGTTCGCGGTCGGTATCGCGACTGGCGGCCGTCTCGATAGCGGCCGTGTAGGAGATTGAGTCCGGGTCGCGCATCGGGATGCCGGTCTTGGGGTGACGGCGTTCGGCCGTCCAGGCGACGGCGAGCTTGACCTCGCGGGTTTTGGCCGAACCGTCGGGCTGCTTGCCTTGGCGCTGCGCGGTTTCGGCCTTGCGCACGGGAATGCCCGTACCGTCGACGCCGAGATACAGGGTATGTTTTACGCGGTGCGTCTCCGGCTCGACGGCTTGGCGTTCGTCGACTGCGATCGCGCGCCCCAGCGCTGTGGTCGGCGTTGAGCCGCTCGGCAACGAAAGGAGCCGCCACCGCCAGCACGGCGGTGTGCACCGCGGTCTCGGCCGCCTCGAAGTCGCCCAGTGTCTGCGTCGCGTCGGCCCCCAGCAGCCGCTCGATCTCACGTGCCGCTTCGGCCGCCAGCGACTCGGCGATCACCGCGGTCTGCGGTTTTTTTGGTGCACTGCCGGTCGCCAGACGCGCCTCGCTCTGTGCATCGTTGACCTCGATGAACATCTTCGACAATTGTCGGAAGCGGCGATACTCTGCGAGCCGCGCCTGCGTCTGCGGCCCGGCCTGGGCCGGGATGATGCGTGTGACCGTCTTGCCAGCCTGCTTGCGGGTCAGGGCGCATGGCCGGCACGGGATCGGGCCGAGGATCGCCAACGACGAGTACCGCCGGTGCACCCTGGGATACAGATCGACCAACATCGGGACCTCCAGGAAGGCGGTGCCGGGCAGGTGTGTCTTTCCCGTGCCAACGGAGCCGATCGGAAACGCACAGGACATGTCCCTGGTGGGCGGTGTTCGGGGCTTCACCGGCGACAGCTTCAACTGGGACGCGGGAGGGTCGTTCGGTGCGCACGAGACCGACCTCTCCATCCACAACACCGTCAACCCTCGCTCGGCCCCGACACGCCGACTTCGTTCTACCTCGGGAGCCCGTGATCGGAGGCCGATTCAAGGTCGATTCGGTCGCTGCCACACCGGCCCGATCGTGAATTGGACGAGCGCGTCGCCGCGGTGGACGCGTGACCAGGTTGGCGACCGATTCGGCGGGGCGCTATCGTGTTCGGAAAGGAGAAGCAGACGATGAAGGCACTCGTGTGGTCAGGGCTCGTCTTCGGCGTTTTGGTGTGTACAGCGGCATCGATCGTGGCGCAGACCCCGGTTGGGGCCGGCAAGGCGACCAGTATGGGTGGGCGGTGGACTACGAGACGCTGGCGGCAGCGCGGTCGGCGGCGTTGCGCGAGTGCGGTTCGGTGTGTTCGGTGGTGCTGACGTTCGAGCGGTGCGCAGCGTATGCGGTAGATCAGGATGCCGACAGCACGGCGGTGGGCTGGGCGCAGTCGTATGCGTCGGGGTCCGACGCGCGGCAGGCGGCGCGGCGGGAGTGCCGTTCCCGCGGTGGCGGTTCAGGATGCGTGGTTCAGGTGTGGGGCTGCAACGGCCCGGTGGTCGAGGAGGGGTTGGGTCTCGACCGGGCTGCGCGGCGGCAGATTCAGCAGGGACTCCAGGCCGGTGGTTTCGACCCGGGCGGTGCGGACGGTCTGTTCGGCCCGCGGACGCGGGCGGCGATCCGCAGTTGGCAGGCGTCGGGGGGCGGTCGGGCGACCGGCTATCTGGACGACGCGGCGGTTTCGGCGCTGCGGTCGGCCGACGGGTCGCGGCCGGCGGTGGCGGTGGGCGCCGCGCAGCCGCCTTCGTCGTTCGGCGCTCAGTCAGAGGGGCTCGAGGGGCTGTTCTGGCAGTCGATCATGAACAGCGCGAACCCGGCGGACTTCGAGGCGTATCTCGAGCAGTTCCCGAATGGGGTGTTTCGGGCGCTGGCGGAGAACCGGCTGTCGGCGCTGCGCGGTCCGGCGGGTGGCTCATCCGCTTTGGCCGGGGTGGACGCCGACGGCGTTGGGGCGCCGGTTTCCGGATCGCGGGTAGCGGGAGCACCTGCCGCTGGCGCCGAGATTGCTGCGGTCGGCGATATGCGGCCGCGACCGGCGGGATTCCGCCCCGATCAGACGTGCGCCGGCAAGCCGGCCGGCGCGGCGTGCTGGATGGAGATTGCCCAGCAGCCTGGGTGCTACGTCTGGAATCCGAGTCTCGCGACGGGCGAAACCGTGACCTGGACTGGGGAGTGTGCGGGTGGCTTGGCCCAGGGAACGGGAACCCTCACGTGGGCCTGGGATGGAAATCAGGAGACGAATACTGGACGCGTCCAGGACGGCAATAAGCACGGCAACTGGGTCCTCCGCTCCGCGCGCGGGACTGTCGCGGAAGGCCCCTTTATCGAAGGCGAAATGAACGGCAACTGGGTCTTCCGCAGGGCGAGCGGGACCGTCGAGGAAGGCCCCTATTTCGACGGAGAGCGGAAGGGCGCATTCCCGATTTCCCGGAACAGTGTGTAGGCAAAGATGGACTGTGAGGCTGGGGGAGGTTGAGCCGGTCTTCGGACAGACGGGGAGGGTGGTACTGGACATTACGGCTCGGACTGCCCATGATGGTGCGTTGAAATGGACAAGAGCGCCATTGACACCCCGAGCCGCGAGATCGATCTTGGCAACATTCCCGTCCACCTGCGCACTGCCCTCCGGCGGGCGCTGGAGTTTGACGCGCGTGCTCCAGCGCCCAGGTCGGCAGAGGAAGCGGAGCAGTGCGAAGAGCAGCTGCGGGTCATCGCGGACGAGTTCTGCGGCGCCCTCCTCACCCCCGTGCTGCAACGCGCGGTGCGCTCCGCCGCGGTTGGCGACGCGGCGAGCGCCCTCGTGCGCCACCTGCCCCGGCGGATGCGGAGCGACGGCCTGGAGACCGTCAACGTTCGCACCTCCCGGGGCACGACGGTGCCGGTCACGACGCCGTACTACCGCGAGAAACACGCCCGTCGGGCGAAGCGGAGGCCGGGACTCTACCCTCTTCCTGAAGAACCGTCATCGTTTCGCCTACACCACAATGGTCGGGCTTGGGCTTCCGCGGGGCAGCGGCGCCGTCGAAAGCGCCATCCGTCGCGTCATCAATCTCCGCATCAAGGGCGCATCCATCTATTGGCTACCGGAGAGCGTCGACGCGATTCTTCTCCTGCGGTCTTTCTATAAGTCCGGCAGATGGAACTGTTTGCAGCGATGGCCATGACGCCGGTGGGTGTGAGCGCGTGACCGGGAAATCGGGAATGCGCCCCTCAGCTCCCTCCGAGAGGGCGCGCGCGGTTAGAGCGGCCGGAGTGCGACTCCGATCCGGGGAGCTGCGGCCCGTAGGTAGGTGCAGGCGCTCCATCTCGGCGAGGCGCTAGTGTCCTGGCCCTTAAATTCATGGCATCATGGGCAGACTCGCACCCGAAGGAGCCTGCTCATGCCACGCGGAAGCAAACTGGCCTCGCTCACGCTCACCGACGAGCAACAGAATCAGCTCCAGGGGATTGCCCAATCGGCTACCCTGCCCTACGCCTTGGTCGTGCGGGCCCGCATCATCCTCGCCAGCGCCGAAGGCTTGACCAACGCCGCCGTCGCCAAGCGTGTCGGCGTCACACCGCACACCGTCGGCAAGTGGCGCCGACGCTTCCGCGAGGCCGGCATCGAGGGGTTGCACGACGAAATCCGGCCCGGACGGCCCCGGACCTACGACGACGACACGGTGGCGGCGGTGATCAACCGCGCGTTGCAGGGGCCGCCCAACGCCGCCACGCACTGGAGCACGCGCACCCTGGGGCAGGCCGAGGGCCTTTCCAAGAGCACGGTGCAGCGCTGGCTCGCCCTCTTCGGCGTCAAACCGCACTTGGCGCAGACCTTCAAGCTGTCGGCCGACCCGTTCTTTATCGAGAAGGTGCGCGACATCGTCGGGCTCTACCTCAACCCGCCCGACCACGCGATGGTCCTGTGCGTGGACGAGAAGTCGCAGATTCAGGCGCTCAATCGCACGCAGCCGACGCTGCCGATGGGCCTCGGCTACGCCGAAGGCTACACCCACGACTACGTCCGCCACGGCACGACGACGCTGTTCGCCGCCCTGGACATCGCCACCGGAGAGGTGTTCGGGCTGTGCCGGAAGCGGCACCGCCACGAGGAGTTCCTGTCGTTCCTCCGCCTGATCGACCGCGAGGTGCCGGCGGAGTTGGACATCCACCTGGTACTGGACAACTACGCGACGCACAAGCACGCCAAGGTCAAGCGGTGGCTGGCGGCGCGACCCCGCTTCCATCTGCACTTCACGCCCACCTCGGCGTCCTGGTTGAACCAAGTGGAGCGGTGGTTCGGGTTGCTCAGCCAGCGGGCGATCAAGCGGGGTTCGTTCCACAGCGTCACCGATTTGGTGAACAAGATCCAAGCGTTCATCGACGCCTACAATACCTCCGCCACACCGTTCGTCTGGGTCGCCACGGCGCAGTCGATCATCGACAAGGTGGCGCGCATAGCGATGCGTATTTCCGGGACAGCACACTAGTCGACCTTGCCGAAGGCGATTCGTGTGATATCCTGCCGGGTAAATGGCGACTGCGAGAAACGAAGCCGCTGGCGCGGACGAACGACGTCCAATGCGCGCAGAAGACGTCACCTGGGAACTTCTGAAGGATGTCGTCCGCGTACAGCGCCGCGACCTGACCGGGGTCGTTCGAATCGTCGGCATCATCGTCACCATCTTCGGCAGCGCTGTCGGCCTGGGCGTGTTCTTTGCCAGCAGCATTGGCGCCCTTGACGAACGCATCCGCGTGGTCGAGCAAGAGGTCGCTGTTCTGCAGGTTGAGATCGAGCGGTTGCGCGAGGACGTATCCGCAATTCGCACGCTGCTCGAAACGCACGTCATCACGGTCGACCCCGGCGCGGACTGAACCGGGTTGCGTCCGATAATCGCTTCTTATGTTGACCGGGTCGGCCTGGTGTTTACGGGGGATTTTGGCCCAGAATCGTGATTACCTGACGGTTGCGATGCGCTTGGCGAGCAGTTGCGCCGGGTGGGCAGAACGGCCGACGAGCGCCGAGTTCTACGACGCCATCCGCGCCGTCGAGCCGAACGAACGCCAGCGGGCAGGAGCTGATGGCCGCCTGGGCCAAACGCGCCTACACGCTGCGCGAACTCGCCAGCGCGCCGCTGCGGCCACGCCCGGAGTCCGGCCGCACGCTACTTGAACGGATGAGCGACCACCGTACGCGTACGGAGAGAGCAGCCCGGGTAGAACGCCACCGCCAACCCAGGCTTAAGCACTTAAGTACTTAAGCCCCTGCTATACTCGCGGACGTATGCAGGTCATCGCGCTGCTTTCAACGAAGGGCGGCGCCGGAATGACGGCGCTGGCGACGGCGCTGGCGGTCGAGATGGGCGCGGTCGTCCTCGACCTCGACCCGCAGGCCTCAGCCTGCCGTTGGCGCGATCGCCGGGAGGCCGCGTTCCCGGTCGTTACCGACGTCGCGCCGGCGCGGCTCCGGCCGACCCTCGATGCGGCTCGTGCCAGGCGCGTGGCCACCGTTGTTCTCGATACGCCGCCGCGGTCGGAAACGGCCGCGCTGGAGGCCGCCCGGGCGGCCGACCTGGTGATCGTTCCCTGCCGGCCCCAGATAGTCGACCTGGAGACGGTGCCGACGACGATCCAGGTGCTCGCCCTGGCGCGCGATCCCCTCGCCGTGGCCGTGCTCGTCGCGGTCCCGCCCCGTGGGCAGCGGGCCGACCAGGCCCGCCGGGCCATCCAGGGTCTCGGTCTGCGCGTCTGTCCGCATACCCTCGGCCACCGGACCGCCTGGGGAGACGCCAGCGCCCTCGGTCTGACGGTCGGCGAGTACCAGCCGGCCGGCTGTTGCGGCTGCCGAGCTCCGCCGCGCGCTCCAGGGACGCGCTCGCCCGTCTGCGCGTGAACACCAGCACTGACGAGCAAGGCCGCGGCCGCGGCGACGATCACGAATGCAGCCATGTGCGCTCCTTTGTGTCCTGGAATCTCGCGCGAACTGGGCTTGGTCGCCGTTCGACCTTCAGCGCCCGAACCCGACGACGATGCGAGCGGACAGCCGCGGTGCAAGCTGCACGTACTCACGATTCGCGATTACGAGCAGGTCGGTCACCAAGCGCAGCGCGAGCCCGCGCCGCACACGCACGTCCAGGCCCACCCCTGGCTGCATGAGGAACCCGGCTTCACGCTGTTCCTCAAACTCCGGGTAGGGGACATTGAGGCAGGGAGTTATCAGCTCGTCCCCTACGAAGCCTCCGCAGTTGGCGTTCTCGGCATCCACGTCTATTGATGGCGGGTACTCGTAGTCCCACCGGAATCGCGCCGAGATTCCACCCAGCAGAACTTGGTAGAACGGCGAGAATACCCCCTGCCGATCCCCACCCCGGACACCGGCCGCCAGCATCAGCCAGCGGCTACGGCGCGTCTCGCTCCCCACATCGTCGAAGCCATAGCGCAGCTCACGGGTAAACGTGCGCCGGAGCCACGCGCCTTCCACGACGAAGTCCTGGTCATCGATCTCGAAACCGCCGGACACGATCCAGCCAGGTAACACCGGCACTTGTTGCTGGCCGTAATGAGTGCCTGCTGCGATCTCCAATCGGGTCTGCCCCTCGGAGACACTTGGCAGGAGAAGCAGTGCTACGCCGACGAGCCTCGCGACCACAGCGACCATGGAATCCCTCCCCCCTCGATCCGGCGCAACGAACCCACGCGAGGATCGCTGGCCGGTACGATGCGGCACGCGGCACGGCCGCGCCCCTTGTCAGAACGCTATCGTCTTGCTGACCCGCACCCCGCCCGGTCGAACGTCGAGACTCACCCCCGGCCCCGATTGCTCGCGCCACCGCCATCGGCCGGCCGCCAGCCCGAGCGTGGCGATGCCAGCCCACATCGCGTTCAGCCTGCTGAACGACGTGTGCGAGCATAGATTCTTGCTGTACGGATCGTCGGGGTAGGCCACCTCGCCCAAGGTCATGTCGCCGCGCGGACACAGCGTGAACCGCCGGCCGGCGTCAGCATGGAAATGCACGGTGCCCCGGTAGTAGGTGTCGTCGTGCGCGACGAGCAACAGAATCGCACCCGCACCAGCGGTGAAGATGGTGTCAACGGTCCGCGAGGGCGCCCATACCCCGCTCGCCATCAGGCCGCCGATGCCGGCGGCGACCAGCCCGCCGGCCACTTGCTCCGGAGGCAGATCGGGCGGCTCGCCGACGAGTCGACCACGACTGTTGCGCCACTCGCACCGCCCGTTCTGCAGGCTGGTCTGGGGATAGTTGTCGCAGTCCCGATCGGCGAACGCGGCGTAGACGCCCAGTGACACCACGCCTGTCCCCGTCACGACCTGCACGCGCCGCCCCTGCGCCTCGGCAGAGTGCGCGGCGAGATTGAGTACCGCCACGGCGACCACGATCCCTATGCGCATCTGCTTGCCTCCATTTGCGAGTCTCCCGGATCATCCCGTTCCTGTTTCATCAATGCGCAGACCGCTGGCGAAACGGCTCATCCCGGCCGACGGCGCCACGGACCAGGAACGGCCAGTCACTGCCCACGGCCGCCCGCCCCGCCTGCGGAGCCCGGCTCGTTGAGCGAGCGGTATCACTCCAGCGCCAAGGCGGCGCTCCACAGATCCATGATAGGCGCCGCCTTGATGGCGGTCCCCCGCGCTCGCGGCTCCGCTTCGCCCGGCGAATCGCCTCGATCCGCTCAACCGCGACTCCGCTGCTGCCGTAACTAAACGACGACCACCGGTCCCGCCCCCGCCGCTATTGTGCCATCGCTCAACAGCGGCGGTCGGACCCACGGATTTCATGCTTTCCGGGTGGTCACGCGAGCGTGGCCATGAGGGTTTTGGATCGTTGTTCCACTCTGCGCCTCGCGATATCAGACGCGCCGATGGCCGCAGTGGTCACACTGCTCGACATGGCCGCCGAGGGCGGCGGTGCGCCAGGCGCCCGCGTCGGCCGACGAGCCGGCAGGCATGCCGGACCGCCTCTGGAGTGGTCGGCGTCTCCGCGCGCTCACCGGGCAAGAGCCAGTGCCGGGGCCGCGGTCGACTTGCCACCAGGCGCGCAGGACCGCCAGCAGCCTGGGCGAGAGCATCACGTTGACACGTCCCGGTCGTCGAGCGCGCCATCGACGAGGTGATCGACGTCATGGGCCGGGCGACGGTCGAAGCCGTCCTGCAGATCAGTGCCGAGCAGGTGGCGGGGCCGAAGGCGCAGGGGCGCCGCGGACTTTCCTTTCTCCGGCAGCTCGACGAGCCCGACCACCAGGTGCCCGTTCTTCGCCAGCAAGTCCGCCGGCTCCCGGCTGCTGGCCGTGGACCCCTCGGCCACGATCCTGTACGGCGCCGGCGGCCTGATATTGCCACCTACCGGTGCGTTCCAGGGGCTGCCATATACATGCGTAGCGGCTACCAGTCCATGATTCGACACCCAGACTGCCGGCTACCGAATCGATGAAATCTCAATCGCAACCTGTCACTGAGCTTGGACGCTGGGCAAAAGGCGGAAGGGGCTGCGCAAGAGCGTATTGGTCGACGCCTGGATGGGCAGAGAGTTGATGTAAAGGGGATCGGTGTGGAGCATCGAAACCGATCCGCGCCTTGCGGGAGGGCCGCCTGAAGGGGCATTGGAAACAACCGGTCTGGATGAAATCAGATCACGTGACCAACCACAATCGGTACCACGATGAGAGGACTCGCTTCGACCGAGGTCTGCTGCTGTTCGCACACGAATTCACGCATGCCTGGACCGCCCACCTTGTCGTACCTGCGGGATGGATCGCGGGGGCCTCTGTTCGGAAAGTACCGCCAGTGTCAGTGGCGCACGGATCTGCATATACCGGCAGCCTTCCCGTGGCGCCAGGACGATCCCGGGCCGCGCTCGCTGATGGGCGGCAGGTACTGGCGCGACAACGGCGACGGTACCTTCACGCCGCTGGACGGCTACTGGGGTGGCGGGCATTCCTGGCTGGACCTCTACGCGACGGGCTTGGCCGAAGTCAACGAAGTGCCGGACATGTTCGTCCTGCGAAATCTGCAACCGGTGAACGGGGGCGACCGATGGGGGCCGCACACTGGCAACAGGGAGATCGTGTCGATCCAGCAGGTCGTGGCTGCTGAGGGTCCGCGAGAGCCGGCGGCCTCGGCCCCGCTCGGCGCCTGCCCGCCCCACGACGGGGCCACCCGCGCGGTCAGTCCCAGCGGCGTCTGCGGCGTCGGGTTGTAGCTGAGCGACAGCGCCATGCCCCGCTCCCGGAACCCTTCCGCCTCGTGCACCAACAGCATCCGCACGCGCAGGTCCACCGCCAGCCCGGTCGCCGCGTCCGAGACCACCAGGCCGCCGCCGACGTCGACGCCCGAACCCTGCTCGGCGTCGCCGGCGTCATGCCGCAGGCCGACCTCCACGCTCGGCGTCAGCGACAGCCGGCCCCGCAGCGTGAAGCCGCGCGAGCTCTCCAGCGCCGTCCGCAACCGGCTCACGGCGGCGGCCATCGCCGCCATCCGCCCCGCCGGGCCGTCCACCCCCTCGACGGCGGTGCCGACCCACAAGGCATCCGCCTTGAACGCGAGCCCGAAGCCGTCCGCGCCGCCGGGGACCAGCTCGCAGGTTCCCGCCGCCGAGTCCCATCGAGAGCAGCCCGCCGTCAAACGGCCCGCCGGCCGGGCCGGCCATGGCGCCCATCGCACCCGTCTCTGCGCCTATCGTGCCGGGAGCGCCCATCTGTCCGGCCATGCCCATCGACCCGGCCGCTGCGCCCAGCGGCGCCGTGCCCGCTACCGGAGAGCCGGACAGCGTATTGCCGAAGCCGGTGCCGGTCGAGCCCCCGAGCCGGCTCAGGAACTCGAGCGCCATGTCACGCTCCATGCCCGGCCGCAGCTGCCGGCCCGCGAAGCGTCCCTCGAAGCCCGGCTCGCGCGGCGCTGCCATGCGCTCCTCGACGTGCTCGACCACGTGCACCGCCGCCGTCCGCCCGAAGCGCGCCAGCAGCGCACGCGGCAGCGGGTCGGAGTTGACGATCGTGCCGGTGGCCTCGTCGTCCGTCAGGCGTCCGCCCGACACGTTCGACAGCGACAGCGTCAACGTCTCCTCGCCCTCGTCGTGCGCGTCGTCGAGCACCGCCACCTCGATCGTCTTCGACGACTGGCCGGTCTGGAACGTCAGCGTCCCGCTGGCCGCCGTGTAGTCGACGCCTGCCTGTGCACTGGCGTCGGTCGTGGCGTAGTCCACGCGCACCTTGCCGCTCGCCGCCCGGCTGAGCGTCACCGCGAAGGCCAGCAGCGCTCCGGCGCCTTCGTCCACCCGCGCATCGGCAATAGAGATCCCCACCGGTCCGGCGACCGTCGCCGACACCCCCGCCGACAACTTCCGCCCGTCGCTGGTGCAGATTGCGCCCGACGCGTTGCAGTCCGTCGTCTGCGGCAGCCGGATCGTCACCGTCCCATACGAGTCCGGCTCGACCGTGATGTCCCACGCCTGACGCTGGCAGTGCCTTCCCGACGTTGTGGGGTACAACGTGGGATGCCGTCTCCAGGCAGCCAGGTAAACATATGCATATTCAGTCACTTACAGATATGATCTCGCTGACGCTGCCGGAGTGAAGCGCATCCGGACACGGCCGTTGCGGGGAGTCCATGGGGACGCTCTCGGACGTTTTCCGTGATGCGCTGAAGAGCGTGTACGACCCGGCGATCCTCTCCTTTGCCGTCGAACTTGCCATGAATCTGGTCGAGAGCCTGCTCGGATATCGGAGCTTTTCGAGCGAGTCCGAGATCCGACACAGCATTGAGCAGTCGAGGTATTACGACTCTTCCAAGGAGTCGCCCGACAACGCCGGTAGTCTCCTCATTTTCGAAACACCAAGACAGCACACCTGGCTCGTCGCAACCGGAGAACGCCTGTGCTTCATCCTCGACGATATGCGGAAACCGGCGCCCCGAATCGCGCGCTCGGTCCGCAGAAGTGAACTGAAGGTGCAGTCCGACGGAAGCGTCGCCGTGAACACGCGGCCAAAGTCAGTTCATACCGGACTCGTCGATGTCGGTCTCCGAAGGCGCGGGTGGCTCTACAGCAAGAGACTCTTTTCTTCCGAGAGGGAGATTGAGCGCGCGGTGAACGATCTTCTTGCGGCCGCGGACGGCCGTGCGGTCGGCGATCGAGACCCCCACGATGCAGACGTGGGTTAGTAGGATGTCCTCGAAGACGGTTCATGTGTGCGGCGGCGCCGGCGGATACACCCGAGTGAGCGAGCCGGGGTCTCGTGACACCTCCCACCCCCGCCAGATACAGTAGACGGCCGGAAACACCAGCAGCACGACTACCGCGGCGGTCACGACTCCGCCCACCATCGGCGCCGCGATGCGCTTCATCACGTCGGCCCCGGTGCCGGTGCTCCACATGATCGGCAGCAGGCCGAGCGTAGTCGTGGCGCTCAGCATCACCACCGGCCGGACGCGGCGGGCGGCGCCGTCGAACACGGCCTGGCGGAGCTCGGCGAGCGTCCGCAGACCTCCCTCCGCACGGGCGGCGTCACAGGCACGGTCCAGGTACAGCAGCATCACCACCCCCGTTTCCGCGCTCAGCCCGGCCAGGGCGATGATGCCCACCCACACCGCGATGCTCAGGTTGTAGTCGAGCGCGTACAGCAGCCAGAACGCGCCGATCAGCGAGAGCGGCACGGCGGACAGCACGATGAGAGTCCGGGCCACCGAGCGGGTGCTGGCGTAGAGGGTCAGAAAGGTCAGCAGCAGGGTGATCGGCACGACGAGCCGCATCCGTTCCTGGGCGCGCACCATATATTCGTACTGGCCGCTCCAGCCGAGGCTGTAGCCGGTGGGGATCTCCACCTGCGCGGCGACCGCCTCTCGGGCGCGCTCGACGTAGGTTCCGACGTCGACGTCCTCGATGTCCACGTAGACCCAGGCGTTCGGCCGTGCCTGCTCGCTCTTGATGGCGGGCGGTCCCTTGACGAAGGACATGGTCGTCAGGTGGCCGAGAGGAATCTGCTGCCGGGTCGGGGTCTGGACGAGGATGTCCCGCAGGGCCGCGGGGTTGTCGCGCAGGTCCCGGCTGTAGCGCAGGTTGACGGGGTAGCGCTCGAGTCCCTCCACTGTCGTGGTGATGTTCATGCCGCCGATCGCCGACTGGATGACGTCCTGCACGTCGCCGACGGTCAGCCCGTAGCGGGCGATCTCGTCCCGCCGGACCGCGAAGTTCAGGTAGTTCCCGCCCATCACCCGCTCGGCGTAGGCCGAACGCGTGCCCGGCACCTGGCGCACCACCGCCTCGACGTCGCGGCCGACCTCCTGCAGCACTGTCAGGTCGGGCCCGGAGATCTTGATGCCCACCGGGGTCTTGATGCCGGTGGAGAGCATGTCGATGCGGGTCTTGATCGGCATGGTCCAGGCGTTGGTGACGCCCGGGAAGCGGATCGCGCGGTTCATTTCGTCGGTCAGCCGCTCGGGGGTCATCCCGGGCCGCCAGGCGTCCTCCGGCTTGAGCGTGATCGTCGTCTCGATCATGCTCAGCGGGGCCGGGTCGGTCGCGGTGTCCGCGCGGCCCACCTTGCCGAACACGTGCTCCACCTCGGGGAAGGTCCGCAGGATGCGGTCGGTCTGCTGCAGGATCTCGCGGGCCTTGGTGATCGACACCCCCGGGAGGGTGGTCGGCATGTAGAGCAGGTCGCCCTCCCAGAGCGGCGGCATGAACTCGGATCCGAGCCGCGAGATCGGCACGGCGGTGGCGCCCAGCGCTGCGACCGTCACCGCGACGACCGCCCAGCGCCAGGCGAGCACCCGCCGCAGGACCGGCCGGTACAGGGCCATGAGCAGCCGCGTGATCGGGTTGACCCGCGCCGGCAGGATGCGGCCGCGAATCCAGTAGCCGACGAGCACCGGCACGAGGGTGATGGAGAGCAGGGCGGAGGCTGCCATCGCGTAGGTCTTGGTGAACGCGAGCGGCTTGAAGAGACGGCCTTCCTGCGCTTCGAGCGTGAATATCGGTGCGAAGGAAATCGTGATGACCAGCAGCGCGAAGAACAGCGTGGGGCCGACCTCGGTGGCGGCGCGGGTGACGATGCTCCAGTGGGGCAGGCGGCCGCGGTCGCGCTCCAGGTGCCGGTGCGCGTTCTCGACCATCACGATCGCGGCGTCCACCATCGCGCCGATGGCGATGGCGATGCCCCCCAGCGACATGATGTTGGCGTTGATGCCCTGCAGGTACATGACGATGACGGCCATCAGCACCGCCAGCGGCAGGGTCAGCACGGCCACCAGCGCCGAGCGCACGTGCAGCAGGAAGAGCGCGCAGACCAGCGCGACGACGGCCATCTCCTCGAGCAGCTTCTCGCGCAGCGTGTCGATCGAGCGTTCGATCAGCGCCGTCCGGTCGTAGACAGGGACGATCTCGACCCCTTCCGGCAGGCCGGACTGCAGTTCCGCGAGCCGCGCCTTGACCCGCTCGACCACGTCGTACGCGTTCGCCCCGTAGCGCACGACGACGATGCCGCCGACCACCTCGCCTTCCCCGTTCAGCTCGGCCAGGCCGCGGCGGATGTCCGGGCCTATCTGCACGGTCGCGACGTCCTGGACCGAGATCGGCGTGCCGGATTCGTCCACCCCCAGCGCGACGCGCTTCACGTCGTCGATCCCCTGGATATAGCCTTCGCCGCGCACCATGAACTCGGCCTCGGACATCTCCAGCACCCGCCCGCCGACGTCGTTGTTGCTGCGCTGCACGGCGTTCCGAATGCGCGCGAGCGGGATGTCGTAGGCGCGCAGGCGGTTCGGGTCGACGGTGATCTGGTACTGCTTGACGAAGCCCCCGATGCTGGCGACCTCGGACACCCCCTGCACCGCCGTCAGCTCGTACTTGAGGAACCAGTCCTGCAGCGACCGCAGCTCGGCGAGGTCGACGTCGTCGGAGCGGAGCGCGTACATATACGCCCAGCCGACCCCGGTGGCGTCCGGGCCGAGGGTCGGCGACACGCCCGCGGGCAACCGGCCGCTGACGTAGTTGAGGTACTCCAGGACCCGGCTGCGCGCCCAGTACAGGTCGGTGCCGTCCTCGAATATCACGTAGACGAACGAGAAGCCGAAGAACGAGTAGCCGCGGACCACCGTGGCGGAAGGGACGGCCAGCATCCGCGTGGTGATGGGGTAGGTCACCTGGTCCTCGACGACCTGCGGCGCCTGGCCCGGGTAGTCGGTGAAGACGATCACCTGCACGTCCGAGAGGTCCGGCAGGGCGTCGAGGGGCATCGCCCGCAGCGCGTAGATCCCGCCGAAGGCGATGGCCACCGCGCCGAGGACGACGAAGAAACGGTTGCCGATCGACCATTCGATGACCCTGGCGAGCATCGGTCCTCTCTCCGTTCCTGTCCTCAGTGGCGGTGTCCGGCCGGCATCGCCGGCATGTCCGTCTCGCCGGCCGGCGGCAACGTGGGTTCGGCGCCCGGCAGGTGGCCGGCCGGCATGCCCATGCCGGAGTCGAGGCTGCGGATCGCTTGCGTGAGGTTGCTCTCTGAGTCGATGAGGAACTGCGCCGACACGACGATCGTGTCCCCGTCGGCGACGCCGTCCAGCACCTCCCACGCGCCGTCGCCCTGCCGGCCCAGGGTCACGGCGGCGACCTGAAACGTGCCGGGAGCGCGTTCGAGGACCACCAGATCGCGCGTGCCGCCGCGGATCACCGCCTCTTCCGGCACCGCCAGCGCGTTGCGCGCCACCGGCACGTCGAACGTCACGTTGGCGTACATGCCGGCGCGCAGCGTCAGGTCGGGGTTCTCGAGCTCGATGGAGACCGTCATCGTGCGGGTCCGCTCGTCGAAGTGCGGGTACAGGTAGCGGACGAATCCCGTGTAGGGCCGTCCGGGCAGGTAGGGGAGCTCGACGAGCGCCCGCTGGCCGACGCGCATCGCCTCGACCTGGTGCTCGAAGATCTCGACGTCGACCCAGATGGTCGTCAGGTCGGCCATCTTGTAGAGGTTCATGCCGGCCCGGACGTGCATCCCGTCGAGCGCCTGGTCCATCTTCTCGACGACCACGCCGGTGACCGGGGACAGGACCGACAGCGTGCGGCGGGGGGTCCGCTCCCGCTCCAACGTGGCGATCTGCTCGTCGGTGATGTCCCAGTAGTTCAGCCGCGCGCGGGACGATGCGACGAGCGAGCGCGCCCGCCCGGCGATGGCGGGGTACTCCGACGTCTCCAGCCGCGCGGCGTAGTCGACCGCCTGCAGGTACTCCATCTGGGTGCTCACGAGCTGGGGGCTGTAGATGTCGAACAGGACCTGTCCCGCCTCGACCGTCTCGCCGAGGTAGTTCACCGCGACGTTCTCGATCCAGCCGTCGTACTTCGTGTTCACCCAGGCGATCTGCCGGTCGTTGTGGGCGAGCGTGCCGACGGTGCGGATGGTCTGCGCGATGTTGCGCCGGACGACCGGCTCGGTGCGCACGCCGATGCTCTGCACGAAGCCGGGGTCGATTCGAACCGTGCCCGGCGGCAGGTTCCCGGCGCCGCTCGCGTAGACGGGCACCAGGTCCATGCCCATCGGGGACTTGCCGGGGCGGTCCGACGTGAAGGTCGGGTCCATCGGCGCGCGCCAGTACAGAATCTCCCGGTCGTCCCCGGATACCGGCGCGTCGGCCCGCGAAGCGGCGGTGGCCGCCGAGGATTCCTGGAGCGCGCCGGTGAGGCGGGACGGCCACTGCCAGCCCGCGGGGTTGACGGCCACCAGCGCCGTCAGCGCGATGCCCAGGCCGAAGCTCACGACGCCGAACGCGATCGCATTCTTCATGGCGTCCTCCCGCTTCGAGGCACGCGCGTGCCGATCGCCCGTTCGAGGGCGGTCAGCGCGATGAGGAGATCCGAGAGATAGCGCGCGCGCATCGAACGGACGTCGATCAGCGTCCGCTCGCCGTCGAGCAGCTCGAGCACGCCGAGCTGACCCGTCTCGTAGGCGGTCTCGGTGGCGCGCAGCGCCTCCTCGGTCTGTGGAATCAGTACGGCGTCGAGCAGATCGATCTGCCGGTCCAGGGTCTCGAGGCGGACGACGGCTTCCTGAACCTCCATCTCCATGGCGTTGCGCGCCGCCTCCCGGCGCCGGGTATGTGCACGCAGCTCCTCGTTCGCCTTCCGAACGCCGGCGCGGTACTTCGCGCCCCAGAGGGGTAACGACACACCCAGCGAGACCGTGACCGCGTTCCTGCCGTTGTCCGGCGGCAGAGGGAGACCGGCGGGATCGTCCCGCCGGCCGACGTTGGTCACCCCCACGCTCGCCGTGAAGCCCGGCCGCGCACTCTTCTGCGCCAGCTCGATGGATCGTTCACCGCCCTCGATGAGCGCGGTCGCCGCCCGGAGCTCCTGGCGGTGCCGGTCGCCCAGGCGGTAGAGCTGCTCGCGGTCGATCTCCACGCCCGGCCGCACGAGCGGCGGCACGACGGGCACCGGCTCTTCCGCGGGCCGGTCGAGCAGGGTGTTGAGGTGCGCCCCGAGCGTGCCGCGCTGCCGGTCGAGCAGGTGCCGGCGGTCGACGACCCGGGTGATCTCCGCCTGCAGCCGGATCACCGCCTGCTGGAGACCCTGGCCCGTGGCGTAGCGGGCCCTGGACAGCGCCTCGTAGTGCTCGAGCAGCGATTGCTCCTCGCGGGCGAGACCGAGCGCCTCGTCGATGTATCCGAGGTCGTAGTACGCCTCCTTGACCTGTGCGACGACGTCCCACCGGGCTGCCTGATGGATGTGGTGCAGCGCCGTCGCCTCCAGCAGCGCGACCCGGCCCCGCAGCGCCAGGGTGCCGAACCACGGAAACGCCTGCGTCAGCGTCACGCTGTTGAGCTGCGGACCGACGCGGGTCTCCACGCTGCGCAGCGCCTGCGTAAAGCCGACCACCGGGTCGGGCAGGGCGGTGACCTGCGGCACCCGTTGCCGGGCGGCCTCGTAGCGTGCGTGTGCTTCGAGGACGGTCGGATTGCGCTCTGCCGCAGCGGTCACGTAGGCGCGCAGATCGGGCGCGACGCCGTAGAAGTCCAGCGTGTCCTCCGGC
The DNA here is from genome assembly GCA_965222905.1 of Vicinamibacterales bacterium. Lineage (GTDB taxonomy): Bacteria > Acidobacteriota > Vicinamibacteria > Vicinamibacterales > UBA8438 > WTFV01. The sequence goes on along the minus strand of OZ244976.1, from coordinate 7,794,544 downwards.
GCCGCCGGCTGGGCGGCGGCGAGCGCCGGGACCAGGCTCGCGGCGGCCAGGGCGGCCGCGAGAGCGGATCGCCGCCTGTGCGGTCCATGCATAGGTTCGTTCCCGTGTCTGTCGCGTTCGAGGCGCCATCCGTACCCCGCCGGGCAGCGGTCCTCACGACACCAGCGGCGTGCGGGAGGCCGGATCGCGGCGCGCAAAGACACTGGCCGCGCCCGTGTTGCCCGGCAGGCGGAGAGACGATGGACGTAACGGAAAGGGACGATCAGATCAGCAGGCAGGCGTACCGCAGGAACAGGGGAGGCGATGCGGATCCAGGTCGAGGGTGGTCGGCGTGCCACCCGGTCTGCCGCGCCGGATGTCGGACGGCGTCGACGGCGGGCGCCAAGGTGACGTCGGCTTCGGGAGCCGCCTGAACCGAGGGCTTCACGACGACGGTGGCGCAGCAGGTGAACGCGGCCGACGTGTCACCGTGGTGATCCGGGGCCTGCCGGTCGTGACAACTCGACGCGGACGGCGTCGCCGCCGCCGTGGCCATCAGGGGGCAGAGGACGATGACCGCCAGCAGGGCGCAACCGACACCGGCCATGAGCGACCGCCGCCGGGTTCGCGTCATTCGTCCATCGTTGCACAATCCGTCCGGTTTTGCACGGGGGTGCGTTAAGATCCGTCGCTTGTGCGCTGCGGCAAGGTGCACGGAGGGAGAGTGCCCGCGTGTCGGATACAAGTGTGACGGGGACCGCCGGAGCCGTGGCCGCCGAACCGCTGGATCCCGAGCGGATCCAGTGGCTCAGGAACCTGCCTTTCGTCGCCCTCCAGCTCGCCTGCCTGCTCGTGTTCTGGACCGGCGTTTCGCCGGTGGCGGTGGCCGTCGGCCTGGTGACGCTGTTCGCCCGGATGTTCGGGTTGACCGCCGGTTACCATCGCTACTTCTGCCATCGCGCGTTCAAGACGAGCCGTGCGTTCCAGTTCGTGCTGGCGTTGCTCGGCGCGGCGGCCGCGCAGCGGGGACCGCTCTGGTGGGGTGGGCACCACCGCTGGCACCACCGGCACACCGACACCGAGCAGGACGTCCATCCGCCGGGCGTCAAGGGGATGCTGTGGGCGCACGCCGGCTGGATCATGGCCGCCGGCAACGATCGGACCCGCACCGAGTGGATCCGGGACTTCGCCCGGTTCCCGGAGCTCCGGTGGCTCAACGCGCACCACTACGTCGCCCCCGTCAGCCTGGGTGTCGCGCTGTTCGGCCTGGGGCAGTGGCTGAGCGCCGCCTACCCGGAGCTGGGCACGAGCGGCGCGCAGCTCGTGGTCGTCGCGCTGCTGTGCAGCACGACCTTGCTGTACCACGTGACCTTCGCCGTCAACTCGGTCGGCCACCGCTTCGGCAGCCGGCGCTTCGACACGAACGACGCCAGCCGCAACAGCTTCTGGCTGGCCCTGGTCACCGGCGGCGAGGGCTGGCACAACAACCACCACCGCTACCCGGCCTCCGAGCGCCAGGGCTTCTACTGGTGGGAGGTCGACTTCACCCACTACGGCGTCGTGCTGCTGTCGTGGCTGGGGCTGGTCTGGGACGTGCGCGGGCCGTCGGCCGAAGTGGTCCGCGAAGGCGTACGCTGAACGTTGCCGGCCCTTCGCGGGAGGCGGTACGCTGCACGAACATGGACCGGCGGCTCCTGACGCGCGTCGTGCTGCGGAACTACAAGAGCGTTGCCGCGTGCGACGTCGCGCCCGCGCAGCTCTCCTTCCTCGTCGGCCCGAACGGCTCGGGCAAAAGCAACTTCCTCGACGCGTTACGCTTTGTCGCCGATTCGCTGCGATTCTCGATCGATCACGCCCTGCGGGACCGTGGCGGGATCAACGAGGTGCGGCGCCGGTCGGGAGGCCATCCCACGCACTTCGGGATCCGCGTTGCCTTCAATCTCACCGAGTCATGGGGACACTACGCGTTCAGGGTGGGCGCCAAGCCCCAGGGCGGCTACGAGGTGCAACGCGAAGAATGCTATGTGTTTCGAAGAGGCGGCGACCAGCCGCACTTCTATGACGTGGAGGCCGGGCGTGTCACCAGGAGCACTCTCCCCGCTCCTCCGGCTGCCGTTGCCGACCGTCTGTACCTGGTCAACGCATCGGGCCTCGATGCCTTTCGGCCGATCTACGACGCGCTGTCCGGCATAGGGTTCTACAACCTGAATCCCGAGGCGATCCGGGACCTTCAACCGCCCGACCCGGGGGATCTCCTGAAGCGCGACGGCAGCAACGCGGCCAGTGTGCTGTCCAGTCTCGCAACTCGGTCTCCGGCCTTCAAGAAACGAATCGAGCAATATCTCGGGAAGGTGGTTCCCGGCATCGCGGGCGTCGATCGGCGATCGGTCGGACCGCGGGACACGCTGGAGTTCCGTCAGGTGGTCCGGGGTGCGGAGTATCCGTGGCGGTTCTTCGCGAGCAACATGTCCGACGGAACGTTGCGGGCGTTCGGCGTGCTCCTGGCGCTGTTCCAGGGCACCGGTGACGATGTGCCGCGTCGGCGGCTGGTCGGTATCGAAGAACCGGAAGTGGCCCTGCATCCCGCGGCCGCCGGTGTCCTGATAGACGGTTTGCGGGACGCGGCCGAGCACACCCAGGTGTTCGTGACCAGCCACAGCCCCGATCTGCTCGACGATGACAAGATCTCGGCCGACTCGATCTTCGCGGTGGAGGCGGAGCACGGCGAGACTCGCATCGGTCCGCTGAACGACGTCGGACGTGCCGTACTGAGGGATCAGCTCTACACGGCCGGCGAGCTGCTCCGGATGGGGCAGCTCGAGCCGGACCCGAAACTCGCGAACGTCACGCCGAAGCAGATCGAGCTGTTCGGCCCCGAGTCGTGATCCTTGCCCCGAATCGCCAACATCGTCGAGGGCCATGGCGAGGTAGAGGCTGTGCCAATCCTGTTGCGGCGGATCGCCGAACGGGTGTCACCGAGCGTCACGCTGCAGATCCCACGGCCGATCCGAGTGAAACGTCAGCGCGTGCTGAAGGCCGGTGAGCTGGAACGAGCCATCGAGCTTGCCGCCCGGCAGGTACAAGCCGGGGGGTGCATCCTGATCCTGCTCGATGCCAATGGTGATTGTCCCGGGCGGATGGGATCAGAATTGTTACAGCGCGCCATCGAAGCACGACGTGATCGGACCATCCGCGTCGTGTTGGCAAGTAGAGAATTTGAAGCGTGGTTCTTGGCTGCGGCCCGGTCGATTGCCGGACATCACGGGATCGACGTGTCCGCAGCGCCTCCGGCCGAGCCCGAATCGATCAGGGATGCGAAGGGTTGGCTGAGTAGGCAGATGCCGGCGGGACAGGGCTACCGAGAGACCCTGCACCAACCCGCGCTCACCGCGATCTTCGATCTGGACGCAGCGCGCGAGGCGCCATCGTTCGACAAGCTGTGGAGGGATGTGACGGCGCTGCTCCAGGCGGACTAGTGGTCCGTCATGTCATAATCTGCGGATAGACGGACTTGAGTTTACAGCGCGCATCGTCGACCTTCATCTGCCAGTCGACACCGCGTTGCGTGCCATTGACGTCGGTGGACCACGCCGACACTTCGTCGTGCAGCGTCCCGAGGTCGCCGATGCGGCGCCCGCGCACGCATTGGCGCGTCATCGAGCTCAGTTCGTTCCGCGATGTTCAGCCAGCTCCCGTGTTTCGGCGTGTGGCAGAACTCGATGCGACGAACCAATTCCCGTGCCCGGGCCGGCTCGAACACTTGGTAGAAGGCTCCCTTGGTGTGCGTGTTGAGGTGGTCGCACACCAAGGTGATCTTCGGGCAGTCGGCGTAGCGTCCGTCCAAGAGGCCGGCGACCTCCAGCGCCCAGTCCACCTTCGTACGCCGGGCCCGGGCGGTCGCCTGCCGCCAACCCGCCAGCGGCTCGCTGAACAGGAAGACCGCGGCCGTGCCGGCCCGTTCGTACTCGTAGTCGACACGCCGGGGACGGTTCTTCGTGGCCGCCATCGGCGGGCGGGTTTCCTTGACCAACTGCACCGGCTGCTCGTCCATGCACACGACGGGACAATCCGGATCGTAGGGTTTCTGATACAGATCCAAGACCTGTTCCATGTGCGCCACGAACTCGGCATCGGCCTGCGGAGGGATCACCCAGTACTGGATTTTCCGCCGGGTCATCCCGTTTTTTTTAGCGTCCGCCGGATGGTTTCGTGGCTGATCGACTCGATGATCGCCAACTCGACGACCCGCCGCGCCAGCAGGCGCAACGACCAGTTCGCGTAGCCCTTCGGGGGCGGCCCCAGACGCAGGGCGATGATGTGAGCCTCCTGCTCGCCGTTGAGCAGTTTGGGGACCGGGGGGAACTCCCGCCGTTTTCGCTCCAGCGCCTGCTCGAAGCCTTCCAGCACGCATCGTTGGCGAATGTTCTCGACGGTCTTGGTGCGGCATGAAAAGGCGTCGGCGATCTTCTGGTCGGTCCACGCGGGCCCGTCTGCATCGGCCTTCAAGAGAACCTGCGCGCGGCGCACTTTCTCACTGCTGCCGTTGAGCTTTCGGACCGTCTCTCGACAGACCTCGCGTTCCTGGGCTGTGAGTCGAACGATGTACCTTTTTTGCGGCATGGAAACTCTCTCGGTTCGAGACGAGCTCCCCGATAGTCCTAATGTTTATTGGCACAGCACTAGTGCCGGTACCCAACCCACCACCGGCGGCACCAAGCCGATGCCGCGGGGCGCGTGTCTGATAGCTGTACCTTCCGAATCCGGACGAGCAGCACCTGCACGCGCGGATGGCCCCGCCCAGGTGTCGCGAGTTGACAGGCTCCGGTGCCGGCGGTACAAGGGTTGCTCGGCATGCAACATGCGTCGACCGAGCACTCGGCCCGGCGCCACGGTTGCGTTCGTCCCGCTGTGGATCACCCGGGTCACCGTCAACTACGAATTCCAGGGAGCCTCCCGATGCACCTCGACTTCACCCGGCGGATGCGTTGGCTTACCGTATTGGCCGTCGTCCTCGTGGCGTGGGTCGCTCCGGCGCACGCCCAGCAGCCCCAGCCGTTGCTGGACGCGAACGGCGAGGTGCGCGAGGAGGCGTACGACTACCTGAGCCGCCCCCTCGGCGCGGAGGATCGGAAGTACGAGTCGATCCGCGGCGTGCGCCTCAAAGAGCTGATGAACGAAGTCGTGGCCTTCTCGCGGCTGAGCCGCGACGCCGGCGACAGGCAGTGGGGGCGGATGGCGGGCGGGCCCTACGAGGCGATGACCGCCGACTGGTCGCAGGCGATCTTCGAGGAGCTGGGGATGGACAACATCCGGCGCCAGTACTTCGATCTCCCGCCGCAGTGGACCCCGGTCGACTGGGAGTTCACCGCCACCGGCGGCGACCGGCAACTGACCTTCGGGTCGCTCCTTCCCGCCAGCGGCTCGTCCCCGGTTCCGGAGGGAATGCGGCTCGAGGCGGTCTGGGTCGGCAGCGGCTCGGAGGCGGACTTCCTGAATCGGGACGTCCAGGGCAAGGCGGTCGTCCTGCAGACGATCCTGGCCCCGGGCCAGATGAGCCACTCCGCCAACTGGGAGGGGGCGACCGTTCGCGCGGAGGAGAACGGCGCCGCCATGATCATCGGCATCTGGGGCTACGCCGGGAACATGGCGGTCTGGCAGGGCCTGGGCGGGACCCGGACGACGCGCACCAACGCGGACGGCACGACGGCCACAATCCGTACGCCGGTCGAGGTGCCCGGCTTCTTCATGGGCTGGGACGACGGCAAGCGGCTGCGTGACCTCATCGGGACCGGCGCGCGAGTGATGATCGATGCGAGCCTCGACGTGGAGATACGCGAGAACCTCTCCAGCCCGAGCGTGTTCGGCACGCTGCCGGGCACGACGGACGAGCGCATCTACGTGATGTCGCACATGGACGGCTACTTCGACGCCGCGCTCGACAACGCCTCCGGCATGGCCGTGATGATGGCGCTGGCGGAGCATTTCGCCCGGATTCCGCCGTCGGAACGGCGGCGCGGCATCACGTTCATCGCCACGGCGGGCCACCACGTCGGATCGCCGAACGCCGCCTTCCTGCGGGACAACCCGGAGACGCTCGAGCGGGTCGCACTGATGATCAACTGCGAGCACATCGCGCCGACGCAGTTCGTGCAGTTCGGCAACGAGATTCGCCGGACGACCACCGTGTCGCCGCGGCGCTGGTGGGTGCACGGCAGCGACCAGGTGCTCGACATCGTGCTCGACGCCTACCGCACGTTCGGCGTCAGCCTCGTGGGTCGGATGGACCCGCGGGCGACCGGTGAGATGGGCCAGATCGAGGACCTCGCGCCGTCGATTCAACTGATCCGGTCGCCGGAGCACAAGCACACCGATCTTGACGTGCCGGAGCTGGTGTCGGGGGCGGGCATGGAGGCGGTGGCCCGCGCGTTCGCCAAGATCGTCGACGGCGTCAACACGCTGGCGCTGGACGAGATCCTCCCCGCCTCGCTGGCCACGGACCAGCAGTAGGGGAACGGCGCGTCCCTGTTCGCGCAGACGGGGGGAGGCGCGAGTGCATCGCTTTCGTGGCCGGGGACCCAGGGGGCGAAAGTAAGCCGAGACCGGCGAGCGAACGCGAGCCGGAAGTGGACGTGGTGGGCTGGTCCATGGCGGCCGTGGTTCGGGTACGATCCAGGCTTCGTGCAGATGGACCCTTGTTGCGACGCCGTCCCGAGCAATTCGCGGATCGATCTGCGAGCGCGTAGCGTGCAACAACGACCTGTTCGGTTCGTTCCTTGTCGCGGCCGCGGAGGCGGGCGGGGCGGCCGGTTGGAGCTGCGGAATTCGCGCAGGAGACGGTTGTCCGCCAGGCCCGGAAGCTGATTCTCCGCGCCTACGGGTGGACGCCTGGTCGTCTTGATCGAGCTGACGGGTACCTGGAGCACCGCGCAGATCGAAGTCGCGGAAGCGAACGCGCTCTGGCTCGCCGGGCCCGGGGAGCTCACCGTAGTGCGCCGTCGTGCTCGATGGATCCGACCACCCGAACACGGACAAGTACGCCGCCGACCGGGTGCGCGATCGCGCGCTGCAGCGCGAGGGTTCATGGTGCTCCGATACACGAACGACGAGGTGCTCGGCGATGTGGCCCGCATCCTCGACGAGCTCGAGCGATTCCTGGAAGACCGGCGGCGGGCAGGAGGAGGGAGACGTGGGATGGCGTATGGAATTCCGGAACGCCCGCGGAGATCGATGACCCAGGAAGAGGTCCTGGAACTCGCGCGCGGCAACCCGGGCAACGCTGGTCGCTCCAGGAATTGAGTACCCCTGCCCGACTCGGTGCAATGCAGGACCATGAGCAACCGCTCAGCCGAACCGACTACGACAAGGCGGTTTCGACGCCGATCTGCTGGAGTCTCTTGCCGTCCCCTCCTCGCGGAGGTATGGCCAGTTGTTCGACGTGTCGATCCGCCAGCAAGTAAGCAGCGTCACCGCGTCCCGACGATTCCGGCGTGCACGTCGGCGTTCGGGTGCGAATTGTCTGTTCGTCTGCTCTGGAGGGCCAGACGGGCACCGTGACGTCCGCCGACGACCGGCAGCAGGTGGTCACAGTCCGCATCGACAGTGATCTGAGGCACGGCGGGGGTCCGATTCGCCTGAAGCTCGCCGAGGTTGAGCCGGTTACCGTAGCGCGTGACAGTCGATGATCTGCAACTGGGGAAGGGTCCAGGACAACTGTTCGTAGTCACACGCTCGATAAGGCAACGGAGCGATGCGTCCTTCGAATCGGTCTTGCTAGAGGGCGTACAGAAGTTCTCTCTTCACCCATATGGAACCCACAGAGTCGGGGGAGAGAACGAGGATGAACCAATCGCGGAGACTCAGGCTTGGCTGAGAAGCGCATTGGCGATCAGTTTGACTTCGGGATCGCCCCTCTCCGGGTTCGGCAGATCCACCCAGTGCAGCTTTCGGACGATCCAGGGGATTTCGCTGCTCGAAAGCTGCTCGCGGCCACCGACGGCGACGGGAATCAGTCGGTTTCTGTAGCACTTCGAACCCAGCGCGTACGCCATCTCAGCCTTGACGTGCGGCGAACTGATCGAGTTGGGCGTCAAGAGAACGACCATGGCGTCGGACTCTTCGAGAGCACGGCCCACCTGGGCCGGCCAGTTGTCGCCCGGGAAAACGTTGACTTCCGGATCCCAGACCTGCAGACCCGCCTTCCGGAACGCCTTCGACACCCGGGCGGCCAGCAGCGAGTCCGAATGGGAATAGCTGATGAAGACCTGCATCGGAGACAATTCTCAACGTACCCGACGACGCGGTGGGTTTCAACGCGCCAGGACTCGACCGCTCCATGTAAGGTACCCGCCGGGCCATGACTGCCGCCACCCGCGCTCCTGTCAATTCCCTCGAAGTCCGCTCGCGCATCGTAGAGGCCGTCAAGCTCGATCTGGTTGGACCCTGGGCGGACCATGAGCTCGGCGCCGAGCAGTTGCCGGGCCGCGAGGGCCCGTCGAACTGGTACGTCGCCGGCTTCCTGATCCCGACCGGGTCGCCCCCCGACCGGAGCGCCGATGCCGACGAGGACGACGACCTCGACACCGTGCCCGAGTCGGCCGGTCTGGCCGAGGAATCGAACGACGAGCGCAAGGCGGCGCGCAAGGCGTTCTTCCCATCCTCGATCGCACGGCTGCGCCCTGGTTGCCGAGACCCGTGCGAGATGCGCAACGACCACCTCGATCGCGCGCTCGTCGTGCCCGTGCTCGGCATGCCGCACGCCGCGTTCTTCGGGCCGGCGGGATGACCGAGGCACTGCTGGCGTTGCCGGCGCACCTGCGCAAGCGGCTGGGGCGTGCCCTCGATGCCGGAATGGTTGGACCGCCCTATCGCCCGGCCGCGGTGGACGCGGCGGTCGGCGGCGCACCCGAGAGCGAGGCGGTGGCCAAGGCGCTCGATGAGCTGCATAGTCTCGGGGTCCCCGGCCGGGGTTGCGCGGCGTGGCTGCGCGGCTTCGATCAAGTCGCCAGTCGGCGCACGGCCCCGACTTTGTCTGGTCCGGACCGGAAGTTGCCCGCCTGCACGCGCGTGACACACGGCGCGTCTACGAGGAGTTGCTCGGATCGGCGGCGCGCTCGGCGTGGGTGACGACCTACGCCTTCTCGACGGTCCGCGCGCCTTCGAGGTGCTGGCGCGGCGGATGGACGAGACCTCAGAGCTTGCGGTCACCCTGTTGTTGAACGTGCAGCGCAAGAAGGGTGACACGACCGACGCGGACCACCTGGTCCGTCGGTTTGCGGATCGCTTCTGGACCGAGGAGTGGCCAGGTTCAGTTCGTCCATGCGTCTTCTACCAACTCGGCGGGTAGCGGCTGGCCAGCGTCCGCAGCTACGTTCGCCAAGTGTCCCAGGTCGTGTGAAGACCGGTACCGCTTCCCGGCTGCGACTATCACCGTATTCAGCGCGGCTTCGATTGCTTCGTGTGCGTTCTCACACAGCACTCGCGGGTCGTCGCCCGGATCGTATTTCCGCGCCCATCGGAGCCTGTAGGCTGCTTCCTCGATCAGGAGTTGCACGTCTTCAGTGCGGTCGTCGCCGTTCATAGATCGTCCGGCCGTCGGCAAGCGCCTGGCCTACGACGAAGTGGAGTTTGTTCCTGTTGAGTTCGACCTCGGCCGGCGAGACCAGGAGGATGTCGACCGCGCGCCTTCTGGCCGGCAGCTTGCCGTACAGCCAGCCCGTGGTCTGTCGCCGGTCGGGCTCGCAGCCTGTCTTGACCACCACCAGGTCCAGATCGCTGTGCTCATGCATTTCGCCCCGGGCCGCCGACCCGAACAGGATGATTTCCTCGGGTTCCACCGCGCTGAACGATCGCCTCGGCTACCCCGCTCCACCATCTCTTCCTCAGGCGTCCCGTCCGGGTTGATGTACTCCCAGAGCTCGTTCGTCGGGTCGTGTCCGGGCCGGCAGCTCCTGTTCTGCCGTTGTTCTTCCGACCTCTCTGGTGTCGTCTCCATTGCCGCTTCGTCCACTGCTTGACTACGGCCCGTACTTCGTGACGGTCCAACTCGCTCACGCTCTCCTGGCGGATGCGTTCCTGCGCCAGGTCGTACTGCGCCTGCCGGCGTACCCAAAACGCGGCGTTGCTCCAACCGACGCGTTCCAAGGCCAGCGCCATCGCCGGCGAGATGCCGGTGCGACCGTTCAGCAGTCGTGAGAAGGTCTGCCGCGCGCAACCCAGCTTCTCGCCCGCCTCGGTCACGGTCCAGCCCTCGGCTGCCAGTGCGTCTCGGAGGCTTTCTCCCGGGTGCGCCGGATTGAACATTGTGGGCATCTCGTCTCGCGGCAGTGCGGTAGACCAAGCTGATGTGAACGATACATGACGCGTGACGACAGCGGGCTGGTGCCCGGGGGCAGGAGGGGCAGCGTCTGCTTCGAGAGGTCCGCGGCAGGGCTCCGCCTGCGTGGTGACCCGCGCGTTCCTCTACGTGATGGTCCGGCGTCTGAAGGAGGACATCCGTGCGACGCAGGGCGGCTTTCCGGAGCGGCGCGTCGAACCTGTCGTCATCGACGGGCTGCCGCCGGACGCGCCGGAGCTGGAGCTGTCGCGCCTGCTCGACGAGTACCGCACCGCCCGCGAGGAGCGGCACGCGAATACCTCCAGCAAGGCCCAGGCGGCCGCCGGCCTGCTCGTCGTGGGCCTTCAGCAGCGGCTGCTCTCGTCGGTCGAGGCGTTCGCGCGCAGCCTGGCCGTCCACCGGCGGACCGTCGAGCGCCACTGGGAGCAGGGGCAGGCCGAGACCGCGACGGGTGAGAAGCCCGCCCCGGCTTCCGGGACGGGACAGCCGAGCGGATCCGAAGCCGTCGGGACGTCCAATGATGAGGCACACGACCTCTTCCTCACGCCGCCCGCGGCCGACGATGATCGCGGCGAACAGGAGGCCGATCTCATCGAGGCCGAGGAAGAAGCCCAGATCGAGGCGATCACCGTGGCCGCGGAGTCGGGATCGACGTCCGACCCCAGTGCAATGCCGGCGGAGCTGTGGAAGCGGGAGCAGCGGTTACTCGACCGGATGCAGGCGGTCGCCAGGGCCCGCCACCAGCCGGACGCGAAGACGCGCCGTCTGATCGACTGGGTCCGCGAGCACATGTGCCCGAGCCTGCCGCCGTTCGGTGCCCAGGCCGCCGGCTCGCCGCCACGCTGGAACGAACGTCGCGTCCTCATCTTCACAGAGAATCGCGAGGGGACGAAGCGTTACCTGAAGGCCATCCTGGAGCAGGCCATCGAGGGTACGGACCGCGCGGACGACCGCATCGAGGTGATTGACGGGCTCACCCAGGGCGCGCGCCGCAAGGAGATCCAGCGCCGATTCGACGCCGACCCGGCCGCCGATCCGCTACGCATCCTGCTGGCCACTGACGCGGCGCGGGAGGGCCTGAACTCTCAGGCCCACTGCGCCGACCTGTTCCACTTCGATCTGCCGTGGAACCCCGGCCGCATCGAGCAGCGCAAACGGTCGCATCGACCGTAAGCTGCAGCCGGCCCCGGAGGTGCGCTGCCACTACTTCGTGCTGCCGCAGCGCGTCGAGGACCGGGTGTTGGAGGTGCTCGTCCGGAAGACAGAGACGATCAAGCGCGAGCTCGGCAGCCTGTCCAAGGTGATCGACGACGTGGAGCGAAGGATGCGGGGCGGCATCCGCCACCGGGACGCGGACCGGCTCAGCGACGACACCGTGCACCTGCACCTGGAGCAGCGGGTCGCCCAGCGCCTGCTCGCGCGGTTCCGCGCCCAGGGTTTCGTTTATCACGATCTGTCCCGCGCCTGCCTCGCGCAGGCGAAGGACTCGATTCCCCGGGTCATCCTCCTGGGGCGACTCTGCCTCTACGGCCGCCGGGCAGAGCGGCTCCACGAGGAGATCGTCCCGCTGGCGGCCCGGTGGATCGAACCGGGGCGGCGGAGCAGTCCGCTCAGGGCTTACGCGCGCGAAGCCGAGACGCGGACGCTCGACCTGCTGGACCAGTCGCTGACCGGCCGCCTGGATTGGACGCCGCACGATGTCATCCGAGCCCGGCTGCTGGCCGCGGCGCCGCGCGACGTCGAGGAGCTTCTCCCCCAGCTCGAACCGCGGGCTGAGGAGCTGGCCGCGCTGGTTCTTGCGAATGTCAGTGGTCAGGCGCCGTTCTGGGATGAGGATGTCGCCCGAGACTGGATACGTAGGCTTGGAGGCGAGCCATCCGCCGAGAACGTGCAACGGATCATCAACCTGAGAGTGACAGCCAAATGGCTGCGGATGGAATAGTTCCGGAAGGCCGACCTCGGCGACCATCAGCGTCACGCAGAATGCCTGTGCTGTCATCGGTGGCTTCCGATGGCTTCGCGCAACCGGCGGACAGCTTCTCATTGTCCAGCGCCCAAGCGCAGGGTCTCGTCAGCCGTCTGCCTCGACGACGTGCGCAGGCCAAGAGCCACGGATTCCGGGCCGATGCAAGATTGGCACTGGCGTCGCGTCAGACGATACTGGAACGATGAGCGGAACGACGGCGAAGCTGACGGTCGCAGTCCAAGAGTACTTCGCCGACCTGCGGCGAGTCCGAGCGTCCGGGGGAGCGACGCAGGAGCGGTCCCTGTACGGATCGCTCGGCAATCTCCTGACGGCGGTCGGCGCGACGCTCAGACCGAAGGTGTTCTGCGTTCAGGAACTGGCCGATCAGGGCGCGGGCCATCCCGACTTCGGCCTCTACGAGGCGAAGCAGGTGCAGAAGGGTGCGCCGCGAGACGGGCAGGTCCCGGAGCGGGGCGTGGTGGAGGTGAAGTCCCCAGCCGACGACGCATGGCTCACGGCAGCGGGTCACCAGGCCAGCCGCTACTGGGGGCGCTATCGACGCGTGCTCGTGACCAACGCCCGCGACTTCGTGCTGGTGGGCGAGGACGTGATCGTGCGGCGGATCGCGGCGATACTGACGATGCCATCGAGCACCTTTCCATCGCGCTCGGTGAATGACCTTGCGGGCGACTGATCATGACGAAGCCGAGCGTTTACGTGGAAACCTCCATCGTCAGCTACCTGACGGCGCGGCCGTCACGTGATCTCATCATTGCGGCTCAGCAAGCCATGACGCGGGAGTGGTGGCACAACGCGCCGAAGCGGTTTCTTCTTGTCGCTTCTGAGCTTGTGTTCACGGAAGCGGCAAAGGGTGACACGGACGCCGCCCGGGCTCGTCTGACTGCGCTGGAGGCGGTCACGAGTCTGGATACCACGAAGGATGCCGCGGTCCTGACCCGCAGGCTGCTGGAACTCGGAGCGTTCCCCCGCGAAGCCGCAGCGGATGCGGCGCACGTCAGCGTCGCTGCCACGAACCGGGTTGAGTACCTGCTGACGTGGAATCTCCGCCACATCGCGAGTGCCACCGCGCGGTCGGGGATCGAGCGAGCGTGCCGCAAGGCCGGCTACGAACCGCCGGTCATTTGCACGCCCAATGAATTGATGGAGGAGTACGACCATGCAGACGGATCCGATCATCGCTGAACTCCGGGCCATCCGGGAGGCGTACGCCGCGCAATTCGACTACGACGTGGAGGCGATGTTCAGAGACATCCGCGCCAGACAGGAGGCGTCCGGGCGAGAGTACGTGTCGTTGCCCGCGCGCCGCCCAGTATCCGCCGCGCAGCATCAACCGACGTCTTGATGTGGCGCGGAGCCGTGCATGGCCAACTCCATGCAGGCATCGGAAGCCCGGAAAAGCGCGAAGACTGGTCCAGTTGCGGAACCGCTGGCTCAACCCGCCCGATTGGGTTATGTGGGTGGGCGAGGCCACGCCCGGTTATCCGAAGTAGCCGGTCCGACGGAACGAGGGCGCTCCCGAAAGCTCTCAAGTAAACGGGTCTTTAGGACACTGCGCGAAACTAGTTTGCCATCTGCTGGGTTGCTGGTCATACTGGAGGTATGAAGCGAGACATCGAGCTGGAAGCGACCCTGGTTGCGAAGTATGCCGTGGTCGCGCCCGTGTTGGACGAGCGCAGTCGCCGCCGGTGGGCGGCGGCCGAGTCGCTCGCCATCGGCTACGGCGGCGACGCGGTGGTTTCGTCGGCCACCGGTGTGGCTCGGGAGACGATTCGCAAGGGGCGCCGGGAGATTGCCCGCGACGAGGCGCCGACGGACCGCATTCGACGCCCTGGCGGCGGACGGCCCCGCATCCAGCAGGATCAACCCGGCATCCAGGCCGCGCTCCAAGCGCTGGTGGATCCGCTCACGCGCGGCGACCCGACCTCGCCGCTGCGCTGGACGTGCAAGAGTCGCGCGAAGCTGGCGGCGGCGCTGACCGAGCAGGGGTGGCGGGTGAGTTCGACCACTGTGGGCCGGCTGCTGCACCGCCTGGGCTACCGGCTGCAATCGCCGCGCAAACGGCAGGAAGGCGCCACGCATCCGGACCGCAACGCGCAGTTCGAGCACATCAACCAGACCGCGGACGAGCATCTGACCGCCGGCCAGCCGGTGATCTCGGTCGACACGAAGAAGAAGGAGCTGGTCGGGAACTTCAAGAACGGCGGGCGGGAATGGCAGCCGAAGGGCACGCCGCCGGCGGTGCTGGTGCATGATTTCCCGACCGACGCCGAGGGCAAGGCGATTCCGTACGGCGTCTACGACATGGCGCGCAACGAAGCCTGGGTGAGCGTGGGCTGGGACCACGACACACCGGCGTTCGCGGTGGCGTCGATTCGACACTGGTGGCATCAGATGGGTTGCGGCGCCTACCCCGAGGCCACGACCCTGTTCATCACGGCCGATGCGGGCGGGAGCAACGGGTATCGGTTGCGCGCCTGGAAGCATGAGCTTCAACAGTTGGCCGACGAGACCGGACTGACCATCGAGGTGAGTCATTTTCCACCCGGCACCAGCAAGTGGAACAAGATCGAGCACCGGCTCTTCTGTCACATCACGGCGAACTGGCGCGGCACCCCGCTGACGACGTACGAGACCATCGTCGACCGCATCGGGAACGTCCGGACAGCCACCGGGCTCCGGGTCCGGGCCGAACTCGACGCCGGGGAATATCCCACAGGCGTTACGGTGACCAAGGAACAGATGGACGCACTCGCGCTGGTCCCCGATGCGTTTCACGGGGAATGGAATTACAAACTGTTACCCCGATCAAGTTGAAGACTTTATATCGATCACTGTCCTTACGAATCTCCACAACGCCTCGGCCACAGTGGCTCGCAGACCTCGGCGGAATCCGGTTGGGGCCCGGTCCGTATCCCCGCCGGTGCGGGGCCGGAAACGGAACAGCCCCGAGGAAGGGCACCTCCGTAAGGGAGCGATGGGGAGTTTGCCAACCAGCGGGAACGTGGGTCGCGGAGATCGGAGTGTTCGCGTGCCGAGAGCGCGACGACGTGGGACGAATCGTGGGGCTGCACATGGTCGGGGCCTGCAAAGTGCTGAACCATAAGTGCTTACGAGTTGCCGAACAGTTACACGATCCCGCCGGAGCTTGAGACGCCGCACCAGGAGGGTGGGGAGATACTGCGTCCCGACTTCGCCGTGCGCGAGCGGGATCCCCGGGGAGACGCATCCCCATGGCAACTCCTGGTCAAGGTGATCGAGCCCGGCGAGGACTTCGACCGTGTTGCCGGCGGCGCCGGCCGTCTGGAGGCATCGGCCCACGGCCGGATGGAGCGGCTGCTGCGGCAAACCGGCGTGCCGGCGGGGTTGCTGTGCAACGGGTGCTCGCTCCGTATCGTCTCCGCGCCGCGCGGCGAGAGCTCCGGCTGGCTCGATCTGCACGTGGCCGACATGGTCACCACCGCGGGCCGGCCGTTCGTGGCCGCGTTGCGGCTGCCGCTGAGCCAGACCCGGCTCCTGAGCCTGCCGCGCGACAAACGGTTCGCGGCGCTCCTTGCCGAGAGCCGGCGCTTTTCGTGCTGTTCCGGCTGTTCCACGACGGCGCCGAGGCGGACGGGTTGCAGCTTCCACCGCGCGACGGCGACCTCTTCAATCCGGACCGCTTCCCTTTCCTCGAAGGCCGCCGCGCCGGCGGAGCGCGCCAGCTTCACGAGCGGATCGAGCCTCCCCTGGTTCCCGACGGTACTGTGCGGAAGGACATCAGGAACGTGCACCTGAGCGTGCATCCGCCCAACGGACGCACCCGCATTGCGGCCCCCCGCCACCTCAGCGACGCCGCCATTCGGGCCTTTGCCATCGGCAAGCTGGGATGGATTCGAGCGCAACAGCAGAAGCTACAGGAACAGGAACGCGAAACGCCGCGCGAGTACCTCGACCGTGAGTCTCACTTCGTGTGGGGCCAGCGCTGCCTGCTGCGCGTGGTCGAGCACGAGGCCCCGCCGGTCGTGGAGTGGCGTCAGCACCGGCTGACGCTGTCCGTGCGGCCGAACACGCCCCGCGAGCGCCGCGCCGAGATCCTGGAGGCGTGGTACCGCGCGCAGCTTCGTGCCGCTGCGGCGCCGCTGGTCGAGCTGTGGCAGAAACGGCTTGATGTCCGCCTGACCTCGCTTTTCGTGCGGCGCATGAGAACCCGCTGGGGAAGCTGCAACCCTACGGCTGGCACCATTCGGCTCAACACAGACTTGGCCAAGAAGCCCGCCGATTGCCTCGAATACATCATCGTGCACGAGCTGGCGCACCTGATCGAGCCAACCCACAACGCCCGTTTCGTCGCCGTGATGGATCGGTTCCTTCCAGGATGGGTTCACCGCCGGGAACTGCTCAATAGCCTGCCCGTGCGGCACGATGATTGGGAGTACTGAGGCGACTGCCGGCCAAGACAGAGGACCTTGCGCTCTGGAAGGTGGCGGCGGTGGGGTCTCTATCCGGGCCAGTCGCCGCATACTATGCGGATGAAGGTGGCGTCCCCAACGGGATTCGAACCCGTGTCGCAGCCTTGAAAGGGCTGAATCCTAGGCCTCTGGACGATGGGGACGTCCGGGAGAGCAGATCAAAAAAGTATACACGGCGCGGCGCCCGGCCGGCCGGGAGACGGCATGACTGCTAGGATCTGAGGCAGCATGCACGCGGATCTGCAGGAGGCCATCGATTTCCACGAGGCGATTATCGCCGAAGGCGCCAAGGCGCTCGTCGGCTACGAGCGCGAGAAGGTGCTGGCCAACACCGTCCTGCTGTCGGAGATCCCGACCACCTACGACTCCGAGGAGGAGCGGCAGGTCAACGCCGGCAACCTGCTGCTGCGCGGGGTGCCGGGGGTGGGCAAGACGTTCTTCGGCGTGATCCTGGCCGCGATCAGCGGGGCGAAGTTCGCTCGCCTGCAGGGGCGGGCGGACCTGCAGCCGACCGAGGTGATCGGCTTCCAGATGATCAATCCGGCGACCGGGCAGTTCATCACCGAGTTCGGCCCGCTGGCGTCGGCAGAGGTGATCCTCCTCGACGAGATCAACCGCATCCCGCTGAAGTCGCAGAGCGCGTTTCTGGAGGGCTTGCAGGACCGGACGGTCACCGTCGGCAAGGAGACCTATCGCCTGCCGGCGTTCAGCTTCGCCATCGCCACGATGAACCCCATCGAGCTGGGGCAGGGGACGTTCCCGCTGTCGGAGGCGGCGACCGACCGCTTCGCGATCATGGTGAACATCGGTTACCTGCCGCCGGAGGAGGAGCAGCGGCTGGTCGGCTTCGACTTCAAGAAGGTGTCGCTCCACGGCCTGATGTCGAAGGAGCGGGTGGTCGCGCTGCGGTCGAGCATCACCGAGCGGGTCTTCCTGCACGACGCCATCGCACAGTACATCCAGCGGTTGGTGGCGGCGTCGCGGCCCTACGACACCGAGACGGAGTGGCTGCGGCGGTCGCCGTCGGACCTGGTGGAGCGCTACGTGGACCTGGGCGGATCGCCGCGCGCGACGATCTGCTGGGGACGGCTGGTGAAGGTGTGGGCGCTGCTCGGGCGGGGGCGGGCGGAGGTCTACCCCGAGGACGTGCAGGACCTGGCCCGCTACGTGCTGGGCCACCGCATCTGGCTGGCGCCCCACGCGGCCGGCCAGGGGGTCTCGGTCGACGCGGTGATCGGCGAGATCATCGAGCGGGTGCCGATACCGTGACCGCTCGTGCCGGCGACGAGCTGGTGAGCTGGTCCGAGGTCCAGGACATCGAGCTGGTCATCGTGCGGCGCATGCGGGAATACATGGCGGGGGCGCACCCGAGCGTCTTCCAGGGGGCCGGGTTCGAGTTCGCGGGCCTGCGGGACTGGCAGCCGGGCGACCGGCTGACGTCGATCGACTGGCCGCAGTCGACGCTGACCAACTTCAGTCCGCTGGTGACGCGCGAGTTCGAGCAGCCGAGCACGGCGCGCCTGGTCATCGTGGCCGACACGTCGCTGTCGACCCGCTGCGGGGCGGCGGAGGCGCCCATTGCCGGCGTGATTGCGCGGACGGTCGCGACCCTGGCCCTGGCCGGCGCGTTCTTTCAGGACCGGGTCGGCCTGATTACGTTCGATGCGGATTCGCGGCGCCTGCTCGTGCGGCCGCAGATCGGGCGGAACCATGCGATCCACTGTCTGGACGCGTATCAGGACCTGGTGCTCGAACGATCGGAGCACGAGCCCCGGCGGACGAACGACAGCTTCCTCGGCCTGCTGCGCAAGCCGTCGATGGTGCCGGTGGTGTCGGACTTCCTGTTCGAGGACACGGAGCCGCTGCTCGATGAGTTGCTGGCCCTGAACGCGACGCACGACGTGTTCGTGGTGCTGATCGACAGCCGCCACGCCTTCACGCTCCCGGAGTTGTCGGCGGGCTGGGTGGAGGGCTGCGACGTGGAGACGGGCGAGTCGCGGCTGCTGTCGGCGGACGACGTGCGCCGGCTGGGCGACCGGGTCGTAGAGTGGCAGGATGGGGTGGAGGCGCGCGCGGCCGGTCTCGGCCTCGAGGTGCTGCGGTTGGGCGCCGACGCCGAGCGGTTCCACGACCAGGTGGTCGAGTTCCTGGCCGACCGGCGTCTGCGGAAGCGATAGCGATAGGGGAGGCAGCGTGTTGCAGAGGCGCCGGATACTGGCCGGGATGTTGGCCGGAAGTCTGACCCTGGGGGCTGTCGCCGCGTGGCCCGCGCCGAGCGTGGCGCAGCCGGGGCCGGACATGGTGGCGATAGAGGCGATGCAGTGCTGGCGGCGGATCGCCGCCCACGCCGTCCACGTCGGCGAGCGCTTCGACATGGTGCTGACCTGCGCCGTGGTCGACACCGCGACCGCCCGCGCGGTTCCGGACCTCACGTGGCTCGAGCCGGAGACGCTCGGCGTGTCTCCCTTCGAGGTGCTCGACGGCGAGCGCTACGACGATGTGGTGCGCGGTCCGCGCCGCTTCTTCCAGTACCGCTACGCCCTGCGGATCATCGGGGAGGACTACTTCGGCCTAGACGTGGAGCTGCCGCCGCTGGAGCTGCGCTACCGCATCGAGCGTTCGCTCGACGGGCGCACCGCGACCGAGGGGCGCGAGCTGGCGTACGTTCTGCCCCCCGAGTCGGTCCGCGTCCTGTCGCTCGTGCCGGCCGCGGCGGCGGACATCCGGGAGCTGCCGGGGGAGACCTTCGGCGACGTGGAGGCGCGCCTCTTCCGCGCGAACCTGACCGGCATCGCGGCCACGGCTACCGGGGTGGTGGCCCTTGGCGTGCTCCTGCTGGCGGCGGTTCGGGCGCGGCGCGAGTGGCGCGGCGCGGCGGCGGTCAATGCGGACCGGCTGCCGGCGTGGCGCATCGCGCGGACGGTGATCGGCGAGCTGCAGGCGGTGCGGGCGGCGTCGGAGGGAGGCTGGACCGGCGAGCTCGTGGCGCGGGCGCTGTCGGCGTTCCGCATAGGCGCCGCGTTGGCCATCGGCCGGCCCGTGGCCGAATCGGCAACTGCCGCAGGCGGGACGGCGGCCGATGGGGAGGGGCGGCTGTCGGTGCGGCGGGGAATGCTTGGGGCCGAGCGCGTATCCGTGTGCGCCGCCGTCACGGTGCGGGACGTGGCGCGGGCGCTGCCGCGCGTTGCCGCCGAGTGGCCGGAGGGGGCGCGGGCGGTCGAATCGCTGCGCGCGGGGCTGGCCGGCTTCGGCGCGGTGCGGTACGGCGCGGCCGGGGAGCTGCCGGCCGAAATCCTGGCGGCCGACCTCGACGCGGGAATCGACGTGTTGCAGAGGCTCCAGATCGATCTGTTCGAGCCGTTCCGGCGCCTGCGCCGGGTGTACCGCAACGGTCGGGAGTGGGCCGCGGACCTATGGAGACCCTGAGCGCGATCCTGACGCGGACCGGGGAGGTGCTGGCCGGGCTCTCGCTCGCGGACCTGGAAGGGCTGTCCCTGCTGCGACGCGACGCCGCGGTCATCGCCGCCGGCGGGCTCGCCGTCGTCGCGCTGGGCATGCTGGTCTGGCGTTACGCGCGGCCGCGCCGTCCGGGTGCGGCCAACGTCGTGCTGCCGGCGCTGCTGTCGCGCCGCCTCGCCCCGCGCGCGCACCTGGCGCCGGTCCGTCACGCGACGTTCGCGATCTTCCTGCTCGGCCTCGTCCTGTTCGGCGTGGCGCTGGCCGATCCGCACAGCGCGCTCGTGCAGGAGGAGGAGTCGTATCCGGGGCACCGCATCGCGATCCTGATCGACGCGTCGCTCAGCATGAACACGGCGTTCGCCACCGAGCGGCTCGCGGCGGGGAACACCTTTCTCGCCAACGTCGCGGCGGCCGAGTACTTCGTCCGGCGTCGCATGGAGGGGCCGTACCACGACATCGTGTCGCTGGTGCAGTTCGGCAACGAGGCGTACATCGTCACCCCGTTCACCAACGACTACGAGAACATCCTGCTCAGCATCAGCCTGATCGGCACCCCGGAGGAGTACCGCCGCTTCCCCGATCACGGCACCCTCGTCATGAACGCGATCAGCCGGGGCGTGCAGCTCTTCCGGACGTTCGATTTCCTCGGCGCGGCCGGCAACCTGATGGTGATCTTCAGCGACGGGCAGGACACCCACGCGCGGTTCGAGGACCTGACGCTGGACCAGATCATGCAGCAGGCGGCCGACAATGAGATTCCGGTCTACTTCATTCGGACCGCCTACGATCAGGCGCTCGGCGACGTCATTTCCGACCAGCAGTGGAAGCTGGCGGTGGAGCGGACCGGCGGGAAGTTCTTTCCGGCCGAGAACGAGGACGCGATCCTGGCCGCCATCCACGAGATCGACGAGCTGGCCGAGGGCCGCATCCGCGTGCGGCGCTACACGGCCCACGAGCCGCGCTTCGCTCCGTTCGCACTGGCCGCGGTCCTGCTGTGGCTCACCGCGCTGACCCTGACGCTGGGCGTCAGGCACTTCCGGAGGTTTCCCTGATGCAGGCGGCACTCAAGTACCTGGTCGCGGCGTTGGTCCTGGGCGCGATCGCCGCGGCGGTGGCGGCAGCCGGCCGCATGGACCGCCGCGTCGCGCACGCCCAGCAACAGATCGCGACCTTCGCGCTCGACGACGCCGACGCCGCCTACGCGGAGCTGGAGCGGTCCCTGGACGTCGCCGGCGCCGTGCCCTGGCTGTTCGGGGCCGCGCGGGCCGACGTCGTGACCCGTCGGGCGGCGCTGCGCTACTGGCGGGGCGACCACGCCGGGCTGCTGGCCGACTACACCGACGCGTCGGCGGACGTCACGGGGAACCTCCCGCTGCAGTTCGTCCTCGCCAACGCGGCGGCCCGCGCCGCGCTCGACCCGGAGGCGGACCGCGAGCAGGTGCTGCGGGCGCTCGACGGCGCCATCGACGTGTATCTGGGCGTGCTGCAGGAGAGCCCGGGCCATCTCGACGCCGCCTACAACTACGAGTACCTCCTGCGGCTCCGCGCGGACCTCGCGTCGGGGGCCGAGATGCCGGCGCCGCGGCGCAGCCAGCACGGGCAGGAGGGCGAGGCGCCGGAGGACGGCGAGCTGGAGGAGATCGAGATCTACGTGCCGGTGCAGCGCGACGTCGACCCGGAGATGGACGAGTCACCGACCCTCGGCGCCGGCGAGCGCATCCGGAAGCGGGGATGATGCCGCCTGTTCGTTTCGTGGAGCCGCTCCTGCTGTGGCTGCTGGCCGGTCCGGCCCTGCTGCTGCCGCTCTGGCTCTGGCAGCTCGCGCGGCGCCGCCGCGACGTGCGCCGGCTGCGCGCGTCGCGCACTGCGCCGGTTCGCGAGCGCTATCGGTTCGCCGGAGGGCTCTCGTTCTGGCTGGCGGTCACCGTCGCCGCGGCGCTGGTGATCGTGGCGCTGGCGCGGCCGCAGGCGCTCGTGTCGGTGACCGAGACGGCGGGCATCGACTTCGTCGTGCTGCAGGACGGGTCGACGTCGATGCGCGTCACCGACGTGGCGCCCGACCGGTGGCAGCGGTCGGTGGCGTGGATCCGCACGTTCGCCGAGGTGCTCGGCTGGCGCCGCGAGCGGGTGGCGCTGGCGCTGTTCGCCCACCGCGCGGCGCCGCAGGTCCGCCTGACGAGCGATCCCAACGCGCTCTTCTTCTTCCTGGATCACCTGGCCGACGAGCCGCCGTTCCGGCTGCGGGACGACACGAGCTGGAACACCAACATCGAGGACGGCCTCGCCTGGGGCGTGCGGATGGTCGAAAAGGACGAGGAGCTGTACGGCCCGCGGCTCGGGGCGCGGGCGTTCGTCGTGCTCTCGGACGGGCAGTCCTGGAGCGGGGAGGTCGCGCGTTCCCTGCAGATGGCCCAGGCCCGCAACATCCGCGTCTACGTCATCGGGGTGGGCACGACCGGCGGCGGCTTCATCCCCCAGCTTCCAGCGGGGCGCTACCAGGAGCCGGAGCCGCCGATCCACTCGGTGCTCGACCGGCGCTCGCTGCGGGCCATCGCCCAGGCCGGCGGCGGCCGGTACTTCGAGCTGGGGGCCGAGCCGGACCACGTGGTGGCCCTCCGGATCCTGTCCGACGTGCAGCGGTCGGCCCGCGGCGTCGTCCAGCGGCAGGAGTCGTTCACCGATCTGTACTGGTACTTCCTGCTCGCCGCGGCGGTGATGCTTGGCGCCGGGACCCTGCTGCTCAAGGAACGGACCCAGCTCTGGTGGCAACTGGCCGCCGCGGCGGCGCTCGGGGCGGTGATGCTGTCGTAGAGCCTGACGCCTGACGGGCGCCGATTGCGGCGCCGATGCCGAGACCTGCGAGCCCGTGGAATGCGCCAAAGGTGAACGAATCGGCTCACGGCGACGACGTGATCGAGTGGATTGCACAGCGTAAACGGAGGTTTCAGCAGGACCGCTCTGACACTTCCGTCTAGAATGCACGATGTGCGCGTCATTCACGATGCGCGGATGATGAGGACGTCATGGACATCACCAGGGACATTCGACCGCTCACCGAGTTCAAACGCAATACCGCGCGCTTCATGACTCATCTCAAGAAGACGGGCCGACCCTCCGTCCTGACCGTGAACGGCAAGTCGGCGCTCGTCGTCATGGACGCGGAGACATGGCAGGAGGTCAACGATCGCTTCGAGTACGCCCGGGCCGTCGCCGGCATCCGCGACGGCCTCGATCGAGCGCGCGGCGGGCCGGGTGTCGAGGCGACCACCTTCTTCGAGGAGCTCGCCCATGCTCCTGACAAGAGGTGAAGCGCTACCGGGTCGTCATCACGCCCCGCGCCGTGGACGACATCCAGGAAGCGTACGACTGGATCCTGACCGAAAACCCCCTCTACGCCCGCACTTGGCTCAATGGAATCCGGGACCGGATCCTGGCGCTCGACACGTTGCCCGAATCCCACGCGATGGCGCCGGAAAGCGAGGCGTTCGATTGCGAGGTGCGGCAATTGCTGTTCGGACGGGGGACTCCGTGGCGCGTGTTCTTCACCATCGACGAAGAGACGGTGCAGGTGCTGCACGTCCGGCACGGGAGCCGTGATTCCTGGTGGCCGTGAGCCGCCGGCGCAAGGGCACGAAGACCTCCTCAGGCTCTGCACGGCTGCGGGCCCGCCCCGTGTTCAGCGCGGGCGCGCGATGATGGCGGCGACGGTCTGGGCGAGACTGGCCATGTCCGGATGGTCCGGGTGGACCGCCTGCGCGTCGGTCAACCACGCGCGGGCTTCGACGTAGCGGCCGAGGCGGATGAGGGCGTCGGCGCGTCCCATCCATGCGTCTGCGGCGCCCGGGTCGATCTCTGCGACCTGCGCGTAGTGCGCCAGCGACGTTTCCAGTCGGCCGTCGGCTCTGAGCGCCTCGGCCAGGCCCATTCGCGCCTCGACGGAACCCGGGTCGAGTCGGAGGGCGGTTTCATATTGGGCGACCGCCTGTCGGAACCGCCGGTTGAGCGCGTGGATTCCCGCGAGGCTGACATGCGCCCGGGCGAACGCCGGCGCCTGCCGCAGCGTCTCCTCGAGCAGCTCCACGGCGGCGCCGAAGTCGCCGCCCATGGCCAGCGCCGTGGCCAGGCGCTCGCGCAGGGACGGGTCGTCCGGATCGAGATCGAGCCCCTGCCGGAAGATGCCGGCGGCCGTTTCCCAGTCGCCCTCGGCGAGTGCCTGGACGCCGCGCCGCTCGAAGACCAGGGGGCCCTCGAGCGCGTTGTAGAAGCGCACCATGAGCGGGTCGACCAGGGTCGGGTCGCGCGCGCCGCGGCGCTCCAGATGCGCGTTCGCAATGTCGAGCCGGCCGAGCGCCCGGTAGGCCATGGCGAGCGGATAGTGGACGCTGGACGCGCGCGGATCGAGCTGGAGGGCCCGTTCGAGCGATTCCGTGGCGCGCAGATAGTCGTGCCGCGCCAGGGCCGCCCGACCCACCCCGGCCCACGCCGCGGCCGAGCGGGGCTCGACCGCCGCCGCGTGGGCGAACAGCCGCTCCGCCCCCTCCGGCCGGCCCTGATCGAGACGGGTGCGGCCGAGCCAGACCAGCGTCGCCTCGTCCGACGGCGCCCGCTCGAGAGCCCGCTCGAACCAGTCCGCGGCCTGCGCCGGATCGAGCGTCATCAGGTGGAGCTGGCCGAGGTAGTACGGCCAGCGCCGGTCGCGCGGCGCGAGCGCGTGCGCCTGCCGGAAGCTGGCGGCCGCGGCCTCGTAGTATTCCGTGGCCATCAGCACCAGGCCGAGGTTGCCGTAGGCATCGACCCGCGCCGCGGTCGAGGCGGCGGCATCGGCCTCCAGCGCGCGCAACGCCGCGTCCCGGGCACGCACCTGGTCCTGCGCCCAGGCCGTGAGGTTGGAGAGATCGGGGAGCGAGACGGGCGGCAGGGCCTCGCCGGCGGTCCGTCCCGGGGTCGAGACGCCGGCCCCGGCGCCTGAATCGTCGTGGTCGGGCGGCGCGCAGCCGGCGGAGAGGGCCGTGAGGAGACCCACGCCGGCGACGAGGCGGACGGCCGGACCGGGGTCGGTCATCCGCCGGTTCCCTCCGTCAGCGTCGTGTAGCGATCGAGCGGCACGTCGCTCCACTCCTCGATCCGTCCGCCGGGCCAGAGCACGCGCACCCGCGGAGGCGCCGCCGAGGGGCCGAGGCCGACGAGCACCCGCGGATCGCTGGCCGAGGCATAGCTTCCGTCGACGCGCGCCCGCCGCCAGAGCGTCGCACCGTCGGACCGCGTCACGGCCACGCGCGCCCCGACCATATCACGCGCTCCGCCCGCGCCGACGAGCCGCAGTCCGATCCAGTGGTTCCGGTTGCCGATGCCGTTGACGAGCAGGCGGACCGGTCCGGCGGCGTTCGTCACCACAACGTCGGTGTCGCCGTCGTTGTCGATGTCGCCGAACCCCGCGCCGCGGCTCACCTCCGACAGCTCGAACACGGCGCCGGCCCGCTCCGTGATGTCATCGAACCGCCCGTCGCCGAGATTCCGCAGGAGCTGGTTCCGCTGATCCAGCGGAAAGGGATGTCCGGCCGGCGCGTCGCGGTCGTGCACGATCAGGCCGTTGACGGCGAGGAGGTCCAGCCACCCGTCGTTGTCGGCGTCGAACCAGGCCGCGCCGAACCCGGTATACGGCAAGCTGGGCAGGCGGATTCCCGCCTGCGCGCTCCGGTCCTCGAACAGCCCGGCGCCGTCGTTGACGTAGAGCGTGCTCCCCTGGCCGGTCAGCTCGGTGACGAACAGGTCCTCGTCGCCGTCGTTGTCGAAGTCTCCGAAGTCCACGCCCATGTCCGCCTTCGCGTTCCCCGCGCCGCCGAGCGCGACGCCCGCCAGCAACGCCAGGTTGCGGAACGTGCCGTCACGCTGGTTCATCCAGAGCTGGTTCTCCTGCTGGTCGTTGGCCACGAAGATGTCGATCCAGCCGTCGCCGTCGGCGTCGGCGGTGGCGACGCCGAGGGCCGGCCCGAACTCGCGCGCCATCCCGGCCGCCGCGGTGGCGTCAAGGAACGTGCCGTCTCCGCGGTTGCGGTAGAACCGGCTCGGCTGGGCGCGATAGGTCTCGGGCGCGCAGTAGGTCTCGCGCCGGCCCGACGGGTGCACGCACGGCACGTGCGTGTCGAGGCTGTAGGCCAAGTAGTTGCCGACGAACAGGTCGAGCCACCCGTCGCGGTCGGCGTCGACGAACGCCGCGGAGACGCCCCAGGACGGGTCGTCGGTCCCGCTGGCGGCCGACACCTCGACGAACGTGCCGTCGCCCCGGTTGCGGAACATCTGGTTGGCGCCGAACCGGGTGAGGTACAGGTCGACCCGGCCGTCGTTGTCGACGTCGCCGGTCGCGACCCCCATGCCGTAGCCGCGCGCCGTGATGCCGCTCTCGTCCGTCACGTCGGTGAACCGCAGGGTGCGATCTCCGCCGGCAAGCACCGTCAGGTCGTTCCGGAAGAGCCGATCCGTGAGCGGCAGGTCCTCGGGAGGCGCCGGCCGCGGCGGCTCCGTTCCGAGCGTTCCGCCCTGCACCAGATAGACGTCGAGGTCGCCGTCGTTGTCGTAGTCGAGCAGCGCGACGCCGGGTCCCATGATCTCCGGCTGCTGGTAGCGGCCGTACATCCCGTTGACGTGCACGAAGTCGAGACCGGACTCCGCCGCCGCGTCGGTGAACCACGCGACACCCGCCGTCGGTTCGCTCCGGTCGGGAGTGCCGCCGGAGGGAATGTTGCAGGCGGCGGCGTTGACCAGCACCATCACGACAAGCAGCGGACCGCGGGGGCGGGGCATGACGCGCATGCGGCGTCCATTAGACCGTGGCCGGCGGCGGATGTGCAACGGCCCGCGGGCAGTGACGCTGGCCGGCTGCCCGCGGGATCCTGTCCGGACACGGGCTCGCGCCGTGCGAACCGCTGGACGATTTCGGGGAGATGATCAGGGTTGCGTGCGGTAGGAGGGTCGCGTATAAGGGGGGCATCGACTCGTCGCGGAGAACGCGCGACCTCCGCGCGACGATACGGCCTCGGCGTTCGTCCGTCGGCTGCGTAGGCGTTTCCCTCGGAAAGCGAGAGCAGGATGAGTGGACGTTTGGCAGGGCGGTCTCGCCGGCGGTTGGGTGTTCCTTCCCGGTGCGCCCGCCCATATTCACGGACAGCTTCGCTCCACCGCCCGGGAAGGCGGTGATCGGCGTCCGGAACGCTTCGGCACGGCGGCAGGTCGCCGCCAGTGAGGAGGGAGGGGAAGCATGCGATTCGCGCGATCGGTTCCCGTCGTCCTGGCCGTCGCACTCGTACCGGCGGCCGCCCTGGCCCAGAGCACGATCACGGGCGAGGTGACCGACAACACGGGGGGCATCCTGCCCGGCGTCACCGTGGAGGTCGCCAGCCCGGTGCTGATCGAAGGCAGCCGCGTCGCCGTCACCGACGGCGCCGGCCGGTACACCGTCGTCGCGCTGCGACCGGGCAGCTACACCGTCGCGATGAGCCTGCCGGGCTTCTCGACCTTCATCCAGGAGAACATCGACGTCCCGGCGAACTTCACGTCGACGGTGAACGGGCAGTTGCAGGTCGGCGGCCTCGAAGAGACCGTCACCGTCTCCGGCGAGTCGCCGCTGGTCGACGTCCAGCAGGCCGCGCGGGTCCAGGTGCTCTCCCGCGAGGTGCTCGACAACGTCGTCAACACCGGCACGCCGTGGACCCAGGCGATGCTCGTGCCGGGGGTCTCGATGATGGGGCCCGACGTCGGCGGGTCGCGGTTCGTCAACGACCTGCAGCTCGAGGCGCGCGGGGCCGACGCCAGACATACGACCGTCATGCAGGACGGCATGTCGCTCGACAACATCGCCCTCGACGGGATCCCGGTGCTGTACAACCAGGATCTGGCGACCGAGGAGATGGCCGTCCAGGCGGGCGGCGGCGGCGGCACCGCGGAGGTGCAGTCCGGCGGCGTGGTGCTGACCCTGATTCCCAAGGAGGGCGGCAACGTCTTCAGCGGGCAGGGCTACGCCGGCTACACCGCCGGGGGCTGGATGGCCGACAACACGACGCCGCAGTTGAAAGCTCTGGGTGTCAACATCGGCGAGCTCGACCAGATCTACGACTACTCGAAATCTATCGGCGGGCCGATCGTCCAGGACAAGTTGTGGTTCCACAACTCGTTCCGCTGGTGGGGGGCATGGACGCCCGTGCCGGATCGGCTCTACAACGACGGCAGCGTGTTCATCAACGAGGAAGACATCATCGGCAACGTCATTCGGCTGACCGCGCAGCCGACCCAACGGAACCGGTTCAGCGTCTACCTCGATCGGCTCGACAAGCGGCGCGGGCCTGTCGTCCCGGCGGAGTACCCGGCGTTTCTCCAGCCGGAACACAAGGGCCCCGACCCGGAGACGGCCATCCACTACCACAACAAGGGGCAGGGCTGGCATCACGCGCCGTACTGGCAGGGGCAGGCGAAGTGGACGTCGACCGTGAGCAGCCGGTTGCTGATCGAGGCCGGCTTCACGTCGGTGGGCGTCGCGGACTGTTGCAGCGACCCGATGCCCGGCAGCGTCTTCGCGCGGGGCACGGACGAGTGGTGGCAGTACGCGCGGAAGCACGACGTCGATCTCGACCAGCAATGGGACTCGGTCGAGGACTTCAGTTGGTACATCCCGCGCGGGACGTACTCGGGAACCGTGACGTACGTCACCGGCTCGCACAACTTCAAGACCGGCATCTCGCACGGCTGGGGGCGCGGCGAGATGCACCGGTTCTCCAACGGCGACGTCCAGCACCAGCAGTACCGTTCGGGCGTGCCGGACGCGGTGGCCGTCCGGAACTACCCGTGGATCCAGAAGAACCAGATGGACTACGAGATCGGGTGGTACGCGCAGGACGCCTGGACCGTCGATCGGATGACCATCACGGCCGGGATTCGCATGGACTGGATGGAATCCGCCGTCCCCCGCCAGACGGTCCCGGCCGGCCGCTTCGTGGGCGCGCGGGACTTCGCCCCGATCTCCGGTGTGCCGAAGTGGGGGCCCGATCCGGCGCCGCGCTTCGGCATCGCGTACGACGTCTTCGGGGACGCCACGACCGCCCTCAAGTTCAGCGTGGGCAAGTACGTCACGCCGCAGGCGATGACGTATGCCACCATCATCAACCCGACGGTGCTGCAGACGGTGAGCATTCCGTGGGACGATCTGGACCTGCAGGGTCTGGATCTGTCGACGAACGGCGACGACATCGCGCAGGACAACGAGCTCGATCTGGCGCGGCTGCCGATCGGCTTCGGCGAGCAGTTGCTGAACACGCTCGATCCCGACCTCAAGCGGGAGTACAACATCGAGACCTCCCTCAGCCTGGAGCGGCAGATCATGCCGGGCGTCTCGATCAACGTCGGCTGGTATCGCCGCTCGTTCTCGAACATCCTCACCCGGGGCGGCAACTACCGGCGGCAGGTGTTCGTCAACCGTGAACGGGACATCCAGAACGACTATCGGGGGATCGACGTCGTCAGCCCCTTCAACGGGGAAGTCTTCACCGTCTACGACCTGAAGGATCCGGCGGAGCTCGCCTTCGAAGACAACTTCTACACGAACGCGCCGGAGAGCCGGCGGGTCTACAACGGGTACGAGGCCTCACTCAACGCGCGGCTGCCGGGCGGCGGGACGCTCATCACGAGCGTCACGACCCAGCGCATGCTCACCCGGGAGTGCGACCTGGTCGACGACCCGAACGAATTGCGGTTCTGCGATCGGTTCAATCTGCCGTCGCTCTACGACCCCGTCGACTTCAAGAACGATTTCAAGGTCGGCGCCTACTGGCCGCTGCCGTACGATATGCAGATAAGCGCGGTCTTCAACAGCGTGGTCGGCAGGCCTGTCGCCGACGTCCAGCGGGTGGACGAGCTCCTGCCCATCTTCTGGGACATCTCGCGGAACACGCGGTACACCGACTGTCACGGCGTG
The DNA here is from genome assembly GCA_965222905.1 of Vicinamibacterales bacterium. Taxonomy (GTDB): domain Bacteria; phylum Acidobacteriota; class Vicinamibacteria; order Vicinamibacterales; family UBA8438; genus WTFV01. The sequence goes on along the minus strand of OZ244976.1, from coordinate 7,764,377 downwards.
GCGTGGTGCACGCCGGGGGATCTGGTGATTCCCGACATGGTGGAATCGTCCATCGTGGTGCCGTTGGCTCCGGCCGGGGTCGCGCGAAACCTCCCGCGCCAGAACATGCTCAACCTCAGCTTCCAGAAGATCGTCCGGACCGGCAACCTGGAGATGAGGCCGCAGCTCGAGATCTACAACGCGACGAATGCGTCCACGCACTACAGCGAACGGTCGGCGAATTACGGCACGCCCACCTATGGCATTCCCCGGCAGGTGCTGCTGGGGCGGATGCTGCGCCTGTCGACGCAGATCTCGTGGTAGCTTCCTGACGGGCCGGGGTCCTCGCGGGGCGAGGGTCCGGCCCTTTCTTCGCTTCACGCTCGATCGCGCGTTCCGGAATCGAGAACCGGTTGAAGCGTTGAAGTAGCGGACCGTCAGCAGCGGGAGGCAGGAGCGCCGGCGGGGGGCGCCAGGTGCGCGGCGGCGAGCCGGGCCGGCGCCCGGAACCCATCCGTGCAACGGAGCGCCCGCATCGTCGGCGTGCGGTCGAACGCATCGGCCTCGATCGGCGCGGCGCGCAGCTTCAGATGGGCGAACATCGGACGCCCCCCGCCGACGGGGCGCAGCGGCTCTCCCGGCCCGCGCGCCGCCGGCAACAGCTTCAGGGCCACCGTGCCCCGCACGTTGCCCCCGATGGCGAGGATGCGGTCACGGGACGCGTCGAGCTCGACGACGATGTCGCAGTGGGTGCGGGCGCCGTTGCCCATCTGGCGGCGCCGTTCGGCAATCGAGCGGTAGGCGGGCCGTCGCGCGCTGCACAGCATGTCGCCGGGGACGATGGTCGCCGTCCCGACGTCGTACGCGGCGAAGGCGGCCGGGGTCTCGTCCGCTGCACGCCCCCGAATGGCCTGATCGATGTAGACGTGGTGCGCCACCGCGCGCTGAAAGCGGCTGGCATCGCCGAGACCGCCCTCGCACATGATCCACGACACGAAGGCGGCCGACCAGGGGTACCGCCACCGGGCGGCGACCCCGCGCGGTCCCTTCCAGGCGGTGTTCTGCGCGTTCAGGATCCAACCGCCCTGCGGCGTCACCGCCCAGTAACCGGCGATGGAGCCTGCGACCCGCGCGGACTCGGCGCGACCCGGCCGCCGCCGGCGGCGCCGCGTGCGCTGTGTCGCGCGATCCGCGGCGTCGATGTTCGTCCGGTCCACGACGGGGAACCCGAAGAAGCCCCACTCCTGCACGGCGAGGTCGACGATGCGGCGCCGGACGTCCGCCAGCGGCAGGTTGGGGCAGGGCATGCGGCGGATCGTCATCCTGCCCGGGGCGCCGCTCACGCGGGCGGAGGGCGGCGCGGCGTCGAGACGGTCGGGGGGCAGGCGGTCGAACGGCGCCTGCTGCGCGAACCCGACGGATACGACACCCACGCAAACCGCTACCGCCAGCGCGAAGGGGTTTGCCCGGGTACGCACACGCCCGTCCGAGCCGTTCACGCGTCTACTCGCCACCGCGCACGCTGCCGCAAGGAGTGGTTACGCGACCGGAACCACTAGAAGTCCGCGGGGGCAGGCGCCTCCCCGCCGTCCCAATCCTTGACGGATCCGTCCTTGGCCTTCAGGAACCCGAGCAGACACCCGTTGGAGCCGTCCCTGACGGGGTGGCAGCGCACCTTCACCGCGTCCCCGGGGCCGATGTAGTCGCGCGTGATGCCAATCCGCACGAGCCCGTTGCGGCTGGTGGCTTCCAGAGCCCATATCTGCGGCTGACCGTCGGGATCCTCGACCTCCAGGTAGAGCCAGGAGTGCGGTACCAGCAGGTGGAGTTCCGTGACCACCCCTTCGATGTCCGTGAACACATCCGAGTAGTTGCCGTGGGAATGGTGTCCCCAGGCCGGCAACGCGAAGACGACCGCACAGACGACCGCGACAGTCAGCTTGAACCGCATGCTCATCCTCCTCACGCTCTAGAACACTGCCGGGACGCGGGGTGGCGCCGGGAATCCGTTGGAGTAGGTCGACTGGTAGCGAAGCCCCCTGCCGTTCTCGTCGAGCCACCCCAGGGACTGCTGAAAGAGCGCCGGATCGGGGTAACCCCGAGGGACGGCGCCCTCCAGGACGTAGAGCTTGTTCTCGTGCATGTAGATCGACACGAAGGTGCGCGACTCGTCGGGGCTGGTCAGGTGCAACTGGTAGCCTTCGACGCGATCGACGTTGTTGTAGCCCAGGTGCGTCGGCTCGACGTCCCGCTGCAGGAACGTCCAGGTCGCATAGAGCATCGCGCCCAGCAGGTCGTGCCTCCAGTACCCCTCGCCGGTCAGCCCGCCGCCGCTGCAGCGCTCCGCCCCCGGCGGGCAGTTGCCGGCCCTTTCCGTGAGTATTCTCTCGACGTGGTTGTAGTCGGCCACCGTCACGGTATAGCGGCTCGGTCCGACCTCGGCGGCATAGACGCGCGCCGGCAGCTCCGCCTCGAACTCCGAGGTCCAGGTCGTCTCCGTCACGGTCGGCTCACCCGGAAAATTGCACGTGAAGCGATCTTCCCGGCTCGCGTACTCGGACCATCCCTGCGCGAACGCAGGCGCCGGAATCGCCAGGATCGACGCTACTGCAACGACTGGAATCAGGCGCATTGCTCGTTCCTCCACGCTTTCCGCGGCCACCATCATGACAGAGTCGTCAGGGGGCCGGCGGGCAGCGGTCCGCTCCCTGCCCGCTCCCTTCGGCGCCCGCGTCACGATAGATCGTGTGGCAGTTGTCACAGGCGTTGTTGAGCTGGTCGGTGACCTCGACCACGGCATCTACGCTCCGGGACTGCGACGCCCGGTAGGCGGCCCGCCCCGCTTCCACGAGCGCTTCGGTGTACTGCTTCCAATCGTCCCGATCCACGGGCACGGGCCTGCCGTTCTCGCATCGGCGTCCGGGCGCCAGGAAGAGCGGAGTGGACTCGGCGAGCGCCAGCGCGGCCAGATCGATGGCCTGCCATCCCGGATAGATCGTCGATCCCCATTCCACGTAGTCGAAAGGCCTGGTCCCCGGCGCCGGCAGCACCTGGGCTCCAGGGTCCTTGACCTGCACGTTGAAGATGACGTTGGAGTTGGGGAAGGTGACGGCTCGCATCAACTGCGCGAGGTTGGCGACCGGGGCGAGGGTCAGGTCGCCGCCGGCCGCGGCCGCCGCTGGCGCCGCGGGAAGCACGATCCCGGCCAGCATGGCGTCGGTCAGCTCGGCCTCTCCGGCCGGGAATCCGCCGGCCTGGAGGATGTAGGCCGCGAGGTCGATGGACTCCTGCCGGGAGAGAGGCGCCGGCGCCTCGAGGGGCATGGTGTTGTGGATCTTGTCGACGAGATCCAATACCGGGCGCGCGCCCCAGATCGAGAGAAAACCGTCTCCGGCCAGCGGAGGGCCGACGCTGCCCTCCAGCGCGTCACCGTGGCAGATCGCGCACTGGGCCTGGTAGACCTGCTGCCCGCGCGCAGCTTGCCCGTCGGAGTACACGCCTTCCGTTACGGACTGCGGTTGCGCGGCGTGTCCCGTGAGAACGAGCGCTCCCGCGAGCGCGCCGACGCACGATGTCGCGGCTGCTACCCGGCGAACGGCTCTCCGGCCCGGTCGAATCGCGCGCATGAAGAATCCTCCCGAGCTGCCCAGTGGTAGATGACGAACCGCGCCAACATCAGGGGTCTACCGTAACCCGTATCCGTCGCCCCTTTCAACCGCGGAGTCCGCACCGGGTGCCCGAGCCTGCCGTCGACGCCAGCACGCGCAGTCCGTGCACCGCATGCATGCGCCGAACGGCGCTCGCGTGGAGGTTGCGCCGGCCGCCGTTCAACGCCGCCATTTCCGGCGCGATGCAGCGCACCGTCATGCCGCAACGGACGAAGCGTACGAGGCCGGTGGCGCCCAGCAGGTGTGCGCCGGCCAGGAGGGCGGCCTGGTCGATGACGACGTCGCCGACGGTCCTGCCCACCAGGTCCCGCACGCAGGGTTCCACCTTCAGCCAGTTCCCGGCCGTGTAGCGCAGCATGGCCGCGTCCTGCGCGCGGCGGTCGCTCCGGAACTCGTCGTCGGAGTCGATGCCCCGCGCGTTGTCGAGCCAGTTGCCCGCGGCATCCTTCAAGCCGGCATCCACCAGGGCGGCGCGGGTCATCTGATAGCAGCCGATGGCCGAGCCGCCGGGAGGGCGGGCGAAGCAGTCGCCGCCGGTTTCCACCGCCTGCAGCAGCCCGAGATACCGGGGAAAATCGACGCCGCTTCCCTGGGCCGCCGCAGCCGGGCGCGCTCCGGAGTCCGTCGCCGCCGGGCGCGCTTCGGAGTCCGTGTCGACGACGATCCGCGCGGGAGAGGGAAACGGCCGCGGCACGGGCGCTCCCACGCGCGCCGGCCCGCACGCCGTGACGGCGACGGAGACCGCGACCGCGATTGCGGCGAGGGCCGGACGCAACGTCACCGTCATTGCCGGGGCAGGGGTTCGGCGAGACCGACTGGCCGAGGGGAACATCGGGTTGTCTATCGGCCGCTGGGCTCCGGAGTCTAACGATGGCCTCCAACGCCGATGCCGATCCCGGTGAGAGCCGCCCACAGGTTGACCTCGCCCTCCGCTGTGGGCTGCGGCGTGCGCTGCCGATACGGTGCGCATGGGGCACCATGCTTGAGCCGGTCGCGGCGGCTTCCGCCCCGCGCACCATCGGCGAGCTGCGGGAGCGGTCGCTGCACGCGGGACTGAAGTCCTGGTACGCCCGTCCCCGCGACCGCGTCGAGGTGCCGATGGAGGGCTACATCATCGATCTGGTGCGGCGTGGCACCTTGATCGAGATCCAGACCCGCGGCTTCGGCAAGCTCCGCCCCAAGTTGAACCGGCTGGTGGGCACGCATCGCGTGCGTGTGGTGTTTCCGATCGCGGAACGGAAGTGGATCGTGACCACCGACGCGGAGGGGTGCGTGCTGCGCCGCCGGCTGTCGCCGAAGCGCGGCGCCTACCGGGACCTGTTCGCGGAACTGATGCGGATCCCCAACGTGATGGGCAGTCCCAACTTCACGCTCGAGGTGCTTCTGGTGAAGGTGGAGGAGCTGCGCTGCGCCGACGGCCGTGGCAGTTGGCGGCGCAAGGGCGTCAGCGTCCTCGACACCCGGCTGCTGGAGGTGGTCGGCGGACGCCGCTTTCGGACCCCGGCGGATCTGGCCCGCCTGATACCGCCGCGTCTGCAGGAGCCGTTCACCAACCGCGCGCTGGCCGCCGCCGCGGGCATGTCGCTGGCCGCCGCCGGCGAGATGACCTACACCCTGCGGCGCACGGGCGCCCTTGCCGTCGTGGGCCGGCGCAGTCGCGCGTACCTGTTTGCCCGGACGTGACACGCTGGCGGGCCGCCAACCAGACCGCCACCTGAGTCTCCGCCGGCGTCAGACCCAGGGTAGTGGCCACCAGGCCCGGATCGACACGCTGCTGGCGCCCGGGCTCGACAATCAGCACCAGCCCGGCGACGTGCTGCGCTCCGTAGTCCGGTTGAGGGACGCCTACCGGCTTGACGTGCACCACGAACGGCGGCAACACGGCCGAGCGGCGGAGCAGCATCGACCCACTGACCGCGACCCCGCCGGAGATCGGCAGCGCGTCGCCCACCAGCCGCTCGAGACGGACCCGGTCGGCCGGCGCGCGGGCGCGCAGCATCCCATCCCGGTCCGACAACCCATCGCCGTGCCGCAGGATGCTGTGGGCGCGGTCGTTGACCGCCATGATCCGCCCGCGCCGGTCCAGTTGGACGACGCCTATCCGCGGGTTGTCGAGCAGGGCGGTCACGGTCGTGGCCCGCGCCTCGGCGCGGACCAGCGCCTGCCGGACGCGGACGAACTGACGGATATGGGGCAGCAGTTCCGTGATCATCGCGATCCGCGAAGACCCCCAGCCATCCGAGTCGACAGGATCGTTCGGGCTCCAGGCGATGTGGGAACCGTCCGGACCGTCGAGACGCACGTTCAAGCTGTCCTGAATGCCGGCCCGGAGCAGCATCTCGTTGTAGATGGGCGAAGTCTTCAACTCCTCGGCCGTGTACAGGTCGTCGATGTGCACCAGGCAACTGTCGGGCAGTCGCCGGAAGCGCGGTACACGTTCGTCGGTCGGATGGTAGTCTTCGAGGTACTCGCGGTCCAGATCTTCGCGGCTCTGCCCCCGGCGGTAGGTCCCGACGCAGAAACCCGGACGTCCTCCTTCGGGCCTTCACCGACCAGGAGGCTATTGCCCGTCAAGCCGCAGGCCTCGTCGATCAGGACCGAGACCGCCGGCCAGCGAGTATCGTCGAGCATGGCGTCGTACAACGACTCCAGGATGCGCTCGAACGCGTCTTGGTCGCTCATGACGATTCCCCCTGGGTCCGGTATCCGTGCGTGCCATCATCGAGAGCTGTTGTTTGTCCAACGTTGCACCGCCTCTGTCACTACCAGAATTGGCAGTAACACTACCCGGAATACCGGCTTGTTCCGTCATATGGCATGGCGTCTTACCTGTCTTGCATAGAAATTGGTAGGAAGAACCACCGCGTCCTTCAGCCAGCAAAGCAAACAGTCGGAATGAGAGCTTTGAGGTCGCTCGTCGTAGCGGTTTTGCCGTTCGCGGTGCTCGCGGCGATGCCGTCGGTCGTGTTGGCTGCCAGTCCCACCGGAGCACTTGCCGTCTCGCTCTCCGCACAAAGCGCCGTCGCGGACCTTCAACGCGTTGAAGCGGCGGACGTCGACGTCGGTCAGCTTCTCGATGAACGCCCGGGTCTTTCGACAACTTGAACGTCGTGATGCCGTGCGGCTGCAGGCCGTGCGCGGCCCAGATGCGCGGGATGGTCGAGCGGCTCACGCCGGCGGCCCTGGCCATCGAGCGACAACTCCAGTGGGCGGCGCCCGGCGGCGTCTCGCGCAACGTGGCATGCAGGATGGCTTGCACTTGGTGGGCCGTGATTTCGGGCTTGCGGCCGCGACCGCGCTCGCCAGTCCAACACTGTCGGCCGACCGATGTCGAGCGCAACAACCCCGCTGCTCCAGTGCTGCTCAGTCACGGTGATCGGAACACGCCGACGAGGTGGGCGCTCAGTGCAACCGCGCCGTTCCGCGTGGTGACCCGCGCCAAGGTGACACACCACCAGCAGGTTCATGCTATTCTGTCGACAACCTGAGGGGTAGGTTGTCCCGCACGCTTGGGGGTAGGTTGCCCCGCACGCCGGGCGTGCTTGGAGCGCCAGCCAGGTGCTGGACGGCAAGAGATGCGAATGGACCGAGTGGAGCCGACGCGGACGGATGCGTCGGCGTCTACTTCTCAGGAGCTGTTGGAGCGGGCGCGCGAAGGGGATTCCGGAGCGCTGAATCGGCTGTTCGTGCGCTATCTGCCGCGTCTCCACCGGTGGGCGCACAGACGGGTTCCGACCTGGGCGCGCGACGCGGCCGACACGGCCGATTTCGTCCAGGAGACCGTCTTTCACACCTTGCGGCGCCTCGATTCCTTCAAGCCGCAACGCGATGGCGCGCTATTGGGATATCTCCGGCGCTCGCTCGTGAATCGGGTCCACGACCAGTTTCGGCGAGCCTCCCGCCGGCCCCAGGTCGACCCGCTGGTGGACGGGCTCGACGAGCGAGTCGCGAACGACGACGAATCGCCGCTCGATGTGGCGATCGGCCACGATGACCGGCGACGTTACGAAGCGGCGTTGAAGCGCTTGCGACCGATTGATCGGCGAGCGATCGTCGCGAGCATCGAGCTCGGTTACAACTACGAGCAGCTCGCGCTCGTGCTGAACAAGCCCTCCGGTCCGGCGGCCCGACTCGCCGTCCGACGCGCGCTGCTTCGCCTTGGCGATGAGATGCGTCGTGAATGAGTGGGCGCCAGCTCCTCGATTCCGTCGCTGATGCCGTCGCGGCCGGCGAGGCCGTGGACTGGCACGATGTCGAGCGGGTCGGGACGAAGACCCGCGATGCCGATCTGATCCGCCAACTCAAGATTGTTTCCGCCATTGGGGCGACCCGCCGCACCCAGGCGCCACGCGGCCCGACTTGGTGGAGCCGTACGGTGGAAACGGGTGTGTCCGTCGTGCTCACCATTGCTGTTGCGCAGCTGGCGCTGGCGATCGTGGGCGCTCCCGCGGCGCTCGCCCGGGTCGGATGGCCTCACATCGTCAACATCCTCATCTTCGGTGTCGGCGGCTTGGTGTTGTTGGCGGGCGGCGGGCGTGACCGGCGGCTCCCGCTGTTGGGGGGCTTGTTCCTTACCATCAGTTCCGCTTTCGTGTTCTGGTTGATGCCGCCGCGTGGAGCTGGCCTCGGCGCGCTCACCGCCGCGCTCAGGCCGCTTCAGCCGGAGGCATTCCTGGCTCTGATGCTGTGGCGTTTCGTTCGAGAGTTTCCCGTCGACACACAACGGCCGGGTGCGGGTCGGGTCGTCAGCGTCTTCGTGGACGTCTCGTTCGGTGTCGGCGCGGTGCTGTTCACGATTAACGCCATCGGATGGTTTCGCGATTCGACGAGTCCGGCGTCATTGATGGCGCTCTTCGAGCTCTTCGACCGCGATCACCCGGAAGGGGTCTACTGGCTGCTGGTCACTACCATTGCGGCCCCCGCCGTTCCGTTTCTCCTGTGGAAGACTCGGCTCGAGGCATACGAAGACCGGCGCCGCGTGATGCTCTTCGTCGGGTCGCTGGCGGTCGGTCTGACTCCGTTCGTGCTCGCGCTGGTCGCCGCGCCATTCGTGCCGCTGCTTCGGGACCCGGTTATGCAGCAGCGTGTCGGCGTCGTCCTCTACGCGGCGCTCGCGTCGATTGTCCCGATTACCGCCTACTCCGTCACGGTCGACCGCGTGATGGATTTGCAGTTCCTCATCCGAATCACTCTGCAGTACGCCCTGGCGCGGTACGCCGTGTGGGCCGTCAGTCTGGGTCCGCTCGTCTACGTCGGATTCGACATCCAGGCGAACCAGCACTTGACCATTGCCGAGTACGTGGAGCGCTCCCGACTCTCTGGACCGCTCGCGCTCTCTACGGTGGGCGTGGCGGCCCTGGCATCGCGGCGATATCTGCTGCGCTGCATCGACCGCTGGTTTCTTCTCCAGCCGTCCGACCAGTCACAGACTCTCGCCCGCCTCGATCAGCGATACCGAACCGTGGAGAGCCTGCGTGGTATCACCACGGCGCTCGCCGAGGAGCTAGGCCGGGCGCTGCACGCCAGGTCGATGGCGATATTGCTCGTCAACGAAGACGGGACGGAGTTGGTGCCGGTGGAAGGAACGACGGCCCCGATCCGACGGGATTCGGCGTTACTGGAGATCCTTCGTTCGACTCGGGGCGACGTTCAGATCGACTCTCGTGCGCTGAATTCGTTTGCGCGATTGCTGCCGGCGGAAGATCGGGAATGGCTGGACGACGCTGACGCGCATCTGCTGTTTCCCCTTGTCGGGTCGACCGGGATGCTCCTGGGGATGGCGGCGATCGGCGAGGCCCGGACCGGCCTCCCGTATTCGGCGGCCCACTTCGCATTGGTGACAGCGGCCGGCGGCCAGGCAGGCATGCAGATCGAGAATCGCCGACTTCGCGGTCGTGACGCCGAGGAAGCCCGTCCGCGGTGTGAGCCCGGCGCGCAGGGGCTCGACTGGCAGGACGAGCCGGCCGTGTACTGTCCGGCGTGCAGGCTGATCTGGAGTCCCAGGACCCGCCGATGTTCTTGCGGGATCGCCACGACCCCCGCGGCGCTGCCGTTGTTCGTCCAGGGGAAGTTCCGTCTCGAACGCCTGGTCGGCATGGGAGGCATGGGTGTCGTGTACCTGGCGGTCGACATGGTCCTGGACCGTCAGGTGGCGATCAAGACACTGCCGTCACTCCGGTCGCAGTCGGCCGACCGACTGCACCGTGAGGCGCGAACGATGGCGAGGCTTGTGCATCCGAACCTGGCACTCATCTATGGAACCGAGCGGTGGCGGGGCACGCCGATGCTGATCGTCGAGTATCTCGACGGGGGCACGCTGCGCGACTGGATCCGTCGCGGTCCGGTGCCGTATGCCGAAGTGATCGAACTCGGGATCGTGCTGGCGGACGTCCTCGATCGTGTGCATACGTCGGGAGTGCTGCACCGCGACGTCAAGCCGAGCAATATCGGGTACACCAGCGACCGCCGACCGAAGCTGCTCGATTTCGGGTTGGCTCTGCTCGATGGGTCCCGGGATTCCCGCCCCGGGGCGGAGCCGCTGTCGGGCCGTGCGACCGAAGCGTTGCTCCGGTCCGCGGACCCCGCGGCCACGGTGACCGTTGGCGAGCGACTAGTCGGCACGCCGTTGTATCTGGCTCCGGAGGCGCTCGCCGGCAGCACGCCTCAGCCCTCCTTCGATCTTTGGGGGCTGGCGCTGGTGCTCTACGAAGCGATTGCCGGGCGCCACCCGTTTGCCGCGGAGGACGTGGGGACCGTCCTGGCGGCCGCCGAAAGGGCCGATGTGCCCGATATCCGCGACTACAGGCCAACGTGCCCCTTCGGGATGGCGTCGTTTCTGCGTGACGCGTTGTCACCGAACATCACGCGCCGACCGGCGAGTGCCGGCGCCATGCGAAGCGAATTGTACCGGCTCCGGGCCAGCATCCAGGCGCACGCTCACTGACCGCCTCCCGGAGTGTACGGAATAGCGGCCACGGGCGTTCTTCTCTCAATGGGAAGGATCTCGCACAAGGAGGCGCCGGTGGCTCAGGTCGCAGACCTCGACTACATCCTCTCCGACTGTTTCCTGGCCGTTGGTCAGGCCGTCGGCCCCGACAAGGTCGTGGAGTTCGAGACTGTGACCTGGTGGCACCGGCGGTATCGGCAGGCCTTCCACCATGCGATGGCGTCGAGGGGTACGTCATGGGCCACCGACCGCCAACGGGTGACGGCGGTCGGCCGGTATCTCGGCCAGCGAGTGGTCGAGCACGCCGGCCACCGAGCCACCATCGACATGGCAGCGGCGGTGCGCGCCTCGGCCGAGGTCGAGCGTGGCTGCCAGATGAATGCGATCCGAGAAACCCCACCGCCAGCCGACTGTACGAATTCCGGCGTACCGGCGTTCTCCTCTTAGCTGGCACCGTGACTCGCCCGATGCGGTCATCGCCAGGGAGGTAGCGATGAGCAAGACGATTCCGGAACTGCAATCCGTGGGAGAACCCCCCGCCACTCGAACCCCGGCCGGCATCGGGGTCGTTGGCGCCGAGACCGAGGCCGAGCGGCAAGCACTGGAGGAGGGGGTCGAGTACGTCCTGGCCGACTGCTTCTTTGCCGTGGGCCAGACGATCGGCATGCGGACCACCGTCGACTATGACGCGGTAGTCTGGTGGCACGATCACTTTCAGGCCAAGTTCCTGGCTGCGATGCGCCGTCACGGAAATCGATGGCTGCAAGACCGCGAGAATGTGACCGGGGTCGGGTGGATGCTGGCGGAGCGCGCGGTGCGGCATGCCGCCGGCCAAAACTCGATCGACGTTGAGGCGGCCCGTCGAGCCGCTGCTGATGTCGAACGGTACTGCGAAATCCGCTCCAAGCGAGCCGGTCAAGCCGGTGACCGCGACGCTGGAGCCAACCCCCGGCTGGCCGGATACTGGTGCATTCGCCCTCCATGGTAGTAAGCAGCTGAAGAACTCCGGACGGATGGAAGAGTTCAGGCTCATGGCGGCGAACTTTGCCGGGATCTGCTGTGTGACGACCTTCGCCAAAGGGTACGCGGAAGAAATCGAGCGCGCTAAGCGATCTACCTTCTCGCCCCGCCCGTCCGCCCGTCCGCCCGCGGCGCGCCGGCCGCGGGCGTCGACAGTGACGCTTCGCGTTCACCGGTTCCCCGTCGCCGCGGTCGCACAGGTGGTGACGACGAAGCTATGCTCCTTGTTAAGCCGAACCCGGCTCACGTACCCCAACGTCGCCTCGCACCCCGGGTCCCTCCAGTACATCGGCGCCTGCGGGTCTCCCGCTTGGGCATGACCGGTCAAATCGCGTCGAAAAAGGACGGTCGTCGCCCGTGGCGATCACGGCGAGAGTGCAAAAAAGGAAAGAACGTGATTCCCCTGGGAACTGGACTCTATGCGACTTGTACGGATGTCTCAGCAGCCAAGACTGGTGGACATATGGAAACCCCGCGCAGCGAGCTAGCCGGCTGCGAACGTGCGCGATACGAGCGGGAAACTGGATCGGGCGTTGACTGAACGGTCCTCGGTGTTCCGCGCAGACTCCCGCGGTGCATCCATCGGCAGTCTGGCCCACCGGAGCACAAGTCCACTTGAGATGCTCAAGAGGGGGGCGGGCGCTTCGTGGTTTGGGCGGGTTTCCCGAGGCCGCGGAATTATTCGCGGGAAGTAGTTGGGACGTCGAGGTGAGTGTTGCCTGACGAGGCGCTGCCGGTAAGGAAATCGGGTAGAATGCGCGGCCCCTCGCCGACGTGGCTGCGTTTGGCGGCGGTCTGTGTTCTGCTGGTAGTCGTTCCTGTCGCCACCTACCTGTTCGTCTACCAGAGGCAACGGGTCGAACAGGCCACCATTCGCAATTTTCGAGCCCTCGACGCGGCGGCGGACCGGGTGGTCGAGGTCATGGAGAGGCTGAACAGCGTCGTGGGCGGCGCCTCTTTCGGCATATCCCCCACCATGCTGGATGAAGTGACAGTACGCATCACCGGTCAGAGCACGGGATGCATCAGCGACGAGGGCGTCGGGCCCCCTCGTTGGCGCGATCATGTCGAACACCGTAGCGAATTGTTTCGCTCGCGCCGGCCGACGGCGGGGCAGCGCCTGGAGTTTCGGTACACGCGCGCCGCAAAGATTCTGCTTGACCACAACAGGAGGAATCGAAGAGCCACCGAACGACTGTGGAACCAGTTGCACTGCTTGGTCGACACGCACCGCCGGTATTCGGCGCCGGTCGAGACCATACGGGTTGAGGTCAGCCCGTTTCCACGGGTTTCGCTCCGCCCGCCGAACGAAAGGTGCAGCCAACCGATGCCCAGGGCAGAATGCCGACAGATCCTCCGCCAGTTGCTCACAGCGGCGGAGTGTCGGGAACCGTCGCAAGCTCCACGGCTGAACGCCAGCCGGCAGGGGATGGAGGCGACGATCGCGGACTGTCGTCCGTTCGCCCAGCGGTCTCCCGACCTTCACCGTGCATTGAGGGCGTTCCACGGCTCTGAAGGGGTGTTGAAGGCTATCGATCACTTCGGCATCCGGAGCACCGCAGAACTCGAACAGTTGATGCAGCAGGCCACCGGGTACCTGTCCAGGTTCTTCGACAGCCACCTGATCGCGGACGGCGACGGCCGAATCCTGTTCGAAGCGGACGCTGGGCGCAGTTTCGCGACGGAAGCCGACGAGAGTCACGTGGCGACGCCCGCCTTCTCGAGCCACGTCGACATTTCGGAACTCCTGCGGGTCGATTCCCCGCCGTCCGACGGCGTCCGCCCCGGTGCCCGGGGCGGCGGTGACGTTCGTGGCCCACCGATATCCGGGCCGTCCTTTCGCGGCCGGTCTTTCGTGGAAATCGTCCGCGTCCAGGACATCGAGCTGCGTGCTTTCGTCCATCCGTTCGTCATGGACGGCATCGACGTTTCCGGCGATTCGGAACGCACCTCCCGGGAAGGCCGGACGCCATCGAACGGGGCCGGGCGCCCCACGTTCTACATGGTTGCCATCGTCGACAACAGCGAGTTCGAGAGCGCCGCCATCAAGTTGCGCCTGTCGCTGGTCATCTATGCCACGCTGCTTCTGCTGGTACTCCTGACCCTGAGCCCGATGTTGTGGTTGTGGACGGCGGGCGACCGGTTGATCATCGGTCGCCTGGGTTTGGCCGGGGTCTGCGCGACTCCCGTCCTCGGCGTCGTCCTGCTCGTCGTTCTGGCCTGCGGCATGGTGACCAACCGCATCGACGGACAGGTCCTCGACGGCACGTTGCAGCAGGTGTCCGACCGCATGGTCGAGTTGTTCGATCAGGAGTTGCGCGAGGAGATCCACAAGCTTCAGGGGAGGGTTCCCCGCCTTCTGGCGCGGGCCGACAGCGAGGCGCGACGGCGGCGGCCGGAAGGGAAGATGCACATATGGCGAACGACGAACACCGGCCGTCAGAAACTGAGCCAGTTGGAGAGGACGTTCTATTGCGACGACTCGGACCGCACTCTGCCGTACAGTCCGCTGCTCCGCGATTTCAACGGCATGCTCATAGATGACGAAGGACGGCAGCTCGTGTGCCTGAGCAGTGGAGCCCTGACCAGGACTCCGAAGCTGCCGCTGGAGTTTCGCGAATACTTCCTGCTGCCGAAGGGGGGTGCATTGTGGTCCTCGCCGACCGGTCGACGGCAACCGGTCGGATGCCGCATTCGCGACCCGCAGGACAAGGAATCGCTTGTTCCCTGCATCGTTGACGATTTGCCCCAGCCCGGGAAGTGGCTCGTGAGCCTTGCTCATCCGCGCAGCCCTCCGGCCGGCGTTGCGGAGGCTCCGTATTTCCTGGAACGCATCGATTCCGTCGTGCGGGCCGACGTGCAGACCGTGCTGGCTGTCAACACCGGCCGTTTCGGCAAGCCGGTGGCGGCGGCCGGGGTTCGCCTGAACTCGCTCGATCGGGCGGTTCCGCCGGAGCACTTCGACTTCGCTGTCGTCGATCGCGAAACCGGAAAGACCCTGTTCCATTCGGACGACGGCCTCGCCATGGCGACCAATTTCGTCGAGGACGTCGGTGGAGCTCCGGCGCTGCGGTCGCTGCTGCACGCCCGCGCGCTCGACACCATCGATCTCGTATACGCCGGTATCCCGATCCGCGCCCACGTGAGGCCGCTTCGGGAGGGAATGCCGTGGGCGTTGATCGTGTACCGCGGTCACGAGATCGAAGACCGGCTGACCGCCGTGACCACCGCGCTCTCCATTTTTTTCACGCTGCTGTCGCTGGTCCTCATCGCGGCGTTCGCCGCAGTAATGCTGGTTGTGATCCACTGGTGCAGGCCAGGGATGTTACAAGGCGTCGCGTACAGTCTCGGTCGCGTGATGGGCATGAGCTCCCGCTTTCGATGGACGGCCGGCGTCTCGCTGGCGCTGGCGCTGGCATTGCTGCCGTACAGCCCGTGGCTCACGTGGACGCCGTGGCCCGCCGCGAACGCTTGGCTCCTATGGAACCCGTGGAACGCGGACAGCGCGTGGAATCCGTGGCGGGTCTTCCCGTTCTTCGCGGTCTACTCCGTAATCGCGGCCGTCGCTCTCGTCGTGCATTGCGTTCCCGGCGTGAGCGAGCCGACGGCCGGCAACCGCTACGGCGCCGGCACGGTTCGCAGGGTGCTGGCGCTCTCCGCGGTAATCGTCGGTCTCGCGGTCGTACCGGCCGCCCTGTGGTTCGGCCATCAACGCGCTGCGCTGGGCGTCGGCGTGAACCACTATCTGGTGGACCGGACCCTGGAATCGGTCGCCCGCGCGCGCGAGGACCACAGACTGGACAGGCTCAAGGAGTTCGGAGTCGGAGAAGCCCCTGCCGGCGATCGAACGTTGCACCGGTTGCACAAGGAGCCGGAACCGGACGAGAGTTGGCTGTACGCGGCGCTGCGTCCGGTGGTCGGCTTCTCGAACCTCTCCAACGAGTTGATGATCTATCGCGCCCTGCCGCGCGCCACGGCCGACGGCGTGGCGTCACTCTACGGGACGTTCAGCAGGACGTTCGGCTACGCCGTGGGTTGGCCATTTCCGAAGCTGCATCTCGGGCCGCTGTCCGTCGTGTCGTTCATCTGGGTGCTCCTGATGGCGAGCCTGGTGGGCGGTATCGCGTACTTCATCTGCGCGATCTGCACGATCGTCAGAGGCCGCCGCGGCGGCGTAGTGGAACTGCCCGATGCCACGGCTGTTCTGGACGGCTTGAAAAACGGAGGTTCCTCGCCCGATCGACCGCCGCGCCTTGTCGTGTTGTATCGGAGCCGGAAGGACATCCAGGCCGTCGTCGATGAATTGGAGAAGAGTCCGGTGTTCGGACTGCAAAGGCACAGTGTTGTAAAGCACGGCAACAAATGGCCCGGCGTTCTCGTGACATGGACGGCAGCGAATACGAAGAACAAGCCACCACTCTATGTGTTCGATGATTTGGAGAAGGTGCTGGAGCACAGCACGGAAGGGCGCGCACTGTTCGACGAATTGGAGCATCTCGCCAATGCGCGCTCCCCGATTCTGGTGTGGTCCAGAGTCGTGCCCGACTACAGGTATTCGGATCGTTTCGGACCGACGGACCGGTGGTTCCACAACCGCCATGGAGATGGTGAGGATCGGAAAAGCCGCTGGAGCAACCTGGCTCGTAAACTCCGTTCATATTTGCTTCGTGGCTCGAAGCTGGACGAAGAATCCTTCGACAAGTGGAGCGTCAAGGAGGTAATGCAGAAGGAAGCTGCCGTGAACCCGGAACTGCTTCACGCCGCGGTCGGCGTGACCGCGGACGCGGCGGCGGACTCCGAATTGGCAACGATGCGAGCCGAAGACGCCTGCAGGCTGGCGATCACGAGGTTCCGCAAGTGCGCGGGTTCCTACTTCAATGAGTTGTGGGAGCGATCGACGCATGACGAGCGCCTGCAATTGTACGCGCTCGCCCGCGGCGGCGTGGTCAACTCGAGGCGGACCGCGGCGCTGTCCAGTCTGGTGAACCGGGGCCTGGTCGAAGTGCACAAACGTACGGACATGGTGCGCTTGCGCAGCATGGCGTTCGGCGAGTTCATCCAACAGGAGATCGACCAGGGCGATCTCGACGCTTGGCGAAAGGAAGGCGGTGGGGGAGGTTGGCGGTTGATCTGGCCGCCATTGGCAATCACGGCGGTGCTCGGCCTGGCGTTCCTGGCCATGGCCAACCCGGAGATGCGCACGACGTTGTTGACGGGGCTGCTGGGCCTTCTGCCGGTTGTGCTGCCGTTCTTCCGCGGCGGCCAGAGCTCGGCGTCGACCGGGGCGACGAGCGCGGGGTAGGCGAAGGGCAGCACCAACGAAGCACTGTCGCGGTTATCAATAGGAGGATTCCATGGGCACCAATGGCAACCCGGAATCGACGACGAGCGGGATGAGCAACGATACCAAGTTGATCGTCGCTGCGATCGTCGCCACGGGCATCGGCGTAGCCGTCTTGGGCACGGTGCTCGGAAGCCAGATTCTTCACAACGGGACGGAAATCCGAACTCTCAGGAAACGGATCACCGACGAGCAGCACCTGTACGCGAAAGTGCGCACCGAGATACAAGCCTTGAGAAGCGAGCTGGCCGCGGGAGTTGGCCCGAGCGTCGACGAGATGCGGCAGGCCCACGTGTGGCTGGAGAACCGCATGCACGACTTGGAGCACAGGTTGTCGCAGGTCGGCCACAGCGTGGAAGGGCTGAAACCCTCCGACGCTGCGACAACGCACCTGCTGAACGAGCGGATGCAGGACATCGAGAACGAGTTGGAAGAGGTGAATCGAAACCTGCAGAATCCGGATGGCGCCGACGCCGCGACAACGCACCCTCTGAGCGAACAGGTGAGGGCCATCCAGAACGCGCTGGAAGAGGTGTATCGGAACCTGCGGACGCTGACGTTCCCCCGGCGTGCCGCCATGCGTTTGCTGGACGAGCGGATGCGGGACATCCAGGACAAGCTCAGAGAGGTCAATCGCAACCTGGAGACGCAGTAGCGTACCGCGCCGCAATGCGGCGTTGCGGGAAGAGCATCCGGAGCGACGAATCCGGGGCCGTCGGCGGCCTCTCGCAGCCGGCCCCGAGCGTTGCCGGAGGCTGACGGCCACTGAGCGCACCCGTCCGAAATGTCCGCGTGCGGGTCTTGTCACGACTACAGGCTTCGGACGTAGCGGCGCTCCCGCTCCCTCAACGCAGAACCCACTGCACGCCGGCGATCACGGTCGCGGCGTTCAGGCCCAGGTTCTCTCCGGCGGTCCCGGCATTCGAGATGTGGTGGTTCCGGAACTCCACGAGCAGCCCCGGCCCTCGCGGCGGAACCACGCGGATGCCCACGCCGTATACGAGTTGGAAGTTGAAGACGCGGTCGATCTCCGGCACGTCGAGCGATGTCCAGAGCAATCCAGCGATGCCGACCACATACGGCGTCCAGGACCGGTCGTGCCAGACGTGGTAGCGGCCGCCGAGTCCGGCCAAGCCGGCGCTGACGGCCCGGGCCGGCCGCCCGTAGAACAGCAGCGTGCCCTCACCGTACATTTCGAGATGGTCGGTGACGAACCGGCCGAGCTGCGGATGGAACGCCGCGAAACGGATGTCGCTCTCGGTCTTTCCGTAGCCGGGGACGCCGTGCTTCCAGGCATGACCCCAGCCGCCGGCCAGACCGCGCGTCCAATAGCCCTCCGCCAGCAGGGGTTCCTGGCCGGCGGCCGCAGCGTACGTGAAGGCCAGCACGAAGAGAGCGACGACGAACGGGGTATGCAGGAGTCTTCTCATCGGGTTGCCGACGCCGCAGCCAACCTGTCCTCGATGTCCGCGCTGCCGCGAGCCGGTCGACGCGGAAGCCCGCCGTCGAGAAAGGTGCTCCCGCGCGGACCGAGAAGTTGACTCGGCAGCCGGTGGATCTATGCTCTCATGAGCGTGCACGGACACCGTCACGGCAGGACGGCGCCGCGGCCGCGCCGCCGGGCGTCGGCGGTGGCCGTCTTGCCGCGTCAAATACGAGAGGAGCCCACAGATGTCCAAGCTCAGTCGACTCGACCGGCGCGCCTTCCTGCGCAGCACCGGCATGACCGCGGTCGCGGGCGCCGTCGGCGCAACGGTCCCGGTCCCCCTGGCGGCGGAGTCTGGTGCCGCGGTTCGGCAGCACGGCGACCGCTACGATTTCGACACCATCTACAGCCGCGTCGGTACCGACTCGTCGAAGTGGGACGCCCAGATCGCCCGCTACGGCCGCGACAAGATCGAGGTCGGCATGGGCACGGCCGACCAGGACTTCCGGATCGCGCCGGCCATCACCCGGGCCCTTCGTGACCGCGTCGGGCACGAGAACTTCGGCTACCTGTCGATTCCCGGCTCCTACAAGGAGTCCATCGTCGACTGGAACCAGCGGCGCTACGGGCTCGCCATCGACCCCGACACCATCCGGCACGCGCCGGGCGTCCACCCCGCCATCATCAGCACGCTGCGCGCCTTCTGCCCGCCCGGCAGCAAGGTGCTGATGCAGACCCCCGGCTACAACGGGTTCTACACCGACATCCGGGTCGTCGGCTGCGTCGCCGAGGAGAGCCCGTTGCGGCTGGTGAACGGCCGCTACCAGATGGACTTCGAGGATCTGGAGCGCCGCATCGACCACGACACGCACGCGTTCATCCTGTGCAACCCGCAGAATCCGACCGGCAACGTGTGGTCGCGGTCGGACCTGATGACGCTGGGCGAGATCTGCACGCGGCGGCGCGTCGTGGTGCTCTCCGACGAGATCCACTGCGACTTCGTCACGAAGGGCCATACGTACACGCCGTACGCCACGCTCGACGACGAGGCCGTCGTCCGCAACAGCGTCACCTACAAGTCGGTGAGCAAGTCCTTCAACCTGTCCATGCTGAAGTGCGCCTACCTGTTCTCGAGCAACGCCGACTACCTGGACCGCATCGAGGGGGCCGGACAGCACCGGCAGGCGATGAACACCCTGGGGATCGTCGCGGCCGAGGCGGCCTACAACGAGTGCGAGGACTGGCTCGATCAGCTCCTGGAGTACATCGACGGCACGCACGACTTCGTCGAGTCGTACGTCCGCGCGAACGTGCCGGGCGTGGAGACGGTCAAGCCGGAGGGGACCTATCTGGCCTGGCTCGACGTCGCCGCGGCGATGGAAGCGACCGGCATGCGGCAGGCGGCGGACGCGGCGGAGGGGTCCACCACGCCGGAACAAGAGTTCCAGCGCTACCTGGTGGACCATGCTCACATCCACATGAACCCGGGGTCCTCCTACGGACTGGGCAGCGACGGCCGCATGCGGATGAACCTCGCCACGTCGCGGCAACTGGTGGAACGGGCGCTCGGCAACATGGCGCAGGCGCTGGCCACCGCCTGAGGGGATTGTCATGATGCGAAACGTGCTGCGCTACGCCCTCGCGACCGGTCTCGCGGTCGTCTTCCTCTTCCTGGCGGGCGCCGGCGGCGCGCCGGTCCGGGGCCAGGCTGCCGATGCGGTAGTCAGCGTCGAAGGCGGGAAGCTCGCCGGGGCGCCGTCGCCGCTCGGCGACGAAGTCATGGTCTACCGGGGCGTGCCGTTCGCGGCCCCGCCGGTGGGCGATCTGCGGTGGCGTCCCCCGCAGCCGGCGCCGGGGTGGGACGGCGTCCGCGACGCGACCGAGGCGGGACCGGCGTGCATGCAGCGGGCGATTCCCGGCGAGGCGGGCCGGTTCTACGACCCGGGCGTCGACCGGATGAGCGAGGACTGCCTCTATCTGAACGTCTGGACCGCGGCGGATCCGGAAGACCGGGCGCCCGTCCTGGTCTGGATCTACGGCGGCGGGTTGCGGATCGGCAACGGCGCCGACGTCACCTATGACGGCACGCGGCTCGCGCAGCGGGGCGTCGTGCTGGTGACGATCAACTACCGGCTCGGGGCGTTCGGCTACCTCGCCCACCCGCTGCTGAGCGCGGAGTCCGAGCACGCCGCGTCCGGCAACTACGGCACCCTCGATCAGGTCGCCGCGCTCGGCTGGATCCGGCGGAACATCGCGGCGTTCGGGGGCGACCCGTCCCGCGTCGCGATCTTCGGCGAGTCGGCCGGCTCGTGGAGCGTCAACCACCTGATGGCGACGCCGCTGGCGCGCGGTCTCTTCCATGCCGCGATCGGCGAGAGCGGGGGCGGCTTCGGATCGCGGGGGCGGGCCGAGCCCAAGGAGGAGATCGAGTCGGCGGGCGAGCGGTTGGTCGAGGCGCTGCTGGGAGACGGCGTGACGCCCTCGCTCGAAGCGATGCGGGCCGCGAGCGCGGACGAGGTGCAGGCCGTGGCGCCGGATCTCGTCCTGTCGATGGCAAACGTCGACGGCTGGGTGTTCCCCGACACCGTCTACGACCTCTTCGCCGCGGGAGAGCAGCACGACGTGCCGGTCATCGTCGGCTCGAACGCCGACGAGATGTCGATCCTCGGCGGGGCGGCCGGGGCCGAGACCCTGGAGCAGCACCGCGAGTCGATCCGGAGCGAGTACGGCGAGCACGCCGGCGCGTTCTTCGAGACCTTCCCGGCCGAGACCGACGAGGAGGCGCGGCAGGCGCGCATGGCGAGCGGTACCGACGCCACGTTCGGCTGGGAGATGCGGACGTGGGCCCGCATGATGCAGACGGTCTCGTCGCCCGCGTATCTCTACTTCTTCAGCCGCATCCCGCCCGCCGCGGACGCCGACCGCTACGGCGCCTACCACACGGCCGAGATCGCCTACGTGTTCGACAACTTCGGGGTCAGCCCCCACCCGTACGCCAACCGGGACTACACCGACACGGACCGGAGGCTTTCCGACATCCTGGCCTCGTACTGGGTCAACATGGCCGCTACCGGCAACCCGAACTCGGCCGGGCTGCCGCAATGGCCGGCCTATGACCCGGAGGACGACGCGGCGCTGCACATCGGCGACACGATTGCCGTGGAGCAGGGCATCCGCAAGGACCGCCTCGACTTCTTCGACCGCTACTACGGGGCGCAGCGCGGCGGGAAGGACTGATTCTGGCGAGGCTCGTCGGCCAGCGCGTCAAGCGGCGCGAGGACCCGCGCCTGATCCGGGGCCGCGGCACCTACGTCGACGACGTGAAGATCGCCGGCATTCAGCACCTCGCGTTCAAGCGGAGCGACGTCGCGCATGGCCGGATCCGGTCGATGGACACCAGCGCCGCCGAGGCGATCGAAGGCGTGGAGGCGGTCTTCACCGGCGCCCGGATCGCCGAGTTCCTCGCTCCGATGCCGATCGGCACGCCGTTCCCGTCGCCCGAGCACCGGGCGCTGGCGGTGGACACCGTCCGCTTCGTCGGCGACCCGGTCGCGGTGGTGGTGGCGTGCGACCGCTACGTGGCGCGGGATGCCGCCGACGCCATCGAGGTCGACTACGAGCCGCTGCCGGCGGTGGTCGATCCGGAGGCCGCGATGACCGGCCGGCCCGCGGTGCTGCACGCCGACTTCCCGAACAACGTCGCCCTCGGCCCGCTGCCGGCCGGCACCGGCGTCGGTCGCAAGGGGGCGGTCGACGAAACCGCCGTCGACGCGGCCTTCGAGGCGGCGGACGTGGTGATCGCCCAGCGGATGGTGAACCAGCGGCTGGCGCCGAGCTCCATCGAGGCGCGCGGCGTGGTGGCGCACTACGAGCTTGGCCGGGAGGCGCTGACCATCTGGTCGTCGACCCAGAACCCCCACATCCTGCGCACTTTCGTGGCGCGGATGCTCGACCTGGGGGAGGACCGCGTGCGGGCCATCGCCCCGGAGGTGGGCGGCGGGTTCGGCGCGAAGATCAACATCTACGGCGAGGAGTACGTCGCGGCGGCGCTGTCGAAGCGGCTCGGTCTGCCGATCAAGTGGATCGAGGACCGGTCCGAGGCGTTTCTCGCCACCGTGCACGGGCGCGACCTGATCGCCTACGTCGAGCTGGCCGCCACGCGGGAAGGAAGGGTGCTCGAACAAGACCCCGACCGACGCGTATCGCGGCGCGGGGCGGCCCGAGGCGGCCTACTTCGTCGAGCGGGCGATGGACATGCTGGCCCGCGAGCTGGAGATGGACCCGGCCGAGCTGCGGCGGAAGAACTTCATCCAGCCCGATCAGTTCCCGTACAGGACCCGGATGGGGGCGGTCTACGACTCGGGGGACTACGAGAAGGCGCTCGACCACGCCCTGCACGTCGCCGGCTGGGAGCGGCTCGGGCGCCAGCGGGACGCGGCGCGGGCGGCCGGCAGGCTGGTGGGGCTCGGGCTGTCGATGTACGTCGAAAGCTGCGGCCTGGGGCCGTCCTCCTCGTTGCCGCCCGGCGGCTGGGAGCACGCGCAGGTCACCGTCGAGCGCGACGGCCGGATCAGCGCGACGACCGGCGTCTCGCCGCACGGGCAGGGCAACGAGACCACCTTCGCGCAGATGCTGGCCGACCAGTTCGGGGTGCCGCTCGAGCACGTGACGATCCACCACGGGGACACGGCGGTGGTGAAGCAGGGGATCGGCACCTTCGGCAGTCGCTCGCAGGCGGTCGGCGGGGCGGCGCTGCACGACGCCGGAACGAAGGTGAAGGCCAAGATGGCCAGATTCGCGGCGGCCCTGCTCGAGGCGCACGAGAGCGATCTCGTCTTCGAGAACGGGACCATCGCCGTCAAGGGGGCGCCGGCGTCGGCGAAGCCTTTCGCCGAGGTCGCCGCCTACGCCTACCGGCCGATCAGGCTGCCCGAGGGGCTGACCCCCGGGCTCAGCGACGAGGCGTTCTTCGAACCTGAGAACCTCACCTACCCGTTCGGCTGCCACATTGCGATGCTGGAGGTCGACCGGGAGACGGGCGAGCCGCGGCTGCTGAAGATGGTGGCGGTCGACGACGCCGGCCACCTGATCAATCCGCTCATCGTCGAGGGGCAGATCCACGGCGGGCTCGCGCAGGGCATCGGGCAGGCGATGATCGAGGAGGTCGCCTACGACGCCGACGGGCAGCCGCTGACCGCCTCGTTCATGGACTACGCGCTGCCGCGCGCAAGCGATTTCCCGCGCTTCGAGCTCGACAACACGGTGACTCCGACCCCGGTCAATCCGCTCGGGGCGAAGGGGGTCGGCGAGGCGGGGACCATCGGCTCGACCCCCTGCATCGTGGCCGCCGTGGTCGACGCCCTGAGCGGCTTCGGGGTGCGGCACCTCGACATGATGCTGCGGCCCGAGAAGCTGTGGCGCATCATTCACGGCCGGTCGGCCGGAAGCTCCGACGCCTGATCCCCACCGTTTCGAATCGGCGCGCTCCGGCCGTGTAGAATGCCAGTTCGATGCTTGCCGGTGCGATCCGAGCGGGTAGCGTGCGCCACGTTCCGTGAGCGCAGGCTGGCAGTCCGTTGGATGGAGCGCCGGCGTCAGCAGGGAGGTGTCCGATGCGGAAGACCGGCATGACGGTCGGTGTGACTCTCGTTTGCGGAGCGCTCGCGGTCGGCGCGGCCGTCGCCGCCGCGCAGGAGCCGGGCGCGAGCCGCGTGGGGCCGTTCGAGCACCTCGACGGCCCGCGAATCTCGCTGCCCGACGATGCGGGAGAGGGCCCCATGCGCGAGCTCTGTCCCGACGTCACCGACATGTGCCAGAGGTACTGGGCCTACACGGGCTACTTCGTCCGCAACGCCACGATCCCCACGCGCCATCGCGAGCTGCTCATCCTGCGCACCGCCTGGCTGTCCCGCGGCGACTACATCTGGGGCCGGCACGACGTGATCGGGCAGGAGGCGGGGCTGACGGCGGAGGAGGTCGGGCGGGTGACGGACGGCCCGGACGCGCCCGGCTGGGACGACTTCGAACGCGCCATTCTGCGGGCGGCGGACGAGCTCCACGGCAGCCGGTTCGTCTCCGACTCGACGTGGAACGTGCTCGCGGAGGGCTACACGGAGGACGAGCTTCGCCAGGTCGTGCTGATCGTCGGCAACTACACGCAGTTGGCGATGTTCCAGAACACGCTGGGCGCCCAGCTTCCCCCCGGTTTCGAGGGGCTGCCGGCTGACGGCGGCCGCTGAGGCGCTGCCGGCCGCGACGTCTGCGCGCGCGATGGTTGCGGCCGGCGCCCGGTTCCATGGGAAATTCGTGGTCGCGTTGGGTGCAGGCGCCGCAGGGCGTTCGGCTGCGCAAGGCCATCTTTCAGGTTCACCTGTGGACCGGGATCGGTCTGGGCGCCTACGTCTTCGTGATCTGCGTGACCGGGAGCGTGCTGGTCTATCGGAACGAGCTGTACAGGGTCTTCTCGCCGCAGCCCGTCATCGTGGACGGCGCGGGCTCGTCATTGGGCGAGGACGCCCTCGAGCGCGTCGCGCGGCAGGCCTATCCCGGCTACGAAGTACGGGACCAGCGGTCGGGCGAGACCCCGAACCATGCCGTCCAGTTCACCCTGACGCGCGACGGCGACCGGATACGGCGGCTGTTCGACCCGTTCACGGGCGAGGACCTGGGAGATCCCCTGCCGCTGGGTTACCGCACGACCGCTTGGTTGCTGGACCTGCACGACAACCTCCTCGGCGGAACGACCGGCCGGCGGGTGAACGGCATCGGCGCGTTCTTCCTGCTCTTGCTGTCGCTGACCGGCGCGGTGATCTGGTGGCCCGGCATCCTGCGCTGGCGGCGCAGTCTGACCATCGACCGGCGGGCGGACTGGAGGCCGTTCAACTGGAGTCTCCACAGCGCGTTCGGCTTCTGGTGCTGGCCGTTCCTGCTCATGTGGGCGATCACGGGGGCCTACCTGTCGTTCCCGGCCCCGTTTGCCGCGCTGGTCGACTACCTGGAGCCGTTCGACGAGACGAACCCGGTGGAGCGCTTCGGCGACCGGGTGATGTACTGGCTCGCCTACCTGCATTTCGGCCGGCTCGGCGGCCGGGGCATCCCGGGCTGCGGGACGCTCTGCAACTCGACCACCAAGGCGGCCTGGGCGCTGATCGGGCTCGTGCCGCCCGCGCTGTTCGTCACCGGCGCGTTCATGTGGTGGAACCGCGTGGTCCGGCGCTGGCTGAAGTCCGGTCCCGCCGCGTCGACAGGTACCCGCTGAAGTGCTCCTATCGCCGACAGCAGGGTCGGAACGAAGGGAAACAGGAATCGTGTGTAGACTCTCCCGCTCGCCTTGGGCACTGGTCGTCGTCGGCTCCTTCCTGCTTGCGCCGGCCGCAGCCTTCGCGCAGGGCATCTCCGGTGAGGTTACGGACAACACCGGCGGCATACTGCCGGGCGTGACCGTCACCGCCGCGAGCCCCGCACTCATCGAGGGCCAGCGGATCGCCATCACCGACAGTCAGGGCCTCTACTCGATCATCGACCTGCGGCCCGGCGTCTATACGGTCACGTTCACCCTTCCGGGCTTCACCACGCTCATCCGGGAGGGAATCGAGCTGTCGACGGGGGTCACGGCGAACATCGACTCGGCGATGTCGGTCGGCGGCATCGAGGAGACCATTACCGTCACGGGCGCCACGCCGGTGGTCGACGTGCAGAACGTCCGGCGGCAGACGGCGGTCACCGACGAAGTGCTCTCCACCCTGCCGATGAGCACGAAGCACGTGAACAACCTCGTCACCCTGACGCCGGGGTTCACCGGCCTGGCCGACGTGGGCGGCCGTTACAGCTCGCAGGTGGGCGGCTCGTTCCACGGGAAGCGAGGCACCAAGGTGGCGTTCGACGGCATGGGCGTCGAGAACACCTCCGGGAACAGCAGCTACCAGATCAACGCGGCGGCGATCCAGGAGATGGTGCTCCAGACCAGCGGCATCGGGGCGGACACGAACGCCGACGGGCCGGTCGTGAACATCATTCCGAAGGAGGGGAGCAACCGGTTCAGCGGGATCGTCGCGGGTTTCTTTACGGACGACAGGATGGAGAGCGAGAACCTGACCGCCGACCTCCAGTCACGCGGCGTGACGACGTCGAACAAGACGCTGAAGATGTGGGACCAGTCGCTGAGCCTGGGCGGCCCGATCCTGCGGGACAGGGTGTGGTATTTCGTGGCCGCGCGGAGCTGGGGCTTCTCGCGGAAGCACGACGGCGTCTTCTGGAACCAGAACACCGTCCCGGGGGCGCCGTCGACGGGACTGAGCCCGTTTCTGACGCCGCCCGGAGCCGACCGCAAGGTCGTGCGGTTCTCCCCGTGGACGGACCGGCCGGACGACCGCTTCAGCGGCCGGCTCGAGTGGTACGACTCGTACCTGAGCCGGATCACCTGGCAGGCGGCGGAAAACCAGAAGTTCAACTTCACCTACGACGAGCAGCGCGCCTGCAACTGCGGCTCGACCAGCTCGCGCAACATGCAGGAGGCCAGCCCCGGGTACCGGTTCGACCCGAACCGTCTGCTGCAGACCTCGTGGACTTCGACGCAGACCAGCCGACTGCTGCTCGAAGCCGGATATACGGTGGCGATCTCGCAGTGGAATCAGTTCTTCATGCCGGGTGTGACGCCGGACATGATGCGGGTCACGGATCAGGGGCTGGGCATCAACTACGGCTCGGGGTCGGTGTACCGCGGCGACCCGAACAACACGGACCGGTACTCGGCCCGCGGGTCGGTCTCGTATGTCACCGGGTCGCACAACTTCAAGGCCGGGTTCCTCCACGAGCACCTGACGCGGGACAACTTCTTCTTCCGGCCCATGAACACCGCGTATCGGTTCCGCAACGGCGTGCCGAACCGGATCACGCAGTACGCGACGCCGTCGCTCGAGAAGAACCGCGTCAACGAGATAGGGATCTACGCCCAGGATCAGTGGACCATCGATCGGTTGACGCTGAACCTCGGAGTGCGCTTCGACTCCATGAACGGCTATGTACCGGCCCAGGAGTTCCCGGGGGCGCCCAATCCGGGGACCTGGCCGGGCGCGACGTTCGGTAACGACTGGCTCCCGCCGGTGAGCTTCGAGCCGCGGAGCAGCGTGCCGGTGTGGCGGGAATTCAGCCCGCGCGTCGGGGCCGCCTATGACCTGTTCGGGGACGGGCGAACGGCGCTCAAGGTCGCCCTGGGCCGCTACGTCGGGAAGTCGAGCACCAACATGACGGCGGCCAACAACCCGATCAATACGTCGATTCTCTCCGCGAACCGGTCCTGGAACGACGCCAACGGCGACTATGTGCCGGACTGCAACCTGGGGAACATCGGCGCCAACGGGGAGTGCGGTCCGATCGACAACTCGTTCTTCGGCCAGCAGAACCCGAATGCCGTGCGGTGGGACCCCGACGTCCTGAGTGGCTGGGGCAAGCGGGACTACAACTGGGACATGTCGGCGGAAGTGCAGCAGGAAATCCGCCAGGGTCTCTCGATGAGCGTCGGGTACTACTACAACACCGGCGGGTACTTCTCGAGCGGCTCGGGCTACGGCGTCCTCGGGGCGAGCAAGGTCCGGCTGACGGACAACGTCCTGGTGACGCCGGACGACCACGATCCGTACTGCATCACGGCGCCGGTGGATTCGCGGCTGCCGGACGGCGGCGGGTATGAGGTCTGTGGCCTCTACGACATCTCGCCGGGCAAGTTCGGGCAGGTCGAGAGCCTGATCACGTCCGTGGAAAACTTCGGCCAGTTCGGGCTGGCGCACCACTTCGTTCAGGTGAGCTTCGACGGGCGGTTCGACAACGGCATCCAGATCGGTGGCGGCGTGGACACGGGGCGCTCGGTCCAGGATCAGTGCTTCGTGGTCGACTCGCCGCAGCAGATGTTGCACTGCCGCGAGGTCAGGCCGTGGAAGGCCCAGACGCAGGTCAAGTTCTTCGGGTCGGTGCCGCTGCCGGCCGACGTGATGTTCAGCGCGACGTACCAGGATCTGTCGGGACCGCCGATCGATGCCATCTACGCGGCGACGAACGCCGAGATCATGGGGTCGCTCGGGCGGCCGCTGGCGGGCGGTCGGAGCACGGCGACGGTGCCGTTGGTCGCGCCGCAGACGTTGTTCGAAGGGCGGATTCGGCGGCTGGACATGCGGGTCAGCAAGATCCTCTATGCCGGCCGCTTCCGCTTCCAGATCAACTTCGACGCCTACAACGCGCTCAACAGCAGCTCTGTGCTGGGGGTGAACAGCACGTTCGGATCGCGGTGGCGGCAGCCGACGACATTCATGGATCCGCGGCTGATGCAGATCGGCGGCCAGATCGACTTCTAGGCGTTCTGGCGTTCGCGTTCGCAGCGTGTCACGGGCGGTCCGTTTTCGCACGGCCGGCCGCCCGGGCCGAGCCTTTGTGCTAGCCTGCCAAGCTATGGGTATCGAGACGATTCTGGAATATCTCAACGCCGTGCCGGTGCGGGCGACCTACGGGGCCGTAGGGGACGTTCTGGGCGTGCGGCCGCAGGTGGTTCCCCGCCTGCTCGGTACGCCGCGACCGGAGGCTTCGTGGATCGTCAACGGCAGCACGGGCGAGCCGACCGGCTACTCGCCGGAGCAGGTGGACCCGCGCCTTGCCGGAACGCCCGTCATTCGTTCGGGCGATGAACTCCGGCGCGGACTGGAGAGGGGGCATGCCGCGACCACCGCGCCGCTACCGCTGCCCGAGGTGGCGTCCACGGCGGAAGGAGCGGCCGGCCGCGAGACGCCGCAGACTGGAGTGGCCGGCCGCGAGACGGCGGAGACCGAGGACATGTCCATGAGCAGCGACACGAAGTGGATCATCGGAACCATCGTGCCGGCCGTCCTGCTCGTGGCCGCCCTGTTGTCGGCGCAGATCGCCAGCGTCAGCGGCAGCCTGAACGCCCGCATCGATGACGTGAACGCCCGCATCGATGACCTGCGCGCCGACCTCGCGGCGCAGATCGCCGGCGTGGACACCCGCGTCGACGGCGTACGGAACGAGCTCGGGGAGGAGATCGCCGCTCTGCGCGGCGATGTGAGTAGCATCGCCTCGCGCCTGGGCGCTGTCGAGCTGGCGTTGGGACCGATGGACCCGAGCCTGGTCCCGGCCCCGGCCGGAAGCGAGCAGGCGTCGGACCCGGCTGCGCCGGCGGTGAACAATCCCGATGCGCAGCCGGAGGCTCCACCCGAGCCTGCCGAGCCGGTGGTGAGTCCCGATGCGGAGCCGGAGGCTCCACCCGAGCCCGCCGAGCCGGTGGTGACACCCGATCCGCCCGGCGCGTGAAGAACCGCGCAGGTTTCCGCGCTCAGGGCATCTCGTCGTCGCGCCAGGGAGTGCGACACGGTTCTCCGCGTTCGTACAGTTCGAGATTCCCGGCCATCGACTGCACGAGGTCGTCGCGCCCCGCCTGCGCGGCCATCGACATGACCTCCCGCTGCCACGAGGCGGCCTCGGCGTACCGTCCGACCTCGGCGAGCGCCATCGCCATGGCCTCGCCCAGATCGAAGCTCCGCTCCTGCGCGAGCAGCTCCTCCACCAGCGTCAGCGCCCGCTGCCCGTCGCGGGCGCGCGCGTCGGGTGCGGCGGCCAGCAGGCGGGCGAGGGCCTTGCGGAACATCGCCTGGTCGGGGTAGTCCGCCGCCCCTGCCTCCAGCCGGTTGCGAGCCTCCCGGTAGCGCCCGAGGGCGACAAGCGTCAGCGCATACCCCAAGGGCGCCTCCATGCTTCGGGGATCGGAGTCGATCACCCGCGCGTACTCCGAGAGCGCTTCGTCCGGCCGCCCAATCCGTCGCAGGAGACGAGCCAGTCTGAGACGGGCCTCGACGTAGCTCGGCTCGTATCGCACCGCTGCCGAGAACCGGTAGAGGGCTTCCTCGAACCGGCCGCTCCCCTCCATGAGCAGCCCGAGGCTGTAGTGCGCCTGGGCGTGCTCCGGAGATACCCGCAGGGCCGCTTCGAACTGTGCCTGGCCCTCGCGCTCGTTCCCCAACATGAACAGCGCGGTTCCCAACCGGTGCCGCAGTGACGGATTCTCGGGCGCCAGCTCGATGCCCCGGCGAAATGCCGCGGCCGCGGCTTCCCAATCCCCGCTGCCGAGCGCTTGAATCCCCTCACGCTCGTAGGTGCTCGGACTCTCCAGTGATTGACGCATGACCTGCATCAGCGGGTCGGGCCGGCGGACCGTGCCGCTGTCCCGTTGTTGCAGGTGAGCTTCGGCTCTCTCCATCTCGCCCAGGCCACGGTAGGCCAGCCCGAGCGGATAGTGGACGTCGGCGGCCTCGGGATCCTCCCTCAGGGCTTCTTCCAGATGCTCCACTGCCTGCAGGTGGTCCTGTCTCGTCAGCGCTGCCCGCCCCAGGCCGATGCGCGCCCAGACGGAGCCGGGTTGCAGCGCCAGCGCCTGCGTGAACAGCGGCTCGGCCGCCGCCGGCCGGCCCTGTTCCATGTGCACCTCGCCGAGCGAGATCAGCGCCGGCACGTCGTCCGGCTGCAGCGCGAGGGCCCGCTCGAAGGCCGCCGCGGCCTCCGCGAAGGCGCCGCGGGTCGTGTACAGGTGCCCGAGGTAGTACGGCCAGCGTCTGTCGCCGGGCGCCAGCGCCTGCGCGTTGCGGTAGAAGGGCTCGGGCGCGTCGACGTAGCGCGCCGCCGTCAGCACGTTGCCCATCGCGCCGTACGCTTCGCTCAGCTCCTGGGGCGTGCCCGGTCGCTCGATGACCGACGTCAACGCCGCGTATCGCTCCCGGATCTGGTTCCGCACGGCGGGAGTCATCTCGGCGAGATCGGGCAACGGGGTGGGCCGCAGCGCCTGCCCGTCGGGCGCGTTGGGCACCGACTCCCCGGCTGCGGGCGCGCGGGGTTCCGCGGTGCAGCCGGACATCGCCGTGGTCATCGCCCACGCCAGCAGCCCATGGCGCAACGCCGCGCAGCACCGGGAGCGGCGAGGCGCTCGCAGGGCGGGGCGTGACGAGGGAGTCACCGCCCGGTCCCCTCCGTCAACGTCGTCCAGCGATCGATTGCGACGTCGGTCCACTCCTCGACCTGCCCGCTCGGCCAGTGCACGCGAATGCGGGGTACGGCCGTCGCATCGCCCAGCCCGACGTGCACCCGGGGATCGTTGGCCGACCCGTAGCTGCCGTCCGCGCGCGCCCGCCGCCACAACGTCGCTCCATCGCTCCGGGTGACCTCGACGCGCGCTCCCAGCATGTCGCGAGGGGCTTCAGCGCCTCCCAACAGCCGTATCCCCAGCCAATGGTGGGGGCTGGCCACCCGGTTGACGAGCAGGCGGACCCGTCCGCTGTCGTTGCCGACGAGCAGGTCGACGTCGCCGTCGTTGTCCACGTCGCCGAAGGCGGCGCCGCGCCCCACCTCGGAGACCGCGAACACCGCGCCGGCCAGCTCGGTGACCTCCTCGAACCGGCCGTCCCCGAGATTGCGGAACAGTTGCCTCGGCTGGTCGTACGGGAACGGTTCGTTCGCCCGCTCCTCCGTCCGGCTCACCCTGCCGTTGACGGTCAGGACGTCGAGCCAACCGTCGTTGTCGAAGTCGACCCAGGCGGTTCCGAATCCGGTCGACCCGAGGCTCGGCGGACCGAGGCCCGAAAGGGCGCTCCGGTCTTCGAACTGTCCGGTCCCGTCGTTGACATAGAGCGTGTTCGTCTCGCTCGTCAGGTGGGTCATGAACAGGTCTTCGTCTCCGTCATTGTCGAAGTCGCCGGCGTCCACGCCCATGCTTCCCTCGGCGTCGCCGTTCCCGTTCAGGGCCGTGCCCGAGACCAGTCCCGCGTCGACCAGCGTTCCGTCCCGCCGGTTCATCCAGAGCTGGTTCTCCTCACCGTCGTTGGCGACGTAGATGTCCGGCCACCCGTCGCCGTCGAAGTCGGCGGTCGCCACGCCGAGGGCCGGCCCGAACGTTGTCGGCGTCAGGGCGGTGGCCGTGACGTCGACGAAGCTGCCGTCGCCCCGGTTCCGATAGAGCCGGTCGGGCTGGGCCCGATACACCTGTGGAACACAGTAGCCGACCCGCCCCGTCTCGCTGGGGCATTCCTGGTCCGCTTCGGTGTCGTAGTCGACGTAGTTCCCCACGTAGAGGTCCAGCCATCCATCGCGGTCGTAGTCCACGAACGCGGCCGACACGCTCCAGCCGGGGTCGTCGAGGCCGCTCCGCCGCGACACGTCGCTGAACGTGCCGTCGCCGTTGTTGCGGAACAGTTGGTTCGCGCCGAGATTCGTGAGGTAGAGGTCGACCAGGCCGTCGTTGTCGACGTCGCCCGTGGCCACCCCCATTCCGTACCCGCGCGCGTCGATCCCGCTCTCGTCCGTCACGTCGGTGAACCGCAGCGTGCGCGTCCCGTCGGCCTGCGCCACCAGGTCGTTGCGGTACAGGCGGCCGGTGAGCGGCGGCGGCCCCCGCGGCGGGAACAGGGCCTCGTCGATCGTCGTCCCCGTCCCCAGCAACTGTCCCTGTACGAGGTAGATGTCGAGGTCGCCGTCGTTGTCGACGTCCAGCAACCCGACGCCGGGGGGCATGATCTCGGGGAAATAGAACTCCCCGGACATGCCGTTGAAGTGCACGAAGTGGAGGCCGGCGTCCTCCGCAATGTCGGTGAACCACCCGGACCCATTGTCCGGCCCGGTACCGGCGGCGTCGCCCGGCGACGTTCGATTCCCGCCCCCTTCCGATCCGCCGGCCGCGCCGGCGTCCGTCGGGTCGGGACCGCAGCCCGCGAGCAGGGCCAGCGCCATGAACACGGCCAGGAGCCCGTGGTGGAACCCCGCGGGGTTCCTCCCACGGGCTCCTGGAAGCCTGATGCTCATGCGGAGGATGTTCGCGTACCTCCCTCTAGAATGCCACCGCGCCGCCGACGTGAATCAGCCGGCCCGCGAGAATCGAATCGACCTCGTTGTTCTGCAGCGCCGCCGGTACCAGCCACCTGGAACCGAACCGCTCGTTGACCCCCAGAACCTGGTTGCCGTTGAACACGTTGTAGATGTCGAGATTGAAGGTCACCCTGGCCCCGCCGGCGTTCACGGCCTTCGAGAGCCGCAGGTCGAGCACGTGGCGCCGGTCCAGGAACTGCGTATAAGGGGCGATCAGCGGAACCGAGACCGTCGAGGTGCACACCTCCCGAGTGCCGCACGCGGACAGGTTTCGTCCGAGCGACGGCGCAATCAGGTCGTTGGGCACGCGCCAGTCCGCGTCGATCGGTCTGCCGGCCACGGTCCTGAACGAGCCGCTGAACGAGATGTCGTAGGGCAACGGGTAGCTGCCGAACATCTTGAAGTTGTGGTGCGCGCCGAACGGGATCCGGGTGTCGCAGTTCAGCAGCGCCTGCGGCGAATCGATCGTGAAACAGGTGTTGATCACCGTCCGACCGGTGTCGAAGCCCCCGCCGAGCTGCGCGCCGTTGAGGAACCGCGTGTCGATTTTGACGCCGAAGAAGTCCGACGTGCCGCAGTTGGTGCCGGCGAACGGTGCGCGTCCCGACCCCGTACGCTGTTCACCGCAGGTGACCCCGCCGGTTCCCCCGATGAACTGTTGAGCGTTCGTCGCCACCGTCTGGGCCTGCCCGAACTTCTCGGGCTTGATGTCGTAGAGATCGCAAATCGGGTAGCCCCCGCCGCCCGGCAGTTGCGGATGCATCGGCGCCGTGACGCAGTAAGGATCGAAATCGTCGGGGCCCACGAGGATGTTGTCCCTGGCCCGCCAGTTGCCGGCCCAGTTGCGATAGTAGCCGGCCGTCAGCGAGATCCCGGGGGCCAGCTCGTGCACCAGTTCCGCCGACAGATCCCAGGTGTAGTTCCGGTTGCCGAAGCCGTGCGTGATCGCGTCGTCATACGTCGTCGCGCCCGGCCTGTTCTGACCGAAGTTGAGGTCGTTGATCGGTCCGCATTCGCCGTTCTGGCTGAAGTTGGCCAGGTTGCAGTCCGGCACGAAGTTGAGATTGTCGTCGTTCCAGGTGCGGTCTACATTGTTGACCGAGGTGTTGAAGGGGTTGATGCCCGAGACCAGACCGCTCAACCTCGTCTCGACGTATCGCCCGAGGGCGAACTTGAGCGCGGTCCGGCCCGTGCCGAACACATCATAGGCGGCCCCTATCCGCGGATTGATGTCCGTGAACCGGACGGCGTCCGCGATCTCCGCGAAGTCGCGCCCCGGAATGAACGGGGTGGCGCCAAAACTCTGGGCCGGCACCCGGCCATTGAAGGCGTCCCACCGCAGGCCGAGGTTGAGCGTCATGCGGGGCAACGTCCACTGATCCTGGACGAAGATCCCCAGGGGGGTCATGTGCTCCTTCCTGGGGTCGTCGGCATACGTCGCGTGCTGGCGGATCCGGCTCGGAACCCGGTTCCGGAGGTAGTACCACACGTCGCCATGGATGTCCTGCTGGAATTCGGAGATGCCGTGCTCCAACTGGAACCCGGCCTTGAAGGCATGCGACCCGGTGACGTAGGACAGCGAGGCCCGCTCGGCGTAGCGGTGCTTCTTGATCCGATCCGAGTAGTAGCTGCGCGCGTTCCACTGGAAGCCAGTCGCCAAGTCCCGGGTGTGGATGGCGCCCGGAACCGCCGCGAACTCGCCGTCGCCCGGGGATGGATAGGGCCACCGGCCACGCATGTGCGAGAAGCCCGCCTCGAGCAGGAGCCGGCTCGACACCGGCGACGTCCACGTGGTCTGATACAACTGCTCGGGCGAGAGGTTGTACTGGTGCTGGAAGGCCTCCGGCGAGTAGAACTCTCCCCGTCCCCGATTGAAGAACGACTGAAAGTCGGCAAAGACGCCGATCTTGTTTCTCTCCGAGGCCTGCCACGTGATCCGTCCGCCGACGCTCCGCATCCATTCCGTGCGGTACGCCCTCCGGGTCTCATCGGGCGTGTATTCGAGAGTAGGGCTCCCGATGCTCTGGTTGAAGAACACCCCGGGCACCGTGTTCTGGTTGCGGGCCGCGCGAGCCGCCGCGTAGAACCACACCCTGTCCTCCGCGATCGGGCCGCCGAGGGTCGCGTCGACGTTGTAGAACTTCAGCATCTCGTTCGTGAAGGTCACACCCTGGTCGATCAGGCCCTCATCCAGGTTGTCGGCCTGCAGGCTGTCGTTGGAATAGCGCGCGTCGAACATGCCCGAGAACTGGTTCCCGCCCTCCTCGGGAATGAGGTTCATCACCATCGTCGCCTTGCTCTCGGCATTGCCGCCGCTCGTTTCCATGACCGTTTCCGACGAGAACGCCGTGTTCACCATGTAGATGATCGACACCCCGTTCGGGTCGGCGATGCCCATCCCGTCGAACAGCATTTCGACGTCGCTCTTGCCATGGAAGAACAGCGCGCCGCTCTGACCGTTGGCCCGGTAGAGCCCCGACGTCCCGCCGACGTCGGCGGTGCCGGTCACCCCGGGGACGAGCGCGATGAGTGACGACGCCACCGCTTTCAACCCGGTCGGCAGCGTCTCGAGCTGCTCGGTCGTCAGCGACTGCTGCGCGACGGTGCTCTGGATGTCGACCAGTGGGCTCGCCCCGGTGACCGTGATCGTCTCCTCGATCCCGCCCACCGCCATTTCGGCGTCGATATTGGCCGTGAACCCCGCCGTCAGCACGACGCCTTCCCGGATGATCGTCGAGAAGCCCGGCAGCGTGAAGGTGACGGAGTAGTCTCCGGGCACCAGGTTGATGGCGTTGTAGTTTCCCTGGCCGTCCGTGAAGACGGTGCGGGACCCTTCGATCAGCGCCGGGCTGGTGACTTCAACGGTCACGCCGGGCAGCAGGCCGCCCGTGTCGTCAGTCACCGAGCCGGCGATGCCGGAGCCCTGGCCCTGTGCCGAAGCCGCAACCGGTATGACCAGCACCGTGCCAATCAGCATCGACCCGATTCGCCGGAATGGGTGCCAAGTGCCGTTCGAGCAGGAACTTCTCAACAATCTGGACATGACGCAGTACCCCCGAAACTGAAGTTGGTCGGCTGGGCAGTGACTGACCGGTTCGCCTGCGAGACCCCACCCTCGACTCTTGCCACAACGCGGGTGAAGGCGCTCCGGGCGAACGACGCGGCCGACCGGAGCGCGACGGCGAACGCAGCGAGCGACGACTTCGCGACGTGCAGCTAGTCCTCCTCCGTCCTGCCGCTTCGATTAAGGATCAACGTTTGCGGCTTGTCAATCACTCTTTTCGGTCCCGATCCGGCCCCCGAAGGGGATCGAGTACGCCGCGCAGTCTTGCCTGCGCCGGCACACCCGGCGGACAATCGAGTCCCGCCGGAGCGCCGACTTCGCCGGGGGACGCAGGACTGCCATGAAGCACCGCATCGTGGTCATCGACGACGAGGTCGCCATCCGCGATTCGCTGAAGATGATCCTGGAGTACGACGGCTACGAGTGCCTGCTCGCACCGAGCGGCCAGGCCGGACTCGCGTGCGTCCAGCGGGACGATCCCGACCTGGTGTTCCTCGACGTCAAGATGCCGGGGATGGACGGCATCGAGGTGCTGCGGAAGATCCGGGCGATCGACGAGCTGCTGCCGGTGGTCATCATCTCCGGGCACGGGACCGTGAGCACCGCGGTAGAGGCGACCCGGCTCGGGGCGTTCGACTTCCTCGAGAAGCCGCTGTCGACCGACCGCGTGAGCGTCACCATCCGCAACGCGCTGAACCAGCGCCAGCTTCGGGCGGAGAACCGGAGCTGGCGGCGGGCGGCCGAGGCGCGTCACGAGATGGTGGGCGAGAGCCGCGCGCTGCGGGCGATGACCGAGGAGATCCGCCGCGCCGCGCCGGTGCGGAGCGCCGTCCTCATTCAGGGCGAGAGCGGCGTCGGCAAGGAACTGGTGGCCCGCGCCATCCATCGCAACAGCCCGCGGGTCCGCGAGCGGTTCGTGCAGGTCAACTGCGCCGCGATCCCGGACGACCTGATCGAGTCGGAGCTGTTCGGGCACGAGCGCGGGTCGTTCACCGGCGCCACCGAGAAGCAGGTGGGGAAGTTCGAGCAGGCGGACCGCGGCAGCATCTTCCTGGACGAGATCGGCGACATGTCGCTGAAGACGCAGGCCAAGGTGCTGCGGGTCCTGCAGGAGGGGGAGGTGGAGCGGCTGGGGTCGGCGCGCACCATCCGCGTGGACGTCCGCGTCCTGGCCGCGACCCACAAGAACCTGGGGCAGGCGATCGACGCCGGCGAGTTTCGGGAGGACCTGTACTTCCGCTTGAGCGTGCTCCCGATCCACGTGCCGCCGCTGCGCGAGCGGGCGGAGGACATCCCCCTGCTGGTGCGACATTTCGCCGCGATGTTCGCGCGCGAGAACAACTTCAGGCCCAAGCCGTTCGGCGACGAGGCGCTCGCCGCGCTCGCCCGGCACCACTGGCGGGGCAACGTCCGGGAGCTGCGCAACTCGGTCGAGCGGCTGCTGGTGATGGCGCCGGGGCAATCGATCACGCTCGGCGACGTGCGCTCGGTGCTGCGGCTCGACGAGCGGCCGGCCGCGGCCGGCTCGGCGGCGGGAGCACGCACCCTGCGCGAGTTCAAGGAGGCCAACGAGCGGAACTTCCTCGTCGCCCGGCTGCGCGAGCTCGACTGGAACATCTCCCGCACCGCCGAGGAGATCGACACGCCCCGTAGTAACCTGTACAAGAAGCTGGAGCAGTACCGCATCAGCCAGCAGACCGACGGCTAGCAGTCTGCGCCGTAGAACCGCGTAGACTCGTTCTTTGACATTCCGCCGCAGTCGGCAGGGCGGCCGCTGCGTCCGGCGCGGCCTCGGCCGCGATCGGACGGGGAGGAAAGTCCGAACTCCGCAGGGTAGTGCGCCGGGTAACGCCCGGTCAGGGTGACTTGAAGGAAAGTGGCACAGAAAACATACCGCCTCGCGCTCGACGCGCGGTAAGGGTGAAAAGGTGCGGTAAGAGCGCACCGCGTCCGCCGCAAGGGGG
The DNA here is from genome assembly GCA_965222905.1 of Vicinamibacterales bacterium. Lineage (GTDB taxonomy): Bacteria > Acidobacteriota > Vicinamibacteria > Vicinamibacterales > UBA8438 > WTFV01. The sequence continues at coordinate 7,726,062 of OZ244976.1, read as the reverse complement.
ACGGCAGGCTAAACCCCGCACGGAGCAAGACCAAATAGGGAGGCGCCACAGGGCGGCCCGTCCGAGGCCTCCGGGTAGGTTGCTCGATCCCGCCAGCGATGGCGGGGCTAGAGGAATGGTCGCCACCGCGGGACGTCGCGCTCCGGCGTGACGGTTCGCGGGACAGAATTCGGCTTACGGTCCGGCTGCGGCGGAATCCTATCGCGGTGCGGCGCCGGGCGGCGGGGTGCATCGACCTCGCCGCGGGGGCCGCGCGCCGCTCTTCGGAGGTGACATGCGACGTTGGGCTGCGATCTCGGGTGTGCTGCTGGCGCTGGTCGCCGTCGTGTCGGTGATCGTCGTGCAGGCGCAGCGAAGCCGGGGGCAGCGGATCGCCGAGCCGGCGCTGAGCGTGGAGGACTACACCCCCCGCTCGACCCTCGTGGTCGACGCCAACCCGGTGCCGCGGGCGCGCTTCCCGGTCGTGGACGTGCACAGTCACCACTGGCCGGGGTTCTCCGCTCGGCGCCTCGACGAGATCGCCGGCGAGATGGACGAGTTGAACCTCGCCGTGCTGGTCAACCTCAGCGGCGGCTCCGGCGGCGCCCTGGAGCGCTGCGTGGACACCGTCGCCGGGAGCCGCCACCCCCGGCGGATGGTCTGCTTCGCCAATCTCGATTTCCGCGGGGGCGTCGGGCCCGGCTTCGGAGAACGCGCGGCAGCGCAGCTCGAGCGGGACGTGGCGGCGGGGGCGGCCGGCCTGAAGTTCTTCAAGAATTTCGGCATCGACGTGCGCGACCGGCGCGGCGCGCGGGTGCCGGTGGACGACCCGGAGCTCGACCCGGTCTTCGAGACGGCCGGCCGTCTCGGCATCCCGGTGCTCATGCACGTCGGGGAGCCGCAGTCGTTCTACGAGCCGGTCGATCGCTTCAACGAGCGCTGGCTGGAGCTGACGCTGCTGCCCGACCGCCGGCTTCCCGCGGATCGCTACCCGTCGTTCGAGACGATGACGGCCGAGCGCGACCGCCGCTTCGCGCGCCACCCGGACACGACGTTCATCGCCGCCCACATGGGCTGGCACGCCAACGACCTCGGCCGCCTCGGGGAGCTGCTCGACCGGCTGCCGAACGTGTACGCCGAGACGGCTGCCATTCTGTACGAGCTGGGCCGCCAGCCGCGGACCGCCCGTGCGTTCTTCACGAAGCACCAGGACCGGATCCTGTTCGGCAAGGACCGCTACGCGCCAGAGGAGTTCCCCTACTATTGGCGCACGTTCGAGACCGCCGACGAGTACTTCGACTACTACCGGCGGTATCACGCCTTCTGGCAGATGTACGGCATGGATCTGCCCGACGAGGTGCTGCGGAAGGTCTACTACGGGAACGCCCTCGACTTGATTCCCGCCATCGACCGGTCCCTGTTCCCGGCGGACTGATTCCCGCGAAGGCATGGCGCGCTATCTCGTCACCGGCGGCGCGGGGTTCATCGGGTCCCACGTCGTCGACGCGCTCGCCGCGCGCGGAGACGCGATCCGCGTGGTGGACGATCTGTCGACCGGACGCCGCGACAACCTGGCGGGGCATCCCGACGTCGAGCTGATCGAGGCCGACCTGGCCGAGCGGCAGGTGGCCGAGGCGGCGGTGGCGGGGGTCGACCGCGCCATCCACCTGGCCGCGATTCCGTCGGTGCCGCGCTCGGTACGGGAGCCGCGCCGCGCCCACCGCGCCAACGTGGAGGCGACGCACGAGTTGCTGTTGGCGGCTCGCGAGGCGGGCGTGCGGCGGGTGGTCCTGGCCAGCTCGTCGTCGGTCTACGGCGAGTCGGAGACGCTGCCGAAGCACGAGGGGCTGCGCGCCGCCCCGCTGTCGCCGTACGCGCTGCACAAGCTGATCGGCGAGCAGTACGCCGCGCTCTTCAGCCGGCTGTACGGGCTCGAGACGGTCGCGCTCCGGTTCTTCAACGTGTTCGGGCCGCGGCAGTCGCCGCAGTCGCAGTACTCGGGCGTCATCTCGCTCTTCATCTCGGCGCTGCTCGGAGGCCGGGCGCCGACCATCTACGGCGACGGCGAGCAGACGCGCGACTTCACGTACGTCACCGACGTCGCCCGCGGCGTCCTGCAGGCATGTTCCGCGCCGGCGATCTCGGGACGGGCCGTCAACATCGCCCGCGGAGGCCGCATGTCGGTGAACGCGCTGTACGCGGCGCTGCAGCGGGCGACCGGGGTGTTCGTCGAGCCGCGGTACGCCGACGCGCGCCCCGGCGACGTCCGGCACTCGCAGGCGGATGTAGCCCTGGCCCGCGATCTCCTCGGCTTTGCGCCGGTCGTGCCGGTCGAGGAGGGGCTCCGGCGCACGGTCGAGTGGCAGCGGGAGCAGGCGGCCGACGTCTAGTCCGTGTACTGTCCGGAGCCTGCTTCCGTTGCGGCGTGACGGACGGACAGGACCAGTCCCTCGGCGCCGACGACTTCCACCGCCAGATGCGGCGCGATGGGGTTCGCGTCGTCCGTGCGGGCTCGCCACAGCTCGCCGCCGATGCGGACGTAGCCGTCCGGCGCCAGGGGCTCGATCGCCACGCCGCGGCGTCCGATGAGGCGCTCCACCGGGGGCGCCTCGTTCACGTCGTAGGCGCTGCGCAGCAACGGGTAGAGCGCCATGTCCTTGACGACCCAGGCCAGCGGGATCGCGGGCGCCAGCCAGCCCGGCGCGTCGAACGAGGTATGGATCCACCAGCCGCCGGCCAGGGCCAACACCCAACCGGGAACCTGCAATGCGGTGTAGCGCCAGAACGGCGAGCGGTGCGGCGGCACGACACCCATATAATCAGGTGTCTCTTGCGCCGGCAAGGGTGTGCGGGAAGGGGCACTGATGAAGATCGCGTTTCGCGGATCGCCGCGTCCGACCGTCGGGGTGGAGATCGAGCTGCAGCTTCTCGATCCGGAGACCATGAACCTGGTCGCCGGCGCGCCGGCGATTCTGCAGCGGACCGCGGATCTCTCGCATGTCAAGGCGGAGCTCATCGAGTCGACCATCGAGCTGAACACGGACGTCTGCGAGGACATCGCCGCGGTGCGCCGCGACCTGACCGATCGGATCGCCCAGCTCCTGGCGGTCACGGACGAGCTGGGCTACCAGGTCGCTTGCGCCGGGACCCACCCCTTCTCCAAGTGGGTGGAGCAGCGCATCACGGCGTCCGAGCGCTACCACCGGCTGGTCGATCAGTGTCAGTGGCCGGCGCGCCGCCTGATGATCTTCGGTGTCCACGTGCACGTCGGGATCGAGAGCGGCGAGAAGGCGATCGCGATCAGCAACGGGTTGACCACCTACCTCCCGCACCTGCTGGCGCTCTCCGCCAGCTCGCCGTTCTTCAACGCCGCCGATACCGGCCTGGCGTCCTGCCGCACGAAGATCTTCGAGAGCCTGCCGACCGCCGGGCTGCCGTACCGCCTGCTCAACTGGGCGGAGTTCCAGCGGTTGATGATCACGCTGGTGAACGCAAAGGCGATCGAGTCGATCCGGGAGATCTGGTGGGACGTCCGTCCGCATCCCAACTTCGGCACCATCGAGGTGCGGATCTGCGACGGCCTGCCGACGCTCGACGAGGTGGTGGCGGTCACCGCGCTGATCCAGGCGCTGGTCGTATGGCTGGGGGAGCAGTACGACGAGGGGATGTACCTGGCGCTGCACCGCCACTGGATCGTCCGCGAGAACAAGTGGCGCGCCGCGCGCTGGGCCACCGACGCAGAGATCATCGTCGACGAGGACGGCAACCTGGAGCCTCTGGAAGAAAGCCTGGCCGCGCTGGTGGAGTCGGTGTCGCCGGTCGCGAAGCGCCTTGGCAGCGACGCCGAGTTGCAGCGGATCGGCTCCATGCTCCGGGCCGGACCGAGCTACCGGCGCCAGCGGCGCATCTACGAGGAGACCCACGACTATACGGCGGTGATGATGGCGCTCGTCCGGGAGTTCCGCGAGAACGCACCGGTAATGGCGTGAGTGTGGCCGGGGTCACTCGCCCCAGGCCAGCCAGCGGCCGCCCTGCCGCCCCAGGGCGAGCCGGATCCCGAAGCAGCGAGACAGGCTCTCCGCCGTCAACGTGTCGGAGATCGGCCCCTGAGCCGCCACCCGTCCGTTCGCCAGCATCAACACGTGCGTGAAGCCGCGCGGGATCTCGTCGACATGGTGGGTGACGAGCACGATGGCCGCGGTGGCGCGATCTGCCGCAACGTCCGCCAGCATGGCGACGAGCTGCTCCCGCCCGGCAAGGTCGAGGCCCGCCGCCGGTTCGTCGACCAGCAACAACGGCGGGTCGCTCATGAGGGCCCGCGCCAGCAGTACCCGCTGTCGCTCCCCGGCCGAGAGCGTGGCGTAGCGTGCCGACGCGAGGTCGGCGCATCCGAACCGGGTCAGCAACTGCGTGGCGCGGTTGCGGTCGCCGTCGTCGTACTGGTGCCAGTACGGCGCCAGGGCGGCGTTGAGGCCGGTCATGACGAGGTCGACTGCCTGCAGTCCCGGACGCAGCATGTCGGCGAGGGCCTGACTGGTCATGCCCAGCTTCGTGCGCAGCTCTCGCACGTCGGTGCGTCCGAGACGCTCGCCGAGCACGTCGACGTCGCCCTTCGTCGGGTGCAGGTAGAGCCCGGCGAGGCGGCAGAGCGACGTCTTGCCGGAGCCGTTCGGTCCGAGGACGATCCAGCGTTCCCCCGGAGCCACCTGCCAGTCGATGCTGTCGAGAATGGTCCGTCCGTCGCGGACGAGCGAAACGCCGGTCAGGGCGAGCACGGGTTCGGTCGGCATGCGGAGAGAATATAGACCGTGAATCCGAGGAACCTGCTGGTTCGCCTGCCGAACTGGGTGGGAGACATCCTGATGGCCCGTCCCGCGGTCGAGGCGCTCCGCGCGCGCTGGCCGGCCGCACGGTTCGTCGGGATGGCGCGCCCGCAGCACGCCGCGCTGGTCGAGCGCCTCGGAATCTTCGATCCGATAGTGGGCGCGCCGGGCGGATCCGGTCTGGTGCGGGTGGCGGCCGTCCGGGCCGCGGCCCGCACGCTCCGGTCGCTGCGGGTGGACACGGCGGTCGTCCTGGCGCCGTCGTTCGAGGCGGCGCTGAGCGCATGGCTGGCCGGGGCCGGGCGGCGGATCGGACACGACACCGATCATCGCGGCGTGCTTCTGACCGACGCCGTCGCTCCGCGGGCCGGGGCGCACCGCACGGACGAGTATCTCGACCTGGCGCGTATCCTCGACGCGGGCGAGCCGCCGACCGCGGCGCCGCTGGCGTTGACGGCCGCCGACCGCGCCTGCCCGGCCAGGCTGTTCTCGGCGATGGGGTGGCAGGACGATTGCCGCCCGCTGTTCGTCAATCCGGCCGCCGCGAAGAGACCGCGCGCCTGGTCGGCCGAGCGGTTTGCAGTGCTGGTGGAACGGCTTGCCGCCGCCGGCCACCCGATCGTCCTGCACGACCGCCCGCCGTTCGACAGGCCTTCGGACCGGGCCGCGGCGCCAGGCGTCGCGCTCGTCCGCGACGCGACGCTGCCGGAACTCGCGGCGCTGCTCGAGCGCTGCGCGCTCTACGTCGGAAACGACAGCGGACCGGCGCACCTCGCGGCGGCGGCCGGGATTCCGACCGTCACCATCCACGGGCCGTCGTCGCCGGGCCGGACCGCACCTCGCGGCGGCGGTGCGGTACCACACGTCGCGGTATCGGCCGCGTTCGCCTGCTCGCCCTGCCGCGAACGCTTCTTCGCCGAGTGTCCCTCGCCGCCGTCCGCCGACGGCCGCCCGCCCTGCCTCGCCGCGGTCGGGGTGGACGAGGTGACTGCCGCGGTGATGCAGGTGCTGACCTCGGCGGTCACTCGTCGAGCTTCGCCTTGAGGGCGTCGAGCTCCGCGCGCAGACTCGCGATCTCGGTCGCCATCCGGGGGAGGCGGTGCAGGTAGCCCTGCTGCTTCTTGATGGCCTCGAGCGGCCGCGCGGGGGTGCCCCAGAAGGGTTGGCCGGCCGGGACGCGCTTCCGCGACGGGATGCCGCACTGCGCGCCGACGATGCCGTGGTCGTCGATGCGGCAGTAGTCGGCGACGCCCACCTGGCCTCCGATGATCGCCTCCCGTCCGACGGTGGAGCTGCCGGCGATGCCGGTCTGGGCCGAGATGACCGTATGGTCGCCGATCCGCACGTTGTGCCCGAGATGGCACAGGTTGTCGATCTTCACGCCGGCGGCGACGATTGTCTCGTCCAGGGCGCCCCGGTCGATGCAGGCGTTTGCGCCGATCTCGACGTCGTCGCCGATCTGCGCGCTGCCCACCTGGGGTACCTTGATCTGCCGCTCGCCGTCGAAGACGAAGCCGAACCCGTCGGAGCCGATGACGACGCCCGCATGGAGGATGACGCGGCTGCCGACGCTCGTCCCCGGGTACAGCACCACGCGGGGGTACAGAATGCAGTTGGCGCCGATCGAGGCGCCGGCGCCGACGTAACCTCCGGGGAAGATCGCCGTACCTCCGCCTACTGTTGCGCCGGCCTCGATCACCGTCCAGGCGCCGACGGAGACGTCGGTTCCGAGGGTGGCGTCCGGCGCCACGATGGCCGTCTCGTGCACGCCCGGGGCCGGCAGAAGCGGAGGCAGCAGCCATTGTGCGGCGCGCGCGAACGCGACACGGGGCCTGGCGACGACGATGACCGTGCGGTCGGGCATCTCGACGTCCGGAACGAGGACACACGTGGCCGCGGTCGCAGCCACCTTGGCGAGGTGCTTCCCTTCGGCGTACGCGAGTGCGCCGCGGGTCGCCCGCTCGAGGCTGCCGACGGTCCGGATCTCCAGCGTTCCGTCGCCGTGGACGCGCCCGCCCACGAGGTCCGCGATCTCCAGCACCGTTTTCATCGGTTCTCCCGCGAGGCTCGGGCGTTCGGACGACGGCCGGCCGGTCAGCTTCCGCCGAGGGTCAGCTCCGTGGCGCCCGCTGCGATCGTGACCGCATGGCGGCTGCGCTCGGCGCCGGCCTGCACGACGGCGGTGTACGACCCGGCGGCGACGTCGTCGAAGATGAAGCTGCCGTCGCGGCCGGCCACGGCGGCGTGCGGGGACGTCGTCACCACGACGCTGGCCCCCATGGCGGGATGAATGTCGCACGCCACGCGGTAGGTGCCCGCGGTGTCGAACCTGTGCTCGTAGGTGCCGCCGATGGGGGTCGAGATGTTGAAGGCGGTTTCCCGAGTGTCGATGTTGTACACGCGGACGTTGTGCAGCACGTCTTCGCTGTTGTGGAAATAAACCGGTTGGTCCACGTTTGCGAGCAGCACCGGCGGCAGGAACTCCATGCCGAGCTGATCCATCTGCACCGGCTCTTCCGGGGCCTCGAACGGCGCTCCCGACAGCGGCTCGAGGACGACGACGGTGAGCGAGCCGTCCAGCGCGGTCGGCGCGGTCCCGGTGACCCGCAGGCCCTCGCCGACGGGCGCCGGTGAGGGTGCCGCAACCGGCGATTCCACCGGCGCCGGCGTCTCGGTCGGGCTGCTTCCGCAAGCGCCGCAGACTACGATGCCGGCGAAGCACGCCGCCGCCATACGCTGGTGCCCGACGCGGCGCAGGGCCCGGATGGTACTCTCGCCACAGCTCATGCAGACACTCCCACGCCCAATTATACGGACATGGGAGCAGGAGTTCGTCCGTTCCCACCCGGTCGCCACCCCCGCGGCGACCCTGACGTTGCCGCTAGAATGAAAGCATGCTGCAACGAATCCCGATCGCTGTTCTGGCCCTGTGCGCGGGCCTGGCGCCGGCTGCCGCGCAGGAGGCGCGCATCGACGCCGAGATGGAGCGCGTCATCGCGCGCATCACCGAGTTGCGCCACCGGATCCACGAGTACCCGGAGCTCGGTAACCGGGAGTTCGAGACCGCGCGGCTCGTGGCCGACCACCTGACCGGCCTCGGGTTCGACGACGTGCGGACCGGCGTAGCGCATACCGGCGTCGTGGCGGTGCTGCGGGGCGGGCGTCCCGGGCCGGTTGTCGCCGTGCGCGCCGACATGGACGCCCTGCCGGTGACCGAGGATACCGACCTGTCTTTTGCGTCGACGGTGCGGTCGACCTACCTCGGCCAGGAGGTCGGAGTGATGCACGCCTGCGGACACGACGTGCACGTGGCGGTGCAGCTCGGCGTGGCGTCGGTGTTCAAGGCGCTTCAGGCGGAGCTGCCCGGTACCGTCGTGTTCCTCTTCCAGCCGGCCGAGGAAGGGCCGCCGCCCGGCGAGGAGGGTGGCGCCGCGCTGATGCTCGACGAGGGTGTATTCGAGGAGCTGCAGCCGGAGGCGGTCTTCGGCCTGCACGCGCGGGCCGGTCTGGACGCGGGCCGCATCGAGTACACGCCGGGCGGCGCGCTGGCCGCGGTCGATCAGTTCCGCATCGCCGTCAAGGGGGAGCAGGCGCACGGGGCGGCGCCGCATCTGAGCGTCGATCCGGTGGTGATGGCGGCGCAGATCATCACGGCGCTGCAGACGATCCGCTCGCGCAACCTTTCGCCCCTGGCGCCGAGCGTCGTCACCGTGGGCATCGTGCGCGGCGGAACCCGGTTCAACATCATACCGGGCGAAGTGCACCTGGAAGGGACGGTGCGGACCTACGACCCGGAGGTGCAGGACACCGTCGAACGGCGGATGCGTGAGATCGTGGACGGCGTCGCACGGGCCGCGGGCGGCTCGTTCGAGATCGAGTACGACCGCGTCACCCCGGTCGTCATCAACAACCGCGAGCTGACCGCGTGGGCGGTGCAGGCGCTGGGCGAGGCGGTCGGCGCCGAGCACGTGTCGCTGGCCGATCCCTGGATGGCCGGAGAGGACTTCGCCCGGTTCGCGAACGAAGTGCCCGGGTTCTTCTACTTCCTGGGGACCCAGAAGCCGGGCACGACTTCCGGCGGCCACCACTCGCCGACGTTCCGGGCCGACGACGCGGCACTGCCGGTGGGCGTGCGGGCGATGGCCCGCCTGGTCTGGCGGTATCTCGGCGAGCGCTGAGACGGTTGATTCCCGACCGCCGATGGCGGTACACTGGCTGCTCAATTCGGTCGAGCGGGTTACTAAACGCAGTCCGCGCTTGTGCCGCTCCTGGAGGTGCTCAGATGAAGAATGCCACGTTCGCGCTGGTCGCGGCCGCGGTTGTGGTGCTGCTCCCCGGCGTCGCCTCCGCACAGTCGGACGACGTGACCTTCCACAAGGACATCGAGCCGATCCTGCAGCGCTCGTGTCAGGTCTGCCATCGGCCGAACAACATGGCGCCGATGTCGCTGATGAACTACCAGGAGACGCGGCCCTGGGCGCGTTCGATCAGGAACAAGGTCGTCGCCCGCGAGATGCCGCCGTGGCACGTCGACCCGAACGTGGGCATCCAGGAGTTCAAGCAGGACCGCTCGCTGTCGCAGGCCGAGATCGACCTCGTGGCCGCCTGGGCCGACGCCGGTGCGCCGCGCGGCAACTCGGCCGATGCGCCGGCGCCGGTCGAGCTGCCGGACTTCGGCGCCTGGGAGATCGAGCCCGACGTCATCGTCACCTCGCCGCCGCACACCGTGCCGGCCGAGGCGGGCGACTGGTGGGGCGACTATATCGTCGATTCGGGCATCCCCAACGACCGCTTCATCCAGGCGATCCAGACCAAGGCGGGCGACCTGCGCGTCGTGCACCACGCGCTCACCTACGCGGTCACGGATCCGGACGCGCCGCTCAACGACAGCTCGAACGACTTCTTCCTGAACGAGTACGCGGTCGGCAAGAACGCCGACAAGTACCCGGAGGGCAGCGGCAAGGTCTTCGAGGGCGGCTCGCGCGTCCGCTTCAGCTTCCACTATCACTCGATCGGCGAAGAAGTGGTCGACCGGACGGATCTGGGGCTGGTCCTCTACCCGGAGGGTGAGACGCCGGACAAGGTCCTCTACTCGCGGCAGCTCGGGCAGGCCGGCGAGCTCGACATCCCGGCCGGACAGGTCACGCGCCACGACGGCTACACCACGATGTATCTGCCGGGCCGGCTGACCGGCTTCCAGCCGCACATGCACTTCCTCGGGAAGCGGCAGTGCCTGGAGCTCATCTACCCCGATTCGAGCACCGAGATGGTCAGTTGCGCCAACTTCGACTTCAACTGGCACATCGTCTACAACTACGCGGACGAGGCCCAGCCGGTCTATCCGGCCGGCACGAAGCTGCACGTCATCAGCTACCACGACAACACCGAATCGCACCGCGGCAACGTCGATGCGCTGAACTGGACGGGCGGCGGCAGCCGGACCATCGACGAGATGGCGTTCGGCTGGATCAGTTGGTACGACCTCACGGACGAGGAGTACCAGACGGAGCTCGAGGCCCGCGCCAACAACGACAACGACTAGTTTCGTTGCGGTAGCGGAGGCAGTGTCTTGACCAAAGCACTCTGCGGGGCGCGTCTCCGCAGAGTGCTTTTCGCTGTCCGGGGGCCAAAGTCGCGCGGATTGGCCGCGCCGTGCCGCCCCCGATTTGACGCGCCGCTCGTCGAGGGCGCGACGTGACTCCGATACGACAGAGGGCATCATGAGGACGTATTCCCGTTGGGCGATGACCGCGGCCGTGGCGGCGGCCGTGGTCGTCAGCGCGGTGAGCATCGCTCACGCGCAGGTGAATCCACGCGACGTGCCGATCGTCTCGCAGCCGCAGCAGCGGTTCGACGGGGGGCAGGACATCCAGCCGATCTTCGAGGGCTGGACGCGCCTCGACGACGGCAGCTACCTGTTCCACTTCGGGTACCTGAACCGCAACTATCGCGAGCAGCCGAGCATTCCGGTCGGTCCGAACAACTACGTGTCGCCCGGCGCAGAGGATCGCGGGCAGCCGACGCACTTCTATCCGCGGACGCAGCGCTACCAGTTCACGGCGCCGATGCCGGCCGACACCGGGCCCAATCCCGAGGACGGCATCATCTGGACCGTGACGGCGCACGGCAGCGAGCAGCGGGCCTACGGGTGGCTGCAGCCGGAGTGGGAGATCGACGAGAACACCATCACGTCGAACTCGCGCACCGGGTTCGGGCGTCCTCTGGAGCAGTTGTTCGCCAACCTGCCGCCCGAGGTGGATGTGTCGGCGAGCGCCGAGACGGTTGGGGTCGGCGAGCCGCTCACCCTCACCGCCGCGATTCGCGACGACGAGCTGCCGACGGAACTTCCGCCGCGCCCGCCACGCACGCGGCTCCCGACATTGACCCCGCCGGAGGGCACCCCGCAGGTGCCCGACAACGTCCGCTGGTACCAGAAGCCGCGCCCGCCGCGCAACGGCCTGTCGCTGCTCTGGATCGTCCATCGAGGCCCAGCCGACGGCGACTTCGAGCCGGACGGCTTCCAGCGCTCGGTCGAGGAGAAGGAGTTCGAGCGCGAGGTGGACGGCGCTCCGACCGCCCCGACCTCGTCGGACACTCCGGCGACCCACATCGACGGCGACGGCTGGACGTCCGCTACGTTCGAGACGACCGTCACATTCGACTCGCCCGGCACGTATACGCTCCGGGCCTGGGTGTCGGACGCGATGTTCCTGACGCCTGGAGACCTGACCGTAACCGTGCGGTAGCCCGTCGCCGTTCGTCACGGCGGCCGCCGGTGCCCGCCGTCAGCGGCGCGCGAGCACGACGAGCCGCCGCAGGAAGTCGTCCTCGTCCCGGCACTCGAAGGCGGCGCGGGTGAGGGCCGGGACCCGAAGGTCGGCGAAGGCGGCGAAACGCGCGGTGAAGGTCGCCGACCGGCGGACGTTTCGCATGTCGAGGATCTCGATGACGGCTTGGCGTGCTCCCTCGGCACGGCCGGCGACACGACTCTCCTGCCGCTCGGCGGAGAGGAACGGGTCGTCGTCCGGCCCGGTGCCCGACTCCTCGCCCATGGCGCGGCCCACCCGCCGGAGAATGTCCACGGTCTCCCCGGACAGCGCGTCCTCGTTCAACGCCCGGTGGATCTCCGCCGCCGACCAGCCGGAGAACGCCCGGCTGGTCGCTGCCGAGCCGTACCCGTCCGGCCCCAGGAGATGGATCGTCAACCCGGAATTGCGGGAGGCCGGACTGCTCGGTGCACGGCGATCCGGTACGTCGACCCACACCTCGGGGAACCCCCAGGACTCGTACAGCGCCAGCTTGCCGCGGCGGACGTCGGTCGTCAGATCGACCTCCAGGATCACGTCCGGCAGTTCGTCCCGGCCGATTTCGATGGCGGCGCCGAGCCGGCGGATCGCCTGCTGGCGCAGATACACGACCTGGTCGGCCTGGAGGATGCGCTGGCGCTCGCCGGCTTGGTTGCGGAGCAGAAGATCCGCGTTGCCGACCGTCTCGATGGCGGCTCCCCGAACCGACGCGATCCGTTCGGCGAGCCGCGCCAGGCGCTGTCCGGGAAGCTCGTGCCAGACGCCGACCGGCGCACGGACCACCCACGCGGTCTCGGTGTCCGCGTCCCAGTATTCCAGGCGCCCCTCGTAGTCCGCTATCCCGTCGCGGGAAACGTGAATCGGACGGCAGCCGGGAAACTCGGGGGTTGCCGTCGCCGACGGCGCGGCGCCGGCCGGCCGCGGGACGGTGCGTCGGTCGGTCAGCCGCGACGGGGCGCGCCGGTGGGTTGATGTCGTCGTTCGCTCCATGTGCCGCGTCCCTCCAATCGGAGGATACCACGGTCATTCACGTAGTCGGCGCGGCGGGACGATCAGCCGTTCCCCCGGCGCTTTCAGCCGTTCCCCCGGCGCTTTTTCACGGGCGCCGAGGGGCTGGACAAGGTCGAGACGGCGCGCGCCATCAGGAACACGGCGATCGCAAGGCACGCCGCGCCGACCGGTACCAGGGCGATGCCGACGCCGGGGTCGCCGCCGTAGAAGGCGACCCCGCCCGCGAAGAAGCCGGCCGGCAGCAGCACCGTGGCCGCGACCAGGGTGCTCGATATGAGCCGGACGCGCCCGTTCGTGGGCAGCTCCGGCAGTATGCGCAGCGACAGCCCGGCCGCCACGTTGACGAGGCCCAGCAGCGCGCCGTGGGCATGGGCGAGCGTCCACATCAGCCGGCGCGTGTCGTTCGACACGTCCAGGTAGAAGCCGACCTTGAAGCCGTGCAGGGTCTCCAGCGTCGCGCCGAGCAGCAGGAAGACGAAGAGAGCCCACCAGCCGAAGCGCAGGTGGCGGCGGACGTAGTCGGGTTGCGGCGGAGAAGGACGGGCAGCCACGGTCGTGCTATTCCCGCAGAAAGAGCGGCCGGGTAGCGCGCCGATCGAAGAGGCGCCGCATCGCCGCGGTGTCGAGCGTGCCGTCGGGTCCGAAGAGCAGCTCGGGATCGCGGCGGGCGCCGGCAAGCGTGCCGTTCCGCCAGGCGCGCAGCGCGCCGACGGCCGCAACGATCCGATCGTCCCGGGCGCCGGTGAAGTCGTACTGCAGCGTCTCGAACCCGGGAATGGTGCGCAACGACTTCGCGGCGATGAAGCGGACCGCGTCGTACGGGTCGCCGAGCAACTCGCCCAGATAGGGGACCATCCAGCTCGTGCCCGACGCGGTCTGCGCGGGCTCCCAGCCGTAGCTCCAGGCGGCCAGGGCGCGCTGGCCGGCGTCGCCGCGGAGCAGCCAGAGGATCGACGCAGCCACGGTCCGTTCATCGTCGTCCAGACCGGGCGCGGGTTGCTCGTACCACTCCCGCAGGTGGCCGGCCGACCAGGCGAGGGTTCGATCCAGGTGGCAGAGGTTGCACGCGTTCGGTCGTCCGACCTCGACGCTCTCGCGGACCGACGGATTCGTGACGGTGTGGCTGCGAATGGCGCGCAGGAGGCCGTACGAGGTGTACGGCATGTGGCAGTTGTAGCAGCGGCTCCCGGCCGATTCCGGCAGGTGGTTGGTGTGGACGCTCACCTCTGCGGCGATGCTCTCATGACACTGGGTGCACGCCGCGTCGCCGTCCATGCCGGCGGAGACCTGGTGCGTGTCCGCCCACTCGGAGACCGGACGCGGATCCTCCGGCGTCATGTGCATGGTGTGGCACGAGAAGCAGGAGAGCGTGCGCTCCGGCGTCGTCGCATTCGTAAAGCAGGGCGAGTCGATGAGGCCGTTGTACTCCCGTCCCGAGACCCGGACGAGTCCGTCGGCCCAGAACGATCCACGGACGAAGTCGGGGTCCGCCGCGATCAGGTCCTGCATGGCGGGCGATCGGCCGTTCACCCGCGGCTGGGCGACGAAGCGGGTCTCCCGCAGCTCGTCGCCCGGCCGGTACGGCAGGCCGCCGGCGCTGGCCGCGCGCTCGCCCGCGCGATCGTGAAACTCCCAGATGCCGTGGCATTGCCCGCACACCTGTGACGAGCGTTGCGGGTCGAGCCGCGTCGGTTCGACGATGGTCGGGTCGGGCCCGCCGCCGGCGTGCAGCGCGTAGCGCCGAACCGGGTTGCGGTTGGCGGCGACGTGCGTCCCGGCCGGGCCGTGGCACGCCTCGCAGGCGATGCCGAGCTCGCCGACGGTGCTGTCGACCGTCTGCTCGCTGATGGGCTCCGAGCGGAACGGCGTGTCGAAGCGGGTCTTGCCGTGCGTCGTGTGGCAGTCGATGCACACGGCGTTCCAGTGCCCGTCGAGGGTTGCCACACCCTGTCCGGGCGACGCCAGCACGACGGCGTTGCGGGGCGTCCAGCGCTCCTCGTCGAGCAGGTAGACGCCGGGCAGCACGTTGAGCGCGCGTGCGTGCCCCGTCGCGTACCAGTAGATGTTCTGGTGGTGCGAGCCGGTGAGCATGACCACCTGCCGGGTGATGCGCGGGCGGGCGCGTGGGTCGCCCTCCCAGCCGGGATCGTCGAACTCCGCCCAGAACTCGTCGCCGCGGCGCTCCAGCCGCATCGGATTGCCCGGCACCGCGTTCACAACGACCCCGTCGAAGTCGGCGCGTACCGATTCATCGGTGGCGAGCTGGGTCATTGTGCGGTGGAACGACGCGTGCCACGTTGCATACTGCGAGGGGTGGCACCCGCGGCACGTGTCGGACGAGACGTAGCCGTCTTCGGAGACCGAGATCGGGCGGTGCCCCACGGCAGTCTCGGGGACGATCGGTTCGAGCGATACTGCCGCGGCCACACCGAGGGCGGCCGCACCCGCAATCAGTGCGCCGACCGGCGTGAGCGCCCGGAGCCTGGAGCGGGAAGGCGCGGAGAACCGCATCATGCAGTCGCCGTGCGATTATATCGGGGCGGACGCCCGACTTCTACCAAACCCGGCGCAGATCGAGCCTGAACCCGGGGAGCACAGGGTCGCCGTCGGCGAAGTCCGGACTATCGAGCACCTGCACGGCGGCGCCCGGCCGGTAGACAAACACCCGGCGTTCGAACGGGTCGATCAGCCAGCCGAGCTGCAGCCCGTTGTCGATGTACTCGCGCATCTTTTCCTGTGTCTGTCGCAGCGAGCAGGTCGGCGACAGCAGTTCGATGGCGAAATCGGGGCACAGGGGCAGGAAACGTCGCCGCTTGTCTTCCGGTACGGTCGCCAGTCGGTCGTTGCGCACCCACGCCGCGTCCGGTGCGAACACCGCGGAATCCGGCAGGATGAAGCCGCCGGAGGACTCGGTGGCGATTCCGGTTCCGTCGCGCTCCGCCCATTGTCCGAGCTGGATCACGATTCTCAGGTTGAGATGGCTGGTCTGAAATCCCGCCGGTGTCATGATCGACAGCTCTCCCCGCGCCGTCCGTTCAATCTGCAGGTCGCCGTTGATCCGGCAGAATTCGTAGAACTGATCGTCCGAGAACGGCACGAGTGGCCGGACCCTCAACGGGAAGCACTCGGACAGGGCGGTTGCGGGATGGTGCGGCGTCGCGATGCTCATGACGGATGCTGTCGAAGCCGGCCGGCACAGGCGGCCCGGCGGATTCCGCTCGATCGCGCGGGTACGCGGGACGGCGCTCCGGCGCGGGACCAACCAGCGTCCCGCGCCGGAGCGGCCGTATGCCTTCTCTAGTCGATCGCGAAGCAGTAGTAGAAGCCGTTGCCGCCGGTCGCCTGCAGGTTGGCCTGCCCGCAGCCGCGCGAGGGGTGGGCAGTGCTCCAGTGGCTCGGGTTGGCGCCGCCGCCCTGCCGGTCGTGGTGGCCAACCAGCGCGCTGCCGTCCGCGGCGTTGCTCGTCCAGTTGCCGCACGTGCTGTCGCCCTCGCCCTCCCAGGCGCTGCCGTCCATCTGCGTCCCGGTCAGGATGTCGTGCATGTTGGGATCGTCGCCGCGGCCGTTGACGATCTCGCCCTTCTCGTTCAACTGGGTTTCCTTGGTCAGGTTGTTGTCGCCCAGCAGGTTCGCGACGCTCGACGCGACCTCGACGCCGTCGGCGTTGTACCAGGGACCGCTGCCGATGCGGTCGCGGGCGTTGACGCCGGTCGAGCCGCTGGTGCTCAGGTAGGCGCGCCAGGTCTTGCCGCCGACCATGGCCGCCTCGGCCAGCATCGAGCAGTGCGCGTCGGCGCCTTCGAGGCCGCCGAGATTGGCGCCGTCGCCGGGGCCGGCGCTCGTGATGAAGAAGCTCATGCTGTTCTGCGTGGCGACCGGAGCGGCCATGACGGCCGCGAGCAGCAGGGCGATGCCGAGTGAACGTGTACGTGTCATGCTGTCCCTCCTCGTCCCGGCGCCGGATGCCTCGTGCATCTGTTCGACGCGGGATCGCACAATGGCAACGCGAGTGTATAGCAAGGTCGTGTCAGGATCACGGCGCGCGCCGGCGGGAACGGCGTAGTATTGGGGTCGTGAAGACAAGAGGACTCCGTTGTCGGGGGGTGTGGGCCGTGGCGGCGCTCATGGGACTGGCCTGTGCCGGCGCGGCGGCGGCGCAGAACGCTCGCGCGGTGCTCGACCGCGCCGTCGGCGACTTCGCGGCGGGGCGTCTCGCCGCGGCGGCGGCCGGGTTCGACGAGGTGGCCGCGCTCGTGCCGCGCGCCGCGCCGCAGCTCTGGCAGCGCGGGATCGCCCTCTACTACGTCGGCCGCTATCAGGACTGCCGGGAGCAGTTCGAGTCGCACCGCCTGGTCAATCCGAACGACGTCGAGAACGCGGCCTGGCACTTTCTGTGCGTGGCGCGCGCCGACTCGCCGGCCGCGGCCCTCGAGGCGCTCCTTCCGGTCGGGCCCGACTCTCGCGCCCCGATGCGCGAGATATACGAGATGTTCCGGGGCGAGCTGGCGCCGGAGGGAGTGATCGCCGCCGGTGAGCGTGCGACCGAGCGAGGTCGTGCATCCGGGCTCTTCTTCGCGCACCTGTACGTCGGGCTCTACCACGAAGCGCTCGGTAACGACGCCGCCGCGCGCGTGCACCTGGAGGCGGCGGCCGACGAGCGGTACGCACCGGCCGGTGGGTACATGCACATGGTGGCGCGCGTACATGTCGACCAGGTGGCTCGTCCGGCGCCGCGGTAGCTCCAGCACCGCTCCCGACCGCCGGCCCGCGCTGACAGGTCGCAGCGTCCGCCGGGGGCTACAGCGCGTACGCCTTCAGGACGAGACTGACGACTCCGGTCAGCACCAGGGCCAGGGTGACTTCGAGGCGGGTCAACCGGAGCTCGATTCGGGCCAGCCTGCTCTCGAACCCGGCTATTTCCGTCGACGCCGCTCGCGCCATGGCTTCCGGAACCCCTGCGGCCTTGAAGGCGTCGTAGGTGTGCGACAACATGATGGGCATCGTTTCCCTCAAGTCCATCGGCCATGCAAGCGCCTTTGGACTCGGTGGTTGGGGATTCGGGAAGCACAACTCATCAGTCCCCATTATGGCACAGGGTCGGCAGGTCGCCGGCGTGCGGCGAAGCCGTGAGCGAACCGTGCGCCGCCGCGGCAAAAATGCTACTGTCGGCTGTTCAAAGGTGATCGAGCCGGGCTGGTCAGACACCGACCGACCCGGTGGACCCGGGAAACAAGAGCACTAGGGGAGGCGATGCGATGCGTAGTGACATGCTCTATCGAGCCGGTATCGCGGCGGTGATCGGCGCGGCCTTGGTGCTTGCGCCCGCCGGCAGCGCCGGCGCGCAGGCGGTGATGGTGGACGCCGACGACGTCGGCGGCGTGGTGACCGGTCCCGACGGTCCCGAGGCGGGCGTCTGGGTGATCGCGGAGACCACCGATCTGCCGACGCGGTTCAACCGCATCGTGGTGACCGA
Source organism: Vicinamibacterales bacterium (assembly GCA_965222905.1). Classification (GTDB taxonomy): domain Bacteria; phylum Acidobacteriota; class Vicinamibacteria; order Vicinamibacterales; family UBA8438; genus WTFV01. Next base: position 7,707,970 of record OZ244976.1, on the reverse strand, counting down.
CGACGACGGCCGCTACGTGATTCCCGACCTGCCGGACGCGACCTACGACGTGTGGGTGCGCGGCTACGGCCTGGTCGACTCGGAGAAGGTCCGGGCGACGCCGGGCGCGTCCCTCGACCTGACGGCCGTCGTCGCGCCGGACGACGCGGCCGCCGCGCAGTACTACCCGGCCGGTCACTGGCTGTCGCTGATCGAGGTCCCCGGACAGGATGAGTTCCCCGGCACCGGGGCCGACGGCAACGGCATCTCTCCGAACGTGCGCAGCCAGGCGGAGTGGATGCGCACGGTCAAGTCGGGCGGGTGCACCGCGTGCCACGCGCTCGGCAACAAGGCGACGCGCGAGGTGCCGCCGGAGCTGGGCGAGTTCGACTCGATGGTCGCGGCCTGGGACCGGCGCATCCAGTCCGGGCAGGCCGGCGGATCGATGTCGAGCGGGCTCAACCGGATGGGACGCCAGGCCGCGTTGGAGATGTTCGCCGACTGGACGGACCGGATCATGGCCGGCGAGCTGCCCGAGGCGCCGCGCCGGCCGCAGGGCGTCGAGCGCAACATCGTCGTGTCGCAGTGGGACTGGGCCGATCCGAAGGCGTACCTGCACGACGAGATCGCGACCGACAAGCGCGACCCCACGGTCAACGCCTACGGCCCGATCTACGGCGCCCTGGAGGCGAGCGCCGACTACGTGCCGGTGCTCGACCCGGTGGCCAACGCCTCGAGCGAGATTCCGGTGCCGGTGCGCGATCCGGATACCCCGGTCGCAGCGGGACCACCGCTGGCCTCCTCGCCCTACTGGGGGGACGAGGCGATCTGGAACAGCCAGTCGAACGTCCACAACCCGATGCTCGACCAGGACGGCCGCGTCTGGCTGACCTCCCGCGTGCGGGCGCCGCAGAACCCGGAGATGTGTCTCGATGGGTCCGATCATCCGTCGGCGCAGGCGTTCCCCAACGCCCGGGCCAACCGGCACCTGGCCGTCTGGGACCCGGCGACCGAGGAGATGACGCTGGTCGGCACCTGCTACAGCACGCACCACCTGATCTTCGCCGAGGACGAGAACGACACCCTCTGGACCAGCGGAGGCGGACCGGTCATCGGCTGGCTGGACACGAAGATGTTCCTCGAGACCGGTGACGAGGAGGCCTCGCAGGGCTGGACCGCCCTCGTTCTCGACACCAACGGCAACGGGCAACGCGACGAGTTCACCGAGCCGAACGAGCCGATCGACCCGACGCAGGACCACCGGGTGACGACCGGCTTCTACGGCGTGGCCTACAACCCGGTCGACGGGACCATCTGGGGCTCGTCGCTCGGCTTCCCGGGCGCGGTGCTGCGCCTCGATCCGGGCGACGATCCTTCCAACACGGCGCTGACCGAGGTGTTCGAGGTGCCGTGGGACAACCCCGGCGCCGAGGTGCAGGGCTACTCGCCGCGCGGCATGGACATCGACCGCAACGGCGTGGTCTGGACCCCGCTGGCGAGCGGGCACATGGCGAGCTTCGACCGCAGCAGGTGCACGGGTCCGTTGAACGGTCCGGAGGCGACCGGCCAGCACTGTCCCGAGGGCTGGACCCTCTACGAGGAGCCCCTGCCGAAGTTCAAGGGCATCGAGGATTCCGGCAGCGCCGAGGGCAGCTACTACACCTGGGTCGATCAGTTCGACACCTTCGGTCTGGGTGAGAACGTGCCGATCAACACCGGCAACGCGTCCGAGGGGCTTCTCGCGCTCAAGGACGGCGAGTGGGTGATCATCCGGGTGCCGTATCCGCTCGGCTTCTACACGAAGTGGATGGACGGTCGGATCGACGATCCGGACGCCGGCTGGAAGGGCCGCGGGCTGTGGGCGACCTACGGCACGCGGGCGCCGTTCCATACCGAGACCGGCAAGGGGACGCCGAGCAAGGTGGTGCAATTCCAGCTTCGGCCGGATCCGCTGGCGAAGTAGACGAACCTGGAGTCTGCGCAGCAGAAACGAGCTGGTGCGGACGACGCTGTCCTGATACGGATCGCGACTTTCGGCGCGGCGTGCCTCACCGGACGATTCCGGGCCGGCGCGCCGCGCCGTTTTCCTGCGCGCTGTTGTGCAGGCGGTCACGGTCGCCTATGAGCAGGAAAAGACGATGTCGAAGTACGATGCTCCGTGGGGAGCCGCTTTGGATGATGGGATGTTGGGCGATGGAACGTTTCGCGCTGGGACGTTTTTTGCGAATTTGCTCGATGCGCTGCGGAAGGCGTCCGGTGGAGGAGTCAGTACGATAGAGGTGCCGCTTGAGATTCTGGAACTCGGAGGTGCCAGACGCGGCAGCATTCTCGTACGCTCAGATGGGGTGCTTTCCTCTAAATCCACTCCGATGGTTCATGTCAAGAGTTTGGGGCTGCAGGCTGCGAATAGAGGAATGCTTGCCGAGTGGCCTGATAGCGTATTCCGTTTTTTGATAAATGGCACCGGCACACGGCTCACCGTCAGCTTAGGGACATCGCAGGCGAGTCGGCCGCGCCCGGCACAGCCCGAAGAAAAGCACTCGGCTCCGGCTCCGGTTCTGTGTCCGGACCGCGACGCTGTCGAAGTGACCGACATTGCGTCGCAAGATCAGGAAGAACTGCCGCCGGTGCAGCCTGTCACCCTTTCGGAAGTGGTTCGCAAGTGCATCAACGAAGTCCTCTCTGTCAAGCTGGAGAGTGAATCGACCGCAGGACGGTCCAACCGCGTTGATTTTTCCGGGGCGTCGTTGAGCTACGGACAAATCAGAGTAGAGCTGGAAATGCGGAGGGAAGATCCTGTCAACAACGTAGCGAAGGCTTGGTGGCAGGCGCACGAGAAGACGGAGGAGTCGCGGAGACCAAAGCGCGACATCGCGCAGTTTGTCGGTGAGAGGATGAATGAGTGGGCTGAACGGAGTGATCGAAAGATCACTTACAAGGCTGTGTCTTTCGATTACGAACCCCCTCAGGGTGGTGGGGATCCTGAGTTGTCGGTTGCGGAAGCGGAGGACCTTCGCGATCAAGTCCGGCGTCAACTCAGAGACAACCGTTGACGGGAGGTAAGCGCGATGCGGAGCCATAGCCGTGCCGTGGTAGTGATATTGGGCATCCTCGCAATCGCGGCGCCGACCGGGGCAGAGGTCATCCAGTTGCGGATCACCTCCCGCGAGCCGTTCGCGGACGATGTGCCGGACAAGGTGGGGCGCTACGAGCGGATCCGCGGGCGGGTGGTGTACGCGCTCGACCCGGAGCACGAGGCGAACCAGGCGGTCGTCGACCTCCGGCTCGCCGCGCAGAACGGCGAGGGCCGCGTGGAGTTCTACGGGGACTTCGAGATCATCGCGCCGCTGGACCGTTCGCTGGCGCAACCCACCGTGCTCTACGACGTCAACAACCGGGGTCGCCGGCGGTGGGGCACGCAGCCGTTCTTTCTGCGGCACGGCTACGTCACGGTCTGGAGCGGCTGGATCGCCCAGGTGCCGCCCGACCCGACGCTGCTGCGTCTCGAGGCCCCCGTGGCGCTGGACGAGGACTACGTGCCGATTACCGGGACCGTCCGCGCGGAGATGATCGGCGACGTGGCCACGGATCGCCTTGCCGTGTCGGACCGGCGACAGCTCGCCTTCGAGCCGGTCGTCGGCGCGCTCCCGCAGGCCACCTTGAGCCGGCGGCTCCGCGAGCGCGACGCACCCGAGCTCATCCCCCGCGACCAGTGGGACTTCATCCTCACCAGGGGGCCGCGCGAGGAGGGGAGCGGCCTCATCGAAGGAGACATACGGCTCGAGGGCGGGTTCGAGCCGGGCGTGATCTACGAGCTGACCTACGAGGCGCTCGGGTCGGTGGTGCAGGGCGCGGGGTTCGCGGCGATCCGCGACTTCGTGTCGTTCCTGCGCCACGACGAGTCGTCGATGAACCCGCTGCGCGACGGTCGCGGACAACTCTTGGCGCAGCGTGTCATCGGCGAGGGCCGGTCACAGAGCGGGCGGGCACTGCGGACGTTCCTGTACGAGGGGTTCAATGCCGACGAGGAGGGGCGCATCGTCTTCGACGGCGTGATGCCGGTCGTCGCCGGCGGCGGCCAGGGGTTCTTCAATCATCGTTTCGCGTCGCCGACGCGGACCGCCACCGAGCACAGCGGCCACCTCTACCCGGTCGACGTCTTTCCGTTCACCTACGGCGAGGAGACCGACCCGTTCACCGGCCGGACCGACAGCCTGCTGCGCCGGGCGCGGGCCAGCGGCGCCGCGCCGAAGGTGATGCACTTCGATACCAGCTCCGAGTACCGGCACCGGAGCGCGTCGCTGGTGGTGACGGATCCGACGGGGCAGCGCGACAGCGCAATCCCGGACGACGTGCGCGTCTACGTCTTCGGCGGATCACAGCACGGCCCGGCCCGCGGACCGTCCGACCGGGGACAGTTGCCGCCCAACCCCAACGTCTACCAGCCGTTCCTGGAGACGCTCTTCCTGGCGCTGGACCGTTGGTTGACGGACGGCACGCCCCCGCCCCCGAGCATGCATCCGCACATCGCGGACGGAACCCTCGTCGGCTGGAAGGCGGACGAGGCGGGCTGGACCACGCTTCCCGGCGTGCGCTACCCGACGGCGATTCAGCAGCCGGACCACCTCGACTACGGCGAGGAGTTCGCGACGAAGCGGCGCATCGATCGGCATCCGCCGGTCAGGACCGGCAAGCGGTACGGGGTCCGCGTGCCGGCGCTCGACGCCGACAACAACGAGATCGGCGTGTTGCGCATGCCTGCCGTCGTGGCGCCCGTCGCCACCTACACCGGCTGGAACCTGCGCAATCCGGCGATTGGGGCACCGGATGCGCCGCTCGGCCTCGCCGGCGGCTACATCGCGTTTCCGCGGACGAAGGCGGACCGGGAGGCGTCGAACGATCCGCGCCCGTCGGTCCAGGAGCGCTACGGCAGCTTCGAGGAGTACGGCGCTCGGATCATGCGTGCCGCCGAAGCGCTCGTGGCGGAGGGCTACCTGCTCGAAGAGCATCTGGCGGACGTCGAGGAGCGGGCGGAGGCCAACCGCGGCCTGTTCGACAAGTAGCCGGCGGAGGTGCTGCCGCATGAGGCTGCTGCACTATCTCGAAATCCGCAACTTCAAGCGTTTCGGCGACACGCAGCGCATCGAGCTCGAGCACCCGGCCGTACTGATCGGGCCGAACAACTGCGGCAAGACGACGGCGATACAGGCGCTTGCCCTGTGGTCCCAGGCGGTTCGGGCCTGGCAGGAAAAGAAGGGGCAGGCGCCGCCCAAGGAGCGCACCTCGACGTCGCTCAACCGTCTCAGCATCGTCTCGGTGCCCGTGCAGCGCACGCGCTACTTCTGGCACAACGCCGCGGTGCGAACAGGTAACCGGGACATACGGCTGCACATCAAGGTGGGCGTGCTGCACGACAGCCGTGTGGAACCGGTAACGATGACCTTCCGCAATCAGGGCGAAGACCTGGTGTACTGCACTCCCGATCCCGAGACGTTGGCGCGGCCCGACGTGATAGCGACCGCGGCGGCGCTCAAGGTCGAGCTGCTCTATCCGATGTCCGGGCTGGAGACCGAAGAGCCGGTACTGCAGCGTGGACGGATCGATGTTCTGCTCGGGCAAGGACAGACGGCACAGGTGTTGCGCAACCTGTGCCTGCTGGTGTGGCAGGAAGACCGGCAGCACTGGGGTCGGATCGCCGAATGGATTCAGCGCCTGTTCCACATCGAGCTGGGAGAACCTGCGCAGACCGCGCGAGGGAGCATCGACCTGTTCTATCGGCAGGACTCGGTAAAGGAACCGTTGGACATCGCTCTGGCCGGCCGCGGACTGCAGCAGATGCTGCTGGTCTTCGCCTACCTGTATTCCCACCCGGGCAGCGTGCTGTTGATAGACGAGCCGGATGCCCATCTGGAGATTCTCCGTCAGCGACAGGTCTACGTTCTGCTGCGCGAGCTCGCATCCGAAAACGAGTCCCAGGTGATTCTGGTCACGCACTCGGAGGTCATTCTGGAGGAAGCCCTCGACCACAACCTCACGCTGTTGCTGGCCGGTCGAGCTGACGATCTTGCGGCGAAGACGGACATCAAGAACACGCTGAAGCACTACGGCGCCGAGCACTACGTCCGAGCGCGTCAACGAGGCTACGTACTCTATGTGGAGGGAAGCACAGACGTAGAGATATTGAAGGCCCTGGCCAGGAGAATCCGGCATGCAGCGGCGCGGGTGTGGGACGAACGGATCAACTCGTTCTACGTCCAGGACAACTTTCCCGATGGAGGACTCGACGCGGAGCTGGCTCGAGTCGAAGGAGGTTTCGGCCTGACGCCGCGGCAGCACTTCTTTACGTTGCGCAGCATGGTTCCCGGGCTCCGGGGGCTCGCGCTGCTGGACAGCGACGGGAGAGAGCGGGCGGATATCGACGATGGGGGGTTGCGGATCTCCTACTGGCGGCGATACGAGTGCGAGAACTACGTCGTGACGCCGGACACGTTGAGGAGCTTCGCACGCGATCGGTACAGAGACGCGCCGCCTCTGTTCGAGGGGCTCGGAGACGACATTGACGAAGTCCTGGACACGCTGATCCTGGAACGGGTCTTCGAGGGGCGCGAAGACGACTTCGCCGTGTGGAAAGCGGCGGGTCCGGCTGCCGGTCGGCTCTTGTGGGTGGCGCGTACGGAGAGACTCAAGCTCAGCACCTTCGCAGAGGATTTCTTTCGCCGGCTTGCCGAGCGGCTCGGGCATGCGATGTTGTTGCGCAAGGGAGAGCTGTATCGACTCGTGGACTTTCTGCCGGCTGAGGAGATGGCCGAGGAAGTCAGCGCCAAGCTGGACCTGCTCAGAGCCTTGTTCACCAATGCGCGGCCGGAGGAGGAGTCTTGACGCGCTCCCCCGGTAGCCAATCTGGAACGCGCGCGATTCGTCGGTAGTAGTACGTCAGTTCGAGCCGCCGCACTGACGACGAACATCGGGACGCGACCACCTCCGGCAGCGCTTCGCGGAGCACGGGCTGGACGAGGAGTCGTTCGACTCCAACGCCGACGCATATCCGAGCGCGGAATGGCCCGCGTGGTACGATCGCAACGTGAGCAGCGACACCAAGTGGATCATCGGAACGGTGATCGGCGCGGTCGTCGCCATGACCGGTGTCACCACCCGCCGACTAGACTAGTGGTCCGTCACGTCACAATGAGGGTGCCCCAGGCGTAGTGGAAAGTCGGTGGCGACTCCTGCCCGGCTGTGGTATCAGTCGGGTGTGCGTTCAACTAGGAGGAGAAGCCACCGATGAAGAAACCGTACAAGATCGTGTCGGGCGCGTCCACGCCGAGCCACCGGGAGCTGGCGGACTGGCTGGCGAAGGACGGACAACTGCTGATTCCGCTCGTAGAGCTGCTGGAGAAGGGCGAGCGGGCCATCGACGAGGTGATCGACGTGATGGGCCGGGCGACCATCGAGGCCGTCCTGCGGATGAGCGCCGAGCAGGTGGCGGGGCCGAAGGAGCAGGGGCGCCGCGACGCCGACCGGGAGCTGTACTGGCACGGCGTGCAGGCGGGGCGTGTGGCGTTGAAGGAGCGGCAGTTGCAGGTTGACAAGCCACGGCTGCGCAAGAAGCGGCCGCGGGCCGAGGAGCCGGGCGAGGTTGAGATTCCGGCGTATACGTCGTTGCAGGCGGACCAGCGGCTGGCGGACCGGATGCTGGAGGTGGTGCTGCAGGGCGTGTCGACGCGCAAGTACGAGACGGTGCTGCCGGCGTTGGCCGACCAGGTTGGGGTGAGCAAGTCGGAGGTCTCGCGGGAGACCATCGAGGCGGGGACGCGGGTTCTGAAGGAGTTGGCCGAACGGGCCCTGAGCGAGTTGGACGTGCTGGTCGTCTACCTCGACGGGATCGTGTTCGGGGACTACCACGTGCTGGCGGCGGTGGGGGTGGATGCGGATGGCCGCAAGCACGTGCTGGGGCTTTGCGGCGGGGCGTCGGAAAGCACGGAGGTCACTGCTGGCCTGCTCGAAGACCTGGTGGCGCGGGGCCTGCGGGCTGACCGGCGGCGTCTGTTCGTGATCGACGGCGCCAAGGCGCTGCGGGCGGCCATCGGTCGGGTGTTCGGGTCGTCGAACCTGGTGCAGCGGTGTAGAAACCACAAGGTAAGGAACGTCTTGGGTCATCTGCCGAAGGAGCAGCACGAACAGGCGCGTTCGACGCTGCGGGCGGCGTGGAAGCTGGACGCCGAGGAGGGCATGCGGAAGCTGGAGCAGTACGCCTCGTGGCTGGAGCGGGAGTGGCCGTCGGCCGCGGCGAGCCTGCGCGAAGGGCTCTCGGAGCTGTTCACGGTCAACCGCCTTGGGCTTCCGAAGCCGCTGCGTCGCTGCCTGACGACGACGAACATCATCGACTCGTCGCACGCGGGCGTTCGCCAGCACACGAATCGGGTGAGCCGCTGGCAGAGCGAAGCGATGGCGGTGCGGTGGGCGGCCGTGACGTTCCGTGAGACGGAGAAGCACTATCGCCGCATCACGGGCTATGAGCATCTATGGATGCTGAAGGCCCACCTGGACGAAGAGGATGGCGTCCTTGCCGAATTGCAGAAGGCGGGGTAATGTGTGTCTGTCGCTGCCGACTTTCCACTACCGGCGGGACACCCTCTCACAATCTTCTGACACGGACATGGGTTACAGCGCGCAATCATCGACGAATCACAGCACCGCAAACCAGAACGTTTAATCATGGCGCAGCACTAGAGGCCGGACGGCGCTCCGCACCGCGGGCACCCAAGCGGGCTTCCCCGGAGGACGTTGCCCCTTGGCCAAGGTCAGCTAAACTCTCAGTCGTGACGAGTCACTGACCCTGGACCGCGCGGCTCCGCACGCTGGCGCTCATCCGGATCAGCGCCAGCACGAGGTCGATGGTCGGGGTCGGGACGCCCACCAGGTCGCCCAGCTCGGAGACGACGCCCACGAGCGCGTCGATTTCCATCGGGCGTCCCCGCTCGAAATCCTGCAGCATGGACGTCTTGTGCGCACCCACTGACGTACCCCAGCCGATGCGCGTCTCCACGTCGACCGCGAAGCGGACGCCGAGCTTCTCGCCGACGGCCTGCGTTTCGAGCATGATGGCCCGGACCACGCCGCGCGCGCCGGGATCCGTGCCGATCTCCGCCAGGGTGCCGCCGGTCAGCACGCTGACCGGGTTGAAGGAGACGTTGCCCCAGAGCTTCAACCACAGGTCGTCACGGATACGCCGGCGTACCGGCGCCTTGAAACCCCCGCGCGCCAGCGTCTCGCTCAGCGCGACGACCCGGGCCGACGACGAGCCGTCCGGCTCCCCGAGCATGAACCGTTTGCCCGCCACGTGCTGGATGACGCCCGGCTCGACGACTTCGCACGACGGATACACGATGCAGCCGATCGCGCGCTCGGGCGGCAGGGCGTCCGAGATCGTGCCGCCCGCGTCGACCGACTCGATCCGCCGCCCTTCCCAGGGGCCGGCCAGCTTGTGGAAATACCACCACGGCACGCCGTTCTGCGCCGTGACGATCGCGGTCTCGGGCCCGAGCAAAGGCACGACGCGGCTGGCGATCCCGGCTGTCGCGTGCGCCTTGAGGGTCAGGAACACGTAGTCCTGCGGCCCGACGTCGCCGGGGTCGTCGGTGCAGGCGACCCGGGCGACCTTGCGCTCGCCCTCGATGAGCAGGGTGAGGCCGTTCTCGCGCATCGCCGCCAGATGCGGTCCACGTGCGATGAGCGTCACCTCCTCGCCGGCCAGGGCGAGCTCCGCCCCGAGGTAGCCGCCGATCGCGCCGGCGCCGTAGATGCAGATCTTCATGGTCCTGGCCGGCTTCCGTACCTCTGGAGACGCGGCGTGTACGGTTTGATCTACTCCTCCGCAAGGCCGAGCGTCGTCGCCAGGCCGATCCGTTGCGGTTTCCCGGTCGGTCCCTTGGGAATCTCGTCGACGAAGAGGACCTTCCGGGGCACCTTGAAGTGGCTGAGGCGGTGGTCGGCGAACTCCTTGAGGTCATGCGCGGTCAGCGTCGCGCCCGCGCGCAGCACGACCGCCGCCGCCACCTCTTCGCCCAGCTTCTTGTGGGGCACGGCGAAGGTCACCGCCTGGGCCACGGCCGGGTGGTCGATCAGGACCTCGTCCACCTCGCGTGGCGAGAACTTCTCGCCGCCGCGGTTGATGATCTCCTTCAGCCTGCCGGTGAGCCAGAGGTAGCCGTCATCGTCAAGCCGGCCCTGGTCGCCGGTGCGGAACCACCCTTCACGAAACGCCGGCGCCGTGGCCGCGGGGTCGTCCTGATAGCCGTTCGCGACGTTCGGACCCCGGATGGCCACCTCGCCGATTGCGCCCGGCGGCAGGGGACGCCCGGCGTCGTTCAGCACCGCCACCTCCGGACCGGCCGAGAGCCCGACGCTGCCCGGCTTGCGCATGCGCGGCGGAAGCGGGTTGCAGGCGATCTGGTGCGTGGCCTCGGTCATCCCGTACGCCTCGACCGCCGGGACGCCGAAAGTCTTTTCGAGGTTCTGCATCACCTGCGGTGGGAGCGACGCCGATGACGACCGCACGAAGCGCAACCGGCTGCGGCGGATGTCCTCCTCGTGACGTCTGGCGCGGGACACGATCGCCTGGTGCATGGTCGGGACGGCCGTGTACCACGTCGGATCGGCCTCGCCCATCCAGGCGAAGAAGGCCAGCGCATTGAACCCGGGGGAGCACCAGATCGACGCACCCGCGGTGAGCGAGGCCAGCAACGCCGCCGTCAGGCCGTGGATGTGGAACAGCGGCATGATGTTCAGGCACCGATCCTCCGGCGCCAGCGACAGGCTGCGGGCGATGTGCGCGGCCGAGGCGCCGAGGTTGCGGTGACTCAGCGGCACGATCTTCGGGCGCGCCGTGGTGCCGGAGGTGTGCAGGAGCAGGCCGACGTCGTCGGGCTCGGCATACCCGCAGGCTGCGGGCGCCGCCGCGGCGGTCTCGCCATGAAGGTCGAACAACCCGGCGGCGGAGTCGGCGCGCGGGTGCAGCTCGGCCAGCGGGATCCCGAGCTTGCCGGCGACGGCGCGGGCCTCCCCCCGGGTCCATGAAGGGACCACGACGAGCTTCGGTTTGAGCAGGGAGAAGTAGATGGTGAACTCTTCCTCGCGATAGGCGGGGTTGAGCGGTGCGGCGGACGCACCGGCCGCGATCGTGACGAAGGCGGCCGCCATCTCCGGCCCGTTGGGCAGCACGACCGCGACCCGGTCGTGGCGTCCGATGCCCAGACGATTGAGCGCGCGGACGGTGTCGTCGGCGTGGCCGCGGAGATCGGCATAGGTAAGGGACGGCCGGTCGGGCGCGGCGATGGCCGCGGCGTCCGCCCGCCCGCGTTCGAGCACGCGGCGGATCGTTTCTGGAGCGAACTCGTTCATCGTTGTCACGTGGCGCCAGGCGAGCGGCGAGGGTGTGGTTCACTCCCCGAACAGGGCAATGACGCTGAGCCCGGTGAGGACCACCAGACTGAGCCAGCCGAACCACTTCGCGAAGGCGGAGGGGTAGAAGACCTTGTCGTTTCCGGGGATCACCGACAGACAGTAGTACAGGTTCAGGAAGTACACGACCGGAGCGACGAAGAACGCCAGCGCCGACGCGACCAGCACGAGGAACACCGGCCGCTCCACGCCGGCCACGATCACCACCGACGTCACCAGCGAGTAGAGCATCGTCAAGCGATAGATGTTGTACTCCGAGTACCACCGGCCCTTGTGCTCGTCCGTGAGCTCGTCCGTCTCGATGCCGCGCAACGCGGCCGTCGGCCTGAACAGGTTCCGGCAGCAGGCGCCGACCACCCGGGGCCAGCCATCGAAGTAGTTGAACGCGGTCGAGAAGGTCGCAGCGAACGATCCGAGCAGGAACACGACCATCATCCACGGTCCGACGCTCTCGGTGAAGATGCCGGCGATCTCGCCGATCACCGCGCGGCCTTCGACCTCGCTCGGATAGATCCACACCGCCGCCAGGAGCAGGAACACGCAGGCCATGAGGAAGGACACGACGTGGCCGACCCGGAAGTCCCACAGGGCGATCGTGAACCAGCGCCGGCAGTACTCGCGGGTATGCGCCGGCAACGCCAGCGTGTCGACCCGCAAGTCGTCCTTCGTCGAGGCGAACGGATCGAACGCGGCGGCCGTGCCGGCCGCCTCGAGCTGTTCCCGGATCCCGCCCATGCCGACTCTCTTGGCTTTGCCCCACTCGGATGCCTGCAACGAGACGTCGACGCCCGTCGGCAGCAATCCGAGCAGGGCCATGACCGTCAGCCACGCCCCCTGCGGTGTCTCGAAGACGAAGAACTGACCCATGGCCGACAGCGGCGCGGGTGCGACCACGTACACCCCCACCGTCGACAGGAAGAGCATCCCGGCGAAGATCTTCGTCAGCGCCTCGAACACCGCGTACTTGCCGATGAGAATGATGGCGACCGAGGCGATCCCGATGATCAGCCCGTAGACGGCCAGCGGAAACGGCAGTCCCAGGTACTCGAAGGCGAAGTAGTAGACGACCGCGGCCGCTGCCACGAGTCGGCCCGCCTGCCCGACGGCGCACTGGATCAACGTGGTGACCAGCACGTACCACAGCGGCCACTTCCGCCACGCGGTCGCGTACGCGTCGAGCATGCTGCGTCCCGTCGCGTGGGTGAAGCGGAACGCCATCTCGAAGCCGTAGTACTTGAACACGTAGGCGACCGGGAGGCACCAGAGCAGCGCGTACGCGAATCGCCCGCCGGCGACCGGCGCGGTGACCAGGTGGGACGTCCCGATGCCGGTCATCATCAGGATCATGCCGGGGCCGAAGTGCTTCGCGAGGCCGCGGAGCGACATCTCGGGCAGAGCGAGCGTCTTCGATTCAGGTGGCGTGGTCATGGCAGCGTCCGGAAGGGAAACAGAGTCGGGCGGCAGGCGCGCTTACACGCGATTGAAGGAACCCCGCGCCGGCGATGAGCAGGCGGGCAAGAAACTCCGGGTCAGGCGACCGGTTCGCCGGCCCGGAGGTTCTTCATGCCCGCTCGCGGGCCGGACACGGAGTCGGCTACGCGTTCACCATCTCCAGGCCACTCTTGATCGGCGCGATGCCGGGAACGTCCCACTCCTCCCACATCGTATCGACCATACCCTGAATGTAGGCGATGTCATCATCAATCAGATGGGCGAAACGCCCCTGCTTGACGAGGTACTCGCGGACCGGGATGCGCCCTTTCTTGTGCGGGTTGTAAGTGTACTTGACCTTGCCGTCCAGGATCTCGTAGAGCGGGAAGATGCCCGAACGGATGCCCAGCTCGCCCAGCTCGCGCGAATAGCCGGGGTGGAAATCCCAACCCTTCGGACACGGGTCGAAGGTGTGGATGAAGGTCGGGCCGCCGACGTTGAGCGCCTTGCGCGTCTTGTTCATGAAGTCCAGCACCGGGAAGGTCGCGCTTGCCGTGGCGACGTAGCGGCAGGTCGGGTGACCCACGGCGAGCATGGGCGCCACGTTCTTCTTCCAGCGGGCCTGCATGATGCGGCGGACGCTGCCGGGCGGCGTGAACGTGGTCTGCGCGCCATAGGGCGTCAGGCCCGTGGCCTGGATGTCCGTATTGGCGGCCGACTCGTTGTCGTAGAGGATGATCAGGAGGTCGTAGTCGGTCTGCAGCGCGCCGGAAACCCCCGACAGGCCCATGTCGGCCGCGCCGAGGTCGCCGCTGAAGTTGATGACGTTGATCTTCTCCTTGGGAATCTTCCCCTTGCGCATCAGCGCCCGGAGGCCGGCCGCCATGCCGACCGCCGACGATCCGCCGGCACCGAGCTGCGTGTGCATCCACGGGATGATCCACGGGGTCGTCTGGTAGCTCGTGTTCGCCACGTACATGCATCCGGTCGCCCCGGTCGCGATGGTGCGGGGACCGGACGCCTTGGCGAAATCGCGCATGACCATGGCCGACTCGCAGCCCTGGCACGTGCGATGGCCCGAGGTGTAGAACTCCTCGAGCGGAGCGTCCTTGGCCTTCTTGATTTGCTCGTAATCGATTACCGGCAGTTGCATTGCCATGTCCGTCATCCTTCCTTGAAGCTTCTGCAGCCAGCCCAAGCTCTACACGCGCGGGTTGCTCACTCCCGCAGCCCCGTCCAGCTCACGAGCTCCTCCGGCACGTCGCCGCGGCCGGCGGCCAGCGTGCTCTCGTACATCTTGATGCACTCCTCGATCGAGATGTCCCGCCCGCCGAGGCCGCCCATGAAGTTGATCACGTTCGGGCGTTCACGGAGCGGATACAGGCAGGACCGGACCTCGTGCATCAGGATCCCGCCGTTGTCCGGCGACCCGTGGGCGAAGTCCCTGTCGATGACGCCCACGCCCTTGAATCGCCCGAGGCACTCCCGGAGCTCGTCGGTGGGAAACGGCCGGAACCAGCGCAGGTTGACGTAGCCGACCTTGTGTCCCTGCTCCCGGAGCCGCCGGCACGCCGTCCGCGTCGGCATGCATACGGCGCCGATCCCGATCAGCACCGCTTCGGCGTCGTCCGTCATGAACTCGGAGAAGTAGGGGTTCTCGTACCGCAGACCGAAGATCCCGTTGAACTCCTCGTAGGCCTGCTTGATCACCCGCCGCGCCCGGCGGGCCGCTTCCCAGTTCTGGCGCCGCAGCTCCATGACCCAGTCTTCGTTCACCTGCGGGGCGATGGAGACCGGCTTGTCCGGATGGAGCCTCCGCTCGCCGAGATCGAACGGCGGCAGGAAGCGCTTGACCGCCTCTTCGGTCGGCATCTGCACCATGTGCTGGGCGTGGGTCAGGAACCCCCCGTCCATCGCCAGGGCCATCGGCATGCGCACGCTCTTGTCCTCGCCGACGCGGTAGCCGATGAAGACGTGCTCGAGCGCTTCCTGCGCGGTGCTGGCCCAGCAGAGCAGCCACCCCATGTCCCGGAGCGACATGGCGTCGTTGTGCTCGACCCCGAACGCGCCCGGATCGTCGAGGGCGCGATTGCCGACCAGAAAGAGCGGCGGCAGTCGATCCGTCGCGGTGACGACCAGCGCTTCGAACCCGTACATCCACCCCGTGCCGCTGCTGCCGGCAAACGCCCGCGCCCCGACGGAGGCCGCGTGCTTGACGATCTCGAACTGTGAATGCTCACTGTCCGCGATGATGTACTCGGCGTCGAGCTCGCCGTCGGCGATGAGCTTCGACAACTGGTCCATCACCTCGGTGTACGGCCGGATCGGATACGCCGCAATGACGTCGACGTCGGCCAGTTTCACCGCGTACGAGACCGCCTGACAGCCGGTGAGCAGCTCCTCGCGGTCCCAGATCTTGAGTTGTTCGGCGACCGTCACGATCCCTCCTCCTTACATGACAACGGCTTCACAGTTTGGGCGGGACGGTTGTCCCCTCGCTAATCTCGACTCCCGTGCCGGTGACATGCGGGTAGCGGATTCGCTTCGTGCCCTTCTTCCCCTCGGCCCACTGGATGTACTCGGCGGGAGCCTGCTTGTGGTGCTCCCACGGGCTGTCGGTGTTCTCGAATTCCAGCTCGTCGACCATGACGATGCACTCTTTCACCGGGCAGACCTCGGCGCACTTGTGACAGCCGGTGCACACCTCGTAGTTGACGTCGTACAGCCCGTCATCCGTCGGATCGAAGCACTCGTCCGGACAGTCGGCCCAGCAGAGCGTGCACTTGATGCACAAGTCGAATCGCACGACCGGACGTTGCGTCTTCGACGTTCCGTGCTTGAACCCCTCGTTGCGGTTCTGACCGCGTGGCCCCAGTTTGAACCCACGCTGGACCGCCGGGACCACCACGCCGCCCTCGTCGAACTCGTGCCACTTGGGCAGCACCGGGATCTCGTGCGGCCAATCGATGCCCTCGCCGGAATTGACCACCTTGTTCTTGTGGAGTGTGGCGTCGTACGCGTCGCGCGCCGCGCGGGCACGATTCTCGTCCCCGGTCTTCTCCAGCAGGTACTCTTCCACCGCGTCGATGCCGATCACGCCCGGGTCCACCGCGGCGATGGCCCCGAGACACCGCTCGCGCGTCAGGTCGTCCTTGTAGACCCACAGCCCGGCCAGACTCGCGTCCCCCTCCAACCTCGCGAGACGATAGGGATACGACTTCTTGGCCGTGAACTTGAGGAGGTCGTCATGCTCGCGGCGGGTGACCATGAGCAGGCAGCCCTTGTGGGCGACCTTCTCGTTGATCGGTCGGATGCCATGCCACCCCCAGGGCTCGACGCCCCTCGACATCGTGTCATCGACCACCAGCGAGATGTCGACGTCATCGATGTTCAGCTTGGCTCCGCACTCGGCCTCGAGCTCTTCCTCGGACAGGTCGGGCGAGACGAACGCGAAGTACTTGCAGGGGATTCCGTTGCGCTCCGGGGCGTCGCTGTAGCGGCCGTTCGAGAACGCGACCCTGCCCATGCGGCTGGCGATCATCACGATGTCGCCGCCGATGTACTTCCCGAGATTCTTCTGGAAAATCCCGCGGTACTGAACCTCTACGCGCTTGATCATGTGGCGTGCCCTCACCCGAAGACCCGAATTTTGGACCCCTCCGCACGCCGCGGAGCGACCCATCCGCAACGTACCACTGAAAACTGCTGGATCGTAGCACGGGTGAGCGCCGCGGACCAACGACGCCGCCGGGCCGGCAAGGTGGCGCGGCGGCTCGGCGACGCGCCGGTCGCGCAGGGGAATGCTTCCGGCGGTGGACAGCCCGGCCGGACCGTCCCGTGCGATGGCTGGGACGTTACCGCCCCGCCGCATCCTCGCGCACGAACGCCGCTCCCTTCTCGGCGATCATGACGGTCGGCGCGTTGGTGTTGCCCGACGTGATCCGGGGCATCACGGAGGCGTCGATGACCCGCAGGCCGGACACGCCGCGCACGGCGAGCCGATCGTCGACGACGGCGAGGGGGTCGTGGCCCATCCTGCAGGTGCCGACGGGATGGAAGATTGTCGTGCCGAGGTCCCCGGCCACCCGCGCGAGCGCTTCGTCGGTGTCGACCTCGGGCCCCGGCTTCCATTCCTGCGGCTCGAACCGGGCCAGCGCCCGCGCGGCCATGATGCGCCGGGTGAACCGCAGTCCCGCGACGGCGACCTGCCGGTCCTCGTCCGTGGACAGGTAGTTGAGGGTGATGGCCGGCGCCTGCAGCGGATCCGGGTCCTGGATGCGGACGTGCCCGCGGCTCGTCGGCTGCAGGTTGGCGACCGACGGCGTGATCGCGTTGAACCGGTGCAGCGGGTCGCCGAACTTGTCGAGGGACAGCGGCTGCACGTGCCACTCGATGTTCGCGGACGTTCGCGACGGATCGCTCCGGGCGAAGGCGCCGAGCTGCGACGGGGGCATCGTCAGCGGGCCGGTCTTGAACAGCAGGTACTCCAGCCCCATCGCCATCTTGCCGAGCAGCGAGTTCACCCGCTGGTTCAGGGTGACGGTGTTCGTCACCTTGTAGATGCTGCGGATCTGCAGGTGGTCGTGCAGGTTCTCCCCGACCCCGGCCAGGTCGTGGACGACCTCGATGCCGTGCCGCTGCAGCAGGGCGCCGGGACCGACGCCCGACAACTGCAGGATCTGCGGCGAGCCGATGGCGCCGGCGGCCAGGATCACCTCGCGCCGCGCCGCCAGCCGCTCGTCCGTCACCAGCTCGACCCCGGTAGCGCGCGGGCCGGCGTCGCCCGGCTCGACCGCGAGGCGCCGCACCTGAGCATTGGTCCGCACGGTCAGGTTCGGCCGATGCGTGACGGGGCGCAGGAACGCCTTGGTGCCGCTCCAGCGCCGGCCGCTGCGCTGGTTCATCTGGAAGTAGGCGTTGCCGAAATTGTCGCCCCGGTTGAACTCCGCGATCTTCGGAATCCCGCACTCCGCGGCGGCGTCCCGCCAGGCGTCGAGGATCTCCCAGCTCACCCGCCGCTCCTCGACCCGCATCTCGCCGCCGACCCCGTGGCACTCGTCGGCGCCGTGCTGGTAGTCCTCCGAGCGCTTGAACACCGGCAGCACGTCGTCCCAGCCCCAGCCGCGGTTGCCGAGCGACGCCCAGTGGTCGTAGTCGCTCTTCTGCCCGCGCATGTAGATCATCGCGTTGATCGAGGAGCAGCCGCCGAGGACCCGGCCGCGCGCGTATCCGATGGTGCGGCCGTTGAGCCCGGGGTCCGGCTCGATCTTGTAGCACCAGTCGGTGCGGGGGTTGCCGATGGTGTAGAGGTAGCCCACCGGGATGTCGATCCAGAAGTAGTCGTCCTTGCCGCCCGCTTCGAGCAGCAGCACGCTGGCGTCGGGGTCGGCCGACAGCCGGTTGGCGAGCACGCAGCCGGCCGTGCCGGCCCCGATGATGATGTAGTCGTGCGTCACGCGGCGATCCTACATGAGCGGATCGAGAGGGCCGGTCGCCGGGGAGGTGGCGATGGCTTGCATGAATGAACTGGACGCTGCCTTTGGCGATCTAGTCCGGTATTGTGGCTCTCTCCGGCCGTCGTAGCCGAAGTACTGAGGCTTGCACGGGAGGCGACGCGGTGAAGAAGGAACAGATGGAGGGTGCCCGGCTCCCCGCGGCGCTGGTCCGCGAGTTGGAACTCATTGCGGACGTCGAGCAATCCGACCGGTCTACGACCGTGCGCAAGTTGCTGTCGAAAGCGATCGGGTGCGGCTCTTCTTCGTCGGCGGCCGAATCAGTCTCTGCGGCAGCGAGGCAGGAGGCAATTGGATCTGTCACGGCGTGGTGAGGGAGCAGCGGAGGGGACCGGTGGCCGATGGTACTTGTGCGGTCAGCGACGGCTGGGGGTGTTCCGCTGGTACTCGCGCGCTTGGTGGAGGGTCTCAGTACGCATCAATGCGCCGGCGGCCCGTGGCGGCTTGAGGACCGTCGCAACTGCAGCCAAGTGTCACCGTGCGCCGGTCGACTACCATCCGGTCGCGGGCCAAATGCCGACAGGCCTTCAATGAGCTGGGCGACGAGCACCGCACGCCGCATCGCCGCTGCCACGTGGATAATGTCGAGTACCACTGTGGCTTCCAGGACGTACGCGGTGGTGCCCGCGAAGCGGTCGCGATGGTCACGCGGCGGCGCATATAGACCAAGGAGCGCTCCGGCAGCAGGTTCAGCGCGGCATCGAGCGGATGCAGGCCGTCGTGACCGCGCCGCGCGCAGCCCAGACCCACAACCGGCATCGTGCCGGAGGTCGTTTCGGCGTGGCTATCGTGCTCGCGCCGCGCCGAGCACTCGACACCACTGGCGTCCTCGGCCGGACCGGCAGCCTGTCCCGGGCTGCGTTGGTCGTGATGTCCTTGCAGGAGCTTGCGTACCAACTTCTGGCCCCGCCGGTGCAGTTCCCGTTCGAGTTCGCTCTCGCTCATCTGCCGGGCTTCGTTGGAGGAGAGGAAGGCTTTGGCATCCGCGAAGACAGCATCGGCCGCTACGCACGGGGCTCGGCTCGGGAGATCGATGCAAGGGACGCCGGTTCGCGGCACGTCGAATCTACGTCCCTGGAATCCTGTCGTCACAGCCATCACAGGTCTGTCCCCTGCCCATGGAACCGTACCAGAACGCCGCGCGAATGTCCAGAAGGGAGCGCGCCCGAGGGGGACAGACCGACGGTATTCGGTACCGTTTCGAGGCTCGGCTGGCCGCCGGAAAGACGCGGGTACGCGCTGGCTTGGTTGCTGTCCCCCCGAACTGAGCACTGGAGAGACGCATCCGCGGGCAAAAAGGCCCATGAATAGGGCAAAAACTCCTCTACGAAGAAGAGCCGCACCCAAAGCGATCCGGCAATGGAAGCTGGAGCACTACGTACGGCTGTACGGCGACGGGAAGCTCACGCTTGCAAGGGCCGCACGAGATGCGGGCGTGTCCCTGTGGGAGATGATGGACTATGCCCGCGCCAGAAAGGTGTCCACACAATACGATCTGGAAGATCTCCAGCGGGATTTGGGGACCATGCGTCGGGCGTGATCGTCACGGCGCGCGATTGGCCGGTTCGTCGCGGGGCAGCCCCGAGCGCAGAGTTCCGGACTTGTCCAGCGTGAATGCGTCAGCTTTCTCGAAGAACGGATTGGTGTCGCCGTACCCCGCTCGGAGCCGCTGCCACTCCTCGTCGTCGAGAAGCCCGATCGGTTGCTCCACGCCGCGTTCCTGGTCGAGTCCCTTGTCCAGCCTGTACCCGCCGCGATCGGTCAGCAGGTAGCGAGCGTGGAAATCGTGCGGAGCGTGCTCCCGCCTGCGCCAGCAACAGATTCGCACCGATGAGATCCTGCCGGACAGCATGTCCGGGAGTTGTCGCACGCATACTGCCCGGAAGTCTTCTACCTCCGTCAGCGTCCGATTCCGGGCGAGCGTGTGGATTGTCACGCTCGGGCTGTCGCGGACACTTTGCCCGGCCAATTCGATGCACGCCCTCACAATCGGTTGCCATCGGCTGATCGAGGGGTCGAAGTGACGATCGATCAGTAGGAGTTCACGGCTGTTCCGGACGAGTGGCGCCACATGTGCGACGAGTTCCGCCGGTTCTCGGAGCACTGGTTGTTCACGCGCGACAATGAGCCTGTCATGGGATTCGTCGATGTCGGCGTCGAGCACCACGTCCGGATGATCTGTCGGGTTCCGCGACGCCAGGATGGCGCGGAATGGGGATTTCGCGGTCTGTCTTTCAACGGCGTTGCGAATCCAGCGCTCGGCAACCGGCTCCAGAGAATCGTCGTACTCCAGATTCAACCGGACCAGCTTCGCGTTCGACTGATCCAGCTTCCGGAGAACCCGCCGCCGATCACGGTCTCCAAGGTCGCTGTTCTCGCGGCAGGCGGCACGAACAAGTGCCTTCCAGCCCTTTCGATTCGGATAGGCGGCGATTGCGCGCCCGTGCTGAAAGCCCATCAGACCGAGGATGAGCCGGCACTTGTCCCACGTGGCGAGCGCGTCGGGCTCGATGGAGTACGTATAGAGCATCAGAAGAGCTCGTCGTCGCGCTCGTCGAAGAAACCCTGCGGCCAACGGTCGATGAACTCGCCGGTCTCGTCGATCTGGAGCGGCGTCGCTCTGACCTCGTTGTCGACTCGCTCGACGAAAAGGACGGACACGTGAGCCGGCCGCAGCTCAGGCTTACCTTGCGGCAGTTCACCGCTGTGAGTCTCTTCAATGCGTCGCAGCAGGCGCAACATCAGATGCTCGCTGTGCGTTTCGATGAGGAAAACTCCACCGTCGTCGACGCCCTGCGCGAAGAGGTCGCCAAGCTCTACCTGGATTTTGGGGTGGACGTGGAGCTCAGGCTGCTCGATACCGGTTATCCCGGGGCGCCCAGGATCGAGTGCGGCCACGACGACGGGCAGTACCTGGGAAATACCAACACCGACACTCGTGGTTTCCATGACGAGTTCCGATTCTACTTCCTTCAGTCGGACCGTCGACTGCGTGTCAGCCTCGGCAACCGCCGAGATGAGAGCGCTTAGGACAGTGATCGATATAAAGTCTTCAACTTGATCGGGGTAACAGTTTGTAATTCCATTCCCCGTGAAACGCATCGGGGACCAGCGCGAGTGCGTCCATCTGTTCCTTGGTCACCGTAACGCCTGTGGGATATTCCCCGGCGTCGAGTTCGGCCCGGACCCGGAGCCCGGTGGCTGTCCGGACGTTCCCGATGCGGTCGACGATGGTCTCGTACGTCGTCAGCGGGGTGCCGCGCCAGTTCGCCGTGATGTGACAGAAGAGCCGGTGCTCGATCTTGTTCCACTTGCTGGTGCCGGGTGGAAAATGACTCACCTCGATGGTCAGTCCGGTCTCGTCGGCCAACTGTTGAAGCTCATGCTTCCAGGCGCGCAACCGATACCCGTTGCTCCCGCCCGCATCGGCCGTGATGAACAGGGTCGTGGCCTCGGGGTAGGCGCCGCAACCCATCTGATGCCACCAGTGTCGAATCGACGCCACCGCGAACGCCGGTGTGTCGTGGTCCCAGCCCACGCTCACCCAGGCTTCGTTGCGCGCCATGTCGTAGACGCCGTACGGAATCGCCTTGCCCTCGGCGTCGGTCGGGAAATCATGCACCAGCACCGCCGGCGGCGTGCCCTTCGGCTGCCATTCCCGCCCGCCGTTCTTGAAGTTCCCGACCAGCTCCTTCTTCTTCGTGTCGACCGAGATCACCGGCTGGCCGGCGGTCAGATGCTCGTCCGCGGTCTGGTTGATGTGCTCGAACTGCGCGTTGCGGTCCGGATGCGTGGCGCCTTCCTGCCGTTTGCGCGGCGATTGCAGCCGGTAGCCCAGGCGGTGCAGCAGCCGGCCCACAGTGGTCGAACTCACCCGCCACCCCTGCTCGGTCAGCGCCGCCGCCAGCTTCGCGCGACTCTTGCACGTCCAGCGCAGCGGCGAGGTCGGGTCGCCGCGCGTGAGCGGATCCACCAGCGCTTGGAGCGCGGCCTGGATGCCGGGTTGATCCTGCTGGATGCGGGGCCGTCCGCCGCCAGGGCGTCGAATGCGGTCCGTCGGCGCCTCGTCGCGGGCAATCTCCCGGCGCCCCTTGCGAATCGTCTCCCGAGCCACACCGGTGGCCGACGAAACCACCGCGTCGCCGCCGTAGCCGATGGCGAGCGACTCGGCCGCCGCCCACCGGCGGCGACTGCGCTCGTCCAACACGGGCGCGACCACGGCATACTTCGCAACCAGGGTCGCTTCCAGCTCGATGTCTCGCTTCATACCTCCAGTATGACCAGCAACCCAGCAGATGGCAAACTAGTTTCGCGCAGTGTCCTTACGTCGATGTCCTCTTTGGGTACGCCGTGCCGAATCGACGACACACTAGGGTGATCGGCCGAGAGTTTCACCACGCTCTGTCGTTCGATGTGGTAGCCTGTGTTCAGCCGATCGTCTCGTGACATCCAATCATCTACATCGCCGATCAAGTCTGAACCAACGGTGCCGGTGCCGCTCTTCCGAAGGACTTCCCATGCCGCAGAACCATCACTCCAGTGCGCTCGGCCGGTCGGGTTCGGCAAAGGCCGACGACCCAGGGTTTCTCGAACGGCAACCGCCATTCCAGGCTCCGCCACTGAATCATCCTCCTGCGGCGGGCACACGTCGCGTATCGGCCCGATATACCGAAACGCGGCGAGTTCGTCCTTCAGAAGCTGGCCGACGCCGACCATCAGGACCGACGCAAAGTAATTGAACTCATCTTCGCTTTCCGAGTCGTTGAGAGTGATGGGGAGGGTCTCTCCCCAGACTGGCAAAACGGACGACTGAAGCAGAGTCCAGCCGTCTGGCCTGAAGACGGGGGTCTTCTCGCTGAATGCCGCCCGGGTGAACACTGAGTGTCGCAGGTTCGGAAGAAACCTTGCCAACGAAGGTCTGTCTGTTTCTGCTGCCGGTTCTATGCGTCCTACGCAATCGTTGTCGATCCCGACAGCATAGCTCTCCACCCTCGGCTCCTTTCGCCGTTGATTCCAGCCTATGCGCAGCTTCAGCCAGCCGGATGTTACGGCGTCGGCGGCCTGGTCAAGTTCATCCTTCTCGATTGGCAGATACTGCAGGTCGTCCGTGTGCAATTGACTGGAGAGGCTGCGACCTTCGAGGTCGAGTTCGAAAGTGAGATGCACGTGACGATCGGTATCGTGTGCGTGAACGAAACGCCGGAAACCTCCGAGAACCACCTGCTCCCCACCGCGAGCCGTCTTGCTGGCGTCGACACTGCGCTGGCTGAGAATCTCGTAGGCATAGCAGATTGCGTGCACGATCGTGCTCTTGCCCGCGCTGTTGCGTCCGAAGAGCAGTGTGATGGGCCGAAGGTCGATCCGGACCGGCCGACCGATGCCCTTGAAGTTCTCGATCTCCATGGCAGTGACCAGCGGCCGTCTCCGTTGCGTTTCCAGGCCAAGCCGGGAGGCCGGGCCGGCGGGCTTGCGGGATCGTGCAGGGTCGATCTGGCGATCATTCTTAGCTGGCATGTTCACTTCCAGAACTTCACGAGATACCTCGAAAGACCAAGATTCCGTTCCAGCTTTGTGATCGCCGCCTGACTCATGGGAGTTCGAAACTCCGCACCAGCCTGTGTCGTCGGCTGCCCTGATCGAATTCCCGCTGTACGTCGTCACGGTCATCCCTGCCGAGGCGAGTCCACGTGGTGCGCCCCTTGCCGGTGTCGAAGCCGTCCGGCAGCAAGATCCCAACCAGATTGCTAATCAGGTAGCGATCGTGAAATCGCGTCGCAGTAGCCCACATGCAGACTCTCGCCTGAAGGCCCGCGGAGCGCAAGGGCGCCATGAGTGCGTCCCGAAACCGGCGTTCGAACTTCTGGCGGTCCGGGGGATCTCGGCGGTGAATCTCAACCAACGGTGCCGGCATCCGGCTGCCGGCGCGCTGGAGCAGTCTTGCAAAACCCGCGTATCGCGGCTCTGTTGGATCCAGGTGCGGA
Source organism: Vicinamibacterales bacterium (assembly GCA_965222905.1). Taxonomy (GTDB): domain Bacteria; phylum Acidobacteriota; class Vicinamibacteria; order Vicinamibacterales; family UBA8438; genus WTFV01. The sequence goes on along the minus strand of OZ244976.1, from coordinate 7,683,606 downwards.
TCGATGAACATGAGCGAGTTCGAGCAGCGCAGCACCGCATCGAGGTGGGTCTCGTAGTCGGCAAGTGTACGATCGAGTCTGACCGAAGAGTGTTGCCTGCGTCTCCACCAGTCTGCGCTCGACAATCGATCGATGCGGGCGACGATCTGCTCGGTCGCGTAGTGTCCCTTCACCGCCTCCGTCACGATCACTCCGCCGGTGAAGGGCTGCGCGGCATGCGTGGCGAGAGCCTCGGCGCACCACTCCGCGTCGTCAGTTGGCGGATCGGGCCGCGCGGACCGGTACCGGACGAGGCGATTCTGTCTGGTCAGTTTCCTGACGAGCTCCGTTCCCCGACGATGCCACGTGCGCGCCGACGCCGGCGCCGGTGTACCCGCTGTCGCGTGGTTGTGCATCTGATGTAGGCGGGGACTGAAGAGTGCACTCCACAGCCCATCGTGAAGATCTCGTACCAGACCGGCGTTCAGTATCGTCTCCTTGATGTAGTCTAGACGGGCCTCGCACTCGTTGGCGTTGGAGTACGAAGTGACGTCGAGCACGTCCGGGGTGATGGCGTACTCTGCGAGGAGCGGCATCAGAATATCTCGTGCAGATCTTCTTCGAAGAAGCCGCCCGGCCATGCCTTGACCAGCTCTCCACGCTCGTTGAGCGGCATCTCGCGAATCAGGGTCTCCGTGCCGTCGGGATCGATCTCCACGAAGTACACGGTAATGTCTTCCGGCCGCATCCTGGGAGTTCCGTTGCGCAGGGTGCCGTCGTAGGTTTGCCGCATGCGCTTCATCAATCGCAGAAGCAGGTGCTCGCTGTGGGTTTCGATTAGGAAGATCCCGCCCTTCGCCGCCTGCGATGCGAAAAGATCGCCGAGCTCGACCTGGATCCGGGGATGCAGGTGGAGTTCCGGTTGTTCGATGGCGGTGATCCCGGGCCGGCCGGGATCCAATGCTGCGACGACGACGGGCAGAATCTGGGAAACGCCGACGCCCACGTCGGCGACCCGGACAGGCAACGCATTCCTCGTCGTGACGAGATCGACCTCGCGCTGTGGCTGGCGGGCCGCGATCGCGCCGGCGAGTTCTTCGAGCTCCCGCGACGAGAATCTCCCGCCTTCCATCTTCGAGACGAGTGCGGTGAGACGGCGATATTCCCCCCTTGCGGACGCTACGCTTGCCTGGCGCGCCGTGCGGAACTCGGCGAGGAACTGCTCGACCTCGACAGAGGGGTCATTCGGTTTGCGAGCGTCTTCTAGTCTCCGCGTCCGTGCTTCGACTTCGTCGGGCAAGTCGTCGGGGACATGCATCGCGCGCAGTGCGTCGAATACACCTGCCGCGTAAATCCACTTCGGAGCATTGCTTTCCCACCTGCGGAGCAGGTCGTTCAGGTGTTGGCCGAAAGCGGGGGTGAGTGGTGCCGACGAACTGGCCATGTCCTCGCCCGCCTCGGCAATCTGCAATGCGATCTCCCGCGTGGTCAGGCTCAACAGGCGCCGGACGTCTTCAGCCAGACGCAGGTTTCTCTCGGCTTCCCGGCGTATCCCCGGTTCGATGTCGATGGGCCCGGGACCTCCGAACTTCTCGATTACGTGCTGGAGGGCTGCTTCGACCAACTCGTCCACCGACGCGGTGATCGACGCTCCGTCGGCGCCGGCGAACTTCTCCCGAAGCTGATCGCAGCGCTTGAGCGCGGCCTTCGTGCCGTCAGGATCCGTCATGCGGATAACGGCTGCCGCCTCTGCGCGCACCCACCCACCGAGGTCAACCGCGCCGTCCGGTTCCCCGAAGGTCTGTCGAAGCTCATGGTACTCGCGCATCTCGGAGACGAGTCCGGCTTCGTCCTCGTAGATCGTCACCTTGGACCGCACGCGGAGGGCGTAGCCGGTGTCCAGTCGGTCCCGCCGTTCGAGCCACGTGTTCACCGTGTCGAGGAGGTCTCGGTGAGGGGTGACCTGGAGGTAGGTCCAGGCTTCAGACCCATCCGCCCAGGGTGCGTGGTAGGACGGCCGCGTTCCGACGGCGGCGCCGCCGTGGACGAAGTCGGCTGCGGACGCCTCCAATGCTCTACGGCGTGCCGATGGTGCGGTCGTCGTCTGCGGATGGAGGTCGCGAATCGGACCGATGTAGCGAACGTGGGCCAACTCGTCGCGGAGGGCCTGTCCGATGCCGACGAACAGAATCGACGCCGTCGAAGTGAACGCGATGCGGTCGGATCGATCAGCGTCGCTTCGCCCATCATCCAGAAGAAGAGCCTCGTTCCAACGGGGCAGCGGCGAGAACAAGCCCACCACATCCATGCTGATCTGCTTCCAGCCGTCATGGTCAGCCTCGTTGGCTTCCCGAACGCGATCGGTGCACAAGTTCTTCTGCGTCGACTCGGCACTCCATTGGAGCATGGGATGCATCGGGCTGAACTCCAGGTACACGCCGGACGGTTCCCGTGGAAGGAGGCGACCGACCCGCGCGTCGTTGATGCCGAGCTCGTAGCTGGTCACAAGCGGTTGGTCGCCCCTCGTTTCAGCCTGCAGTTCTATCCATCCGGACGTGACCCTCCCCTCCAACTCGGTCAATTCGAAGTCGACACCGGTGTCCGCGTAATCGGAACGTAGCTTGTCGAATAGTGCAGAGGGCGTCTCCCAATCCGTCAGGTCCAACTCGAAGCGGAGCCGCACGGCCCGAGCAGGATCGTGCGCGTGAACGAGGTTGCGGAAGCCGCCCAGGTCGATCCGGTCGCCGCCGATTTCGGTCTCGTGAACGTCGACATTGCGATGACTCAGGATCTCGTGCGCGTAGCAGAGCGCATGGAGCACCGTGCTCTTGCCGGCGCTGTTGTTCCCGAATAGCAGCGTGATCGGCCTGAACTCGACCCGCATCGGGCGTCCGATGCCCTTGAAGTTCTCGATCTCGACGGCCGTGATCAGCGGGGCCGCCACCTTCGTCGAGGGCGGCGCCGACGCGTCGACACGTTCGTTCCCGTCCTTCGACGCGGCGATCGCCGATTCGGATGTCCGGGCAACGGAGGCGTCGCCGCGGTCGTCAGCGCCGCCCGTCGGGGCATCTGCGGCCGGGCGTCGACCGGATTCATCCGACATGGTCTTGTCCGCCATCTCGTCCCAACAATAAGCAACGAGCGTGCCATCATCGGCGGCGCGCCCTGTCCGGAGGCGTCACATCGTACCGCTTCATCCAGTTGGTGAGCGTCTGGTAGCTCGGCAGGCCGATCAACTCGGCCGCCCGGGTCTTGTTGCCGTCGGCCTCTCTGAGCGCGCGCTCCAGGTAGTGGCGGGCAAGATCGGCAACCAGATTCGGCAACGCCAGTCCGTCGCCGAGCGGCCGGCGGAGCAGGTCGGAGCCGCCATCCCGCACGGTTCCGAGCAGCTCGTGGCGGACATCGTCCGCGCTGACGGTCACGTCGGGCGCCCACAGCACCAACCGGTCGATGGTCGCCTGGAGTTCACGGACGTTGCCGGGCCAAGCATGCCGCAAAAGAAGGTTCCTTGCCGAGGGAGAAAGGGTCTTCTGTTCGACGCCGGGCTGGTCGGCGAACTTGCGGTTCGCGACAGCGAGGAAGTGGTCGATGAGCGGCGTCAGGTCGCCCTGGCGTTCGCGGAGCGGGGGAAGGCGGATGACGCCGGTGGCGAGACGGTAGTAGAGGTCCTCGCGGAACCGGCCCGCCGCCACCTCGGCCCGCAGGTCGCGGTTCGTGGCGGCGACGACCCGGACATCGACCGCTATCGACTTCTCCGATCCGAGCCGTCGGACGGTCTTCTCCTGCAGCGCGCGGAGGATCTTGACCTGGGCGGGCAGCGGGAGCTCTCCAATCTCGTCGAGAAACAGCGTGCCGCCGCCGGCGGCTTCGAAGTGGCCGGTGTGGGGACGCAGGGCGCCGGAGAATGCACCCCGCACGTGCCCGAAGAGCAGCGACTCGACGAGTCCTTCCGGCAGCGCGCCGCAGTTGACCTCCTCGAAGGGGCCGCCGCGGCGGCGGCTCTCGGCGTGGATGGCGCGTGCGAACAGCTCCTTGCCCGTGCCCGACTCGCCCTCGATGAGCACGGTGACGTCGTGGGGGGCGATGCGTCGGGCGCGGGTCCGGGCACGGTCCATCGCCGGGCTGCGGCCGATGATCCGGTCGAATTCGGGCGACTCCGGCGGCAGGCCGGCGGTCAGGCGCGCCAGCTTGTCGTCCGCGTCCCGCAGGAGCGCCGGAACGTACTCGGCCGCGATGTCGAACGGCACGGAGACGGTTCGCACCCCGGTCTTCGCATGCGACTGGATCAGCTCCGCGGGGTAGCGCGTCTTGGCGAGCAGCACCCAGACCGCCTGCATGGCGGGCGTGCCGGGACTGACGTGGATGGAGAGGTCGGCGTCCGCGCCGAACGTCTCGCGCGCGTAGTCCAGCGCCCGGACGGCGGCCGCGTGGATGGCGCCGTAGTCGGTCGGATCGTCGAGGGCTTCGGTCTGCAGGTGGACGGGCGGCGCGGGAATCCCCAGCAGCCAGTCGAGGAACGCGCGGTTCTGCGCCGGGGTGTAGTTCGACAGGAGCACCAGCGCGTCGAAGGAGCGCTCCGTGACGACGCTGCCGATGGGACCACGTCCGGGCCGGCTGCCGCTCGCGCAGTCGAGATCCGTCTGGCCGATCCAGGCGAGGAGCACCGCGGGCACGTCTCCATCATAAGGTTTCTATTTCGGAACAGACGAAACATTGTGTTGATGCATGGCGAGCGAGCGACCGGCGCTGGCGGGGGGCACATCTTCACGCGCGGGTCGCGGTCGAGTCTCGCACGACGGGCAACCAGTGCGGACGAACGGCGCAGGTGTGCGGCGTGACGGCGGTAACCGCTGCGGGGCGAACTCGGGCTGCCGGCAACCCCCAAGACCGAACCGACCCGCCTGGGGCCGGTCGAGCAGTACACTGGAATGTGCATCCGCTCACATCACGGAGGGAGAGAGACCCATGAGATCCGTTCGTTTTCTGCTTCCTAACCTGATTCTCTGCCTGACCGGCTCGCTGTTCGCCCAGACGCCCGATACGGTGTTTCTCGAAGAGCTCACCTGGACCGAGGTGCGCGGCAAGCTCGCGGCCGGCGTCACGACCGTGATCATCCCGACCGGCGGCACCGAGCAGAACGGGCCGCACATGGTGCTGGGCAAGCACAACTACTTGGTCCGGCACAAGGCGGGGGAGGCGGCACGGCGGCTCGGCGACGCGCTGGTCGCGCCGGTGATGGCGTACGTGCCCGAGGGGAACGTCGACCCGCCGACCGGCCACATGCGCTTTCCCGGCACGATCACGACGCCGCCCGAGGTGTTCGAACAGGTCCTGGAGTACGCGGCGCGCAGCCTCCGGCAGCACGGGTTCGTCGACATCGCGCTGATGGGAGACAGCGGCGGCAACCAGGCGTCGCAGGCGGCGGTGGCCGAGCGGCTCAATGCAGAGTGGGCGGGCTCGTCGGCACGCGTGCACCATCTGACCGACTACTACCCGGGGCCGGGAGACGAGTGGCTCGTCGCGCAGGGCGAGCGCGAGGAGGACGTCGGGTCCCACGCCGGCATGCACGACACGTCGACTCTGCTGTTCCTCGAGCCGTCGCTGTTGCGCGTGGACGAGATGGCGCCCGGTACGCGCGGCGACGGCAGCGGCGTGTCCGGGAACCCGACGCGGGCGACCGCCGAGTACGGCCGGCAGATCATGGAAATGCAGATCGACGCGGCGGTGCGGCAGATTCGGCGATTGCGCGAGACGAGTCGGGACTGAATTGCACTAGAATCGTGTGCACTGTACTCGTGTTTCGTCAGGTGGGGAAGCCGATGAAGAACATCACGTTGAGCGCTGACGAGAATCTCATCGAGGCCGCCCGAGTCCGAGCCCGGGCGGAGCGCACGACCCTGAACGAGCAGTTTCGTTTGTGGCTGGCCGACTACGTCGGACGCCGGCAACAGGCGGACGCGGCGATCGCGACCATCAGGGCGCTACGCGACGGGTTGGCCACCGGAGGGCGCAGGTTCACGAGAGAGGAAATGAATGAGCGCTGACGTGTTCCTCGACAGCAACGTTCTCATCTACTTGTTCGATGAGACGGATGTACGGAAGAACCAGCGCGCCGAAGACGTGGTGCGGCAGTCCCTGGAGACCGGGCGCGGCTGCATCAGCTACCAGGTGGTCCAGGAGACGATCAACGTCGTCACCCGCAAGCTCGACGCCACGCGGGAAGACGCGCGCGAGTTCCTGGACCGTGTACTGATTCCCTTGTGGAGCGTCAACCCGACTCCGGCGCTGTATCGGCGCGCTCTCGACGTGCAGCAGCGGTACGGATTCAGTTTCTACGATTCCCTCATCATCGCAGCGGGGCTCGAAGCCGGTTGCAAGACGCTCTACAGCGAGGATTTGCAACACGGCCAGCAAGTCGAAGGACTGACAGTCGTTGATCCGTTCCGGTCACCGCCGGTTCACTGACCTGGAGTTGCTCCGGTTCCAGGCGCTGCGACGTCACTCGAAGAGCTCGTTCAACCACGCCTGCCACAGGGGCTCGTCGCGGGCGGCTGCTTCGGCCGCGCCGTCGCCGTACAGGTAGATTCCCAGCGTGATCATCACCTGATCGCCGGCCGCGAAGGCGCTGGGCGCGGCGATGCCGGGCAGGGGATCGTCGAGCCGCAGCAGCGCGTACGGGTGCCTGCCCTCCGTGATGCGTTCGACGACGCCGGCGAGTGGCCGGATGCCTGCGGGGCGGCTGCTCCAGCGTTCCGAGGCGGCGGAACCGGGAATGCCGAGCGCGCCGGTCAGCTTGTCCCACGCGTCGGAGACAGCACCCGGTGTCGTTCCCATGGCCCGGATGACCGCTGCGGGCCGCCCGCGGAAGTGGGTCAGATACAACCGCAGTATGCCAAAGAAGTACGGCCAACCCGATTCGCTGCCCTCGAGCTGATCGTCCCAGTCGTCAGTGCTCGCGAACAGACTGTGCACGACACGCACGAGGCAGGTGCCGCCGGAGCGTGGCTCCACAATCCACTCGGTGGCCACGGGAGGCGCGTCGGGGGCGGGGCCGGGGCTGTCGGCGGCGAACCGACGCGGCGGGTCCCAGGCGGTCACGGCGGCGTCGGTCTCCATGCCGGGTCCGATGTGACAGCGGACGGATCCGCCGACGCGCTCCTCGACCTCGCTCGGGCAGAACCAGGCAGAGATGCCGGGTCCCGTGGCGATGGCCGCCCAGACCTCCTCCGGTGTGCCCGGGACCAGGGTCTCGACCTGGATTGAACGGCGGCCGGACTCATCACGTCTGACGGTCATGTCGTCTCCTTCGTCTCCGGCGGCGGGAACCGGCGCTTCATCCACGCCTGCCACGCCGAATCCTCGCGGGCGGCGACGGCGGGCGCATCGTCGCCGTACAGGTAGATGCCCAACGACGTCATCACCTGGTCGTCCATCGTGTACACGATCGGCGTGGCGATGCCGGGCAGGGGAGCGTCGATCCGGAGCAGCGCATGCGGCAGTGTTCCCTCCACGATGCGCTCGACCGTGCCGGACAGCGGCGGCGCGCCGTCGGCAGGCGTGCGCCAGGGCCGGCCCGCCGCCGCGTCGGCGATGCCGAGTGCGTCGAGCAACGCCGTCCACGCGTCGCGCTCGGTCCCCGAGGCGGATCCCGTCACCCGGATGATCGCGGCGCGCTGCCCGCGGAAGTGCTCGAGATAGAGCTGCAGGATGCCGAAGAAGCCGGGCCAGTTGGCCTCGATGCCCTCGAGTTCGCCGTCCCAGTCGCCGGTGTCGGCGAAGAGGCTGTGGACGAGGCGCACGACGCACGTGCCCCCGGCGCGGGGTTCGATCGTCCATTCGGTGGCGAGTGGCGGGGCGCCCGGTCGCCAACCTGATGGTTCTTCGAGGCCCAGCCGGCGGGGCGGCTCCCAGGCGGTGACGGCGCCCAGGGCGTCCATGCCCGGCTCCATGTGCCAGACGACGCGTCCTCCGGGGCGCTCTTCCACTTCCGTCGGAAAGAACCAGGCGGAGATGCCGGGTCCGGTGGCGATCGCCTGCCAGACCTCCTCGGGCGTGCCCGGGACCTCCACTTCGAGCTCGATGGACCGGCGGCCGGACGCGCTGCGTTTCACGGTCATGGTGTCTTCTCGGTGGTTGGCTTCGGCGTGACCGGACTGGCATGCGCGACGATCACCAGGCGATGCCGGCGGCCCCCCGGCGCCGTTTCGTCGTGATAGCGCGCGACGAGTCGGGCGACGGTGGCGGCCAGCTCCCGGCTGCACGCTGCGCGCTCCCCCGCGGACCGGAAGCGGATCTCGGTGTCTATCGAGAGGGTCGCCAACCGCTTCCCGGTCTCTCGCGACCGCCGCAGGAGCTGGCTCACTTCCTGGACGACGCGTGCACCCAGCGCGATCAGATAGCCGGCGGACAGACGATCGCGCGTTCTGCCCGGGTCGCTCGCGATCGGACCGAGCGCGGCCGGCGACACGACGTACGATGCCGCCCTGGCTACGAGCAGGCGCTCGGTCAGTCCTCCCTACCTGCGCTGTTCCACCTCCTCCACCAAGCCGTGCCTTTCAAGCGCGCGCAGGTGGTAGTTGACCTTCTGCCGGGCCAGGCCAACCCGGGCGGCCAGCGTCGCGGCCGAGATCGGCTCGGCCATCTCCGCCAGCAAACGGGCCCGCTTCGGGTCCAGGGTCGTCATCGCGGCGGCCGGATCGTCGATAACCTCGACGTCGAGCATGCACGGCCATTGAACCATTGACAAATAATTTGTCAAAGACCGTGGAGTTACGGATCGATGCGGCGGTGCGGCAGATACAGCGGTTGCGCGAGACCAGTCGGGCATCACGGCAGGGAGCGATCACACCGGCTGGCCGCCTTGTGCGAGGCTACCTGTCGTCGCGCGTGCGGAACTCGGCAAGGCGGGTGCTGTCGACGAGGCGGTCCAGGTTCTGCAGCGTGAAGACGCTGCCGCGGGTGGAGAGCAGGAGCTTCTTCATGTCCTCTCGGCGGACCTTGAAGCCCCGGCCCCCGATGCAGGCGACGACGTCGAAGCGCGGCGGCTGGTCTGGGGCAAGCTCCCTCCGGGACAGGCTGTAGAGGTGCTGGATGCGCGTGACCTTGTCTCGCGCGGTCCCGTCATCCTCGGCAATCTTGGCTTCGATCACGACCTGCGGATTGAACTCGTCGGGCACGATGAAGTCGGGTGCCTGATCGAAGCCCGAGACCTTTTCCGCCCCGCTTGGTCTTGCGAAAGGAAACTCCCGCCCTGACGAGCACGGCCTCGATCGCCGTTTCCATCACGTCGCCGATCAGCTCGGAGACGGAGTCGCGATGGCCGGCGAACGGTCGGCCGAGCAGTCGCTCGTACAGAAGCACCGCGTACGGGACGCCGAGTTCGGTCAACGGCTGGAGACTCTCCAGGCCGCTCTTCGTATCGGCCTTGTCGAGACGGTGGATCAACTCGCCCGGACCGCCGGGGGCGCCTTCCCTCAGCAACTCGCAGGCCGTGGCGACCAACGCCCGGAGGCGCCGATCGGTGGCGCCGCCGCTGGCCTTGAGCTGCCTGGACGGTAGTAGACGGACCGCCCGATCGAGCGAGCGGGCCGCATTCTGCGTGACGGTGACGTCGGATTGCCGTGTCGTGATTTCCGCCCATTCCGGCGGCGTGAACCCGAGCATCGTGCGCAGGACGATGAGGGCGATCGGCGCGTGATACACCGCTTCCATGGCCGTTTCCGGCGTGAGGCTCCGAAAACCGCTCGTCGTCCGCTTGAGCGTCTCGTAGCCCTGTTCGAATACCGGGTACTCGACGAAACCATCACCCTTGGGCATGGTGAGGAACTCTGACCGGAGCGCGCCGAAGACGGCGTCGACGAACGCATCGAGGTCGGCCTCGACTTCCTCGAACGAGACTTCAAAAGGAAACGGCATCGACCGAGTGCGCTTGATCAGGAAAGAGCGGCGTTCCGTGTTCAGTCGCGGCCGGTGACACGGTTGCTGCAGCGAGCGTCTCGATCAGGGGCTTCGGGTCGCCTACAGTAGCCATTCCGGATCGGACCCGGTCGAGCCGCTCCGACGTGGGCTTCGTCGAATCCCAGGCGTGGCGCAGGCACCAGACTGCCATGCGCGTGAGGTGGCCGAAGACGATGCACCGGATATCGCCCGCGGACGGCGTCATCCCCGCCGCGCGAAGTTGAGACAGATCGGTCCGAACCACCGTGGAGAGCCCATCGCGATCGTCGAAGAGAGCGTCGCGGCGGGCCTGACCGTGGTCGCGGCACACGAAGATGGTGTCGACGATGGATGACCCTGTTCCGTGGATGTGAATCGAGCCTCCCATTTCCGCAGGGCAGGGGATGGACGCGGAGCAGATGAGTCCGGCGTCGAGGATCGCGACGCCGATCGCATGATACGGCTCCATCGCGTTGTGGTGGAACGTGAACGCGAGCGGTGCGCCGGGTTTGAGGGCGCGCGCCATCGCGCGGTAGACCGCGGCCAGGCCTTCCGTGAAGTGCTCCAGGTCGCGGTCCTGGGTCGCGTTGCCGGTGAGTTCAGACGGTGACCGCGTAGACTCCTGGGTGAAGCCCTCCGCGTCGGAGCCGACAAGGCGGCGGAGCCAGACGTAGCAGAAGTCCATGAGCTCGCCGTACTGGACGTTGCCGAAGTACGGCGGGTCGGTGAAGACGGCGTCGAGCGAGTTCGGCGCGAGATCCAGTGCGGTCGAGCTCGCGCAGCGGATGGAGGCGCGACGAGGACGCCGGCCATCGTGGCGCGCGCCGATCCATTCCCCAGGTACGGGAACGATCGTCTTGCGACCTCGGCTGTGGTCGACCTCGAAGGGCGCGTCGCAGAAACGCTTCGCTTTCTCGTACTTGGCGATGATGTTGGACCAGCCGCCGGAGCCGACCCCGACACCCGCGCGGGTCGTGATGCCCAGCAGGTTGGACTCGCACTGCACGAGGCCGGCGGGGAACCCATGGACGGAGAAGACGTCGAGGGATTTCAGCGCGGTCGTGTCGTACCGGCACAGCATGTTCTGGTAGCGAAGAAGGTCCGACAGATTGGTGGCGAGTGCGTGGCGGATCCTCTGGTCGTCGACCGCCGCGATGCGGCGGGCGCTGAGCTCCAGGCCTAGAAGCTGGCGCGGATTGAAGAGTTCCCGGTAGCAGCGATAGCCCCAACGGTGCAGGCGGTCGGTCTCGTCGCCGGGTGGAATGCGCTGTTCCGGGACGTACTGCGATGTGGTTGCGGCCCAGCGCGCACTGGCGGCTGCGCAGCGGGCGAGATCCCTCTCGTCGGGTTTCTTGAAGAACCGGCCGCGGTGCTGACTCCTGCGGTCCGGGTTGTAGTACTCGATCGCGAACAGGCGATGCCGCGGTGGTCCGGCCTCGGGCCGCGGATAGCGTGCGGCATGCCCGCAACGGTGGCACGTACAGCGCTGGCGGCGAGCCGGACCGGCAATGGCCAGGGGGCTGGCACATCGCCGGCATGCCCCTGGTTGATTGCGGTCGGCCACCTCCGTGAGATCGCCGCAGTTGGCGCACAGCACGACGTGTTTCGGGTGGCGGGCGTTGCCGGCGACGAGATACCCGGGGAACAGATCGACCTCGGCGCCGCAATGCTCGCAGTCGGTTGTCTTGACCCAGAGAAAGTACTTCACGGGCACGTCGGAATCGCCGTAGAGCGGACAATCCGTGACGTACGAGTCTCCGACCTCGACCGCGAGCTCCTGAACGAGAGTGTCGGCGGCGCGTCGGTACGCGGCAGGGTCGAGGTGCTCGAGCTCTTCGCGGACCACCCACGCCGCCATCGGGTTGATGTCGACGCCCAGCACGTCACATCCGACCCGGTTCGCTTCGAGCAGTGGCGTTCCGCCCCCCATGAAGGGATCCGCAATCGTCCGCCCCGCGAAATCGTTGGCGGCGAAGAAAGTCGCGGAGAGCGGGCCGTCGCCGAATTCGGCGAGCGTCAGGCCGCGAAACAGCGTGCCCGGCCGTCGGGCGAACCACTTGTGAACGGCGATGATCGGACGGTAGTTCTGCTGGATCTGTTTCTCTCGGCGGGCCATCGCCGCGATGAACGCGATGTCGAAGTGGGTCTCGATGGACATGGCCGTCAGTCTCGGAAAGGCAGCGAGGACGACTTCATGCGCGCGCCGACTTGCCATAGTGCCACGAGCGTGAGGACGAGAAACAGGCTGTCGGCGACCAGGTTGACGGTTCCCGAGAGTCCCGACAGCGCCAACAGGTAGATCATCGCGTACAGGATTCCGCCGCCGGCCACGAACGCCAGCACGCTCCCGAGCCAATGCCGCCACCAGAGCAGGGCGGCCGTCGCCGCGTAGAGCGGAATGAAGAGCATGTCGGGCCAGATCAGTGCTTCGTAGACTCCGGCGGGAAACGCAGCCGGCCGCTGCCAGGTCCCGGTCAGCACCGAGATGACCGCCAACGTCTGAAACAGACCCCAGGCGAGGAACCAGCCGATCGCGAACCACGGTCTGGCGATGTCGTTGCGCGCAGGCGAGGGAGAGGCTTCGGTGGGCGGCATGGAGAGGCTCACGCCACCTCCGGCGTGAACGTCACGTCGCCGGCGGCGGTGTCGCCCGGCCCCAGCACGATGATCCCGGTATCGGTGCGGCCGGCGTCCGCCAAGTTGAAGCCGTCGATGCAGTTGGTCGCCGGCTCGACGCAGAAGAAGTCCTGTCCGGCCGGCGTGTAGACGACGAGGCAGGCGTAGGCGGGGTCGGCGTCGATCCGCAGCCGGGCGTTCCACTCGGGCCACTCGATGACGGCCTGTCCGCCGAAGCCGACGAAGTTGTTGTCGAGCGTCGTGGCGTCAGGGTTGAGGCCGGCGCCCTCGAGCAGGAGCTGCGGGGGCGGCGGCACGAGATTGACCGGCATGAGGCCGGCGTCGGCCTGCCACATCCGCCCGACGTCGGCGCGCACGGTGGCGCGCGGCGTCCGCACGAAGTAGGGGTGGAGACCGAAGCCGACCGGCATCGGCTCGGGCGCCTCGTTGGTTACCGTGAACCGGACACGGAGGCGCTCGTCGCTCAAATCGAAGGTCTGCTGCGCGACGTAGGTCCAGGGCCACGAGTCGGCCGGATGGCGGTACTCCATCGTCAGCGCGGCTTCGGACCGAGAGGTTACGGTCCACCGCTCGCGCCAGGCGTGGCCGTGGATGGCGTGCGGCTCGGGCCGGAAGTTCTGCGGAAGCTGGATGGTGCGTCCCCGAAAGCGGAACGCGGCGTCGCGGATGCGGTTCGAGAACGGCACGAGCGGGAAGCTCGACGTGCCGCCGGCCGAGCGGCCGGCGATGGCGCCGGGAGCCGCCGGGCGCATCCACTCGAGGGTGGCCCCGCTGCGCTCCGAGGCATAGCGGGTGATGGAGCCCCCGACCTCCGGCGCCACGGCGAGGCGCGTCGAACCGGATCGCAGCTCGATGACTTCCGGCGTGTCCTGGATCATGACGAAATCGTAGCCCGACAATCGTTGCCTGCGGCTACGTCTCGCGTCTGGGTCGCATGTTGGCGGCCAGGATCTCCTTGCGGAGCCGCATGCTGCCGGGCGTGATCTCCACCAGCTCGTCGTCGTTGATGAACTCGATCGCCTGCTCCAGGTTCAGCAGCCGCGGCGGAACCAGGCGGATTGCCTCCTCGGCGGTGGACGAGCGCATGTTGTTGAGCTTCTTCTCCTTCGTCACGTTGACGTCGAGGTCGGCCGGGCGTGCGTTCTCGCCGATGATCATCCCTTCGTAGACCGGCGTACCGGCGTGGATGAAGATCTCGCCGCGCTCCTGCAGGTTGTAGATGGCGAAGGCGGTCGCCTTGCCGGCCCGGTCGGCCACCAGCCCGCCGGTGGGCCGGCCCGCGATCTGTCCGCTCCACGGCTCCCATCCCGCGAACAGGTGGTTCATGATGCCGGTGCCGCGGGTGTCGGTGAGAAACTGCGACCGGAAGCCGATTAGGCCGCGGGTCGGGATCCGGAACTCGAGCCGGACGCGGCCGCTGCCGTGATTCACCATCCGGGTCATCGCCGCGCGCCGGTTGCCGAGCTGTGCGATGACCACGCCCTGGTAGTCCTCGGCCGCGTCGATGACCAGCTCCTCGACCGGCTCCTCGGTCCGTCCGTTCCGCTTGCGCGTGACGATCCGCGGTCGCGAGACCTGCAGCTCGTAGCCCTCGCGCCGCATCATCTCGATCAGGATCGACAACTGCAGCTCGCCGCGGCCGATCACCCGCACCTGTTCCGGCGAGTCCGTGTCCTCGACCCGGATCGACACGTTGCCGACCAGCTCGCGGGCGAGCCGGTCGCGGAGATTGCGCGAGGTGACGTACCGGCCGTCCCGCCCGGACATCGGCGACGTGTTCACGCCGAAGACCATCGAGACCGTCGGCTCGTCCACGTGCAGCGGGGGGATCGGTCGCGGATCGTCCGGGCCGGTGATGGTCTCGCCGATGGTGATGTCGTCGAGGCCGGCCAGGCAGATGATGTCGCCGGCGGCGGCCCGCTGGACCTCCATCCGCTCCAGGCCGTTGAAGACGTACAGCTTCGTGACGCGGGTCCGCTCGATTGTGCCGGTGACCTTGGAGACCGCAATCGTGTCGCCCGTCGCGACCCGGCCGTTGACGATGCGGCCGATAGCGATGCGCCCCAGATAATCGCTTGCATCGAGATTGGCGACCAGTACCTGCAGCGGTGCGTCGGCATCGCCCGCCGGGGCCGGCATCCGCTCCACGATGGTGTCCAGCAGCGGCTGCAGGGTGCGTCCCGGATCGGCGGGGTCCCGACTGGCCGTGCCCGCCTTGGCGTTGGCGTACACCACGGGGAACTCGATCTGGTCCTCTCTGGCGTCGAGGTCGATGAACAGGTCGTAGATCTCGTCGAGCACCTCGGCCGGCCGCGCGTCCTGCCGGTCGATCTTGTTGATGACGACGATCGGCGGCAGCCCCTGCTCGAGCGCCTTGCGCAGCACGAAGCGGGTCTGCGGCAGGGGCCCTTCGGAGGCGTCGACGAGCAGCAGCACCCCGTCGACCATGGTCAGGGTGCGTTCGACCTCGCCGCCGAAATCGGCGTGGCCCGGCGTGTCGACGATGTTGATGATGAGATCCCGATAACGGATGGCCGTGTTCTTGGCCATGATCGTGATGCCGCGCTCGCGCTCCAGGTCGATGTTGTCGAGGGCGCGCTCTTCCACCCGCTCGTGCTCGCGGAACACGCCGCTCTGGTGCAGCATGGCGTCGACCAGCGTGGTCTTGCCATGGTCCACGTGGGCGATGATCGCGATGTTGCGGCGGAGGGGATTGGCGACGCCGGCGCTGGCGGGCGCCCTCATGGGACGGGACGCCCCGACGAAACGATCACGCCGCCATTATCGCATGCCGCCGCCGGGACCGTCGGACGAGCGCGAACTTCGGCTTCACGCGCCATGCGGTAGCGCCGGATTCGATGCCGCACGCGGTCGCCGCGTCCGGTCCGGCCAAAGCTGGTATCGTTGACGGTTGCGGAACACGTTCTCTCGGGAGGGGTGAGGGCATGAGTTTGAAATCCGCGGGAATGGCGGCGGCGGTCGTGGCGCTGATGCTCGGTTCCGGCGCACCGTTCGAGGGCGGCGCGGTCGAAGCCGCCGGGCAGCAGGAGATGACCGAGAATCCGTTCTTCACCGAGAGCACGCTGCCGTACCAATTGCCGCCGTTCGACCGGATCGAGGACGCGCACTACGGTCCGGCGTTCGATCGGGGCATGGCCGAGCAGATCGGGGAGATCGAGGCCATTGCCTCCCAGTCGGATTCGCCGACTTTCGAGAACACGATCGTGCCGCTGGAGCGCTCCGGCCGGCTGCTCGATCGCGTCGCGAGGACGTTCTTCAGCCTCGCCAGCGCCCACACGAACGACGCCATCAACGAGATCCGCAACGAGATGGCGCCGCGGCTGGCCGCGCACACCGACGCCATGCTGCTGAACGCGGACCTGTTCGCGCGGGTGCAGGCGCTCTACGACCAGCGGCAGTCCCTGGAGCTGGGCGACGAGTCGCGGCGGCTCGTCGAGGAGTACTACGTCGACTTCGTGCGCGCCGGCGCGCGGCTGTCCGAGTCCGAGAAGGAGCGGATGCAGGAGATCAACGCCGAGCTGGCCGCGCTGTCGAGCCGCTTCACCCAGAACGTGCTGGACGAGGTGAACGCCTCCGCGGTGGTGGTCGAGACCGAAGAGGAGCTGGCCGGCCTCTCCGAGAACGAGATTGCGTCCGCGGCGGCGGCCGCCGCCGCGCGCGGCCTGGAGAACCGCTACGTCATCCCGCTGCTGAACACCAGCGGCCAGCCGGCGCTGGCGGCGCTCGACAACCGCGGGCTGCGCGAGCGCATCACGCGCACGTCGCTGGCTCGCGGCGTCCAGGGCGGCGAGTACGACAACCGCGAGGTGATCACCACCATGGCCCGCCTGCGGGCCGAGCGGGCGGCGATGCTGGGCTACCCGAACCACGCCGCCTACATCCTGGAGCGGCAGACCGCGCAGACGGTCGAGGCGGTCAACCAGCGGCTCGCCAGCCTGGCTCCGCCGGCGGTGGCGAACGCCCAGCGGGAGGCCGCCGATCTGCAGGCGATGGCCAACGCGGAGGGCGGCGACCTGGAGATCGCGGCCTGGGACTGGTCCTACTACACCGAGAAGGTGCGGGCCGACCGCTACGCGTTCGATGCGTCGCAGCTCCGTCCCTACTTCGAGTTGGACAACGTCCTCGAGAACGGCGTCTTCTTCGCCGCCAACCGGCTCTACGGCCTGACCTTCGAGGCGCGGCCCGAGCTGCCCGTCTACCAGTCCGACGTCCGGGTCTGGGAGGTGTTCGACGCCGATGGCGAGCCGCTGGGGCTGTTCCTCGGCGACTTCTACGCCCGGCCGTCCAAGCGCGGCGGCGCCTGGATGAACGCCTACGTGTCGCAGTCGCACATGCTCGGCACTTCACCGGTGGTCGCCAATCACCTCAACGTGCCGAAGCCGCCGGCCGGCGAGCCGACGCTGCTGACCTTCGACGAGGTGACGACGGCGTTCCACGAGTTCGGCCACGCCCTGCACGGGTTCTTCTCGAACGTCGAGTACCCCTACTTCGCCGGAACCTCGGTGCCGCGCGACTTCGTCGAATATCCGTCGCAGGTCAACGAGATGTGGGCCACCTGGCCGGAAGTGCTGGAGAACTACGCCGTCCACTACGAGACCGGCGAGCCGATGCCGGCCGACCTGCTGGAGCGCGTGCTGGCGACCCAGCAGTTCAACCAGGGATTCGCCACCACCGAGTACCTCGCCGCTTCGCTGCTCGACCAGGCGTGGCACCAGATCACGGCCGACGAGGTTCCAGCCGCGGCGGACGTGGAGTCGTTCGAGGCGGATGCGCTCGAGGCGGCCGGAGTCGCTCTCGACGCCGTGCCGCCGCGCTACCGCAGCACCTACTTCTCGCACATCTGGAGCAGCGGCTACTCGGCCGGCTACTACTCCTACATCTGGAGCGAGGTGCTCGACGCCGACTCGGTCGAGTGGTTCAAGGAGAACGGCGGCCTGCGGCGCGACAACGGAGACCACTTCCGGGGGACGCTGCTGTCGAAGGGAGGCAGCGTCGACGCGATGACGCTCTTCCGCGACTTCAGGGGCGCGGACCCGGACGTCCGACCGCTGCTGGTGCGCCGCGGGCTGAACTGATGGAAGACACGATGCGACCCGAGTACGACTTTTCGAAGGGCGAACGCGGGGTGACGGCGCGCCGCTACGCGGAAAGGGCGAACGTGGTCGCCACCAGAGTGGGCGAGGTCGGGCTCTACGCCTTTGAAGCGTGCGTAGTGTCGCGTTTCGTCCTGGTCGTGCAGGCGCTGTTCGCCCTCACCATGAAGGCCCCCTTCGTGCTCTTCACTCGGCCTTGATCTGGACTCGGTCCGCGATCTGCAGGTCGTCGAGGATCTGTCTCAGGTCGGCCAGGAGTGCGTCGCTTCCTGAGCCGTCAGCGGTCAGCTCGAATGCAACGCCCACCTTCAGGTCGCTCACCGCGCCAGCGCGCAGCTTCGGCAGGAGCCGTGTTCCTATCCTGTTCCAGCTCTCGGGGGGGATGCTTCCCTCGATCCGGAACGACTTCCTGGCTATCGGCTCCGGTGTCGCAGTTACCGAATCGGCTGCAATCTCCGGCTCCTGTCCGGGTGCCGTTCCACCACCGTCGGCATCCTCCGGGTCGTCAGGCTCAACCGGCGTCTGAGGTTCAGGTGTCGGCGTCGCCCTCAATCTCGCGGCCAATGCCCGGGTCACCAAGTAGACGTCCGACTCGAACATGATGTCATCGGGCGTCACGGTTTCCCTGAACGACACCCGTGCGAACCCACCGTCTGCCTGTTTCCCCGAGCCGATTCCGAATTCTCCCTTGTAGACGAACTCGACGATCTTCCGGCGCAGTACGGCATCAGTGTCGATCAGCCGCGTGAGCGAGCCGTCGAGAAAGCTCTGACGCAGGCTGACCAGCGGCCAGGCGCCACTCTCTTTGAGGGCCGGTGGCCAGTTCCGTTCGATGTATCCAGCGCCGATGGACTCGTTGAGCAGGGCACTCGACCTGAGCGCCGAAATCACCCGCCCGCAGAGGCTGTCGCTGCTGCTGGAGTGCCCGGCGCCGAGATCGATGTTCGCAAGACCGTTCGGCTTGGACGTGTCGCTGACCACGATGAAGCGGTACTGTCCCCACACTTCCTCGCCAGCTGCGTCTCCGGCTTCGCGAACCTTGGCGTCGATCTCTGCCCGCTCGGCGCTCTCCAGCTCGTGTCCGAGCGCGCCCGTGGAAATCTCGTTTCGGACCCGCTGCCACGCAAGCCAGTGCTCCACCTTGTCGCGCAGTTCCCGCCCCGGCTTCTTCACCGCCCAGATGAGCGCGCCCGGATACAGTCTGGGTGAAGCCCCGCGGGCGCGCGTCCACTCGCCAATGCGGCTACGCACGTCGTCGTCCGTTGCGCCGGTCCACTCCGCGTCGGGATCCGCTACCACGAGCGTCAGTTTCGGCGTGTCCGGTATCGACGCGGCGTCGGCGGGGAAGTAGACGCGCGGGATGTTCGCCCCCCGGTCGAAGTCCTCCTTGACCAGCTTGCGGATGGCGGGCCGGATTTCACCTTCCTCGTCGAGCGACGCGCGCCGGTCGTTGACCACCTTCTTGATGGTCGGCCGGTAGCTGATCCGGAAACCGTCGGTCCCGACCCTGCGCAGGAAGTACGAGCGTTCCTCCAGCGTTGTCGCCGCGGTGTCGACCGACGTCGTGTCGACCGCCGGATCCCCGAGCGCGAAGCGCAGCTCCGGCAGGTGGGCCACCTTGTCCACCTGGCCGCCCGACGACTCGAACAGCATCGTCGTTCCCACGCGCCGGTGGATGTCGCGCAGCGCCCCCTTCGTGTCGGCGTCCAGTGCCCGCGCGTGCGCCTGCATCCCGGCGATGTCGGCGTCGATCGCGGTCGACAGCCGCGACTCGCCGAGCTGGCCGAGCACGACGCTCGCGAAGTCGGAGACGTCGAGCGGCGCCGAGCCCAAGGTGATCAAGGGCTCGGTGCGGGCCCTGGTGAAGCCATCACGGTGCGCCCAGGAGATCCACTGCGCCAGCATCGCCAGGGTGCCGCGGGTCTGCTGGAACTGCGACAGAGCACTCCACTTGCGCTGGAACACCGAGAGTGTGGCGGGATGGAAGGGATAGCAGGTCTCGAAGCGCGCCCGCAGGTGCTCGCGCGCCTTCGTCTCCGTGGCGGCGCTGTCCACCAGCGTCCATTCCGGCGGAAGCTGTGCGCGCCGCTCGAAGCACCAATCGGCATAGACCCTGGACACCTTCTTCCGGAAGCGGTCCTGGCCGACGTCGTCGAACAGCCGCCGCCGGACCACGTCGCTCACCTCGGTCTCGTCGTTCGCCAGCAGGTCCTTGGCCACGCGCCGGACCACCTTGGTGATCTTCTCCTGCCACTCCAGATCGAACTGGGACATCTCCACCTGGCTGCGCGGCAGGCTGATGACCGCGGCTCCGTGCGTGATCCCGGTCATGGCCACCGTCAGGTTCTGGATGAACGCATGGAACGGGTCGGCCATTCCGCGGTAGCGGTTGACGAAGTTGAGGACCTCGTCGAACAGCACCAGCACCGGCGCGTTCGCCGCCGCGAACACGCGACCGAGGGCCTCGGTGCCCGGCGGGGTCGTGGACGCGTTGGCGCCGAGCAGTTCTACGCCGCGGTCACCGGCAAGCTGGCGGGCGACGTCGACCCACGGCGCTTCCCGGCCCGCCTGTGGATCCCAGGCGTTGCCGACAAAGACGGCTACCCGCGCCGCCGGCGCGGCCGGCAGCCCGGCGTCGTGCAACAGGCTCGCCACCTCGTCGAGACCGCCCACGGCCTCGCCGCCGGTGACGAGGTGATACAGCGCCGTCAGCGTGTGGGTCTTGCCGCCGCCGAACTGCGTCACCAGCGTCATCACCGGGGACGTGTTCGAGGTCTCTCCGGCCAGCCGCCGCAGGACCATTCCGGCATGCTCGCGCAGCGCGCGCGTGAAGCACGTGCGCGCGAAGAACGCCTCCGGGTCGCTGTAGTCGGCTGGAGCCGTCCCGGCCACGACCTGCTCGAGGGCGATGGCGAACTCGTCCGGGTTGAACGAACGTCCTTCGCGGACTTCCTTGCGCGGGAGTGCAACCTTGTACCAGGGTTCAAGCGCCATCGTCTGCGTTTCTCCTCATGCTGCGCCTAGCGGGATCGGCGATCACCGCATGCGCGTAGGCGATGCACGCGCGGATGTCGTCTGCCTCCAGCTTCGGATAGTCGTCCAGAATGTCCTCCGAACTCGCTCCTTGCGCCAGCAGGCTGAGGATCGTTTCGACAGACAGGCGCATGTCCCGCACGATCGGCTTGCCGCCGAAGACATCGGGGCGTACCGTGATTCGCTTCAACAGTTCGGAATGGCTCATGCCTCTGTACTGCCTTCACCGCGGACGACCTCAGGCCCGAGCGTGCAGGGCACTTTCATCGACCGCTGTTCGCACACAACTTCCGGCTTGCCAGCAGCCTGCGATGGTCGGCCGTCGCGTCTGCGTGCGCCAGCGTCGAGTACACCTTGCCACGCGGATCGTCGATCAGCCTCTTGTCCTTGAAATCGCCCTGCAAGGAACGGTCGTTCGAGTACAGCAAACGTGCCCCGCCAAGCTGTGCGACGGCGATCACGTGCTCATCGTCGGAACGACAGGCGTTCCGATCCTCTAGGCGCCCGGCCCTGTCGTCCACTGCCTCGTCATTCAGGAGCGTGATCCGCCCGGCCAGAACCGCCTGAAGACGCCATTGTCTGAACGCGTCGTTCCGATCGAGCTCTTGCAGCAACCTGCCGCCGATCACGAGGCGTCCGCGGCCCGAGTCGATCCACTCGAAGAACGTCTGCCCGGCCGCCGGACGATCCGCGCCGAACACCTGCCCGACCACGTTGGCGTCGAGAATGGCGCACATCCTACAACTTCAGTGACCGCCGCGTCTCGTCCATGAAGAAGCGGCGATAGCCCGGCGGCGCGCCCTGCACGTTGCCTTCTGCGTCCAGCCGGAGCGAGTGGATCCGAACGTCCAGGTCGCCGCGCTCGAAGAAGAGGATCGACACGTCTTCGGGCTTCAACTTCGCCCAGCCGTCGCGCACGTCCATCCGCACCCGGTCGAGCAGATGATCGCTGTGCGTCTCGATCACCAGTTGTCGTCTCGCCGCAGCGATCCGGCAGAACAGGCTCCCGAGGGCAGCCTGGGCGCTCGGATGCAGATGCACCTCCGGCTGCTGCAACAGGAACACCGGTGTCTCGCTGTCCCGGAAGAGCTCGGTGATGACAGGCAAGACCTGACTGACGCCGTAGCCGACATCGATCAGGTTCCGCATCGGCCCCTTCGCTCGCGGTCCGAAAGTCCGTACTTGTATCTGAAACGGATCGCTCCCCCGGTCTCCGAGTCGCTTCACGGATATTTCGTCGAAGAGCCCGGCGTCCTGCCCGAACCGTTCCAGTGCGTTCTTCAAGCGCTTCCACGACTTCGTGTCTTCACTGAACGCCGTGGAGATGAACATCGGAACGTTCTCGCCCTCCGGATCCCGCGTGGGACGCGCCGAATCGTACGTCCTGCGGGGCCTCGAGCGGACGGGCGCACTCGCGAAAGGTCCCGGATCCTCCGGCGAGAGGTTGTGCAGTCCGGATCCGTCCAGGAGATTGTAGAACTGCCGGCGGTCGTCCTCGGTGATCGGGGGAGAACCATTCAGCGGCACGAATTCAGCGAAGACTTGCATGGGGGAAAACGCAGTCTGGTAGGAGAGAGCACGCAGTTCAGCCCCCAGAGCCGCGCGAGGATACATGGGCGGCAGGCTTCGTTTCCACTCGCCGTTCACTGTTCCGAAGTGAATCGAGCGGTCGACAATACCCTCACGACGTTCCTCGACCCAGACTTCCCGGCGCGCCAGCCGCCACGTCGCCACCTTGGGAAAACTCCCCTCTCGGACAATCACTGCATCGAAACGATAGGGGCAATCGCCAGCACCAAGGACGAGCCCCACCTCGATGTTCTCGACCCGCCCCGTCCTGCGCCCTCGGCTGTGGACGATCTCGTCGAAGCTGCCGAGATCGTAGGGCGCCTCCTTGAAGTGGGGAGTGGCGCGAGCAAGAGCCATGTCCCACAGCGCGCGAATCAGCGCCAGGAACGATGTCTTGCCGGTGCTGTTCTCGCCGACGAGCAGCGTCAGCGGGGCCAGGCGCGCAGTCTGCTCGTCTCGGAAGCAGCGGAAGTTCTTCAGCCGAACCTGATCCATGGTGTCGCCTCGCGTCCGCTACCGGTTCGGCTCACCTCGGAACCGCCAGCAGCATGGCGTCGAGCAGCCGCTTCTCCTCACTGCCGCGTGGATAGAGAGCCGACAACGCGTTCGACAGACGCAGGAAGTCGGGGCCGCGTTCCCGCTCCGCCCTCACCAGCGCGTGCAACGCGTTCGTCTGCCCACCAGCCTGGAGCAACATCGCCGTGTGGACGCGATCCAGGGTCGTGGCGTTGGGCGTCGCCGCGGAACGCCCGTCGCTCGGATCGTCGACATCGCCGTACCGCGGCCGCGGCTCTCGAACGGCGCTCCGCGCCCTTTCCGGCCGGTCCGGAAACAGCATGCCCTGCAGCGCGTCCGTGCCGCGCTGGATGTCCTGTTCCAGCCACGCGGCGACAGCCTGGGCGCCTTGTTGCCCGAAGAGCTGCGGCGCCCGTTCGCCTACGGGGAGCAGGCGGACCACACCCTTCTTCGTCTCGATGGTGCGCTTCTCCCATTTCGGCAGGTCGATGCCGAGCGGCTGCGCGAAGCGGCGCACGACGTCGAAGACCAGCGAGAAGCCGGTTGCCCTGCTGCTGAAGCTGCCTTCGCCGTCCTCGGCCGCGTCGTCAGTCGGCTCGCTCTCGTCGTGCTTGGGGTCCGCCGTGTCCTCGCTGCTGGTCGCCTGAAGCGTCCAGAGGAAGAGCGCCGTCAGCCGCGCGTCCTCTTCGAGGGCGCCGGCAAGTCCGTTCCTCGCCTGCGCCTCCGCCGAACCGAGGACGTTATCGAGCGCGGTGCGGCCGACGACCTCCCACACCGTCTCCAGGTACGCCGGCAGGCCGATCTCCGCGCCGGCGGGGGTTTCGACCCGCGAATAGCGGCTGAAGATCTCCAGCGCCGGGCCGATGCAGGCGAAGACGAGGTCGGCGCCGCGGACCCCCTCTGCTTGCAGGCGCTCCATCCAGTGACCGACCCGTCGCGGGAGCTCGCCAAGGACGGTCGCCCAGTCGCCAATCGGGGCATCTTCGGCCCGCGGTCGGCAGACCAAGTGGATGCTTGTGGCAAGGGCGGCAGAGTCGCGAGCCCGCAGGCGGGAAGCCATTTCCGTGGCAATGGGCCATGATCCGGTAATGGTCCAGCCGCCCCGAATCATGCCGGAGAGGAGGGCCTCCCACCCCTCGGTGGTTTTGTGCGCGAAGACAACGGAGCCGACACCGTCCACACGCAGCACCCGCCGACCCTCGGCGAACGCGCGGGCCATCGTTTCCTCGAACCACGTGCGATCCTTGCTTCGTCCGTTCGACTGCTTTGTTTCGTCTTGTACTGCCTCGGCCATCTTTGGCGACAGCGGGTTTTCGGGATCGAACGGGTCACGCAACAAACGGTTGTCGGACAGCACACGCTTCAGCCAGACCAGAAAGAAGTCGGAGAGGTCGGAGTAGGGAATCGCATCGTAATAGGGCGGATCAGTAAACCACACACCGGCGGCTTCGTCGGGAAGGGGGTGTTCACTCGCGTTGGCCGATTGCACTTGTCCGGGTTGTGTGCTGCGCCCGGCGTCGACGACGTCAACGAGAAGGGAATACGCACTCTTCCAGTTTCCGGGCGCGTCGGCTGTGACGACGACCTCGGCGAAATCCCACACAATGGGTAGTGCCTGCCGACCGAAAGTGTGCTGCATCTTTTCGGCGACTGCGTTCCATCGAGTACATGACATGTCGCTCATCGCAACGCGACTGAAGGCGCATGCGAGAAACTCCGCCAGTTTCGCGTCCGCGACAGTAGCCTTCTGGACCACATCAACAAGTTCGACCAGAGCTGCCTTCTGCCGCGCCGTGAACATATCACCCCACTGAAGCATGCCGTAGCGCTGAACACGGAAGCCCAGCGTTCCGATCGGCGGTAACGGTTCGTCGGGCACCGGGCACAGCCGCTGCCTCCCGCCGCGCTCCCACGCGTCGAGGATGCGCGCGACCCTCGCCTGCGCTGCGTGCACGGTCTCGTAGTCCCCGTCGGTCGGCAGCCGATATCGCCGCCCCTTCTCTGTCGGCTTCAGGGTAACCACGGCCAGCAGGAATGCCCCGCCGGTGCGCCGCCCCTGCTCGTCGAAGATGACATCCGCACCCCCACGTTGCGCCGCGAGCTGCACGCGAACCCGGTCCGGCGGCATCACTGCTCCGCAGCAGACGCAGGTTGCCTTCGCACGCGCCACGGTGCCCGCGCGCACCTCCTCGTCCGCCACGGGTTCGAAGATTTCGAACTCGACCCCCGGCGCGTCACCCTCGGTGCGTGCGACGCGGGTCCGCAACGCCCGCTTCCGCCGCGCCTTCTTGCATAGCCAGAACGATCGCATCAAGGGGATCTCGGCTCCGCAGTTCGGGGCCTCGCAACGCACGGTTCGCGCCCACAGGTACGCGATCGGGGTGGCCCCGTCCGGGTCCCTCGGGTACAGGTCGGCCAGCTCCTTCTCCGCCGCCGTCTTGATCTCTGCGCCGACCCGGCGCAACTCGTCGGCCAGTCCGGGACCGTGGCGCGGGATGTCCTCCAGCATCACCTTCAGGATCAGACACGCCACCGGGTTCAGATCGGATGCGAACGCCTCGCACCCGAGCCGCAACGCTTCGAGCGGAATCGAACCGCCGCCCGCGAACGGATCCACGACCAGCGGCGCCTCCTCCCCATGCGCCGCCTGCACCAAGTTGCGCCCCACTTGCAGGTAGGTCGGATGCGCCGCCATGTCCCAGTTGGCGAACGCGCCTATGAACCACAGCAGTGCCTTTTGCAGTTCTGCGTCGTTCGCCGGCGGCTGGCGGACCTCGCTCAGGATCTCCCCGGCCTGCCGTTTGAACGCCTCCGGGCAGTGGGGATCGCACGGATCCGGCAGCAGCAGCGCGAGCAGCACCGCCCGGCTCGACGCCAGCGGACGGCGCGCCCACCACAGGTGCAGCGTCGACGGATGCCCATGACGGATGGACTTCTCCCGCGCCGCGTGCTTCGACACCACAGCGATGGGAAAGTCCACCTCGGCCAGCCGTTTGCACTTGCGCGGGATCATCGGCTTCTGCCCAGCCCCTCTCCCGTCGGGCGCTCCGCGACTGCCTTCTTATATTTGGCGATCCACGCTTCGGCCTGGACCTTGGTATAGGCGCCAGTGATCATGCCGTCCGGCGGCTTGGAGCTCGTCGGCTCCCCAACGTGGGGCTCCAGCCGCGCCCGTAACTGTATCGCCCCGCTGTCATCCACGCCTGCCGCAAGATCTTCCACATTCTTCGGGCTGAGTCCGCCACTGAACGCTACCGTGGACAAATCGCTTTCCCGGCCGGTCCGCTCACGAATCTGCGTCACGGGTTCGTACGGCTCGGAGCCACTCCTGGAATCGACTCCCTGGAACGCGGCCCCGTTGAGACTCGCACCCTGCAGTTGTGCGAAGTCCAGTCGGGCGCCATGCAGTTCCGCGTCCGACAGATCGGCGCCTTCGAGACGCACGCGCCGCAAATCCGCTCCCTGCAGTTGCGCCGATACCAGATGCGCGTTCTGGAATTCCGCTCGCAGCAGGCATCCACCCTGCAGGTTCGCGTCGCGAAGAAACGCTCCCTGCAGCTTCGCGTACGTGAGTGTGGCCCCCGGCAGATGTGCGCCCATCAGTTGGGCGTCCTGCAGGCGCGCAGACCACAGATCAGCGCCCTGCAGCTCGGCCTGCAGTAGATGAGCGCCCCGCAATTCGGCATCCCGCAGAGAAGCGTCGGCCAAGCGGGCAGATGCGAGGCGAGCCCCGTTGAGGCGACTTCCGTCCAGTTTGGCTCGCAGACCTTCGAAGACCCGATGTTCTTCTACAAAGAGCAGCGTCAACAGACTTTGCACATCCTCCGATGGTTCCAATGCATGTTCTTGTCCATACGCGACCGCGTGCGTCGTTCTGCGGATATGCGCGCAGAGGATGTTCAGGGCCGTCCGGCGCAGGTCGTCGGTATCCTCTGCCAAGTGAAAAAGTTCGTAGGCGCCGCCGAGGCGCACGGAGTCCGACTCGTTTCCGAGATGCTTGATCGCATTCTTCAGGCGTTCCTGCCGCTGACCGCGTTCCGTATTGACATTGGCTTCCGCATGAGCGTGTGCCGCGCTCGCCTGCGCTTTCGCCGCATCCTCCATGGCTTTGGCGCGCTTGTGCGACATCACGACCTGCAGTGCGACGAGCAGGCCCCCCATACCGATCCCGAGAAACTGGAGGACCTCGTTCTTCTCGGCCAGCCCGAGCAGGCATCCAACGAAGTGTTCGGCCGACTCGCAGACCATCGTGGCCACGAACGCGACCAGAAGCACTACCAGCACCGTGATCAGCAACGCGGTCAGCGCCCGGCGGCGCACCCACAGAAGGCATTTCGGGCTCACGCCGTCTTCCCCCACCGGCGCCCGACGTACTGCACGGTCTCCTTGACGGAAAGCGCGCGGGTCCCGTTGCCGATGCGCAGGTAGAAGATGGCCTCCTTCTGGTGCTCTACGTAGATCGGGATGTCGCTCGGCTCGACGGTGACCTGACACAGGTCCTGCCCGTCGATCGCATGGAAGTTGACGCTCAGGAACGACGATGCCACCGATTCGCCCAGATCACGGACAAGGACGTTCTGCAGGTGGAGTTCGAACCCGTCGCGATCCTGCTTCTGGAGCGTCTCGTAGTCCGCGGCGACTCCGACGACGGCGCTGGCATCGTCCACGCCGATCAGCAGCGTGCCGCCCGCCGCGTTCAGGAAGCCGGCGAGCGTCTTGACCACTACGCCTTCGAGCGCCCTGTTCACCCGATCCTCCCGGCGGTCCCAGCGCAGGCTCGACTTGAACTCCAGCTTCTCGCTCTCGCCCGCGGCAATCAGCTCGCGTACGTGCTGTTCGGGATCCGCCTCCTTCTCCGGAAGCCATCCGGCGATGAACTCGTTCATCGCCTCGGCCAGCAGGCGCCGGCGGGCCGCCAGGAAATCGAGGAAGCGCTCAGGCTGCCAGAGCGCGCGGTCCATCGGCACCGACTGCGCCCGCAGGGCGCTTGGCTGATGCTCCTCGACCTCGGGGAGATATTCCGCAGGCGACGTCCCCCGGTACTCCTTCGGCGCAGGTTGCCCGAGCAGGGCCCGATTGGCCACGGCGTTGATGCGCGTCGTATCGTCGAATCCATCCTTCTGGAGCACCCGTCTGGGAAAGATGTGGTGGCGCTCTCCCCCGATGCTCTTCCCCGTCACCGGGTCGTAGATCCGTACGCCGGTGAACCAGTCGCGGGCGTCTCGATGCCGCGCCACGATCCGGCTCAGCCGAGCGACCGCCGAGTCGATGCGCGCCCGGTCCAGATCCCCTTCCTGCAGCTTCACCCGGCCGCGCTCCCGCAGAATGACCTCCTCCAACTCGTGCGTCGGATCGAGGTCGCGCCCCGCCACCAGCGCCACGTCCTGCTGGAGCTTCGTGTCAGTGGAGCCCGAGTAGCGCGCCCACAGGCCGGCCAGAAAGATCCAGCGGATGAAACGCCGCCGGACCGCGTCGGTCGGAAACTGCCCGCCCTGCCGCGCCAAGTAGATGGTGACCGGGATTAGCACGAAGTTGGTCGGCAGATCATCGAGACCGCTGATGAACGCCTCCTGCCGCAGCACGCTCACCAGGTGCTCGAACGCCGGCTGCATCTGCTCCCAGGCGCTCTGCAACGTAGTCGCGGGCGTCTTGAGGAACGACCCCTCCAGCAGCACCGAGCCGGTCGCCGCGGCCGCGAGACAGCGCACGAGGAAGTTCAGATCGACGGCGAAGCCGCGTTCCGCCATCTTGCCGCTGAAGGTACGCAGTTCCGCCCGCGCCTCGGGCCACAGGCTGCAGACGTGTGCGAGGGCAAGGTCCGCTCTGGTGAGCGGCGTCCCCTTGCTGTTGACCCGGTTGAAGATGTCGACCACCTCCTCGACGCTGAAGTGATCGCCGGACACCTGATCGACGGTATAGGTATAGTCGCGGACCTGATCGAGTCGGCTCAGCCGCGAGAGATTCTGGCCGACAATCGTGCGCCGCTCTTCGTCGAGCTGTTCCACCCGCTCCAGCAGCGCAGCCAGTCCCTCCTGGAGGAACTCGTGGACGCCGATCCACGCCGGGTTGCTCTCCATGCGCGACTTCTGCCAGAAGCGGAACTCCTCGGTCTGCATGTTGAAGTGCAGGTCGAAGAAGAGCGACTCGCCCTCGTAGAACCGAGGCGCCCTGCCCTTGAACAGCACGTAGAGCGTCGTGAGGCGCTGTTGTCCGTCGAGCAGCAACAGCGAGTGGCCGTCGCGCGCCGCCTCGCCGCCGCGCACCAGCGACGGCTTGTAGGTGCGCCAGATCAGCAGGTGGCCGGTCGGATGCTTCCGGTACAGGGATTGCGTCAGCCCGCGCACCTGATCTCGGTTCCAGACGTAGCCGCGCTGGAACTCGGGAAGCAGGATCTCGTCGCGGCTGATCTGATTCAGCAGGTCCTGGATCGACTTCACCTCGTGCATGTGGCAACTTTCCTCGACTACGGGGTCCGTCGTCGACCCGAGCCGTTTCTATCGGCTCCCGGTCCATCGGCATCGAACGGTTGTTCTTCGCCGCGAACTTCCCGGATATCCTCGAGCACTATGTGGCGATTCTCACGCCTGCCGGTGATTTCCACGACGGAGTCCCACATCGGGCGCACGATGTCGTTCATCATCCCTTCCGGCACCTTGACCAGGTGGGACTGCTTCTCTTCATCGATCACTCTGATTTCATTGCTGCCGCTACGGGTTGCGTCCGCATACCGCAGCATCCCTCGTACAGCAACGGTTTCCGATTCCACGGCCGGTGCTTCATCCGGTGTCAGCCGTCCCAATTCCTCGGCGCGCGTGGTAACGCCCACGCAGCGCTGTGCCCCGTCCCTGACGACAGTAAACCCCACCTGCCTGATCCGGTCTCCGTCCGGAGCAATTCTTTTTGCAAGGCCCAGAAAGTTCCTGAAGTACGCCGGCTCCTCAATCCGGTCTCGGATCTCGGTGATCTTCGATTCGTTTGCGAGATCCATCAGGTCGATGAACTCGTCCATGATCGCCGGCGCGTCGCAAATCTCCGGCAACCTCTGCTGGCCCGTCGGGCTGCCGAGTCTCAGCGTTACCGAAAAACTGGCCGCCCTTGGCGTCGAAAGGAACAACTCGTAGTTCTCTTCGATATCCTTGCCCGCACGCCCTCTCTCCCTGAACGGCTTCTTTCTCCTCCGTTCTGCAATGCGATGGAGCAGCCTCGTCGAATCATTGACGCGCGTGAGAAACTCGTCGGACTTGACCAACCCGAAACCGACTGCGGGACCGGTCAGGTTCATCTGCAGTTCATCTTCGCCCAGTGCGATACCCCGCAGCTCGAGATGCGTCCGAAAGTGAATCTGTTCCAGCAGGTCTCGCAACTCCTGCGCAACGTCCGGAGGCGGCTCCTGCGCGAGGGCGCGGGCCGCCATTCTCTCCGCCGTGCGAAGGTCGTTGCAGTCGAGCGCGAGGGTGCCTGCGCTACGGTGCAGAATCGAATACGTCGGTTCGCTGTACTCGCGCAATTCCTCGATGGCGGCGGTCTCGCACTTCAACGCCTCCCCGAAGAGTTCGACCGCGCGCCCCGTCTCGCCGCGCATTCGAGCCAGGAGCGCCTGCGCCGCGTGCTCCATGGCCCGGGCGTGCAGATCATTGACCCTGCTCATCTCTCTCGCACCTCGGCAAGAGGCGTTCCGAACTCGACCACGATCACGTATGCGGCCGGCGAATCGCCCGACCGCTCGATCTGCTTCAGCTTCTGCTTGACCCGTGCGTTGACCTCTTGGTTACGTCCTTTACGAATTCCGGATATTTCGAGCCGTGCCTTCCTCTCGAAGGGCAACTCGGACTCGTGACCCATCCAGTAATCGAAACCGGTCCCTTTTCTGGAACGCTCGATCACAGAATAGCCAACCTCCCGCTTGGCCAGCAGAATCGCCACACCGACCGCGCCGAATTCCGTGGCTTCCTCCGGGTCGTTGAAGCCTCTGAGAACCTGCTTCGTGACTTGCGGCCACTCCACGGAATAGCTGTTGTTGCGGTGGCCTCTGACACAAAGTTGAACGCCGCGTCCGTGACCCTGCGATTCCAGACACAACCCGCCGATTTGCGCCAGCGTCTCGCCAAAGGCCGGTGGGATCGCAGGAAGACCATCGCTGAGATCACTCAAGTTCAGATGCGGCATGATCACGCAGCTTCCAGGTCCATGCCGCACTGCACTCGGCGCACGATCTCGAGTTCACGACCATGATCACTACAGCATTGCGACATCGTTGATTGCGCATGGTAATCGATCAGTCGCCGGCTCCGTACTCCGGCCGGTCGTCCCGTACCCGCATCGGCCGCGTCATGGCGTCCACGCTCAGATAGTAGTGCTGCACCTTGGTCACCTCGTGCCAGGGGAACTGCGCCGGGTTGCCGATCGGCTCCTGGAGCACGGGCGCCTCACCGCAGTTCGTGACGACGTACAGCCAGTAGCAGTCGGGCCGGTCCTCGGCGACGCGCCGCTCGTTCGGCGTCAGCAGAATCGTGCCCGTCGCCGCGGCCAGACCCTTGACTTCGATCAGGCGCAGGTCGCCCGATTGCAGATCCAGGCTGGTCACGTCGTAGCCGAGGTTCTTCGCGCTCACGTCCTCGACGTGCCGGCCCTGACTCAGTTCGTGGTCCATGACGACGCGCATGGCCGTCCCTTCCGTCTTCGGGTCGGGCTGATGGCGCTTCACCTCGGCGGCGCCGCGGTCCGGGTGCGGCAGGACCAGCACGCTGGTCATCCGCTCGATTCCCTGGAGCGACAGCGCCTGCTGCTGTTGCAACTCCTCGCGCCGCCGCTGGCGGCGGGCGAACAGCTCGCCGTGCCGGTCCTCGGCCATCGCGAGCCGGCCCTCGGCGCCCTGCCGGCCATCTTCCACATCTGCGGCAGCCCGCCCGATCTCATCGTCGGTCCGCTGCAAGAGCTCCTTCAGCGAGATCTCCACGTGATCGGCCACCCGCTCGACCTCGGCGAGACGTTCAGCGCGAGTCGCATCGAGAAAGGGTCCAAGGGCGTGCTCCTGTAGCCAGGCCGCCGGCTCCGGCCGGTGCGCGACCGCAGGCAGGGCATCCGGTGCGGGTGCCGGGATGAGGTCACCAAGCACCGTCGGCTCGCATTGCTGTGGTTCGCCGTCGCCGGCCAGCTCTACTGCGAAAACCCGCTCGTGCACAACGTGGCCGAGTCCGTCGACGGCTCGCGCACGGTAGAAGTCGATCCGGGCCGGCGCGTCGTGCGCCAGCGAGTGAAAGGTGGCGCCGCGGGCCAGCGGCTCCAGCGCCTGTTCCCGCGCATGGCGGCGGACCGCCTCGAACAGCGGATGCCCCGGCGTTACCCATTCGAGCGCGTGCTTCTGCGCCGTGTCGCGGTCGGTACTGCAGCGCGGGTAGCGCGCCGCCAGCTCCGGCAACCGCCAGTCGGGCTCGCGCTCGTAGCGCCGCAGGGACGAAGGTGTTCGCGCCGGCTCGAATGTGTGCGCCAACCCGCCGATGAACTTGAGTCTCAACGGAGCCAGTGGCGCGGCATCCCGCAGGAAGCGCGCGATCGTCTCCGGTACGACGCGGCGTTCCTTCGCGCGGGCGCGCCGCTCGACGAGCATCTCCAGGTTCAGCCTCTTCGACGCCAGTCCCTCCAAGGCGTTCCGGCAGATGTTGCGGAAGCGACTCTCGTCGACATCCCGTAGCAGTCGGTCCTCCAGGTCCTCGTTGCCCAGACGGCCGGCATAGTAGTCGCGAAGCACCCGTTCCACACGGGCCGCCGGCAGCACCTCGCCCACGACGTTGAACACCGCATCGTCGTCGAGCGCGTCACGGATCTCCTTGAGCTTGTCGAGCAGGCGCTCGAGGACGTGCCCCTCGATGGTGTTCGTGGCGACGAAGTTGAAGATGAGGCAGTCCTTCTCCTGCCCGTAGCGGTGGATGCGCCCCATGCGCTGTTCGAGGCGGTTGGGATTCCACGGGATGTCGTAGTTGAAGAGGATGTTGCAGACCTGCAGGTTGATCCCCTCGCCCGCGGCCTCGGTCGCCACGAGCACCTGGGCCGCCCCCTCCCGGAACTGCTGCTCGGCATGGAGCCTGGTTCCTGGTTCCTCCCGCGAGCCGGGCTTCATGCTGCCGTGGATCGTCGCCACCTTGAAGCCCCAGGCTTCGAGCTTCTCGACCAGGTAGTCGAGCGTGTCCTTGAACTCGCTGAAGAGGATCAGCCGCTGGTCCGGTCGCTCGAAGAATCCCTGGCTGCGCAGCAGCTCTTCGAGTTTTGCGAGCTTCGCCTCGACCCCCGCCCGCTCGACGTCCTGGGCCTGGACGGCCAGCCCCCGCAGCTCCGCGATTTCCTCCCGCACCATCTCGGCGTTCCCGGCCAGCGTGATGGCGTCGAGCAGCCGCTCCAGCCGTTCCCGGTCCCGCTCTTCCATCTCCTCGAGCTCGTCCATGCTCGGAAGCTCCGGCGGGGCGGTGCGCGCCAGATCCTCGGCCTGGGCGAGGCCGAGTTCCAGGCGGTGGGCTCGATTCGCGAGGCTGCATCGGATCGCCCGTGCGCTGGAGGTCAGACGCCGCTGATAGAGGGCCATCAGGAAGCCGACGGCGCGGGCCCGTCGATCGTCGCCGGCCGCGGCGGCGCGGGCGCTCTGCCGCTTCACGAACTGCGTCACCTGCTGGTACAGCTCGAACTCGGGCCCGTCGATCTTGAAGTCGGCGGTAGTCGGAATGCGCTTCGTGAAGATCTTGCGCGCCTCCCAGCGCCCGTCCGCACCCCGCTCCGGGAAGTAGACCATCGCCTCCTTCGTGCGCCGCAGGTAGAACGGCGCGCGCCCGGCGTCCATCGCCTGCCGTATCGAACGCACGTCGGCGTAGGCGTCGCGGTCGAGAAGCTGCAGGAAGAGCGAGAAGTTCTCGGGATCCCCCTTGTGCGGCGTTGCGGTCAAGAGCAGTATGTGGTCGGACGAATCCCGCAGCAGCTCGCCCAGCTTGTAGCGCTGGCTCTTGTGCGACTCGTCGCGCGCCGACATCCGGTGGGCCTCGTCCACGACGACCATGTCCCAGTGCACCTGGCGCAGTCCGGGCAGGATCTCCTCGCGCTTCGCAAGATCCAGCGACGTCACCACCTTCGGCTGTTGCATCCACTGGTTCACGCCGAACTGCGCGCGCAACTCGCTCCCTTTCAGCACGACGAATGTCTGGTCGAACTTTTCCTGCAACTCGCGCTGCCACTGGAAGGCGAGGTTCGACGGGGCGACGATCAGGATTCGCTCGGCGAGGCCGCGCAACTGCAGCTCGCGGATCAGCAGCCCCGCCATGATCGTCTTCCCGGCCCCGGCGTCGTCGGCGAGCAGAAACCGCACGCGGGCCGGCTTCAACAGATGATCGTAGACAGCCTCCAACTGGTGCGGCAGCGGATCGACGCGGGAGACAGACAGCCCGAAGTAGGGATCGAACTCCCAGGCGATCCCGAGCGCGTGCGCCTGCAGTCCCAGCCGCAGCAACCCGCCGTCCCCGTCGTACCGGAAACCGCTGTCGAGAACCGTCAGCCCGGCCAGCTCGGCCGCGCCGAGGGAGACCTTCCGGAACCGTTCCGACCGTGTGCCAACCAGACCGAGCGTCCAACTCGGTCCCGTCTGTGCGACAGTCTCCACGCGCATCGGCTCGTTGAAGAGTGAGCCGGTCAGGATCTGGCCCTCGGTGAGGGTTGGTAAAGGTGGCATCGGTGATCGCTTCGCCCTACGCGACTGCACCGTGATGTGGTTTCGTGCCCAGGGTCTCGGCGCAGGAAGGTTGCTGCGAAAGACCTCGCAGGCGGCAAGTGTCCCGGTGTCGAAGTTGTGGCGTGCGCCGTCGTGACTCCTTTATCGGCAAAGGGTTGCTGGATTTGTCACATCCGCGGACAGCGCGGTGATCGCGGCGTCGAGCCATGCCCCTTCCAGTGGCGTTCCCCATGCTGCTACGACGACGCGGTTGGTGCGTGAGATCCAGAATGTACTTCTCCTTCCGAGACCTGCTTTATTGGCACTCGCAACGGCGTAGCAGGCACTCAGTTTCACGCCTGCGCTCGCTTTGCCGTGTCGGTACATCGCCGGGTCCCCGCCAAGGTCCGTCCAGTACTGGCTCGGCAGTGGAATCGTCGTCCGGCGCGCCACGCGCAGCATCTTTCGTTCGTTGTCGTTTCTCGGCTCTTCTTCGTCGCTCGTGCCGACTAGCCTGAGCGCCTTGAAGAGGAGACCCGCCTTGTAGGCGTCCCGCTGCTTCCGTGCTTCGAAAGGTCCCAGATACCTGTACTTGCCGCCGTCTGGTTCGCTCAACAGCAGCCTTTCTTCCGCCTCTCCGACGTACTCTCCTTCGACGGGCAAACCGCCGTACGTGATAGCTGGCCAGATCCTGCGACCGTTGTCGTCTATCGTCGCCTTGGCAGCTGGCGTTCGTCGTGGAGGCCACCGCTCCGTAGCCTCTTCCCTGGCGCCGACCTCGCCGGTCCAGCGGTATGGGACCAAGCCTCTCGGCGGCGGTGCCGCTGTTGGCTGAAACAGTACCGTCATCGTTCTGCCGGGATAGTACCAGTCGTCTTCCGGTACTCCAACAAAGACGTCGATTCGATTCTTCGCCACTGCTGGAAGCTTCGCGCCTACTTCAGCCAAGTCGCATCGCAGGCCTCTCTGCCAGCCCTCGTCGGTGGGGCACGGGTGGGTGATCAACACCCGTTCGCCGCTCGACCATCGCCACTGCCGCTGGTGCTCGGCTACCCCGCGCACCGTGCTTGCGCATTGCCCCGGGCAGGTCTCACCGTACGGTTCCCTGCAGCGCTTGCCGGCGAGTGACAGCAAGCACCATCCGGCGCCGCGTGCATTTCCTTCCTGCTCTCTGATTCCCGGGTTTGCGTCCAGGAAACGGAGCAGGTTCTTCATCGCCGCGATCGTGGTGTTGATCTCCTCGTCGTCGGCATCGGATCCGAACCGTGGCGCCGAGTCCGTGCCGCCGACCCTCTCGCACGCTTTCGTCCAGAATGCGTGGTCTCGGCCGCCCGGGCTGACTCTCGCCGGGGTCCTGTGTTGGTTCCGCTGTTGCCCTTCGCCCCCGCCCATTCCTTCGGTTTCCTCTGGTCAGGCCGCTTCGCTCTGGTTTTGGCTGCTGATGAACGTCGAGACGGTGCCTTCGAGCTTGCCGGTCCGGTCGCGCAACTCACCGATGTCACGGCCGATCTGGTCGACGCGGGTCTCGACGCGTTCGAGGCGACGGTTGGTCTCTTCGATATGCCGGTTCGTGTCCTCGAGGCGCGTGTTCAGCTCGGTTCTCGTGTCGTCGATCCGGCGGTTGGTGTCGTTGAGGCATTCCTTCAGGTCCGTCCTCACGTCGTCGATCCGCCGGTTCGTCTGCTCGAACTGCTTGTTCATGCTCCGGATCATCAGCCCGAGGATCGTGACGATCACTCCAGCGCTTCCGACGATCGACGTCACGATCATGGTGTTTCGCTCATCTGGGGTCTACCTTATCACGCTGTCCTTGGGCCGCCTTGATGCTCCGGCAGGCCTTCCAGCCTCACGTCGACGCCTTTGCCGTAGCGTCCTGACAGCCTGTCATCCCATCTTGCGACACGGCTTGTCGAGAGCGGTTGGGGGAGTGATCGTCGCCACGCCAGGCGCCTCACCGTATCGTGCGTGGAACGTCTGGGCGAGGCGTGTCGGCAGGCCGTTGCCGCGTCGTCTCGTTGATCCAATGATCTGCGCGAGCAGTCAGGCGCAAGGCGAGTTCGGCCCGCACATCCGGGGCGACGTGGGGGCAGGTGTCGGCGATGTACGCGCGCCAGTTGATGACGCAGGTCTGCAGCCACGCAGCATAGTCCCGTTGCGCCGCCGTGCCGTCCACCGCCGCGAGTCCACGCCGTGCCCAGGTGTCGAACCGCATCGTCGCGAGGTCGAGCCAGCGGCGCACGTAGGAACCCGAAGTCAGAGTCTCCGAAACGGAGGCTGCAATCTCGTCGTCGTAGCGCTGGAGGGCGGCCCGCGCGCGGGCCGTCGCCTCTTCCCACCGCGTGTGACGGACATCGTCAGCGGGAAACGGGTTGCCGCCCTCGACAGGATCGCGGTGCGACCAGCGTGGCACGGCCGACAGCGTTGGTAATCCTGCGCAGCCACTACGGTTCGGCACGGCACGACCCAGCAGCACGCCCTCCTGTGTTGCTCCCCGGGCTCGTCACCGCAGCGCCAACGGGTCGCGCCCCTCCGGCGACGCGCAACTGGCGATGCACCGCGTCGCCGGGTGGGGACCCCGATCCTCTTCGTAGGCCCGCTCCTCGGCCCGGGCTCCGATCAGCAGCCCGGGCAGCCCGTAGTTGCCCTCGTGGCACCGCGGCTCGTAGTAGATCCGATTCGGCTCGTCGGGCTGCCTGCCGAAGTCCTGGATCACGGTCCATGGCCTGGTCCACACCGTCGGATCCTCGACCGTGGTGACCAGTTCCATGCTGTCCGGTCCCGTCCGCCTCCAGCGCTCGATCAGGTGCAGGTTCTCGCGCGACCCCCGGAAGTCCCTCTTTTCCGAGAAGTTCGTCACGTCGACCACGAGCGTGTCGCCCTCCCAGCGGCCGCGCGAATCGCCCCACCACTGGCGTACGTCGGGCGGCAGGTGCGGCGCGTCGGTGATCGGGATCACGCGGTTGAAGCCCTGACCCTGGCCGACGTCGTAGAAGACGGAGACCGTGCCCGGCGACTGGACGACACGGACATGTATGCCCGTGAAACCGCCGCGGAACGTCGGGAGGTTGCCGCTCATGCAGCGCTCGCCGAGGCTGCGGTCCTCGGGCCCGTCGGCGCGATTGATGTTGCTGACCGAGTAGTACGGCGGCTGCTCGTCGCGCCGCGGCGACGGCGGTCCGTACTCGCCGTCCCGGCACCCGGGCAGGCCGTCCCGGCAGACGATGGTGTTCTGCATCAGGGCCCGCTCGTACTCGCGGATCTCCGCCTGACGCGCCTGGGCCTCCGGCGTCGTCGGGGGCACCCGCCCAGCGGGTGGATCGATGACCATGCCGGTGCGCCGGCCGGTCGGCCGCTGCGATGTGAAGACGGCGTTGTAGGCGCCGGCCACGTCGGCCTCGGTTCCCCGCTCGGCGCGAACGTGATTCCCGAAGACCGAGAACTCGGTGCGCTGGCGATCCAGCTCGGCCTGCTGCTCCTCGGTGTAGAACGCGGTCGCCACACCCTCGGGGCGCTCCAGCGGGACCAACAGCTCGACGCTCCAGATCCCCTGGAAATCCGGCTCACCCCAAGGCGTCCGCAAGGACGAGGCCGTGTCGGCTTCCTGAGTCCGGGCCGCCCGGAGCGCCGGTTCGCCCGTGCCGGCGGCCCAAGCGATAGCCGCCAGCACTGCGGTCGTCACCACCGCGCTCAACATGTGGAGTGGTCGACAGGTCATCGTGCTCCCTCCTCCAACTCCCGAACGGGCCCGCAACAACGATTGTCTTCGACGATGGAGTATATTCGCAGATCCTGGCCGGCCGGCGCGCCGAGGAACAATCGGTCGAGCCTGACGGCGGAGGCGAGGGCCGACCCCGTCTCGAACCGAAGGAGCACGTCCATGAGAACCCGTCAGTTCGCAGCCGCGGGAGCGGTTTCGGCACTCGTGGTCGTGGTGGGCCTGCTCGGCGCGACCCGCATCGGCCTGTCGGGCCAGACCGCCGGCAGCCTGGCCGACGCGTCGATCAGGACACCGTGGGGCGAGCCGGATCTGCAGGGCATCTGGACCACCGAGGTCGACACGCCGTTCGAGCGGCCGGAGCGGTTCGGCGATCGGGAGTTCCTGACGCCCGAGGAGCAGGCCGCCCTCGACGAGCAACGCGCCGGGCTCATCGGCCGGAACCGCCGGGTCGAGCGCGGGACGGAGCTCGACGTCGCGGGGGCGTACAACGCGGTCTTCCTGTCGTACAAGCCTACCGACCGGCGGACCTCGCTCATCGTGGATCCCCCGCACGGCAGGGTTCCTCCGCAGACGCCGGAAGCTTCGGCGCTGGCCGCCGAGGACCGGGCGTTCCGACTGGAGCTGCTGCGTTCGACCGAGACCTGCCGGAGCGGGTCGGTGGCGTGCCGCGGCGGCGAGTACGACCCGGAGCCTTCCCCCCGGCGCTCCCAGATGCAGCCGCCTCTCTACAACACCGGCCGGATGAATCGCCAGGACAACATTGAAGACGGCTCGCTCGGCGACCGTTGTCTCAGTGGCGGGGTCCCCGAATTCGGCACCGCGTTCGGCGGCAGCTTCCGGCGCATCGTGCAGACGCCGGGCGGGATCTCGATCTTCCATGACGTCGGCCAGGGACAGGGGTTCCAGCGGAACATCGTCATGAACGGCAGCCCGCATCTGCCCGACCACATTCGCCAGTGGTGGGGCGACTCGCGCGGCCACTGGGCAGGCGATACGCTGGTCGTCGACGTCACCAACTTCAGCCCGAAGCGGGACTTCCGCGGATCCCGCGAGAACCTGCACCTGATCGAGCGCTGGACCCGCACGGGCCCGGAAACCCTGGACTACGAAGTGACGATCGAAGACCCGGCGGTGTGGGTCCGGCCGTGGACCGTCCGACAGGAATTCCGGAAGCAGAGCGATCGGCAGAACCGCATCTACTACGAGCCCCGCTGCTACGAGGGCAACTACGGCTTCCCGGCCCTGCTGCTGGGGGCCCGGATCGCGGAGGAAGATTACGCCGCCGGCCGAGGCCCGCATCCCGCGACGTTCGACAACGCCACCGACTTCGTAGGCGTCGAAGAGAACCCGCTTCGCTAGCAGCCAGGGCAAACCGGCTGCTTCCCAGGAGATCGACATGCGTTATCGCCATGCAGGTACGTGGATCGCCGTCGCCGTCGTGGCGGCGGTGGCGGGTGGGATGTTCACGGCGTCCGTCGGCCGGCTGGCGGGCCAGACCAATCAGCCCGAGCGGCCGGACCGAATCGAAGGACGTCCGAATTTCAGCGGTATCTGGCAGGCCAACAACGAGGCCAACTGGGACCTGGAATCCCACGCCGCCCGGCCGGCGATGATTACCCAGCCGGGGGCCTATCCGTACGATTACGCCCGGCTTCCAGCTCCCCCGGTGGTTGCGCTCGGGGCGGTCGCCTCGGTCCCGGGTTCACTCGGGGTCGTTCAGGGCGATGGGCGGATCCCCTATACCCCCGAGGCGCTGGCCCGGAAGCAGGAGAACGTCGAGAACTGGGTCGACCGGGATCCAGAGATTCGCTGTTTCCTCCCGGGCATCCCGCGCGCCATGTACATGCCGCACCCGTTCGAGATCACCCAAAGTACGAACAAGATTCACATGGCGTTCGCGTACACCGCCACCGCCCGCACGATTCACATGGACGAGGTGGAGCTACCGCCGGACTACACCTGGATGGGCCACTCGCTTGGCCGCTGGGAGGGGGACACCCTGGTGGTCGAGGTGACGAACTTCCGCGACAACGGCTGGTTCGACCGCGCCGGCAATCACCACACCGCAGCCCTCCGCCTCGAGGAGCGCTTCACGCTCATAGCGCCGAACGTCATCAACTACGAGGTGACGATCGAAGACCCGAATACCTTCACCCGTCCGTGGCAGATCGCCATGCCCCTCTATCGCCGTATGGAACCGAACATGCAGCTCCTGGAGTTCCGCTGCCAGGAGTTCGCCGAGGAGTTCATGTACGGCCATCTGCGCAAGGAGCCGCTGGTCACCCACTGGGAGAGCGCCACGATGGAAATCGACGTCACGCGGAAGATCCCGGAGGGGGACGCGTTCTACGACTGGTACTCGCGCTGAGCCCGTGCGGCGCGCGAGCAGGGCGGCGGTCGATCGTCACCCGCTGCCCGCCAGCGAGAGCAGCGTCCGCCGCACCAGATTCTCGACCAGCGGAACCTTGTAGCGATTCTTCGACAGCGGCCGGGCGCCGTCGACGGCGAGCCGCCCCGCTTCGGCGGCAAGCGACTCGGTCACCTGCCGCCCCGCCAGCAGCTCCTCAACCTCCGCGACCCGCCAGGGAATGGGGGCGACGCCGCCCAGCACGACTCCCGCGCGACGAACCCGGTCGCCGTCCATCTGCAGCGCGAGCGCCACGCTGACGACGGCGTGGGTCCACGCTTCCCGATCGAGCACCTTGGCATACGTGCTCCGGAGACCGGACGCGGCCGGCACCGTGACGTCGGCCAGAATCTCGTTCGGCTGCAGCACGTTCTCGCGCGCCACGTCGACGCGCGGCAGCGTGAAGAACTCGCCCGCCGGAACCACCCGTTCTCCGCCGGGGCCGACCAGGCGGAAGCGGGCGTCGAGGGCCACGAGCGCCGGCGCGGTGTCCGAGGGATGGACGATGTAGCTCGGGCCGCCGCCGAAAATGGCGTTGAACTGGTTCTCGCCGGTCCGGGAGAAGCAGCGGTTTCCGCCGTGCTTGTAGCACGGGAAGTGCTGACGGTAATACCAGCACCAGGGCCGCTGGCAGATGTTGCCGGCCAGAGTGGCGACGTTGCGAATCTGGGGCGTCGCCGCCGACCCGGCGGCCTCCGCCAGCACGTGGTAGCGGGAGGCGACCTCCGGATGGGCGCCGAGCCGCGTGAGCGTCACCAGCCCGCCGACGCGCAGCTCCGCCGGTCCCGAGACGATGGTGTCCAGGCCGTCCGAATCGGCAAGCGGCCGGAGGTTCACGAGGACGTCGGGCGACGCCAGGTCGTCCTTGATCATCCCGAGCAGGTCGCTGCCGCCGCCGACCGCGGCGGTCCGCTCTCCGCCGCGCTCCAGGCGCTCCACGGCATCGGACAGGCTCTCCGGATTCACGTTGGCGAGCGGTCTCACGCCAGCGCCTCCAGCACCCGATCCCGCGTCATCGGCAGCTCCCGCAGCCGGCGGCCGGTCGCATTGAACACCGCGTTGCCGATGGCGGCCACCACGGGGATGATCGGCGGCTCGCCGACGTTCTTCGCCCCGTACGGTCCATACGCGTCGTCCGGCTCGATGAACCGCACCTCGACCTCCGGTGCGTCGAGGTGCGTCATGACCCGGGCGCCGTAGTACCCCGGGTTGACCGGAATGCCGGTGAGCCGGTCGTAGATCAGCTCCTCGTGCAGCGCCATGCCGATCCCCATCGTGACGCCGCCCTTCACCTGACTCTCCGAAGTGAGCGGGTTGATGATGCGCCCGCTCTCGTGCATCGCCAGGTACTTCAGCACGCGGATGCCGCCCAGCTCCGTGTCGACCTCGACCTCCACGAAGTGCGCGGCCGAGGCGAATCGCGCCAGGCCGTCGAGGACCGGCTCCGGCGTCGCCTGCGCGATGAGCGTGCGGCTCTCCAGGGGGCCGTCGATCGCTGCGATCTGCCGCTTGAGATCCTCCGCGGCTTCGACAATCGCCAGTCCGGTATGGGTGGTCGTCCGGCTTCCCGACTCCCCCACGGAGTACGGGCACCGATCTGTGTCACCCCAGACGACGGTGACGTCGGCCAGGTCCATCCCCATCGCCTCGGCGGCGAGTTGGGCCATGGCCGTCTTGGTCGCGGTGCCGATATCGGTCACCCCGATATGCAGAAACAGGCGCCCGCCCTCCAGACGCAAGACCGCGCTGCTGCGCCCGAGGCGGGCGGCGAACATGCCGATCGCCATCCCCATGCCCCGCCGGAGCGGACCGGTGCGGGTCCCGGCCCGCCGCCACCGCGCCGGCCAACCGAACCGGTCGGCCCCCTCGGCGAGGCATTCGCGAAGCGCCCAGCTCGTATAGGGCGTCTGGTCGTTGTAGGCGCGCGTCAGGTTCCGGAGATGGAACTCGAGCGGGTCGA
Organism: Vicinamibacterales bacterium; assembly: GCA_965222905.1. Classification (GTDB taxonomy): domain Bacteria; phylum Acidobacteriota; class Vicinamibacteria; order Vicinamibacterales; family UBA8438; genus WTFV01. The sequence goes on along the minus strand of OZ244976.1, from coordinate 7,641,051 downwards.
TCGACAGCTCGTGGGCCACCTGATCCATGACCGATTCGATCCCCCAGACCCCCTGCGGATAGGAGGGACCCCGGAAGTTCGCGGCGACGGTCATGTTGGTGTAGACCGGCGAGACCTCGCGGTGCACGTTGGGACACCGGAACAGCTCGATCCCGGCGATACCCCCGCCGCTCTTGCGATGGGGACCCATCCCGCTGAAGCCCCGGAGCCGGATCGCCTGCAGCGTTCCGTCCCGGCTGGCCCCCACCTGGTAGTGCTGCACCGTCGGCCAGCGGCCATGGACTCCGAGAAAGTCTTCCTTCCGCGTCAGCTCCAGCTTGACCGGACGCCCCGCCTCCCGCGCGAGGAGCGCCGCCATGAGGTCGGCGTCCTGACACTGATTCTTGTTGCCGAACCCGCCGCCCATGTACTCGCAGACGACCCGGACCTGTTCGGGGGGCAGTCCGAGATCGCGCGCCATGTCCGAGCGACAGTTCGAGATGCCCTGGGTCGGGGACCACAGGGTCAACTTGTCGCCCTCCCAACGCGCCACCGCCGAGCGGGGCTCCATCTGCGCGTTGCTGTGGTGCTTCGAAACGTAGGTCTCCTCGACCACCACGTCGGCCGCGGCCAGACCGGCGTCGACGTCGCCGCGTCGATAGGTGTCGGGCAGCGCCTCGCCGTCCCGCCGGCGCGAGAGGTTGCCTCCCGGCTGGATCTCGACCGCCCCCGGCTGGACGGCTTCCTCCGGGTCGAGGACGAAATCGAGCGGCTCGTAGTCGACCTCAATCGCCTGGATCGCGGCCTCGGCCACGTGGCGGTCCACGGCGGCCACGGCGGCTACCGGATCCCCGACGAACCGAACCGGATTGTTGAACAGGTAGCGCGGGTTCTGCTGGTCGCCGGATCCCCAGATCGTGTCGCAGTTCTCGCGGGCCAACACCGCGTGGACGCCCGGCATTTCCCGCGCCCGCCGGGTATCGATCCGCGTGATACGGGCGTGGGGGTGCGGGCTCCGGAGCACCCGTGCGTAGGCCATCCCCGGCAGCTTGACGTCGCCGGTATAGCGCGCCGCGCCGGTGACCCGCTCGAGCGCATCGATCCGGGGGCGGCTCCGGCCGACCACGCTCAGCGGATCCGAATCCGTGGCCCGCTCGGGCGGACGGCCGAGGACGGCGGCCACGTAGCGGTTGTAGTTCGAGCAGCGGCAGATGTTGCCCGTCATGCCCTGCCGGACGTCGTCCTCGGTGGGATTCGGCGTGGCCGCGACGACCGCCTTGGCCGCCATCAACTGGCCCGACGTGCAGAAGCCGCACTGCGGGCCGTCGCCGACGACGAACGCTTCCTGGAGCGGATCCAGCCGGTCGCCGTCGGCGAGCCCTTCGACCGTCGTCACGGCGCGGCCGTCGGCCCAGACGGCGAGCTGGCTGCAGGAGTAGACCGGGTCGCCGTCGAGATGCACCGTGCACGCGCCGCACTCGCCGCGATCGCAGCCGATCTTGGTCCCCGTCAAGTCGAGGTGGTCGCGGATCAGCTCGGCGAGCGTCCAGCGGTCCTCGACCTCGACGGTGCGCCGCACGCCGTTGACGGTCAGGGCGATGGGGGTCCGAGGCGCCGAATCGGCCGGTCGACCCTGGGCGCCGAGCGGCGCCCGCGAGGCCGGAAGCGTCGTCGCCGCCGTGACGGCCGCGCTCGACTTGAGAAACGTCCGCCGCGAGACGGGTCTCACGCTCGCATCATAGACGATCGACACGGCGGCGGATTGACGCGCCGATGTTCGGGTATGCTGCCGTGACGGAGGACAAGATGAAGCACCATGTGTCGATAGTCGCGATGACGATGTGCGCCGTCCTGACGGGCGCGGCGCCGGCAGCCGGTCAGACCGGGTCGGCGGACAGCGCGGGGTGGACGGTGCCCCGGACCCCCGACGGGCGTCCCGACCTCCAGGGTGTGTGGGCGAACAACGCCGCGACCCCGCTGGAGCGGCCCGAGACCCTCGCCGATCGCGGCGAGTTGAGCGACGAGGAGGTCGCCGCACTGGAGCAGCACGCGCGAGAGCTGTTCAACGGCGCGACCGATGCGGCGTTCGGAGACAGCGTGTTCGAGGCAGCCCTGGCGCAGGAACAGGGGTACACCTCGTCCGATACCGGAACCGGAAACTACAATCAGTTCTGGCTGGTCGATCGGGACTTCGATGACCGCACTTCGCTAATCGTCGATCCGCCGAACGGTCGGGTGCCGCCGCTCACGGACGCCGCCCAGGCAAGAACGGACGAGGCTCGCGCGTATCGACGCGACCATCCGGCCGACACCTACACCGACCGAGACAGCTCCGACCGGTGCATCACTTGGGGCGTGCCGCGAATTGGAGCCGGCTACAACAGCTACTTCCAGTTCGTTCAGACGCCCGATCACCTCGCGGTCCTGAAGGAGATGATTCACGACGTCCGGATCATCCCGATCGACGGGCAGCCACATCTCGACGACAGGATTCAGCAGTGGTTGGGTGACTCCCGCGCGCACTGGGACGGCGACACGCTCGTCGTCGAAACGACAAACTACTCGGAGAAGAGCGATTTCAGGGGCTCGGCCGAGAACTTCCACCTGCTGGAGCGCTTTACCCGCGTCGGGCCCGACACCCTCGACTGGGAGCTGACCTTCACCGATCCCACCCACTGGACGCGGCCCTGGACCGTGCTGATCGCGCTGAAGAAGTCCGATGATCCCGTGTTCGAGTTCGCGTGCCACGAAGGCAACCACGCGATGACAGGGATTCTCGGCGGTCACCGGGCCGAGGAGAGGGAGGCGCAGGAGCAGTAGCCCCGACTTCCCTCCGTCGAAGGAGCGAGCCCGTGCTCGCGTCGAACGCGGGCTCCCAAGTCAGGGGACACCCAGGAATCGATCGATCCCCGCTCCCGAGGCGTTGTCGTAGGTCGCCGGGTGCGGTCCCGTTCCTTCTGCGTACCGCTGGTCCGCGATGCGCGCGGCGCGGAGCAGCGCCGGAAAGCCGTAGTTGCCCTCGTGACACCGTGGCTCGTAGTAGATGCGGTTCTGTTCGTCGCTCTGCTTCCGGAACTCCTGCCGCACCGTCCAGGGGCTGACCCAGACGGTCGGGTCTTCGAGCGTCACCTCGTACTCCAGGGTGTCGGGGCCGGTCCGGGTCCAGCGTTCGACCAGATGCAGATTCTCGCGGGATCCTCTGAAATCCTGCTTCGGGCTGAAGTTGGTGACGTCGACCACCAGGGTGTCCCCTTCCCAGTGCCCTCGCGAGTCGCCCCACCACTGACGAATGCTGTCGGGCAGATGCGGGCTGCCGTTCATGACGATGTTCCGCTGGAAACCCTGGCCTTGACCGACGTCGTAGAACATGGAGATGCCGCCCGGCGTCTGCACGATGCGGCGAAAGCTGCCGCCGAACGCCGTGCCGAACTCGGGAATCTGCCCGGCGATGCACCGATCACCGAATGCCCCATCCTCGGGATTGTCGTGTCGATTCATCCGGCTCGTGTTGTACCGGGGAGGCAGCTCCGCCCGCCGGGGTGAGGGGGTCGGGTCATACACGCCCCCGGCGCATTGCGGAAGCTCACTCCGGCATGTCTCGGTGGACCGGAGCAGCTCGAGGCGAAACTCGCGCTCGGCCGCGGCGCGGGCCTGCGCCTCCTCGGTCAGCGGAGGAATGCGGCCGTTGGGTGGGTCGACGATCAGAGAAGTGCGCCGACCCATATGCTTGAAGGAGAGGAACGCATCGCTGTACGCGCCGGCGACGTCCCGCTCGCTCCCCCGCGCATTCCGACGGTCGCCATCCGCTTGCTGCTGGCTGTTGAGGGCCGCGGCGCGGCCCTCGTCGATCTCGGCGTACTCCTCGTCCGTCAATAACTCGCGGTTCCCGTAGCGTTCCGGCCGCTCGAGCAGAATGTCGAACTCTTCGGTCCAAATCCCCTGGAGATCCGGCTCGCCCCAGGGTGTGCGCGGGGACGTCCCGCCCTGGGACGCCGTCTGTCCCACGAGGGCGACCCCGACTGCCGCCGACAACAGCACGAAAACCGCGAAGACTGCGCTCGCCAGCCTGACGTACTCCCGCACGCGCATTTGGCGCCTCCTACCCCGAGCAGGGTCCGCTATCCCGACAATTGTCACCTGCTTCTAATTCCCGGCCGCCGGGCTCTCCACCGCTTCCTCCAGATCGCTCAACGCCATGACCGCGCCATGAATCGGCACCAGCCGGTCGACCCGGAGCCTGCGGCCCTGGATGGCCTCGAGCAGCGCCGCCGCGGTCTCCGCGAACTCGCCGCCGACCCCCGGGATGAACATGTCGGCCTGGATCAGCATCCGCTCGGCCGGCAAGTAGACGACGAGCGCTCCGTCGGCGTGGGGATTATCCCCCATTCGGAAGATCTGCATGGTTCTACGGCCTTCCCCGAGCTCGAGCGTGTCGTCGCCGGCCACCGTCTCCAGCATCAGCTCCGCCGGCTGCCGGGCCAGATGATCGGCCACGATCGTGTGCGGCCGCGACGCCAGCTCTTCGAACAGGGCCCGGTTCGTCTGGTGGGTGATCACCGTCAGTCCTTCGGCCACCGCCGCCCGAATCCCGCCCGAGTGGTCGAAGTGATGATGGGTGTTGACGACGTGGCTGAGCTGCTTGTCCGGGACCAGTTCGCGCGCCCGCGCGATGGCGGCCAGCGTGCGCGTGTCGTGCTGTGGCGCCTCCACCAGAACGGCGTACTCGTCGAACTCGACCAGGACGCTGTGATGGGATTGCCCGGCGAGCAGCCAGACGCCGTCGGCGAGCTCTTCGTCCGTCACGTTGGCGGCGGGCGGACCGGGCTCGGCGGCCGAGGCGACGTCGGCCGGCGCGGCGAGATCGCCGATGTCAGCATTCACCGCGTGACTGACCCGCAGGAAGCTGACGGGTTGGCCGTCGACCGTCCTGGTGATCGCCCCAGGCAGCACCAATGCCCCCGCGGCGGCGTAGTCTCTGAACGCGGTCGCCGTCTCCACGTTCCCCAGATTCGAGTTGTACGCCATCGACCGGATCCTCGCCACCTGCCGGGACTCCGAGTCGACGTGCAGCGTCAGCTCGCTACCGTCGGGCGTGGTGATGTCGAGGACGTCATTCCCCGCCTCCTGCCGCAGGTTGCCGACCGTCGCGGCCATCCCCTCCTCGGCCTCGGCCAGCGCGACCTGGAGCAGCGTCAGCGGATGATGGTAGTACGCCGTGTGACGCTCCCTTGCCACCATCCCGGCGGCGCGCCGAGCACCGTCCTGCCCGACGGTGAACGCCACGTCGCCGTCCATTGCGGTGACCGCGGCGTTTACCCGCCCCGCAAAATTGGCGCTCGCAATCTCCCACCGCATGCGGTGATTCCGGAGGTCGGCCGCGACGATGTACGACTCGACCGCTGCCGTCGGAAGAGCCGTATCGGGCGTCCGGTTCTGCCCCAGCCGGAAGTTGTTCCCGCTGCCCTCGATGCGCAGCGTGGCGACCTCCTCGACCGCCTCGACACCGCCGAGGGCATCGGCGGCGTCGTGAATCAGTTGCATTTCCGGCGAGAGCTGCTCACAACCGCCAACGGCCACCGTGACGACGAACAACCAGATCAAGCGTCGCTTCATCATCGGTTCCTCCTCCCGTGGATGCGGTCCGCACGGCCCGACCGTGAGCGAGTAGGTTCATTCAGTCGGCGGTCAGCTCCTTCCCCTGTCACTGGCGGTCACGCTCTGTCGCCTGCCCGGAGTTCACCGTGCAGCCCGGCAGCGGTTCGACTCGCGCGATATCCTCGGCCGAATGGCCGGCGGCAATCCCGCGCTCGACGTCCTCGAAAAGCGCCAGCGTCCACGCCTGCATCTATTCTGCCGGTCTGGGGACCGGTGCGCCACTGTTTTCCGCTCCGCACGTCGCGCGACATCGACGCCCAGACGACGGTCTTCTGGTCCTTGCCCTTGATCTCCCGAACGATCTGGAACCCCCAGTGGTGCTCGACCCCGCGGGCAGCCGCGGGTTACGGAAGAACTCAGAACGCGGATCTCCGTGTCACCCGCCGCGCGTCCTCCTGCGCAATGCGACGGACGTGGCGTTCGTGGTGAAATCTGGCACTGAAGACCAACTCTTTTATTGTCATTCACTTAGTTAGTTACCACTCGATCATCACGGTCGCGGGCACCACATCGCCGCTGGGCGCGGCAGGCGTGGCGCCCCCATTCACTCGCGGGGGTCGGGGCACTGTCGTCGAAGATCCTCCTCGTGTTCGGCCATGTACTCGACGTCGGACACCTTGAGCGCTGCCGGGCAGCGCGGAAAAACGGCGCGGTGGCTCCCACGTCGGCGGCGCTCCTGCGACGTGGCACGCTGTGGATCGACGACGATCCGGGGGAGAGCGTTGGTCGACCTTGCCGAAGGCGATGAGTGGTCAGGTAGAGTCAGGTAGCGCCGTCGGCGACGGGTACAATCACCATCGGGGAGGCATGAGATGAAGACGTTCGGACGCATCTTGCTCGACCTGCTTGGCTTGATGGGCATTCTCGGCCCTCGCAACCGAGCTCACCACCCGCTACGAGAACTGGACAGAGATGGGTCCGAGCGAAGCGATGCAGGCGTACAAGGCTTGCAGGAGCCGCAGGATGGGTCGCCCGCAGTACTACGCTCATAGCGCTCCACAGGATAGGCAACAGTGGCAACGTCTTTCCGTACACCTTGAGGCGACGGCGACCCGCGCCGCTGCGTTTCTCGAATCCGTGGGTCTTGATGAACTCGGCCGGGTCACCGGCGTGCTGCATGACCTCGGTAAGTACACCGACCAGTTTCAGGCGCGGCTCGAAGGCAGTCCTCGGCGGTTCGATCACGCGGCACCGGGTGCCAGACTTGCAGTCGACCGGTACGGAGATTTGCTCGGGAAGATGCTGGCGTTCTGCGTTGCGGGCCACCACGCCGGTCTCGCCAACGGCGTGAACGGCGAAGGGATCACCTCCCTGGAGGGGCGCGTGCGCGGGGCGGTTTCGATGCCGGATCCGATCTGGGAGCAGGAGATCGCCGTTCCGGCCAAGCTGGCCACTCCGCGCATCAAGCCGCGCGACAAGGACACGGCCGGTTTCTGCGCCGCGTTCCTCATCCGCATGGTCTTCTCCGCGCTCGTTGATGCGGACTACTTGGACACCGAGGCGTATTACACCGGTTTGGAGGGGATACCGACGGCGCGTGGGAAGCACCCAGACCTCGCCGAGCTGTCTCGCCGACTCGATGCGCATCTCGAGGACCTCCAGGCGAACGCTGAGCGTAGTGACGTGAACGACCTGCGCGCGGAGGTGCTCGCCCATGTACGGCAGGGCGCAGCGAAACCGCAAGGCATGTTCGCACTCACCGTCCCGACCGGCGGCGGCAAGACGTTGGCGTCGCTCGCCTTTGCGCTGGACCACGCGGTGCGCCACGGGCTCGATCGCGTCATCTACGTCATTCCCTACATGAGCATCATCGAGCAGACGGCCAACGTATTCCGCGATGCGCTGCGTGGTGGCGAAACTCGTCCGGTGGACTTCGTCATCGAGCACCACAGCACGTTCGACGAGGAGCGCATTGGCAACCGCGAGTCCAGGAACAAGCTTCACTTGGCGATGGAGAACTGGGACGCGCCGGTCATCGTGACCACCGCCGTGCAGTTCTTCGAGAGTCTGTTTGCGAACCGTCCGTCGCGCTGCCGGAAGCTTCACAGTATCGCCAACAGCGTCGTCATCCTGGACGAGGCCCAAACGCTGCCCCTCAAGCACCTGCGGCCGTGCATCACGGCGCTGGACGAGCTCGCCCGAAACTGGCGAGCGAGCGTCGTGCTCTGCACCGCCACGCAGCCGGCGCTGCGGGAAGCCGACGGGTTCACGGGCGGCTTCCAGCACGTACGGGAGTTGGCCCCGGCGCCGCAACGCTTGTACGCGACCCTCAAGCGGACGCAGATGCGCTGTGTCGGGCGGATGGCGGACGCCGAGATCGCGGATCGCTTGAACGAATCGCCCCAGGTCCTCTGCATCGTCAACACGCGCCGTCACGCACGCGAGTTGTACGAGCAGCTTGCTGACGCGGAGGGTGCCTGTCACCTGTCGACGCTTATGTGCGCATCCCATCGTCGAGCACGACTCGACGCGGTCCGGCAGCGGCTCAAGGACGGAAAGCCCCTGCGGCTGATCGCGACCTCGCTCGTCGAAGCCGGCGTCGATCTGGATTTTCCCATCGTCTGGCGGGCGGAGGCGGGCCTGGAGTCGATCATTCAGGCCGCGGGGCGCTGCAACCGTGAAGGCAGAGCGCCCCAGGGGGATGTCTTCGTGTTCGAGCCGGCCGCGGGAGAGGGCCGGAAGCCGCCACCGGACGTCGCGCAGTTCGCGGATGCCGCACGCAGCGTGATGCGGCGCTATCCCGATGATTCGATGTCCCTTGACGCGATCCGCGCCTACTTCCGGGAGCTCTACTGGTCGAAGGGCGATGCCGCTCTCGACGCGAAGCAGATCTTGCGACAGTGCGCTGAGCGGCGGCGCAGTCTCGACTTCCCGTTCGAGACGATCGCACGAGAGTTTCGATTGATCGAGGACGCTCAGGTGCCGGTCATGGTGCCCTGGCGTGGCAAGGACGGAAACGATGACACGGCGGCGCGTCTGCTCCGCGACCTGGAACATGCGCCTCGCCCCGGTCGACTCGCGCGCAGGCTGCAACCGTACGTCGTGCAGATACCACCCTCCAGGCGGGAGGGCCTGCTCGCGGTCGGCGCCGCCCGTACGGTGCGGGAGAAGGACTTCGGGCGGCAATTCGTCGTGCTGGCGAATCTCGATCTGTACGACGAGCATGTCGGCCTCAAGTTTGACGATCCGACATCTCGCACGGCTGAAGGACTCGTGTACTGAGACGCCGACAGCGGTAGATCCTATGGCCGCACATGCCTACCACGTACACGACATGAAAACTGTGTTACGCTGATTCCGAACGTTGGCGAAGCCGATGCCGCGTGGATTGAAACGTGTACGGGTGCGGCTCTTTTTCATAGATTGCTATCTCGCTCATTCATAAGGGTTTATGTCCGAGGACACTCCCTCTTCAGTGCGTTTTGAGGGGTGACAGCGTCCGGCGAGCGCCCCATCCGCCTCTTTTCGGGCCGCCGCCCGACCCGACCACGACGCCGGCACGCGCCGGTCCCCCTCAGGCGCGCTCCCTTCTGGACATTCGCGGGGTGCGGCTCTTCATAGAGGATTTTTCGCCCTATTCATGGGCTCTTTTGCCCGCGGATGCGTCTCCCCAGTGGCCATTTCGGGAGGGACATCAAGCAGGCCAGCGCGTACCGGCGTCTTTTCGGCAGCCAGCCGAGCCTCGTCACGGCGCCGAACACCTTCGGTCTTCTCCCCGACAGGCGCGCTCCCTTCTGGACATTCGCGCGGCGTTCTGGTACGGTGCCGTGGGAAGGGAGGCAGGCCTGCGATGGCTGTGACGACAGGATTCCAGGGACGTACATTCGACGTGCCCCGAACCGGCGTCCCGTGCATCGATCCCCCGAGGCGAGCCCCGTGCGCAGCGGCCGATGCTGTCTTCGCGGATGCCAAAGCCTTCCTTTCGTCCAGCGAAGCCCGGCGGATGAGCGAGAGCGAACTCGAACGGGAACTGCACCGGCGGGGCCAGGAGTTGGTGCGCAAGCTCCTGCAAGGACATCGCGACCAACGCAGCCCGAAAGAGGCTGCTGGTCCGGCCGAGGACACCAGCGGTGTCGAGTGCTCGGAGCCGCGCGAGCACGAAAGCCACGCCGAAACGGCCTCCGGCACGATGCAGGTTGTGGGTCTGGGCTGCGCGCGGCGCGGTCACGACGGCTTGCATCGGCTCGATGCCGCGCTGAACCTGCTGCCGGAGCGCTACTGGGTCGAGATGCGCCGCCGCGTGACCCTCGCGACCGCCTCGCGGGCACCACCGCGTACGCCCTGGAAGCCACCGTGGTACTCGACATCATCCACGTGGCAGCGGCGACGCGGCGTGCGGTGCTCGTCGCCGGCTCATCGAAGGGCCTGTCGGCATTTGGTCCGCGACCCGATGGGAGTCGACCGGCGCACGGTGACACTTGGCTGCAGTTGCGGCGGTTCTCAAGCCGCCGCGGGTAGCCGGAGCCTTGATGCGTACTGAGGAAGAACCTGGCCAGCGCGGTGCTGGCGCGCGGCCTGGACAAGCGGCGGTTACGGGAGCGTTGAGCCATGCAAGTTGTTCCCCGCCGCACCGCTCCACCCGCCCCGGCGCCCTATGCGGCGGCGGAGGCTTCTTTCGCGGAGACCAAAGCCTACCTTTACTTCGCGCGAGGCCCTGCAGATGCGTGAGAGCGACCTCGAACGGGAGTTGAACCGGCGTGGTCAGGAGTTGATGCGCAAGCTCCTGCAAGGGCACCTCGACCAACGCAGCCCGGGGGAGGCGGCGGGTCCGGTCGAGGGGGCCGACGGCGTCGAGCGTTCGGAGCGGCGGCTGCACGACCGGCAGTTGGAGACGACCTTCGGGACGGTGGCGGTCGAGCGCCTGGGCTACGCGCGGCACGGTCACGACAGTCTGCATCCGCTCGATGCGTCGCTGAACCTGGCGGCTGAGCGTTACTCGCTCGAGGTGCGCCGCCGGGTGGCCGAAGCGGCCGCATCGCGGTCGTTCGACGAAGCGCTGTTCGAGCTGTCTCGCCATAGCGGGGCCGATGTGCCCAAGCGTCAGGCGGAACAGTTGGTCGCTCGCGCGGCTGAGGACTTCGACGCCTTCTACGCGGCGCGCCGAGCGGCGGCGGGCGAGCCGGTCGCTGACGAGTCGGTTGTGGTGCTCACCTTCGACGGCAAGGGCGTGGTGCTGCATCACGAGGACCTGCGCGAGGCGACGCGCAAGGCGGCCGAGAGGCGCCGGCGGCAACGCGAGCAGCTCTCCCCGTTCAACCGCCTGCGGCCGGGCGAGAAGAAGCACGCCAAGCGCATGGCGACGGTGGCCGCCGTCTACGCGGTCGCGCCGTTGGTGCGCAGCCCGGAGGATTTCCTGCAGAGCCTGATGCCCCGACAGCCGGCGGCCAAGGCCAAGAATCGGGCCAAGACCGCTGCGGTGCGTCCTCGCCCGGTGGCCAAACGGGTCTGGGCGAGCCTCGAACACGATCCGGCCGAGGTGGTCGCCGAGGCGATGCTGGAAGCCGAGCGCCACGACCCGGAGCGCGTCAAGCGCTGGGTCGTGCTCGTCGACGGCGCCGAGACGCAACTCGCCCTCGTCGAAGCGGGCGCCGCCGCCTACGGCGTCGACGTGACGGTGATACTCGACATCATTCACGTGGTCGAGTACGTCTGGAAGGCGGCGCACGTGTTCCATCGCGAGGGGAGCCCCGACGCGGCGCATTGGGCCTGGACGCGCGTGCAGAGCATTCTCGAGGGCAAGTCCAGCAAGGTGGCCGCGGCGATGCGGCGTGCGGCGACCGTCGCCGGCTTGTCGAAGGACACCCGCAAGCCGGTCGATACGTGCGCCGACTACCTGCAGAAGTACGCGCAGTATCTGCACTACGACCGCTACCTCGCGGCGGGCTATCCCATCGCCACCGGCGTGGTCGAAGGGGCGTGCCGGTACCTGGTCCGCGACCGGATGGAGTTGACCGGAGCCCGCTGGCGGCTGGTCGGCGCCGAGGCGGTCCTGAAGCTGCGGGCGCTACGGGCCAGCGGCGACTTCGATGCGTACTGGGACTTCCACGAAGCGCGCGAGTACGAGCGGAACCACGCCCAGCGCTACGCTGACGGGATAGCACCGCCGGTCAGCGAGCCGCCCCCATCGCCCTCCTCACCTCGCCTTCGCCGGGTCAAGTAGCTCTTGCCATGCCGCTCGCAGCCCCTCCTGGACCCCTCTGGACCGCCGACGCAAAAGAGCCGCACCCAACGTGTACGTGGTGCCCATGCTAATGGCCGTCGCCCCCGGGGGCGAAACTTCCCTTGGGGGCGTGGATCCCTGGGGCGCACGAGCACGGAGGCCGCGCGAGAGGCTGAATAGCACCGGGGTCCGCGACGATGAAGGTTCGTGACGTGGTACGGATCCTGGAAGACCATGGATTCCGCCGCAAGCGATGGAAGGGCAGCCACCGACAGTTCGAGGGGGTCGTGAGCGGACAGCGGCGTCTGGTCACGGTCGCCGGCAAGGAAGGCGACGAGGTGGTGCGACCGACACTTGCATCGATCGTGCGTCAGTCCGGGCTGCCAGCGCGTGTGTTCGGCCGCCGGTGAGTCAGGAGGGCGCGGCGACGTGAGATTCCAGCAAGAACGAGCGCGCGTGGCGCTCGCCGGCGCCCTTGAGACGATGGAGCCAGGTCGATACGGCCAACGACGCCCTGACGCGCCATGGCGCTCGCCGCGTCAGGAAAGGCCCGCGTTCCTCGGCTGGCAACTCGGCGACACGTTCCAGGTACATGTCGATGCAGGTCTCAAGCGACGCAACGACCGCCAGGAGAGATTCGCCGTCTACGGCGATGTCGAGATCCGTGCAGATGGCGTGCCACCGCTGGCCGCGTCTGTAGGCATAACACTGCAAGGCGGTCATGTCGGCTCCGCGGGCCGCCGGGCGGCGCCCCGTATTCCGCAGACTAGCACACTCGTGCTTCCAGCGGCGAGAGAGACGCGCGTGCTCGACTTCCCGGAGGCTTGGGCCTCGCACGGAGGGTCGTCATGGCCTACGGCGTGAAGTTGCACGTCTGGGGCGAGTACGCCTGCTTCACCCGGCCGGAGATGAAGGTCGAGCGGGTGTCCTACGACACGATGACGCCCTCGGCCGCGCGCGGGATTCTCGAGGCGATCCACTGGAAGCCGGCGATCCGCTGGGTGATCGACCGGATCCACGTCCTGAAGCCCATCCGCTTCGAGAACTTCCGGCGCAACGAACTGGGTGGCAAGATCGCCGCGGGCAATGTGCGCAAGGCCATGAAGGCCGGCGCGACCGCGAGCCTCCGTACCTTCATCGAGGACGACCGGCAGCAACGAGCGGCTACGCTGCTGCGCGACGTAGGCTACGTCATCGAGGCGCACTTCGTGCTGACCGCTGCCGCCGGCGCTGACGATACCGAGGCCAAGCATCTCGCCATGTTCAACCGCCGCGCCGCGCGGGGACAGTGTTACCACCGCCCCTATCTGGGCACGCGTGAGTTCGCGGCCGACTTCGCGCTCGTGGGAGACTCGATGCCGCGATCCAGTCTGTCTTCGGCCCAGCGTGGCCAGGATCTCGGCTGGATGCTGCATGACATCGACTATCGCGGCGACATGACGCCGCGCTTCTTCCGTGCGACCCTGCGCGAAGGCGTGATCGACGTGCCGCCGCCGGACGCCGATGGGGTCCGCGCATGACGATCCTGCACTCGTTGGTTGGGCTGCACGAGCGTCTCGTCGCGGATGGGACCGCGCCCGCCTTCGGCTTCTCGCGGGAGAACATCTCGTACGGCGTCGTCCTCTCTCCAGATGGCGAAGTGGTGGATGTTCAAGACATCCGCGACACGTCCGGCAGGATGTCGAGGCCAAGTCGCCGCGTGGTGCCGCGCCCCGTCAAGCGGACCGGCCAGCCTGTGCCGAACTTCCTGTGGGACAAGACCGCGTTTGCGCTCGGCGTGAAGCGCGACACCGGAACCAGGGAACCGGTCTGCGTCGTGGGCGAGCACGCCGCCTTCAAGGACTTTCACCAACGGATGCTCGCGACCTGCGAAGACGAGGCTGCGCTGGCATTCCTGCGTTTTCTGGACCGATGGCGAGCGCGGGACTTCGAGAGCCTCCGGCATGCGGAAGGCATGCTGGACGCGAACATCGTGTTCCGGCTGGATGGCGCGGCGCTGGAGTTCCTGCACGAGCGACCCTTCGTCCAGGACATCTGGTTGAATCATCTGGTAGAGGAAGAAGGCGCGAAGGGCCTGTGCCTTGTAACCGGAGAGCGCGCGGCCATCGCGCGGCTGCATCCCTCCGTGAAGGGCGTCGCCGGTGCGCAGTCCTCTGGCGCGTCCCTGGTGTCGTTCGACAAGGACGCCTTCAAGTCGTTCGGCAAGGAGCGCGGCGCCAACGCCCCGGTGTCCGAACGAGCCGCGTTCGCCTACACCGCATCGTTGAACACAGTGCTGGAACGCGACAGCCCTCGGCGCATCAAGATCGGCGACGCGACGACCGTGTTCTGGGCGGAAGCGGCTGGGGACGATGCACGGGCCGCCGCCGCGGCGGAGGAGCTGTTCCCATTGCTCGTCGATCCCCCGACCGATGCGGAAGAGACTGTCAACGTGGCTGACAAGCTTGCTGCGATCGCGGAGGGCCTTCCCCTGGTGCAGGTCGATCCCAAGCTGGACAAGAATACGCGCTTCTGCGTCCTCGGCCTTGCTCCGAACGCCGCGCGCGTGTCGATTCGTTTCTGGCACCGGAACACGATTGGCGAACTCGCTCGCCGCATCGCCGAGCACTGGCGCGATCTGCGCCTCGAACCGGCGCCTCGGCGGACCCCGCCGGCCGCTTGGCGCCTGCTCCAGGAAACGGCCGCACAAGGCAAGGCCCAGAACATCCCGCCCACTCTTGGCGGCGCCTTGATGCGGGCGATTCTCGGCGGCGGGCGGTATCCGCGGTCGTTGTTGGCCGCCGTCATGGGCCGGATGCGAGCCGACAAGAACATCACCGGCCTGCGGGCGGCCATCTGCAAGGCGTGCCTCGCCCGCGATCATCGCCTGGGTTTTGAAGAGGAGGATGTCCCCGTGGGTCTGAGTCGAGAGGAAAGTAATCCGGCCTATCGCCTCGGCCGGCTGTTCGCGGTCTACGAGAGCGTGCAGCGCGCGGCTCTCGGAAAGGTGAACGCCACAATCAAGGATCGCTATTTCGGCGCGGCTTCGGCCACGCCGGCGTCGGTCTTCCCGCTGTTGGAGCGGAACTCGGCAAGCCACCTGGCGTCGCTCCGCAAGGGTGAAAAGGGCGGCCTTGCGCACTGGTTCGACGCTGAGATTGACGAGATCCTGGCTGGCATGGATACGGCCTTTCCGCGGAGTCTGCGCCTCGAGGATCAGGGGCGGTTCGCTATCGGATACCATCACCAGAGGGAAACGAAACGGAAGGTCGAGAGTGAGGACGACGGTTCAGACGCCAGCGATGCTGCAGTCGAGTCGCCTTCCCGTTTCGACGATGAGAACCAGTCATGACCGTACTCAGCAACCGCTACGACTTCGTATACCTCTTCGACGTGGCGAACGGGAACCCGAACGGTGACCCGGACGCGGGCAACCTTCCGCGTCTGGACCCGGAAACCAACCAGGGACTCGTGTCCGATGTGTGCTTGAAGCGGAAGGTCCGCAACTACGTCGCGATGACCCAGGGAGACGCACCCGGACACGAGATTTTCGTTGCGGAGCGAGCGATCCTCGAACACCGGCAGAAGCGCGCCTGGGACGCAATTGTTCCGGACAACACCGCGGAGGATCGAAAGAAGTTGCCGAAGGACGAACAGAAGGCCCGGGAGATCACCGGCTGGATGTGCGCGAATTTCTTTGATGTTCGGACGTTCGGCGCCGTCATGTCGACCAAGGGCGCCAACTGCGGCCAGGTGCGTGGGCCGGTACAGTTCGCGTTCGCCCGCTCGGTCGAGCCGATTCTGCCATTGGAGGTGTCCATCACGCGGATGGCCGCCACCACCGAGGCCGACGCGGAGTCCAAGGGGGATGTTCGCACGATGGGGCGCAAGCATATCGTCCCCTACGGTCTATATCGCGGGCACGGCTTCGTATCGGCCTGCCTCGCCGGGGGAGCGGGCAGGGGGACCGGCTTCTCCGAGGAAGACCTCGAACTGTTCTGGACGGCTCTCGAACAGATGTTCGACCACGACCGTTCCGCGGCGCGGGGCGAGATGACCGCACGGCGGCTGATCCTGTTCAAGCACGACAGCACTCTCGGCAACGCGCCTGCCCACCGCCTGTTCGAGCGGGTCACGGTCAAGCGTGTGTTCGACGCGGAAGAACACGATCCCGGCGACCACAGGCTGCCGCCGGCGCGCTCGTATTCCGACTACGCCGTTCACGTCGACCAGAGCGACCTGACGGCCGGGGTTGCGGTGATCGACAGGATCTGATTCCGATGCCGGCCACGGGTGCGCGTGCGGTTTCGGAGGACGAGCTGATACCGATCTCGGCCCTCCAGCACATGCTCTACTGTCCCCGGCGCTGCGCCCTCATCCATATCGAGCGGCAATGGGCGGAGAACCGCTTCACCGCGGAGGGCCATCTGCTGCACCAACGGGCGGACGCGGGAGGCCATGAGCGGCGGCGCGGCGTGCGCATCGCCCGCAGCGTTGCTGTCCGATCTTTGCGGCTGGGAGTTTCCGGAATCGCCGATGTCGTAGAGGTTCGGGACGACGACGGATCGCTCTACCCTGTGGAGTACAAGCGTGGCCGACCCAAGAGCAATCGCGCTGACCAGGTGCAGCTCTGTGCGCAGGCGCTGTGTCTTGAGGAGATGCTGGCCCGGCCGGTTCCGGAAGGAGCGCTGTTCTATGGCCGCAGCCGCCGGCGGCGCGTGGTCGTCTTCGACAGCGATCTACGCGCCCTGACGGAGCGGGTGGCCGCCGATACACGGACGCTGCTCCGGTGTGGCCGGACGCCGCTGCCAGAATACGAGGCCGCCAAATGCGAGGCGTGTTCCCTGCAGGAGCTCTGCCAGCCGCGCAAGCCGCACGGTACAGGCGTCGTCGACCGCTGGCTGGCGACCGCGATAGACGGCTGACCGGTGGGGCATGCGCCGACATCTGAACACGCTCTACGTGACCACGGAGAGGGCTTGGCTGCGCAAGGACGGGGAGAACGTCGTGGTGGAGGTGGACGGAGACGAGCGCGGCCGGGTGCCCGTCCATCTGCTCGGCGGTATCGTCTGTTTCGGTGCGGTCGGGATGACGCCGGCGCTGATGGGACATTGCGCAGAGTGCGGCGTCTGTGTTTCGATGCTCGGCCGCAACGGTCGCTTCCTCGCCCGCGTCGAGGGGCAGACTTCAGGGAACGTTCTGCTGCGGCGCGCCCAGTACCGCGCCACTGACCACGGCGCCACGACCGCGAAGCTGGCGGGTCATATGGTCACCGGCAAGCTGCTCAACCAGCGTACCGTCGTGCGGCGCGCGCTTCGCGACCACGGCGCTACAATGGCGCCGGACGGTCGAGAGCGGCTGAGCGCATGCGAGCGACGGCTGACGGATGCGGCGCGGCGCAGCGCAGGGATGTCGGGAACCGATTCGATTCGCGGCATTGAAGGCGAGGCCGCACGGGCCTACTACGCGGTGCTCAACGACTTGATCCGCGACGAAGACCGTGCCTTCGCGTTCAAGGGCCGGTCTCGACGGCCGCCGCTGGATCCCGTGAATGCGCTCCTGTCGTTTCTCTACACGCTGCTGGTTCACGATTGCCGTTCGGCGCTGGAGACGGTTGGGCTCGATCCGGCCGTGGGATATCTGCATCGCGAACGCCCCGGGCGCCCGAGCCTCGCGCTGGACCTCATGGAGGAATTGCGTCCCGTGCTGGCCGATCGTCTGGTGCTGTCGCTGATCAACCGGCGGCAACTCCGCGCTCGCGACTTCGAGGCCTCCGTCAGTGGCGCGGTGACGATGCGCGACGACGCGCGCAAGAGTGTACTGGTCGCGTACCAGGATCGCAAGAAGGATGAGATTCTCCATCCGTTCCTAAAGGAGAGGACCACGCTTGGTCTCGTTCCGTTCGTGCAGGCGTCGCTGTTGGCCAGACATCTGCGTGGCGAGCTCGATGCGTACCCCCCGTTTCTGTGGCGGTAGGCGGTGCCGGCATGCTGATGCTTGTCACCTACGACGTCGCCACCGGTGATGCCGCCGGCCGCCGGCGCCTGCGCCGTGTCGCTCGGCTCTGCCAGGACTTCGGTCAGCGCGTGCAGTACTCGGTATTCGAGTGCGACGTCGACGCGGCACAGTGGGCTGCTCTTCGCGCCGGCCTCATCGACGAGATCGATGAAAGGACTGACAGCCTGCGCTTCTACAGGCTCGGTGTCAACTGGCGTTCGCGGGTTGAACACGTGGGCAGCAAGACATCCTACGACCCCGGCGGACCATTGGTGTTCTGACCGTTCCGACCCCAACGCGAACCGGTAGCGCACATGGTGTCTGGTGCTGGTTCGCGCAGTCTCACAAGCCCGCGTTTTGGGGGCGAGTTGTGTCGGGAGCCCGCTCGGGATCGCGTCACCGACGCTTTCTTCCCGAGGTTCGCGGAATCGGCCGGACTGGGCCTTTCTTTTCAGTCGGTTACACTGATGGGGGTCGCCCCCCGCGCGGGGGCGTGGATTGAAACGCCCGGAGCCGAGTGACTGGACGGACGACCCGCGTCGCCCCCCGCGCGGGGGCGTGGATTGAAACCTTGACGGTTTCGCTCTCCCACCACACCCGATGAGTCGCCCCCCGCGCGGGGGCGTGGATTGAAACACGTCGACCGGCATCAGCGCGATCGGTGTTGCCGGGTCGCCCCCCGCGCGGGGGCGTGGATTGAAACCTTTCCCTGTGCTCAATCACGGCCTGCCGCTCCGTCGCCCCCCGCGCGGGGGCGTGGATTGAAACATCATTTCCCCTTCTTCGCCCAATCCATCGCCTATCGCCCCCCGCGCGGGGGCGTGGATTGAAACCCGATCGCCGGCTCGAGTACTCGCCCGCCCTGGAAGTCGCCCCCCGCGCGGGGGCGTGGATTGAAACGGAGTCTCCCGCGGGCATGGCGGGTCGCCCGGTGCGGAGGGTGTCGCCCCCCGCGCGGGGGCGTGGATTGAAACCACTTCCCCACGTCGGCGGCGTTCGCCGTCGTCGCGTCGCCCCCCGCGCGGGGGCGTGGATTGAAACATTCGGTCACTGAGCGTCACGTGACGCTCGCCGGAGTCGCCCCCCGCGCGGGGGCGTGGATTGAAACAACCGACCCTCGTAGCCTACGACCCGGCCGCGGGTCGCCCCCCGCGCGGGG
The DNA here is from genome assembly GCA_965222905.1 of Vicinamibacterales bacterium. Classification (GTDB taxonomy): domain Bacteria; phylum Acidobacteriota; class Vicinamibacteria; order Vicinamibacterales; family UBA8438; genus WTFV01. Next base: position 7,622,122 of record OZ244976.1, on the reverse strand, counting down.
GCGTGGATTGAAACCGCGGGCGGGGGGCGGCGAAGGGCGACGAGACGGGTCGCCCCCCGCGCGGGGGCGTGGATTGAAACGCGAGCGTCGATGTATTGGTCGCGCGCCGGCTCATGTCGCCCCCCGCGCGGGGGCGTGGATTGAAACTTCGCACCGTCCGTCTGGGCTCTCAGTCTCTCGTCGCCCCCCGCGCGGGGGCGTGGATTGAAACAACACAGGGGCCACGGCATACGAGCTAGTCGACGTCGCCCCCCGCGCGGGGGCGTGGATTGAAACGGAGCCGACGTCCGAATCGCCGCTTTCCTTGAGGGGTCGCCCCCCGCGCGGGGGCGTGGATTGAAACCGCGAGGTGCTTCTCGAACTGCTGGCGCGTCGGCGTCGCCCCCCGCGCGGGGGCGTGGATTGAAACTGGATCGAGCGGCTCACCGTGGGGACAGGGTGCGTCGCCCCCCGCGCGGGGGCGTGGATTGAAACGCTCCGTCGTCGGTCACGATTGCTCCTCGTCGGAGTCGCCCCCCGCGCGGGGGCGTGGATTGAAACAGCAATAGCGGCTGTCGCCGATGGGCGTGGGTTGTCGCCCCCCGCGCGGGGGCGTGGATTGAAACGGGAATCCCCCGCGGAACGCTCGCGGGAATCCTCAAGTCGCCCCCCGCGCGGGGGCGTGGATTGAAACTATGTCGAGCCGTTCGCGGGCTCGTGCGCTGTAGTCGCCCCCCGCGCGGGGGCGTGGATTGAAACTGGTGATCTGGCCGATGCTAACCAGTCGACGACGTCGCCCCCCGCGCGGGGGCGTGGATTGAAACAACGCGTACCCGGCCAGGATCGCGATCAGTTCGAGTCGCCCCCCGCGCGGGGGCGTGGATTGAAACACCTTCGTGTCCGCCGAGTTGACGGCGATCACGAAGTCGCCCCCCGCGCGGGGGCGTGGATTGAAACCATGTGCCCCTTGTCGGGCTGCGGGTTGGCGTAAGTCGCCCCCCGCGCGGGGGCGTGGATTGAAACCCGATCGACGACGCACAGCAAGAGCAAATCGCGCAGGTCGCCCCCCGCGCGGGGGCGTGGATTGAAACATGGTCACCGAGGAGGCGGTCGACAAGCGTCGTGCGTCGCCCCCCGCGCGGGGGCGTGGATTGAAACAACTGCACCGACCCACCGTACGCGCGTTCCCCAGTCGCCCCCCGCGCGGGGGCGTGGATTGAAACGTCCGGGATGCTGTCCCGTGGACGCCGAGCCCGAGTCGCCCCCCGCGCGGGGGCGTGGATTGAAACCTCTACTACCCGACTCACTGGCGCGTCGACGCCATGTCGCCCCCCGCGCGGGGGCGTGGATTGAAACTTAGTACTGGTACGGGAGGATCTCTCAAGCGGGGTCGCCCCCCGCGCGGGGGCGTGGATTGAAACATGTTCCGGTACGGGTGGTTCGCCGTCCCGCTCGTCGCCCCCCGCGCGGGGGCGTGGATTGAAACCTCGTCATCTGGTCGACGAGGCGGCTGAACGCGGCGTCGCCCCCCGCGCGGGGGCGTGGATTGAACGTCCACTGCATCCGTGTCGATGCTTCCGGCCAGGACGTCGCCCCCCGCGCGGGGGCGTGGATTGAAACGATCCGAATGACACTCTCTCGCAGAGCACGAACATGTCGCCCCCCGCGCGGGGGCGTGGATTGAAACCAGGCCGGAAACAAAAAACTCGAAGGTCTCGCCGGGTCGCCCCCCGCGCGGGGGCGTGGATTGAAACCGATCCAGCTCGAGCTGCTCCACTCCGTCCCACGGTCGCCCCCCGCGCGGGGGCGTGGATTGAAACAGGTTCAGCACCGCGCGGTTCTTCAACGGTGGCGGTCGCCCCCCGCGCGGGGGCGTGGATTGAAACGCAACCCCCGCGGAGATGACCACATGCTGACCGACGTCGCCCCCCGCGCGGGGGCGTGGATTGAAACAACTCCCCCAAGGTGACGGCCATCGCCGCGCCGCGGTCGCCCCCCGCGCGGGGGCGTGGATTGAAACGGGATCGGACCGACCGCGTGCTGGAGCGCCTCAAGTCGCCCCCCGCGCGGGGGCGTGGATTGAAACCCAGCCGAACGCGAGATTGGAGCACGTCTTGGAGTCGCCCCCCGCGCGGGGGCGTGGATTGAAACTCGGTTGCGGTCGCATGGATAGCCTGGAACGCCGTCGCCCCCCGCGCGGGGGCGTGGATTGAAACAGCGTGTACAACCCCGCCTGCTCGGCCGTCAACCAGGTCGCCCCCCGCGCGGGGGCGTGGATTGAAACCATGCCGGCGCGCTGTACGGGAAGCTGCGCCAGCGTCGCCCCCCGCGCGGGGGCGTGGATTGAAACAACCTCTCGCTGGACATGCGGACTCTCACGCGCGTCGCCCCCCGCGCGGGGGCGTGGATTGAAACTCGTCTGCGCTCGGCCTGCTCGCGCTCGCTGTGCGGTCGCCCCCCGCGCGGGGGCGTGGATTGAAACCACGCGTCCACGACGGCGTCCACGGTCGCGGTCGTCGCCCCCCGCGCGGGGGCGTGGATTGAAACATTTTCCTGGGGCCTCCCCACGGCCAGAATACCAGGTCGCCCCCCGCGCGGGGGCGTGGATTGAAACGGGATCGGACCGACCGCGTGCTGGAGCGCCACAAGTCGCCCCCCGCGCGGGGGCGTGGATTGAAACCCGAATCTGCGCGTTCAGGTCGAGGACGGACCCGGAGGTCGCCCCCCGCGCGGGGGCGTGGATTGAAACAGCTCCTTCGCTGGGCTGATCGTTATGATGTTGCGAGTCGCCCCCCGCGCGGGGGTGCGGCTCTTTTTCATAGATTGCTATCTCGCTCATTCATAAGGGTTTATGTCCGAGGACACTCCCTCTTCAGTGCGTTTTGAGGGGTGACAGCGTCCGGCGAGCGCCCCATCCGCCTCTTTTCGGGCCGCCGCCCGACCCGACCACGACGCCGGCACGCGCCGGTCCCCCTCAGGCGCGCTCCCTTCTGGACATTCGCGGGGTGCGGCTCTTCATAGAGGATTTTTCGCCCTATTCATGGGCTCTTTTGCCCGCGGATGCGTCTCCCCAGTGGCCATTTCGGGAGGGACATCAAGCAGGCCAGCGCGTACCGGCGTCTTTTCGGCAGCCAGCCGAGCCTCGTCACGGCGCCGAACACCTTCGGTCTTCTCCCCGACAGGCGCGCTCCCTTCTGGACATTCGCGCGGCGTTCTGGTACGGTGCCGTGGGAAGGGAGGCAGGCCTGCGATGGCTGTGACGACAGGATTCCAGGGACGTACATTCGACGTGCCCCGAACCGGCGTCCCGTGCATCGATCCCCCGAGGCGAGCCCCGTGCGCAGCGGCCGATGCTGTCTTCGCGGATGCCAAAGCCTTCCTCTCGTCCAGCGAAGCCCGGCAGATGAGCGAGAGCGAACTCGAACGGGAACTGCAGCGGCGGGGCCAGGAGTTGGTGCGCAAGCTCCTGCAAGGACATCGCGACCAACGCAGCCCGAAAGAGGCTGCTGGTCCGGCCGAGGACACCAGCGGTGTCGAGTGCTCGGAGCCGCGCGAGCACGAAAGCCACGCCGAAACGGCCTCCGGCACGATGCAGGTTGTGGGTCTGGGCTGCGCGCGGCGCGGTCACGACGGCTTGCATCGGCTCGATGCCGCGCTGAACCTGCTGCCGGAGCGCTACCTGGTCGAGATGCGCCGCCGCGTGACCATCGCGACCGCCTCGCGGGCACCACCGCGTACGCCCTGGAAGCCACCGTGGTACTCGACATCATCCACGTGGCAGCGGCGACGCGGCGTGCGGTGCTCGTCGCCGGCTCATCGAAGGGCCTGTCGGCATTTGGTCCGCGATCCGATGGGAGACGACCGGCGCACGGTGACACTTGGCTCCAGTTGCGGCGGTCCGCAGCCGCCGCGGGTAGCCGGAGCCTGGATGCGTACTGAGGAAGAACCTGGCCAGCGCGGTGCTGGCGCGCGGCCTGGACAAGCGGCGGTTACGGGGGTTACGGGAGCGTTGAGCCATGCAAGTTGTTCTCCGCCGCACCGCTCCACCCGCCCCGGCGCCCTATGCGGCGGCGGAGGCTTCTTTCGCGGAGACCAAAGCCTACCTTTCTTCGCGCGAGGCCCTGCAGATGCGTGAGAGCGACCTCGAACGGGAGTTGAACCGGCGTGGTCAGGAGTTGATGCGCAAGCTCCTGCAAGGGCACCTCGACCAGCGCAGCCCGGGGGAGGCGGCGGGTCCGGTCGAGGGGGCCGACGGCGTCGAGCGTTCGGAGCGGCGGCTGCACGACCGGCAGTTGGAGACGACCTTCGGGACGGTGGCGGTCGAGCGCCTGGGCTACGCGCGGCACGGTCACGACAGTCTGCATCCGCTCGATGCGTCGCTGAACCTGCCGGCTGAGCGTTACTCGCTCGAGGTGCGCCGCCGGGTGGCCGAAGCGGCCGCATCGCGGTCGTTCGACGAAGCGCTGTTCGAGCTGTCTCGCCATAGCGGGGCCGATGTGCCCAAGCGTCAGGCGGAACAGTTGGTCGCTCGCGCGGCTGAGGACTTCGACGCCTTCTACGCGGCGCGCCGAGCGGCGGCGGGCGAGCCGGTCGCTGACGAGTCGGTTGTGGTGCTCACCTTCGACGGCAAGGGCGTGGTGCTGCATCACGAGGACCTGCGCGAGGCGACGCGCAAGGCGGCCGAGAGGCGCCGGCGGCAACGCGAGCAGCTCTCCCCGTTCAACCGCCTGCGGCCGGGCGAGAAGAAGCACGCCAAACGCATGGCGACGGTGGCCGCCGTCTACGCGGTCGCGCCGTTGGTGCGCAGCCCGGAGGATTTCCTGCAGAGCCTGATGCCCCGACAGCCGGCGGCCAAGGCCAAGAATCGGGCCAAGACCGCGGCGGTGCGTCCTCGCCCGGTGGCCAAACGGGTCTGGGCGAGCCTCGAACACGATCCGGCCGAGGTGGTCGCCGAGGCGATGCTGGAAGCCGAGCGCCACGACCCGGAGCGCGTCAAGCGCTGGGTCGTGCTCGTCGACGGCGCCGAGACGCAACTCGCCCTCGTCGAAGCGGGCGCCGCCGCCTACGGCGTCGACGTGACGGTGATCCTCGACATCATTCACGTGGTCGAGTACGTCTGGAAGGCGGCGCACGTGTTCCATCGCGAGGGGAGCCCCGACGCGGCGCATTGGGCCTGGACGCGCGTGCAGAGCATTCTCGAGGGCAAGTCCAGCAAGGTGGCCGCGGCGATGCGGCGGGCGGCGACCGTCGCAGGCTTGTCGAGCGACACCCGCAAGCCGGTCGATACGTGCGCCGACTACCTGCAGAAGTACGCGCCGTATCTGCACTACGACCGCTACCTCGCGGCGGGCTATCCCATCGCCACCGGCGTGATCGAAGGGGCGTGCCGGTACCTGGTCCGCGACCGGATGGAGTTGACCGGAGCCCGCTGGCGGCTGGTCGGCGCCGAGGCGGTCCTGAAGCTGCGGGCGCTACGGGCCAGCGGCGACTTCGATGCGTACTGGGACTTCCACGAAGCGCGCGAGTACGAGCGGAACCACGCCCAGCGCTACGCTGACGGGATAGCACCGCCGGTCAGCGAGCCGCCCCCATCGCCCTCCTCACCTCGCCTTCGCCGGGTCAAGTAGCTCTTGCCATGCCGCTCGCAGCCCCTCCTGGACCCCTCTGGACCGCCGACGCAAAAGAGCCGCACCCCTTTTCAATCGGGAAAGCTTGCGGGAAACGTCTAGCTTCTGCGAGCAGATCGCGCTCGGTCTTTCGCGTTCCGGCGCGTGTCCATATGACTACGGCATTCGGGTACGTCGTGCGGAATGCCTTCAAGCGCCGCTGTAGGTTGCGCGTATAGCCGATTTTCACTCTGGTCGGCGCGCAAGCAGGGCGCTCTAAAGCGATGATATAGACACACTCATCCGGCATGTTGCCGGGCGGATAGCATGGAATAACGCCACGGGTCAACGCTCTCGCTCTTTATATTCGAGCCGCCGCGGGTCCGAACCTGCAACGGCACATTTCGTCGATCGTGTCGGCTCACAGAACCTCGACCCGCACGTAACAGACTCACGAAGCGCCTCGACCGCTGATGTTCTGGCATCGCCCACGTCTCGCCGGACGGCCCAAGGGAATCCGGCCGCAGAGAGAATCACCGTCGCGATGGTCAAGGCCGTCGCGAGCACCCGGTCCCGCTTGCGCATCCGTACGGGTTCGACTCTACACCCAAATCGCGGTCTGTTGCCCCCTCAACCCGGGCGGTGCGGCTCCGCAAGAGTCTAGCCGCTCCAGTAGGTCAGCTTCCATCCCGATGACGATGCCGTCCCTCCGGGACCGGGCCGGAGACGGCCTCCGAGAGTAAAGACCGATGTACTGCTATGGAGGGTACCGACAACATTCGTGCAGAAATACACTCCAAGGGCTCAGCTCAAGCCCTCGGGTGCCCCCGAGCTGGCCTCCGGGCCGCGGGAGACCGGCGGCGGCGGGAGACCGACGCGGTTCTGTCAGGAACAAAGGGGCGTTTTAACCGAACACTTCAGCAGCATGGAATACGACGCGTTCCATGTTCGATAACCGTCCGATACAATAGCCGACGCTGCGTTCCGTGGACAGGCCGTGAGAACCGTCGCCTGCCTGAGGGTCTCGACCGCGCAGCAGGACGTGCGCAGCCAGCGCCTCGCCATCCTCGAGTACGCGCACCAGCACGACTTCCGCATCGACGACTTCATCGAGGCGACCGCCTCCGGACAGGCTTCCGAGAAGCGACGCCGGCTCGACGCGCTGCTGAACGGCCTCCAGCGCGAGGACCGCCTGATCGTCAGCGAACTCTCCCGGCTCGGCCGCTCGCTGGGTCAGATCGTCGCCATCCTCGACACGCTCGCCAAGGCCGGCATCGCCTTCGTGGCGCTGAAGGAGAACATCCGCGTCGTGGGCAAGCGTGACATCCAGACCAAGGTCATGACCACGCTGTTCGCGCTGTTCGCCGAGGTCGAGCGGGACCTGATCTTCGAGCGCACCCGCGAGGGCCTCGCCAAGGCCAGGGCCTCGGGCCGCAAGCTCGGGCGCCCGAAGGGCTCGCTGGGCGTCTCACGGCTCTTCGGTATGGGCCGACTACCTATCGACACGCACGATGGCGTGTTATAGAATCCCGACCTACAACGTCCGGGGGGCCGTGGCCGAAACCTAGGCGAGAACGGAACCAGTTGATGAAGCGGTGTCATGGGGCGAGTCCCCGGCGGATCCGACCGGATGAAGCCGCTTCTGCGGCCGTCGTTCCGATGAAGGGAGCTGTCCATGAACACTCCGCGACTTCTCTCCGCGTTGCCTCTGGTCTTGCTCTGTGCGGCCAGCGCCTGTGAGGTCTCGGCCGGGGCGCTGCGACACGGGCTGTTCGGCGCCAGCGCGCAGGCGGCGTTGCGAGACTGGCAGATATCGCGTGGCACACCAGGGTACCTGAACGGCCTCGGAGGACGACGACTGATGACCGCATCGTTGCGCGGCTCGGCGTTCTCCACCCAAGCGGCGCCTGAGCAGGACGCAGAGGTGGTAGAGGCATCGTTGCGCCTGGACCGCCCAACCAGACGACTGATTCAGCGCGGGCTCCGAAACGAGGGTTTCGATCCCGGCCCGCCCGACGGGCTGTTCGGCCCGCGCACGCGGTCAGCCATTCGAGCTTGGCAAGCGGCCCGTGAACATGCCGAGACGGGATTTCTCGACCGCACTCAGGCCGATGCACTGCATACCGCGGGAGCAGGCCCGGCGCCGCTGGCCAGCGACGCCGCGATCATCACGCAGACGGTCACTCCGGACTCCGGAGCGACGCGACAACAAGCAGCAATGGTCGAGGCGGTCGCCAGTACACGTGACCCTTTGGAAGCGCGCGATACGACAGCGGCTTCGCTGTCGCTCGCCGACGCAAACGCTGCTCCGGCGCCGGTAGCCAGTCGCTGCGGTGCGTGGAACACGCGCACGTTCTTCGAGACTGCCACGCTTGAAGAGGTGACCGCGTGCCTCACACTCGGGGCCGACGTGCGAGCGCGCGATAGCAACGCCATGACGCCGCTGCACTGGGCAGCGCAGCATAGCGCTAGTCCGGCGGTCATCAAAGCTCTGTTGGCGGCCGGCGCCGCTGGAGAAGCACCCGGCAAGTACAGCTCTCTTCCACTCGAAAATGCCGTTCGCAACGAGAATCCAGAGGTGCTCGAGACCATGATTGAGCTGTTGCTCGCCACCGGGATCAATGTCACGTCGTGGCGAGACGCACGAGGCAACACCTTGCTGCACTACGTCGTCGTCTATGGCGATTCCGCGGACATCGAAAGACTTCTGGCGGTCGGGCTTGATGTCTCAGCGACAAACGAGAATCGTGCAACACCCCTTCGCATAGCCGCTCAGAACAGCCGAAATCCAGAGGCCGTCGAAGCGCTCCTGACGGCCGGGGCCAATGTAACAGAAACGTACTCCGATGGCGAGACGCCCTTGCACGTCGCGGCGGGGTACAACGAGATTCCGGACGTCGTCGAAGCGCTCGTGGCAGCAGGCGCCGACGTAACGGCAACGGACAGACGGCGAGACGCAACGCCCCTGCACTATGCGGCCAGATCAAATGAGAATTCAGCGGTCGTCCAAGCGCTCGTGGCGGCCGGTGCCGATGTGGAGGCCCGATCTGAAGAGGATTATCTAGGACATGGTTTCACACCCCTGCACCTGGCGGCGCAGTACAACAATGTGGCCGTGGTCGAGGCGCTCTTGGCGGTCGGCGCCGATGTGGACGCCCGAACTGACGAGCACGGCGCAACCCCCCTGCACCGGGCCGCGGGCAACAATGTGGCGGTGGTCGACGTGCTCCTGACGGCCCGAGCCGATGTGACGGCAAGGGACGAAACGGAAACAACGCCGCTGCACCGCGCGGCGGCTGCCAACGAGAATCCAGCGGTGGTCGAAGCGCTCTTGGCGGCCGGAGCCGATGTGGCGGCAACGGACGAAGCGGGCGAAACGCCGCTGCACCGCGCGGCGGCTGCCAACAATAATCCAGCGGTGGTCGAAACGCTCCTGACGGCCGGAGCCGATGTGAACGCCCGATCTGGCGACGGGTTTCGTGGTCGAGACGGCTTTACACCCCTGCACGCCGCGGCTCAGTCGAACTCGACTCTCATTAGGGAGCTGCTCGCGGCCGGAGCCGATGTGGATGCTCGTACTGACCTTGGAGCTACACCCCTGCACTGGGGGGCGCGCCGTATTCGCGCCGTCGAGCCGCTGCTCGCGGGCGGCGCCAACTCCGGCACGAGAGACCGGTACGGCTTCACCCCCTTGCACTACGCGGCGGCTGGCATGAACGCAGCGTCTGCCGTCCAGGCCCTCATCGCAGCCGGCGGAGACGTGAACCAGAAGAGCGAAAACGGCGACACACCACTGCATGTCGCAGCCAGAGCCGACTATTTAACCCGTGGCACCCAACCCCTCGCTGAGGACGCGATCCGGGCCCTGCTGGACGCTGGCGCGGACGCGACGGTACGCAACGCGGCTGGCGAGACGCCGTGGGATCTGGCGCGGGACAATGAAACTCTGCAGCGGGATCGGTCTGACGCCTACTGGCGCCTGAACGACGCGCGATTCAACGCGCCACGTCAGGACTCACGGCGGCGTCCACCCGCGACTCGGCAAGACCGCCGGCAAGCCCCTCCGTCGACCGCATCTCGAAGTGAGGCGCGGGCATGCGAGATTTCCGGCTATCCGACGCCGGCGAACTTCCAAACCCTTGGCCTGAACTGGTGCAGTTCGACCGTCGATATCCAGGTGCGGGCCTTCGCGCATCAGGCTGCCGGCGCGTGGTGCGCGATTGCCGAGGGCACTTCCTCGTCGCCGGAGCAGATCAACGCGCGGCACCAGGAGATCAACGCCGCCTGCGACGCGCTCGACGCGCTTGGAGCTCGGGGAGGGTCGCCGTGCCAATGCCCGGCGGGGTACAGGCCGTGAACCGGCCCGCCGACCTCGGCATCGTCTGTGCGTCAGATAAGCGTGCCTTATATTAACCAGGTGCGCTTTAGATTACAGCGTACTGCGGTAGTTTCGTAGCGCCGACAATACCGAAGAAGGGACACGGTACTCATGAGACTAGTCGATTGGATTAACGTCTCGGCTCTGGTTGGAGTGGTCGCGACTGGAGCGTTTTACATCGGGACTCTCGATTCCCGCGTCGTAGCAGTCGAGAGCCGTCTCGGAGAAGTCGAAGACCGCTTGAACTTCTTGGGCGACACTCTGGAGAGTACAGCATCCAAGATCGACGAGGCAGTCCGCATGCTTGCCAGCGTTGCCGAGACGCCAGAAAGGACAGACCAGCAGGTCCTCGTCACAAGAGTACCGGTGGTCATTCATACGTCTGGACAGACTTCTCCGGGTTGGGCTGAACTGCCAAAGTATCTTGCTCCGAGAGTGCCCGATCCTGCACAGGAATACTCTCTGGAAACTAGATGTCCGCCAAGACATCGACCGGTAGCTGCCTGGCACGAAGTTACCGGCAGCTACCCTGGCGGCACGATGTACACCATTGATCCGAACACAGACGGCGAAAACGTGACACTCGCCGTCAGGGCTAGAGAACGTCGATCCGGATACGCCTATGTCGACATTTTGGTCCTGTGCCGTTCTGTAGGATGATGGGCACGATGCTCAAGACTGTATTCGTTTACCGGGCGATTCCTCAACAAACACGGGCACAAATGGGCTGGGAATTCTTGAAGCCCTAACGGAACGCTTGACGCCAAAGGCGCTCGGCGTTCCACTGGCATCGTCGAATCAGACAGCGGCGGGGACGACAAGTGTCGGGGGATCCGAGACCGGAACGACCACCCTGTCAGGCACAAGCGCTCGTTTCTACCTGGCAGTTCAGCAGCCTCGAAGATCCCGGCGACTGCTACTGTTCCGACCATGCGGCTTGAAGACCTTCGCCCGAACAGCACCGTCCGCGGCGTGTATCCCGATGGTTTGGTCACCGTCGTCAGCGTGCAGTGGTTCGGCTCTTCGGCGCTCGAGCTCACCTACAAGACGCCGGCCGGCACAGTCGCCAACGAGCTGCTCTACCGTCACGACGAGGCCCGGCTCGAGGTTGTCGCCGAGGGACGGCCGTGGAGCTTCGACGGCGACGGGGCGTTGTTCCGGCTCGTGTCCGAGGCCCAGCGCATCCGGCTCGCGCACCTGTTCGACCCGCTGCTGGCAGTCCATACGTCGGGGGTCGACCCGCTGCCGCACCAGATCACCGGCGTCTACGAGGCGATGCTGCCGCACCAGCCGCTGCGCTTCCTCCTTGCCGACGACCCGGGCGCCGGCAAGACCATCATGGCCGGCCTGCTCATCAAGGAGCTGATCGCGCGCGGCGACCTGGAGCGTTGCCTCATCGTCTGCCCCGGCAGCCTCGCCGAACAGTGGCAGGACGAGCTCTACCGCCGGTTCCACCTTCCGTTCGAGATCCTCACCAACGACAAGCTCGAAGCCGCCCGCACCCGCAACTGGTTCCTGGAGACCGACCTGGTCATCGCCCGTCTCGACAAGCTGTCGCGCGACGAGGACGTGCAGCGGAAGCTGCAGGCGCCCGACGCCGGCTGGGACCTGGTCGTGTGCGACGAGGCGCACAAGCTGTCGGCGACCTTCTTCGGCGGCGAGGTCAAGTACACGAAGCGCTAGTGTGCTGTCCCGGAAATACGCATTGCAATGCGCGCCACTTTGTCGATGATGGACTGGGCAGTGGCAACCCACACGAACGGCGTCGCAGAGGCATTGTAGCTGTCGATGAACGCCTGGATCTTGTTCACCAGGTCCGAGACGCTGTGGAACGAGCCGCGCGCGATCGCCCGCTGGCTGAGCAAGCCGAACCACCGCTCCACCTGGTTCAACCAGGACGAGTAGGTGGGCGTGAAGTGCAGGTGGAAGCGCGGGTGCGCCGCCAGCCAGTGCTTGACCTTGGCGTGCTTGTGCGTCGCGTAGTTGTCCAGCACCAGGTGGATGTCCAGCTCCGCCGGCACCTCCCGGTCGATCAGCCGCAGGAACGACAGAAACTCCTCGTGGCGGTGCCGCTTCCGGCACTGGGACAGCACCCGTCCGGTGGCGATGTCCAGGGCGGCGAACAGCGTCGTCGTGCCGTGCCGGACGTAGTCATGGGTGTAGCCTTCGACGTGGCCCAGGCCCATCGGCAGCCGCGGCTGGGTGCGATTGAGCGCCTGAATCTGCGACTTCTCATCCATGCACAGGACCATCGCGTGGTCCGGCGGGTTGAGGTAGAGCCCGACGATGTCGCGCACTTTCTCGATGAAGAACGGGTCGGTGGACAGCTTGAAGGTCTTCGCCAGATGCGGCTTGACCCCGAACAACGCGAACCAGCGCTGCACCGTGCTCTTGGAAATGCCCACGGCACGTCCCAAGGTGCGCGTGCTCCAGTGCGTGGCGGCGTCGGGCGTCTCCTGCAGCGCGCGGCTGATCACCGCCGCCACCTTGTCGTCGTCATAGGTCTGGGGCCGACCGGGTCGGAGTTCGTCGTGCAGGCCCTCGATACCGGCCGCTCGGAAGCGCCGTCGCCACTTGCCGACGGTTTGTGGTGTGACGCCGACGCGCTGCGCAACGGCGGCGTTGGTCAAGCCTTCGGCGCTGGCGAGGATGATGCGGGCCCGCAGGACCAGGGCGTAGGGCAGGGTGGCCGAGTTGGCTATCCCCTGGAGCTGATCCTGTTGGTCGTCGGTGAGCGTAAGCGGCGCCAGTTTGCGTCCGCGTGGCATGGCAGCCTCCTTGACTTGAAGCCTGCCAATTATTCCATGAATTTGAGGGGCGGGACACTAGGGAACTGGGTCATGTCCACGCCGACCTCGGCGATGATCACCCGCGCGACCGTCTCACTGACCCCGGGCATCGTTGCCAGCCGGTCGGCGGCCTCGCGAAAAGGGCGCAGCACCTCGTCGGCCTGCTGCTCGACTTGCTGCACAGCGGCGGTCAGCGCATCGATCTGCGCCAGGTGCAGCTTCAGCAGGAAACGATGATGCGCCGTCACCCGGCCGTGCACCGCGGCGACGATGTCCGCACGGTCGGCCTTCAGGCGCCCCTTGGTGCAATCAGCCAACCGCTCGGGATCGGTCTCCCCGGCGATGAGCGCCGCCAGGATCGCCCGGCCGCTGACGCCCAGGATGTCGCTGGCCACGCGCGTCAGCTTCACGTTCGCGTCTTCCAGCGTCTTCTGCAGGCGCAGGGTGTGCCGCGCGATCTCACGGACCAGTTGCTTGCGGGTCCGCGTCAGGTCGCGCAGCTCCTGGATCGGGGCCGGCGGCACGAAGCTGCCCGGGATCAGCCCGTGCGCCAACAGGTCGGCGATCCAGGTCGCGTCCTTCCGGTCGCTCTTGCGCCCCGGAACGTTTCGGATGTGCTGCGCGTTGGCGAGCACCAGCGTGAACGAAGCTTCGTCTTCGAGGACGTGCCACACCGGCTTCCAGTACACGCCGGTCGCCTCCATCGCCACGTGCGTGCAGCCCGCCTCGGTCAGCCAGGCCGCCAGTTCGAGCAGACCCGCTGTCGTGGTCGCGAACTCCCGGTGCTCGGTCGTGACCTTCCGACCCGCCGCGATGCGCGCGCACGCGTTCACGCACCGCGAGTGGACATCCAGCCCGGCGCACCGGGGATACAAAACTTCCATGCGTCACCTCCTGTATCGCGAAGTGCTGGCGTGGAGTCCGCGGGTACGAAATCTAGAAGACGCGCTTCCCGGGCGATCCGGTGTCGCAATACGGGGTGCTCGCGGGACTCCGGGTCAAACTACGAAACGGGCTCTCGGCACCATAGAGAAACCGACCTCTGTGCCAGCGTCACGGCCTACACAATATACTTGTTTCATCGATGCGTGGGTCCGGCGCCGCCGGGTGGGAAACTACGACGGGTTGACGGATTTCGACGTGATCGTGGAAGGGGGCACCGTCCAGGTGTTCCTGGAGGAAAACGGCATCACCGTGCCCGCCGTGCGACTGTCTGACGGCACCCTCCGGTACCTCTGCCTCCTGGCGATCCTCTGTCACGACGACCCGCCGCCGCTGGTGTGCATCGAGGAGCCCGAACTGGGCCTGCATCCGGACCTGATGCCTACGCTCGCCGACTTGCTGCGTGAGGCGTCGACCCGCTGCCAGTTGATCGTAACGACGCATTCGGACGCTCTCGTGGACGAACTGGCGGAGGACCCCGAGAGTGTGGTGGTTTGCGAGAAGCACGAAGGAAGGACGGAACTCCGGCGGCTGAACACGAAGGACCTGTCTCAGTGGCTCGCTCGCTACAGCGTTGGCGAGCTGTGGAGGAAGGGAGAGCTGGGAGGAAACCGCTGGTGAGCGCGAGAGTCTACGTGGAGGGAGGCGGCAACAACAACAGGAAGTTGACGGCCCGCTGTCGCGCAGCGTTCTCGGAGTTCTTCCGGAAGGCGGGACTGTCCGGCCGGATGCCAAGCATCATCGCCGGAGGCGGTCGGAAACAAACCTACGATGACTTCTGCGTGGCCCTTGGGGATCCGAAGAACGACGCCTTCGCAATTGCAGAAAGCGCGGATACGACAAGGGACGCGATTCGTTCAGGATTCTCGCCGAGCTCGATCCCCAACGGGTCACTGCCGCATCGCCTCATGCAAGGCGACTCGTCGAAACGCTCAGGGCCAAGTTGTAGCCGCCACTGTCGGAGGTCACCGCGGGAACAGCTCTCGGTCGGGGTCTCAATCGTCGAAAATCAGCGCGTTTTCCGGCGTCAGCACCCGTGTGTGAGTCCGTTCCTGCGCCGCCGCCCTCCACCCGCCGTCGCCCTCGCCTGACCGCCCCATCACGCCGCAACCGCAGTCCCAGGGCTCCGCACGACCGGTCGCGAGCCCTCACGTCTATCTCAGTCCTACGCACGCCACCTTCCACGCTCCGCTCGTGCCCGAATAAAGGCGGCCGCGAATAATCCGGCCTGACAGGCCGTATGGACTCCATGTGGACGCCGTACGAATGGCGGACTTGGTGCTGGGGACGCTCGACCTGCTGATTGCTGCGGACGCTGGAGGCGTTCTCCAGCCCCTGATGCGACGCCGAGGCCGACCTGAGCGGAGAAAGAGAGCGGACCGAGATGAACGATGATCTGGCCCCGTTGATTCAGCCGCAGGACGTTTCGAAGGTCTTCCATACGGACGAGGTCGAGACCCACGCCCTCGACCAGGTGAGCCTGGCCATCCACCCGGGCGAGTTGCCCACGACCCGCGGTATGCCGAGCACGCCCAGCGGGAGATCCACCTGTTCGACGGCCGGATGAGGGCGTGATGCCGACACCTGTCATCGTGCTGGCCGTACTCGCGGTCTCGGTGGTCGCGGCGGCCATGATCGATCTGATGCGGCATGACGTTCATGTGCTCCCCAAATGGGCGTGGGGACTCATCATCCTCGTCGCGTTTCCTTTCGGCGTGATCGCCTATCTCGTCATGGGACGGAGCCGCCCGGGGGACGATCCACCGGGCGACGACTCCATCGTCCCACCGGGCGACGACTCCATCGTCGCATGGCGGGTCGACACGTCCGGAGCGACCGACCGTCCTGCGGCGAGGTCCGGCGTCCGACCGGCCGGCCCGCCACTGATTGTGGCAACGGGATTGTCCAAGCGGTACGGGACGGCGATCGCGCTGGATCGCGTCGACTTGCAGATCACGCGTGGCAGCACCTACGGGTTGATCGGCCCCAACGGGGCGGGAAAGACGACGATCCTCGCGGTGCTCGCGGGTTTGCGACGCCCGACGGCCGGCACGGTCACCTTGGCGGTCGACCGACGGAGGATCGCGGTGTTGGTCGACACGCCCCGGTTCGAGCCGTGGCTGACGGCAGCGGAGGTCGTCGACCTCGCCCGGCACCTCGTGGCGCCCGGACTCCCACGGACGCGCATCGAGCAGGCGCTGGCCGAGGTCGACCTCCGCGAGGCCCGGGGACCCGTTGGTGGATTCTCCCGCGGCATGCTTCAGCGCCTGGGACTCGCGGCCTGTCTGGTCGGCGACCCCGCGCTGCTGATCCTCGACGAGCCGTGCTCCGCTCTCGACCCCGCGGGCCGACGGGAGGTGCTCGATCTGATCGGTCGGCTCGCGCGCACCGCGACGGTGGTCCTGTCGACCCATAGCCTGGCCGACGTGCAGCAGGTCTGTGACACCGTGGCGGTGGTCGACCGCGGCCGGATACGTTTCGAGGGCGCGATCACCGACCTGCTGGCCCGCAGCGCCAGCGTCTTCGCCTTGCAGGTGCGTCCGCCGGCCAGCGGTCTCGTCGACGCGCTGCGTGACCGACCCTGGGTCACCGAGGCCGTCGAGCCGGTCCCCGGCCGGATCCGCCTGGTCGTGGGCGACACCGCCCGCGCGGAACGTGAGATCCCTCGCCTCATCGCGGACCGTCGCGAGCGACTGATTGCCCTGACGCCGATGACGAACCTCGAGACCGCGTTTCTGGATCTGACCTCATGACGCTCTGGCATCTCGAGCTCGTCCGCCTGACCCGCACCTACCGGTGGGCAATAATTTTCGGCACGTACGGACTGTTCGGAGTCTTCGGTCCGGTGACCGGACGGTATCTCGGCGAGATCCTCGAACATTTCGGCGGAGAGATGAACGTCTTCATCCCGGAACCGACTCCCGCCGACGGCATCGCCCGGTTCATCGCGAACGCCTCCCTCCTGGGTCGGCTGGCCGCGCTCGTGGTCGGCAGTGACGCCCTGGGGTTCGACGCTCGTTCCGAGTCGGCGGCATTCTTCCGTACTCGCGTGGACCGCGCGCGCGAATTGCTGCTCCCTCGGTATGTCGTCACGACGCTCACGGCCGCGCTCGCGCTCATCGCCGGCACCGTCACGGCGTGGACACTGACCGCGGTCCTCATCGGCCCGCCGCCGTTGCTCCCCGTGGCGGTCGGCACCCTATACGGCGTGATCCACCTCGCGTTTGCGGTCGCGATGCTCGCGGCGGCGTGCGGCCTGACCACCAACGCCGCAAGCGCAGTCCTTCTCGCGTTCGGCGCCCTTGCGCTCATTCCCATCCTCGGTATCGTGCCGTCCGTCAAGCCGTGGCTGCCGAGTGAGCTCGTCGCGGCCATCGTCTTTCTGCTCGAGGGGACCCCGGCTCGCGACTTCGGCCGCGCCGCCGCGGCAGCGACGCTGGCAACCGTTGGCCTGCTCGCGCTCGCGGTCCGCCTCCACGAGCGTCGGGAGCTATGACGCTCTGACGCGCCGGAGTCGTCACCCGACGTTTCTCACGACCGCCGGTACCTCGACGGACGCCGCCGGCGCCCCGAAATCCGCTGTGGGGTCTGTCGAGTGGCCGGCTTGGTGATCCGTGGGCTCCAATCAGGGAGCGCTGGGCGGTCGCGAATAATCCGGGCCAGCAGCCCGTAGGACTCTATGTGGACGCCCTACGAATGGCGGACCTGGTGCAGGAGACGCTCTACCCGGCCCTTCATCGCTTGGAACAGCAGGGAGGTGCGTTGTGAGAATGCAGATGCAAGTCTGGTCCGATGCTCATGTCGCCGCTCGAACGCTGCTACGGTCCCCCGGGTTCTCGCTCACCGCCCTCCTGACCCTCGTGGTCGGCATGAGCGCGACCACCCTCGCGTTGACTGCCGTCAACGCCGTGCTGCTCAAACCGCTCCCGGTCCGAGCACCCGATCGGGTCGTCGGCATCACGACCGTTGGAGAGCTGGCGGTCCTGCGCAACGAACCGGTGGGATTCGGTGACTACGCGGACCTCGCCCGCGACGTCGCCGCCTTCGAATCCGTGGTCGCGCACCGCCGCATGGGATCGGTGGTTGGCGCCGGACTGGACCGCAGGATCGCAATCGGCGAACAGGTCTCCCCCAACTACTTCACCACGCTCGGCGTGTCGTTCCCACTCGGACGGCCGTTCGATGAAGCCGACCAGCCGGGCGCGGTGGTCGTTCTCGGTCACGCCGCGTGGCGTCGGCACTTCGGGGCCGATCCCCGGATCATCGGCCGGGAGCTGGCGATCGGCGACCGACGACGAACGGTCGTCGGGATTGCCCCGGAGGGGTTAACCGGCTTGTTTCGAGGGGTCGCGCCGGAATTCTGGCAGCCACTCGACGACGCCGGCGGGGACTCGGCCGACGACCGCGGACAACTGGAGTGGTGGGTGCACGCCAGGTTGCGGGACGACGCGACGCTCGAGCAGGCTCGCACGCAGGTTGCCGTCCTGGCGGATACGCTCTCCCGGCGGTATCCGCACGCGAATGCCGGTCGCTCCTTTGCGCTCACGCCGCTGTCGGAGGCGTCCATTCACCCCGTCGTGTCGAAGGCCCTTGCCCGATTCGGAGCCGCCGGCGTCCTCGCGGTCGCGCTGCTCCTGCTGTTGGTCTGCTCGGTCAACGTTGCGCATCTCGTGCTCGCGCGCGCGGTCGACGGCCTGCGCGATGTCGCCATCCGACTGGCGGTAGGAGCCAATCGATGGCGGATCATTCGTCCGTTGCTCGCCGAGGGCATCCTGCTCGCGGGCGTCGCGGCCGCCATCGCGTTGCTCCTGACCGCGTGGGTCGGGCCGCTGCTCGGCGAGATCCGTCTGCCGGGGGTGCCGACCGCCATCGATCTTCACCTGGTGCCCGATTGGCGCGTCTTCGGCCTCACGGTGATCGTCGTCCTCGGGTCGACCATGGTCTCGTCGCTCGGACCGGCGTTGCGGATCTCGTCGGGCCTCTCCATCGTCGAGACGCTCAAGACCGACTCGCGCGCATCCGCGGCCGGCGGAGCCACGACGTGGCGGAGGCTGCTGATTGCCGGCCAGGCCACGACGGCGGTGTTGCTGCTGGTGGTCGGCGGCCTCGCGTCGCGCAGCCTTCTCGGCGTGACGCAAGTCGACCCCGGCTTCGAGACGCGAGGCGTCGCGGTCGCGAGTGCCGCCCCGGCGCTGGTCGGCCACGACCAGGACGAAGCGTATCGCTACCTGTCGCGCGCGGCCGCCGCCGTCCGGGAGCTTCCAGACGTCGAGGCCGCAGGATGGATTCAGCCGGTCCCCCTGTCGTTGAGTGTTCGGCTCACCCGACTCCGCCTGTCCGGACACGACGGCGCGGCGTCGCACGAGCTTCCGCTCGTCGACGTCGGGACAGCCGGTCCCGGCGCCTTCGGAGCGCTTCGAGTGCCGGTGATCGAAGGACGCGAATTCGACGCGTCGGACCGCTCGGGCGCGGTCGAGGTCTCACTCGTGAACGACGCGTTCGTCCGCCGCTTCTGGCCCGACCGACGACAGGCCATCGGTCGGCACATCGGGGTGGGCTTTCCGGTGACGCGGACGGTGGAGGTCGTAGGCGTCGTGGGCGATTTCAAGAACCGCACGCTCGGGGACGTCACGCGACCCATGGTGTTCACGTCGATCCTGCAGGATCCGTCGGGTTGGCAGGCCGCGGCGCTGGTCATGCGACGGTCACCCGTCGGTCCGCCGCAGAGGGTGCATCTCGTTGACGCGATGCGCGCGATCGATCGGGCGGTGCCCGTGTTCGACGTGCAACCGCTCACCGCGCGCATCGGCGGCGTCCTCTTGTTGCCCCGGTATGCCGCGACGGTCTTTGGCGGGACCGGCGTTCTCGCGCTGGGCCTGATCGTGCTCGGATTGTATGGCACGGTATCGCTGTCCGTCAGACTTCGGCTGCGCGAGCTGAGCGTGCGAATGGCGCTCGGCAGCTCGCGGACGGCCATCGTGCGGCTGGTCGTGCGACAGGCCCTGGTGCCGGTTGTGGTCGGCGTCGTGTTCGGCCTGGTCGTCGCGCTGGGGACGACCCGCGTCCTGACCGCGTTGCTCTACGGCGTGTCACCCCACGACCCCGCCACGTTGGTGGCGGCCGCCCTCACGCTGTTGACCACGACGGCGGCGGCCGGCGCCTTTCCGGCGTGGCGCGCCACGCGCACGAACCTCATGCGCTCGCTCCAGGCAGGCACGTAATGGAGCTGTTGCCACACAGACTTTTCAATACGTGGGTAGGAAGGCGGTAACGACAAATGGACATCTCCCGACCCGATCTCGCACGCAAGAAGAAGCTCCGCCAGACTCTGTACGCCGTGATTGCGGCCATCGTGGTCGTCGTCATCACGGTGGGGGTCTCGCGGCTGGAACCGGCGGCGCCGCTCGTCGATGGCGACACCGTCTACCTCGACACCGTGCAGCGCGGCCCGATGGTGCGGCAGGTGCGCGGCACCGGCACGCTGGTCCCGGAGCAGATTCGCTGGATCCCGGCCACCACCGACGGGACCGTCGAGCGGATCGTCATCCGCCCCGGCGCCCTCGTCGCGCCCGACACGGTGATCCTCGAGCTGAGCAATCCCGAGCTCGAGCAGTCCACGCTCGAAGCGCGCTTGAATCTCGAAGCGGCCGAGGCCCGCTACAGCAACCGGCAGGTCGAGGTCGAGCGCGATCTGCTCGACCAGCGAGCGACGCTTGCCACCACCGAGGCGCAGCTCAAGACGGCCCGCCTGCAGGCGGACGCCGACGATCAGCTCTTCACGCAGGGCCTCGTCTCGTCGCTCCAGCTCCAGCAGTCGCAGTCGGCCGAGCAGGAGTTCGATACGCGCTACGCGCTCGAGCAGGAACGGCTGCGGATGGCCATCGACACCGTCGAGGCACAGCTCGCGGTCGAGCAGGCCGAGGTGGACCGCCTGCGGACGCTGTACGAGCTGCGGCAACAGCAGATGGCCGACCTGCACGTGCGGGCCGGGATGCCCGGCGTGCTGCAGCAGGTGCCGCTCGACGAAGGGCAGCGCATCACCACCGGGACCAACCTGGCGCGGGTGGGCGACCCGACGGTGCTCAAGGCCGAGCTGCGCATCGCGGAGACGCAGGCCAGGGACGTTCAGATCGGCCAGTCGGCCACCATCGACACCCGCAACGGCGTCATCCCGGGACACGTCACCCGCATCGACCCGGCGGTGGAGAACGGGACGGTGACGGTCGACGTCGCCCTCGGCGGCGAGCTGCCGCGCGGCGCCCGCCCGGACCTGACGGTCGACGGCACCATCGAGCTGGAGCGGATGGACGACATCCTCTTCGTCGGCCGGCCGGTGTTCGGTCAGGAGGAGAGCGTGGTCAGCCTGTTCCAGGTCGAGGCGGACGGGACGCACGCAGCGCGCACGCGGGTGAGCCTGGGGCGTGCCTCGGTGAACACCATCGAGGTGCTGGACGGGTTGCAGCCGGGTGACCGGGTGGTCCTGTCGGACATGTCCACCTGGGATCAGTTCGATCGGGTGCGTATCGAATAGGGGCGAGACCGATTCGCGACATCGGTGCGACGGCGGATTGGACTACCCGAAGGAGGTGTGGCGATGAGCGGGAACGGAGCGACGAACCAGGCGGCGCTGATCGAGCTGGAGAAGGTCTCGAAGATCTTCTACACCGACGAGGTCGAAACGCATGCCCTCGACGGCGTCGACCTGTCCATCCACCCCGGCGAGTACGTCGCCATCTCGGGTCCGTCGGGTTGCGGCAAGTCGACCCTGCTGTCGATCCTCGGCCTGCTCGACTCGCCCACCGCGGGCGACTACACGCTGAACGGCCAGCCGGTGGCGCAGCTCAGCCAGGCCGAGCGGGCGCGGACCCGCAACCGGGAGGTCGGGTTCATCTTCCAGAGCTTCAATCTGATCGGCGACCTGACGGTCTACGAGAACGTGGAGCTGCCGCTGACCTACCGGGGCATGCAGCGGGCCGAACGCCGCGAGCGGGTGACTGAGGCGCTCGACAGGGTGGAGATGGCGCACCGCGCGAAGCACCTGCCGAGCCAGCTCTCCGGAGGGCAGCAGCAGCGCGTGGCGGTGGCGCGGGCGGTGGCCGGGCAACCGTGCATCCTGCTGGCCGACGAGCCGACCGGCAACCTCGACTCGAAGAACGGCGAGGCGGTAATGGGGCTGCTGCAGGCGCTGCACGACGAGGGCTCGACCGTGTGCATGGTGACCCACGACCCGCGCTACGCGGAGCATGCCAGGCGGGAGATTCACCTGTTCGATGGGAGGTGCAGCCCTTGCGCGGCAGCGGGAGAACGGCGCCAGCCATATGGAGCGAGTCGCGGGGGTGGACGTCTCCAGGATGGACGCCGATCAGATGCTGCTGACCGAGCTCTTCGGTCTCGAGTCGACGCGCTCCGGATCCCAGACCCGACGTATACGGAGTCTTCTCGAGGATGCCCGCAAGGGCGACACTGAAGCGGCCCGGAACCTGATGGCCGAGCTGTCGGGCGTGGAACCGTGACCCGTTACGACGTCGATCCCGCTACGTCACCGTCCAGCGCATCGAAGGGTGAAGCGAGTGACGATCGACAACCCGTGGATGCGGATCTATCGGCTTCAGGAGTTGTTTCAGCTTCTGCGTCAGATCTGTGGGATCGGCGACTCGCGGTAGCAGTCTCGATGGGGTAGCGGACTGTTCCAAGTGGAGGACGATTCCCAATCTCCGCGTGGACAAGGCACGTTCTGCGATACGTCGCTCTATCGCATCGTTGGCGTTGCAACGGCACGCGGCGAGACCGGCCAGGGTGTCACGAACCTTGGCAGCAACCTCGCCAGCGAGATCGGCGACCTTTGTTCGGCGGTGATGGCGATAATCCTTGACTTCGATCAGCCATGTTCGTGCAGTCTCCACGAAGATGAAGTCGACGGCCGTCACTCCACCGCATACCGTCTGGAACTGATTGCGAAAGAAGCTCCACTCATCGTACTTCGCAACGTCCGGCCCGCCGTCCGGGAAGTCGAACGTCAGGCGTCCCTCTTGCAGCCTTGGCATTTCAATCCTGCAGCGCGAGATAGCGATCCGACTGCTGCAGGTTCTCGTCCAAGAGCAGCAGCGTCCGAAGCTCGTCCGCCGTGTCGCCCTGCTCGACACGTACGCTGTCGTCCCTGATCGCGAGAGCGAAGTACCGCTGATCGACATTCCCGAAGTCGTCGGTCTTCGACTGGATTTCCAACTCCCGAAGCAGGAACAGGGAATGCGTCGCCACGAATACCTGAACGCCGTCGAGGGCCAAACCGAGGATCGCGAGCGCCACTGACCTGATGAGCCTGGGGTTCAGGTTGGCCTCCGGCTCGTCCCAGAAGAGGTAGCCGCTCCCAAGCAGCGAGCCCGTGGCGATCAGCCGCGCGAGCATGGCCAGCTTCCGATGTCCCTCGGCCACAAGCGGCATCTCGATCGGGCCCTTCCCGGGAACTTTCAGATAGAAGCGTCCGTTCGCGTCGAGATCGGCCGTACCGCCCATCTCTCGTTCGATCGGTTCGATCTGCACCGCTGCGAGATCCTTCCTGGAGTCCCGCGGCAGCGGCTGCCCGAGGAGAACGCAGGTGTCACGGTGAATCTCGTCGAACTCCAGATAGTGCCCGTCGTAGACCGCCACGAAGCCCGGATACAGCGTCAGCAACTCGTGCGGCGGCAAGAAGACGGGGGCCTTTTTCTGCCAGGCGGTGGGACAGCCGTCGACATTGACCTCACTCCTGTTGGCCGCCGCGAAGCTGATGGCGCAATCCAGTGCGGAGTCCTCGAATTCGAGCGCAATGTGGCAACGCTGCCGGCCGGTTCGTCGTCGCACCAGGCGACCGAGCGACTCGGGTCGCATCACGTTGATCAGCTTCGTCGCAAGCGTTCTCTGGAGCGTCGACTTGACCGGCGTCGCAGAGGACGGCGAGCCGTTGCGTTCCGCGCCCGCGGCGATCAGGGCGTAGGCCATCTTGAGCAGGTGCGACTTGCCGCTGCCGTTCTCGCCGATGATGACGTTCACGCCGCCGCATAAGCGGAAATCGGCCGCGCGGAAGACGGTCAGATTTCCGACGTCGAGTCTCCTGAGCATTCACTCCTCCCGAGCTATGCCAACTTCTTCGAGCTCCGATGGACTCATGTCGCCCTCGATTGCCCGCTTCGTTGCCAGCGCACCCTTGTGCAGCCCGTCGTCCGAATGCGACTTTTTGCCAGTGTCGCCCAGTGCCAGATCGAACCAAATGTACGCGGCTGCAAGATCCCGCGGCACCCCTTCCCCCAGGGCATGCATTACGCCGAGGTTGAACTGCGCTCGCGCGTCGCCTTGGTCCGCGGCCTTGCGGTACCATGACGCCGCGGTTTCCATATCTTCCGGGACGCCCCTGCCGTTGTGGTAGTACCACCCGAGTTCGAACTGCGCCCTCACATCTCCGTTGTCGGCTTTCTTGCGTACAAACGCGATCCGCCCTTCTATCCCGGATCCCGTTCGCGCAGGCACCGTCTGGTCGATCGTGTTGTAAAGGTGAAGGCAGAACTGTCTTACTGACACCTCAGCATCGCTCATCACTCCTTCGCCCCGAGCATAGATCTCCCAAAGGGCAAACCGCGCGGTCAGATCTCCAGCGTAGGCGGCTTTCCGGTACCAAGCTTTGGCTGCTGCTGTGTCCGTAGGTACGCCATTTCCTGTCCTGTACATCCCGCCTAGGGCAAGTTGGGCCTTCGTGCTGTATACCTCATCGTCCCCGTGCTCCGCCTTCCGATAGCAAGCTATCGCCTCCCCCGCATCCTTCGGCACGCCCGACCCTCTGTGATATACCTCGCCGAGGTAGTACTGTGCTCCCGGATGTCCCTGGCTGGCAGCCTTGCGGTACCAGGCTACTGCCTCCTCGTCATCTTGGGGGACGCCTGTCCCCTGGGAATACATGCGGCCGAGTTCGAACTGCGCCTCGACATGGCCTCGACTGGCCGCCTTTCGGAACCACACCACAGCCTCTTCGGCGTCTTGCAGCACACTATCGCCGCAACCCGATTGATATATCCGGCCGAGGTTGTATTGCGCTTCAGCGTATTCTTGATCGGCCGCTCGCCCGTACCATGTCACTGCGAGCTTGACGTGCGCCGCCTCGTCGTCCGGCGGCACGCCCTCTCCGTACTCGTACATTCGGCCGAGTTGATATTGTGCTCCCGCGAGGCCGTGTTCGGCTGCCTTGCGGTACCAAGCTACCGCCAACTCGGCGTGCACGGCCTCGTCGTCCGGCGGCACGCCCTCTCCGTACTCGTACATTCGGCCGAGTTGATATTGTGCTCCCGCGAGGCCGTGTTCGGCTGCCTTGCGGTACCATGCCACCGTCGCTACATGATCCTTCCGCACGCCCTCCTGGTACAAACGGCCAAGGCGGAACTGCGCGACCGCATGCCCTTGGTCGGCCGCCTTGTGATACCAAGCCACTGCCGCCGCGTAGTCCGCCGGCACCAGTTCGCCGTTCGCATTCACGTAATCGTACTCGTACGTCTCACCGAGGGCGAAATACGCTTCACCGAGGGCGAATTGCGCTTCGGAATTCCCGGCATCGGCTTCGGCTCGCAGTCGCGCCAGGGCGTCCGCATCTTCCTTTGAGGCGGCTTCGAGGAGTTTCTCCATCTCAGCCGCGTCCATGCGGTTGGATTCGTGGAGTGTCACCCGCCATGCCGTTACGGTTTGCGGCCGATCGTCGGGTTGCAAAGCCAGTCCATGGTCAATGGCTGCCAGCCACCCGGTGGAAACGCCACCCACGCGTTCCGCCAGAGGCTCGTAGCAGTCGTCGGGCATCCGATCCGGGGCGTTCGGTGGAGGCTCGCCGGTGAGCACCCGGTAAGAGACCGCCGCCAGCGCATAGATGTCGGTCGGCGGTCCCTGAGATCCCTTGCTCGTGTGCTGCTCGTACGGCGCATATCCAGGCGTCAGCACTTGCGTGTGAGTCCGCTGCTGCGACGCCACGCGCGCGGCGCCGAAGTCGATCAGCACCGGCTCGCCGTCCGACGCGCGAATCACGATGTTCGCCGGCTTGATGTCCCGGTGCAGGTAGTCATGGTCATGCACGTGGGCCAAGCCGTCGAGCAGCCGGTCGAACCACGGCCGCCACTCATTGACCGACAGCCGCCCTCGGGACTCCAGAGTCGAGGCGAGCGACTCGCCTTCCACGTACTCCATGACAATGTACGCAGTGCCGTGTCGCTCGACGTACCGGTGCACCCGCACGATGCTCGGGTGTCGAAGCTGGTGGATGGCCCGCGCCTCCTTCAGGAAGCGGTCGAGGCCCCAGTTAAAGACGTCCTGTCCCTCGGTCGACGCCGCCACGCGGACGTCGTCTGTCCGCACGGCAACGGCGACGGGGAAGTACTCCTTGAGCGCTACCCATCCGTCCAACATCTGGTCGAACGCCAAGTAGGTAATGCCGAAGCCGCCCGTGCCGAGCACGCGGACAACCTTGTACTCGTCGATCCGGCAGCCGGGCGGCAGGGGGTTGCGCACGATTCCGACTCTACAACAGTCGATTGGACCGGCTGGGAACATGTGATTCGCTGACCCGTACGCGCGCCCCGGTCAGTCATCGAAAATCGCCCGCAGAATCGTCACCGACAGCGACGCGTTCTCGTCCGCGCGCACGAACCGGCCGGCGCCCGCCTGGGCCACGCGCTGCATGAACGCTGCCGCGTCCGGGTAGCCGGGACCGGCGGTCCCGAATACCGCCGAGACGGTGTGCCGCGCGCCGGTGCGGCGCGCGAATCCCCCGGCGTCAGCAATGGCTTGCCGCGGGTGCACGACAGGAAAGTGAGGATTTGCCGTCGGGGGTATTGAGCGAGAGCTGATCGGCCGATTGATCGGGTAGGAGGACTCCGACCATGCCCGAGTCGCAGTTGACTGAACCGCTCGATCACGCGGCCGAAAAAAGGGGCTTCAAGGAGGAGATGTTCGCAGCGTTGGAGGCGGCGGTCGAGGCCGACGTCGACGCGTTCCTGCGACGAGGAAGCGTGAATGCGCAGGACTTCGAAACCCTCTTGCAGACCGTTCACCGTCGAGCACTCGCCACCGCGAGCCAGGTCGCCAAGGTGGTTTGGGCCCAGCGTTCGTAGCCGCGATCACGGCCGAACTCGATGCGCTCATCGGGCCGGGGAGGGTCGACGAGCAGGACTTCGAGGCTCTTGAGCAGGCACTGCGTCACCAAGTCCTCGAAATCACCGCGCAGGTGATGGCGCAGCGCTTCAACGCGGACGATTCCGACCATTCGGGTTCGACGACAGCGTGCGCCTGCGGCCGGACGGCGCGCTACGCCGGACGGCGCCCCAAGACGTTCACCTCGGTGCTGGGGCCGCTGACACTGGAACGCGCCTACTACCACTGCGACACCTGTCGCGCGGGCATTTGTCCGCGCGACCGGGCGTTAGGCCTGCACGCCACGTCGCTGTCGCCCGGCGTGCTGCGGATGGTGGGGCTGTCGGCGTCCGACTTCAGCTTCGCCGCGGCCAGCGACCTGTTGTGGGAATTGGCCGCGGTGCGCGTCGAGACCAAGCAGGTCGAGCGCGCCGCCGAAGCCCTGGGACGTGAGGTCGCCGCCGACGAACGCGATGTGGCCGAAACCGTCCCCAGCCCCGCGCCGACCATGTAACCTGGGGCTGGACGGCACCGGTGTGCCGGTGCGCCCCGCCGAGGTCGAAGGCCGCCGCGGCAAGCAGCCCGACGGTTCGGCCAAGACCCGCGAGGTCAAGCTGGCCACCCTGTGGACGGCCGAAGGGCGCGACAAGGCGGGCCGGCCCGTGCGCGACCGCGGGTCGGTCAGCTACAACGCCGCGGTCGAGAGCGCGGCCAGCCGCGACACCGACCCGTTGCCGTCCGCCTTCGCCCAACGTGCCTATCGCGAGGCGCAACGGCGCGGCTTCGACACCGCGGCCCGCCGGGTCGTCATCGGCGACGGCGCCCCCTGGATCTGGCGCGTCGCCGACGAGCAGTTTCCCGGCGCCATCGAAATCGTCGACATCTACCACGCCAAGCAGCATCTGTGCGACGTGGCCAAGGCCATCTACGGCGCCGGGACCGACCTGGCCGACCGGTGGGCCAGGGACCGGCGTGCCGAGCTGGACGCCGGCCAGCTGTGCGCCGTCGTCGCCGCGCTGCGCATCCATGTCGAGACCACGCCCGAGGCGCGAAAGTGCATTCACTACGTGTTCGGGAACCGCCACCGGATGCGCTATCCGCAGTTCCGCGCCAGGGACCTGTGCGTCTCGTCGGGCGTCGTCGAGGCCGGATGCAAGCAAATCGGCGACCGGCTCAAGCGCGCCGGCATGCGCTGGACCGTCGCCGGGGCCAACGCCATCATCGCCCTGCGCTGCTGCATCCTCAGCGGACGCTTCGAGGACTTCTGGGAGCGACGAGCCGCAAATGCCGCCTGACCCTCATCTCACAATGATGTCGTGCACCCGCTTGCCGCCGCACGTTGGCATGCGCCGGGTTGTCGGAGATCATGACGATCGAGCGGTGCTCGCTGTCGTCCCGCCAGTCTGCGTTGACGGCCGCCCGCAAGGCCTCGGCGTAGTCCTCGTCCGCCGTCACGTTGCAGGCGGCCGAGCCGGGGCGCATGGATCGCGCGAACGCCGCCAGCCGCCGCACCGACTGCCGGTCGATGCGCCGGAGCGGGGCAACGCGCAAGGCCGGCTGCCGGCCGCATCCGTCCTTGAAATCGATGATGCCGACGGCCGCGTCCTCGGTCAGATCGGCCAGCAGTTCCGACAGGCCGGCGATTTCCTCCCGCAGGCTGGTCACTTCGCCGGTCATGCTGCTGGTCGTATCGAGGGCGATGATCAGATCGATCGGCGGCCGCATCTGCACCGACGACGTCGCAGCGTCGAGCGCCCGCGCCAACTCGTGCTCGCGGGCGTGCGCGGCATCGAGCTCGGTTTCCACCTGCGCCATCCGGCCACGCAACGCGGCCAGCTCGGCGGGTGAGATGCGGTCCGGCGGATCCGGCGCGCGCCGCACCGTCCCCCGCGATCGGGCCTCGTCGAGCGTCTGCATCAGTTCCTGCTCGCGTCGGCGCGCTGCCTCGAGTTCGGCCTCGGCCCGCGCCGCCTGGATGCTGGTCTCCCGGCGGGTTGGCTTCACGACGTGCCCTGGTCGATAGACACGGTCAGATGGACCGCGGCCCCGACGCGGATCTCGTCGCCGGGGGAGAGCACAGTCGCCTGCTCGGGCGCGAGTTCGGTTCCGTTCACGAAGGTGCCGTTCGTGGAGTGCAGGTCCAGGATGGAGAGTGTGCTGCCCCTCGCCGCCAGACGGAAGTGCTCACGCGACGCCTCCGGATGGTCGAGGACGACGCCCGCCTGCGCGGGATTGCGCCCGACGACGATACCGTCGGGTGCCGAGTTGCTCGGCGCCGATCTTGATCACGACACGTCGCCCGTCCGGATCCGTCCCTTCCAGCAGGCAGGAGAACGGCGCGGGCGTGACGGCGGCGGCGAGTTGCTCGTCGGTGGCGCGGCGGGCTGCCTCGGATTCCGCCAGTTCCAGCCGTCGGCGTCTCGCGAAGCGCCACGCGATCAGGACCACCGCGAGCAGGACGAGCGCGCCCGCGACGAGCGTCACGTAGAAACGCCGTTGCGCCTGCGCCAACTGCTGCTGCAGTGCCGTTGCCCGCGCCTGGGCGTTCCGCGCCTGTGCCAGAGCGGTGTCGGCCTGCTGCTCCAGGGCAACGCGTGCCGCTTCCTTCTCCGCAGCTTCGACCCGCAACGCGTCGGCCTCCGCGCGCGCCGCGTCCCGCTCGGCCTCGGACGCGCTTGCCTGTGGTGCGCCAAGGCTAACTGGCGAAGGATAGCCGGTGAAAGTCCGGCGGAAAGAAGGAGTAACCAACCACTTTCGCCCCGAGTCATGCGCCGGTCGCTGTGAGGCGGCAGGTGAAGCGTTGACAGGGGCGCGGACGGGCAGGGCTATTGAGCATCGAAAGCGTGAACGTCTGGAGCGCCGAGACTGTCACAGCGGTCGAAGGCAACACCGACATCACCGCAATGGTGAGGGGATGGCGGGCTCCACGGTGTCGGAGAACCCATGCACGTTCGTACGTCCTTCGTCGGGACTTGGGATGTCTTCATTCTGCCCCGGCAGTCGAACCGGGGCCGCAGCGGGAAGGAGGATTCCGTATCCGATGATGCACGGAATGAAGAAGTCGGATGAGGCAATAGTACCGGTGAAGGCGGCGAACAAGGGCGCGCAAACGCCTGCGGAGTCGCCGGAGGGAAGGGCCTCAACCAAGGGGAATCTGCGAGACCAAAGCACGCACCGGACGCAGGGCCGGGACGGCGTGTCACAGGTGGTTGAGCGGATACGGCAAGCTGCGACGCCACGCGGTTTGCCGTCAACCACCCAAGGTAGGAGCCGTATGCGTTAACGCGCACGTACGGATCTGAGCGGGGGGACCGGGGCAACCCGGTTCCCTACCGCAACCTTCCAGTGCCCGGGTGCGCTCGATCGCTGCGTCGGCCCGAGCCCGCGCTTCGGTGGCTTCCTGCTGCGCCGCGTTCGCCGCCGCCTGCGCCGCGCGCGCCTCCGTATCCCGCTGCGCGGCGATCTCGGCCGCCGCGGCGACGGCGCGCACCATGTCTTCGTCGAGCGTCGACGCACCGGGCTGGCCCAGGGCGACGTCCCACGCGACGCCAAGGACGATGCATGCCGCGACGCCGACGCGGGCGATGCGTCGGGGCAGACTCGGCCGCGTCACGTTCGACATCCGTTCTTTCATTCTCCCGTCGCTCCGGGCGCCTCGATCAGAGCCACCGTCACGTTGTCCTGCGCCAGCGCGTCCTGCGCTGCAACCGCCGCGAGCAGAGCATCCTTCACCCCCTCCGGTCCGTCGCCGCGGTTGTCCGAGATGATCGACGTGATCTCGCCTTCGTCCAGTGTATTCAGGCCGTCGCTCGCAAGCAGGATCAGGTCCCTTGGCCGCAGCAGCTCCGGCATCGGTGCGGCGTCCACCTTCGTGAGCGTGAAGCCGACCAGAGCGGCGCGGAGTTCGTTCGGGTTCATTCCCCTGGCCGTCGCAGGGTCGATCTCGCGCATGGCCGCGATACCGGCGCCATGGAGTGGTCTTCGTTCAAGCGCTTGAGCCGCCCGTCGCGATAGATCAACAGGGGCGAGTCGCCGACGCTGACCCATTCGAGGCCGTCGGTGGTCACCGCCGCCGCCACCAGCGTGGTGCCCATGCCGCCGAGCGACAGGTTCTCCCGAATTGCATCGTCGATGGCGCGGTTGGCGTGATCGAGCCCCGTGCGAAGTCGATCGGATGGGCGGCCCTCCGTGCCGTACGCCTCGACGAAAGCACGTACCGCGAGTCGGCTCGCGATCTCGCCGCTGGCGTGGCCGCCCATCCCGTCCGCGACCACCACTACCGGATGCTGGCCGCCGGGATCGAGCGTGGCGCCGTCGATGAAGCCGAAGTCGTCTTCCTGGACCTCTCGTGCGCCGAGCAGTTGCCCGGCGGCGCGGCGCAGACGTGCTGGCCCGGCGCCCGCCGCCACCGTGGGTCTTTCGGACGGCCCGCCAACTTGCGTCTCCGGTTCGTTGCGGGCCGGTTGTCCTCGCAACCACCACTTCAACGTCACGGCCGGGATCTGTACCAGTACGGTCACCGCCAGCAGGCCGGCCGCGGCAGCGAGGGCCAGCACCAGGACGCCCGGCGCAGCGCCGGAATCGAGCGGGAGGAGATCAGTCGGCATCGGGCCACGCGAAGCGATCGCCGCAGAACGCCACGAAGCGCAGCTTCGTCCGGCCGATCGCGATCGTGCCGTCGTCAACGAGCGGTATCCGCTCCTCGATCTCTGCTCCGTTCAAGGTACGCGAGGTTCGTGCTGTTTCCGGGAGCGACAGAAAACACCGGTCGGGACGGCCCCGGCGCGCCGCGTGCGCTCGTCGGCGCGCGACGGCTGCCGGTCGGCCGTCGCCACGCCGGGCCGGCGTAAAACCGTGGGGTCTGCGTATCCCGCGCCGTGCGGTCGGGGTTCAGCCGCGCCCTTGCCCTCCGCGGGAGCAGCGACGGGCCCGCCGCGACCCGCACCCTTGCCCTCCGGGTTCCCGCCCGGTTTGGCGCAACACGTTGGCGCGATCCCTGCTTCGTGGCCGCGCCCGAGGATCAGCACCTGGTGTCTCACGTTCGACCGGTCACGCGGGGCCAATCGGCGGCCACGCGCAGGGGATCGCGGCGATGGAAGCAAAGCCGCGACTCTGCGGCGGTCGCCGGGAGCGATCACGCCACGTCGTGCAATCTGTTTGCCAAGTCTCGTCCCGCCGTCGCAGGAGGCAGGGGTTTCCCATCCGCGCGATAGAGATCGATGGTCTCCTCCACGATCACGCAAAGCTCGGCAAACACGGCGCGCTCGTCGGCTCCGTGGCAACCGCCGAGGAAGAGACCCGGGCAGCTTCCGACGTAACAGACATCGTCATCCGACCATTCCACATCTTCACGTAGCGAGCGCTCTCCCTCACTGCTGCGACTCCTCGACAGCTCTACGGACCACGAGGACCTGGTACCGGCGCGCATCATCACCGAGCCGTCCCGATATCGTAACGGGGTTTGGACACACCCGGGTGCACGAAGTTGTCGAGCGCGCGGTCGACGGGAGGGAGAGTAGAGTCCTGTCAGACTTTGCCCTCGCCAGTCTGGAGTGCTGTTCGATGGGTGCGTACCCCCGGCGTCAGCACCTGCGTGTGTGTGCCGCGCCGTTGCGACGGCCCGCGCTCCGCCGCTGCTCACGACCTCAGATACGACGCCCCGTTCACGTCGACAATCGTTCCGGTGGTGAACTCGGCTCCCGCCGAGGCCAGGAACACCACCGCGTACGCCACTTCGTCCGGCGTCGCCACGCGCCCGAGCGGGCTCTGGCGGCGGATGTCCTCTCCTTCCGGACCCTCCAGCCGGTGGGCGACGCGGTCGGTGGTGACGAAGCCGGGCGCGACGGCGCCGACGAAGATGCCGTGCGGCGCCAGCGCCAGCGCCAGCGACTGGCTCATAGCGTTCATGCCGGCCTTGCTGGCGCCGTAGGCGGGGGCCTCCGGCTCGCCCCGGAACGCACCGCGGGACGAGACGTTGACGATGCGTCCGCCCCCCTGCCGGATCATGTGCCGTGCGGCGCAGTACGCGGCGTTGGCCGCGCCCAGCAGGTTCGTCTCCAACGTCCGCCGCCAGCGCGTCTGCCAGTCTTCGTAGGACACGTCGGCCGGCGGGTGCGCTTCGTAGATGCCCGCGTTGTTGACCAGCACGTCGATGCGTCCCAGGCCGGACACGACGGCATCGACCATCCGTTCGACCGCGTCGGCATCGCCGACGTCGGCCTGCACGAGCAGATGCGGCCCCTGGGCCAGCTCCGCCAGCGTCTGTTCCGCCGCAGCGCGGCCCTCGCGGTAGTGCACGGCCACCTGCGCCCCCCGTCCCGCGAACTGCCGTGCGATGGCCCGTCCGATTCCCCGCGACGCGCCGGTCACCAGCACGACCTTGCCGCTGAAGTCCATGTCTCGATCACCTCCGTCTCGCGGCTGACACTGCGCCCACCGGCGTGTAGTATGCGATCCCTGCCCGGCCGATCCGAAGCCGGCCGCGGGAACGTACTCCCATGACCACACACGTCCCTGTCTCGCAGGCTGTCACTCTCCACACCGTTACGGCGGCGGACAGGCGCGAGGCTCACGTGGTCGAGCTGCCCGATTACGATCGGGAACGCTTCCACGACGTCGCCTTCATGACCGCGATGAGCCTGACCCTGCTGGGCAACTACGCCCAGACCGGGCACTTCGGCGGTCCGCTGGCCTATACGCCGTACAACGTGGCCTGTCACCTGGCTGGTCCGGCGCTGGGCGGGCTGCGCTACGACCTGCGCGAGCCGAAGTTCGCCTACGCCGACAAGTTCATGCTGGCGGGCGGGCACTGCATACCGACCTGCTACGCGCTGTGGATGATCCTGTACGAGGCGCTGCGGCGGCAGCACGAAGAGACCGGCGACGCGCGCTTCGCCTGCGATCCCGAGGTGGCGATGCTGCCGGTCGACGCGCTGGGGTTCCGCCGCGGGGCCGGGGCGCTGGCGACGCTGCTGGAGGAGAACGGTCTGACCGACCACCCCCTCTTCGCCGACGCGAAGGGCCGCGGCATCCGCGCGCTGTCGGGGCACGCCGAGTCCATCGACGCGACCAACGACGTCAACGGCGGTCCTTCCGGCATCGGCATCGCGACCGCGGCTGGCAAGGCGCTGTTCTGGGACTACGTCGGGGCGCCGCCGGGGCTGAAGGTGGTCGCGCTCGAAGGGGAGTTCGCGCTGACCGAGGGGCATGCGCAGGAGCTGAAGAACATCGCTCTGGCGCAACAGGTCGGCAAGCGGTTGCGGGTGATCGTGTCGCAGAACAACGCGGGGATCGACGACAGCCTCGTCGGCGGGGTCGTCAAGAAGCGCTACACCGACTACGACCTTGCCCGGCAGTGGGTGTCGTGGGGCTGGAACGTCTTCACAGTCGAGAACGGGAATGATTTCGACCAGGTTCTCGCCGCGTTCAAGGCGATGGAGGAGTGGCCGGCCGACGACCGGCGGCCGATGATCCTGGTCGGCCCGACGGTCAAGGGCTGGTGGCCGGCGGCCCGCGACGGGCGGATCGGAGCACGCGAGCAGATCGTCGGCTATCCGTCCCACCCCTACGCGTTCGAGATGAACGGCGACTACTTCGTCGGCTTGGCCGAGTCCTTCGAGCAGGCCTACGGCATCCGCTTCGACGGCATTCGCGACGGCGTCCCGGCGACCGAGCCGGAGCGCCTGATCCAGTTCAAAACGAACGTCGACGCGGTGATGTCGGTGATGGAGCGCCGTCCGGGACTGCGCGCGTGGATCGCCGAGCGGGTGCTCGACGTCGCCGGCACCGTCGACCGGGCGCCGTCGCTGCGCATCGATCCGAGTGCCAACCCGATGCTCGACGCGCGCCTGCGGGTGGAGAGCCTGCCGGTCGAGGCGCAGGACGTGGTCGTGCCCAACCCGCACACCGGCGAAGACGTGGAGCGGCGCATCGCCCTGTTCCTCGAGCCCGGCGAGAAGAAGGGACCGCGGCGGGCGGTCAGCGAGATCGGCGCCTGGCTGAACTACGTCACCGGCGGGCGTTTCATGACGATGGCGGCGGATCTGTCCGGCTCGATCAACGTCGAGAAGGCCAACCTGCTCGGCCACTACGACCCGGTCGAGAACCCGTACGGCACGCGGCTGAAGGCGGCGATACAGGAGGCGGGCAACGCGTCGACCATCATCGGGCTGGTTAGCCAGAACGCGTCGACCGACCCTGGCGGCTACGCCGGGGTGTGGGGGATCTCGGGGACCTACGGCGCGTTCACGCCGCTGATGTACACCCCCGCCCGGGTCTTCTCGCAGATGAACCAGGACAGCCCCTTCCAACTCGGCGTCCTCCACGTGCTGGCCGGCCACTCGGGTCCGGAAACGGCGGCCGACGCGCGTACCCACTTCGGCATCTTCGCGCCGCAGGTGTGGACGCTGCTGCCGCGCGGCCAGGTGGTCAACCTGTATTTCTGGGACTACAACGACGTCGCCCCCGGCTACTTCGCGGCGGTCCAGCAGGCGCTGGCGGTCAAGGAGATCGGCATCATCGTCATTCACGTGGCGCGGCCGGACTTCGTGGTGGCGGACCGGTCGACCTTTGCCGACACCGAGCTGAGGGCCGCGGCGAAGGGGCTCTATCTGATCCGCGACTACGACCCCGGCCCGCCGCCGATGGGCACCGTCTTCGTGCAGGGCTCGAGCTCGACGAAGAATCTGGTCAACGTGATTCCGCGCCTCGATGCCGCGGGTCTCAACGTGCGCATCGTGTCGGTGATCAGCACCGAGCTGTTCGGAGCCCAGCCGGCGGAGTACCGGGAGAGGCTGCTGCCCGAGGCGTCGCGCTACGACTGCATGGTCGTCAGCACGATGACCAAGCGGGTGCCGCCGATTCCCAATCTCGGCGCCCTCACCGAGGAGTACTCGCTCTATGCCGACTTCGACGACCGCTGGCGGAGCGGGGGTATGGAGCCGGACGTCATCGCCGAGGCGCACCTCGACGAGGAATCGATCTACCAGGGCATCGTCCGCTTTGCCCGGGAACGCGCGTCCCGCCTGGAGCGGCAGCGGCGTGCGCTGGAGACGCTTTGATGAATACGAATGCTCGTTCCGCGTCACGGTGGATCACGCCGGTCACGGTAGCCGTCCTGTTGCTGGCGCCCGGCCCGGCGCCGGTCCAGGCACAGGCCGACGACGACTTCACGCCGGTGACCGACGCCATGCTGCAGCAGCCGGCCGACGGTGACTGGCTGACGTGGCGCCGCACCCTCGACGGCTGGGGCTACAGTCCGCTGGACCAGATCGACACGGGCAACGTCGGCGAGCTGCGCATGGTCTGGACGCGGGGGCTCACCGACGGTTTTCAGTCCGGCACGCCGCTCGCCTACGGCGGCGTGATGTACATGCCGAACCCGAACGACGTCATCCAGGCGCTCGACGCGGCGACCGGCGACCTGCTCTGGGAGCACCGCCGCGACATCCCGGACGACGTCGGGGAGTACGTGTTCGGGGCGCTCGCCTCCAACAACCGCAACATCGCCATCTACGGCCGGCTGATCATCGACACCACGGTCGACGATCACATGCACGCGCTCGACGCGATGACCGGCGAGATGGTCTGGGAGACGCAGGTCCTCGACTACCGGGTGAACCCGGCGACGCAGGGCGCCGGACCCATCATCGCCGACGGCAAGGTCGTCTCCGGACGCAGTTGCTCTCCGCGCGGCGGGCCGGAGGCGTGCGTCGTGGTCGCGCACGACGCGGTGACCGGGGCCGAGCTGTGGCGCCGCCGTCTGATCCCGGGCCCCGGCGAGCCCGGCGACGAGAGCTGGGGCGGCGTGCCGTTCGAGGAGCGCTTCCACGTCGGCGCCTGGATGGTCCCGAGCTACGACCCCGCGCTGAACCTGGTCTACGTCGGGACGTCCGTCACCGCCCCCGCCCCGAAGTTCATGCTCGGCGGTACGGACAACAAGCACCTGTACCACAACTCCACCCTCGCCCTCGACGCCGACACGGGAGACATCGTCTGGTACTACCAGCACCTGAACGATCATTGGGACCTCGACCATCCGTTCGAACGGATTCTCGTCGACACCGCGGTGGCCCCCGATCCCGACGCCGTGGACTGGATCAACCCGCGGCTGCAGGCGGGGGAGACGCGCCGGGTGCTCACCGGCATCCCGGGCAAGACCGGCGTCGTCTACACCCTCGACCGGGCGACGGGGGAGTTCCTCTGGGCGACGCCGACCGTCACCCAGAACGTCATCGGCGACATCGACGGCGCCACCGGGGAGGTGTCCGAGAACGCGGAGGTCGTTTTCACGTCGCTGGGACAGGAGGTCTTCGCCTGCCCGACCTGGAACGGCGGCAAGGACTGGGAGGCGGGCGCCTACAGTCCTCTGACCAACACCATGTACATGCCGCTGCGCAACACCTGTGCGCGCATGATGGCCACGCGGGTCTTCGCCGACGACACCCCCGCGGCGCGCACCGAGAGCCGCTCCGAGGTCTACGCCATCGCCTACCGGCACCAGTTGGCCCCGGGCACGGACAACGCCGGCACCGTGCGGGCCATCTCCGCCGAGACCGGCGAGACGGTCTGGCTGCACGAGCAGCGCGCGGCGACCATGTCGCTCGTGGCGACCGGCGGCGGACTCGTCTTCGGCGGCGACGTCAACGGCCGCTTCCGGGCCCTGCACCACGAGACGGGCGAGGTCCTGTGGGAGATCAACCTCGGGTCGGCGATAACCGGTTTTCCAATCACCTACGCCGTCGACGGACGGCAGTACGTGGCGGTCAGCACCGGCACCGGCGGCACCTCCTCGCACTTCACCGCCCTGACGCCCGAGCTGCGTCCGAGCGCGGGGAACAATCTCTTCGTGTTCGCGTTGCCCGTCCCCTGACGCCGGCACGGTCGTTGCTCCGTAGCGGTGCTACGATGGCGGTGGTCGAGCGCGCGCCCTGCGCCCAACCCCGCCATCATGGGGTGGAAGGCGACCATGCGCACCGAGCAGATGGAACAGCGTTTCGAAAACGTCGAACGTCGGGTCGATCGCGTCGAGCAGATTCTGCCGATTCTCCCGACCAGGGAAGATCTGAAGGGGGCCATCGCGCCGCTGGCGACGAGGACGGAGTTGCGGGCGGCCGTCGCGCTTCTGGCGACGAAGGCGGAGCTGCGGGCGGCCGTCGCGCTTCTGGCGACGAAGGCGGAGCTGCGGGCGGCCATCGCGCCGCTGGCGACGAAGGCGGAGCTGCGGGCGGCCATCGCGCCGCTGGCGACGAAGGCGGAGCTGCGGGCGGCCATCGCGGAATCGGAGCAGCGCATGCGCACCCACTTCGATGTGGTGGCCGAGAGCCTGCGGGACGACGTCCGGCTGGTTGCCGAGGCTGTCGCCACGCTCCTGGAACGGGAGCGGTAGCCGCCGCCCGTCGCGGCCCGTGCCGAGTTCGCGCGCTCGACGATCAGCGGTTGTTTCGAGGCGCCCGCGCGAGTAGGATGTGAGTGACTCACATGCATTTTCTGCTGTCCCTGGCGTTGATTGCTCTCGGCGCGCCGGCGCAGGATCCGTTGCGGGAGACGCAGGTATCCACTCCGGAGGTTGTGCGGACCGTGTACGACATGCCGGAGGTGGTCATGCCGCCGGCGCTCTCCGAGGATGCGCTGGCGGGCTGGAAGCTGTTCGTGCAGCGGTGCGCGATCTGCCACGACCCGCTCGGGCAGCCCTCGTTTCCGGCGAGCCTCGGTCCCGCGCTCAGCCAGGCGACCGTCCGCGAACTGGGTGCGGAGACGGTCCGCGAGATCATCATGGTCGGCTCGGTGCGCATGCCGGGCTGGCAGTACACCCTGTCGCCGGAGCAGATCGGCCAGGTCATCGCTTTCCTGAACACCGTGACGCGGGAGTAGCCGGGAGAGACAGCGGGACTCATACGCACAACGACGCCGGCGCATTCGAGGCATGTCCCGCGGCCGGGCGCGCGAGGTCGGACGGACATGCGGCGATGCGTGGAGGAGGCTGACATGTTCGAACCGCGACCGTCTGTGGTGCTGGCGGGAATCATCGGCGTCTGCATGCTTCTGGTGGCGGGAGCGACGGCGCCCGCGGCGGCGCAGGCTGCGGGTCCCACACCGCTCGCCGGGGCCGTCACCGCGCCGGGCGGCGAACCGATGCCGGGCGTGGCCGTCTCCACGCGGGCGGAGGGCACGCCGATCACGACGTCGGTCTTCACCGACGACGCCGGCCGGTACTACTTTCCCCCGTTGGCCCCGCCGCTCGAAGGCGGACGCTACCGGGTCTGGGCGCAGGCGGTCGGCTACGAGTCCGCGAGCGCCCACGTCGTCCTCGATCCCGCGCGGCGGATCGCGCAGGACTTCACGCTGGCTGCGGCCGACGATTTCACCCACCAGTTGTCGGGTGTGGAGTGGCTGAACGCCCTGCCCGCCGGGACGCGCGAGGATCGCCGGCTGAAAGAGGTGTTCCGCGTCACGTGCACGGAATGTCACCAGGCCGGCCTGGTGCTGCAGAACCGGTTCGACGAGCGTGGCTGGCGCGCCATGATCGATCTGATGGCGAACGTCAGCTACCACGGCTGGCGTGGCCGCAACGCCCGGCCGTCGATCACGATCGAGTACTACCGCGACGAGCTGGCGGCGTATCTCGCCAGGGCGCGGGGCCCCGAATCGTCGCCCTTGACGTTCGACCTGCAGCCGCGCCCGACCGGTGAGGCCGCGCGCCATGTCGTCACGGAGTACGACATCCCCATCGCGGAGCTGCCGACCGAGCTCACCTCCATCAACGGGAGCGAGTGGTCGGAAGGCATTCCGTCGGGGATGCGCGGCGGCGGCGGCATGCACGATGCCGCGGTCGACGACGACGGCAACGTCTGGATCACCGACTCGGTGCCGAACGACTTCCGGACGCTCGCCCGGATCGATCCGCGCACCGGCCAAGTCACCGGCTTCAAGCTGACGGCGGCCGACGGCAGACGGGCGCGCAATTCGCACGGCATCACGAAGGCGCGCAACGGCATCCTCTGGTTCGACACGGCGGGCAGCCTCGGCCGGCTGGACCCGACGACCGAGACTTTCCAGCTCTATGCGCCGCCGCGGCCGCTACGCGTCGGCGGCAGCCTGCAGGAGGACGGCCAGGGCAACATCTGGGTCGGCAACCGTCACGGCGCCCTCAAGTTCGATCCCGACACCCACGACTTCACGTACTACCAGAACAGGACCATCGGCGACGGCCAGACCTACGGCACGGCCGCCGACCGCCTCGGGAACGGCTGGTGGGCGCAGTTCAACATGGACATCGTCGGGCACGCGAACGGTACGACCGGCGAGGTCGACGAAGTGCCGATGCGGCCGCCCGGCGCGCTGGACCGCGAGCAGTTGCTGACCCCGGCCGACCGCGACTTCTTCAACCGCATCGGCGCGATGCGCTTTTCCGGAAGCGTCTTCAACCCCGGCGGGCAGGCGCCGCGCCGGCTCGCCGCCGATCCCGCCGGCGACACCGTGTGGGTCGCGAACTGGTGGGGCTCCAACCTGGCGCGGATCGACATCCACACGCTCGAGGCGACGTACTACCCGCTGCCGATCGACGCGCATCCGTATGCGACGGTGGTCGACCGGAACCACATGGTGTGGACCAATCTGTCGTCGGACGACGCCGTAGCCAGGTTCGATCCGAACACCGAGGAATACACGATCTTCAAGCTCCCCAGCCTTGGGGCCGAGTTGCGCCACATCGCCGTCGACGACGCGGGCGGGCCGGACGTCTGGGTCGTCTACCGGGAGGCGAGCCGCGCGGCGCGCATCCAGTTCCGAACCGAGACGCAGATCCAGGCCGCGCGCGCCGCCAGCGCACTCGCGATGGTCGCGGCAGGCGGCCAGTAACCGGAAGCCGTTTTTTCCGGGGCTCCTTCGGCGTCGCGGACCCGAATGTCGGGCCGGTCTGTCAGGCGGGCGGCGGGCGCCCTCTGGCGGACCCCTCGCCGGCGAGGGGCCGGAACCCGCTGGCGGGCTCCGGCCCCGAGAGGCGTCAGGTGCGGCCACACCAGCCACTCGACCGCGTTCCTGCTTCGCGTTCGGCGCAGCCGCACCAGCCACTCGACCGCGTTCCTACTTCGCGAGCGGGTCGGGGCGGAACTGGAACTTCACGACCTTCGCCTTCTGGCCCTTGCCGCCCATGGTCCCCGGCTCGCCCTCGATGTGCCAAACCGCGTAGCTCATGTTGGACGACCAGAGACCGCGGCCCTTCCAGCCGGCGTCCGGGTCGTCGATCCGCCCGTGCGCGTTGCGGGTGTAGAACCCCAGCGGGTAGGGCACGCGCAACGTCACCCATGCGTCACTGTCGGGCAACAGCGCCAGCAGCGCGCCGGAATTGACGGCGTACGTCACGGGGACGTCCGTTCCCAGCCCCGCCGTGCCGTAGGTGTCGACCGTGATCAGGTAGTTCAGGTCCGAGTTGAGGTCCGAGCCCCGGAACGTCGGGCCGGCCTTCCGATGCACCGACCACCCCTCCGGACAATGGGACCCCGTGGCGGTCGGCCCGTTCAGCACGGAGCACTCACGGCGGTCGAAGCCGATCACCCGGTCGGTGAAGCGGTCGTTCACCCAGACCACGCCTTGGCTGTCGATGCCGTTGCCCCGAGCGTCCCGGCCTCCCTCCGGCACGTCGTACACCTCGGCCTTGCACGTT
This sequence comes from Vicinamibacterales bacterium, assembly GCA_965222905.1. GTDB lineage: Bacteria > Acidobacteriota > Vicinamibacteria > Vicinamibacterales > UBA8438 > WTFV01. Next base: position 7,580,629 of record OZ244976.1, on the reverse strand, counting down.
GCCGGAGGATCGGAACCGAGCTCGATGCGCACGATCTGCGTGCCGCTCCCCGTGCACCACAGGCTCCCGTCCGGCGCGACACCGACCTCGTAGCACCCGAATGTGATCCGGTGGTCCTGCGTCGGGACGATCGGCTGGTCCGGTTCGGTCCACGGCCTGGTGATCCGCCCGTCCCCGTTGATGTCCAGTACGGCCGGACACCATCCCTGGGCCGCTTCCTCGTCACCGGTCTCGTCGAAGACCCGCGTGTTGATCCAGCCGAGCTGGCCGGTCTGGCCGAAGAAGATGCTGTGGTCGGGCGCCGGTCCGAACTTGTTGTGGTCTGCCGTGAAGCAGGTATCGATCAGCGTCGTCTCGTCGGCCTGGGGGTCGTAGAACGCCACCTGCCTGGTGCTGTTGCGCGTGACCGGAAAGTACTCGGTGAACGCGTTGGTCGACCCGGACCTGCAGAACGCGGGCGGGTTCTCGGGCGCGCGAATCCTGGATGCCCACCACACGCGGCCGCGGTGGTCCATCGCCGAGCTGCGCGCCTGGGCAACCCCGTCGAACAGTCCGACCTCGTCGCCCCAGTACGCCGACGGCGCCGGGAAGCGCGTCATGCGCGGCAGGTCCACGTCGCGGGTGGGGATCTGCACCACGCCGGTGGTGTGGGCGACCGGATCCAGCCAGATCAGCGTGTCGGTGGACCGGTCGGGTCCGTACACCCGCCCGTTGGCGTTCACCGTGGGGTCGCGTTTGTCGGAGACGGAGTGGGTGTGCGTGAACGTCGTGGGTGCGCCCCAGTCCCACTGGGTGATCACGAGGTTGCGCTCGACGCCCGTGGGCCGGGGTGGCGCTTCCGGCGCCTCGCCCGCGGCGACGCGGTCGGTCCAGTCGGCGAACATCGCGCGCTGCGGGCCGAGTGCGTTGAACTGGGTGCTCATGCCGCCGCCGCTCGGTCCCACCTGCACCCGATGGTCCCAGGCATCGAGGGTCGAGGGAAACTCGCCGAACACCGAGGGGATCTCCCGCGTCGCCTGCGTGCCGAGCTGATGACACATCATGCAGCTCTTCACGCGTCGGATCACGTCCTCCTCCGGCAGCTCGCCCGCCGGCACCTCCATGAGGGACAACCAGGAAGCCGCCGGATACACGGCGGCGGCGGCGCGCGGGTCGGGCGCCGCCACGGTGTCGAGATTCAACGTCCGACCCGGTCTTGCCGGCACCCGCGCCGAATCCATCAGCCCGTAGCCCCGCGCGAACACCTCGTAGTCGGCCTCCGGCAGATCCGGCAGCAGGTAGCGCCCCTGGTCGTCGGTGACCACGGTGCGGATGAAGCGGGTGCCCAGGTCGTCGGTTTCCGCGATCACCCACACGCCGGCTTCGGGGCCCTGCGCGCTGGCGACGACCCCGCCGATGTCGTCGCGGTCGATGGCGACCGCGCCGCTCTCCTGCGTGTGCACGTGGGCCAGCGAAGCCCCGAGCACGCCCGCGACCGCCAACGCCGCCATCAGTCGCTTCATGATCGCCTGCATGTCACCTCGCCTCCGTCCAGGGTTGCAGAAGGCCGTCCGCCCCCGGACCGCTACGGATTCCGCAGGTTTTCTTATACACCCTCCGCTCCCTGCCCACCGCATTCTTCGTCGCAGCTCCGGCCTGCGGTGCTACACTGCGAGTTGTTCAGGACGGAACATCCCCCCGAGGAGCCGCACTCGATCGCGAAATAGCAGGCCGCGGTGAGGGACGGTGCTCGACGCGCGCAGATCGTCAATCGCGTCCGACATGCGGGAGTGACACCGATGTTGCGAATACTGACGTGCGGGCTGGGTCTGGTTGCGGCTCTGGCGGCCGGTCAGCTCCATCTTCAGGCGGCGCCGCTCTCGACGCCGGCGCCGGCCGATTCCCAACGGGCGCTTCTCGACAGGTACTGCGTCACCTGCCACAACCAGCAGCTCCGGACCGCCGGACTGCTGCTCGACCGGGTGGACGTCGAGCACGTCGGCGCAGGGGCCGAAATCTGGGAGAAGGTGGTACGGAAGCTGCGCGCCGGTCAGATGCCGCCGGTCGGCCGGCCGCGGCCCGAGCGGGCTGCGTACGACGGCTTCGCCGCCTGGCTCGAGACGGAGCTCGATCGGTCGGCCGCGGCCCGGCCCAATCCCGGGCGGCCCGTCGTCCGCCGTCTCAATCGGCTCGAATACACCAACGCGATCCGCGACCTGCTGGTGCTGGAGATCGACGGCCGGGCGCTGCTGCCCACCGACGAATCCGGCTACGGCTTCGACAACATCGGCGACGTGCTGTCGTTCTCGCCGGGGCTGCTGGAGCGCTACATGAGCGCGGCCCGCAAGATCAGCCGCCTCGCCGTCGGCGATCCGACGCGCCCTGCGTCGGTCGACACCTACAGGCTTTCGCCGTTTCTCCTGCAAGAGGGTCGCGCGAGCGAGGATCTCCCGTTCGGGTCGCGGGGCGGGACCGTCATTCGCCACAACTTTCCGACCGACGGCGAGTATGTGCTCCGCATTCGCCTCGGACGGCGGTTCGACAACGACGCCATCCAGGGGCTGGCCGTCAGAGAACAGATCGACGTCCGGCTGGATGGCGTGCGGGTGAAGTTGTTCGAGGTCGGCGGCGAATGTGTCGACTCGCAGGAGCAGCGCTGCGAGCTGCCACCCGGAGTGGTTCCGGTCTCCGAGTACGGGCGAACGGCCGACGAGCCACTGCACGTTCGGTTCGCGACGCAGGGCGGGCCGCGTCTCATCGGGGTTTCGTTCGTCAATCGCGCCGTCGGGGCGGCGGAAGGCGTCGGTCCTGTCCGTCGTCCGACCTCCGAGCTCCGCAATACCGAAGCCGCGCCGATGAGCGTGGCGAGTGTCGAGGTCGATGGACCGTTCAACGCCGCCGGGCCGCCGGATACCCCCAGCCGGGACCGGATCCTGGTGTGCCGGCCGGCGGGAGCCGAGGATGAGACCTGCGCCCGGCAGGTCCTTGGAACGCTCGCCCGTCGCGCCTATCGTCGTGCGATCACTGTCCGGGATCTCGAGCCGCTGCTCGGGTTCTACCGGACCGGCCATGCGGCCGGCGGCTTCGAGTCGGGCATCCAGTTCGCGCTGGAAGGGCTCCTCGTGTCGCCTGACTTCCTGCTTCGCGTGGAGCACGATCCGTCGCACGCGGCGCCGGGTTCCGCGTACCGCGTCGGTGACGTCGACCTGGCGTCCCGCCTGTCGTTCTTCCTCTGGAGCAGCATTCCCGACGACGAGCTCCTCGACCTGGCCGTGGCCGGAAAGCTCGGCGAGCCGCACGTGTTGGAGCAGCAGGTCAGGCGGATGCTCGCCGACAGCCGCGCGTCGGCGCTGGTCACGAATTTCGCCAGCCAGTGGCTGTTTCTCCGGGACCTGCGCGTAGCCGCGCCGGATACGCAGGTATTTCGTGATTTCGACGACAGCCTGCGCGCCGCATTTCAGCGTGAGACGGAGCTGTTCATCGAAAGTCAGTTGCGCGCGGACCGCAGCGTCGTGGAGCTCCTGAACGCGGACCATACGTTCGTCAACGAACGGCTCGCCCGCTTCTACGGCATTCCGAACGTGTACGGCACGCATTTCCGGCGCGTGAAGGTGACCGATCCCGCTCGGAGAGGCTTGCTCGGCCATGGCAGCATTCTGACCGTGACGTCCTATTCCAACCGCACTTCTCCGGTGCAGCGCGGCAAGTACGTGCTGGACAATCTGCTGGGTTCTCCCCCGCCCGCGCCGCCGCCCAACGTCGAGGGTCTGGCGGAGGCCGGTGAAGGCGGCGCGCCGGCGACCACCGTGCGCGCGCGGATGGAGGCGCACCGGCAGAACGCCGTCTGCGCCAGTTGCCACGCGCAGATGGATCCGATCGGGTTCGCGCTGGAGAACTTCGATGCGATCGGGAAATGGCGGGAGAGTGAGTTCGGCGCCCCGATCGACGCGGTCGGCGCGCTCCCCGACGGGACCGTTCTCGCCGGACCGGAGGAGTTGCGGAAGACGCTGGTCCGCCGCCATCGGGAGTTCGTGCACACGCTCGTCGAACAACTGCTGACCTACGCGCTCGGCCGGGGCGTGGAGTACTACGACGGCCCGGCGATCCGCCGGATCGTCACGAACGCCGCACCGGCCGACTACCGGTGGTCGTCGCTGATTCTGGGAGTGGTCGACAGCGTGCCGTTTCGGATGCGGGTCGCGCCGCAGCGAGAGCCGGACGTGCGTGTCGACGCCGCATCCGACCCGAGATGAGGGAGGTTTCAACGATGAGTCCCCACATTGTCACGAAGAAGCATCTGGCGCGCCGTACCGTCCTGCGAGGGATGGGCGCGACGATTGCGTTGCCGTTCCTCGACGGCATGGTCCCCGCGTTCGCCAACAGCCGCCGCATCGCCGCCGCACTGCCGCTCCGGGTGGGTGCGCTCTATGCGCCGAACGGCATGAACATGCAGGACTGGACACCGGCGGCGGAGGGCGCGGCCTTCGAGCTGACCCCGATTCTCCAGCCCCTCGCCCCGTTCCGGGATCGCATGGTCGTGCTGAGCGGTCTGGCCAACAACGCAGCCGATCAGTTGCCGGGCGAAGGGTCGGGAGACCATTCCCGCTCGTCGGCCGCGTACCTGACCGGCGCGCATGCGAAGAAGACGGAAGGCGCCGATCTCGAGAACGGCATCTCGATGGACCAGGTCGCGGCCAGGGAGTTCCGCAGGCACACGCAGCTCGCGTCGCTCGAGCTCGCCCTAGAGGCCAACGACATGGCGGGCGGCTGCGAGCACGGGTATAGCTGCGCCTATACCGGCACGGTGTCCTGGGCGAGCGCCACGACGCCGCTGCCGATGGAGAACGACCCGCGGGCGGTGTTCGAACGCCTGTTCGGGTCCAGTGACAGCACGGAGCGCGAGGCCCGGCTCGCCCGCCTAAGGATGGAGCGGAGCATCCTCGACGCGGTGAGCGAGCGTTTGGCGCAGCTCCGGAAGGGACTCGGGGCGTCCGACCGCCGCAAGGTCACGGAATACGTCGACGCGGTACGCGATATCGAGCGTCGCATCCAGGTGGCCGAAGACCAGAGCAACCGGGAGCTGCCCGTCGTGGCGCAGCCAGCGGGGGTTCCGCCGACGTACGAGGGATACGCGAAGCTCATGTTCGATTTGTGGGCGCTGGCGTGGCAGTGCGACCTGACCCGCGTGACCAGCTTCATGTACGGCCGGGAGAAGAGCGGCCGGAGCTATCCCGAGATCGGCGTTCCCGATCCTCACCACCCGCTGTCGCACCATCAGGATCGGCCCGACAGGCTCGCGAGGCTCACGAAGTTGAATACCTTCCACATGAGCCTGTTCGCACATTTCCTCGAGAAGCTGCATGCGATCCGCGAGGGCGACGGCCGGCTGCTCGATCGGGTGCTGATCGTCTACGGTGCGGGCATGAGCGATTCGAACATGCACCATCACCAGAACCTGCCGGCGCTGCTGGTGGGGACCGGATCGGGCCAGGTCGCAGGGGGGCGTCACGTCCGGGTGGCGAAGGACCTGCCGCTGGCGAACCTGCACGTGACCATGCTGGACAGGATGGGCATCCCGATCGACCGCCTCGGCGACAGCACCGGCAAGCTCGCCGTCTTGTAGACCGCGGGGAGGACGACCATGCGCGTCGACTTTCGCGGTGCGTCCGCCATCTGGGCGCCGTTCCTGCTTCTGGTCGCCGTTCCGGCCGCCGGCGCCGATGATCTGCGGCTCGTCGAGGCGGTGAAGAACCGCGACGGTCAGGCGGTCCGACGCCTTCTGGAGCAGCAGGTCGACGTGAACACGAGGCAGCCTGACGGCGCGACCGCGCTGCACTGGGCCGTCCATTGGGATGATCCGGCGACGGTGGGGCTGCTGATTGGCGCCGGCGCAGAGGTGAACGCGGCCAACGACTACGGCGTGACGCCGCTGTCGCTCGCCTGCACCAACGGGAACCCGGCCGTCGTCGACATGCTGCTGAAGGCCGGCGCGGATCCCGGCGCGGCTTCTCCGGTCACGGGAGAGACGCCGCTGATGACGGCGGCGCGAACGGGGATAGCGGAGGCCGTGCAGGCGTTGGTGGACCACGGAGCGGACGTGAACGCGAGGGAATTCCGTCAGGGTCAGACGGCATTGATGTGGGCTGTGGCGGAGGGGCACACGGAGGCGGCGCGGATACTGGCCGCGCGCGGCGCGGACCTTGGCGCGCGGTCGAAGGCGGGATTCACTCCGCTGCTGTTCGCTGCGCGAACCGGCGATCCGGAGCTGGTGCGATTCCTGCTGCGCGCCGGCGCCGACGTCGACGACGAGGCGGCCGACGGCACGACCGCGCTCGTGGTGGCGACCGTCAGAAGTCATACCGCGCTCGCAGGGTTCCTGCTGGCGCAGGGCGCCGACCCCAACAGGGGGCCGGGGTTCACCCCGCTGCACTGGGCTGCAGGCAACTGGCGGAATACCGACACCGTGGCCGACGCCGCCGTCAGGGCGGACAACAACGAGTGGAGCGCGCTCGAGGGGCTGGAGGGCTCGACACAGCTCGAATTCGTGAAGCTCCTCCTCGCCTACGGCGCGAACCCGAACGCGCCGGCCCGGGGGACCCCGACAAGGTACGCGGGTGGCCGGGCGCGCGGGGGATACCTGGCCGGAGCGACACCGTTCCTGGCCGCGACCCGGGCCGGTGACACGCGCTTGATGGAAGTCCTGGTGGCCGCCGGCGCCGATCCCCGATCGCCGAACAGCCAGGGGACGACGCCGCTGATGGCGGCAGCGGGCGTCGGGATGCGTGGCTACAGCCCGGTGTCGGAGCGCACCGCCCTCCAAGCGGTCGAGTTGTGCGTGGCGCTCGGCAACGACGTCAACGCGGCCGACGCGGCCGGTGAGACCGCGCTGCATGGAACCGCCTATCGGGGACTCAGCGGGTCGGAGACGATCATTCGGTTCCTGGTCGACCAGGGTGCCGAGTTGAACGTGAAGAACAGTCTTGGATGGACCCCCCTGGCCATCGCCGAGGGCATCTACTTCGGAGCGAGCGACACGCGCTCGGATACGATGGCGGCGCTGTTTCGCGGTCTGGGGGCCGAGCCTACCCCGCCGGATGTGGAGAGGGACGCGAACATTGCACGCCTGAAGACGCGGAGCGGCAGCGCCCGATAAGAGTCGATGACCGCGGCCGTTTTCCGCCGCGGTGTTGCATGGCAATCGAGGAGGATCCAGATGAAGCGTCCACGTCTCACGTTCCTGTTGACAGCAGTTGCCGTCGCGGCGCTGGTACCGGTCTCCGCCGCGGGCCAGGACCGGTCGGCCGCGTCGGACGACTGGACCGCGCCCGTCACGTCCTGGGGCGATCCCGACCTGCAGGGCATCTGGGACTTCCGCACGATCACGCCCATGGAACGCCCCGCCGAGCTGGCCGGTAAAGCGGTCCTGACGGCCGAGGAGGCAGCGGACTTCGCAGCCCGCGAGAACCGGCGGCTGAACCGCGATCTGGTCGATCCCGAGACGGGCGGGGCCATCTATCCGCCGGCGTCGCAGGGTGGGGTCGTTCCCTACAACGAGTTCTGGTACGACCGCGGAAACGCGCTCGTCGAGGACCGGCGCTCGTCGCTGATCGTCGATCCGCCGGACGGGAGAATCCCGCCGCTGACGGCGGAGGCGGCGGAGAGGACCGCGGCGCGGAGCGCGTATCTTCGTGACCACCCGGCCGATTCCTGGCACGACCGGAGCCTGGGAGATCGCTGTGTCGTGGGGTTCAACGCCGGGCCGCCGATGGTGCCTTCCGCCTACAACAACAACGTGCAACTGCTTCAGACGCCGGACCACGTGGTGATCCTCAACGAGATGGTCCACAACGCCCGCATCGTTCCCCTGGACGGGCGCCCGCATGGAACCATCCGCCAGTGGGTCGGCGACTCTCGCGCGCATTGGGAAGACACGACGCTGGTCGTCGAGACCCGCGGCTTCGGTGACCTGGTGGGGTTCAGGGGCGGGGGGGGAGCCACCGCGAACCTGCGCGTGGTGGAACGCTTCACGCGCGTCGGGCCGGACAGCCTCGGGTACGAGTTCACCGTGGAGGATCCGGAGACGTGGACGAGGCCCTGGACCGCCCTGGTGCCGATGCGGAAGACGGAGGGGCCGATGTTCGAGTACGCCTGCCACGAGGGCAACTACGCCATGGACGGCATCCTCGGAGGGGCTCGCGCCGAGGAGCGGCGGACCGCGGCGGAAGCGGAGCCGCCCGGATCGCGGTAGCGAACGAGTAATCGATCCCACGGTCGCGGACGCCTTTCGAACGCCGGCACGGCTCTTGCTCCATTGAGGGTGCTACGATGGCGGCGGTCGAGCGAGTGCCCTGCGCGTCGCCGCCTCGTGGGGGGGTAAGGCGACCATGCGCACCGAGCAGATGGAACAGCGTTTCGAGAACGTCGAACGTCGGGTCGGTCGGGTCGATAGGATCGAGCAGATTCTGCCAGGTCTCGCGACCAGGGACGATCTGAAGGCGGCCGTAGCGCCGCTGGCGACGAGGGCCGAACTGCGCGCGGCCGTTGCGCCACTGGCGACGAAGGACGAACTGCGGGCCGCCATCGGCGAGTCGGAACAGCGCATGCGCGCGCACGTTGCCGACGCAGTCTTCGCATCGGAGCAGCGTATGCGGACGCACTTCGACGTGGTCGCCGAGAGCCTGCGGGACGACATCCGGTTGGTTGCCGAGGCGGTCGTCGCGCTCTCGGAACGGGAGCGGTAGCTTCCGCCCATCGCGTAGTCTTCCGAGACCCCGGCGTCGAAGCGGCGGCGCCTCCGAATGGACGGGCCTGCGGCGCCCTTGCGCGCCGTGTCTGTCCGGTCCATGATCGGCAGGTCTGAACGATGATTGGAAAGTACGAGGAGGGTGAGATGAGCTATCGATGTCTCGCGGTGGTGTGCACGTTGATCGCGGTCGTCATGCTGCTGGCGGCGCCGGCGGCGGCCCAGACCATGCCCCGGACCCCGTGGGGGACGCCGGATCTGCAGGGCATCTGGGACTTCCGCACCATCACGCCGCTGGAACGGCCCGAGGAGCTGGGCGACAAGGCGTTCCTGACCGCGGAAGAGGCGGCGGCGGCCGAGCAGGCGGAGGTCGAGCGGAACCTCGAGCTCTGGGAGGCGGAGGCGCGGAGGACCGAGGCCGGCGGGAACGTCGGCGCCTACAACAACTTCTGGATGGACCGGGGCACGAGGGCGACGCGGCGCACGTCGCTGATCACCTATCCGCCCAACGGACGATTCCCCGAGTTGTCGGAGGTCGGAGCGGAGCGGGCCGAGGCACGGCGCGAGCACATGGCGGCGCACCCGGCCGATTCGTACACGGATCGCAACTCGTCCGACCGCTGCATCGTCGGCTTCAACGCAGGGCCGCCGATCACGCCGCTGGCCTACAACCAGAACATGCAGCTCTTCCAGACGCCGGACCACGTCGTGATCTACACGGAGATGGTCCACACGCCGCGTATCGTGCCGCTCGACGGCCGTGCGGCCCTCGACCCGAGCATCCGGCTCTGGTCGGGCGACTCGCGCGGGCGCTGGGAGGGCAACACGCTGGTCATCGAGTCCGCGAACTTCAACGCGAAGCGCCAGTGGATCCCGCTCACCTCCGGGGCCTCCGGCGTCGCGTCGTCGGCGAACATGACGCTGGTCGAGCGCTTCACCCGCGTCGACGACGGCACGCTCGAGTACACGTTCACGTTGACCGATCCCGACACGTGGGCGAGCGACTGGACGGCGTCCCTGCCGATGCAGCGCACCGACATGCCGCTGTTCGAGTACGCCTGCCACGAAGGCAACTACTCGATGGAGGGCATCCTGTCCGGACACCGGGCCGACGAGCGGGCGGCGGCGCAGCAGCAGTAGCGGTCAGTCGTACCCGAGAGGCGCAGGGCGCTCGGTCGATGAGCGCCTGCGCCACCGCGTTCCCGAAGTCGCGCTGTCGTTCCTCGATGGGCGCCCGAGCGGCAGCGCCCGCTTGACAGGTGCGACCGAGGGCCGATAATCGGCGCATCATGCCTGCGCGAACCTGTCTGGCGCTCGTTCTCGCGGCGTTCGGCATCGGATGCCAGGAGCGGCAGCCGGTGCCACCGGCGTCCGAGGCGCACGCCTGCGCCGATTTCCTGTCGCGCACCGACTTCGACGTCAGCGTCATGGACGCCGAGCTGATGAACGCCGGCACGGAGACGGAGTACTGCTGGGTCGACGCCATGATCCGGCCCAACATCCGCTTCGGCGCGAGCCTGCCGGCCGACTGGAACGGGCGGTTCGTCATGCGGGGCGGGGGTGGCTATGCCGGCCAGCAGCCGGTCAAGGGGCGCGACGATCCGCTGCGGGACCAGGGTCATGTGACCGCCTCGACCGATACCGGGCATGACGCGGCGCGCTATCCGCTGGCGAGCTTCGCGTACAACAACCGGGACGGCGAGATCGACTATGCCTACCGCGCGGTCCACTTGACCGCCGTCGCCGTCAAGGAACTCGTCGCCGAGCACTACGGCCGGCCGGCGGACTACGACTACTGGCTCGGGTGCTCCACGGGAGGCCGTCAGGGATTGATGTCGGCCCAGCGCTTCCCGGAGGACTTCGACGGCATCGTGGCGGGCGCGCCGGTGCTCGACTTCACCAACACGCAGATCGGCGGCGTGTGGTTCTCCCGCGCGCTGCGCGAGCACCCGGTCGGCCTGGAGAAGATCGCCCGGGTGGGGGAGGCGATCTACGCGGCGTGCGATCGCCTGGACGGGCTGGAGGACGGCCTCATCGAGGACCCGCGGCAGTGCGCCTTCGATCCGCGGACCGACTATCCGCGGTGCGGGGCGGAGGACCGCGTCGACTGCCTGACCGAGGGGCAGAGCGCGGCGCTGGCGAAGATCTACGGCGGCGTCGTCAGCCGGGGGGAGCCGTACTTCCCGGGCCAGCCGCTCGGCGCCGAGCTCGGCGACCCCCTCGGATCGCCCGCCGCGCGGACGAGCGGGTGGGGCCGCTGGTTCGTCGACCCGGCGGCGGACGCACCGCTGCTCGAGCGCTTCGGCGTCACCTTCATGCGCTACATGGCGTTCGAGGGCGACGATCCCGACTGGGAGCTGGAGCAGTTCGACTTCGACGAAGATCCGTACCGGATGGACGCCATCCGAGGCATCCTCGACGCCACGGATCCCGATCTGACCCGGTTCCGCGACGCCGGTGGGAAGATGATCACGTACCACGGCTGGTCGGACCCCGCGCTCAACCCGCTGATGGCGGTGAACTACTACGAGGACGTGCTCGCCGAGACGCCGGAGGCGGACGACTTCTACCGCCTCTTCATGGTCCCGGGCATGTTCCATTGCGCGGGCGGCCGCGGGGTCAACCGGGTGGACGCGTTTCCGGACCTGGTGAAATGGGTCGAGACCGGCGCGGCGCCCGACCGGCTGCTGGGCGAGCGCGTCGACCGGGACGGCGAGGTTTTGATGACCCGGCCGGTCTGCCCGTATCCGGCGGTCGCGCGCTACACCGGCGCCGGCGACGTCGACGCCGCCGCGAGCTTCGAGTGCCGGCTTCCGGAAGCGTCGGCCGTCCGCTGAACGGCGATGGGCGCGGCCGGCAACGCTCGCAATGGCGCAACGGATGGCGAGGCGTCATACTTGTCACTCCGTCAACTATCCCGTGGTTCCCAGCATGAGGTACAGAAACATGACCATCCGACCGATTCTCCAGATCGCCGGCGTCGTTGCGCTCGCGTTGTTGCTGGCCGGCACGGCCGCCGCACAGTCCGCCGGCGACGTTGCGCCGCTGCGCACCGCGCACGGGCATCCGGATCTCGGCGGCGTCTGGGACTTCCGCACCGTCACGCCGCTCGAGCGTCCGGAAGAGCTGGGCGATCAGGCGTTCTTCTCGGAGGAAGAGAGCGCCGAATATGCCGCCGCGCGGGTGCTGGCCAACAACGCCGACCTGAACCGCGAGCAGAAGAAGCAGGTGACGACCGATCGGGGCCTGGTGAACGGCACGCGGGAGAGCCGCGACCTCGCCCTGGCCTACAACAACTTCTGGTGGGACCGCGGCGACAACGTCGTCGGGACCCGGCGCACGTCGCTCGTCATCGATCCGCCCAACGGCCGGGTTCCGCCGTTGACCGAGGCGGGCGCGCAGCGCGCGGCCGAGCGCCTGCGGATCAATCAGAGCCCGACCGAGGGCCCGGAGGATCGCCCGCTCGGCGAGCGCTGCATCACCGGTTTCAACTCGGGACCGCCGATGCTGCCGGCCGCCTACAACATGAACGTGCAGATCTTCCAGACGCCCGACCATGTCGTGCTGCTGAACGAGATGGTGCACAACGCGCGGATCATTCCGCTCGACGGCAGCGATCACGGCACGTTGCCGCAGTGGACGGGCGTGTCGCGCGGCCACTGGGACGGCGACACCCTGGTCGTCGAGACGAAGAACTATCTGCGCGAGACCAGCTTCCGGAACTCCGGCAAGAACCTGCACCTGGTCGAACGGATTCGACGGGTGGACGAGGACACGCTGCTCTACAGCTTTACCGTCACGGACCCGACCACCTGGACGGCCCCCTGGTCGGTCGAGCTGCCGATGCGGCGCAGCGACCTGCCGCTTTTCGAGTACGCCTGCCACGAGGGCAACTACGGCATGGACGGCACGCTCACCGGCGCCCGGGCGGTCGAAGGGCGCGCCGCGGGCCAGTAAGCGGCCAGGATAGAAGGCCTCGGCGCTACGACGCTGGCGTAGCGCCGGGGCCGTCACGCTCTCGTCAATCCACCGGCAGCGCGAAGACCTGCAGGACCGAGCCGGACCCCGGTGGTCGCTGCATGGTCTCCGGAAACGCCAGCCGCGCGTTTCTCCAGGAGATGCTCCAGCCGGGGCCGGACGGGACCGCGACGTACTGACGGCCGTCGACCGCATAGGTGATCGGGAAGCCGTCGGTGGCCGTCGGCGTGCGCGTGCGCCACAGCTCCGTGCCGTCGCGCGCGTCGAAGGCGTACATGTAGCGGTCGATGTCGCCGACGAACACCAGCCCGCCCCCGGTGGTGAGAACGGCCGTCCCGTATTGCCAGCGGCTGCGCCGGCGCCACAGGAGCTCGCCGGTCCGGCTGTCCATGGCCACGAAGTCGCCCAACTGCTCGGGACTGTCGGGATGCACCGTGAATCGGCGGTCGTTCGGGCCGACCCCGCCGCCGCCCAGCTCGGGCTCGGGCATGGCGCCGAAGATGGAGTGCGCGCAGCCCGGCGTCAGCGGGACGTAGAAGGCCTCCGTCTCGGGGTGATAGGCCATGGCCCACAGGTTCTTCAGGCCGCCGGGACCGGGGCAGTAGTCCACCGGCACGTCGATCTGCGGGATGCGCTCGCGGACCAGGACGCCCTGGCCGCTCACCGGGTCGATGTCCACGATGTTCTGGTAGCCGAGGTCGAAGGCGTTGCGGAACGCTCCGGTGCGCGGGTCGAGCTCCCACAGGACGCCGATCTTGCCCATCTTGAAGAGCGACAGCCCGTCGCCCCGGTCGACGAGGACGATCTCGAAGACCTCGTCGAGGTCGTGGGTCTCGGCGGGAATGTGCTGGAAGTACCAGCGAATCTCGCCGGTCTCCGGGTCCAGGGCCAGAGTGGAGTTGGTGTACAGCGCCGCGCCCTCGGTGCCCCGCTGCACGATGGCCCACGGCTTGGCCTGGGCGGTGGACCAGTAGATGAGATCGGTTTCGGGATCGTAGCTCCCGGGGATCCACGCGTCGGCTCCCGCGCGCCAGGTCAGCGGCAGGTCGCCCCACGTGTCGCCGCCCGGGTCTCCGGGGCGCGCGACGGTCGAGGTGCGCCACAGCTCGGCGCCGGTCTCCGGATCGTGGGCGGAGATGAAGCAGACGTCGTTCTTGTATCGCTCGCACCCGGTCATCCCGGCCACGACCTTGCCCTGCACGATGATCGGGCCGCTGGTGTACCGGTAGCCGAGGTCGCTGTCGGCGACCTGATGCTGCCAGACGAGCTCACCCGTCCGCGCGTCGAGGGCAATCAGCTCCGCCCGGCTCGTGCCCGCGAAGATCCGTTCGCCGTAGATGGCGATGCTGCGCCGCGCCATGCCCGGACGGCGGTTGATGGGCAGGTCCTCGTCCGCCGGGACGGCCTGCCGGCGCGAATGCTCCCAGAGGAGGTCGCCGGTGGTAGCGTCGAGCGCCTGCACGCCGCTGCGGCTGGGCACGTACATCACGCCGTCGCGCACGAGCGGGGTGACCTCGTCGGTGCCCGGCTGCATCGCCCAGGACCAGACGAGCTGCAGATTGCCCACGTTGTCCCGGTCGATCTGGTCGAGCGGGCTGTAGCCCTGGCCGTTCAGCGTCCGGCGCCAGTTGATCCAGTCGCCGTCGTCCGGGGCGAGCAGCTCCTCGGTCGTGACCGGCTCGAAGTCCGTCACCTGCGCTCGGGCAGCGGGAGCGAACGCGCCGGATAGTAGTGTCGAGATGAGTAATGCGAACATCACGCGGGTCATGCCGTGTATCCCTTCTCACGCTAGGAGTCTGCGCCGTAGAACGGTGCAGACTGCTAGAGAGGCCTGGTTGGGCGGAAATCGGAGCCATAGGCGACTATTTCCGGGCTAGAACGTGGCAATCGGATTGATGGGCGAGCCCGTGCCACCCCACACCGCAAGCGGCGCCGCCGTGAGCAGGAACTCCCAGCGGTCCAGAGCTGCCGCCGCCTCGCCCAGCGCTTCCAGATTGCAGTTGTCGAAGAGGTGGATCCCCAGCGTCACGAGGGCGAAGTCATGCGCCGCGCCGGGAAGATCGGACGGCGCAGCGGCCAGTGCCACGTCGCTGCCGAGCAGGGCGACGTCGCGCTCCCGCAACCAGGGAATCGTCGACGGATGCAACCCCGCCGACCGGCCGGTCCGGCCGATGCGGAACGGTCCCAGCACCTCGCGCGCGGCCCAGCGGCCCGTCCGAATGAAGACGGCGTCGCCGGCCGACACGCGCACGCCCGCCGCCCGTTCCCACGCCTCCAGGTCCTCCACGTAGATCGGCGTCTCCGGATCGAGATAGGGCAGCCCGTGGAGCCGCGGTATGTCCATGAGGATTCCGCGCGTGAACACTCCGGACTTGAGGTTGTGGATCGAGTTCCGGGCATGACCGCCCGCCGCCATGACCGTGGGCTCGTCGGGCCGATAGTCGTTGTACATCGCGCCGTCTTCATCGCGCACGTGGGCCAGCGCATCGAGATGGGTGTGCGCCCAGCCGTGGTAGCTGACGGCGAACGCATCCGATCCGACGCCGCGCATCGTGTGCTCGAACGGGTTCGGATTGTCCTCCGCCTCCTGCTTCAGCACATCCTGCGCCAGCGACACGCTGATGCCCTCGCGAACCAGCGCCGCCGCCGCTCTGCGCTTGTCCGGCGTCACCAGGTTCATCGTGCCGATCTCGTCGTCGGCTCCCCAACGACCCCAGTTCGAGAGCTCGACCCGCCAGCGATCCAGGTCGGCCTGCGTCACCTCGCGACCGGAGCCGGGCTCCTGGGCCGCGGGCGCCGTGCACGCCGCCAACGCCGAGACGACGCCGACCCATACGAGCTTCTGCAGGCGTCCCATCGGTCTTCCTCCCACTCTCATGTCACGTCGTCCACTGCGTGCGCGCCACTCGCCGCAATGAGGACGGGGGCTGACGGCCCTGCCTGCGCCACGGCAGGAGGCGCTGGTGCCGGACATCCGCGGGTTCAGCGTTGCGCCCCCGCGGCGATGACCGCGTTGCGCGCCGCCGCGTTCGCTTCGGTCAGGCCGCCGTTGGCGCCGCCGAAGTTGAAGATCCGATAGCCCTGCTCCATGCGGAGGGCGGCGTTGGCCGGCGTGACGGTGCCGCCGCAGGCGAGGTCGCGCGTACGGCAGACGTCCAGAAGGTGCTCGAAGGCGGCCGCCACTTCGGGATCCTCGGCGCTCTCCGCGCCGTAGGAGGAGCTGAGATCGCCGCCCGCCCCGAGGTAGAAGCCCCCGACGCCGGGCACCTGCGCGATGGCGTCGGCGTTCTCCACGCCCTCCCGCGTCTCGATCATCGCCCAGAACAGCAGATCGCCTTGCGGATTGAGGGGCCAGAGATCGGCGCGTCGCCGGCACTCGGCCCGCCCGATGCCCCAGAACGGGCACTGCACGGTGCCGCGCACGCCCGGCGGATTCGGGATGGCCGACGACCGGAGCTGCCGGGGACGGATCGTCCGCACCATGTTCTTCGCCTGCTCGGGGGTCTCGATGTTGTTGATGAGGATGCCCATCAGTCCGAGGTCGAGCGCGTGCTTGACGATCCACTGCGTCTGCTCGCGCCCGTAGGGAGGAAAGCGGGCGAACACCGGCGGGTGCGCCTGCGCGTTGCCCCGCTCGATGATGCCCGACTTGTCGCTGGCCACCAGGAACGCCACGAACTGCTCGAGCTCCTCGAACCGCAGCGGGTTGTGCTCCATGTCGACGTACACGTAGTCAATGTTCGGATCGCCCGCCAGGGACCGCGCGTTCTGCAGCGACAGGTCGGCTGTGCTCACCCCGAACACGTGCTTGCCCTCCACGAGCTTCTCGATGACCGGATTCAGGTGGAGGTAAGCCTCCTGGGCCGACGGGACGGAGCCGAACAGGAGCGCGATGACGACACCTGCCGCAAGCAGCGGCCACGCGGAACGATGACAGGATGGGAGCACCATTGATAACCTCCTCGTCGCATTTCGACAACCGGAGCAAGCGTACTCCAATCGCCATCGGATCCGGGCAGAGGAGTAGTGTATAAGGGTGCCGATCCGGGCTCCCGGAACGGCGCTCCCGCGCGAAGCGGAGGGGGCCTGCCCAGAGGGACCGATCTGGATGAGGAGGGGACCATCCCATGACGGCTCGACACCTTCGGTGCCACGCCGGGTTTCACCACGGGCTCCTGGCCGGCGCTGTTCTGGCGCTTGCCGTGTCCGGTCACGCGGTTGCGGCAAGCTCGACGAGCTGGTCACCGGGGCCGGCCTCATGGAAGGGGGACCTGACCCCGATCGCGGCCTCGGACTGGAGCCACGATCGCGCCGCGCATCTGCTGGGCCGAGCGGGCTTCTCGGGCGCGCCGGAGGAGATCCGGAAGCTGGCCGGCATGACCCCCGAGCAGGCGGTCCGTTCCCTCGTGTACTACGACCATATCCCCAACGACCACCTGCAGCCCTTCCTGCACTCGGGCTTCTGGGACGAGACGTTGATCCCCTTCCCGCCGAGCCGGCCGGCCGCCACCGGTCTGGCGCTCAGGCAGGGCGAGAGCATGGGCGTCCGGGTGAAGCCCGAGCATGTCAACCGGCACGTGCAGCCGGTCTCCGATCGGTTCTTCTACTGGCTGCGCGCGACCACGCTGGAGACCCGCCGGGTCGGCTACTGGTGGGCCGAGCGGATGCTCGACACCCACCGCCCGCTCGAAGAGAAGATGGCGCTGTTCTGGCACGGGCACTTCGCCACCGCCCAGAACAAGGTCCGCGACTACCGGAAGATGCTGCTCCAGATCGAGATGTTCGAGCGTCACGCGACCGGGAACTTCGGCGACCTGCTGGTCGCGGTCGCGAAGGATCCGGGGATGCTCTACTACCTCGATGCCGGGGTGAACGTGAAGGGGGCCGCCAACGAGAACTTCGCCCGCGAGGTGATGGAGCTGTTCACGATGGGCGTGGGCCACTACACGGAGCGCGACGTCCGCGAGGCGGCGCGGGCCTTCACCGGCTGGAACTTCGAGAACCTGGACTTCGTCGTCAACGCCGCGCAGCACGACGAGGAACCCAAGACCTTCCTGGGCCGCACCGGGAACTTCGACGGCGTGGACGTGCTCGGGATCATCCTCGAGCAGCCGGGCACGGCCGAGTACATCGCGTCCAGGATCTACCGCTTCCTCGTCCGCGAGGATCCGTCGCCGGCGCTGCAGGCCGAGCTCGGCGCCATCCTGCGGGACACCGGCTACGAGCTGCGGCCGCTGCTGCAGACCCTGTTCCTCTCCCGCGACTTCTACAGCGAGGCGAGCTACGGCGCCCATATCAAGGGCCCGGTCGTGCATGTGGTGACGATGCTGAAGCAGCTCGGCGCCGAGGACGTACCGGGCGTGCCGGACTTCAACGACACGACGATCGCGCTGGGCCAGCACCTGTTGAACCCGCCGTCGGTTGCCGGCTGGGCGCAGGGCCGGTCCTGGATCACGCCCGCCCTCTTGCAGGAGCGGGGCAACGTCGCCTTCAACTACCTGTTTCCCGACATCGTCGGCTTCCAGGATCCGAACTTCCTCACGCGGCGCCGGGACGGGCTGGTGGGGGAGCGCCTGCGCCTCGGCCATGACTTCGGCGCGGCGATCGCCCTGAACAACGTCGACGACCCCGGCATGATGTCAGCGCAGGACCTGGCGCTCCTGGAGCGGGACGAGCTGTTCAACACGCGCGTCTCCGACTACATCGCGTGGGCGCAAGTGTTTCGCACACTGATTCCGACGCCGCGCGGCGCGGCCCGGATCGACTTGACACAGGTCGTCCTGGACTCCGGCGCGGCGACCACCGGCGAGGCGGTGGACTATCTGTTGGGGCGGTTCCTGCGGATGCCGGTGTCGTCCGACACGCGCGACGCGCTCGTGGCGCTCCTGGACGACGAGCTCGGCACCTCGGACCTGATCCGCGCCCGGACCTATCTGGAGGATCCGCTGCGCATGGTGACCCACCTCATCATGAGCACCCCGGAGTATCAGGTGAACTAGTCTGACCGTACCGACGGCTCGGTGGGTGCTGACCTGCGTGCTACGATGAATCCGGCGCCGTGGCGGGAATACGATGTACGTGACGTTGAGCCCGGTAGCGCAGAAACACCATTGAGCACGCGACTTTCGACTTCGAACGAATCCGAGACGTCCGCTCTCGATAGAGTCTTCGTGTATGACGAGCGCTCTCCCCCGCCCTTGCACGAGGTTCCAACGAAGATGAACGGGACGCCTCGATTGCCTCAGTTGGGCCAGGCCGAGGCCGCGTGGATGCTCCATCCGGAGGAACGGGAGTGGCTGGCCCAGTTCCGGGAGACGCTCGCTTCGCGGTTCGCCGGTGTTGTCGTGAACATGGTGCTGTACGGATCGAAGGCGCGAGGCGACGCACGCGAGGACAGCGATATCGACGTGCTGCTCGTCGTAAAAAACGCCGCCGCGCACCTCAAGCGACCGCTGAGATACCTTGCACACGATCTGGCTGCGACGTCGTACGCGTTGCCGTCCATCGTGGCGTACACCGAGGCGGAATGGGCCCGACTGGCGCGATTGGGCTCTCCTTTCCGGGCCGCGGTGGAACGTGACGGGGTCTCTGTACTGTGAATCGGGAGCTCTTGCTCGCCGAGTGGCGGCGATCCGTCAAGTCGCTGGCGGCGGCCAGACTTCTGGCGCGAGAGGGTTACGCGGAGGATGCGGTCTCACGCACGTACTATGCCATTCTCCACGCGGCGAAGGCTGCATTGCTGGTGCATGATGTGACCGTGGACAGCCACGCCGCACTTCGCCGCCTGTTCGGCGAGCACCTCGTCCGCGGCGGCAGAATCGAACGCGAGTGGTCAGCCCAACTGCGCGTCGGCCTAGAAGACCGGCTCGCCGCCGACTATGACGCCGTCCACGTTGTCGCCGTGGAAGACGCTCTACAGGAGGTTGAACGCGCCGCGGCTTTCGTGGCTCGAATTCGCGGCCATCTGCTCGATAACGGGTTGACGGACACGGAGCTGGAATCCGCAATCGGAAGTTCCTGACACGCGACGCCCCGAGCCCTCCCGGTCAGTTCCGCTCCGTATCGGGCATCTCGAAGAAGGGATGCGCACTCATCCCCAGGCCGCCCGAGCCGAACTCGAAGGCGACCTCCCGTCCCGCCAGCTCCATGCAGGTCTGGGAGAGCGGCAGAATGAGCAACTCCCGACTCGTGCTTGATAACAGAATTGCTTGAAAGCATTATTGATGGCAACGGTTTTGTTGGGTGACGTGGTGGCAGGATTGAAGAAGGCGGGGTCGAACTGGGTCGATGGGGATCGCTTCTTCGACCGGGAAGCCGAGCTCGACGTTCTCAGGGCGCGAGTGCAGAGCGGTACCCATACGTTGCTGACCGCGCAACGACGGATGGGCAAGACGAGTCTGGTTCGGGAACTGCTGCGCCGTCTGGCAGCCGAGGGGCGCCTCGAGACGGTCTTCGTCGATCTGGAGGATGTCCGTACGGCGGCGGACGCCGTGGTCGAAATCGGGGTCGAGTCGCGGCACGTGCATGGTGCGTGGGACCGAATCAGGTCCGGGTTCGCCAACGTCCTACGCGGGATCGAGGATCGAATCGATGAGCTGGCCGTCGCCGAGGTGCGCGTGAAGCTGCGGGCGGGGATCGACCCCGGAAACTGGCGGCAGAAGGGCGACGCGGTCTGCGCAGCCCTGGCGAAGAACGAGCGACCCGTGGTGCTCGCGTTCGACGAGCTTCCGATCCTCGTCAACCGGATGCTCAAGGATCACGATTACCGCATCACGCCCGCGGGAAAACGGGATGTCGACGAATTCCTGAGCTGGCTGCGCAAGATCGGCCAGGACCACCGAGACCGGATATGCCTGATCCTCTCCGGCAGCATAGGTCTGGAGCCGATCCTGCGCCAAGCTGGACTCAGTGCGCACGCCAACATCTTCTCACCCCTGGATCTCAAACCCTGGACCGAGAAGATCGCGCTCGACTGCCTTGCCGCGCTCGCGGATACATGCGGCCTCGACCTGCCCCTCGCCGCGCGTAAAGGAGATGTGCCGCCGGCTCCGGTGTCTGGTGCCCCACCACGTGCAGCGGTTCTTCGACAGCCTGGACGAGAGTCTGCGCCTGGACGGTCGGCGCCATGCCTCGCTCGACGACGTCGAACGCGTGTACACCGGCGAGATGCTCAGCATTCGCGGGCAGGCGGATCTGGATCACTACGAGAGCCGGCTGAAACTGGTTCTTGGACCCGATGGCTATCGAGCCGCGCTCGCTCTGTTGACCGAAGCCGCGGTCAACGACGGTGTGCTGCAGCGCGCTGCCATGGACCGGTATAGCGAGCACTTCCGGGTCTGGGCGGTGACCGATCATCCAGTGTCGATCGACGACGTACTTCGCGTGCTCGAACACGACGGGTATCTGGAGCCGTGGGGAAACGACTACCGCTTCGTCTCGGGTCTGCTCGAGGATTGGTGGCGCGCCCGGCATCGCCGGCATTTCGTCCCCGTCGCGCGGCGCGCGGGCTCGCAGGGGGAATGACGCGATGGCCCCACTCACGCGCAAGTTCAACCCGGGGTTTCTCACCGACGATGAGCTCGTGGCGTCGTACTGCGTGCGAACCACGGAGTTCGAGCTGCTCGTCGAGGTCCTGCGCGAGTGCACCGGACACTCGAACGCGCACCAAATCGTGATCGGCCCGCGGGGCAGCGGGAAGACGAGCCTGCTTCTGCGCGTCGCGGCTGAAGCAAGGCGGGACAAAGTGCTGTTGACGCGCTATTTCCCGGTCGCCTTCGCGGAGGAGAGCTACGAGGTCGGGACAGCAGGTGAGTTCTGGTTGGAGGGTCTCACCAATCTGGCGTCTCAGGCGCCGCGCGGGGACGATGCCCACGACCTGGACCGCACTGTCGAGGAGCTGCGCGCGATCCGCGACGACCAGATACTGTCCGATCGTTGTCTCGGCGCGCTGCTGGACTTCGCCGATCGGGAGGGCAAGCGGCTCGTGCTGCTGGTCGAGAACCTGAACATGTTGTTCGGGGATATGGCCGATCCGGACGCGGGGTGGCGGTTGCGAAAGGTCCTTCAGACCGAGCCGCGGATCATTGTGTTCGCGAGCGCAACCAGCCGCTTCGACGAGATCGACAACCCGGACCGCGCCCTGTACGACCTTTTCCGGGTCCGCACGCTGCGCCCCCTCGACACCAATCAATGTGCCGTCCTGTGGGAAACGGTTTCCGGCCGCCCTCCAGCGCCAGCAGCCGTCCGTTCGCTGGAGATTCTCACCGGCGGGAGCCCTCGCTTGGTCTCGATCGTAGCCAGCTTCGGGGCCGGATTGTCGTTCCGCGACCTCATGGCCCATCTGCTCGATCTGGTCGACGACCACACGGAGTACTTCAAGGGACACCTGGAATCGCTTCCGCCACAGGAACGGCGTGTCTATCTCGCGCTCGCCGCGCTGTGGAGACCGGCGACCACGCGGGAGATCGCAGGCCAGGCCCGGCTCGCAACCAGCACGTGTAGCGCCCAGCTTGCGCGCCTCGACGGGCGCGGGGTGGTCCGCGTCGCGGGCGGCAGCGCAAGACGCAAGCAGTACTACCTGACCGAGCGCCTGTACAACATCTACTTGCTGCGGCGCCGGCGCCGGCGTGGGCCGGACCGGTTCGTGGATGGACTTATCCACTTCATGGAGGCGTGCTACTCGCCGCGGGAGCTGAAGGAAATCAAGGCTCAAATGGCCCGTGACACGGACGGTCTCGATGCGGAGATGCGGGCGCTACAACGGATCACACTGACGTCGTTGATGAAGTTGCCGAGCTTGGCCGAGCACCGCGAAATGCTCACGGAAGTCGATCGGGCGGAGTCGTCTCAGGGGAGTACCGGCGAGTCTGCCGAGAGGGCGGCGAGGGAACTCTTCAAGAACGCTCTGAATGTTCGGAACGGTGTGGCAGACACCGTAGCGGCCTACGAGGAGGTGATCCGTCGCTTCGGAGAGAATGAGATCCCCGCCGTGCTGGGGTGGGTCGCCAAGGCTCTTGTGAACAAAGGGGCGGCGCTCGGTGCGCTGAACCGGCCGCAGGAGGCACTGGAGGCCTGCGACGAGGTGGTCCGTCGTTTCGGAGAGAGCGACAACCCGACCCTTCGGGAGTCGGTTGCGAGCGCCCTCTTGAACAGGGCGAAACCCCTCGGCGCGCTGAACCGTTTGCACGACGCCCTTGAGACCTGCGACGAGGTGGTCCGTCGTTTCGGGGAGAGTGACACGCCGTCTCTCCTGGAGTCGGTTGCAGCCGCTCTTGTGAACAGAGGGATTGCCTTCGATGAGCTGAACCAACCGCAGGACTCTCTGGAATCCTACGACGAGGCAATTCGTCGTTTCGGGGAGAGTGAGGTTCTGGCCGTACTGGAATGGGTCGCTAAGGCTCTAGTGAACAAAGGAGCCGCTCTCGGTACGCTGAACCGGCCGCAGGACGCGCTGGAGTCGTACGACGAAGTGGTCCGTCGTTTCGGGGAGAGTGAGGTTCCGGGCCTCCTGGAGTCGGTTGCGAACGCCCTCGCGAGCAGAGGGGCATCCTGGGCACACTGAACCGGCCGCAGGACGTGCTGGAGGCCTGCGACGAGGTGGTCCGTCGTTTCGGGGAGAGCGAGACCCCCGCCTTTCTGGCGCCCGTTGTCACCGCCCTCATGAACAAAGGGGCCGCCCTCGGCATGCTGCAACGGCCGCAGGACTCGCTGAAGACCTGTGACGAGGTGGTCCATCGTTTCGGGAAGAGCGATTCCCCGGAACTTCTGGAGCCGGTTGCGACCACGCTCGTGAACAGAGGACGCGCTCTCGGCGCGCTGAACCGGTGGCAGGAAGCGCTGGAGGCTTGCGACGAGGTGGTCCGTCGTTTTGGGAAGAGCGATTCCCCGGGACTTCTGGAGCCGGTTGCGACCGCGCTCGTGAACAGAGGAGGCGCTCTGGGCGTGCTGAACCGGCCGCAGGAAGCGCTGGAGGCCTGCGACGAGGTGGTCCGTCGATTCGGGAAGAGCAGTTCCCCGCGACTTCTCAGATCGGTTGCGACCGCGCTCGTGAACAGAGGAAACGTTTTGAGCGGTCTGACCCGGCCGCAAGAAGCGCTGGAGACCTGCGATGAGGTAATCCGACGCTTCGGGGAGAGCGAGGTTCCGGCTGTTCTGGAGAGGGTCGTGCAGGCTCTTGTCGACAAAGGGGCTGCCCTCGGCGTGCTGAACCGGCCACAAGAGGGGCTGGAGACCCTCGGCGAGGTGGTCCGCCGCTTCGGAGAAAGTGAGAATCCCACCGTTCTGGAGTGGGTCGCGAAGGCTCTCCTGAACAGAGCACGCGCTCTGAGCGCGCTGAACCAGCCGCACGGGGAGCTGGAGTCCTGCGACGCGGTGGTCCGTCGTTTCGGGAAGAGCGAGACGCCCGCTCTTCTCGAGTCCGTTGCGACTGCCCTCGCGAACAAAGGCGTTGCCCTCGTCGCGCTGAACCGGCCGCAGGAGGCACTCGAGGCCTTCGACGAGGTGGTCCGCCGTTTCGGAGAGAGCGACACTCCGGCCCTCCTGCGCTCGGTTGCGACCGCCCTCATGAACAGAGCAGGTGCTCTCGCCGCGCTGAACCGGTGGCAGGAAGCGTTGGATGCCTCTGGTGAGGTGGTCCGTCGGTTCGGCGAAAATGAGAATCCCGCCGTTTTGGAGAGGGTTGCGACGGCCCTCGCCAACAAAGGGTACGTCCTCGGTGCGCTGAGCCGGCCACAGGATGCGCTGGACGCCTACGACGAAGTAGTCCGCCGCTTCGGGGAAAGCGAGATTGCTGCACTCCGCACGAGTGTGAGCGTGGCACTGCTCGGCAGAGCGGACATCGAGATCAAGAGCCGGCAATACGAGAAGGCTGCCGAGACGGCCACACAGGTAGTCGAACGTCCCATGGCGGCGCCGGAACACCGATTTCAGGGCCACGTAGTCCGGGCCAAGGCGGTCCTCGCGGGCGACGGTGACCGGGCCGCGTGCGAGCCGGACGTCGAGGCGGTTCTCGCGCTTCTCCCGGAGTTGGGTCCTATCCCCAGAGAGGCCCTCATGACCCTGATGGACCTCAGCGTTGCTCTCGGACCACAGCGCATGCGCGAACTCATCCAGGCATCGCCGTCGCCGCATCTTCTGTTGCCGTTGAAGACGGCGCTGGAACGGGAGCTTGGACTCGAGCCCCGAGTGGCACGCGAGGTCGAGGAAGTCGCTCGGGACGTCCAGCGGACGTTGGCAGAACTGAGAGCGAACCGCACGCGTCAAGTAGACAAACGGGACGATTGAGACCAGGTCGAGCACCTCGGCTCGGCCTGGACTCACGCGCTACCGCGCCCGGGTGCCGGACGAACAGTTCCACCCCGTTCCCGGTGTTCCGTCAGCCATGTCCTGGCTCCAGGACCGGCGAGAGACCCCCCGCGCTGCCGCCACCCGCCTGGTTCTGTCCTGCGCCCGCGATCGCGATCTCGACCGCGCGGACTCGATCGTCAAGGCCCTGAATGCGATCCTGGACCGCCCGAAGGTCCTCGCGGATATTTCCATGCAGCGTCAAGACCAGTGCACATACACCTACGCCGGTTCCGACTATCGTCGCCACCAGCACGCCGAAGGCGATCCACTGTTCTCGGCTCACGTGATCGACTATGCCACCGAGCGGCGTTCAGCAGTCGGTTGAATCCGTCCGGGTGCGCTGCGCCGGCACTCAGTCCCGGAGCGCGAACACGTACAGCGCGTTCCCGGTCTGCGGGTGGTGAACGTCGGGCGCCAACGCACGGGGCGCGGCCCGCGGGCTGCCGCCCCCGAGACCGGTCGCCACGGCGATGTACTGCCTGCCGTCGACGGCGAACGAGATCGGAAAGCCCTGCACCGACGTGCCCAGCCGGGCCTGCCACAGCACCTCGCCGGTCCGCACGTCGAACGCCCGGAACCGCCGGTCGAGGTCGCCGGCGAAGGCGAGATCGCCGGCCGTCGACAGCACGCCGGTCAGGAACGGCGCCCGCTGCTCGACGCTCCAGACTTCCTCCAGGGTCTCGGCATCGAACGCCGCGAGCTTGCCGAGCCGGCCCTCCGTATCGGGCATCTCGAAGAAGGGGCGCGCGCTCATTCCCACGCCGCCCGAACCGATCTCGAAGGCGACCTCGCGGGCCGCCAGCTCCATGCAGGTCTGGGACAGCGGCAGGATGAGCAGCCCGGAGCCGGGGTGGTAGCTCATCGGGTGCCAGTTCTTGCCGCCGGCGGTGCTGGGACACGCCGGGACCAGCTCCTCGAACTGCGCGTCGGCGATGTCCTGGCGGTAGGTGACGGCGCCGGTCTCGGGGTCGATGTGGTCGAAGACGTTCTGGAAGACGGTCTCCTTGTGACCGAGGAACTCGCCGGTCTCGCGATCCAGCTTCCAGAGGATCCCGTGCTTGCCGGCGCTGAAGACCACGCGGCGGTCCTCGAGGTCGACCAGCACCCGCTCGAAGACCTCGTCGAGATCGAGGCTTTCGCCGGGGACGTGCTGGAAGTGCCAGGCGAGCAAGCCGTCACCTGGGCGCAGGGCGACCGTCGAGCTGGTGTAGAGCGCCGGGTCCTGCACGGTCATGCCCCGGCTGATTGCGACCCACGGCTTCGCCTGCGCAACGCCGAAGTAGACCAGGTCGAGGTCGGGATCGTAGCTGCCGGTGATCCAGGTCTCGCCGCCACCGCGCAGGAAGTTCGGCAGGTTAGCCCACGTGTTGCCGCCGGGCTCGTCCGAGCGGGCCACCGTGTTGAACCGCCAGAGCTGCTCGCCGTTCGCGGCATCGTAGGCGCTGATGAAGCAGCCTTCGCGGGTGAACTGGCCGCAGCCCCCCAACCCCTGCACGATCTTGCCGCCGACGATGACCGGCCCGCTGGTGTTGCGGAAGCCATCGGCGTCGTCGGCGATGCGGGTGGTCCAGGCCTCCTGACCGGTGCGTGCGTCGAGCGCGATCAGCCGCGCGTCGGCCGTGGCCAGGAAGAGCTTGTCCTGGTAGATCGAGAGGTTGCGGCTCGAGCTGGCGAGCTGGCCCGCCTCGACGCTCACCTCGTGCTCCCAGATCAGGTCGCCGGTGACCGCGTCGAGCGCCTGCACCACCGGGCCGAAGTTGGCGAAGTAGAGCACCCCGTCGTGCGCGATCGGCGAGGGCGCGTTCCGTCCACCCTCGTTCATCGCCCACATCCACTGCAGCTCGAGCTCGCCGACGTTGTCGCGCGTAATCGAGGTGAGCGGGCTGTGGCTCCAGGCCTGGTAGTTCCGCCGCACCATCAGCCAGTCGCCCGGAGGGGTATCGCGCAACAGTTCGTCGGTGACCGGCGTGAAGTTCTCCACCTCGCCCGCGACGGTCACGCCGCCCGCCACGGCTGCCGCCGCCGTGCGCGTGTCCGGCCTCCGCGCCCGGCCCTGGGCTGCTGCCGTTATCGTCGGCGCGGTTGCTGTTTCTCCTGTCGCCACGGCGCCGATCATGACCGTCGTGGTCGCCGTCAGCGCCTGGTCCCCGGCCGGCGCGCCGTTCGCCTGCAGCAGGTACGCGACGATGTCGAGATAGGTCTGGTCCCCGAGGCGGCCCGGCCGGTCGGGGGGCATCGTGACGCGGATGCGCTCGACGAGCTCCTGCGGGGTGCGGTCTCCCCAGAAGTTCAGGAAGTTGGGGCCGGCCAGCGGTGGAGACTCGAAGTTGCCCTGAAGATCCGTTCGATGGCAGATGGCGCAGCTCCGCGTGTAGACGGCGCGGCCGTTCTCGGCCTGACTCGCGGTATGGATGGCGTCCTGAGCGGGCTGTCCGGCGGCGAACGCGACCGGGTCGATGAGACCGCCGGCGATGCACAGCGCGGCCGTTGCCACGGGCAGGCGTCGGTGCAGGTTTCTCGCTGAGATCATCTCTCCACTCCTCTTGTCGCCGCCTCCCGAGGTGGCCGTTCGCGCCGAGGGGTTCAACGCTTCCCGCTCGGGGCCGGCTGTCCGGCCCCAAGCCGTTGCGGTGCGCAACCGTTGCGCTACGAGTAGATCATGAACTCCAGGAGGTTGCCGTCCGGGTCGCGAACGTAGCGGCTCATTCCGCGCATCGTCCCGAGGGCGCGGCCGCCGTCCCGCAGGCCCGAGCCGATGATCTCCGCCCCTGTTCGATCCAGAACGGCCGTCAGCGACTCCTCCGAGCCGGTCCAGACGAAGCAGAAGTCGCCGCACGGCGGGACCGCGGCGGGCGCCCGCAACGACGAGGCGGTGGCACGCTGCCACGACGCCGGCCGGTGGAAGTTGATCTTCTGGTCGCCGAAATGGACCGACACCCTGCCGGCGGTCTCCATCACGTGCAGGCCGAGGGCGCGATAGAACGCAATCATCTCCTCGGTGTTCCGCATCGGGACCGCGACGTGATCGAAGCTGGTGATCGCACCTTCCTGTGCGTGCACGCCCGACCCGCGAGCAGGGGAGACGGAGGCCGCGACGGTCGCGCCGGCAACGAGCTGCTTGAGGAACCTTCGGCGACAATGGCGTTGTCGAGTCGGCTGTACCATCGTTGCTTCTCCCATGCGCGAAGCAGCCCGTGGCGAAGGCCACGGGCTGCCTGGACCAGACGGTCAGGGCGGTGCGACGCCGCGTCTGCGACCTGTCGAATCTCCTTTGATGATCAGCGTGCGCCCAACCCGTGAAGGAGATCCCCGGTCGCCCGGGTTGCCTCGGCACTGACCTCCGGGCGCTGGCGGGCAAACCTTGTGAGCGGCGTCTGGCCGCGTCCGTTCTTCGCGTTCACGTCGGCGCCGCGCTCCGTCAGGAACGCCACGACGCTGGGGAATCCCTTGTCGACGACGTAGTGCAGCGCGGTGTTGCCGTCCTCGTCGACGGCGTTGACGTCGGTACCCGCCTCGACCGCGACCTTGACGGCTTCCAACGTGCGGCGTTCGTCGTAGAGCTCGCGCTGTGCCGCCGGCAGTCTGATCAGCGCACGGTCCCGGCGGTCCCACGTTCCGTACCGCCAGCCGGCGCCCGCAGCCAGCGACACCGGTGTCCAGCCGTTCTTCAGCGGGAGCGCGGCATCGGCACCCGCGTTCAGCAGGACGCGCATGATCTCGACTTCGATGAACTTCGCCGCCAGGGCAAAGGGGGTCGCGCCGAGCAGGTGCTCGCCGAGATACAGCACCTGCCCGTTGCGGGCGACGCGTGTGCCTTGCGTGATCTGGGCGTTCGGACTGGCGCCGTGGTCCAGGAGCGCTCGGACGACCTTCAGGTCGCCCTGCAGCACGGCCGCATGCAATGCGGTGTAGCCGACGATCGCCGCATTCGGGTTCGCACCCCGGTCCAGCAGAAACCGCGCGAGCGCCCCGTGGCCGCTGTGCGTCGCCACGACCAGCACGCTGGCGCCGTCCGGGCCGGTGTCATTGACGTCGGCCCCCACGGCCAGCAGGAGACCCGCCGACTCGATGTCGCCCACCCTTGCCGCGAACAGCAACGGCGTGAACCCCCCGACGTCGGTCTCCTCGGCGTCGCTGCCGAGACTTCTGCTGCGCTCGCCGTACCGCAGGTCCGCCTGCAGGCGACGGCTGATCACCTCGCGCCTGACGCGCGACCGGACGTGGGGGTCGGCGCCGTGCTCGAGTAGCAGCCGCACGACCGCGGGATGGCGTTGCGCCGCGGCCCACATCAGCGCGGTCTGGCTCTCCGAAGCGTCCCGGGCGTTCACCTCCGCGCCCCGGCTCAGGAGGGCCTCGACGGCGTCCACGCTCCCCGTGCGCGCACAGGCCATCAGCGCGGTCTCGCCGGACGCGAGAGTCGCCCTCGCATCGGCGCCCGCCGCCAGCAGCCGCTCGACCATCGCCCCGCTCGCGTTCGCGCAGGCCAGCCAGAGCGGCGTGACCTCGTAGTCGTTCGCGGCGTCGACGTCGGCGCCGGCGCGGATGAGCAACTCCGCCGTCTCGTGCTCGTCCCAGTGGACGGTCCAGTGAAGCGCGGTCGCACCGTCCCCCTGGGCCGCACTCACGTCGGTTTCCGCCAGCAGGGGAGGCACGGCCTCCCATCGCTGCGCCTTGACGGCCTCCAGCAGGCGCAGGTCGTCGCTCGCTGCCTGAAGGCCCCCGCCGCTCACGGCCACGATGCCGACGACGGCCGGCAGCCAGCCTGTCCATGAGCGGCCCCGCCACCGGATGCGCTTGCGCATCGTCATCGTCCCCTCTCACTAGACCCCGACGAGCCGCTCGCGCCGCTCTCCGGTGGAGATCCGCGGGAGCCCTCCGGTACTGTTGCTCACCCGCTCCACGGGCATGCCGAACTTGTCCAGCAGCGCCACGTGCAGGTTCGCCAGCGGCGCACCGTCCGGATACACGAGATGTTGCCCGCCCTTGACCTGGCCGGCCCCGCCGCCCGCCAGCAGAATCGGCAGGTTCCGGGGTGAATGGGCGTTGCTGTCGCTGAACCCGGCGCCGTAGACGATCATGACGTGGTCCAGCAACGATCCGTCGCCGTCCGGCGTCGACCGCAGCTTCTCGAGGAACGACGCGAACAGCGACGTGTGATACGTCTGGATCTTCGTCAGCTTCGCGAGCGTCTCCGGGATGTTCTTGTGATGCGAGAGCGGATGATGCGCCTCGAATATCCCGGCCTCCGGGTAGGTCCGGCCGCTCAGCTCGTGGCCGATCATGAAGGTGGTGACCCGCGTCCGGTCCGACTGGTAGGCCAGCAACTGCAAGTCGTACATCAACGCCGCGTGCTCGGCGAAGCTCGCCGGGACGCCCAGCGGCCGCGTCGCCGTCGGCGCCTCGTCGTCGTCCTGCCGCCCCGCCAGCTCGATGCGCCGCTCGACGTCGCGGACGGCGTCGAGGTACGCGCCGACCTTGACGCGGTCGCTCGGCCCGAGACGCTGCGACAGACGCGCCACGTCCTCGCTCACCGCGTCGAGAATGCTGCGCTGCTCGCGCATGCGCGCCCGGCGCACCGCCGGATCCGTGCTCTCCGTGTCGCCGAACAACCGTTCGAAGACGGCCCGCGGATTGTGCTCCATGGGCAGCGGGGTCGACGCGCTGCGCCACGAGACCGTGTACGAGAACGAGCAACTGAGGTCGCCGCTGCACGAGCCCGCGAAGTTGGCGCCCTCCAGGCCGATCTCGAGCGAAGCCAAGGGGGTGTGCCGCCGCAGCTCGTCCGCCAGGCGCTGATCCAGCGAGAGGACCGCCTTCTGGTTCCAGGCCTCCGGCCTGTCCGGCATCTCGGCCGTCAGGAACCACGTCGAGGCCCGGGCATGCGGCCCGCCGCCCGATCCCCTTGGCGTCTCGAGCCCCGAGAGCACGGTCAGCCGGTCCCGGAACGGCGCCAGCGGCTGCAGGATCGGCGTGAGCTCGAACCCGGTCCCCGCGGCTACCGGCGTCCAGTTCTGCATCACCATGCCGTTCGGCACGTAGACGGCGCCGAACCGCAGCGCCGGTTTCGCCGCCGACCTGCCCAGCGCGGTCAGCGCCGGCACCATGCCGTCCAGCAACGGCAGGGCCAAGGTGGCCCCGATGCCTCGTAGGACCGTCCGCCGGGGGATTGCCTTCTTTGTGACGAACATCATGATTCCGACCTCCTCATCTGGAACGGCATGCTCTCGACAAGCTCGAGGATGATGGACGACCAGCGGTAGTCGTCTTGCGCCGCCGCCGCGACAATCTGCCGGATGGCAGGCTGATCGGTGTATTCGATGCCGCGCCCGAGCGCGTACGTCAGCAGCTTCTCCGTGATGGTTCGGATCACGCTCACTTCGTGGCGCAACAGCGCGTCCCGCAGGCTCACGGCGCCTTCCACGACGCTCCCGTCGACGAGCGTGCCCGACGCATCGATCGGCGTGCCGGTCTCGCCCGTGGTCCGCCAGCGCCCGATCGCGTCGAAGTTCTCGAGCGCGAAGCCCGGCGGGTCCATCATTCGATGGCACGCCGCGCACGCCGGATTCGCCCGGTGCTGCTCCATCTGCTCGCGGATCGACAGCACCACGCCCGCGCGGAGGTCCTCCTCCAGGGCCGGCACGTCGGGCGGCGGCGGCGGCGGCGGCATGCCGAGGATGTTGTCGAGCAGCCACTTGCCCCGCAGGACGGGGGAGGTCCGGGTGGGATAGGCGGTGAGCGTCAGGAGACTGGCATGCCCGAGCAGGCCGGCCCTGCCTCCGCCGTCCAACGCCACGCGCCGGAACCGCTCGCCGTAGACGCCCGGAATGCCGTAGTGGCGGGCCAGGCGCGCGTTCACGAACGTGTAGTCGGCGGTCAGCAGCTCCATCAAGCTGCGGTCTTCGCGCAGTTGGCTCCGCAGGAACAGCTTCGTCTCCTGCTCCATGTCCGCGCGGAGGTTCTCATCGAACTCGAAGAACACCTCGAAGTCCGGCTGCACGCCGCCCAGGCGGTCCAACTGCAGCCATTGACTCGCGAAGTCGTCCACGAGCGCCGTCGAGCGGTCGTCGGCCAGCATGCGCCGCACCTGGTGCTCGAGCACGGCCGGCTCGTGGAGGCGGCCCTCCTCGGCCACGGCGAGCAGTTCGTCGTCGGGAATGCTGCTCCACAGGAAGAACGACAACCGGGAGGCCAGCTCCAGATCGCCGAGGGGATAGGCCGTCCCGGGCGCGGCGTCCACCGGTTCGGCCTCCACCCGGAACAGGAAATCGGGCGCGACCAGCAGGCGTTCGAGCGCCTTCTGAATGCCGCCTTCGAAACCGTGTTCCTCGCGGTTGGACGTGTAGAAGGTCAGCAGTCCCGCGACCTCGTCCTCGGTCACCGGGCGTCGATAGGCGCGCCGCGCGAGCGCGGACAGAATCCGCTTCGCGCACGGCTCGTCGTCGGCTCCGGTCGTCGGGCGGCACGTGAAGATCCTCTGCCGGCTGGGCGTGTCGCCGGGGCCCGTGGCGTCGTACGGGCCGCTCAGGTCCACGCGTTCGACCGCCGCGTTGCCGTAGTAGAAGCCTTCGCCGCTGAGCGAGAAGCCCGACAGGCGCCGCTCCAGGATTCCCGTCGGCTCCGATCGGACGTTGGCGAAGGTCACACCCAGCACGCGCGTCCCCGCCTGCGCCGGGAAGCGAACCACCAGGCCAGCGTCCGCGCCGCCGGACAGGTAGTCCTCCCATTCGGGATCGCCCCGGATGGTCCCGAAGAACGTGTAGGCCGACGGATAGCCCTTCCGGTCGGCATCGCCGATCGTGAAGCGCTTGACGAGCGCGCCGTCGAGACGCACGTCGAGGTGCTGCGGCTTGCCCATCCCGATGATGTAGTCGTAGATCTGCCGGCGCAGCCGGATTCGGACCTCGTACTGCCCATCGAGCGGGAAGTGGTACCGGATGGCCATTCCACCTCGCGACCCGAACGGCAGGTCCTCGCTCATGCGGTCGTCCTGGTACAGGAACTTGGAGGTGCTGTAGGTGGCCGGGGAGAATCCGGGCCCGATCGTCGGGTCTCCGACGGCCAGGCGACTGATGCGGTTCGCCGCCACGAGGTAGCGCTCGAACAGCGCCGGCGACACCGACAGGACGTCGGCGTTGGTCGCGAAACCCTGCTCGTCCACGTCGTCGGCCGGAAAGAGCAGCAGTTCCTCGTCGACTTCGAGAGTCAGCAGATCGCGGATCGCGTTGAGGTACTCGGCGCCGGTCAGCCGCCGCACCGCGGGACGGCCCGGATTGGGGTTGGCGGCGGCCGAGCGGTCCAGCTCGGTTTCGAGCCACGTGACGAAGCCCTCGTAGGTCTCCTCGTCGGGCCGCGGCCGGCCCGCCGGCGGCATCGCCCGGGCGTGCAGCTTGCGGACCACCTTCTCCCAGACCTCGGCGTCGGCGCCTACGTTCTCCAGGGTGAGGCCCTCGAAGGAGACCGGCACCGTGCCCCGGGCGCGCAGCCCTTCGTTGTGGCAGGCGAGACAGTAACGGTCGAGGATCTCGCCGTGGGGTGAAGCCGACTCCGCCGGCGCCCGGGATGGTGGGAGCTGGGGACCGGCTTGCGCGTAGGCGCTGGTTCCGAAGAGGACCAGCCACCCCGCAGTCCAAACGGTGAGGCGCCACGTCATCCGAGCCTCCCTTATCGCATGCCTGAAGCTCGGGATCGCGGAGCCGCGCGCCCCGACCCGGCCAGACAGCGGAGAAACCTCGTGACCGTACACGAATTCCCTCGCGATGATGGTGGAAGGTCGCAGGTCTGTCAACGTATTCCGTGGGCGCGCCCAGAAAACGCTCGTCGGATGCGCTTCCGCCGTGAGAGGAAGGGGGCCCGTCTTGATAACCGGATCCGCCCGTGATAGCGTCCGCCCACCATGAAAGCTGGACTGACGCGGCGGAGCCTGTTGCAGAGCGCGTTCGCGGCCGGCGGCGTCCTCGGGATTGGGGGAGCGACGCCGTTCACCCTCGGCGCCCGGCAGACGCAGTCGGGCGGACCATCACGAACCGACTCGGCCGTATCGATCAGCCGCCAGTTTGCGCGCTGGGTCGTCGACCTGCGCTACGAGGATCTGCCTCCGGAGGTGGTCGACCGGGCCAAGGGGCTCACGCTGCAGGCCCTCGCCTCGGCGCTGCTCGGCTCGCAACTGCCCGCGGGCCGGCAGGCGATCGAGCTCGTCACCCGGGAAGAGGCGGGCGTGCCGAACGGCGCCACCCTCATGGTGGACGGCGCGCGGGCCACGAAGGCGGGCGCCGTCTTCGCCAACGCCGAGCTGATCCTGGCGGGCGGAAAGTGGGACACCTTCCGCATGCTCACGCATCCCGGCACGTGCATCGTCCCGTCCGCCTTCGTGGCCGCCGAGACGGAGCAGGCGTCCGGCCGCGACTTCATCACCGGCCTCGTCGCCGGGTACGAGGTCATGCTGCGGATGGCCGCCGACTTCATTCCGACGCTGATGGCGCGCGGCTTCCACGCCGGTCCGGTCTTCGGCATCTTCGGCGCCGCCGTCGCCGCCGCTAAGGTAATGCGCCTCACCGAGGACCAGTTGACGAACGCCATCGGTCTCTGCGTCAACCTGGCGGGAGGCAATCTGGAGAGCCGCGGCCTGCGGGAGAGCGCTGCCGCGCGCAACGCCATGCTCGCCGTGGCATTGGCGAAGCAGGGGCGCCAGGCGGGCGAGGCCGCGCTGGAGGGCGACGCGGGTTTCTATCACGCCTACGCCGGCAACAACCGGGGCGATCTCACCTACAGCTTCGTCGGTGAAACCCGGACCAGCCTGGCCGCACTCACCGCCGGGCTGGGCGAGGAGTGGCTCTTCCTGGAGACGCTCTACCGCATCTACTCCACGGCCGGGTACAACATCGCGCATGTGGACGTTACGGCGCAGCTCTGCGAGGAGCACGATATCCGGTACGAGGACGTCGACCGCGTCGAGGCGGTGGTGAACTGGCTGGAGACGCAGTACCCGAGTCCCGCCTTCCCCGTCCGGAGGGAGGACCTCGGCGAGGCCACCGTGGGCAGCACGCGGTACCACACCGCGTACGGGGTCGTGCGGCGCGGCTTCCCCCTGCTGGCGGGAGAGCCGGACCCGCCGGAGGTGCTCGATCTCATGCAGCGGGTCACGCTCATTCCCTCGCACGAGATGACGCTCTTCGGGCCCCGCATCACCATCTTCACGAAGGACGGACGGAGCTACACGAAGCAGTCCACCGGCCGCGAGTTCATCTGGGACTTCGACGAGCAGGTGCGCCGCATCAGCGACGTGGTCCCCGGCGTGCCCGTCTCCGCGGCTCGCTTCGAGCAGATCGTCGCGACCTGTCGCGATCTCGACCGGGCCGATCGCGCGGACAGGCTCGTCCGGTTGACGGTACCGTAGGGCCCGGAGCCGGGGCATACTTGGTAGGGCCTGGACCACCCCGATCAAGGCGGTTGCCCACGGGGAAGGCTCGTCGGGCACTTGGCGTCGGTCCTCGGCAGGAGGAGGCACGATGGACAAGCAGCGAGTGACGGACCGCTCGGTCGTCGCAGTGACTACCGGTTTCATCCTGGCGTTCGCCATCGCAGCCGGTGCGGCGCCGCTGCATCAGAGCGCACAGAGCGGTGACCCGGAAGGTGTGACCTGCCGGGTCGAGCAGGCGCCGATGCGCGACGGCGTCGAGCTGGCCACCGAGGTGTACCTGCCGGCGGGCGAGGGCCCGTTTCCGGTGATCCTGCAGCGGACGCCCTACAACCGCCGCTCGCCCAGCGCGGGCAGCGACTGCGACGCGGCGGCCGGTCGCTACTTCGCCGAGCGCGGCTACGTGCTGCTCAACCAGGACACCCGCGGGCGCTACCGCTCGGGGGGCGAGTTCGATGCCATGCGGCAGGAGCCTGCCGACGGCTACGACGCGGTCGAATGGGCCGCGGCCCAGCCCTGGTCCAACGGCAAGGTGGGCATGATCGGCGGCTCCTACGTCGGGCTGACGCAGTGGCAGGCGGCCGGCGAGACGCCGCCGCACCTGGTGGCCATCGCCCCGCACTACAGCTCGTCCGACTACCACAAGGGCTGGACGTACCAGGGCGGCGCCTTCGACCTCTGGTTCGCACAGAGCTGGACCGCGCTGACGCTGGCCCCCGACACCCTGCAGCGCCGGCTCGAGGCGGACGGGATGCCGCTGGAGCAGGTGCTGCAGGAGGTCGAGGCGTTCGCCGCCGAGGGACGCGAGAGGCTGCGCGACGACTGGCTCTGGCAGCTTCCGCTGAAGGACTTCGCGGCATTCCGCCGCAACGGCAACATCGCCGCCTACTACGACGAGTGGCTCGCGCGGCCCGGCTACGACGACTACTGGGCCGGGCTCGACCTCGAGACGAAGTACCCGCGCATCCAGGTCCCGGCGCTGATCACCGGCGGCTGGTACGACATCTTCCAGGAGGGCACGATCCGCAACTTCATGGGGCTGCGCGAAGAGGGCGGCTCGGACGCCGCGCGCGGCGGCACGAAGCTGATCATGCGGGCGCTCTGCCACGCCTGCCCGGGTGACACGACGGCCGGCGCCATCGACTTCGGTCCCGACAACGCCCTCGACCTCAACGCGGTCTGGGCGCGCTGGTTCGACTACTGGCTGAAGGGGATCGACAACGGCGTCGCGGACGATCCGGCGGTGCGGCTCTTCGTGATGACGCCGCCGGACGAGGGCACCGCGGGCGGCGGGTTCTGGATCGAGGCGGACGAGTTCCCGCTGCCGGACGCGGTCGAGACCCGCCTCCACCTGCGGAGCGGCGGCCACGCCAACTCGGCGGCCGGCGACGGCGTGCTCTCCACCGAGGGTCCGGGCGGAGAGGCCGACGCGTACGTCTACGACCCGCGCGAGCCGGTGCCCACCGTGGGCGGCAACATGTGCTGCCGGAACGACCTGCTGGCCTCCGGCGCGTTCGATCAACGCGCGGTGGAGCGGCGGGGCGACGTGCTGGTCTACACCACCGAGCCGCTGGAGGAAGACCTGACCGTAGTCGGCCCGGTGCAGGTGGAGCTGTGGGCGTCGTCGTCGGCCCGCGACACCGACTTTACCGCCAAGCTGGTGGACGTGCACCTGGACGGCTACGCCCACAACGTCTCCGAGGGCATCGTCCGGGCGCGGTTCCGCAACTCCGACTACCTGGAGTCGTGGATCACGCCGGGGGCCGTGCACGACTACACCATCGACATGGGCTATACCGCCAACGTGTTTCGCAAGGGACACCGCATCCGGCTGGAGATCAGCTCGTCGAACTTCCCGCACTTCGACCGGAACCTGAACACCGCCACTGTCTTCGGGGAGGGCGCCGAGCCGAAGACGGCCACGCAACGGGTGCTGCACGACGACCTGCATCCGTCGCAGCTCGTGCTGCAGGTCGCGCCGGAGGTGCGTGCGCCGTAGGCATTGTCGGAACTGGATGTCCGGGTTGCGCGGACTGCCGGGCCGGTCGGCTATCGACGCCGCGTTTCGGTCAGTGTGCGTGCAGTCCCGGCGCGTTCACGTGCGAGTTGACTTGCGTCGTGAGCGTGTCGAGCCGCCCGGAGAGCCGGCCGATCTGGACGGCGTTCCAGAGTCCTGTGATGGCCGCGACCACTGCCGCTGCCGCCGTGAGCACTTCGAGGAGCATGTCCACATCATATATCGATGGGAAGCGGTTGGACCTCTTCCGCCGGACGGCGGTTCTCGCCGCGCTCTGGCTCCTCGCCGGAGGCGAGGCCGCGGCCCAGCCGCAGCCGCTCGTCGAGCGGGTCGACGTGGCCCGCGTCATCATCGACGTGCGCGTGGTCGACGACGACGGGCAGCCGATCCGGGGGCTGGAGCCGGACGATTTCGAGGTCCGCATCGACGACGAGCCGGTGCGGGTCGAATCCGCGCAGTGGTTCGGGAGCGACGGCGGGACCGCCGACCCGGCCGGTGAACCCATTCCGTCGACGGAGATCGCCGGCTTTCTCGAACCGGAGAACCGTGGTCAGTTGATCGTCTTCGTCGTGCAGAAGAGCCTGGTGCACAGCCGCGCGCTGGGGCTCCTGCGGCTGCTGATGCACAGCGACCGCCTGCTGGCGCAGGTCGCGCCGGCGGATCGGGTCGCCGTGCTGTCGTTCGAGCACCATCTGAAGATCTGGCTCGATTTCACCGACGATCTCGACCGCGTTCGCACGGTGCTCGCCGACGAGGTCATGTTCGGGCGGCCGCCCGTCCTCGAGCCGCAGGGAGAACTGTCGTTACTGGCGACGCTCAGCCAGGACACCGGGCGGCGGACCTGGGAGATCCAGGAGGCACTCCGGCAGCTCGGGGACGCGCTCGAGCCGCTGCCCGGCGCCAAGTCGGTAGTGCTGATCGGCTACGGGTTCGGGCAGCTCACGGTCTCGCTGGGTATGGTCGGGTCCATGCTGGACGACCGCTACGACGAGACACGGGCCGCGTTCGAGGCGGCGCGCGCCTCGGTGTTCACGCTCGACGTCACGCAGGCCGACTACCACACGTTCGAGCACGGTCTGCAGGCGGTGGCGGAGGACACGGGCGGGTTCTTCGTGCGCACCTACCTGCGGCCGCCGCGGCGCGCGATCGATCGGGTGGCCAACGCCATCGCCGGCCGCTACGTGCTCTTCACCGAACGGCCGGACGTGGAGCCGGGCGAGTATTCCATCGAGGTCGACGTGGCCGACGTCGATGGGACCGTGCTGGCGCGCAGCACTTACGTCGCGCGTTAGTCCGGCGCCCTCCCGGTGCGCTATCCGTGCGGGCCTGCGTTGGCCCGCAGGGTGTAGGATCGAGTCGCTGCAAGGCGGACGAAGTGTCTCGGCACGTCGTGAACAAGGGGGGCCGGCAGCAAGGGGGACACGATGGTGGATCCGATCAGACGCAAGATACTCAAGACGGGCGCGGCGGCGACGGTTCTGGCCGCCACGCGGGCGTTTGCAGAGCAGACCGGCCAGGACGGAGCGGCCATGTCATTCTACGAGAGAGGTCCCGTTCGCATCCGCTATGAGGAGGTGGGCTCCGGCTTCCCGTTGCTCATCATCGCCGGCGGGGGACTGAACTCGACGATCGCCGGTTTGGCCACTCATCCCTTCAACCCGATGGAGGAGTTCCAGGGAGAGCACCGCTGCATTGCGTCGGACCTGCGCAACGCCAACCGCGGTCAATCTTCCGGTCCGCTCGAGGTCGATCGGCCATGGGATGCGCATACCGACGACCAGCTCGGTGTGATGGATCACCTGGGCATCGACAAGTTCATGGTGCTCGGCTTTTGCATCGGCGGCCCTTTCATCTGGAACCTGCTGCGGCGGGCCCCCACTCGTGTCGTCGCTGCCGTGCTGGCGCAGCCCAGCGGGTGGAGTGCGGAGACGCCCAATCTGTTCTACGACAACAACATGAGGGGTTGGGGTCCGGAGCTCGTCGAGCGCCGGCCCGAGATCACGATGGACATGGTCGACAGGTTCCTGACCAGGATGTACCGCACCAACGCGGACTTCGTCTTCACCGTGACACGAGACTTCGTGCGCGAGTTGCAGACGCCGATCCTCATTCTGCCGGACGATGTCCCGGCGCATCCGTACGATGTCGCCATGGAGGCTGCGATGCTCGCGCCGCAGTCCGAAGTGAGCATGTTCCCGTGGAAGCAGCCCCAGGAACGGATTCCACTGGCGGTGCGCCAGATACGGTCCTTCCTCCGGGCGCATCGGCCGGCTTCCGCTTGAGACGGCGAAGGCCCTCCTTACGCTGTGGCGCTGCGCTATATCCACCGGATCGCCATCGCCAACCAGCGCCTTGACGGAACTCTCTGTCCAGAGCAACAATCTAGCCAGATTACCTGGACAGAGAGGGCTCCATGAGCGAATGGTCGCTGCAGGATGCGAAGAACCGATTCAGCGCCGTCGTCGACGCCGCATTGAAGGGTGAACCCCAGCGGGTCACGCGGCGCGGCAAGCCCGCCGTGATCGTGGTCGCGGTGAAGGAGTACGAGCGCCTCCGTCACTTGGAGAAAGCCAGCGCGCCGACGTTCGCGGACCTGCTGCTTTCGATCCCGCAGGACGGCGGGGAGTTCGAGCGCCTCCGGTTGCCGTCCAGACCGGTCGATTTCTGATGTTCCTGGTCGATACCGATGTACTGTCGTTGCTTCGCAGACCGGAACGCAGTCCCGACATCAGTCGCTGGATGGCGGGGCAGCGGACGATCGATCTGTACATGAGCGTCGTATCGATCGCGGAGATCGAGAGGGGAATCACGAGGCAACGGCGTCGCGACCAGGCGTTCGCCCGTTCGCTCGCGGCGTGGCTGGATACCGTGCTCTCGTTGTACGGCAATCGGATTCTTCCCGTCGACGCGTCCACCGCGCGGCGGTGGGGCCGACTGTGCGGCGATCTCGGACATGAAGGCACGGACCTGCTGATCGCGGCCACGGCCATCGAGCACGGCCTGACGGTCGTGACGTGCAACGTGCGGCACTTCGGTCCGACCGGCGTGCCAGTCCTGGATCCGTCGTAGCAGAGGCAATCGCGGTCGGGGCGTGGACCGTTGGATACCCCATACAGAGCAAGAGGTCTTCACATGCGCTTTTCCACCCTTGTTGCCACGCTCTGTCTGGTGCTCCCCATCGGCTCCGCCTACGGCCAACCGGCG
The DNA here is from genome assembly GCA_965222905.1 of Vicinamibacterales bacterium. GTDB lineage: Bacteria > Acidobacteriota > Vicinamibacteria > Vicinamibacterales > UBA8438 > WTFV01. Next base: position 7,539,949 of record OZ244976.1, on the reverse strand, counting down.
CCGGAGCTCGAATACGACGCGGTGGCGCCGCTACGGCTTCCGCCCGACCTCTATCTCGGCGAGGCCGCCGGGGTCGCGGTGGACTCGCGGGGGCACGTCTTCGTGTACAGCCGGACGGGGGCCGAAGCCACGATAATCGGTCCCCGAGCGGCCTCACTCTACGAGTTCGCGCCCGACGGCGCCTTCATCCGGGAGATTGGCGGCAACCTCTACTCGAAGGCGTGGGCGCACGCGGTCCGGGTGGACGCCGACGACAACATCTGGCTGATCGACAACGGCTCGAGCATGGCGGTAAAGCTCAGCCCGGCCGGCCGGGTCCTCCAGGTGTTCGGGCGCCGTCCGGAATCGACCCATTCCCGATACCCCCGCTGCACGGGAGCGAACTGTCCGCCGCATTCCCTGCGCCCGCCGTACTACGAGACGCCCGACGCGCTGCCGCCGCCGGCTCGGGACGGTCTCTTCGACGAGGTCACCGACGTGGCGTTCGATCCCGACGGCAACGTCTATTTCAGTGACGGCTACAACAACGCCCGGGTCGCCAAGTACGACGCCGACGGCAACTGGGTCGGCTCCTGGGGCGAGCGGGGCAGCGACCCGGGGCAGTTTCGCGTCCCGCACGGAATCGCCGCCGATGACCAGGGCCGGATCTACGTGGCCGACCGGTCCAACAACCGGATCCAGGTATTCGAGTCGGACGGCGCCTTCGTGCGTCAGATCACGCTGGCGGACCTGCGGGCGCAGGCGCCGGTTCCATCCGACTACGCGCCCCGGACACCGAGCTTCGGCCGTCTGCCCGATGGCACCTACAACTCCTTGTGGCCGAACTCGATCTGCATCACGCCGGGCCCCGATCCGGTCATGTTCACCCAGGACATGTTTCCCGGTCGCATCTACAAGATGTCGCTCGACGGCACCCTGCTCGGGTATCTCGGCCGGGACGGTCAGGCGGTCGGCCAGTTCGGCTGGATCCACGGCCTGGCGTGCCCGTCGGCGAACGAGCTCTACGTCGCCGAGCTCCTGACCTGGCGCGTCCAGAAGATCACGATCCGCGACTGACGCCGGGATCGAACAACCCGCTCCGGGCCGCGTGATCGAGCGGGCCGCTCAACCGCGATAGCGGCGAAACCCGCCGTCGCGGTGCCAGAGGCGCAGCATGAGCCGCTTGCGCTCCGGATCGTCGACGTAGGCGGTGCGCCCATGGCCGCACCAACGGTTGTTCACGAACTGCAGCTCGCCCGGCCGAATGGTGAATTCGCAGCACAGATCCGGGTCCTGCACCACACGGCTCATCGTCTCGAACGCGGCCCGCGTTTCCGCGTCCATCTCGATCCCCGCCGTCTCGTATCCGGCCGGGATGGTGAAATGGGTATAGCGGCAGCGAAGATCGGGCCGCAGCTCGAAGACGGGGAAGAACACGGTCTGCGATTCGTCCGGCCAGAAATCACCCTGCCGGTCCTGATAGAAGGGGCGATAGAGGCGTTCGAGCAAACGCGGGTGCTCGGCGAGAAGGACGTTGTGGACCGAATGGAAGCTCACGAAGCGGCTCGCCCCACCCTCACGGGCGGTGTTGAGGCAGAGCAGACTCACATGGTCCGGCGGTGCATGATTGAACGAGTTGTCGACGTGCGGGGGCTGCGCGACATTGGTGCGAAATCCGCGAACCCCGATTCGCTTCTTCACGCCGGTGTCGGTCACTTCCAGCAGGATTCGACCATCGAGGGTCTGGACCACGGGACGGCCGACCATCGCCGCCAGCAGCCAGAACACGGCCTCGATCTGCGGGCGGCCGGACAGCTCCTCGATCGGGATCCGGTCCACCACGGCCACACCGGGGCCTTCGTCCAGGCGCCGGCGCACCTCGCCCAGCAGGTTGCGGCACGCGTCGAGCTCGTAGTCCGAGGGGTCGAGCAGGAAGGTCGGCGCCGGGTCGCGCTCCAGCACGCGTGCGAGCTGCTCGATCTCGGCGAGGCAACTCGAAGGAACCGCGATCCGCCAATCGCTCTCGCGAATCGTGCGGCGGTTCCAGGCCCGCGGGCCGGTAATCGGCTCGCGAATCATCTCGATCGGTGCGTGCGGGACTGTTCGCGCAAGAAGGAGACGATCCGCTGGCTGGTCCCGCGCGGATAGACGTGGGCGCCGGCATGGATCCAGGTCATGACCGGCGCAGCCGTACCGGCTCCGTAGACGGTGCAGCCGGCTCCACAGCGTGTCGTCGCGTCGACGCCGTTCACCTCGATGGCGACCGCGATCGCGGCTTCCTGATCCGCAAAGCGGACCACCCGGTCGCGCTCCCCGGCCACATGCAAGACGGGCCTGGCCCGCGTGGGCCGCACCGAGGGACGGAGGCGGGCTGCCACCGGGGCGTACGCGGCGAACACACCCGGACGCTCCGCCCAGAGCAGGTAAGTGAACATCCCGCCGTTCGAGTAGCCGGTCGCGTAGATGCGATCGTCGTCGATGCGGTAGGTCTCACGCAACGACCGGAGCGCCGCGTCGACGAGCTTGAGGTCGCGATTGCCGTCGCCAGACTCCACCTGCCAGCCGAGAAGGCCGCCGCGTCTCTCGAGTCCCTGAAAGTACACGACGATCGCGTCGGGCCACGCTGCGTGAATGTTCGTGTACTGGAAGTTGTGCATGTTGTCGCCGAACCCGTGGAAGGACAAGACCAGCGGAGCTGCTTCCTCTCCCGGTGACGCCGGAACGTAGACGACGGCTTCGCGGGTCACGCCGTCGACCTGCCATCTCATGACCTCCGCCGCCGCGTCCCGGACGCCGAGAATCAGCAACAGACCGGCCAGAGCCACGTGCGTCGGACGCATTCTCATCCATGACCTCCACGCCCGTTACGGCGGGCTGTTGGGTAGGATAGCAGCGACGGCCGTTCGACTGGGTGGACGTTGCCGCCGGCGGCAACGTCCGGGCTATAGTGAACGGCACCGCATTGCAGCAGGATTCGGCGTCGTCATCCACGTTCCGCGCGGCGCCTGCTACGGGCGCGCGAATCCGCTGGCGGATCCGCAACCGGCTGGTCGGAAGAGATACCGATGATGGACAGGCGCATCTCTCGTCGCCAGTTGCTGAACGCGGTCGGCGCGGCCGGAGGGTCGGCCGCCGTGCACGCCGCGGCCACCGCCCTGGGGCTGCTGCCGGCGATGGCCCGGGCCGCTCAGCCGGGCCTCCGCCCGGCCGGCGAGCGGGCGCGGCACGTCGTCGTCATCGGCGCCGGTATCGCCGGACTGACGGCGGCGTACGAGCTCCGCAGGGCGGGCCACCGCTGCACGGTCCTGGAGGCCTCCCACCGTCCGGGGGGACGCAGCCTCACCGTGCGGCGCGGCGACGTCGTCGACGAGCTGGGCGCCCGGCAGGTCTGCGATTTCGACGACCAGCCCCACCTGTACTTCAACGCCGGCCCGGCGCGGATTCCCGGCACCCATGCGAGCCTGCTGCACTACTGCCGCGAGCTCGACGTCCCGCTCGAGATCTTCGTCAACGAGAACCGCAACGCCTGGGTCCAGGACGACGCCGCGTTCGGCGGCCGGCCGATCCGCAATCGCGAGTACATGGCGGATGCCCGCGGCTTCCTGGCCGAGCTGCTGGCGAAGTCGGTGGACCCGCGCACCCTCGACGCCCGTCTCGATGCCGACGATCACGAGCGGCTGCGGGAGTTCCTGCGCGCGTACGGCGATCTGGACGAGACGCGCGCCTATCACGGCTCGGATCGCGCCGGCTACGCGAGCGGCGGCATGACGTCGCCCGGCGTCAAGAAGCCGGTGCGCGACTTCTCCGAGCTGCTCGCCGCGAACTTCTGGCGGGAGTCCATGCACTGGGGCGAGCTGGCGGATCAGGCGGCGCCCATGCTGCAGCCCGTCGGCGGCATGGATCGCATCGTCGACGGCTTCATGCGCTGCGTGGGCGACGCGGTCGAGCTGCGGGCGGCGGTGCGCGAGATCCGTCTGGGCGAGACCGGCGTGGAGGTGGCGTATGCCGGCGCCCGGGGCGAGGTGCGGGCGGTGCGGGCCGACTACTGCCTCAACAGCATGCCGGCCCACCTGGTCGTGGGGTTGCGCCACAACCTGCCCCCGCGGTACGTGGGCGCGCTGTCCGCCCCCGGTCGAGGAAAGCTCGTCAAGCTGGCGTTCCAGGCGCAGCGCCGGTTCTGGGAGGACGAGCAGATCTACGGCGGCATCTCCTGGACCAACCAGGACATCACCCAGATCTGGTATCCGCCGCACGGCATCCACTCCGGCACCGGCGTCATTCTCGGCGCCTACGCCTTCGACGACGAACCCGGTCTGCGGCTCACGCGGATGTCGCCGGCCGAACGCATCGAGGCGGCGCTGGCGCAGGGCGAGAAGGTCCATCCCGACTACCGGCGGCACGTCGGGCGCGGCGTCAGCGTGGCCTGGTATCGGATGAACCACGTGCTCGGCTGCTCGACCCGCTGGACCGACGAGGCGATGCGGGACCATTTCGCGACGCTGCAGAACCCCACCGGACGGCACTACATGGTCGGCGATCAGATCAGCCACCACCCGGGCTGGCAGGAAGGCGCAATCCAGTCGGCCTACCATGCCCTGCGGGACATCGACCGGCGGGAGCGGGAGGCGGGAGCCGCCGATTGAGGAGAAGGGGAGTCGGGGAGGCGATGCGGAGTCTTCTGCGAACGTCGGGGCTGACCGCCGCGGCGGCACTGGCCGGCGTGGCGGTTCTCGCCGCCAGCACGCGGCCGGCCGCAGCGCAGGCGCCCGACGCCGGCCCGTCCGCGCCCAGGGCGCTGTACGGGGCCGCCTGCGCGTCCTGCCACGGCACCGACGGAGGGGGCAATCCGCGGATCGACGCGCCGGTGCTCGCGGGACTGAGCGCCGCGTACCTGGAACGGCAGCTCGACGGCTTCCGCCGCGGCTACCGGGGCCGCCACCCCGAAGACCTCGAAGGCCTGGAGATGCGTCCCATGGTCGAGGGGTTCGCCGCCGCGGACCTCGCGGCCGTGGCTGGCGTCGCTGCCGGTGGCGGCGACGACCGGCGCCGAGGAGCCGGTCCGCGCCGAGGCGCGCGGGGGCGACCCGGCGCGCGGGCAGACGCTCTACGCAGCGTGCGCGGTTTGCCACGGGCGTTCCGGGGAAGGCAACGACGCCCTCGGGGCGCCGCGGCTCGCCGGGCAGGCGAGCTGGTACACCGCGCGGCAGCTCCGGAAGTTCATCGACGGCGTCCGGGGCTCGCATCCCGAAGACACGTCCGGCGTCTCCATGCGCGCGAGCGTGGCGGACTTGGCGCCGCGCGACGCGGCCGATATCGTGGCCTGGATCGAGACGCTGCCGGCGAACTGACGGCCGCCGGGAGAGCAAGGGGAACCAGATGCATCGTTCCGCGACCGGCGGCGGGTTGGTCTTGTTCGCGGCGGTCGCGCTGGCGCTGTCGGCGCCCGGGGCGGCGGAGGCCCAGGCCCGCGGGCGGTTGTACATCGAGGCGCTGGATGGCGATGGGCAGGTGGTTCCCGGCCTGACCACCTCGGACTTCGTCGTGCTGGAGGACGACACGCGGGTGAACATCGTCTCGGTCGAGCAGGTCGGACCGATGAAGGTGGCGCTGCTCCTCCGACAATAGCGATCGGATGTCGCAATTGGCTGCTCTCTACCCGCTGCGGGACGCGACAGAGGTGTTTCTCGATACGCTCGGTCCGGAGCACGAGGTTGCCCTGTTCACCATCGCCCGGAACCTGCAGCGCCGGGTGGACTTCGCGACGGACCGCGAGGAGTTGAAAGCGTCGGCCGAGGAGATCTCCTGGATTCAGGCGCGGGCACCCCTCTGCTCGACGGCATCAGGGAGACCTGGGAGCGGCACTACGACGGTGAGGAGACCCTCCCGGTGATGGTGCTCATGCTGACGGACGGCCCCGAGAACAGCAGGAACTACAGCGACACGGCATACGCGGAGTTCGTCGAGACACTCATCGTCGACGGCGTGATGGTGAACGTCCTGCAACTGTCGGGCGGCAGTCGCGGCAGCAGCGCCAGCAGCAGCGTCATGCGGGGGTACGCCCGCAACATTGCCGGCAACACGGGCGGCGTGTACGAGACCTTCTCCGCCGTGACCGGCATGGCAGAGTGGATGCGAAGGTACGCGGAACGTCTGAACGTCCACCACGCGGAAGTGTCGAAGCGCTACCGCGTGCTGTACGAGCCGCCGGATCCGCGCGGCGCGCAAATCTCCGCTGGCGCGCGCCCGGGCGTCAACATCCGTCTCTTCGTCGACCTCCGCGCGGCGGAGCAGTAGGCGCGCCTCGCCGCTTCAACTCGAAGATCGCGTTGCGCGGACGCTGGAACCGACCGCGACGATCGAAAGAAGACATGGTATACGGCCGCTCCTCGCGGCTCGCGCCGTCTCGGTGACGCTCTTCGGCGTCCTGGCGCTGATCACGCGCATCGTCGGTGTTCATGACGACCCCGCAACGCGCCGGCGCGCGGCCACAAACGCCTCGACGCTTCTGTCGATGTCGCCCTCGGTCGTCGCGTGCGAGCAGATGCTCACGCGGATGACGGGCGCGCCATTCCAGGTGGATCCGCCACACCAACACTCTCCGGACCGCTGGATCGCGCGCATGATTGCGGCGAGATCGGAGCCGTCACCGGTCTGCACCATGACCTGATTGAACACCACGTCGTGGGGTACGACGAAGCCGTTCTCCCGGAGGCCCGCGCTCAGGCGGCGCGCCATCCGGCAAAGGTGGTCGACCAGCATCTCAACCCCCGAGCGGCCCAGCGTATGAAGTGTCGCCCACAATTCGGCTCCACGTGCGCGCCGCGACATGTCCAGCGTGAACGCCATGCCGTCCCGCCGCGCTCCCCATGCGATGTACGCCGCGTTGGTCTGTAGCGCCTTGACCATGGCGTCGCGGTCACGGCACAAGGCGATGCCACACTCATAGGGTGCGTTGAGGGTCTTGTGCGCGTCGACCGACCACGAGTTCGCCAGCTCCACGCCGTCGGTCAGGTGACGGGTGTTGCGGGAGGCGGCGGCCCAAAGACCGAAGGCTCCGTCGACGTGCATCCATGCGCCGGCAGCTTGCGCCAGTGCCCCCAGTTCGCGGAAGAGGTCGAACGACCCCGAGTTCACATCCCCGGCCTGACTGAGCAGGAGCGTGCGGTCGTCCAGTTCGGGCAGGCTCGATGGAAGGATCCGGCCCTGATCATCGGTCGGGAGACGCTCCACGGTATCCGTTCCCAGGCCAAGGACCTGCAAGGCACGCAGAACAGTTGCGTGTGTGTGATCGCACGCCAGGACTCGGATTCGCGGGGCCCCGTAAAGACCCTGCTTGTTGATTTCCCATCCCTGTCCGGCGAGCAGGGCATGCCGGGCCGCAGTCAGACAGCAGAGCAGTGCCGCCGAGGTTCCGTTCGTAAACCCCGCCGCCGTCTCCTTGGGCAACCCCAGCAGGTCAACGAGCCATTGCTCGCAAACGTGTTCCAGCCGTGAGCCAACCGGAGACATGACCTCCAGGGCAGTGTTCTGGTCCCATGCGTCGATGAGCCACCTCGACGCCAAGGCTTCGGGGATCACACCACCGTTCACGAATCCGAAGTACCGGCCGCCCGTCTGTGCGATCGTCGCCGGAGATCCGAAGCGATGCAGCTTCTCCAGCGTTGCAAGTGGCGCCGCCGGGCCGTCCGGCATGGGCTCGTCAAAGTTGCGGAGCGCCTCGACCGCCTCGGCGCTCGGGGTCACCGTCCTCTCGGCGACACCGCTCATGTACTCGGCAGCGTATCGATGGGCCAGCAGAAAGAGGCTCCGGGCGTAACCCATGGGCTCGCCGACCGGGAGATCGGCCTGGCTGTCGGGTGCATTTCGGTCTGTCGCCGTCTCGCGCCGGGGTCGAGTATTCCACTGCTTCACCGCTTGCTCCCGTCGGCGTCCCGCGCATCAGCTCCTGCGGCGCTCGTGCCACAAGGAAATGACGGGGGAGGATCAAACCGAGAGGCTGACACTCCAACTGGTGAAGCGTTCGAAAGACGTGGTAATGAGTATGAAGTGTATCTCGCCAGCGGCAAGGTCGAACACATTCTCGTACGTCCTTCCATTCGACAGGCGGACTACCAACCTGGCAGAGACAGCAGCGTTCGTTGTGTTCGTCAGCTTGCCGTCGAATCCTAGCGTGGCCGGGTCGTAGCTGATAGTGAGATCGACGCCGCCATCGCTCACCACGGCGATGTCGTTGAGTCCGTATTGGAGGTCTGTTTCGCTTGGTCCGAATGGGTTGTCACAGCCTGGAAACAGCGCAACAAGGGCAGTGACCAGGACGGATGCACGGGTGATGACGGCTCCTTGACGTTTCATCATGGCGGTTCTATTCCGTGAGCGGCCCAGGTCGGGCCGCGTCCCATGACAACCCCCTCGCACCGCAGAATAGCACGGAAGGGACGGAGCAGGATCCGGAGCTGCTCCGGCCGGCTCAGTGTCCCGGTCGCGCAAACATTGGTTACTCAGGCAGCGCGAACACGAACAGGTTGTTCCCCGACCCCGGCTGCAACTCGGTGGTCAGGCGCAGGTTGTCCCGCGTGCTGAGCGACGAACCGGTGCTGATGGCGACGTACTGCGTGCCGTCCACCGCGTAGGTGATCGGGAAGCCGGTCACCTGCGAGCCGAGATTGACTTCCCAGAGGACCTCGCCCGTCTCATGGTCGAGGGCGCGGAAGCGGCCGTTGCTGTCGCCGCCGAAGACGAGTCCGCCGGCGGTGGCGACGAGCGACGTCGTGCCGGCCCGCTGCTCGTGGAGCCAGGTCGTCTCGCCGGTGGAGGCGTCGATGGCGCGGACGGTGCCCACCTGATCGGTGCCGGGGGCGTTCACGATCCGCTGCGAGAGGTTGTAGAGGCTGCCGTCGGCGGTCGCCAGCATGCGGGCGCAGGCGTTGCGGAGCGGGAAGTACATCATGTTGGTGAGCGGGCTGTAGGCGCCCGCTTCCCAGTCCTTGCCGCCGGTGACGAACGACGGGCAGATCAGCATCTCGTTGTTCTCGCGCGTGAAGATCAGCTCCGGGTTTTCGGTGACGGCGCCGGTCGAGCCGTCGATGTGCGTGATGACGTTCTGCGCCGTCGTCGGCGTCGCCCAGAGGAACTCGCCGGTGGCGCGGTCGAGCGTGTAGACCACGCCGGTCTTGCCCGGGATGCCGGTGACCACCCGATACACCTCGCCCTGCCGCAGCCGCGGGTTGATCCAGGAGACATGCTCCGGGTCGGGCGTCATCGCGGTGTCGACCAGCAGCCGCTCGTACGGATGGTCGAGATCCCAATGGTCGTTCAGATGCTGGTAGAACCACTCGATCTCGCCGGTGTCGGCGTTCAGGGCGAGCGTGGAGTTGTGGTAGAGGTGCGTGTTCTCGACGCCGCCGATCATGAACTTCGGCGCCGGTGACGTGACCGACGTGCCGACGTAGACGAGATTCAGCTCCGGGTCGTAGCTCGGAACCATCCACGCGCCGACGTGCTTGCGTTCCTCGAACGGAACGCCTCCCCAGGTCTCGTCGCCGAACTCGCCCGGACCCGGGATGAGGCGGCGGCGCCACAGCTCCTCGCCGGTTGCGGCGTCGTGGGCGACGATGACGCAGGCGTTCGGGCCGCCCTTCGGCGCGCAGCTCCGGCCGGAGATCACCTTGCCGTCGGCGACGATCGGGCCGGACGTCTGGTTGGCCGGGTTGACGGTGTAGTCGAGCACCCTCGTCTCCCACGCCACGTCGCCGGTCCGCGCGTCGATCGCGATCACCCAGTCGTCCGACGTGCTGTCGAAGAGGTAGTTGCCGTGGATGGCGATGTTGCGGTTGGTGTCGATCAGACTGCCGATCATGTAGTCGGCCAGGTCGTCGGGCCGGTCGCGGCGGTGCTCCCAGATCAGGTCGCCGCTCACCGCGTCGATCGCCTGGATGATGTCGCGCGGGTTCGGCATGTAGAGGACGCCGTCGTAGACGAGCGGCGTGCCCTGCTGCAGGCCGGGGCCGAGCGGACGGGTCCAGACCATCCGGAGGCCGGCGACGTTGTCGCGGTCGATCTGGTCGAGGGGACTGAAACCCCAGGTGTTCAGGGTGCGGCGCCACATCAGCCAGTCGTCCGGATCCGGGTCCTGGAGCATGGCGTCGGTAACCGGGATGAACACGCGGTCGCCTTGCTGGGCCTGCAGCGGCACGAAAAGGAGCGTGGCGGCTGCAACGATGACGAGGAAAAACGTAGCCGGCGTCGAGACGTAGTGCTGGAGCTTCATGGGGGGAGCTTAGCCGGGACGCGGTTCGCATTCAATACCGTGCGACGAATATCATCGAGTACTCTCCGGCAGCAGCAGGCATCATGACGCTTCCGGTGCTGCACCATCGCGAGCGCGTGCGCCTGCAGTTTCTCGTTGGTCGCTGTGTCGCCCAATCGTGGTCCCTGTCAGGATCCTGTCGTCGTAGCTCTTGTGAGAAGATCCGTTCAGGAGGATGCTGTCGATGAGCGCAGGCAGGATCGAGTCCGTACGCATCCGGGGGTTCAGATCGCTCGCAGATGTCGAGTTGTCCAATCTCCAGAACGCGAACGTGCTGATCGGCGCCAACGGCTCGGGGAAGTCCAACTTCATCCGTTTCTTCGAGATGTTGCGCTGGATGCTGCGGTCTCGACGACTCGGGGAGTTCGTCGAGTTGCACGGAGGCGCCGATGACCGACTGTACGGGGGCAACAGCGTGACGCCCCGCATGGAGGGCGAACTTGCGCTTCGCACCGACAAGGCCGCAACGACTATCGTTTCACGCTATCCTATGCGCATCCGGACCGCTTCATCTTCACGCAGGAGGCATATCGTTTCAGTGCAGCGGACTATCCGACGGACGCACCCTGGAAGTATGTTTCCAGTGGCAATCGGGAAGCAGGCATCGTTGACCTTGCGCAAGCTTCGCCGTCCCCCGGCGTTAACCCGCTCACCGCAAGGGTCCTTGTACACCTCCTGAAGAGCTGCCAGGTTTTCCAGTTCCACGACACGTCGGATACTTCAAATTTCAAGAAGCGGTGGGACGCGGAAGACAACAACTACCTTCGCACACACGGTGGGAATCTTGCCGCGGTTTTGCATCGGCTCGAAGAGGAAGACGTCCAACGGTTCGAGCAGATCTCCGGGCACATCCGGCGAGTGCTTCCGGTCTTCGACCGTTTTCAGCTAGACGAGAGCTATGGAAAGGTGTCGCTGCGATGGAAAGCGGCTGGAACGGACAAGACCTTCGGCGCGCATCTTACGTCCGATGGGTCACTCCGCTTCTTCGCTCTGGTCACTTTGCTGAAACTGCCACTGGAGATGTTGCCGAACGTGTTGCTGCTGGACGAGCCGGAGCTTGGCTTGCACCCTGCCGCCATTGCGTTGGTCGGCGGCATGATCAAGTCGCTTGCGGTCGACCGGCAGGTCATCGTAGCCACACAGTCGCCGTTGCTCGTCGATGTATTCGAGCTCGACGAAATCGTTGTTCTGGATCTGCAGCAAGGACGTACGACGTTTAGCAGGCCCGATGCCGAGGGGTACAAGCGGTGGCTCGATGGAGGTTTCATGCCTGGTGAAATATGGCAGAAGAACCTCATCGGGGGGCGCCCGTGACGCGTCTGGCTGTGTCGGTGGAAGGGCAGACGGAAGAAGAGTTCGTCAAGCAGGTTCTTGCAGAGCATTTGCGAGAGAGACGGGTCGAATCGACACCGATTGTGCTGGGCCGCGCTCGTGGAGGGCCTGGTGGTGGAAACGTGTCTTCGGATCGACTCGTTGCGGAAAGGGTGCGGCTCTTTTGCGTCGGCGGTCCAGAGGGGTCCAGGAGGGGCTGCGAGCGGCATGGCAAGAGCTACTTGACCCGGCGAAGGCGAGGTGAGGAGGGCGATGGGGGCGGCTCGCTGACCGGCGGTGCTATCCCGTCAGCGTAGCGCTGGGCGTGGTTCCGCTCGTACTCGCGCGCTTCGTGGAAGTCCCAGTACGCATCGAAGTCGCCGCTGGCCCGTAGCGCCCGCAGCTTCAGGACCGCCTCGGCGCCGACCAGCCGCCAGCGGGCTCCGGTCAACTCCATCCGGTCGCGGACCAGGTACCGGCACGCCCCTTCGATCACGCCGGTGGCGATGGGATAGCCCGCCGCGAGGTAGCGGTCGTAGTGCAGATACGGCGCGTACTTCTGCAGGTAGTCGGCGCACGTATCGACCGGCTTGCGGGTGTCGCTCGACAAGCCTGCGACGGTCGCCGCCCGCCGCATCGCCGCGGCCACCTTGCTGGACTTGCCCTCGAGAATGCTCTGCACGCGCGTCCAGGCCCAATGCGCCGCGTCGGGGCTCCCCTCGCGATGGAACACGTGCGCCGCCTTCCAGACGTACTCGACCACGTGAATGATGTCGAGGATCACCGTCACGTCGACGCCGTAGGCGGCGGCGCCCGCTTCGACGAGGGCGAGTTGCGTCTCGGCGCCGTCGACGAGCACGACCCAGCGCTTGACGCGCTCCGGGTCGTGGCGCTCGGCTTCCAGCATCGCCTCGGCGACCACCTCGGCCGGATCGTGTTCGAGGCTCGCCCAGACCCGTTTGGCCACCGGGCGAGGACGCACCGCCGCGGTCTTGGCCCGATTCTTGGCCTTGGCCGCCGGCTGTCGGGGCATCAGGCTCTGCAGGAAATCCTCCGGGCTGCGCACCAACGGCGCGACCGCGTAGACGGCGGCCACCGTCGCCATGCGTTTGGCGTGCTTCTTCTCGCCCGGCCGCAGGCGGTTGAACGGGGAGAGCTGCTCGCGTTGCCGCCGGCGCCTCTCGGCCGCCTTGCGCGTCGCCTCGCGCAGGTCCTCGTGATGCAGCACCACGCCCTTGCCGTCGAAGGTGAGCACCACAACCGACTCGTCAGCGACCGGCTCGCCCGCCGCCGCTCGGCGCGCCGCGTAGAAGGCGTCGAAGTCCTCAGCCGCGCGAGCGACCAACTGTTCCGCCTGACGCTTGGGCACATCGGCCCCGCTATGGCGAGACAGCTCGAACAGCGCTTCGTCGAACGACCGCGATGCGGCCGCTTCGGCCACCCGGCGGCGCACCTCGAGCGAGTAACGCTCAGCCGGCAGGTTCAGCGACGCATCGAGCGGATGCAGACTGTCGTGACCGTGCCGCGCGTAGCCCAGGCGCTCGACCGCCACCGTCCCGAAGGTCGTCTCCAACTGCCGGTCGTGCAGCCGCCGCTCCGAACGCTCGACACCGTCGGCCCCCTCGACCGGACCCGCCGCCTCCCCCGGGCTGCGTTGGTCGAGGTGCCCTTGCAGGAGCTTGCGCATCAACTCCTGACCACGCCGGTTCAACTCCCGTTCGAGGTCGCTCTCACGCATCTGCAGGGCCTCGCGCGAAGAAAGGTAGGCTTTGGTCTCCGCGAAAGAAGCCTCCGCCGCCGCATAGGGCGCCGGGGCGGGTGGAGCGGTGCGGCGGGGAACAACGTGCATGGCTCAACGCTCCCGTAACCGCCGCTTGTCCAGGCCGCGCGCCAGCACCGCGCTGGCCAGGTTCTTCCTCAGTACGCATCAAGGCTCCGGCTACCCGCGGCGGCTGAGCGCCGGTCGTCTCCCATCGGATCGCGGACCAAATGCCGACAGGCCCTTCGATGAGCCGGCGACGAGCACCGCACGCCGCGTCGCCGCTGCCACGTGGATGATGTCGAGTACCACGGTGGCTTCCAGGGCGTACGCGGTGGTGCCCGCGAGGCGGTCGCGATGGTCACGCGGCGGCGCATCTCGACCCAGTAGCGCTCCGGCAGCAGGTTCAGCGCGGCATCGAGCCGATGCAAGCCGTCGTGACCGCGCCGCGCGCAGCCCAGACCCACAACCTGCATCGTGCCGGAGGCCGTTTCGGCGTGGCTTTCGTGCTCGCGCGGCTCCGAGCACTCGACACCGCTGGTGTCCTCGGCCGGACCAGCAGCCTCTTTCGGGCTGCGTTGGTCGCGATGTCCTTGCAGGAGCTTGCGCACCAACTCCTGGCCCCGCCGGTGCAGTTCCCGTTCGAGTTCGCTCTCGCTCATCTGCCGGGCTTCGCTGGACGAGAGGAAGGCTTTGGCATCCGCGAAGACAGCATCGGCCGCTGCGCACGGGGCTCGCCTCGGGGGATCGATGCACGGGACGCCGGTTCGGGGCACGTCGAATGTACGTCCCTGGAATCCTGTCGTCACAGCCATCGCAGGTCTGCCTCCCTTCCCACGGCACCGTACCAGAACGCCGCGCGAATGTCCAGAAGGGAGCGCGCCTGTCGGGGAGAAGACCGAAGGTGTTCGGCGCCGTGACGAGGCTCGGCTGGCTGCCGAAAAGACGCCGGTACGGCGCTGGCCTGCTTGATGTCCCTCCCGAAATGGCCACTGGGGAGACGCATCCGCGGGCAAAAGAGCCCATGAATAGGGCGAAAAATCCTCTATGAAGAGCCGCACCCCGCGAATGTCCAGAAGGGAGCGCGCCTGAGGGGGACCGGCGCGTGCCGGCGTCGTGGTCGGGTCGGGCGGCGGCCCGAAAAGAGGCGGATGGGGCGCTCGCCGGACGCTGTCACCCCTCAAAACGCACTGAAGAGGGAGTGTCCTCGGACATAAACCCTTATGAATGAGCGAGATAGCAATCTATGAAAAAGAGCCGCACCCTTGCGGAAATGGCGGACCGCTCCGAGCAGGCGTATCGCGAGTGTGATTCCGAGGTACAGCAAGGTTCTTCATGGCGCCGTGTTGGCTGGGAAGATCGGTTTGGACGCAATCCGTGCACAGTGCCCGCGATTCGATGCGTGGTTGATCCGCCTGGAGTCACTGGACGCCGAGTAGGACTACCGCAATCCCCTTCTTGCGGAGGAAGTCCCAGGAGCCCCGATGGCGAATTGCCTCATTCGCCGCCCCAGGCGTAACTCAGGCGTGCGTAGTAGTACGCCCCATTGAACCCGAAGGGCGCGAATTGCCCGTAGCGATTGCCGACCGACAGCGGGCCGAACGCGTTTTCCTCGGGATACCGGTTGAAGAGATTCTCGGCCCCGACCGAGAGCCAGGTGCGCTCGGCGACCGGAAGGCCGAGTTCGGCATCGACCAACAACCGGCCGGCATAGGCCGGATAGAGCCAGGGCGAGAGCACCTCGCCGAGGGCGTGTGCGTTGCGGCCGTCCTCGCTGTCCCAGTAGGCGCCGTACCAGTGGAGCCGGCTGAGCAGGCGCCAGCGCTGGGTGTCATGGCGGGCGGCGGCCTGCCACCGGGTCTGGGGCAGCCCCTGCTCCAGGGTGGCGACGCGGAACTCGTCGATGACGCTGGTGCGGATGTCGCGGACCCGGGTGAGGGTGTGGTTCCAGCCGGCGCGCAAAGACGTGCCGCCCAACTGCCAGGCCCAGAGGACGTCGAGTCCTTCGGTCGTCGTCGAGAAGTCGTTGAGGAAGAACCGGAAGACCGGGAAGTTGCGCGCCTCGGCGATACCTTCGGCCAGCAGCACGGCTATCTCGTCAGGCCGCAGCCGGATCTCCTGGGAGAGGGCGAGGCGCGCGCCGACGTCGATGCGGAAGAAGTCGGCGGTAAGCTGCATGGATCCCCGGTCGTGGACGACGCCCGCGCTATAGTTGCGGGAGGTCTCCGGCTGGAGCGGCCGGCCGCCCCTGGAAATGGCGACCGCCGAGGTCGCGGGGACGACGCCGTTGTTGAGCAGCTCTCCGTCGATGAACGCGGTAGTCACGTTGAAGGTGTGCTGCTGACCCAGCGTGGGAGCCCGGAACCCGGTGCTGACCGCTCCGCGCACGGACAGCGCCGGACCCAGCGCGCGGCGCGCGGAGAGCTTTCCGTTGAGCGTGGCGCCGAAGTCTTCGAAGCGCTCGTAGCGCAGCGCCCCGCCCAGCGTCCAGTCGCTATCGAGGCCCGCAAGCTCGACGTCACCGTAGACCCCGAGGCTGGACCGAGCCCAGGTTCCGGCCGTCGTGTCCGGCCGATAGCCGGTGAAGCCGTTCGAGCCCGAGCTGAAGCCCTGCTCGGCGTAGGGACCGATGCGCCAGGAGGCTTCGTTGCCGGGCCGGATGGAGAACCGCTCGGTGCGCCGCTCGGCGCCGGCGGCGACATGCAGGCGCGAGCCCAGCGGAGCGGCCAGATCGAAGTTGAAGTTGGTGTCGCGCTGTTCGTAGCTGCCGGGCAGGAACGAGTTCGGCGTCTCGTCGCCGAGCGAGGCGTTGACCGTATCGAAGATGAACTGGTTGATGTGGCTGCGGCCCAGGCTGACGCTGGCGTCCCACGAGAAGCCGCTCGGGCGCAGGCCCTGGACGCCGGCGACCACCGAGTGGTCGGCGAGCACGCCCCCGAACTGGGGGGTGAAGCCGCCGGGGAACCGGCTGTAGAGGGTGAAGCAGTCCGGGTCCGCCTCGACCGCCCCCAGGGCGTCGGGATCGGGACGGTGGTCGACCACGGGAATGGCCGGGCAGTTGCCGGCGCCGGGCTGGCCGGTGCGGGCCCAGGCCCGGTCTCCGACGAGCAGGGTCGGGGCGCCGTCGACGATGGGACCGCGGAAGACGCCGGCCCGGGTGTGCGGATGGCGGAAGTAGAAGCCGCCGGTGACCCGCCGGCTGGCGTAGTTGGCGTGACCGTAGGGGCGCAGGCCGGAGGCGAGCAGCGCGCCGAAGTTGCCGAACAGCTTCAGGTCGTCCTCGACCATGGGCGAGCCCCAGACCTGGGCGGTGTCTCGGGGAGCCGGCCCGCCGGCGGCGACGACCTGGCGGGCGTCCTCGCGCTGCGTGGCGCGGTTCGACGGCGACTGCGCGCCGTACTCGAGGCTGAGGTTGGCGAAGCCGGCATGGCCGAGGGGCAGACCCGTATTGGCGGCTACCGAGTAGCCGCCGGCCCGGCCGCCGATCGCGTTGCACGAGGCGCCGCCCGCCGCGGGTCCGCAGGTGGCCGGGTCGCCGGTGTTCGCGTCCGGGTGAAAGCCGCTGCGCAGCTCGACGGTCCCGCCCTCGCGGGCGTCCTTGAGCTGGAAGTTGACGACGCCGGCGATTGCGTCCGAGCCGTACTGGGCGGCGGCGCCGTCGCGCAGCAGTTCGGCTTGGCGGACCGCAATCGCGGGAATGACCGACAGGTCCGGACCTTGCGAGCCGTCGGAGATGCCGTTGCCGAGCCAGGCGATGACCGCGCCCCGGTGGCGGCGCTTGCCGTTGACCAGCAGCAGCAGATGATCGGGAGCCAGGTTCCGGAGGTTGACGGGACGCACGATGGTGGCGGCATCCGAGATTGGCTGCGTGTTGACGTTGAACGAAGGCGTCAGCGCGCGGACCACCTCGACCATGTCGGAACGGGGTTGCGAGACGAGCTCGGCCGCCGTCAGCACGTCGACCGGTACCGCCGAGTCGGTGACCGTGCGCTGCTGCACGGTACGCCGGGATCCGACGACGACGACGTTTTCTGCAAGCGCGTAGTCCAGCGGGAGGGACAGCGTCACGGCGGCCGCCTCGGCGAAGACGACATCGACCGACGCTTCTTGCGGGACGAAACCGGGGAGGGCCGCCCGCAGGCGCCAGCGGCCGGGCTGGGCCGGGACGAGAGAGTATCGACCGGTCGTATCGGCCGTGAGGATGGCGAGATTGCCGGACGGCCCGGTGGCCTCGACCAGGGCCCCGGGCAGGGCGAGGCCCTGCGGGTCGACGACCACGCCCCCGAGCGCGGACGGCTGCAGGGCCGCCAGGCGCGCGTCCGCCGAGGCCGTGATGCCGGCGGTGACCTCCACGCGGGCTTCCGCCGGTGCATAGCCGTCGAGGGTGAAAGCCAGTGCATAAATGCCCGGCACCAGATCGGAGAACTGGAAGCGCCCGCCCGATTGGGTGAGGGCCAGCGAGCGGTAGCCGGAGGCGGAAACCGCCTCGATGGACACGCCTGCCAACGGCTGCCCGAAGCTGTCGACGACGACGCCGGCGACCGACCCGGCCGGCTGCGCCGCCGCAGGAAGGACGGCCGGCGGCCAGACGAACAGCATGCCGAGCAGCAGGGGACCGAAGAGACGAGAGGCAGGCATCGACGGACTCCCCCGGGAGCAGAGAACAGCGGGCCGAACCAGTGCTTGAATTCTACTCGGACGACGCCGGCCGCACGGCACCGGCGACGGCGGCAGGAAAGACCTGCAGCCGAAGGAGTGGACGATGACGTCACTGCGAGGCGATGAGGCGACCGGCCGAAGTGTACAGGATGACCCGTTGAGGCAGGGCGCGACCAGCGGGCCGGAAGGCGAACGGCTGGGTACGAAGGCCGCACTGGCCGTGACCGCGGTTCTGGCGACGGCGATCGGTCTGGCCACCGCCTGCGGGTTGTGGATATCGACCAACGGCCTGCGGGCGCAGGCCGAGCAGAGCGGCCGGCAGGCGGCGCTGACCGCCGCCAGCGGGTTCACGACCTTGGAGGCCGTCTCCGCCGCCAACATCGCGCGGACCCTCGACGTCGTCCTCGACGACCAGTTGCGGGCCCTGGCCGGGGCCACGGCACTGCTGGTCGAGGCGGCCGAGTCCGCCGGCCACCCGCCGGCGTACATCGAGGACGCGCTACGGCAAATCGCCTACCGCTCGGCCATCCTGCGCATAGACGTCAGCGCCGGGGAGCGGCAGAGCTACTCGACCGCAGCCCGGCCGCTACGGACCGAGGAGCTCGAGCAGGCGTTCCAGGTCCTGGCGACCGCCGACCCCGAGGGGCGCACGCTGGCCGCCCCGGCGCAGCAGACTCCGGACGGGCTGACGAAGGCCGCCGCCGCACAGACGATGCACCGCCGCCTGGCCGTGCGCGTCGAGCAGGTGCTCGACGACGAAGGGGCGAAGCGCACCTATGGGCAGACCGGCAACCGGGCCGCGCAGGAGCTGGCCGAGCAGCAGGCCGCGGGTATCGCGCTGCTGCTCAGCCACGCCATCGAGCTGGCGGAGGATGCCGGCTGGGGCGGCCGGCGCATCCGCGAACGGCTCGAGGCGATGGTGCGCAACACGACCGTAGAGCGCATCGAGGCGCTGGGAGCCGGCGGATCCGCCGTGTACGAGGCCGGCGCTCCCGAGGCCGGCGCTCCCGAGCGTAGCGCGGCGGACCTGGAGAAGCTGGAAGTGTTGCGGAAGGCGCAACAGACGATGTCCCGCGCCCTCGACGGCCGCTACGACCGGCAGCAGCGCTGGATCGCCGCCGCCGGCGCAAGCCGGGGACGGGGAAGGCTGGCGGCGATCGTCGAGCTGGCCACCCGCGCCGGTCGTGGGAGTCTGGTCGAGAGCGCGTGGCAGGCCGAAGCGGACCGCCTGGCGCAGGTGAGCGGGATCACCGGCGTATGGGTTGCCGTGGTGGATGACGACGGCATCCGTCTGGCCGCCGCGGCACCCCGCCCGGACAGGGAGCCGAAGGCAGCCAGGATGCCTGGAGCCGTTGGAACGACCGTTTGGCGGGGACCGCCCGTAGCGCGGCCGGCGAGCGCCGGCCGCGCAGCCGGGCGGCGATCACCCTGCTCGACGACGAGACGGCCAGCGTCCTGAGCGCGGCGCCGACCGGCGGCCGGCAGGGACCGGCTGTAGTCGTGGTCGTCGAGAATCGGGCCGACGAGGTCGTGCGGCAGATGCGGCGGGAGGTCGGTATCGGCCTTGGAGCCGCGGTGGGCCTGATGGCCGTCATGGCGCTGGCCACGACCTGGGCTGTCCGGCGCTGGCTGACCACCCCCGTCGTGGCGGTGGCCGAGGGGGCGCAGTCCCTCGCGGAAGGCCGCCGGCCGGCGGGGCTGGCCGGGAGCATAAGACACCGGGGGGACGAGATCGGAACGCTGGGGCGGAGCTTCGAGCAGATGACCGAACAGGTTCTCGCCCGGCACGACGAGTTGCAGGCGCGGGTTGCGGCGAGGACCCGCTGGCTGCGAAGCAGCAACGAGCAACTGACGCTTGCCCAGGAGCGCATGCAGCAGGACGTGAGCCTGGCGAAGGTCGTCCAGACCGCCCTGGTTCCCACCGGCACGCAGCGGGTCGGGACGCTGGAGCTGTGCGCACGGATGACGCCGGCCAAGGACCTCGGAGGCGACTTCGTCATTGTCCAGAAGCGTGAAAGCGACGAGCTGCTGGTTGCGGTATGCGACGTGTCGGGGAAGGGCGTCGCGGCGGCGCTCTTCATGGCGTCGGCCCAGGGAGTGCTCAGCGCGGCCGCCAGGCAGCACGACGGCGTCTGCGAGATCGCCGAGGAGGCCAACCGGCGGCTGTGCGAGGGAAACGAGCTCTGCATGTTTCGTCACGGGACTGATCGCTGCCGTCGATACGCAGACCGGCGTGCTGGAGTACGTCTGCGCGGGACACGAGCCGGCGATCGTCGTCGACGCCGAGGGCAGGTTGGCGAGGCTGCCGGCAACCGGCGGGCTCCCGCTGGGGCTGGAAGCGTCGGAGCGTTTCCAGAAGCGGGAATACCGGATCGGTGCAGGCCAGTCGCTGGTGATGTATACCGACGGGGTCACCGACGCCTGCAACCCGGGCGTGGAGATGTTCGGTGAGGAGCGGCTGCAGGAGCTCGTCCGCAGCAGCCGGCTGGAGAAGGCGGCAGGGATCGTGCAGACGATCTGGACCGGGATCGACCTGTTTTCCGGGCCGGCCGCCGTTGTCGACGACAAGACGTGTCTGGTCCTGCAACGGCAGGGCTGAAGTCGCCCCGCACGATGTCGTTCGGCGCGAAGGCCCAGGGCTCGGCCAGCAGCCTACCCGGCATGATGCTACTTCGGCGTGCCCGACGAGACCGCCGATCGGATGCGGTAGCCGGTCTGCGGGTCGCCCGCGCGATAGGTGGCGTGGCACGCGTCGCAGGTGCGGGTGACGTCCTCGAAGGCCGCGGCCACGGCCGGCGCATCGACGGCCGTCGCCGACAGGGCCTTGTCGAGCGCGTCCAGCGCGGCCACGGCCTCCCTGTTCATGCGCACGGCGTCGGGTTGCCCAAGGGCTGCCCACTCGGGTCGGGTGGAGGCCAGCACCTGCCGCGAGAGCGCCAGCGGCGTCTTGGCCTCCACGTACGACGCCGACCCGAGGGCCTCCTCCACGCCTTCGAGGGCCGCGCCGACGGTCTTCATCGCGCGGTCGAACTCCTCGGGGCCGACCACCTTCTGCGCGACCGCGAGGGTCCCCGTTCCGATCACGATCGCGACCGTCCACCCCGCCAGACGACGTGTCATTCGACCTCCGTGGGCAATCGAGCGCTCGCACATCCGCCGCGGCCGTCTACCGGGTCGCCAGGAGCCCCCGCAGGCGTTCGTGGATGGTCCCCGGAATGCCGAGGCTGGTATCGGCTCCGAGCTCCGCCAGCAGGGCCGCAACCCCGGGCCACTCCTGGTAGTGGAACGACTGCTTCGCGCCCTCGGCGAGGCGGAACGCCGTCCGCCCCCGCCAGTCGCGCACGTCGATGTCGGCCCCGTGCTCCACGAGCTGCCGCACGACCTCGTTCAGGCCGCTGAAGGCCGCGCAGTGCAGGGCCGTGAAGTCGCCCTCGTTGGTGGCGTTCACGTCCACGCCGGCCTCGATGAGGATCCCGACCGCCTCTTCCGCCGGGGGCACGCGCGGCGCCCGCGGCACGTTGGTCAGGTGCGCCGCCCGCCCGCAACCGGCCGCGGCCATCAGCGCCGTGGTGCCGTCCTTCGGCGTGCTGTCGGGACGGGCGCCCGCCGCGAGCAGGCTGCGCACGATCTCGCCGTTCGAGCTCGGCGTGGGGCTGCGCCCCCGGAAGGAGGCGCTGCCCGGTCCGGGATTCGTCGCGTACGCCGCCACCCAGAGCGGCGTCGCCCCGGCCACGTCTCCGGTGCCGGTCGCGAACGTATCGTAGGCGCCGTTGCGGACAAAGCCCTGTCCGGTCACGTCGGAGGCGGTCATGCGCGCGTTGGGATCGGCGCCGCGGGCCAGCAGGGCCAGCACCAGCGGCAGTCGTTCCTCCAGCCGCAGCCGGGCGCCTCGTGCGCGCGCGCCGCCGTGCTTGCGGTTCCAGGCTTTCAGCCAGGTGCTGACGGAGCCGGCGGCGGCGTGCAGCGCCGTGACGCCGTCGACCGCCCCATCGGGATCGGTGCCCTGCGCCAGCAGGAAGTGGGCGAACGCGCTCTGCCCGACGATGACCGCGTAGGCCAGCGGATGCGCGCCATCGGATCCGGTGTCGTCGACGCGCGCTCCCGCCGCGAGCAGGACCCGGGCCGTCTCGATGTCGCCGTTCCGGGCCGCGGCAATCAGCGGCGAGAACGCCTGCCGCGGCTGCGGATGCACGTCGGCCCCCCGCTCGACCAGCGTGCGGACGACCTCCCGGTGCCGCCCGGCGACCGCCCACATCAGCGCCGTCTCGTGGGTGGCGGCGGTGGCGGCGTCGACCTCGGCGCCGCGGGCCAGCAGGGCCCGCACGACATCCAGACTGCCCGTGCGCGCGGCCGTCATCAGCGGCGTCAGTCCGTTCGCCTGCGCCGCGTTCGGATTCGCCCCCGCCGCGAGCAGTCGCTCGACCATCGGCGCGCTCGCGTTCTCGCACGCCCGGGCGAGCGGCGTCACGCCGTGATCGTCCGCCGCGTTCACGTCGGCGCCGGCGTCGAGGAGGAGCTCGATCGCCTCGCCGTCGTCCCAGTGGGCCGCCCAGAGCAACGCCGTCGCGCCATCCGCCCGTGCCGCGTTCACGTCGAGCCCCGCCTCCGCGAGCAACGCGCGCACGCGCGCCGTGTCGCGCTCCGCCATCGCCTCCACGAGGCGCAGGTCCGGAGCGGCGGCCGCGGCGCTGCCGGCCGCCACCGGGAGGAGGACCAGACACAGGCCGGCGAGACACTTGGTCAGGACGCGCATGGGTGGCCTCCTCGCACTCGGTTCACGGTAGGACTACGGCGCAGACTCCCAGCGGGTCGCCGCCAGCCCCCGCAGACGCTCGTGGATGGTGCCCGGGATCCCCAGGCGGGTATCGGCCCCGAGCTCTGCGAGCAGGGCCGCTACCTCCGGCCATTCCTGGTAGTGGAACGACTGCTTGGCGCCCTCGGCGAGGCGGTACGCCGTCCGGCCCCGCCAATCGCGCGCGTCGACGTCGGCGCCGTGCTCCACGAGCAGTTGCACCAGCTCGTTGAGGCCGCTGAAGGCCGCGCAGTGCAACGCCGTGAAGTCGCCTTCGTTGGTGGCATTCACGTCCACGCCGGCCGCGATGAGGATGCGGAAGGCCTCCTCCGCCATGGGCTGGCGGGATGCCCGCGGCGTGTTCGTCCAGTGCCCCCACCGCCCGCAGCCGGCCGCGGCCATCATCGGCGTGGTGCCGTCGTTCGACCGGATCTCGGGCTGGGCGCCCGCTACGAGCAGGCGGCGCAGGACGTCGCCGGTGGAGCTATGCGTACTCCACCCGTTGCGCATCCGGCCCGGGCCGGGGTTGGTCGCGAACGCCGCGACCCAGAGCGGCGTCGCCCCGGCCACGTCGCCGGTGCCGGTCGCGAACGTGTCGTAGGCGCCGTTCCGGACGAACCCCTGTTCCGTCACGTCGGAGGCGGTCATCCGCGCGTTGGGGTCGGCGCCGCGGGCCAGCAGCGCGTTCACCAGCGGCAGGCGCTCGTCCAGCGCGAGGCGGCCGGCCCGCGCGCCGTGCTTGCGGTTCCACGCCTTCAACCAAGTAGAGACGGGGCCGGCGGCGGCATGCAGCGCCGTGACGCCGTCGACCGCGCCATTCGCATCCGCCCCCTGCTCCAGCAGGAAGTGCGCGAATGCGCTCTGCCCGACGATTGCCGCATAGGCCAGCGGGTGCGCGGCGTCCGACCCGCGGTCATCGACGCGCGCCCCGGCCGCGAGCAGGACCCGGGCGGTCTCGACGTCGCCGTTCCGCGCCGCGGCAATCAGCGGCGAGAACGCCTGCCGCGGCTGGGGATGCACGTCGGCGCCGCGTGCGACGAGCGCGCGGACTACATCCCGGTGCCGCCCGGCGACCGCCCACATCAGCGCCGTCTCGTGGGTGGCGGCGGTGGCGGCGTCGACGTCGGCGCCGCGGGCCAGCAGGGCCTCGACGACCTCGAGGCTGCCCGTGCGCGCGGCCGTCATCAGCGGCGTCAGCCCGTTGACCTGGGCCGCGTTCGGATTCGCCCCCGCCGCGAGGAGCCGCTCGACCATCGACGTGCTGGCGTTCTCGCACGCCCGGGCGAGCGGCGTCACGCCGTGATCGTCGGCCGCGTTCACGTCGGCGCCGGCGCCGAGGAGCAGCTCGACGGCTGCGCCATCGTCCCAATGAGCCGCCCAGAGCAACGCCGTCGCCCCGTCCGCCCGCGCCGCGTTCACGTCGAGCCCTTCGTTCGCGAGCAGTACGCGCATGCGCGCGGTGTCGCGCTCCGCCATCGCCTCGACGAGGCGCAGGTCCGCCGCGGGGGCAGCCGCGCTGCCGGCCGCGCTCGGGCTCGCGGTACCCGGACCCGCGGCGCCGGCGGCGGCCACCGGGAGAAGGACGAGACACAGGCCGGCGAGACGCTTCGTCAGGACCCGCATGGGGCACCTCCCGCGTTCGGTTCAGGGCGCGGATCGATCACGGCGTTCGCGCGCGGCGTTCGCGCGCTTCCTCGCGCTCGGACGCCCCCCGATTCTAGCTTCCTTGCGTGTCCGCGGCAAAGGTGATATTTAGTGGCTCGATGCGCACAAGGGTGCCCGCCGGAAGACTGCCAGGAGACCGCGGGAAAACAGGGCTGCATATGTCTAGGCTGAGAGTGTTCGGCGCGGTATGCCTCGCAGGGATCACGGTGGCGGCTGCGCCGCCGACGGCGGCGGGCCAGACCGAGGCGCCGTCACGCGCGCTTCTCGATCGGTACTGCGTGACCTGCCACAACGAGCGGCTGCAGACGGCCGGAGTGATGTTCGACCGGGTCGACATCCACCGGGCGGACGTGCACCGCGAGCTCTTCGAGAAGGTCGCCGGCAAGCTCCGCAGCGGGCTGATGCCGCCGCCGGGCCGCCCGCGGCCCGCGCCCGCGGAGATCGACGCCTTCGTCACGGCCCTCGAGGCGGAGCTCGACCGGGTGGGCGCGGCGGCCCCCGACCCGGGACGCGTGGCGTCGCACCGCCTGAACCGAACCGAGTACGTCAACGCCATCCGCGACCTGCTGGATCTGGAGGTCGACGGAGAGGCGCTGCTCCCGAGCGACATGGCCGGCTTCGGCTTCGACAACAACGCCGAGGTGCTCGCGATGACCCCCGCGTTGATGGATCGCTACATCACCGCGGCCACCAAGGTCAGCCGCCTCGCGGTCGGCACGCTCGAGAACCGGCCCGCGATCCAGACCTACCGGCTGCCCAACGCGGCGCGGCAGGAAGCCCGGATGGGCGAGGACCTGCCGTTCGCGACGCACGGGGGCCTGGCGGCGCGCCACACGTTCGCGCTCGACGGCGACTACCTGTTCCGGATCCGATTGCAGCGGAGCGACGTCGGCGGGACGATCCGGGGCAACATCGCGGAACGCGAGTACCACCTCGAGCTGCGCATCGACCACGCGCTCGTCAGGCGCCTCACGGTGGGCGGCGCGTTCGAGGGGCAGGTCCGCTACACCTTGTCGGGAGGCGGCATCGCGCCTCCGGACGACGACGTCGTGCACCAGCGGATCGCGCTCTACAACCAGACCGCCGACCAGGACCTGGAGGTGCGCCTGCCGGTCCGGGCCGGCACGCGGCTCGTATCGGCCGCCTTCACCGACAGGGCCCCCTCCGCCTCGGCGGGTGTGGGCGACAACCTGGTGGCCGGCGTCGAGTCCCTCGAGATTCATGGGCCGTACCGCGGGGAGGTCCCCGCGGACACACTGAGCCGCCAACGCATCTTCGTCTGCCGGCCGAGCGGCGCCGGCGACGAGGAGCCGTGCGCCAGACAGATCCTCGGTGCGCTGGCCCGCCGCGCATACCGCCGCCCGGTCACGGACGTTGACCTGCAGCCCCTGTTGCGGATCTTCGCGATCGGGCGCGCCGCCGGCGGCTTCGAGACCGGCGTGGCCCGGGCTTTGGAAGCGCTCCTCAGCATGCCGGCGTTTCTCCTGCGCGCGGAGGTCGATCCGGTCGACGCCCCGGCCGGGACCATCTACCCGATCAGCGACGTGGAGCTCGCCTCGCGGCTGGCCTTCTTCCTGTGGCGGAGCATCCCGGACGACGAGCTGCTGGACGTTGCCGCGCGCGGCGAGCTGCGCAGTCCGGTCGTGCTCGCGCAGCAGACGCGCCGGATGCTCGCGGACCGCCGGGCCGCGAGCTGGATGAACGACTTCGTCGGGCAGTGGCTGCAGGTTCGCAACCTGCAGACCATCGTGCCGGATCCGCTGCGGTTTCCCGGTTACGACAGCACCTTGCGCGACGCCCTGCTCACGGAGACCGAGCTGTTCTTCGAGAGTCAGGTGCGCGAGGATCGCAGCATCCTCGACCTGCTGCGCGCCGACTACACCTTCCTCAACGCCCGGCTCGCCGAGCACTACGGCGTTCCGGACGTCTACGGCAGCCACTTCCGGCGCTTCCCGGTCGCCGATCCAGCGCGGGGCGGGCTCCTCGGGCACGGGAGTGTGCTGACGGCGACCTCGTACGCGGACCGGACGTCGGTCGTGCTCCGGGGCAAGTGGGTGCTCGAGACGCTGCTCGGCTCGCCCCCGCCGCCGCCGCCCGCGAACGTGCCGGCGCTTCCCGAGAACGACGGGCGGAGCAAGCCGGCGTCGCTGCGGGAGAGGATGGAGCAGCATCGAGCGAGCCCGGTCTGTGCGACCTGCCACGCCACCATGGATCCGCTCGGCTTCGCGCTGGAGAACTTCGACGCGATCGGGCGGTGGCGCGAGGACGATGAAGGCGCGCCCATCGACTCCACGATTACGTGGCGGGGCACCGAGGTCGACAGCCCGAAGGCCTTCCGCGAAGCGTTGCTGCGGCAGGGTGAGGACGAGTTGGTGCGGACGATCGCGGAGAAGCTGCTGACCTACGCGCTCGGCCGCGGCGTCAACTATCTGGATGCGCCCACCGTGCGCCGGATCGTGCGGGATGCGGCGCGCGACGAGTATCGCTGGTCGTCCGTCATTCTCGGCATCGTTCGGAGCGCCCCGTTCCAGCAGCGGATCGTCCGGGACCCGGAGCCGGAGGAGCGTGTGGCCGCCAACGTCGGGCACGAACGGTAGCCGGAGGAGGGGGAGAAGCCCATGTTCATCACCAGGAAGCACCTGTCCCGGCGTGCGGTGTTGCGCGGCGCCGGAGCCACCCTCGCCCTCCCGCTGCTGGACTGCATGGTGCCGGCCCTGACGGCCCTGAGCCGGACCGCGGCGGCCCCCGCGCGGTTGCGCCGGCTGGGCGTGTTCTACGTGCCCAACGGCATGTCGATGGGCTACTGGTGGCCGCGGACCCAGGGCGCCATACAGGAGATGCCGCCGACGCTGCAGTCGCTGGCGGCGCTCAAGGACCGGGTCTTGCTCCTGGGCGGCTTGGCCGACAAGCCGGCGGACCTCATGGAAGGGGGCGGCGATCACGCGCGATCGGCGGGCACGTTCCTGACTGCGACCACGTTCAAGCTGACAACCGGCGCCGATGTGTACGCGGCGGTGTCCATGGACCAGGTGGCCGCGAGGGAGCTCGCCAAGGAGACGCAGCTCACGTCGCTGGAGCTCGGTATCGAGTCGAATGCGATGGTGGGCACCTGCGACGGGGGCTCGAGCTGTGCCTACACGAATACCGTCGCGTGGCGGACGCCGACCACGCCGTTGCCCGTCGAGCGGGATCCCCGCGCCGTCTTCGAGCGCCTGTTCGGCACCAGCGGCAGCACGGATCCTGCCGCGAGGCTGGCCCGGCTCGAGCGCGACCGGACCATCATCGACGCCGTCTCCTCCGAGCTGAAGCGCCTGGAGCGCATCCTCGGGGCGGGCGACCGGGCCAAGGTGTCCGAGTACGTCGACTCCGTGCGGGACGTCGAGCGGCGCATCCGGACCGCCGAGCAGCAGAGCTCGCGCGAGCTGCCGCTGGTGGACGAGCCGGTGGGCATCCCGGACGACTACGCAACGCACGCGAAGCTACAGATGGACCTGCTGGCGCTCGCCTACCAGACCGATCTGACCCGCGTCAGCACCTTCATGCTGGCGAAGGAGGTCAGCGGCCGGGCCTATCCCGAGATCGGGGTCTCCGATTCCCATCACCCGCTGTCGCATCATCAGGACGAGGCCGGCAAGCTCGAGCGCCTGCACAAGATCAACGAGTACCACTTCCAGCAGTTCGCGCACCTGGTCAAGCGCATGGAGGCGATGCCGGAGGGTGACGGCACGATGCTCGACCACACCGTCTTCCTGTACGGGACCGGCATCAGCGACAGCAACACCCACTTCCACGACGACCTGCCCGTCGCGGTCGTCGGGGGCCGGAGCGCCGGTATCAGGGGCGGTCGTTACGTCCGGCACCCGCAGGGGACGCCGATCGCGAACCTCTACGTGGCGCTGCTCGACAGACTCGGCGTGAACGTCGACAGCTTCGGCGACAGCACGGGCCGGATTGAGACGCTGACCTGAAGCTCGATCCGGTGGCTCAACGGCCGACCCGCCTCCTCGGCGGCCGTGGCTTCCCGGGCAGACTGCTTCGGCCGGCCGCGCGGTCGTCAGTTGGCGACGAGGCGGTCATCCAAAGACAGCGGCCTCCGCACCGAACACCACACATCGGCGTCGCCGCCCAGCAGGATCTACGGCGGGTCCGAAGCTGCCGCTCTCGAGGTCATTCCGTATCGACATCGAGCAAGCCTGCGGCCGTGCTACGCTGCCGGTCGATGACGGTCAGGAGCGAGTGGAGCAACGGCCGGATCCTGGCTCCGGGTCGAGGCGGACCGCTGGACGCTGGACGCCGGCGACGTCTTCCGCTGGCCGAAGTTGGCGTCGGGGACGAACGACGTCGTGCGCCTGGCGGTGGAGCGCTGGCATCCGCAGCCGGCGAGCGGCCCACAGCGAGCGAGTCGCCCCCGGCCAGCGCCCCGGAATGAGGCAGACGCGACCCGAGCACCGGGCGATTACCGGTTTCCATTCGGGACGGCAGGGCGTATAACTCTGGGCATGCACAAGGTCCTGCTCCTCTCCACGCTGTTTGCCGTAGCCCAGCCCGGCCTCCACGCGCAACCGGCCGGGATTCCCGCCGCGCCCGCGCTGTCGGATGCGCAAGCAGCGGGCGCGCGCATCTTCCAGCAGAAGTGCGCGGTCTGCCATCTCCCGATCCTCCGTAGCGGCGACACGCCGTATGCGAGCCGGCTGGACGGCGCGCGCGCGGCGCGCGACCGAGACCAGGCGCGCCGGGTGATCGAGGAAGGCAACGCCGCCGGCATGCCGGGCTGGAAGCACACGTTGCGTCCGGCGCAGATCGACGCGCTCCTGGCCTACCTCGTCGCGCTCGACGGCGCCGCCCCGCCGGCGGCCGACCGTGCGCACGGCGGGTCGGCGCCGCGCGTCGCGCCGCCGGAGGAGAAGGACGCGCTGCTGGCGGGAACCGTGACCGCGGCGTCCGGCGAACGGCTGGAAGGGATCACGGTCTCGGCGAAGCCGCCGGGGCGGCCGATCACGACGTCGGTGTTCACGGACGAACTGGGCGCGTACGTCTTTCCCCCGTTGGAGAGCGGCCCGTACCAGGTGTGGGCGCAGGCGGCCGGCTGGAAGGGCGTGCGGCGCCGGGTCGACCTGGCGGGCGCGCGGCAGCGGCAGGACTTCGTGCTGCACGAAACGGCGGACTTCGCCGCGCAACTCACGGGCGACCAGATGGTGGCCGCGCTGCCCGAGGACACGCCGGCCCGCCGCCGCATGAAGGCCGTCTTCGTCGGGGTGTGCACCGAGTGTCACGCGGCGAACATCGTGCTGCACAACCGCTTCGACGAGCGGGGGTGGGACGCGGTCCTTGCGGCAATGGGCCGCATCGGCGCCATGAACACGTTCCGCGAGCAGCCCTCGCCGGTCATCGAGCACTTCCGCGCCGATCTGGCGGCCTACCTGGCCGAGATGCGCGGGCCCGGCCCCTCGCCGATGCGCTTCGAGGTGCCGGCGCGCCCGCGCGGCGCCAGCACGTTGCCGGTGGTGTACGAATACGACCTGCCGCCGGATGCGGGCGCCCGTGTGCTGAACACCGGGAGCCACTGGTCGCTCGGCGGTCCGAGCGCCTCGGGCGGGGGCTTCGGCCTGCACGACGCCACGGTCGATCGCGGCGGGAACGTCTGGTTCACGTACAACGAACCCGAGAGCGCGACGCGGACGGTGGGCCGGGTGGATACCGCCACCGGCCGGGTGACCGATTTCACGTATGCCCGCCCCGACGGCCTGGCGGCCACCAGCCATGGCATCATCACGGCCCGCGACGGCGCGGTCTGGTTCAACGTGAACCTGCGCGCGCCCGGGGAACCGGCGAACGAACGGCTGGGCCGTATCGATCCGCGGACCGGGACGCTGGAAGTGTTCACGCCGCCCGGGGACATGCGGGGCATGTCGATCCACGTGGCCGAGGACGCGCAGGGCAACATCTGGGGGGACACCGTCACCGGCGCGATCCGCTACGACCCGGCGGCGGGCGCGTTCACCGCGTTCACGTCACCGACGCAGCCCGGCCGCACGTACGGGGCGGCCGGCGACCGGGACGGCAACGGCTGGTGGACGCAGATCGGCATCGACGTGATCGGCCGCGGCGACCTGGCGACCGGGAGGTCGTCCGAGATCCGGCTGCCGGCCCTGCTGCCGTCGTTCGTGCAGGACGGCGATTTCTCGCTCGAGGACCTCGCGATCTACGCCGGCCGGGGCCGCGGGCTGCAGGCGCCGCGCCGCCCCGCCGCCGACCTGGCGACGGGCGACGTCTGGGTGCCCAACTACGCGGGCAACAACCTGCTGCGGATCGACGTCGACACGCTGGAGACCACCTACTACCCGCTGCCGCGCGCGGGGATGAATCCGTACATGGCCGGCGTCGACGGCGACCACGACGTGTGGGTCAGCCTGCAGGGCGGCGACGAGGTCGCGAAGCTGCACCCCGAGAGCGGCGAGTGGAGCCTCTACGCCTGGCCCTCGCGGGGCACCGGCTTGCGCAACCTGGCCGTCGTGGAACGCGCCGGCCGCGTGGAGGTCATCGGCGCGTACTTCAATGCGAACCGGATCGGCCGCATGGTCATGCGCACGCGGGCGGAGGTGCAGCAGGACGCATTTTGAGCGCGGGACATGTTCCATAGGGGGTGACGAGACCGATTCGTCGAGGGGAGTCATGTGAGCGACCAACAGCGCGCCACGAGCGCGGTTGTGGATTTCATTGGCCGGGCCCGCTGGCAGGATTTTCCGCAGGAGGCCGTCCGGATCGCGAAGCGCTGCGTCATCGACGGACTCGGCGTCATGCTGGCCGGATCGACGCAGGACGCCGGCCGTATCCTGCGCGGCTACGTCCGGACAGTTGACGCGAAGCCGGAGTCCACCGCGTTCGGCCCCGAGCCGTTCAGGAGCGGCGCGTCCTCGGCGGCGCTGCTCAACGGGACGAGCGGACATGCGCTGGACTGGGACGACACGCAACTGGCGACCAGTGCCGACCGCATCTTCGGATTGCTGACGCACCCGACCGTGCCGCCGATGGTTGCAGCGCTGGCCATCGGCGAGCGGCAGCATGCGTCCGGCACGGCGTTCCTCGAGGCGTTTCTCACCGGCTTCGAGGTCGAGTGCAAGATCGCCGAGGCCATCAGTCCCAGCCACTACATGAAGGGCTTCCACTCGTCCGGCACCGTCGGCACGTTCGGCGCGGCGGTCGCCGCGGCCAAGCTGCTGGGTCTCGATGGCGCCCGGATCGCGCACACGCTCGCCATCGCGGCGAGCTCGGCCTCCGGCATACGCGTGAACTTCGGGACGATGACCAAGCCGCTGCACGTGGGCCGGGCGTCGCAGAACGGGGTGGTCGCGGCCGAGCTTGCCGCGAGAGGCTTCACGGGAGGCCGGGACGCCCTCGATCCGCCGTGGGGCTTTTTCCAGGCCTTCAGTCACGGTGATGGCTTCGATGCCGACCGTATCGTCGGCAAGCTCGGCGACCCGCACACGATCGTGTGGCCCGGGGTGTCGATCAAGCCGTACCCGTGCGGCGTGCTCGGGCATCCGACGATGGATGCCATGCGGCGACTGGTGATCACGCATGACGTGCAGCCGGAGAGCATCGTGGGGATTCGCGTGCGCGCCGGGTCCAACATCCTCAATCCGCTGCGGTACCCCATCGCGACCAACGCGCTCGAGGCGAAGTTCTGTCCGGCGTTCATGGTGGGCGCCATCGCGCTCCGGCGGAAGGCGGGCATTCACGAATTCAACGACGAGTTCGTCCGGAGTGCGCCGATGCAGGCGATGATGCGCAAGGTGGAGCGCGTACTCGACCCGGAGATCGAGGCGCAGGGCTGGGAGAAGATCCGCAGCACCGTCGAGGTGGATCTCGACGACGGTCGCACGCTCGTCGAGGAGGCGGACGAACGCTATCGAGGCGGGCCGGACCTGCCGTTCACCCGGGAGGAACTCCACGAGAAGTTCGGCGACTGCGCGTCGCTCGTGCTGCCGCCGTCGGCGATCGAGGAGACCGTCGGCATGGTCGAGGCGCTTGAGGACCTGTCCGATGTGAGCCGGCTTTCCCGCGCCTTGAGCGCAGCCACGGCGGCGGTGGCGCAATGACGCTCGCATGGGTCTCGGTCGGGGCGCTCGTCCTGGCCGTTGCGCTGAGCGTCCTCACGACGATCAATGTCGGCATCCTGTCGCTGGCCATGGCCTGGTTGGTGGGGGTGTACCTGGGGGGAATGTCGGTCAATACCGTCCTGTCGGGCTTTCCCGTGCCGTTGCTGGTCACGCTCGTCGGCGTGACGCTGCTGTTCAGCATGGCCGACACCAACGGCACGCTGTCCAGGTTGACCGGGCGGGCCGTCCGGCTCTGCCGCGGGAATGCGGGGCTGTTGCCCGTCATGTTTTTCGCATTGGGCGTGGTCGTGTCGACGATCGGTCCTGGTGGCACACCTGCCAGCGCCCTGCTGGCGGCGCCCGCGATGGCCGTCGCGGGGAGGGTGGGCATACCGCCGCTGCTGATGGCGCTCATGGCTGGCAATGGCGCGTTGGCGGGCACGCTGTCGCCGTTTGCGCCTGGCGGCATCATCGCCAATGACGTGATGGCGCGCATTGGCCTCGGCGGCCTCGAGTGGCAGACCTACGGGTACAACGTGCTGGCGCACTCGATCGTGGGCATTGGCGGCTTCGTGCTGTTCGGCGGCCTGAAGCTCTTTCGCAGACGCGCAGGAGACGCCGCATCCGTGGAGCCGCAGGTCGAACCCTTCGAGCGAGGGCATTGGCTGACCATCGCCGGCATTTCGGCGTTGATCGTCGCGGTCGTCGGCTTCGATGCGCACGTGGGTTTGACGGCGGTCTTCATCGCCGCGTTGCTCACCCTCCTCGGCAGCGTCGATGAGCAGAAGGCCATTCAGCGCATGCCATGGGGCGTCATCCTGATGGTCACCGGGGTGACGGTGCTGATCTCGATAATGCAGAAGACCCAGGGCATGGACCTGTTCACGAGCGGGCTGGCCGGCATTTCCACCTCGGAAACGGTCGTGCCGATGATGGCGTTCGGCACAGGCCTGATATCGGTGTACAGCAGCACGTCCGGCGTCGTGATGCCGGCGTTCCTGCCAATGGTGCCGGACCTCGCGCAGCAGATTGGCGCCGTCGAACACGTGAACCTCGCGTGGTCGATCACCGTGGGCGGCGGGCTCGTCGATCTCTCGGCGCTCTCCACCGTGGGCGCCCTGTTCCTGGCAGCGGCGCCCCCCGGAACCAACACGCGCGCGCTGTTCAACGCGCTCCTCGCGTGGGGGCTCTCGATGTCCGTGGTCGGTGCAGCCCTGTGCTGGATTCTGTTCGGGTAGCGGCCAGGAGTCCGTGGTGAACCCTGCTCCAAATGCACAAGCCCTCTGCTGGCAGGCGTTCATAGACTTCGGCCAGCCGGGTACATTCCGTGCACAACGATGCGCGAGGGACGTCCGCCTTCGCCATCATGGCTTGGTCGGAGGAGCAGACCGACTTCGAGGTGGAGGTGGTCCGTTCGGCGACGCCAGAAACATGATGAACTTCCCGGACGGGAGTACGCTGAACATTGAGTTCTACCCAGAGACGATTGCGCCTACGAGGGTGGGAGATCAGGGAGAACTTGCGTCTACACGCGATTCACCCTATATTTATGCTGGTTTTTTCGATTTCAGAACGGCCGTTTACCAAACTTGTTGCCAAAATCTGGCTCGACGCAACAACGGGCAACGATGAGCAACGACTGGCGACCGAATCAACTGCGCATCCAGTCCGGCACCCGCCCGCCCTGTGATGATGGCCGCCGCCCCGATGGCCATGAGCGCGCCGCTGAGTATACTCGGGACGGACGAGCCGGCAACCGCCGTTCGCTGTACGAGCCGTAGAACCGTGACACACTCGGAGGATCTCTTAGAATGCCAACGTGCTTTGTGATTCAGCCGTTCGACACGAAGTTCGACAAGAGATACGATGACATCTACAAGCGCGCCCTTAAGCAAGCTGGACTGGAAGCCTATCGTGTCGATCAGGATCCCGGCACGGAAAGGCTCATCGATCGAATAGAAGAATAAATCCGGAACGCGACAATCTGCCTCGCCGACATTACCACCAAGAATCCTAACGTGTGGTACGAACTCGGCTACGCATTTGCAGTGGGCCGCTTGGTAATCCTGGTCTGTTCTACCGAACGCAGGGGGAAACTTCCTTTCGATATCCACCATCGCGCGGTCATTAGGTACGCGCCGCACTCGGAGAGTGACTTTAGCAAGCTCCGCGACGAAATCTCGAAACGAGCCAACGCGTTCCTCAAGAAGATTCCCGAGCAACCGGTCATCGAAGCGAAGCAGGTAGTCCCAACACGGGACCTGACGCTAGACTAGCAGCGGTACTTCGCATTGCGGCCGGCGAGACAACTATGCCGGGTACTTCGGTAACTGCTTGTTCCGTGCGTCAGAAAGCTATTCGTAGGGGGCAGGACGAACTCAGGTATGGCGTGGCGATCCAAAGTCTTAAGCGAAAAGGACTTGTAGAACTCTACCATGGCCGGGATGAGAATGGGGAGTATGAGGAGACCGTGACCGTTACCGATAGCGGCTGGACCTGGCTTGAAGGAAAAGCAAGGGAGGATGACGCACAGCTTACCGAAGAAGACATACCGTTCTAATGAGAGTCCTGCTTACGCCCAAGAAGCACTGCTTGATTCGAACAGTACCACTTGCGGACGCCGCCACAATCCTCCTCGTTCGTACAGCGCTTCTGCCGGTGGTCGCTGCTTGTCCGCCCCTTGGCGCCGACAGCGGGCGCACAGGCGCCGGTCGGCACGGTCCCGATCGTCGCCGCACTCGGCACACAGCCCGGCCCGGATGCGGCGCCGTCGCCGCTCCCGAGCATTCGCATATACTGGCGGTCTCGGTCCGGCGGATGCGCCGCCCGGTAGCGGGTCTGCGCGTCCGCCAGCCGGCGCCGACAGCGCTTGCACGTCTTCCGGTCGGCCCGGTCCCGGCGCCGGCCGCACTGGAAGCACAGCCCGGCAGCGCGGTACCGCTCGCGGGCTCGGGGCACGCCAGGGGGCTGGGGGCGCCGGCTCGCGTTGCGGGTGACGGCGTGGTCGGGAAAACGGGACGGCCGCGCTACGCAGATCAGGTAGACCTTCGTGCGCGGAAGGGAAGCGGATCGGCTCACGGCGGTGGTGACGACCACCGACGATCTGACGATACACCCGGGCACGTGCGGCGGGCTGGCCGGTGTTGGCGAACTTCACGTCGCCGCGGCTGGCGGCGCCGAGCTTGGTGACGGTCCCGCGCGCCACAGCCAGCCAAGCGGCAGCGCGCTTCCTCTTGCCTCTCGGCGAGAGGGCATATCGTCGCCGACGCTCTGCCGTGTCCACCCATCGAACGTGGCCTGTCAGGCATAAGGTGATACACTCGGTTCATGCCCATGCAGACGGGCTTGAGGGACATCATGGAGAACGTGATCCCGGCACTCGACATCCAGAAGCTCACCGAAGGCGTCCCGCGCGGGCAGTGGGTGGCGATAGCGTCAACCCGCGACCGCATGATCGCGCACGGGGACACTGTGGGCGACGTCATCAGCGAGTCGAAGGCCAAGGGGGAGGGCGAGCCCATCGTCATGCGGGTGCCCGAGACGGCGACATTGATCCTGTGATGCCGTCGTTCAGTTTCGGATACACCACCGCCCCGATCCCGCCCAGCGAGTCTCACCCGGAGGGGCGCATGGTCATGCGCCCATGGCTAGCCGCGCGTGTGTCGACGACGGGCAAAGCGCCGTTTGTGGACTGCACCATGTGCCTCGACACCGGCGCCGATGACGGCGTCTTCCCATTGCCCATAGCCGAACTCATCGGCTTGGACGTCGAGAGCATGCCCAAGAGCGAGACATCGGGCGTGGCGGGGAAAGCAGACATCTGCTTCGCCAACGTACGTATCGAGATCCCCCTGCCACCCGGGCAAGCCAACTCGATAGTCTTCGAGACGCGCGCCGGCTTCGTGCAGGGCCTGGGGATTGGGCTGCTGGGTCAGGTCGGCTTTTTCGACCGGTTCGACGTGACCTTCGCGCAGAGGCAAGGGATCTTCACGATCAGCCACTGAGCGACATCCCCGGGCATAGCAGTTGGGCGATGCGCCGGTCGCCGCCCCACCCGCACTTGAGCGCTTCGAGGCCGGCGAACAGACGCCGCTGCCGCTCGTCGAGCAGGCTGGCGAACAACACGATCACGGCGCGCAGCTCCTCCGGCATAAGGTCGGCCTCGGGCAGGGGCCGCACGAGGCCGGGTGGCCATCAACAGGCGCCGCGCGCGCAGTTGGTGGGTCTGGTGCGCGCGGTCGGCCGCGCAGTAGAGGGACTGGCCGGCGAGCTTGTGCCGCGTCAGCCGCCCGTCGCCGACGAGCTTGCGCAGCGGGTCCTGGGTGCCGACCGCGAGCAGGTTGTCCAACTCGTCGACGAAGTGTCCCGCCGGCGCGTCGTTATGCCATAACCGGGGACAGGCGCTGCTCCCGGAAATCCGGAAGAATCCGACTTGGTGGGGCTCGTTGCCGACACGACTGTCGCGGGACCGGTGTGCTCTATAGCGAGACTACGAGCATTTCCAGGAAGTTATTTCTGCGCGGATCCCTAGCCTAGTGGTCCGTCATGTCATAATCTGCGGATAGACGGACTTGAGTTTACAGCGCGCATCGTCGACCTTCATCTGCCAGTCGACACCGCGTTGCGTGCCATTGACGTCGGTGGACCACGCCGACACTTCGTCGTGCAGCGTCCCGAGGTCGCCGATGCGGCGCCCGCGCACGCATTGGCGCGTCATCGAGCTCAGTTCGTTCTCCGCGATGTTCAGCCAGCTCCCGTGTTTCGGCGTGTGGCAGAACTCGATGCGACGAACCAATTCCCGTGCCCGGGCCGGCTCGAACACTTGGTAGAAGGCTCCCTTGGTGTGCGTGTTGAGGTGGTCGCACACCAAGGTGATCTTCGGGCAGTCGGCGTAGCGTCCGTCCAAGAGGCCGGCGACCTCCAGCGCCCAGTCCACCTTCGTACGCCGGGCCCGGGCGGTCGCCTGCCGCCAACCCGCCAGCGGCTCGCTGAACAGGAAGACCGCGGCCGTGCCGGCCCGTTCGTACTCGTAGTCGACACGCCGGGGACGGTTCTTCGTGGCCGCCATCGGCGGGCGGGTTTCCTTGACCAACTGCACCGGCTGCTCGTCCATGCACACGACGGGACAATCCGGATCGTAGGGTTTCTGATACAGATCCAAGACCTGTTCCATGTGCGCCACGAACTCGGCATCGGCCTGCGGAGGGATCACCCAGTACTGGATTTTCCGCCGGGTCATCCCGTTTTTTTTAGCGTCCGCCGGATGGTTTCGTGGCTGATCGACTCGATGATCGCCAACTCGACGACCCGCCGCGCCAGCAGGCGCAACGACCAGTTCGCGTAGCCCTTCGGGGGCGGCCCCAGACGCAGGGCGATGATGTGAGCCTCCTGCTCGCCGTTGAGCAGTTTGGGGACCGGGGGGAACTCCCGCCGTTTTCGCTCCAGCGCCTGCTCGAAGCCTTCCAGCACGCATCGTTGGCGAATGTTCTCGACGGTCTTGGTGCGGCATGAAAAGGCGTCGGCGATCTTCTGGTCGGTCCACGCGGGCCCGTCTGCATCGGCCTTCAAGAGAACCTGCGCGCGGCGCACTTTCTCACTGCTGCCGTTGAGCTTTCGGACCGTCTCTCGACAGACCTCGCGTTCCTGGGCTGTGAGTCGAACGATGTACCTTTTTTGCGGCATGGAAACTCTCTCGGTTCGAGACGAGCTCCCCGATAGTCCTAATGTTTATTGATGGCACAGCACTAG
This sequence comes from Vicinamibacterales bacterium, assembly GCA_965222905.1. Taxonomy (GTDB): domain Bacteria; phylum Acidobacteriota; class Vicinamibacteria; order Vicinamibacterales; family UBA8438; genus WTFV01. The sequence continues at coordinate 7,501,631 of OZ244976.1, read as the reverse complement.
GTCCTAGGCTTGGGCTAGGCCCACGGCGGCCGGACCGCCTCCGTGTTGCGCTCCAGTCCGTCCGCCCATTCCGCGATCGCTACGGCCAGGCGCGGGTCCGCGCCGGCGTAGTCCAGGTTCGCCGCGCACTTCCGGATCAACGCGTCGCGCGCCAGGGGTTCCCGCGCGCCGCCCCGCAGGTGCGGCTGGCGCTCCTCCACGACCGAGCCGTCGTTCAATACCGCGCGGATGCACCCGGTATAGTTCCTCGGGTACTCGTCGTCGGGATCGATCCGGTAGACGACCCGGTTCGACAATGCCAGCACCGCGGGGTCCCGCACCGCCGCCGGGCCGAACGCGGCCAGGCCCGCGTCGGCTCGCACGAGAGCGACGGCGATGCAGTAGGGCGTGCTGAACTTGGCCGCGTACGCGTTCGGCGGATTGCGTTTCAGGTCGAGCGGCTCCCAGAGACGATGCACGGTGCCTTCTCCGACCGGACAGATCAGCTCCGCAACCTCTCCGGCGCGGACGCCGCGCGCGCGGAGCCGGATCGCGCAGTCGACGAAGGGCTGGGTCATCGTGCCGCACGCATACGGCTTGAACGCGATCCGGGCCGTTTCCCAGCGTTGACCCAGACCCGCGGTCAGGACGGAGGAATCGGGGGACGCCCCTGGCGCGAAGGCCTTCAGGAAACCGTGCACGCCCTCGAACACGGTCGCCGGGCCCCTGAAGCCGGCGCGGCCCATCGCCACGGCCCGGAGGCCGGACTGCGCCGCCCAACCCGCGTGCATCCGCTTGGTCCACGAACCGTCGGCCAGGTATTCGATGATGCCCGAAGCCATGCTGCCGGCGATCCCGAACGCGTCGACCGTGGCCGCCGCCGGCGCGCCCGTCGCGGCGGCGACGGCGGCCGCGGCGCCCATCGCGCCGATCACGGCCGTGGGATGGAAGCCCGCCGCGTGCGTGGCCTTTCCGGCCGCCAGCCCCAGGCGGCACATCAACTCGTGGCCCGCGGCGAGGCCGCGCAGGACGTCGGGTCCGGTCAGGCCCTCGGCCTCGGCGACGGCCAGGACGGCCGGAACGACGACGGCGCCGGGATGTACCGGGCATCCCTCGAAGGTGTTGTCGAAGTCCTCGCCATGCGCCGCCGTGCCGTTGATCATGGCCGCCGCCTCGGGCGGCCGGCGCTCCCGCGCGCCGATGATCCTCGATGGTCCGGTTCCCGTCCAGGAATCCCTGACGGCCGCCACGTAATCGGCGCCTCGGGCCGCGAACGCGAGACCCGCGGTATCGATGATGGAGTCCGCCACGGCGCGGGTGACGGCACCGGGCAGCTCCCGATCCGGGAGGCTCTCGATCCAGTCGGCCAGCGTCACGGCGACCGCCGCGTCCGGCGCGTCCCTATGCATGCTCCTGCTCGATGCGGGACCGGATTCTCGCGACGACCGAGCCGCTGACCAACAGCGCCGCAACGGACAGGAGGACCACCGCCACCGGGTCTTCCAGGAAGATCGAATGCGCCCCGCCCGAGAGCACGAGCGAGCGGCGGTAGTTGGATTCGACCAGGGATCCGAGGACGACGCCGAGGACGGCCGGGAGCAGCGGAAATCCCAGCACGCGCAGCACCACGCCGGCCATGCCGGCCGCCAGGGTCAGGCCCAGATCGAACAGGCTTCCGTTGATCGAATAAACGCCGGAGAGAATCAGCGCGTAGATGAACGCCATCAGCATGGGCTTGGAACGGTTGACGAGCCAGAGGCACACCGGAAGCGCGGCGCCCCCGATGACGAGCAGCGACAGGTTCGCGACGAACAGTCCGGTGTAGAGGCCGACGACGGCATCGGCGTTCTCCTCGAAGAGTCGCGGTCCGGGGAGCAGGCCGTGAACCAGGAACCCGCCGAGCAGCACCGCGGCCGAGTTGGAACCGGGGATTCCGAAGCTCAGCAGGGGTACGAGCGCCGTCGCGGCGACGGTGTTGTTGGCGGTTTCCGGCGCCGCGACGCCTTCGGGCGAGCCCCGCCCGAACTCCTCCGGGGCCCGCGACCAGCGGCGTGCTTCGTTGTAGGACAGGAACGCCGCGATCGTGCCGCCCGCGCCGGGGATGACGCCCTCGACGGTGCCGACGGCGGACCCGATCAGTTGGGGCTTCAGCAGCCGCCGTCTCATCTTCGCTCCCGGCCAGCGGATGCGCGCCGATTCGGACGACGCCTTGTTCCACGCCCCCTGGCTGGCCTGGAGAAACAGCTCGCTGACGGCGAACAGGCCCACCATGACCAGGATCGGCGCGACGCCGTCGAGCAGGTCGGGCTGTCCGAAGGTGAAGCGGGGAACGCCCGAGACCGGATCCGAACCGACGGTCGCCACCATCAGGCCCAGCAGACCGGCGGCCAGACCCTTCAGGAGCGACGGGCCCGCCAGCGAGGCAATCACGCCCAGGCCCAGGACGCCCAGGGCGAAATACGACATCGGCGTGAACCGGAGCGCCAGGTCGGCCAGCGGCCGCGTCAACGCCATCAACACCAGCAGGCCGACGAAACCGCCGATGACGCCCGAGTAGAGCGAGATCCCCAGGGCCTCGCCGCCGCGCCCCTGCAGCTTCATCGGATAGCCGTCGAGCAGCGTCGCCGCCGCCGCGTTGGTGCCCGGCGTGTGAATCAGGATCGCCGGGATCGAGCCTCCGTATTCCGCCCCGATGTAGGTGGCGGCCAACAGCACGATCGCCGAGCGCGGCTCCATCCCGTAGGTGAACGGGAGCAGGAGAGCCATGCTGATCGAGGGCGAAATCCCCGGCAGCGCCCCGCCCAGGATGCCCCACGCGACGCCGGCGGCGGCCGCCAGCGCGATCGGCGTGGTGACCAGCATTCCGAGCCCGTCGACGACGGCTTCCATCATCCACCCCAGAGCGCCGGCCAGAATCCGGACGGCATGCCGAGCCGCAGGACGCCGTCGAAGAAGAGCCAGAACGCCGCGCCTCCGCCCAACGCGATCCGGACGAGCCGCCAGCCGGGCCGCTCGCCCTGGTACAGCGCGCCGCCGGCCAGCACGCCGGCGAGCGCCAGCGGGTAGCCGACAATCGTCACCACCGCCACGTAGGCAACCCCGATCCCGAGCATGGCGGCAGCGCCGAGCAGACGGCGGCCGTCCACGTCGGCGAGCCGGGGCGCGGCGCGGCCGAACCACCGCGCGGCCGCGGCCCTGGCCGCGAGGGCGAGTCCCAGCGCCGCGACCAGCGCGGCGTAGATGAAGGGAATGCCGGCCGCACCGACGCCGTCGTCCAGCGCGCTGGGGTTGATGCCGCCGGCAAGCGCGTAGTAGCCGGCCGCGACCAGCAGCAACAGGACGGCGCCCGCCAGGTCCTTCGGCATGACGGCTAGTCGATGACGCCGGACTCGCGCAGAAACGTCTCGGTGTCGGCCGCGAACGCCTCGATGAACACGGAGAACCCGGCACGCGGCATGTAGGCCGCCGACAGCATCGCGCCGGAGTAGAACACGCGGTACTCGGGATCCTCCAGCAGGTCCCGAACCGCGTCTTCCCAGGCTCTCACGACGTCCGGCGGCGTGCCCGGAGGCCCCATCAGGCCCCGGAACTTGGTCACGACGACGTCGTAGCCCGACTCCGCAACGGTCGGCACTTCCGGCAGGCCGGGAAGCCGCGCCGCGCTGAACACCGCGAGAAGACGCAGGCGTCCGGCGTCGAGCTGGCCGCGAATCTCCTGGGCCTCGCCGACTCCGACGTCGAGCGTCCCGTTCAACACGTTGAGAATCAGGTCGCCGCCGCCGTCGTGGCTGATGATGGCCGCGTCCACGTCCGCGGCCCGGGCGAGGCGTTCGAGCGCCTGCCGCTCCAGCGAGCCCGGGCTCGCGGCGCCCCACCGGCCCGCACCGGATCGCGCCTTGCGAATCACGTCGCCCAGTGTCCCGAACGGGCTCGCGGCGCGGGTATAGACGACTTCCTGGTCGAGGAAGACGTTGACGATCGGGTCCAGGTCCGCGTAAGTATTCGCCGGGCGGCTCAACAGCGAAGTGAAGATGAAGCTCGGCGTGGCGGCGTAGAAGATGCTCCCGTCCGGGGGCGCGTTGGCCACCCGGCTCATGGCGCGCGCGCCGCCGCCGCCGGTGACGTTCTGGACGACGAAATCCACGCCCATCCGGGGGCCGAGCCGGCGCGCCATGGCCCGCAGAAAGACGTCGCTCCCGCCGCCGGGGCTGGAATGCGTGACGAGGGTGACGACCGCGTGCGGGTACGCGCCGGCCGCGTCGGGCGCCGCGTCCTCGGCCACGCAGCCGGCCCCCGCCGCTGCCAGGATCCCCAGTAGCGCCGTAGTCCGGGTCACGGCATGAAGCGGCCGCCGCTGACATGCAGCGTCTGACCGGTGACATAAGGTTCGCCGGGATCGGCCAGCGCGAGCACGGCTCGCGCGACCGCTTCGGGACTTCCGGCCGCATGGCCGGCGTCGTCGAGATAGGGAGGCCGCCGGCCGTCGGGCCGGACACCGGTGTCGATCGCGCCCGGGACGACGCAGTTGGCCCGGACCCGGCCCAGGCCCTCCTCGGCCAGTGCGCGCGTCAGGCCGATCAGGCCCGCCTTGGCCGTGATCACGTGGACGCGGCCCCTCTTGGGCCGGTGGGCGCTGAGACCGCCGATGTTGACGATGGCGCCGTTGCGGTCCTGCGGCAAACGGCGGAACAGCTCCCGCGACGTCAGGAACGCGCCGGTCAGCGTCACGTCGAGGACCGCTGTCCAGGCGGCGCGCGTCGTCGTCTCCAGAGGTTCCTCGGGGCGTATCGCGGCGTTGTTGACCAGGATGGACACCGGTCCCAGCCGGGCGCCGATCTCCTCGAAGCCGCGGAGGACGGCGGACTCGTCGTCGACGCGCACCAGCATGCCGCAGCGATCGTCCGCGCCACCGTCGATTGCGTCCAACGCCTCTTCCAGCGCCACCGGGTCCGACGCGCCCCAGATGCAGACCCGGGCGCCGGCGGCGCGCAGGGACCGCGCGATCGCCAAGCCGATGTTCCGGCTGCCGCCGGTCACCAGGGCCACTTCCGCGCCCAGATCCAGGGACTGGCTCATGTCGTCCACCGCGCACCGATGTTACCAAAGCAGGCTGAGGCCGCTCGACCGATGGGCGGGGCGTTGCGCAGGCTGAGTCCGATGGCGCACCTGGACCGGATCACGATCGAGCCGGGAAACGTAGCGGCGGGCGCTGACACCTACTCCGGTGTCGGCTACGTTGTGCCAATCCAGTACAGGCAGCCGGGACCGGCGCCGTCACCCATCGGCATCTCGAGGGTGACCTCGAGCGTGTTCAAATCCACGACCGCGACACGGTCTGCGGCCCGCAGCCCCAGATAGGCGCGTGAGCCGTCGGGCGCCACCAGGACGGCGCCGTCGCCAGTGTCCGCCGAGCCCAGGCTCACCCGCTCGATGACCGCCCGGGAAGCGGCGTCCATGACCACCAGGGATGCCGCTTCACCGTCGATGATCAGCACCCGGCCGTCCGGGGTGAATTTCAGGCGATTGGCATCCTGCAGCCCCAGGTCGAGCGTCTCGACAACGCGTCGGCTCGCCACGTCGATGATCGACACGCCCCCGTCGCCGCGGGTCGCCGTCCAGATCTCCCGGCCGTCCGGCGACAAGTCGATGCCCTCGGGCCTGTCGCCCGGTACTGCAATATCGGTGAGCGTCGCTCGAGCCGGACCCGCCATGATGCCCTCGACCATCGTGACGCTGTTCGAGCCGGTGTTCGGCATGAACATCGTGTCCCTGCCCCGATCCAGCACGAGCATATGCGTGCCGTCCTGACCGATCCCGAGCGTCCAGTCGATCTGGTTCGTCGACGGATCGTAGCGGCCGATGGACTTGTAGCCCTCGATGGTGAAGTACACCTTGCCGGCGGCAAACAGTACGTCGTGCGTCTGACTGCCTGGGCCGGGGTCGACCCGCCGGATCTCCTCCCGGGCGGCGATGTCGATGACCGAGATCCCATCGACCATGCTCGCCACGAACGCCAGCCGGCCGTCCGCCGACGCGGTGACCTCGTGCGGATCTCTGCCGGTCGGCACTCGCGCAAGAACGGTTCCGCTCGCTGGGTCGACGATCGCAAGAGCGCTGGCATCCCTGAGCAGGACAAGGAGTCGCTCGGGAGACTGCGCCTGGGCGTCGGCGATGCCGAGCCCGGTGACGATCACCGCGAGCGACAGCGAGACGACCCACCGGAGCGACATCTTGACCTGGCTCATCCCGAACCTCCTTGCAATCTGGCAGACTTGCCGGAACGGCAACGGCTCCAGCAATCGGTCTTGCGGCGAGGCGAAAGTGCAGGGCGCCCCGCGATCCACCACGGGACGCCGCTGCGTCACCCTCTCATCGAACGTCCATCAGTCGATGGCGAAGCAGTAGAACAGGCCGGCTCCTCCCGTAGCCACCAGATCGGGCTGTGAGCAGCCGCGTGACGGGTGGGCGGTGTTCCAGGGCGAACCCGGCGTCGTGAACGAGTAGCGGTCGGCGTGGCCGAGCATGGCGCTGCCTTCGCTATTGCTGGTCCAGTTGCCGCATGTGCGGTCGTCGCCCGCCGGAAACGCCGTGCCGTCGATCCGTGTGCCAGTCAGCACGTCGTGCTCCGTGAAGTCAGGGTCTCCGTCGATGCGTGATGGGAACTGGTCGCCGTTCTCGTCCAACGAGTGGGTCCAGTTGAAGTTGGAGTTGTCGAAGTGCAGGCGTTCGACGCTGGTGGCCATGGTGAGGCCCTCAACGTTCGCCCACGGTCCTTCCCCGATCCGATCACGTGCGTTGACGGCCTCGGGGCCCTGCGTGCTCAGGTAGGCCCGCCAAGTGCGGTCGCCGGCGCCCGCCGCGGCGGCCAGCGTCTGGCAGTGGGCGTCCGCGCCGTCCAGCCCACCGAGGTTGGCGCCGTCACCGAGGCCGGTACTGGTGACGAAGAAGCCCATCGGAGGCGGCTCCTGTTCCTGTTGCTGGGCCACGACCGATAGCCCGGACAACACCAACGCACCGAAGACCGCCGTAGCTGCCAACCGGATTCGTCTGTTTCTCATCTGAGCGCTCCCTCCTTCACGATGGCGAACGGGTGCTGTCGGCGCTCGGGCTGGGTGGTGCGCTCGACCTCCGCGACGAAGGCCACACCCAGTCCAGGGGCTCTCGCGTTCGTAGATTGGAACCAGCTCGAGCGCCTCGACTTCGAGCTCGTCAACTCTCAAGGTCCCATTCTACCCCACCCTCATCCGGACCCCGCCGCGCCAGGGAGCGTGGAGACCGGTGTAGGCGGTCGGCCCGCGCCGGCCACGTGGTGTGGACGCGCCACGGCGTGGCGTGTCCCGCGGAGGACGCCAAAGATCGTAGGCTCGGCGTGATCATTCCGGGGCACACGCCCCACTGGTGGAGCGAGCTCGAGACCGACGGGCGGAGGTATCGAGGAGTGGACAGGTGAGCATATCGACCTTGTTCCGGTGCTTGACGTGCTGTCTGGCGGCCGTCGGCCTCGCGTCCTGGTCCCAGGCGCCGCGGCCCGCCGACATGATTCTCGTCAACGGCAACGTCATCACCGTGGATGACGCGCAGCCGCGGGCGCAGGCGGTCGCCATCGCCGCCGGCCGGATCCTGGCGGTGGGGACGGATGCCGAGGTGCGTGCGCACGAGACGGCTGCGACGCGCGTGATCGACCTCGGCGGGCGCACGGTGGTGCCGGGGCTGGCCGACAACCACTTCCACTCGGCCGGCGGCGGGGCGGGGGTGGACCTGTCCGGCGCGCGCACGCTCGCCGAGGTGCTGTCGGCCATTGCGGCGGCGGTGCGCGAGGCCGCACCCGGCGCTGTCGTGGTCACCAACTCCGACTGGCACGAGGCGCAGCTCGCCGAGCAGCGCCTGCCGCTGCGGCGCGACCTCGACGCCGTGGCGCCGGACCATCCGGTGGTCGTCGTCCGGGGCGGTCACGAGTACGTGCTGAACAGCGCCGGACTGGCGCGGTGGGGCATCACGGCGGACACGCCGGTGCCCGCCGGTGGCGAGATCAGCCGCTACGACGACGGGTCGTTGAACGGCGAGCTGATCGACGCCGCCAAGAACCTGGTGTCGCTGGATCCGCCGCCCCCGAGGGACGTCGAGACGCGCATCGCCGACCGGCTCGCCGAGCACGCGCGCCTCCACGCGGCCGGCTTGACCAGCATCCGGCACCCCGGGGGTGCGCCGGACCAGTACGAGCTGCTGGCCGAGCTGAAGCGGCGAGGGGAGTTGCGGATACGGGTCAACTTCCTGTTCCGCGCGCGCGGCGCCCGGACGGCAGAGGAACTGGGCGCTCTCGTCGACGCCTGGCCTGCGACGCAGGACGAGGGCGACGAGTGGCTGCGGGTCGGTGGCGTCAAGCTGGGGGTCGACGGCGGGTTCGAGGGCGGCTGGATGCGCGAGCCGTACGCCGAGCCGTTTGGTCGCGGCGGGACGTTCCACGGCTTGCAGACGATGCCGGCCGACCGGTTCACGATGGCGGTGTCGGAACTGAATCGCCGCGGCTGGCGCGTGGCCACGCACGCCGTCGGCGACGCGGCGATCGACCAGGGTGATCTTCATGTCGGCGCAGTGATGATAGGAATAGCCGCCTGGCTGGTTGTACCCATTGGAAGCGCGCCAAAACGGAGGTGGCACGCCCAAGTGCCCGGTATTGTAGCGGCGTTGCCAACCGCCGACAGTCCACGCAAGCGGTCGATGCGTCCACGCTCCGCGACGCCCTGTCTTCCCGGCGCCGACTGCTATCATGTCGCCGGTGGCGGGCGACAGACCAGACCGCAAGCCGCCGGGCGTCGCGGGACCCTGTTCGACAAGATCTGGGATGCCCACGTCGTCGCGAGCCTCGGCGGCGAGACCGATTTGCTCCAGGTGGACCGCTGTATCGGCGGGAGTCCCACCCAGGTCATGCGGTTGGTTCAGGAAGGCGTCGAACTCCGGAATCCCGACATCTTCTACAACGTACCCGACCATACCGTCTCCACGTCCCCGGACCGGTACAACGACCGGTCGCTGGGATGGGGCTGGCAGCCGTACGAAGAGCTCGCCCGGGAGATGACGGATCTGGGCTTCACCAAGGCCTTTGGCCAGTTCGATCCGCGATTCGGCATCATGCACGTCGTCGGCCCCGAGACCGGGCTGAGCCAGCCGGGCATGGTGCTCTGCGCGGGTGACAGCCACACCTGCACCCACGGGGCGATGGGCCTGATCTCCTGGGGCGGAGAGAACTCGGACAACATCCTGCGTACCGGCACGGTCATCCGGCGCCGTCCGAGGACCATGCGCGTGCACATCGTGGGCACGCTCGGTCCCGGGATCGGGGCGAAGGACGTCATCCTTCGAACGATCGCCCGGCTCGGCACGGACTCGGGCACCGGCTATGCAGTGGAGTACGCGGGTCCGGTCGTGCGGGCGCTGTCGCAGGAGGCCCGCTTTTCCATCTGCAATCTCGCGGTGGAGATGGCCTCCCCGACGGGCATGGTCAGTCCCGACGATACGACCTACGAGTACCTCGCGGGGCGGGAGTTCGCCCCCTCGGCGCGCTACTGGGACCAGGCGCTGGCGCTCTGGCGTACCCTTCCCACGGACGACGACGCCGTGTTCCATCGGGAGGAGACGATCGACATGACCGGGGTGGAGCCACAGGTCACCTGGGGCATCAACCCCGAGCACGCGATCGGGATCAGCGAACGGATTCCGGATCCCGACCAGGCTCCTGCGAACAAGCGGGCCACGTACCGGCAGGCGATCGAGTACAGCCGCCTCACGCCGGGTGAGCCGATCCTGGGTACGCCGATCGACGAAGTGTTCATCGGCTCCTGTGTCGAGAGGCGGATCAGCGACCTGCGCGCGGCGGCGGCCATCGTCGAGGGCCGCCGGGTTGCGTCCAACATCAGCTCGGCCTGGGTCGTTCCGGGGTCGAACGCGGTCAAGGCCCAGGCCGAGGCGGAGGGCCTGGACCGCATCTTCAAGGATGCGGGTTTCGAATGGCGTGAATCCGGATGCTCGAGGGCGCATTCCCGATTTCCCGGTCACGCGCTCACACCCACCGGCGTCATGGCCATCCGCTGCAAACAGTTCCATCTGCCGGACTTATAGAAAGACCGCAGGAGAAGAATCGCGTCGACGCTCTCCGGCAGCCAATAGATGGATGCGCCCTTGATGCGGAGATTGATGACGCGACGGATGGCGCTTTCGACGGCACCGCTGCCCCGCGGAAGCCCGAGCCCGACCATTGTGGTGTAGGCGAAACGATGACGGTTCTTCAGGAAGTAGTTGAGGTGCGTGCGGATCTTGCCGGCCGTGCGCCCGCGGCACAGCTCCCGCAGGGCCGTGATCACCTCGTCCACGCGTGCTCGCTTGAGCAGCCCCCGCGTGCGGTTGAGCCAGCGGGTGCGTTGCGTCGCGCTCCAGCGGCGCAGCTTGACCGCGTCGGAGAGTTGCTTGGCGGCATGATAGAAGTCGATCAGCCCCAGCACCTGTGTCGGCGAGAGCCCGAGCGCGGCGATGAGGCGCTGGAGGCGTCGCCAGATCCAGGGCGCGCCGTCGGCGATGAAGAGCACCTTGTCAGCGGCGTTGAGGCCGATCTGCCGCGCGTACGACAACAGCAGGGCGAAGACCGCCTCCGGTCCCCGGAGCGTGCCGTCGATGATCGGGGCCCACGTCTGAGACGGTCGCCCGTCGTCGCCGACGACGTACAGGATGAGGAGCTTCGGTTCCTTCCAGTCGGTATGGAATCGGTTGCGCCCCTTCTTCGTCTTGGGGCCACGCTTCTTGCGCCTCACGCGGACGCGGCCCCCGTCGAGGGAGACGACCACCCGCTTCCCGGTCACGCGGTCCAGCAGACCGCACGCCGCGCTCTGCTGGGCCGCTCGGGCCCGCGCAGCGTAGCGATAGGCGGTCGAGCGGAGGGTCTTGATATCCAGGACGATGCCGTCGGAGCGGAGCTGCGCCTGCGCTTCGGCCAGCGAGCTGTGCATGGCGACCGCGCGGCTTGCATCCGAGGCCAGCTTCGGCGTGCACCGGTCGTAGATGCCCAGCACCACCAAGGCGGGGTAGAGTCCCGGCCTCCGCTTCGCCCCACGGGCGTGTTTCTCGCGGTAGTACGGCGTCGTGACCGGCACCGTCGTGCCCCGGGAGGTGCGAACGTTGACGGTCTCCAGGCCGTCGCTCCGCATCCGCCGGGGCAGGTGGCGCACGAGGGCGCTCGCCGCGTCGCCAACCGCGGCGGAGCACACCGCGCGTTGCAGCACGGGGGTGAGGAGGGCGCCGAAGAACTCGTCCGCGATGGCCCGCAGCTGCTCTTCGCACTGCTCCGCTTCCTCTGCCGACCTGGGCGCTGGAGCACGCGCCTCAAACTCCAGCGCCCGCCGGAGGGCAGTGCGCAGGTGGACGGGAATGTTGCCAAGATCGATCTCGCGGCTCGGGGTGTCGATGGTCTTGTCCATTTCAACGCACCATCATGGGCAGTCCGAGCCGTAATGTCCAGGACCACCCTCCCCGTCTGTCCGAAGACCGGCTCAACCTCCCCCAGCCTCACAGTCCATCTTTGCCTACACACTGCACTGCTCCGGGAAATCGGGAATGCGCCCATGCTCGAAGTGTTACGGATCGAACGGCGACTATGTCGAACCGGGTCACCGGTGCGTCTCGAACTCGAACCGCAACTACATCGGCCGGCAGGGACGGGACACGAACACGATCCTGGCGAGCACGACGACCGTCGCCGCATCGGCGATCGCCGGCAGCATCGCTGACGTGCGCACGTTCCTGTAGGAGTCGGCGCCGTGGAACGGCGCGGACTCCTGGAGGGTTGGTTGGGCGCCAAGCGGAGCCGTAGGCGACGATTGGCGGGCGAGAAGGGGCCAGGACCATGGGGCAGAACATCCAGCGCGGGGGCAGCGCTTCGTGGCGCACGAGGGCTTGGCGGCGCCCTTCCTGTTCGACAACGTGAGCACCGACGTGATCGCTCCGGCCCTGACCAACCTGACCGCGGGTCTGGACGCGCCCCGCGGCGGCCTCGGCTCCAACCGGGGCGCCACGGCGTTCGCGAACATCCGCTACAACGCGGACGGATCCCCGCGGCGAGACTTCGTCTTCCATCAGGAGGCGTACCGGACCGCCTCGATCATGGTCGTCGGCAAGAACTACGCCACTGGCAGCTCGCGGGTCACCGGGGTCACCAGGCCGTTCGCAGCCTGGGGCGTCAGGGTCTACATCGGGGAGAGCTTCGGGCCGATCTTCCTGACCAACGCGGTGCAGTACGGCGTGTTGACGGTGGAGCTGCCCCGGGAGACGCTCAACGAGATCGTGGATTGGGTCGAGTCGCACCACGGCGTCAGGATGAGGGTGGATCTGGAGCGGCAGCTGATCGAGATGCCGGGACGCGACCCGATCCCGTTCGAGACCGACCCCAGAGTGCGGAACAAGCTGCTGAACGGCCTGCACGACCTCGAAGAGATCGAGCCTCACCTCCCGGCGGCCAGGGCGATGAGGGAACGGGACGAGCAAGAACGTCCCTGGATCTATCAACCCGGTGACGGCCGCCGCTAAGTCTGAGGCACCTGCTGCCGTGTCTCGACACCCACCGCAGTTCGTGCGGCATACCGGCATCGCGGCGCCCTTCCGGCAACCGGACCTCGAGAGCGAGCTCATCGCCCCGGTCGGTGTGGAGCTTCGGGACCTTCACGCCGTGCATCCGGATCGGGGCAACGTGCGTCTCGACGCCCATCGACGACGGGTCATGGACCGGCCAGCATGCGTTCCACGGCTTTCGGTAACGCTCGACGAGCAGGTGGTGGAAGAGCTCACGGATCGAGTCAGCGTGAATCCCGAGATCGACATGACGGTTGACTTGGCGAGACAGGTGGCCGAGCGTCCAGGCATGGCGCCCATTCCCTTCCGGATCGACTCGAGGCGGCGCTTGAGTCTGCTTCAGGGCCTGGACACCACGCTGCTTGAACGGCTTCAGCACGGCGCGAGCGCGGAGGCGATGAGAGAAAGAGATCGGCGTCTCCGTCCCTGGATCTATAACCGTCCCGACCGTCGCGACCCGTGAGGCGCCGTCGAGACCGCCGACACCCCGGATGGATCGGGGATCAACCGAGGCCGACGCGCCAGAGAGTGAAGATCATCGCGTGCTCCGCCCGGCACGGGCGGAAATTCGGCAATCTCCGGCGTCCGCCAACACGCCACGGATCCCGCGCAAGACCACGGGACGAGCGCCACGCAGGGCTGCCCGCGGCTGGGTGCGAGTCGGTCGACATGCCACCGGCTCCTGGGTTTAGAATGCCCGGAGACCGAAATGCGGAAAGTAGACATGACGACTCTCCACTCGCCCGCGGGCGGCTTACGGACTCTGTCGCTGATCATGGGACTGTTTCTCGTCCTGATGGGGTACGGCAAGCTCGCATGGCTCGCAGACAGCGCGCATCTCTCGTACGAGCTCGAGCAGTGGCTCTCCTTCGAGCCGGTCTCGATCAGCCGTTGGTACCTCGAATGGGTGGCGGTTCCGGGCGCGCCGCTGTTCGCCCGGCTGGTGGTGCTGGGGGAGCTCGTCGCCGGCACGGCGCTGATCGCCGGTTTCCGGGTGGGCCTGACCGCGACGGTGGCGCTCGCCATGGTGCTCAACTTCCAGTTCGCCAGCGGCATCATGTTCACGTCCGGCTATCTCACCAACGGGTACGGGCCGCCCGTCATCGGCGGGCTGGCAGCACTGGCCATCGGGGGCGGCCGTCGCCTGCCGTACAGCATTCCCTGGTAGGAGGGCCGTAGGCAGGAGGGCGGGGTCGCGAGACTTGCACGTTGCTGTCGGCGCACCGCGACCGCGGCGTGGTGTCCATCGTGGCTAAGCTGCCGGGGGCGCAGGGGTCGATCTAGAGTTGAAGGACCGCCGATCAACGAAGCAAGGCCCGTCTGAAGCCGAACACCGCAGGCAGTCCGACCGACGTACGCTCGCGAAGAAGTTATCCCGAGGTTTCCTCGGCCGCGCCGGGACGACGACGGCGCCGTAGTGGGCGGCCAGGTCCTCGTAGGTGCGGTTGACGCCGGGCTCGTAGCGGCAGGGGCGGGTGATGGCGCTCTTGAGCTGGTCGGGGACCCACAACGTGGTGGCGTCGCCGAAGTACTCCACCACGTGACCGTGCGCGTCGACCCAGGCCGGCAACTGCTGGGTCTCGGTCGCCTCGGCGTAGGTGAGGCTGCTGGCGCCGAGCACGGCGACGAACAGCTCGACGCGTCGCAGCTCACCCGTACGCCGGTCGACCAGGCTCGGCCGTTTGCCGGAGAAGTCGATGAACGTCTTCTCGCCGGCGCGGTGCACCTGCCGCATCGACGGACGCAGCCGCTTGGCCCATTGCCGGTAGAGCTCGCAGAACTGCGTGTAGCGGTAGCCGCTCGGATGGACCTGGACGTACTCCTCCCAGAGCAGTTGCAACGTCACGCCGTCGCGCTTGAGCTCGCGGTAGATGTACGCGCAGTCTGGCCGGACTCGCTCGCGTACGGGAACGGGCCGGTGAAACAGCCGGGCCTCGAGCGCCGCGTCGTCCAGCTCGGTCGGCAACGGCCAGCCCAACCCCAGTTGGGACGTCCTTTGCAGATACAGCGTGACCGTACCCACGCCGATGGCGCAGGCCTGGGCTATCGCCCGGTGGGACAACCCCCGCTCGTACTTGAGCCTTAGAACTTCACGAATCTTCCTCATCAGTAGTCTCCGAGCCGGCATCGCCTCGCCCCTCCCGTCGAAAGGGCGCAAGCATGCCGGGTCAGGCTACCGACAAGCGTTCACGATGACCGAAATCGGTGTTCAACATCCCGAAATCGGTGTTCAACTTCGTCCGAAATCGGTGTTCAACTTCGTCCGAAAAACCCAATATGGAGTTGAGCGAGATGATGTGGCACGAGCCGTGTCCAGTGACCGGGGCCGGTCCCGATTGCGCCAGGTTCGGGCCGGGTGACGACCTGATGTTCGCGCGGAAGCAGGCCGGCGAATGGGAGGGCTCCATCCTGGCCACGTGCACTCACTGTGGCGACATCGACGGGGGCGGTCTCGACGATGCCGCTTGGCGGGAACACCTCGAAGCGCTCTGCGGCCCGCGCTTGAATCGGGCGGCGCCGCTGGAACGGTAGCACCGGAGGGCCGGCGCGAGGTGGCGGGGCGCGGGCGATGGGCAAGAGAGCGGCGGCGCGACAGGGGTCACCGCTGCCGCGAGTATCTATAGTCGCCAGAGACGTGAATCACCATGAGGTCTGTCGCCACGCCTTCGTCGTTGACAATGAACCGGTAACCGAGTCCCAGGCCTTCGAACAGCGTCTGGGATTGCGGCACCAGCAGCCGCGGCGCGCCCTGGTCGAGGCCCGCGGCACCGAGGCCCCTCGCGTCGTAGGCGCCGACAATGGTGGCGATCAATTGGCCGCCGGAGTGCGACACCTCGTACGTCCGCTCGTTTCCCCCGTATATCCCGCTGTAGACGCCGACGTATCGTGCCAGCACGTCGGGCGGCACGGATACTGCCCGATTGGCGGCGTCCGAGAGGCTGCCCACCCAGTCTTCGCTGCTCCGTTCGCAGACCGCCTCGAGCATGTCCGTATCGGCCGCCAGTACCATGTTCACCGTAAAGCCCCACGGCTTCGCGAACGCACCGAGATCGGTGAAGGTGACCTCCACCTGCAGGTGGCCGAAGTCGGGACGCCGGTAGCGCTCTGTGATCCGCAGCGCCTCCGTGTGCGAGACCCCGTAGCGACTCACCCACGTCTTGTCGTTGAACCCGGCACTGTCGACGACCAGCGTGTCGCCGTCCCAGCGCCCCACCGAGTAACCCATCCAGCTTGGCGAAGGGTCGGCTTCCAGCTCGCGGCCGTCCATGTGGATCACGCGATAGGTGAGGTCATCGTTCAGGATCGCGACGGCGGTCGGCGTGTGGAGGAAGCGTTTCCAGCCGCCGGACCGCTCGGTCTCGGGCCCGCTCGGCAGACACTGGAAAAAGGGGCGCATCTTGTAGTACTCCTGCTGACGCCGACGGGCGAGGTCGGTGACCCACGGCTGCAAGGTGGCGGGATCGGGAAGGGCGACGGGCTGCGGCCCGTTCCACACGCCGGTCAAATCCGGCTGACCATCGGGGCCACGCGGCGCCGGCGCGGTGAGGTTCGGCTTCCCGTCAGCCGTGCGCGGGATGCCCGGCCAGGGACGATCCAGCCATTGGGCGGCCGCGGGCATCGTGCCCGCGAACAGCATGAGGACCGCGAAAAGCAGCTTCATACATCCCCTCCAGTCTCCGGGAACCGAAGCGTGGCAGTCAATCCTGCGCGTCCACGTCCCGCAGGCGGATCCGGCTCACTCCTGCTTCAACAGGTCCGCGGGGAGCCACGCCGGCGTGCCTTCTTCGTACTGGTTGTCGGTCAGAGGCCGCTGGTTGGAACCGTCGGCGTTCATGATGAACAGCTCGGCATACGGCTGCGGCTGGTTGAGGACGAGCGGCGACTCGTCCTTGTAGCCGAAACGCGAGCTGCTGAAGAGGATGAAGTTGCCGTCGGGCGACCACAGGGAATGTGCGTCGTTCCCTTCCGCATCGGTCAGCCGCGTCAGGTCCGTGCCGTCCGGCCGGATGGTGTAGATGTCGAACTCGTCGTAGGGAAAGCGGTCGTCGGAAGCGTAGCGGGTGAACATGATCACGCCGCCCCGGGGCGACCAGAACGGCAGCGTGTCGTATTCCGTGGTCAGGACGCGGGACTTGCCGGTGGCGACGTCGACGATGTGCAGCCCCTCTCCGCGCTCGTTCCCGGTCCAATAGCGATACACGATCTCCGTCCCGTCGGGCGACCAGCTCGGGAACCCGGCATTGCCCGGCCCCGAAGTGACCGCACGTACCTCGGATCCGTCCGCCTTCATGATCATGATCTCGGCGGGTTGGCGGCTGCGACCGAGGAAGAAGGCACCCGCGCCGAACGTCAGCCACCGCCCGTCCGGCGACCATTCCAGGCCCATCACGGTCACGTCATCCTGGTACACCCGCCGCGGGTTGGTCCCGTCGACGTCCCACAGGACCAACGCCATTCGGTCGGCGCTCGGCGTGCGCTCGCTCACGACGAGGGTGCGGCCGTCGGGCGACACGGCCGGCCAGCCGCTCGCGTGCACGAGCTCGAAGCCGGGTTTCGCCACGGTGCCGAGCAACCGCCGGCCCGGGGTGTTGGAGTAATGGTGCATCGTCTCCAGTTGGCCGGCGTGATAGACGACGCGTTCGCCGTCCCGTGACCAGGAGGGATTGGCGCGGTCTTCGGGCGCGCTCTCTGCGCCGCTCGTGAACGCGAGGGTTCCGCTGCTCCTGGTCTTGATCAGATAGGCGATGCGATCGGGCCCGATGAACTGCGGCGACACCTTGAGCCCGGGACCCGCGGCGTGGACGGTACGCTCGCCGGTGGCCACGTCGACCGAGACGATGCTCGACGAGCCTCCGCCGAAGTGCGCGCTCACGGTCGCCCGCACGAGCATCTCGTAGAACACGATCGTGCTGCCGTCCACCGACCATTTCGGCGATCCCGCCATCATCTCCGGGTCCCTCGTGAGCTTGCGCAGGTCCGTGCCGTCGACGTCGATCACATAGACGCCGGCCGCCTGCACGTGCTCCCATTTGCCGGCAGGACCGGGATAGTCCTGGTGGGGAAACCCGGTGTCACGGTCGGAGCTGAAGGCAATCGTCCGTCCGTCCGGAGACCAGCTCGGACGGAAGTCGCCGCCCGGCGCATTCGTGAGGTTGCGGAGCTCGCGGCTTGCGAGGTCCATGATGTAGATATCGGTGGAGCCGCCGCGGGACGAGACGAAGGCCAGCGAGCGATTGTCCGGCGACAGCGCCGCCTGGTCGTCGAAGGCAGGGGAGTCGGTCAGGCGCTCGAGGTCGCGTCCATCCAGGCGTACCCGGAAGATATCGGCCGACCCGCTCCGGTCCGAGGTGAAGACGACCCACTCGCCATCGTAAGAGAACGACGCGTTGTAGTCGATCTCCATGCCGGGTACGAGCTTGCGGGGGTTGCTCCCGTCCGCCTTGGAGATCATCAGCTCGGACCGCAGCGGCATGTACTGGTCGACGTAGATGCGGTCGAGAACCTGGGCCTCCAGCGCCGCTCCGGACGTCAAGACAACAAGGATGAACACCATCGAGGTCGGTACAGCTCTCATCGTCGTGCTCCTGCGTTTGCTTCAACGAACCTGGACCATGCCTCGTCGACACGAGCCGCGACGCTCGCTCGCTCCTGGTTTCCGCCAGGATTCGAGGCGGTTACCGGGACTGATAGGTCCGGCTGTAGCCGGTCCGGCCGTTGGTCATCGACCAGCTGCGGCCGTCGGGCGCCACCGTCGCCTTGATCCAGTGCCCCTCGCAGTCGTCCTCCTCCGTCAGGTTGGCGATCAGCGCCTCCTCGGTGTTGTTGGCGGCGTCGTCGGTCAATGTTCGGTGCGACTGCCAGACGTCGCCAACCTCCGCCGTGGCCTGGATTACGGCCAGCGACTCCGGCGTCCCCCCCTTGCGGGGACCGTTGTTGACGACCGCCACCGTGGGCTGGAGCACCCCTGCGAGCTCGGGACGGATGGCCCCGTAGCCCCCGTGGTGGGGGACCTGCCACAGGTCGACGACCCCCAGCCGGTTCTCGGGGCACGCCAGCGCGTGCTCGCGGTCCGGAGTCAGATCGCCGAGGTTGAGGAACTGGAACGCCCCGAGGGACAGCAGATAGCCCAGACTGTGGCCGTTCTCGCCCATGTCGGGCTCGGGGGGCTCGACGCCCTCGCAGAGGGGGCTCGGCATCTGCGGCTCCAGGGTGTCGACGAGCTCCCGGTGCGACGCCACGAACGTCAGCTCGAGGCGCTCGAGCGGCAGCTTGTCGCCGGGAACGACCGAGCGGCGCCGGTCGGCGGCGAAGCCGATGTACTCGTCCCACAGAGCCTCGCCGCGCGCGCTGCCCAGCTCGACGCTGTCGCCGTGGTCGACGATCCGGCCGATGGGGATCCGCTCGGCGAGGGCCGGCAGGCCGCCGACGTGGTCGCCGTGGAAGTGCGAGATCAGCAGGTAGTCGATGCGGTCGATACCCGCGTCGTTCATGGCCGCCTGGATGCGTAGCGCGTCACGGGCGTCGGTCCGCGGCCAGCCGGTGTCCATCAGCACCGACTCGCGGGCGGGCGTGACCACGAGGGTCGCCGCGCCGCCCTCGACGTCGATCCAGTAGATGTCCAGGTTGGTCGGCTCCTGCGCGAGCCCGGTCAGGGGCAGGACGACCAGGATCGCGGCGGCGAGGGCGGCGATACGGCCGTCGGCCGGCCGGGCGGAAAGCGGGGTTGGATGCTGCATCATGGTGCCTCTCCGGGGCGTCGGAGTCGCGGCGAAGGGACTCCCGGCGCGCAAATGGCTGTGGATGCCGGCGCCGGTACGGTCGGGACGCCGGCATCCGCCGCGTATCACATGGTTCTGGCTCGTTTCAGCCTACTGTACTTGCCCGGCGCGCGGCAGACTGGCATCGCGGTTCGCGCGCCGTCGGTCGTCGAGCCGTCACCTCCCGCCGTCCGACCCGGTGCCGGCACCGGGAGCGAGCAGGGCGTACGTCTCCAAGTATGAGAGCGGCAAGCGCCGTCTGTACTTCTTCGAGTTCGTCTGCCTCCGACGACGAGACAGGGGTGCAAGAGGGCGGGTCGGATGGGGCGGGCGCGGGTGTTCCAACCCGTCATCAACTGTTCCGTCAGCCTGCGGCGGCCGAGCGGAACCGGTGGGAGTTCGCGGTCACGATCGCACCGCTGATTGTTCGCGGCGGGACAGGCGCCGCGGTCAGTCCGATCGCGACGTTCCAGCTCTGGCTCTACTCGTAGTCCGCGGCTGCCAGTGAGACCCGCACGACCTCGGCGTCGTTGCGCGCGATCACGTGGCGGTTCGCGTACGCCGGGTGCGCCCACAGCACCGCGCGATCGACGTGTCTCCAGCGACCGGAGCCGCCGCCGCGGGTACGGGTGGTGGGCGTCAGCAGGTGCGTCCGGTCGACCTCCTCGTAGCCGGCCGGCGAGAAGCGGGCGATGACCAGCTCGCCGGTCTCGACGGAGATAAACGAGCGGTCCTGGTGCTGCACGAGGTGCGAGCTCGCCCAGCGGTCCTCGGGTACGAGCCGGTCGCTCGACCACAGCAGCTCGCCGGTCGTCGCGTCCACGCCGCGCAGCTCGCCGTAACTGTTGAGCCCGTAGATCGCGTCGCCCACCACGATCGGCGTCGACGTCATGGATCTCTGCACTGGGCGGTCGGTGCGGTTGGGGTTCGCACCCGTCCAGACCAGGCGGGCCGCCGGACGGTCGGGGTTGAGCGCCAGCATCAGGCCGCCGTTCTCCACCTGCGTGATAAGCAGGTAGCGCCCGCTGCGGACCGGCGTGCCGATGGTCAGCCCGCTCGCGATCGGGAAGTCCTGTTCCCACCAGATGCGGCCGGTGGCCGGGTCGAGCGACGTGACCCCGGCCGGGTGCCAGACGATCAACTGCCGCACGCCCCCGGCGGTGGTCACGATCGGCGAGGAATAGCCCGCTTCCGAGTTCGTTTCGAGCGCGCGCCATGCCTCGGCGCCCGTCGCCTTGTCGAACGCCACGACCATGGCGTCGGGCTCGCCGCCGAGCAGCGTGATCAGGAGCTGGCCCTCCACGAGCGGCGAGTGCGCGACGCCGTAGACCGGCACGGTGACGCGGTAGTCGGCCACGGTGTCGATTTGCCAGATCGGATCGCCGGTGGCGGTGTCGAAGCACGACAGCATGCCGGCAGCCCCGAGGATGTAGACGCGGTCGCCGTCAACGGTCGGCGTGGCCCGGGGGCCGGTGGCGAACACCGGGACTATGTTGCGGTAGGTGGCCGGCCATTCCCGCGTCCAGAGGACCGCTCCGGTCTCCTCGTCGAGCGTCACGAGGCGCTCATGGCCGTCCATCGTGCGGCTGCCCGGCGTCTCCTGGTAATCGAGGACGAAGACGCGTCCGTCGGCGACGGCCGGTCCGGCGAAGCCAGCGCGCACCGGGGTGCGCCACTTGACGATGAGCCCGCCTTCGGCAAAGCGCTCGACGATACCGGTCTCGTGCCACACGGCGGCCCGGTCGCTGCCGCGCCACTGCGGCCAGTCCTCGGCGTCGAGCACGGCGGTCAGGAGGCAGGCGACGGCGGAGGCGAGCGCCGCGATCATCCGGCAGGGCGTACCACGATCAGACATCAGCGACTCCAGATTGTCCCTGGGCCGACAAGCGGCCGATTCAACTCACACACCCTCGTGCCCTGGCAGCCTGAGACGCAAGTCCCCCACGACGAGCGTCACGGGTCGTCCCCGTCGCCATCCCGGCCAGTGTAGGGCACGGGATCGGCCGTGTCGATCCCTCTCCGCCGGACCTGCACCACCTTGAGGCGTGCTGTGCGCCCGGGGGTGCGACGGCGACCGCGACTGACGTGCGGATCGTGGGCAGCGAGGCGTGTCAGGTCGAATCAGTGCCGAGAGAGCCGTTCGGGATGGTCCGCGAGCCGGCGCCTGTGGCACTCGACATGGACCAGCGTGGCCTTCTCCCAGAAAGTGCGTGCGAGGCGCGAAAGCGTCCGGTCGATGGCGCTGCGCGAGCCGTGCTTCAGAAAGCGCTCGCTTGTGAAGGGCTTATATTTGCGCGGACCCTTACGGAACCAGGTTCCTGTTTACACGCTGCTCGAATCCCTCGTAAACCGCCATAGCGTCCTTTCCGTAGAAAGGAAGCTGCTGCATCAGGATGACGGCGACGATCTCGCGCTCCGGATCGCCCCAAAAGTGGGTGTTGTTGATGCCCGCCCAACTGTAGCTGCCCGGCGCCCGCATGTCGGGCATCGTCAATGCGGTGAGCTGGAAGCCCAGCCCCCACTTGTCGGCCCCCGCCCCGATCGGAAAATCCAGAGACCTCGCGGGATTCGTAGAGACTTGCGTTTCGACGACGATATCGCCTATCTGGTTCGTGAGCATCGTCTCTACCGAATCCGGCGATAGAAGACGCGTTCCGTCAAGCTCGCCGCCATTCAGCAACATTCGCAAGAGACGGATGTAGTCGGGCGCAGTCCCGTACAGACCGCCGTCGCCGCGGACTACGGACTGCACCGTTTCCGGCACTTCGCCTTCTACAAGCTCGCCATCCACTGTGCGGTGCACCGTGACGACGCGCCGGCGCTTGTCGTCGGGAACGCGATAGAACGTATCGACCATTGCGAGGGGTTCGAAGATTCGACTGTGGAGGAACTCGTCGAGCGGGAGGCCGCTGATCTCCGAAACCAGGTTACCCAGGACTGCCGTGCTCCCGGAATAGTTCCAGGCCGTGCCGGGATGAGCGACCAGCGGCAGGTTGGTTACGTTCGGCTCGCCGCTGATGTCGATCATCGCCTGCATCGTGGGGTTCGAGAAGTTGTAGGCCAAGCCCGAGGTGTGCGTCAACAACTGACGGATCGTGATCTCGCTATCGGCTGGCTCGGTCCGGTAGATCCCTGCGTCTTCATCAACCTCGGTCACCACGTCGCGTCCCGCCAGATCCGGGAGATACATCGACACCGGATCGTCCAGATCGAATGCGCCTTCCTCGGCAAGCATCATTGTCGCAACAGAGGTCACCGGCTTGGTCATCGATGCAAGGTTGAAAAGGGCGCATTCCCGATTTCCCGGAGCAGTGCAGTGTGTAGGCAAAGATGGACTGTGAGGCTGGGGGAGGTTGAGCCGGTCTTCGGACAGACGGGGAGGGTGGTCCTGGACATTACGGCTCGGACTGCCCATGATGGTGCGTTGAAATGGACAAGACCATCGACACCCCGAGCCGCGAGATCGATCTTGGCAACATTCCCGTCCACCTGCGCACTGCCCTCCGGCGGGCGCTGGAGTTTGAGGCGCGTGCTCCAGCGCCCAGGTCGGCAGAGGAAACGGAGCAGTGCGAAGAGCAGCTGCGGGCCATCGCGGACGAGTTCTTCGGCGCCCTCCTCACCTCCGTGCTGCAACGCGCGGTGGGCTCCGCCGCGGTTGGCGACGCGGCGAGCGCCCTCGTGCGCCACCTGCCCCGGCGGATGCGGAGCGACGGCCTGGAGACCGTCAACGTTCGCACCTCGCGGGGCACGACGGTGCCGGTCACGACGCCGTACTACCGCGAGAAACACGCCCGTGGGGCGAAGCGCAGGCCGGGACTCTACCCCGCCTTGGTGGTGCTGGGCATCTACGACCGGTGCACGCCGAAGCTGGCCTCGGATGCAAGCCGCGCGGTCGCCATGCTCAGCTCGCTGGCCGAAGCGCAGGCGCAGCTCCGCTCCGACGGCATCGCCCTGGATATCAAGACCCTCCGCTCGACCGCCTATCGCTACGCTGCGCGGGCCCGAGCGGCCCAGCAGAGCGCGGCGTGCGGTCTGCTGGACCGCGTGACCGGGAAGCGGGTGGTCGTCTCCCTCGACGGGGGCCGCGTCCGCGTGAGGCGCAAGAAGCGTGGCCCCAAGACGAAGAAGGGGCGCAACCGATTCCATACCGACTGGAAGGAACCGAAGCTCCTCATCCTGTACGTCGTCGGCGACGACGGGCGACCGTCTCAGACGTGGGCCCCGATCATCGACGGCACGCTCCGGGGACCGGAGGCGGTCTTCGCCCTGCTGTTGTCGTACGCGCGGCAGATCGGCCTCAACGCCGCTGACAAGGTGCTCTTCATCGCCGACGGCGCGCCCTGGATCTGGCGACGCCTCCAGCGCCTCATCGCTGCGCTCGGGCTCTCGCCGACACAGGTGCTGGGGCTGATCGACTTCTATCATGCCGCAAAGCAACTCTCCGACGCGGTCAAGCTGCGCCGCTGGAGCGCGACGCAACGCACCCGCTGGCTCAACCGCACGCGGGGGCTGCTCAAGCGAGCACGGGTGGACGAGGTGATCACGGCCCTGCGGGAGCTGTGCCGCGGGCGCACGGCCGGCAAGATCCGCACGCACCTCAACTACTTCCTGAAGAACCGTCATCGTTTCGCCTACACCACAATGGTCGGGCTCGGGCTTCCGCGGGGCAGCGGCGCCGTCGAAAGCGCCATCCGTCGCGTCATCAATCTCCGCATCAAGGGCGCATCCATCTATTGGCTGCCGGAGAGCGTCGACGCGATTCTTCTCCTGCGGTCTTTCTATAAGTCCGGCAGATGGAACTGTTTGCAGCGGATGGCCATGACGCCGGTGGGTGTGAGCGCGTGACCGGGAAATCGGGAATGCGCCCGGTTGAAAATGGAATGGACGCCGACGTCGATGTCGTCCGCAACGCTCTGCTTTCCGTACGCGCCCTGGAACATGACCTCATTGGAATTCGCCGCCATCGCCACGACCTTGGGAACGCGCCCATCGGCCACCGACGCCCGGAGAAACTCATCGAGCGCGGCCCGACCCCGATCGGAAATCGCGGGCGGGCCGGCAGGCACAGTTTCGACGGCAGAAGGCTGGGGAGAATCGGGAGCACACGCCGCAACGAACAAACTCGAGATCAGGAACATCCAGAAACGCTTCACTGTAAGACTCCTGCAAGCAAGGTCATGCATCGTTCGGCACTACCATAATTCGGTCGAGGCCCCGGACGATTCTGCCTGAAGCCGAGCATGACGCCCATACCGCTGATCAGCGCACCGCCCAGGCAGAACAGGACGACCGCCACATCCCAGGAGGGCCACCGGTTGTAGATAAACGGAGAATCGCAAGGTGCAGACCTGCGTAGAGGCCACCGCTCGACCCGGATCACGCGGTTGATGGGTCCCACCACCTGGGCAACGTAGCGGGTTCCCGACCATGCTGTCCCCCTCTGGGGGCCCTTCGAACAGGGCGGATTACCGACTGTGCCTCGCGGATTGCCGACTGTCCTCACGGCGATTCGCCCCCCGCAGCCAGCGTGCGCCAGATTCGCCCGACGATATCCACATGAAGGAGCGATAGTCAAGCTCGAACGAACCCGCGGGTGCACGTCAGGAAAATGAGGGGATTCGTCCTGGAGGCACTCGACCGCCGCACGCATCTGGGCGGCGATCCAACACCGGCCACTCGCGCCGGTCGGGCAACCCCGGCACCTCGGCACGCCGGCCCCGGGCAACCGCGGCCACCGCCGCTCGGGCGAACCGTACCGGTCGCACAACGCCGCCAGGTTCGGTCGAGCGGGCGGCCGTCGAGCCAAGCTGAAGCGCGCCGGCGCAGGCGGCGCGGGCATGCGGGGCGGAGGCCCGCCCGCGATCGCGAACCCCAGCGTCGCCGTTCGTTGCTACCATAGCTGAATGGCCCTTGACGAACGCGACATGTTCACGGAGAAACCGGAAACCCGACCCGGACGGTATCAGTGCCTCAGGTGTCGCCGGACTGCCGAATACGGCATTCGGTGGATCCGCCGATCGAAGAAAGACAGGCTGCCGGCTGGAGCGAGCGAGGAGGACCGGGCCAAGTTCGCAAAAGCACGCAACTATCTGCTCCGTCTCGATGACCAGGTCACGTGCAAGGCCTGCGGGAAGAGATTCGAGATCCCGTCGCAACACTCCCTGCTGATCGCGGACCAGCTCGCAGGTTTGCCCGACGAAGCGGAACTCGAACGGGAGATCAGCGCCGCGTCTGGAGAGCCGGAACCGGAACCTGCGCCTGACGTCAAGCCGGCGCTGCCCGCGCGGTTCACGCGCAGATCGACTGGCTGGAAGTAGTGGATGTCGGCGGTGTGCCGCTGCTTACGGCTCGCACCGCACGTCAGGGAGAACCATGAGCGAAGACGCACACGCCCGGCCGTCAGGCGACGCGCCGGAGCCGCTGTACGACGTAAATATTCCGACTCCCACGCACGCTGAGCGCGCGCGAACGCTGGTCGCGCGGATCTCGACCGGGACTCTGTGTACCCTTGCGCTGGAGCCGGCCGGCTACCCCTACGGCTCGTTCGTGACCGTTGCCTTCGAGAATGGAAACCCGGTCTTCCTCATCAGTAGACTTGCCGAGCACACCAAGAACCTGGAGCGGGATTCTCGCGCATCCCTGCTGGTGGCCGAGGGCGGCTCGATAGATCCCCTCGCCAACGGCCGTGTCACGATGCTCGGTCTGTGCACCCGCGTCGAGAGGGACAGGGGCAGCGCTCGTGCCGCCTTCCTGACTTCCCATCCGAACGCTTTGTACTATGCCGACTTCCGCGACTTTGCGTTCTGGAGGCTCCAAGTGGCTTCGGTCCGGTACATCGGGGGCTACGGGCGGATGTCGTGGGTGAGCGAGGCCGAGTGGCAGGCCGCCGAGCCGGATCCCCTCGGTCCGTCGGCGGCCGGCACGATTGCGCACATGAACGCCGACCACGCAGAGGCGATGGTGCTCTACTGCAAGGCCTTTTCGAAGGCGACGGAGATCACCGCCGCCAGCATGACAGGCGTCGATCGGTACGGGTTCGAGATGTCGGCGAAGACCACGGAGGGCCCGCGGCCCGTCCGCCTGGCGTTTACCAAACCGGTCAGCACACCCGAAGAAGCGCGAGCCGCGTTGATCTCGATGTTGAAGGACGCCAGAAACAAACTGGCCTGCTAGTGTCCAGTCCTGGGGCGCCCTCAGTTTTCTTGGACACGGATTGGCCGTCTGGTGACCATCCTGGTCCGTTCCCCCGACGAAGGGGGTGCCTGTCATTTTCGACGAGAGCGGGCCGCTCTACCCCAGGGAGTGCCGTTGTTCCGACTCAGCCGCGCCAGCAGGCGACGGTCGGGTGAGCGGAACTGGATGATCCGCCAGCCGGCGTGGAGTGGGCGCCGCAACCGAAGCCCCTGGTCGTGCGCGTCGACGAGGTCGGCCGCGCCGAGGCGACCTTCGACCTGGTGCGGGTCCGCGGCGGCGAGGAGGAGTCGTCGGTGATCGTGGACGAGTGAAAACCGCTACTGGACACGGGTTCAACTCCCGGCACCTCCACCGCGAAGACGCGGTACGGCACCGACCGATGGCCATAGGAGAGGGCCGGACCGATGTGCTCCAAGGCACCCTGGACCTGATGGTGCTCAAGACGCACGCCGTGATGGGGCCGCAGCACGGGTACGGGATAGCCCGCCGCATCGAGCAGATCAGCGACGACCCGCTGCAGCTCAACGAAGGTACGGTGTACGCGTCGCTCCTCCGGCTCCGGCAGAGGGGCTTGATCTCCGCGAGCTGGGGGCGTTCGGAGAACAACCGCCGTCCGCGCCGGAGCGTCTGCCGGCGAGGCCCGCCGGATGGCCCGCGCGAAGTTCGGAGGGGTCACGCAGATCAAGGAATCGCTCCGAGACCAGATGGGGTTTCCGATGCTCGAATCGATCGTCCACGACGCGCGCTACGCGGTGCGAGGGCCAGCGGGTGGGCGCTGCGCTCGTTGCCGTTCGAGGATCATCGCCGGCCGGCCCTTTACCGAGTCTGACGTGAGCGGCGCGCAGCGGGTCGTGCTCATCAGCCAGCGCCTCGCCGAGACGTGGTGGCCAGACGAGACCGCGCGGTCGGGCAGCGCATTGCGTTGCCGGGGAGTGAGCGGGATACCGACCCCTGGCGTACGGTGGTCGGCGTCGTCGCGGACGTGCGTTGGCAGGGGCCTGCGAGCGAAGGTACGACCCTGTACCTTCCCCTGGCGCAGCACGTTGGCGCCATCGACGCGATGACGCTGATCGTGCAGTCGAGCGGCGACACGACACTGGTTGCGGACAGTCTGCGGGCTGCGGCGACATCGGCGTGGCCGCCCACCAGGCGAGAACCCACGCGTAGGAACCGAGAGCCAGCCAAGCAGCAGTCAGGGTCGAGACGGAACCGTCAGCGCTTCGCGCCGGCCGGGGGTCATCTGCCAGGTGAGCCACCCTGCTGGCCGTATTGCACGCGGGGTGGGGGCGGGTACGCGTTCGAGTAAATGGACTCGTAGCGAACCCTGATCCCCTCCTCGTCGACGAACCCGAGCGATTGCTGGAATAGCCCGGGCGGGGGTCCACCGGGTGGCGCCGTTTCCTCCAGCACATAGAGGCGATTCTGGTGCATGTGGATCGCGGCAGGGTGCGGCTCTTTTGCGTCGGCGGTCCAGAGGGGTCCAGGAGGGGCTGCGAGCGGCATGGCAAGAGCTACTTGACCCGGCGAAGGCGAGGTGAGGAGGGCGATGGGGGCGGCTCGCTGACCGGCGGTGCTATCCCGTCAGCGTAGCGCTGGGCGTGGTTCCGCTCGTACTCGCGCGCTTCGTGGAAGTCCCAGTACGCATCGAAGTCGCCGCTGGCCCGTAGCGCCCGCAGCTTCAGGACCGCCTCGGCGCCGACCAGCCGCCAGCGGGCTCCGGTCAACTCCATCCGGTCGCGGACCAGGTACCGGCACGCCCCTTCGATCACGCCGGTGGCGATGGGATAGCCCGCCGCGAGGTAGCGGTCGTAGTGCAGATACGGCGCGTACTTCTGCAGGTAGTCGGCGCACGTATCGACCGGCTTGCGGGTGTCGCTCGACAAGCCTGCGACGGTCGCCGCCCGCCGCATCGCCGCGGCCACCTTGCTGGACTTGCCCTCGAGAATGCTCTGCACGCGCGTCCAGGCCCAATGCGCCGCGTCGGGGCTCCCCTCGCGATGGAACACGTGCGCCGCCTTCCAGACGTACTCGACCACGTGAATGATGTCGAGGATCACCGTCACGTCGACGCCGTAGGCGGCGGCGCCCGCTTCGACGAGGGCGAGTTGCGTCTCGGCGCCGTCGACGAGCACGACCCAGCGCTTGACGCGCTCCGGGTCGTGGCGCTCGGCTTCCAGCATCGCCTCGGCGACCACCTCGGCCGGATCGTGTTCGAGGCTCGCCCAGACCCGTTTGGCCACCGGGCGAGGACGCACCGCCGCGGTCTTGGCCCGATTCTTGGCCTTGGCCGCCGGCTGTCGGGGCATCAGGCTCTGCAGGAAATCCTCCGGGCTGCGCACCAACGGCGCGACCGCGTAGACGGCGGCCACCGTCGCCATGCGTTTGGCGTGCTTCTTCTCGCCCGGCCGCAGGCGGTTGAACACGGAGAGCTGCTCGCGTTGCCGCCGGCGCCTCTCGGCCGCCTTGCGCGTCGCCTCGCGCAGGTCCTCGTGATGCAGCACCACGCCCTTGCCGTCGAAGGTGAGCACCACAACCGACTCGTCAGCGACCGGCTCGCCCGCCGCCGCTCGGCGCGCCGCGTAGAAGGCGTCGAAGTCCTCAGCCGCGCGAGCGACCAACTGTTCCGCCTGACGCTTGGGCACATCGGCCCCGCTATGGCGAGACAGCTCGAACAGCGCTTCGTCGAACGACCGCGATGCGGCCGCTTCGGCCACCCGGCGGCGCACCTCGAGCGAGTAACGCTCAGCCGGCAGGTTCAGCGACGCATCGAGCGGATGCAGACTGTCGTGACCGTGCCGCGCGTAGCCCAGGCGCTCGACCGCCACCGTCCCGAAGGTCGTCTCCAACTGCCGGTCGTGCAGCCGCCGCTCCGAACGCTCGACGCCGTCGGCCCCCTCGACCGGACCCGCCGCCTCCCCCGGGCTGCGTTGGTCGAGGTGCCCTTGCAGGAGCTTGCGCATCAACTCCTGACCACGCCGGTTCAACTCCCGTTCGAGGTCGCTCTCACGCATCTGCAGGGCCTCGCGCGAAGAAAGGTAGGCTTTGGTCTCCGCGAAAGAAGCCTCCGCCGCCGCATAGGGCGCCGGGGCGGGTGGAGCGGTGCGGCGGAGAACAACTTGCATGGCTCAACGCTCCCGTAACCCCCGTAACCGCCGCTTGTCCAGGCCGCGCGCCAGCACCGCGCTGGCCAGGTTCTTCCTCAGTACGCATCCAGGCTCCGGCTACCCGCGGCGGCTGCGGACCGCCGCAACTGGAGCCAAGTGTCACCGTGCGCCGGTCGGCTCCCATCGGATCGCGGACCAAATGCCGACAGGCCCTTCGATGAGCCGGCGACGAGCACCGCACGCCGCGTCGCCGCTGCCACGTGGATGATGTCGAGTACCACGGTGGCTTCCAGGGCGTACGCGGCGGTGCCCGCGAGGCGGTCGCGATGGTCACGCGGCGGCGCATCTCGACCCAGTAGCGCTCCGGCAGCAGGTTCAGCGCGGCATCGAGCCGATGCAAGCCGTCGTGACCGCGCCGCGCGCAGCCCAGACCCACAACCTGCATCGTGCCGGAGGCCGTTTCGGCGTGGCTTTCGTGCTCGCGCGGCTCCGAGCACTCGACACCGCTGGTGCCCTTGCCCTCGGCCGGACCAGCAGCCTCTTTCGGGCTGCGTTGGTCGCGATGTCCTTGCAGGAGCTTGCGCACCAACTCCTGGCCCCGCCGGTGCAGTTCCCGTTCGAGTTCGCTCTCGCTCATCTGCCGGGCTTCGCTGGACGAGAGGAAGGCTTTGGCATCCGCGAAGACAGCATCGGCCGCTGCGCACGGGGCTCGCCTCGGGGGATCGATGCACGGGACGCCGGTTCGGGGCACGTCGAATGTACGTCCCTGGAATCCTGTCGTCACAGCCATCGCAGGCCTGCCTCCCTTCCCACGGCACCGTACCAGAACGCCGCGCGAATGTCCAGAAGGGAGCGCGCCTGTCGGGGAGAAGACCGAAGGTGTTCGGCGCCGTGACGAGGCTCGGCTGGCTGCCGAAAAGACGCCGGTACGCGCTGGCCTGCTTGATGTCCCTCCCGAAATGGCCACTGGGGAGACGCATCCGCGGGCAAAAGAGCCCATGAATAGGGCGAAAAATCCTCTATGAAGAGCCGCACCCCGCGAATGTCCAGAAGGGAGCGCGCCTGAGGGGGACCGGCGCGTGCCGGCGTCGTGGTCGGGTCGGGCGGCGGCCCGAAAAGAGGCGGATGGGGCGCTCGCCGGACGCTGTCACCCCTCAAAACGCACTGAAGAGGGAGTGTCCTCGGACATAAACCCTTATGAATGAGCGAGATAGCAATCTATGAAAAAGAGCCGCACCCATCGCGGCAAAGGTGCGAGATTGATCGGCGTTGGTGAGTTGGACCCGACGTCCCTCGACTCGGTCGCTGTTGTAATACGCGTAGTGCGTCACCGTGGCGTCCCGTTGAAGGACACCCCACGCCGCATAGTCGAGCGCGCCTCGCAGCTCACCGATCCAGGGGTTGTTGCACAGATTCGGATAGGCCCGGCAGCCCCGGAGTCGCTCCGCGTGTATTGCCTGGACGTTCGCGTATTGGACCACGGTGACGGAGTAGCGATACGGACCATCTTCCACAGTGTGGACGCGCCCCGGCAACGTGATGCCGTACTCCGTCGGATAAGTGATGTCCCGCACCTCGGGTTCAGTCGGGAAATTGACGGTGAAGAGATCGGTCCGATCGATATACTCGGTCCATTCCTGTGCGAAGGAAGGCGCGGATACCAACAGGACGACGGCCGCCGACGCGAATGGAATCGGGTGCATGACTCATCCTCCCATCCTGCGAGTCCCGCTTGGCGTTTCAGTCCAGATCCGTCGTTTCTCCGTTTGCCTCTCGGGAGCGCGCTCCGATCAGCCCAGCGAGACGATAGCTGATATTAGTTTAGCCGCGTCTCGCGGCAAACGAAAGCCGATACGATCGGCGAAGGCGGCATTCGGTCGGACGCTCGGACAGGTTCACGAACCGCCGTGAGCTAGCCGATTGGAGGGGCATGGTGCGCTTGGCTCGCGGTCGTCGATACCGTCCTCGATCCGGCCCCGATACGGCTCACCGGTCAGTCTGCTCCGCCAGTCGCGGAATCGCCCGCCGCATGTGGTCGCGCTGGTCGTACGAGACGACGCGGCGCCCCGTTGGGGTCCCCCATGCGGATGTAGACGTTCGGATTGGTGGTGTCGAGCACCCAGCTCCGGGCGCGCTCGATCGTGCTCGGCTCATCGTGTTGGTCGAACACGAGCTCACGCGACCCGCGCCGGGCGCGGCCAGAGCACGACGCTCGACCCGCGGGCAGGTATCGATCCTCGTCGATGGCGCGGTCGAACTGCTCGACCAGGCCGCGGCCGCGGCTCTCGACCCGGGCGCAGAACTTCCTCGACCCGGCGCACGCAGAGGAGATCGTCCGGTGGGTGCGCCAGTTCCGGGCCGTCGAGGATCGGGCGAAGGTGGTGTCGACCGAGGAGATCGAACGCGAGGACTGGACGCTCAATATCTCCCGCTACGTGTTGCCGCCCATTGAAGAGGACGTTCCGCCGCTGCCCGAGGCGGTGGCCGCGTTCAAGCTCGCGCTGGCCGAGGTCCGGGCCGCCGAGGACCGTCTGCGGCGTCTCCTGGTCGAGGATCGTTGGCTGGAGTGACCGGCCCGATCTGTTCACCACGTGGGGCGAACGAAACGGATATGCTGAGGCGATGTTGGCCAAGTCAGAGATCCAGAGAGAGGCACTCAATCTTTCGGCACCGGAGCGGATCGAGCTCGTGGTCGAGCTCTGGGACAGTCTGGCGCCGGGGGAGATTCCGGTCCCCGACTGGCAGCGGGACCTGATTCGTGACCGCTTGGCGGCCCTGGAGGACGTGCTGCCGGCAGAGCGTTCGGTGCCCTGGGACGCGGTCCGCAAGCGGATCTTCTCCGACAAGACGTGACCCTGCCCGTCCGGCTGACGTCTGCTGCGGTGCAGGATCTGGCACTCGCCGAACGGTGGTATCTCGACGAGGCACCGCACGTGCTGGCGTCGTTCGAGGAGGAAATCGACAAGGCTTTCAGCCTGATCTCGGAACGACCGGAGTTGTACCAGACCGTAGCGTCGACCGTCCGCCGCGCTTCGGTGCGGAAGTTCCCGTTCTCGGTCTTCTACCGGATCCTCCCCGAGTGGATCGAAGTCATTGCCGTCGTGCACCAATCGCGGGACCCGAGGACATGGCGGCGGCGAGTCTAGTACCGAACGTGAGAACCAGGACGATGTCTGACCGGAGCGCTCCCACCGAACACCTGGGCCAGCAAGCGCTCGAATCGTCCTCTGGGGCGCGGCCAACCTCCTGCGCGGTCTGATCGACGCCGGCGACTACAAGCAGTACGTCTTCCCGCTGCTCTTCTTCAAGCGCCTCGCATCTGTCGATCAGCAGACCGACCGAATCACGGACATGGAAGCGCACAATTCGAAGGCGATCTACAGGGTCCAGTTGATGGACGCATCGTGGACCGGAGGGCGACGAAGTGTATGCTACGGATCTCCGCGGTCATGCCGGCAGGCACGTTCCGCGAGACGAATCGAAAGCGGATCTGAGTGTGGTCGGATCGGCATCTCAGCCACGCCGACAGCATCTGGTTCTTCGACCGGCCGTTCATCGACCCGGAACGACACGGACTGGGTGCAGCGGTCGCTCGCCGTCTGAAACAGGCCAACGTGGGCTGATTCGATGGGCACGCTTGAAGTGACAACCGATGAGCGAACAAGAGTGCGAGATCCTGTCGATCTGGCTCCCTGTGGCCGTCGCGGAGAGGCGGGAGATCGCCGGCGCCAAGCGTAACGAGGCGTGCGACCGGATGCGCGACCGACACCGGCGCGACTTCGGCCGCGAGCCGACCGGCGAGGCTGCTCATGCCCTGGACGAGTAGATCATGGGTGGTCAATGCCGGGACTGGAGAACCTACGGGGTACACCGACCCTCAGTCGAAGCACCCGGATCTTCATCGCGACAGGGTCATCCTCAAGACGGGCTCCGAGCTTCTCGCCCTGTTGAAGCGTTGCGCGAATCCTTGAATTCCGACAGTCTAGGGGTCGGCGTCACGGCGGACTCACGCGCGATTGCCGGCCGCGGGTCGCCAGCGTCGCGGCATCCCATGGGTGATTCGGCCGGCTCTCGATGCGCTTCCAACGGAGCCGCCCGCTTTCGGCCGTGAGAGCTTCGGCGGCGCACAGTTCGCCGATCTGCGGCCGGGTGATCTGGGGTAGGTAACGTTTCCGCTCGCGGTTCGCCCGCCCCACCAAGCGTTCGCGTCGCCTTTGCCGATCGCGGCGATCCTGCTCGGGCCGATGCGTTTCGCCAGCGCGCACCCCTCGCCGGCCCGCCCGACCGCGGGCAGCCACCACTGGCGGACTTGGCACTGGCGCCCGACTTCGGACGTGAGGAATCCGGCGTCGACGGACACGATCGAGACGGGCAAGCCGGCGAACGGCCGACCGATCGCACTGGTGAGCGCCGCACACGTCATCGTCGCGGGGATCCCGAGCGTCACGCCGTAGTCGAGCACGTGCGCATCCGCGTTGCCGCGGTGAACCCAGCATGACGTGAACGAAACGATCATGCTGCACGTCGAGTGAACATTGCCGGCCTGGTTGGCACGCAGGGCTGCGATCGCGTGCAGCCTTGTCTTACGCAGCAACAGCGTGCACATGATCCGAAAATGGCGGTGGGATCGTTCTCGAGAACGGCTCGTGTCGACGATTCCCCGTCCCCCACTACATCCAGCGATTCGTTCGTTCTCGCCCGTCACCGCCAGCAGTTTCGCGAGCAGATTCGCCACCCCGGCGCAATAGCGAGCCACCTCACCCGATGCCACGTAGCTGTCCCCCCACTCCGACGCTGGCGTGGGCATGATGTCCGCAGCCGAAGCAGTCCTGAATCCTCGGACCGCCGCTCCGATTCGGCCCCAAGGGGCCGGGCAAGCGCCACCTGTGACAAGACTACAGTAGCCACAACGCCATGCCGGCTCTGGTGTAACCCGACCCGACGACCCAGCGACCCGCACTCGCAGGTAGTCACCTGTAGCGGCCAGCGAGCGGAACGTGGGCAGCCGTGGGTTGACACCAGTGCCGGGGCGTTCGTCAACGCGGCGCCCTCGATCCGCATCACAACACCGTCGCGCATGTGGAAGAACGTCGGGCTGAGGTAGCGATCCTCGCGCGCCTTCAGCGTGGCCTCGGCGCGCGCGGTCCACTCGACTGTCTGCAGCCGGGTGGACAGACGGGCGGGGCCTTTGGTTCGCCGTCACCGAGCCAGCAACACGATGCCGGCCGCGCAGACGGTGCAGGTAAACTCGACCTCCTCCGGCCGCAGGGTAAACGCGGTGCCGTGGCCGAAATTGCGGTGGCGCAAGACGTTCACGGATGCCAGGACGCCGACAAGCTCGCCGTTCAGAGCGCGGCGGTTGCGAATCCTCTGAAGCACGCCGTCAAAGGTCGCTGTCGGCATTTCGTGAGCAATCTTCGCAACAGCCTCCATCGCATCGAAGCTGTTGGCACATGCGTCCCGGTCGCGTCGTGGACGGTGGTCGTACGCCGTTCGTGCATCATTGAAAATGCGGCGAGCGTCGCCGAACGCGGCGCCGGACAGAACCGCCAGAGCAGCGTCAACGCGTGCTTGGGCCACCGGATGCATTGCGCCATGGAGCTGGCCACCGTCATCCATGTCCCAGGCGATGCCGTAGGCAGAGAGGATTCTGCGTACGCCGTCAAGGTAGTCAGCCCCGCACCCCACCTCATCGAAATCTGGCCAGAGCCGGACTATTAGATCGTAGACTTCGTGCCACGTGGCACGAGCGATCTCACGGCCGAGGCCACGTTCAACCCCACCGTACGGCTCGCCGGCGGGGAGCACACCGAGACTCTGTACCGCGGTTCGATAGACCGTCACAGGGTCGAGGTTGTCGCACCGTCCTGCGAGTTGCAAGACCAAGCCTGCGAATTCCTGATGCGTTCACCAGATACGAGGCCAAGCGCCTCTTCGTTGGCGAGTCGAGACCGCCTCCCAGGCGGCCCGGTCCTGGCCGTGCCGGCCAACCCGGATGAAGAGGCGGTAGCGTCGGCAAGCGAGGATGCGAGCCTCCGTGTTCGCGTCCCGTACTATCCCCTCTATTCGGTGCGCCGTGACAAGGCGCCATTCCTCAGCGGGTGCGAATCCCGCCCGGCAACTGTCGCTCCAGCCGGTAGCAGTCGGAGCGGACGATGGAGGTAACGACATCGGCTGAAGCACTCCGACGACAAAGGGCCGCCCTGGGCGGTTCAGCGACCACGCGGGCGTGCGCCAGGCTAACTGACGGAAGGACAGCCGGTGGAAGTCCGGCAGAGGGAAGGAGTAACCGACCACCTTCACCCCGAGTCATGCGCCGGTCGCTGTGAGGCGGCAGGCGAAGCGTTGACAGGGGCGCGAACGGGCAGGGCTACTGAGCATCGAAAGGTTGCATGTCTGGAGTGCCGAGACCGTGCCCGTGGTTGAAGGCAACACCGCCATCACTGCGACTGGTGAGGGGATGGAGGACTCCACGGTGTCGGAGAACCCATGCACGTTCGTACGTCCTTCGTCGGGACCTGGGAGGTCTTCATTCTGCCCCGGCAGTCGAACCGGGGCCGCAGAGGGAAGGAGGATTCCGTATCCGATGGTGCACGGAATGAAGAAGTCGGATGAGGCAGGAGTACCGATGAAAGCGGCGAACAAGGGAGCGAAAGCTCCTGCGGAGCTGCCGGAGGGAAGGGCCTCAACCAAGGGGAATTCGCAAGACCAAAGCACGTACCGGACGCAGGGTCGGGTGAGCGTGTCACAGGTGGTCGAGCGGATACGGCAAGCTGCCACGAGAAAGCCGCAGGAGAAACTGACTGCGCTCTTGCACCACATCACGACGGACGCGCTGCGGTGCGCCTTCTACGACTTGAAGAAGACCGCATCGGCTGGCGTGGACGGTCTGGTGTGGACGGGGTACGAGGACGGACTGGAAGAGCGGCTGCTCGACCTGCACGGACGCGTACACTCGGGAGCGTATCGGGCGCTGCCGTCGCGGCGGGTTGAAATACCCAAACCGGACGGCGGGACGCGACCGCTCGGCATTGCCGCCCTGGAAGACAAGATTGTCCAAAAGGCGGTAGTGGATGTCATCCTGACGCCGCTTTACGAGCCGGAATTTCTCGGGTTCAGCTACGGGTTCCGACCGGGGCGCGGGGCGCATGATGCGCTTGACGCCCTGGCTTTCGGGATAGAACGGCGCAAGGTCAACTGGATAATCGATGCGGACATCCGGGCGTTCTTCGACCGGCTCTCACGAGACCACCTGTTGCGGTTTCTCGAGCACCGAATCGGGGACAAGCGGGTACTCCGGCTGATTACCAAGTGGCTGAACGCCGGCGTCATGGAAGATGGTGAGTGGAAGGACGACCTGCAGGGGACTCCGCAAGGCGCGGTGGTTTCACCCATCCTCGCCAACGTTTACCTGCACTATGTCCTCGACCTCTGGTTCCAGAAGAAGTGGCGCGCCCGACAGGCTACGGGGGACACTATCATCGTTCGTTACGCCGATGACTTCGTCGTTGGCTGCCAACGCAAGGCGGATGCGGCAGAGTTTCTCCACGACCTCAGGGAGAGGATGAGCCAGTTCGCGCTTGAGCTGCACCCTGACAAGACACGCCTCGTCGAGTTCGGACGGTTCGCGATGGCGGACCGCCGGGCGCGCGGGGAACGTCGACCGGAGACCTTCGATTTCCTCGGCTTCACGCACTACTGCAAGAAGAAGAGGAACGGAAAATTCGGGCTGGGGCGCAAGCCGATAGCGAAACGGGTCACGCGAACCTTGAAACGGGCCAAGGAGAAACTCCGCGAGCGGATGCACGAGGATGTCCACGACACGGCGCAATGGCTGGGGAGAGTGGTCAACGGATGGTTGAATTACTATGCCGTGCCGACCAGCGCCCGGGCTCTTCGCGGTTTCGTGAGGCGTCTTTTATGGATCTGGCTCAGAACCTTGCGCGGGCGGTCACAGAAGGATCGGACCACGATAGCCGGGGTCGCACGCCTCGCGGCCCTGTATTGGCCTCCCGTCAAGGTCCGGCATCCTTGGCCAACCGAGCGATTTGCCGTCAGCCACCCAAGGTAGGAGCCGTATGCGCTAGCGTCGCTAGCGCGCACGTACGGATCTGCGCGGGGGGACCGGGGCAACCCGGTTCCCTACCGCCACCGCAATGCGATTGAACGCCATATGCGCTACAGCGCATATGGCGTTCGCACCCTTGCCGCCTAACACCCTACGGAGCGGACGCGGGTCATCGTGCCGGGGCATGGACTACGCGCTGGCGCGCGCTTCCCGCGCTTCGAGCTCGACCGCACCGTCCGGAACGGAGGCTCGGAGTGCGCGTCTTCAGCGGGCGATTCGCTCATGCAGGAACTGCGGTTGCGCGCGGCGCGCACCGCGTGTGCCCGAACCCAGGTGCTGTGGCTGCGCGATCGGCTGCTCAAACTCAGCGTCCACGTGGTCCGCTCCGTCCGCCGCCTCGTCCTGCACCTGCCGCGCTCGACGCCGAATCTCGACGCGTGGCGCAAGATCGCCCTTTCCCTCGGGGCGCGCGCCGGGTAACGCGTCGAACGCGAGTCTGGACCCGCGTGCACGACCGCCATCACGGCGAAGCTGTCCTTGGCCAGCCCTCCATGACGCTCATCGTGCCGCGTATTGCTGCTCAACGACGCCATCACCGGTCGACGGCGTAATCCAGGACGCGTGTGCCGCCCGATTCGCGAGCCGATCGCACCCTGCCGGTGGTCGGTCAGGACCCCTCATGAATGATCCGCGCTAGGCTGGCCGATACGACAGCAGGAAGCTGCGAACGTGGCGCACCGCCAGCGGAATCTTCTCCGGGGTGTCTTTCCAGGGGTACATGCTCAGCTGTCCGTTTGGCGCCAGCATCGCGCTCTCGATCGCGGCATCGTACGAATGTCCCGCGCTATCGTCCGGCAGGACGAGAACCGGCGTCTGACACTGCCTCACGAAGTCGCGCGTCACCGTGAACACGAAGTCAGGGTTGGTGCGGAACAGTCGGTTCAGGAATTGGTCGGCCATTTGCGTCGTGATGTCGGGGTGCCGCTTGACCACTTATGCACCCCACGAGTTGCTCTGACTCTCATACATGGCGTTCGGCAGCTCCGGGCGGAACCCGACCGGCTGCGCCGGCACGGCCGCGACCACGCGATCTGGCGCCCGCTTGATGAGGTTCCAGATGAAGGGTCCCGCAATGCAGAAACCGAGCACCATGAACCTGTCGATCCCCAGGTGATCCATCAGGCCGAGATGGTCGTCGGTGTAGGCATCCCACGGCCGGTCGACCTCGAGCGGGCCAGTGGACTGCCCGGCGGCGTGGCGCAAGTCCGCGTAGATACAGCGGAACTCTCCGCTGAACGCCTCGATCGTGTTAAAGGGATTGCCGCGCCGGATGCCCGCGATCGTCGAGCCGTTCAACCCCCCGCCCGAGATGAGCAACAGCGGGAAGCCCGACCCTGTCTCCTCATAGCGGATGCGGACATTCCCCCTCTCGTAGAAGCGTCCGCCATCGTCATTGCCGCCCTGCCGCGCGAACAGCGCCCCCGGCGTAGCGGCCATTGCCGCCGCCGCGGCGCCAGTCTTCAGCAGCTTGCGTCTGATCGGGTCCACCATACCTCCTCTTCTCGGCCGTGTTCGCCTCGATGACACAGCGATCGTCATCGGGGACCGGCTGAATCCAGGACTATAACCCAACCGAGGTGTTGCCGAGCAAGAGAGGGTGCGGCTCTTTTGCGTCGGCGGTCCAGAGGGGTCCAGGAGGGGCTGCGAGCGGCATGGCAAGAGCTACTTGACCCGGCGAAGGCGAGGTGAGGAGGGCGATGGGGGCGGCTCGCTGACCGGCGGTGCTATCCCGTCAGCGTAGCGCTGGGCGTGGTTCCGCTCGTACTCGCGCGCTTCGTGGAAGTCCCAGTACGCATCGAAGTCGCCGCTGGCCCGTAGCGCCCGCAGCTTCAGGACCGCCTCGGCGCCGACCAGCCGCCAGCGGGCTCCGGTCAACTCCATCCGGTCGCGGACCAGGTACCGGCACGCCCCTTCGATCACGCCGGTGGCGATGGGATAGCCCGCCGCGAGGTAGCGGTCGTAGTGCAGATACGGCGCGTACTTCTGCAGGTAGTCGGCGCACGTATCGACCGGCTTGCGGGTGTCGCTCGACAAGCCTGCGACGGTCGCCGCCCGCCGCATCGCCGCGGCCACCTTGCTGGACTTGCCCTCGAGAATGCTCTGCACGCGCGTCCAGGCCCAATGCGCCGCGTCGGGGCTCCCCTCGCGATGGAACACGTGCGCCGCCTTCCAGACGTACTCGACCACGTGAATGATGTCGAGGATCACCGTCACGTCGACGCCGTAGGCGGCGGCGCCCGCTTCGACGAGGGCGAGTTGCGTCTCGGCGCCGTCGACGAGCACGACCCAGCGCTTGACGCGCTCCGGGTCGTGGCGCTCGGCTTCCAGCATCGCCTCGGCGACCACCTCGGCCGGATCGTGTTCGAGGCTCGCCCAGACCCGTTTGGCCACCGGGCGAGGACGCACCGCCGCGGTCTTGGCCCGATTCTTGGCCTTGGCCGCCGGCTGTCGGGGCATCAGGCTCTGCAGGAAATCCTCCGGGCTGCGCACCAACGGCGCGACCGCGTAGACGGCGGCCACCGTCGCCATGCGTTTG
The DNA here is from genome assembly GCA_965222905.1 of Vicinamibacterales bacterium. Lineage (GTDB taxonomy): Bacteria > Acidobacteriota > Vicinamibacteria > Vicinamibacterales > UBA8438 > WTFV01. The sequence goes on along the minus strand of OZ244976.1, from coordinate 7,461,320 downwards.
GCGTGCTTCTTCTCGCCCGGCCGCAGGCGGTTGAACACGGAGAGCTGCTCGCGTTGCCGCCGGCGCCTCTCGGCCGCCTTGCGCGTCGCCTCGCGCAGGTCCTCGTGATGCAGCACCACGCCCTTGCCGTCGAAGGTGAGCACCACAACCGACTCGTCAGCGACCGGCTCGCCCGCCGCCGCTCGGCGCGCCGCGTAGAAGGCGTCGAAGTCCTCAGCCGCGCGAGCGACCAACTGTTCCGCCTGACGCTTGGGCACATCGGCCCCGCTATGGCGAGACAGCTCGAACAGCGCTTCGTCGAACGACCGCGATGCGGCCGCTTCGGCCACCCGGCGGCGCACCTCGAGCGAGTAACGCTCAGCCGGCAGGTTCAGCGACGCATCGAGCGGATGCAGACTGTCGTGACCGTGCCGCGCGTAGCCCAGGCGCTCGACCGCCACCGTCCCGAAGGTCGTCTCCAACTGCCGGTCGTGCAGCCGCCGCTCCGAACGCTCGACGCCGTCGGCCCCCTCGACCGGACCCGCCGCCTCCCCCGGGCTGCGTTGGTCGAGGTGCCCTTGCAGGAGCTTGCGCATCAACTCCTGACCACGCCGGTTCAACTCCCGTTCGAGGTCGCTCTCACGCATCTGCAGGGCCTCGCGCGAAGAAAGGTAGGCTTTGGTCTCCGCGAAAGAAGCCTCCGCCGCCGCATAGGGCGCCGGGGCGGGTGGAGCGGTGCGGCGGAGAACAACTTGCATGGCTCAACGCTCCCGTAACCCCCGTAACCGCCGCTTGTCCAGGCCGCGCGCCAGCACCGCGCTGGCCAGGTTCTTCCTCAGTACGCATCCAGGCTCCGGCTACCCGCGGCGGCTGCGGACCGCCGCAACTGGAGCCAAGTGTCACCGTGCGCCGGTCGGCTCCCATCGGATCGCGGACCAAATGCCGACAGGCCCTTCGATGAGCCGGCGACGAGCACCGCACGCCGCGTCGCCGCTGCCACGTGGATGATGTCGAGTACCACGGTGGCTTCCAGGGCGTACGCGGCGGTGCCCGCGAGGCGGTCGCGATGGTCACGCGGCGGCGCATCTCGACCCAGTAGCGCTCCGGCAGCAGGTTCAGCGCGGCATCGAGCCGATGCAAGCCGTCGTGACCGCGCCGCGCGCAGCCCAGACCCACAACCTGCATCGTGCCGGAGGCCGTTTCGGCGTGGCTTTCGTGCTCGCGCGGCTCCGAGCACTCGACACCGCTGGTGCCCTTGCCCTCGGCCGGACCAGCAGCCTCTTTCGGGCTGCGTTGGTCGCGATGTCCTTGCAGGAGCTTGCGCACCAACTCCTGGCCCCGCCGGTGCAGTTCCCGTTCGAGTTCGCTCTCGCTCATCTGCCGGGCTTCGCTGGACGAAAGGAAGGCTTTGGCATCCGCGAAGACAGCATCGGCCGCTGCGCACGGGGCTCGCCTCGGGGGATCGATGCACGGGACGCCGGTTCGGGGCACGTCGAATGTACGTCCCTGGAATCCTGTCGTCACAGCCATCGCAGGCCTGCCTCCCTTCCCACGGCACCGTACCAGAACGCCGCGCGAATGTCCAGAAGGGAGCGCGCCTGTCGGGGAGAAGACCGAAGGTGTTCGGCGCCGTGACGAGGCTCGGCTGGCTGCCGAAAAGACGCCGGTACGCGCTGGCCTGCTTGATGTCCCTCCCGAAATGGCCACTGGGGAGACGCATCCGCGGGCAAAAGAGCCCATGAATAGGGCGAAAAATCCTCTATGAAGAGCCGCACCCCGCGAATGTCCAGAAGGGAGCGCGCCTGAGGGGGACCGGCGCGTGCCGGCGTCGTGGTCGGGTCGGGCGGCGGCCCGAAAAGAGGCGGATGGGGCGCTCGCCGGACGCTGTCACCCCTCAAAACGCACTGAAGAGGGAGTGTCCTCGGACATAAACCCTTATGAATGAGCGAGATAGCAATCTATGAAAAAGAGCCGCACCCAGCAAGAGAGGCTGATCATTTCTGCACAGGTATCGATGGTCTCATTGACGACGTGAGGATCGCGGTGGTTCCGGCGCGTCGTTACGGTGCGGTCGTTGGCGGTTGCGCTCCTGCTGGCTGAGTCGGCCTCGCGCCTGCGATAGCTCCGGCCTTCAAGGAGCAAGATCTCCGGCGAGCGCCACGGCCGCGCCGTCGGCGCCTTCGCCCGCTTCACGACTCACCCAGATGCCGATCTGCGCTTCGACGTTCTCGACACCGCCGACGTAGCCGGTCGACCGCGTCGTCGGAGGATCGACGTACCACGCGTCGAAGTCGCTCCGCGGCTGTAGGTCGAAACTGAACGGGTCCGACGCCGCCTTGTACTGCCGGCTCGACACCTTCTCGAAGTCGTCCGTCATCAGCTCCCGCAACCGCCCGTAGACGCGCTCAATCGTCGTCATCAGCCCTCCTGACCATGAACGACCGCGGCCCCGTGGCGGTTCCGGCTGCACCACCTCGAACTCGACGCGATCCCCATCGTGCAGTTCGTCGAAGTCTTCTGCATCCTTCGCGCAGAAGAAGTACGAATCCGCAGACGGGCGCCCTCCGCCGCGGCTCGCGGGTAGTTGCTGCTGTTCGGCATGGTTGGGTCACCATCGTGTGGCCCGGGGTGTGACTCCGAGGCGTGCGGTATTCCCCGAATGGGGGTCCCCACGGACCAGTCGTCTAACTCGTGGTCCACAGTGTGCAGGAAAGCGTTCGACGCCGCGCTTCGTCGTCTCGGGTGTCACCCCTCGCTCTGGCGGCCATCAGGCCGCGATCTTGAACTGCTCGTCGTCAGCATGCACGACCTGATGCAGGTAGTGGCGCTGTTGGTCATCGACGTGACTGCGCGGGAGAACGAGAATACGTACGAGGACAGAATGACGCTGGCGGAGTCCCGGGCGAAAGGGGTAGGCCTGACGCAAGGCATGGAGACGATGGCGCGAACGGTCGCGTGTCGACTGGGGGAGTTCAACGAGGCGCACCGTGGCGAGGAACCTGAAAACGGGAAGGTGCACTGACAAGGGGTCGGAGAGCCCCGGGGGCGGAGAACGCCGGGCTTCTTCGAGCCAATCCTGCTGGAAGCTCTTATGCGCGGTTTCCGAGGGGGGATCCCCTTTTGTGGGTGGATGGTCGGGCTTTTCCGCAGGCTTGGGTGGACGTTTCCCGGCCCGTTCACTCGGGCTGGTCTATTCGATCAGCCGCCTCTGCGGATCACGATCGTCGGTTGGCGGGATCCTGGGTCTGATTTGGCGGCAGCACCAGATAGCCGTCCTTCTCGAGAGTCCCGGGCCGGATTCTGTAGCGCAGCTCCGGCCACACGTTCTTCAGCTTCTTGAGCTCGCGGATCCCGCGGATCCCACCACAGGTTCTGGATCTCGGCGATTCCGCTGATGAAGTGTTGCACCCTTTCGAGTCGGCTTTCTTCTTGCGCCACCTCCAGGTGGATTACACAGCCGAACAGCCGCTGCATCTGCCGGATCACGTGGTGCGGACGTCCCAGTGCCCGCGGCTATTGCTGGACTTGATCCCCAGTGTGGTCAGGAACTCGTTCAGGCTTCGGCCGAGCACCAGCCGCGGGGTCTTCGTTCGCACCGCTTCGGTGCAGATCCACGCGAACAGCAGTCTCGGGTAGACGCCGTAGGGCAGGCCGTAGTCAGGATCCGTGGCGTTGAACGCCAGCATGTAGTCGCCGGTGCGTCGGACGTACTGGCGTTGGTGCCCCGTGGAGCGGCGGGGGAGGGCGCAGACAGACAGCACGAGGTTCATGAAACGGATGTCGCTCTCGCGTGCGTCGACGATCTGGTCGAGCTGGCCCTGCCGCGTGTAGTGGTCGCGGCCCTGGGCCGTCTCGCTGATTGATGGGCCGCCCAAGTCTTCGAAGGCGTCGGTAATTTCGGCGTTGATGGTGTCGAGCGGTTCCTGCCGGGTATCGGTACTCATCGAGCGCGTGCTTCCATGTGTGCGGCATGTCAACCGTTCCGTTCGCGGTCTGGGGAGACCGTACGCCGGTCAGCCAGAAACAGGCGATCCCCGAACGACTCCATCGGCGTCCTTCCAGAGCGGATTTCCGTGATCCGGTCACGCCACCGACGGGGAATTGCTTCGAGTCCGAACCGTGCACCGAGTAAAGCACCGGCAACCGCCCCGTTCGTGTCCGTGTCGCCGCCGGCTTCGATGATGTTGCTCAAGGTCCGCTCGAAGCTGTCAGCGCGCCAGTACGCGATCAACCCGATCAGCAACGTCAGCAGCGTGTACCCCATCGAGTCTGAACGCCGTCGAGGCAAGCGTCGAGCAACTCGTCGGCGGTGATCGATTCCCCGCGCAATGCGGTCGCCGCGGCAAGGTTCAACAACGCGCACGACCAGCCACAGCGTGTGTCCCAGTGGGTCGGCACCGCGCTGACGATGCTGTTGCGTACCAGCGCGACTGGATCATCGCGCCAGCGAATCGCGATCGGCGCACACCGCATCGCCGCCCCGTTCCCGGCTCGCGATCCGCCCCATGCGACTCTGGACGCCTCCGTGATCGGCATGCCGACCGGTGTTCGAACGCGGCCGTGTTGCCGTGTCGCGGCCAGGAACTGAGGTGCGTCTCCACCGTACAGTTCCAGGACGTGGCCGGTCAGGCCGCCCATTCCGAGGCCGTTCGTTTCCGCCCATTCCCAGAACCGTCGTCCCAGATCATCCGGATCGAGCTGTCCCTGCTCGGCCGCCTCAGCGATGACGATCGCCTGGGCGAGAGTCATCGTCGTCCGGGTAGCCGGTTGTCGCGGCGATCTCCCGGACTCCATCAGGGTACGCCTCGGCGACCCTCCGTCTCGACCAACCCTCCTGGACGATCCCGAGGAGATTGCCGGCTGCGATGCCAACCATGAGGCCGCGGGTACGGTCGTTCACGCAATTCGGTCGCAAAGGACATTACTCCTTGGGTTGTGGTCCGTCGGGGGATGGTGGCTGCTGGAGCTGCGCTCACTCGTGTGGTCGCCGTGCCAGCGCTACGAAGGTTAACGCAATCCGATGCGGGGCCGGAGGACGCGGCCCGTGGGGCGGGAGACGGCGAATGGCGGCCAATGTTGGACCCTATTTGGACCCTAACGAGGTGGATGCCGCGACCTGCGCCCTCGTAAGCTATTGATTCTATTGGTGGGCCGCGCTGGGATCGAACCAGCGACACCCTGATTAAAAGGTCGGTTCCCGCCGTTCCGCCCGCGTCCGATAGTGTCCAACGGTGCGTTTTGCTGAGGAATTCGCGGACTTTCACTTCCGAGGGTGTCCAGGAATCGCACGGGCGTCCGCTCTGTAGGGTGTCACTTTGGGTGTCAATTTCGGACGGATCTGGGGCAGGCAAGACATCGTGAGGGGCGGCGCTTGATCGGAAGCTCGTCGTCGAGCTCGGACCGTGCGGTCGTCCACCGGGATTCGGAGCCGCAGGCCGTCATTCGCCGCCGCCGAGCGCATCATCCAGTTTGTCGAGGACGCGGAGCCCTTCGTCGATGGATCCGCGCGCAGAGAGCGCTCGGAACCGCGTCTCCGCGTCGTGCTGTGTGGCGGCGATGGTGCACAGCTCTTCCATGAGCTTGTTGACGCTCATGGCGCGTTGTCGCGCGAGAGCCTTCATCCGTGCGTGCGTGTCGTCGGGGAGACGGATAGTCAGTGTAGACATGGCTCAGTGCTCGGCAATCAGCGCTCCGGGCGTCACGATGCGCAACGCCGGGAAGCGCAACTCGGTTCGTTCGAAATCTGGCGTGTTGTGGGTGACGATGGCCTCCGCGTTCCCGGCGACCGCCAGTTCGACCAGATGATTGTCGGCCTCATCGGGCAGGTTCGGTCGCCACAGGTAGTACACGCGCACCCACGTGCAGCGGCTGATGAGCGCCGCCAACAGGGCATCGCGTTCCCGGTCGGAGATCGGTGAGCGGAGGAACAGCTCCGGCCGCGCCAGCACCGACTCGTACTCGGCGAACAGGGCCTGACCCATCAGCGGCTCATATCGACCCAACAGGCAGCGACGCAGAACCTCTCGGCTGGCGCCGCTCGCGCTCGAAGTGGCGGCGACGAAGACGTTCGTGTCCACAACGATCCGCAAGAGTTAATGATAGCGCATGTGCTGTCATGTCTCGAGTTGGCGAGAATTGCATCCAGCCTACGGCGAATGCGCGTGGGCCTTTTCGCCGGGGCGTGCCCTACGCAGGCGTTCCGATGGTACATTCCGGTGTCGGAAGTCGGATGCAGGGAAGGAGAACCCCACATGCGCCGAGTCGTTCCAGCAATGCTTCTGATCACCAACGTCCGGGGCTCGGGTATCGAGGGGGGCGTGTCGAGGCGCATCACCAAGGGCGACGTCGTGATCATTCCGGGGCACACGCCCCACTGGTGGAGCGAGCTCGAGACCGACGGGCGGAGGTATCGAGGAGTGGACAGGTGAGCATGTCGACCTTGTTCCGGTGCTTGACGTGCTGTCTGGCGGCCGTCGGCCTCGCGTCCTGGTCCCAGGCGCCGCGGCCCGCCGACATGATTCTCGTCAACGGCAACGTCATCACCGTGGATGACGCGCAGCCGCGGGCGCGGGCGGTGGCCATCGCCGACGGCCGGATCCTGGCGGTGGGGACGGATGCCGAGGTGCGTGCGCACGAGACGGCTGCGACGCGCGTGATTGACCTCGGCGGGCGCACGGTGGTGCCGGGGCTGGCCGACAACCACTTCCACTCGGCCGGCGGCGGGGCGGGGGTGGACCTGTCCGGCGCGCGCACGCTCGCCGAGGTGCTGTCGGCCATCGCGGCGGCGGTGCGCGAGGCCGCACCCGGCGCTGTCGTGGTCACCAACTCCGACTGGCACGAGGCGCAGCTCGCCGAGCAGCGCCTGCCGCTGCGGCGCGACCTCGACGCCGTTGCGCCGGACCATCCGGTGGTCGTCGTCCGGGGCGGTCACGAGTACGTGCTGAACAGCGCCGGACTGGCCCGGTGGGGCATCACGGTGGACACGCCGGTGCCCGCCGGCGGCGAGATCAGCCGCTACGACGACGGGTCGTTGAACGGCGAGCTGATCGACGCCGCGAAGAACCTGGTGTCGCTCGGTCCGCCGCCCCAGCGGGATGTCGAGACCCGCATCGCCGACCAGCTCGCCGAGCATGCGCGGCTCCACGCGGCCGGCTTGACGAGCATCCGGCACCCTGGCGGTGCGCCGGATCAGTACGAGCTGCTGGCCGAGCTGAAGCGGCGAGGGGAATTGCGGATACGGGTCAACTTCCTGTTCCGCGCGCGCAGTGCCCGCACGGCGGAGGAGCTCGGCGCCCTCGTCGACGCCTGGCCTGCGGCGCAGGACGAAGGGGACGAGTGGCTGCGCGTCGGCGGCGTCAAGCTGGGGGTCGACGGCGGGTTCGAGGGCGGCTGGATGCGCGAGCCGTACGCCGAGCCGTTTGGTCGCGGCGGGACGTTCCACGGCCTGCAGACGATGCCGGCCGACCGGTTCACGATGGCGGTGTCGGAGCTGAATCGCCGCGGTTGGCGCGTGGCCACGCACGCCGTCGGCGACGCGGCGATCGACCAGGTGCTGGCCGGCTACGAGGCGGCCAATGCGGAAGGGTCGATCGGGCACCGCCGCTGGACGATCGAGCACGGGTTCATCGCCGCCGCCGACCAGCTCGCGCGAATCCGCGAGCTCGGCCTCGTCCTCTCCGCGCAACATCATCTCTACGTGGCCGGTCCGAGCCTCGAGCAGTACTGGGGGCGCTCCCGCGCCGAGCGCGTCACGCCGGTGAGGACCTACCTGGACCACGGCATCGCCGTCAGCCTCGGCAGCGATTCGCCGGTCGTACCGTTCCCACCGCTTCGGGTGCTATACCACTTCACTACGCGCGACACGATTACGGGCGGCGTCTTCGGTCCGGACGAGCGCATCAGCCGGGAGGAGGCGCTGCGGGCTCTGACCCTGGGCAACGCTTGGCTCACGTTCGAGGAAGATCTCAAGGGCTCGCTGACCGCCGGCAAGCTGGCCGATCTCGTCGTGCTCTCGCATGACATCCTGACGTGCTCGGACGAAGAGCTCCATCACGCCCGGGTGTCGATGACGATGGTGGCGGGAGAGATTGTCTACGAGGCCGCGGGGGACTGAGATCCGCGAGGCAGGTGAAGAAACAACCGAAAGGCGCCGCGGACTCGTTTCATCAGCGTCGGCGGGATGGACCGCGCGGCACCGCTTCGAACAGCCAGATGTCGCCCGCTTGCACGAGTTCCCGGCTGATGTTGTACGTGTACTTGTCGGCAATCGAGGCGGTGATGCCTTCGAGGATCGGACTCGACTCGATGCGCCGGAGCTGGCGCTCGTAGCGCTTGCCGTCGATGCGCAGCACCGCCCGGCCGTCGCGCTCGGCCTGGCGCGGCCAATTCTTCCACAGCCGGCCGACCGCGCTGCGCATGTAGGCGGAGAAGACGTACAGCTTGCCGTCGTGCTCACCGACCCAGATGGTGCGGGACCGCGGCGGGTCCTCCAACTGCAGCTCGATGGTCACGATGTCGTTGGTGAAGCTCCAGTCCGGCTCCGGGCCGGTGTGCAGCTCGCCCGACACGAGGGGGCCGCCCGAGAACACGAAGTCCGAGCCGTCCGAGAGGCGTTGCTTCGCGGCGGCGGTGAGGACCGCGGTGACCGGGATCAGCAGGAGGCAACCAACGACTATCAGCACCCTGGTCGCTAGATGCATGGCTCGCCCAGTCTACCACCGCCGGCATTGTCCGGGATCGACCCACGTGCCGGCCGCAATAGGCTGCCGCGGTGAACCAGAACGACTGGCTTTCGAGATCGAAACCGCGCTCGAGCTGACGTCGAACTGAAGCTGTCGGTCGTCCTGGGCGCCCCGCCCTGTTCGATACCGCTGCTCGCGTCGATGAAGTCCGTGTTGAGGAAGCTGAACCCGGGCACGTCCCAGGAAAGCCGCTCACAACGAGCGAAGGACCGGCACCTCACAGCGCGCAAACCAAGAAGGAAGGTCCGGTCTCCATGTGCGATGCGCGGGGTTCGCACCGAACGCAACGGCAGATCTGTAACGCGTTTGTTTTCAGTATTTTATAGAACTACCCAGCGGCTGTGCACAATTTGCGGCTGGATTGAACCGGACAAACCCGGCCGTACGTGGACGGATAGTAGTGATCGAGCGACGTGACGGAGGCTCCCATGGCGGGCCTCGGCTATCATGTTGCGGCAGGGGAGCATCCCCGCACGCGCGGGGCAACCCCGGTGGGCGAGCCTTTCAGTGCTTCGGGCACGGGCACCCATCCCGGCGTTCCATAGATCCCGCGCGAGGAGACCGCGGCCAATGTCGAAAGCCGCCGGGCTCGGCTGCGGCAGCCGCGGGGCCGTCCACCCGACTTCGCGAGGCGGAAGGCGCGATGGATAGCGCGTCGACCGATGGCGGTGCGAGGCGTCAGGGTCCGGTGAATTCGAAGAGAGAGGCTACAATCTGCCACCGGTCGCGAAGGCAACGCGGCCGCCTCCCGTCACCTCTGGGGGCGTCCTTGGCCACCTGCTTCGGTGGTGGAGGGCTGAACGCCTCGGCGCGTCGGAGCTGGTTACGCCGCCAGGCGCGGGACCTGGACGGACGCTGAACGCCGTCGAAGTCGACGACGCCGGGATGGAGCGGCTGGGGACGCAGGACATGCTGAAGGAAGGAGACTCCGGGCCGGTCCGGGCGCTTGAGGTGTGCGCTCCCTATTCTGCGCGTCTCTCCGCGCGCTCGGCGCTGTACACCGACCTGCACGTCCTGCTGGACACGACGTGCGAACCGCTGTCATCCGCCGCCTATCGGTCGCTGGTGGTCGACGACAACTGCGTGGCGCGCAGATCGGTCGCGGCGCGGGGGAAGATCTGGGAAGAACTGAAGAAGCGGTACATCCTCGACGCCGGGCACCCGCTCTTCGCCGCGTTCCTGCTGGAATGGCGCCGCTGCAGCTCCGAACCGGAACGTGGCCTGACCGCCTACATGCTCCTCGCCCTCCACGATCGTCTGGTCGCCGACCTCGGCACCTGCTGGTTGTTTCCGCTCCTGCGGCGGGCGCCCGCGGAACTGCGCACCGCCGACGTGCTCGGGTTCCTCAATCGTGCGGAGAAGAAGCGCCCGGAAGTCGCCGCCTGGTCGGATCACACGCGCAGCGCCGTGGCGCAGAAATACGCCGCCAGCATACGAGACTTCGGGTTGGCCAGAGGCACGGTCAGGAAGGTCACGGTCCGTCCCGCTCTCTACGGCGCGCCGGTCCGCCTTCTCGTCCGGGCCCTGCGTCTCGTCGGGGTTCGTCCGCTCGAGCTGGTACGCGCGCCGATATTCCGGCTGCTTGCTCTCGAGGAGCACGAGGTCATCGAGGCTCTCGGCGAGCTCAATCGCCTCGACGCCGTCCGCTTTCGTATGCAGGGGGACGTGGTCGAGCTCGACATCGAGGAGGTCGCCTGATGCAGAGCCTGTTTGCGGCTCTTCTCGAGCGAATCAAGGAGCCGCTGCGTTCCGATCGCGGCGTCAGGACCGACAGTTCCATCCTCCTGATCTATCCGCCGGAAAGGGAACTCGACTTCCGAGAGCAACTTGTCGAATCGTTCCTTCCGCAACTTCAGGCCGCGCGGATTCCGTTCACGCACCTGGATCTGACCGGCTTCCTGTTCCAGGATCTCGACCCGGGCGATGTCGAGTTCCTTCAGGAGGACGAGTTCGACGATTACCGCTGGATGCAGCAAGGGCTCTCCCAGCGAGTCGAGGCCGCGCTCGCTCGACGATTCGAGGAGCTGACGTCCGCGACGCCGGAAGCGACGCTCCTGGTCTCGTCCACCGTTGCGCTGCATCCGCTCGTGCGGTACGGCGAGGTGCTCCGTGGCCTGCGCGACCTGAAGGGTCGCATCGCGCTCGCCTTTCCCGGGGCGGAGCGGGGCGGCAAGCTCCATTTCATGAACCAGCCGGACGGCGGCAACTACCTCGCGGTCAAGCTGTTCTGGCGCTGAACGGGACCCGGCGCGGCAGGAGACGAGCGCAAAATGACGACAGTCAGGGAGGTCATCCAGCGGGACGTCGGCCGGCAGGTCGAAGGCGTCGTGAAGGTCTTTGACCGGTCCGCGCTCGCGGCCGAGTTGCGCGAGTACGTCGTCACCGACAAGATCGAGGACGAGCTCAAGCGCATCTTCGATACTTTCACCCAGGTCAGCGAGACGCTGCGGCGCGGCGGCGACGCCCGCGACGTCGTCGGCATGTGGATCTCCGGCTTCTTCGGGTCGGGCAAGTCCCACTTCGCCAAGGTGCTCGGTCACCTCCTGCAGAACGATCTGCTCGCAGACGGCTCCGGCGACTCCTGCCACGACGCCTTTGTCGGACACCTTTCCGACACACCCCGCGGCACGGACGTGCGGCTGCGGCTGGGGGAAGTGAAGCTCGGTACCGAAATCCGCACCATCGCCTTCGAGATCAAGAGCCGCCAGTCGCTGAGCAACCCCAACTCCGTGGGCGAGATCCTCCTGTCGGAGTTCTACCGGCACATCGGGCTCGCCGAACACTTCGTCGTCGCCCGCATCGAACGGCGCCTGCAGCAGCGCGGCGCGCTCGACAAGCTCGCGAACGCCTACGAGGCCGAGTTCGGCGTTCCTTGGCAGAGCGACGACGGACGCGACGACCTCCTGACCGTGCGGCGCCGGTTGGCCGCGGTTCTCCCGCAAGTGAATCGAGCCGAGTACGGCGATCGCCAATCTGCGAAGAACGCCATCGACGACATGTTCCGGCACGAGAAGATCACGGCCGAAGGCATCGCCGACGAGCTCGTCGCCTGGGTCGCTGCGCAACCGACGACGGACGGCAGGGTCCAGCACCTGGTGTTCGTGGTCGACGAGATGGGCGGCTTCATCGGGGATTCGACCGAGCGCATCGGCGAACTCAACAGCCTCGCCGAGATGATCGGCAACAAGGGCAAGGGCAGGGTCTGGCTGATCGTCACCAGCCAGCAGGACCTCGAGAAGGTCGTCGATCGCACGAACTTTCAGCCCGGCCTGGTCGGGCGCCTGAACGCGCGCTTCGATCTCAAGCCCCACCTCATCTCCGACGAGATCGACAAGGTCGTCTCCGAACGCATTCTGAAGAAGCGCCCGGCTGCAGAGTCCGCTCTGCGCGCGCTCTACGAGGCCCACGAGGGCGCGATCGCGCAACTGGCGGACGTCAGGGCGAGCCGTCAACTGGGGACGGTGAGCGAGCGGAAGTTCGTCGACTGCTACCCGTTCCTCCCCCACCAGATCCGACTGGCCCAGGACATCTTCGAGGCCATCTCCGGCTTCCGCATCTCCGGCGGCGTGCGTTCGATGATATCCGTCGTCATGGAGGCGCTACAGAACGTCACCGACGAGGAGCTCGGCGTCATCGTCAGCTTCGACCAGGTCTTCGACGCCGTCGAGAACGACCTGCTGTCGCAGGAATATCTCGGTGCTTCGGGCGTGCGCGCCATCCGCGATTCCGCCGAGCGGGTGCCCGGTACGCCCATCGAACCTGCACGCGTCCTCAAGGTCCTGTGGCTGCTGCAACGAATCACCTGGGTCCCGCGCGTGCCGGAGACCCTCGCCAAACTGCTGGTACGCAGGCTCGACGCCGAGGTCGCCCCGCTGCGCGAACGGGTGGAGGCGACGCTCGCCGCGCTGCAGGCGGCCGGCTACGTCGCGCGCGACGAGGCCACCGGGGAGTGGAAGTTTCTGAACGAGCGCGAGCGGACCATCGAGCAGGCGATTCAGGAGCTGACCCGACCAGGCGGGGCCCGGAGCATCAGCATCGCGGCGGTGCGCAGGACCTCTCAGCAGATGGCGAAAGAGAGCGTCGTCATCCGGCAGAAGCTCGGGCACTTCTCGGCGCCGTACGGCAAGACGCAGACGCCCTTCGACTTCGGTGTCCACCTCGATGGCGAAGCCGTCGCCACGGGCCCCGCCATCGAGGTCGCCTTCGTGAGTCCCCTGGCCCCTGGCCGGACACAGGAGATCGAGGGGAACCGGCGCCGCAACCAGGCCGGCGGCGCAACGGGACGCAAGGTGTGGTGGGTGTCCTCCACCCCTGACCACCTCGAAGCGCGGTGCAAGCGCTACGAGGCGCTGGTCAAGGTGACGGGCGACAGGCGGTTCACGGAAGACTCGTCGGCCGACACGCAGGATGCGCTGTCCGAGAAGCGGAAGGAACGAGACGAGCTGCGCCGGGCCCTGAGCGACGATCTCGAAGGTGCGTTCCGCACCGGGACTCTGTTCTACGGCGGACAGGAGCTGGAACTGGATCACGCTGTCGACCTGAAAGGGCCGCTTGTTGCCGCCCTGACCAGCATCATTCCGAACCTCTATCCGCGCTTCAGCCTAGCGGATCGCAGCTTCGACTTCGCCAAAGATCTCAAGGCGCTGCTCAACCCGTCGACCTCCGCGCTACACACCGTCGCGGCGGCACTCGACCTGTTCGATACGCAGGGGTCCCTGCAGCGCGAGTCGGGTCTGGTTTCGCAGGTGCTCGAAGTGATCGGAGACCTGGAGGATGAGGGCGTCGATCCGACCGGCAGTCTGCTGATCGACTCCAGAGACAGCAGCGGGTTCAAAGGGTTCGAGCGTCCGCCGTTCGGATGGCCAAGCGAGATCCTGCGTCTCGTGCTGGCCGCCTGTTTTCGAGCGGGCGCCATCTACCTGGAGCGGCAGACGAGCACGGGCCCGAGCCCGATCTACGACTACACGGGCAGAACGGACGACTTCGCCAAGGTCACCGTGTTCAAGAAGACGACCTTCCGGGTCGCCGAGACCAGCCTGAGCGTCGAGCAGATCCGGAAGGCGTCACAAGCGCTCATCGCCATGGGCATCACCGGCACACCGGAGTCCGGCAACGCGATCGCCGAGGCGCTGCGCAAGGTCGGGGCGAAGTTGCAGGTCGGGATCGAAGACGCCCGGGTGCGGTCACAGCAGGGCCTGCCGGCGCACGACGTGCTGCTGTCGAGCGAGGCCGCGCTCCGCGAGCCGACGACGGCAAGGGACCCCACCGTGGCGGTCATCGCGTTCCTCGCCGTTGCGGCCACGTGGAAAGAGGTCGACGAGCGCCTCCGGGCGCTGCGGCGTTTCCTGGAGGCCAACAGGCACCGGGAGTTCGCCGTCTCTCGCCGGCTCGTCGAGCTGATCGCGAACCATCCGGCGCCAGAGACGCACCCGAACGCCACGGTCATCTCCCAGGCCTGCCAGGACATGGATGCGATCGTCCAGGACAAGGCGGTTGTCGAGCGGTGGACCGACTACCGCAACGCATCGGACCAGGCCTTCCGCGCCTATCGCGAGATCTATCGGCGGGCCTACGACGAGACCCGGCAGGAGGTCGAACGGGCGGTGGTGGCCATCCGCGGCGGGGAGGCCTACGCCCGCGCGCCCGGCGAGCAGCGCGACCGGGTCGTGGACGCCGTGTTCGGACCGGGACGGGTCTGCCACTATCCCCAGGTGGACGTCGGCTCCGCCGCACAACTGATCGAGGCGGCCGGGCGCCGCAGCTTGACGTCGCTCGACCAGGCGCGCGTCGCGCTGCCGGGCTATTGCGCCCGGGTCGAGGCGGAGCTTCGGCAGCTCGCCGCGCCGCCGCCCGACCCCGACGAGAAGGTCTTCGAGTGGCGAACCAGCTACGACCTGACGGGACGTCGTTTCGCAACGGAGCGGGAGGTCGACGAGGCGTTCGCCCAGGAAACGACGAAGCTCCAACGATCGGCCGAGGAGCTGAAGGCCAGGATCCGGGCAGGCTTCACGGTGGTGGTCAAGTGACAGGTGAATCCCAGGCGCTGTCCGACCGCCACAAGGAGGCGGTGAGGTCCTGGGTGCCGCGGGTGCGCAAGACCCTCGAAGAGGACTTCGCCGCCCAACTCGAGCGACTCGGGTTGCAGGCGAACGGCCGGCATACGCCGCTCGACACGATGCGGCTCCCGGACGAGACAAAAGCGATTCGTCGCCGCGTCGAGGCGCTGCTCGCCCGCGAGGTCAAGGCCGAGGGATCGGCCGAGCGGGGGTTCGACAACGTGCGGCGCGAGCTGACCTACACGCTGCTCAACCGGCTCGTCGGGCTCAAGGCCATGGAGGCGCGCGAACTCCTCTTCCTGCCGCCGCCCGGCGTCCCCGACGCGCCTCCGGAGCCGACCGAGGTGGTCGGCCTCGTCCCGGGCCAGCCCCGTTCCCGCTACCTCAGGGATTTCCGCGCCGCCAGCGGCCGCCGCTACAAGTACGCGGACGACGCCGAAGCGGCGCTGCTGCGCGACGCCCTGACGACCGCCTTCCGTCACGTCACACGCGACATCCGCGTGCTTTTCGACCCGGACCACGAGTGCGCCTGCATCTGGCCGACCCACGCCGCCCTCGTCGAGGTGACCCGGCTGATAAACGAAGGGTTGCCCGCCGGCGCCTGCCGCGCACCGGACTTCCTGGGCTGGGTCTACCAGTTCTTCAACCGCGCGGAGAAGCAGCGCATCCGCGACGAGAACCAGGGCACGCCGCGCTCGTCCTACGAGCTCGCGGTCATCAACCAGTTCTACACGCCGGCGTGGATCGTGAAGGCCTTGGTCGACAACACGCTCGGGCGCCTGTGGCTGCAGATGCACCCCGACTCGTCCCTGCGCGCCACCGAACCGCCGCCGCTGCCCGGCGAGCGCAACACCGATGCGCCTGTGGCGGACTACCTCGTCCCCCGCACGGGCGAGAAGATCCGTTTTCAGCGCTTCGCCGAAACCGGCGAGGTTCAGACCTGCAAACGCGCCTGCGACATCACGCTGATCGACCCGGCGTGCGGCACGATGCATTTCGGGCAGTACGCCTTCGGGATCTTCCACTGCATGTATCTCGACGAGATCGAGCACGCCGGGCAGGACGGCTGGCCGGCCGAACCCTCGGTTGCGGAAGCCGCCGCCATCCCCGCCGCCATCCTCGAGAACAACCTGTTCGGCATCGACATCGATCCGCGCGCGATTCAGATCGCGTCGCTGTCGCTGCTCCTCACCGCCAGGGAGGCCACGCTGCGCGCCGGCTTCTCGCCCCGTGACGTGCTGGTGAAGCGCACGAACCTGGTCGTCGCCAACGCCGTCGATCTCGGCGCGGACCGGCTGCGCGCGTTGGTCGAGCGCCTGGGGAGCCGGGCCGGGTCGCCGGCGCTGCGCGCGCGACTTTTCGAGACGCTCTGGGACAACCTGCGGTACGTCGGCGAACTTGGCAGTCTCGTCCAGGTGCGAGAAGGGGTCACGGGCGTCCTCGACGACTGGGTCGAGGCCGAGGCCCACGCCCGGGGCATCACCAGGATTCTCCAGCCGACGGATGAGAAGCAGTTGGAGCTCGGCGACCTCCGGACCGAAGCCGCCCGCGCCCACGCCGAGCAGCTCGAGCTGGAGCGGATGGCGCTCGAAGACGAGGCCGTGAAGCTGCGTCGCGAACTGCTGGCAGCCGTCGAGGCGGCCGCCGCCAGCATCGCCGACGACCCGGCCGATCGGCTGTTCGCCGAGGACACGGCGCGGGGCCTCAAGCTCGTGCAGCTTCTGTCGCGCCGCTACGACGTCGCCGTGATGAACCCACCCTACGGCGCCTTCGTCCCGAGGGTCAAGGATTTCGTGAAGGCGGCGTATCCGCTCGCGTCCAACGACATATACGCGGCGTTCCTCGACCGCGCCTGCCAGCTCACCGAGCTGGAGGGCTACGTTGGAGCGCTGGTGTCTCGAACGTTTATCGCACAGGTGTCCGCAACGAAACTGCGAGAACAAATCCTTCTCAAACGCAACCCGCTCATCCTGATGCTCGACCTTGGACCGGGTATCCTCGACGGTGCCACCGTGGAAACGGCAGCCATCGCGCTCCAGGGAGGGACGCCGTGAACCGGTCACGGCTGCGGTGGCGTTGGGAAGAACAGGACTTCGGCTTCCGGTTCCGGGCGGGGTTCAGCCGGAGCGCGGCCGAGCACTACCAAGCGGACGCGCCCGGCGACTTCTATGTGGTCCCGGCCAGCCAGCGCAAGCTACCGAAGGCGCGGGCGGACGCACTCGCCGCGCTGGCGAAGGCCCCCACGGCGCCCCACGTGGTGCCGAACCCATGGACCCACTACGACCGCGACTGGGACTGGATCGAAGGACCGGACGGCATCATGCTCAACTACGGCGGATGTCTGGACCAGGAAGAGATTCATCGACGGGAGGACGAAGGTGTCGCCCGGGCTAACGAGTTCGTGATTGAGCTGCTGGAACGTCCCGACCCAGCGCCGTTGACCGTGCCGTTGGTGCAACAGGTGCATCGTGCGTTGCTGGGCGAGATCTATCCGTTCGCCGGGGCTTGGCGGACGGTCGCGCTGCACAAGGGCGACGGGCCGACGAAATGGCCGCTGCCACTGAGCGGTATCCAGCCGCAGATGGAGCTCCTCGAACGCGACGTGCTCAGCCGATCGCCGCTGATTTCCGACAACAACGGCGCGGTGTTTGGCTACGCGGCAGAGGTGATTGGCGAGTGCATCGCGATCCACCCCTTCCGGGAGGGCAACGGGCGCACGGCGTTCATCCTGGGGAATCTCATCCTCATGCAGAACAACCTGCTACCGCTGGACGTCTACGACCGGCGACCGGACCACGATCGCTACTTTGCGGCCTGCGAAGCGGCGCGCATTCACAAGGACTACGTACCCCTGGCCGCACTCGTCGAGGAGTGGGAAGACGCTGCGCTAGAGCGCTGGGAGGGAAGCGATGGCCCGGAATGAGCGCGTCGACGTGAAGGCGATCCTGGCGGAGCCCGATCTCCGTCGGAAGCTGATGGTGCGGACGATCCAGGCGACGCAGGCTCGCGAGGGAATCGAGACGACCGACGAGCAGGGCGAGCGGGCGTACTACGTGGTGACCGAGGGCGAGCGGACGACGTTCTTTGCCCTGGAATGCTCTCGAGCAACAAAAAAGGGCGAGGCCGACCGACGGCACGAGATGTTCGTACGTGAACTGGCGGGAGAACTGAAGCGGATTCGATTTGATGTAAGACGGCGCGACTTTGCGACAATTGAGTCATCTCCTCTTGCATATCGACGAGTTGGAGTAGTTGCGCATGTATTTCGTGACGCCGTACCTCTGGAGCCGGGATGGGGAATTGCCCGGCAGGGAAAAGCAACTGCTGATGATGCTCGGTGGGTTAGGTGTTTCTGGGAGATTGCCAACGATCCGACATGGGTTCCATTCGCGAAAGGAGGAGATTTCTGTAGATTCTACTCTGACACCTACTTGCGACTCGATTGGAAGGAAGAACATCGCGAAGATCTGAAAGCATCGGGAAATGGACTGCCGAGCCTTAAGCACTACTTCAAGGGCGGTCTCACCTGGCCGCTTCGGACTCAACGCGGATTCAATCTGCGCATCATGCCGCAGGGTTGCGTCTTCGGCCACAAGGGTCCTGCAATATTCCCGGTTCGCGAGCGGGACAAGTGGTTCCTGCTGGGACTCGCCAACTCCGCGCCCGCCGAATATCTGCTCAAAGGACTGATGTCGTTCGGTTCCTGGGAAGTGGGTGTGGTCAAACGCCTGCCTGTTCCACAACCTGCTGCGTACCAGCATGCGCGTATCGGTACGATCGCCCGCGAGATTCACGATGCCAAAGCGGCTTGGGACAGGTGCAACGAGACCTCGACGCGTTTTGAGCGCCCGTGGCTGGTTCACGAACACGCCCAGCTGAATGTTGCGGAGCGCCTGGAACAGATAGCCAGGCACGAAGCGGCGGAAGAGGATCGAATTCGACATCTCTACAGCGAACTGAATGACGAAGTCTACAAGCTCTACGGCATCCCCGAGAGCACACGCGCGATCATCGAGGAGACTCTCGGCGAACGCCCACCGGAGATTCTGTGGCCGCAAATGGAGCGTAGAACCGTCGAGCAGAAGCGCATGGAGCACGTGTGGCGCCTGCTCTCCTACGTGGTCAAGCGGGTGGTCGAGGCGGACGACGACGGCGTCGTTTCCTTCGCGCCCCTGTCGGGCGAGACGAGCCTGCTCGACCGCGTGCACCAGGAACTAGCGATGCTGTTTCCCGAGCAGGACGTCAACCAGGTGGAGATCGAGATCGCTAACGAGCTGAAGCGCAGGGTCAAGGGCTACAAGCCGGCGGCGAGCATCGGCGAGTGGCTGGAGTACCTCTACTTCGAATACCACGCTGCGCTCTACAAGAAGCGCCCCGTCATATGGCACCTCGCGAGCCGCCAGGGCACTGCGCCCTTTGCGTTCGGCGCCCTCTGCCATTACCACAAGTTCGACGCTAACCGCATGGCCAAGCTGCGCTCCACCTACTTGCGCGAGGCCATCGAGACGTTCCGGCGGGAGGCCGCGCTCGCCGACCGGGAAGGCCGCGCCGAGGACCGGATCGAGCTGCAGGCCCGACTCGAAGAGGCTCAGGCCTTCGACCGGAAGCATCAGGCGGTGCAGGAGGGCCATCACGAGGGGCCGGAAGGCGGCGACCGCGACTACCGCATCCTGACGCCGTGGAAGTCGGCGGAGGAGAGACCCGCGGGCTGGGACCCCGACATCGACGACGGCGTCCAGGTCAACATCGCGCCGCTGCAGAAGGCCGGCGTGCTGCGCAGCGCGAGGGTGGTGTGATGATTCTGCCGGCGCTCGTCGACCAGTTCCGACAACGCTTCCAGCACGAGAAGCGCGCGCAGGTCTGCCTGTGGTTCGACGAGAAGGCGGAGTTCCTGCGGCTGCTGCCCGCGCTCCGGGATCATCTCCAGGCGATGCAGGCGCCGACCATTCGAATCCTGGAGTACGATGCCGAACGGCGCCACGGCCAGATCTGGATCAGGCACCAGATCCATCGAACGCTCGAAGCGCTGCCCGCGGAAGAGCGATGCCGCCAGCGCTTCGTCGTCTGGCTGCCTCTTGCGGAAGACCGGCTGGAACGCGGCGGCCCCGACGGCGAATCGGCTCTCGACTTGCTGGCGGAGTACCGCATCGCCGGGGTGACCTGGCGCGTGGGCGGCAGGCGACCGACGCTGTTCCGTTTTCTCAAGCATGCCAGCGTCGAATTGCCTGCCGCGCCGGGCGACCAGAGGCGGCTCTACGAGGGCGGACGGGACTCCCTGCTGGCGAAGTACGTCGCCAAGTTCGCCGACCGCCCCGCGGCGTTCTGGCGCAAGGGGCTGGGTCCGGAGCTGGCGCAGTCGCGGCTGATCGGAGACGTCGATCAGACGATTCTCGACTTGGCGGTCTCGCCGGAGACGACCTGGCAGGACCTCGACGAGAAGGGTCTCGTCCCCGAGTTCCTCGCCCTGGTCCGGGAACGCTACGGCTTCGAGGGACCGCGCGACCGACCGGCGGCCTGGGTCGCCGCACTGGTCGCCGTGCTCGCGCTGACGGAGACCTTTCTCGGTTACGGCGAGCGCGCCGACTTTCCGCTGGGCGAGCGCCTGCCGCCGGTGGCGGTGCGGCCCCACCACCGGCAACTGCTGCAGCGTTGGTTGCGCGACAGCGAGAGCCGGAGCGCCTGGGACCACTGGATTCAGGACGTCGAGGCGACGGTCGACCTCTCGGTTTGGGCGGAGGACAAGCCGGGCTTCTGCTTCGGCTTCCCCCACCTGGTGCGCATGCGGTGGCGACAGGTCGCCGAAGCCTTCGCCGCCGCAGCGCCGAAGTCGTCGACCACTGCGGCCTTCTTCGCGGAGCACGGCGAGTTGATAGCGCGGGAGGCGGAATACAGCAAGGCGAGCCCCAGCCCCTCCGGTTCCTGGGTGCTGCTGCATCAGCTCCAGAAGCTCGTCGGTGCCAGCGAGCGCGCCACGCAGCGGGCCGAGCAGGCGGATACCGTCGACGCGCTGGTGCGGGTGTTCGTGGACCAGGCGGCGACCGTCGATGCGACGCATATCGAGGTACGCCGGCATGCGGAGCAACAGAATCAACCGACCGTCAGCGCGGTGGCGGACCGCGCCTACGCGACCTACACGAACACCCTCAACAGCCGCTTCTTCGAGCGCTACGTCGGCGGTGGGACCGCCGACATCCCGAAGTTGCCCTACGTCACCGAGCACCTCGAGGCGCGGCTCTGGACGACACCGGGCAGGCGCGCGGTGCTCGTCGTCGACGCCCTGCGCTACGACTGCGCCCACCTGGTCCGCGAGGCGCTGCCGAATCTCGACGTGCAACTGGAGCCCCTGCGGGCCGCGCTGCCGACGGTCACGCCCGTGGGCATGACGGCGCTGCTGCCGCTTTCCGCAACCGAGGTTTCCTTCGACGTCAAGGGCAACGGCCTGCACCCGCGGATCGACGGGAAGGACGCCGCGGCGCGCAGCACCCGCATCGCGTTTCTACAAGCGTTCGGCGCGGATTGCCGGCCGATCGACGATCTCGAAGCGCGCGCCAACCCGCCCGATGCGCTCGGCGATCTGCTCGTCGTCTTCGGACACGAGGAGGTCGACCACCTCGGGCATGGCAGCGCGGATACCCTGGTCCGCCACGTCCACCTCGAGATCGAGCGCATCGCGCGACTGGTCCGCAAGTTGCCTGGCTGGGGGTACCCGGAGGTCCATGTCGTCACCGATCACGGCTTCATCCTGCTCGACGAGGACAGGCTCCCCGACGAGGTTCCCTGCGACAAGGACTGGTGCCGGGTCCGGAAGGCGCGGTTCGCGTTGGTCCCGGCGGAAGCCGATCTGCCGGTCGCGAGCCTCCCGTTCGACTGGGACCCGACGCTGCGCGTGGCGCTGCCGCCGGGGCTCGCCTTCTTCCAGGCAGAGCAGTCCTTCTCGCACGGCGGCGCCGCGCTCCAGGAGCTGGTCATCCCGCATCTGGTCTCGCGCAGTCAGGCCGCCGCCGGGAAGAGAATCGGCGTCGAGGTGGTGCTGCCCACGTTCGAATTGCTGCGCGCGGCGGTCAAGGTCACGCTGCGGCCCACCCTGCCGGACACGGCGACGGGTGGGCAGATGGCGCTCTTCCCGGCGACGGGACGCACCCTGCGCCTCGACGTGCTGCGGACCGATGAGAAGGGAACACGCGTTTCGGTGCTCGCTGTCGGTCGCCCGAAGGAAGTCCGTGTCGATGCGGACGCAGGCGAACAGAATGCCACCCTCTTCTTTGACTCGGCGCAGTCTTTCTCCGCGGGAGAGCTTCTCGATCTGGACATCCGCGACGTCGAGACCACGGAGCAGTTCCCGCCCGGAGGCGTCAAGCTGACCGTGGGACGAGATCTCTAGTAAACGAGACGCCGATGAGCGACCACGAATTCGTGCTGGACGAGCTCGACATGCTGGCGACGGAGGCCTATCCGGGGCTCGTGGTCCGCAAGGACCTGCTGCGGCGCATGCGCAGCGCGTTCGGCGTGCCTGCGTTCGTCATCGAGTTCCTGCTGGGCAAGTACTGCGCCTCCACCGACGAGGAGACAATCCGCGAAGGTCTCGAGTTCGTCCGGGAGACGCTGGCAAGCAAGTACGTCAAGCCGGACGAGCGCGAAGCGGTCAAGTCGGCAATCAAGCAGCACACCTCGTTCGAGATCATCGACAAGATTTCCGTGCGCCTGATCGAGACCCACGACAAGTACTGGGCGCGGCTCTCCAATCTCGACCTCGACTACATCAACATCGAGGAGAGCGAGGTGCGCCGGCACGACCGCCTGTTGTTGGGCGGGATCTGGGCCGAGATCACGCTGCGCTACGACGACTCCTACCTCTTCAGGAACCAGAACCGACCGTTCTTCGTCGCGAGCATCCGCCCGATTCAGCTCTCCTCGCGGAAGCTCGACGGCTTCGTGGAGGGACGCCGCCGCTTCACGCGCGACCAGTGGCTCGACCTGCTGATGCGATCCCTGGGCTACGAGCCGGAGCATCCCTATTACACCAGGAGGCGCAAGTTGCACTACATGCTGCGCCTCGTGTCGTTCGTCGAGAAGAACTTCAACTCCGTGGAGCTGGGCCCGCGCGGTACGGGAAAGAGCTTCGTGTACCAGCAGCTCAGTCCCTACTGCCATCTGGTGTCCGGCGGGCAGACGACGACGGCACAGATGTTCGTCAATCTCGCGTCGGGACAGCGCGGGCTGGTCTGCCTCTGGGACGTCGTCGCGTTCGACGAAGCGGCCGGGGTCCGGTTCACCGACAGGAGCGGCCTGAACATCATGAAGGGCTACATGGAGGACGGCGCCTTTAGCCGCGGCCGGGACATCATCAGCGCCGAGGGATCGGTCGTCT
Source organism: Vicinamibacterales bacterium (assembly GCA_965222905.1). GTDB lineage: Bacteria > Acidobacteriota > Vicinamibacteria > Vicinamibacterales > UBA8438 > WTFV01. The sequence goes on along the minus strand of OZ244976.1, from coordinate 7,438,176 downwards.
TCGTCGGCAACATCGACGGCGACATCGAAACCATCGTGCGGACCTCGAACCTCTTCTATCCGCTGCCGAAGGAGATGGACACGGCGTTCTACGACCGCATTCATGCCTACATCCCCGGCTGGGAGTTCCAGAAGACGTCGGACGCCGCCTACACCGACCACTTCGGCGTGGTCACCGACTACCTTGCCGAGGTCTTCCGCGAGCTGCGCAAGCAGAGCTACGTCGACTACGCCGAGCGCTATTTCAGCTTCGGCAGCCATCTCGGCGGCCGCGACCAGAAGGCAGTGCGCAAGATCGTCTCCGGGCTCGTCAAGCTGCTGCACCCGCACGGAGAAGTCAGCCGGGAAGAGGCCGAGGAGTACCTCGCCTACGCGCTGGAGATGCGCAGGCGGGTCAAGGAGCAGCTCAAGAAGATGGGTGGGCTGGAGTACTGGGACACCAGCTTCTCCTACACCGACAGGGAGAGCGGCCAGGAGACCTTCGTCCCCGTGCCCGAGACGGGCGCCGGGTCGTTGATCGCCGAAGGCGGGCTGCCCCCCGGCAGCGTCTACACCATCGGTTCGGACAGCGCGGACAACCGCCTGGCGTTCTTCCTGCTCCAGACACAGATGAACCGCGGCTCGGGGCGGATCATCCCGCTCGGCAACCTCTCCGGCAAGATGAAGGAGGCCATCAAGACCGCCGAGGCCTACCTGAAGGCGAACGTCCACAACCTCGGAATCGATCACGACCTGAGGGCCTACGACTTCACCGTACAAGCCATCAATCTCAACCAGGCGCAGGAGGGCGCCGAGACCGCCGTCGCCTTCTTCCTCTCGCTCGTGTCGTCGATTCTGGACAAGCCGGTCCTCGACCGCACCGTCGTCCTCGGCGAGATGAGCGTCCAGGGCCTCCTGCTGAAGGTCAACGCGCTGCCCGAGCGCATGCAGCTCGCCGTCGAGGCGGGCGCCAAGCGCATCCTGATCCCGAGCGAAAACAAGCGCGACGTCGCGGAGGTCCCGGACGCGATTCTGACCGCGACGCAGTGGCAGTTCTTCGACTCGCCCACCAGGGCGGCCATCATGGCGCTGGGGATGGGGTGACCGGCCGGAGCGGACAAGACAGACTGGATCGGTTGTCTGATCGGCGCCATGATGGCGCGTCCGGCGAGGGTGAGGTCGCTCGTCCTAGCACGGACGCCACGGAACACGTCCCTTGGTGACCGCGGACACCGATGTCGGGTTACGGTCGAAGCGGTTCACAACAGGAGGATCTCACCTTCCGCGCGCTTCGCAGTTCCGGCTGCGAACTCAAGCCTCTCGCTCAGCGTCGGGCTTGAAGAGCGGCAACAGCGCGGGGTCAAGGTCCGTCGCCTTTAGGGAATTTCCGAGGTCGCGCTTTATCTGGGTATTCCGGTGAAGTGGAACAGCGTTTCCGGGGATCTGGAACACGGTTTCCGGCGAAGTGGAACGCTCGTCGGAGCGTAGCGACGTTCGTCGGTCAGTTCCCTCCCCTCGGTGTCGCAGCAGACCTTCAAGATTCTACTCGTGACGTGGTGTTCGAGAGCATGGACGAAGATGCCTGTGGAGCCTGTGGGCGCCGTCTGCGGCGTCCAAGGTGTTGTGGGAAACGCGCCTTCGGCGACCGCTCAGTTGCGCCGAACGCATCGCGCGCGTTTTCCACATCACCGGCAGGATCCACAGGCCGGACGGACCCGACGGGCCCCCGGTCGCGCGTGTCGCCGGCGCGATGGTTCTGGGCTTCGCTTCGCCGCGGTAATGGCGTTGCCGTTCTGGTGCTCATGTCGTCTCCTTCGGGCGGTTGTTCGGCGCGTCGTGCGTACGTCGCATCGAGCGGCCCTTCAGCTCGATGCGGTGCGCGTCGTGGAGCAGGCGGTCGCAGATGGCGTCGGCCTGGTTGGGGTCACCGATGACGGCGTGCCAGTCGGTCACCGGCAACTGGCTGGCGATCAGCGTGGAGGCGCGTTCGGCGCGGTCCTCGATCACCTCGGTCAGGTCGCGGCGCTCGGCGTCACGCAACGGCGCGAGCATCCAGTCGTCGATGGCGAGCAGGTCGAGCTTTGCCAGCCGCGCCATCAGCCGCGTGTAGGAACCGTCTCCGCGGCCGACGGCCACCTCGTGCAACAGGCGCGGCATGCGGACGTAGCGGGCGGTGAAGCCGCGGCGACACGCCCGTTCGACGAAGGCGCAACAGAGAAAACTCTTCCCGATTCCACACGGCCCGGTGACGATCAAGTTGTGGCGCTCGGCGAGCCACGCGCAGGTTCCCAGCGTCAGGACCTGCTGGCGGTTGAGCCGTCGGGCAGGCGTGAAGTCGACGGCCTCGAGCGTCGCCGGATGACGCAGCTTGGCCGTCTGCAGGCGCCGTTGCAGCTTGCGCTGTTCGCGGGCCGTCCACTCGGCGTCGACCAGCAGGCCGAAACGCTCCTCGAAGCCGAGCGTGGCGGCCTCGCCGCTCTGCAGTTGTTGCTGGACGGCGTCGGCCATCGCGCCCAGCTTCATGGCGTTGAGTTTGTCGACGGTCTGTTCGATCAGCATCGGTCCTCCTCCTCGGTCGTGGCCGCGGCGTAGTAGTCGGCGCCGCGGATGTTGGTGTGCGTGGGCGTCGGGGTCGTCTCGGCCGCCGGCTCCAGAGGCAGACGGTCCTGGCCGGCGGCGAGAATGTTCTTGACGGTGCGATAGCGGTAGGAGCCGAGTGCCATCGCGCGAGCGCTCGCCGCGTCGAGCCGGTCGTTCCCGTACTGCTGTCCCAGGCGCATGATCCCCAGGCAGGCTCGATACCCTTGCTCCGGGTGCGGGCGACGCTCGATGATCTGGGCGACGAGCTGTCCGGTCGCCGGTCCGGCCTGCTCGGCCCAACGGATCAGCCGCGACGGCGTCCACTCGGCATGCGCGCGGTGGGCGCTCGGCATGTGCTCGCGATGGGTGGACGGCTGCCCGTCGTAGCGCCGCCGGTGCGACGTCAGTCGCTTGCCGCGATAGAAGATCTCGACCGTGTTCGTGGTGTAGCGGACCTCGACCTGCTCGCGGACCAGCTGGAACGGCACGCTATAGACGTGGCGCTCGACCTCGACGTGGTAGTCGATGTTGGCGCGGCACAGCTTCCAGTGCGCCAGGACGTAGCGCGCGGTCGGCAGGGACCGGAGCGCCGGCCGGTCGACCTGCTCGTAGAGGGCGCGGCGGCTGACGCCCAGCTTCTTCATCGGCCGGTCGTTGAGCTCGTCGAGCAGGACGCGGATCGCGGCGTTCAACGGGCCGAGCTCGAAGAAGGTCTGGTCGCGGAGGCGGGCGAGTATCCACCGCTGTGCGATGAGTACACAATTCTCCACAGCAGCCTTATCCCGAGGTTTCCTCGGTCGCGCCGGAACGACGACGGCGCCGTAGTGGGTGGCCAGGTCCTCGTAGGTGCGGTTGACGCCGGGCTCGTAGCGGCAGGGGCGGGTGATGGCGCTCTTGAGCTGGTCGGGGACCCACAACGTGGTAGCGCCGCCGAAGTACTCCACCATGCGGATATGCGCGTCGATCCAGTCCGGCAACTGCTGGGTCTCGGTCGCCGCGGCGTAGGTGAGGCTGCTGGCGCCGAGCACGGCGACGAACAGCTCGACGCGTCGGAGCTCACCCGTGCGCCGGTCGACCAGGCTCGGCCGCTTGCCGGAGTAGTCGATGAACGTCTTCTCGCCGGCGCGGTGCACCTGCCGCATCGACGGCCGCAGCCGCCGCGTCCATTGCCGGTAGATCTCGCAGAACTGGGTGCGGCCGTAGCCGTCCGGATGGATTTGCGCGTACTCCTCCCACAGCAACTGCAGCGTGACGCTGTCGCGCTTGAGCTCGCGGTGGATGTACGCGCAGTCGGGCCGGATCCGGTCGTGCACCGGCGCGGCGCGTGGAAACAATCGAGCCTCGAGCGCCGCGTCGTCCAAATCGGCCGGCAACGGCCAGCCGAGCCCACGTTGCGCCGCCCTCTGCAGATAGCGATTGACCGTCCCCACGCCGACGGCGCACGCCTGCGCCACCGCCTGGTGGGACAGTCCTTGCTCGTGCTTGAGTCGTAAAACCTCGCGGATCTTCCTCATCAGCAGCCTCCGTGCCGGCATCGCCACGCCCCTCCTGTCGAAAGGGCAAGAGCATGCCGGGTCAAGCTACCGACGAGCGTTCACGACCTCCGGAACCGCTGTTCCACTTCCTCCGGAATCGATGTTCCACTTCCTCCGGATTCCGTGTTCCACTTCCTCCGGAATACCCATTATCCAATCGTCAAGGGCATCCCACCGCGCAGCCAACGCCATCCGCTCGGCAGTTGTCTTCTCGCCTTGGAGCAGATTCTGAGCAACTCCGATCACATAGTAGCGGTTGTGGCCCACGCCGATTGTGCCGATTGTCACAGCTAGCGCGGCCCGAACCTCCGGGTCGTCGGTGACGTCGAAGATGGCTCTACACTGTCCGGCAATCCTGTCCGTATAGGAGAATTCCCAGCTACGGCTGGCGGCATCGGTCAGGAACTGGTCCAGCAGACCCTTCATCGTTGCGGGGTGCTTTTTCAGGAGGGCACCTATCACATCGGCATGCACGTCCATCAGCGTCTGATGCAAGAGGTCTTCTTCGCTTTCGTGATGCTTCGCGAGGAGGAGGATGAATCGGTCGAGGTCCTGGGTTGCTGGATCCGTTGGAGTGGAAAACTGCGCCCGGAGTGCGAGGAGTTCCTGTAGCTGGCCCTGTGGTTGTCCGCTATCGGCGAGGCTGACGAATGCCTCTCTCAGTAGGACGACGCTCGGGAATCGCCTGGCGGGAGCTCGATGTGTACAGCCATTAACGATCAGAGCAATGGCGTCTGGAAGTTCAGAAGTATCCTGTGTTGGGGCTTGCGAGCCCGTATAGAGCGCATGGAGAATCTGCCCCAGAGAAAACACGTCCGCTCGCGCGTCCACGTTCTTGAGATCTGTCCATTGCTCCGGGGCGGTATAGAACAGAGTGCCGAGGCCCACCTTGCTCGTTGTCAAGAGCGAATCTGAATCTAGCCTCCGACCGAGGCCGAAGTCCGACACGACGAGACCACCGTCGTAGTTCATCAAAATGTTCCCCGGCTTCAGATCGCGATGGATCACCTCCTCGGCATGAGCGTACGCGACCCCATCGAGGATCGACGCGAAGATCCTCGCGATGCGGTCCTCGTCGCCAGCTGTCCCCGCGAGTTCTTTGTCCAGCGAAGTGTCGTACAGAGGCATCACGTAGAAAAGGGGTTCGACATCGAGTTGCATGTCGACGACCTTCACCACGTTGGGGTGGTCAAGGTTCGAGAGAAGCCGTACTTCCCGTCGAAACCGTGCGACGGCCTTGTCGTCCTGATCTGGCAACAAGACTTTCATCGCGAATCTCTCGTCGTCCGTGTGGCGCTGGCAGACGAACACCTCGCCGAATCCGCCTTTGCCGAGAGAATCAAGCCGGCTGTACTTTGCCATAGATGCTCAACTCGGATTGTGTCGTTCCCGGTTTCTTCGGCACGCGTCTACTCAACGTGGTTCGACGTAGCTCGTACCGGGATCTGACTCGGTCGGTCGCCCGGCGATCGGGTGGACCTAGAGGCGTTGCCGGCACGGAGACCTCCACGATCCTCGGCTCGCGGAAGATGTAGAGCCGCGGAGGAAGACCGGCCGGGCAAAGGACCTTAGCCCCCGAGCCGGGTCCTTCGGGGACCTACGCGGAGACCGATCGGTCGCCGGAGTTGCTGCATCGGTGGTGCAGGCCATTTCGCCCGGCCGCGGGGCACGCCCGGCGTGCCGACTCGGATTGGACCCTATTTGGACCCTAGCACTGCCCGTGCCCCGGATGTCCGGGGCTGGACTGTAGTGAGCAGGAGGTCATCCGAACTCGTCCCGCAGTTCGAAGCCAAAGGTCATGGCAACCAGTTGAGTGTAGCCGTGCCACATCAACTGTGCGCCGGGCGGGTCGCGTTGGCGTCCGAGCCACCCGCCGAGGCGCCCGACCAGGCCGACAGCGTCGCCGAGGCGCGTCGGCGGCGGCAGCTTGCGTGAGCGGGCGAAGGTGGCGAGCACGCGCAACTCGCCATCGGAGAACAGCAGGTCGCCCGGCAGGTCGGGCACTTCGCGCCCGAGTTGGACCATCAACTGGATGCGCCACGCGATGACCATCTTGATGGCCATGGCGCGTTCGAGCCGCTCGGCCGTGTGGTGCTGCAACTCCTCGACCTTGCAGCCGGACTTGAGCACCCGGAAGTATTCTTCGATGCGCCAGCGCCGGACGTACCATTGCAGGATGCGCATGGCGTCGTCGGCGCTGCTCACGGGCAACGTGGTCAGCAGGAACCACTCCAGCGGCTCGACCGCGGGCGGTGGTTGTTCCTCGCGCACGTGGACGACCCACAGTGCGACCGGCTCGTCGCCGGGGCAGGGCAGCGGCACCTGCTGGTAGCGCAGCGTCACGTCGGCGACCCGCTCCGCCCGGCGGTCCTTGCGGGCCTGTTTGCTGGCCTTCACGCGCGCGCTCAGCCGCTGCACCTCGACCTTGGCGGCGCCTCGGGCCGGCGCGTTGCGCACCGTATCGAACAGACGGCGTGAGACCGTCTGCCCGTCGGGCGTCTTTTCCCTGCCGAGGACGCGGTCGGCCTTGGCGCGGACCAGCAGGTCGACCTGCTGGGCAGCCGCGCGGTGCTCGACGAACAGGTCGAGGAAATCGGCCTCGCGGTCCATCACGCACACCACGCGGGTCTCGGACAATTGTTCGGCTGCCTGCGCGCAGTCGCGCAGCCCCTCGATCCAACGGAACGACTTGCGCTCCTCGCGCGGCTTCGGGGGCGGCTCGCCTTCCGCCTCGGGATTCGGGGGCGCAGGCGCGTCGAAGGCGGCCCGCAGCACGCCCAACGCCAGCCCGTCGGGATTGACGGCCAAGGTCGTGTGCAACTCCAGGCCGCGCGCCACCGCCCCGGTCTGGTTCGAGCCGATGGCCCCCAGCCCCTGCGTCTGCCCGCGCCGGGTGAAGTTCAACCGGGTGCCGTCCTGGATGCACAGCACCGTGTCGTGCGCCTGCATCCGGCGCAGCGTCTGCTCGCGATGCGGCGCGAGGATGTTGTCGACCGTCACCGCACTGTCGGCGGGCTGGTCGATCAGCCGGTAATGGCCCTTGACCATCGCGCGGGCGCCGTGGGCGGCGCCGGTGATGGCGCGCATCGGAGACTCTGCCATTTGCTGCGCGCTCTGCACCAGCCGCGCGCTCAGACGCGCGTCGCCCAAACGCGCCCCGCCGAACTCGTGCTCCGCCCAGACCGCGGCGTCGAGACCGTCGCCAACCGCCAGCGGCGCCAAGACCGGTGCAGGCACTGCGAGGCGGGTGTGCCACGCCGGCTCCAACGCATACATATACACCGCCTTGCGCGTTTCCGGCGCCGCGTGCGTGCGATCCTGGCGACCGCGACCGCAGGTCTCACCCACCCGAACCCAGTTCGCCGCGCGCACGCTCGCCCCCGTCTGTTCGGTCTCGTCGACGAACGTCTCCAGCAGCCAGGGGCGATAGCCATACAGACCCTCGCAGTCGTCGCCGACCGTCCGGACGACCCGGCCCAGCACGTGCGAGGCCAGGTTGCGACACATAATGCCGGGGCGCACCAGCAGCCGGCACAGTCCCAACACCCGGTGCAGGTGCGCGCGCCGGCCCGCATCGTCCCACCCGACCCAGGCGTCGCGGGACCGCAGCCGCCGCGCACTCGCCGCAAACCCGACCCCGCCCAGCCAGCCATGCGCCGAACCCACCAGATACCGCAGTTGCGGGCCGACGAACGGACCAGCCCCGCGCGGGTGCTCGTACGCCATCAGCGTGTTCCAGACCTGCCGCTGCTCGTCGGTTTCCACCAGCTCCAGGGTCAGACCCACAACCTTGCCGACCGTGTCCGGCACGTCCACCGCCGGCGCCAGCGGGTGCGGGAGCACCCGCGCCCGGCCCCCACCACCGCGGGCACCTCGACCCGCAGGCAGCGAGACGTGGCCGGCCGCCTGCAGGTCGGACAACGCCCGGCAGCAGCTCGCGCGTTGCCACCGGCCCCGTCCGTCGCGGAAATCGAACGCTTCACAGACGCGATCAGCGACTTGGCCGAGGCTGCCGACACCCTGCGAAACCGCCCCGTCCAGCACGTCGCGCAGGCGGGCGAGGTTGTCCCGTAGAATACGTGAGACCTGATTCTGAATCTCCATGCCGGCCACCGTAGCGAAGTGGCGGCAGGAAGTCCAGCAAAAAATTATGGGCCACGGGCAGCCCTAGCATGAGGGTGGTAAGAGCGGTGCGGCTCAAAAAACATTGATTCTATTGGTGGGCCGCGCTGGGATCGAACCAGCGACACCCTGATTAAAAGGTCGGTTCCCGCCGTTCCGACAGCGTCCGATAGCGTCCAACGGTGCATTTTTGCTGAGGGAATCGCGGACGTTCGCTTCCAGTGGTGTCCAGAAATCGCACGGGCGTCCGCTCCGTAGGGTGTCACTTTGGGTGTCAATTTTCGGACGGATCTGGGGCATGCAAGACATCGTGAGGGGCGGCGCTCGATCTGAAGCTCGTCGTCGAGTTCGGACCGTGCGGTCGGCCACCGAGATTCGGAGCGAGGCGGTCATTCGCCGCCGCCGAGCGCATCATCCAGCTTGTCGAGGACGCGGAGCCCTTCGTCGATGGATCCGCGCGCAGAGAGCGCCCGGAATCGCGTCTCCGCGTCATGCTGCGTGACGGCGATGGTGCACAGCTCTTCCATGAGCTTGTTGACGCTCATGGCGCGCTGTCGCGCGAGAGCCTTCATTCGTGCGTGCGTGTCGCCGGGGAGACGGATGGTCAGTGTGGACATGGCTAGTGCTCGGCAATCAGCGCTGCTGGCGTCACGATATGCAACTCCGGGAAGCGCATCTCGGTGCGTTCGAAATCCCGCGTGTTGTGGGTGACGATGGCCCCCGCGTTCCCGGCGACCGCCAGCTCGACAAGATGATTGTCGGCTTCATCGGGCAGATTCGGTCGCCACAGGTAGTACACGCGCACCCACGTGCAGCGACTGATGAGCGAGGCCAACAGCGCATCGCGTTCCCGGTCGGAGATCGGCGAGCGGAGGAACGGGTCGGACCGCGCCAGCACCGACTCGTACTCCGCGAACAGGGCCTGACCCATCAGCGGCTCGTATCGACCCGACAGGCAGCGACGCAGAACCTCTCGGCTGGCGCCGCTCGCGCTCGAAGTGGCCGCGACGAAGACGTTCGTGTCCACGACGATCCGCAATGGTCAAAATGATAGCGCATTTGCTGTCACGTGCCGGGTTGACGCCGGGAAATCCTGCGGACGGGACACGCGCCGCGAGCGCAGGCCATCGCCATCGCCGGCTGGCCGGATCCTGGACGTGGGGACCGATGCCGAGGTACGCGCGCATGAGATGGCTGCGACCGGCGTGATCGATCCCGGTAGTGGCGTCGTCGGGCGACAGCGGTCAGGATGCGCGCCGAGGAGGGGAGTTCGGCATGAGCGAGGCCCTGGTTCCGGCGGTCACCCGGCCGCCAGTCGCCCGCCCCGGGTCGGCGGGCATGGCGCTGCCGGCGGTGATCGTGGATGCGGGTCCGGTGGCCGTCGAGCGGTTTCTGGAGTTCTTCGCCGCCTCGATTGCCAACGGGCGGACGCGGGCGGCGTACGGGCGGACCGTGGGGCGGTTCCTGTCGTGGTGTGCGGCTCGTGGCCTGGGCTTGCGCGCGATCGCCCCGCTGCACGTGGCGGCCTATATCCGCACGCATCCGGGGTCGGCGCCGACGGTCAAACAGCATCTGGCCGCCATCCGGGTGCTGTGCGACTGGCTGGTCATCCACCGTCGGCGTGCGACTTCGAGTACTGGGACGCCAACGGAAACGGCGACCTGACGTGCTCGGAGGCGGTTGGGCGTGATGAGGGCCTGCGTTTCCCGACCTTACGGCGCCTGCCATCTCCCGCGGCGCAGTAGTTCTCCGCTGCCTGCCCGGCCAGGATCTCGCGGTCCTCATACACCACCTCGCCCCGGCGCAGCGTCATCACGGGCCAGCCCGTGACTTCCCACCCCGAGTAGACCGAGAAGCCGGCCCCGGAGAACATGTCCTCGTCGTGGATGGTGCGCGTCTCGTCCGGATCCCAGAGGACGATGTCGGCGTCCGAGCCCACCGCGATCGTGCCCTTGCGCGGGTAGAGCCCGAAGAGCTTGGCGGCGTTGGTCGAGGTCACCGCCACGAAGCGCTCTTCGGAGATGCGCCCCTGGACGACGCCCTCGGAATAGAGCATCGGCCGCACCACCTGGAGGTTGTTCAGGCCAGCCCGATGACGGGAGATGGTCTGCGACGGGTCCATCTTCTCTTCGCGGAGATACGCGACGTGGTCGGTGCCGAGCACGTGCACCGATCCGCTCGCGATGCCGGCCCAAAGCGCGTCCTGGTCATGCTGCTCACGCAGCGGCGGCTGCCCCACGTAGAGCCCGCGGTCCGGGCCTCGAAGCGCTGCCGGGTGAAGTGGAGGTAGATGGGGCGGGTCTCGACGAAGACGCTGAGCCCCCGGTCCCGGGCATCCTGCAGCACCCGCAGCGCGCGCTCCGAGGAGACGTGCACCGCATAGATGGGCGCCCGGGTGGCCTCGGCCATGGCAACCGCACGCTGGGTGGCGACCACCTCGCCGACCACGGGGCGACTGTCCGGTAGGTACTCGAGCGAGGTGCGCCCGGCGGCGGTCAGCTCGCCGACCGCGTGGGCCAGGATGGGCCAGTCCTCGCAGTGCACCATGGTCAGGATGCCGGCGCGCCCCGCCGCGTCCATCGTCGCCACGTAGTCGGGCACATTGGCATCGAACGTGGTCCACACCATGAAGATCTTGGTGCTGGTCTGACCGGTCTCGGCGGCCAGGGTGGTCATCTCGCCTTCCTGGGTTCTGGGGGTGATGCCCGCGTGCAGGATGACGTCCGCGATCTTCTGCTCACGGATGAGCGCCGCCTCGCGCGCGATGGCCTGGGCGAGCGTCCGCCCTTCGGCCGGGAAGGCGAAGTTCGAGATCGTGGTGATGCCTCCCGCGAGCGCCGCCTGCGACCCGGTGCGGTAGTCGTCGCGGGTGCTTCCCCCCAGGTGGACGTGCGGATCCACTCCGCCCGGCATGACCAGCAGCCCGGTGGCATCGATCGCGCGGGCGCTGGCCCCCGCGGCCAGTTCGGTCCCGATCTCGACGATGGTCCCGTCCCGGACCCGCACGTCGGCGTCGAACCGCCCCTCCGAGGTGACCACCGTGCCCTCGCTGATGAGGATCTCCTGCGCGGCCATGTCGGGTGCGAACGCTCCCGCCGCCAACAGGACGGCCGACAAGAGGGTGGGGAGAGCCATTCTGGGCAAGGGGACGGTGCAGATGCGGGTAGGGAGGTTCAGCAGGCGGGTCATGGCGTCCTCCTGGGCGGCGGGTCGGCGTCGAAGCATGGGCTCGTCTTGCGTCCGGCAGGCAGCTACGCGGAGCCGGACATTCCGATCTCGAACCGCCCATGCGAGGGCGAATACCGGATCACGTCGGTGTCGAAGGCGCGCCCGACCGCGCCGCTCCGGCTCAGTTCGTCCGGCGTGCCGACCGAGAAGCCGCTGGCGCCGTCGAGCAGCCAGACGCTGTCGGAAAGCTGCAGCGACAGGTCGAGGTCGTGGCTCGAGAGCAGAACGACCTGCCCCTTCTGCCTGGCCCGGGAACGCAGGAGGGCCATGATCTCGACCCGGCTCGGCAGATCGAGGAAGGCCGTGATCTCGTCGAGGACCATCAGGCGCGGCGTCTGTGCGAGCGCACGCGCGATCATCACCCGCTGTCGCTCGCCGTCGCTGAGATCGCTGAAGTGGCGGCGCAGGAACGGCTCGACGCCGGTGACCGCGACCGCGTCGGCGATCGCGGCCGCGTCGTTGTCCGCCAGTCCACCCTGCCAGCCCGTGAAGGGCTGCCGGGCGAGCGCGATGACGTCGTCGACGCGGAGGCCCGGATTGAACTGGCGCTCCGTGAGCACCACGGCGATCCGGCGCGCGCGCGTCGCCGGACGCATGGACGCAATGTCTTCGCCGTCGAGCAACACGATTCCGTCGAGCGACGCTTGCAGCCCCGCGATCGTCCGCATGAGGGTCGATTTCCCGGCCGCGTTGCGGCCGAGGATGCAGATGAAGTCGCCGGGACCGGCCGACAGGTCGATGCCGGGGGCGCATTCCCGATTTCCCGGAGCAGTGTGTAGGCAAAGATGGACTGTGAGGCTGGGGGAGGTTGAGCCGGTCTTCGGACAGACGGGGAGGGTGGTACTGGACATTACGGCTCGGACTGCCCATGATGGTGCGTTGAAATGGACAAGAGCGCCATCGACACCCCGAGCCGCGAGATCGATCTTGGCAACATTCCCGTCCACCTGCGCACTGCCCTCCGGCGGGCGCTGGAGTTTGAGGCGCGTGCTCCAGCGCCCAGGTCGGCAGAGGAAGCGGAGCAGTGCGAAGAGCAGCTGCGGGCCATCGCGGACGAGTTCTTCGGCGCCCTCCTCACCCCCGTGCTGCAACGCGCGGTGCGCTCCGCCGCGGTTGGCGACGCGGCGAGCGCCCTCGTGCGCCACCTGCCCCGGCGGATGCGGAGCGACGGCCTGGAGACCGTCAACGTTCGCACCTCCCGGGGCACGACGGTGCCGGTCACGACGCCGTACTACCGCGAGAAACACGCCCGTCGGGCGAAGCGGAGGCCGGGACTCTACCCCGCCTTGGTGGTGCTGGGCATCTACGATCGGTGCACGCCGAAGCTGGCCTCCGATGCAAGCCGCGCGGTCGCCATGCTCAGCTCGCTGGCCGAAGCGCAGGCGCAGCTCCGCTCCGACGGCATCGCCCTCGATATCAAGACCCTCCGCTCGACCGCCTATCGCTACGCTGCGCGGGCCCGAGCGGCCCAGCAGAGCGCGGCGTGCGGCCTGCTGGACCGCGTGACCGGCAAGCGGGTGGTCGTCTCCCTCGACGGGGGCCGCGTCCGTGTGAGGCGCAAGAAGCGTGGCCCCAAGACGAAGAAGGGGCGCAACCGATTCCATACCGACTGGAAGGAACCGAAGCTCCTCATCCTGTACGTCGTCGGCGACGACGGGCGACCGTCTCAGACGTGGGCCCCGATCATCGACGGCACGCTGCGGGGACCGGAGGCGGTCTTCGCCCTGCTGTTGTCGTACGCGCGGCAGATCGGCCTCAACGCCGCTGACAAGGTGCTCTTCATCGCCGACGGCGCGCCCTGGATCTGGCGACGCCTCCAGCGCCTCATCGCCGCGCTCGGGCTCTCGCCGACACAGGTGCTGGGGCTGATCGACTTCTATCATGCCGCCAAGCAACTCTCGGACGCGGTCAAGCTGCGCCGCTGGAGCGCGACGCAACGCACCCGCTGGCTCAACCGCACGCGGGGGCTGCTCAAGCGAGCACGCGTGGACGAGGTGATCACGGCCCTGCGGGAGCTGTGCCGCGGGCGCACGGCCGGCAAGATCCGCACGCACCTCAACTACTTCCTGAAGAACCGTCATCGTTTCGCCTACACCACAATGGTCGGGCTCGGGCTTCCGCGGGGCAGCGGCGCCGTCGAAAGCGCCATCCGTCGCGTCATCAATCTCCGCATCAAGGGCGCATCCATCTATTGGCTACCGGAGAGCGTCGACGCGATTCTTTCTCCTGCGGTCTTTCTATAAGTCCGGCAGATGGAACTGTTTGCAGCGGATGGCCATGACGCCGGTGGGTGTGAGCGCGTGACCGGGAAATCGGGAATGCGCCCGATGCCGGACAGGATTGCTCCCCGCGTGTTGCGATAGCCCACGGCAAGGGATTGCAGATCCAGCATCAGCGCCACTGCCTCACGGCCGGTGAGAAGACCAGGATGAGAATCACGGCCGGCGCGCCGACGATCGCGAGGACCGCATTCAGGTGCAGGAAGTGCTGCTCCCACCGCGCATGCACGATGGCGTCTCCGGCAAGGGCGAGCAGTGCGCCGCCGAGCGCGGCGAGCGGAAATAGCGGCAGGATCCGCGCCGTTCCGGCCAGCGCCCGGGCGAAGTGGGGTGCAATCAGGCCGACGAAGCTCACCGGGCCGCAGAAGGCGACGACGGGCGCCACCAGAAGCACGGTCGCCGCAAGAACGGCATGTCTCAGAGTCGTTGCCTTGACGCCGAGGCTGCGCGCGTAGGTCGCGCCGAGAAGCAGCGAGCTGAGCGGCTTGGCCGTCGCGACGGCGGCGCAGGTGCCGATGAGGATCGGCAGCAGGAGCCACGGCAGCACCGCGGGGGCGACGCCGGCAAAGCTCGCATCCTGCCATCCACCATAGATCCGGCCGCCGGCGCGGGCGGCGAAATGCAGAAGAACGCTGGTGAGGCCCTGGGCGGTGAACCCGAGCATGAGGCCGATGACGAGCAGCGTGATGGCGCCGACGCGGCGGCCGAGCGCCAGCATGACGAGCGCCGCGATTGCAACGCTCGCGGCGGCCGCGAGCGTGATGCTGGGGCCTTCGAAGCAGGTGAGGAAGGACACGGCCGCGGGACCGGCGAAGGCCGCCGCGGTCACGATGAGTGCGACCCCGAGCTGGCCGCCGGCGAGCAGGCCGAGGGACCACGCGTCGGCGACCGGGTTCCGGAAGAGGGCCTGCATCAGCACCCCGGCCATGCCGAGCGCACCCCCGGCGATGATCGCGGCGGCGACCCGCGGAAGGCGAATATCGAGCACGATCTGGCGGGCCAAGTCGCTCGACCGCGTTCCGGTCAACGCGCCGACCGTGTCGGCCAGGGGCAGCGCGATCTGCCCATGGGTCAGCGTCAGCAGACAGAGCGCGGCGAGCGCGGCGATGAGGGCGGAGCCGCTAGTGCAGACCCGCGCCCACATGGTCCGCCTGCCACGTTTCCGGCGCGAGGTAACGCCACTCCCCGTCGCGCAGTTACGGATGCAGCATCTTCATGATGTCGGCCAACTGCCAGTCCGGACGGATGGTCCCCATCTCCCACAGCTCCCACGTATCCGCGGCGGGATGGCGCTTGCCCTGCTCCCAGAAGATGCAATCTTCCTGATAGGCCTTGAAGCGCGACAGCACGGCCCGATCGTCGAACACCGCGGACAGTGGATCGCGGATCATCTAGCAATCGGCGCCCGTTGCGTCCCGCAGGAGCCGTTCCGTGGAGAGCTCGGAAAACGTGTCGAGCTCCGGATCGTCGTCAGCGCCGAGCACGAGCTCCGCGTTGGCGTCGCGAATGAGGGCTGCAATGGCGTTGCGCTGCGTAACGGCCCAGCGATTGCCCGCGCTCTTGTACCAGGCCCAGAGAACCGACCGGGGCGGCTGCTCCTCGGCGAGGGCCTTCAGACGGTCGACCTCCTGCGCGACCATCTGAACGAATGCATCGGCTTCCGCCTCCTTCCCGGTCAGCAGGCCCATCAGAAGCACCCAGGCGACACGGCCCATGTAGTGCGGTTCCGCATCGATGAAGGTCGGCACGAACGGAATGCCGAGCGACTCGACGCGCTCCATGTGCTGGGTGTGCGTGAGGTCGGCCATGCGTGCAACCAGCACTTCCGGCTCCGCCGCCACCAGCGCATCGAGCGTCGGCGGCATGTGCCAGCCGTAGCCGATCTGCTGGATCCGACCCGACCGGGCCTTGCGGCGCAGTTCATGTTCGTAACTGTTGTGCCCGCCGACCGCGACGATCCGGTCCTCGACCCCGAGTGCGCGCAGCATGGCCTCATGGGGTTGATCGTTGACGGCGATCCGCTGGACGGGGGTTCGGATCAACGTGGCAGCCGCCAGATCTCCCGTCAGGGGTGGCGGCTCCAGGCCCTGCGGGACCAGCACGAGACGCGCACGCTGCGGCGGTCCGCCCGCCGCTCCGCCCCAGGTGACGACGGACGCTTCGATGTCGACGATGCGATAACCGTTCCGTTCGACGACGCTGAAGGTCTCCGCATAGGGCGTTTCGAGCGCTTCGCCTTCGACGGTGCCCGGATCGTCGGGCACGCCGGACCCGCACGCGGCCAGGCCGACGGACAGGACGCCGGCCGTCAGACGAGATGGCGCCCGGAAGCGGCGCATCACCAGGAACGAACTCTCGGGATCGTCCGGAACTTGCCCGGCGGCCCCGGCCTGAGGCACGTCAACGAGACGCGCGCGCCAAAAGAGAACGAGTTGTCCGACCATAGTTCCCTGCCTGCGTTCTTCCGGTCATCCTGCCCCCTCCCGGCCATCCCTTGACTCCGACGGCCGCCCGCGGCCGCCCGGGACGGGTGAGGAACGACAAGCCTCCGTCAGTCGTTCCCGCCGCCCCGCCAGACGTTGTCGGCCGGCGTTCGCTCGAACGACGGCCAGGCGTCGATCAGTGTGAACGGCGCCTCCGGGTCGACGGTCGTCGGCACCGGGCCGATCCGCCGCCGGTCGCGGTCGTCGTCGAAGCGCTGCGTCACGTGGATCGCGGCCGAGACCGGCTCCCAGCCGCCGTCGCGCCAGAGCCAGCGCTGGCCGGCTATCTCGAGGGTCCGATCCGCCTGCGCGATCAGGATGTCTGACGACGCCGGCGGTCCAAGCAGCGCCTCGGCCGTGTCCGCCCCAACCGCCTCGGCCAGGGCGTCGGCGAGCGGCGCGCCGCCCCGCACGGCCGCGATCACCGCGGCAACCGCGTCGCGGGCGGCGGCCTGGCCGACGGATTCCACCCAGCCGACCGTCGCCAGCGGCGTGTACTCCTGCACCCACGGCGCGTCGCCGGCCGCCGCGACGCCGACGGCGGGCGCGTCGAGGGCGCCGAGCGCCGCAACGACTTGGTCGCTGGCCCGCGCCTGCAGCGCCAGCCACGCATCCACCCCGTCCTCCTGCCTTACGCACTCCAGTCCGACCCAGCCCGGGACGCCGACCCTCAGCCAGGCCTCTCCGGGTTCCCTCCGCAGATCGGCCCCGTCGGCCGTCCCGCGCGCGGCCAGCGCCGCCGCGATCGTGGCGCGGCGCTGCCGCCGGGCGAAGCCCTCGTCGGCGATATCCCAACCCTCGTGCTCGGGCAGCCACAGCAGGCCGCCGTGGAGGGCGGCCTCGCCGCGCTCGCGCGGCGCCTGCAGCACCGTGTGGACCGCGGGCGCGCGGCCGAGGGTCGCCTCGACGCAGGCATGCATCGCCGCGACGTCATCGAGGACGCCGGCGGCGTCGCGCGTGCGCTCCGGTCCGTGCAGCACGGCCAAGCCGCCGCGGCTGGTCTCGACCGGCGCGCCAGGCCACCACGCGGCGGCGAAGTCCAATAGCCCATCCGTGCGGCCCGCGGTCGCGACCGCGGTGCCGCCGGGGCGGTCCGAATCGCGGCCGGCGCCGGCGAAGTTCACGGACCAGCGCCAGTCGCCCCCGGGCGCCACCCCGGCCGCGGGCGCCAGCCCGCCGGCCCCGACATCCCCCGGCACGCGGTCCAGACCGTGCGCCCGGCGTTCCGCGGGCGCGCGCACCAGCCGGTCGGGGTCGTGGCCGAGGACCGGCAACAGGTCGGCGGCGCGCAGCCACACGCCGGACGGGGGCAGCCACGGGCTCTCCCCCGCGGCCGACCATCCTTCGCCGCGGGCGACGACCTCCAGCTCCACGGTGCAGCCTTCCGCCTCGGATCCGGGTCGCTCGTCCACTGCTGCCGCCGGCTCCCGCGTGCCGGCGTCAGACGCCTGGTTCGCCGTGGCCAAGCCCACGGGTCCGCAAGCGTCGAGCGGCAGCGCGAAGTGATCCAGCTCCACGGTCACCGATTCCTCGCGCCCGTCGACGACGGCGCGCGTGATCGCGGCGCCGTGCGGAAGCGAGCCGTGCAGAATCCGGGAGCTCGAGCGCACGCCGTCGAGGCGCCAGCGGGCGGTCGCGCGCCGCCCGGCCGGGTCGATCTCGATCACCGCCTCGCCGCCCGTCGCCGCGAACGGCGCCGCGGCGGCCCACCAGCGCGCCTCCCACGCGGCGTCGTCCGCGGTTTCCGCCGCCGCCGACTCGTAGCCGCCCAGCCCCACGAGCTGCTCGTGCAGCACGGTGTGGACGCCGACGGCCAGCAAGACGGCCCCCGCAGCCAACGCGCCCGCGCCTCCCGCGAGCCTGCCCATGCCGGTCCGCCAGCGGAGAGGCACGGAGAGCGCGGTGCCGCGGGGCCAGGCGAGCCACGCCACGGCGATGATGGCCACCGCGACGGTCAGCTTGAAGAGGTCGGCGGTCAGCACGTAGCCCAGCCACGGCGCCCACCCGGAAAACCCCGAAAGGGTGATGCTCGGCGGCACGCCGACCTCGGCCGGCGGGTAGCTGGTGACGCCCAACTCGTGGTTGACCACGATGAAGAACGCGCAGATGACGCCCACCGCGTGCGCCGCACCCGCGTGGCGAATCAGCGCGTGGGCCAGCAGCACGAGCGCGCACAGCTCCAGCAGCGACGGCGCGAGCAACAACCCGAAATAGAAAGTCGGGTCCAACAGGCTGAACGCGTCGGGGGTCGCGAAGACCGTCACGATCCACACCGCAAGCACCGGCGTCAGGGCGAACACCACGGTGACGCCGGCGGCGGCGAGAGCGCGGCCCGCCACCCGGCTGCCCAGGGGCGCCGGGGTGGCGTCGGCGATCTCGCCGAAGCCGGCGCGGTCGTCCCGGCGAGCCATGACGCCGACGAACCGGGCCACCATGAACACAATCACGAGGTAGTAGAACTCGATCAACAACGGCTCGATGAGATCGGGGCGCGGGAGGAGGGGGCCGTCGGCGTGCAGGATGATGTGGACGAACGAGCCGCCCACGCCCATGGCGGCCAGGACGAGCATCGCGAGCGGCGTCCCCCACCCGCGGAAGGAGAGGGCGAAGTGCCACGCTGCCTCGCTCCATGTGGCGCCGAGCCACGACGGCCGCACGGGCGCGCCGTCTGGTCGCGCGGGCTCGCGCCGGGGCGCCAAGAGGGGGCGCCGCTCGCCTACGACGGCGTGTTGTACATGCCCCAGGCGAACGACGTCATCGAAGCGATCGACGCGGTCACCGGCGACCTGAGGTGGCAGCATCGCCGGGACCTGCCCGACGACCTCTACGACCACGTGGGGGCCAACGCCGCCATCAACCGGAATATCGCCATCTACGACCGCTTCATCATCAACACCAGCGACGACGTGTACGTCTTCGGACTCGACGCCGAGACGGGCGAGATTGCCTGGGAGACGCCGATCTTCGATTACACGGAGATCTCGGCCCTGCACAGCTCCGGACCGATCATCGCCGACGGCAAGGTGATCTCCGGGCGCAGTTGCGGCCGGCCCGAGGCGTGCGTCATCGTGGCGCACCACGCCCGCACCGGTGAGGAGCTGTGGCGGCGCCGGACCATTCCGGCCCCGGGCGAGCCGGGCGACGAGACCTGGGGCGGCGTGCCGTTCGAGGAGCGCCGCCACGTCGGCACCTGGATGCCGCCCAGCTACGACCACGAGCTGCGGCTGGTCTACCAGGGCACCTCGGTGACGGCGCCGGCCCCGAAGTTCATGCTCGGCGGCGTCGACAACCGGCACCTGTACCACAACTCCACCCTGGCCCTCGACGTCGACACGGGGGAGATTCGCTGGCACTACCAGCATCTCAACGACCACTGGGACCTCGACCATCCCTTCGAGCGCATCCTCGTCGACACCGCGGTGGCGCCCGACGCGTCGGAGGTGAGCTGGATCAACCCGCGCATCCGGCCGGGCGAGGTGCGGAAGGTGGTGACCGGCGTCCCCGGCAAGACCGGCGTGGTCTATACGCTGGACCGCGAGACCGGCGAGTTCCTCTGGGCGACGCCCACCGTCACGCAGAACGTGATCAGCAGCATCGACGGTGCCACCGGGACGGTCACCGAGAACGCCGAGGTGGTCTTCACCGCGGAGGGACAGGAGGTCTTCGCCTGCCCCACCTGGCACGGCGGCAAGGACTGGGAGGCGGGCGCCTACAGCCCGCGGACCAACATGCTGTACATGCCGCTACGGAACACCTGCGCGCGCATGATGGCGACGAGGACCTTCCCGGAGGATACGCCCGTCGGCCGCAACGAGGCGCGTTCACCGTTCTACGCGATCGCCTACCGGCACCAGTTGACCCCCGGCACCGACTTCGCGGGCACCGTGCGGGCGATCTCCGCCGAGACCGGCAGGACCGCCTGGCTTCACGAGTAGCGCGCGGGGACGATGTCGCTGGTGGCCACCGGCGGCGGCCTGGTCTTCGGCGGCGACGTCAACGGGCGGTTCCGCGCCTTCGACGACGAGACCGGCGAGGTCCTCTGGGAGATCAACCTCGGCTCGGCGGTCACCGGCTTCCCGATCAGCTACGCGGTCGACGGCCGGCAGTACATCGCGGTCGGCACCGGTTACTCGGGAACGTCGGGGACCTTCACCGCTTTGGCCCCGGAACTGCGTCCCAGTCGCGGGAACAACCTGTTCGTGTTCGCGCTACAGAACTGAGTTAACCGTAAAATGTTGAGTTATATGGATGTTATAGAAATACCATAACGGCGATTACCACGCAGATTACCACGAGGTTAGGATCGCCGAGCAGGGGGTCACGTCAGTTCCGGGTTTCCGGGTGGACTCATGCTGGCACCACACCGGGCGGTGTGCGGTGTCGCTCAGAACCGCGACGCGTTCGACAGCAGGCGCGTCGGCGACCCGTGCCGGTCGTTCTGTAACAGCCTGTTCTGAGCGAGACGGTCGACAGCAGTCCCAGTTGGCGACCGGTGGCGGTCCACAGCGGGACGCCGATATGGGTCAGGTCGAATCGGACCGCGCTGCGCCTCGATGCCTCGCGAGGGCACCCCGGCGGCGGGCGGCCAGCGTGGCAAGCCTCAGCCGCACGCCTCGCTCGTCGATGTCGACCGGGTCGAACGGCTTCCCGTACCAAGTCACCACCTCGTTGTGCTCCACGTGGAGCGGATCGAGCGCCGCCTCGAGAAACTCCATGAAGCCGGGGACGCCGCCGACGTCCTCCGGCGGGCAACGCCGCTCGCCGACGACGAACGCCGGGTAGTCGACGTCGGCCTCGCCATCGCGGACCGATTCGATGAAGATGTCGTGCCTCCAGTCGTCGCCGAAGTCGTAGACGTAGAGGAAGCGCTCGACGCCACGCTCGATTAGGGTCTTCCGGCGGATGCCGGCGGCCTTGTACGCGTGCCGGTCCCAGAAGTCGTCATCGGGCATGGCTCGCCGTAGACGCGATCCCTGATCACGAACTCGAACAGATGGAATCTGTCCAGCCGACTGCAATCTGGATGATGTCGTGCAAGGCCAGCAGCGTCGAGGAGAGCGGCACGTCGACGCGGCGCCACAGCCGGGGTCCAATCTCCCGCAGTTCGATCCTGAGCCGTGCGACGGGTTCGGTCATCACAAGATTCGCGGAGCGGCACCGGGTCGTGTCCCAGACTGGAGGGGGAAGAGACGCCGCACGAAGTTCGGTTCGTGGCGCCGGGTCGCTGCCGGGCTCGGTTGCTGGCCCCGCGGGACACCTGCACCGTCGTCGTTCGTGCCGAGCCACCAGCCGTCCCGGGCTCGGCCGGCGCGCAGCGAGCAGGGCGCGGTCCCATGCTCGGCGAGCCGAGCGACCACGGCCGGCGGACACCTTGGTGTCGAGTGCTGCCGGTCCACTGATTCTCAAGACACCCGTCCGGCCGGCGTGACCGCCACCGCCTCGCCCGCCGCAGCCGCGAGCCGCAACGACAAGTCCAGCAGCTCGTGGATCCGCGTCACGTATTCGATGGTGACTGCACACCGGAGACTGTCGCCGAGCTCCTCGTCGACATGCTTCCGGTTCTGCGACGGGAGGATGACGCGGGCCAGCCATCGACGACACCTCGCGCTCGGCCACGACGACCGGACCGGCCGGGCCGGTGTCCGGTTCGACGATCGAGGACGACGCTGCCGACTCCGGCGCCAGGCACCCGGCCGACACCAGCACGGTCACCTCGAACGGACTTCAGCAGATGCTGTTCGGCGATGGCCAGCTTCTCCTGTTCGGTGTAGCCCGGCAGCTCGATCACCTCCAGGCGCGTGCGCATCTGCTCGGGAATCGCCTTCGGATCGGCCGCCGTCGTGATCCACAAGGCCGCCGACAAATCGAACCGCAACTGGAGGTAGCCGGTCCTGGAACGCCGAGCCGACAACCGGTTCGAGGACATCGAGCAGCGCGTCGGCGACCTCGGGTTTCACCTCGTCGAGCAGTTCGAGGATGAAGGCCGGGTTTCTCACCCCGGCCTTGCGCAGACCCCGGACGATGCGTCCCGGGGCGACGCCTTCCTTCCCGCGGATCACTTGCTCGGTGTGGTGCTCGTCCAGCGCCACGCGCACGTGAGCGCAGCCGAGCGCCTCGGCGACGGCCACGGCCAGTGAGGTCTTGCCGGTCCCCTCGGGCCCGACCAGGCAGGGGACGCGCGTCGCGGTCCCGCACGTGCGTGGGAGCACGACGAGCGCCAACGATGCGGTCTCCACGTCCTCGCCGCGGCGCGGAGCCTCCACGGTGAGCACGCCGCGGGTCTGCGGGCTGGCCGCCAGCACTTCGATGAGCTGAGTCTTGACGCGGTCGAGCCGGCCGTGGGTGCGGTCCAGCGCCTGCTTCAGGTGGGCAGGGTCGAACCGCACGGGCCCACGGGCCAGCGCTTCCTCTACTGCCTCTTTCCCGGACTCGACCGACTGCAGCAGCGCGCGCCGCAGCGTGTCGCAGACCAAGCGCGGCAGCACGCCGCTCTCCAGCGCCGCCAGCACCCGATCGACGCGCGGTCCGGACGCGACGAGATCGCGCACGGCCGCGAGCCCCGACGTGTCGGGTTCGGCGTCCGACGGCGCCGCCACGGCCTCGGCGTCAGCGAGCAACCCGGCCGCCGCGGACCAGTCGCCCAGTTCATAGAGCAGTTCGAGCGCCCGCGACTCGTTCACCACCCGCGCAAGGCCGCAGGCGGCGAGGTCGGGCAAGCCCCACCGGCGCCGCTGCTCCTCGGTCGTGACCACGTAAACAGCCCTGTGGCGGGCCGGAGCCCGTCCGCTTCATGGTCAAGTCGTCGTGACCGGCCGCCGGGCGGGCCCCGCGGCCGAGAGTCTCCAAGGCCTGCCGGTGTTCATCGAGCGTCGACGGATAGACGAGCAGCACTGTGCCGGTGTCGTTCCGCCGCAGTATCTTCACGCGCATGTGTACGTCGTCCTTCGGGGTTTCCGCCATGAGCGGAACGCTGCCGGTGCAGTCACGCCGCCGGCGACGGGCCCTGGCTAGTCGTGGTCCGATAGGGAAGGCTGTTGGTCCGGCCCGGTCACGTTCTCGGCGGCGGTGACGCAGGCAGACCCACGCGCACGGCGGTCCGCTCGGGCGCATCTGACCCTCCCGACAGGTCGGGCCGCAGGCGCATGGAGCGGTGACGCGCGCGTCAGGCCAGGTGCAGGCGCCTGGTCACCCGCCTGCACCTGGAAGCAGAGGGAAGTGAACGGAACGTACCGGAAGGCGCGGGACGGCCCGGACGATCTGGGCGACTACATGATCGGCAGCCTGATCGACACCAACCGGAACATCGCGACCCACGGCGAGCTGATCTTCCATACCAGCATGGACGACCACATCGTCGCCCTCGACGCGGAGACGGGGGAGGTGGTGTGGGACAAGGAGATCCTCGACTACACGGTGAACCCGGCCAACCAGACCTCGGGCCCGATCGTCGCCAACGGCAAGGTGTACTCCGGCCGGAGCTGCGACCCGCGCGGCGGACCGCACGGCTGCGTCATCACCGCGCACGACGCGGCGACCGGCGAGGAGCTCTGGCGGACGCGGCTGATCCCCGGGCCGGGTGAGCCGGGCGACGAGACCTGGGGCGACGTGCCGTTCGAGGAGCGCGGGCACGTCGGCTCGTGGATGGTGCCGAGCGTCGACCCGGAGCTGAACCCGGTCTACGTCGGCACGTCGGTCACCTCTCCGGCGCCCAAGTTCATGCTGGGCGGGGCCGACCTGACGCACCTGTACCACAACTCGACGCTGGCTCTGAACGGGGACACCGGCGAAATCGTGTGGCACTACCAGCACATGAACGACCACTGGGACCTGGACCATCCCTTCGAACGGCTCCTGGTCGACACGGCGGTCCGCCCGAACGCGGCGGCGGTGAGCTGGATCAACCCGCGCATTCAGCCGGGGGAGGAGCGGCGGGTGCTGACCGGCATCCCCGGCAAGACGGGCATCGTCTACACCCTGGACCGGGACACGGCCGAGTTCCTGTGGGCCACCCCGACCATCACCCAGAACGTGGTCAGCGGCATCGACGGGGCCACCGGTCAGGTGACCGAGAACGCCGAGCTCATCTTCACCGCCCGCGGTCAGCAGGTGCTGGCCTGCCCGCACGCCAGCGGGGCAGGGACTGGGAGTCCGTATACAGATCCGCGAAGACCCCAATGGATCCCGTATTCATTGGATGAACCGGCGAACAGAACACGTCAGAAGACGGCAGAAACCGGCTCTCTCCATCAGAAACGGCTGCCAGTCCGGCTGGCGGTTCAGGCTCCGCATCGCCGACACAGCCCGGCTCCGCCCTTGAAGACGCAGAAGCTCTCCCGCAGCTCGCCGCCGCTTGCCCCATGGCATCCAACCGCAGCCTCGTGGCCCCCGGCTGGCCCCCGACTCTCGCCTCCCAGGAGAGTCCTGTCCCTCGGCCACGTGCCCATCGGCAACACGCTATCCCCTGCGCCTACCACCCGCCGTGCCGGCCCCGTGCCGGCCCCTCCCCTCACAACACGTCGATGGCACTCGTCGCCACCGCTGGTTCTGCTAGACTCTTGCTGATGCCAGCCGCGCAGCGCCGGTCCCGTTCCGAAACGGCCGTGTCCACCTCCGCGCATCGACCGCCCCCTTTGGGACGTCGAGGGGAATTCTCGTCCTTGGGCACGGAGACGTACAGCGCGTCCCCAATGGCTCACGTGATTCCGAAATGAATCAGATTCAATCGGCACCCATCATAGTCGGAACCGGACTCTCTGGTGCTGCCATTAGCCGCGCCCTCTCCGCCACCGGTCGCGCCCACTTCCTTATCGGACCGCCACCGACTAATGCGCCGACACTCGGAGAGTCCATCAGCGTTGAAGGTTCCATCGAGTTGGCTGGGTCGTTTCCAGACCTTGGCAGGTTCTGTCACCCAAAGAAGGCCGCCGTTGTCTACTTGCATGATAGAGTAGTCACTTGCAACCTCGAGTTTGGACCTATTCTCAAGAGTCTCGCCCGGCTGCTCGGTTACGCTCCGCCGTCCCAAACGGTTCACATGGATCGCATTGGGTCCGACCGCGCTCTTTTTGACAGTGCCGTGCAAGAGAGATCCTGTACTTACATCGACGCCCGTGTCGACGACGTCGAGTACGATTCAGGCTCAGACAAGATTGTCGGCATTCGCCTTTCAGATCAGACAACGCTAGCACCTTCATTTGTCTTTGACGCTACGAACCACGCTCGACGCATCGCGAAGAGCCTGGGAATCCATGTGCGCTATCTCAGTGACTTGCAACGCGTGGTGTGGACGCACTACAGGAGTATTCCCGGTTCTACGCCTCAAAGCGCCGCGGCAGAGTGGTCCCACTGGACGAACCTACTCCGCCTGCACGCCACCTCTGATGGCATAGATGGTTTTGCGTGGTGTATTCCGTTCGGCAACGCTGTGTCAGTCGGAGCCAGTTTGAATGCGGGCGACGATGTTTCCGATAGCCACGTGCTTGCCGCTCTGGAACATGCGTATGCCCGTCGCGGTGTCGACTACCGCACCGTTTACCCAGAGGAAACGGTGACATGTTCTCTCCGACACCGTTACTTTGTCCACCAGCGAGCCTACGGAAGGAACTGGCTTCTGGTCGGTCCGTCATTCTGTCAAATATGGTACATGTCTGGCTCTGGTGTCGGTACTTCGCTAGCGGCGGCGCGAATTGCTTCGCAGTTCATGGATTCGCCTATGACAATCGGACCGCGTTACGAAGCGTATGTGAGCGAACTCCTGACAAGCCATTCGGTATTCCATTGGTTTGTGCATGCGGACATGGACGCCATGACCGCGACTGCAATCAGGGCGAAAGCCGATGGACTTGTAAAGTCGAACCTGCGGCGATTCGTGAGGTACGCTCAGATCGGTTTGAATCGTGTGGGGTGTTGGTTCGGTGCATTCCTTCATGGCCTGCTGGGACTAGTGCCGGCAGGCAGAGGCTATTGTCGCGTTGCAGGTGCGACACCTGGAGATCAGTTCCGTGTCATCTGCAATAAGTAGAGCGGAGAGCGAAGGTCTAGACCAAAGGTGTGTGAGCGCTGTGCTATTGCTTTTTGACATCCTTGCAGGGCGGCAAGACCTGAGCCTGGCAGCTACGGTGCTGGATCGGCAGGTTGTGATTCATGTCGACGGTTATTCTTTCGTCGGCATCGACGCGTGGGAGACGTGGATTAGTTTCATTAGGTCTAGGCGACGAGTCTCGGACATTGAAGTCATAATTGATCACATGGCCGTTTTCGGCGGTGATCGACTCGTGGTTTCGGGACACTGGCAAGGGAACCGGAATGGGGTGCGGACTGCGTCAGAGCCGTGTACGGTAAGTTATAGATTCGACGGGGGCTACATAACCGAGATCCATACGACACGGCGAAACTACGCATTTGTTTTTGGGCGCGGTGTTAGATGTGTGGTGTTTTACCTGCTGCTGCTAGGTTACGTGTGGATCTGGGCGAGATTCGTACGTGCGCGGGGCGGTACGACATGATCGACATCGCGTCGGAACGCCGGGTGGTTGCGCCGGCGATCGTGCCCACATCCCGGCTCACTGATGCCGACAGCCGCCGTAGGAGGCCGGTCGCGGCTCCACCCAGCGGGTTGACGTGCTCGGCGGCGAGCAGGGGCGCCGTCGCCGCCGATGACGAGCGGGACCCGCGTGAGAACCGCGCAGGCCTCGGTGTCCAGGACGGGAAGGATTCAACGCCGACACGTCGTTGGTCACGCGTCGGTCATGACCGGTGGCTCCGGGGGACGAAGGCGTGTTGAACCCATGCCGGCGCGGCGTGCTGTCTGCCTCCGTCGCGAGGTTCTCTGCGTCGAAGGCGCACCCATCGTCGTCAGGAGGATGGTGCTCGTCACGTGGACGACATCGGCCGGCGCTGCGATCTCGCGGCTGGACCGCCGTGCGAGGCGCGGTCACGATCGCAGCCAGCCGCCAGCCCGCCCGGTCACCCATGCGCGCTCCATCGGGGCCGCCGGCGCAACGGGACATCAGCCGCCGGACGGAGCCGTGCGCCTCCCTCTGCGTGCGGCCCACAGCCGAGGCCGGATGGGTGGCATGGGGGTCGGCTCGGGACGAGGCATGGAGTGGGCGCTGCCGCCGCTGGCGGAACCATCCCGGCGGGTGGCGCGTCAAGCCGCGCGATGCGCGGCTCCTCCACGATGTTCCGGCCCTGCAGGGTGACCCGTCACCCGCCGGGATGGGGATGGCTGGTTGTCGCCGGAAGCACAGCTTCCGGCCGTCCGCAACGACCGGAGCGAGCCACTGGAACCGGACGACCAGGGTGAGGGGGCCGGCGCCGGTCAGGAATGCCCTTGTGCTCAGAACCGGCAGCAGGCGTTGCACGTCGGCACCCTGCCGGTACCACGATGCCAGGCGTTTTGTGGCGAAAGCGTGGCGAAGGTCATGCAAACGCGGTTGGTAGCGGGCTCCCTCCACGTTGCGCACGCCGGCGTGGCGGCGCAAGGCGTTGAAGGCCTTGTGGACGGTTCTCGTCTTGAGCGGAGTCCCGTCGCTGCGGGCGTACTGGCGCAGGATGCTTGTTCCGGAAGCGAACTTCGAGCCGCGGGCTTGGCGCCATGCGACGTATTGTTCGATGGCGGCCTGGAGCGTCATGCCAAGCCCTCCAACGGGAAGTCCGCCACCTCGCGCAACGCGTCGAGGTGAACCCGGGCGTACACCGCCGTCGAGGACGGACTGCGATGTCCGAGGTGGTCGCCGATGGCCTTCATCGACAGGCCGCTGTCCAGAAGGTGCTGGGCGCAGGCGTGCCTCAGCGCGTGCGCGCCCCGGTGGCGCTGAGCGGGCGGATCGGGGCTTGGAGCGTGAGGAAGATCGCGCGCTCGGCCCGTTGCGGCCGGCTTTCCCGCAAGTAGCCCAGCAACGCCTCTCCGACGGACCTGGAGAGCGGGTACAGGTGCGTCCGCCCCGGCTTCGGACGGCGCACCCGGAGCGT
Organism: Vicinamibacterales bacterium; assembly: GCA_965222905.1. Taxonomy (GTDB): domain Bacteria; phylum Acidobacteriota; class Vicinamibacteria; order Vicinamibacterales; family UBA8438; genus WTFV01. The sequence continues at coordinate 7,409,998 of OZ244976.1, read as the reverse complement.
CTCCGCATCCCAGTCGACATCGTCCAGCCGCAGACCACAGACCTCGCCGGCACGCAGGCCGTAGACGGCCAGCAGCAGGAGCGCGGCGCGGTCGCGTCGGTCCGCGGGCCTCGCGCCCTCGGTCGAGGCCAGCAACCGCTGGACGTCGTCCCAAGCCAGTCCGGCCGGGACGGTCTCCCCCGCGTACAGGCGGGGCGGTGCAACCGCCTCGGCCAGACCCGGCGCGCACCAGCCCTGCGCTTCGGCAAAGCGGAAGAACGCCCGCAGGGATTTCAGGTACCCGTGCAGGGCGATCCGGCCGCAACGGCCTTGCTCGCTCTTGGCTGCTACGGCCCGATCCACATCGGCGATCGTGAGCGATCCCAGAGGCCGGTTCCAAGCGTGGAACCAGTCCAGAAACTCCGCGGCCACACAACAGCGGCCGCGGATCGTCGCCTCGGCCAGTCCGCGTTCCCGCATCCAGTCCGCAAACTCCGCAACGCACGAGGCGAACGGCCGGGGCGGGCTCTCGGCGATCGCCAACCGGCCGACAAAGTGCAGCCAGTGAGTCACCGTCCCCCGGAAGGCCGCGACTGCGGCGGGACTGGCCGGCCCGCGACGCCGTGGCCGCGGTTGAGCCCAGCGCTCGATGGCGGCGTCCAGCTGCTCGCGAAGGACGCGCTGATCATCCCGCACGTCCAGCAACTGAACAAGCGCCAGCTGGCGGCTCGCCGCAAGCTGAAGGGTCTGGGTGCGGGCTCCTGTGCCGGCCAGATGGACGAGATAGCGCAAACGGTCTTCTGCATGTGGGCCGGCGTGATAACGCTCGATTACGCCGGGGTATCGGAAGAGTTGCTCGAACATGTTCGGATCTCCTTTCTGAATGGAAATCCAACATGATCGATTAAAACCGTTATGTTGCGTGAATTGAGGCAAAATCCCTGATTTCACAAGGCCTTGCGCCCTCTACGCAACATATCGGGAAACGCAACATTTCAGATCCAGGGGGCGCCGTCGCCGATGACGACCCGGCGGGCCGCGGTGTCGAAGCCGCGCCGTTGCGCCTCGCGATAGGCACGTTGGGCGAAGGCGGACGGCAACGGGTCGGTGTCGCGGCTGGCCGCGCTCTCGACCGCGGCGTTGTAGCTGACCGACCCGCGGTCGCGCACGGGCCGGCCCGCCTTGTCGCGCCCTTCGGCCGTCCACATGGTGGCCAGCTTGACCTCGCGGGTCTTGGCCGAACCGTCCGGCTGCTTGCCGCGGCGGCCTTCGACCTCGGCGGGGCGCACCGGCACACCGGTGCCGTCCAGCCCCAGGTACAGGGTCGGCGCGGGGCTGGGGACGGTTTCGGCCACATCGCGTTCGTCGTCGGCGACCTCACGGCCCAGGGCTTCGGCGGCGCGCTCGACCTGCTTGGTCTCGACGCGCACCGCGGCCAGTTCCCACAACAGGTTGCTGGCCGCGGCGAAGCTGAAGTCGGACGCCGCCAGCCCCACCATCCGCAGCACGCCGGGCGACAGCGACGTGGCGTGCAGGCCCAACGCCCGGTCGCGCGGACAAACGCCCGCGCGACAGGTGTCGCAGTGGTAGTAGGCGCGTTCCAGTGTCAGCGGCCCCAGCACCGAGGTGAACGTCTTGGGGCGCCGGCCGGCGTAGCGCGCCGTCTGTCCGCAGGCGCACGCTGTCGTCGAACCCGAATGGTCGGAATCGTCCGCGTTGAAGCGCTGCGCCATCACCTGCGCGGTGATTTCGAGGACTTGGTGACGCAGTGCCTGCTCAAGAGCCTCGAAGTCCTGCTCGTCGACCCTCCCCGACCCGATGAGCGCATCGAGTTCGGCCGTGATCGCGGCTACGAACGCTGGGCCCAAACCACCTTGGCGACCTGGCTCGCGGTGGCGAGTGCTCGACGGTGAACGGTCCGCAAGAGGGCTTCGAAGTCCTGCGCATTCACGCTTCCTCGTCGCAGGAACGCGTCGACGTCGGCCTTGACCGCCGCCTCCAACGCTGCGAACATCTCCTCCTTGAAGCCCCTTTTTTCGGCCGCGTGATCGAGCGGTTCAGTCAACTGCGACTCGGGCATGGTCGGAGTCCTCCTACCCGATCAATCGGCCGATCAGCTCTCGCTCAATACCCCCGACGGCAATCCTCACTTTCCTGTCGTGCACCCGCCCGGCCCCACACCCTTGCTTGTGAACTTCACTCTCTGCTAGAGTCCTATCGTCATGGTCCCGAGCGCCCCGGCTATCCGGAGGATCGCACACCGACGGCTTGCCCGCTTGACCTGCGACCCTTGACCGACCAAGGATCTAGGCCGCATGTCCCAATCCGGAAATAGCCGGCAAGACCTCTTCATGGAGATACTCAACGGAGCGCTCTCCGGCACCACTCTGCGCCTCACCGTCGGAAATGTCAGCTATGACCTCGGCGCAGTTGGCGAGCCGCAGTACGAATTGCTCGTTCACCACGACAGCTTCTTCCGCCGCGTACTAGCGTACGGCAACTTGGGCTTCGGCGAGGCGTGGATGGACGGCCATGTCGACATCAAGCGGGGGCCGTTGCACGGCCTCCTCACCCATCTTGCCGCGGCTCAACTGGACCGCGTCGTGAAGACCACCCCACGCTTGTTCCTCGTCGTCGCGGCAATGCGCATCGCCTCTGCTTTCCGCGGCCGGAATCGGAACGTACGTCATCACTACGACCTCGGCGATGAGTGCTTCCGGAGTTTCCTCGACGAAACATTGATGTACTCCTGTGGATACGCCGAGACATCGAGCGACAGTCTGGTCCAGCTCCAGCACAACAAGCTCCACCGTATATGCCGAAAGCTGCGCTTGAAGGACGGCGACCGACTGTTGGACATCGGTTGCGGATTCGGCGGCCTGCTGTTGTTCGCCGCCGAGCACTATAATGTCTACGGATGTGGCGTTACTAATGCGACCCGTCATCACGCGGTAGCCGTGGAGCGTGCAAAACAAGCGGGCCTAAGCGATCGGGTCGAGTTCATTTTTGATGACTTTTCGGCCGTCGACGGTAAGTTTACCAAAATCGTCAGTGTCGGCATGCTCGAGCACGTGCCGCGCCACGCATACACCAAGTATTTTTCCTTTATCGTCGACCGGCTCCATACTAAGAATGCTTTAGGTTTGATCCACTGCATCGGTGCCAATGCGGCGACCAACGAACACGATCCCTTCATACAGAAGTACATTTTCCCAGGTTCTAACCAACCTCGCTTGAGCGAGATCACTCGCGAGCTAGAACGCAACCGCTTGCCAATCCTAGACGTCGAGAATGTCGTCCGCCACTACGGCTTCACGATGGAGCACTGGCTGAATAACTTTCACGCTAACTTCGCCACTCTACCACGCAATAGGTATGACGAGCGCTTTAGGCGTATGTGGGAGTACTATTTCCACTGTGGCATCGCGGCCGCTAGGGCCTCCGACGGCGCTGTTTACCAAGTGTTGTTTGGAAAAGACTACACTATGGATATCCCGTTGAAGCGGATTTAGAGTGCTTGGGAGGTAAGCTTTGTCTCCAGCATCGACTATTCACGACTTAGGCCTCGAGCTGAACAAAATGGGTCTAACCAAGAAGACGCCAGTTCGGATTATGGTCGAACTGGCGCTGCACGTTGCCAACACCCTGGGGGGGCTCGTCGTGTTCGTAGTTGCCGATTCTTGGTTGCTGGCGGGCGTGGCGCTGTTCATTTCCACGTTTGGACTACTGGGGGTGGCGACCAATACCCATACGTCGGCCCACGGCGCGACCAGTGATAGTCGTCGCGTCAACAGCGTGCTGACGTACTTCGGCTATCCATTCATGTTGATGCTGTCGGCCACGTACTGGCGTCACAAGCACAACGTTATCCATCATCCGGTTCCTAATGTAGTAGGCGCCGACGCGGACGTGGATCTGAGTCCATTCTTTGCTCTCACCGTAGACCAGTACGAAGCCGCGAGGGGTTGGCGAAAACGCTGGTACGACGTCCAGTGGCTTTTCTTTCCTTTTGCCCTGGCGGCCAACGGCTTCAATGTCCAAGGCGCGAGCTGGCGTTACCTTTTTTCTTATCTGTTTGACTCGGGGACGCGCACCGCAGATCACTGGTGGGACTTGGTGGTGATGTTGTTGCATGTCGTGACGTGGCTGATAATACCAATGGTTTTTTTTCATCCCGTAGACGTGTTGTGCTTGTACGTCGTGCGCATCGTATTGATGGGCTACGCGATGTTCATTGCTTTCGCGCCGGCGCATTTCCCCGCGGCCGCGCAGGCATTCGCGTGCGATTTGAAGCACGCGGACTTCGTCCTGATCCAAACTATGAACACGATCAATTTCAAAACCGGGCCCATTGGACGGTTTGTGTGCTCAGGGGTAGATTATCAGATCGAACATCACCTGTTCCCATTCATCAGTCACGTCCACTATCCGGCGATCTCTTTAGTGGTTAGGAAGTACTGTGAGGCCAACGGCTATCCGTACGGATCTCCGATCCCGTGGTGGAAGGCCATATGGCAATCCCTGACCATCATGAAGGGTCACAAGCCGGTGGTCAAAAGGCTTAAGGAACGGCGGGGGAAATGAGTCGACGAGCAGGTTGCTGGGGCTGCCGTGGCCTTCCGTGGTACCATCCCGTCGGGGCCACAGCCCGCAGGCTGGCGAGGCAGCCTCCGTACGAAGGTTCGGACACCGTGGTGAAGGTGGGCGGGGGGTCCGCGCGGGTGCGGATGCTAGGAAGCGGTGAGCCGCCGCTGGTCGTCCTGCCCGACCCGCCCAACGTCGTCGAACACTACGATATGTTGTTGCCGCGGCTAGCGCGGGAGCGCCGGGTTATCTGCTGTGAATTGCCAGGCTTCGGCTTCTTCCGACCTCCACCTGACCATACCTTTTCGATGGAGGATACCGCGGCGCTGCTCGCCAAGGCGCTATGTGGGTTGGGAGTGCAACGTGCAACGGTGACCTGCGCGTGCATCGGGGCGCACGCGGTGCTGTACATGGCGGAGCGGTGGCCGGAGCTGGTCGAACGCGTGTTCTTGTTGCAGTTTCAGGCCTTTCCGGCGGCGCAGGCGTGGGTGCAAACGGTCAATGTGCACGGTATCATAACGTTGCCGTGGATAGGCCAAGTCTTTATGGACGCGGCGAGGTATGTCGTGGTTCGCCATTGGTACGATGCGTCGCTGCCACCAGGGGTGTGCGGTGCGTCCTATGCCGCCACGGCAGTCGGAGCGTTGCGCAGCGGGGCGAGCTTTCCGCTAGCGTCGGCGTTCCAGAGTTTCAGGTGCAGCGGCGGTCGCCCACTGACACGCAAGCTGGATAGCACGATTGTGTGGGGTGGGGACGACCCCTGTCACGTCGACAGCGATCCACGCGCAGCGATCGAGGCCATACCGCAGGCACGGTTCATCTTGTTGCCCGGTGTGGGCCACTTCCCGGACCTGGAACGTCCAGACTTGTTCGTGGAATTGGTCGGGCGCGAGCGCGCTTGATCAGTATGGCGTTCCGAGCACAAGGTTCGTGGTTCTTGCCGACGCCGGGCGATGGCCGTTGACGATGAATTCCGCCGACGCCAGCCGGCTGCTGGACCGCCTCGAGCACGTCCGGCGCCGCGATGTTCCGGCCCCTCGGCGCAGCAGCGCGGACGGGCCGCCAATGGACGCGAACATTGCCATCGCGCAGGCCATGGGCTTGCGACGGGTGGCTGCTGATCTCGACCACGGTTGGGACGACTTCCTGCAGCGTACTCGGACTCCCGACAACGAGAAGTGCTCTGCCGAGGGAGTTCGCCGGGTGTATGCTTGCCGCAGCTTTGCCGGCGGCCCCCGCCGCGCTGCCGGCCTTCCTGGCCGGCAGCGGAAACGACGCCTCGTAGACGAAGCGCATGCGGACGGTTGTGCAGTTGTGCAGTCAGCGCGCGCGCCGGGTCGAGCCGGGATGCCCGATACGCCGGTACCCAGCCGGCGAGCACACCGACGACCGTGATCGTGACGGCGGCGGCGCGTCGACGATGCGGGCCGCGCCGCGTATCTGCCGACATCTCCATTGGACCGGCCGCACCCGAGCGGCTCACCGACAAGCGTGGCGTCCGGTGCGGAAGCTGTGAACGTTGCATGAAGCCCCGTAGATGTTGATGGATTGCATCCTCGATGGTGGGGGTCTTACACAATTCCAGATCCAATCAGCGCTCGGATTGAACTGGACTCCATAGGACGACCTTGTCTGGTCCGCGGAACAAGCTCACGTTTCTGGTACGAACACACGCAAGTGCCAGCCGGGCGACACCGACGATTGGCATCGGCGTCTGCGGGTCGTCGTGCATCCGCAGGATGCGGTCCGCTCCCTGTTCTTGCCGAGCCGTGTGTGGGAACGAGTCGGGGCGAATCCGGTTCGCGCCGCACCAGCGAGTTGGCGGCAACCGCGGTCGCCCGGCTCGTCCGCGCCCGGTTCCCCCGCTGAGCTTCTGCGGGGCACCGACCAGTCTGGGCGCCGTGCACGCGATCTCGCCCGAGACCGGGCCGGACGCTACGGATCCAGGAGCAGCAGGCCGAGCCCCCCGCCGGTCGTGACGCGCGACATTGGTCGACTTCAGCGGAGACGTCAACGCTTCCGGGCGCTCGACCGGGAGACCGGCGACCCTGGAAGATCACACGACCGGAGGCGTCAACCAGTAACCCTGTCGTGGCCGGCGGGCGGCGGCTCGGCCCGCCGAGCCCTTGCCGGTGCGCACCCGATGGGCGAGCGCGGCACCGCGAGGACAGCCGTGCGGTGTGTCATTGGCGGGCTTGCCGGCGGCCAAGCTGGCCGCCATCGCGTGCGGCTTGGCCGCGCGGACACGTTGCCTCCGGCAGCGGCGTCGCAGCCTCGCACTGGCGGGCGCGCTCACCATCCTGCCGCTGCTATCATTCTCCCCCGCGGGCGTCGCCGGGCGGCAACTACCGGTCCTGACGGCGACTATGGCGCCCTTCCGGCGACACACGAACCCATGACCGATGGCAGCCTGACGAAGGCGGCGCTCATCGAGCAGGTGGCCCACGCAGCCGACCTCACGAAGAAGCGCGCCGCGATCATCGTCGACACCCTGTTCGGCAGCATCGCCGAGGCGCTGCACCAGGGGGAGAAGGTCGAACTCCGCGGCTTCGGCAGCTTCCGTCTCCGGTGCCGCGGGCCGCACCGGGGCCGCAACCCCAGAACCGGCGACCGGGTGGACGTGCCGTTGAAGCGCGTCGCCTACTTCAAGCCGGGCAAAGAGCTGAGGGAGCTGATCAACCGGAACCCGGCGCAGCCGGTCCCTCTGGTACCCGAGTAGCTGGCGTCGAACCGTTGTTGCGGCGTGCGATGGCGGCGGCCGGTGGCGGGTCTATGGCACGCGGGTTGCTGTTGTCGGCGACGGCCCGGTCGAGGTGGTCCTGGGCCGCCGGCTGGCCGAGGATCGAGATGCATCGACAAGACTGATGCCGGAGCAGAAGCTCGGGGTCCCGGCGTGCCCCCGGCGTCAGAGTGGGCATCTGTGGCGGTTCGACCGCGAGCGCTCGACGTGGGATTGCCAAGCGGACTTGTGCCAAGCCAGCGGATTGGTGCGGCTGACGTCGTATCGGACGGGGCAGGTGGTGCGCTACGTGGGCGGATGACTCTGCCGGCCTCGACCAGCTGCTACAGCAACGTCGCGAGCGCCGTCGGCTTGCAGCCGCCTTCCCAGCAGGAACCTCCCTGGCGCCACGTCGGCGCCGGATGCTGCTCTTCCGGCGCGCCGGAAGGCCTTCTGAGACGGCCTCGCTCGTCCATTTCGTGGTCCTCGAGTGGGTCCCAGTTCAACTTCGAAGCTCTGAGCGGCGTGCTTCCCATCGTGTTCGGGCTCGGACGCTGTTGAGCGGCCTTCGTCGAGAAGCTGACCGACGTCGTCGGGCTCTACCTGAACCCGCCGGACAAGGCCGTGGTGCTTTGCATGGACGAGAAGAGCCAGTAACTCGCGCAGAACGTCGTCGTCGGTGATATCCGCGGGCCAACCGTACGCGGCGGCCACGGCCGCGTCAGGGCTGTGTGCGCATCAGCGAGCTACTGTGGGCAGGCGTTGTAGAGGTTCGTCAGCGTCCGCTTCTTGAGCGCCTTGGACGCGTCCTCGTCGCGCGGAACCGGTCGCCTCGGGTAGCCGGGGAACCGGCTCGTCGACCCACTCGACCCACTCCGGCGGATTCAGCCAGCGATCACGCAACTCGGCCACCCGTCGGGTTTCCAAGGGCTTCCGACGAGAGTAACAGAACAGTCTGTGGTATCGTGCGAGGTGTCAGGCACTGGTTCCCGTTGTGGCTAACACGTTGCCCATACGGCCCGAACGAGGAGAAACGAGATGTTCAATAGGATCAAACCCGTGCCCGCTGCCGGCACCTCAAGCACGCTGCCAACAGCGTCGCGCCGAGCCTTTGGACGACGTGTTGGCCTATCGGCCGCCGGACTGGCCCTGGCGGGATGCTCCGCGTCTGAGCCCTCGGCCGACTCGGCGCTCGCCGAGGCGGCAGTCGACCAGGGGTTCGTGCCGGCCCAGGATGCTGCGTCACAGGCTGCCCTCACTCCTGACGCCGCCCTCACGCTCCTTACCGACGGCAACGCGAGATTCGTCGCCGGGACTCCTGTCCGTCGCAACTACAGCGATCAGATTCGAGCGACCGCCGCCGGGCAGTACCCGTTCGCTGTTGTGCTCGGGTGTATCGATTCTCGAGTCCCCATCGAGACGGTCTTCGATCAGGGGATCGGGGACATCTTTTCGGCCAGGATCGCCGGCAACATCGTGAACACCGAACTACTCGGCAGCATGGAATTCGCCTGTCAACTCGCTGGGTCTAAGCTCGTGGTCGTCCTCGGACACACCTCGTGCGGCGCCGTGAAGGGGGCCATCAGCAGCGCCCGGCTCGGCAATCTCACGCAGCTCGTGCGAAAGATCGAACCAGCCGTGGAGGCGATCGAAGGCGAGCGCGATGTCAACAACGCCGACTACGTCGACGGGGTTGCCGAAGAGAACGTGCGCATGGTGATCGCGGAGATTCGCCGAGAAAGCTCCGTACTGGCGACGATGGAGGAGGAACGCGAGGTCCGAATCGTGGGCGGGATGTATGACGTCTCCACCGGCGTCGTGCGCTTCATCTGACCCCATGCTGCGCGTGTTGATCGGCGCCCTTGTTCTCGTCGGCGCGATGCTGTTGCCCGGTGCGGCCTTGGCGCAGACGCCGGTCGATAGGGACCAGCTCGGCGCTTGGTACATGCTGTTCTGGTCGACTCGCTTCGACGACGCGTCGGTGGGATTACAGGGTGACGTGCAGCACCGCAACTGGAATCTGGGAACCGACCTGGAGCAGTTGCTGATCCGGGCTGGCCTGACCTACGACCTGCCCGAATCCCCTGTGCGAGTAACTGGTGGTGTGGCGCACATCACGACCGGCGCCTTCGGCGACAGCGACGAGACCAGCGCTGAGCGACGCCTGTATCAGGAGGCGTTGCTTCGCCATTCTTTGGGACGGGTCGTTTCTCTGCGCCACCGCTACCGGTACGAACAGCGTTGGGTTGACGGCCAGGACTTCCGGACACGGTTTCGCTACGCCCTGTTCGGCGATGTCGCGCTGAATGGACGAGGGACCGGAAACAGGTCTATTTACCTGGCGCTGTACAACGAAGTCTTCATAAACGGGGAGGTCTTCGATTAGCGCATCATTCGTCAATAGACACGGGCTGAAATGAGGCCCGGCAGGTCAAAGCCCACCGAGCGGCGGCGAGGTTCCTTCTGGCGCCGGCCGCCTCGAATATCACACCTCCAGTATGCCGCAAGTGGGTGGGTCGGCGGCCGGGTTTTGCGTGCGTCGGTACCGGTCTGGCCGGAGAGTACGACGGGTGCGCCAGCTCGGCGCGCGAGACCGCGGTTTGGCGGACATGGCAGGGACGGGGGCTGGCGGTCGCTTCGTGCACGGGCCTGTCCCGGCGGTGAGCCAGCCGGAAGGCGGCAGGAGCCAGGGACGGTCGGTTGGGGTGATCCGCCTCAGCAGGGCGGCGGCAGTGCGAGTGCGTCGGGGACGACCGGCTCCGGGGCGCACAGCATCGTGGCGATCAGGTCGGGCAGGTCGAGGTGGCGTTGGCGGGCGGTGCGCAGGACACTGGCCAGCACCTGCTGGGTGTCGGCACCCTTGCGGGTGCGGTTGCCGCCGCAGACCTTGCGAGTGACCACGGCGGGTCGGATGGCCTGCTCGGCGCGCCAGTTGGTGGCGTCGATCGACGGGTCGCACAAGAAGAGGAACACGGCCGGAAATTCGTTGGCCAGGTGCTTGGCGAAGCGCTCGGCGTCGGCCAGCGGCGGCGGCGCGTCGATCAGCCGGCCGAGCCGGGCGGCCAGTCGGCCGCGGGCCGACGCCAGACCGTGTTCGCTGATGTCGCCGGCGTTGCAGCGGTCCCGCAGGGCGAGGCCATCCTGCAGGACCGCCTGCACCTCGCCGGCCCAGGGACTGTACGGATGATTCTCCTGCAGTTCCTTGCATCGGCGCAGCAGGTGAGACAGACAGCTCTGGTGCGGCGCGTGCTTGAAGCCGCGATACGCCACCCACCCGTCGCGCACCAGCACGCCGGCGAAGTCGGGGCCGAGCACCGCGGCGGCGTCGGCGAACCCGCGACCGTCGCAGATCGCGTAGACGGTCGTCTCCGGCGTGGCGAACGCCCACAGCCAGTGGCGGAGCGCGTTCACACGCCAGCCGGTTTCATCCGGCGTCACCACCGGACTGTGCCGGACCTGCTCGCAAAGCGCCGCATACGCCGGCGCCGCCGCGCGGGCCGTGCGGTGCAGCAGGTGCACCAGGCCGCCCGGCGTCACATCCAGGCCGAACTTCGTCTTCAGATGCTCGCTGACCTTCGCCAGCGGCAGCCCCATCCCGGTGTGCAGCTCGGCCACCAGGGCCGCCACGTTCGGGCCGAGCTGCGCGACGGCCGCGCCCAGCGCATCGGAGGTCTGCAACCGGTGGCGGCCCTGTACCCGACGCCGACACTGCGAGCAGTGGCCAACCTCAATCTTGAAGTGCCGCACGATCGGTTCGACCTGCGGCACGTCCTCCTGATACTGCGACGCCTCGCCGGTCACCTCGACCGCGCCGCCGCAGTCCGGACACGCCGTCGGAACCGGCGCCGCATGCGTCTCGTCAACCCGTGTCGGCCGCCGCCGGCGGCCATGCGTGCCGTAATCGGCGCCGGCCCGCCGGCCCGGACGCCCGCCGCGTCCTTGCGGCCGGTCCTTGGCGAAGGGGGACGCCTGTCGCTTGCCGGCCCGCCGGGCAGCGTCGAGTTGCTTCTCCAGGTGCTCGCTGTGATGCTTCCAGTGATCCCGCTCCTCGATCAGCTTCGCGTTCTCGTGTTCGAGGTACTCGATGCGCGCGTCCCGAGGATCCGGCTCACGCTCAGACCCGTTCGGACCGCCGCGCTCGCCGTTCACCAGAACCATGTCCCTCTTATCGGTACTCGTACCCCAATCCTGCACCCCAATCCTGCTGATTTCTCGCCACGACCGCTAAATGAAGACACGGGGAGCTCGAAATCGGGCGAGGCAGGACTGTAGAACGCTTCGACCGCAACCGGTTCTACACCGCACTTGGCTTCGGAGTCAGCGACCGGTCCCAAGTCCAGGCCGGCTACATGATCCAGACGTTACTAGTGCCTGCCCGACAATTGGGTTTACATAACCTGAGAGGCCGTCTCAAGAGCCTCCCGAGACCTCTGGATCTTGGCCAGAGTCTTCGCACCGTCCGCCTTCCACGTGTAGGGTTTCGGATTCTCGTTCCGACTGGCAAGATAGGTCGTGATCGCTTCGACCAGCTCCGCCACGCTCGTGAAGCTCCCCGCGCGTACGCAGTCCTGCGTCAGGTCTGCGAAGAATCGTTCCACCATGTTCATCCAAGAGCTCGAGGTCGGAATGAAGTGCATGTGGAATCGCGGGTGCTTCTGCAACCAGCTCACCACCTTCTCGTGCTTGTGCGTGCAATAGTTGTCGGCGATCAGGTGCAGGTCCACGTCTTCGGGGGTCTCGCGGTCGATCTGCTTGAGGAAACGCAGCCACTCCACGTGCGTGTGCTGCTGTTCGGTGCGGTAGATCAGCTTGCCCTCCAGGTAGCTCAGAGCGGCGAACAACGTGACCGTGCCGTGCCGGATGTAATCGTGTGTCCGCGTCCGGATATGACCGTGGCCCAACGGCAGGCCCGGCTGCGTGCGCTCCAGGGCTTGGCATTGTGTCTTCTCGTCGCAGCACAACACCAGCGACCGCTCGGGTGGGTCCAGATACAGACCCACCACATCCCAGAACTTCTCTTCGAACTTCTTGTCGCGGGAAACCTTGAAGGTGCGCAGGCGATGCGGCTTCAGCCCCTGGCTCTGCCAGATGCGCGCCACGCTGTGCGCCGAGATGCCGACCTCCTGAGCCAGCGAGCGGGTGCTCCAGCGTTGCCGGCCCGGCGGCGCCTTGCCCGCTTCCTCGACCACCCGCCGGACCGTGGCCAGTGGAATCGACGGCTTGGCCCCGCGGCCCGGCTTGTCCTTGAGGCCGTCGAGCCCTTCTCGGTCGAAGCGTTGCGACCACTTGCTCACGCTCGGGGCGCTCACTCCCAAGCGCGAGGCCACCTCTTGCTGCCCGACTCCCTCGCTCCGCAGCAGAACGATGTGTGCCCGGAGGCAGTCACGCGCGGGCGTCGTCGAGGCTGCGACCCGACGTTCCAGCTCCCGTTTCTCCTCGGGGGTCACCTCCAGTACCAAGATCGGACGTGCCATCGCATCCCTCCCGCCAGAAGAGGGTGACACAGTCAGCCTGTTATATAAATGCATTTATCGGGCAGGACACTAGGTGGCTCGAAGGGACAGATCCAGATCAGTCTCCACACATCCTTCTGAATTGGTTAGGCCGCGAGACCGAATGGAGTCTACCGGCGGTGCGCCAGGCTAACTGGTGTCAGCGTAGCCGGTGAGAGTCCGGCAGGAAGGAGAAGGTGAGCCACCACTTCCACCCCGAGTCATGGGCCACCGTCCGCGAGGGCGGGGGTCAAGCGTTGACAGGGGCGCGTGCGGGCAGGGCTATTGAGCACCGAAAGAAATTTCCGTCCGGGATGCCGAGGTCTTCGCCGGAAACCGAAGGCAGCATCCGTCCCACCGATATGGCGAGGGGGGCCGGAATCCCGCGGTGTCGAAGAACCCAGGCACGCACGTACGCGCTGAACCGGGACCTGGGAGGTCTCCATGCCATCCCGCTGTCGTGGGCGGGGTCGCTGAGGAAAGGAGGAATCCGTAACCAAAGATGAACGGCATGGAGAAATCAGACGGGTGCGGCTCTTCTTCGTCGGCGGCCGAATCAGTCTCTGCGGCAGCGAGGCAGGAGGCAATTGGATCCGTCACGGCGTGGTGAGGGAGCAGCGGAGGGGACCGGTGGCCGATGGTACTTGTGCGGTCAGCGACGGCTGGGGGTGTTCCGCTGGTACTCGCGCGCTTGGTGGAGGGTCTCAGTACGCATCAATGCGCCGGCGGCCCGTGGCGGCTTGAGGACCGTCGCAACTGCAGCCAAGTGTCACCGTGCGCCGGTCGACTACCATCCGGTCGCGGGCCAAATGCCGACAGGCCTTCAATGAGCTGGGCGACGAGCACCGCACGCCGCATCGCCGCTGCCACGTGGATAATGTCGAGTACCACTGTGGCTTCCAGGGCGTACGCGGTGGTGCCCGCGAAGCGGTCGCGATGGTCACGCGGCGGCGCATATCGACCAAGGAGCGCTCCGGCAGCAGGTTCAGCGCGGCATCGAGCGGATGCAGGCCGTCGTGACCGCGCCGCGCGCAGCCCAGACCCACAACCGGCATCGTGCCGGAGGTCGTTTCGGCGTGGCTATCCTGCTCGCGCCGCGCCGAGCACTCGACACCACTGGCGTCCTCGGCCGGACCGGCAGCCTGTCCCGGGCTGCGTTGGTCGTGATGTCCTTGCAGGAGCTTGCGTACCAACTTCTGGCCCCGCCGGTGCAGTTCCCGTTCGAGTTCGCTCTCGCTCATCTGCCGGGCTTCGTTGGAGGAGAGGAAGGCTTTGGCATCCGCGAAGACAGCATCGGCCGCTGCGCACGGGGCCGGGCTCGGGAGATCGATGCGAGGGACGCCGGTTCGCGCCTCTGGCACGTCGAATCTACGTCCCTGGAATCCTGTCGTCACAGCCATCACAGGTCTGTCCCCCTGCCCATGGAACCGTACCAGAACGCCGCGCGAATGTCCAGAAGGGAGCGCGCCCGAGGGGGACAGACCGACGGTATTCGGTACCGTTTCGAGGCTCGGCTGGCCGCCGGAAAGACGCGGGTACGCGCTGGCTTGGTTGCTGTCCCCCCGAAATGAGCACTGGAGAGACGCATCCGCGGGCAAAAAGGCCCATGAATAGGGCGAAAACTCCTCTACGAAGAAGAGCCGCACCCAAATCAGACTCGGTCGTAGTAGCTGTGAAGTTGGCGAACAAGGGGACTCCGGTCCCTGCGGAGCCAATGGAGCCCAGGACCGAGCCCAAGGGGAATCCGGAAAGCCAAAGCGCGCGCCGGACGCAGCGCCGGGAAAGCGCGTCACAGGCGGCCGACCGGATACGGCAATTCGTACGCCGGGAGCCACAGGAGCGTCTGACGGCGCTTCTCCACCATGTCACGGTCGATGCGTTGCGCCAAGCGTTCTTCGAGCTGAAGAGGGATGCAGCGGCCGGCGCGGACGGCATGACGTGGCGGATGTACGAGGAAGGGCTGGAAGGCCGGCTGGCCGACCTGCACGACCGCGTGCACTCGGGAGCGTACCGGGCGACGCCATCACGGCGGGTGAACATTCCGAAGCCGGATGGCGGCACACGACCGCTCGGCGTCGCGGCCATCGAAGACAAGATAGTCCAGAAGGCGGTGACGGAGACCATCCTGACGCCGATATACGAGGCGGAGTTCCTGGGGTTCAGCTACGGATTCCGGCGCGGGCGCGGGGCGCATGACGCGCTCGACGCGCTCGCGGTCGGACTGACACGGCGGAAGATCAACTGGGTGGCGGACTGCGACATCCGCGCATTCTTCGATAACGTCTCGCGGGACTGGATGGTCCGGTTCCTCGAGCACCGTATCGGGGACAAGCGGGTCATCAGGCTCATCATCAAGTGGTTGAACGCCGGCGTCATGGAAGCTGGCGAGTGGCGGGACAATCTGCGGGGAACTCCCCAAGGCTCGGTGGTTTCACCAGTCCTGGCGAACATCTACCTGCACTACGTCCTCGACCTATGGTTCCAGAAGAAATGGCGCAGCCACGAGGTCACAGGCGACGCAATCATCGTGCGCTACGCCGATGATTGTGCGCCACGAAGGCGCGGAAAGGAGGCCGAGATGGCCACCTAGACTAGCTGCAGCCATGCTGCATGAGGGATGAGGGTAGGCCCCTCGGAGCCGCCCGGCAGGGGGAGGCTTCAAACCGTCGTGCGCTGCCTCGGTCAAGAGCCGAGGTGGTAAGCGTCACGGAAACGGCGCGGCTTGACCGCGTCAGGTAGGGTGCAGGGAGACGAAGTGTATGAACCACCGGCAACGTGTCGAAAGCGTAGGGACGGTGTCGAAACCGGGGCGAGTCGTTAACCCGGGACAAGTCCAGCGGGAGCCTGCAGCTTGGCTGGGCGGCACCCGGCATAAAGGTGGCGTGACCCTGCACCAGGCCCTTGTGTGGAACGTGGGAACCTGTCGCCTCGATGTGAAGGGAGAAATCCAAGGGGCCGACCCCCAAGGATGAGAAGCCCGATGCGAGGCACAGGGGCGGAGCGACCCGTACGAGCGATGAAGTCGGGGAAACTCGATGGAGCAAAGGGGTCGCGTCATCCAGCGTGTCCCGACGGTCAACCGCGCGCGCGGGAGGAGCCGTCGAGCCACGCGAAGCCGTTCAATATTTCCAAGTGGGTGGTTTGGGAGGCCTACACTCGGGTCAAGGCGAACCACGGAGCAGCTGGCGTCGATGCTGAGTCTGTCGAGATGTTCGAGCAGGACCTGAAGAACAATCTCTATAAGATTTGGAATCGGATGTCGTCGGGCACGTACTTCCCGCCTCCGGTCCGGTCGGTTGGGATACCGAAGAAGGACGGAAGTGAGCGACGCTTGGGCATTCCCACGGTCATCGCGAACTGCACATCGCCCCAACGAGCCGTCGGGGTGGACTGAGATCACCCACCCGTTTCATCCACTCCGGGGTCGGCGGTTTCCGATCCTGAAGACGCGCCGCGTCTCCGGCATCGACACGCTCATTCTGCAGGGCACCTCCGGAGGTACGTTCTGCGTGCCCCGCGAGTGGACGGATCGAGAGGTTCCGGCCGCGGCGGCGGATCTTGCGAGCGGCGCTCATGTCCTCGATTTCGTGAAGCTCATCGCGCTGACCGAGCTGTTGGCGGCCTTGGAGCAGGCCGACGACCGAGGGCTTCCCAAATGAGGTCGAGAGGTGTAGTATCAGACCAGTTGTATGACTGGTCTGAAAACACGCTTGGCGAGTACGTTACGGAGGCGCCGGACAATGCTGCTGCGGCAGCTCCCGTCCCTGAAGGCCATCCTGCGCGGCTCGCTCATCGAACGCTTCAAGCGCTGCGGACGACCAGGGTGCAAGTGCGCGCGCGGTATCGGCCACGGTCCGAAGGTCTACCTGTCGGTCAGCATGCCGAAGGCGCGACCGGTCATGGTCTACGTGCCGCAGGAGCATCGCAGCCAGGTCGAGCAGTTCGTCGCCAACTACCGCCGGACGCGACAGCTCCTCGACGAGATCGCCGCGATCAACCTCGAGCTGCTGCGACGTCGGGAGCCGATCGACTGAATGCAGATGGCGGCCGCCGTGCCCGTCGATGTCCAGACCGCCGGCCTGTTGACCGCGAACATGCTGCAGTGCTGGATCGCTTCCGAGCGCGCGGCCGCTGCGACGAGCGGGCACGCGCTTCCGTCCCACACCCGTCAGGAACTGATCGAGGGTGGTGCTGACGATGTCGAAAGTACAGAGCCACCACCTGCAGAAGCCGGCCTACATCTATATCCGGCAGTCGACGATGGGGCAGGTGCGCCATCACCAGGAGAGTACCGAGCGGCAGTACGACCTGCGGAACCGGGCCGTCGAGATGATGTGGGCGCCGGAGCGAATCCGGATCCTCGACCAGGACCTCGGGCAGTCGGGGGCGCAGACGACCAACCGCGAGGACTTCAAGACGCTGGTCGCCGATGTGTCGCTGGGCCGCGTCGGCGCGATCTTCGCCCTGGAAGCCTCACGGTTGGCCCGCTCGAACCTGGAATGGCATCGGTTGATCGAGATCTGCGCGCTGACCCGGACGCTGGTCATCGACGAGGACGGCTGCTACGACCCGGCGGACTTCAACGACGCGCTGCTGTTGGGCCTCAAGGCCACCATCGCCCAGGCCGAGCTGCACGTCATTCGCGCGCGCCTCCAGGGCGGCAAGCTCCACAAGGCCCAGAAGGGTGAGCTCCGCTTCCCGTTGCCGATCGGCCTGTGCTACGCCGACGAGGGGCGCATCGTGCTCGATCCGGACCAGGAGGTCCAGGGCGCTGTCCGGCTGGTCTTCGAGGTCTTCCGCCAGACGGGCAGCGCCTACGCGGTCGTGCACCACTTCGGCCGACAGCAACTGCGGTTCCCGAAGCGCGCCTACGGCGGGGCGTGGGACGGCAGACTCATCTGGGGTCGGCTGAACCACAACCGCGTGCTCGACATTCTCAAGAACCCCACGTATGCCGGGGCGTATGTCTTCGGGCGTCACCAGAGCACGAAGGAGGTTTCCCCCGAAGGCGACGTCCGCATGCGCACGCGCTGCGTCCCGCTGGACGCCTGGCTCGTGCGGATCCAGAATCACCACGACGGCTACGTCTCCTGGCCGGAGTACGAGCGGAACCAGCAGCTGCTCGAGAACAACCGTACCAATGCCGAGCACATGCTCTTGAGCGGCGCCGCGCGGGAAGGACTCGCACTGCTCCAAGGCCTGCTGCTGTGCGGGCGCTGCGGTCGCCGACTGACCGTCCGCTACAAGGGCAACGGCGGCATCTACCCGACCTACGAATGCAACGCGCGGCGGCGCGAAGGAGTGGCGACCACCAGCTGCATGAGCCTGCGTTGCGACCTGCTGGACACCGCGGTCTCGGAGCGGATGCTGGCGGTGCTCGAACCTGCCGAGCTCGAGGTCGCCGAGGAAGCGCTACGGCAGCTCGAAACACCGGGACAAGGCGATGTCCGGCCAATGGCGCATGCGCCTGGAACGAGCCGAGTACGAAGCGCAGTTGGCCCAGCGCCGCTACGAGGAGGTCGATCCGTCGAATCGCCTCGTGGCCGCGACGCTCGAGCAGCGCTGGAACGACGCCCTGGTGCGGCTCGAAGAGGTCAGGACGCAGTTTGCTGACTTTCAGAGCAAGGAAGCGCTCGTGGTCACGCCGGAGCAGCGCGCCCGGGTGGCGGCGCTCGCCCACGACTTCCCCCGCCTGTGGAACGCGCCCACGACCAAGGCGAAGGACAAGAAGCGCATCCTCCGGCTCGTGATCAAGGACATCACCGTCGAGCGGTTCGGCGAACGCAAGACCGCCATCTTGCATGTCCGGTGGCAGGGTGGGGCCTGCGAAGACCTCGAGGTTACGCTGCCCGCCAACATTGCCGATCGCCTCCGGTATCCCGACGAGGTCGTCGACCGGGTGCGCGAGCTGGCTCGCGAGCGCTCCGACGAGCAGGTCGCAGCAGCGCTGAACCGGGAGGGTCGCCGGAGCGCCAAAGGCGGGGCATTCAACGTCTCGATGGTCCGTTGGATCCGCCACAAGCACCGGATTCCGGCTCCCGACTTCAAGCGCCCCGGCGAGCGCAGCGTCCGTCAGGTCGCCGACGAACTCGGCGTCAGCCGCAATGTGGTCTACTACTGGATCGACCGCGGCGTAGTCACGGCTCGACGACCTAGGACAGTGATCGATATAAAGTTGTCAACTTCATCGGGGTAACAGTTTGTAATTCCATTCCCCGTGAAACGCATCGGGAACCAGCGCGAGTGCGTCCATCTGTTCCTTGGTCACCGTGACGCCCGTAGGATACTGCCCGGCGTCGAGTTCGGCCAGGACCCGGAGCCCGGTCGCCGTCCGGACGTTCCCGATGCGGTCGACGAGCGCCCCCGCCAGCTTCGCGCGACTCTTGCACGTCCAGCGTAGCGGCGAGGTCGGGTCGCCGCGCGTGAGCGGGTCCACCAGCGCTTCGAGCGCGGCCTGGATGCCGGGTTGATCCTGCTGGATGCGGAGCCGTCCGCCTCCAGGGCGTCGGATGCGGTCGGTGGGCGCCTCGTCGGGGGCAATCTCCCGGCGTCCCTTGCGAATCGTCTCCCGAGCCAGACCGGTGGCCGACGAAACCACCGCGTCGCCGCCGTAGCCGACAGCGAGCGACTCGGCCGCCGCCCACCGGCGGCGACTGCGCTCGTCCAACACCGGCGCGACCACGGCATACTTCGCAACCAGGGTCGCTTCCAGCTCGATATCTCGCTTCATACCTCCAGTATGACCAGGAAACTGGCATGTGGCAAACTAGTTTAGGGCACTGTCCTAACCACGGCTCGCCGTACTGGATCGCCTTCGACGACGACAAAAAGGAGACATTGCGCGCCTGGGTCCGAAACTCCTCGAGAATTTGAACGGTCGCACGAGAATCCCGAAGCCGTGCTGCAGGAGGTGCATTATGAAGCCGGCGTCCCCACTGTCGCTGACAGAATTGCCCAGACGGTGGTCAAGATGTACCTGGAACCGGACGTGGAGCCGCAGTTCCATCCCGATTCGTATGGGTATCGCCCGCGGAAGTCCGCGATCGACGCACTCACGACAGCCCGGCAGCGATGCTGGCGTTATGACTGGGTGATCGATCTGGATATCCGCGGCTTCTTTGACAACCTGGACCACGCGCTCGTCATGCGTGCGGTCAGGAAGTACACCCGGTGCCGGTGGATTCTGCTCTATGTGCAGCGGTGGCTGACCGCTCCCATGCAGCAGGAAGACGGAACCCTGGTGCCGCGCACGATGGGAACGCCCCAAGGGGGCGTCGCTACTCCCCGAACGCAAAAGGCAACTTTCAGTTCGATCGGGTGATCACCGGCTGGCGAGACCGACCGGTACTTGACTTGCGTCTCAAGAGGTAATATGTGTATGACTCATGGCGCGGGCCACCAAGGCCGACAAGGCGCGCTTGCTCAACGCCGCGTACCGGCTGCTCGGGCAGCAGATGGAACGCGCCGAGGCGGCCCGCCATCTCGGTCGCGAGTTTGCATTGTCCCGCCGGCAAGCCTACCGCTATCTCCAGGAAGCAGCCGGGCTGAGCGCTCCGCTGCCGGCGGTCGAGCCGACCGTCGCGATCACCTTCAAGCTGCCGGTCAGCACCGTACGCGCAATCCGCGCCTATGCCCGCGAGAGCGGACTCTCCCTCGGACAAGTCGTCACCCAGGCGGTGACGGCGTTCCTGGACACCTTCCGTCAGCGACGTGGGTGAACGACAACCACGAAGTGCTCCCCGGCAGGTGCAGCTCGATTGCACGTTCGATCGACTTCGCGACAGCAAGATCGCCCAGGCGTACACGTTGTTGGTGCCGGCCCGTATGCGTCCGGTTGCAGCTTATGGAATGGAGCGTCCACATGCAGATGGCGGCGATTTACACGCGCGTGTCCTCGAACCAGCAGCGCGAAGCGCACACGATCGCGAGCCAGACGGCGGCGCTGGTCGATTGGGCCGCGACGCTCGATCTGGAGGCGCCCCAGCAATGGATCTTCGAAGACGAAGGCTATAGCGGGGCGACTCTCGAACGGCCGGGATTGGAACAGGTGCGCGACCTCGCAGCCGCCGGCGACATCCAGGTGGTGCTCGTGCACAGTCCGGATCGGCTGAGTCGGAAGTACGCCTACCAGGTGCTGTTGATCGAAGAGTTCGCCCGCCAGGGGGTCGAAGCCCGCTTCCTCAATGCTCCGTCGAGCGCCACGGCCGAGGATCAGCTGCTGGTGCAGTTTCAGGGCATGATCGCCGAGTACGAACGCGCTCAGATCCTCGAACGGTCGCGTCGTGGCAAGCGGCACCGCGCGCGAGCCGGTGAGATCAGTGTCCTGGGCGGCGCTCCCTATGGTTATCGCTACATTCGCAAGCGTGAGGACAACCCCGCGGCGTACGTCGTCATCGACGCCGAAGCGCGCGTTGTCCGCGACGTCTACGAGCACTACACCGTCACGGGCTGGAGTATCGCGGCGATCACCCGCTGGCTCAACGAGCAAGGCGTGCCCACGCGGAAGGTCGGCACCCGTTGGGAACGCTCCACCGTATGGGCGATGCTGCGCAACCCGGCCTATCGCGGCACGGCGTGTTTCGGCAAGACGCAACGAGCCCAACGGCAGCGCTTGACGCGCCCACTACGGCTGCGCGGCGGCGCCGCCAGTCGCGACAGTGCGAACCACGAACGGCCGCGCGAGGAATGGATCGAGATCCCGGTGCCGGCGATCGTGGACGAGTCGACTTTCGCGCGCGCACAGGAACTGCTGCACGAGAACAAGGTGCACGCCCGGCGGCGCACGATCGAACCGAGCCTCGTGCAGGGGCTGGTAAGTTGCCAGAAGTGTGGCTACGCGCTCTCTCGCGCGTCGGCCCGGTCGAGCGGCTAGAAAGAGTTTACAGTTCGACTTTCACGGTGCTTCCAACGCCGCGGCCCAGAATCGTCCCGGAAACCGCGGGTTTCGCAGTCTCGTCGGCTACAGGCTGGTGATGTGAAGCCATTTCTGGGACGGGTGCGGCTCTTCTTCGTAGAGAAGTTTTCGCCCTATTCATGGGCCTTTTTGCCCGCGGATGCGTCTCTCCAGTGCTCAGTTCGGGGGGACAGCAACCAAGCCAGCACGTACCCGCGTCTTTCCGGCGGCCAGCCGAGCCTCGAAACGGTACCGAATACCGTCGGTCTGTCCCCCTCGGGCGCGCTCCCTTCTGGACATTCGCGCGGCGTTCTGGTACGGTTCCATGGGCAGGGGGGGGACAGACCTGTGATGGCTGTGACGACAGGATTCCAGGGACGTAGATTCGACGTGCCAGAGGCGCGAACCGGCGTCCCTCGCATCGATCTCCCGAGCCCGGCCCCGTGCGCAGCGGCCGATGCTGTCTTCGCGGATGCCAAAGCCTTCCTCTCCTCCAACGAAGCCCGGCAGATGAGCGAGAGCGAACTCGAACGGGAACTGCACCGGCGGGGCCAGAAGTTGGTACGCAAGCTCCTGCAAGGACATCACGACCAACGCAGCCCGGGACAGGCTGCCGGTCCGGCCGAGGACGCCAGTGGTGTCGAGTGCTCGGCGCGGCGCGAGCAGGATAGCCACGCCGAAACGACCTCCGGCACGATGCCGGTTGTGGGTCTGGGCTGCGCGCGGCGCGGTCACGACGGCCTGCATCCGCTCGATGCCGCGCTGAACCTGCTGCCGGAGCGCTCCTTGGTCGATATGCGCCGCCGCGTGACCATCGCGACCGCTTCGCGGGCACCACCGCGTACGCCCTGGAAGCCACAGTGGTACTCGACATTATCCACGTGGCAGCGGCGATGCGGCGTGCGGTGCTCGTCGCCCAGCTCATTGAAGGCCTGTCGGCATTTGGCCCGCGACCGGATGGTAGTCGACCGGCGCACGGTGACACTTGGCTGCAGTTGCGACGGTCCTCAAGCCGCCACGGGCCGCCGGCGCATTGATGCGTACTGAGACCCTCCACCAAGCGCGCGAGTACCAGCGGAACACCCCCAGCCGTCGCTGACCGCACAAGTACCATCGGCCACCGGTCCCCTCCGCTGCTCCCTCACCACGCCGTGACGGATCCAATTGCCTCCTGCCTCGCTGCCGCAGAGACTGATTCGGCCGCCGACGAAGAAGAGCCGCACCCTTCTGGGACACACCACCTCTGCGGCCGGGCGCGGGGATGTCCCGAACGCTGTTGAACTTGAACTGAGATGAAGCGGGTGGCAGCTCCTGCCCCTGTCCTGTGGTAGGACAGGGGATGCAATCAAAAAAGGAGACTGCCACCCATGGCGAAGCATGACAGGCGGAAGACGTCCGGCCAACCCCCCAGCTCGCGCCCCGTCACGATCCAGGTGCCGCTGCCGGTCCTCGGCGTGGTCAACGGTGTCCGGGAAGCATTCCATGGCTTGTGCATTGCGACCGGTCTGCAGGTCCTGGAGGCGATGATGGAGGCGGACCGGGAAATGCTGTGTGGCCCGAAGGGGCGCCATCAGGTTGAGCGGCCCGCGTGGCGCGGCGGGAGTGTCGACAGCCAGGTGACGCTCGGCGGACGGCAGGTCGAGCTGCCACGGCAGCGGGTGCGGAGCGCCGAGGGCGAAGTCCCGCTGGCGAGCTTCCAATGGGCGGCGGCCACCGACCCGCTGGACGAGCATACGCTGGCCGCGGTCGCCGCCGGGGTGTCGACACGCCGGTATGCGGGCACGCTGGACCCGGTGCCGGCCGACGTGACCGAGCGGGCGACATCGAGCAGCGCCGTGTCGCGGCGGTTCGTGGCGCTGTCGACCAAGCGCCTCCAGGCGTTTCTCGGCCGGCCGTTGGGGGAACTGGACCTGCGGGTGGTCTGCATCGACGGCAAGGTCTTCCGGGACCACTGCATGGTGATCGCGCTGGGGATCGACACCCAGGGCCGGAAACACGTGCTGGGGCTGCGCGAAGGCGCCACCGAGACCGCTGCTGTCACCACCGGCCTGTTGAGCGACCTGGTGGCGCGCGGACTGCCGACGGACCGGACGTTGCTGTTCGTCATCGATGGCGCTGCGGGGCTGCGCCGGGCCATCACCGACGTCTTCGGTTCTCGCGGCGTGGTGCAACGCTGCCAAGTCCATAAGTGGAGGAACGTCATCGGCCATCTGCCCGAGCGGCTGCACGCCTCTGTCGGCAAGGCGTTGCGGGATGCGTGGGACCTCGATTCGGCGGACCGTGCGGCGCGGGTGCTCGAGCGGCTGGCCAAGTCGCTCGAGCGCGAGCACCCCGGGGCAGCGGCCTCCATCCGGGAAGGACTCGACGAGACGCTGACCGTGCAGCGCCTCGGTCTGACGGGTGCGCTGCAGCGTACCCTGCGGACGACGAACATCATCGAGAACCTCAACGGCAGCGTCGAGCACTACTCGCGCAACGTCAAGCGCTGGCGCGGTGGTCAGATGATTCAACGCTGGGTGGCGAGCGCGCTGGTGGAGGCGGAGAAGCGCTTCCGGCGGGTCCGGGGCTACCGTGATCTGCAGCACCTGGTCGTTGCCCTGGACGCGCTGGCTCCGCCCGACGGCATGGTTGCTGACGTGGCGTAATATAGATGACTACGTAGAGGAGACCGGGAGTCCGTCACCCGAAGTTCAACAACGAACGGGACAATCCCCCGGGCGCTGGAGATCCTCGATGCGGCGCGGACGCTCGGCGACGGCAACCGGCTCGTGTTCCCGATGCGGAGCGGGAGGTCGATAGCCACGTCGACGTTCCCGCAGATGCTCCAGCACCACGAGCTCTCCGCCGTGCCGCACGGCTTCCGGTCGTCGTTCCGGATTGGGCCGCCGAGGAAACGGACCATCCGCGCGAAGTCATCGAGCCGCGCTCGCCCACGTGATCCAGAACAAGGTGGAGGCTGCCTACGCGCGGTCGGACCTGTTCGAGCGGCGGCGGCGTCTGGTGGACGATTGGGCCATGTGTCTCCAGAGACTGCCCCGGGCCCAAGACTCGTCGCTACCGTAGACATCGTTCCCGATCGTCCCGGCTACGACGGCCATGGGACTCGGACGAACACCGAGACGCCAGCACGGAGGTCGCCGCAGCGCCGAATGCCCTCACAATGGCGGCGGGACGCGTCAACCCACGCACATCCGCTCTTACACTGGTCCGTCGGAGTCCCATCCGTAGTACCGAAACAGCGCCTCCTTCAGGAGCCCGGGTGCTGTGCTCAAGGCGATCTTCCATGTTCCGTCCATCGCCTTCCCAACCATCTTTCCTATCCAAGACTTCACTTGTTCACCGAACCGCTTCTCCCGTCGGTCGCCGTCTTGCCTGACCGCGCTCTCCAATTCTTCGAGCGAGCTGAGATCGACTCCGATGCTCCTCAAATAGGCTCGTAAAGATGTCCAGTCACCTACAGCGACGTGCTGTGTGGCCTTTTGCTTGAATCCCGTACCTGTTGCAACGATGTTTTGCCCGCCGTGGATAATGGTCTGGTAGAGGTGCGTGACCGTCTCGCCAGGAACGTTGCGAATTGCATCCTCGGAGGTCATCACGTCAGGGCTAAACTGCTGCAACTCGAGCAGGAAATCCAGAAGGCGATTACGCACTTGGTCGAGAATGCCGTCCAACTGACTCCTAACCAATGGCCTGCTTGCTTCCACCAACTCGCATCCATCGTCCATCGAGACGTGTCTGCGGGCCAGGAGTACCGCTTCAGGTAACCACGCTAAACGGATCGCGCCGTCCTTGGCCGCCTGATCCGCCAACGACTCTATTTCCTTGACTGAGTGTGAGATTTCCAAGTGCTCCGCGTACTCCCGGAGGTCGTCCGGCAGCAGGGCAACGGGAATCTGAACGTTCTTCGCCATCTTCCCGAAGGGGCCAGCGAACGTCCCGAAATTAATCGGTTTTAACTTGCGATACTCTGGACGCTCACTGGCGGTACGGTAGCCTCGGAGTTCAGCGTCCACCCAATCCTTGAACTCTCCGTTTTGCAACAGGCTGGCCAGCACCTTCGCCTTCCTCAAGATGTCCGAGATCGGAACACTCGAATTGACGACTTCGCGCTGGAGTTGCGCAACGAGCGACTCTCTGTCCCTACTTTCCATGAGCCGATCGTATCATCCGGTGGTCCGTGCCCGAGAAAGGCTCGCCGAGTAGAGTGTTCTGCTCGATCTCGTACTCCAATGCCGGGCGATAGCGACTTACGACGACTCCCCACGTCCCGAACGGGAGCGACCAGCCCACCATGTGCGGCGTCACGGCGACGCGCGAGAGTACCGGGTCCGCCTGTGCGGCCTCGCGGTGGAGAACCGTCGACAAAACGCGGGACGCTCGGCGGCGTGTGCTGGGGTTTGCCCAGCGAGCATGACAAGCCGCTCGACGACAAGCGGCTGTGCCGCTGCTCCGGCTGGAGCGATTCCGTGCTTGGCACGCTTGGCACACGGCTGCCGTTCGAGTCGCCGGAACTGGGTGGCCGAGGAGGCCGAGTGGTCAGGATGGCGCGATGCTTGGTGGCCTTGACGCGTTGAGAATGCGAGCCCCCACCGCGTTCGACAGCTTTAGCCGGAAGCGGGGTGGTTGACGCGCTCGGGGAGCGGATCGACCGCCGTGCTCAGCCTGCTGGTGGCGCAACAGGACAGCCGCTACGAGGAGTGGGGCTTCACCGGCTCGGTGCGGTTCGATCCGGGCTTGGCGGGTGCGCGGGCTGTCGCTGACGATGACGCCGTCATTCGGCATGGCGTCCCAAGGCGCGGACCGGCTGTGGGCGATGCAGAACAGGGGCGGCCTCATGCCTCACGGGGCGCGGTGAGCTTTGCCCGCTGGTGGCCCGCGCTCCTCGCACGCGTGGACGGGGAACGCCTGCCGGGCGTCCTCGATATCCTGATGGACTGCGGCGGGGGGAATGAGGTTCGGGTCGAGATCGAACGACGGCGGCGCGGCGTTGGGAAGCCCCGCCGCGATCCGCTGCTGCTCTTCTATCTGGCCGTGATCCGCTACAAGGAAGGCAGCGACCATGATGCCCGCGTTTCCGGGACGTCCTGAAGAGAGCGGACACCGCCACCCGCGAGCGGCTGCGGGCGGCCGCCGCGAGGCTCGCCCGGCACACGGAGGAACCGCTGCGCCACGCGCTGCAGACGTTCGATTTCGAACCTTGTCAGCGCTCACGAATTCCTGAAGGAATTTGAACGCGGGTCGGTTCAAATCGCTTTCTGAAGAAGCAGAGACCAAGCGGAGCGAACGTCCGTCCGCGGACGTTTGCGGAGTGCG
Organism: Vicinamibacterales bacterium; assembly: GCA_965222905.1. Lineage (GTDB taxonomy): Bacteria > Acidobacteriota > Vicinamibacteria > Vicinamibacterales > UBA8438 > WTFV01. Next base: position 7,383,018 of record OZ244976.1, on the reverse strand, counting down.
GTAGCCGAGCGCGGGACCGGCAGCGGAAGAGGCTGCACGTGACTACGCGAGGGGCTGTGAGACGGCCGGCGACGGCTGGACGGATCGTCGTCGGCGCCCGTGCCTGAGCGGACGGAGCCACCGCGACGCCCGTGCTCGCAAGCGCCGGGGCGTTCGGATACCGTTGGAACGGACTCAGACGTGGGGTGAGGGCCCGGGTGCCACCGGACCCTCGTGACCGCCCCGAGCTCCGACAGACCGAGCCGGTCGGTGCCGTTGTGCCACGGTTCGTGCTCGCTGTCCAGTCGGAGCTCGCCCTGCGCGCTCCGACGCCGTGGACCAGCCGCTCCGCCAGAAGACCTGCCGACACTGCAACCGCCTGTTCGCCATCTGCGCCGCGTGTGACCGCGGGCATGCCTACTGCACGCCGCGCTGCCGCGCTGCCGGTCGTCGCCGGTCGTTGCGGGCTGCCAGGGCCCGCCATCAGCAGAGTCCCGAGGGCCGTCTCGACCATCGCGACCGGCAGCGTGCGTACCGCCGCCGCGTGATGGATCAGTCTTCCACCGCAGCACAGCGATCGACCAGACTCGCCGTCCCTGACGTCGCCCCGGTTCAGCCGCCCGTTGCCACGCGCTGCGTGGTCTGCGGGCGGACGAGCCGGTGGCTCATCCCGATGCGGGAGCCCCGCGTCGACCGGAGAAGGAGGGACGATGATCACGCCCGCGCAGCGCGCCGAGATCCGGCGCCTGTTCTACGGCGAGCACTGGAAGGTCGGGACCATCGCGGCCCAACTCGGCCTCCACCATGAGACGGTGCGCGCCGCGGTGGAGCGCGAGACGGCAGGGGTCCGCCCCAGCCTGTGTCGGCCCAGCATCCTCGACCCGTATCTGCCGTTCATCCGGGACACCCTGGCGCAGTATCCGAATCTGCGCGCCACGCGGATCTACGAGATGGTCCGCCAGCGCGGCTATCCGGGCTCGGTCATCCAGGTCCGCCGCCTCGCGCGGCGCCTGCGGCCCGAGACCAACCGTACCGTCTACCGCCGCGTCGTCACCCTGCCCGGCGAGTCCTATGTTGAGTTCCCCGTTATGTTGCGCTCCAATGGGACAAAGGAGATCGGGAGAGATCAGGAGAGCTTTTTCGCCGGTCCTGGACACGTCGCACTTCACATAATTCCTACAGGGACTCGAGCCATTCGAGGAGGTCTTTGGAGAGCCGGCGAGGCTTTGGCCCGAGCCGGACTGGGGTGCCGACACGGTCCAGGGCGTCGCGTTTCATCGCGAGGTCGCTCTGGACGTAGACCTCCGTGGACTTCACGTCGGCGTGGCCCAGGAAGTCCTTGATGGTGACGAGCGGGATGTCCGACTGAAGGAGATGCATCGCCTTGGTGTGGCGCAACGTGTGAGGACTGATGCGGGTCCGGGCGAGACTCGGGAGCGAGGCCTGGGCGCGCTTGACGTACTTGTCCAAGAGATAGCGTGCGCCGTGGCGCGTGAGGCGTTGCCCGTTCCGGTTCTGGATCAGCGGCTCTGTGTCATCTTCGCGGCGTCCTGCTGCGGCGAGGAAGCGTCGCACCAGCCGAGCGGTTTGCGGCAGCAGGGGCGTGAGCCGTTCGCGCCGGCCCTTGCCGTAGAGCCGGACGAACGGGGGCGGTGCGAATCGGACATGGCACGGCGCCAGATCCAAGAGCTCCTGGATACGCGCCCCCGTATCGTAGAGCAGGGCCACCAGGAGGTAGTCGCGTTCACCGGCCTGCGTCGAGCGATCGATCTGCGCGAGCACATGTGTCAGCTCGCTGTCGCTGAGGTGGCCGAGCACGGGACGCGGGGCCTTCTTCACGGGGACGGCCAGAACGCGCTGACAGAGCAGCGCGAGGGCGGGCTCGGTATCGAGCACGTAGCGGAAGAAGCTGTGGATGGCGGCGAGCCGGGCGTTGCGCGTGCGAATGGTGTTGCGCCGCGTGGTTTCGAGGTCCGCCAGGAAGTCGAGGATGCGATCGGGCGTGATGTCTTCGATGTGTAACGCGGCCGCCGTACGATGCATCGACGCGGCCAGAAAGCGCAGGAGGAGCTTGAGGGTATCGCGATACGCGGCGATGGTATGCGGGCTGGCATTTCGCTCGGCTGGGAGATGCCGCGTGAAGAACGTCGTGACGAAGGGCGCAAGGTCGTGGGTAGTCACCGCGGCCCTCCGTCCTCGGAGAGAAGATGCCCGAACCGCGCCGCGTAACGGTGCGTGAAGTCGGCGACGACGTCTTCGGTCATCTGGAGGTAGCGTTGTGAGCTGGCGATGTCCACGTGCCCGAGGTAGGTGGCCAGCGCCGGCAGGAGGTTCCCGAGCGGGGCCTGCTGTCGATACCACAGTGTCAGGCGGAGAACTGCAAACGAGTGTCTCAGGTCGTGCAGCCGCAAGGATCTCCCTCCCTGCCAGCGGGGAATCCCCGCTGCGGCCAGGACCGCGTGGAAGACGTCACGCAGGGCCGAGATCGAGTACGGCTGGCCGGAGGGCGCTGGGAAGAACGGCTCGCCCGGTGTCCGCTCGCCGAGCTCGTCCGTGAGAGTGTCCCGACACTGCGCGAGTCGAGCTGCGACGTCGGCGGCGAGGGGCACGAGCCGTGACTTGCCGAACTTGGTGTCGCAAATGCGGAGCACTGCCGTCTCCAGATCGACGTCCGCCAGGGTGAGGCGAAGGGCTTCTCCGGCACGCAACCCCGTGAGATAGAGCAGGACCAGCAACGTCCGGAGGACGAGGTCGCGGCAGGGCGAGCTGCGGCGCCGGTCCAAGGTGTCGCAGGCGTCGAGAAACCGGCGGCCTTCATCAAGCGAGAGGACACGCGGCACGTTGGTGCGGCGGTGGATGCCGAGGAATCGTGGCGCCGGCACAAACGTCCGCGGGTCATCGAGTGCGAGGAAGCGACACACCTCCCGGATAAGCGTCAGCCGATGCACACGCGTGGTCTCCGACTCGGCCCCGCGCCGGGCCACGAAGGCACGCACGATGTCGCTGGTGATCACGGGGTCGGCCGGCGAGAGGGCCTTGCTGAGGAAAAGGTCGAGTGCGCCCAGCGCCTGGGCTTCGGCGCGGTAGCGATACCCCGCGGCTCGTTTGCCATCGAGAAACCGCTGCAGCGCAGCGGCCAGCGGAGACGACCACGTCGAGTGCGGCCCGGCCGTTCCCGCCGTCATGGACGCACATCCGCTTCGGTGATCGCCACGCGTCGAAGGGCCGTCAGGTCGACAGAGGCGTACTCCATGGTGGCGCCGGTGGACGCATGCCCAAGGACATCTCCGATGCGCTTGAGCGGACTGCCGCTGGCCAGCATCCGACACGCCAAGGTGTGGCGCAGCAAGTAGAGCCCGCGGCGTCCTTCCCGCTGATCGAGCCCCACGCGCTGCAGGGCCTGCCGCATGATCGTGGCCAGGTTGTTCGTGGCCACGAATGGCTCGAACGGAGCCTTGTGCCGAACAAACACATATCGCGACTGGGTCGCCGGCCGGCCGTGCCGGAGGTAGGCGATCAGGGCGTCAGCGACGTCGGGGAGCAGCGGCAGGGTGAGGATGCGGCCGGTCTTGGCCTGGGTGAGCGACAGCACGTGCTCCCGCCAGTCGATGGCATCGAGGCGGAGTTGCCGGAGGTTGCACGGACGCAGGCCGTACCGGGCCGCGAGCAGCAAGACGGCATAGTCACGACGGCCGATGGGCGACGCGCGGTCCACGCCATTCAAAAGGCGGGTCACCTCGCGCTCGGTGAGGGCATCCCGCAGGCCACGCTGCTTGAACTGACGGGGCGGCGCCACCGCCGCACTGAGGTCGCGGGGAAGCGACCCTGTCATCGCAGCCCACCGGAAGAAGCTGCGCAGTGTCGTCACGTAGGTCAGGCGCGTGGCGACGGCCTGTGTCCGCAAGCGGATCAGGAACTCGTGAATGTGACGCGGCGCGATGGCGTCGAGCCGCGTCACCCCGTCCTGGTCGAGATACACCGCGAAGCGGGTGAGCTGCCACACGCGCTTGCCGACCGTGCGCGCAGCCAACCCGCGATGGGAGTACAGGGACTCGGTGTACTCACCCAGAGCCGACCCGAACCACGACGGCACTGGTTGCGGTACCCGCCCGATGCGACGAGGAAGTATCCGTGCTCGTCGGCGTCCAGAAAGATCCGAACGGCCGCCCGGACGAAGCGCGTTCGACTGGCGCTGAGCTCGACGACTCGGTCCGCCACATACTGCTCGACCTCCGGGGCCGTGAAGGTGAGTGGGAGTCTGAGCCCCTGCTCGCGGAGATAGTCGGTCACCCGAAGCCACTCCCGCAGATGCTGCTCCGTGACCTCGGGGTGATACCGCTGCTCGACCAGGCGCTGGCCGATCCGGTCGATGCGGTCCTTGTACGGCGAGGTGCGATAGCCCATCTTTAGCAAGATTCCAGACAATTTTGTAGATTTAGGCGATATTCCGAGGATCGCATCCCCATAACTTGTTGATTCTAAAGGATCGGGTGTTGGCGGTACTGAATGTAGTGCCATAATCGTGTGAGTGGTTGTTGCTTCTGGGGACGTGCACCCGCTATCGTGGGCGTGTGTTCATTCGCCGCACCCAAACCCGGCGGACCGCCGACGGACAGCCCTACTTCTCGCATCGCCTCGTCCACTCCGAGCGCATCGGCAACGCCGTCCGCCAGCGCACCCTGCTCAATCTCGGACGCCACTTCGACATTCCCCAGGCGCAATGGCCGCTGGTCTGCTCCCGCAGCGACGACATCCTGGCCGGCCAGACGCCCCTGGTGGCCGATTGCCCGGCCGCCGTCGAACGCGAAGCGCAGCGCATAGCCGCACAGTTGGTCGCCCGCGGCACACCGGTGCAGGGACAAGCAGCCGGGCCGACAGACGTGCAGCCGGTCGACGTCGACTCGTTGCGCCTGGTCCGCCCCCGCAGCGTCGGCGTCGAGCAGGTCGGCCTGTGGGCCCTGGAGCAATTGGGCCTGCCGGCCCTGCTGACCGAGTTGGGCGTCAACGGCGCGTTGCGCACCGCGGCGACCGGCGCCGTCGTCGGACGCCTGGCCCAGCCGGCCTCGGAGCGCGCCACGCACCGCTGGCTGCAGGAACGCAGCGGCCTCGGCGAGTTGCTCGGCGTCGACTTCGAGACCGTCAGCCCGATGCAGCTCTACCGCGCCTCGGATGCGCTGGTGAAGCACCGCGAGGCGATCGAGGCGCATCTGTTCGAGCGGGCCATGGGACTGTTCGACCTGCAGCCGACGGTGACCCTCTACGACCTGACCAACACCTATTTCGAAGGCGAGGCGGGCGCGCAGCCGCAGGCAAAGCGCGGGCACTCGAAAGAGAAGCGCAGCGACTGTCCGCTGCTGACCCTGGGCCTGATGCTCGACGCCAGCGGCTTCGTGCGCCGCTCGCAGGTCTTCGCCGGCAACGTCCGGGAACACCGCACCCTGGCCGGCATGCTGGAGGCACTCGATGCGCCGGCCGGCGCCCTGGTGGTGATGGACCGCGGCGTCGCCACCGAGGCCGCCATCGGGTGGCTGCGCGACAACCGCTACCGCTATCTGGTCGTCAGCCGTGAACGCCACCGGCAGTTCGACGCCGAGGCCGCCGTGGCGGTCCGCACGCAGTCGAACCACACCGTGCATCTGCACAAGGTCGTCTCGACCGACCCCGGCGAGGTCCGCCTGTACTGCTACTCCGAAGAGCGGGCCCACAAGGAGCGGGCCATCGTTGAGCGGGCCGCCGCCCGCTTCGAGGCCGCGCTGACCACGCTCAACGAGGGGCTGGCGCGCCCCCGCGCCCACAAGCGCCTCGGACAGGTCTGGCAGCGCATTGGGCGACTGAGAGCCAAGCATACCCGCGTCGCCAAGCACTACCAGATCGAGGTCACCCCCGACCAGACCGGCGAGAAGGCCGCCGCCGTCACCTGGACCCGTCGCCCCCAGGACGGCTCGATGGCCACCCATCCGGGCGTCTACTGCCTGCGCAGCAGCGAGACCGACTGGGACGAAGACGCCTTGTGGCGCACCTACACCACCCTCACCGACGTCGAAGCCGTCTTCCGCGCACTGAAGTCCGAACTCGGCCTGCGCCCCATCTACCACCACAAGCCGCAGCGGGCCGATGGCCACCTGTTCATCACCGTCATCGCCTACCAGCTCGTGCAGGTCATCCGCACCCGGCTGCGAGCCCACGGCGAACACGCCAGTTGGACCACCCTGCGCCGCATCCTCGAAGGCCAGCAGCGCGTCACCGCCACCTTCCGGCGCCCCGACGGGCGCACCCTGCACGTGCGCACCGCCACGCAGGCCGAACCCGAACAGCGGGCCATCTACGACGCGCTCGGCGTCGACCCGCAACCGGGAGGCGTCCGCAAGACAACCATCTGACCGACCCATTTCCCGGTTTGCGCAGGTTTGTAGTGCCACTCGAGCGCTTTTGTCGCTGTAAGTTGCTGATTCCGCGTTGCTTAGTACTGCGGCTGTTAAACTTGGGATAGCTCTCCAATCGGTCCGCGGGAAAGAAACTGCTGAGCACGGGGTCCTCCTCTCAGCGGCGGAAATCGCCGCCTACGACGGCGGAATTATGGAAAGTGGGCTGAGAGCGCGAACTGCGGCGAGGACGCGGTGGAACGGGCGGATCTACTGGGAACTCAACATAACGCGCAACTCAACATAGGATTCGTTGGACTAAACCGCTCCGCGGTAGACGGCGGATCGACCCGCCGACACTGAGACGTCCGGCCAGATCGTCGAGCCCCCACAGCCCGTCGTGAGCTTCGCCATACGCTGGTCTGCGAGTGCCTGGAATCCCCCAGGCCCTCCACAGAGGAGCGTCTCATGGCTTCCCTTCGTCAACGCATGCTCGAAGACATGCAGGTGCGGCGGCTGTCGGAGTGCACCCAACGGACGTACGTCGAGACCGTCGCACGGTTCGCTCGTTACTTCGACCGTTCCCCGGCTCGTCTCGGTCCGGAGCAGATTCGCGCCTACCAGGTCTACCTGACCAACGAACGTCGTCTCGCCCCGAGCTCGCTGGTCGTCGCCGTGTCGGCGCTTCGCTTCCTCTATCGGGTCACGCTCCAGAAGCGGTGGGTCTTCGACGACATGATCCCCGCGCCGAAGAAGCCGCGGTCCCTACCGGTCGTGCTCAGCCCGGAAGAAGTGGTCCAGTTTCTCGACGGGGTGAAAGCCGCGAAGCATCACGCCATCCTGACCACGTGCTACGCCGCCGGTCTGCGCATCTCCGAGGCCGTTCACCTCACCGTGTCCGCCATCGACAGCGCACGCATGGTGCTGCGCATCGCGAAGGGCAAGGGACAGAAGGACCGCTACGTGATGCTCTCGCCGAAGCTGCTGGCGGTCCTGCGCACCTGGTGGAAAGTCGAACGGCCCCGCCACTGGCTCTTTCCCGGCGAGCGTCCCGAGACGCCGATCACGCGGGCAGCGGTCCAGCGTGCATGCCAGATCGCCGCCCGCCGCGCGCGCCTCGCCAAAGCGGTTTCGCCACATTCGCTCCGCCATGCGTTTGCCGTCCATCTGCTCGAGGCCGGCACCGACCTGCGCACCATCCAGCTCCTGCTCGGGCATCGGAGTCTGGCGACCACGGCGCAGTACCTGCGGATCGCGACCACCACGGTCTGCTCGACCGCGAGTCCGCTGGATCTGCTCCCACGGCCCGTCCCAGAACGCACCCAGGTCGTCGACTGAGCTACGGTCGTGCCGCGCGCCGCGCTTACCGTGGCGGAGGTGTTCCGCCGCTACGGCGATACCTTCCGGGCCGAAGTCGGAGCCGCCCTCTCGACGGCGCACAGCCGCGTGATGACGGCCATCGAGCAATGCCGCACCGCCGCCCTCGGCGGCCACGTCGAGCAGTGTGACCACTGCGGCCATCGGCGCGTCTGGTACAACTCCTGTCGCAACCGCCACTGTCCGACCTGTCAGTCGCTGGCCCGCGCAACGTGGCTCGAACGGCGCCGGGCGGACCTGCTGCCCACCGAGTACTTCCACGTCGTCTTCACCGTGCCCCCGGCGATCGCCGAGGTCGCCACCCAGAACAAGGCCGTCGTCTACGGTCTCCTCTTCCGGGCCGTCGCCGAGACGCTCCGCACCATAGCGGCCGACCCCCGCCACCTCGGCGCCGAGATCGGCTTCTTCGCCGTCCTGCACACCTGGGGCCAGACGCTCGTCCATCATCCCCATCTGCACTGCGTCATCCCGGGTGGGGGGCTCGCGAGAGACGGCAGTGGCTGGGTTGCCTGCCGACCCGGATTCTTCCTGCCGGTCCGGGTGCTCTCGCGCTACTTCCGTCGGGTTCTTCTCGCGGCGCTGGAGGACGCCTTCGAGTCCGAACAGCTGCGCTTCGCCGGGGCGCTACAGCCCCTCTCCGACCCCCGGTGCTTCGCCGAGCACCTTCGGCCGGCCCGCGAGACCGAATGGGTGGTCTATGCGAAGCGACCCTTCGCCGGCCCCGAACAGGTCCTCGACTACCTCGGCCGGTACACCCACCGGATCGCCATCAGCAACCAGCGCCTGTGCAGCCTCCACGACGACTCCGTGCGCTTCCGCTACACCGACTACCGCCGGGCTGGCGCGTCGCGCAAGAAGACCATGACGCTGACGGCGACCGAGTTCATCCGGCGCATGCTGCTCCACGTGCTCCCGCCCGGCTTCCACCGCATTCGGCACTACGGCTTCCTCGCCAATCGCAACCGCCAGCAGAAGCTCACCGAGTGCCGCCGCTTGCTATGCACGCCACCACCGGCAGCGGAGGCCGGCCCGGTCGCCACTGACTATCGGGATCGCTATGAGGCGTTGACCGGTCGCTCGTTGCGCCGGTGTCCCCGGTGCCACGACGGGAACATGCAGGCCGTTGACCTCGCCGGCGCCTGGGGGTGGTGTCCGGTCATCCTGGATTCGTCGTGACAAGCCCATCGACGCCCGCCAGGCACCCTTCGCAGTTCCCGGGAGGCCCCGGGCCGGTAGAGTTGCGTCTCCGACCCCTCCCGACGGCTGCGGAACGGCCTTCCCGGTCATCCTCGCCGACCGCCGTCGGCCGGCAACCTCCATGCAACGCCCCGTGGGACGCCCGGGCGCTCCGTCCGCCGACAATGCAACGCCCATAGCCGAGCGGCGGGGTAGCGGTTCAGTCCAATCCCATTTTTCGGTCACCGGCGCGGTGACACGCCTTGCCACTGCCGGACGTTTGCTGCCGCGCCGCCAACTGAAAAATGCTCTGCATTATGGGAAGCTTCCCATAGCGAGTCCGGGCAAGTCGACTGGGGCACCTTCGGCAAGGTCCGCATCGGGCAGGGCACACGCACGGTCTCCGGATTCGTCATGGTCCTCGGCTACTCGCGGGCGCTGGCCGCGCTGTTCACCCACGACCAGACGCTGGAGAGCTTCCTCCGAGGACACGTCGACGCCTTCGAGGCGCTGGGAGGCGCCGCCCGCAACCTCGTGTACGACAACCTGCGCAGCGCCGTGCTCGACCGCCGCGGCGCCGCCGTGCAGTTTCATCCCCGCCTGCTCGACCTCGCCGGCCACTACCACTTCGCACCCCGGCCCTGTACACCCGGACGCGGAAATGAGAAGGGGAAAATCGAACGGCAGATCCAATACCTACGGCACGCCTTCTTCGCCGCCCGCCCCTTCCGCGACCTCGACGACATCAACGCCCAGTTCCGCCGCTGGCGAGACGAGGTCGCCCACCGCCGACGTCATCCCGACCAGCCCGACCGCAGTGTCGCCGATGTCTGGGCCGAGGAAAAGCCCCGCCTGCTGCCGCTGCCCGCCCATCCCTTCGAGACCGATCTGGTGCGTGTCGTCCGCTCCGGCAAGACCCCCTACGTCCGCTTCGACCGCAATAGCTACTCGATTCCCCACACCCACGTCCGAAAGCCGCTGACCCTGGTCGCCGGCGCCACCCGCATCCGCATCCTCGACGGACAGACCGAGCTGGCCAACCATCACCGCACCTACGACACCGCGCTGACCGTTGAAGACCCCGCGCATCTGGAAGGCCTTCTCGCGGCCACCCGCCAAGCCAACGCCCACACCACCCGCGACCGCCTCCGCGCCGCCGTCCCCGCCACCGACACGCTCTTCGAGCGGCTCGCCGAACGCGGAGAGGCGCTGCGACCGAACGCCACCCGGCTGCTCGCCCTGCTCGACGACTACGGGCCGCAAGAGCTGGCCGCCGCCGTCAACGTAGCCCTCGAACGCGACGCCCTCGGCGCCGGCTCCATCACCCACATCCTCGAAACCCGACGCCGACAGCGCGGACTCAAACCCCCGCTGCGCCTCACGCTGCCCGACCGACCCGGACTGCGAGACCTCGACGTCCGGCCGCATGACCTGGAGGCCTACGATGCCCTCGGACAGAAAAACCCTCACGACGCTGGCGACTGACCTCGGCCGCCTCGGCCTCAACCGCACCGCCGACGAGCTGAACGACCGCATCGCCGAAGCCACCCGCAAGCGTTGGAGCGCCACCGTCCTGCTCGAGCACATCGTCGCCGCCGAGCTCGAAGACAAACAGCGCCGCAGCGTCGAGAGTCGACTCTCCCGTGCCCGACTCGGCCGTTTCAAGCCGCTCGCCGACTGGGACTGGGAATGGCCCACCGCGCTCGACCGCACCGCCCTCGAACGCATTCTCACACTCGACTTCCTCGCCCGCAGCGAGAACGTGATCCTGGTCGGCGCGCAGGGCTTGGGGAAAACAATGCTGGCGAAGAACATTGCCCACCAGGCCGTCCTCGCCGGACACTCCGCTCTCTTCACCACCGCCGCCGACCTGCTGCTCGACCTCAACGGACAGGAGACCGCCCGCGCGCTCGAACGCCGCCTGCGGCACTACACGCGCCCAACGCTATTGGTCATCGATTAATGTTGAGTGATCGTGCGCCGTGCGAAGGCGCCATTCCTCAGCGGGTGCGAATCCCGCCCGGCAACTGTCGCTCCAGCCGGTAGCAGTCGGAGCGGACGATGGAGGTAACGACGTCGGTTGAAGCACTCCGATGAAGAAGGGTCGCCGAGGGCGGCTCAGCGACCATGCAGGACGCAACGCGAGTGAACGCCGGGCAGGCCTCGAAACCAATGCTGCGGAAGCCGACCCGCCGATCATACGGGGAAGGCTGCCAGCGGTCGGGAAGCGAGCGACGCAAGCACCGACCGTCTCCGCCGGGGTATTGGCGGCGCCATGCATGGAAGAGGGGAATGGACGCAACACGGGAAGCCCTGGCGGTGGCGTGGCACGCGCCAACCGACGACCCGTGAGGGCAAGGTCGGGCCGGCCAGGGTGGCGGAGAAGCCCGTACTACCGTTGACGCCGGGCAATGCCGGCCGAGGGAAGGGGCTTCAGGTGGAAGGGATGGCGAAAGGGAACAGGCTCCGGGAGTGGCCGAATGGCCTATTACCCCGATGAATGAGCAGGAATGCCAGACGTCATCACATGCACAAGCGAAGGGGACGACCCGCGTGGTCGCCGTCGTCAGGGCGTCAACAGGTCTGACGACGCATCGGCCGGCCAGCGCCAGGGTGTGAGCCGGGTGCCACGGCTCGCAAGACCCGCCCGCTGGTCGCAACCGGAAGCTCGTGTGCGAGCCGCATGATTCCACTGGAGAGCCCGGTGCCGGAAATCGGCACGCCGGGTTCGGAGAGCGGGGGGAGGAAACGTGCCCATGGGACTCGGACTGCGGCCCGGTGCGAAAGCGCCGGATGAGCCACCGACTCCCTACCGGTTACGCGCCTCCCCTCGACTCTACAGTAATGTGAAGTAGCCGCGGCGACGGCGTTGATCCCGGGCACGATCGGTCGCTGCACTCCACATTACCGATCGCCTTCCTCAGAGCGCTTCAAGCCATTCGAGCACCGACGCGTCCGTGCGCCACGGGGCCGGCCCCGCGGTGGCGCGGGCGGTGGGGCAAGCCTTGGCGAGCGCCTGACGCTTCATGTCGAGATCGACGGTCGCGTAGCGGTGCGTGGTCGTGACGCTGGCGTGGCCGAGCCACTGACTGATCGTGACGATGTCGACGCCGGCGCGGAGCAGGTGGACAGCCGTGCTGTGCCGCATGCTGTGGGGATGGAGGCGCTTGGTGCGCAAGGCCGGGACGGTGGCCTGCGCGCGGGTGCAGTACTTCTGCAGCAGGTAGCGGACGCCGAATCGTGTCAGACGGGTCCCGTGGTGATTACGGAAGACCGGCTCATCGGATCGTGGCTCGCGGCCGCGTTCGCCCAGCAGGGCGCGCAGCAGGTCGGCGGTCTGCGGCCACAACGGGCAAACGCGCTCTTTCCGTCCCTTGCCATACAGGCGGACTTGCGCGGGGGTGTCCAACCGCAGGTCGGCGACGCTCAGGCCGACGATTTCCCCGACCCGCGCGCCGGTGTTGAACAGGGTGGCGAGCAGCGCATAGTCGCGGCGGCCGTCGACGGTGCCCCGATCGACGACTCCCAGGACGGCTTCGACCTCCTCGTGCTCGAGGTACTCCACGCAGCGGCTACCGGTACGCTTGAACGGGACGGCGAGGACGCGTTGACAGTGTGCGAGTCGTGCAGGGTACTCCATGGCGCAGTACCGGAAGAACGCGTGGACCGCGGCGAGGCGCACATTGCGGGTGGCGACGCTGTTGCGCCGGTCGTGCTCCAGGTACTCAAGAAACGCGAGGATCGGCTGTGGCCCGAGGTCGTCCAGGTCCAACCGGATGACGGACTGTTGCGTCTGCGTTGCGACGAAGCGCAGCAACAGCACCAGGCTGTCCCGATAGCTCCGGACGGTGTGGGGACTCGTTCCGCGCACCCGGGGCAGGTGATCGGCGAAGAACGCCCGGAGGGCTCGGGCCAGGTCGTTCGGGCCGTTGGCGGTCATCGCGCACCTCCCGCACCGATGGGTCCCGTGATGAGGTCACCGCAGTGGTCCGCGAATCGCGCGCTGGCCGCGGCCGCGAGGGGTTCGACGAACTGCAGGTAGTACGCGGTCGAGACGACCGAGACGTGCCCCATGTAGGCGGCCAGGAAGGGCAGCTTCGCCTGCACGTCGAGTCCAGCGCGGCACCACCGGAGGAGTGCGTTGACGGCGAATCCGTGACGGTTATTCCGATATCGGAATAACCGTCATTATTCGGGGATCCGGATTATTCCGAGTCGACTCCGTGTCGATGGTGGGAGTGCTCGTGTTTTCAACGTGTTGAGAGGAACGACAGTGTTCGATGTTCCGGAATAATCCCGTCTGTCTTCTCCCTCCGTCTTCCCTCTGCATGGTCACCAGGAGGATGGAGAAGACCCATGTCTATCGAACGCTTTTTCGCCACTCCAGAGAGCCGACAACGATTGCGCACCGGCCCGCTGGCTCGCGACATCGACGGATTCGCCGCCTGGCTTTCGATTGAGAGATATGCCCGTCCCTCAGCCCGGGCGAAGCTTCGGTTCGTCGAAACACTCAGCCGTTGGCTCGAACGCGAAGAGCTTGGCGTCGAGGATCTCGACGAGCAGCGGATCGGGGCTTTCCTGCTCGCCCGGGGGACGGGCAGCGGGCGGCGTGGCGAGGCAGTAACCGGCCGGCAACTGCTGTGCTACTTGCGCGGCGGCGGCGTCATCCCTGCCGCCGTTCCCTGCCCGGGCAGCGACACGCCGATCGATCGGATCGAAGGAATCTACGAGCGGTTTCTCGTCAACGAGCGCGGCGTCAGTCCGGCGACGGTCACGAACTACCTGCCCATTGTCCGTGCCTTTCTCACCGAGCACTTCGAGTCCCGAGAAGTCGCGCTCGAGACGCTCGGGGTCCGGGACGCCAACCAGTTCGTCCTGCGCGAGGCTCGGCGCCTCAGCCGTTCCCACGCCAAGCTGGTCGTCACGGTGCTCCGCAGCTTCCTGCGTCACCTGTACCAGCGCGGCGACATCCCCGTCGACCTCTCCAGCGCGGTCGTCCCGGTCATGCACTGGCGTTTGTCGGGATTGCCGAAGGCGCTCGCACCCGAGCAGGTCGAGTCGCTGCTCGACAGTTGCGACCGCGGCGCGGCTACCGGGCAACGGGACTACGCCGTCCTGCTGTTGCTGGCGCGGCTGGGGTTGCGCGCCGGCGAAGTGGTCGCGCTGACGCTGGATGACTTCAATTGGGACGAAGGCATAGTAACCGTGCATGGCAAGGGGAAGCGGCGGGAGCCGCTGCCGCTGCCACGCGAGGTGGGAGAGGGATTGACAGAGTACCTGCGGGCCAGCCGGCCGGTGTGTCAGACCCGGCTGCTGTTCGTCCGCATGCACGCGCCGCATCGGGGCCTCCGCTCCGCGGCCGCCATCTGCGACATCGTGCGGCGGGCGCTGACGCGCGCCGGCATCGAGTCGTCCTTCAAGGGGGCGCATCTGCTGCGCCATTCGCTGGCTACCAGCATGCTCCGCAACGGCGCTTCGCTCGAAGACATCGGGCAGATCCTGCGCCACTGTCATCCGGAGACCACCCAGATCTACGCGAAGGTCGATCTGGATTCCTTGCGCGCTCTCGCGCCAGCCTGGCCCGGAGGTGCGGCATGACCGATCTCCAGCAGCTTCTCGACGAGTATCTCGCCACGCGTCGCGCGCTCGGGGTCCGGCTCAAACTGTCCGGGAGTCTGTTGCAGCGCTTCGTCGCGTTCGCCGAGCAATCCGAGAGCGCTTTCATCACCACCGAACTCGCGCTGCGATGGGCGACCGAGCCGCGTGTGTCAACGAGCCTCGAGAAGTGACGGAAATTGAAGCCAGATCGGTTCAAGACCGCCTGTCAATGGTCACTGAGGAAATCGCAGGTGAGTCCGCGAAGCGCGGCGGCGAGCCCCGGGAGGGGGTCCGGGGGAGGGGACGAAAGCGCCAAGGACCCGCGGGCCTGCCTGCTCTGCGGCCGGGCGTGACGTCCCGGACGTCGGTGTTGGTCATGCCCGGCCGGGGTACTCTCGCGAGACGGAACGGCCGGGTTGGGCCGGACGGTGTGGTCGACGACCACGAACCGGCGAGGGCGTTCCGTCGAGCGACAACTCGAGTGCCGCGGAAGGCTCGTCTGGCGCACGCGGCGACCGTGGGAACGCTCGGTGTCGGTTGTTGCGCCAGGCGCGCCTGGAGGCGGCGCTCTCTCGCGCGCGGACCACGTCCGGATGGGCGTTGACGCTCGGCCGCGCGCGAATCCTCCGCTCCGCTTCGCGACGCCGGGGCACCTGGCGGAACGCTGCGGACGCCTTCGGACGCCAGCGCAACGCCGGCATAACCGCCAGCTCGCCGATGAACGGGCCGTCGTCGGCGCGCGTGCCTGACCGGAGGGAGTCCGGGACGACCGCTGGGCTGGCGAGGTTCCACCGCAGTCGGGTAGCGTTGAAGCGGACTCAAGCGTGGGGGTGAGGGCCCGGGATAGAGCCGGACCCTCGTGACCGCCCCGAGCTCCGACAGACCGAGCCGGTCACCGTTGTTGTGCCACGGCCGGCGCGGCGCTGTCCAGTCGGAGCTTGGCCCACGCGCTCCGACGCCGTGGACCAGCCGTTACGCCAGAAGACCTGCCGATACTGCAGCCGCCTGTTCGCCATCTGCGTAGCGTGTGATCGCGGCCATGCCTACTGCACGCTGCGCTGCCAGGCGGCCGGCCGTCGCCGATCGGTGCGGGCTGCCAGGGCGCGACATCAGCGGAGTCCCGAGGGCCGTCTCGACCACCGCGACCAGCAGCGCGCCTACCGCGACCGCCGCCGCGGCGTGATGGATCAGTCTTCCCCCGCAGCGCTGCGATCGACCAGACTCCCCGTCCCTGACGCCGCCCCGGTTCAGCCCCTCGTTGCCACGCGTTGCGTGGTCTGCGGGCGGACGAGCCAGTGGCTGGTTCCGATGCGCGAGCCGCGCATCGCGGGGACAAGGAGGAAGGATGATCACGCCCGCGCAACGCGCCGAGATCCGGCGCCTGTACTACGCCGAGCACTGGAAGATCGGGACCATCGCGGCCCAACTCGGCCTCCACCGTGAGACAGTCCGCGCCGCGGTCGAGCGCGAGTCGCCAGACGTCCCTCCCAGCGTGTGGCGGTCCAGCATCATCGACCCGTATCTGCCGTTCATCCGCGACACCCTGACGCAGTACCCACGGCTGCGCGCGACGCGGATCCACGAGATGGTGCGCCAGCGTGGCTATGCCGGTTCGGTCTTCCCCGTACGCAAACTCGTGCGGCGCCTGCGGCCCGAGACCAGCCGCGCCGTCTACCGCCGGGTCGTCACCCTGGCTGGCGAATCCGCACAAGTCGACTGGGGCTCGTTCGGCAAGGTCCGCATCGGACAAGGCACACGCACCGTCTCCGGATTCGTCATGGTCCTCGGCTACTCGCGGGCGCTGGCCGCGCTGTTCACCCTCGACCAGACGCTGGAGAGCTTCCTCCGCGGGCACGTCGCCGCCTTCGACGCGCTGGGAGGCGCCGCCCGCAACCTGGTGTACGACAATCTGCGCAGCGCCGTGCTCGACCGCCGCGGGGCCGCCGTCCAGTTTCATCCCCGCCTGCTCGAGCTGGCCGGCCACTACCACTTCGCGCCCCGCCCCTGTACGCCGGGACGGGGAAATGAAAAAGGAAAAATCGAGAGGAAAATTCAATACCTACGCCACGCCTACTTCGCCGCCCGTCCCTTCCGCGACCTCGACGACATCAACACCCAGTTCCGACGCTGGCGTGACGAGGTCGCCCACCGGCGGCCGCATCCGGATCAGCCCAATCGCAGTGTCGCCGAGGTCTGGGCCGAGGAGAAGCCCCGCCTGCTGCCGCTGCCCGCCAATCCCTTCGAGACCGACCTGGTGCGCGCCGTCCGCTCCGGAAAGACCCCCTACGTCCGCTTCGACCGCAACCTCTATTCGATTCCCCACACCCACGTCCGCAAGCCGCTGACCCTGGTCGCCTCGGCCACCCGCATCCGCATCCTCGACGGACAGAACGAGCTGGCCAACCATCACCGCACCTACGACACCGGGCTGACCGTCGAGGACCCCGCCCATCTGGAAGCCCTGCTCGCCGCCACTCGCCAGGCCAACGTCCACACCACCCGCGACCGGCTGCGCGCCGCCGTCCCCGCCACCTCAACGCTCTTCGAGCGCCTTGCCGAGCGAGGAGAAGCCCTGCGACCGCACGCCACCCGGCTGCGCGCCCTGCTCGACGACTACGGGCCGCAGGAGCTGGCCGCCGCCGTCGACATCGCCCTCCAACGCGATGCCCTCGGCGCCGGCTCCATCACCCACATCCTCGAAACCCGACGCCGGCAGCGCGGACTCAAACCCCCGCTCCGACTCACGCTGCCCGACCGGCCAGGACTGCGTGACCTCGATGTCCGGCCGCACGACCTGGAGACTTACGATGCCCTCGGACAGAAAAACCCCGACGACGCTGGCGACTGACCTCCGCCGCCTCGGGCTCAACCGCACCGCCGACGAGCTGAACGACATCATCGCCCAGTCCACCCGCAAGCGCTGGAGCGCCACCGTCCTGCTCGAGCACATCGTCGCTGCCGAACTCGAAGAAAAACAGCGCCGCAGCGTCGAGAGCCGGCTCAAGCGCGCCCGACTCGGACGCTTCAAGCCGCTCGCCGACTGGGACTGGGACTGGCCCACCGCGCTGGACCGGCCTGCCCTCGAACGCATCCTCTCGCTCGACTTCCTCGCCCGCGGCGAGAACGTCGTGATTCTCGGCGCGCAAGGCCTGGGAAAGACAATGTTGGCGAAGAACATCGCCCATCAGGCTGTCCTCGCCGGACACTCCGCACTCTTCACCACCGCCGCCGACCTGCTGCTCGACCTCAACGGACAGGAGACCGCCCGCGCACTCGAACGCCGCCTGCGCCACTACACGCGCCCCGCGCTATTGTGCGTCGACGAACTGGGCTACCTCGCCTACGACGCCCGTGCCGCGGACCTGATCTTCCAGCTCGTCAGCCGCCGCTACGAACACCGCTCCCTGCTGATCACCACCAACCTGCCTTTCAAGAACTGGGACACCGTCTTTCCCAACGCCTCGTGCGCCGTCGCCCTGATCGACCGGCTGACCCACCACGTCGAGATCCTTCGCATCGAAGGGAGCAGCTTTCGTCGCCGGGAGGCTGAACTCAGCCAGCAGGAGCGCAACCGCCAGCGTCCGGCTCGCGACGAAGACACCGAATGACGCGATCAGCAGGGTCGTCCACAGCCAGTCGACGGAACTTCAGAAATGATCACTTCCTCGAGCTCGCCAACAGCGTGACGTGCAACCCGCCCAGTGGGCGAACCGCCTTGGGATGGTACGCCGCTTCGCCCGCTTTGCGAATGCCGTGGACTCTCGCCACGAGGTGCCGCCGCCGGGCCTGCTCTCCTATCGGTACCGCCGCTCGCGGCCCTATCTCTACAGCGATGCGGAGGTCGCCGACCTGCTGGGTGCGGCCCAGGGACTGTCCGGGACTACCGGACTCAGACCCTTTACCTACACCACGCTCCTGGCGCTGTTGGCGGTCACCGGGATGCGCAGCTCCGAACCGCTATGCCTGAACCGCGACGACGTCGACCTCGCACACGGCGTTCTGACCGTACGGAGCAGCAAGTTCGGGAAGTCGAGATACGTTCCCGTTCACGAGTCGACACGGCGGGCGCTGGGCAACTACGCGGCGCAGCGTGATCGCCTCTGTCTCAATCCTCGCAGCCCGAGCTTCTTCCTCTCCGAACACGGCGCCCGGATCACCGAGTGGGCGCTGCGCTGGACCTTCGTCAAGCTGTCCCGGCAAGTCGGCCTGCGCGGCCCGTCCGATTCCCGCGGTCCCCGTCTGCATGACCTGCGCCATCGATTTGCTGTCGGGACGCTGCTCCGCTGGTACCGCGGCGGCATCGACGTCGAGGGCCGTCTGCCCCGTCTGGCGACCTACCTCGGCCATGCGCACGTGAGCGACACCTACTGGTACCTCACGGTCACCCCCGAGCTGATGCAACTCGCCGCCCGGCGGCTCGACCGCGTCGCAAGGAGGCCGCCGTCATGACGACCGCCGACTTCCACGCCGACTTCCCCCGACTCCTGGCGGCCTTCTTCACCGACCGCCTCATGCAGCAGCTCCAAGCCAGCCCGCACACCATCGCCAGCTACCGGGACACGTTCCGACTGCTGGTCCGCCATGCCCGCAAGGTGTTGAAGAAGGCCCCAACGGAACTGGAACTCGGCGACCTGAACACAGACTTCCTCGGCGCCTTCCTGAGTCATCTCGAGAACCAGCGCGGCAACGACGCGCGTACGCGCAACACCCGACTGGCCGCGATCCGTTCCTTCTTCGGCTACGTCGCTTCGCACGAGCCCCAACACGCGGCCTTGGCGCAGCGGGTCCTGGCCATGCCGAACAAACGCCATACCCGCCGGCCGGTGGACTTTCTCAACCGGGACGAAGTCGAGGCCTTGCTGCGGGCCCCGGACCTGCAGACACGGGCGGGACGCCGGGACCGCGCCCTGCTGCTCGTGGCGGTGCAAACCGGACTGCGGGCGTCGGAACTCCTCGGTCTGCGCTGCAAGGATGTCCAGCTTGGCCCGGGCGCCCATCTGCGTTGTCATGGCAAGGGCCGCAAGGAACGCTGTACGCCGCTGCGCAAAGATGCGGCGGCAGCCCTGCGGAGCTGGCTCGAAGAGCTTCGCGGCGAACCGGACGCCCCCGTTTTCCCGAATCAACGCGGCGGTTCCCTCAGTCACGACGGGCTCGACTACCTGCTGGCGAAGCATCTGCCTGTTGCACGGGCGACATGCCCCTCGCTGAAGAAGAAGCGCGTCACCCCACACGTGCTGCGTCATACCGCCGCCATGGACCTGCTGCAAAACGGCGTCGACCGCGCCGTGATCGCGCTCTGGCTCGGTCACGAGTCCGTCGAGACGACCTACGTCTATCTGCACGCCGATCTCAAGCTGAAGGAACAGGCGATGGCCAGGACCACCCCCACTCACTCCCCGTCGGACCGATTCCGCCCGGACGACGAGGTCCTGGCCTTCCTGAACAGTCTGTGATTATTCCGAGTCCAATGCGGCATCCAACCCGAGCACCGCCCATCTTGATCAATCGACTCGGAATAATCCGGATCCCCGAATAATGACGGAAATCATGCGTGCGTGGGAGATGCCCCGTCGCGGTCCGGATGCCGGCCCGCCGGAAGAGTGCCCGCATGGCGCCGCCGAGGCCCCCGCCGCTGTAGCCGCCAGTGCTCGGATGGCGATGCCAGAGCAGCGGGCTGTCCGCCCCGGCTGGAAATCGCCGCCGGTTGCGAACCGCGATCAGGTGCTCGACCTCGAGGGCGGCATCCGCCGATACCGGGACGAGGCGGGACTTGTAGAACTTGGACTGGCGGATCGTCAGCGTGCGTTGCGGCGGGTCGTAGTCTCCCACGGTCAGCCGCGTCAGCTCACCGCGTCGCAGTCCGGTGGTGGACAGCAGCACGATCGCGAGGCGCATGTTCTCGGGACGGAGTGGCGAATTGGAGGTGCGGGGCAGTGCCCGCGACGGCCAGCAACTGGACTATCTGGCTGTCGGTGAAGATATGCGGCCGGATGGCCTGGTGAACCGGCGGAAACAGCCGCTCGTCCGGGACGAAGCAGCCGGGCTCGCCGCGGCGGCGATACAGGCACAGGTTTCGCACGACCCGCATGCGACCTCGACGCGTGACCGAGGCCAAGTGCTGCAGGGTGAGACACCAGGCGGCGAACGTCTCGGCGACGAGATCGACGCGCCGGGCGGCGAGGAACCGATCCAGGTGCGCCAGCACGTGTTCTTCGTTGGAGTACTGCCGGCCCAGTGCTCGCTTGAGCGTCAGGTAGCTCCGGATGGTGGCGGCCAGGACGGAGCGGAACGCCGTCATGACGCCACCCCCGGCGCAGTGCGGTCAACCGCGGCCGGCAGAGGCAGCGCGACGTCGCGGAGGTCGTCAACCGCCAAGCGGAGGTACACGCACGTGCTTTCCAGGGTGCGATGGCCCAGGAGGTCCCCGATCGTCTTGAGCGACAGGCCCGACCGCAAGAGATGCACCGCATACGAGTGCCGCACGCAATGGGCTCCCTGGAACGGAATGGCGAGTCCGCTTCGCTTCGACCAGGCCTGGAAGGCCTCGGTGACGGCCGTCGGTTTGAGGACGCCCGCCGGCGTGCGGCAGCGGAGAAACAGCTCCCGATAGCTGCGCGGCGGCGGCCCCTGGAACGGGACCCGCTGTCGGCGCAGGTTCAGGGCGGCGCGTCCGTGACGGAGCTAGTCGAGCAGCGCGGTCCCGGCCTCGTCGGTGAGCGGCAGCCAGAGCGAGCCGCGTGTCTTGCGTTGCGGGATGCGCAGCCGCTCCGCCCGCCACTCCACGTCGTCGAGGGTGAGCGTCACGACCTCGCACGCGCGCAGGCCGTAGGTCGCCATGAGGAGAAAGATCGCGTAGTCGCGGCGCCCCAGCGGGCTCGAGCGGTCAATCGACTGGAGGAGCGCCCGCACCGTGTCCCAGGGCAGCGCCCGTGGGAGCTTCTCGCCGCGATACACCCGCGGCGTGTCGATCTGCGTGTCGAGCCCGGTCGGGACCTCGCCGGCAGACGCCAGGAACCGGAGGAAGGCTCGGAGGTTGGCCACCACATGCTGAAGGGACGCACGCGACTGGCGGGGGGCGACGGCACACAGAAAGGTGTCGAGATCTCGGCGGTCGAGCGTGGCGAGCCGCAGCGGGTGCGTCTCGTAGTCGATGTGTGCCAGAAACTCGCCGGCCGTGCGGCCATGGTGCGTCAGGGTCGAAGGCGCGAACCCCCGGACCTGCTGCAGATAGGTCCAGTAGGCGGCGACTCGCTGCTCGACCCGGGTCAACGCGGGCGGCGGATACAGCGCCAGCTCGGACTCGCAATACCGCGCCAGCTGCCGCACCAGGACCGCCAGATCGGGATCCTCCTGTGAATCCGCGGGCCTACAGGCCCGCAATCGCGCTCGCGTCAGGCTCGTCAGGGCCCACACGCCCTGTTGCTGTAGACGGCGGACGAGGCGTGGCGCCGCCTGGAAATGCTCGCGGGCGCGTTCGGTTGAGTAACCCTGCCTCAAGAGCCACGTGCCGTATCCGTCCAAGATCGGACCGATGATCGCCAACGACGTGTACCGCCGGTGCACCCTCGGATACAACTCGACCAACATCGGGACCTCCAGGAACGCGGTGCCGGGATTGGCACGGTCCCGATGCTACGTACGTAATGTGGAGTCCTGGAGGGAATGCGCTCGGCGCCGCGGGAACAAAAGGCGGCTACTCCACATTACCGATCGCTCAACATTAATCGATTTCTGGGGTATCCATGTAACCGGAGTGGCCCGGCGCCGTGCTCGCCGCCGGCGGCCGCTGAAGGACACGCGAGGCTCGGCGGGTGCCCACCGCACCCGCGGGGGTGCTGGCGGGGCTGTCCGGCGGCGATGAGGCCCCGGTGGCGCATCGGTTCACGGGCGACCACGACTTCACGCACCCGAAACAACCCTCGCCGGGCGAACCGTGGCCCCGTTACGCCCCTGACTCCGGTTAAATGGATACCCCAAAAATCGATTAATGTGGAGCTCAACATTAATCGATGAGCTCGGGTACCTCTCCTACGATGCCCGCGCCGCCGACCTGATCTTCCAGCTCGTCAGCCGCCGCTATGAGCACCGCTCCCTGCTGATCACCACCAACCTGCCATTCAAGCGCTGGGACACCGTCTTTCCCAACGCCTCGTGCGCCGTCGCACTGATCGACCGACTGACCCACCACGTCGAGATCCTGCTCATCGAAGGCCGGAGCTATCGCCGACGTGAGGCCGAACTCAGTCAACAGGAGCGCAACCGCCAGCGTCCGCACCGTGATGACGCGGCGGAATGACCCTGAGACTCACCTCGTCAATGAGACCGGTCGATGCCTGTGCAGGAAAGCGCGTTTTCTCGCGATCGGCAACAACCGCTGGACGTGAACCGGGTCGTCGCCGCCACGAACCTTGCCAGACCGCGCCGCCCTCAGCATCGAGCAGGTCGTAGCGGCGGAGGGACCGAGAGTACCCCCCGAGGCGGAGGCGCAGAAGGACTTCAACGCAGGCTTCGTGTACCTGTTGGGACCTGGGCAGACGCCCCACCCCGACATGCTCCGCCTGCACGCGGAGTACCGCGACAAGGTCATCGAGCACTGGTCACACGTGACGGGCGGGCGATCCCGGATGACGACCACGGTGCCGGGGGTCTCCAACCGTTCTCCGGTGGCGACCGGTCCGTTGGCCGATCAGGTCCTGCCTGTGAACGAGACGGCCGTAATCGACATCGGGGAGCGTTCCGAGGCCCGGACGGGGATCCGTTGACCTACGAAGCGACCTCGTCGGCGCCCGCTGTGGCGTCCGTGGAGGTGTCCGGCCGGTGACGATGAGCGCCGTGGCGGTCGGGACTGCGACGGACCCGACAGGTGCAACGCATGTGCTCCTGCCGTTGCCGAGGACCGCAGGTTTTCGGTAGGAGCTACCGCCCGTGCTGCCGCGTCGGCGCGGGCGCGTCGGTCCGCGTGCTGCCGGCGCGGGGCGGCGGCGTGGGCAGCACGCCGCCACCGTCGTCAGGAAGACCTCGTAGTGTGCGCCAGGCAGCGCACTGGTCAGGAGGGTTGAAGTCCCTCCGGCCCCCGGATGAGGGGGGCCGTATCCAAAGGCGGGGGTAATGCCTCGCCGGCCGCAGGTGGCAGGTATGGAGATACCTAAACGGGCACGCAGGCGAAAGCTGGACACAGCCAAGGTGGACCTGGAGCCGCCACGACGGAACTGCGGAGGACAGGGCGCCCACCGTGAGGTGGGGTCCGAAGGGTTTGCGGAGCAGTACCGGGCCGTAGTCGAGGGGGCGACCCCATGACGAACCGGTCGGCCAAAGGTGGGGCAAGGTCGAGCCTGCACTATGGAGGCGAAGGCGATCTCATCCACCCACCGCACCAAGGTGTTTGCGGGCGGCACGGTATGGAAGACCAGTGCGTGACCCTGGGAGACCTCGGCGGGTCCGCGGGTGGCGCCGCGGCAACTGACCCTATAAGCGAGAGCGAAGTGGGAAGGGATGCTCGTCGAGGAGTCGGACGGCCGAATAGTGTGCGCCAGGCAGCGCACTGGTCAGGAGGGTTGAAGTCCCTCCGGCCCCCGGATGAGGGGGGCCGTATCCAAAGGCGGGGGTAATGCCTCGCCG
Source organism: Vicinamibacterales bacterium (assembly GCA_965222905.1). Taxonomy (GTDB): domain Bacteria; phylum Acidobacteriota; class Vicinamibacteria; order Vicinamibacterales; family UBA8438; genus WTFV01. The sequence goes on along the minus strand of OZ244976.1, from coordinate 7,358,908 downwards.
GCCGCAGGTGGCAGGTATGGAGATACCTAAACGGGCACGCAGGCGAAAGCTGGACACAGCCAAGGTGGACCTGGAGCCGCCACGACGGAACTGCGGAGGACAGGGCGCCCACCGTGAGGTGGGGTCCGAAGGGTTTGCGGAGCAGTACCGGGCCGTAGTCGAGGGGGCGACCCCATGACGAACCGGTCGGCCAAAGGTGGGGCAAGGTCGAGCCTGCACTATGGAGGCGAAGGCGATCTCATCCACCCACCGCACCAAGGTGTTTGCGGGCGGCACGGTATGGAAGACCAGTGCGTGACCCTGGGAGACCTCGGCGGGTCCGCGGGTGGCGCCGCGGCAACTGACCCTATAAGCGAGAGCGAAGTGGGAAGGGGTGCGGCTCTTTTGCGTCGGCGGTCCAGAGGGGTCCAGGAGGGGCTGCGAGCGGCATGGCAAGAGCTACTTGACCCGGCGAAGGCGAGGTGAGGAGGGCGATGGGGGCGGCTCGCTGACCGGCGGTGCTATCCCGTCAGCGTAGCGCTGGGCGTGGTTCCGCTCGTACTCGCGCGCTTCGTGGAAGTCCCAGTACGCATCGAAGTCGCCGCTGGCCCGTAGCGCCCGCAGCTTCAGGACCGCCTCGGCGCCGACCAGCCGCCAGCGGGCTCCGGTCAACTCCATCCGGTCGCGGACCAGGTACCGGCACGCCCCTTCGATCACGCCGGTGGCGATGGGATAGCCCGCCGCGAGGTAGCGGTCGTAGTGCAGATACGGCGCGTACTTCTGCAGGTAGTCGGCGCACGTATCGACCGGCTTGCGGGTGTCGCTCGACAAGCCTGCGACGGTCGCCGCCCGCCGCATCGCCGCGGCCACCTTGCTGGACTTGCCCTCGAGAATGCTCTGCACGCGCGTCCAGGCCCAATGCGCCGCGTCGGGGCTCCGCTCGCGATGGAACACGTGCGCCGCCTTCCAGACGTACTCGACCACGTGAATGATGTCGAGTATCACCGTCACGTCGACGCCGTAGGCGGCGGCGCCCGCTTCGACGAGGGCGAGTTGCGTCTCGGCGCCGTCGACGAGCACGACCCAGCGCTTGACGCGCTCCGGGTCGTGGCGCTCGGCTTCCAGCATCGCCTCGGCGACCACCTCGGCCGGATCGTGTTCGAGGCTCGCCCAGACCCGTTTGGCCACCGGGCGAGGACGCACCGCCGCGGTCTTGGCCCGATTCTTGGCCTTGGCCGCCGGCTGTCGGGGCATCAGGCTCTGCAGGAAATCCTCCGGGCTGCGCACCAACGGCGCGACCGCGTAGACGGCGGCCACCGTCGCCATGCGTTTGGCGTGCTTCTTCTCGCCCGGCCGCAGGCGGTTGAACGGGGAGAGCTGCTCGCGTTGCCGCCGGCGCCTCTCGGCCGCCTTGCGCGTCGCCTCGCGCAGGTCCTCGTGATGCAGCACCACGCCCTTGCCGTCGAAGGTGAGCACCACAACCGACTCGTCAGCGACCGGCTCGCCCGCCGCCGCTCGGCGCGCCGCGTAGAAGGCGTCGAAGTCCTCGGCCGCGCGAGCGACCAACTGTTCCGCCTGACGCTTGGGCACCTGGGCCCCGCTATGGCGAGACAGCTCGAACAGCGCTTCGTCGAACGACCGCGATGCGGCCGCTTCGGCCACCCGGCGGCGCACCTCGAGCGAGTAACGCTCAGCCGGCAGGTTCAGCGACGCATCGAGCGGATGCAGACTGTCGTGACCGTGCCGCGCGTAGCCCAGGCGCTCGACCGCCACCGTCCCGAAGGTCGTCTCCAACTGCCGGTCGTGCAGCCGCCGCTCCGAACGCTCGACGCCGTCGGCCCCCTCGACCGGACCCGCCGCCTCCCCCGGGCTGCGTTGGTCGAGGTGCCCTTGCAGGAGCTTGCGCATCAACTCCTGACCACGCCGGTTCAACTCCCGTTCGAGGTCGCTCTCACGCATCTGCAGGGCCTCGCGCGAAGAAAGGTAGGCTTTGGTCTCCGCGAAAGAAGCCTCCGCCGCCGCATAGGGCGCCGGGGCGGGTGGAGCGGTGCGGCGGAGAACAACTTGCATGGCTCAACGCTCCGGTAACCCCCGTAACCGCCGCTTGTCCAGGCCGCGCGCCAGCACCGCGCTGGCCAGGTTCCTCCTCAGTACGCATCCAGGCTCCGGCTACCCGCGGCGGCTGCGGACCGCCGCAACTGTGGAGCCAAGTGTCACCGTGCGCCGGTCGGCTCCCATCGGATCGCGGACCAAATGCCGACAGGCCCTTCGATGAGCCGGCGACGAGCACCGCACGCCGCGTCGCCGCTGCCACGTGGATGATGTCGAGTACCACGGTGGCTTCCAGGGCGTACGCGGTGGTGCCCGCGAGGCGGTCGCGATGGTCACGCGGCGGCGCATCTCGACCCAGTAGCGCTCCGGCAGCAGGTTCAGCGCGGCATCGAGCCGATGCAAGCCGTCGTGACCGCGCCGCGCGCAGCCCAGACCCACAACCTGCATCGTGCCGGAGGCCGTTTCGGCGTGGCTTTCGTGCTCGCGCGGCTCCGAGCACTCGACACCGCTGGTGCCCTTGCCCTCGGCCGGACCAGCAGCCTCTTTCGGGCTGCGTTGGTCGCGATGTCCTTGCAGGAGCTTGCGCACCAACTCCTGGCCCCGCCGGTGCAGTTCCCGTTCGAGTTCGCTCTCGCTCATCTGCCGGGCTTCGCTGGACGAGAGGAAGGCTTTGGCATCCGCGAAGACAGCATCGGCCGCTGCGCACGGGGCTCGCCTCGGGGGATCGATGCACGGGACGCCGGTTCGGGGCACGTCGAATGTACGTCCCTGGAATCCTGTCGTCACAGCCATCGCAGGTCTGCCTCCCTTCCCACGGCACCGTACCAGAACGCCGCGCGAATGTCCAGAAGGGAGCGCGCCTGTCGGGGAGAAGACCGAAGGTGTTCGGCGCCGTGACGAGGCTCGGCTGGCTGCCGAAAAGACGCCGGTACGGCGCTGGCCTGCTTGATGTCCCTCCCGAAATGGCCACTGGGGAGACGCATCCGCGGGCAAAAGAGCCCATGAATAGGGCGAAAAATCCTCTATGAAGAGCCGCACCCCGCGAATGTCCAGAAGGGAGCGCGCCTGAGGGGGACCGGCGCGTGCCGGCGTCGTGGTCGGGTCGGGCGGCGGCCCGAAAAGAGGCGGATGGGGCGCTCGCCGGACGCTGTCACCCCTCAAAACGCACTGAAGAGGGAGTGTCCTCGGACATAAACCCTTATGAATGAGCGAGATAGCAATCTATGAAAAAGAGCCGCACCCATAGGCGGGCGAGCGGAGGGTCTTGATATCCAGGGCGATTCCCTCGGAGCGGAGCTGCGCCTGCGCTTCGGCCAGCGAGCTGAGCATGGCGACCGCGCGGCTTGCATCGGAGGCCAGCTTCGGCGTGCACCGGTCGTAGATGGGCAGCACCACCAAGGCGAGGTAGAGTCCAGGTGAGACTCCCCCGGGCGACTCACCGCGCGCCGTAAACCCATGTGCGTGTCCGAAGATTATGACGTGGCGCAGCACTAAAACCCGATCGCCACTAGGCCGACCACGTTCGTGTTCACATAGAGATCGGTGTACCTGGCCATCGTAAACCCACCCTTGACACCGACGCTGCCGAACACCTTGCGCCCCACCAGCAGTTCAAGCGCACCTCCGCCGCGATACGCTTCTGTTATGCGCTGCAAATCCTGGAGCCGGCCAGTCTCGTGCGGTGTCAGCAAGTGGTCAACCGCCCCCTGCGCTAGCAGTCCGAACCCGACGTTGAGCTCAAGATCGCCGCGCAAGAGCCGGCGGTACCGCGCCGTTACGGTGGTGTACCGCACGTTTCCGTCGCCGGCCCAGCGGTTGTCGCTCGGACGGTCAGCCGGCCGAGCGAGGCTGTCACCGGGCGCGACCACGCGCCGTACCGCGATTCCCCACCCGTCACTCACCCACAGCGCGAGGCCGACTTCAACGCTCCCGAGGTGACGGGGTGCCAAGTAATGCCAGACCCATCCGCCGCCGACCTGGACCTCGATCCGGTCACGCTGCTGCGCCGCGGCCGGTCCGGCCGCCGGCCCCATCGTGAAGCCGACTACGAGCAGCAGGATGGGCACGAGGCACAAGTGCATTCATCACCCTCCTCTTCCCATAGCCATCTCGATGACTCAGCTTCTATCTCATGCGCAGGACAACCCCCTCAAGCGGCAGGCCCGGACTGGCTGTAAGCGTAACTACTTCCGATCGGCGGCCGTCTTCGCTTTCTGCATAGAGCTGAAACTCCGTGTCCGGCACGATGCCGTTGACCGCAAATGTCCCATCATTCCCCGTCAGGTCACGACCGCCAACGAAACTCACGAGGACTTCTCCAGCCACGAAAGAAGAATTGTAGGCCACAAAAGGCCCGCGCCGCTCACGGGCGTACCGGAGGCATCGAGCACGCTGCCATGCACCGACCCATCCAGCAGCCCGATTCGGGCGTCATGAACCGTACCCTTCTCGAGGGTCCGCGTGCTGAAGTGCGGCGCAAAGCCGTCTGCGGTTGCCACGAGGACGGCCGGGCCCGGCGGAAGACCCTTGAACTCGAAACGCCCGTTCTCCACAAGTGCCGCGTCGGAAACAAGATTCGCCGAATGAGCTACCGTCAGCCTCACGGCTCCGTCCATGACCGCCTGCTTCGTAACCAGATCGAACAGCGTCCCGCGCACCGCCGCCGCTGGCGGGAGCACTATGCGCAGTTGCGCGCCACCTTCCCGTGACGGCCATCTCACGCTGATGGCTGCAAGCCCGGACGTGCTTGCCGTCACGACACCCCGCCGGCCGGATGGGAATTCGAAGTGCCCTTTGGCGTCTGTCGTCGTCACTTGCACGTCGGCGCCACCCCTTTCCTTGTATTCCACGCGGGCATTAGCCAATGGCTGGGGACTTGACGACAGACCGCCGGAGGGCGCTGCGAGCACAACGCCCTGCACCTTCGACGCGCGCTGATTCTGGACCACAGTTCCAGAGAACAGAATTGCCAACACTAACGCGCCGCAGCTCATGAGTCTCTTCATCACGCCTATTTCCTCTCCGATTTCACGCGAATCTGGATCTTGGCCGACACCTTGGAGAGTTGCGGATTGACGTATGTTGGCGATGCCCAGTCTGACTCGCCACTACAATCCCACGCGCCGTTGCACGAAATCTCCACGTGAACGTTCCCGTAGCTAAGCGTCGCAACCTTTTCGTCACGATCGTACTGGTCCAGCTCATAGAGCTTCATGTAGTTGTTCCTGGAAGTCCAGACACTCCCGTCATGTATGTACCTGCAGGACAACCCTCTACTTCCGCGCAGCACCCACCCCGACGCGTAATGCTCCGTTGATTTCGGGTTCCATTCTTGAGACCAGCCGCCTTCGGCGTTGTAGTAGTCGTTATGAGGTGGCGGAAACTGCGGCGTGCAGGAGTTCCAATGTCTCTGTGTATATCTCCTATTTGGCTCCCACCCCCGAAACTGATTCCCGTCCTTCCTGCTTCCCCATGCTGAATTGACGCCCCAGTTTCCAAATGGAGCACTATGTATATCAGGGAGCATGGTACTGCATTCCTCCCTGATATAGGCACCACGTCCTATTTTTCGCTCCTTGTTGTAGAAGTGTGCTCCAAGGTAGCACCGGTTTCCTCGTGCCTCCAGAAAGCTCGTGGTGGCCAGGATCAACAACACAGCTGTCGCAACTGCGGCAACGAGCGCGGGAAAACGAGATCTCATAGGGCTCCTCCTGTATGTCCGCCTTTAGGACAGTGATCGATATAAAGTCTTCAACTTGGTCGGGGTAACAGTTTGTAATTCCATTCCCCGTGAAACTCATCGCGGACCAGCGCGAGTGCGTCCATCTGTTCCTTGGTCACCGTAACGCCCGTGGGGTACTGCCCGGCGTCGAGTTCGGCCCGGACCCGGAGCCCGGTTGCCGTCCGGACGTTCCCGATGCGGTCGACGATGGTCTCATACGTCGTCAGCGGGGTGCCGCGCCAGTTCGCCGTGATGTGACAGAAGAGCCGGTGCTCGATCTTGTTCCACTTGCTGGTGCCGGGTGGAAAATGACTCACCTCGATGGTCAGTCCGGTCTCGTCGGCCAACTGTTGAAGCTCATGCTTCCAGGCGCGCAACCGATACCCGTTGCTCCCGCCCGCATCGGCCGTGATGAACAGGGTCGTGGCCTCAGGGTAGGCGCCGCAGCCCATCTGGCCCCACCAGTGGCGAATCGACGCCACCGCGAACGCCGGTGTGTCGTGGTCCCAGCCCACGCTCACCCAGGCTTCGTTGCGCGCCATGTCGTAGACGCCGTACGGAATCGCCTTGCCCTCGGCGTCGGTCGGGAAATCATGCACCAGCACCGCTGGCGGCGTGCCCTTCGGCGGCCATTCCCGCCCGCCGTTCTTGAAGTTCCCGACCAGCTCCTTCTTCTTCGTGTCGACCGAAATCACCGGCTGGCCGGCGCTCAGATGCTCGTCGGCAGTCCGGTTGATGTGCTCGAACTGCGCGTTGCGGTCCGGATGCGTGGCGCCTTCCTGTCGTTTGCGCGGCGATTGCAGCCGGTAGCCCAGGCGGTGCAGCAGCCGGCCCACAGTGGTCGAACTCACCCGCCACCCCTGCTCGGTCAGCGCCGCCGCCAGCTTCGCGCGACTCTTGCACGTCCAGCGCAGCGGCGAGGTCGGGTCGCCGCGCGTGAGCGGATCCACCAGCGCTTGGAGCGCGGCCTGGATGCCGGGTTGATCCTGCTGGATGCGGGGCCGTCCGCCGCCAGGGCGTCGAATGCGGTCCGTCGGCGCCTCGTCGCGGGCAATCTCCCGGCGCCCCTTGCGAATCGTCTCCCGAGCCACACCGGTAGCCGACGAAACCACCGCGTCGCCGCCGTAGCCGATGGCGAGCGACTCGGCCGCCGCCCACCGGCGGCGACTGCGCTCGTCCAACACGGGACCGACCGCCGCATACTTCGCGACAAGGGTCGCTTCCAGCTCGATGTCTCGCTTCATGCCTCCAGTATGACCAGAAAACCCACAGGTAGCAAACTAGTTTAGCGCAGTGCCCTTAGTTTAGAATCACGGGTTGGATCCCGATACGCATGGGAAGCATTGTAGCACAGCCCAAGCTGCTGCTCGACAGAGACCCGGTTTCGGGCGAGCGCCTGGCGTCGCAGCCGACGCTGTCGCGGTTCGAGAACGCAGTCAACGGCTGCGCGCTCTACCGCATGGCCGACGAGTTGGCCACGCGGGTCATCGCGCGGCATCGCCGCCGTCTGGACGGGCGGGCGCGGTGCATCACGATCGATCTGGACCCGACGGGGGCGCATTCCCGATTTCCCGGTCACGCGCTCACACCCACCGGCGTCATGGCCATCCGCTGCAAACAGTTCCATCTGCCGGACTTATAGAAAGACCGCAGGAGAAGAATCGCGTCGACGCTCTCCGGTAGCCAATAGATGGATGCGCCCTTGATGCGGAGATTGATGACGCGACGGATGGCGCTTTCGACGGCGCCGCTGCCCCGCGGAAGCCCGAGCCCGACCATTGTGGTGTAGGCGAAACGATGACGGTTCTTCAGGAAGTAGTTGAGGTGCGTGCGGATCTTGCCGGCCGTGCGCCCGCGGCACAGCTCCCGCAGGGCCGTGATCACCTCGTCCACGCGTGCTCGCTTGAGCAGCCCCCGCGTGCGGTTGAGCCAGCGGGTGCGTTGCGTCGCGCTCCAGCGGCGCAGCTTGACCGCGTCGGAGAGTTGCTTGGCGGCATGATAGAAGTCGATCAGCCCCAGCACCTGTGTCGGCGAGAGCCCGAGCGCGGCGATGAGGCGCTGGAGGCGTCGCCAGATCCAGGGCGCGCCGTCGGCGATGAAGAGCACCTTGTCAGCGGCGTTGAGGCCGATCTGCCGCGCGTACGACAACAGCAGGGCGAAGACCGCCTCCGGTCCCCGGAGCGTGCCGTCGATGATCGGGGCCCACGTCTGAGACGGTCGCCCGTCGTCGCCGACGACGTACAGGATGAGGAGCTTCGGTTCCTTCCAGTCGGTATGGAATCGGTTGCGCCCCTTCTTCGTCTTGGGGCCACGCTTCTTGCGCCTCACACGGACGCGGCCCCCGTCGAGGGAGACGACCACCCGCTTGCCGGTCACGCGGTCCAGCAGGCCGCACGCCGCGCTCTGCTGGGCCGCTCGGGCCCGCGCAGCGTAGCGATAGGCGGTCGAGCGGAGGGTCTTGATATCCAGGGCGATGCCCTCGGAGCGGAGCTGCGCCTGCGCTTCGGCCAGCGAGCTGAGCATGGCGACCGCGCGGCTTGCATCGGAGGCCAGCTTCGGCGTGCACCGGTCGTAGATGCCCAGCACCACCAAGGCGGGGTAGAGTCCCGGCCTCCGCTTCGCCCGACGGGCGTGTTTCTCGCGGTAGTACGGCGTCGTGACCGGCACCGTCGTGCCCCGGGAGGTGCGAACGTTGACGGTCTCCAGGCCGTCGCTCCGCATCCGCCGGGGCAGGTGGCGCACGAGGGCGCTCGCCGCGTCGCCAACCGCGGCGGAGCGCACCGCGCGTTGCAGCACGGGGGTGAGGAGGGCGCCGAAGAACTCGTCCGCGATGGCCCGCAGCTGCTCTTCGCACTGCTCCGCTTCCTCTGCCGACCTGGGCGCTGGAGCACGCGCCTCCAACTCCAGCGCCCGCCGGAGGGCAGTGCGCAGGTGGACGGGAATGTTGCCAAGATCGATCTCGCGGCTCGGGGTGTCGATGGTCTTGTCCATTTCAACGCACCATCATGGGCAGTCCGAGCCGTAATGTCCAGTACCACCCTCCCCGTCTGTCCGAAGACCGGCTCAACCTCCCCCAGCCTCACAGTCCATCTTTGCCTACACACTGCTCCGGGAAATCGGGAATGCGCCCCCCGACGGACGACCCGACGCACGGGGCGCAGCAGTACACGCTCTTCAACGGCTACTACGACAACTGGTGCTACCTGCCGCTGCTTGGCTTCCTGACCTTCGACCGCGAATCCGAGCAGTATCTGTGCGCGGCGCTGTTGCGGCACGGCAAGGCGGTCGCCTCCGAGGGGACGGTCGGGCTGTTGTCGCGGTTGCTGCCGCGGCTGCGCCGGGCGTTTCCGCGGGCGCGCATTCTCGTTCGGCTCGACGGGGGCTTTGCCAGCCCGGCGGTCTTCGACTTCCTGGAGGCGCAGCCGCGGCTCGATTACGTGGTCGCGATGGCGAAGAACGCGGTGTTGGAGCGGTACGCCGGAGCCGGCCATGCTGGTGGCGCGGGCGCGGACGTGGCGCAACGAACAGACCGAGCACGTCTACACCGAGACCAACGAGTACCAGGCCGGCACGTGGAACCACGCGCGCCGCGTGGTGACCAAGGCCGAAGTCGTCCGCCACCGAGACCGCGAGCCGCGGGACAATCCGCGCTTCGTCGTGACCAACATGCGGCAGACGCCGCGTTTCCTCTACGAGAAGGTCTACTGCGCCCGCGGGGACGCCGAGAACCGGATCAAGGAACTGAAGGCCCTACAGATCGACCGCACGAGTTGCCAGACGTTTTCGGCGAATCAGTTGCGCGTCCTGCTGACGGCGGCGGCCTACGTGCTGATGCAGGAGTTGCGGCTGCGCGCCGCCGACACCGCGTGCGCCCGCGCGCAGGTGCCCTGGCTGCGCGACCGGCTGCTGAAGCTCGGCGTCCAGGTGGTGTGCTCGGTGCATCGCATCGTCCTGCGCCTGCCGCGCGCGACACCAGACCTGGCGGCGTGGCGGCATATCGCGTTCGCGCTCGGGGCGCGCGCCGGATAGCCGCTCGGCGAGCGCCGCATCGCTGACCGACGGAGGCTGCCAACCGCCCGCAACGGGGGAAGTGTGCGCTGTCCTCCCCGGCGGCACCCGTCATCACGTCCATTCGGCGCTCAACCACCCTGCCACACGCGGTTGAGACGTTCCAGCGGCCGCCCACTGCTCATTGCCCGTTGTCCGTGACCGAGTCCGGTTCCGGTGCCGCCTCCCAGGGGCCAAGTCACGGTCGCCATGAATAGTCCGGGCCCTAGCGGGTAAGGATGGATCCGCCCGTTCGCATTCCCTCCGTCCCACACGAAATTGGGAAGGGTGTGCGCCGCCCGGTCGCGGGCCGCAGAGCGAGCCGTGGCGATATGGAGTTCCGTTCGACGAGAGGGAGCGGCGCGCCGTCTGGAGCGCCTTGCTCCACCAGCGGACAAGCGTCGGCGGTCACGACCGGCCGACGGAGTGATCAGCCAAGACAGCGGTCTCCGCACCGAACTCCGCGCACCATTGTGACCGCCGCCTTTGGCGCGATGTATCGTCTGTCCGGATCTTTCCGTCGCATCGGCGTGCAGACAAGACAGCTCCAGGTTGGTAGCACTAGTGTCCCAGGAATTAGTCCAAGTAGAGTCGAGGGGAGGCGCGTAACCAGTAGGGAGTCGGTGGCTCTGCCGGCGCTTTCGCACCGGGCCGCAGTCCGAGTCCCATGGGCACGTTTCCTCCCCCCGCTCTCCGAACCCGGCGTGCCGATTTCCGGCACCGGGCTCTCCAGTGGAATCATGCGGCTCGCACACGGGCTTTCCAGTTGCGACCAGCGGGCGGGTCTTGCAAGCCGTGGCACCCGGCTCACACCCTGGCGTTGGCCGGCCGGTGCGTCGTCAGACCTGTTGACGCCCTGACGACGGCGACCGCGCGGGTCGTCCCCTTCGCTTATGCATGTGATGACGTCTGGCATTCCTGCTCATTCATCGGGGTGATAGGCCGTTCGGCCACTCCCGGAGCCTGTTCCCTTTCGCCATCCCTTCCACCTGAAGCCCCTTCCCTCGGCCGGCATTGCCCAGCTTCAACGGTGTCGGGTCGGAGGAGGCGCGCCCCGCGGGCGCTGGCCTCCGTCCGCCGCTCAAACGGTACGTGCGGTTTTCCCGCATACCGCTTTCACGAAGACGTCTTCGCGTGATGAGGACCGATGGAGGAATCAAAGAGTGGACCCTCCTCCGGCCCGTCGGGTTCAGCCAGTCGGCAAGTCTCCTCGGTCGCTGATGTTGGGGTCTTTCACTCATGGAACTGTCCACCTCAGCGCCCTTGCTCATCTCACCGTCCTGTCCGGTCCCGACCGTCTTCGCCGGCCGCCTTCCCCAACCCACTCGGTTGCCGCCCCCTGACGGTCACGCGGCTTTCACCGCGCTTCAGGTACTATTCGGCCGTCCGACTCCTCGACGAGCATCCCTTCCCACTTCGCTCTCGCTTATAGGGTCAGTTGCCGCGGCGCCACCCGCGGACCCGCCGAGGTCTCCCAGGGTCACGCACTGGTCTTCCATACCGTGCCGCCCGCAAACACCTTGGTGCGGTGGGTGGATGAGATCGCCTTCGCCTCTGTAGTGCAGGCTCGACCTTGCCCCACCTTTGGCCGACCGGTTCGTCATGGGGTCGCCCCCTCGACTACGGCCCGGTACTGCTCCGCAAACCCTTCGGACCCCACCTCACGGTGGGCGCCCTGTCCTCCGCAGTTCCGTCGTGGCGGCTCCAGGTCCACCTTGGCTGTGTCCAGCTTTCGCCTGCGTGCCCGTCTAGGTATCTCCATACCTGCCACCTGCGGCCGGCGAGGCATTACCCCCGCCTTTGGATACGGCCCCCCTCATCCGGGGGCCGGAGGGACTTCAACCCTCCTGACCAGTGCGCTGCCTGGCGCACAGTACGGGCTTCTCCGCCACCCTGGCCGGCCCGACCTTGCCCTCACGGGTCGTCGGTTGGCGCGTGCCACGCCGCCGGCAGGGCTTCCCGTGTTGCGTCCATTCCCCTCGTCCACGCGTGCTGCCGCCATTACCCCGGCGGAACCGGTCGGTGCTCGCGTCGCTCGCTTCCCGACCGCTGGCAGCCTTCCCCGTAATCCAGGCGGGTCGGCTTCCGCGTTACCCGTTTCGAGGCCTGCTCGGCGTTTACTCGCGTTGTAGCCCGCGTGGTCGCTGAACCGCCCAGGGCGGCCCTTTGTCGTCGGAGTGCTTCAGCCGATGTCGTTACCTCCATCGTCCGCTCCGACTGCTACCGGCTGGAGCGACAGTTGCCGGGCGGGATTCGCACCCGCTGAGGAATAGCGCCTTGTCACGGCGCACTAGATTCAACAAGTTACGGGCGTCGTCACTATGAGAAGTGTAATCGGTCTCAGAGAATAGCCGTAAAAGCGGGGTTTTCTCGAACGCTGTCAAACTCAGTGTCTGTAGAATTGTGTAGAGACTTACCGGAAGATCCAGCCGTTTTTTGAGGATGGCCACGAGCACGTACACCGACACCGCAATCCAGAGTTGGCTCTTGACGGCGTTCTCCGAGGTCCCAAAGAACGACTTGATCCGCAAGTGCTGCTTGATCCACTTGAAAAACAGCTCCACTTGCCAGCGGTGCCGGTACAACTCGGCGACCGTGAGCGCAGGGATCGCGAAGTTGTTGGTCAGGAAATTGAACGTTTTGCCCGTTGACTCGTCCCAATACTTCACGCGGCGGAGAGGCTGGGGATACCGAGACGTGGAATCTGCGCCCGTGAGCACGATGGTCTGATCACAACGAAGACCGGTCGTCTTGTCGACCGGCTGAGAGTACCGACGGTGGTATCGCGTGTTGGACTTTGCGCGGATGACGAAGAACGCGCCGAATGCCGCCAGGGCGTGCAGGCGCTCGAAGTCGAGATAGGCACGATCCATCACATAGAAGGCCCCAGGCTCGGGGATGAAGCGGTCGAGCGCGTGAACATCTGCCATTTTGCCGTCGGACACATGCAGGAACGTCGGAATCGGGCCGCGCAGGTCGAGCAGCGTGTGGAGCTTGACCGCGGCTTTCGTGGACCGGAACGGGGCCCACGGAAACACGGACAGACACAGATCGATGGTCGAAGCGTCCAGGGCAAACACCGTGTTGTCGAGATCCAGTCCCAGGTCCTCGTCGGCGTACATCGGCCGTGCAATGCGAATCAACTCCTGCGCGACCTCGGCGTAGATTCGCCAGTCGCGCTGCTTGTTCGCGTTGGCCAGCGTGTTGCGCGACACCGTGTTGCGAATGCCCAAGTGATAGAGCTTGCGCCGCTGGGCCCGCATGCAGACCTCGATGTCGCGCAAGCTCTCCCGGTAAGTCAGTTGTGCGAACGCCATGCACAGAAACTGGCTGTGGCAGGGGAAGGACTTGACGTAGCGGTCGCCGCCGTATCGCCGAACGGCCTGACGGAAGGTGTGCATCGGCAGGTGATCCATCACCTGCGCGAAGACCAGCTTGCCTGAGTACATGTCTCACCACCTCGAAGAACGGCGGTGAGCATCTCCTGAGAGCGGGGAACAATTCAAGTCGATGACTGCTCGAAATCGGTGTATCTTGTTATTAAACAATGAGTTACACAGACCCAAGACGACTTTCTTGGGACACCAGTGGGTTGGTAGTGTAGTCACGCGAGGCGGATCGCAGTGTGCCGAGCCGGTTCCAACGCGGCGTGGTCACAGATCGGGTTATAAAAACACATGCGACAGTGTCTTCCCGGTCGCGGCGCATCGCCGCCGGACAGTCGTCGGATCCACCGGCGGAGAGCAAGAGGACGCTTGCCGTGTCCTTGAGACGAAGCAAGAGTCTGTCTTCCTCGCCGCTCGCGAGATAGTGCCGGCGCAGAAACACGTGCTGGGTGTCGTACTCCAGAAGGGCAGCTACGCCGTATCCGGCGAGCTGCAATAGCAGCCTGTGGCGAAAGTCGCGGATCCGGCCTGGCCCCGGCGCGGTCGAGTTTCGTACACTGAACGGCATGGCGATGGGCAAGAGACCGGCGGCGCGACAGGCGGCGCCGATGTGGGTGGAAACGGCGGACCTTCCGACGAGCGACGGTCATCCCTTCTTCGAGCGCCTGAATCGGGTCCTGGAGGACTGCGGGTTCGACGCGTTCGTGGAAGGGTTGTGCTCGGCCTTCTACGCGGCGCGGATGGGCCGGCCGAGTCTGCGTCCTGGGCGGTATTTCCGGATGCTGTTGATCGGCTACTTCGAGGGCCTGTCTTCGGAGCGGGGGATTGCGTGGCGGGTGGCCGATTCACTGAGCCTGCGGTCGTTCCTGGACCTGGAGTTGACCGAGTCGGCGCCGGATCACTCGACGTTGTCGCGGACGCGCCGGTTGATCGACGTGGAGACGCACGAGGCGGTCTTCACGTGGGTTCTGGAGCGCCTGTCTGAAGCGGGTCTGGTCGTCGGGAAGACGGTCGGCATCGATGCGACGACGCTGGAAGCGAACGCGGCGATGCGGAGCATCGAGCGTCGGGACACGGGCGAATCCTACGAGGCGTTCATTCGGCGGTTGGCGGAAGCGTCGGGTGTGGAGACGCCGACGCGGGCGGAGCTGGCTCGGTTCGACCGGTCTCGGAAGAACAAGAAGACGTCGAACAAGGAGTGGAAATCGCCGCAGGATCCTGACGCGAAGATCGCGAAGATGAAGGACGGTCGGACGCACTTGGCTCACAAGGCCGAGCACGGGGTCGACATGGACACGGGCGCCATCGTCTCGGTGACGGTGCAGGATGCATCGGACGGTGATACGGCCACGCTGCCGGAGACGCTGATCATGGCGGCCGAACAGGTTGAAGCGGTGCAGCCGGAGGGCGCGGGGGTCGAAGAGGTGGTGGCCGACAAGGGCTATCACAGCGACGAGACGTTGGTGGGGCTCGGCGAGGTAGGGGTTCGGAGTCACGTATCGGAGCCGGAGCGCGGCCGTCGCTGCTGGCAGGACAAGAAGACGGGCGAGACGCCGCCGGAGAAGCGTGCTGCGCAGAAAGCGTTGGTGCGCCAGGCAAACTGGCGGAGGATGGCCGGTGAAAGTCCGGCGGAAGGAAGGAGTAACCGACCACCTTCACCCCGAGTCATGCACCGGTCGCTGTGAGGCGGCAGGTGAAGCGTTGACAGGGGCGCGGACGGGCAGGGCTATTGAGCATCGAAAACATGCAGGTCTGGAGCGCCGAGACTATCAACGCGGTCGAAGGCCACACCGACATCGCCGGGACAGGTGAGGTGATGGAGGGCTCCACGGTGTCAAAGAACCCAGGCACGTCCGTACGTCCTTCGTTGGGACCTGGGAGGTCTTCATTCTGCCCCGGCAGTCGGACCGGGGCCGCAGAGGGAAGGAGGATTCCGTATCCGATGGTGCACGGAATGAAGAAGTCGGATGAGGCAGTAGTGTGCGCCAGGCAGCGCACTGGTCAGGAGGGTTGAAGTCCCTCCGGCCCCCGGATGAGGGGGGCCGTATCCAAAGGCGGGGGTAATGCCTCGCCGGCCGCAGGTGGCAGGTATGGAGATACCTAGACGGGCACGCAGGCGAAAGCTGGACACAGCCAAGGTGGACCTGGAGCCGCCACGACGGAACTGCGGAGGACAGGGCGCCCACCGTGAGGTGGGGTCCGAAGGGTTTGCGGAGCAGTACCGGGCCGTAGTCGAGGGGGCGACCCCATGACGAACCGGTCGGCCAAAGGTGGGGCAAGGTCGAGCCTGCACTACAGAGGCGAAGGCGATCTCATCCACCCACCGCACCAAGGTGTTTGCGGGCGGCACGGTATGGAAGACCAGTGCGTGACCCTGGGAGACCTCGGCGGGTCCGCGGGTGGCGCCGCGGCAACTGACCCTATAAGCGAGAGCGAAGTGGGAAGGGATGCTCGTCGAGGAGTCGGACGGCCGAATAGTACCTGAAGCGCGGTGAAAGCCGCGTGACCGTCAGGGGGCGGCAACCGAGTGGGTTGGGGAAGGCGGCCGGCGAAGACGGTCGGGACCAGACAGGACGGTGAGATGAGCAAGGGCGCTGAGGTGGACAGTTCCATGAGTGAAAGACCCCAACATCAGCGACCGAGGAGACTTGCCGACTGGCTGAACCCGACGGGCCGGAGGAGGGTCCACTCTTTGATTCCTCCATCGGTCCTCATCACGCGAAGACGTCTTCGTGAAAGCGGTATGCGGGAAAACCGCACGTACCGTTTGAGCGGCGGACGGAGGCCAGCGCCCGCGGGGCGCGCCTCCTCCGACCCGACACCGATGAAAGCGGCGAACAAGGGAGCGACAGCACCTGCGGAGCTGCTGGAGGGAAGGGCCTCAACCAAGGGGAATTCGCAAGACCAAAGCACGTACCGGACGCAGGGTCGGGAGAGCGTGTCACAGGCGGTCGAGCGGATACGGCAAGCTGCAACGAGAAAGCCGCAGGAGAAACTGACTGCGCTCTTGCACCACATCACGACGGCCGCGCTGCGGTGCGCCTTCTACGATTTACAGAAGACCGCATCGGCTGGCGTGGATGGTCTGGTGTGGAAGGAGTACGAGGACGGACTGGAAGAGCGGTTGCTCGACCTGCACGGACGCGTACACACGGGAGCGTATCGGGCGCTGCCGTCGCGGCGGGTTGAAATACCCAAACCGGACGGCGGGACACGACCGCTCGGCATTGCTGCCCTGGAGGACAAGATCGTCCAGAAGGCGGTAGTGGATGTAATCCTGACGCCGATTTACGAGCCGGAGTTTCTCGGGTTCAGCTACGGGTTCCGACCGGGGCGCGGGGCGCACGATGCGCTTGACGCCCTGGCTTTCGGGATTGCACGGCATAAGGTCAACTGGATAATCGATGCGGACATCCGGGCGTTCTTCGACCGGCTCTCACGAGACCACCTGTTGCGGTTTCTCGAGGACCGAATAGGGGACAAACGGGTACTCCGGCTGATTACCAAGTGGCTGAACGCCGGCGTCATGGAAGATGGTGAGTGGAAGGACGACCTGCAGGGAACGCCGCAAGGCGCGGTGGTTTCACCCATCCTCGCCAACGTTTACCTGCACTATGTCCTCGACCTCTGGTTCCAGAAGAAGTGGCGCGCCCGAAAGGCTACGGGGGACACTATCATCGTGCGTTACGCCGATGATTGTGCGCCACGAAGGCGCGGAAAGGAGGCCGAGATGGCCACCTAGCTGCAGCCATGCTGCATGAGGGATGAGGGCAGGCCCCTCGGAGCCGCCCGGCAGGGGGAGGCTTCAAACCGCCGTGCGCTGCTTCGGTCAAGAGCCGAGGTGGTAAGCGTCACGGAAACGGCGCGGCTTGACCGCGTCAGGTAGGGTACAGGGAGACGAAGTGTATGAACCACCGGCAACGTGTCGAAAGCGTAGGGACGGTGTCGAAACCGGGGCGAGTCGTTAACCCGGGACAAGTCCAGCGGGAGCCTGCAGCTTGGCTGGGCGGCACCCGGCATAAAGGTGGCGTGACCCTGCACCAGGCCCTTGTGTGGAACGTGGGAACCTGTCGCCTCGATGTGAAGGGAGAAATCCAAGGGGCCGACCCCCAAGGATGAGAAGCCCGATGCGAGGCACAGGGGCGGAGCGACCCGTACGAGCGATGAAGTCGGGGAAACTCGATGGAGCAAAGGGGTCGCGTCATCCTGCGTGTCCCGACGGTCAACCGCGCGCGCGGGAGGAGCCGTCGAGCCACGCGAAGCCGTTCAATATTTCCAAGTGGGTGGTTTGGGAGGCCTACACTCGGGTCAAGGCGAACCACGGAGCAGCTGGCGTCGATGCTGAGTCTGTCGAGATGTTCGAGCAGGACCTGAAGAACAATCTCTACAAGATTTGGAATCGGATGTCGTCGGGCACGTACTTCCCGCCTCCGGTCCGGTCGGTTGGGATACCGAAGAAGGACGGAAGCGAGCGCCGCTTGGGCATTCCCACGGTCATCGCGAACTGCACATCGCCCCAACGAGCCGTCGGGGTGGACTGAGATCACCCACCCGTTTCATCCACTCCGGGGTCGGCGGTTTCCGATCCTGAAGACGCGCCGCGTCTCCGGCATCGACACGCTCATTCTGCAGGGCACCTCCGGAGGTACGTTCTGCGTGCCCCGCGAGTGGACGGATCGAGAGGTTCCGGCCGCGGCGGCGGATCTTGCGAGCGGCGCTCATGTCCTCGATTTCGTGAAGCTCATCGCGCTGACCGAGCTGTTGGCGGCCTTGGAGCAGGCCGACGACCGAGGGCTTCCCAAATGAGGTCGAGAGGTGTAGTATCAGACCAGTTGTATGACTGGTCTGAAAACACGCTTGGCGAGTACGTTACGGAGGCGCCGGACAATGCTGCTGCGGCAGCTCCCGTCCCTGAAGGCCATCCTGCGCGGCTCGCTCATCGAACGCTTCAAGCGCTGCGGACGACCAGGGTGCAAGTGCGCGCGCGGTATCGGCCACGGTCCGAAGCTGTACCTGTCGGTCAGCATGCCGAAGGCGCGACCGGTCATGGTCTACGTGCCGCAGGAGCATCGCAGCCAGGTCGAGCAGTTCGTCGCCAACTACCGCCGGACGCGACAGCTCCTCGACGAGATCGCCGCGATCAACCTCGAGCTGCTGCGACGTCGGGAGCCGATCGACTGAATGCAGATGGCGGCCGCCGTGCCCGTCGATGTCCAGACCGCCGGCCTGTTGACCGCGAACATGCTGCAGTGCTGGATCGCTTCCGAGCGCGCGGCCGCTGCGACGAGCGGGCACGCGCTTCCGTCCCACACCCGTCAGGAACTGATCGAGGGTGGTGCTGACGATGTCGAAAGTACAGAGCCACCACCTGCAGAAGCCGGCCTACATCTATATCCGGCAGTCGACGATGGGGCAGGTGCGCCATCACCAGGAGAGTACCGAGCGGCAGTACGACCTGCGGAACCGGGCCGTCGAGATGATGTGGGCGCCGGAGCGAATCCGGATCCTCGACCAGGACCTCGGGCAGTCGGGGGCGCAGACGACCAACCGCGAGGACTTCAAGACGCTGGTCGCCGATGTGTCGCTGGGCCGCGTCGGCGCGATCTTTGCCCTGGAAGCCTCACGGTTGGCCCGCTCGAACCTGGAATGGCATCGGTTGATCGAGATCTGCGCGCTGACCCGGACGCTGGTCATCGACGAGGACGGCTGCTACGACCCGGCGGACTTCAACGACGCGCTGCTGTTGGGCCTCAAGGCCACCATCGCCCAGGCCGAGCTGCACGTCATTCGCGCGCGCCTCCAGGGCGGCAAGCTCCACAAGGCCCAGAAGGGTGAGCTCCGCTTCCCGTTGCCGATCGGCCTGTGCTACGCCGACGAGGGGCGCATCGTGCTCGATCCGGACCAGGAGGTCCAGGGCGCTGTCCGGCTGGTCTTCGAGGTCTTCCGCCAGACGGGCAGCGCCTACGCGGTCGTGCACCACTTCGGCCGACAGCAACTGCGGTTCCCGAAGCGCGCCTACGGCGGGGCGTGGGACGGCAGACTCATCTGGGGTCGGCTGAACCACAACCGCGTGCTCGACATTCTCAAGAACCCCACGTATGCCGGGGCGTATGTCTTCGGGCGTCACCAGAGCACGAAGGAGGTTTCCCCCGAAGGCGACGTCCGCATGCGCACGCGCTGCGTCCCGCTGGACGCCTGGCTCGTGCGGATCCAGAATCACCACGACGGCTATGTCTCCTGGCCGGAGTACGAGCGGAACCAGCAGCTGCTCGAGAACAACCGTACCAATGCCGAGCACATGCTCTTGAGCGGCGCCGCGCGGGAAGGACTCGCACTGCTCCAAGGCCTGCTGCTGTGCGGGCGCTGCGGTCGCCGACTGACCGTCCGCTACAAGGGCAACGGCGGCATCTACCCGACCTACGAATGCAACGCGCGGCGGCGCGAAGGAGTGGCGACCACCAGCTGCATGAGCCTGCGTTGCGACCTGCTGGACACCGCGGTCTCGGAGCGGATGCTGGCGGTGCTCGAACCTGCCGAGCTCGAGGTCGCCGAGGAAGCGCTACGGCAGCTCGAACACCGGGACAAGGCGATGTCCGGCCAATGGCGCATGCGCCTGGAACGAGCCGAGTACGAAGCGCAGTTGGCCCAGCGCCGCTACGAGGAGGTCGATCCGTCGAATCGCCTCGTGGCCGCGACGCTCGAGCAGCGCTGGAACGACGCCCTGGTGCGGCTCGAAGAGGTCAGGACGCAGTTTGCTGACTTTCAGAGCAAGGAAGCGCTCGTGGTCACGCCGGAGCAGCGCGCCCGGGTGGCGGCGCTCGCCCACGACTTCCCCCGCCTGTGGAACGCGCCCACGACCAAGGCGAAGGACAAGAAGCGCATCCTCCGGCTCGTGATCAAGGACATCACCGTCGAGCGGTTCGGCGAACGCAAGACCGCCATCTTGCATGTCCGGTGGCAGGGTGGGGCCTGCGAAGACCTCGAGGTTACGCTGCCCGCCAACATTGCCGATCGCCTCCGGTATCCCGACGAGGTCGTCGACCGGGTGCGCGAGCTGGCTCGCGAGCGCTCCGACGAGCAGGTCGCAGCAGCGCTGAACCGGGAGGGTCGCCGGAGCGCCAAAGGCGGGGCATTCAACGTCTCGATGGTCCGTTGGATCCGCCACAAGCACCGGATTCCGGCTCCCGACTTCAAGCGCCCCGGCGAGCGCAGCGTCCGTCAGGTCGCCGACGAACTCGGCGTCAGCCGCAATGTGGTCTACTACTGGATCGACCGCGGCGTAGTCACGGCTCGACGACCTAACCACGGCTCGCCGTACTGGATCGCCTTCGACGACGACAAAAAGGAGACATTGCGCGCCTGGGTCCGAAACTCCTCGAGAATTTGAACGGTCGCACGAGAATCCCGAAGCCGTGCTGCAGGAGGTGCATTATGAAGCCGGCGTCCCGTGCCTCCGGGACCGGGTGGCGCAGACGGCGGCGATGCTGGTGTTGTCGCCTATCTTCGAAGCCGACCTGCAACCGGAGCAGTACGCCTATCGGCCGGGCCGACACGCGCACGGCGCGGTCAAGCGCGTGCACCGGCTGCTGAATACGGGCCACGAGGAGGTGGTTGACGCCGACTTGTCAGACTACTTCGGCCAAATCCCGCACGCCGACCTGCTGCGGTCCATCGCCCGGCGCGTGAGCGACGGGCGGCTGTTGGGGTGGGTCAAGGCATGGCTGGAGATGGCGGTAGAAGATGACGACGGTCACGGCGGACGCCGCCTCACGAACCGGGCGCGTCGTGAGCGGAAAGGGACCCCGCAAGGGTCACCGATTTCGCCGCTGTTCAGCAACATCTACATGCGTCGCTTCATTCTGGGTTGGAAGGTGTTGGGCTATGCCCGGCGCTTCGAGGCGGAAATCGTCAACTACGCGGACGACTTCGCGGTGCTCGGCAAGGCGCCGGCGGCAGCAATGCGGTCGGCGGTCGAAGGCCTGCTGAAGCGTCTGAAGTTGCCCATCAACGCCGAGAAGACCCGCTGCTGCCGGGTGCCGGAGGAGTCGATGACGTTCCTCGGCTACCGGATTGGACGCAACTACCGTCGGGATACGGGCCGCGCCTACATCGGCACCCGCCCGAGCCCGGCGAGCGTCCAGAGCATCTGCCGTCGCGTGAGTGAGCTGACCGCGTCGCGTTACGGGCTTCTGGAACCCGAGGTCGTGGTGGGTCGCATCAACCGGTTGCTGACCGGCTGGGCGAACTACTTCACCTTGGGTCAGGTCAGCCCGGCCTACGCAGCAATCGACCAGCACGCCACCCGGCGGCTGCGCCAGTGGCTCTGTCGCAAGCACAAGGTACGGTCCGGGAAATCCGTGCGCTTCCCGGACGAGCGGCTGTGGATCGACTACGGGCTAACGCACCTTGGACCGCGTACGACGAGCTTTCCGTGGGCGAAGGCATGATCTCGTCCGAGAGCCGGATGCGGGAAAACCGCCCGTCCGGTTCGATGAGCGGCGACTGGAAACGGAGCCACGGCGGGGAGTGAGGCACCGGCATTGCGAAAGCCGCCGGAAACAGCTACCCCCATCCGCCTACCGCCACCGCGCCAGTCGTCGACTCTACTGGATGGGATTACGCGCGTCTGATCGTGCTCCACGTCCGAGCCCGGCCGAGTCCGCCTCCGTCATGTCCAGCCCCCTTGCCGCCGTCGACCGGTTCCCGAGAGTCCGGCTCGGTCACGCGCCGACGCCGCTCGACCCGGCGCCGAACCTCGGTGCGGCCCTTGGGATCGAGCTGTGGATCAAGCGCGACGACTGCACGGGTCTCGCCTCGGGCGGCAACAAGGTACGCCAGCTCGAGTTCTACCTCGGCGAGGCGCAGGCGCGAGGCGCCGACACCGTGCTCATCACCGGGGCCGTGCAGTCGAACTTCGCCCGCCTCGCTGCCGCGGGCGCACGAAAGCTCGGGATGGACATCCACGTTCAACTCGAGGAACGCGTGCCGCAGGCCGACGATCTCTACCGCCGCTCGGGCAACGTGCTGCTCCAACGGTTGCTGGGGGCAACGGTGCACTCGTTTCCGGAGGGAGAAGACGAGACGGCGGCGGATGCGGCGCTGGACGAGCTCGCGCGATCGCTTTCGGGGGCGGGTTGCAGGCCGTACGTGATTCACCTCGGCATCGACCACCCGCCTCTCGGCGGCCTCGGCTACGTTCTGGCGGCGCGCGAGATGCTGGAGCAGGCCGCGGCGCGCGGCGTCGGGTTCGACGCGGCGGTCTGCGCCTCGGGCAGCGGTCTCACCCATGCCGGCACGCTCGCGGGTCTGCGGGTGCTGGGCGAGAGGATGCGGGTGCACGGCATCTGCGTGCGGCGCGACGCGCTGCAACAGCAGGTCCGGGTCTTGCGGCGCACGGCCGAGCTCGGGATGATGATCGGGTGCTCGGACGTGTTCGATGCAGAAGACATCGATCTGTGCGACGAGGTGCACCCGCCCGGCTACGGCCGGCTCAACGACGCGGTCGGCGAGGCGATCGCGATGGCGGCGCGGCTCGAAGGGCTGCTGCTCGACCCGGTGTACACGGGCAAGGCGATGGCCGGCCTGATCGCCCATGCACGGGCGGGGCGCATCGCGGCGGGCAGCCGGGTGGTCTTCGTCCATACCGGCGGGTTGCCGGCCATCTTCGCCTACGCGGACGAGCTCGATGCCTGGCTCGGCGACGCCCGTGGGACCGCGCGGCGCTGACGAGCGGACGAAGCGGGTGCGGCCCGGTCGTCTCGGCGCCGGGTCACGGCTGACGCCCGACGAGGGCCGCAGCGGGGCGGCCAGCGATCTCGGCCTCGCGCAGCACCCATTCGCGAAACGCCTGGACCTCGGGCCGCTGGCGGGCTGCAGCCGTGGTGATGAGGCAGCAGCGTTCGGGCGCCTCGATCTGGCGGTCGAACACGGGGACCAGGGTTCTGCGCTCCAGCTCCCGCGCGATCAGCATCGGGCGCCCGACGACGGCTCCGATTCCGTGGAGCGCCGCGGTCTCGC
This sequence comes from Vicinamibacterales bacterium, assembly GCA_965222905.1. Lineage (GTDB taxonomy): Bacteria > Acidobacteriota > Vicinamibacteria > Vicinamibacterales > UBA8438 > WTFV01. Next base: position 7,335,706 of record OZ244976.1, on the reverse strand, counting down.
CGGTGTAGGCGAACCAGGCGTCGAAGTCGCGGCTGTCGGGGTCGACGCCGCGATGGTTGGTCTCGAGCTCGATGGCGATGGCCGGATGGGCCGCCTTGAAGCCGGCCGTAGCGCGCACCGGGCCGCCGTCCGGGACGACCACCGCGACCCTGCGGCCGGTCCTTGGCGAACGGGACGCTTGCCGGCGCCCGGCCCGGCGCTCGGTCGCCAACTGCTGTTTCAGATGGTCGTTCTCGCGCTTCAGAAAGGCACGCTTATCTGATCCGACGCCACGCTCAGGCTGCCATGCTGCGGCCCTCCGGCCCTGCCAAGTCGCACGTCCCGCATCATCCTCTCGTGCCCAGCATTGCCGAGTTCACCGAAGGCGATCGAGCGCCCTTCTGTGCGCCCTCATGGCCCTGATCGGCCGCCATGCGGTACCACCGGGCCGCTTCCCATCGATCGCGACGCACGCCGCGACCACGCTCGTACATGCTGCCGAGGTTGTATTGCCCGGAGGCGTTTCCCTGTTCGGCGGCGCGTCGGTACCAGCGAACCGCTTCGGCGTAGTCCTGCTGGAAGCCCAGCCCGCGAGTGCATCCAGCCGAAGTTGTTCATTGCGTCGGCGTTTCCCTGGTCGATTGCGCGCCGGTACCAGCGAGCGGCCTCGCCGTAGTCCGATTGGAACCCGTAGTGGCCGTTCTGGTACCCGAAGGCGACTCTCTCCTCCGCGTCCGCGTATCCCTGTTCGGCGGCGCGTCGGAACCAGCGACCGGCTTCGGCTTGATCCTCGCGCACGCCCTCTCCCGTCACGTGCCGCCAGCCGAGCTCGAACTGCGCCGGCGCGTCTCCCTGTTCGGCCAGCAGCCTGAGTTGAGCGGCATCCATCTGCTCGACGTCGACAGGAACAACGTCTGGCACCGACGCCGGCGTTGCCACCACCGTGACGGAGTCTGCCGTCGGCGGCACGCTCAGGTAGTGCTCGCCCAGCAGGGAGTGGTACTCGTGCGGCCGCTGCTGACCGCTCGTCGACGCCAGGACCTGCGCACGCACCCTTCGAAACAGCAGCCCGATCTCCAGCGGTTGCTCCAGGTGCTCCAGCAGCGCCGCCGTGTACGGGCTGTTCCGCCCCCGCCCGTCGGCCGCCGTCGTCCCCGAGCCGATGGTCCCGGCCTCGCCAACCCCCTTGGCGCCGAGACGTGCGGCAACTGCGCGGCCGCAAGACCGACATCGAAGACAGCCGCTGGTTGGTCCGGGTGTGTCAGTTCGGGTTCGGACAGCCGAGTTTCGTTCCCGACGAGGCGTTTTGCGACCTGCGGAATCTGGTCCGCCATCGGCGCACGCTGGTCGCGCAGCGCAGCTAGACCCGCATCCGCGTGCAGAAGGTTCTCGACCGCAGCGGCATCCGCATCGGGGGCGTGCTCAGCGACGTCTTCGGCCTCAACGGCCGGCGCATCCTCGACGGCCTGGTCGCCCGACGGCCTCGCACGGAGATCCTGAACTCGCTCAGCAGGCACGTTCGCTCGCGCCTGGAGCTGCTCGGTGATGCCCTGCGGCTGACACTGTGCGAGACCGATCGCCTCCTGCTCGCCGACCTGATCACCGGACACGACGACCTCGACCGGCGCGTGCAGGACTTCGACCGGCACATCGACAACGCGCTTACGGACTACACGACGCAGTGCCGCCTGTTGGAAACCATCCCCGGCATCGACCACACCTCGGCCTGCGCCATCCTGGGTGAGATGGGTCCCGACCCGAGCGTGTTCGGCGCCGGCAGTCGTCTCGCCGCCTGGGCCGGGCTGTGTCCCGAGCGCGGCGTGCGAGCCCTTACGGTCCTGACCAGAGCGCAGTTGCGAGCCTGTGCTCCCACGGATTCACAGGAGGATCCAAATCTCGCGGTCCTGGTGCGGCAGCTGACGCGGTACTGCGAGTCCGAGTTGTCGCTATGTCCGCCGCCCGCGTTGACCCGCATCGAGCAACGAGTCGCCGTCTACAGGACCTACCTGGAGCAGGTCCGGGGGTTCGCGCCGTCGACCGTCACCCACCATGGCCGCACGGCGGGCGAACTGCTGGCCCACATCGGCTACGAGGAGGACCCGACGCGACTCGCCGCGCTTGGCCGCCAGGATCTCGACGCCTTCGTGCGTGCCGTCGCCCCCCGCCAGTCGCGTGCATCCCTCCAGCATGTGGTGGCCCACCTGCGAGCCTTTCTCCGGTTCCTGGCCTCTGCCGGCGAGATCCCGACCGGGCTCGACACGCAGATCGACACGCCCCGCGTGTATCGGGGCGAGAAGCTCCCCCGGGCGCTGCCCTGGGACACGGTTCGGGCGCTCCTCGAGACGATCGTCCTTCTGTCCTTTGCCGTTGGCGACCCGCAGCACCATCCGTCGGCTGTCGATGTTGGCGCGGCGTGACGGGCTCCTGCCACCGGGCGATGTCGTGGCCCGCCTGAACCCGGTTGCTGACCGGCTGGGCGAAACGACTTCATCCTGAGGCAGGTCAGCCCGGCGCACCAGCTCGCTCGCCCGGATGCTCCCGCTCACTCTTGCCGGAGTCCTCTCAGCCGACGGTGATCACCGTCACCGTGGCTCGCGCCATCCGTCCGTCGTCGCCCACCACCGAGTAGGTGAACGTGTCTCGGCCCCGGTGACCGGGTACCGGCGCATACCGCACCATGCCGTTCATCACCACTGTGGTCCCGTACGCCGGCTGCGTCACTGAGACGATCTGCAGCCCGGAACGGGCCGGGTCGTTCGCCAGCACGTCGATCAGCACCGGCATTCCCATGTACGTTCGTGTCGAATCGGCCGACGCGGTGCGTCGCCGGGCGGTAATCGCGCGGGCTGTCGCGCTGCGCCGTGCAGAGGGCGCCGGCCGAGGAGCGGAAACCGAGCGTGCTTTGGCGGCCGCGCGAGCCGCCGCAATGGATCGCGCGACGGAAGCGGGAAGTGCTGCAGTGGGCTGCGCAGCCGCCGCTGCAGGGACGGTAGGGGTGCGTGGTGGGGCGGTGGCCGCACGAGCCCCGGCACGTTGCGACGACACGGTGACTGCACGAGCCCCCTCAGTACGCGACGCTTCTGTGCCCACAAGCGTAACCGCCGTTCGCGGCGCCGCGGCGGTGGCGCGAGTCGCCGCGCTATCCTGCACGTCCGGTGCCGATGCCACGGTAACTAAACTATCACCGTCGTGGTCGCCGTCCGCCGAGCCGTGTTGCGCGCCGTCACCTGCAGTGTGTACCGCCGCGTTCCCGGCAGGTCCGGGCCCAAGTAGGTGATGGCTCCGCTGGACGGGTCCACCGTGAAGCGCGTCCAGTCACCAGCCGTCAGGGAGTAGGTAACTGGACCGCGGTCGGGGTCCTGCGCCAGCACTACGCCGAGCGGCACGGCCATCGCGTGTCCGTCCCGCCGAGCCGGCACTTCGAACGCGTAGTCGAGCGCCGAGAACATCGGCGGTCGATTCGACTGGGAACCGGCGGGCCTTCCGCTCACGTTGCGGGTCTCCGACACTGGTGCAGATCGCTGCCCCCGACTCGACGTGGGCGGCACCTCGACCGCATCGCGCCGGGCAGCACTGGCAACCACCGACGGACTCGACTCGAAGCCGCTATCCGGCGGCTGCGGCGTAGCGGCCGGCGCGACGGACGAGCCACGCCCCGCCGCGACCGGAGCAGCCTTCACGTACCCGTTCACCGATGTTGAAACCTCCGTCGATGCCACGTCGCCGCCGGCGACCTCGGTGACGGCCGCCGGTATCGTGGTGGCCTCCATGCCGGTCGTCGTTCCGTGACTCGGGGCGTTGCCACCCAGGTTGACAACGCCGAACATGCCGACACGATGGTCGGAGTTACCGTCCGGGCGGTCGTAGCGCTCTCCCGACACCTCGAGCTGGATCGGAGCATCGAGAGCACCGCGCATCCGTCCCATCGAACCCACCAGTGCGCCCACCTGGAGTCGCCGGCCACTGCCGTACCGCTGCCCGTACGCTCCGAACGGAGTCAGCAGGCCGCCCCCAGGCAGCCGCATTCCGTAGCCGAGCCGGGCATCGATCGCGCTCGCGTCGTAGCCGGCGCCCGGCATGTAGGTGTAAATCTGGTCCCGCCACAGCGTCTCCGCTCCCATGCCGGGAGCGCCCCAGGTCGGCCGTACCGACAGCGTGAGGCCGGGTTCGTACGGCCCGGCGCCCAGGCTCGCCGCCACGCTCACACCCTGCTCCTCATAGTCCGTCGCCGAATGCAACACCAGCCGGCGGCCCTGGGCCTCCACCTGCAGGCGGCCGCTGCGCACCCGCATCCCGCCGGCTACCTCCAACCCGACGCCGGTCTGGCCCGCACCGCCGTCGCGACGCGTGCTGACCGCACCGAACGGGGTGAACGTCAGCCCGCGCGGCCCCGACAGTGCACGCGTCAACTCGACGCCGCCCCGCAGGCGCCGCACCCCGGCTTGAAGATCGTCGACAGTCTCGCTGCCGCCACCGGTAGCGAGAAGAGCCCAGGACGCTTCACCGCGTATCCCGATCTCCAGCCCGCGACCCATCGTCGCCACCCGTCTCCGGCCTTCCAGAAGTCCCAGGCCCAGGCGCAGCGAGCTCGTCTCGTGCAGCCCGGTCAGAGTCCGCACGTGGGTCGCGGTGACGGTGGCCGACCGGCTGGTGCGCGGTGTGCTGACCGACACGCTGGCCGCGCTGGGCCGCGGACACCTGTCGAGCGCGCGGCTGGCCATCGGCCGCCGTCTGGAGACGGGCGGCGGGGGGTTGACGCGGCTGATGGTGGCGGGCCAGTACCTGTCGCTCGACGCGTGGGACCGGATGGGGGCCGGCGGCCTGGAGCCGTCGCACGAGATGCTCTTCCGGGCGGCGACGCTGCAGCAGCGGCGCTCGGCCACCGACCTGGTGGGCACCTCGGCGGACCCGCGGCTGCAGCGGCCCGGGGCGGCGGGCCTGATGGGCGGCGGATTCGGTGGCCCCGGCGGCGGCCGGGACCGGCTGCTGCAGGGGACCGACGTGCTGCTGTCGTTCGGGGGGCAGGAGACGCCGTCGGGCGGCGGGGGCGGCGCCCGGTGGACCGTGTGGGGACAGGGCGACCTGCAGTCGTTCCGCGGTGCGCCGGCCGAGACGTCGAGCTACGACGGTGGCCTGCGGACGGGTTATCTGGGTGTCGACACGCGGCTGAGCGAGCGGTGGCTGGCAGGTGTGGCGGTGGCGCGCAGCGGCGGGACGGGCAACTGGCAGATGGGCTTGTCCAGCGGCCGGCTGGGCACCGAGCTGACGGTGCTGCATCCGTATGTGCGCTGGGGCGGCCGGGAGACGGCGGTGTGGGCGCTGGCGGGGCTGGGCCGGGGCACGGCGGAGAACGTGCGGGAGCTGACCGGCACGCGGGGCGAGAGCCCGCTGAGCCTGGGGCTGGACCTGGTCGAAGGACGGCGCCGGCTGGCGACGCTGTCCGGCGGGCTGGAGGTGGCCCTGCGCGGCGAGGCGTCGTGGGCGCGGCTGCGGACCGGCGACGGCGAGCAGACGGTCGACGCGCTCGAAGCAGGCGTGCGGCGCGTGCGGACCGGCGTCGAGGTGACCCTGCCGCGGGGCGGTCCGGGCGGCGTGCGCCTGGCGCCGTTCGGGGCGCTGAGCACGCGGCACGACGGCGGGGCCGGTCAGACCGGGGTGGGATTGGAGATGGCCGGCGGGTTGCGCCTGACCGGCGGCCGGGTGCGCATCGAGGCGCAAGGCCGGATGCTGGCCCTGCATACGGCGACCGGCTACGAGGAGCGGGGCGTCAGCGTCATGGCCACCGTCGGCGGCGGCCAGTACGAGCCGGGTCTGACGGCGTCGCTGCGGCCGCGCTGGGGCGCGCCCGGCTACGGCGCCGAGTCGCTGTGGCAGGACCAGTTCCAGGGCTGCACCCAGGGGCCGCGCCGCGACGACGCCGGGGTCGACGCGCGTGTCGGCTACGGGCTGCCGCTGCCGGGTGGACGGTTGCTGACGCCCTTCGGCGGCTACGGGCAGATGGGCAGCGGGCGGCACCTGCAGGTAGGCGCCAACCTGGGGATGCTGGGCCTGTTCGGGGGCGAACTCGACAGCCCCGTGCAGATCGAATTCATGGGTGAGCGCTCCGGCCGCCCCGGAGCCGGGGCCGACCATCGCGTCAGCCTCTACGGCATCATGAACTTCGGGCGGCGTAGGTAGTCCGGCGTGAGGGGGGACCGACGACTGCTCGCGGTGATCCGGCCGTCGGACCGGGAAGCGGCGTTGCCGGCGCTCGTGGTCGACCGCTACGCCACGCACACGACGCCACTGCTACCGCTCTGGCCGGAACCGGCCACGGCGCTCCGGTGTCCGCTGCTCGACGTCGTTGACGCTGCCGGCCTCCCGGTTATGAGCCGGCGTTCGCCGGGGGAGGGTAGACTGGAAGGAGAAGATTTTCCGACGTATGGCCACTCTCGACACCCATGCTATCGCCCGCACCTTGACCGACGCCGGTGCCGACTCGAAGCTCGCCGACGCCATCACGGCCGCCGTCCGAGAGGCAGCCGACCACGGAGACCACGTGACGCCCGACCAGTTCAAGGCCGGGCTCGCCGAGCTGGAGGCCCGCCTGACATGGCGGTTCGCCGCCGCTATGCTCGCGCAGACCGGTGTGATCCTCGCCGCCGTCATCGGTGCCGCTGTCGCCATCCTGCGCATGCTCGGCACCTGACTTCCACGGCTCACCCCAGCCGAACGCCGTTCATCACGACCGCGCGCCACGTTGCCGCCGGCCGCATCCAGGGCGCGGTGCGGTTCACCAGCGCGACCGAAGTGGCTGCTCGCCGATGTCGATGAGTACCGATCGCTGTGGGGCCCGGAGGACGCGGCGCTCACGAACACGGAGCGTCTCTTCGACGCCGGCCGGATCACGATCGAAGAGCAGCCGGAGCTGGACCTGGCCGTCGTGCGGGGACCGTCCGCCGGCGAGTGGCATCCGATGGCGGTGCACACTCGCACGGCGGCCACCCGGCTGCTGCTGGTCCACGGCCCGCGCGTGGAGTTCCGCTACCGCTACGAGAGCTGGGTCCAGATGGCCTCGTGTCGGCCGGCGCTGCGCGTCGACCTGGCTGCGCTGGCCGTCGAACTGACCCGCGAGGACGGGGCCGACGGCCGATGGCGCTTCGAGGGGGTCGAGCACATCACCCCGCGAATGTACCGGGAGGGCGGTGCGTCGAGCCTGACGCCCGAGAACATCCAGCGCCGGCTGGAGGCGGCGCTCCGGGCCGGCGCTCCGGCGTGGAATCCATACGGGTGACGAGCGACACCACGCTTGGCGCCGCAGCCGTTTCGCCATGGTGGTGTACGAGCAAGGCAGTGTCGGCCGCGGCGTGTGCCGATCCAGCGCCGACCCGTACCGGCCGTTCATCGGCGACATCCCGGCGCAGCGCCCCTGTCTGTGCGTCCCGCGGATTGCCGACAGCGTCCGGCCGCGTGGCTGCCCGGGCTCGGTCATCGAGGTCCAGCGGTTCGAGTCAGGGTACCTACACGATTCGTGCAGAAATACACTGTAAGGACTCGGCCTGAGCCCCCCGTGAGCCATTTCGTCGCCCTTGACCGGGCGCCAGATCGACCTGAGCGGCAGTATCTTGCCGGCGACCAACAGGGGCGGAAGACAAGTCGGGCGTCGGAGACCGGAACGATCATCCTGTCAGGCACAACGCTCGTTTCTGCCTGAACAGTTTCAGCGGCCTCGAGCCCGATAACCGGCGACCCGTTCCGCCGCCCCCGGACTGGCATGCGCGTCGTCAGCGCCGCCGAACGGCGACTGACGTGGCTGGACCAGTGCGCCGGTGAGGGAAGAAGATGCTCGATGACCTCCATCGAGATCCGAGGTGCCCTCACGCACAACCTCAAGGGCATCGACGTCGACGTTCCGAAGCACCGGCTGGTCGCCTTCACCGGCGTGAGCGGCAGCGGCAAGTCGTCGCTCGTCTTCGACACGATCTGCACCGAGGCGCAGCGCCAGCACGTCGAGACGTTCAGCACGTACGCCCGGCGCCGGCTGCCGCAGCTCACTCGACCGCCGGTCGACGCCGGAGCACCTCGAGGAGCCGGGGCCAGGATGCGCCGGCAACGACGTCGATGACGACGTCGACGCCGTCTCGGCCGACCGCGGCCACCAGGTCGGCGTCGCGGTCCACCACCTCCTCCGCCCCGAGGGCGCGCACCGCAACGGCTTTCGCTTGGGCGGCGACGGCGATGACGCAGGCGCCGCGGCGTTTCGCCAGTTGGACCGCGGCCGACCCGACGCCGCCCGAAGCCCCGGTCACGAGCACGCGTTCGGCGCCTACCGAGGCCCGCTGCAGCAGGTTTTCGGCCGTGGAGTACGCAGAGGGGACCGAAGCCAGCTCCACATCGGACCAATCGCAGTTCACCGCATGCGTTTCGCAGGCGGGGGCCTTGGCGTACTGCGCGAACGCGCCGTCGCACTCCGAACCGAAGGTCCAGCACTCGAACCGCCGGTAGCCCACCGGGCTGCGCAACATCGGGCGGACGATCGCACGCTCGCCGATGCGGTTCGGGTCCACGCCGTCGCCCGCGGCCACGATCCGACCGCAGCAATCGGCGCCCTGGATGCGAGGAAACGCCAGCGGCACGCCCGACCAGCCGGTCGCCGCCTCGCCGGTCTCGCCCAGACCGTCCGGGCCACCGGCCGCACCGCCGGCCGGCTTCGAATACCACCCGATGCGCGTGTTGATGTCGGTGTTGTTGACGCCGGCCGCCGCCACCTTCAGTACCTTCAGTAGCACTTCGCCAGCGTCCGCGGACGGCGTCGGAACATCGTCGCGGTAGTGCAGCTTGTCGAGTCCGCCGTGGCCGAAGAGCTGAACGGCGGTCATTTGCGACGGGATCGTCAAACTCATGTCCGAGCCGCCGTCACGCGGTGCCGAGCACCGCCGACTGGGCGCCGCCGCCGCGTCGAAACTATTCGCCCAGCCGGCGGCCCTTGACATCCGCACCAATCGCAGCCGAACTCAAGCTGTCGCAACCGCGCCGGTCGGAACGGTCCGGCGCGGACTTCCGACATCCGAGTCAACGCGAGCTGTCCGCCACCTGATGGGCGCCAGCCGTGACCATGACTGAACTACGGACGCGCCATCGTAGGCTCTCAGTGGTTCTGGCGGCAATACTGCCGATTTGTTTTCCATATTCACTTCACGACAGGGCATTTGTGTCTTTTCCTATGGCATCAGTGTACTTCTCTATGGCACCACCGCAGCGCGCAGACCCATCCGGCGGATCGTCGACCGGCTCCGGCAACTCGTCGGAAGGGTCGCGGAAGTAAACTCGCGACAGGTAGCTGAGCGCTATAGCCGCTCCCTGCCGTTGCGGCATGGTCGCGACCAGCGGACCGGCGATCGCAAGGAAGAAACCGATGCCGTTCAGCCAGCTCGTGATGCGGAAACCGAAGAAGATCGCCGCGATACCGAGCAGGATCGGGATGCGGTCCATCACGATCCAGAAGAACCAAATGTCTCCGTGGTCGCGGAGGTAGACCAGGCCGCAGTCGGTGCATCTCCGGTGGGGCGTAATCCAGCGTACGAACAGCGGTCCGCGCCCGCAATGTGGGCAGCGTCGCCGAACGCCGCGCCAAACCGTGGGAAGGAAGCCCGGCGCCCGCGGAGTGTCGGAAACGTCTCGCGCTGAATTGAGCATGGTCCTACTTGAATATACGCAAGCCATCCGTCAGCTGTTCGACCCGTCCCACGCGCACAGGCCAGAGATCGCTGTAACCGTCGCCGTCGATGTGAGCGTCACCGCATCGCGTGTCTGGCTGCCGGGTGACCTTCCAATAGACACAGCCTGAGAGTGGCTCGGCGCGAGGGGTGGGTCGCGCTTCGAGGCCGATTGTTCGGTGGCCAGGGCCTGCTGGGTGTCGGCGACGTGGCGCGTGCGGTTCCCGGCCAGTCTGTTGGCCTCTCGACCGGGCAGGTAGTCGGCTCCACCTTGGTCCCTTTCAAGGGGTGCGACCCGAGTTGGCGGCGTCACGTGCTCGAGCGGAGCACAGCCGCCCGGACCGCCGGGTATCGAAGAACGCGCGGCCTTCATGCGTCTCGTCCTCCGCCGGCTGCGGTGACGCACGAACGGATTCGGCTGGCCGTTCTCATCGCGTCCGCCGCCCATCCTCCCACCATTCCTCGCGAAGAAAGTCCCCGCTCGCATCGCGGATGATCCAGCGACCGTGCCACGTCCCGCCCACGGCGGGACCTTCCGCGACGGTCCCGTTCGGATTGCGCCGGACCCAGTGGCCGTTCCACTCACCGTCTACGGTGGGGCCTTCAGCGACGGTCCCATCCGACCCCCGGGCGACCCAGTGGCCGGTGAGCTTGCCGTCCAGGAGGCGTCCGGTGTCCGTCCGCCGATAGTCGTCCAGGCATCGGTGGCCGCCGCCATCCCAGAGACCGAGGCAGGCGCTACGGGGACCCGCGCTCCGGAAGTCCGCGACCCGTCTCCACCGATGCGCGGTCCGGCCTGGGCCCCACCCCGCGCCGACCTCCGCAGCGCGGCCAACCGGACCTGCGCGAGCGCCCGGAACACCCCGTTGGGGAACTGCTGAAGATACGCCTCGAACTCCGCCGGGTTCGTGCTGTTCTGGATCGACTGCCGGAACACGACCTCCAGTCCCTCGGAATCCGGTGTCGTGCCGTCTGCGAACGCTGGTGGCCGAGACGTGCCCGGCCGCGCAACCTCTCGGCCTGCGGGCCATCCAGGTATCCGGTCGTCCGCACCCCGCGCACCGACTGCCGGCGACGAATGGCCCCCCGCGTTCGGGGACCGACAGACCGTCTGCGCAACCGACCCCGCTCGAGCTCGACCCCGGCGCCGCGCACCCGAGGGACTCGGCGTATCATTCAGTTTCTTGCAGGGCCAGTCGTGCTGACGCTGCCGGAATGCGCCATCTCCGTTCGGTAGGGGTCCGGAACGCGGGGGGACGCGGCGTGCACCGCACCGCTTTGCTGAAGCAATGGACGTACCGGTCACAGCGCAGCACACCCAATCGTCAGCCCGACGTGAGGAAAAGGAAAGGGGGCTTGCGCCTCGGTCCACCGGGCCCCGGAGGGCTGGTGAAGCCGGAGGGACTCACCCCTTGTAGAACGCGGACTCGTACCACCGTCCTGCCGTAGGATAGCTCAAGATGAAGGAGAAGACATGCGCCACAAAACCATCGCCAGGTTGCCGGTTGTAACGTTCGTCGTCGCGCTCGCCATCGCGTTCGGCATCGGACTCTCGGGCTTCGGGAATGAGCCGAAGGGATTCGCGGCCGAGCAGGACGGCGGCGTGCCCCAGTTCGAGGTCGATGCGTCGTGGCCGAGCATCCCCAACGACTGGGTGCTGGGACAGACGTCGTCGGTGACCGTGGGCCCGGACGACACGATCTGGGTGCTGCACCGGCCCCGCACGGTGGGCGAGGACCAGGGGACCGCTGCGCCGCCGGTGCTGGCGTTCGAGCAGGACGGGACGTTCGTCCGCGCCTGGGGCGGTCCGGCCGACGGCCACGACTGGCCCGCGAACGAGCACGGGATCCACGTGGCCTCGGACGGCAACGTCTGGATCGGCGGCAACAGCGCGCAGCCGGAATCGGACGACATGCTGCTGAAGTTCACGCCGGAGGGCGAGTTGCTGCTGCAGATCGGCGGGCGCGCGCGCAGCAGCGGCAACGACGACACGGTGAACCCGATGCGGCCGGCGGAGTCGTTCGTGCACGCCGCGACCAACGAGGTCTTCGTCGCCGACGGCTACGGCAACCGGCGCGTGATCGTGTTCGACGCCGACACGGGCGAGTACAAGCGGATGTGGGGCGCCTTCGCCAACACGCCGGTCGCTCCGTCGGAGGCGAGCGGGGAACCGGACGGTCGCGGGGGGCCGCCGCAGTTCGGCATCGTGCACGGCATCGAGGTCTCGAGCGACGGCCTCGTGTACGTGGCTGACCGGGGCAACAGCCGAGTGCAGGTCTTCGACCTCGACGGCGCCTACCGGACGCAGGGCTTCGTCAACCGCGGCGACGAGAGCTCGTCGACGGTGGCCGGGCTGGCGTTCTCGCCCGACGCGGAGCAGCGGTTCATGTACTCGGCGGACCAGGGCAACTCGCACATCCACGTGATCGACCGGGCGACGCTGGAGGTGCTGGACACGTTCGGCGACATCGGCGCGGCGCCGGGCGAGTTCCAGGCGCTCCACCATCTGGCCAGCGACAGCGACGGCAACCTGTACACGGCCGAGGCGCAGCGCGGCCGCCGCGCGCAGAAGTTCACGTTCACCGGCATGGCGTCGACGCAGTGAGGGTGGCGCGCTGGGCGACCTGGGGTGCGGCGGCGGGCACCGTCGCCGTTCTCGCCGCCCCGCTCGGATACCGCATCGGCGTCGCGCCGCTCGGATTGGCGTTTCTGTTGCTGGCCGGCGGCGTGCTGCTGATCGCCGTCAGCGCGGGAGTTCTCGGCGCGCGGATGGCGCGCGGAACGGGGCCGAGGGATCGGACAACGTGGGCGGCTCTGGTTGCGGCGGTCGCGGTCGGCGTCGTCCCGATGACGACGCTGGTCTCGGGGCGGGGCGCGCCACCGATCCACGACGTCACGACCGACACCGAGGATCCGCCGGCGTTCGTCGCGGCGGTTGCGCTCAATACGCCGGGGCGCACCGACTACGAAGGCCCGACTCTCGCCGAGCGGCAGCGGACCGCCTATCCCGATCTCGGGCCGGCGATGCTGCCGGTCCCGCCGGCCGACACATTCCGCCAGGCGCTGGCGGTGGTGCGCCGGATGGACTGGGAGCTGGTGGCGACCGATCCGGACACCTTCCGGATCGAGGCGACGGATCGTTCCGTCTGGTTCGGGTTCGAGGACGATGTAGTGGTCCGTATCGCGGCGGCCGGCGCGAGCGGCAGCCGGGTCGACGTGCGCTCGCTGTCGCGCGTCGGGGTCGGCGACCTCGGGGTCAATGCGCGCCGCGTGCGGGAGTTCCTGGACGCGCTGGCAGGAGAGGAGTAGGAACGACTGCCGCCCGCGGAAGCGGCCCTGGATCCGGATGGCCCCCGATGACGAGGTGGACGGCGCGGGGTTGCCCGGCGCGCGCCGGACAGCCCCGCTTGCCATGCTCGCCCGGATTCAGTTCCCTTCGAGCTCGTCGACGATCACCTGGATGCTGTTCCGCAGTCCGGCCGGCGCCGGGGCCCGGTACCCCTCGTAGCCGTCCGGCATGGTCCAGCCGTTCGCGATCTCGTCCACGCTCTGGCCCGCGCCGTGCCCGGCCCGCACCGCGGCCAGGAAGTCGCGGTTGAACGCCGCGTACTCGTGCAGGTCCGCCCACGTCATCTCGGTGCTGTGCCCGGTGATGATGGTGTCGACGCCCTCGATGTTGTCGTGCGCCTTCTGCAGGCTGTCCGCGATGTCGACGCCGCTGCCGCCGTTGTTGGCGTCGAGGAAGGGCAGGTTCTTGCCCGGGAAGATGTCGCCGGAATGCAGCGTCTCGTGCGCCCGGAAGACGATCCAGGTGTCGCCGCCGGTGTGCCCGCGGCCGAAGTGGTACAGGTCGACCTGGTCGTCGTCGGTCCCGAGCGACATGCGTTCCGAGAAGGTCTGCGTCGGCAGCCCGCGGCCCATCGAATCCGCGAAGACGTTGGCCGGCGGCTCCGTGCGGCCGCTGTAGGCCCGCATCACCGCCATGTTCGCCGCGGTGACCTCGTGGGTGACGATGTCGACGTTGGCGGGGAACGCGACGTTGCCGCTCACGTGGTCGTGGTGGCTGTGGGTGTTGATGAGTGTCGTCACCGGGTTGCTGGTGAGCTCGCCGATCGCGTCCAGGATGGACTGGCCCCAGCCGGGGTTCTTGGAGTCGACGACGACCACGCCGCCGCTCGTGACGAAGACCGCCGTGTTGCCGCCGCCCCCCTGTCCCCGCAGGACGTAGAGGTTGTCCTCGAGCTGCTCGACCTCGATGACCATCGCGTCCTGCGCGGCGACGATCCCGAGCGACAGGATGCCGGCGCCGAGCACGACGGCCAGAATGATGCTGCGTTTCATGGTGTCCCTCCCCTTGTATGACGTAAGGGCGCCATGCTAGCAGACGAGCCGCGGCCGCGGGGGCGTTCAGCGCGCCGCCGTCCCCTGGCGTTCACGTTGCAACCCCGCGGCGACCGTGGTCGTATGAACAGATGGGCGAGCGGCCAGGCGCCCACGGACCTATACGCCGCGGTTCATCGACGGTCCCGCGACAGAGACGGAGTCGACCCATGTTCCACTGCTGCACCACGCTTCGCGGGCGCCTGGCGGCGCTCGTCGCTACCCTGGGCATAGTGGCCGCTGCGACACCTTCAGCGGTGCAGGCCCAGGGCACCCGCTTTCTGCGGCAACCCGACGTCAGCGCGTCGCACATCGTCTTCGTCCACGCCAACGACCTGTGGCTCGCGGGGCGCGGCGGCGGCAACGCCATTCGGCTCACCAGCTCGGAGGGGGCCGAGACCGATCCGGCGTTCAGCGCCGACGGACGGTGGATCGCCTTCTCGGCCCAGTACGGCGGGAACACCGACGTCTATCTGATGCCTGCGGCGGGCGGGCAGCCGGAACGGCTCACCTGGCACCCGGCCCCGGACGTCGTCCAGGGCTGGACCCCGGCGGGAGCGATCCTCTTCCAGTCCAGCCGTGAGGCGATGCCGACGAGGATCTCGAAGTTCTACACCGTTCCGCGTACAGGCGGGTTGCCGGCGCCGCTCGCGCTGCCGCAGGCGTATCTGGGCGGGGTGTCCGCGGACGGCGGCCACATCGCGTACCAGGAGACCGTGTACTACGACCCGGAGTGGCGCAACTACCGGGGCGGCCAGGCGCAACCGATCAGCGTGGTGTCCACATCCATCTGGGAGCGCGCGACGGCGCCCTGGGAGGGCGAGCGTCACATGGACCCGGTCTGGATGGATGGCGTCGTCTACTACCTCTCGGAACGCGACTGGGCCGGCAACGTCTGGTCGTTCGATCCGCGCACGGGAGCGGAGCGGCAGCTCACCCGCCACGCGGACTTCGATGTGAAATCTCTGGGCGCGGGCGCCGGCGTCGTGGTCTACGAGCAGGCGGGGTACCTGCACGAGCTCGACCCGGCGTCGGGCCGCACCCGGAAGCTGGAGGTTCGGGTCGCCGGCGACATGAACTGGTCGCGTCCGCGCTGGGAGGAGGTCCCGCCGACGCGGTTCCAGAACATCGACCTGTCGCCGACGGGGAAGCGCGCGCTCTTCGAGTGGCGCGGAGAGCTGTTCAGCGTCCCCGCGAAAGAGGGTTCGTGGCGCAACCTGACCCGCAGCCCGGGGGTGGCGGACCGGCATCCGGCGTGGTCGCCCGACGGCTCGCGCATCGCCTGGTTCAGCGACGCCGGCGGCGAGTACGGCCTGGTCATCGCCGGGCAGGACGGG
Organism: Vicinamibacterales bacterium; assembly: GCA_965222905.1. Classification (GTDB taxonomy): domain Bacteria; phylum Acidobacteriota; class Vicinamibacteria; order Vicinamibacterales; family UBA8438; genus WTFV01. Next base: position 7,320,315 of record OZ244976.1, on the reverse strand, counting down.
TCGAGCCCGCGCCGCATCGACATCCCCGATCCGTCGTTCTACTTTCGGCCCGAGTGGTCGCCCGACGGCACGAAGCTGGCGTTCACCGACACGCACTACCGCGTGCTCGTGCTCGACGTCGAGTCCGGCGGCGTGGAGCACGTCGACACCGACCGCTACGCCCACCCGCAACGCTCGCTGAACCCGGTCTGGTCTCCCGATTCGAGGTGGATCGCGTACGCGCGCCGGCTCGACAACCAGTTGCGCGCCATCTTCATCCACGACACCGAAGCGCGGGAGACGCACCAGCTCACCGACGGCACGGTGGACGCGATCGCCCCCGTGTGGGACGAGTCGGGCAGGTACCTCTACTTCCTGGCGTCGACCGACTACGCTCTCAACACCGGCTGGCTCGACATGACGTCCTACGACCGTCCGGTGACCCGGACGCTGTACCTGGCGCTGCTGCCGACCGGAGAGCCTTCGCCTTTCCTTCCCCGCAGCGACGAGGAGGGCGAGGCGGAAGGGGAGTCGGACGAGGCGGAAGGGGGCGAGGACGAGGACGCGCGGGACGGCGAGGCGCCCGCGGACGTGGAGATCGACTTCGAGGGGATCGATCGGCGCATCGTGAGTGCGCCGGGGCTGCCGGCGAAGGACTACCGGGGGCTGGTTCCCGGCCCGCGCGGCTCGGTCTTCGTGACCCGGGTCGGCGGAGACGAGGGCGATGCGACGCTGCTGAAGTACAACGTCGAGGAGCGCGAGGCGGAGGACTTCCTGACGCAGGTTCGCGCCGGGGGGCCGCGCGTGTCCCCGGGAACGGATATCGCCGCCTCGCACGACCGGAAGCACTTGCTCTACCGGTCCGGCTCCAACTGGCACGTCGTCGGCACGGAGCAGCCGCCGGGGAACGGCGACGGACGGCTCGAGTTGGGCGGTATGCGCGCGCGCGTCGAGCCGCGGGCCGAGTACGCGCAGATGCTCCGCGACGGCTGGCGCTTCATGCGCGACTTCCTGTACGTGGACAACCAGCACGGCGCGCCCTGGGACGACGTGTGGGCGTGGTACTCGGCGTGGCTCCCCGACGTGCGCCACCGCGCGGACTTCAACCACCTGCTGGACATGCTTTCGGGAGAGATCGCGGTCGGCCATTCCTACGTGTTCGGCGGGGACTTTCCCGATCTGGACAATCCGCGCACGGGCCTGCTCGGCGCGGACCTGGAGGAGGCCGACGGGCTCTATCGCATCGCGCGCCTCTACGCGGGCGACGCGTGGTGGCCGGACACGGCCGGCCCGCTCTCGATGCCGGGGCTGGCGGTTGCGGAAGGCGACTACCTGCTGGCCATCGACGGCGTCGAGCTCCGGCCGCCCACGAATCCGTACCGCCTGCTCGAGGGCACGGCGGGGCGAACCATCTCGCTGACCGTGTCGTCGTCGCCGTCCGCGGACGAGGCGCGGGACATCGTCGTCGAGCCGATCGCGAACGAGTCCTTCCAGCGCATGTGGGCCTGGGTCGCGGCGAACCGGGCGCGCGTGGACGCGCTGAGCGGAGGGCGGCTGGCCTACGTCTGGCTTCCGAACACGGCCCGCAACGGCTACGAGTTCTTCAACCGCATGTACTACGCGCAGAAGGACCGCGAGGGCGCGGTCATCGACGAGCGGAACAACGGCGGCGGCTCGGCCGCCGACTACATCGTCGACATGCTGGATCGCGAGCTCACCGGCTACTTCAATTCGCCCGGGGCCGGCCGCCGGCCCTGGACCCAGCCGATGGCCGGACTCTTCGGACCGAAGGTGATGATCGTGAACGAGAGTGCCGGCTCGGGGGGAGACCTGCTGCCGTACCTGTTTCGGTTCAGGGGCATCGGCCCGCTCGTCGGCACCAGGACGTGGGGTGGGCTGGTCGGCTCGTGGGACACGCCGCCGCTGATCGACGGCGGCTTCTTCGTCGCGCCCCGCGGCGGCTTCTTCGACGTCAACGGCGAGTGGGCCGTGGAGGGCGAGGGCGTTGCGCCGGACATCGAGGTCCGCAACGACCCGGCCCCGGTGATCGCGGGCGGCGACCCGCAACTGGAGGCGGCCGTCCGCGAGGCGCTGCGGCTGCTGGAAACGGAGAAGGTCACCCTGAAGCCGGAACCTGCGCCGCCGGTGCGGTGGCGGCGGCCGGAGAGATAGGCCCCGACAGGCCCTGTCGCTAGAATGGCGTGGTGGCCTCGAGGCACTTCGACTGGCTCCGCCAGGCGGACGCGGACATGCGGCTGGCCCGGCATGCGCGGGAAGGCGCGGCGCACGACTGGGCGTGCTTCGCCGCTCAGCAGGCGGCGGAGAAGGCGCTCAAGGCGGTCCTCATGAGTCGCGGGGCGGACGCTTGGGGCCACACGGTGACAGCGCTCCTGGGCGTCGTCGCGGGGGATGCCGCGGAGGAGCTCGTCGTCTGCGCCAAGACGCTCGACAAGCACTACATTCCGACGCGGTACCCGAACGGCCTCGACGCGGGAGCGCCGGCGGATTTCTATACCCGGAAGGACTCGGATGACGCCATCGCCTGCGCCGAACGACTCATCGGCTTCGCTCGTCGTCAAGTCGAACAACCAGGCGGCGGTTGAGCGGGCCGTGCGTGCCTGGGCGGAACGGATTGGCGTGCAACGGTCGGAGGTGCGGCGCATGGTCTGGTTCGGATCTCGCGTCAACGGAATTCCGGCTCCGGGAAGCGACGTCGACGTCTGCCTCGTGCTCGCGAGCACCGACAAGCCGTTCCGGGAGCGGGCCGCCGACTACCTGCCGTTGGGTTTTCCCGTAGGGCTGGATCTCTTTCCCTACACGGTGGAGGAGCTCCACCGGTTGCGGCGTGACCACCCGTCGTGGCACCGGGCGATCACGGCGGGCGTGGACCTGTTGCCCGCCCGCTGACGGCCGAGCCCACAACACCTGTGGACGGTTGCACGGAGGCCGCACGGCCCCCGTCGTTACGGCTCGAGGCGACGAAGGCCGGCCACGCGGTCGAAGTCCCGGTCGTAGCTGACGATCCGGCTGATTCCCAGTTGTTCCATATGGGCGACGGCCAGCGCGTCCTCGAAGTCCAGGGCCGGGGATGACGCGTAGACGTCCAGCCCCCGGAGACAGACGCGCTTGAGGGGGAGCTTCAGACCACGCAGCGTAAGCATGGGCAGCAGCCGGGCCCGAATCTGCGCGGGGTTCAGCCGATAGGGCAGGCGGGGAGACGACAGTACATAGACCACCTCGGCGACGATGGCCTCGCACGTCGCCAGCTCCTCCTCTCCCCGGTGAACCCGCTGGAAAAGCTCGTAGCACGCCTCCGCCTTGGCCTCGTCATCCCCGGTCAGGTAGCGGAGGATGACGTTCGTGTCGAGGAATCTCACGTTTCACTCATCCTCCGCCGGGTACGCTCGGCCTTGGCGTCGCGGGCGACACGTGAGAGCTCGTCGAAGTCCTCGGATTTCCCGGAGGGCTCTACCGACCGGTAGGCGGATTCCAGGCTGAAGGCAACGGGTTGGAGGCGCACCTCCCCCTTGGCGATGCTGAAGGTCACCTTGTCTCTCGGCTTCAGGCCGAGCAGGCGCCGTACCTCGGCGGGGACGGTGACCTGACTCCGTTGCGTGAGCGTGGTGGTGATTTCCTTCATCCCTCGGATCCCCTTCCGGTGGCAATGATCAATCCGTCAAACAATGATACCAGGGCAGATCATTGCATTTATGCCGGGAGCATCTCGGGGCTAGAGGTCCGACCAGCGGTAAGCGGTAGACGGTGACGTCCTCGCGCCGGAACGAGCGGTCGCCGCCGTAGACGAGTGCCGCGGGTGCCGCCGCATCCCCGGCGAGCTCTCGCCAGAACCGCAGGCCGGCGAAGAAGTCGCTGGGGACGGACTGCCCCGACTTGACCTCCAGCGGCGTCAGCTTCTCTCCGTCGGCGATCCTCCAGGGTGGCGTAGTCGTAGCGGGGAAAGGCGGGGCGGGCGAGCGTGGTCTTGCCGGACTGTTGCGGGTGAGGCTCGCGGCGGCCGATTGACACCCTTCGGACGTTCCCCGGATACTACGGTCGTTGCACCGGGTCATGCCAGTCCTACGAACGCGAGTCCCCGCGCGCCGCTGTTTCGCCTTGCTGACGGGTTGCGTGCTGGCGCTTGTGGCCGTCGCGGCCGTTCCCGTACAGGCGGGAGAGTCCGCGCCGCCGGCTGCTGCGCCTGTCCTGCAAACCCAGGATACGGCCGGCTGGCAGCGTGCGCTTCTCGACCGCTACTGCGTCGCCTGCCACAACGAACGGCTGCGCACCGCCGACCTCACACTGGACACCCATGATGTGAACCGGATCGCCGACGCGCCGGACGTGTGGGAGACCGTGGTCCGCAAGCTGCGCGCCGGCGCGATGCCGCCGCTGCCGCGCCCGCGGCCGGATGCGGCGACCTACGATCGGTTCATCGGCTGGCTGGAGGGGGAACTCGACCGGGCGGCGGCGGCCGACCCGAACCCGGGGCGCACCGAGGCGTTCCACCGGCTCAACCGGACCGAGTACCACCACGCCGTGCGCGATCTCCTCGACCTGGAGATCGACGTCGCGGAGCTGCTGCCGGCCGACGGGGCCAGCTACGGGTTCGACAACATCGCCGGGGTGCTCGGCGTCTCGCCGACGTTGCTGGAGCGCTATCTCGCCGCGGCGCGCAAGATCAGCCGCGTGGCGGTCGGGCGGCCCGCGCCATCGGCCACCGCCGAGGTCTTCCGTCTCGCCAGCGACCTGCCGCAGGACGACTGGGTGGCGGGGATGCCCTTCGGCACCCGCGGCGGCGGCGTGTTTCGCCACGTGTTCCCGGAGGACGCCGACTACCTCCTCCGCGTTCGCCTGGCCCGCAATGCGGGCGACAACCTGGCCGTCTTCGAGGTGCCGCACACGCTGGAGATGAGCCTGGACGGCGCGCTGGTCCGCACGTTCACCGTCGGCGGCTCGCCGCCCGCCGCCGCCCCGCGCGACAGCGACGAGTACCGCGCCTGGCGCGACCGGCAGCGGACCATCGACGACGACTGGGAGCTCCGCCTGCCGGTCAAGGCCGGACCGCACGAGCTGGGCGTGACGTTCGTGCGTCGCACCGAGGCCTACCCGGAGACCTTGCGGCAGCCGTACCTGCGGCCGTACACGAGCATCACGGGCGGCGATACGCGAGTGCAGCCGTACCTCGGCAGCGTCACCGTCACCGGGCCGTTCGCCGCGAGCGGCGGGCCGCCCGTGGAGGAGCCGCCGAGCCGCCGGCGCATCTTCGTCTGCCGGCCGGCCGGCGCGACGGACGCCGAGCAGACGGAATGCGCGGGCCGGATTCTCGCGAGCTTGGCGCGCCGCGCGTACCGCCGACCGGTTACCGGCGCCGACCTGGACGTTCTGCTTCGGTTCTTCGACGAAGGACGCCGGGAGGCCGGCTTCGACGCGGGTGTCGAGATGGCGCTGCGCTGGCTCCTCGCGAGTCCGGAGTTCGTGCTGCGGGTCGAGCGGGACCCGGTGGGCGTGGCGCCCGGGACCAGCTACGCGCTCAGCGACCTGGAGCTCGCGTCGCGGCTCTCGTTCTTCCTGTGGAGCAGCATCCCCGATGACGAGCTGCTCGATCTCGCCGCGGCCCGCCGGCTGCGCGATCCCGCGGTACTCGAGCAGCAGACGCGCCGGATGCTGGCCGACGAGCGCGCGCGGGCGCTGGTCACGAGCTTCGCCAGCCAGTGGCTCTACCTGCGGAACGTTCCGGCGGTCGTCCCCGACGAGGACCGCTTTCCCAACGTGGGCGAGGGTCTGCGGCAGGCGATGCGGCGCGAGACCGAGCTGTTCGTCGATAGCGTCGTCCGCGAAGACCGCAACGTGCTGGATCTGCTGACCGCCGACTACACCTTCGTCAACGAGCGGCTGGCGCGCCACTACGGCATGCCGAGCATCTACGGCAGCCACTTCCGGCGGGTGCCGGTGGCGAACGAGGCGCGGCGAGGCCTGCTGGGCCACGCCAGCATCCTCGCGGTCACCTCGTATCCGAACCGGACGTCGCCGGTGTTGCGGGGCAAGTGGGTGCTGGAGAACCTGCTCGGGACGCCGCCCGCGCTGCCGCCGCCCGACGTGCCGGCGCTGGAGGAGACGACCGCCGGCGGGGAAGCGCTCTCGATGCGCGAGGCGACCGAGCGCCACCGCGCGAACCCGGTCTGCGCGAGCTGCCACCGGCTGATGGACCCGCCGGGATTCGCGCTGGAGCAGTTCGACGCGGTCGGCCGCTTCCGTACCCGCACCGCCGCGAACACGCCGATCGACGCCTCCGGCGAGCTGCCCGACGGCACCCGCTTCGACGGCGCGGCGGGGCTGCGCGAGGCGCTGGTGAGCAGGCCGGAGCGGTTCGTCGGCACGCTGACCGAGAAGCTGATGACCTACGCGCTCGGGCGCGGCCTGGAGCACTACGACGCACCGGCGATCCGCGCCATCACGCGGGAGGGCGCGGAGAACGACTACCGGTTCTCGTCGCTCGTCGTCGGGATCGTCAAGAGCATGCCGTTCAGGATGAGGAGAGCGGAATCATGATCATCACCAGGAAGACGCTGCCGCGGCGCACGTTCCTCCGCGGCGCCGGCGCGGCGCTGGCGCTCCCGATGCTGGATGCGATGACCCCCGCGCTGTCCGGGATCGGCGCCCTCCGCGCGGCTGAGCCGGTGCGCCGCCTCGGGTGGGTCTACCTGCCCAACGGCATGGCGATGGAGTCGTGGACGCCGGCGGCGAAGACTGCGTTGGAGCTGTCGCCCACGCTCGGCCCGCTCGGCGAGTACCGCGACCGGATGGTGGTGCTCAGCGGGCTCGCCCAGGGGCAGGCCGAGGCGCTCGGCGACGGCAACGGCGAGCACACGCGGGCGACGGCGACCTGGCTGAACGGCATCCACCCGAAGGAGACCGAGGGGGCCGACGTGCGGGCGGGGATGACCGCCGACCAGATCGCCGCCGCGCAGCTCGGGCGGACGACGCCGCTGCCTTCGCTGGAGCTGGCCATCGACCGCGACTTCCTGGTGGGCAACTGCGAGAACGGCTATAGCTGCATCTACATGAACACCATCGCGTGGCGCGACCCGACGACGCCGCTGCCGATGGAGAACAACCCCCGCGTGGTGTTCGAGCGCCTCTTCGGGGAGGGCGGCTCGACGGCCGAGCGGCGGGCGCAGTTCCGCAAGGACCGCAGCATCCTCGACGCCATCTCGGACGATCTCGCGCGGCTGCGGCGGGAGGTCGGTGCGGGCGACAGGGCGCGGGTGACGCAGTACCTCGACGCGGTGCGCGCCATCGAGCGGCGTATCCAGCTCTCCGAGCAGAGCGATACCGCGCTGCCGGACCTCGCCCGGCCGGTCGGCATTCCGGAGTCCTATCCCGAGCACGTCGGCCTCATGTTCGACCTGACCGCGCTCGCCTGGCAGGCGGACATCACCCGGGTCTTCACCTTCATGCTGGGCCGCGAGCTGAACGGCCGCGCCTATCCGGAGATCGGCATTCCGGAGTCGCACCACGGGATCTCGCACCACCGCTACGACCCGCTGAAGCTGGCCCAGCTCGCGAAGATCAACACGTATCACGTCACGCTCTTCCGGGATTTCCTGGAGACGCTGGCGTCGACGCCGGATGGCGACGGGTCGCTGCTGGACAACTCGCTGCTGCTCTACGGGGCGTCGCTCAGCGACAGCAACAAGCACCTGCACTACGACCTGCCGCTGATGCTGGTCGGCGGCGGCGGCGGACACCTGAAGGGCGGGCGGCACCTGCAGTATCCGCGGGACACGCCGATGACGAACCTGCTCGCCAGCCAGCTCGACAAGGCGGGGATCCGGCTCGACGACGGGCTCGGCGACAGCACGGGGCGGCTTAAGGAGCTGGCTCGGCTGGCCAATGTGTAGCCGGGTGTGTGGCTGGATTGGCATGATGCACATCGGCGCGGTTTCCCTGATGGCTGGCAGCCCGTGGCCAAAGCCCCGCTCGGGAGTGGGCATGCTGCGCGGAGCTTGCCGCCGGCTACCGAGGTGGGGCGCGGTTGCACTTGTCGCGCTCGCGGCGGGTATCGGATTCGCCTCGATCGCCTCGGCGCAACGGGCCGATGACGCAACTGCGCTGCACCGGGCGGCGCACGACGGGGATTCGGCGGCGGTCGGACGGCTGCTGCGTGCCGGCGGGGAAGTCGATGCCGCGACACGCCACGGGGTGACGCCGCTCGCCCTGGCCTCCGCGCGCGGGCATGCGGCGGTGGTGGAGACGCTGTTGGGTGGCGGGGCGGATCCGAATCGCGCCTCGCCGCAGGGCGAGACCCCGCTGATGGTCGCTTCCCGGACCGGCGTCGTCGACAGCGTGACCGCGCTGCTGCGGCACGGCGCCGGCGCCGGGGTCGATGCGCGAGAGGGATGGCGCGGCCAGACGGCCTTGATGTGGGCGTCGGCCGAGGGGCACGCCGAGGTCGTCACACCCCTGGTGGCGGCCGGTGCGGACGTCGACGCCCGTTCCGACGGGGGGTTCACGCCACTCGCGTTCGCCGTGCGCGCCGGCCATGCCGACACCGTCGAGGCGCTGGTCGGGGCCGGGGCCGACATCGACCTCACGCTGCCGGACGGCACCAGCCCGCTGCACCTGGCGGTCATCAACGCGCACTACGACGTGGCGCTGCAGCTTCTGGGACACGGCGCCGATCCGGCTGCGGCCGAGCCGGGCTGGACGCCGCTGCACCAGCTCGTCTGGACCCGCCGTCCGAACCGGCACTACAACAACCCGGCCGCGTTCCCGACCGGGACGGTGACCGACCTGGAGCTGGCCCGCGCGTTCGTCGCCCACGGCGCCGACGTCGACGCCCGCCAGACGGCGGAGCCGCGCGACGGCTACCGCAACATGCTCAACCGCAACGGCGCCACGCCGTTCCTGCTCGCCACCAAGGCGGTCGACGTGGAGATGATGCGCCTGCTGCTGGAGCTGGGCGCGGACCCGCTGCTCGCGAACGAGGACGGCACCACCGCGTTGCTCGTGGCGGCCGGCGTCGGCATCTGGTCGTCGAGCGAGAGCCCCGGCAGCGCCGGGGAGGCGCTCGAGGCGGTGAAGCTGATGGTCGAGCTCGGCGATTCCGTCACCACCGTCGACGACAACGGCGACGCGGCGCTCCACGGCGCCGTGATGCGCGGCTCGTCGGAGCTGGTCCTCTACCTGCTGGAGCACGGCGCCGCCCTCAACCCGGTCAACGAGCGGCGCTGGACGCCCCTGACCATCGCCCAGGGCATCTTCTACGCCAATCTCGGGCGGCGCTGGCCGGACATGGAGGCGCTGCTGCTCGACCTCGGCGCCACGTCGCCGACGGCTCCCGAGCCTCCGCGGTAGGCCCCGATGGAAGACGGCGCGGAGCGCACGATCCATCCGGATCGGTCGGGCACGTCTCGACGCATTGCGTTCCCCGACCGTGCGGTTGCCGCAGCTCGCATGGCTTGGCGATGCGTGCTGATCGCCGCCGGCGTGATCTTCGTCGTCGTGCCGTTCGGCTACGCGGCCTCCGGCGACTACATCCAGGTGGTGAGGGGGGCGGGCTACGGTCTCGTCGTCGGCATCGGCTTGGCGCTTCGCACTCACCGTCCGGAACGGGCGTGGCTCGGGTTGCTGATCGGGTCCGTCGTCGGACTGGCCACGGTGCAGATTCTCGTCAGCCTGCCCCCGACTTTCCAGGGGCCGTTCAACACCCTGCCACCCGCCATGGCCCTGGCGATGGCCATGATCGACGGTTTCGGGGAACCCCGCCTGCAGGGTTATCGCGACGCCGTTCGAGAAGCGTCCATCGTGAGCCTGATGCTGACGGGGCTCGCCTTCGTCCCGGACACCGGGGTGTTGTTCTTCATGCCCTGGTGCTTCGTGCCGGCGATGGCCCTGATCGCCGGGTTCTTCACCCGGACTGCAGACGGGAAACGCTTCGCCCGGCCCCCGGCGTTGCTGATTCTCACGGCTCTCGTCATGACGGTGTCGCTCAGCCTCCTGCTGGTGGACGCCGGGGAAGCGGCCGGCATCGGACCTGCCGCGTGGTCCATAGCGGAGTCCACCATCGCCGTGCCGCTTGCCGTATTCCTCGTTGCGCGCGCCGCCGCCCTCTGGCTCGACCCGCGCCTGCTGATCTACGGCCAGCTCGCCGCCTACCTGCGCGTGATGTGGGTCCCCATCGGCGGCTTCGCGATCGGCTACATGGTCATCATCGTCCTCTTCGCCGGGTTCTACGGCATGCTGGCGCATTTCAGCCCCGGCGCCTTCACCGGGGTCGGCGAGGATGCCGGCATCATGACCTGGGTGTCGTTCGCGTTCTTCACCGGCGTGGGACGTGACTACTCGGGCATCGTTCCGGTCTCGGCCGGCGCGCAGGCGCTGGTGGGCGCACAGTTGATTCCTTCCATCGGCTGGGCGCTCGTGGTGTTCGCGGCCGTCATGGCGTTCATCCAGCCGCAGCTCGAACGGATCGCGCGGCGCGATGCGGAGCGGCAGGGTGACTGAAGCCGCTGCCGCGGACTCGACGGGACGCACGGCTGTCGTCGTCGCCTTCGGATACGCCCCCCGGCGATGCCGATCGGAGTGGGCGGTCGTTGTCGTATTGCCCATTTGAGTCGTAGCGCACCGCCTGCTCGCAGTCTCCCGTGGGCTTTCCCGACCTCACGGCTTCGCGGGTCTCGCCTCACAGCATCAACTGGGTATGCTCGACGTCGAGCCAGCGCCCGAACTTGTAGCCGACCTTCTTCAGCACGCCGACCGTCCGGAAGCCGAGCGCGCGCTGCAGGGCGAGGCTGGCCTCGGCTTCGGTGCAGGTCCCGCCGATCAGGGTGCGGTGACCGAGCGCCCGCGCCCGCGCGATCAGGTCCGTCAGGAGCGCCCGCCCGACGCCCCGGCGATGCCGCCCCGGGTGGACGTAGACCGAGCCCTCGACCGAACGACGGTACGCCTCGCGCGGCCGCCACGGCGACAGGTATGCGAATCCTGCCGTGTCGGCATCGAGCTCCGCCACGGTCACCGGATGGGCGTCGGTCCGGTCTCTGAACCACCCGCCGTATTCCTCCGGCGTGCGCGGCGCGAGATGGAAGGTGCAGGTCGAGGTCGCGATGTAGTGGTTCATGACCCCGGCGATGAACGGGAGGTCCGCGGCGTTGGCGTGTCGGATGGTGATCATCTCGGTATTCCGGCCGTTGCCGAATGCCGGCAGCGGGTCGAGGAGGACGGGGATTGTCATGATCATGCTCGACGCCGGTCCGGGCGTCCATCCGAACCTCCGTGCTACCATCCGCCGACTGCATGTTGCAAATAGCACGGCAGCGCGGCGGCGCGTCCGCCGGCAAGCTGCTCCGCGCGGCGTGGCGCTCGTTGCAGGTCGCCGCCCCCCTTGTCGTCGTCGTCGTCCCGTTCGCGTACGCGGTCACCGGCGTGCACAACGACGTGCTGTTGGCAGCCGGTTGCGGTCTTGCGGTCGGTGTCGGGCTCAGCCTGCGCATGCGCGAGCGTGTCGGGCGTTCCGCGGGAATCCTGGTCGGTGCGGTCGCCGGGATGGCCGCGGCCCTGCTTGCCGGTCTCGTTCCGGGGAACGGCGTCATGTGGATCGTGCCGCCGCTCGTGGCGCTCGCCGTCGGGCTGGTCGACGGGCTCGGGACGTCCCGTCTGCGGGGATACCGGGACGCGGTCGTCGAGACGCTGGCGATGTCCACCCTGATCGGCGCCGGCCTGCTGCCCGCGCTGGGCGTCGGCGGTCTTCTGTCGTGCTTCCTGGTGACGCCGCCGACCGCGCTCATCGCCGGCGCCTTCGCCGCCGGAAGGGCAGGGTGGGACTTTGCGCGGCCACCCTTGCTGCTGGCGTTCGGGTCGCTCGCGGTCCTGGCATACGCAGTCGACGGCGTCATGCACGAAGGGCTTCGCGGCGGCCTGCTGCGCACCGAAGCGCTCCTGCACGCGGCGGTGACGGTACCGGCGGCGATGGTCGCCGTTCCGATCGGCGCGTTCCTGGCCGCCCGCGCCGCCGCGGCGTGGGCGCAGCCGCGCCTACAGGTCTACCGGCAGCTCGCCGAATACCTGCGCGTCATGTGGATCCCGATCGGCGGCTTCGCGATCGGGTATCTGGCGATCATCGTCGTGTTCGCCGGCTTCGGCGGCATGCTGGCCCGCTTCCGTCCCGGCGCGTTCGCGGGCGCCGAGAACGCCGGCATCGGCGAGTGGGTCGCTTTCGCGTTCTTCCGGGCGCTGGCCCAGAACTATCCCGGCATCGCCCCCGTCTCGGCCGCCGCGTGGCTGCTCGTGGGTGTCCAGGTAATCCTGGCCGTGGGCTGGGCACTGGTGGTGTTCGCGGCCGTGATGTCGTCCATTCAACCGCGGCTCGAGCGGATCGCCAGACAGGCCTTGCAGTCGACCGGCAAGTGAGCCTCCGCCGCGCTCGGCCGGTCGCGGTCGCGTGGCGCCGCGTGCCGTCACCGAACCGCCCAGCCTGAACGCGTCACGCTGCCTCACGCCGGAGCGTGGCCGGCTCCAACGTACGACGATCTTCGTATTGACAAGTCTACGAACTATTTCGTATTGTGGAATCTACGAACTATTTCGTAGATTGGTCATGACCGCCCGCCGACGACCGACCGACGCCGAGCTCGCCATCCTGCGCGTCCTGTGGGCGCAGGGGCCGAGCACGGTCCGCGACGTCGCGGAAGAGATGGGGCGTGAGAGCGCCTACACGACCGTGTTGAAGCTGCTGCAGATCATGATCGACAAGGGCCTGGTGCGTCGGGACGAGTCCTCGCGCACGCATGTCTACCGCGCGGCGCGGTCCGAGCGCGCGACCCAGCGGCAGCTCGTGCGGGATCTGGCCGACCGCGCCTTCGGCGGGTCGGCGGCGAGACTGGTGGTGCAGGCGCTGGCCGCGAAGAAGGCGTCGCCCGAGGAGCTCGCCGAAATCCGCCGGTGGCTGGCGGAGCACGATACGACCGCGTGATTTCGATCGGAAGCGGCAAGAGGATTCGAGTTCGAGCGCGAGGGGAACGGGAGGGAGCGCCATGAGAGACTGGATCGAGATCACCGGTTGGACGCTGCTGCACTTCGTCTGGCTGGGAGCCCTCCTCGGCTTGGCCATCGCGGGCGTCCTGTGGCTCTGCCGGCGCCGGTCGGCGAATGCACGCTACGCGGTCGCCTCCGGTGGTCTGGTGACGCTGCTCGCCGCTCCCGTGGTGACCGCGGCGATCCTGTGGCAGGCGGCGCGTACGGTCGAGCCGCTCCGGCCCGCGGACCGGGTGGCGGCCCGCGAGCTGGGCAATCGCTCGCCGGGAGGCCATGCGCTCGTCGCCCGCGACTCGCTGGGCGCCGCCCTCCATGCGCGCCTCGCCGCGGCGCTGCAGGGGGTCGTGGCCGTGTGGCTCGCCGGGGTCTCCCTGCTGCTGGTGCGGACGGGCGGCGGACTGTGGCGGGTGCACCGGCTCCACGAGGCCGGACTTGCGGCTCCGGCCTCGCGCTGGCAGGCGGCGGCGGCGCGGCTGGCGTCACGCCTCGGCCTCGTGGACGCGGTGCGGGTCGTGGAGTCGCGCCTCGTCGGCACGCCGACCGTCGTCGGCTGGATGCGGCCGATCATCCTCCTGCCCGTCGCCGCCCTCGCCAATCTGACGCCGGCTCAGGTCGAGGCCATCCTCGCGCACGAGCTGGCCCACGTCCGCCGGCATGACTACCTCGTCAACCTGTTGCAATCGTTCGGGGAGACCCTCCTCTTCTTCCAGCCGGCCGTCTGGTGGGTGTCGGGCCGGATTCGGGCGGAACGGGAGCATTGCTGCGACGACGTCGCGCTCCTGGTGAGCGGCGACCGCGTCGGCTATGCGTCGGCCCTGGCCGCCCTGGAGGAGTGGCGCGGAGGCGAGGCGGCGCCGGTCCTCGGCGCGGCCGACGGTCCGCTCAGCGGGCGCGTGCGGCGGATCCTGGACCGGCCGTCCGACGCCCGGCCGCGCGTCGGCAGACGGGTCGCGGCATGGGCAGTGGCGCTGGCGCTCTGCGCCGGATCCGGCGCCGCGGTGTGGCCGCGCGGTAGTGCAGGCGACGCTGTCCGGGCTGCCGGTACAGGTCCGGCGCAGGGCGCCCAGGCGGCCGGTCCGGCGGCTGCGGCCGACTGGCGTGAGTCGGAGACGGAGCACTTCGAGATTCGTTACGGGGCGGCGCTGGCGGACGACATCGATCGCCTCGAGGCGGCGGCCGAGCGGGCGCACCGGTGGGTAAGCGAACGCCTCGCCGAAGAACTGTCGTTCAAGGTGCCGTTGATCGTCTTCGGCACACGCGAGGAGTTCGAGCGGCAGGACGTCGCGCCGGGAGCGAACCTGACCGGGATCAGCTCGTTCTCCGAGCCGACCGCGAACCGGATCGTGGTGCTCGTCGAGGAGTGGGGAGACGGCCTCGTGGATCGCATCGCCCACGAACTGACTCACGTCTTCGCCTTCGAGGCGGTCCCGCGTGCCGATCCCGGCGTCGGCGTGCCCCTCTGGGTCGACGAAGGCCTCGCGGACTACGGGATGGGGACGTGGTCGGAAGCGGACGAGGACGTGCTCCGGGGACTCGTGGAATCGGGCGCTGTCCCGGCGATGTCCACCGTCGAGGGCCGCGCCGGCTTCGAGAACCCGCGCGTGGTGTACGCCCTCGGGCACGCCGCGTTCGACTTCGTCGAAGCCGAATGGGGTCGGGAAGCGGTCACCGCTTTCATGCGCGCGTTCGGAACGGCCGGTGAGCGGGCTGCGGGTCCCTACCAGGATGTCCTCGGGCTGACGCCGGCCGCGTTCGACGCAGCGTTCGCCGACTATCTGCGGGCACGGTTCGCACCCGGACCCGATGCGCCGCGGCAGTAGCCCGCCCGAGTGCCGTGCGCGGACTACCGCGAAACGCCGTTCAGGTCGAGCTGGTGAGGATTTGTCGCACGCGCGCCGTGGTCTGGGATCTGTCCAGGCGACTGGCGGCTACATCCAGCGTAAGCGCCTCCCAGGCGTCCACGTCCAGATGCTCGTTCGGCAATAGATCGTTCTCACTGAGAAAGACCAGACAGGTGGCGAGCGCCACGCGCTTGTTGCCGTCCACGAACGCGTGATTCCGGCACAGATCGAAGAGGTACGCCGCCGCGATTTCCACGGGGTCCGCGAGCAGCGGCTCACCCATCATCGTAGCCTGCGGTGCGGCCACCGCGGACTCCAGCAACCCCTCGCTCCGGATTCCGGCCGCCCCGCCATGGACGGCCAGGACCTCCGCGTGGATCGCCTTCACCGCCGACACGGTCGGGTGGAGCAGCGGCGGCTTCAAGACAGGCGACGAAACAGCTCCGCGTTCTTCTCGATCAGCCGCCTGGACGTCGCCGCGGCCTTCTCCGGGCCGACTACCGGGCGTACCGGCGTCAACACGAGGGAGCCTCCCTCGTGGAGACTGACCGTTACCTGGTCTCCCACCTTGAGGCGAGCCAGGTCCATCAGGGCCGCGTCGAAGATGATGCCCTGCGAGTTGCCGATCCGGGTAATCGTCTTCGTCATGTTGTAAAACCATGTTTTACGGCCCGTCGACGTCAAGCTCTCACCAGTCGGCTGGGGACGGGGCAGTCCGCACCGCGTAGTCGGGCCAGCAGGCCGCGGCATGGTAGGGAGCGTCCCTGGTCCACGCGGCGAAGGGGTCGTGCGTCAGCTCCTCGTCGAATCCCCCGAGAGCCCGGCTGCCGCCGGACGCCGCCGGCGCCGCCGCCGGCGGAGCCAGTGTCCGAGCGATCGTGTCCCGCACGTCTTCCAGGTGCAGCCGCGTCGCGCGATCGGAAACCCGCGCGACCGCCGCGCCGATGGTGCGGTCGAGCGCCCGCAGCTCGCCCCGCAGGAACGGCCGCGCGTCGCCGCCGGCCGGCCGCCGCCCGTTGAGCTGGCCGTCGATCAGATCGAGATAGACCCGCTGCACGTTGCGCCGCCACGCGTCGATGCGGACGTCCGGGGCGTCGAGCTCGGCCCACAGGCCGGCCCGCAGGTCGGCCAGGAAGTCGGTGGCGGAGTAGGCGGCCTCGCCGTCTATCGCCTCCTGCTCGACCAGCCGCCGGATGCGCCCGGCGCTCAGCAGCGAGCGGAGCACGCGGGCCTGGCCTGCGCGGATCCGTGCGAGAGCGCCCGCAGGCTCGATGCGCCGCAGGATCTCCGGATCCACCAGGAACATCGGCGTCCTGAACGCGTGGTCGTTCAGGAACGCGAGCGCCTCGGCCTGCGTCTCGCGCGGGATCGTCGAGAAGCGGACGCCGTCCTGCCCGATGTGCTTCTGCTGTGAACGCACGCCGCCGACGACCGCCGCGACGTGGTTCATCTCCAGGGCCCACTGGCCGACGAGTCGGCCGTACAGCCCGTCGAGGTCGTCGTACGGGTCTCCGGCCGCCGCTTCGGTGGCGGTCGCATCCAGCAGCATGGCCGCCACCCGCTCCAGGTTCTTCAAGCCCAAAGCGGTGGACTCGACCGCGTCGGCGTCGCCGACCGCCTCGGTCAGTTGGCCCGGGTCGGCGTTCTGCGCCCCGGGGGTGGAGAAGCGGTACCACGGCGTGTCGTCCTGCTCGCGCGCCCACGCGTCCAGGGTGGGCTTCTCGCCGTCCGGGCTTGCCGCGTCCGGCATCGGCGCGTAGCCCCACTTCGTGGCCCAGACGTCGTACGGTCCGATCTTGGGAATCAGGTCCTCCACCGCGATGCCGTCCTCGGGCTGGGCGACGTAGTTGAACCGGGAGTAGTCCATCAGGGTGGGCGTGTGGCTCATCGTCCGGACCCAGTCCGGGTCGCGCACCTTCTCCGGCGGATAGAGCGAGCTGGCCTTCATGTTGTGCTGGAAGCCGAGGGTGTGTCCCACCTCGTGGGCCGCCACGTAGGCCAGCAGCTCGCCCATCAGCTCGTCGGGCAGCGGCAGCGTCCGCGCGCGCGGGTCGAGCGGCCCCGCCTGCACGAAGTACCAGTCGCGCACCAGGTTCATGACGTTGTGGTGGAATTGGATGTCGGTCTCCAGAATCTCCCCGGTGCGCGGGTCGTGAACGTGCGGCCCCGAGGCGTTCTGGACCGTCGACGGCAGCCAGCGGATGACGGAGTGGCGCGCGTCCTCGGGACTCCAGTCCGGGTCCTCTGCGGGCGTGGGCGCCTCGCGGGCGACGACCGCGTTGCTGAATCCCGCCGCCTCGAACGCCGGTCGCCAGGCCTCGACGCCCTGCCTGATGTAGGGCACCCATTTGGCCGGCGTCGCGGGGTCGATCCAGTAGGTGATCGGCTTCACCGGATCGGAGACCGCGGCCTCCGGGTCCTGCTTCTCCAGCCGCCAGCGGGTGATGTAGCGGCGGCGGGGCGCGCGGTGCTCGTCGCGGCCGTAGTCGATCTGCCGGACCGAGAAGTACCCGACCCGCTCGTCGAACAGCCGCGGCTGCATCGGCTCCTCCGGCAGCTTCACCATGCTGTAGTGCAGCAGCACGGTGGCGCTGCCGGGCCGCATGCCGCGCCGGCGGGAGGGCGTGCGCGCCCGGTTCTGGCTGGAAGACGGCGGCGGCAGGGTATAGGTGTGGGTGGTTTTCACCTCGATGTTCTCGGGGAACGCGGCCACGCTCTCGACGAAGGACCGGTCGCGCGCGAACCCCCGCGCCTGCAGCCGCGACCTCGCGCTGAACTCCGGGACCTCCCGGTTGAACAGCGTCGTCACGTCGATGACCGGCGCGCCCGCCTCGGAGAACGCCTCGACGTCGAAGGCCCTGATGATGGAATCGTTGTTCGCGGCCTCGACGGCGCGCGCGATGGGCTGCCCGGCGTCGGCCACGATCGCATGGGACACGCTCTTCAGCAGCACCCGATCGCCGTGGCGCTCCCACTTCACGACCCGGTTGCCGAGCGCCTGGCCCCCGTAGCCGACCCCCTCGGTCGTGCGCGCGATCCGGCTGACCCAGAGGAACTCGCGACCCAGCTCGGCCTCCGGGATCTCGTAGAAGACCTTGTCGTCGAGGCGGTGGACCGTGAAGACGCCCGCGTCGCTCTCGGCCTCGTCGGTGATCACCTCGTCGTGAGGCTTGATGCCATTGCGGTTGCGGGGCCCGCGGCGAGCCGGGTTCTCGCCGTCGTCGTTCTCTGCTTCATCGGTTTCCGCCGTCTGAGCCGGTTCCGGCTCGGGCGGCGATTGCGGATCTTGTGCGACCGAGACTCCGGGGGAGGTCCAGCAGAACAGGAGCAGCAGAACGGTCGCGGCTGACAGTGGAAGTCGAGCGGTCGCCATCTGGGAAACCTCCTCCGGGTGACGAACACCGCCGGTGGGTCGAGAGACGTCACGATACACCACGGACGGTTCTGTCCGACCGACTTGTGTATTCATCGGTGCGTGTGGTGGGGCTGTCGTAGACTCTCCCAGTGGTCTTCCGGCACCGCCGGCCGGATGATGTCACCGGTCACCGTGACGGTCCCCTTCAACTCCGGCTGCGGATACTCCGCTTCGTTGTGGCGAGTGGGGCATGACTCGTCGACAGGTCGGTCAGGTTCTCGTTTCGTCAAGCCGTGACCTCTCGAATCCGATCGTGCCTCGAAGTCCGGTGACTATTTCCCGGCGCCGGCCGCCAGCGCGGTGAACGAGGCCTCGAGCGCCGACTCGGCATCCAGAAGCGCGTCGCGCGCCGTTGCGAGCCAGCCGCGGCTGGCATTCATCCGCTCCCGGCCCTCCCGCAGCATGCGCCGCGTCTCCGCCGGCTGCGGGCCGCCGAGCCCGCGCCGTCCGGCCACCATCTGCTCCGGGTCGAGCGCCTCGCGAATCCGGTCGACGCTGACCGGCAGCGGCTCGCCGTAGGTCTCCTCGTAGACGTGCAGCAGCTCCTCGGCGGTCAGCTCCTTGGGGCGCTTGCCGCTGGCGCGGCCGTACTCGGTCAGCTCGGACGCGTAGTGGTGGCCCTCGCGGAAGGGGATGTCGGCGTGGCGGAGCAGGGTGTCGGCCACCTCCGTCATGGTGGCGTAGTCGGCGTCCACCTCGGCCAGCGACCGCTCCGGGTCCACCTCGAGGCCGCCGGCCACGGCCGCGTAGAGCGCGTACATCTCGCGCGCCTTCTCCGCGGTCTCGAGGATCTGGTCCGCGCCGCGGTAGTCGATCATGCCGGTCGAGGTGTTGTGCGCGGTCAGGAACACGGTCTGGGCGTCGCCGACGACGGTGCTGGCGATCTGCCGGAGGCGCTCCAGCGCGATCGGGTTGCGCTTCTGCGGCATGATGCTGCTGATGCCGGTCAGCGCGCGGTCCAGCAGGAGCCACGGCGCCGGATCGTGGTACTGGACCTGCACGTCCTCGCTGAACTGCCCGACGGCGATCGCGGAGATCGCCAGGGACGAGGCGAGCTCCGTCTTCGAATCCACCGACGAGACGTGGTTGGCGTCGTAGGAGTTCTCCAGGACGCCGTCGAAGCCGAGCAGCTCCGCCAGCCGGTTGCGGTCGATGGGGAAGCCCGAGGTGCCCAGGGCCGCCGCGCCGAGCGGGCTCCGGTTGAGGCGCGCGTAGGCTTCCGCGAGGCGGCTCGCGTCGCGTTCGAGGGCCGCGGCGAACGCCAGCAGGTAGTGGGCGAGCGACGTCGGTTGCGCCTGCACGCCGTGCGTGTAGCCGGGAATGATCGTGGCAGTGTGCTCCGCCGCCAGCGCGAGCAGCGCGTCGCGGGGCGCGAGCAGCGCGTCGTAGGTCGCGAGCAGTGCTTCGCGGAGCGCGAGTCGCCGGAACGTCGAACCGATGTCCTGGCGGCTCCGGCCGGTGTGCAGCCGTGACGCGTCGCGGCCGGCCACCTCGACCAGCCGCTCCTCGAAGACCAGGTAGTCGGACGACCGGCGGGAGCCCGGCTCGTCCTGCTCCGCGACGACCTGCGCGATGCCCGTGGCAATCGTCGCCCCGAGCGCCTCGGGCACCAGCCCGGCTTCGGTCAGCATCACGATCGACGCCTTGTTGATCTGCCCCAGGTGGTGGAAGTCGTCGCGTGCGTCCTGCGCCGCGACATCGGCCGGGACGAGCGCAAGGCTGACGATGAGTGCGACGAGGCTGAAGCTTCGTGACATGGCGTCCTCCCGGAAAGCGAGCGAGCGTATCCGCGCTTCAGATGATGTGGCCGGTCCAGCGGCCGGCGATTATCACCCCGGCCCAGAGCGCGAGCGACGCCCCGCCGGCCACCCGCGCGGCCAGGGGCAGATTCTGCACCGTGTCCCAGGCGTCGATGCCGCGGTAGGTCCAGTAGTGGAAGATGGCCATGTTCACGAACGCCAGCGGCAGCAGCAGAAACTTCACCTGGAAGGCCGGGTTCTCGACGTACGCCGGCGCTCGTGTGACGAACATGCCGAAGCCGGTGACCGCCGCCACTACGAACGCCGCCCAGGTCCAGGGGAGCAGCTTGCCCGCTATCTGGCTCACCGGGTAGCGGAGCGCGGCGACGCCGAGCAGCCGCAGGTCCACCGTCATGATCGACCCGACCACGAGGCCGATGCCGATCACGTGGATCGATTCCAGCAGCGGGAACCACCAGGTGAAGCCGATGTGCTGCGAGATCGGGTGGTCCTGCATCCACTGCCAGATCGACGGGTAGGCCGCCAGGTCCTCCCAGACGAACGGCACGTGGAAGGGATCGGTGATGTACTCCGAGTAGGCGATCCAGCGCCCGCCGAGCAGAACGCCGATCCAGAGCAGGAGCGACACGCCGGCGATGACCCGCGCCGCGATCAGCCGCTCGGCCGACTGCTCCCAGTAGCCGTGCTGCTTCCGGTTCATCCGGTAGACGACGAACGCCAGACCCACGGCCAGCAGGAGGCACGAGAACTTGAAGGTGGCGACCGGGTTGTAGAAGTAGCGGACCGGCCGCGCGAGGATGAAGATCAGCCCGGTGGCCGCGTTGACGGCCAGGGCGTACCAGGTCCACGGCAGGAGCCGCCGGACCATCTCGCTGACGTTCTGGTTCGGCAGCGCCACGCCCAGGAACTTCAGGTCCACCATCACGACGGAGCCGACCACCGCCGCGATTCCCATGATGTGGAAGGACTGGGCGATCGGCGGCAGGCCCGGCACGTTGCCGAGCAGGTACACCATCCACTCGCGGGTCGGGCTCTCGGCGAGGGTCTGGGCCAGGAAGTCGCGCATGGGTCGGTCTTTCGTCGGTGCAGGGAATCAGGGCCGGTCGCGCCATCCTATACTAGGAGAGCGTCGTCTGCGCGGGCACTTCCTGCGGCGCAGACTCCCGGCCGGAGCCCGGACGCGGCGAACAACGATTCAGTGTGGGAGTATCCGATGCGCACTCAGTTTCTCGTGATGGCCGTTGCGTGTGCCCTCGTCGCCGGATGCAGTGGCGGCGAGCCGGAACCGGAGCCGGCTGCCGCCGTTCCGGAGACCGAGCCGCCGGCGGCGCCGGCCGCGGCCGAGACTCTGCCGGACGTGATCGTCGCCGAGCGCGGCGGGTTCATTCCCGAGGGCGTCGAGTACGACATGATGAACGGCCGCCTGCTGACCGGGTCGCTCACCGAAGGGTCCGTCTTCCGCATCCACGCCGACGGTCGGGTCGAGGCGCTGGTGGAGGACGAGGAGCTCGTTTCGTCCGTCGGCATCGAGGCGGACGAGCCGCGGGACCGGCTGTTGGTGGCCAACGCCGACCGCTCCGTCTTCCAGAGCGGGGGAGTCGGTCAGGCGAAGCTCGGCATCTACAACCTCACCACCGGCGAGCGGATCGCGATGATCGACCTGGCCGCCACCGTCGACGCCGGCGATGACGCCATGCACTTCGCCAACGACGTCGCGGTCACGGACAACGGCATGGCCTACGTCACCGACACGCGGATGAACGTCATCTACCGCGTCGGCGCTGACCATGCGGCCAGCGTGTTTCACCGCTTCGACGACGGCGGGGCCGGTCCCAACGGCATCGTCCACCACCCCGGGGGGTATCTCCTCGTCGCGCGCGGGGCCACGCTCTGGAAGGTGCCGCTCGACGATCCCGGCGCCGCGGCCGAGGTGACCCTGCCCGAGGAGGTGCCGGGCCAGGACGGCATGGTGTGGACCGCCGGCCGCCTCGCCATCGTCAGCAACTCGGCGAGCCGCGTGGTGGCGCTGACGAGCGACGACGACTGGGCCACCGCCCAGGTAGCCGGGGTGGCGAGCTACGAGGGGCAGGCGACGACCGCCGCCGTCGTCGGCGACGACGTCTACGTGGTCCATCCGCACTTCGGCGACGACGATCCGCCGAGCTTCGAGCGCGTCACGTTCGAGTAGGGGACTCGTCGACGCGGGTGGCCGCGGGGGAACGGGCTGTCCACCCCAGCCGGCCCGCTCCACTGGGCGGGTCTTCTTCTTGCGTCCGAAGGGTGCGCACGGACCGCGCCGGGCCCGGTCTTTTCTGCCGCGAATAATTCCCGTTCACAGCCGTAGGAAACCATGTGGACACGGGCATGGCTCTCCCGCGCCCGGGAGTGACTCCTCCAGCGCCGCCGGCGAGTTCCGACGCCCGGCTGCTCGTGCAGGCACAGGCGGGTGGCCGGGAGGCGCGTGAGGAGCTTGCGCGCCGGATGCGCGGCCCGGCCTACGTCCTGGCGCTGCAACTGGTCGGCAACCGCGAAGACGCCCTCGACGTCGCGCAGGACGCCCTCCTGCGGCTCTTCGTCCACCTCGGCCGGGTGGCGCCGGATCGTCCGTTGCGGCCGTGGCTGTTCGCCATCGTGCGCAACCGCGCGCGCGATCTGTGGCGTCGGCGGACCGCCCGGCCGAACGAATCACTGGATGCGCGCCCGGATCTCTCCGCCCACCTGGCCGCGCAGGCCGGCGATCCCGAGCAGGAGACGGCGCGCCGCCGGCTTGCCCGCCGGGTGTGGTCGGCGATCGGTGGGCTGTCGCGATCGCACCGGGAGATTCTGGTGCTGCGAGACTTCCACGACCTGACGTACGCCGAGATCGCCGGGACCCTGGACATACCGCTCGGCACCGTCATGTCCAGGCTGCACGCCGCGCGGTCGGCGCTGCGCGCCCGGCTGGAGGCTGACGGAGGGCGCCATGCCTGAGCAGTGCGGGCGCGGATTCGACGGTGCGCTGTTGTCCGGCTATCTCGACGGCGCGCTCACGCAGGCGGACGAGCAGCGGGTGCGCATCCATCTCGAGGACTGCGACACGTGCCGCGCGCAGGTGGAGCAGATGCGCCGGTTCCGGGAGGTGATCATGAGCACGGAGTTCGATGTACCGCCGGACGACCAGTGGTCCGAACGGCCGCGCAGCCATGCCAGCCGGCTGTCGTTCGGGGCAGGCTGGATCGTCCTCGTCGGGTGGGCGCTCGCACTGGCGGGTTATACCGCGTGGGAGCTGTGGACCTCGGACGAGCCGCTGGTCGGGAAGCTCATCGTGTTCGGCGGCTGGACCGGATTCGGCCTGCTGTTCCTCGGGGTGCTGCTCGACCGGCTGAAGGCGATGAAGACGGACCGTTACCGGGAGGTGGAGAAATGATCGTCGTGACCGCAGACAGCATCCAGGGCAAGGTCGTGACCCGTACGCTCGGACTCTGCCGGGGAAACACCATCCGCACCCGGCACCTCGGCAAGGACATCCTGGCCGGCCTGCGCAACCTGGTAGGCGGCGAGGTCTCCGAGTACACCAAGCTGCTGGGCGAGTCCCGGGAGCAGGCGCTCGACCGGATGGTCGACGAGGCGCGCAGCCTGGGCGCCAACGCGGTCATCGGCGTGCGGTTCGAGACCTCGATGGTGATGCAGGGCGCCGCGGAGCTGCTGGCTTACGGGACCGCGGTCGTGGTGCGCGGCGAGTAGTCCGGAACGGCCCGGTTCGTCGCTTCCGTTTCTTCTACACTGTGCGGAGTCGGGTCCGAGAGCGGCCCTGAGAGTATCGAGCAGGCGCGTCGTGTACATCGACTCGATCGTCATGCGGGCATTCCGGACGTTCGAGCAGGCGTCCATCGACTTCGTCCATCCGGATGCAGCGACCGTCCCGGAGTCTGAACCGTTGAAGCTGCCGAACACTCAGTCGTCGAAGATCCCCCGCAGAAGCGCCACCGACAGCGACGCATTCTCATCGCGCGGACGAA
The DNA here is from genome assembly GCA_965222905.1 of Vicinamibacterales bacterium. Lineage (GTDB taxonomy): Bacteria > Acidobacteriota > Vicinamibacteria > Vicinamibacterales > UBA8438 > WTFV01. The sequence continues at coordinate 7,296,290 of OZ244976.1, read as the reverse complement.
CCGGCCGCCGCCCGCCGGGCCACGTGCTGCGTGCTTGTTTCGTCGCCGTCGTCTTCCCGTGCGCGCACCCGTTGATCGTTCGGGTACGGTCGACTATGATGCGGCGCTATGGCTGTGGCGTCCGTATCGGCGTCGGACGATGACGGGAACGTGTTTCTTCGTCGGGTTGCGCTACAGAATCTACTGTCGTTCGGCCCGGACGAGACCGATCTGGAGTTGCAGCCGCTCAACGTGCTGATCGGACCCAACGGGTCGGGGAAGTCCAACTTAATTGCGGCGATCGGCCTCCTGCAGGCGGCGCCGAAAGATCTCACAGCGCCAATCCGCGCCACCGGCGGCATAGACGAATGGCTTCACAAGGGCGAGCGGCGCGCCCCGGGAGGCTCAATCCACGCTGTCGTCTTTTGCCCGTCGCGCCACGGCGCGTTGCATTATCGCCTTACCGTCGAAGAGCATGGCCATCGGTGCCAGGTGGGCATGGAGTCCGTCGAGGACAACGAGTCCGAGGACGACCGCAGCGGTGGTCGCGCCCACTACGTCTATTCCCACGGCATGGGCACACTGGCACCGAGGCACTGCACGAAGCGACTGCTTCCCGTGGAGGAACTCGATCCGGAGCAATCGATACTTTCACAGTTGAAGGACCCTCACACGTTTCCGGAGATGACCGCTCTCGGCAAGCAGTTCGGCGGGATCCGAATCTACCGGGAGTGGTCCTTCGGACAGCGGTCGCCGACGCGCTCGCCGCAGCCGTCCGATTTTCGCAACGACTTCCTCGCCGAGGACACGAGCAATCTCGGGTTGGTGCTGAACCGGCTGCGCAGAACGCCCGCGGTCAAGAAGCGCCTTCTGGAAGCGGCTCGCAAGCTCTAAGAAGAAACTCTCAGAGCGCCCTCCCGGTCAGGCGACCTTCACTTCGACCTCGACGCCGAGGCTCTGCAAACGCCGGATGAGGTGCTGGGTGACGCGGTGCTTGTCGCGGTCCGCCAGGTATCGGCCGCCGAGGTCGTGGTAGTCCTTCTCGTCGCGGAGCATGAAGTAGGCGGCGGTCAGCATGGAGGCGGCGACCGCCACGATCGCCTTCTTCGGGCCGCGCCGGCCCTTGAGGCGCCGAAATTGGGACTGCAGATAGCTCCCGTTCTTCCGCGTCGCCGCCCACGCGGCCTGGACCAGCACCGTCTTCAACCAGGGAGTCGCGTGACGGATCCGGGTCGAGCGGCGCTTCCCCGCACTCTCGTCCAGCCGCGGGCACAGGCCCGCCCACGAAACCAGATGGCCCGGATCGGGAAACCGCGTCATGTCCACGCCGACCTCGGCGATGATCACCCGCGCGACCGTCTCACTGACCCCGGGCATCGTCGTCAGCCGCTCGGCCGCCTCGCGAAAAGGGCGCAGCACCTCGTCGGCCTGCCGCTCCAGTTTCTCCACGGCGGCGCGTAGCGCATCGATCTGCCCCAGATGCAGATCCAGCAGGAAGCGATGGTGCGGCGTCACCCGACCGTGCACCGCGGCGACGATGTCCGCACGGTCGGCCTTCACCCGGACGTTGGTGCAATCAGCCAACCGCTCGGGATCGGTCTCCCCGGCGATGAGCGCCGCCAGGATCGCCCGGCCGCTGACGCCCAGGATGTCGGTGACCACGCGCGTCAGCTTCACGTTCGCGTCTTCGAGCGTCTTCTGCAGGCGTTGCGTGTGCCGCGCGATCTCGCGGACCAGTTGCTTGCGGGTTCGCGTCAGGTCGCGCAGTTCCTGGATCGGGGCCGGCGGCACGAAGCTGCCCCGAATCAGCCCGTGCGCCAACAGATCCGCGATCCAGGCCGCGTCGTTCCGGTCGCTCTTGCGGCCCGGAACGTTCCGGATGTGCTGCGCGTTGGCGAGCACCAGTGTCAACGACGATTCGTCTTCGAGGATGTGCCACACCGGCTTCCAGTACACGCCGGTCGCCTCCATCGCCACGTGCGTGCAGCCGGCCTCGGTCAGCCAGGCCGCCAGTTCGAGCAGGCCCGCCGTCGTGGTCGCAAACTCCCGATGCTCGGCCGTGGCCTTCCGACCGGCCGCGATGCGCACGCACGCGTTCACGCGCCGCGAGTGGACATCCAACCCGGCGCACCGGGGATGCAAGACTTCCATTTCGTTACCTCCTGTATCGCAAGGCGCTGGCGTGGAGTCCGCCGGTACGAAATCTAAGAGTCGCGATCCCCGGATCCACCGGGCTCGCAATGCGGGGTGCTCGCGGGACTCCGGGTCCAACTACAGAACGGGCTCTCGGCACCATAGAGAAACCGACCTCTGGGCCAGCATCAAGCCCTACACAATAGCCCTACCTGTTTCATGCATGCGCGGGTCCGGCGCCCGCCGGGTGGGGAACTACAGAGAAACTCAGAGCGCCCTCCCTGTTCAGGCGGCCTTCACTTCGACCTCGACGCCAAGGTTCCGCAGACGCCGGAGCAGGCTCTGGGTGACGCGCTGCTTGTCGCGGTTCGCCAGGTACCGGCCGCCAAGGTCGTGGTAGTCCTTCTCGTCGCGAAGCATGAAGTAGGCGGCGGTCAGCATGGAGGCGGCGACCGCCACGATGGCCTTCTTCGGGCCGCGCCGGCCTTTGAGCCGTCGAAACTGCGCCTGCAGATAGCTCCCGTTCTTCCGGGTCGCCGCCCACGCGGCCTGGACCAGCGCTGTCTTCAACCAGGGAGTCGCGTGACGGATCCGGGTCGAGCGGCGCTTCCCCGCACTCTCGTCGAGGCGCGGGCACAGGCCCGCCCACGAGACCAGGTGGCCCGCACTGGGGAACTGGGCTAGCAACGGGTCACAGTTGACACAGGAGCGGTTCCGGCATTCGGGCTCAGCACGGCCGGGCGACGGTTTCAGGGTGCGCGCGCGGCTTGCATGAGGCGCGCCATGGTCCGCAACTGCACGCATGCCCGCCACATGACCTGGTTGCCTGGCAGCGGACTTCGCTTCGAGGGGTGCCAGCCGGCCATGCGCGCCAGCAGCACCACCCAACTGCGAATGTCGGGCGGAAACGGCTTTCCCCGCTCGGCCGGCGGCAGCAGCCGTTCGGCCCGCACCACGGTACCGATCACCTGCCGCTCGTCGTCGGTCAGCACCTCGTCGGCCGGCGTGTCGGGCGCGTCCCGGGCGTAGCGGTCCAGGCTGCACACCCGCCAGGTCGTGATAGCGTCGAAGGCTAGGCCTGCCCTTGCCCCAAAACTTTTCGCTGGACTTCATGCAGCCACTTCGCTACGGTGGCCGGCATGGAGATTCAGAATCAGGTCTCACGTATTCTACGGGACAACCTCGCTCGCCTACGCGACGTGCTGGACGGGGCGGTGTCGCAGGGCGTCGGCAGCCTCGGGCAGGTCGCCGACCGCGTCTGTGAAGCGTTCGATTTCCGCGACGGGCGGGGCCGGTGGCAGCGCGCGAGCTGCTGCCGGGCGTTGTCCGACCTGCAGGCGGCCGGCCACGTCTCGCTGCCTGCGGGCCAGCCGGCTCGCGGCGTTGGGGGCCGGGCGCGGGTGCTACCGCACCCGGTGGCGCCGGCCGTGGAGGTGCCGGGCACGGTCGGCGCGGTTGTGGGTCTGACCCTGGAGCTGGTGGAAACCGACGAGCAGCGGCAGGTCTGGAACACGCTGATGGCGTACGAGCACTCGCGCGGCGCCGGTCCGTTCGTCGGCCCGCAACTGCGGTATCTGGTGGGTTCGGCGCATGGCTGGCTGGGCGGCGTCGGGTTTGCGGCGAGTGCGCGGCGGCTGCGGTCCCGCGACGCCTGGGTCGGGTGGGACGATACGGGCCGGCGCGCGCACCTGCACCGGGTGTTGGGACTGTGCCGGCTGCTGGTGCGCCCCGGCATTGTGTGTCGCAACCTGGCCTCGCACGTGCTGGGCCGGGTCGTCCGGGCGGTCGGCGACGACTGCGAGGGTCTGTATGGCTATCGCCCCTGGCTGCTGGAGACGTTCGTCGACCAGACCGAACAGACGGGGGCGAGCGTGCGCGCGGCCAACTGGGTTCGGGTGGGTGAGACCTGCGGTCGCGGTCGCCAGGACCGCCGGCACGCGGCGCCGGAAACGCGCAAGGCGGTGTATATGTATGCCTTGGAGCCGGCGTGGCGCACCCGCCTCGCGGTGCCTGCACCGGTCGTGGCGCCGCTGGCGGTTGGCGACGGTCTCGACGCCGCGGTCTGGGCGGAGCATGAGTTCGGCGGGGCGCGGTTGGGCGACGCGCGTCTGAGCGCGCGGCTGGTGCACAGCGCGCAGCAAATGGCAGAGTCTCCGATGCGCGCCATCACCGGCGCCGCCCACGGCGCCCGCGCGATGGTCAAGGGCCATTACCGGCTGATCGACCAGCCCGCCGACAGTCCGGTGACGGTCGACAACATCCTCGCGCCGCATCGCGAGCAGACGCTGCGCCGGATGCAGGCGCACGACACAGTGCTGTGCATCCAGGACGGCACCCGGTTGAACTTCACCCGGCGCGGGCAGACGCAGGGGCTGGGGGCCATCGGCTCGAACCAGACCGGGGCGGTGGCGCGCGGCCTGGAGTTGCACACGACCTTGGCCGTCAATCCCGACGGGGTGGCGTTGGGCGTGCTGCGGGCCGCCTTCGACGCGCCCGCGTCCCCGAACCCCGCGGCGGAAGGCGAGCCGACCCCGAAGCCGCGCGAGGAGCGCAAGTCGTTCCGTTGGATCGAGGGGCTGCGCGACTGCGCGCAGGCAGCCGAGCAATTGTCCGAGACCCGCGTGGTGTGCGTGATGGACCGCGAGGCCGATTTCCTCGACCTGTTCGTCGAGCACCGCGCGGCTGCCCCGCAGATCGACCTGCTGGTCCGCGCCAAGGCCGACCGCGTCCTCGGCAGGGAAAAGACGCCCGACGGGCAGACGGTCTCACGCCGTCTGTTCGATACGGTGCGCAACGCGCCGGCCCGAGGCGCCGCCAAGGTCGAGGTGCAGCGGCTGAGCGCGCGCGTGAAGGCCAGCAAACAGGCCCGCAAGGACCGCCGGGCGGAGCGTGTCGCCGACGTGACGCTGCGCTACCAGCAGGTGCCGCTGCCCTGCCCCGGCGACGAGCCGGTCGCACTGTGGGTCGTCCACGTGCGCGAGGAACAACCGCCGCCCGCGGCCGAGCCGCTGGAGTGGTTCCTGCTGACCACGTTGCGGGTGAGCAGCGCCGACGACGCCATGCGCATCCTGCAATGGTACGTCCGGCGCTGGCGCATCGAAGAATACTTCCGCGTGCTCAAGTCCGGCTGCAAGGTCGAGGAGTTGCAGCACCACACGGCCGAGCGGCTCGAACGCGCCATGGCCATCAAGATGGTCATCGGGTGGCGCATCCAGTTGATGGTCCAACTCGGGCGCGAAGTGCCCGACCTGCCGGGCGACCTGCTGTTCTCCGATGGCGAGTTGCGCGTGCTCGCCACCTTCGCCCGCTCACGCAAGCTGCCGCCGCCGGCGCGCCTCGGCGACGCTGTCGGTCTGGTCGGGCGCCTCGGCGGGTGGCTCGGACGCCGACGCGACCCGCCCGGCGCTCAGTTGATGTGGCACGGCTACACTCAACTGGTTGCCATGGCCTTCGCCTTCGAACTGCGGGACGAGTTCGGATGACCTCCTGCTCACTACAGTCCAGCCCCGGACATCCGGGGCACGGGCAGGGCTAGGCACTTGACCAGCGCGTCGGCCTCCTGCAGCCGCCGGTCCTCGATCCGCGTTCCGCTCTTGAGCACCCGGAAGTACTCCTCGATGCCCCAGCGGGCCTCATACCAGCCCACGATGCGTTCGGCCCATTCGGCCGTCGGTCCCCCCTCGCTCGACACCAACAGCCACTCCAGCGGCGCTTGTCCCGCCGGCGGGTCGGTCTCCAGCACGCGCACCACCCACGCGGTCACCGGACCGTCATCCGGCCGCTCCTTCGGCGGCTGCAGTGCCACCTGCCCGATGCACAACTCGGTCACCGCCGTCCGCTTCCGCCGCGCCCGCTTTCCGCCCTGCGCGCCGATCCGCACCGCCCGGCCGGTCCGCACCGGCGTCTCGAAGTCCGGCTGCGACCCCAGCGTGCGCAGCATCGTCGCCCGCAGGTGCGGGTCCCACACCTGCACCCGCCGTCGCCGGCTCGCGTTCGCCCGCACCACCAGACCCGCCTCGGCCGCGTGCTCGGCCTGCCACTTCAGCAGGGCGTAGATGTCGCTCTCGCGGTCCCCGACCACCACCACCCGCGTGTGCGGGCAGGCCCGCCCCAATGCCCGGCCCTGGTCGAACCCCCGGAACCAGCGCCGGCTCTCCTTCTCCCGCTCGGTCTCGGGTTCGGCTTCCGGCCGCGCCCACGTCTCCAGGCCGCTCACCCCCAACGCCCGCCGACCCTCGCTGAACGCCACCGCCGCATGCACGAACAGACCCCGCGCGCTGCTCGTACGTTCCTGAAGCGGACCCAACCCCTGCGTGCTCTCCTTCAACCCGGTGTAGTTCAGCGTCGTCGTATCCTGCACCAGCAGCACCGCCGATTCCTGCCGGCAGCGTTCCACCAGCGCCTCGCGGTGCGGTTGCAGGATGTCGTCGCCATGCACCTTCTTATTGTGCAGGAAACGATACGCCGCCTGTTGCTCGGCGCTGCCCGGAAAGACCGCCGGCAGCGGCGCGCCCGGATGCCGCTCCCAGGCCCCGCCCAACCGCTCCAGACGCGACCGCAAGCGCCCGTCGGCCAGGTCCGAACGCCCGAACTCGCGCCGCGCCCAACACGACGCGTCTTCCGCCCCGAGCGCCGGATACGACCCCGGCGCCCGAACCGCCGGCCGCCGCAACGTCTCCGCCCAACCCGATTCCAGACCCCGCAGCCACACCCCCTTCGGCGCGACCGGCGCCGCAGACCCCGGCGGCCGACCCGCCGTCCGGCCCACGCACTCCCAACCCGCCGCACGGTAGCTGGTCGCCGGACGCGACGCCTCCACGCACGTCTCCACCAACACCGGCCGAACCCCGTGCCGCGACGACCAGTCCGACGCCAGACGACCCACCGCACGCCCCAACACGTGCGACGCCAAGTGCGGTACCCGAACCGAAGGCAACAGCAGAAAGCGGTCGTTGGAAACAACCTGCCCGATGTGCAACCCCCGCGTGCGGTCGTCCCAACCCAGGTGCGCGTCGCGAGGACCCAACCGCAACGGCGCCGACACGAAGCTCAGAACCCCCAACACGCCAGACTCCGCCTCCAACAGATACGTCAGACGGCAGCCCGGCGCGCGCGACCGACCCAGCGGGTGGCACGCCTCCAGAAGACGACCACACAACCGGCGCTCCGCTGCCGTGTCCGCCACCCGCACACCGACTGCGCCCAACGCCGCCAGGCTGCCGCTGAATGCCGTCAGCGGCAACCCCGACGCGCACGCCGCCGGACCGCAACCACGACGCAACGGACCCGGCTGCGCCGGCGGCAGAGACAACCCCAACGCCGCCGCCAGACGCGGCAGTGCCTTGCGAGCCGACGCCGCGCACAACGCCCCCCGCGCGTTGCGCCACCCGTCACGCGCGCACAGCTCACGCCCCAGAGAAGCCCGCGACTGCTCCCCACGCTCCAACGCCCCGCGCAGCCATTCCACCGTCTCCGGCTGCAATATCCGCAGACCAATCCGCACACAGCACGTTCTACACGGAACCCCTTGCCTGTGTCAACTGTGATTGACTGCTAGTGTCCCGTCTCCGAAATGCGGAACACAATTCGCTCGACACCGTGGCAGCGATCAATGCGCTTTTCGCCCGAATGAAGCCGAGGAATATGCATCGCACTTGAGGGACTCGACACTAGCGGTGCGGGTGTTCCGAATCCACGTTCAGCGTATAATTCCTGCTTGCGTCTGCCGGCGCGGAGGCTCCGCCGCGGGCGGGCGGGCCCTTATCCACAAGGATGCCCGGCGCGGCTGCGGGACGATAGTCCGTATTAGCGCGCTCCAGATCATCCTGCCCTCCCGGGACCCCGGCCCGCCGCCCGCCGTCCGCCCGCTCGAACAGTCGGATCTGTATTGCCCGGCCGGACCGGTTGCCCGACCATGCGGCCCTACGCAATCGCGGTCGGCGCCCCCTGCCGGCCGGCACGCCACGGGCGCGCGAACGCTACCGCGCGGCTGGACTGTGCCGGTGCGGGCGCCCACGGGACCGCGAAGACCGGACCGCGTGCAAGCAGGCTGCCAGCGGCGACAGGCGGACGCCATGACTCGGCACCGGCGGGCGCATCCGCCGGACCGGGACCGCCTGTATGCGGACGTTCGGCGCCGGCGCCGGCAGCGCATCGCCGCCGGGCGGTGCGCCGAGTGCCCCCGCGACCGGGACCGGCCCGACCGGAAGCTGTGCGCGCGCTGCCGGCGCATTGCGGCGGACAAGACGGCAGCGTATCGCCAGCGGCGAGCGCGGCCCGAATCGGCCACCAGGGCCGGCGATGATGCGCCGTGCGGCGATTCCCGGCCCCGCGGCGACGTGTCGCGCTGGACGAAGGTCTGCGCCGGCTGGCCGCCGCGGCGCGAGCCCGTGTGATTGCTGGCGGCAGCATCGAAGACAGCATGCTCCGCGTCGAAAGGACGGAAGGCGCCGTGCCGGACGGGGCCGCTTACCTGGTCGCCGACCTCTACCGGCGGATGCCCGACGCGCGGATCACGGACATCCTGCTCGAGGTGGATGACGCCACCAGGTTCACTGAGGCCTTCACGCACCTGCGAACCGGTTCGCCCTGTCGCGACCGCATCGGTCTGCTCAACGTACTGTTCGCCGAGGGGATCAACCTCGGCCTGCGCAAGATGGCCGAAGCCACGACCACGCACGGGTTCTGGGAATTGATGCGCATCGCGCGCTGGCACGTGGAAGGGGAAGCGTATGACCGGGCCTTGTCCATGGTCGTCGAGGCCCAGGCCGCGCTACCGATGGCGGCCGTCTGGGGCACGGGGCGGACCGCCTCGAGCGACGGCCAGTTCTTCCCGGCCGCCGGCCGCGGCGAAGCGCTCAACCTGGTCAACGCCCGCTACGGAACCGAACCCGGCGTCAAGGCGTAATCGCACGTCTCCGACCGCTTCTCCCCGTTCGCCACGCAGACCATCCCCGCCACCGTCCACGAGGCCCCCTACATCCTCGACGGTCTCCTGATGAACGAGACGGGCCGGCGCGTCCGCGAGCAGTACGCCGACACGGGGGGCTTCACCGACCATGTCTTCGCCGCGTGCTCGATCCTCGGTTACACGTTCGTCCCGCGCATCCGGGATCTGCCTTCGAAACGGCTCTACGTGTTCGAACGCGCGGGCGTCCCGAAGCAACTGCGCCCTCTGGTCGGCGGCAAGGTGAACGCGGACCTGATCGACAGGAACTGGGCGGACATCCTGCGCGTGGCGGCCACCATGGCCGCCGGGACCATGCGGCCGAGCCAGATCCTGCGCAAGCTCGCCGCGTATCCCCGCCAGAACGAGCTGGCGGCCGCCCTGCGGGAAGTCGGCCGCGTCGAACGCTCGCTGTTCATGATCGACTGGACCACGGACCCCGACATGCGCCGGCGCGCCCAGGTCGGATTGAACAAGGGAGAGGCGCACCATGCCCTCAAGCGCGCCATCAATTTCCACCAACGTGGCGAACTGCGAGACCGAACCGAGGAAGGACAGCACTACCGGCTCGCCGGCCTCAACTTGCTGGCCGCGATCATCATCTACTGGAACACGCGGAAGCTCGGTGAGGCCGTCTTCACCAGGAAGGACGCCGGCCTCGACGTCCCGGCCGAATTCCTGGCCCACGTCTCGCCGCTCGGATGGGAACACATCAACCTGACCGGAGAATACCGGTGGCCAGATGCCGGCCCACGTTCAACGTGAAGACCCTTACGGTAGGATTTCGCCCCCTCCCGCAAACAACCCGCACCGACCGCAACAACGACGGCCGGGCCTGTTGCGGTGCGGCGAGTTCATCCTGTCAAGACCGAGAGCGGTCATCACGCAGGCCCGGATCACGGCCGTTATCCTTGGACTTTCGCAGAAATCGGACGGCCTGACGGCCGGAACCACACGGGAGAGGTAGAGTGGCGTGGCGAGGGGGGAGGTACGGAGCACATCGAAATTGGCGGGCGACCAGGGGGTACGAGAGGGGCGGTCCGCGACCGCCCGGACCGGGTCCTATAACCCCGTCTTACCGGCCATGCAAGCCGGGGGTATTCACGTGTGCAGAGAGCTGCCGGCTGAGTTCGTCAACGCGCCCCTTGAGGCGGCTGAACTGGAATGCATTCCACACGGCGACGAGGGCCGCGACCACGCCACCCACCGCCGCGCACAGCATGAGAAAGTCGTTCATGCGATTGTCTCTCCGAGGGTGACGAACCCGTGGCCTTACGGGCGAGGATCCTGAGGATGTTGGTGTTGCGGCTGGACGTGGCCGCGGGGCGACGACGATAGGACCGTGCGCCGCCGCCAGAACCTGAAGGTGCTGCCGACGAGGTGCAAGGGTATGACACCCTCGATCTTTCCCTCCGCAGGCAGTCCACCGTGTTTCGCGGGGCTCGGCGCGATGCGGCTGAACTGGTAGGCGTTCCAGAGCCCGGCGATGGCCGAGATCGTGAGTCCCACCGCTGCGCACACCAGCAAAAAATCCATTCCTGTCTAATTATGTCACAGGACGATATGTTTAGTCAAGTGTGTCTTGAACTTTGTGGCGCACCCAGAGGATCGAGGCGACCGGGCGTGCTGGAAATCGACGTGGGCTGGGTCAACGGCAACTACCAACGGATCCTGTTCCACAGCGTGCGGACCGCCTCGGCCGACCGGGTGCGTGAGATGGCGGCTCCGCGCCGCCACCTCGCGCTGGTGTGCTTCCTGCACCAGGCGTGGCGCGACACGCTCGACCAGGCCGTCGACATGTACGGCAAGCTGCTCGACCGCAATCGCAAGCTGGTCGAGGACCGCCTCGACGACATGCTCAAAGCGCAACGTCACGCCGTCGACCGGGTCGTTCAGTAGTGGTTTCGGGCTGCGAGAAAGCGCACGGAGTCGGCCGTGATCGTGTAGATCAGCCGGTGCTCCTCGTCGATGTGTCGGGACCACTCGCCCGAGCGTTGTCCGCGGAGCTGTTCGGGCATGCCTCGTCCCTGGAATGGATCCCGCAAGGTTTCTCTGACGAGCAAGACTGTTTGCTTTGCCAAGCGGTGGTTGTTCCGCACCCAGTGGTAGAGATCCGCAAGGAATTTGCGCTCCATGACGGCTTTCCACGCCGGCCGGTCATTACTCGACCCCCGGATTTGCTCGAAGGCCGAGAGACATACACCCTCATCGGCCGCGGCCTGGACCTCATCGGCCGCGGTCTGGTCGCTCGCGTCCAACAGGCGCGACAGGAACAGGCGCGACAGGATGTGGTCTATTTCCAGCTTGTGAAGCAGGTGAGCGAGGCGGCCGTGCTCTACGTCCCCGGCGTTCTCGTCCTCGGCGTACTTCCCCGGGTAGGCCGCCGTTTCGAGCCAATCTGCGAGTTCCGCGACTGCGACCAGCGCGACAGGCTCTTTGCCGCGGTGATAGATAAGAACCGGTTCATCGCGGCGGTCGATCACCTGGTCCATGAGTACGTCTAGGCGCTGGCGTGCCTCATTGGCCGTGTAGATCGTTGTTCTGTCCGGCTTGTCGTTGCTCATTTTCCGATTCGCAAGCGAAGGGTACCACGTAAATCGAAAACCGGCCGCGCAACCCGGAGGGCCGGGGCCGTCGAATAGACCGCCCACAATTCCATCTGTGGCGCAGAACAGGCCCGCCCCGCCGACGACCGCCGCGCTCGTCGACGCGCACCGCGCCGGCGCCGAGGCCGCGGCCGAGCTCATCGCGCGGTCCGCCTCGGCGCACACGCGCCGCGTCTACGCCTCGGCCAGTTCGCCGCCTGGCTCGACGGCCGGCGGCTGGACGATGCGAGCCTTGCGGCGTATCTGGGGTATCTGCACTAGGCCGGCCGCGCGCCGGTAACCGCCGCGCTGGCCGTCGCCGCCGTGCAGCGCGCCGCCCGCGCCGCCGGTGAGGAGCCGCCGGCCGGGCCGCTCACCCGCCAAGCCCTTCGAGGGCTTCCGCCGCTCAGCGGCCGCCGACGCCCACGCCCGCCGCGGTCAGACCCGGGGCCTCACCGCCGAGGAGTGCGCCGCCGTGCTCGCCTCCAGCGGGTGGCCGCGCCGGACCGGTCGGTGCCTCGAGCGCGCCGAGACGGCCGAGCGCCGCGGCCTCGTCGACGCTGCGATCGTGGGACTTTGGGGAGCAATGGAACCGAAAGTACGGTAGAAGACTCGATCTAGGTCCGCCGGACTAGCCGCGACACCGTTGCCGGGTGGACGCCGAACAGGCGCGCCGCGTCGGCGGCGGTCTTCTTCCCCTGCTTGACGAGCGTCACAATTTCCTGTTGCTGGTGGGGCTTGAGCTTCGGCGGCCGGCCGCCGATCCGGCCTTCCTTGCGCGCGGCGTCGAGGCCCGCCTTGGTCCGTTCCTTGAGCATCGCGCGCTCGAACTCGGCGAACGCGCCGACCATCTGCATCATCATCCGACCCGCGGGCGTGGTGGTGTCCACCGCTTCCTTGAGGCTGCGAAAGCCTGCGTGGCGCTCCTGCACCCGCTCCATGATGGTCAGTACATCGCGCAGGGAGCGTGACAGGCGATCGAGTGTCCAGACGACCAACACATCGCCTTTCCGGAGCTGACTGAGCAGCTTGTGCAGCTCGGGCCGATCCCAGCGGCCGCCGGAGGCGTTGTCGCGGAAGATGAGCTCACAGCCGGAGGTTTTGAGCGCGGCGACCTGAGCGGCGGTAGTTTGCTCGCCAGTGGAGACGCGCGCGTAGCCGATGAGCATGATTGCGTAAAGGTATTGCATACGTGCCTGGTAATGCAATACTGTTTTGCACCCTGTAAACGTGGGGTTTCCTGCCGATTCGCCCCTCCGTGCGCAAACCATCGTTTATGCAACTCCGCCACGTCGGGAGGCCGCGATGCCCGTGAGCTTCCTGAGCCCGGCGCAGCGCGACAGCTACGGCCAGTACCTGGGCGACCCGTCAACCCAAGAGCTGGCCAAGGTACTTCCACCTCGATGACAGCGATCACACGCAGATCGTCGAGAAGCGCGGCGATGCCAACCGTCTCGGATTCGCTCTGCAACTCACCACGGTGCGCTTCGTGGGGACGTTCCTCGATGATCCTCGGCTACGCGTTCGTCCCGCGCATCCGGGACCTGCCCTCGAAGCGCCTCTACGTGTTCGAACGCGCGGGCGTCCCGAAGCGCCTGCGCCCGCTGGTCGGCGGCGTCGAATTGGGTAGGGTGCGGCTCTTCTTCGTAGAGTACTTTTCGCCCATTTCACGGGCGTTTTTGACCACGGATGAGCCCTCTCCGGTGCGTTTTCGGGGGGACGGCTTCAGGCCGGCGGCCCACCGGGACGGTCCACCCGCCTTCTTCGGGTGCCCCACGCCGCCTGGCCCCCGCCCCCCTGGTGCTTGATTCGGCCTGACCCACCTGCGCGCTGCTGGACATTCGCGCGGCGTTCTTGTACGGTGTCGTGGCAAGGACATGCCCTCTGCTGCGACGACCGGTGACACGGTGGCGACGACGAGGTTCTCGGGACGCGCGTTCAGCGTGCGGGAGTTGGCTTTGATCCGCGACGTGGTGCGGGAGTGTTCGGGCTTGAGCCGGATGGAGCTGGCGCGCACGGTGTGCGAGCTGTTGCGGTGGCGGCGTCCGAACGGCAGGCTGAAGGCGCGCGAGTGCCGAGAGTTCCTCGAGCGGCTCGACGCCGAGGGCGCGCTGGTGCTGCCGGACAAGCGGCGCGGTCGCGCGGTTGGGTCGGTGACCCGTGTTCCGCGGACGGCGGCGTGCGAGCCGGGGCGCCCGCTGGTTGGCAGTGTGCGCGATGTCGAGCCGCTGAAGTTCGAGTTGGTGTGCGAGCCTGCCCGGCGCCTGCTGTTCCGGGAGTTGGTGGGCCGCTACCACTATCTGGGGCACAAGGTTCCGTTCGGGGCCCACTTGCGCTATCTGGTGTTTGCGTCGCGGCCCGCGCGTGCGGTGGTCGGCTGCCTGCAGTTTTCGAGTCCGGCGTGGCGCATGGCGGCGCGGGACCGCTGGGTCGGCTGGGACGAGTCGGCTCGGGTGCGGAATCTGCAGCGCGTGGTCAACAACAGCCGCTTCCTGTTGCTGCCGTGGGTGACGGTGAAGAACCTGGCGAGCGCGGTGCTGTCTCGCGGCCTCGGGCAGTTGCGGGTGGACTGGCCGCGGCGCTACCACCTTGAGCCCTGGCTGGTGGAGACGCTCGTGGATGCGCGCCGTCACCACGGCGGTTGCTACCGCGCCGCGAATTTCGTTGCGTTGGGCGCCACGAGCGGTCGCGGCCGGATGGACCGGCACCGCCGCCGTGTCGGTGCGGCGCCCCGGACGGTTCTGGTCTATCCTCTGGTCCCGGATGCGCAGCGGCGGTTGCGGGAGCGTTGAGCGATGCGCGCCCTCACCCGACCTGTTGCTGCACCCGCGCCGGCGCCGTATGCGGCGGCCGATGTCTCCTATGCGGAGGCCAAGTCCTATCTGTGTTCGCGCGAAGCCCGTCAGATGAGCGAGAGCGACCTCGAACGGGAACTGGACCGGCGGGGCCGCGCGTTGCTGCGCAAGCTGCTGCAAGGACATCTCGACCAACGCAGGCCGGGAGAAGCGGCCGGTCCGGTCGCCGGCGCCGACGGTGTCGAGCGCTCGGAGCGTCGGGTGCACGAACGCCGCCTGGAGACGACCTTCGGCACGGTGGCGGTCGAGCGCACCGGCTACGCGCGCGCGGGTCACGACAGTCTGCATCCGCTCGACGCGGCGCTGAACCTGCCGCCGGAGCGTTACTCGCTCGAGGTGCGCCGCCGGGTGGCCGTCGCGGCCGCCTCGCGTTCGTTCGACGAAGCGCTGTTCGAGCTGTCCGGCAGTACCGCCGCCCAGGTACCCAAGCGTCAGGCGGAACAGTTGGTGGCTCGCGCGGCTGCCGACTTCGACGCCTTCTACGAGGCGCGTCAGGCCGAGCGGGGCCGGTCGCCTCCCGCGGGGTCGGTCGTCGTGCTCACTTTCGACGGCAAGGGTGTGGTGCTGCATCGCGACGACCTGCGCGAGGCGACGCGCAAGGCCGCGGAGAAGCGCCGGCGGGACCGGGAGCATCTGTCGCTGTTCACGCGTCTGAAGCCGGGAGAGAAGAAGCACGCCAAGCGCATGGCGACGGTGGCCGCCGTCTACACGACGGCGCCATTCGTGCGCAGCCCCGAGGAGTTCTTGCAGAGCTTGATGCCGCCACAGCCGGCGGCCGGGGCCCGAACCCGGTCGGTGCGGCCCCGCCCGGTGGCCAAACGGGTCTGGGCGAGCGTCGAGCGGGAGCCTCTGGATGTGGTCGCCGAGGCGACGCTGGAAGCCGAGCACCGGGACCCCGAGCACGTCAAGCACTGGGTGGCGCTCGTCGATGGCGCCGAGACGCAGCTCGTCCTGGTAGAAGAGGCCGCCGCCGCCCGCGGCGTGGACGTCACGGTGATCCTCGACATCATCCACGTGGTCGAGTACGTCTGGAAGGCGGCGCATGCGTTCCACCCTGCGGGGAGTCTCGAATTGGCGTGCTGGGCGTGGACGCGCGTGCGGCGCATTCTCGAGGGCAGGGCCCGCACGGTGGCGGCGTCGATGCGCGGTGCGGCGACCGTCGCCGGCTTGTCGCCCGACGCCCGCAAGCCGGTCGACACGTGTGCCGACTACCTGCGCAAGTATGCGCCGTATCTGCACTACGACCGCTACCTCGCGGCGGGCTATCCCATCGCCACCGGGGTGATCGAAGGGGCGTGCCGGTACCTGGTCCGCGACCGGATGGAGTTGACCGGCGCCCGTTGGCGACTGGCTGGCGCCGAGGCGGTCCTGAAGCTGCGGGCGCTACGCGCGAGCGGCGACTTCGATGCCTACTGGGAGTTCCACGAGGCGCGCGAGTACGAGCGGAACCACGCCCAGCACTACGCTGACCGAACCCCGCCGCCGGTCACCGAGCCGTCCGAGCCGCCGTCCCCACCACGCCTTCGACGGGTCAAGTAGGTCTTGTCATGTCGCTCGCAGAGACTCTTGCAGTCGTCGACGAAGAAGAGCCGCACCCAATTGGGTATCAGATTCTCAGCGATATCACGAACAAAGCCGTTCAGATCCGAGAATTCGAACACCTCAGACTTTTCAATGGGTGCGGCTCTTTTTCATAGATTGCTATCTCGCTCATTCATAAGGGTTTATGTCCGAGGACACTCCCTCTTCAGTGCGTTTTGAGGGGTGACAGCGTCCGGCGAGCGCCCCATCCGCCTCTTTTCGGGCCGCCGCCCGACCCGACCACGACGCCGGCACGCGCCGGTCCCCCTCAGGCGCGCTCCCTTCTGGACATTCGCGGGGTGCGGCTCTTCATAGAGGATTTTTCGCCCTATTCATGGGCTCTTTTGCCCGCGGATGCGTCTCCCCAGTGGCCATTTCGGGAGGGACATCAAGCAGGCCAGCGCGTACCGGCGTCTTTTCGGCAGCCAGCCGAGCCTCGTCACGGCGCCGAACACCTTCGGTCTTCTCCCCGACAGGCGCGCTCCCTTCTGGACATTCGCGCGGCGTTCTGGTACGGTGCCGTGGGAAGGGAGGCAGGCCTGCGATGGCTGTGACGACAGGATTCCAGGGACGTACATTCGACGTGCCCCGAACCGGCGTCCCGTGCATCGATCCCCCGAGGCGAGCCCCGTGCGCAGCGGCCGATGCTGTCTTCGCGGATGCCAAAGCCTTCCTCTCGTCCAGCGAAGCCCGGCGGATGAGCGAGAGCGAACTCGAACGGGAACTGCACCGGCGGGGCCAGGAGTTGGTGCGCAAGCTCCTGCAAGGACATCGCGACCAACGCAGCCCGAAAGAGGCTGCTGGTCCGGCCGAGGGCAAGGGCACCAGCGGTGTCGAGTGCTCGGAGCCGCGCGAGCACGAAAGCCACGCCGAAACGGCCTCCGGCACGATGCAGGTTGTGGGTCTGGGCTGCGCGCGGCGCGGTCACGACGGCTTGCATCGGCTCGATGCCGCGCTGAACCTGCTGCCGGAGCGCTACCTGGTCGAGATGCCCCGCCGCGTGACCCTCGCGACCGCCTCGCGGGCACCACCGCGTACGCCCTGGAAGCCACCGTGGTACTCGACATCATCCACGTGGCAGCGGCGACGCGGCGTGCGGTGCTCGTCGCCGGCTCATCGAAGGGCCTGTCGGCATTTGGTCCGCGATCCGATGGGAGACGACCGGCGCACGGTGACACTTGGCTCCAGTTGCGGCGGTCCGCAGCCGCCGCGGGTAGCCGGAGCCTGGATGCGTACTGAGGAAGAACCTGGCCAGCGCGGTGCTGGCGCGCGGCCTGGACAAGCGGCGGTTACGGGGGTTACGGGAGCGTTGAGCCATGCAAGTTGTTCTCCGCCGCACCGCTCCACCCGCCCCGGCGCCCTATGCGGCGGCGGAGGCTTCTTTCGCGGAGACCAAAGCCTACCTTTCTTCGCGCGAGGCCCTGCAGATGCGTGAGAGCGACCTCGAACGGGAGTTGAACCGGCGTGGTCAGGAGTTGATGCGCAAGCTCCTGCAAGGGCACCTCGACCAACGCAGCCCGGGGGAGGCGGCGGGTCCGGTCGAGGGGGCCGACGGCGTCGAGCGTTCGGAGCGGCGGCTGCACGACCGGCAGTTGGAGACGACCTTCGGGACGGTGGCGGTCGAGCGCCTGGGCTACGCGCGGCACGGTCACGACAGTCTGCATCCGCTCGATGCGTCGCTGAACCTGCCGGCTGAGCGTTACTCGCTCGAGGTGCGCCGCCGGGTGGCCGAAGCGGCCGCATCGCGGTCGTTCGACGAAGCGCTGTTCGAGCTGTCTCGCCATAGCGGGGCCGATGTGCCCAAGCGTCAGGCGGAACAGTTGGTCGCTCGCGCGGCTGAGGACTTCGACGCCTTCTACGCGGCGCGCCGAGCGGCGGCGGGCGAGCCGGTCGCTGACGAGTCGGTTGTGGTGCTCACCTTCGACGGCAAGGGCGTGGTGCTGCATCACGAGGACCTGCGCGAGGCGACGCGCAAGGCGGCCGAGAGGCGCCGGCGGCAACGCGAGCAGCTCTCCCCGTTCAACCGCCTGCGGCCGGGCGAGAAGAAGCACGCCAAACGCATGGCGACGGTGGCCGCCGTCTACGCGGTCGCGCCGTTGGTGCGCAGCCCGGAGGATTTCCTGCAGAGCCTGATGCCCCGACAGCCGGCGGCCAAGGCCAAGAATCGGGCCAAGACCGCGGCGGTGCGTCCTCGCCCGGTGGCCAAACGGGTCTGGGCGAGCCTCGAACACGATCCGGCCGAGGTGGTCGCCGAGGCGATGCTGGAAGCCGAGCGCCACGACCCGGAGCGCGTCAAGCGCTGGGTCGTGCTCGTCGACGGCGCCGAGACGCAACTCGCCCTCGTCGAAGCGGGCGCCGCCGCCTACGGCGTCGACGTGACGGTGATCCTCGACATCATTCACGTGGTCGAGTACGTCTGGAAGGCGGCGCACGTGTTCCATCGCGAGGGGAGCCCCGACGCGGCGCATTGGGCCTGGACGCGCGTGCAGAGCATTCTCGAGGGCAAGTCCAGCAAGGTGGCCGCGGCGATGCGGCGGGCGGCGACCGTCGCAGGCTTGTCGAGCGACACCCGCAAGCCGGTCGATACGTGCGCCGACTACCTGCAGAAGTACGCGCCGTATCTGCACTACGACCGCTACCTCGCGGCGGGCTATCCCATCGCCACCGGCGTGATCGAAGGGGCGTGCCGGTACCTGGTCCGCGACCGGATGGAGTTGACCGGAGCCCGCTGGCGGCTGGTCGGCGCCGAGGCGGTCCTGAAGCTGCGGGCGCTACGGGCCAGCGGCGACTTCGATGCGTACTGGGACTTCCACGAAGCGCGCGAGTACGAGCGGAACCACGCCCAGCGCTACGCTGACGGGATAGCACCGCCGGTCAGCGAGCCGCCCCCATCGCCCTCCTCACCTCGCCTTCGCCGGGTCAAGTAGCTCTTGCCATGCCGCTCGCAGCCCCTCCTGGACCCCTCTGGACCGCCGACGCAAAAGAGCCGCACCCCCCGCGCGGGGGCGTGGATTGAAACTTTCGCCAGGGCCTCAAGCGTATTTCTGGCAGGAGTCGCCCCCCGCGCGGGGGCGTGGATTGAAACCCGATGAAGCCCTCGTTCATGAAGATGTCCGAGGTCGCCCCCCGCGCGGGGGCGTGGATTGAAACGGTTTCCGGAGGTTACGGTGACCGCGGGCAGGCCCCGTCGCCCCCCGCGCGGGGGCGTGGATTGAAACCTCGACCGGCAGATGCGCGAGGTGGTCCGGTACGGTCGCCCCCCGCGCGGGGGCGTGGATTGAAACACCCTGTACATGCTGGCGTCGTCGAACGAGCGGCTGGTCGCCCCCCGCGCGGGGGCGTGGATTGAAACCTCAGTCAGACGGTCGACCCTCGCAAACATCTCATGTCGCCCCCCGCGCGGGGGCGTGGATTGAAACTTGCCGAAGCCGGAGTATCGGAGCTGAGGCTGAGGTCGCCCCCCGCGCGGGGGCGTGGATTGAAACCTTTCCGGGCACGTTCGGGCTGTGGATGATTGCCGTCGCCCCCCGCGCGGGGGCGTGGATTGAAACGCTCGCGGCCTGCTTCGCGGTCGACTCCTGGTGGGTCGCCCCCCGCGCGGGGGCGTGGATTGAAACCAGTCCCTCGCCGACCACCTGTGGTCGCGCGCTCGGGGCGGTCGCCCCCCGCGCGGGGGCGTGGATTGAAACGGCGCGCTCCTCGGTCAGCGGTCCGAGGCTCCCGGTCGCCCCCCGCGCGGGGGCGTGGATTGAAACATCATCCGGGGGGCCTGTTCATGAGTGAGAAGAAGTCGCCCCCCGCGCGGGGGCGTGGATTGAAACGCGTCTGCCCGCGCTGCAGCGGTTGTTGCGGGCGTCGCCCCCCGCGCGGGGGCGTGGATTGAAACGCTCGAGGTCGGCGATCTGCTCAGTGGCCCGCGTCGCCCCCCGCGCGGGGGCGTGGATTGAAACAGCCCCGCACTTGCGCCGCGCCTTCTCGGTGTTGTCGCCCCCCGCGCGGGGGCGTGGATTGAAACCCCCGCGAGGCTGTCCTGACCGACGGATACGAAGAGTCGCCCCCCGCGCGGGGGCGTGGATTGAAACCGTTCCCAATCCCGCTGTGCGTCCTCTCGGTCTAGTCGCCCCCCGCGCGGGGGCGTGGATTGAAACCACCGGAGGACGATGGCGACCGCCTCGCGAAGCGTCGCCCCCCGCGCGGGGGCGTGGATTGAAACCTCGAAGTCCTGCCACGTGTCCCACTGACAGTGGGTCGCCCCCCGCGCGGGGGCGTGGATTGAAACGGGCTCGGGACCGCGGCTGTCGTGGACACCGGGACGTCGCCCCCCGCGCGGGGGCGTGGATTGAAACCGTGTTGCGGTGAGTGGTGGACCCCGATGAGGGGGTCGCCCCCCGCGCGGGGGCGTGGATTGAAACAGGCACGTCACCGTACGCCCGCCGGATCACGGCAAGTCGCCCCCCGCGCGGGGGCGTGGATTGAAACCCCGTCGGCTCCGCGGCCCGACCCGTTGACCTGCGTCGCCCTCCGCGCGGGGGCGTGGATTGAAACCTCGACCACGAGCCCTGGAGCGAGGGCGCCCGCGTCGCCCCAGCCCCGTCGCCCCCCGCGCGGGGGCGTGGATTGAAACATGCGGAGCACCGGCGCCGCGTCGGCGGCTCGCGCGTACCCGATAATGGCGCGGTGCCGGCCGCGATCCAGGTCGCCTTCCTCGGCTGCGGCTTCATCACCGGTGTCCACAGCGGGCACCTGCGGCGGCTGCGGGCCGAGATCGCCCCGAGCTACGCCAGCCGCGACCGGGACAGGGCCGAGGCATTCCGTGTGCGTGAGCGGGGAATCCGGAGCTACGGCGACTACCGCGCCGCCATCGACGATCCCGGCGTCGACGCCGTCGTCGTCGCAGTGCCGCCCCGGTTCCATCTCGACCTGACCCTGCAGGCACTGGCCGCCGGGAAGCACGTGCTGGTGGAGAAGCCGGCGTTCCCGCGGCTGGACGACTACGAGCGGGTGCGGGAAGCGCGCGACCGCGCCGGCCGGGTCGTCCTGGTAGGGGAGAACGATCACTACAAGCCGCTGGCGGCCTGCCTCCGCCGGCTGCTGGCGGAGGGCGCGATCGGCGAGCTGGTCCTGGCCCACTTCACGACGCTGGTGCGGAAGTTCAAGTCCGCCGGCGACTGGCGGAACGACGAGGCAATGGCCGGCGGCGACGCGTTCTTCGAGGAGGGGATTCACTGGCTGCACCTCGCGAACAGCCTCGGGCCGGCGATTACGTCGATTCACGGCTACCGGCCGCCGCCGGCGCGGACGGGGCCGGACGCCCGCGCCAAGACGATGCTGGCGGCCTTCCGCTACGACAACGGCGCAGTCGGGTCGTTGTACTACTCGCGCGAGGTGCCGTCGCTGCTGCGCGGGGTACGCTTGTCGAAGCTCTTCGGGCGAGACGGCATCATCACGTTCGAGTCGAACGGCGGGTTCGTCCTGGTGCGCGGCCGGGAGCGGGCGTGGCCGGAGCTGCTGTTTCCCGGCTTCCGCGACATCCGCGGCTACCAGGCGATGTACCGGGACTTCGCCCGCGCGATCCGCACGGGAGCGGCTCCGGAGACGAGGCTGGAGGCGGCGATGGCCGATCAGCGCCTGATGGAGCGAATCTACGCGACCGCGGACGCCTCGGGGGACGCGGAGCCGGGTTCCGGGATCGTTGCCCGGGCGGGTGACTGACCAACGGACTTCATGCCACACCGCTTCGACATCGTCATCATCGGCAGCGGCGCCGGCGGCGGCACGATGGCGCAGGCTCTGGCGTCCAGCGGCGCTCACATCCTGATCCTGGAGCGTGGCGGCTTCGTGCCCCGTGAGCCCGAGAACTGGGACGCGACCGCGGTCTGGAAGGATCTGCGCTACCGCACGACCGAACGCTGGCTCGACCGGGACGGCCGGGCTTTTCTGCCCTATACCCACTACTGCGTCGGCGGCAATACGAAGTTCTGGGGCAGCGTGCTCTACCGGCTGCGGAAGGAAGACTTCGAGGCGGTGGAGCATCTCGACGGCGTGTCGCCGGCGTGGCCGATCGACTACGCGACGCTGGAGCCCTACTACGCGCGGGCCGAGCGGCTCTACCAGGTGCACGGCGCAGCGGGGGACGACCCCACGGAGCCGCCGCGCGGGCCGTATCCGCATCCGCCGATCCCGCACGCGCCCGAGATCGCCGCAACGGTGGAGCGGCTGCGGGAGCAGGGTCTGCATCCATCGCCCTTGCCGCTCGGATTGATCGACCCGGGCGAGCCGGACGGCTGCATCCTCTGCAACACCTGCAACTCGTTCCCGTGTCAACGCCACGCCAAGAGCGAAGCGGATGTCTGCTGCGTCCGGCCCGCGACCGGGGAGGAGAACGTCACGCTCTGGACCGGCGCGTTCGCCAGGCGACTGCTCACCGACGCGAGCGGCCGGCGGGTCGTGGCGGTGGAGGTCGAACGCGACGGGGAAACGCTGCGCGTCGAGGCGCCGCTCGTCGTCGTTGCCTGCGGGGCGGTCAACTCGGCCGCGCTGCTGCTGCGGTCGGCCGGCGACCGGCACCCGGACGGGCTGGGGAACTCGTCGGGGCTGGTCGGCCGGCGCTACATGGCGCACCTGGCGACCATGATGCAGGGGTTCCATCCCCTCCGGATCAACCACGCGGTGTTCCAGAAGACGGTGGGCATCAACGACTTCTACTTCGGTGGTCCGCACACGCGCTATCCTCTCGGTCAGATCCAGTCGCAGGGCCGGACGCACGGCGTGATGGGGCAGACCGTCGTCCCCTGGGTGCCGCTGTGGGCGTACGATGCGTGGATGGCGCGGGGCGTCGACTGGCTCGCGCTGTCCGAGGACCTGCCGCGGCGCGACAACCGCGTTACCGTCGGTGCGGATGGCCGCATCCGGCTGGAGTACCGACCCAACAACGGGCGCGCGCACCGGCGCCTGGTGCGGGAGATGCGGCGCATCCTGCGGCGGCTCGGATATTGGGTGATCATGACGCACTCGCACAGAGCGAAGAACACGACGCACCAGTGCGGGACCCTCTGCTTCGGGACGGACCCGCGGACCTCCGTGCTCGATGCCTATTGCCGGTCGCACGACGTCGAGAACCTGTTCGTGGTCGACGCGTCGTTCTTTCCGTCGTCCGCCGCCGTCAATCCGGGGCTGACCATCGCGGCGCAGGCGCTGCGCGTGGCCGACCACATCGCCCAGACCGATCTGAGGAGCCTGTCGTGAGAGCCCGATCCTTCAGCCATGCCGGCATCACCGTCTCCGACTTCAACGCGGCCGTGAAGTTCTACTGGGACGTCTTCCGCTGCCCGCTCGTAGGCGTCGCCGATCAGCCGTCGGACCGCGTGCGGAGCTTCTTCGGGGTCGACGCCGAGGCGCCGAGCTGCAAGGTGGGCTGGATCCGCGTGCCGGGCGGGGCCGTGCTCGAGATCTTCGAGTTCCGGCCACACGAGCCGCCGATCGAGATCCCGTGGAACCGGGTCGGCCTGACACATATCGCCTTCAACGTCCGCAACACGCAGAAGTGGTACGACTACCTCGTCGGCAAGGGCGTCGAGTGCGTCAGCCGGCCGGAGCGCTCCCCGCGGGGCCACACGTTCTTCTTCGCCAAGGACATGGACGGGAACCTGATCGAGCTGATGGACCTCGGCTACATGCACCACGTCCTCGGGTGGCTCGGGCCGCTGGGCGGGTTCCTCTTCCGGCGGGGGATGTACAGGCGCTACTACGAGTAGGCGTATGGCGCCGCGCCGGGATCAACCCTACGCTGGCGGCATGCCGTAGCCCAACGCGCGCGCGGCCTTGCGGAACGCCTTCTCGGAGGCCGTCCGTACGACCAGACGGCGCTCGCCCGCGCGGACGCACAACCCGGCCGTGCCGGTGTCAGTGGCGAGCCGGGCGGCGATGTCCGCGTCCGAGCACTCGATCAGCAACGCCGTGCCCCGCAGGGTCAGGGCGCGGGCGCCGCGAGCCGCGTTGCGCAAGAACCCGTCGACGGTTTCCGGCAGGGGCTGATCGTCGCGGGCGGCGAGGAACTTGCGGAAGGCGTCCGGATCGTGGCCGCTCTCGATGGCGGACAGGGCCTTGTCGCCGTCCAGGCGCCAAACGCCGTCCGCCTCGGCGTCGGCGTAGGTCTCCAGCATCATCCGCTCGTCCGGCGACAGCGTCCCGGTCGGCTGGAGCCAGAGGCCGGGATAGAGGGTCAGCGCGGCCCGCGCCGCCGGTGCGCTCGGCTCGTAGGCCGCGGCGAGGCCCAGGCAGTAGGCGCCCAGCGGATTCAACCGGAAGTAGTGCAGGCCGTCGTAGCGGCTGAGGTACTCCAGGCCGTCGGCGCCCCACATGTGCGCGAAGTCAGGCCGTGCTTCCCGGGGATCGGTGTAGGCAACGTCGATCAGGCCCAGGGTGGCCGCGTACTCGAACAGCAGGCAGAGGAGGTACCGACCCTGCAGGATGGGCCACTCGTGACCGCCGTCGTATCCCAGGCTGCCGTGCCCCGGCTCCAGGAGGTGCAGATCCCAGGGGTCGCGGGTCACGTCGAAACCGAAGGACGCCGCCTCCATGAACTGCGAGAAGTCGTCGAAGCGGACCCAGCGGCCGACCGGGCATTGCGCCAATGCGTCGGCGATGATCGGCCGGCGGCCCGATGCCGCCGTCATCGACCGCCTGCCCTTGCCGCGAGACTGGCCCTTGATGGCCTCCACCCTGCTGAACTCGTCCAGCAGGGTGCTCCCGAGCCAGCTCTTCCAGATGCGGCGCAGTGTGTCCGCGGCCGGCGCGCCCAGGGCGGCGCGGCCGGTCTTCGTCAACGCCAGCTTCGATCCGCGGAGCTCGGCCAGCCGGGCTCCCTGCAAGAGGCACGGCCAGGCGAAGGCCCTGATCGGGCCGATCTCCTGGACCCATTTCGGCGCCTTGCGCGCCGTCGGGTCGAAGAAGTCGCCGCCGGACAGCACCTCCGCGATGCGCCGACTCGCGGCCGCCGACGGCCGCCGGGTTGCTGCGCTCACCGCGACCCGCCCGCCGTCGATCAGGCGCAGCACGACGAGCAGATCGTGCTGCGCGACCCGCTCCATGTCGCGCCGCGTGAGAATCACCCGATTGAAGGTCTGCTTCTCGCCGGGGCGGACGTGCCTGGACGCGGGCAGCTCGACCGCCTCGGGCAGATCGTCGTGGGCGGCGACCTCGGCTTCCGGCGGCGGGGGCACGAACGGCCGCAGGCGTTGCGCCAGCTCCTCCGGGATGATCGTCGGCTGGGCCTCGTAGCGGTGCGGCGAGTAGAGGAAGAAGTGCAGGGGGGAGGCCGTCGTGCGCTTGGACGCCGTGCCGAAGCCCACGGGCAACCCGTTGTACTTGGCCTTGAACCGGTGTCGATCGAAGACACCGAGCGACGTGTGCAGGGCTTCGCTCACCGCGAGCTGCTGCATCTCGTCGAGCGCTTCCCAGAGCTTCCGCAGCCGGTCGCCGGCGAGGTGGCTCTCGATCGCCGCGACCATGTCCGCCTTGCGCGTGGGGAGCGGTTTGGCCATGGACAGCAGGCCCATCATCGGACGGAGGACGTCGGCGCTCAGGAGCGAGAGCGCTGCGGATATCGTGCCTGGCGGTGAAGTGAACGCGCGAGCCATTGGGCGTGCCTCTACGTGTGGATTCTTGTCACCTCGTCGCCCCGGAACGCGAGCGATGGTACCCGACGTCCGCCTGCTGGCGCGCAAGCAGGGCAACGGCGCCGCGCTCGCGTCGGGGCGGTTCGGGTGCGATGACTATAATGGAGCGCCACGCCATCACGTCCCCTTCGACCAGGAGCCTGAGCCATGACGGATACGCACGATACCCCTGAACGCGGCCGGCGCGCGCTCGATGCCTCGCGTCTGACCCGCCGCACGTTCCTCGGATCTCTCGCCGCGCTGGCCGCGGCGCCCTCCGTGCTGCCGCGCATCGGGCTGGCGGCCGGCCAGGACGGTGGTGGACCCCCGATCCCGGTGCGCTCCTGGAATCACATGACGCTGACCGTCACCGACATCGGCCGGTCGCTGGAGTTCTATCAGGGGCTGTTCGGGATGACGATCGCGGCGCGCCAGGCGCGGACGCTGATCCTGCGCATCGGGAACGGCCCGCAGTTCCTGGCACTGGGCGGCGGTCGGCCTGACGCCGAGCCGCGTATCAGCCACTTCTGCCTCACGGTCGACGACTTCGACGACGACCGGCTGGTCGGCATCCTCGGCGAGCACGGCGTCGCCCCGACGGAGCAGCCGGGACAGAACGCGGCGCGCCGGGTGCGCGTCCGGATGCGCGGCGCGGAGTTCGGCGGCGCCCCGGAAGGGACGCCGGAGCTTTATCTCGGCGATCCGGACGGCGTCGTCGTGCAGCTCCAGGACACGACCTACTGCGGTGGCGAGGGACTGCTCGGCGAGCTCTGTCCGACGCCGGAGCCGTCGTCGAGCGCCGGGCTCATCGCGCTTCAGGACATCAACCACTTCACCGTGTTCGTGTCGGATCAGCAGCGGTCCATCGACTTCTACCAGGGGCTGTTCGGGATGCCGATCACCCGGTCGCAGGGGGCGTTGCCGCTGCTGTCGGTCGGCTCGGGACGCCAGTTTCTGGCGCTGGCCCCGGGGCCCGGACCGGCCCGGATCCATCACGCGAGCATGTCGATGGAGAACTTCCAGCACGAGGAAGTGATGGCCACGCTGGAGGAGTTCGGCATCCGGCCGCGGGCAGCGGATGCACAGGGGCCGCCGGAGCCGCTCACGTCGTACGTCACGATGCGGATGCCGGATCGCGGCGGCGCGCCGGAGGGGACGCCGGAGCTCTACTTCACGGACCCGGACGGCATCCTGCTGCAGATCCAGGACGTGCGCTACTGCGGCGGCGGCGGGTATCTCGGCGACGTCTGCACGTAGCCCCGGGGCGGCCAGAACCTGGGAGGCGATCAGGACCGGACAGGGATCAACGCGGGTGTCGAGGAGAAGACCGATGGCACGACAGGGACGCGGCCGGTGGACGACGCTCGCGGCGGCGGGATTGATGGCCGGCTCGTTGACCTGGGTCGGCGCGCAGGAGGGGGCGGTTGCCCTCGACGCCGATGACATCGGCGGAGTGGTCACCAGCGCCAACGGTCCGGAGGCAGGCGTCTGGGTGATTGCCGAGACGACCGACCTGCCGACGCGGCTCGCGCGCATCGTCGTTACCGACGGCGTCGGGCGCTACCTCGTGCCCGACCTGCCGGACGCGAGCTACGAGGTATTCGTGCGCGGCTACGGCCTGCTCGACTCGGAGCGCGTCGCGGCGCGGCCCGGACAGACGCTCGACCTGCAGGCGACGGTGGCGCCCGATGCGCGGTCTGCGGCCCAGGTCTATCCGGCCGCGTGGTGGCTCACCATGATCGAGCCGCCGGAAGACGAAGCGGAGCAGCTCGAGTTCGCACTGACCATGAAGCAGTGCTACGACTGCCACCAGGTCGGCAACAAGGCGACGCGCGAGATCCTCCCGGCGATGCAGGGCCGCTCCGGGTCGTCGCTCGACGTCTGGACGCGGCGGACCGCCGTCGGTCCGTCCGGCCCCGGCATGGCCACGCAGTTCCGGGCCCTCGGCGACATGCGGCAGGCGCTCGCCGACTGGACAGACCGGGTCGCCGAGGGCGCCGCGCCGACCGAGCCCCCGCCGCGGCCACGCGGGGTCGAGCGGCATCTGGTCATCACGCTGTGGGACTGGGGTTCCGAGATCGACGGGCGCACCGACATGGCGGCGGCCGACATCCGCGACGGAACGGTCAGTGCCAACGGGCTCGTCTTCGGCGTGGCCGAGATGACCGACTCGCTGACCGTGCTCGATCCGGTGGCCCACCGATCGTGGGTCGTCACGGTGCCGTCCGAGGCGTCGCCGCTCGTGGGCGGATTCAACGCGTCGCCGACCCGCTCGCCGCACTACGGCGTCGACGTCTGGGCGCGGCGGGCGGACGTCCGCAGCTCGGCCGTCGACGGCAAGGGCCGCGTCTGGATGGCGTCGCGGCTGCGCGACCGCGACGATCAGCCGGCGTTCTGCACGTCGGACGAGAACCCGTTCGCCGCCTACTACCCGCTGCGCGCCGCCAGCCGGCAGGTGACGCTCTACGACCCGGAGACGGAGCAGTTCGAGCACATCGACACCTGCTTCAGCGCCGACCACAACCAGATGAGCGACGACAACTTCTTCTACTTCGGCCAGAGCGGCGCCGTCGGCTGGATCGACATGGACGTCTGGGACGAGACGCACGACGCCGAGGCGTCGCAGGGCTGGTGCCCGGCGGTGATCGACACGAATGGCGACGGGCGGATCACCGAGTGGACCGAGCCGGACGAGCCGGTCCTGCCGGATCGCGATCACCGGATCGCCTTCGGCTGCTATTCGGTGGCGGTGAGCCACGGCGACGGCAGCCTCTGGTGCTCCGGCATCGGGCGCGGCGACCGGCGGCTGGTCCGCATCGAGAAGGGCGACAGTCCGCCCGAGACCTGCAAGGCGGAGTTCTACGAGCCGCCGCCCGACCGGATGCCCGACGTCATCGGCTCCGGCGGCGTGGAGGTTGACGGCCGGGGCGTGGCCTGGCAGAACTGGCGGGTGAGCGGCCACTTCTCCAACTTCGACCGTACGCTGTGCGATTCGACCGCCGATCCGGGGGCGACGGGGCAGAGCTGTCCGGAGGGGTGGTCGTACCGGCGCAAGGACGATCCGACCTACGGCGACAGCTTCTACCACGCCAACGAGAGCTACCTGGCGCACATGGACTTCCACGACACGCTCGGGCTCGGAGACGACGCCCCGATCTACGGCTCGGTCAACACCGACGCGATGGAGGTCTTCGCGCTCGATCTCGGGCAGTACGTGACGCTGCGGGTGCCGTATCCGCTCGGCTTCTTCCCGCGCTCCGGGAACGGCAGGGTCGACGATCCGGACGCGGGCTGGAAGGGCAAGGGCTACTGGGCGAGCTTCTCGACCTACGCCACCTGGCACATCGAGGGCGGGCGCGGCGAGGGCGGGGTGGGGGTGTTGCCGAAGGCGGTGAAGTTCCAGGTGCGGCCCGACCCGCTGGCGAAGTAACCACAACGCATGGCCGTGGTTGTGTCTGCATGCAGTAGCAACATGGTGTATTCCTGAATGCCGGACGAGACCGATGCAACTCCGTTGATCGACGTTGCAGCCCTGCGACGCGACCTCTATAGCCTGGTCGTCCTGCTGTTGGCAGATGAGAGCGTCGCCGAGGTCGATGCGTTCCGGGATCTGGCCGATGCACACCACGAAGCGGAAGTGAACCGGTTGCTGATATGGGTCGCTATTGCAGTGCGTCAGTTGCTCGACATCGACGGCGCCAGGGCGGGGCAGGCATGCGGCAGATTGTGGACGGACGTGCGCAACCTGACGTCCGGAGACCTGACTTTTCGAGACGCCTGTAACAAGATCATCCATGCCGTGGAGATAATCCCCTACGGTCTTGGTGACGACCCGGCAACCATACGGGATCGTGCACGTTACGACGGAGAGATCAGGATTCGAGGGCGCAGGTACGGCAAGACCACTCGCGCCGTTGTCGACTTCCGACGGTTTGCGGGGTACTGTAATGTCTTGAGCAGTGAGTTTCTGAAAGACTGAACGGATATGCCGACCAGCAGAACTGCCTACAGATATCACTTCAAACTGGGCAACAGGATAGTTCACACTGGTATCACCAGCGATATCGATCGCCGGGAAGCCGAACACCAGCAGAACGCGGGCTGGGCGAAAGGACACATCTTCCAGGTCGGTAACCGGACGACCCGCGCCGCCGCGTTGGAGTGGGAGCGGGAGCAGCGGGAGAAGGCAAGCCAACGGGTCCGTAGGAACTGATTCAGGGCGCGCTGGCGTCGGTCGACACTTCGGGTCACAAAGGAAGAGGAGAACAGCATGAGCAGACAGCACGCACGGATGGGCGCACTGGCGGTCGGACTGGCCGTCGCGATCTCGGCGGTTTCCTACACGGCGGCGGCGCAGGAGACGCAGATGACGTTCTTCGTCACCAGCGTCGGGCTGGGCGACGGCGCGAACCTCGGCGGTCTGGAAGGCGCCGACGCGCACTGCCAGTCGCTGGCCGCGGCAGCGGGGCGGGGCGACGCGACGTGGCGCGCCTATCTCAGCACGCAGGGCGAGAACGCGGTCAATGCGCGCGACCGGATCGGTACCGGTCCCTGGAATTCCTACGACACGCGGCGTCAGATCGCCGCCGACCTCGGCTGGCTGCACGGCGACACGCTGGAGCAGGCGCGGCTCGGCAACGCCATCGGCAAGATGATCGCGCTGACCGAAGAGGGGAATCCGGTCAACGGCGTCGGCGACTCGCCCAATCAGCACGACATCCTCACCGGCTCGCGGTCGGACGGGACCGCGTTCATGGACGACGCGGACCATACCTGCAGCAACTGGACGAGCAACGGCGAGGGGTCGGCGCAGGTCGGCCACTCCGACACGCAGGGCGGCGGCAACAGCTCGTGGAACTCGACCCACCCCAGTCGCGGCTGCAGTCAGGAGAACCTGGTCGGTACCGGCGGCGCGGGGCTGTTCTACTGCTTCGCGATCGACTAGCACGATCACCGGAGATCCCGTCGCCGTCGAATAACGTCCGTCGTCGGCGAGTCGCGGCGCACTGCCGTGACACCGGTGTCACGGCGCCGGAGAGGCAGTCTGCTGGCAGGATCGCTCGTAGATCCTGCCGCAGACCTCTCCGTGCGGCGTGCTACAGTGATCTGTCATGCCGACCCGCGTGTCGGTCGCCGCCGGCCTCGATCGCGAGTTGCTCACCGCGGAGGATTTCGTCGAGTGGCTCACGCCGGAGCGGTTCGCCGATCTCATCGACGGGGAGATCTTCGTGCATTCGGCGGTGTCCATTCGCCATGCGGACCTGCTGAATATCCTCGATGGGATACTCCGCGCGTACATCGACCACCACCGGCTCGGTTTTCTCTATCGGGAAGCCGTCGCCGTTCGCCTGAGTTCCCGGAACGTTTTTCTGCCCGACCTCGCGTTCTACCGCGCTGACCGCAGGCGCCAGATCCGCGACAACCACGTCGACGGCGCGCCGGACCTGGTGGTGGAGGTGTTGAGCCCGCGCACCGCCGACCGCGACGTGGGGCCGAAGTTCGCCGAATACGAGCGGCACGGCGTCGGCGAGTACTGGGTGCTGGATCCCGGGACGCTGGCGCATCGCTTCTACCGCCGGCAGGGGGAGTTGCTCGTGGAGTACGCGGCCGGGGCCGAGCGAATAGAGTCGAGCGTCGTGACGGGGTTCTTCGTCCGGCGGGAGTGGCTCGATCCGGACAACCTGCCGTCAATCTCGGCGTCGCTCGCTCTGCTGCCGCGGTCACCGGCACGAGAAGACTGACGGCGGTCTCGTCGCTGTCGCACTACCGTGCGCGACCTTCGGGTTGCGCGGTGGCCAACCTCATACGAATCGCACGAGCCGCACGTTCAGCATCCGGGTCGGACCGCCGGCGCCCTTCCACTGGACCAGGATCGGGCTCTGGTAGGTTCCCCAGCCGATCTCGCCGATCCCGTCGCCCCGGCGGTCCAGGATGGGGAGGCTGATGCCCCGTTTCATGCGCAGAAAATGCGACACCGGCACCGCCAGCGCCCGGTTCACGAGCCGCTCCACCACGGACCGGCGCACGCCGACCCGATCCATGAGCTCGTTGAAGAGCTGGACGGCGTCGTACTGCGCGTAGTTGAGGGCCTTGGCGGGGATCGCCCGGGGGGCCTGGAGCGCCTCCCTGCCCATCCGCGCCATGAAGCGGAGGGGATTGCCGAGCACCTCCCGCAGGTCGTGCGTCATGAGCAGGGTTTCGTACTCGTTGACGGTCAGACCCGCGTGGCGCTCCTCCGTGGGCAGCGAAATGTCGAAGCGGCCGAACGAGACCTGGTGCTCCCGCGCCAGCGCCTGTAGCCGGCCGACGAAGCCGAGGCGCGGGTCGCGCAGGTTCTGGGCGTCGATGGCGTGCGGCGACGCGGCTACCGGGACCTGCATCCGGGCTACGTCCTCTTCGTCTCGGTAGGCGATGACCGTCGTGCGCCGCTGTCGGGTGCCGCCTGCGTGGATTCCGTCCAGCTCCACGAACCACACCGGCTCGTTGCCCGGCAGCTCGTAGGACGCGCAGCTCCGCAGCCCGCCCCCGATGAACGTGAGGTGCGAGTCGGCGTTGCGGGGCTCGGTGGCGCGCTGCTCGGCGGAGAGCTCGGTCCGCAGGTGCAGCTCGTCGTGGACGTATCCGGCGTCGGGCGGGAAGAGCTTCTGAAAGACCTGCAGGTAGTCCTGGATGTTGTCGCCGTCGTGCTCGAGCACCTCGGCGAGCTGCCGGTCCAGGTAGCCGGCCGTGGTGTGATCCGAGATGTAGAACGCCTTGGGATACCGGGTGAAGTCGGACCCGTACTCCTCGCGCAACGTTCCCCGCACGTCTATCAGGTCGACGCGTGACGCGGGCCGGATGCGCAACGTGGCGTGGAAGGGTCCCCCTCCAGAGTCGGTGTGCCAGTTCACCAGGATCATCGGCTGTCGTCAAGCGCCAAGCCGGCGGGCCGCCGCGAGGCGGCCGTCGCCGAATGTCGTTCCCATCGCTGCGCGCGCGTAGTGTAGAACACCGGATCGGTCGTGTCGATTGTGGCCGCCGACATTTTCGCGACATCCGGATCCCGCCGGACGCGTATTCGTTGTGACGTCAAGGTCGTCCGGGTCCTGCATCCGCGCCCGATCCGTCCGGAGGCGCACTCGACGGCGCCCGCACGGCACGGCGTCGAGGGAGGGACTCACTTTGGCACACCGAAAACTGCCCGCCGCAGGACTTCGTTCAGCCGCGTCTGCCAGCCAGGGCCACTCGCGCGAAAGTGCGCCGCGAGATCTGCGTCCAGACGAATTGAGATGTGGTCCTTGGTTGGCTCCGTCTGTCTGCCTCGGTACCGCCGTGCGCGTTGGACGATGCCTGGGTGCGCTTCGCTTACCGGGCGCGCCTTCGCAAACCACGCGTCGTCGAGCTCGGCCGCGTCGGGATCGGACGCGATGCCGGCTCGAATAGCGACCTCTTCCTCCGGCGTCGGGACGATCGTTCCTGGCTTGAGCTTCGGCATAGCGTGTTCGCTCCTGCGGCGTGGCCTTGCGCAAGCTGATGATGCGAATCCTATCGGCACGGACCGTGTAGGTGGCGACGTACAGCCCGAGGCCAACGAAGCCGATCACCGTCCAGCGCGGCTCTTGATGGCGATCATCGAAGAACTCCAGGGCTGTATCCCATTCGAACGAGTCCATGACGGCAAAGTCAATGTCGTGCTTCGCAAGGTTGGTATGCCGCTTGTGTTCGTCCCATTCGTAGATTCCGATGCTGCGCCGAGTCCCCACACATGAGTGTATATACGATTTGCAGCGTTGTCAACTAACCGCCAACACCCGTGCCGTCGACAGGCTCTACGATCGGAAGGCGTCACCCTTCCGTGCACGTCCTGTCGAGATCTCGACGATCTTCTCGGTCACCCGCGCTGCGGTCTTCCACCTCATCACCAGCCGGCCCTGGTCCATGCCGTGTTCGGCGACTATGTCCCGAAGTTGTTCGAGGTCCAGTGATGCGAGCCGGGAACGAAGCACATCTTCACCTTCCTTGGCGAGCGCCACGGGGTCAAGCACGGCTGGAGCTCGACGGTGCCGCGGCTTTCGTTGGTGCGTTGTTGCGCTTCCGCCCAAGGTTGCTCGACGAGAACTTGGTGATGATACAGGCTCCAGGATCTCCGTGAGCTTTCTTGCGAACTCCGGGTTCTGCGCTGCTTCGTCTGCTACCGCTATCGCGAGGTCTCGAAGCACCTTCTTTATGGACACCTACTTGCCCTCCAGAGCGTCGAGGATTTCCCGACTCAGTAGTTCGAATTGCTCAGCGAGTCCCTGATATCCCCATTTCTGCTTGAGTGTCATCCGACCGCCATGCTCTGCAGCGCCGGCGAACTGGTTGGCTTGGACGATTACCGAATCAAAAACCGTCGGTTCACCGTTCGCACGCAGCCGCATCACCGTGTTCTTATGGATGGTCGAGTTGCTCTGGTACTTCGTGATGATGACACCGAGGGGTTCAATGGTCTCGGTAATTTCCCTGGAAAACCGATGCACTCGCTCGATAATTTGTGGAATTCCATAGGTAGACAAGAAGTCCGGTATCGTCGGAATTACAAACCCGCGGGAGATCCGGAGGCCGTTCAGCGTGATGATGCCAAGATTCGGTGGGCAGTCCACAATCACAACGTCGTAGTCATCCAGTCGTGATTTCACTGCTCGCCACAGGAGCTCGGTGGGATTTACGGCATAGAATTGGCCCGATGGGACGGTAACAAGGCGATCCTGAACATCTATCAAGTCGAGGCTGGAAGGAAGCAGATCTATCGTCCGGGCTTCGGAAATATTCGAGACTCTCTTCTGAAGGGTCTTATCCAGATCGAACCTCTTGTTCTCGGGATCGAGGGCATCCTTGAACAACCTCGCGAGTGTCCACTCTCGTTCGTTGAGCTCGCCCCATTTTTCTTCGCCGATCAGCATGACGGTGGCGTTCGTCTGAGGATCCAGATCGATGACGAGCACTCTCTTGTTCAGCCGACCTGACATGAACTCGGCAAGCGCGACGGTGGTTGTAGTCTTGCCGACGCCGCCTTTCAGGTTGATCGTGGAAAAGATATCCGGCATTGGAACCTCCTTTTTGCGCAGCCAGGCGCGGACGTGAGAACGTCGAAAGATGGGGCCTGATGCCAGTTCCGCGATCGGCCGAGGAAAGTCTGCGGACCGTTTTCGCCAATTGGCGACTGCCTGCCGAGACACTCCCGCGATCTTGGCGACTTCGCTTATGCCAATCAGGTTGTCGTCGTGCATTGGACCATTTGTGAATTTTAATCACAGATATTGTGAGCAGCGAACACAAGAAGTGTGAGCGAAATCACCGGAATAGTCAAGAGCCGAGCAGGAGTCGGGCCGGGATGGCGAGTCGACGAGAAATGACCGCTACGGGGTGATCGCCGGCGGGTGCAGGACCAATTGACAATCGGCGGCGAGCTGCATCGTCGCCGCAAGGGCAAGTTGCACCGAGCCTGCGACGCGCGGCCGGGAGTCGCAGGCTCGAGCAGGTCCGCGCACTACGCGACGCAGCAGGGACAGCTCGGTCCGGTCGGCGAGAAGCTGCTCGTCGCGTTCCCGACGCCGGCCGGCGGGCGGTTCGCCAAGGGGCGGCTGGCCGCGGCCAGGCCCGCTCCTGTCGCCGCAGCGCTGCGTCCGGGTCGTTCCCGACGCGCCTCGTCCGGCCCCCGGTAGCCGGTGAAGATCTGGTAGTGGCGCAGATCGATCGTGGCGTCGAGGCGGATGGCGTTCGGCCCGTCGACGCTGAACCGCCGGAACGGCTCGCCGTCGCAGAGGATGAAGACCTCGTCGGTGCCGGGCAGGTTGGTGACTCGCCAGCTCGTGTTCAGACCGCGGCGCTCGGGCGCCGCGGCGTAGGTGCCGACGTGGAGCGCGCCGCTGCCGGTGTCGTTCCACGCCTGGTAGATCCCCAGCGACGGAAAATCGACGCCCTCCACGGTCGGCGCGTCGAACTTGTCGAGGTGCGGCGCCTCGAACGCCCGGTACCAGGCGTCGCCCAGGCCGACCTCCGACACCATCATGCTGGCGCTGCGCTGCCCGCGCGGATACGCCTCGTTGAGGCCGAACCACCAGCCGAACATCTCGTTGTCGTCGCCGAAAAATCGTGGATCGTACTCCCGCTCGGCCGCCGCGCGGAGCCGAGCAACCGCGGTGTGGTCTCCGAGCTCGCGCGCCAGGACCAGCCCGGGCTGCGACGCGCGGATCTCGACGCGCGGGTCGTTCCAGCCGAGGGCGTTGGCCGCCGACTCGTAGATGAACGTCGCCAGCTCCCGGTCCTGCGGCAGCAGCAGGAAGGCGGTCCCGACGCCCGCGCCGGGGCCTCCGTTGGCCTTGTGGTTGACGATCGGGTCGTAGTAGCTGGTGACCCACTCCAAACGGCCGTCGTTCCCGATCCCCAGGAAGTTCTTCCGCGCGTACTCCAGCCAGCCCTGCACGGGCCGGTGCGTCGCGCGGCCGTAGATGCTGTCGTACAGGTACAGCCCGAGCCCGGCGGCGCTGTTGCACGGGAACCAGATCTTGGTGTTCTCGCACTGCGGCCCTTCCGGACGCTCGCGATACTGCCGTTCGAGCAGCGCCGCGATACGGTGCTGATCCCACTCGAACACCTGGTCCCCGTACCCGGTCACGTTGAACGGCCGTTCGTACTTGTCGTCGCCCGAGACATAGCGGTAGATGCCGAGAACCAGGTTGAACCAGCCGCGGAAGAAGAGGTTGCCCTCCGAACCGATGGGATCGGGGGACAGGCCCCACGGCTCGATGCCGTTGGCCGTCCAGCCGATGCGGTTGTAGTTGCCGCGGAGCCGCTCCGGGATCGTCTGCATGACGCGGTCGGGGTAGTTCGCCCGCCGCGGGTCGTCGCCGATCTGCGTCAGCCAGTCGATGGCGCCCCAGTAGGTGGGGTAGCGGCTGGCCAGCCCGTCCGCGATCCGCGTGTAGGCCTCGCGCCACGCCGGTGTCTCGTCGGCCATGAGCAGCAGGGCGTACGACGAGTTGTGCAGATCGAAGCGGCCGTAGCTGGTGACGACCGGATTGGAATAGCGGTCCCACCACATGTGGGGCACGCCGTCGCCGCCCCAGTCGTCCGGGGTGGTCGCCTTCTCCCACAGGAAGCGGAGCCAGCCGCGTGCCCGCCGGTTGAGCGCGGGGTGCACCGAGCGGGGCGTCTCCGCGGGAAGCTGCGGGACCGGTCGGCCCGCCTCCGCCATCGCGGAGGGCGAGAAGGCAACGGCGCCGGCGGCGGCGCCCACCCGCTTCACGAAGGCGCGTCGCGATTGTCCGTTGTCCAGTGCCATGCCAGCCTCCGGAAGTGATGTCCTGTTTGCACTATAGCCGAAGGGGATAGCGTCCAGGGGCCGCGGGCGGTAGGATCTGGTCACCGCGACCCGACGCCACGGTGTGGCTGCCGGCCGCGGGAAGGCGGGGAGAGTCGAAACGGATCCGTGAGCGATCCGATGGAGGAACCGATGCGACGTATGGTCTGTCTTGGAGTCGTGACCGCGGCGGGCGTCCTGGCGACGGCGGTCGCCAACGTGGCGCAGGAGCCGGCGGAGGAGCCCCGCGCGAATCTCGTGCCGCACGAGGTGGCGCACAACCTGTACATGCTCGCGAACGACCCGGCCGAGCAGGGCATGCGCAGCGGCGGGAACACGGCCGTCTTCATCACCGCGTCCGGCGTGACCCTCGTCGACACCAAGATCCTCGGCTACGGGCAGGACATCCTGGCCGAGATCGCGAGGATCACCCCGAAGCCGGTCACAACCATCATCAATACCCACACCCACTACGACCACAGCGGCGGCAACGTGGAGTTTTCCGACACGGTCGACTTCGTGGTGCACGAGAACACCGCGGCGCAGATGTCGCGCGAGACCTGCGAGCCGGTGACCAACTGCGACGCGTTCAAGGGGGACAACGCCAAGTACCTGCCGCAGACCACGTTCGCGGACCGGATGTCGCTGTTCAGCGGTCCGGACCAGATCGATCTCCACTACTTCGGCCGCGGGCACACCGACGGCGACACGTGGGTGGTCTTTCGCAACGCGCGCACCGTGCACACCGGAGACATGTTCGCCCGCAAGGGGCTGCCCTTCCTGGACGTGGTGAACGGCAACGGCAGCGCACTCGAGTTCGGCGAGACGCTGAAGAAGGCGGTCGCCGGCATCGCGGACGTCGACATCATCATTCCGGGTCACAACGACGAGACGCTCGTATGGGACGATCTCGTCAACTACAGCACGTTCTACAACGGCATCGTCGACGCCGCGAAGGCGGGGCAGGCGGCCGGCCAGACCGTCGACGACGTGGTCGGCGCCTACGCGGTGCCGGTGCAGCTCAGAGACTTCGCGGCGGAGCCGGGCCGGCTGCAGTCCGTCGTGCAGTACGTCTTCGACGGGCAGTAACGGTTCGCGCCGATTCCCGCGTCCGGCGGTCGCGACCGTTGGCGCCCGCTCGCCGGGAGCGCCAGGAGTCTGCGCCGTAGTACGGCGTAGACTCCTGGAGAGGGTTGGTTGGGCGGCGAGCGGAGCCGCAGGCGACGATTTCCGGGCTAGGATTGCACAGTTGCACCATCGGCGAAATGCGGGACCCGGGCTCGGACGGGTCGCAGAAGGGGAGGTCCACGTGGCCAATCGAATTCTCGCGTCGTCGTTCGCCGTCGTCGTCGCCTTGTGTCTGACGCTGGCGCCGGCGGCGCTTCACGCCCAGGGCGCCGCGGAAGAAGCTGCGCCGCGCACTTCGTGGGGGACGCCGGATCTGAACGGCGTCTGGGACTTCCGGACGCTGACGCCGTTCGAGCGGCCGGAGGAGTTGGCGGAGCAGGCATTCTTCACCGAGGAGGAAGCCGCGCAGTTCGAGGCCGATCGCCTGGCCGCTTTCGAGGTGCGCGACACCATCGAGCCGGCCGACGGCGTGGGCAACTACAACCAGTTCTGGTTCGATCCCGGAGACACCGTGGCCGCGACCAACCAGACGTCGCTGGTCGTCGATCCGCCCACCGGCCGCGTCCCGTCGCTGAACGCGACGGCGACGGCGAAGCAGGAGGCGGAGATGAGAGCCCGCGAAGGGGTCAATCGCCACGAGCCGACCTACGGCGGGTTCCTCGACACTCTCGGGGGCGGCATGTTCGCCGTGCGGTGCATCCTCGGGTTCAACTCCGGGCCGCCGATGACCCCGGGCGGCTACAACCAGAACGTGCAGGTGTTCCAGACCGAGGACCACGTCGTGCTGCTGAACGAGATGGTCCACAGCTCGCGCGTGATCCCGCTCGACGGGCGGTCGCATCTGCCGGACGGCATGCGGCAGTGGATGGGCGATTCGCGCGGGCGCTGGGAGGGCGACACGCTGGTCGTCGAGACCAGGAACTTCCTGCGTGAGACCAGCTTCCGCGGCGGCGTCACGACGGCGGACCTCCTGCTGACCGAGCGCTTCACGCGCGTGTCCGACGGCACGCTGATGTACGACGTGACGGTCCAGGACCCGAACACGTGGGATCAGCCGTGGAGCTACCGGATCCCGATGACGAAGAACCAGTATCCGATCTACGAGTACGCCTGCCACGAGGGGAACTACGGCCTCTACAACATCATGGCCGGCGCGCGTGAGAAAGAGGCGGCGATGGACGCCGAGGCCGGCCGCTAGCGATACGTATCTGCAGGACGGAGGGTGCGCCGCGCCCGTGCGGCGCGCCCCTATCGAGAGCGGGAGCAGCGATGACCAGTCGATTCGTCGCCGGAACTCTGGTTCTGGGGCTGGCGTTGCCGATGGCGGCAGCGGCGCAGGAGGGGCTTCCGCGGACCGCGAGCGGCAGGCCGGACCTGTCGGGGACCTACGACACGGCGACGCTGACGCCGCTGCAGCGGCCGCAGCGCTTCGGCATGCGGCAGACGCTGACGGCGGAGGAGGCAGCGGTCGTTGCGTCCGACCCCGGTGCGCACCGGGCCCTGTTCGGCATCGCGCCGGGCGGATCCGACGAGCGGCGCGAAGCCCGCCATGCCGCCGGCGGCACGCGGGAGGCGGAGCAGACGGTCCCGCCGGTGGGCGGTGACGGATCCGGCGGGGCGGCCGGCAACGTCGGCGGCTACAACACCTTCTGGATCGATCGGGGCACCGGTGTCTTCCGGATCGACGGCGAGTGGCGGACTTCGATCGTCACGGACCCGCCGGACGGCTGGCGTCCCCCGCTGACCGCTGCCGCGCGGGCGCGGGCGGCGGAACGGGCGCGCTTCTTCCGCGCGAACACCGGCACCGCCTGGTGGCTCGACGACGACCTCGACGCGCCCGGCCCCTACGACGACCCGGAGATCCGGCCGCTCGCGGAGCGCTGTCTGCTCGGGTTCGGCTCGGTCGGCGGGCCGCCGATGCTGCCGGTGCTCTACAACAATCTGAAGAAGATCGTGCAGACCGACGACCACGTGCTGATCCACGTCGAGATGGTCCACGACGCGCGCATCGTGCGGATGAACCAGCCGCACGCACCGCCGGAGATCCGGAGCTGGCTGGGTGATTCGGTGGGCCACTGGGAAGGCGACGCCCTCGTCGTCGAGACCACCAATTTCAACGACACGCCGGCGCTCGGCGGGGCATCGCGGAACCTGCACGTGGTGGAGCGGTTCACCCGGATCGGCCCGGAGGCGTTGCTGTACGGGTTCACCGTCGAGGATCCGACGGTGTGGACCGCGCCGTGGAGCGGCGAGTACGTCTGGCCGGCCACCGGCGACCGGGTCTACGAGTACGCGTGCCACGAGGCGAACTACTCGTTCCGCGGGATTCTCGGGGGTGCGCGGATCCTCGAGCAGGACGCCCGTGAGGCGGCCGAGGACGCCGGCGGGCACGACTGACGCCTTTCTGATGACGGAGGAGAGCCCAGTGCGCAACATCCCGAGTCTCGTCTGTGCGGTAGTGCTCGCGACGGCGACGGTCGCCGGCGTGTCGGCGGAGGACTGGCCGCAGTGGCGCGGCGCGGACCGTCTCGCCGTCTGGAACGAGACCGGGATCGTCGAGGAGCTGCCGGAAGAGCTGCGCGTCGCGTGGCGCACGCCCATCCGGTCGGGGTACTCGGGACCCGCCGTCGCGGACGGGCGGATCTTCATCACCGACTGGTTCGAGGACCCCGAGTCGCGGACGCTGGACGGCACCGAACGGGCCCTGGCCCTCGACGAGCAGACCGGCGAGGTGCTCTGGACGCACGAGTGGCAGACCAGCTACCGGATGCTGTCGATCGCCTACGCGGTG
Source organism: Vicinamibacterales bacterium (assembly GCA_965222905.1). Lineage (GTDB taxonomy): Bacteria > Acidobacteriota > Vicinamibacteria > Vicinamibacterales > UBA8438 > WTFV01. Next base: position 7,255,316 of record OZ244976.1, on the reverse strand, counting down.
GGTCCGCGGGCCACCCCGACCGTCGACGGTGACCGCGTCTACATCGTCGGCGGCACCGGACGCCTCTTCTGCTTCGACGTCGAGACCGGCCGGGTGCTGTGGGAGAAGGACTACGTCGCCGAGTACGGCACGAGCGTGCCGGTGTGGGGCATCGTCAGCGCGCCGCTCGTCGACGGCGACCGGCTCATCACGGTGGTGGGCGGCGAGCCCGATGCGCTGGTCGTCGCGTTCGACAAGCACACCGGCCAGGAGATCTGGCGCGCGATAGAGACGGCCTCCGAGATGGGCTACGCGCAGCCAATCATCTACGAGGCGGGCGGCGTCCGCCAACTGATCGTCTGGCATCCGCTCGCGCTGGCGTCGCTCGATCCCGAGACCGGTGATCTCTACTGGGAGCAGCCCTGGGACGTCTCCATGGGCGTGACGGTCGCCACCCCGGTGCGCAGCGGCGACTACCTGCTGGTCTCGCAGTTCTTCAACGGCTCGATGATGATGCGGCTCAGCCAGGACCGGCCGGCCGCGACCCATCTGTGGCGGGGCCAGAGCCGCAGCGAGCTGCCGGGGCAGACCGACACCATCCACGCGATGGTGACGACGCCGATCATCATCGGCGACCACGTCTACGGCGTCGACAGCTACGGCGAGCTGCGGGCGCTGGATGCGCGGACCGGCGAGCGCCTCTGGATGAGCCCCGACATGACCGCGCAGGCGCGCTGGGCCACCGCGTTCCTGGTCCGCCACGAAGACCGGTACTTCGTCAACAACGACGACGGCTTCCTGATGATCGCGCAGTTCACCCCGCAGGGCTACGTCGAGCTGAGCCGCACCCGGCTGATCGAGGCAACGGCCAGCTCCGGCACCCGCACGCCGCACGGCCGCATCGCGGCGCGGGTGGTCAACTGGTCGCACCCGGCCTACGCGAACGGTCACATCGTGCACCGCAACGACCGCCAGATCATCCGCGCGTCGCTGCGTGCGGCGGACTACTGATGTTCCAGCCGGGCCGCGAGTCTGAGACGAGGAGAGCGCCGGGTGGATTGGCTCTCAGCGTTTCCGTCGTCGCAGCCGGGCGTGGAAATCGTTCGCGTCCCGGCAGGCGAGCAGGGCGTCCATCACTTCCTCGTCGGTCAGCCCCGCCAACTCACGTGCGTCCAGCGCGAAATCGGAGAGAATGCCTCGGGACGCGAGCGTCTTCCGAATGACGACGTTCAGAAGCCGGGCGCGACCCTCGACGAGTCCTTCGCTGCGTCCCTCCGCGTGACCCGCCGCGCGCCCCTCCTGGCGCTGCCGGCGTAGCCACGGCGTATCGTCGGGTCCGGTACCGTCGCGCGCGCCCAGCGCCCGGCCGACGCGTTCGAGGACCCGGGTGGTGGCCGCCGACGGCAGCGGCTCGTTCATGGCGGCGTGGATCTCGGCGGCGGTCCAGCCGGGAAACGCGCGGCTGACGGTTGCTGTCCGGTAGTGGTCGCCGGCGAGCAGATGGATGGTGAGTCCGGGTGCGCGGCCGGCGGGCCGGCTCGGCGACGTCTGGTCGGGGACTTCCACCCACACCTCGGCGAATCCCCACGCCTCGTACAGGCCCAGCTTACCGCGCCTGACATCTGTGGTGTGATCCACCTCGACCACCACGTCCGGCAGGTCGTGGTCGCCGATCACAATGCCGGCGGACGCGGGCAGCCGGGCGCGGCCGGGATTCAGGTACGCCACCTGGTCCGCCTGCAGGATGCGGCGCCTCCGGTCCCCCTCGTCGTGCAGAATCAGGTCCATCGTGCCGTAGCACTCGATGGGGGCGCCGCGCACGGCGGCGATTATGTGGGCCTGGCCGGCGAGGCGTTGCGACGGCTGCTCGTGCGCGCGCCCGGTCGGTTCGCGCATCTTCCAGGCGGTTTGCGTGTCGGCGTCCCAGTACTCGAAGTGGCCGTCATAGGTGTCGACGTCTGCCCGCGTCAGGCGGAACGGCCGGCAGCCGGGGAACTCGGGCGATACCGGCGGGCGGACCAGAGACGATTGTGGACCATAAGTGACGATCTCCGTGTCGGCCGGGCGGGGCATCCTGCTGCTTCCTTTCCACGGGGGGCGTCGGGATTGAACCAGCATAGTCCGCGTGGAGGACGTGTTCAACCGTTGGTGGCGAGGTGCGGGATCCAAAGCCGGGGCCACGGGGGCCGTACCGGAAGCGGTCGCAGGTAAGTCTCAGTTGCCCGGCGGGGTGAGAATCCGAGAGGCCAGCGACTCGTGGAACAAGAAGCCCTGCTCTACGGTGAGCGCAAAGATGGACAAGGTAGGCCACGGCGTGTCGGCTCGCGACAAGGTTAGATGGATGATCGGAGACATCGCCGCAACGACACCGATCAGGCCGAGGGCGCCAATCAGCATGTGTTGCCTCGCCGACCAATGCGTCTGAGAACCGAGCAACTGGTAGCGTAACCAAGCCCGCCAGCGTAGGCGATCACGATGAGCGCGATCGCGCCCGCGTCCAGGAGGCCCATCGTCTAACGGTCGGACTCCTCGAGCGCCGCAACGGTGGCTTCGAGGGCACCCATCGCCTTCCGCGTGACCTCGGGGTCGTCCAGGTTCTCCAAGAGGTAGTTCAGGTAGGCTATAGTCGCTTCCACCACCATGAGGCGGTCCGGGTGGTCGGAGTCAGCGATCAGCGGGAGCCATTCGATGGGGTTCTCGATGTTGATCCACCCATGTGCCCCAGTCCGCGTCTCGATGTAGAGCCAGCGGGTGGGCTCCTGCAGGAAGTCGTGGCGCGTCTCGTCCCGGAGGACTGTGAAGGTCTCCCCGGCCTCGAGCATCTCGCCGCTCTCCTTCGGGGGCAGGACCACAAACGGGAACAGCACCGGCCTCCGAGGCGGACTCTCGTGCAGATGGAGTGCCTCTGTCGCGAAACCGCTCGGCGCGTAGGCAGGCAGGGAAGTCTGTGCGCTCGTCCCCGAGACGGCGACCACTATCCCGGCCAGAACAAGCCATGTGCGCATCGTAGGTCTCCTTTGGCGACAGGGGTCGGCCTCTCGCCCCGCCGAGTCGCGCGCGGCGCGGGCACCAGCCCACGCAACCTCTATGGCCATCATAATACCCTCACGGTAAAGGGTCTTTCCCCTGGCATCTGTACGCGTCGCCGACCGCGCGACGAGGCCGTCTCACGCTGCTGCCAGGGCACGAGACGCTGCGGGAGCGGCCGGCCGGTGACGAAAACCGCTCCCGTGCGCGCGCGGGCATGTCCTGCCCGTCCTCCGCGGCCGCGCGCGCGCAGCGACCGCTCCCGTGCGCGCGCGGGCATGTCGTAAGGTGGTCCGGCGCCAGCCGCCGCGCGGCAAACCGCTCCCGTGCACGCGCGGGCAGGTCACGGCGTAGAATGGGGCCACCAACGAGGAACCGGCAACGGGAATGGGTCCGGCGGCCGTCGAGCTGCCGCGCCGCAGGGTGGATGGAGGCTCCGATGAGAAACGTTCTGGCCACGGCGCTCGCGGGTGCGATGCTGTTCGGCGCGACAGCCAGTGCCCAGCAGAAGGAATCCTACGACTACTGGCAGCAGCAGCGGCGGATGGTCCGCTACGGGCAGCAGGCGGTCTTCATGTGCAACGGCCTGTTCACCTCGAACAGAACTCTCGAGCAGGTGTTCGCGCAGGAACTGGCGTTCCTGCCGGAGCCGGTCGGGACGCCCGAGGGCGGCGACTACGAGGTCGACACCGCGCGCAAAGCGGTGGTCATCGGCAACGGGCACGGCGCGCCGAAGATGCGGGCCGCGTTCCGCGAGGGAGTCGGCTGCGTGATCCTCGCGCCCGACCAGACGTTGGACGACGTCGACGGCCTGCCCATCCTGGAGCTGCCGGCGCCCCCGGGTGACGCAGCCGGGATCGCCTGGCCGGACGGCGACAAGGTCGAGGAGCGGCCCCTGCCGGCCCATGTCGACGCGGTGGCGCTGCAGGCGGCCTCCGACTGGGCGTTCGACCGGGAGTCGCCGGAGCAGGTGACGCTGAGCCTGCTTGTGGTCCACCAGGGAGAGATCGTCCACGAGCGCTACGCGCCGGGTGTGGACATGACGACGCGGACGCGGACCTGGTCGACGGCCAAGAGCATCGCCTCGACGTTGATCGGGATGCTGGTGGACGAAGGGAAGCTGAAGCTCGACGAGCCGCTCGGCTACGACTTCTTCCCACGGGCGCCGGCGTCGGACCACGATCCCCGCTCGGAGATCACCCTCCGGCACGTTCTCAACATGTCGAGCGGCCTGGAGCCGGTCGACAACTCCGGCCGCGAGTACGCCATCGGGTCGGGACTCTCGTACTGGGCCGGGACCAGCTCGGTGATTGGCGCCCGCAGCCGCGGCGTCATCCGCGAGCCCGGCACCAACTGGGACTACGAGAACTACGACACGCTGCTCGGCGTCTACGCCATGAAGCGCGCCCTCGGCAGCTCGAAGGCCTACCGCGAGTTCCCGCGGCGGCGGCTGCTGGACAAGATCGGGATGCGCAACACCCTGGTCAGCACGGACCGCTTCGGCGACTTCATCCTCAGCAGTCAGGTCTACACGAACGCGCGCGACCTGGCCCGCTTCGGGCTGCTGTACCTGCAGGGCGGTGTGTGGGACGGCGAGCGGCTCGTCGCCGAGGACTGGATCGACTTCGTCCGCACGCCGGCGCCGGCCACCGCCGAGACCGGCAACTTCTACGGCGGGCAGTTCTGGCTGGTGCCGGACGGGCGCACCGACGTGCCGAAGTCGGCGTACTCCACTTCCGGCAACCGCGGGCAGTACGTGGTCATCGTGCCGACGCACGACCTCGTCATCGTGCGGCGCGGGCTCGACTACGGGCGCCAGGGCTTCGACCGCTGGAGTCTGACCCGCGAGGTGCTCAAGGCGATCGGCTCGCCGCCGACGCAGGAGGCCAGCCTCGACCTGACCGAGCGGTCGCGGTTCCGTTTCTTCGATCCGCGGTAGTCGGGTCTTCGGCCGGCGCGGGGGCGCGCGAGAGCGGTTCCCGCGCCGGCGTCGCCGCTCTCGGTGCTACCCGAGGTATCGCCGTGGGCCGCTACGCTCCCGTGCGCCGGCCGAGCGCGGCGACGATGTCGTACTCGGCCGCCGGGACCGGCTGGACGGACAGGCGGCTGCCCTTCTTCGTCACCATCATCTCCTCGAGGCCCGGAGTCTTCTTCAGGGTCGCGAGGGAGATGGTGGCGGGGAACCGCTCGACGAAGGCGATGTCCACCATGTACCAGACCGGCTTCGCCTCGGTGCTGCGGGCGTCGAAGTACTTGTGTCCGGCCTGCCACGCGTAGTGGTCGGGATAGCCGGTGCGGCAGATCGACGCGAGGCCGCTGACCCCCGACGGGTCCGCGTTCGACGCGTAGAACAGGACGCCGTCACCCTCCTGCATCACGTCGCGCATGAAGTTGCGCGCCTGGAAGTTGCGCACGCCTTCCCAGCAGGTCCGGCCGTCGCGTTCCAGGTCGTCGATCGCGTAGGCGGACGGCTCGCATTTCATCAGCCAGTAGCGTTTGGACATCTGTGAGAGCTCCGCGAAAATGGGAACGTGCGTAGCATAGCAGTCACCGGCGGCCGGCGATTGCAGTCCGGCGGAACGGCGATCGTGTGCTACAGTCTCGCCGCATGTGGGAACACAACTACACGCCCGTCGCTGACAGCCTCGCCTACTCGACGCTCATCTCGGCCATTCCGCTGGGCGTTCTCTTCTACCTGCTGGGGGTCAGGCGAAAACCCAGTTGGGTGGCCGGCCTGAGCGGGCTGGCCGCCGCGCTCGTGCTGGCGATCGGCGTGTACGGGATGCCGGTCCCGCAGGCCGCCGCGTCGATGGTCCACGGCGCCGCTTTCGGGCTGTTTCCCATCGGCTGGATCGTCATCGCGTCGCTGATCCTCTACCGGGTGACCCTGGAGACCGGCAAGTTCGAGATCATCAAGGACTCCATCGGCGCCCTCTCCGACGACCGCCGCCTGCAGGCGGTGCTGATCGGCTTCGCGTTCGGCGCCTTCATCGAGGGCGCGGCCGGATTCGGCACGCCGGTGGCGGTGGCCGCGGCGATGCTTACCGGGCTCGGCTTTCCCCCCTTCTACGCGGCGTTCATCTGCCTGCTCGCCAACACGGCGCCGGTCGCCTTCGGATCCCTCGGCATCCCGGTGGTCACGCTGGCGAACGTCACCGGCCTGCCGGAGGCCGCGTTGAGCTCGATGACCGGACGCCTGTGCGGCCTGATCGCCATCGTCATCCCGGCCTACATGGTCGTCGTCATGTCCGGTTTCAAGCGCTCGGCCGAAGTGCTGCCGCCCATCGCGGCCTGCTCGCTCGCCTTTGCGGGCGTGCTGATCCTGGTGAGCAATACGATCGGGCCCGAAGTGGCTGCCATTCTGGCCGCGATCGCGGCCCTGGTGGCGATGGTGTTGGTGATGAAGGTCTGGAAGCCGGCGCAGGTGTTCCGGCTCGAGGGTGACGTCGAGGTCGTCAAGCAACACCGCACCTACACCGCCGGCGAGCTCGTGGGGGCGTGGGTGCCGTACATCCTGCTCGTCGTCTTCGTCCTGGCGTGGCGCTATCCGCCGATCCAGGGCGTGCTGAACCTGGTCAGCGTGCAGTTCGACGTGCCGGGGCTGCACAACACGATCATGCGCCTCCCGCCGCTGACCCCGGAGGCGTCGCCTTACGGGGCGTCCTACAACTTCAACTGGCTCTCGGCTGCCGGAACCTCCTGCTTCCTGGCCGCGTTCGCGGCGTCTCTCGTCCTCGGCCTGTCGCCGGCCCGCTTCGTCGGGATCGTCAAGGCGGTGCTGACGCAGTTGAGGATGCCGCTGCTGACCATCGCATCGGTGCTCGCGGTGGCCTACGTGATGAACTACGCCGGCATGACCACGACCCTGGGGCTCGCCTTCGCGGCCACCGGGGCGGTGTTCCCGTTCTTCAGCGCGATGCTCGGCTGGACGGGTGTCTTCCTGACCGGCAGCGACACCGCGTCGAACGCGCTGTTCGGCACGCTGCAGACGGTGACCGCCAACACGCTCGAGCTGAACCCGATCCTCACCACCGCGACCAACTCGGCCACCGGGGTCATGGGCAAGATGATCTCGCTGCAGAGCATCGCGGTTGCCGTCGCCGCCACCGGCATGGCGTCGTCGGAGGAGGGCCGCCTGTTCCGGATCACGCTCCGGCACAGCATCATCCTGGCCGTGTTCATGGGGATCGTGACGATGATCTTCGCTTACGTGCTGCCGCAGCTCGTGCCGCTGCCGTAGCCGGCCGTCGCAAGATTGCCGTGGCGCGGGGCAGGGCGGTGGCGCCGTCCTGCCTCGTCGGCCCCGCGGTTCCGGACCATGCCGCTCTTCCGCGCCGAGGAACGCCGAGCCATCGAGTCGCTGGCGCGGCTGGCCGACTGCAATCCGTTCTCGCCGGCGTTCGTCGAGGGGGAACGGACGATCCTCGGTCCGGATCACACTCCCGCCGGCGCGGTCTGGAGCCTGCGCACCGAGCCGGGGGCGGAGAACTCCGCCCTGGCGAGGATCGGCGTCGTCGCCGAGCGCGCGGCGCGCGGCGCCCGCGATCACCTGCTGCGGCGCAGGATCGCGGCCCCCGACGAGTTGCGTCTCTACGCCGCGGTCGTCATCTTCACGCTCTACCAGCGCTACGCCGACCCGCTGCACGAGATTCATCTCGACCCGGAACGCGCCCGGCGGCGGGTGCCGTGCTACCGGTCGTTCCGTCGCGATCTCGACCACTTCCTGCCCGCGGAGCGGCTGCCGCTTCCGCAGCGCGTCGATGCGGCGCACCTGTTCGCCTGCTTCTACCAGGTCCGGCGCGCCTTCCACCTCATCCACCGCCACATCGTCGGGGCGTCCGCGCCCGCGGCCCGGCTGCGCGCCGCGGTCTGGGAGTCCATCTTCACCCACGACATGCGACGCTACTGGCGCTCGCTCCACGACCGGATGCACGACGTCACGACCTTGATCGCCGGCCCGTCGGGAACCGGCAAGGAGCTCGTCGCCCGCGCTATCGGCCTGTCGCGCTACATCCCGTTCGACGCGGAGCGGGAGACGTTCACGGCGACCCTCGACGGAGCGTTCCACGCGCTGAACGTATCCGCGCTGTCGCCGACGCTCATCGAATCGGAGCTGTTCGGCCACCGCAAGGGCGCGTTCACGGGCGCCGTCCAGGATCGCATCGGCTGGCTCGAGGCGTGCCCGCGTTTCGGCGCGGTGCTGCTCGACGAGGTCGGGGAGATCGATGCCGCGATCCAGGTCAAGCTGCTGCGCGTGCTCCAGACGCGCGAGTTCTCGCGCATCGGGGAGACTACCCCGCGCGCGTTTCAGGGAAAGCTGATCGCCGCCACGAACCGCGACCTCGCGGCCGAGATGCGGGCCGGCCGGTTCCGTGAGGACCTCTACTACAGGCTGTGCTCGGACCTGATCGTCACCCCGTCGCTGCGAGACCAGCTTCGGGATGCGCCCGAAGAGTTGCGCAATCTCGTGCTGTTCGTGAGCGAGCGCGTCGTCGGCGCCGAGGGCGCCGCGGAGCTCGCCGACGAGGTGCTGGCCGGCGTCGGGCGCGACCTCGGCCCGGACTATCCGTGGCCCGGCAACGTCCGCGAGCTGGAGCAGTGCGTCCGCAACGTGCTCGTGCGCAAGGAGTACCGCCCACCGGCGACGGCGCAGCGGGCTCCGGCCGGCGATCTCGCGGCGGAGCTGGGGGAGGGGAGCCTCACCGCGGAGGAGCTTCTCCGGCGCTACTGCACCCTGGTCTATGCGCGTACCGGGAGCTACCAGGAGACAGCCCGCCGGCTGGAGCTCGACCGCCGGACGGTGAAGCGGCACGTCGATCCGGAGCTGCTCGCGCGGTTGAAGGACTCGTCTGAAGCCCCATCCTGACCGCATTGCCTCGGGGTCCGCCGATCCCGATCCAGTCTCCCACACGTCCAGGCACCTCGCGCCCCTGGCGGCCCGTTCATCCGACGACGTCGATAGAGATGTACGCAAGATGACTACGGGTATCCCCTGAATGTCCGCTTCTGTAGCGCAACGGGCGATCTCGTGGCAGTGCCGCTCCCCTCCTGGCCAACAGGTAACTCATTCATGGAGAGTCGCTTGGCTCCACCGCTCCTGTGCTTGGCATCACGCGTGCCATCAAGTCTTTGTGGAGGCAACGTGGACGCGGATTCGCTCCGCGGCGGAAACGGGTCGGCGCCGTGGCGCTGAAGGAAAGTCGGACCGGACTTCATGGGGGAGTGAGATGAGACGACATCGACTGTCTGCAGCGAGGCCGGCTCAGGGTTGTCGGAGATGGCGCGTGTTCTCCGTTCTCGCGCTTTGTGCGCTGGTCTTCACAGGGTGCGCCAGCGTCATGAATGGCCGGACTCAAGTTGGAGAACGCAGTGGGCGCACGTGTTCCCGCAGGCGGCGGCGTTCGTGTTCGGGATCGATCTCCTGACCGGTGCGGCCTTCGGGAGACCTCATCACGTGCAGGCGACGCTCGAGAGGAGGCTGGAGACGGCGAGCCCGCTGGCAGTGCCGGCGTCTTCGGCGACGCGCGAAGGCCTCGTGCTGCCGGTGCCGCCCGTCGAGCGGTCGGGCGACGGCCACGCGAGAACGGATGTGGCTCGCGGGAGGGAACGGTGAGGACGAGCAAGGCGCTGACGTTGGCGTTGGCGCTGCTCTGGCCGGTGGCAGGCGGCGCACAGGATCGCGCGTTCGACCGCGGATTCGTCGATGTGAACGCGGTCTCACAGGCGTCGAGCAGCCCGCGAGTCCGCCACATGCTCCGCTACCCGCCATCCGATCCCACCCAGCGATACCAGGTGGGCTACGAAGTACCGGACGGACCGGCGTTCGATATCAGCGGGGGCATGCGGATCAGCCCGAATCTCTCCGTCGGTCTGGCCGTCTCGCGGTTCGGTCGGTCGAGCCGCACCGATGTCGACAGCGTCGACGTCTTCGCGCGCCGGGGAACGGTGGTCCATCTCGGACATCGCCAGCGTGGGTACCACCTGCAGACGAGTTGGGTGGTTCGGGTTGCAGACCGGCTCGACGTGGCGTTCTTCGCGGGGCCGTCGCTGTTCAGCGTTCTTCAGACACGGGTGACGGACGTCGCGGTCAGAGAGGTCGAGCCTTGGTCGGGGAGCGACTACATTCCGGAGCCGAGAGTCACGGGCGTGTCGACGCGAGGTGTCAAGCACCGGCTGGCCGGCTACAACTACGGCTTCGATTTCACGTTTCGTCTCGCGGAGCGGGTCGGAATCGGGATCCTTGTACGAACGGCCATGTCAATCAGGCCGTCGGTGTCCGGCCGCCACACCGAGGTTCCGGTCGCCGGCGGTTCCCACGTCGGCATCGGTGCGCGGTTTCGTTTCTGAGACCCGTTGCTTCGATGGTCAAGGCAGGGATTCTCCCTCTTGACCAGCGTAACGGATGCCGTTACGCTGGAGTGTGATCAGGAGCTTCGTCGACAAGCGGACGGCAGCCGTCTTTGCGGGCCATGCCGTTCGTCGCCTGCCCGCGCAGATGCAGCCGCGGGCGAGAGCGAAGCTGCTGGCGATCGATGCGGCCATTCTGCTCGATGATCTGCGCGCGCCGCCGGGCAATCGCCTGGAGGCGCTGCGCGGGGACCGTCGCGGCCAGTACTCGGTTCGCATCAACGATCAATGGCGTATCTGCTTCGTGTGGCGCGACGGTGAGGCCTGGAACGTCGAGATTGTCGCCTACCACTGAGGAACGACATGACCATCAGCCGTGAGGACGTGGATCGACGCGGCGTCGACTTTTCGGACGTCGCGTCCGGCCGCCGGCTGCCACCGGTGCATCCCGGTCAGTTCCTGCGCGACGAGTTCCTGAAGCCGCTCGAGCTGAGCGTCTACGCGCTCGCCAGGGCGCTGAATGCGCCGCGGCCGCGGCTGAACGAAGTCGTCCGCGGTCGGCGCTCCGTGAGCACGGACACGGCGCTCCGGCTTGCGCGGTACTTCGGGACCTCGCCCGAGTTCTGGATGAACCTCCAGGCCCGCTACGACCTCGACATCGCCGAGCGTACGCTACGCCGGACGATAGACAGGGAAGTCAAGCCCCGCGCCGCCTGAAATGCCTCACGACGCGGCCGGCGCTCGCCGTCGCCTCGCTTGTCAGGGAGAACGCGTGATGACGACACGGAAGCCGATGAAGGGCCGGCGCACGCCGGGGTCGGCGCCGCCCCGGACCGTGGCGCGCACGTTGCCCTCCGGGTCCATGAACGAGCCGCCGCGCATGACGAAGAGCGCGTGGTCCGCGAGGTCGCGCGCGTCGTCCGTTTCGTCGTAGGGGTAGGGCTGGTACGGGCTGCGGGTGAACTCCCAGACGTTGCCGCTCATGTCACTCAGGCCGAACGGACATTCCGGACAGTCGAAGCTCCCGGCCGGCGTGGTGCCGTCCGCGCCGCCGAAGTTGGCCCGGTCGCGCCTCGGGGTGTCGCCCCAGGGGTAGACGCGCCCGTCCGCGCCGCGGGCGGCCTTTTCCCATTCCGCCTCGCTCGGGAGCGTGACGCGCCAGCCGGCGTCCAGCCACTCCCGCAGGCGCGGCGGCGTGCCGGGCCAGTCCCGGAGCGTTGCCTCCAGCCACCGGCAGTAGGCGAGCGCGTCCGGCCAGGAGACCGATCCGACCGAGTGGTCCGGCGGCGCACGCAAGGCCCCGGAATCCACCATGACCCCAGCGACGTCGGCGAAGGCGCGGAACTGCGCGACCGTGACCTCGTAGCGACCGATGGCGAACGCGGGGAGATCGACGCTCCCCTGGGCCTGCCCGGCCGACCAGCGCTCGTTCTCGAAGGCTTGCGGATCCGTGGCCGGATCGCTGCCCATGGTGAACGGCCCGGCCGGGATCTCGACGAAGCCGAGCAGATCGTCGTCCGGAAGGAACCAGGCGTCGGTACGGAAGCCGTCGAGCACATCCGGCAACGGTGGCAACGATGTGCCCGATGATCCGTCCCGCGCGGATCGTTCGCAGGCGGCCGCGCCGATGAAGAGGGTCAGCGCGAGAGCGGCGCCGACGGTGCGCCGGAGGTTCCGGGAACGGGATTCGCCGTGACGTGGAGGACGCATGGCTTACGGCCTCGCCGCCTCACAGGCGGACGGCCAGCCGTGCTCGCACGCTCGCGCCTGCAGGTCCGCCTCGGACATGTCCATCAGGTTCCGGCCGCCTTCCCGGAGAAGAAGCCGCAGGTCGAGCGTCTTCGGCGGCGCCCGGTAGGCGCTGTCCCGAGCCAGCAGGTTGAGACAGCCCGGACGGAAGCGGAGCTCGCAGGCCCGCGCGAAGTAGTTCAGCCCCAGCGCCGGGTCCGCCGCGACGATCTCGCCATCCATGTAGTGACGTCCCAGCTCGTTGCACGCCCAGGCCGACGCGTCCGCGCAGTACGACGCCTCGATCTGCAGCAGCCGCCCGCAGCCCTGCGTGCGCCCCTCCCTGCATGCCTGTTGCCAGAACGGCACGGCGTCGCCCCGATGCCGTCCGTCGGTGGCGCCGATCAGGGTCATGGCGCCGAAGAAGGCGACCCAGACCGCCATCTGCGCGAGGTTCGCGTTCGGGCGGGCCAGGCGCTCGGCGACGCGTCCGAGGAGTGCGCTCGTCTCCAGCGCCCCGGCGAGCCGGTCGATCCAGCGCACGCTCAGGTTGAGAAGCGGCACCGAGAGCAGCTTGTCGTAGAACGTGGGCGCCCCGAACGCGCCGAGCAGCGCGTAGAGGACGAAGACCCCCACGCCGTACAGGACCCCGAAGACTGTCTTTCCGAGCGGCGTCCGGGGCGAGGTGGACGGATCGGTTACCAGCAGATGCAGGCCGAGGAAGACCGCGGTCGGGATCTCGGAATCGATGAACCAGGGGATGCCGGTCGCTGCCGAGTAGAGCGCGCTCAGTCCGAACAGCACGATCGCCGCGGACCCGGCCACGAGGGTGATCGCGAAGCGGTACATCACCACCAGGCCGGCGAGGAACAGGAAGAGGTAGATGCGCGGCGCCAGCGTCAGCGTCGTCGCGATGTCCTCGCCCCAGGTGAGAGCCGTCGTGTCGGTCGCGATCAGGACGACCGAGAACAGTCCCAGCGAGAACGCGGACGGGTTGAAGATGTGCACCCGGCGTCCGCCCCGCTCCCAGCGCACGAACGCCTTGCCGAGGAAGCCGACCGCGATCATCAGGAACTGCAGGTGGAACCAGTCGTCGCGGAACCAGAGGAAGAGGTTCGTGCTGAAGATGATCGGGAACGGCCCGAAGCCCAGCGTGTAGCGCTCGCGGCGCGACCAGGCGAGCAGCAGGTCGAAGGCGTAGGCGAAGACGATCTGGCCGGCCAGCAGCCACGCGTGATCGTAGACCGGCCGCCAGTACCAGCCCCAGTAGGCGAACACCGAGAGCTGCACGGCGGCCTGCACGTAGTGCTGCGGTCGCAGGACCGTGTCGATCGCCGGCGAGGCATCCTCCCGCCTGCGCACCAGGAAGAGTGCCGCCTGCCAGGCCAGCAACGCCGCGGCCGCGGCCCAGAAGGACTGCGCGAGCACCGGGTGCGTCTGGATCCGCGGGACCAGCGAGATGAGCAACAGCGCGAGCGCCAGTCCCAGCGGGATGCCGAAGAGGCGTCCCGCCGGCGCGACGGGTCCGCGCCCGTCGTGCGGCACCGGCGCGGGCGGTCCCGAGCGTCGGCCCTTCGGGCGGGTGCGGCGGCGGGCGGCAGGCATCGTTCGGCAGCGGGACGGCGAACGGACTCAGCCGGCTACTGCACCGCGTCACGCGGCAGGTAGCGCCCCTCCCTGTAGGCGCCGCAGAGTACCTGCACCAGCGGGTGGCGGATCGGCTCGCCCTCGGCGTCCGGCTCCAGGTGCCGTTCCGCCACGTAGGTCGTGTGCTCCTCGCCGTCGACCAGGACGTGGTACCACGGCTCGTCCTTCGGGGGGCGCGAGCGGGCGACCTTCGCGTACCACTCCGCGCTGCCCTGGAACGTCGCGTCGACGTCGAAGACGACGCCGCGGTAGTCGAACCGGACGTGATGGACGATCTGGCCGACGAAGAATCCGGCGATCCGCTCCGTGTCGCTCATGATGTGTAGTTCCGCATTGTTCCGGTAGGATAGTCGACACGATGGAAACAGCCGCCACCTTCAGTTGGGTCGTACCGGTGACGGCCGCCCTTGTCGTCCTCGGCTTCGCGGCCTTCGCGCTGTGGTTCGTCCTGCGGCTCGATCGCAGTCGCCACAAGGACTGAGCGGGCTGCCCGCCCAGGGCAACCCGCACCAGTGCGCCGTCATGGGCCTGCCGGCCGTCACGGCGCGGCGTCCGCCCCGTTCAGCCGGTCGAACTTCTGGATCCGCTGCCCGACGTTCACCTCCGTCGTGTAGAGGTTCCCGCGCGAGTCGACGGCCAAGTTGTGCAGCCGGTAGAACTCCCCGGCGTACTTGCCCATCCGCCCGAAGCGGTCGGCGACCGTCAGCGAAGCGCGATCGAGGATCCAGATGACGTTGTTCGTGCCGTCGGGGACGAACAGCCAGCGCTGGTCCGGGTCGACGGACAGCGTCACGCCGGAGGCCGACCCGCTGCCCAGAGTTTCGGGCCGGATGAACGCCTCGCGCACGAACGTCCCGTCCTTCTGGAAGACCTGCAGCCGATCGTTGGTCCGGTCGGCCACGTAGACGAGGCCGTCGTTGGCGATGGCGACGTCGTGCACCGGGCTGCGATAGTGCCGGATCGGCTCTGCCTGCGGGTCGTACGGCGGCAGTTCGGCGTCGTCCGGGCGCTCGCCGTAGGCGCCCCAGTGCCGCTTGTAGGCCCCGGTGTCGGCGTCGAAGACGATGACGCGCCGGTTGCCGTAGCCGTCGGCGACGTAGACCTCGTTGGCCTCCGGATCCACCCGGATCCCGGCCGGGCGGCCGAGGTTCTCGGTGTCGTTGCTACCGCCGCTCTGCCCGGCGCGGCCGATCTGCAGCAGGAACTCGCCGTCGGGCGTGAACTTCAGGATGTGCGCGTCGGTGGCGGCGTTGCCGCCGAGCCAGACGTTGCCGTCCGGGTCGACGTGGATGCCGTGCTCGCTCTCCGGCCACTCGTAGCCGTCGCCGGGGCCGCCCCACGAGCGCAGGACCGTGCCGTCAGGGGCGAACTCGATGACCGGTGGGGCCGGCACGCAGCACATCCCCTCCTCGCCGCGCTGGCGGGCGTCGAGGGTGCGCGGCCGGTGGATGAGCCAGACGTGGTCCTGGTCGTCGACCGCAACGCCGGCCGCCTGTCCCAGGATCCAGTCGTTCGGCAGCGACGGCCAGAAGGGATCGACGCGGAAGCGCGGCACGTCGGCCGCCGCCTGCTCCGCCTGGCCGGCCGCTTCCGGCGCCCCGGTCGCCGCGAACGGCTCTTCCGCGCCCGCACCCGCCGTTCCGACTGCCGCCAGGACGAGCCATGCCGCCGTCGCACCGAGCATCTTCGCTGGTTCTGCCGGGCGCCTGCGCCCGCGCATGCTCACTGTCATGTCGCTCCTCCCCGCGTTGTGCGTGTCCGCCGCTACCGGAGCACGATACACTAGGTGACCCCGCGAGCCGCGCGGGATTGCCGCTCCCCGCGGAGCGCCGCCAAAGGAGAATCGACCATGAGGCTGCTGCTGACGTCCACCCTGGTCCTCGTGCTCGCCGGCGCCGTCGCGCCGCCCGCGGAGGCCCAGCTCGCGACGCCGAACGCCAACGGCATCACCTACGGGCACGTGCACCTGAACGTGGCCGACATCGAGGTCCACAAGAAGCTGTGGGTCGACTACTTCGGCGGCGAGGTCGTCCAGAAGGGACCGCTGACCGCCATCAAGCTGCCGAACTTCCTGGTCGCGCTGAGCGAGCGGGAGCCGACCGGTCCGATGCAGGGCTCGGTGCTCGACCACTTCGGCTTCAAGGTGCGCAACACCGCCGAGTTCATGGCGAAGTGGAGCGCGGCCGGCATGGAGGTCGGCCGGCAGTTCAGCGGCGCCGAGGGGATGCCGAACGGCTACGTCATGGCGCCCGACGGGGTCTGGATCGAGCTGCAGGAGGATCCGTCGCTGCACGTCCCGATCGCCGGGTATCACATCCACTTCATCACGCCCGACTACGAGGAGCTGCTCGCCTGGTACACGGAGGTCTTCGGTCTCCACGTCCGCCCGCGGGGACGCATCCAGACGAGCACCGACGTGCCCGGCATGAACATGAGCTTCGGGAACGCGGAAGAAGCGACCGCCGCCACGCGCGGGCGCGCCCTCGACCACATCGGCTTCGAGGTCGACGACCTGGAAGCGTTCTGCGAGAAGCTCGAGGCGATGGGGATCGAGTTCGACGTCGAGTACCGCGAGGTCGAGAGCGTGGAGCTGAAGATCGCGTTCCTGACCGACCCCGCCGGCACCTACATCGAGCTGACCGAAGGCTACGACGAGTACTGACGCGTCGAAGGCTCCGGCTCCGGCTCCGGCGATCGCAGGGCGGCCACCGCGGCCGTCCAGCGCGCGTCGAAGTCCGTCCAGCGGCGCTCCTCCTCGTCGGTGGAGTGGCCGACCGGCAGCTCGACGATCTCCGGCTGTGGGTCCATGTGGTTGGCGATGGCGTACACCGTGGCCGCGGGAACCACTTCGTCCCGTTGCGCCACGCCGATCAGCGTGGGGCAGACGATGCGGTCGGCGACGTTGACGGTGTCGAAGTAGCGCAGCGTCGCCGTTGCCGCGGCTTCCAGGCGGGGATGCCGGGCCAGATGTTCGTTTATCTCCTGCCCGGATCCGCGCGTCACGAGTTGCCGGCGCCCTTCGAGCCAGCCGAAGGTGGGCAGGGCCACGGCCAGGTAGTCCGCACGGGACGTCAGTCCCTGGGCCAGCAGCGCGAGCGCGCCGCCGTAGCTCCGTCCATGGAAGACCACGCCGCCGCGGCCTGCGCAGAGCCGTTGCGCCACCTCGGCGGCGCGCACGTAGTCGCAGACGGCGCCGCGCAGGATGGAGGTGTGGGGGGCGGTCAGACCGGTCAGGATGTAGCCGCGGGGATCGACCCGGCAGGCGGAACGAGACAGCCCGAAACCGCGCACGTCGAAGCAGAACAGGTCCGCGCCGCAGGTTGCGGTATGGCGCGCCTCCAGCACCGGATTGCACTGGCTGTTGTAGCCGTGGGTGGTGACGACCAGCGGCCGGCGGGCGGGTGAGTCCGTCGCCGCGCCGTCCTCCGGAGCGTCCAGCGTGATCAGGAAGCCCTGAATATCGCAGTTGCCGAGGGATGCGAAACGGACCGGGACGATGCGCGCCCCCTCCGGTGAGGTGACGGTCAGTCCGAGCCGCGGATTCGCGGGAACCCTGGCGAGAGCCGCCAGCGTCTGCTGCCAGAACGGGAAGAAACCGTCGGGTCTGGCCAGCGTCGGGCGGGTGGTCCGTACCGCGGAAGCGTCGTAGGCGCTCATGAACGCGAGGAATGTGACGAACGCGACACGAGAGTGTATCGCTTCCATTCGGACGCGGTCGTCGTGGCTCGACGCGGACGAGGGACTGCCGTGGGAGCGTCTCGCCGCCCTGGCTGAGGAGCTCCGCTTCGACGCCGACGGCGTCCTGACGCGGCAGTTCGCCCCCGCCAGGCACCTGTACTTCGTGGGCGACGGGGCGGTCCGTTTCCAGCTCCGGCTCGAGGAGGGCAACGAGGACCTCGACGTCGGAGAGCGGTCCACCCCCTGGACGGCGGTCGGATGGTCCGGATTCCGCGACCTGCGGCGCTACGCCACGACGGTGGTCTGCACCCGCGCGTGCCGCACGCTGCGGTTCGAGCATGCCGCCCTGGCCGCGCTCTTCGAGGAGCAGCCGCGCCTGGGCGTCGTCTTTCTGGAGGGGATTCTCCGCCAGTGTTTCGAGCGCCTGGCCGACATGCGGGGGCGGCTGACCGCCTACTCGCAGACGCCGGTGAACTTCGGGCGGACGCTGCAGGACGAGGGCGAGGAGGAGGCCTACAACCGCGCGCCGCCGCCGCTGGTCGACCTGCTGCGCCGGTCGGGCTTCTTCGCGCCACTGGAGGAGGAGCAGTTGCGCGTGCTCGTCCGGGCCGTCGAGAGCCGCTACTTCTGCCGCGGCGAGCCGATAGTCGAGCAGGGGAGTCCCGAATCCGGCCTGTGGGTGCTTGCGACCGGACGCGTGGCGTTGAACTACAGCCCGCCGTCCACGTCGGACGCGTTCGCCCTGCGGACGCTGTCCGAGCCCGGCTCCGTCGTGGCGCTGGCCGGGCTGCCCGGGGTCGATAAGCACGGCGCCTCCGTCGTGGCGACGCGGGACTGTACCGTCTATCGCATCGACGTCGAGCGGCTCGAGTCGGTATTGCGGGACGACCCGCGGCTGGCCCTCGCGCTGGTCCACCGCGTGCTGTGGCTGGTCTCCATGCATCTGCGCGCCGCCCGCGCGCTGTTCATCTCGCGCCGGTTCGAGAAGGAGCGGCTGGCCGTCGGCAACCTGCTGGAGCAGAGCTGCACCCAGTTGAGCGTCCACTCGCCGCTGCACACGGTGCCGCACCTGCTCGGAAGCCAGCTCACCGTGGGCGAGGCGTTCGCGATCATCGAGCGGATGGCGGGCCGCGGCGACGCGCTGGAACGCAGCCTGGCCGAGCTGTGCCAGGAGATGCTGCGCGACGTGAAGCGGGAGCACGAGTTCTTCGAGGCGCTGCGCCGCGTCTACCACGCCGTGGTGACCGCGCCGGAGGAGATGCCGGCCCGTGACGTCCGCAAGCTGTGCGCGCGGGGCTTCCAGCAGGCGTTTCGCCGCATGCGGTACGTCGTGGAAGGGGAGGAGCACCTGCCGCCGGCGCCCGGCCACATCTTCATCTTCAACCATCTGAAGAACCACGAGCACAACACGCTCCCCAACAACTTCCAGCTCACGCTCGACTCCCACTTCGTCAGCGCGATGATCCTCGACCGGCGCTACGGCGACAGCGGCATCCGGGTGGTCCGCCACAGCCGCGGCTCGGAGTACGGCCACCAGGCCTACTACGACCGGCTGGGGCACATCGCCGTCTACACCCACGAGTCCGACCGGATCGAGGAAACCCCGGAGGAACGCCAGACGCGCCAGAACGAGTTCTTCGAGACCGCGGGCCGGTACCTGAAGGCCGGCACGAACCTGATCCTCAGCCCCGAGGGGACGAGCTACTGGACCGAGGACTCTCCCGGCCCCTTCAAGCCGGGCGCCTTCCGCCTGGCCGCCAGCCTCGATCCCGAGCCGTGGATCGTCCCCATCGCCGTCGCCCATTTCGACCGCCGCATCCACTCGACGGTCTGCGCGGCGGTGATCGAGCCACCGTTCAAGGTGTCCCAGGTTCTGCGCGATTCCCACGACCGCCAACAGGTGCGGGCGTTCCTCGTGAACCTGCGGAAGACCTACCACGGATACGTCGAAGAAGCCCGGGCGCTCGCCGGCACTGCGGCGAAGTCCTGACGTCCGATCCCGTCCCACATTGTCGCCAATCTTCGGGATTTTGGATTGCGGGCTTCAACTCGCTGGATCGGGCGCCCCGTGACCATTCCGCATGTCGCGCGTGGAGTCGCGCCGGGCAACGGTGGAGGCGTGACTCTTCGAGAGCCGTAACGAATTGCACGGATCGCCTGCGGCGGCATGTTGCTTGCCGCCGTCCGATGCACGCCCTGGTCGAGGCCGCGAGCCCGGCGCTCATCGAGGGAGCCGCGTCGCGTTCACCGACGGCGCGGGACGCTACACGCTGATCGACCTCCGGCCGGGCGTCTACAACCTGACGTTCAGCCTGCCCGGCTTCTCGACCGTCCTGGTCGAGGGGTAGGACCTGCCGGCCGACTTCACGGCGACCGTCAACGTCGAGCTGTCGGTGGGCGCCCTCGAGGAGACGGTCACCGTCTCCGGCCAGGCGCCGCTGGTCGACGTCCAGTCCACGGCGCGGGCCGAGGTGCTCGACCGCGAGATCCTCGACGCCATCCCGACCGGCAACACGCTGCAGTCGACGGCCCAGCTCATCACCGGCATCAAGATGAACCGCCCGGAGGTGGGGCTGACCACCGCGGCGCAGCAGACCTACATGTCGGTGCACGGAATGAGCCCGTCGCAGGTGACCATTCAGGTCGACGGCCAGAACATGAACAGCATCGGCGGCGACGGCGCCGTCCAGAGCTACCACAATCACTTGGCCAACCAGGAGATGGTGTACGAGACCAGCGGGATGAGCGCCGAGACCTCGGGCGGCGGCGTCCGCATCAACATGGTCCCGCGCGAGGGGGGCAACGCGCAGAGCGGCCAGCTCTGGTTCGGCGGCAGCCACGACAGCCTGCAGCGCGACGGTCTCGAGAGCCTGTCGCAGGATGTGCAGAATCGCGGCGTCACGTCCACCGAGGGCATCTCCATGATGTACGACATGAACCTCGTGCACGGCGGGCCGCTCGTCCGCGACAAGCTCTGGTACTTCGGCAGCGTCCGGAACTTCCAGATCGACAAGAAGGTGACGAACAGCTTCTGGCGCTTCGACCCGACCGGGTCGGTCCCGAACAACTGGCACTTCGCCGCCCCGCGCTGGTTCGATCCCGATCCGCAGAAGCTCGACGGCACGAACGGCACCGAGCGCATCCCGGGCATCGACGAGAACACGATCTCGAGCGGCCTGCTCCGCCTGACCTACCAGGCGAGCCAGAACAACAAGTTCTCGGCGCACATCGACCGGGTCTTCAAGGAGCGCTACTCCAACCACGACTCGAACGCCGACATCGCCACCGCCGCCCGCCACCAGGGCTCGCCGATCTACTACACCGGCAGCGCGAAGTGGACCTCGACCATCAGCAGCCGCCTCCTCCTCGAGGCGGGCTACTCGACCAACGTCGAGAACTGGGATCAGAACGATCCGCCCGGCGGCGTCAACGCCCTCGGCCAGGACTTCTCGCAGGACAGGCCCGCGGGCTGGCTGCCCTGCTTCGCGACCCCCTGCTTCGACAACTACGGCCACGCGGCGCAGGTCAGCGGCCCGGACGAGTTCAACCCCGCCATCGATCCCTGGTACGGCCTGGTCATGCGGCACGACCAGTCGACCGGGTACCGCGATCGGTACCACTGGGGCAGGGAGCAGTGGCGCGTCGAGCGGTTCAACTACAACATCGGCCTCTCGTACGTCACCGGC
This sequence comes from Vicinamibacterales bacterium, assembly GCA_965222905.1. Taxonomy (GTDB): domain Bacteria; phylum Acidobacteriota; class Vicinamibacteria; order Vicinamibacterales; family UBA8438; genus WTFV01. The sequence goes on along the minus strand of OZ244976.1, from coordinate 7,234,224 downwards.
TCGCACAACATCAAGCTCGGCACCAACAACAGTTGGGGTCCTTACGAGTCGTACCGCACCGGGAACGGCGACATCGAGCGGCTGATGTACCGGAACGGCGTCCCCGAGTTCGCCCGCGTGTCGAACCGGCCGATCATCTCCGGCATCGACTACGCCCGCGACATGGGCATCTTCGCGCAGGATACCTGGACCATCGACCGGCTCACGCTGAACCTCGGCGTGCGCTGGGAGCAGATGATCGCCCACACGTACGAGGCAGGACCGAGCGTCACGCCGGGGCCGCGCTCCACCATCACCCAGAACAGCCGGTTCGTCGCCGCGCAGCAGTTCGCCTCGCGGCGGAACCTGCCCAACTGGAAGGACTTCGCGCCGCGCCTCGGCCTGTCGTACGACGTGTTCGGCGACGCCTCGACCGCGTTCAAGGTATCGTGGGGCCGCTACAACGCCGCGAACACGTTCACCTACGCCCAGTGGTTCAATCCGGTGGCGTACCAGCGCGAGAACCGCAACTGGGTCGACTGCGCGAGCCTCGACGGCCGCGCGTGCCTGACGCAGGCCGACCTGATGGGGATGGGGCTGGACCCGGGCATCGCGTTCGGCGGCAGCACCGCGAACGGGCACACGATCGGCCCGGACGGCACCGTCTGGAACGGCGGCACCAACGGCGACGGCTTCGCGCAGGACTGGGAGATCGGTTCGCCCCGGCGCGCCAACTTCGGCGGCCTCGCGTCGCGTCCGGTGGAGCATCCCGACGGCGTGGAGCGGAACTGGGTCAGCGTGCTGAACGTCGGCATCCAGCGCGAGCTGTTCGAGGGCTTCTCGGCCAGCTTCAACTGGTACCGCCGCGACACCTACGACAGCGTCCTGCGGGTGAACCGCGCGCTCGGGTTCGACGACTTCACCGGGTTCCTCATGGACAACCCGTGCGCGACCGACCCCAACCGCGGGTTCCTCTCGTGCAACCAGAGCGGCGGCCTGGTGCCGGCCCAGATCAGCGTCTTCAATCTGAATCCCGAGTCCGACGGCATCGCGGACGACTGGGTGGTGCAGAACACGCCGACCGGGGACAACTTCTCGGAGGTCTACAACGGCTTCGAGACCGGCTTCAACGCGCGCCTGCCCAACGGGAGCACGATCTTCGGCGGCTGGGTGATGGAGCGCAACGTCTTCATCCGCTGCGACATCCCGCACGATCCGAACCGCCTGTTGTTCTGCGATCCGCGCGGCCGGAACGACATGATCGGCGGCGTGCCGATCACGCAGCCGGGCTACAGCATCCCGTTCCTCCAGGAGTTCAAAGATCTCGGGGACGTTCCCGCTGCCGGGCAACTTCTGGATCAGCGGGTCGGCGCAGTTCTACCCCGCCCAGGAGGCGGTGGCGGGGGGCTCGCAGGACCAGTGGGGCGGCACCCACCGCGGCGGCGAGCTGTCGGGCGCGCGTCCGTACTCCGGCAACATCAACTACAACGTCACGCCCGCGAGCGTGATGGACAACCTCGGCATCCCCCGCACCGAGGGCATCAGCGTGCCGCTGTTGCCGGCCGGCCAGCTCTTCTACGATCGCTTGACCCAGGTCGACCTCTCGGTCCGGCGGACGTTCACACTGGGCAACGGGATGCGGGTGGACCTCCAGGCCGACCTGTACAACATCATCAACTACCAGCCGATCCTGAACGGCACCAACACCTACGGCGGCTCGCTGGGCCGTGCGTCGTCCACCATTCAGGGCCGGTTCGTCCAGTTCGCGACGAACATCCGCTGGTAGTCGCGGCAGAGGTGCAGCACGCGTCACGGAAGTGGCGCAGCCGAGGGCCGGGACGCCGCAAGGTTCCCGGCCCTGTCTTTTCGGGAGCCGGCGTCAAGCGGTGCCGGCAGCGCCCCAACCGGATCTTGGATCGCTTACCCAATTTCTTGGATAGCCGGTGCCCGGTTCGCGAGTCCCGCCGCTCGCGGCAACTCTTTGTTGGAGAATGGTTTGCGAGTGTTCGCGACCCACGCCGGGCATGCGCGGCCGGCGGCACGGTCCTTGCCTGTACACGGCTTGACATCCGCGCCGTGGCGTAGTTGACTGCGCGGCTACGGTTGGCGGCCGGGGTCGGTTGCGGCCCTGCTGCCCCCTTTGTCGTCGCATCCGCGTTCGAGGAGGACACAGTAATGAGACGTTCCTGTACGGCAGTCGTCGCGCTGGCGGCCCTGGCGCTCGCGCCTGGCGTGGCGTTGGCCCAGACCAACAGCACGCTTACCGGGGAGGTCACCGACAACACCGGCGGCATCCTGCCCGGCGTCACCGTCGAAGCGTCGAGTCCGGCGCTGATCGAGGGGAGTCGTGTCGCCATCACGGACGGCTCGGGCCGCTACACGCTGGTCGACCTGCGTCCCGGCCTCTACAACCTGAGCTTCACGCTGCCCGGCTTCTCTACCGTCATCGTCGAGAACCAGGAGCTGCCGGCCGGCTTTACGGTCACGGTCGATGCGGAGCTGTCGGTCGGCGCCCTCGAGGAGACGATCACCGTCTCGGGCGAGGCGCCGGTGGTCGACGTGCAGTCGACCCGCCGCGTGGAGGTGCTCGACACCGAGGTGCTCGACGCCATCCCGACCGGCCGCAACATGCAGTCGACCGCGCAGTTGATCGTCGGCATCAAGCTGAACCGTCCCGAGGTCGGCCTGTCGACCGCGGCGCAGCAGACGGTCATGATGACCCACGGCATGAGCTGGCGGCAGGTCAGCGTGGCGGTGGACGGACAGCTCGTCAACGGCACCGACCGCGACGGCGGCATCCAGAACTACCACAACGAGCTGGCCACCCAGGAGATGACCTACGAGACGAGCGGCATGACCGCCGAAACCTCGGGGGGCGGGGTCCGCATCAACATGATTCCGCGCGAGGGCGGCAACAACTTCACCGGACAGTTCTACACGGGGTTCTCCAACAACGCGCTGGCGGCCGATCACACCGTGGTCCCGGACAGCCAGCGTTTGTCGCCGGACGGCACGGTCAGGGCGACCTCGTCCGAGGGCAACCAGCTCTTCTGGGATCTGAACGCCGCCTATGGCGGTCCGATCGTGCGCGACAGGTTCTGGTTCTTCATGAGTTCGCGCCGCTGGCAGGTCGACAAGCCGATCACCGGCAGCTTCTACCGGAACCGGGATGGTACATACCCCCGCTACTTCGACCCGGAGCCGGTGAAGCTCGACGGCCAGGACGGCCGCGATCTGCTGTCGGGGATCGATGCCAACACCATTACCAGCGGCCTGTTGCGCCTGACGTATCAGGCGAACGCGTCGAACAAGTTTTCCGCGTATATGGACCGGATCTTCAAGGACCGGTTCCGGCCCCACGGCGCCGGCGACGACCCGGCGACCGCGCCGAACCATCAGGGTTCGCCCATCTACTACACCGGGGCGGCCAAGTGGACGTCGACCATCAGCAGCCGGCTGCTGCTGGAGGCAGGCTATTCGTCCAACGTCGAGAACTGGAGCTACGAGGAGCGGCAGGATGCGCCGCCTCTCGGTCCCGCCCAGCAGCTCAGGCAGCCGCGGCCGGCGGGGGGCGTGGCGTTCTGCGCCGCGACTCCCTGCTACCACGTGGGCAACGACGCGGCCATCGCGATGCAGTCGGGGGCCGGCATGGACCCCTGGTATCAGATCGTCCGGCGGAACGACACCACGCAGAACTTCCGCGACCGCGGGAACTGGAGCTACGTCCACGAGACGCCCGAGCGGTTCAACTACAACGTCTCGATGTCGTACGTCACCGGGTCGCACAACATGAAGGTCGGCGTCATGAACAGTTGGGGCAACCACGACCGGTCGCACACGATGAACGCCGACCTCTGGCAGGCGGACTACCGGAACGGGGTCCCCTACCGTGCGCGGGTGTCGAACACGCCGATCTGGCGGCCGATGGACTATCAGCGCGACATGGGAATCTACGCGCAGGACACGTGGACCGTCGACCGGCTGACGCTGAATCTCGGCGCCCGGTGGGAGACCATGCTGGGGCGCAATCTCCCGACCAGCCGCATCCAGAACCGGTTCGTCCCGGGCTTCGAGGTGGCCGGGCGGGAAAACCTCCCGAACTGGTCGGACATCGCGCCACGCCTCGGGATGGCCTACGACCTGCTCGGCGACGCCTCTACGGCGCTGAAGTTCTCCTGGGGTCGCTACAACGCCTCCAACACGACGAGCTACAGCCGCCAGTTCAATGCGGTGACGCACGTGGGGGAGAACCGGAACTGGTTCGACTGCGCGCTCAGCCCGGCCAACGACACGCAGTGCGCGTCGCGGCAGGAGCTGATGGCCATGGGCTTCGATCCCGGCGTCGCGTTCGGCAGCAGCATGGCCGACACCCACACCGTCGGGGCCGCGGGAACGGTCCATGGCGGCGGCACCAACGGCGACGACTACGTGCAGGACTGGGAGATCGGCTTCCCGGAGTCGTCCGCCTTCGGCCAGTTGGGCGCCATCCCGACCGAGGATCCGGACGGCGTCAACCGGCCCTGGGTCAGTCTGATGAACCTCGGCCTCGAGCGCGAGCTGGTGACGGGGCTGTCGGTCAACTTCAACTGGTACCGGCGCGAGACGTTCGACCCGATCATCCAGTACGGGCGCGGCGTTACCCACGCGGACTGGTCGCCGCTGACGATCCCGAACCCGTGCGCCGGCACCGGGTTGGCGCCGAGTGGGCTCCCCTGCTCGTCGCGCGGCATCGCGGCGCCGTCGACGCTGACCATCTACAACCTGAACGAGGATGCGCGCGGCCTCACCGGCACCGACCGGTTCATGTCGAACTCGGATCTCAACACCGACACCTACAACGGCTTCGAGACCGGGTTCAACGCGCGGCTGCCGAACGGGGTGACCATGTTCGGCGGCTGGTCGATGGAGCGCAACATCATGACCCGTTGCGACCAGCCGGAGAACCCGAACCGGCTGCTCTTCTGTGACGCGGGGGACTACGACATCCCCTGGCTGCACGACTTCAAGATCTCAGGCGTCGTGCCGCTGCCCGGCGGCTGGTCGTTGAGCGGGTCGGCGCAGTTCTATCCGGCCCACGAGGTGACCGCCGGTGGGTCGACCGGCAACTTCGGCGGGACCAACCAGGGCGGCTCGACGTTCGACGACGTCCACACCTTCGTCGGGAACCTCAGGTACAACACGACCGTCGACGATTTCGCCTCGGAGGGCTTCACGCGGACCCAGGGACTCAGCATCCCGCTGATGCCGCCGGGCTCGCTCTTCGCGGATCGTCTGACGCAGATTGATATCTCGGTTCGCAAGACGTTCACGTTGCCGAACGGGATGCGGTGGGACGTGCAGGCAGACGTCTACAACCTGCCGAACTACTTCCCGATCATCCAGATGAACTCGACCTACGGCAGCGGGTTCGGCGACGCGACGCGGACGATCAACCGGCGGTTCCTGCAGCTCGCGACGCACCTGCACTGGTAGGTCGTCTGGCTCTAGCGAGCGTTCACGTCACGCGTGAGGCGTGACGCCGGTTCAAGGGCCGGGAAGCCTGAGCGCTTCCCGGCCCTCTTGCTGTACCGCGGTGTCGCAGGAGGATCGGATCTTGCGGCGTGGGCGAAGGCTCAGGGGAAGAACGTCTCGACGACGAGGCTCGCGACTCCGGCCAGTACCAACGCCACCATGACCTCCAGGCGGGTCAGTCGATTCTCGAAGCCGGCAATCTCTTCGGCCGCCTCGCGAGCTTTGTCGTCGGGCGCACCGGCCGCCTTGAAGGCTTCGTAGGTCTTCGACAACCTCATCGCCATACAGCCATCGTATGTGCCGTCGCGGGCCGGTGCAAGCTGCGCGAGGCCACCCGTCGGTGCGTCGGCTATGATGGCGTGTCAAGATTCGTGACCACCACTGACCGCTTCCCCCTGCTCGCCGGGCTGCGTACGGGTCTTCTGCTTCTGCTGTCGGCCGGATGCGCGGCCGAGACCGGCGTTGCCGACGCGAACGACCGGATGCCGGACTCTCTGGTTCCGGAGATTCCGGCCGGCGAGTGGTTCACCGACGAGGCGGCGGCGACCGGCCTCGACTTCGTCCACTTCAACGGCGCCTCCGGCCGTTTCCACTACCCGGAGTTGGTCCCGCCCGGCGTCGGCTTTTTCGACTTCGACAACGACGGCGACCTCGACGTCTACCTCGTGCAGGGGCGAATGCTGGATGCGGGCCTGACCCCGAACGACGCCCTGATACCGCCGGCGGCACCGGGAGCGCTCACCGGCCGGCTCTACCGCAACGATCTGGAGGTGGGCCCGGACGGCGCGCGTCGGTTGCGGTTCACCGACGTGACGGCGGACAGCGGGATCGAGGCCGACGGCTACGGGCTCGGCGTCGTGGCGGGCGACGTCGACAACGACGGCTGGACGGATATCTTCCTGACCAACTTCGGCTCCGACGCGCTGTACCTGAACCGGGGCGACGGGACCTTCACCGAGGAGGCGGTCGAGCGCGGTATCGGCCCGACCGCGGGCTTCGGCGTCTCGGCCGCCTTCGTCGACTACGACCGGGACGGCTGGCTCGATCTCTACGTCGGCCACAACGTCGACTACACGCTGGAGAACGGCATCGAGTGCGGCACGCTGGCCGACGCGCGCGATTATTGTCCGCCGGAGACCTACGGCGGGACGCCGGACCACCTGTACAGCAACACCGGGGACGGGCGGTTCGTCGACGTCAGCGAGTCGGCGCTCGTGGGCGGCCGCTTCGGCCCGGCGCTCGGCGTCTCCACCGCCGACTTCGACGGCGACGGCTGGATCGACGTCTACGTCGCCAACGACGGCACGGAGAATCTGCTCTGGATCAACCAGGGCGACGGCACGTTCCGGGACACCGGGCTGCTGGCCGGCGCGGCGCTCAGCGAGATCGGCATGACCGAGGCGAGCATGGGGGTGGACGCCGGCGACTTCGACAACGACGGCGACGAGGACCTCTTCCTGACCCACCTGCACGGCCAGGGGAACAATCTCTACGTCAACGACGGGTCGGGGACGTTCGAGGACTGGAGCACCGGATCCAGGCTCGGCGCCGGCAGCCTCGCCTACACCGGGTGGGGGACCACCTGGCTCGACTTCGACAACGACGGCTGGCTGGATCTCCTCGCCGTGAACGGGACGATCACCGCGCAGCCGGGGCGTTCTCCGGGGCAGTTTCCCTACGATCAGCGGAGGACGCTGTTCCGCAACCTGGGCGACGGCCGTTTCGCGGACGTCACCGGGCAGGCGGGGGCGGCCTTCGCACTGTCGGAGGCCGGGCGGGGCGCCGCCTTCGGGGACGTCGACAACGACGGCGACGTCGACGTGCTGGTAGGGAACGACGCCGGCCCGGTCCGGCTGCTGGTCAACCACGTCGGCGAACACCGCCACTGGCTCGGGTTGCGTCTGGCAGGCATCGGCGGGCGCGACATGCTCGGGGCGCGGGTGGCGGTGCTGCGCGACGGCCTTCCGACCCTCTGGCGCCGGGCGCGCTCGGACGGCAGCTACGCGTCGGCCAACGATCCGCGAGTGCTGGTCGGACTCGGGGATTCGGACGCGCGGCCGACGGTCCGGGTCCACTGGCCGGACGGGGCGGTCGAGGAGTGGCGCGACGTCGAGGTCGACCGTTGGATGACGCTCCGCGCGGGGGAGGGGGCTGCCGCGCAACGCGGCTCGTGACCGCCTGTGGAATGCGTCGGCCCGAACCGCGGACGGCGCCGCAGCGGATCAGGCGGCGTTCACGTTGTCGAAGCGTTTGTTCATGTCCGCTCGCAGGGCGTTGAGGTCGCGGCGCAGGTCGCGGATGTCTATCCGCATCCAGGCGAACAGGCCGATCAGCGGGGCGGGGGTAATCCAGGGCAAGAGTTCGATATCCGTATTATTCCACGCGTGGGGTTGGAGTTGAACCGGTTTCGCACGGACCTTCGCCGGAGGCTCGCCGCGCCGGCGGCAGGCATCTTCGCCGGCGGACTGGCCGCGCTGGCCGGTGGCTGCGCCGCACCAGTCGACGCGCCGCCGGCCGCCCCGCCGGCGCTGACGGCGCCGGGGGGAGCTCCTGCCTGCGGAACCGGACTTCCCGACCTGAGCCGCCTCGGCGCTTCGGTGCAGGCGCAGATTCAGGAGCGGCGGGCCGCGGTGACCGGTGCGGGAGACGGTGCCGCCGCCGCGTCCGGCGCATCCGCCGCGCGCGGGGCCCTCGGCATGCTCTTGATGGCGGCGAGCTTGCCGGAAGCTGCCGAGACCTGCTTCCGCGAGGCTGCGACGCTGGCTCCGGACAATCCTCGCTGGCTCTACTATCTCGGACACCTGCGCCGGGAGGCGGGCGACCTTTCCGCGGCGGCCGCCCTCCTCGACGCCTTTCTGCGGCTGCGGCCCGACGACGTAGCGGCCCTCGTCTGGCTCGGCGAGGTTCGACTGGCGCAGGATCGGCCCGTCTCGGCCCGGCCGCTCTTCGAGCAGGCCCTCGCGTTGCGTCCCGGCTCTCTCTCCGCGCGCTACGGACTCGGTCGCGCCGCGCTGCAGGCCGAGGACCACCAGCGGGCGGTCGACCTGCTGGAGGAGATTCTGGCGCGCGATCCGTCAGCGGCCGCCGCGCACTATCCGCTCGGCATGGCCTACCGCGGCCTCGGGGACGAGCCCAGGGCCGCCGCGCACCTGCAGCGCCGCCGGGGAGCCGCCCTCCGCCCCGCGGACCCGCTCATGGCGGAAGTGGACACGCTGCTCGAGAGCGCGCGCGCCTACGAGGCCCGCGGCAACGACGCCCTGGACCGGGAAGAGTGGAGTGCGGCGGCGGACCTGTTCCGCCGGGGGCTGGAGTTGGATCCGGACAACCCGGCGCTCCGGCACCGGCTCGGCACCGCCCTGTACGTGATGGGTGACGTCGAGGGCGCGATGGCCGAGTTCGAACGGGTGATGCGCGAATCGCCGGACTTTCCCGCCGTGCACTACAGCGTCGGCGTGCTGCTGCAGGGCGCGGGGCGCCACCGCGAGGCGATCGAGCGGTTCGAGACGGCGCTGCGCTACCAGCCGACTGACGGCGAGGCGCGCTTGCGGCTGGCGCTCAGCGAGCGGCGCGCCGGTGATCCGGGCGCGGCGCTGGAGCATTACCGGGCCGTGCTGCGCATGGACCCGGACGTGATCGATGCGCGCTTCGGCGTAGCCATGTCCCTCGTGCAGCTCCGCCGCTACCGCGAGGCCCGTGATCGTCTGGCCGAGGGCCTGGAGAGCTTCCCGGGCGCATCGATCTTTCCGCACGCCCTGGCCCGGCTGCTGGCCGCCGCCCCCGCCGCCGAGGTGCGGGACGGTCCGCGGGCGTTGCGGCTGGTGGAGCGGCTCGCGCAGGGGGAGCGCACCATCGATCTCGGCGAGACGATGGCGATGACCCTGGCCGAGCTGGGACGGTACGGTGAGGCTGCGGCGGTGCAGCGGGATCTGATCGCAGCCGCCGAGGCGGAAGGGATGCGGGCGGCCGTTCCCCGACTGGCCGCGAATCTCCGCCTCTACGAGCAGGGCCGACCGTGCCGCACACCCTGGCCCGCGGACGCCATCCCGTGAAGGCGGGCGCCCGGTCCGACCGCCCGCGGACTGCGGTCCGTTGCGGGGCCGGCCCGTGATATAGTGTGAAACTATGCCTGGGATCGGCGCGCCGGGATTTTGCCGGGAGCGCACAGTCGGAGACGGACGAGATGACGCTGTCGATAGCCGAAGTGCTGGGTGTGCTTGGGTTGGCTCTGACCGTCGTCATGTTCGTCTGGCGCAGGCTCGACGCAATGCGTGAGGACAGTTACAAGAAGCTCGACGCGGGCCGAAGGGAGAATCGCGAGGCGCATGAGGCAATCGCCGCGCGCATCGACCGCCTTCGCGACCACCTGGATCAGCGCTTCGACGCCCTCGTTCGCTCTGACCGGTGACCGTAGTCGATACGCGTGAGCCCGTTCACCGACGTCGCGCAACGGCTGGCCCGGCTGGAGGGTTGACTGCAGCCTCCCCCGGCCCCCCGCGACACGCCTCCGGTGAGTTGAAGCGGCTCGTCCCGCGAGGGCAGCGGCTCGATCCCCACCTTGACACGCAGCGCATTGCGTAGTCGAATGCGCGGCTGTCGTGCTCGCCGATCGGCACGAATCCAAAATTCCGGATCGGATTGCTTGGATTCCTACGGGGGGTAGGTGGTGCGAGCCTGTCGGTGGCAAAGCGCCGCGGCGGTGCGTAGGGCAGGTTGGAGACGGCATTCGCGCGTCGCAGTGGCGCTCCTATCGTGGAGCGGAGTCCACGGCGCGCGTTTTGCACGTGCCGGATTTGCGGCCATGCCCGCGCAGTAACGCGATGAGGCCGGACGGGGTCGCGCGCGTGGCCCATCGTCACGGCGCGAATCGTCGCAACACATCAGAGGAGGACAACCCATGAGACGTTCGTTAACGACCGTCGCCGCGCTGGCCGCTGTGGCCCTCGTACCGGCCCTGGCGTCCGCGCAGGCTACGAGTCAGTTCACCGGGGTGGTGACCGACAACACGGGCGGCATCCTGCCCGGCGTCACCATCGAGGCGTCGAGTCCGGCGCTCATCGAGGGGAGCCGTGTCGGATTCACCGACGGCACGGGGCGCTACCTGCTGGTCGACCTGCGTCCCGGCATCTACAACATCACCTTCACGTTGCCCGGATTCTCGACCGTGCTGGTCGAGAACCAGGAGCTGCCGGCCGGCTTCTCGGCCATCGTCGACGCGGTGCTCTCGGTCGGCGCCCTCGAAGAGACGGTCACCGTCTCGGGTGAGGCGCCCGTGGTCGACGTGCAGTCGATCAGCCAGGCCGAGGTGCTCAACCGCGAGGTGCTCGACGCCATCCCGACCGGGCGGAACCTGCAGTCGACGGCGCAGTTGATTCCGGGCGTCAAGATGAACCGCCCGGAGGTCGGCCTGACGACCGCGGCGCAGCAGACCTACATGTCGGTGCACGGGATGAGCAACCGGCAGACCACGGTCACCGTCGACGGGCAGCTCGTCATGAGCTCCGGCGGCGACGGCGCGGTGCAGAACTACAACAACCAGCTCGCGGCGCAGGAGATGGTCTACGAGACGAGCGGCATCTCGGCCGAGACCTCGACCGGCGGCGTGCGCATCAGCATGATCCCGCGCGAGGGAGGTAACACGCACAGCGGGCAGAACTACTTCGGCTACATCAATGGCGCGATGCAGGCGGACAATCTCTCGCAACGACTCCAGGATCGCGACCTGACTTCGGTCGAGTCGACCGATTACATCTACGACCTGAACGTCGCGCACGGCGGGCCGATCATCCGCGACAAGCTGTGGTTCTTCGGCAGCGGCCGGCGGTTCAGCATCAACGTGCCGGTGACCGACAGCTTCTACAAGAACGAGGACGGGACGGCGCCCCGCTACATGCAGGCCGTCAAGTATCCCGACGGCATCGCCGGCCTCCGCGAGGGCCTCAACGACGACCGGATCACCAGCGGCCTGCTGCGGCTGACCTGGCAGGTCAGTCAGAACAACAAGTTCTCGGCGTACATGGACCGGATCATCAAGCAGCGGTTCCACGACTACGACGCGCGCGTCGACGTCGGGAGCGCGTCGCGCCACCACGGCTCGCCCCTCTACTACGTCGGCGCGGCGAAGTGGACGTCGACCCTGAGCAGCCGGCTCCTGCTCGAGGCGGGCTACTCGACCAACGTCGAGAACTGGAGCAACGTCGACCAGGAGGCCGACGTGCCGAACGGGCCGGGCTTCGGGCTGCGCGGCGGCGCCGTCGGCCCGCACACGCAGTCGTACGACTCGAGCTTCGCGACCTGCGTGGCGACCCCCTGCTATCCCGGCGTCGGCGGCTATCCGGCGCTGACGAATCCGGGCGTGATGGCGCAGTATTCGGGGGGCGTCGACGGCGGCGGCATCCATCCGTACTACGCGAACACCTTGCGGCGGGACATACCCAACGACTTCGCCGACCGGTACCACTGGGGCAACCGGCTGGCCTACGTGGAGCGGTTCAACTACAACGCCTCGGTGTCTTACGTCACCGGGTCGCACAACCTGAAGGTCGGCCTCATGAGCAGTTGGGGACCGTTCCGGCTGACCGAGCAGTGGAACGGCGCCCTCCGGCAACGCTATCGCGACGCGATTCCATACCAGATCCGCCGCGGCAACCACCCCGTCGATTACTCCCTCGGGTACCAGGACGTCGCGGCGTACGCGCAGGACACCTGGACGATCGACCGGCTGACGCTCAACCTCGGGCTGCGCTGGGAGACGGTCAGCGGCACGGTCGACCCGACGAACCGCCTGAGTCCGACGCGGTTCACGATGCCGGCCACGCTGCCCGGCAAGGAGAACATCCCGGACTGGACGAACATCGCGCCCCGCATCGGTATGGCCTACGACCTGTTCGGCGACGCCTCGACGGCGCTGAAGTTCTCGTGGGGACGCTACAATGCGTCGGTCACCCACAGTCTCGCCGACCGCTTACACACCGGTAAGATCCAGAACGCAGGTCTCGCGTGGTTCGACTGCGCGATGATCACGACGCGGCATGGCAGCGCCTCGAACCGCTGTGCAACGATGGGCGAGCTGAACGCGATCTCGCCGGGCCTCGGCGACTTGGCGTACGGCGACTCCGGCCTCACCGACTGGGGGGCTGCGCGGGTGGCCGGGTCGGTGCCGAACCACGGCACCAACGGTGACGACTACGTGCAGGACTGGGAGCTCGGTCTCGGACCCGCCGATTTCGGCCAGGGGACGTCGACGGCCATCCTCGACCCGAACGGCCTCGATCGGCCCTGGGTCGGCCTGACCAACATCGGGATCGAGCGCGAGCTCGTGCCGGGGCTGTCGGCGAGCTTCAACTACTATCGCCGCGACAGCTACGGCGCGCTGCTCGAGGTGAACCGGGCGCTTTCGCTCTCCGACTACACGCTGTTCCAGCTCGCGAATCCGTGCGCGGTGAATGCGACCCCCGGCCCGGGCGGCTTCGGCTGCACGACGAACGGTACCACCATAGCGGCGACGCTGCCGGTGTACGTGCTGAATCCCGATGCGCAGGGACGGTCAGCCGAGCCCGTCTACACGAACACGAACGCGGATACCGGGTATTCCGAAGCCTACAACGGTTTCGAGAGCGGCTTCAACGCGCGGCTGCCGAACGGGACGACCATCTTCGGCGCCTACACGTTCGAGCGGAACATCATCACCCGTTGCGACTCGCAGGACAACCCGAACGAGCTGCTGTTCTGCGACCGGTCGGGCACCAGTCCAATCACCGGCCAGGACGTCGGGCCGGCGTACAACCTGCCGTGGCTGCACGAGTTCAAGCTGTCGGGGACGGTGCCGCTGCCCGGCGACTTCCAGTTCAGCGCGACCCTGCAGTCGTACACCCCGCGGGAACTGCTGGCCACCACGAGCTTCGCGGGCGACAGCGCGTCGGGGCTCAACGGCGGCGGCGGACTCTGGGGCAGCCTCCTTGCGCTCGGCAACGTGGGCTACTCGGTGAAGTCGTCGGAAATCGAGGCGGCGGGCGTGCCTTTCACCAGCAGCCCCTACATCCCGCTGATGGCGCCCGGTTCCGCGTACCTCGACCGGCTGAACCAGTTCGACATTTCGATTCGCAAGATCTTCGAGCTGGGCGGCGGACGGCGCCTCAACGTGCAGGCGGACGTCTACAACCTGCTCAACGGCGGTCCGGTCCTCGAGGCGGTCAACAGCCATGGCGGCAGTCTCGGCCGCCCGCGCCGCACGATCCAGGGCCGGTTCCTGCAGTTCGCGACGCACCTCTACTGGTAGGGGCGTCAACTGATCGTGGCCGCGCGTGATGCACGCGCGGCAGGTCGATTCGAGGGCCGGGAAGCCAGGCTGCTTCCCGGCCCTCTTTTGCGTAACGGCGGTGCACCCGTAGCAGCTATACTGCCGGCACGGCGCGTTCCGGGGGGAAGAATCCCGATGACCACGGTGAACGTGCTCCCATGCGGCGTTTCGATCATCGGTTCGCGAGCGTATCGTCAGCTTGGGTCGTGTCCCAACCCTTCGAGGAGAGTACCCATGAGACGTTCGTCAACGACCGTCGTTGCGTTGGCCGCTCTGGCGCTCGTGCCCGCCGCGGCACTGGGCCAGGCCGGCAGCCAGATCACCGGGGAGGTCACCGACAACACCGGCGGCATCCTGCCCGGCGTCACCATCGAGGCGTCGAGTCCGGCGCTGATCGAAGGGAGCCGTGTCGCGATCACCGATGGTTCGGGTCGCTACACCATCGTCGACCTGCGTCCCGGCACGTACTCCGTGACCTTCATGCTGCCCGGCTTCTCGACCGTGCTGGTCGAGGGGCAGGAACTGCCGGCCGGGTTCGTGGCGACGCTCGACGCCGAGCTCTCGGTCGGCGCGCTCGAGGAGACGGTGACCGTCTCGGGCGCGGCGCCGGTGGTCGACGTAGCGACGACCCGCCGGGTCGAGGTGCTGGACCGCGAGATGCTCGATGCCATCCCGACCGGCAACAACCTGCAGTCGACCGCGCAGTTGATCCCGGGGATCAAGCTGAACCGCCCGGAGGTCGGTCTGACGACGGCGGCGCAGCAGACCTACATGTCGGTCCATGGCATGAGCGTCCGACAGACCACGGTCGCGGTCGACGGGCAGCTCGTCATGAGCGCCGGGTACGACGGGGCGAACCAGAACTACAACAACCACCTCGCGAACCAGGAGATGGTCTACGAGACGAGCGGGATCTCGGCCGAGACCTCGGCCGGGGGCGTCCGGATCAACATGATCGGGCGCGAAGGGGGCAACACCTTCAGCGGGCAGCAGTACTTCGGCTTCAGCCGGAAGGGCCTGCAATGGGACAACCTCTCGCAGCGGACCATGGACCGCGGCGGCAGCTCGAACGAGTCGATCGACCAGATCTACGACCTCAACTTCGCCCAGGGCGGGCCGATCGTGCGTGACAAGTTCTGGTTCTTCGGCAGCTTCCGCCGGTTCGAGATCGACAAGCCGACCACCAACAGCTTCACGCGGAGCGACGACGGCTCGGTGCCGCGCTACTTCCTGCACTCGCGGTACGGTACCGACGTCGACGGGAACGACTTCGACAAGAAGCTGCCGGGGGTCGACGACAACAGCGTCACCAGCGGTCTGCTGCGCCTGACGTACCAGGTCAACCCCAACAACAAGTTCTCGACGTACATGGACCGCATCATCAAGCAGCGGTTCCACAACCACGGTTCGACGCAGGACGTCGCGACGGCGGCGACCCACCACGGCTCGCCCCTCTACTACGTCGGGTCGGCGAAGTGGACCGCCACGCTCAGCAGCCGGCTGCTGCTGGAGGCAGGCTACTCGACCAACGTCGAGAACTGGAGCAACATAGACTCGCAGGACGACGTGCCGTTCGCACCGGGCGCTTCGCTGACGCCGAACGGCATGCACACGCAGCCGCTTCCCGCTGGTCTCGCTACCTGTCAGTCGACGCCGTGCTACCCCGGTGTCGGGGGGTACCCGGGCCTCGGCATGCAGGGCTCGATGAACCAGTACGGTTCGAACATCGATCCGTGGTACATGATCACCGACCGGCAAGAGAAGACGAACGGCTTCATCGACCGGTACCACTGGGGCGACAGCCATGGCTACGTCGAGCGGTTCAACTACAACACCTCGATGTCGTACGTCACCGGGTCGCACAACCTGAAGGTGGGCCTGATGAGCAGTTGGGGGCCGTTTCTCGAGGATCTGAAGAAGAACGGCGCCTTGCGGCAGTACTACGACAACGGCGTGCCGACGACGGCAAGGACGACCAACCACCCGACCTACTTCAAGATGTCCTTCCGGGACGTCTCGACGTACGTGCAGGACACCTGGACGATAGACCGGTTGACGCTCAACCTCGGGCTCCGGTGGGAGACGTTCAACTCGACGATCGAGGAGACCCCGGCCACCCTGCGGCGGTTCACGAGCTGGGACACGCCGTTCCCGAGGCAGGAAGGCGTGCCGTCCTGGACCGACATCGCGCCGCGGCTCGGGATGGCGTACGACCTGTTCGGCGACGCGTCG
Source organism: Vicinamibacterales bacterium (assembly GCA_965222905.1). Lineage (GTDB taxonomy): Bacteria > Acidobacteriota > Vicinamibacteria > Vicinamibacterales > UBA8438 > WTFV01. The sequence continues at coordinate 7,218,206 of OZ244976.1, read as the reverse complement.
ACGGCGCTGAAGTTCTCGTGGGGGCGCTACAACGCGTCGAACATCTTCAACTACGCGCGCGACTTCCATCCGGGCGGCTGGCAGCACCACGAGCGTGACTGGTTCGATTGCGCGCTCAGCCCGGCCACGAGGAACTCGTGCGCGACGTTCGCCGAGCTGGACGCCATCTCGCCCGGTCTCGGCGCCGTCGCCTACGGGGGCCGCGATCCGAGCGTCCCCTACACGAAGGGCGTCGCCGGAACCACCGGGCACCAGCAGCATGGCGGCACCAACGGCGACGACTACGTGCAGGACTGGGAAGTGGGCGTGACGAACGATCCCGGATTCGGCGGCCCGATCGGGCGTCCGAGTCAGGACCCGAACGGCGTCGCGCGGCCCTGGGCCTCGCTGTTCAACCTGGGAATCCAGCGCGAGATCCTGCCCGGGCTGTCGGCGAGCTTCAACTGGTACCATCGCGACAGTTATGAGGGCATCCTCCAGCACAACGCCGCGCGCGGTCTGGACGACTACGTCGCGTTCGACATCCCGAATCCTTGCGGCCCCAGCAGCCTGGAAGGGAATGCGGCCGGGAAGGGGCCGAGCGGCTTCCCCTGCTCGACGAGCGGCGTCGCGGCCCAACCGATGCTGACCATCTACAGCGTGACGCCGGAGGCGCGCGCACGAACGCCCCAGCACATCGTCATCAACACCGCGGGGGACGACGGGTACTCCGACACGTACAACGGTCTGGAAAGCGCGTTCAATGCCCGGCTGCCGAACGGAACGAACATTTTCGGCGGCTGGACGATGGAGCGGAACCTCCTGACCCGTTGCGACACCCGGGACAACCCGAACGAGCTGCTCTTCTGCGACCCGACCGGGGCGTGGGGGCCGGATTCCTACGGCGGGTACGGCGTGCCGTGGATCCACGAGTTCAAGATCGCCGGCACGCTGCCGCTGCCGGGTGACTTCACGCTCAGCGGGTCACTGCAGTCGTACAACCCCCGTGAGCTCCACGTCGGTGGCGGCCAGGGCCAGAGTGCGGGCGGCCTGAACGGCGGCGGCGAGCTGGAAGGCTCCCTCACGCGCACCGGCAACGTCGGGTGGAACGTGCCGAAGACCGATGCCTACTACCCGGCCGGTGTTCCCACGACGGACACCATCTACATCCCGCTGATGGCGCCGGGGTCCTCCTACCTCGACCGCCTGAACCAGATCGACGTCTCGATCCGGAAGGTGTTCAACCTGCCGAACGGCTTGCGCGTGGACCTGCAGGCGGACCTCTACAACATCATCAACGCCGACCCGATCATCGAGGGGACGAACTACTTCGGTGGCAGCCTCGGGCACGTGCGGCGGACGATCCAGGGGCGGTTCATGCAGGTCGCGACGAACATTCACTGGTAGGTGTGAGTCTCGCAATCGTGGTCAGGCGCCGTCTGGCGCACGACCGTTGAGTGTCAGGGCCGGGAAGGCAGGCCGCTTCCCGGCCCGTTGTCTGTATGGAGTGGCGGCGGTTGCACAAAGGTCCCTGGAGATGGGACAGTGGTCGTCACGAGGCTACGTCCATGACTCGCCGCAGGTTGCCCATCGGCATGCAGACGTTCCGGGAGATCCAGGAGACTGACTGCTACTACGTCGACAAGACCGCGTATATCGGGCGCCTGCTCGACGAGGGAAAGCACTACTTCCTGTCGCGCCCCCGGCGCTTCGGCAAGAGCCTGTTCCTGGATACGTGCAAGGAGCTGCTCGAGGGCAACGAGCCGCTGTTCGAGGGCTTGGCGATTGCCGACGGCTGGGACTGGTCGGTGCGGCATCCCGTTCTGCGCCTCAGTTTCGGCAGCGGCAACTTCAGAAAGCCGGATTATCTGGAACTGAGCGTCGCGGAGCAGCTCGCTGCGGCCGAGCGTCGAGCGGACGTGAGCGTCGAGTATCGGACAGTCCCCGGACGTTTCGGAGCCCTGCTCGAGGCGCTGCACCGGCAGGCCGGCCGGCCCGTCGCGGTGCTGGTGGACGAGTACGACAAGCCGATTCTCGACGCGCTGGACGTGCCCGACGTTGCGCGCGCGAACCGCGACTTCCTGCGGGGCCTGTACGCCACCATCAAGGACAGCGATGCGCACGTGCGGTTCAGCTTCATCACCGGAGTGAGCAAGTTCTCGAAGGTGAGTCTCTTTTCGGGACTGAACAACCTCACCGACATCACCCTCGACCCGCGCTACTCTGCGATCTGCGGCTACACCGACGCCGACCTGGACACGGTGTTCGCGCCCGAGCTCGGCGGTCTGGATCGGGACGAGATCCGCGACTGGTACAACGGCTACAGTTGGCGGGGCGAGGAGAAGGTCTACAACCCGTTCGACATCCTGCTGCTGTTCCGCAACCGCGAGTTCGACGCCTACTGGTTCGAGACCGGCACGCCGACCTTCCTGATCGAGACCCTGGTCGAACGCGGCGTCAGCGCCCTGGCGCTGGACGGGATGGTTGGCAGCGCGAGCCTGCTGAGCACGTTCGACGTCGACCGCATCGCGCCGGAGGCCCTGCTGTTCCAGACCGGCTATCTCACCGTCAGGGCGACGGAGTCGCGCGGCGGGAGGACGCGCTACCGGCTCGGGTACCCGAACCGGGAGGTGTTCCAGAGCCTGAACGAGAGCCTGCTGGCCCACCTGACCCGGGACCCGCAACGGGAGGGCAACGGCGACCGGCTCTACGACCTGCTGACCGCCGGCGACGTGCCCGGCCTGAAGGACCTGTTCCACGCGTTCTTCGCGGGCATTCCCTACGAGTGGTACACCAACAACGACATCGCCCGCTTCGAGGGCTTCTACGCCAGCGTCTTCTACGCCTACTTCGCCTCCGTGCTGGGCGCCGGCGTCACCGTGGAGGACAGCAGCACCCGCGGGCGCGCGGACATGGCGGTCCGCTTCGGCGGCAGGGTGTACCTGTTCGAGTTCAAGGTCGCGGAGCAGGCCGGACCCGGAGCGGCGCTCGCGCAGTTGAAGGCGAAGGCCTACGCGGACAAGTACCGCGGCCTGGGCGAGCCCGTCCATCTGGTCGGGGTGGAGTTCAGCAGCGCGTCGCGCAACGTGGTGACGTTCGACCACGAACTGGCCTGACTCGACGCGCCGAACGGTCGCCGGTTCTCGTTCTTCCGGAGCCCTCCAGGGCTGGCGCGACGTCAGTCGCGTTGGGAGTCTGCTGGCGCGAAACTCCTGCGGCGCAGACTCCTGACGGCGCTATACTGCCGGCACGGGCGGGATTCCGCCCGCCATTGGCCGCTTCGGACGTCGTTCGTTCGCCTCGCGCACCAACCTTGTGAGGAGGACCGAGATGAGACGTCGTTACTCGGCCGTCGTCGCGCTGGCGGTCCTGGCCCTCGCGCCCGCCGCGGCGCACGCCCAGGGCACCAGCCAGTTCACCGGCGTGGTGACCGACAACACCGGCGGCATCCTGCCCGGCGTCACCATCGAGGCGTCGAGTCCCGCGTTGATCGAGGGGAGCCGCGTCGCCGTCACCGACGGCACGGGACGCTACCTGCTGGTCGACCTGCGTCCCGGCACGTACACCATCACCTTCACGTTGCCCGGCTTCTCGACGGTGCTCGTCGAGAGCCAGGAGCTGCCGGGAGGCTTCACGGCCACGGTCGACGCCGTGCTGTCGGTCGGCGCCCTCGAGGAGACGGTAACCGTCTCGGGCGAGGCGCCGGTCGTCGACGTGCAGTCGATCAGCCAGGCCGAGGTGCTCAACCGCGAGGTGCTCGACGCCATCCCGACCGGCCGCAACCTGCAGTCGACCGCGCAGTTGATCCCCGGCGTCAAGATGAACCGCCCGGAGGTCGGTCTGACCACCGCGGCGCAGCAGACCTACATGTCGGTCCACGGGATGAGCACCCGGCAGACCACCGTAACCGTCGACGGCCAGCTCGTGATGACCGCGGGCGGCGACGGGGGGGTGCAGAACTACAACAATCAGCTCGCGGCGCAGGAGATGGTCTACGAGACGAGCGGCATCTCGGCCGAGACCTCGACCGGCGGCGTCCGCATCAGCATGATCCCGCGCGAAGGCGGGAACACCCACAGCGGGCAGAACTACTTCGGCTTCGCCGACGGCAGCTTCCAGGGAGACAACTTCTCGGAGCGCCTCGAGAATCGCGGGCTCAACTCTACCGAGTCGATCGACTACGTCTACGACCTGAACGTCGCCCACGGCGGGCCGATCGTCCGCGACAAGTTCTGGTTCTTCGGCAGCGCGCGCCGGTTCAGCATCAACGTGCCGGTCACCGACAGCTACTACAAGAACGAAGACGGCACGGCGCCCCGCTACATGGGGGCGTCGAAGTACCCGGGCGGAACGGGGGGCCTGCGGCCGGGCATCAACGACGACCGCATCACGAGCGGGCTCCTGCGCCTGACGTACCAGATAACCCAGAACAACAAGTTCTCGGCGTACATCGATCGGATCATCAAGCAGCGCTTCCACGACTACGACGCGCGCGCCGACGTCGCGACCGCGTCGCGCCACCACGGCTCGCCGCTGTACTACATCGGCGCGGCGAAGTGGACGTCGACGCTGAGCAGCCGGCTCCTGCTCGAGGCCGGGTACTCCACCAACGTCGCGAACTGGAGCAACGTCGACCAGGAGGCCGACGTGCCGAACGGGCCGGGCATGGGGCTGCGCGGCGGCGGCGTCGGCACGCAGACGCAGAACTTCGATCAGAGCTTTCCGACCTGCGTGGCGACGCCCTGCTATCCGGGCGTCGGCGGCTACCCCGGCCTGGGCGATGCGGGACTTGCGGCGCAGCTTCCGGGCAGCGGCGTCGACGGGGGCGGCATCCATCCGTTCTACGCGAATACGCTGCGGCGGGATACCACCAACGACTTCCTCGACCGGTACCACTGGGGCAACCGGCTCGCCTACGTGGAGCGGTTCAACACCAACGTCTCGATGTCGTACGTCACCGGGTCGCACAACATGAAGGTCGGCCTCATGAACAGTTGGGCGCCGTTCCGGCTGACCGAGCAGTGGAACGGGTCCCTGCGGCAACGGTATCGATCGGGCGTGCCGTACCAGATAGGCCGCGCCAACACCGACGTCGACTATTCCCTCTTCTACCGGGATATCTCGGCGTACGTGCAGGACACCTGGACGATCGACCGGCTGACGCTGAATCTCGGGCTGCGGATCGAGAACATCGTGGGGACGGTGGAGCCGACGGAACGTCTGCTGCGGACGCGGTTCACGGCGCCGGCCACGCTGCCCGGCAAGGACGAGATCCCGAACTGGACGAACATCGCGCCGCGGCTGGGGCTGGCGTACGATCTGTTCGGCGACGCTTCGACCGCGTTGAAGTTCTCGTGGGGACGCTACAACTCGTCGATCACCCACAGCCTGGCCAGCGCCCTGGCCACCGGCAAGGTCACCAGCCAGTCGCTCGCGTGGTTCGACTGCGCGATGACCACGAGCCGGCACGGGAGCGCCTCCAACCGCTGCGCGACGCTCGGCGAGCTGGACATGATCTCGCCGGGCCTCGGCGCGGTCGCCTACGGCAACTCGGGCCTGACGGACTGGGGCGGGGCGCGCCAGGCCGGGTCGGTGCCCAACCACGGCACCAACGGCGACGACTACGTGCAGGACTGGGAGGTCGGCCTCGCCAGCGCGGACTTCGGCCAGGGGACCTCGACGCCCGTCCTCGATCCCAGCCTCAGCAGGCCCTGGTCGGCGCTGACCAACATCGGGATCGAGCGCGAGCTTCTGCCGGGCCTGTCGACCAGCTTCAACTACTATCGCCGCGACACGCAGAGCGCGATCCTGCTCGTCAACCGGGCGCTCTCGCTCTCGGACTACACGCTGTTCCAGTTCGCCAATCCGTGCGTGACGGACGGCGCCCCCGGCTCAGGCGGCTTCGGCTGTACGACGAACGCCAGCTCCGTGCCGGGGACGTTGCCCGTGTACGTCCTGAATCCGGAGGCGCAGGGACGGAGCCCCGACCGCGTCTACACGAACACCAATTCGGATACGGGGTACTCCGAGACCTACGAGGGCATCGAGAGCGGCTTCAACGCCCGGCTCCCGAACGGGACCACCGTTTTCGGCGCGTGGACGCTCGAGCGGAACGTCATCACCCGCTGCGACTCGCAGGACGATCCCAACAAGCTGCTGTTCTGCGACCGGTCGGGAACCAGCCCGCTGACTGGCCAGGACGTCGGAGCCGCATACAACGTGCCGTGGCTGAACGAGTTCAAGCTGTCGGGCACGGTGCCGCTGCCCGGCGACTTCCAGTTCAGCGCGACCTTCCAGTCGTACAACCCGCGCGAGCTGCTTGCCACCACCAGCTTCGCCGGCGACAGCGCGTCGGGCCTGAACGGCGGCGGCAACCTGTGGGGCAGCCTGCTGGCGCTCGGTAACGTCGGCTACTCGGTGCCCAGCGCCGATGTCCAGGACGCTGGGGTGGCTTTCACGCAGAGTCCCTTCATTCCTCTGATGCCGCCCGGGTCGACGTATCTGGACCGGCTGCAGCAGTTCGACATCTCGATCCGCAAGGTGTTCGAGATGGGGAACGGCCGGCGCCTCAACGTGCAGGCCGACATCTACAACATGCTCAACAGTGGTCCGGTCCTGGAGGCGACCAACCGCTACGGCGCCGGACTCGGCAGGCCGCGCCGGACCATCCAGGGCCGGTTTCTGCAATTCGCGACGCACCTCTACTGGTAAGGACTCGCCCCTGCAGGATTGACCGCGGCCGGAACGCGGAGCACCGTTTATTGCCAGGGCCGGGAGGCGAGGGCGCTTCCCGGCCCGTTTTTCTTGGACGGGGCCGTCCGGCCCGGAGAGGCGACGTCAACGCGCGTTGGCATGATCTTCGAGATGGTCGACGAACAGCATGCGGAGTTCGGCGAGCTGTCCGGTCAGCCGCGTCTCGCTGTCCGCAATCTGCGCCGTGAACCGATTGTCGAGAGTCGTGAGCCGGTTGTCGGTCGCCGCGATCTGTGCCGTGAGCCGATTGTCGGTCGTCGCGATCTGTGCCGTGAGGCGGGTCTCGGTAGCTACGATCTGTGCCGTGAGTCGGGATTCACTCGCCGCGATCTGAGCCGCCATGAAATCTCTGACGCTCCAGGCCGCGGTCCAGGCGGCGCCGGCGATGGTGCCGACGATGACGACGATGGGCCAGGCGTCACGGAAGAACTTCATGGTGCCGGATGTCAACGCGCGTTGGCATGATCTTCGAGATGGTCGACGAAGTACTGACGGAGTTCGCCGATCTGCAGCGTCAGGCGCTCGTCGACCTCTTCGATCTGGTCCCCGAGCCGGTTTTCGCTCGCGGCGATCTGCGCGGTGAGGCGGGTCCCGGTAGCTGCGATCTGCGCCGTGAGCCGGGATTCACTCGCCGCGATCTGAGCCGTCATGAAGTCTCTGACGCTCCAGGCCGCGGTCCAGGCGGCGCCGGCGATGGTGCCGACGATGACGACGATGGGCCAAGCGTCCCGCAAGAACTTCATGCTGCGGCTTCTCCGGGTCCGGGGGCCGCTCGTGTGCTGCAGACTCGCCACATCTACATGATTGCACGTGCGCCGGTACGGGGCAACGCGGCATGGGCGCGATTCCATGCTTCGAAGAATACGCACGATGCGTACCATCGGTCCGCCGGTTGCGGCCGGTCGGGTCGGTCGATCTACCATGACACGATGAACGCGCGGTGCGGTTGGCGTTTTTTGGGGGTGGTCCTCGCCGGTTGGTTTGCCGCCTGCGGAGCGCAGACGTCGGCTCCCCCCGATGGAGCCGGGGCGGGAACGCCGGTTGTCCTGGCCATCGAGCACGACGGCGACTGGTTCGTCGAACGCGCCGCGGAGTCGGGCCTCGATTTCGTCCACGTCAACGGCATGACCGGCAGGTTCTATCAGCCCGAGATGATGGGGCCCGGCGTGGGCCTGCTGGATTACGACGACGACGGCGACCTCGACGTCTACCTCGTGCAGGGAGGACGACTCGGGGACGGCGATCCACTCCTGCCGCCGCCCGCGGGGCAGCCGCCGGGCGACCGGCTCTTTCGAAACGATACGGAGCAGCGGTCCGACGGGACGCGCGCCCTGCGGTTCACTGACGTGACGGACGAGGCCGGCATCGCCGCGCGCGGCTACGGCATGGGCGTGGCCGCCGGCGACTACGACAACGATGGCCGGGTCGACATCTATCTGACCCGCTTCGGGCCGAACCAGATGTTCCGGAACCGGGGCGACGGGACGTTCGCCGACGTCACCGCCGAGACCGGTACCGGGGACCCGGGGTTGAGCGTTCCCGCCACCTTCTTCGACTACGACCGCGACGGCTGGCTGGATCTGTTCGTCGGGAACTACCTGAACTACAGCCTGGAGACCCACTGGCAGTGCTACGCGCAGTCCGGCCCGGCGGACTACTGCCCCCCCGAGGTGAGCCCGCCGCTGCCGGATCGGCTGTTTCGAAACCTGGGCGACGGGACGTTCGCCGACGTGACGCTCGAGGCCGGGATGGGCCGCGAGTACGGGCCGGGACTCGGCGCGTCGGCCGCCGACTTCGACAACGACGGCTGGCTCGATCTGTTCGTGGCCAACGACCAGCAGGAGAACCAGTTGTGGATCAACCAGCGCGACGGCACCTTCCGGAACCGCGCGCTGCTGTGGGGCACGGCGCTCGGCGCCACCGGGGTGGCCAAGGCCGACATGGGGGTGGACGCGGGCGACTTCGACAACGACGGCGACGAGGATCTCTTCGTCACCGAGCTGACGGGGCAGGGGAGCACCCTGTACGTCAACGATGGGGGGATGTTCAGGGACCGGAGCGCGGGCCGCGGCATCCGCGCCGCGAGCCTGCCCTACACCGGATTCGGGGCCGGGTGGCTGGACATCGACAACGACGGCTGGCTGGACGTGGTCGCCGTCAACGGGACCGTGACGCTGGATCTGGAGGCGTACGGACCGGACAATCCGTTCGCGCTGCAGCAGCGGAACCAGGTGTTCCGCAACCGCGGCGGCGCGCGGTTCGAGGACGTGACGGATCGCGCCGGGGCGGCGTTCGCACTGTCGGAGGTGAGCCGCGGCGCCGCGTTCGGCGACGTCGACAACGACGGCGACACCGACGTGCTCGTCGCCAACGGCGCCGGCCCGGCCCGCCTGTTGGTCAACGGGGTAGGGCAGCGGCGGCACTGGATCGGGCTCCGGCTCGTCGGACGCGAGACGCCTCGCGACATGCTCGGGGCGCGGGTGGAGGTGACTCTTCCGGACGGGGCGACACGCCGGCGCCGCGTCCGCGCCGACGGGAGCTACGCCTCGGCCAACGATCCCCGGGTGATCGTCGGCCTGGGGGAGTCGGCCGATTCCCCGGACGTGCGCGTCACCTGGCCCGGGGGCAGCGTCGAGGAATGGGCGGGCCTGCCGGTCGATCGCTACACGACGCTGACGGAAGGAGGCGGACGGGAGCCATGAGCGGACCTCCGGGCGCCGTCGTGTCCTTCGGGAAGGTGTCTTACGGGAAAAAGACGAGTTTGATGAGCAAGCCGAGGATGACCGGTCCGTACCCGAACTTCAACAGCTTCAGGTCGGCTTCGAGTCGACCGATCGCGGTCTTCAGGTCGGTTTCGACTCGACCGATCTCGGCTTTCAAGTCGGCCTCGACCCTGCCGATTTCGGTTCTCAAGTTGCCGATGGCGCGTTCGAGATCGAGCTTGGTGACGGAATCCTCGCGGCCGGAGATGGCACCGGCTGCCGCCCGAGCGAGTTCCTCGCCGATGTTGGCGGCGCGGAACGCGTCGTAGACTTCCGTGACGATCTGACTCATGGTCTCTGCAGCAGGATTCGCCCGTATCTGGAGTGTAGCACGCGCGCTACGAGCCGGTTTGGCGGCTGCGATGTTGATCGTCGTCGCCGGCTGTGCGCCGTCCGAAGAAGGAGCCTCGCCCGGGGAGGGACCCGCTGCAGGCACGGCGCCCCCGGTGGTCGTCCTGCCCCGGCTGGTGGGACTCGAACCGGCCGTGCAGGACCAGATCCGAGCCCGGCACGCGGCGGTGCTGGCGCTCGCCGGCGGGGCGGGAGCGTCTCGGGAAGCGCTCGGCGAAGCCTTCGGCGACCTCGGCCTGGTGCTGCAGGCGGCCGGGTTCTACAGAGCGGCGGAGGACGCCTACCTGAACGCGCGGGCGCAGATGCCCGGCGCGGCCCGCTGGTCGTACTACCTCGCCCATCTGTACCAATTGACGGGACAGCGGGGACGGGCGCTCGACTACTTCCGGCACGTGGTCGAGCTCGATCCGGAGAACCTGCCGGCGTTGGTCTGGCTCGGCGAGATGTTCCTCGATCAGGGGCAGCCGGTGGAAGCCGAGCGGGTGTACGACCGGGCGCTGGCGCTGCAGCCGGCCTCGTCCGCGGTCCTCGCCGGCATCGGACGCGCCGCGCTCGCACGTGAGGACGCCGCGCGGGCCGCCACGTATCTGGAGCGCGCGCTGGCCGTCGACCCGGGGGCGACGAGCCTCCACTACAGCCTCGGCATGGCGTACCGGGAGCTGGGCCGGTTGGAGCTGGCGGAGCAGTATCTGCGGCAGCGGGGCAGCGGAGCGCCGGGACTCCCCGACCCGCTCCTGCAGCAGTCGATCGGCCTGCTGAACAGCGCGCTGGCCCACGAGCGACGCGGCTCGCGTGCGCTGAGTGCCGGTCGCCACGCCGAGGCGGCGGCGGCGTTCCGGGCCGGTCTCGCGCTGGCGCCGGACGATCCGACGCTGCGGCACCGTCTCGGCGTGGCGCTGAGCATGACGGGCGACGTCCGCGGCGCGGTGGCGCAGTTCGAATCGGCGCTGGCGGTGGCCCCGGACTTTGCCGACGCGCACTTCAGTCTGGGCGAGCTGCTGGCCCGCGACGGTCGCTACGGCGAGGCGATCGCGCGCTACCAGGCCGCGGTCCGGAGCCGCCCCAACTACGTGGACGCCCGGATGGGGTTGGCCGACACGCTGAGCCTCGCCGGACGACTGGCCGAAGCCGAGGCGGCGTTCGAGGGGGTGGTCGAGATCGACCCGGCCTCCGATCAGGCCTGGATGGGGCGGGGAGTGGCGCTCATCCAGCTCGGACGTCATCGGGAGGCACGCGCTTGGCTGGACCGGGCGCAGCTCGTGCATCCCGGCCATGCACTGCTCACCAACCTGCTGCTGCGGGTGCTGGCGGCGGCGCCGGACGCCCGGGTCCGGGACGGGGAGCGCGCGCTGGCGCTGATGGACGAGCGGCTCGGCAGAGACACGAGCATCGAGACCTACGAGACCCGGGCGATGGTGCTCGCCGAGCTGGGGCGCTACGACGAGGCGATGACGTGGCAGCGGCGGGCCATCGCAGCGGCGCAAGAGGCGGGGCAGGCGCCCCGCGCCCGGGGACTGGCCGCGAACCTGGCCCGCTACGAGCGGGGGCGTCCGAGCCGGTCGCCGCTGTGAGCTTCCAGGTCGCCGCGTGGCGGAATGTGAGCCGAGGCGCTAGACTGCCAAGCCGTGGTGACGATCCGGGCCGGAGGCCGCGACATGCAAGGTGCGGGGAGTTCCTGATGCCGGTTCGACGAAATGACGCGCCGCCACGGCTCATCTCGACATGGGTACTCGCCACGGGGTTCGGTCTCGTTGCGCTGGCCGCGGGGTGCTCCGCGCCGGACGGGACGGCGCGCGGCGACCCGCCGGCCGCAATGGATACGCAGACCGCGGAAATCGCAGCCTCGTGCGGAGCCGCGTTGCCGGATCTCGCCGGGATCGGCGAGGGGGTGCAGGCGCAGGTTCGCGGCCGTCACGCGGCTCTTCCGCGGCCCGACGCGCGCGCGGGCATTCCGGACGAACTGCTGGCCGAGGCGGTCGGCGTGATGGGGATGACCTTCATGGCGGCCTGGTTCACGGAGGAGGCCGAGCCGTGTCTGCGCGAGGCGGCGGCGCTGGTTCCGCACGACGTCCGCTGGCCCTACTACCTCGCGCAGTTGTACCGCGACCGCGGCGCGCTGGTGGAGTCGGCCACGTTCTTCGAGCAGGTGCTCCGGATCCAGCCGGACGATCCGACGACGCTGTTCTGGCTCGGGGACATTCGTCTGGAGCAGGGCCGGTCCGAGGACGCCGAGCCGCTCTTCGCGCGGGCGCTGTCGCTGTATCCGGCGTCGCTCTCGGCGCGGTACGGTCTGGCGCAGACGGCGCTGCTGGAGGAGGACTACCGCCGGGCGGCGGATCTGCTGGAAGAGATCCTGGCCCGCGATCCGGATATCGGCGCCGTGCACTATCCGCTGGGGATGGCCTACCGCGGGTTGGGGAACGACGCGCAGGCCGAGGAGCATCTGCGGCGGCGGGAGAATGCCGAGATCCGCCCGGCCGACCCGCTGATGGCGGCGCTGGACTCGCTGCTCGACACCGCCGGCACCTACGAGACCAGTGGTCTGGCCGCGCTCGACCGGCAGGAATGGCCCGCGGCGATCGAGCAGTTCCGCCAGGGGCTCGATCTGGATCCCGACAACCCCGGGCTGCGGCACCGGCTCGGCACGGCGCTGTTCATGATCGGCGATCCGGACGGCGCGCTGGCAGAGTTCCAACGGGTCGTGCGGAGCACTCCCGACTACTTTCCGTCCCACTACAGCATCGGCGTGGTGCTGCAGGAGACGGGGCGCCACGCCGAGGCGGTCGAGCGGTTCGCGACCGCGTTGCGCCACCGGCCGGGTGACGACGCGGTCCGCCTGCGAATGGCGATCAGCCTGCGGCACTCGGGAGACCCCGAGGCGTCCCTGTCGTACTACGAGCTCGTGCTGCGCACGAACCCCGACGCGGTGGAGGCGCGATTCGGCTACGTGATGGCGCTCGTGCAGCTCGGCCGCTATCGCGAGGCGCACGACCGGCTCGTCACGGCGATGGACGCGTTTCCGAACGAGATCTCTTTCCCGCACGCTCTGGCCCGGCTGCTCGCCGCCGCTCCCGATCCCGCGATCCGCAACGGCCGGCGGGCGATGACGCTCGTCGAGCGGGTCATGGACGCGGAGCCGGAGCCGACCATGGATCTGGGTGAGACGATGGCGATGACGCTGGCGGAGCTGGGCCGTTACGGCGAGGCCGCCGAGGTGCAGCGCGCGCTGATTGGCGCCGCGGAGCTCGCCCGGATGCCGGGCTCCGTCCGGCGCCTGACCGTGAATCTGCGCCGTTACCAACGGGGGGAGCCATGCCGCACGCCGTGGTCCGCCGACGCCATGCCGTAGCGCGGGGTGGATGGCGCCGCCGGGATGTGCTGATTGCGCGGATCGCCCTGCCTGCCGCTCTGCTGTGGCTCGCCGCCGCCGCGCCGCTCGCCGGGCAGGGGTCGCACGCGCAGGTGTACCTGACCGTGCTCGACTGGGACGGCGCCCCGATCCTCGATCTGCAGCCCAGCGACGTGATCGTGGCGGAGAACGGTGTGCCGGGTGAGGTGACCCACCTCGTGAGGCCGCGCGCGAGGACATCACGATTCGCGTGGCGCGCGGTTCTGACGGCTCTTTCCGCGCCCGCGTTCTCGACGGATTTCATGATTGACAACGCGATGCCTGGGTGGTTGACTGAGCTTTCCGGCGAAAATGTGATCCAGGAGGTGCATCTGAAGTAGCTCGTCATCCCGCCCGTTCAGTCGACACGCCCGTTCGTTCGTCTCTGCCCGGCCGCACGGCCGGGACTCGCGGTTGGTGCTTACGTGCCTTGTAGGCGACCCGAGTCCGGCGGGCAACCGGCCCGTCGAGCCCGAGCCGCCCGTGATGTAGTGCGCTACTTCATCGGGAGGTTGTCATGAGACGTTGGCGTTCGATTGTTCTCTCGTTGGCGGTGCTGGCGCTGGCGCCCGGTGCGGCGCCGGCCCAGACCGGCGGCACGTTCACCGGAGAGGTGACCGACAACACCGGCGGCGTGCTGCCCGGCGTAACCGTCGAGGCCTCCAGTCCGGTGCTGATCGAAGGCGCCCGCACCGCGTTCACCGACGGGTCCGGTCGCTACACGATCGTCGACCTGTTTCCCGGCCCGTACATCCTGACCTTCACGCTGCCCGGCTTCTCCACCGTCATTCGCGACCAGTTGCAGCTTCCCGCGTCGTTCACGATGACGATCGACGCCGAGCTGAGCGTCGGCGCGCTCGAAGAGACGGTGACCGTCTCGGGGGCGTCGCCGGTGGTCGACGTGCAGACGACGGCGCGGTCCGAGGTGCTCAACCGCGAGATTCTCGACGCGGTGCCGACCGGCAACAACCTGCAGTCGACGGCGCAGTTGATCGTCGGGGTCAAGCTGAACCGGCCGGAGGTCGGGCTGACGACGGCGGCCCAGCAGACCTACATGTCGGTCCACGGGATGAGCCCGTCGCAGGTCACGGTCCAGGTCGACGGGCAGAGCGTGAACAACCTCGGCGGCGACGGCGCGACCCAGAACTACCACAACCATCTCGCGAGCGAGGAGATGGTCTACGAGACGAGCGGCATGACGGCCGAGACCTCCGGCGGCGGGGTGCGCGTCAACATGATCCCGCGGCAGGGGGGCAACGCGGTCAGCGGGCAGGCCTACTTCGGCGGCAGCATCGACCAGTTCCAGGCCGACGGTCTCGAGGCGGTGAAGCCGCGGACGCTCGAGCGCGGGGTCGCCGCGCTCGAAGGCTTCTCGATGATGTACGACCTGAACGTCGCCCTCGGAGGCCCCATCGTCCGCGACAAGTTCTGGTACTTCGGGAGCCTCCGCAACTGGCAGATCGACAAGAAGATCACCAACAGCTTCTACCGGACCACCAACGTCGACGGCAGCGCGGCCCGCTTCTTCAATCCGGCCCCGGTCCGGCTCGACGGCCGGGACGGCCGGGAGCGCGTGCCGGGCATCGACGACAACACGATCACCAGCGGCCTGCTGCGGTTGACGTGGCAGGCCAGCGACATCAACAAGTTCACCGCGAACATCGACCGGGTGTTCAAGAACCGCTACCACCTGCACGACGCGAACACCGACATCGATTCGGGGGCCGCCTGGCTGGCGTCGCCGATCTACTACACGTCGACCGCCAAGTGGACCTCCACCATCAGCAGCCGCCTGCTGTTCGAGGCCGGCTACTCGTCCAACATCGAGAACTGGGCGGTGCGGGACTCTCCCGAGACGCCCGGCACCCTCAAGGCGCGGCCCTCCGGCGTCCTGCCCTGCTTCGTCACGCCCTGCTATCACGACGACCCGCGGCAGTACGGCGACGCGATGGACCCGTGGTATCAGACCACCATGCGGCGGGACATCGAGACCGAGTTCAGGGACCGGTACCACTGGGGCGAGGAGTTCAACCGCTCGGAGAAGTTCAACTACCACATCTCGACGTCGTACGTCACGGGGTCGCACAATACGAAGATGGGCATCATGAACGGTTTCGGCCCCCGCGACTACTTCCGCAGCAACAACGCCGACATCCGGCGGCAGCAATACCGGAACGGCGTGCCGGAGGAAGTCCGCGTGACCAACTGGCCCCTCAACTACAGCTACGACGTCAACCGCGACATGGGGATCTACGTGCAGGACACCTGGACGATCGACCGGCTGACGCTGAATCTCGGGCTGCGCTGGGAGCATATGCGCGCCCACAACCTGGCGACGGATCGGGTGCAGGGCCGGTTCGTGCCGGCGGCGGTGTTCCCGGAGGGGCGCGACCTGCCCAACTGGAAGGACGCCGCCCCCCGGCTGGGGCTGGCGTACGATCTGTTCGGCGATGCCTCGACGGCGCTCAAGGTCTCGTGGGGCCGCTACAACGCCGCCAACATGTACACGTACCAGTCGTGGTTCCATTCGGCAGGCCATCAGACGGACACCCGCGACTGGTTCGACTGCGCCCTCAGCCCGGGCGACCGGAGCCGTTGCGCGACCTCGGCGGAGCTCGCGGCCATCGGCTTCGATCCCGACATCGCCTTCGGCGCCAGGGGCGGCTCGCACGTCGGCGGACCCCGCGGCGACTACGGGACGAACGGGGACGACTACGTGCAGGACTGGGAGATCGGGACCCCGGACGTCATCGGCTTCGGCGGCGCGGCCTCGCGCCCGGTGGAAGATCCGAACGGCGTGGAGCGGAACTGGGTCGGCGTTCTGAACGTCGGCGTCGAGCGGGAGCTGGTGACGGGACTGTCGGTGGCGTTCAACTGGTACCACCGCGATACCTACGACAGCGTCCTGCGCGTGAACCGGGCGCTCACCTTCGACGACTACACCGCGTTGACGATCCCCAACCCGTGTGCGGAGAATCCGAACGCGGGCTTCATCGGCTGCTCGTCGCGCGGCATCCAGCCGGAGCCGACGCTGCGGATCTGGAACCTGGACCCGGCCAAGAAGGGCGTGACCGACTTGGTCGTCACGAACACCACGAACGACCCGGACCTGTTCTCGGAGGTCTACAACGGCTACGAGAGCAGCTTCAACGCCCGCCTGCCCGGCGGCACGACCCTGTTCGGGGGCTGGACGTTCGAACGGAACCTGTTCACCCGTTGCGACATCCCGCACGATCCGAACCGGCAGCTCTTCTGCAACGCGGGAGACGCCAACATCCCGTTCATGCACGAGTTCAAGATCTCGGGCTCCGTGCCGCTGCCCGGCGGCTTCATGATGAGCGGGTCGGCCCAGTTCTACCCGGGGCAGGAGGTCGTCGCCGGGGGCGGCCAGGACCAGTGGGGCGGCACGCACCGGGGCGGCGAGCTCACCGGCGCCCGGCCCTACAACGGCAACATCAACTACACGGTGCCGCCCGCCGCATTCGAGGCGCAGGGGACGACGCGGACCTCCAGCTTCTCGATTCCGCTGATGCCGCCCGGCGCGCTCTTCTACGATCGGCTGACGCAGGTGGACCTTTCGGTGCGGAAGACGTTCACCATGGCCGGCGGGATGCGCATGGACCTGCAGCTCGACGTCTACAACATCATCGACGCCCAGCCGATCACCAACGGCACCAACACCTACGGCAACTCGCTGGGGAAGGCGTCGACGACGATTCAGAGCCGGTTCCTGCAGATCGCGACGCACCTGCACTGGTAGCGACGTCACGGCTCGGACTCGAACACGCGCGCCTGACGCGCCGCGGATGCACGGGCCGGGGAGCTTGGCCGCTTCCCGGCCCTTTCTTCATCGGCCTGCGCCGGGAACCGGGGAGAGGCGGCTGTCGCGCATCCGGGCGAGTCCGGGCGTCCGCCCCGTCCGAGTTGGCGTATAGTGACAGCAGGCCGGCAGGGCAAGGAGAACCCCATGGCGATGCCAACGCGAACGCGCCGTTCGTCGCGTCTACGTCCGTTCGTCGCCATCGCGGTCGTCGTTGCCCTCTGGGCGGCGGTGGACGCGGTCCTTCCGGCGCAGTCGGCGCAGCAGCTCTATCTGACCGTGCTCGACGACGACGGGCAGCCGGTGGTGAATCTCCGGCCCCACGAGGTCTCCGTGTTGGAGAACGGCGTGCGGTGCGAGGTGCTTTACCTGGCGCGCCCGACCGGTCCGGCGGACGTCTCTATCCTGGTCGACACGAGCGAAGCGGTCGTGCCGTCCACGACGCACGTCCGGCGGGCGCTGGCCGCGTTCGTCGACGCGCTGGACGGCTACGCGCGGATGTCGTTGATGACGTTCGGCGACATTCCGGTGCGGGTGGTGCCGCCGACCACGCGTCTCAGCGTGCTGCAGGAGGCGGTCGAGCGGGTGTTCCCGACCGTCGGCGCCATTTCGCGTTTTCAGGACGCGCTGATCGAGACCGTTCGCGACATCCGCAACCGGCAGCCGAGCCGACCCGCGCTGGTGATCATCACCTCGGATCAGGTGGCTGGCGCCTTCGCCACCGAATCGCCCAACACCTCGGCCCGCCCCGTCGATCAGGTCATAGGCGTACTGCAGGCGATCGGCGCGCCGGTCCACATCGTGGCGCTCCGCAGTAGCGCCTCGTTCTCCGTTGTGGGACGCGGCGTTTTCGATCGGGCGTCGGCCTTCAGCGGCACCGCCGACAACAACATGCGCAACTCGATCATGGCCCGCGAGACGCGCGACTGGCTGACGGCGCTCGAGACCGCGTCGCAGCGGACCGGCGGCCGGCTCGTCAACACCTACGCCAGCGCCGGCCTCGCGACACCGCTGCTGGAGATCGCGAACGAGATTGCAGGCCAGTACATACTGACCTACTCCCGCGCCCCCCTGCCCCTCGACACCGAGACGATAGAAATCCAGATCGGCATCGCCCGCGAGGACGTCACGGTGCGCGTGACGCCCGTCGTCTGATTGCGCAATGGCGACCGTCGATGCCTTCAGCGCCGGGCGCGTGCGGTGGTGGGGCGGTCCGATGCGCTTCGGGCCGGTCTTCGTGACGTGAGGCGGGCGCTGCTGGCGTGGTCGGCGGCCGGGGTGCTGGCCGCGTGCGGTTCGGCCGATCGCGGGTCGCCGGAGTCGGCCGGAACGGGGGCGCCGTCGGTTGCGGCTCTCGACCCGTCCATCCCGCTGTTCATCGACCGCGCGGCGGAGACCGGCCTCGATTTCGTCCACTTCAACGGGATGTCCGGCAGCTTCTATCAACCGGAGATGATGGCGCCGGGCGTCGGCCTGCTCGACTACGACAACGACGGCGACCTCGACGTCTACCTGGTACAGGGCGAGCTCCTCGGGGCGGGAACGCCGATGGCGCCGTTGCCGGAGGGGCAGCCGCACGGCGATCGCCTGTTCCGGAACGACCTCGATGTGCGGCCGGACGGAACGCGGGCGCTCCGGTTCACCGACGTCACGGCGCAGAGCGGCCTGCCCGCCGGCGGCTATGGCATGGGGGTGGCGGCCGGCGACTATGACAACGACGGTTGGGTGGATCTGTACCTGACGCGTTTCGGCGCGAACCGGATGCTGCGCAACCGCGGCGACGGTACGTTTGCGGACGTTTCGCGCGAGACCGGCACCGACGAGCCCTCGTGGGGCGTTCCTGCCTCGTTCCTGGACTTCGACCGCGACGGCTGGCTGGATCTGTTCGTCGGCAACTACCTGAACTACACCCTCGACACGCACACGCAGTGCTACAACCGGTCCGGGCCGCCCGACTACTGCCCGCCGGAGGTGAGCCCGCCGGCCCCGAGCCGGCTGTACCGCAACCGGGGCGACGGGACCTTCGCCGACGTCACCGCGGCGGCCGGACTGGGACGGGACTTCGGGCCGGCGCTGGGGGCGGCGTCGGCCGACTTCGACAACGACGGCTGGATCGATCTGTTCGTGGCCAACGATCAGCAGGAGAACCAGCTCTGGGTCAACCAGGGCGGCGCGTTCCGGAACCTGGCCCTGTTGCGGGGCGTCGCGCTCGGGGCGGCGGGGGACGCGAAGGCGGACATGGGGGTGGACGCCGGGGACTTCGACAACGACGGCGACGAGGATCTGTTCATCACGGAGCTGACCGGGCAGGGGAGCACCCTGTACGTGAACGACGGCGCGGGGTTGTTCGAGGACCTGAGCGCCGCCTTCGGCATCCGCGCCGCGAGCCTGCCGTACACCGGGTTCGGGGCGGGCTGGATCGACGTCGACAACGATGGCTGGCTCGACGTCGTCGCCGTCAACGGCTCGGTGACGCAGCAGCTCGAAGCGCTGGGACCGGACAATCCCTTCCCGCTGGATCAGCGCAACCAGGTGTTCCGCAACCTGGGCGGGCTGCGATTTGCGGACGTGACCGACCGGGCCGGGGCGGCGTTCGCCAGGTCCGAGGTGAGCCGGGGCGCGGCGTTCGGCGACGTGGATAACGACGGCGACACCGATGTCCTGGTCGCGAATGCCGCCGGCCGGGTCGAGCTGCTGATCAACCAGGCGGGTCACCGCCGCGACTGGATTGGATTGCGTCTCGTCGGCGGCGCCGCGCCGCGCGACAGGCTCGGCGCGCGGGTGGCGGTCGCCGGCTCCGATGGGATCATGCGCCGGCGGCGGGTGCGGGTCGACGGCAGCTACGCGTCGGCGCACGATCCGCGGGTGCTGATTGGGCTCGGGGACGAGGCGGCGAAGGCGCTGAGCGTGCGGGTCATCTGGCCGGACGGGCGGACGGAGGAGTGGTCCGCCGTGCCGGTCGGCCGCTACAGCACGCTCGTGCAAGGTGAGGCGGAGGCGCGATGAGTCCGGCGCGGAGTGGGGGGGCGGCAGTTCTGGCCGTGGTCGCTCTCGCTCCGGCATGCGGCGGCGGGTCGTCCGATGCGGGCGGCTCCCTGCCGGTCCCCGGCGCGCTCGAGTGGTCGGGACCGCAGACGGTGGTTCGGCCCGACCTGTCGCGTCTGGCCCCGCCGGTGCAGGCGCAGGTGCGCGAGCGTTACGCGGCGGTGTCTCGTGCCGCCGACGGTCCCGATGCGTCGCGGATGGCTCTGGGAGACGCCTACGGCGAGCTCGGCTTGATCCTGATGGCCGCCGGCTACCGCGAGCGGGCGGAGGTCGCGTATTTGAACGCGCACGGACTGGCGCCGGGCGTCATGCGCTGGCCCTACTATCTCGCGCACCTCTACCGCCAGCGGGGCGATCGCGAACCGGCGGCGGAGTTCTTTGCCCGCGCGCTCGCCCTGGAGCCGACGGACCTCGCGGCGCTGGTCTGGCTCGGGCGGATGCAGCTCGACGGAGGGCGTCCCGCCGAGGCGGCGGCGGCATTCGAGCGGGCGCTGGCGGTCGATCCCGCCTCGGCCGCGGCGCTGGCCGGCGCCGGGCGGGCGGCCCTCGCCGCACGGGACGCGGGCCGGGCGGTCGGTTACCTCGAGCGCGCCCTGGCGCTGGAACCGTCGGCCGGGAGTCTGCACTACAACCTCGGCATGGCGCACCGTGCGCTGGGCAATCTCGACGTGGCCCAGGCGCATCTGCAGCGCCGCGGCGACGGTGTGCCGGCGCCCCCGGACCCGTTGATGCAGGCGTACAACGGTCTGCTGCGGAGCGCCCTCGCCTACGAGATCCGCGGCATGCGGGCAATGGATGCCCGCCGCTTCGCCGACGCGGCCGCGATCTTCCGGGAAGGGCTGGCCGAGACACCGGACGACCCCTCGCTGCGGCACCGGCTGGGGACCGCGTTGATGATGGCCGGCGACACCGATGGCGCGGTGGAGGAGCTCGAAGCGACGCTGCGCATCGCGCCCGACTTCGAGAAGGCGCAGTTCGGCATCGGGGTGATCCTGGGGATGAGCGGCCGGCACGCCGCGGCGGCACAACGTTACGCCGCGGCCGTCGAGCTGCGGCCGAACTACCTGGAGGCGCGGCTGGGGCTGGCGGAAGCGCTCCGGCTCACGGGGCGGCTGGAAGAGGCGGCGGCGCAGTTCGCCGAGGCGATCCGGATCGATCCCGCGTTCGCGGAGGCATGGATGGTGCGCGCCGTCATCCTGCTGCAACTCGGCCGCTCGGGCGAGGCGCGCGAGTGGCTGCGCGAAGCGCTGCTGGTGCACCCGGGCCACCCCGATCTGACGGATCTGCTGGCGCAGGTCCAGGCCTCCGCGGGGCGCTGACCGCGCCGCCGTTGTCGCGGCGCCCCTTCCCTTCACCGCGGCGCGCGATAGGGGTCGAAGCGCAGATACCGCCGCATCCGCTGCTCGATCTCCGGCGCCAGCCCCTCGAGCCCCGGGGTCGCGCGCGCACGGGCCGCGGCGCGGCGAGCCGTGGCCACGGCATCCTCGAAGCGGCCGGCGGCGGCATAGGCGGCTGCCAGCGTGTCGAGCGCATCCGGATGGTCGTCGCCTCCGAGCCGTACCGCCTCGCCGGCGAGCCGCACCGCCTCTGCGCCGTCCCGCAACCCGGCGTCCGCCGCCGTGGCGCGGATCCAGGCCAGTCCCAGCCGCGGCGCGGCCAGGGCCGGACCGGCCGCGATGGCCAGTGCGTACAGTGAGGCGGCCGCGGCCGCGTCACCGGTGCCGACCAGCGCCCGCGCGAGGTTGTTCATCACTTCGGCGTCGTCCGGGGCCGCCGCCAGCGCCAGCCGGTAGTGCCGGATCGCGTCCGCCGTGTCGCCGCGCGACAGCAGCACGTTCGCCAAGTTGTAGTGGGCCCCGGAGTGTCCGGGGTCGAAGCGCACCGCGAGCCGGTAGTGCACGAGCGCTTCGTCGAGGGCGCCGGTCGCCGCCAGCAGCCCGCCCAGGTTGTTGTGCGCCTCCGGGTAGGCGGGACGCAGCGCGATGGCGCGCCGGTACGCGGCGATGGCCGACGCCGTATCTCCCTCGGCCAGGGCCACGCCGCCCAGGTTGTAGTGCGCGTCCGCGAAGTCCGGGTCGAGGCCGATGGCCCGTTCCAGGTGCTCCCGCGCCAGCGCCACCTGTCCGACGTCGAGATAGCGGACCGCGAGCGCGGCGTGGTTCACGTGGTCGGCAGGATCGGCGCGGAGCAGCGCCTGATAGCCGAGGATGTCGTCGCGGGCCCGCTTGACGGCCAAATTGCGCGCCAGCGTGGCCGCGTCGCCCACCGGCAGCACCTGCAGCATCAGCTCCGCCATCTCGTCGGTCGCCGCCGGTCCGAAGCCGACCGTGACCGGTGGAACCTGCGGGTTGCGCGGATTGGCGGTCGAATTGTCGAAGGTGAAGCGCACCCGGAGCCGCGTGCCGGCCGGCAGATGAATCGGCTCCTCGTAGCGGTACTCGTCCTGCCAGTTGAAGTCCCAGTCGTCGATTCGCAGCAGCGGCTCCTCGCTACCGTCCGGCAGCGTGGCCCACGCCTCCACCCTCTTTCCGAGGTAGTGCATGTGCGGTGCGATGCCCAGCACGTCGACCGCGACCGGCAGCCGATAGCGGTCCTCGATGACGTGGGCCGGAGCGCCGGCCGGGATGCGGATGGCCTTCGACGTGAGCAGCACCGAGACCGGCGTCAGCGATGCCGGCCGGTCCGCGAAGTGGATCCCGACGGCCGGCTGCACGTCGACCGGTTCGGGACCGGGCAGCAGGTGGAGCTGCAGGACGAGATCGGTCCCCGGATCCAGCGGCCAGGCGATTGCATCCGGGAGCGCCGCCGGGGTCTTTCCGGGCGCCCAGCCCAGGAAGTGGCCGGCGGGGAACCGGGCGTGGTCGAGCATCAGGCCGTCGTAGCCGGGCGCGGCCTCCGCGGCGTCGAGCGCTCGCGCCGCGCCGGTCCCGTCGAGCAGGATGCGGGCGTGGTGGATGACGCGTCCGCCGCCGGCGCCGGGTCGCAGCTCGACGGCGCGCACCCAGCGCCGGGCGTCCAGCTCCACGGGGAGCACGAAGTTGCGGTAGACGTCGGTGCCGCCGGAGGGCAAAAGAAAGGGATCCGGCATCGCGACGACGAGGTCCGGTGCTCCGAGCTGCCAGCCGCCCGCGGGGCCCGGCGCCGGCGGGAGGTCGGCCGGGTCGCCTTCCGCCGCGCCGGTCGCCGCCCACCGGGACAGCAGGGCGATCTCCGCGTCGGAGAGGCGCCGCTCGTTCCGGAAGCGGCCGTGGCCGGGAACCGGCTTCCAGGGCGGCATCCGCCGCTCGGCGGTGACCGCCGCGATCCGCGCCGCCTGCGGACGCGCGTCGGCGTACGTCGTCAGGCTGAACGGGCCGATGCCGTCCTGCCGGTGGCAGCCGACGCAGTTGGCATGAAGGATCGGGGCGACGTCCCGGTTGAACGTCACGGGGCGGGTCTGTCGAATCGCAGCGAGGCGCCCGTTCGCGGCGCCGGTCGCGCCCGTGGCGCCGGTCGCGTTCGAAGGCCAGAAGCCGATGGCGACGAGCGCCGCCGCGGTCACGCAGGAGACGAAACGTTCGTATCGCGGCATGGTGCTCGGAGCTGCGAGGACCGGCGTTCGATCAGCGGTCCGGCGGATCCTCACCGGAGAGACGTTCGAGCAGGCCTCGCATCAGGCCCTCGATACGGGCCACGGCCTCTCGCAGGGCCCCCTGTCCGGTCTCGAGCGCCCGCAGGCGGGGACCGATGTCGAGAGCGTCGAGCCGCGTGACCTTCTCCTCCACGGAGGAGAGGCGCGCCTGGACATCATCCATCCTTCCAGCCAACCTCCCGTCGCCGTCGGCGATCCGCCCCGACAGTGCGTTACGCCAGCCAAGGCGATCCCGACGGCGAGGATCGCGATCAGCTCGCTGGAGATCGTCTTCATCCTGTCCAATCGTGATGCACGTCACATGCCACGTCAATCCGTCCTTATCGCGCCGGTCGGAGCGGCTGTCGCTGCAGGTAGAGCGACAACCGGCGTTGCAGCTCCCGCATGAGCTCGGGGCCCCCGATCGGCCGGGCGAGCGCGATTGCCTGCCGCTGCGCCTCCAGCGCGTCGTCGAAGCGGCCGGCCGCGGCGCAGGCGGCGGCCAGCGTGGCCAGCACGTTCACGTCGCGCCGGTTCGTGAGCGCGGCCGCCCGCTCGGCCAGAGCCGCCGCCTCTTCCGGCGCCCGCAGCCGTGGGTCGCCGGTCGTCGCCAGGATCCAGGCGAGCGACGTCAGCGACTCGATCCCGTCCGGCTCCAGCACCAGCGCCCGGCGGTAGTGGCGGACCGCGTCGGCCGCCCGGCCGGTGGACGCGAGGGCGCTGGCGAGGTTGTTGTGTGCCGCGGCGTTGCTCGCGTCCAGGGCCACCGCGCGCTCGAAGTACGGCGTGGCCTCGGCGAGGCGGCCCAGCGCCCGCAGCACCGCCCCGAGGTTGTTGTGCGCGGCGGCGTGCCCGGGCCGCAGGGCGACGGCGCGCCGGAAGTGCCGCACCGCCTCGTCGAGCCTGCCCCCCGCCGCCAGCAGCGTCGCCAAGTTGTAGTGCGCGGTGGCCGATGCCGAATCCAGCTCGATCGACCGCCGGTAGTGGCGAATGGCGGCGGCGGTGCGCCCGGCGGTCATGTAGAGCACCGCCACGTCGCGGTGCAGCACGGCATTGTCGGGATCGGCGGCCAGCATCGACTCGTAGCCGACGATGTCCTCGTTGAGCACCTTCGGCATGAAAGCGCGGGTGAGCGTCTCGCGATCCGCCTCCGAGCGGGGCAGGAGCTGCAGCCAGAGATCGCCCATCTCGTCGTTCGAGAACTGCCCGAACCGCACGCGGCGGGGCGGGTCGTCCGGATTGCGCGGGTTGGCGGCCGAGTTGTCGTAGACGTACTCCATGGCCACCGTCGTGCCCGCGGGGAGGAAGGGGCGTGCCTCGTAGCGGTACACGTCCTGCCAGTTGAAGTCCCAGTCGGAAATGCGGATCAGCGGTTCGGTGCGGCCATCGGGGAACGTGGCGAAGCCGTTGATTTCCGTGGCGCGGAAGTGCGCGTGCGGCTGGATGCCGATGAGCTCCGCGCCGACCGGCAGCGTGAACCGGTCGCGGATGATGTAGTGCGGCTCGCCGGGCGGAATATCGATGCTCTGGCGGCCGAGGCGCAGCATCATCGGGGTGCGCACGGGCGGGTCGTCGGTGAGGTAGAGCCCCACGCTGGCCCGGATCGACTCCGGCCGGCCGGTCGACTGCATGTGGAGCTGGACGACGAAGTCGCTGCCCGGCTCCAGGCGCCACGCCATCCCCGGCTCGGCCAGAGGCGGAAGCTGCCCCGGGGTCCAGCCCAGGAAGTGCCCGTCCGGGTAGTGCGCCTGCGGGCTGAGGGGGCCTTCGTATCCGGGCGCCGGATCCTGTTCGTCGAGCTGCCGCGACGAGCGCGTCCGGTCCAGACGCAGGTTGGCGTGGTGCGCGACCCGCGCGTTGCCGGGCCGGAACTCGATGCCCGCGACGAAGGCGGTCCGCTCGATCGGGATCGGCAGCACGAAGTTGCGAAAGGTGTCGGGAGCGTCGGCCGGCACATTGTAGGCGTCCGGCATCGTGACCACGATATCGGGCATACCGAGACGCCAGCCCTCCGGCCAGGCGGGTTGCGGCGGCACGCGGCCCAGGTCGCCGGCCGGCGCTCCCGCCTCGGCCCAGCGCCGAAAGAGCGCCACGTCGTTGTCCGAGAGCCGGCGGGAGCCGACGAAGGGACCGCCGAAGCCGGGCTCCGGCTTCCATGGCGGCATGAAGCGGCTGGCCGTCACCTCCACTATCTGCCGTGCCCGCCGGCGGACGTCGTCATACGTGAGCAGCGGAAAGGGACCGACCTCGCCGGGCCGGTGGCACGGCGCGCAATGCGCCAGCACGATCGGGGCGACGTCGTCGGCGAAGGTCGGCGCGGGGGACTCGTGCGCTGCCGGCTGGGACTCCGCCGTCTCCGGCGCGCCGGCTCCGTACGCGAGGAGGCCGACGGCCAGGAAGGCGTGAGCGGAGATGCGCCGTCGGCTGCGGCTGCACATGGTTCCGGGCGCGGGTGAGCCCACCGGTCATTATCGCAACCCGGCGTGCCGTTCTTCAATCCTCGGCGACCGGTTCGCCCCGCAGTCGCGGGAGCCTGGTCAGCATCTCGTTCGGGGTCAGCCCGATGACGCGCCGGGCGGTCTTCGCATCTGTGGTATAACTTCGCGTTCAAGTATGCCGTTTGAACCTGGGTTCACCGGAGTTTGCGGAGCTGAAGAGGTATCCAAGTCATTGGATTCGTTGGATCCAATGACTTGGAGAATTTCACGGTTTGTCTCTCTGGAGGAGGTTCGTGACAATGCGCAAGTCTTTCGCTCTTCGGTGCCTGCTCACGGCGTCCATACCTCTGGCTGCCCAGCCGGCGGCGGCGCAGACCGGCGGCGACATCGCGATCGGATACTCGTTTCTGTCGAACAGCGAGCTGGCCGCGAACGCGACGAGTCTGCCGGCCGGCTTCTTCTTCGATACGTCGCTGCAGGTGAACGAGTTCATGTCCATCGCGATGGACATCAACGGCCACTTCAAGCGCGGCATCGAGGCGAGCAGCATGTACTCGGGCGGCCCGAGCGACCCGGTGGTCCGGCCCCTGGAGAACCAGGACTTCCAGGCGTTCTCGTTCAACCGGCCCGAGGTCGAGTACTGCTCGCCCGTCCTGACGGCGTGCGAGGTGCATATCCAGGCGGTCGGCGCCGTGGCCGGTCCCCGCTTCCACTTCGACGCCGGCGGTGCGCGCCCGTTCGTGCACGGGCTGGTCGGGATCTCGCGGTCGCTGCGCAAGATCGGGTTCTTCGCGCACACGGCAACGCACCTGGCGATCCAGCCGGGCGGTGGGGTTGACATCTCGATGACGCCGAACACGGCGTTTCGCATCCAGGCGGATTACCGGATGACCTTCTTCCCGGTGCCGGACCAGGCGGACCCGGGATCGCAGTCGTCGCTGGTGAACGTGGACGGAACCGACTTCAGGGACTTCACGTTCTCGCTCGGTGTGGTCGTCAATCTCGGCGCCCGGCGGAACTAGTTGGCTGAGAGGACGTTCGGTTCGTCGCGTTTCGCGTCGGACAGTCGGAGAGCAGTTGTCGCAGATCAGGAGGAGATCAATGAGAAGTGGTCGGTTGAGGGTCGCGGTCGTGGCAGCATGCCTGCTGCTGGCGCCTGCGGCTGCCCTGGCGCAGAGTTCCATCTCGGGCTCTGTCGCGGATAACACCGGCGGCGTGCTGCCCGGTGTGACGGTCGAGGCGGCGAGCGATGCCTTGATCGAAGGGTCGCGTGTGGTCTTCACGGACGGCACCGGCCAGTACACCGTCATCGACTTGCGGCCTGGCGAGTATTCGCTCACCTTCACGCTGCCCGGCTTCGGCACGGTGGTGCGCGACCAGCTCATCCTGGGCGCCAACGTGACGCTGCCCGTCGACGCGACGCTGTCGGTCGGTTCGCTGGAAGAAACGGTCACCGTCTCGGGCGCGACCCCGGTGGTCGACGTCCAGCAGGTGCAGCGCATCGAGGTCATGACGCGCGAGACCCAGGAGGCGATTCCGAGCGGGCGCAGCACGTGGTCCTACGCGCTGCTCATTCCCGGAGTCAAGGTGCACAAGCCGGACGTGGGCGGCACGGCCGGGGCGCAGCAGTCCGAGATGATGGGACGCGGCCTCGACGCGGCGCACACCACGGTGCAGATCGACGGCATGATGATCAACACGATGATCTCCGACGGTCGCTACCAGGCCTACATCAACCCGATGCTCGCCGCCGAGACGTCGTACACCACGTCCGGCGTCACCGCGGAGACGCAGAACGGCGGCCTGCGGATCAACATGATCCCGAACGAAGGGGGCAACTCGTTCAGCGGGAACCTGTTCGCCGGCGGCACGCCGAAGCAGTTCCAGTCGGACAACTGGAGTCAGCGGCTGGGGGACCTCGGCGTCTCGCCGGTCTCGCAGCAGGTGCCCAAGGTCGACCTCATCTACGACATCAACGGGTACATCGGCGGGCCGATTGTCCGTGACCGGCTGTGGTTCTTCTCGACCCAGCGGCGCAACGTCATCGACGCCGGCGTGCTCAACAGCACGAATCGGGACGGAACGCCGGCCCTCGACCGCAACAGCATCACGAGCGCGAACGTGCGGCTGACGTGGCAGATGAACAGCCAGAACAAGATCTCGGCCATGTTCGACAAGGTGCGCAAGCGCCGGTTCAGCCAGCACTCGCCCGGCACGGACCTCGAGACGGCGGCGGCGAGCTGGCACTCTCCGCACTACGACACCGGGACGGCGAAGTGGACCTCGACGATCAGCAGCCGGATGCTGGCGGAGTTCGGGTTCTCGCTCGCCTACGAGGACTGGGACCCCGGCTACTACCGGTACGGCGACATCCCGATCGTCCAGGACAGGCCGTCGGACGGTGCGTTGGCCACCTGCTTCGAGACGCCGTGCTATCCGGAGGTCGGCTCGGCCCGCCACATGGCGCAGTTGTCGCCGGCGATGGGCGGCGACCCCTGGTACAGCGTCGTCTCCCGCCTGGACAACTACATGGGGCTGCTGCATACCGCCAAGGACAACGGCGAGGTGAACAACTACACCCACCGCTGGGCGTATCAGGGGGCGCTCTCCTACGTCACCGGGTCGCACAACTTCAAGTTCGGGGCGAACTTCACCAACGGTCACAACCGGTTCACGCGGTCGAGCAACGGCAACCTGCGGCAGACCTACGACTCCGCCCCGGACCCCAGCGGGCGAGTCCTGGACTGGGTCGGCTGCGACCACTTCGCGGCGACTGTGAACCTGGCGGCCGACCGGCCGTGCGGCCTGACCGGCGTGCCCGACCAGGTCCGCATCTTCGCCCACCCGATCTACACCGCGCTCAAGCTGAACTACAACGGGGGGTTCTATGCGCAGGACTCGTGGACGATCGATCGGCTGACGATCAACTATGGCGCGCGGATCGATCTCTCCGCGGTCTCGGTGCCCGAGACGCCGAAGGGCCTGGGGCGGTTCACCGAGGGGTACCTCCTGACCGGGAGGCCCTCGTCGGAGCTGCCCAGGTTCGGTCCGGACCTGGCGCCCCGCCTGAGCGTGGCGTATGACCTGTTCGGCGATGCACGCACGGCGCTGAAGTTCGGCTGGAACAAGTACGTGCGTGACGTCGGCGGCAACCTGCCGGGTCGCTACTCGTACGGGGCCGCCATCACCGACGATCGGGACTGGTACGACTGCCATCTGGATCCGGTGGCCGCGGCCACCGGGAGTGCCGCCTGCTCCGGCCTCAACCCGTATGGGAGCAACTTCGACGACATCGCCCAGAACTGGGAGATCGGGCAGCGGGCGTCGTCGACCTTCGGGTCGCCCAGCGATCCCACCCGTTCTCCCGATCTGGACAACTACGCACGGGAGTACAACAGCATCTGGACCGCCGGGCTCCAGCAGGAGATCACGACCGGGCTCTCGATCAGCGCCGAATACCGGCAGCGGAGTTATCACAACACGTGGTCCGAGAACAACCGGGATCGTACCTTCGCCGACTTCGGCGCGCTGCCGAACGGCAGCCCGGATCCGGCGATGGCCGGCACGGGCCGCTACTTCCAGGTGGCGCGGCCATATCCGATGGTGGGTTCGGTCACCCTCTTCAACATCGATCCGGCCGTCCGCACCGATACCGACAACCTCTGGGATGCGACGATGGAGCCCGGCTACACGAACGTCTACCGCGGCTTCGAGCTGAGCGTGCAGGCCCGGATGCCGAACGGCGGCACCGTCTTCGGCGGCTGGTCGCTGGAGGACACGGGACGCAACACCATCTACAACTACGACAAGGGGGCGGGCAGCCGCTACGGCGGCGAGGTGAACAACTGCTCCGACATCCTGGCGCGGGGCGACAATCCGAACGAGTTGCGGTTCTGCGACGCCGGCAGCTACCCGCGGCAGCTCCGGAACGAGTTCAAGCTGAACGGCAACTACCCGTTCTCGTTGCCCGGACTCGGTCAGATGCAGGTCGGCGCCTCTCTCCAGGCGTACCCCGGCGGCGCGGGCGACTGGGGCGGCCTGCAGGAAGGGCTGTACGTCCACCGTACCCAGGGTGGTGAGACCGGGACCTATTCCCAGACGCTCTACGGTCAGCCGGGCCACTGCGTGACGCCGTGCGAGCTCGGCGGGCGGCTCGTGCCCGCTGAGGCGAGCACGGTCTCGACCAGCACCTCGAACTACTGGATCCCGATGATTCCGCTGAACAGCGTGAAGTTCGTGCCG
This sequence comes from Vicinamibacterales bacterium, assembly GCA_965222905.1. Taxonomy (GTDB): domain Bacteria; phylum Acidobacteriota; class Vicinamibacteria; order Vicinamibacterales; family UBA8438; genus WTFV01. Next base: position 7,187,818 of record OZ244976.1, on the reverse strand, counting down.
TACTGGACGCAGCTCGACGTGAACGTCCAGAAGGTGTTCAACATCGGGAACTGGCGCTACGACGCGCGGTTCGAGTTCTTCAACCTGCTCAACAACAACGTGGAGATCTGGCATACCGGATCGCGGAACGCGCGCGGCAGCACCGGGGCGGGCTACCAGACCCTGTCGCAGTGGGAGCGCGCCGAGAAGATACTCGAGGGGCGGGTCATCCGCTTCGCGATAACCGCACGCTTCTAGCGGTGTCGGCGGCGTGAGCTCGGAGCCGGGCGAGGTCCTCTCGCCCGGCTCTTTTTGTTGCCGTGCGGACCGCGCGCCGGCAGCGTCTTACGCGCTCGCCGCTCACGCCTTTTACGTGTAATCACTTGACGGCCGCGAGGCCGGCATGTCATCCTGCTCATCGTGGCAACGGTCCCGTCCATCACTGTCGAGTTGTCGACCGCTATGTCCATCGCGGCCTGGGTCGTGGTTGTCCTGTTCGGCGTCATCGCGTGGTTCCTGCGCCGGGAGATCAACAACAACGACAAGGCGCATCGGGAGCTGAACGCGGACGTCAAGCGCCTGCTGGAGGGTCAGGGCGAGATCAAGGGCGCGCTCGCAATTCTGACCGGACGCGCGGAACCAGGCAGACAGCGGTAGGCGCTCCTGCCGAACGGGCTGTCGGAGGCTGTCCGTGGGCGGCGCCGTCAACCGGATCGCTTGCGAAGGAGGGCTTCCAGCTCGGCGACCCGTGCCTCGGCGGCGGCGGCACGCGTTTCCGCGGCCAGACGGGCCAATGCCTCCGCACGGCGGGCGGCGGTCTCCGCCAGACGGGCTTCGGCTTCCTCGTCGTGGCTGCGCAGATGGAAGCCGGTGACCGGATCCCGGAAGCGCATCTCCCGTCCCGGCGCCGCCCGCAGCTCCAGACCGAGGGTCCGGCTGTGCAGGGTCAGCGTGCCATCCGGCGCCGTCGCCACCGGTTGACGAACGTAGCCCGACGGCGTCAACCGCTCGCCCTGCAGGCGCGCGGGCAGAAGTTCTCCCGCCGGGTCGTACTGCCAGTATTCGCGCACGCCGAGCCGGGCGTACACCGAGCGCTTCCACCCGAGGTCGTCCCGCCAAGTGCTGGGCGAGGCCACCTCCAGCACGAAGGCCGGCGCGCGCCGTTCCTCCCACAGCTTGTAGTTGGGCCGTTCGTGGTTCTCCACGCCGAAGACCACGAAGACGTCCGGGGCGATAGACACCCGCGGGTTGCCTTCCTCGTAGTAGATCAGGAGGTCTCCAGACACGTATACGTCCTGGCGGCTCCTGAAATGGCGGGTCAGACCGCTGATTCCGTACATGATGGCGTTGCGCTGGGCGTCGTTCTCCGCCATGGGTTTGCCGTCCGAGCTCGGGTATTCGATCTGAACGGCGGCAGGCGCGGGTCGGATCATCGCAGTGCCCCTCCAGGCGGCGCGGGTGGCGCGCACGATTCACTCAAGCTACCACACGCTGCGACGCCGCTTCCACGCCAGGGCGTCCGTGCGGGAAGTGGAAGCACGTGTCGTGCCAACCGGCGGGCGACATCACCGATGGCGCCGGGCGGCCGCGCCGCACTGGGCCGCACGGGCTGCACGGGCTGCACGGGCTGCACGGGTGCCGACGCTCTCTTTGCTACACTTCGGTGGATGGGCAGACGTGCGCGTACCGCCCGGACGTTCGGGCGCGCGTGGTGCGCCACGGCGGTGGTTCTGTGCGCGGGCCTCGGCGGAAGCGTTGCGGACGCAGGCCGAGCGCGGCCGGCGCCGCCGGCCACGGGACAGGCCGTCACGTTCGCCAACCGGATTGCCCCGCTGCTGCGGGCCCGTTGCGGCGCCTGCCACCATCCCGGCGGGGTGGCGCCGTTCAGCGTGCTCACCTATACGGAGGTCCGACCCTGGGCGCGGGCCATCCGCAACGCCGCGCGAACCCGCTCGATGCCGCCTTGGAAGCCGGAGCCCGGTTACGGGGGGCCGTTCGTCGGGGAGCAGCGCCTGAGTGACGCCGAGATCGAGCTGATCGCGGCCTGGGTGGAGGCGGGCGCGCCGGAAGGAGACCCCGGTGATCTGACCCGGTGGCCGGCGGAATCGAGCGGGTGGCGACTCGGGGAGCCGGATCTCGTGATCGAGATGCCGGCGCCGTACACCCTGCAGGCCGAGGGGACCGACGTACTGCGCAAGTTCGCGATCCCGATCCCGATTTCGGCGCGGCGGTACGTGCGTGGCGTGGAGTTCCAGCCGGGTAACCCGAAGGTGGTTCATCACGCCAACATGAAGATCGATCCGACGCCCGCGTCCCGGCAGCTCGATGCGGAGGATCCGGAGCCCGGCTACGACGGCGTCACGCCGTTCTCGGCGCGGTTTCCCTTCGGTTTCTTCCTGGGTTGGACGCCCGGACAGGTACGGCCCCTGGCCGCCGAAGGTATGGCCTGGACCCTCGATCCGGGCTCGGACCTGTTGCTCGAGATGCACCTGACGCCGAGCGGCGAGCCGGAGCGGGTGCAGTCGCGCATCGGTTTCTTCTTCACCGCCGAGCCGCCGACCCGGATCCCGTTCACGATTCGCCTGGGAAAGCAGGATATCGACATTCCGCCTGGGGTTGCCGACTACCGGACCGCGGACCGGTACGTCCTGCCCGTCGACGTCGACGTGTACGGCGTGCAGCCGCATGCGCACTACCTGGCTACCGAGGTGCGGGGTTACGCCACGCTGTCGGACGGCACACGTCGGCCGCTCATCGCCATCGACGACTGGGACTTCCACTGGCAGGATTCCTACCGCTACGCCGAGCCCTTCCCGCTGCCGCGGGGAACGGAGCTGGCGATGGAGTTCAACTACGACAACTCCGCCGCGAACCCCGCCAACCCCCATGCGCCGCCGCGGCGGGTCACCTGGGGACAGTTCTCTGCGAACGAGATGGGCGATCTGTGGATTCAGGTCGTGCCGCGTAGCGCCGCCGACCTCGACCGGCTGGTCGCCGACCGGCGCCCGATGGAGCTGGCCGAGGACATCGTCGGCTTCGAGATGGTGCTCGCCGCCGACCCCGACCAGCGGATGGTCCACGACGACGTCGCGCTGCTCTATACGCAGTTCGGTAAGACCGCGGAAGCGGTGGAGCACTACCGGGAATCGGTGCGCCTGGCGCCGGACGCTTCCGCCGCGGCGTACAACCTGGGCACCGCGCTGCTGCAGCTCGGCGCGCTCGACGCGGCGGTCGCGGAGCTCGAACGTGCGTTGCGCCTCGATCCGGCGTACGCCCTGGCCCACAACAATCTGGGCGCCGCCCTGAAGCTGCGGGGCGACCTGGCGGCGGCGATTTCGCACTATCGCGAGGCCGTGCGGCTCCGTCCCGACGATGGGGAGGCGCTCTACAACCTGGCGAACGCCCTGATGATGAGTGGGGCGCTCGACGACGCGGTCCAGTTGTATGGGCGCGCGATCGCGGTCCAGCCCGGCGCCCCGGAGCCGTATGCGGAGCTCGCGTTGGTGCTGGCGACGCATCCGGATCCAACCCGCCGCGATCCGGTCCGCGCGGTGCGGTTCGGCGAACGCGCCGCGGAGTTGAGCGGCCATGCGCAGCCGGGCATTCTCGATGTGCTGGCCGCGGTCTACGCGGCCGCCGGAGCGCTGGAGCGGGCGGTCGCTACCGCCGAGACCGCGCTGGGACTGGTCCCGGCCGGTCGAGACGACGTGGCGGCGGCCATCCGCCAGCGATTGCACGGGTATCGGAGAGAGCAGGCGGTGGCTCGCTAGGAGCCGGATCACAGAAGTGTCGGTCGAAGCCAGCGCGTCGTCGTGCGGTGCCGGGGAGACACCGTGACGGCTCGCCGCCGGTCGCGTCGCGGCGCTGCCGGTCCGCGCCGTGGGGCTCCCGCGTCCGCGAGACGTGAGTCTGCCGTCGCCGGGGCCGGGCACGCCGGCCGCCGAGGCTGGCATCTGCCCGCGATCTTCGGGCTCGCGCTCGCGATTCGGCTCGTCCACGTGTGGCAGTTGCGCGCGGCGCCTTTCTTCGGCCTGACCATGGGCGATGCCCAGAGCTATCACGCCTGGGGTCTGGAGATCCTGGCCGGCGACTGGGCCGGGAGCGAGGTCTTCTACCAGGCGCCGCTGTATCCGTACTTCCTCGGCGCCGTCTACGCGCTGTTCGGTTCGGACCCGCTCGCGGTGCGGTTGGTCCAGAGCGTGCTCGGCGCCGCGTCGTGCGTGCTGCTGGCGGTTGCGGCAGGGCGTCTGTTCCCGCGCCCCGCCGGCCTCCTGGCGGGCCTGATGCTTGCGGTCTACGCGCCGGCCATCTTCTTCGATGGCCTCGTGCAGAAGGCGTCGCTCGGTCTGTTTCTGCTCTGCGCCGTCCTCGCGTCGCTCGGCCGGCTGGTCACGCGACCCGCGCCGGTCCGGGCCTGGATCTGGCCGGGGCTGGCCCTCGGCGCGTTGCTGCTGACACGCGAGCACGCCCTGGTGTTCGTCGTCGCCGTGCTCGGCTGGCTGGCGGTATCGGAAGGGCCGCGCCGCGACCGTCTCGTGCGGGCCGGCGCGTTCGTTCTGGGGCTGGCCCTGGTAGTTCTGCCCGTTGCCGCGCGGAACGCGGCGGTGGGGGGCGGGTTCGTGTTGACTACGTCGCAGTTCGGGCCCAACTTCTACATCGGCAACAACGCCGCGGCCGACGGTACGTATCGGCCACTGGTGTTCGGACGGGGAGATCCCCGCTTCGAGCGGCAGGACGCCACCCAGGTCGCCGAGCGGGAGCTCGGGGCGACGCTGACTGCGGCAGAGGTTTCCCGCTACTGGACCCGGCGGGCGCTGGACTACATCCGGACCGAGCCGGTGGACTGGCTGCGCCTGACCGGACGCAAGGTCGTGCTGGCGTTGAATGCGGCAGAGGTGGCCGATACGGAAGACCAGCTCAGTCACGCCGACTGGTCGTTTCCGTTGCGGGCAACCGGCTATTTCTGGCACTTCGGCGTGCTGGCTCCGCTGGCCGCCGCCGGTCTGTGGCTGACGTGGAACCGGCGCCGGCAGCTCCTGCTGACGTATCTGCTGCTCGCGGCCTACGCGGCGAGCGTCGTGCTGTTCGCGGTCATGGCGCGCTACCGGTATCCGCTCGTTCCGCTGTTGATACCGTTCGCTGCGGCGGCCGTCGCGGAGATCGGACGGATGGTCGCGGCGGGATGGGACCGGCGGGCGCAGTGGGCCGCCGCAGTCGTCGCGGCGATGCTGGTCTTCTGCAACTGGCCGGTGCTCTCGATGGCCGACATGCGGGCGGTCACCGCGCTCAACGTGGGTACCGAGCTGCAGGCTCGGGGGCGTCTGGACGACGCGGCGGGACAGTATCGCGAGGTGCTGGCGCTGGCGCCGGACGACGCGCTCGCCCACAGCAACCTGGGGACGGCGCTAGCGGCGCTGGGCCGGCCCGCCGAGGCGATAGTCCACTACGAGAGGGCCCTGGAGATCGCCCCGGACGATGCCGATTCCCATTCCAATCTCGGCAACGCGCTCGTTGCGCTGGACCGCACGGACGAGGCTGTCGAGAGCTATCGGCGCGCGCTCGCCATCGATCCGGGCTCGGCCGAGGCGCACGCCGCTCTGGGCATGGCGCTGCAGGCCCAGGGCCGGTTGGACGACGCGGTGACCCATCTGCGCCGGGCTCTGGATCTCGCGCCACCCGTGGCGGCGACGCTCAACATGCTGGGCGTCGCTCTGGCGTCGCAGGAGCGGCTGGACGAAGCCGGCGCCGAGTTCCGGCGCGCGCTCGCCATCGATCCCGACTCGGTCGAGGCCCACGCCAACCTCGGTACCGCGCTTCATATACAGGGGGACCTGGAGCAGGCCGTCGCGCACTACCGCGAGGCGCTGCGGATCGACCCCGGCGGCGAAGGGCTGCAGGATCGGATCGACGCCGCGCTGGCCGGGATCGAGGGCCGCTAGACACCCGGCGAAGTGTTACGATGATCGGTAACGTCATGGACAGTAATACCAGGGTTCTCGTCTGGACCATCGTCGGAACCGGCGTCACGGTCATCGCCACGACCATGGCCACCGCAATCGGGCTCGCCGTGTTCATCACCGGTCAGCTCAACGTCCGGATCGACGATCTCACCGCGGATGTCGCTACGCTGGAGCGCCGTATGGAAGACCGCTTCGATGCCGTTGACGCCCGCTTCGATCGCGTCGACGCCCGCTTCGATCGCGTCGACGCCCGCTTCGACCGTGGCGACGCCCGCATGGATGGCTTCGACGAGCGGCTGCGCGCCGTCGAGATCGGCTTCGGGAAGATCGACCAGCGTCTCTCGACCATCGAACGGGTGCTTCTCCCCGATGCCGCTCCGGACGCGGAGTAGGGGAGTCCCACTGGCATGGTGGACGACCGGTGCGTAACAGCCCCCGCCGCTTTCCCGCTGCAGTCCTGCTGATCTTCGTCGCCCTGGGTTCCGGTGCGACGCCGGCTTCGTCGCAGTCCGGACCGGGGCCAGCGCCGGGCGCCTGGTTCACGGACGGCGCAGCGGCCGCGGGACTCGACTTCGCGCACTTCAACGGCATGTCCGGGGAGTACTACTCGGCCGAGATCATGGGTCCGGGCGGTGCACTGCTGGACTTCGACAACGACGGGGATCTCGACGTCTACCTGGTCCAGGGGCAGATGCTCGGTCCGGGGAAGACGCTGGCCGACGCACTGTTCGCGCCGCCGGCGGGAAGCGGGTCGACGCCGGGCGACCGGCTGTACCGCAACGATCTCCTGGTGCATGCGAACGGGACGCGCACGTTACGGTTCACGGACGTGACCGCGCGGAGCGGCCTCGGCATCCGTGCGTACGGCATGGGGGTGGCCACCGGGGACGTCGACAACGACGGCTGGGTCGACATCTACCGGACCGGTCTGGGCGCCAACCATCTGTTTCGCAACAACGGGGACGGCACCTTTGCGGACGTGACCGAGGGGGCCGGCGCGAACGATCCGCGCTGGAGCGTCTCGGCGTCCTTCGTGGACTACGACCGGGACGGCTGGCTCGACCTCTACGTCGGCAACTACGTCGACCCGCGTCTGGAGGACCGGATCGAGTGTTTCAACCGCACCGGTGAGAAGGACTACTGCGGGCCGAAGCGCTACGTGCCGGTTCCCGACCGGCTGTTGCGCAACCGTGGGGACGGGACGTTCGCCGACGTGACGGCCGATGCGTTGCAGGGCGGGGAGTACGGTCCGGCGCTCGGAGTCGTCGCCGCTGATCTCGACGGCGACGGGTGGCAGGATCTGTACGTCGCCAACGACGGGGAGCCCAACCAGCTCTGGCTCAATCAGCGGGACGGCACCTTCCTGAACGGTGCATGGCTGGCCGGCGTGGCGGTCAATCGGGACGGGAACGCCGAGGGGAGCATGGGAGTCGACGCCGGGGACTTCGACGCCGACGGCGACGACGACCTGTTCATGACCCACATCGCCACCGAGACCAATACCCTCTATATCAACGACGGATCCGGTCTCTTCGAGGATCGCACCGCCCGCGTCGGTCTGGGCCCGCCCAGCCTGCCGTACACCGGCTTCGGAACCGCCTGGTTCGACGTCGACAACGACGGATGGCAGGATCTGCTGATCGCCAATGGCGAGATCCGGACCCAGGAGGCGCTCGTGCGGGTCGCCGATCCGTTTCCGCTGCACCAGCGCAACCAGTTGTTCCGCAACCTGGGAAACGGCCGGTTCGAGGAAGTGGGAGCGGACGCCGGGAGCACGTTCCGTGTTTCGGAAGTCAGCCGCGGCGCGGTGTTCGGGGACGTGGACAACGACGGCGACACCGACGTGCTGCTGACCAACAACAACGGGCCGGTGCGGCTGCTGATCAACCAGGTCGGCCACCGTAGCCGGTGGGTTGGGCTCCGGCTGCTCGGAGAGGACGGCCGTCGGGACATGCTCGGCGCGCGGGTCGGGGTGTTCCGCGACGGTGGGCCGGTCCTGTGGCGGCGCGCGCATACGGACGGGAGCTACGTGTCGGCGAACGATCCGCGCGTCCTGGTCGGTCTGGGTCGGGCAGCGACCATCGACCTTGTCCGCGTCGTCTGGCCGGACGGAAGCGTGGAAGAGTGGGCGGACGTCGGCATGAATCGCTGGACCACGCTGATCGAAGGGACGGGTCGGAGTCCGCGGTGAGATCCGCGTTCGCACGCGGTCTGGCCGTGGTCGCACAGCTCGCGGCAGGGGGCGTGGTCGCGGCGCAGGCCGTGCCCCCGCCGGTCGTGTTCACCCAGCCGGTTGTCGCACCGTGCGAGCTGCCGGCTCTCGGCCGCATGCATCCGGCGGTGCAAGAGCAGCTCGGCGCCGCGTACCGTGCCCTGGTCGCGTTGGGACCGCCCGGGGGGCGCGGGGCCGATCCGGCGGCGGACCCGCGCCGGCGGGAGCGCGCCGATGCGCACGGCGCATTGGGGACGCTCCTGCTCGCCGGGGACTACCCGGACGCGGCGGACGTCTGCTTTCGACATGCGCGGGAGCTGGCGCCGGGAGACTACCGTTGGCCGTACTACCTGGCCCACGTCGCCATGCGCAACGGGGGCCTCGAGCGGGCGGCCGCCTGGTTCGAGCAGGTCCTGCGGCTCGACTCCACGGATTTTGCGACGATCGTCTGGCTGCTTCACGCCTACGTCGACCTCGACCGGCCCGAGGCGGCGGAGACGCTCCTCGCCAGGAGCTTGACCCTGTATCCGAACGCCCAGGCGTTGCTGTACCAGGGCGGCCGGGCGGCGCTTGCCGCGCGGGACTACCCGCGCGCGGTAGAGCGCTTCGAGGCGGCCCTGGCTCGGGACCCGTCGGCTACGGTGATCCACTACCCGCTGGCGATGGCCTACCGGGGCCTCGGCGATCTCGAGCGGGCGCGCGACCACCTGAGCCGCGGTGGAGGCCGCATCGGCGCCGGCTACGCGGCCAGGGCCGCCGTGCCGATGGCCGACCCGCTGATGGCCACGTTGACGACGGCGCTGCGAAGCCCCCAGACCCACCGCGATCTGGGGCTGCAGGCGACCGCCCGGGAGGACTGGCCCGAGGCCGTGCGCCAGTTCCGGTCCGCGGTCGGAATGGCGCCGGGCAACTCGGTGATGCGGCTGAATCTCGGCACGGCCCTGATCCGCACCGGCGCGCCGCGCGCCGCCCTGGCCGCGCTCGAAGCGGCCCTGGAGATCGATCCCCGGCTGGCGGCGGCGCACTACCTGCTCGGCACTCTTCTCGAGCGGAGCGGTCGCGACGCCGAGGCGATCGAGCGCTTCCGCGCCGCCGTGACGTACGACGAGACGCTGCGCGCAGCGCACCTGCGCCTGGCGGACGCCCTGCGGCGCAACCGCCGGTTCGAGGCGTCCCTGACCCACTACCGGCAGGCCGGCGAGGACGATCAGGCCCGTTTCGGCGAGGCGATGGCCCTGGTCCGGCTGGGGCGCTACGGAGAGGCCCGGGAGGTGCTGACCACCGCGGCGGCGCGCCACCCGGGGCAGCCGGCATTCACGCACGCGCTGGCGCGGGTGCTTGCCGCGGCGCCCGACGAGCAGGTACGCGATGGTCGGCGGGCGCTGGAGCTCGTGCAGGCGCTGGCCGCCGAGTACCAGACCGCGTCGGTTGCGGAGACCATGGCGATGGCGCTGGCCGAGCTGGGGCGGTTCGCGGAGGCGGTGGAGTGGCAGCGGTTCGCGATGGGCATCGTCATCGACGCGGCGCTGCCCGACGTCGCGCGGGCGATGGCCGACAACCTGACGCGTTATCTGCGGAACGAGCCGTCCCGTACGCCGTGGCGGGAGGACGAGCCGGAGCACAATCCGGGTCCGGCTGTCGATCCGGCCCTCCTGGATCCTTCCCGGCCCTGACGCGGGCGGGCGTCCGCGGCTCGCCGTCCGGAGGCCGTGTCCGCCGACTTGAAGCGGCCCACGGGGCCGGCGGATAATGTTGCGTGTTCCGACCACTCCCGTGGCCGCATGGCTGCATCGCGGCGGTGCTCCTGTCGAGTCTCGCCGGCGGGCCGGGTTGCCGTCCGGCCGACTCCGGGGCTCGGGAGGGCGATCGCGAGGCATCGGCTGCGGTGGAAGACGCAGCTTCTCCGCCGGACGGCGGACCCGACGAGATCTGGTTCACCGACCGGGCCAGGGAGACGGGCATCGACTTCGTCCACTTCAACGGCATGTCCGGCGCGTTCCACCTCGGCGAGATCATGGCGCCGGGGGCCGCGCTGTTCGACATGGACAACGACGGCGACCTCGACGCCTACTTCGTCCAGGGCCAGATGCTGGGGGAGGGCAAGTCGCTGAACGATGCGCTGATGCCGCCCGCCTCGCACGTGCCGCTGCCGCTCACCGATCGTCTCTACCGCAACGATCTGGAGATTCACCCGGACGGCACGCGGACCCTGCAGTTCACCGACGTCACCGAGGGTAGCGGTCTCGACGTGCGCGCCTACGGCATGGGAGTGGCGGCCGGAGACTTCGACAACGACGGGCGGGTCGATCTGTACCGCACGCGGCTGGGCGCCAATCAGTTGTTTCGCAACAACGGGGACGGGACGTTCCGCGACGTCTCCCGGCGGGCCGGCGTGGACGACGCGGGCTGGGGGGTGTCGGCGTCGTTCGCGGATATCGATCGGGACGGCTGGCTGGACCTGTACGTCGGCAACTACGTCGACTACGATCCCGACAACGAGGAGCGCTGCCTGACGCTGACCGGCGAGCGGGACTACTGTGCGCCGAAGAGCTACGCGGCGGCGCCCGACCGCCTGTATCGCAACCGCGGGAACGGCACGTTCGAGGACGTGACGGCCGGCGCCGGCACGGGGCGCGAGTACGGGCCGGCCCTCGGCGTCCTGGCCGCCGATTTCAGCGGCGACGGCTGGCTCGACGTCTACGTGGCCAACGACGGCCAGCCCAACCAGTTGTGGATCAACCGGCAGGACGGGACCTTCGCCAACCGCGCCCTGCTGAACGGCGTGGCCGTGAACGGCGCGGGGGGCAGCGAGGCGAGCATGGGGGTCGATCTAGGCGACTTCGACGGCGACGGCGACGACGACCTCTTCATGACCCACGTCACGACGGAGACCAACACCCTGTATGCGAATGCGGGCGGCGGGTTCTTCGAGGACCGCAGCGCCATGGTCGGCCTCGGCGCGCCCAGCATGCCGTACACGGGATTCGGCACGGCATGGGCCGACTTCGACAACGACGGTTGGCTGGATCTGCTGGTGGTCAACGGCGACGTGCAGGTCGTCGAGAGCCTGGCGGCTGCCGGCGATCCGTTCCCGCTGCATCAGCGCAACCAGTTGTTCCGCAACCTCGGGGGACGTGGCTTCGAGGACCTCACCGGCCGGGCCGGCCCCGCGTTCGCCCTGTCCGAGGTCAGCCGCGGGGCGGCGTTCGGCGACGTCGACAACGACGGCGACGTCGACGTGCTGGTGGCGAACAACAACGGTCCGGCCCGGCTGCTGATCAACGAGGTGGGGCAGCGCCATCCCTGGCTGGGTCTGCGGTTGGTCGGCGGCGCCGGCCCGCGGGACATGCCGGGGGCGCGGGTCGGCGTGTTCCGCGGCGAGGGTCCGGTGCTGTGGCGGCGGGCGCGGGCCGACGGCAGCTACGCGTCGGCCAGCGACCCGCGAGTGGTGGTGGGACTCGGTGCGGCGGGCAGGGTTACCGCCGTCCGGGTCGCGTGGCCGAGCGGGCGGATCGAGGAGTGGACGGACGTGCCGGTCGGGCAGTGGACGACGTTGACCGAGGGGACCGGCCAGCCGGTGCGCGCCGGGAGCGGGTGAGTACGAGGCTCGCGGCCCATCGTCTATGCGTCGCGGCGGTGCTGATCGGCGTCTGGGCGCCGGCGGCGGCCGGACAGAACCCGGCGGCGCCGGGCGGCTCCGGGACCCCCGGCATGGCGGCGCGCCTCGACGCCATCGCACGCGCGTCCGTCTACACCAATCCCTACGCGGGCTCCGTGCGTGCCCGCGACCTTCGTACCGTGCCCCCGCCGTCGGAGCCGCGGGATCTGTTGCGGTACCGCTCGGAGATTGCGCGGTTTCTACTCTACGCGGGCCAGAGCGAGGAGGCGGCCGAGACGCTGGAGGACGTCCTGACGCAGAGTCTGGCCGAGCCGGGCGTCTCGCCCACCTTCGTGAGCGCGGTGCGGCAACTTCTGGCCCTGTCCCACCTGCGCGTGGCCACGCAACGGAACTGCGCGGCGGGCGCCGCCACCCGGCGCTGCTCGGCGCCGATGCGCCGCACCGGGATTCACCCGGACGAGCGCCCCGCGCGGCGCGCCATCGAGCTGTACGAGGGCATTCTGCGCGATCCGCCGGACGAGTCCACCGCGCTCGACTCGCGGTGGCTCCTCAACCTCGCCTACATGACGCTGGGTGATTACCCGTTCGAGGTTCCCGAGCCCTGGCTGGTGCCTCCCACCGCCTTCCGGTCGGACTACGACGTCCGGACGTTTCCCGACGTCGCTCCCCGGCTCGGGATCGACGTCGCCGGCCGCAAGGGCGGTGCGGTCCTGGACGACTTCGACGGCGACGGCGACCTCGACCTCGTCGCGTCGTCCGCGGGTCTTTTCGCCGTCGTCGCGGGCGAGAATCCCACCCAGCTCCGGTACTTCCGGAACAACGGCGATGGCAGCTTCACCGACCGGACCGCGGCGGCCGGCCTCACGGGGCTCGTCAGCGGCCTGAACCTGGTGCAGGCCGACTACGACAACGACGGGTTTGTCGATCTGCTGGTCCTGCGCGGCGCGTGGCTGAGCGCCCCGCATCCGAACTCGCTGCTGCGGAACAACGGCGACGGCACGTTCTCGGACGTCACGGAAGAGGCCGGCCTGCTGGTCTCGGCGCCGACGCAGACCGCCGCGTGGGGCGACTTCGACAACGACGGCTGGGTGGATCTGTACATCGGCAACGAGTCGTCCGTGTCGGCGGCCTACCCCTGCCAGCTCTTCCGCAACAACCGCGACGGGACGTTCACCGACGTGGCGGCCGAGTCCGGCGTGGACGTGGTCGGATTCGTGAAGGGGGTCGTCTGGGGCGACTACGACAACGACGGGCGGCTCGATCTCTACGTGACGCTGCTCGACCCGGGGCAGCCCAACCGACTCTTTCGCAACGACGGGCGGGCGGCGGGCGGCGGGTGGTCGTTCCGCGACGTGGCGGCCGAGGCGGGGGTCGAGGGGCCGCCGGTGAGCTTTCCGACGTGGTTCTTCGACTACGACAACGACGGCTGGGAAGATCTCTTCGTGAGCGGCTTCAGCGGGGGCCTGTCCGACGTCGTCCTCGAGCGGCTCGGGCGGCCGCACCGCGGACAGCTTCCGCGGCTCTACCGCAACAACCGCGACGGCACGTTCACCGACGTCACGCAGGCGACCCGGCTCGACCGGATCATGGTCGGCATGGGCTCGAACTACGGGGACCTCGACAACGACGGTTTCCTCGACATGTACCTGGGCACGGGCGACCCCGACTACCGGATGCTCATCCCCAACCTGATGTTCCGCAACGCGCGCGGGGGGTTCTTTCAGGACGTCACCTCGTCCGGCGGGTTCGGGCACCTGCAGAAGGGGCACGGCGTGGCGTTCGGGGACGTCGACGCGGACGGCGACCAGGACCTCTACCACGTGCTCGGCGGCGCGTTCGAGGGCGACACCTTTCCGAACGCCCTGTACCTGAATCCGGGTCACGGCAACCGCTGGATCACCCTGCGCCTGGAGGGGGTCGCATCGAATCGGATGGGGATCGGCGCCCGGATCCGCATCACGATCGCGACGCCCGCCGGCGACCGGGAGGTGCACGCGACGGCCGGCAGCGGCGGGAGCTTCGGGGGCTCCAGCCTGCAGCAGGAGATCGGACTCGGGGATGCGACCGCCATCCGGGCGGTGGCCGTCACGTGGCCGGCGAGCGGACGGACGGACGTGTACAGGGACGTCGAGCCGAACCGGATCTACCGCGTCCGCGAGGGTGCGCCCAGGATTGCCCCGCTGGCGCCCGCGCCGTGGACGTTGCCGGCGATCGGGACGGCGGCGGCGGAAGAGCCGGGGCAGCGGGCACGCGCCCTGGACGCCAGCGCGGTCGGAGACTGGCCGGAGGCCGTCCGCCGGTTCGAGCGGGCGGTCGCACTCGAGCCGGACGATCCGCTGCTGCACCTGCAGCTCGGGATGGTCCTGAACCTGATGGGACGGGATGCGGATGCCGTCCTGGTGCACCTGCGCGACGCGGTGCGGCTCGATCCCACGCTGGCGCGTGCGCACTTCCTGATTGCCACGCTGCTCGAGCGCAACGACCGCGGCGACGAGGCGATCGAGCACTTGCGGCTGGCCGCGGCCCATGATCCGGACAACGACGACGCCACCCTGCGGCTGGCCCAGGCGTTGCACCGGAACGGCCGGCTCGCAGCGTCGCTGCCGTACTACGAACGGACCGCCGCGCGGAGCGACGCGCGTTTCGGTCAGGCGATGGCCCTGGTAGGGCTCCGGCGCTTCGCGGCGGCGCGCGATCGCTTCAGCGCGGGAATGGATCGTCATCCCGGCGAGCCGGCGTTCGCCCTCGGGCTGGCGCGCCTGCTGGCCGCTGCTCCCGTCGAGGCGGTGCGCGACGGGCAGCGGGCGCTCGACTTGGTGCAGACCCTGGCGGCCGAGATCAGGACGACGGCGGTGGCCGAGACCATGGCCATGGCGCACGCCGAGCTGGGGCAGTTCGCCGAGGCGGTCCGCTGGCAGCGGCTGGCCATGTCGGTCGCCACCGATGCGGGGCAGGTCGGCGCCATCCGGCGGATGGCGGCCAACCTGGCGCTGTATCTGCGCGGCCAGCCCTGCCGCACGCCCTGGCACGCCGACGAGCTGGAGTAGACGGCCGCGCCGCCGGCGGCCCGCGTCTTGACATCCGTTCGACCGCCGCGCTACGTTCCGCGCAGGCGGCCGCGCCTGCCGTTGCCCTGTGGGAATGCGCCCCGCATCGATCCCCGGTCGCAGGCAGGTCAGCGGTCAGGGCGACTCTCGCCTCCCGGAAAGGACGGACATGCATCGGATACCGTTGCCGGCGCTGCTCGGCGGTTGCCTGCTGGGCGGGCTGCTGAGCTTCGTCCCCGCGGGAGAACGGCCCGGCGGCTGGCCCGCGCCCACCGTCCACGCCCAGCCGCCGCCGGCCACCCTGCTGGTCCCGCCGGTGCTGGCCGACGCGCGCTGGCTGCAGGCGGCGCGCACGGCGCAGCTTGCGAGAGGCGGCGCCTTCGACGTGTTCACCGGCTTTCGGTTCACGGACCGGGTCGCGGACAGCGGCATCACGTTTCGCCATCGCATCGTCAGCGACGCCGGCAGGACGTACAAGGCGGTCCACTACGACCACGGGAACGGCGTCGCGGTGGCCGACGTCGACGGCGACGACCGCTACGACCTGTACTTCGTCACGCAGGTGGGCAGCAACGAGCTCTGGCGCAACCTCGGCGGCGGGCGGTTCGAGGACATCACCGCCCGGGCCGGCGTCGGCGTGACCGACGAGATAGGCGTGACCGCGTCGTTCGGCGACATCGACAACGACGGCGACCCGGATCTGTACGTCACCACGGTGCGCGGCGGCAACCGCCTGTTCGAGAACGACGGCGGGCGGTTCCGCGACATCTCGGCCGCGGCGGGCGTCGACTACAACGGCCATTCGTCGGGCGCGGTCTTCTTCGACTACAACCGCGACGGACGGCTCGATCTGTTTCTCGCCAACGTCGGGCGGTACACGACGGACGTGATCGCCGGAGAAGGGTACCGCTACTACGTCGGCTTCGAGGAAGACGCGTTTCAGGGGCATCTGTTCCCGGAGCGGGCCGAGCAGAGCATCCTCTTCCGGAACGACGGCGGCAACCGGTTCACGGACGTGTCCGCGGCGGTCGGGCTGCAGGACGTCCGGTGGTCGGGCGACGCGGGTGTGCTCGACGTCAACGAGGACGGCTGGCTCGATCTGTACGTCCTGAACATGCAGGGCGACGACGAGTACTACGAGAACGTGGGCGGCGAGCGCTTCGTGGCGCGGGGCCGGGAGGTGTTTCCGCGGACGTCCTGGGGCGCCATGGGGATCGAGATCCTCGACTTCGACAACGACGGGCGGCTGGACATCTACATCACGGACATGCACTCCGACATGAGCGTCGAGGTCGGTCCGGACCGCGAGAAGCTGAAGGCCGACATGCAGTGGGATCCGGCCGTCGTCGGCGACGGCTCGACGAGCATCTGGGGCAACGCCTTCTTCCGGAACGACGGCGGCGGGCGGTTCCGGGAGGTGTCGGACGCGATCGGGACCGAGACGTACTGGCCGTGGGGGCCGAGCGCCGGCGACCTCAACGCCGACGGCTACGAGGACCTGTTCGTCGCCGCGGGCATGAATTTCCCTTTCCGCTACGGCATCAATTCCGTCCTGCTGAACAACCGCGGCGAACGGTTCCTGGACGCCGAGTTCCTCCTCGGGGTCGAGCCGCGGCGCGGCGGCCTGACCGTTCCGTGGTTCCAGCTCGGCGAGGCCGATCGCCGGCCGGGCTACACCGGCCCGCGGCGCGACGTGACCATCCGGGCCGCGCGCGGATCACGCTCGGCGGTCATCTTCGACGTCGATGACGACGGCGACCTCGACATCGTGACCAACGAGTTCAACGCCGCGCCGATGGTCCTCGTCAGCGACCTCGCGGAGCGCCGGCCGGTCCGCTATCTCGTCGTGGAGCTGACCGGCACGACGTCGAATCGCGGGGGCGTCGGCGCCGTCGTGCGGGTGACGGCGGGCGGGCAGACCTACACGCGCCAGCAGGACGGCAAGACCGGGTACCTCTCCCAGAGTCTCCAGCCGCTCTACTTCGGGCTGGGCGACGCGTCCGCGGTCGATCGCATCGACGTGGCGTGGCCGTCGGGTCGGGAGCAGACCGTGCTCGGCCCGATCGCCGTGAACGCGCGGATCGAAGTGACCGAGGAGTGAGGAGCGGCGCGTACCGCGTGCCGGCGTTTCAGCGTGCCGGCGCCGATCCGAGCAGTCCCGGCTCGACGGCGGGACCCGGGCGTTGCTCCGGCTCGTCGTCGCGCCATGGCGTGCGGCACGGCCGGCCCTGCCGGTAAGCGGCTTGGTTTGCCGACATCTGCAGGGCCAGATCGGGCCGCCCCGCGTCCCGCGCGACGTCGATGGCGACCTGCTGCCACTCGACCGCGCCCCGGAACTGCCCCAGCTCGGCGAGGGCCATCGCCATGGTCTCGGCGACGCCGGTGGTCTTGTGCTCCGCCACCACTTCCTCGATCAGGACGAGCGCCCGCCGCCCGTCGCGGACCCGGGGATCGGTGGAGGCGGCCAGCAGACGGGCAAGCGCGGTGGCGAACGCCGGCTGGTCGGGGTGTCGCCGCATCGCCGTCTCGAGCCGGGTGCGCGCGTCCCGGTGACGCCCCAGCCGCACCAGTGCCAGCGCTTCGCCGAACCGCGCGTCCGCGGCCTGGGCGGCACGCTCGATGACCCGGCGGTAGTGCGCCAACGACGTCTCGAAGCGGCCGGTGCGCCGCAGGGCGTTGGCCAGCCGCAACTGCGTCTCGGTGGACCGGGGGTCGTGGCTGGCGGCGGTCGTGAAGCGCTCGATCGCCTCGGCATCGCGTCCGGCGCGTTCCAGCAGCGTGCCCATGACGTAATGGGCCTGCACGAGATCCGGATCGAGCCGGAGCGCCGCGTCGAGCGCGGGCAGCGCCGCGCGGGGGTCCCCGGCACGGTCCAGCGCCATGGCCAGGCTCAGATGCAGGAGCGGATCGGTGGGCTCGAGGTCGATCGCCGTCCGGAACTGCCGCACCGCCTCCGGCAGGTCACCGCGTCCGTCGGCGGCTATGGCGAGCTCCCGGTGCACCCGCGGGCTGCTGAGAATGGTCGTGATCTCGGCCATCAGCGGGTCCGACAGGGCCAGGCTCGCCATGCCCGAGGCGACGTCCGCTGCGCCCGGACCGCCGCGTTGCAAGTGGAACTCCGCCAGCTCGAGATTCCCCAGCGCCCGGTAGGCCATCGCCAGGGGATAGTGCACTACGCCGGCGTTCGGCTCCAGACGCAGCGCGGCGGTGAAGTGCTCGACCGCGCGCGTGTGGTCCCCGGCGGCCGCGGCGGCCTGACCTTCGTGGTAGCGCACCACGGCGGCGCCGGGCTGCACCGAGCGCGCTTGCGCCAGCACGGACTCGGCTTCCGCCGGGCGGCCCAGAGTGAGGTAGGTGCTCGCGAGCCAGATGAGCGTGGGGAAGTCGTCCGGCCGCAGGCGCCGGGCCTGGCCGAAGTACTCCGCGGCCTGCGGCAGGTCGCCCTGCTTCCAGAGCAGGTGAGCCAGGTAGTACGTCCAGCGAAACTCGTCCGGAGCAACTCGCCGGGCGTTTCGCAGGCTCGGCTCCGCCGCCTCCAGGTAATCGCCGGCCATCAGCAGCATGCCCAAGGCGCCGTGGGCCTCGGCGCGCTCCGAGGCTCCGCCGGCCGCCAGCGCATCCTCTGCGCTGCGGAGCTGTGCCTGGACCGCGGAATGCATGCCGCTCAGGTCGGGCAGCGCCACCGGCAGCAGGACCGGCTCGGCCGCCGGACTGCACGCGGTCAGGATCGACAGTGCGAACAGACGGAGCAACGCCTGAACACGCATCCGAATCCGAGTGTAACCCAGCGGCGGGGGTTGACCGCAACGGGCGGGCGGAAGACCGTCCGCCCGCCCCCGGGTCCGAGAAAACGCTGGAGGAGCCCTTGTTCGGACTCCGGGTCTAGAAGCGCGCGGTGACCGCCAGGCGGATGACCCTCCCTTCGAGCAGCTTGCTCGCGCGTTCCCACTGCGAAAGGGCCTGGTAGCCGGCCCCGGTGCTGCCTCTCGCGTTGCGCGAACCGGTCTGCCAGATCTCGACACCGTAGTTGAGCGCGTTGAAGAGCTCGAGCCGCGCGTCGTAGCGCCACGTCCCGATGTTGAACACCTTCTGGATGTTGACGTCGAGCTGCGTCCAGTAGGGGATGAACTTCACGCTGTTGAGCGGGATCATGGGGATCCAGTAGGCCGACGTGCTGGTGCTGATCGTCGAGGCCTCCTCCGGCACCAGTCGGCCGCCGGGCGTGCACGGGGCGACGCACTGGCCGGGCTGTCCGTAGAAGGTCTCCGAGTAGGTGCCGAGCAGGGCGTCGTCGGCGGTGCGGTGGACGTAGAGACCTTCCTGGAGGCCGCCCCAGTCGCCGGCGCCGCCCGGATAGGCCTGGAACGAGCCCCCGAACTGCATGTCGCCGAGGGCCGGCAGCGAGAAGGGCACCGTTCCCGACAGCTTGAACTCGTGCCGGAACTGACGCGGGTAGGTGCCGGCGTCGCAGAATCGCAGCTCGTTGGGGTTGTCGCCGCGGGCGAGCACGTCGGCGCAGTCGTTCACCTCGCCGCCGTACCGCGTGCCCCCGGTGGATCGATCGTAGTTGTAGATCGTGGTGCGGCCGGTGTCTTCAACGGTCCAGCCGCCGAAGAGCGAGCCTCCGCCGGGCATCCGGCCCTGAATGCTCAGCTCGAACCCGTGGTACACGTTCGAGTAGCCGGGACCGCGCGTCCGGTCGACGTTGTCGGTCTGAAGGCGTACGGCCGGGTCGATGTTGAAGACGGTGACGGACCCGACGTACGGATAGGGCCGGACCAGGTCGAAGTAGCGTCCCGTGCCGGCCATCGCCGGGTCGGGGCTGCCGTCGGGGAGCGCCCCGAAGTCGCTCAGGTTGTACTCCAGGTTGTCGGCCGACCACGTATTGTGGAAAGCCCGCCGCCGGAACTCCAGGCCGATGGAGAGGCCCTGCACCAGCTCCTGTTGCAGGCCGGCGGTCCAGATGTGGTTGTACTCCCGCGCGAAGTTGTCGAGGTCGGGGGTGTTGGGCGAGCGGAACCCGAAGATCTCCTGGCCGGGGCCGATTTCCCAGTTCTGGGCGATATCGTCGCCGTTGCCTCCGTACGGATTGAGCCCCGAGCACGCGGTGCCGGCGGCGATGAGGTGACAGTCGAACCAGTCGCGCACGTCGGTGGCGCGGGTGGCGACCGAATAACGCTCGGGGAGGTAGACGCCGACGTCGCTGACGTACTTGTTCCAGCCGAACTTCAGCGCCGTACGAGCGTCCCCGAACAGGTCGTAGGCCACGCTCAGCCGCGGCGCCCAGTCGGGTCCGAACCTCGGCAGGTTCTCGGCCGCCGGGTACGCGAACACGTTCACGAACCGGCCGAGCGGCTTCGGCGTCGAAGGGACCGACACCGAGGCGAAGTCCATCCGCAGGCCGTAGTTGATGGTCAGCCGGTCGATCGTCCACGAGTCCTGCGCGTAGATGCCGCCGTTGTAGTCCAGCTTGGACTTGGAGAAGGTGGGGTGGTTGTACACGCCGACCGCGTCCGGCGTGCCGATCGTGCCGCAGGGCAGGCCGGCTGCCCGGTTCACGGCTGCCGCGTAGTGGTCGCAGTTGCCGTCCATGAAACCGAGGCTGCGGCCGAGCGGGTTGGGGGACGAGGCGTAGCGCTGGTCGAGGTCGCCGTTGCTGCCGTAGGCGTACCGGCTGTTGCCGTTGGTGATGTTGGCCCCGAACTTGAAGTTGTGGGAGCCGGTGACGTACGAGAACGCGCCCATGTACGCCCAGCGGCGGGTGTAGTTGTTCTCGATGTAGTTCTTCGCGCCGTACCGGAAGTCGAGCCAGTCGTCGTTGCGGTGGACGACGTTGTACCAGGGATCGCCGCCTGCGAGCTGAGCCAAGTGCTCCGGCGAGCCGACCGGCGGGAAGCAGGGGGTGGAGAAGCAGGTGGCGAGCGCGTCGTCCGCCGGCCGCGGCTGGAAGATGCCCTCCTGGTAGCCGGGGTCCCAGTCGCCGTAGTTCAGCGAGAAGCCGATCTCGACCAGGGACCGGGTGCTGAGCGTCGACGTCCACTTGGCGGTTCCGGTGTCGTAGTGGGGCGAGGTCCACGACGCCGACGCGGTCTCGATGTCCGTGCCGAAGCCGTGCTGGTGGAACCGGCGCTTGCGGACCTTGTCGAACATGGCGGAGAACTTGTGCCGGTCGCTGACCTGCCAGGTGAGCCGCAGGTTCCCGTTCGTGATGCTGTTGTCGTCGATGCCGGGACTGCCGTCCCGGTAGATGCTGTTGGTCACCTGGGCGTTGACCACGTTGCGCCGGGCCGACGCGAAGAACCACAGCTTGTCCCGGGCGAACGGGCCGCCGACCGCGGCGTTGTAGTCGTAGATGAGGTCGATCTTCGGCACCTCGCTGATGCCCAGATCGGCCAGCCGCGGGTTGTGGTTGTCCGACTGGAAGTAGCCCGGCGTCTGGCCGGCGAAGAACTTGCCGCTGTAGTTGTTGCCCCCTTCTTCCGGGATCATGTTCATGCGCAGGCCGCCCTGCTGCGTCTCGGCGGTGTTCCCCGTCGTGGTGTACGAGGTCTCGGCCGCGAGCAGGGGGTTGAGATAGGCCTGGTAGCGGCCGTCCTGGAAGATCGGGCTGACGATCATGCCGTCGATCTCGATGGAGTTGTGGGCGGCGTCGAGCCCGCGGCCCATCATTTCGGACTGCTGCGCCCCGGCGGAGCCGCCGACGTCCGCCTTGTGCACCTTGACGCCCGGGATGAGCAGGGCGTAGGACCACGCGCTGCGGCCGGTCGGGATCGCCTCCTGGACCTCCTTGCTCAGCACCTCGATGCGCTGTACCTGCTGTACGTCGACGACCGGCACGGCTCCCGAGACGGTCACGGTCTCCTCGATGCCGCCGACCGACATCGCGACGTCCAGGTTCAGCGTGACGTCGCCCTGCAGTTCGATCTGGTCGCGCACCTGCGTTCCGAAGCCGGGCAGCGTGTACGTGACGGAGTAGGCTCCGGGCCGCAGATCGATGATGGTGTACAGGCCTGCGCCGTCGGTGACGGCGACGCGTGAGCCCTCGATGAGGGCGGGGCTGGCGGCCTCTACGGTCACGCCCGGCAGCACGCCGCCGGTGTTGTCGGTGACCTGACCGGCGATGGCGCCCTGGGCGGCCGCGCCGGCCGGGGCCAAAAGGAGACATCCGACGACCGAGAGAAGCGAGCGAGACTTCATGAGTCTTCCCTCCTCGAGTGACGGAGCCGCGACGGTGCGCGAGTTCTGCTGCCCCTTGAGTACTGTCCGAACGCGGCCAAGTCAAATCGGGAGGGGAGAACCGGGAGCCGGCGGAGAGAACCTCCGCCGGCTCCCCGGAAGGCGTGGAAGGGCCGAGGAGCCCTGTGCGGGCTCCTCTAGAAGGCTGCGGTGACCGCGAGGCGGATGACCCGCCCTTCGAGCAACTTGTCTGCGCGTTCCCACTGCGACAGGCTCTGATAGCCGGCGCCGGTGCTGCCTCGCGCGTTGCGGGAGCCGGTCTGCCAGATCTCCACACCGTTGTTGAGCGCGTTGAAGAGCTCGAGCCGGGCGTCGTAACGCCACGTCCCGATGTTGAACACCTTCTGGATGTTGACGTCGAGCTGCGTCCAGTAGGGCACGAACTTGACGCTGCTGAGCGGAATCATGGGGATCCAGTAGGCGGTCGTGCCGGTGCCGATCGTCGCGGCCTCCTCCGGAACCAGACGGCCGCCGAGGGTGCACGGCGCGACGCACTGGCCGGGCTGCCCGTACAACGTCTCCGAATAGGTGCCGATCAGCGGGTCGCCGGAGGTGCGGTGGACGTAGATCCCTTCCTGGAGGCCGCCCCAGTCGCCGGCGCCGCCCGGGTAGGCCTGGAGCGAGCCACCGAACTGCATGTCGCCGAGCCCCGGCAGCGAGAACGGCATCGTTCCCGACAGCTTGAACTCGTGCCGGAACGGACGCGGATAGTTTCCGGAGTCGCAGAAGCGCAACTCGTTCGGACTGTCCCCGCGGAGGAGCACGTCGGCGCAGTCGTTCACCTCGCCGCCGTACCGCGTGCCGCCGGTCGAGCGGTCGTAGTTGTAGATGGTGGTGCGGCCCGTATCCTCCACGGTCCAGCCGCCGAACAGGGAGCCGCCGCCGGGGAACCGTCCCTGGATGCTCAGCTCGAATCCCTTGTACACGTTCGAGTAGCCGGGACCGCGCGTCCGGTCGATATTGTCGGTCTGGAGGCGTACGGCCGGGTCGATGTTGAAGACGGTGACGGACCCGGCGAACGGATAGGGCCGGACCAGGTCGAAGTAGCGTCCCGTGCCGGCCATCGCCGGGTCGGGACTGCCGTCGGGGAGCGCCCCGAAGTCGCCGAGGTTGTACTCGATGTTGTCGGCCGACCACGTGTTGTGGAACGCCCGCCGCCGGAACTCCGCGCCGATGGACAGGCCCTGCACGAGCTCCTGCTGCAGGCCGACGGTCCAGATCTGGTTGTACTCCCGCGCGAAGTTGTCGAGGTCGGGGGTGTTGGGCGAGCGGAACCCGAAGATCTCCTGCCCTGGACCGATCTCCCAGTTCTGGGCGATGTCGTCGCCGTTGCCGTCGTACGGATTGCGCCCCGAGCAGGCCGTGCCGGCCGGGTTGAGGTGGCAGTCGAACCAGTCGCGCGCGTCGGTGGCGCGGGTGGCGACCGAATAGCGCTCCGGGAGGTAGACGCCGACGTCGCTGACGTACTTGTTCCACGCGAACTTCAGTGCCGTGCGAGCGTTCCCGAACAGGTCGTAGGCCACGCTGAACCGCGGCGCCAGGTCCGGTCCGAACTTCGGCAGGTTCTCGCCCGCCGGGTACCCGATCACGTCCACGAACCGGCCGAGCGGCTTCGGCGTCGGCGGGACCGACACGGAGGCGAAGTCCATCCGCAGGCCGTAGTTGATGGTCAGCCGATCGATCGTCCACGAGTCCTGCGCGTAGATGCCGCCGTTGTAGTCCAGGTTGGCCCGCGAGTAAGCGGGGTGGTTGTACACCCCCACCGCGTTCGGGGTGCCGATGGTGCCGCAGGGTAGTCCGGCGGCCTGGTTCGCGGCGGCCGCGTAGTGAGCGCAGTTGCCGTCGATGAAGTCCAGGCTGCGGCCGATGTTCGGGGTCGCGGCGTAGCGCTGGTCGAGATCGCCGTTGCTGCCGAAGGAATACCGGCTGTGGCCGTGGGTGAGGTTGGTCCCGAACTTGAAGTTGTGGGAGCCCGTGACGTACGAGAACGCGCCTATCCACGACCACCGGCGCATGTAGTTGTTCTCGATGTAGTTCTTCGCGCCGTATCGGAAGTCCAGCCAGTCGTCGTTGCGGTGGACGACGTTGTACCAGGGGTCGCCCCCGGGGAGCTGGGCCAGGTGCAGAGGTGAGCCGACCGGCGGGAAGCAGGGCGTGGCGAAGCAGGTGGCGAGCGCGTCGTCCGCCGGCCGGGGCTGCTCGATGCCCGGCTGGTAGCCGGGATCCCAGTCGGTGTAGTTCATCGAGAAGCCGACCTCGACCAGTGACCGGGTGCTGAGCGTCGACGTCCACTTGGCGGTGCCCGTGTCGTAGTGGGGCGAGGTCCACGACGCCGACGCGGTCTCGATGTCGGTGCCGAACCCGTGCTGGTGGAATCGGCGCTTGCGGACCTTGTCGAACATGGCGGAGATCTTGTTCCGCGAGCTGATCTGCCAGGTGAGCCGCAGGTTTGCGTTCGTGATGCTGTTGTCGTCGATACCGGGACTGCCGTCCCGGTAGATGCTGTTGGTCACTCCCGCGTTGACCACGTTGCGCCGCGCCGTCGCGAAGAACCACAGCCGGTCCCGGACGAACGGGCCGCCTGCGGCGCCGTTGAAGTCGTAGATCAGGTCGATCCTGGGCACCTGGGTGACGCCCAGGTCGGCGAGACGCGGGTTGTGGTTGTCGGACTGGAAGTAGGACGGCGTGATCCCGCCGAAGAACTTCCCGCTGTAGTCGTTGCCGCCCTCCTCGGGGATCATGTTCATGCGCAGGCCGCCCTGCTGCGTCTCGGCGGTGTTCCCCGTCGTGGTGTACGAGGTCTCGGCCGCGAGCAGCGGGTTGAGATAGGCCTGGTAGCGGCCGTCCTGGAAGATCGGACTGACGATCATGCCGTCGATCTCGATGGAGTTGTGAGCGGAGTCGAGCCCGCGCCCCATCATCTCGGATTGCTGCGCCCCGGCGGAGCCGCCGACGTCCGCCTTGTGCACCTTGACGCCCGGGATGAGCAGGGCGTAGGACCACGCGCTGCGGCCGGTCGGGATCGCCTCCTGGACCTCCTTGCTCAGCACCTCGATGCGCTGCACCTGCTGCACGTCGACGACCGGCACGGCCCCCGAAACGGTCACGGTCTCCTCGATGCCGCCGACCGACATCGCGACGTCGAGGTTCAGGGTGACGTCGCCCAGGAGCTCGATCTGGTCGCGCACCTGGGTGCCGAAGCCAGGGAGCGTGAACGTGATCGCGTAGGCTCCGGGCCGCAGGTCGATGATGGTGTACAGGCCGGCGCCGTCACTGACGGCGACGCGCGAGCCTTCGATCAGGGCAGGGCTGGCGGCCTCGATGGTCACGCCCGGCAGCACGCCGCCGGTGTTGTCGGTGACCTGACCGGCGATGGCGCCCTGGGCCGCCGCGCCGGCAGGTGCAAGCAGCAGACATGCGACGACGGACAAAAGCGAGCGAGACCTCATGCGTCTTCCCTCCATGAGTGACGGAGCCGCGTCGCGCGAACGGTTCACGCACTGGTTACCACCAGCCGCCGCGCGAAGTCAACGGAAAAGTGCGAGCGGTCCCGCGGGGAGGGGGGCGCCGGAAGGCTCGTACGCAGGGGACGCCGGCGCCCGCGAAAGAAACGACCTGGGCGCCGGCGCTGCGACTCCCGCTGGTGCTACGGCTGCATCCGGCGGTTGCCGAACAGGTTGAAGCGGACGCCGGGGCGGGACGTCAGCCGGACCGACACGCGGGACCCCGGCGGGTTCGGCCGCTCGTAGATCAGCCGGTACCAGTTCGACACGCGGTCGTAGTGCGCGTTCATCCGGGTGGCCAGATCCGTGAGCCTTTCGTCGAGTCCGCTCGACGCGTTGATGACCTCGAACACGCCGCCCGTGTTCTGCGACAGGTTGTTCGACATGCTCGTCACCTCGCTGCCGCCTCGCGTGGACAGCAGCACGGTGTGGATCGTGACCGCGTTGTCGAGCAGTATCCGGCCGAGCTCCGCGAACTCTCCGGGCGTGACGTAGCCGCTGCCCTCGGAGCCGTCCGTCAGCACCAGTACGAACACCGGAAAGGCCTCGTCGTCCTCGAAGCGTCGGTTCATCGTGTCCCGCACGCCGTCGAAGACGCGCACGCTGCCTCCCCGATCGGGAAAGATCTCGCCCACGCCGGACTTGAGCTCGACCCGATCCACGGTGAAGTCCACCCGCCGCCGGGTCTGGCGGGCGATCGTGAACAGGCCGACCTCGTGCGCCGGCGCCAGGGTATCGAGAAAGTCGTCGAGGGCGCCCCGCAGGTCGCTGATCGCGTTCGTGTCGGCGAGGACGTCGCCGTTGTCGACCAGCAGGGCGATCTTCATCGGTGCGTCGCCGATGTCGGCCGACACGATGCCGCCGGGGGTGCCGTCCTCCTCGACGCGGAAGTCGGTCGGCCGCAGGTCGGTGACCGGTGCGCCCGTCCTGGCGTCGAGCGCCTCGATGAAGAGCTGGTTCAGAGCCTGCGCCCCGGCTGCGGACGGTGTGCCCGCGAGGCATGCGGCGAGTGCGGCGGCGGCGAAAGCACGGGCGATGACGGTGCGGCACATGGCTCGGTCTCCTTGTCGGATATCTACATGTCTTTCGAACGCAGTGTGCGCGTCGGACGGATGTCAAGACCGCGCGAGTGTCGCGTCACCGCGACTCGACCTCGCGCAATCCGGCGCGGGCGTCCTCGTGATCCGGATCGAGACGCAGGGTCTCCCGGAAAGCGCGCGCCGCGCGCTCCCGCGCCCCGGCGGCGGCGAGCACGAGACCCAGGGTCATGTGCGCCTCGGCGTCCTCCGGATCGATGGCGACCAGGCGCTCGAGATGGCGCGTCGCCTCGCCGAGGCGGCCCTGACTCGCCAGCGCCAGCCCCAGGTCGTTGAGCGCGTTCAGGTGGTTCGGGTCGCGGTCGAGAGCGCGCCGGTACTCGGCGACGGCCTCGCTCACCCGGCCGAGCCGATCGAGCACCAGTCCGAGGTCGTAGCGGGTGTGGGCATTGTCCAGGCCCTCGAGCGCCTGCCGCAGCACCGGCTCGGCCTCCGCGAAGCGCCGCAGACCCGACAGGCAGCGGCCGACGTCCGCGAGCACGCGCACGTCGTCCGGCCGCAGACGCCGGTAGCGTTGCAGCAGCTCCAGCGCTTCGTCGTAGCGCCGGAGCAGCCGGAACATGGTGGCCAGCTCGGAGAGGGCGTCGACATGGTCGGGGTCGAACTCGATGGCGCGGCGTAGCAGGTACTCGCGCCAGGCGGCGTTCGTGGCCAGGTCGGCGGTCGCGGCCTGCTGCAGCAGAAACGTCGCGCTCCGCGATTCGCGGATCAGTGTCTCGTGGAGCGGATCGGCATAGGGTTCGTACTGGGGCAGGCGGTCGGCGATTCGAATCATCCGCCGGCCGTCCTCGATTCGACCCAGCGTTGCATACGCGTCCCCGAGCAGCCGGAAGGCGGGTCCGAACCCGGGCGATTCCGCGGTGACGTCCTCCAGCAGGACCCGCGCACGATCCGCGTCCCGCTGCACCATGGAGAGGCGGGCGAGGCCGAGGGCCGCGTACGCGGAGAGCGGCGCGCCGGGGGCGCGCACCGGTTCGCTCGTTTCCGCGGCTCGCCGCGGCTCCCCGAGCGGAAGGGCGCGACGCCAGGCCTCGGCGGCGCGGTCGTAGCTCCCGGCCTTGAATTCCGCTTCGCCGAGCCGCCACCAGGCCGGGCCGAATTCGGGGGCGGCGGCGGCGACCTGTCGCAGTGCGGTGATGAGTCCCCCGGCATCGCCCCGTGTGCCCTGCGCGAGCGCGCGGTAGTACGTCCAGCGCCACGCGCGGTTGCTCAGGGCTTCGGCGATCGCGTAGGCGCGGTCCGCCTCGCCGTAGAACATGTCGGCGTGATACGCAATGCCGAGCGCCCCGACCGCCTCGCTGGAAGTGGGCCGGTCCCGGGCGACCCGATCCGCGTCGCCGAGATGTTCCCGCACGGCCGGCGGTTGACTCGAGAGATCGGGAAGCGCGGGCAACCGCGCCTCGTAGGCAGTCCGCCGTACCTGGGCGCCCGCGGCGTAGAGCCCCGCGCCCACGGCCGCCGCGACGGCAACCCACGCCAGCCACCGGCGCCTCACCGGCCATTCTCGCCGGACGCCGGATGTCCCTACGGCCAGCGAGGCCGCCTGCCGGGGCGCGTCACGGCGACGACGATGGCGCCCCACGATTGCTCCAGACCGTGACCCGCGACATCCGGTCGTACGGACCGGCGATATGCATGCCGCCGGTGGCGAGGTCGGCCGTGCCGTTGCCGTCGAGGTCGCCGACGGCCAGCGTCACCAGATGCGTCGGCGCCCGCGCGATGCGGTGCATGGCGAACTGCATCCGTCCGTTGTTCTCGAGCCAGACGAGGCTCCGGGCGTCCTCGTCGTTCCACCGGTTGTAGGCGCTGGCCACTACGACGTCCAGGTCGCCGTCGCCGTCGAGATCGGCGGCCTGCGGGCTCGACGCGCCGGAGAGATCCGCGATGCGATGCAGCTCGAACTCCAGGTCGCCGCGGTTCTCGAGCCACTGCACGCCGTGCCAGGGCCGGCTGTTGGCGGGGGCGTAGTCGAACGCGTCGCCATTGCTGTACAGGATGTCGGGATCGCCGTCCCGGTCCAGATCGACGACGGTGATCCAGCTCGATCCGAAGTCCGGGTTGGTCGATCCCCAGAGCAGCTCGGACGTCAGCGATTGCCCGGTGAAGGCCCAGATCTCCTCCCATTCCTGGCTGACGACCGTCACGACGTCGAGCCCATCGTCGTCGTTCAGGTCGACGACGATCGCGTTGATGGCGCCGGAGAACCGCTGCAGGACGTGGGCGTCGAACTCCCATCCGCCGAGGTTCTCGAGCCAGAGCGTCTCGCCGTTGTCGTACCCGAAGGCCGCGACGGCGAGATCGGGATCGCCGTCCCCGTCGAGGTCGCCGGCGCGCACGTCGGCGACCCGCGGCAGGCCCTCCGCCACGACGTGGCTGGTGAAGCGCTGGCTGCCGTCGTTCTCGAGGATCGCCACCGAGCCGATGCGCAGATTGCTGGGGAAGAGCTCCCCGAGGCTCGCAATCACCAGATCGAGGTCGCCGTCGCCGTCGATATCAGTCGGCTCCGCATGCGCCGGAGCGAGGACGTCGTCGCTGGCGGACTGTTCGGTGTAGGTCCCCCGCGGGGACTGGCGGATCCAGGAGACCCGGTTGCGAGACGCGTCGCAAACGACAATGTCCGGCAGTCCGTCACCGTCCAGGTCGACGATTCCTACGTGTGCGATCTGCGGCCGCTCGTTGTCGCCGCGCGGGTCGCCGACCGGTTGCGCCGTGAAGAAGTCGGACGGTGAACCCTCCGGAAGCATGCTTCCTCGCGCGTCGGGGGGCGGAGCGGAGCCGGCTCCGCACGCCCATGTCGAGGCGCAGAGGACTGCCACGGCGATGCCCCGGACGAGGGCTCTCGGCACGATCGATCTCGCCGGGACTCGAGCGTGGGACACCGGGAGCACACTATATCAGGGAGGCCGGATCGGGACCGCCATCCTGTTCCGCTACAATTTGAAAGCGCTTGTTCCGGATCGCCATATGTTTCCCAATTCGGCCCTCGGTCACGGGCCTGCCGGCGCGACCCGGCTGATCCGGTTTGTCGCCATGTCCGGCCGGTCCGTCCCGTTGGCGGCAGCCTGCGGATTGCTCGTCGGTTTGGTAGCGTGTTCCCCGCCGGGGGATGTCGAATCCCTCCGCGCCGCCGCCGGCCGGGGCGACGCCAATGCGCAGTTCGAGCTCGGGACGATGGCGGCCGAGGGGCGCGGCGTTCCGCGGGACGGCGCCGAGGCGGTCCGGTGGTACCGTCTCGCGGCCGGGCAGGGACATGCCTCGGCGCAGACCCGGCTCGGGATGATCTACGCCGCCGGGGACGGCGTGGGGCAGGACGATGCCGAGGCGGTGCGTTGGCTGCGGCTGGCGGCGGACCAGGGGCAGGCCGAGGCGCAGGGCCGGCTCGGAATGCTGTACGCCGCAGGCCGCGGCGTCGGGCAGGACGCCGTGGAGGCGACCCGGTGGGTGCGGCGCGCGGCCGATCAAGGGAACGCGGAGGCGCAGGCGAATCTCGGGTTCGCGTACGGCGAGGGTCGCGGCGTTGCGCGGGACGACGCCGAGGCGGTGCGCTGGTATCGCCTCGCGGCCGATCAGGGCCATTCCGAGGCGCAGGGTCGGCTCGGAATGATGCATGCCGCGGGGCGCGGTGTTCCCCGGGACTATGCCGAGGCGGTTCGGTGGTATCGTCTCGCGGCCGACCAGGGGGATGCACAGGCGCAGGCCAGCCTCGGGTTCGCGTATGGCGAGGGTCGCGGTGTCCCGCAGGACGACGCCGAGGCGGCCCGCTGGCTGCATCTGGCGGCCGATCAGGGCCATGCCATCGCCCAGATCCAGCTTGGGATGCTGTACATGGTGGGCGCCGGCGTGGCGCAGGACGCCGTGGAGGCGGCCCGGTGGATTCGTCTGGCCGCCGATCGGGGCCACGCCGTCGCCCAGGGCCAGCTCGGAACGATGTACGCCGACGGCGTGGGCGTGGCGCAGGATTCCGTGGAGGCGGTGCGCTGGTTCCGTCTGGCGGCCGACCAGGGCCACGCTGTCGCGCAGTACAACCTGGGATTCGCGTACGGCGAGGGCCGCGGCGTTGCGCGGGACGATGCCGAGGCGGTGCGCTGGCTGCGGCTCGCGGCCGACGAGGGCCACCCCCTTGCACAGGCTACCCTCGGTTTCGCCTATGCGGAGGGCCGCGGTGTCGGGCAGGATCTCGTTGCGGCGCATACGATGCTCAGTCTCGCCGCCGAGCGGATGCCCACCGCGGATCGTGACGGCATCGTCGCCGCCCGCGACACGCTCGAGGGCGCGATGACGGCCGAGCAGATAGGGCAGGCGCAGGCCAACCTCGGTGGGGCGTTCCCGGGGGGCCGCAGGGGCAGATAGAAGCCGCCGACGGGGCGCCGCGCTCAGCGCCGGAAGGCAGGGGTCGGATAGGGTTGGCAGACGCCATCCGCGTACGTTGGCCTGGAACTTGCTCGAACTGGAGTCATGATTCGCATC
This sequence comes from Vicinamibacterales bacterium, assembly GCA_965222905.1. GTDB lineage: Bacteria > Acidobacteriota > Vicinamibacteria > Vicinamibacterales > UBA8438 > WTFV01. The sequence goes on along the minus strand of OZ244976.1, from coordinate 7,156,698 downwards.
GACACCATCGAAGATCTCGTTCGCGTGCTCGACGACCATCCGGACTGGCGCGAGGCGGTGCGCACCCGCCTGCTGTCGCGGGAACTGCTCGATCTGCCGTCGGAATTCTCGGCGTTCGTTGCCGAGACGCGGGCGTTCGTTGCGGAGACGAAGGCGTTCCGCAAGGAGATGACGACTTTCGTTGCGGAGACGAAGGCGTTCCGCGAGGAGATGGAAACGTTCGTTGCGGAGACGAAGGCGTTCCGCGAAGAGATGACGAAGTTCGTGGCGGAGATGACAACTTTCGTTGCGGAGACGAAGGCGTTCAAAGCCGAGATGCATGACTTCGTCGCGGCGACGAACAGGCAGTTCAAGTCGATACGTGACGATCTGGGCGTGCTCAAGGGAGCCCATGCCCGGAACGCCGCCGAGCGGAGCCTCGGGTTGATAGCGCGCTCCATGGGTCTGCGGCGCCGCCGCGTGCTCGACGGCGAGCAGTTGTTCGATCTCGCCGGGGAGGCCGGCGCCGACATGGGTGACGGCGCGATAGAGAGCTATCTGCAGGCGGACCTGGTGTTCGAGGCGGAGGACGATCGGGGCGCGGCGGTGTACGTGGCCCTGGAGGTGTCCTACACGGCGAACGGCCGGGACACAACCCGGGCGATGCGCAACGCCGAGCTGGTCGCCCGGTTCACCGGGTCCGGCTGCCGCGCGGCCGTGGCGAGCCTGCGGGTCGACGATCGGATCGCCGATCTGATCGAATCCGGCCGGGTCGCGTGGTATCGCCTGCCGCGCCGGGTGCTGGAAGCCGCCTGATCCGTACCGGCCGGTGTCACGCCGGCGCAGGCGAACGGAGAATGCTGCCGTCGGCGTCCTGCCGCGGTTGGCCCTCGGCGTTCCTCCCGGCCGACAGCCGACCATCTCCGGAAGCGTAGAATAGAAGCTGCTGGGCAGGATGACCGGACCGACTGGAAGATCGCGCGACGAGGAGACCGGGCGTTCGCTGCCGGCCGCACCGGGCCGCCTGTCGACGCTGCTCCTCACCGGTTTCGCGGTGCTGCTGCTGAACGCCATGTGGCTGGTCGCGGCGCCGAGCGCGTCCCTCGGGTACGTGATCCAGGTCGTGGCGCACCCTCTGCTGGGGCTGGCGCTTGCAGCCGCGGCCGGACTGTGGTTGAGACGCCGCTCGCGGCCGTTGGAGCGTCTGGCGCTCGCAGGGCTCGGATGGCTCGCAGGTGGGCTGTTGCTGGGGTGCGGCGTGCTCGTCCTGGGCGCCACGCGGCCGTACGAATGGTTGCTCGACCTGCACGTCTCGGTGTCTGCGGTCGGTGCCGTGCTCCTGGCTGCACATCTGTGGCGGACCGCGCCGAGTCTCCGACTGGGACGCCGGGCGGTTCGGAGCGCCCTCGTCGCACTCGCCCTGGGGGCCGTGCTGACACCCGTGGCCCGGGCGGCGTGGGATGCCGACTGGCGACAGGCGCATCGCATCGTCAACCCCCTGCGCCCGCCGGCGACCATGGAGGGCGAAGGAGCGGGCCCCGACAGCCCGTTCTTTCCATCGTCCGCACGGACCAATACCGGCGACGTCATCCCGGCCGATTTCTTCCTGACCAGCGAGACCTGCGGTCGGTGCCACCGCGACATCTACGAGCAGTGGAACTCGTCCGCGCACCATTTCTCGTCGTTCAACAACCAGTGGTACCGGCGGTCCATCGAGTACATGCAGGACGTGGTGGGCACCCGGCCGTCGAAGTGGTGCGCCGGCTGCCACGATCACGCCGTCTTCTTCAACGGGCGCTTCGACCGGCCGATCCGGGAGCAGATCGACACGCCGGAAGCGCAGGCGGGGCTGGGCTGCACCTCCTGCCACTCGATCGTCCACGTCGGCGGCACGATGGGGCAGGGGGACTTCACCGTCGAGTACCCGCCGCTGCACGATCTGGCCGCCAGCGAGGCGCCGCTGCTGCGCTGGGCGCACGATCTGGTGACCGAGCTGGCCCCGGAGCCGCACCGGCGCACGTTCCTGAAGCCGTTCCACCGCGAGGACAGCGCCGAGTTCTGCTCCACCTGCCACAAGGTTCACCTGGACGTGCCGGTGAACGGCTACCGCTGGATCCGCGGCTTCAACGAGTACGACAACTGGCAGGCGTCCGGGGTGTCGGGCCAGGGCGCGCGCTCGTTCTACTACCCGGAGACGCCGCTCGCCTGCAACGACTGCCACATGCCGCTGGTGCGCTCCGACGACCCGGCGGCGGACGACGGTTACGTGCGCTCGCACCGCTTCCCGGGGGCGAACACCGCGCTGCCTTTCGTCAACGGCGACGAGGAGCAGTTGCGGGTCGTGCAGGACTTCCTGCGGGCCGGACAGATCTCGGTCGACGTGTTCGGCATCACGCGGGCGGAGGAGGCCGCGCCGCCGCGAGCGGCGGACGCACGGACCGCCGAGCCGCGGCTGTCGAGCACCTTCGCGGTCGGGGAGGAGTCGGCCCGTTTCGGGGCGGGGGGCGTGGTGACGACGCCGGCCGAGGTGGTCGCGCCGCTCGATCTGGTCCCGGTCCCGGTGCGCCGCGGCGAGTCGGTGCGGGTGGAGGTGGTGGTCCGCACCCGCAAGGTGGGGCACTTCTTTCCGGGCGGCACCGTCGACGCGTTCGACGTGTGGGTGGAGCTCGAGGCGGTCGACGACCGGGGGCGGGTGCTGCTGCACAGCGGCGCGGCGGCCGACGGCGGCAGCGGTCCGGTGGATCCCGGCGCCCACTTCTACCGCAGCCTGCAGCTCGACGCGCACGGCAACCCCATCAACAAGCGCAACGCCTGGATGACCCGTTCCGTTGCCTATGTCCGGCTGATTCCGCCCGGCGCCGCCGACACCGTCCACTACCGGCTGCGGGTGCCGCAGGACGCGGGCGACCGCATCTTCCTGCGCGCGAAGGTGAACTACCGGAAGTTCGCCTGGTGGAACACGCAGTGGGCGTTCGCGGGCGTGCGCGATCCGCAGGCGTCGCCCCCGACCGCCGACCACGACGACGCGGAATGGCGGTTCACCGGCGACACGAGCGGCGTCTCCGGGGGCGTCAAGGCGATTCCCGACATCCCGACGACGGTGATGGCCGGGGCGGAGGCGACGCTCGATGTACTCGCCGCGGACGCGCCGCTGCCGGAGGTTCCGCGGGTCGCGGCCCCGTCGTTGCGCGAGCGCTGGAACGACTACGGCATCGGTCTTCTGCTGCAGGGTGACCTGCGCGGCGCCGAGGCGGCGTTCCGGACGGTGATGGAGATCGATCCGGACTATCCCGACGGGCCGGTCAACGTGGCCCGCGCGCGCCTGCAGGAGGGCGACGTCGAGACCGCCGTTCCGCTGCTGGAGCAGGCGTTGGCGCTGTCGCCGGGACTCGCGCGCGCACACTATTTCCTGGGCACCGCGCTGCGGGCGCTGGGGCGCTACGACGAGGCGCTGGCCGAGTTCGAGGCGGCGCGGGCGCAGTACCCGCGCGACCGCGTGGTGCTGAACCAGATCGGCCGCATCCACTTTTTGGAGCGGCGTTTCGACGAGGCGGTGGCGGTGTTCGAGGCGGTGCTGCGCATCGATCCGGAGGATCTGCAGGCGCACTACAACCTGATGCTGAGTCACCAGGGTGCCGGCCGCCCCGAGGAGGCCGCCCGCGAGCGGGCGCTGTACGAGCGCTTCAAGGCGGACGAGGCGGCCCAGGCCATCACCGGTCCCTTCCGGCGCGCCTCGCCGGAGGACAACAACGAGCGGCAGGCGATCCACGAGCACGGCGCTCCGGCCGGGCCGGCCCCGTGAGTCGGGATGCCTGCTGCATGGGATCGGGGATGTATCCCTCCCGCGCACCTCTGTGTCCGCGTCCCCCGCGCCGCCCCGGGTATCGGATCTCGGAGGACTGCGGACATCGACGGTGGACCGCTCAGGACCGTTGGCCTGTTGTCTGGTCTCCCCTGCCGCGGGCGTGCTGATCCGATCGCCGGCATCGGTGGCCTCGAGCCTTCAGGGTTCCGTCCTGGGCGTGGCGTGCCACTGCGGGGCGCGCTGGTCGAAGTAGGTGCGGAGAAGATCGTATCGCGACGCGAGCTTCGCGTTTCCGGCGCCACGGAAGTTACGGCAGTGTGCGCGCACATTGTCATACGCCCGCGAGAATTGGTTGCGAAAGTCCGGGACCTCCCCGAATTGATCCAGCATCGTTTGGCCGAGACCATCAACAACCACGTGGCCGTCGGTATCTTCCCGGAGCATCGAAAGACACAGGTCGGCGCTGAGGGTAGCCAATTTGGAACTGGCGTCGGAGACGGCTTCGCTACGCTTGACTGCTTCCAGGAACTCCACGCACTTCGGTCCAACGACGATGCGCGGGAGCCCCGCGACCTTGGATTCAAGATGGTAGGCTGCCTCGAGGGCTTGTCCATAGATCTCGCCGGGCTCCATGTCTATTCCGGTACCGATTTCCATGCCGCCTCGGATGGGATGTCCCGTGCCGAGGCCAAAGAGCCACATGCTGCCGGCCGCTAGCCCAAGTTTACCAACCACAAAACTAAGGACAGTGATCGATATAAAGTCTTCAACTTGGTCGGGGTAACAGTTTGTAATTCCATTCCCCGTGAAACGCATCGCGGACCAGCGCGAGTGCGTCCATCTCTTCCTTGGTCACCGTAACGCCCGTGGGATACTCCCCGGCGTCGAGTTCGGCCCGGACCCGGAGCCCGGTGGCTGTCCGGACGTTCCCGATGCGGTCGACGATGGTCTCGTACGTCGTCAGCGGGGTGCCGCGCCAGTTCGCCGTGATGTGACAGAAGAGCCGGTGCTCGATCTTGTTCCACTTGCTGGTGCCGGGTGGAAAATGACTCACCTCGATGGTCAGTCCGGTCTCGTCGGCCAACTGTTGAAGCTCATGCTTCCAGGCGCGCAACCGATACCCGTTGCTCCCGCCCGCATCGGCCGTGATGAACAGGGTCGTGGCCTCGGGGTAGGCGCCGCAACCCATCTGATGCCACCAGTGTCGAATCGACGCCACCGCGAACGCCGGTGTGTCGTGGTCCCAGCCCACGCTCACCCAGGCTTCGTTGCGCGCCATGTCGTAGACGCCGTACGGAATCGCCTTGCCCTCGGCGTCGGTCGGGAAATCATGCACCAGCACCGCCGGCGGCGTGCCCTTCGGCTGCCATTCCCGCCCGCCGTTCTTGAAGTTCCCGACCAGCTCCTTCTTCTTCGTGTCGACCGAGATCACCGGCTGGCCGGCGGTCAGATGCTCGTCCGCGGTCTGGTTGATGTGCTCGAACTGCGCGTTGCGGTCCGGATGCGTGGCGCCTTCCTGCCGTTTGCGCGGCGATTGCAGCCGGTAGCCCAGGCGGTGCAGCAGCCGGCCCACAGTGGTCGAACTCACCCGCCACCCCTGCTCGGTCAGCGCCGCCGCCAGCTTTGCGCGACTCTTGCACGTCCAGCGCAGCGGCGAGGTCGGGTCTCCGCGCGTCAGCGGATCCACCAAGGCTTGGAGCGCGGCCTGGATGCCGGGTTGATCCTGCTGGATGCGAGGCCTTCCGCCTCCAGGGCGTCGGATGCGGTCCGTCGGCGCCTCGTCGCGGGAAATCTCCCGGCGTCCCTTGCGAATCGTCTCCCGAGCCAGACCGGTGGCCGACGAAACCACCGCGTCGCCGCCGTAGCTGATGGCGAGCGACTCGGCCGCCGCCCACCGGCGGCGACTGCGCTCGTCCAACACGGGACCGACCGCCGCATACTTCGCGACAAGGGTCGCTTCCAGCTCGATGTCTCGCTTCATGCCTCCAGTATGACCAGAAAACCCACAGGTGGAAAACTAGTTTAGCGCAGTGTCCTAACGGAACTGCCACGAAAATGGCATCTGAGACTCCCCAAAGCAGGATCTCGCTGGCCATTGCCGCCAGCATCTCGGCGCGTTGGGGTTCGGCTGGAGAATCCGCAAGGCCGGTGGGTTCGGCGGCTGCCTCGAAGAAGTTCCTGAATAGCCCCCTGAAACCGATCACGACACCGGCTGTGTCCTTGAGGTTGGCGACTACCCGCTGTCGTTCGACCTGATCGTCGCCTAGTGGCATTCCCGTTTGCGCTCGGAGCTTCCGGCTCTGTCCAAGGACGTCGAAGACTCCAATCATGTAGTGACCGAACGTGGCTTCCTCGTCCTTGCTTGCAGTCAGCGTTCGCCGTTCAGGTGGCTGGCGCGTCGTTTGCGGAATCAGTTGATCCTGGCTCGCTGGGTACTCCCTTCCAGGCGCGGAGAGAATGCGGCGTGGCGGGAGAGAGACAAAGTCGCTCTGCGAAGCGTCCTGTGTGGCCCGTATGTCTCGAAAATCGCTTCTACATCGTAACCGCACCGGGCTGCGTGTTGATTTCGCACGGCCCGGAGTTCATCGATGATTGGATCGGTGTTCGTCGCCTTCATGGGGTAGTCTCCAGGAGTTCGTTTGGGGTGCAGATGATCGGAGGGGCGTAGCCCGACCTCCGGCATACGTCCTCGATTCTGGACCGCATGGTCGCGTTGGCGATGTGGCGGAAGTTCCACGTGACCAGATATTGTAGAGCGGCCCATACGGCGTCCGCTCCGGTGTCGCGCCCGCCGACGACCGGACTTGTCGCCGGTCGAAGAGGTAGTCCTCGGTCGGCACGGTCAGCTTCTTCCTCGTGCGGATCATCGTCCCGGTCGTTGCCTCACGCAGCACGTACTATTGTCGCATCCGATCGCAATCGGCGGCTCGTCGTCAACCGCCTTGAGGAACGGTTGGTAGCGCCAGAGCTGCTTCCGCATCCGGCTCGCCAGATGAACCCGCTCTTGCGTCAGGTCCTCGCCCAGGCGCGACCATTCCCGCGACTCCACGATCACCGGGTCGATCGGCTCCAGCCGCCGGAGCCAGTGGTGTCAGTCCGCAACGCCGAGGCCAGCATGCGCCCGTCCCGCCGGTCGTCCTTCGTCGCCCGCTTGCGAGAAGCGAATCACCACACCGACCGCGGGGACTTCGCCGCCCACGACCCGCTCACCTGGCGGCGATCCGGACGCAACGCGGGTCGTGTCTCGGCGTGCGTAGTGGCTTGCTTTCGTGTGTGTGGGTCGATAGATTTCGGCACTCGCCATGTCTGCTCAAGTGACGCCGGTTGATCGAGTTCGCTCGTGGGAGGAGCACATTCGCGCGATGGAGCGCGAGTGGGGCGAGATCTCGATGCGCCGGACGCGAGAGCTACTGGCCGGCTGGCGGGACGCCATGTCGGCGATGCGACGTCGGCACGACCGTCTCGTGGCCGACGGGCTGTGGGTGGGCGGGCCGTCGGACTTCCTTGGGATCATCGGTCAGGCCCGCGTCGAGAACACGCATTCCCTTATGCTCGCCTGGCTCCTGAATCCGACCCGCCGGCACGGGCTCGGGTTTGGGCTGGTCAGGCGCCTGCTGGAACACTGCTCCGGGGAGCCGGTACCGGCGGCCCCGGCGGTCAGGACAGTGAAGTTCTCCGAGTGGCGGCACGGCAGGGAGGCCGACCTCGTCGTGCGGGGCGAGGACTTCACGCTCATCATCGAGAACAAGGTCGACGCAGACGAGCAGCCCGACCAGTGCGACGACGATGGCATTGAGTCGTTTTTCGAAGAAATCGGAGCCTGGCGAGGATTGGGTCTCCGCGGACGCGGCTGGCCCAGGGCCCGGACGATCCGGATGTGAGACTGGAATGGAATCGCAACTCGGCTCGTTTCTCGCCGGGTGGGCACCTCATTTGCGGAGTCAGAACCAACGTCGACCGCTACAGGCCGCCCTTTACGCAGGAGACGTGTCCAGCGTTTCCACATCGCAACCAATATTGGCCGGCCTATGCGCGCGTCGATCCGCCGGTTGGCAGGTTCTGGGAGGGTGACAACCTCAAGGAATACCGCAACTGCCTGGTGCAGACTATCGTCGATGCATGGAGAGTCCTGGCTCCGCTGGTGGACGAAGCGGTCGGGCATCCACGCGGTTGACAAGTGGCGAGCGACACGGCCTCCGGTTCTCCCCGCGGTCTCGGCGCGGGTTGTCGGGCATCTACGCGGTTGATAAGTGGCGAGCGACTGTCGGACGCCCGGCGCACGACAGCGGCAGGTCGGATGTAAGCCCGTCCGGCAGGTGCGGCGCTCGAGTCTGCGGAAGGGCCTGACGGGTCCGGTACAATCGACTGGTGGATTGTGCGCGGAACCGTGCACGCGTGCTGGCACAGCCCGACAAGCCGTTGCAGAGACGCAGGTCATGCATCGGAAGCGTTTGCTGCGGACTCCTGCTTCTGTTGGCCGTCGCTTCCGGCTGCGGCGGCGCTGGCGAGGCTGAATCCGACGGACGGGCGTTGTCCGCGGGTGCGTCGAACGCCGCGACCGTGGCCGCCGATCGGGCCGTACCGATCACGCTCACCGACGTCACGGCGGCGGCGGGGATTCGGTTCGCCCACAACACCGGCGCGTTCGGCGAGAAGTACCTGCCGGAGACGCTCGGCGCTGGGGCGATCTGGCTGGACGCCGACGGTGACGGGCGGCAGGACCTGCTGCTGGTCAACTCGACCGACTGGCCCGGGCGGGGCGGCGGCACCCCGCCGGCGCTGTACCGCAACGACGGCGACTGGACCTTTTCCGACGTCACCGGCGCATCGGGACTCGATACTCCTGTCTACGGCATCGGCGGCGCCGCGGCCGACTACGACAACGACGGACACGCAGACCTCTATCTGACCGCGCTGGGCCCGAACCGCCTCTATAGAGGAAGAGGCGACGGCACCTTCGCCGACGTGACCGCCACCGCCGGGGTCGGGGATCCCGGGTTCTCGACCAGTGCCCTCTGGTTCGACTACGACCGCGACGGGTATCTCGATCTCTTCGTCGCCAACTACGTCACCTGGACGCCGGAGACGGACCTGTTCTGCACGCTGGATGGCGAGACCAAGTCGTACTGCACGCCCGAATCGTACCCGGGGCAGAGCGCCACGCTCTACCGCAACCGGGGCGACGGGACGTTCGAGGACGTGACGGCGGCGGCCGGGGTCGGGGCGCCGTCGGCCAAGGCGCTCGGCGTGGTGATGCTCGATACCGATGCCGACGGCTGGATGGACCTGTTCGTGGCCAACGACACCCAGCCGAACCAGTTGTTCCGCAACCGGGGCGACGGGAGTTTCGAGGACATCGCGGTCACCGCCGCGGTCGCCTTCAGTGAGACCGGGGTGGCGCGCGCCGGCATGGGGGCGGACGCCGCCGACTACGACGACTCGGGACTGCCGGGACTCGTGATCGGCAACTTCTCGAACGAGATGCTGGCGCTGTACCACAACGAGGGCAACGGGCTCTTCATCGACGAGGCGCCCCGTTCGCCGCTCGGCCGGGCGACGCTGCTGACGCTGACGTTCGGCGTCTTCTTCTTCGACGCGGACCTGGACGGTCGCCTCGACATCTTCGCCGCGAACGGCCACGTCGCCGACGACGTCGGACGGGTCCAGTCGCGGGTCAGCCACGCGCAGCGCCCGCAACTGTTCCGCAACCTCGGTGCGGGGAGGTTCGAGGAGGCGAGCGGCGCGGGCGGGGGGCTGGAGATGCCGCTGGTCGGGCGCGGAGCCGCGTACGCAGACGCGGACGGCGACGGCGACCTCGACGTCGTTGTCACCGCCAACGGCGGCGCGGCCAGGCTGCTGCGCAACGACACGGCGGCCGGCGCCGTGCTGCGGATGCGCCTTGTCGGGACGACAGCGAACCGCGACGGCATCGGCGCGCGCGTCGAGGTGACGGCCGGCGGCGAGACGCGCTGGCGGCGCGTGCGGACCGGGTCGAGCTACGCCTCCCAGAGCGAGCTGCCGGTGACGTTCGGGCTGGGTGGCGCGACGGGCGTGGAGGCGGTGCGGGTGGTCTGGCCCGGGGGGAACGTAGACGATGTCGGGCCGATCGAGGCCAATCAGCGGATCACGATAGAGGAAGGCGCCGGGATCGTCGAGGCGAGCCCGCTGGAACGCTGACCGGACTCATGGGAAGGCCATGCCGGTGACGATTTGAACCTGATGGGCGTGCGCCGGCCGCGGGGCGCCGCTCGGTTCGGGAGCGGCATGCTCCGGGTGCGGCTCGTTTGTCTTGCGGCCTGTGCGTCGGCGCTGTTCCTGGCGGGCTCCGCCACGAACGCTGCCGCGCAACCGGTCGTGACCGCGGTCCGGGTTGCCGAGCCGCCGGCCATCGACGGACTGCTGGCCGACGACGCGTGGCGGCGGGCCGCACGGCTCTCCACCTTCGTGCAGACGGCGCCGGTCGAGGGGGCCACCGCCACCGAGCCGATCGAGGTGTACCTGGCCTATGACGGCGAGAACCTCTACGTCGGCATCCGGGCGCGCTACGCAGAGCCGGGTCTCATGCGGGCCAACCGCGCGGACCGGGATCAGATTGCGGAGGACGACACCGTCTCCCTCTTCTTCGACCCGTTTCGCGACCGGCAGCGCGCGTACCAGTTCACGGTGAACGGGTTCGGGGTGCAGGGGGACGCCATTCTCAATTCGACCGGCCTGCGCAACCGCAGCCAGCGGCGGGCGCTCGGTGCGAGGAACAGAGGCCCGGCGAATACGCCCCCGTCGGGATGCGTGCTGCCGTAGAAGGCGGAGCACGGTGGGCCGGGCCAGCTACCAGTCGGTCACCTGGGCGGTGTTCTTTCTCGACGTCGATCTCGACGGGCACCTCGACATCTTCGCCGCCAACGGCGGCACGGACGAGTCGCAGGGGATGCTGGATTCGCGGGCCCGGCTCCGCCAGCCGCCGCTGCTGCTGCGGAACCGGGGAGACGGCACGTTCGACGACGTCAGCCAGGCGACGGGCGAAGCATTCGGCCGGCCGGCCATGGGGCGGGGGGCGGCCTACGCCGACTTCGACGGCGACGGGGATCTCGACCTCGTTCTCACCGCGCTGAACGGGCCCGCCCGGCTGCTCCGCAACGACGGTGGAGACCGGAACAACTGGCTCCGGGTCCGACTGGTCGGCGCGCGTTCGAACCGGCGCGGGATCGGGGTCGGGGTGCGGGTCACGAGCGCCTCGGGCCGACAATGGCGGACGGTGCGCAGCGGTTCCAGCTACGCCTCGCAGAGCGAGTTGCCGCTGACGTTCGGGCTCGGGGCGGACCCTGTGGTGGAGACGCTGGAGGTGACGTGGCCGTCGGGCGTCACGCAACGATTCGCGGACATCGCCCCCAAACAGAGCATCGTCGTCGACGAGTCGGCCGGGGAGATGATGGCAGACCCCCGATTGCCTTGAAGGACTCGCGACGAAGGCCGATAATCGTCTGATGATGGGCGCCCGGCGCGGGCAACCGGCGGCTGTGGCGGCAACTTCTGCGCCGCGACTGGTACGGCTCTTGCTTCCTTGGATCGACTACGGGCTGTAGGACGTATTCCAAGGGAGACTGCTTGCCCACGAGAGCGACCCTACCCATTCACGACATGCAACAGCGCCACACGGGGCTCACAACGGCGATTGCAGACTCGTACACCGAGGCCGCGGGTGTCTGCCTGGACCGGCATCACGAACCCCCTACCGACTTCGAGATCGAAACGGATGGTTCGGGGACAACAGTGGCTGTCGAATGGCGGCCGTCCGACGCCCGAACGCGCCGCGCATGGGCAAACGAGACCGATGCGACGGAGGCGGGCGCCTACGCTTGCGCTCTCGCGGCCGTCGAGCTGGTGAACGGCTTGGTTGCAGTGCACCGGGCGGAAACCCTGACGGGGGCGGACTACTACGTCGCCCGTCCTGGCGACTCGCCGGCTGATCTCGAGGACTGTCAGCGGCTGGAAGTGTCAGGGGTCGATCGGGGTCTTCGGGGTGCAGTGGAAGAGCGCCTCCACGCCAAGTTGGATCAGGTCGCCGCGGGACGCAGCAATCTGCCGGCTCTGGCCGGCGTCGTCGGCTTTCGGGCGCGCCTGGTCATGCTCGCCGACCTTGAACGGTGATGGGCGGGGGAGGTGTCCAAGGTGTCCTGGGTTGAGAACCACGAGGTCAGCGCGCGGCTCGCCGCGGAGGCTGAAGCCGCGTTGCATGACGGCCGGAAGGATGAAGCGGCCTGCTTGTACACCAAGGCGGCCGAGGCCGAAGACAAGGCAGTTGCCGACTTGGATCCTTCCAGCAAGAGGACCTTCGGGATCACCACGGTGAGCGCCGTGTCGCTGCGCTTCAAGGCGGCTCGCTACGCCTGCGATGATGCAACACGAGCGAATCGATTCGCACGAGCCGAAGAGGCGGCCCAAGCCTGGCTGGACCACCGTGGACTGCCCGCCTTCGCGGAGGATCAGTTGCGGAGCCTTCTGCTGTCGATTCCGGTAGGCGGAAACATGCGCCAGTACCTGGACCGTGTCCACGAGCGTGCGGGAGCGGAGGGACGGCCCGTATCGGAGCTGTTGTTCGAAAACTACTGCACGCGAGCAGGAATCGAGTGGAGACGCATCGCGGAAGAGCACGGCAAGACCCCGGACTACGAGCTGGTGGTCGACGACCGGACGATCATCGCCGAGGTGAAGGAAATCACGAAGAACAAGGAAGAACGGGAATCGGATCGGCTGTTGAAGGAACGTGGCTACGGAAAGGTTCTCGGAGGGAAACCGGGCGCTCGTGTCCGCAATAAAATCAGGGATTCGTCGCCGCAGATCAAGGCGCGGACCGCGGGCCGGCATCCTGGTCTCCTGGTGCTCTACGACGACGGCCAGATTGCCGGCCATCTTGACCGGTACCATGTCATGATGGCGATGTACGGTCTGGAGGTGGTGAGTGTGGCCGTTCCGCAGGATCCTTCCGTCAGTCCGTACCGCACAGGTGCCAAGTTCGGTCCTAACAAGAAAATGACCGCCGACGCCAATACTTCGATAAGCGCGATCGGCGCCCTCGTCGTGACGGCCCCGGATCGAATCCTTGAATTGCACGTGTACCACAATCCGTTCGCCGCCGTTCCCATCGAACCCGTTCTCCTGGCGCACCGGGGAATCCTGCAGTGCCGGATCGATCCTGAGAACAGGATGTGGGTGGAACTCCGATCGGATGACTCGAACGGGCAGCCTGGGTCAGAACCCCTGCCGTGACACTTGCAACAGCTCTTCCTCGATCAGACGTGTGAAGAACTCGAACGGCGGCAGAAACGGGGGCGGCTCCGGCGCGAGCCGGCCGTTGACGAGGAAGCTCGGGCTGACGTGCAGGCCGTAGCGCACGGCTTCCTCCAGCGCATCCAGGATCGTCCGCCGCGTCGCGCCGTTCGCGAGACAAGCATCGAAGCGGCCCGTATCCAGGCCCGCCTCGCCCGCCGCCTGCCGCAGCCGGAAGGCGTCGAGCACGGCCGGCCGTGAGAGCAACGCATCGTGGAACGGCCAGAATCACTCCTGCAGGTTGGCGCACTGCGCGGCCTGCGCGGCCTGGATCGCGGCGGGGCGGTCGGGCGGAGGCAGGTGCTTGAACACGAGCCGGACGCGGCCGCCGTACGTCTCTCGGACGCGGGTGAACGCCGCGGCGAAACGGGCATAGTCGGCGCTCTGGAAGTCGCCGAACACGACCAGCTCGACCGGGGCGGTCTCCGGACCGAGCCGTGCGTCCTGCGCCGTCCGCTCCACGGCCACGCGGGGCGCATCCAGGGCCAGCTCGGCATTGATGGAGACGGCGGTCAGCTCCTCGAGGTAGTTCATCCGGGCCAGCTCGCGCGCCGTCACCCGCTCGAGCCAGGCGCGCAGCGCCGGTTCCATCTGCTCGTAGCTTGCGCCGCGCGCCGCCGTGCCCACGTCCGCGTAGAGCGACCGCACCGCCGATTCGGGCATCTCGACGATTCGCGGCGGGATCTCCCGTTCGAGCAACGCTTCGGGCGTCAGGCCCTGCGTATCCGCCTCGTGGGCGATGAGCGCCTCGGCTACCAGCGTGTCGGTGAAGCGCCAGCGGGTGTCATGGATCTCGCGCGCCAGCGCGACGAAGCCGCCGGGATCCTGCCGGCGCCACTCGCGATCCACCTCGGCTACCGTGATGACGCGATTGCCGACCGTCGCGGCGACGGTGCCCGGCTCGGCGGCCAGGCGGGGTCCGTCCGTACCATTCGTCCTCACCGCCGCCGCCGGCCTCGTGCCCGAGCCGGAACGGGTGGCGGGCGTCGACCCGCCGGCCGCGGCGCCGCCGTGCAGCGGGACGTCGAGCGACGCGTGCTCGCCGGGGCCTGGACCGCGGCTGACGGTCAGGACATAGTCGCCCGGGGGCATGAGCGAGATCGGTGCGGTGGCGACGATCTCTGAGTCGGTCGCCGAGCGGACGGCCAGTGGCACCAGGTCGAGGGTGACGAAAGGGGTCCGTCCGAAGCCGGTGCCGGCGATGGTCAGCGTTCCCGCCCGTGGCGCGGGTTGCGCGGAGCTCACCACGAGCGGGGAGGTTTCGGTCGTTTGCGCGGCCGGCTGCGCAGACGCTGCACCGACAGCCATCCCAAGGGTGAGAGCGACAACGCCTGCGACCTTGCCGGGCATGTTACGGTTCGCAAGAATATCAAGGATTCATGGTGGTGAACGTGCGTAAATCAGGTTTCTGTGCTTGGTCATTCGGTTCGTTCGGGCCGGCCGTTTCCGGCTGGCGGCAACTCACGCTGGCCGCGCGGGTGCTGGCCGTCGTGGCAGCGGGTACGGGGTATTGGGTCGCCTGCGCACCCGCGGGGGTGCCGCCGTCCGGCTCCGCCGAGCATCGGGAGACGGTGCGCGTCTTCTACCGGGGCCTGGCGTCGCTCGAGGTGGGCCTGCTCAGCGACGCTCGCGATCAGTTCATGCGGGCGGGCGAGCTGGCGCCCCGAGAGCCGGCCGTCCACGGCAACCTGGCCATCGCCCAGGTGGGCGTGGGCGACGACGAGGGCGCTACGGCCGCGCTGGAGACCGCCTACGCGCTGGCGCCGGACAGCGGCGAGATCGCCTTCCTGCAGGGCCAGCTCGCCAGCTTCAGCGGGCGGTTCGAGGAGGCGGTCGGGCAGTACCAGCGCGCGGCGGCGCTCGATGCAGATCACATGCGGGCCCGGTTCGCGCTGGCGCAGGAGATCGAGCGGGGCGGTGCCGAGTCCGACCTGCCGGAGGCGCGGCGTTGGCTGGAGGACGTTCTGGAGCGCCGCCCTGAGAACCTGGCGGTGTTGCTGGAGCGGGTCCGGTGGGCCGCCCGTACCGCGGACGGCGACGTCGTCGGCGACACGATCGAGCGGCTGACCCGGCTCAGCGAGGCGTGGCCGGAGCTGGCCCTGACCCAGCTCGATGGCCTGTCGGAGGCTGCCGCCGCCGGCGACATGGCACGGGCGGCGACCATGGCCCAGTTGCTCCGCAACGTGCTGGTCCGGACACCGGCCTTCCGCGAGGATCTGGCCGTGGTCAGCGTCAGCGCGGAGCAGATCGCGGCGCCGCTCATCCGCTTTCTGCGGATGGCGACGCCGCCGGCGACCGCGGCGCCGCCGGACGGGAGGCTCGCCTTCCTGGCGGAGCCCATCGAGTCGCTTGGGGCAGGGGCCGTCGATCCGGCCGCTATGGCGATAGTGCATGGCGGCGAGAACGCGACGCCGGTGATTGTCGCGACCGACGGCGAGACCGTGCGAGGCGCGGATTCGGGTGATGCGGCGTCCGGGTTCGCGTTTCCGGGGGATGCGTCCGGGGCGCGGCCCGCGGCGGAGGCCCTGCTTCCGCTGGACTGGAACGGCGATTACCGCATGGACCTCGCCCTGGTCGGACCGGGAGGATTCCGGCTCCTCGCGCAGGGCGAGGACGGCGAGTTCGAGGAGCTGACCCCGGGGCCGGCGGACGACACCCCGGCGGACACGCTCGCCGGGTACGGCGCCTGGGCGGCGGACATCGAGATGGACGGCGACCTCGACATCGTCCTCGGTCCGGTGGCCGCGGCGCCGTGGGTGCTGCGCAACAACGCCGACGGCACGTGGCGGGCCGTGCGGCCGTTCCCGGAGGTGGCCGGCCTGCGCGGCTTCGCCTGGGGCGATCTCGACGTCGACGGGGACCCGGATGCGGTCCTGCTCGACGTCGCTGGAGACGTGCACCCGCTCGAGAACCTGCAAGCGGGGCGGTTCGGCGCATGGCCGGCTTTCGAGTCCGCGGATCGTGTCGTCAACGTGACCCTGGGCGACCTGAACGCGGACGGCACGCTGGACGTCGTCACCCTCGACGCGGCGGGAGAGGTGTGGCGCAGCAGTTGGAGCGACGGGGTGTGGGACCGCGAGCGCGTCGCCCAATGGCCGGCGGTTCCGGCCGACGCCCCCCCCGGCTCGCGGCGCCTGCTACTGGCCGACCTCGACAACAACGGCGCCCTCGACCTGCTCGGCTCGGGACCTGCCGGCACGCGCATCTGGCTGGCCGACGAGCGGTCCGTGCTCCGCGACGACGCTCTCGACAGCCCGGTCACCGCCGAGATCTTCGCCGTCGCCGACCTGGACGCCGACGGCCGGCTCGACCTGGTCGGGGTGGAGGAGGGTGCGCCGGTGCGGCTCCTCGGGCAGGGCAGCGCCGGCTACGGCTGGCAGCAGATCCGCCCGCGGGCCCACGTCGCAGCCGGCGATCAGCGGATCAACGCCTTCGGAGTGGGCGGCGAGATCGAGGTGCGCGCCGGGTTGCTCGTCCAGAAGCAGGTGCTGACCGGTGCCCCGGTGCATTTCGGCCTGGGCGAGCAGCCGCAGATCGACGTGGCCCGCGTCGCCTGGCCGAACGGCGTGGTGCAGGCCGACTTCGAGCTCGCGGCCCGGGAGGTGTTCGTCGCCGAGCAGCGCCTCAAGGGGTCGTGCCCGTGGCTCTTCGCCTACGACGGCAGCGGCCTGCGCTTCGTCACCGACGTCCTCTGGCGGTCGCCGCTCGGGATGCGCATCAACGCGCAGGACACAGCCGGCGTCACGCAGACCGAGGACCGCGTGCTCATCCGCGGCGATCAACTCGCTCCGCGCGACGGCCAGTACGACCTGCGCATCACCGCCGAGCTCTGGGAGACCCACTTCTTCGACCACGCGTCGCTGCTGATCGTCGACCACCCGGAAGACACGGAGGTCTTCGTCGACGAGCGTTTCGCGCGCGATCCCGCGCCCCTCGACCCCATAGTGACCGGTCGCTCGCAGCCGATCACCGGCGCCTGGGACGATGCGGGCACGGACGTGAGCGACCTCGTCCGGAAGCGTGACGAGCGCTACGTCGCCACCTTCGAGCGGGGGACGCACCAGGGGATCACGCGCGATCACTTCCTGGAGATCGAGCTCGGCCCGGATGCCGAGGCCCACGCGGCGCTCCGGCTGCTGGCCTACGGCTGGCTCTACCCGACCGACAGCAGCATCAACGTCGCCCGCGGACAGAGCAGCCTGCCGGCGCCCCGCGGGGTGGCGGTGGAGGCGCTGGACGGCAAGGGGCGCTGGACCGTCATGCACGCCGACCTGGGATTCCCGGCCGGCAAGCTCAAGACGATGGTCATCCCCGTGGAGCGGGCGGCCGACGGTCGCTATCCGCGCCGCCTGCGCCTGCGCACCAACCTGGAGATCTACTGGGACCGCATCGCCTACGCTCCGCTGCGCGACGACGCCCGTCTCGACACCGTGCGGCTCGCGCCGGTCGTCGCCGACCTCCGCTACCGCGGCTACTCCCACACGGAGTACGTCGGCCCGCGCCGCCTGGAGCTGCCGCGCTACGAGCTGGCCAGCCTCCGGCCCCGCTGGCGCGACCTGATCGGCTACCACACCCGGTTCGGGGACGTCCGCGAGCTCCTCGCGAGCGTCGAGGACCGCTACGTGATCCTGAACGCCGGCGACGAGCTCCGCCTCCGATTCACCGCGCCGGGACCCCCGCCCGCGGGTTGGCGCCGCGACTTCGTCTTCATCACCGACGGCTGGGTCAAGGACGGCGACTTCAACACCGCCCACTCCAAGACCGTCGGCCCGCTGCCGACGCACGACACGCCCGACTACGATCCCGACGCCTCGCCCGCGCTCGAAGACGACCCGGTCTACCGCCGGTACAAGGACGACTGGCGGGAGTACCACACCCGGTTCGTCGCGCCCGACGCGTTCCTGCGGGGACTGCGAAGCACTGATCGCTGAACAACCTTCGAGCGTCGACGGATGTCTTCGGGAATCCGGTCGTACAACCGGTCGCAGGCGTACGCGCGCGGCATTGGTCTCGTATGATTCGCAACTGTTCGTGTCAGGCGGGTTCTGAATATCATATGATTGCTCTTGATGGTGCGAGGATGCAGTCGGCGTCGAGTCGAGTGCAGTCGTGAGCATCGACGACTTGATCCGGAGCCAGCTGGTGAGACTGATCAGGCGGGGCGCCCGGAGGTCAGATTTCACTCGGGAGCGTCCCGTTGACTGGCGACCTGACGATGTGCCGAATCCTGACAGCTTGCTGTTCTCGCACTACCACGATGACTCGGCCTGGGAGTTGATCGCGTCCAGACTCGAGGAGGGACATGACGTCGAGACAATCATTCTCGATCAGCCACCCGGCAAGACGGGATACGTCATGAAGATCGACCTCCATCCGGGGCGTCCGTTGCTCTATGTCAAGCTTGAACTTGGGTCCGGGGTTGTCATCGGGCGCAGCTTTCACGAATCGGAACGGAAATGAGGGTGCAGGCGGTGTCTGGCACACGTTCAGCGGTAACTCTTGAGGCTGTCGGCCAGTTGGATCGGGCCTGTGCACGGTGCGGGACAGAGGCGGTCGACACTATCGACCATCGCCATACGTTCCGCTACGGTTCCGGCGAATCGGCAGTTGACCTGACCGCGAACCTCCCAGTGCGCCGGTGCGGGCAGTGTGGCTTCGAGTTCCTCGATCGGGAATCCGAGAGGATCAAGCTCGAGGCGATTTGCGAGCACCTCGGCATCTTGTCACCGGCCGGCATACGGCGCATCAGAGAGAGCTATGGAATGACACAGGCCGCGTTCGCGGAGGTCACCGGACTGGGTACCGCGACGCTGGTTCGGTGGGAAAACGGCTCGATGAACCATACCCGGGCGTACGATCGTTACATGCGACTGCTGGAGAATGGGCGGATCATGAACGAGCTCACAAGACTGGTCGAACCAGCCACGCGCGATAGCGACCTGCGGAATACCGTCGATAGTCCGTGGCAAACATTGAGAGATGCGCATCGCCGGAAGGAAGACCCGTTTTCCTTGCGTCGTAAGGCTGGACCGCGAACATCTCGCCGAAGGAACAATGCACCGGCTCGCCGTGCAGCGTCGGCGGACTGACACATATGTATGTTACGACCTTCTATTCGTTCAAGGGCGGCGTCGGGCGCACGATGGCGCTCGTGAACGTGGCCGTCGAGCTGGCGCAACGGGGGCGCCGTGTACTCGCAGTCGATTTCGATCTGGAAGCCCCCGGGCTCGATACGTTCAACATCTTCCGGTCCCGGAAGAGGCGCCCAGGCATTGTAGACTTCGTCACCGAGTACCTCGATACCGGAAGAGCTCCCGAGGTCGAACGATTCATCCACGATTCAAGAGACGTTGGCGAGAACGGTGGCTGTCTGTCGGTGATGCCGTCGGGAGAACAGCATGGGAATTACGCCACGAGCTTCCGGGAGATTGACTGGCTCGATCTCTATGAGCGCCACGACGGTTATCTGCTGTTCGAGGATCTCAAGGCACAGTGGGAGCAGTTCGTCAAGCCGGACTACGTGCTGATTGACTCTCGTACCGGCCATACGGATGCGGGCGGCATCTGTACCCGACAGCTTCCGGATGCTGTGACGATACTGTTCTTTCCCAATGAACAGAATCTGCGAGGGTTGACCAAGGTGGTACGAGATATACGGGCGGAAGGCGAGGAACCGCGCAAGAAGGAAATCGATCTCCATTTCGTGATGTCCAACGTGCCGGATCTGGACGACGAAGACCGCGTGCTGGAGCGGAAGATCGACGCGTTTCGGGAGAAGCTTGGCTTCGGGGGCGAGCCTCTGATTCTGCACCGGTATGACAGTCTATCGCTGCTGAACCAGGTGGTATTCGCGAAGGAGCGCCCGAGGAGTCGGCTCGCTCGGGAGTACTGCGATCTCGTTGAGAAGATCGTCGGATGCAATCTTGCTGGCAGGGATGGCGCCTTGGAGTACATCAGGCAGGTCGATCCGCGGCGTCGTCGCAGGGGAGCGACAAACGAGTCCGGTGAGATCGACCGGAAGCTGTCGCAGATCGAGAAAGCGCATGCACGCGATGGAGAGGTGTTGTTCGCACTTGGCGCGCTCATGGCGGATGGTCGCCAACAGGATCGCGCGGCGTCCTTGTTCGACCGAGCCATCGAGGCTGGATATCGTGATCCGGAGGCGTATTTGAGAAGGGCCTGGCTTCATGCCGACGCCGAGGACTCGGCGGGGGCAATCGAGGATGCGCTGCAGATTCTGAATCACGAGAAGTTGCCCAGGTCATTCGTTCTGGACGCAGCGAGGCTCGTGTCGGCTGACCGGGCCGGTGATGTCGCCGCTTCGGTCGCGGTGGCGTCCATGGATGCAGTTGATCGGATATGGCTTGCTGGGAAGCTCGATCGATCTGAACAGATGGCAGTCGCAGTGCGGCTCTTGCGGCCGATTGTTGATGATGACGCCCTGTCGGCAAGTGAGCGACACTCCGCAAGAAACCGACTGGCGTCGAGGTACCTCGGAATCGGAGCGTGTGCGGCAGCGGCGGCACTGCTTCGCCCCGAGGCTCGTGATGTCGGCGAGATGGACGTTCAGGACGTCGTGTTCGACTATGGAATGGCCTTGTGGGGCGAGACCGGGCAGGTCGTGCCCGGGCCGTTCGGGCGATTCCTACAACTCGATAAAGAAGGAGCAGATGAGGAAGAGGGAGAAGATGGATGGCGAGGAGCGAATCGTCATCAGCGCCTCGCAGTGGCGCACTGGGCGACCGGGGAGCCCCGGAGAGCGTTTGAGGTTCTTGAGCAGGCGCGCGAACTGGCCGGATCCGAGATGTGGTGGTCCGATCCGCCCTTCAGTTGCTGGCGTTACCAGAGCGTGCGGCCAGAGGAGTTCATGAAGGATCTCGATGAGATCGAGGCGCTGATCGGTGGTGACACGTCGCGCAAGCCACGGTTCATGACCGTGGGGACGGAGGCCCCGCACTCATCTGAGTGAGGATCTCGCTGTCCGTTGACAACCCTCACCCCCGCCAGATGCAGTAGACGGCCGGAGAACACCAACACTCCGGCGCTCACCGGCGTCACGCCAGATGCCGCCGATAGAACGCAAGCATCCGCGACCAGCACTCGGCGGCATAGGCCGCGTGGTACACCTCCGCGCGGGTGTCGTTGAAGAAGGCGTGGTCGGCGCCGTCGAAGATCGTGACCTCCACGTCTTTGCCCGCCGCCTGCAGGTCGGCCTCCAGCTTGCGGGCCACCTGCGGGGTGACGAAGCCGTCCTTCTCGGCGAAGAAGCCGAGCACCGGCGCCTGCAGGCTGGCGAGATCCGGGGTGACGTTGGGGTGGATGCCGTAGAAGTCCACGCACGCCCCGACCTTCGGGTTGGCGCAGGCGGCGAAGAGCGAGAGCTGGCCTCCCATGCAGAAGCCGACGGTGCCGATCCGGTCGCCGGTCACCTCGTCGCGGGCCAGCAGGCAGTCGATGGCGCCCCGCAGGTCTCGTTCGGTCTGCTCGATGTTGAGCGCCATCATCAGCTTGCCGGCGTGGTCGGGGCTCGTGGCGGTCTCGCCGTGGTACATGTCGGGCGCGAGAGCGACGAAGCCTTCGCTCGCGAACCGGTCGGCGACGTCCTTGACGTGATCGACCAGCCCCCACCACTCCTGGATGACGACCACGCCCGGACCGGAGCCGGACGCCGGCGTCGCCAGGTAGCCGCTCGAGCTCCTGCCGTTCGTCGCAAACTCGACCATCCTGCCCATCGTCTCGCGCTCCTCCCGCTCGTCTCGCGACGTCCCTCGTCTCAGCCTCAGTCTTCGGTGGTCGGAGACACCGTGCGCGCGTCGACCTCGATGGCCGACAGGCTCTGGGCGCGGTTCTCGAAGCCGTCGTCCGAGAGCGGCGCATAGAGCTCGAGACTCGACTGCAGCAGGCCGCCGCCGTGCAGCACGCCCACCTCGTCGGCGTTCAGGCCGGCGCGATGCACCATCCAGTCCCGGTAGTCGGCCGGCGCGGGAACCGCGGTCGACCAGTCCGGGCCGGGACCGCCGACCACGAACCGGTCGGGCTGCAGCCGCTCGTCGATGGTGCCGACCGGCCGTCCGTCGACGTAGAGGTGCGTCTGTCCGCGCGCCACGTGGTGGGTCAGCGTCACGTGGTGCCACTGGCCGTCGGCGCCGGGCTGCGGCGAGGTGGCCGCGTTGCCGTTCGCGGAGGTGTAGACCCAACGGCCGTTCTGGATGGCGAGGGTCGCCTGGAAACGACGCCCGGTCGGGGTGAGCGTCATCGTCTCGAAGTCGAGCTCGGCGCGGCGGAAGGGGACCGTCACCCAGTCCACCTCTTGCCCGACGGTCTGTCCGCCGATGCTGGCGATGGTGCCGTCGCCCTCGGCCCGCACCTGGAACGTCAGGCCGAACGAGCGCATCGTGTCGTCCACGTTCAGCGTCAGGGGCGACCGGCCGCGTCCGCGCACCCGCGCGAAGCCGGGCGCTGCGGAGCGCTGCGGAATCGGCCTGCCCGCCTCCAGCGCGTCGAAGAGGGTCGGCACGAAGGCGTGGAACATCTCGGTGTGGCCGGCCGCGTTGGGATGGATCGGCTCGGGGAAGAACCCGCGCGCCCAGCGGCCGTAGCCGTCGTCGATGGCCCCGAGCAGGTTGATGCTGGGCACGTCCCAGGTGTTGATCAGCAGGTTCGTTGCCCGCGTGTGGGCGTACTCCGCCTCGGTGAAGTCCCCGCGCGTGTAGGTGAGCCCGATCACCGGCACGATGTCATGCTCGCGCGCCCGGTGGATCAACCGCTGCAGGCCATCGGCGAACTGCTTCGCGATGGCGTCGGCCGCCTCGCGCGAGTCGGCGCAGCGGGGCGACGGCTGTCCGGGCGGGCAGCGCATGATGCCCTCGTTACCCAACGACAGCGCGATGACGACGTAGCCCGGATCGACCGGCGTCAGGTAGCGGGTGCCGGGATCCGGCTGGTCCTCCGGCTCGAAGCGAGGCGTGATGGTGATCGTGTTGTCTCCGCCCCGCGAGACGTTGAGCACCTCCCAGCCGCGCGGCTCGAGCAGCTCCCGCAGGCGGCCGGTGTAGCCGCCGAGGTTCAGCTCGTCGCCGGTGCCGTTCGGTACCGACGAACCCCAGAGGGCGATGCGGCGCGGGCGCTCGCCGTCTTCCGGCGATTGGGCGGCCGCGCCGCCGGCCACGAGGAGGAGGACGATCAGCAGGGCTGCAGCGCGGCGAATGTCGGCGAATCGCATGGCATGACCTCTCATCGACGTTGATTCAACGCAGGACGGCGGAACTGGACGCGGGCCGACCGCCGCCGCGCAGAATAGCATGTCGGGTCGGCTGCATGTCGGTCGGAGTCGACCGGGCGGCGGCCCGTCTTCGCCCCTGCCTGGGCCGTGCTAGGACTGCCCGTGGCCCATAATTTTTTGCTGGACTTCCTGCCGCCACTTCGCTACGGTGGCCGGCATGGAGATTCAGAATCAGGTCTCACGTATTCTACGGGACAACCTCGCCCGCCTGCGCGACGTGCTGGACGGGGCGGTTTCGCAGGGTGTCGGCAGCCTCGGCCAAGTCGCTGATCGCGTCTGTGAAGCGTTCGATTTCCGCGACGGACGGGGCCGGTGGCAACGCGCGAGCTGCTGCCGGGCGTTGTCCGACCTGCAGGCGGCCGGCCACGTCTCGCTGCCTGCGGGTCGAGGTGCCCGCGGTGGTGGGGGCCGGGCGCGGGTGCTCCCGCACCCGCTGGCGCCGGCGGTGGACGTGCCGGACACGGTCGGCAAGGTTGTGGGTCTGACCCTGGAGCTGGTGGAAACCGACGAGCAGCGGCAGGTCTGGAACACGCTGATGGCGTACGAGCACCCGCGCGGGGCTGGTCCGTTCGTCGGCCCGCAACTGCGGTATCTGGTGGGTTCGGCGCATGGCTGGCTGGGCGGGGTCGGGTTTGCGGCGAGTGCGCGGCGGCTGCGGTCCCGCGACGCCTGGGTCGGGTGGGACGATGCGGGCCGGCGCGCGCACCTGCACCGGGTGTTGGGACTGTGCCGGCTGCTGGTGCGCCCCGGCATTATGTGTCGCAACCTGGCCTCGCACGTGCTGGGCCGGGTCGTCCGGACGGTCGGCGACGACTGCGAGGGTCTGTATGGCTATCGCCCCTGGCTGCTGGAGACGTTCGTCGACGAGACCGAACAGACGGGGGCGAGCGTGCGCGCGGCGAACTGGGTTCGGGTGGGTGAGACCTGCGGTCGCGGTCGCCAGGATCGCACGCACGCGGCGCCGGAAACGCGCAAGGCGGTGTATATGTATGCGTTGGAGCCGGCGTGGCACACCCGCCTCGCAGTGCCTGCACCGGTCTTGGCGCCGCTGGCGGTTGGCGACGGTCTCGACGCCGCGGTCTGGGCGGAGCACGAGTTCGGCGGGGCGCGTTTGGGCGACGCGCGTCTGAGCGCGCGGCTGGTGCAGAGCGCGCAGCAAATGGCAGAGTCTCCGATGCGCGCCATCACCGGCGCCGCCCACGGCGCCCGCGCGATGGTCAAGGGCCATTACCGGCTGATCGACCAGCCCGCCGACAGTGCGGTGACGGTCGACAACATCCTCGCGCCGCATCGCGAGCAGACGCTGCGCCGGATGCAGGCGCACGACACGGTGCTGTGCATCCAGGACGGCACCCGGTTGAACTTCACCCGGCGCGGGCAGACGCAGGGGCTGGGGGCCATCGGCTCGAACCAGACCGGGGCGGTGGCGCGCGGCCTGGAGTTGCACACGACCTTGGCCGTCAATCCCGACGGGCTGGCGTTGGGCGTGCTGCGGGCCGCCTTCGACGCGCCTGCGCCCCCGAATCCCGAGGCGGAAGGCGAGCCGCCCCCGAAGCCGCGCGAGGAGCGCAAGTCGTTCCGTTGGATCGAGGGGCTGCGCGACTGCGCGCAGGCAGCCGAACAATTGTCCGAGACCCGCGTGGTGTGCGTGATGGACCGCGAGGCCGATTTCCTCGACCTGTTCGTCGAGCACCGCGCGGCTGCCCAGCAGGTCGACCTGCTGGTCCGCGCCAAGGCCGACCGCGTCCTCGGCAGGGAAAAGACGCCCGACGGGCAGACGGTCTCACGCCGTCTGTTCGATACGGTGCGCAACGCGCCGGCCCGAGGCGCCGCCAAGGTCGAGGTGCAGCGGCTGAGCGCGCGCGTGAAGGCCAGCAAACAGGCCCGCAAGGACCGCCGGGCGGAGCGGGTCGCCGACGTGACGCTGCGCTACCAGCAGGTGCCGCTGCCCTGCCCCGGCGACGAGCCGGTCGCACTGTGGGTCGTCCACGTGCGCGAGGAACAACCACCGCCCGCGGTCGAGCCGCTGGAGTGGTTCCTGCTGACCACGTTGCCCGTGAGCAGCGCCGACGACGCCATGCGCATCCTGCAATGGTACGTCCGGCGCTGGCGCATCGAAGAATACTTCCGGGTGCTCAAGTCCGGCTGCAAGGTCGAGGAGTTGCAGCACCACACGGCCGAGCGGCTCGAACGCGCCATGGCCATCAAGATGGTCATCGCGTGGCGCATCCAGTTGATGGTCCAACTCGGGCGCGAAGTGCCCGACCTGCCGGGCGACCTGCTGTTCTCCGATGGCGAGTTGCGCGTGCTCGCCACCTTCGCCCGCTCACGCAAGCTGCCGCCGCCGACGCGCCTCGGCGACGCTGTCGGCCTGGTCGGGCGCCTCGGCGGGTGGCTCGGACGCCAACGCGACCCGCCCGGCGCACAGTTGATGTGGCACGGCTACACTCAACTGGTTGCCATGACCTTTGGCTTCGAACTGCGGGACGAGTTCGGATGACCTCCTGCTCACTACAGTCCAGCCCCGGACATCCGGGGCACGGGCAGTGCTAGGATGCCTGCATGGATGCGTTGACCCCCTGGCTGACGCCGGCTCTGCTGGTCGCGCTCTTCACTTGGCTGCGGCGCGACATGGGCGAGTTGCGGCGCGACGTCCGCGAGCAGAACGGTCGCATCGGCACACTGGCGCAGGATATGAAAAAGCGCTTCGACGAGGTGAATCGCGAGTTGGCCGATCTGCGCGAGCGCATGGCCAAGCTCGAAGGCTCGCTCGACGGTTTTCTCGCCGGCCGCCGGGATCGCGACGTCGCCTGACGACGGGCCGGTGTCGTGGTCGCACGGGCTGCCGGAAGGCAACCGGAGGGCGGACTGCTGACCGGCATCAGCGGGACGTGGCGTCGGTGACTTCCCCGGCCGCGTCGACGAAACCGAGACGGCCGTTTCCGACCTCCCCGAGAGAGGCCATGAAGCTCCCCTGCCCGTCGAGGAAGACGATACTGGGGGCGCCGTCCTGGGCTACCCCGGCGACGAGGCGCGTGCCGGTGGCGCCGCCCAGGTTCAGCACCGTGGCGTCGCCTACCGCGGTGAGGACAGCACGCCGCCGATTGGCTGCCGAGAGCGCCAGTTGCGGCATGTCGTCGCTGCCGACCGTGAAGGAGGCGGCCTCCTGTCCGGCGCCGTCGGCGAGCGCCAGGCGGGGCAGGCCCTCGGCCGTCAAGTGCAGTTGCAGGCGACTGCGCGCGCCGTCGCCGAGGGTCAGGATCGGCCTTCCCTGGACCGCGCCGAACAGTCCCTGGCCCTCGGCTTCGGCTCCGGCGACGACCAGGGCGTCGTTGCCCTGGACGGTGGCGCGCAACCGCGTCTCGCCACCGGGGCCGTTGAGCTGGATGAGCGGTGTCCCGTCGGGTTCCACGCCGAACGTGCTTCGCGCCTGGCCCGCCTGGTCGTAGAGCGTGATCGATGTGAGCCCCCCCGGGTCGCTCCCGGCCAGCACGCCGCGCAGCCGCCCCGCGCCGTCGACCAGGTTCACCTGGGTCGCCGTGACCACGCCGGCCGCGCCCTGCGCCTGGACCCCGCCCGCCATGGACAGGTGGGTTGCCGCGCCCCCCAGAAAGGACGCAGCCAACATCGCCACTACCGTCCAGAGGCGCTCGTGCGCCCGCGCTCGTAGATTCGACATCTCTTGCTCCCGTGGTTGATTTCGGTGTCCGCCGTCGGCCATCTCGTTCCGGTCCGCTGCCGGACGCGCTCACGCCTCGGTCGCCGAGAAATGGCGCCCGCGGGTCTCCGGCCCCAGCCAGATGACCGCGGCCACGAGCAGGCCGGACGCCGCGATGCAAACCGTCATCGCCGACCCGGTGGTCATGCCGCCGTCCTGGAGTCGTCCCAGGACGAACGGCGTCAGCGACCCGAGCGCCGCGCCGACGTGGTACGAGAGGCCGGGACCTACGCCGCGCACCGCCGTGGGGAACCGCTCCGTCAGGTACGCGGGGGCCATGCCCCAGATCCCGCCGCCCGATGCGCCCATGACGACGGCGCCGATGGCGAGCGTCGCGGCGCCCGACGCCCCGACGTAGGCGGGGATCGCCGCCACCCCGGTCAACGCCGCGGCCGCCACCGCGCCCCGCCGGCCGAGACGCGTCTCGGATGCGTGTCCCCAGAGCGCCATCCCCACCACGGCGCCGAAATTGAAAGCGAGCAGGTAGCCGAGCGGCTCGCGCCCGGCCTCGCGGAGGAACGTCGGGTACCAGAAGCTGAGCGAGTAATACGAGAACATGAAGGCGCCCATCAGGATCGACGCCTGCACGGTGGCCCACAGCAGGTCCGGCCGCAGCAGTTGCAGGATCGACGCCCGCTCCTCCGTGCCCTCGGCGCCGTCTTCCCGCAGGTGGCGCTGACGGGCGAGCCAGACCGGGCTCTCGCTCACGCCCGATCGGATCCAGGGCACGAGCAGCGCCGGCACGACCCCGATCCAGAA
Organism: Vicinamibacterales bacterium; assembly: GCA_965222905.1. Lineage (GTDB taxonomy): Bacteria > Acidobacteriota > Vicinamibacteria > Vicinamibacterales > UBA8438 > WTFV01. The sequence continues at coordinate 7,128,831 of OZ244976.1, read as the reverse complement.
CATCACGCGCCAGCCGAGCGTGGAGCCCTCGGCGTCGCTGAGCGGATCCGGAAGGCCGCTGAAAAGGGGATAGACGAAGTGGAAGGTCAGGGCGGCCAGCATGTAGCCCCAGAACCAGCCTCCCTGCAGCAGCCCGGACGCAAGCCCGCGCAGCCGCGCCGGCCAGTGCTCGAGGGCCAGCGGCATGCCGGCCGCCCACGGGCCGCCCATCCCGATGCCGAAGAGGGCGCGGAAAGCGAACAGCATCGCGTACGAGGTCGAGAAGCCGCTCAGGAACGCGAACAGCGAGAACCAGAGGATCGACAGCATCAGCGGCAGCTTCCGTCCGTAGCGGTCCGCCATCATGCCGGCGCCGAGCCCGCCCACCAGCCGGAACATCAGCGTGACCGTCCCGAGTGCGCCGGCCAGCGCCCGGTCGACGGTGAAGCTCTGCTGGATGTCGAGCAGGATGAACGTCAGGATGGTGAAGTCGAACGCGTCGAGCAGCCAGCCCAGGAAGGTCGCGAAGAACGCCCTCCATTGCTGGCGGTCGACCTCGCGGTACCAGGGGCCTGTCGGCTGGTTCACCATGGAGCGTTCTCGTGGGCGGCAATCCGAGCCGCCGGCGACGGTTTCCGGGCTAGGATACGGACAAGCGGACCTTATCAGAGACACGGCGCAACCGAGACGCGGCATCGAGGGTCGAGGGCCGGCCGCGACGACAGCGGAGACGACAGATGATCACGATCCGGAGCATTCCCATCGTCCGCGCGGCCGCCGGCGCGGCCGCCGTGCTGGTCCTCTGGGCCGGTGGTGCGGGTTCGTCCGCCGCCCAGACCGCCCTCGATCCCGCCGCGCCGGTCATGGTCACGGGCGGAGCGATTCGGGGCGCCGTCTCCGCGGGCAACGCGGACATCGTGGCGTTCAAGGGGATCCCCTTCGCGGCGCCGCCGGTGGGCGAGTTGCGCTGGCGCCCGCCCGAGCCCGTCATCGGCTGGGACGGGGTGCGCGACGCGTCGGAGAGCGGCGCAATCTGCGTCCAGAACGGTGGCCAGAGCGTCACCCAGGACGAGGACTGTCTGTTCCTCAACGTCTGGGCGCCGCGCGAGACGAGCGAGCCCCGACCGGTGCTGTTCTGGATTCACGGCGGCGGCTACACCGGCGGCTCCGGGTCGACCGCCATCTACGACGGCACGCCGCTCGCCGCCGACGGGGCGGTGGTGGTCACGATCAACTACCGCCTCAACGTCTTCGGCTTCCTCGCGCACCCGGCCTTGTCGGTCGAGTCGCCGCACGGCGCGTCCGGGAACTACGGCCTGCTGGACATGGTGGCGGCGCTCGAATGGGTCCGCGACAACATCGCGACGTTCGGCGGCGATCCCGGCCGGGTGACGATCTTCGGCGAGTCGGCCGGGGCCGGCGCGGTCATGTCCGTGATGCTGATCCCGCAGGCGGGCGGGCTGTTCCACGGCGCCATCGCCCAGAGCAACTGGATCAACGGCTGGGATCGGCCGCTGGCCGAGACGGCGCGCGGCTGGGAGGCGGCCGAGGCGCAGGGACTGCGGGTGGCCGCGGCGCTCGGGATCGCGGGGGAGACCGCCGAGGCGCTGGCCGCGATGCGCGCGGCGAGCGCGGCCGACGTGCTGACCGCCTCGAACGCGGACGCGGGCAGTCCGTTCATGCGGAGCGGCAACGTCTGGGCCCCCAACGTGGACGGCCGGGTGATTCCGGACGATCCGTTGGCGATGTACCGCGCGGGCCGGCAGCACGCGGTTCCGCTGATTACCGGCCTGAACGGCAATGAAGGCTCCCTGATGACCCGCGGCATGGACATCCCGGACGCCGCGGCGTTCGAGACCTACGTTCGGTCGGTCTATCCGGAGCTGGCCGAGGAGATGCTCGCGCACTACGACGCGTCCTCGCCCGACGCGGCGAAGGCGGCCATCGACAAGGTCATCCACGACCTGTTCTTCGCCGGGCCGGTGCGTGCCCACGCCGAGTCGCAGGCCGCCTCCGGTGCGCAGACCTGGCTGTATCACTTCACCCACGTGCCGCCGACCGCCTGGGGCGCGGATCTGGGATCGCACCACGCGGCGGAGCTGGTCTACGTCTTCGGGACGTTGACCCGGAGAGAGGAAGGCGGCGAGCGCCCGCTCGGCCTCACCCCGGTCGGCGACTACACCGACACGGACACGGCGCTCTCCGCCGCGATGCGCGGCTACTGGGTGCAGTTCGCCGCCACCGGCAATCCGAACCGCGGCGGGCTGCCCCCGTGGCCGGTGTTCGATCCCGAGACCGACCGGCACCTGGAGCTGGGCTCCGTGATCGCCCCGGGGACGGGGGTGGATACCGAGGGTGCGGCGCTGTGGGAGGCGCTGGAGGCGAATCGCCGCGGTGGCGGGGAGTGAGCAGCGGTGGTACTCCCGGTCCCAGTACTGGTGGTATAGAGATCGGAGCCAATTGGAACCGTTTCAAAGCGAATCTGAACCGAGGGTTGCCGAAACCGAACGAGACGATCCCGCTTCCCTTGGACGATGAATGGCAACAACCAATCGCGAACGGGTCGGAAAGGCGCTCGACCTATTGATGCTGGGCCTTCGTTCATTCATAGATCGTGAGATTGGGAGGGACCGGATCCAAGTGCTGCGCGTCGAGTCCGCCAAGCTGCAACAGTTTCTCCAACGCCATGAGATCAGCGACAACAAGCCGGTGACCGAATGGGACGCCGCGGCGTTACCAGGGCTGATGGGAGTCATGTGGAACGACGTGTTCGCGTGGTCCTGGAGCTGGTCTGAGCGGCTTTTCGTTCGCAGCTTCGTTGGCGAACTGCGCGGTCACCGAAACCGCTGGGCGCATCAGGAGACCTTCTCCGACGACGATACCTACCGCGCGGTCGATACAGCGCAGCGTCTACTGACGGCCGTCGAGGCCCCACAGGCCGCCGACGTCGAGAAGCTCAAGTCGGATCTGCAAGCCCGCTTCTACGAACAGGCGCGCGGCGCTCGCGACAAACGGGATGGCCTCCTCATTGATAACGCCGCCATAACCCAGGCCGACGCTGCCGACTTCTGGCTGGGGAGCGAGATCCACGCCCCGGGGGAGCGCGGAGACTACGCGCAGCAAACTCTTTGTGGGTTGGACGTGTACCATGATGGGTCGGTTGTGGATGGCGGCCGTGTCGTGACCCCCGAACGGCTTGTCGACGTTGACTGCATCGTCTGCCGCGACATTATGGGGCCCGTAAACCAGGAGATTCCGTAGAGATCCGCGATGCACATTCCGGCGATCAGCATCAAGAACATCCGCTCCCTGCACACGCACAAGTGGTTCGTCCCCAGGGACAAGTGCGCCGGTTGGCACGTGATTCTGGGTGACAACGGTTCGGGCAAGTCGAGTTTCCTTCGCGCGATCGCCCTGGCTCTCGCCGGACCCAGACAAGCGGAACAGCTCAGACAGGCATGGAGCGACTGGCTGACGCGCTCGCGCCCCGAGGGGCATATCGAGTTGCAGGTGGCGCCGAAGCTCGGGTGCGATGGTCTCACGAGAGCGGGCGGCGAGCCGACATTCCACATTGGAATTGGGTTCGTTCGACAAGGTGAAGTCGTAGAGCCATCACGGTCGCCGGAGCCTCCGAAGGAAGTAGGTTGGTCGCATCCTCGAGGCTGGTTTTCTGCATCCTTCGGACCATTTCGGCGCTTTTCAGGTGGCGACGCGCGACTCGGGAAGTCCTTCGGCGCCACATCCCCGCTGGCGCGGCATCTCTCCATGTTCGACGAGGGCGTCGCGTTGACCGAATGCCTGGAATGGCTGCGCGATCTGAAGTTCCGGGCGCTGGAGCACGACCCGGAAGGCGTGCTGCTTCAGCGCGTCATGGAATTCGTCAATCAGGGTGACTTCCTTCCGTCGAACGTGAGGTTGGAGGACGTGACGTCGCGCAACATCCTGTTTCGTGACGCCAACGGCGTAGAGCTGCCTGTCGGCGATTTGAGCGACGGTTACCGCTCGATTCTAAGTCTGACCTTCGAATTGATTCGGCAGATGGCGAAGGCCTTCGGTCCGGAAAGGGTTTTCGATCCGACTGACCCCTCTAGAATCCTCCCCGAAGGGGTGGTCATTATCGACGAGATCGATGCTCATTTGCATCCGACGTGGCAGCAGAGAGTCGGGCGCTGGTTCTGCGAGCATTTTCCCAATGTTCAGTTCATGGTGTCCACTCACAGTCCGCTGGTTTGTCAGTCCGCCGAGAAGGGCTCAATCTACATTCTGCCCAGATCCGGGTCGGGCGAGAAGGGCGGAATGGTTGAAGGAGCCGCCCTGAAGCGACTAGTCTACGGCACGGTGCTCGATGCCTACGGAACGGAGGCCTTCGGCCGCGAGGCTGCATTGACGCGGTCGTCGAGTTCGCGGGACATGTACAAGCGCTTGGCGATTCTCAACAACACGGAGATCCGCCGGAGGCTGACCGGCGAGGAAGAGGAAGAACGACGGAAACTGCGTGAAGCGCTGCCATCCGCGGCGACGACGCTGGGTGAGCCGTGCTGAAGATCCGAAACGGGCGGCTTCCTTCGACGGCTCGGAATGAGTTGGCGGAATATCAACGGGATGTGAACGCGCGAAGCACGTACCCGGAGCGGGTCAGCCGTGCGAAGAAAAAGTTCAAGGACTACAACAAAAATAGGAACCCGACCTTCGTGGCAGTACGCAAGAAACTCGCGGAATTGTGCGGCGGAATACGGAGATGCATGTACTGCGAGGACTCCGTCGCCGACGAAGTGGAGCATTTCAAGCCCAAGGACCTGTATCGGGCGCATTCCCGATTTCCCGGAGCAGTGTGTAGGCAAAGATGGACTGTGAGGCTGGGGGAGGTTGAGCCGGTCTTCGGACAGACGGGGAGGGTGTTACTGGACATTACGGCTCGGACTGCCCATGATGGTGCGTTGAAATGGACAAGACCATCGACACCCCGAGCCGCGAGATCGATCTTGGCAACATTCCCGTCCACCTGCGCACTGCCCTCCGGCGGGCGCTGGAGTTTGAGGCGCGTGCTCCAGCGCCCAGGTCGGCAGAGGAAACGGAGCAGTGCGAAGAGCAGCTGCGGGTCATCGCGGACGAGTTCTTCGGCGCCCTCCTCACCCCCGTGCTGCAACGCGCGGTGCGCTCTGCCGCGGTTGGCGACGCGGCGAGCGCCCTCGTGCGCCACCTGCCCCGGCGGATGCGGAGCGACGGCCTGGAGACCGTCAACGTTCGCACCTCCCGGGGCACGACGGTGCCGGTCACCACGCCGTACTACCGCGAGAAACACGCCCGTCGGGCGAAGCGAAGGCCGGGACTCTACCCCGCCTTGGTGGTGCTGGGCATCTACGACCGGTGCACGCCGAAGCTGGCCTCGGATGCAAGCCGCGCGGTCGCCATGCACAGCTCGCTGGCCGAAGCGCAGGCGCAGCTCCGCTCCGACGGCATCGCCCTGGATATCAAGACCCTCCGCTCGACCGCCTATCGCTACGCTGCGCGGGCCCGAGCGGCCCAGCAGAGCGCGGCGTGCGGCCTGCTGGACCGCGTGACCGGGAAGCGGGTGGTCGTCTCCCTCGACGGGGGCCGCGTCCGCGTGAGGCGCAAGAAGCGTGGCCCCAAGACGAAGAAGGGGCGCAACCGATTCCATACCGACTGGAAGGAACCGAAGCTCCTCATCCTGTACGTCGTCGGCGACGACGGGCGACCGTCTCAGACGTGGGCCCCGATCATCGACGGCACGCTCCGGGGACCGGAGGCGGTCTTCGCCCTGCTGTTGTCGTACGCGCGGCAGGTCGGCCTCAACGCCGCTGACAAGGTGCTCTTCATCGCCGACGGCGCGCCCTGGATCTGGCGACGCCTCCAGCGCCTCATCGACGCGCTCGGGCTCTCGCCGACACAGGTGCTGGGGCTGATCGACTTCTATCATGCCGCCAAGCAACTCTCGGACGCGGTCAAGCTGCGCCGCTGGAGCGCGACGCAACGCACCCGCTGGCTCAACCGCACGCGGGGGCTGCTCAAGCGAGCACGCGTGGACGAGGTGATCACGGCCCTGCGGGAGCTGTGCCGCGGGCGCACCGCCGGCAAGATCCGCACGCACCTCAACTACTTCCTGAAGAACCGTCATCGTTTCGCCTACACCACAATGGTCGGGCTCGGGCTTCCGCGGGGCAGCGGCGCCGTCGAAAGCGCCATCCGTCGCGTCATCAATCTCCGCATCAAGGGCGCATCCATCTATTGGCTACCGGAGAGCGTCGACGCGATTCTTCTCCTGCGGTCTTTCTATAAGTCCGGCAGATGGAACTGTTTGCAGCGGATGGCCATGACGCCGGTGGGTGTGAGCGCGTGACCGGGAAATCGGGAATGCGCCCCCTGTATCCGGAGGTCGTGTTCGCATGGCGGAACTACCTGTACGCCTGCGGAGGGTGCAACGGGGGCAAAAACAATCGCTTCAGCGTGATCGAGTCTGGGAATGGCGGTTTGGTGGATGTCACGAGGCTGCGGCGAGCTCGCGTCACGCCGCCGCGAAAGGGGGCCGCTACGCTGATTGATCCACGTCATGAGAATCCGTTGGACTTCATCGTCCTCGATCTACGCAACACGTTCGAGTTCACTCCTGTCGCAGACGTTGGTACCGTGGAATACAGACGGGCGGACTATACGATCGACCTGCTGCGGCTCAACGACAGGGACTACTTGAGGGAGGGGCGAAGGAACGCGATGAAGACCTATAGGGCGCTGCTGGCGGAATACGTGCGGCTACGGCGCGCCGAAAGGCCGGATCGCGACCGCGCTCAGGTAAAGCGGTGTATCCGGTGCAATCCCCATCCGACGGTCTGGGCAGAGATGAAGCGTCAGCGCGATCATCACGATTCACTGGCCACGTTGTTCCACGCGGCTCCGGAAGCGCTCGACTTCTGAATTCACCGCAGCAGCAGGAACGTCGACAGCGGAAGAGTGACGATCCGCGGGTCGTCCACCACGCCTGACGCGTCCTGGGTGATCAGGATGCCGAAAGAGGCATTGTTCACGGTCTTCTCGATGAAGGAACGAAGGCCGAAGGTGTCTCGGTACGGATCGATTCGCCGCTGGTACTTGATCTCCACCTGCACGCGCCGGATGCCGACGGTCAGGACGAAGTCCACCTCGCGATCAGCGCCGCGTGCGGGCCAGTGCGTGACGTCGAGCCCGGCGATCGTGGACGCGGCCGAGCCGAGACGCTTTCGGCGAGATGCCCGGCTTGTGTGGTCAGCTCCGGGCGCTGCGCAAGGGCATCCGGTGACAGCGGGACCTGTTCCCGCAGCCAGCATGCGCGTAGCGCGTGGTCGGCCAGGCACAGCTTGGGGCCGCCGCGGTTCTTTCTCAGGCGCACGTCGAGCGGCGGGACGAGCCTGACGAGGAGGGTGTCTGCCAGCAGGTTCAGATAGCGCGTCACCCGCCGGCCGTCAATCGGTACATTCAGTGACAGGCTGACCTGCTCGGTCAGCTCGGACACGGCGGGAGCGAGCCCGGCGTAACGGCAGGCGAGTTGGAGGAGCGCCTCCAGCAACGCGAAGTCTCGGCGGCGGCCGCCGCCGTTCAGGAGGTCGTGCTGGATGACCCTCCTTGTCACGGTTTCTTGAAGAAGCTCCGCGAACTCCGCCCAGTCGATGTCCTTCCGCTTGTGGACGACCGGATAGCCCCCGCGCTCCGAGAAGTGCCGAAAAGCGGCGGCGCGGAAATCGGTGTGGCGCCGGCCATGCTCGCGGAGTTCCATCCAGAACGCCTTGTCGACGATCGCGCTCGGGCCGTTGGTGTGCAGAAACGGCTTCGGGTCTCCAGTCCGTGCAGCGGACCGATCTCGGTCAGGGAGAATACGCCGGTCTCGATGGTGCTGATCCGTCCCGCGAGGCTGTCGCGTCCCTGCTCGATGCGCAGGGCGGAGCTGCCGGTGATCATGGCGCGTACGGACGCGTTGTCCACCAGGGACTTCAACTGGACGTGCCAGCCGCGGTTGCTCTGGACCTCGTCGAAGAAGAGATGCGCCCACTGCCCGGCGCGGGCCAAACGATTGAAGTGCGTTCCGGCGATGTGGTGCTGGAACCAGTCCGCGATGCGCAGGATCGGGTCGACGAGGTCGTGCAGCGACCCCAACTCGTCGAACTGCACGCGGAGGATCGTGTTCGGCTGGGTGCCCTCCCCGAGCAGATCCTCGATGATCTGGAGTTGCGCGGTGGTCTTTCCAACTTGGCGCGGGCCGCGCACGGCTACGATTGGCGCGAGCTTCAGACTCAGCCGGCGGCGAATCTGTCCAACGAGATGTCTTTGCGGACCGGGTTGTACGGGCGCGGGGTCGCCGGTCCACCACGGGTTTCTGCCGGCGCAGGTCGGCAACGAGAGGCTGGGGCAGTTCTGGGGCAGGGAATACCGACCCGACGTCGTTCATGGTTCAAATCATGAACGCGTCGCGTCCAGGCTGACCACCGGGTCGTCGCCGACCACCTCCGCGCTGTGGACGGCGCCGCGCGGCACGCCGAGGCAGTCGCCGGCTTCGAGGACGGCGTCGACCTCGCCCATCGTCATCCGGAACCGTCCGGAGACGACGGCGTCGATCTTGTCGATGCCGTGCGTGTGCGGCGGGAAGCGCGTGCCTGGCGGGTACACGTAGCGCGCCACCGCGTAGCCGCGTACCTCCAGCTTGCGGCGCAGGGCGTGCTCGGACAGCGGGCCCTCCGCGGCGGAGTCCCAGTGCTCGACGCTCACAGTCCGGCCTGCTCCTTCACGTAGCGCGCCACCTGCTCGTGGGTGGCGAACCAGACGTCGCCCTTCGCCTGGATGTGGTCGATCAACTCATCGATGTTCACCATGCGCGAGCGGTGACCGATGATATGCGGGTGCGTCGTCAGGAGGAACATCGTTCCCTCCTCGTACGCCTTGTCGAACTCGTCGATGTAGACCTGCAGCAGCTCGCGCGGCGGGGTATAGCTGTTGCCGCGCGGGTCATCAGCGGGGCGTCGTCGAGGATCCACTCCACCGGCAGCTCGACGAGGCCGGTCGGCTCGCCGTTCTGCATGATCTCGTAGGGGCGGTCGTCGGCCATCAGCGAGCTGTCGTAGAGGAAGCCGAGCCCGCGGATGATGTCGAGCGTGTTGGGGCTGAAGTTCCAGGACGGGGCGCGGTAGCCGACCGGCCGGCTGCCGGTCGCCTGCTCCAGGTAGTTCGTGGCCCGGATGACGAGGGCGCGTTCGGTCTCGGCGTCGAGGGCGGTGTTCAGCTCGTGGATCCATCCGTGCACCGCGAACTCGTGGCGTCCGGAGGCCTGGATGACGTCGACCATCTCCGGCCGCAGCACCAGGCTGACCGCCGGGATGAAGAACGACGCCGGGATCTGGTGGCGGTCCATCAGGTCGACCACCCGCTGCAGGCCGACCCGTGCGCCGTACTCGCCCTGCGACATCGCGCCGATGGACGGCTCGGCGTTGCGCCCGATCTGGATGGTGTCGTTGTCGACGTCCCTACACGCCGTCAGTCAGCAGCGCCCCGCCCGCGAGCCACCCGAGCGCGGCGGTGACGAGCACACCGAGGAATCGAGTTCTCGTCGCCGTTGCCCTCGTTCGTGCTGCGCGCCGTTCCGGCGCGTGTCCGGACGGTCGCCCGGCCTTCATCGACTCCAGGGTCACTGCTCCTCGCTGTCCTCGGTTTCGGCCGGCGCCGCTTCCGTCTGGTCCCCCAACGTCGACGGTGGGTCATCCCGGACGACTCGCTGGCGATGTACCGCGCCGGCCGGCAGCATCAGGGTTCCGCTCATCACCGGGCTGAACGGCAATGAGGGCTTCCTGATGACCCGCGGAACGGATATCCCGGACGTCGCGGCGTTCGAGACCTCGTCCGGTCCGTCTACCCGGAGCTGGCCGACGAGATGCTCGCGCACTACGACGCCTCGTCGCCCGACGCCGCGCAGGCCGCCATCGACAAGGTCATCCACGACCTGTTCTTCGCCGGGCCGGCGCGTGCCCACGCCGAGTGCAGGCCGCCTCCGGCGCGCAGACCTGGCTGTATCACTTCACCCACGTGCCGCCGACCGCTTGGGGCGCAGACCTTGGGTCGCACCACGCGGCGGAGCTCGTCTACGTCTTCGGAACGTTGACCCGGAGAGAGGAAGGCGGCGAGCGCCCGCTCGGCCTCGCCCCGGTCGGCGACTACACCGACACGGACACGGCGCTCTCCGCCGCGATGCGCGGCTACTGGGTGCAGTTCGCCGCCACCGGCAATCCCAACCGCGGCGGGCTGCCGCCGTGGCCGGTGTTCGATCCCGAAACCGACCGGCACCTGGAGCTGGGCTCCGTGATAGCCCCGGGGACGGGGGTGGATACGGAGGGGGCGGCGCTGTGGGAGGCGCTGGAGGCGAATCGTCGCGGCGGCGGAGAGTGATCCTGCCGGTGACGCCGGTAGATTCCGAACTCGGCTGGGGAAATTCGCCGTGCCACAGAGCCAATCTCAACGCCGAGGGGGCTCTCGGACCTCCCGAAGAGGAATCTCGAGCAGGAGACGAGCGAGGGTGGGGAAGGCTATAGTGACGGGTCCACCAAAGGAAGTCAGAGGAGTAGCGCGATGACATCGCACGGACGAAAGCACGTCGGCCTCGCGATCGCCACGATACTGTTGTGGTTGACGACAGCGGCGACGGCGAGCGGCCAGAGCAACGGAGCGATCGAAGGCGCGGTCGTCGACGCGAACGGCAACCCGCTGCCCGGCGTCGTGGTGACGGTAACCGCTCCGGGCGTGCGCGAGGAACGCGTGACCGGTGTGGACGGCTCATACACAGCCGCCGGTCTGGCGGTCGGCGATTATCTGGTCACGGCGGTCCTGCCGGGATTCGAGACGATGGAGCTTGCGATCTCCGTCGGGGCGGGCGTCAGCGAGACGCTCCGGATCGTCATGCAGATCGCCCGTCTGCTGGAGACGGTCAGCGTCGTTGCCGACGAGCCCCGGATCTTCGCGCGCAACGTCGTGGCTCAACCGATGATGCAACAGCAGTCGAACATCACCAGCGTCACGTCGGTGGTGGACAACCTGCCGGGGGTATCCATCCAGGAGGGGGACGCGTACGGCTTCGACGACTGGTCGAGCAACGTCGCCGTGCGCGGCTTCCAGGTGACCATCAGCGAAGCGCAGATCGGCACCACCATCGACGGTTTTCCGAACGGCACCTCCGACTACTTCAGCGGCGCCAAGGCGAACCGGTTCATCGACCCGATGAACCTCGGCGGCGTCGAGGTGTCACAGGGGACGGCCGACATCGCCTCCCGGTCGGTCGAGGCGCTGGGCGGCACTTTCGACTACCTGACGGACGATCCGGCGGCGGAGCGGACCTACACCGCGTCGACCACGATCGGCGAGAACGACGGCAAGCGGTTCTCCATGCGGGTCGACACCGGACCGCTGTTCGGCGGCGAGACGCGCGCCTGGATCGCCGCCGTCCGTCAGGAGGCGACCGACTGGGTGCAGGGCTCGGCGCGGAACGAGCGGGAGCACGTCGCCGCCAAGCTCGTATCGTCGCGAGGACGCCTCGATCTGACCAGCTACCTCTCGTACGACAGCATCCACGAGGACACCTACCAGCGGCTCTACAGCGAGGCCGACTTCAGGGCCAACCCGCGCTGGGACCGCCTGGTCGGCGACTGGCCCGGCGTGCCGTACCTGAACCAGTTCTACCGGCCCGGCTGGCAGACGCGGCGGAACAACACGTTCGGCTACCTCAAGGCGGACTGGTCGTTCAGCGAGGCGGCGTCGTTGAACCTGGGCGCCTATTTCCACCGCAACCGCGGGCGGGGCGACTGGCTGCCTCCCTACATCGTCGACGTCGTGGACGACGGGAACGAACCGGAATCGGAGCTGGCGGGCCGGGCACCGGTGATGGGCGGCGCGCAGCTCGGGCTGATCCGTTTCGTGAACCGGGACGGAGTCGCGGTCGGACCGACCGCCGGATGCACGTCGTCCTACATCTTCAACTACTACGGGTCGGGAGGACCGGCGGCCGACCCCGGGTGCCACCCGGGCGCGACGGCGGTGCAGTCATACCGCCACAGCCATTACGGGAAGGACCGCCTGGGCGTAACGCTCGACGAGGAATGGTCGACCTCTCTGGGCGCCGCCGGCAGCACGCTGCGCGCCGGCATCTGGTACGAGGACTCACGGCGGGACCTGGGCCGAGATTGGCACCAGATGCTGGACCCGACGCTCAGCTTCAAGTGGAACGAGCAGGCCTACTGGCACCAGTACGAATGGGATTTCCCGCAGCACATCTTCAAGTGGTACGCGGAGGAGACGCTCTACGCCGGCCCGGTGGCACTGAGCGGCGGGATCAAGCAGTTCCGGGTGGGCGTGGCCCGCGAGGACCTGTTCGGCGTCGACCCGGCGCTCGACGTCGACTCCGATTCGGACCTGCTCTTCTCCGGCGGTGTGACCTACGAGACACCGGTCGAGGGCCTGGACCTGTTCGCCGGGTATGCGGAGAACTTCAAGGCGATCAGCAGCACGCTGCTCGAGGTACCGGGCCGGAGCCTGGACCTGCTCGAGCCCGAGACCGCCTCCAACATCGACGTCGGGCTGCAGTATGCCGGCGACGGGGTTGCGCTGGGCGCGACCTGGTACACGATCGATTTCCAGAACCGGGTGTTCTACCTGGGCCCGCAGACGCCGGCCGGCCCCAACTACCTCATCCCGGGGGGAGGCGCCTACTTCAATGCGGGCGGCATCGACACGAGCGGCGTCGAGCTGTCGGCGACGGTGCAATTGCCGCGCCGGACGTCGTTCTACACGGCGTTCACGTTCAACGACTCGGAGTACATCGGGAGCGGGGATCCGCTCGTGGACGCCAACCAGGGCATCGTGGCGGGGACCGACGTCACCGGGGTGCCGGCCCGGCTGTGGGTGGTCTCGCTGGACCGCAGCGGTCCAGTCGGCGCGGGACTGAGCGCCAAGTACACAGCGCCCCGGCGGGTCAGCCTGACGGCGGACTGGTACTCGGACGCCTACTGGCTGGTGGACGCCTACATCAGCTTCTCGGGAGAGGCGTTGAGCGATCTGCTCCGTTCGACGGAGTTCGCAATCGTGGCGAACAACCTGTTCGACAAGGCCTACCTGTCGGCGATCACCGAGAATGCTGCGTGGCTGGGAGCGCCGCGGACGATTTCGATGACCGCGACCGTTTCGTTCTGACCCGGCTACCGAGAAGAGCTGGGGAGAACACGTCTACACCGTCCGGGAGCTGGTAACGGCCTTGCACAAGGTTGAGGGGCTCCACACGTTCACCAGGTTCCGGTCGCCTCCAGCCTACGGTTCGACTTCGCCGCTGGTCACTCCGGGCCCCCGAGGAGCAGGAAGCGCCGGGGCCCGTCACAGGGAACGGGCACGGCACGCACGTGGCGGGCGGCGTAGAATGAGGAACCAGGAATGACCGATACGCCAGAGGACAAGGCGACGCGCGGCAGGGGCTTGACGCCCGGCCACTGGATTGCGATCGCCACGATCGCGGTGGCCGTGCTGGGCGGCGTGCTCAGTTGGGCGTTGAGCGAGCACAACGCACGGTTGAGCGAGAACAATGCACGGCTCGCCAACGTCGAGTCGGCAACGACCAACATGGCCGAGGGACTGGCGCGGATTGAAGGCTCAATCAAGACGATCAACGAACGCCTGAACGGGTTCGAGGAACGGGTCGACGATCGGCTCGACCGAATCGAGACGAACATCGACAGGTTGATCCAACTACACCTGGACGCCGGCACGGCGCAACCGGCGGCCTCCCGCCGAATAGCCGGCGACAGAGCCCGCCAAGACGCAGGCACGCACCTGCGAGCCGGCGAGTAACCCGCCGCCACGGCGGATGAGCCATTCGATCCGCGACGACGCGCGGAAACACGGTCGAAGACCCCGCTACGGCGGGGACACCGCACGAAGAGGCCGCCTCGCACGCGCGGGGCTGCAGCCGCCCTCACGCTTCTCGGCGTCGCACGGCAGTCGTCGAGCCGGCTCGACTTCCGGCAGTCCGTCGTGGATCTGAAACGATCGGTCTGCGGGCGCCGACGCGAACAAGGTGTGCACGACAATTACACTGGTGAAGCTGCGCCTTCGGCTTCCAGTTGCAGCCGGACGACGAGTCCGGCGTTGTAGCGGGACGGCCGGACAACCAAGGAGAACCCATGCGAACCATTCCCTCTCGGCTTGCACTCATCGTGGTCCTCGCCATGGCGGCGCCCGCGCTTGTCGTGCACGGACAGCAGAATCGGGAGGCGACGCCCCAGGCCGGCCTCGTCAGGCTGCTCGACGAGGACAAGGTGGCCTTCGGCGTCACGGTCGACGCGCGCGCGGACCCCGTTGCTCTCTCGGCAAACGACGATATCGACTTCGTCTTCTTCGACATGGAGCACGGCCCCTACGACGTCAGCGCGTTGCGGACGTGGATGCAGTGGCTTCTGAATCCTGCCGCGATCGCCGTGACGGGCGACGCGATGGCGGGCAAGGCCGTCATCGTGCGGATTCCGGCGACCGGCCGCGAGCTCGACCAGAACATCTGGATGGTCAAGCAGGTGCTCGACGTGGGTGCGCACGGCATCATCTTCCCGACGGTCGAGACCGCGGAGCAGGCGCTGATGGCCATCCGCGCCATGCGCTACCCGCAGAGGCTGGGTGCGCCGGACCCGGAGCCGGCGGGGTTGCGGGGCACCAATCCCCGGCTCGCGGCGCGCTACTGGGGCCTGTCGGTTCCGGACTACATCGAGCGGGCGGACGTCTGGCGGCTGGATCCGCCGAACGGCAACCTGCTGCCCTGGATCCTCATCGAGAGCCCGCTCGGGGTGGCCAACGTGCGCGAGATCGCCCGCCAGCTCAGCGAGCGGAACATCGGCGCCGTGCTGTTCGCCGGTTCCGAGACCGGCGGAGACATGCTGAACACGCACGGAGGCAGCCTGGAGGCCGTGGCGCAAGCCATCGATACCGTGCTCGCCGCCGGGAAGGAGTTCGGCCTCCCCGTCGCCATGACGAGCACGACCAACATGATAGAGCGCATCGAGCAGGGAGCGCGCCTGTTCACGGGCGGTGTGACGCCCGCGCTACGGAGGGAAGCGGGCCGTTAGCCCAAGTTTAACAGCCGCAGTACTAAGCAACGCGGAATCAGCAACTTACAGCGACAAAAGCGCTCGAGTGGCACTACAAACCTGCGCAAACCGGGAAATGGGTCGGTCAGATGGTTGTCTTGCGGACGCCTCCCGGTTGCGGGTCGACGCCGAGCGCGTCGTAGATGGCCCGCTGTTCGGGTTCGGCCTGCGTGGCGGTGCGCACGTGCAGGGTGCGCCCGTCGGGGCGCCGGAAGGTGGCGGTGACGCGCTGCTGGCCTTCGAGGATGCGGCGCAGGGTGGTCCAACTGGCGTGTTCGCCGTGGGCTCGCAGCCGGGTGCGGATGACCTGCACGAGCTGGTAGGCGATGACGGTGATGAACAGGTGGCCATCGGCCCGCTGCGGCTTGTGGTGGTAGATGGGGCGCAGGCCGAGTTCGGACTTCAGTGCGCGGAAGACGGCTTCGACGTCGGTGAGGGTGGTGTAGGTGCGCCACAAGGCGTCTTCGTCCCAGTCGGTCTCGCTGCTGCGCAGGCAGTAGACGCCCGGATGGGTGGCCATCGAGCCGTCCTGGGGGCGACGGGTCCAGGTGACGGCGGCGGCCTTCTCGCCGGTCTGGTCGGGGGTGACCTCGATCTGGTAGTGCTTGGCGACGCGGGTATGCTTGGCTCTCAGTCGCCCAATGCGCTGCCAGACCTGTCCGAGGCGCTTGTGGGCGCGGGGGCGCGCCAGCCCCTCGTTGAGCGTGGTCAGCGCGGCCTCGAAGCGGGCGGCGGCCCGCTCAACGATGGCCCGCTCCTTGTGGGCCCGCTCTTCGGAGTAGCAGTACAGGCGGACCTCGCCGGGGTCGGTCGAGACGACCTTGTGCAGATGCACGGTGTGGTTCGACTGCGTGCGGACCGCCACGGCGGCCTCGGCGTCGAACTGCCGGTGGCGTTCACGGCTGACGACCAGATAGCGGTAGCGGTTGTCGCGCAGCCACCCGATGGCGGCCTCGGTGGCGACGCCGCGGTCCATCACCACCAGGGCGCCGGCCGGCGCATCGAGTGCCTCCAGCATGCCGGCCAGGGTGCGGTGTTCCCGGACGTTGCCGGCGAAGACCTGCGAGCGGCGCACGAAGCCGCTGGCGTCGAGCATCAGGCCCAGGGTCAGCAGCGGACAGTCGCTGCGCTTCTCTTTCGAGTGCCCGCGCTTTGCCTGCGGCTGCGCGCCCGCCTCGCCTTCGAAATAGGTGTTGGTCAGGTCGTAGAGGGCAGCCCTTTCAAGGTGCACGTCACTAGCGAGGCTCCGCCTCAGACCAACAAGCATGTAGGTTGAGCGTGCGCCTCGCCGCGTGGCCCTTTGGCCATTGGGGGCGCTATGGTAGCGAAGAAACCACGATCAAAACCTGAACTTGACTCAACTGTAAAGATCCCGGCCGCTCAAGGAATCTAGTGTACCCGCTGACACGTATACCCAGCATCTCGTATCCGAGCGTTGAAGTATCGCCCTTTGGAATCCGCAGAGCGCAACTCGAGGTAGACCGTCTCAGGAACGGAGAAATACCGGTACTCAGCGCCGCGCTGAAAGCGGATCCCGAGCGTGCGCGTCGAGCGCTCATAGGTAATCGCCGCCACGGTTGAGGACGAGACGTGCCGGTAGCTCCTGGGCCCCTCCGAGTCGCGTGGGAGTGTCATCGTTTCTTCCCCAAGAGCTTGGCGGTGGAAACGTGGGGCTGGCCGGCATGCATGGTGCGCTTGGGCTTCGGCTTCTTGGGCCCGCGGGGATGCTTGCGGTACTTCGCCAGATCCACCGCCCGGGCAAGCCCCATAAGAAGCGTGAGGAAGGCTTCATGCGAGAGGGCCTGCACCTGCGTCCACTGGTCGGCCGGGACGAACCCCAGCAGCGCTTCATAGGTCCGGCCGATCTCGCCCGCGATGTAGTAGCCGGAGACCCTGTCGTGGATCGTCTGCTCGCCGTGCAGGCCGCGAAGGGCCCCCTTCACCACCGCCAGCACGTTATAGGCCACGAGCGCGACGCAGAACGCGAACAGGGCGGCCGCGGGATACCCGAGCGTGTTCACTTCCGAGTGCAGGTGCGCTTCCAGCTGCTGGAACATCGTCTCAATCGTCCACCGCCGCCGATACAGCTCCGCGACTTGCTTCCCCGTGGCGGCCGACTTCGACAGGTCGGTCAGCAGGAGCAAGGTCTTGTCGCCGCCGCGGGTCGCACGGGTGAGTTCGACCCGGACCAGGCGATAGATGCGGACGTCGTCCGCGTCCTCGCCCGGGCGCGGCGCCATGAGGACTTCGACCTGCTGTTCATACACTTCCCCGGTCTCGATCGACCCCACGAACCGCGCCGGCGCCAGCGCGGTCACCGGCAGGCCTTTGTGGTAGCGGCACAGGAATGTGCCGGCGCGGGTCTCGATGCCGGCCAGGAACGCACGGACGCAGAAATTGCGATCCATGATCCAGAGATCGCCCGCTTGGACCGTCGGCACCACCTCGCCCAACAGGGCCCGTTCTTGTGCGTGCCCGTCTTCGCACGGGAAGACATCGATCGCCATCTCCACCGCCGGGTCATAGACCACCAGCGCCTTGCCTGGCAGCGGTCCCGCGGCGGTGGTGCGCAACACCTGCAGGCGATGCTCCGTCGCTGCAATGCAGTTCCCATCCAGGACTTTCACCCGATAGCCCGGCAGCCACGGGCGACAGCCCCCCTGCACGTCCTCGACGAGGTGGCGGAGGTGCCCCGCGGTGTCGCGCACCAACGCCCGGGAGGTCTGGGCCTCCACGCCGTTGAGCTTGTTGTACACCGACGTGACGGAGACCGTGATCTCCCCCGCCGTCCGCTTCGCCTGATACGCGGCATGGACACTCCCAAAGGCTTTGAAGACCACCACACTCATCAGCTCGAACGCCGACGAGAACAGCAGCTCCCGCGTATACTGCTTCTCGGTGACGGCCTCGAACCAGTCGTTGAGGCGGGCGGGTTCGAAGACGCGTTCGAGCAGCGCTCGCAGCATCACCGGGATCGGAAACGTCTCGCTGGCTCGGCGGAAAAACGCATCCAGTACCATGGCACCTCCAATCGCGCCCATCGAGAGAGGCGCTCTCCCAGACGAGTCTGGCGATCGGAGGTGCAAATGTCCAGCGGTTTCTGGGATTGGAACGGCGCATCACGCCCGACGCGGAGGCCCCTCCAAACGCCAAGCGAGCAAGCCGACCGTGCCCTTCTCTGGCAGCCGCAGAAGCCTGGCTAATGACTAAGTCCTTGTATGAGTATCAATTAGCACCTTGAAAGGGCTGGTCGTAGAGGGTCACCGTCGGCTGCAGGTCGAACAGTCCCATGGCCCGCTCGAACAGATGCGCCTCGATCGCCTCGCGGTGCTTCACCAGCGCATCCGAGGCGCGGTAGAGCTGCATCGGGCTGACGGTCTCGAAGTCGACGCCGAGCAACTCGCCGAGGCCGCTGCGTTGCTGCAGCCAGCGGTGCGTGGCGCGCTCCGAGGCCGGCTGGGCCAGGCGTCCGACGACGGCGCCGGTCGCCGCGGTGCGCAACGCGCCGTTGACGCCCAACTCGGTCAGCAGGGCCGGCAGGCCCAATTGCTCCAGGGCCCACAGGCCGACCTGCTCGACGCCGACGCTGCGGGGGCGGACCAGGCGCAACGAGTCGACGTCGACCGGCTGCACGTCTGTCGGCCCGGCTGCCGGTCCCTGCACCGGTGTGCCGCGGGCGACCAACTGTGCGGCTATGCGCTGCGCTTCGCGTTCGACGGCGGCCGGGCAATCGGCCACCAGGGGCGTCTGGCCGGCCAGGATGTCGTCGCTGCGGGAGCAGACCAGCGGCCATTGCGCCTGGGGAATGTCGAAGTGGCGTCCGAGATTGAGCAGGGTGCGCTGGCGGACGGCGTTGCCGATGCGCTCGGAGTGGACGAGGCGATGCGAGAAGTAGGGCTGTCCGTCGGCGGTCCGCCGGGTTTGGGTGCGGCGAATGAACACACGCCCACGATAGCGGGTGCACGTCCCCAGAAGCAACAACCACTCACACGATTATGGCACTACATTCAGTACCGCCAACACCCGATCCTTTAGAATCAACAAGTTATGGGGATGCGATCCTCGAAATATCGCCTAAATCTACAAAATTGTCGGGAATCTTGCTAAAGATGGGTTAGGAGGCCGGCTCGCTCAGCCGGGCAACGTGCCGCCGCGTGTCCCGCACGGGGCTGTTGCGTGCCGGGGTAGGAATCGGGATGGGCGAGATCGGACGGGGCCGGCTCAGAGAACCGCACAACGCTGGGGAAGAATCATCGACGCATGGACCAAAGGACCCCGAGGACCCGCTCCCGACCGTTTGCGGCCTGTAGTGCTCAAGCAGGAAGACCCACTGGGGGAGGTGAAAGTGCTCGCGGCTCTGTTGGCCGCGCAGACCGGACACTCCCATGAACAGGCGGTGTACGCGCTGCTCGAAGAGGAAGGCGAGATCCGGCGGCAGATGTTCGAGGAGTTCGTAGAGCTGAGGCGCCGCCACGGCGAGGAGTTCGATCACGCATTGGAGCTGCAGAGGTACGTGTTCGAGATACGGGCGCCCCGGGACCCCTGGCCGGCACCCGCCTGAACACGGCACGTGCGTATAATCGCGCCGGTGACCGGGCGCAGTTCCCGGAGGAGGCATCATGCGTGCGACGCGATCGGCTACGTCCCGGACCTGCTTGGCGGTGTTGACGTGCGTGGCGCTCGTCGTCGCGGCCGAAGTCCCCGGCTGGGCGCAGGACGAGGACTTCGTCCCGGTCACCGACGCGATGCTGCAAGATCCCGATCCGGCGGACTGGCTGATGTGGCGCCGGACGCTCGACGGTTGGGGCTACAGCCCGCTGGATTCGATCACACAGGAGAACGTCGGCGATCTGCGCATGGTCTGGTCGCGCGCGTTGATGCCCGGCACGCAGGAGGGGACGCCGCTCGCCTACGGCGGCGTGCTCTACATGCCGAACCCGCGCGACATCATCCAGGCCATCGATGCGGTCACCGGCGATCTACTGTGGGAGTACCGTCGCGACCTCCCGGACGACCTCGACGACTACCTCTTCGCGGTCGCCACCAACCGCAACGTCGCCATCTACGGCAACCTGATCATCGACAACAGCGCCGACGACTACGTCTACGCGGTCGACGCGACGACGGGCGAGCCGGCGTGGGAGACGCAGATCCTCGACTACCGCACGCACCCGGCCAACCAGACTTCCGGCCCGATCGTCGCCAACGGCAGAGTGGTCTCGGGGCGTAGCTGCATGCCGCTGGGCGGTCCGGATGCCTGCGTCATAACGGCCCATGACGCGGCGACGGGGGCGGAGCTCTGGCGCCGGCGGACGATCCCCGGTCCCGGCGAGCCCGGCGACGAGACGTGGGGCGGCGTGCCGTTCGAGCAGCGCGCGCACGTCGGGGCGTGGATGGTGCCGAGCTACGATCCGGCGCTGGATCTCGTCTACATCGGAACGTCGGTCACGTCGCCCGCCCCGAAGTTCCTGCTCGGCGGCACCGACAACACGCACCTGTATCACAACTCGACCCTCGCGCTCGACGGCGCCACGGGTGAGATCCGCTGGTTCTACCAGCATCTGAACGACCACTGGGACCTCGATCACCCGTTCGAGCGCCTGCTGGTCGACACCGTCGTTGCGCCCGATCCCGATGCGGTGAGCTGGATCAATCCCCGGCTGCGCGCGGGGGAAGAGCGGAAGGTCGTCACGGGGATTCCCGGCAAGACCGGGGTGGTCTATACCCTCGACCGGGAGACCGGCGAGTTCCTGTGGGCTACGCCTACCGTCACCCAGAACGTCATCAGCGACATCGACGGCGCCACCGGCACGGTGACGGAGAACGCGGAGGTCGTCTTCACGGGGATCGGCCAGGATGTTCTCGCCTGCCCGACGTGGCTCGGCGGCAAGGACTGGGAGGCGGGCGCGTACAGTCCTCTGACCAACACGATGTACTTCCCGCTCCGCAACGCCTGCGCGCGGATGATGGCGACGCCCCCGCGGGAGGATGACCTCGGGGCCCGGTTGTACTCGCTGGCCGTGCGCAACCAGTTCGCGCCCGGCTTCGACCAGCTCGGCACGGTGCGCGCGATCTCGGTGGAGACCGGGGAGACCGTTTGGCAGCACGACCAGCGGGCGATGACGATGTCCCTCGTCGCCACGGGCGGCGGCCTCGTCTTCGGGGGCGACGCGAACGGGCGCTTTCGGGCGTTCGACCACGAGACGGGGGAGGTTCTCTGGGAGATCAACCTCGGATCGCCGGTAACCGGGTTCCCGATCACGTATGCCGTCGACGGCCGGCAGTACGTGGCAGTGAGCACCGGTGTGGCCGGCACGTCGGGAGGCCTCCTGGTGCTGACCCCGGAGCTGCGCCCGAGCCTGGGGAACAACCTCTTCGTGTTTGCCCTGCCTTGACACCTCATCGGCGCGGTCGGCATGAAGGCGCTCGCGAGCACCGGGTCCCGTTGTGCGGGCGGGCCGTGGAGATTCTTGACGAGGCCCGCAGGCTCGGCGACGCCGGCAGTCCGCTGGTGTTCCCCAGCCGGCGCGGGAAGCCGGTATCCGCAACGACGCTGCCCAAGATGCTCCAGCACGCTCACGAAATGAGCGAGAGAGGCCGTCTCAAGGACCGTTCGCGAGGGTCCGGCCGACTGGAAGGAAAGCCAAGGGCTGAGACGTGTCCCTCTATCTATACTGGAAGGAGCCAGCCTGACTGCCTGCCCGAAACCGCCGCGCGCGACCGTGCGGCCCGGAGTGACCGACGATGACGACCTTGCGGATGCGAGCGACTCTGGTTTTGGCGATTGCCGCACTCTCACTACCCGCGGTGCCGGTGGCGGGGCAGCAGGACGTTCCGGATACCGGCGGGCGCGTGTACGGCCTGGTCGGCGGCGGGTTCGGCGACGGGAGGTTCGTCGCGACCGGGGCCGGCGCGGGCCTCCGGCTGACACCGTACCTCGGCCTGGACCTGGAGCTGACACACCTGTCGGGACGCGGCGAAACCGGGGCGACCGCGCCCCTGTTCGGCGGCATTTCCGTGTTCAGCGGCGTGACTTCGACGGCAGGCGCCGCCCTGGAAGACTACCCGTTCCCTTCCGTCAGCTTCGAGGACCGGGGAAGAGACGTGACGACGTTCCTGACGAAGTTCACCGTCGAGTTTCCGATCGCGAACGGACGCCTGTTCCCCTACCTCACGGGTGGCGGCGGCATCGGACGGGTGACGGAACGCTTCAGTGTCGTCATCGATCCGATCCCGTGGATTCCGTTGGAAGACAACCGATCCATTGGTCGAGCCGGCGGCACCGTCCACGCCGCCGGCGCGCTTCATTTCAGCGACACCGGGACCTTCCAGAGGCCGGCGTATTCTGAACTCGGCCTCGGCCTGGTGCTCGGCGGCGGGGTCGACGTGCGGCTGTGGCGGGGACTGGGCACCGGCGTCGACATCCGCTGGCTGCGGATCCTCCGCAACTACGACGCCCTCGACACGGCCCGGGTGACCGCGCGCGCAAGCTATCGCTTCTGAGCCCCGGGGTCGTGCTCGTAAAGGTGACACGCCGGGAACGGCGGCCGCCGAACGTCAGGATCCCGAGCAGGCGGACGCGGTGGGCGGCTGCACTCCTGCCGCAGGTGTTACCGTTATCATGTGCTGCGTCCGAAGCTCGGCGACAGTCGCATCGGCCGCTGGCTGGCCGCCCGGCTCGGCGATCCCTGCTACCGCGTCCGGCTCGACGACATCGGGACGAATCATCTGGAAGGCGTGCGACGGCGAGACGCCGCTGACTGAGATGGGCCGGAGGCTGCGCGACGCATGCGGCGAGCGGGTCGAGCCGGCCGGGGAGCGCCTCGCGCGGTTCGTGCGGATGATGCTGCGATCGCGGATGATCGAAGCGTGAGCGGCGGATCGACGTGTACGGGGCACGAGGAACCAAGATGGGCATGCACGAAAAGCACCAGTTCCGTCTGGCGGTATGCGGGCACAAAGCTGTCGAGGTTGGCGGCGTGTGCATGATTCTGATGGTGCAGGGGAACCTCGCCGGGCTGACATTGGGTCATATCGGCATTGCCAGTCAGACTGGCCTGCTCGCAGTCGTTCCAGTCCTTGGCGTCACCCTCACCCGGTACGCCAGGCATCTCACCAATCGGTGGACGTCGTCCGTGTTCCTCGCGGTCTGCACGTTTGTCGCGGACGCCGCGATCCACGCGTCACACTATCCGGGCGCGTACACAGAAGCTGCGTTCACCGCCATCGGCGCGTTCGTCTTTTCCGTGGCCGTGTCTTATACGCCGGTTGGTCGGCGTATTGACCGACTCGCAGAGACGCTCGTGCATAGGTAGTGTTCGGCGGAAAACCCGCAAGTCATTGATTCTACAGGGTGTAACCGCCGATTTCAAGTGGCGAAGATCGTCCAGATGTCGTATTCTTTGCGGGTGATCTCCCAAGGATCGACCCGTTCCGGGACCATCTTCGCGACATTGCCATCATGAGAGAAGTTCACAGATCGCAGTTCCAGCTCGGGCAGGTGCCGATCGAGAAAATCTGGATCAACCCGAAGTCGCGGGACGACATCCCGGCGGTGTTGAAGGGGATTCAGCACATCTGGGGCGACGAGGAGTTGCGCGCGCGATTGTTGACACTGCTGGACGAGCATATTCTGCCGGAGGCGGATCGCACGGTGGGGCGTCCGGGAATGGACCTGTGGCAGATTCTGGTGCTGGGGGTCCTGAAGCAGGGACTGGGTTGCGACTTCGACCGTCTTCACGACCTGACGAACCATCATGGGACGATACGTGAGTTCCTGGGACACGGCGATTTCGATGACAAGACGCGTTACGAATACCAAACGGTAGTCGATAACGTGTCCTTGTTGACGCCCGAGCTGTTGTCGGCAGTGGGGCGCCTGGTGGTGGAGAGCGGTCACAAGGTCGCTAAAAAAAAGCCTGGCGAGCCATTGCGCGGGCGGTGTGATTCGTTCGTGGTTGAAACGGACGTGCACTACCCGACGGACGTCAGCCTGTTGTGGGACGCGACGCGTTGCCTGCTGCGGGAGACGGGCCGGGCGGCTGAGAAGTACGCGGTGGGCGGGTGGCGTCAGTGGCGCCATCTGTCCCGAGAGGTCAAGAAACTGTTCAACAAGGTGCGCTCGACGCGGCGGGCGCAGCGGCATCCGGAGCGGGTGGAG
This sequence comes from Vicinamibacterales bacterium, assembly GCA_965222905.1. Classification (GTDB taxonomy): domain Bacteria; phylum Acidobacteriota; class Vicinamibacteria; order Vicinamibacterales; family UBA8438; genus WTFV01. The sequence continues at coordinate 7,104,549 of OZ244976.1, read as the reverse complement.
GCGTATGTGGAGCGCTGCCGGGGGCTGGTGGAGCGGGCGGAGACAACGCTCGACGCGTTGCGAGACCAGGGCGTGGGGGAATTGCGCTGTCGCTCCATCACAGGCCTCGTCGCTCACGCCCGGCGGCAGATTGACCAGGTGGAGCGGCGTCTTCTGCGTGGCGAGACGATACCTCACGAGGAGAAGGTCTTTTCGATTTTCGAGGGACACACGCGTTGGATTTCCAAAGGCAAGGCGGGCACGCCGGTCGAACTCGGGGTTCCTGTCGCCGTTATCGAGGATCAGTATCAACTCATCCTTCACCACAAGGTCCTGTGGGAGGGCGAGGATGTGGACGTGGCAGTGCCGATGGTGCAGGAAGCGCAGGCACTGTATCCGGAGTTGCGGGCGTGCAGTTTCGACCGGGGCTTTCACAGCCGCGGCAATCGGGTCCGCCTCGATGCGTTGCTCGACGTCAATGCGTTGCCGGGGAAAGGGTATCTTTCAAAAGCCGACCGGGAGCGTGAAGAGGAGGAGTCGTTTGCGGCCGCGCGGCGTGCGCATCCGGCGATCGAGTCTGCCATCAATGGGTTGGAACATCGGGGACTCGACCGCGTTCGCAGCCATGGTGCGGACGGCTTCGCGCGGACGGTTGCCTTGTCGGTGCTGGCGGCCAACCTGCATCGCATCGGATTGATCCTGCAGAAGCGGGAGCGCAAACGACAACGACAACGACTCGTCGCCTGACCGACCGGCCCTGACAACCAGGCCGGATTCCGAGCCGACAAGAGACGGCACGGTCCTACTGTCCCTGGAAACAGGACATCCGGGCTGATTTGCTGGCCTTTGCTATCCCGCAGCCCGTCAGGCGCCTCCGTCGCGGCCGGGTCGTGCCGAAATCACGCTCAGGATGCCACGAATTGGCGCAAATCTCCGCCCGGAACGGGGGTTTTCTGGCTGACACTAGGTAGCACCGTCTGCGACCGGTGCTCGGCGTGCTCGGCCGGGTTCTCTTTGCCGGAAGCCGCAGGCGAGGGACGGTCAGTGTTCTGCCAGTTCACCACGTGACCCCTCGAGAGTCAGTGGGACCGTCGCGCCCGTGCGCCGCGCGCCCGGCCCCAGGCGCCCGACGCGCCGGAGCAATCGCGCGTCGAGTCGATCATGCGCACACGCGGATCTCCTGGTTGAGGATCAGCAGGGCGTTGCCGCCGGCCATCGCCCCGGGCTGTCCCGGGTGTCGACCAGGACACTGCCGTCGAACCGTGCGATGCGCGCCCTGACGTCGAACGGGCAGCGGCGGTTCGGAGCGCAGCTCCGTCGTCAGATCGTCGCGGCCGCCGTTGGCCTCGAGCGTGACCTCATACGACCCCGCTTGCGTGCGTGCCGTCAGCGTCAACTCCGGCTCGATGCCGGTGGGGTCGACGAGGTCGACCACGGCCGTGTCGATCTCGTAGACGCGATTGCCGAAGCGGACGCGTCCGCCGTCGCTCACCGCCACGCGTCCCGTCACCGTGGGACGCTCGAGGGTCCCCGCGATCTGCAGATCGCCGGCGATCTCCGCCTCCAGATAGTTGTTGTCGATGATGATGTCGTCAGCGGTTGTCACGTGCACGTCGAGGCCGATCGGGCGGGACGGCATTGTCCGCACTCGGGCCACCGCGACCACCGGCCGCCCACCTCCACCCGGCCCCCGGTGGCGCCACCCGTCAGCTCGTGGACCATGAGGGTGTCCCCGGTCAGGAGGAGGTCCCATCGAGATCGGAGACGATCAGCCGGGGGTCGTTCAGCCGCAGCTCGCCATCCTCGACTTCCACCGTGCCGCGGACCTCCGGAGCGTCCAGCGTGCCGGTCACCTCGGCGATCACGTGCGCCACGCCCGCGGTCCCGATCGCCGGCGCGAAGGCGCTCACGGCGCGCAGGTCCAGCTCGCCGGTGATCGAGAAGTCGGCGGCCGACGCGTCACCGAGGTCGAGCGTGCCGCCGCCGGTGACGTAGTCCTGGTCGTTGTCCCAGTCGAACGCGGTCACGGTCACACGGCCCCGATCGAGGAGGGCTTCGGTCGGCCGGCGCTGAGCCATCGGGACGCCGGAGATGAGGAACGACGCCGCGGGGAACGTCAGCCGGCCGCCCGCGCTTTCCCAATCCAGCGACGGCAACTCCAGATCGAGGACCGCCGAGGCGATGCCGGTGACCGGGGCGATGGTGGCCGGATCGACGAATGCCGCCAGCATCGATGGCGTCAGCGATCCGAACTCCGCGTGCAGGCCGGCCGCCCGCGCGCGTACCGCTCGGAAAGGGCGCCCGGCAACGCATTCGCGGCGACGTCGGCGGGCAGCGTGGCCGAGGCGTCGAGCGTGGCGCCGGCCCAAGCTGCGTGGAGAGCGTCGACCTGCGGGGCGCCGTCACGCAGCGACGCCCGGAGCGAGAGGTCGGTCAGCGGGGGGGACGTCACTCGACGGAGAGGGCGCCCGCCGCTTCCATATCGCGCATCGGCGAATCCGCCGGAGCGAGGCCCGCGGCCAGCCGTCCGAGATCGCCGTCGAGCTTCGGATCGCGCGCCTTTCCGGGGAGATCGGCGGCGCCGGCGTGGGGATCAGCCGGCCCGCCGGAAGTCCTCGGCCGTGACGGCGACGGTGAACGTGGCGTCGCGCCCGTCGTACCGTCCGGATGCGTCCAGGCGTGCCCGTCTCGAACGACGCGGAACTCATCGACGGCCACCCGGGTTCCGTCGAGGCGCAGACGCCCGGTCGCGGACTCGAATCGCTGTCCGGCGATCTCGACCGGTTCCAACGCTAGGACCGCTTCAGCCTGCACTTCGCCGAGCCTGCCCCGGAACGCCGCGTCGACCCGCGCGCGCGTCATTGTCCAACGCGTCGAGGCGTAGCTCCGACCCGGTCACCTGGACCGTCGCCGCGACCCGCTCGATCCGCGTGGCCTGCCACGCGCGCCCGTCGCCGGCGATGGTGACCGACGCGGCCAATGCGTCGAGCCTGCCGCTGGCGCGGCCCTCGGCCGACAGCGTCCCCGCGACGGAGGCGTCTGAGAGCCACGACGCGAGTTCCCCCACGTGGAGCCGCGCGGCGTAGTCGAGATCGAGCCGCGGGCGCGCGAAGAGCTCTTCGATACGGCCACGAACGGTGACCTCGCCCTCGGGTGCCGCCACCGTCAACCGATGGATGTCGAGGGCCGCACCGTCGAAGCCGAGGTCGCCATCGAGTCGTACGACGCCCACAGTGCCGCCCACGGCAGGTCGATGTGCATGTCGTCGATGGTGAGAAACGGCGCGGCGCCCTGGTCCCCCGCGGCGAAGCGCAGGTCCGTCGCCGAGACGCGAAACTGCGCGAGATCCAGATCGACGCGCCCGGCCGCGCCCACGATGCCATAATGGCGGTGGAGCCAGTCAGGCATGGGGATCTTCGTCACCGATCGAATCAGTCTCGCCGAGGACGAGATTGGCGAGCAGTTCGTGCGTGCGCCAGGACCCGGCGGGCAGAACGTCAACAAGCTCGCAACCGCGGTCCAGCTTCGCTTCGATGCGCGCGGGTCGACGTCGCTGCCGGACGACGTCCGCACCCGGCTCCTCGAGCTCGCGGGTGCGCGGGCGACGAAGCACGGTGAGATCCTCATCAACGCCCACCGGTTCCGTACCCGCGAGCGAAACCGCGCGGATGCGCTCGAGCGGCTCGTATCGCTCGTGCGCCGGGCCGCGGTCGTTGCGAAAACGAGAAGGGCGACGCGACCGAGCCTGGCGTCGACGCGGCGCCAAGCAGAGCAGAAGCGCCGCCGCGCACAACTCAAGCGTGCCCGCCGGCCACCCGACCAGGACTGAGACTCACCGCGGACGCCCGCGCCTCCATCCCGGTGCGCGCGTACGGGGTGGGGAGGGATCCTCCGGGCCGCGGAAGGTCCACGGTCAGGCCGCACCACCAGCAGCGAGGCCGAGAACCCTCAGCCGGAGCAGATCGCAGCAACGGCGAAACGGGGGTCCGCAACGAGATTCGAACCCCGATGGCCTTACGGTCACCGGGGTTCGAATGTGGAGCCGGCTAGGCGGGTGTGACGTTCTCGGCGCGGGGGCCCTTCGGGCCCTGGCCGAGCGTAAACGTCACGCTATCGCCTTCGCGCATGGAGTCGAACGGCGTGCTCGTGCACGCGGACTGGTGGAAGAAGTATTCGATGCCGTCTGGAGCGAGGATGAAGCCGAAGCCCTTGTCCGTGATGCGCTTGATCGTGCCGGTCGTAGATGCCATACGTGAGTCCTCTGAGTGTGGTCGGCCGAAATAGGCCGTGAACGCGCCGACGGATGCTCTCGTCGATGCACTGTCAAGTCGACGACGACAGTGCGGTCTGCCTCCTCATGAGGCCGCGCGCCATTTTGTAGCTGCTTTGGTGAGGATTGGAGCCTCAGGTTCGGCAGAACGCCGAGAGAGTCAGCGCAAATCTCATAAAACTAGCCGCCCAAGCGTCGCACATTCCCTCCACCTTGGCAAGGGGTCCCGACATTTGATCGGGTCACGGGGAAGCCGACCTGCAAAATTGAGGCACGCGCTGGCCCGCCGGGGACTCTGCTCGGGGAAAATCTTCGTCGACACGGCCGTTCCCGATGAACCGCCGCCCTTCGGGCGCACCCGCGTCACGATGGACGACATCGCCCAGGATCTACTGGTACTGGCCCGGCGTCAACCGGTTGGCCGTCGACGGCCAACCGGTTGACGCCGCCCTGGGCGACGGCTTGGCAGTATGCCGCGGCGCACCTCTCAGCCGCGCCGACCCCCGAGAGCCACGGGCTGTCGACGACGCGCTTGGCGAGGCGAACATGGGGGCAGGTTACACTCTGCAATGAGCACCTCCCGGATGGCCATGCCTGCACGCTTGGTTGGCGTGCTCCTCGCGTCGGGCGAGACGCGCGTCGAAGGCGTGCGCGCCACGGTCTCGGCCCGAAGGCGATCCAGCGCCATCGAGTTGACGGCTCTGGGCGAGACCCGGGCCGACACCGGATCTGGCGCGATGGCCGTTGACGGTGCCGGTCAGCTCAGGGTGACGACCTCGAGCAGCGGAATCGAGGTGAAGCGCGTCCGCGGCGACCTGTTCGTGCGGACGCGGAGCGGGCCGGTGATCGCTTCATCGGTCAACGAGGGTGACGTGGAGGTCGAGACCAGTTGGAACACGCTGCAGTCCGCCGGTTGGTAACGGCGTCATCAATTCAGCTCGCGCGCCTGTAGCAAAGGAGACATGCAATGGGAGACAAAGGCGGTCAGAAGGACAAGGCCAAGGACCAGAAGCAAAGGGCCGCAAAAGACGAAGCAAAGAAGAAAAAGCAGCGGGACAAGCAGGCGAAAGCGAAACAAGGCTGAACCCGGCGCGAGTCTCGGGCGCTGGCCGCCGCAGAGACCGCGGCGGTGTGGTACGCCGTGTCGGCGATCACGCTCGCGACGTCTCCGGGTGCGGTCTCGACGATACGGACGCGGGTCGTCGCGTCGTCGCCCGCCGGCTCGGCGAGCGCGTGCCCCATCGTTCGAGAAAGTCGAGCGACCCGATCGCGTCGTCTGACGTCGGAGCGCCGTCGATATCCTGGTTCCCCGCTCTACTTGGCGGCGGCCGTCCTGGGCGACCCTGAGTTCCCGCACCGAACGCTGTCGTCTGGACTAACTTGTTTCCCTTTCGTGGTTGTCGTTGGCTGTCTCGGCTTCGTCGGGATCTTTGCGTCGGCCGAGCTTCTTCCGTCCGTAGTGGGCGATGTCGCGTCCCCGCGCCATCACTGTGCTGGCGGTCTTCGCGCTGATCTGGCGGGACTCGTCGATCAGGGTACCGCTCATCTCGGTGGATTTGTCGGCGATCGCTCTCGAGACGTTAAAGATCGCTTCGCGCATCTTTTCGCCGCTGGCTGCCTGGAACAGGGCCAGGGTCTCTGGATTCTTGTTGTCGTAGGAGCCCTGTACAGCCGACATCGTCATTCGTCCAGTAGGAATTCGTGCCTCTTGGGGTATCCCTGGGCCGTCAAGGTTGCTCGGGTCCGGCGTGGTCCGCGTGGGTCTCGTCGGTGGTGTCAGCGAGCACCGAGAGCTGATCGTTATGACCAGTCTGGTCATATACGTCATTGGACTAGGGCCTGTTAACACTATTGGGTGGTTCGTGATATCGTTGCTGGATGGAGCTCACCGAGACGCAGTACGCACGCATCGAGCCCTGCCTCCCGCGACAGCGTGGCGATGTCAGCATGCCCAATTTGCAGGTGCTCAACGCGATCCTGTACGTCGCCGAGCAGGGGTGCAAGTGGCGAGGGTTGCCGAAGCGCTTTGGGAACTGGCACACGATCTACACCCGTATGAATCGTTGGTCCAAGAACGGGGTGCTCGACCGGGTCTTCGAACACCTGCCACGCGCCCAGTTGATCCGTATCAAGCTGGAGGCGGTGTCGCTGGACAGCACCGTCGTCAAGGTCCATCCCGACGGCACGGGGGCTCGAAAAAAACGGCCCCCAAGCGCCATCGGAAAGTCCCGCGGCGGGTGGACCACCAAGATTCATCTGGTTGCCGCGGATGCTCGAACGGCACTGACGTTCGCGCTCTCGCCCGGCCAGGCCCACGACAGCCCGGAAGGCCGAAAGCTCCTGGCCAGCATGGGGCCGCAGGATGACAATGTGGCCTTGGTGATGGACCGCGCGTACCAGGGCGACGAAACTCGCCAACTGGCGCTGGACCTGGGGTTCACACCCGTGGTGCCGCCGCTCAAGACTCGGACGGACCCGTGGGAGTACGACCGGGAGATGTACAAGCGACGTAACGAGGTCGAGCGTCTGTTCCGCCGGCTGAAGGGCTATCGCCGGATATTCTCCCGATTCGAGAAGCTGGATGTGATGTTCATCGGCTTCATCCACTTCGTGCTCATCTTCGACGTGCTGAGGTAAGTGTTAACAGGCCCTAGACCGCTCCGCGGTAGACGGCGGATCGACCTGCCGCCACTGAGACGTCCGGCCGGACCGTCGAGCCCCCACAGCCGGTCGTGAGCCTCGCCATATGCTGGTCTGCGAGTGCCTGGACGCATGGTGCCGTGTATCGCGAAGGGGCCGTGCTCACCGTGTCGGAGGTGTTCCGCCGTTGGCAGCGATACTTCTGGGTCGAGGTCGGGGCCGCCCTCTCGACGGTGCACAGCCGCGTGATGACGGCCATCGAGCAATGCCGCACCGCCGGCGTCCTCGGCGGCCACGTCGAGCAGTGTGACCACTGCGGTCATCGGCGCGTCTGGTACAAGTCCTGTCGCAAACGCCACTGTCCGACCTGTCAGTCGCTGGCCCGCGCCGCGTGGCTCGAACGGCGCCGGGCGGACCTGCTGCCCACCGAGTACTTCCACGTCGTCTTCACCGTTCCTCCGGCGATCGCCGTGATCGCCGCCCAGAACGAGGCCTTCGTCTACGGTCTCCTCTTCCGCGCTGTCGCCGAGACACTGCGCACCATAGTCGCGGACCCCCGCCAGCTCGGCGCCGACATCGGCTTCGCCGTCCTCCACACATGGGGCCAGACGCTCGTCAATCATCCGCATCTGAGGAGGAAGTGACGTTCATGTCATGGCGATCACGGCGCCCGGGCGGTCGGGTCGGTTGCCTTCCGCAACCGCAGCGCGTTGACCGTCTTCGTGCGCTGGCGCGTTGCTCACGTTGATCCACCCTTGACCTCGATGGCGAGCATGCCGGCCAGTGGCCAAGCCCGGATCTCGAACTTGGGGACGAACCACGCGTCGATGCATGCCGCCAGGGCCGGAACATGGATGAAGCTCAGGTCGTTGGAGACGAGCAGGAAGGGTGTTCGCGGGCGCGGTCCCTTCACGCGCAGGCGGCCGCGCATGACGCGCAGGCAAGTATCGTCCGCGACGGTGCGGTCCGGTTCGACTGGTCTCCCGGGGCCTGCCCTCGTCCGTATAGTAGACTGCCTCCATGGACGCGCGGCGGCTCTTCTTCCTCCTTTTCACGTTCTCCGGTGCGGCCGGACTCATCTACGAGATCGTTTGGATGCGTCTAATGGCGCTGCAGATGGGCCATACGCTGGCGGCGGCCGGCACCGTGCTCGCTGCTTTCATGGGCGGACTCTCCGCCGGGGCCCTGCTCGGCGGTCGCGTGGCGCCTCGCCTGGACCGTGGCCGCGCGCTGCAAGGGTACGCCGCGCTCGAGTGCGTGATCGCCCTCTCCGCCCTCGCGCTGCCGCTTGCACTGAGCACCCTGGAACCGCTGTTCGTGCGGGCGTACGGGGACGAGCCGGGTCCAGGGTTCGCGCTCGTACGGCTGGTGTCGAGCCTTCTACTCTTGTTCATCCCGGCGTTCGCGATGGGAGCCACGTTCCCGCTGGCGGTTCGGTGGCTCGGGGCGGCTGCGTCGGCCGCCGGACGTGATGCCGGGGGGCTCTATGCCCTCAACTCGGCGGGCGCGGCGGTTGCCGCGCTGCTGACCGGGTTCGTGCTCATCCCCGCGGTCGGTCTCCGCGCGACCACTTTCGTCGGCGTGGGCTTGAATATAGCCGCCGCCGCCGGGGCTTGGCTCATCGCGAACAGAGGGCTGGATTCCGTTGCGACGCGCGCGCAGCAGACGGCCGGCCGTTCGGCCGCACGGCCGGGGCGTCGACGCAGGCCCGCCGAGCCCGTCCGGCGCTCCGTGGCCCCGTGGCTTCCGGCCGCCGTCCTCGGGCTGTCGGGCTTTGCCGCGCTGGTCTACGAAGTGACCTTCACCCGCGTGCTCGCGCTCGCGCTCGGTCCCACGACGTACGCTTTTGCGGCCATGCTGACGGGGTTCGTGACGGGGATCGCCATCGGTGCGGCGTTCGCCTCGCGCATGACGTGGACCGCCAAGGCTCCAGCCTTCTGGCTTGGGCTGTTGATGCTCGCGAGCGCGGCGGCCGCGTCGGGCGCAGGATGGTTTGCTGGCACGCACCTGCCGCTCTTGATAGCAGAAACGGTCGCCAATCCATCCGCCGGCCCTGCCACCATCCTGGCCCGCCAGGCCCTGTACGCCGTGGGCGTGCTGCTGCCGCTCACGTTGACGCTCGGCGCCGCGTTTCCACTTGGGGCCGCGCTGGCGGCGCGGAGCGACGAAGGCGTTTCGCGCGAGGTGTCGGTGGTCTACGGCGTCAACACGATCGGCGCCGTGACCGGGTCGATCGCAGGAGCCTTCCTTCTCGTGCCGGCATTCGGGCTGCAGTCGACCCTTCGTCTTGCGGGCGTGTTCGCCGTTGGCGCCGGGTGTCTGGCGTTCGTCGCCGGCCGGCTCCCCGCGCGGCAGCGGTGGGCGGGCATCACGATGGCCGTTCCTGTCGGTGCACTCCTGTTCATGGTGCCAGCCTGGGACGTGGACCTGTTGTCCAGCGGCGGCTATAGGTATGCAAGCGAGGTTCGGAATATCGATCTCGCGACAGGGCTCAAGGCAGGCAGGCTCCTCTATTACCGCGAGGGGGCGACGGCAACCGTGTCGGTCAGGCGGCTGGCTGATACCCTCGCGCTAGCGATAGACGGAAAGGTCGATGCCTCGAACTGGACCGACATGCTCACGCAGAAGTTGCTGGCCCATCTGCCGCTGCTGATGCATTCCGATCCTCACAACGTCGCTGTCATAGGCCTGGGCAGCGGAGTCACGCTGGGCGCGGCGTTACGGCATGGGATAGACCGGGCCGACGTCGTCGAGATCTCGCCCGCGGTCGTCGAAGCCTCGTCGTTTTTTGCCGACGCCAACGGCCATGCGCTCGATGACCCGCGCACGCGCCTGCTCGTGGGCGACGGACGCTCGCACATGCAGCTCACTTCACGTCGCTACGATGTGATCATCTCGGAGCCGTCCAATCCTTGGATGGCGGGCATAGCGTCGCTCTTCACACGCGAATTCTTCCTGGCCACTCGCGCCAGGCTCACGCCAGGCGGCATCTTCTGCCAGTGGGCGCATACCTATGAGATCTCCGAGCCGGATCTCCGCTCGATAGCCGCGACGTTCGCCAGCGTCTTCCCGAACGGAACGATGTGGCTCGTCGCGGAGAACGACGTCTTGTTCGTCGCGTCGAACGATCTCGTCGGGCCGCGGCTCGACAATATCTCCGCCGCGTGGCAGCGGCCCGGTGTGGCTGCCGACCTCGCGAAGGTATCGGTGTTCGAACCGTTCAGCGTGCTGTCGCTCTACGTGGGCGGCCCTCTGGAGGTGCTGCGCTACAGCCGGGGCGCGTTCATTCAGACCGATGACCGGCCACGGCTCGAGTACTCGGGCCCGCGCGGTGTGTACGACCGAAGCGTGAACCAAAACGCGCCCACGCTTCGAGGGCTGCTCGATCCGGCTGACGCCCCAGCCGCTGTTCGCACCGCAATCGCGGCCGCCGGGGCGCTCGAGTGGAGCCATCGCGGGGAGATGCTGCTCACGGCACGGGCTCACGCGGCGGCCTTCGAGGACTTTGCGCGCTCGCTGCGCCTCGACTCGGACAACGAAACGGCACTGATGGGGCTGATCGATTCAGCCGGAGCGGCGCAGCGTGTGACGGAGGCCAGACAGCTTCTCGAGTCGCTGGCGACGGCGCGGCCCGACAGCGCGGTCGTGCGCATCGCCCTGGTGCGGCTACTGGCTGCGATCGGCGCGTTCGACGAGGCGACCGTGCGAGCGCGAGAGGTGACGGTGGCCGAGCCCCAGAATCCGCGTGGGATTGAGTTGCTCGCCTCGATTGCCGCCGATGCCGGCAACGTCGATAGGCTCCGCCCCCTCGTCATGCGCATGCAGCAGACCAGTCCAGAGCGCGAAGAGACTTGGTACTATGCCGCGATGGTGAGCTTCCTGGAAGGCAACATGGAGGAGGCGATCGCTCGGGCGCAGCGGGTCATTCAGTTGAACCCCCGACACGCTCCCGCGCATAACCTGATCGGCGCGGCCAGCGCCACCCTCGGTCAGAATGACCGTGCCCGCCAAGCCTTTCGAGCATCGCTTGAGGCCAGTCCGCGGGACGCTTCAACGTACGCGAACCTCGGGTTGCTGGAAATGGAATCGCGAAATCTGGACGCCGCGGTGTCGTACTTCGCCGAAGCCCTGACACTGGATCCCGAGAACGTCGTGTCCGAGACGTATCTGCCTGTCGCCTTGGCGGAACTGCGCCGCCGCTGATCACGATGCGTGCCGACCGCCATCGATCCGACGCAACGAGCAGTATAATGGTGCTTGCCTGGGAGCGTCCGGGACGAGCTTGAGACTATGGACCGACTCACACGGGAGGTGGCCAAGAAATGGCGAGCAGGGGAAGCCAGCATCGATTGACCGTGGTCCGGAACGATGACCAAGAACACAAGCTGTTGCCGAGAATCAGACGCAAAGAGCGAGTGCGGGCGTTGTATGAGAACGACATACTCGACGCCGCACTCGAAGTGTTCTCTGAACACGGATACGAACGCGCGCCGATGAATGCAATTGCGGAGAGGGCAGAGGTCGCCATCGGGTCAGTCTACAATCTGTTCCCGAGTAAGCAGGCGCTCTACGAAGAGCTTGTGCGGCGGTTCACCGAGAGTTTCCGCTCGGTTGCCTTGCCGGCGCTTCGAGACGGCCACGACGAGCCGTCGACGCTACGCAACTATGTCCGGGTCAATGGCGAGTTCGTCGCTAGTAACGTGAAGATGGCGCGGTTCTACATGCAGACTATGGGCTGTCCGGAATTGGGACTCTGCGGGGCGACGGAACAACTGAGCAACGATCTCCGCGATCTGCTTCGGGCCCGGCTCGCGGCCGTATTTCAGAGCGGAATGGACCGCGGTTTGTTCGTGAAGGGCGACGCGTACCATCTCGCGGTCGCTTTCATGACCGTGACCAGCACCTTTGTGGATCTGTGGTTGGATGATCCGGACCGGCATCAGTACCAGACGTGCGCGACGGCGTTCACTGAGACACTGTTGCGGGGGTTGCTCAGCTCGTCCGGGGAAGTCTCGTAGATCGATAGACAAGATAAGACGCGATCTGCGTGCGCGGCGTCACGCGGGTGGCACGTTGACGGGTTACGGTGGGCTGCGCGCGGAACCTCGCGGTCGGAGACGCAGCTCTCTTCAGCCGACTTGCGCCCGCAAACCACGCGCCGCATCGGTCGATGTCGACATCGCCTTGATGACCTGGCCAGAATCTGACGAAAACGCAGAGATCCAAATTATTGGAGCATGAGCCCGTCCTCCTCTTCGTGAACAGTGTTTGACATTGTGTGAATAGGGGTTCACGATGCTGCTGGGCCATTGCGCTGGACGCAGCTAGCGCTCACAGGTGGGGCGTGCGGTTGAACTGAGGGTCGCTTGCTCCTCGCGCGTCGGCTGCGATCGGTGGTTCATGGTCCGGCAAGGAGGTTGCCATGTGTCGAACGCTCGTATTAGCCAATTTATTCAGTGCGCCGTGACAAGGCGCCGTTTCCCAGCGGGTGCGAATCCCGCCCGGCAACTGGCGCTCCAGCCGGTAGCGGTCGGGGCGGAGCCAAAACTGCACCCGCCAGTCGCGGACCCGCCGCTGCAGCGTCCGTAGCTGCCCCGGCTGAAAGTGGCCCGGATGCCGCCGGCACAGCGCCGTCAACAGCGTCAGCACCTGCAGCCGTCCCTCCGTATCCGCCACCAACTGCGGCACAACCTCCGACTGCCACACGTCGGCGAACGGGTCCTCCCGCATCGCTGCGCTCCGACGAGCGTCCACGTTCGCCGGAATCAGTGTTCACGTTCAGCGAAATACCCACGACGAGCGTACGGCGTTCACTCGCACGGCGCGCTCATCTCGATGCAGTTCACATCGTCCGCCGAGATCCGCCCGGATCACGGATTTGCGCAGGCGAAATTCACGGCCTCGCCGGGATCCCCGGATTGACTGTATCGCGCGACGGACGGATACGGGCACAGCGTGCGAGTGAACTCCACGGTCGTCGTGTCCGCATCGTCGTCGACGTACTTCGTGGCAACCAACCGGTCCGGCGCCACGCCTGTTTCTACCCACTTCTCCAGGGCGAGCTGGACATCGTGGAGGGCGTCGCGTTGGGGAGGGATCTGTTGGCCGACTCCTCCGAAGCTGTTCGCCCCTGGGCCGCGGTAGCAGTGCGCCATCCCGGGGACCATGAACAGTCGATAGAAATCCTGGGTCTCGGCCAGGCCACCCATTTCCGCCGTGACGAGATCGTAGTAGCCTGGGCTGTAAGCCGGTTGCAGTGTCTGATCGTTCCATCCGTGATACTGGATGATCTTGACGCCCTGCCGTTTCGCGGCCGAGAGATCGGTGGCGATGGCGTCGGCAAGGGAGCCGACCCTTGACTCGGCGAAGGTCAGGTCCTCTTCGAAATCGAAGGTTCGATAGTCCCAGTCGGGATCTTCAAACACCAGGTTCGAGAAGTACGAGTGCCCGAGGTTCGTCACGCCGTCGGCGTCGACCCATCTCGCCCAGCCACGCTCGCTGCCCATCGCCCAGCCAGGAAAGATGGCTGCGCCGGTCCGTGGATTCTTCGGACCACCGTAGAGTCTTCCCAACGACGCAATCTGCGCCTCCGTCAGGCAATCGTCGCTGTCCGCCGTGGTGCATTGCAGGACCTCGGGCGCAAAGCTGCACTTGTCCGGCTGTTCGATCAGACCGTCGACGAGCCCGTCGGTCGCATCGCACGCGGCGACCGCCGCAGCCTGGATGGCGGGCAGCTTGGACGATGGTATCGCCGCCCCTGACGCACCGAGCGTCTGTGCATCCCAGACGAATCCCGCGTTCGAACGCGACTGATAATTCCACGGGGCTCCCACCACCACCCCGTCATAGTCGCCCGGGTAACGCTGGACTTCCATGAGGCCCTGGCGTCCACCATTCGAACAGGAGTTGAAGTAGGCATGGGTGGCCGGTCGTCCGTAATAGGCTGCGATCAGGCCTTTCGCCGCCACGGTCACGAGATGTTTCGACCGATAGGCGTAGTCGATGACCCGTTCCGGATGGCCAACGGCCCAGTTGTCGTCGGTCGAGCGATGCCCCGTGTCGGTCGACGCCGTGGCGTAGCCTCTCCTCAGCCACTCGTCGAGACCGCCATCCAGGCCCAGACGCGTGTAGTTGAGCCGTCCCGCGAAGCCACCCTCTCCGGATGACACGAACTTTCCGTTCCATGAATCGGCCGGCAACCAGACCTCGAAACGAATATCGGAATCGCTGGTCGGCCGACTGACTCCAGTCACGCGGCAAAACGCCGGAAGATCAGTCAGACTCTGGCCTGTCGGCGTGACGAGGGCGCCCGTGGAGACTGTCGTCGACGCGGTAATGGTCGTGTTGCCTTCAAAGGTCAGGCCGACCAACTCTCCACACGCTCGATCGGGAGCCGTGGGCCGTGCCGGAGGGCTCTGGCCGGCGGTGGCCTGTGAGGCGCGAACGATGACGGCACACAATAGCGTGGCGCTCAATAGCGCCATGACCAGCCGGCTCATCCTCGGCCGCCGCTTCAGGCGGTAGACGAGGTCGCGATGCCTCGCCTTAGCGTCCACCGATTCGCTCATAACTGGCCTCCGGAGAGATCTCTTCCGGTCGCTTGATTTCCACGATCATCGTCTCCCCCTCCCAACGGGTGACAAGCGGCTCGTTGCGAAGATGACCAAACAGGTACTCCTCCACGAACGGCGTGCAGCGGTAGTGAAGAACCTGCATGTTGGGTTCGAGACGACGATACAGCGGCATCGAGATTGTCCAGGGCCGCGTGAAGACGTTCGGGTCCTCGATTGTGACTTCATACTGGATGGCGTGCTGGTCGATCAGCGTAAAGCGTTCGACCAGCCGCAACGCGTCACTGTGGAAGTTACCGGCGCGATCGAACCAGGTCTGGCCGTTGAAGTCCCCGACTTCGACGACCAGCGTGTCTCCCTCCCACCGACCGACCGAATGCCCCATCGACTGCGGGATGGGCGCCGGGTCCACGTCGTCCAGATGAATCACACGCGCCGCATTCGAAAACGCGAAGAAGATATGGATCTTCTCGGTGCTCTGCACGATCTGGTACGGGTAGGGCATATACATGGCCCGTGGCACCCCGGGAAGCTGACATTTCAGTTCCGGGTCGCGGTCCAGCCAGTGCGCGGCGTTGTCCTGCTTCCGTGCCAGGGCTTCCGGTGTGTACGGAATCTGTCCGTCGCCCTGCACCACACCGAGCGATCCGGGAACTCCGCCGGCCGCACCAAAGGGGAGCGACGGGGCCGCCGGCACCTGGGCGAAGTCGTACGGATACACGCCCGGCTGCATCACCGCGCCGGCTCGGGCTTCATGGGCCTGGAGGTCCCAGTTCGCTTCGTTGTTGGCCTGCCAGATCCCGCTCAGATTCGGCCGGCCATCGATACGGTCGACCCGCGTACCCTGGCTCGCCGGTCGCGCCACCGACAACGCGACGACGGTGGCCACCGCCACCCCCGTCGCCACTGCCATCGATCCTCGCAGCAGTCTGTTTCGCATGTCAGTCCTCCCTCGGATCATTGATACCCGTGCCAAGGGAGCCGGAGTTCGAGGAGATGTCGAACGAGGCCGGATGCGGACCCCGGCCCTCGGCAAATGCCTGCTCGACCGCGCGATTGCCCTGCAGGAGCCCGACCATTCCAAAATTGCCTTCGTGACATCGCGGTTCGTAGTAGATCCGATTCAGCCGACCGTCCTGCCGCTCCAGTGCCTGCGTCGTGGTCCAGGGGCGTGTCCACGTCGTCGGGTCTTCGATCGTGACGGAGTACTCGAGCGTGTCGGCGTCCAGCGGGGTCCAGCGCTCGACGAGATGCAGGTTCTCGCGGGAATTCTGAAAATCGAGATACGGCTCGAAGTTGGTGACATCGACGACCAGGGTATCGCCCTCCCACCGGCCGCGCGAGTCCCCAAAGGGTTCGCGGACCTGCGGAGGGAGATGCGGAAGATCGGTCACCGGGATGGTGCGATGGAAGCCCTGGCCCTGGCCGACGTCATAGTAGATCGAGACGACGCCGGGCGATTGCACGATCCGCCAGTATCCGTTGAACACCGGAAGCCGAGTCGCCATGCACCGCTCGCCCGAACTCCGGTCTTCGGGACCGTTGGCGCGATTCAAGTTGATCGTCGAATACGACGGGGGCATCTCCTCGCGTCTTGGTGACGGTGGCCCGTAGGTCCCGTCGGCGCAGTCCCCTTCCTTGTTCTGACACGTCACCGTGTTCTGCTTCAGCGCGAGCGCATATTCGCGCAGCGCCGCCCGCCGCTGCTGGACCTCCGGCGTCAGCGGGGGGAGTCGCCCGTCCGGCGGGTCGACGATGAGCGACGTGCGCCGCCCCGTCGGCCGCACGGAGACGTACACCCCGTCATAGGCGCCGGCGACGTCCGCGATGCTCCCCCTCTCCGCGCGAGGGCGAACGTCACTCTCGATACGTCGACGATCCAGCTCGGCGACTTCTTCCTCTGTATAGAACTCTCGCTCCCCCAGGCTGGAGGGGCGCTGCAGGTTCGTCGCGTAGGGGTCGGTCCAGATGCCCTGCAGATCAGGCTCGCCCCAGGGTGTCCTGGTTGATGCATCGGCCTGGCCGCCGGCGGTCTGGCCCGACAGGCCAATCTGGCTCGCGCCCAGCAGGCCCACGGCGACCATGATTGTTGCGGCTGCTCCCGCCGCTACGAATCGACGGATTGTCATTGTCATTGACGTGCTCCTTGCGGCTCGAACTTGCGAGTATAGCCCAAGGACCGGGTTTTCCTTGACATTTTTAGGGTCTTGTGGGGCCCGAGGCCCAAAGCCTGCTGCGCCTGGGCCGACCGTACGTCTTCATCGAGCGGCTGTGGCCGGCCGCTGAAGGACGAGGCGGTGTGTCTTCACGAGCTGGCCGACGGGGTCGCGGCCGAGCGGGTTGTCGCGGCGGGGATGACGTTCTACGGTTCCGAGCGCCCGCACGCGGCCCCTGGGGGACGCACGCCGGCCGAAGTCTACGGCGAGGAGAGGGCGGCCTGATCACCCGAACCCCAATGCGTGGAACGGCATGACAGGCATCGGCTGCTCGGCGCCGACGTTGGCGGCGGCGGCTGTCGAACCGCCGTTGCTCTACGATGCATTATCATCGCTGGCAGCATAGCCGGCGGCGACTATCGCTGCCATGCCGGACAGCCAAATGAAGAAACTCTTGGATAGCCTCTCGGTTCTGCGGTATTTGTCGGCCCGGATCGGCTCCGTGGCGATGATCTGCGCCTGGCACTGCATCGTCGGGCCGGCTTTTGGCGTCGCCGCTTCCCAACAGACCAGCCCGACAGCCCCGGTCAGATCGGCCGTCGCAACGGCGGTCACCTCGGAGATTGTCATCGATGGGTCGCTGGACGAGGCGCCGTGGCGACAGGCACCGAAGATTGGCGATCTGGTCCAGAGAATCCCGGTGGCCGGCGCAGTGCCCACGGAGAGGACCGAAGTCACGCTGCTGTACGACAACGACAACCTCTATATCGGCGTCATGTGCTACGACGCAGAGCCCCGCCGCGTGCTGGCGTCGCAGATGGCGCGGGACGCGAGCTTGAACGGGGATGACCGGCTGGGCATCGTGCTCGACACGTTCCGCGACCAGAGCAACGCCTTCCACTTTGCGACCAATCCGGCCGGCGCCATGGTCGACGGTCTGGTGTTTGCGAACGGTGAGACGAATGACGACTGGGACGGCATCTGGATCGTGCGAACCGCGCGCACGGACGAAGGGTGGAGCGCGGAATTCGCCATCCCGTTCAAGACCCTGAGCTTCCCATCGGGTGAGACCGTTTGGGGCTTCAACATCACTCGTACCATTCAACGAAAACTGGAGGAGAACCGCTGGACGGGAGCACGTTTTCAAACGCAGTTCTTCCAGATCTCCGAAGCGGGCGAAATCACGAATCTCGAAGGCCTGGAGCAAGGTGTCGGCCTCGACGTCCGCCCGTTCATCGCGCGGCTCTGGCCGCGTCCGGGCACCGGCGGCGACACGGTCGTCGGAAAGCCGGGACTGGACGTGTTCTACAACATCACCCCGAGTCTCAAGCTGTCCGTCACCGCGAACACCGACTTCGGCGAGACGGAAGTGGATGCGCGGCAGATCAATCTCACGCGTTTCTCCATCTTCTTTCCCGAGAAACGGACGTTCTTCCTGCAGGATGCCGGCGTCTTCAACTTTGCCACGACCGGCATCGATCCGCCGGGCGGCATTCCCGGTACCGGAGCCGAAGTGTTTCCGTTCTTCAGCCGGAAGATCGGCCTGCTCGGGGGGCAAGAGGTGCCGATCGACTACGGCGCCAAACTGACCGGGAGAGTCGGCCGGACTGAAATCGGCATGCTCGACGTGCGCACCCGCGACGTGACGAACGCGGACGCCGGCAACCTGTCGGTCGGGCGCGTCAAGCAGAACTTCCTGGAGCAGTCGTACGTGGGCGCCATTCTCACGAGCGGCAATCCCGCTTCCGCGCTCTCGAGCAGCACCGCGGGAGTGGACGTGCGCCTGGCCACTTCCGATTTCCTGGGCAGCAATCGAAACGTGGTGTTCAACGCCTACGGCCTCACGAGCAACAACGAAGGCGTCGCCGACAAGAATTCGTCCTATGGCTTCGGGGCGCAGTATCCCAACGACAGGTTCGAAGCGCAGATTCTCTGGCGGGAAATTCAGGAGAACTTCGATCCGGCGATCGGTTTCGTGCAGCGCAGCAACGTGCGGATGCTGCGGGTCGCCGGCAGCTTCAACCCGCGCCCGAGACCGTCGACGGGCATTCAGCAGATGTTCCACGACGTCTTCTACACGCGCTTCACCCGACTGGACAACGGCTTGGTCGAGAGCTGGGACATCTACGCCACCCTGGTCGATTGGCATCTGAACTCCGGGGACTCCCTGCACAGCCTGTTCGACCTGAACCCGACCTACGAGCGCCTGTTCGAGCCGTTCGAGATTTCGCCCGGCGTCGTGCTTCCCGCGGGCGAGTACCGCTTCATGCCCATGCGGATCTTCTTCACCTCGGCGCAGAAGCGGCGGATCCAGGGCAGCATCGGCTTGCGGTTCGGCAACTACTGGTCGGGCGCCGCGAAGGAGATCCAGACCGGCCTCAGCTACAAGCTCCCTCCCAACTTCCTGATCAGCTTCAATGCCAACCAGACGTTCGCCAGCCTGCCGGAAGGAGATTTCGTGGCCCGCATCTACAGCTCCCAGGTGAGCTATGCGGTTTCGCCCTTCCTGTCGTTCTCCAACCTGATCCAGTTCGACAACCGATCCGGAAATCTCGGCCTCCAGAGCCGCGTGCACTGGACCATAGAGCCGGGAAACGACCTTTTCTTCGTATTCGGTCAGGGCTGGGTGCAGGAACTCGAGCGAGGCTACGACTTCAGGAGACAGGACTCGAGGCTGGCCACGAAACTTCAATACACGTTCCGCTTCTGAGGGCGCGTGCTCTGCCAGCTCGATCACGCGGACCGCCCGCTCCGGTCTGCTCGGGGCAGGGACCCCTGAACCCGCCCGTGCGGTTGAAGTTCGTCCTGCGCCCGGTCAGCCCGTCTGGTAGGATTGGGTTCTTACACTCTGGTCATCGCGGTCGGTGGAGGAACTCCATGACCGGTCTCCACGTACGTTTCAGCGTCGTTGCAGCGACCGGTTTCGTCTGCCTGATTGCGGCCTGGGCAGCAGACCCGCTCTTGGCACAGAGCCTCGAGTCCATCGTGGCGAACGACAATCGGGTGCCGGGCGGAGAGCTGCGAGACGGCGTTCTGACCTTGCGACTGGAGCTTCGCAGGGGCGTCTGGCACCCGGAGGGTGAGGACGGTGAGGCCATTCCGGTCTATGCGTTCGGCGAAGAGGGAGAGCCGCTCCAGGTTCCCGGTCCGCTGGTTCGCGTGCCCGAGGGAACTGTCGTCGAGGTTTCCGTGCACAACACGCTCGCCATCCCCGCGACCCTGCATGGATTGCAGGAGCGGCCGGCAGACGCGGGCGACGTAGTGACCGTGGACGCAGGAGCGAGGCACGAAATGCGCTTCGCGGCCGGCGATCCTGGCACGTATCTGTACTGGGCCCGAACACCCGATGGTCTGCGAGGGGACCGCCGGGTCGCGGACGCCTTGGCTGGGGGAGCCCTCGTGGTCGACGCGCACGGGGCCCCCACGGACGATCGGATCTTCGTGCTCGAGCGTTGGAACGGACCGACGCGCACGGCCATCAACGGGAAATCGTGGCCGTTCACCGAACGGCTCACCTACCAGCGGGGCGAGCCCGTCCACTGGCGCGTGGTCAACGCGTCGGACCTCAGCCATCCAATGCATCTGCACGGCCTGCACTTCAACATCGAGGGGGTAGGCGACGGCGAGCATTACCGCCCGTACGATGCCGCCGAGCGCCCGTTGGTCTTCACGCACAACGTGGAGATCGGCGAGACGTTCGAGATGACCTGGGTGCCCCATGAGCCCGGCCGATGGCTGTTCCATTGCCACCGCCAGCCGCACATGCGGCTCCCCGTCGGTCTGGATCCTGCGGACGTGATGGTCGCCGACGACCACGCGCACGCGCACGACGATCCGCTCTACGCAGGGATGGGCGGGATGATCGTCGAGATCACCGTGACGGGCCCTCACACGGAAACACCCGAGGAGGTGTGGCGGAGGGCGCGCAAGCTGGAGCTCGAGATCGGAGCGCGAAACGGGGACCCTCGCTTCTACGAGCTGACATTGAGCGATCGGACCCTCGCCCACGCGGTGCCCGACGAACGGACGGGTCCGGCTCTTTCGGGCCCGGCGATCGTGCTCGAGCAAGGCCAGCCCGTGGAAATCGCGGTGGTCAACCGTCTCGATGACGCCACCGCCATCCACTGGCATGGGATGGAGCTGGAGAGCTACTACGACGGGGTGCCGATTGTCTCCGGGATCGGCGACATGAGAGCGCCCCCCGTGGGGCCCGGGCAGACGTTCGTGGCCCGGATGACGCCGCCGCGTGCGGGAACGATGCTCTACCACACCCACTGGCACGACGAACGGCAGCTCACGGGCGGGGTTCACGGCCCGTTGATCGTGATGCCTGCGGGACGGACGCACGATCCCGCCACCGACAAGACGTTCCTGTTCAGCCAGACGCCGCGCGAACCGTTCGGAGCGGCGATGCTCTTGATGAACGGCGTCCCCCAACCACGCACGATGGAGCTTGCGACCGGTACGAAGTACCGGTTCCGGTTCCTGAACATCACGCCGTCGGTAGCGAACCTGCGCGTGTCGCTGAGGCAGGCCGGCGTTCCGGTGGAATGGCGCCCGGTGGCGAAGGACGCGGTCGACCTGCCGGCATCCGCAGCCACGATGCGGCGAGCGGACCTGCAGATCTCCGTCGGCGAAACGTACGACTTCGAGTTCGACACGACCGATCCGGTGGAGCTGACGCTCGAGGGTGTGCAGCCAAACGACACCCGACGCGTGGTGCAGACCCTGGTCTTCGCCGATCCGCCAAGGTAGCGGTGCCACGGTCGGGGCGAGAGCGGGTCACTGCAGCTTCAGGAGCCGCATCGCGTTGCCGGAGTAGATCCGCTCGCGCTCATCGGCGGAAATCGGCAGCCGGTCGATGACGTTGATGGTCTCACGGATGTACATGGACCCCTTTTCCGGATCGAACGGCGCATCGGACGCAAACAAAACGTGGTCGACGCCGAAGAAGTTCAGCCCGCACACGGTTCCGTCGTAGGCGCCGAACAGCGCCGTGTCGGCGTAGAACATCTTGAAATACTCGAAGGGCCGCTTCTGGAGTTCGCGGAGCAGCGCCGGTAGGGCCACCCGAACGTCCACCAGATCTCGAAGAGGGACTTGTCCTCCGTCTTGTAGTCCGGAAAGCTCGCGTCGCGAATCGGGTGCAGCCAGATCGGGAGGTCGTGGCCGGCCATCAGCTCGAACAACGGCAGGAACTCGTCATCGGTCGTCGGCCTCCCGTTGAGGTTCGAGAACATCTGGATGCCGCGCGCACCGAGCTCGTCGAGGGCCCGGCGCGCCTCGTCCAGTGCCGCCTCCCCAGCGTCGAACGGCAGCGACGCGATGAAGCCGGGAAACCGATCCGGGTAGCGCGCCACGAGCTCGGCCATGCCGTCGTTGGCTCGGCGCGCCAGGTCCGCGGCCTCGGCCCCCTGCGCGTAGACCTCGATGGGCGGCGTGGCGATGGACAGAATCTGCTGATAGCCCTCGTGCCTGTCCATGATCCGGAAGCGCACGTCCAGATCGACGAGCATCGGAATGTTGCGGACGCGCTTGCCGATGTCCTTCCAGTCGGGCGCGACCTGTCGCATACGCGGCGACATAGCTCTCGGGGAAGATGTGCGTGAAGATGTCGATTTTTCGCATGGGCTCACCGTGAAAAGGGCCGCCGACTACCAGGTATAGTAGCCCGGCACGCCCCGCAGATCGACCATCAGCCTGGAGGATCACGCCGTCGGGGAACGGAGCGAACGGCAGCGTGTACGTCGTGCAGATCGACATCACCGCGACCCCACCCACGGTGGCCACGTATTCTCGCTATGACGACACGCTCGTCCAGACGTCGCAGGGGTGGCGTTTCAAGACGCGACAGAGATCGTCGGATACGACGATCCTACGGACGCCGGGCTCGCTAGCGCTGCCCGTGGCCCATAATTTTTTGCTGGACTTCCTGCCGCCACTTCGCTACGGTGGCCGGCATGGAGATTCAGAATCAGGTCTCACGTATTCTACGGGACAACCTCGCCCGCCTGCGCGACGTGCTGGACGGGGCGGTTTCGCAGGGTGTCGGCAGCCTCGGCCAAGTCGCTGATCGCGTCTGTGAAGCGTTCGATTTCCGCGACGGACGGGGCCGGTGGCAACGCGCGAGCTGCTGCCGGGCGTTGTCCGACCTGCAGGCGGCCGGCCACGTCTCGCTGCCTGCGGGTCGAGGTGCCCGCGGTGGTGGGGGCCGGGCGCGGGTGCTCCCGCACCCGCTGGCGCCGGCGGTGGACGTGCCGGACACGGTCGGCAAGGTTGTGGGTCTGACCCTGGAGCTGGTGGAAACCGACGAGCAGCGGCAGGTCTGGAACACGCTGATGGCGTACGAGCACCCGCGCGGGGCTGGTCCGTTCGTCGGCCCGCAACTGCGGTATCTGGTGGGTTCGGCGCATGGCTGGCTGGGCGGGGTCGGGTTTGCGGCGAGTGCGCGGCGGCTGCGGTCCCGCGACGCCTGGGTCGGGTGGGACGATGCGGGCCGGCGCGCGCACCTGCACCGGGTGTTGGGACTGTGCCGGCTGCTGGTGCGCCCCGGCATTATGTGTCGCAACCTGGCCTCGCACGTGCTGGGCCGGTCGTCCGGACGGTCGGCGACGACTGCGAGGGTCTGTATGGCTATCGCCCCTGGCTGCTGGAGACGTTCGTCGACGAGACCGAACAGACGGGGGCGAGCGTGCGCGCGGCGAACTGGGTTCGGGTGGGTGAGACCTGCGGTCGCGGTCGCCAGGATCGCACGCACGCGGCGCCGGAAACGCGCAAGGCGGTGTATATGTATGCGTTGGAGCCGGCGTGGCACACCCGCCTCGCAGTGCCTGCACCGGTCTTGGCGCCGCTGGCGGTTGGCGACGGTCTCGACGCCGCGGTCTGGGCGGAGCACGAGTTCGGCGGGGCGCGTTTGGGCGACGCGCGTCTGAGCGCGCGGCTGGTGCAGAGCGCGCAGCAAATGGCAGAGTCTCCGATGCGCGCCATCACCGGCGCCGCCCACGGCGCCCGCGCGATGGTCAAGGGCCATTACCGGCTGATCGACCAGCCCGCCGACAGTGCGGTGACGGTCGACAACATCCTCGCGCCGCATCGCGAGCAGACGCTGCGCCGGATGCAGGCGCACGACACGGTGCTGTGCATCCAGGACGGCACCCGGTTGAACTTCACCCGGCGCGGGCAGACGCAGGGGCTGGGGGCCATCGGCTCGAACCAGACCGGGGCGGTGGCGCGCGGCCTGGAGTTGCACACGACCTTGGCCGTCAATCCCGACGGGCTGGCGTTGGGCGTGCTGCGGGCCGCCTTCGACGCGCCTGCGCCCCCGAATCCCGAGGCGGAAGGCGAGCCGCCCCCGAAGCCGCGCGAGGAGCGCAAGTCGTTCCGTTGGATCGAGGGGCTGCGCGACTGCGCGCAGGCAGCCGAACAATTGTCCGAGACCCGCGTGGTGTGCGTGATGGACCGCGAGGCCGATTTCCTCGACCTGTTCGTCGAGCACCGCGCGGCTGCCCAGCAGGTCGACCTGCTGGTCCGCGCCAAGGCCGACCGCGTCCTCGGCAGGGAAAAGACGCCCGACGGGCAGACGGTCTCACGCCGTCTGTTCGATACGGTGCGCAACGCGCCGGCCCGAGGCGCCGCCAAGGTCGAGGTGCAGCGGCTGAGCGCGCGCGTGAAGGCCAGCAAACAGGCCCGCAAGGACCGCCGGGCGGAGCGGGTCGCCGACGTGACGCTGCGCTACCAGCAGGTGCCGCTGCCCTGCCCCGGCGACGAGCCGGTCGCACTGTGGGTCGTCCACGTGCGCGAGGAACAACCACCGCCCGCGGTCGAGCCGCTGGAGTGGTTCCTGCTGACCACGTTGCCCGTGAGCAGCGCCGACGACGCCATGCGCATCCTGCAATGGTACGTCCGGCGCTGGCGCATCGAAGAATACTTCCGGGTGCTCAAGTCCGGCTGCAAGGTCGAGGAGTTGCAGCACCACACGGCCGAGCGGCTCGAACGCGCCATGGCCATCAAGATGGTCATCGCGTGGCGCATCCAGTTGATGGTCCAACTCGGGCGCGAAGTGCCCGACCTGCCGGGCGACCTGCTGTTCTCCGATGGCGAGTTGCGCGTGCTCGCCACCTTCGCCCGCTCACGCAAGCTGCCGCCGCCGACGCGCCTCGGCGACGCTGTCGGCCTGGTCGGGCGCCTCGGCGGGTGGCTCGGACGCCAACGCGACCCGCCCGGCGCACAGTTGATGTGGCACGGCTACACTCAACTGGTTGCCATGACCTTTGGCTTCGAACTGCGGGACGAGTTCGGATGACCTCCTGCTCACTACAGTCCAGCCCCGGACATCCGGGGCACGGGCAGCGCTAGCGCAGTCTGGCCCCCGTAGCACGACCGTGACCGTGTTGCGGCTCGTCCGCGTACTCACCATCACAGGGACCGAGAGAGCGATGACAAGAGGGAGTGTCGTGCTGTTCGTCTTCTGCCTGTTGCCCCTGAGTCTTGCATCCACTGCGCGCGCTCAGACTCAGGGTGCCTCGACTGCGGGAGAACGCGATGGGGCCCTGTCGATAGAAGGAACCGAATATGCCGCGCGGCCGCGGCCGGATGCCTGGCGCCAACTGGGCGGCCCGCACCGCAACTTCCGCGTGGACTCCGCGGCGGTTGCAACCGCGTGGGGCGCGGGCGGACCGACCCGCCTGTGGAGCCGGTCGCTCGGCGAAGGTTACTCGTCGATCCTCGCCGACGGCGACCTGCTCGTGACGATGTACCGCAAGGACGACGAAGTCATCATCGCGCTCGACGCCGCCACCGGCGCCACGCGCTGGCAGTACGCCTACCACACGCCGCTCGTGCACAACGGGTACTTCCGAGGAGATCTGGTTCAACAACCGCATGCGGGTGCACTTCGGCAGCGCCCTGCACCTCGGCGGGCTCGTGCTCGCCAGCACGGGCGACTTCGGCCCGGCATTCGTGGCCGCGCTCGACGTCGAGACCGGGGCGGAGGTGTGGCGGGAGCGCACCTTCGCCCGGGCGCAGATGCTGGACGCCGGCGGCCGCCTCGTCATCCTCGACGAGGACGGGGAGTTGGCCGTGGCATCGGTCACCCTGAACGGACTGCAGGTGCACGCGCGCGCGGCGGTGCTGACCTCCAACGCCTGGACCCCGCCCACCCTCGTGGGCAGCACGTTGTACGTGCGCGACCGGCACCAAATCCTGGCCCTCGATCTCGACGACCCGAGCACCGCGGGGGCCGAGCGCCGATGAGCCGGTAGCGCGCGCCGACGGGCGCTACCCCATCGTCATCCGGAACCGGCCGGAGACCACGGCGTCGATCTCGACGCTCACAGTCCGGCCTGCTCCTTCACGTAGCGCGCCACCTGCTCGTGGGTGGCGAACCAGACGTCGCCCTTCGCCTGGATGTGGTCGATCAGCTCCTCGAGTATCACCACGCGCGAGCGGTGGCCGATGATGTGCGGGTGCGTCGTGAGGAGGAACATCGTCCCCTCCTCGTACGCCTTGTCGAACTCGTCGATGTAGACCTGCAGCAGCTCGCGGGGCGGTGTGTAGCTGTTGCCGCGTGGGTTCATCAGCGGGGCGTCGTCGAGGATCCACTCCACCGGCAGCTCGACGAGGCCGGTCGGCTCGCCGTTCTGCATGATCTCGTAGGGGCGGTCGTCGGCCATCAGCGAGCTGTCGTAGAGGAAGCCGAGCCCGCGGATGATGTCGAGCGTGTTGGGGCTGAAGTTCCAGGACGGGGCGCGGTAGCCGACCGGCCGGCTGCCGGTCGCCTGCTCCAGGTAGTTCGTGGCCCGGATGACGAGGGCGCGCTCGGTCTCGGCGTCGAGGGCGGTGTTCAGCTCGTGGATCCAGCCGTGCACCGCGAACTCGTGGCGTCCGGAGGCCTGGATGACGTCGACCATCTCGGGCCGCAGCACCAGGCTGACCGCCGGGATGAAGAACGACGCCGGGATCTCGTGGCGGTCCATCAGGTCGACCACCCGCTGCAGGCCGACCCGTGCGCCGTACTCGCCCTGCGACATCGCGCCGATGGACGGCTCGGCGTTGCGCCCGATCTGGATGGTGTCGTTGTCGACGTCGAACGAGATCATCACCGCGACGCGGGCGCCGTTCGGCCAGGAGGTGGGCTGCAGGCTGCGCCCCGCGCGCACCTGGTTGGCGATGGCCCGGATCTCGTCGAGGTCGAGGTAGATGCCCGGCTGGTCGGTCTGGGCCTGCACGCCGTCGGTCAGCAGCGCCCCGCCCGCGAGCCACCCGAGCGCGGCGGTGACGAGCACACCGAGGAATCGAGTTCTTGTCGCCGTTGCCCTCGTTCGTGCTGCGCGCCGTTCCGGCGCGTGTCCGGACGGTCGCCCGGCCTTCATGGACTCCATGGTCACTGCTCCTCGCTGTCCTCGGTGTCGACCGGCTCGGCCTCGTGCGGCTGGTTCTCGCTGATGGGCGGGTTGTCCACGTGCTCGCCGAAGAACGCGGCGTAGCGCCGCAGCCGGTCCATCTGGTGGAGCGGCTCGACGATGCCGTGCCCCTCGCGCGGGAAACGGACGAAGGTGACGTCCTTGCCGAGGTCCCGCAACGCCCGGTAGAACTCGACCGACTGCTCCGGAGGCACCCGCGTGTCGCTGCCCCCGTGCATCAGCAGCACCGGGCTGCTCACGTTGGCGACGTAGGTCATGGGGGAGTGCTCGCGGTAGTTGTCGGTGGCGGTCCACGGCGTCCCGCCGAAGAACGACGCCAGGTAGTCCTGGATGTCGTTGGTGCTGTACATGCTGTAGAGATTGGTGAGGCCGGCTCCCGGCGAGACCGCCTTGAAGCGGTCGGTCCGGGTGACGATCCAGGCCGACAGATACCCGCCGTAGCTCCAGCCGTAGCAGATCAGCCGGTCGGGATCGGCCCAGCCCATGGCGATCGCATGGTCCACGCCGGTCATCACGTCGTCGTAGTCGGTGATCCCCCAGTTGTCGACGTTGGCGCTGACGAAGTCCTGTCCGTAGTTGGTACTGCCCCGGAAGTTCGGTTGCAGGACGACGTAGCCGTTGCCCGCGAAGAACTGGGCGGCGGCGTTGAAGGCGGCGAGCGACGCGCCGGTGGGGCCGCCGTGCGGATTGACGATGAAAGGATAGGCGACGCCCTCCTCGTAGCCGACCGGCTTCGTCAGCACCCCCTCCACGGGAGCGCCGTCGCTGTTGGTCCAGCGCACGGTCTCCACCTTCCCGAGTTGCACGCCTTCCTCGCGGAGCCAGGCGTTCGCGTCGGTCAACCGGACCGGTTCGCCGTCGGTGGCTGCGGTGTGGATCTCGGCGGGCCGGTCGGGGCTCGTGTGGACCCACACCCAGCGGGTCCCGTCCTCGGAGAGCGACCAGGCGCCGTTGCGTCCGCCCGGGGCCGAGGCGGTGATGACCGTGCCTGATTCGACGCTGACCCGGAACAGGCCGGTCGAGGTGCCCTCGCCGGTGGGCCAGAAGACGTACCGCCCGTTCGCCGACCAGATGGGCACCGAGAAGTTCCGGTCGACGTCCTCCAGGAGCACCCGCGGCGTCCCCCCGTCGGAAGCCATCAGGTACAGCTTGTCGTGCAGCGTGTTGCTCGTCGGGGTGGCGTTCGAGGCGAACGCGATGGTCCGGCCGTCGGGGGACCAGCGCGGAGACGTGTCGCTGCCGCCGTTCTCGTGGAGGAGACGACGCTCGCCGGTCGTCACGTCGACGATCCAGACGTCGCTCCGCCAGCCGTCGTTGGCGGTGGGATTTGGCCGTGTCTCGAAGGCGATCTGCCGGGAGTCGGGCGCCCAGTCGGAGTTGGCCGCCGTGAACTCGCCCTCGGTGAGCCGCCGCGTCTCCGCGCTCTCGATATCGTGCAGCCACAGGTGCGTCATCCGGTGCAGCCCGTCGACCACCTCGGCGTCGCCCTCTTTCTCGCGGCGCTCCTCTTCCGCTTCGGGGAGCGGGTCGCGCGCCGTGAACAGCAGAGCGGAGCCGTCGGGCGCGAAAGAGAACGACCGTACCGACTCGCCGTGCTCGGTGACCTGCCAAGCCTCGCCCCCGTCCGCGTACAGGAAGTGCACCTGCGTCTTCGCGTCCGCCTCCTCCCCGCGGGCGGCCAGGAACGCGATGATTCCGCCGTCGGGCGACCATGCCGGCGCGGTCGCGTTCTGCGGACCGCGGGTGAGCTGCCGGTTCCCGGTGCCGTCGACTCGCACCCGCCAGAGGTGGGTGACCGCCGCCAGGTCGTCAGCGTCCATGTCACGTGTCCGGAGCGTGTAGACGACCCACTCGCCGTCGGGCGAAAGCTCGGGAGAGCCGACCTGGTTGATGCGCAGGGTGTCGCGGGCCGACAGGACCCGCTCAAGCGACCCTTCCTGCGCCGGGGCCGGGCTGACGGCGGCGGCGAGCGTCACGCCCGCCGCCGCGACAATCATACGCATCCGCTGACTTCGCATGTCACGTCCTCCCGATCCGTTGTGGTTCCGCATCCCTTGCCGGCGCTCCATCCGTGCGGGCCGCATGCATGACGACCAGGGTGGCAGAGCGAGCAAGGGGCGCGCCCGCGTCGCCGCGGTGCGCGCCCCTGCGTATCGCGCGCCTGCGCCTACATCGGGTGCCGGATCTGCAGCACCTCGTACATCCGCACCACCGCACGCGGGTCGACGCTGCGTGCACGCACGCCGTACGCGTCCTCGTGCGCGCTCAGGTCGATGCGCGCCGTCGCTTCTTCCGCCGACACTCCTTCGGCACGCAGCTTCGAGGCCTGTGCCCACAGGTCGCGCAGATAGGCCTGCAGGTCGTCGATCTGGCCGCGGTCGCGGAACGGCGCCCCGTGCCCCGGCACGATGACGTCGAAATCGAGCGCCTTCAGGCCGTCGAGGCTCGCGGGCCACTCGTTGACGAACCCGTCGCCCATGTACGGCAGCCCGTTGGCGCCGGGGCTCCCGACGAAGAAGTCGCCGGTGAAGACGATGCGCTCTTCCGGCAGGAACACCATCGTGTCGCCGCCGGTGTGGCCGCGGCCGACGAAGTGGAGCTGCACCTCGCGCCCGCCCTTGACGAGGGTCATCGTGTCGCT
This sequence comes from Vicinamibacterales bacterium, assembly GCA_965222905.1. GTDB lineage: Bacteria > Acidobacteriota > Vicinamibacteria > Vicinamibacterales > UBA8438 > WTFV01. Next base: position 7,074,871 of record OZ244976.1, on the reverse strand, counting down.
GTAGGTCACGTTGGGCGCCTTCACGACCGTCTCCTGGATGGCGTTGAAGTGCGCCTCGCTGATGCGGAGGGCGGTCTCCAGCCGGGTCCGTTCGGTCGCGTCCGTCGCGTCGGCGAACTGCGCCTCGATCTGCTCGATCTGGACCGGGAGAGCGGCCGAGAACGACCGGTTGGTCCGCTGGTTGAGCGGATCCGCGAGGTGCTGCGACCGCACGTAGTCGTGGCCGATGATCTCCACGTCGTCGCCGAAGAGCTGGTTCCCGTGGGAATGGTCGAAATGGAAGTGCGTGTTGAACACGTAGCGGATCGGCTTGTCGGTCACTTCCGACGCGATCTCCGCGATCAGCTTCCGCGCCGCCGCCGGCGAAACGCTGGTGTCGACGAGCATCCCGTGATCGTCGTTGACGATGACCAGCGCGTTGCTCATCGTCGTCATCGCGCCGGTGCCGGTGGCGAAGAAGACGCCGTCGCCGATCTCCTCGAACCGCCAGGCCGCCGCGCCGTCGGTCGGATCCGTCTCCTGGGCCGCGGCCAGCAGGCCGGTCGTGATCAATGTCGCCGTCAGAACCACTGCCCGCGCTGCGCTTCGTCGTGTCTTGAACATGTCGTGCGTTCCTCTTCTTTCGTTCCTGTCCGTTTCGGTTCGTTCCCGGCGGTCTTCGTGCGGTGCCTGCCGGTGCGGCCGGACGTCAGTCCGCGGCCGCCCTGCCTGCGATCTCCGGATGATGGTGCTCGATGTACAGGAATCCGTGGTAGACGCCGGTGCGGTGCGCGCGCCGCCCCTGATCGCGTACGTGAATGGTCAGCGTGCGCGGCGCCTTCGCCTCGTAGCAGTTGCCTCGGCGCGCCGTCGACAGGTGCTGGAAGAGCATGCGCTGCTCGGGCGCTCTCCTGAAGGTCTCCCGGTCGTCGGAGCCGACGTCGGTGTACGCCCCGCCGTACCACTGGTCGATCGGCGCCGGACGGTGGTCGACGCGGCGCAGGTGGCGCCGGTTGACAGACGCCATCTCGCGCTCGATGGTGGCCGCGACGCGGGTCACCTGCACGCAGGCTCCGAGTGTGCACTCGGCGTGCTCGTCGCGCGTTTCGACGAGGTGCGCGACCGGGAGCAGCAACTGGTCCTGCAACTTCTGCAGCACGGGGGTCGGTTCCCCGAAGTACGCGAGTCCCTCGGCCGCCTGGACCACGTAGCAGTCGTTCGGATGGAGCGTCGCCACCTCGACCGTCGACTCATCCACCGGCAGGATCCAGTGGTACGTCTCCGGGGCGGGCTGTGGCTGCTCTTGCGCCGACGGGGCCGGACCGGCCAGACATCCGACGGCCACCGCCCCCGCCGCGAACGCCACGCGTCTCGCGCCGTCCATCCGCGCATTCTACCAGCGTCCCATGACCGTCGGGCCGAAGACCGGCCACCCGGCTCCAGTGCGCCGTCGCGTCGATCGTCCGGCGCCGCATGCTCCGATCCGTTCTCCCGCACGCGGGCGCTCTCTTTGAATCCTGAGAAACGCCGAATATACAAAAAATTTACGTGAAGATGCTTTTTTACATGTATCTCCGCGTTAAGATTATTAGTTGGGCAGAGGCCGATTCGCCCTGCCTGTGGAGGAGGAGAAAACGATGCCGACACGACGACAGGCGAACGGGGCGACCGTCGCCCGTAATGCCCACCCGCGGCTGCGGCTTTCCGCCGCGCCGCCGCGCCAGGATCCCCACGAGTCGCTCCGACGGGCGACCGATGCCCGGCGTTCACAGCACTTGCGGACCGCCTATCTGCAGTTCGTGCGACGCCTCTGGGGGATCGCGGCGTAGCACCGATGTACCTCACGCGCGGAGACATCCGGCATCCGGGTGTCATCCGCGCGGCGGCAGGGCCTTCACAAGCCGCGCATTGAGCGCCGTCAGGGCCTCGCGGCAGGCAGGGTCGTACAGGACGGCCTCGTGACGCTGGCGGAAGCTCGCGAGACCGCCGCACGCAACCGGTTCGCCGCTCGCCGCGGTGGGCAGCCGTTCGCCGCGGTCAAGCGAGAGGCGGCGCCGACCATCGCGGACGCGGTGATCGCCACTCTGGACGCCAACCGGGACAGATGGTCCGCCGCGTCCATGAAGTCGTGGCAGGGGACGATGCGGCGCTACGTGCTGCCGCGGCTCGGGAGTCGGCGCGTCAACACGCTGACTCGGCAGGACGTGATCGACACGCTGTCGGCGATCACGTCCGTGTCCGAGGCGCGCAAGGCAAAGCAGCGGATCGCCGCGGTGCTCGAGCTGGCACTGTCGCGCGAGTGGGTCGATTCCAACTGCGCCGCGAACGGCGGCCTTGATGCGAGCTTGCCGCGCCTGAAGCGCCAGAACAACGAGCACCACGCCGCGGCGCCGTACGGCGAGGTTGCCGGCATCCTCGCCGGTGTCGACTCCGGTTCGTCAGGCGATGCGGTGAAAGCCTGCATCCGGTTCGTCGTGCTGACCGCTGTCCGCTCGGTCGAAGCTCGCGAAGCGCAGTGGGATGAGTTCGACCTTGACGCGGCGACGTGGACGATCCCGGCATCGCGCATGAAGACCAAGCGCGAGCATCGGGTACCGCTGTCGGATGCGGCCCTGGCAATCCTGCGCGAGCGGGCCGGCCTGCACAAGCGCTACGTCTTCGCATCCGAGCGGACCGGGCGCCCGGCAGCAGCCGTTCGGCCCGCACCACGGTACCGATCACCTGCCGCTCGTCGTCGGTCAGCACCTCGTCGGCCGGCGTGTCGGGCGCGTCCCGGGCGTAGCGGTCCAGGCTGCACACCCGCCAGGCCGTGATAGCGTCGAAGGCCAGGCACTTGACCAGCGCGTCGGCCTCCTGCAGCCGCCGGTCCTCGATCCGCGTTCCGCTCTTGAGCACCCGGAAGTACTCCTCGATGCCCCAGCGGGCCTCATACCAGCCCACGATGCGTTCGGCCCATTCGGCCGTCGGTCCCCCCTCGCTCGACACCAACAGCCACTCCAGCGGCGCTTGTCCCGCCGGCGGGTCGGTCTCCAGCACGCGCACCACCCACGCGGTCACCGGACCGTCATCCGGCCGCTCCTTCGGCGGCTGCAGTGCCACCTGCCCGATGCACACTCGGTCACCGCCGTCCGCTTCCGCCGCGCCCGCTTTCCGCCCTGCGCGCCGATCCGCACCGCCCGGCCGGTCCGCACCGGCGTCTCGAAGTCCGGCTGCGACCCCAGCGTGCGCAGCATTGTCGCCCGCAGGTGCGGGTCCCACACCTGCACCCGCCGTCGCCGGCTCGCGTTCGCCCGCACCACCAGACCCGCCTCGGCCGCGTGCTCGGCCTGCCACTTCAGCAGGGCGTAGATGTCGCTCTCGCGGTCCCCGACCACCACCACCCGCGTGTGCGGGCAGGCCCGCCCCAATGCCCGGCCCTGGTCGAACCCCCGGAACCAGCGCCGGCTCTCCTTCTCCCGCTCGGTCTCGGGTTCGGCTTCCGGCCGCGCCCACGTCTCCAGGCCGCTCACCCCCAACGCCCGCCGACCCTCGCTGAACGCCACCGCCGCATGCACGAACAGACCCCGCGCGCTGCTCGTACGTTCCTGAAGCGGACCCAACCCCTGCGTGCTCTCCTTCAACCCGGTGTAGTTCAGCGTCGTCGTATCCTGCACCAGCAGCACCGCCGATTCCTGCCGGCAGCGTTCCACCAGCGCCTCGCGGTGCGGTTGCAGGATGTCGTCGCCATGCACCTTCTTATTGTGCAGGAAACGATACGCCGCCTGTTGCTCGGCGCTGCCCGGAAAGACCGCCGGCAGCGGCGCGCCCGGATGCCGCTCCCAGGCCCCGCCCAACCGCTCCAGACGCGACCGCAAGCGCCCGTCGGCCAGGTCCGAACGCCCGAACTCGCGCCGCGCCCAACACGACGCGTCTTCGGCCCCGAGCGCCGGATACGACCCCGGCGCCCGAACCGCCGGCCGCCGCAACGTCTCCGCCCAACCCGATTCCAGACCCCGCAGCCACACCCCCTTCGGCGCGACCGGCGCCGCAGACCCCGGCGGCCGACCCGCCGTCCGGCCCACGCACTCCCAACCCGCCGCACGGTAGCTGGTCGCCGGACGCGACGCCTCCACGCACGTCTCCACCAACACCGGCCGAACCCCGTGCCGCGACGACCAGTCCGACGCCAGACGACCCACCGCACGCCCCAACACGTGCGACGCCAAGTGCGGTACCCGAACCGAAGGCAACAGCAGAAAGCGGTCGTTGGAAACAACCTGCCCGATGTGCAACCCCCGCGTGCGGTCGTCCCAACCCAGGTGCGCGTCGCGAGGACCCAACCGCAACGGCGCCGACACGAAGCTCAGAACCCCCAACACGCCAGACTCCGCCTCCAACAGATACGTCAGACGGCAGCCCGGCGCGCGCGACCGACCCAGCGGGTGGCACGCCTCCAGAAGACGACCACACAACCGGCGCTCCGCTGCCGTGTCCGCCACCCGCACACCGACTGCGCCCAACGCCGCCAGGCTGCCGCTGAATGCCGTCAGCGGCAACCCCGACGCGCACGCCGCCGGACCGCAACCACGACGCAACGGACCCGGCTGCGCCGGCGGCAGAGACAACCCCAACGCCGCCGCCAGACGCGGCAGTGCCTTGCGAGCCGACGCCGCGCACAACGCCCCCCGCGCGTTGCGCCACCCGTCACGCGCGCACAGCTCACGCCCCAGAGAAGCCCGCGACTGCTCCCCACGCTCCAACGCCCCGCGCAGCCATTCCACCGTCTCCGGCTGCAATATCCGCAGACCAATCCGCACACAGCACGTTCTACACGGAACCCCTTGCCTGTGTTAACTGTGATTGACTGCTAGACCCGGCGCCCGATGTCGGCCGAAGGTCTGAGCCGGTGCATCAAGGACAGCGGGGCCACGGTCCACGGGTTCCGAAGCAGCTTCCGCGACTGGGCCGGCGAGACGGGACAGGATCGCGAGGCTGCCGAGCACGCGCTGTCACACGTCGTCGGCAGCACCGTTGAGCGATCGTACGCCCGCTCGGACCTCTTCGACCGTCGCCGCGCCCTGATGGATGCGTGGGCTGCCTACATCGCGTAGGCGCCCGGCCCCGGCGCCCCCGGCAGGGACCCCGCCCCCGCTCGGCGGGGTTCGTTGCGTACGGGCGTGTTGGTTCCCGGAGCACCCGTTTGTCAGTTCTAAGTTATACCCCGGTAATAATAACCGTGACTGACGCATACCCCATTATTGGGGTATGAGCACGAACCATACTCGATTCTTATTTGACACGCATCCACAGCCGCGTATCATCACAGCATGGAGCAGCTAATCACCGTCAAGGACGTCATCAAGCGAACGTCTTACTCCCGGACTTCGATATGGGACTGGGAGAAGTCCGGCGACTTCCCGCGCGTGTTACAGGAACGGCACCGGGCCGCGGTTGCCGGCATGCGTTCGTCGGTCTCGGCGAAGAACGGCCGGTTTCTGGCGATCACGATTTACGGCGACGGGCCGTTTGTCCCGGAGATACTTGGACGGCGCGGCGCGGCCGGGCTCGCCGTACACAACGGCTACGGCGCCGCCTCATGGACGCTGCCGGCTGGGGTTGCGCCGAGTGCGGCCGGGCCGGCCGGCTCGAATTGCACCATGTCAACGGAGACCCGAACGACGACCGGCCGGCGAACCTGCGCCCGCTGTGCCGTCCGTGCCACTGCGCCGCGGATGGGCGCCGGCCGGGGCCGGATCGGTCCGAGTGGCGCGCCGAACTCGCGCGGCGCCTGGCGGACGGCTAGCGCTGCCCTGTACCCACATTATTCGTTCTGAACAACTCCAGCACGCGCCCGTCGTCCAATGCGGTAGCCGATGGTTGCGATGGACATTCGTTCGTAACCGCGCCACATGATCTGGTGTCCGGGGGGCGGGTCGTGCGTTCGGTTCTGGTAGCCGCCGAGGATGGCCAGCAGAAGGACTGCGGCGGCGAGATGGTCAGGGGGCGGCAGGCCGAGTTCTTCGGCATAGTCGGTCAGGAAACGCAACTCGATGTCGGTGAACAGCAACTGGGCGTCGCACCCCGGCACGTCACGTCCGAGGAGGGTCATCACCATCAGGCGCCAGGCGATCACGGTATTGATGGTGACCGCGCGTTGGAGCCGGTCGGCGGTGTGGAACGCGAGCTGTTCGACTCGGCATCCGGACTTGAGCACCCGGAACAGGTCTTCGATGCGCCAGCGCCGCAGGTAGTAGCCGATGACCGCGACCGCGGTTTCGGTGCTGTCGACGTCGAGGCTGGTGAGCAGGAACCACTCGACCGCCGGCTCACCGGGCGGCGGCGCGGTTTCGCGCACATGGACCGTTGACAGCGTCACCGGTTCGGCGCCGGCGATGGTCGGCGGCGCCACCACTTGGCGATGGCGCACCTCGGCCCGCGCCACCCGCCCGATGCGTGCCGGGCGGGCCTGCCTGCCGCTGGATTTGCGGCGCGCGCTCAGGCGGTCGATCTCGATCTCGACGTGCCCGTCGGCGGCGCCGGCGCGCATGGCGGCGAACAGCTTCGGGGCGCCCTTGGCGAGACAGCGGTCATGGTGGGCGCGCACCAGCACTTCCACCCGGTTCAGACGGCGCTGCTCGTCGAACACCGCGAAGCAATCCGCCTCCCGGTCCATGACGCTGAGCACCCGCGTCTTGCGGCTCAACGCCGCCGCCGCCCGGTCGATGTCGCGCAGGCCGTCGACCCAGCGCCGCGTCTTGGGGGCCGTCTCCTGCGCCGCCTTGGGGGCTTCCTGCGCCGTCTTGGGGGCCGTCTCCTGCGCCGCCGCCGGCGGTGGCTCGTCCGCCAGCCGCGCCGCGCCGCCCGGCGGCGCCTCGAAACCGCAGCGCAGCACGCCCAGCGGCAGACCCGCGCCATCGACCGCCAGGGTCAGATGCAGATGCAGGCCGAGCGTCTTCGAGGCCGTCTGGTTGCGCCCGATGATGCCCAGCCCCTCGCAGTGCGGGCGCGTCGCAAAGTTCAGATCCGTCCCGTCCTGGATGCACAGCACCGTGTCCTGGCCGCGCATCCGCTGCAGCGTGCGCGCCCGGTGCGGCGCGAGAATGTTCCCGGGCGTGACCGCCGACGACACCGGCTGGTCGATGAGCCGGTAGTAGCCCTTGACCGCCGCGCGGTCGTGGGACGCGTTGGCGGTGATCGCCTCGCCGGGCAACGACGCCAGCAGCCCCGCGCTCTTGACCAGACGCGCCGACAACCGCTGATCGCCCAACGGCGCCCCTCCAAACTCGTTCCCCGTCCAGGCGGCGCTGTCGAGACCGTCAGCCGGCGCCAGCGCCGGCGCCGCGTCGACCCGCGCCACCCCCAACCGCCGCCGCCAGTGCGGCTCCAACTCGTACATATATACCGACTTGACCGGACGAGCCCGCGCGTGGTCGCGGTCCTGGCGCCCGCGACCGGCCGTCTGGCCGACCCACACGAAGTTGGCCGCCTTGAAGCTGGCGCCGTCATGCGCGGGGCCGACGAAGGTCTCCACCAGCCACGGACGATACTGGTAGCGGGCTTCGAAATCCTCCGCCACACGCGCCAGCACCTGGCCCAGCACCTGGCTGGCCAGGTTGCGGCATTGCACCCCGGGGCGGATCAGGAACCGGCTCAGGCACAGCACCCGGTGCAGATGGGCTTGGCGTTGCTCAGCGCTCCATCCCATCCACGCCTCGCGCGCCCGCAATTGCAACGCCGCGGCCGAAAACCCGACCGCGCCCAGCACCCCGTGCGCCGAGACCACCAGATAGCGAACCTGGCAGCCCGCAAAGGTCGTCGTCCCCTGCGGATGCTCGAAGTGCAGCAAGGTATTCCACACCCGGCGCTGCCCGCCTTGCTCTACCCGCTCCAGCGACAACCCCGCGACCGCCTCCACCGTACCCGGCACCGCCGTGGCCGCTGCCACCGGCGCGTCGAAACGCTGCGGCGTGGGCGCGCCCCCGCCGCGCCGCGACGCCGGCAACGCAATCCGCCCCGCCTTGTGCAGCGTGTTGAGCGCCTTGAGACAACCCGCGAGTTGGGCCGACCCGCGCGCATCGACAAACCCGAACTCCGCGCACACCCGCCGCCCCACCGCCGCTCGGTTGTTCAGCGACTCCTGCGACACAATCCGCTCGAGGCGAGCTTGCGACTCCGGCGCACGAAGCGTCTGTAGTATCTGGTTCTGGTGCTCCATGCCGTGACGCTACACGGCGGAAGCTGATTTGTCCAGCCCTGAATGCGGGTACAAGGCAGGGCTAGCGTTGCGCGTGCAGGCCGGCCGCGTTGACGTGCGCCCGTTGATTCTCGCCTTGTTCGTCTACGCGGCCCTTGAGCGTGTCGAACTTGCTGTTCAACCGGAACACGCCGTACGCAACGAATGCCGTCAACCCAAAATTCCCCAATGCGAGCCAATCCGCAATGCTCATGCTCCTAAATATACCCTACTGGTAGGGTTGTCTTTCAAGAGGGTCCGGATTCCGTTCTATAACCTGATTCCGTTCTTGTGATAACGTCTGCTTATGACCTAGAGCCAGCAACACCAGATTCGCGCATCCGAGATCCGTACGCGCCTGGCCGAGATTGCCGGGCTCGCCGACGATGCGATGACACCGGAGATCCGCACCGAAGCGGACAAGCTCACGACCGAGTACGGGAACGTCGAGACTCGGCACCGGGCCGCTCTGATCGCCGAAGACGCGGAGCTACGCGCGGCCGAGACCCGCGGCGGCGCCGACGAACCGGACGCGGAGACCCGCGCGTTGCGCGACTTGCAGGGCCGCGTGTCTCTCGGGCGTTACCTGACGGCGTTCGCCGACGGCGGACAAGTGGACGGCGCCGAAAACGAGCTGGCCGAGCATCGCGGGCTGTCGCAGAATCACGTCCCTTGGGACGTCATGCTGCCGCCCCCACCGGCCGCGGCCGAGCTGCGCGCCGATGCCGTGACGCCGGCCCCGGCGAGCGGGAACCCGGTCAATCAGGCGGCGATCCTCCAGCGGGTGTTCAGTCGTGCGGCTGTGGCCCGACTCGGTGTCATGATGCCGAGTGTCGGAGTCGGGCAGGCATTGTATCCGATCATCACGACCGGGCCGGCCGCCGCGTTCGTCGCCGCCGACGGCGAGAAGGACGCCGAGGCCGGTGTCATCGGGCCGAACGTGCTCCTGCCCAAGCGCGTACAGGCGCGCGTTCAATTCCGCATCGAAGACGAGATGACGACGATGGGGCTTGATGCGGCCCTGACCGAAGACTTGCGGTTGACCATCGCCGATCAGCTCGACAAGCAATTAATCGGCGCCGGCAGTGCGACCGTTCGCGGGTTCCTGGCGACGGCAGCCAACGGCGGGATTCCCGACTACGCGGATCCGGGCGACGTCATCGACTTCGCCAAGGCGGCCGAACAGGCCGCGCGGGGCGTGGATGGCGTTTTCGCTGGCGGTGAAAACGAGTGTGCATGGGTGATCGGCACGACGACGTACCAAGCCCTGGTCGGATTGATTCAGGCCAACGACAGTACGTCAGCGACCGAGCGGTTGCGCCGCATCTTGCGTGACTTCATGGCGAGCGCCAACATTCCCGCGGCGAGCGGTCAGATCCAATCCGGCATTCTCGCGAAGCTGGGCGCCGCGGATGGCATGAACGCGGTATGCCCGATCTGGGAAGGTCTCAAACTCATTCGTGACGAAATCACGAACGCCGACAAGGGCCAGATTCAGGTAACGGCCGTCGCCCTGCACAACTTCAAGGTGCTTCGGCCGGCCGGTTTCGTGCGGACGAAAGTCAAACTCGCGTAGCAAGGTCGTGTCGATAGCACGTCGGCGCCCGTGGCTTTTGTACCAGGGGCCGCGGGTAGGAGGCGAGGTAGGAGGCGGGCGGTGCGTGTTTGTCCATTCCGCGCGCCCCCGCCCGAGCCGAAAAGGAACCGAGTATGAAGACGACACGATTCCACGCAGCTGTTGAATTACGCGACGGTGCCGGCGACTCGCCGGGACGTCTGACCGGGACATTGATGCGCTACGGCTCGCCGGGCCAGCACGGCGGGGAAGTCTTCGCACCCGGCGCCCTGCGCTGGCCTGACAACGGCATCCGGATCGACCTTGAGCACGCGAGCAGCCCGGCCCGCGGCAGCGTGCAGCCGCCCATCCTGCGCGCCGTGCCGACGGTCGACGGTGACGAGGTTCGCATCGACAGCCCGCTCCCGAACACGACCGCCGCGCGAGACCTGGCCGAATTGATGCGCGCCGAATCGCCCGTCTACAGCGGACTCAGTGTCGAGTTTCACAGCCTGCGCGAGCATCGCCAGGGCGGGCGCCGAGTCGTCACTGAGGCGCGCCTAGACGGTGCGGCCCTGACCGACGATCCGTCCTACCCGAGCACGTCGGTCGAAGTCCGTACCGGCGCCCCTGACCGCCCGCCCCTACGCGGCATCCTGCGATGGCTGCAACGGCCGCAACGCTCGCCGCGGCGCTTGGCATCACCGTAGCCGATGCGGCCGACGACACGGACACCGGCATCGTGGAAGCTACGCGGCTGCTCGCCATCGCCGGCCCGCTGGTGGACGCCTACCTGCGGGGCGGTACCGACTGCCCGGCCGCGGTGCGAGACGAGGCGGTGATCCGGACTGCCGGGCACGTGCAGGACCGGCGGACGTTCGGCGCGCAGTCCGGCCGCGTGAAAGTCGGTGGCGTGCAGATGGACTTGTCGCCGGCAGCCGCGGGGCGCGGTCCGTCAGTCGGGCGCCGCCGCGTTGCTGGCGCCGTACGTGAGGCGGACCGCATGATCGAATTGGGCATCGGCCAGCCGCCGCGCCGTCCCGAGATTCGCACGGACGCAACATCGCTGGCGATCAACCTGCTCACGGCCGCGGTTGGTACGTCGACGGCGCAGACGTGGGCCGCCGGCGCCGTCGAACCGCCGCGGGACTGTGGGCGCGTTCACTGTGCACGGCCGCGGTGCACGGCGTCCCTGTAGGGCCGCGCTGGCTGGCCGAGACCGGCCGCGCCCTGGCCCGGCATGGTCAGGTCAGGCCGTCTACCTGCTTGACGTGGCGCCACGGGGCGGTATGCGGCTGCTACGGGCCACGACAACGGACGTGTGGGGCGACGGTCCCGATCCGGCGGATTGGTGGTATCGACTGACCGTCACGGGACCGCGCACCACACGAACCGTGACGGCGCCCGCGTCGAGTGTTGTCCACGTCCGCTACGCGACCGAGACGCACAGCCCGGCCCGCGGTATCTCGCCGCTGCAATACGCTGCCCTGACGGGCACCTTGACGGCGAGCCTTGAGCAGTCGCTCGGGTTTGAGGCCGGCGGCGCCGTGGCGAACCTGATTACGCTGCCGGCGGGATTCAACGGCCAGCCGCCGACCGAGACCGGCGACGACGGCGAACCGCTACCGCAGGATGATCCGCTGCCGTCCGACAACCTGGCGGAAGTGATCCGTACCGCCAAGGGCCGCACCCTGCTACCCGAGACCACGGCCGACAACTGGAACGGCGATCCGAACGCCAGACCGCCGCGGCGAGACTTCGAACCGCAACGGCTCGGCGCCGATCCGCCGCAAGCTCTGATCCAGCTTCGCCGGCATGTAGAGGATTCGGTGCTGGCGTGCTTCGGTGTCCCGGCGCCGCTCGGACCGGGCGGACTGACCGACGGGACCGCCGCGCGGGAAGCAGCCCGCCGTCTGTGGACGATGACGATTCAGCCGCTCGGCGCCGTCATCGCGGAAGAACTGTCGTGCGTGCTCGAGCGGCCCGTGAGTCTCGCGTACGGCCGGCCGTCCGGGATGGCGGACTTGGCGGCTCGAGCGCGCGCCGTGGGCGCCCTGTCGAAAGCAGGCGTATCCACCGACGATGCAATGCTGCTCACGGGTTGGGCCGATGGCTGACGACCTGGATCGGCTGTCCGACGATTGCTTCCGGGCTCGCCGCAAGGCGGCCGGGTTGTGCATCGACTGCCCGAGACCGACGACCGACGGTCACGCCCGCTGTGCACGCTGCCGGCGAAAGGCTCGCCGATGATCGCTATTGTCGAGCGGCCGGAGCGGCTACCGAACGGCTCATGGTGTACGCGGTGCGGCGCCCGCCCCGGCATCGCCGGCCCCGCGTGGATCTGCCGCATCTGCATCGCCCGCCCGGAGCGGCTGCCCGACTATGCCAGCGTTTACAATCCGCGCCGGCTACCGCTCCCGCCCGGCACGCCCGGCGCCCGTGAACGGTACCGCGCGGTCGGACTGTGCAACTGCGGACGGCGCCGGGACCGAGCCGACCGAGTGAATTGCAAACGCTGCCGGCGGCGCCTGGCGGACACCACGCAACGCTACCGGCTGGCCCATCCGGGCGTTCTCGCTACCGGGCAGCAAGCGCACCGGGACTACCTCGCCGAGCGGCGCCAACGGCGGACCGCGGCCGGGCGGTGTCCCGAATGCGGCGGCGAGCGCGACCGTCCAGCCGACCGGAAGCTGTGCGCCCGCTGCCGGCGCCGCGCGGCGGACTCTACGGCGGCGTATCGGACGCGGCGGGCGGCCCGCGCGGATTCGTCGTAGGGCCGTTCGCCGACCGCCCCCGGCCCGCATGCGCTAGGATCCTGGCGTTCGTCCTCCAGAGGCGGACTCTGGAGGCAGGCATATGGACACAGAAGAGATCATCCGAGAAGCCGGAAGCCTGCAAGCACGTATTCGCGGGTACGCGCAGCGTGAAGGGGATGGCAACCACGGATGGGCCGCCCAGGCCCAGGTTTGCGAGTTCCTTCGGAACTATGCCGGCCCCAAGAGTGCTTTCCTGAAACTGGCTGAGGCTGCTCCAGGGAACGCAAGCTATATGGTTGCGACGCTTGTTTCGGCCCTGGATTCGTTCATCGAGTACCTTCAGGCTGGCCTAACGACGGGAGTATCGCCCGAGCGACAGGCGCAGTTGGACGTCGTTTCCGATCTCTTGGGACAAGCCAATTCGCTACTTGAGGACGCCAAGTATCATCCAGCCGCCGCCGCGATACTCATCGGCGCCTGCCTTGAGGAGTTTCTGAGGACGTGGGTCGAGGCAGAGTCTTTGTCTATCGGAAAGTCGAAGCCTGGAATAGACGCCTACAGCAAGGCTCTGCGCGGCGCTGAGCTGATCTCTAAACAGGACGTGAAGGACATCACCTCGTGGGCTGGCGTAAGGACAGTGATCGATATAAAGTCTTCAACTTGGTCGGGGTAACAGTTTGTAATTCCATTCCCCGTGAAACTCATCGCGGACCAGCGCGAGTGCGTCCATCTGTTCCTTGGTCACCGTAACGCCCGTGGGGTACTGCCCGGCGTCGAGTTCGGCCCGGACCCGGAGCCCGGTTGCCGTCCGGACGTTCCCGATGCGGTCGACGATGGTCTCATACGTCGTCAGCGGGGTGCCGCGCCAGTTCGCCGTGATGTGACAGAAGAGCCGGTGCTCGATCTTGTTCCACTTACTGGTGCCGGGTGGAAAATGACTCACCTCGATGGTCAGTCCGGTCTCGTCGGCCAACTGTTGAAGCTCATGCTTCCAGGCGCGCAACCGATACCCGTTGCTCCCGCCCGCATCGGCCGTGATGAACAGGGTCGTGGCCTCGGGGTAGGCGCCGCAACCCATCTGATGCCACCAGTGTCGAATCGACGCCACCGCGAAGGCCGGTGTGTCGTGGTCCCAGCCCACGCTCACCCAGGCTTCGTTGCGCGCCATGTCGTAGACGCCGTACGGAATCGCCTTGCCCTCGGCGTCGGTCGGGAAATCATGCACCAGCACCGCCGGCGGCGTGCCCTTCGGCTGCCATTCCCGCCCGCCGTTCTTGAAGTTCCCGACCAGCTCCTTCTTCTTCGTGTCGACCGAGATCACCGGCTGGCCGGCGGTCAGATGCTCGTCCGCGGTCTGGTTGATGTGCTCGAACTGCGCGTTGCGGTCCGGATGCGTGGCGCCTTCCTGCCGTTTGCGCGGCGATTGCAGCCGGTAGCCCAGGCGGTGCAGCAGCCGGCCCACAGTGGTCGAACTCACCCGCCACCCCTGCTCGGTCAGCGCCGCCGCCAGCTTCGCGCGACTCTTGCACGTCCAGCGCAGCGGCGAGGTCGGGTCGCCGCGCGTGAGCGGATCCACCAGCGCTTGGAGCGCGGCCTGGATGCCGGGTTGATCCTGCTGGATGCGGGGCCGTCCGCCGCCAGGGCGTCGGATGCGGTCCGTCGGCGCCTCGTCGCGGGCAATCTCCCGGCGCCCCTTGCGAATCGTCTCCCGAGCCACACCGGTGGCCGACGAAACCACCGCGTCGCCGCCGTAGCCGATGGCGAGCGACTCGGCCGCCGCCCACCGGCGGCGACTGCGCTCGTCCAACACGGGCGCGACCACGGCATACTTCGCAACCAGGGTCGCTTCCAGCTCGATGTCTCGCTTCATACCTCCAGTATGACCAGCAACCCAGCAGATGGCAAACTAGTTTCGCGCAGTGTCCTAAGGAACCACGCTGCCCACGGCGAATGGGACGAGGTCAGCGATCGCAAACGAGTGCGGCTGGCACTAGACGGAGTCAACCTGTTCATGAGGCAAAAGCAAGGGACACGCGGCGGAGGCGCTACGGACGTCGGGTGACGTCTATATAGTCGCCTTCGGGAAACGTGGCCGAATGGTTTGAGCTGGTGACCGACATGAACCCGGATAAGTGGATAGAGCGCATCTACGGCGAAGCTGACTTTGGGACGAACATCGCAATCGCCGCTGCAGGTGGTACAGGATTAACCATGTACCTCTACGGGGACGATTTGCCGGTTGCCGGATTTGTGGCAATGATCACATTCCCGATTGTCAAGGTTCTGGCCTCTGCGGCTCACTCTTACTGGAATAGGTCACGAGAACGCAGCCGCACCAAGCGCGAGCTCAAGGAGCTGTTCGACAAGCTCGGGCACGAAGAGAGGGCCGTTGTACAGGGCTTTGTTTCGCACGGTGGCAGCGTCATTACATGGTCAGAAACTAATCTAGCGCCGTTCTCGCGCGCCGGAATAGAGTCACTAACCCATCTTTAGCAAGATTCCCGACAATTTTGTAGATTTAGGCGATATTTCGAGGATCGCATCCCCATAACTTGTTGATTCTAAAGGATCGGGTGTTGGCGGTACTGAATGTAGTGCCATAATCGTGTGAGTGGTTGTTGCTTCTGGGGACGTGCACCCGCTATCGTGGGCGTGTGTTCATTCGCCGCACCCAAACCCGGCGGACCGCCGACGGACAGCCCTACTTCTCGCATCGCCTCGTCCACTCCGAGCGCATCGGCAACGCCGTCCGCCAGCGCACCCTGCTCAATCTCGGACGCCACTTCGACATTCCCCAGGCGCAATGGCCGCTGGTCTGCTCCCGCAGCGACGACATCCTGGCCGGCCAGACGCCCCTGGTGGCCGATTGCCCGGCCGCCGTCGAACGCGAAGCGCAGCGCATAGCCGCACAGTTGGTCGCCCGCGGCACACCGGTGCAGGGACCGGCAGCCGGGCCGACAGACGTGCAGCCGGTCGACGTCGACTCGTTGCGCCTGGTCCGCCCCCGCAGCGTCGGCGTCAAGCAGGTCGGCCTGTGGGCCCTGGAGCAATTGGGCCTGCCGGCCCTGCTGACCGAGTTGGGCGTCAACGGCGCGTTGCGCACCGCGGCGACCGGCGCCGTCGTCGGACGCCTGGCCCAGCCGGCCTCGGAGCGCGCCACGCACCGCTGGCTGCAGGAACGCAGCGGCCTCGGCGAGTTGCTCGGCGTCGACTTCGAGACCGTCAGCCCGATGCAGCTCTACCGCGCCTCGGATGCGCTGGTGAAGCACCGCGAGGCGATCGAGGCGCATCTGTTCGAGCGGGCCATGGGACTGTTCGACCTGCAGCCGACGGTGACCCTCTACGACCTGACCAACACCTATTTCGAAGGCGAGGCGGGCGCGCAGCCGCAGGCAAAGCGCGGGCACTCGAAAGAGAAGCGCAGCGACTGTCCGCTGCTGACCCTGGGCCTGATGCTCGACGCCAGCGGCTTCGTGCGCCGCTCGCAGGTCTTCGCCGGCAACGTCCGGGAACACCGCACCCTGGCCGGCATGCTGGAGGCACTCGATGCGCCGGCCGGCGCCCTGGTGGTGATGGACCGCGGCGTCGCCACCGAGGCCGCCATCGGGTGGCTGCGCGACAACCGCTACCGCTATCTGGTCGTCAGCCGTGAACGCCACCGGCAGTTCGACGCCGAGGCCGCCGTGGCGGTCCGCACGCAGTCGAACCACACCGTGCATCTGCACAAGGTCGTCTCGACCGACCCCGGCGAGGTCCGCCTGTACTGCTACTCCGAAGAGCGGGCCCACAAGGAGCGGGCCATCGTTGAGCGGGCCGCCGCCCGCTTCGAGGCCGCGCTGACCACGCTCAACGAGGGGCTGGCGCGCCCCCGCGCCCACAAGCGCCTCGGACAGGTCTGGCAGCGCATTGGGCGACTGAGAGCCAAGCATACCCGCGTCGCCAAGCACTACCAGATCGAGGTCACCCCCGACCAGACCGGCGAGAAGGCCGCCGCCGTCACCTGGACCCGTCGCCCCCAGGACGGCTCGATGGCCACCCATCCGGGCGTCTACTGCCTGCGCAGCAGCGAGACCGACTGGGACGAAGACGCCTTGTGGCGCACCTACACCACCCTCACCGACGTCGAAGCCGTCTTCCGTGCACTGAAGTCCGAACTCGGCCTGCGCCCCATCTACCACCACAAGCCGCAGCGGGCCGATGGCCACCTGTTCATCACCGTCATCGCCTACCAGCTCGTGCAGGTCATCCGCACCCGGCTGCGAGCCCACGGCGAACACGCCAGTTGGACCACCCTGCGCCGCATCCTCGAAGGCCAGCAGCGCGTCACCGCCACCTTCCGGCGCCCCGACGGGCGCACCCTGCACGTGCGCACCGCCACGCAGGCCGAACCCGAACAGCGGGCCATCTACGACGCGCTCGGCGTCGACCCGCAACCGGGAGGCGTCCGCAAGACAACCATCTGACCGACCCATTTCCCGGTTTGCGCAGGTTTGTAGTGCCACTCGAGCGCTTTTGTCGCTGTAAGTTGCTGATTCCGCGTTGCTTAGTACTGCGGCTGTTAAACTTGGGCTAGTGAATCGGGAGTTGATATACGCGGGTGTGTCCGCGGACGGGACGGAAACATTCGTGCTAGATACACAGTTGTTTGACTACGCGCAAAAGGTCCTGTACAAGGACCTGTTTGGATGAGCGACTACAATCCTGGGGCGCCCGCGCGTGTCACTCCGAGGGCTGGCCGGGAACGGACGTGATCTGCGCGGGGTTCGCCGAGTGCCACGGCGACGACTGCACGCCAGTTCAGATCGTCCGGCGGCTGACCGCGGCCGGGCTCTGAGGTTGCTCGGCGTTGCCCGTTGTCGGCTGACGTTTAATACGCCATACGTGGGCGTGAACGTGGTAACGGCTCGCGGCCTGCGGCCGGAATACACCTGCAATCATTGGCGGTTCAGCGCACCCCGTCGAGTTCTTCCTGGTCTCCGTGTTCACCGCGGTTCTCTGTGCCGCGGGCGAGTACCAGATGTGTCCCAGTTCCAGCCGGCGATGATCGGGGACCATGTTCATGAACGCCGCCAAGCCTACCGGGGCCCCCGAAGACAGCTCGCGGACGAGCCACCATTGCGGATCCGTCGAGCCCTCGACGAGGCTCTCCATCACCGAGCGCATGGCGTCCGCGCTCTCGAACGGGCCGTACGCCATGTAGGTCCACTGACCTGGGTCGGCGTCCTCGCCGTGGGTCGCGTCGAACAGGGGAGCGGCGTCCCGCGCGGCGTCGGGCCGCTCCAGGCGGATGGTCCTTCCTTCGAGCGGTTGCGCGTCCGGCAGCTCGCAGGGAGAAGGTTCAGCCACCAGCGGACCGACCGGAAGTCCGTCGTTCATGGCAGGCTCACCGGCTGACGGCGCGCTCACCGTCGGTTGCCCGGCGCATCCGGCCGCGCGTACTTGAGGAGGGCGCCTCCGAACGCCACGACGGCGCCGTACACCGTCCCGTCGGCAGCGACGGTCACCCCCTCGGGGTTCGACCCGTCGATGAACCAGTCCAGCGATCCGTCCCGGAGGTTGCCGACGCGGATGCCGTACTCCCAGCCGGGGTGCTGGCCGCCGCGGGACGAAGCCGAGTCGGCGACGTAGACCGTATCGTCGTCGGCGATGTGCAGACCGCTCGGCCGGCTGTACTGGTGGAACTCCTCGATGAACGCGCCGTCCGGGTCGAAGACCTGCAGCCGGTCGTTGCCGCGGTCGGCGACCACCACGCGGCCCCGCGAGTCGAGATCGATGGCGTGCGGCGTGCGGAACTGGCCCGGCCCGTTGCCGTGCGAGCCCCATTCCGCCAGGTAGGTCCCATCGGGTGCGAACTTGACGACGCGCGCCGTCGTGTGCGGCCCGGCGCCGGGTTGCTGGCCGCCGTGACCGTCGGCCACGTAGATCGTGCCGTCGTTCGCGACGACGACATCGCACGGCTGGTCGAGAGTGTCCTGGCCGGCGGCGCCCACGCCGGGCGTGCCGAGCGTCATCAGCAGCTCGCCCTCCGGGCTGAACTTCATCGCCACGTGGCCCTTCCCCTCGCGGTGGGGATTCGCGCCGTCGGGGCCCTGCGCGTCGGTGACCCAGACGTTGCCCTCCGGATCGACGTGCAGTCCGTGCGGCTGGATCATGAGCCCGGCCCCGAAGCTGGTGACGAGGTTGCCCTCAGGGTCGAACTTCAGGACCGGGTCGAGGTCGACCCCGGCGCAGGAGTTGCCGCCGCAGCGCTCCGCAACCCAGACGTGACGCCCGTCCCGGTCCATGTCGACCCCGCCGGTCGAGCCCCATTCACGGCCATCCGGCAGCTTCGCCCAGTCGCCGACGGTTGTGTACGGATTCGGCGCGTCGTTCTGCGGGGCGATATCGGGCTGGGCGGCAGCCGGGCCGGCCGCCCCGACGAGCGCGCCGAGCGCAAAGGACAGTGAGACCGGGAGTCTGCATGCCAGGAGCCTGGATGCCATGAGTGACGTCGTCATGCCCGAACCGTAACACGCGTGGCGGGCGTGGAGTCAGCCGCCCAGCGCGGCCAGCTTCTCGCGCGCCTCGCGCGCCGGCTCGAATGCTTCGTCGGCGTGCTCCCACGCCGCGCGGGGCGCCCGCACGTGCTCGATGGCCCCGGCGACATCCGATCTGGCCTTCACGCCCGTGGCTTCCCACTCGCTTGAGTTGGAATCCGTGTCGCTGTCACCCGTTCTGTATGCGCTCGTACTCCCGACGGCACCATTCAACCAGTCGTCCCGCCTTTCGCTCGGCTTCGTCTGCTTCAGCCGTCGTCCGTGGCGTAGTCTGAGGTTTCTTCTCTGCATTGCTCTGCGGTTCGAGGTGTTCGTATCCCTGACGACCTCCATACACGGTCAGGTCGGCAGCTTCCCGATGCTCTTGCGGAACGGGGCTTCCCACTCGCGTCACCGTGTCGATCAATGCTCCGATGTTGTGGTGTACAGGGTACTGCTTTCCGTGCGCGATGATCAGCGCCTTCAGTCCTTTTTCCGCAGCTCTCAGCGCGGCGCTGCAACGGAGCGGCGCGGCGCCTTCCCGCTCGCGGTCCATTCCGGCCCACCGCAGTTCTTCGGCGGCTTCGGTGATCCACAGGCGTGCATCAGGCCGAGCCGTCTTCTCAGGCCGCATACAGCGTCCGCCCTTCGCGCAGCACTGCCGGTATCACTGTCGATTCGTTGTCCTTCCACTGGTCCATCTGCGCTTCGTGGACGACGTACGGATCGATTAGCGGCTGACCTTCTTCGTGCCGTATCGCCCGCAGGATGCAGTTCGTCGCTTCCCTTCGGTCTCCGTCACGGATGGTGACGAGCAGGTCGATGTCGCTCTTTGGTCCCATCTCCTCTCGCGCCCCGGAGCCGAAGAGCACGATGCGACTTGGCGTCACCGCCTGGATGATGCTTCGCGCAACGCGCCTAAGGTAACCCTCATCCGGTCCGCCGGAGAGATGCGTCAGCCAACTGCTGTCGTGCTCTGGGCAGTCCTCGTTAACGCATCCCTTCGGTCCGATCGTCTCCCGGCAGTGGATACACCAAGCGTAGACGGGCAGCCGGTTCGCTGTCGCGCAGGCGGCCGGGCCAGGTGCGATTCCGCATGAGCGGTAGTACTCCCATAGATCTACCGTCGTTTTCGTCTTCGCCTGCCGCCCTCTCTGCGCCTGGATCCACTCGTTCACTTTCGCCGGGTGTCCGAAGCATGCTACGCTCATTACAGGCAGTCCGGTCGGCCGCACCCGTGTTCCTGCGATCTCTACGCTTTCGATTGCGCGGTCGGGCATAGTCACTTCGACGAGGCTGTAGTCGGGCGGGAAAGTTGCCGTCTCGAAGTGCAGCCACGCTGGCGTTCGCACCGGTCCCATCGTGCCCGGCAGTACGATCCGGTGGCACCCTTTCAGGTCCCGTCGCTGGTTTGCTCCGTCCGTGCTTCCCAGGCCTTGGTGCAGCGTGTCCTTGGCTGCTGCCCGCAGCACCGCGTCGAGGTTACTTTCCCGTTCGATTCCGTCGGCATTGAAACGGTAGAAATCGTAACATGCTTCCAGGTAATCGCTTCGTTGCGGCAATTCCTTCTGTAGTTCGTTGCAGCGCCCAGCCGCTGTCCTGGTCGATACCGTTCGCATGCTGTCACCTCCTCCGCCGTGCTCCTCTCTACCTTGGTACTGTATCACCGGTCTCGGCTCGATGCGGTCCTGACCTTCTGGGGAACGCTGTTGTTCCTGCATTATTGATACACCCTCTGGATCTGTTCTACAGGACCGGCGTCAAGCGAGAGGCCGAACAGGCGGGTCAGTACTTCGGCTGGCTGGAGAAGAGAGATGACCGTGCCCCGGCCGGCGCAGGCTGACCGGGGCCGAAAGATCGCGGATCGATTGCTCCTCAGCCGCCGATACGGTTGCCGTCGGCGTCCAGGAAGCGAATCTCGCCGAGATCCAGTGCCCGTACGCTCTCCTCGATGCGCTCGCGATCGCCGACGACGACCCAGATCATGCGGTCCGGCTGGAGCACGCGGTCGGCCTCCTCCCGGATTTCCGCGAGGCTCAAACCCCGCACCGAGCCGGCGTAGGTCTCCCAGTAGTCGTCGGGCAGGCCGAAGCGCACCATCTCGACGATGTCGGCCATCACCGCGCGGTTGGTCTCCCAGCGGCCCGGCAGGGTCAGCGTCCGCTGGTCCTTGACGCGGGCCAGCTCCTCCGCGGTCGGCGGCTGGTCGCCGCCGCTGCGGATGCTGCCGATCTCCTTGTCGATCTCGGCCATCGACTCCGCCGTCCGATCGGTCTGGACCGGTGCGAGGATGATGAACGGCCGCTGGCCGGCGGCGTCCCACAGCAGCGACTGGGCGCCGTAGGACCAGCCCTTGTCCTCGCGGAGGTTCATGTTGATCCGCGCCGTGAAGCCGCCGCCCAGGACGTTGTTCATGGACTCGATCTGCAGATCGCGGGCGTCGCTCTTCGGCGGCGCCACGTGGCCGGCGAAGATGATCGACTGCTCCGAGTCCGGACGATCGATGAGATAGACAACGGTCTCGGCCTGTTGATCGACCTCGCCGAGGTTCTTGCGGGGGACGTCGCCCGGCTCCCAATCTCCGAAGCGGGCCTCGATGGCGGGCTCGAGCTCGGCCATGGTGACGTCACCGACGACGATCAGGGTGGCGTTGTCGGGCCGGAACCAGGTGTCGTGGAACCCTCGCAGGCCGTCGAGGCTCAGCTCGTCCAACGCCGCCTCGCTCCCCGAGCCGGTCAGCGGCTGGGCGTAGGCGTGGCCCTCGCCGTAGAGGAGGCGGGGGAAGACGCGCATCGCCATCCCCATCGGCCGCACCTTCTCGCGGGCGATGGCGGCGAGCTGTTGCCGGCGCCGACGGTCGAACTCGGCCTCCGGGAAGGAGGGATTCAGCACGACGTCGGCGAAGAGGTCCAGCGATGCGTCGAGGTTCTCCTTCAGGGTCGACATTCTGACGGTCGACATGTCCAGGTTCGAACCGGCCGACAGAGTCGTGCCGAGACCTTCGAGCTCCTCTGCGATCTCCAGCGCCGTCCGGGACGTGGTCCCCTCGTCGAGCATGTCCATCGCCATGCGGGCCGTGCCGGGCAGCGCGAACTGGTCCGCCGCGTAGCCGGCGTCGAGCAGCAGGTTGAAGTCGACCACCGGGATCGCTTCCCGGCGGGCCAGGATCACGTCGAGCCCGTTCGACAGGCGTGTCGTCTCGCGCGCGGGAAACGAGGCCGCGGGAAACTCGGTGACCTCGGGCGGTCCGGACGAGCGGTCGACGTCGCTTTCGGCCGCGGCGTAGGCGGGGAAGGGCTGCACCTCCACGGTCAGCGCCCCCTGGCTCAGCCACTCGACCGCCGCCGTGTGGACGTCCGTGGGAGTGGCGTTCATGATGTTGTCCTGGGTCCGTTCGTGGCCGTCGGGGCTGCCGAGGTAGACCTCGCTGGCCGCCAGCACGTCCGACTTGCCGCCGAAGCCGCCGATGCGCTCGACGCCGCGGACGAAGGAGGCTCGCTGGCTCGCCTGCGCCCGCGCCAGCTCGTCCGCGGTCGGGCCCGATTCGAGGAACGCGCGCAGCTCCTCGTCGAGGGTGGCCTCCACCGCGGCCAGGTCCTGTCCCGGCTGGGCCGTCGCCTGCAGGATGAACAGGCTGCCGAACTGGCGCTCCAGCGTGAACGCCGACACGTCGGTCGCGATCTGATCCTCGTAGACCAGCCGCCGGTAGAGACGCGAGCTGCGGCCGGACGTCAGCACGTCGCTGGCGAGCGTCAGGTGGTCCAGGGCGGGGTTCTTGAACCCGGCGACGTTCCACGCCTTGTAGACCCGCGCCTGCGGAACCCGGTCCTGGAGCACGATGCGGCTCTCCTCGGTCCGCCGGGCGAGGTTGACGTCGGGCTTGACGAGGGGTGGACCCGACGGGATATGGCCGAAGTAGCGCTCAACGCGCGCCCTGACGTCCTCCGGGTCGACGTCGCCGGCGACCACCAGCACCGCGTTGGCGGCGCCGTACCAGGTCTCGAACCAGGTCCGGACGTCCTCGAGCGACGCGGCGTTCAGGTCGTCCATCGAGCCGATGGTGGAGTGGTCGTAGGGGTGGGCGTCCGGATAGGTGTTCTCGAACAGGGTCAGGAACACCTTGCCGTAGGGCTGGTTCTCGCCCTGCCGCTTCTCGTTCTGCACCACGCCGCGCTGCTCGTCGAGCCGCGCCTGATCGATGGCCCCGAGCATGTGGCCCATGCGGTCGGACTCCATCCACAGCGCCATGTCGAGGGCGGTGGTGGGCACCACCTGGAAGTAGTTGGTGCGGTCCTGGTTGGTGGTGCCGTTCATGCCGGTGGCCCCGACGCGGTCGAACGGCTTGAAGTAGTCGTCGTTGAAGTGCTCGCTGCCGTTGAACATCAGGTGCTCGAACAGGTGCGCGAAGCCGGTCTTGCCGGGGGCCTCGTCCGCCGCCCCGACGTCGTACCAGACGTTGACGGCCACGATGGGCGCCTTGTGGTCCTCGTGCACGATGAGGCGCAGGCCGTTGTCGAGCACGTAGCGGGTATAGGGGATGTCGACCGGCTCCTGGGCCGCGGCGGGCAGGACGGCGGCGAGCAGACCGACGACGAGGGCGGTTCCGACGAGTCGTTGCATGGGAATCTCCTGTTGGCTGCGATTCTCCCATACGTGGAAGCCGGCATCGGAGTTCGAGATGATTTTGGGACTGGCGTGTATCATTCCGAGTCGGAAGTTGACGCGCAAGTACCTCGCCGAGGATGTAGTAGAGATGCCACTCGATGCCGACGAGCATGAGCTTCTGGAGTCGGTCGAACGCGGGGAATGGCGGTCGACCCGGGGATTCGCGCGCCAGCAGACCGAGTACGCACGCCGGGCGGCGGCGACGTTCCGCAAGGATCGCCGGGTCAACATCCGGATCTCCAGCAAGGATCTCGAAGCCATTCAGAAACGGGCACTCGAGGAAGGCCTGCCCTATCAGACCCTCATGGCGAGCGTGCTGCACAAGTACGCGACCCGACGGCTGTGACAGCCAGTTGCGGAAGTCGGCGATTGGCGTGCCCTTGCGGGTGCGCGTTGCCGCGAGCCGTTTACCCGTGTAGTACTCACAAGAGCAATACTCTTACGATGCGCATAACCTCCAAGGGGCAGGTGACCATTCCGCAGCGGCTCCGGAGCAAGTTCGGGCTGCTTCCCAACACGCAGGTCAACTTCGAAGAGGGCGACGGCTGCGTGGTGGTCCGCCCGGCGTTGAGCAAACGGGCGCTCGTTGACGAACGTCTCCGCCGGGCCCGCGGCGCTGCCTAAGGCGACCTCTTTACCGACGACGTGATGCGGCAGACCCGCGGGGACGAGTGAGTGTTCCTCGTGGATACCAACGTCCTGCTGAACATATTCACGGACGATTCCCGGTGGCGCCCGTGGTCCGAGCGGGCGGTGGGGAACGCGCCTGAGCGTGTTGCCGCGACCCTGCGCTATGATGGCGCCACGTTCACCAATCGTCCGGCAGTGAGACAGATTAAGAGGCACCTATGCGCGATCGAACACGGCAGACCCGAACCGGCGCGGCGGCTATCGTCACCCTCGCCGTCATCCTTGCGGCCAGCGGAACCGCGCTCGCACAGCGCGGCGCTCCGGCCAACGGCGAGTGGCCGACCTACGGCGGGGATCTCGGCGGGACGAAGTACTCCCCGCTCGACCAGATCGACCGGAGCAACTTCGGCGACCTGGAGATCGCCTGGCGCTGGCTGTCGGCCGACGCCTTCCTGAGCATCGACACGCCGGACGGCGGCGAGTGGTGGGCCGATTCACGGCTGATCTTCGAGGAACTGCTGCGCCGCAACCCGGACCTGTGGCGCGAGGGACAGTCGCCCTACCTCACGAACCTGAAGGCGACGCCGCTGATGGTCGGCGGGCGCCTGTTCATCAACATGCCGACGTCGCAGGCCGCGTCGATCGACGCCGAGACCGGCGAGACGCTCTGGGTCTACAACCCGAAGACCTACGAAGAGGGCACCACGACGATGAGCGCGCGCTGGAACCAGCGCGGGGTGGCGTACTGGTCGGACGGCCCGGAGCGCGAGGACGAGCGCATTCTGTTCGGGACCGGCAACGGCTACCTCATCTGCGTCGACGCCAAGACCGGACGGCCGTGCGCCGACTTCGGGGAGGACGGCTGGGTCGACCTCGTGGCCGACCTGCCGCGCGCGGACCGCGGGAGCCGCGACTGGCTGAACGCCCTGCTGTACTCGGTGCAGTCGCCGCCGCTCGTCGTCGGGGACACCATCGTCACGCCCTCCTCCATCTCGTCCTACAACATCACCAGGGAAGCGCCGCCGGGCTGGATGCGGGGCTTCGACGCGCGGACCGGGCGTACCAAGTGGACGTTCCACACGATCCCGCAGGGGGACGAGTACGGCAACGACACGTGGGAGGGCGATTCGTGGCGGGTGACCGGCAAGGTCGGCGTCTGGTCGTTCATGAGCGCCGATCCCGAGCTGGGGCTCATCTATCTGCCGACCAACACCCCGGCGCCGGACTACTACGGCGGGCATCGGCTCGGGGACAACCTGTTCGCCGAGAGCGTTGTCGCCCTCGACATCGAGACGGGACAGCGCGAATGGCACTTCCAGGCGGTCCACCACGGCCTCTGGGACTGGGACTTCCCGACGGCGCCCAACCTGGTCGACGTCGTGGTCGACGGCCAGCCGGTGAAGGCGCTCGCGCAGATCAGCAAGCAGGGCTTCCTGTACGCCTTCAATCGCGCGACCGGCGAGCCGATCTGGCCGATCGAGGAGCGTCCGGTCCAGACCGACACGAACGTCCCCGGCGAGCGGCCGTCGCCGACGCAGCCGTTCCCGACGAAGCCCGAGCCGTTCGAGTACCAGGGCGCGGTGGTCGACGACCTCGTCGACTTCACGCCGGAGATCCGCCAGATGGCGATCGAGGCGGTCGAGGGCTACCGGCTGGGACCGATCTTCACGCCGCCCATGTGGGACGGGACCATCCAGCGGCCGAGCGCCGGCGGCGGCGCCAACTGGTCGGGGGCGGCCTTCGATCCCGAGACGGGCATCCTGTACGTCCCCTCGAACAATGCGTACTCGGTGATGCAGTACCGCGAGCCGGTCCCGGGCGAAGGGGCCACGCTGGACGTCATCGAGCGGCGCGGCGAAACCCGCACCCGACCGCAGATGCCGCAGGGGCTCCCGCTCTTCAAGCCGCCCTATTCGCGCATGACCGCCATCGACCTCAATACCGGCGACCACGTCTGGATGAAGCCGATGGGCAACGGCGACCGCATCCGCAACCACCGCCTGCTGCGCGACCTCGACCTGCCGCCGCTCGGGGGCGACAGCAGCCGGGCCGGGCCACTGCTGACGCCGGACATCCTGATCTACGCGCTGACGACGGGCGGGACGAACGACGGGCCGAGCCTGGTGGCGTTCGACAAGGCCACGGGCGAGGAGCTCGCGCAGGTCGATCTCCCCGGCGGGGCCATCGGCACCCCGATGACCTACATGCTGAACGGCCGGCAGTACATCGCGCTGACCGTCGGTGGCGGCCGGGTTCCGGAGCTGATCGCGTTCGCGCTGCCAGAGTAACGTGCTCGACACCCTGGCGCGGCTCTCCGGCATGTTCGACGCGAAGACCGCCGCGCGCGTCGACGTTTGAAGCGGCGCTCGTCATGCCTCGTGTGGTCTCGTTACCGGGGCGGCCCGATCCGCAAGGCGGTCACTGCCTATACGCGCGAACGAGGCCGTTGTTCGTCTGCGCGACGTCCGCACGGTTTGCCGCCGCCTCCTGAAGGACACTATCCTGAACGCTCGATGGGAGGGACCCATGTCGACGAGTCGGCTGTCGCTCATGGCGCTCATGGTGCTCTTGCTGCTCTTCCCGGTAGTGGGAGAGGCGCAGTTGGCTGGGGCCGTCGAGATACCACGCACGCCGTGGGGCCGGCCGGCCTTCCAGGGCGTATGGACCAACTCGACCCTCACACCGTTGGAGCGCCCGGCGGAGCTCGGCGCCAGGGAGTTCCATACGGCAGCGGAGGTGGCGGCACTGCAGCGCGTGGCGGTCCAGCAGCGAATCGATGCGCTCCCGGAACCGGAGGCGACCGTGGCCGTCGAGTTCAGCGAGATATGGATGGAGCCGGGACCGTTGAGCCAGCGCACGTCGCTGGTCACGGGACCGACCGGGAAGATTCCGCCCTTCACACCAGCGGCGAGACAGCGACTCGCCGACGGCCTCAACCAGCCGCTTACCCAGCGGGCCGACTCCCATGAGGATCGGGTCTACAGCGAGCGGTGTTTGCGCTTCGTTACCGGCGGTCCCCCCATGATGGCGTTCCCGTTCGCGCCCGTCCATCAGATCTTCCAGACCCCGGACCATGTCGCGTTCCTGCACGAGGAGAACCACGAGATTCGGGTCATTCACCTCGACGAGCGGCCACCCGTGCACCCGAGGATCCGGCTCTGGCGTGGAGACTCGCGCGGGCGCTGGGAGGGCGACACCCTGGTCATCGAGACGACGAACTTCAACGGCACGGGCGGGTTCAGGGGGTCTGGCGCCGGCTTGCACCTCACCGAATGGCTGACCCGGGTGGACGCCGACACGGTCCTGTACAGGTTCACGGTTGCCGATCCCGAGACCTGGACGGAGCCGTGGACGGCGGAGATGCCGCTACGGGTTTCACCCGCGCCGCTGTATGAGCACGCGTGTCATGAAGGGAACTACACCCTGCCGCTCGTGCTGAACGGCGCCCGTGTGCGGGAGCGAAGGACCGCTGCGGGGGAGTCGAAGTAGACCGCGGCAACCTGATGGTCCGTGCGCGACGCCGGTAGCCGCTTCCCGACTATTGCGCTGCCGGGCGATCCCAACGACGCGTCGTGGGGGGATACGCCGCCGTATCTGCGCGCGGGCGGCGACGCCTGGATCCCGGGAGCTACGACCCGGACCTCGGGCTCTTCTACATCGGCACGGCGCAGGCGAAGCCGTGGGTGGCGGCGAGCCGCGGGATGACGACGCGGCAGGACGCGCTGTACACGAACTCGACGCTCGCGTTGAACCCGCGCACCGGACAGGTGCAGTGGTACTTCCAGCACGCGCCGGGCGAGACGCTCGACCTCGACATCGTCTACGAACGGGTGCTGGTGGATGCCGACGACGAGCAGTGGCTCTTCACGATCGGCAAGGACGGCATCCTCTCTGAGCCACTTGCAAAACTCTTGGGGTCGCGGCTCGGCTCAGTCCTCCGATTCTCAGGGGTGAACACCCATTGTTCTGGATTTCGACTGCGTGTTCTGGTCCTGAAGGACCGGCGGCAAGCCAGGAGACGGAAACCAAGGGGATCGACGTGTTTTCCACCGAGCGTCGGGACACCGGTGGGTGACTGACGCCGGTTGGGCGCCGGAATTGGATGGGGGTTTGCCGGCGGCGCCTTGACTATGTCACCAGACGCAGGAGCTGGTCGGCGGTGAGCGCCAACATGCCGAACATGCAGTGGCACATCACCTTCGCGGCGCCACGGACCCGGACATGGCGGCCACCGAACTCGTCCTTGAGACGGCCATTGACGCGCTCACCCGCCGTACGCTCGTTGTAGCGAACCTGCTCGGCACGCTGGAAGCCGAGATTTTTCAGGCGCCGGGCTTCGGTTCGCAGTTCCTCCGCCCGGGCCTTGTCGCCACGAGGGTTGACGTCAATCAACGGGACGTGGCCGAGTGAGCGGCTGTGCTCCCGGATCTGGTCCGCGTCGTAGGCGGCGTCCATCAGGTCATACAGATTGGTCGTCCGCTCGGCCGACAGAGACGCCAGCGGAATGGCGGCCTGGCTGTCATGCAGGGAGGCGGACGTCAACAGGCAACTGATCGGAATCTGGCCGTCGGCCACGTCGATGTGCAGCTTGTAGCCGACCCAGGTGGTCTTGTAGCCCTTGCTGTTCTTCTTCGTGCCGACATCGCAGGCGGTCGGCAGGTCGTCCAGCATCGCCGGCAGGTTCATGGTCGGCTGCCGTTCGAGACGTGTCAGGACCTTTGGCCGTTCTTCGCCCTTCTTCGGCCGCCCGCGCTTGCGCTTGGGCGGCGGGGGCGGCTTCTCCTTCGTGGCCGGCTTCTCACGGGCCTCGATGGCCGTCGAGTCGCGCGAGAGGTGGCCCACCAGCCGGTCGTGGTGCGTCTCCCGGATCAGCGCTTCGTGCACGCGCTGGGGCAACTGCGTGTTGGCGAACTCGGCAAAGGCGCGCGAGAAGACCGACTCGCTCGGCACCTCGAACTTCCGCTCCCAGCCGCAGAGCCGGCGCAGGGTCACATCGGCGGCCAACCGGTCCAGCAGTGCGCGCGTCGACGGCAGGTCGTAGACCGCCTTGGCCACGAAGGCCCGCGCCATCGCCGCGCGGTCCTTGGGCGGCCGCCCCGGCGCCCGGAAGTACCGGGGAATCAGGCGCTCGATACGGATGACCTCCAGGGTCTGCACCAACTGCTGCTGTTTTTCGGTCAGTGGACCCAACGCCTGCTCCAACCGTGGGAACAGCGTACGCTGGATCGACTCCCAGTAGGGGGCGAACGAGGCGCGCAGGGAATTCATGGCTTGTTGACCGCTCCTGCGAGCTACTGTATATTTACGCACAGGAATAATGTCAAGCTGTGGTTCGATGGCCGGTGCGGACCAGATGCGCCAGTACACGGAGCGATACGACGCGCTCAAGGCGGAACTGCAGTCGCTTGGGTTTCTCTTCCAGGGCAGCCTCCAGACCCGCCGGATAGCGTGTGGGAAGACCACCTGCCGCTGCTACCACGACCCGGACGCCCGGCACGGTCCCTACCACTACTGGACACGCAAGGCCCGCGGGAAAACCGTCGGGATGAGGCTCACCGAAGACGAACTCGTCCTCTACCAGGAGTGGATCGAGAACAACCGCGAACTGGAACGGATCGTGAGGGAAATGCGCGGCCTCTCTTCGCGCGTGCTTGCCCTCATAACCGGCCGGGAGGCCCCATGAACCCCCGCGTCTCGGGCTCGTCGGCGGCGGTGACCGCTACCACCGCTACCACCGCTACCGCCATCCTTCAGACGCTACGTCCCGCCCACTGACCGTCCCTCGCCTGCGGCTTCCGGCAAAGAAAACCCGGCCGATTACCGATTTTTGCAAGAGGCTCTTCTGATACCGATTACACTTCTCATAGTGACGGTGCCCGTAACTTGTTGAATCTATTGGACTAATTCCTGGGACACTAGTGACCCGAGGTAGGAGCCGTATGCGTTAGCGCGCACGTACGGATCTGTGCGGGGGGACCGGGGCAACCCGGCTCCCTACCGCAACCAAGAAGACGCGGACGGCGCAGCAGGCGACGCGGGCGGCGCAGCAGGCCTTGTATGCCAATCGCCCCCGCATCGGCGGCGCGCGGGGTTGGGTCTGCTGCGGCGCCGAGGCGAGCGGGTTGAGCGGCCGTTCGCCTATCTATACGAGACCGGGGGGCTGCGCCGGGTGTGGGTGCGCGGCCGTGAGAGTGTTCGGCTCAAGATCGCGTAAACGGCAAATCCTCATTTTCTTGTCGTGCACGCCCGGTTCGCTCGCTGCTTGACAGGCGAATCGGGCCTCGTACAGTAGGAGCACACGCCGCGCGCCGCCCGAGCGCCGCGCCGTAACCGTCCCATGCGTCGTGCGAGGCGAGCCCTCGTGCGCGTGCAGGACTTGGTCGAAGGAGAGAGCCGATGCACCGGATCGTCGTCGTAGCGCTGGGCGCGCTGCTGGTCGTCGCGGGCGCCGCGGCCGCGGGACAGGAAGACTGGCTGCAGTTCCGGGGGCCTGCCGCGGGCGTCGTTCCCGATGATCCGAACCTGCCGGAGCGCTGGATCGAGACCGAGAACGTCGTCGGGACCGTCGATATTCCAGGGCTGGCGTGGAGTTCGCCGGTCATCGCGGGCGACAGCGTGTTCGTGACCTCCGCGATCAGAGCAGGGGAGGAGCCGGCACCGATGAAGGGACTCTACGACCCGGGCATGGAGAACGGGTCGGAGGCTTCGCTGAACGAGCATCGCTGGATGCTCTACGCCGTCGACTTCCACAGCGGACGGCCCCTCTGGCAGCGCGAGCTCTACAGCGCTCCGCCGCCGGGCAAGCGGCATCTCAAGAACGGCTTCGCGTCGGAGACGCCGGTCACCGACGGCGGTCGGCGACAGCGAGCGCGAGGGGCACGATCGGCGCGTGCTGATTCTGGAACGATGACGGCGGCGCCAGGTCAGTCGCGAGACTCTGCGTGATGCGCGGAGTGTTTGTCACCGCTCTCGTACTGGCGGTCGCCTGCGGAACGCAGGACGGTCCTACGGAGCCCACGACGGCGCCGACGCCGACCGGTGTTGCGGTCACGCATGCGGCCGAGGGCACGATCTTCATCGGCCACGAGGTGCAGTTTCGGGCGACGGTGACCCTCAGCGACGGGAGCTCGGCGGCTGCGTCCGAGGTGACGTGGACATCCGATGCTCCGGAGGTGGCGACCGTCTCGACTGCGGGCCTGGTGACGGCCGTCGCCGCCGGTGAGGCGACCGTCTCCGCGGAAGTCGCGGGCAGCCGCGGCGGTTACCTGCGAATTCGCGTCTATCCGGAGTTCCAGGGGAGCTGGGCTGGCCGGGGGATAGCGACCGAGTGCACGGCG
The DNA here is from genome assembly GCA_965222905.1 of Vicinamibacterales bacterium. Lineage (GTDB taxonomy): Bacteria > Acidobacteriota > Vicinamibacteria > Vicinamibacterales > UBA8438 > WTFV01. Next base: position 7,043,222 of record OZ244976.1, on the reverse strand, counting down.
ACGGGGGATTCACTCTGGAGCCTGCTCTGCGCAGGCTTCCTGGAGGGCGACCCGGCCGAACGGCGCGGGGAGGCGATGCTCGAGCTGACCCAGTCCGAGGCCGAGGTGGGCGGCGTGGTGGATCTCGGGGCGGACCGGCGGTTGGAGGTCAACTCGGGGGAAGTCTCCATCGACGGCACGTTGCGCCTGACGTTCGACGCGAGCACCTTCGCCCTCGAGGGCGCGGAGCTGGATGTCGAGGTGCTGTCCTGGGAAACGCGGGCCGACACGCCGGGAAACATGACCGGCGGGTTTCAGTTCGTCTATTCCTGGGCGCTGTCGACCGGTTCCGCAGTGGTCGATGTGGTGTTCGAAGAGATCACGCGGACGGCGGGCGCTGGAGGCTGACGGCGCCACTCCGCGGCGTGTGGTTCGCTGACGGATGCACACACTCCCAGCGAATGCGGTGGCCGGCAGGAACTGGGTGGGCTGGGCAGTTCGAGTCCCCAACGTGGGGGCCTGACCGACACCACGGCGCAGGTGATCCGAACGCTTGGAGGCGGGCGACGCCTGGAGAAGAGCAGCTTTTGCCTGGACGAGGGCACCACGTCCACCGGCCGGACCTCCATAATCGTCGACCCGTCCTACGGCCGAATGCCGCCACTGGTACGTGCGGGCCGAGATGCCGCCGGGGCTCGGCGGATCGCTCCCGAGCGGAACCTGCCTGAGCATCGTCGCCTACCTGCTGCAGGTGAACGGCCATGCGGCGGGACCGCAGGCGCTCACCGCGGACGCCGCGGCCATCGTCGGCGAGTCCGGCGCCGCTCCGGCAAGGGGCGCTTCCGCCACGGCGGATGCGTCTGACGCGGCGTCGGCGGATGAGCCCCGCGACGTGGACGCCGTGCCGGCCCTCCGCGCGTTCGTCAACCGCGAAGTCTCCAGCTTCACCCCGGTCACCGACGAGCTGCTCCGGAATCCGCCGGCGGAGGATTGGCTGACCTGGCGGCGCACCCGAGACAACCAGGGCTACACACCGCTGGACCGGATCGGGCCCGACAACGTGGCCGGCCTGCGCCTGGCCTGGGCGCTGGCGATGCCCGAGGGCACCAACCAGACCGCGCCGCTCGTCCACGACGGCGTGATGTTCCTGGCGAGCCCCGGCAACGTCGTCCAGGCCCTCGACGCGGCCAGCGGCGAGCTGCTCTGGGAGCACCGGCACCAGTATCCCGAGGACGCGGAGAGCAGGCGCGCGACCCGCAGCATCGCCCTCTACCGGGACAAGGTCTACCTGGCCACCTACGACGCGGCAATCGTCGCCCTCGACGCGCGGACGGGCGAGCCGGTCTGGCAGACCACGCGGGCCGATTACCGGAAGGGCTTCGCCCAGACGGGCGGGCCGAGCATCGCGAACGGCGTCGTCGTCAGTGGCATCAACGGCTGCGAGCGCTTCGAGGACGAAGGCTGCTTCATCACCGGCCACGACCCGGACACCGGCGAGGAGCTCTGGCGCACCTCGACCATCGCCCAGCCGGGCGACGTCAACAGCGGGACCTGGGGCGACATCCCGCCGCACCTGCGCGGCGGCGGCGACACCTGGATTCCGGGCGCCTACGATCCGGACCTCGACCTCTTCTTCATCGGCACCGCGCAGGCGAAGCCGTGGGTGGCGGCGAGCCGCGGGATGTCGACCTACAACGACGCCCTCTACACCAACTCGACGCTTGCCCTGAACCCGCGCACGGGGCAGGTCGCCTGGTACTTCCAGCACGTGCCGGGCGAGACGCTGGACCTGGACATCGTCTTCGAGCGGGTGCTGGTCGACGTCGATGATCACAAGTGGCTGTTCACGGCCGGCAAGGACGCCATCCTCTGGAAGCTCGACCGGCGCACGGGGGCCTTCGTCGACCTGGCCGAGATGCTGCACCAGGACGTCTTCGAGTCGATCGACCTCGAGACGGGGCGCGTGAGCTACCGGCAGGACATTCGCGACGCCGGTGTCGACGACGCGGTGGATGCCTGCCCCAGCCTGTACGGCGGCCACAACTGGCAGGCGTCGGGCTACAGCCCCGAGGCGAAGGTGATCATCTATCCGCTGCACCAGGCATGCATGACGCTGACCGGCCGTCACGTCGAGCTGCTGGAGGGGGGCGGAGGTCTCGGGGTCTCCGCCATCGAGCTCCACGAGATGCCGGGCACGAACGGCATGCTCGGACGCCTCGCCGCGTACGACGTGCGAACGATGGAGGAGGTCTGGAGCCGCGAGCAGCGCGCCATCTTCCTGACGTCGGTCCTGACGACGGCCACCGGGCTGGCCTTCGTCGGAGACGTCGACCGCTACTTCCGGGCGCTCGACGTCGGCACCGGCGAGGTCCTCTGGGAGACGCGCCTCGGCCAGTCCGGTCACGGGTTCCCGATCTCGTATGCGGCGGGCGGCAAGCAGTACGTCGCGGTCCCGACCGGCGTCGGCATCTTCCGCGGCCTGAGCGGGGTGCTCAGCCCGGACATCTACCAGCCCCCGTCCGGGAACGGGCTCTACGTCTTCGCCCTCCCGGACCAGGAGTCGGCGCCGTAGAGCGGCGCGCACTGCGCGGCGTGGACGCGACGACCGGCGAGCGGCGGTGGTCGAGCGACCGGCTCGTGCCCGAGGACCGCTGGGCGAGCCGCTGGATGCTCGTCGAAGGAGCAATTCGGACTCAGCGCGGGCAGCCCGTAGCTTCTTGAGCGCCAGTTGCGCTTCCACGATGGGCGTTCGTAGGGTTCACCGCGCAGGCGAGGGATGCCGCCTGAGCGACAGTGCCGACTGGTGCCAGGACGGAGTTGGATGACGGCGGGCCGGTATGTCCGTCCGGAGCGCGGCTGATGAGAAGGCGGTACCGGCGGCCGGCGGCGACGACGAAGCGCTCGTCCGCGCAAGGGAATAGGAAGGGCCAGCCGGCACATCGCTGCGCGGGACCAACTCGGGCGCGGCCGCCATCCGCCGCCTGCGGGCGGCGGTCGCGCGGGAACCGGGCGATGCGGTCACGGTCTCGGCGCCGACCAGGTGAATCGGCGGCTTTGCGGCCGCCTGCGCGGCGGCCGGCCTCGAGCACGGCCGTTATCCCTGGATTCCGCTCGAAATCGTACGGCCTGACGGCCGGAACCACACGGGGGGGAGTGCTGGCGCAGCGCCGCGCGTCCCAACGGTCCGATAGCCTGTGTCCTCGTCGTCTTTGTCAATCGTCACCTCTACGCATCCAGGACGTGCGCACCGCCTTGGCCGGCGTGGATCGCCTTGGCGATGACTTCGGCCTGGTCGCGGTCGACGCCGCCGGCGGCGAGCTGCTGGGCGACGGCGAGCGTGTCGAACAGGCGGGCAGCCTACCATGCGCCCGCCACGGGCGAAACAGCCCCTGCCGTCTGGTCGATTCCAGTTGTCGTTCCGATATATGAGTTATAAACACGCAAATATATTGACAATAATAAAGTCATGTGCGAGTATGGGTGTGCGCATCGGAAACACGGCATGGACCTGTGAGGCATCATCATGTTGAGCATGACTCGTTGGAACCCGTTCGACGATCTCACCAACCTGCATCGGGAAATGGACCGCGCGTTCGGTCGCTACGCCGGGGCGCACGGAACCGAACGGCCACAGGTACTCCTCAGAGTTCCGCTACGGCACGTTCGAGCGGGCGTTCACGCTGCCGACCAAGGTCGACACCGAGAACGTCACCGCGCGCTACGACAACGGAATGTTGGAGTTGACCCTGCCGCTGTCCGAGGCCGCCAAGCCGCGCCGGATCGCGATTGGCACGGCTGCGACGGCCGGGGATGGCTCGACCGCACTCGGCGCGTAAGCGCGCGATGCACCACCTCCGTCATGCCGTCCGAGGGCGTTCACCACCCTGGCCGCCAGGGTTTCGGATGCCATGTTGCGGCCCGCCATCGTCGCGGCGCTGGCCAAAGGGGCCCCGCGGACCGCGAAGGAATTCCTGTGTTTCCACGATAACGTCATCGACGAGCTTCGCGGAGCAGCACATCGACCTGACCCGACAGCGACTGCTGTCGAGCCAGCTTGAGTAGATCCTGATATCGAAATCGGAGGAGACATCGCAATGACGCACTACGGAAGCAAGGACCTGGCACGAAGCTTTCGCCAAGTTCGAGGCAACACCATTCAGACCGCCGACGACATTCCGGCGGACAAGTACGGATTCCAGGCGAGTCCCGACACGCGCAGCATCGGCGCCACCCTGGTCCACATCGCGGTGAGCACCGGGTTTCAGGACTATATCCAGCGCAACGAGGTCACCGACCTCAAGGACGTGAACTTCATGGAGCTGTTCCAGAAGTTCAGCGCGGAAGAGGCCAAGCCGCGGACCAAAGCGGAAACGATCGCTTACCTCGAATCACAGGGAGAGGCTTTCGCGTCGTTCCTCGAGGGCCTGTCGGATGAGTTTCTTGCGGAACCCGTCGCGATGCCCCCCGGCGCGGAGCCTGCGACCAAGACGCGTTTCGAGATGCTCCTGTCGCCAAAGGAGCACGAGATGCACCACCGCGGTCAACTCATGCTGCTTCAGCGCATGATCGGTCTGGTGCCGCATCTCACCCGACAGATGCAGGAGCGCATGGCGCAGCAGGCGCCAGCGGCGAAGACTACGTCGTAGATCGCTCAGGCCCGCGCGCCCGAACGTCAGCACGCAACGGGCTTGCATCGTCAGAACGAACGCCTCCGGCGCGAGAACGAGCACCTGACACAGCAGTTGGGGCGCATTCCCGATTTCCCGGTCACGCGCTCACACCCACCGGCGTCATGGCCATCCGCTGCAAACAGTTCCATCTGCCGGACTTATAGAAAGACCGCAGGAGAAGAATCGCGTCGACGCTCTCCGGCAGCCAATAGATGGATGCGCCCTTGATGCGGAGATTGATGACGCGACGGATGGCGCTTTCGACGGCGCCGCTGCCCCGCGGAAGCCCGAGACCGACCATTGTGGTGTAGGCGAAACGATGCCGGTTCTTCAGGAAGTAGTTGAGGTGCGTGCGGATCTTGCCGGCGGTGCGCCCGCGGCACAGCTCCCGCAGGGCCGTGATCACCTCGTCCACCCGTGCTCGCTTGAGCAGCCCCCGCGTGCGGTTGAGCCAGCGGGTGCGTTGCGTCGCGCTCCAGCGGCGCAGCTTGACCGCGTCGGAGAGTTGCTTGGCGGCATGATAGAAGTCGATCAGCCCCAGCACCTGTGTCGGCGAGAGCCCGAGCGCGGCGATGAGGCGCTGGATGCGTCGCCAGATCCAGGGCGCGCCGTCGGCGATGAAGAGCACCTTGTCAGCGGCGTTGAGGCCGATCTGCCGCGCGTACGACAACAGCAGGGCGAAGACCGCCTCCGGTCCCCGGAGCGTGCCGTCGATGATCGGGGCCCACGTCTGAGACGGTCGCCCGTCGTCGCCGACGACGTACAGGATGAGGAGCTTCGGTTCCTTCCAGTCGGTATGGAATCGGTTGCGCCCCTTCTTCGTCTTGGGGCCACGCTTCTTGCGCCTCACGCGGACGCGGCCCCCGTCGAGGGAGACGACCACCCGCTTCCCGGTCACGCGGTCCAGCAGGCCGCACGCCGCGCTCTGCTGGGCCGCTCGGGCCCGCGCAGCGTAGCGATAGGCGGTCGAGCGGAGGGTCTTGATATCCAGGGCGATGCCGTCGGAGCGGAGCTGCGCCTGCGCTTCGGCCAGCGAGCTGAGCATGGCGACCGCGCGGCTTGCATCCGAGGCCAGCTTCGGCGTGCACCGGTCGTAGATGCCCAGCACCACCAAGGCGGGGTAGAGTCCCGGCCTCCGCTTCGCCCGACGGGCGTGTTTCTCGCGGTAGTACGGCGTCGTGACGGCACCGTCGTGCCCCGGGAGGTGCGAACGTTGACGGTCTCGAGGCCGTCGCTCCGCATCCGCCGGGGCAGGTGGCGCACGAGGGCGCTCGCTGCGTCGCCAACCGCGGCGGAGCCCACCGCGCGTTGCAGCACGGGGGTGAGGAGGGCGCCGAAGAACTCGTCCGCGATGGCCCGCAGCTGCTCTTCGCACTGCTCCGCTTCCTCTGCCGAGCTGGGCGCTGGAGCACGCGCCTCAAACTCCAGCGCCCGCCGGAGGGCAGTGCGCAGGTGGACGGGAATGTTGCCAAGATCGATCTCGCGGCTCGGGGTGTCGATGGTCTTGTCCATTTCAACGCACCATCATGGGCAGTCCGAGCCGTAATGTCCAGTAACACCCTCCCCGTCTGTCCGAAGACCGGCTCAACCTCCCCCAGCCTCACAGTCCATCTTTGCCTACACACTGCACTGCTCCGGGAAATCGGGAATGCGCCCCAGCAGTTGTGGACGGAGCGCCGGGCGGGACGCCGGCAAGCCGCTCCTTTCGCCAAGGACCGGTCACAGGGTCGCGGCGGCCGGCCCGGAAGCGCACGCGAGCTCTTCATCGACGAGCTCGACGCCATCGGCCGCACGCGTGGCACCGGCGCCCAACTCGGGTGGCCATGCCGAGCGCGAACAGACCTTGAACCAGATCCTGACCGAGATGGACGGCTTCGATTCCCGCGAAGGGGTCATCGTGCTGGCCGCCACGAATCGTGCCGACGTGCTCGATCAGGCGCTGTTGCGACCAGGGCGCTTCGACCGCCGCGTCGTGGTCCAGCGTCCCGACCGCGCCGGCCGCGCCGCGATTCTGAAGGTACACACCAAGAGTGCTGGGGCCAGCGCGAAACATTCTTCTGAATCCGACGGACCGGGAGCATACCGCTTACCACGAGGCGGGACACGCGCTGCTCGCGCTGTTGGTGCCAGCCTGCGACCCGGTGCATCGGGTTTCGATCGTGCCACGCGGCATAGCGCTCAGCGCGACATATCAACTCCCCGTCGACGATCTGACGAGTCTGCGGGCGCGCATCACCGGCGCTCTGGGTGGCCGCGCGGCCGAGCAGCTTTGCCGCACCGCAAGACGACGGCTTGCCGCCGGCGTTCCAGCACCAGCCGTACAGCGAGGCCACCGCTGAGCTGATCGACGCCGAGGTTCGCCGCAATGTCGAGGAAAGTCAGTGTGAGGCGGACCGACGGTTGGCCGAGCACCGCGACAAGCTGGACGCCCTCGCCCACGCCCTTCTCAACGCCGAAATCGCTCAACGAGAAAGAAATCCGGGGCGTCGTCGGTCTGGCCGAACATCCAAGCCAAGAGGACGCGGAAGAGACGATAACCCCGACCGGTACTGACCAGGGCGTGGAGTCCTAGGAAAACGCAGGGGGATACGTGCCTGGTAACGACGAGGGGAAAAGTGCGTGGGGAAACGACGAAGGACCCTGGGAAGGATAGAAGCCACGAACGGTCCGGAAGCGGTTCCTCGTAGCATCGAAGCGGCGCGCCGCTGGCCTACGGCTTGGTGCCATTGGAGAATGTGTCTGCGTGTTCCACGCTGATCTTCGAGGTCCTCGTGCAGAGCATTGAAATAGTGGCAGGATCACGTTCTGGTGAAGGCCTCCGAAATCAGGCTCTCAACATGTTCACCGAACCGGCCGCACGACGATCGCAGCCAGCGCATGCGGACGCCGAGCCGGGTCGAGGTGGGGACCTAGCCGGCGCACCATGTCGATCCACCCGGCGTCGTTCCCCTTGCCGCCGGTGACGCGCAGTGCGCCAAGCGGCCGGCGATGGAGCGCTATGGCCCAGTCGGGCCGAGTCGTACCCGTCGAGTCGATCACCGCTATCTCGAATACCGAGCCGTTCTTTGTACCGTCCTCGGAACGGTTCGTATACACCGCTAGCAGGCCCTCGCCGCGTTCCGCGCCGATTTCAACTTCGAACCTCGCGACGCGGCCCAGCGCGCTCTCCTCATAGTGGGCAAGAATACCTTCGACGACCGGATGCCCGGACGCGAAGAAGTCGATCGTCTCGTTCTCAACGGCCTCCGCCCGGTCGAACGAGCCGACGTAGCTCGACCCGCCAGGTGCGCCGGGCAGGCCGTCCACCAGCGCGCCGCTGCCAAGCTCGATCGAGAAGATCCCATCACCTCGGGGACGCTCGACGGTGAAGCCGAGACCGATGCACGCCGTGAGCACCACCTCCTGGTTGAGCGCGTCGAGTTCAGCAGGCAGGCGCGCGAGAATACCGTCGGCCATCGTCGAGTGATAGGGGTCGCGATGGAGCTGCTGGTACGCCGCTTCCCCGATGCGCGTTCGTGCCGCGCGGGCTTCGCTCAGCAGCGATTCGAGATGCGCCTCGGAGAGCGATGACCGAGGATCTAGGGCGATCGCTTCAAGCGCGTTCTCCACGTGGGCGAGTTGCGGTTCGAGCCCGGCCACCGGCTCGCGGAAGAGACCGAGGGCTTCGAACAGCCGTACGACGTCCGCCCCGATCCCACCGGGTGGTCGGAAGTACACAACGTCCACCGGGATCCTCGAAGCCGAGAGCACCGACGAGGTTCGGGCTGCGACTCGAGAGTAGCTCGTCGCAGTCGATTCCGCGTCGACCGAACGCGAACACGTAGGAGCAACTTCGCTTCGACACCGCCCCCGGCGAAAGCGTTGACCTGTCCACGGAATTGGGCCAACTCCTGGAGCGGCAAGCCGATGCGGGCTTGGTGCGAGGCGAGACGATCGGCACCGACGCGACGACGCTGTCGGCCGCGAGTAGAGCGGCGCCGATCCCCGGTCCGCAAGGAGATTCGAACCCCGATGGCCTTACGGTCACCGGGGTTCGAGTGTGGAGACGGCTAGACGGGCGTGACGTTTTCGGCGCGGGGGCCCTTCGGGCCCTGGCCGAGCGTAAACGTCACGCTCTCGCCTTCGCGCATGGAGTCGAATGGCGTGCTCGTGCACGCGGACTGGTGGAAGAAGTATTCGACGCCGTCTGGCGTGGCGATGAAGCCGAAGCCCCTGTCCGTGATGCGCTTGATCGTGCCGGTCGTAGGTGCCATACGTGAGTCCTCTGAGTGTGGTCGGCCGAAATAGGCCGTGAACGCGCCGACGGATTCTCTCGTCGATGCACTGTCAAGTCGACGACGACAGTGCGGTCTGCCTCCTCATGAGGCCGCGCGCCATTTTGTAGCTGCTTTGGTGAGGATTGGAGCTTCAGGTTCGGCAGAACGCCGAGAGAGTCAGCGCAAATCTCATAAAATTAGCCGAGCAAGTATGGCACATTCCCACCACCTTGGCAAGGGACCTGGGTGCACGTCAGATTTGTGAGATGGTCACCCGGGACGGAGGCCTCACGCTCGGATGGTAGGATGCGGGCGATGGAGCTCGAAGCCGTCCGGACCCTGTGGAAAGAGCTCGAACCGGGCGACCGCATCCCGATCATCCAAACCGCGCCTGAGACGACGTGGATCTGGTCCGACCTGCACTAGGGGGGCCGCTCGTTCGTGAGAATACTGTTCGATCAGGGCACGCCGGCACCGCTGCGCGACCACTTGACCGGACACTCGGTGGACACGGCCTTCGAGCGAGGACGGTGTCGTCCCCATCGAATGATCACCGTCTTGGCGTGGGGCCCCTCCCGGTAAATCAGGTTGCCCGGAGACGTGCCGGAAACCCTCTCTTCAGTGGGAAACTCCCGACGGGTTAGGGCTCGCGAGAAACGGCGGGCCACAGGAGCTGACCGTATGCGAAGATCGATGCGACCCACTGGGGCTCCAGCCGCATTGTGTGGCTGCGATCTGGCGAGAGCTGGCCCACCGGGTACAGGTCGCGCTCACGCACGAAGACGAGACGCCCGCTTGTCATGCCGGTGAAGCGCATTCCTCCGAATCCGACCTTGGCGTAGCCGCCGGTGTCGTCCGCCGAAACGACTTGATCGGTGGGCAGCGACACTCGGAGCCTGCCCGGGAATAGGACGAATGTGCCGGGTGGACCGTTGCCCAGGATCGGGAACTGGGAGGGGCGGTCGCGTTCCACGACGAGCGACGACGGCGCGGCGAAGGCGATCAGGAGGGGAATAGCCACGCGCGCGGCGTCTGCGGTGCGCGAACGTGACGGTACGGACGGCCTCATTCGCATTCGCAGTCCTGACAGCCCGTGGAAGAAGTCAGTTCGCTGAGCCCCGCGGCGATTTCCACTCGTTGTTCGACGTCTTCTTGTTCTTCCGAGACCGGTCGAGACGAGCCAGATCCGCCCGCGTCGGTGTCTCTACCCCCGACGCTTCCGCCAAACTCCGCACGAAAGCCTCGTAGGATTCGCCCGTGTCCCGCCGCTCGATGCTCCGCATCGCCGCGTTCGCTTCCAGCGCCGTCGCATCGATGCCGACCGTGTTCCCCCGCACCAGCCCCGCGTCGAGGAGCCGCTCCAACCGCCGGTTTCTTGCCCATCGCCATGCTGTCCAGTGTACGGAACGCGATCGATCCGGTCGAGTCCGAATCTCTGACTTTCGCCACAGGCTGCTAACCGCGTGGAGTCATCGTAGTGCGCCGGGATCGCTGTGTCGATCCCTCTCGCGGACTTTTTTTCAGCAACCTGCTAGAATATGGCGGACGAATGGTACAGGATCAGGACTCGCTGCCCAGTCTGGATTTCCAGATCGATGCGAGCAGTCGCTCGAAACGGCCCGAGCAGTTTGCAGCGCTTCTCGATAGCGCCCTGCGGCGTGAGTTTCCCGAGGCGCTGGATGTCGTTGAGATCGCCCAGGTACCGTACCCTCCTGGGGTGTGCCTCAGAGGTCTCGAGAAGCTCGAAGAAAATGCGGCGAAGCGGCTCACTCACGCCGCACGAGCCGTATTCAATGACTTCATGATCAGCCCCTGGTACTGAGGAGGCGCTCGTTTTCAGAGAAACAAAGAGATGACCGCCGATTCCGAAGACAATCTAGGCGCCCGTCCCGCACTGCAGCAGGTTCTTCACTACCACGAGGTCACAAAACATCACTTCCAAAGCTATGCCCAGGGGCCAGGGTCTTTGGATTGGGCCACACAGCCAAAGCCGTTTCGGCGGTATCAGGGGGCGCGGCTCGTATCTCTCGAGAAGTTCCCAGCCACGGACAAGCCACTGTACGACGACGCTTTCGTTCGAGGCCGGATTCCCGCCGCTCCGGTGACCTTTCAGACGATCTCGCAACTCTTCTATGACAGCTTGGCAATCTCAGCTTGGAAGAGCACCGGCGAGCACAGTTGGGCACTCCGCGTGAATCCGTCGAGCGGCAATCTACATCCCACCGAGGGCTACTTGATCTGTGGTCCCATCGATGGGCTGGGCGATCGGCCTATGGTGTGTCACTACGCTCCGAAGGAGCATGGATTGGAGGTACGGGCGGAGTTCGAGCGGGGAATGTGGGACGCATTGTGGCTAGTAGCGCCGGCGGACATATTTCTTGTCGGACTGACGTCCATTCATTGGCGAGAAGCCTGGAAATATGGCCAGCGGGCCTATCGCTACTGCCAGCACGATGTCGGGCACGCGATTGGCGCGATCGTTATCGCTGCGGCTGGCCTCGGATGGCAGACACAGGTCTTAGACGACCTGGGCACAGAAGAATTGGCGCTGCTCATGGGCACAGGGAATGACGACGCCGAGTCGGAGGAGCCAGATGTGCTTATGGCTGTGGGTCCGCATGCCGAAGAGGCTATGGGGCTCCAGGAAGATCAAATACAAGCCTTGAGGTCTCTTACCTGGCAGGGCACCGCCAATCAGCTCAGCCCATCTCACCTCGACTGGGGTGTCGAGACCACGGCCGCCGCCGCCCGAAAGCCGCGAAGTCGGCAGCCGTACGAGCGACGCGAGAGTCCGCAGCCTTCGTGTTCTTACGACCATCGGTCCGTTTCTCTCCGGACAGTCGTTCGTCAGCGCCGCAGCGCGGTGGCGATGGATAGGAAAACTCACATCACCCGAGACACGTTCTATCGGATTCTTCAAAGAACGTTGGCGGTACCAGGAAGCATTCCGTTAAGCACGCTTCCGTGGACGCCGCACATTCACTTGGCCATTTTTGTTCACCGCGTAAAGGATCTTCCCGCTGGCTTGTACCTCTTCGTGCGCGACGCGTCACAGACACGCGCTCTTCGGGCAGCATTCACCAAGGCGGAGCAATGGCAGCGACCCGTCGAATGTCCGCCGCAACTGGAGCTGTACTGCCTCATCGAAGCTGAGGCCCAGCAATCCGCCCGGCAGGTCTCGTGTCACCAGGACATCGCAAGCGATGGGTGCTTCAGTCTTGGGATGATCGCGGAGTACGAGGCACCCATTGAACAGAATGGTTCGTGGTTCTATCCACGTCTGTTCTGGGAGGCCGGGATGATTGGCCAGGTGCTCTATCTAGAAGCCGAAGCTGCCGGGATTCGGAGTACTGGTATCGGGTGTTACTTCGACGACCCCATGCATCGTGTCCTTGGCCTCCAAGACCTCACCTACCAAGACCTCTACCATTTCACGGTGGGTGGGCCCATCGAGGACACCCGGCTCACCACTCTCCCCGCCTATGGGTCCGCGCGAAAATAAGTTCCTAGAAGTACCTGTAGTCTCGCAGTAGAGCACACGGGCCGGGCAACTCTCGTGATCGGCGACCAGTCCCGCCAGGACGGATATTTTCTGAATTCTGGGAGGTGCGGCGCGTTCGGGTTATGGCATCAGTGCGGGAATGTGAACCCGCAATGGTGCCATAATGAGACCAACCCAGTTCTCCGCCGACACGATCATCGCCCTGCTTCGCAACCAGACCGTCGCCTCGCTGGCCGAGGTCATGGCGACGCTCGGCGCCCGCGCCAGCAGGCGCACCGCGTTCCGCAAGCTCAAGGACATCGACGCCCGCACCAGCTACTCGCATCGCGGCGGCTACTACACCCTCGACCAACTCGCCGACTTCGACGAGCGCGGCCTGTGGTCCTTCGCCGGGGTCCGCTTCTCCCGCGCCGGCACCCTGATCGCAACCGCCGAAACGTTCGTCAATCACGCCGAAGCCGGACACTTCGCCGACGAGTTGGACAATCTGCTCGGTGTCGGCGCCCAGGACGCGCTGCGCAAGCTCGTCGCTGACGCGCGGCTGACACGGCACAAGCAGTTCCTCTACTGCGCGGCCGACCGACCGCAGCAGACGCACCAGGTGCGCGCCAGACGCCTGCTGCTGGCCACGCCCGGACTCGGACAACCCCTGCCCGACGCCGACCTGATGCCCGAAGAGTTGCGGGCCGCCATCGTATTGTTCGCCAGCCTGCTCGACGAGCGGCAGCGGCGTCTGTTCGCCGGCCTCGAAGCGCTCAAGTGCGGGTGGGGCGGCGACCGGCGCATCGCTCGGCTGCTCGGCATCGACCCGTCGACGGTTGCCGCCGGACGGCGGCAACTGGTCGAGCGCGACGTCGAGGTCGACCGGGTGCGGCGCGCGGGCGGCGGACGCACACCAACCGAAAAAAAACGCCGGAAGTCATTGCCTGCATCAAAGCCTTGATGGACCACGAGACGGCCGGCGACCCGGTCAGCGGCCTGAAGTGGACACGCCGTACGACCTCCAAGGTTGCCGACCAACTGTGCGCGCTCGGCATCGACGTCTGCCCCCGGACGGTCGCTCGATTGCTCAAGGCGATGGGCTATTCGCTGCGCGTCAACCACAAGAAGCTCGCCGGCGCCTCGCATCCGAGGCGCGACGACCAGTTCCGGAACATCACCGAACTGCGCGAGCGTTGCGCCGCCGACAACGTCCCGGTCATCAGCGTCGACACCAAGAAGAAGGAACTCGTCGGCGCGTTCCGCAATCCCGGCGCCAAGTGGGATCGGAGCCCCGAACGGGTCAAGGACCACGACTTTCGCTCAGACGCTGAGGGACTCGCCATCCCCTACGGCATCTACGACCCGCGGGCCAACGCCGGCACCGTCTTCGTCGGCCAGACCGCCGACACCCCGGCGTTCGCCGTCGACTGCATCGAGAAATGGTGGCGCACCGAGGGCCGCAAGCACTATCCCGACGCCAACGCGTTGCAGATCCTGGCCGACGGCGGTGGCAGCAACAGTTGCACGGCGCGCGCCTGGAAATTCAACCTGCAGCACCGCCTCTGCAACCGGCACGGCCTGCGCGTGACCGTGGCCCACTACCCGCCGGCCACCTCCAAGTGGAACCCCATCGAACACCGCCTGTTCTGCGAGGTCACCAAGAACTGGGCCGCCCGCCCGCTGGACAGCTACGAGACCATCCTGAAATACCTGCGCACCACACGCACCGCCACGGGACTGCGCGTGCGCGCGCACCTGGTGCGCAAGACCTACAAGACCGGCGTCAAGGTGTCTCTTCCGGCCGCGTGCTGCACGGAACCGTCGACGCGCTGTGTACGAAGCGCGACGAGCGGATAATCCGAATCGAACCCGAGCAGTTGCAGCAGCAGCAGACAGTCGCAGTCCCGGCGACAAGCTGGACGCCGCCGGGAGATGGCGGAAGTTTTCACGCGGCGGATTTCGGTAGACTGATACGGATGCTGAATACACTGTATCTCGCGAATCCCTACGGGTTCTCCGCGCAGCAGAGGGCGGGGCCGTTGGTGGCGCTCGTCGACGCCCTGAAGGCGCCCGACGCCCCGCGTTGAGACGCGGGACCGCGCGCCGATTCAGTCTGGAATGCCGCCGATTCGAGAGCGGGAACTCATCAAACCGCCCGTGGGATACCTCCTCGTCCTCTTCATCGCCGTACCGGTCGTCGTCGAGTTGGCCCTGCTCATCGAGATCGGCCAGCGCGTGGGCACCGTCGGCACGATCGGGCTCATCATGGGCACGGGGATCGTCGGCGCGTCGCTGGCCCGGCAGCAGGGCATCAGCACGCTGGCACGCTTGCGGGCGGATCTCGACACCGGCCGGTGGCCCGCTGAACAGATCGTCGACGGCGTGCTGATCCTCGTCGCGGCGGCGGTGCTCATCACGCCCGGCGTGCTGACCGACCTTGCCGGGTTCCTCTGCCTTGTCCCGGCCTGCCGGCGGCTATTGAGGCGCTACCTGCACCAGCGGTTCGAGGGCACCATGCGGCGCGGTGGTGCCGGTGTCCGCGGAGCCTTCGTCAGCGCCGGCGAGCCGTCACGGCGCTCGCGAATGAAGAACGTCACCCCGCGCCGACCCACCGATCCCGGCCGCTAACCCAGCCGAGTCCCCGGACATCGCTGCCGAGAGAGGCCGGCGACAGCGCGAATCGCGGCGAGCGTGCCGATAGGCCCGTGCCTCTCGCGAGCGCGGCGAGGTGGAGAACCACAGGTGTGGGTTGGGCAGCTCGGGGGCGGCGACGGGCTGGTGTCTGGGTATGATCAACGACAATTATTTTTGCCGGTTGCCGACGACGCGATCTGCCGGTTCGTGGCCCCACCCAGAGTCGTGTGAGACTGCCCGTTTTCCTCGTGGAGGGCGGGTTGGTCACGGATGCGCAGGTTCGGCGATTGCGTGAGAAACGGATGTCGGGGAAGACGTTGGCTGCGGCCGCGGCCGCGGCGGGAATGAGCGAGCGGACGGCGGGTCGCTGGCAGCACGGCGCGTTGCCGTCGACGGCGAAGGCACCTCGGAGTTGGGGGACGCGGGAGGACCCGTTCGCCGCCGTGTGGCAGTCGGAAGTGGTGCCGCAGTTGGTGGCCGATACCGACGGCCGGCTGCAGGTGCTGACGCTGTTCAAGGCGCTGTGCCGGCGGCATCCGGGTCGCTTTCAGGGCCTGGGCGCGGCGGTCCGCATCGAGGACTTCGAGGATTTCGGGACGACGACCAACGGACTTTCGCTTCCGAGGGTGTCCAGGAATCGCGCGGGCGTTCGCTCCGTAGGGTGTCACTTTGGGTGTCAATTCGGGCCGGTGGACGTGACCGAAATCCTGAGCGACCAGAGGTTATCCGCGTTCATCTCGCGGGGACTCATTCCGGCATGCAGGGAGGAGACCGTCGGCGCCAGGGCGCGTTCAGGCGCTCGTCCTCCGCCTCTCGTGTACGGCAGCGTGGCGGATCGTCGCGACCGCGTACAGGACACGGCCTTCGAGCGAGGCGGTCGAATCTGTGGAATGGGGCGAACGAAAACGGATATGCTGAAACGATGTTGGCGAAGTCCGAGATACAGAAAGAGGCACTCGATCTTCCGGCACAGGAGCGCATCGAGCTCGTCGTCGAGCTCTGGGACAGTCTGGCGCCGGGGCAGATTCCGGTCCCCGACTGGCAGCGGGACCTGATTCGTGATCGCCTGGCGGCGCTGGATGACCTGCTGCCGGAAGAGCGTTCGGTGCCCTGGGAAGCGGTCCGCAAGCGAATCTTCTCCGACAAGACGTGACCCTGCCCGTCCGGCTGACGTCTGCCGCGGTGCAGGATCTGGCCCTCGCCGAGAGGTGGTACCTCGACGAGGCACCGCACGTACTGGCGTCGTTCGAGGAGGAAATCGATAGAGCCTTCAGCGTGATCTCGGAGCGACCTGAGTTGTATGAGACCGTGGAGTCGACCGTTCGCCGTGCTCTGGTGCGGAAGTTTCCGTTCTCGGTCTTCTACCGAATCCTCCCCGAGTGGATCGAAGTGATCGCCGTCGTGCACCAATCGCGAGATCCGAGGACTTGGCGACGGCGAGTATGAGGGTCGGGGGTGAGAGCCGGATGTCTGATCGGGATGCTCCCACCGAACACCCGGGCCAGCAGTCGCGGTAGCTCTCCTTGAAGCAAGGCCGCGCTGCGACTGGCGCTGTTGTGCCTCCTTGGCCGCTGGTGCACCCGGGTGCGCCAACTCGTCGCCGAGACCTTCCAGGACCGAGCCCTAGACGTTGCGAACTGCCGCGGCCATCGCCTCACACGCCTCCCGCAGTACCCGGCGAGACGAGGCCACGTTCATTCGCATGCGGCCTTCTCCGCCGCTGCCGTAGCTGGAACCAGGATTCAGGTAGACGCCTGACTGGTGGGTCAGCCAGTCCCGGAAGTACTCCTCGGCAGTGTCGTCTCCCTGCGTCGCGGCCATCTCTTCGGCGCCGATGCGCTCCATGACCCTGCTGAAGTCCAGGAAGGTCATGAACGTGCCTTCGTTGCGCGTATAGCCTACGTCGGGCATGTGCTGCTTGACGTAGCTCTCGACGAACGTGTGGTTGTCGTCCATGTACGCGTTGGCCTGGTCGAACCACTCGCCGCCGTCCCTGTACGCCGCGGTGTTGGCTACCACGCCAAGCGTGCTGAGCTCCGCGCGGTGGTATTGGTTCACGCGCGCAAGCAGGGTGCGGCTCTTGGAGTAGTAGTAGGCGTTCTTCATCGCGGCCAGGTTGAAGGTCTTGCTGACGGCGTTGAAAGACACGCTGTTGTTCACCACGGCTTCATCCGGCAGGCTCGCAAACGGTGTGTACCTGTGCCCGGCACGGATGACGTCGGAGTGGATCTCGTCCGCCAGCACGACGACCTTGTGCTCGAGGGCCAACCGGCCGAGGCGGAGCAGCTCCTCCTCCGTCCACACGTTGCCGGTCGGATTCTGCGGGTTGCAGACGATCGTCGCGCGCACGTCCGCGGTCATCTTCGATTCCAGGTCGTCCCAGTCGATCTCGTAGCGCCCGTTCCGGTAGAGCATCGGGCTGTCGACGGTATCCACCCGGGCGGCGCGGGCCATTGCGTAGAACCCCGAATACGCCGGTGTGGTCAACAGCACCTTGTTCCCGATCGGCACGAACGATCGCAGCGCCGCGATGACGCCCGGATAGACACCGTCGGAGATGACGATGGAGGCGGGGTCCAGATCCAGACCGTGGCGTTCACCATTCCACTTCAGGATGCCCTCTCGAAGGGGTTGGGTAGTACTCAGGTAGCCCCAGTTGTGATGCTGGACTCTCTCCTGCAGCGCCTCGGTGATGCACGGCGCACATTCGAAGTCCATCGACGCCACGCCCATGCCGTACTTGAACACACCCTCCGGATACCGGAGGGCCGGAGAGTCCCACCGGGAACAGTCGGTACCGACACGATTGTAGGGAGTGTCGAAATCATACCTGCCGTTCGGCAAGCGCGGGATGCTGCTCGATCTCTGCGCCGCCGCCGAGCTCGTGCCGCCGACCAGGCCGCCGGTGGCGCCGGCGATGGCGGTCGCGCCGGCGTTTCTCATGAAGGCTCTTCGATCGAGCCGGACGATGCTTGACATCGTTGCCCCTCTCATCACGTCAAAGGTAGAGTTACGGCTGTACGGCGTGGAACCGGCGTCTCCGGTCGTTCCCCCTCACGCCAGGACCTCCCTGAACACCTTCATCGCCGCCGCCATCTCCTCTCGGCTGCCGATCGAGATTCGGCAATGCGTGGTGTGCAACGGGGGAAAATCCCGGCCTACCAGCACCTTGCGCTCCAGGCACGCTTCGCGGAACTCCGGCGCGGGGCGTCCGATGTGGACGAAGATGTGGTTGGTGTTGGAGTCGGGCACGTCGAAGCCCATGTCGCGGAAGGCAGCGATGACGCCGTCGCGAATCTCGGCGTTCTCCCGCACTTCCCGATCGATGTGTTCCGTGTCCTCGAACGCGGTGATCGCAGCTATCGCGCCCAGCATGTTGACGTCGCCCATGCCCCAGGCGCCGCGGATCCTGGCCAGGGTCTGCTCCTGGGCGAGGCCGTATCCGACACGCAAGCCCGCAATGCCATGCGCCTTCGAGAAGGAACGGGTGACGAACACGCGCTCGTCCTCCAGCGCCAGAGGCACCGCGGTCTCGATGCTGCCGGGCCGTGCGTAGTTGATGTAGGCCTCGTCGACGTGAATCATGGTGTCCGGCGATTCACGCAGCACGCGGCGCACGAAACGTTCGACGGCTCCGGGTCCGTGTACGGTGCCGGTGGGGTTGTTCGGATTGCAGAGATAGACCAGGCCTGCGCCGCGAGACGCCTCCGCCAGCGCCTCGAGATCGATGGCGAGCGAGCTGTCCAGATCCACCTCGGTCGTCTTGGCCCCGATGCGTCGGGCGGTGCTCAAGCTGGTCGAGTAGGTGGGCATGGGGGTCACGAAGCCCTTGGTCGCCGAGCAGAATGCCCGCACCGAGCCCTGCAACAAGGGGGTGGAGCCAGTGGCGAGCTGCACGTTGTCGGCACCGACTTCGTAGTAGTCGGCGATGACCGTTCTCAGCTCGTTGACGTGATCCGGTGAATAGCCGCGGCCCATGCGCTTGTTGGTGTGGGCCTGAATGGCCTGGATGGTCTTCGGGCCAGGGCCGCGGGCACTCTCGTTCTGGTTGAGCTGGATGACGCCACCATCATGGATACCGGATTTCGCGGCCTCCCGAGTCTGGGCGCTGGCCCGCTTGCTGAACGGTGATGTGCCGGTCAGGGCACCAGCCGCGGCACCCAGCGCGATGGTTCCAACGAATCCACGGCGTGTCGTCTTCATTCGATTCCTCCCTGGGGAGCGATGGCGCCTGGTTCTTCGGCCGCCGGCCAGCCGTGAGCGCCTCGGCACCCGCGCAAGACGCCCCCGTCTCGGTCGTGTCGGTCCAGTACGATGCCCGCATTCTAAACGAATGCGTCGCCTCAGCCACCAGGCATCATCAACGGGATGAGGCTGTTTCCTCCGGAATACGCATCTCGAGGTCGCCGCGCGCGCGCTCACGAACTCGACTGCCAGCCGGGCGTCGAGCCTTGCGATGTCGGTCGAGGAACCAGCCTCCGGACCGCCGAGGAGAACTGGAAGGACCACCTCGGCGTATCATGGGCCACATGATCGTCACCGGCCCGCAGCGGCATTCGGGGCGCGGACAAGGCACGGATCCTCAAGATCCGAGGCCGGCGGTGGCGTATGGGATCAGTCATTTACAGCGACAGTCTCGCTGACGTCGCCGGAATGAGGCGGAGGAGGCCATGGCAGGTTCCGAACGCAAGGGCGTCGGCCGGAGGGAGTTCCTGAAGGAGACCGCGGCGGGAGCAGCCGGGATGGCGGGCGGCGCCACGGCGGCCGGCGCGGGGGAGGCCGGCGCTCATCCTCACGACCACGATCATCAAGTGGTGCCCGACGACATCGCCCTGCGGGTCCGGGCACTCGAGTCGATTCTCGTCGAGAAGGAGATGATCGATCCCGCCGAGCTGGATGCGGTGGTCGACGCCTACGAGAACCGCATCGGCCCGCGGAACGGAGCGCAGATCGTGGCCCGCGCCTGGACCGATCCCGAGTACAGGGCGCGACTGCTGTCCGACGGGACCGCGGCGATCGGGGAGTTCGGCTTCATCGGCGCGCAGGGCGAGCATATGGTCGTGGTGGAGAACACCTCCGACGTCCACAACCTGGTGGTGTGCACCCTGTGCTCCTGCTATCCGTGGCCGACCCTGGGCCTCCCGCCGGTCTGGTACAAGTCCGCCGCCTACCGTTCGCGCGCGGTAATCGAGCCGCGCGCGGTGCTGCGCGAGTTCGGGGTCGAGCTGCCGGACGACGTCGAGGTGCGCGTCTGGGACAGCACCGCCGAGATCCGCTACCTGGTGCTGCCGGAGCGGCCGGCCGGGACGGAGGGCCTCGGCGAGGAGGCGCTCGCCGAGCTCGTAACCCGCGATTCGATGATCGGCGTCGCCAGGGTGGCGGCTCCGTAGACGGTTTCGGCGCCGCCGGCGGCGCAGGGAGGCCGCGGATGAACGGCATCCACGACATGGGCGGGATGGACGGCATGGGTCCCGTCGAGCCCGAGGAGAACGAGCCGGTCTTCCACGAGACGTGGGAGGGCCGCGTCTACGGCCTGGGACGGTCCATCGCCCGTTGGGGGCGGGGCCGCAACTGGGGGAGCTTCCGGTTCGCGCTCGAAAGCCTGCCTCCGGCGGACTACCTCCGGATGTCCTACTACGAGCGCTGGCTCACCGTGCACGTCAACCGGCTCCTGGGGAGCGATCTGGTCACGCAGGAGGAGCTCGACAGCGGCTACGCGGATGCGGGCCGGCCGCGGCCCGAGCTGCCTCCGCCTTCCACGACAGGCGGTCTCGGCTCCGGTCTGCTGGACGTCGAGGTGGCCGCGCGCTTCGGCCCGGACGACGAGGTGCGGGCGCGAAACCTCCATCCCCGCGGACATACCCGGTTGCCCCGCTACACGCGCGGCCGCCGCGGCATCGTGATCCGCGACAACGGCGTCTACGCGCTGCAGGACACCGACGCGAACGGGCAGCGGCTCGGAAACTCTCCCCAGCACGTCTACACCGTTCGCTTCGGAGCGCGGGAGCTGTGGGGGGATCGTGCCTCCGCGCGCGACTCGGTCTACGTCGACCTGTGGGAGGGTTACCTTGAGCCCGCGTGAGGACGCGCCGTCCCCCGCGCCGGAGGTCGACGCGGAGCGTCTCGCCGCGCTGCCGCCCCTGCCGCGGGACGAGGAGGGACCCGTGTTCTCCGCGCCATGGCAGGCGCAGGCGTTCGCGCTCGCCGTGAAGCTCTCCGAGCAGGGGCACTTCACCTGGAAAGAGTGGGCGGCGGCGCTGGCCGACGAGCTGCGGGCGGCAGCCGACCGGGGGGAGCCCGACGATGGGTCCCACTACTATCACCACTGGGTGGCCGCCCTGGAGCGACTGGCTACCGGAAGGGGCCTCACCGATTCACCCGCGCTGCGGGATCGCAAGGAGGCCTGGGCCGACGCCTATCGGCACACGCCGCACGGCCAGCCGGTGGTCCTCCGGAAGGCGGAATGAGGCCGGGAGGCGCGACGGGAAGTCCGTGGTGAACCCGCGCAGCACGGAGACCGGCGAGGCGCCTGCGTCATGAACGGCATCCACGACATGGGCGGCGTGGACGGCAGGGGGCCGGTCGAGCCCGAGCCGAACGAGCCGGTCTTCCATGCGCCCTGGGAGGGGCGCGTCTTCGGGCTGCGCCGCCTGCTCGTACCCTGGGGACTGGGCGGCAACTGGGGCAGCTTCCGCTTCGCGCAGGAGCGCGTCCCGGCGGCGGACTACCTGCGCCTGTCGTACTACGAGCGGTGGTTCACGGCGCTCGTCAACCTGCTTCGGGAGAACGGCATCGTCACCGAGGCCGAGCTGGCGAGCGGCGTCGCCGACCCGGAGGCGCCGCGGCCGGAACGGCGCGAGAGGCCGCCGCAGGCTCCTCTGGGATTCGGCCGGCTGGATCTCGACCTGCCGGCGCGGTTCGACGTGGGCGACACGGTCCGCGGACGGAATGTCGATCCGCCCGGACACATCCGGTTGCCGCGCTATGCGCAGGGCAAGCGCGGCAGGGTCATTCGGGACAACGGTGTCTACGCGCTCCAGGACACGGACCGGCACGGGCAACAGCTCGGCGACTTTCCGCAGCACGTCTACACGGTGCGTTTCACGGCGCGGGAGCTGTGGGGAGACCGCGGATCCGAGCGCGACGCGATCTACGTCGAGCTGTGGGAGGACTACCTCGAGCCGGCGTAGCGACGGCCGGGCCGGCTCTGCACTCATCGATCCCGCTCCTTTCCAGTCTCAGAATCCGACGGACAAGGCCAGGCCGCGGCGGTCGCGCGACAGCAGGGGCGCAACGCTCAGGCGTCGCGCCGAGCGGCGTGCTCTGTAGACGACCTGCGAGCCCTCCACGAGTGCGTCCACCCCGACACCGATGCCGGCGCCCGCCGCTCCGAAGAGAGACGTGACCAAAGTAGCCGTGGCAGGGTAGCACTGCCAGACGCAATCGTCCGCCATCAGAATCGTTGCCACGACCGCGCCGGAGATGGCTCCCATGATGGCGCCGTTCTTGAGCGAGTCGTGACGCGATCGGCGGATGACGGAGACCTCGGCTTCGTGCAGGTCGCGCCGCGCGCCGCCCATCTGCAAGGAGATAGTCGACGGCGAGAGATCGACAATCCGTCCTCGCAGGTTCTGTCCGGCGCCGTCGGTCACCGTGACGCGGTCTCCCTGATTGACCAGGAGGGCAAGTCTCTCGAACGAGGTAATGGTCTGGGCCTCGGCGACCGATACCGTGGCCGTCACCGTTGCCGCCACGAGAACGAGAGCGATTCGAGTCATCTTGTTTCCCTCCGCGCGACGGATGCCGACCAGCACTCGAACCCCGTCCGGTACCGTCTTCATCCCGTTGCCGTCGCACCTGTCCGGGAATGCGTCAGGCGGCGGGAATCCGGCTCATCGGGCCGGTGCACCATCGCATCGCGGCGCATGCGGGCGGGAGACGGACTCCAGACGCTATGGGTCGGTCGGGTGTTACCATCGCGAGGCGGTCGATCGATCCGAGTCAGACTGCCGGCGCACTGGAGCTTCTGGCCTTTGGACTCCGTCATCACCCTTCTGCGCGATCTGGTCGCCATCGATTCGGTCAACCCGTCTCTGGTCTCCGGCGGCGCGGGTGAGGCCGCGGTCGCGGAACGAATCGCGGCTGCCCTGCGGGCGGCCGGCATCGATGTCGAGCTGACCGAAGTCGCCCCCGGCCGTCCGAACGTCGTCGGTGTGGTCGAAGGCAAGGCGCCCGGGCGCACGTTGATGCTCTGCGGCCACACGGACACGGTGGGCGTCGAGGGAGTGACCGCGCCGTTCGACCCGGTCGTGAGGGATGGACGCCTCTACGGGCGGGGCAGTCAGGACATGAAGAGCGGCGTGGCCGCCATGGTCGACGCGGCTGTTCGGGCGGCGCAGGACGGCGGGCTTCCGCGCGGGAGGTTGGTGGTGGCGGCGGTGGCCGACGAGGAGCATGCCAGCGTCGGCGCCGAGGCGCTGGTCGAAACGCACTCCGCCGACGGCGCCGTGGTGACGGAGCCGACGGACCTGCGCGTGGCGACCGCGCACAAGGGGTTCGAGTGGGTGGAGGTCGAGACGCGCGGGCGCGCCGCCCACGGCAGCCGTCCGGCCGACGGACGCGACGCCATCCTGCACATGGGCCGCGTTCTCGGACGGCTGGAAGCGGTCGAGGCGGGGTTCAGGGCCAGTCTGGTCCACCCGCGGCTGGGAAGGGCATCGCTGCATGCCTCGACCATTCACGGGGGGCAGGCCCTGAGCGTCTACCCCGACCGCTGCGTGCTCGGGGTCGAGCGGCGCACGCTGCCGGGCGAGCCATCGGACGTCGGGTTGACGGAGGTGCGGGAGACGCTGTCGGCGCTCGCTCGGGCGGATCGTGACTTCGACGCGTCCGCGCGGCAACTGCTGACGCGTCCGCCCCACGAGATCGCGGACGACCACCCGGTCTGCAGCACTCTGCGGCAGATCCTCATACGGCGCGGTCTCGCTGCCGACCCGACCGGCATGTCGTTCTGGACGGATGCCGCCATTCTCGGGCGCGCCGGAACGCCTGCGGTGCTGTTCGGCCCGACCGGCGCGGGCCTCCACGGTCCGGACGAGTACGTCGAGATCGAGTCGGTGTGCGTCTGCCGGGACACGCTGGTCGAGTTGAGCCGCGCATTCTGTTGAGGCGTCCCAGGATCCCGGTATGGAAGATGCAGGTTCATTGCGCGAGTCGGCCGCTGGGGTGACGGGCGAAGAGCTGCTGCGCATGCCGTGGCTCAACCCGTGCGAGCTCGTCGGCGGCCGTATCGTGCGGATGACGCCCACCAACCCGACCCACGGCCGGATCGAAGTGAACGTGGCCGCCGCGCTCAGAGCGTTCGTGCGTACGCAGAATCCGGGTGTCGTGATGGCGGGCGAGGTGGGAGTGTTCACCACCCGGAACCCGGACACCGTCCGCGCGCCGGACGTCCTGTTCCTCTCGCATGAACGGGACGCTCGCCGCACGCGCCGGGATGGATTCCTGGATGTCGCGCCGGACCTCGTGGTCGAGATCCTGTCCCCGACGGATCGGCCGGACGCGGTGCGGCGCAAGCTCGACGAGTATTTCGCCGCCGGCGTGCGCATCGCATGGGTCATCGATCCCGCCACCCGTACCGTACGCGTGCACCGGTCCAGGGGTGAGCCCGGGAAGCCTGCCGCTGGCGCGGTGATCGCCGGCGAGGACGTTCTTCCGGGGTTCGAGCTGCCGGTGGACGAGGTCTTCGAGTAGGGGGACTACGATGAGGCGAATTCGCTACTGCTGCGCCGTGAGTCTGGATGGCTACATCGCCGGACCCGGCGGCGAATTCGACTGGATCGTCACGGACCCCGAGATGGACTTCGGCGCAATGTCCGAGCAGTTCGACGCGTATCTGCTCGGCCGGAAGACGTTCGAGGCGACCGGCGGAGGGGACCGGTCTTCGCCGGGTGTGCGGGCTTTCGTGTTCTCGCGGACGCTGCGGCAGAGCGACTACAAGAACGTCACGATCGTGGGCGAGAACTGGAGGGAGCTGGTGGGTTCGCTCCGCGAGGAGCCGGGAAAGGACATCTGGCTGTTCGGGGGCGGGTCGCTGTTTCGGAGTCTCGCCGGGGAGGGGCTGGTCGATACCGTCGAGGTCGCGGTCGTTCCGACGATGCTCGGCGGAGGGGTTCCGCTCGTCGCCGAGCCGGCCTCGCGAATCGGCCTGACGCTGAAGGAGCACCGCGTATACGAGAAGACGGGCACCGTCAGCCTGGTCTACTCCGTGAATCACTCGCGTGCGGGGTAGACCGAACTACACGACTGCGCGTCGTACACGACTCTCATCGCTGCCTGTCCTCTGCGCCAGGGGCCGGGACTAGCAGGCGAGCGAACCCCGTGATGATGTTCCGCTTACCGCCGCGCTCGATCGGGTCCTGTCCCAGGTAGACGTCGAACAACGCGCGGCAGAGAGTCCGCGACTCGATGGGCGGACGTTGCGCCCGTCCTACCGAAGTGGTGAGTCGTCCTTCCGGATCGCACGAGAAGACGATCTCGGTGCCGCGTTCGACCTCGTCCACGTCGAGGTAGCTGCGCAACCGCGCCAGGGGCGCATTCTTGCCGGCGCCGTCCGCGCTCCGCCTGCCGGCGCGTGCCATTCGCGGCCGCAGCGCGTCGTCGAACGCGTCGGCGACGTCGGCGCCCTCGACGGTTCGTGTCATGACCAGCCGGAGCGTCATGCCGAAGTCGAAGTCGAGGAGGCGCCGGTGGAACTTCTCGTCGCGGCGGAGCACGGAGGCCCGTCTGCCGGCGAACGCGGCGAGCGCAGCCCTGGCGCCGGCGGGATCGACATAGAGGCCGAACGCGTAGATGTTGACGCGGAAGATCGTCCGCTGCCGGATGCCGGCGCCGACCAGACGGTGCGGCGTCGCCGTACCCGGCGGTGTGAGGACGACAGGGAACGGCGTGCCGCTCTCGGGTTCGCGGAGCGTTTCCGGCGCTGACGGCTGGCCGGCCGGGGCTGCAAAAGCGAACAGGCCGAGGATCGCTATCGAACCGAGGAAGCGCTGCATCGTCATCTCCCGAGTTCGGCCGCCCGCTCCGGCGTGAGCGTTCGGATCGCCTGTTCTCCACGCGCCTGGCCGGCCCCAGCGACTGCATCACGGCCCTGCGCGGTCGGCGGCGCGGTGCCGATTCTCGGATAGAGCCGGGAATGCTCCAGTCCCGGGTGGCGTCCGCCGTAGCGCGCCGGAATGTCCTGGGTCCAGTTGCTCGGGATCGTCAGGCAGAACGCGAGCAGGCCGGCGAAGGCGAGGCGCTGAGAGACGAGCGGGGCCGCGTCGTCGCGCCGAGCCGTTGGAGCCGCGTCGTCGGATCGACCCGCCACTGTCGCGGTGGCAAGACCAGTGGCAAGACCCCACCCCGCGGTGCGCCGCAACCGGCCCAGCCTCCGCAGCCGCGACCGATACAGGGCGCCCGCGCCCAGCGCCGCCATGACGATGTTCAGCGTCTGCCCGGTGCCGAGGGCGAGCCGGTGCGTGGGGTAGTCGCGGAACAGGTCGATGAAGAAGCGCGGGAAGGCGTACCAGAAAATGAACCGGGCGGCCACCGCGCCCGGCGTCCGGTTCACCCGCCGCACGTGGAGCAGGTACGCCATCAGCAGCAGGTTCTTGGCGCCGTCGTAGAGCACCACCGGATGGCGGAAGCCCTCCGCGTCGGGGAACTTCACGGCCCACCAGACGTCGGTCGCTGCGCCGACGATCTGGCCGTCGATGAAGTTGCCGATGCGTCCCATGCCCATCAGGAACGCGGCGGGAATGACGAGGACGTCCGCCACGAGGAGGAACGGCTTGCCGTATCGGCGCGCGAACAGCGCGGCGCCCAGACCGCCGCCGAGCAGCAGGCCGTGCGTCGCCATCCCCCCCAGCCACCAGGCGGGAACCAGGTGGAGGTGATCCCGGTAGAACGGCCATTCGTCGAAGGCGATCTCGACCGCGCGCCCGCCGACCAGCACGCCGACGGCGACGAACAGGCTGAGGCTCCACACCTCTCTGGGCGACAGGCGCAGTTGCCGGTGCCCGCGTCTCAGGAAGAGGTGCAGCTCGAGGAATCCCAGGGCGAAGCCGAGGCCGTACCACCAGAGGTGGACGCCGCCGACGTCGAACAGGATCGGGTCGATCCGGTGGGTGTAGGGTCCGAACATGTCTGCCTCCTGTCGGCCGCGAGAAATTGGTCGGTCAGCGGGTCAGGAAGCACGGACGGTGCCACTTCTCAGAAGGTCGTGTAACTCCTTTGCCATAGTGCAGTGAAGGCGGTATGGCAGGTCGGGCGCGACTCGAATGCGACCACGTGCAGTGAGCATTGGATGACAGGAGATGTGCGTTCAATGTGCTTGGGGGGCGGTGGCTCGGGGAACTGTCCCGGCTGCCGGCGGGGCGGTGGTGCGGCCGCAGGTGCGGCGATCGGGTGCCGCGAACCGCTGGTCGACGCGCGGAGCGCCTCAGAAGGCGCGCGTGAAGCCGCCGCTCGATCCCGCGAACCGCGAGTTCACGACGTTGTTGAAGATCGAGCCGAACGAATAGGTGAATCCGATCCGGAACTGCCACTCGTAGTCGGTGGCGAGCTGCCGCTGGCGGACCAGGATCTCGGCGTCGGTCGCGTCCCGCCGGGGCAGGTATATCTGATCGCGGATCAGCGAGCTGTCGGCGTCGATGCGGAGAAAGAACCCGCGGAACAGGCGGATGTCGATCTCGCCGTAGAGCACGAGCCGGCGCTGGTCGGGCTGGTCGAGGAACTGCGAGAACTCCAGGGTGAGCTCGCTCTCGCCCCAGGGCTCGTTGACGAGGAACGAGCTCTGCACGGCATGGTTCGTGCGATGTTCCTCCATCCGCTCGAAGATTGTCGGCTCGATGTAGCGGAAGGCGTTGTAGCCGGCGGTGTAGGTCACGGTGAACTGCCGCCGCGTCGATTCGGAGTAGGGGAAGAAGTTGTACTCGATGGCCGGCGCGCCGCGCAGGGTCAGATCCTGGTTGCGGAAGTTGGAGCTGATGGCCGACCCCCCGAAGCCGATGCCGACGTGCTCGCCCACGCTCTTGACGAAGCGGGCGTCCAGCGACGAGCTGCGCCGGATGTTCGAGAACGTCGAATCGGTGAGCTCGAACGTGTCCTCGCGGAAGTTGGTGAAGAAGCCGACCCGCATCTTCCACATCTCGGTGTCGCGGTTGGCCGAGATCGATCCGCTGAGCGACCGCCTCGACTCGCGTTCCTCGGCGTCGAGGAACATGTTGAGCCGTGTGCGGAAGACCCAGAAGTTCCAGGGATCGTCCTCCGGCTGCGCGTTCGCCACGCGGCGCGCCCCCAGCGGACCGGTGGGAGTGGCGGAGACCCGGAGCTGCTGGCCGAGCGGCGTCTGGGCCGCGTAGCGCACCAGGCCGAGGCGCAGCATCTGGGCCAGCGCCCGCCGCTCGCTGTCGTCGGTGTCGTCCTGCGTGGTGTAGAAGACGAGCTGGTCGTCCATCCCCGTGAACTCGTCGATGCCGTAGAAGTCGAGCGTCCAGGCGTCGCCGCCGCCGCCGGTGTTCTCGCGGGTGACCAGCACGTGGACCTGCGCGTCGCGCCGGTCGCGCACGTAGTTCACGAAGGTGATCTCGCGACGGAGGTACTCGTCGTCGCACGGACCGCAGTCGAGGAACACGCGGAGAAGGTCGGCCCCGTTCGGTTCCCGCGGCTGCTGCGCGGCGCCGGCAATCCCCGCGCTGAACACGATCGCGAGCACACCCAGGAGCACCGGTCTCGTCGATCGCGTTTCGATGTTCCGCCGGCGGGAGGTCGACAGGTGCGTCGCCGGCCGCCGGGCGTGCGGCCGGGGGGCGGCCGTTTCGTCAGGGGAGCCGCAATCGGCCTCCGGCGCTGGAAACTGCGCCGCTCCAGGTGCTGCGTGGGGTTCCACCGCGGGTTGCCAAAGGGTTCGGGCGGGCTGCGTTCCCAGTGAGCCGACCGACCCCTATCTTATACTGGGCGGCGCCATGTCCACGCTTCCCGCTCCCGGCACGAAAGCGGCCTCGTTCTCGCTGTGCGACGCCGCCGGCGACTCCTGCGCGTTCGGTCCGGACGGCTCGGCCGCGCCCGCGACGCTGCTCTTCTTCTTCAAGCACGACTGCGCGACGTGCGACCTGACGGCGCCGCTGGTCGAGCGGGTGCACCAGGCGCTGTCGGGCTCCGGCCTGCGCGTGCTGGGCGTCTCGCAGGACGACGCGTCGCTCACCGCCGCGTTCGCCGAGCGTCACGGCCTCACGTTCTCCCGCGCTCTCGACGCCGAGCTGCTCGTCTCCGAGCAGTACGGCTTCGACGCCGTCCCGGCGCTCGTGCTGGCCGACGCCGACGCCGACGCCGGCGTCCTGGCGAGCTTCGAGGGGTTCGGTCGGGCCGACCTGGTGGCGCTGGTCGAGCTGGCGGCCAGCCGTTGCGGAATCCCGGCGCCCGTGATCGAGCACGAGGGCGAGTCGCTGCCCGAATCGCGCCCGGGCTGTGGCTCGAGGGTCCACGATCCGGACGTCGCCCGGCGCTTGGCGGCCCGCCGCGACGCGTCGAAGCTGGCCGCGCGGCGGGTCCGCATGCCGGCCGACCTCGACCCCTTCGAGTTTCTCGACCAGCAGGGCCTGACCGATGGCCTGCCGGTGGTGCCACCGACCGAGGAGCGGGTCGCCCGGATGCTCGCCGGCACGTCACGGCAGCCCGCCGAGGTGGTCGCCGACGTGCCGCCCAACCTGGCCCCGGCGACCGTGGAGAAGATCGCCATCAATGCCGTCATGGCCGGCTGCAAGCCGGAGTACCTCCCGGTGGTCATCGCGGCGGTCGAGGCGGCCTGCACCGACGCGTTCAACCTGCACGGCGTGCTGGCCACCACCTACTTCGTCGGCCCGCTCCTCATCGTCAACGGGCCGATCCGCCACGAGGTCGGCCTCAACTGCGGGCGCAACGTCTTCGGCCAGGGCACGCGCGCCAACGCCACCATCGGCCGCGCCCTGCAGCTCGTGGTCCGCAACGTCGGCGGCGGCCGTCCCGGCGAGGTCGACATGTCCACCCTCGGCCAGCCGGGCAAGTTCGGAGCCTGCATCGGCGAGAACGAGGAGCTGAGCTGCTGGGAGCCGCTGCACGTCGAGCGCGGCTTCGAGCGCGAGCAGAGCACCGTCACCGTCTTCGCCGCCGAGGCGCCGCGCGCCGTTCGCGACCAGCTCTCGCGCAACTCCCGGTCGCTGGCGGCCAGCATGGGGTTCTCTCTGGAGGCCATCGCCCACGTCAAGCTGCACGGCATGGACCAGGCGCTGCTGGTGGTTTCTCCCGAGCACGCGCGCACCTTCGAGCGCGACGGCTACACCCGCGACGACCTGCGCGCCAGGATCCAGGAGGTGACGGCCCGGCCGCTGCGCGACGTCCTGCCGAACGACGAGTGCCAGAAGGGCACCGGCGTGCGGGCGCTGCCCAGGGAGTGGCTCGGCCCCGACGGCCGCCCGACGGCCGAGGCGCTCGACCGGCCGTTCCCGAAGTTCGCGCGGCCCGAGAACATCCTGATCGTGGTGGCCGGCGGCACGGCGGGGAAGTTCTCTGCCGCGGTCGGCGGCTGGGCCAGCGGCGGGCTGGGATCGAAGGCGGTCACGCGGGTGATCGAGCGGTAGACGTCGGGAGACTCGACGGCGATGCGGCGAAGCGCCGGGTGCGGCGTGCGGCGCACGGACGGGGCATGAAGCTCCTGCTCGCGCGCGCGCTCGGGCGCGCCATCGGCGCTTTCGCTCACGGAGAAGCTGCGTCGGCGCGCGTTTCCTGCACGATCGCGCGATCATCGACGACAAGCGTCCGTCCGACCGCACGCAGGGCGCGTTCCACCTGATCGATGTGGGACCGGTGCTCCGGGTCCACGATGCGATGTGCGCTCGTATCGCTGACGCCCAGGCGCCGGGCCAGCTCCACCTTGGTGATCCGCCGGCGCTGCATCACCGCGTACAAGGCCAGTTTCGCTGCGACCAGGGGCGGCACCGTGACCACGACCTGGCCGGGGGCGGGTGCGCCGGGAGCCGGCAGCGCACGGTGCGCCTCGACGTAGCCGGCAAGCGCACCGGCCAGAGCCTCTTCGGCGAAGTCGAGGGCCTCGTCGTAGCTGCGGGCCGACATGACCGCTTCGGGGACGTCGGGAAAGTGGACCGACCACCCGTCGCCGTCGGGGACGACGCGACAGGGGTAGCTGTAGCGCATCAGAACTCCTCCTTGGCGATCTGCAGTTGATTCAGCATCGCTCGCAACAGACCCGGCCCGAGCTCGCTCCTCGGCACCCAGGTGAAGCGTTCACCGACCCACAACCGCCCGTGGCTGCCCTTGCCGTGGCCCGGCACGAACCGGACGGACTCCCCGGTTCGCCTGGCGTAGCGCCTCGCGCGTCGGATGAACTCTCGGCCGTTCATGGATCAGCATGACACATATCTGCTTGATAAGTGGCGATTATAACCTGTATAGCGGCGGGATAGGCGGTTCTCGTGCCTTTGAACGAGGTCGCGCGGGAGAACGGAAGACCACGTGACCGGTGACTGCCCCAAGCGGACGCGACAAGGCATGCCGGCTTTTGGGGCATCCTGACCTTCCATCGATTCTAAGATGTGCGTTGCAACCTGAAGTTGACGTAATCCACAAAAACACATTACAGTAAACCCTGCTGGGAGGGGTTGAGATGTTCGGACAACGGCTCAGACTGGCCCGGAAGAAGGCGGGTCTGTCGATGCGGGATCTTGCCGGCCGCCTGTCACCGCCCCTGTCGGCGCAAGCGATCAGCAAGTACGAGGGGGGCAGGATGATGCCGAGCTCGGCCGTGCTGATCGACATTGGGAAGACGCTCGACGTCTCCCTGGACTTCCTGATGGGCGGTCAGGTCGAGGCCCTGGAAGGAATCGAATTCCGCAAGCACTCGGGTACGTCGGCGAAGGATCGCGCGCGCGCCGAAGCGATCGTGACCGAGATGCTCGAAGACTATCTCGCGGTCGAGGACATCCTGGAGATCGCGTCCTGCGCCGATCCGTTCGCAGGAATCCGGTGCGAACGGATCGAGAGCGTCGAAGAGGTCGAGAACAAGGCTCTCGATCTGCGCAGGCACTGGAACCTCGGTATCGATCCGATTCCGAGCATGACCGGCCTGCTGGAAGCCCACGGCATCAAGGTGATTGAAGCCGACCTGCCCGAGCGCTTCGACGGGCTGGCGTGCGGCGTAAAGCGGAGCGGGGGGCGTGGGGACGCCGACGTCGTCGTCACCTCGCGCCGGACCAACGTCGAACGCAGGCGGTTGACGCTGGCGCACGAACTGGCGCACCGGATGATCCGCGACACCGGCAATCCCGACATCAGGGTCGAGAAGGCGATGCAGCGATTCGCGGGAGCCTTTGTCGTGCCGGCCGAGCATCTCCGCGCCGAGGTCGGGTCGCAACGACACGGCATCACCTACCGGGAACTGATGCGGCTGAAGCACTTCTACGGCGTCTCCGCGACCGCGATGCTCATCCGGCTGCGCGACGTCGGCATCCTGTCCGCCGCCTCCATCGAGTACGCCTTCCGGACGTACGCGCGGTCCTGGCGCACGAGGGAACCGGAGCCGATTGCCGATGAGGAGGGGCTGGGCGCGTTCGAGAAACCGATGCGTTTCGAGCGTCTCGTCTGGCGCGCTCTCGGGGACGAGTTGATCTCTCCGATCCGGGCCGCCGAGTTGTTGAAGCGAGCTCTGAGCGATGTGGAGCGCGAAATCAGGGGACCACGTGACTCGTGAAGACGGTCGTCGTACGATCGTTGGCATAACATGACGAAGGTTGTTCGGAACACGTCACGCTGTCTGGCACGCAGGAGCAGAGAAGTCTTTATTCATCAGAGAGTGCCACATGGATAAGGGAAGCATCATTGGTCTCATCGGAATCATTGTGACTATTGTCATCGGCGTACCATCCATTCGATCGGGTGCCATCAACACTCTGAAACACGTCATCGGCTGGACTCAACGTAAGAGTGAAGATTTTCTCGTGGGAGCAGTAATGCCGGCCTGCCTTTTCTTCGTCGTGTCTGTGCAGAGCGCAACGACGGTTCTTCAGACTAACTACCCCACACCTGTGCCACTGGAACAGCTTCGCAGAAGCGAGGAGAACTATAGATTTGGTGCTCCGTGGGTGCATCCGCACGTGGCTGGCGCACTCACTGACGTCGTTCATGATGTCCAGAGTCGATTCTTGGAAGCAGCCACAGCAGACGTAAACCGTTCCCAACTGGGACGCCAACTTGCGCAGGCCGTTCGACAAACGGAGAGAGACGACCGTGAAATACAGCGTCTACGTGACGAAAACAGAGAGAAGAGCGAAAGGGTCGTTCAACTGG
This sequence comes from Vicinamibacterales bacterium, assembly GCA_965222905.1. Classification (GTDB taxonomy): domain Bacteria; phylum Acidobacteriota; class Vicinamibacteria; order Vicinamibacterales; family UBA8438; genus WTFV01. The sequence goes on along the minus strand of OZ244976.1, from coordinate 7,009,821 downwards.
AAGCAGAGCGTGATGTTCGTGACGACCGGTTGGCTAAGTTGCTGGAAACGATACAACGATTGCAGTCTGCACCAGAGTTTGCGGATTTGGGGCCGATTCGTCCAGTCTTTCCCGTAAACGGCGAATCTCTCATGCGTCGTGTGCTGTTGACGAGGGGTTGGGAGAACGCCAGAATAGGAAGAGTGATAAGGCTAGATGTGGAGAATCCATATCCCGGCGACTTCACCTACGCATGGAGCGTGACCGGGTGCGAGAGTCAGGCGCGGGGAAGTGCAACGACGTACTTCTTTCAGTTCGTTGTGCAAGCAGCGGGACGTTGCACAGTGACACTGCGCAGCACGTTTTCTCCCAGACGTGTCACCTATACCCATTCATTCGATGTGCCGATAGAAGAATAGGCAACTTGCGATGTTGCCTGCCATCTTTTTGTTACGCGCCTGGACAGCAGATCGCGGGCTCCATGCACGATCAGGACCATCTGTCGTCATCTTTCTCCGTTGAGTGCCAGCAGCTTGCGGAGTGCTTCATCGTCCGTGACGTCGGCGGGCCAGCCGTAGGCGGCGGCGACAGCGGCATCGAGCGCGGCGTGCGCATCCGTGAGCCACTGCGGGCGGGTGTTGTAGAGGTTCGTCAGCGTGCGCTTCCTGAGCGCTGTGGCGGCGTCCTCGTGGCGGGGTACCAGGCGCTTCGGGTAGCCGGGCGCCGGTTCGTCTACCCAGTCGATCCATTCCGGCGGATTGAGCCAGCGGTCGCGGAGTTCGACGAGCCGCCGCGCGGTTTCCGCGATGGCGACAGCGCGGGCGTCGGCCACGTACCCGCTGGCGGGGGTCGCCGGCGTGAGGCCGGGCGGGAACGGGAACGTTTCGAAGGTGGTGCTCGGCGTGTAGCGCGGATCATTTCCTTTGCCGAGCCACGTGCAGAGGCGGAGCGACCAGAGTTCGTGAAACCGGCTGTTCAGGATGCCTAAGGTCGTGTCGTCGTCGCGGGCAATGACGATCAGTTGGGAGTCCGGGCAGATGCGTGCGTCGCACCAGTCGAACAGCCGGTGCCTGGCGACCCGCGCGGTGGCGATGTAGCGCGACAGACCGTCGAGCGCCCGCCACATGCCCTGCCGCGGCTCGACGTGCCGCCACCAGTACTCGCGGTAGGCCTCCCGGCGGTTCCCCTGGCGCGTCGGGTAGACGTGTTCCCGCACCCGGCGGAACGGTTCTTCGTAGAGGGCGGCATCGCGGTCTGACATGCGCCAGCCGAAATCGACAATCCACTTGCCCGTCGGGCGGCGCGTCAGGTCCATGCCGTTCATCCATGGCTTCAGGACGTCGGCGTTGGTCCGGCCGTTCGGGTTGGCCGGCAGACGCAGCCATTCGCGGGCCAGATCGCCGGGGACATCGAAGGGACCGCCCTTGGTGTCACCCATGAAGGCGACGCCGGCATTTTCCGGCAACCGCCGCGCCAGGGTGAGGTCGACGCCCGCGCCGTCTCGCCGCGCCGTCAGGTCGGCGAAGATCTCGTCGACGGATGTACCGTCGAGCTGCGCTTCCGTTGGGGATTCGTCGTCGTCAAGCGAGAAAGAGACCAGCGACACGCGCACTGCGGCGCCGTCGATCACCCACGGCTCGTCGCTCCACGCGTCGAAGATCCGGTGCCCGGCGGTGGCAGCTTGCAGCGCCCTCCGGTTGGCGCCTCCGCGAATCGAGTTCGTCGCGACCAGCCCGGCGCGTGTCGTCCGGCCCGAGGCAATCTGCCGGCCCGCCTTCTCGAACCAGTAGCAGACCAGGTCGGCTTCCGCCGGCACGCGGCCGGCGTAGGTCGTGAACATCCGCGAGACGTATTCCTCGCCGAGGTGTGTGATCAGGAGCTTACCGCCCAGAAACGGCGGGTTGCCGATGACGACATCCGCCGCCGGCCATTCCGGATCGGTGTTCTCTGGCGTCAGGATCGCGTCGCGGCACTCGATGGTGTGCAGCGGCTTCAGGATTGGGTCGCGCGCTTCCGCGAAGCCGTTGCGCCGCATCCACTGGATCTCGCCGACCCAAACGGACACGCGGGCCAGTTCGGCCGCGTAGGGGTTGATCTCGATGCCCCTGACGTTGGCCGGGCCAACTTCCGGGAACGCGCGCTGAAACCCCAGCGCCTCGGCCTCGAGCTGCACCCGGTGCTCCAGGTCCTTGAGCGCCTGCAGCGCGAGATACAGGAAGTTGCCAGAGCCGCACGCCGGGTCGAGTACCGTAAACCTGCGCAGACGGTCCAGGAACGCCCGGTAGCGCCGCTCGGCCTCCTTGCGCCGCCTGGTGCGGGCGGCCGGCGACCGGGCCACGTCGGCGCGTTCCAGTTCGGCTGAGATTTGCGTCTTCTCGACCTCCCACGCGGCGAGCAGCGGGCGGATCACGACCGGCTCGACGAGCAGCATGATCTTGTCGCGGTCGGTGTAGTGCGCGCCGAGTTGCGCGCGCTTGCCGGGGTCGAGGCCGCGCTCGAACAGCGTGCCGAGGATCGACGGATCAACCTCCGACCAGTCGAGGTCCGACGCCGCCAGCACGGCGTCGATGTCGGCCTTCTCCAGCGGCAGCGCCTCGCCGTCGTCGAACAGGCCGCCGTTGAACCAGGCGACCGCCTCGAAGCCGACCCGACCGCCGGAGGCCATCACCCGGAAGAGCGCGCCGGCGAGCTCGGTGAAGTGCTCCGGCGTGCGCCGCGCCTGCCGCAGCATGCGCGTGAACATGTGTTCGGGCAGCAGGCCGACGTCGTCGGCGAACATGCAGAAGACGAGCCGGTTGACGAAGTGCGCCACGGCCTGCGGTGCATGGCCGCGGTCCCGCAACGCCTGTGCGACCGTGGCGAAGGACGCCGCGGCCCGTTCGGTGAGCGATTGGCGGGTCTCGCCCGGCCGCAACCGATCGGGGTTCGAGAACGCCCACTTGAGCTTGTTGCGCGCCGCCGCCCCGGCGAGGTCTTCGAGATCGAACTCGTGCGTCTCGCTGATGCTGTTGGTCCAGTTGGTGCGGACCCGGAATCGCAGCATGTCGGAGACGATGAGCAGCGGCGGGTTCTCCAGCGCCAGCGCGTACTGCCGGAGTTGGTCGAACGCGGCGTCGAGGTCGGCGCGGTGTCCCTTGTACTCCCAGGCGAAGTGGTGGCGCTTCCAGACGTCGGCCCAGCCGTCGCCGCCGGTGTCCTTGCGTGCGCCCCGCTCGAAGCAGTACGTCTCGCCGGACGGATCGGCCTCGGCCGGCGTCGGCTCGTCCAGCAGCCGGCAGAGGTCGATGAAGTGCTCCTGCGCCGCGGAGCGTTCCTTCAGCGCGGAGACGCGCCACTTGGCGATGAAGTCGTACGGGGTCACGCGTGTCCTATCGATATACGTCGCGACGGTTGCCGAGCCTCACGACCAGGACGCGCAGCGAGTCGTTCCGAATGTCGCAAATCACGCGACAGTCTCCGACCCCATAGCGCCATAGTCCACCAAGCGAACCGGTAAGCGCCTTCCCCGTGCTACGTGGATCATCGAGTCCCGCAATCCGTGTCTCCATGTAGTCGAGAATGCGCCGGGCTCCTCGCCGGTCGAGCTTGCGAAGCTGAGACAGGGCGGTCTCGGTGTAGTCAATCCTCCGAGCCAAGAGCCTTCCTCACATCGCTCGCGGAGTGGACCTTCTCCCGGCCCTGACGCAGGCGTTCCACCACGTCAGCGGCCAAGTAGTAGTCCTCCATGTCCTCAATGCCGCGCTCGATGATCTCCCGCAGGTAGAACGCCTTGGTGCGCCCCGTTTGCGTCGCCAGGAAGTCGAGCCGCCGTTCGGTGTCGGGAGCCAGTCGAATCGAAGTAGCCATGTCGGTGGACACCTCTTCAATACATGTATTCACTCTATCACGCTCTCAACCGTGCCGGTTAAAGCACGGGGGATGCCGTACCATTGGAAACGATGATGTCCCTTGATCCCGCGGTCGCCTGCGAGCCGGGTGTGGTTCCCGAGCCGCCGCCGCGTCCGGCTGGCCAATGACACTCGAGCCGCGGACCGTGTCATGAAGCGGCGCGACCGGGCGATGCAAAAGGGGCGGGTGTCGGGCGGCGTGCGGAGTCTGGACGGGTCGTGAAGCTCCTCTTCGCGGTCGCGCTCGGCGGCGCCGTCGGCGCGGTTGCCCGCTACCAGGCCATGGTCTGGGTCTCGCGCTGGCTGGGATCCGGGTTTCCCTTCGGGACGCTCTTCGTCAACGTCGCGGGCTCCTTCCTCATGGGGCTGTTCATCGAGCTGCTGGCGGTCCGCCTCGGGGGCACGCTGCAGTGGCGGGCGTTCGCCGCGGTCGGCGTGCTGGGTGCGTTCACCACGTTCTCCACCTTCGCCCTCGACGTGGCGGTGCTCTACGAGCGCGGCCAACTGCTGGCCGCCGGAGCGTACGTGGCGGCGTCGGTGGCGCTGTCGATTCTCGCTCTGTTCGCGGGACTCTGGACGCTGCGGAATCTGCTGACCTGACTCCCGGTTGCGCGTCGCCCGCGGCGTCGGGCGTCGGGCAGCGTCGGGCTGCCCGCTGGTGCCCCTGTGCTAGAGTGAGCCGAATCCAGTCGGGAGGCTGCATGCACGACTCTTCCGTCATCCTCGATCCCACCGACGAGCGCGAGCCGATCGGCCGGCAGCTCGCCGCGCGGGCCGGCGCCCTGTCCGGGGCGGTCGGCATCGTCGACATCTCGAAGCCGCGCGGCGACGTCTTCTGCGACGAGCTCGAGACGCTGCTGCGATCCCGGCAGCCCGGCCTCGACGTCATCCGCCTGCGCAAGCCGACCTTCACGCGGCCGGCCCCGGCCGACCTGCGCGAGGAGGTGGCCGAGCGCTGCAAGGCGGTGATTCAGGCCCTCGCCGATTGAGGGTCCTGCACGTCGTGCAGTGTGCACGACCTGGTCGACTACGAGGCGCGGGGCATCCCCACGGTGATGGTGGCGTCCACCGAGTTCGTCGAGGCGGCAGAGCGGCAGTCGGTGGCTCTCGGCATGCCGGACGTGGCGGACAAGGCCGTCTACGTGCCGCACCCCATCCAGGACGCGACGGACGACGAGATGCGCGCCAAGGCGCGCGCGGCGTACGACGCCATCGTCGAGGCGATCACGCACTAGCGCTGTCCGCCGGTCGCCTGCGTCGCGCCGGGGCGGATGCGCGCGTCCCCGGGGCCGGCGCCCTGCCCTGAACGCCGAGCCCCATGGACACCATCGCGGTCGGCGTCATCGTTCTCTACCTGATCGCCGCCACCGCCATCGGCAGCCTGATGGCGCGCCGGACGACCACGTCGACCGGCTGGGCGGTGGCCGGCGGTGGGATGTCGACGGTGCTGGTGGCGGCCGGCATCGCCGGCACGCGCATCGGCGGCGCCGGCACCTACGGCGTCGCCGGCGACGTCATCAGCGGCGGCGTCTGGAGCCTCTGGTGGTACGGCATCAGCACGTTCCTGGCGCTGTCGCTCGTCGGGCTCTTCTTCGCGGTCTACTACCGCCGGCTGCGGCTGCAGACGGTCGGCGAGATCTTCACTCTGCGCTGGGGGAATCGCCGCTGCCAGTGGCTGACCAGCCTCTGCGTGCAGACCGAATACATCATCGTCAACCTGATCGAGGCCTACGTCATCGGCGTCATCGTCAGCACCCTGACCCCGCTGTCCATGTTCTCCGGCGTCATGGTGTCGGCCGCCATCTTCGGCACCTACGTCTCGCTCGGCGGGCTCTGGGGCACCGCGATCACCAACCTCATCCACTGCGTCGTGGTGCTGGTCGGTCTGCTGGGCGTGGGCCTGCTGGGCATCGAGCAGCTCGGGGGCTGGAGCGGGGTGACGGAGGCCATCGGCGGGCACCTGTCGGCGGCGTCGCGGGACACGGCGGCCTGGTGGGGATTCAGCGGCGCCGGGTGGCTGCCGGTGTTCGCGATGATCTTCTCGGCGGCGATCCACACGCCGGCCGCCTCCGTCTACACGAACTACGCGGCGGCGGCGCGGAACGAGCGGCACATCGCGCCGGCCTTCGTCGCTGCCGGGGTCATTGCGGCGCTGATGCCGATGCTGGCCGGCCTGATCGCCATCCTCACCACCGCGCGTTACGGCCTCGACACCGGACTGAGCGGCTACCGCAACCTGACGACGCTCGCCTCGGAGATCAGTCCGGTGGTCGGCGGGGTGGCGCTGGCCGCGGTGCTCGCGGCCGTCATCTCGTCCGGCGGGCCGATCCTGCTCTCGAGCGCCACGATGTTCGTCCGCGACTGGCTGCCGTTCACCCGCCGTTACGACTCGGCGCGCCGCCTCCGCGCCTACCAGGTGACGACCGTCGTCTATGCCGTCGTCGCCGCCCTGGCCGCCTGGTTCGTCGCCACCCGCACGACCGTCTCGATACTCGACCTGCTGCTGTTCGGCTTCGCGATGGTGGTGCCGCCGGCCATCGCGGTGGGCTACGTCATCTACTGGCCGCGGACCACCGAGCGGGGCGCGTACTGGGGGATGGCGGCCGGCTACGGCGCGGGAATGATCTGGTTCGCGATCACCAAGCTGGCGCTTGCGGCGGGATTCGACGCGCCGGAGGGCGCCTCGGCCCTCCATCGCCTGCTCGTCTACTGCTTCACGGTCAACGGGGAAGGCATCGACCCGTCGTACGTCACCACCTTCGTGCCGCTGGTCGTGATCCCGGTCGTGTCGCGGCTGACGACCGACGCGTCCGGGGATCGGGAAGCGTTCTACGCGATGTTGGCCGGGATGCGACCGGTCGACAGGGAGCGGGTGTAGGCGGTCCGCCGATCACGGCGCTCGACCCCGCGCGCAGGATCCGGTAGTCCGCCGGGGCGCCATCTATAATCGTCGCGAACGCAGAAAGGTCACGCATGCCCGGTTCCGTTGCATTCGAACGCCACGATGACGTTGCGTTGCTGCGTCTGACGAATCCTCCCGTCAACGGTCTCAGCTTCGCCATGCGCGCCGCGCTGGGTGCCCGCGTGGCCGAGGCGCTGGCCGACGATGCGGTCGAGGCGCTCGTCATCGCCGGCGCGGACCGGATGTTCTGCGGCGGGGCGGACATCCGGGAGTTCAGCGCGCCGCCGCCGCCGGGAGCCGCGTCTCTGCCGGCAATCCTCGACGAGATCGAGGCATCCCCGAAGCCGGTGGTCGCCGCCATCCACGGCGTCGCGGCGGGCGGGGGAATGGAAGTGGCGCTGGCCTGCCACGTGCGGCTCGCCGCACCCGGGACGCGGCTCGGCCTGCCGGAGGTGACGCTCGGCATCCTGCCCGGCGCGGGCGGCACGCAGCGCATGCCGCGGCTCATCGGCGTCGAGGCGGCGCTGGAGGTGATCGTCGGCGGCAAGCTCCATCCCGTCGAGAAGGCGGTGGCGCTCGGCTTCGTCGACGAGTGCGTCGAGGGCGATCTGCTGGCGACGGCGATTGCCCGGGCCCGGCAGCTCGCGGCCGACCGCACGCCCTTGCGGCGGGCATCCGAGCTGGAGGAGCACCTGGAGGCGGCGCGCGGCCGGCCGGAGATCTTCGACGACTTCCGCAAGAAGATGGCGAAGCGCGCCCGCGGCTTCGATGCGCCGTACGCCTGCGTCGACTGCGTCGAGAAGGCGCTGTCGATGCCCTACGCCGAGGCGCTGAAGAACGAGCGGGCGGTGTTCAACCGGCTCCGCGAGTCGGACCAGTCGGCGGCGCAGCGGCACGCCTTCTTCGCCGAGCGCGAGGTGGCCAAGATCCCGGACGTGCCGAAGGACACCCCGGCGCTGCCCATCGCGACGGCGGGAGTCGTCGGCTGCGGCACGATGGGCGGCGGCATCGCGATGAGCATCGCCAACGCGGGGCTCCCGGTCACCGTCCTCGAGTCGTCGCAGGAGGCGCTCGACCGCGGCATGGCGATCATTCGGAAGAACTACGCGGCGACCGTCGCGAAGGGGCGGCTGTCGCAGGCGGAGATGAATGCCCGGCTGGCGCGCATCACGCCGACCCTCGAAGACGCGGACCTCGGCGCGGCCGACGTCGTCATAGAGGCGGTGTTCGAGGAACTGCCGCTCAAGCGGGAGGTCTTCTCCCGGCTCGACCGCGCGTGCAAGCCCGAGGCGATCCTGGCCACCAACACGTCCACGCTCGACGTCAACGTGATCGCCGCCGCGACGTCGCGGCCCGAGCAGGTCATCGGCACCCACTTCTTCAGTCCGGCGAACGTCATGAAGCTGATAGAGAACGTGCGCGGCGCCCGCACCTCGCCGCAGACCATCGCCACCGTCATGAAGCTGTCGAAGAAGCTGGGGAAGGTGGGCGTGCTCGTCGGTGTCTGCGACGGATTCGTCGGCAACCGGATGCTCTACGCCTACCGGCGACAGGCGGACTTCCTGCTGGAGGAAGGGGCGTTACCGGCGCAGATCGACAAGGTCATCTACGACTTCGGCCTGCCGATGGGGCCCTACCAGATGGCCGATCTCGCCGGGCTGGACGTGAGCTGGCGCGTGCGGAAGGCGCAGGCGCCGACCCGGCCGGCCCACCTGCGCTACTCGCCGATTGCCGACCGCGTTTGCGAGCTGGGCCGCTACGGGCAGAAGACAGGCGCCGGCTGGTACCGCTACGAGGAGGGGAGCCGCGCCCCGATTTCCGATCCCGCCATCCACGAGCTGATTGCCGGCGTCTCGGCGGAGCTCGGCATTGCGCGCCGTCCGATTTCCGATGACGAGATCGTGCCGCGCTGTCTGTATCCGCTCGTCAACGAGGGCGCGAAGATCCTGGAGGAGGGCCTCGCCCTGCGGGCCAGCGACATCGACGTCATCTGGATGCACGGTTACGGCTTTCCGCGCTACCGCGGCGGGCCGATGTTCTGGGCCGACCTGGTCGGGCTGCGGACGATCTACGACACCATGAGCCGGCTCCACGACGAGCACGGGGAGTGGCTGGAGCCGGCGCCGCTGCTGAAGCGGCTCGCCGAGCAGGGCAAGGGATTCAAGGACGTGGGGACACCGTGACCGTTGCAGAGAGCCCGGAGTACGCGGGCGTTGTGGCCGGAGATACGGCTGAACTCATCGAGTACTACTTCGAGCAGGGCTGGACGGACGGCCTGCCGGTGGTCCCGCCGACGCCGGAGTCGGTGGCGGCGATGGTCGACGCGCTCGGGGGCGAGCCCGACCATCTCGAAGCCCGCATCCCGCCGCGCTGGGGCAACCTGACCCGCGAAGTGCTCGCGATCAACCTCGTGCTCGCCGGCTGCCGGCCGGATTATGCGCCGGTGGTGCGGGCCGCCCTCCTGGCGCTCACCAGCGGCCCCTTCAACCTGCACGGCGTGCAGGCCACCACCCACATGGCCGCGCCGCTGCTGGTGGTGAACGGTCCCGTCCGGCACGAGATCGGACTCAACGCTGGCCCCAACGTCTTCGGATCGGGATTCCGGGCCAACGCCACCATCGGCCGCGCCATCCGCCTCGTCCTGCTCAACGTCGGCGGCGCCTGGCCGGGCGACCTCGACAAGAGCACGCTGGGCCACCCCGGCAAGTACACCTTCTGCATCGCCGAGAACGAGGAGGCGAGCCCCTGGGCGCCGTACCACGTCGAGCACGGCTACCGCCCGGAGGACAGCACCGTCTTCTGCATTGCCGCCGAAGGGCCGCACAGCGTCACCAACCACGTGGCCAACGACCCGGAGGGGATCCTCGACAGCATCGCGTCGGCGATGAGCACCATCGCCCATAACAACGCGGTCAGCAGCGGCTCGTGCGCCGTCGTCATCGGACCCGAGCACGCCGCCACCATCGCAGCGAAGCGGTGGACGCGTCAGGACGTGCGGCGGTATCTCTGGTCGGCGACGACCAACACGTTCGACGACATCAGCTTCGGGGGACGCTACGGGAAGATCTACAACCGCAACCTGCCGCGGTGGTACAAACGCGAGCCGGGGGCGCGGATCCCGATTGTCCCGTCGGCAGATGACATCCACCTGTTCGTGGCAGGGGGCGACGCCGGGCGGTTCTCGGCGTTCCTGCCCGGGTGGGGGCACATGACCTCGCCGGTGCTGCGGGCGATCGATGGACGGCCGCCCGGGACGGGGGAGTGCGTCGACGGGACTTGCGCGCTGTGAAGGTCATCCTCCGTAGTGAGAAGATGGAGTGATGGGACTGTTCAGAGTCGCGTGTCTGCTCGAGAACCAGCGGGAGCGGACCCGCTCGGTGCGGGTGGCCGACGTCGTGGTGGATACCGGCAGCGAGCTGACCTGGATTCGCCGGGAGCATCTCGGAGAGATCGGCATCGAGCCCGAGAAGCGGGACAGGCGATTCGTGCTGGCCAATGAAGAGCAGATCACCCGGTCGATTGGCTTCGCCGTCATCCGGGTCGGCGAGGAGCTGACGACGGACGAGGTCGTGTTCGCCGCACCGGGCGAGCTGCAGTTGCTCGGCGCGCGTACGCTGGAAGGCCTGAACATGAGGGTGGATTCGCGCGCCAAGCGGCTGGTTGCGGCGGGACCGTTCCTCGCGGCGGGCAACGTAGCATGGAGCAATGACCGATGAGCAGTGAACGACGCTTGCCGGATGGTCGGATCGTCTACGACCCGCGCGGGACGGTGACCGTGGAACCGCGCGACCTGGCGGCGCGCCTGGACACGCTCGACGGCGTCCGGCTCGGCGTACTGGACAACACGAAGTGGAACGCCTCGAAGCTGCTCCGGCACGTCGTCGCCCGGCTGGAGGCGGACTTGACGTTCGCCGCCGTGAACCTCTACGCGAAGGAGAGCTTCTCCCGGCCGGCGGAGGCGGGCTTGCTGGACCACATCGCGGCGGAGAACGACGCCGTCATCACCGCGATAGGCGATTGAGGGTCGTGCACGTCGTGCAGTTTGCACGACGCGGTCGGCTTGGAGGAGCGGGGCTTGCCGGCGGTGGTCATCGTGACCGACGCGTTCCTGCACGAGTCTGACGTGCAGCGGACGGCGCTCGGGGCAGAGCGACTGGAGCCAGTGGTCATCACGCATCCGCTCAGCACCTTGACCGACGAAGAGATCGAGGGCCGGGGTGTCGAGGCGGCGGTCGGGGCGCGGCGGGTCCTTGTCGCTGCAGACTCCGTGCCGGGAGGAGACCGATGACGAGGCAGGAACGGTGCTGATCCTTCACCGGGGCGATTCGACGATACGTACAATCGCGATACGTCGTGCGTTGTTTGCACGACTCGGTGCCGCAGGCCGGTTCGGGAGGCGGACGTGATCAGGAGCTTTACTCTCGACTATTGGTTGGATGATGGGTGGTATGTGGGAAAACTTCGTGAAGTTCCCGGAGTTTTCAGCCAGGGCGAGAGCCTGGAGGCGTTGAAGACGAATATCAGCGACGCCTACGGTCTCGTGATGCAAGAAGCCGTTTCCGTGCCAGTGGCGAGGTTCGATTCAACGGAGTTGGATTGATCGAGCGACAACTCGGAATCGATTCTTGACGTTCCGGCAGGACGCCGCCTGTCGCGGGAGGCGCCGCGGTATGATTCGGCCATGAAAGTCGACCTCGCCTACGGCCGCGGACGCCTGTCGGTGGACTTCCCGGGCGACCGGACGACGGTGCTGGAGCCCTCTTACATCGGCGGCCTGCCGGACGAGCAGGCGGCGATCCGCCACGCCCTTCGGATGCCGTTGGGCGCGCCGCCCCTCGCGTCGCTGGTCAAGGCGGATCAGACGGTCGCCATCTCGGTCTGCGACATCACGCGGCCGATGCCCAGCCACACGCTGCTGCCGGTGCTGCTCGGCGAGCTGGCGCACGTGCCGGACGAGCGGATCGTCATCCTCATCGCGGCGGGAACGCACCGCGCGAACGACCGCGGCGAGCTCGTCGAGATGTTCGGCGAACCGATCGTCGACCGCTATCCCATCGTCAACCACAGCGCGTTCGACGAGGACGGTCTGGTGCACCTGGGCGAGGTCGAGCCGGGCGTTCCGGTATGGCTGAACCGGCACTGGGTCGACGCCGACTTCCGCATCACGACCGGGTTCGTCGAGCCGCACTTCTTCGCCGGCTTCAGCGGAGGGCCGAAGCTGGTGGCGCCGGGGCTGGCCGGGTTCAAGACGACCATGCGGCTGCACGACGCCGAGATGATCGGCAGCCCGAACGCGCGGTGGGGCGTCATCGAGGGCAATCCGATCCACGACGCGATTCGGCGGATCGCGGCGCACGTCGGCGTCCACTTCGGCGTCGACGTGGCGATCAACCGCGACCGGCAGATCACGAGCGTCGCGGCGGGGGAGATCTTCGCCGTGCACCGCACGATGGCGGCCCGCGTCAAGCAGAGTGCCATGCAGGCGTTCGACACGCCGTTCGACGTCGTGGTGACGACCAACAGCGGCTACCCGCTCGACCAGAACCTGTACCAGAGCGTGAAGGGGATGTCGGCGGCGGCGCAGGTGGTCAAGCCGGGCGGGGCCATCGTCTGTGCGGCGGAGTGCGCCGACGGTCTGCCGTCGCACGGCGAGTACGGGGACATCCTCCGAGCGCGGGAGACGCCGGAGGCGCTGCTCGAGATGATCTGCGCGCCGGGCCACAACCGGCACGACCAGTGGGAAGTGCAGGTTCAGGCGCAGATCCAGCGGCGCGCCGACGTGTTCCTGAAGACCGCCGGCCTCGCGCACGAGGAGGTGCGGGCGGCGCACCTGACGCCCATCGACGACGTCGCCGAGACGACGCGCGAGCAGCTCGACCGGGCCGGGCCGGCCGCGCGCGTATGCGTCCTGCCGGAGGGACCGCAGACGATTCCGTATCTGGCCGGGTGATCTCTACCTGGTCCCGCTTCCGCGCCCTATTCAGAGGCGGTCGTTGCGGTCGGCGATCACGGCGTCGCTTCGGGTGCGGGCGGAATCAGCGCGACGATTCGCACCGGTGCCCCCGTGCCGCCCTCTATCTTCATCGGCAGCGCGGCCAGCAGGAACCCGGCCGGCGGCAACCCGGACAGATCCGCTACGTTCTCCAGGTTCGGTACCCCGGCCGCAGCCCCGATCCGATGCGCGATGAAGTCGGTGGACTGGCCGTGGTCGATGCTGGCGGTGTCGATGCCGAGCAGTCCCGCGCGGCGCTCCTCGACGAGCAGGCCCGTCGCCGCCGCGCCGATGCCCGGAAAGTGCAGGTTGCCGGTGTCGCCGGGCGTGTCGTCGCCGAGATAGGCGAGCGCATCGGGCCAGCGCGCGGCCCAGCCCGTCCGAATCAGCACCGCCGAGCCCTCCGGCACCCGACCGTGTTCCTCCTCCCAGTCCGTTACGTCCTCGACTGTCACCAGGTAGTCGGGATCGGCCGCGGCGGCTTCGCTGACGTCGATGACGATGCCGGGCAGGATGAGTCGATCCAGCGGGATCGCCGCCGCGTCGTCGCCGCCTACCGCGAAGTGGTTGGGCGCATCGAGGTGCGTGCCGCCGTGCTCGGCGGTCGCGAACGCTTTCGCGGCATAGAAGTACCCGCCGGGAGTCTCTCCCTCGGCGAGCGTGTCGAGCCGGAAGCCGTCGGTGTCGGTCGGCCAGTAGAGCGTGTCGCCCCCGTAGGCGTGGCTGAGGTCGACCATCCGCCAGCCGGCCACGGCATCCGGTCCGGGAGGCGGAGGCGGGGGCTGCTCGTCAGGCGGCGCAGCCGCGCACCCTGAGAGCAGCGCAGCGAGGATCCCGGCGCCAACGAGCAGGACGGCGCGCGTGGCGTTGCCGGCCAGGGAGAATCCGTGTCTGGTCGTGTTCATCGACTCCATCGTAACGGGTTCGACCCGTCGACCGGCTCCTCCGGTTTCTGCTGCGGCAACCTCGGCGCGGGGGACGGGATATGATTTTCCGTACTCGGAAGTTCATACTGACCATGCGAGTTTCCGAACGCGGACAGATCACCATCCCGAAGCCGCTCAGAGATCGCTTCGGCATGAATCCCAACGTCGAGGTCGAGATCACGCCGACGGAGGAGGGGCTGCTCATCCAGAAGCGAACGTCGGCCCGGCACCCGGTGGATCGTGTCTATGGCGTGCTCGGTCGGAGCGGCAGCACTGACGACTACATCGAGAAGATCCGCGGGCGATGAGGCGAGTCGCTCGCGCCGGCACCGGACCGGGTCGATGCCCGCCCGCCGCGGCTCCTCGCTCACGACGAGCTCGAACACGGTCTCGGCGGCGTCGATCCGCCGCTTCTCCAAAGCCAGCAGCTTGCCGTCCGGCGACGCTCCCGGCTCCCGATCGCCGAACACGGCGATGTCGATCGAGTCGTCGACCGGGATCTCCGTCTCGACCCCCTCTCCGTCGGCGCGGAACTTCCGCGACCGGTTGTCGGCGACGACCTGCAGGAAGACGGCGAGGATCGCCATCAGCAGGAACGGGACGCCGGTCACCAGGAACATGCCGCGCAGGTAGAGGCCCACCTCGAAGTCGTAGTAGCCGCGCGAGGCCTGGATGCCCATGCCGGTGAGAATCGTCGTCGCCAGCAGCGCCGCGACGAGGACCAGCAGCGCCGCGACCTTCGCGCCCCACAGGGCCCAGTTGGGCACGGGAAGAGCGTCGATCACCTCGTGGACCCGCGTCGTCCGTTCGCGCCAGACCAGCTCCCCGCTGTAGAAAGGTGAGGATGATCAGGACGAACAGGAACCCGCTCTGCAGGATGCCGATCATCAGGTGGGTCACGGGATGGACCGGGGTGCCGAAGATCCGCTCGATCGCGTCCGCCGGTTCCCCGGTCAGCAGCACCTCGCCCTTCGAGATGATTGCCATCCGGCTGCACAGGTCGCTGACGCCCTCGACGATGTGGGTCGAGAGGATCACCACGATGTTCTCGCCGATCTGCGACAGCAGGTTGTGGAAGCGGAGCCGCTCGGTCGGTTCGAGGCCGGCGGTCGGCTCGTCGACGATGATCAGTTGCGGATCGCCGAGCCCGACGCTGCCGGTGTCCGGCTCCTGCAGGGTGGCGATGATGCGCATCAGCGTGCTCTTGCCGGCGCCGTTGGGCCCGAGGATCCCAGGTGGCGTTCTCAGGCAGAGTCTCGGCGAGCTTCTGGACCTGTTCCTTGACACTGGTCATGGCGAACCCTCCGAGGTGACATCGGATCGGAATTACTTCCGACTCCGTCGGGGAATAGATCCGACTGGCCGGTTTCGTTCCCTTGGTCGGGGGGGGTTAGCGGATGGCCAGCACTGGCCCTTCGGGATGGCGCGGCGCCAGCGTCCGGTTTCTGCAGTCGGCGACAAGGTCGAGCGTTTCGAGCACGACCTGTCCGATCAGGACCTGGCTCCCGGCCGGTCCCACGATGGCCTCGGTCCGCGTGGCGAGGTTCCCGATCTCTATCGTGACGTCCGTCACCGGGCGTTCTTCCCGCCGCTCGTCCGCGTAGACGACGGTTCTCGTTCCCCAGTGTCGGAGCCCCAGCTCCGTCGCGATCTCCACCGGGATTACGAGACTCACCGCGCCGGTGTCGACGATCCCTTCGACCGTCGTTCGTCGGACGTCCGCCTCGACGCCGTGTCCGCGGTACACGACCTCGCGGTCGATGCTGTTTTCCAGCGTCACGCTGGCTCGAATCTCTCCCATCGTCATCGTCCTCCGATTCTGACGCACTTGGCCCTGCGGGTCCACCGCGCTCTCGTTGCCGTCGTTTCGGCGCGCTTCCTCCGGCCTTTCGGCCCGATTCTTGTTTCTCAGGAAAACCTGACGGAAACCGTCAGTGAGCATCCGTGAGGACCGGGGAACCGTCGCCGAATCGATACGTCCAGTGACGACGATGCGGGGAACCCATGAAGGGGCGCCGGCCTCAGTCGAGATCCACCGGGTAGATGAGTAGGCGATTGTTGTCGAGCTGCGGAATCAGGACGCGGCTGCGGCCCGCGTCGAAGCCGATATCGGCGGCCGGCGTATCGGAGATGATCTCGGTCACCGCGCCCGACGACGAGACGTGATAAACCGCGTTGGCGCCGAAACTCGAGACCACCAGCGAGCCGTCTTCCAGCGCTACGACGCCGTCGAGCTGTCCCTGGGGCAGCTCGGCCAAGACCGTCAGCTCCCCGTCCGGGGCGACGCCGACGACCGTGTTCCCACCGACCGGGACCATCACGAGGCCCTGCGGGGTGTCGATGATGCCGTTGGGCAGGGCCAGCGCGTCGCCTTGCGCGATCGCCCGGGCCTCGCCGCCGGCGTCGAACCGGTAGATGGCGGCCGTGCCGGTCGGCGCGAACCCCTGCGCGGTGATGGCGATGCCGGTATCGGTGACGTACACGGTCCCGTCGGCGCCGACGGCGACATCGTTCAGGAAGCCGGCGTTGGGCACCGCCCACGCGCCGAGCGGCGCGCCGGAGGTCCGGTCGAACCGGCGGACGACGTCGATGTCCGCCACGTAGAAGCGGTCTCCGTAGACGGCGCTGCCCTTGGGGGCGTGCAGCGTCACACCCGGGTCGGCGCCGTCTATCCACTTCAGATCGAGGACCTGCCCGTCCGGCGACACCCGCGAGATGAACCCGTTGTCGTCGCGGTCGCCCGGCCCGCCGTTGATGTTCGACACGAGGTAGACGTCCGCCTCCGGGTCGTGGAGGGCCGACTCCGGCGTGCTCATGTCTCCGACGGGGATGGGTTCCTGACCGTACAGCGGACTGGCGGCGCACAGCATCGCGGCGAGCGCGAGCGCCCGGCGCCAATGTACGCGGATCTCTCGGTCGCTTGTCATGTCGAGCTCCCGGGGCGCCCCGGCGGGGCGCGGTTGCGTTGTCGTTCGTGGGTCACCGGCAGAGAGCAGGCGCATTATCGCATGTCGCGACCCCGCGCCGATGCCGGTGGTGAACGCGGGCGCGAAGGAGCGGTGTCGCCTCCCTCCCCGAGCTCCACGCGCCGGGGAGGCTGCGCCGAGCGCCCCGACGCGGGTGGCCGCGGCGCGCACCAGCGGGCGTTGCGTCCGACCAGATCGCGCGCGCCGGTTCGATGCCATAGTCGCAGGGGGATGCGCCGGAGCGAGGTGAGCGCGCCGTGGGCGGACGTTCCGGTCCGCCCACGCGAGAGTATTCGTTGGCGGACTGTAGGCGCCGACCGCCCAGTCTGCGTCGTGCTCCGTCCGCCAAACCTTCCGCAGTCGGCTTAGGTAATAGTTCGGCCCTCCGAATCGTTACCCAGCGGTTTACCAAAGGCGGATCGGCATGGAACAGCCGCCGGCAGCCGGTCAGAAATCGAAATCGACATCCGCCAGATCCGCCGCATCTGCCATGTCCGCGAGGTCTGCGGCGTCCGCCGTGTCTGCGGCAGCGTCCGGCTCGGCACCGTCCGACCACCAGAGAACCCCCCCGCCGGCTGCGGCTGTTCCGGGCGCGCGTTGGGCGGGGCGGCGACGCGTCCCGGCTTTCTGTTCCGCCCGCATCTGCGCCCGCACGTCCGCCTGCGCACCCGCCGGGTGCGCCGTGCGTCATGGTGTGGCAGCCCTTGCCGGCAACGCGAAGACGAAGATGTTGTTGCCGCTGCTCGGCCGCAGCTCCGGCGTCATCGCGCTCCAGCGCGAGGCGTTGCCGCCCGTCCCGGTCCCCGCCACCACGTACTGCCGGCCGTTCACCGCGTAGGTCACGGGGAAGCCGCTCACCGGCGATCCGAGGTTGATCTCCCAGAGCACCTCGCCGGTCTCGTCGTCGAGGGCGCGGAAGCGGCCGTTGATGTCCCCCACGAAAACGAGACCGCCGGCCGTGGCCGCCAGCGACATCGTGGCCGCGCGCTGCTCGTAGGTCCAGGCCGTCACGCCGGTCTCCGCCGAGATGGCCCACACCGCCCCGAGCTGATCGGTGCCGGGCGCCAACTCGTTGCGCATGCTGAGGCTGTAGAGGGAGCGGCCGCCGTCGTCGAGCGGCGCCATCCGCGCGCAGGCGTTGCGCAGCGGCATGTACATCATGTTCGTGCGCGGGCTGTAGGCCCCGGCCTCCCAGTCCTTGCCACCCATGGCGGTGGGGCAGGTCAGGACCTCCTGCCCGAAGCCGCCGAAGATCAGCTCCGGGTTCTCGGAGACCGCGCCGGTCGCGCCGTCGATGCTGTTGATGACGTTCTGCGCCACGGTGGGCGTCGCCCACAGGAACTCCCCGGTGGCGCGGTCGAGGGTGTAGACCACGCCGGTTTTGCCGGGGATGCCGGTCATCACGCGGCGCTCCTCGCCCGGCTGCAGACGCGGATTGATCCAGCTCACCGCGGCCGGGTCCGGCCGGACTGCCGTGTCGACGAGGAGCCGCTCGAACGGGTGGTCGAGGTCCCAGTGGTCGTTCAGGTGCTGGTAATACCACACGATCTCGCCGGTGTCGGCGTCGAGCGCGAGCGTCGAGTTGTGGTACAGGTGCCGGTTGTCCGCACCGCCCACCATGAACTTCGGGGCCGGCGAGGTCACCGAGGTCCCGATGAAGAGGAGGTTCAGCTCCGGGTCGTAGCTCGGGGCCATCCACGTGCCGACGTGGCGGCGCTGCTCGTCGGGCACGCCGCCCCACGTCTCGTCGCCCGGCTCGCCGGGACGCGGAATGGTGCGCCGCCGCCAGAGCTCCTCGCCGGTGTGCGGGTCGTGCGCGGTGATGACGCAGGCGTCGGGTCCCGCCGCGGGCATGCAGCTTCGTCCCGAGATGACCTTGCCGTTGGCGATGATCGGCCCCGTGCTCTGGTTCGCCGGATGGGTCCGGTAGTCGAGCACCGGCGTCTCCCAGACCAGCTCGCCGGTCTTCGCGTCGAGGGCGAACACGAACTCGTCGACGCTGGTGTCGATGATCAGCTCGTCGTAGATGGCGAGGTTGCGGTTCGTGGTGCAGACCCCGGGCATGATGCGCTCGCACGCGTCGTCGGGCAGCGACCGCTGGTACTCCCACAGCAGGTCCCCGGTCGCCGCGTCGATGGCCTGGATGACGTCGCTCGGATTCGGCATGTACAGGACGCCGTCGTAGACCAGCGGGGTGCCCTGCTGCCGCCCCCCGGCGCGCAGGGCGCGGGTCCAGACCAGACGCAGGTCGCCCACGTTGTCCCGGTCGATCTGGTCGAGCGGGCTGTAGCCCCAGCCGTCGAGGGTGCGGCGCCACATCGGCCAGTCGCCGGGCGCCGGCGCCTGCAGCATCGCGTCGGTGACCGGGACGAACGCCGATTCCGCCGGGGACTGGGCGAGCAGCGCCGGTTGCGCAGCCGCGCAGGCGGCGAGGACGGTGGCCGCGACCAGGAGTCGGCGCCGTGGACGATCAGCTTGCGTGGACATCGGTTCCCCTCCGCTCGTACGCACGCCGGCCTCGGCGCACTCGGCCCGTCACTACACCATGTTCCCAGGACTCAGGATACGTGCTGGCGCCGCCATCCGCCAGACTCGAGGGGCGCGCCGAATCCGCTGGCGACTCACCGAGCCGAGCGGCGGCGACACGGGCACCGGCGCGCCCCTGGCACTACCGCGCTCGCGCCCGCTCCAGCTTCCGCACCCAGCCGTCGCCCTTCGTCAGCAGGTAGAGCTCCCCGGCGGAGTCGATGCCCAGGCGCGCGTCCACCCGGTCGCCGCGGCCGTAGGTGTTGGGGAACCCGGCCACCTCGATCAGGTCGCGCTCCTGGCCGTCCACGATCAGCCGAAGTTCCCGGATCTCGGCGAGCTCGCCCGCAACGAGCGTGTCCGCATCGATGTACAGCACCCGGCCGCGCGGGAAATCGGTGAAGACGTACTTGCCCTGCAGGGCGGGAATGGCCTGCCCCCGATAGACGAAGCCGCCGCCGATGGCGTTGCCGTCGCCGTGGTCGTACTGGGCTATGGGATACACGAAGGGATGGTCGTCCTGCGCCGGGCGCGGATACACCCGTCCCGGGCGCCTGGCGCCGACCGCGTAGCCCGTGGCGAACGTGCCCTCCCGGAGCCGCCAGCCGTAGTTGGCGCCGGGAACGCCCAGATTGACCTCTTCCACGAAGTTCTGGCCGATGTCGCCCATGAACATCCGGCCGTCCGTGTCCCAGGAGAACTGCTGCGTATGCCGCAGACCGTAGGCCCAGATCTCGGGAGCGACACCCGCTTCGCCCACGAAGGGATTATCCGCCGGAATGCCGTACCCCCGACCCCCGTCGCCCGCAAGGGGATCGATGCGGATGATCGCACCGTGCGGCACGCGGAGGGATTGGCCGAAGTCGCGGGGATCGTTGGCCGCCCCGGCATCCCCGAAGCTGGCATAGAGGAGCCCGTAGTCCGGCGATCCCGCGGCGGCCGTGGGATTGAACGCGATGGTGCCGATGTTGTGGTTGGAGGCGAACTGGCCGATCCGGAACACCTCCCGCGAGGTGCCGCTGAACACGTTGGCCCGCGGATCGTCGGTCGTCCACTCCCGGATCACGCTCTCGTGGGTCTCGGCGTCGTCGTCCAGGTAGTCCGCGCGGCCGCTGTCCGACCGGGCGCTGTACGCCGTGTAGAACTTGCCGAACCCCGGCGTGCCGGCGGCGGCGAACTGCGGGTGGAACGCGATTCCCACCAGACCGGTCTCGTTGGGGAACATCGAGTCGTCGAAGCCGACGTCGCGGGTGCGAACGTCCAGGTACGTGACCGGCGCCATCCCGTTCTCGTCGGTGATGTACAGCAGCCCGCGCAGATCGTTGAGGACGAGGCGCCCCGAGCCGTCCCCCACCGGAGTCAGGTACTGGATGCGGGCGTAGGCCAGGTTCGTTATGGCGTCGAGGGCCGACTCCTCGGTTTGCGGAGCGCGAACGAACTCGGTCGCTGCCACGACCAGGTCGCCCTTCCGGATCGGGTCGGGCACGGGGTCGGGCACGGCCTCCACCTGCGCCTTGGCCGGGAAGGCCGCGGCGAGCATGATCATGGCGGTTGTCCCGAGCGATCGTGAGAGGTGCATATCGGAAACTCCGTAGGCTGTGTCGTGGTGGATGCGACGTCGGGGATGGCCGACACGGGTTGCGGCGAACGCGTCCATCATATCGCCCGCCGCGGCGGCGAGGGAAACGACGCGTCGACGGCGCTTGCGAGCTGTTGCGACGGCTCGTCGGCGGGCATCACGTCGAGCTGGTGCAGCGCGGAGGCGCGAGCGCGTCACGATCATCGCCCTGGCCCCGAAGTCGCGAAACGACCTCCGCGGCCGGCTGCACGAGACCGGCTTCGATCTGCCGGTTGCCGAGTGCAAAGCATCGTGAGAAGGGCCACGCTCTCCTGCATCTGGTCGTAGTCGTCGATATCTTGCACGGTCACCTTGTTTTCGCTGTTCTTGGCTGACGGCCGACATCCCGAGAGCACGTATAGAATATACACTATACGTGTTTAGCTGGCCGGTGGCTGACCGATGAAGAGAAAACTGACGATTACGGTGGACGGTGAGGTGCTTCCCCGGGCCAAGCAGTACGCGCGTTCTCGGGGCGTGTCACTGTCGTCCCTCATCGAAGCGTCGCTCAGAGAGATCGCGGTGGAGGACACTCCCTCGTTCGCGTCGCGGTGGAGAGGCCGGTTCCAAGAGGCGCGGCGGGACGATGGTCGCTACGAGGCGCTCGCCCGGAAATACCTCTGATGCTGCTCGACACGGACGTGCTCGTCGACGTCGCCCTCGATCGGCGTCCTCATTCGGGACCGTCGTCCGAACTCCTCGATCGGGTCGAGCGTGGTTCCCGGCGCGCGTACGTCGCGTGGCACACGCTGTCGAACTTCTACTACCTCGTGACTTCCGAGCGTGGGGATTCCGACACGCGCGACTTCATCGCCGAGTTGGTTCGGTTCGTGGCGGTGGCGCCGACGGATACGGCGGCTCTTCGCTACGCGGTGTCGCTTCCGATGGCGGACTTCGAAGACGCGATGCAGGTTGCCGCCGCACGCGCTTGCGGAGCGCGCCACATCGTGACCAGGAACGTCAGGGCCTTCGCGCGCTCGCCGATCCCCGCCTTGACCCCACGGGAGGCACTCGACCAGTTGTTCTGAGACCCAATCACCTCGCCACCTGGTCGACTATCACTGATGATGGAGCGTGAAGTTCATGGCCAGCACAGATGACGAGCGCGTTCGCCGCATGCTGAACCCCCCGCACCTGGGCGAACTAGTCCGCGAGAGCATGGAAGAGGTCGGCTGGACGGTGGGCGAGACGGCCGCTCGCTTGAACTGCGAGCGCGGCACGCTGTCTCGCGTGCTCAACGGCAGGGCAGGGGTGTCTGCGAAGATGGCATTGGCGCTGGAGCGCATGGATTGGGGCACCGCCGACCACTGGATGCGGATGCAGGCAGCCTACGAGCTGGCGCAAGCGCGTCGACAGCAGGGGATCCGCAGTCACGGACCGGCGCGTCGTGGTGAAACGACGTCCAGCGCCGATCCCTGACTCGCTGGAACTGCCTGTCGCGATCTACTCTGGCTCTTGTCCGTCGCACGCCGGGATCACTTCGAGCCGAATCGGGTGGCGACGTACTTCGCGGCATCCTCCTCGCCGAGCCGCACCGAACCCGGGCCGGTCCGGACGTAGAGGTCGCCGGTATCGACCTTCTCCATCCCCTTCCAGCGCAGGTACACCGGCTCGGGACTCCGCTGGCAGCTCACGAGGCAGACGGTCCTGCCCTCGACGATCTGCGTCTTCGGATCGATGCAGGTGCCGGCGCGGTCGCCGAGGCCGTTGCGCACCGCCTGAGCCAGATGGCGCAGGAACTTGTCGTCGTTCTCCAGGCGGTCGTGGTCGATGCCGAGCACCTTGCGGTCGTCGTCCACGCCGATCAGGAGGTCGCCGCCCTCGGTGTTGAGGAACGCGGCGACGGTCTTGAGGGCCGCGTGGGTCACGTGCCTGTCGTCCTTGCGGTCCTCCTGCAGGTTCCAGCGCAGGCTCGACTTGAACTCCAGCGTCTTCGACTCCTGGAGCTTGAGCAGCTCCTCGGCGCGCCGGTGCCGCCGGATGTAGTCGTCGAAGAGGAGGTTCTTGAACGCCCGGCCGAAGTCCGGATCGTCGGTGATGCGCTTGTAGAGGTCGAAGTTGGTCTCGACGATCTCCTGGATCTTGTCCTCGACCTTGGGGTCGAAGGTCAGCCGCACGTTCTCGCGGGTGTTCACCCGGGCGCTGGCGTCGAGGCCGGCGTCGGTGTCGAGGGCCGAGCGGATGGACTCGAGCGTGACGCGGTGCTCGGGGCCGAGGTTCAGCCCGAAGCGCTCGTTCAGCGTCTCGATGATCCGCGAGAGCGTCTCCAGCTCCTCCGCGGCGCCGCCGCCGCGCGGCTTGCTCCCGGCGGGTTCCAGCGGCCAGGCCTGCCGTTCCAGCGCGACCCGGCCGCGGCTGGTCTGTTGGATCCGGAACGACTCCATGTCGATGTTCTGCTGGACCTCCCGGGGGAGCTCTTCGCTGCCGGCGGGCAGCAGGCGCCGGAGGTGCCGGGCGAAGACGTAGAGCTTTTCCATGTCGGGGTCGGCGAACGTCAGCACCTGGGAGAGGAACGAGTACAGGCGCACGTAGTCGGTGAGCTGGCCGCGGAAGCCGCCACCCTCGTCGGGGTCGAGATCGGCGAAGCGCCGGCGCGCCGGTTCCAGTGCCGCGTAGAGCCGGTCCTGGGTCGTCTTGGGGTCGAAGTACACCCGCGCGAAGGACCCGACGTCGTCGGTCGTGAACACGCCGAAGTCGAGCAGCCGGTTCTGAACCTCGTAGAGGAGGTTGGGGTCGGTCTGCTCCGAGAGCAGGGTGGTCTCGTAGTACGGCTCGAAGGCCTTCTTGATCTCGTCGGCCTCGTTGGCGAAGTCGAGCACCATCGTGCCCTGCTTGCCGGGGTGTGTGCGGTTCAGGCGGGACAGCGTCTGGACCGCGTTGACGCCGCCGAGCTTCTTGTCCACGTACATCGTGTGGAGCAGCGGCTGGTCGAAACCGGTCTGGAACTTGCTGGCGACCACCAGGAAGCGGTTCTCGGGCTTCTCGAACTCGGCCGCCGTCTGCCGATCGCTGATGACCCGATCCTGTCCGGCCGAGTTCATGCCGGACTCGGTGTACGACTCGCCGCCGTCCTTCACCGTGCCGGAGAAGGCGACGAGCGCCTTCCAGGGATGGCCCTGCTCGCCGAGGTAGCCGTCCAGGGCGATCCTGGTGCGCACCGCGTGCAGGCGCGAGCGCGTGACGATCATCGCCTTGGCCCGCCCGCCGATCTCGGCCGCGACCCGCGCGGCGAAGTGCTCCACGCAGACGGCGATCTTCTCGCCGATGGCGTGCGGGTGCAGCTCGACGAACGACTTGAGCAGGTGCTCCGCCTTGCGCTTGTCGTAGCGCGGGTCGTCCTCGATCTTCTTCAGCAGGCGCCAGTAGGCCTTGTAGGTCGCGTAGCTCGCGAGCACGTCGAGGATGAACCCTTCCTCGATCGCTTGGCGCATGGAGTAGCGGTGGAAGGGCTCGAACTTCCCGTCGGGCCGCTTTCGGCCGAAGAGCTCCAGGGTCTTGGGCTTCGGGGTGGCCGTGAAGGCGAACGTCGAGAGGTTCGGCTGCCGCCCGCGGCTGCGGATCTCCTCGATGACCCGGTCCTCGATCTCCTCCTCCGGTGTCTCGGCGCCCGCTTCCTCCCGCTCGGCCTCCTGCAGGCTCCCCGCCGCGAGCACCGCCTTGAGGCTCTTCGTGCTCTCGCCGGACTGCGACGAATGCGCCTCGTCGACGATCACGGCGAAGCGCTTGCCGGGAAGCTGGCCGATCTGCTCGGCGATGACGGGGAACTTCTGCAGCGTGGTGACGATGATCGTGCGCCCCGCTTCCAGGGCCTCGCGGAGCTGCCGCGAGGTGTGCTCGATGTTCTCGACCACGCCGAGGGTCTGCTCGAACTGCCGGATGGTGCTCTGGAGCTGGCGGTCGAGCACGCGGCGGTCGGTCACCACCACGACCGAGTCGAAGACGCGCCGGTCGTCGCGATCGTGCAGCACCGAGAGCCGGTGGGCGAGCCAGGCGATGGTGAAGCTCTTGCCGCTGCCGGCCGAGTGCTGAATCAGGTAGCGCTCGCCGGCGCCGTGGTCGCGCGCGTGGCCCACGAGCCGTCGCACGCAGTCGAGCTGCTGGTAGCGGGGAAAGATCAGGAAGCGCCTGCCGGTCTTGCGCCCGCGATCGTCCTCTACCTCCACCTCGTGGATGAACTGACGAATGAGGTCGAGGATGCTGTCCCGGGCCCAGATCCGCTCCCACAGGTAGTCGGTGGGGAAGCCCGTCCGGGTGGGCGGGACCGGCGGGTTCCCGGCGCCGCCGAAGCGTCCCTGATTGAACGGCAGGAAGCGGGTCTTGGGCCCGGCGAGTGCCGTCGTCACGAACACCTGCTCCGGGTCCACGGCGAAGTGGGCGAGGCAGCGCGCGTACCCGAAGAGCGGCTCGCGCGGGTCGCGGTCGTCGCGGTACTGCCGGATAGCATCCTGGACGTCCTGGCCGTTGAGCGGGCTCTTGAGCTCGGCCGTGAAGATGGAAACGCCGTTCAGGAAGAGCACGAGGTCGAGGCTCTGCTTGCCCTGCTCGCTGAAGCGGAGCTGGCGGACGACGGCGAAGAGGTTGGCCGCGTGCAGGCGCTGCGACTCCTCGTTCAGCCCGCTCGCCGGCCGGAAGTACGCGAGCCGGAACTTGCAGCCGGAGTCCTTGACGCCGTTGCGCAGCACGTCGAGCGCCCCCCGCCGGGCGATCTCGCGCGAGAGCCGGCCGAGGAAGCGCGGCTTGACGTCGGCCCCGTGGTGCTGCTTCAGCTTCTCCCACTCCTGCGGCTGGGTGGCCAGAAGGAAGTCGACGACGTCGGCCGGGAGCAGGCACAGCCCGCGGTCGTAGTCCTCCGGCCGGCGCTTGCGGTAGCTGCCGGGCAGCGGGTCGTCACCGTACACCGGCGGCGACTCCCGAACCGCTGTCGCGCCGTCCCGACCGGCGTCGGGGCCGTGGCGGAGCAGGGCAGACTCGATCGCTTCCTCGAACGCGCGTTCGGAGATGTCAGGCGTCATCGGATAGCCGTTGGGCAGGACTGCGGCGGCCCGCTCCGGTAGTCCTGTGTGATACTGCGAATGGTACCATGGGGCGACATTGTCGCCTGCCTTGAAGCGGCAGGAGTGAGGCCAGTGATGGAGTACAAGGGCTATGTGGCCGCCGTCGAGTTCGACGACTCGGTGGGCCGTCTTCACGGCCGGGTCGTCAACAGCGGTCCCTATCCCATCGCTACGTTCGAAGCGACCGACGTGGACGGGATTCGGCGCGAGTTCCAGCGGTCCATCGACGAGTACCTCGCTTCTGCAAGGAGGACAACGTCGAGCCGAAGAAGCCTTTCTCGGGAACGCTCAACCTGCGGCTTGGTCCCGACCTGCACCAACGAGCCGCCCTGACCGCCGCTGCACACGGCGTGAGTCTGAACAGTTGGATCAAGCAGGCGGTCGAGGAGAAAGCATCGCGGTGACGGCACGGACCCCGCGAAGCGTGTCACAGCTCGATGGCACAGCTTGTCACAGTTTTGCTGCCTCCGGTTCCGCATAAGATCGGCCATGATTGGGTGGGTGACCGTGAAGCTCGGCTCGAAGCTCATCGCGGCACTACCTCCCGCACGTCGATCTTGCCGGTGACCGCCGCGGAGATCAGGGCGGTTCGGAACTCCTGGAGGTGGCTGATGGCTTCGTGAACCTTGGCGATGAGTCCGTCGATCCTGGCCGTGTCGCAGTCGAGGTTGCCAGCGATCCTCTGCCTTTCACTTCGCGGTGGTTGCACTAGCACCAAGTCCTTGACGGCTTCTTGCGAGATGTTGTTCGCGAGGCCACTACCGCCGCTGAGCACCGATTCAATCTGCCATCGGACCATCCGTGTGTTCATCGCGTATCCCATGAACCTGCGATGTCCAGCACTTGATTCGGTGTAGAGTCGAAATATCTTGTCGCATAGGAGCAGCTGTGCTCGGCATTCAGGAACTACCGCAACGGAGCCAACAAGGTCACGAGATCCACTCGCCCGTGACATGAGCAGATCGCCGTTTCTGATCTCGAAGGCCGGAATCGGACGAAGTGTCGAAGGCAAGGCCTTGTGTTCAGTCTCCAAGAAAACACCTCGGTTGACACAGCCAGCCTTCAAGACGCCCCATTCATTCGCGCCGGCCTCACGGTTTTCGCACTCGGGACTCGATCCCTGTTCGATACGGTGCACGATGTGGCGCAGCCTCTTCACGTCCCAATGTGCCGGGATTTCGCCTAGCCACTCGACGCCGGAGTCCTTCATGGGGACGTTCGGGTCGAGACCCCGGGTGACGGCGCGGGTAATGCGGGCGGCGCGTTTCTCCTGAAGCAGCTCGATCAGTCGCTCGTTCCTCGTTACCAGGGCATCGATTTTCTCTATCTCGCGGTCGAGGAACGCGGCGATGGCCCGCTGTTCATTTGACGCCGGGAATGGCACGCGGTAATGACGAAGCTGGATCGCGGTGAGGTGGTCAATGGTGTTCGGATTACCTCCGGCGGTGAAGACTCCTCGCTTTGCAAGTGCGTACATCAGGAAGTAGAAGAACCTCGGGTTCTCAGAATCGGACCAAGGTCTCACACGATGAATGGCCTTCTGGTAGAAGCACTCATCGAGCCCACCGTTCCAGATCGCAGTCCGGCCGACGTCGCCACCTTCGCAGACGAGGAGATCGCGCGGACGGAGGAGATATCGACTACGTTCGGAGGGCGGGAAGTCCATCTCTGGAAGATCGTCAACGTTGATGGCATCCCATTGGACGTCAACGTTGCGCAGGTACTTGCCAGACGATTCGCCGGTAACTCGCTTCGCATCGAGCATCTTGCCAAGCGCCACCTCGTAACGGGCGTACACCGGAGCGATGGCCCAATGTAATGGGACTTCGCCCAGCCACTCGACGCCGGAGTCCTTGTACTGGGGGTACGGGCGGAAACGCCGCGAGTGCGCCTCCTCGATCCGCTCCGTCACCTCACTCAATCGCCTTGGCCTCTCGACTGAACCTGAATCCTCGGCTGCCACGGCCCGCCGGCGGGCCAGTCCTGAATGAACGGACTGTTTTCGATGAGGCTGTCGCAGACCGGCCCCAGGAAGCGCCGCAACTCCTCGCCGGCGTCCACGAGGCGGGCCGGACCGTCGGCGTCCGACGCGATCTGGCGGTGCAGGACCTGCCAGTGCTGCACGCGGGCGGCATCCTCGTAGTAGCCGGAGAGCAGCGCCGGTGGTCTTTCACTTGTGAACGAGGTCCCTCGACGTCGGAATGTCTCCGCGATGGCGGTTCGCAGGGTGTCGCCGTCGAACGGGAAGCGGCGCGCGAGGCAAGCGACGTCCCAGAGATCCTTGACCCGCGAGTTGTCGGGGCCGCGGCTCACCATCGCCTCGAACTTCTCGGCGATCATCGCCTCGCGCGGGTAGGTCCAGAGGCGTGGGGCCGGCAGGTCGAGCAGGGTGGGATAGTCCTGCTGCTCGCGCTCGGGCGTGATGACGTCGCCGAACCCGATGTCCATCTGCAGTGCGAGGCGGATGCCGCCAAGGCGGCCTTGAAGCCGCGTCCGCAGCCCGCCCTCCGGCCGGTCCCGTCGAATGTTCCGGATCTGGATCGTCGCGGCGTGGAAGACGACGCCGTCCTCCGGGCAGGGAATGGCGCAGACAGTCTCGACGGCGGCGCGGATCGCGGGATGGTCCGAGGCTCCTGCGGCGAGGAAGTCCACATCCCGGGTCGGCCGCAGTTCCGTCTCGGTCCACACCCGGAAGAGAGCCGCGCCCTTGAGCGTGAATCGGTCCACTTCGCCCGAGGCGGAAAGGCGGTAGAGGAAACGCTCGGCCGCATAGCGGTCGAGCAGAAGGTTGAAGTCCACTTCCCGGAGGCGGGCGAGATTACGGAGGCGGGCGCTCACCGAGGCGGGCACGTCCCGGAGTTCCCGTCGCGGGGTCATGCCGCCAGCGCCTGGAGGACGGGGTGGACCAGTGATTCCGCGCGGCAAGTCTCCGCCGCACGCCGGATCTGCGCAGGCGTCGCCCTCCGGTCGGCGAGGGCTTCGCGGACCGCCTCGAGCGCAACGTCCATGCCCACGATGCGGCGGAACCGGAAACAGTCCACGATGGTCCGCGCAGGGCTGGTGATCCGGACGGGGACACCCTCGAATTCGGCGTCCTCGATCCCATAGCGCAGAGATGCCCCGGAGAAGCGGACCACCCTGACAGGCAGGCCGATAACGGGCGTGCGGGCCTTGTGCGGGATGGCGATCCAGACCTTCGCGGGAAGCTGGGTGCCTATGTCGTGTACGCGTAGCGCGGTGAGCAGGCAGATTATGGCGTCCGGGACGCGGGCGCACACGGCAGCCTGGGTGTGGTGCTCGGTGAATTCGGTGTCCGTGCGGCGGTAGAGACCGCGCGCGACCCGCTCGACGGCTCCATCGTCGACCAGCCGACGGAGCGCCCGTGAGTGAACGCCGGCCTCGGCCGCGTCGCGCTGGCGGAAGAAGGTCTTTGCGCCGAGGCTCTGGAGGCCGGAGGCGCTTGCCAGAGAAGGGCGCTCTGAAACGTCGGCAGATATATTTAGTTGTTGACGCTTTAGTGCGGTCACCCTCCAAGCATATCCATTGTGGGTCGTGGGGTCAAATTGGCGTAACCAGCCATGATTGTCTACGTTGGGGAAGGGCCCGACGGCTTCGCTGGTGCGTGCGTTGAGCACGTCGACTCCCTACGAAACGGCGGCCGCTCCGGTCCTATTCCGGCCAGTGCTTCTGTCGGTAGTCGAGCAGGGCCGGGCCGGAGAGCTCCTCCGTCGAGTTGTTGAGTCGCGCGAAGAAGACCTCCTGCGGTTCGCCCTTTCGTGATGCGAATACCGGTTCCGCACCGGGACGAACGTCGATGCGGGCGATGGTCCTGTCCTCGATCGTGCAGAAGCGTACCGACAGATCCGTGGCGGCGACTGTTCCCAGCGCGTTCTTGGTAGCTGCAGTAAGCCAGAGCTCCCAGCCGTCGCGGTCATTCCCCTTGACGAACGGATAGTCCAACTCGATGCCGACCGGGTGCCCGTGATCGTCTACGCCTATCAGCAGGGTGCCCCCGTCCGTGTTCATGAAGGCGGCAACGGTCTTGATCACCGCCCAGGTGATTGCCTGGTCCCGCTCCTCGGTATGCAGGTTATGGCGTGCCGTCGACTTGAACTCGACCACGGCGGATTCCCCACCGTCGAGGAGCGAGCGGACGGCCTGCTCGATGTCCACGTCGTGCTCCACGAACGGGCTCTCGTCGCGTTCCGGTCGTCGGTTCACCGGCTTTCCCATAGCGTGTCCGGCGTGGCGCAGCAGGCTCTCGAATCGCTGGTTGAAGAACCGCGGAAAGTCGTCGCGGCGTAGCGCCCCCGGATCGATGTCGTGGGAGCGCAGGAAGCCGTCCAGTACGTGCGGTTCGATGCCGTCGCCGGATTCGATCCGCGAGAGGTAGACGCTGGGCGCGTTGCTGCCGATGCGGCGGTTCGTGTGCGCGTCTAGCGCCGTCTTGTTCACGATGCAGTCGGCGACCCACGACTCGATGTTGTTGCTTGCGCACCAGTGTCGAGGGAAAACGTGATGGATGTCGATGGCATCCTCCATTGACGCGTGGACGTCGATTGGCCGGCCGGTCTTGAAGTCCCGGCCGCCTTGCTTCATCTGGAGCGCGTACAGCCCCTTGTAGGCCGCGCTGTTGCGCGTGCGCAGCGTGAGCAGCCGCTCGGCTTGGAACTGTGCCGCCTGCACCGTGCGCGGGGCGGCGCTGTCGGCACGATCCTCCAGCCACGCGATGCAATCTTCCAGGTCATTGGCGAATCGTGTTTCTGTCGCGCCGCCGTACATCTCGCCCAGGACGCCGCACCAGAACCACTGCCCGAGCCGTTGCTGTGAAACGTACGAGTCCGCTCGGTCAGCCAGCCATCCAAAGATCGCCCCGAGGGGTACCAACTGCGTCGCGTAGGGTAGATCCCGGTAGCGAAAGATGCGGTGGCTGTGCAGGAACGGTATCGCGCGCAGCAGTCCGCGTTCGGCAACATCCGCCCACCGCCGGTAGTCGTCCAGCGGGAGGCGCAGCATCTCTCGGCGCTTGCAGGAGACTCCGGGCACCTTGTCGTCCTCCGGATGTGCCTGCATGTGCGATTGCCGTCGGTCGTAGGTGGCCAGGAGCGTAGCGATCTGCAGGAACGCGGTGGCGTCGACTCCAGCCAGCAGATCATGCTGTTCCAGTCGTTCGTGCCGCGTGTTCCAGTCCTTGCGCAGCTCGAAGTCGCCAGCCGCGTAAGTCGCGGTCAGCAGCTCGAACACCGTCAGCGTGACGCCGCCGGTGTTGACCTTCTCGAATACCTGGCAGACCGCTTCCTTTGGCGTCGACTTGGCGAGATCGATCGTGGGTACGTGGTACTGCACGAACGGATTGATGACCGCGTCCACAAATCGCTTCCACTTCGTGAATCGCTCTTCTTGGTCGCCCGGACCGGACTGCAAATACGCCATCTGCCAGTCCATCGTTTCGCCACCGTTGAGAACGAGGTCCAGGGGGAACATCCCCGCCGCGATCTCTCGGTCGCGGGTGCTGATGTCCAGATCTATCGTCCGGCCGAAGTCGCTCCGCACGATGCGATCCGCGGGGACGCTGACGATGCCTTCCTCTTCCCGTTCCACCGTATCGTCGATGCAGGCGTCGATGCTCGCATAGTAGTGACGGTGCAACTCGTTGCCGCGGCGGTCCCGCGTGCAGACCGGGTCGCGGGACTTCAGCGCCTGAAACAGGGACGTCAGCCGTTGCTGGCCGTCCAGCAAGAGCATTTCGGGCGCCGGTGTCGCCGCCAGCGTGACGCCTTCAAGCAGTCGCGCCTTGAAGTTGACGTCGGGATTGCCGGCGACGAGCGTCATTACCGCGCCGATCGGATACGACAGCGAGATCGACACCAGCAGACTGCGGATGTGGTCGTCGTCCCACACCCAGCCCCGCTGGAAGTCTGGCAGTTGCAGGACGCCGCTCGCGGCCCGATCAAGCAATTGCGCCAGCGGTATCTCGTCACTGCTGAATTTCTTCTCCATCGACTCTCCTTACGCAATGAACCTCGTCGGACCGCCACGGGGATTGGCGGATGCCTGGCGCCCCGTGAGTGTACATGTCCGTCACGAGAGAACCGCTTCGACGTAGGGTTCGATGACCGTGCGCGCCCGGCAGACGCTGGCGGCCCGCATGATCTCGTCCACCGTGGCGGTCCGCCGGTCCAGGGAGTCCCGGAGCGCCTCGAGCGCGGTGTCGAGACCAAGCTTGTTGCGGTATCGAAAACAGTCGACGACCGTGCGGGCCGGGGTCGTGATGCGGGCAGGAACGCCCTCGAAGACCGCGCTCTCGACCCCGTAGCGCAGCGAGGCGCCGGAGAAGCGGACCACCCGGACCGGCAGCTCGGGGAGACGGGGCGTGCGGGCCTTGTGCGGGATGGCGATCCACTCCTGCCACGGGAGCTGGGTGCCGAGGCCGTGGACGCTCAGGGCGGACAGCAGGCAGACGATGGCGCCCGGCACCCGCGCGCAGACGGCGGCCAGGGTGTAGTGCTCGGTGGGTTCGGCGTCCGCGACGCGGTAGAGACCACGCGCCACGCGCTCGACGGATCCGTCGTCCACCAGGCGCCGCAACGCACGGGAGTCGACCCCCAGCTCCGCCGCGTCCCGCGGGCGGAAGAAGGTCTTCGCGACGAGATCCTGCAGGCCGGGGGTGCCTGGCCAGGAATCGTGCCCGGAAATGTCGGCACCCACAGACGTTTGCCTGCGTTTTTAATCGGTCAACGCTTCGAGGGGGGTAACCCGATGTACGGGGAAGATCAAACACGGTCACGCCGGTTCGTACCGCGCGACCGCGATCTCATTCGCCCGTGCGCGCATGCGCGAGGCGTCATGCCAGGCCTGCATCCGGAGCAGCATGTCCATGCTCACGTCGAAGGCTTTCTCCATGCGAAGCGCCATCTCCGGGGAAAGCGCGGCGTTGCCGTTCAGAAGCGCGGAGAGCGTGCTCCTCCGGACACCGAGAATTGCGGCGGCCCTGGTGACGTTGAGACCCAGTTCCTGTATGACCTCCGCGCGGATGAAGTCGCCTGGATGAGAGGGCGTCATGTTCACCTGGATACCGGTGGCAGTCATCAGTGGTAGTCCTCCAAGTGCAAGCGTTCGATGCAGCCGTCTACTTCCTCGAAGGTGATTCGCCAGTTGCCTGACACCGACACGCTCCATTCGCCCCGCCGGTCCCCCGCAAGTCGATGCACTCGCCAACCACCCGGCGCGTTGGCGATGAAGTCGTCGATGTCGTCCACCAGGAGCAGGACGGTCAAGATCCTGCGCACCCGGCCTGCCAGTTCCGGCGGCAGAAACCGGGGAGTGTCGTCCTCGAGCAGTCGGCGCAGTCCCCGGTGACGGACCGACCGCACGGTCATCCCTAGAGCGTACGGTAATACCGATCACTTCGCGGAGCAACAACGGAAACAGTCCAGGATCGTGCGGGCGGGGCTGGTGATCCGGACGGGAACACCCTCGAACTCGGCGTCCTCGATGCCAGAGCGCAGAGATGCCCCGGAGAAGCGGATCACCCTGACCGGCAGGCCGGCAACGGGCGTGGGGAACTTGTGCGGGATGGCGATCCAGACCTTCGCCGGAAGCTGGGTGCCGACGTCGTGTTCGCGCAGCCGCGGTGCGGCGGTAGAGGCCGCGCGCGACCCGCCGTCGAGCTCCGGATTGACAAGTGTCTATTGACACGTTACATTCTGTAGGGTGATACGGAGCTTCCGACATCGCGGGCTCAAGCGTCTGTACGAGCGCGGGGACCGGAGCCTCATCCGTCCCGATCTGCACGACCGGGTGGAAGCAGTGCTCGCCCAACTCGACTACCACTGATGGAGGGAACTGCGATGCCGATGAAGAACCCCCCGCATCCCGGCAAGGTGGTGCGCACATCTTGTCTGGAGCCGCTCGGCCTCAGTGTCACCGACGGGGCGAAGGTTCTGGGCGTCAGCCGCCAGGCGCTCTCGAACGTTGTGAACTGTCGCGCTCGAATCTCGGGCGAGATGGCCGTGCGTCTGGCCAAGGCCTTCGGTTCGACGACCGAGACATGGATGCGGCTGCAGGCGGCCTACGACGTCGCGCAGGCGCAAGCGAGGGAAGATGAGATCGAGGTCGCACGCTACGACCCGGATGTCGTTGCGTCCCCACGATGACGCGTGCTGGCGACCGCTGACCGGCAACATCACCCCGCCACTTCCCGCAGCATGGCCAGGATCTCCTTTTCCACCTGCTGGATGTCGGCCTCGATCTCCTCCAGCGGCCGGGGCGGGCGGTACTCGTAGAAGTACCGGTTGAAGTTGATCTCGTAGCCCACGAGTCCGACCTCGCCATCCTGCGGATCCCGGCGTGTCGTATCGATCCAGGCGTCGGGCACGTGGGGCTTCACCTCGCGCTCGAAGAACGACTCGACGTCCTCTCGGAGGGGCACGCTCTCCGTGTCGCGCAACTCCGGATCGGGCTCGGGGCGTCCGTCGCTGTCCCGGCAGATCGCCGCCTCGCCGTTGCGCTCGGACAGCGCGGAGAGAATGGTTTTCCGGGTGGGCGTGGCGAGCTTGCGCGCTGCCTTGCGAGCCGCCTCGGAAAACGCAGCCTCGAAGACCGCCCGGTCCAGGAACAGCCTGTCCGGCAGGCTCCGGAGCAGTGTTCGGATCGCAGCTTGCTGCTCGCGGCCCGCCTCTTCGTCCTTCGCCTTGGCGGCGCCCTTCTTGCGCGACACGGCCAGGTTGGCGAAGGCGCGCTCGTCGTCGAGCCGCGCGATGCGTTCGGGGCTGGCCTGGAAGTCGAGCCGTAGCGGCCGTTCGACGGTGATCTTGCGGAAGCCGAAGTGCGTGGTGGGGTAGACGCGGCTGACGACGGCCTCGCGCTCCTCGCCGTTCCGGACGACCTGGCGGGTGGCCCCGTCCCCGAAGTCGGACAGAAGCCGCAGGATGTCCTGCTTCCGCTCGAACGGGACCTCGCGGCGCTTGGCGCCGAGGCTCTTGCGCAGCAGGACCCAGAACGAGGTGGCGTCGACGAGCTGGACCCTGCCGCGCCGCTCGGGCCGCTTGCGGTTCGTGAGCACCCAGACGTAGGTCGCGATGCCGGTGTTGTAGAAGAGCTGCTCGGGCAGGGCGATCAGGGCTTCTAGCAGGTCGTGCTCCAGGATCCAGCGGCGGATCTCGCTCTCACCGCTGCCGGCGTCGCCGGTGAAGAGCGGCGAGCCGTTCATGATGATCGCGACCCGCGAGCCGCCCCGGGCCGGCTCCTTGACGTGCGCCAGCATGTGCTGCAGGAACAGGAGCTGGCCGTCGCTGATTCGCGGCAGGCCCGGCGCGAAGCGGCCGGCGGCGCCCCGGTCGTGCTCGGCCCGCACGGCGTCCTGGTCGCGCTTCCAGTCCTTGCCGTAGGGTGGATTGGCGATCATGTAGTCGAAGCCGGCGCCGGCGTGCCGGTCGTTCGAGAGCGTGCTCCCGAACAGGACGTTCTCCGCGTCGCGGCCGTCCGCCGACTTCATGAAGAGATCCGACTTGCAGATGGCGAAGGTCTCCGGGTTCACCTCCTGGCCGAACAGGTGGGTGTCGGCGTCCGGGTTCACGGCAGCGCCGCGGCGTTGGCCGTCGCGTGTCTCGCCGGCGGTCATGTGCTCCTTGGCGATGGTGAGCATGCCGCCCGAGCCGCAGCACGGGTCGTAGACGCTGAGCACGACCCCCTTGGTGCGCAGCCGTTCCCCGTCGCCGGCCAGCAGCAGGTCGACCATCAGGTGGACGACGTCGCGGGGGGTGAAGTGCTCGCCGGGATTCTCGTTCAGCGCCTCGTTGAACTTGCGGAGGAGCTCCTCGAAGATCGTGCCCATCGTGGCGTTGTCGACCGCGTCGGGGTGGAGGTTCACCTGCGGATCGCCGAACCGCTGCACGACCTGGAACAGGAGTCCCGACTCGTCGAGCTTGGCGATGGTGTTGTCGAAGTCGAACTTCTCCAGCACCTCGCGCATGTTGGGGCTGAACCCGGCGATGTAGTTGCGCAGGTTCTGGGCGACGTGGGGGGCGTCGGCGAGCAGCTTCTCGAAATCGTAGCGCGACGTGTTGTAGAAGGCGAATCCGGAGGCGCGCTGCAGTTGCCGGTCCGGGTTGTCGAGCTTGTCCTTGAACCGCGCCCGCGCTTCCAGCACCTTCCGCCTGGTGGGGGCCAGCACGCAGTCGAGCCGGCGCAGCACCGTGAGCGGCAGGATCACGTCCTGGTACTTGCCCCGCTTGAAGGTGTCGCGGATCAGGTCCGCCACGCCCCAGATGAAGCTGACGATCTGGCTGTGGTTCATGTACGAGCCGGCGAGCGGGCGCGCAGCAACGTCCTCTACGCGAGGTGTCTCTCGTGGCGCGTCAGGGCGCCGCCCCGTGCTCGACGAGAAACGCGGCCACCTCGTCGAACCCGTTGATCCTGGCTGCGCTGACCGCCGTCCGCCCGCGCGCGTTCGCGGCGTCGACGTCGACGCCCAGCTCGATCGCCACCCTGGCGGCTTCCAGCGTCTCCGCCTGGGCCGCGGTGCGATCGGGTCCCCCGCCGAGCTCCGTCGCTTCCGCAACTCTTGCGCGGTGGTCCACCGCCCGGAGCGGGTCGCGTCCTCCCAGTCCGACCGCCGCCATCAGAGCGGTCGTCTCGCCCTCTTCGACCCACATCCGGCCGGCGGCCGTCCCTCGGTCGGCGGTCCAGTACTCCGGACCGTGCGTGGCGTGGGGGTCGGCGCCGTAGCGTGCCAGGAGGCGCATGATTCCGGCTTCCCGGTGGCGGGCCGCCAGCCAGAACGCCGGCGCCCCGACGAACCAGGGCGGGAAGAAGAAGTCGGCGCTGTCGCGGGTGTAGCGCGTCGAGGCCGACACCCGGGCGTTGGGATCCGCCCCGGCCGACAGGAGCGTCTCCGCCCGCTTCCGGTCCCTGTGCAGAATCGCTGCGTGCAGCGGCGCATAGCCGCCCTCGGCCGCATTCGGGTCCGCGCCGTGATCCAGCAGCAGAGCGCCGACCGCTCCGTTTCCACTGAGCGCCGCCACCGCCAGGGCGCTGGCCCCGTCCGGCGCCGTCTCGTTCACGTCGGCGCCCGCCGCCGCGAGCATCCGTGCCGAGGCGAGGTCGCCGACCCGGGCGGCGAACAGCAACGGCGTGAACCCCCCGCTCTGCACCTCGGTGATGTAGCACTCGTCCCGGGGCACGCACTGGAGACCGTAGTTCGCGTACGTCGAGATGGTCTTGACGGTCTCGGTGAACGTGCTCGAGCGCGCGTGCACGTCGGCGCCGTGCGCCAGGAGCACCTCCACGACCGCGGGATGCCCTTGCGCGACCGCCCACATGAGGGCGGTCTGCGCGCCGTAGGCCCCTGCCTCGGTGGCGGCGTCGACGTCGGCGCCCGCGGCCAGCAGTGGGCCGACCGCGTCCGCATTGCCCGAACGGGCCGCCGTCATCAGCGGTGTTTCCCCGAACGGTAGCGGCGTGTTCGGGTCGGCTCCGGCCGCGAGCAGGGTCTCCACCATGGCCGCACTGCCGTTCTCGCAGGCGGCCCAGAGCGCGGTGACCCCGAGGTCGTTCGTGGCATCGACGTCGGCCCCCGCACCAATCAGCAGAGCCGCGATCTCCCCATTGTCCCGGTAGCTGGCCCAGTGAAGAGCGGTGGAGCCGTCCCCCTGGCGGGCGTCGACGTCGGCACCCTCTTCGAGCAACGCTCGGACCGTGGCCCAGTCGGCGCGCTTCGCTGCGTCGGCGAGCGGCGCTTCGGGCGGCGCCGTGGCCGCGGCGGGGACCGCCGCCAGAGCCAGCAGCAACGCGGAGCAGCAGACGCACGCCACCCGCATCCTTGCAGCGCTTCTTCCACGGGCTCCCAACATCGGCATCCTCCTGGTTCGGCGTCGTCCGCGCCTACAGCTCCGTCAGCGTGTTGATCTCGTCGATCGGCAAGGCCCCGGTGCTGCCGCCGACACGATCCAGGCGGACGTCGAACTTGTCGAGCAGGGTGAGCAGGAGATTGGCGTGCGTGGTCCCGGCGCCGTACTGGAGATGCCGCCCTCCCTTCAGCCGCCCCGCTCCGCCGCCGAGCACCAGGATCGGAACGTTGTTGCCCGCATGACGCGTGCTGTTGGACATGCACGTGCCGTACATGATGGTCATGTTGTCCAGGAGCGAGCCGTCCTGGTCCGGCGTCGTCCGGAGCCGCTCCAGATATCTCGACGTGAGCTCCGCGTGATACGTGTTGACCTTCGACATCTTGGCGATCTGCGCCGGATCGTTGCCGTGGTGCGACAACGGATGGTGCGGTTCGTTGACGCCCACCTCGGGATAGGTCCTGGTGCTCTGCTCCCGGCCGAGCATGAACGTGGTCACGCGGGTGATGTCGCTCTGCAGCGCCAGGAACTGGAGGTCGAACATCAGCTCGACGTGCTCCTCGAACGTGGAGGGCACACCCCGCGGCTCCTCCGCGACGACCGCCACGTCGCTCCTGGATTCAGCCACCTCGATGCGTCGTTCGACGTCGCGGATGGCCGCGGCATACTCCTCGACCTTGCGCCGATCGTCCGTGCCGACCCGACGCTCGACGTCCGCCAGCTTGTCCCTCACCGAGTCCAGGATGCTCCGCTTCTCCTGCATGCGCGCGAGTCGCACCGCGGGGTCGGTCGAGCCGCTGTCGCCGAACAGCCGCTCGAACACCGCCCGCGGGTTGTTCTCCATCGGCAGCGGCATGGTGGGCGTGCGCCACGAGATGGTCTGGGTGTACGCGCAACTGAGGCCGGAGGTGCACTGTCCCGCGTTGGCCTCCTTGTCTATCGACAGCTCGAGCGAGGCGAGCGGCGTCGAGGCGCCGAACTCGCGCGCGAGCATCTGGTCGATCGACGTGTCGGCCACCACGTCCGTTTCCGACGTACCCCCGCGGCTCGTGCCGGTCAGGAAGGAACCGGAAGCGCCGGCATGGACGTAGGTCCACGACGAGTGGAGCCCCGAGAAGACGAGCATCCGATCCCGGAACGGCGCCAGGGGCTGCAGAATCGGCGTGAGCTCGAAGTCACGCCCGACCGCCGCCGGCGACCAGTACTCCATCGCCATCCCGTTCGGCACGAAGATCGCCTGGAAGCGACGAACCGGCTTCGCCGCGGTCCGCGCCAACGCCGACACGCCGGGCGCCATGGCGTCCAGGAACGGCAGCGCGACGGTCGCGCCCACGCCGCGCAGGACCGTCCGGCGGGACAAGGGCTTCGCGGTGAAGATGTTGATGCCTTTCATGTCAGTCCTCTCGTCGGCTCGTGCTCGGCCACCCGGGTGAATCCGTTTCCCGTCACTCCGCCGCCCGCCGCGTCAGGAACGCCGGGCTCTCGACGATCCCGAGAATGACCGACGACCAGCGATGCTCGTCCGCGGCCGCGTTGCGCACGATGCGGCGCACCGTCGGCTGGTCGTAGTACCGCGGCTCGCGCCCGAGCGCGTAGGCCAGGAGCCGTTCGGTGAGCGTGCCCACGAACTGCTCGGGCGCGTCGAGCAACAGGCCCCGCAGTCCGGCCAGGCCCACCGCCGTCACCCCGTTCGGCAGGGTGCCGGCGGCGTCGACCGGCCGGCCATCGTCCGTGACGGACCGCCACCTCCCGATGGCGTCGTAGTGCTCCAGCATGAAGCCCGGCGGATCGATGGTCCGGTGACAGCTCGCGCACGCGGGATTGCGCCGATGCAGCTCCAGACGCTCGCGCATCGACGCCGGTGCGTCGTTCTCCCCGCGCTCCGGCAACGCGGGCACGTCGGGCGGAGGACCCGGCGGCGGCGCGCCGAAGATCGCTTCCAGCAGCCACCGCCCGCGCAGGACGGGCGAGGTGCGGTGCGGGTAGGAGGTCAGCGACAGCAGCGAGCCGTGGCCCAGCAGCCCGCCCCGCTGCTCCAGGTCGGGCAGCGCCACGCGCCGGAATCGGCTCCCGTAGACCCCGGGGATGTCGTAGTGCCGCGCCAGCCGCTCGTTCACGTACGAGTAGTCGGCGCCGAGCAGGTCCAGGACGCTGCGGTCCTCCGCGATGGTGCTGCCGATGAACAACGCCGTCTCCTGCCGGAACGCGTCCACCAGGTCCTGGTCGAACTCGGGATAGACCGCGGGCTCGGCCTTCACCTCGTCGAGGTTCCGCAGGTGCAGCCACTGCGCGGCGAAGTTGCTCACCAGCGCCTCGCTGCGCGGATCGGCCAGCATGCGCCGCACCTGGCGGCGCATTGTCGCGGGATCCGTCAGCTCGCCGCGCGCGGCGACGCCGAGCAGCTCCTCGTCGGGGATGCTGCTCCACAGGAAGAACGACAGGCGCGAGGCCAGCTCGATGTCGCCCAGCGCGTACACCTGTCCCGCCGCCGCGCCGGGCGGGTCCTCCTGCACGCGGAGGAGGAAATCCGGATCGACGAGCAGCCGTTCGAGCGCGAGCTGGATGCCGGCGTCGAAGCTGCCCCCCGCCTTCGCCCGCCCGTCCCGGAAGAACTCGAGCAGCGTCTCGACGTCCCGATCCGTCGGCGGCCCGCGATAGGCGCGGCGGGCCAGCCTCGAGAGGATCCGCTCGGCGCATGCCTCCTCCTCCGGTAAGGTGGCGGGATCGCACACGAAGATTCTGCGCCGGCTCGGCGTGTCCTCGGGCACCGCGCCCTCGTAGGGGCCTTCGATCGTCAGCGCCTGGACCTCCGCGTTCCCGTGGTACCTCTCGTTGTTCGACAAGACCGCGCCCTTCATCACCGGCTGCAACGGTCCCTCGGGCTCCCACCGGTTCCGGACGAACGAGACCCCGACGACGTGCGGCCCTGCATCGACCGGCACCCGGATCTCCAGGTGGGCGGCAGACTCGCGGACGTACCGCTCCCACTCGGGGTCGCCCGCCTCGGCCGGCGACCAGGTCGTGGGAGCCGGCGTGCCCGGCGCCTCGCCCCCCACCGTGAACCGCTCGACGAGCCTGCCGTCGATGCGGAGGTCGAGCAGGTTCCTTCTGCCCATGCCGCGGACGTAGTCCTGCCAGTTGGTCGTCAGCGCGATGCGAAAGATGTAGTTGCCGTCGGCCGGAAAATGGTGCGTGGCGGAAAGGCCGCCGCGGGATCCGAGCGGCAGGTCCTCGTTCTGCCGGTCCGCCTGCGTCAGCAGCACCGAGTTCTCGAAGCGCGCGAAATCGGGCGCCGTCATGACACCGGTGGCCAGGCGCGAGATCTTCCGCGCGGCCGACAGATAGCGCTCCAGTTGCGCGGTCGATATCGAAAGCACCTCGGCGTTGTTGTCGAACCCGGTATCCGATGTCTCGTCCCCGGGCAGCATCGCCGCCACGTCGATTTCCAGCGCGAGGAGGTCACGAATCGCGTTGCCGTACTCCGTGCGGTTCAGGCGATGCATCGACGCGGTTCTGCCCGGATTCGGGTTCGCCGCGGCCGCCTCGTCGATCTGCGTCTCCAGCCAGCTCGTGACCGCACGCGTCTCTTCCGCGCCGGGCCGCGGGCGTCCCGCCGGCGGCATCGAGCCCGCCGCGAGTCTCGCGATCACCCGCTCCCACAGCTCCGCGTCGGCGCTCGGCCGCTCCGCGTCCACGACGTCCAGCGCGAGCCCCGTTTGCCGGAG
Organism: Vicinamibacterales bacterium; assembly: GCA_965222905.1. Taxonomy (GTDB): domain Bacteria; phylum Acidobacteriota; class Vicinamibacteria; order Vicinamibacterales; family UBA8438; genus WTFV01. The sequence goes on along the minus strand of OZ244976.1, from coordinate 6,968,400 downwards.
CTGCGCATCGAGCACGGACGCGGCCGCGCCCGTCGCCGTGACTCTCCGCTCGCTGTGACAGCCGACGCAGTAGCGATTGAGGAGGCCGCGCACGGATTCGGCGGAAGCCGGCGCGGTTCGAGCAGCCGGGGCGGCCAGGAGGTAGTCGGCGGAGCGGCCGGGGATCCAGCTTCCCGCCGTCCCCACGGCAACCGCTACGGCCGCGATTGTGGTCGGCACGGACCCGGCCCGCAGTAGATTCATCGTCACCCTCGCAAGCCTATACTCTAGATCACTTGCGTCCTTCACGAACCGCACGTCGTTCACCTCGCGTGATCGGGATGGATGCTCTTCACCAACTCCAGCGGACACTGCGGTCCTTCGGTCGGCAACCCGGGCTGACCGCGATCATCGTGGGGACGCTGGCTCTCGGCGTCGGGCTCAACGCCACGGTCTTTGCCGTTGCCTACACGGTGTTGTGGCGACCCCTGCCGTACCCCGAGTCCGACCGTCTCGTCACGATCGAGCAGACGCACGGCGGCGACCGGAGCGGCGGCGTACGACCCGATCTGTACCGCGACTGGTCGGATCGACTCCGTAGCGCCGATCTGGCCGGGGTCCAGCAGCGCGAGCGCCGCGTCCGTGGGAACGGCCCGGCCCGGATCACCGCGACGGCTCTGGTCAGCGAGAACTTCTTCGAGGTGCTCGGGGTGGGTGCGGTCCGGGGGCGTGCGCCGCGCCTGATGCCGGGGGATGGCCGCGCGGTGGTGAGCAGGCGGCTGGCGGGACGGTTGGCCGGCGAACGCGACGTGGTCGGGCAGACGCTCTCGGTCGGGGACGAGTTGGTGGAGATCGTGGCGGTGATGTCGGACGAGTTCGGGTTGCCTTCCGGCACGGTCGACGTGTGGACCGCTCCACCGCCGGGACGGGACCCCTCCGAGGGGCGGTTCGATCTCATCGCTCGTCTCCATTCCGGCGCGACGCCGGCGCAGCTCACCCAGGAAGCGGGACGCATCAGCCGGGAGCTGCGCGGCGACGACTGGGGCGCGGTGACGAGCCGTCTCGATGACGTGTTGACGGGTGATCGCCGCCCGGCGCTGCTGGTGGCGCAGGCCGCCGCGGGGCTGGTCCTGGTTGTCGCCTGCCTGAGCGTGATCACGATGCTGATTGGTCGCTCGGTCGCCCGTCGGCGGGAGTTCGCGCTGAGACAGGCGCTCGGCGCCGGGACGATGCAGGTCCTGCGCATGGCCGTGGTCGAGGGTCTGATCCTGGCCGCGGCAGGCCTGACGATCGGTCTGGCCCTGGCCGCGGTGGGCATCGAGCTGTTCAAGGCCCGGGCGACGACCGTGCTTCCCCGCGTGCCGGAGATGGGCCTCGACCTGGCAACCCTGGTGGCTGCCTCGGTGGTGACGATGCTCGTCGCGCTGGCCTGCGGCGGCGCATCCGCGGTGGGAGCGCTCCGCAGCCGGGGCATCGAGTTGATCACCGGCACCGGCCGGGCCGTCTCTCCCGTGACTCGGCGTCTTCGGGCGAGCCTGGTGGCGGGGCAGATCGCGCTGGCTATCGTGCTCCTCGCCGGCGCGGGACTGCTCACGCGCAGCGTCGGTGCGCTGTTGGCCGAGGATGGCGGGTACGACGCCGGCCGGGTCGTCACCGCCCGACTGATGCTGGACGATACCCGGTTTCCGGATGACCGAGCGCTGGTGGACTTCGTGAATCGGTTGTTGGGCGAGGTGCGGGCGCTGCCCACGGTGACCGCGGCGGGGGTTGGCAGCATGCTGCCGCCCGCCGACGCTCCGATCTCGATCAATCTCTGGATGAACAGGGACACGGGCGACGATCGGAGGGTTCTCTCCTGGGGCGCCGTCACGTCCGGGTTCTTCGAAGCGCTCGGAACGTCGCTCGAGGACGGACGTCGCTTCCGGGTCGAGGACGAACGGGCGGTGATCCCGAACGCGATCCTGAGCGTCTCGGCCGCGCGGTTCATCTTCCGGGACGACAGCGTGATCGGCAAATCGATGGGGTGGGCCGTGGAACGGATGGCGCTGACGCGCGACACCACCGTGCTCGGCGTGGTCGGCGACATGAAGTATCGCGGGCTCGCCGCCGATCGGGACGCCTCGATTTACGTGCCCTGGCCGCAGCGCCCGATGGGGCTGTCCCACCTCGTGGTCCGCAGCAGCGGCGACGCCTCGGCGCTCGTCCCGACTCTGCGGCGGGTCATCGCCCGGCTCGATCCGACGCTGCCGCTCCCCGAGGTGCGTACGCTGGAGGATCACGTCGCCGACTCCATCGCCGGCCGCCGTCTCCAGTTGGTGCCCGCGGTGGCGGTGGCGGCGCTGGCGCTGGTCGTGTCGATGTTCGGGCTGTTCGGCGCCCTCGGGCGCGCCGTGGCCGAGCGCCGGCACGAACTGTCCATCCGCGCCGCAGTCGGCGCCTCCCCGGCGCGACTCGTCCGGCTGGTCGCGGTCGGGAGCCTCGTCATGACGACCGTGGGCCTCCTTGCCGGTTTGGCGTCGGCCGCAGTGGTGGGTCGCGGTCTCGCCAGTCTGCTCTACGGCGTGAGTCCCTACGACCCGCTGACCTTTTCCGGAGTCGCCCTCCTGGTGCTGGGAGGTGCGGTCGCTGCCACGCTGGTGCCGGCGCGACGGGCTGCGCGTCTGGATCCGGTCCTCGCCCTCAAGGGCGTCGCCTGACGGGAGCAGGCCGGTAGCGGTGTCCGGACTGCGGCGGTGACCAGACGTCGCCGGGTATGGTTCCGGGCGAAGTGACCAGTGAGGTAGAAATGGCAAGAAGAACGCTCGCACTGGGGTTCAGCCTCGCGCTGGCCCTTGCGTTCGCGGCCAACGCTTTCGCGCAGGGCCGCCAGACCGGCACCATCAGCGGCGCCGCGGTCGACTCCCAGGGGCTTTCGCTCCCCGGCGTAACCGTCACGGTCCGCTCGCCGTCCCTGCAGGGGACACGCGCCGCCATTACCGACATCAACGGCAACTACTCGCTGCCGCAACTTCCACCGGGGGACTACTCGGTGGTCTTCGAGATTTCCGGTTTCGGCGACGTCGAAGAGGCCGCGACCGTCCCGCTCGGCGGCGAGGTGGGCGTCAACGCGGTCATGGCGCCCGGCGGCGTCACCGAGACGGTTCAGGTGGTGGGCGTGGTTCCGCCGGAGATCCAGACGACGGAGACCGCTTCGAACCTGGCGAGCGATGAAGTGAACGCGTTGCCGATAGGGCGGACACCGTTCGCCATCGCCGCGACTCAGCCCGGATTGAACACCAACACGCCCAACGCCGGCCAACTCGCGATCAACGGCGCGTTCGCCTACGACAACGTCTACCTGGTCGACGGTGTCGACACGAACGACAATCTGTTCGGCACCTCGAACGCACTCTACGTCGCGGATGCGATCGAGGAGACGCAGGTGCTCACCTCCGGGATCTCCGCCGAGTACGGCCGCTTCTCCGGCGGTGTCGTCAACGTCATCACGAAGAGCGGCGGCAACCGCTTCTCGGGCAGTTGGCGCACGAACTACGACAAGCCGACGTGGGAAGGGCTGAACCCGTACGAGGTGGAGAACGAGGTGGAGCGTGAGGACGTTTTCAACCAGACGCACGAGGCGACGCTCGGCGGACCGATCACGCGCGACCGCCTCTGGTTCTTCTACTCGTTCCGCCGCGCCCGGACCACCGACAGCGAGAGCTTCGCGCAGACCGGCATCTCGTACAACGAGCGCGAGAACAACGACCGGAACCAGTTCAAGCTGACCGCCACTCTCGCCCCGGGACATACGCTGTCCGGCCAGTACATGCGGAACCGGACGGCCCGGTTCGAGAACGCGACGTTCGGCTTCAGCATCACGCCGGCCACGCAGAACGATGCGACGCGGCCGAACGACCTGTACGTGACGACCTACCGGGGCAGCCTGAGCCGGAACGTCTTCGCCGAGGCCCAGGTCTCGCAGAAACGGTTCGGCTTCCGGGGCGGCGGCGGCGATCAGACCGCCATCGGATACTCGCCGTTCATCACGCTGACGCAGGAGTTGGGGCACTACAACGCGCCCTACTTCGATGCGACCGATCCGGAGGACCGGAACAACCTGCAGGTGACCGGCAACGTCTCCTGGTACCGGGGTACCGAGTCGCTCGGCTCGCACAACGTGAAGGTGGGCTTCGAGAGCTACCGGTCGACGCGGACCGGCGGCAACTCGCAGTCTTCGACCGGCTACGTCTTCGATGCGGACTACAAGGTGTACGAGAACGGCGGTCCGGTCCTCGTCGGCAACCGGCTGATCCCCGTGTTCTCCACCTTCGAGTCGCTGATCGAGAATTGGATCCCGTCGCGCGGAGCCAGGGTCGACTCAATTCGCCCGTCACGAAGGAGTTCACCCTGTCGTCCGGAACGACGCTCGGGACGCGCGGGTACTTCCAGGCGACCTGCGTCCGGCGCCGCGCCAGCAGTTTCGTGGAGGACTACCAGGACCTGACGACGGGGGCGACGACGCTCACCGATCCGGACACCGGGGACGAGTACGGCACGTTCACGAACAAGTTCTACCGGAACCCCGGCGACCTACATCGGCGGTTTCTGGCGGTACGACTCGGCGGGGAACTACAGCCTGGCGTCGAGCAGCTTCCGGGTGACGCCGGAGCAGCAGGCGATTCTAGACGAGTTGGGCTACGTCGACGGTCCTTCGTCGCGGACGCTGTACTACTCGGCCGGACGCGGATCCGAGCTCTACAACGGCTCCGGCCGGTTCGACCTGTCGCTCCACTACGACATCCCGGTCTGGCGCAGCCTGCGGCCGTGGCTGAAGATCGAGTGGTACAACCTGACCAACAACGACAAGCTGCTCTACTTCAACACGACCATTCGGCCCGATGCGGACGGGCCGCGGGACGCGTTGGGGATCCCGACCACGTACGTCGAGGGAGACCGCTTCGGCGAAGCGACCTCGGCCGGTGACTACCGCTCAGCACGGTCGTTCCTGATTGCCTGGGGCTTCCGCTTCTAGAGCGGGACGCCCCATGTCGGGCCTCCATCTCAATAGCGGACGACCCCGCACCAGAACATCGTCTCGCCCCGCGTGTCGACCGGAAGGGTGGACCTGAACGCCAGTCGGCCGTCCGCTTCGATGTCGTACAGCGTCAGCGCGGCCGGCACGGTCTCCAGACGCCCCCGGGCGCGGATTTGTCCCGGCTCCGGGCTCGCGGCGACCATCGACCGGCCGTCCGGTTGAAACGCCATCGTCCTGACGGCAATGCTCCGGGTGTCGATGGTCTGCACCAGGGTCGGCTCGCCGGTACCGGAATCAACGGAGAACACGGCAATAGTGTTTTCGGTGCCGTTCGACACCCGCTCGCCCTGAAAGATCTCCGTTCCGCGGCCCCGGTTCGCAACGTACAGGGTCCGGCCGTTGGTCGGATGCATGCGGATCGACGACGTTGTCTGTCCGCCGCGATATGCCTCCGGCGCGGCCAGCGTCGTGCTGACGAACGAGGGCTCCTCCGAAAGCGTGTCATCCGCTCGGATGGCGTAGGTGTGCAGCAGGTTCTGCGTCTCGATATCGACGTAGACCCAACGGCCCGACGGATGGAAGTCGGCGTGCCGCACGCGGTACGCCAGTCCCCCGTTCGGCGCCACCGTCTGCTTGTTGGTCAACTGGCCGTTCTCGAAGCCGTACAGGTAGAGGCCGCCCGGATCCTCCGTGTGGACGCCGGGCTCCGGCTCGTTGCCGCGCGCCGGCAGCAGGACCGCGCGGTTCGAGGGCATGACGTACACGGCGTGCGCATAGAAGCCCGCGTCCAGGCTCGTCCGCTGATCCACCATGTCGCCGATCGACCCGTCGGCGTTGAGCCGGTGCACCGAAAGGGAGCTCGGAAAGCTGAATGCCGACAGCAGGTACTCGCCACGCTGGTCGACGGTGATGTAGATCGGCCGGTGGGGCAGCTCTACGGTCCCGCCGAACGGTTGGAGATCTCCCGACGAATCCACCTGGAACGCGTTCAGGTAGTGATGCCGCACGCGGGCGGTCGACGTGCGCTGGTCGCTGCTGGCGATGTAGAAGTAGCGGCCCGACGGATGCTGCCACCCCTCCTGCACCTGGGCGGGAAGGATCAGCGGGCGCGGTGCCCGCACCAGGGAATCGCCGTCGCGGCGAATCCGGTAGAGCCGGGCGTCCACGCTGGCATAGGTGGCGCCGCGCGACTGCGACTGCGCGGCGGCCGTGCCGAGCGGGCCTGCTGCGACCCACCCGGCCGTCCCCGCGAGCAGCGTGTTGAACCGACGTCGACCCAACATGTCGGCGCCTCAGTTGCGAGCCGGAGGCAGCGCGAACACGTAGAGCGCGCTGCCGGCTCGCCGGAAGCGGTCGGGCGCATCCGGTTCCGTATCGTCGGTGACCTGCACGCTCCCCGCGCGCTGGCTGCCGATGATGGCGACATACTGCCGGCCGTCCGGCCCGAGGTAGGTGATCGGCGAGTTCCGGAAGCTGCTACCGGTCCGGAACGTCCAGACGATGTCCCCGGTCCGAGCATCGATCGCGCGCACCACACCCTCGTTGGGGCCGCCCTGGAAGAGCAGGTCCCCGCCGGTCGCCATGACCGGCGCGTTGTTGGCGGTCGTCCACTGAATCCGCCAGACGGTCTCGCCCGCCACCGGATCGTTGGCCTGCAGCTCGTTGACGACCTCCGCATTGGGCGGGTCCGGGGCGTTGCCGCCTCGTTCGCGGAGCGTGTAGTCGTTCCCGGGCACGTAATCGCCTTCGACCATTCTCAGGCGATCGCAGGAGTTCGAGGTCGGGGTGTACAGGAGTCCGGTGCGCGGGGAGAACGCGTCGTTCTGCCAGTTCCGGGCGGCGATGCCGGGACACCAGCCGACGGCGATGTTCTCGGCGTCCGGCACGTACTGCTGTCGGTCCTCGACGGCGGTGAACATCATCTTCGTCAGGTCGTAGCGCGGCCGGCCGGTTTCCATGTTCACGCCATCGAAGATGTCGTTGTAGACGAACATCCAGGGCTCGAGGAGCATCTCCCCCGTCGCCCGATCGAACACGTAGAAGAAGCCGTTCCTCGCCGGTCGCACCAGCGCCTTGCGCGTCTGGCCGTTGATCTCGAGGTCGACGAGGATATTCGCGTTGGGCTCATCCAGGTCCCACTGATCCTGAGGGGTCATGTTGTAGGCCCAGATGAGCTCTCCGCTGTCGGCGTCGCGGGCCAGGATCGACGCGCAGTAGTTGTTCCGGTAGCCGGTCAGGCCCCCGTCCTCGTCCAGCTCGACCACGCCCCACTCCCGGCGGTAGTCCGGATTCCACGGGGCGCAGTTGCTCGTGCCGTAGTAGAAGATGTTCAGCTCCGCGTCGTACGTGAACCAGCCCCAGACGGAGCCGCCGCCGCGCCGCCAGGAGTCGCCGAACCAGGTGTCCAGCGCCGGGTTGGGGACCCGGTCGTCCGGATAGAAGGGCTCGAAGCGAGATCCGATGCCCACCTCGTTGTTCGGCCCCATGCTGTAGTACCGCCACCGGAACCGGCCGGTGTCGGTGCTGTAGGCGGTGACGTGGCCGCGGACGCCGCGCTCGCCGCCGGCCACGCCGATGATGACCTTGTCGCCGACCACCAGCGGCATGCCGGGGACCGTTTCCCCGATCCCGATGTTCGCGTTCTCGGCCTGCCAGATCTCGTCTCCGGTCTCCGCATCGAGCGCGAACACCTGCCCGTCGAGGGTGGCGAAGTAGATCCGGCCGTCGTCATAGGCCAGGCCGCGGGTCTGTGCACCGCAGCAGGCGCTCCTCCCCGTCGTTTCCGGGTCGGGGATCTCGGGCCGGAACTCCCACTTGATGACCCCCTGCCGGGCGAGGTCGAGCGCGTAGACGTAGTTCGGCTTCGGGGTGACGATGTACATCGTGTCGCCGATCACGAGCGGCGAGGCTTCGTACGAATCGTGGATGCCGAGCTGCATCGTCCACGCCATCGTGAGCTGCTCGACGTTCTCGACGTCGATTCGGTCCAGCGGGCTGTAGTTCCAGCCTGCATAGTTGGCGTTCGGCATGACCCATTGCGACGGGTCGCCCGCCGAACCCTCCTGGGCAACCGCAGCCTCCGGTACGTCGAGAACACACAGCAGCGACAGGAGCGGAATCCACATCCAGCCGCGCCAGTTGGTTGACAGGCTCATGCTGCACTCCTTGGCTCGGGGTACGTGCCCCAGGTTACCCGCAAATTGGATGCCACGGCCGGCAGTATACGCCAATGCGGACGAGCGCATCAGCACGGAGGAGGCGCTGCGGGCTCTGACCCTGGGCAATGCCTGGCTCACCTGCGAGGAGGATCGACGGACAGAATGCTGGCGGAGCATTCCCGACGTTGTGGGGTACACCGTGGGATGTCGTCCGGGCATACCCATAAACCAATGAATTCTCAGTCACTTACAGAGACCGCCGTGCTGTCGCTGCCTGAGTGGCATCGGGTCGTGATGACAACGCACGCCGGCGTTCGATAGGTGTTAGGATTCCGTACGCGCGCGGCACGGACACTGGCAACATTCGAGAAGGGGACAGAAGATGAGAACAGCAATGCTCGCCGTCGTGATCAGCCTCGCGTTCAGCGGCCTGGCCTTCGCCCAGGACGACCCGCCGCCGCCCTGCGGGCCGGCGGGCGACCTCGCGATGGAATTCTCCAAGAACGTCGCGGCTGACTCGCGCTGCTTCGAGATCCGCATGTACACGGCCGAGCCGGAGATGGACGGCAAGGGCGGCATCGACAACCTGCACCGGCGCTTCCGCGAGGGCGAGGTGGCGCTCTTCGAGAAGCACGGCGCCGAGGTCGTCTGGGCGTGGCAGAGTCTGGACAATCCCAACACGTTGATCTGGATGCTGACCTACCGCGACCGCGCCCATCGCGATCAGGTGTTCGCCGACTTCCGGGACGACCCCGCCTGGCACGAACTGCGCGCGAAGTACGAGGTGCCGCTGAACGCCGAAGTGTTCATGATGAGCGCCGCCGACTACTCCAAGCTCAAGTAGCCTGCCGGAGCGTCATCCCGGCGCTCATCGATTCGATCGCGGCTCCAGTCGTCCGGTCCTGCCGGCCGGCCGGAGTCGCGAAACACCTCTCGGTTCAGCAGGCTCCGTCTATCGCCGCGCGTCGCTGCCGACCCGGCCGCGACAGGACTTTTCCTCATGGATCACGGCACCTGGAGAGTGGGTCAACGACCGCACCCACGGCCAGCAGTTCAAGGCGCGGGTCCGGGCCGGGCTGATCACCGACGCCTGGGCCGAGCAGAAGGTCGTTCGCGCCGACTGAGCCGCCCCAGGGGCGCTCGGAGTCTGGTCCTCGTGAGGATTGGCGGGCTTCGCGGCTGTAGTGCGGAGCCTGTCTCAGTCCGCGCGCAAGAATTCCGGGCTTCAGGGCAAGACGCGTGGCTTCCGCACCGAACGTAACGGTAGATCAGCAACTCGTTTATTTTCAGTAGTTTATAGAACTACTCCGGCGGCCGTGTACAGTTCCGTGCACAATTCGCGACTGGATTGAACCGGACGAACCCAGCCGGACATGGACGGATAGCAGCGATCAATGGAGCGCCGCGACGGAGCCTCCCGTGTGCATTGCCAGATTCGGGACGTCCATGGCGAGAAGGACCAGGTAGTGCCCGAGTTCATGGGGGAGGATGGCAAGCGGCGGGACGGCGAGTCCGGCCAGCGACCTTTCGAGAAGAATCGCGGTTCGCGAACCTGGTGCTCCACCGCCGCCACCGCTCGGCGCAAGCGGAGCGGGGAGTCGTCGCGTTGGGCGACGTTGGCGTTGAGGCGTTCGTCATCGGCTCGGTTCCCTTGCTCCTCGTTCCCGCCGGGCAGGGGCTGCGGGCGCCGTCTGCGCCCGAGGACCCCCGCAAGATCCATTTCGCGTCAGGTCGCCGATGTCGTCGCCCGGGTTTGACGCGCCGGCCGACCGGATTAGACCGGAATCTAAGGGACCATCGAAGCCGTCCACGGACCTCCGAAGGCGACAACCGCAACCCGCAAGAACGACCAGCCGGTCATGTGCAGATGGCGGACTACCGTCAACCGGGCCGTGGAGCGGGGTCGCCGGACGCGTTCAACGGCTACCGGCACCGTTGTGACCACCCACGAACCGCGCCAGGAGCGCCCGCGGCATCGGGTCGTCGTTCTCGATGGTCCCGCGTCGCCTCGCCGTCCGTGATCACCGCCCCCGAGACGATCTCGGAGGGCATCGCGGACCGTCCAGAGGCACTCGGCCTCGCAGCAACAGTCAAGTCGTGACTTCGATTGACCGGGTGTGCCCCGTCGGGATCGGCGACTGGCCACGACCCATGGGGCTGGTGCGACTGCTCAAGATCGTCACGATTGACGTTTCTCCTCTGCGATCTGGATCAAGTTGCCGCACGAATCGTCGAATACCGCGGCAATGACCGTCCCGAGGTCTGTTGGCGGCTGTACGAATCGCACACCTCTTGCCGTGAGACGCTCGTGTTCGGCTTCGACGTCGTCGACCGCGAAGGAGGTCCTGGCCCCGGTCATCGCCGAGAAAGTGGATGCTTCCGGACGCCTCCAGACGATGTGAATATGGGGGACGTCGCCTCCACCATATTTCTCAGCGCTGACGTTTCCGTCTAGCCCGGAAAATTCGTGGCGTGTTCCGATTCCGGTACAGACACAAGAGCCCCCGTGTGGTACAAGTGCAGTGTTAACAACCACTTGCGCCACCACGGAGGCCCTTGCGTGACGACCGACACTGTAACACAGACTGTTCTGTTCCCGGATCTGTTTGACAAGCCGCTGTTCGCCCGGTTCAACCAGGAGCAGGCCAGTTCCGACGGCGGGGCGATCCTGCTGAAGGCCGCCGAGCGCATCTACGGCCTGGTCAAGGCGTTCGCCGGGTGTCTGTTCGACAAGCGGGCGCCGGACAAGACCCGGCACTCGCTCGCGGACCTGATCGGCCAGCGCATCTTTGGCATCGCCTGCGGCCATCCCGACTGCAATGATGGCGACCGTCTCGCCGACGACCCCATCCACAAGCTGCTGCTCGACAGAGACCCGGTTTCGGGCGAGCGCCTGGCGTCGCAGCCGACGCTGTCGCGGTTCGAGAACGCAGTCAACGGCTGCGCGCTCTACCGCATGGCCGACGAGTTGGCCACGCGGGTCATCGAGCGGCATCGCCGCCGTCTGGACGGGCGGGCGCGGTGCATCACGATCGATCTGGACCCGACGGACGACCCGACGCACGGGGCGCAGCAGTACACGCTCTTCAACGGCTACTACGACAACTGGTGCTACCTGCCGCTGCTTGGCTTCCTGACCTTCGACCGCGAATCCGAGCAGTATCTGTGCGCGGCGCTGTTGCGGCACGGCAAGGCGGTCGCCTCCGAGGGGACGGTCGGGCTGTTGTCGCGGTTGCTGCCGCGGCTGCGCCGGGCGTTTCCGCGGGCGCGCATTCTCGTTCGGCTCGACGGGGGCTTTGCCAGCCCGGCGGTCTTCGCCTTCCTGGAGGCGCAGCCGCGGCTCGATTATGTGGTCGCGATGGCGAAGAACGCGGTGTTGGAGCGGTACGCCGAGCCGGCCATGCTGGTGGCGCGGGCGCGGACGTGGCGCAGCGAACAGACCGAGCACGTCTACACCGAGACCAACGAGTACCAGGCCGGCACGTGGAACCACGCGCGCCGCGTGGTGATCAAGGCCGAAGTCGTCCGCCACCGAGACCGCGAGCCGCGGGACAATCCGCGCTTCGTCGTGACCAACATGCGGCAGACGCCGCGTTTCCTCTACGAGAAGGTCTACTGCGCCCGCGGGGACGCCGAGAACCGGATCAAGGAACTGAAGGCCCTACAGATCGACCGCACGAGTTGCCAGACGTTTTCGGCGAATCAGTTGCGCGTCCTGCTGACGGCGGCGGCCTACGTGCTGATGCAGGAGTTGCGGCTGCGCGCCGCCGACACCGCGTGCGCCCGCGCGCAGGTGCCCTGGCTGCGCGACCGGCTGCTGAAGCTCGGCGTCCAGGTGGTGTGCTCGGTGCGTCGCATCGTCCTGCGCCTGCCGCGCGCGACACCAGACCTGGCGGCGTGGCGGCATATCGCGTTCGCGCTCGGGGCGCGCGCCGGATAGCCGCTCGGCGAGCGCCGCATCGCTGACTGACGGAGGCTGCCAACCGCCCGCAACGGGGGAAGTGTGCGCTGTCCTCCCCGGCGGCACCCGTCATCACGTCCATTCGGCGCTCAACCACCCTGCCACACGCGGTTGAGACGTTCCAGCGGCCGCCCACTGCTCATTGCCCGTTGTCCGTGACCGAGTCCGGTTCCGGTGCCGCCTCCCAGGGGCCAAGTCACGGTCGCCATGAATAGTCCGGGCTAGCGCTGCCCGTGCCCCGGATGTCCGGGGCTGGACTGTAGTGAGCAGGAGGTCATCCGAACTCGTCCCGCAGTTCGAAGGCGAAGGCCATGGCAACCAGTTGAGTGTAGCCGTGCCACATCAACTGAGCGCCGGGCGGGTCGCGTCGGCGTCCGAGCCACCCGCCGAGGCGCCCGACCAGACCGACAGCGTCGCCGAGGCGCGCCGGCGGCGGCAGCTTGCGTGAGCGGGCGAAGGTGGCGAGCACGCGCAACTCGCCATCGGAGAACAGCAGGTCGCCCGGCAGGTCGGGCACTTCGCGCCCGAGTTGGACCATCAACTGGATGCGCCACCCGATGACCATCTTGATGGCCATGGCGCGTTCGAGCCGCTCGGCCGTGTGGTGCTGCAACTCCTCGACCTTGCAGCCGGACTTGAGCACGCGGAAGTATTCTTCGATGCGCCAGCGCCGGACGTACCATTGCAGGATGCGCATGGCGTCGTCGGCGCTGCTCACCCGCAAAGTGGTCAGCAGGAACCACTCCAGCGGCTCGGCCGCGGACGGCGGTTGTTCCTCGCGCACGTGGACGACCCACAGTGCGACCGGCTCGTCGCCGGGGCAGGGCAGCGGCACCTGCTGGTAGCGTAGCGTCACGTCGGCGACCCGCTCCGCCCGGCGGTCCTTGCGGGCCTGTTTGCTGGCCTTCACGCGCGCGCTCAGCCGCTGCACCTCGACCTTGGCGGCGCCTCGGGCCGGCGCGTTGCGCACCGTATCGAACAGACGGCGTGAGACCGTCTGCCCGTCGGGCGTCTTTTCCCTGCCGAGGACGCGGTCGGCCTTGGCGCGGACCAGCAGGTCGACCTGCGGGGCAGCCGCGCGGTGTTCGACGAACAGGTCGAGGAAGTCGGCCTCGCGGTCCATCACGCACACCACGCGGGTCTGGGACAATTGCTCGGCTGCCTGCGCGCAGTCGCGCAGCCCCTCGATCCAACGGAACGACTTGCGCTTCTCGCGCGGCTTCGGGGTCGGCTCGCCTTCCGCCTCGGAGTTGGGGGACGCGGGCGCGTCGAAGGCGGCCCGCAGCACGCCCAACGCCACCCCGTCGGGATTGACGGCCAAGGTCGTGTGCAACTCCAGGCCGCGCGCCACCGCGCCGGTCTGGTTCGAGCCGATGGCCCCCAGCCCCTGCGTCTGCCCGCGTCGGGTGAAGTTCAACCGGGTGCCGTCCTGGATGCACAGCACCGTGTCGTGCGCCTGCATCCGGCGCAGCGTCTGCTCGCGATGCGGCGCGAGGATGTTGCCGACCGTCACCGCGCTGTCGGCGGGCTGGTCGATCAGCCGGTAATGGCCCTTGACCATCGCGCGCGCGCCGTGGGCGGCGCCGGTGATGGCGCGCATCGGAGACTCTGCCATATGCTGCGCGCTGTGCACCAGCCGCGCGCTCAGACGCGCGTCGCCCAACCGCGCCCCGCCGAACTCGTGCTCCGCCCAGACCGCGGCGTCGAGACCGTCGCCAACCGCCAGCGGCGCCACGACCGGTGCAGGCACCGCGAGGCGGGTGCGCCACGCCGGCTCCAAGGCGTACATATACACCGCCTTGCGCGTTTCCGGCGCCGCGTGCGTGCGATCCTGGCGACCGCGACCGCAGGTCTCACCCACCCGAACCCAGTTGGCCGCGCGCACGCTCGCCCCCGTCTGTTCGGTCTCGTCGACGAACGTCTCCAGCAGCCAGGGGCGATAGCCATACAGACCCTCGCAGTCGTCGCCGACTGCCCGGACGGCCCGGCCCAGCACGTGCGAGGCCAGGTTGCGGCACACGATGCCGGGGCGCACCAGCAGCCGGCACAGCCCTAACACCCGGTGCAGGTGCGCGCGCCGGCCCGTGTCGTCCCACCCGACCCAGGCGTCGCGGGACCGCAGCCGCCGCGCACTCGCCGCAAACCCGACGCCGCCCAGCCAACCATGCGGCGAACCCACCAGATACCGCAGTTGCGGGCCGACGAACGGACCGGCCCCGCGCGGGTGCTCGTAGGCCATCAGCGTGTTCCAGACCTGCCGCTGCTCGTCGGTTTCCACCAGCTCCAGGGTCAGACCCACAACCGCGCCGACCGTGCCCGGCACGTCCACCGCCGGCGCCAGCGGGTGCGGGAGCACCCGCGCCCGGCCCCCACCACCGCGAGCACCTCGACCCGCAGGCAGCGAGACGTGGCCGGCCGCCTGCAGGTCGGACAACGCCCGGCAGCAGCTCGCGCGCTGCCACCGGCCCCGCCCGTCGCGGAAATCGAACGCTTCACAGACGCGATCGGCGACCTGCCCGAGGCTGCCGACACCCTGCGAAACCGCCCCGTCCAGCACGTCGCGCAGGCGGGCGAGGTTGTCCCGTAGAATACGTGAGACCTGATTCTGAATCTCCATGCCGGCCACCGTAGCGAAGTGGCGGCAGGAAGTCCAGCAAAAAGTTACGGGGCAGGGGCAGGGCTAGCGTGGGAATCGGGCAATCCCATAACTGCCCCTGATCCCGCCAATCCAGATCTCATCATTCGCCTCGATGGCCACGGTGCCGAGCTTGAAGAACTCGTTTCCCTTGTAGTCCACCAGCTGCCGGACTTCAAACGTCGTCGGATCGACCTCGGCCACGCGAGCGGCCGACGGCTCACAAGGATCAACGTCTTCACACTGGGTCAGGTGGCCGGCGACGATGACTTTGCCAGCGGTTCCCCAGCGCACGTTGTCGACGTTGAAGCCAACCGCAATCCGGTCGACGCGCACCGGACTCTGGCCGCGTGACAGCCGCACCAGCGCCCGATCGCTCCAGCCCCCGATGAAGAACCACTGCCCATCATCCGAGGACACGAGACCGTTGGGACCGGGCATCTGGCTACCGGGCACTTCGACCCAGCCCGTCGTGGGATGCCATTCCCAGAGCTCCCCACCCTCGCGGTCGAAGTTCGTCGCGCCAAGATAGCCGTCCGGCAGCGCCGTAATGGAGTTGATGCGGCTGGTGCCCTCCGGTGCCGGGATGCATCCGATCCACTTCATCGTGGGCAGGGTGCCGCCGACGTCCAGCGCAAAGACTTCGATGGCCTCGCGCGCGCCATGACCAACCACGTAGAGTGTATGCACATCGCCGCGGCCCTCCCGCAGGGTCAGTCCGTGTGGCTGGAACACGTTGTTCGGACCGGGGCAGGCGCGATAGGTATCCCGGTCGTGCTCTGGCGGCAACGCTCCCGCGGGAAAGATCTCCTGGGCGCGGTGATCACGAAGGCTCACCGCGTAGAGGGGACCTTCCGTAGCGGAGTATCGTCCCGATGCGATTACCCACGGGGCGCCCGGAACCGGGTAGAGATCTTCCGGATTGGTCGTGCCGCAGACGAACTTCACATCTCCGGCGGGATCGCAGGTCTGGGCACCAAGAGGGTGCCCGCTGAAAAGACCCAACACCGACGCGAGGAGCACGAGCACTCGCAACATGGCGCACCTCCAGACTTTCGTGACGCCTTGAAGTATACCAGCGCTGGCCAGCGCCCTGGACGCCCTGGACTATGGACCCGGGGCGTAGCGGCGGGCCCTGATTCGGTCGCCGTCCGATGCGAGACCGAGCTGTGGTTGCAGCGCTTCGACGATCACCTCGTGCAGATGCATGGCCTGGTCGTCGGGACCCGGCGGATTTACCACCGCCATGCCGCAGCCCTGCTTGCCGAGTGCGTGGGGGACGCCGACACCCGACTGGTCCCGGCTGACCGCACCGAGGGTCGCGGCGTTCGTGCAGGGGCGGTCCAAGCGGGCTCGGGACCACCGCCATCTACACGACGCCCCGGTCGCGCAGGTCGCCGTCGAGTGGGCCTCGGCGAGCACCGAGAGCCGGCACGCGCGGCGGTTGAGCATCGTGCGCGGATTCCTCACGATGGTCCGCGCCGCCGAGCCGGACATCAACGTGCCCGCTGCCGGGTTCGTTCGCGCGAGCAAACGTCGCATCCCTCGCATCCTCGAGCCCCACGAGACCGTTGCCCTGATGGAGGCCGCTCGTTCCCTCGGACCACGCGGCGCGCTACGACCGCGTACCGTCGCCACCGTGCTTCGCGGTGGGCAGGCTCGCCGCCTGGGCATCCGAAGGACGCGAGCGTCCGTTGATCGAGCGGCTCGAGTTTTCCCAGGGCGCGTTGACCGCGAGGGTCCGCGAGCGTGGGCCACGGAATCCGCCGGTGGAGCGCGGCTGCCGCCAATGACGGAGGCCCGCATCGGCGACGCCGTTCATGAGTGTAGGTGCGCCACAAGCTGTCGGCCCGTCGTCGATGCGGGAGCAGACCAGCGGCCATTGCGCCTGGGGGAAGTGGCGTCCGAGATTGAGCAGGGTGCGCTGGCGGACGGCGTTGCCGATGCCAACTTTCGCTCCTTTAGAAGCAACAAGCTTTTTGCGGGCCCTGAGAACCCTCGAAGTATCGCCCAAATCGACAAAATCGTCGGGAATCCTGTTGAAAGATGGGCTAGGTGGAATTACTGCCAGCCGGGCGGGCATGGCGGCGGCGTCCATTCGGTAATTTCTACAGAATTATAGTAATCAAGAAATACGTTCAGTGTTCTGGTGAGTATGTGTTTACATGCTGATTAAATTACGAGAACAGCGGGTCCGTGCGACGCTCTGGATCGAAGCGATGACGTGTCGACATGAACGTTTCCGTGTTCTAGGCTGACGACGAATGAGCGTCTGGTCTGGAGTGGCGATTCGGCCCCATGCATAGCCAGCCGTCGCAGTTGCCGGCGGCCGGCGCCCTGGCTTGCGCGAGCTGGTGTGCCGTGTGTGAGGGTACTTGTACGAATCGAGGACGTCCCGGGACTGGGTATATGGCAACGAAGGGACTGCCGTCCGGCTGCTCGTCGAGAGTCCATGGCCAACTGCGGATCAGATCGTTCTGGGTCCATACATCGCTACCTTCATTCTCGCCAGCGGCGCCCTGGCGCCGCACGAGGAAACGGGTTGCCCGGCGGGACCGACTCTACCGGAGCAGGCATCCTCACCGATGGATGACGGCAGCGAGAGCACGAGACGACGAAGCGTGAAGGGAAAGAAGCTGGCTGTGGAGGTGGCAGCAGGTGCGGTTGGGGGCGGCCGATGCTGACCTCGATTGCGCGCTGGTTGCCGGCGCGCGCGAACGGCTCCAGGCGGGCCCGGTGCGATGACCGCGCTTGTGGGGGGCTGCTTGCCGTCGCGCTTGTCTGCGGGGTGGCGGCGGCGGACGCCTCGGCGCAGACCGTGACGCTGTCGGTGCCCTTGGGCACTTCGCTCGCCGAAGGCGGCGGCTCCACCGACGTCGTAGTGACGGCGACGCTCTCCACCGCGCGGACCTCGGAGACGTCCGTCACCCTCTCGCTGGCCGGCACCGCGCGGAACTCGGACTACTCGGTGGCGCCGTCCACGCTGCCGACCATCACGATCGCAGCCGGTTCCACGACGGGCACGGCCAACTTGGTCGTGAGCGTGGTGGACGACGCCCACTACGAGGGAACGGAGACACTCTACATAGGGGGCGCCGCCGGGGACCTGGAGGTGAGCGGCGCCACCGTGAACGTCGGCGACAACGACTCCGCCCCGACGCTGGTGATGACCACCGTCAGTATTAGTTTGGCGGAGGGCGGGAGCGGTCAAGCCACCGTTGCAATCCGACTGTCGACGGGCGGGACGTTCGAAGAGGACGTGACGGTCAGTCTGGTCGAGGCAGAGAGGTCCAGCGTCGAGGAAACGGACTACAGCATCAGCCCTGCGCTGCCCGCCGAGGTGACTTTGGCTGCCGGCACCCGGACGGCATCCATGGAATTTCAGATTTCGGTCACCGAGGATTCATTGGCGGAGTCCTCCGAGCATTTGGACGTTCGAGCCGAAACGACCTTCCTCGAGATGAAGTTTTCCTCGGATGCCGGCAGGATACTGAACATTGTCGGCAGCGGGCCGGAACGGCCAGAATCCGATGTCAGCGAATGGGTCTCGCTGTTTGACGACCTTGTGCCAGCAGAGAATGCGACGGAAGTTCGGTTGAGCGTGAACCGGGACCCGGCAGCACGCACTGACACGAGGTACACGTTGCGTCCGGATGGCAACGCGAGCTGGTTTACTCCCTCTGAACTGACGCTTACGTTGCCCGCGGGATTCGGCAGCGTGGAAGGGACGTTTACCGTCGAGCCGACCGAGATCGACGCTCGTACAACTGTCAATATCGAGATGAGACATGGGACGACACTGCTGGATAGCAGCCGTCTGGCTGTCTATCCGCAGCAAGCCCCGCAGTTTCGGTCTCTTCGGTTCAGTCATGTCAACTATGGCACCGGATCCGTAGACGTAGAGTACTATGCTCCCGGCGCCCGGTTTGTTTTCGTGGCAACATTCGATCGGCCGTTTGCTCACGAGCTCGGGTTCCTGCGCCTCCAGTTGGACAGCGGCCCCGGGGACGCTGCATGTCGGCAGCCCCAGACCTATTCCACTCTGGCATCAGTGTCTTGTTCCTATTCGGTAGCTCCCGGCGACTACGACTACGATCAGGTTATCGAGGTCCGTCAAGGAGCCCTCGAGCTGCAGTGGGTCGACGAGCTGGATTCCATGGTCACATGGCCGGTGCCCACGATGCCATCTTCTGACCTTCGTGTTTCGATCGACAAGCCGATCTATGGGGGAAGGCACGGGTTCGAGCTTGCCGCGACTCCGCAATCCTCGCAGGAGGGCGGTGGAGCCACCGCCGTGACCATCACCGCCGTGAGGCTCGTTGGCCTGGGAGCATCCGAGCCCGCTGTCTCTGTTCCCCTGGTGTTCAGGGATCGAACGACCAGTGCAGGAGACTACACGGTTACCGGAACGTTGCAGATCGACATGCCGGAAAACCAACGCGAGGCGAGCACCACGGTGATGGTGACCCCCGTGGAGGACTTCGTCAAGGAGGACCGTGTCGAGGAGGTCCGGATCGAGGCGGGCAGCGGGGACCCTTCGGTTTGGGCGCCGGGGATTCCCTTCAGGATCATCGACGCGCCGCACGTTGCGCTGTCGGTGTCTCCCACGTCGATCGACGAGGACGGCGGCGCGCAGGAGGTGACGGTGACGGCGGCTCTGGGAGACGCAACCGACTCGGTGCGGCCGCGGGCGATACCCGTGACCCTGACCCTGGGCGGGACGGCGGGGGCCGGCGACTACGTGGTGGCGGAGACGCTCGAAGTGACGATTCCGGCGAACGCGCGGTCAGGGAGCGCGACGCTGACGGTGACGCCGGTGGACGACCGGCTGCAGGAGATGGACGAGACCATCGTGGTGGACGGGTCGACGCTGGGGCTGACGGTGGTGGGGACGGAGCTGACGCTGGCGGACGACGACATGCAGCCGCACGTGATCCTGGCGGTGGACCCGAACGCCTTGTCGGAGGGGGATTCGGCGACGGACGTGACGGTGACGGCGACGCTGGATGCGTCGGTGATGGTGAGCGACGACATCGTGGTGACGCTGGACCTGGGGGGCACGGCGACCGGGGGTTCGAGCGGGGACTACGCGGCGGCGTGGTCGCCGGCGTCGAAGCAGATCACGATTCCCGCGGGGCAGGACGCCGGCTCGTCGGCGGTGACGCTGACGCGGACGCCGCGGCAGGACACGTTGGCGGAGGGCGACGAGACGATCGTGGTGGAGGGCACGGCGCAGGTGTCGAACACGGCGATGGAGGCGCTGTCGGTGGTGGTGGCGGCGGTGACGCTGACGGACGACGACATGCCGGGGGTGCAGGTGACGCCGATGGCGCTGGAGGTCGATGAAGGGGGCAGCGGGACGTACGCGGTGGCGCTGGCGTCGCAGCCGACGGCGGACGTGCGGGTGGGTCTGACGACGCCGCTGGCGGGGACGGACCTGTCGGTGTCGCCGGAGATTCTGACGTTCACGACGGCGAACTGGTCGACGGCGCAGACGGTGACGGTGTCTGCGGCCGAGGACGACGACGCGGCGGACGACGCGGCGGTGACGCTGGAGCACACGGCGACGGGTGGGGGTTACGACGCGGTGCCGGTGCCGGACGTGAGCGTCACGATAGACGAGAACGACAGGGTGGGGCTGGTGCTGTCGACGACGTCGCTGGCGGTGGACGAGGGGGACGCGGCGGGCTACACGGTGGCGCTGGCGTTGCAGCCGACGGCGACGGTGAACGTGAGCGTCGCGGGCGCGTCGGGGACGGACCTGTCGCTGGACGCGACGAGCCTGACGTTCACGACGGCGAACTGGTCGACGGCGCAGACGGTGACGGTGTCTGCGGCCGAGGACGCCGACGCGGTGGACGACACGGCGACGCTGACGCACACGGCGTCGGGGGGCGACTACGGCTCGGTGACCGGGATCGTGACGGTGACGGTCGACGACGACGAGACGGCGGGCCTGGTGCTGCCGAAGGCGTCGTTGAATCCGGAGGAGGGGGGCAGCGAGAGCTACACGGTGGCGCTGGGGTCGGAGCCGACGGCGGAGGTGACGGTGACGATCGGCGGTGCGTCGGGGACGGACCTGTCGCTGAACGCGACGAGCCTGACGTTCACGACGGCGAACTGGTCGACGGCGCAGACGGTGACGGTGTCTGCGGGTCAGGACGCCGACGCGGTGGACGACGAGGCGACGCTGACGCACACGGCGTCTGGGGGCGACTACGGCTCGGTGATCGGGATCGTGACGGTGACGGTTGACGACGACGAGACGGCGGATCTGGTGCTGTCGACGACGTCGTTGGAGCCGGAGGAGGGGGGCAGCGAGAGCTACACGGTGGCGCTGGCGACGCAGCCGACGGTGACGGTGGCGGTGACGATCGGCGGCACGGCGGGTACGGAGCTGTCGCTGAGCCCGTCGAGCGTGACGTTCACGACGACCAACTGGAGCACGGCGCAGAGTGTGACGGTGTCTGCGGGTCAGGACGCCGACGCGGTGGACGACGAGGCGACGCTGACGCACACGGCGTCTGGCGGCCACTACGGCTCGGTGACCGGGATCGTGACGGTGACGGTCGACGACGACGAGACGGCGGATCTGGTGCTGTCGACGACGTCGTTGAATCCGTCGGAGGGCGGCAGCGAGAGCTATACGGTGCGGCTGAGTTCGCAGCCGACGGCGGAGGTGACGGTGACGGTCGGCGGCACGGCGGGTACGGACCTGTCGCTGGACAGGTCGAGCCTGACGTTCACGACGGCGACCTGGAACACCGTGCAGAGCGTGACGGTGTCTGCGGGTCAGGACGGCGACGCAATCGACGACGAGGCGACGCTGACGCACACGGCGTCGGGCGGTGACTACGGCTCGGCGTCGAAGAGCGTGTCGGTGACGGTGGACGACGACGAGACTGTGGATCTGGTGCTTTCGAAGACGTCGTTGAATCCGTCCGAGGGGGACGGCGAGAGCTACACGGTGCGGCTGGGCTCGCAGCCGACGGCGACGGTGATGGTGACGATCGGGGGGACGTCGGGTACGGACCTGACGCTGGACAAGTCGAGCCTGACGTTCACGACGGCGACCTGGAACACGGTGCAGAGCGTGACGGTGACGGCGGGTCAGGACGCCGACGCGGTGGACGATACGGCGACGCTGACGCACACGGCGTCGGGCGGCGACTACGGTTCGGTGACCGGGATCGTGTCGGTGACGGTGGACGACGACGAGACTGTGGATCTGGTGCTTTCGAAGGCGTCGTTGAATCCGCCGGAGGGGGAGGGCGAGAGCTACACCGTGAAGCTGGGCTCGCAGCCGACGGCGGCGGTGACGGTATCGATCGGCGGCGCGTCGGGCACGGACCTGACGCTGGACAAGTCGAGCCTGACGTTCACGACGACGACCTGGTCGACGGCGCAGACGGTGACGGTGTCCGCGGCTCAGGACGCCGACGCGGTGGACGACACGGCGACGCTGGCGCACACGGCGTCGGGCGGCGGCTACGGCTCGGCGACCGGGAGCGTGACGGTGACGGTTGCCGACGACGAGACGGCGGAGCTGGTGCTGTCGAAGGCGTCGTTGAATCCGTCGGAGGGCGGCAGCGAGAGCTACACGGTGGCCCTGGGTTCGGAGCCGACGGCGAGGGTGACGGTCAGCATCGGCGGCACGTCGGGTACGGACCTTTCTCTGGACAAGTCGGTGCTGACGTTCACGACGACGACCTGGAACACGGTGCAGAGTGTGACGGTGACGGCGGGCGACGACGGCGACGCGGTGGACGACACGGCGACGCTGACGCACACGGCGTCGGGCGGCGACTACGGCTCGGTGACCGGGAGCGTGTCGGTGACGGTGGATGACGACGAGACGGTGGAGCTGGTGCTTTCGAAGACGTCGTTGAATCCGGAGGAGGGGTCCAGCGAGGGCTACACGGTGCGTCTGGGCTCGGAGCCGACGGCGGCGGTGACGGTGACGATCTCGGGGACGTCGGGCACGGACCTGTCTCTGGACAAGTCGGCCTTGACGTTCACGACGACGAGCTGGTCGACGGTGCAGAGTGTGACGGTGACGGCGGGGCAGGACGGCGACGCGGTGGACGACACGGCGACGCTGGCGCACGCGGCGTCGGGGGGCGGCTACGGGTCGGTGACACGGAGCGTGTCGGTAACGGTTGCCGACGACGAGACGGCGGAGCTGTTGCTGTCGAAGACGTCGCTGAATCCGGAGGAGGGCGACGGCGAGAGCTACACGGTGGCGCTGGGCTCGGAGCCGACGGCGCGGGTGACGGTGAGCATCTCGGGGACTGCGGGCACGGACCTGTCTCTGGACAAGTCGGTGCTGACGTTCACGACGACGAGCTGGTCGACGGTGCAGAGTGTGACGGTGACGGCGGGGCAGGACGCCGACGCGGTGGACGACACGGCGACGCTGGCGCACGCGGCGTCGGGAGGCGACTACGGGTCGGTGACACGGAGCGTGTCGGTGACGGTTGCCGATGACGAGACGGCGGAGCTGTTGCTGTCGAAGGCGTCGTTGAATCCGGCCGAGGGCGGCAGCGAGAGCTACACGGTGAAGCTGGGCTCGCAGCCGACGGCGCGGGTGACGGTCAGCATCGGCGGCACGTCGGGCACGGAGCTGTCTCTGGACAAGCCGGTGCTGACGTTCACGACGACGACTTGGAACACGGTGCAGAGTGTGACGGTGACGGCGGGCGACGACGGCGACGCGGTGGACGACACGGCGACGCTGACGCACACGGCGTCGGGCGGTGACTACGGCTCGGTGACCGGGAGCGTGTCGGTGACGGTGGATGACGACGAGACGGTGGAGCTGTTGCTGTCGAAGGCGTCGTTGAATCCGCCGGAGGGCGGCAGCGAGAGCTACACGGTGGCCCTGGGCTCGGAGCCGACGGCGCGGGTGACGGTGAGCATCTCGGGGACTGCGGGCACGGAGCTGTCTCTGGACAAGTCGGTGCTGACGTTCACGACGACGAGCTGGTCGACGGTGCAGAGTGTGACGGTGTCTGCGGGCCAGGACGACGACGCGGTGAACGACACGGCGACGCTGGCGCACACGGCGTCGGGGGGCGGCTACGGGTCGGTGACGGGGAGCGTGTCGGTGACGGTTGCCGACGACGAGACGGCGGAGCTGGTGCCGTCGCCGACGTCTCTGCCGGTGGTCGAGGGTGGTGAGGCGAGCTACACGGTGAAGCTGGGCTCGGCGCCGACCGCGCCGGTGACGGTGACGATCGGCGGCGTGTCGGGTACGGACCTGTCTCTGGACAAGTCGAGCCTGACGTTCACGGCGGCGACCTGGTCGACGGCGCAGAGTGTGACGGTGACGGCGGGCCAGGACGACGACGCGGTGAACGACACGGCGACGCTGACGCACACGGCGTCGGGCGGCGACTACGGGTCGGTGACGAAGAGCGTGCCGGTGACCGTGACCGACAACGAGAGTGCGGGCCTGGCGCTGTCGAAGACGTCGCTGAATCCGTCGGAGGGGGACGGCGAGAGCTACACGGTGCGGCTGAGTTCGCAGCCGACGGCGCCGGTGACGGTGACGATCGGCGGCGTGTCGGGTACGGACCTGTCTCTGGACAAGTCGAGCCTGACGTTCACGACGGCGAGCTGGTCGACGGTGCAGAGTGTGACGGTGTCTGCGGGCCAGGACGCCGACGCGGTGAACGACACGGCGACGCTGACGCACACGGCGTCGGGCGGCGACTACGGCTCGGTGACACGGAGCGTGTCGGTGACGGTTGCCGACGACGAGACGGCGGAGCTGGTGCTGTCGAAGACGTCGCTGAATCCGTCGGAGGGCGGCAGCGAGAGCTACACGGTGGCGCTGGGTTCGGCGCCGACGGCGCCGGTGACGGTGACGGTCGGCGGGGTGTCGGGCACGGACCTGTCGCTGGACAGGTCGAGCCTGACGTTCACGGCGGCGACCTGGTCGACGGTGCAGAGTGTGACGGTGACGGCGGGCCAGGATGCCGACGCGGTGGACGACACGGCGACGCTGACGCACACGGCGTCGGGGGGCGACTACGGGTCGGTGACGGGGAGCGTGTCGGTGACGGTTGCCGACGACGAGACGGCGGATCTGGTGCTGTCGAAGGCGTCGCTGAATCCGTCGGAGGGCGGCAGCGAGAGCTACACGGTGAAGCTGGAGTCGCAGCCGTCGGCCTCGGTGACGGTGAGCATCTCGGGCACCTCGGGCACGGACCTGTCGCTGAACAAGTCGGTCCTGACGTTCACGACGGCGAGCTGGTCGACGGTGCAGAGTGTGACGGTGACGGCGGGCCAGGACGCCCGACGCGGTGGACGACGAGGCGACGCTGACGCACGCGGCGTCGGGCGGGAACTACGTGTCGGTGACGGGGAGCGTGTCGGTGACGGTTGCCGACGACGAGACGGCGGATCTGGTGCTGTCGAAGGCGTCGTTGAATCCGTCGGAGGGCGGCAGCGAGAGCTACACGGTGAAGCTGGAGTCGCAGCCGTCGGCCCGGGTGACGGTGAGCATCTCGGGCGCCTCGGGGACGGACCTGTCGCTGAGCGTGACGAGCCTGACGTTCACGACGACGAGCTGGTCGACGGTGCAGTCGGTGACGGTGACGGCGGGCCAGGACGCCGACGCGGTGGACGACGAGGCGACGCTGACGCACACGGCGTCGGGGGGCGACTACGGGTCGGTGACGGGGAGCGTGACAGTGACGGTTGCCGACGACGAGACGGCGGACCTGGTGTTGTCGGCGCCTGCCGTCGACGTGGCCGAGGGCGGCAGCGAGAGCTACACGGTGAAGCTGTCGTCGCAGCCGACGGCTTCGGTGACGGTGACCATCAGCGGCACGTCGGGAACGGACCTGTCTCTGGACAAGTCGGTCCTGACGTTCACGACGACGAGCTGGTCGACGGCGCAGTCGGTGACGGTGACGGCGGGCCAGGACGCCGACGCGGTGGACGACGAGGCGACGCTGACGCACACGGCGTCGGGGGGCGACTACGGCTCGGAGTCGGAGCGCGTGTCGGTGACGGTCGGCGACGACGAGACGGCGGACCTGGTGCCGTCGCGGACGTCGGTGACCGTGGACGAGGGCGGCGAGGCGAGCTACACGGTGAAGCTGGGCTCGGCGCCGACGGCGGAGGTGACGGTGACCATCGGCGGCACGTCGGGGACGGACCTGTCGGTGGACGTGACGAGCCTGACGTTCACGACGACGAGCTGGTCGACGGTGCAGACGGTGACGGTGACGGCGGGCCAGGACGCCGACGCGGTGGACGACGAGGCGACGCTGACGCACACGGCGTCGGGTGGCGACTACGGCTCGGCGTCGGCGAGCGTGTCGGTGACGGTTGCCGACGACGAGACGGCGGGTCTGGTGCCGTCGCCGACGTCTCTCGCCGTCAACGAAGGGGAGGAGGCGAGCTACACGCTGAAGCTGTCGACGCAGCCGACGGCGGAGGTGACGGTGACCATCGGCGGCACGTCGGGGACGGACCTGTCGGTGGACGTGACGAGCCTGACGTTCACGACGACGAGCTGGTCGACGGTGCAGACGGTGACGGTGACGGCGGGTGAGGACGCCGACGCGGAGGACGACGAGGCGACGCTGACGCACACCGCGTCGGGTGGCGACTACGGCTCGGTGACGCGGGACCTGCCGGTGACGGTGGACGACGACGACACGTCGGGGCTGGTGCTGTCGAAGACGTCCTTGCATCCGCCCGAGGGGGGCGAGGCGAGCTACACGGTGAAGCTGGGCTCGGCGCCGACGGCGGAGGTGACGGTGACCATCGGCGGCACGTCGGGGACGGACCTGTCGGTGGACGTGACGAGCCTGACGTTCACGACGACGAGCTGGTCGACGGTGCAGACGGTGACGGTGACGGCGGGTGAGGACGCCGACGCGGAGGACGACGAGGCGACGCTGACGCACACGGCGTCGGGTGGCGGCTACGGCTCGGTGACGCGGGACCTGCCGGTGACGGTGGACGACGACGACACGTCGGGGCTGGTGCTGTTGCCGGCGTCGGTCGAGGTGGGCGAGGGAGAGAGCGCTGACTACACGGTGCTGCTGGCGACGCGGCCGTCGGGCGATGTGACGGTGTCGATCGAGGGGACCTCGGGCACGGACCTGTCGCTGAGCGACGCGATCCTGACGTTCACGACGACGAGCTGGTCGACGGCGCAGACGGTGACGGTGTCGGCGGACCACGACGACGACGCGGAGGACGACGAGGCGACGCTGGCGCACACGGCGTCGGGTGGCGGCTACGCGTCGGTGAAGCGGGATCTGGCGGTGACGGTCGTCGACGACGACGCGGCCGAGCTGACTCTGGCCGTGGACCCCGCCGAGGTGCCCGAGGACGGCGGCGCGACCGACGTGACGGTGACGGCGACGCTGGTGGGCGCGGCCGGTTCCGACGAGCTGGTGGTGACGGTGACGGTGGCGGGAGACAGCGCCGGCGGACGACTTCACGGCGGTGCCGGCATTCGAGCTGCGCATCCCGGCCGGGACGCGGACGGGGACGGCGCGTTTCCGGCTGACGCCGACCGACGACGAGCGGATAGAGGGCCCCGAGACGCTGTCGGTGTCGGGCGAGGCGCTGTCGGGCCAGCCGGTGCGGCCGGCGGTGCTGACCCTCGTCGACGACGACCGGGAGCACGTGACGCTGTCGGTGTCGCCGGAAACGTTGGGCGAGATGGCGGGGGACACGACGGTGACGGTGACGGCGACGCTGCACGGCGAAGCGCGCCCGGCGCCCGTGGTGGTCGGAGTCACCGTGGCCGAGGACGCCGGGAACTATGCGGTGGACCCGGCGAGCTTCGACGTGGAGATCCCGGCGGGCGCGACCAGCGGAACGAGCACGTTCGTGCTGACCCCGGAGGACGACGCCGACGACGAGCCGGACCTGCGGGTGAACGTGACGGGGATGACCAACGCGCTGCCGGTGGAGGCGGCGGCGGTGACGATCCGCGACGACGACGCGTCGAACGCGCCGCCGGCGTTCGACCGCGAGCGCTACGTGTTCGACCTGCCGGAGAACCGCTCGGGGCGCGAGACGCCGGTGGAGCTGGGGACGGTGGCGGCGAGCGACGCCGAGGGCGCAGAACTCCGTTACGTGCTCGACGGCGGCGATCGCGAGCGCTTCCGCGTCGGCCGCGCGGACGGCAGCGTCGGCTACATCGGCGAGGGGGAGGACTTCGAGGCGGACGCGCCGCGGTTCGAGCTGACGGTGACGGCGCTCGACGGCGAGCACGGGGCGCAGGTGGCGGTGCTGGTGCGGGTGGTGGACGCGCCGGAGCGGCCGGAGGCGGCCGACGACCGCGCGGAGACGCCCGAGGATGTGCCGAAGGTGATCGGCGTGCTGGCCAACGACTCCGACCCGGACGGCGACCGGCTGCGGGTGGCCTCGGTGACGGCGCCCGAGCACGGGACGGCGACGGTGGTCTCCGGCGGGGTGCGCTACGCGCCGGAGCTGAACTGGTACGGGGAGGACCGCTTCAGCTACAAGGCTTCCGATCCTGGGGGTCTGACGTCGAAGGCGACGGTGCGGGTGACGGTGACGCCGGTCAACGACCCGCCCGAGGCGGTCGACGACGAGGCGGAGACGCTCGAGGACGTGCCGGCGGTGGTGGACGTGCTGGCCAACGACAGCGACGTCGACGGCGACCCGCTGACGGTGGTGTCGGTCGGTGCGGCGACCAACGGGGCGACCGCGGTGGTCTCCGGGGGGGTGCGCTATGCGTCGGAGCTGAACTGGTACGGGGAGGACCGCTTCACCTACACGATCGCCGACCCGGACGGTCTGACGTCGACGGCGACGGTGACGATGACGGTGCATCCGGTCAACGACCCGCCCGAGGCGGTGGGGGTCATCCCGGACCAGTCGGTCGAGGAGGGGGGCGCGGTGCTGGAGCTCGACCTGACGCCGTACTTCACCGACGTGGACGGGGACGAGCTGACCTACGAGGCGGCGTCTTCGGACGAGACGGCGGTGACGGTGTCGGTGGCGGGGTCGACGCTGACGCTGACGCCGGTGGTCACGGGGACGGCGACGGTGACGGTGACGGCGGCCGACGTCGAGGGGCTGACGGCGGTGCAGGTGTTCGGGGTGTCGGTGGGCGACCGGCTGGTGCGGGGCGTCATGACCGACACGCTGGCGGCGTTGGCGCGTGGCCATCTGTCGAGCGCGCGGGTGGCGATCGGGCGGCGGCTGGAGACCGGCGGGGCCGGCGCGACGCGTCTGCTCGTGGCGGGCCAGCACCTGTCGCTCAACGCCTGGGAGCAGGTCGGGGCCGGCGGGTTGGAGCAGTCCCACGAGCTGCTGTTCCGGGCGGCGACGCTGCAGCACCGGCGCTCGGCGGCGGACCTGCTGGGGACGTCGGCGGACCCGCGCCTGCGTCGGTCGGGCGCGGCGGGAATGATGGGGGGCGGCCTCGGCGGCCCCGGCGGCGGGCGGGACCGGCTGCTGCAGGGGACCGACGTGCTGCTGTCGTTCGGCGGGCGCGGCGACGGAGCGGCGGAGGCCGGCGGCGGCGCGCGGTGGACGGTGTGGGGCCAGGGCGACCTGCAGTCGTTCCGGGGGGCGCCGGCCGAGGAGCGGGGCTACGAGGGGGACCTGCGGACCGGCTACCTGGGGGTGGATGCGCGGCTGAGCGAGCGCTGGCTGGCGGGGGTGGCCGTGGCTCGCAGCGGCGGTGCGGGCGACTGGCGGATGGGCGCGTCGAGCGGGAATCTGGCGACCGAGCTGACGGTGTTGCATCCCTACGTGCGCTGGGGCGGCCGGGAGACGGCGGTGTGGGCGCTGGCGGGGGTGGGCCGGGGAACGGCCGAGAACGTGCGGGCGTTGAACGGGCGGCGGGGGACGAGCCCGCTGGGCCTGGGCCTCGGACTGGTGGAAGGCCGGCGGCGGCTGATGACGACGGCCGGGGGGGTGGAGGTGGACCTGCGGGGCGAGGCGTCGTGGGCGCGGCTGCGCACGGGCGAGGGCGACGAGACCGTCGACCGGCTCGATGCCGGCGTGCGGCGGGTGCGCAGCGGCGTCGAGGTGACGCTGCCGATGGGCGGCCCCGGGGGGGTGCGGGTGGCGCCGTTCGGGGCGATCAGCACGCGGCACGACGGCGGGGCCGGCCAGACCGGGGTGGGCCTGGAGGTGGCCGGCGGGGTGCGTCTGCGAGGGGGGCGCTTGCGCGTCGAGGCCCAGGGCCGGACGCTGGCGCTGCATTCGGCCACCGCGTACGAGGAACGCGGCTTCAGCGTGACCGCCACGGTGGGCGGCGGCCTGTACGAGCCGGGCCTGACGGCGTCGCTGCGGCCGCGCTGGGGCGCGCCGGGGTATGGGGCGGAGACGCTCTGGCAGGACCACCTGCAGAGCTGGTCGCGCGGGCCGGGTCGCGCCGACCGCGGCGTCGACGGGCGGGTCGGCTACGGCCTGCCGCTGTCCGACGGGCGGCTGCTGACGCCGTTCGGCGGCTATGGGCAGATGGGCGAGTCGCGGCGGATGCAGGTGGGCGCGAACCTCGGCATGCTGGGCCTGTTCAACGGCGACCTGGCCAGCCCGGTGCAGGTCGAGTTCGCGGCCGAGCGCTACGGCCGGCCCGGGGGTCCGGCCGCCCACCGCGTCAGCCTCTACGGCATCGTCAACTTCGGCGCGCGGCGGCGGCCGCCGTGCGAGACGCCGGTCCCGGCGTGCGCCGGCGACCTGTCGGCGCCGGCGCGGCCGGGGGCGTGGGAGCCGCCAGGTCACGATGGGACCGCCGCCCACTGACCGCGCGCCCCGCCCGGCGTCCCGCCGCGGGCCGCAGCGCGGACGGCCGCGGGAGGCTGCCGATGCGACGCGCCCGCCGTCGAGCGCGGCCCGCGCGGTCTCCATCGTGGTGCCCACGTTGCGCGAGGCAGCCAACATTCCGGCCCTGGCCCGCCGCGTGCGCGACGCGTTGTCCGGGCGGGGAATCGCGTGGGAGCTGCTGCTGGTCGACGACGACTCGAACGACGGCAGCGCGGCGGTCGTGGCCGAGCTGGCGCGACGCCTGCCGGTCCGCATGCAGACGCGCCGCGGCGTTGCCCGGGACCTGTCCCGCTCGGTCCTGCTCGGCATGCGGCTGGCGCGCTTCGACCGCGTGGTGGTGATGGACGCCGACCTGTCGCACCCGCCCGAGCGGATCGTCGACCTGCTGGCGGCCCTCGATGCCGGCTGCGACATGGCGGTCGGCAGCCGCTGCGTGCCCGGTTCGCGGCTGGACCCTGCCTGGGGCCCGTGCCGCAGGCTCGTGTCGTGGGCGGGGAGGCTGCTCGCCCGGCCGCTGGCCGATTGCCGCGACCCGCTGTCGGGGTTCTTTGCGACCGACCGCAGGCTGCTGCAGGACACGAATGACCTGCGCCCGCTGGGCTACAAGATCGGTCTCGAGCTGATGGTCCGCCGGCGCCTCGGTGTCCGCGAGGTGGCCATCGGCTTCCGCGCCCGCGGCCTGGGCGGCAGCAAGATGAGCTGGCGTACGCACCTCGATTTCCTGCGCCATCTGGGTCGGCTCTACGCCTGCCGGCTCGGAGCGGCGGTGCGCCGGCGGCGCCGGGGCGACGGGGCCGCGCGGCGCGACCGGCGGCGTGACGAAGACCGCCGGCCGCGGTCGCCGGGCCGTTCCGGGGCGCCGGCGCGGACAACGTGCCCGTGAAGAAGACAAGGCGATCGACGCGCCGCGAGCGGCTGGCCGCCGAGCGGCTGGCCGCCGAGCGCGCCTCGGCGGCGTCGACCCCGCGGGCGCCGGGCGGCGACGGGCCGTCTCTCCCGGCGCCGCCGCCGGGACCCGTGAGCGGCCGCGCCGGCGCCTTTCGGCGCGGGCCCGCCGCGGTGCTCGGGCTCCTCGTCGCCGCCGTCTACCTGCCGGCGCTGGGAGCCGGCTTCGTCTGGGACGACGTGATCTTCGTCGAGGAGCCGGTGGTCCACGCCTGGTCCGGGCTGTGGAACATCTGGTTCTCGCCGGCCGACATCGCCCGGGAAGGGCACTACTGGCCCGTCGTCTACACCAGCTTCTGGCTGGAGCACAAGCTGTGGGGGCTGGAGCCGCTCGGCTATCACGCGGTCAACGTGCTCCTGCACCTGGTCAACGTCCTGCTGATATGGCGCCTGCTGTTGTCGCTGGCGGTGCCCGGCGCCTGGGTCGTGGCGGCCGTCTTCGCCGTCCACCCCCTGCACGTCGAGTCGGTCGCCTGGGTCATCGAGCGCAAGGACCTGCTCTCGGGGCTGTTCTATCTGACCGCCGTGCTGACCTGGATGCGGTTCGTGGAAGAGCCGCGGCCGGGACGCTACGCGCTGTCCCTCGGGCTGTTCACGGCGGGCCTGCTCTCGAAGTCCATCGTGGTCACCCTGCCCGCCGCGCTCCTCATCTGGCACTGGTGGCGGGCCGGGCGCGTGACCCGGACCGACCTGGCGCGGCTGGCGCCGTTCTTCGCCGTGGCCCTTGTGGTCACCGCCTTCGACCTGTCGTTCTACGCGTCGCGCGAGCCGCTCGCACTCGGCTACTCGCCCGTCGAGCGCCTCCTGATAGCGGCGCGCGCGTTGTGGTTCTACGCCGGCAAGCTGCTGTGGCCGGCCGACCTCGCCGTGATCTACCCGCTGTGGGAGATCCGCGCCGCGGACCCGGCCGCCTGGACGTACGTGGCGGGCGCCGTCGTCCTGGCGGCGGGCCTCTGGGCCGGCCGGGAGCGGCTGGGCCGGGGGCCGTTGGCGGGGGTGCTGTTCTTCGTCGTGACGCTGTCGCCGACGTTGGGCTTCGTCGACTACGGCTACATGCAGTTCTCGCTGGTGGCCGACCGGTTCCAGTACCTGGCCGGCCTGGGGGTGCTGGCGGTGCTTGTCGGCGCGGCCACCGAGGGTGCCTGCCGGCTGCCGGGCAGCCTGAGAAGAGGCGCCGCCGGCGCGCTCGTCGTCGTGCTGGCGGTGCTGGGCGCGCTCACGTGGCGGCACGCGGGCGTCTACCGCGACGGGATCACGCTGTTCAGCCACATCCTGGCGCTCAATCCCGAAGCGCGCGACGCCTATCTGAATCTGGTGGGCCCGCTGGCCGACGCCGGCCGGCACGAGGAGGCGCTGGCCGCCGCCCGCGCCGGCTTGCAGAGGCGCCCCGACAGCGCGGACGCGCACTCGAATCTCGGCCGGGTGCTCGTGCTCCTCGAACGGCTCGATGAGGCCGAGACGGTGCTGCGGGCCGGGCTGGAGCTCGCCCCCCGGCACGCTCACGCCCTGCACAATCTCGGGGAGGCGTTGCGCAAGGGGGGGCGGCACGAGGAGGCTGCAGAGCTCTACCGCCGGGCCCTCGACAGCGGCGGCGACCCCGCGCCCGGGTATGCGGGACTCGGCCTCGCGCTGTTCGAGCTGGAGCGTCACGAGGAGGCGCTCGGGGCGCTGGAGCGAGCGCTCGCTCTCGATCCCGGCGCCCCTTCCGCGGGCGAGCTCTCGCTGTTCGCCGGCCGTGCGGCACGTCATCTGGGCCGGCTCGGCGAGGCGGGCGCGCACCTGCGGCGCGCCGCGGCGCTGGCGCCGGACAGCGCCGAGCCGCTGACCGAGCTGTCCGCCGTGCTGTTCGCCGCGGGCCGTCCGGACGAGGCCGGAGAGCACCTGCGCCGCGCGCGCGAGCTGCAACCCGAAGATCCCGCCGTGCTCCACAATGCCGCCGAAGCGCTCCGCAACGCCGGCCGGCACGACGCGGCGCTCGCATCCTACCGCGACGCGCTGCGCCTCGATCCCGACCTCGCGCCCGCGCACGTCGGCATCGGCGCCGCGCTGGTCGACCTGGGGCGCCACGACGAAGCGCTGGAGTCGCTGGCGCGGAGCCTCCGGTTGGAAACGGACCCGGGGACGGAGACGACCGCCCACTATCTGACCGGCCTGGCCCTGCAGGGACTGGATCGGATGGCGGCGGCGGCGGCGCACTTCGAGCACGCCCTCGAGCGCGACCCCCATCACCCGCAGGCGCTCGATCTCCTGGCCCACTGGCGTTTCGGGCAGCAGGAGTACGCGGGCGCGCTCGAACTGTATCGGGTCCAGGCGGCGCTGGAGCCCGACGACGCCGCCGTCCACGCCAACCTCGGCGTGACGCTCTATTTCCTGGACCGCTACGCCGAAGCGCTCGCCAGCGTGGAGCG
Organism: Vicinamibacterales bacterium; assembly: GCA_965222905.1. Lineage (GTDB taxonomy): Bacteria > Acidobacteriota > Vicinamibacteria > Vicinamibacterales > UBA8438 > WTFV01. The sequence goes on along the minus strand of OZ244976.1, from coordinate 6,934,520 downwards.
CGTGCTGCGCCTCGATCCGGACCACGCCATGGCGCGCAGGCTCGCCGAGGAGCTGCGCGAGGAGACGCGGCAACCCGTGCGATAGCAACGGGATTTCGGTGACCCATCCGCGCCGAGCTGACCTAGAGAACACGGACGAGCGAGCCGCGATCTCGAACCGGATGACGGCGTACTGGAAGGGTGCCTCTCCTGTTCGAGGGCGGCGACTTCTCGAGGACCGACATCGAGAGCCCGGCCCGCGACCTGTAATCGCGGACCATGCGGGCGGCCCAGCGAGGTTGCCCGAAGGGAGACGCGCCGATGCCGAGACAGACCCCCGCGGGACATGGCGGCGGATGCAGCGGCGGCCGGGCGTCGCGGAGGACTCGGCCACTCGCCGGCGTCGCGGGCCTGGCCGCCATCGGGCTGGCCCTCGGCATCGCCGCACCGGCCGGCGCCCAGCCCGCGGAGGGCGGCGTGTTCCTCGACGCGCAGGCCGCAAGCGGACGGACGGCCTACGGCCGCTCCTGCGCCTCCTGCCACGGAACGACGCTGCGGGGCGCGGTGCACGGGCCGGATCTGACGGGTCCGAGCTTTCTGAGCAATTGGGGATCGCAGACCGCGGCGGCGCTGTACGAGTACGTGCGGGCCGAGATGCCGCCGGGGCTCGGCGGATCGCTCCCGAGCGAGACCTGCCTGAGCATCGTCGCCTACCTGCTGCAGGTGAACGGCCATGCGCCGGGACCGCGGGCGCTCACCGCGGACGCCGTGAGCATCGTCGGCGAGCCCGGCGCCGCTCCGGCAAGGGGCGCCCCCGCCACGGCGGATGCGTCCGACGCGGCGTTGGCGGACGAGCCCCGCGACGTGGACGCCGTGCCGGCCCGCCGCGCGTTCGTCAACCGCGAGGTCTCCGGCTTGACCCCGGTCACCGACGAGCTGCTCCGGAATCCGCCGGCGGGGGACTGGCTGACCTGGCGCCGCACCCGCGACAACCAGGGCCACACGCCGCTGGACCGGATCGGGCCCGACAACGTGGCCGGCCTGCGTCTGGCCTGGGCGCTGGCGATGCCCGAGGGCACCAACCAGACCGCGCCGCTGGTCCACGACGGCGTGATGTTCCTGGCGAGCCCCGGCAACGTCGTCCAGGCCCTCGACGCGGCCACCGGCGAGCTGCTCTGGGAGCACCGGCACCAGTATCCCGAGGACGCGGAGAGCAGGCGCGCGACCCGCAGCATCGCCCTCTACCGGGACAAGGTCTACCTGGCCACCTACGACGCGGCAATCGTCGCCCTCGACGTGCGGACGGGCGAGCCGGTCTGGCAGACCACGCGGGCCGATTACCGGAAGGGCTTCGCCCAGACGGGCGGGCCGAGCATCGCGAACGGCGTCGTCGTCAGCGGCATCAACGGCTGCGAGCGCTTCGAGGACGAAGGCTGCTTCATCACCGGGCACGACCCGGACACCGGCGAGGAGCTCTGGCGCACCTCGACCATCGCCCAGCCGGGCGACGTCAACAGCGGGACCTGGGGCGACATCCCGCCGCACCTGCGCGGCGGCGGCGACACCTGGATTCCGGGCGCCTACGATCCGGACCTCGACCTCTTCTTCATCGGCACCGCGCAGGCGAAGCCGTGGGTGGCGGCGAGCCGCGGGATGTCGACCTACAACGACGCCCTCTACACCAACTCGACGCTGGCCCTGCACCCGCGCACGGGGCAGGTCGCCTGGTACTTCCAGCACGTGCCGGGCGAGACGCTCGACCTGGACATCGTCTTCGAGCGCGTGCTGGTCGACGTCGACGATCACAAGTGGCTGTTCACGGCCGGCAAGGACGCCATCCTCTGGAAGCTCGACCGGCGCACGGGGGCCTTCGTCGATCTGGCCGAGATGCTGCACCAGGACATCTTCGAGTCTATCGACCTCGAGACGGGGCGCGTGCGTTACCGGCAGGACATTCGCGACGCCGGGGTCGACGACGCGGTGGACGCCTGCCCCAGCCTGTACGGCGGCCACAACTGGCAGGCGTCGGGCTACAGCCCCGAGGCGCAGGTGATCATCTATCCGCTGCACCAGGCATGCATGACGCTGACCGGCCGTCACGTCGAGCTGCTGGAGGGGGGCGGAGGTCTCGGGGTCTCCGCCATCGAGCTCCACGAGATGCCGGGCACGAACGGCATGCTCGGACGCCTCGCCGCGTACGACGTGCGCACGATGGAGGAGGTCTGGAGCCGCGAGCAGCGCGCCATCTTCCTGACGTCGGTGCTGACGACGGCCACCGGGCTGGCCTTCGTCGGCGACGTCGACCGCTACTTCCGGGCGCTCGACGTCGGCACGGGCGAGGTCCTCTGGGAGACGCGCCTCGGCCAGTCCGGTCACGGGTTCCCGATCTCGTACGCCGCGGGCGGCAGGCAGTACGTCGCGGTCCCGACCGGCGTCGGCATCTTCCGCGGCCTGAGCGGGGTGCTCAGCCCGGACATCTACCAGCCCCCGTCCGGGAACGGGCTCTACGTCTTCGCCCTCCCGGACCGGGAGTCGGCACCTTGGCGCTAGCGCTGCCCGTGCCCCGGATGTCCGGGGCTGGACTGTAGTGAGCAGGAGGTCATCCGAACTCGTCCCGCAGTTCGAAGCCAAAGGTCATGGCAACCAGTTGAGTGTAGCCGTGCCACATCAACTGTGCGCCGGGCGGGTCGCGTTGGCGTCCGAGCCACCCGCCGAGGCGCCCGACCAGGCCGACAGCGTCGCCGAGGCGCGTCGGCGGCGGCAGCTTGCGTGAGCGGGCGAAGGTGGCGAGCACGCGCAACTCGCCATCGGAGAACAGCAGGTCGCCCGGCAGGTCGGGCACTTCGCGCCCGAGTTGGACCATCAACTGGATGCGCCACGCGATGACCATCTTGATGGCCATGGCGCGTTCGAGCCGCTCGGCCGTGTGGTGCTGCAACTCCTCGACCTTGCAGCCGGACTTGAGCACCCGGAAGTATTCTTCGATGCGCCAGCGCCGGACGTACCATTGCAGGATGCGCATGGCGTCGTCGGCGCTGCTCACGGGCAACGTGGTCAGCAGGAACCACTCCAGCGGCTCGACCGCGGGCGGTGGTTGTTCCTCGCGCACGTGGACGACCCACAGTGCGACCGGCTCGTCGCCGGGGCAGGGCAGCGGCACCTGCTGGTAGCGCAGCGTCACGTCGGCGACCCGCTCCGCCCGGCGGTCCTTGCGGGCCTGTTTGCTGGCCTTCACGCGCGCGCTCAGCCGCTGCACCTCGACCTTGGCGGCGCCTCGGGCCGGCGCGTTGCGCACCGTATCGAACAGACGGCGTGAGACCGTCTGCCCGTCGGGCGTCTTTTCCCTGCCGAGGACGCGGTCGGCCTTGGCGCGGACCAGCAGGTCGACCTGCTGGGCAGCCGCGCGGTGCTCGACGAACAGGTCGAGGAAATCGGCCTCGCGGTCCATCACGCACACCACGCGGGTCTCGGACAATTGTTCGGCTGCCTGCGCGCAGTCGCGCAGCCCCTCGATCCAACGGAACGACTTGCGCTCCTCGCGCGGCTTCGGGGGCGGCTCGCCTTCCGCCTCGGGATTCGGGGGCGCAGGCGCGTCGAAGGCGGCCCGCAGCACGCCCAACGCCAGCCCGTCGGGATTGACGGCCAAGGTCGTGTGCAACTCCAGGCCGCGCGCCACCGCCCCGGTCTGGTTCGAGCCGATGGCCCCCAGCCCCTGCGTCTGCCCGCGCCGGGTGAAGTTCAACCGGGTGCCGTCCTGGATGCACAGCACCGTGTCGTGCGCCTGCATCCGGCGCAGCGTCTGCTCGCGATGCGGCGCGAGGATGTTGTCGACCGTCACCGCACTGTCGGCGGGCTGGTCGATCAGCCGGTAATGGCCCTTGACCATCGCGCGGGCGCCGTGGGCGGCGCCGGTGATGGCGCGCATCGGAGACTCTGCCATTTGCTGCGCGCTCTGCACCAGCCGCGCGCTCAGACGCGCGTCGCCCAAACGCGCCCCGCCGAACTCGTGCTCCGCCCAGACCGCGGCGTCGAGACCGTCGCCAACCGCCAGCGGCGCCAAGACCGGTGCAGGCACTGCGAGGCGGGTGTGCCACGCCGGCTCCAACGCATACATATACACCGCCTTGCGCGTTTCCGGCGCCGCGTGCGTGCGATCCTGGCGACCGCGACCGCAGGTCTCACCCACCCGAACCCAGTTCGCCGCGCGCACGCTCGCCCCCGTCTGTTCGGTCTCGTCGACGAACGTCTCCAGCAGCCAGGGGCGATAGCCATACAGACCCTCGCAGTCGTCGCCGACCGTCCGGACGACCCGGCCCAGCACGTGCGAGGCCAGGTTGCGACACATAATGCCGGGGCGCACCAGCAGCCGGCACAGTCCCAACACCCGGTGCAGGTGCGCGCGCCGGCCCGCATCGTCCCACCCGACCCAGGCGTCGCGGGACCGCAGCCGCCGCGCACTCGCCGCAAACCCGACCCCGCCCAGCCAGCCATGCGCCGAACCCACCAGATACCGCAGTTGCGGGCCGACGAACGGACCAGCCCCGCGCGGGTGCTCGTACGCCATCAGCGTGTTCCAGACCTGCCGCTGCTCGTCGGTTTCCACCAGCTCCAGGGTCAGACCCACAACCTTGCCGACCGTGTCCGGCACGTCCACCGCCGGCGCCAGCGGGTGCGGGAGCACCCGCGCCCGGCCCCCACCACCGCGGGCACCTCGACCCGCAGGCAGCGAGACGTGGCCGGCCGCCTGCAGGTCGGACAACGCCCGGCAGCAGCTCGCGCGTTGCCACCGGCCCCGTCCGTCGCGGAAATCGAACGCTTCACAGACGCGATCAGCGACTTGGCCGAGGCTGCCGACACCCTGCGAAACCGCCCCGTCCAGCACGTCGCGCAGGCGGGCGAGGTTGTCCCGTAGAATACGTGAGACCTGATTCTGAATCTCCATGCCGGCCACCGTAGCGAAGTGGCGGCAGGAAGTCCAGCAAAAAATTATGGGCCACGGGCAGCGCTAGCGTGGGAATCGGGCGATCCCATAACTGCCCCTGATCCCGCCAATCCAGATCTCATCATTCGCCTCGATGGCCACGGTGCCGAGCCTGAAGAACTCGTTTCCCTTGTAGTCCACCAACTGCGGGACTTCAAACGTCGTCGGGTCGACCTCGGCCACCCGAGCGGCCGACGGCTCACAAGGATCGACGTCTTCACACTGGGTCAGGTGGCCGGCGACGATGACGTTGCCGCTGGTTCCCCAGCGCACGTTGTCGACGTTGAAGCCAACCGGAATCCGGTCGACGCGCACCGGACTCTGGCCGCGTGACAGCCGGACCAGCGCCCGATCGCTCCAGCCCCCGATGAAGAACCACTGCCCGTCATCCGAGGACACGAGACCGTTGGGACCGGGCATCCGGCTACCGGGCACTTCGACCCAGCCCGTCGTGGGATGCCATTCCCAGAGCTCCCCGCCTTCGCGGTCGAAGTTCGTCGCGCCAAGATAACCGTCCGGCAGCGCAGTAATGGAGTTGATGCGCCTGGTGCCCTCCGGCGCCGGGATGCATCCGATCCACTTCATCGTGGGCGCCGTGCCGCCGACGTCCAGCGCAAAGACCTCGATGGCCTCGCGCGCGCCATGACCAACCACGTAGAGCGTGTGCACATCGCCGCTTCCCTCCCGCAGGGTCAGTCCGTGCGGCTGGAACACGTTGTTCGGACCGGGGCAGGCGCGATAACACCCAACACCGACGCGAGGAGCACGAGCACTCTCAACATGGCGCACCTCCAGATCGGGCGCATTCCCGATTTCCCGGTCACGCGCTCACACCCACCGGCGTCATGGCCATCCGCTGCAAACAGTTCCATCTGCCGGACTTATAGAAAGACCGCAGGAGAAGAATCGCGTCGACGCTCTCCGGTAGCCAATAGATGGATGCGCCCTTGATGCGGAGATTGATGACGCGACGGATGGCGCTTTCGACGGCGCCGCTGCCCCGCGGAAGCCCGAGCCCGACCATTGTGGTGTAGGCGAAACGATGACGGTTCTTCAGGAAGTAGTTGAGGTGCGTGCGGATCTTGCCGGCCGTGCGCCCGCGGCACAGCTCCCGCAGGGCCGTGATCACCTCGTCCACCCGTGCTCGCTTGAGCAGCCCCCGCGTGCGGTTGAGCCAGCGGGTGCGTTGGGTCGCGCTCCAGCGGCGCAGCTTGACCGCGTCCGAGAGTTGCTTGGCGGCATGATAGAAGTCGATCAGCCCCAGCACCTGTGTCGGCGAGAGCCCGAGCGCGTCGATGAGGCGCTGGAGGCGTCGCCAGATCCAGGGCGCGCCGTCGGCGATGAAGAGCACCTTGTCAGCGGCGTTGAGGCCGACCTGCCGCGCGTACGACAACAGCAGGGCGAAGACCGCCTCCGGTCCCCGGAGCGTGCCGTCGATGATCGGGGCCCACGTCTGAGACGGTCGCCCGTCGTCGCCGACGACGTACAGGATGAGGAGCTTCGGTTCCTTCCAGTCGGTATGGAATCGGTTGCGCCCCTTCTTCGTCTTGGGGCCACGCTTCTTGCGCCTCACACGGACGCGGCCCCCGTCGAGGGAGACGACCACCCGCTTCCCGGTCACGCGGTCCAGCAGACCGCACGCCGCGCTCTGCTGGGCCGCTCGGGCCCGCGCAGCGTAGCGATAGGCGGTCGAGCGGAGGGTCTTGATATCCAGGGCGATGCCGTCGGAGCGGAGCTGCGCCTGCGCTTCGGCCAGCGAGCTGTGCATGGCGACCGCGCGGCTTGCATCCGAGGCCAGCTTCGGCGTGCACCGGTCGTAGATGCCCAGCACCACCAAGGCGGGGTAGAGTCCCGGCCTCCGCTTCGCCCGACGGGCGTGTTTCTCGCGGTAGTACGGCGTCGTGACCGGCACCGTCGTGCCCCGGGAGGTGCGAACGTTGACGGTCTCCAGGCCGTCGCTCCGCATCCGCCGGGGCAGGTGGCGCACGAGGGCGCTCGCCGCGTCGCCAACCGCGGCGGAGCACACCGCGCGTTGCAGCACGGGGGTGAGGAGGGCGCCGAAGAACTCGTCCGCGATGACCCGCAGCTGCTCTTCGCACTGCTCCGCTTCCTCTGCCGACCTGGGCGCTGGAGCACGCGCCTCAAACTCCAGCGCCCGCCGGAGGGCAGTGCGCAGGTGGACGGGAATGTTGCCAAGATCGATCTCGCGGCTCGGGGTGTCGATGGTCTTGTCCATTTCAACGCACCATCATGGGCAGTCCGAGCCGTAATGTCCAGTAACACCCTCCCCGTCTGTCCGAAGACCGGCTCAACCTCCCCCAGCCTCACAGTCCATCTTTGCCTACACACTGCACTGCTCCGGGAAATCGGGAATGCGCCCTCCAGATCTTCGTGACGCCTTGAAGTATATCTGACGTCCCGGCCGCCTCGAGCGGGGCGCTGTGGTATCGTGTGCGGCGTCAGGCACTGGTTCCCGTTGTGGCTAACACGTTACCCATACGGCCGAACGAGGAGAAACGAGATGTTCAACAGGATCATACCCGTGCCCGCTGCCGGCACCTCGAGCACGCTGCCAACAACGTCGCGCCGAGCCTTTGGACGACGTCTTGGCCTGTCGGCTGCCGGACTGGCCCTGGCGGGATGCTCCGCGTCCGAGGCCCCGGCCGACTCGGCGCCCGCCGAGGGGGCCGTCGACCAGGAGTTCGTGCCGGCCCAGGATGCTGCGTCACAGGCTGCCGTCACTCCTGACGCCGCCCTCACGCTTCTTACCGAGGGCAACGCGAGATTCGTCGCGGGGACTCCTGCCCGCCGCGACTACAGCGATCAGATTCGAGCGACCGCCGCCGGGCAGTACCCGTTCGCTGTCGTGCTCGGGTGTATCGATTCTCGAGTCCCCATCGAGACGGTCTTCGATCAGGGGATCGGGGACATCTTTGCGGCCAGGGTCGCCGGCAACATCGTGAACACCGAACTGCTCGGCAGCATGGAATTCGCCTGTCGACTCGCCGGGGCGAAGCTCGTGGTCGTCCTCGGACACACCTCGTGCGGCGCCGTGAAGGGGGCCATAAGCAGCGCCCGGCTCGGCAATCTCACGCAGCTCGTGCAAAAGATCGAACCCGCCGTGGAGGCGATCGAAGGCGAGCGCGATGTCGACAACGCCGACTACGTCGACGGGGTTGCCGAAGAGAACGTGCGCATGGTGATCGCGGAGATTCACCGAGAAAGCTCCGTACTGGCCACGATGGAGCAGGAACGAGAGATCCGAATCGTGGGCGGGATGTATGACGTTTCCACCGGCATCGTGCGCTTCATCTGACTCCATGCTGCGCGTGTTGATCGGCGCCCTTGTTCTCGCCGGCGCGATGCTGTTGCCCGGTGCGGCCCTGGCGCAGACGCCGGTCGACAGGGACCAACTCGGCGCCTGGTACATGCTGTTCTGGTCGACTCGCTTCGACGACTCGTCGGTGGGATTGCAGGGTGACGTGCAGCACCGCAACTGGAATCCGGGAACCGACCTGGAGCAGTTGCTGATCCGGGGTGGCCTGGCCTACGACCTGCCCGAAGCCCCTGTGCGAGTAACTGGCGGTGTCGCGCACATCACGAGCGGCGCCTTCGGCGACAGCGACCAGACCAGCGCGGAGCGACGCCTGTATCAGGAGGCGTTGGTGCGCCAGTCTTTGGGACGGGTCGTTTCACTGCGCCACCGCTACCGGTACGAACAGCGTTGGGTTGACGGCCAGGACTTCCGGACACGGTTTCGCTACGCCCTGTTCGGCGATGTCGCGCTGAATGGACGAGGGACCGGAAACGGGTCCGTTTACCTGGCGCTGTACAACGAAGTTTTCATAAACGGGGAGCTCGAAATCGGGCGAGGCAGGACTGTAGAGCGCTTCGACCGCAACCGGTTCTACACCGCACTTGGCTTCGGAATCAGCGACCGGTCCCAGGTCCAGGCCGGCTACATGATCCAGACGGTACCAGATGGCTCGAAGGCGCAGATCCAGATCAGTCTCCACACATCCTTCTGAATCGGCTACCCGACCGCTTGCCACGGTTTCCTTCATGCGCTGCGCCTCACTGCGCGATCCGACGTTGCTGCCGGTCGCCCAAGCATGCACTGAATCGGTGGCGGCGTGCAGGCTATGCGATGATTCCGGCAGGGACTCGGACTCACGCGTTGAGGGATCGCGCGCCATGGCGGCGCGCGCAACCTGCCATGAAGCCGAAACTCATTCCGCTGCAGTATGAGAAGCCCTCGCTTCCGGAGGTCGCCGCGCGGGCGCGCAGCTTCTTCGAGGTGATGAACCGGCGCCGAACGGTGCGGGACTTCAGTCCGGCACGGGTGCCGGACGGGGTGATCGAGGACCTGGTGCGCGCGGCATCCACGGCTCCGTCGGGCGCGCACCGGCAGCCGTGGACATTCGTTGCGGTCTCGGATCCGGATACCAAGCGGCGCATCCGCATCGCCGCCGAGCGCGAGGAGCACGAGAACTACGGGGGCCGGATGCCGGACGAATGGCTCCGCGCGCTGGAGCCGCTGGGCACGGACGAGCACAAGCCGTTCCTCGAGATTGCCCCCTGGCTGGTGGTCCTCTTCCGCCAGAACTACGGCCTGGGGCCGGACGGCGAGCACGTCCGCCATTACTATGTGTCCGAGTCGGTCGGCATCGCGGCCGGCCTGTTCCTGACCGCCGTGCACCAGGCGGGACTGGTGGCGCTGACGCACACCCCCAGCCCGATGGGATTCCTCCGGGAGATCCTGAAGCGTCCGGACAACGAGACGGCGTGTCTGCTGATACCGGTGGGCTATCCTGCCGCCGACGCGCGGGTACCCGACCTGCGCCGCAAGCCGCTCGAAGACATCCTACAGATTCTACGGGACTGACGTGGCTGGACCAGTGCACCGGTGAGGGAAGATGCTCGATGACCTCCATCGAGATCCGAGGCGCCCGCCCGCACAACCTCAAGGGCATCGACGTCGACGTTCCGAAGCACCGGCTCGTCGCCTTCACCGGCGTGAGCAGCAGCGGCAGGTCGTCGCTCGCCGTCGACGTCGACAAGCTGCTCGACCTCGACCGGAGCATCGAGGAAGGCGCCATCCGCCATCCCGCCTACGACATCGGCAAGTGGTACTGGAGAGAAATCGTCCAGACCGGGGTCGTCCCGCCCCGCAAGCCGCTACACCGGATCACGGCGACCGAGCGGGAGCGCCTGCTGCGGGCGGACGGCGTGCGGATCGAGAAGGCCCACCAGGGCGCGACCTACGAGGGGACCTTCGAAGGCGTAGCTCGCAAGCTCGAGCGGCTGCACGTCGACAAAGACGAGGACCAGATCCCGCGCACCAGCAAGGAGGCATACCGGCGGTTGTTCACGGAGCGGGCGTGCCCCGATTGCAGTGGGGTTCGGCTTAGCGCGTTCCCGACCATCCTGCACCCCCGGGCGCCCTCGAAAAGCCCCGCGCCGGAATACTCGACTCACGGTCGACGTCGCTGCGGCGCCACCAGGCCCATCGAGTCACGTTTGACAGGCTTGCTGTTGGCATCTAGAGTTCGATTATTCGCGAAACGCGAGCGTGACGAGGATGCGTCGGCACGCGGATTCGCCGTGCCTGTTACTCGGTCGTCAGCGGGAGGAAGTCCAGATGAGGTCCATGACGAGGACGAGGTTATTCGTGGCCGGAGCCTTTGTGGTCGGGTTCGGTCTTGGGTGGGCGGTCAAGGGCGGTCACGGTGTGGTGGAGGCTCAGGCGTCAGACGCTCCGTTCCTGATGCAGCGGATCTATACAGGCACCGATGGACAGTCGCATGTCGAAAACATCGCGCTGAACGCGGAGTCGGTGATGGAGGAGGTCACCGGCATGAGGGTGCGTGTGTCACCGCCGGGGAGCTTCAGCGACTACCATGTGGCTCCCGGGCGCCGATACATCATCAATCTGACGAGTGGCGGACAGCTCGAGGTGGCGGAAGGCAAAGTCGATTTGCCCGCAGGGTCGGTCGAATACATCGACGATCTGACAGGCCAGGGGCACACGACGGCGAACGTCGGCAACGCACCTCGCGTCTCGATCCACCTCGAGTTCGCGGACCAGAACCAGCACATCGGACCCCTCGGCAACGGGCAGTAGCCCAGCACGCCATGAAACAGTCATCCGTGTCCGTTTTGTTCTCCCTGGCGTTGCTCCTGGTCGTCGCGTACCCGAGCCCCGCGCAGGACTCGGTCGCGCGCACCGCGACAACGAGGGAGACCCGGCAAGTCAAGGTGATCACCTCGGGCGGTTTCACGGCGGCCTTCAACATCCTCGGGCCGATGTTCGCGCAGGCCACCGGAATCGAGGTGATCACCGAATACGGTTCCTCCATGGGCGGGGGACCGGAATCCATCCCGGTTCGGCTGGAGCGCGGTGAGACGGCGGATCTACTGATCTTCAACGGCAGGGCATTCGATGACCTGGCTGCCACCGGGCATCTGCGAACCGCGACCCGCGTCGACTTGGCGCGCTCCGTCACCGGCATGGCTGTGCGGGCGGGTGCGCCGAAGCCGGATATCAGCACCGTCGAAGCGTTCATCGAGACCTTGCGGGCCGCGGAGTCCATCGCCTATTCGGCAAGCGTCAGCGGCACGTATCTGTCGACCGTGGCATGGCCCGAGCTCGGGATCTGGGAAGAGATTCAGCCAAAGACGACACGCGTCGTGACCGAGCGGGTCGCGAGTGTCGTGGCACGTGGGGAGGCCGAGATCGGCTTTCAGGCGATGAGCGAGATCCTGCCGATCGAGGGCGCGGAGTTGGCCGGTCTGTTACCCGATGAGCTGCAACAAGTGGCGACGGTGCTCGTCGTCATGACGGAGCACATGGAAAATCCCGAAGCGGCCCGGAAGCTCGTCGAGTTTCTCTCTTCCGATGCGGCCGCCACGGTCGTTCAGTCCACGGGTTTGATGCCCGTCGCTCTCGACGAACCTCCCGGCGGGGTCAGGTGATCACGTCCGGTGGCTTCACGGCGGCCTTCGACATCCTCGGACCGATATCGCGTGGAGGAGTGCGGCTCCTGCTGCACGTACGTCAAGGCGATAGATCTCCGGGAGGTCGGCCTCGCCGTTCCCGTCGTCGACGAGCTGGCGTCGATCGATCTCGATCTCTGGGCGGTGGAGCAGGGGCTGTCGAAGCTGCACACGAACCTGCTCGGCATGTAGCCCCACGATGGGGACTCCTCGCCGTCGGGGGTCGGATGCCTTCGGCGCGGCCGGTGAGATGACTTGCATAGCCTCCGCATGGAGACCATACTGGTCACGATGAGTACTGCATCGGTATCCGAACTGAAGGCGAACCTGTCCCGCTATCTTCGGGAGGTCCGCCGCGGCGGCGAGGTCGAGGTTCTCGATCGAGGTGCGCCCGTCGCCAGGCTCGTGCCTCCCGAAACGGGAGACGACCGGGGCATCCGCGAGCGGCTGATCGGCGCGGGCGTGCTGAGGCCGGGTGCGGGAAGCGCCGCGGCGATACTGGAATCCCCGCCGCTGGCCCTTCCGGTCAGTCTCTCGGAGGCGCTGGACGAGGATCGGACGGATCGGTTTTGAGGTACTGGGATGCCTCGGCGCTCGTTCCGCTGATTGTCGCCGAGTCCGACAGCGAGCTGGTACGCGGCTGGCTGTCCGAGGACGATCACATCGTCACATGGGTCTGGACGCGCACCGAGATCACGAGCGCCATCGAGCGTCGGACGCGCGACGGGTTGCTCTCTCGACCGCAACGCCGAGATGTTCTGGACCGCCTCGGCGTCCTCGCCGACGGTTGGGATGAGGTGACGGAGGTGCTTGCGGTTCGATCTCGGGCGAACGCGCTGTTGGCGCGGCACGCGTTGCGCGCCGCCGATGCGGGACAGCTCGGGGCGGCACTCCTGGTCCAGGAGCAGCTCGCAGGACCGCTCTCGTTTGCCTGTCGGGATCAGCGGCTCCTGTCAGCCGCGGAACGGGAGGGGCTCCGGATACTCGCGTGATCCCGCGCCGAGCGGTGAGCCGAACCACGGTCGGCGACGGGCTCCCGGCTTTCCCTGTCCCTGCGCGGTACCGGTCGCGACTGAAGTGGTCCCGGTTGTTCAGACAGCTCGAGGGCTTCGCTAAGGTGTATTCCGAGTGCGTAATCATGCCCTCGTGGTCGTCAAGTGCGCGCTCGCCAGCGCAAGATTTCCTGGTCGTGCAGGGATCGTTTCCGATGATCGATGCCCATGACGACGATGCGCTGTGGGGCTGTGGGAATCTCGCAGCCGGAACCGCAGGCACCAGCGGCAGCGATCGTCCGCGAGATTTCCAAGGGCTGTGGGCGCCCGCTTCGCCGACCTTCGGATTCGACGCAACGCGCCGCGGGCGTCCACAGCCCGGCAGGTTCACAGCGCCCCCTCCGGCTACGGTGTGCGGCACGCTCATGCCGTGGCTGACTCCATCGGCGCCGAGGGAAGCTCCGCGGCACCGCGGACCCGCGTCCGTCTGCTCGTCGTGGTTGACGCAGGCGAGGTTGGCGGGATGCTCGACCTGGTCCCGCCGATACTCCCGGATACGAGAGCCGTCGCGGACGTCGAGCGCCTCGACAAGGTCGCATGGCTCGACGAGGAACATCATCCCATCGTGCACGAGCGGCGTCGTCTCCTGACGGCCCTCCCGCATCGTCCAGGCCCACGACAGCCGCAGGCCGCCGACGTTGGTCGTGTTGATCTGGTCGAGCGGGCTGTGCCCCCAATGGCCGTACGTCCGGCGCCAAATGAGCCAGTCTTCGGCCGGCTCGGTGGCCGCCTCTACGCGTGCGGGCGATGCTGGCTCGAGCCACCGGCGTATGGTACATTTACCGACACCTCTAGACCACGGAGTAGGACTCATGCCCATTTATCTCAGAACACTCGCCTCGGTGCTCGTGATTCTCGGTGTGGCGGCCGCCGCCGGCGCCCAAGGTCGCGACATTCTGCCGCCGGTACCGACGCCGACAGACATCAAGCCGGGCAGCATCACCTGCGACGAGTGCCCGTATCCGACCCCGAGCAAGTATCTCAACATCAATGTCTACAGCCAGGACGTGCGCATCTCCTATATGGACATCGCGCCGACCAGCACGGCCAACGGCCACGTCGTCCTGCTGATGCACGGCAACAACTTCGGCGGCTTCTACTTCGGTGACATCATCGACGGGCTGACCGACGCCGGATTTCGCGTCATCGTCCCGGACCAAATCGGGTACGGCAAATCGTCGAAGCCGATCGCGCCCTACAACTTCAACACGCAGGCGCGCAACACGCAGCTCATCCTCGAGCACGAGGGGATCGGCAAGGTCATGGCGGTCGGCCACTCGATGGGCGGCATGCTCGCCACGCGGTTCACCACGCAGTATCCCGACTCGGTCGAGCGGCTGGTCATCTACAACCCCATCGGCCTCTCCGACAACCGGTTCAATCGCCCGATGACGCCGGTCGATCAGAGCTACGAGCGGATCCTCCAGACCGACTACCAGAGCACCCGCCGGAGCCTCAGCCGGTACGTCGGGCACGACCCGGCGGCCTGGAACGACAAGTTCGAGCTCTACACCCGCATCCGCTCGTCGTGGACCCTCAGCTCCGACTTTCCGCGCCTCGCCATGGTGCAGGCGATCATCAGCCAGATGCTCTACCAGGACCCGGTCGTCTACGACTGGCCGCATATCCACGTGCCGACGCTCGCCTTCGGGGGCGCGGAGGATCTGCTGCTCGGTCCGGCGGAGGTCTTCCAGGAGCGAATGCAGGTGTTGGCCGACACCATCCCGAACGGAAACGGTCGCATGCTGCTCTTTCCCGGGCTGGGTCATGTGCCGCACTTGGAGCGGCCGGACATCATCGTGCCCGCGCTCGTCGAATACCTGATGGAAGGCGTTGAGTAGCGCTGTTCCGGAACAGACCGCTGTAAACCATCGAATCCGAATCCACCTGAGCGCCGTAGATCGTACGGCGCATGGTGATCCTCGTCGTCATCCCGACCTTCAACGAACGGGACAACCTGCCGGTGCTGGTCCCGGGCGTGCTCGCCCCAAGGCTGCCACGTCCTGATCGTCGACGATGACTCGCCCGACGGGACCGGTCGCGTCGCTGATCGACTGGCGCGGCAGTATCCCGATTGGGTTCAGGGGATGCAGCGGACAGGACGAACAGCGCCAGGGTCAGTCGAAGCTGTCTCCGGCGGTCGTGCTCGAATCGCTCGCGACACCATGGCGGCTGCGGTTCGCCCCGCCGGCGCGCGAGACTCCGAGACCGTCCAGACCCCGTAGCGTGCTCCCGGTCATCCTAGTAGAGCGCGTCGCGACGCAGTATCAGGAAGACCTCCCGGTGGTGCGGCCCGTTGTGCGGCGCTTCGACATCGAGGTCGGCCACTGCGCGCAGTGCCGGCGGCGCGTCCAAGGCCGCCATGCCCTGCAGACCTCTGACGCGCTGGGGGCGGCCCGCGTGCAACTGGGGCCCGAAGTCGACAGCCGGATCGCCATCAGCTTGCCCCAGACGATGGTGTCCGCCGGCGCCCAAGGCTCGAAGTCGATGAAGAACAGGCTCGCCTCCTGCCAGCTGCGAATCGCCGCCCGGCGGGCTGGCGATGGTGCCGACGTTCAACGCCGGGCTCGGGCTCGGGCAGTACGCGGCCCCGCAACGCGACTGGCGCACGACCCGCATCGGGCCGGCCCCGGCGAAGGAGAAGGCCGCGCGCTCGGGGCGCGGAAGCCGAAAGCCTACCACTACGGCCGACTGGCTGGCCTAGAATTACGAAGCTCGTCGTGTGTTTCGGCTAGAGTGTCGTGGAACTTGGCCGGACTCCGGGCTGCGCTTCAAGCTGGCGGACCTTGAGGCTGTTCGACGTCGTCTCAGTCATTCGGATTGGCAGGTGTGACGGTTCCGCAACCGTCCGAGTACGCCCGTCGTGCCGTGTTGGCTGGAATGTGTGAGATTTTTTTGCTGAGTCGGATTCGCCCAATGAATACGGATGTTTTCGCGTGGAGTATGCCTCCCACGAAGAACTACGCGATGCCGAACATACTGGGCGGTGCCCGCGCCCGGGAGCAGCGGACGGACGGCCGGTAGGAGTCTGCGCCGCGGGCTAGCCCTGCCCGTGCCCCGGATGTCCGGGGCTGGACTGTAGTGAGCAGGAGGTCATCCGAACTCGTCCCGCAGTTCGAAGCCAAAGGTCATGGCAACCAGTTGAGTGTAGCCGTGCCACATCAACTGTGCGCCGGGCGGGTCGCGTTGGCGTCCGAGCCACCCGCCGAGGCGCCCGACCAGGCCGACAGCGTCGCCGAGGCGCGTCGGCGGCGGCAGCTTGCGTGAGCGGGCGAAGGTGGCGAGCACGCGCAACTCGCCATCGGAGAACAGCAGGTCGCCCGGCAGGTCGGGCACTTCGCGCCCGAGTTGGACCATCAACTGGATGCGCCACGCGATGACCATCTTGATGGCCATGGCGCGTTCGAGCCGCTCGGCCGTGTGGTGCTGCAACTCCTCGACCTTGCAGCCGGACTTGAGCACCCGGAAGTATTCTTCGATGCGCCAGCGCCGGACGTACCATTGCAGGATGCGCATGGCGTCGTCGGCGCTGCTCACGGGCAACGTGGTCAGCAGGAACCACTCCAGCGGCTCGACCGCGGGCGGTGGTTGTTCCTCGCGCACGTGGACGACCCACAGTGCGACCGGCTCGTCGCCGGGGCAGGGCAGCGGCACCTGCTGGTAGCGCAGCGTCACGTCGGCGACCCGCTCCGCCCGGCGGTCCTTGCGGGCCTGTTTGCTGGCCTTCACGCGCGCGCTCAGCCGCTGCACCTCGACCTTGGCGGCGCCTCGGGCCGGCGCGTTGCGCACCGTATCGAACAGACGGCGTGAGACCGTCTGCCCGTCGGGCGTCTTTTCCCTGCCGAGGACGCGGTCGGCCTTGGCGCGGACCAGCAGGTCGACCTGCTGGGCAGCCGCGCGGTGCTCGACGAACAGGTCGAGGAAATCGGCCTCGCGGTCCATCACGCACACCACGCGGGTCTCGGACAATTGTTCGGCTGCCTGCGCGCAGTCGCGCAGCCCCTCGATCCAACGGAACGACTTGCGCTCCTCGCGCGGCTTCGGGGGCGGCTCGCCTTCCGCCTCGGGATTCGGGGGCGCAGGCGCGTCGAAGGCGGCCCGCAGCACGCCCAACGCCAGCCCGTCGGGATTGACGGCCAAGGTCGTGTGCAACTCCAGGCCGCGCGCCACCGCCCCGGTCTGGTTCGAGCCGATGGCCCCCAGCCCCTGCGTCTGCCCGCGCCGGGTGAAGTTCAACCGGGTGCCGTCCTGGATGCACAGCACCGTGTCGTGCGCCTGCATCCGGCGCAGCGTCTGCTCGCGATGCGGCGCGAGGATGTTGTCGACCGTCACCGCACTGTCGGCGGGCTGGTCGATCAGCCGGTAATGGCCCTTGACCATCGCGCGGGCGCCGTGGGCGGCGCCGGTGATGGCGCGCATCGGAGACTCTGCCATTTGCTGCGCGCTCTGCACCAGCCGCGCGCTCAGACGCGCGTCGCCCAAACGCGCCCCGCCGAACTCGTGCTCCGCCCAGACCGCGGCGTCGAGACCGTCGCCAACCGCCAGCGGCGCCAAGACCGGTGCAGGCACTGCGAGGCGGGTGTGCCACGCCGGCTCCAACGCATACATATACACCGCCTTGCGCGTTTCCGGCGCCGCGTGCGTGCGATCCTGGCGACCGCGACCGCAGGTCTCACCCACCCGAACCCAGTTCGCCGCGCGCACGCTCGCCCCCGTCTGTTCGGTCTCGTCGACGAACGTCTCCAGCAGCCAGGGGCGATAGCCATACAGACCCTCGCAGTCGTCGCCGACCGTCCGGACGACCCGGCCCAGCACGTGCGAGGCCAGGTTGCGACACATAATGCCGGGGCGCACCAGCAGCCGGCACAGTCCCAACACCCGGTGCAGGTGCGCGCGCCGGCCCGCATCGTCCCACCCGACCCAGGCGTCGCGGGACCGCAGCCGCCGCGCACTCGCCGCAAACCCGACCCCGCCCAGCCAGCCATGCGCCGAACCCACCAGATACCGCAGTTGCGGGCCGACGAACGGACCAGCCCCGCGCGGGTGCTCGTACGCCATCAGCGTGTTCCAGACCTGCCGCTGCTCGTCGGTTTCCACCAGCTCCAGGGTCAGACCCACAACCTTGCCGACCGTGTCCGGCACGTCCACCGCCGGCGCCAGCGGGTGCGGGAGCACCCGCGCCCGGCCCCCACCACCGCGGGCACCTCGACCCGCAGGCAGCGAGACGTGGCCGGCCGCCTGCAGGTCGGACAACGCCCGGCAGCAGCTCGCGCGTTGCCACCGGCCCCGTCCGTCGCGGAAATCGAACGCTTCACAGACGCGATCAGCGACTTGGCCGAGGCTGCCGACACCCTGCGAAACCGCCCCGTCCAGCACGTCGCGCAGGCGGGCGAGGTTGTCCCGTAGAATACGTGAGACCTGATTCTGAATCTCCATGCCGGCCACCGTAGCGAAGTGGCGGCAGGAAGTCCAGCAAAAAATTATGGGCCACGGGCAGGGCTAGCCCTGCCCTTTACCCACATTATTCGTTCTGGACAACTCCAGCGCGCGCCCGTCTTCCGATGCGGTAACCGATGGTTGCGATGGACATTCGTTCGTAACCGCGCCACATGATCTGGTGTCCGGGGGGCGGGTCGTGCGTTCGGTTCTGGTAGCCGCCGAGGATGGCCAGCAGAAGGACTGCGGCGGCGAGATGGTCAGGGGGCGGCAGGCCGAGTTCTTCGGCATAGTCGGTCAGGAAACGCAACTCGAGGTCGGTGAACAGCAACTGGGCGTCGCACCCCGGCACGTCACGTCCGAGCAGGGTCATCACCATCAGGCGCCAGGCGATCACGGTATTGATGGTGACCGCGCGTTGGAGCCGGTCGGCGGTGTGGAACGCGAGATGTTCGACTCGGCATCCGGACTTGAGCACCCGGAACAGGTCTTCGATGCGCCAGCGCCGCAGGTAGTAGCCGATGACCGCGACCGCGGTTTCGGTGCTGTCGACGTCGAGACTGGTGAGCAGGAACCACTCGACCGCCGGCTCGCCGGGCGGCGGCGCGGTTTCGCGCACATGGACCGTTGACAGCGCCACCGGTTCGGCGCCGGCGATGGTCGGCGGCGCCACCACCTGGCGATGGCGCACCTCGGCCCGCGCCACCCGCCCGGTGCGCGCCGGGCGGGCCTGCCTGCCGCTGGATTTGCGCCGCGCGCTCAGCCGGTCGATCTCGATCTCGACGTGCCCGTCGGCGGCGCCGGCGCGCATGGCGGCGAACAGCTTCGGGGCGCCCTTGGCGAGACAGCGGTCATGGTGGGCGCGCACCAGCACTTCCACCCGGTTCAGACGGCGCTGCTCGTCGAACACCGCGAAGCAATCCGCCTCGCGGTCCATGACGCTGAGCACCCGCGTCTTGCGGCTCAACGCCGCCGCCGCCCGGTCGATGTCGCGCAGGCCGTCGACCCAGCGCCGCGTCTTGGGGGCCGTCTCCTGCGCCGCCTTGGGGGCCGTCTCCTGCGCCGCCGCCGGCGGTGGCTCGTCCGCCGGGCGCGCCGCGCCGCCCGGCGGCGCCTCGAAACCGCAGCGCAGCACGCCCAGCGGCAGACCCGCGCCATCGACCGCCAGGGTCAGATGCAGATGCAGGCCGAGCGTCTTCGAGACCGTCTGGTTGCGCCCGATGATGCCCAGCCCCTCGCAGTTGGGGCGCGTCGCAAAGTTCAGATCCGTCCCGTCCTGGATGCACAGCACCGTGTCCTGGCCGCGCATCCGCTGCAGCGTGCGCGCCCGGTGGGGTGCGAGAATGTTCCCGGGCGTGACCGCCGACGACACCGGCTGGTCGATGAGCCGGTAGTAGCCCTTCACCGCCGCGCGGTCGTGGGACGCGTTGGCGGTGACCGCCTCGCCGGGCAACGACGCCAGCAGCCCCGCGCTCTTGACCAGACGCGCCGACAACCGCTGATCGCCCAACGGCGCCCCTCCAAACTCGTTCACCGTCCAGGCGCCGCTGTCGAGCCCGTCAGCCGGCGCCAGCGCCGGCGCCGCGTCGACCCGCGCCACCCCCAACCGCCGCCGCCAGTGCGGCTCCAACTCATACATATATACCGACTTGACCGGACGAGCCCGCGCGTGGTCGCGGTCCTGGCGCCCGCGACCGGCCGTCTGGCCGACCCACACGAAGTTGGCCGCCTTGAAGCTGGCGCCGTCATGCGCGGGGCCGACGAAGGTCTCCACCAGCCACGGACGATACTGGTAGCGGGCTTCGAAATCCTCCGCCACACGCGCCAGCACCTGGCCCAGCACCTGGCTGGCCAGGTTGCGGCATTGCACCCCGGGGCGGATCAGGAACCGGCTCAGGCACAGCACCCGGTGCAGATGGGCTTGGCGTTGCTCAGCGCTCCATCCCATCCACGCCTCGCGCGCCCGCAATTGCAGCGCCGCCGCCGAAAACCCGACCGCGCCCAGCACCCCGTGCGCCGAGACCACCAGATAGCGCACCTGGCAGCCCGCAAAGGTCGTCGTCCCCTGCGGATGCTCGAAGTGCAGCAAGGTATTCCACACCCGGCGCTGCCCGCCTTGCTCTACCAGCTCCAGCGACAACCCCGCGACCGCCGCCACCGTACCCGGCACCGCCGTGGCCGCCGCCACCGGCGCGTCGAAACGCTGCGGCGTGGGCGCGCCCCCGCCACGCCGCGACGCCGGCAACGCAATCCGCCCCGCCTTGTGCAGCGTGTTGAGCGCCTTGAGACAACCCGCGAGTTGGGCCGACCCGCGCGCATCGACAAACCCGAACTCCGCGCACACCCGCCGCCCCACCGCCGCTCGGTTGTTCAGCGCCTCCCGCGCCACAATCCGCTCGAGGCGAGCTTGCGACTCCGGCGCACGAAGCGTCTGTAGTATCTGGTTCTGGTGCTCCATGCCGTGACGCTACACGGCGGGAGCTGATTTGTCCAGCCCTGAATGCGGGTACAAGGCAGGGCTAGCCGGCTAGCCGTTTTCCGCCACCCATCCACGAGTCATGGAGATCCTCGGGATCGTCGTCTCGCTGCTCGGGCTGATGTACTTCGCCTACCGGGGCATCAACGTCCTGGTCCTGGCCCCCGTCATGGCGCTGCTCGCCTGCTCGTTCCACGCGGACGCCCCGCTGCTCGCGTCGTACACACAGGTCTTCATGCCCGCGCTGGGCGGCTACCTCCTCCAGTACTTCCCGGTCTTCCTGCTCGGCTCCATCTTCGGCAAGCTCATGAGCGACAGCGGCGCCGCGGCCGTCATCGGGCGGTTCGTGGCGTCCAAGCTGGGCGCCGAACGCGGGGTGCTGGCGGTCATCGTGGCCTGCGCCGTGCTCACCTACGGCGGCGTCTCCCTGTTCGTCGTGGCGTTCAGCGTGTATCCGATCGCGGTGGAGCTGTTCAGGGCAGGGCAGATCCCGAAGCGGCTCATACCGGCCTCGATCGCGCTGGGCTCGTTCACCTTCACCATGTCGGGGCTCCCGGGCACGCCGGCCATCCAGAACGCCATTCCGATGCCCTTCTTCGGAACGACGGCGTTCGCCGCTCCAGGACTGGGCATGATCGGCGCCATCGTGATGTTCGGCGCGGGCTATCTGTGGCTCGACGGGCGGGCCCGCCGGATGCAGTGCCGCGGTGAGGGCTACGGGGAGCCGCTCGACGGCGCCGGGACCGCCGCGGGCACGGGCGAGGCTCGTGGCGCGCCGTCCGCGGCGGCCTTCGCCAAGGCCGTCACCCCGTTGGCCATGGTGCTGGTGATCAACCTGGTGTTGTCGAGGTGGGTGCTGCCCGCGATGGACCACGGCTACCTGGCGGAGGCGAGATTCGGGGCCACCAGCCCCGCAGCGGTGCTGGGCTTGTGGTCGCTGATCGCCGCCATCTTCGGCGCGATCCTGCTCCACCTGTTGCTGTACCGGAACCAGCTCCGGCACCCGGTCGGATCGATCAACGAGGGCACTTTCGGCAGTATGCTGCCCATCTTCAACACGGCCTCGGAGGTGGGCTACGGCGCGACGATTGCCGCGCTCTCGTCGTTCGCCCGCATTCGGGACTCGCTGCTGGGTCTGGCCCCCGAGTACCCGTTGATCTCCGAGGCCGTCTCCATCAACATCCTCGCCGGCATCACCGGCTCGGCGTCGGGCGGCCTGAGCATCGCGCTGGACGCGCTCGCCGAGAGCTACCTGCAGTTGGCGGAGCTGGCGGGGATCTCTCCCGAGCTCCTGCATCGGGTCGCCACCATGGCCAGCGGCGGCTTCGACACGTTGCCGCACAACGGCGCGGTCATCACGCTGCTGGCCATCTGCCGACTGGATCATCGCCGGTCCTATCCGGACATCGCGGCGGTGGCGGTGGCCGGCCCGTTTGCCGCCACGTGCCTGGTCGTCCTGCTGGGGTCTGTGTTCGGCAGCTTCTAGGAGCTTGCGCCGCAGGACGCAGCGAAGCGAAGTGCTGAGGCGTAAGGTCATGGAGCGGGGGGGATGGGCCGAAACGCCGAGCCAGCGAGGCGTTTCGGGGCGCTAGCGCGGGTGGAAGGAGACTGGGTGTGTCGAAGCATGTCGCCATAGTCGGATGCGGTCTCGTGGGCAGTGCCTGGGCGCTCATCTTCGCGCGCGCCGGCTGGCGGGTCCGCCTCTACGATGAGGAGGCGGCGCAGCTCAACGCGGCCGAGACTCGCATCGCGGCCATTGCGCGCGAACTGGTGCGCCACGAGCTGCTGGATGACGCGCCGTCCGTCCTGGCCCGGATCAAGGCCCACGACGAGTGCCGGAGCAGGGTGGCGGAGTCCGAGCTGCCGGCGCGGCAGGCGTGGCGCGACCGGCGGCTCATGGCCCTGGCGGCGCACCTGAACCGGGCGCGCACCGAGATCGGATCGCCTCGCCCGGCCCCGGCGTGAACCCGATCACGTTCTCGGACGACGGCCGGCTCTTCGTGTCCCAGTGCGCGCTCGGCGACCACCTCTTCGAGCTCGATCCGGACGGCAGCGAGGGGCCGCGTCTCATCACCGACCAGCTCGGTCCGGGCTGCGGCCTCAACGGCATGGACTGGGGCCCGGACGACAGACTGTACGGTCCGGGGCCAGCCGCCAGCGAGGTGGCGCGGGTCGACGTCGATCACGGCACCTTCGAAACGGTCGCCTCGGGATTCGACCGTCCGGTCGCGCTCAAGTTCGACTCGCAGCACCGGCTGCACGTGCTCGACAGTCTGGTCGGCCGCACCGGGGCCGGCAGCGACAACCTGTCCTTCGACGCGGACGACCGGCTCTTCGTGTCGAGCTACACCCACGGCTTCATCGTGGAGGTCCTCGGACCCGAGAGTTCCGTGACCACCAGGAAGATGGCGATATCGAGACGGCGGTTCCTGAAGAGGGCGGGCGTGCGCGGGTGCGGCTGCCGCGGTGGCCCCGGCCGGCCCGTCGGCTCTCGTGGGCGAAGCCGCCGCCGCTGCCCCCGATCCGGATATCAGGCTGGCGCCCGAGTCGAGCCGTCCCGCTCGGCACCGCTGCCGGAGCGCCGACCGCGTCTGGGAGCACACCGCCGAAGCGTTCCGGCAGATGAAGACCGGCATTCCCCAATCGACGCACCTGATCTTCCCCAGCGACGTGCCATCGACCTCCTCAGTGGAGAAACTGATCAGCCTGATCGGCTGGGTGCGGACCCATCTGCAGCAGTGGCACCCGGCCTACCTGTGGGAGGTGGCCGGCGAATCCGACGGATAGCGCTCGCGGTCAACCGCCGCGACAGGTCGCTTGAAGCCCTGGTCGATCATTGGTGCGCGGGAGGACATCGAATCGAATACGCATCGCCGATCCGAGTTTGGTCTGGTAGTTTTCCAGGATCTGCACAAGGATGTCGAAGGAGGTTGCCATGAAGACACGTATTGCCGTCGTTGGAGTAGCCGTTGCTGTCGCCGCGCTCGCCGTGCCGGCGCTGGTCGCCGCCCAGGGGAGCTCGGCGGCGAAGCGGGTCGAGCCGTTCAACCACCTCACGGCCCCGCGGGTCGAGCTCGGCGAGGCCACGCCGGGTGGGAGCGAGATGCGTCGGCTGTGCCCCAATCGTCTCGACGTTTGCGAGAAATACTGGGAATATACGGTGTATTTCGTGGACAACTACACGATTCCGTTCCGCGACAAGGAGATTCTCATTCTCCGCACCGCCTGGTTGTCCCGCGGCGAATACATCTGGGGCCGGCACTACGTCAGGGGCAAGGAGGCCGGGCTGACGGACGAGCAGATCGCCCAGATCACGGAAGGACCCGAGGCGTCGGGATGGGACGACTTCGATGCGACGCTGCTCCGGGCCGCGGACCAGCTGCACACGAGCCGGTTCGTCAGCGACGCCACGTGGAACGCGCTGGCCGCGCGCTATACCGAGGATCAGGTGAGAGAGGTGGTGATGATCGTCGGCGACTACACGCAGCTCGCGATGTTCCAGAACAGCCTCGGGGCACAGTTGCCGCCGGGGTACGAGGGACTACCGGACTAGCGCGCCAATCGTCGCCAGGCGGCTCCGCGTGGCGCCCAACCAATCCTGCAGGAGTCCGCGTCGTTCCACGGCGCGGACTCCTGCCTGTACCTGTCCGTAGCTGGCCCAGGTGGTCTCGTAGAATCCCGACCAGAATTAGGAACGAATTTGGTCATGGGCAGGCGCGGGCGTTCATGACGTCCGGATCGGTCGCCAGCTTGACGATGCACCGGTCCTCGGCAATGGGGTGCACCAACGTGACCGGATATCGTTTGAGCAGCCGCGGCAGCTTTTTCTTCAGCGGCCAAAGTCGGAGAGCGCATCCCGAACGCATCCCGCCGTGGTCAGGACGGCGCTCGACATCGAGTTCGGTGCGCCGGTCCATCCGGCGGCGTGGAGCCGGGCTCGCAGGCGACTCTACGACACGGGGGTGTTCCGCAGCGTCGTCTCGGCGCGCGCCGACCGCGACCAGCAGGCGCTGCGGGCGGCTGAACGAACCGTCCGGCTCCCAGGAAGCTCGATTCCGTAGCGTGTCGATGGTATAAGGGCTGCACGGGCGTCCACACGGTGTGCCGGCGCCCTCTGACGGAACCGAGGAGTTGCGGACCATGTCGAAGGCCACTCGCATCGAAGTCGGCGGCGGGCGTGGGCGAAGGCCGAATCTCACGCCGGAAGCGGTCCGGATTGCGGCCGCCGGGCTGATCGTGGCAGGCGTCCTGGCCGGCGGATCGGGTGTCGGACCCGGCGTGGTCGTTGCGACGGCGCAGGGCGCGGGGGCCGACGGGAGCTTCACGGCGGCGCAGGCCGCGGCCGGATGGACGGTGTACGCGCGGCAGTGCGGGGAGTGCCATGGAACCGTGCTGGACGGGGCGGAAGCGCCGGCGCTGCGGGGGGTGGACTTCCTGAGCGGTTGGGCGGGGCGGACGACGGACGAGCTGTTCGAGTACGTGCGAGACGGGATGCCGCCGGGCCTCGGGGGCTCGCTCGGCGATCAGGTCTACCTGAACCTGGTCGCGTACATCCTGGACGTCAACGGGGCCCGGCCGGGGGCCGCGCCGCTGACGGCCGATGCGGCGGTCATGATCGGCGACGCGGCAGACGTGGCCGAGGCGCGGCGCGCGGCGCGCGAAGGCGAGCGGCCCCGGCGGCGGCCGGCGCGGTTCGTCAACCGGCAGGTGCCGCACGATCTGACGCCGGTGACCGACGCGCTGCTGGCGGACCCGCCGCCGGGCGACTGGTTGAGCTGGCGCCGGACGCGCAACAGCCACGGCTACAGCCCGCTGGATCAGGTGACGCGCGACAACGTCGACCAACTGCAACTGGCCTGGGTGCTGGCGATCCGGGAGGGGCGCCACCAGACGACGCCGCTGGTGCACGAGGGTGTGATGTTCCTGGCCAATCCGGGCAGTGTGGTGCAGGCGATCGACGCGACCACCGGCGACGTCATCTGGCAGTACCGCTCGCCGCTGCCGGAGGATGCGCCGCAGCGCGCGCCGACCCGTACGCTGGCGCTCTACGGCGACAAGGTGTTCCTCGCCACGGCCGACGCGGCGCTGGTCGCGCTCGACGCGCGGACCGGCGAGGAAGCCTGGCGCACCATGAAGGCCGACTACGCGCAGGGGTTTCGCCAGAACGCCGGCCCGGTCATCGCCGACGGCGTCGTCGTCACCGGCACCAACGGGTGCCAGCGCTACAAGGAGCAGACCTGCTTCATCACCGGGCACGACCCGGACACCGGCGAGGAGCTCTGGCGGACGTCGACGATCGCGCTGCCGGGCGATCCCAACGACGCGTCGTGGGGCGACACGCCGCCGTATCTGCGCGCGGGCGGCGACGCCTGGATCCCGGGGAGCTACGACCCGGACCTCGGGCTCTTCTACATCGGCACGGCGCAGGCGAAGCCGTGGGTGGCGGCGAGCCGCGGGATGACGACGCGGCAGGACGCGCTGTACACGAACTCGACGCTCGCGTTGAACCCGCGCACCGGACAGGTGCAGTGGTACTTCCAGCACGCGCCGGGCGAGACGCTCGACCTCGACATCGTCTACGAACGGGTGCTGGTGGATGCCGACGACGAGCAGTGGCTCTTCACGATCGGCAAGGACGGCATCCTCTGGAAGCTGGACCGGCGGACCGGCGCGCTCGTCGACCTGCGCGAGACCGTCTACCAGGACATCTTCGAGTCGATCGACCGGACCACCGGGCGATTCTCGTACCGGCAGGACATCCGGGACGCCGGTATCGGCGACCGCGTGCCTGCCTGTCCGAGCCTGCTTGGCGGCCACAACTGGCAGGCCTCGGCATATCACCCCGGCGCCGGGGCGCTCGTGATTCCGCTCCACCAGGCGTGCATGTACCTGACCGGCCGCGCGGTGGAGTACGTCGAGGGCGGCGGCGGCGCGGCGGGCCGGTCCGAGTACCGCGAGATGCCGGGCACCGGCGGGAACGTGGGCAAGCTGGCCGCCTACGACGTGCGGACGATGGAAGAGCGGTGGAGCCGCGAGCAGCGCGCCGCGTTCCTGACGGCGACGCTGACGACGGCGGGCGGACTCGTGTTCGCCGGCGATGCCGACCGTTACTACCGGGCGTTCGACATTCTGACGGGGGACGTCCTGTGGGAGACTCGCCTCGGCGTCGCGGCGGCGGGCTATCCGATCACCTACGAAGCGGGCGGACGGCAGTTCATCGCCGTCCCGGGCGCGCTGGGGGGCGCGTTCCGGAGCCTCACCGCGCAGCTCACCCCGGAGATCTTCCAGCCGGAGGGGGGGAACGCGCTCTACGTCTTCGCCCTGCCGGAGTGACCGCGGCGGGCAGCCGCGGGTCGCACGAGTCGATATCGACTGCCGACCTTCGGCCGCCCAATTGCGGTCCGCGGCCGGTTCCATCCGCTTACCGGAGATTCAACATGACGCCTGCCAGGAGCTTGCGACAGTCTCCCGCGCTCTTCGTCATTCTCACGATGTGCCTGTTCATCGCCATCAGCAACGCGCAGCAGGGACGGAGGGGGATCGGCCCCGACACGCTGCCCGACGAGGCGCAGATACTGGGCTTCGGCGACCAGCGCTTTCGCGTCATCCCGATCAAGGGCTTCTTCCGACCGTCGGCCTTGGACTTCCTGCCGAACGGCGACATCCTGGTCGCCGAGCGCTCGGGCGGCCTGCGCATCGTTCGCGCCGGCGTGCTCGATCCCGAACCCATCAGCGGAATGCCGGAGGTGCACAACGGCTTCGGCGGCCGGTTGGGCCTGTGGGACGTGGCGGTGCATCCGCAGTTCGCCGAGAACCGGCTGGTCTACTTCACGTACCTGAAGCCCGACCCGAGCGAGGACGCGGCGGTGTTTCAGGGGGTGGCGGGAACGCAGGTGCTGGCGCGCGGCCGCTTCGACGGCGCGAACACCTTGACCGACGTCGAGGACATCTTCGTCTCGGACGCCGTGGTCAGCGGCTTCAGCGTGGCGAGACTGGTCTTCGCGTCCGACGGCAAGATCTTCATGTCGATCGGCATGCCGTTGCGGGACGAGGCGCACGGCGGCAGCAATCGCATCGGCACGGCCGAGCAGTCCCAGGATCCGGGCAGCCACGCCGGCAAGATCCTGCGCATCAATGACGACGGGACCGCGCCGTCCGACAATCCCTTCGCAGGCGACCCCGCCTATCGGCCGGAGATCTACGCCCTGGGGTTCCGCGATCCGCTCGGCCTGATCGTTCATCCCGAGACGGGCGAGCTCTGGGAGGTGGAGCACGGCCCGCAGGGCGGGGACGAGCTCAACATCGTCAGGCCGGGCCGGAACTACGGCTGGCCGGTCGTCTCGTACGGCCGCGCGTACACCGGGGAAGCCACGGTCGGCACCGGCGGGACGGGCCCGGAATTGGCCGAGCCCTGCGCGCCCGGCATGGAGCAGCCGTTGCTCTACTGGTACCCCGTCATCTCTCCCGGCGGCATGGCCCTCTATACGGGCGACGCGTTTCCGGCGTGGAAGGGGAGCCTGTTCATCGGCGGGATGTCCACCACCCAACTGCAACGCATCGTCCTCAACCAGCGGGGACTGCCGGTGCGTCACATCCCGCTGCTGACCGAGCTCAACCAGCGAATCCGCGACGTGAAGCAGGGACCGGATGGCCTGCTGTACGTGACGACGGACCACGAGGCAGGGGCGGTGCTGAGAATCGAGCCGGTCGAAAGCGCAGCGGCGAACTGAGGACGGCGGACGCAGCTCCGCAAGGCGAACGACCGTCGAGGCCCTGGTCGACACGACGACATGCGGCTGGTCCTGCCACAGGACGTGGTCGACGAGCTCGAGCTGCGGTACATGGGGAGCGCGTACGTCGCCGGCGCCGACGGTCCGGCGAGAGCAGCGGCGGCTGGCCGGGCCGGTCACGGTCCGGATCGGCGACCGGTCGACGACCACGGACTGCCTCGTCGGACCGGACGGAAGCCAGGCGGTGGTCGGCCACGTGGTCCTGGCCATGCGCGACCTCGTCGCCGACGAGGCGGGTACCCTCAGACCGCGGGATCCAGACGGGCCCGTGCTGTCGCTGAAGACCATGACGAACGAAACCTGGGTGGCAGAATAGACACGGTAGAGATCCGCATCGAGGGCCTCCGGGACGACAGGCGCGAGCAGCGGCTCGACGAGCGGATGCGGACGATGGAACAGGGCTTCGCGAAAATCGACCAGCGGCTCGCCACACTGGAGCGGGTCGTGATCCCCGCGGCCGAACCCGCCGAATAGCGGCGGATCGTCCTCCAGACGGCGTTGTGCCAGGCGTCGAGCAGCACCGTGGCCATCGGCAATTGCTCCCAGTGCAGGGTGTCGCCGCCGTTCATCCATAAGCCGATCTGAACGAGCACTCCACCTGCAGCGCCGGCCGCCGTCGTCAGCAGGTGGTGTCGGATCAGGCTGCCCCGCGCCGTGGGCTTCGGGCGGTGTCGCGGTCGACGTGCTCTTCGAGTCCTCGTTCGTCGGGCGATGATGCGGTCGACCGCCACGCACTCATTGTCCCGCGTGATTCGTTCCACGTCCTCCGCGCTCAGGGCGCGGAGGCTCGTCTCGTCGTCGCGCTCGACCAGGCCGCCGCGGAAACGTCTCGAGGGTGGTGCTCGGCGTGTCGCGGGTCGTTGAACTCCGAGAGTGACTGCCGGGTGTCCCCCGGCGCCGGTGGCACGCGACGGCCTCACAGCGCACCGACGTCCCGGCCCTGCTCAGCCGCCCGGGCCGTCGATCCCTGCGCGATCTGCTCCGGGAGCTCTCCGAACCTCCGCTTGTAGTAGCGCGTCCAGACATGCAGTGCCGGAAACCCGAGGACGGACGGCAGAATCCAGGGCAGAAACGACCACCTGCCCTGCATGAGGGTGCCGCCGAACAGACGCTGCCCGCCGAAGACCAGGAAGGCGGTGTGGAAGGCGATGCCGGACCCGATCATCCCTCCCATGTGCGTGTACCACCATGCCATCGGGGTGGGGCGGGGATTGGCGAGAAACCGGCGATCCTCGAAGTAGCCGGCGATGCCGAGGGTCCCCAGCGCCACGGGGATCAAGAAGAGACCGCCGCTGCCCTGGACGAGGTGGAAGAGGCCGAACACGAAGAGCCCCAGGCCGGCCGCGGGCACTGCCAGGCTGAGGACCCGCAGGCGCCAGCCGGCGAACTGGTCCGGGTGGCGGCGCGTCCGCATCGCGCGGACGCCGGTCTCGACCCCGTGCAGCAGCAGAAGGCCAAGGAAGCCAAGGATGGCGACGAACATGATTTCATCAGCCGGAATCTCACCCAGGCTGACCGGTTCCCCCGCCCAGCTCGACGGATGCAGCAGCGCCCAGGAGGTCGAGCCGAGGGCGGTAAGCGCCACGGCGTAGGCGCACGCGCCGAAAACCCGGCCGGCGGCGACGTGAAGGCGTCCCCCTTTGCGCGCGACGGCGGGGATCCAGAAGGCCGCCAGGCCGACAAACCCGGTCGAGATGTGCAGCGCGCGAAGCAGGTCGTGCATTGTGTCAGCCATGCCGCAGCTCTTGACCGAGGTAGGCAAAACGCTCACTGCCCATCTGCGGGCCTTCGCCAAGCCAGCGGATCAGCTCCGCGCTTCCCTGTGCAGTCCGGCGATACACATGACGCGGCGGCCCCTTGGCTGGCGGCTCGAGGCGGCTCGTCAGCCAGCCACGATTCTCAAGTGCCTTCAGAGCTGGGTAGATCTGGCTCAACTCGGCCGACCAGAAGTGGCGCGCCCCCTCTCTGAATCCGCGCTTGATGTCGTAGCCGCTCGCCGGCGTGCTGAGCATGCCAAGCAGGATGTGATCGAGGCTCACGGTCCAACTATAAGGCGGCCACGGCGATGCTGGCGTGCCTGATGCCCACGCTGCGCGCGACGAGCGGTGAGCCGGCGCGCGTCCTGCGCAGGGAATAGCCGCGGATTGACGTCGACAACCTGCGCCGCCTCCCAGCCAGCCCCTGAGTGACATCTGGTACGCTTGCGGCCATGTTGACAGGCAACGTGCGGGACCCGATGAGCAGGACTGGAGCACAGCGATGTCAAGATGGCCGGTAACGGGAGCTTGTTTTGCGACCGTCGTCACTATATTCGTCTCCATGCTCATGTTGCATCTGGACGCGCGCGCCACGTCCACCCAGGTGTACGCTCCCGTCGAGCTGTACACTCCGTTTCCGCCACGACCTTTCGAGGGAAGCGATGGGAAGACACATCTCGCCTACGAGGTGCACATTACCAACTTCTACAGGGACACAGGCACTATTCTCCTCGAGGAGTTGCAGGTAATCCACGGAGTCACAGGGACACGGTTCGTGGAGCTCGACGCCGAGAACCTGGATGAACGAGCGAAGCACCCGGGTGCGGAACCGGAAAGCCTCTATGGCCGCTCCCTCCAGGGCGGCATGCGCGCCGTGGTTCACATTTGGGTGACCCTGCAACCGAACGCTGCACCTCCGGAGTCTCTGGTCCATCGGCTTGTCTTTACGACGACCGACGGAACCGAGCAGCACGTCGAGGGGCTGGTCGATGTTCTTGATGAGCCGGCGATACGGGTCGGTTCGCCGTTGCGGGAAGGGATCTGGTATGTCTCCAACGGACCGGGAGAGCACACGGGTCATTGGGGTAGCGTGCACATCTCGAACGGACGGGCAATTGTTGCACAACGATTCGCCATAGACGTCGTGGGTCTGGACGAGAACGGCGTCGCGGCTGTAGGTGACGTCGACCGTACGACGAACGAGGATTGGTTCGGCTTCGGAGCGGAGGTCATTGCCGTGGCCGAGGGTGTCGTCCGTGACATTAGAGACGGGGTTTCCGACCGTCCGCCGCTTGCCCAATTGCCCCTGCTGAGTGAACTGACATTGGAAGCCGCCGCCGGGAACTACGTGGTGCTCGAGCTCGGCACGAACACGTTCGCACTCTATGCGCATCTCCAAAGGGACAGCGTGGCCGTGGAAGTCGGACAACGAGTCAGACGCGGTGACATGCTGGGACGACTTGGAAATTCCGGCAATACGAATGGTGCGCACCTGCACTTCCACGTCTCCGACGCACCCGGTTTGGAGGGTGAAGGGCTTCCATTCCTCATCGATTCGTTCGGGTTTCTCGGCGTGACAACAACAAACAGCGTTGTCCCGGACTGGACGGATTCGGAACCCCCCGAACTGGCTCCGGAAGCCGACCGCCGATCCGGGCTTCCGTTGGACGGGGACGTGCTCCGTTTCCCGTAGCCACGTTTCCGGTTCCGTAAGGCACTCCCGATGCTGTCCGTGAAATCGCCGTTGGCGCTACTGCTCGCGCGCGTCACCCTCGGGCTCTGCACGGTGCTGTCCGCATGCGGGCAGCCGCCTCCGGAGCCGGCCGCCCCTCCCGCCGTCCGGGACATCGCGTTCGTCGGCGTCAGCGTCCTGTCCATGGTCGGCGAAGTCGCCACGGTTCCCGATCAGACGGTACTCGTTTCGGGCGGCGCCGTGGTTAGCATCGGGAACCGGGAAGACGTCAGCGTGCCCGACACGTTCGCGATCGTCGACGGCACCGACAAGTACCTCATGCCCGGCCTGGCGGACATGCATGTCCACCTGGAGTACGCCAACGATCCGCGGGTGCTCGATCTGTTTCTCGCCAACGGGGTCACGACCGTCCGCAACATGGACGGCCGCCCGTACATCCTGGAGTGGCGCGACCGTATCGCCCGGGGCGAGATGCGTGGCCCGACGATCCATACCGCCGGGCCGATTCTGGATGGCGATCCCCTCTGCGCGACGACAACTTGGCCATCGGGTCCGCCGATGACGCCCGCCAGGCCGTACGAGACCAGGCAGCGGCCGGGTACGACTTCGTGAAGGTCTACACGAATCTCTCGGGCGAGTCGTACGCGGCCGTCCTCGAGACGGCGGCCGACGTCGGGCTCCCCGTGGCCGGTCACGTACCACGCGGCGTCGCCGTCGACGAGATGCTCGTCTCAGGCATTCCGTCGATCGAGCACGTATCGGAATTGGGGATCTGGTCGACGCCGAGCTTGGCTGGCCGCCCCGGAGATGGCCTGCGTCGATGCCGACGGCCGGGATCTCTGGGAGTCGTTGGCGACGCGGCAAGTCGACCGCATGGATGCCGGCGATTGGGCGCTTGTGGAGGCCGGCCGGTCGAACCGATTGCATCTCGTGAGCGCGCTCCAGGACGCCGGTGCGTGTCTGCTCGCCGGCACCGATACGCCGAATCCGTTCGTCGTGCCCGGCTTTTCCCTGCACGACGAACTGGCCAACTTCGAAGCGGCGGGGTTCGACCGTGGACGGATCCTCGCGCTGGCTACGCGAGGCGCCGCGGGATTCCTTGAAACCACTGGCGAAGTCGGCACGCCATGGTCCGAGCGCGGTCGCTGGTGCCCCTCGACGAGCGAGCGGACGCCGGGGGACCGCAGGTCGCCGTCATCAATGAGGTGCTGGCGCGGCGGCACTGGCCGGGGACGGACCCGTTGGCGCGGCGGCTGACCGTCGAGGTCTCCGGACGGGCGTTCGAGGCCGAGATCGTCGGGGTCGTCGGCGCGGGGCGGGCGCGCGGCTTCGACAGCCTCCCCCGGCCGGAGGTCTTCGTGCCGCACGCATAGGGCGGCGGCGAGGGACTTTACCTACGATGGGGGAATGACCGACGTCGTGCGGACCGCCGGGGACCCCGCGGCCGGCATTGCGGCGATTCAGGACGTCGTCTGGGCCGTCGATCCCGAGCAGACGTTCTACAGCGTCGCGACCGTCGATCAGCTCCTGTCGGACACGCTGGCGGCCCGGCGCTTCATGACGGCCCTCCTGACGCTGTTCGGGCTGGCGGCCTTGGTGCTGGCCGGCGTCGGCATCTACGGCGTGATCGCGGTCGCCACCGGGCAGCGGACGCGCGAGATCGGCCTGCGGCTCGCCATGGGCGCGCAGCCGCGGGACATGGTCCGGATGGTCGTGGGCGGCGCCCTCGGCCCAGCGGGAGCAGGCGTCGCCGCCGGTCTGCTGGCGACCCTGTTGGCCTCGCGCGCGCTGGTGTCGCTGCTCTTCGAAGTCTCGCCGACCGACCTCACCACGCTGGCGGGCGTGTCCCTCGTGCTGTTGCTGGTGGCCGCCGCGGATGCGGGCGTGCCCGCGCGCCGGGCGGCCCGCGTGGACCCTCTCGCCGCTCTACGTATCGAGTAGCTCACTGGCGTCGTCTTCGTCCGCGGCGCAGTGAGCGTCGCCGCTGCCGTCGTTCCGGCGGGCAGAGTGGCGCAGGTCGACCGGCGGTTCACGACGGCCCCCCTCCGGGCGGAACCACATCGCAACCCGCTACGTATTGTAATTCTATAGATGTATTCTATCGGAAATCGATAGGTCTATCAGAGGCGGTAACGACAAATGGACATCTCCCGACCCGATCTCGCACGGAAGAAGAAGCTGCGCCAGGCTCTGTATCCCGTGACCGCGGTCCTGGCGGTGGCTGTCGTCACGCTGGGCGTCTCGCGCCTGGAGCCGGCCGCGCCGCGCGTCGACCGCGACACGATCTATCTGGACACGGTGCAGCGCGGTCCGATGGTCCGGCAGGTGCGCGGCACCGGCACGCTGGTCCCGGAGCAGATCCGGTGGATCCCGGCCACCACCGACGGCACCGTCGAGCGGATCGTCATCCGACCCGGCGCCCTCGTCGCCCCCGCCAGGGTGATCCTCGAGCTGAGCAACCCCGAGCTGGAGCAGTCCACGCTCGAGGCGCGGCTGAATCTCGAAGCGGCCGAGGCGCGCTACAGCAACCGGCAGGTCGAAGTGGAACGCGAGCTGCTCAACCAGCGGGCGACGCTTGCCACCACCGAAGCGCAGTTGAAGACCGCCCGCCTGCAGGCGGACGCCGACGGGCAGCTCTTCGCGCAGGGCCTCGTCTCGTCGCTTCAGCTCCAGCAGTCGCAGTCGGCCGAGCAGGAGTTCGACACGCGCTACGCGCTCGAGCAGGAACGGCTGCAGATGGCCACCGACACCGTCGAGGCGCAGCTCGCGGTCGAACAGGCCGAGGTGGACCGGCTGCGGACGCTGTACGAGCTGCGGCAGCAGCAGGGTGGCCGACCTGCGCGTGCGGGCCGGCATGCCGGGCGTCCTGCAGCAGGTGCCGCTCGAGGAAGGGCAGCGCATCGCTGCCGGCGCGAACCTGGCGCGGGCGGGCGACCCGACGGTCCTGAAGGTCGAGCTGCGCGTCGCGGAGACGCAGGCCAAGGACGTCCAGATCGGCCAGTCGGCCGCCGTCGACACCCGCAACGGCGTCATCCCGGGCCACGTCACCCGCATCGACCCGGCGGGGAGAACGGGACGGTGACGGTCGACGTCGCCCTCGACGGCGCGCTGCCGCGGGGCGCCCGCCCGGACCTGACGGTCGACGGCACCATCGAGCTGGAGCGGATGGACGACGTCCTCTTCGTCGGCCGGCCGGTGTTCGGGCAGGAGGAGAGCGTGGTCAGCCTGTTCAGGCTGGAGGCGGTCGGCACGCACGCGTCCCGAATGCGGGTGAGCCTGGGCCGCGCCTCGGTCAACACCATCGAGGTGCTGGACGGGTTGCAGCCGGGCGACCGCGTGGTCCTGTCCGACATGTCGGCCTGGGATCAGTTCGATCGGGTGCGTATCGAATAGGTCCGCTCTCCCGCGTCGAGCAAGGGGAAGACCGGTCCGGAGCAGGAACGTCACGTCTGAAACGGAGGCATGCCGAGATGAGTGAAGCGTCAACCTTGATTCAGTTGCAGAACGTCTCGAAGGTCTTCTACACCGACGAGGTCGAAACACATGCCCTCGACGGCATCGATCTGTCCATCCACCCCGGCGAGTACGTCGCCATCTCCGGGCCGTCGGGGTGTGGCAAGTCGACGCTGCTGTCGATCCTCGGTCTGCTCGATTCACCTACCACCGGCGACTACACGCTGAACGGCCAACCGGTGGCGCAGCTCAGCCAGGCCGACCGGGCGTGGACCCGCAGCCGCGAGGTCGGCTTCATCTTCCAGAGCTTCAACCTGATCGGCGACCTGACGGTCTACGAGAACGTCGAGCTGCCGCTCACCTACCGCGGCATGAAGCGGGCCGAACGGCGGGAGCGAGTGACCGAGGCGCTCGAGAAGGTGGAGATGGCCCACCGCGCCCAACACCTGCCGAGCCAGCTCTCCGGGGGCCAGCAGCAGCGCGTGGCGGTGGCGCGGGCCGTGGCCGGGCAGCCGTCCATCCTGCTGGCAGACGAGCCGACCGGCAACCTCGACTCGAAGAACGGCGAGGCGGTGATGGGGCTGCTGCAGGCGCTGCACGACGAGGGCTCGACCGTCTGCATGGTGACCCACGACCCGCGCTACGCGGAGCACGCCAGGCGGGAGATTCACCTCTTCGATGGCAGGTGCAGTCTGCATCCCGGGAGTTCGGCCCATGACTAGCTGACAGTGCCCGCCGCGGTCGCGGCGCAGCCATTGTCGGTCACAGCTTCGGTTGCCGTGACGTGGCTCGATCGCGTGGACGCCGAGCTGGGCACGCCCACCTTCGGGGAACCGGTCTCCCTGGGCTCCGTGTTCCCCCCGGCCGTGGTCGTGCTCTGGCGCGGACAACCTGGGTGGGCGTTCGAGGACGCCACCGAGACGGTATCGGTCTCCAGTTGGGACGGGCGGCCCGGGAGGCTCCGCTCGACCAGGGTGATGCAGGGCAGAGTCGGGCTGGAGCTCACCTACGACCCGGCGACGCGGACGGCCCGTGTGAATGGGCTCCCGGTCCAGTTGCCCGCTGGTCATGACGTGATCCTCGTGGACAGCATTGACGACCAGCCTGTTGTCGTGCGGACGCTGCGCGTGGGAGGCTCGGCGCCCGAGTTGATCGAGGAGTTCTTGGGCAGGGACCCGGCCCTCGTGGGGTTCGTGCAGTGCGACGTGCCGCTGCCGGAGGACGCCTTCCCTGGGAGGGCGCACATCCGACGCGGCATGCAGCGAATCCTCGATGAACGCTGTCAGTTGATGGCCGGGACGCACGTCGGGAGCGGGCTTCGCGGCGTCCCCCTCGAACCCCTGCCGCGGTGAACAGGTGGAACCTGCTGATGTGTCCAGGCTCAAGGCGGCAAGGGCGGAATTCTGTTCCGCCCTTGCCGCGGCGTTCGTGAGAAGGAGCGGCACGATCTTCCTGACGCTCGCAGTCGTCTTGGGGCTCCCGGTCCTTTGGCTCCGGAGCGGGGTCGAGACGGTGCAGGCGGCGGTCAGTCTTCCAGATGCAATGCTGATGCTGCTGGTCTACAGCCTCGCCGGGCTGGTCTTCGGGGTGCTCGTGTGGGTGGTGGCCCCGGCGTTCATCCTGGCATACCTCGTGACGCTGTGGAAGCTGGGGAAGCGCCGCTAAAACATGATGGGCTAGACCTTTGGGCTAGACTTGGGCTCGACCTTCCGGTAGGCCGCCTACCCGTCCGCGACGCGGGCTACCCCCATGTGGAAGAAGTTACCGAGCTGCACGGTCTCGCGGTCGAGCCGCAGCGGTCGCCAGAGATCGATGTTCGGCCACAGAAACGTGAAGCCTGGCGGCATCACCCCCACGACCTCCGTTCGGGAGCCGTCGACATCGACGAGGCGGCCGACCACGTCCGGATCGGCCCCGAACCGGGTTCTCCACAGCGCGTCGCTGAGCAGGACCACTGGCTCCGCGTCCTCTCGCTCGTCTCGCTGGCTGAAGGCCCGACCGATACGCGGCGGCGTCCGGAGCATGTCGAAGAACGACGCCGTGACATCCGAGGTCAGCACGCGTTGCGGGTTCTCCGCGTCGGTGAAGCTCGCGCTGCCCATCTGAATCGCCGTCACGCCGTCGAGCGCGCGGCTCTCATCGGCGTAGAGGAAATAGAGCGGGCCGGAGATTCTCTCGCTGATGCCGCCCCGGCGCCCGCCGAACCCCGGGGCGGCGTACGTGAGCACCGTGAGCACCACCAGCCGATCGGCCTCGGGGAACGGCAGCGGGCGCAGCAGCACGGCGTTGACGATGGTGAAGACGGTGACGCTGGCGCCGATGCCGAGAGCGACGGTCAGCACGGCGACGCCCGTGAAGAGCGGATTGCGCACCAGTGATCGGAAGCACCGCCTCGACTCGCGGGCTGCCGATCCGGCCCATGCGCTGAGCCGGACGTCCCGGACCTGCTCGGTCACCTGGTCGATCACCCGCCGGGCGATCCCGAGGCCGTGGTCGGGCCCACGGGTCCCCCGCCCATCGCGCCGCCGACCATGGCGATGCCGGCGGCGCCGAGCGAAGCGCGCTGCGTCCGCTCGAACTCGATCCGCGCCCGCTGGTAGTCGAGGATCGCGCGCAGCTCGGCATCCTGCGCCGTGGCCAGATCGCGTTGCGACTGCAGGACGAAAAAGTTGGTCGACAGCCCGACCTCGAACTTGCTCTCCTCGGCGCGGAGCTGTTGCTCGGCCAGCTCCCGCGATGCCGTCGCGGCCTCGATGCGCTCCCGGATCGACTCGATCCGAAGCGCGGCGTTCGTGACCTCGCTGGCAATCCGCAGCTCGATGCGACGAATCTGCGCGCGGTTCTGCTGCAGCTCCAGCCGGGCCCGTTCGTACGCGGCCCGGTCCGCGCTTCGACCGAGCGGCCAGGTCATCTGCAACTGGACGTTCCAGATCGGGTAGTCGGCGTTGGCGATGCTCTGGAGCGCATCCCGGTAGCCCCCCGGGAGCACGCCGCCGGCGCCTCCGAAGATGTCCTCGAAGCTGTTCCCGGCCGGAACCCGCCGGGGACCGCCCTGACCGCTCAGTTGGTAGCTCCCGACCAGATCGAGCGCCGGCAGGGTGCTGTTGCGGAGGTTGTCGACGGTCGCCTCGTTGGCGTCGAGCTGGCGTCGCGCGCGGGAGACGTCGGTGCGGCGGTCGAGCGCCCCGCGGATCGCTTCCTGCAGTTGGATCGGCGCCGCCTCTATCCGCGGCTGGTCCGTCGGGTCGATCTCCGCGTCCCACAACTCGTCCGAGGTGCCCCCCACGATGAGCTCCTTCAGCACAAGCTCGGAGGTGCGCTGCGTCTCGACGGCCAGCGCCAGCAACTGGCGGCGTGCCGCGGCTTCCGACTGCGCCTGCACGACGTCGATCGGCGCCATCGTCCCGACCTCGACACGTGCCCGATTGTCCGCCACGAGCTGCTCGGCGAGCGCCAGTGCCTGCCGCTGCACCCCCACCGCGGCGCGGGCATAGACGAGATCCCAGTACGCCAGTCTGACGTTGGCCAGCGTGTTGACGACGGTCTCCTCGAGGTCGATGTCGGAGATGTCCCGGTTGATGCGCGAGACGACCAGTTGCGTGCGCCGCGAATCGGTCCGCAAGCCGCGCAGCAACGGCTGCGTGTACTGCAGCGTCATGTTCGCGCCGAAGCTCGGGTTGAAGGTCGAGAAGATGTTGGTCGACTCCCACCGCGTGCTGTCCCAGGCGACGTCGTACCGGCCGCCGCCCCACTTCATCTGCTGTCCGATCGCGACGTCATGGACGCCCAGGTCGGTAACGATGGACTGGCCGGCAAGCCCGCCGCCGTCGAACACGAAGCGGTTGGGAGCGGTGGTCTGGTCGAAGATCAAGCCGGATGAAGCGAAGGGCAGGAACGCCGCGTTGGCCGCGGCGATTCGCATGTCCTGCACGAGCGGGTGGATGCGCTGGACGGCGATGTCGAGGTTGCGTTCGAGAGCGCGCTGGACCGCATCGTCGAGCGTGAGGTCGAAGCGGCGGGCCGGCCGCCCGGCCGGGGTCGCTTGCCAGGCGACGCCGGCAACCCCCTCGCCGGCAACTGCGTCGAAAGTCTGGGCGTGCGTCGCCCGCACCGCCGCCGCAAGCAGCAGCCCGGCCATGAGCGGCCCGAATGCGAAGGCACGAAGATGAGTCGACAAGATCACCCTCCAGTCTGGAAGTGCAACCCCGGTAGAGGGGTGGTCCCTATTCACGGCCCGCGCTCATGGGATGCGGACTGCACCTCCCATCGAACAGGTGAATCTCCCGCCTGGCGTGCTCCGCGTAGCGCGGGTCGTGGGTCACCATGCAGACGGTCGAGCCCTCGTCGTGCAGCGCCTGCAGCAGCCCCATCACCGCCTCGCCGCTCTTCGAGTCGAGGTTGCCCGTCGGCTCGTCGGCCAGCAGGATGGACGGCTGGCCGGCGACCGCCCGCGCCACCGCCACGCGCTGCTGCTGCCCCCCGGAGAGCTGGCTCGGCAGGTGCTGCGCGCGGTGGGCCATCTCCACCTTCTCGAGCGCCTCGGTCACCCGTTCGCGCCGTTCGGCCCGCTTCATGCCGCGGTAGGTGAGCGGCAGCTCGACGTTCTCGTAGACCGTCAGGTCGCCGATCAGGTTGAAGCTCTGAAAGATGAAGCCGATCTCGCGGTTGCGGGTGCGCGCCCGGTCCGCCTGACTGAGCTGCGCCACCGGCCAGCCGTTCAGCGTGTAGTCGCCCGCGGTGGGCGAGTCGAGCAGCCCGAGGATCGACAGCAGGGTCGACTTGCCGCAACCGGAAGGACCCGAGATGGCGACGTACTCGCCGGGGTGGATGGCGAGATCGATGCCGTCGAGGGCATGCGTCTCCACCTCGTCGGTGTAGAAGATCTTCGAGACGTTCTCCAGGTCGATCAGCGCCGCCTCGTTCGTCGCTCCGTTCCCGCTCATCGTCACACCTCCTTCGGTAGTTCAATCCGCCGGCGCGCCGATGTCGCGAATCGGTCTCGCCCCTATTCGATGCGCACCCGGTCGAACTGATCCCAGGTGGACATGTCCGACAGGACCACCCGGTCGCCCGGCTGCAACCCCTCCAGCACCTCGATGGTGTTCACCGAGGCACGCCCCAGGCTCACCCGCGTGCGCGCCGCGTGCGTCCCGTCCGCCTCGACCTTGAACAGGCTGACCACGCTCTCCTCCTGACCGAACACCGGCCGGCCGACGAAGAGGATGTCGTCCATCCGCTCCAGCTCGATGGTGCCGTCCACCGTCAGGTCCGGGCGGGCGCCGCGCGGCAGGGCGCCGTCCAACGCCACGTCGACCGTCACCGTCCCGTTCTCCACCGCCGGGTCGATGCGCGTGACGTGCCCCGGGATGACGCCGTTGCGGGTGTCGATGGCCGCCGTCTGGCCGATCTGGACGTCCTTGGCCTGCGTCTCCGCGATGCGCAGCTCGGCCTTGAGCACCGTCGGGTCGCCCACCCGGGCCAGGTTGGTCCCGGTGGTGATGCGCTGCCCTTCGTCGAGCGGCACCTGCTGCAGAACGCCGGGCATCCCGGCCCGCACGCGCAGGTCGGCCATCTGCTGCCGCCGCAGCTCGTACAGGGTCCGCAGGCGGTCCACCTCCGCCTGCTCGACCGCGAGCTGCGCCTCGACGGTGTCGGCGGCCATCTGCAGCCGTTCCTGCTCGAGCGCGTAGCGCGTCTCGTACTCCTGCTCGGCCGACTGCGATTGCTGGAGCTGGAGCGACGAGACGAGGCCCTGGGTGAAGAGCTGTCCGTCGGCGTCGGCCTGCAGGCGGGCCGTCTTGAGCTGCGCCTCGGTGGTGGCAAGCGTCGCTCGCTGGTCGAGCAGATCGCGCTCCACCTCGACCTGCCGGTTGCCGTAGCGGGCCTCGGCCGCTTCGAGATTCAGCCGTGCCTCGAGCGTGGACTGTTCCAGCTCGGGATTGCTCAGCTCGAGGATCACGGTGTCGGGCGCGACGAGGGCGCCGGGGCGAATGACTATCCGCTCGACGGTGCCGTCGGTGGTGGCCGGGATCCAGCGGATCCGCTCCGGAACCAGGGCGCCGGTGCCGCGCACCTGCCGGACCATCGGACCGCGCTGCACCGTGTCGAGGTAGATCGTGTCGCGATCGACCCGCGGCGCCGCCGGTTCCAGCCGCGAGACCCCCACCGTGACCAGGGCAACCACGATGAGCGCCGAGACGCTGTAGAGGCTGTGTCGCAGCCGCTTCTTCCGGGCGAGATCGGGTCGGGCGATGTCCATCGGAAGCCCTCCTCTCGGTTACCGTTTGCAGGCTATCACGACTTATCTCGGTAAGCAAGGGGAACAAGTCAGTCCCTCTCGCGTGTGCGACGTCACTCCGCCCGGAGCGTCGTCGACGGATCGACCTGCGTCGCTCGGACCGCCGGGACGACGGTAGCGGCGATGCTGACTGCGCCGAGGACGAACACGACACCGGTGACCGTCCACAAGTCGAGCGGCAGCGCGTCGGGCGTCATGCGCCGCAGCGCCACTGCGAACAGTGCCGCAGCGCCTACTCCCAGCACGCCTCCCGTCGCCGAGAGCACGCCCCCCTGGAGCGCGAGGCGAGCCGTGACCCGTCCGCGCGAAGCGCCCAGCGCCAGACGAATGCCGATCTCCTTCGTCCGCTGCGCCACCGTGTAGGCGACGAACCCGTACAGACCCGCCGCTGCCAGCGTCAGGGCCGCGACGGCGAACAGACCCAGCAGGAACGTGCGGGAGCGCGTCGCGGCGATCGCTCCGTCGACCACCTCGTCCATCGTGCGAAACGCGGTGATTGGAAGCAGCGGATCGGCCTCGCCGATCACCCGCTCGACAGACCGGACCAGACCGGTCGCGCCCGCTCGAGTACGTAGCACCCAGTTCACCTGGAAGAACCCGTGGGCTACCGCGAGCAGGTCATCCGGCACCTGCTCGACCGGCACGAAGACGGTCGGCCGGGTCGCTGTCACGCCGCGCGTTCGTACGTCTCCGAGAATGCCGACGACTTCGCGCACCTGGTCGTCCACTTCGACGGCAGTCATCTGCAGGCGTGTGCCGAGGACGGCCCGGCCCCCGAACCGGCTGGCGAACATCTCGTTGACCAGCGCCACCGGTGGTGCGGCGGCGCGGTGGTCGGCCGCGCTGAACGCCCGGCCGGTCACGAGTGGAATCCGCAGGACATCGAGATAGTCGCCCGCGACGTAGCGCCAGTCCGCTCCCGCGGGCTCCATCAGGTTGTCGGGTCTCCGCAGCAGCAGCATGTTCAGACCACGCTCCACCGGCAGGTTGTTCGTCACGGCGGCAGCCTCGACCCCGGGCAACTGCGCCAGTTCCGTCAACGTGCGCCGATAGAGTGCCGCAACGGCGTCGCGTGACCCATAGGCGGGTCCTGCCAGCGACGCGCGGGCCGTGAGCACGTTGGCCGGATCGAACCCGAGATCCGACGTGCTGAGTCCGGCGAACGTACGCAGAAACACGCCGGCGCTAACCAACAGCATCGTGCAGAGGGCGACCTGGGCGACTACCAGCGACCGCCGCATCCAGGACGCGTGAGCCGTGGTCACGCTGCGCGACTGGCCGCCGCGAAGTGTGTCCGCAGCCTCGCTGCGCACTGCCAGCGCGCCCGGCAACAACCCGAAGAGCGCGCCGGTCACGACCGCGATCGCGACCGCCCCGAACAGTACCGGCGCGTCGACGGTGATGTCCCAGATCGCAAGGCGCGGCCGTAGCGCGACCAACCCCGAAACGCCCGTTGCTGCGGCCAGGGCGCCGACCGCCCCTCCGGCCGTGGCCAGCAACACGCTCTCGGTCAGGAGCTGCCGAAGCAGCCGCCCGCGAAGCCCGCCGAGCGCCGCCCGGAGGGCCAGCTCCTGCCGGCGTCCCACGGTGCGGGCCACCTGCAGCCCCGCCGCGTTGGCGCAGACCAGCAAGAGGATGGCGCCGACAGCGGCGGTCAGGGGCCAGACGAGGCCGCCGGTCCCGGCCGCAACGGAGTCATGATAAGACCGCACGTCGAGCCGTGCTTCGTCGCGCGGGTCCCGCAGGTCGGCGTGCAGGTCAGTGCTTGCGGCCCGCAGCTCTGCCTGCGCTTGCGCCGGAGTCCATCCCGCCCCGAGCCGGCCAATCAGCCGATAGTTCTGGTCGCCCCGGCTGGGATCGGGGCGGAACGGCGTCCAGGCATCCGCCTGTTCGAACG
Source organism: Vicinamibacterales bacterium (assembly GCA_965222905.1). Classification (GTDB taxonomy): domain Bacteria; phylum Acidobacteriota; class Vicinamibacteria; order Vicinamibacterales; family UBA8438; genus WTFV01. The sequence goes on along the minus strand of OZ244976.1, from coordinate 6,890,712 downwards.
ACCAGAAACCCGACGGCATCACCCCGATGACCGTGTGGGGCAGGCCACCGAGCCGTACGGCCTGACCGATGATGCCGTGATCGCCCCCGAAATGACCGGCCCAAACGTCGTGGCTGAGCACCACCGTGGATGGATCGACCTCATCGTCGCGCGAGAAGGCCCGTCCCAGCCGTGGCGCGACCCCGAAGACCTGGAAGTAACCTGCGGTCACCTCGACTTTGGAAATGAACGTCGACCCGTGTTGGCTGACGAGGTTGATCCCCGGGCTGGCGCCGATGCCGGCGAGCGCTTCGAAGGCCTTGCTGCGGTCGCGAAGAACGGCGACGTTTCGTTGTGGGTGGAACTCGTTGGCTCCCCTGAACCGGGAGTCGTAGAGAACCACGCTCACCATCCGATCCGGCTCCGGGAATGGCAGCGGGCGGATGAACACTGCGTTGATCACGCTGACCATCACGGTCGCCCCGCCGAGGCCGAGCCCCAGGACGAGGACGGCCGAGATCGCGAACCCGGGGTTCTTGGCGAGCGTGCGGGCGCCAACCCGAAGGTCCTGCCAGAAATCGGCCAGGAGCTGTTGCCACCGGCGCTGCCGTTCCCACGACTGATCGATGTCCACACATGCCTCCTTGACCTCCGCGTAGTCGCCGAAGCGCCGCTCGGCCTCCGCTCTGGCCTCGGCCGGGCGGTGGCCTTCGCGCACGAGCAGCTCGACAAGCTCCCCCACGTGATGGTCGAGCTCCGCATCGACGTCTGCGGAAACGTCCGATCCCCAGAACCGGAGATAGCGCCGCCACATCGGTGTTCGCCCCATCTGCAGACCTCCGCTAGAGCTGGACAGCTTCCGCCGCCCGCAGCACCTTGCCGATGGCCGCCGCGAATGCCGCCCATCCCTCCGTCTCGCTCCGGAGCCGAGCACGGCCGCGCGACGTCAGCCGGTAGAGCTTCACGTTCCGGTTGTTGTCCGAGATCCCCCATTCGGACTCCAGCCAACCGCGCCGCTCCATGCGATGCAGCGCCGGGTAGAGCGAGCCTTCCTCGAGTTGCAGCTCGTCGTCCGACGTTGTCTCCAGCCAGCGCGCGATGCCGAAGCCGTGGCGAGGACCGCCGCGCAACGTCGTCAGGATCAGCAACTCGACCGTGCCGCGCAACATCTCCGGATTCCGCTGGGCCATGCCTTATCTCCTTTCTGTCTATGCATCAACTGTCTAAGTATAGATGCGGTTAGCATAGACTGTCAAGGTAAAGAGCGCGGCACATTCCTAAGGTTCGCGACGTTGACGCACGCGATCAGCAGGACGAACAGCACGCGCCCTGCAGCAGCAGCAACGTCGGCCGCACCGCTTCGACCTGGCGCGCCTGCGGCGCGATGAAGTGGGCCCCGACGTCCGTGTTCGTGCGCGGGTACTCCTCGGCCAGCCGGGCCGCGACGGCGTCCATCTCCGCCTGCGCGTCCTCGAGCGTCACGTCCGGACGCAGCCGTCCGATCACGTGCCACCAACCGGAACCGCGGATCGAGGCCTCGTACTCCGCGAACGTCTTCGGCAGGAAGAAGTCGCGCTCGGGACGGCCGCGCTCGAGCCCAAGCTCGTCCACCGGGGACCGTCGAGCATCGGCCCATGGTATAGTGTCAGTAACTGATACATCAGTGAATGATGCAAGTGCAGCGATGAGCAAACCTGTCGACCTCGTCCAGGGAACGCTGGACCTGCTGATTCTGAAGACCATCGCGCTGGAGCCGATGCACGGTTGGGCCATCGCCCAGCGTATCCGCCAGATGTCGGACGACGTGCTGCAAGTGGGTCAGAGCGCGCTCTATCCGGCGCTGCACAAGCTCGAACGCCAGGGCTGGGTGACCTCCGAGTGGCGGACATCGGAGACGAACCGTCGTGCACGGTACTACTCGCTTACCGAGGCAGGACGTGACGCGGTCGTCGACGAGGCCGCGCGGTGGGAGCGCCTGTCCGCTGCAATCTCCAGCATCGTGCGCGCCACGTGAAGGGGAAGAGAAGATGTCGCGCTGGTTCTACGGCATGCGGGCGGTCCTCCGCTCCGTCGTCCGCCCTCGCCGCGAGGAGGACGAACTCGATGAGGAGTTCCAATACCACCTCGATCGCCTGATCGATGCGGAGCGCGATGCCGGTCTGACACCGGAGGAGGCTCGCCGGGCGGCGCGCCGGGCCATGGGTCCCGTCGAGAAGAGCAAGGAGGAGTGTCGCGATCTCCGCGCTATGCGGCTCATCCGGGACTTGGCCGCGGACCTTCGTTACGCGGGACGCGGCCTCCTGCGGAACCCCGGTTTCGCGGCTCTCGCCACGCTCATCATGGCCCTCGGCATCGGGGCCAACACGGCGGTCTTCAGCGTCGTCCATGCGGTGCTGCTGCGACCGCTCCCCTACGACAGCCCGGACCGGATCGTCACCCTCGACACCGCGTTCCTGACCAGCGGCCAGACACAGGGGCTGGTCTCGATCGCCAACTTTCGCGACTAGCGCGACCAGAGTTCGTCCTTCGACGCGATGGCCACCTACCGCGGCGGCGAGTATCCGGTGACGCCGGACCGGGTAGCGGAATATGCGCGCGCCGCGGTCGTGGACGCCGACTTCTTTCGCGTGTTCGGCGTCGAGCCAATCCTCGGCCGAAGGTTCACCGCGGAAGAGACGTTGCCCGGCAGCCGTGCCGTGCTCGTCAGCCATGACTACTGGCAGCGCCGCCTCGACGCCGACCCCGACGTGCTGCGACGAACCGTACGACTCGGCAGCGACCCCTGGCCGATCGTCGGGGTGCTGCCACCCGGCTTCCAGTTTCCCCGGATGACGGATCTGTGGGTTCCCGAACGAACCGAGTCCACCAGCCGTAGCGCGCATTCCTATTTTGCGGTCGGTCGACTGAAACCGTCGGTGACCCTCGAGGGCGCCCGGGCCGAGCTGACGGCGATCGCCGCCCGTCTCGCACAGCGGTACCCCGACACCAACACCGGACGGGGTGTGACCGCGGTGCGGTTGCACGAGCAGATGGTGGGCGACGTGCGGCCGACCTTGTACCTGCTGTGGAGCGTCGCCGCGCTGGTACTCTTGATCGCGTGCGCCAACACGGCCACGCTGCTCCTGGGCAAGGCGACCGGCCGGACACGTGAGGTAGCGGTGCGGACAGCGCTCGGCGCCGGTCGTCCGCGCATCATTCGGCAGTTGCTCGCAGAGAGTCTGCTGCTCGCGTTGATCGCCGGTGTCGCCGGTGTCCTGCTGGCTTGGTGGGGCAGGCGCGCGCTGGTGGCGCTGGCCCCGGCGGAGGTCGTCCGGCGGCTTGCCGCCGGCGGCGTCGACTCGAACATGCTCGTCTTCACCCTGGCCCTCTCCGCCGCCACGAGCTTGCTGTTCGGGCTCGTGCCGGCGCTCCACGCCTCACGGGTGGACCTGTCGCACGCAACGAGGCAGGACGGCGCCCGGGGCGTGGCGGGCGGAAGCCTGTCACGGACCCGCGGCGCGCTGGTGGTTTGCGAGATTGCGCTGGCCGTCCTGCTGCTGACCGGTGCCGGCCTGCTGCTCAAGAGCCTCCTGGCCCTCCAGGACGTCGAGCTGGGCTATCGACCGGAGAACGTCCTGGTCATGCAGGCGACCGGGGTGCGTCCCGCCCCGGAGGGGAACGCGTTCTTCACCGAGACCCTGTCGCGTCTGACCGAGCTGCCCGGCGTCGTGGCCGCCGGCGCCACCTCCATCCCGCCGGGCAACCTGTCCCGCAGCGGGTCCGGCGTTCACTATGTGGACCGGAAGCCGGAGACGCCCGACTCGACCCGCGAGCAGCGCACCCTCTTCAACATCGTGGCGCCCGGCACCTTCGCGGCCCTCGGCATCCCGGTCCGCAGCGGACGGCAATTCGACGCGCGCGACACCGCTGACGGCCCGCTGGTGGCGATTGTCAACGAGGCGCTCGTGCGGGAGTCGTTCGGCGCCGCCGACCCGCTCGGCCGGACCATCTTCTGTCCGTTCGACCGGGACGACGGGATGACGATTATCGGGATCGTCGGCGATACGCGCCAGCGCAACCCCGGCGTCCCTCCGGTGCCGGAGTGCTACATGCCGTACATGCAACATGCCTACAACGGCAACACGCTCAACGTCGTCATCCGCACGGCAGGTGATCCGACGGCGCTGGCCGGCGCCGCGCGCCGGCTGGCGGCCGAGGTCTCGCCCGCGGTACCGGTCTCCTTCACGACCCTGCGTGAGACGCTCGCCAGCACGGTGGCCGACCCGACGTTTCGCGCTCTTCTGTTCGTCCTGTTCGCAGGTCTGGCGCTCTGCTTGGCTCTGGCGGGCGTCTACGGCGTCATGGCGGACACCGTCCGGCAGCGTTCGAAGGAGATCGGGTTGCGGATGGCGCTGGGCGCGGATCAGAGCACGGTGGTGCGGCTCGTTCTGGAACGGGGCTTCGCCCTCGCCCTGCTCGGACTCCTCGCGGGTCTGACAGGGGCCGTGGCGACGACGCAGCTTCTCGGGACCATGCTGTTTCAAGTAGCTCCGCTCGACGCGTCGGTGTATCTGGGTGTGGCCGTGCTTCTGGGGGCGGTCGCCGTCGCCGCCGGCTACGTGCCGGCGCGGCGAGCGACGGCTATCGACCCGATGCGGGTCCTGAACACCGACTGAGCTTCGGCTCTTCCCGTTGTTGCGAGCGTGAGGCGCGCGCGGGTCCGCTCAATACCGCTTGTCAGCTCGGCGATCATCCCCTCGTGCTGCTCACCACGGCGACCTTCCTCGTGCGCGCGTACCGGCTGGCGCAAGGCCGGAAACCGCGTAGCGCCAAGGCAAGCAGCCCGACGGTTCGGCCAAGACCCGTGAGGTCAAGCTCGTGGTCGCCTGGACGGCCGAATGCCGCCGTTTCGCCGATGCCGACCGCAGGGTCATCCTCGGCGACGGCGCGCCCTCCGAGCGGCGACCAGCGACTGCATACCGGAACACCGCCGAAAGGTGCTGCCGAAGGACGTACCCCTCCGACCGCCGCCCGGCCCAGATGGGATTCAGGAGCGGCATCAGGTCCGACAGACCGCACCACCTCCCGACAGACATGCGCGCGGCCATCCGCACCATCCACACACCAAAGCCGAGATGGAACAGCGCCGGGCACCGCTTCCTGGCTCCGCCGAACGTGCAGGCCACGGTCGAGCCAACGGTGGCCCCGCGCGATGCGGGCAGCGATGGTCAGACGACCGTCGCTGGGGTAAACTCCCGCCGAGCGTCGCTCAGGGTCAGACGGCTGGCTCCAATTGACGGACAGCAGGGGCTTCTTCGGCAGCGCCAGCACGACCACCTTGAGGCTGACAGCTTGGATATAGAAGTACACCGGAAGGATCAAGAGAGTGGTCGAACTGGCGAGAATCGAAAGGGTGGACCTTCGCGAAGTCTGGTCGAATGAAGCTGCTGACTTCACACCCTGGCTACAGAAGAACATCGACCAGTTAAGCGATGCCCTCGGGCTGGACCTCGAGATCGACGAACGAGAGGCACCGGTCGGGACGTTTTCACTGGACTTGTTGGCCCGTGACGGCGGGGGACGCTCGGTGATCATCGAGAACCAGTTGGGCACGACGGACCATACCCATCTTGGCCAGATCCTTACATATGCCGCCGGTCACAGCGCGAACATCATCGTCTGGATTGCAAGAGATTTCCGCGACGAGCACAGGGCCGCGTTGGACTTTCTCAATTCCCGCACCAGCGAAGGAACAGAGTTCTTTGGTGTAAGGGTAGAGCTGTGGAAAATCGAGGGTTCCCGCGCGGCCGTGAATTTTCATCTTGTTGTGACTCCAAACGAATGGAGCAAGCCGAGTGTCGTCAAATCAGGCCCGTCGGAAAGGAACGAGAAGTACCGTGTTTTCTTCCAAGCGCTGATGGACACCCTCAGGGAAGAGCACAGTTTCACCCGGGCGCGCAAGGCGCAAGCGCAGAGCTGGTACTCATTCTCATCAGGTACCACTTGGTTTACATACGGCGCCAACTTCCCGGCCAACGGAGCGCGGGTACAGATCTACATCGACTCCCCCGATCGAGAACGGAACAAGCTAGCGTTCGAAAAGCTGGAGCAGCAGAAAGCAGAGCTGGAATCCGAACTAGGAGCACTGACATGGGACCATTCGGATAACCGCAGGGCGATGCGCATATCAGTTCTCCGTCCGGGTTCTATCGATGACAATCAGGAGACGCTTGAAGAAGTGAGACACTGGATGGTCGACCGCCTCCTTGCATTCAAGCGGGTGTTCGGTCCGAGACTCGCGGAACTAGCGAAGTGAGCCCGCCAGTGAAGCCGAAAGCGAATTCTGCTTTCGAGGGCGCGGCATTGAACAAGGAAAAACGAAGGAACCACCACGGTAACCGCCAACAGTGAACAGCCTCAGCCACGCCGAGCACGCCGTGGGCCCCGACCTGGAAACGGGGCCACGCCATGAGCCGGGATCCCGGACAGAACGAAACCGCTGGCCCCCGGCGGGGGCCAGCACTGTTCCAGCAACGTATTTTCTCCAAGTAGCCGAAGAGAGCACGAGGATGGCCCAGGCGGGGGGCCCGGGACCAGCACCGCAATTGGCTGCATCCGTCTCATCGTGCGTTCTCCTTTCAGACGTCTTGTCCCTGTTCCCGCTCGGTTCAGTTCAACGCTGCGACGTCAGAAACGGCCCCGACGAGGCACCGCGTGCAGGCCCGCAACGGCACCGGCCGTCGCGCCGCGAACCGGGGCGTTGCCGGCGGCGCCGAGCGCGCGCTGGGTCCGCTCGAACTCGCCACCACACACTACTGGCTCTGCAACGCCAGCATCGGACTTGCGGCGACGACCTTGCGCGCGGGCAAGTAGCTCGCCAGACCGGCGACGATGAGCACGACGAAGATGGCGCCCACAAACGAGGCCGGATCGGCAGGTGGGACACCGAACAACAGCGTCGAGAGCAGACGCGTCAAGCCCAAGGCCCCCAGCACACCGATCAGCACCCCGGTCGCCGCGAGTCGAAGGCCTTCGCCGAGCAGGGCCCCGACCAGCCGATACGGCGCCGCGCCGAGGGCCATTCTCAATCCGAGCTCTCGGGTTCGCCGCTCGACGAGATACTTGATGAGCCCGAACATCCCGACGGACGCGAGAAACAGGCCGACCACGCCAAAGACACTCATGAGGACGAGCACGAACCGGCGCGGCGCAATTGTCGAATCGACTAGCCTTTGAAGCGTCGTGACCGGTCGAAACGGCAATTGGGGGTTGACCGTCCACACCGCGGCCTGGACCGCGCTGACGATGGCTCCCGGATCCCCGCCGGCTTTCACGACATAGGTCATCGCACCGGTCGGGTGTTGCCGATGAGGCAGAAACACCGTGGGCACCGGCGTGTCGTCCAACGCCGTGTCTCTCGTGTCCCGAACGATCCCGATGATCTCTCTGACCACGTCGGGCCCGTCCGTCAGTCTGATGCGAGCGCCGAGAGGGCGGTCATCGGGCCAGAACCGGCGAGCCATCGTCTCGTTGATGATCGCGACCGGCGCGGTGTCGGCCAGGTCCAGCGGACTGAACACCCGGCCCTCGACGACCGCGATGCCCAGCGTCCGAAAGTAGTCGGGCGTCACGACGTTCAACCCGATCGTCGGCCGCGCGTCGTCTTCGGTCGGGCGTCCCTCGATCGTCAGACGCGTGCGCGTGTCGCTCATGATCTCACCGAACGGAATGATCGTCGCGGCGGCGGCCGACGTGACCCCCGGAGCCGCGCTCACCCGGTCGAGCGTCTCCTCGAAGAAGACGGCGCGCCGTGGCGGCTCCGGATACGCCCTCCACACGAACACCGGCAACGCCACGACACCTTCCTGAGAGAAACCGGGGTCCACCCGCAGGAGATTGACGAAGCTGCGGGCGAGCAGCGAGGCGCCGGTCAAGAGCATCAAGGCGATTGCCACCTCACCGATGACGAGCAGCCTACGCGTGCGGTCGTTCACGATCGCACGCCCCTCTCGCGCCGCCCTCATCAGAGCCGCGTCGCCGTTGACCCTGGAGAACTGGCGCGCGGGGAGAATCCCGACCAGGAACGCGGTCAGACAGGCGAGCGTCGCCGCGAAAGCCAGGGCCGTCGGGTCGACCCCGGCCTGCTCGAGTCCCGGGATGTCGCCCGGGGCCAACGCGACGAGCGCCAGCAGACCCCAACGCGCCGCGACCACGCCCAACACGCCTCCCAGGACGGCCAGGACGAGGCTTTCGACGAGCAGTTGGGCACACAACCGCCAACGTCCCGCGCCAAGCGCCGCCCGCACCGCGAGCTCCTGGGTGCGGGCCGTGCCTCGGGCCAACTGCAAATTGGCGACATTCACACACGCAATCAACAGCACGAAGGCGACGGCGCCGGACAACAGGAGCAGGTAGGGGCGCGCATCGCCCACCACACGATCCCGCAAGGGGATGATCGAGGCGCCGACCTGTCGATTGGTGGCCGGGAATTCACGGGCGAGCTGCTCGGCCACCCCCCGCATCTCGGCGCGGGCGGCGTCGACCGACACCCCGGGCGTGAGTCGAGCGATTACGTTCAGGAACCCACGGCCGCGGCTTCGCCGATCGTCCTCGGTGAACGCACGCGACATCCACAAGTCGCGTCCCGGCGGATAGTCGAACTGCGGCGGCATGACCCCCACCACGACATACGGTCTTTCGCTGAGGGTCAACGTCCGGCCAACCACGTCGGGGTCCCCTCCGAAACGCTGCTGCCAGAACCCCTGGCCCAGGACGACGGCGCCGTCCGCACCGGGCCGATGCTCGTCGGCGGTGAACGTTCGCCCATGCTGCGCGGGCATGCCGAGGATGTCGAAGAACCCTTCGGAGACACGCCAGATGCGGAGGTTCTGCGGCTCGCCCTCGGTGACGATATCCACCCCGGACGGTTCGACCGTGGCGATGCCGTCGAATGCGGTACTGCGGTCACGCCACTCGATGAAGTTGCCGGGCGACACCTCGCGCTCCACGGCCGCAGTGGCGTCGAATTGCCAGACCGTCACGATCCGTTCGGCACGTGGGAACGGCAACGGATTCAACAGCACTGCATCCACGACGCTGAACACCGCCGTCGACGCGCCGATGCCGAGGGCCACGGTCACGACGCCCACCAGCGCGAATCCCCGCGCTCTCGAAAGGCTGCGCAACGCGTATTTCGTGTCCTGCACGATCTGTTCGAGCGCCGCCCCGAACCGCACCTCGTGCACCCCGTTCCGGGCGGACTCGAGCCCACCGAAGGTCGCGAGCGCCTGCCGGCGCGCCTCGTCCGGCGGAATCCCCTGCGCGGTTCGCGCTTCGGCCTCGAGGGCGACGTGGTGCCGCAGCTCGTCGTCCAGATCGCGGTCGACGCGGTTCCGATCGACGAGCATTCGCAAACGGACCCGCCAAGCGTAGAACCATCGCTCGAAAGGCATTGACTCTCCTCCGTCAGTCGACCGTCCCGTGCAACAGGTTCGACGGCCCCGTCATCCCATGGTTGCTCGGGTCGAATCCTGAGTACTGCTCAGTTCGAGCGTAGCCGGACATGACCCCGATCCGCCGCGATCTTCAATTCGGGCCCGCCACCGTTGATCGACCACCGGCGCCCCGAATGCCGTGTCGCCCCGGACAGATCGCTGGTCACGCGAGCCCGGCGTGACACGTCGGCCTGCACGGTCACGGCCTGTTGGCTTACGAGATCCAGGTCGAGGTCCCCGCGGTCGATAGCCACGCGAGAATCACCTGCGATCCGGACATCGCGCATCGCGGCGTTGCCACGGTCGACGTCAATATGCAACGACCCGTGCAGTCGCACCGCCTCGATGTTCCCCCTGTCGCTGTCGATGAGGATCTTCCCGCTCAGATCGTTCGCCGCGAGATCGGTGCGGTCCAGGTGGAGGGCGATGGTTCCCTCGACCCCGCCCACCGTCGCGCCCACTCGATCGAGGTCGAGGTCGAGATCCGTTTCGCGGGGCACCCGAATCTCATAGTGGACACGGGGCATCGCTCGTCGGCGCCCGTGCTTCCACCACTGCCGTACGTCGCTAAGGTCGGTGCGGACTTGCACCCGCGCCGAAGTGACCTGCACCTCGATGTGCGTTGCATCGACGATCTCCCGCGCATGGTCGATGTCGATGTCTCGCGGCGCCTCGATGCGCGCCCGGATTTCCACGCCTGGTTCATGCCAGGTCGTCAGACGCACGGAGCCCCGGGAGGTGTCGAGCGACAGCCCGCCGCCCGGCTCCAGAGCAACCGTCCGTTCGATCGTTCTCTCCTGCGCGCTCGCGACAACGGACATCGAAAGGCCCAGGACCAGCACCGCTATTGGCTGCATTCGTCTCATCGTGCGTCTCCTTTCGGACGTCTTGTCCCTGTTCCCGCTCGGTTCAACGCTGCGGCGTCAGCATCGGCCCCGACGGTGCGGCGCCTGCGGGGCCCGCAACGCCGCCGGCCGTCGCGCTGCCGACCAGGGCGATGCCGGCGCCGCCGAGCGAAGCGCGCTGCGTCCGCTCGAACTCGATCAGGGCCCGCTGGTAGTCGAGGATCGCGCGCAGCTCGGCATCCTGTGCCGTAGCCAGGTCGCGTTGCGACCGCAGGATGAAGAAGTTCGTCGACAGGCCGACCTCGAACTTGCTCTCCTCGGCCTGGAGCTGTTCCTCGGCCAGCTCCCGCGACGCCGTCGCGGCCGCGATCCGATCGCGAATCGACTCGATGCGAAGCGCGGCGTTGGTAACCTCGCTGGCGATCCGCAGCTCGATGCGCCGAATCTGGGCCCGGTTCTGCTGCAGCTCCAGCCGAGCCCGCTCGTACGCGGCCCGGTCCGCGCTCTGCCCGAGCGGGTAGGTCATCTGTAGCTGGACGCGCCAGACCGGGTAGTCGGCGTTGGCGACGCTTTGGAGCGCATCCCGGTAGCCGCCCGGGATCACCCCGCCGGCGCCGCCGAAGATGTCCTCGAAGCTGTTCCCGGCCGGAACCCGCCGGGGACCGCCCTGACCGCTCAGTTGGTAGCTGCCGACCAAGTCGAGCGCGGGCAGCGTGCTGTTACGGAGGTTGTCGACGGTCGCTTCGTTGGCGTCGAGCTGGCGTCGCGCACGCGAGACGTCCGTGCGTCGGTCGAGCGCCATGCGAATCGCCCCTTCCAGATCGATCGGCGTGGCCTCGATCCGCGGCTGGTCCGTCGGATTCAGCTCCGCGTTCCACAGCTCATCGGACGTGCCCCCTACGATGAGCTCTTTCAGGACCAAGGTCGAGAAGATGTTGGTCGACTCCCACCGCGTGCTGTCCCAGGCGACGTCGTACCGGCCGCCGCCCCACTTCACCTGCTGTCCGATCGCGACGTCATAGACGCCCAGGTCGGTAACGATGGACTGGCCGGCAAGTCCGCCGCCGTCGAACACGAAGCGGTTGGGCGTGGTGGCCTGGTCGAGGATCAAGCCGGATGAAGCGAAGGGCAGGAACGCCGCGTGGGCCGCGACGATCTGCATGTCCTGCACCAGCGGGTGGATGCGTTGGACGGCGATGTCGAGGTTGCGTTCGATAGCGCGCTGGACGGCAGCGTCCAGGGTGAGGTCGAAGCGGCGGGCCGGCTGTCCTGCCTGCCGCGCGACTCGGGCAACGCTCTGGGCGACCACGGCGTCGAGGCTCTGGGCGTAGGTTGCACGGCGCGGAGCCGCCAGCATCAGGCCGGCTATCAGCAGCGCGAGTACGAAGGCACGAACCTGACTCGGCAAGATCACCCTCCAGTCTGGAAGTTCGACCCGGCACAGCGCTCGAACCTTAGGCATGAGCCGTGCTCGTCGGATGCGGGCTGCACTTGCCATCGAAGAGATGAATCTCGCGCCTCGCGTGCTCCGCGTAGCGCGGGTCGTGGGTCACCATGCAGACGGTCGATGCGTCTCCGCGATGCGCAGCTCGGCCTTCAGCAGTCATTCTTCGAGCGGCACCTGCTGCAGGACGCCCGGCATTCCGGCCCGCACGCGCAGGTCGGCCATCTGCTGCCGCCGCAGCTCGTACAGCGTCCGCAGGCGGTCCAACCTCGGCCTGCTCGACCGCGAGCTGCGCCGCGACGGTGTCGGTGGCCATCTGCAACCGTTCCTGCTCGAGCGCGTAGCGCGTCTCGTACTCCTGCTCGGCCGACTGCGACTGCTGCAGTTGCAACGACGCGACGAGGCCCTGCGTGAAGAGCTGCCCGTCGGCGTCCGCCTGCAGGCGGGCGGTCTTCAGTTGCGCTTCCGTGGTGGCAAGCGTCGCTCGCTGGTTGAGGAGCTCGCGCTCCACCTCCACCTGCCGGTTGCTGTAGCGCGCCTCGGCCGCTTCGAGATTGAGCCGCGCCTCCAGCGCGGACTGTTCCAGCTCGGGATTGCTCAGCTCGAGGATCACGGTGTCGGGTGCAACCAAGGCGCCGGGCCGGATCACTATCCGTTCGACGGTCCCGTCGGTGGTGGCCGGGATCCAGCGGATCTGTTCCGGGACCAGGGTGTCGGTGCCGCGCACCTGCCGCACCATCGGGCCGCGCTGCACGATGTCGAGGTAGATGGTGTCGCGATCGACCCTTGTTGCCGCCGGCTCCAAGCGCGAGACCCCCACCGTGACCAGGGCGACCACGATGAGCGCCGAAACGCTGTAGAGGCTGTGTCGCAACCGCTTCTTCCGGGCGAGATCGGGGCGGGCGATATCCATTGGACCCTCCTCTCGGTTACCGTGTATAGTCTAGCAGGCTTCATCTCGGTAAGCAAGGGGAATGCTGGGCCAGCTCAGACTGTCGCGCCTGTTCTCTAGTCCATGCGCAGGGCGGCAAGCGGATCCACGTGTGCGGCGCGCCGCGCGGGCAGATAGGCGGCGCCGGCGGCCACAAGCAGCAGGAGCGCGGACACGGCCGCCAGCGTCGCGACATCGAACGGGGCAACGTCGACGAGCAGGCTGCCGAGGGAGCGCGAGACGAGCAGGGATGCCAACAGGCCGATCGAGACGCCCGCTCCGGCGAGACCCATCGCCCCGCGGACGACCATCCCCACCACGTGGCGGGGTTCGGCTCCCATCGCGAGACGGAGACCGATTTCGCGGGTCCGTTGCGCCGTGGCGAGCGCGATCACCCCGTAGATGCCGAGGGTGGCCAGCACGAGAGCCGCCGCGCCAAAGAGGGTGAGCAGGGTCGTGATGAACCGGCGCGCCGCGAGCGTGTCCGACAGGAGCTGCTCGACGGTGGCGACGCTGTAGAAGGTCTGCAGCGGGTCGGCGTGCCAGACGACCTGCTGGATCGCGCGGACGCTGGCCAGCGGATCTCCATCCGTCCGCACGACGTAGGTCATCGCGCCGTCGGGAGCTTGCGCGTGCGGCACGAACACTTCCGGACGCGGGGGACTGCTGTAGCCTCCCGGGCGGATTGCGCCGACGACGCCGACGATCTCCGCGTCGATCTGTCCGCCGAAGACGACGAACAGGGACACGCGCCGGCCAAGCGGGTCCGTAGCCGGCCAATGCCGCTGCGCCAGCGTCTCGTTGATCACGACCACGGCCGGCCGTTCCGCGTCGTCACGCGCGTCGAACCAGCGGCCCGCCCGCAGCGGGATGTCCAGCGCGTCGAGGTATCCCGGCGTCGCGGCGGCGACGGCGGCCGACGGCTCCTCGCCCGGCGGAAACGGCGGCCGGTCATCCAGCTCCAGCAGGCTCTGCCTGGTCAGGTCGGCCACTCCCAACGGGAAAGCCGATACCGCCCCGGCGGCGGCGACGCCCGGCACCGCGCGGATGCCGTCGAGGGTCTGGCGGAAGAAGTTCGCGGTGGCCGCGAGCCCGTCGTCGCGGTAGTGGAACACCTGCAGCGTCATCGTGTTCGCCGGGGCAAAGCCCAGGTCGACGTTCACCAGGCGCACGAAGCTCTGCACGAGCAGGCCCGCGCCGACGAGCAGCACCAGGGCCAGGGCCACTTCCGCCGCCACCAACGCCCGGCGCAGACGTTGCTGTGCCGCGTCGGCGCCGGTGCGCTGCCCGCGGAGCAGGTCGTGCACGTTCTGCCGGACGACCTGCAGGGCGGGCGCCATCCCGCACGCCAGGGTCGTCAGCCCGACGAGGCCGACGGCGAACCCGAGGAGCCGCGGGTTCACCGCCACCTGCCCCAGGCGCGGCACGTCGGCCGGCATGAACGCCGTGATCGCCTCGAGCGAGACGGTGGCGAACGCGAAGCCGGCGATGCCGCCCAGGACCGCGATCACGGCGCTCTCCGTCAACAGTTGGCGCAGCAGGCGGCCGCGTCCGCCGCCCACCGCCATCCGCACCGCGAACTCCGGGGCGCGCCGCGTGCAGCGGGCCAGCATCAGGTTCGCGACGTTGACGCAGGCGATCAGCAGGACGAAGATCACCGCGCCCTGGAGCAGCAGCAACGTCGGCCGCACCGCTTCGACCTGGCTCGCCTGCAGCGCGATGACGTGGGCGCCGACGTCCGTGTTCGTGCGGGGGTACTCCTCGGCCAGCCGGGCCGCGACGGCGTCCATCTCCGCCTGCGCCTCTTCGAGCCTCACGCCCGGACGCAGCCGTCCGATCACGTGCCACCAACCGGAACCGCGGATGGAGACCTCGTACTCCGCGAACGTCTTCGGCAGGAAGAAGTCGCGCTCGGGACGGCCGCGCTCGAGCCCGAGCTCGAAACTCGGACCGAGCACGCCGATCACGGTGTACGGCTCGCCGTCCAGCACCAGCGAGCGACCGATGATGTCGGTCTCGCCTCCGAAGCGTCGTTGCCACGAACCGTACGTCAGGACGGTCACACCGCTGCCCGGCCGGTGCTCCTCGGGCAGAAACGTGCGCCCCCGGACGGCGTTTGCGCCGAGCAGCTCGAAGAAACCCTCCGTAACGAGCGATCCGAAGAACATTTCGGGCTCACCGGCGCCGGTGAAGTCGAGCGACCAGGGCTCTACCGCCGCTATTCCCTCGAAGCTGCGGGTCCGATCCCGCCAGTCCAGGAAATCCGCCGGAGAGACATCCACGGGACGGTTCCCGTCGTCCGGATCGGTCTGCCAGAGCGTAACGAGGCGTTCCGGCTCGGAGAAGCCCGGCGGCTGGAGGAGCACGGCGTCTACGACGGAGAAGATGGCCGTCGTCGCGCCGATCGCCAGCGTCAGCGTCAGGACCGTGGCGGCGGTGAACCCGGCATGCCGGCGCAGCAGCCGCAGGCCGTAGCGAACGTCCCGAAGCCCTTCTGCCAGCGCCGCGCCGAATCGCGACCCGCGGACGTGCTCCCGGGTCGGCGCCAAGCCGCCGAGAGCCGCCAGCGCCTGCCGGCGGGCTTCAGCGGGCGGAACCCCACGCGCGCAGCGGACCTCGATCTCCCGTGCGATGTGGTGCTGCAGCTCGTCGTCCAGCTCGCGGTCCGCCCGGTCCCCGTCGAAGAGCGCTCGGAGCCGGGCCCGCCATGCGTACAGCCACCGCTCGAAGAACATGGCTCCTCAGGCCTCCGTCAGGCGCACGACGTGGGTGATCGCTTGCGACAGCCGTTCCCAGTTCGCCGTCTCCTGCTCCAGATACCGGCGTCCGGGGGGCGTCAGCGAGTAGATCTTCGCGCGACGGTTGTTCTCGGTGGTCCGCCACTCGGCGGCGATCCAGCCCTGCTGCTCCAGCTTGTGCAACGCCGGGTACAGCGACCCGTCGCTCACCTGCAGCGCTTCGTTCGAGACCTGCTTCAGGCGCTGGCCGATGGCCCATCCGCTCCGCGCCTCCAGGTCGAGGATCTTCAGAATCAGCAGATCCAGCGTCCCCTGTACGAGGTTGGGCGGCTTGCTCATCCCGCGGCTCCTCTCCGATTGTGATGAAGTACCTGAACGCACGGCATCCTGGCGGCCCTTTCCGCAGGCTCCCGCAGGTTCAACTCGACCGCCTACTCGGTACGAAGCGCAACGAGCGGATCGACGCGCGCGGCGCGCCGTGCCGGCAGCCAGGCGGCGGATGCGCCGACGAGCAGCAGCAGGACGGAGACGCCCACCAGCGTCGTGATGTCGGTCGGCGCGATCCCGAAGAGCAGGCTCGTCAGAAACCGCGAGGTCCACAACGCCGCCACCACGCCGAGCACGATGCCGGAGCCGGCGAGCACGATCGCGCCGCGGACGACCATCCGCACGACATCCAGCGGCCGGGCGCCCATGGCGAGGCGCAGCCCGATCTCGCGCGTCCGCTGCGCGGTGGCGACCGCGATGACGCCGTAGATGCCGAGGCCGGCCAGCGTCAGGGCCGCCACGGCGAACAGCACCAGCAGCGTCGTCGTGAACCGCCGCGCCGCGAGCGTGTCCGACAGGAGCTGGTCGACGGTGGCGACGCTGTAGAAGGTCTGCAGCGGATCGACGGCCCAGACGGCGTCCTGAACCGCCGAGATGCTGTCCGCCGGATCGCCGGCCGTGCGCACGACATAGGTCATCGAGCCGCTGGCGCCGCTCTGCGCGTGCGGCACGAACACCTCCGGGCGCCGGCCGCTGTCGAAGCCCTGCGCGCGCGTCGCGCCGACCACCCCGACGATCTCGGCCTCGACCGCCTGTCCCATCACCTGCATCGTCAGCCCCTCGGTGAGCGGATCCGCGTCCGGCCAGTGCCGCCGCGCCAGCGTCTCGTTGATGATGGCCACGCCCGGCCGCTCGGCGTCGTCCCGTTCGTCGAACCGCCGGCCGGCGCGGAACGGGATGCGCATCGCCTCGAAGTAGCCGGGCGTCACCTGCGAGATCGCCGTCGACGGCTCCTCGCCCGGCGGCGGCGGCGGCCGGTCGTGAATGGTGAACGGCGTCTCGACCGTGACGTCGGCCAGGCCCAGCGGGAAGGCCGAGATGGCGCCGGCCGCGGTCACTCCCGGCAGGGCGTGGATGCCCTGCAGCGTCTCGCGGAAGAAGTTCACGCGCGCCTCGTCCCCGGCCTGACGGTTCCAGGCGAAGACCTGCAACGCGACCGCATTCCCCGGCGCAAAGCCCAGATCCACGTTCACCAGCCGCGAGAAGCTCTGCAACAGCAGACCCGCGCCCACCAGCAGCACCAGCGCCAGGGCGACCTCGGCCGCGACCAGCGCCCGCCGCAGCCGCTGCTGCGCCGCGGTGGCGCCGGCGCGCTGCGCGCGAAGAAGACCGGCGACGTCCCGGCGGAACATCTGCAGGGCGGGAGCGAGCCCGAACGCCATCGCCGTGGCGAGGACCAGACCGGCCGCGAACCCGAGGATGCGCCCGTTCACCGTGACCTCGGCCACGCGCGGCACGTCCGCGGGCATGAGCGCCACGATGGCGTGCAGCGCATAGACCGTCAGGGCTACGCCGCCGACACCGCCGAGCGCCGCGATGACCACGCTCTCGGTCAGCAGTTGGCGCAGCAGCCGGATGCGCCCGCCGCCCACCGCCGTCCGGATCGTGAACTCCTGCGCCCGCCGCGTGCAGCGCGCCAGCATCAGGTTCGCCACATTCACGCAGGCGATCAGCAGGACCAGGGCCACCCCGCCCCACAGCAGCAGCAGCGCCGGCCGCACCGCCGCGACCTGGCGCGTATGGAGCGGAATCACGCGCGCCCCTACACCGGTGTTGGTGCGGGGATAGTCGGCGGCCAGCCTGGCGGCGACCGCGTCCATCTCCGCCTGGGCTCCCGCCGGCGTGGCATCCGGCCGGACCCGCGCGACCACGTGCCACCAGCCGTTGGCGCGTATGTAGGTCTCGTATTCGGCGATCGCCTTGGGCGCGTAGATGTCGCGCTCGCCGCGGCCGCCTTCGAGAGCGAGCTCGAAGTCCGCGGGGAGCACGCCGACGACCGTGTACGGTCGCTGGTCCAGCGTCAGCGACCGGCCGAGGATGCCCGCGTCGCCGCCGAAGCGGCGTTCCCAGAACCCGTGCGTCAGAACGACGACGCCGCTGCCCGGCTGGAACTCCTCCGGAAGGAACGTCCGGCCCAGGGCGGCGCCGGCCCCCAGCACCTCGAAGAAGCCCTCGGTGACGAGCGACGCGTAGAAGACCTCCGGCGCCCCGTCGCCGGTGAAGTCGAACGAGAACGGCTCGACCGCCGCCACCTGCTCGAAGCTCGTCGCCTGCTCGCGCCAGTCCAGGAAGTTCGCGGGCGCGGGTTCCACGGGACGGTTGGCATTGTTCGGATCGGTCTGCCACAGCGTCACGAGACGGTCGGGTTCCGGGAACGGGGGCGGCTGCAGGAGCACCGCGTCGACGACGGAGAAGATGGTCGTCGTCGCGCCGATCGCGAGCGTCAGGGTCAGGACCGTCGTCGCTGCGAAACCCGGCTCCCGCCGCAGCAGCCGGAGGCCGAAGCGGACGTCCCCGAAGAGCTGCTCCAGCGCGGCCCCGAGGTGAACCACCTGCTGTTCGGGCTCCAACGTGGCTTGCCCCGGGCTCGACGGCTTGGTCATCGGACGCTCCTCTCGGTTACCGTGCATAAGTTAGCATGGCTCATCTCGGTAAGCAAGAGGAATCTGTTTTGTTCATGCCCTCCGAGGAATCTCAAATGCCTTGACGATCTACAATTGTCTGTCCTATTGTCGACCGTCAAGGTATACGCATGCGGAAGCCGACTGGCCTCGTCCAAGGCACCCTGGATCTGCTGATCAACCTCATCATCGAGGAGGCGTGATGCTCATGCTGCATTGGTTCCTGCGCTTGCGGGCCGGGCTGCGTGTTCTCTTTGGGGGGCGACGGCTGGAACGCGAGCTCGACGCCGAGCTGCGTTTTCATCTCGACCAGCAGGCTTCCGAGTACCGAAAGCAGGGAATGTCGTCGGAGGAGGCTGTACGCGCGGCTCGTGCCGCGCTCGGCAACCTGCCGCTGCTCCGGCAGGACGTCCGCGCGGTCTGGAGATGGCGCTGGCTCGATCAGCTCCTGCAGGACGTGCGGTGCGGCACTCGCACCCTGACACGCAGCCGCGGGTTCGCCGCGATGTCCGTGGCGACGATCGCTCTCGCCATCGGGGCCACAACGGCCATCTTCAGCGTTGTCTGGGGCATTCTGCTCCGCCCACTGCCCGTTGCCGAACCGGAGCGGCTCGTTCGGATCGTGAACATCGCCTACATCGGCGAGCTGGTGGAGTTGCGCGCGCGGTCACGCACGCTCGACGTCGCGGCCTACCTCCCGCCAGACGACAGGACGCTCACCGGTTTCGACGACCCGTTGCGGCTGAGCGTCGTGCCCGTCACCGGCGATCTGCTGACCCGTCTCGGCAGGACGCCGGCGCTCGGTCGAGGATTCGGTCTCGACGACGAGCGTCCCGGGGCAGAGCCGTCCGCCATCCTCAGCGACGCCTTGTGGCGTCAGCGTTTCGGCGCGGATCCCGCGACGGTCGGACGAACCCTGCTGCTGGACGGCGTGGCACACACGGTGCGGGGGGTCATGCCGCCGGACTTCGCGCTCCCTTCCGCCGGCGTCGACCTGTGGGTGCCGATGACCGTGGACGTGACGAACCGGGTCGGCCTGTGGGCGCGGACGGGCTATCTGGTCGGCAGGCTGCGTCCCGGCGTCACCCTGGACGCTGCAACCACCGAGATCCGGGCGCTCGGCCCGCGCCGAGGGGATTAGCGTCAACGGCGTCGTACTTTGCTTTGCCGCGGCCGTCTCGCTCGTCACGGCGCTGGCCGCCGGCACGCTCCCGGCGCTTCGTGCGGCGCGGTTGGGCCGGAACGCGGCCCTGGCGGGCATGCGAGGAACGGTCGGCGACGCGTCGGGCCGCCGTCTCGGCATCTTCGTGACGGCCGAGATCGCGGCGGCGGTCATGCTCGTGATCAGTGCCGCTCTGCTGGCCAGGAGCCTGGCCGTGCAGGTCGGTGTCGACGTCGGGTTCAACGCGGATCGTCTTGTCGCGGCGGAAGTCGCACCGTCGCCCGAACGTCATCCCAACGACGCCATCCGGCTCGACTTCTACGCGAGCGTGGAGCAGCGCCTTCGCGCACTTCCCTTCGTTGGCGGGGTAGGGCTGTCGACAGTCTTCCAGCCGTTCGGGGCTGCCGGTGGCGGCAGCGTGTTCAGGATCGAGGGACGGCCGAATCCCGCCACGGAAGGGGGAGAGTGGCCCTGGGCGGATCTGCGAACGGCCGTAAACGCCGATTACCTGCGCACTCTCGAGGTGTCGATCATCGCAGGTCGTTCCTTCACCGAGGCCGACGTGAGCGGCGCGCAGCGGGTCGTGCTCATCAGCCAGCGTCTTGCCGAGACATGGTGGCCGGATGGAACCGCGGTCGGGCAGCGCATTGCGTTTCCGGGGAGTGAACGGGACGCCGATCCCTGGCGCACGGTGGTCGGCGTCGTAGCCGACGTGCGCTGGCAGGGGCCTGCGAGCGAGGGCACGACGCTGTACGTCCCCCTGGCGCAGCACGTTTTCGCCATCGATGCGATGACGTTGATCGTGCGTTCGAGCGGCGATCCGACACTGGTTGCGGACAGTCTGCAGGCCGTGATTGCCTCGCTCGATTCCGACACGCCCGTCAGTCGGATCCGTGCAGTGGATGACGTCATGGCGCAGGCCGTCAGCCGGCCGCGGTTCACGACGATGCTCGTGCTGGGATTCGCCGCCCTTGGTGTCGTACTGGGGATGCTGGGAGTCTACGGGGTCGTCGCTTACGCCGCGGCGCGGCAGCAGCGCGACATCGGCATCCGGCTCGCGCTCGGCGCGACCCCCACGAGCGTCCGCGCGCGCTTCGTTCGGCAGGCCCTCGCATTCGCTGGTGTCGGGGTCGTCATCGGGGAGATCGGGGCCGCCGTCCTGATGTCGTCCTTGTCTTCACAGCTCTTCGGCGTTGGTCCGTGGGATCCGCTCACGTACGCGGCGGTACCGGTCCTGCTCATCGTGCTCGCCATGGTCGCCGCCTGGTTTCCGGCTCGTCGTGCGACGGCGCTCGATCCAGTAGCCGTCCTGCGTGCGGAGTGACCTTCGCAAGTGCGGTCTGGTCAACGGCGCGCCAGCGGCCGACGGCCAGCCGTGTCGGCGACGCGCCGGTCACAGCGCAGTCCCGACGTGACGTCTGCGTTCCGGATCATGCCCTTGACAAGGTTGCTGCCGGAGGGCAAGCCTTGACTTGAGGGCATGTGGCCCGAGTGGAGGATGCGGTCATGAATCAACTCAGGAAGACGCTCGCGGTCGCTCTCGTCGTGACCGTTGGCTGTGTCTGCGTCGCTGCGGAACGCGCCCGCGCGCAGGGGCCGGAGAGAGGCCTGCTGCTGCGGGCCATGGAGGAGGAGCTCCAGCGCTCGATGAACGAGTTGAGCAGGAACGCCGCCCCGCCTCCCTATTTCATGAGCTACTCGGTCACCGAGACCGAACAGACGAGGATCGCCTCGTCGTACGGCGCGTTGCGCTCGAGTACGTCCAGGGGGTCGCGGCTTCTCGACGTCGACGTGCGGGTCGGCGACTACCAACTGGACAACACCCACGAGGTTCGCGACGCGATGCCCTTCGGGCGGCTGCCCGACTTCAGCGGGCCCGTGGCCATTCCACTGGAGGATGACATCGATGCCATCAAGAGCATTCTCTGGCTGCACACCGATCGCAAGTACAAGGCTGCTGCGGATCAACTCGTCAAGGTCGAGACCAACCGGGCGGTGACGGTCGACGAGGAGGACGCCTCGGCGGACTTCTCCCGGGAATCACCGGAGGTGGCCATCGGGCCGCTCGCTTCCATCGCAATCGATATGGAGCCATGGAGAGAGCGCCTGAAGGAGTACTCGGCCCTGCTCGATTCGCACCCCGAGATCCACGAGTCCAGCGCCACGCTGTCGGCCGTCGCAACCAACAAGTACCTCGTCAACAGCGAGGGCACGAGGGTTCAGCACGGCACGGTCCAGGTACGCGTCACGCTGTACGCGGCGACCAGTGCGGACGACGGCATGGAGCTGTATCGGTACGAGTCGTTCGATGCCCACTCGCCCGATCGGCTCGCAGGGGACGACACCATGCGACAAGCCATCGACCGGATGGCGACCGATCTGCTCGCACTCCGTGAAGCGCCGGTGATCGAGCCCTACGCCGGGCCGGCCATCCTCTCGGGTCGCGCCGCGGCCGTCTTCTTCCACGAGATCTTCGGTCACCGGATCGAAGGCCACAGGCAGAAGAGCGAAACGGAGGGCCAGACGTTCACCAGGAAGATCGGCGAGCGGATCCTGCCGGAGTTCGTCTCCGTATACAGCGATCCGACCCGGGAACGCGCCGGCGGCACCGACCTGGCGGGTCACTACCGGATCGACGACGAGGGCGTGCGGGCACGTGCCGTAACGGTGGTGGAGAACGGCGTGCTGCGGAACTTCCTCATGTCGCGGTCACCCGTGGAGGGCTTCGCTCGATCGAACGGACACGGGAGGAGCCAGCCGGGGCTGGCCCCGGTCGGGCGGCAGAGCAACCTGATTGTCGAATCCTCCCAGGCCGTGTCGGAATCGGAACTGCGGGAGCTGCTGGTCGAGGAGATCGAGCGGCAGGGGAAGGAGTTCGGCCTGCTGTTCACCGAGATCGCCGGCGGCTTCACCTTCACGGGGCGCATGGGTCCGCAGGTGTTCCAGGTGACCCCGATCATGGTCTACCGGGTGTACGCCGACGGGCGGCCGGACGAGTTGGTTCGCGGCGCCGACCTGATCGGCACTCCCCTGATCTCGTTCAGCGGGATCATCGCCACCGGGACCGAGCGGGAAGTCTTCAACGGCTTCTGTGGCGCCGAATCGGGAATGGTCCCGGTCTCGGGCGTCGCTCCTCCCATCCTCACCGCGCAGATCGAGATACAGAAGAAGCCGAAGGCCGCCGACAGACCGCCGTTGCTGCCGCGGCCGGAAAGAGAGGGCCGTCGATGACTGGCTCAGGCATCAGGCCGGCCGGTTTCTGCACGTGGGTCCTGCTCCTCTCCCTCTGTGCCCATCCCGCAGCCGGAGAGCGGCAGCCGGCGGGAGGGCAGCCGGGAGCTGCACAGCGATCCGACGTTCTGCTGCGCGCGATGCGCGATGAACTCGTACGGTCGACCGACACGCTGCAACTGGAAGAACTCGAGCGGCCGTACTTCATCGAGTACGCGGTGGTCGACACGGAAGCGACGGTTCTCGAGGCGACGTTCGGGGCGAGTGTGCGCAACGACCGGACGCACACGCGGTCGCTGCGCGTCGACGTCCGTGTCGGGAGCCACGAGCTCGACAACAGCGAGTTCGTCGCAGTGCCTTCCTTTATCCGGATTGGGCGTTTTCCGCGGAATCTCGTGCGAGAGGACGACTATGACGCCCTGCGCCACGATCTCTGGCTGGCGACCGACGCCGCGTACAAGGAGGCGTTGGAGCAGCTTGCGCAGAAGCGGGCCTTCCTCCAGAACCGGGTCCAGAACGAACCCGTGCCCGACTTTTCCGTCGAGGGGGCTTCTCTGCTGGTCGAGCCCGCTGCCGAGTCCGCGTTCGATGCGGCGGCATGGCAAGGGACCGTGCGGAGGTTATCGGGCGTATTCAGGGAGTACCCGGCGATTGACGAGTCCAGCGTGACGTTGCGCGTCGAGAGGGGACACAAGTACCTCGTCAACAGCGATGGCAGCGTAGTCCGCCGGCCGGCATCACTCGCCGTCCTCCATGCGCGGGCGGTCACCCGGGCGCCCGACGGAATGCGGCTGAAGCACTTCGTCCCGTTCCATGAGCGCGCTGTCGAGGACCTGCCGCCGGAAGCCGAGATGGAAGCCGCCGTCCGAAGCATGGCAAGCGAGTTGACGGCCCTGGCTGCGGCTCCCGTTCACGGTGACTACATCGGCCCGGTCCTGGTCTCCGGGCAGGCCTCCGCCGAGCTCTTCGGCCAGCTCCTCGGCGCCCAACTGTCCGGCCATCGACCTCCACTCCTCGAGGACGAACGCATGGCGGCGATGATGCCGTCCAGCAATCTCGCCAACCGGTTGAATCGGCGAGTGTTGCCGGCATCCTTCGATGTGGTCGACGACCCGACGCAGGGGTCCTTCGCCGGCGAGGCCCTCATCGGGAGTTACGCCGTCGATGATCAGGGCGTGCGTTCCCAGCCGGTGACGCTCATCGAAGGCGGTATCTTGCGAACGCTGCTGATGTCTCGCCGGCCGCGCAATGAGATCCCCCAATCCAACGGTCATGGACGCGCCGGCGCGTTCGGCTCGGCGACCGCTCAGCCGGGCAACCTCCTCGTTCGGGCCGAGGACGGGCTGAGCGCGGAGGCGTTGAAGGCGGAGCTGATCGACATGGCAAGGGATATCGGGCTCGACTATGGCCTTCTGATCCGTGTACTCGACGATCCGGCAATCACCGGGACCGACCTGTCGGGCCCGGCGAGCATCTTCCTCCTGATGCAGGGTGGAACGCCGCAGTCGCAGCTCACGACCCCCATCCTCGCGTACAAGGTCTACGTCGAGGACGGCAGGGAAGAGCTGGTGCGTGGTCTGGGCTTTCGTGACGTGTCGGTGCGAAGCCTGCGGGACATCGTGGCGAGCGGTGAGGAGCAGTACGTCAACAATCGCTTCCTGGAGTCAGGCGGCGGCGGGTTGCTCCGCGGCCTCGGCGCTTTCATTCCGCGAGGCTTCGCCGGACCCGGCGGCCAAGGCATCCCGGCGGCTGTCGTGGCGCCGTCGGTTCTGTTCGAGGAGCTCGAGATCGAGCGCATGGGCGGGCCGCAGCAAGCGCCCATCCTCATGGAACATCCGTACTTCCGCCAGGAACAGCCGTGACGCTCACCGTTGCGCCGTGCCGTGCGCGCCGCGTGGTTCACAGTGCCGCACCGGGTGCCACCACGGGCTCCCAGGCGCAGAGCGGACCGTACGGGTCGGCGGGATGGCAGAGAACGAGGGAACAAGCCGTAGGCGTCGGAAGCCCTGGAAGCCCGGCGTAACGCATCCACTCTTCCATGAGACGACGGCGCCGCTCGAAGAGGTCGGACCGGGCGTAGGCCGCCTCGGTTCGGTTCCGCACCACGTGCGCCAGCGCGGCCTCGATCACCTCCCGCGGGTGGTCCGTCCGCTCCGACGCCCAATCCCGGAAGCTGGACCGGAAGCCGTGGGGCACCGCGGTGATGCCGAGCTTCGGCATCAGTCCCGACAGAGACTGGTCGCGGAGCGCTTTGCCGCGCCGGCTCGGAACACCACGTCGGCCGGTGCGGCGGCGGGCGGGTCGACGCGAAGGCGCCGCGCCTGCTGCATATCTGGATCGATCGGCTGCACAGCGGTACACGGTGCTCGCGTGCGGTTCGAAGGTCGGCATCCCGTTGGCACGGCGGCGGCTGGCGGCGACACCTCCGCGAGCGGCCACGGTCCCTGCACATGACGAGACTGGTACGGCCGCGCCCGATCGGCAGGGCCTGTTCCGGCTGCTCGCGTCGCTCGTAATCTCCCGGTCCCTCCCCGGCCTGCTCGTCGACATCGCGCCGCTGGCCGCGGGGCGGCGCTGCCGCTGGTCGTCTTCACCGTTCAGCGCCGCCTGCGTGCCCGCGGGGCGCGCCGCGCGCGTGGACCCTCTCGCCGTTCTCCGCTTTCACCTATTGACATCCGATAGAGCGAGCTGCTATCCTATCGGAAGTCGATATGTAAGAGGTTCGCGGAACGATGATGCGGCCGGCGTGACCGGAGGTAACGAAGAATGGACATCTCCCGACCCGATCTCGCACGCAGGAAGAAGCTTCGCCAGACTCTGTATGCCGTGATTGCGGCCATCGTGGTCGTCGTCGTCACGGCAGGCGTCTCGCGGCTGGAACCGGCGGCGCCGCGCGTCGATCGCGACACGATCTATCTGGACACGGTGCAGCGCGGCCCGATGGTCCGGCAGGTGCGCGGCACCGGGACGCTGGTCCCGGAGCAGATCCGCTGGATCCCGGCCACTACCGACGGCACCGTCGAGCGGATCGTCATCCGCCCCGGCGCCCTCGTCGCCCCCGCCACCGTGATCCTCGAGCTGAGCAACCCCGAGCTGGAGCAGTCCACGCTCGAGGCGCGGCTGAATCTCGAAGCGGCCGAGGCGCGCTACAGCAACCGGCAGGTGGAGGTGGAGCGCGAGCTGCTCAACCAGCGGGCGACGCTTGCGACCACCGACGCGCAGTTGAAGACGGCCCGTTTGCAGGCGGACGCCGACGGGCAGCTCTTCGCGCAGGGCCTCGTCTCGTCGTTGCAACTGCAGCAGTCGCAGTCCGCCGAGCAGGAGTTCGACACGCGCTACGCGCTCGAGCAGGAACGGCTGCAGATGGCCACCGGCACCGTCGAGGCGCAGCTCGCGGTCGAGCAGGCCGAGGTGGACCGGCTGCGGACGCTGTACGAGCTGCGCCAGCAGCAGGTGGCCGACCTGCATGTGCGGGCCGGCATGCCCGGCGTCCTGCAACAGGTGCCGCTCGAGGAAGGACAGCGCATCACCACCGGCGCGAACCTCGCGCGGGTCGGCGACCCCGCGGTGCTGAAGGCCGAGCTGCGCATCGCGGAGACGCAGGCCAAGGACATCCAGATCGGCCAGTCCGCGGCCATCGACACCCGCAACGGCATCATCCCGGGCCACGTCACCCGCATCGACCCGGCGGTGGAGAACGGGACGGTGACGGTCGACGTCGCCCTCGACGGCGCGCTGCCGCGGGGCGCCCGCCCGGACCTGACGGTCGACGGCACCATCGAGCTGGAGCGGATGGACGACGTCCTCTTCGTCGGCCGGCCGGTGTTCGGACAGGA
Organism: Vicinamibacterales bacterium; assembly: GCA_965222905.1. Classification (GTDB taxonomy): domain Bacteria; phylum Acidobacteriota; class Vicinamibacteria; order Vicinamibacterales; family UBA8438; genus WTFV01. The sequence continues at coordinate 6,864,125 of OZ244976.1, read as the reverse complement.
GGAGAGCGTGGTCAGCCTGTTCAGGGTGGAGGCCGACGGCACGCACGCGTCCCGAATGCGGGTGAGCCTGGGCCGCGCCTCGGTCAACACCATCGAGGTGCTGGAGGGGTTGCAGCCGGGCGACCGCGTGGTCCTGTCCGACATGTCCACCTGGGATCAGTTCGATCGGGTGCGTATCGAATAGGGCCGCTCTCACGCGTCGAGCAAGGGGAAGACCGGTCCGGAGCAGGAACGTCACGTCTGAAACGGAGGCATGCCGAGATGAGTGAAGCGTCAGCCTTGATTCAGTTGGAGAACGTCTCGAAGATCTTCTACACCGACGAGGTGGAGACGCATGCCCTCGACGGCATCGATCTGTCCATCCACCCCGGCGAGTACGTCGCCATCTCCGGTCCGTCGGGTTGCGGCAAGTCGACGCTGCTGTCGATCCTCGGTCTGCTCGATTCACCTACCGCCGGCGACTACACGCTGAACGGCCGCCCGGTGGCACAGCTCAGCCAGGCCGACCGGGCGTGGACCCGCAACCGCGAGGTCGGCTTCATCTTCCAGAGCTTCAACCTGATCGGCGACCTGACGGTCTACGAGAACGTCGAGCTGCCGCTCACCTACCGCGGCATGAAGCGGCCGGAACGGCGCGAGCGGGTGACCGAGGCGCTCGAGAAGGTGGAGATGGCCCACCGCGCCAAACACCTGCCGAGCCAGCTCTCCGGCGGCCAGCAGCAGCGCGTGGCGGTGGCGCGGGCAGTGGCCGGGCAGCCGTCCATTCTGCTGGCCGACGAGCCCACGGGCAACCTCGACTCGAAGAACGGCGAGGCGGTCATGGGGTTGCTGCAGGCGCTGCACGACGAGGACTCGACCGTCTGCATGGTGACCCACGACCCGCGCTACGCGGAGCACGCCAGGCGGGAGATTCACCTCTTCGATGGAAGGTGCAGTCTGCATCCCGGGAGTTCGGCCCATGACTAGCGCCGCCAAACCCGTCGCCAGGGCGCCGCGTTCGGCCCCAGCCCCCACCGGCCCAGGAGCCTGCGCAGCAGAACTCGCTCCGTTGCGTTCTACGGCGCAGGCTCCTGGCTTGCCGAGTCAGGTTCGTGCCTTCGTATTCGGGCCGCTCGTAGCGGCTCTGATGTTCGTGGCGGCGTCGCCCGCAACGCACGCCCAGACCCTGGACACCGTTGTCGGCGAGCGGGTTGCCGCCGTCACACGGCAGGCGAGCCGGGCCGGGCAGCCGGCCCGCCGCTTCGACCTCACGCTCGACGATGCCGTGGAGCGGGCTCTCGAACGCAATCTCGACATCGCCGTCCAGCGCATCCACCCGCTGGTGCAGGACATGCGTGTCGCCGCGGCCGGCGCGGCGTTTCTGCCTGTCGCCTCGTCGGGCTTCGACTTCAACCAGGAGACCGCACCCAACCGCTTCGTGTTCGACGGCGGCGGGCTTCGCGGCCAGCCCATCGTTTCCGACCGGGGCACCTACGACCTCGGGGTCGGCCAGCAGGTCAAGTGGGGCGGCGGCCGGTACGACGTCACCTGGGACAGCACCCGGTCGGAGTCGACCAACATCTTCTCGACCTTCAACCCGAGCTTCGGCGCGAACATGACGCTGCAGTACACGCAACCGTTGCTGCGCGGCTTTCGGACCGATTCGCGGCGCACGCAACTCGTCGTCTCGCGCATCAACCGGGACATCTCCGACATCGACCTCGAGGAGACCGTCGTCAACACGCTGGCCGACGTGAGCCTGGCCTACTGGGATCTCTTCTATGCGCGCGCCGCCGTGGGCGTGCAGCGGCAGGCGCTCGATCTGGCCGAGCAACTCGTGCAGGACAACCGGGCGCGTGTCGAGGTCGGGACGATGGCGCCGATCGACGTCGTGGCGGCCCAGTCCGAGGCCGCGGCGCGACGCCAGTTGCTGGCGCTGGCCGTCGAGACGCAGCGCACCAGCGAGCTGGTCCTGAAGGAGCTCATCGTGGGAGGCACCACGGATGAACTGTGGAACGCGGAGATCAACCCCACGGACGAACCGAGGATAGAGGTGACGCCGATCGACCTGCAGGCGGCGATTCGCGGGGCGCTCGATCGGCGCACCGACGTCTCCCGTGCGCGACGCCAGCTCGACGTAAACGAAGCGACCGTCGACAACCTCCGCAACAGCACCCTGCCCGCGCTCGACCTGGTCGGGAGCTACCAGTTGACCGGTCAGGGAGGTTCCCGGCTGGTGCCGGCGGGGAACAGCTTCGAGGACATCTTCGGCGGCGCCGGCGGCGTGATCCCGGGAGGTTACGGGGATGCGCTCGACAGCATCGCCAACGCCGACTACCCCGTCTGGAGGGTGCAGTTGCAGATGAGCTACCCGCTCGGTCGGAGCGCGGATCGGGCCGCGTACGAACGGGCCCGGCTGGAGCTGCAGCAGAACCGGACCCAGATTCGCCGCATCGAGCTGCGGATAGCCAGCGAGGTCACCGGCGCCGCGCTTCGCATCGAGTCGATCCGGGAGCGCATCGAGGCCGCGACGGCGTCGCGGGAGCTGGCCGAACGACAGCTCGAGGCGGAGGAGAGCAAGTTCGAGGTCGGCCTGTCGACCAACTTCTTCGTCCTGCAGTCGCAACGCGATCTGGCCAACGCGCAGGATGCCGAGCTGCGCGCGATTCTCGACTACCAGCGGGCGCTGATCGAGTTCGACCGGACGCAGCGGGCTTCCCTCGGGGCTGCCGGCATCGCCGTGGTCGGTGGTGGGATGGAGGGCGGCGCCGGGCCGATCTATTGATATTCTATACAACCAGGGCTAGACTTATCGATAACCGATAGGGCCGTCCGGCCTCGCCAGATGGCCTTCCGAATCGCCGAAGGAGTCATCATGAGCCGCTTGCGAGATTCCGCCGTTCGCCTGGTGAATCTGTTCCGTCGCGAGCGCATCGAGCGCGAGCTCGACGCGGAGCTGCAGGCGTACCTGGAGTTGGACGTCGAGGAGAACATCCGCCGGGGCATGGCTCCAAGGGAAGCGCGCCGCACGGCGCTCGCCCGTCTGGGGGGCGTGGACGCGGTCAAGGAGGAATGCCGCGACGTGCAGCGTTTCCGGGTCGCCGAGGACCTGTGGCGGGACCTGCGGTACGGATTTCGCCGGTTGCTTGCGCGCCCGGTTCTGGCGGTCGTGGCGGTCGCGGTCCTGGCCATCGGCATCGGTGCGAATGTCGCCATTCTCGCGCTGGTCGATGCTCTGCTTCTGCGTCCGCTCCCCGGCGCGGAGCCGAACCGTCTGGTCGCCGTGTTCACGAGCGACTCGAGCGGACGGCCGCTAGGGAATTCCTACCCGGACTTCCTCGATATTCGGGACTCTACTCGCGACGTGTTCGAAAACGTCACCGCAGCGTCTATACCTACTCCGGTCGGCGTACGTATCGGAGGCGAGACCCGCGTCATGTCCGCCCAGATGGTGGAGCCCAACTACTTCGACACGATGGGATTGAGGCCAGTACACGGGCGTGGGTTCGAGGCGGTCGAGACCGGCGCGGTCGCGGTAATCAGCCACGGAGCATGGCTTTCGGAGTTCGGTGGCGACCCGTCGGTGCTGGGCCGCGCGATCACCATCAACGGGTCGCCGTTCACGGTCGTGGGCGTGGCGCCGGTCGAGCTGGCGAGCACGCAAGGCATCTTCCGCGTCGACGTCCGGTTGCCCGCGACCTTCGAGGACCTGATACGGCCCGACGACGCCGGACGACAGGAGTTGCGTGGCGCCCGTAGCTATTCCATAGTCGGCCGACTGCGCGAGGGTGTCGGGATTGGCGATGCGCGGACGCTTTTGGAGGTCGTCGCTCGACGTCTCCATCAGTCGTACCCCGAGAGCTGGACGGGCCTTTCGGGACAGCCGCGGGCCCTGACGGTCAGGGAGGCGAGCCGGTCACGCCTGCCATCGCCCGTATCGGGGCCCGTGGTTGGCGGTCTGGCCGTACTGACCGGGCTGGTTGTAACCCTGCTGCTCATCGTCTGCGCCAACATCTCCGGCCTCCTGCTTGCCGACGCGTCGGTTCGCCGTCGCGAGATGTCGATTCGCCAGGCCCTGGGTGCGAGCCGGTTGCGGCTGATCCGACAGGTTGTCGTCGAGAGCCTCGGTCTGGGTCTGGTCGGGGGCTGCCTGGGGGTTGCCGCGGCGTCGGCTGCCATCAGATTCGTGACGCTCCCGCAGCCGGGCCTTCCCGTGCCCGTGCAGCTCGATTTGGAGCTCGGCGGGCGACTGCTCGTCGCCGCGCTGGTGGTGTCGTCGAGCGTCGGCCTCGCGGTGGGGTTCCTTCCGGCACTGTATGCAACCCAACCCAGGCTTCGTCTCGGCAGGTTCCTGCAGACGAGGTTCCGTAACGCGCTGACGGCGATGCAGGCCGCCGCCGCCGTCTTCCTCCTGATCATTGCGGGGGTGTTCGCCCGCAGCATCGTGAATGCATACGCACTACCGCTCGGTTACGACGCGGACGAGCTGGTGCTCGTTGCGGTCGATCTGGAGGCAGCCGGGTTCTCCGAGGATCGCGGCCGCGCGTATCTCCGGCAGGCGTTGGAGCAGGTACCCACGGCCGAAGTATCGGAGTTTCCGTTCCTTTCTCTCCAGGCGCAGTTTTCACGACGTGGCTTCGCTGTCGATGGATATCAACCCGGGGCCGGAGAGAGCATGGGGGTGAACAGGAACACCGTCAGTCCCGGATACATCAGCCTGATGGGAGTGCCTTTCGTGCGAGGTCGAGACCTCGAGCCCGGAGAGCGGAATGCAGTGCTCGTCAATCGAGCGTTCGCTCGGCGATTCTGGTCCGGCCAGAATGCGGTCGGCAGGCGAGTGGGCTCGCCAGTCGGCCCACCGCCACCAGGCTCGGACTCTCCCGACCTTCGGTGGTCGACCGTGGTCGGCGTGGTTGAAGATGGCCATTTCGTTTCGTTTCGAGAGGCTGCCATTCCCGTCGTGTTCCAGTCCATGGAGGACGACTACTCCCCACGGGTCACGTTTCACATCCGCGGCGTAGCGGCCGACGCTGCGCGACGCGCCATTGCCCGAATAGATCCCGCCGTGGCCGTCGTGGGAGTGGCAACGATGTCGGATACGGTCGACACGGCACTGTTGCCGGCGCGGATTGCGGCAGGCGTGAGCGGTCTCGTTGGAGCCGTCGGCCTGGCGCTTGCCTGTATCGGGCTCTTTGGCACCCTGAGCTACGTCGTGGCGCAGCGCGCCCCGGAGATCGGTCTGCGTGTCGCGCTGGGTGCTCGAGCGCTTCAGATCGTTCGACTCGTTGCCGGCGGGACGAGCGTGAAGCTGGTGGCGGCCGGCGTCGTCCTCGGAGCCGGCCTGGGAAGTGGTCTCGCGCCGCTGCTCCAGGCGCAGTTCTCCGGCGCCGGGGGCGTGGACCTCGTCACGCTCGTGGGAGCGGCGGCGTGCCTCGCTCTGGTAGCGTCCGTCGCTATCGGCGTGCCTGCCGCTCGCGCCCTCAGGATAGATCCCGCGGAGGTCCTGCGCGTCGTGGAGTAGGAGGAGACACACCATGACCAGACAGAACGTGCAGATCGTCCTCGTCGCCGTCGTCCTGATCGGTGTAGCCGGTGTGGCCGCGGGTCAGACGGAGGAGCTGGTTCGCGTCATCGCGATGGAACCCGGAGGACGGTTCTCGCTCGGCAACGTCAGCGGCGAAATCACCGTGACCGGGGTGGATGGCGACCACCTGACGATTCGGGCGACGAAGCGGGTCGCCGGCCGCGGCAGCGCCACCGCCGACGCGTTGGACCGCGTCGAGATCGACATCGAGGAGCGTGGCAACCGGGTCGTCGTCGAAACCGACTACCCTCGGCGCCGGCGTTCCTTTCTGCAGTCGCTGGGCAACCTGCTCGGCGGCGGCAAGAGGGAACCGTTCGTGGCGGTGGACTACCTGGTGACCGTACCCCGGGATACCGGGGTCGCCATCGAGTCGTTCGACGGCGACGTGACCGTCGAAGGCGTGGACGGCGCGACGCACGTGAAAACCGTCAGTGGCGATGGGCGGCTCGCTTCGTTGGCGAGGCTGGTGGCGGTCGAGACGTTCTCCGGCAATGTGGAGATCGCCGATGTGCACAGCGACGATGCTCTCAGAGCCAAAACGGTCAGCGGCCACATCGATATCGAAAGGGTCCGGGTACCGCGGCTGCAAGTGAAGTCCTTCGGCGGCGCGGTGGCGCTGCAAGGAGTCCAGTCCCATCGCGTCGCGGTGGAGACGGTATCGGGAGCGGTGACCTTCGACGGCGCGCTCGCTGCCGACGGCCGGTACGAATTGCGTTCGCACTCCGGTGGCATCTTCCTGACGGTGCCGGGCGGCTCGGGATTCGAGCTGGATGCGCAGTCCTTCAACGGAGACCTGCGTTCCGACATTCCCATCCTCGTCGGCCGGGGCGACCTGTCCCGCCACACGCCCGTCTTCGAGGGAGGACGCCGCGCGATTCGAGGGATTGCCGCCGCCGGCGGCGCCCGCCTGAAACTGTCCACCGTCAGCGGCGACATGGCAATCGCTATACGCGCTTCAACCGTGCTGCAACCGGCTGCATCGCGACCTTCGGGATCCATTGACATTCGATAGGTCCTATGGTTAGTCTTGTCGAAATTCGATAGGGATGCCAGGAGACACGCCGATGTCCCGAACCGACCTCATGCGCGGCACCCTCGACCTGCTGATTCTCCGTGCGCTCACGACGGGGCCGGACCACGGCCTCGGGATCGCGCGGCGGGTGGAGCAGATTACGCAGGGGGCGTTCCGCGTCAACCCCGGCTCGCTCTTCCCGGCCCTGCACCGCCTTGCGCAGAAGGGCTGGCTGACGGCCGAGTGGGGGCGCTCGGAGACCAATCGGAAAGCGAAGTACTACGAGTTGACGCCGGACGGCCGGCATCAGTTGGAAGCCGAGGCGCGCAACTGGAAGCGCATCTCGGTGGCCATCGACCTGGCGTTGGACACCGCGTAGGAAGTCGAAGTGTCGGTCATCGACTCGCTGCTCGCCCCGTGCAGCCACTTCCTGCGCGCCATCTTCCGCCGCGACGAGGTCGAGCGGGAGCTCCGCGAGGAGCTCGACGGCTATTTCGGCATGCTGGTCGAGCAGAACCTGGCCAGGGGTATGTCGCCGCGCGCGGCGCGGCGGGCCGTTTGCGGCCCCGGAGCGCCTGGTGCAGGTGGTCGCCTCGTGCCGCTGACACCGCGCCAGGGAGGACCTTGCGCGCCGGCTCACCAATCGCCTCGTGAGCGCTCCACACGATGCGGTCTCTCGCGGCGTCAGCGCCCCAGCGCGACGACGACGCGGGCGGAGAGCTTCGGCCGGAGGATGACGTAGTCGCCGCTCGCCAGGATCGGCAGATCGGCCGCCAGACGGAGCGTGAATCGCCGCCAGACGTTCACGTCCACGCCCATCCCCGGCTGCATGACGAACCCGGCCCGGCGCTCTTCGTCGAACTCGGGGTACGGCACGTAGAGGCACGGATGGACCAGCACTCCGTCAACGTAGCCTCCGCACTCGGTGTTCGCCGTCTCGGTGTCGATCGACGCCGGCCACTCGTAGTCCCTCCTGAAACGGGCCGCGAAGCCACCGGCCAGGACTTGGTAGTACGGCGCCACGCGCCCTTGACGCTTTCCGCCCCGGACGCCGCCCAGCAGCATCCAGTAACGGCTCTGAAGCCTCTCGCGGAACACCTCGTCGAAGTCCCACGGGTGCTCCAGAGCGTAGGCGTCCCGGTGCCACGCGCCCTCCACCACGAACGACTGCCGCCCAAGGTCGAAACCGCTCGACACGATCCACCCGGCAGTCACCGGCCGCTCCGGATCCTGGAAGCCGTACATCGTGCCGTCCGCGATCTCGAATCGATGCGGTCGGGTCTGGGCCTCGGCGGCGGACGCCGGCAGCACCAGGCACATCAGTCCGCCCACGAACATTGCGAAGCGCCGAACGTCATACGGCATGACAAGCTCCTTGCGGGACGCGAGCACCTGGGCCGGCTCATGCGCGCGGCCACCGGCCCGCCCGGCCGCCTCCTACCGGGGAATGCTTGCGGCCTCGGCAGGTGTGCCTTCGTTACACCTGCCGGGCCGGGGGTCGCTCCTGGGGTCGCTCCCTCCTGAACTCTTCCTGCGGAAGGCCGGAAGGCCGCTGCGCGTCGGGCGCGCCGGACTCTATCGATGCCGTTGTTCGGCTCACTTGGCGGTCAGAACCTCCACACCGCCATCACGACCGGATGCGCGGTTATGGGCACGTACAGCAGCGGCGTGGTACTGACGCCAACGCGCACGTCGAGCCCGTCCCGCAAGGTCCGCGTGGCCATCAGCTCGACGTGCCACAGGATGAACGCGAGCCCCAGCCGATGCTTCGTTTCACCGGTGTAGCACCAGGTCTGACGCTCGGGGTCCCAACTCACGACCGGAGTGCTCTCTCGGCCGAGCAACGGCCCGGCACCCACGCCGAAGTGGAGGAAGCCCCGCCCATCGGCGTTCACCCACCGCCAGCGCCAAGTCACGTGCCCGTAGATGCCGACCTCCTGCTTCCTCCACCTCGAAGCGTCACGTCCCAGGATCGACGTGACGCCTATGGCTATGCCCGTGCGCTCGTTCCGCCACGTCGTCCACGCCAAGTCGACGCTCGGGCCGGACGGGACGACGCCGATGTCGTCGACGTCCAGCGGGTTGTCCTGGAACCAGCCGCCGCCAAGCTCAAGCTCCCGGCTCGGCTCCATCTGCGCCAGGGCAGGCGAGGCCGCCAGCAGAACGACGGCGAACGCGCTCGCGAGTCGATGAGTCATCGGTTCCTCCTCCCGTCCGCACAGAGGAATGCGCGGATGGCCGGTGGATCGGCTCACTTGAAGCGAGCCAGCCAGGGTGTCCGGAGCGCAGGACGGGCCACCCGCGGGCGATACACCGGCCGACCGGCCGTCTCGCTGAGCCGTTTCAGGAGCGTTCTGTGCAACTACTGGATGAGCATCAGTGGTCGGGAGGAACCCCATGACATTCACAATCCGACACGGCGCGGCAGCGGCGCTCATGGCGGGCGTAGCGGTCAGTCCCAGCGCGGCCCAACCAAACGGTACGGACTGGATCAAGCTGCATGCAGGCGGTCGATACGCCGACCTGACGGCATCGCGCGAACAGTCGCCGCGGGCGGGCAGGACGGTCGATCTCGGCGTCGCCGGGTCGTCGAACGAACATTGGGGGCACGGCGGACCGGCCCGCGCGGAACGAGGTCGAGCTTGGCGGCGGCTTTCACGCCGCCATCACCGTTGGCGATCTGATCACGCTGCCGACGGTGCCGACTGTCGACACCCGGGTGGTGCGTTGGTTGAACGACCGTTGGGGCATCGCCGGGCGTTTGCTTGTGGGCATTGGTTCGAACAGACCGGACGAGCACGCCGTTGTCGAACGGCGCCGACCCACTACGTCCAGGTCACAGCACGTTTCAGGGCTGCGAGCACCGGGAAGACGACGTTGCACGTCGGCTTCGGCGGCGGCGCGATGTGGGTTCGCGAAACCGTGCGGTCCGGGCACGGCCTCACGGCAGAGAAGTACCGCTGGGGGCCGCACCTTCTTGCGGCTCCCACCCTGATGGCGGCCACGGCGACGCTGGCGTGCCTGATGCCCACGCTGCGCGCGACGAGCGGTGAGCCGGCGCGCGTCCTGCGCAGGGAATAGCCGCGAATTGACCTCGACAACCTCGACAACAACCTGCGCCGCCTCCCAGCCAGCCCCTGAGTGACATCTTGTATGCTTGCGGCCATGTTGACAGGCAACGTGCGGGACCCGATGAGCAGGACTGGAGCGCAGCGATGTCAGGATGGCCGGTAACGGGAGCTTGTTTTGCGACCGTCGCTATATTCGTCTCCATGCTCATGTTGCATCTGGAGGCGCGCGCCACGGCCACCCAGGTGTACGCTCCCGTCGAGCTGTACACTCCGTTTCCGCCAGGACCCTTCGAGGTCATTGGGGTGGCGTGCACATCTCGAACGGACGGGCGATTGTCGCACAACGATTCGCCATAGACGTCGTGGGTCTGGACGAGAACGGCGTTGCGGTTGTCGGTGACGTCGACCGTACGACGAATGAGGATTGGTTCGGCTTCGGAGCGGAGGTCATTGCCGTGGCCGAAGGCGTTGTCCGTGCCATCAGGGACGGGGTTTCCGACCGTCCGCCGCTTGCCCAATCGTCTCCGCTGGATGAAGTGACATTGGAAGCCGCCGCCGGGAACTACGTGGTGCTCGAGCTCGGCACGAACACGTTCGCACTCTATGCGCATCTCCAAAGGGACAGCGTGGCCGTGGAAGTCGGACAACGAGTCAGACGCGCTGACATGCTGGGACGACTTGGAAATTCCGGCAATACGAATGGTGCGCACCTGCACTTCCACGTCTCCGACGCGCCCGGTTTGGAGGGTGAAGGGCTTCCATTCCTCATCGATTCGTTCGGGTTTCTCGGCGTGACAACAACAAACAGCGTTGTCGCGGACTGGACGGATTCGGAACCGCCCGAACTGGCTCCGGAAGCCGACCGCCGATCCGGGCTTCCGTTGGACGGGGACGTGCTCCGTTTCCCGTAGCCACGTTTCCGGTTCCGTAAGGCACTCCCGATGCTGTCCGTGAAATCGCCGTTGGCCCTACTGCTCGCGCGCGTCACCCTCGGGCTCTGCACGGTGCTGTCCGCATGCGGGCAGCCGCCTCCGGAGCCGGCCGCCCCTCCCGCCGTCCGGGACATCGCGTTCGTCGGCGTCAGCGTCCTGTCCATGGTCGGCGAAGTCGCCGCGGTTCCCGATCAGACGGTGCTCGTTTCCGGCGGCGCCGTGGTCAGCATCGGGAACCGGGAAGACGTCAGCGTGCCCGACACGTTCGCGATCGTCGACGGCACCGACAAGTACCTCATGCCCGGCCTGGCGGACATGCATGTCCACCTGGAGTACGGCAACGATCCACGGGTGCTCGATCTGTTTCTCGCCAACGGGGTCACGACCGTCCGCAACATGGATGGCCGCCCGTACATCCTGGAGTGGCGCGACCGTATCGCCCGGGGCGAGATGCGTGGCCCGACGATCCATACCGCCGGGCCGATTCTGGATGGCGATCCCCCTCTGCGCGACGACAACTTGGGCGCTCGTGGAGGCCGGCCGGTCGAACCGCTTGCGTTTCGTGAGCGCGCTCCAGGACGCTGGAAAGGCGCCCGATGACCGAAAAGCGGGTAGAGTCGGTCGAGAAAAATCCGACCGGCGGTCGAAATAGAGCCGACCAGCGGGCCGGAAGGCGGAGATAACGCCAACTCCCAACAACACGAGACCGGGAGAAACGCGGTGGACCCGCAGTTCCGGGTACGTCAGAATCCGAGGATCAGGACGATGGGAGAGATTCGAGCCAGCGTGACGCTGGAGAACAGGGACGACCGCGGAGCCGTACACCTCGGACTGCGCGTCGAAGCGGACGTCCGACGAACGACGGTCGAAGGGGTCGTCGACACCGGGGCGGTAAGTCTCGTAATCCCCGAGGAGATCGCGACGGAGCTGGGGCTCCGGCACTGGGGAACGAGAACCGTCGTCTACGCGGACGAGCGCCGCGAAGAACGGCCCGTGACCGACGTCACGATCGAGATCGGAAACCTCGCCACGCGGACCGAGGCCATCGTCGGACCGGCCGGGAGCGAGGTCCTGATCGGACAGGTCGTACTCGAAATGCTCGACCTTGTCGCCGACTGCAGAAACCGAACGCTGGCGCCGCGCCATCCGGAAGGGCCAGTCCTGGCCATCCGCTGAGCCCAACCCCCCGACAAAGGGAACGACACCAGCCAGCCGGTTCTATTCCCCGACGAGTCGGAAGTAATTCCCTTTCTGACAGTCGCTCTCGTCGAAGCCGCGTCCCGCCACGACGCCGATTCCCCTGACGTCGAGATAGTCGTGGCTGACATGCCCGTGTCCGGCCACTCGGGCGGGTTCACCACGCCCGGCGGGGCGGGAGGCGGGGCCGGCTCGGCCGGCAGTTCCGGCGTAGTGCGCAGGGGTACCAGCGACCGCGCCCGGACCATGGGAAGCTGCCTGGTGTACGCGGCGCCGAGAACGGCCGGCAGCGACTGTACACGGTCGGCCAGCAGGCGCACGGAAAGTGTCAAGACCGCAGGCGACAACCTGCGCGGGGTTCCAGCCGGACCCGGAAGTGAACGTCCTCGCCGTCAGGCAATTGACGCACACCGCGTGTTGCGAGCAGTACCTATTCCTGCGGCGGGGCGGATTCCGCGTCGTCCAGCAGCGTCTGGATTTCCCCTTGTACCGCCGCGTGCACCTGATGGAGCAGCAGGAGCCGTCCGTGGACCCGGCGGAGCTCATCCTTGATCTCGAGCGGGGACGTATCGGATGACATGGTGGCCAACAGCAGGCTCATGTCGCTGAGCAACTGGCCGCGTGCCTGCTCGTAAAGAACGTGCACGTCATGGACCCGCGAGATCCGGATGACCCAGTCGTAGTCGAAATAGGGGTGAAGCCTGACTGGCTTGCGCCGCACGCCAGGCTGCCGACGAGATTTCCGCCAGAGGAAGGGAGAAACTTATCTCGCCGTCCGCGAAGATGGGGTCGTCCTCGCTCTCGGCCTGGAGTACGCGCTGGAACAGTTCGGTGGCCTCTGCCAGCGCCGGCTCTGCCTTGCGGAATTCGTCCAGGTTCTCCCTGAGCTCCAGCTCTACCGCAGCCCGCGCCACATCGGCGAACTGGCGTAGCTGGCGCTCTTCCCGCCACTCCTCGACGCCGAACGCGACGAGGACGGCGAACACTACCATCAGGGACTCGATCGCAAGCTCGGCGAGCTTCGAACGGCCCGTCAGTGCCGCGAGCTTCCCGCCGAGCGTCCGCGGACCTTCGCTCACGACGCCAAAGATACCTCGTCTGCCTGGTGGATGCTGACGACGGCGGCTCGACGGTGCCGAGAGTGGACCGATGCCCTTGAAGCGAAAGGAGCGCCCCGCACCTGACACGTGCGATGATGACCGACAGCGAGTGTCGCCGACGCATTCGCGGCCGAGGGATTCGTCACGGTCGCCCCGGACCTGGTGACGGGCATGGCTCCTGACGCCGGCGACGGCCGCGACGGGGCGACCCGAGGAGCGCGTCCGCGCGTCGCGATTCGGCTCGGCTCTGGCGGAAGGGCTTCTGGACGTTCGTTACGGGCTGCGGGTGCTGCGGCGCAGCCCCGGCTTCGCCGTCGCCGCGATCGGCCTGCGGCTCGCCATGGGCGCGCAGCCGCGGGACATGGTCCGGATGGTCGTGGGCGGCGCCCTCCGCTTGGCGGGAGCAGGCGTCGCCGCCGGTCTGTTGGCCTCGCGCGCGCTGGTGTCGCTGCTCTTCGAAGTCTCGCCGACCGACCTCACCACGCTGGCGGGCGTGTCCCTCGTGCTGTTGCTGGTGGCCGCCGCGGCTGCGGGCGTGCCCGCGCGCCGGGCGGCCCGCGTGGACCCTCTCGCCGCTCTACGTATCGAGTAGCTCACTGGCGTCGTCTTCGTCCGCGGCGCAGTGAGCGTCGCCGCTGCCGTCGTTCCGGCGGGCAGAGTGGCGCAGGTCGACCGGGGGTTCACGACGGCCCCCCTCCGGGCGGAACCACATCGCAACCCGCTACGTATTGTAATTCTATAGATGTGTTCTATCGGAAATCGATATGTCTATCAGAGGCGGTAACGACAAATGGACATCTCCCGACCCGATCTCGCACGGAAGAAGAAGCTGCGCCAAGCTCTGTATGCCGCGACCGCGGTCATGGCGGTGGCTGTCGTCACGCTGGGCGTCTCGCGCCTGGAGCCGGCGGCGCCGCGCGTCGACCGCGACACGCTCTATCTGGACACGGTGCAGCGCGGCCCGATGGTCCGGCAGGTGCGCGGCACCGGGACGCTGGTCCCGGAGCAGATCCGCTGGATCCCGGCCACTACCGACGGCACCGTCGAGCGGATCGTCATCCGACCCGGCGCCCTCGTCGCCCCCGCCACCGTGATCCTCGAGCTGAGCAACCCCGAGCTGGAGCAGTCCACGCTCGAGGCGCGGCTGAATCTCGAAGCCGCCGAGGCGCGCTACAGCAACCGCCAGGTGGAGGTGGAGCGCGAGCTGCTCAACCAGCGGGCGACGCTTGCGACCACCGACGCGCAGTTGAAGACGGCCCGTTTGCAGGCGGACGCCGACGGGCAGCTCTTCGCGCAGGGCCTCGTCTCGTCGTTGCAACTGCAGCAGTCGCAGTCCGCCGAGCAGGAGTTCGACACGCGCTACGCGCTCGAGCAGGAACGGCTGCAGATGGCCACCGGCACCGTCGAGGCGCAGCTCGCGGTCGAACAGGCCGAGGTGGACCGGCTGCGGACGGTGTACGAGCTGCGGCAGCAGCAGGTGGCCGACCTACGCGTCCGGGCCGGCATGCCCGGCGTCCTGCAACAGGTGCCGCTCGAGGAAGGGCAGCGCGTCACCACGGGCACGAACCTCGCCCGGGTGGGCGATCCGGCCGTCCTGAAGGCCGAGCTGCGCATCGCGGAGACGCAGGCCAAGGACATCCAGATCGGCCAGTCCGCGGCCATCGACACCCGCAACGGCATCATCCCGGGCCACGTCACCCGCATCGACCCGGCGGTGGAGAACGGGACGGTGACGGTCGACGTCGCCCTCGACGGCGCGCTGCCGCGGGGCGCCCGCCCGGACCTGACGGTCGACGGCACCATCGAGCTGGAGCGGATGGACGACGTCCTCTTCGTCGGCCGGCCGGTGTTCGGTCAGGAGGAGAGCGTGGTCAGCCTGTTCAGGGTCGAGGCCGACGGCACGCACGCGTCCCGAATGCGGGTGAGCCTGGGCCGCGCCTCGGTGAATACCATCGAGGTGCTGGAGGGCTTGCAGCCGGGCGACCGCGTGGTCCTGTCCGACATGTCCACCTGGGATCAGTTCGATCGGGTGCGTATCGAATAGGGCCGCTCTCACGCGTCGAGCAAGGGGAAAGACCGGTGCGGAGCAGGAACGTCACGTCTGAAACGGAGGCATGCCGAGATGAGTGAAGCGTCAGCCTTGATTCAGTTGCAGAACGTCTCGAAGATCTTCTACACCGACGAGGTCGAAACACATGCCCTCGACGGCATCGATCTGTCCATCCACCCCGGCGAGTACGTCGCCATCTCCGGTCCGTCGGGCTGCGGGAAGTCGACGCTGCTGTCGATCCTCGGTCTGCTCGATTCACCTACCGCCGGCGACTACACGCTGAACGGCCGCCCGGTGGCGCAGCTCAGCCAGGCCGACCGGGCGTGGACCCGCAACCGCGAGGTCGGCTTCATCTTCCAGAGCTTCAACCTGATCGGCGACCTGACGGTCTACGAGAACGTCGAGCTGCCGCTCACCTACCGCGGCATGAAGCGGGCGGAACGGCGGGAACGGGTGACCGAGGCGCTCGAGAAGGTGGAGATGGCCCACCGGGCGAAGCACCTGCCGAGCCAGCTCTCCGGCGGCCAGCAGCAGCGCGTGGCGGTGGCGCGGGCAGTGGCCGGGCAGCCGTCCATCCTGCTGGCCGACGAGCCGACCGGCAACCTCGACTCGAAGAACGGCGAGGCGGTGATGGGGCTGCTGCAGGCGCTGCACGACGAGGGCTCGACCGTCTGCATGGTGACCCACGACCCGCGCTACGCGGAGCACGCCAGGCGGGAGATTCACCTCTTCGATGGCAGGTGCAGTCTGCATCCCGGGAGCTCGGCCCATGACTAGCGCCGCCAAACCCGTCGCCAGGGCGCCGCGTTCGGCCCCAGCCCCCACCGGCCCAGGAGCCTGCGCAGCAGAACTCGCTCCGTTGCGTTCTACGGCGCAGGCTCCTGGCTTGCCGAGTCAGGTTCGTGCCTTCGTATTCGGGCCGCTCGTAGCGGGTCTGATGTTCGTGGCGGCGTCGCCCGCAACGCACGCCCAGACCCTGGACACCGTTGTCGGCGAGCGGGTTGCTGCAGTCACACGACAGGCGAGCCGGGCCGGGCAGCCGGTCCGCCGGGCGCATTCCCGATTTCCCGGAGCAGTGTGTAGGCAAAGATGGACTGTGAGGCTGGGGGAGGTTGAGCCGGTCTTCGGACAGACGGGGAGGGTGGTACTGGACATTACGGCTCGGACTGCCCATGATGGTGCGTTGAAATGGACAAGAGCGCCATCGACACCCCGAGCCGCGAGATCGATCTTGGCAACATTCCCGTCCACCTGCGCACTGCCCTCCGGCGGGCGCTGGAGTTTGAGGCGCGTGCTCCAGCGCCCAGGTCGGCAGAGGAAGCGGAGCAGTGCGAAGAGCAGCTGCGGGTCATCGCGGACGAGTTCTTCGGCGCCCTCCTCACCCCCGTGCTGCAACGCGCGGTGCGCTCGGCCGCGGTTGGCGACGCGGCGAGCGCCCTCGTCGCCACCTGCCCCGGCGGATGCGGAGCGACGGCCTGGAGACCGTCAACGTTCGCACCTCCCGGGGCACGACGGTGCCGGTCACGACGCCGTACTACCGCGAGAAACACGCCCGTCGGGCGAAGCGGAGGCCGGGACTCTACCCCGCCTTGGTGGTGCTGGGCATCTACGACCGGTGCACGCCGAAGCTGGCCTCGGATGCAAGCCGCGCGGTCGCCATGCACAGCTCGCTGGCCGAAGCGCAGGCGCAGCTCCGCTCCGACGGCATCGCCCTGGATATCAAGACCCTCCGCTCGACCGCCTATCGCTACGCTGCGCGGGCCCGAGCGGCCCAGCAGAGCGCGGCGTGCGGCCTGCTGGACCGCGTGACCGGGAAGCGGGTGGTCGTCTCCCTCGACGGGGGCCGCGTCCGTGTGAGGCGCAAGAAGCGTGGCCCCAAGACGAAGAAGGGGCGCAACCGATTCCATACCGACTGGAAGGAACCGAAGCTCCTCATCCTGTACGTCGTCGGCGACGACGGGCGACCGTCTCAGACGTGGGCCCCGATCATCGACGGCACGCTCCGGGGACCGGAGGCGGTCTTCGCCCTGCTGTTGTCGTACGCGCGGCAGGTCGGCCTCAACGCCGCTGACAAGGTGCTCTTCATCGCCGACGGCGCGCCCTGGATCTGGCGACGCCTCCAGCGCCTCATCGCCGCGCTCGGGCTCTCGCCGACACAGGTGCTGGGGCTGATCGACTTCTATCATGCCGCCAAGCAACTCTCGGACGCGGTCAAGCTGCGCCGCTGGAGCGCGACCCAACGCACCCGCTGGCTCAACCGCACGCGGGGGCTGCTCAAGCGAGCACGGGTGGACGAGGTGATCACGGCCCTGCGGGAGCTGTGCCGCGGGCGCACGGCCGGCAAGATCCGCACGCACCTCAACTACTTCCTGAAGAACCGTCATCGTTTCGCCTACACCACAATGGTCGGGCTCGGGCTTCCGCGGGGCAGCGGCGCCGTCGAAAGCGCCATCCGTCGCGTCATCAATCTCCGCATCAAGGGCGCATCCATCTATTGGCTACCGGAGAGCGTCGACGCGATTCTTCTCCTGCGGTCTTTCTATAAGTCCGGCAGATGGAACTGTTTGCAGCGGATGGCCATGACGCCGGTGGGTGTGAGCGCGTGACCGGGAAATCGGGAATGCGCCCATAACACGATGCTGTCCCCGGGCACCAGCTCGACGCCAGCTGAACCGCCTGAATGTCCGTGAAGTGGCGCGTCCGCGCGAAGGGATTCGCAAGCTTGCCGTACTGGTAGTGAAACTCCGTCTGCGCAGCCGACGCGGCCGGCACGGCGTACAGAAGCGAGAACCTGCTTTCCCGGCTCACCCGACCCGGTCGCGACTTGGATGAGCGCTGTGCGCGCGCGCCTTGCGGGCGTATCGCCGGAGGGTATCGCGCGCGTCCTCGAGGGCGCGCAGAGCGATGAGGAGGCGTGGGACGGATTGTCACAGATCAACAGCGATAGGCAGGACTCCAACTAATATCTATGCTGCCGGCCCGCGGCGATGCAGTAGTGCAGGAGCGGCCGGCGGTCAGGGAACTCGCGGCGGCTTCGCGCTGCAACACCCGCCGGGACCGACATCACCAAGTACCCGGCGTCGGGCTGCTTCTGCGAGGGTATCGGTGTCGATCCGCGAGTCGACGCTCGCGGTGTACGATGCTGCGTTTGAGCGATCTCGACGCTGGGGTTCTCGCAAAGGAGCAGTAATGCGGCGCCGTGACAAGCGACGGCGACGGAAGAAAGGGAGTGCCGGCAACACCACGGCCCTCGGGACCCGGACGCCGGCAGAAGGACAAGGCCGAGATTCGCGGGACCCTCACCGCCACACGGAGTCACGACGCTCCGGACTCGGCGGACAACCGAGCTCGCCGACGGACGAGGACAGAGCCAGCAAGCCCGGAACCCGTCGGCGATAAAGGCGACCCAGTCGTAGCGCGCGCCGCCGGGCCCGAACAGGCCCTCCGTCTGGTCACCATCCTCCGAAACCTCGGGGTGCGGTCGTCGAATGGCGTCCCGTTCAAACCGTAGCGCCGATTGCATACGGATCCGTCGCGGTCCACGCCGACGAGGTCGATGAGTCCGCCGCGGTCGGTTCGGACCTGGCGCCCGATGCTCCGGATCCGTCCATCTTGGAGGACCCCGTCGGGATTGGACTCCAGCCACTTCTCTCGGTCGTGTTGTCGATGCCCCCTTCTCTTCCGGGAACGCGTATTGCTCGACGTGTTCATCGCGCGGTTCGACACCGCAGGCGATACGGCGCTGGAAGCGTTCCGGGGATGCTGCCCGCGTGCGCGCGGCTGCTCGGGATGCGGCTCGACGACCTCCTCACGATGCAGGGCCAGATCGACCCAACTCCTCGGTCCGCGTGACGTAGTCGACGACGACCGCGCACCGGAGGCCGTCGTCGAGGTCCTCGTCGACCTGCCTGCGGTTCCCCAGCGGCAGGAGGACGCGGCCCAGGCCGCCGCGGTGCGCGGCGAGCACCTTCTCGGCGATGCCGCCGACCGCGAGCACTTGGCCGTCGAGGGTGATTTCGCACTCATCGCCAGGCCGCGTACCGGACGGCCCGTCAACGCCGACACCGGTGCGGCCAGATCGTCACGCCCGCCGAGGTCCCTTCCTTGGGCGCCTCGCCCAAGCGGACGCGCAGATGCACGTCGGTGTCGCGATGCCAGGCCGGGTCAAGGCCGTGCCGGGCGGCGGGTCGAGCAAGTCGAGCAGTGCCGCGGCCGGGCGGGCGACAGCGCGCCCGACGCCCCCCAAGATCATCTACTGTACGGCCGTAGCGGAACCCGTGGGCCTGCTGCCCGAACCAGCCGCTGGCCGCGCGGATGCGAAGGCCGCGCGCCACGGCAGGCCAACCGCGGCACCGAAGCGATGATGAACGACATCCGATGGAGCGAGCACCCGCTGTATGCGGACGTGGTGAAGAGAGTGCCGCCCGAGCTGCACCCGACGCTCGCGCGCGCGGTCGACCTGAGGGCAGCCGACGCGTGGCTGCACGAGGGCACGATGCCGGCGGGACTCGACAGCGACGGCAAGAGCCTCGGCGGCCAGCAGGGCCCGGCGTTCCTGCGCGCGGCCGGACGCCGCTACATGCGGCGGTGGGTGACCAACGAGCACGGCGAGCAGTTCGGCAAGGGCGAGGCCGGAATGCTCCTCGACAAGTGGCTCGACGAGATGCTGGCGTTCAGTGCAGGGCTGGGCGGACGCGGTCGGGGCATCTCGTGGCTGCCGGGGCGGGTGGAGCAGATCGACGTTCTTGTCGACAGCCGGAGCGGCGAGCCGCCGACGTACCGCTACTACACGGTCAGGGAAGTCTGCGAGAGCAAGGCCCTGGCGCACTTCCTCGGGCTGTACGCCCGGCGACGGCGGCACAAGACGTACGAGCGGATCGAGAGGGCGCGCGAGGACGAGCGCATCCCGCTCAACCGCAAGGCGCGCGAGACGCTGGCGTGGGTGCTGGCCAACAGGGTGATGCACGACGAGGACGAGCTGTAATGACCAACAGACGCCGGAACCGCGGCGCAAGCCGGCCCCGGGCGGGAGCCGCGGACGAGGCCAACGGCTTCAGCGCTGACATCGCGCCGGAGAAGCCCGACGAGCCGTGCTCGCTGGCGAAGCCGATATGGCTGCACCCGAGCGTGTCGGACACGCTGCGGGAGTGGTCGCACCTGTACCGGCGGCTCGGGCTGATCCTCGAGCAGCTGGCCGCCCACGGACGCACCGCGATCGTCAAGGGGTGCGCGCGACCGAACCGCGGGTGGCGGCGCTCGCCGCTCGGCGGCGCACGCGGCAGCCAGTACTACTTGTGGTGGGGGATAGCCGGGAGCAGCGGACCGGCGGACAGTTGCGGCGCCGAGCCGGGAACGATAGTCGTGCGCGCCGTGCGGCACCACGACGACCATGCGGCGCTGGGTGGCGGCAGGCGGGCCGACTACCTGCCGATCCAGCAGGCGACGGATATAGACGAGGACATCGCAGGACGGCCGCAGAACAGACAGCAGGCGTCGTTCGAGACCGACCGGAGCCCGGTGCGGGTGCTGCGCGGACGCCCGGGAAGCGGCAAGACGACGGCGCTGTGGCGGGCCATCGAAGCGCGTTCGGGCGAGAACGTCCTCTACGTCACGTGGTCGGCGCGGCTGAAACGCAGCGCCGAGGAACGGCTGGCGGCCTTCGCGCCGTCGACGAGCCGGGTCCGCGCGACGGACTTCCGGACGCTGACCGGCGAGATCACCGGCGCGGACGTGCGCCGGATACCGCCGGCCGAAAGCCGGAGGAAACTCGGCCTTGCGATTGAGCAGGCCGTCGGCCACGAACGCCACCCGTGGAAAGGCCACGAGGCCGCCGTGTACGCCGAAGTGCGCGGGCGGCTGCTCGGTAGAGGCGTCGACGGCGAGGCCGACAGCAACGAAGGCGCGAAGCTGGCGGCGCTGCGCCCGGATGCGTACCGCCAGCAGCGGGGCAACGAGCAGGGGATCGGCGCCGCTACGGCGAAGACGCTCCTGCGGTTGTGGGAGAAGGTGCCCGAGAGCACCCGCGTGGAGATATTCCCCGAGTTGGCGGCCGCCGCGGCCGCCGCGCGCCTGCTCTCCAGCAAGGGCCTGCCGGAGGGGATGGAGTTCGACCGTCTCGTCGTCGACGAGGCGCAGGACCTGACCCTGACCGAGTTCTGGATGCTGCTCGAGCTGCTCCGGGCATGCCGCAAGCGCACGGGCAAGAGCCCGTGGCTGCTGATAGCCGGGGACGCCGGGCAGCGCGTCGAGGCCAGCGGCTTCGAGTGGGGACGCTACACCGAGCTGCTGAGCAGCCGCTGGCGCAAGCCGGCAACGTTCGATCTGCACGATCACGTGCGCTGCCCGTCGCGGATCGCGGCCGTCGTCAACCGGTCGAACATCTTCTACAGCCTGGTCGACAAGAACCGCCGGCCGGAGAAGCAGCAGCCGGTAGTCGAGTCCGAGCACGTCACGGGCCACGCGCTGTACGTGCGCGTCGACCGGACGGAACAGGCCAACGGGCTCGTCGAGCAGTTCGCCGCCCTGGAGGGAACCGCGGTGATCACTGCAGCGGACGAACCCCCCGCATGGCTGGACGAGAGGCGCCGCAAGCTGGTGCTGACGCCGGGCGAGGCCAAGGGCCTGGAGTACCAGCGGGTGTGCGTGCTGGATGTGGGAGCGGCTATCGAGGCCTTCGACGGGAACGTGATCGAAGACAGGACACCGCTGCGGCAGGAGAGCCGGCGAACGGCCATCGACCAGCTGCGGGTGGCGCTGAGCCGGGCGACCGAGACGCTGGCTGTGGTCAACGTCGAACCGGACGCGCGCAAGGACCTGAGCACGCTGGCGCTGGTCGGCGGAGCCGGCCGCTACAACCAGGACGACATCATCGCCAGGTTCGGAGACGAGACGGCGACGCCCGAAGAGCGCACGAGCGAACGCATCCGCCGGGCGGAGGCTATCGTCGAGGAAGACCCGGACCGGGCCTGGGAGATCGCCGGCCAGACGGTCGCCGAAATGGGAGCGCCGGACGTGCCGAACGGGGTGTCCGACCGCGGCGTGCGCCGCGACGCGCGCGCGACGCTGATGCGCACTCTGGCCCTGCTTCTCGCCGCCGGCGAGGACAGGGAAGACAACGTGCATCTGAGGGGTTCGCTGCAAGTCGGCGTGGATATAGACGCCGAAACCGAGGAGGAAATCCCGGACGAGGGGAGCGACGCCCACGACTGGGCCGGCCAGAAGATCATCCGGTCGATAGAGCACGGCGTGGTCGAGTTCCTGCTGACGGAATCGCCCGACGACCGGCCGAGGTTGAAGCTGCTCGAAGCGCTGCAGGCATTGAAGGACGCCGCGCCGCGACGCCGCTACTGGCCGGATCTGGCCGTGGCGCGGATGCAGCAGACGCTGCGAAGCGGCCTGATCGAAGGGGCAAGCGACCCGTCGAGTGCCCGCCACTACTTCCCCGACGACGTCGAGGGCTGGCTGAAGCTGACCGGCTACCACGGAGACGCCGCAGACAAGGCGTATGAGCTGTGCGAAACAGCGATCAGCACGCTGCTCGACGCGGCAGAGGCCGACACGAACGAGACCAGCCGGAACATCCTGCTCGGCCAGGTCGAGAACCTGCTGCACGCCAGCGGGTGGGAGCCGCTGCTGGTCGCGCGGCTCGAAGAAGAGAGAGGACACACCGCCGAAGCGCGCGAAGCGTACGAACAGGCCGGAACGGCGGCCGACGTCAGGCGGATTCTGCGCAAGCAGGCCGAGTGGGAGGAAGCGGCAGCGCTGGACGGCGACAACGCGGACATCGAGTGGCTGCTCAAGGTCGACAGACTCGCAGCAGCGAGGCCAGCCGGACTCGGTGCGCGGCTGTACGAGCAGGAACACCGCCGGCTGACCGAAGCGCTGGCGAAGATGCGCGACGACGATAGAGCCGGAGCGTAGATGTCCGGACCGGCGCCGGCAACGACCGGATCGCGGCGGCTTACGCCTTGACGTTGCCGGGACGCGGCGGCAGAGTACGACGATGTTGGCCCGAACTTACGGGGTCATGCCCGGTGGGATGGTTCGCTGGCGGCCGCTCGGGCCGAGCTGGACTTCCGGCGGTGCTGCAGGAGGTTCGCCGACGTGAGTAACGACGTGAAGTTGACCGTTGGCGTTTGTGTGATCGTGGTCGCCATCTTCGGGTCCGCCTGGCTCGTGAGCCACGTCATGATCGAGCTGGCCGGCGTCGTGCGAGCGGACCTGCAGGCCTTGCGCGAGAGCATGGAAGCGATCGCTTGCGGTGAGTTGGCGCGGAACGACGACGCCGTGGCGGGCATCGAGTCGAGCAATCGACCCCGACAGTGGCCCACGGCGGACCGTCCGACGGCGATCGCGCATCCCCCGGTAGATGCCTCGCCGAATGGCCATCGCTACGATGGGACTATTGCCGTGTCTATCCCCTGGCTGGCCAGAGCGATGTGGCCCCGCGCCGCTTCCGCTGACGCGAGGAGCAGGTGCGCCCCGCGCCCGCCGGGATAAATCACGCCTGCCCAGGTCGATGCGTGAAGCGGTCTCTTCGGGGAGCGCCACCGGGCACGGGGATGGACCCGAGCCGCGGTGGCCGCGCCTCGCCTCCGGCGACCTCCGCCCCGCGCCAGCGGGGATCGACCGGCGCAATTGAGGGAGTTGAACGTGCACGAAGGAGGTCCCGGGGACGCACGGGGGTCAACCGAGGCCGACGCACCAGAGAGTGAAGAACATCGCGTGCTCCGCCCGGCACGGGCGGAAATTCGGCAATCTCCGGCGTCCGCCAACACGCCACGGATCCCGCGCAAGACCACGGGACGAGCGCCACGCAGGGCTGCCCGCGGCTGGGTGCGAGTCGGTCGACATGCCACCGGCTCCTGAGTTTAGAATGCCCGGAGACCGAAATGCGGGAAGTAGACATGACGACTCTCCACTCGCCCGCGGGCGGCTTACGGACCCTGTCGCTGATCATGGGACTGTTTCTCGTCCTGATGGGGTACGGCAAGCTCGCATGGCTCGCAGACAGCGCGCATCTCTCGTACGAGCTCGAGCAGTGGCTCTCCTTCGAGCCGGTCTCGATCAGCCGTTGGTACCTCGAATGGGTGGCGGTTCCGGGCGCGCCGCTGTTCGCCCGGCTGGTGGTGCTGGGGGAACTCGTCGCCGGCACGGCGCTGATCACCGGTTTCCGGGTGGGCCTGACCGCGACGGTGGCGCTCGCCATGGTGCTCAACTTCCAGTTCGCCAGCGGCATCATGTTCACGTCCGGCTATCTCACCAACGGATACGGGCCGCCCGTCATCGGCGGGCTGGCAGCACTGGCCATCGGGGGCGGCCGTCGCCTGCCGTACAGCATTCCCTGGTAGGAGGGCCGTATGCAGGAGGGCGGGGTCGCGAGACTTGCACCTTACTGTCGGCGCACCGCGACCGCGGCGTGGTGTCCATCGCGGCTAAGCTGCCGGGGGCGCAGGGCCCGATACTCCCGGACCCCCAGATCCAGCAGTTCCCTCGGGTAGCTGCCGCGTTGGGGGAACGCGGACAACGCCTGGAAGGCCTCTTCTATCCGATCCAGCACGTGTTCCGCTCTACTCGGCGCGTTTTGCCGGGAGACGTAGTCGAAGATTTCTTCCAGGTCGCGGGCGGCGTCATCGGTCAGCCGGACCGTGACGGGCATCAGTCGGCCTGATGGCGCTCCCGAAGCCGCGCAATGACTTCGGCCGCCGGTTGCACCCGACCGGCATCGATCTGACGATTCCCCAGCGCGAGCATCTTGAGAAGAGCCATGCTTTCTTGCATCTGCTCGTAGCTGTCGATGTCCTGCACGACGGCCTTGGCCTCGCCATTCTGTGTGACGATCAAGGGCTCCGGCTGGTCCGCGAGCGTGCGAATGATCTCGGCGGCGTGAGCCTTCAGGTAGCTGATCGGCTTGATCCGGTCGGACAATGGCATGTCACGACTCCCCCTCAGGACCAAATGTAGTCCACGAACAGGTCTGTCCGCAACGCCGCGGATCACCCCGATCATCGCGCTGCCGCCGACGATGTAAAGCTGGCCCCGAGTCCCGCGTGCGGCTAGCCCAAGTTTAACAGCCGCAGTACTAAGCAACGCGGAATCAGCAACTTACAGCGACAAAAGCGCTCGAGTGGCACTACAAACCTGCGCAAACCGGGAAATGGGTCGGTCAGATGGTTGTCTTGCGGACGCCTCCCGGTTGCGGGTCGACGCCGAGCGCGTCGTAGATGGCCCGCTGTTCGGGTTCGGCCTGCGTGGCGGTGCGCACGTGCAGGGTGCGCCCGTCGGGGCGCCGGAAGGTGGCGGTGACGCGCTGCTGGCCTTCGAGGATGCGGCGCAGGGTGGTCCAACTGGCGTGTTCGCCGTGGGCTCGCAGCCGGGTGCGGATGACCTGCACGAGCTGGTAGGCGATGACGGTGATGAACAGGTGGCCATCGGCCCGCTGCGGCTTGTGGTGGTAGATGGGGCGCAGGCCGAGTTCGGACTTCAGTGCACGGAAGACGGCTTCGACGTCGGTGAGGGTGGTGTAGGTGCGCCACAAGGCGTCTTCGTCCCAGTCGGTCTCGCTGCTGCGCAGGCAGTAGACGCCCGGATGGGTGGCCATCGAGCCGTCCTGGGGGCGACGGGTCCAGGTGACGGCGGCGGCCTTCTCGCCGGTCTGGTCGGGGGTGACCTCGATCTGGTAGTGCTTGGCGACGCGGGTATGCTTGGCTCTCAGTCGCCCAATGCGCTGCCAGACCTGTCCGAGGCGCTTGTGGGCGCGGGGGCGCGCCAGCCCCTCGTTGAGCGTGGTCAGCGCGGCCTCGAAGCGGGCGGCGGCCCGCTCAACGATGGCCCGCTCCTTGTGGGCCCGCTCTTCGGAGTAGCAGTACAGGCGGACCTCGCCGGGGTCGGTCGAGACGACCTTGTGCAGATGCACGGTGTGGTTCGACTGCGTGCGGACCGCCACGGCGGCCTCGGCGTCGAACTGCCGGTGGCGTTCACGGCTGACGACCAGATAGCGGTAGCGGTTGTCGCGCAGCCACCCGATGGCGGCCTCGGTGGCGACGCCGCGGTCCATCACCACCAGGGCGCCGGCCGGCGCATCGAGTGCCTCCAGCATGCCGGCCAGGGTGCGGTGTTCCCGGACGTTGCCGGCGAAGACCTGCGAGCGGCGCACGAAGCCGCTGGCGTCGAGCATCAGGCCCAGGGTCAGCAGCGGACAGTCGCTGCGCTTCTCTTTCGAGTGCCCGCGCTTTGCCTGCGGCTGCGCGCCCGCCTCGCCTTCGAAATAGGTGTTGGTCAGGTCGTAGAGGGTCACCGTCGGCTGCAGGTCGAACAGTCCCATGGCCCGCTCGAACAGATGCGCCTCGATCGCCTCGCGGTGCTTCACCAGCGCATCCGAGGCGCGGTAGAGCTGCATCGGGCTGACGGTCTCGAAGTCGACGCCGAGCAACTCGCCGAGGCCGCTGCGTTCCTGCAGCCAGCGGTGCGTGGCGCGCTCCGAGGCCGGCTGGGCCAGGCGTCCGACGACGGCGCCGGTCGCCGCGGTGCGCAACGCGCCGTTGACGCCCAACTCGGTCAGCAGGGCCGGCAGGCCCAATTGCTCCAGGGCCCACAGGCCGACCTGCTTGACGCCGACGCTGCGGGGGCGGACCAGGCGCAACGAGTCGACGTCGACCGGCTGCACGTCTGTCGGCCCGGCTGCCGGTCCCTGCACCGGTGTGCCGCGGGCGACCAACTGTGCGGCTATGCGCTGCGCTTCGCGTTCGACGGCGGCCGGGCAATCGGCCACCAGGGGCGTCTGGCCGGCCAGGATGTCGTCGCTGCGGGAGCAGACCAGCGGCCATTGCGCCTGGGGAATGTCGAAGTGGCGTCCGAGATTGAGCAGGGTGCGCTGGCGGACGGCGTTGCCGATGCGCTCGGAGTGGACGAGGCGATGCGAGAAGTAGGGCTGTCCGTCGGCGGTCCGCCGGGTTTGGGTGCGGCGAATGAACACACGCCCACGATAGCGGGTGCACGTCCCCAGAAGCAACAACCACTCACACGATTATGGCACTACATTCAGTACCGCCAACACCCGATCCTTTAGAATCAACAAGTTATGGGGATGCGATCCTCGAAATATCGCCTAAATCTACAAAATTGTCGGGAATCTTGCTAAAGATGGGCTAGTCTGGCCGAGAGCGTCTCGAACAGCTTCATGATCCGGTTGCGACCCAGGGACCCACTCATGTCGCTCACCCCTCGAGCGTCGAGGCATCTCGGATCCGGCAGCGCACCGTGCCGGATGAACGCGGCTGTGCGAACGCTATCGCCTCCTTCACCATGGTCGGCGTGGTGGGCAGTATCCAGGTGATCTTCAGGAACCGCTCGGGTTTCTCCAGCCACACCGGCGGCTGCTGCCCGTGGAGCTCGCAAAGGTGCTCCACGGTTGCAGCGCCACCTCGCCGCTGTGCACGTCGAGCCTCGCGTCCGGGACCTACCAGGCCGGCATCCGGCGATCGCGCACGTAGGACGACGTGATGCGCCCGAGGCTGGGGGTGCCGGCCTGCCGCATCACCATCCGCAGCTCGCTGTCCAGGATGTCGAGCGCCGTCTCGACGCCGGCCTGCCCGAACGCGGCCAGGCCGAAGATGTAGGGGCGCCCCACGCCCACGGCCGTCGCGCCGAGGGCCAGCGCCTTGAAGATGTCGGTGCCGCGGCGGAAGCCCCCGTCGACGATGATCGGGGCGCGCCCGGCGACGCCTGCCGCCACCTCGGGCACGCACTCGACCGACGAGCGCAGGCTGTTCTCCATTCGGCCGCCGTGGTTCGACACCCAGATGCCGTCGGCGCCGTACTCCAGGGCGAGCTCCGCGTCCTCGCGCGTCACGATGCCCTTGAGCACCACCTTCATGGAGGTGGCGTCCTTCAGCCGCTTGACGTAGTCCCAGGTCGCGATGCGACCGTCGAGCTGGGGCGGCCCGAGCGGCGGCGTGGTGGTCATCGGCTTGCCCTCGGGGTTGATCGTCGATCCCAGGAAGCCGGGGAGCGCGAGGCCGCGATCGTCCGGGTTCAGCGTGTGGCAGGTGCCGCAGAACGCGCGGTCGCGGCGCCGGGCGCGCGCGTGCACGATGCGCTTGCCGCCGCCCTGGCTGTCGATGGTCCAGGCCAGCACGGGCGAGCCGGCCGCCTCGGCCCGCCTGATCATGGCCAGCGTCTGGCTCCAGTCGGGGTCGCGGTAGAGCTGGAACCAGACGGGCCCGCCGCGGGCCGCCACCACGTCCTCGATCGGCTGACTCGCCGCGTTCGAGAGCGCCATGATGTGGCCGCGCGTGTGCATCGCGCGGGCCACCTCCACCTCGCCGTCCCGATGGAAGGCGCTGAGTGCGCCGCAGGGGCAGAGGAGGATCGGGGAGTGCGCGCTCGACCCGAAGAGCGACAGCGACATGTCGATGCGGCGAATGTCGACCAGGCGCCGGACGCGGAGCTGGTACTGCGTGAACCCCTCGCGGTTCGCGCGGTACGTCCCCTCGTCCTCGGTGCCGCCGAGGAACGCCACGTGCCCGTAGTGCAGCTTCTCCTTGGCCACGGCCTCGAAGTCGAAGACCGTCAGCGCCTCTTCCGGCGACGCGATCAGCTCGCCTGCGGGGCCGCCCTCCCGGAACGGCTCCTGGCCGAGCGCGTGGAGGATCTTGGGGGAGAGCGTGACGTACGGCAGGGCGGGGCTGGCGGCCAGCATCCGCAGGAACTGGCGCCGGTCGGTCTGCGGGGCGCTCGGGTTGGGCATGTCACGCTCCTCCAGACGTCGAGCGTTCACAGTATCATGCCAGACCAGCGGCGTCGTACCCCCAGGATGGACGCGAACCGAGTACTCCGTGCTGGACACGCTGAGATGACAGCTTGAGTCCGTGCAAGTCGGAGTTTGTGCGCACGCTCAAACAGCCCGGGCGTCGCGGTCGGCCGCGCGCCCATCGCGATTCTCGAGAACGGGCGGCAGCGCGTTGGCGGATCGTCATCCCGCAGGCTGGAGGTGATTGAGCAGCGCGCGGCGACGCGGGTTCGGATGGGCAGCTAGGCGCCGGACCGCGGGTTGGGGACGGCGTGATCCGCTGGTGGGGGGAACCCGACGGTGTTGGAAGGGATGGCTGGGTGGTTGAAGCCAGCGATTCGTGAACATCGTTGGCGGGGCAACCTGCTGCCTGGGTTCGAATCCCAGTCTCCCGCCTGTCGCCGACTGGCTGGGTCTGCTTCGACGAGGCGTGCCGCTAGTCTAGGCCGCAACGCTGGCATCAAATGCCTCGACCGGGAAAGGCGGATTCCGCACCGAACTCCGCGATGTATATGTAAACCATTTATAATGAATAGTTTGCAAGCATAGGACAGTGATCGATATAAAGTCTTCAACTTGATCGGGGTAACAGTTTGTAATTCCATTCCCCGTGAAACGCATCGGGGACCAGCGCGAGTGCGTCCATCTGTTCCTTGGTCACCGTAAGGACAGTGATCGATATAAAGTCTTCAACTTGATCGGGGTAACAGTTTGTAATTCCATTCCCCGTGAAACGCATCGGGGACCAGCGCGAGTGCGTCCATCTGTTCCTTGGTCACCGTAACGCCTGTGGGATATTCCCCGGCGTCGAGTTCGGCCCGGACCCGGAGCCCGGTGGCTGTCCGGACGTTCCCGATGCGGTCGACGATGGTCTCGTACGTCGTCAGCGGGGTGCCGCGCCAGTTCGCCGTGATGTGACAGAAGAGCCGGTGCTCGATCTTGTTCCACTTGCTGGTGCCGGGTGGAAAATGACTCACCTCGATGGTCAGTCCGGTCTCGTCGGCCAACTGTTGAAGCTCATGCTTCCAGGCGCGCAACCGATACCCGTTGCTCCCGCCCGCATCGGCCGTGATGAACAGGGTCGTGGCCTCGGGGTAGGCGCCGCAACCCATCTGATGCCACCAGTGTCGAATCGACGCCACCGCGAACGCCGGTGTGTCGTGGTCCCAGCCCACGCTCACCCAGGCTTCGTTGCGCGCCATGTCGTAGACGCCGTACGGAATCGCCTTGCCCTCGGCGTCGGTCGGGAAATCATGCACCAGCACCGCCGGCGGCGTGCCCTTCGGCTGCCATTCCCGCCCGCCGTTCTTGAAGTTCCCGACCAGCTCCTTCTTCTTCGTGTCGACCGAGATCACCGGCTGGCCGGCGCTCAGATGCTCGTCCGCGGTCTGGTTGATGTGCTCGAACTGCGCGTTGCGGTCCGGATGCGTGGCGCCTTCCTGCCGTTTGCGCGGCGATTGCAGCCGGTAGCCCAGGCGGTGCAGCAGCCGGCCCACAGTGGTCGAACTCACCCGCCACCCCTGCTCGGTCAGCGCCGCCGCCAGCTTCGCGCGACTCTTGCACGTCCAGCGCAGCGGCGAGGTCGGGTCGCCGCGCGTGAGCGGATCCACCAGCGCTTGGAGCGCGGCCTGGATGCCGGGTTGATCCTGCTGGATGCGGGGCCGTCCGCCGCCAGGGCGTCGAATGCGGTCCGTCGGCGCCTCGTCGCGGGCAATCTCCCGGCGCCCCTTGCGAATCGTCTCCCGAGCCACACCGGTGGCCGACGAAACCACCGCGTCGCCGCCGTAGCCGATGGCGAGCGACTCGGCCGCCGCCCACCGGCGGCGACTGCGCTCGTCCAACACGGGCGCGACCACGGCATACTTCGCAACCAGGGTCGCTTCCAGCTCGATGTCTCGCTTCATACCTCCAGTATGACCAGCAACCCAGCAGATGGCAAACTAGTTTCGCGCAGTGTCCTAACGCCTGTGGGATATTCCCCGGCGTCGAGTTCGGCCCGGACCCGGAGCCCGGTGGCTGTCCGGACGTTCCCGATGCGGTCGACGATGGTCTCGTACGTCGTCAGCGGGGTGCCGCGCCAGTTCGCCGTGATGTGACAGAAGAGCCGGTGCTCGATCTTGTTCCACTTGCTGGTGCCGGGTGGAAAATGACTCACCTCGATGGTCAGTCCGGTCTCGTCGGCCAACTGTTGAAGCTCATGCTTCCAGGCGCGCAACCGATACCCGTTGCTCCCGCCCGCATCGGCCGTGATGAACAGGGTCGTGGCCTCGGGGTAGGCGCCGCAACCCATCTGATGCCACCAGTGTCGAATCGACGCCACCGCGAACGCCGGTGTGTCGTGGTCCCAGCCCACGCTCACCCAGGCTTCGTTGCGCGCCATGTCGTAGACGCCGTACGGAATCGCCTTGCCCTCGGCGTCGGTCGGGAAATCATGCACCAGCACCGCCGGCGGCGTGCCCTTCGGCTGCCATTCCCGCCCGCCGTTCTTGAAGTTCCCGACCAGCTCCTTCTTCTTCGTGTCGACCGAGATCACCGGCTGGCCGGCGGTCAGATGCTCGTCCGCGGTCTGGTTGATGTGCTCGAACTGCGCGTTACGGTCCGGATGCGTGGCGCCTTCCTGCCGTTTGCGCGGCGATTGCAGCCGGTAGCCCAGGCGGTGCAGCAGCCGGCCCACAGTGGTCGAACTCACCCGCCACCCCTGCTCGGTCAGCGCCGCCGCCAGCTTCGCGCGACTCTTGCACGTCCAGCGCAGCGGCGAGGTCGGGTCGCCGCGCGTGAGCGGATCCACCAGCGCTTGGAGCGCGGCCTGGATGCCGGGTTGATCCTGCTGGATGCGGGGCCGTCCGCCGCCAGGGCGTCGGATGCGGTCCGTCGGCGCCTCGTCGCGGGCAATCTCCCGGCGCCCCTTGCGAATCGTCTCCCGAGCCACACCGGTGGCCGACGAAACCACCGCGTCGCCGCCGTAGCCGATGGCGAGCGACTCGGCCGCCGCCCACCGGCGGCGACTGCGCTCGTCCAACACGGGCGCGACCACGGCATACTTCGCAACCAGGGTCGCTTCCAGCTCGATGTCTCGCTTCATACCTGCAGTATGACCAGCAACCCAGCAGATGGCAAACTAGTTTCGCGCAGTGTCCTTACAGCCCTGATTGGTGCAGAGCGGCACTTCAGCCAGCGCAACATTTCCAACCGGCGCCCGTGAAGTGACTACGATGCTCCCGGCTGGCACGAGTTCGGCTGAGCAACTGAGCAACCCCTCCTGCGTCAATTGTCGTTGCGAACCGCGTATGCGGGCGGACCTGCTAACGTCGGTCGGCGTCACCCAAACGTGAGCGCCTCCCCAGTATCGCGGTTGGTCGCTCGATGGTGTTGATCCGCCAACGATCCTACGAAATAGGCATTTTGCTCGACGCACCTCCCAACGCGTTGGCACCTTCCCCAGCCACTCCACCCTGGAGTCCCTGTAGGCCGGATACGGCTTGAGTTCGGCGGCCATCACATCAACCGAAGAGGGTGTCCCGTACCGCCTGCTTGGGCAGACCCAGGAATGCCGCCACATCGGCGATGATCGCGTCCAGCGTGCCGATTCGCACGTCCCGATGCCGCGGTACGGTCACCTGATGCTGCTCGCCTTCCGCCGTCAGCGTCACGGTCATGTGGCTGCCTCGGCTCCGAGTCACGCGATAGCCGTAGTGACGGGCGAGCCGCCGGGCGACCTCGGTGCCGGAGAGGTCGCGGGGCAGCTTCATACCGCGATAGCCTCTTGCCGCACGAGATGCAGCCGGATCACGCGCGGCGCCCCGTCCTCATCGAAATGGCAGAGCACGGCGTCCCTCGCCATCTCCTTCAGATCGTCCCAGTTCTCTCCCTGCGTGTAGATGCTGTATCCAAGCGCCCTGGCGTCGTACCCGCCTTCGACCGCTTCCGTGACCTCAAAGATGATCTCCGCCGGCCGCGCTCGCGACTCCGCCGATGGATTATCAGTCATTGCCCGCTCCCGTTGCGCTCGGCTTCATCGCGTCGCGGCCGCTTCACCGTGGCCCAGAATCTGCGCCAGCAGTCCCTCTGTCTCTTGCTCCAACGCCAGAATATCAGCCCGGATCTCCGCCAGAGACCGCATCGGTTTCGGCTTGTAGAAGTAGCGCGTGAAGCTGATCTCATAGCCGACCTTCACGCTGTCGGCCTGGTACCACGCGTCAGCGGCGTACGGCAGCACTTCGCGCCGCAGGAACGCCTCGATGCCGCCGTCCTCCTGCAGTGGGATCTGCTCCGTGTCGCGCAGGTCGGTGTCCGGCTCGTACTCCACTACGACGGCCCGGCCGTCGACGGTGACGGCAAACAGGCCGCGCAGCGAATCGGCCTCCGTCCCCCGCTTGTGGACCTTCCGGATGATCGCCGGCGCGTCCTCGCTCCGCTTGCCGGTCTCCTTCAGAGCCTTGATCTCGGCCGCGTTGTAGACGCGGTTCGGGGCGGCGGCCTCGATTCGCAGGGGCCGCTCGACGGTCACCTTCCAGTAGCCGAAGGCGGCGTTGTCGAAGATTCTGCTCTGCTCGGTCTCCTCGAAGGCGAGGAACGTGTCGCAGATGCGGGCGATGTCCTCGTCGCCGAACTCGCAGTTCTTCTTGCCCAGGTTCTTGCGGAGCGGCCGGAACCACTTCGTCGCGTCTATCAACTGCACCTTGCCGCGGCGGTGCTCGGGCTTGCGGTTGGTGAGCACCCAGACGTAGGTGGCGATGCCGGTGTTGTAGAACATGTTCAGCGGGAGGGCAACGATCGCCTCCAGCCAATCGTTCTCGATGATCCAGCGGCGGATGTTGCTCTCGCCCTGCCCGGCGTCGCCCGTGAACAGCGAGCTGCCGTTGTGGACCTCGGCGATGCGGCTGCCGAGCAGCGTGCCCTGCTTCATCTTCGAGAGCTTGTTGGCAAGGAAGAGCATCTGGCCGTCGCTGGAGCGCGTGACCAGCGAGTACTCAGGATCGCCCGCATGCTCGACGACGAAGCGCGGGTCGTACATCTCCTTCTTGCCGCCCATGCGTTCCAGGTCGACCTTCCACGTCTTGCCGTAGGGCGGGTTCGAGAGCATGAAGTCGAACTCGCGCGACGGGAAGGCGTCGTTGGCGAGCGTCGAGTGCTCGGGACCGCCGACGATGTTGTCGGCCGCCTCGCCCTCGCCCTTCAACAGCAGGTCCGCCTTGCAGATGGCGTAGGTCTCGGCGTTGATCTCCTGGCCGTACAGGTGCGTCGAGACATCCTTGCCGTGCTCGGTCGCAAGCTGCTGCAGCGTTTCCTCGCCGACGGTCAGCATGCCGCCAGAGCCGCAGGCGCCGTCGTAGAGCAGGTAGGTGCCAGACTTGATCTCGTCAGCGACGGGCAGGAAGACGAGCTTCGCCATCAGCCGCACGGCGTCGCGCGGCGTCCAGTGCTCACCCGCTTCCTCGTTGTTCTCCTCGTTGAAGCGCCGGAGGAGTTCCTCGAAGATCGACCCCATGCCGTGGTTGTCGAGTCCGGGATACCGGACGGAGCCGTCGGCGTTCTTCACCGGGTCTGGGCCCAGGTTGACGTCGGGCGAGGTGAGCTTCTCGATCAGCGTGCCCAACGCGTCGGCCTTGGAGAGCTTCGAGATATGGGTACGGAACTCGAAGTTCTCGAGGATGTCCTGAACATTGAGCGAGAACCCATCAAGGTAGGCCTCAAAGTCGGTCTTGAGCTGCTGCCGGTTGGCGCAAATGCGTAGATCGCTCAGGGTGAACTTCGAGGTGTTGTAGAAGGCCTGGCCCGCCGCCTGCCGGAGAGTGGCGTCCTTGTCAACCACGCCGAGCTCATCAAGGTACGCGCTCATGTCGAGGACGTCCCGGTGGCGTTCCTCGAGCACGGCATCCAGGCGCCGCAGGACAATCATCGGCAGGATGATGTCGCGGTACTTGCCGCGGACGTAGACGTCGCGGAGGACCTCGTCGGCGATCCCCCAGATGTAGTTCGCAATCCAGTGCAGGTCGCCGTTGGTCATGCGCGAGGATGATTTCCGGGCCGTCCGGGCTCAAGGATTGAGCCTCTCAGACGGCGTCTGGGGCAGATCGTATACGGAACTGGCAAGCGAGAGAAACGTCGCAAGGTCGACGCTAACGTCGTGCAGCGCCCGCAAGGGTGCGGGCAGGAGCAAGCCAGCGGCAGGCTGACCGTGCCCCCGCCGAGAAACGGTCAGCCGCGGGACCGCCTGCAGCCGCGGGACCGAGGGCACAACAAGGCCAACGCGTTGGGCTGAGCACGCAGGCGCAAGCGCGAGCACGGCACGAACCCGAGCAGGCGCGCCAAGAGATAATCAGGTCGCGGCGCACGGCCGTCGGTCCTGACCGGAGAAGGCGTGAACACCTACGCGACGAATGTCCCCGTCCCGGGGAAGGGAAACAGCGGAGAGACGATGGCAGTAGAAACGGCGGCCGAGCGGCTGCACGCGCTCTACGTCGACGAACTGCAGCAGTCGCTGCTGCCGCCTGGAGGCCCGATGGTGAACCGGCGGCAGACCGAGGCCCTGATCCGGCGGGCGCAGACGATCGGCCCAGCGGGGTGGACCGAAGCCGACGCGACGACCTGGATCTGGTCGGACCTGCACTTGGGGCACGAACACTCGCGCACCGTCTTCGGAAGACCGTTCCGGACGACTGCCGCAGCCGACACGGCGATGATGGAGGCCTGGTACGAACAGGTGGCCGAGGGCGAGACCATCATCTGCCTGGGCGACGTCACCGTCGACGGCGAGGCCCTGGCGCACCACCAAGAATGGTGGCAGAAGGCGCCGGGGGCGAAGTGGCTCGTGCTCGGCAATCACGACGTCGACCCGGTCAATCAGATCCGCCCGTTCGAGATCGACCGCACAGCGGTGACGCTGTACGCGGCGGGCGACCCGCCGCTCGTGCTGACCCACGTGCCTTTGCTGCAGGTGCCGCACGGCGCGATCAACGTCCACGGACACGTGCACGAGCAGGAGTCACCGACGCCGAACCGGCACATCAACGTCAGCGTCGAGCAGCTGAATTACCGGCCGACGAGACTGAGCGAGATCCGGCGGCTGGCCCGTCGGCTGGTGGAAGGAAGAACCGTCCCGGGACAAAGCACCCGAACGCGGCTGGAGATGGTCGAACGCGTGATGCCGTAGAGGGCACGGGCACCCTGCTCGATCAGGAAGATCCCCGGCCACCGACGGACGACCGAGCGCGCCAACGAGCCATACAGCGCGCGCGGAATCACGAGAACGATCCGGGAAAACCGGTAATGTCTCAGTTCGAAATCTCGCGCTGATCAGGCGCGGTCACTCGTCGGCACTGGCGTCTCAGCGCCGCAACTTCGGCGGCGGACCAGGAACGGGAATGTCGGGGTGTGGGACGGTTCCGTTCAGCAAGAAGTCGCAGAATCGCCTGACTGGGGCCAGTTGGGTCTTCGGCGAGCCGAACTTGTCTTCTGTAACGGCGGCGTACTTGGCGTACCCGTCTTGAAGGAGTTTCTCAAGGTCGAGCTTCTGGCTGTCAGTCTTACTCATGGCTGCTTCGTCTTCCGGTACGGCCCCCGCGGACCCGGCTTCGGATCCCGTGCCGCCACCAGCTCCGCGATCCACTCGACATCCCGAAGCTCGCTCGTCACACCCGCGGCCATCGCCGGGGTCACCCGCAACGTCTTGTGGATTCGGCCAACGATCGGAAGATCATTCAGATCAGGGTAGCACGGCGCGCCGTGCCGTACCCCCAGTGCCAGTCTCGCCGATCGTGCGGAACCGCAAGCCCTGGGGTCTGCGGCGGGATCTGATACACTGGATGGGGGTACACGGCCGCGATGACGCAACCGTGACCCGAGACCTGACGACCCCGGCGTTCAGCGCTCTCCCCTTGACGAATCCACCGGGACACAGAACCGGGTCCGCATCCGGCGGGCTCCGACGAGAGGCGGCATGGACGACAGTCACTACGACCTCGCCCAGATCTGCGAGAACGGGCATGTGGCGAACTCCAGCGCGCGCGACTATCCGATCAGCAATCAGGATCACTGTGACAAGTGCGGCTCGCGAACGATCACGGCGTGCCCGGCCTGCGAGACCGAGATCCGCGGGACACACCACGTGCCGGACGTCATCCGTTTCAGCAGGTACACGGCACCCGCCTTCTGCTACAAGTGCGGGGAGCCGTTCCCTTGGACGGCAACGTCCCTCCGCGCCGCCGAAGAAATGGCTGACGAGATGGATGCTCTGTCGGATGATGAGAAGGAGTCCCTGAAGAAGACCTTGCCCGATCTGGTGCGTGAGAATCCGCGCGCGCGGCTCGCAGAAACCCGGTTCAAGAAGCTCATGAAGAAGGCGGGTAGAGAAGGCGTTGAAGGCATGCGGGGGCTTCTCACGGACATCGTCAGCGAGACCGTCCGCAAGACTCTGTTCGGCGTCTGATCGGGCACTGGGACGAGTGATGATGATGAGGATGGAGATCGCCATCACGCAAGCCGTGGGCTTGCGCCGGGTGGCTGCCGATCTCGACCGTGTTTGGGCCGGCCAACTGGAGGGTGGTGATCGGACGACCCCCGAAGAATTCCTTGGGAGTATGCTCGCCGCCCCTGTCTTGCGCGCTCTGGCTGCAGAGCTGGCCTTGAAGGCCGTCGCCATCAAGACGATGGGGTCGCACAAGTGGGGGCACGACCTCCTCAAGCTGTTCGACGCGCTGGACCAGAAGACGCAAACGGCCATCGAGCAGCAGCGCAAGGGCGTGGTCGAGCGGGTTGTGCATGGGTCTGTGCGGTCCATCCTCGCCAAGCACAAGACCGACTTCGAAGATTCGCGGTATGTCGGGGAGATGCCGCCCGGTTCAAAGCCGACGTTTGCGTACGGGGTTGACTTGGACGTAGCCCTTCAAGACCTGATCGCCGTGTTCGAGGAACTGCCCAGCGGCGCGCGTTGAGCAAGGTCCGTGCCGGGTTAGCCGCGCCGGATTTCAAACTGGGACACTACCGGAAAACCAGCTACGCGTCGCCGCCGGAGTTCGAACGGCTCCATGCGGCAGTCCCTGTGGACGGCGCCCGGGCGGTGGGGGCTCTGCAGGCACCCACGAGTCAGGTGGAGATCGGATTGCCGGTGACGACTCACACGGTCACTGGCAAGGCGGCGACCGGACCGAACGGTAACCCAACGAGGACCGGGCCGCGGGAAAGGGCCTGGGCCCGGTCCAACCAGGACCGCGAGGAGTTGCGGTCAAGAAGCTCAGGAACAAGCCAACCCAACGGTCAGCTCGACCGGAACGAGCACAAAGCCCACGCGGCCGTGCAACCAAGAAGAATGGGATGTGGGACTGAATGGTCCGACAGCACACTAGAACCCGCTAACTATCGCAGTACCAATAGGTTACAGGCGCACCCCGCCCGCGCGGGGATGGACCTCCCGGCAACTTGCAACTGGTTGCCAGTTGCCGGGAGCAACGCCCGCACGCGCGGGGAACCAACGAGGCGCCCGGGTCGAACGTGAAGGCAAAGACGGGCCTGAACCGGAGCCTGGCCGGCGTCGCGCCGGCCGAGCAGACCACCAATCCTGCTGCGCGCCTCGAGTCAGCCTCGACGACGAGCGGTGACGCCGGTCGCCGAGCCCGAACCGCATGTTCTCCCACCTTGACGGCGGCAGTCTCCGCTGGCCCCGCCCGCGGCATGCGGTCGAGAACGTGGCGAAGGTCTCACACGTATAGTTCCATTCGAGATGCTCACCGAGCAGCAGCTCGCGGTCCTTCGCTCGGAACCGGGTTCCAACCGCGTGGCGAAGGCCATGGCGCTGGCGAAAGTGACGCAGGTGACCCTCGCGAAGGCGCTCCGCCTGACGCAGCCCTACGTCAGCGATGTCGCCCGCGGGAGGTATCGCACCATTACCGTCGAGAACGCCTGGAAGTTCGCCCCCTACTTCGGTTG
The DNA here is from genome assembly GCA_965222905.1 of Vicinamibacterales bacterium. GTDB lineage: Bacteria > Acidobacteriota > Vicinamibacteria > Vicinamibacterales > UBA8438 > WTFV01. Next base: position 6,825,487 of record OZ244976.1, on the reverse strand, counting down.
CCGTATCGAGGATCGGACGCATCTTCCAGATCGGCGCCTGGGTCGGCCGCCGGGAGAGGGAAACAACGCCCCCGGGACGGACAGCGAGGGACGTGCGCGAGCAAACGCTGCAGCGACGGATCGGCGAGGCCGAACAGATGCAGGAGGCGCGCTACGGGCCGGGCGGCCGCAACGGCACAGCACAGGCCGACAGGGTCTACGCAGGCGCGAGACTGACAGCGAAAGCAGCCCGCGAACTCGAGCGGCAGAGGGAGAGGGAAGGCGCCGAGGCCGCAATCCGGGTGCTGCGGGTCGCAAGAACGCTCGCCGACATGAAGGAGCAGCAGACGGTGACGCCGGCGCTGATCGACGAGGCGGCGGGGAGAGCGCACGCAACGAGCGAGCCGCTCGAGTAGGGGTCGAACCACCGGGGCGGCACGCGTGGACAGCGAGCTCCACGAGAGCGATCGGCGACCGGATCCTGCAAGACTACGACGAGCGGAACGGGGTCGGCGACGGCCGCCCGGCCCACGCGCGGGGTGGCTGCGAGAGGCGCGGCCGGAGCAGGACGCCGGGGACGAGACCGAGCGAGAGGACGCGGGTGGGGAGGAAGCCGGCAGGACGGCAGTAGAGACGCGACCGCGTTGAAAATGCGGAGAGGCCGCGGCCGCAACGAGGCCGGCGGGAAGCAGCAGAAAGAGCCCGGTCCCGGGTTCGGGATTGCGCACCCGTCGGTAAACACCCCGCTCACCACTGCGCCTGCGCCCCCCGGGCTTGCGCCGGTCCTCTCGGCCCGCGGTTCCCTTCCGCCGCCCTCGCCGTTGGCGCCCGCCCGGCGCCCGATCGGGCCTGGTCCGCCGGCCAGGGGCGCGGCGAGCCACTCGACCTCGTGCCCCTCATGCCGGCACGCCCCCGCTTCCTGCAGCGCCTGCTGTAGCCCGGAGCCCGGCGCCCGCAGTCTCTCGTCTCTCTCATCGTGCTCCGCCTTCCCGGCGTTCCCCGCTGCCTGTCGCCCTCCTATTACGTCCTTCGCTCGGAGCCGGGTTCCAACCGCGTGGCGAAGGCCATGGCCTTGGCCGGAGTGACGCAGGTTTCGAGGGTACCTATTCGGGACGTTCGCGGCCCAGGATCGTACGCACAGCAGCCTCGAACGGGTACGACGTCAAGGTGGTGTTCATTGGCACGACAGGACCCGAGATCAACATCGAGCGCGTGCGTCGACGCGTCACGTCGGGCACCGGACATGACGTCCCGCTTCCGGAGATCACGCGGCGGTGGTCCAGCGGCCCAGAAGAACCCTTCCGGAACGGCTGCGTCGCTCAGGTCCATCGACGTGCTCGACAACAGTCACGGCACGACAAGACACGTCGCGAGCATTACGAAGGGCGGCATCAGGTTGCCGGCGACGCCAACGCTCGCGTGGGCGCGGGCGTTGATCCGACAGATCGAACAACACCGCCCAGCCACATGACGAGAACGGGAGCAGCGAGGAGGAGTGGTGTCCGCACCGAACTCCACGCCACGGTGCCACCCCACCCACGAACGAGTCGCTGCCGTCGGCCATCGCTGAGCGAACGCGACAGGCAATGGGCTCTCGTATCGGTTCGGAGTTCCTTCGTGCCAAGCGGCTTCACCGCGGACGACTATGCCTCGAGCCGGACCCGGGATCCCGGTGTCGCCTCCGCATTCCGACTTCTCCGTGCGCTGGCGGGTCAGACCGCCGGAACGTTCACTTTCGTCGCAGTGGTTCTGCAAGGACTCGACGTGATCCTGTCTACCAAGTCGGGGTAACCGAGGAGCGCGCCGCGCGAGTGCCAAGTCCGAGGTCCGGTCCTTCGCCAGCGCGGAACGCCGCCGTCCTCAATCGGTTTCGTCAGGCTTCGAAGTTGCACTATGTCTTGCTTGACAGACGGACCGGAGCCTCCACTGGCCAACAACGACGTGATAGTCTCGGGATCTGACCGCTCACGACGCCGCTCCGGTCCGGCAAGAAGCGCGACGCGCTACGCGGGCGCCCGCAGATCTGCGCCGTGTAGTGTGTGTGGTGCATGCACGTGTACACGCTGAATTCAGATCACGTATACTACGTCCGTATCGGCCGCGGCTCCACAGTTGCGGCTTTGGGACCCTGGATGAATGGTGGTTGTAGTCTCCGGGTGTAATTCATGGTGCTGAAAAACATGTCTCGTATCTCTTCAAACGCTTTCGTCGCTGTTGATGTTGAGACGGCGAATACGAACCCTTCGTCAATTTGCTCCATTGGCATCGTCGATTTCCACAACGGCATCGTGAAGTCGGAGTATTCAACACTGGTGAATCCGGAGGATGTTTTTTCTGCCCAGCATGTCGATATTCACGGAATCGATGAAGCTGCAGTTCGCGACGCGCCCACGTGGGGTCGGATGTCGAGCAGGATTTGCGGTCTTCTTTCGGGGCGTGTGATTGTTTCTCATACACCGTTCGATCGGGTGGCCCTGACACAGACCTCTGCGCGTTGGCAGGTTGTTCTGCCTACCTGTACGTGGCTGGACTCGGCGGTCTTGGCCCGTCGTGCGTGGCCCGAGCTTGCACGTTCCGGTTACGGACTCCACGAAGTGTGCGAGTTTCTTTCCTACGATTTAAAACATCACGATGCATTGGCGGACGCCAGGGCGGCTGGCAAGGTTCTCTTGGCGGCCATGGAGGCATTGGGCATCAGCACCCGTCGGCTATTCGATGCTCTTACCGTGGTTGGGAGACCCTTGACTACAGTTGCTGATTGTGCATCCGGGGCGTCGACGACAGTCAAGCGCGACGGTGTTTCCGGCGGCCCCTTAGCTGGTGAAGTGGTTGTGTTCGCTGGGGCTTTGAGCTTTGTTCATTCTCTGGCAGCGGATCTGGCCGCCGCGGCCGGCTGTTCGGTTGCGGATACCGTTAGTGGGAAAACCACGTTGTTGGTGGCTGGCGAACCCGATGTCCGCAGGCTGGCCAGACATGGCAAGAGTGCGAAACATCGCAAAGCCGAACGTCTGATTGCAGAGGGTGTTCCTATTCAAATTCTCTCCGAAATGGATTTCATGGAATTGCTCGGGTTCCTATGACAGACCGTCAGGATCGCCATTGCCGTTCGCACTCTGAATGGGATGAAGCTCGCCGATTGGCTCACGGTCCTTCTTCGGGTCACCACGAGGCAAAGCCGCTCGGCAAGCGCAAGGACCGGCCGGACGCCCGGTTCGTCTTGCGCGGCCATCGGAGCCTCGCGCAGAGACGATCACGTCCCTGTTGGTACGGACGCTCACCGGAGGTGACGTCGGCGTCGGCGGCAACGTTGGAGCATCGTCGGTACGAGCAATCGCCTTGGTGCCATTCTCGTGGCCGTGCTGCGAGCTGGTCCTTCATCGACGCATCGAACCGTTCGTCTCCTACCAACGTAAAAACCGTTTTCCGAGACGGCCAGATGCCTTCGAGAAGGTCTCGGTGACCTTGATCCCGACGATGGCGTCGGTCTTCATGGCGTAAGGACGTCTCGGGTCCGCCGCGATTGGCGAGATGACGCTCCATTTGAACCTCTGGTAGCACTGCTCGGCCGTCGCCTCATCGGTCACCGCGAGCTGGGCCGGACCCGAGCCGCCGTAGCCCCACGCCGGGGCCCGTCGGCGAGTAGTTCCGGACCGGCAGCGACGCATGCCAGTACGCCAGCGTCGCTATGCCGCCGCGACGGGTAGGGTAGCTCGACGGGCGCCCGCTCGATGATCCGACCCTCGCCGCCTACGTCGCCGAGCTCCACGACACCGGGCACGCCGCCACTCCTCGACACGCTGCGCGGGTTTTCCAGATGGGTTCGGCGGAGTCAGCCCGAACACCCGACGGGCCTACGCCGGGGCGCTTCGGCGGCTCGACGCCTGGCTCGACGGGCGCGAGCTCCACGACGTGACCCTGGCGGCCTATCTCGCCGAGCTGCACGATGCCGGGCGCGCCTCGTCGAGCGCGGCGATGGCGGTCGCCGCGGCGTGCTTCCGCGCGAAGCTGGCCGGGCAGCCCGCTCCCGCCGGCGAGCGCACGGCCCGGGTGCTGGCCGGTTATCGGCCGACCGCCAGCGATCGGAATCGAGGGCAGGCGCGGCCGTTCGGGATCTCGGACCTCGCGGCCGTGCTCGCCACCTTTCATCGTCCGCGGCGGCGCGGGTGCGGCATTGAGTCCGAGCAGGTCGGCCTACCAGAGACGCGGAACCGGAGCGACCCACACCTCGGTCGTCGGCATCTACCCGTGGATCGGCTACCGGGTCAACGAGCGAACGACCGTATGGGGCGTGAGCGGCTACGGACGAGGGCGGCTCAGGCTGACCCCGGAACGCGGAGCGGCCCTGACGAGCCCGATGACGATGCGCATGCACGCAGCAGGCGCCCAGGGACAGCTCACCGGGAACGACTCGATCGTGGGCCTTACGCTCAAGACCGATGTACTGCAGGCCGTGACGAGCATCGACGGCGTCGAGACCCCTGAGGGGCGCCTGGCCGCCAGCCGGGCCGACGTGAGCCGGATACGCAGCGCCATCGAGGGATCCCGAACCTGGACCATGGGGCGGTGGGTAAACCTGAGACCGAGCGTCGAGGTCGGCATCCGAAGGGACGCCGGCGACGCCGAACAGGGCGCAGGAATCGACGTCGGCACGGGTTTGCTGCTGACGGAGCACCGCAGCGGCCTGCAGATCGATGTGCGTATGCGGCGGCTGCTGATGCACCAGGCCGAAGGGTTCGAAGAGCAGGGAACCTCGATCTCCATCAGCTACAACCCGCGCCCGGAGAGCCCGCTGGGCTGGATAGCGGAAGTCGAACCCGGATGGGGGAGCGAGACCCAAGGCGGCGCCGACAGGCTCTGGAGCCGGGACAAAATGGGCGGAATCGCGACGGGGATGAACCCGGCACCCCCAGGCGGGGTAGTGTCTCAGTTTGAAATCCGGCGAATCTTGCTCAACGCGCGCCGCTGGGCAGTTCCTCGAACACGGCGATCAGGTCTTGAAGGGCTACGTCTAAGTCATCCCCGTACGCAAACGTCGGCTTCGAGCCGGGCGGCATCTCCCCGACATACCGCGAAGCGGTGAAGTCGCCTTTGTGCTTGGCGAGGATGGACCGCACAGACCCATGCACAACCCGCTCGACCACGCCCTCGCGCTGCTGCTCGATGGCCGTTTGCGTCTTCTGGTCCAGCGCGTCGAACAGCTTGAGGAGGTCGTGCCCCCGCTTGTGCGCCCCCGTCGTCTTGATGGCGACGGCCTTCAAGGCCAGCTCTGCCGCCAGAGCGCGCAAGACAGGGGCGGCGAGCATACTCCCGAGAAACTCGTCGGGGGTCGTCCGATCACCACCCTTCAGGTGGCCGACCCAAACACGGTCGAGATCGGCAGCCACCCGGCGCAAGCCCGCGGCTTGCGTGATGGCGATCTCCATCCTCATCATCACTCGTCTCCCAGTGCACGATCAGACGCCGAATAGGGTCTTGCGAACGGTCTCGCTGACGATGTCCGGGAGAAGCCCCCGCATGCCTTCAACGCCTTCTTTACCCGCCTTCCTCATGAGCATCTTAAATCGGGTCTCTGCGAGGCGAGCGCGCGGAGTCTCACGCACCAGATCGGGCAAGGACCGACCGACTGAAGCGCCTCATCGAGGCCAAACTGGAGCGACAGAACCTGACGGACGAGGAAGCCGCCAGAGAGGCCCGACTACCCGGGAACGCGTTCCGAGCCCTGCGCGAACGATCCGGTGGCACCGTTCGCTCAGGACCCCAGCTGCTGCCGCAGGTTACACAATTAGCCCGAGAATCACCACTGTATTGGCCCCAGCTATAGACCGACATCGTCGCGGCTCTCGCCGCGTATTCCCACTCCGACTCGGTCGGCAGTCGGTATTCTTTGCCAGTCTGACCGGACAACCACTCCGCATACGCAACCGCGTCATCCCACGAAACATTGATCGGTCGGCGTCCACGCGAGACCGGCAGATCCGGGCGCATCGCTGCCGCGCCCCCATCGCGCCGAGAATGAGCCGCTGCCGCAAGGAGATAACCAGTTAGTGTCGCGCAGTGTTCTAACGGCAAGGGCTGAGCCGCGGCACCCGTGATTGCTTGCGCGCCGTCGGCTCCAGCCCCGGTTAGATCGAGCACTCAGAAAAAGCGGTGCTTAACTTCCCTAACCTTCTGCACTGCAGACAAACTGGTAGCCAACGCCGTCTTCTCTTCATCGAATAGTTTGGATTCCTCTCCAACGCTCAGCCACGAGGCGCCAGTCCGACCGCCACGTGTGCCTTCGAAGAGCATGATGGAGCCAGGCGGTGGCACGGCATCTGGATGTCGGCTCAAGAGGGCCATGCGACAGATTCCGAGTTGCGCAGAACCGAGTGGAACGAAGGGCGGCGCGAACTCTCGCTTCTCGCCTCGACTTACGAGATCGTTCATCTTAGAGATTGCCGTGCCGACAACTGAAGCACCTCCGATGTCACCAACGGCACTCGCGAAGCCAAGCGTTGTACTGACCTGTGGTTTCGACAACAGCGCGCGGAAGTGGCGCCACAATCGCGCCACTGCTAGCCGAGGCTTTCTGGCGACCCCGACCCAACCTGATGCCGCAACGACATGCTTGAACTCGGCGACTTCCAGGATCTCGTCGATTCGGGAAGCGAGTGCACGATCAACTGGCGTCGCTAGAAGTGCGTGCGGTATTTCGATAGGTTCGTACGTGGCGATCACGCCGATTAGTTCTGCAAGGCGGTACCGGGCTTCTCCGCGGAATGAGGCCGTACTAATTCTCGGCACGAATTCACGCATGATGTTGATCTTAGAGGACACGATCCCGGCTCTGTGCGACTGTGCGAGGGCCACTTGGTACAAGAAACCCTCGGCGAAATTGACGAATGCGTTCTCAGGCCATTTCATCGCTTGGGCTACCAATGGGTCCAAAAATGACCGCACCTGCTGTAACACCGATCCGTTCGTATCGACGATACGCACTATCGATCGTCGGGGGGCGGGCATGGTTTCAATTCCAGCCGATACTTCAGCGAGCGTTTTGGGATCTGGCGCCGGTACAATGAGAGTGTCTGCGCCGCGACAGACCAACACCGTTGCGGCTGCGTCTAGCACCGAAGCGCGTACGGATGCGCCGTGCCCATCGACGCCACACGCAAGTTCGTGCTCAAGCAGCACTGGGAAGGACAGCATCGTTGTTCGGCCTAACGCTCGGCGCTCACCTGCGGCGACCGGCGGAAAGGGACGCCGTGCGTCGCGCCGAAAACACCGACGGCGGCTCTCAGTAAGCGATGGCCCTCCGATGTGTAGCCGCTCCGCGCATGGAGAAAACAATCCTCATCGCCGATTCGCGGACGGACTCCTAGTGCTTCGGCACGGAACGATGGTACGCGAAGTCGGGTGGTCTTGTCTACGGCGGTCGGGAGACGGGGGGGAGGTCCGAGGGGAGGTCTGGGCCTCCGCCCAGCGATGGCCCGCCGCCTTGCCGGCGTTGTCGGTCGTGAGGCTCGCGTAGGCGATAGGCGAGGCGTTCCGCGACTGCGGCGGAGCCGCGCGGTCCGAACGAGCGCGGCCTGTGTCTCCATTGGCGGGAACACCAGCGGCATGCCGGGGAGACCGTGTCGAGCTAGGCCTGCCCGTGGCCCATAATTTTTTGCTGGACTTCCTGCCGCCACTTCGCTACGGTGGCCGGCATGGAGATTCAGAATCAGGTCTCACGTATTCTACGGGACAACCTCGCCCGCCTGCGCGACGTGCTGGACGGGGCGGTTTCGCAGGGTGTCGGCAGCCTCGGCCAAGTCGCTGATCGCGTCTGTGAAGCGTTCGATTTCCGCGACGGACGGGGCCGGTGGCAACGCGCGAGCTGCTGCCGGGCGTTGTCCGACCTGCAGGCGGCCGGCCACGTCTCGCTGCCTGCGGGTCGAGGTGCCCGCGGTGGTGGGGGCCGGGCGCGGGTGCTCCCGCACCCGCTGGCGCCGGCGGTGGACGTGCCGGACACGGTCGGCAAGGTTGTGGGTCTGACCCTGGAGCTGGTGGAAACCGACGAGCAGCGGCAGGTCTGGAACACGCTGATGGCGTACGAGCACCCGCGCGGGGCTGGTCCGTTCGTCGGCCCGCAACTGCGGTATCTGGTGGGTTCGGCGCATGGCTGGCTGGGCGGGGTCGGGTTTGCGGCGAGTGCGCGGCGGCTGCGGTCCCGCGACGCCTGGGTCGGGTGGGACGATGCGGGCCGGCGCGCGCACCTGCACCGGGTGTTGGGACTGTGCCGGCTGCTGGTGCGCCCCGGCATTATGTGTCGCAACCTGGCCTCGCACGTGCTGGGCCGGGTCGTCCGGACGGTCGGCGACGACTGCGAGGGTCTGTATGGCTATCGCCCCTGGCTGCTGGAGACGTTCGTCGACGAGACCGAACAGACGGGGGCGAGCGTGCGCGCGGCGAACTGGGTTCGGGTGGGTGAGACCTGCGGTCGCGGTCGCCAGGATCGCACGCACGCGGCGCCGGAAACGCGCAAGGCGGTGTATATGTATGCGTTGGAGCCGGCGTGGCACACCCGCCTCGCAGTGCCTGCACCGGTCTTGGCGCCGCTGGCGGTTGGCGACGGTCTCGACGCCGCGGTCTGGGCGGAGCACGAGTTCGGCGGGGCGCGTTTGGGCGACGCGCGTCTGAGCGCGCGGCTGGTGCAGAGCGCGCAGCAAATGGCAGAGTCTCCGATGCGCGCCATCACCGGCGCCGCCCACGGCGCCCGCGCGATGGTCAAGGGCCATTACCGGCTGATCGACCAGCCCGCCGACAGTGCGGTGACGGTCGACAACATCCTCGCGCCGCATCGCGAGCAGACGCTGCGCCGGATGCAGGCGCACGACACGGTGCTGTGCATCCAGGACGGCACCCGGTTGAACTTCACCCGGCGCGGGCAGACGCAGGGGCTGGGGGCCATCGGCTCGAACCAGACCGGGGCGGTGGCGCGCGGCCTGGAGTTGCACACGACCTTGGCCGTCAATCCCGACGGGCTGGCGTTGGGCGTGCTGCGGGCCGCCTTCGACGCGCCTGCGCCCCCGAATCCCGAGGCGGAAGGCGAGCCGCCCCCGAAGCCGCGCGAGGAGCGCAAGTCGTTCCGTTGGATCGAGGGGCTGCGCGACTGCGCGCAGGCAGCCGAACAATTGTCCGAGACCCGCGTGGTGTGCGTGATGGACCGCGAGGCCGATTTCCTCGACCTGTTCGTCGAGCACCGCGCGGCTGCCCAGCAGGTCGACCTGCTGGTCCGCGCCAAGGCCGACCGCGTCCTCGGCAGGGAAAAGACGCCCGACGGGCAGACGGTCTCACGCCGTCTGTTCGATACGGTGCGCAACGCGCCGGCCCGAGGCGCCGCCAAGGTCGAGGTGCAGCGGCTGAGCGCGCGCGTGAAGGCCAGCAAACAGGCCCGCAAGGACCGCCGGGCGGAGCGGGTCGCCGACGTGACGCTGCGCTACCAGCAGGTGCCGCTGCCCTGCCCCGGCGACGAGCCGGTCGCACTGTGGGTCGTCCACGTGCGCGAGGAACAACCACCGCCCGCGGTCGAGCCGCTGGAGTGGTTCCTGCTGACCACGTTGCCCGTGAGCAGCGCCGACGACGCCATGCGCATCCTGCAATGGTACGTCCGGCGCTGGCGCATCGAAGAATACTTCCGGGTGCTCAAGTCCGGCTGCAAGGTCGAGGAGTTGCAGCACCACACGGCCGAGCGGCTCGAACGCGCCATGGCCATCAAGATGGTCATCGCGTGGCGCATCCAGTTGATGGTCCAACTCGGGCGCGAAGTGCCCGACCTGCCGGGCGACCTGCTGTTCTCCGATGGCGAGTTGCGCGTGCTCGCCACCTTCGCCCGCTCACGCAAGCTGCCGCCGCCGACGCGCCTCGGCGACGCTGTCGGCCTGGTCGGGCGCCTCGGCGGGTGGCTCGGACGCCAACGCGACCCGCCCGGCGCACAGTTGATGTGGCACGGCTACACTCAACTGGTTGCCATGACCTTTGGCTTCGAACTGCGGGACGAGTTCGGATGACCTCCTGCTCACTACAGTCCAGCCCCGGACATCCGGGGCACGGGCAGAGCTAGGCCACTGGCGTTCGATGGAGATACGCCCCCCAGTCAGCCATCAGCCGGCGGCGGCGCTCGAAGAGCGTGGACCGCGCGTACGCGGCTTCGACCTGGTCCTTGACCCGATGGGCGAGGGCCGCCTCGACGACCTCCCGCGGATGGTTGGTCTCTTCGGCCGCCCAGTCGCGGAAACTGGATCGGAAGCCGTGCGGAACGGCCGGCACGCCCTGCTTCTTGAGCAGCTTGGACAGGGTCATGTCGGAGAGAGGCTTGCCACGGGGACTGGGGAACACGAGCTTGCTGCCGTTCCGCCGCGTGAGGGCGGTCCGGAGGATCTCTGCGGCGCGGCGCGACAGCGGCACCCGGTGCTCGCGGTTCGCCTTCATGCGGTCGGCCGGGACGGTCCACATCTCGGCGTTGAGGTCGACCTCGTCCCAGCGTGCGAGCCGTACCTCGCCCGACCGCGCCGCCGTGAGCACCAGGAACTCGAACGCCAGCTTGGCCGCGGTGGTGGCTCCTGACGCCCGGACCGTCGCCACGGCCGCGGCGACTTCCGCATGAGGCAGGGCACGCATGTGTCGGACCACGCGTCGCTGGCGCCCGAGCGTTGCGACGACCCGTTCGCACGGGTTGTCGGGCCGGTACTCCATGGCCGCGGCCCACTGCATCACGGCGCCGATGCGGTGGCGGACCCGTCGCGCCGTCTCCGGCTTCTCGTGCCAGATCGGGGCCAGGACCCCGAGGACGTCGGCGCTCGTGACCTCCGAGACGGAGCGCTGCCCGAACCGAGGGAACACGAACCGCTTCAGGCTCGCCGGCCAGTCCTGCGCGTGTTTCGGATTGCGCCAGCCGGAGCGCTTCTGCTCGACTACGACTGCGGTCGCCTCGGCGAACATCTGGTCCACCAGCGCTCCTGCTATAAGGGTTTGGAATCACAAGAGTTATCGGTTCGTGAGGGAGCGTCAACCCGGGATTCCATCCGCCATTAGTCGCGGAGCTTCAGCCCATGTCCAGAGCTGTTCGCGGAAGGAACCGGGCTCCTGACCGCGGCGTGGTCGGCTGCCAGAGGTGGACCTCGGCAGGCGGTGGTTCTTCACCGCGGCCTGTTGCGCGGACTTCATCACGGACCGGGAGGCCAGAAGCGGGCGTGCCGTGATGCGTGCTGCGATCACTATCGGGCGTACGCGCGACCGCGAGTGTCGTACAAGTGCCGACCTCAAGGCACGGCACCTCTGCCGCTGACACCCGGCTGGCCCAGGCCGTGGCAGCACGTCCGTCTCCGGCGGTTGATCGCGCCGGAGCTCAGATGTCCAGTTGCGTCCGCGCACGGCTCTGGGCATCCGCTGAAACCGCGCGAATTAATGGGGGGGTGGAATGCGGGTCGACGCCCCATGTGCGGCTGTAAGTGTCTTATGTGCAATAACTTATGGCGAGCAGGTGGTGGACGCGGACTGAAAGATTCAGAACCCTCGGTCGTCTTCTCGCCGACGTTGGTTTTTCAGACCCCTTCGTGATCCCGATCTACCAGGTCATCGGCCCGGTCAGCGCTGCGATGTTCGAGCGCGGTGCTCGCGTCAGCAGGATCGCGGAGCACTTTGGCGTCGACCACCACACGGCCGCGAAGGCTCTGCGCTGGTTCCGGTCGATGTGAGGGCGGGTGGTTCCGTTTTCGCGCGCTGGCGGCTTTAGTGCTCGTACCCGCCGTTGCCCGGTTTCGGCCTTTCTTGCCCGTCGGGCCCATTGCGTTGGGTCGTCTGTGGACGCCCTGGCGGTGCTCCTACCGCTGGGTCTCCTCCTGCCTGCGGCGGCTTCCGTTCACTCGGTGTTCTGTTCTTCTCTTCCGGAGCGCCTGTGGCGCTCCTCTGGCTCTTTCCGCTAGCTTCCCCGGGTCCGGGGGTTTGGGTAGACCGCCCTTTCGGCGTCGGTGCGTTTATCGCGTTGGGGTCGCGGTTACCTTGGTGGACCGTCGCCGCCCGCGCGGGGCCTGGGTGTTCGTTGCCGAGGTGGTTCACGATCAGTTCGGGCATCGTTTTGGCGATTCGCTTTAGCCCTTCCTGGATCCTGGTCTGGTTGTTCCCACTGTGTCCCTCGTAGGCGTCGTCGGCGATTCGCTGGATCTCCCGCGTGCTACTCAGCTTCAGCCGCCTGATCAGCACCTCGGCGTCGTCGAGGTCGATGTCTCGGTGACTTCGGATCTTCATCGCCAGCATGTGCTCGATGGAGGCGCCTTTGACCGTCAGCGCCTTTCCGCTGTACAGCGTGGTCTCGTCTGGGTCCGGTTTCGTTGGCACGAAGTAGGTGACGGCCGGGTTCAACCACGTCGGCTCGAGGCCGTGGCGCTCGCTCATCCGCATCGCTGTCGTTATCAGTATGGTTTGGCCGCTGCGCATTACGCCGTCTAGGTCCTTCGTGTGTCTGTCCGTGCGCCACCCGAAGAGCATCCGGGCACCTCCCGCTAGGTAGACCTCTGCTCGTTCGCCCACCTCGTGGAGCGCCTTGTCGAGGTCGTCGAGGAGTCCGGTGATGTTCTCAGAGTTCAGCGGTCCAGTGCCGGCCATCGCCCGTTCTCCAGTCCAGGTCTCGGCTGTCGACGCTCACCCCGTGTCGTAGGAACGCGCCGGGCTGCCAAGCGGAGTCGCTGTCGGTTTTCAACCTAGTTAGCTTTACCGGGTTGTCCAGGAACCGCTGGGGCTCGTCTACCCACGCCGGCGGTTCGTAGCCGTGCAGCCGGGCGGTGTGCTCGATGACGGCCGCCATGGCCGCGTCCCATTTCGTGCCGGTCAGGTGAGGCCGGTTGGCGAGCATCGTCCGCCGATCGGCGTCGCTGCCCGAGTGGAAGCTGCGCTGCAGCTGCCGCACGATCAGTCGGTACAGCTCGACGTCGTTCCAGCCATCGTCGACGCCTTTGGCGTAGATGTCCGGATCGACCAAGTCGTCGCCCAGCCACCGTCCCTTGACCCGGCCCAGTGGGCCTTCGCGGGTCACTGCCCCGCTCCTGCTGGGGCGTTGCCGTTGTCCCGACGTTCTCGCCAGCGGGCTACCGTGCCGGGTGCCATCCCGGCGATCACGAGTGCCGGCTCGTCCCAGACGACGGGGAGCGGTGTCCGGGAGGTCGCTAGACGCCGTCCGGTTTCCGCGGCCTCGTCCAGGAACTCCCGGCAGGTTGCGCCGATGGGCTTGAGTGCGTCGGTGATCGCCGTTTCGGTCTCGGCTTTCCGGTAGACGTGCATTCGGCTGTCGATCTCGTAGCTCGCGTGGATCAGGAACGGTTCGGCATCGCCGTCCGCGGCGACGGCGATTCGGAGCCTTGTGCCGATCCGTTCCATCGCGTCGGTTACCGTGCGGCACTTGGCCTTCAACCCCGTTGGCTTTTCGGGCCTCCGTCCGCTCCGGTGCGGCGTTCTTCTGGCGCTGGTGGTTCCCCTCACCGCGTCATTATGCCCCGGCTCAAGGTTACGGATGCGATTCTGTCACCTCGGCATCCGCTGATGTTCCTCAAGGGCCTCCCGAAATCCAGGTGCAGCTTCGCGGCCCGCCTCTGTGTAGGCGTACCGTTCGGGAGGGTCGGTCCCGTCTTTGTCTATCCGCATAATGTACCCTGCGGTAAGCAGCTCCTTTAGCGCTGCGTTCGGCCAATCTTCTGGGAATGCCCTTTGGCTTTCAACGTCCTTCCTGTACAGCGTCATGGCTGGAGTAGACCCGTGTTGTCCGCTTCTTCCCGCAGGATTCTCTCGGTAATAGATCTCTTCTACGCCTGCTGTTGCATGAGCAAGTATCCACGCGGATGATGCTAACAGAGCCATTCTGATCCTCCTAATCAATCTGACTGGGCCTCTGCCCCTTACCGAGATGCTGGCGGTGGTCCCCCTAGACGGCCACGGTCATGCTCTGCGAGCCCTCGAGCGCGGTGCGCAAGCGGGTCACGCCCGCCCCGGGTGGCGTCCAGATTCCCGGTCGGTCCGCTCGCAGCGTCCGTCCTGGTTCCGACCCATAGGGCGTCGGCCTTGAACGCGAGTCCGAAGCCGTTGTCGCCGGCGAGCAGCTCCCCCCTGCCGCCGCCGCCGGCCAGAGCCATCGACAGCCCGGTCTGAACCGGCACGCCCGCCCCGGGACTGAGCAGGAGGCCTCCGGCGCCGTAGCCGGCGACGGTCCAGACGGTCACCCGCTCGGACGCCCGGAAACCGATCCAGGGGTAGAGTCCGGTGACCGCGGAGGTCATCCGGCCGGTGTCGACGCCGGCGTAGCTGCTGAGCCCGCGGCTGTGGGACAGCGACACGCCGGTGACCATCCGGCTCTTTGAGTAGTCGGCGCCGAACGTGGCACTTTCTCGCTCGCTCTGCCAATCCGTTCGTGTGCCTTGCACGCCAAGCGCGCCACACACTCGCGAATGCCCCTTGGTCCTCGGCATAGCGAGCGCCCGCCGGGGCCATCTGCCAGCGGTCCTAGTGCCGCTGGGCTGTCGCTGTCTCTGCTTCCGGAGATGCCTGTGTGTCTCGTTGTCCTCGACGGCCGTCGTTCCACACCATCTCGTCAGGAACGGCCCCCAGGGCCAAGATCCGCCACATTGACGTCTGGAACCTATCCAAGCGCTCCTCCCCCCAGAAGGCGACGAACGGACCGTCGTAGCCCTCGTACGCCCGATGCTGGAAGTCTGCAATCATCGTCAGCGTTGGTCTTTCTTCGCTGGGTTGAAGCAGTTGCGATACGTTCCCGTAGCCACCGTCGAAGCTGTCGATCTCCACGGCCCTGTTCGCCACAAAGACGATGAACTCCCCGTCGTGGACGATCTCCACGTCGAGTTCCCTGCTTTCCAGGAACATCTTCAGGTTCGGGCCAATGTACCCGAGCACCTCCGGCAAGACGGCCAACTGCGGTGGCCGCAGGCGCGTCAGGATCTTCCAGTAAGCGTCCTGCTCAGCTCTTGTCAGGGATTCCTGTTCCGCTGGCGTCTCGTTCCGTGGGCCGTAAAGCCTCTTCTGAGACGCACGCCATACCGCCTCTGGAGCTACACTCAGATTGGAGGCAGAGAAGGGTGCGGCTCTTTTTCATAGATTGCTATCTCGCTCATTCATAAGGGTTTATGTCCGAGGACACTCCCTCTTCAGTGCGTTTTGAGGGGTGACAGCGTCCGGCGAGCGCCCCATCCGCCTCTTTTCGGGCCGCCGCCCGACCCGACCACGACGCCGGCACGCGCCGGTCCCCCTCAGGCGCGCTCCCTTCTGGACATTCGCGGGGTGCGGCTCTTCATAGAGGATTTTTCGCCCTATTCATGGGCTCTTTTGCCCGCGGATGCGTCTCCCCAGTGGCCATTTCGGGAGGGACATCAAGCAGGCCAGCGCGTACCGGCGTCTTTTCGGCAGCCAGCCGAGCCTCGTCACGGCGCCGAACACCTTCGGTCTTCTCCCCGACAGGCGCGCTCCCTTCTGGACATTCGCGCGGCGTTCTGGTACGGTGCCGTGGGAAGGGAGGCAGGCCTGCGATGGCTGTGACGACAGGATTCCAGGGACGTACATTCGACGTGCCCCGAACCGGCGTCCCTTGCATCGATCCCCCGAGGCGAGCCCCGTGCGCAGCGGCCGATGCTGTCTTCGCGGATGCCAAAGCCTTCCTCTCGTCCAGCGAAGCCCGGCAGATGAGCGAGAGCGAACTCGAACGGGAACTGCACCGGCGGGGCCAGGAGTTGGTGCGCAAGCTCCTGCAAGGACATCGCGACCAACGCAGCCCGAAAGAGGCTGCTGGTCCGGCCGAGGACACCAGCGGTGTCGAGTGCTCGGAGCCGCGCGAGCACGAAAGCCACGCCGAAACGGCCTCCGGCACGATGCAGGTTGTGGGTCTGGGCTGCGCGCGGCGCGGTCACGACGGCTTGCATCGGCTCGATGCCGCGCTGAACCTGCTGCCGGAGCGCTACTGGGTCGAGATGCGCCGCCGCGTGACCATCGCGACCGCCTCGCGGGCACCACCGCGTACGCCCTGGAAGCCACCGTGGTACTCGACATCATCCACGTGGCAGCGGCGACGCGGCGTGCGGTGCTCGTCGCCGGCTCATCGAAGGGCCTGTCGGCATTGGGTCCGCGATCCGATGGGAGCCGACCGGCGCACGGTGACACTTGGCTCCAGTTGCGGCGGTCCGCAGCCGCCGCGGGTAGCCGGAGCCTGGATGCGTACTGAGGAAGAACCTGGCCAGCGCGGTGCTGGCGCGCGGCCTGGACAAGCGGCGGTTACGGGGGTTACGGGAGCGTTGAGCCATGCAAGTTGTTCTCCGCCGCACCGCTCCACCCGCCCCGGCGCCCTATGCGGCGGCGGAGGCTTCTTTCGCGGAGACCAAAGCCTACCTTTCTTCGCGCGAGGCCCTGCAGATGCGTGAGAGCGACATCGAACGGGAGTTGAACCGGCGTGGTCAGGAGTTGATGCGCAAGCTCCTGCAAGGGCACCTCGACCAACGCAGCCCGGGGGAGGCGGCGGGTCCGGTCGAGGGGGCCGACGGCGTCGAGCGTTCGGAGCGGCGGCTGCACGACCGGCAGTTGGAGACGACCTTCGGGACGGTGGCGGTCGAGCGCCTGGGCTACGCGCGGCACGGTCACGACAGTCTGCATCCGCTCGATGCGTCGCTGAACCTGCCGGCTGAGCGTTACTCGCTCGAGGTGCGCCGCCGGGTGGCCGAAGCGGCCGCATCGCGGTCGTTCGACGAAGCGCTGTTCGAGCTGTCTCGCCATAGCGGGGCCCAGGTGCCCAAGCGTCAGGCGGAACAGTTGGTCGCTCGCGCGGCTGAGGACTTCGACGCCTTCTACGCGGCGCGCCGAGCGGCGGCGGGCGAGCCGGTCGCTGACGAGTCGGTTGTGGTGCTCACCTTCGACGGCAAGGGCGTGGTGCTGCATCACGAGGACCTGCGCGAGGCGACGCGCAAGGCGGCCGAGAGGCGCCGGCGGCAACGCGAGCAGCTCTCCCCGTTCAACCGCCTGCGGCCGGGCGAGAAGAAGCACGCCAAACGCATGGCGACGGTGGCCGCCGTCTACGCGGTCGCGCCGTTGGTGCGCAGCCCGGAGGATTTCCTGCAGAGCCTGATGCCCCGACAGCCGGCGGCCAAGGCCAAGAATCGGGCCAAGACCGCGGCGGTGCGTCCTCGCCCGGTGGCCAAACGGGTCTGGGCGAGCCTCGAACACGATCCGGCCGAGGTGGTCGCCGAGGCGATGCTGGAAGCCGAGCGCCACGACCCGGAGCGCGTCAAGCGCTGGGTCGTGCTCGTCGACGGCGCCGAGACGCAACTCGCCCTCGTCGAAGCGGGCGCCGCCGCCTACGGCGTCGACGTGACGGTGATCCTCGACATCATTCACGTGGTCGAGTACGTCTGGAAGGCGGCGCACGTGTTCCATCGCGAGGGGAGCCCCGACGCGGCGCATTGGGCCTGGACGCGCGTGCAGAGCATTCTCGAGGGCAAGTCCAGCAAGGTGGCCGCGGCGATGCGGCGGGCGGCGACCGTCGCAGGCTTGTCGAGCGACACCCGCAAGCCGGTCGATACGTGCGCCGACTACCTGCAGAAGTACGCGCCGTATCTGCACTACGACCGCTACCTCGCGGCGGGCTATCCCATCGCCACCGGCGTGATCGAAGGGGCGTGCCGGTACCTGGTCCGCGACCGGATGGAGTTGACCGGAGCCCGCTGGCGGCTGGTCGGCGCCGAGGCGGTCCTGAAGCTGCGGGCGCTACGGGCCAGCGGCGACTTCGATGCGTACTGGGACTTCCACGAAGCGCGCGAGTACGAGCGGAACCACGCCCAGCGCTACGCTGACGGGATAGCACCGCCGGTCAGCGAGCCGCCCCCATCGCCCTCCTCACCTCGCCTTCGCCGGGTCAAGTAGCTCTTGCCATGCCGCTCGCAGCCCCTCCTGGACCCCTCTGGACCGCCGACGCAAAAGAGCCGCACCCAAACCCAATGCGCATTCCACGCATTCTTGAGTGTCCCTCTACGGCGCAACTGCGCCGCAATGTGGCCAAGAATCATAACGAGACACCCCAACAGACTGAACAAGAGAAAGTCACCAAACGCCTGGGGTAACGTCAACGGCGCCTGAGCTTCAGGCGTCATTCCGGTAGCTCCACCGGATCAGCCACGCCTACAGTAACAGCGTCAAGATTCCAAGGAGGCCCGACCCTGTCTCTACCCTGATAAACCCAACAGGGCGCCAGATTGCACTCATGCTCCAAAGTATCCATGGGACGCACTCGGACGTAGTAAGGACACTGGCCGAAACTAGCTGGTTATCTCCTTGCGTCGGCGGCTCATTCTCGGCGCGATGGGGTGCCGGCAGCAATGGGCCCGGATCTACTGGGCCTGAATACGCGCGCCATCGGGAATCGCCGTGTACCGCGGGGCCATCGACGAAGTTGACAACTTTATATCGATCACTGTCCTAACTATCTCCCCAGATGACGGACGGGATTGTCTTTACTCCAATAACCTCATAAACCTCTCCAGGGTGGATCTGAACCACACGATCTCCACGACTCATGGAGAACCCAGACGGATAATTCTCCCAAGCATCGAGAACACCTCTCACAGTGACTGCATGACCAATTTGCAGAACAGGACTGGCGACATCGCCCTGCTGCGCGACAACATTACCGGCCCACAAGCCGAAACAGATCAACGCAACAACGGCCTGAACCACGCGCAGAAACGGAATACTCCCACTCGTTCCCATCCAAGAACGACCCCGTGTCCACGTTCTCACTCCATTACGACCCTTCATCCGTACCACCCCCGATTTGAAACCAGGCAACGGCGCAAGCCTACAAATGCACCGGGCTCCGGTCAAGGAAAATATATGTCCCCTTCCAAGCCGCGCGGATCCAATCACCACGGCAGCCGGGGCAGTTGCGGGTCGAGCGGCGGCGCCTGCCCCGGACCCGGACGCTGCAGCGCGCGCGAGCTCTCGGCACGCTCCTGCCAGAACGCCCGTACCGTGCCCATCCGCTCCCCGTACCGCTCGGTCAGCTCCGCCGGAGCGAGCGCGACCGCCGCATCCGCGCCCACTACCGCATACGGCGCAAGGTGCGACTCGGCCAGCAGCCGGTCGCCCGCCGGCGCGTACGCCAGCACGGGGACGACCACCGACCCGGCGATGAGCACCGCGCAAGCCTCACCGGTGCCATCCGTCGCGTCATCAATCTCCGCATCAAGGGCGCATCCATCTATTGGCTACCGGAGAGCGTCGACGCGATTCTTCTCCTGCGGTCTTTCTATAAGTCCGGCAGATGGAACTGTTTGCAGCGGATGGCCATGACGCCGGTGGGTGTGAGCGCGTGACCGGGAAATCGGGAATGCGCCCGCCGAAGCGGTTCGCTGGTACCGACGCGCCGCCGGACAGGAAAGCCCCGTCGCGCAGGGCAACCTTGGCTCCATGTACGAGCATGGTCGCGGCGTGCGTCGCGATCGATTGGAAGCCCGCCCGGTGGTACCGCACGGCGGCCGACCAGGGCCATGAGGGCGCACAGAGGGCGCCCGATCGCCTTCGGTGAACTCGGCGATGCCGCACCAAAGGAAGATGCGAGGCGAGACAGCCGACGTCGCCTGGCCCGAGGGCCGCAGCACGGCAGCCTGAGCACGGCGTCGGGTCAGATAAACGCGTTTCCGTTAACGTCCGGTCCCAATGAGGCTCAGGATGGAATGGAGACGATGAAGGGACTTGCATGGTCGGCGCTCGTTGCCTGCGTCTCTCTGGGTAGTGAAAGCAGCGAGGGAAGGAGTACACTCGCGAAGAGGGCTCGCGGAAGGGAGGACAAGATGCGCGGATGGCGCTTCCGTCGGTGCGAAGTACTGGTGCTTGCGCTCCTGGCGGGAGCCAGCGGCGGACCGCTGCTCGCTCAGTCAGCCGGGGAACAGCTGGTGCGGCGCGAGGCGCTGAACCGGACATTCGAGGCCAGGGAGGAACTGGTCCTCCACGAAGAGCCGGAAAGGGTGCCGGTCCTGCGCTTCCTGTGGAGGGACGGCGAGCCGACGGGAGAAACGATCCCCGAGGGCAAACATGTGCGCGTCAGCGATGTGAAGGAGTCTTCACTAGTTTGGAGACGCTTCGTCTGGGTGAAAGTCGAGACCAAGGACGACGCCGACGGAACCACGAGAGAGGCTGCCGGCAAGCCGCAAGAGGAGGGGGACGTTCCGGCCGAGCAGAGCGCCGGCGGGGAAGAAACCGGGGAAGACAGCGACACCGCCACAGTGACGGGCTGGCTGAAACTCGGAGGCCAGCATAGGGCAATCGGCAGTTTGAGGCAACAACTCGATCGAGTCGAGGAAAACCCGGGCCGGTAGACGAAATGGGGATAAGGGAATGGGTGGCGCAGGCGGCGCAAGTCCTGTGGCGAGCCGCCGGCAGAGCAGTCGGATTGATCGCCGGCTGGGGAGTGGGCGTCGCCCTGCTTTTCGCCACGGTGCAAACGCTCGCACCGGGGGAGCTCGAAGTTTGGATTGGGCTGGTCCAGGGCGCGGCGGTAGCGGTCCTCGCACTGGTCGCGCTCTACCTATGCGTGGCCGAGTGGGTGCGCAACGTACCAGAAGAGCGCTACCGCCTCAGGGCGGAAAACAAAGCACTGGAGGCATTGAGCCGGGATTTCAGAATCCGGGGCAGATTGTGCAGAGCAGCAGCAGGCGGTCTGTTCCTCGGAATGACGACAATCGCGCTGGGCGGTCTCTACGTCTTCGCCATGACGGCCTGGTCCCGATCCGAATACCATGAGAGCCTTCCCCTGCAGCTGCCGTCGCTCGTCGAATCGCTTCGGGGCGACGCAGATCCGGAGTCGGTGTTGACGGATCCCAACGCCGTCGCGTTGCTGCAAGAGCTGCTCGACCACGGCTCGCGCCCGGCATGGAACGAGTCGATAGGGCCGCTGCTTCTGTTGTTTTTCGTTCTGCGAATAACTGCGGCTCTGTACAGATACATGGTCCGGCTCGCAGCCTTCTATGAGTCAAGAGCGGACTACCTCCAATTCGGGGGCCCAACGGCGGAACTTTCAATGGACGAAGTGCTCAGGTTTGTAGACACTAGCCTGGCGAACAGCGACACGTGGTGGAAGAATATCCTGGAAGCCATGAGAAGACGGCCAAGAAGGCCCGAGGGAAAGTCCCGGAACGCAAGCGGAAGACCGAACGGCGCGGAATAACCCGAACCACGGTAGTGTCTCAGTTTGATCCTTCGGACCGATCGAGGAACGTCGAGCCGGCTGAACCAATCTCAAGGAACCGCAGGAGTGGCATAGATCCATGAAACGCACGGCGGGGTAGCGAGACTGACGCCTCACGGCCAGCTCCGGCGTGTTCCGGCCTCACACGGCGGTTGCGCCCGACCAACACGTTCGCGATACTCCTTCGCCCGGCGTAGAACGCGGTGGACAACCTGGCGATGCTTGCCGAGCGCCGATATAAGGCTCTCGTCATCGATCCGCGTCTGGTAGACGCCGAACACGAGGCCGGCGCTCCGGGCAGAACACGCCGCAGTCCAGAGCGTAGGAGATTCCAGATGGCGAGCGCAGTCTTCGCAGTGGTCCTCGACAAGCCGAACGCTGAGTCGTTGAAACGACTCCACGAGGCGTACTCGGACGTGCACAGCCTGAACGACACGGTGTCGCTCGTTCGAGCCGAAGACCTGCCGGAAGATGTGGCCGTCACGGCCGGGATCAAGGGGAAAGATCGGGTCGCCGACGCCGTCGTTTTCAAGCTGACGCGCTTCTACGCGGGATACACGATGCCAACGGTCTGGGACTGGCTCGGACGTGACGAGCAAGCCGGCTGAACAGGCACCGGACCCCAACCATCAGCGAAAGCGTCCCACGTGAGCAGGCGCACGAACGCCCGACGAATCGCCCCCCCCCAGAGATCCAGAGAGCACCGGGAACCTCACCCACCGCGGGCGCGCCGAGACGCGCGCTGCAACCCGCCCCAACGCGTTGGAGCGACCGAGAGACCGCGAAGAACGGCAGGAACGCGCCGACAGCTTCGCGCACCGGGAGACCACGATGACCGCAACGTCCGTCACCAGCGCCGCGCTGCGCGGCGACTACGAGACCGCCGATCGGATCGCGGCAGAGAACCTCGATCTCATCGGCACGACCCACGTCATGGAGCGCCAGAAGACGCCCTCGGCGTGCCCGCACATCGAACGGGTGGTGGCCGTCGAGCGGTGCACCGACGGACTGCACCGTCTATGGCTGGACGGCGACGGCGGCCTGTCGCGAGAAGGACGCCCCAGCGTGGCCTGGCCGCATACCGGGTTCGAGAGCGCCGAGCGCGCGGCGCGCGAGGCGAGGAAGGTGCTCGACCGCACGTAGCGGAGGCGACCGGGGATGAAGAGCGAGCGCGACCGAAGACCTGCAGCAGGAGGAGCACGATGAACGACGCCGAAGAGCGCCGGCAGAAGGGCGCCGGCTGGATCCTGTACGACGGAGACGAGCCGGTCGGCGCCGGACCGGGCATGCACGCGGCGCTCGCGGACGGACGCCGGCGGACCGGCTGGCCGGAGACCCACCGCCACAGGCTGGTGCCGGCGACGGCGGAGGAGATGCAGGCCGCGGCGAGCAAGCTCGGCCCGGGCGGGCTCACCGCGGCCGAGGCGGCCTGGTGCGCCGGCACGATGAACAGCGTCCCCTCCACCGGCGACCGGTCGACTACGCGAAGGGAGTGCTGGCCGTGGCCGAACGGCTCGGCGGGCGCCGTCAGGGCCTGACGGTGCACTTCGACGACGGCTCGGAGCTCGATCTGGTGCCGCTGCGCGAGGAGCTCGGACACCGGGACCTGATCCGGCTGCCGCCGAAGGAAGAAGCGGACACCGATGTCGACCGGAGGGAGCGGCCAGCGCGCGATCAGTTGAGCGCGTCGGCGATCTCGCTGCGAAGCTCGTAGCGCCGGATGCCGGCCTTCAGGCAGTCGTCGAGCGAGCCCAGGGGCTCGAGCCGATCGCAGCGTTCGACGATCGCGGCAACCGGAACGCCCCGCGCAGCCGCACGGCGGAGGGTTGCGTCGGTTGCGTTCGTCGACCACAGCCAGCCACAAGCCGCGATCATCGCCAGGAACGACACGACACGGCAGACGGCGA
This sequence comes from Vicinamibacterales bacterium, assembly GCA_965222905.1. GTDB lineage: Bacteria > Acidobacteriota > Vicinamibacteria > Vicinamibacterales > UBA8438 > WTFV01. The sequence continues at coordinate 6,802,360 of OZ244976.1, read as the reverse complement.
GCCAGTCGGGCACGACCTCGCCCGAACTCCCGTCAGCAAACTCCAAGGCAAAGGTGAGCGGGGCCACAGCGCAAAGGGCGAAGACAGTGCCGGCTACGACGGGGGAGAAGACCAGATCGATCATGAGCAACAATTATTGATCGAAGACGGACAGCCGAACCCAGGGCGGGCGCAGCGCCGGATACCCGCAAGCGCGCCTGGCCGAACCGACCCAGCGCAACCGCGCATCCCATCCGCGAAGCGACGGGCCGAATCGACCGCGAAACAAGCCGGGGTAGTCGATTCCCCCGCGGAAACGACTACCCCGAACCGTACATGAGGCGATTTCGTCGCCAACCGGAGACAGACCATGCTGAACCTGACCTCCAGGGAAATCACCCTGGCCGCGACCGACGGGCGCGAGCCGACGACGGTGCGGCGCCATCGAGACCGCGCGGCTGGCAGCGGCGACGCCCGCACAGGTAGAGAGCTGCTGGTGCCCCAACCTCACCATCGCTTCGAGAACCTCGACCTCGCCGTCGTCGACATGAACGCAGTACCGGATGCGAACGCGGACCGGCGCATTCACCAACGTTCAGGTGGAGGGGCAATGCGCGAGCATCGCCGCAGCCGCCGGCACAAGGGCCGGTGCCGCGGCAAAGCGGACGGAGATCGCGGTCCGCGGTCCCTCGCCAGCCAGATCGAGTGCCGACGATTGAGCAATCAAGGAGAGCACATGCGCGGCCGGCAGCCCGGCGACGCGCATCGGAAGCCGGCCCCCGAGGTCGTACACGCGCGGGTTCTCGAGGACAACGGCGATCGGAGCGGGCAAGCCGGTGAGCGAAACGCCCAGACTGGTGCGCCCGACATCGTTGCCCGTCAAACCGAGGATCCAGAACATCGGGTGCAAGAGACCGTAGGTCGCCCGGGCGGCCGGATGGCGGCGCAGCTCCAGAACCGCGCGGGCGGGAGCAACACCATAGCCCGGGCGGCCGTTGTCCGCGCGGCAGCCGACGCGCAACTCGGTACCAACCGGCAGAGCCCCGGAGCGGTGCGCGGGAAGGCCGGGAAGCTCCATCGCATAGGAGACCGCGGGCCAGTGAAGCGACACGGCGTAGCGGTCGTTCGAGAAAGTGACGCCGCGCAGACCCTCGAGCGGCGTGAACGGCGAGAGCTCGGCAACGCCCGCGCCGAGGGCCGGCGCCGGCGTCGGCGGGACCGACGCGACAGCGAGGACGGCCAGCGCCGCCGACAACCGCGTCCACAAAGGCGCCCTCAGAGCCACCGGCGCCAATCTCCGAGCGCGGACGGATAGACGAGAGGGTCCGTCCACTCGCCGCACTGCCGCTCGGTCGGGGCGAGATCGGAGAAGAGCCGGTCCCAACGGACCGCCAGGGGCAAGCGCAGGGCGCTGGCTGCTGTCCGGGCCCTGCGTTCCGACGCACCGAAGAAGACCTGGTCTTCCTTCAGATCGATGACCACCTCGTCTTCGCCGTCGTCGTCCAACGGGGCGCCGACGAGCACCAGGTCGTAGACCATCGAACCCTTGCGGTCGACGTAACCGTCGCCCGAGGAACGGGCCATCCACTCCGGCCGCAACTCGAGGCGGCTGATCCGCACGGGGGTATCGACGACCGCCAACGCAAGGCCGGCGAAGCGCCACCGGGTCGTAACGCGACCTGCGGCACAGTCGACGTCGACGTACTTGCCGCCGGTCAGGTAGAGGACGGCAACCACACCGGACAGCAGGGCGAGCGGAAGGCCGCCCGCGAAGGCGGCGACGACACAGGCCCCGACCGCGGCAGCCTGCAGCACCTGACTCTTGGGACGAAAGCCCGCTACGGCTCCATGCGTCATGGCAGAAGACTCCAACACCGTTCGGATCACCGGTCGCCGGACCCGGACCCCGACGCGCCGGCAGGCGTGAGGAGCAGCCGCTCGGCAACCGCCACCGACGGAGCAGCCACGGTGCCGCACTCCGCGAAACCACGCGACCGAAGGTGGTCGCGCCGCCACGAATTGCCCCAGCCGCCGAAGGCGAGAGGGACACCAAGCGCGAAGGCCAAGCCTGCCGAGAGGACCAGGGGGAACGCGTCGACACCGGCGCGGCTCAGAGACTCGAAAGCGAAGGTCAGGAACGCAGGAGCGAGGGTTTCGCCCAGCCACGCACCGAAGGCCAGGAGCCACATGCGGTGCCACAGGGCCCAGAGGACGTTGAAGAAGAAGGCGGGCCAGCTCCACCCCTGCTTGACCACCTGAATCTCACGCCCGGGCCGGCTAAAGCCGGTAAACCGTCTCATGCTGTTCAGCCTCTCTGGCAGCCCCGGCCCAGGACAGACGCCGGCGGGGAGCCGCCGCCAGCGGTTTCTCCGAGACGAAGTGTAGGGGGAGCGGGATGCACCATCGCGGCGGGGGTGCGGTCTCCAGATCCCAGAGGACGGAGAACCCCGCGGGGTCCAACGCGAGGGCAGAGATCCTGCCCTGCGGCACCGAACGACCGCGACGAGCCCGGACGGAAGACCAACGGTTTGCGCCGCGCCGCATCCGGGACGACGACCGCAGGCCGGTACCCTTCAGCCGACAAGCGCCGCTACGCCGCGGTGCCGTGAGGACCGGAACTCGGGGGAAAACAACGATGGTCGAGACGAAGAGGAAATACGGTCTCTGTTTCCTGGCGGCTGCGACACTGCACCTGGCAACGCCGGCAGGAGCCGGCGCGATCGGGACGGCACTCGAGTCCGGACTCGGACCGCCGTCAGGGAACAGCGGCGGAAGAACGCCTCGCGAGGCACCCGCGCGACAGTCGTACCGCGGCGGCAACGCGCAGTGGAGCGTCGACTTCGGCGACGACAGCAGTGCCTGGGCCAGGGACCGCGAGTGCGACGACCCGCGGTTCGAGGGGACCTACATGAGCGGGACGCTGCTCGCGGAAGACCGGGGCCACGACGCCACCGACTGCCGCCAACTGTACGACGCGGGGCTCATCCGCCTGTTCGGCGTCGACCCGGTCTCGGGCCGGATCGACTTCGGGGACGACAGCAGCGAGTACGCGCGAGACCGCGAGTGCGACGACATCCGCTTCAGCGGCAGGGGCATGGCCGGCACGCTGCTGGATGACGACCGCGGCCGCGACGCCACCGACTGCCGCCGGCTGTACGAGGCGGGCCTCATCCGCCTGTTCGGCGTGGGTCGCGGTGGACGGCGATGAGGACGCGCCGTCCGCGGGAGAGGCTGCGCGCAAAGGGTTGAGACCAGGAGAGGCGAGATGATCCGGATCATCATCGGGGTGCTCGACCGGGGCAACGTGAGCTTCGAGCTGGGCGTGGACGCGCAGCGGCGGGAGATGCCGATGCAGGGCGAAACCAGCAACGGGCTCATGGGCCGGGGCACGCTCGGCTGGTAGAGCGGCTCTGTGACAAGCCCGCAGCCGGGCGGGTGAACTTTCTTCTATCGGTCGCCTTGACACGGTACTTCCTGGCCCGTTGACAGGACTACGGCTCGGAGCGCGTGGTGGTCAGGATCGTCGCCGCCGGCCGGGGCACCGGGGGTAGGGAGGCTGCCCGAGAGCCATCAGTGGCCGACGTGGCCGAGTGGAAGCCTCGCCCGCCATGCGGCGCCCGCAGTACGGCCTTCACCACGCGCTGTTACCTCACTTCGGTGTCGATTCCGTCCTCGCCCTCCGAGCGGGCGATGATCGCGGCGCCGCACGAGTCGCTGAAGACGTTGACGGCGGTCCGGTACATGTCCAGCGGACGGTCGATGGCCAGCATGGCGAGGACGATGGCCTCGGCCCCGGGGTGGCCGCCGAGCCCGATGGCGTCGAGCACGATGAAGATCACCACGAGCCCGGCCGACGGCACTGACGCCGCGCCGATCGAGGCGAGCAGCGCCGTCATCACGGCCACCGTCTGCGCGCCGAGCGACAGGTCGAACCCGATGGCCTGGGCGATGAACAGAGCCCCTACGCACTCGAAGATCGCGGTACCGTCCATGTTCACGGTCGCGCCCATGGGGAGGACGAACGACGAGATCCTGTTCGAGATCCCCACCCGTTCCTCGGCCGTGCGCATCGTTACCGGGAGCGTTGCGGCTGCCGAGCTGGTCGAGAACGCGATCAGCAGCGGGTTGCGCAGGTTCTTGAAGTGGATGGCGGGGGAGATGCGCGCGAGCACGACGAGGGCCAGTGGCAGGGTGACGAAGAGGTGGATGGTCAGCCCGGTCGCCACGGTCAGGAAGTACCAGATCAGCGGCTCGAACGACTCGAACCCGGTGGTGCCGACCATCCGCGTGATCAGTGCGAAAACGCCGATGGGCAGCAGCCTGACGATGCCCGAGGTCAGGGCGACCATCGCCTGGAAGAACGCGTTGAAGAACCCGATCAGGGTGCCGCGGGCGTCGTCCGCCTTCAGGTTGGCGATCGCGGTCCCCAGCACGATGCTGAAGAAGATGATGGGCAGCATGTCGCCCGCGGCTGCCGACGAGAGCACGTTCGTCGGCACGATGCCGAGGAGCAGCTCGACGCCCGACGTGGGGGCGTCGAGCTCGGGCATCTGCGCGCTCGCCGCGGCGTTGCCGAGGGAGGCGCCCACCCCCGGCCGGAACAGGTTGACGACCACGAGGCCGGTGGTCGCGGCGAGGAAGCTCGTCAGCAAGTAGTAGCCGAGCGTCTTGCCGAACAGGCGTCCGATGGCCCGCCCGCCGCTGATCGAGGCGACCCCCGAGACGATGGAGGCCAGGACCAGGGGAACGATGACCATGCGCAGCAGGCGCATGAAGAGGTCCCCGACCCAGCCGACGGTGTTGGCGGCTCCCTCGCCGAAGATCAGGCCGGCGAGGGCGCCGAGGAGCATGGCGCCGAGCACCTGCCAGTGGAGCTTGAGATACCAGATGCGGTCCTGGTTGATGTCCATCGGTCTTTGATTCTCCCACGGGGTTCCGCCTCCCAGCGGCATCGCCGCAAGCCGCTGATCCGGCGAAGGTCCTGTTTCGACGTCTGCTCTCTATACTTCCGTGTCCTGCTCAAGGAGGTTCACATGATCCGTGTCGCGGCCGTTTCCTGCCTCTTCTTCCTGCTGGCTTCCTCGGCGGCCGCGCAATGGCGGTCGATGCCGGTCGTCGACGATCTGACGGGCCAGCGGACGGTCATGGCTCTCGCCGACGGCGTCTATGGACAGACCCGAATGCTGGTCGATTGCCGCGGCGGCTTCTACGTCCTCGCCTTCGGTTTCACCGGCGACGCCGTCCTCGCGGACGGGTCAGTCGTCCTCGAGTGGGGTGGCGACGGTCTCGTCGAGCGGCAGCATTGGTCTCTCGACGACGACCATGAGGTGGCCTATCTCATGACGTGGCCCGGCGACGACGCTGCCGGGTTGCGGTACGATCCGCAGGCTCTCGGCTTCTTCGACAACCTGCGCCGCCATCCGTATCTGAGGGTGTGGGCCACGCAGTACCCGGCAGACACGGTCGGCGACGAGTTCCAGCTGACAGGCGCAGGCCGGGCGCTCGATGCGCTCAACTGCCCCCATCGTTGATGGCCGGTCCCACGTCGTTCGCCGCTGGCCTGTTGCTGGCCTTGGTCGCCTCGGCCCCGTCCCCGCACGGGGGCACCGTTCCTCGTTCGCCGTTCACGCTGCTCGAGGGCGTCCCGGGCGTCAGTTTCTCGAACGACCGCTCTACGCGGTTTCCCTCCACTGGCCGCCCACCGCGTACGTGCTCGCTCTTCCCGGTCTGCCCCGGTATCGCAGCGGGGCTTCGGTCGCCGGCACGGAGTTGCGTATCGGGCGTCGGCCGGAAGCTCAGCGCAGGCCCACCACGCTGAACCCGACACCGTAGTACATCCGCGCGGTACGCGCGTTCAGGGCCCAGCCGAACGTCAGCTGCAATGCGTCGTCCATGAACGTGACGATGGGCCCGGCGCCGATGCCCTTGTCCTCCCCGCCCCAGTCGATGAAGGAGACGTTGTAGCCGAGCCCGATGCTCAGCCAGCGGCGGCGCGAAGGACTGCCGAGCGAGAACTGCAGGCGGTGCGTGATGCCGGGGGTGGCCTCGAAGTTGACGGCACGGATGTCGACGCCGGCGGGGACGTCACGGGACGGACGCAGACGCTTGATGAACAGGAAGGAGTCGGTCAGCCCGATGTGCGTGCGCTCCTCCTGGACCGGAACCCGCACGGTGAAGTCCTGGCCCGTGCCCGTTTCGGTCACCGTGACCTCGAGCGCGTCGTCGACGGCCGCGCCGGTCCCGTCAATGTCGATGACCGCGGGTGGGAACGCGGGTGCGAGACGATCGACCTCGAGGCGCGCGGAACGGGACCGGCTGCGACGGACGTGGACACCCACCGAACGCTCGGAGACGGTCCAGCTCGGCACGTGCAGGAGGCGTTCGACGTTGCCGGACGCGTGCAGGTAGGCGGAAACCTGCAGTGTCACTTCGGCCAGGTCCTCGCCCTGCGCCCATCGGTGCAGGCACACGGAGTGGAACTCGAGCGTCAGAACACCCGTGGGCGTCAGCCGCACGTCGTCTTCCGTACCGGGACGCAGCGGAGCACACTCGTCCGCGGATTCCGGGGGCTCATCCGGGATGCCGGTCGTCATGCTGAACCCGGACGCCAGCTGTGCGGAAGCCGTTTGAGGAGCACTCAGCAGGGCCGCGAGCACGGCTGCAAGCACGATGCGGGAGAGAGGCTCGGCAGGCATTTCAGGATTCTGACACTTCATCACGACGCCTTCGGCTGTCAGCGCGTTGCTGTCGACGCCCTCGTTGCACCGTTCGCTGATGTGCAGCTTCAGTTTCCCCAGACGCCGGTCTGGATCCATGCAGGGCCAGACTGAACCTCATGGCGTTCCTCATTCGCCGGTCGTCGATGACGATGCCGCCCGGGCGCGCCTCCGCCCGGTCCTGGCGCGTGCGCGGCGGTTGCCATGAACGCGCCCCATGGGGAAGGAGGGTCGGTGCCGATCCCTGCCGGAGACTTCGGGCTGCCTGACCTGCTCGGCGCCTGTTCCCTTGAACTCGTGCTCGTTGGCCGGCCGACGTCCTCTGTGGTGCTTGGCGCTTTGCGCCCTGCTTGTTCTGTCCTGCCGCTTGTGACGCGACAGGGCGACTATTCGGCCGCCGTGGCGTTCCGACCAGCCTCGTACCGCCGCACCGTCGCCTTGATCCGCTCTGCGTGGCCGAAGATGTCGCTGATCGAATCTATCGCGACCCGCTCTTCCGCCTTCTCCTCGTTCAACAGGCCGATCTTCTTTTGGCCCTTGTTGAAGTACAGCCGACAGATGGGCTGTCGGTTCGTGTTGTCCAGCAGGATGGCGCAGAGACTCTTGGCGTCGCGGATGACGACTCTGTTGGGTGACACCTCTTCGCTGAGAATCGCCGTCACCGCGTAGAAGGCCTGCCATTCGTCCTCGGTGGTGACGATACCGGTGTCGGCAGCGGTCGTTGCCGCACTCTCTTCTGCGGGGGTGTCGGTCGCCGCCGCAGCGTCGTCATGGTCGGTGCTCGCCAGCGCCGACTTCAGCTTGTCACTGATGCGCTTCGCCACGAACTGGTGGAGCGCCTTCTTCGTGGCGCGCGTGAACTGCTCGATCACGGCCTTGGTCTTCACCCCTTCGTAGACCTGTCCGGCGAAGTGGCGGACGAACGCTTCGGACGGATCGGTCCACTCGGCGGTTAGCAGTCGAAGAACCTCGCGGGTGTACTTCAGGTCCTTGGCCGTGCTCAGGATGTGGTCGAGGTCGTACGAGCTCTTCGTGAATCGCTTCAACTCGTCGACGTCGATCCCGTCGACGTCGAGCATGTTGATCTCCAGGAACGGCCGCCAGGATCCCGACAAACCGGGTCCCGACGCGCAGGCTCCCGCTCCGCCGCCTCGTCCAGCGCCAGTGGCTTGAGGCCAACCGGACCGCCTATTGCCAGATAGTCACCCTTCGCCCGCCGGTCGACCCGGGCGCCTTCTGCCGGTTGCGGCAGGCTACGGCCGACCCGCCTGACTTCGCCGACGATTTCCGCGTCTTCGGGCCAAGCTTGAGTCGGCCACCCGCTCGGACTCGAGATCGGGAACCTCGACGAGGAGGGCGACGACGAGCTCAGGGACCTCTGCCTCGGCGGTAGCAGTCGCAGCCCTACGCTTGCCTGGTGACCAGCCGCCCCTTTCCCAACACGTTCGCAGCCGCTATTCTGCCGTGCATGGAACGACAGCAGAAGGTGATGTGGTTCGTTGATCTGGCCAGACGCCTGTTGTGCGCCGCGGCACTCCTGCTGCAGATCGGGGTCGGCAGCGTCGGTGTCGCCGCCGGCTCATCCCAGGGCGGTGCGACGCACGCCGGCCGGTCTGCTGAGCCGGTGCCGGCCGCCCAGCCGCAGCCGCTGACGCTGGACTCCTTCCGGATGGGAGACCCGCCCTGCTACGACCGATCCGTGCAGCCCCAGACCGCCATCCTCGACACGCACGTCCACTTCCGGCCGTTCGGCGGACCTGCCGTCCCGTTCGACGAGGTTGTCGAGTACTTCGAGGCGACCGGTGTCCTGTTCGCCAACGTGTACGGCATTGGCCAGATGCTGCCGGCGTCGTCGTCCTGCACCTACTACCTTGACTGTCCCGGCACCCCGGTGACGCCGACGCTGAAGAATGATTTCGTCAACGCCGCGAACGTGGTTGTGAAGACGCCGAAGAGTCTCCATCTGACGCTGTCGATGGCCTTCCCGGATCTGTCGGACCCCGGCTCGGTCCTGGCCGGGGTGCAGCTCCTCGATGCGGAGTACCCCGCCCTCTTCCGCTGGATGGGTGAGGTCAACCTGGTCAAGCAGGCCCTGTTCGACAACGGGCACGAGCCTGTGCCGGCGGCCACCATCCCGGAGTGGGCCCCCTTCATGGAGCTGTTGCGGGACCGCGGCATTCCTCTCGCCGTCCATGCCGACCTCGGCAGCGACGACGAGCCGACACGGTACCTGCCGCTGATGCAGGAGGTGCTGCGCCGGTATCCGGAGAACGCCGTCGTCTGGGTGCACATGGGGCTGTCGCGCGAGCTCACCACCATGGATCCGGCCCGGCACCTCGCGCTGATGGTGTCCCTTCTCGACCGTCATCCCAACTTGATGCTGGATATCGCGTGGCGGGTGATCGACGACGCATATTTCTCGACGCCGCGGGGCCGCGCGGTGTACGTGCCGTTCCTGAATGCGTACTCGGACCGGATCCTGCCGGGTACCGATTTCCTGGCGTCGCGCGACAAGGACCTGGAGGTCTACCGCGAGGAGCTGGAGGTCACGGGCCGCATCCACCGTTACCTCAACGATGATGCCTTCCGGAACATCGCCCTGGGCGAGAACTACTTCCGGCTGCTGGAACTGCCCTATCGGGCGCCGCCGGTCTGTTCCCGGTAGCTCGTTGACTGACACCAGCTCGGCGCGCTGCAGCGGCGTGTCGTATCCCACGGCCAGCAGCGCGCGGTCCTGGGCGTCGATCAGCCGGTCTCCGGTCGCCTCGATCAGCCGGTTGCGTAGCGGCCAGGTCAGACACTGGACCTGCGCCTGCCGCCGTCCTCGCCGACGGTGCATCCGTTGCAGCGCGAGCCGCACCGTCGTGCTGTCCAGAGGGTTGGTCTCTCCGAGTCCCTTGTGCACCGTGGCGATGCTTGACACGTAGCGGCGCCCCGTTCAGGGGTCTTGATGCGGCCCATCTCCTCGACGAAGGCGGCCACCGTTGTTGACCGCCGCGTGCTGTTCCCGACCGCAACGCGTTGCGGTTCTGGTCGCGCCGCGTGCTGGCTCGACCTTCTCCGGTGCCCGGTCGTGGTGGGTTCTTTCTGGCCCCTTCCACCGCGCGATGCGCAGCGCCTCGTGGATCCCGGTGTTCTCGCTGAAGTTCGGCCGCTTCGGGTCGGGGCTCGTGATGATCCGCTCGATCGTGACCGGGGTCTGGAACTAGGCGGCCCGCTTTCCGGTGATCGCTTCTCGCAGCCCCTCCAGGAGCCCTTCGAGCTTGGCCATTCGTTCCCGGAGCTGTCCAAGCTGCTCGGTAGTCTCCTTTCCCTGCGAGTCGATCCGGTCCCGCAGCTGTTCGCTCTGCGAGTCGATCCGGTCCCGCAGCTGTTTGCTCTGCGAGTCGATCCGGTCCCGCAGCCGGTTGTCGTAGCGGGCCGCGATTCCCCACACGCCGAGCAGTACTGCTGCGACCACGCCCATGGCGGTCAGCACGATCGGGATGATTCCAGTGCTCTCCATGTGTCTCTCGGTACGCTAGTTGCCGTTGGCGCTGGTGTCAACGCAGCGGTTGGCTCGGGCGTTTCGGCCCTCGCGCCTTCGCGCGGTTCGTCTTCAGGTGTTCGCGCGCCGCACGCGGTCGAGCACCCAGGTCCCGCCTACCGGCGCGTAGTCGGTGCGCTCGACGGACACGTTGAGGTGGCGCTGGTTCGCCACTTCGGCCGCGTGGATCTGCCCGTGGACGTTGATCGTCCTCGGCGGCACTCTCCGGAGCGGCAGGTGGTCGATGGTCGTTCTCTTCGTCCTCGAGACCCTTTCCTTGAACTTGCCGGTCCGGTGCTCCAACTCTCCGCTCTCGTGTCTGATCTCGTCGGTGCGGTGCTCGACGTCTTCCACACGGCGGTTGGTCTCTTCGATCTCGCGGTTGGTGTCCTCCCGGCGGGTGTGTCGGCTTGGCGCTACGGCAGCGTGTGCCAGACCCATCGGACCTCTCCGATGACCAATGCGCTTCTCGGCCACGGCAGGGTTGGCCATGTCTTCCTGTCTGGATTGTCGCTGGACACCGCCCAGCGTTCTGATCTGAGCTGTAGTGCTCGCTTGACGATGAGTTCGTCTAGGGTCCGGATCACGAAGATTTTCCCGTCCTTCGGCTGCCTTACCTCGTTGTTTACCAGGACTGAGCACCCATCCGGGAGCGTGGGTTCCATCGATTCCCCGATCACACGGATGATTCGGCACGCTTGTGCCTGCAGCCCTTCCCGGCGCAGCCAGCGCAACGGGAACTTCATTCGTCCCGTGATCCGTTCTTCGTGGACGATGGCGCCGGCGCCGGCCGCCGTGTTGACTTCCATGATTCCGACGTAGTCGTCCCAGGCTCGGTACACCTCGGACTTCCACGGTCTGGCCGGTCCAGGCTGGTCTTCGCGCCACTCGGCCGCCTCCCTGAGCAGCTCGGTGTACGGCGTAGCGTTGTCGATCTCTCCTGTCAGGTAGTCGAGCGAGGTGTCCAGCGTTCGCGCGAGGCAGATCGCCGTCTTCAGCGACGGTCGCGACTTGTTGCTCTCGATTACCGAGATCTGGCTCGGGGTTGTTCCCACCGCTTTGGCGAGCGCTGTCTGCGACATGCCGTTCATCCTCCGCAGCCTCTGTACTCGTTGCCCGTGGAACTCCATCGGGTTGGTTTCCCTTGACCTGTGGCTCGCATACACATTATCCTCCTGATTGTGGCTAGGATACAAGTGCGTGAGCCGGAGCGCCCCGATCTCGGCGCTTTCCGGCCCGGCTTTGCCCGTGCTGTTTCTGACTGGATCGTGTGCCGCGGGTCCGCTCGCGCCGGCCTCAGTCGGCCTCGCGTGGCAGGGGCTTCGCCCCGTTCCGCGCGTTCTGGTGTCCTGCCGTGCGTTCCCGATTTCTGCCCGTTTTGGAGGCGGCGTGGGGGCGCAGCCTCTTCGCGGGCAGCTTTGGTTGAGCCGGTGCCCCTCGGCTCTGACGCGCTTTCGGTCTTGACCCTCAGACAGGGCCGAACTTGCCGGGTAGTAGTAGGGGTAGGGGGCGCCGGGAGCCACCAGTGGCAACTCCCGGCGCCGAGTAACACGACCAGCTCCAAGGCTGTTGAGAGCAGCTGTTGGAGCAGACGGCGGCTCGGGGTTGCCCCGTTCCCGCTGCCTAGGAGTCTGCGCCGCAGGACGCTTGCGGCACGAAACGGGTCGCCAGCCCACGCCCTGAGCTCCGTGTCGGGGCGGCTTCGCCGGTCGGCCGGGCGGGGTGGATTTTCGGTGGTTGGCGAACAGAGAGCAAAATTTGGTCCTCGCGGGCCGCACGGGCCGCCAGAGACCGCGGTGCGCGTCGATTTGCCGCCGTGGCGAGCCGCATTCCCCGCATCCTACGCCGCCATCAGCACGTGCAGGCGCTTGACGTTCAACGCCAGGCACACCAAGTCCCACTCGCAGCGCACCTTCGCCAGTCCACGCAAACTGAAGCGCCGGAAGCCCAGCGCGTGCTTGATCCAACCGTAGGGAGCCTCCGACAACCACTTGCGCTCCGCATACGCCGTCCGGCCCGCCGGCGTCGCCAGCTTCTCCATCATGCGACCCGTCGCCGGATGGGCCTCCAGATCGCGGGTAGCCGCCTGCTTGCCCTCCCGGCCCGGCGCCACATACCCGTCAACGCCCCGCTTTTCCAGGTCCTTCAGGTCCCGCTCGTTGCAGTACCCCGCATCGGCCAGCACCGTCTCCGGCTGCGCGTCGAACGTTTCCTTCACCGCGTCGAGCAACACCGGCAACTCACCCTGGTCGCTCGCGTTCGCCGTCAGATCCGTCGCCACCACCAACTGGTGCTCCGCGTCCACCGCCGCCTGCGCGTTGTAGCACTGCTGGAACCCCTCACTGCTCGTCTTCATGATCGAGCTCTCAGGGTCCGTGAAGTTGCTCTGCGCCTTCTCGTCCGGCTCGCCATACGCCCGCTTGTACGGCCGACCGCCCTTCGGGTTCCGGTCCTGACCCGGCTGCCGACCCCGCGCGTCGTCTGCCGCCCGTTGCTTTGCTTCCAGACGCGCCTTCGCCGCCCGAATCGCTGCCAAACGCGCTTCCCGCCGGTGCAACTCCGCCGGCAGGTCATCGCCCCGAACCTCCGCGCCCAAGCGCGTGTCCTCGGCCTCGTCAACCGCGTCCGCCTTGCGCAACAGCGCCTCGATCTCGCTTTCCAGGCGCTGTTCCTCTTCCTGCATCCGGTCGTAGCTCATCGCCTTGCGCTTGCTCGCGTTCGCACGCACCTTCGTCCCGTCGATCGACAGCTTCCCCAAGCGCGCCAGACCCAACTCCTGCGCCAGACGGACCACCTCCACGAACAGCGCCTGGAAATCCTCCAGGTGCCGACGCCGAAACTCGCACAGCGTCCGGTGTTGCGGAAAGTTTCCCGCCGCCAGCACCCGGAACGCCACGTCCTCTTCCAGCCTCCGCGCCACCCGGCGCGACGAGAACACCCCGGTCGCGTACGCGTAGAGCAGAACCTTCACCATCATCCGGGGCTCATACGGCGCGTTGCGGCGGCCGTCTCCCTCGTACGGCGCGTAAAACGCGGTCAGATCCAGATCGTCCACCAGATCGCTGATGTGGTGCGCCAAGTGGCCCTCGGGCAGCCACTCCCGCACGTCGGGAGGCAACAGCAGCGATTGGTCCGGTGCGTAGGGGCGGAATGTCGTCGACATCGAATCCTTCCGTCGTCGGCTCGCTCGCCTACAATTGTCGCATCTGTTTTCTGCGGCGCAGACTCCTAGCTTGAATTGTGCGCCTCTGGCGCCATTTCAGTCAAGCGGGCGGCGATTTCGGATGGCTCCCCGGCCGCCGGGGAGGTGTCCTCGTGCCTGTCTGTTCGTCGGATTCTCGTCCTCGGGTGGACTCCTCGCAGCCGCCTGAGGGCTTCGACCCGCGGCTTGCCGAGCTTGTGGACCACTTGGCGGTCGATCTCGCCCACCTGTTCCTGGGCGTTCCGCAGCCTGGCGTTTCTGGGACTGACGTTTCGCTGTCTGGCCCGTCGAAGGAGGTTTGATGCGCCGCGCTGCCGTCTACTGCCGTTACAGCTCGGAGAACCAGCGAGAAACGAGCATCGAAGATCAGATCGCTTCCTGTCGCCGCGACGCGGCGGCTCGTTGTTTCGTCGTGCTCGACGATCACGTTTACGTCGATCGCGCCCGGTCCGGAGCCTCTCATGATCGGCCGGGCCTGATGGCCTTGCTCGCGGCAGCTAGGCAACACTGCTTCGAGGCTCTCTTTGTTGACGACCTCTCCAGGCTCTCCCGGAGCAATTTCCTCCTGCTTGGGGCCCTCGCGGATCTCGAGTACGCTGGCGTCCGCCTCATTTCAGTGTCTGACCATCTCGACACGGCCGACGATGCTTCCACCCTCGCTTTTCAGATACGCGGGGTTTTCAACCAGCAGACGCTCTCTGATCTGAAGGACAAGACGCTCCGCGGCCAGCGCGGTCAGAAGGAACGCGGGTTCTTCGTTGGCGAGCGTACCTACGGGTATCGGTCACACCCGTGCGGCGAAGTTCGTGTCGATTCCGGTGGGCGTTCTCGCGCTGCCGGATACCACATGCACATTCACCCTCCCGAGGCTGCCGTTGTTCGTCGGATATTCGAGGAGTTTGCTGCCGGCGTCCCGCTCATGCGGATTTTCGTCCGCCTCAATGAGGAGGGGGTCCCTACGCCGACGGCCGGTGCCTCTGGCTGGGGTCCTTCCACCGTCGACGGAATCCTTCGCAATCTCAAGTACACCGGCACCTGGACGTGGAATCGTACTGGGAAACGCCGTGATCCTCGGACCGGTCGTCGCCACTCCTTCATCAAGCCTGTGGAGGAGCACGTCGTTTCGAACCATCCCAACCTTCGCATTATTCCCCAGTCTCTCTGGGATGATGTGCAGGCGTGCCGCGCGGCGGTTGCCAAGGTCTGGCCCGGGGGCAAGCGCCGTGGCTTCACCAGCGATCAGGGCTCACGTTCGGACGTGTACCCGAGCCACTTGTTCGACGGCATGCTCCGCTGCGCGTGCTGCAAGCAGGCCATCGGCATCGTCGGTGGCAAGGCTGGCGGCTACTACGGCTGCATTGCTGCTCGGCGTAGTGCTTGCGACAACCGCCTGACCCTGTCTCGCTCGAAGCTCGAGCGCATCTTCCTTCGTGCGCTTCGGGACCGGCTCCTCGACCCGGCTGCTATTCGCTACGCGCTTCAGCGCGTCGCCGCCGAGGTCGCGCAGGTCCACGGGGATGTTGCCGACATCCGGTCTCGCAAGCAGGCCGAGCTTTCCCCGGCCCGCCGGGAACTCAACAACCTGGTCGCTTTCGTCCGTGGCGGCCAGGTGTCTGACAGCGCCGTTCTCGCCGCGGAGATTGCAAAGTCCGAGTCTCGCGTCTCGCGGCTTCAGGCTGAACTCGACGCCTTGCCCGCTGCTGGCGGTCCGGCCCTGCCGGTCCCTTCAGAGGCGTGGATTGCCGAGCGCGTTGGCGAGCTTCAGGCGTTGTTGGAGCGGCGGACGCCCAAGGCGGCCACGGTCCTTCGCCGTCTCTTTGGGAAGGTCGACCTCGAGCCCCAGCATCCCGAGTGCGGGCGGGATTACTACGTCGCGCACACGGCGCTTGACGTCTTTGCCCTCATCGATCCGTCCGGGCCTCGCGGGGGCCCGGACGGTGGTTCCGGATCTTTCAGTTGGTGGACCCGCCACGATAGCATTCGCACCCGCGCTCGCGTTGGCCGGGAGTTCGTCCTTCGCCGGGTTGAGGCTGCTCCGATGTACCGTAGGATAGCGCCACGCGCCGCCTGGCTTCGTGACCTTGGCTACCCTGACAGCCTCATCGCCCAGTGCATCGGCGTTACCGACAAGACGGTTGCCAAGGCGCTTCGGTGGTTCGCCGGCCGTTTGTCTGCCGCGTAGCTGTCGCCGTGGCTGGCTTTGTTGCCGTCGGGGCCGACGACCCGCCGGCAGCCAAAGGATCACCGCGCCCCGTTCCGGTGGTCCTTTACCCGGGTCCCGGCTGCATTGTTGCCGTGCCGGCGCCCGGTTCTGGTGGGTCGGTAGGGTACCGGCGCCCCCCTACCACAGTACCGTCGCGCGTCCCAAAACGCGCTGGCCTGTTCCCCCGGATGCTTCCTGCAGGTGGAATGCCGGGCTCTCCCGTCGCTCCGCGTCGGTCCCGAACTGCAGGTTCAGTCGCCCCTGCTTGAGTACCTGCATCCGGTAGCCGACCCGGTAGTCGTGGCCGTACTCCGGGGTCGGAGCCCGACCCGCGGCGTGCCGACGAACCGTGCTCCGATCGGGAGGCCGTAGCCCAGTTCGGTGTCGAGTCGGTTCCCGCCGCCGCCGAGCAGGTGGTCCTGGCCCATCCCGCCCATGCTCTCGCGCCCCCACAGCGCCTGGGCGCTGCTCATCGAATCGCCGCTCCAGGCGGGGGACACCCGTGCGCAGAAGCCGAGCGGCGTCGACGGCGTCGGGTTGTCGCTGGCTCAGATCGACATGCCGTTCTCGGCGAAGCCTTCCGCCTCGTGGACGAGCAGCCTGCGCACGCGGATGTCCACGGCGAGTCCGGTTACTCCGTCGGCGAGTGCCAATCCTGCACCGAGGTCCATGCCGTGGCCGGTTTCGGCGTCGCCGCCGTCCTGGCGGATGCCGATCTAGACCCTCGGGGTGAGCGTCATCCGGTTGGCGATTGTCACGCTCTGCGAGCCCTTGATCGCCGTTCACAATCGGTTTACGGCGGCGCTGGTTCCCCTGAGCCGTCCGCCCGGTCCGTTGCTCTCGTCCGTTCTGGTCCCCACCCACAAGCCGTCCGCCTTGAACGTGAGGCCGAAGCCCTCGCCGCCGAGGATCTGGCCGCGTCCGCAGCCGGCGGCCATCGCCACCCGCAGCATGAAGAAGTTGTTCCGCGCAAGCCGCGAGCAGAGCGACGTCGTCGGCCTCCTTGCCGGTCAGTCCGTGTTCCTGCGGATCACCGGGCAGCCGAACGCAGCGGCCTCGACGGCCGCCTGCGGATGCCGAACCTGGCGCAGCCCCTGTCGCCTTGGCAACAGTGTTAGGATGCGCGGATGACGGGCTTTTCGTGTTCTGGATCGGTGAGTTCTGTGACGGCTGTGGCTCTGTCCCGGCGGTGATGATCTGTGGCCGATAGGATTTCCGTTGGCGCGCGGTCGCGCAACATGCAGCGCATCAAGGGCAAGGACACGCGCCCCGAACTGCTGGTGCGGAAGTACCTTCACGCACGGGGCTTTCGGTACTCGCTGCATCGTTCCGGGCTTCCTGGTCGCCCGGACATCGTCCTCCGACGGTACAGAACCGTTGTCCAGGTCCAGGGCTGTTTCTGGCATCAGCATCCCGATCCCAAATGCCGCGCTGTGCGCTTGCCGCGCTCAAACCGGGACTACTGGATCCCGAAGCTGTCGCGGACGGTCGAGCGGGATGCGCAGAACGTCCGCGATCTCACCGAACTAGGCTGGGCCGTTGAGGTGGTCTGGGAGTGCAGGACGGACCGTTTTTCTCTCGTCCAGTTGGCCGAGCGCATCGTCGCCCGGGATCCGGTGGAGCTTTGCGCTGCTGTATGCTGCGCCTGACTTGGTCTGTTGGAGCACGGCAACATGTCGACGCCTGATCTTCCGTCGGAGCTTTCTGGCCGGCCTATCGGCCGTCTCTTTCTGACCGATCTGCTGCTCGACCCGAACAACCCGAGGTTTGGTTCTCCAGAGGGCGGCACTGACCAGCGCCAAATACTCGACCGAATCGTCGATAAGTTTGGTGTCAATGATGTTCTCAGCTCCATTGCTGTGAATGGCTATTTCGACGCGGAGCCGCTTGTTTGCCGGGACGATTCCGCTACGGGCAAGGTCGTCGTTCTTGAGGGAAACCGGCGGCTCGCAGCTTGTCTCATTCTCACGACTGACCCGAGAGCCTCCGGTCATGCAAAGCGAACCAAGGAGTTTTCGCAGCTCTGGGCAGAGCACGGTTGCCGACAGATCGACCCCGTTCCCGTGATGGTCTTCGATTCCGCCGAATTGGATGAGGAGAAGGCCCTGCTGTCCTATCTCGGCGTTCGGCACATCGTCTCCTCCCAGCCTTGGGATTCGTATGCCAAAGCCGCGTGGGTTGCGCGCGTTGTCGAAACTGAAGGCCTCAACATCGCCGATGTTTCTAGGATGATTGGTGATCAACACCGCACCGTGACTCGCTTGGTTGAGGGCTACTACCTCGTTAAGCAGCTTACTGAGTCCGCTCACTTTCGCCCTGAAGACAGCATCCGGCGGGGCCGAGGGAGCGTTACCGACTATCCCTTCTCGTGGGTCTACACGGTTCTCGGCTACAAGACCGTCCGTGAGTTTCTGCAGCTCTCGGAAGGAGCCGCGCACCGGGATCTGCTTGCCGTGGCGCAGTTGCACCGCGGCGGCCTCTTGCTGCGTTCGATGTTCGGGGACCGGTCTAAGGCCCGCAACGCGGCCATCGAAGATTCCCGCCAACTCGGTGACTTTGCGGCGCTGTTTTCAAAACGGCACCAGGTGCGCCTTCTTGAGCAGGGTAAATCGTTGACGCAGATTGAGGACCTTACTCAGCCGATTGGAACCCGGCTGTCCACTGGCCTTGGCACTGTCCTTGACATCCTTCGGGATCTCCACGGTCGCTTTTCCGAAGCCGGTATCTCTCAGGCGGTTGCGGAGGATCTCGCCAAGGACACGACGACTATCCGCAATCTGGCGCTCGACCTTGACAAGCGGATGCAGAAGCTCGCACACGGTGGCGGCGACGAAGGTGCCCGATAATCACACGTACCGTTATGCCGTACAGCGGTCGGCAACGAATGCGGACCGAGTGGAGTTTTTCGCTCTAAAGCGAGGTTCGGCCAACCTGCACGTGGCTACCTACGACGATCGTCTCGCTGGGCCGTTGGACGAGCTTGAGCTCGATGAAGGTGTTGAACCTTGGCAGCGCGACGACCTTCGCAACGACACCGCTGTTGGCCGGACGCAGGAGGAAATCGAGCGCCGGATCGGTCTTCTTCAGTCGGCGTATCCCTTCCGGCTGGACGGTGGCACTCTTTCGTACGCGGAAGGGAACGCACGCATTTACGAGTTTCTCTTGTGCATCTGCAATGCCTCTCTCACGAGCGGTGCCCATGTTGGGCTCCCGAGAGTGTTCGAGCGAGTTGCGGCGAAACTGGTAGCGGCGTACTTCGGTGCACGCGCGCGGAGCCTTCATACGGGCTGGCCGCGCGACCGCGCGGTTGGAACGTCCTTTAGGGAAGCTATGCAGACCGTGTCGGACCAGACTGGTGAATGGGTGTGGGGACCTAATGAGGGACTGCCTGCGGATCCGCATCAGCAGCGCGACGAGGGATGTGACTTTGTTGTTTGGCTACAAGCCGCCGATGGGCGGCAGATTGGCCAACTCTTCGTCCTCGGTCAATGTGCCTGCGGCAATGACTGGGAAAGCAAGTATGAAGACCTCCAACTACCGCGGCTTTGGAGGTGGTTTAATCCGTTGTCGGATATTGATCCGCTGCGGAGCTTTGCTACGCCTCATCATGTCACCGATGCGCTTCTGCGCGAAGCGAGCCAGCGAAGCGGCTTGTTCTTTGACCGCGCGCGGCTGACGATGATTGCGGCGCGCGGAGGCCGGTGCTTCTTCGAACCGCGCATCCGGGACTGGATGGACCAGCTGATAGATCTCGTCCTTGGGTTGATCTCACCAGATGTCATCGAACCCCCGCCCGATCGCTCCGAATAGTGCCGGGGGGACGGCGTTGCCAATGGCTCGGTACTTGCTCTTCATATGACCGGTATCCGGGAATATGAGTTCGCTGCTGAATCCCTGCAGGCACGCCGCCTCGCGGTAGGAGAAGCGCCGCCGCCGCCCGTCGCTGGCCCACGTCCACTTGTCGGTGTGAATGCGCACCAGCGGGGGGCTGATAGGATGCAGCGGCATGTGACGGGCGCGGCTCACGATTGTTTTGCTCGGTTCGGACCAGCTGCAGTGCCTGTTCCGCGACATGTAGTACCAGTGAAACTCGTCGTCGAAGAACTCGCCATCGGGCCAGTCCGGCAGGCCCGTGAGGGCCTGTCGGACACTTCTGAGCGGTGCGCCCTCGCTTCCTCCGTGTGTTCGTTCGGGAAAGGTGTACCGGCTACCAAGGTCGCTTCGTATGCCGACGATAAAGATCCGCCTCCGGTGCTGCGGCACTCCGAAATCCGCGGCGTCAAGCACCTTGTGGTCGACTCGGTACCCGGCCATCCGGAACCGGCGGATCTGGTTGGAGAGGAGATGCGCGAAGTCACTTCTCCGCATGCCGGCCACGTTTTCGACCACGAATGCCTTGGGCTTGATTTGCCGCAGGGCCCTGTCGAACTCCCGGTACAGGTAGTTTATTGTGCGCTCGGATTCCCGTGCGCCCCCTTGGCTGAACCCCTGACAGGGGTAGCAGCCGACGACTAAGTCGGCTTTGGGGAATGACCGGATTCTGCGGATGTCTTTGAACTGGAAGTCGGTCTCCGGTAGGTTTGCCTGGTAAAGGTCCCGTGCATAGGCGGAGATATCGTTTGCCAGGATGATGTCGAACCCAGCGGCGATCAGCCCTGTGTCGGATCCACCACATCCGCTGAACAGGGATACGGCCTTTGGCCGGCATGAGGGCTGTTCCCGGCTTGGCTTGGTTCCGTGATGCTCTGGAGCTGGCGGGCGCGTCCCGGCCATGTCTTCGGGCGCCCGCGGCTGATATCCAGCGGTCGTGTATGCCGGACGGGCTCCGCCGTGCGCCCTCGTGAGCATCAGAGGCTGCATGCCTCGCCATTCCGGCATGTCCGGAGAGCGCGACCGCGCCGTGCCAGCGGGCGGTGGAAGAAACTTGCCTGTGAGGTCGGCAGTGGGTGCGACATCGGCGTCATCTCAAGAGGTCTATGACGTCTGTCTCGCTTGCCGGCCGCGCTCCTGGGTTGCCTTCGGCGCATCCGGCTCCCGTTTGGTCGGCGCCTGCCGTTCCGAGACGGCTTGTTGAGACTGACTCTTCATCCCGAAAATCCCTTCGTTACCTTGTCACCTCGTTGCCCCGACCGTTGGTCGCCCTCACCGCAATTCGGCTCCAGCCCGCCCCTTCGGCCGGCTGTCACGTGTGACTATACAATGTCGTCTCCTGTTGACTCGATCCCGCTTATCGCGTAGGGGGCAGCACTCGAGCCTTGCGCAGCGGTCCGTTGGTGGTTCGGCTCTGCTCTCCGTTGCCCGCCAGCAGTCGGTCGGACAACCGGCCGCGCCTCCCGCCTTGCCGCCGTCGCGGCAACTGTCAAAGGTCGCCCACGACCGGCAGGCGGTGGAACTCGCGCCCCGTGAGCCCGAGCAGCCAGTACATCGGGTGCAGCACGGAATAGACGGTCGGCGCCTCCGGATGCATCGGAAGCGAGAGTCTGGCCGCTACCGGCCGCGGGCCCCGGAATCCCTCCGGCCGGCCGTCGGCCCGGCAGGAGACGCTCAGCGCGGTGTACAGCTCGCCCGCGTCGGCAGGGTCGCGCTCTAACGGCCCCCGGCCGTTCGGGTAGTCGATTCGCAAACGCTGGGACCAGTACAACGAGATCGCGTACTCGTCGTTCGACGTCGACACGCCGTCGACGGTATGCAGATCCTCGGAAGGGCGCGTGCATCGACAACGGCTCCTGGGTAAACCCGGCGGCCGAGACGATGACGACTAGGCAGAGCGACGAGACGACGAAGCGGTGGAACACGGCGCTCAGCCCCCAACGCCCGCGCCCTGGCGCCAGCGAGAAACGATCTGGACGGGAACGCGAACACACCGGGCAGGACCCGGCGAACGGCGGTGGCGAGATCGGGACCGGCCCGCAAGCAGACACCCGAGCGCTCGGACAAGCTCGAAACCGGTTGAGCACGACTCAAAGCGTAGCGGGCCGAGAGCAACGGCCTTCCAGGCAGGTACCGCTGAGCGGCGACGCCGGTGCGGCGCGACTGGCCCGACCGAAGCCCGAGCCGTAGCGGCGACGGAATCTCTCAACGGCGCCTGGGGTGCGACCGCAGGTGCTACTCGCGTACAGCGTGACGACGCAACGCGTAGCAAGGATTGCCCCGACTCACGGACCGGAGGCCGTGGCGGTGCGCCCGCGCTCCGGGCCTGCAGGAGGGTCGACGGGATCGCCCGGCGGTACTGTGCGAACTCACCCTGATCGCCGCACGGATCCAGCCGATCTCACCTCCCTCATGTCCAGCCCGCTTGCTGCCGTCGACCGGTTTCCGAGAGCCCGGCTCGGGCATGCGCCGACGCCGCTTGATTCGGCTCCGCGCCTCGGGGCGGCGCTCGGCGTCGAGCTGTGGATCAAGCGCGACGACTGCACGGGCTTGGCCTTCGGCGGCAACAAGGTGCGCCAGCTCGAGTTCCACCTCGGCGAGGCGCAGGCGCGCGGCGCCGACACCGTGCTCGTGGCCGGGGCGGTGCAGTCGAACCTCGTTCGCGTCGCCGCGGCCGCTGCGCGCTGGCTGGGGATGCACGCGCACGTCCAGCTCGAAGAGCGCGTCGACGATGCCGGCGCTCTCTACCGCGCTTTGGGCAACCTGCTCCTCGACCCGACTGCTCCGCGCGAAGCTGCATGCGTTCCCCGTGGGCGAGGACGAGGCTGCGGCGGCCGACGCAGCGCTGGAGCGGCGCGCCGGAACGCTCGCCGGCGAGGGCCGCCGGCCGTACGTGATCCATTACGCCCCCGGGCATCCGCCGCTCGGCGGGCTCGGCTACGTCCTGGCCGCTGAGGAGGTGACGGCGCAGGCCCGGGCGCTCGGCGTCGGGTTCGACGCGGTGGTCTGCGCCTCGGGCAGCGCGCTCACCCACGCCGGCCTCCTGGTCGGGTTGCGGGCGCTGGACGAGGCGGTACCGGTCTACGGCATCTGCGTGCGGCGCGACGCCCGGCGGCAGGGCGACCGGGTGGCGCAGGTGGCGGCCGATCTGGCGGCCATGATCGAGCGTCCCGCGGCGTTCGATGCCGCCGACGTCGAGGTCTCCGACGCGGTGCACGCGCCGGGCTACGGCCGGCTCAACGACGCGGTGCGCGAGGCGATGGCGCTGGCGGCGCGGCAACGAGGCGCTGCTGCTCGACCCGGTGTACACCGGCAAGGCGATGGCGGGCCTCGTCGCCCACGTTCGTGCGGGGCGCATTGCCGCGGGCAGCCGCGTGCTATTCGTGCATACCGGCGGATTGCCGGCGATCTTCGCCTACGCGGACCGGCTCGACTCCTGCCTCTCGGAGGCGCCCTGGGCGCCGGCGGGCTGACGACGCCAAGGGCGTCCGGTCACGGACGGCGCGCTGCGCCGTCGGCCGCCGCCCGCGCCTCTTCGAGGACCCACTCCCGGAATGCGTGGACCTCGGGCCGCTGGCGGGAGGCGGCGGTGGTGATGAGACAGCAGCGCTCTGGCGCTTTCACCTGCTGGTCGAAGACCCGGACGAGCGTTCTGTCCTTCAGCTCCCGCGCGATCAGCATGGGCCGCCCGATGGCGGAGCCGATGCCGTGCACCGCGGCCTGGATCAGCATGCTGTAGAGGCGGAAGCCCGAGGCCCGCGACAGGTCCGGCGTCGGCTCGCCTTGGCGGCCGCACCAGTACGACCAGTCGGCGTCCCATCCCAGGTCGTAGAGCAGGGGCCAGCCGTCCAGGCCGGCCGGGCCATCGGGCCGGCCGCGCGCGGCGAGCAGGGCCGGGCTGCAGAGCGGCAGCAGGTCCTCCTCGTAGAGCGTCTCCTCGAGCAACGTGTCCTCGCGGCACGTCAGCGGGCGCGGCGCGGCGGTCTCGCCCGTGTAGGCGAACCAGGCGTCGAAGTCGCGGCGGTCGGGGTCGACGCCGCGGTGGTTGGTCTCCAGCTCGATGGCGACGGCGGGGTGCGCCGTCTTGAAGGCGGCGAGCCGGGGCACGAGCCACTTCTCGGCGACCGCCTCGACCGAGACGATGCGGACGCGGCGGGGCCAACGCCGCTGGCGTTCGGTGACGCCGTGGACCTCGGCGAGGATGCGCTGCACCTCCTTGAGGTAGGCCCGGCCGCGGCGGTTGAGGCGCACGCCGCGATGGCGGAGGTCGAACAGCGGCACCTCGAGATGCTTCTCCAGCGAACCGACGCGGTGGGCGACGGCGGCCGGGGTGACGCCGAGCTCCTCGGCGGCGCGGGCGAAGCCCTGGTGGCGGGCCGCGGCCTCGAAGAAGCGCAGGCTATCGAGCGGGGGCAGGAAAAGCACGCGGGAAAACCTCCGGACAGGGCGCCATGACGATAACGGGACTCCGGCATCTGCCGCCTTGCCCCCGGGGCAGTAGGCGCCGTATGCGCTTGTGGCATCACTTAGATTTCCCTCAGCCAAAACTATTTTATCCAACGGCGGGGGCAGAGTAGGCGAAACGGCAGAGAAACCGCCCCGCAATCCGGCTTAGGCTATATACAAGTATCGCTATGGCCTAATACATGTATCGAACGAGAGCGGACGTGCAGCCGCGCCATTGACGGAACGGTTTCAAAGGGGTAGGTTCACCTGTTGGGATTGCGGCCGGGCGTCCGTGCACGCCACAGCACGGCGGCAGTCCGATATCTGTTAACAGGAGGGCTGAATGTATGGTTGTCGGTGGCGATAGCGACAAGGGGTTGACATTGCGGAGCGCTTCCGCTTGCCGTACAATGCCGAGCGCCGAGCGCCGAGCGCCGAGCGCCGAGCGCCGAGCGCCGAGCGCCGAGCGCCGAGCGCCGAGCGCCGAGCGCCGAGCGCCGAGCGCCGAGCGCCCGTTTTCTGTGTAGGGCGGTCCCTCCCTGCAGCGAACCTGTCCGGCGCGCGTGCCCTCCTGCGCCGGTTTGTGCGCCTCCTCCTCTCTCCCGTTCCGGACTCGACACCCCCGCCCGGACACTTCGCGTTCCCAAGGGGGCAGGCGTAGTGCCTGGATCTGTGGGTACGGCTGCCTCCGGGGGACGGAACGCGGGGCCTTCACGTCGCGGCTTCCTCGGCTCGCCGCTCGCCGCGCCGCGGCTGGCGGCGGTGCTCCTCGTCCTCGTTGCGGCCTCGCTCCTCCCCGGCCGACCGGCCTTCGCGGAGGAGGTCTCCGTGTGGTCCGCCACACTGAACCCGGTCACAATTCTTGCCAGCTTGAACATTTCCGGGTGCCAGGGGGAGACGGGTCCATCGGGAACAAAGTGCACTGAGAGCTCCATTCTGGTCGACAGAAGTGACTTCGACGTGCTGGGTACGGACTACCAGATCGGCGGCATGTCCACTAGGCCTGACACTGGCAACAGGTTCAGACTGTCATTCATTCTCGGCGAAAAGACCGGATCAACCACAGTACCGATACCAGAAGGAGCGTTGGACCATCTGGTCCTGCACGTGGGCTCGCGACGGTTGCCCTTCCCGGAAGCGGTGGCGGTCACCGGAGCGCGTGGAAAAACCACCGGTTTCACTTGGTACTCGCTCCCTTCCGGGATCGCCTTCTCCGAAGGCAATCCCGTACAGCTTCGCATCACGGCCCGGGTGGTCACCGGGACGCTCGACGAGATCGACCCGGTGGAACGGAAGGACGGTCGCCTCGACTACCGCGTCGACCTGAAGCTGCGCGAGCGCATCTGGATGCCGTCCAGGGACATGCGCGACCACGCCTTCGACGTGACCAACGGGCGGGTCGTCAAGGCCCAGCGCATCGGCAGCGTGCGGCGGCAGCACATCGACGGCCGGGCGCGGAAGGTCAACAAGCACTGGCGCATGACGGTCAGGCCGACTGACCCCGACGAGGACATCTCCATCTCGCTCCCCTCCAGACACTGCAGCGAGCAGGGCGCGGTGTGTACGCCCGACGGCGAGCGGCTCCAGGAAGAACTGGAGCTCGACATCTCGGTGGCCGCGCAGCTGAGCGTGTCGATCGTCGACACCACCGCGGAAGAGGACGACGAGTATCTCAAGTTCGACGTGACGCTCTCGAGACCCGCGGAAGACTGGGTGGAGCTCTATTTCAAGACCACCGCGGAAGGAACGGCCACCGAAGGGGAGTACCCGCTCAGCGGCGGGGAGGACTACATCAAGGTGGACGGCTGGTTCGTCTTCGTGCCCGGCGAGACCAGCAAGGAGATATGGGTCCCGATCATCGACGACGACGTCGACGACGACGGCGAGACGGTGGTGGTCCAGCTCACCGAGGCGCGCATGGTCGACACGTCGAGCTCGAAGGACTACGAGCATCTGGTTCCCCTAGAGGACGACAAGGCGACGGGCACGATCGACAACGCCGACGCGCTGCCGCGGGCGCTGCTCGCGCGCTTTGGGCGCGCCGCGGCGGTGCACGTGGTCGAGACCGTCGAGGAGCGCATGCAAGCGCCGCGCGAGCCGGGCTTTACGGGCCGTTTCGCGGGCCGCGAGCTGCGGCGCGGGATGGAGCGCGACGTCGCGCTCGACTTCCTGAGCGAGCTCGGCGGCATGGCCGGCGCGGGTCCGGCCGGCGGCGCGCTCCACGGTCCGCTGCCCGGCGGGCCGGCGGCGGGCCTGCCGGCTTCGCTCGCGGCGCCGGGAGTGGCCGGCGGCGGCGGACAGCTCGGCGCGGGAATGGGTGCCCTCGACGCCCTGGCCGGCCCGCGGGGCGGCGGCATCGGGCCGCGCGGCGGGCTCGGTGGCGGCGGCCTGCTCGACTCGGCCTTCGGCGGCGGCGACGTGCTGACCGGGTCGGCGTTCGCGCTCAACCGCCGGACGCGTGCCGGCGGCATCGTGTCGTTCTGGAGCCGCAGCGCGCAGTCGCACTTCGCCGGCCGCGAGGGCGCCCTGGCGCTCGACGGCGCGGTGCGCACGACGATGGTCGGGGCCGACTACGCCAGGGGACCGCTGGTGGCGGGGCTGTCGCTGGCGCACAGCCGCGGCCTGGGCGGCTACGACGGCGTGTCGGCCGGCCGCGCGGCCTCGGCGGTGACCGGGCTCTACCCGTGGCTGGGGTACCAGGTGAGCCAGCGGGTCTCGGTGTGGGGCGTGACCGGCTACGGCGCTGGCGGCCTGCTGCTGACGCCGGCCGGGGGGTCGGCTTTGGAGAGCGCCCTGTCGATGAAGATGGCCGCGGCCGGCACGCGGGGCGAGCTGGTCGGCGACGGCACGGCCGGCTTCGGCCTCGCGTTCAAGGCCGACGCGTTGTGGGTGGGCACCGCCGTCGACGGGGTCGACGGGCCGGCGGGCCGGATGGCGGCGACCGAGGCGGCGGCCAGCCGCGTGCGCACGGCGCTGGAAGGCTCGCGCGGCTACGTGCTCGGCGGCGGGCTGTCGCTGAAGCCGAGCGTCGAGGTCGGCCTGCGGCACGACGGCGGGGACGCCGAGCAGGGCTCGGGCATCGACGTGGGCGGCGGCCTGGTGGTCTTCGACCCGTCGACGGGGCTGTCGGTGAACGTCCAGGTGCGGATGCTGCTGGTGCACGAGGCCGAGGGGTTCTCCGAGCGGGGCGTGTCGGTGTCGGTGAGCTGGAACCCGACGCCGTCGACGCCGCTGGGGTTTGTGGCCCGGGTTGCGCCGTCGTGGGGCGGGCAGGCCGCCGGCGGGGCGCAGGCGCTGTGGGGCCGCGAGACGATGGCGGACATGGCGCAGGGCGGCTTCGCGCAGGGGGACCGCCTCGATGGCGAGGTCGGCTACGGGCTGCCGGTGGGCAGCCGCTTCGTCGGCACGCCGCGGGTCGGCTTCACGGCCTCGGAGTACGGCCGGGACTACCGGGTCGGCTACGGCCTCGGCGTGCTGAATCGCGAGAGCATGAACTTCGAGCTCGGTGTCGATGCGCAGCGGCGGGAGAGCGCGATCTTCAGGAGCCGCGGCGCAGGCGGGCGGGCCGACCAGCAAATCCTCGGGCGCGCCAGCTTGCGCTGGTAGAAGCAACGCCCAGCCGTTGGGCGGTCAGCGGGCAGGATTCGCTCGTGAACGAGCTTCCGTCGGTGCCCTTGACGCAGCGGTTCCTGGACCAGTGCCAGTACCACGGCTCGCAGCGTCTCGCGGTCCGTCTCGTCGCCGTGGGCCGCGGCACCGGAGTGCCGGGGCTGCCGCCCGGCGACGACTGGACGGCGTGGAACGCTGAGGAGATGCGGGCGGCCGTCGAGTATCTGGAGCAGATGCGCATCCGCTAGTGCCGGTCGAAGAGCCTCGGCGGGTAGCAGTCGCGGCCCCACGCTTGCCTGGTGACCAGCCGCCCTTTTCCCAACACGTTCGCAGCCGCTATTCTGCCGTGCATGGAACGACAGCAGAGGGTGATGTGGTTCGTTGATCTGGCCAGATGCCTGTTGTGCGCCGCGGCACTCCTGCTGCCGATCGGGGTCGGCAGCGTCGGTGTCGCCGCCGGCAGCGCCGCCGGCTCATCCCAGGGCGGTGCGACGCACGCCGGCCCGTCTGCTGAGCCGGTGCCGGTCGTCCAGCCGCAGCCGCTGACGCTGGACTCCTTCCGGATGGGAGACCCGCCCTGCTACGACCGATCCGTGCAGCTCCAGACCGCCATCCTCGACACGCACGTCCACTTCCGGCCGTTCGGCGGACCTGCCGTCCCGTTCGACGAGGTTGTCGAGTACTTCGAGGCGACCGGCGTCGTGTTCGCCAACGTGTACGGCATCGGCCAGATGCTGCCGGCGTCGTCGTCCTGCACCTACTACCTCGACTGTCCCGGCACCCCGGTGACGCCGACGCTGAAGAATGATTTCGTCAACGCCGCGAACGTGGTTGTGAAGACGCCGAAGAGTCTCCATCTGACGCTGTCGATGGCCTTCCCGGATCTGTCGGACCCCGGCTCGGTCCTGGCCGGGGTGCAACTCCTCGATGCGGAGTACCCCGCCCTCTTCCGCTGGATGGGTGAGGTCAACCTGGTCAAGCAGGCCCTGTTCGACAACGGGCACGAGCCTGTGCCGGCGGCCACCATCGCGCAGTGGGCCCCCTTCATGGAGCTGTTGCGGGACCGCGGCATTCCTCTCGCCGTCCATGCCGACCTCGGCAGCGACGACGAGCCGACACGGTACCTGCCGCTGACCCGGAACGATAGCATTCGCACCCTCGCTCTGACGCCGATTGTGGCTGATCTTCGCGAAGTCGCGGAGCCTCCGCGGTACCAGGCGATCGCTCCCCAAGCGGTGAAACTGCGTGGGCTCGGGTATCCGGACAGCCTGATCGCTGAGTGCACGGACGTCACGCCCAAGACGGTGGCCAAGGCGATTCGCTGGTACATGAACCGGTAGGCAGGCTCCACGATACCCGTGTTGCCCGGTTGTCTTCGGCCTCAGCAGGTGTTCAGCCGCGTCGCGTTTGAGCGGTGGCTCGGATGGCCCGGTCCCTCGAGGCTGTAGCTCCGTGCTCCCGGCCGCTGCTTCTCTGGACCGGGCATACCCGTCTGCGCGTGGCGCTCGGCGGCTATTCGGCGCGTCCGGAGGCAGGCTGTCATGCGCTCGTACAGCGCGAACAGGTAGTCGGTGTCAGGCGGCGTCCCGGTCCCTTCGCCCAGCGAGGAACCCGTCCAGCGAGCCTTCGAGCTTGGCCATCCGTTCGCGGTTTTCGCCCAGTTCGCGGTGAACCTGGTCGAACCGCTGGTTCATCTCGGCTCTCAGGCCGACAACGTCGGCTCTCAGGTCGTCGATCCGCTTGTTGTTGTCGGTTCTCAGGTCGTCGATCCGCTTGTTGATGGCTTGGCCCTGGCTGCGGATCTCGTACCGCACCCATCCGAACAACCCGAGGATCAACGCCGGTGTGAGCCAAGGGATCAGCTCTTCCATTTCGCTCACCTGCTCCATCTGGATGCTAGCACGGCCCGCGTCCGTGCCGCTGGCGGCCCTTTCGTGGCCGCCCGCCGCCGGCGGGGCGGCTGCATCCCTTTCCCCGCCGGCGCGTTCATCGGATGTCTACCCGCCGAGGCTGGCGGTGTTGGCGGATCCGCGGTTGGCTGTGGGTAGTCCGGCTCCGGTGCCGGGTCTGTGTCGGCGGTCGGCAGTGTGCCGGGCGCCCGCATGCAGCCGGGACTCGACCGGCATTGCTATACCCGTTTTTGACAATGCTTTACGAGAACTGGTGGACGCAATCGCAACGGTGTCGAACCCTCGCCCGGCTCTCGCTTGACGTCGAGCAGCGCGATCCCATCATTACGCCTGTTTCTCAGGTGATCGCGTCAGAGGCTGCCGAGCTGCGTGCCCGCGGCGAGACGTTCTCCGCCATCGCCTGGCACTTTGGTGTAACTCCCAAGACGGTGAAGAAGGCGCTCCGCTGGTTCCGGCAGCGGTGAGTTCGTTCTCGCGCGTTGTGCTTCCCTTCGCGGTGTACAGCGGGGCCCAGCGCCACGCGTTACGCTGGGCCGCCCTTGGCGGTGTGGTCTTGGCGCTCGCGCGCCCTCTTATCTACCAGCCGAGGCTGGCGGTCCCGATCACGCGCTGGTCGGCGCCGCTTCGCTCTGGCCCCTGGCCGAACCCGTCGAACATCGGACTCTCCCGGCGCTCGGCCTCGATGCCGAGCTGCAAGCTGACCGCGCCCTGCTCGAGAGCGCCCACCGCGTAGCCGACGCGGTAGTCGCGCCCGTACTGCGATGCGCGCATCCCGACCCGCGGTGTGCCGACCAACCGGCTGCCGAGCGCCAGCCCGTAGCCAGCCTCGGCGTCGAGGCGGTTGCCCCCGCCCATGAGGTAGTCGTGGCCCATGCCGCCCATCGTCTCCCGGCCCCACAGCCCTTCGGCTCCGCTCATCGTGTCGGTGCCCCAACCGGGGGCGACGCGCGCGTTGAAGCCGAGCGGGGTGGACGGCAGCGGGTCGTAGCTCACCGAGATGGAGAACCCGCTCTCGGCGAAGCCTTCCGCCTGGTGCATCAGGAGCCTTCGGATCCGCAAGTCGACGGAGAGTCCGGAGTCGCCGTCGGCGAACACCACGCCTGCGCCCAGATCCATGCCGGCTCCGGTCTCGGCGTCCCCGCCGTCCTGCCGGATGCCGATCTCGACGCTCGGGCTCAGCGCGATGCGTGTGCCGATGCTCATCTTCTGCGAGCCCTCGATCGCGGTTCGCAGCCTGCTGACGGCGGCGTTGCTCGCCTTCAGCTTCCCCCCGGGCCCCCTGGCGGCTTTCGTCCGCGTTCCGACCCAGAGCGCATCGGCCTTGACCCCGAGCGCAAAGCCGGCGCCGTCACCGACGATCTCGCCCCGGCCGCCGGCGGCGGCTATCGCCATCGACAGGCCTGTATCGATCGGCGCACCGGCGCCCGCATTCAGCATCAGCCCGCCGGCGCCGTAGCCCCCGACCGTCCACACGGTCACCCGCTCCGATGCCTTGTAGCCGATCCAGGGGTAGAGGCCTGTCACCGAGGATTCGACCTGTCCGGCCGTCTCCGCCGAGTACCTGCCCAAGCTCATGCTCCGTGCCAGCGACAGCCCGGTGACCATCCGCCCCTTGGCGTAGTCGGCCCCGAACATCGTCGTGCGCACGTCGCCGTTCAGAGACAGCACGCCTTCCCGGCCGGCGAAGGACATTTTGGCGAGCGGCCCGGTGTCTCGGGCCACGCGCATCCGGGTGGCCCGGGCAGCCTGGCGGGAACCGGACCCCGTTCTTGCCGCGCGGATGGAGCCGTGATCCGGCTGTACAATCCCTGTACAGGCAAACGCACCGGAATGGTCCCGGCGCGCTGAGTCTGCCCCCTCAGTCCTCCGACGCCCCGCAGGCGGTGTGCGAGGGGTTCCCGCGACACCGGCACGAGGAATCCTCCGCTGACGCACGGAGTCTCTCCGCCAACTAAGCGAGTACCAGATGGATCCCGAACGCAGCGGTGACTGGGTCGTGCAGGTCATGGAAGCCTGCACACGGGTCCGTGAAGTTGAAGGCATGTACTTCGACGAAATCCACGCCCGCCGCGTTCAGCGCGAACTGGGAGACGCCCGGTTCCCGAGAGCCTTCCCGGCGTGGGATCCAGCGAGCGACCGCCTCTCGTTCTACAGCCACGTCTGGCACAGTGAAGGCATCTACGCCTCAAGGCGATATCCGCCTATTCGAACGGTCTTGGAAGGTGCGGCGCACGCGGTCGCCCGTCACCCGGCACTTGCCCCGATCCTGGACGCGGACGGGCCCGACGGCGAGTTGAGAGTTCGCATTCTCAACCACGACACCCGCACCTCGTGTCTAGGACTTGTCGCTGGCGTCATGTCTCGTGCAGAACAGGTGGGAACCGATGGTTTCAGGATTGCCGCACGGGAGTTGGGATCGTTGCTCGACGCGAGCCTTGACGAAGGTACCCGCTCCCCAAGCAATGACCTCACGGTCGCCCACCATGTCCTGCTCTTCTACGGTCTCCAGCTCACCGACCAGCTGGAGATTGCCGACGACATGACGGCCGTTCCGTTGGATAGCACCGAAGCGTTCCTCAACCGGCAAGAGCTCGAGGCCGTCGCGCCCCACGTTGTCAGGGGGCACGGCTGGCGATCGGTCGGCGCAATCCTGAGACCCGTTCAATGGGCCCCCTCTTTCGTTCGTCCCGGCGATGAGTCGGAACCCGAGCTGGATTGGGGAGGTTCGTTTTTTGCCGATGCCCGTTCGTTCGTTGAACTCCTCTCGCTGTCCCATGCCGTGCCCGTGGTTGCGCTGATGGACATCTCTTACTGCATCCATCGGAACGCGGCGCTTCTTCTCGGGCTGCCGCACTACCACAGCGGTCCGAGCTACAAGACCTGGGCCCTCTCATTCGGAGCCCTCACCGACTCGAACGATGTCGACGTTCCTGCGTTCGACCGAGCAAGGCAACTCTTCCTTGACTCGGAAGATCGGAGTTTCGGCCACCGCGCACCTCTCGTTTCGCGCCTCGCCGAGGCTCTGGCGCGAACGGGGCAGTACGCTGCCGACGACAAGATCTTGGACGTGGCCATCGTGTTGGAGCAGATGTACGAACTGGATCAACCCGAGATCAGCTACAAGCTGAAGACTCGGGCGGCCTGTTTTCTCGAGTCGGACGCGGAGGATCGCCTGCGAGTGTTCAAGGATGTCGAAGCCTTGTACGAAGCCCGCTCGTCCATCGTTCACCAGCGCAAGTCGAAACGAAACAAGACTCGCAAACGGACTTCCGAGCAAGCCAAGCCAGAGGCGTTCGAGAAGGGCTTCCGCGTCGCGCGTGACTCCGTCTTCAAGCTGCTCCGTGAGGGGGCACCGCCGGACTGGAACACGCTCGTTCTAGGCGGCCGCGAACCCTAGCCCTGCCCGTGCCCCGGATGTCCGGGGCTGGACTGTAGTGAGCAGGAGGTCATCCGAACTCGTCCCGCAGTTCGAAGCCAAAGGTCATGGCAACCAGTTGAGTGTAGCCGTGCCACATCAACTGTGCGCCGGGCGGGTCGCGTTGGCGTCCGAGCCACCCGCCGAGGCGCCCGACCAGGCCGACAGCGTCGCCGAGGCGCGTCGGCGGCGGCAGCTTGCGTGAGCGGGCGAAGGTGGCGAGCACGCGCAACTCGCCATCGGAGAACAGCAGGTCGCCCGGCAGGTCGGGCACTTCGCGCCCGAGTTGGACCATCAACTGGATGCGCCACGCGATGACCATCTTGATGGCCATGGCGCGTTCGAGCCGCTCGGCCGTGTGGTGCTGCAACTCCTCGACCTTGCAGCCGGACTTGAGCACCCGGAAGTATTCTTCGATGCGCCAGCGCCGGACGTACCATTGCAGGATGCGCATGGCGTCGTCGGCGCTGCTCACGGGCAACGTGGTCAGCAGGAACCACTCCAGCGGCTCGACCGCGGGCGGTGGTTGTTCCTCGCGCACGTGGACGACCCACAGTGCGACCGGCTCGTCGCCGGGGCAGGGCAGCGGCACCTGCTGGTAGCGCAGCGTCACGTCGGCGACCCGCTCCGCCCGGCGGTCCTTGCGGGCCTGTTTGCTGGCCTTCACGCGCGCGCTCAGCCGCTGCACCTCGACCTTGGCGGCGCCTCGGGCCGGCGCGTTGCGCACCGTATCGAACAGACGGCGTGAGACCGTCTGCCCGTCGGGCGTCTTTTCCCTGCCGAGGACGCGGTCGGCCTTGGCGCGGACCAGCAGGTCGACCTGCTGGGCAGCCGCGCGGTGCTCGACGAACAGGTCGAGGAAATCGGCCTCGCGGTCCATCACGCACACCACGCGGGTCTCGGACAATTGTTCGGCTGCCTGCGCGCAGTCGCGCAGCCCCTCGATCCAACGGAACGACTTGCGCTCCTCGCGCGGCTTCGGGGGCGGCTCGCCTTCCGCCTCGGGATTCGGGGGCGCAGGCGCGTCGAAGGCGGCCCGCAGCACGCCCAACGCCAGCCCGTCGGGATTGACGGCCAAGGTCGTGTGCAACTCCAGGCCGCGCGCCACCGCCCCGGTCTGGTTCGAGCCGATGGCCCCCAGCCCCTGCGTCTGCCCGCGCCGGGTGAAGTTCAACCGGGTGCCGTCCTGGATGCACAGCACCGTGTCGTGCGCCTGCATCCGGCGCAGCGTCTGCTCGCGATGCGGCGCGAGGATGTTGTCGACCGTCACCGCACTGTCGGCGGGCTGGTCGATCAGCCGGTAATGGCCCTTGACCATCGCGCGGGCGCCGTGGGCGGCGCCGGTGATGGCGCGCATCGGAGACTCTGCCATTTGCTGCGCGCTCTGCACCAGCCGCGCGCTCAGACGCGCGTCGCCCAAACGCGCCCCGCCGAACTCGTGCTCCGCCCAGACCGCGGCGTCGAGACCGTCGCCAACCGCCAGCGGCGCCAAGACCGGTGCAGGCACTGCGAGGCGGGTGTGCCACGCCGGCTCCAACGCATACATATACACCGCCTTGCGCGTTTCCGGCGCCGCGTGCGTGCGATCCTGGCGACCGCGACCGCAGGTCTCACCCACCCGAACCCAGTTCGCCGCGCGCACGCTCGCCCCCGTCTGTTCGGTCTCGTCGACGAACGTCTCCAGCAGCCAGGGGCGATAGCCATACAGACCCTCGCAGTCGTCGCCGACCGTCCGGACGACCCGGCCCAGCACGTGCGAGGCCAGGTTGCGACACATAATGCCGGGGCGCACCAGCAGCCGGCACAGTCCCAACACCCGGTGCAGGTGCGCGCGCCGGCCCGCATCGTCCCACCCGACCCAGGCGTCGCGGGACCGCAGCCGCCGCGCACTCGCCGCAAACCCGACCCCGCCCAGCCAGCCATGCGCCGAACCCACCAGATACCGCAGTTGCGGGCCGACGAACGGACCAGCCCCGCGCGGGTGCTCGTACGCCATCAGCGTGTTCCAGACCTGCCGCTGCTCGTCGGTTTCCACCAGCTCCAGGGTCAGACCCACAACCTTGCCGACCGTGTCCGGCACGTCCACCGCCGGCGCCAGCGGGTGCGGGAGCACCCGCGCCCGGCCCCCACCACCGCGGGCACCTCGACCCGCAGGCAGCGAGACGTGGCCGGCCGCCTGCAGGTCGGACAACGCCCGGCAGCAGCTCGCGCGTTGCCACCGGCCCCGTCCGTCGCGGAAATCGAACGCTTCACAGACGCGATCAGCGACTTGGCCGAGGCTGCCGACACCCTGCGAAACCGCCCCGTCCAGCACGTCGCGCAGGCGGGCGAGGTTGTCCCGTAGAATACGTGAGACCTGATTCTGAATCTCCATGCCGGCCACCGTAGCGAAGTGGCGGCAGGAAGTCCAGCAAAAAATTATGGGCCACGGGCAGAGCTAGCTCTGCCCGTGCCCCGGATGTCCGGGGCTGGACTGTAGTGAGCAGGAGGTCATCCGAACTCGTCCCGCAGTTCGAAGCCAAAGGTCATGGCAACCAGTTGAGTGTAGCCGTGCCACATCAACTGTGCGCCGGGCGGGTCGCGTTGGCGTCCGAGCCACCCGCCGAGGCGCCCGACCAGGCCGACAGCGTCGCCGAGGCGCGTCGGCGGCGGCAGCTTGCGTGAGCGGGCGAAGGTGGCGAGCACGCGCAACTCGCCATCGGAGAACAGCAGGTCGCCCGGCAGGTCGGGCACTTCGCGCCCGAGTTGGACCATCAACTGGATGCGCCACGCGATGACCATCTTGATGGCCATGGCGCGTTCGAGCCGCTCGGCCGTGTGGTGCTGCAACTCCTCGACCTTGCAGCCGGACTTGAGCACCCGGAAGTATTCTTCGATGCGCCAGCGCCGGACGTACCATTGCAGGATGCGCATGGCGTCGTCGGCGCTGCTCACGGGCAACGTGGTCAGCAGGAACCACTCCAGCGGCTCGACCGCGGGCGGTGGTTGTTCCTCGCGCACGTGGACGACCCACAGTGCGACCGGCTCGTCGCCGGGGCAGGGCAGCGGCACCTGCTGGTAGCGCAGCGTCACGTCGGCGACCCGCTCCGCCCGGCGGTCCTTGCGGGCCTGTTTGCTGGCCTTCACGCGCGCGCTCAGCCGCTGCACCTCGACCTTGGCGGCGCCTCGGGCCGGCGCGTTGCGCACCGTATCGAACAGACGGCGTGAGACCGTCTGCCCGTCGGGCGTCTTTTCCCTGCCGAGGACGCGGTCGGCCTTGGCGCGGACCAGCAGGTCGACCTGCTGGGCAGCCGCGCGGTGCTCGACGAACAGGTCGAGGAAATCGGCCTCGCGGTCCATCACGCACACCACGCGGGTCTCGGACAATTGTTCGGCTGCCTGCGCGCAGTCGCGCAGCCCCTCGATCCAACGGAACGACTTGCGCTCCTCGCGCGGCTTCGGGGGCGGCTCGCCTTCCGCCTCGGGATTCGGGGGCGCAGGCGCGTCGAAGGCGGCCCGCAGCACGCCCAACGCCAGCCCGTCGGGATTGACGGCCAAGGTCGTGTGCAACTCCAGGCCGCGCGCCACCGCCCCGGTCTGGTTCGAGCCGATGGCCCCCAGCCCCTGCGTCTGCCCGCGCCGGGTGAAGTTCAACCGGGTGCCGTCCTGGATGCACAGCACCGTGTCGTGCGCCTGCATCCGGCGCAGCGTCTGCTCGCGATGCGGCGCGAGGATGTTGTCGACCGTCACCGCACTGTCGGCGGGCTGGTCGATCAGCCGGTAATGGCCCTTGACCATCGCGCGGGCGCCGTGGGCGGCGCCGGTGATGGCGCGCATCGGAGACTCTGCCATTTGCTGCGCGCTCTGCACCAGCCGCGCGCTCAGACGCGCGTCGCCCAAACGCGCCCCGCCGAACTCGTGCTCCGCCCAGACCGCGGCGTCGAGACCGTCGCCAACCGCCAGCGGCGCCAAGACCGGTGCAGGCACTGCGAGGCGGGTGTGCCACGCCGGCTCCAACGCATACATATACACCGCCTTGCGCGTTTCCGGCGCCGCGTGCGTGCGATCCTGGCGACCGCGACCGCAGGTCTCACCCACCCGAACCCAGTTCGCCGCGCGCACGCTCGCCCCCGTCTGTTCGGTCTCGTCGACGAACGTCTCCAGCAGCCAGGGGCGATAGCCATACAGACCCTCGCAGTCGTCGCCGACCGTCCGGACGACCCGGCCCAGCACGTGCGAGGCCAGGTTGCGACACATAATGCCGGGGCGCACCAGCAGCCGGCACAGTCCCAACACCCGGTGCAGGTGCGCGCGCCGGCCCGCATCGTCCCACCCGACCCAGGCGTCGCGGGACCGCAGCCGCCGCGCACTCGCCGCAAACCCGACCCCGCCCAGCCAGCCATGCGCCGAACCCACCAGATACCGCAGTTGCGGGCCGACGAACGGACCAGCCCCGCGCGGGTGCTCGTACGCCATCAGCGTGTTCCAGACCTGCCGCTGCTCGTCGGTTTCCACCAGCTCCAGGGTCAGACCCACAACCTTGCCGACCGTGTCCGGCACGTCCACCGCCGGCGCCAGCGGGTGCGGGAGCACCCGCGCCCGGCCCCCACCACCGCGGGCACCTCGACCCGCAGGCAGCGAGACGTGGCCGGCCGCCTGCAGGTCGGACAACGCCCGGCAGCAGCTCGCGCGTTGCCACCGGCCCCGTCCGTCGCGGAAATCGAACGCTTCACAGACGCGATCAGCGACTTGGCCGAGGCTGCCGACACCCTGCGAAACCGCCCCGTCCAGCACGTCGCGCAGGCGGGCGAGGTTGTCCCGTAGAATACGTGAGACCTGATTCTGAATCTCCATGCCGGCCACCGTAGCGAAGTGGCGGCAGGAAGTCCAGCAAAAAATTATGGGCCACGGGCAGAGCTAGCTAGCGAAGAAGGCTGAACCCTCCACAGGCGGGTACCGAGGACGCGGGTGAGCTCGCAGGACTGCCAGGTGCGGGTCCGTCCGCCAGTACCCGCTCGCGCCCCGTCTCCATTTGCGTACAAACCGGAGCACGACGCTCCCTGTCCCGAAGCGATCCTTGCGGGATGGCCGTCGCTGGTGGACCCCGCCAAAGATGCATCGCGAGTGGACCAGCCTGTAAATCGCCGCAGCCGTAGCATGCTCGGCCGCGACGTCGTGCGCTTTGCGTCGGTTGAAGGAGAGCGGCGTAGGCGGGCTGAAGTCCGGCATGGCCAGCAAGTGCCGCCGCCGCTTCCGTTGGCGTGGCAGATCCTTCCGCACCCACCGGTCAAGTCTGTTGGCGAGGACAGTGGCGACGGCGGTGATGAGCGGAAGGACGACGTAGGTTCCAAGATCCACGTGCGGGTCCGTACAGCTGGCCCGTTTAGCCCGTATGGCAGTCGTCGGCGCACCAGTAGCAGCCGTTGGCCGTCCTGTAGCCGCGGGTCACGGCTTCCATGACTGCGCCGTGGCAATTGGCGAAGTGGCCCAGATGCACTCGGTTCGCCAGTGCCGGGTAGGTGCACGAGTTGTGCTGTTGCGGGCTCACATGGACCTCGTGATCGCCGTTCGGCTGCGCGTTCGAGTTGACGATGTAGTTCGGCATTCGACTTCCTCCGCCCAAGCCCGCCAGTGCGGACCCGGTTCTGTGTCCCGGTGGATTCGTCAGGGAGATCGCTGAACGCCGGGTCGTCACGTCTCGGGCCGCGGGTGCAGAACCCGCAGGCTGTACCCCAGTCAGTGTATCAGATCCCGCCGCAGACCCCAGGGATCGTGGTTCCGCACGATCAGTGCAGCCGGCGAAACTGGCACTGGGTACGGCGCGGCGCACCGTGCTATTCTGATCGCCAGCGACCCTCCGACCGCCAGCCGTCCGGCTGGCAGAGACCATGCGACCCAGCGCCTACCGACATCCGGGGGCATGTGTATCGAACGGACTTGAACTGATCTGGAGCGTGGGAGCGGCGGCGGGGGCTGGAACCCCCGCCTTCCTCGTCCGCGGTCTGGTTGATGTGCTCGAACTGCGCGTTGCGGTCCGGATGCGTGGCGCCTTCCTGCCGTTTGCGCGGCGATTGCAGCCGGTAGCCCAGGCGGTGCAGCAGCCGGCCCACAGTGGTCGAACTCACCCGCCACCCCTGCTCGTTCAGCGCCGCCGCCAGCTTCGCGCGACTCTTGCACGTCCAGCGCAGCGGCGAAGTCGGGTCGCCGCGCGTGAGCGGATCCACCAGCGCTTGGAGCGCGGCCTGGATGCCGGGTTGATCCTGCTGGATGCGGGGCCGTCCGCCGCCAGGGCGTCGAATGCGGTCCGTCGGCGCCTCGTCGCGGGCAATCTCCCGGCGCCCCTTGCGAATCGTCTCCCGAGCCACACCGGTGGCCGACGAAACCACCGCGTCGCCGCCGTAGCCGATGGCGAGCGACTCGGCCGCCGCCCACCGGCGGCGACTGCGCTCGTCCAACACGGGCGCGACCACGGCATACTTCGCAACCAGGGTCGCTTCCAGCTCGATGTCTCGCTTCATACCTCCAGTATGACCAGCAACCCAGAAGATGGCAAACTAGTTTAGCGCAGTGTCCTTACCCGCATCGCCGATTGTTCCATCAACACGGCGACGAAGCTCCTCATCGACGCCGGCAAGGCGTGCGCCGCGTACCACGATGAGCACGTGCGCGATCTCCGGCTCACCCGCCGTGTGCAGGTGGACGAGATCTGGTCGTACGTCTACGCAAAAGCGAAGAACGTCCAGTCCGCGAAGAAGGCCCCGCCCGGCGCGGGCGACGCGTGGACGTGGACGGCGCTCGACGCCGACAACAAGCTGATGATCACGTGGCTGATCGGGCCGCGGGACTCGGGTTCGGCGTACAATCTGATGCTGGACTTGTCCGAGCGGGTCAAGAACCGCATCCAGCTCTCGACGGACGGTCTGGCCGCGTACCTGCCTGCCGTTGAGGACGTGTTCGGCGCGGACGTGGACTTCGCACAGATTGTGAAGCTGTACGGCACGGCGCGGGACACGAACGAGAACACGACGTCGGCACGCTACTCGCCGCCGACGTGTCACGGCGTGAAGGTCAACCGGGTGACCGGCGAGCCGGACCCGAAGCACATCAACACGTCGTACGTGGAGCGGTCGAACCTGACGATCCGGATGGGCGTCCGACGGTTCACCCGGCTGACCAACGCGTTCAGCAAGAAGCTGGAGAACCACGCGCACCACGTGGCGCTCATGCTGACGTACTACAACTTCTGCCGCATCCACAAGACGCTGAAGATGACTCCGGCGATGGCGGCGGGCGTGACGAGCGAGCTTCGGGACGTGGACTGGATCGCGGAGCTGGTAGCGGCGCGGGATCCGAAGCCGGGACCGCGCGGGCCGTACCGGAAAGCGGAGTCGCCGGCATAGGGCGGTACACTGTCCAAGCCGGGCAAGGGCTGGTACGTTTGGAGGGACTGTGGAGACGGCAGACTGGGTCGGAGTAACCGTCGACGGCATCGTATGGACCTTGCGGAACGCGCAGCGCTGGGGCAGTTCCTCGGACCAGATCGCTACAGCAGCGGCGGCACGATGGGGCACGCAGTGAGCCGCCGGTTTCTGGTCGGATCTGAGACGTCCGATCCGCACGTGCGACTCGAACGGCTCGGGGCTTATGACTACCTGATCGTGTCACCGGGCGGCTCGAAGGAAACGATCTGGCGCGGGCCGGATGGGCGTCAGGAGAAGGGCATCCCACTGTCGCGAAGCGAACTATGGACGCTAGTGATCGGCTTGCTCGGAGTGTTGCGTTCTGGGGAGAGGTGACGACCCTTGGACCGAGAATCCACCTGAGCCCCGATCCCGGCGATGGGCGTCTTCGTGCTCATTGGTGAGCTTCGTCGTTGACGGGCGCCCGTCCGGCCAGCCGGGCGGATTTCAAACTGAGACACTACCGTCGAGCGGTGGAACTACGAGCCTGTACCGATGGCCACGGTCGCCGCCAGAGCGCTCGGGCGCTGGAAGTGAACACGATGGACGCCGCGGGCCTGCAGGCGCTCTACATCGACGAGCTACGGCGCTCGCTGGTGCCGCCGATACACCCGATGGTGAACGGGCGCCAGACCGAGACGCTCATCCGCAGGGCGGAGTGCGAAGCCGCGGCGGCGTGCACCGCAGCGGACGCGGTGACCTGGGTCTGGTCGGACCTGCACCTGGGGCACGAGCACTCGCGCAGCGCCTTCGGACGACCGTTCCGCACGGCGGCCGAGGCCGACCGAGCGATGATGGAGGCCTGGTACGACCAGGTAGCCGAGGGCGAAACCATCATCTGCCTCGGCGACGTCACCGTCGACGGCGAGGCGCTGGCGCACCACCAGGACTGGTGGCGCAGGGCACCGGGAACGAAATGGCTCGTGCTCGGCAATCACGACGTCGACCCGATTAACCAGGTACGGCCGTTTGAAGCCGAGCGCAGGACGGTGACGCTGTACGCGGGCGGCGACCCGCCGCTGCTGCTGACCCACGTGCAGACTGCTGCAGGTGCCGCACGGCGCGGTCAACGTCCACG
Source organism: Vicinamibacterales bacterium (assembly GCA_965222905.1). Taxonomy (GTDB): domain Bacteria; phylum Acidobacteriota; class Vicinamibacteria; order Vicinamibacterales; family UBA8438; genus WTFV01. Next base: position 6,760,967 of record OZ244976.1, on the reverse strand, counting down.
GACACGTGCACGAGCAGGAGTCGCCGACGCGCAACCGGCACGTCAACGTCAGCGTGGAGCAGCTGAACTACCGGCCGGCGAAGCTGAGCGACATCCGCCGCCTGGCGCACCGGCTGGTCGAAGGACACAGCGTGCCGGGTCACAGCACCCGAGCGCGGCTGAACGTCGTCGAACGCGTGATGCCGTAGCGAAGGAGATGGGGATGACGAGGCTGACGTTGAAGGCCGGCGGTGCGACGTTCCACATCCGACGGAACGGCTCCGGGTGGGCGGCGCGGTCGCCGATCTCAGAGGAACGCGGCTGCGGCCACGGTGAGGCGGCCCGTCGAAGCACTCGCCGCTGAACAAGTGGAACCGCCGCCGTTCAGCGACCTGCTGAGGTCGTTCGCAGAGTGACCACAGGGATCGACCGAGCCCCCGTCAACAGACGCAGACTCCAGCCCCGGGACCCCGCAAGGCGGGGACCGACCATCGCGCACCAACGCGATCTCCGTCGGCAGTTGGGTTGCTCCACGCACAGGGATGAACGCCTTTCGCTCCGCCTTGCGCTCGTCGTTCGGCTCCTCGGCCTGACCGGCCGACTCGGGAACGGCGTCGAGGTTGTCGTTCTCTCGCGCGCCGCGGCGAGCGTCGGCCGGCGTTCGGCCGCGACCGCCCGCCGGAAGGCGGCCGGAGGGCGGCCGGACCGAGGGCTCCGTAGCGCGGTCCGGCCACGCTCAGGTTCGCCAGCAGGCAGAGCCGGAGCCGGGACGCGTTCCACGGCTCTCGACCACCGCATCGCGGCATCGCCGGATGAGGCGGTGTGCCAGCGCGGGGTCCGGCCGATGAAGGCGAGGTACTGGGAGCGGAAGCACACGCCGCTGTGCAGGCAGATCAGAGCCAGCCGCTCCGCTTCGCGACGGGTCCACCCGTGCGCCATCAGAGCCGCCGCGCGGTCCCGATGGGCGATCATCAGTCGCCGCTCGCTGGATCAAGGTCGGCGTGACGCGTCTGCTTCACGCCCGCCGCCGACGTAGGCGGTCCAGTCGTCTATCAACCGTCGTCGCCGCTCGAACAGGTCCGACCGGCGTAGGCGGCCTCGACCTTGTTCTGGAAGACGTGGGCCAGCGCAGCCTCGACGATCTCGTGCGGATGGTTCGTCTTCTCGCCGGCCCAGTCCCGGAAGGTGGAGCGGAACCTGTGAGGCACGGCTCCGATCTTCAAGTCCTTGAGCAGCCCCGACAGCGCCATGTCGTTCAGGCGCGGCCCTTGTGCTGAAGGCTTCTATCCGCGCCCGCGATGAGGCTCTGCAGGAGAACGAGCGCCGACGCGCGGCCGCGCCGCCAACCCAGGTGCAGATCGACGAAGCCCGGGCGCAGGCGAGGAAGGCCGACGAGGCGTGCGTTCGTGCGAAGCGGAGCGCGACAAGGCGAACGCGGATTGGAGCGGAGCGTACCAGGGCTACTTCGCAGAGGAGCAGCACCGCGAACGCGTCGCCGCGAAACGCGATCAGGACGTCGCTGCGGCCCGCCCAGCAGGGCTACGAGCAGGGGCAGGCCAGCCGCGACGCCGAGGTCACCGCGGCCAAGTCCAGTCGCGACGACGAGGTCAAAGCGGCCGTGGACCCGGCCGCCAGTTCGAGGTCGAGATCGATGGTTTCCGGAAACAGCTCCCGGCCGACGTCCGGTTGGCGCGTCAGGAACAAGACCCCGAGCGAGGTCGGGGCGTTCATGGGGGACGACCGGCTGTCGAGCCGGATCGCCGGCCGGTTCGGCGGTCGTTCGCGGCGCGTGTCGACGGTGTGGTGCGCGATGTCGGGGCCTTCCGGGCGGTGGCGCTGCGGGACCTGGTCGAGCGGCAGTTCGACGGCCATCCGTACGCGGCGCGCCGGGCCATCGGCTTGGCGGAGCGGAGCGGATGGGGTCAAGCGGCGGAAGGCGCGCGGCCCGGAGGGCGGGGAGTTCACGGTCGTCGCGGCCACGCCGGTCGGGGCGGCCCGGGCGGAGACACTGTGGCGGTCAGCGGGCCGGGCGGAGCAGCGAACGTTCTCCGGTGCGGTGAAGCCGTCGGAGAACGGACACGACGTGGCGGTGTACCGCACGGCCAACGCGGCCCAGGCGCGGATCGAACCAGGAGGTGGGCGCGTTGTGCGCGTCCGCATCGACGCGGAGCTGAACGGGCGATTGGCGGCGCGCGCCGAGCGGTAGCGCCGGGCGCGGGGCCGGAAGGCGGCCGAGGAGGCACGTGGGCGGGCCGCTACGGCCCTCGAGCTGCGGCCAGGTGCTCGTTGCCGGACGCGCGGATCGAGTTCGTGGACGCGCCCGGCCGGACCGGGCGCTGCAACGTCGAGGTGGCGTCGGAGCACTACCGCGGGTGGTGCTCTACGAGCGGGTGAGCGGCGAGCCCGGGGGACGCTGTGCAGTATCTGCACGAGGGCGGTCGATTCGGGCGAAGGCGGGGGGGCTTCGCGCTCTCGTCGGCGAGAGCGGGCCGATGCGGGATCTGAAGGCGAAGATCCCGCGCGCGGCCGCCTCGCCGTTCCCGGTGGTCACTGAGGGCGAGTCCGGCATTTGGCAAGGAGCTGATCGCCCGGGCGATCCACGAGGAGGGTCCTCGCGGCCGGGCGGTCTTCGTGCCGGTCAACTGCGCCGTCCTCGGCGACGAGCTGTTTGAGTCGGAGCTGTTCGGGCACGCCAAGGGCGCGTTCACCGGCGCGTCGCAGGACCGCAAGGGGCTGCTGGAGCTGTCGTCGGGCGGCACCATCTTCCTGGACGAGGGGGCCGAGTTGACGCCGCGCGCCCAGGCAAAGCTGCTGCGCGTGCTGCAGGACGGCGAGAACCGCCGGCTCGGCGAGAACCGCACCCAGCGGCTCGACCTGCGGGTCGTCGCCGCCACCAACCGGTCGCTGGACGCCGAGGCGGCGGCCGGCCGCTTCCGCAAGGACCTGCTCTACCGCCTCAACGTCCTCGCGCTCACCGGCCCGCCGTTGCGCGACCGCGGAGGAGACGTTGCGCGGCTCACGGTCCACTACTGGAAGGATCTCAGCGCGGCGGTTGGATCCGAGTCGGGATCGGGGGGCCGAGGGGCTTCCCGATAGCCCGGCCGGCAGCCGGGCGGCGCGCCGACGTACACGGAAGCCGCCACGGCGATCTCCGCGGCCGCGGCGGCAGGCTATGAGCCCACGGTGGTGGGGCTCGGATTCGGCACAGAAGGCCGGTAACGGGTAGTACATCGAGTCAGCCTTCTGCCGGCTATGAATCCGAATCTATCGGTGACTATAGGCTGAGATGCTCGCTCCCGCAGACTGCTGAGAGCACGGGCAAGACTGATTCGCACCAAAGCGACGGACCAAGGGGATCCTACATGAGCGAGCGCATCGAGGGCGGCTTGGTAGGCATGAACGGCCTGCTCCAAGCGTTCGGTACCGCTCCCCCGTTCGCCGAGGGTCAGAAGGGTATTGCCGAGGTTGTGCTGCGTTGCGGCCCAATTGAGCGGCCCGCGCTCGCGGGTACGCACCTCAAGGGCGGCGCGAAGGACGGTCACTGCCTCTTCCAGGCGCTCGGTGCCGCTCTCACGCTCGCCGAGGGTCCGAAGCGCGGCCCCGAGGTTGTTCTGCGTCGCGGCCCAGTCCAGCGGCACGCGGTTGCGGGTACGTACCTCAAGGGCGGCGCGAAGGACGGTTACCGCCTCTTCCAGGCGCTCGGTGTCGCTCTTACGCTCGCCGAGGGTCCGAAGCGCGGCCCCGAGGTTGTTCTGCGTCGCGGCCCAGTCCAGCGGCACGCGGTCGCGGGTGCGCTCCTCGAGCGAGGCTCGATAGGCAACCACCGCCTGTTCGAGGCGCTCGACTCCGCTCTCACGCTCGCCCAGGGTCACAAGGGCATTGCCAAGATTGCTCTGGGTCATGGCCCAACGAAGTGGCACGCGCTCGCGCGTGTACTCCTCAAGGGCAGCGCGAAAAGCGTCCGCCGCCGCCTCCAAGCGCTCCGTACCGCTCTCACGCCCGCCCAAGGTCTGAAGGGCATTGCCGAGGTTGTTCTGGGTCATGGCCCAGCGGAGCGGCACGCGTTCTCGGGTGTATTCCTCAAGGACGACTCGGTAGGCTGCCACTGCCTGTTCCAGGCGCTCTGTGCCGCTCTCACGCTCGCCGAGGGTCCGAAGCGCGGCCCCGAGGTTGTTCTGCGTCGTGGCCCAATCGAGCGGCACGCGCTCGCGGGTGTATTCCTCAAGGGCGGCTCGATAGGCGTCGATAGCCTGTTCCAAGCGCTCTGTGCCGCTCTCACGCTGGCCCAAGGCCACAAGGGCGGTGCCGAGGTTGCTTTGCGTCCCAGCCCAATCGAGCGGCACGCGGTCGCGGGTACGCACCTCAAGGGCGACTCGATAGGCGTCCACCGCCTGTTCCAGGCGCTCAGGGCCGCTTTCGCGCCGGCCCAGGGTCACAAGGGCATTGCCGAGGTTACTTTGCGTCGCGGCCCAATCGAGCGGCACACGTTCGCGGGTACGGACATCAAGGGCGGTTCGATAGGCGTCCACCGCCTGTTCCAGGCGCTCAGGGCCGCTTTCGCGCTCGCCCAGGGTCCGAAGCGCGGTCCCGAGGTTGTTCTGCGTTGCGGCCCAACGGAGCGGCACACGTTCACGGGTGTACTCCTCAAGGGCAGTTCGATAGGCGTCCACCGCCTGCTCCAGGCGCTCAGTGCCGCTCTCACGCTCGCCCAGGGTCCGAAGCGCGGTCCCGAGGTTGTTCTGTGCCATCGCCCAATCGAGCGGCACGCGCTCGCGGGTGTACTCCTCAAGTGCGGCGCGGTGGGCGTCGACGGCTTGTTCCAGGCGCTCAGTGCCGCTCTCGCGCCCGCCCAGGGTCCGAAGGGCGGTGCCGAGATTGGTTTGGGTTGCGGCCCAATCGAGCGGCACGCGCTCGCGGGTGTACTCTTCAAGGGCGTCGCGATAGGCGACCACGGCCTGTTCCAGGTGGCGGGTGCTGGCTTCCCGCTCGCCGAGGGCCTGAAGGGCAGTGCCGAGGTTGTTCTGCGTCGCGGCCCAACCAAGCGGTGCGCGCTCGCGGATGCCTACCGCGAGGGCGCCACGGTAAGCGATCACGGCTTGTTCCAGGCGGTCGGTACCGGCCTCCCGCTCGCCCAGGGTCTGAAGGGCAGTGCCGAGGCTGGCCTGCGTTGCGGCCCAGCCAAGCGGTGTGCTCTCTTGCGTGTATACGTCGAGGGCGGCGCGGTAGGCGACCACAGCCCGTTGCAGGCGCTCGGTGCCAACCTCTCGCTCGCCCAGGGTCTGAAGGGCAGTGCCGAGTGCCAGTTGCAGCCGAGCGCGCCTTTCATCAGGCCCGCTCGCGGTCGGACTGGCGAGCAGCGTCGCAAGCTTGTCCGTGGCGTCCTTCAGCCCTTTCTCCAGTACTCGCCCGCGTGCCTCGCTTTTCGCAAGCGGGGCTACGGCCACAAGTGCCGCCGTAGCGAGTTCGGCGCGGAAATCGTCGTGGAAGTCTGACCCCAGAGTCGCATTGTCCAATTCGTAGGGCTGGTCTCCGCGACCGAGGGTGCCTTCGCCCGAGCGCGGCACGAACCACAGACTCAATGCCTCTCCGGGCCGTTTGACTAGACCGACAACGGCCAAGTCGGCATGCCGTTCTTCCATCTCCGAACGAGCTTCCCTCCGCATGGCTTCGCGCCATTCGTCCGCAGCCCCCGAAGCCGTCACGATACGGTGAGAACGAACCAGCGTGATGCCCTCGACGGTCGTGAAAGCCTGCGCGACGTTTTCCGTGCTGTCCCCTCTGGGATCGTTTTCCAGCCAACACAACACGATGCGGAACCGGTCTTCCACGGGTTGTGGTTTCCCAAGCAGAACGTTCTCATACCAGAGCATTGCCCGTTGGGGGCCCGGAAAATGCTCGTTGAGAAACCCCGCCCCCCACGTCGAGAGGAAGAGCGTGAGCAATGCTGCGAGGAGCCACGACGCTCCGGTGCGCAACCCCGTCTTCATCTGATGTTCCAGATCATCTTGTAGTCCGTGCCAGACCGTACCACTCCGATTGCCGGCCCGCCTCCTGGTGAGAGGGCTGTCCCACGTTCCGCAAGGACCTATTCTACCGCCTCGATGTCCTTGCCTTGACGGCCCGGCCGCGGTGCGACGGCGAGCGGGCCGTGGCCCGGCTCACCGTCCACTACCGGTGGAGGACGTCGCAACGTTCTCGGCCACGTCGCGGCCCCATTCGTCGAGGCTGGCTCACCGTCCACTACCGGTGGAGGACGTCGCAACGGGCCGCGGGCAGGCGGGCGGCCCTCGGGCGCGACGGTGGTCCCGCCCGAGGCGCATCGGTGGGCGAACGAGGCGCTGATCTTCCGGCTGCGCGTGACCGACGCGGGCGGCCTGTCGGCGAAGGACGACACGAGCGTGACGGTTCTGGCGGCGCCCTCCGATCCGGACGGCACCCGGGACGAGGCAACGAGGCTCGGTGCGACGCCCCGTGCAACGCAGCACAGGGCGGCTACCGAGTCACTGGACAGGGCGGCGGGCGACCGCGTCGACTACTACAGTTTCCGGTTGAACGAGACCCAGGAACTGGGCCTGGGACGTGCGCGACCAGACCATCAACCTCGACGCTTCGATCGAGAACTCGTCGGGCAGCACGCTGATCAGCTCGTGGCCGCCGCCGGGCGACTTGAGCGCCGAGTGGCTGGCGGTGCTCCTGGAACCCGGGGAGTACTAGATCAGGGTCGAGGCTGCCGAGGATGGCAGGACGAGCTACAGGCTGCGCTTCGGACTGAAGGATCCGAGGTCGATCACGGTCGCCGATACACGGGTCCAGGAAGGCTCCGATGCCAGCCTGGACTTCCATGTGAACCTGGATCGGGGACCGGGCAGGCTGACCACGGTATCGGTGCGCCACGCGACCGCGGGCGGCACGGCGCAGGCGGGTACGGACTACACGGCCACCTCCGGCACGCTGACCTTCGAGCATGGCGAGACGTCGAAGACGGTCAGCGTGCCGGTGCTCGACGACGCGCACGACGAGGGTGAGGAGACGCTGATGCTGCGGCTGTCGAACGCGTCGGGGCGGTGGTCTCCGACGGAGAGGCGACCGGGACGATCGCCAACAGCGACCCGCTGCCGAAGGCGTTTTTGGCACGCTTCGGGCGAACGGCGGCGGTGCATGTGGTCGAGCATGTCGAGGAATGGCTACAGGCGCCGCGCGAGCCGGGCTTCCGGGGCCGGTTCGCGGGACAGGAGCTGCGGAGCGGGATGGACCGGCAGATGGCTCTGAACTTCCTGAGCCAGCTCGGTGGCGCTGCTGGCGCGCACCCGACCGTGGCGGGCATGCACGATCCGCTCTCCGGCGCGCCGGCCGTTGGCGCGGGACATCTCGGGACGCCGGGGTTTGGCGGCAGCCTGGGGATGGCCGCGGCGGCGGGACCGATGGGAAGCATCGGCGGTCCCCGTGCGCCGACGGGCGCCCCGGTCGGGCCTGGCGGCGGGTCGCTCGGCGGCGCGCAGCCGATGGTCCTCGGCTACGGTTGGCTCGTCAGCACGTTCAACGGCGAAATCTACAACTTCCGAGAGTGCCCGGCGTGCTCGAAGCGGCCCGATGCCGATTCACCGGCGAGTCCGACATCGAGGTTCTGCTTCATCTCTACGATCGCCACGGCCCGGCGATTGGCGAACCGCCACCGCCGTGGGCCGATCACGAAGACGGGCAACAGCCTGGCGCCGGCGGGCATGTCCGCAAGGGCGAGAAGGGCACGCCCATCATGTACGTCGACTTCCGGCAGCGGCAGACGGCCCGCGACGAGCAGGGCAAGCCGGTGCGCGACGAGGCGGGACGGCCGAAGCTGGAGTGGGTCCAGCGGGACCGGCCGCTGGTCAAGCTGCATCACGTCTTCAACGTCGAGCAGACCGAGGGCTTGCAGCTTCGGCCCCTTCAGACTGCGCCGAGGCCGGAGTGGGAGGGCCACGAGCGGTCCGGGGCGCTGATCAAGGCCAGCGGCGTGCGGGTCGACCAGGTGGCCGGCGACCGTGCCTACTACAGCCTGAAGAACGACCGGGTGGTGCTTCCGGAGCGGAGTCAGTTCCGGTCGTAGGACGTCTACACGCTCACGGCGCTGCACGAGCTGGAGCAGGCCACGGGGCACCCGAGCCGCCTGAACGGGCCGACGCTGGTCGAGCACGAGGCTTCGGCACCGAGACCTACGCCGACGAGGAACTACGGGCGGAGATCGCCGCGATGATGACCGGCGAGCAGCTCGGGGTCGGGCGCGAGCTTCGGCACCGCACGGCGTACGTCAGCTCGTGATCAAGGTGCTGGAGAACGACCCGCGAATCCGGGCGGCGGCTGTCGACGCGCAACCTATCGCGGACTGGCTGATCTCGTGTGCGCGAGCGGAGCTTGGGCGACGAGTAGGCGAAGCACGAGCGGCCGACGGGCGGTGCTGGGCCGGCGCCGGAACGCGAACCGGAATGGCCGGAGCAGCCGGCCCCGGAGGTGGGGGGCGCCCCGGCAGCGGCGCACGAAGCCGCGATGCGGGTCGCGGACCGCCTGGCGCAGGACGACACTTTGCCGGCTGGCAGTGCGGCTGACGCGCCGGTGATGTCCGAGGAGCTGAAGGTGATCCTGCGGGACATGGGCGCGGCGGGATCCCGGGCAAGATCCGAGGCGTCGCTGCAACCCCCTGCACTGCGATCCCAACCAGAGCGCACCGCGTCCACTTTTCGGACTGGGCAGGACGGTAGGTCAAGTTCGTGTTTGGAGCAGGTGCACGGCGACGGGTACATGCGCGGGATGCACGACCACCAGCGCGGCTTCCATGAGGAGGCCGTCTGGAAGGACGAGGGCCGGGTGTTACGGAAGGCGATCCTTCGCGTCGAGGCGGAGCTGAAGACGGCGCTGCTGAGACGGGTCCGTGCTAAAGCCAGGCTGACGGCGGGGTGCGCCGACCGCGCCGCCGCCGCGCTCGTCTCAAGCGCCGAGATCCGCGAGCTGGCGCTCGCCAAGCGCAAGCTGGCCCGCTCCGGCGGCGACCCGCTCTCCGAGAAGCGCCGCGCCGAGGTACGCTGGCGCGCCCGGTTGTCGTTTACTCCGCCCTGAGAGCGGTCATCGGGTCAATCCGCGCGGCGCGGCGTGCGGGGAGATACCCCGCGGTCACACAGGCTACGAACATCCCCCCGCAGGCGGCGACCCAGGTCACGATGTCGAGCGCGCCGACTCCGAAGAGCACGGATGCCATCACGCGGCTTGCGCCGACGGCGGCCGCGAGGCCGAGCGCAATGCCGACCACCGCCGGTTGCAGCGCCGTCTGCATCGCCAACCCCACGACCGCCCACGGTCCGGCCCCGAGCGCAGCGCGGATGGCGAGCTCGAGCTCGCGTTGGACGACAGCCTGTGCAATGACGCTGTAGACGCCGGCAATGACCAGCACGAGCGCGAGCAGGCCGAACGCCGCCACGAGCAGCGCCCCGGCACGCCGCTCGGCCTGCGAGCCTGCGATCACGTCGTTCATCGACCGGACGTCCGTGACGAAGGCGTGTGGATCGACATCGCGAATGCGCGCCTGCACCTCCGACGTTTCATCGAGGGGATGGCCGACGGTTCGTGCGACCAACGTGATCGCCGCTTGCGGATAGAGACCCGCCGGCAAGTAGACCTCTTCGGTCGGCGCTGCTTCGAGACCGGTGTATCGAACGTTCCCGACGACGCCGACCACCGTCATCCACCAGTCCGGGGTACCGATCGTCGACGCGATACGCTTGCCGAGCGGATTCTGCCCTGGCCAGTAGCGCCGCGCGAACGACTCGCTCACCAGAATGGTGCGGTTGAACCCGCGCTCACCCACCTCGTCCCGCGCCTCGAACTCTCGGCCCGAGAGGATCGGGATCTGCATCGTCTCGAAGTACGAAGGACTGACCACACGCAGGCGATAGACCGGATCCTCAGCGCCGGGCGGCTTGACGTAGCCCTCGATGGGCCGGTTGCCGAAGAAGCCCCCGTCGCCCATCGGGATGCCCTGGACCACCGCCGCGTCGGTCACCGACGGCAAGGACCGGACCGCGTCCATCACGTCGCGGGCGAAGGTGGCATTGTGGTTCCACTCGAACTTGTTCTCCGGCAGTGCCACCGTCATCGTCAGCAGGCTCGCCGGGCTGAACCCGGTCTCCATCCGCGCCGCCCGCAAGGCGCTACGCACGAGCAGCCCGGCGCCCAACAGCAAGACCACCGTCAGAGCCACTTCCGCTGCCACCAGCACACCAACCAGGCGCGTGCGGGCGCCGTCGGTCGTGCCACGCGCTTCGCGTCCGGTCAGTCGCTCGCCTCGAGACCTCGCTGCGCGTAGCGCGGGGGCGACGCCCGTGACAGCGGCGGTGAGCCCGGCGCTCGCCATCGCGAACGCGAGCACCGACGGATTGATCGTCATCTCTTGCAGCGCCGGCAGGCTTCCCGGCAGCCACGATCGCGCCAACTCGATGGCCCACGACGCGAAGATGATGCCAAGAGCGCCCGCACCGACGGCGAGGACGGCCGCTTCGATCAGGAACTGCCGCGCGATCCGCCATCGCCCCGCGCCAAGCGCCACGCGGATCGCGACCTCTCGACGCCGCGCGACCCCCCGCGCGAGCAGCAGCGTCGCGACATTGGCGCATGCGATCAGCAGCAGCAGGCCGGTCGCGGCCGACAGCAGCAGGACGCCGTTGCGCGAACCCTCGGCCATCTGCTGGCGCAACGGCACGACCCGAACCCCCCAGCCCTCGTGCGCCTCCGGGTGCTCCTCGGCCTGGCGGCGCGCGATGGCGTCCATTTCAGCCTGCGCCTGCGCGACGGTCACGCCCGGCCGCAGCTTCGCCGCGACGTTGAAGAGGCGATCCTCGGCGTCGCGCGAGTCCGTCTGATCGAAGTACATCGGCCGCCAGAAATCGATGGTGTCGATGACGGTGCCGACACCGAGTGCGAAGTCGGCTTCGAGGGGAGGGAACCGCACCGGCGCGGTCGAGACGCCGAGCACGACGAATCGAGTCGGTCCCACCCGGGAGAGATCCCGGGCATGGAAATCGAGCGTACCGCCAATGAGTGCGTCGTCCGCACCGAACAGGCGGCGCCAAGCGTCGTGGCCGAGCACCACGCTATCGGCGCCACGATCGTCGGCGGCGAACCCGCGCCCGTTCAGCGCGACGCCGAACACTTCGAAGAACTCCGGGGTCGCCACCAACCCGCTCAACCGATGACTGCGTACGCCGTCGATGACGTCGAGCGTGCCCCATCGGTAGCCGGCGACGGCGTCGAACGAGGTCGCCTGACGCTGCCAGTCGACAAGCGTCCCGCCAGCCGCGCGGGTGAACGGAAAGTCGTCGAGTGGGCGGTAGCTGCGAAGGGCGACGAGACGCTCGCTGTCACGGTAGGAAAGCGGGCGGAGCAGCAACGTCTCGCTGACACTGAAGACGGCCGTCGCCCCGCCGATTCCGAGCGCGAGCACCAACACCGCTGCGGAGACGAAGACGCGGTTGCGACCAAGGTAGCGGACGGCGCCGCGAAGATCCTTGAGCAGGTCTTCCGCATGGCGGAAGGCGAAGAGGTCATGGGTCTGTTCCTGAATGCGCGTGAGATTGCCGAACTGCCGCCGCGCGGCGGCCAAGGCCTCGTCGTGACCGAGCCCGGTTCTTCGATGTTGCGCGGCCAGTTGCTCAACGTGAAACTCCAGCTCTTCTCGAAGCTCTTGGTCGTGCCGTCGGTCGAACAGCACGCGGAGTCGCTGGCGCAACCGGCTCAAGAACCACCCCATGTCAGCCCTCCTCGAGTACGGCGGCTACACCGCCCGCGATGGCATGCCAGCGTTCGGTTTCCCGTTCGAGCTGGCGCTGGCCGCTGCGGGTGAGGCGATAGATGCGCGCTCGGCGATTGCTGTCGGTCGTGCCCCATCTGCCGACGATCCAGCCGGCGAGCTCCATCCGGTGCAGGGCCGGGTAGAGCGATCTCACCGCGCGTTCCCTCATGTCAAGTTGGCCATTCCCGCCGTTGGCGGGCACCCTGAAGGATGAAACGCGGATAGAGTCGAGTCCCACCCGGCACTGAGGTCGGGATTTTGGTTGGTGCAACAGAGCCCGTTGTCAAGTTGGACCGGGAGCCGGTGAGCACCCTGTAGTGTGCCGGCTGGCCGTCGCCAGCCGAGCACGGTTCGTAGAGTTCGTAAGCACAGGCTCCACGCCGGATGGATGAGCGCGGCAAGGGGGTGTGACGATGAACGTGGTGCACGCCCGGTACGCAGGCCTGGATGTCCATAAGGAGACGGGGGCGGCGTGTGTATGTCAGCAGCGGGGACGCCGAATCGAACGGGAGACGCGGACGTTCGGCACGACGACGGAGGACCTGCTGCGACTGGGCGACTGGCTGCAGTCGCAGGGCTGCACGCGGTCTTGGAGGCGACCGGCGTGTACTCCACCGTGCCCGGCATCAGCGCGACCGTGGCCAGTGTCCTCTGAGGTGGCCCCGGTCGTTTGGACCACTTGAGGGCTTCGTTAACCCGCAGGATTCGCATCGTCGGCTTGTCTCCTTGACCTTCTAGGGTAACAGCGTGGACCATCGGGAAGACGACTACTATCGAGAAGCTCCAACGGCTCCCGGAAGACCGGTGGCGACGTAGTCGAGCGAGCCCTCGATCTCGACGTGCTTCAGCCAGTTGTCATCCGGCAGGCGGTGGACTGGCAGGAAGGCGGTGTCGAGCTCGAAATCAGCTTGTGGGTCTAGGTGTTGGCCGGCCGCACCGGGAGAACTGAACTTGTCGACGATGTCGAAGTGGCTCTCCACGCACCCGCCGGTCCGCCCGAGACTTGGTAGGTGAATCGGCCGCGCTCGAGGACGAGCTCGACGCGCGGATCCGGAATGGGGCGATCGAGGTCCCCCGTGTTGTCGACGATGACGAGATCGTCGAACCGTTAGCGTCGACCACCGCCAAGTGGCGATCGGCAGCGTCCCGAAGGCACATGAGGCCGATGGGTCCCGCCTCCACGGGCCGAGGCGCACATCCCGCCGGGTTCCAGGACCTGAACCAGAATGCGATTCTGCAATCCGGGGAAGGCTGTTCCGCGGGGCCGTCGACCATTCGGTTGCCGCGTTACCGGCAGCCACGTGCCGGGTGAGTCTGCAAGGGTCAGGTGCGCCGGACGTGCGGCTGACGCTGGTCAGGATGCCCTGCGAGACTTGCTCCGCGTTCCGGCCCTGACATGAGCCGGCCTGTCCCAGCGACGCCGGTCGGGAGTCCCGTCGGCAACAGAGACCCCTCCCACCGTACCGGAGAGCTGTCCCACCGGCCGGTCCGGGCGTCCCATCAGACCTGGGCACCGTTCCGTCAGCGCTTGGCCTGTCCTCGGGATGGACCCGCGCGGCGGTCGCCGAGACCGACAGTGCCGGACGGTACCTCATACACACGGGACGGTGAATGCAGTCTTGGTTGGCGAACACGCGTTCGCATTTGGAGCATGCGGCCCGTTATGGGCTCAGAAGGACGGACCCGGTGGTGCGGGTCGCCAATGACCGCGTCCAACCCGGCGTGGCCGTCACTGACGATAGCGTTCTGCCGGCCTGACCTCCAGGGGCAGCGCCTCGTCCGTCTCGCGGCCCTTGAGTTCGCGGGACTCGCCAGCCAGTTGACGAGGCCCGTGGTGTGTCGATGTCGACCCGCCGTCTGGCGGTTGGTGACACTATGGTGACACGCGGGCCGCCGCGTTCAAATCGAGATCCTTGTAAGTTATTGATTCTATTGGAGCCGGCGAGCGGACTCGAACCGCTGACCTGCTGATTACGAATCCTATGGCGGGCCGTCCAGCCACGTCCAGAGGTATCCAGATCGTCGCTTTCCCCGGAAATTCGCCATTTCTGGATCCAGCCACGTCCAGAAATCGCATCCGCGTCCGCTCCGTAGGGTGTCAGTTAGGGTGTCAAACTCGGATGCTGCCGAGCGCAAAATCCACCGCAAAGTCGGGCTCGAATCGCGGTTGTGGAACGGAGGTCGCATGTGCGACTTCGGCGGGCGATTCGCTCACCGCCGGTTCCTGACCCTCTCATCGACGATCTTCGACACGAGTTCCCGTCGCCGTGCGTCGACGGCGGCCGTGTGCCCCGTAGCCGCCCTGCGCCCCTGTCCCATTGAAGCGGGTCGAGCGTCCCATCGGCAAGAGATACCGTCCCACGATACCCCAACGCTGTCCCATCCAAGCCTGTCCGGGTGTTTCACTAGCCCAGATGCCGGCCCATCCGTCAGCGCTTGTCCCGTCCTCGGGATGAACCCTGGAGGAGGCCTGCCCGTGAACGTCCTCGAACGCGGTGCCGGCCGGAATCTCGATGGCGACGTTCTGGACGACCTTCACGTCGTGGTGCCGCTCGATGTCGTGCGGTACCTTACCGATTTCCTTGGGGAACGACCAGCGCTGCGCGCTCGGCCTCGTCGGGCTCCCGGGGCGCCTCGCCGCGGACCTTGAGTTGCTCGGCGAACTCCGTGTTCTGCGCTTCGATGGCGCGGTCCGAGGAGGTGGGGGGCGTGCGGGGCCGGAGCTCCGCGATGTTCAGCTCCGACACGTGGTACACCGGATAGGTGTCACGCAGCCCCGTGGACGTCCTTGGCTTGGTTGCCCTGGGCGTTGTAGACCGGGTCGCCGGCCTTGACGTCGATCTCGCCCCCTTGGCCCCGGTGGGCCCGTAGCCCTGGCCGTCGGTCTGGTGAACCACCCGCACGGCGGTGGTCTTGTAGGAGCTGACCTGAATGGCCGCCGTCGTCGTTGGTGCGGCCCGACGGGGTCGGGGCCATCTCGGGCGGCATCCGGCCCGTGACCGCCTGGTTCGGTCCCCGGATCCCAGGCACGTCCGCATCACCGCATGGCGTGAGACCGACACGCGCGTGACCGCGCCCGCCTCCATCGCTTCGACCCACAGCACCGGCACCCGCCACGACCCTCGTCTTCGAATCGAGGCGCCCCTGAGTGAGTGAAACCGGCCGCGCCGGCCGGACCGGACTGCCAACGAGGGAATGACGAGAAGGACACGAGACGAAGAGGGAAACGGACGAAGGAGAGGGCGGTCGAGAGCCGCGCGCACGGCGCGTCGAGGCCGTAGGCAGTCGGCGGGGAGGCGCCACCGAAGCACTCGGACCTGCCAGCCCGCAATGACGGCTGGGCACAGGCTGGCAGGCGTAGCCCGGTTTGCGCCGAGTGTTGGATAGCCGCCCGGCTGGGAGGGGCGGCGAACGCTCGCCCGCGTGGATGCCGGGTGGCACTGCAACGGCGGGAAGCGCTCCCGCTTGTTGCATTCCGGTCGAGTCCGTCCATCGGCCCGGGCGCGGCGCGGAGCCTGGCACCAGGAGCACAAGGACCGCCCTGAGCTCATGGGCCACGTGCCGGCCGCCGGTCCCGCAGGCCGGGAGTCCGACCGGCGCGGCCGTGCGCGCGGGCTGCGGCGTGGCATGGGGCGGCACGCAGCCGGCGCCCGCTCATGCGGCGGCTGCCGTTGCTGGACCCTGGCGCCGGGCGGGCTGCGGACGACGACGCCGGCACGCACTTCGCGCAGGCGCCCGACAGGTTGCGCGGGCGCCCGCGAGAGTGTCGGCGCACTTGTCATGGATCAGAAGAAGACTGGGGAGAGGAACGTACAGAAGATGCGCACGAAGCTGCTCCGGGGGGACGACGACAGCATTCTGCTCCTGTGCTACCCGGCGACGATCGACGAGTACGGCCGTGCGCTGGCCGCGCTCGAGCGTCCGGGCGGCGCGGCCGGGCGCCGCGACCCTGACGCAGGCCTGGAGCCGAACAGGCGCGGATACGGCGGCTACGTGGTCACCACCGGCGCGCAGCGCGACCGGTGGGGCCTTCCCGACCTGGCGGCCTCGGGCCGGGTGCGTGTAGCCGACGAGGGGGAGGCGCTGGGCCTGCTGCGCGAGGGATCTGGCGGGCCGGCGGCCGTGGACGAACCGCCCGCCGAGGCCGCGCCGCCGCCGGGTGGCGGCCGGTCCGCCGGGGCGGCACTCGAGGCGGTGCGCGCGCTGGTCACGCCCGGCGCGCGCGTCGAGCAGGTGGTCGGGGCCATCGACGAGGCGGGACTGCCCCACCCGGTCTCGAAGTCGTTGCGGCGCGCACTCCGGCGGGCACTCGCGTCGCAGGCCAAGGCGGTCGAGGAGGTGCTGGACCGGGCGGGGATGGTCGTGTCGCTGCCGTGGCGCACGCGCGACCCGGCGCGGTTCGACCCGGCGCATTTGCAGCAGGCGCTCGACCGTACCCACGTCGGTCTCCAGCAGGTAAAGACGCGCCTGATCGCGGTGCTGGCGGCGTGCCCGCAGATTCGTGGTCCGCTCACGGTGGAAGGGCGGCTTCGCGTCGCGGGGCCGGAGACACAGAGGGCCGCGCTGGTCGTGCGCCCCGGGCCGTCCCGGGACCCGTGCCTGGCTCCCTGTCTGGCCGGCCCCCGGGGTACGGGAAAGACGTCACTGGCCGTGGCCGTCGCCGAGGCAATCGGCCGCACCCACGTGCGCGTGCCGCTGGGCATGTCCGACGCCGCGCCGGTGGTCCGAGGTCTGGCGGGCTGCACCGCCGGGCGAATCGTCCGGGGCCTGCGCGAGGCCGGGGTGAACAACCCGGTCTTCGTCCTCGAGGAACTCGACCGGGTGGGGCCGGAGGCCGCCGACGCGCTGCTCGATCTGCTCGACCCCGCACGTTGCAGCAAGTTCCGGGACGCGTACCTCGATGTCGCGTTCGACTTGTCCAGCGCCCTGTGGATCGTGACGGCGACCGATCCGGGCGCGATACCGGAGCCGGTGCGCAAGCGCCTCGCCGTGATCGAGCTGCCGGGCTACACCGAGCAGGAGAAGGTGACCATCGGGGAGCAGTACCTGCTGAAGCGACCCTTCGACGAGCCCGGGGGAACGTCGGCGGCGTGTCTGGCGCCGGAGCCGGCGTCGCCCCCGGCGGCAGCGCTCGACGGCGCCCCGGACGGTCTGGCCGTGTTGGTGGACCAGGAGCTGTCGTCGTTCCGGGAACCGACATTGTCGTCGGGACCGCCGTCGCCGGGCCCCGCCGAGGCATGGCGGACGGCGGCGTGCGCGGGCGACGTCCGATTCGAGCCGGAGGCGATCCGCCGGGTGGTCGTTGACCATACGAATGAAGCCGGCGTGGCGGACCTGACCGCGAAGCTGGCGACGGTCTGCCGGGAAGTGGTCGTGCGCAGGACGCCGGGAAGCGGGGGACCGGAGGTGGTCACGCCGGCGGTGGTGCGGGAGGTGCTGGGCGAGGGCGCCGTCGACGCGCTGCCCGCGGCCGTGCGGGCGGCGATTGCGCGCGAGCGCCGGCGCCTGGGGGACTCGTCGGGCGCCGACCCCGCGACGACGAACGACTGGATCGAGTGTCTCGAACATCTGCCGTGGACGCGGCGCGCCGAGGCGCCGATCGATCTGGCGCAGGTCCGGGCGGGGCTCGATGCCGGGCACGGGGGCCTCGGCCATGCGAAGGCGCGCGTCATCGAGTACCTGGCGGTACGGCGCCGGAACCCGCGCGGGGTCGTACTGTGCTTCGCCGGGGCGCCGGGGGTCGGCAAGACGTCGCTGGCGCACTGCGTCGCCGAGGCGCTCGGGCGCGGGTTCGTGAAGCTGTCCTGCGGTGGTCTGCGGGACGAGTCGGACCTGCGGGGCCACAACCGGACCTGGAAGGACTCGCAGCCCGGCCGGATCCTGCGCGAGTTGCAGCGGGTCGGCTCGAAGGACCCGGTGTTCGTGCTCGACGAGCTCGACAAGCTCGGCGCCGCGGCCGGCGCGGTCCTGCTCGAGGTGCTCGACCCGGCGCAGCACGCGCAGTTCCGCGACGCGTTCGTCGAGCTGCCATTCGACCTGTCCGAGGTGCTGTTCATCACGACCGCGAACGAGCCGGCGCGGATCCCGCCGGCCCTGCGGGACCGGCTCGAGATCATCGACCTGGCGGGCTATACCGAGGCCGAGAAGCTCGCCATCGCCGAGACGCACCTGATCGAGGCGCAGAACCGCGCGGCGGGGCTGGGGGCCACGCCGGTGCGGTTCACGCGGGGCGCCTGCCGGCGGATCATCCGCGAGTACACCAGCGAGCAGGGGGTCCGCCAACTCGCCCGCTGCCTGGAGGCGATCTGCCGCAAGGTGGTGCTGGGCCTCGAGACCGGCGACGCCTCGCTGGTCCGCGAGCGCGTCACGGCGCGGCAGGTGCGCGCGTTTCTCGGCGCGCCGGGCGCCGGCCACGCGGACGGGCTCGCCCCCTTGCGCGAACAGCTCGACGCGCCCGCACTGCCGCGCGCCGTGCGGGCTCGGGGGCGGGAGGTCCTCGAGCGGTTGTCCGCGTGGGCGCCCACCGATCCCGACCATGCCCGAGCGCGCGCGTACTTGCAGTGCCTGCTGGGCCTGCCCTGGACGAGGCGTATCGTCGCGCCGCTCGATCTGGCGCGCGCCAGGAAGATCCTCGACGCAGGGCATGCGGCGCACGGCGCGGTGAAGGAGCACCTGATCGACTACATCGCCGTTCGCCTGGCGAACCCGGACCTCCCATCGCCGCTGCTCTGCCTAGTGGGCCCGCCGAGTCCGGTTTCATAATGCACATCTCGCTATTTCACTGAAAATCCAGCACTTTCTGGGCCGAGCTCGATGTTAGCGGGCGACGCCTGGGCGGGATCGCGCCATCGAGCGCGACGATCTCCTCCTCTCGAATGGCCCAGGGCGCGCTCTTGCAGACCTGCCGGGCGGAGATCGTGCCGTCGCCGATGAGCCGCAGCACGGTCATGGCGCTCACGCCGAGCCGAGCGGCCGCCTCCTTCAGCGTCAGTTCCCCACGTTCCGCCATCTCGCCGGGTCGATAGACCGACACGCCGTGCCGGCGGCGGAAGGAGCACACCCGCGCCTCGGTCCAGGCATTGCCCCGTCCGGTCTTCTTGCCGAGCCGATTCAGCGTCTTGGCGACGGCGCTGTCCGGCAGCTGGCGGGCCAGTCCCCGGATCAAGTCGCCGACCGTCGCGTCCGTGCACCAGCGATGCCGTCCCGGTCCGTTGCGGGGGACCGACAGGCGGGTGTGGTCGCCGCCCCGCCAGTGAAGCAGCAGGTCGATCCGATCATCGGCGAGCTTGACGACGACCTCTTCGAGCACGGCCCGCACGATACGCTTGCGCGTCTGCGCGGTCGCGTTCGGATGGGTCCAGGCCGTCTCCAGATCGGCTCCCAACGCCAGCAGGCGCTCATGCTCCGCCTCGGACAGCGCCTCGGGGCGGGCAGCCGTCAAGCCTTCGAGCTTCTCTTCCTGTTGCTGCACGTCGGCGAGACGCGCGTTCCATCGGCATTCGAGCTCGCCGGCCACCAGCCGGTTCGCCGGGTCGACGGCGTCGTACTGGCGGCGCGCCAGGTCCGCTTCATACCGCGCCTGGGTCAGCGCCAGCTCCGCCTGGCGGCGCGTTTCGGCGTGCTCTTGTTCGCGCATCGCGACCGCCTCGAGGGCCGCTTCGATGCCCAGCGGCTGTAACAACCGCAATACCTCGGTGGCCACCGCCGCGTCGACGCGCACGCCGCCGAACGCGATGCACGCGCGCGTCCCGTGGTTCAGATGCGCACCGCGGCAGCTGTAGCGAACGCACACGCCCTGGTTGCCGTTGTAGCTGACGTGGAGCCGCCGTCCGCAATGCCCGCAGCGCAGCAGGCCGGCCAGCAGCCCGTCCCCGCGGCGAACCGCGCCGCGGGCCACCGCGCCCACCCGCGTGGCGTTGTCGGCGATCACGCGCTGGTTCCTTTCATACTCCGCCCAGGAAACATAGCCCTCGTGGTGATCGACGATCAATACATCCCACTGCTCACGGTCCCGGTACAGCCCACGCCTGACGCGCTTGCGCCCGTTCTCGACGGTGATGCGGCTCCCCGTGCGACCGAAGGCGTAGGCGCCGCCGTAGACCGGATTGGTCAGCAGCTTGTGGATCGTGCTGTACACGGGCAGCTTCCACACCACGCGCCGGCCTTCGCCGATGTCCTCGACCGCCGGCAGTCGCACCTCCTCCTGGCGCAGCCACAGATGCACCTGCCGGATGCTCTGCAACGCGGCGAACTTCCGGAACACCAGACCGATCGCCTCCTGCACCCGCCGGTCCGGGTCCTTGGCGATGCGGTCGTGTCGGACCTTCACGTAGCCGACCGCGACGTTGAGGAACAACTCACCGCGCTGCGCCTTCTGACGCAGCGCTTCGAACGAGCGCTGGCGCAGCAGCGACAGCTCCAGCTCCGACATTGACCCTTGCATGCCGAGCAACAACCGGTCGTTCGGCAGGCGCGGGTCGTAGATCGCCTGATCGTCGGCGAGCAGACAGTTCACCAGGCCGCAGAACTCGAGCAGCGTGTGCCAGTCGCGGCCGTTGCGCGCGAGCCGCGACGCCTCGACCGCCAACACGATGCCGACGCGTCCCTCGCAGATCGCTGCCAGCAGGCGTTCGAACCCGGGACGGGCAGTGCCGCCGCCCGACCGCCCGAGGTCGTCGTCCACCATCACCGGTTCGCTCCAACCGAGCTTGCGGGCACGGTCCGCCAGACCATACTGCCGCCGCCGGCTCTCGTGATGCTGGCGCAGTTGGTCCCGCGTCGATTGCCGAACATAGACGAAGGCCTGACGATTCAGATGGTCAGGTGTGATCTTGCTCATCGTTTCCCTCCATCTCCTGGGCGTCCCCCGGCCTGGTCACGGTCGCTGGCGCTGTCGCTTCGAGCAGCAGAGTTGCCACCAACGGGAGCACCGTCGCCCGTGTCCGTGCCCTCAGCGCCGGTCCCGGCTGCGTCTCCACCAACAGATCGCCTTGCTGGACTACCTGGATCCGTCTCAAGCCGCTCTCCTTCCTCCATACCGGAGAACGACGATAGCGCCGCGTCAACAGTGAGACGGAGGTCGAGCAGACCGGTCAACGCGATGCGCGGAGGGTCCTTCACCGCCAGCGCGGCGGCCGCCGGCTCGCACATCCAGGTCGGAATCTGCGCCAGCGTGCCGTCCGGTTGTCGAATGACGAGCACGCTCCCGCCAGCACGCTGATGGCGGCGCACGATCTCCACGCGCTCCCCGCTCCGCGGATGGAATCGGTAGTGGATCGTCGCGTCGGAACCCTGGTAGCGGGCAGTATGGGACTGTTTCCCCCGGTGTCGGCAAGACGGCGCTGGCGCGGCAGGTCGCCGCGGCGCTCGGTCGGCCGTGCGCGGTGGTGGCCTGCGGCGGGCTGACGGGCGCGGCGGCGCTGTGCGGCGCCCGCTCGGGCCCGCCCGGACGCATCGTCGAGGAGCTGCGGCGCGTCGGCGTCCGCAATCCGGTGTTCCTGCTGGACGAGGTCGACCGGCTGGACGAGGGCAGCGGCGCGGCGGCGCTGCTCGAGGTGCTCGACCCGGCGCCGGGCGTCACGTTCCGCGACCGCTATCTGGACCTGCCTTTCGACCTGTCCGAGGCAATCTGGGTGGCGACCGCGGCCAGCCTCGGTACGGTGCCGGCGGTGTTGCGGGAACGGATGCGGGTGATCGAGCTGCCCGGGTACACCGAGGCGGAGAAGTGCGTCATCGCGACCGGGCACCTGTTGCCGTTGCAGCGCATGCTCCACGGACTGACCGCCGATCAGGTCCGGGTCACCGGCGAGGCCGTCGAGGTGCTGGTGCGCGGCTACACGCGGGAG
Organism: Vicinamibacterales bacterium; assembly: GCA_965222905.1. Taxonomy (GTDB): domain Bacteria; phylum Acidobacteriota; class Vicinamibacteria; order Vicinamibacterales; family UBA8438; genus WTFV01. The sequence continues at coordinate 6,739,331 of OZ244976.1, read as the reverse complement.
GCGGGGGTGTGCAGGCTGTTCGGCGCGCTGGGCGAGGTGTGCGCCAAGGTCGTGCGCCGCCGCGCCGAGGGGGACGAGGCGCCGGTCGAGGTCACGCCGCAGACCATCGCCGGGATGCTCGGCGCGCCGGCGCCCGCCGATGCGCAGGTCGCCGGCCGCACCGGCCGGCCCGGCGTCGCCGTCGGACTGTGCCGCACGGCGGCCGGCGGCGGCGAGGTGATGATGGTCGAAGCGAGCCGGATGGCCGGCTCCGGAAAGCTGACCCTGACCGGCCGCCAGGGGGAGGTCATGCAGGAGTCGGCGCGGACCGCGCTGTCGTGGCTGCGGACCAACGCCCGCCGCTACGGCCTCGACCCGGCGGCCTTGCATCGGGATGCCGACGTGCACGTGCACGTGCAGTCGGGCGAGGTGTCCAAGGAGGGGGCGTCGGCCGGGGGCACCCTGGCCGTTGCGCTGGTGTCCGCAGTCACCGGGCGCATGGTCCGCGGCGACCTGGCGATGACCGGCGAGATCTCCCTCTCGGGGCAGGTCCTCCCGGTCGGCGGCATCAAGGAGAAGGTGCTCGCCGCGCACCGCTGCGGGCTGGCGGGCGTCATCCTGCCGCAGCAGAACCGCAAGCAGGTCGACGAGGACATCGGGGACGACCTGCGGGCCGCGGTCCGGATCCACTACGTGACGCGCATCGAGGAGCTGCTGGAGCTGGCGTTACGGCCTGGGCCGGCAGCGGGTGAGCCGGCGGCGGTCACGCCGACCGGGCGGGTGTCCTGAGCATCGGTGGACGGGCGTCAGGGAACGCAGCACATGGACGTACGTCCGCAGCGGGGTGTTCGCCGAGCACGGAACGCGGCATCCTGCTCGCCGGGCGCCGGTCGCGCGGGGGAGCCGGCGCTCGAACACGAGCGGCGGCATACAGGCGCCCGCCACTTCCACACACAGTGCATCGGCCGATGGGCCACGGGGGCGGCGGGCGCGGGCGCACCTCCTCGGCTCCCGACACGTGACCAGTTACGCCGGCCGCACCCGTCAGGGGTGTGGCCGGCCAATTGGGGAACGACGATTCCCGGGAAGGGAGATTTCAGATCGTGGAAATGCTGTTCCTCATTCCGCTGGCTGGTTTTGAACATTGTTACACGCCGCAGGAAAGTCAACGCAAGACCGTAGGTGCAAGAGAAAGAAGAAGGAGGCCCGCAGCCGGGGTTAGGGGCAATACTGTTGCTTTAAGTATTTGGCGCCACGATGTGCGGTGTCCAATCCCACTTGCGGCGGGACAGCGGGCCAGGGCCGCGAAGTGGATAGCCGCTCATCTTGCGCTTGACGCCGCGGGGTTTCTTCTGGCCGCGACTGGAGACCACCCGCTCTTCGAGAATCTCGTCCAGCACGCGGTCACGAAGTCGATCATTCGGAGACGAGGGGGGAAACGCCGGGGTTCTCGACACGGCGGCGCACGACCCGCACCGCGTGGACGAACGAGAGACGGTCCGGGTCCTCGTCGACCTTGCGCGCCGCCTCGTGGATCAGACGCCGCACGGCGTAATGCGCCAGCATCAGACCGTGTACCTCCTGCAACACCAAGTCCGGCGTCTTGCTGCGCAGGATCGCGCCGGGTCCCAGGATGTGGGTCTTGACCTCGTCGTAGGCGGTCTCCACCTCCCAGCGTTCGTGATACAGCGCGGCAATCTCGGCGGCTGGCGCGGCGGCCGGGTCGAGCAGGGTGGTGGCCAGGCGATAGACGACCTCGCTCGGGTCGTCGAGCCTGTACTCGACGACCCGGACGGGGCATTCTCCGCGACTGCGCCGACGGTCCTGGCCGCTGCCTCGCAGCACGCTCCGGTAGGAACCGTCATCGAAGCGCTCCAGCACCGGCAGGCGCAGGTTCGTCTTCATGCGCCAGAGCAGGTCGGCGCCGGTGCCGGCCACACGCCGCCAGAGCGGGAAGCCGCAGTAGCCCCGGTCGGCAAGCACCAGCATGCCCGTGGACAACCAGGGCAGCAGCGCCTCGACCTGCGCCGCCTCCGATTCGTCATAGGCGCCGGCTCGCCACGCGAACGCCGCGCGCGTCCCCACCTCGACCAGCGCCGTCAGGCGCACCTGGGGGAAAGCAGCACGGCCACGCGACGCGCCGGGCACCCCGAACGCCTCCCGATTCGTCGCCTCGTCCGGCACGTTCAGCGTGGACCCGTCGAACGCCACCAAGCGCCGGCCGCGATACCACGCCCCACGCGTCGCCGGGTCCGCCACCGGTCCCACCCGCGCCGCGCGCAATGCCTCGAACGGCGCCGACCCCAAGCGCGTCCGCGCGCGCGAAATCGATGACTTCCCAGACACGCGCAGCGTCGCGTCCGACGACACCCACCGTAGCCCCTCCATCAGGCAGCGCAGCACCTCCCGCGCTGACACCGACCGGAACAGCCCCAACGCCACCACGTAATACACCATCGCCTCGGCTGGCAGAGCGCGCTGCCGAAGGCTTGCCCGGCCGCACGATGCCAACGCCTCGCGGACGGCCGCGATCGGGTACACCTGCGCAAGCACGCCGATGCTCAGATAGTCCGACAGCCGCGGGCCACCTGGCAGAACCGCTTGTGTCCGGGACATTCATCCCCCCGCATCTCCGCTATCACAGCAGAATACAGGGGCGTAACTGCTAAAGCAACAGTATTGGGGTTAGGGGGGGGTCACTCTGGACGTAGACCTCGGTGGACTTCACGTCGGCATGGCCCAGGAAGTCCTTGATGGTGACCAGCGGGATGTCTGACTGGAGGAGATGCATCGCCTTGGTGTGGCGGAACGTGTGAGGACTGATGCGAGTCCGGGCGAGACTCGGGAGCGATGCCTGGGCGCGCTGCACGTATTTGTCCAGGAGGTAGCGTGCGCCGTGACGCGTGAGGCGTTGGCCGCCGCGGTTCTGGATGAGCGGCGCCGTGTCGTCTTCGCGGCGTCCTGCCGCGGTGAGGAAGCGTCGCACCAGCCGAGCGGTTTGCGGCAGCAGCGGCGTGAGCCGTTCGCGCCGGCCTTTGCCGAAGAGCCGGACAAATGGGGGTGGGGCGAATCGGACATCGCACGGAGCCAGGTCCAGGAGCTCCTGGATGCGCGCTCCCGTGTCGTAGAGGAGGGCCACCAAGAGGTAGTCGCGTTCGCCGACCTGCGTCGAGCGATCGATCTGGGCGAGTATGTGCGCCAGCTCGGTATCGCTGAGGTAGCCGAGCACGGGACGCGGCGCCTTTTTCACGGGGATGGCGAGCACGCGTTGACAGGGCAGCGCGAGGGCGGGCTCGGTATCGAGCACGTAGCGGAAGAAGCTGTGGATGGCGGCGAGCCGAGCGTTGCGCGTGCGAATGGTGTTGCGTCGAGTGGTTTCGAGGTCCTCCAGGAATGTGAGGATCCGCTCGGGCGTGAGGTCTTCGACGTGCAGTGTGGCGGCCGTACGATGCATCGACGCGGCCAGGAAACGCAGCAGAAGCTTGAGGGTATCGCGATACGCGGCGATGGTATGTGGGCTTGCGTTGCGCTCGGCCGGGAGATGCCGCGTGAAGAACGTCGTGACGAAGGGAGCGAGGTCGTGGGTAGTCACCGAGGCCCTCCGTCGGTAAGAAGGTGCCCGAACCGCGTCGCGTAACGGTGCGTGAGGTCGGCGACGACGTCTTCGGTCAGTTGGAGGTAGCGCTGGGAGCTGGCGATGCCCACGTGCCCCAGGTAGGTGGCCAGCGCCGGCAGGAGGCTCCCAAGTGAGGCCTGCTGGCGGTACCACAGGGTCAGGCGCAGGACCGCAAACGAGTGGCGCAGATCATGCAGCCGCAACGATCGTCCTCCCTGCCAGCGGGGAATCCCCGCGGCGGCCAGGACCGCGTGGAAGGCGTTACGCAGGGCCGAAAGCGAGTACGGCTGGCCGGACGGGGCCGGGAAGAACGGCTCGCCCGGTGTCCGCTCGCCGAGCTCGTCCGTGAGGGTGTCCCGACAGTGCGCGAGTCGAGCCGCGACATCGGCGGCCAGGGGCACGAGCCGCGACTTGCCGAACTTGGTGTCGCGAATGCGGAGCACCGCCGTCTCCAGCTCGACGTCGGCCAGGGTGAGGCGAAGGGCTTCTCCGGCACGCAATCCCGTGAGATACAGCAGGACCAGCAGCGTCCGGAGGACGAGGTCGCGCCGCGGCGAACTGCGGCGCCGGTCCAGTGTGTCGCAGGCGTCGAGAAACCGGCGGCCTTCATCGATGGAGAGGACACGCGGCACGCGAGTGCGGCGCTGGATGCCGAGGAATCGTGCCGGGGGTACAAACGTCCGCGGGTCATCGAGCGCGAGGAAGCGACACACCTCCCGGATGAGCGTCAGCCGATGCACACGCGTGGTCTCCCCTCGGTGGGCACCCAAATCCGGCCAGTAATGGGCGGCTGAAAACCGGCCATTTCCGATAGCGGCCCGAGACGTTGACGCCGGCCTGGAACACGACGTTCCTGCCCCGGCATGAGCAACGTCTTGAAGGAAGAGAAACGACAACAGGTTCTCGCGCTGGGACGCCTCGGCTGGTCGCTGCGGCAGATCGAAGAGGCCACCGGGGTCCGGCGTGAGACCGCCAGCGGGTACCTGAAGGCGGCCGGCCTGAAGGTCCGGGGCCGTGGCCGGCCTCCGGCTCGCCCGGCAAAACCGGCCATTTCGCCGGAGATGCCCACCGACTCTTCGCCGGCTACGGCGGCCGGCAAGGGCACCGCCGCCGCGGCACCCGTCCCCGCGCAACAGCCCAGTCGAGCGCCACAGGCGAGCGCGTGCGAGCCCTACCGCGAGCTGGTCGTCGACGCGCTCGGCCGCGGGCGCAACGCCATGGCCATCTGGCAGGACCTGGTCGACGACCACGGCTTCCCGGCGGGCTATACGAGCGTGCGGCGCTTCGTCTCGACCGTCCGGCAGCAGCCCGCCCTCGAGGCCCGGGCAGTGATCACCACGGACCGGGGCGAAGAAGCACAAGTCGACTACGGCGAGGGACCGATGGTCCGTGACCCGGACTCCGGCAAGTACCGGCGAACACGGCTCTTCGTCCTGACCCTGGGCTACTCGCGCAAGGCCGTGCGGCTGCTGGTCCAGCGGTCGAGCGCGCAGGTCTGGGCCCAACTGCACGAGCGGGCGTTCCGACGGCTGGGAGGCACCGTGCGCGTCGTCGTGCTCGACAACCTCAAGGAGGGCGTCCTCACCCCGGACATTTACGACCCGGTGCTCAATCCGCTCTACCGCGACGTGCTGGCCCACTACGGGGTCGTCGCCCTGCCGTGTCGGGTCCGCGACCCCGATCGCAAGGGCAAGGTCGAAGCCGCCGTCGGCCACGCCCAGAAGACGCCGCTGCGCGGACTCCGCTTCGAGCGCCTCGACGACGGTCAGGCGTATCTGGACCGCTGGGAGCAGCGCTGGGCCGATACGCGCATTCACGGCACGACCAAGCGCCAGGTCGCCGCCATGTTCGAGGAAGAACGCCCCGCGCTCGGCCCGTTGCCCCTCGAGCCGTTCCGCTACTACCAGTACGGCCGCCGCACCGTGCATCTGGACGGTTGCGTCGAGGTCGCCGCGGCCTACTACTCGGCGCCGCCCGGCTGGATCGGACGCCGCGTCAACGTGCAGTGGGACGACATCCACGTCCGCCTCCTCGACCCGGGCACCGGCCAGCTGCTGCGTGAGCACCTCCGCACATCACGGGGCTGGCATCGCATCGCCGACGACGACCGGCCCACCCGCACACCGCCGAAGGCCCTCGCCCTGCTCGCCGCCGCCAAGCGGGCCGGTCCCGCCATCTCCACCGTCTGCGACCACATCCACCAGCATGAGGGCGCCGCCGGCGTCCGCCGCATCCTCGGCGTCCTCTCCCTCGTCAAGAAGCACGGTCCCGCCGTCGTCGAGGACGCCGCCACCGGCGCGCTCGAACTCGGCGTGCCCACCTACCGCTTCCTGAAGCGCTACCTCGACCGCCATCCCGTCGCGCCGCTGTCGTTGCGCCAGGTCGACCCGCTCATCCGCGAACTGACCGTCTACCGCGATCTGATCGACCGCAGAACAGGAGACCCCTCATGAATCTCGTCGAACTCGACAAGGCGCTGCGCAAGCTGCGCCTCTCCGGCATGGCAAACGTCCTCGAGACGCGCCTGCTCCAGGCCCAGACCGAGCAGCTCGCCCCGATTGACCTGCTCGCCGCGCTCGTCTCCGACGAGCTCCAGCGCCGCGAGGACCGCCTGCTCGCCCGCCGGCACAAGCAGGCCCGATTCCGGGACCCCGACCGCTCGCTCGACGGCTTCGACTTCGACTTCAACAAGAAGATCAACCGCGCACTCGTCTTCGAGCTCGCCACCGCACGCTTCATCGCCCAGCGCGAAGATGCCCTCCTCATCGGCCAACCCGGTACCGGGAAGAGTCATCTTGCCCAGGCGATCGGCCGCGCCGCCATCCAGCAGGGCTATCGCGTCCTCTACCGCGAAACGCACACCTTCCTCGAAGAACTCGCCGAGGCGACGCTCGCCGAGACCCGCAAGGACTACCTCGCCGAGCTGACCCGCGCGCACCTGCTCATCATCGACGACCTCGGCATGCGCAAGCTGCCCCACACCGCCGCCGAGGACCTGCTCGAGCTGATCATGCGCCGCTACGAGCGGGCCTCGACGATGCTCACCTCCAACCGGCCGGTCGACGAGTGGGGGAAGCTGCTCGGCGACACCGCCGCGGTCACTGCGCTGCTCGACCGGCTCCTGCATCACGCGCACGTGCTCAAGTGCGGGCCGCGCAGCTGGCGCACCCGGGTGCGGACCACCTTGGTAGAGTCGACGGGAGGCGCGTAACCGGTGGGGAGTCGGTGGCTCATCCGGCGCTTTCGCACCGGGCCGCAGTCCGAACCTCGTGTGCACGTTTCCTCCAACCGTTCTCCGGTAGCCGGCGTTGGGCTGGCGTCCGAAGGCGTCCGCAGCGTTCCGCCAGTTACCCCGGCGTTGCACAGCGGAGCGGAGGATTCGCGCGCGGCCGAGCGTCAACGCCCATCCGGACGTGGTCCGCGCGCGCGAGAGCGCCGCCTACAGGCGCGCCTGGCGCAACAACCGACACCGACCGTCCCCACCGCCGCCGCGTGCGCCAGACGAGCCTTCCGCTGCACTCGATGAGGTGGCCCCGCTTTTTCGGACCACTGGCTAAGGTGTATTCCAGAGCCTTGAGGAGGCACTGGGATGACGACGAAACGACGGCGGCAGTTCACGGCGAACTTCAAGAAGCGGGTGGCGCTCGAGGCGCTGCGCGGGGACCTCACGGTACAGGCGATCGCGGCCAAGCACGAGGTCCATCCGAACCAGGTGGGCGCGTGGAAGCGCCAAGCGGTCGACGGGCTGGAGGATGTCTTCGCGGGCGGCAGAGCGTCGCGCGACTCCGAGCACGAGGCGACGGTCCGGGACCTGCACGCGAAGATCGGCGAGTTGACGGTGGAGCGGGATTTTTTCTGCGCGGCTTGCAACGCTGAGCCGCGCCGCACGCCTGGAACTGGTCGAGCGGGACGGCGCGTTGAGCATCCGGCGCCAGTGCGCGTTGCTGGGCATCAACCGCTCGTCGGTGTACTACACGCCGCGGGAAGAGCGCGCGGAGAACTTGGCCTTGATGCGGCGGATGGACGAATTGTCGCTGCAGTACCCGTTCTACGGCAGCCGGCAGATGGCGCGCCACCTGGGACGCGAGGGCGTGTCGGTGGGGCGGCGCCGGGTCCGCCGGCTGATGCGTCTGATGGGACTGGAAGCGGTCTACCGCAAGCCGCGCACGAGCGCCGCGCAGCCGGGTCACCGCATCTATCCGTATCTGCTCCGGGATCTGACGATCGAGCGCCCGGACCAGGTTTGGTGCGCGGACATCACCTACATTCCGGTGGCGGCGGGCTTCCTGTACCTGGTGGCGGTCATGGACTGGGCCAGCCGTCATGTGCTGGCGTGGCGGTTGTCGAACACGATGGACACCGGTTTCTGCATCGAGGCGCTGGAAGCGGCGCTTCGGACGGGCACGCCCGAGATCTTCAACACCGATCAAGGGGCGCAGTTTACGAGCACGACGTTCACCGAGCGGGTGCTGGCGGCGGGGGCGCAATGCTCGATGGACGGCCGCGGGCGGTGCCTGGACAACGTCTTCATCGAACGGCTGTGGCGGTCGCTGAAGTACGAAGCGGTGTATCTGCACGAGTTGGTCGATGGGTTCGAGGCCGAGCGGGTGATCGGGGCCTGGATGACGTTCTACAGCGACGTACGTCCGCACTCGGCGCTCGGGGGGCGCACGCCGGCCGAGGCCTACGGCGAGGAGCGGGCAGCGTGAACATGTCAGCGGCGTGCAGCGCTTTGGACGCGCTCGACCGGCGGATGGTCCAGGTGACGCCGCTCGGCATCCAGGGCGAAGTCTGCCGGCTCGGCGAGAAGACGCACAGGGTGCTCGACCGCCGGGCTGGAGCTGACAGCCCTCGCCGTCAGGCGGCGCTGCCAGCGTCCCGTCGCCGTTACGTTACGGTGCTACAAGGAGAGGGAAGCCTCCGAAGGCGGCCCCCCTTCGTGCACCGCATGTTCGGCATCGAGCAGGGGCTCAACGAGCTCGACCACGGCCGAGAACACGCTCGGCACGTCACCGCCGGAGTCGTGCTCGGTTTCGGACCGAAGACGCTCAGCAGCGCGAGGAGCGCGCGAAATTCGGTCGCGGCAGATCCGGTCGCAGTGGCTGGTTACGTAACCGCGGCACAATGCAATCGGGACGCCCCTGACCGCAGCGCAAATGCCGAAAAACAGCGCCCGGTGGCGCGAGCGGCGCGCGGCCGGCGGTCGCTGAAGTACGACGCTGTGTATCCGTACGAGTTGGTCGACGGGTTCGAGGCCGAGCGGGTGCTCGGGGCTTGGATGACGTTCTACAGCGACGTACGTCCGCACTCGGCACTTGGGGGTCGCACGCCGGCCGAGGCCTACGGCGAGGAGCGGGCAGCGTGACGGCATCAACCTCGTCTATGCCGCGACCCACCGCTTCGGGGACCCTCGTCGCGGGATTCCCGCGCGGCCGTTTCTCGGCGTCTCCAGGAACGCGCGTGCTGTCATTCTCCAGAGCATCGTCGACCACCTCGCCCGCTCACGCGCGTCGCGGACCCGGCCCGCTCGGCGCGCGCGAGGGCGCGGGGGACGTCGCCGCCGGCCGCATCGAGCGCTCGGCGCGCCCGCTCCCAGTCGCCGGCGCAGGCCTTGACCAGGCGGCGCAACGCCTCGTCTGTGGCGCAGCGCCGCGCGCGGTCCTCGACGGCCACCTGATCGCACGTCAGGCAGATCGAGCGGTCGACGTGGCAGACGGGACAGGTCCGGCGTCGTCCAGGACGCCATACCCGACCGCAGAGCAGGCAGGCCCGCAGGTGTTTCGTGCGCCAGTCGCCGCGGCGCTTTCGTCCCCTCCCCCGGACCCCCTCCCGGGGCTCGCCGCCGCGCTTCGCGGACTCACTCATGAGGCCGCAAGATTCCCCAGTTCATCATCATCTATGATCAGATACCAGACAGACGACGAGGGCGTGGTTTCGCAACCGGAATACACCTTAACGAAGCCCTCGAATGGTCCAAACGACCGGGACCACCTCACGAGTGGTCGCTCGACGCAACGCCCTTTCCACTTCGTCGTCGTCGACCACACCGTCCGGCCCAGCCCGGCCGTTCCGTCTCGCGAGGGTACCCCGGCCGGGCATGACCAACACCGACGTCCGGCTCGGAACCCACCCGGGAGACCAGACCAGACAAGGCCCTCCCTACGCTAGGAGCATTACCTCGCGCACGCTGTCGCGGACCAACGCGCACGCATACACCGATACCGATGACAACCGAGCGGTGGGTCTGTCGCCACACTTGCGCCTCGATCGCTCGGCCGACCGCTTCCCCCTCGCTCCGTTACGTAACGGTATGGCATGGTCGTGTGGCATTGACGAACGCGGAGCGGCAGGCACGTTACCGGGAGCGGCGCAAGGCCGGCGAATCCCGGATCCGGTACCGTCGGCCAGCGGACCGCAGATCGCGGCCACAGCAGTGGAACGACGCGGTGCAGACGCTCCTGGAGTTGCAGGAACAGTACCGGGAGTGGCGGGACGCCTTGCCGGAATCGCTTGCCGGGTCCGCGACCGCGGAGTTGCTCGAGCAGGTCTGCGATCTGGATCTGTCGGTACTGGAGGCTGTCGAACTGCCCAGAGGCTTCGGGCGTGACGGCTAGCGCGCCGGCAAACACGTTGCCAACAGAGGACGCCGTGAAGTAGATCTCAACTCCAGTCTCGGGCCGCCGGAAATGGCCGGTTTTGAGGCGCCCACAAATGGCCGGTTTTGACCCGTCCATTGAGGCTCCGACTCGGCTCCGCGCCGGGCCACGAAGACGCGCACGATGTCGCTGGTGACCACGGGGTCGGTCGGCGAGAGGGTCTCGCTGAGGAAACGGTCGAGTCTGCCCAGCGACTGGGCTTCGGAACGTTAGCGATAGCCCGCGGCCCGTTTGCCTTCGAGAAATCGCTGCAGCGCGGCGGCCAGCGGGGACGACCACGTCGAGTGCGGCCCGCCGGTTCCCGCCGTCATGGACGCACCTCCGCTTCGGTGATCGCCACGCGTCGAAGGGCCGTCAGGTCGACAGAGGCGTACTCCATGGTGGCATCGGTGGACGCATGCCCAAGGACATCTCCGATGAGCTTGAGCGGACTGCCGCTGGCCAGCATCCGACACGCCAAGGTGTGGCGCAGCAAGTAGAGCCCGCGGCGTCCCTCCCGCTGATCGAGCCCCACGCGCTGTAGGGCCTGCCGCATGATCGTGGCCAGGTTGTTCGCGGCCACGAACGGCTCGAAGGGAGCCTTGTGGCGGACGAACACATACCGCGACGCCGTGGCCGGCCGGCCGTGGCGGAGGTAAGAGATCAGGGCGTCAGCGACGTCGGGCAGCAGTGGCAGGGTGAGGATGCGGCCGGTCTTGGCCTGGGTGAGCGACAGCACGTGCTCCCGCCAGTCGACGGCATCGAGGCGGAGCTGCCGGAGGTCGCACGGACGCAGGCCGTACCGGGCCGCGAGCAGCAAGACGGCGTAGTCACGACGGCCGATCGGCGACGAGCGGTCGACGCCATTCAGAAGGCGGGTCACCTCGCGCTCGGTGAGGGCATCCCGCAGGCCACGCTGCTTGAACTGACGGGGCGGCGGCACCGCCACACTGAGGTCTCGGGGGAGCGACCCGGCCATCACGGCCCAGCGGAAGAAGCTGCGCAGTGTCGTCACGTAGGTCAGGCCCGTGGCGACGGCCTGTGTCCGCAAGTGGACCAGAAAATCGTGAATGTGACGGGGCGCGATGCCGGCGAGCCGGGTGACGCCGTCCTGCTCAAGGCACGCGGCAAAGCGCGTGAGCTGCCACACCCGCTTGCCGACCGTCCGTGCAGCCAACCCGCGATGGGAGCACAGGAACTCGGTGTACTCACCCAGAGCCGATCTGAACCACGACGGCACTGGCTGTGGCACCCGCCCGATGCGGCGACGACAGTATCCGTGCTCGTCGGCGTCCAGGAAGATCCGAACGGCCGCCCAGACGAAGCGCGTTCGACTGGCGCTGAGCCCGACGACTCGGTCCGCCACATACTGCTCTACCTCCGGGGCCTTGAGGGCGAGTGGGAGCCTGAGCTCCTGCTCCTGGAGATAGCGCGTCACCCGCAGCCACTCTCGCAGATGCTGCGCCGTGACCTCGTGGTGATACCGCTGCTCGACCAGGCGCTGGCCGATCCGATCGATGCAGTCCTTGTACGGCGAGGTGCGATAGCTCTCCAACCGGTCCGCGGGAAAGAAACTGCTGAGCACGGAGTCCTCCTTCTCAGTGGCGGGAATCGCCGTCAACGAGGGAGGATTGGACTAAACCGCTCCGCGGTAGACGGCGGATCGACCCGCCGACACTGAGACGTCCGGCCAGATCGTCGAGCCCCCACAGCCCGTCGTGAGCTTCGCCATACGCTGGTCTGCGAGTGCCTGGAATCCCCCAGGCCCTCCACAGAGGAGCGTCTCATGGCTTCCCTTCGTCAACGCATGCTCGAAGACATGCAGGTGCGGCGGCTGTCGGAGTGCACCCAACGGACGTACGTCGAGACCGTCGCACGGTTCGCTCGTTACTTCGACCGTTCCCCGGCTCGTCTCGGTCCGGAGCAGATTCGCGCCTACCAGGTCTACCTGACCAACGAACGTCGTCTCGCCCCGAGCTCGCTGGTCGTCGCCGTGTCGGCGCTTCGCTTCCTCTATCGGGTCACGCTCCAGAAGCGGTGGGTCTTCGACGACATGATCCCCGCGCCGAAGAAGCCGCGGTCCCTACCGGTCGTGCTCAGCCCGGAAGAAGTGGTCCAGTTTCTCGACGGGGTGAAAGCCGCGAAGCATCACGCCATCCTGACCACGTGCTACGCCGCCGGTCTGCGCATCTCCGAGGCCGTTCACCTCACCGTGTCCGCCATCGACAGCGCACGCATGGTGCTGCGCATCGCGAAGGGCAAGGGACAGAAGGACCGCTACGTGATGCTCTCGCCGAAGCTGCTGGCGGTCCTGCGCACCTGGTGGAAAGTCGAACGGCCCCGCCACTGGCTCTTTCCCGGCGAGCGTCCCGAGACGCCGATCACGCGGGCAGCGGTCCAGCGTGCATGCCAGATCGCCGCCCGCCGCGCGCGCCTCGCCAAAGCGGTTTCGCCACATTCGCTCCGCCATGCGTTTGCCGTCCATCTGCTCGAGGCCGGCACCGACCTGCGCACCATCCAGCTCCTGCTCGGGCATCGGAGTCTGGCGACCACGGCGCAGTACCTGCGGATCGCGACCACCACGGTCTGCTCGACCGCGAGTCCGCTGGATCTGCTCCCACGGCCCGTCCCAGAACGCACCCAGGTCGTCGACTGAGCTACGGTCGTGCCGCGCGCCGCGCTTACCGTGGCGGAGGTGTTCCGCCGCTACGGCGATACCTTCCGGGCCGAAGTCGGAGCCGCCCTCTCGACGGCGCACAGCCGCGTGATGACGGCCATCGAGCAATGCCGCACCGCCGCCCTCGGCGGCCACGTCGAGCAGTGTGACCACTGCGGCCATCGGCGCGTCTGGTACAACTCCTGTCGCAACCGCCACTGTCCGACCTGTCAGTCGCTGGCCCGCGCAACGTGGCTCGAACGGCGCCGGGCGGACCTGCTGCCCACCGAGTACTTCCACGTCGTCTTCACCGTGCCCCCGGCGATCGCCGAGGTCGCCACCCAGAACAAGGCCGTCGTCTACGGTCTCCTCTTCCGGGCCGTCGCCGAGACGCTCCGCACCATAGCGGCCGACCCCCGCCACCTCGGCGCCGAGATCGGCTTCTTCGCCGTCCTGCACACCTGGGGCCAGACGCTCGTCCATCATCCCCATCTGCACTGCGTCATCCCGGGTGGGGGGCTCGCGAGAGACGGCAGTGGCTGGGTTGCCTGCCGACCCGGATTCTTCCTGCCGGTCCGGGTGCTCTCGCGCTACTTCCGTCGGGTTCTTCTCGCGGCGCTGGAGGACGCCTTCGAGTCCGAACAGCTGCGCTTCGCCGGGGCGCTACAGCCCCTCTCCGACCCCCGGTGCTTCGCCGAGCACCTTCGGCCGGCCCGCGAGACCGAATGGGTGGTCTATGCGAAGCGACCCTTCGCCGGCCCCGAACAGGTCCTCGACTACCTCGGCCGGTACACCCACCGGATCGCCATCAGCAACCAGCGCCTGTGCAGCCTCCACGACGACTCCGTGCGCTTCCGCTACACCGACTACCGCCGGGCTGGCGCGTCGCGCAAGAAGACCATGACGCTGACGGCGACCGAGTTCATCCGGCGCATGCTGCTCCACGTGCTCCCGCCCGGCTTCCACCGCATTCGGCACTACGGCTTCCTCGCCAATCGCAACCGCCAGCAGAAGCTCACCGAGTGCCGCCGCTTGCTATGCACGCCACCACCGGCAGCGGAGGCCGGCCCGGTCGCCACTGACTATCGGGATCGCTATGAGGCGTTGACCGGTCGCTCGTTGCGCCGGTGTCCCCGGTGCCACGACGGGAACATGCAGGCCGTTGACCTCGCCGGCGCCTGGGGGTGGTGTCCGGTCATCCTGGATTCGTCGTGACAAGCCCATCGACGCCCGCCAGGCACCCTTCGCAGTTCCCGGGAGGCCCCGGGCCGGTAGAGTTGCGTCTCCGACCCCTCCCGACGGCTGCGGAACGGCCTTCCCGGTCATCCTCGCCGACCGCCGTCGGCCGGCAACCTCCATGCAACGCCCCGTGGGACGCCCGGGCGCTCCGTCCGCCGACAATGCAACGCCCATAGCCGAGCGGCGGGGTAGCGGTTCAGTCCAATCCCATTTTTCGGTCACCGGCGCGGTGACACGCCTTGCCACTGCCGGACGTTTGCTGCCGCGCCGCCAACTGAAAAATGCTCTGCATTATGGAAAGCAGGACCAAGCGAGAACCGCGGCGAGGACGCGGTGAACGAGGCGGATCTACCGGGAACTCAACATAACGCGAGACTAAACATAGTACACACTGCACTGCTCCGGGAAATCGGGAATGCGCCCTTCCGCACCAGCGGCGCCGGCACTCGCGGGCCGCGGAAACGGTCGTTCCGCATCCACAGAACGGGTCCAGAATCAGGTCGCCCTCGTTGCTGAACGCTGTAATGAGGCGCTCGAGGAGTGCCCGGGGCTTTCTGCGTTGCGTAGCCGAGACGTTCTTTCGCAGCGTGCGACAACGGCGGAATGTCGAGGACCAGGTCCGTCATCGGCTGACCGGCCGATGTGCTCAGGTAGCGCTTGAACGCTGGCATGGAGCCACGTGCTGGCCAGAGAACTAGGCCGAGTTCGTCGAGACGAATCGCCTGGACCGGCATGTCGGGGGGACCTGTGGTCGCGGAACACAATCGATCGCAGGTCATCGGGATGAGCGTCGGAACCGCGATCTCCCGGAAGATCAGCCCAACCGAATGGACGTACGCGATCTCCGCCGAACACCTGCAGGCCGAAATCAGAGACCACGACTGAACCGGCATCAGCTTTCGGACTCTCGCGACGCAGCCTCAGAAAGTCACGCCGCCCCGCATCCCCTTGCTCGCCCACCGGGCTCGCCGGGCTGAACCCGAGGTGTGGTACGGTAACGAACTCAAGACGAGGATCCTGAAGGCCATCCCGGCCCGGCGCGCGCCCGGAGGCCAGGGCCGTCCGGTCGCGGGCGAGGCGCACCGACCACCAACCGGCAAGGAGACCATGATGTACGGTCACGCCGAAACCGAGCTGGCAATCTACGCCGAGACCAGCGCACGCAGCGCATTCATCCGCCGCACGTACGGTCATCTGGCTGGTGCGGTACTGGCCTTCATGGCCCTCGAAGCGTACCTGCTCCAATGGACCGGTGCCGAAGCTCTCATCCAGAACATGGTCGGCGGCTTCTCGTGGCTCCTCGTCCTCGGGGCCTTCATGGCGGTCTCCTGGCTCGCCGACAAATGGGCGAGATCCGAGGCCGCGCCGCAGACGCAGTACCTTGGCCTCGGACTCTTCGTGACCGCCGAGGCGGTCATCTTCCTGCCCCTGCTCTACACCGCGGCGTACTACAGTTCCCCGGACGTCATCCCGACCGCCGGCATCGTCACGGGGCTGACCTTCGGAGGCCTCACGCTGACGGCCCTGACGACCGAACGCGACTTTTCGTTCCTCGGCGGACTGCTGCAGGCTGGGGGCTTCGTGGCGCTCGGCACGATCGCCGCCAGCATCCTGTTCGGCTTCAACCTCGGACTGTTCTTCACCGGGCTGATGATCCTCTTCGCCGCCGGCGCCATCCTCTACAACACGGCCAACGTGATGCGCCACTACCGCACCGACCAGCACGTAGCCGCGGCGCTGGCGCTGTTCGCCTCCGTAGCGCTGCTGTTCTGGTACGTGCTGCAGGCGACGATGAGCTTGGCGTCCGACGAGTGATGCTCGGACGCACAACCCGACCACGACGGAGAAGGACGATGGCGACGGATCAGATGGAGAAGGGAACGGACGACCTCGAACATCGGGTGGACCAGATCGAGCAGGTCCTGCCAAGGTTGGCGACCAAGGAGGATCTGAGGACCACCGAGGAGAGGCTGCGCAGCGAAATCGCAGAGGCGGAGGAGCGGTTGGACCAACGCCTGCACGCCAAGATCGACATCACGGAACAACGCCTAGACACCAGGATCGACAGCACGGAACAACGCTTGCGCACCGAGATCACCGACGCCGAGAAGCGCATGCGCACGCACTTCGACGTCATGACCGAGAGCCTGCGCGACGACATCAGACTGGTCGCCGAAGCGGTCGCCACGCTCATGGAGCGCCAGCAGTAGGCTTCTTCAATCGATCCGAGAGAGCTTCAGATACGGAGGCGGGAGACACAGGGCGGGTCACGGCCCACCGCGATGCAGGCAGCATCAGCAGGGTCGACCTGATGCTGCAGACCCTGGTGGCTCCTGTGGCTCGGCGAAGCCCCTCCGGAGCTTCTGAGGAACGCCCCGGCTCCCGTTGAGGGCGTGGGCTTCCTCGTGAACGACGAGGTGGGGATTGGGCCTCGCCGTTCAGCCTCCCGTTGTTCCCTCGCATCGTTCATGAACGGCTCCAGCATCGCGCCTTCGCCGCGTCTTCGTCGCGGGGCACTGGCCGCTTCGGGTAGCCGGGCACCGGCTCGTCGACCCAGTCGACCCACTCGGGCGGATTGAGCCAGCGGTCACGCAACTCAACTAGCCGTCGGGCTTCCAGGGCTTCCGATATGGAGTTCGGCTAAGCTATTGAGAATGCGTAGCTTATCGCCATTTCATGCGGCCGTTCCCCACACCGTATCCGCCGTTCCGAGGTGGTTTCCAAGGCACGGATAGGGCCGTCCGCGGACGAATCTAGACGACTTTCTCGCCTCGGGCTTCTGGGTCTCAAGTCCGCCGAACCACCTTCCCCCGTGGCCGCGCGAGCACCAAGGCCCGCCTGTGCGTACTCCATGGTCCGCCACAGACACCAGACAACTCTATTATATACAACAACTTATCGCGCCGTTGCTCCCTGTGTTCCCCATACGGTACCCCGCAAACCAGACGGGACTCGGTTGCACTATAGAGACCGGCTGCGGACGGAGTGGACAGCGCGCCGGCCGGAATCGGCGTCCGCATGCGCCCAAGAAGCCGTGTCGACGAGGCGGGTGCGTTGGGCGTGGCAAAGCTTGCAGGGGTCGCACGGCCGCGGCGGATCTTGTCGTCCTGACGGCTCGCTATCGGGCCGGACGCGCGCTCGGCGGCGACGCGCCTTCATCGCGAGCGACCAACGCAGCCTACGCACCTTCGTCAGGGTCCAGATGCGTCGCGTGCCGCTCCCGCGCGCGGCGTTGCGCCTCGCTCAAGTCTGCCGACGTCATCCGTGCAGCCACAACGTCGCGCGCGGCGACGGCGCGCTCGCGCTGGTCGCCGGTAAGCCGTGAAGCAGCGAGGTTTAGCCACATGTGCGCCTCCACGTCATCCTGCGGGACGCCCTGACCGTTGGCGTACATGTACCCGAGACTGTACTGGCCGTCGGCGTCGCCCTGCTCGGCGGCCAGACGGTACCACCGGACGGCTTCAGCGTAGTCCTGCGGGACGCCCTGACCGTTGGCGTACATGTACCCGAGACTGAACTGGCCCTCGGCGAGGTCCTGCTCGGCGGCCAGACGGTACCAGCGGACGGCTTCAGCGGCGTCCTGCGGAACGCCCCCGCCGGTGGCGTGCGCAAGCCCGAGGGCAAACTGCGCGGCGGCGAGGTCCTGCTCAGCAGCCAAGCGGTACCACTGGACGGCTTCAGCAGCGTCCGGCGAGACGCCGAACTCGCCGGTGGCGTACAGGCCCCCAAGGTTGAACTGCGCGTCGGCGTGACCCTGCTCAGCGGCCAAACGGACCCAAGCGACCGCTTCGGCGTCGTCTTGCGAGACACCAACGCCGACGCTGTACAGGAGCCCGAGGATAAACTGCGCGTCGGCGAAACCCTGCTCAGCGGCCGCCCGGTACCACCGGATGGCTTCAGTGGCGTCCTGTGGGACACCCACACCATTGAAGTACCTTGCTCCGACGGCCAGCTGCGCGCTGGCGTCTCCTTGCTCGGCGGCCAGACGGTACCAACGGATGGCTTCCGCGTCGTCCCGCGGCACGCCCCGACCGTCGCTATACATGAGCCCGAGGTTGATCTGGGCGCGGGCGTCACCCTGCTCGGCAGCCAGACGGTACCACCGGACGGCTTGAGCGTCGTCCCGCGGCACGCCCCGACCAAGGTAGTACGTGTTGCCGAGGTTGAACTGGGCATCGACGTGGCTCTGCTCGGCGGCCAAACGCCACCAGCGCGCAGCTTCAACCGCATCCTGCGGCACGCCGAGAGCACCAGCGTACATGCGCCCGAGGTCGTATTGCGCTATGGCGAGGCCCTGCTCGGCTGCCTTGCGATACCACGCAGCAGCTTCGGCGTCGTCATGTGTGACCCCGCGGCCCCACTGATACATCCACCCAAGGCTGAACTGTGCGGAGGCAAAGCCCTGCTCAGCGGCCAAACGGAACCAAACGATCGCTTCAGCGTCATCCTGCTGGACACCTTCGCCATTCGAGTAACTCCACCCGAGGCCGGTCTGCGCGTCGGGGTGGCCCTGCTCAGCTGCTAGCCGAAACCAGCGCGCGGCCTCGGCATCGTCCTCCGGGACGCCTTCGCCGCTGGCGTACATGAACGCGAGGTTGGTCTGCGCATCCGCCTCGCCGGCCTCGGCGCGGGCGCGCAGGTCGGCAAGTTCTTGTGCTGACGGTGTGTCCTGCGCCTGAACCGCTGGACCAAGCACCGCAAGGCTGAGGGTGGCCGCGACAGCGACGGCGATACGTACGGCGTGCCGACCCATGCGCCTACTCCTTGGGTGTCTTTTTCGGCCGAGCTGGCACGGAAGCCTTGAGCTTCTCAATTCTCTCGCCCAGCACGAGTGAACGATGGATGAAGGTCTCTACAACTCCGACCATCGTGCTGATTTCATCGATTGTCGGTCGCCAACCGCGATGAGCGGCGGCGCTTCCGGCGTCCACAAGAATCTTCAGAGTCTCTTTTTCGTCCAAGCCTATTCTGCCGTCGGCGCAGAGACCACGTAGTTTCTCCTTGAAGCTAGTCTCCGGGTCAACTCCAAGCAGCTGTGATGCGCAGTCAAGGACGGTCCGCGCGGCGATGGCGGCGAGTACACGAAGGTCGTTGTCCAAAGCCGTATACATTTCGTCCAAGAGCATACCGAGAGCACGTTCGGACGCTTCAATCTTCTCGAGCCAGGTCGGACGTTGGCGCCGGACCGGCGCGGGCCAGTACGATGTCTCGACGCCCTCCCATTCAGAGAGCCAGAAGTCCCTTCGGAAGTAGATCCGCTCGCATCCACAGCACTCCAGAACCATCCCGACATCTCTCGCGGAGATTCCGTCATCCGGGTCGGTCGAGTGGACCGCGTGTTCGCCTCGGACGTACGCTCTGCATCCGCTGCCGCAACTCGGACAGTGGCCCTTGATGATCTTCGGCTCACCCGGTGACATCGCGCCATTATCCCACGCTGGCCGATCCTCTGCCGCTGCGGCGGTCCGGTCCGCCGGCAGCGCACGATACTCGCGCTTCGGCTCGTGACCGTCTGCCGTTTCCAACTCGGGGTGGCACGTCCCGCCGTCCGGTAGGGATCTGTCTTCGGCGGTTGGCCAAGGGTCAGATGGCGGGACCGGACAGCCGGGGCGCGGGAACGCCGTCCGCGGGGTGGCGTCGGCCGGCGATGGGCCACCGGGCGCGGCGCCGCGGGTAACGCTGGACGATGGACCGGCGCTTCGACGTGTGGGTCGAGGGAGCGCGGCGGGACGCCTCGGCATCCGGCGGCGAGGCATCGCACTCGGTGCACCCGCGCGGCGGCGTGGCGTTCTGACCGCATCGGGGCGGCTGCCACGAAGCGGCTACGACGCAGGCGCGGATCTCCTTCCAGAAGGGACAAGTCTCAGGCTTCATACTACGCGCCTTCCTGTACTTGAGATACAAGCTTTGGGTGCTGCCGCCGGTCGCGTAACCGTTTCCCGGGATGGGCGGCGGGCAGCGGTCCGGTCGGTGGTTCGAAGAGTATCGTGCCCTTGTCGTCGGCGCGCACGGCGCGCAGCACGCCTTGGTGCGCGAAGCGCTTGGCGGTGGCCGGATGCACGTCGAGCAGCTGGGCCATCTGCGGTACGGTCAGCCAGCGCGCCGCGATCAGGTGCTCGGCGTAACTGTTGATGTCGTACGCCTCGCGGAGCATGCGGATGCGCCGGCGGCTGAATAGCAATCCGGTCCCGGTTCGGAGACACTGTCGGTTGAGGGTGTCTGCGGGCGCGGTTTTTTTTTGCGCCGCGCCACCGCCCGGTCGAGCGAGCGGGCGTGAACCGAGATGCCGAAGCGCCGCGCCACGGCCGCCGTCAGCGGCTCGTCCGGTCGCACGTCTTCGCCCGCGCGCCAGCGCTCGACGTAGTCGACAACCGCGTCGGTGCACTTGTGGGCCCCCTTCGGTCCGGGACGCTTGGGCGCCAGCCCGGGGATCCCGTGCGCCTCGAACGCGGCCGCGGTCCGGTAGAACGTCTGGCGGCTGACCCCGAAGCGCGCGGCGACCTCGGTCACTGGCCGCCCATCGACTTGATGGCGGCGCACCATCTCGTAACTGACCTGCACGCGGTCGCGCGGGTCGAAGAACGGATGGCTCACAAAGGCGTCGTCGCGGACGGCCTCGGGGTGTGGATGCAGGGCTCCTGCCTCGCGCAGGGCCTGCGTCTTGGCGTCGGGCGGCAGCTTGGGAGGACGTCGCATCGCGTATGTAACATAGATTATGACAAAGCGTTCGGATGGCGTCAAGGAGAATCCGACCTGAAACCCAAAGATAGCATCGCTCCAATTGCGGACTTTTGCCACACGCCCGCGCCGATGACGTCCTATTGCTCACTCCTGGTGTATGAAATCCGCGTGACATCATGGACGGAATCTCCGTGACGCCCCCGCTGCTCATGTCCGAACCCTCTCGCTCACCATCTCGGCGAGCCGCAGCAGGTCCTCGAGTCGATATGGCGCACGCCCCCGTCCCGCCACCACCGCGGGGTCCGGTGTCGCAAAGTCCGTCCAGCCAACGGGAATCGACCAGACCGTGCCGTCCGGCCGCTGCACAGTTACCCAGTCTTCTCCCCACAGGGACTTCGACACCACGAACGGGAAGCGGTCGCCCCGGAGCGGATGGAACGGGTGGGTGATCAGAATCTGTGGTGCTTCAACAGCATCAGGAGCATTCTGCGGCTTTGAAGAACGCTATGGCGGAGAGCTTCTTCGCGACCCTCGAGTGCGAGCTGCTCGACCGGACGACATGGTCGACGCACGCCGAGGCGCGGGCGGCCCTGTTCCAGTTCGTGGAAGGATGGTACAACACGCTGCGCCGCCACTCTGCCTTGGGGTACGTGTCGCCGTTGGAGTTCGAACGTCGCCATGCGGCAGCTGCTGTCGACGTTGAGCGGCCGGTCGAGACGCTGCAGGCGCCCACGAATCAGGTGGAACTCAGATTTCCGGTGACGACTCACGCCGTCACCGGCGTTGCTGTAGGGGCTTGAATCCCGTTACGTAACGGTGCATGGTTGAGTTGGGAACGCTCGGGGGAAATGGGAGGCCGGCTCGCCTTACCCGGCCGCAGAGCAGGCAGGCCCGCAGGTGCTTCGTGCGCCAGTCGCCGCGGCGCTTTCGTCCCCTCCCCCGGACCCCCTCCCGGGGCTCGCGGGCCGCGCTTCGCGGACTCACTCATGACCGTTGAAAGTGTGTCATGATGATCTGAGCCCGCAAGCGTTAACCCGTCCACGGGATCGGGGCAACCTCACCGTCGTGCCGGCGAGTTCTCGTGCTGACCGAGGCGGCTCCGGCTCCCACCCGAAGAAGTTCGCGAACAGGGACAAGAGACGGTCGGGAGCCGCCAGCTTGGCGCCCGCGGTCTCCACGTCGCCCTCCAACCGAACGACATCGCCTTGGAGCGAGCCGTTTCGCCATAGGCTGAAGGCGTTGCCGTCAGTGTAGATGAGATTTGGCAGGGTCTGGAGCTTCGTCCACTGCTCCTGGTCGTGCGGGTCGCGGAAGCGTCGGGGGTCGGCACCCTTGCCGGGCGCCTTGATCTCGATGAAGCCGCTGAGGGCGTCTCCTCGGGTCACGGCGTAGTCCGGCCGAGTCTTGATATCGGCAAGCGACGTCTCGCCGACCATGACCACGTTTCCGGGGTGCAGCCCCGCAAGCTCGGCCAGATCCGGGATCAGCGCCTCCAGCGGCGCGCGCAACTGATCCTCCGGTGCACCGCTCGCGACGGGGTTCGAGAGCTTGGACTTCGCTTCACGTCCGAATGCGGAAACGGCTTCCTGCAGCGACGCGTGCATCTGGCAAATTTCGGGGTGTGGACTGCCCTAATTGACAGTCCACGGTAGCCCGCTCGGGCAGGACGATGTGGTCACTGTCACGCCCAGCTACCGAAGCACTCGACGCAGCCTTCTCTGGATCGCCAGGGCACTCCGCTCAATGGCCTAGTGTCGAGTCCCTCAAGTGAATGGCATAAAGCGACGCTTCTCGCAACCGATGAACTCAGCGACAGGGAGCCTCTCGCCCCTGGTTTTGCGGACCGCACCGCGCAGTCGACCCGCGGCAGAGAGCGAGATAAATACACCGCTGATTTCCGGGCCGGCACACTAGCTCAGGGTCGTCTTGTCGAGAGAGCATGGCGGCCGGTGGTACTGGCGCGTCGGTGGTCCGAGCACGCGTCCCACAACTGGCAGGCTCTACCTGTTCATGACTGCGTGGCATGCGCAGGTCGGTGGTTGTGGAGTCGCGCATCCGCCGCGATAGCGGCCATGTCTCGGGACTTGATCCGGCACCAGTAGACTGACACCTGGTCGACGGTCCGACTCCGATCTCGGCGGGAATACCCCCTCCGGAAGCGCTGGCGGCGAGTTCGTCGAGCAGCTTCCGTGCAGCCTCATCGAGCAGAACGTACCTCGGGTCGGTCTTGGCGTCAATCAGGACGAGTCGGTCGGCCGTGTCCCAGCCGGTGAGCCTCGCTGCGACGGATGTCGGCTCGGGGCAGAACACGATCGAAGCCGTCGAGTTCGTGATCGGGTCGGATGGCGGCGACACGATCGGCGGCGACGGCGCGGCCAACCTGCTCGCCGGCATGCGCGGCGACGACGAGATCGCAGGCGGCGGCGATGACACGCTCTGGGGCAGCCGGGGCGATGATACGCTGCTCAGCGGACCCAGCCTGAACGGCTTGACCGGCGGGGGGCGGGTGTCGATCGAAGCGACCATCGAGCATGAATCCTGACCGGATCGGAAAAGACGCGAACCCTGGCCATTCGGCCAGTATTCAGAGGGATGATCACGGGCGGTCAGCTCGGTCGGCGAGAAGGGCTTGACTAGGTAGTCGGCGGCGCCCGCCTTCAGGGCCCCCGGCGATCGTCTCGTCGCGGCCGTAGCCGGAGATGAAGACCACCGGCAGGTCGGCCAGCTCCGGAGCGCTTCCCATCAGCGCAATGCCGTCGGCGCCGGGCAGCACCAGGTCGAGCAGGACCAGGTGCGGCCGCTCGATGCGGATGGTGTGCGACAACTGCGCGTGGTCGCCCGTCACCGCCACGGCGTAGCCCGCCGAGGTGAGCGTGTCGCGCACGTAGCGCAGCATCTGCGGGTCGTCGTCGACCACCAGGACGCTGGGGGGCTCGTGCGGCTCCTGGGGCGCGGCGGCCGGGCGCGGGCCGGGGCCCGCGGGCTCGCCCGGCCGGGCATCCTCGGCCACCGGGACGGTGAAGATGAACCGGGCGCCCTGGCCGATCCCGCCGCTCTCGGCCCGGATGCGGCCGCCGTGCGCCTCGACCAGCCCCTTGCAGATGATGAGCCCGAGGCTCATACCGGCAGCCGCCCGGCCGCCGCCGTCGGCGTGCGCGTACTTGCGGCACAGGTGCGGCAACCGCTCGGGCGCCACGCCCCGGCCCTCGTCTCGGACCGAGACGGCGACGTGCGCGCCGTCGCGTTCGGCGGCGACGCGGATCGGGGCCGAGTGAGGCGAGTGCCGGGCGGCGTTCGAGAGCAGGTTGTTGAGCACCTGCACGATGCGCGGCCGGTCGGCCATCACCCGGGGCAGGTCCGGCGGCAGGTCGATGAGCACGGTGTGCCGGTCGCCGGCGGACTGGAACGTGCTGCGCGCCCGGTCGACCAGCGCGGACACCTCCGAGGGCTCGGGGGCGACCGAGAGGGTGCCCGCCTCGATGCGCCCGGCATCGAGCAGGTCGCCGATGAGCCCGCGCATGTGGTTGGCTTGCTCGGCGATGATGCGGTAGAACTCGTGCCGCTCGGCCGGGTCGAACGCGGCGGAGTCCTCCAGCAGGGTGACGGCCGAGCCCTTGATCGCGGCGAGCGGCGCGCGCAGCTCGTGGCTCACCATGCCGAGGAAGTCCGCCCGCAACCGCTCCAGCTCCTGAAGCGGCGCCAGGTCCTGCAGGGTGACGATCAGCGAGACGACCTCGCCGCCGTCGGAGCGAATGGGGGTCGTGTCGGCGAGCACGGTGATCCTGCGCCTGTCCAGGACCGAGACCACGACCTCCTCGGCGCGCAGCGTCCGGCAGTCTGGCGAGCACCTGCGGCAGCGGCAACTCGCCGAGCGTGATCTCGCGCCCGTCGGAGAAGCGGCAGGTGGCGACCTGAGCCAGCTCCTCGACCGGACGGCCCGCCGTGCGCAGGCCCGCGACTCGCTGTTGCTGTTCAATGGGGTCCTCCTCCCGGGTCCAGTACGGAATCCCGGCCGGCTCGGCCTGTCGACGGCCCGTGCGGGCGTATCGGACCGCAGGTCACGAGACAGATACCACAACAGGAGGAATGGATAGGTGGAATTGATGAACAGGATGGTAGGATGCATCGGCATCGTTGCGCTGGCCAGCGTCTCCTTGACGCGTCGTGGGACGTTCTGTGTGTCAGACGCAAAGGCAGTTGCGAAGTTGCGAGTAGCTGGGCGGATGCCTATCACGCGAGCCTGGCCACGCAGTACGCGGACATGGAGGTCCTTGCCAAGTGCGACGAACGCCCCAACTCGCCCCGTTCGTCGCGTCGCCGGCGCCGGCGTGTTCCGGAGGTCCGACAGAAGCGCTGAGACGCATGGCCCCGAGGGGATGGGCGGCGAGACAGGCGAGAGCAGCACGCGGTACGGCGCCGGGGACGAGGTGCGTGAGCTTCGCGTCGGTCCGGCGGGTGAGCGCCGGACCAAGAGCTGCGGCCCCCGTCGCGGGCGCCGGACGCCGGGGTACGCGCGAACCGGCCCGCCCGGCAGACAGGGTGCGACAACGAGTGCTCGAACGGACGAGATCCGGATCACACCGGAGACGCGTGACCGCCTCGAAGAGCTCCGCGACGCCGCCCCCGCGGCCGGGAAGACCATTGTCGCTATCGGCGGCATGCTGTCGCTCGCCCGGCCGCAACACCTCGTCTCGATCCTGGCGGCAGCGCCGGAAGGGCCCTGGCGCTCGTTCTCGCCGTAGGCCTCGCCCTCAGCGCTGTATCCAGGAACCGAGGCGCTATTGTTTCCGGCCGGCGTCCGATTCGAGCGGGGGTGGCACTAACCCAGTGACGCGCCGTCGTCGGGTGATGCTGGCGTTTCTGTGGGTCGGCCAGCGGCCGAGTCGCGGGGACGAGTTGGCGGCGGAAGCGCTGCCGACGGCTGTTGCGGTGCGCTACGGGGGGAACGCGACGACCCGTGCACGGCCCTCGCGGTGCTGGGCGCGGTGGAAGACGGTCTCGTCGATTCTCGCCTACAATCCGGGCTCGCGGGGGCAGAGTGCAGAAGACGGTTTCTGTCCGTGCAGGACATCTGGGTCTGCGGTACGAGCTCACGCTTCCATACGCCGCGTTCTCCCTGCGCACCGGCTACCCGGCTGGCCAGCGGTAGGCTCGATCTTCCGGGCTTCGAAATGGTCGGTGCCGCTCCGGTTTCTTTCACCACCGGTGTTCCGAGCTCAGTCTTTCACTGTCTCTGGGGCTTTGGTCTTTTAACGTGAGGAGGAGTAATGAAACTGGCTCTAGCCCGGAAAATTCGTGGCGTGTTCCGATTCCGGTACAGACACAAGAGCCCCCGTGTGGTACAAGTGCAGTGTTAACAACCACTTGCGCCACCACGGAGGCCCTTGCGTGACGACCGACACTGTACCACAGACTGTTCTGTTCCCGGATCTGTTTGACAAGCCGCTGTTCGCCCGGTTCAACCAGGAGCAGGCCAGTTCCGACGGCGGGGCGATCCTGCTGAAGGCCGCCGAGCGCATCTACGGCCTGGTCAAGGCGTTCGCCGGGTGTCTGTTCGACAAGCGGGCGCCGGACAAGACCCGTCACTCGCTCGCGGACCTGATCGGCCAGCGCATCTTTGGCATCGCCTGCGGCCATCCCGACTGCAATGATGGCGACCGTCTCGCCGAGGACCCGATCCACAAGCTGCTGCTCGACAGAGACCCGGTTTCGGGCGAGCGCTTGGCGTCGCAGCCGACGCTGTCGCGGTTCGAGAACGCAGTCAACGGCTGCGCGCTCTACCGCATGGCCGACGAGTTGGCCACGCGGGTCATCGAGCGGCATCGCCGCCGTCTGGACGGGCGGGCGCGGTGCATCACGATCGATCTGGACCCGACGGACGACCCGACGCACGGGGCGCAGCAGTACACGCTCTTCAACGGCTACTACGACAACTGGTGCTACCTGCCGCTGCTTGGCTTCCTGACCTTCGACCGCGAATCCGAGCAGTATCTGTGCGCGGCGCTGTTGCGGCACGGCAAGGCGGTCGCCTCCGAGGGGACGGTCGGGCTGTTGTCGCGGTTGCTGCCGCGGCTGCGCCGGGCGTTTCCGCGGGCGCGCATTCTCGTTCGGCTCGACGGGGGCTTTGCCAGCCCGGCGGTCTTCGACTTCCTGGAGGCCCAGCCGCGGCTCGATTACGTGGTCGCGATGGCGAAGAACGCGGTGTTGGAGCGGTACGCCGAGCCGGCCATGCTGGTGGCGCGGGCGCGGACGTGGCGCAGCGAACAGACCGAGCACGTCTACACCGAGACCAACGAGTACCAGGCCGGCACGTGGAACCACGCGCGCCGCGTCGTGATCAAGGCCGAAGTCGTCCGCCACCGAGACCGCGAGCCGCGGGACAATCCGCGCTTCGTCGTGACCAACATGCGGCAGACGCCGCGTTTCCTCTACGAGAAGGTCTACTGCGCCCGCGGGGACGCCGAGAACCGGATCAAGGAACTGAAGGCCCTACAGATCGACCGCACGAGTTGCCAGACGTTTTCGGCGAATCAGTTGCGCGTCCTGCTGACGGCGGCGGCCTACGTGCTGATGCAGGAGTTGCGGCTGCGCGCCGCCGACACCGCGTGCGCCCGCGCGCAGGTGCCCTGGCTGCGCGACCGGCTGCTGAAGATCGGCGTCCAGGTGGTGTGCTCGGTGCGTCGCATCGTCCTGCGCCTGCCGCGCGCGACACCAGACCTGGCGGCGTGGCGGCACATCGCGTTCGCGCTCGGGGCGCGCGCCGGATAGCCGCTCGGCGAGCGCCGCATCGCTGACCGACGGAGGCTGCCAACCGCCCGCAACGGGGGAAGTGTGCGCTGTCCTCCCCGGCGGCACCCGTCATCACGTCCATTCGGCGCTCAACCACCCTGCCACACGCGGTTGAGACGTTCCAGCGGCCGCCCACTGCTCATTGCCCGTTGTCCGTGACCGAGTCCGGTTCCGGTGCCGCCTCCCAGGGGCCAAGTCACGGTCGCCATGAATAGTCCGGGCTAGGGTTCTGTATAGCACTGTCTCTTGCGGGATGTGTCGGTAGGAATGGGCCGAAACAACCGGTGCTGGTGAATGGTCAGTGTGGTCTTGTACAGGACACCTGCAGAATGGGCACTCCTTCCGGGACTGGAGGCACCACTTCACCGTACGGATGGATGTGTCTCGGTCTTTATGGAGGAGCAAGTGAGTCCTGTTCGATACCGACGGCAAGGATTGAAAATGATGAGGTCTTTGCCGGGCAGAATGCCCTGGGGGAGAAGGTCAAGGCAGCGGGTCCCCTGCGGGGAATACTGACTGTTCTTGACTTTACTGCTGCCACCGAGGATCCCTCTCATGCTGACCTTATGAAGGATAATATCTTATACATGGGTGTGCCTGAGGAGAATCTCGTTGTTGTCGGAGGTACTGCAGATGAATTCCTCAGCGGAGATAAGTGGCGAGATCTTCGTGAAGAAACTCTAGTGATAGCTACCCCAACTACATTTGCGGTAAGTTTATCACAAAGGACGCTTGGATTGATAATGCGGCAAAACTCCCTCTTTGTTGCTGGTGCCATCAACAGAGATACCCTTGGTTACGATGATCGTGATCTCTGGTATCCGGAACACCCGCACTGGGGGAGAAACTCGGGAAGGTATGAAAACGCCTTTGCCGCTTTTGCCACCGGCAAGTTCATCCTGGCAACACTTGCTGATCTGGTTAATGGTGAAGTGGTGCCGTACGGACCAGTGGTTAAGTGCGGCTTGGCGAAAGAATTCTGCTACTCGGTTATACGACATCCTGACAGGTACCCTGACGATGGATGGGGGCAAGGCACTTCTGATGCTTCCACCTTTTTGGGCGCCCTCACCTTCTACCTCTTTCAGCTTTGGGACACACCCCAGGAAGTAGTAGGAGTCCTGAATGAATGCGCGGAAGACGTGGGAGAACCGGGAATAGACGAGGAATTCGGCCGAGGAATTGTCTCCGTTGTCTGTGACATGGTACAGCACAAGGAACGACGCGTCGTGTCTTCATCTCTGCAGACGTCGTACGCCGCTTCACCGGTACTCTCAGAGATGCTGGGATCGTCCAAAGTACCGCTGCAGATGTCCGCCAGGAGTTTTTTCTACGAGCTCAATCCGTACAGCGGTACGGGGCACGTAGGAAAACAGTTCTCGGTCGGCGGAAACGATCTCTTCCTTTCAGGCGGTCTTTCCCGTATGCCTCTGGGCGTTCGCACGTTTCTGCGCCAGGCACACCGGGTTCCGTTCATGGAAATCGGCAGCCGCCGTCCTTTCTATGAGCGCAACGGCCACAAGGTTTCACTGCTCGGCACCTACGGGCAGAGTGCGGAAGACGGTTTCTCTGTTCGTGCGGGACATCTGGGACTGCGGTACGAGCTCACGCTTCCGTCCGCCGCCCTCTCCCTGCACACCGGCTACCGGCTGGCCAGCGGTCGGCTCGGTCTTCCGGGCTTCGAGGTGGTCGGTGCCGCTCCGGTTCCTTTCACCACGGGTGCTCCGGAGCTCAGTTTTTCGCTGGCTCTGGGGCTGTGATACTCCACCCAGCGGCATATGCCGCGGAGGGGTATCGTCTCCCTTTTGTCAACGAGCCTCGAGAAGTGACGGGTATGACCTGAGGTGGTCCCGCCTATGCGGAGCTCCGCATAGGCGGGACTATGCGGAGCTCGGGACTATGCGGAGTTCGCCCGAGCGGTTCACCCTCAAGTGCTGTTGGAGCAAGAGTTTCTGTAAGTTGATCGGTTGCCAGGACTCCGCATAGTCGAGATGCTCTGTCCGGCCTGATTGGCCGGAAAGGAGCATTCCATGACCGTTCACGGCTCGTGGACCGTCGACCGTCTGGTCGAGGCGTACACGCAGCACCAACGTCGCACGCGCGGCTTACGTCCCCAGACGTTGCGCCAATGCGCCCGGTTCGTCCGGATGCTCGTCCGGGCCACACTTGGCACGGACCCGATCGACCCGTCCCGCCTCACACCCGCCGACGTGGTGGCGTTCATCACGTCGGTACGGGGCCGGTTCTCTCCCCGGTCGATGCGGACCGTGCGATCGACGCTGCGGTCGTTCTTCCGGTTCCTGTGCTTCCAGGGATTCTGTGGCGACGAGCTCGAGGCCGCCCTCCCAGCGATTGCCCACTGGCGGCTTGCGACGCTGCCTCGTGCCCTGACCAATCAGCAAGTCGAGCAGGTGCTGGCGTCGTTCAACGCCTCCACTCCGTGCAGGCAACGGGACCATGCCATCGTGCAGTGCCTGTCGACCTTGGGTCTCCGGCCCGGCGAGGTGGCCGACCTGTGTCTGGACGACATCGACTGGCGCGCCGGCACGCTTCAGATACGCACTCGGAAGAACCGTCGAGGCGCAGTGCTGCCGCTGCCTCGTGTAGCGGGACAGGCGCTGGTCGACTACCTGCGGAAGGAGCGCCCCGCGACCGACGAGCGCCGGGTGTTCGTTCAGTACCTGGGAGGTCGTCGCGGCAAGCCGATCTCGAGCACTGCCGTTTCGGGTGTCGTGGCCCGCGCACTTCGCCGAGCGGCGGTCGACACCCCGCTCGC
Source organism: Vicinamibacterales bacterium (assembly GCA_965222905.1). GTDB lineage: Bacteria > Acidobacteriota > Vicinamibacteria > Vicinamibacterales > UBA8438 > WTFV01. The sequence goes on along the minus strand of OZ244976.1, from coordinate 6,708,960 downwards.
CGGCGCCTACGTCTTCCGGCACACCGTGGCCAGCCGCATGGTGCAGCAGGGAGCCAGCCTCAAAGAAGTCGCCGACGTGCTCGGTCATCGCGACCTCGACACCACGACGATCTACGCCAAGCTCGATCTGCCGAAGTTGCGCGAGGTCGCACTGCCCTGGCCGGAGGTGCACCGATGACGGCCCCGAGCTTCCACTGCTTGATCGACGAGTACCTGACCGCGCGGCGTGGGCTGGGCTTCGCGCTCGACACGCCGGAAGGGCTGCTGCGAAATTTCGCCAGCCATGCAGACCGGATCGGGCACCGCGGACCCGTGACAATCGCGCTCGCGGTCCAGTGGGCACGATCCTCACGCTCCACGAATCCGGCGCAGGCCGCACGTCGACTGGCGGTCGTGCGGCAGTTTGCTCGATACCGCAAGCGCTTCGATCCGGCCACCGAAGTGCCGCCGGCCGGGCTCCTGGGACGCATCCCGCGCCGCCCACCGCCCCACATCTACACCGAGACGGAGATGGCTGCGCTTCTGCGGCAGGCAAGCTGCCTGCTGCCCCGACACGGACTGCGACCCACCACCTATGCCACCTACTTCGCGCTGCTGGCCTCGACCGGCCTGCGGCTCTCCGAGGCCTGCCGCCTCACGACCGACGACGTCGACCTCGCAAACGGCATCCTCGTCATCCGGGAAACCAAATTCCGGAAGTCGCGACTCGTACCGCTCCATCCGACAACGACCCAGGCTCTGACCCGCTACGCCGACCGACGCGACGCATGTCGCGCCGCATCCGGGTCGGAATACTTCTTCCGCACCGAGGTCTCATCCCGGCTCACCCGTGACGCCGTGGAGAAGACGTTCAGTCGGATCAGGCAGCGTCTTGGCTGGACCAAGCAGGGGCGTACGCGCCAACCGCGCATTCACGACCTGCGCCATACCTTCGTCACGAGACGGCTGCTGCGCTGGTATCAAGACGGCGCCGATGTCGATCGCAAGATGCTGGCCCTGGCGACCTACGTCGGCCACGCCAAGGTCACCGACACCTACTGGTACTGCACGGCCGTTCCCGAGCTGATCGCCTGCACCTCGCAGCGTTTCGAACGCTTCGCCCACCGCGCCCTGGAGCGCCCGTCATGACGTCGGTCGAGCGGGCGTTTCCCGCACTCCTGCAAGACTTCTTTCGCCAGCGCCTTGTCGCACAACGGGGCGCGAGCGCCCACACGATCGCCAGCTACCGCGACACCTTCACGTTGTTTCTCGGGTACGCCGCAGAGCGCACCGGACGGACGCCCTCGGCATTGACCCTTGAGGACCTCGACGCGCCCATGGTCCTCGACTTTCTCGACCATCTCGAAACCGAGCGCGGCAACTCCCCGCGCACGCGCAACCTCCGTCTCACCGCCATCCGGTCCTTCATGCGCTACGCTTCGCTGCGCGAGCCAACCCTGCTGCCCGTCGCGCAACGCGTCCTGGCGATTCCCGACAAACGCTTCGACCGTCCCATCCTCGGCTACCTGTCCCGTGAGGAGGTTACTGCGATCATCGACGCCCCGGACCGGTCCACCTGGAGCGGTCAGCGCGACGCCGTCCTCTTCGCAGTGCTCTACAACACCGGCGCCCGCGTCTCCGAGATCACCCGTCTGCAGGTCACCGATGTGCTACTGGATCGCGCATCCTCTCTGCTCCTCCACGGGAAGGGACGCAAGGAGCGTGTCGTTCCCCTCTGGAAGAGCACCGCAGCGCAGCTCCGGGCGTGGCTCCCCTGCATCGACCGCCGCCCCGACGCCCCCGTGTTCCCCAATCGCGCCGGCAAGCCCTTGTCGCGTTCCGGCGTTGAGCACCAACTGCGCGTCGCCTGCCGAAAGGCCGCGGAGAGTCACCCCGCACTGGCAACGCGACGGATCTCGCCCCACACGCTGCGCCACACGACCGCGATGCATCTGCTCCAATCCGGGGTCGACATCACCGTCATTGCCCTCTGGCTCGGCCACGAGGATACGGCCACCACCCACCAGTACGTCGAAGCCGACCTCGCCATGAAGGAGGCCGCACTCCGGTGCGTCGAGGATCCCGCACCGCGGCCACTCCGCTTCACCGCCACCGATCGCCTCCTCGACTTCCTGGAGGCCCTCTGACTATGCGGAGTACCGCTCCACCCGACCGCCCACGGCCACGCTGACCACCGAGTCAACTCCGCATAGTCCCGAACTCCGCATAGTCCCGCTTTTTCGGACCACTGGCTAAGGTGTATTCCAGAGCCTGGAGGAGGCACTGGGATGACGACGAAACGACGGCGGCAGTTCACGGCGAACTTCAAGAAACGGGTGGCGCTCGAGGCGCTGCGCGGGGACCGCACGGTGCAGGCGATCGCGGCCAAGCACGAGGTTCATCCGAACCAGGTGGGCGCGTGGAAGCGCCAGGCGGTCGACGGGCTGGAGGATGTCTTCGCTGGCGGCAGAGCATCGCGCGACTCCGAGCACGAGGCGACGATCCGGGACTTGCACGCGAAGATCGGCGAGTTGACGGTGGAGCGGGATTTTTTCTGCGCGGCTTGCAACGCTGAGCCGCGCCGCACGCCTGGAGCTGGTCGAGCGGGGCGGCGAGTTGAGCATCCGGCGCCAGTGCGCGTTGCTCGGCATCAACCGCTCGTCGGTGTACTACACGCCGCGGGAAGAGCGCGCGGAGAACTTGGCCTTGATGCGGCGGATGGACGAATTGTCGCTGCAGTACCCGTTCTACGGCAGCCGGCAGATGGCGCGCCACCTGGGACGCGAGGGCGTGTCGGTGGGGCGGCGCCGGGTCCGCCGGCTGATGCGTCTGATGGGGCTGGAAGCGGTCTACCGCAAGCCGCGCACGAGCGCCGCGCAGCCGGGTCACCGCATCTATCCGTATCTGCTTCGAGAGCTGACGATAGAGCGCCCGGACCAGGTCTGGTGCGCCGACATCACCTACATCCCGGTGACGGCGGGCTTCCTGTACCTGGTCGCGGTCATGGACTGGGCCAGCCGTCACGTGCTGGCCTGGCGGTTGTCGAACACGATGGACACCGGCTTCTGCATCGAGGCGCTGGAAGCGGCGCTTCGGACGGGCACGCCCGAGATCTTCAACACCGATCAGGGAGCGCAGTTTACCAGCGCGGCGTTCACCGAGCGGGTGCTGGCGGCGGGGGCGCGATGCTCGATGGACGGCCGCGGGCGGTGCCTGGACAACGTCTTCATCGAGCGGCTGTGGCGGTCGCTGAAGTACGAAGCGGTGTATCTGCACGAGTTGGCCGATGGGTTCGAGGCCGAGCGGGTGATCGGGACCTGGATGACGTTCTACAGCGACGTACGTCCGCACTCGGCGCTCGGGGGTCGCACGCCGGCCGAGGCCTACGGCGAGGAGCGTGCAGCGTGAACATGTCAGCGGCGTGCAGCGCTTTGGACGCGCTCGACCGGCGGATGGTCCAGGTGACGCCGCTCGGCATCCAGGGCGAAGGCTGCCGGCTCGGCGAGAAGACGCACAGGGTGCTCGACCGCCGGCCTGGAGCTGACAGCCCTCGCCGTCAGGCGGCGCTGCCAGCGTCCCGTCGCCGTTACGTTACGGTGCTACAAGGAAAGGGAAGCCTCCGAAGGCGGCCCCCTTCGTGCACCGCATGTTCGGCATCGAGCAGGGGCTCAACGAGCTCGACCACGGCCGAGAACACGCTCGGCACGTCACCGCCGGAGTCGTGCTCGGTTTCGGACCGAAGACGCTCAGCAGCGCGAGGAGCGCGCGAAATTCGGTCGCGGCAGATCCGGTCGCAGTGGCTGGTTACGTAACCGCGGCACAATGCAATCGGGACGCCCCTGACCGCGGCGCAAATGCCGAAAAACAGCGCCGGTGGCGCGCGCGGCGCGCGGCCGGCGGTCGCTGAAGTACGAAGCTGTGTATCCGTACGAGTTGGTCGACGGGTTCGAGGCCGAGCGGGTGATCGGGACCTGGATGACGTTCTACAGCGACGTACGTCCGCACTCGGCGCTCGGGGGTCGCACGCCGGCCGAGGCCTACGGCGAGGAGCGGGCAGCGTGACGGCATCAACCTCGTCTACGCTGCGACCCACCACTGCGGGGACCCTCGTCGCGGGATTCCCGCGCGGCCGTTTCTCGGCGTCTCCAGGGACGCGCGTGCTGTCATTCTCCAGAGCATCGTCGACCATCTCGCCCGCTGACGCGCTTCGCGGACCCGGCCCGCTCGGCGCGCGCGAGGGCACGGGGGACGTCGCCGCCGGCCGCATCGAGCGCTCGGCGCGCCCGCTCCCAGTCGCCGGCGCAGGCCTTGACCAGGCGGCGCAACGCCTCGTCTGTGGCGCAGCGCCGCGCGCGGTCCTCGACGGCCACCTGATCGCACGTCAGGCAGATCGAGCGGTCGACGTGGCAGACGGGACAGGTCCGGCGTCGTCCAGGACGCCATACCCGACCGCAGAGCAGGCAGGCCCGCAGGTGCTTCGTGCGCCAGTCGCCGCGGCGCTTTCGTCCCCTCCCCCGGACCCCCTCCCGGGGCTCGCCGCCGCGCTTCGCGGACTCACTCATGAGGCCGCAAGATTCCCACAGCTCATCATCATCTATGATCAGATACCAGACAGACGACGAGGGCGTGGTTTTGCAACCGGAATACACCTTAACGAAGCCCTCGAATGGTCCAAACGACCGGGACCACCTCAGTCCAACCTGCATCCGACAGCTTCTCGAACGCGTTATCGGCCATGCCCGACGCCCTCTACATCCCCGGCGCGCCAAGTCTGGTCGCCGACTGAAGGACTACCTCTCCGATCGGCGCTGCTCCGCGCTACACTGGCTCCTCCCGCACCGCGCGGCGCCCGGTCGATCGGCGTCCACGGCGGCGCCCGTCAACTGACAGAACTCCCGCCGGTATTCTTGGACCGAGGGTCGGCCAGTGCGGTACCGTTGCCGGGCGACATCGCCGACGTACACGTCCGTGTTGAGCACATTGGCACGGACGACCACAGCACCGGGAGGCTGCCCACGCCTCGTTCCCGCCGTTCGACGCGACCAACGGCATGGAACCCAACGACGCTCGCTGCGTCGGCGCCAACTCGGACGTTTGCGCGACGAGCACGAGATGGTCGATTGAGATGGCGCCGACCAGATGGCCCATGTAGTTCACCACGGACAGACGTCTCACTTGAGGAGCGTCACGCATCCGGCGCAGGGCCTGATGAGACGACTCGTGCACGCGCCACGTGTGAGGATCCTGTCCCTGTCCGTAGCTGGCCCAGGTGGTCTCGTAGAATCCCGACCAGAACTACGAACGGGAATTGGTCATGGCCACCCCGCGGACGTTCATGAAACCATTGGCGACAAGGCGGCAATCCCAAAGGTGCGGACTCCGCACCGAACTCTACGTTCTCGGCGCCGGCACCGCCCTCGTCGAGCCGGCTCGACGTCTCTTCCCACGCCTACGTTGTGGATCTGGAACGAATCGCTCTGCGAATGTCGACGCAAACGAGGTGCACGATCGGTCGGCCCGTCATGCAGGATGTGTGCCTGCCGGCCGCGGGCGGGGGACGGCGCGCTCAGCCACCATCGCGCCGGCTGGGAGGCCGCGGCCGAGCTCGGCGCGCGATCCGCTTCGGTGAACACGCCCCGCGTCTACGCGTCGGCCCCCGCGGGCAACTCGCTGGCTATCTAGCTAAGCTAAGCTAAGCTAAGCTAGCTCGACGATGCGAGCCTCGCTACGTATTCGGGGGCACCTTCACCGAGCCGGCTGTGGTGCGGCGACCGCCGCGATGTTCTTCACCACGGTGCAGCGCGCGACCCGCGACTCTGGTACCGGGCCGCCCACGGGACCGTTCGCCAAGCTCCCAAAGGCTTCCGCCGCGTCGTCCTCCGACGCTCGCGGTCTCCGCGGCCAAGACCGCGGCCTCACCGCCGAAGAACGCGCCAATGTGCTCGCCACCTGCCTCCATCCGCGCCGCACCGGCCGCGGCCTCCCAGCGCGCAGATACGACTGAGCCCCGCAGGCCCGTCGACGCCGCGATCGTCGCGCTGCTCTTCCACGGGGTGCTCCGCCGCAGCGACGTGGGAGCTCTGTGCTGCGCCCCCACGCGGAGTCCGAGAGAGAGAGAGAGAGAGAAAGAGAGAGAGAGAGAGAGAGAGAGCCGCGCGCACAGGAGGAATCGTGGCCATGCGGCCAGATATCGTGAGGTCCACAGAGTAGCCCGTATGATCAAGCGATGGCTGAAGTCCGCAGCGAAGTCACGCTCGAGAACACCGACGACCGAGCAAGGTTCCGCCGCGGCGAGTGCCGCGATGAAGACATCCGCCGCACGACCGTCGAGGGCATCGTCGACGCCAGCGCGACGAACCTGATAGTCATCCCCCAGGACCTCGTACAACGACGCCTCGGACTCCGGAGTCAAGGGACCCCGAGGGTTTCCTACGCCGACGGGCGACCCGGAAAGTGGCCGATAGCAGGGCCGGTGTCAGTCCGGATCGGCGAGCGCGAGATGATGATGGACTGCATCGAGGGAGCGCCCGGGAGCGAGGTGATCATCGGCTTGGTCGTCCTCACGGGTCTTGACCTGGAGGTCGACGAGGGCCGGTTGCGACCGAAACACGATGTATGGACGTCGGCAATTCGCTGACCGTCGGGCCTGCATATTCAGGCAGGCCCACAAGGCGACGCGCGGCGCCGGGCCTTCGGCTTTCGCGGAATGACAGCCGCGATCTCCGGCCAATGGTGCGCGGCGAACAGGTCGTTGAGCGCGACGCAGAGCAGCAGCTGCATCGTCATCCGACGCTCGTAGGCAGATCCCGGAGCTGGTCGCGGACCTCGCGAGCCGCGTGCAGGGTGTGCCGACGGTTCCGGCATCCGTGATCACGGGGTTCTGCGGCGCCGCCGGGCCGCCGCCGAACGGCTGCGGCCCTCCCCTGGTCGTGGAGCTGGGCGAGGGATGCGACGCCGCCCCTTCGCGCCCCCGTTCATCACCGGCATCGGCGGCGGGTCGCGACATGCGATAATGCGCCTGCTCTCTGCCGGTGACCCACGACAACGACGTAACCGCGCCCCGCCGGGGGCGCCCCGGGAGCTCGACATGACAAGCGACCGAGAGATCCGCGTACATTGGCGCCGGGCGCTCGCGCTCGCCGCGATGCTGTGCGCCGCCAGTCCGCTGTACGGTCAGGAACCCATCCCCGTCGGAGACATGAGCACGCCGGAGTCGGCCCTCCACGACCCGGTGGCGGACGTCTACCTCGTGTCGAACATCAACGGCGGGCCGGGCGACCGCGACGACAACGGGTTCATCTCGCGGGTGTCGCCGGACGGGCAGGTCCTCGATCTGAAGTGGATAGACGGCGCCGACCCGGGTGTGACGCTGCACGCCCCCAAGGGCAGCGCCGTCTATGGAGACCGCTTCTACGTGGCGGACATCGACGTCGTTCGCCAGTTCGACCGGACCTCCGGCGCGCCGCTCGGCGCGTGGGCGGTGCCGAACGCCGGCTTCCTGAACGACGTCGCCGTCGGCGCCGACGGGACCGTTTACGTCACCGATACCGGCATCGCCATCACCGCACAGGGGTTCGCGCCGACCGGCACGGCCGCCATCTACCGGTTCGACGCCGGCGGCGAGGCCTGGGCGATCGCACAAGGCGACGCGCCGGCCCTGCCCAACGGCATCATCGACACCCCGCAGGGCCTCGTGATGGTCCCGGTCGGTGGGAACACGGTCGTCGGCGTCGCCCCGGACGGGGAGCTGACGGTCGTGGCCGAACTGCCGCAGGGACAGCTCGACGGCGTCGTGGCGCTGGAAGACGGCTCGCTGGTGGTCTCAAGCTTCGGCGCCAACACCATTTATCACGTCTCGTCGTCGGGGGCGGTGACCGAGATCATCTCCGATACCCCGGCCGCCGATATCGGCTTCGACGCGGGCCGCAGCCGCGTCCTGATTCCGCAGCTCGACAACAATCGCCTGCTCATCTACCCGGTGGATCTCGACTGAGGCCGGCGCGCCCCTTCATGGGTCCCCGCATCGTTGTCACTGGACGTATCGTTTCGGCGATGGTTCCCCGGTCCTCACGGTGCTCGACGCCGCACCACCAGCATGATCTGGTGGACCGGTGGCGACAGCCGCGGATCGTGCCCGCCCGGCCAGCAACGCCGGCGTGAAGTGCGAGCGACGTCCGAGTACCTGGAGCGCGGCGCCTGCCGCGGTCCGAACACGTTGAACAGGCGCAGGGCCACCGTCTCGAGTCCGTGGATCCGGTTGAACGCCGCCGCGCAGCGCTCCCCCGCCAGCTCGGGCGTAGCATCGATGCCATTGCCGCCCCTTGCCCGAAACGATCCGGCAACGTCAACCCCGCGGCCGTGCTGCGTGATGTCCCGGAAGTCCCGGCGGCGCGCGGCCCCCGTGATCGCCGCCGCGGTGGCCGCGCTGTCGCCGGCGGTGAAGGTGCCGCGCCCGAACAGGGTGGAGACCACCGGCTTGGCCGCCGTCATCAGCGCCAACGCACTGGGACGGCCAGCAGCAGGACGCCTTCGAGCGTGCGGCTCATGTCTCCGCCGCGCCGCCGACAATGCCGAGCGGCAGCCGGCTCACGAGGGGCGCTGAGGGACAGGGCCGGCCACAACGTGCGCGGCTGGCTGGTGTCTCTGCTCCGCGGCGCGGAAGGTCTCAGGCGATCTTGCAGGTCCCGTCCAGTCCAAGTGCGAATTTGTGAACGAAACTGGGATGACTGGTGTCGCTGTTCACGGCCCGTGCTGGCGTAGGCCGCGCTTCGCGAGGCAATGCGGCGCAAACTGGGGCGGAGCGTTTCCAATAGCGTCCACTCGGTTCAAGCATCCGGATCAATTACCGTGGCCGCGCGCGCGTCGCGATGCGTTGCCGACTCACCTTCCGGGCCGCTCAGCCACTCAGCCAGCTTCGACCACCGCCTGCGTCCCGAGACGCTCCGGACCGCAATGGCCACGGCCTTCGTCTGACCCACCAGCACCACCAATCGCTTGCCCCGGGTCACCCCGGTGTAGAGCAGGTTCCGCCGCAGCATCGCGTAGTGTTGCGTCAGCACCGGGATGACCACGGCCGGATACTCCGAGCCCTGGCTCTTGTGCACGGTCGCGGCGTAGGCGGGAACCAGCGTGTCCAGTTCGCCGAAGCCGTAGACATGCTGACGCCCGTCGAACCGCGCGGTCAGCTCCCCGGCATCGGGATCGACATCGGCAACCTGCCCGATATGCCGTTGTAGACCTCCTTGTCGTAGTCGTTCTCGATCTGCATCACCTTGTCGCCCGGCGCGAAGGTCCAGCCGAAGCGTTCGACCTTGCGCTCGCCGGCCGGGTTGAGGGCGGCCTGCAGCTCGATGTTGAGCGAGCGGGCGCCGGCGCCGCCCCGGTTCATCGGGCACAGTACCTGGATGTCGCGGACCCCGTCGAAACCGAAGCGCTTCGGGATCCGCGTCTTCACCAGATCGACGATCCGCGCGACGGCGGTTTCCGGGTCTTCGGCCGGCACGAAGTAGAAGTCGCTGTCGCCGTCCGGCCGGGAGAGATCGGGGACCGCGCCGCGGTTGATCCCGTGCGCGCTGGTCACGATCCGGCTCCGCGCCGCCTGGCGGAAGACCTCCGTCAACCGCACTACCGGAACGGCACCGGATGCGATGACGTCAGCCAGCACCTGACCCGGCCCCACCGAGGGCAGTTGATCGACATCGCCCACGATCAGCAATGCCGCCTGGTCGGGGACCGCCCCGAGCAGCGCCCTCATCAGCATGACGTCCACCATCGAGGCCTCGTCGACGACCAGCAGGCCGCAGTCGAGCGGATTGTCCGCATTGCGCCTGAAGCCGCCGCTCACAGGATCAACCTCGAGCAGCCGGTGGATGGTGCGGGCCTCCAGCCCGGTGGCCTCGCTCAACCGCCGGGCGGCACGGCCGGTCGGCGCGCACAGCACGCGCTCGACGCCCTTGGCGGCCAGGATGCGCAGGATGGCGTCGACGATCGTCGTCTTGGCGACGCCCGGTCCCCCGGTGATGACGACGGCCTTGGAAGCGAGCGCCAGCCGCACCGCCTCGGCCTGTCCCGGCGCCAGCGACAGGCCGCTCTTCCTCTCGACCCAGGGCAGCGCTCGTTCCACATCACCAGAAATAGGTGGCCAGGGGAGTCTGCCGGCCGCGATGTCCAAGAGCCGCTCGGCGGTCGCCCGCTCGGCCCGATACAGGGCCCCGAGGAACACGCACGGGGTATCCGCGACCGTGTCCGCGACGACCGTGCCCTGGGCCAGCTCCAGATCCAGCGCGGTGCGGATCACATCGTCGGGCACGTCGAGAAGGCCGGCCGCCAGCGGCCCGAGCTCCTCGGCAGGCAGACCGCAGTGGCCCTCGTCCATCGCCTCGGTCAGTGCATAACCGATACCGGCGCGCACCCGGATCATCGCGGTCTTGGTGATGCCCAGCTTCATCGCGATCGCATCGGCTGTCTTGAACCCGATGCCGCGAATGTCGCGCGCAAGACGGTACGGGTTCTCCGACATGACTTCGATCGCGTCGGCCCCGTAGGTCCTGAAGATCCGCACCGCCCGCGCCGTGCCCACGCCATGGCTGTGCAGGAACACCATGATCTCGCGAACGACCTTCTGCTCGGCCCAGGCGTCGGTGATCCGCCCGGCTCGGACTCGACCGATACCGTTCACCTCGCGCAGCCGTTCGGGCTCCGCCTCGATGACGTCGAACACCTCTTCGCCAAACGCCCGGACCAGCTTGCGGGCGTAGATCGGACCGATGCCCCGGATCATGCCCGACCCCAGATACTTCTCGATGCCCTCGATCGACGACGGCGCGGAGCTCCGCAGGAAGCGCGCCTTGAACTGCTGGCCGTGGGTGCGGTCGTTGACCCACTCTCCGGATGCTGTGATCCATTCCCCGGCCGCGACCATGGCGGCGTGGCCCACGACCGTGACCAGGTCGCGATGGCCCCGTGCCTTGACCCTCAGAACGCAGAACCCGCTGTCCGGGTTGTGGAAGGTGACGCGTTCGACCAGCCCGGCCAGGACCTCCCGGTCCGCTGACCCCGATTGCCGTTTGTCGCGCGACTTCACGATGTCCCGAACACGGGAGCGGTCAGCAACTTCTTCACGAACTGGAATCGTCGCCTCTGCTCGGCCACCGCTCCACGGGTCTTCCAAGTCATCTTCCCCGAGGGAAACAGCATCGATGCTTCTACTATGTTCCGCTACCATCAGCAAGCCGGGGCGGTTCTCTACGGCCGAGCCTGCGGACCCAAGGCATGGATGGCCTTCCCGCACGAGCCGTTGCACTCGCTCAGGTGTCTCTCGTGAACGAATCCGTGCCCCGCACGGCCAGCAGCATGCCGCTATGATGCCTTGAACGGGACCGACGCCTCCAGGAGTACGACGGCGTCGATGAAGCGCGCCCGCGTCCGAATCCAATCGGCGCCTGCGGGCGATGTTGCGCGAGGGCGCTCGGGCCGGGTGCGAGCGAGAGCGACATCGACCGACCAAGCCACGAAACGCATGTTCGACATGCAGCTCGTCAACGTAGGAGAGATCCAACCCCGGTTCGCCGGAGGGCGCCGACAGCATCGAGCGAACGTGGTCGGCCGACGAAGCCCGAACCGGGTGCGAACACGCAAGCGAGTTCCTGGGACCGATCCGCAAGTACCTGAAGGAGAACGGGGGTGATCTACACCGGACGTGGCTGGAACCCCACGCCCGCTGGTGGGCGACCTCGTCTCGCCAGTCGCGAGGTTGTCGCGTTCGAGCGCGCCGGCGCCGGCGGCGGCTATCTCTTGCTTGGTTCGGGCGATGTCGTTCGAATGACGTCGTTTCCGGGTTGGTCAGCGAAGCGACGAGTTGGTGACCGCGCGACCGAGGGTGGACGATGGAACAACGCGGTGAGCGAGACCGGCGTGCGGTGGCGGGCGAAGCGGCGCGAGAGCAAACCTACCGGCGATTGATGGTGGCGCGCTTGCGGGTGCAGATTGCCCGGGGCGAGGCGGAGCAGGCTTCAGAACCTCAGCTTCGACAAGCCCGCCACGAGCTTCGCGCGCTCACAGGCGTGGCCCGTGACACGGACTGAGCGGGGAATGCGGCGGCAGCCGCCGTGGGCGGTGCGGCGTCACGCACCGCCGCTCGATGCGTTGCTGTGGGGTGGACGGGGCGCCTTGCTGGTGCAGGGGATGGGCGGCGTTTCGTGCATCGGCGCTTGCGGGTGCGAGAGCTGCAGATGAGGGCTGAGGACCGCGACGACGACATCGAACCGGACGACATGCTTCCGTCCGTCGAGATGACGATGCGGTTGCTGGGCTCTATCCGACCCCTACGGTTCGGAGGAAGCTGCCATCGCCGCGACTTGCACGGCGCCGGCGGAGTGGCGTGCCGGGGTTACCCGTCCGCGACGACTGTCCGGCCTGGAACGCGCCAGAGATGAAGGCGGCGGTCGAGTACCTTCAAGAGGCCGGTGCCGGGTTGACCGAGTCCGCCGGAGAGCACCGGTAGGCGCGCCGACCGGCAGGTTGCTGCTCGGACGGGGGCGGCGGGGACGGCGATAGCGACGGTTCGCGCGTGCGACGCATCGGCGCGATTCTGTGGCGGATCGTATCGAAGGAAGCAGGTCACGATGTCGAGAAGTGGAATCCTGGACGCACTACGGAACGAGGAACAGTCGTTGAGGAGCCAGCTCGTTGCCATTCAACGTGCGATCGAGGCGATCGAAGGCAATGCGCCGTCGGTCGCCGGGCGCGGCAGGAAGAAGGCCGCCAAGGCGGTCGCCAGACGGAAGCGTTCGATGACGGAGGAGCAGCGCAAGGCGGTCGCCGATCGGATGCGGAACTATTGGGCGTCCCGGCGAGCGGCCAAAGCGCAGGACGAAGAGGCGCAGGAGTGACGTACGCGGGCGGCTGTTCCTGGCCCCGGGGCCCGAGTCAGCCTCGACGACGAGCGGTGACACCGATCGCCGAGCCCGAACCGCATGTTCTCCCACCTTGACGGCGGCAGTCTCCGCTGGCCCCGCCCGCGGCATGCGGTCGAGAACGTGGCGAAGGTCTCACGCGTATAGTTCCATACGAGATGCTCACCGAGCAGCAGCTCGCGGTGCTTCGCTCGGAACCGGGTTCCAACCGCGTGGCGAAGGCTATGGCGCTGGCGAGAGTGACGCAGGTGACCCTCGCGAAGGCGCTCCGCCTGACGCAGCCCTACGTCAGCGATGTCGCCCGCGGGAGGTATCGCACCATTACCGTCGAGAACGCCTGGAAGTTCGCCGCCTACTTCGGTTGCCGTATCGAGGATTTGTTCCCGTCACCCCGCCGACCGTCCGATTGAAAGCAGGACGGACCCTCGGAGGTGGCCGCGCCCCCGGCCGTCATGAGTCTGGTGACGCCGACCCCGGCCTGTACCGGGGGGACAGCTTGCGAGCGCCGTCCCACGCGTACGATCGTTGACCGGGAAGCGGGGCTGCATGGCATCGCGATCCGTGCAGGTCGCCGTCGCCGCCGCTGTCGTCGTCGGCCCGTTCGGGTGTGCCGCCAGCGGCGGTGCACCACGATGGGCTGATGGCAGCCGAACGCATTCTGGCGGCCGGCATCGGCATGAGCCCGCGGGCGTGAGCGGGCCAGGCGATTCGGGCCGGCACCCTGGTCGGTACGGTCGTCGGCATGGTGCAGCCCTGCTCGCCGGGCTCATTCCGAGTTGCGCAATTGGGTCATCTGTAAAGAGAGCGCGGGGGGGGTGAGGCCGGGGTGAGGCCGGTGGCGGAGTGTTCCCGGGCGCTTTCGGTAGGTATTCAGACTGCGAACACCGGCCTTTCGGGTCCAAGCGGCCCTGCGGACATGTCCGCGTTGTCCGTCGTGGTTCTCAGGTTCTCGGGGATTTCGGTCAGGAAGGGCGACGGCTCGGTGGGGCGCTGCCGTGCGCCGTGGCCGGTGACGGCTGGCACGCTCAGGTACAACTCGGATCGGGCGCGTGTCATGCCTACATACGCCAGCCGGCGTTCTTCTTCCACGGCGGTCTCGTTTGCGCCATGTCGTTGGCCGCCTTGCGGGTGAAGGTGAGCGCCGCGATGCGGGCGGGCTCGCTACGGCCGGTGCGCGCGAGGTGGGCGATGCGGGCGCAGATCACGCGGGTCTTTCCGGACCCGGGGCCGGCGATGACGAGGATCGGTCCGTCCGGGGCGGTGACCGCTTCGCGCTGGGCGTTCGTTGAGCGTGGCCAGGAGCTGTTCATGGTCGTACCGGGCGGTGGATCTGTCTGGAACGGTTGTGGGCATGTCGGATGGGGTGGTACGGGAAGAGGAGGTGGGCGGACGATCGCCGACTTGGCCGGACACGCCGAGGTCAGTCCAGAGGACATCCCAGCCGTGCGAGCACGCACGATCACCGTGGCTGCAACTTTCAGAGGAAATGCGGCCGAACGCGGGAGCGGCTCATGCAAGCGCGCGAACACGATCAGAACGTGATCAAGATGATCGTGTTTCAGTACACGGCGATCACCTCGGCAGTCTCGACCCGCGCTTGGATGGCGCCGACCTGCTCGCGGTCCTCATCGAGGTCGATCCCGGCGTCGCCGGACTGGGAGCGGCGCAGCGCGAGCCTCCGAAGGTGATCATCGGTCAACTGCAAAGAGTGCCATCGCGACGATGATCCTCTTCGGAAAAGCCCCAATGTGCAGGGCCTGCGGCGCTGATTAGCACAGTGAACCGACCCAACGCAGATGATCGTCTTCAGTGGGCGGAGTGGTCATCTTCGAGGCTCCACCACCACTCCTGCACGCCGCCCGGTCCTCCCCGCTTGTGCGATATGACGTTGCACCTGGACTTGGCGCGGCGTAGCGTCGGCTCCGTTATCCCCGCCGCAGCCGCCCGTTGCATCACCACCTTCGCAGGAAGCGGCTCGGCGGCCAGCCACTTCAGCAGCAACTGCCCCGCCACGTCAACCTTTGACGCGGGCGCAGCGCCGCCGTCGGCCCGTTCCGGTGGAACGGTGGTCCGAAGCTTCCCAGGACCGCCCCACACGATCGCTGGCACGTGCTGGTCATCTGGGGCCAGTGAGAACGGCTGCGGACCGACGCCACCGCCAACCCAAGTTTAACAGCCGCAGTACTAAGCAACGCGGAATCAGCAACTTACAGCGACAAAAGCGCTCGAGTGGCACTACAAACCTGCGCAAACCGGGAAATGGGTCGGTCAGATGGTTGTCTTGCGGACGCCTCCCGGTTGCGGGTCGACGCCGAGCGCGTCGTAGATGGCCCGCTGTTCGGGTTCGGCCTGCGTGGCGGTGCGCACGTGCAGGGTGCGCCCGTCGGGGCGCCGGAAGGTGGCGGTGACGCGCTGCTGGCCTTCGAGGATGCGGCGCAGGGTGGTCCAACTGGCGTGTTCGCCGTGGGCTCGCAGCCGGGTGCGGATGACCTGCACGAGCTGGTAGGCGATGACGGTGATGAACAGGTGGCCATCGGCCCGCTGCGGCTTGTGGTGGTAGATGGGGCGCAGGCCGAGTTCGGACTTCAGTGCGCGGAAGACGGCTTCGACGTCGGTGAGGGTGGTGTAGGTGCGCCACAAGGCGTCTTCGTCCCAGTCGGTCTCGCTGCTGCGCAGGCAGTAGACGCCCGGATGGGTGGCCATCGAGCCGTCCTGGGGGCGACGGGTCCAGGTGACGGCGGCGGCCTTCTCGCCGGTCTGGTCGGGGGTGACCTCGATCTGGTAGTGCTTGGCGACGCGGGTATGCTTGGCTCTCAGTCGCCCAATGCGCTGCCAGACCTGTCCGAGGCGCTTATGGGCGCGGGGGCGCGCCAGCCCCTCGTTGAGCGTGGTCAGCGCGGCCTCGAAGCGGGCGGCGGCCCGCTCAACGATGGCCCGCTCCTTGTGGGCCCGCTCTTCGGAGTAGCAGTACAGGCGGACCTCGCCGGGGTCGGTCGAGACGACCTTGTGCAGATGCACGGTGTGGTTCGACTGCGTGCGGACCGCCACGGCGGCCTCGGCGTCGAACTGCCGGTGGCGTTCACGGCTGACGACCAGATAGCGGTAGCGGTTGTCGCGCAGCCACCCGATGGCGGCCTCGGTGGCGACGCCGCGGTCCATCACCACCAGGGCGCCGGCCGGCGCATCGAGTGCCTCCAGCATGCCGGCCAGCGTGCGGTGTTCCCGGACGTTGCCGGCGAAGACCTGCGAGCGGCGCACGAAGCCGCTGGCGTCGAGCATCAGGCCCAGGGTCAGCAGCGGACAGTCGCTGCGCTTCTCTTTCGAGTGCCCGCGCTTTGCCTGCGGCTGCGCGCCCGCCTCGCCTTCGAAATAGGTGTTGGTCAGGTCGTAGAGGGTCACCGTCGGCTGCAGGTCGAACAGTCCCATGGCCCGCTCGAACAGATGCGCCTCGATCGCCTCGCGGTGCTTCACCAGCGCATCCGAGGCGCGGTAGAGCTGCATCGGGCTGACGGTCTCGAAGTCGACGCCGAGCAACTCGCCGAGGCCGCTGCGTTCCTGCAGCCAGCGGTGCGTGGCGCGCTCCGAGGCCGGCTGGGCCAGGCGTCCGACGACGGCGCCGGTCGCCGCGGTGCGCAACGCGCCGTTGACGCCCAACTCGGTCAGCAGGGCCGGCAGGCCCAATTGCTCCAGGGCCCACAGGCCGACCTGCTCGACGCCGACGCTGCGGGGGCGGACCAGGCGCAACGAGTCGACGTCGACCGGCTGCACGTCTGTCGGCCCGGCTGCCGGTCCCTGCACCGGTGTGCCGCGGGCGACCAACTGTGCGGCTATGCGCTGCGCTTCGCGTTCGACGGCGGCCGGGCAATCGGCCACCAGGGGCGTCTGGCCGGCCAGGATGTCGTCGCTGCGGGAGCAGACCAGCGGCCATTGCGCCTGGGGAATGTCGAAGTGGCGTCCGAGATTGAGCAGGGTGCGCTGGCGGACGGCGTTGCCGATGCGCTCGGAGTGGACGAGGCGATGCGAGAAGTAGGGCTGTCCGTCGGCGGTCCGCCGGGTTTGGGTGCGGCGAATGAACACACGCCCACGATAGCGGGTGCACGTCCCCAGAAGCAACAACAACTCAAACGATTATGGCACTACATTCAGTACCGCCAACACCAGATCCTTTAGAATCAACAAGTTATGGGGGTGCGATCCTCGAGATATCGCCTAAATCTACAAAATTGTCGGGAATCTTGCTAAAGATGGGCCAAGATCGGGTGGGGTGCTCGCCAGCACCATCCCGTGCTTGTCGTCTCCGTTCCGCACGACGATCAACCGGGTGCGCGCGACACCGAGTATTTCCAGGACGCTGCTGTCTGACGACCGCGGGTCAGGGTCCGAGCCCACGTGGAGGTTCCGGAGCAGGAGCATCGCAGCTCCCGTCTGCTCGGCCAGCTCCGCCAACCACACCAGGGCGGCGCGCGCGGCGCCACCTCCCTTCGGGACAGGAAACGACGCGACGGCGGGGTAGACGAGCGGGTCGATCACTACCAGCTTGGTGCCTTCGGAAATCGACCTCGACATCGCCTTGCGAGCGGCTCCCGGCAGCAGGTCGTCGACCTCGCAAGACCCATGGGTGACGTGCGACAGGTCCGCACCAGCGGCTTGAAGGCGAGTCCTTACGGTGTGACTCAAGAGGCGGTGAATCAGCAGGACAACGTGGCCTGGCGCCTCCGGTTTTGACAGGCCATCGGGCATCGGACGGCCCGTCGAGACGCGCGCGGCGAGGTCGAAGGCAAGCAGGCGTTTCTCGTGGTCGAACACGCTGTCCAGGACAGTGATGCCTCCAAGGGATATCCTGCCCGGCCACAACCAACGCATCGGTACCGCGTCCGGATCGCGCGTGGGCGCCAGAGACGGACCGGTCGCCGAAGGGGCGGCCAGGATCAGGTTCTCCAGCGCGCGCTTCTCGCGGCCGGCTTCGAAGTAGGCGCAGACGTTCTCCATGCCATCCGGCAGGAAGACCATCCGCACGCGGAGGCCAGCTGCGGCGCACGACCGTGCGACGGCGTACGCTCGATCCCACCCCTCCTTACGCGCATCTGGAATGATGGCGACGTCCTGTACGCGGTTGTCCTTCAGTTGTTCGGTGTGTCCGAGCTCCCACCGGTCGAGTCCGAGGACGCTGGAGGTCGCCGGCATCGAGCCGCCGACCGTGTGCCACAAGCGCTCGACGCATGCCTTGCTCTCCACCACGATGACCGGCTTCCGGTTCAGCCAGGGGGCGGCCCCCAGCACGTTGTCCAAGCGGTACAGCCGAGGCTCAACGCCCTGCATCGAACCATGCGAACCGGCGGGTGCCGACGGAAGTCGTTCGGGTGAGAGGCGACCCTCTCGGGGGAACGCTGGTACCGTAGTTGTCGATCCGACGGCGTTGTGTCACCAGCTTACCCCGCTCCGGTCGGTTGTCCCTTCGTCATCGAGCGCGTTGCCCGGCGACGGGTGCACCGGTGAGGCGCTTGTTCCGCGGCTCACGGCGAGCCGCCCCGTGGCGAGGCGAGAGTCGACCCGGGACGTGGGTTGTCCCGGAGGCGGAGCGAGCGCCGGTCGGGTCGGCGCGCGGGCCGACTTCTGCGGTTGAAGCCGATGATCCCGTCACAGCAGGTCATCTTCGGAAGGACGCCTGTCTCAGAGGCTCATGCAGTCGCTCTCCAATATGATCGTGTTCAGATCTTAGCTGATCATCTTCGTTGAAGAGGACGGAATTGCCGCGAGCTGCCTGCGGACACGATGGGAACCTCAGCCTCTTGCCACGGCCACACCCACCTGAAGACGTCGGTAGACGAGCGCCGGATCAACGTGTGCGTCGAACAGATCGGGTACCGGCCGAGCCCGATGGCCGACGTGAGAAGACTGGCCCGGCGCCTGAGTCAAGCGCCCCTGGGCGGGAGCGCCACGACCGACCTCTTCATCGCCTGGGCGAAGGGCTGGCCGGACGCCGGAAGAGGACAGGGAGACGCGCCGTGAGCGGCACACCCGACACCGAGGACCGGGACGGCCCGACGGCCGCGGCGCCGGGCCACCCGACGCTCGAACCAGACGAGAGGCTGTGGCTCGAGAGCTACCTCGAACGGCTGAAGGAGGCGCCCGGCGGGCTCCTCAAGCGACTCGTGGTGTACGGCTCGAAGGCCCGGGGCGACGCCGGACCGGCGAGCGATGTCGACGTCCTGGTGCTCGTCGGAGATGTCCCGGACGCCGTAGGGAGCGCGCGGAACTTGATCGACGGCGACGACGACCCCGACGGCGTCGACCACAACGTCGTGGTCCGGACGGAGGCCGACTGGCTCCGGGACCTGGAGAAGGAGCTTCCGTTCCCCAGGAACGTCGAGGCCGAGGGCGTCCAGATCCATCCGGTCCACCGACCGGCGAGGAGGCCGCCGGGCGACCGGCCGCCGGTGACCCGGAAGGGCATCCGGCACGCCGTGCCCGTATGGCTGAAGGAGGCCGGGCGCGACCTGAAGACGCTCGCGTACGAAATCAAGGAGCTGAAGGACGGGCGATTGAAGTACCCCGGCATGGCGGCGCGGCCTGCCTTCGACGCGGTCTTCTTCTCGGCGATGGCGTGGTGCCTCACCAGGGGGGTGAGCGTAGTGCGGCGCAAGGATCTCCCGACGAGTGTCGAACGCCACCTGATCGAGCCCGGGGCGCTGGACCCCGGCTGGCGGAATCGCATCCGAACGTTCTGGTCCGCCTGGAAGGCGGAAGTTGACTGGCACCCGGGCGGGGACGCCGAGCCGACGGTCGACGACGCCGCCGAGTGGGCCGAGACGGCCCGGGAGTTCTGCGCGCTCGCCCGCGACGCGATCGCAGCCGCAGGCATCGAGGTCGACCCTCCCGACGAAGCGGGAACGAGCGGGAACGCCGCCGAAACGGAGGCAGTGCCGTGAGCGGAGGAGCCTTCGGAACTCAGAAACCTCCACGCCGAGGATGGGTTGCAGGCATCCGGCCGACCTGATGCCTCCCGGGCGGGCCGCGCTCTGAACGTGCGCGAGAGCATCAGGAGCACTCAGGCCGCGGCCGCGGCGGGCGGCCGGTCACCGAGGCACACGCCGCCGCGACCGACATGGTCGCGCGGCCGCGGCAGTCGAACGCCGCGTATGACGCCGGCATCGACGGGAAAGGGGTGGGAAGTCGCAATGGAGACCCTCCCGGCTGGGTGAACATCCACGGGCATGTGCACCAGCAGGATTGCCGAGCAGCAACCGGCACATCAACGTGAGCGTCGAGCAGTTGAACTATCGGCCCGTGAGACTGAGCGACATCAGGCGGCTGGCCCGCCGCCTGATGGAAGGAAGAACCGTCCCGGGGCACAGCACGCGGGCGCGTCTGAACATCGTCGAGATTGCCATGCCGTGACGACGGCCGCCACAATCGAAATCCTGCCCCTCGCCACGGCGAGCCGTTCCCCTCCCCTCACGTCCAGGCTCCTTGGGTCCGGCGGGGCCCCGTGCCGGACCGGAGAACGTCGAGGACATCCAATGACGGATCGACAGCTGCAGACCGAGAACCTCGAAGAAGTAAGCGAGGTACACCGGGAAACTGTAGCCGCACTCGGCACTGCTGACGCCGAGCCGCAATCGGCTCGAAGAGGCATTCCGCCAGAGAGACGTCAAGCCCGCCAGCGACGATAGAGTCGCGCGGCCGGCCCCAGGCCCTGAACGGTCGAAACCAAGGCAGCCGACTCCGAGCGCAGCCGGGCGAGAGCGCGATAGTCTCCTTCCAACCGACTCTCATCTCGGCCGCGCGCTCGGCGCCGGCCGCTACGACCCTGCTCCTCTTCATCGTCGGTTGTTGCTGATGGTCCACTCGCGCTCTCGGGCCTGCTCGACGACCCGGGCGAGCCGTACCGGCCGGTACAGAGTTTGCTCTACGGTCAGGTTGATGTGCCGCACGGTCGGCTCGGTTCCCTCGTGCAGGTGGCCGTGCACGCAAATCGCGCCTGGCGGGATCTGACGCAGCGGCTCGTGGCTTAGGACAGTGATCGATATAAAGTTGTCAACTTCATCGGGGTAACAGTTTGTAATTCCATTCCCCGTGAAACGCATCGGGAACCAGCGCGAGTGCGTCCATCTGTTCCTTGGTCACCGTGACGCCCGTAGGATACTGCCCGGCGTCGAGTTCGGCCAGGACCCGGAGCCCGGTCGCCGTCCGGACGTTCCCGATGCGGTCGACGAGCGCCCCCGCCAGCTTCGCGCGACTCTTGCACGTCCAGCGTAGCGGCGAGGTCGGGTCGCCGCGCGTGAGCGGGTCCACCAGCGCTTCGAGCGCGGCCTGGATGCCGGGTTGATCCTGCTGGATGCGGGGCCGTCCGCCTCCAGGGCGTCGGATGCGGTCGGTGGGCGCCTCGTCGCGGGCAATCTCCCGGCGTCCCTTGCGAATCGTCTCCCGAGCCAGACCGGTGGCCGACGAAACCACCGCGTCGCCGCCGTAGCCGACAGCGAGCGACTCGGCCGCCGCCCACCGGCGGCGACTGCGCTCGTCCAACACCGGCGCGACCACGGCATACTTCGCAACCAGGGTCGCTTCCAGCTTGATATCTCGCTTCATACCTCCAGTATGACCAGGAAACCAGCAGGTAGCAAACTAGTTTAGCGCACTGTCCTTAGGGCCAGCGGGGGGGCGGTCGCACAAAGCGCCAGCGTGTGCTGGACCGTGAAGCCCAGCAACCGCAGGCCACGTGCGTTGCCGTCGTGGTTTCCGAGCACCAGAACGCGGTCGCCCGGGCATGAGCGGATCTCGTTCATGAGGCTCTCGTTGCGCCACACGTCCTCGTGGAGCACGTCTCCGAGGCAGATGATCGTGTGGCCGGCCTGCACGCGGTCGCGCCACTCCCCGAGGAGGAAGGCGTTCATGGCGCCGACCTCGGTGAACGGCCGGCCGAAGACGCTGATGACCGACGGGTCGCCCAGGTGGAGGTCGCTCCAAATCCACGTGGTCTCGGGGGCTGACCTGATGATGGGAATGGGGACCTGGTCCCACTCGTCGGCGTCGCGGCCGTCCCAGCCGGCGCGCGCCAGATCGCTTTCCCACAGATAGCGGAGTGTCTCCACGTCGACCATTTCGCCGAGTTTGATAGTAGTCGCGATGCCGGGTCGACGCGCCCCGCACATGCCGGGATTCGACGGTGTGGCTGCGGCCGCGCATCAGGCGGCCGTACGTCGCCTATTCGAGTGGTTCGGCGGCCGGAATGACCACCCGCTCGAGTGTCGCGAGCAGCTGGTCGATTCTCGCGAAGCCCTGCTCGACGGTCCGCATCCGATTGTCGAGCCACTGGTAGTCCTCGCGAATGTTGGGACGCAGGCTGTCGATCCCGCTCCCGAGGTTCACGAAGAGGGCCGTGACCGAACGGCGAGTCCGATTGCCGTCGTCAGGGTGGTTCCGAATCGTCGACCCGACGATGATCTTCGTCTCGCTGGTCATCGTGTTGACTCTACACTTGCGGAATCGACTCCCCCGGTCACCCGTTCCAGCCGCAACGTGATCCACCGCACCCCGATCGCGCTGACCAGTGACACAGCAGGGTGAGCACCGCGATCAGCTCGTGCGCCATCAGTTCCCTCTACCGGTGCTACGGCTGCGCGGTCCTCGCGTCGTTTGCCCCGTCATGCGAATATGCCAACATGTCAGACGTGGACCTTTCCCGCTACGGCCCTGACGTTTGGGAGTTGGCTGGCGCAGGCCTCGACGGCCGCCCGCGGCCGGATGTCCTCGAGCGGGTGACGGCCGCGCTGGTCGAGGCCGTCGTTCCAGAGCGGATCATTCTCTACGGGTCCGGCGCCCGCGGCGAGATGACGCCGGAAAGCGACATCGATCTGCTGCTCGTGCTTGAGACCGACGACCCCGAGCGGGTCGAGGAACTGGCGCGCGAGAGTGTCAGCGACGAGACCTGTGCCCTGCAGCTGTCGGTGGCCACCGAGGCGGACCTGGCCGCCCGTGCGCACAAGCCCTACGACATGTTGTATGCGGCTCTCGACGACGGCGTCACGCTGCACGATGTGCGGCCGCCGGGCGAGCGGGTCGCCGGCCCGCGGCGCGGGCAGGTTTCCGCCGACGAGCGCTTCCGCGACGCCCGGGCCTGGCTCGAGGCGGCCGCCGGCTGGCTGTCGTTGACCGAGGACCCGACGCGCTTCCGTAGCGTCGTGTGCGAGCAGTCCGAGCGGATCGTCCGCATCGGCCTCAAAGCCGCCGCGATCGCGTCTGGCGGCTGTCACCATTCGCAGCGGACCATTGCCGCGTTGCGGCTCGAGGTCGAGCGTCTCGGCGTCGATCCGTGTGTCGACGCGGACTTGGCGGCCGAGCTCGACGGCTACAAGGACTATTGCGTTCTGGACAGTGATATCGAGGTGGCCACCTGCGAGCGGGTCAAGCTGGCTGCCCGGTGCGTCCTTGCCCGCGCCGCGGCCGTGGTCGAGACCATGGAGGAGACCCTCGCCCAGGACACCGCCGCAGCCGCTCGCGCGCCGCCCCGAGTCCGACGGGTTTGTAGTCGGTCTGTTCGACTGCGACGTTGATGTGCCGCCTCGTCGGCTCATTGCCCTCGTGCAGGTTCACCGCGCGCTGACCTGCAGATGGCGTAGCGGGCAGTAGCTCAGTGCCAGCGGCGGGTCCGTGGCGCACAGCGCCAGACTGGCACAGCGTCTCGAAGCCAGCTTCCCGCAGCGTGTTCCGGTCGAGGTCGACGTCGTGGTTGCCGAGCACGAGCCACTTGGCGCCGGGCGCCTCCCGCCACCAGCGCTGGTGGTACGGCTGCACGCTGCCGTCGACGCCTACATCGCCCAGGCAGACGATCGTGTCGTCGACGTTCACCATCTCGTACCAGGCGTCCATCATCGCCTTGTCCATGTCGTGTGGCGTCCGGAACGGCCGCCAGAAAGCCTCGACCGACGCCTTGTGCCCCAAGTGCAGATCAGACCAGATCCAGGTCGTTGCATCCAGCGCTTCGCACACGTCCGGGCCGCCGTTCCGAGCACGCCGGATCAGGGCTTGCGTCTGCCGCGTGTCCACCATCCGATGGACGGGTGGCATCAGCGATCGCAGCAGTTCATCAATGTACAGCTTGTGCAGCCGTTCCGCAATTGCATCGGGCGCGGTCACGGGTCCCGTCTCCGATCCGACTGACAGTACATCCCAGTTGGCCGGTTCATTGCCGGGATTCACGGCGCTCGACAGCAGCAGCGTGACCACTACGAAGCCACAGGAGAAGAGAATGGTCCACGCCAGCGCCTTGTCCGGCGCGCTCTCCGTTCGTCCTGGTCGTCAGGCCGCTCGGCCCCGGCGGCTTCTCATCGTCGACCGGCGCGTGCTAGTGCGGCAATGTGCGGTCGGATGAGACGGTGACCGTCGAGAACGCGAGGAAGTTCGCTCGGTACTTCGGTTGCAGCAGCGACCGCTCAGTTGACGGTTCCGTTGTGCGCGATGAGCCGGTCGAGCCGTACCGGGCGAAACCCGATCCGTTCGACGCTCACGTTCCAGTGCTGCGGGCTCGGCGGCTCGTGTCGGTGCAGGTGCCCGTGCACGTTGACCGCCCCGGCTGGCGTCGGCGTCAACGGCGGGTGCGAGAACACGAGCGGCGGCACGCCCGCGCGCACCGCCGCCGCGCACATCCGCTCGAAACCGGCCTCGCCCAGCATCCTCCCGCGGTGGACATCGTGGTTGCCGAGGACCAGCAGGCGGCGTCCCGGCGCGGCCCGAAGCCTCGCCGCCAGCTTCGGGTCGGCGAGCCCGTACGGGTGCGCGACATCGCGGAGGCACAGCATCAAGTCGTCGGCTCCCACCGTCCGCTCCCACTCGTTCAGCATCCGGTCGCTCATCGCTCGTGCGTTCGCCTCCGGCCGCCTCCACAGCCGTTGCGCCATGGGGTCCCACAGGTGCAGGTCAGACCAGATCCAGACCCGCTCGGCGGGCTCGGCGACGATCTCGATATGCTTACCGCTTCCCAGCAGGGCCTCGACGAGCGACTCGCCGTCCATCCCCGCATGCGGCGCGCCGGCGCGGCCGTAGCTCTTGCGCAGGGTCGCTACGCACCGGCTTCTCAGTTCCTCCGCGCTCATCATGGAGGGTGCCCCAGTCGTAGTGGAAAGTCGGTGGCGACTCCTTGCCAGACCGTGGTATTGGTCGGGTGTTCAAGAGGAAGGAGAAGCCACCGTGAAGAAGCAACGTACAGGATCGTGGGCGAGGAAGCTACGGCCAGCAGCCGGGAGTTGCGGATTGGCTGGCGAAGGACGGGCAACTGCTGATCCCGCTCGTCGAGCTGCTGGAGAAGGGCGAGCGCGCCATCGACGAGGTGATCGACGTCATGGGGCGGGCGACGGTCGAGGCGGTCCTGCAGATGAGCGCCGAACAGGTGGCGGGACCGAAGGCGCAGGGGCGCCGCGGAACTGACCGGGAGGTGTACTGGCATGGCGTGCAGGGAGGCCGGATCGCCTTGAAGGAACGGCAGTTGCGGGTCGCCAAGCCGCGGCTGCGCAAGAAGCGGCGGCGCGCCGGGGAGTCGGGCGAGGTGGAGGTCCCGGCCTACACGGCGTTGCAGGCGGACCAGGGGCTGGCCGACCGGATGCTAGAGATGGCAGTGCGTTGGGCGGCGACGACGTTTCGGACTTCCGCCGCCACCCGCTTGAGGGTGCAACGCCGGGACTCCGCCTTTCCACGCGCAACGTCAAGCGCTGGCGCGGTGGTCAGATGATTCAACGCTGGGTGGCGAGCGCGTTGGTGGAGGCGGAGAAGCACTTCCGGCGGGTCCGGGGCTACCGCGATCTGCAGCACCTGGTCGCTGCCCTGGACGCGCTGGCCCCGCCTGACGGCGTGGTTGCTGCCCATGTGGCGTAACATAGAGTCGACTACGTAGAGGAAACAGGGAGTCCGCCACTCGCAGAGTTCAACAACGAACGGGACAATCCCTTCGATGCACGCCGGCCGCCAAGCCATGATGCGGAACAGACGAACGCCCATCGGTGACCGACGACTACGGACCGCGGCACACGCGCGCAGGGCGATGACGACGACGCCGGTTTGGAGCTCCATTCCCGCCGCGGAGAATTCGCGTGCGATGTGCTTCCGGCAGGGTAAAGCATGCGTGTACGCGTCGGAGGAAGACGGCACAATCATCATCGTCGCGCCGCCGGGCGGTATGGTCGAGCGCCTCAACACTGGGGCGGACCAGATCACCGATTCCGGGCCGACGGTCGCGAACGCAAAGGGTACTGGCCACCAACCACTGATTCCGAAGATGACCATCGTGATCGGCGGCAACGGTGCCGGCAAGACCACTTGGTGCAGGCAGTACCCGCACGAGTTGCCGACAGCCTTCTACAACCCCGATGCGATCGCCCAGGACCTCGGCGACTGGAACAACGCCCGGAATCAGCTCGAAGCCGGCCGGATTGTGAACGCCGCGATCCGGAGGCACCTCGAACAGAGAGAGGACTTCGGTTTCGAGAGCACCTATTCGGGACGTTCCCGGCCCAGGATCGTACGCGCGGCAGCCTCGAACGGGTACGCCGTCAGGGCGGTGTTCATTGGCACGAGCGGAGCCGAGATCAACATCGAGCGCGTGCGTCAACGCGTCAGGTCTGGCACCGGACACGACGTCCCGGTCCCGGAGATCACGCGGCGGTGGTCAGCAGCTCAGAAGAACCTTGCCGAAACGGCTGCGTCGCTCGGGGCGATCGACGCGCTCGACAACAGCCACGGCGTGACCAGACACGTCGCACGCATCACGAGGGGCGAAATCTGGTTACCGGCGACGCCAACCCCCGCGTGGGCGCGAACGTTGATCCGACAGATCGAACCGCACCGACCGACCACCTGACGAGAACCCGGCGTAGCGACGAGGAGTGGTGTTCGCACCGAACGCGGCGGCAGGCATGCAACTCATTTATTCGCATGGGTTTATAGAGCAAACCCTGCCACCGTGTACATTCTCATGCACAATTTCTGCCCGGATTGGACCGGACGAATTCAGCCGTGTCTGGACGGACGGCTGCGCGAGAGCGACATGCTGGAGGCTACGGCCATAAAAGGAGTGTGGCTCGCGGATCGTGCCCGCTTGTTCGGCTGGAGGGAGCCGATTGCGTTGTGGACGATGACATCGGACGCTCGAAGGCAGCGCGAGTCTCCGAACTCCCGTAGACTATTCATCCTACCTTGAGTGGCTGCCAGCGACCCAGTCGAATTCCCTCGTCGATTCCCACATGTCAAACGAGAATGCGACGGCCCATCCAAGCCGTCTACGGAACGCACGGCATCACAGATTCCTCGCCGCCCACGGCCGGAGGATCGTCGTCGGAGATGTCTGCGGACCCACCGTACGCGGGACCCTCTGCGCAATCCGGTGGCTGCCGGAACCGGCACGGTCCCACGGTTGGTGGAACGCCGCGCACGGGGAATCTCGATCTCTGTGCGGCTCTCGCCGGGTCCTGAATTTGGATCATCTGTCCCCGTCGAGGCGGCGTAGAACACCGAAGCTCAGGACCAAGGCGCCGCCAGAAGCGGTGAAGGCGAGCGGCACCTGCATCTCCGCGATGATCTCAGCTGCGGTGATGGCGGCCATGGCGATGCTGGCCATGACGAACGCGAGCATGGCAGCACCAACAGAAATCAGAACGTGCGTCGCGGTCATCCTTGTTCCTTTCAGGACTGTATACCTTCGACTCGAGCGTCTCTTCACCGCAACGGTGATACGTCCGAGCCGCCGACGACGGTGCCAATGGCCGCCGGTCCAACAGTAGAGCCTAGCACGTTTGGCGTTCCGGGACCGAGCGTCGTTCTGCCGCGTCAAGGTACTCCAACCCAGGTGCGTTCTGGCCCCGCTCCCGTTCGGTGCGCCGACCTCAAGAATGGTCGAGCAGCGTTAGCCCGCCCAGCCGGCGGCGAGACGACCACCCGGTCCTCCGGCCCGGCGGCTGCCGTTTCCCAAGTCAGCCGAATGTCGGTGGCCGGGTCGGCCGGCAGGTTCTGGATGTGGTGGTGGTAGGTGAGGATGCGCATCCGGACGTCGTCGCCGAGCGTCCGCCGGAGGACGCCGTAGCGCGGCATGATGAGGAAGTGGGAAACCCCGAGGGGCAGGCGATGACGACCTGTTGGGCGCTAAGGACAGTGATCATATAAGGTTTTCAACTTCATCGGGGTAGCAGCTTGTAATTCCATTCCCCGTGAAACTCATCGCGGACCAGCGCGAGTGCCTCCATCTGCTCCTTGGTCACCTTGACGCCCGTCGGATACTCCCCGGCGTCGAGTTCGGCCCGGACCTGGAGCCCGGTCTCCGTCCGGACGTTCCCGATGCGGTCGACGATGGTCTCATACGTCGTCAGCGGGGTGCCCCGCCAGTTCGCCGTGATGTGACAGAAGAGCCGGTGCTCGATCTTGTTCCACTTGCTGGTGCCCGGCGGGAAATGACTCACCTCGATGGTCAGTCCGGTCTCGTCGGCCAACTGTTGAAGCTCATGCTTCCAGGCATGCAACCGGTACCCGTTGCTCCCGCCCGCATCGGCCGTGATGAACAGGGTCGTGGCGTCGGGGTAGGCGCCGCAGCCCATCTGGCGCCACCATTGGCGAATCGACGCCACCGCGAACGCCGGTGTGTCGTGGTCCCAGCCCACGCTCACCCAGGCTTCGTTGCGCGCCATGTCGTAGACGCCGTACGGAATCGCCTTGCCCTCGGCATCGGTCGGGAAATCAGGTTCTCCTGAAACAGGTGTGGGTGGGTTGAGGCTGATCCGCGGGACGACGGGATAAGGCCCTCGCTTCGCTCGGAGCGCGTTCACCACGCACGGTCGGTCCCGGCCGTCAACCCGCTTCGCGGGTCCTCCGCTGCGCTGCGGTCCTTCGGATGACTGCCGCGACCGACCGTGCGGGAGGCCCTTGCGGGCCAGCCAGAAGGCTGGCCCTTGATCGACTGGCTGTAGAGTGCGACGTCGGCGCGCCGCTCCGCTGTCGCGGAGAACCGCCGGCAACGCCGGTACCGGGATCACGTCCCCGAAGGCTTGGCGGGCGCGGTGCAAGCGGTTGCAAACGCACGGGGCTTACGGTCTCATTGGGGGTTGCCAAAACCAACCAACGAGGAGGAGCAGAGCCCCATGCGTCTGACCACGGTACTACGGCGGCTGTTGGGTGTCATCCGGATGCACGTCAAGGATGCGCATCTCGGGAACACGGGTCCGTTGAGGGTGTTGGTGCGGCCGTCGTGGCGGCGGTCGCGGTGCGGGGTGTGCGGCCGGCGGGCGCCGCGCTATGACCGGCGGCCGCTGCGCCAGTGGCGGCATGTGCCGTGGGGGGCGACGCCGGTGTTGTTGCAGTATGCGCCGTGGCGGGTGTCGTGCCGGCAGTGCGGGGTGCGGGTGGAGGAGGTGTCATGGGCGTTGGGCCCCAGCGTGTTCACGGCGCCGTTCGAAGAGTTGACGGCGTATCTGGCGCAGGTGACGGACCGCACGACGGTCAGTCGGGTGCTGGGGATTTCGTGGCAAGCGGTCGGCAGCATCGTCGAGCGGGTGGTGTCTCGGCAGATGGACGAGAGTCGGTTCGACGACCTGCGTCGAATCGGCGTCGACGAGTTCAGCTATAGGAAGCGGCATCACTATCTGACGCTGGTGGTCGATCACGACCGCCAGCGGGTGGTGTGGGCCGGCAAGGGGCGCAGCGCACAAACGCTGGAGGCGTTCTTCGACCGGCTGGGACCGGCCGGGTGCGAGCGGATCGAACTGGTGACGGCGGACTTGGCGGCGAGCTGGCAGAAAGCACTGCGGGCGCGGGTGCCGCACGCGCGGGTGGTCTTCGACCGGTTCCACGTCGAACGCCTCGCCACCGGACGAAGTGCGGCGAGCGGAGCAACGGGGAGCCGACGCGAAGACGGCCAAGACGCTGAAGGGGTCGCGCTACTGCCTGCTGAAGCACCCGAAGCGGCTGAAGCCGGGCGAAAAGCGGCGTCTGGCGGCTGTGCGTCTGGCGAATCGTGCGCTCGACCGCGCCTACGAGCTGAAGGAGTACCTGGCCACGATCCTGGAGCAGGCCACGCCCGACGATGCCCGAGAGTTGCTCGACCAGTGGCTGGATTGGGCGTCGCGTTCCCGCTTGGCGCCGTTCGTAAGGCTGGCGCTGACGATCCGCAAGCACGCGGTGGGCATCCTCGCGTATCTGGACACGCGGATGACGAACGGGCCGGTCGAGGGCATCAACAACAAGCTGCGGGTGATCGCGCGCCGCGCCTACGGATTCCACTCCCACGGTGCGCTCATCTCGATGCTGTTTCTCTGCTGTGGAGGCATCGAACTGGCGCCACCCCTACCCACACGTGTTTGAGGAGACTCGGAAATCATGCACCAGCACCGCTGGCGGCGTGCCCTTCGGCTGCCATTCCCGCCCGCCGTTCTTGAAGTTCCCGACCAGCTCTTTCTTCTTCGTGTCGACCGAAATCACCGGCTGGCCGGCGCTCAGATGCTCGTCGGCAGTCCGGTTGATGTGCTCGAACTGCGCGTTGCGGTCCGGATGCGTGGCGCCTTCCTGTCGTTTGCGCGGCGATTGCAGCCGGTAGCCCAGGCGGTGCAGCAGCCGGCCCACAGTGGTCGAACTCACCCGCCACCCCTGCTCGGTCAGCGCCGCCGCCAGCTTCGCGCGACTCTTGCACGTCCAGCGCAGCGGCGAGGTCGGGTCTCCGCGCGTGAGCGGGTCCACCAGCGCTTCGAGCGCGGCCTGGATGCCGGGTTGATCCTGCTGGATGCGGGGCCGACCGCCCCCAGGGCGTCGGATGCGGTCCGTCGGCGCCTCGTCGCGGGCAATCTCCCCGCGTCCCTTGCGAATCGTCGCCCGAGCCAGACCGGTGGCCGACGAAACCACCGCGTCGCCGCCGTAGCCGATGGCACGCGACTCGGCCGCCCCCCACCGCCGGCGACTGCGCTCGTCCAACACGGGCGCGACCACGGCGTACTTCGCAACCAGGGTCGCTTCCAGCTCGATGTCTCGCTTCATACCTCCAGTATGGCCAGAAACCCGGCAGGTGGAAAACTAGTTTAGGGCAGTGTCCTGACCAGCTCGGCCGCCTCGGCGGCGGCCGCGGTGGATGGCCGCGACGCCGTCCCCGGAAGCGCTCGCCGGCGTCGGTCAGGGTGGCCCCGGCGAGCAGACTGACGGCCCCTGTGCCCGGTAGCACGTGCACTCTTTGGCCCGCGCTATACCTACCCTACGGGAGTATGATGGCCTTCCCTGGTTCGCGTTGGAGGCCTAAGAGTTAGCCGAGTCGCGATTATCGGCTGACGATCGGACGGACTCCGGCCGATTCGGGATGGAGGAGGACGGTCATGGATGCTGGCACGGACGGCACGGACACATCGTCATTGCCGGGGCAACCCGGTGGAAGGAGCTGCTCGAAGTGAAGACCACAGGAGTACTTGCAGGATTGCTGATCGCCGCGGCCGCGCCGCCCAGCGTACCAATCGCTTGGGCTCAGGAACTCGAGCCCTGCCAACACGTACCGCGGCGATCATTGCCCGAGGCCTCCATTGTGGCGACCGCCGAGATCTGGCCGGAGCTCTTGCCGGCAGAACGAAGAATCGTCGGGCTTTATGCTCAGGCTTACGAATCGGTCGTTGGTGTCAGCGTGGACGGGAGGATCGTGGGCTCCGGGTTCATTTGGGACGATCAGGGACACATCGTTACCAACGCCCACGTCGTGAGCGGCGGTGGGGATATCACGGTTAGGACACTGGCCGAAACTAGCTGGTTATCTCCTTGCGTCGGCGGCTCATTCTCGGCGCGATGGGGTGCCGGCAGCCATGGGCCCGGATCTACTGGGCCCGAATACGCGCCATCGGAAATCGCCGTGTACCGCGTGGCCATTGACGAAGTTGACAACTTTATATCGATCACTGTCTCTTACGACCATTCAGCTTGAGCAGCGCCCGGAAGGAGGGCGGTGGGTCGTGTCACTAGAAGAAACTGTTGATTACACGGCTCAGTTGGTGGGCGAATCGGCGTGGCACGACTTGGCGGTGCTGAGGACAGTGATCGATATAAAGTTTTCAACTTGGTCGGGGTAACAGTTTGTAATTCCATTCCCCGTGAAACGCATCGGGGACCAGCGCGAGTGCGTCCATCTGTTCCTTGGTCACCGTAACGCCCGTGGGATACTCCCCGGCGTCGAGTTCGGCCCGGACCCGGAGCCCGGTGGCTGTCCGGACGGGGCGCATTCCCGATTTCCCGGTCACGCGCTCACACCCACCGGCGTCATGGCCATCCGCTGCAAACAGTTCCATCTGCCGGACTTATAGAAAGACCGCAGGAGAAGAATCGCGTCGACGCTCTCCGGTAGCCAATAGATGGATGCGCCCTTGATGCGGAGATTGATGACGCGACGGATGGCGCTTTCGACGGCGCCGCTGCCCCGCGGAAGCCCGAGCCCGACCATTGTGGTGTAGGCGAAACGATGACGGTTCTTCAGGAAGTAGTTGATGTGCGTGCGGATCTTGCCGGCGGTGCGCCCGCGGCACAGCTCCCGCAGGGCCGTGATCACCTCGTCCACGCGTGCTCGCTTGAGCAGCCCCCGCGTGCGGTTGAGCCAGCGGGTGCGTTGCGTCGCGCTCCAGCGGCGCAGCTTGACCGCGTCGGAGAGTTGCTTGGCGGCATGATAGAAGTCGATCAGCCCCAGCACCTGTGTCGGCGAGAGCCCGAGCGCAGCGATGAGGCGCTGGATGCGTCGCCAGATCCAGGGCGCGCCGTCGGCGATGAAGAGCACCTTGTCAGCGGCGTTGAGGCCGATCTGCCGCGCGTACGACAACAGCAGGGTGAAGACCGCCTCCGGTCCCCGGAGCGTGCCGTCGATGATCGGGGCCCACGTCTGAGACGGTCGCCCGTCGTCGACGACGACCTACAGGATGAGGAGCTTCGGTTCCTTCCAGTCGGTATGGAATCGGTTGCGCCCCTTCTTCGTCTTGGGGCCACGCTTCTTGCGCCTCACACCGACGCGGCCCCCGTCGAGGGAGACGACCACCCGCTTCCCGGTCACGCGGTTCAGCAGACCGCACGCCGCGCTCTGCTGGGCCGCTCGGGCCCGCGCAGCGTAGCGATAGGCGGTCGAGCGGAGGGTCTTGATATCCAGGGCGATGCGGTCGGAGCGGAGCTGCGCCTGCGCTTCGGCCAGCGAGCTGAGCATGGCGACCGCGCGGCTTGCATCGGAGGCCAGCTTCGGCGTGCACCGGTCGTAGATGCCCAGCACCACCAAGGCGGGGTAGAGTCCCATAGGCGCTAACTTGTTTTCTCGGCGTGGCCGGCGTATCCTGACCTGCGGATGCAGGACACGGAAGCCGGCGCGGTGGACGGGGACTGGGAGGTGCTGTTGTCGTTCCTCCCGCAGGACTGGCGCGAACTGGCGCAGGATACCGGGGCGCTGAAGGGGCTGCGCAAAGACAAGGCGGTCGACAACCTGCTGCGGACCCTTCTGCTGCACCTCGGTTGCGGACACTCGTTGCGGGAGACGGTGGTTCGCGCCCGACAGGCGCATCTGGCGGACCTGTCGGACGTGGCGCTGCTGAAACGGCTGAAGAAGTCCAAGGGTTGGTTGCACGCGCTGTGTGTCCGTCTGTTCGAGGAGCAGGGCTTGGCGGTCGTCCCCGGGGCCGCGTTCCAGGTTCGGGCCGTGGATGCGACGACGGTGAAGGAACCGGGACCGAGCGGGTCGCTGTGGCGCCTGCACTACAGCGTGGGCCTGCCGTCGCTGACGTGCGACTTCTTCAAGCTGACGGGAACCGAGGGGCCGGGCACGGGAGAATCGTTGGCGCAGTTCCCGATCCGCGCCGGCGACCATGTGCTGGCCGACCGCGGCTATTCGACCGCGCGGGGCATTCGCCACGTGGCCGACGCGGGCGGGCGGCTGATTGTGCGTGTGAATACCGGGTCGCTGCCGCTGTGCACGGCGGGCGGACGGCCGTTCGACCTGCTGGCCGCCGTGTCGTCGGTCACGCGTCCTGGCGCGGTCAGCTCCTGGGCGACCATGGTCGCGGCGCCGGGCGACGACCGAGGCCCGGCGTGCGAGGTTGCGGGCCGGGTCTGCGTGCTGCGCAAGTCCGCCGAAGCCATCCGCCTGGCGCACCAGAAAATCCGTCGGGACGCTGCCCGCAAGGGCAACCAGGTGCAACCGGCGACGCTGCGGTTCGCCGAGTACGTGATCGTCTTCACGACCTTTCCCGAGCCGCCCTTTTCCGCCGCGGACGTGCTGGAGTGGTATCGCCTGCGCTGGCAGGTCGAATTGGTGTTCAAGCGCTTCAAGTCGCTGGCCCAGTTGGGGCACCTGCCGAAGTACGACGACGACAGCGCCAAGGCGTGGCTCTACGGGAAACTGTTCGTGGCGCTGCTGGTGGAGAAGCTGCTCCACCACGCCCGCGCGATTTCCCCCTGGGGCTACGACGTGCCGGCGCCGGCGCCCCCGAAGCCCGTGGCGTGACTTCAAGTTCATGCTCAACCAGGTCGCGCGCACCATCGAACCGCCGCTCCCGTTGGCGCGCCTGTTCAGTGACTGGCGAACGATCTCCGGTGCGCTCGCGGAGCCGCCACGTCGCCGACAGCCGCAACTCTCGGCGTACTTCGGCTGGACCGAGCTGCAGGAGGATCATGCGGCCCAAACAAGTTAGCGCCTATGGGGTAGAGTCCCGGCCTCCGCTTCGCCCCACGGGCGTGTTTCTCGCGGTAGTACGGCGTCGTGACCGGCACCGTCGTGCCCCGGGAGGTGCGAACGTTGACGGTCTCCAGGCCGTCGCTCCGCATCCGCCGGAGCAGGTGGCCCACGAGGGCGCTCGCCGCGTCGCCAACCGCGGCGGAGCGCACCGCGCGTTGCAGCACGGGGGGTGAGGAGGGCGCCGAAGAACTCGTCCGCGATGGCCCGCAGCTGCTCTTCGCACCGCTCCGCTTCCTCTGCCAACCTGGGCGCTGGAGCACGCGCCTCAAACTCCAGCGCCCGCCGGAGGGCAGTGCGCAGGTGGACGGGAATGTTGCGAAGATCGATCTCGCGGCTCGGGGTGTCGATGGCGTTCTTGTCCATTTCAACGCACCATCATGGGCAGTCTGAGCCGTAATGTCCAGTACCACCTTCCCCGTCTGTCCGAAGACCGGCTCAACCTCCCCCAGCCTCACAGTCCATCTTTGCCTACACACTGCACTGCTCCGGGAAATCGGGAATGCGCCCCTGCGCGACAGTCCGGGAGGGACGTATTGTGAAACAATCGACTTGTCGCGAGGTTTCCTCGGCCGCGCCGGGAGAACGACCGCGCCGTAGTGGGCGGCCAGGTCCTCGTAGGTGCGGTTGACGCCGGCCTCGTAGCCGCAGGGGCGGGTGATGGCGCTCTTCAACTGGTCGGGCACCCACATCGTCGTGGAGCCGCCGAAGTACTCCGCCATGCGGATGTGCGCGTTGACCCAGTCCGGCAACTGTTGGGTCCGGGTCGCCTCGGCGTAGGTGAGGCTGCTGGCGCCGAGCACCGAGACGAACAACTCGACCGGCCGCAGCTCGCCCGTGCGCCGGTCGACCAGCCTCGGCCGCTTGCCCGAGAAGTCGATGCAGGTCTTCTCGCCGGCGCGGTGGATCTGTCGCATCGACGGCCGCAGCCGCTTGACCCATTGCGGTACAGTGTCGGTCGTCACGCAAGGGCCTCCGTGTTGGCGCAAGTGGTTGTCACCACTACACTTGTACCACACGGGGGCTCTTGTGTCTGTACCGGAATCGGAACACGCCAAGAATTTTC
The DNA here is from genome assembly GCA_965222905.1 of Vicinamibacterales bacterium. Lineage (GTDB taxonomy): Bacteria > Acidobacteriota > Vicinamibacteria > Vicinamibacterales > UBA8438 > WTFV01. The sequence goes on along the minus strand of OZ244976.1, from coordinate 6,673,307 downwards.
CGGGCCTAACGACCGCCAATTTTATGAACTGTCCTGTATGGTCAAGCCGATGGTTCGCGCACGGTTGGGGCTGCTGCGGCTTGACGGAGAAGAAGCACTGTGAAGACGCTCGCCTCGTACGCGCTGCTCACGTTGATCCCCGTCACCGCTCAGGCACAGGATGGGTCTCGCGTTCGGACTGCGATGCTGGACGGGCGGGCACTGCCGTACCAGGTCATCGACGGCTTGGCGGTCTACGCGGGCGACATCATCCTGGGAACGGCCGAGGAGGTCGCCACGTGGAATGGTAACGGTGGCGGTCGAGCCAATGGATGGCTATCAGGCAGGAATCTTGCCAAAGATATTCCGCCCGGATTCAGGGAAAGTACTGTGCGTGGTGCGCAGGGTTCACCCGGCCAGCCGACGAACCAATTGGTTGCCGTGGCGCTTGCCCTACGCGGCCGGCGCTGTCAACAGGAATAGGAGGCGACTCAACCATGTCCACTTCGCAACGCCTGCGCGTGAGGTTTGCAGGTCTCGCCGCGCTGCTGATGATCGGGACCGCTACTGCAAGCGCTCAGCAGTGGGAGGATCGGATCGGGTTCGGTAGTTTGTTCGTTGCGGCGGAGCCGCCGCGGCGCGTCTGGAAGACCGGCACAGCCGCGGCAGTACTGCGGGAACGCTTCGTGCGGCTGGACCAGGATGTTCTCGAGGCTGCCCGCGTGAACGCTGGACGCGCCGACCTTCCTCCGACCATCGTGCGTCTGACTCTGTTCGATGACGTTGTGCTCAACGCTGTGGTGGAACGAACCGGTCCCAGCTCGAGCGGGTACTGGCTCTCCGGTCGAATCGAGGAATGGCCGCTACTAGGGTCGATCACGTTGGCGGTGAACGGCGATGTGATCGCGGGAACGGTGCGTACGCCGGGGGCGACGTATGCGATCCGCTCCGTCGACGACAACATGCAAGCCATTCGCCAGCTCGATCCCGGCGCACTCCCTACCTTCGAGGATGATTCTCTGCCACCCGCCCCGCCGACGGACGAACCACGCCGCGTGCAACCGCTCCATCCACCGGTACGATCGACGAAGCGTCAGGCGGAGGTTCCACCGGAGGAGGACGGCTCGCGTATCGATGTCTTGGTCGTGTACACGCCGTTCGCAAGGGACGACGCGGGTGGGCGTGCCGAGATCGAGACGCTCATCGACCTTCGAGTTGCGGAAACCAACCAAGCGTATGCCAACAGCGGGGTGATCCAGCGGATCCACCTCGTGTGGACGGCGGAAGTAGACTATACGGAGGTCCCGCGTAGCCTGGACACGCAGCGGACCAATACCATAGAGCACTTGATAGATCCGTCGGATGGCTACATGGACGAGGTCCACGCTATGCGCGATAGATATGCAGCGGATCTCGTGCACTTGGTCGTGGACAACAGATTCAACACCGGAGGTGAAGCCAAACGCCTTCGCGATCTCTCTTCGCCAGTAGACGCCGCGTCGCGCCATGCCTTCACTATTTCCAAGGTTCATGTGGGCAGCGGAAGCGTCATTTTCGCGCATGAATTGGGCCACAGCATGGGGCTGGCTCATGACCGCTACGCCGAGCTTCATGTTTGTTGTTCGGGCTTGAACAAGGTCTATCCCTATAGTCACGGCTACGTGAATCAGCGCGCGTTTGAGTCGGATGCACCACCAGAGAGCTACTGGCGCACGATCATGTCCTACCCCAGCCAGTGCGACGATGTTGCCCGCCTGCACAACATGTGCGTGCCCGTCTTGAGGTTCTCCAATCCTGAACTGACCTACAACGGCGATCCGACGGGGGTGCCGGGTGACAGACCGTCGTCAAGCGTCGCGGGCCCGGCGGATGCCCGGCGCTCGCTTAACAACACGCGCCGGTTTGTCGCGAATTTCCGGAGGGCACCGTGCCTACGGAGCAGCGAGCGCATCCGGCTCCAAGCGAGCAACGGCCAGTACGTCGTGGCCGTCGGCAACGGCGGTGGCGAGGTCCTTGCGGTCGGGTCGCATCTGGGTCCTTGGGGCGAGTTCACGCTGGTGGATGCCGACGGTGGTTGCGTCGACTCCGGCGACGCCGTATCGCTGCACACGTCGGACGGGTTCTACTTGCGGGCCCAACAGGGCGGCGGATCGACGCTCGACGCGACAGACCCGCAGGCCACGCCCTGGGCGCAGTTTGTTGCCCGTCGCTACCGCGGCACCGGGGCGATTCGCAAACTGGACTCCATGACGCTGCAGGTGGAGAGCGGACACTACGTCTGCGCGGAGGAAGGGGGTGGCGGCAGCGTGCGGGCCGATTGCGACAGCCACGACCCGTGGGCAACGTTCAAGGTCTCGGCCGCCGATGCGACGTCTACCTACCGCAACTGGCTCGTGGGTGGGCAACGGTTAATGACCGGGCAATCCATCCGGGCCGAGGGTGCGGCGTGCAGGCTCGTGTTCCAGACCGATGGCAACCTGGTCGCCTACAACGAAGGCGTGGCGTATTGGCACTCCCGCACAGCCGGCGCCGCCACAGGCGGGTCGACCGTGATGCAGTCCGACGGCAACTTCGTCGTCTACGACGCGGCGGGGGTGGCGCGCTGGTCGACGGGCACGGGGGGGATTCCTGGTGCCTTCCTGCTCATCGAGAGCGACTGCAATGTGGTGCTGCGTTCTGCTGGTGGGGCAGCCCTATGGTCCACTGGCCAGCCTCGTTGAAGCCACCCGATGAGCGCGGCTCCTCGTCGCGAAGCAAGGCACAGTTGGCGGCGGTCGAGCTGACCCCCGGCGGAGAACGGACGAGCCGATGGTCCGAGACGTGCCGCCGAAAGACGGAGGGGGCTGGAACAGTGAGTTCCTGCACGGGCCGCTGGGGCGCAGACGGCGGCGGCGCGGTGGGCCAGCTGTGATGCGGCGTGGTCTTGGAACGGCCGGATGGCGCTTGGAAAATGGTAAGCGACGCGGGAACCAAGGCTCACCACATGGCAGCAAAGCACTGTTCATTAACGAGTTAAGTTAGCGACTCGCACTGCCTTGACGCTGACCCAGCGCCTCGTCATCCGCGGGCGCCTCCGCGAATTTGGACTCAGCGCCGCCGGGCTCGTCTCGCTAGCCAAGACCAAGCGTATGAGTCCGACATTCAACACCTCGAAGGTCAATCGCCGGGTCGCCGGAACCTACCCAGTCTGAGAGTCGGCGGACCACTCACAGCGCGGACGCTCCGCTGCCGCATTGGCGGAGATTGCCGCGGAGGCTCCGTCACGTCGCTCGATCACTAGTCTTCATTTAGCGGGTCCGGGCAAGAAATCCGCGTGTTGGGGGTAAAGGTCTTGCTGCGCGGTGCCGATAGGAAAGGGGCGTGGGCCTGCTGCGCCGCATACGCGCCATCCTGGAACAATCCCCATCCGAGCGGGATCCTCGGGACGTTGTCATCGAGCAACAGGACCGGGAAATCTCGCGACTGCGTGACGAACTGGCGCGCCACAAGGGCGTGCATCGTCAGAACGGCGGCTTGCAGCGTCAGATCGAGCGGCTGGAGCGCGAGAACGAGCACCTGAAACAGCAGTTGGGAGTCGAGCGCCGCGCGGGACGCCGGCAAGCCGCGCCTTTCGCCAAGAAACGGCCACAGGGTCGCGGGGGCCGTCCCGGCCGGCGGCCCGGTGCGCGCTATGGCCGGCAGGGGCGCCGCCCGTGTCCGGCGCGGGTCGACGAGACCATCGCGGCGCCGGCGCCGACGAGCTGTCCGGACTGCGGCGGCGCGGTCGAAGTGACCGGCGCGGCGTCGCAGTATCAGGAAGACCTTCCTCCGGTACGCCCAGTGGTGCGCCGCTTCGACATCGAGGTCGGCCACTGCTCGGCGTGTCGGCGGCGTATCCAGGGCCGCCACGCCCTGCAGACCTCCGACGCGTTGGGGGCGGCCCGCGCACAGCTCGGTCCCGGCGTGGTCGCGCTGGTCGTGGAGTTGCACACCCACGGCGGCCTGCCGCTGGCCAAGGTCGCCGACCTGCTGCAGACCCGCTTCGGCCTGCAGGTGACGCCGGGGGGCCTCGCGAATCTGCTGCATCGTGCGGCACGCGACGCGCGGCCGGCCTACGAGGCGTTGCGCGAGCAGGTTCGCAACGCTCCGGTGGTCACGGCCGATGAAACCGGTTGGCGCGTCGGCGGCCGCAGCCACTGGTTGTGGGCGGCCGTCACCCCGACGACGACCGTCTACGCCATCTGCGCGGGCCGCGGATTCGAAGACGCGCAAGCGGTCCTGGGAGCCGACTTCGACGGCGTGCTCGTGCGCGACGGGTGGGTGGTCTACCGCCGCTACATCAACGGCGAGCACCAAACTTGTGTGCAGCAGTATGCCGATATCGGGATTATGCCGATCACCTTGCGCACATCCCCGTCACAAGGGGCGCTTCCGTGAAAGACATCGGCATAATCCTGTGCGGCGACGAACGATGGACTTCCCTCCTTGGCGCTCTCGAAGCAAGCGGTCGGTGCAGTTTGGCGCCGTGTGCCGGCTCTTGGCTCCACCACCGAACCCCTGGTAGGTTCCCCTGCAGTTCCCTCCGAAGGGCTGTGATTATGCCGATAGGGTTTACGCAATAGCCGCCTGCAGTGGGCGCGTCTGGGCCAATATCGGCATAATCCGGACATCGGCATACTCGTTGTCGGCTCTCTGAAGTGGCGAAAAAGCGTTCGATCGACATGGGTCTTCTCCATCCTCCTGGCGACATGCAGAGGGAGAGACGGAGGGAGAAGACAGACGGGATTATTCCGGAACATCGAACACTGTCGTTCCTCTCAACACGTTGAAAACACGAGCACTCCCACCATCGACACGGAGTCGACTCGGAATAATCCGGATCCCCGAATAATGACGGAAGTCATGCGTGCGTGGGAGATGACCCGTCGCGGTCCGGATGCCGGCCCGCCGGAAGAGTGCGCGCATGGCACGGCTGAGGCCCCCGCGGCTGTAGCCGCCCGTGTCCGGACTGCGATGCCAGAGGAGTGGGCTGTCCGCCTCGGTCGGCAGTCGCCGCCGGCCGCGAACCGCGATCAGGTGCTCGATCTCGCGGGCGGTATCCGCCGACAGCGGGACGAGGCGCGACTTGTGGAACTTGGATTCCCGGATCACCAGCGTGCGTTGCGGCAGGTCATAGTCTCCAACGGTCAGCCGTGTCAGCTCTCCGCGTCGCAGCCCGGTGGTGGACAGCACCACGACCGCGAGGCGCATATTCTCGGGACAGAGCGGCGAATTGGAGGTGGGGGCCAACATGCGCGCGGCGGCCAGGAACTGGCGGATCTGACTGTCCGTGAAGATATGCGGCCGGATGGCCTGATGAACCCGCGGAAACAGCCGCTCGTCGGCGAGGAAGCAGCCAGGTTCGCTGCGTCGTCGATACAGACACAGGTTTCGCACGATCCGCATGCGGTCCCGACGCGTGCCGGAGGCCAGGTGCTGCAGAGTGAGACACCAGGCGGCGAACGTCTCGGCGCCGAGGTCGGCGTGCCGGGCGGCCAGGAACCGATCCAGGTGCGCCAGCACCCATTCTTCCGCGGCGTACTGCCGACCCAGCGTTCGCTTGAGCGTCAGGTAGCTCCCGATGGTGATGGACAGGACGGAGCGGAACGTCGTCATGAGGCTGCTCCCGGCGCAGCGCGGTCAACCGCGGCCGGCAGAGGCAACGCGACGTCGCGGAGGTCGTCAACCGCCAAGCGGAGGTACACGCACGTGCTTTCCAGGGTGCGATGGCCCAGGAGGTCCCCGATCGTCTTGAGCGACAGGCCCGACCGCAAGAGATGCACCGCATACGAGTGCCGCACGCAATGGGCTCCCTGGAACGGAATGGCGAGTCCGCTTCGCTTCGACCAGGCCTGGAAGGCCTCGGTAACGGCTGTCGGTTTGAGGACGCCCACCGGCGTGCGGCAGCGGAGAAACAGCTCCCGATAGCAGCGCGGCGGCGGGCCCTGGAACGGGACCCGCTGCCGGCGCACGTTCAGGGCGGCGCGTCCGTGACGGAGGTAGTCGAGCAGCGCCGTCCCGACCTCGTCGGTGAGCGGCAACCAGAGCGTGCCGCGTGTCTTCCGTTGCGGGATGCGCAGCCGTCTCGCCCGCCACTCCACATCGTCGATCGTGAGCGTCACGACCTCGCACGCGCGCAGGCCGTAGGTGGCCATGAGGAGGAAGATCGCGTAGTCGCGGCGCCCCAGCGGGCTCGTGCGGTCGATCGCCTGGAGGAACTCCCGAACCGTGTCCCAGGGCAGCGCCCGTGGGAGCTTCTCGCCTCGATACACGCGAGGCGTGTCGATCTGCGTGTCGAGCCCGGTCGGGATCTCGCCGCCAGACGCCAGGAACCGGAGGAAGGCTCGGAGGTTGGCCACCACATGCTGAAGGGACGCACGCGACTGGCGGGGGCCGACGACACACAGAAAGGCGTCGAGATCCCGGCGGTCGAGCGTAGCGAGCCGCGTCGGGTGCGTCTCGTAGCCGATGTGAGCCAGAAACTCCCCAGCCGTGCGGCCGTGGTGCGCCAAGGTCCCAGGCGCGAATCCTCGGACCTGCTGCAGATAGGTCCTGTAGGCGGCGACTCGCTGCTCGATCCGGGTCAACGCTGGCGATGGATACAGCGCCAGCTCGGACTCGCAATACCGCGCCAGCAGCCGCACCAGGACCGCCAAATTGGGATCCTCCTGCGAATCGGTGGGAGCACAGGCCCACAATCGCGCCCGCGTCAGGCTCGTCAGGGCCTGCACGCCGCGTTGCTGCAGACCGCGGACGAGGCGCGGCGCCGCCTGGAAATGCTCGCGGGTGCGTTCGGTTGAGTAGCCCTGCTTCAAGAGCCACGTACCGTATCCGTCCAGAATCGGACCGATGATCGCCAACGACGAGTACCGCTGGTGCACCCTGGGATACAGATCGACCAGCATCGGGACCTCCAGGAAAGCGGTGCCGGGATTGGCACGGTCCCGATGCTACGTACGTAATGTGGAGTCCTGGAGGGAATGCGCTCGGCGCCGCCGGAGCAAGAGGCGGCTACTTCACATTACTGATCACTCAACATTTGTCGGCAAATGTGGAGCTCAACATTTGCCGACGATCTGGGCTACGTGCAGCAGAGTCCCGACGAGGCCGAGGTGCTGTTCACGCTGCTTGCCGAGCGCTACGAGCGACGCTCGGTGATGGTGACCAGCAACCTGGTGTTCAGCCAGTGGGACCGGATCTTCCGCGACCAGATGGCCACTGCCGCGGCGATCGACCGGCTGGTACACCACTCGGTGGTACTCGAGTTCGACGTGCCGAGCTATCGAACTGACCCGTCGCGGCCGTCGCCGGCACCATCACCACCGCCAGCACGTCGTGGCCGTCCGCCGGGTCCGCTGTTGCCGCGGCGCCGTCGACCCGCTGCTTCCTGAAACCTGTGTAGTCCGAGACATCGGCGAGCTGGCGGTTATGAAGGCCCTCGCTGCACTCGGAACGTTTACCTCGCGCACACGCAACCACAGGCCGTCAACCCGCTACGCGGGTCCTCCGCTACGCTCCGGCCCTTCGGGTGACTGCCTGTGGCCGAGCGTGCGGGAAGCCCTTGCGGGCCAGCCGGAAGGCTGGCCCGCGTTCGACTGCCCGGAAGTGCGGCGCCGGGAGGCCGCTCCGCTGTCGCGGACCAACGTGCACGCGTACACCGATGCCGACGGCAACCGAGCGGTGGGTCTGTCGCCACGCTTGCGCCTCGATCGCGCGGCCGACCGCTTCCGCGGCCCGTTACGTAACGGTGTAGTATAGTCGCTGTGGCGCTGACGAACGCGGAGCGGCAGGCACGTTACCGGGAGCGGCGGAAGGCCGGCGAGTCCCGGATCCGGTACCGCCGGCCAGCGGACCGGAGATCGCGGCCACAGCAGTGGAACGACGCGGTGCAGACGCTCCTGCAACTGCAGGAACAGTACCGGGAGTGGCGGGACGCGTTGCCGCAATCCCTCGCCGGGTCCGCGACCGCGGAGTTGCTCGAGCAGGTCTGCGATCTGGATCTGTCGGTACTGGAGGCTGTCGAGCTGCCCAGGGGCTTCGGGCGTGACGGCTAGCGGGCTAGCGCTGCCCTGTACCCACATTATTCGTTCTGGACAACTCCAGCACGCGCCCGTCGTCCAATGCGGTAGCCGATGGTTGCGATGGACATTCGTTCGTAACCGCGCCACATGATCTGGTGTCCGGGGGGCGGGTCGTGCGTTCGGTTCTGGTAGCCGCCGAGGATGGCCAGCAGAAGGACTGCGGCGGCGAGATGGTCAGGGGGCGGCAGGCCGAGTTCTTCGGCATAGTCGGTCAGGAAACGCAACTCGATGTCGGTGAACAGCAACTGGGCGTCGCACCCCGGCACGTCACGTCCGAGGAGGGTCATCACCATCAGGCGCCAGGCGATCACGGTATTGATGGTGACCGCGCGTTGGAGCCGGTCGGCGGTGTGGAACGCGAGCTGTTCGACTCGGCATCCGGACTTGAGCACCCGGAACAGGTCTTCGATGCGCCAGCGCCGCAGGTAGTAGCCGATGACCGCGACCGCGGTTTCGGTGCTGTCGACGTCGAGGCTGGTGAGCAGGAACCACTCGACCGCCGGCTCACCGGGCGGCGGCGCGGTTTCGCGCACATGGACCGTTGACAGCGTCACCGGTTCGGCGCCGGCGATGGTCGGCGGCGCCACCACTTGGCGATGGCGCACCTCGGCCCGCGCCACCCGCCCGATGCGTGCCGGGCGGGCCTGCCTGCCGCTGGATTTGCGGCGCGCGCTCAGGCGGTCGATCTCGATCTCGACGTGCCCGTCGGCGGCGCCGGCGCGCATGGCGGCGAACAGCTTCGGGGCGCCCTTGGCGAGACAGCGGTCATGGTGGGCGCGCACCAGCACTTCCACCCGGTTCAGACGGCGCTGCTCGTCGAACACCGCGAAGCAATCCGCCTCCCGGTCCATGACGCTGAGCACCCGCGTCTTGCGGCTCAACGCCGCCGCCGCCCGGTCGATGTCGCGCAGGCCGTCGACCCAGCGCCGCGTCTTGGGGGCCGTCTCCTGCGCCGCCTTGGGGGCTTCCTGCGCCGTCTTGGGGGCCGTCTCCTGCGCCGCCGCCGGCGGTGGCTCGTCCGCCAGCCGCGCCGCGCCGCCCGGCGGCGCCTCGAAACCGCAGCGCAGCACGCCCAGCGGCAGACCCGCGCCATCGACCGCCAGGGTCAGATGCAGATGCAGGCCGAGCGTCTTCGAGGCCGTCTGGTTGCGCCCGATGATGCCCAGCCCCTCGCAGTGCGGGCGCGTCGCAAAGTTCAGATCCGTCCCGTCCTGGATGCACAGCACCGTGTCCTGGCCGCGCATCCGCTGCAGCGTGCGCGCCCGGTGCGGCGCGAGAATGTTCCCGGGCGTGACCGCCGACGACACCGGCTGGTCGATGAGCCGGTAGTAGCCCTTGACCGCCGCGCGGTCGTGGGACGCGTTGGCGGTGATCGCCTCGCCGGGCAACGACGCCAGCAGCCCCGCGCTCTTGACCAGACGCGCCGACAACCGCTGATCGCCCAACGGCGCCCCTCCAAACTCGTTCCCCGTCCAGGCGGCGCTGTCGAGACCGTCAGCCGGCGCCAGCGCCGGCGCCGCGTCGACCCGCGCCACCCCCAACCGCCGCCGCCAGTGCGGCTCCAACTCGTACATATATACCGACTTGACCGGACGAGCCCGCGCGTGGTCGCGGTCCTGGCGCCCGCGACCGGCCGTCTGGCCGACCCACACGAAGTTGGCCGCCTTGAAGCTGGCGCCGTCATGCGCGGGGCCGACGAAGGTCTCCACCAGCCACGGACGATACTGGTAGCGGGCTTCGAAATCCTCCGCCACACGCGCCAGCACCTGGCCCAGCACCTGGCTGGCCAGGTTGCGGCATTGCACCCCGGGGCGGATCAGGAACCGGCTCAGGCACAGCACCCGGTGCAGATGGGCTTGGCGTTGCTCAGCGCTCCATCCCATCCACGCCTCGCGCGCCCGCAATTGCAACGCCGCGGCCGAAAACCCGACCGCGCCCAGCACCCCGTGCGCCGAGACCACCAGATAGCGAACCTGGCAGCCCGCAAAGGTCGTCGTCCCCTGCGGATGCTCGAAGTGCAGCAAGGTATTCCACACCCGGCGCTGCCCGCCTTGCTCTACCCGCTCCAGCGACAACCCCGCGACCGCCTCCACCGTACCCGGCACCGCCGTGGCCGCTGCCACCGGCGCGTCGAAACGCTGCGGCGTGGGCGCGCCCCCGCCGCGCCGCGACGCCGGCAACGCAATCCGCCCCGCCTTGTGCAGCGTGTTGAGCGCCTTGAGACAACCCGCGAGTTGGGCCGACCCGCGCGCATCGACAAACCCGAACTCCGCGCACACCCGCCGCCCCACCGCCGCTCGGTTGTTCAGCGACTCCTGCGACACAATCCGCTCGAGGCGAGCTTGCGACTCCGGCGCACGAAGCGTCTGTAGTATCTGGTTCTGGTGCTCCATGCCGTGACGCTACACGGCGGAAGCTGATTTGTCCAGCCCTGAATGCGGGTACAAGGCAGGGCTAGCGGGCTAGCGAGGCTAGCGCGCCGGCAAAAATAATTGTCGTCGACCGGCGAAAGTAGTTGACGCCGAACAGGGCACCTCGCACCGTCGCTTCGCTGTGGCCGGGGGGACTCCAGGATGCTGTGCCCGGCCAAAGCGCACCGAAGAGCGAGCATCGGGGCGTATAACTCCGTATGAATGAGGGAGATAGCAGTCTACGAAAAAGAGCCGACCCGTTCGGCGGTCGCCATGTCCGGGTCCGGGGCGCCTCGAAAGTGATGTGCCACTGCATGTTCGCCGTGCTCGCACTCACCGCTGACCAGCTTGTGCGCCTGCTGACATAACCACCCCACCGCCGGCAACGCCCCTCGGCGCCTGACCGGCGTCAGTCATCCACCGGTGTCCCCACGCGCGGTCAAGAACACGTCGAAACAATCCGACTGCCTCCTCTCGGCGTGCCGCCGGTCCTCCAGACCAGGCATCCAGGCGGCGACCCAGGGCAAAACGGACGTTCACCAGGAGCGTAGAGGACTGCGCCCAGCCGCAAGCTCCAGGAGTTTCGCAAGCGGCTCACAAGTCAAAAATTTGACGCCCGCCCTCGGCACCCGCTAAATAAAGACGGACTGACGAATTGACAGAACTGAGGGGTCCCTTTTCGCGTGGCCACGGGGGTCCCTTTTCAACTTGCCATTTCCACTGCGCCTGTGCTCAGCGCCTTCAGGCGCATCGCTACGCTCTGCCCCCGCTCCGCGGGGCTGACGGCCTTGACGGCGGCTCCGCGCAGGCGCGCGACAATTCCTGGCCGACAGGGGTTCAACATGACCTCTACGTCGGGCAGCTCGCCGCTCCCAGCCGGACGAAGGCGGCCGAGAGCCTCTCAGTACAGAGTGAACACGAGTCGAATCTCCGGGCTGCTCTCGCCGAACAGTGTGGGCGTAGCGTGGGCGCGGCGGTAGCCGGGGATCCCGACGCGCGCGCGGATGTGCTGGAAGCCGACGTGCAAGGTCAGAAGGCCGCGCTCGAAGCGCCGGTCGTAGCCGAAACCGAGCCGGCCCGTGTGAACGGAGAGGGCATCCCGATGGTTGAAGCCGTACGTGCCGAGAAGAGTCAGGGCGTGTCCGTTGCTGGCGAACAACGTGCGTTGACCGCCTGTCTCCGCGAAGGGAGTCCGGACGGCGCGGCGCAGCAGCGACGACCACACACCCAGGGGTGCGTACCCGGCCCCACCGGAGACGAACAGATCGGTACCGACCAGAGGAAAGCCGGCGCCTGCGTGCCCCGTGAGGGTCTCTAGGTTGTAGCCGCTCAACGCGTAGAACGGTCTGAACGCTGGCTCCGGCGCGGCGGACATCGCCGGTTGCTGGTGGCGATAGAGCATCTCCGCCAGGACCGGGGAAGTGTGCGCATCGACCCTCATCGACGCTGCGGCGACGCTCCTCTCGCGCCCCTGCACCACGTCGCAGACGACGGAGACGACGCCGCGGCCGAATTCCTCATCAATGCCCGGCTCGCCGACGTCTTCGGCACAGACGTTCAGGACGCCGACGACCTCCTGCGGGGTATCCCAGAGCTGGGACAGGTAGAAAGCGAGGGCGCCCAACTCGACGGAGGCGAACGAGCTGCCGGATTTGGTGTAGGCATCGTCGGGGACAGTCTCGAGCGTCCCCTGGATGACGGAGTAGCAGAACTCCTTGGCCAGACCGCACTTGACCTCACGCTCGTACGGGGCGATTTCCCCTGTTGGTGTCAGTACGACGTGTTTCGCGATGATGAACTTGCCCGTGGCGAACCCCTCGAAGGCCAGGTCCCAGTCCCAGCCCCAACCAGGGTACCCTGGGGCCACGCTCCAGATGGGGTGCTCGGGGTACCAGATGTCGCGCGTCTTCTCGTACCCGGGGAGCCCGCCCCCAGCCCCGACCTTCCCATTGGTGTTACCCGCCGGCCGAACCTCCAGGAACATCTGGCTCTTGAGTCTGGCAAGGCGGTCGCGCGTTACGCCCCCCACGCTGTACGGGATGGCCGCAACCAGCGTGTCGTCCCAGATCTCCTGCTCTTGCCGCCGGTACGGTTTCCGAGCGAGAGCCAGATTCTCTTCGGGAATGCCCATCTCGCGGGCTGTTGTCATCATTATCAAGGCATGGCAGTACGGGGGGGTGCAGTTGGGGTCGTCTATCGTCGGGTCCCAGATCGTGAACAGCCCGCGTAGAGGCCCGGCTGCCTGCACCTTCTCCGCCAGCTTGTCCTGCCCCGCAAAGACCTCTCCCGGCTCAAGTGCGGCCGTCGGCACCGAACAGGTGTCGGTGCTCCCGCCGTAAAGGCCGACGCACGACCAGCCGTACGGAGAGCTGGTCTCTCCGGTGCCGAAAGGGTTCCCGAGCACACAGGAGTCCTGCGTAACGCCGCACTGACCGTTGATCGGCGACGGCGGCGGCGGCACGCGTTTGGCGCACCCAGACTCTAGGGCTGCCGCGAAGAGCACCGACAGCGCTACCAGCCCGTGGAACAAGGTTGTCGGCGGCCTGACACCGGTTGAGGGGATGCGGATCTAGAAGTGTAACATGGGGTTTGAGCCGGCCAGCGGCTTTTCCAAGCTCACGCCGCCTCAAGATGAAGCATGGACCGTTTCAGCCCCCACGCCCGCCTCAGGCGCTCCCAGCAGCCCCGCCAGCACCCGATCAGACCGTAAATCGCCGACAAAGCCCGCCCCTGCAGGCTCCGGGGCGTACCAACGCCGGTCTGCCGGCGCAGGAGCAACCCGATGTTGCACGCGGCCGCCTGGATCAGCACGCGCTTGCGGACATTGTCGTGGCCGCGCACCCAGACCCGACGCATACCGCCCGTCTCATACATGTGCGCGAAAGTACGCTCCACCACTTCGCCTCGGCGGCGTTGCAGGCGACGACCCCGCCGCCCCCGCACACGCCGGCGGTTCGCATACAATGCTTTCTGCGCAGCACGCTTCTCCGGCGGCGTCTCGCCCGTCTTCTTGTCCTGCCAGCAGCGACGGCCGCGCTCCGGCTCCGATACGTGACTCCGAACCCCTACCTCGCCGAGCCCCACCAACGTCTCGTCGCTGTGATAGCCCTTGTCGGCCACCACCTCTTCGACCCCCGCGCCCTCCGGCTGCACCGCTTCAACCTGTTCGGCCGCCATGATCAGCGTCTCCGGCAGCGTGGCCGTATCACCGTCCGATGCATCCTGCACCGTCACCGAGACGATGGCGCCCGTGTCCATGTCGACCCCGTGCTCGGCCTTGTGGGCCAAGTGCGTCCGACCGTCCTTCATCTTCGCGATCTTCGCGTCAGGATCCTGCGGCGATTTCCACTCCTTGTTCGACGTCTTCTTGTTCTTCCGAGACCGGTCGAACCGAGCCAGCTCCGCACGCGTCGGCGTCTCCACACCCGACGCTTCCGCCAACCGCCGAATGAACGCCTCGTACGATTCCCCCGTGTCCCGCCGCTCGATGCTCCGCATCGCCGCGTTCGCTTCCAGCGTCGTCGCATCGATGCCGACCGTCTTCCCGACGACCAGACCCGCTTCAGACAGGCGCTCCAGAACCCACGTGAAAACCGCCTCGTGCGTCTCCACGTCGATCAACCGGCGCGTCCGCGACAACGTCGAGTGATCCGGCGCCGACTCGGTCAACTCCAGGTCCAGGAACGACCGCAGGCTCAGTGAATCGGCCACCCGCCACGCAATCCCCCGCTCCGAAGACAGGCCCTCGAAGTAGCCGATCAACAGCATCCGGAAATACCGCCCAGGACGCAGACTCGGCCGTCCCAGCCGCGCCGCGTAGAAGGCCGAGCACAACCCTTCCACGAACGCGTCGAACCCGCAGTCCTCCAGGACCCGATTCAGGCGCTCGAAGAAGGGATGACCGTCGCTCGTCGGAAGGTCCGCCGTTTCCACCCACAGCGGCGACGCTTGGCGCGCCACCGGTCTCTTGCCCATCGCCATGCCGTGCAGTCTACGGGGTTCGGCCGCGCCGGGGCCAGGCCGAATCCGCGACTTTTGCCACGGGCTGCTACGGTGAACTTGAACCTCGCAACTGCCTCCGTGGGGAAATCACCGGCGACGGATACCGCCGTGGTCCCGACGACTTCGCCGAGGATCGCGTGTCTGTGCCAGCATCGCACCCGCAAACACTCACGGCCGCGTGGGTGTCCATCCGGGACGAGCGGTGGATACGACTGCGGATGTCCACGCTGGCCGCCCGCCGCCGGGGCGCGCTGAAGAAGCATCGCGGCACGGTGCCGCCTCTACAGGGGCGGGGCCAGTTCGATGCCGCCGCAGCAGAGAAACAGCATCGAGATGAGCGCGCCGAGGGAGTGGAATCCTGAGGCACGGCGCGCGACCGCAGCTTGTTGTTGAAGCCTTCCACCGGCCCATTGGTCATTTTCGTGTCGAGGTAGGCCAGGATCTTCATGGTGATTCCTCGGCCGTAAGACTGAGATCAACCGTGTGGCCGGTCGTCCATGCAAGATTCTCGACTTGCAGTCCGTCTAACTCCCAGCTGTAAGCGTGAAACTTGATGTGGCCGTCGGTTGTTTCGAATCTGTGTAGCTTCCCGACTTCAAACTGCCATCCTCGCCATATGGGGCGAGTACCGGCGATGTGCAGCGTCGGCCTGCACCGCCGCGTTGTCATGGTCGTGTTCTCCGTCATGGTCGTTTTCTCCGGTGTCAGGATCGATAACGCCCGGAGCAAAATCCGCAGCGGTGCTGCGTCACTGCGGTCATTAGGACAGTGATCGAGTGCGCCGTGAAAGGCGCCATTCCTCAGCGGGTGCGAATCCCGCCCGGCAACTGTCGCTCCAGCCGGTAGCGGTCGGGGCGGACGATGGAGGCAACGACATCGGCTGAAGCACTCCGACGAGAAAGGGCCGCCTCGGGCGGTTCAGCGAGCACGCGGGCGTGCGCCAGGCTAACTGACGAAGGACAGCCGGTGGAAGTCCGGCAGAGGGAAGGAGTAACCGACCACCTTCACCCCGAGTCATGCGCCGGTCGCTGTGAGGCGGCAGGCGAAGCGTTGACAGGGGCGCGAACGGGCAGGGCCACCGAGCATCGAAAGGTTGCATGTCTGGAGTGCCGAGACCGTGCCCGTGGTTGAAGGCAACACCGCCATCACCGCGACTGGTGAGGGGATGGAGGACTCCACGGTGTCGGAGAACCCATGCACGTTCGTACGTCCTTCGTCGGGACCTGGGAGGTCTTCATTCTGCCCCGGCAGTCGAACCGGGGCCGCAGAGGGAAGGAGGATTCCGTATCCGATGGTGCACGGAATGAAGAAGTCGGATGAGGCCGGAGTACCGATGAAAGCGGCGAACAAGGGAGCGAAAGCGCCTGCGGAGTTGCCGGAGGGAAGGGCCTCAACCAAGGGGAATTCGCAAGACCAAAGCACGTACCGGACGCAGGGTCGGGTGGGCGTGTCACAGGCGGTCGAGCGGATACGGCAAGCTGCAACGAGAAAGCCGCAGGAGAAACTGACTGCGCTCTTGCACCACATCACGACGGACGCGCTGCGGTGCGCCTTCTACGACTTGAAGAAGACCGCATCGGCTGGCGTGGACGGTCTGGTGTGGACGGGGTACGAGGACGGACTGGAAGAGCGGCTGCTCGACCTGCACGGCCGCGTACACTCGGGAGCGTATCGGGCGCTGCCGTCGCGGCGGGTTGAAATACCCAAACCGGACGGCGGGACGCGACCGCTCGGCATTGCCGCCCTGGAAGACAAGATTGTCCAAAAGGCGGTAGTGGATGTCATCCTGACGCCGATTTACGAGCCGGAATTTCTCGGGTTCAGCTATGGGTTCCGGGCGGGGCGCGGGGCGCATGATGCGCTTGACGCCCTGGCTTTCGGGATAGAACGGCGCAAGGTCAACTGGATAATCGATGCGGACATTCGGGCGTTCTTCGACCGGCTCTCGCGAGACCACCTGTTGCGGTTTCTCGAGCACCGAATCGGGGACACACGGATACTCCGGCTGATTGCCAAGTGGCTGAACGCCGGCGTCATGGAAGACGACGAGTGGAAGGACGACCTGCAGGGGACCCCGCAAGGCGCGGTGGTTTCTCCCATCCTCGCCAACGTTTACCTGCACTATGTCCTCGACCTCTGGTTCCAGAAGAAGTGGCGCGCCCGACAGGCTACGGGGGACACTATCATCGTTCGTTACGCCGATGACTTCGTCGTTGGCTGCCAACGCAAGGCGGATGCGGACCAGTTTCTCCACGACCTCAGGGAGAGGATGAGCCAGTTCGCGCTTGAGCTGCACCCTGACAAGACACGCCTCGTCGAGTTCGGACGGTTCGCGATGGCGGACCGCCGGGCGCGCGGGGAACGTCGACCGGAGACCTTCGATTTCCTCGGTTTCACGCACTACTGCAAGAAGAAGAGGAACGGAAACTTCGGGCTGGGGCGCAAGCCGATAGCGAAACGGGTCACGCGAACCTTGAAACGGGTCAAGGAGAAACTCCGCGAGCGGATGCACGAGGATGTCCACGACACGGCGCAATGGCTGGGGAGAGTGGTCAACGGATGGTTGAATTACTATGCCGTGCCGACCAGCGCCCGGGCTCTTCGCGGTTTCGCGAGGCGTCTTTTGTGGATTTGGCTCAGAACCTTGCGCGGGCGGTCACAGAAGGATCGGACCACGATAGCCGGGGTCGCACGCCTCGCGGCCCTGTATTGGCCTCCCGTAAAAGTCCGGCATCCTTGGCCAACCGCGCGATTTGCCGTCAGCCACCCAAGGTAGGAGCCGTATGCGCTAGCGCGCACGTACGGATCTGCGCGGGGGGACCGGGGCAACCCGGTTCCCTACCGCCACCGTAACGACGTGAACGCCGCGCAGGCCTCGAAACGTCTAATGCGGAAGCCGACCCGCCTCGATCACGGGGAAGGCTGCCAGCGGTCAGGAAGCGAGCGACGCGAGCACCGACCGTTTCCGCCGGGGTAATGGCGACGGCACGTGTGGAAGAGGGGAGTGGACGCAACACGGGAAGCCCTGCCGGTGGCGCGGCACACGCCAACCGACAGCCCGCGAGGGTCAGGTCGGGCCGGTAGGGTGGCGGAGAGGTCCGTAGGTACCGAGGAAGCCGGGTAATGCCGGCAGAGGGAAGGGACCTCAGGTGGCAGCGATGGCGAAAGGCAGCAGGCTCGCGGGAGTGGCCAACGGCCTAGTACCCCGCAGACGAGCAGGAATGCCGGACGTCATCACATGCACAAGCGAAGGGGACGACCCGAGCGGTCGCGGTCGCCAGGGCGTAAACAGGCCTGACGACGCACCGGCCGGTCCGGCGCACGGGTGCGAGTTGGGTGCCACAACTCGCGAGACCCATGCGCTCGCCGTGGCCGGGAACCCGTGTGCGAGCCGCATGATTCCACTGGAGAGCCCGGTGCCGGCAATCGGCACGCCGGGTTCGGAGAGCGGGGGGAGGAAACGTGCCTACGGGCTTCGGACTGCGGCCCGGCCGCGAAAGCGCCGGACGAGCCACCGAGCCCTACCGGTTACGCGCCTCCCCTCGACTCTACTATAAAGTCTTCAACTTGATCGGGGTAACAGTTTGTAATTCCATTCCCCGTGAAACGCATCGGGAACCAGCGCGAGTGCGTCCATCTGTTCCTTGGTCACCGTGACGCCCGTAGGATACTGCCCGGCGTCGAGTTCGGCCAGGACCCGGAGCCCGGTCGCCGTCCGGACGTTCCCGATGCGGTCGACGAGTCGACGAGGGGCGCATTCCCGATTTCCCGGAGCAGTGCAGTGTGTAGGCAAAGATGGACTGTGAGGCTGGGGGAGGTTGAGCCGGTCTTCGGACAGACGGGGAGGGTGGTACTGGACATTACGGCTCGGACTGCCCATGATGGTGCGTTGAAATGGACAAGAACGCCATCGACACCCCGAGCCGCGAGATCGATCTTGGCAACATTCCCGTCCACCTGCACACTGCCCTCCGGCGGGCGCTGGAGTTGGGTGCGGCTCTTCTTCGTCGACGGCTGCAAGGGTCTCTACGAGCGGCATGACAAGACCTACTTGACCCGTCGAAGGCGTGGTGGGGACGGCGGCTCGGACGGCTCGGTGACCGGCGGCGGGGTTCGGTCAGCGTAGTGCTGGGCGTGGTTCCGCTCGTACTCGCGCGCCTCGTGGAACTCCCAGTAGGCATCGAAGTCGCCGCTCGCGCGTAGCGCCCGCAACTTCAGGACCGCCTCGGCGCCAGCCAGTCGCCAACGGGCGCCGGTCAACTCCATCCGGTCGCGGACCAGGTACCGGCACGCCCCTTCGATCACCCCGGTGGCGATGGGATAGCCCGCCGCGAGGTAGCGGTCGTAGTGCAGATACGGCGCATACTTGCGCAGGTAGTCGGCACACGTGTCGACCGGCTTGCGGGCGTCGGGCGACAAGCCGGCGACGGTCGCCGCACCGCGCATCGACGCCGCCACCGTGCGGGCCCTGCCCTCGAGAATGCGCCGCACGCGCGTCCACGCCCAGCACGCCAATTCGAGACTCCCCGCAGGGTGGAACGCATGCGCCGCCTTCCAGACGTACTCGACCACGTGGATGATGTCGAGGATCACCGTGACGTCCACGCCGCGGGCGGCGGCGGCCTCTTCTACCAGGACGAGCTGCGTCTCGGCGCCATCGACGAGCGCCACCCAGTGCTTGACGTGCTCGGGGTCCCGGTGCTCGGCTTCCAGCGTCGCCTCGGCGACCACATCCAGAGGCTCCCGCTCGACGCTCGCCCAGACCCGTTTGGCCACCGGGCGGGGCCGCACCGACCGGGTTCGGGCCTTGGCCCGGGCCCCGGCCGCCGGCTGTGGCGGCATCAAGCTCTGCAAGAACTCCTCGGGGCTGCGCACGAATGGCGCCGTCGTGTAGACGGCGGCCACCGTCGCCATGCGCTTGGCGTGCTTCTTCTCTCCCGGCTTCAGACGCGTGAACAGCGACAGATGCTCCCGGTCCCGCCGGCGCTTCTCCGCGGCCTTGCGCGTCGCCTCGCGCAGGTCGTCGCGATGCAGCACCACACCCTTGCCGTCGAAAGTGAGCACGACGACCGACCCCTCGGGAGGCGACCGGCCCCGCTCGGCCTGACGCGCCTCGTAGAAGGCGTCGAAGTCGGCAGCCGCGCGAGCCACCAACTGTTCCGCCTGACGCTTGGGTACCTGGGCGGCGGTACTGCCGGACAGCTCGAACAGCGCTTCGTCGAACGAACGCGAGGCGGCCGCGCCGGCCACCCGGCGGCGCACCTCGAGCGAGTAACGCTCCGGCGGCAGGTTCAGCGCCGCGTCGAGCGGGTGCAGACTGTCGTGACCCGCGCGCGCGTAGCCGGTGCGCTCGACCTGCACCGTGCCGAAGGTCGTCTCCAGGCGGCGTTCGTGCGCCCGACACTCCGAGCGCTCGACACCGTCGGCGCCAGCGACCGGACCGGCCGCCTCTCCCGGCCTGCGTTGGTCGAGATGCCCTTGCAGCAGCTTGCGCAGCAACGCGCGGCCCCGCCGGTCCAGTTCCCGTTCGAGGTCGCTCTCGCTCATCTGACGGGCTTCGCGCGAACACAGATAGGACTTGGCCTCCGCATAGGAGACATCGGCCGCCGCATACGGCGCCGGCGCGGGTGCAGCAACAGGTCGGGTGAGGGCGCGCATCGCTCAACGCTCCCGCAACCGCCGCTGCGCATCCGGGACCAGAGGATAGACCAGAACCGTCCGGGGCGCCGCACCGACACGGCGGCGGTGCCGGTCCATCCGGCCGCGACCGCTCGTGGCGCCCAACGCAACGAAATTCGCGGCGCGGTAGCAACCGCCGTGGTGACGGCGCGCATCCACGAGCGTCTCCACCAGCCAGGGCTCGAGGTGGTAGCGCCGCGGCCAGTCCACCCGCAACTGCCCGAGGCCGCGAGACAGCACCGCGCTCGCCAAGTTCTTCACCGTCACCCACGGCAGCAACAGGAAGCGGCTGTTGTTGACCACGCGCTGCAGATTCCGCACCCGAGCCGACTCGTCCCAGCCGACCCAGCGGTCCCGCGCCGCCATGCGCCACGCCGGACTCGAAAACTGCAGGCAGCCGACCACCGCACGCGCGGGCCGCGACGCAAACACCAGATAGCGCAAGTGGGCCCCGAACGGAACCTTGTGCCCCAGATAGTGGTAGCGGCCCACCAACTCCCGGAACAGCAGCCGCCGGGCAGGCTCGCACACCAACTCGAACTTCAGCGGCTCGACATCGCGCACACTGCCAACCAGCGGGCGCCCCGGCTCGCACGCCGCCGTCCGCGGAACGCGGGTCACCGACCCAACCGCGCGACCGCGCCGCTTGTCCGGCAGCACCAGCGCGCCCTCGGCGTCGAGCCGCTCGAGGAACTCTCGGCACTCGCGCGCCTTCAGCCTGCCGTTCGGACGCCGCCACCGCAACAGCTCGCACACCGTGCGCGCCAGCTCCATCCGGCTCAAGCCCGAACACTCCCGCACCACGTCGCGGATCAGAGCCAACTCCCGCACGCTGAACGCGCGTCCCGAGAACCTCGTCGTCGCCACCGTGTCACCGGTCGTCGCAGCAGAGGGCATGTCCTTGCCACGACACCGTACAAGAACGCCGCGCGAATGTCCAGCAGCGCGCAGGTGGGTCAGGCCGAATCAAGCACCAGGGGGGCGGGGGCCAGGCGGCGTGGGGCACCCGAAGAAGGCGGGTGGACCGTCCCGGTGGGCCGCCGGCCTGAAGCCGTCCCCCCGAAAACGCACTGGAGAGGGCTCATCCGTGGTCAAAAACGCCCGTGAAATGGGCGAAAAGTACTCTACGAAGAAGAGCCGCACCCTAACGGGAGTGGCCAACGGCCTAGGACCCCGGAAATCAGCAGGAATGCCAGATGTCATCACATGCATAAGCGAAGGGGACGACCTGAGCGGTCGCCGTCGTCGGGGCGTCAACAGGCCCGACGACGCACCGGCCGGCTAGCGCACGGGTGCGAGCCCAGTGCCAGGACTCGCGAAGACCCGTCCGCTGGTCGCGACCGGGAACCCGTGTGCGAGCCGCATGATTCCACTGGAGAGCCCGGTGCTGGAAATCGGCACGCCGGGTTCGGAGAGCGGGGGGAGGAAACGTGCCCACGGGAGTCGGCCTGCGGCCCGGTTGCGAAAGCACCGGATAAGCCACCGGCCCCCTACCGGCAACGCGCCTCCTCTCGACTCTACTATAAAGTCTTCAACTTGGTCGGGGTAACAGTTTGTAATTCCATTCCCCGTGAAACTCATCGCGGACCAGCGCGAGTGCGTCCATCTGTTCCTTGGTCACCGTAACGCCCGTCGGATACTCCCCGGCGTCGAGTTCGGCCCGGACCCGGAGCCCGGTGGCTGTCCGGACGTTCCCGATGCGGTCGACGATGGTCTCGTACGTCGTCAGCGGGGTGCCGCGCCAGTTCGCCGTGATGTGACAGAAGAGCCGGTGCTCGATCTTGTTCCACTTGCTGGTGCCGGGTGGAAAATGACTCACCTCGATGGTCAGTCCGGTCTCGTCGGCCAACTGTTGAAGCTCATGCTTCCAGGCGCGCAACCGATACCCGTTGCTCCCGCCCGCATCGGCCGTGATGAACAGGGTCGTGGCCTCGGGGTAGGCGCCGCAACCCATCTGATGCCACCAGTGTCGAATCGACGCCACCGCGAACGCCGGTGTGTCGTGGTCCCAGCCCACGCTCACCCAGGCTTCGTCGCGCGCCATGTCGTAGACGCCGTACGGAATCGCCTTGCCCTCGGCGTCGGTCGGGAAATCATGCACCAGCACCGCCGGCGGCGTGCCCTTCGGCTGCCATTCCCGCCCGCCGTTCTTGAAGTTCCCGACCAGCTCTTTCTTCTTCGTGTCGACCGAGATCACCGGCTGGCCGGCGGTCAGATGCTCGTCCGCGGTCTGGTTGATGTGCTCGAACTGCGCGTTGCGGTCCGGATGCGTGGCGCCTTCCTGCCGCTTGCGCGGCGATTGCAGCCGGTAGCCCAGGCAGTGCAGCAGCCGGCCCACAGTGGTCGAACTCACCCGCCACCCCTGCTCGTTCAGCGCCGCCGCCAGCTTTGCGCGACTCTTGCACGTCCAGCGCAGCGGCGAGGTCGGGTCTCCGCGCGTGAGCGGATCCACCAGCGCTTGGAGCGCGGCCTGGATGCCGGGTTGATCCTGCTGGATGCGGGGCCGTCCGCCGCCAGGGCGTCGAATGCGGTCCGTCGGCGCCTCGTCGCGGGAAATCTCCCGGCGTCCCTTGCGAATCGTCTCCCGAGCCAGACCGGTGGCCGACGAAACCACCGCGTCGCCGCCGTAGCCGATGGCGAGCGACTCGGCCGCCGCCCACCGGCGGCGACTGCGCTCGTCCAACACGGGCGCGACCACGGCATACTTCGCAACCAGGGTCGCTTCCAGCTCGATGTCTCGCTTCATGCCTCCAGTATGACCAGAAAACCCACAGGTGGAAAACTAGTTTAGCGCAGTGTCCTAAGGGCCTTCACGTTGAACGTGGGCCGGCACCTGGCCACCGGTGTATTCTCCGGTCGAGATCCCGGCCAAGCAGGTGGTCAAGGCGCGCTTGCGGAAGAAATACGCCGCGCCCGCCGCCCTCTGCACTCGAGCGCCAGCGTCGTGTGCTGCGACAGGACCTCGGCGACGGATCGTGCTACCTTCATGGCTCGGGCTCCGGTCGATGGGCTCCCCACCGGCCAGTCTATGGCCAACGCCGCCATTGTGCGACTATGAACGCGGCTTCGCGCCGCAGAGGGAGCAGCGGCCGGAGTCCGACCGACCGTCAGCAGACACCGAGACCTGCATGCTCGTCGGTCTGAGGCGGAGCCTCGCTAGTTTTTGCATCCATTCTTGTCGCACGTGATTTTTTCGTGGGTCGACACCCAATGAGTGGGGTTCTCTCGGGTGTCAAAACCACATCCGGTTTTGCCCCCCTTGGTCCCACTGTGTACTTCATTCGTAGGCACATGCTTTACGGCCATCGTCACTCCCTATTTGGCTTGGAATCCCATTTTGGCTGCCCAGAACTAATAGATTCTACACCACGGGCGCCGTCTCCGGCAAGGTTGTCCGGATTCCGCTCCGGCGGCTTGCACGATTGACCCGATGCTCGAAATAACGGCGGAACGGTTCGTTTTCTGGATAAGCCGCCGGAGCGGCCCAGATCGCGCCCAACCTTCCCACCAGGCCGGTAATCCAGTCGGCCGCCTGAAGTGTTTGATAGCGGTGGCTTTCCACGTGGAACGGCGGCTCGATGAGATGCCGGCGTGGTTCGTTCCCGTACATGCTTCGTGCGGCCGCGGTGATCAGTGCCGAGCGTTGATCGTGCTCGTCGAGAATCACGATAAAGCTGTCTTTCGGGTCACCATTTCGCTCACAAAAGTCGTCGATCCGCTTGATCGCCTCGACCAACACGCTCTTGTAGAGCTGGTTCGGATCGTGTTCGGCTGGTGCCGCGGTCTTCTTGATCCCAACGTAGAAGACGAAGCCGCCAAGCTTCTCGATCTTGTTGAGCAACCGGTTCGTGAAAACTCGAAGCTCACGATATCGGGTCACGTTGCGGACGGTGAAGAGGCTGGTTCCCTTCTTCTCCCACACGGCGGGGTGCTCACCCGACCGCTCGATCTCAAACTCGAGCAGCTTGCACTTGCGCTGGAAGAACCATGTCCCGAATCCGCGCACCTCGACGGCTGGCAGCACGAATCCCGCGAGGCCGAACACCGGACTTGTCTTGTATTTTGGGTCTGTGCGGCTGATGTAGGGACCGATATGCCCAAATTCATCAAGGTAGGCGAAGTACGTCACTCACAGACCCTCCAAAACACGAAAGCCCGCGCCGGAGCGCGGGCCTCGGAAAGAGGGCAAAACGTGCTTGCGCCTCGCCGAGTAGAGTACATCCTCGACCCGGCGACAGTCAAGACGGGGGCTGACACCGCCGCCTGCGCCCAAGGCTCCCGACAACCCGCCACGACTCGATGCCGGGCACTCCGACCCATGAGGCCCCGACCGCTCGACACCACCGCCAGAGCCGGAGGGCTGGTGATCCTCGAACGAGTGTTCCTCCGCGCTGTCCGGCGGACCTGCCCACCGTGGCCACAATGACGAGCAGGAGACGCGCGTACCGAGACAGCAGCCGAGGAGCGGAACCCGCTCGGCGAGGCGGGCCCTCCGCCAGCCGGTGGCCCAGGACTGCGGCGTCCACCTCTCGGCCGCCGTCGCCGCCCGGAACCCGCCGCCGTCGTCCACCTCGATCGCGAACAGCCCGCGACCGCGGCCCGTCACGCGCCAGCGACGTTCAAGAACATCATCCTTCCGAGCGGGCAAAATCGCGGTCCCGGACCGGCGCCCGTCCTGGTCCGTGAGGGCGACGTGCGCCGGCAATCGTTTTCTTTCGCGGTTCCGCCGTTGAGCGCCGGGTGGCGGCGCACTCCGGGAGCGGGGTCGGTCGGGCCAAAGTTAACGGATCTGGCCGTTGTCGGACCCTGGGCTGCTTCTCAGCGCGGCGGCTCGATCGAGCTGCAGGCGGCGCTGGCGCGCTGCCGGGCCTCCTCGATGACGATGAACGTCTCGCGCGCGGCGATGAACAGCGCGTCGAGCGCCCGGTCGGTCGCGTCGCTCGTTCGGCGAGGTTCGCGCTTACGGCGGGGCACGTGGCCGGCCCGGTAGTCTGCGCCGCGGTCGGGGCGGGCAGAGCGGCCACGCCCATTGCTGCGGCCAGCGTGGCTGTCCTCAGCCTGGATCGCCATTCGGTTGTCATCGAGCACCTCTCGTCCGATTCTGCCGTGGCCGGGCTCGGCGTTGTGGCCGGAGCCGCCTTGGTGTCCTCGGCCGCGACGGCCGCCGTCGACTCCTCGCTCATCCCGTTGACCAGCGCTTGGGCGGCCGGTCGATCGGCCACCACTCCTTGCACCAGGTGTTCCAGACGGCGAGCTCGGCCTCGGTGAGGATGCCCGCCACGAGCCATGGACGCCAGCCGCGTACAGCACGTGCGCGAGGAGATGGAGCGGGCCGAGGCGCGCCGCCTGCAACCGCACTACATCGAATCATTCTTCCGCGAGGCGTTCCGACAGCTCGGCGGCTCGGCACGCCAACGTGAACCGCGCCGCTACCAGGTGTCGCACGTTCCCGGCCCTGATCCGGAACCGCGACCGGGTGATCGGGACCAGCGAGCCAGTCCTCCCCCGCTACGAACGGATCGTGTTCGAAAGCCGCTGGTCGCCCCGCCCGGGCAGCCCTTGGGCGGCTTTCGTCTGCCCGGGCCGTCGGCTACCTGCACGAGGAAGTGATGGACCAGTTGCAGATCCTGGAAGAGGAATCGGAGGTCGTCGCTCACCATGACGCCGCGCCGGCTCGTTTCCGACACTTGATAAGGACGCTGCACCAGCGCACTGGTCGGCCGGTCGCGATCCTGGTCGACGAGTACGACAAGCCGATTCTCGACGCACTGGACGCGCCGGAGGTCGCCCGCGCCAACAGCGACTTCCTCCGCGGCCTCTACGCGGTCGTCAAGGACTGCGACGCCCACATCCGGTTCAGCTTCATCACCGGGGTGAGCAAGTTCTCCAAGGTCAGCCTGTTCTCCGGACTCAACAACCTCAAGGACATCACGCTGAATCCGCGCTACTCGGCCATCTGCGGCTACACGGAGGTGGACCTCGACACCGTGTTCGCGCCGGAGCTCGGCGACCTGGACCGGGAACAGGTCCGGGACTGGTACAACGGCTACAGCTGGCGGGGCGCGGACAAGGTCTACAACCCGTTCGACATCCTGCTGCTGTTCGACACGCGCGAGTTCCCCGCCCACTGGTTCGAGACCGGCACGCCCACCTTTCTGGTGGACACGCTGTTCAGACGCCGGGTGAGCTCGCTGGCGCTGGACGGCATGCTGAGCAACGCCGAGCTGCTGTCGACCTTCGACGTCGACGACATGCCGACCGAGGCGCTGCTGTTCCAGACCGGCTACCTGACCATAGAGCGCCCGGAGCCGCGGGGCGCGGAGATGTTCTACCGGCTGGGGTATCCGAATCGGGAGGTGCGGCAGAGCCTGAACCGGAGCCTGCTGAACCGCATGACGGGGGATGCATCGCGGCCGGTGGCGCACAGCGCGCGGCTCTACGACCTGCTGCTGGTCAACGACTTCACGGGCTGGCGGCGCTGGTCGAGTCGTTCTTCGCCAGCATTCCGTACGAGTGGTACACGAACAACGACATCGCGAGCTACGAGGGCTTCTACGCCAGCGTGTTCTACTCGTACTTCGCGGGGCTGGGGCTGGACGTGGTGGTCGAGGACAGCAGCAGCCACGGCCGGCTGGACATGGCGGTGCGTTTCAACGACAACGTCTACCTGTTCGAGTTCAAGGTGGTGGAGCTGGCGCCCGAGGGCGCGGCTATCGCGCAGTTGAAAGCGAAGGGCTACGCGGACAAGTACCGCGATCGGGGCGAGCCGATCCACCTGATCGGGGTGGAGTTCAGCAAGGAGGCCCGCAACCTGGCGGCGTTCGACGTTGAGCAGACTTGACCAGGCGCTCCGATGCCGCGATGCCCTCCCACGTCCCCTCCTTGCAATTTCGCTGGGTTCCGCGACGCCAAGCGCCTGACGACCCGGGGGAAACAGGGTGTCCGGCGGTCTAGACTCCTGACCACCATGGCGACAACCAATCACGGAACGGGTCGGCAAGGCGCTCGAACTGTTGAAGGCGGGGCTCGGCCCCTTCGTCGACCGCGAAATCCAGACGGCGGTCAGGCGCAACGGATCGACGCCGCCACGCTGCGGCGGTTCGTTGACAACCCACTGATCTGTCAACCTTCACCGCCATCGGTTAGGGGGTAGGATTCGGGTGGAGAGGAACGCGATGCAAGCTCTGCGGTCGCTCGTCGTGGCGGTTGTGGCGTTCGTCGTCCTCGCGGTCCCTGCGGTCGTGTTGGCCGACGGCGGAGTGGCGCTGGTGGTGGGCAACAGCACCTACGCCCACATCGGCCGGCTGCCGAACCCGGACAACGACGAGCGGGACATCTCGGCGGCGCTGCGGCGGCTCGGGTTCGAGGTGACGACGGAGTTCGACGCCGATCGCGTGGAGTTGACCGAGGCGCTACGCGCGTTCACGCGGCAGAGCGCGGTCGCGGACGTCTCGCTGGTCTTCTACGCGGGCCACGGCATCGAGATGGACGGCGTCAACTACCTGGTCCCGGTCGACGCGCGCCTGGAACGCGACGTGGACGTGCGCTTCGAAACGGTGACGGTCGACGACCTGCTCGTGTCGACATCGGACGCATCCGTTGCGGCTGGTGATCCTGGACGCGTGCCGGAACAACCCGCTGGCGCGGTCGATGCAGCGGACGGCGGCTACTCGTACGGTGAGCGGCGGCAGCTTCGCGGACCTGAACGAGGACCTGCTGGGCGACGAGACGCTGGTGGCGTATGCGGCGGCGGCGGGAACGACGGCGGCGGACGGTCGCGGACGGAACAGCCCGTACACGGCGGCGCTGCTGTCGCATCTGGAGACGCCGCTGGAGATCGGGCTGTTGTTCCGCCGGGTACGGGCGGAGGTGCTGGCGTCGACCAACGGCGCGCAGCGACCGCACGAGTACCACTCGCTGGTGGGCGAGCACTACCTGACGCGGACGCTGGCCACGGGCGCGGCGGTCAGCGTGACTGCGGCGGTTCCAGCCGACCCGGCGCCGGCCGACCCTCCACGACCCGATCCGCCGGACGCTGATGTCGCCGCACTGCCCATCGTTGCGCTCCGCGAGCTGGCCGAAGCGGGAGACGCCGAGGCGCAGACCGAGCTCGGCGAGCGTTACGAGGACGGTCGCGGCGTGGTGCAGGACTACGCCGTTGCCGTGTCCTGGTTTCGGCGAGCCGCTGAACAAGGCTATCCCCGGGGGCAGACTGCCCTCGGCTTCATGTACGGCACCGGCCGCGGCGTGGTGCAGGACGACGCGGAAGCCGTCCGCTGGTTCCGCCGTGCGGCCCAACTGGGCGACGTGCGCGGGCAGTACAACCTCGGCGTGATGTACCGGGACGGTCGCGGGGCGTCTCGGGACGACGGTGAGGCTGTCAGATGGTTTCGCCGCTCAGTCGAACAGGGCCACGCGGCCGGACAGGCCAGTCTCGGTGGGATGTACCGGGACGGTCGCGGGGTGTCTCAGGACGATGCTGAAGCCGTCAGATGGTTTCGCCGTTCGGCGGATCAGGGCGACGCCTACCAGCCCGTGGAAGAAGTCTGTTCGCTGAGCCCCGCTGTTCAGGCAGCTTGGCGATGAGCGATTGAGCCGACCAGCGCCGTCGGGTGTCCATTTTGAACCCCCAGGCGCGCGTCAGACGCCCCCAGCGGTCGATCAAACGTCCGATCAGGCGGCAAATCGCCGAAAGAGCCTGCTCCTGCAGGCTCCGGGGCGTACCGACGCCGGTCAGGCGACGCAGGAGCAGCCCGATGTTGCAGGCGGCCGCTCTCGCTGCGCGTCATGGCGAAGCCCTTCCGGAACTACGGATTCCGGAGCGCCGTGCGCACGAGCACTCCAGAACGTTCGCACGGACCCTCGATGACGACCGACACGAAGAGGACCATTCGGCGCGATCCTGGTCTTCGACGAGCTGACACGGACACGCAGTGGCGGGCTTTCCCGTGGGCATCAGGTCGGCCCAGGTCAGTGCGGCCGAATCGCGGGCGGCGCAGGCCGGCGCACAACGACAACGCCACCACTCGACCACTCGGGTGCAAGCTCCGCCGCCCTGCGGCTGGTACCCGGCGACCCGTTAGGCCGAGGGCGTTGGCGTCATCCCAGGCCACCGGATGCCCGGTGGTATTTCCCTCAGTGCCCTGTGCCTACCGCGCGGCGCGCCCACGTGCGCGGCGCGGCCGGTGAAGGATCCGCGCTTCAGGCACTGAGCGCGTTACAGCGTGCCGACCAGATTCTGCCCCGGTCAGCGCACCGTCCCGTTCTCGGATTCCTCGCCACCGTCGCTGAAGTCTCGCAGTCGACGTGTGATCGTGCGCGTGAACGTCTCCATGCCTTCCCTGAAGTTCTTGGTCCTAAACAGCCGCATTCTCTCCTCGGCGGACGTCTTGTCGTTCGGCTTCGCGGTCAGGTCGACGACCAACAGCGCCACGACCAGCATCAGGTCGTGCACGTTGCCGAGGAGCAGTTTCAGATCGCTCTCGCTGATCTCCCAGCTCTTCCCGTGCTGCAGCAGACGCATAATCCGACCCATCGCCTCCTGCGCGCCGTTGGTGTGTTCCAGAAGCGTCATAACCGCGGTGCGCAGGGCCGGTTGTGTCGGGCTGTCGTCGGCCACCCCGGCAGCTGGCGGCGTGTCGGGCGTCTGGTTCGCGAGGGCGTCGGCAGCGCGCTGCAGCACACGACGTGCCTTCTTGTACGCCCCCAGAGTGCCGTCCGGCTGCTCGACTCCCACTTCGATCTGGTAGTCGATCGCAGCGGCGGCTACGGCAAGCACGTCGGTGTCCTCGCAAGCCGCCACTCGCTTCGCATAGTCCCGCACGCTCTCCCGGTACCGTCTGCCCAGGGTGTCGGCAGCGTCGACCACCTGCTGGTCGAATCCGAGTGCAATCAGAATCGGGTGCGGCTCTTCTTCGTAGAGGATTTTTCGCCCTATTCATGGGCTCTTTTGCCCGCGGATGCGTCTCCCCAGTGGCCATTTCGGGAGGGACATCAAGCAGGCCAGCGCGTACCGGCGTCTTTTCGGCAGCCAGCCGAGCCTCGTCACGGCGCCGAACACCTTCGGTCTTCTCCCCGACAGGCGCGCTCCCTTCTGGACATTCGCGCGGCGTTCTGGTACGGTGCCGTGGGAAGGGAGGCAGACCTGCGATGGCTGTGACGACAGGATTCCAGGGACGTACATTCGACGTGCCCCGAACCGGCGTCGCTTGCATCGATCCCCCGAGGCGAGCCCCGTGCGCAGCGGCCGATGCTGTCTTCGCGGATGCCAAAGCCTTCCTCTCGTCCAGCGAAGCCCGGCAGATGAGCGAGAGCGAACTCGAACGGGAACTGCACCGGCGGGGCCAGGAGTTGGTGCGCAAACTCCTGCAAGGAACATCGCGACCAACGCAGCCCGAAAGAGGCTGCTGGTCCGGCCGAGGACACCAGCGGTGTCGAGTGCTCGGAGCCGCGCGAGCACGAAAGCCCCGCCGAAACGGCCTCCGGCACGATGCAGGTTGTGGGTCTGGGCTGCGCGCGGCGCGGTCACGACGGCTTGCATCGGCTCGATGCCGCGCTGAACCTGCTGCCGGAGCGCTACTTGGTCGAGATGCGCCGCCGCGTGACCATCGCGACCGCCTCGCGGGCACCACCGCGTACGCCCTGGAAGCCACCGTGGTACTCGACATCATCCACGTGGCAGCGGCGACGCGGCGTGCGGTGCTCGTCGTCGGCTCATCGAAGGTCCTGTCGGCATTTGGTCCGCGACCCGATGGGAGTCGACCGGCGCACGGTGACACTTGGCTGCAGTTGCGGCGGTTCTCAGCCGCCGCCGGCAGCCGGAGCCTTGATGCGTACTGAGACCTCTCACGAAGCGCGCGAGGACCAGAGGAAGTCCCCCATCGGTCGCTGACGACAGAAGTACCGTCAGCCACCGGACCCTCCGCCGCTCCTCACCACGCCTTGACGGATCCAATTGCCTCCTGCCTCGCCGCCGCCGGAAAAACTGTTTGGGCCGCCAACGAAGAAGAGCCGCACCCGGCCTGGATGGGGCATCCACGGGTTGCTGTGACGGAGCGCTTTGAGCCTTCAGGAGGTTCAATGACCTTCACCTGTGGTAGCATTGACTGCGCCGGAAGCACGCAGCCGGAACGTCGGCTGCCAGGAGGAACCATCAGATGAAGGCACTGCTCTATTCGTTTCTGATCATTCTGCTTCTTGTTGGTGTCCTCTTCCTCATTCCTGTTCCGAGAGATTGGGAAGAAGGCGCCCCGCCTGCTACCAGAACCGTGGCCACGGACATTGCGGCCAACGAGCAGGAAGGCGTGGTGCCGGGCAGTACCCTGCAAGCTCAGGCTGCAATTCCTGTTGTACCACCGATTGAGGCAACGGGAGAGCGCGACGACCCGTCGCGAGCCGGCAACGTCGATGCCTGTGAGAAGTATGAGAGGCGAGTCTTGTCCATACGATTCATCGAATCATCCGCGGACATCCGTCCGTTGGACGAATTCGAGGAACTCTGCGTGTTCCGGTCGGCACTACTCCGCTGGTTTCGAACGCACCGAAGTGATCGACAGCTTCGTCTCTACACGGTGCCATATGGAACGGCGCCCGAAGTGACCACCTTGCGAGAAGCACTTCAGAACGGGGTTGCCATCCCGACCGGATACACTCCGCCTGTAGGAAGACGTGATCAGTCGCAGTGGGTCATCGAGCCGGGCGATTGTACCGATGCACTCATGGAGCCCAGTGTCGGCCGGGAGACCGTCAGTGTCTGTCAGATAATGTTCGCCTTGGCGCGTGGTTCGTACCTCGAGGACCACGTGATGCACGACCGCTTCGAGCGGATCGCACCGTCGGAAGAACCTGTGGAAATCCAATACTGCGAGCACTTTCTGAACAGACTGAAGATAGAGCCTCGGTTCGTGACGGAAAGTCAGGCGATGCTGATCTTGGAAAGCGACGGGCGCGACGACGGGCAGAGTCCCGAAGAACAGCTCGATCTTGGTCACAGCTACTACTTCGGTCGTGGGGTCGAGCAAAACTACGAAGAGGCCGCCCGGTGGTATCTCCGGGCGGCGGAACGGGGTGACGCCCGAGCACAAACCAGCCTCGGCTACATGTACTACAGCGGTCGCGGGGTTGAGCAGGACCACGAGGAAGCTGTATGGTGGTATCGTCGAGCGGCGGAACAGGGCTACGCCCGCGCGCAGAATAGTCTCGGCACCATTTACAAGAAGGGTGAGGGAGTTGTTGCTGACGCCGTCGAAGCGGCGTCCTGGTATCGCCGGGCTGCGAGCCAGGGATACGTGTCCGCACAGTACAATCTTGGCCATAGCTACTACCGGGGTCATGGGGTTGACCAGGACTGTGAGGAGGCGGTCCGGTGGTATGGCCGGGCTGCGGAACAGGGTGACGCCCGAGCACAAACGCAACTCGGCTACATGTACTACGGGGGATGCGGGGTTGAACGCGACCGCGAGGAGGCGGTCCGGTGGTTTCGCCGAGCGGCAGAACAGGGCCACGCCCGCGCGGAGACCAACCTCGGCGCAGCGTACATCAGAGGTGACGGCGTTATTCCCGACGCCGTCGAGGCGGCGTCGTGGTATCACAAGGCGGCAGTTCGAGGATTCGGACCTGCCCAGTACAGTCTCGGCACCATGTACCGGGATGGGGAAGGCGTCGCCGCGGATGCTGTCGCGGCCCACATGTGGTTCAGCATCGCGGCCAAGAACGGCGAGAGTCGCGCTTCGGCAGCGAGGCAAGCCATCGAGGGGCAATTGACTCGCGAGGAGATCGACCGTAGTACGAGCACCGCGGATAAGTGTCGCAAGTCGGGCTACGCAGAATGCAACTACGCGCCCGCGGCTCGTGGGCGCGTGAACGCGTTGCCTTTCGGGTTGGGATGGACGAATCGGGGCTCACAGGAGCCCCGCAAAGAGCGTGCTCACTGACGGGATCGTCTTCGTTTACGAGCGCCGTGAAAGGCGTCGTCATCCAGCAGGTGGGAGTCCCGCCGGCGGGCTCCCCACGACGATCGGCTCCTCGACCTACAGGCCATCGGTTTCCTCAAGTCCGCCGATCAGAGCCGGAGGAAGGGTCGGTTCGCACTCGCGGCCCGGGACCTGCAGCGCGCCGAAGACCTCGGGCGCAACGTGCTCGGGCCCGTTCTGCCGGCGAAGAGGCTGCTGCTGGAGATCGTGTCCGGCGGGAAGGATGCGACCGCGACGGTCGCCCCCCACCTGCAGCGCCTGCCGCCGGGTGCGCAGCTCCGGACCGCGACGCTGCTGCTGGCTCAGGGGGTGGACGCGCGGACCATCATGGAGACGCTCGGCCACTCGCAGATGAGTCTGACAATGAACACCTACGCCCACGTCATGCCGGCGCTGCAGCGCGAGGCGGCGGCGAAGATGGACGCGATTCTGACTCGCTGAGCCGCGGGGGAGAGAGGGGAAGGTCATGTCTCGGGTCAACAAGCGGCGAAGGCTCGGCGCGAGACGCGCGATCCAGGACTTCTTGACGATGCTGGCCGCCGACCTGCAGCGCCGCGAGTTGTATTGGGGCGTGTACCCGATCACCTACGGCCGCGCGCGGCTCGCGTGGACCAACGGCGCGCTGAACGCGGACGAGTGGTGATACCGCGACCCTGCTGCTCGCGCGGGGCGTCGCCTTACGGAAGGGCGAAGCGGATCCACTGGCCGGCGGCCCAGAACGGACCGCCATCCGTCGAACAGTCGCCGGTCTGGACAGCAACGGGCCGCTCCGGTAGGATCGCGCGATAGGATTGCGCGATGTCGAGGTCTCTAGCCAACGAAGCGATGTCCGTCGCTGTCTCCGTGTCTCGCGTCGTCGTCGCCCTCGTCATCCTTCTTCACGCTGCCTGTGACGACAAAGGGACACCCAGCGGTCCGTCGCAACCACAAGTCCCACAAGTCCCACAAGTCCCACAGGTCGCCGGAACTTACACCGGCCCTGTGCCGAAAGCAGGGAACATCATGCAGCGTTCGCACGGTACGTTCAGGATCGCATGCACGTTCGGTCTGGCACTGGTCAGTTCCGGTGCTTCCGCTCAAACCTCCCATGCCCACGAGCCTCCCGATGTCGTTCTCGACCGCGTGAGTTCTTGGCCCGTTCGGGGTTCTGCTCGGGCCGATTCCCCGCTCAGTGGCGCGACCGGACAGATTTCGATCACGGCGGACAACCAGATCCTCGTGGAACTGGCGCCCGACGACACCACTCCCGCGAATCTGTTCGATCTGAACGGCCGAACGCTTGTCTTCACGCCGGACGGCAGCGGCGGATACGCGCGCGACGTTCGGCCGCTCACCTGGGAAGCAGACATCGGCGAGCCGGTCGCGGACCGGGCAGCGGTCGAACTCGATAGCTTCATGTTCGACTTCGCAGGCAGACGGTGGGGGTCATTCCACGTGAGCAAGCACGGCGCGCTGACCTTCGGTGAACCGCTCACCTACGAGTACTGGGGTCCAAACTGGTTCGCCACGATGCGGGAGCACGCCAACCGGTTCGTCGCTGCGCCGACCATCAGCCCGCTCTACAAGCCGATCCTGGGCGGCCAGGACGGCGAGACGTCCGAGGCGGAGCAGCAGCACGTCTCAACCTCGCCGGAGCGCATTGTGGTCACGTGGACGGCCAGGGAGCCGTTCTTCTACGTGCACGCGCAGGGTATCCAGAGCATGCAGCCGGCCAGTTTCCAGGCCGTCCTGCGGGCCGACGGGAGCATCGCGTTCAACTACGCAGACGTCGCCCTCGGCGACGGCATCGTGGGGCTGTTCACGGCCGCGCAACTCACGAGGGGAGCGGTCATCGCGAGCCTCCCGGACGCCAGGAATCCCGAACTGCCCGGTCACCTGGACCTGCTGGACACGACCATCTACGCCACGAACACGGACGCCGTGATTCTGGAGTTCACGACAAGGGAGCCGATCCCCGAGCCCGCCGATGGCACGGTCTACTCATACCGCCTGTATTTCGACACGGACGAGCCGTACTGGGTCGAAGTTGGCGACGGCTCCGACATCGACTTCCTGTGGATGATAGAGAAAGGCGGTCAGGCCAGGACCATCGGCGGCGTGCGGTTCGGGTCCGGTGGCAACCGGATCGCCCTGCTCGCGGATATCAGCGACCTGCCCGGGCTGTCCGCAGCGGTGATCGCTGACGCCGCGCAGTTCGACGCCGGCCGCTTCGTCCGGGGCAGCAACTCCGGTCCCATGCCGATGGAGCTTCCGGTCGCGGCCCCGATGACCGACCTTTCCGCGCCCGACGACCGGTTCGCCACCGCGGACGATCACAGGGAGGTATTCAGCTACCGTGGAGTCCCGGACCTTGGCGCGGTCGCCTGCCGCGTGATCGAGGCCTTTGGCGACGAGTTCGATCTGTTCGTTTTCCACAACGAGTTCCGTGTCGACTCGCAGGTATCGGCGTCACCCTGGAAGAGATACGCCAGCGGCGCGGAGCGGGGCATCGGAGATCGGGGCCACGTTGACGCACCGTGCGGCGGCGGGCGGCTCAAGGGGCTGTGGGAGCGCCCTGTCTGGGTGTACGCCCTGCACGAGGAGGGGGGCTTCGAAGGCGACCTGACGTTGTTCGTGCACGAGTTCAGCCACACCTGGACCGCTTACCTCTCGTACGAGAAGGACGGCCAGCGCGAGCCGCTGTTCGGGGACGATTGCAACTGCCACTGGCGGCCGGACCTGCACACAGCCGCCGCGTTCCCCAGGCGCGGCACAGAGGCGATGTCCGTCATGGGCGGCAGATTCTGGAAGGACAACGGCGACGGCACGTTCACGCCTCATACGCGCTACGGTGCCAGCGGCCCGTCGTGGCTCGACCTGTACGCGATGGGGCTGGCCGACGCGGATGAAGTGCCGGCCACCTTCATGCTGCGGGATCTGGAGGTAGTCGAAGAGGTCCCGACGACTTGGCCCGACGGGTACGACGGTGGGCTGTACCGAGGGCGGAAGGAACCCGTATCCATCGATCAGGTGGTGGCGGCCGAAGGCCGGCGGGAGCCGGGGCGCGGCGCGGCCCAGACGGTGTTCAATGCCGGCTTTGTGTATCTGCTGGAGCCCGGTCAGGCCCCCGACGATGGCCTGCTAGGGCTGCACGCGAGATACCGGGACGGAGTTGTCGAGCACTGGCGCCACGTCACGGGCGGACGATCTGAGATTACGACGGCTGTGCCAGCCTCTCCCAACTAGGGAAGTGGACGCTGCATGCGAGAAGCGCGACGCCCAGTGTTTCGGCAACAAGTTCTTCGATCGTCGGCGTCCGGCGGCGTACAGCTCACCCGGCGGAAGGAGAGACAGGCCATGCGCGTCTGTTGGTCCAGTGCATTCCTCGTCCTCGTCAGTCTCGCCGCCAGCGCCGCTTCCCAGCCTGCTGGCCGACCGGCACCGTTGTTCGTCGCAGCCGAGCCGGAGGCTGCGCTGGCCGATCCTGGGATCCGCCCCGACGATACGACGGTGCTTCGCCAGCGCCTCGCGCGGATCGACGACGACATCCTGGAGGCCGCGCGGCGGGCCGCTGGCCGCGCGGGCATCGCGTCGCCCACCCTGCGGCTGAACCTGTTCGAAGACGTGCTGCTCGGCGCCGTGGTCGACCGCACGGGGCCGACATCGGCCGGGTACTGGCTGTCGGGGCAGGTCGAGGGCTCGCCGCTCAGTTCAGTGACGCTCGTCGTCAACGGCGATGTTGTGGCTGGCACGGTGCGGACGCTCGCCGGGACGTTCTCGATCCGGACGGCCGGCAACGACGGGATTCTGGCCATTCGGGAGATCGACCCGTCGGCGCAACGCCTCCGTGACGTGGTGGTCGATGCCCACCCGTCGACGGTCTCGCAGGAAACCAACCAAGGTACCGATCGCGTCCGGCCGATCCGGTCCCCTGCGCATGACGCGCCCGGTTCACGGAGTGGAGTCGCCCCGGTGCCCGGCGCCGCCGAGGACGGGTCGCGCATCGATGTCATGGTCGTCTACACGCCGGCTGCACGGGAAGAAGCCGGCGGCGACCGCGCCATCAGGGCGCTCATCAACCTCTGGATCGCCGACACCAACGACGCCTACCTCAACAGCGGGGTGCATCAGCAGATGCACTTGGTGTGGACGGCGGAAGTCGAGTACTCGGGGAAGCCGGGGGATGTTCGCAGCCCCGTCGATCGCCTGATACATCCGTCAGACGGCTACTTGGACGAGGTTCACGTCCTACGCGATCGTTACAAGGCCGACCTCGTGCACTTGGTCCTCGACAACGGCTTCACGCAGCCGGACAGCATCTGCACCGGAGAAGCCAAGCCGGTGCGCGACCCCTCGTCCCGGGACGCCGCAGAGAGGACGCCCTTCAGCAGCACGACCACCGGATGCGATAGCGTCGTCTTCGCCCACGAAACCGGCCACAGCATGGGGCTGAGGCACGACCGTTACGCCGAGATTCACGGGTGTTGCGGCAACCTGAACATGGCCTACCCGTACAGTCACGGCTACGTGAACCAGCGGGGGTTCGAGGCGGGTGCGCCGGCCTCGAGTCGCTGGTACACCATCATGACCTCGAACAGCCAGCAGTGCCGGGATGCAGGCTACTCGTGCGAGCGCCTGCTGCGCTTCTCCAACCCGGATTTGACCTACAACGGCGATCCGATGGGGGTACCTGGCGACGAGCCGTCCTTGAGCGTGGACGGGCCGGCAGACGCCCGGCGCTCGTTGAACGAGGCGCGCGTCTTCGTAGCCAACTACCGAGTGGCCGATACGACGCCTTCCGACCGCAACTGGCTCGTGGGCGGGCAACGGCTGTTACCGGGGCAGTTCATCCAGGCGGATGCCGCGGCGTGTAGGCTCGTGTTCCAGACCGACGGCAACTTGGTCGCCTACAAGGAGGGCGTGGCGTATTGGCACGCCGGGACAGCCGGCGCCGCCACCGGTTGGTCGGCCGTGATGCAGTCCGACGGCAATTTCGTCGTCTACGACGCGGGAGGCGTGGCGCGCTGGTCGACGGGTACGGGGGGCAATCCTGGTGCGTTCCTGGTCATCGAGAGGGACTGCAACGTGGTGTTGCTTGCAGCCAGGGGCGCGGAGCTATGGTCCAGCGGCCGGCCCTAGCGAGCTGCTGCACGGGTACCGAACAACGCGGATGAGTGCCGCGCCAGTCTGTTCCGATGCACGCAGTGATCCGGCACCCTTGCGCGGTCGCCGCGGGCCTCCTGGCGCTGGTCATCTGCATCGACCTGCTGAACGGGTGGCCGCCCTACACGATCGGTCATTCCGCTCTACTTCCTGTTCGCGATCATCGCGTTCCAGAACCCCCCGGTCGCGATCGGCATCGCCGCTGTCTGGCTCGGGGTCGGTTGGATGGCGTGGCGCCTCTGTCGCCGTCGAGCTTGGCGAAGCCCCCCGAAACCAACGGGTTTCGAGGGAAGGGAAAGATGAGCCACCCGGCAGAACCTCGGGGGCTGGCCTCGTCGCAGGAACACGGAACCTCATGGGCGGTGCGGCGCGGCGTCTTCGGGCGTCTGCTGAGTGCGTGCGGCCGGAGGCGCGGCCGGGAGGCTCGCCGCACGCGCGGCCGGGTGACGTGTTCGAGCGCGGCGACCTCCGGGTCGAAGTGGTCAACGTGTTCACGACGACAACGGAGGCGGGCAACGTTGCGCGTGGTCGATTGCCGCCGCGACGACGGTGGCGAGGTCTACCGGCTGCGCGCCGATGAGGACCGCGGCGACTGGACGCGGATCCGGGCTGGGCGGTCGTGAGACATCCGGGCGCAACGGCGTGGCGTCGCCATCGCCGGGTTGTGTGGGCGCTGCTGCGCGGGCACGGCTGGAACGCTCAGGCGGCCTTGGGGCGGGCGCGCGAGCTCGCGGCCTCGGCTCTGGCGGTGGCGGCGGTCGAAAGTGCGGCGCGGGGACGGCGACGATTCGGACGCGGGCGCTCGTAGAGCGGGCGCTCCGGCGGCTGGGGACGGTCGCGGATCCTGTAGGCGAGAATGGGGATAGTTCGGCGCGGTGGTTGAAGGCCGCGGAAACGGCGAGACTCGACACAGCGGGAGAATCGAACCATGAACAACGGGCTCACCTGGCTCACCATTCGGTCTTCCCTGCTCCTCGCTGTTTTCGTGGTCAGCGTCAATGCCCAGCCCGATCGGACCAGATTCGGTAGCTTGTTCGTCGCTGCGGAGTCGCCCACGGCGCGTCTGACGACCAGAACAGACGAGGCAGTAGCGGGAACGATTAGGACACTGCGCGAAACTAGTTTGCCATCTGCTGGGTTGCTGGTCATACTGGAGGTATGAAGCGAGACATCGAGCTGGAAGCGACCCTGGTTGCGAAGTATGCCGTGGTCGCACCCGTGTTGGACGAGCGCAGTCGCCGCCGGTGGGCGGCGGCCGAGTCGCTCGCCATCGGCTACGGCGGCGACGCGGTGGTTTCGTCGGCCACCGGTGTGGCTCGGGAGACGATTCGCAAGGGGCGCCGGGAGATTGCCCGCGACGAGGCGCCGACGGACCGCATTCGACGCCCTGGCGGCGGACGGCCCCGCATCCAGCAGGATCAACCCGGCATCCAGGCCGCGCTCGAAGCCTTGGTGGATCCGCTCACGCGCGGCGACCCGACCTCGCCGCTGCGCTGGACGTGCAAGAGTCGCGCAAAGCTGGCGGCGGCGCTG
Source organism: Vicinamibacterales bacterium (assembly GCA_965222905.1). GTDB lineage: Bacteria > Acidobacteriota > Vicinamibacteria > Vicinamibacterales > UBA8438 > WTFV01. The sequence continues at coordinate 6,633,491 of OZ244976.1, read as the reverse complement.
AACGAGCAGGGGTGGCGGGTGAGTTCGACCACTGTGGGCCGGCTGCTGCACCGCCTGGGCTACCGGCTGCAATCGCCGCGCAAGCGGCAGGAAGGCGCCACGCATCCGGACCGCAACGCGCAGTTCGAGCACATCAACCAGACCGCGGACGAGCATCTGACCGCCGGCCAGCCGGTGATCTCGGTCGACACGAAGAAGAAGGAGCTGGTCGGGAACTTCAAGAACGGCGGGCGGGAATGGCAGCCGAAGGGCACGCCGCCGGCGGTGCTGGTGCATGATTTCCCGACCGACGCCGAGGGCAAGGCGATTCCGTACGGCGTCTACGACATGGCGCGCAACGAAGCCTGGGTGAGCGTGGGCTGGGACCACGACACACCGGCGTTCGCGGTGGCGTCGATTCGACACTGGTGGCATCAGATGGGTTGCGGCGCCTACCCCGAGGCCACGACCCTGTTCATCACGGCCGATGCGGGCGGGAGCAACGGGTATCGGTTGCGCGCCTGGAAGCATGAGCTTCAACAGTTGGCCGACGAGACCGGACTGACCATCGAGGTGAGTCATTTTCCACCCGGCACCAGCAAGTGGAACAAGATCGAGCACCGGCTCTTCTGTCACATCACGGCGAACTGGCGCGGCACCCCGCTGACGACGTACGAGACCATCGTCGACTGAGGTGGTCCCGCTTTTTCGGACCACTGGCTAAGGTGTATTCCAGAACCTCCGGGAGGCACTGGAATGACGACGAAACGGCGACGCCAGTACACGGCGAACTTCAAGAAGCGGGTGGCGCTCGAGGCGCTGCGAGGGGACCGCACCATGCAGGCGATCGCGGCCAAGCACGAGGTCCATCCGAACCAGGTGGGCGCGTGGAAGCGCCAAGCGGTCGACGGGCTGGAGGAGGTCTTCGCCGGCGGCCGAGCATCGCGCGACTCCGAACACGAGGCGACGATCCGGGACCTGCACGCGAAGATCGGCGAGCTGACGGTGGAGCGGGATTTTATTCTGCGCGGCTTGCAACGCTGAGCCGCGCCGCACGCTTGGCGCTGGTCGAGCGGGGCGGCGAGTTGAGCATCCGGCGCCAGTGCGCGTTGCTCGGCATCAACCGCTCGTCGGTGTACTACACGCCGCGGGAAGAGCGCGCGGAGAACTTGGCCTTGATGCGGCGGATGGACGAATTGTCGCTGCAGTACCCGTTCTACGGCAGCCGGCAGATGGCGCGCCACCTGGGACGCGAGGGCGTGTCGGTGGGGCGGCGCCGGGTCCGCCGGCTGATGCGTCTGATGGGGCTGGAAGCGGTCTACCGCAAGCCGCGCACGAGCGCCGCGCAGCCGGGTCACCGCATCTATCCGTATCTGCTTCGAGAGCTGACGATAGAGCGCCCGGACCAGGTCTGGTGCGCCGACATCACCTACATCCCGGTGACGGCGGGCTTCCTGTACCTGGTCGCGGTCATGGACTGGGCCAGCCGTCACGTGCTGGCCTGGCGACTGTCGAACACGATGGACACCGTCTTCTGCATCGAGGCGCTGGAAGCGGCGCTTCGGACGGGCACGCCCGAGATCTTCAACACCGATCAGGGAGCGCAGTTTACCAGCGCGGCGTTCACCGAGCGGGTGCTGGCGGCGGGGGCGCGATGCTCGATGGACGGCCGCGGGCGGTGCCTGGACAACGTCTTCATCGAGCGGCTGTGGCGGTCGCTGAAGTACGAAGCGGTGTATCTGCACGAGTTGGCCGATGGGTTCGAGGCCGAGCGGGTGATCGGGACCTGGATGACGTTCTACAGCGACGTACGTCCGCACTCGGCGCTCGGAGGGTCGCACGCCGGCCGAGGCCTACGGCGAGGAGCGTGCAGCGTGAACATGTCAGCGGCGTGCAGCGCTTTGGACGCGCTCGACCGGCGGATGGTCCAGGTGACGCCGCTCGGCATCCAGGGCGAAGGCTGCCGGCTCGGCGAGAAGACGCACAGGGTGCTCGACCGCCGGCCTGGAGCTGACAGCCCTGCCGTCAGGCGGCACTGCCAGCGTCCCGTCGCCGTTACGTTACGGTGCTACAAGGAGAGGGAAGCCTCCGAAGGCGGCCCCCTTCGTGCACCGCATGTTCGGCATCGAGCAGGGGCTCAACGAGCTCGACCACGGCCGAGAACACGCTCGGCACGTCACCGCCGGAGTCGTGCTCGGTTTCGGACCGAAGACGCTCAGCAGCGCGAGGAGCGCGGCCGGCGGTCGCTGAAGTACGAAGCTGTGTATCCGTACGAGTTGGTCGACGGGTTCGAGGCCGAGCGGGTGATCGGGACCTGGATGACGTTCTACAGCGACGTACGTCCGCACTCGGCGCTCGGGGGTCGCACGCCGGCCGAGGCCTACGGCGAGGAGCGGGCAGCGTGACGGCATCAACCTCGTCTACGCTGCGACCCACCACTGCGGGGACCCTCGTCGCGGGATTCCCGCGCGGCCGTTTCTCGGCGTCTCCAGGGACGCGCGTGCTGTCATTCTCCAGAGCATCGTCGACCATCTCGCCCGCTGACGCGCTTCGCGGACCCGGCCCGCTCGGCGCGCGCGAGGGCGCGGGGGACGTCGCCGCCGGCTGCATCGAGCGCTCGGCGCGCCCGCTCCCAGTCGCCGGCGCAGGCCTTGACCAGGCGGCGCAACGCCTCGTCTGTGGCGCAGCGCCGCGCGCGGTCCTCGACGGCCACCTGATCGCACGTCAGGCAGATCGAGCGGTCGACGTGGCAGACGGGACAGGTCCGGCGTCGTCCAGGACGCCATACCCGACCGCAGAGCAGGCAGGCCCGCAGGTGCTTCGTGCGCCAGTCGCCGCGGCGCTTTCGTCCCCTCCCCCGGACCCCCTCCCGGGGCTCGCCGCCGCGCTTCGCGGACTCACTCATGAGGCCGCAAGATTCCCACCGCTCATCATCATCTATGATCAGATACCAGACAGACGACGAGGGCGTGGTTTTGCAACCGGAATACACCTTAACGAAGCCCTCGAATGGTCCAAACGACCGGGACCACCTCACCGGTCACGACGCCGTACTACCGCGAGAAACACGCCCGTCGGGCGAAGCGGAGGCCGGGACTCTACCCCGCCTTGGTGGTGCTGGGCATCTACGACCGGTGCACGCCGAAGCTGGCCTCGGATGCAAGCCGCGCGGTCGCCATGCACAGCTCGCTGGCCGAAGCGCAGGCGCAGCTCCGCTCCGACGGCATCGCCCTGGATATCAAGACCCTCCGCTCGACCGCCTATCGCTACGCTGCGCGGGCCCGAGCGGCCCAGCAGAGCGCGGCGTGCGGTCTGCTGGACCGCGTGACCGGGAAGCGGGTGGTCGTCTCCCTCGACGGGGGCCGCGTCCGCGTGAGGCGCAAGAAGCGTGGCCCCAAGACGAAGAAGGGGCGCAACCGATTCCATACCGACTGGAAGGAACCGAAGCTCCTCATCCTGTACGTCGTCGGCGACGACGGGCGACCGTCTCAGACGTGGGCCCCGATCATCGACGGCACGCTCCGGGGACCGGAGGCGGTCTTCGCCCTGCTGTTGTCGTACGCGCGGCAGATCGGCCTCAACGCCGCTGACAAGGTGCTCTTCATCGCCGACGGCGCGCCCTGGATCTGGCGACGCATCCAGCGCCTCATCGCCGCGCTCGGGCTCTCGCCGACACAGGTGCTGGGGCTGATCGACTTCTATCATGCCGCCAAGCAACTCTCGGACGCGGTCAAGCTGCGCCGCTGGAGCGCGACCCAACGCACCCGCTGGCTCAACCGCACGCGGGGGCTGCTCAAGCGAGCACGCGTGGACGAGGTGATCACGGCCCTGCGGGAGCTGTGCCGCGGGCGCACCGCCGGCAAGATCCGCACGCACCTCAACTACTTCCTGAAGAACCGTCATCGTTTCGCCTACACCACAATGGTCGGGCTCGGGCTTCCGCGGGGCAGCGGTGCCGTCGAAAGCGCCATCCGTCGCGTCATCAATCTCCGCATCAAGGGCGCATCCATCTATTGGCTACCGGAGAGCGTCGACGCGATTCTTCTCCTGCGGTCTTTCTATAAGTCCGGCAGATGGAACTGTTTGCAGCGGATGGCCATGACGCCGGTGGGTGTGAGCGCGTGACCGGGAAATCGGGAATGCGCCCCCCTGCACCTCTACGCTCTGGCCGTTGGTCGTCATGGCCGCGAAGCGCCACATCCGGCTTCCTGGGTTCTCCCCGGTTTCCGATTCTTCGACCGACTGGGTTACGACGACGTTGAGATGGATGCCGATTCTCTCCGCTTCGACCGGCTGGTCTTGCAGCGGCGCGGCGTGGGCGGCCGGGACGCAGGGTCCCCATGCCGCCGTGCCGATGACGATGACGGAGACAATTCCGGCAAATGCGATCCGCTTCATGGCTCTGTCCTCGCTTCTTCAATACGGGCGTAGCCTACTACCCTTCGGGCACCGCAGCTTCCGGCCCGAGGCGCCTTGGCCGGGTGCGCTCCGAGAATCGACGGCGAGACTGAATGCTGGCTCAGCCCGGCGTGACGCTCGGCCGGGCCTTCCGGTCGCCTCGCGTCCAGCTCGCCAAGTCGGACTGGTCCTCGCGCAACTTCCTCCTCCGGCACGATGGACAGCAGTCGGGCGCGCAACTCGTCGTCGCCGACGGCGGGATCGAGCAGCACGGCGCCAAGCCGCCGGTCGCGCTGAACGATCCGGTCGACGGCGTGGCGTTGCGCCTTGAGCATGTCGTCGAGGCGTTCTTCGACCAGCTTCCGATTCCGGTCGAGGAGCTTGCCGTACATGTCGACGGCCTGGTCGAGCGTGTCGCGCCACGCTTGGTGCAGGAAGCACACCAGCGCGAGGTGGCGACGCGGGGCCGCCATCTCGCGCACCCGGTCGGCGGACGCGGTCCGCGGACGCTGTGGAACAGGATCCGCTGGTAGTTGCCGTTGACCCAGCTCACGTTGATGTCCAGCACGCCGGTCGCCTCGATCGATTCCAGCCGCGCCAGAAGCCGTTTCACGCCACCGACCGACGGGATGCCGTGCAGCGGCGAATGCGGCTGGTCGTCGCCGACGGCGACCAGCTCGTCGAGGCGGTCGCGCATCGGCGCCGACAGCCGCTCCGCCATGCGATGCGTCAGCAGGGCGCGGGCCTTGTGCCGGGCCGCCCCCACCACACGGCGCAGCACCGAGTCGGCCGGCGCGAGAACGTGTTCGTCGCGGAGCCAGCCCCGCGCCCGCCCCAGCAGGGACGCCGTGCGGTCGAGCCGCAGCGCTTCGTCTTCGAGGAACCGCGCCAGCCGTTCGCCGACGGCGGTGTCGAACGTGCGCAGACGCAGGTACTCACCGATGCGCTGCTGATGCTCGGAGACCGTCTGCTGCCGGCGCTCGTAGGCGTGGATCGTCTCGGCGTCGGCCCCCAGCTGCAGGGCCGCGAACCTCAGGATCTCCCCGTCGATTTCCAGCGGCGCTTGTTGGGGGAACCTCCCGAGCACACGCACGAAGGCGACCTGGTACGCGAAGCCCAACCGATTGTGGGGGCCCCGCCGCAGGGCGATCTCTCGTCGGTCGGCCTCAAGGAAGGTGGCATCGCGGATCAGGCGGGGACGGGAGACGTCGGGGTCGGAGACCGGCACAGCTCTGTCAGGAACAAACGTCCGTTCTCGCCGAACAGTTCAGCAGCAGGGAACATGACGCGTTCCGTGTCCCGCATCTGTCAGATACAATACGCGACGCTGCATTCCATGGACAGGCCGTGAAGACCGTCGCCTACCTGCGGGTCTCGACCCCGCAGCAGGACGTTCGCAGCCAGCGCCTCGCCATCCTTGAGTACGCACGAGCGAACGACGTCCGCATCGACGAGTTCATTGAGGCCACCGCCTCCGGGCAGGCCTCCGAGAAGCGCCGACGCCTCGACGAGCTGACGAGTCTCCTGCAGCGCGGTGACCGCCTCGTCGTCAGCGAACTCTCGCGGCTCGGCCGGTCGCTGGATCAGATCGTGACCATCCTCGACGCACTCGCCAAGGCCGGTGTCGCCTTCGTGGCCCTGAAGGAGAACATCCGCGTCGAGGGCAAGCGCGACATCCAGACCAAGGTCATGACCACCCTGTTCGCGCTGTTCGCCGAGGACGAGCGCGACCTGATCTCCGAGCGCACCCGCGAGGGCCTCGCCCGAGCCAGGGCCTCGGGTCGGAAACTCGGGCGCCCGAAGGGTTCGCTGGGCGTCTCACGGCTCGACGACGTGCTTCGCTTCCGGTACCCACGCCGCGCCGCGACCAGTCGCCAGTCGCCACGCCGCACCGAACGCGTCAGAGCCGCTCGTAGTCCTGCCGGACCGTCATGAGGGACCTCTACTCGCCGAGCAGGCGCAGCAGGACCGTGGTGATGCCCGCGCTGGCGATCGCCGCCGCGACGGCCGTGCCGACGATCCACTTGACGAGACGGGATTCGAGGTTGGCGACCTCGGTCCGCACGCCAGCGAGCTCCGTCGGCGACCCTCAGAAGCTGCCCGGCACGTGAGCGGGTGGCTACGTGAGCAGGGTTTCGGGGCCTCGGCATGGCTGCCGGCCACTCCGCCATAGGTTACGCCGGGGCTGAGGCCCAGCACGTAGACACGCTGGCGGGCCAGCGTGTCAGTGATCCAGCTTCGCGTCCATGCGGTTGAGTCTCTCGTTCAGCCAGAGCACCAAGCGGTCGTGTCGAAAGTTCAGCCAGAGCACTCCCACAGCCGAGAAAGCCGCCGCCGCCGCCGTCAGGTACTCCAGCATCGCGTCGCCCCCCTTCACCAGTCGACGCCGACCCGAAGCATGTAGAGCCGAACCCGGAGCGTCGTCTGTTGCTCCATTTGGGCAGTGAGCTGCAGCCGGGAGATCTCGCGCTGCAGGCTGAGCCGCGCCTGCGCGCTCTGTTCCTGTTCCAGCTTCTGCTGGAGTTCCATGAGTTGCTGGAGCGTAGTCTGCCGGGACGACTGCCGCCCTTCCTCCCCTGAAACCGTCGCCCACATCTCGAAGCACTGGCCATCCGCCGCCGAGAACGAATACCAACTCCACCGGCTGCCGTCGTCCTCGCCGATGCGGGCCCCGGCCACGAAGCCCTCGGCGGCCACGAGGCCCTCGATACCAAACTCGGCCTTGAGGCCAACCTCGCCCTCCCGGTTCAGCACCCACAACCCTTCGTAGCTCGGCTCGACCCGGCCCGCCAGCACATACGCGGATTCCTCCAGACAGATCCGCTCCCCGGGATATGCCAATGACGAGCCCGTCGACAGCTCCCACCAGCCACCCTCGACCGGATGCAGGCTTGCCGATGCCCGCGGTTGCGCCGAAACCGCCGTCGCCATCATCAGCCCGGCCGCGCCGAGCGCCGTCAGTACTCCTCGCATTCGGTGAGCCTTCACCCAAGGAACCGGAGGATGGCAACGGTTCCGCCGATGGTGGCGAGCGTCTGCGCCAGCATTGCGCCGGCGAACCTCCACGTTAGGCGTGCCTCAAGACCTGACAGTGCGGCATCGAGGCGTTCCGGTGTGACGTGCTCGCCGTGCTCGGCGGCCTGCCGGATGGCGTCCGCCATAACATCAGCCTGTTCACGGTCAACGCCGGCGTCAGTTAGCCGGCGAGCGATGGTGAGTGAATCGAACATCCGGGTTACCTCACGCTCGCCAATCGAGCGGCACCTGCTCTCCCTTCACCACGGGCCGGCCGACGAGAAACGGCCCGAACCTTATCACACCGCGCATGAGGTGCTCAAGCGGCTTGTCCTTGAAGCCCTGTTTGTCACGCATGTAGACCTTGAATTCCTGATGGCGTCCTTCAACTCGCTTCTCGCGATGCGGCCGGCCGTTCGTCGGCTGGTCGCACCGCTTCTCGTTCAATCATCCCGACGGCATGTGCCCCGCCTGCAAGGGCCTCGGCAAGCGACGTCGACAAGCTGCTCGACCTCGACCGGAGCATCGAGGAGGGCGCCATCCGCCACCCCGCCTACGACATCGGCAAGTGGTACTGGCGGGAGATCGTCCAGACCGAGGTCGTCCCGCCCCGCAAGCCGTTGCGCCGGTTCACCGCGGCCGAGCGGGAGCGCCTGCTGTGGTCGGACGACGTGCGGATCGAGAAGGTCCACCAGGGCGCGACGTACGAGCGGACCTTCGAAGGCGTCGCCCGCAAGCTCGAGCGGCTGCACGTCGACAAGGACGAGGACCAGATCCCGCGCGCGGGCAAGGAGGCCTATCGGCGATTGTTCACCGAGCGGACGTGCCCCGATTGCGGTGGGGTTCGGCTCAACGCCGCGGCGCGCGCGGTGGAGCTGGCGGGCGGCTGGACTGTTGGCCGGCTCGTCGACTGCGAGCTGACGGAGCTGGACCGCGTGCTCGAGGAGCTCGTCGCGCGGGACGACTACGAACCGATCCGCGACGTCGTCGCGACGCTGGTCGCCCGGATGCGCGGGACGCTCCGGCACCTGATCGACATCGGCGTCGGCTACCTGTCGCTCAACCGCGGCGTGCCCACGCTGTCCGGCGGTGAGAGCCAGCGGGTGAAGATGGCCCGGCAGCTCGATTGTGACCTCGTCGATCTCGTCTACATCCTGGACGAGCCGACCGTGGGGCTGCATCCGCGGGACATCGATCACCTCATCGCCATGCTCCGCCGCCTGCGCGACCACGGCAACTCGGTGCTCGTCGTCGAGCACGACCCGGCGGTCATCCGCGCGGCGGACTGGATCGTCGACGTCGGCCCGCGCGCCGGCGACGGCGGCGGCGGCGAAGTAGTCTTCTCCGGTGGTCTCGACGACCTCATGCGCAGCGACACCGCGACATCGCGCGCCCTCAACGACCAGGTCGTCCCGCCGAGCCGCGGCCGCCGGACCTTCGACGACGCGTTCCGCATCGAGCACGCGACATCCAACAACCTGCGCAACCTCTGCGTCCGGATACCGAAGGGCGTGCTGACGTGCGTCACCGGCGTCGCCGGGTCGGGCAAGAGCTCGCTGGTCGCCGAGCTCATCGACACCCTCCGCCCCCGACCGGCCGGGGGCGGACGAGGTGGCGAGGTGGTCGTCGTCGACCAACGCCCCGTCGGGCGTTCGTCGCGTTCCAACCCCGCCACCTGCGTCGGCGTGTTCGACGCCATCCGGCGGGCGTTCGCCGTCGCCAACCAGGTCTCGCCCGCGCTCTTCAGCTTCAACGCCCAGGGTTCCTGCCCGGAATGCAAGGGCCGGGGTTTCCTGGAGGTCGAGCTGTCCTTCCTTCCTCGACGACGTGCGCCTGGAATGCAAGGTCTGTGAAGGCAGGCGGTACCGGGACGACGTCCTGAAGCTGACCTACCACGGCCGCTCCATACATGACGTGCTGGAGATGACCGTCGCTGACGCACTCGGCTTCTTCGCGTCGGTCGAGGAACCGCGGAAACGAAGCGCCGGCATCGGGCGCGGCCTGCAGCTACTGGTCGACGTGGGCGTCGGCTATCTGCGCCTCGGCCAGTCGCTGTCGACTCTCTCGGGCGGCGAAGCACAGCGCCTCAAGCTGGCCTCCGAGCTGACGCGGAGCGGCAACCTCTACGTGATGGACGAACCGACCACCGGCCTCCACCCTTATCTGTCGAACGGGGGTACGCTCGAGCACGCCCAACAGATTGCCGGCCATGCGTCGCCCAGGACGACGAAGCTGTACGACCGGACGGCGGACATAGTCACGCTCGACGAGATCGAACGCATCGTGATCTGACGGGAGGCGAACGCGCCCGACCTGGGGTGGCGCGACCGTCGATCACGTTGTCGTCGCGCTGCACCTGCACCCGGTCCATCGGTTGCCCGCTCGCCCTTGCGCCTTTAAAGCCTTATCCCGACCTGCTGGTTATTCCGCCGTCATCGAGCACCGTCGACCCGAACGCGGGAGCGCGACCGTACGCACCTGGTCCACGGCGTGGCTGGACGCCGGCCGGTCCCGCGGCCCGGACGGATTCAGACCCGTGCGCATTGGCCGGAACCGACCGATCCGGCACGGATCGGCCGCCGTTCGCCCCGGAGACGGTCCTGAAACTGCGGTTCTGAGCGATTTCGTGGCTCTCGCGGCGGTCCAGCAGCCGGTTGGCGTCGGCGGAATTACTTCCCGGCTCGAACTGCCTGAGCCAGACAAACCGCGCCACCGCGGCGTGTGTCGATCCGGCGCCGCCGACCTGTATCGGGCGTTCATCGGCGACACCCTGGCCGAGCGCCCCCGCCTGAGCATCCCGCGGGATGACGAGCTGGTCCGGCGGCGCGGCCGCCCGGGTTCGGTAGTCCGAGTCCAGCGCCGCGTCGTGCATCCGCGGCTCGAGTCCGGCCGCTGCGTCCATCGCCAAATGGTCATCCTGCAGCCGGCGGTCGGCCGGGGCGGCGTCTTCAGTAACGTCCGCCTCGGACACGGCGAGCGCCCGGTCCTTGGACGGGTCATGTTCCTCGGTTGCCTTCGCGCCGACAGCTGGTCGGCCGCGGTCGAGAACGGCCCGTACGTAGGCGCGCGTCTCCGCAAATGGCGGGATGCCGTTGTAGCGCCGCACGGCGCCGGGCCCAGCGTTGTAGGCGGCGAGGGCGAGCACGGTCCCGAACTCGTCGGTGAGGCGGCGCAGGTAAGCGACGCCGGCGTCGACATTCTGGCGGGGGTCGAAGGCGTCGGCGACGCCGAGGTCGCGCTGCGTGCCCGGCATCAACTGCATCAGGCCCTGGGCCCCCGCGGGCGATTGGGTGGTTGCGCGGTACCCGGACTCGACGGCGATGACGGCGTGCACCAGGTCGGGGTCGACGCCGTGCCGGCGGGCGGCGGAATCGACGATGCCGGCGAACGGCCGCTTGCTGGCCTCGGCCGGTCGCGCGAGCAAGCCGGCGGCGGCAACGAGCAGCAGGACCACGAAGCAACGGAAGGGGGAACACGACGGCGGCATGGCGAACGCGCACCATACCACATCAAGGACCGAACGCCTCGCGTAGACTGGAGGTCCTAACCGGCTGAGCAGAGAGTGGTCGGGCCGCGCCGGATCTGTTGCAGAGCGGCCGCCCTTCACCCTGGAGGGCGGTCCTGGAACTGCCGCTCCGAGTGATTTCGTCGCCCTCGATTGGGCTCCGGGACGATGTCGAGCACGTCTGGAGACCGTGGTACGCTGCCGGTCGGATGACGATCCGGGGCGAGCGGCGCAAGGTCGAGGTTGTGGTGACGGCCGACGGTGCGCCGCTGGACTGGCGGTCGTCGCTGGCGGTGCGGAACCACTCGCCGACAGGACCGGCGCGGGGCTACGGCGGGTCGGGCCCGGCCCAGCTGGCGCTGGCCATCCTGCTGGCGGTGACCGACGAGGCGACGGCCGAGCGGTTCTATCAGCGGTTCAAGTGGGACGTCATCGCGCCGATCGAGGCGGACCGCTGGGCGCTGGACTCCGGCTGGCTGGAGTCGGCGGCGGCGGGGACGGACGACGTCGTGCGCCTGGCGGTGGAGGAGAGTTGAGCGCACGCCGGTTGCTGGGGGCGCATCTGCCGGCGGTGTATCCGGAGCGGCGGGAGACGGTGGCGGGGGAGTGCCTGGGCTGCTTGACGCAGTTCGCCATCGACGTGCGGCTGCCGCTGCCGGCGGTGTGTCCGGACTGCGGCGCCGACGTACTCGCCCGCGCGGACATCGAGGGACCGTCCCCGCCGGGCCGACCGCCGTTCAACGCGCTACGGATCCAGAGGGCGAAACGATGACGTTGCGATTCGTCGTGGGCCGCATCCTGCGGGAGCTGATCGAGCTGGCCGAACACGACGCGGACGCGGAGCTGGTCGACGCGCTGCACGACGCGCCCGATGTCGCGATGCCGGCGGCGTCGAACGGAAAGATGATGTGAGTGAGCCTCGCGGTCCCGGTCCGTGGTTCGCCGGCTGGGAACATTTCGGTGGGGCCGAACGGCAGGAGGGAGCGGGCCGGGACCGCGATTGCCTTGCGCTGTGGAAGGATGCCTGAACGTCGCTGGCGCGTGGCGGGTCGCGGCCGTGGGTTGTTCGCGATCGAGGTGGACGACGGCAGCGGGTTCCGTCCGGCGACGGCGGCCGAGGTGGACGCGGCGCTCCGGCAGCGGGAGCTGTTCGGGGCGGCGGAGTACCCGGTGCAGCGCGTTGACGCGGCCGAACGCACGGGCGACGACGTCGATGTCGGTTGACGGCTCCGGAACTTGGTGGCGGTGATGGACGAGCTGTACGCGGTCGGGTGGCGGTCGGCGGGCCGGCCGCGGCGGTGGGTCTGGTCGGTGTTCCAGTCGCTGGGTCAGGCGGTTCGCGTGGCGCGCGGTTATGCGGCGTGCGACGGCGGCGGACGGTGGCGGGTCTACGGCACGCGGGTTGTCAGTGTCGGTGACGGCACGCTCGAAGCAGTCCTGGGCCACCGGCTGGCGGAGGGGCTCGAGACGCGCCGACAGGGCTGATGCCGGAGCAGAAGCTCGGGAGCGTTCGACTACGGATTGCCAGGCGGACGTGTGCCAGGCCTGCGGGCTGGTGCAGCTGACGTCGTATCGGACGGGGGCAGGTGGTGCGCTATGCGGGTTCGGGGGCGGCGACGGCGTATCAACGGTGAGCAGGGGTCCGAGGCGCAGCCGGGCGCCCCGCTCGGCGGCGCGGCCGCGGCGTCCGGCGTGGGGACCTCGATGGTGCGGGCCAGGCCGTGATGCCTGCCGTTCGACGCGATGCGGATCCGGACGATGGCGGCGATGGTTCGGGACCGCGATCCCCCGCAGAACTTGTCGCTCGTCGAAGGCGACGCGGAAGGAAGCAACGGTGGACGAGCCGACAAGCGCGGAATGGGTGATCGGCGAGTGGGTCACGCTCGACCGCGAGCTGCATCCATTCGAGGCGCTGGAACTGGCGATGGTCATTGAGGCGGTGAAGCTGCATGTGCTGCACGGCTGGCCGCGCTGGTGGGCGTGGACGTTCGCGAGCTTGGTCGCGGAGATCGCCATCGGCATCTTGGAAGCAGCTGCCGGTGAGCTTGTGATCGTCGACCATGACGTCGGGGAGACGATCCATTGACCCGCCGTGTGTGCCGGGTCACTTTTGGGTGGTCGAATGGGGGGACACGTACGACCATTCGCTGGTCGCCCGTCTGCGGCCGGCCAGCAGATCGGACCTTGATGGTGGAGCCCGACTCCGCCGAACCAGTGGCGTCGTGCCCGGTGTCGTGGAGCTCGGCGATGTAGACGGCGAGGGTCGGATCAGAGCGGATAATCAGTGCTTCGCGCGAAGTCGATAACATCCCTGACATCGGCGACCGAGATGATCCGGAGGCCTGGTAGCTCTTTGTCCTCGTCGAGGCTCGCGCGCGCGTTGTCGTCAACTCCGACGAATCTGGGGAAGAAATGAAACTTTGCGGCTTCGCTTCGCTGTCGCCAAGCCTCTTGTGCCGGCTCGCAGATAGAGAGCAGCAGCGCCCACCTGTATAGCTCCAGCCTATACAAGACGCGGCCATCGGTATGCTGGAGCGAGACCACCTTCTTCACCTTAGGACAGTGATCGATATAAAGTTGTCAACTTCATCGGGGTAACAGTTTGTAATTCCATTCCCCGTGAAACGCATCGGGAACCAGCGCGAGTGCGTCCATCTGTTCCTTGGTCACCGTGACGCCCGTAGGATACTGCCCGGCGTCGAGTTCGGCCAGGACCCGGAGCCCGGTCGCCGTCCGGACGTTCCCGATGCGGTCGACGAGCGCCCCCGCCAGCTTCGCGCGACTCTTGCACGTCCAGCGTAGCGGCGAGGTCGGGTCGCCGCGCGTGAGCGGGTCCACCAGCGCTTCGAGCGCGGCCTGGATGCCGGGTTGATCCTGCTGGATGCGGGGCCGTCCGCCTCCAGGGCGTCGGATGCGGTCGGTGGGCGCCTCGTCGCGGGCAATCTCCCGGCGTCCCTTGCGAATCGTCTCCCGAGCCAGACCGGTGGCCGACGAAACCACCGCGTCGCCGCCGTAGCCGACAGCGAGCGACTCGGCCGCCGCCCACCGGCGGCGACTGCGCTCGTCCAACACCGGCGCGACCACGGCATACTTCGCAACCAGGGTCGCTTCCAGCTTGATATCTCGCTTCATACCTCCAGTATGACCAGGAAACCAGCAGGTAGCAAACTAGTTTAGCGCACTGTCCTTAGAATCACCGCCATCTTCGAATTTCGGCAACAGCCGAGTCGTCGCCAGGAGGCGATCGTAGGCGTCGCGGATGCCAGTGATCTGGAGATGATCCCTGAAAGCCGCTCGCAGTTCCTTGCTGGCGTCGCTGGATGCAGGGGTTGCGTCGCCTTGCTCCGCAACGGGTTCGGTGATCATGTGGAAATTCTACCCGATCCTTACGGCCCCAACCGCCTGCTGAGCCGCGGCGGCCCCGCGATCCCGATTCTCGCAAGCATCGGCCGCGGGTTCTCAGCCCGAGTTCGCCACGACGTCGCCGATCGTCGAGCCCCCACCACGGGCGTGTCCCGTACCGCCCTCTACAGCTTCATGAGCACCCGAGGTCTCAGCCCCCTGGGGGGGTACACCCACAGAGGAAGGGGGAGAAGAATGGGGCAAAACCTGCTAGGGTATGCCTAGAGGGTCAACTCGGTGAACATCCCCCTGGCGGACGCGGCGCAACTGGTGGCGATCATCGTCGCCGTGATCTTGGTGTTCTTCCGTAGCGCGAAGTTCATGTCCACGATCACGACTGCGATCACGGACTCCGAGGGGCGGTTGCGCGCCGAGATCAAGGCGTCCGAGGAACGGCTACGCACCGAGAACCGGGAAGCACACGCCGTGATCACCCGCAACATCGAGGACGTGAAGCAGGACGTCCGGATGCTCACGCAGCACGCGCTGAACCGAACGGCACCACCGGACGCCTGAGTCCGATAACGGCCCATTACGTTAACTGCGACGGGCCAGTGGTTACGGGGGCGGCGTTCGTGCAGTCCGATGTGGCGCTTCGCTCCCCGAGCCGCCTTGAATCGACTGCTCCGGCGAGCTGTCGCTGTCGCGCCTTGTCCAGCACCCAGATGAGTCCGACCGGGCTGTAGTCGGTCTGCTCGACCGCGAGGTTGATGTGTCGCCGGGTCGGCTCGATACCTTCGTGGAGGTGTCCGTGAAGGTTGACCGAGCCCACCGGTATCTGGCGCAGCGGGTAGTGGCTCAGGGCCAGCGGCGGGTCGGTGGCGCACAACGCCAGCGAGCACTGCGTTGCAAACCCTGCCTCGCGCAACGCGGCGCGGTTCAGGTCGTGGTTTCCGAGCACGAGGACCCGGTTGCCCGGGCAGTCTCGGATGTCGAGCACCAGGCGCCGGTCGCGCAAGGCATCCGGATGGGCGACGTCGCCCAGGCAGATGATGGTGTCGTCGGATCGTACGCGGCGCCTCCATTCGCGAAGCAGATGGCGGTTCATCTGGTCGACGTCGCCGAACGGGCGGTCGAAGGCCTGCAGCGCGCCGGGGTCGCCGAGGTGCAGGTCGCTCCAGATCCACGTCTTCTCCGCCACGGTGGTGATGATCGGTATCGGCCCTTGGTCGCTACCGGCCAGCTCGATGTCGATCTCCCAGAGGTCGCGCAAGTCCTCGACGTCGGGCATGACCTAGTTTGTCACGGCGCTGTGGTCTGATCGACGGACGGGCCCAAACCGCGAAGTGGTGGCGGGATGGTCGGTAGGACCCGTTGTCCCGGGGCGGCTTCCTTGACCGCCTCGCGGGCTCGTCTTTGCTCCCCGGATTCTCTCCCGTCGGTGGAATGGTCTTCAGACGTCCAGCCCGCCGCTACGGCGGGCGAACGAGCCGGGCTGCTCGGCTTCGATCCGCGGCCGTACCCTGGGGGGAAAGAGCGGCTGCGGCGGTCGAGGCTCGGTGGGCAGAGTCGTTCCGGCCGCTCTCGCGGGGGCGCCCCGCCGCCTTCGGCACCTCGGCTCGATCCGTCCGCGATTCGACTGGTGATAGAAGGAACGGATGAGGGACCGTAGCGGGGTCGGCCGCTTGCTGGCGCACGATGCCCCGCAGCACAGCGGCGACCGGGTTGTCGACGGCGGGTCTTCGAGAGTGCTGACACCAGCGGGCTGCAGCCCCGGCCGTTCCGGTACGTCGCCACAAGAGCGAGTCCCGGTCGCGCTCTCCAGCATTGCGTCGATGATGTGAGTCGGCACGGAACCCACCCGGCATGCCCCACGCCGACATCGTCCATAACCGCGCGTGTCACGACCCAGCCCCGCACCTGTCGTGCCTGGTCATGCGCACGACGTTCTTCCGACGCGGCTCATTCATCCGCCTCGCACAGCCGACGAAAGGAGCCCGGCGCAAACCCGTATCGGTCAACATCACCGACTTGGCCTTGCTCACCGGGTCGGAAATCAGCCCCTTTCGGTGAAGGCGTTCCATCGCGTCCCAGTCGAACGACTTCCACGTGCGCGCGCCCACCATAGGGTTCACGTTCGAAGATGCCCAGATAGAGGAGCGCCAGCACGGCTTCATCGATCCTGTCGTCGATCCGTTCCCGACTCATCGAGAGCAGGGTAGCCCAGCATCGAGCGGGGCGTCGCGTGGCACGGAGAGCAGATCTACATTTCTCCGTCGAGACGCCCCGCTCTCGATTGCGCAGCTCCGCGCGGCGGGCAACCTCGACGACGCCTGGTCGCAGACCGGGAGCACGTCGGTCGACCTGACTGGCGCGGATACCGCCACCCGCGGCTTCGCCACCTCGGTAACCCCCGGGGACCCGGAGTTCAACGCTGACCGTGGCGGCGTGGGTGGCAGGTGGCCGGCCATGCTTTGCCGATTGCCACACCGACATCGTGCGACTGCCAGTGTGGAGCGGTGACCTGCGTCTGGTCGACGGGGGCGACTCGGCGGAGGGCCGCCTCGAACGCTGCAACGACGACCGGCCATCGACACAGATGACGACGACGGCCAAGCTTGGCCTGCGATGACCAGATGCTCCGGCGAGCGGCTCCTGGTCCCCGGCGACCACGACGGCAACGTCCCGGCGCTGCGTCGCCCCCTCAGCAGGGTCGTGTCCCAACACACGAGGGAGGGCCTGCCGGGTCGCCCGAAAACGGAGACCGGGCAGTTAGGGTGTCAGTTAGGGTGTCAAACGGCGTTTCCGCCGACCGTCGGATCGCGTTTTTGCCTGTAAACATTGGAGCCGGCGAGCGGACTCGAACCGCTGACCTGCTGATTACGAAAAAGTGCGCGCTGCGAATCCCACTGTTGCATCCCGTTGCGCAGCAGTGCCATAAAACGTTATAGAATAATAGCTTAAGGCCCATCCATCGATGCGCTGGATTGCCGCCACGTGTCGTGTCATGCTGTCTCGGTGGTGACACAGTGGTGACACCGGTTCCCGGCCGATGCGGCAGGGACTCCGGGCGGATGCGGTTCCCAAGGGGCTGAGAAGCGAGATACAGCGGCTCATCGGCTTGGAGGAGACGGGCATGGGTAGAGTGGTGACGCGCCCGCTGACCGAACGTGTGGTCCGTGAGGCGAAGCCACGGACGGCGACCTACACCGTATGGGATTCGAAGGTGCGCGGGCTGGGCCTTCGGGTTACGCCCGCCGGCGTGAAGAGCTACCTCCTCGACTACCGGATCGCAGGCCGGCGGCGCCGGGCGACACTGGCGCGATGCTCCGAGCTGTCGCTGAGGGACGTTCGGGAGCGGGCCGGTCGGGAACTGGTGGTAATCCGCGCGGGCGAAGCGGATCCGTTGGAGCGTCGCCGCCAGCAACGCGAGGCGCCGACCGTCGACGAGGGGCTGGATCGTTTCCTTGACGAATACGCCCCGGAGCGGATCAAGCTCGGTCTGCTCTCGCGGCGGACGCTCCAGACCTATCGGAATCAGGCGAAGCTCTACGTCCGACCAGCCCTCGGCAAGCGTCGCGTCGACGCCGTGACGCGGCGAAACGTGGAGCGGGCAGTCAGACGCCTGCCGAACGCGACGCGTAACCGTGTGCTGGCGCTTGTCTCGCGGCTCTTCAATCTCTTCGAGACGTGGGAATGGCGGTCGCAACATACGAACCCGGCGCGCGGTATCGAGCGGGCGAGGGAGGAGGCGAGAGACCGTGTGCTCGACTCAGGGGAGCTGGGAGCGCTGGCCGCCGCTCTCGACCGGCTTGACGACAGGCATCCCGCGAGCGTCGCCGCGATCCGGGTTGCGGCGCTGACTGGACTGCGAATATCTGAGGTGTGCTCGATTCGCTGGGAGCATGTCGACTTCGAGAATCGGCGCGTGACGCTGCCGGAGACGAAGACCGGGCGGCGGGTACATGACTTTCCGGACGCGGCGCTTGAGGTCATACAATCCCGGCCGCGGATGAACAGGAATGACCACGTGTTCGCGGTTGACGCGCGCGGACCATTGACGTACCGGACGGCCCGCACACACTTCGCGGCGGCGGCGCGGCTGGCGGGACTGACAGACGTTCGGCTGCACGATCTGCGGCGGACTGTCATGACGAACGCGGCAGCGGCGGGTGTCGGCACGCACGTGTTGCGAGACCTGCTGGGGCACAAGACTACGGCGATGGCGGACCGTTACGTGCGGAAGGTCGGCTCGCCAGTCGCGGACGCACGGCGCGCAATCGGCGCCGCGATGGCGGGGGCGATGGCCGGGGGAGGGGCTCGCGACTGAGCATGTCCCTCGGCCCCAACGAACAGGCGCTGCTGGACGACGCTGAGGTCGCTGCGTAGTTGCTCCATCGTGCCGGCGTTACGGTCGGCGGTGCGTCCGATGCCGCCGATGCGGCAACAGGCGTTGCCGAAGCCCCCCTTTCAGATAGCGCTGCGCCACCGCCGCGTCGACGCGCACGCCGCCGAACGCGGTGCTGTCCATCACGACGGCGAACGAGGTGGCGCGCATTCCGCCGGCGTTGCGGGACCGGCTGGAGATCATCAACCTGCCCGGCTATACCGAGGCCGAGAAGATCGCCATCGCCGAGACGCACCTGATCCCGGCACAGAACCCGGGCCGCCGGGCTGACGGCCGCGCCGGTGAGGTTCACCCGCGGCGCCTGTCGTCGCATGATTCGCGACTACACACACGAGCGTGGGATCCGTCAGCTCACCCGCCGCCAGCAGACGGTCTGCCGCAGGGTGGCGCTGGGGCTGGAGACCGGCGACGCGGCACTCGTCCGCAACCGCGTCACGGCGGCGCGGGTGCGCACGTTGCTCGGCGCGCCCGTCGTCGACCCCGCCGACGGTCTCGACCGGCTCCGCGAACAGGTCGACGCGCCCGGGATGCCGGACGTTGTGCGGGAGCGGGGGCGGGAGGTTCTCGAGCGGCTGGACGCGTGACCGCGTACCCATCCCGAGCATGCGAAACAGCGCGAGTACCTGCGGCGCCTGGCGAGCCTGCCGTGGACGAAGCGCACCGCCGCGCCGCTCGATCTCGCGCGCGCCAGGGCGGTCCTCGACGCCGGGCATGCCGGACATGGGGCGCTGAAGGAGCGCCTCGTCGACTACATCGCCGTGCGCTTGAACGAAGCCGGATGCCGAGTTATGCCTGGTGTCAGTCCTGCGGCCTGTGCTATGCATCGGCGTTCCCAAAGAGCCCGCGAGTGTGCAACAGGCGCGGCGGCAGTAACCCCGAAGATGAGGGCGGCGCCCCAGAGAAGAAGCGCCCTATGGCCTCCAACGAGATCCGAGGCGCCCGCCCGCACAACCTCAAGGGCATCGACGTCGACGTTCCGAAGCACCAGCTCGTCGCGTTCACCGGCGTGAGCGGCAGCGGCAAGTCGTCGCTCGTGTTCGACACGATCTGCACCGAGGCGCAGCGCCAGTTCGTCGAGACGTTCAGCACGTACGCCCGCCGCCGGCTGCCCGGCTCACCCGGCCGCCGGTCGATGCCATCCGGAACATCTCGCCCTGCATCGTGATCGACCAGAAGCGCCTCGGAAGAAGCAGCCGCAGCACCGCCGGCACGGTCACCGAGATCTACACCTACCTGCGGATGCTCTTCTCGCGCTGCGGCCGGCCGTTCGTCGGCTGGTCGCACCGCTTCTCGTTCAACCATCCCGACGGCATGTGTCCCGCCTGCAAGGGCCTCGGCAAGCGCATCACGGTCGATGTCGACAAGCTGCTCGACCTCGACCGGAGCATCGAGGAGGGCGCCATCCGCCATCCCGGCTACGACATCGGGAAGTGGTACTGGCGGGAGATCGTCCAGACCGAGGTCGTCCCGCCGCGCAAGCCGCTACGCCGGTTTACCGCGGCCGAAAGGCAGCGCCTGCTGTGGGCCGACGACGTGCGGATCGAGAAGGTCCACCAGGGCACGACGTACGAGCGGACCTTCGAAGGCGTCGCCCGCAAGCTCGTGCGGCTGCACGTCGACAAGGACGAGGACCAGATCCCGCGCACCGGCAAGGAGGCGTACCGGCGGTTGTTCACGGAGCAGGCGTGCCTCGATTGCGGCGGGGTGCGGCTCAACGCCGCGGCGCGCGCGGTGGAGCTGGCGGGCGGCTGGACCATCGGCCAGCTCGTCGACTGCGAGCTGACGGAGCTCGACCGCGTGCTCGACGATCTCCTCGCGCGGGACGACTACGAAGAGATCCGCGACGTCGTCGCGACGCTGGTCGCCCGGATGCGCGGGACGCTCCGGCACCTGATCGACATCGGCGTCGGCTCCCTGTCGCTCAACTACTGCAGGGTGCCGACGCTGCCCGGCGGCGAGAGCCAGCGGGTGAAGATGGCCCGGCAGCTCGACTGCGATCTCGTCGATCTCGTCTACATCCTGGACGAGCCGAGCGTGGGGCTCCATCCGCGGGACATCGATCACCTCATCGCCATGCTCCGCCGCCTGCGCTACCACGGCAACTCGGTGCTCGTCGTCGAGCACGACCCGGCGGTCATCCGCGCGGCGGACCGGGTGTGTCGACATCGGCCCCCCGCGCCGGCGACGGCGGCGGCGAGCTGGTCTTTGGCGGCCGTCTCGACGACTTGCTGCGCAGCGACACCGCGACATCGCGCGCCCTCAACGACCGGATCGTCACGCCGAGCCGCAACCGCCGGACGTTCGACGACGCGTTCCGCATCGAGAAGGCCACCTCCAACAACCTGCGCAACCTCACCGTCCAGATACCAAAGGTCGGGCGCGGCCTGCAGCTCCTGGTCGACGTGGGCGTCGGCTATCTGCGCCTCGGCCAGTCGCTGTCGACCCTCTCGGGCGGCGAAGCGCAGCACCTCAAGCTTGCCTCCGAGCTGACGCGGAGCGGCAACGTCTACGTCATGGACGAGCCGACCACCGGCCTTCATCCGGCCGACATCGACTGGCTGCTCGGCATCGTCGACCCGCTCATCGCGGGCGGCAACACGGTGTTCATCATCGAGCACAACCTCGACGTCATCGCCGCCGCCGACTGGATCGTCGACCTCGGACCGGAGAGTGGGAGGGATGGCGGCGCCATTGTCGCCGAGGGCACGCCGGAGACCATCGCCGCCCACCGCGCGACCAGCCACACTGGCCGCTATCTGAAGGAACGCTTGGCCGAACCTCTCAATCCAACCACCGCCGCCATCCCCTTGGCGATGTCGTCCATCCCGGATGCCCGGGGGCGGTGACCGAGCTTCGGCGTTCTCGTCCGGCGTCTGATAGCGGCCCATTCCGTTCTACGTCCGCCGGGCGAGGATTGGGGTCGAAATCGAAGCGGGAACTGGGCCGGTCGCGCTCCCGACATCGACACCGGCCGTCGCAGGCGAGCGAACCACCCGTGGCGGGATAGCAGGAAATCGACGCCACGTCCGGTCGAAGTGCCCCCCCCCGAATACGTGGGGTTCGGTGCGAAAGCCACGCATGGTGGCATCATGCCCGTAGTTCTTGGCGGACGGCATCGGCCAGAGCATGGTCGTACCCCATTCTGTGTGTAATTCGCGCGCGGATTGCTTTGGACTACGACGGACGACTCATGCTGGCACCACGCCGAACGGTTCTCGGTCTCGCCGAAGACAACAAGGCGTTCGGCAGGGGGCGCGTCGGCGACCCGTGCCGGCCGTTCTGTAACAGCCCGTTCTGAGCGAGACGGTCGAGAGCAGTTCCAGTTGGCGATCGATGGCGGTCCACAGCGGGACGCAGATAGTAGGGGTCAGGTCGAATCGGACCGCGCTACGCCTCGATGCCTCGCGAGGGCGCCCCGGCGGCGGGCGGCCAGCGTGCGAGCCTCAGCCGCACCCATCGCTCGTCGATGTCGACCGGGGTCGAACGGCTTCCCGTACCAAGTCAGCACCTCGTTGTCCACGTGGAGCGGGTGGAGGGGTGCACGACATCATTGTTGGATGAGCGTCAGGCGGCATTTGCGGCACGTCGCTCCCAGAAGTCCTCGAAGCGTCCGCTGAGGATGCAGCAGCGCAGGGCGATGATGGCGTTGGCCCCGGCGACGGTCCAGCGCATGCCGGCGCGCTTGAGCCGTGCGCCGATCTGCTTGCATCCGGCCTCGACGACGCCCGACGAGACGCACAGGCCCCTGGCGCGGAACTGCGGATAGCGCATCCGGTGGCGGTTCCCGAACACGTAGTGAATGCACTTTCGCGCCTCGGGCGTGGTCTCG
Organism: Vicinamibacterales bacterium; assembly: GCA_965222905.1. Lineage (GTDB taxonomy): Bacteria > Acidobacteriota > Vicinamibacteria > Vicinamibacterales > UBA8438 > WTFV01. The sequence goes on along the minus strand of OZ244976.1, from coordinate 6,611,015 downwards.
ACGTGGATGCGCAGCGCGGCGACGACGGCGCACAGCCGGCCGGCGTCGAGTTCGTCACGCCGGTCCTTGGCCCACCGGTCGGCCAGGTCGGTCCCGGGACCGTAGATGGCCTTGGCGACGTCGCACAGGTGCTGCTTGGCGTGGTAGATGTCAACGATCTCGATGGCGCCGGGAAACTGCTCGGCGGCGATGTTCCAGATCCACGCGGCGCCGTCGCCGATGACGACGCGCTGGGCTGCGGTGTCGAAACCGCGCCGTATTGCCTCGCGATAGGCCCGTTGTGCGAAGGCGGCCGGCTGCGAGTCGGTGTCGCGGCTGGCCGCGCTCTCGACTGCGGCGTTGTAGCTGACTGACCCGAGGTCGCGCACGGGCCGGCCCGCTTTGTCGCGCCCTTCGGCCGTCCACACGGTGGCCAGCTTGACCTCGCGGGTCTTGGCCGAACCGTCGGGCTGCTTGCCGCGACGGCCTTCGACCTCGGCGGGGCGCACCGGCACGCCGCTGCCGTCCAACCCCAGGTACATCGTCGGCGCGGGGCTGGGGACGGTTTCTGCCACAGCGCGTTCGTCGGCGGCGACCTCACGTCCCAGGGCTTCGGCGCAGCGCTCGACCTGCTTGGTCTCGACGCGCACCGCGGCCAGTTCCCACAACAGGTCGCTGGCCGCGGCGAAGCTGAAGTCCGAGGCCGCCAGCCCCACCATCCGCAGCACGCCGGGCGACAGCGACGTGGCGTGCATACCCAGGGCCCGGTCGCGCGGACACACCCCCGTACGGCAGGCGTCGCAATGGTAGTAGGCCCGTTCCAGCGTCAGCGGCCCGAGCAGCGTGGTGAAGGTCTTTGGGCGGCGGCCGGCGTAGCGCGCCTTTCCGCCGCAGGCGCACGCGACGGTCGAATCCGAATGGTCGGCATCGTCCGCGTTGCAGTACTGCGCCAGCGCCTGCGCGGCAAGGTCGAGGGCTCGACGACGCAGTGCCTGCTCGAGGGCCTCGAAGTCCTGCGCGTCACCCCGGCGTGGTCCGAGCAGCGCAGCAACCTCAGCCGCAAACGCGGCTACGAACGCGGCGCCGAAATCGTCTTCACGGCTTGGCTCGCCGTGGCGAGCGCTCGACGGTGAACGGTCTGCAAGAGGGTCTCGAAGTCCTGCGCATTCGCGTTCCCCCGTCTGAGGAACGCCTCGACATCGGCCTTGACCGCTGCCTCCAACGCCGCGAACATCTCCTCCAAGCCCCCTTTTTCGGCCGCGTGATCGAGCGGTTCAGTCAACTGCGCCTCGGGCATGGTCGGAGTCCTCCCTACCCAAGGAATCGGCCGATCGGCGCTCGCTCAATACCCGCGTACGGCAAAGCCTCACTTTCGTGTCGTGCACCCCGGGTGGAGCGCCGCCTCGAGGAACTCCATGAAGGTGGGGACGCCGACAACGTCCTGCGGCGGGCACCGCCGCTAGCCGTCGACGGACGCAGGGTCGACGTCGGCCTCGCCATCGCGGACCGATTCGATGAAGATATCGGATCTCCAGTCGTCGCCGAAGTCGTAGACGTGGAGGAAGCGCTCGACGCCACGCTCGATGAGCGGCTTCAGGCTCCAGAGCGGTACGTGCCGGCCGTACACGCGGAGTGCCGTACAGATCGCACAATCGGTCACCGGTCAACGGCCCTGTCGATGCACGTGCGGTCGGGCCGCATTTCGGTCGTGCGCCGGGTGGCCCCGTAGGCCCGGGCCGTCGTCGGTCGGTCGAACGGTGCGAGCGGCGAGCCATTGGTTCAGTGCCGAGCCGCGGTAGGCGACGCGCGAGCCAAGTTTGATGAAAGCCGGTCCCCGACCCTGGCTCCTCCAGTGTGCCAGAGTCGAGGGGCTGCCCAGCACGCTCAAAGCGGGGTCGCCGGCCAGGTAAAGTTTGTTGGCTTCGAAGATCTCCATGCGTCCGGTTTCGTTTCCGGAACCAGTTTCCTCGGCGCGTGTCACCAAACGGTCCTTGGGCATCCCGGACATGCGAATGATCCTCTTCCCAGGCGAACTCTCCGGCACCACATCACGTCTTGGCGTCAGCTTCTGCTGGAGCGACGGGACGCAGCACCTTTATCGCCCGGCTGGCCTCGGCTTGGGTCATGGAACCCAGGTTAGCCTCGAGGACGTTGTGCTCTTGCGCCACGGCTGGGTGCTTGTGTATGAGGTCGCGGACATAGGTGCGCTGCTTTTCTGAGGCAGGACGCGCCTGTTGTCTCGGCCGCTTAGTCGCGCTCGTCGACGGTTTCCGCGTGGCCGGTGTCTGTTCATCCTCGCCGTTGAGCGACGCCTGGGAGTCGGTTCCCGGCGCACAACTGAGGTTGTCCGGCGATTGAACCGCGGCGCCAGCGGGATGCTTTGCCGCATCCGGCGAGCGGGGCTGCATAGAGGTGGCGTCGCTGACCGGCGTCGCGTTGATCTCACCCCGGCTCTCCGGAGCGGGCTCGTCGCTGGCCGGCGCCTCTGCGGTGGCCTTGCCCCCGGGTTCGGCACCGCCGTTCTCGGACGGGGGCATGAAGTGGGCCCTCTGGCTGTCTGTCAGGAACGCGCCGATGCCTGCCAGGAAACGCTTACGCTCCGCCGGCTCGGCCGCAAAGCGTCTTCTCTGATCGGCCAAACAGTACGCTTCCACAAGGTCGAACAACTTCTTTTCGCGCGTTCTGAGGCGCTGCTCCAGATTCTGACGGCGGGCCTTGTACTGGTCCTCTTTTGCCTGGACGGCGGCGATCTGGCCGCGTACCTTGGCGATCTCTTCTTGCAGATTAGCAATCTGCGACTCGACCGATTTCATCGGAATCCCCCGTGCTTCGCAGGCGTCAAGAGCGGCCCGCCAAACGTCCAAGGTCGACAGCGACAGGGAGCCGCCCCGCCAGCCCGGGCCCAACGCGAGTGCGCGGTAGCCATACCGCACACTATAGCAGGATCGACAACCGCGTGGCAATGCGGGTGCGGAACGGCGTGCTCGGACTGGAACTGGATATGTCCCCGTTCGCGCCGGGCGGGAGGCGTACACCGATCTTGTCGTCCTGATGGATGCCGCGCAGCAACGCGCCCGCGCCGCCTGCAGCTCCATTGAGCAACCGCGCTGACCGTCACCAGCGATGCGCGGGACCGGGCCGAGGATCTGCGGGCCCGGGCCAGGGACGCCGAGGAGGGTGCGAAGAAGGCCTCGGAGTGGATGGCCGGCAAGGCTTCTACACGAGCGAGCAGTACGGGGACTGCAACCGGTATCGCGGCGACGAGGCGTTCGAGGATCAGCCGGAAGGATGCCGGCATGCGAACGAAGCGCGTGCGTTAGCCGAGGTGGTGCGCTGGCGCGCGAACCGGGCACAGACGGTGGCCGAGCATGCGCGCGCGTTGGCCTACGAGACCCGGTCGCTGGTACTACGCGCCGAGGCGGAACGGCGCACGGGTGGCCGGCTTCGGCTTCTGGCCGAAGCCGAGCAACTGCAGGAGCAGGCGACCGACACGCTGGCCGCGGTCCGCGAGGCCTACGCGGAGCAGAATCGGGAGTGGCAGGGCCTGCAGGCGCGCGCCGCCCGGTGGCTGGAGGGAGGATGCCGAGCACACGTACGCGGCGATCACACAGGACGATGGCCGCGGCGGCTGGGCGAGCGCGCTGCTCGGCGGGGCGATCGGCGCGGCGGCCGGTGCCGCCGGGGCCTCGGCATTGGGACTGACCGGATCGGAGGCGCTGGAACTGGCGACGGTGACGACCGTGGCCGGGGCTGAAGCGGGCGCCGGCGGCGACGGCACGCTCACGCAAGCGGCGGTCACTGCCGTCGGCGCCGGCGGCGTGATGCCCGCCGGCGGCCGGTACTGCAGCGGGGGCGGACCCGTCCCTGGACGAGGCGTTCGACTCGATAGAGGCCGGACTCCTGACGAGGACCGATGATGGCCGCCCAGGGGCGGGGCGTTCGATGCGGGCGTCCGGACGCCCGATGAAGCGCCGGGCGCGCCTGGTCGCCGGAGAAGGCCGGCGGGTGACGGCGCCGGTGGAGGAGATACAGCCACCAACGCGTTCGATGCGCTCGACCGGGCGTTCACGGCCGAGGCCGATGCGGGCGGGTTCGGCGCGGACCCGGCGCCTATCGACGTCGGCGGCAACTCGAGAGATACAGCGGATGCGGATGCGTCTGCGGCCCTGGAGCGGGCGTTCGCGGCCGAGGCGGCCAGTTCACCCGCCGAGCCGCGTCACGTAGTCGATGGCGACTGTGCGCCGGTGGTCGTCGCCCGAGTTGGTCGTCGACGTGCTTACGGTTTTGCCGCGAGAGGAAACGCCGGCCAGCCCGTAGCGGTGCACTGCCAGCAGCTTCTTGTTGATGGGGCCGACCTAGGCCGACCGGCAGGCCATGCCCGACGAGGATGATCTCGCCAAGTATGGCCAGGCTAGTGTCCGGTCAGGATCCAGTTCTGCGCATACCTCCGGTCGTGCGAGCCCCCACGCTTCTGTTCGAGCACGCGCTCGCTGTTCTCGGCGAAAGTCGGAACGCCCGCCGCGCGGCGCTCGTCCCGAAAGCGGGTCGCCACCGGACCGCGCCAGCTTCTGGTTGGCGAGGCCTGCTCGCGGGCCGCGGCGAGCGAGACGAGTCCGGCCGCGCCGACGGACGGGATCGAGCGGGGCCGCTCGGCGCGAACGGCGCCAAGCGGATGCGCCACCCGGCCGAGGGCCAGGGACGCGAAGAGCAGAACGGGAACGAAGACGACAAGGACACGAAGAGCACGAGGAGCGCGACGAACAACAGGAAGACGAAGGAAGGAAGGGTACCAAGTGAAACGAGAGAGTACGAAGTGCAGGTCGAGATCACGTCCAAGAGCGGGGTCGAGTCGGCTCGACGCGATGCCGCCGTTGAGGTCGCGAGCGTCGACAGGAACGGCCGCGACGCCGCAGCGAGAGCACCCGCAGGCAAGGGCACACACGACGGGGCAGTCGCTCGACTCCGGTGGAAGCGAACCGGGCACGCACCGTATCGGGGTCGTACCTTCGCGACCGGTCGAAAGGGAAGGAGGAGGAACATGCAGACGACATCAGAGTCATTGGCGGCGGTGCGAGCCCAGATACTCGCGCGACTGATATACGGGGAGCCCGCAGACGATGAGGCTCGCCGGGCGTACGAACAGGTCGAGCGCGTGGCACAGGCGGTGGGAACCGACAGGCAGCGTGCGATCGTGTGGTTGCGGTACCTCCTGGAGCACGAGGAGGTCACACTCCCCATACCGGTGGCACTCGGATTCGACCGTTGGTTGGTCGAGGCTGCCGGCACGCTAGGCATGCGCCACCGCGAGAGCGTGCGGGATTACGCGAAGCGAGTCGCGACCTGCAATGACGCCGACGTGCTCGCCGTAGCGGTCGCGACGATCGACGACCAGATTGGCGAGGCGATCGAGGAGCACGACGGCAGGAGGGCTGCCTACAAGAAGGCACGCCGTGTGCTGAAGCGCGCCGCGGACGCCCTCTCGAAGCAGCAGCCCGGAGACGCTCCACCGGCGGGCGGGGTGGCCGACAACCGGCCGACCGCGCCGGACCTGCGCGACGCGTTGATGACGTTGGTGGAGCAGGCCAACGGCGCGCAGCACGCGATGATGCGCATGATGCGGGGCCCGGGCAACGTGCCCTGGGGGGTCAGCGAGCGCCTGTCGCTCGACGATCTGCATCTGCTGGTAGCCATCCTGCACGACCTGATGCAGGTCGTCGCGATGTTGGTCATCGACGTGACCGCGCTGGAAGGCGAGAACACGTACGAGGACAGAATGACGCTGGCGGAGTCCAGGACGAGAGGCGTGAGCCTGACGCAAGCCATGGAGGCGATGGCGCAAACAATCGCGCGCCGCCTGCGAGACTTCCACGAGGCGCAGCGTGGCGAGAGAGTCGAGAACGGGAACGTGCACTGAGAGGCTGCGCGAGAAAGCTCCATGGCGGACGATGTCGGGCTTCGGTCGAGCCGATCATGGCGCTACTTCCCCGGACGGTAACACGTGGCCCTCTGGCTCGACACGGTTCCGCGATCCGGCTATGAAGACCTCGTCTTGCGCCATTGGCCCCATCCGCTGGCGCTGCCTTTCGACCTGCAGCAAACGCGCCGGCCGATTCCCCGCTCCGGAGGGGTTGTCGTTGCCTCGCGGACGTACGTTACGGCCGGCGACGTACCGGGCGAGGCCGCATACACCTGGTAACGCGCCACGGGCGACGAGACCGAGCCGGAGGCGGAGGCGCCGCCGGACGTCCGGCCCCCGATGATGAGGGGCGGGCGCAGCGCGCCGAGCGCGCAGGCCGCGGAGGCGTAGCCGACCGGCATCCCCCGATGGCGGTCGGCGAGGAGCTCGAGTGCATGCGCACCGAGATCGTCCGCGCGGGCCTCGCGCTCGACCACGAGGCCGCCATCTGCTGACCTTCTCGATGGCGGCGCAGCGTCGGCCGCGGGTTCCGCGGCAGCGACGCGCTCGACATCAACGCGAGCGAGGGCCAGCGCCGGCCGTACAAGCACTGCGGAGCCGCCGCGCAGGTCGAGACCAGCCCGGGCGAGACCCTGGCCGACCAGACCGAGGTGCCGACGGCGTGGATGAACGAGTGCAGCGACAAGAAGCGCTGGGAGGCGTTCCCGGCGCTCGAGCCCGCCGAGCGGCGGGCGACCCTCGCCAAGGCGGTGGCCATGACGCTGAAGCCGCGCCTGGCCTACTCGACCGTGAAGAACCACGAGTTCGAGGCCACGGTCGCGCGGCTCAAGGCCGACTTCACCGCACTGATCCGGCCGCGAGCCGACCAGCTGTGGAAGCGCGTGCCCAGGGAGCGGACGCTGAAGGTCGCCGCCGCGGTGTTCGGCGAGGAGTGGGCCGAGCGGCACGCGAAGCTCAAGGGCTCGGCCCTGGCCGAGGCGGTCGAGGCCGCCTTTCGCGGGCACCGACCCGTCGGTGGACGAGGAGGGCGGCAGCGTGCCACCGAGTGGACGCTCCCCGCGCGCGCGGGGCAGACGCGCTGGCCGAGGTCGACCCGCTGCTCGTCGAGGGACGCTCCCCGCGCGCGGGGGGCAGACCTTCCACCCGACCATCTTCGCCGCGTCGATGAGGGACGCTCCCCCCGCGCGCGCGGGGCAGACCCATACGCCCGCAGTCCAACGCCGCGTAGGCAAACGCTCCCCGCGCGCGCGCGGGGCAGACGATCGCGCAATCGACCCGCACGGCCGCATCCAGACGCTCCCCGCGCGCGCGCGGGGCAGACCCTGGGAATCGGACCCGCCGGCAGCCTGCGCTGGGACGCTCCCCGCGCGCGCGGGGCAGACCTCGACCGGCAGATGCGCCAGACAGATCCGGGGGCAGGGACGCTCCCCGCGCGCGCGGGGCAGACCCCTCGTCTTGCAGGATTTCTCGGTTCGCATCCGGACGCTCCCCGCGCGCGCGGGGCAGACTGGGATGCGCACATCGAGCTGCCGTCCGATCTGGGTTTACCCCCGCGCGAGCGGGGCGTCCTTCACCGGTAGCTGGACTCCTGTGATCCTCGAAGGTTCACCCCCGCGCGTGCGGGGTGTTCTCGATTTTGCTGGCCGGCTTGCGCTGCGCCTACGGGGTTCATCCCCGCGTTCGCGGCCCTCGACACGCGGCGGCTCGGCGACGGGCGCGGCGGGCGCGGCGGGCGCGGCGGGCGCGGCGGGCGCAAGGGGGCCGGTCGCAGGAACGCCGGGAAGAAGAAGGCGGCCGTAGCGAAGAAGAAGGCGGCAGAGGCCGCCGACGAGCCGCATGGAGCCGAGGTGACCGTGGCCCGCGAAACCGCGGAAACGGCGACCGCCGCAGCCTGAAGCACGCCGCGGCACGCGGCGGGCGGCGCTGCCGCCCGCCGGAAGGCAGACACAACGATGGATGAACGCCACGAGAACGACACGCAAACCGAGTCCTGCCGCCGGTGCGGCGACACCGGGTGGATGATCGAAGCCGACCGCGGGATTCGGCGGGCGCGGCGGTGCGAGTGCTGGGCCGTGCGCCAGGCGGCCGCGAGGTTAGAGGCCGCGGGCATCCCGGAACGGTATGCAAACTGCAGCTTCGACAACTTCATGGTTTACGACAACGGCTACCTCGAGGCGGGAATCCGGCGCGCGCGCCAGTTTGCCGTCGACTTTCCCGCGGTGAAGAAGGGCCTGCTATTCATCGGCAGGCCCGGGGTCGGAAAAACCCACCTGGCCGTGGCGACGCTGCGCGCGGCAATGGCGGAATCCAACCTGCAGGGCGCGTTCGAGGACACGCGCCAGCTGCTGGCATCGCTACGGCACGGCGACGAGCAGAAGAGCAGAGACGAGGCGAAGGTCTACGAACGGATCATCGACGCCGAGCTGCTCGTGCTCGACGACATCGGCGCCGAGCGCCGAACCGCGTGGGTCGAGGACACGCTCGACAGGCTCGAGACGATCGTGATCGAGCGGTACAACGCGAAGCGACCGACGATCTTCACCACGAACTACTTCGACAACGACGATGCGATAGAAAGGCTGGGGGTCCGGATCGGCAGCCGCCTGCTGTCGCGGCTGCACGAGATGTGCCACTGGTACGAGCTGTACGGCCCGGACTACCGCACACTCGGGCGCAACCCGCCAGCGAAGGTGATCGAAGACGCCGCCAGGCGCATGGGGCTCTACAAGGAATGAGCGCGCGGCGGCCGGCGGCAGCCAACGGAACGGCAGTAGCCTCAGAGACCGAAACATGAAGAAGACAGCCAACGGTACGAGTCCGGGACTGGCCTTCGCGAGGCGCAAGACCAAGGAGGAAACGACCCGTTCGACGAGATCGAGTGGGAGAAGCGTAGCGCGCGCATCACCATCGCCGCCGACGAGGCGCTGTTTGAGCAGCACGGCGGCGAGTTCCCGAAGGCGTGGTCGCAGCAGGCGACCAACATCGTCGTCGAGAAGTACTTCCGCGGCCTGCTCGGATCGGCCGAGCGCGAGAGCATCGTGCGGCAACTCGTAGGCCGCGTAGTCGACACAATCGCCCGCTGGGGCCGCGAAGGCAGATACTTCCGGAGCGACGCCGACGCCTGCGCGTGGCGGCGCGCCGATGTCCCGTCGACCACCGACCTCCCCGTGCGGGAGCGCCGGCATGTGAAAACCGCAGTGCAACATGGCACTACAACCGCTTTCTGAGTTGGGTCACACCCCGTTTTGGTGGGGCCACTCACGATACAATCTGCACGCTGCATGGACATCAGAGAGCAACTCCTCGCGGCCGTCCGCAAGAGCCACCTGTCTGAGCGCAAGCTCTCGAAGCTGGCAACCGGCAGCGGTGACACGATCCGCAACATCCGGAGAGGTGCGGTTCCGCGTGCAGACACAGTCGAAGCGCTCTGCGGCGTGCTAGGACTGGAACTGCAGATCGCTCCAGGACTGATCCAGCCCTACGACGAGAGCGCACCCGGTCCGAGGCCTCCGACCGAGTTCAGCAGTGAGCGCCAGTTGCCGGTCTACGAGTGGACGGATCGATCAGGGTCGGGCTATCTGCGGCGGCCGCAGGCCTCGGACGAGGCTCCGGCGCCGGTCGACGTGCTCGACGAACACGCGTTCTACGTGCGAATGCCGGATGAATCGATGGTTCCAGCTCGGATCTGGAGGAGCGACTATTGCCTGGTCTCGCCGGCCGCGCAGCTTGAAGTAGACCACCGAGGCTGGTTTCGAGCCGCCGCTGGTCGGGAGACGATCAGGTGGGTGATGCGACTCCCAGCTGACGGATACGACTTGGGTGCCTGGGGTCTGGATGAGGGCGGCCATCAGAAGCCGATCGCCGATCACTGGAGGCGCGAGGACGTCGTCGACCGGGGTGTCGTGGTGGCGGTGTACCGCAAGAAGCCAGCCACAGACGAGCCTCAAGGGCCCGTTCGCGACTGGCGGCCGGATGCGCTTGCGGAGCTGTCGAGGGCGGCCTTGTTCAGCGAGGAATTCAAGGGAGTAAAGGGAGTAGAGGCGGGGCTGGACAGGACAGTGGCTGCCATTGAGGAGACCGAGATGCAGATCAAGCGTCTTGTCGCAAGTGGTAAGATCTCAAGGTTCCAGGCGGAACAAGTCTTGAGAGTGCTGGGCTACAGGTTGCAGGATTCTCTTCGAAACATACGCTCGTCGCTCACCGAGGATCTTCAGGACGCGGGCTGAGGCAGCCCCCCCATTGATCGAATGTTCCCGGACGGGGCGGATTCTTGGAGGTTGTCGGTGGTTGACCGTCGCGCGAGAGTCCGGTCCACCCGCTTGGCGGTACGCCCGGCGCCACGAGCATTTGGTTCGCGCTGCCGCTGGCCATAGGGTCGATGATCCTGGCGCTCGCTTCCGGCGGCAACGGTGCCGGAGCGCGCGGCCGGCTGCTGGCCGTGGACGCGTTCGTCAGCGGTAAGCTCGTCGGGGCTGCCGGTCAGGGACCGCTCGCGGAGGTCTTCCACGTCACGTACGTGAGTCGCGACGAAGGTCGGCGCATCGTCGACGCCGGCGACGCCAACGCCCTGCTGGTCCCGCCGGCGGGATTGCAGGAGGCGCTTGTCGGCGAGGGGACACCCTAGTGCTGCGCCATGATTAAACGTTCTGGTTTACGGTGCTGTGATTCGTCGATGATTGCGCGCTGTAACCCATGTCCGTGGCCGAAGATTGTGACGTGACGGACCACTAGGAGTCTGCGCCGCAGGAAATTTTCGCCCCAATATGAAGGGTGTCGTGCAGTTCATAACCACAACATATAGTGGCCGATCGAGCCCAAAATCGTTCCACGGCGCAGACTCCTAGCCCGGAAAATTCGTGGCGTGTTCCGATTCCGGTACAGACACAAGAGCCCCCGTGTGGTACAAGTGCAGTGTTAACAACCACTTGCGCCACCACGGAGGCCCTTGCGTGACGACCGACACTGTACCACAGACTGTTCTGTTCCCGGATCTGTTTGACAAGCCGCTGTTCGCCCGGTTCAACCAGGAGCAGGCCAGTTCCGACGGCGGGGCGATCCTGCTGAAGGCCGCCGAGCGCATCTACGGCCTGGTCAAGGCGTTCGCCGGGTGTCTGTTCGACAAGCGGGCGCCGGACAAGACCCGGCACTCGCTCGCGGACCTGGTCGGCCAGCGCATCTTCGGCATCGCCTGCGGCCATCCCGACTGCAACGACGGCGACCGCCTCGCCGACGACCCGGTGCACAAGCTGCTGCTCGACAGAGACCCGGTTTCGGGCGAGCGCCTGGCATCGCAGCCGACCCTGTCGCGGTTCGAGAACGCGGTCAACCGCTGCGCGCTCTTCCGCATGGCGGACGAGTTGGCCACGCGGGTCATCGAGCGGCATCGTCGCCGCCTGGACGGGCGGGCGCGGTGCATCACGATCGACCTGGACCCGACAGACGACCCGACGCACGGGGCGCAGCAGTACACGCTCTTCAACGGGTACTACGACAACTGGTGCTACCTGCCGCTGCTTGGCTTCCTGACCTTCGACCGCGAATCCGAGCAGTATCTGTGCGCGGCGCTGTTGCGGCACGGCAAGGCGGTCGCCTCCGAGGGGACGGTCGGGCTGTTGTCGCGGTTGCTGCCGAGGCTGCGCCGGGCGTTTCCGCGGGCGCGCATTCTCGTTCGGCTCGACGGGGGCTTTGCCAGCCCGGCGGTCTTCGCCTTCCTGGAGGCGCAGCCGCGGCTCGATTACGTGATCGCGATGGCGAAGAACGCGGTGTTGGAGCGGTACGCCGAGCCGGCCATGCTGGTGGCGCGGGCGCGGACGTGGCGCAGCGAACAGACCGAGCACGTCTACACCGAGACCAACGAGTACCAGGCCGGCACGTGGAACCACGCGCGCCGCGTGGTGATCAAGGCCGAAGTCGTCCGCCACCGAGACCGCGAGCCGCGGGACAATCCGCGCTTCGTCGTGACCAACATGCGGCAGACGCCGCGTTTCCTCTACGAGAAGGTCTACTGCGCCCGCGGGGACGCCGAGAACCGGATCAAGGAACTGAAGGCCCTGCAGATCGACCGCACGAGTTGCCAGGCGTTTTCGGCGAATCAGTTGCGCGTCCTGCTGACGGCGGCGGCCTACGTGCTGATGCAGGAGTTGCGGCTGCGCGCCGCCGACACCGCGTGCGCCCGCGCGCAGGTGCCTTGGCTGCGCGACCGGCTGCTGAAGCTCGGCGTCCAGGTGGTGTGCTCGGTGCGTCGCATCGTCCTGCGCCTGCCGCGCGCGACACCGGACCTGGCGGCGTGGCGGCACATCGCGTTCGCGCTCGGGGCGCGCGCCGGATAGCCGCTCGGCGAGCGCCGCATCGCTGACTGACGGAGGCTGCCAACCGCCCGCAACGGGGGAAGTGTGCGCTGTCCTCCCCTGCGGCACCCGTCATCACGTCCATTCGGCGCTCAACCACCCTGCCACGCGCGGTTGAGAACGTTCCAATGGCCGCTCACTGCTCATTCCCCGTTCTCCGTGACCGAGTCCGGTCCCGGCGCCGCCTCCCAGGGGCCAAGTCACGGTCGCCATGAATAGTCCGGGCTAGGAGCCCGCGCTGCAGAAACCGCGCCGCTGCAGACGACGACGCCGAGCGCACGTGCCCGGCTCGGGCGTACCGTTCGAGCACTGCGAATCCAGTCGGCGCTCGACGCTCAGTCGTGCGGACTCTGCCTCCTCGTCGAGCGGTCGCCGGGTGCGGCGCAAAGAGGGGACGGTGGAGGTCTGGAGCCGGAGAACGTCGATTGGCAGCGCAGGAGATCGATGGGACCGCGGACCCCACTCGTCGTTGCGACCCGCAACCCGCCCGCAGCAGCTTGAAGGTTCTGCTGTGCGCCGCGGCGGCTTCGAACTCGCGTTCCACATCGTGAGCGCCCGCTTCGATCCCACGGAAGACCGGGAGATTGAGGAAGAAACGGCCGGCTGGATCGGGCACGTACCGCGCCCTGGCCGAACGGGACGGGACAAGTTTGATCACGGCGGACCGTCCGTTCGTCGAACATGTCGCCGGCTCACCATGGAAGGATCGGATCGAGCGCCTGCGCGGAACCTGACCCTGCGATCATGAGCATCAGAACCGCGAGGAGCGCCGTGCGCATCGTCTACGCCCTCCCTTCGGATGGGAGTGCAGGCGGTCGGACAACCAGCTCACCGGCACCCGGTCCCGGACGCAGGCGACGCGAGCGTGCCGTCCCCCCAACGTGGGGAGGCGCGGGAAGCGGGGCGGGGCGCTACGGCAGCGCGAGTTTCTGTATTCCAGCAAGTTATTTATTTACAGGCGGTTACAGTCCGCCATTCAACCGTCATTCCCTCGTCGATTCCCACATGCTGAACGGGAATCCACGCGACCCCGGAAGGCGTGTTTGGACCGCTCAGGCATGCGACCCCTGAGCGCCGCTTGCCCGGTGGGGCCGTCACACACGGCATCGTCGGACGCCTCATCCTCTGCGTGTGCTCACCACCGTCAAGGCTCTCCGCGCACGCTCACGACCGCTCTTGTCCGACGATGCCGAATCTCGACCCACGCCCGCAGACGATGCGTACAGCGAGGCTCGCCATCTCAGAACCGATAGCTCACCCGCGAGGTCACCTGAGCCGTGTCGAAGGCGTCGTAGCTGCGAAGGATCCGCAGCCACCGGACATCCACGCCGACCCCGAGGCCGCGCCACAACCGCACATCGACGCCCCCGCCCAACACGAGGCTCAGGCCAAGCTCGGAGTACTCACCCGGCGACGGGAAGATGGAGCTGTCGAAGAACTGCACGGTGTCGATGCCGTCGGACGGGTGATCGACCGATTCGGGAACCAGCGGGTCCAACGGGATCCATGGTATCGGATCGACGACGACGCTGAACCGTTCCGTCATACGACCCACCCCACCGCCGCCGGTCAGATACGGGAAGAGCCGCCCATTCGCGACCGGAAACTCGACCGTGAATCTCGTCAGGAACGTCGTCACGTCCCTGCGCTGGTCCTCGATCCGGACGGACGGAAACCAGGGGTCGAATCCATGCGGGAGCGATGCGAGATCCTCCATGGCCGGATCCGCCGCGGCGGACGTGACAGAGACAGTAAACGCGCCGTACCCGTGCGTGGGCATGCCCGAACCGGCGCCCGACAGGTGTGTCAGCTCCACATCCAAGCCAAGATGCGGCGTCAGCCGGAGACCAACGCCCGCGCCAGTCGCGACGAACGTGCCGTCGCCAAACCCGCCGCCCACCAACCCGTAGACCAGCCCTCCGGCATCGAAGCTCTGCTGCGCCGCTGCCGGCGCCGCGACCAGCGCCAGCACGGCGGCTGCCTGGAACGCGGAACGACGCATCCGAGAGATCGGCATGGCGGCAGATTCTGCGTGCATGGCGTCCCTCCCTGCACGGTCCGCCCTACCTGCAAGCCATTGTCGCCGATCTGCGACTGCCTTTGCGCCCCGGACGTGGGCTGAACTCACAGAGCGGCGCGATCAAGGTCGCTTGCGGTCGAAGTGGAACAAGCCCGCCAGCAGCACCAGCCCCAACACGGCCCCGCTCATCATCTCCGGTCCATCACCGGCGGCCACGTGCGCACTCAGGGCGAGGAGCAGGTGGTAGAAGAACCCCGCGTAGGCCAAGTTCTTCAGGAACGACGACGCGTTGCTGAGGACCGCGGCAACCCCGAGTAGCTTGGCGATCTCCAGCGGCACGATGGTGTAGGTCGGGTACCCCAGATGCTCGAACGACGCCCGAGCCCAGGGGTAGTCGAGCAACGCCCGCGCCGCGCTGCCGACCATCAGGGCCGCCAGCAGTCCCGTGAAGACCCAGAACAGCAGCGGTTCCCGTTCACTGGCCCGCATGGCGCTCCCTCAGCACGACGAGCAGCAGCCCGCCCACGATCGCGAGGTTCTTCAGGAAGTCGATGACCGTACCGAAATGAGCGTCCGCGCGTAGCGGCTTCTTGATGAGCACCGTGACCGGGACGAGGAACAGCAGCAGCCCCGCCGCGGCCCACTCCGTCCTCCGGCCCAGGGCGAGGAACGCGCCGCACACCAACTCGACGAGTCCTGCGGTGACCGCCAGCAGCGCCGGCAACGGCAGCCCGACTTCGGCGATGTCCCCCACCGCGTCCTCGACGTCGACCAGCTTGTCGTAGCCGGTCAGCAGGAAGATCGCCGCCAGCATGACCCGCGCAGCGATGTAGCCGTAGCGGTCGAATGCCCCCATGCGGGCATTCCATCGGACGGGTTGGGCCGGCAGCAGACCGACGACTACCAGCGCCTGCCCGACGGCCCGTTGCGCCTCGCCGCCCGGGGTGACGCCGCCGTGACGAGGCGCGATGCTACCCGACCCTGGTCCACCCCGGTCACGATGGGGCCAGGTATCTTCAGCGCAACCATCGGCCTGACCATGGTGCCGGGTGGCGCTGCCCCCCTTGGCGGGGCGCCGACGACCGACCGCCGCACTGCAGTCGTCCGCGCCCGCGTGGCGCCGGCGGAACATGCCGCCTGGCAGGCCAAGGTCGGCGGCGGCCGGCGTCTCGCCGTCCGTGCTGCTGCAGCAGGCCATGGCGCCGGACGTACACCTGGACCACGGCGGCGGCCGAGGTCGAGCGCGAGCGCACCCGCCAGATCGCCCGCATCGGCAACAACCTGAACCAGATCGCCCGCTCGACCTCGAGACGGGCAAGAGCCTCAACATCGCGCCGCCCGGCTGGCAGAAGACGTTCGGCTCGCTGCGCGACGCCTTCAACCACGAACACGGCTGCAGCCTGCCCGACGACCCGGCGCGGGCGAGGATCCAGCAGCCCGGCCACCGCGCCGACATCGACGCAACGAAGCTGCGGGCCGGACTGGCGGTGGAGGCCGACACGCGCGAGGTGATCCGGGACGATCTCTGGCGCAGCGCGTCGAGTACAGCATCGTCCGGAGCGGCGCCTTGCATGCACTGCCAGCAACGATGTAAACTACATTCTGCATGTATGTCACATGCACGTCAGCATGCATGTCTACATCGACGCGACTGGCGTCGGGCGTGCGGATAGGCAAGGAGGGACCTCAATGAATCCGACCGATGTTGCGCAGGACAGAGAACTCGGGCGGGAGCTGGCCCGGGTTCGGGAACTGGCCGAGCTGACGCAAGTGCAGTTGGCCGCACGCCTTGGCGTGAGCCAGACCGTCGTTTCGAGGACCGAGAGCGGCGAACGACGATTGGAGAACGCCGAATTCCACGAATTCGCCGAGGCGATCGGTACAGAGGAAGCGAGGGGGCTTGAGAGGCGTAGGTCATGTGAGTGGAACCAACTCAGCCGGCCATCGCTCGGTCACCCGGACCACGACCTTCTCTGGACGGCGGAGGTCGCGCTTCGCGACCTCCGGACCCTCCTCAGCCCGCCCGACATCGCGCAGGCGTTTGCCCGGCGCCTCGAGGTCTTGTGCGGGGAGATCGAGACCGCGGCAGCGCAGCTTCTGAAGCGGGAATGCAGTTTGGTTTTCATCGGCAAGGTCGGTGTCGGAAAGACTTCGGCGATCTGCCATATCGCTGATCTTGCAGTCTCCAAGGCTCGTGCACCACGGCCGAGCCCCGTGCTCGACGTAGGAGCGGGGAGGACAACACTGTGCGAGGTCCACATCACGACGGGGCCGACGAGTATTGCGATCGAACCCTGCACGGACGCGGAGCTGCGTGCCCACGTGGCGGACTTCGCGGACAAGCTCCTGAACGCGACCAAGCAAGGCGGCGAGAGCGGCACCGCGCAGGACGACCAGATCATGTCGCGGGAGGTGGAGCGCGCGGTCCGGAACATGGCAGACCTCAGGCGACCGAGCGGACGCCGGGCCGATGGGCGTCAGACGCCGGACCCGGCGAGGGAACTGGCGATGCGAGTCGTCGCCGAGGACCAGACTCGAGGCGGGGGCGAGCAGGACGTAGCGTTGCGGCTGCAATTCGAGATCCTGTCTCGGATGCACGTGGATCGACGTCAGCGACGGAACGTGCGGTGGGACGAAGACGCCGGAGTCACTCGCCTCCAGTGGCTACGGTCTGAGTTCCACCGCATCAACACCGGAAACAATCCGGACTTTACGATTCCGAGACGGATTGACGTGTTCGTGGACGGGCCTCTGATCCCCGCCGACGGTGATGTTGAAGTGAGTATCGTGGACACAAAAGGAATCGACGAGACAGTCGCGCGCGCTGACCTCGAAGGGCACATCGGGGCACCGCACACGGTCCTGGTTCTGTGCTGCGGGTTCAACGAGGCACCTGGAACGGAGGCTACGAATCTTCTCCGCCGAGCAAGCGCGGCGGGAATAGAAGGCGACGGGCTCCCGGGAGTTGTGCTGGGGTTGCCGAAGTTCGACGAGGCCCTGCAGATGCTGGACGACGCGGGTGAGCCAGTCGAATCGATGGAGGAAGGGTACCGGCTGAAAACAGGAGTCGTCGAGGAGACCGTGCATCAGTCCCTTGGGTTCAGTGGTTTTTCGGTGAGGTTCTTCAATTCCCACGAGGACGATCCGGTCGACGTTCGGCGAGACCTGAACCAGCGCGTTCACATGGTGTTTGATGGGTACCGGAGAACGGTCGACGAGCTCGTCGCGTCCGCCGGCGGACTCGTCGCGAACTACCAGGACGAGCAAGCCCAGGAAGTCGTCAGGCAGGCTGCAGTACTGGTCAAGAGTTGGATTGAGAACAACATGGACCTGAACTCCGTCGAGCAGGAGGCGGAGCGTAGTCTGCTGGGCGCGGTGGGGGAAGCTCATCCAGCCACCATTCACGCGACGATGCGACGGAAGGGCGGCTGGTACAACCTGGACTACGGGCATCATCTGGCTTACGGAGCGAGACTGGTTGTCTCGTCGGTGCTCCGTTCCCGCGTGCGGTCGTTTGGGGAACTCTGTGACACGTTTCTCGGCCCAGAAGAGCACCGTCACGCGCAGGCGCTTCTGAAGCAGGCATACCGCGTTCTGGAGAGAGCTTCGCAGGACGCTACTGAACGGGCGAAGCTTCTGGGCGAGACATGGTTTCACAATGGCCTAGAAGCGGAGGACGCGTTCTGGGGCAAGGGCGTGAGCAGGTGGGGTGGTGGCGCAGGCTACGTTGACGACATCGTGGACATGAACAGGTCATGGTTCTCCGACAACGGCGAGCTCAGCGAAGACGTGCGGGCGATGATCAGGCGTGAGTGGAAACGCGCGATGCAGGAGGTAGGAGGCCTGCTGGAGGGTGAATGAGCGGGCTCGGATCTAAACGAGTCCACGCAGCTTGAGCCGTTGGGCTTCCAGGGCTTCCGCCACGATGACGCAGCCGCCGGCATCGTCGGGCCACACAGCGTGAGCGTGTGCTCGCCGGCGTCAAGGGGCTCCGCTACGCTCCGCCCCCGCTTCGCGGGGCTCATGCCCTTGACGCCGGCTCCGCGCACGCTCGGGGAGATTGGCCTTAGGACACTGCCCTAAACTAGTTTGCCATCTGCCGGGTTTCTGGCCATACTGGAGGTATGCAGCGAGACATCGAGCTGGAAGCGACCCTGGTTGCGAAGTACGCCGTGGTCGCGCCCGTGTTGGACGAGCGCAGTCGCCGGCGGTGGGCGGCGGCCGAGTCGCGTGCCATCGGCTACGGCGGCGACGCGGTGGTTTCGTCGGCCACGGGTCTGGCTCGGGCGACGATTCGCAAGGGACGCGGGGAGATTGTCCGCGACGAGGCGCCGACGGACCGCATCCGACGCCCTGGGGGCGGTCGGCCCCGCATCCAGCAGGATCAACCCGGCATCCAGGCGGCGCTCGAAGCGCTGGTGGACCCGCTCACGCGCGGAGACCCGACCTCGCCGCTGCGCTGGACGTGCAAGAGTCGCGCGAAGCTGGCGGCGGCGCTGACCGAGCAGGGGTGGCGGGTGAGTTCGACCACTGTGGGCCGGCTGCTGCACCGCCTGGGCTACCGGCTGCAATCGCCGCGCAAACGACAGGAAGGCGCCACGCATCCGGACCGCAACGCGCAGTTCGAGCACATCAACCGGACTGCCGACGAGCATCTGAGCGCCGGCCAGCCGGTGATTTCGGTCGACACGAAGAAGAAGGAGCTGGTCGGGAACTTCAAGAACGGCGGGCGGGAATGGCAGCCGAAGGGCACGCCGCCGGCGGTGCTGGTGCATGATTTCCCGACCGACGCCGAGGGCAAGGCGATTCCGTACGGCGTCTACGACATGGCGCGCAACGAAGCCTGGGTGAGCGTGGGCTGGGACCACGACACACCGGCGTTCGCGGTGGCGTCGATTCGCCAATGGTGGCGCCAGATGGGCTGCGACGCCTACCCCGACGCCACGACCCTGTTCATCACGGCCGATGCGGGCGGGAGCAACGGGTACCGGTTGCATGCCTGGAAGCATGAGCTTCAACAGTTGGCCGACGAGACCGGACTGACCATCGAGGTGAGTCATTTCCCGCCGGGCACCAGCAAATGGAACAAAATCGAGCACCGGCTCTTCTGTCACATCACGGCGAACTGGCGCGGCACCCCGCTGACGACGTATGAGACCATCGTCGACCGCATCGGGAACGTCCGGACGGAGACCGGGCTCCAGGTCCGGGCCGAACTCGACGCCGGGGAGTATCCGACGGGCGTCAAGGTGACCAAGGAGCAGATGGAGGCACTCGCGCTGGTCCGCGATGAGTTTCACGGGGAATGGAATTACAAGCTGCTACCCCGATGAAGTTGAAAACTTTATATCGATCACTGTCCTTAGCAGCCCGTGGCAAAAGTCGCGGATTCGGCCTGGCCCCGGCGCGGCCGAACCCCGTAGACTGCACGGCATGGCGATGGGCAAGAGACCGGTGGCGCGCCAAGCGTCGCCGCTGTGGGTGGAAACGGCGGACCTTCCGACGAGCGACGGTCATCCCTTCTTCGAGCGCCTGAATCGGGTCCTGGAGGACTGCGGGTTCGACGCGTTCGTGGAAGGGTTGTGCTCGGCCTTCTACGCGGCGCGGATGGGCCGGCCGAGTCTGCGTCCTGGGCGGTATTTCCGGATGCTGTTGATCGGCTACTTCGAGGGCCTGTCTTCGGAGCGGGGGATTGCGTGGCGGGTGGCCGATTCACTGAGCCTGCGGTCGTTCCTGGACCTGGAGTTGACCGAGTCGGCGCCGGATCACTCGACGTTGTCGCGGACGCGCCGGTTGATCGACGTGGAGACGCACGAGGCGGTTTTCACGTGGGTTCTGGAGCGCCTGTCTGAAGCGGGTCTGGTCGTCGGGAAGACGGTCGGCATCGATGCGACGACGCTGGAAGCGAACGCGGCGATGCGGAGCATCGAGCGGCGGGACACGGGGGAATCGTACGAGGCGTTCATTCGTCGGTTGGCGGAAGCGTCGGGTGTGGAGACGCCGACGCGGGCGGAGCTGGCTCGGTTCGACCGGTCTCGGAAGAACAAGAAGACGTCGAACAAGGAGTGGAAATCGCCGCAGGATCCTGACGCGAAGATCGCGAAGATGAAGGACGGTCGGACGCACTTGGCTCACAAGGCCGAGCACGGGGTCGACATGGACACGGGCGCCATCGTCTCGGTGACGGTGCAGGATGCATCGGACGGTGATACGGCCACGCTGCCGGAGACGCTGATCATCGCGGCCGAACAGGTTGAAGCGGTGCAGCCGGAGGGCGCGGGGGTCGAAGAGGTGGTGGCCGACAAGGGCTATCACAGCGACGAGACGTTGGTGGGGCTCGGCGAGGTAGGGGTTCGGAGTCACGTATCGGAGCCGGAGCGCGGCCGTCGCTGCTGGCAGGACAAGAAGACGGGCGAGACGCCGCCGGAGAAGCGTGCTGCGCAGAAAGCGTTGTATGCGAACCGCCGGCGTGTGCGGGGGCGGCGGGGTCGTCGCCTGCAACGCCGCCGAGGCGAAGTGGTGGAGCGTACTTTCGCGCACATGTATGAGACGGGCGGTATGCGTCGGGTCTGGGTGCGCGGCCACGACAATGTCCGCAAGCGCGTGCTGCTCCAGGCGGCCGCCTGCAACATCGGGCTGCTCCTGCGCCGGCAGACCGGCGTTGGTACGCCCCGGAGCCTGCAGGGGCGGGCTTTGTCGGCGATTTACGGCCTGATCGGGCGCTGGCGGGGCTGCTGGGAGCGCCTGAGGCGGGTGTGGGGGCTGAAACGGTCCATGCTTCATCTTGAGGCGGCGTGAGCTTGGAAAAGCCGCTGGCCGGCTCAAACCCCATGTTACACTTCTGGATCCGCACCCCCTCAACCGGTGTCAGGCCGCCGACAACCTTGTTCCACGGGCTGTTAGACGACGATGCCCGCTGAGACGCTTCCAAGAGCAGACCGGCCGTCTTCAGCGCAAAGGAGGGTCGTGCCGGATACCGGTGCGGTCCTGTTTGCGTTCGTACCGTCCGGAAAGGTGCATTACCGTAAAGCACTACTGATCAGTAGTTTACAAGAACTGCGTGCTGCACTCGACCAGTACGGGGCGGAGCGGAACAACCGTCGATCTCCAGCACCAGGACGACGACGACCGGAGCACATGACAGCGGGGAAATCTCAAGTCGGAAACGGAGCCGAACTTGAGAATCTGGACCCGCTCACCAGAGCCGAAATGACCAGCTCACGAACGACGGAAACGGCGCACGGAAACAGCTGGCTCCTGTCATATAGATGGCAGGAGCCAGCTTACTCAATGTTGAACATTGAGGCTGGCGAGGGGATGCTGCGCCCCCCTTCGAACCCCCGGCCGTTCGGGGACTGCGCCCCCGGCCCCCCCCGTGGCGGTGCGCCGTGGCTGACCGCCGCCGCACCGTCATGGTCGCCGCCCGCGTCACACCCGAGGAGCATGCCGCTTGGCAGGCCAAGGCCGAGGCGGCCGGCGTGTCGCCCTCCCGCCTGCTGCGGCAGGCCATGGCGCGGATCCGCACCTGGAGCGCGGGGGCGGCCGAGGTCGAGCGCGAGCGCACCCGGCAGATCGCCCGCGTCGGCAACAACCTGAACCAGATCGCCCGCTGGGCCAACACCCACGCCTCGCCGATGCACGCCATCGAGATGATCGCCTACCTCGTTCACATCGCGCGGACGCTGGACAGGCTCGCCCGTGTCGGCCGCGAGCCTGACGGTGCACATTAAGTTCATCCCCCGCGGCACCGGCTCGGCCGGGGCGGCGGCCGACTACCTGCTTGGCGAGCGGGACGCGGCCGGGCAGCCGCGCGCTGGCGTCGAGGTGCTTCGTGGCGATCCGGAACAGGTGGCGGCCGTCGCCGACTCGCTGGCGTTCGAGCACACGTACCGCTCGGCCGTCATCGCGTGGTCCCCGGAGGACCGGCCGACCGACGCGCAGATCGAAGCCGTCCTCGACGAGTTCGAAAAGACGGCGTGGGCGGGGCTCGACGCGAACCGCTACTCGTGGACGGCGGTGCTGCACCGCGAGCAGGGCGGCGGCGTCCACGTGCACGTGCTGACCGCCCGGTGCGACCTGGAGACGGGCAAGAGCCTCAACATCGCCCCCCCGGCTGGCAGAAGACCTTCGACCCGCTGCGCGACGCCTTCAACCACGAGCACGGCTGGAGTGGGTATTCCGGAGGAAGTGGAACACGGAATCCGGAGGAAGTGGAACATCGATTCCGGAGGAAGTGGAACAGCGGTTCCGGAGGTCGTGAACGCTCGTCGGTAGCTTGACCCGGCATGCTCTTGCCCTTTCGACAGGAGGGGCGTGGCGATGCCGGCACGGAGGCTGCTGATGAGGAAGATCCGCGAGGTTTTACGACTCAAGCACGAGCAAGGACTGTCCCACCAGGCGGTGGCGCAGGCGTGCGCCGTCGGCGTGGGGACGGTCAATCGCTATCTGCAGAGGGCGGCGCAACGTGGGCTCGGCTGGCCGTTGCCGGCCGATTTGGACGACGCGGCGCTCGAGGCTCGATTGTTTCCACGCGCCGCGCCGGTGCACGACCGGATCCGGCCCGACTGCGCGTACATCCACCGCGAGCTCAAGCGCGACAGCGTCACGCTGCAGTTGCTGTGGGAGGAGTACGCGCAAATCCATCCGGACGGCTACGGCCGCACCCAGTTCTGCGAGATCTACCGGCAATGGACGCGGCGGCTGCGGCCGTCGATGCGGCAGGTGCACCGCGCCGGCGAGAAGACGTTCATCGACGGGCGCATTCCCGATTTCCCGGTCACGCGCTCACACCCACCGGCGTCATGGCCATCCGCTGCAAACAGTTCCATCTGCCGGACTTATAGAAAGACCGCAGGAGAAGAATCGCGTCGACGCTCTCCGGCAGCCAATAGATGGATGCGCCCTTGATGCGGAGATTGATGACGCGACGGATGGCGCTTTCGACGGCACCGCTGCCCCGCGGAAGCCCGAGCCCGACCATTGTGGTGTAGGCGAAACGATGACGGTTCTTCAGGAAGTAGTTGAGGTGCGTGCGGATCTTGCCGGCCGTGCGCCCGCGGCACAGCTCCCGCAGGGCCGTGATCACCTCGTCCACGCGTGCTCGCTTGAGCAGCCCCCGCGTGCGGTTGAGCCAGCGGGTGCGTTGCGTCGCGCTCCAGCGGCGCAGCTTGACCGCGTCCGAGAGTTGCTTGGCGGCATGATAGAAGTCGATCAGCCCCAGCACCTGTGTCGGCGAGAGCCCGAGCGCGGCGATGAGGCGCTGGAGGCGTCGCCAGATCCAGGGCGCGCCGTCGGCGATGAAGAGCACCTTGTCAGCGGCGTTGAGGCCGATCTGCCGCGCGTACGACAACAGCAGGGCGAAGACCGCCTCCGGTCCCCGGAGCGTGCCGTCGATGATCGGGGCCCACGTCTGAGACGGTCGCCCGTCGTCGCCGACGACGTACAGGATGAGGAGCTTCGGTTCCTTCCAGTCGGTATGGAATCGGTTGCGCCCCTTCTTCGTCTTGGGGCCACGCTTCTTGCGCCTCACGCGGACGCGGCCCCCGTCGAGGGAGACGACCACCCGCTTCCCGGTCACGCGGTCCAGCAGACCGCACGCCGCGCTCTGCTGGGCCGCTCGGGCCCGCGCAGCGTAGCGATAGGCGGTCGAGCGGAGGGTCTTGATATCCAGGACGATGCCGTCGGAGCGGAGCTGCGCCTGCGCTTCGGCCAGCGAGCTGTGCATGGCGACCGCGCGGCTTGCATCCGAGGCCAGCTTCGGCGTGCACCGGTCGTAGATGCCCAGCACCACCAAGGCGGGGTAGAGTCCCGGCCTCCGCTTCGCCCCACGGGCGTGTTTCTCGCGGTAGTACGGCGTCGTGACCGGCACCGTCGTGCCCCGGGAGGTGCGAACGTTGACGGTCTCCAGGCCGTCGCTCCGCATCCGCCGGGGCAGGTGGCGCACGAGGGCGCTCGCCGCGTCGCCAACCGCGGCGGAGCACACCGCGCGTTGCAGCACGGGGGTGAGGAGGGCGCCGAAGAACTCGTCCGCGATGGCCCGCAGCTGCTCTTCGCACTGCTCCGCTTCCTCTGCCGACCTGGGCGCTGGAGCACGCGCCTCAAACTCCAGCGCCCGCCGGAGGGCAGTGCGCAGGTGGACGGGAATGTTGCCAAGATCGATCTCGCGGCTCGGGGTGTCGATGGTCTTGTCCATTTCAACGCACCATCATGGGCAGTCCGAGCCGTAATGTCCAGGACCACCCTCCCCGTCTGTCCGAAGACCGGCTCAACCTCCCCCAGCCTCACAGTCCATCTTTGCCTACACACTGCACTGCTCCGGGAAATCGGGAATGCGCCCTTCATCGACTACTCCGGCAAGCGGCCGAGCCTGGTCGACCGGCGCACGGGTGAGCTCCGACGCGTCGAGCTGTTCGTCGCCGTGCTCGGCGCCAGCAGCCTCACCTACGCCGCGGCGACCGAGACCCAGCAGTTGCCGGACTGGATCGACGCGCATATCCGCATGGTGGAGTACTTCGGCGGCGCTACCACGTTGTGGGTCCCCGACCAGCTCAAGAGCGCCATCACCCGCCCCTGCCGCTACGAGCCCGGCGTCAACCGCACCTACGAGGACCTGGCCACCCACTACGGCGCCGTCGTCGTTCCGGCGCGACCGAGGAAACCTCGGGATAAGGCTGCTGTGGAGAATTGTGTACTCATCGCACAGCGGTGGATACTCGCCCGCCTCCGCGACCAGACCTTCTTCGAGCTCGGCCCGTTGAACGCCGCGATCCGCGTCCTGCTCGACGAGCTCAACGACCGGCCGATGAAGAAGCTGGGCGTCAGCCGCCGCGCCCTCTACGAGCAGGTCGACCGGCCGGCGCTCCGGTCCCTGCCGACCGCGCGCTACGTCCTGGCGCACTGGAAGCTGTGCCGCGCCAACATCGACTACCACGTCGAGGTCGAGCGCCACGTCTATAGCGTGCCGTTCCAGCTGGTCCGCGAGCAGGTCGAGGTCCGCTACACCACGAACACGGTCGAGATCTTCTATCGCGGCAAGCGACTGACGTCGCACCGGCGGCGCTACGACGGGCAGCCGTCCACCCATCGCGAGCACATGCCGAGCGCCCACCGCGCGCATGCCGAGTGGACGCCGTCGCGGCTGATCCGTTGGGCCGAGCAGGCCGGACCGGCGACCGGACAGCTCGTCGCCCAGATCATCGAGCGTCGCCCGCACCCGGAGCAAGGGTATCGAGCCTGCCTGGGGATCATGCGCCTGGGACAGCAGTACGGGAACGACCGGCTCGACGCGGCGAGCGCTCGCGCGATGGCACTCGGCTCCTACCGCTATCGCACCGTCAAGAACATTCTCGCCGCCGGCCAGGACCGTCTGCCTCTGGAGCCGGCGGCCGAGACGACCCCGACGCCCACGCACACCAACATCCGCGGCGCCGACTACTACGCCGCGGCCACGACCGAGGAGGAGGACCGATGCTGATCGAACAGACCGTCGACAAACTCAACGCCATGAAGCTGGGCGCGATGGCCGACGCCGTCCAGCAACAACTGCAGAGCGGCGAGGCCGCCACGCTCGGCTTCGAGGAGCGTTTCGGCCTGCTGGTCGACGCCGAGTGGACGGCCCGCGAACAGCGCAAGCTGCAACGGCGCCTGCAGACGGCCAAGCTGCGTCATCCGGCGACGCTCGAGGCCGTCGACTTCACGCCTGCCCGACGGCTCAACCGCCAGCAGGTCCTGACGCTGGGAACCTGCGCGTGGCTCGCCGAGCGCCACAACTTGATCGTCACCGGGCCGTGTGGAATCGGGAAGAGTTTTCTCTGTTGCGCCTTCGTCGAACGGGCGTGTCGCCGCGGCTTCACCGCCCGCTACGTCCGCATGCCGCGCCTGTTGCACGAGGTGGCCGTCGGCCGCGGAGACGGTTCCTACACGCGGCTGATGGCGCGGCTGGCAAAGCTCGACCTGCTCGCCATCGACGACTGGATGCTCGCGCCGTTGCGTGACGCCGAGCGCCGCGACCTGACCGAGGTGATCGAGGACCGCGCCGAACGCGCCTCCACGCTGATCGCCAGCCAGTTGCCGGTGACCGACTGGCACGCCGTCATCGGTGACCCCAACCAGGCCGACGCCATCTGCGACCGCCTGCTCCACGACGCGCACCGCATCGAGCTGAAGGGCCGCTCGATGCGACGTACGCACGACGCGCCGAACAACCGCCCGAAGGAGACGACATGAGCACCAGAACGGTAACGCCATTACCGCGGCGAAGCGAAGCCCAGAACCATCGCGCCGCCGACACGCGTGACCGGGGCACGTCGGGTCCGACCGGCCTGTGGATCCTGCCGGTGATGTGGAAAACGCGCGCGATGCGTTCGGCGCAACTGAGCGGTCGCCGAAGGCGCGTTTCCCACAACACCTTGGACGCCGCAGACGGCGCCCACAGGCTCCACAGGCATCTTCGTCCATGCTCTCGAACACCACGTCACGAGTAGAATCTTGAAGGTCTGCTGCGACACCGAGGGGAGGGAACTGACCGACGAACGTCGCTACGCTCCGACGAGCGTTCCACTTCGCCGGAAACCGTGTTCCAGATCCCCGGAAACGCTGTTCCACTTCACCGGAATACCCATGGAGCCGGCCGGATGACCCGGCGCGGGCGCGGGCGCAGCAGCCCGGCCATCGCGCCTACATCGAGGCGGCGAAGCTGCGGACCGGCCTGGAGCACGAGGCCGACGCCCGCGAGTTGATCCGGGACTACCTGACGCAGCGCGTCGAGCACGGCGCCGTGGGGAGCCGCGCCGACGTCGTCGCCGCCCTGGAGGAAGCCCGCCTTGAGGTGCCGCGCCAGGGCAAGAGCTACCTGACCGTCCGGAATCCGGACGACGGCAAGCGGTGGCGGCTGAAGGGAGCGTTGTACGAGCATGACTTCGAACCGGAGCGACTTGACCGCGCGGCTCCAGCACCGGCTGGAGGCCGACCGGCTGGAGACGGAGCGGACCGCCGCGCACGAGCTGAAGCTGTTCAGCGAGAGCTTGAGAGGCGTCGCGCGGAGCGCGCTGCATACCATCGAAGCCGATACGGCAGCGTGGATCGGGCGGGTGCGCGGGATGCTGCTTCGCGCATGGCTCGTGCCCCTGATAGTCGGCCTGAGCCTCTCGCTCGGCACCTACGGGCGGGAGCTGGGCGGCGATGCGCTCGTTGTGGAAGACCATGGAGCAGCAGATGGAGACCTCGGCGGTGCTCGACGTCGACATCAAGGAGGCTCGCGAGACGCTGGCGCGGATCGAGGCGGCGACCTGGGGCGTGACGCTGCGGGAGATCGAGGGGGAGCGGTTCGTGGTGCTGCCGGCGGGCACGCTGAGCAATCCACCCTGGACCGTGGGCGGGCGGCCTGCCTTGAAGCTGTCGAGCGAGTGAAGGACCTCTATGACCGCGTTAGAACGGCAGTTGACGAGAGCCTTGCGGGAGTTGTCCGCGCAGTACGAGCGGGAGCGGACGCAGCACGCCGCGCAGATCGCGACCTTGCAACGGCAGGTCGAGCACTTCGCCGGGCAGGTGACGCGATTGACCGCGGACTACAGGACGCTCGCCGAGACGTTGCGCAGGCGCTGGAGCTGATGCGCCAGCCCGGCCGGGGGCGCGGACGGGGCGCGGACCGGAAAGGGGACTCTGGTCCGAGCCGCTGAAGTAGAATCAGGCCACGTGGGAATGCGGAGGATAGATCCTATGGAAGAAGTCATGCAGTCCAAATACGCGGACCAGATGGAGGCCGTCAAGCGGAGGACGGAGGTCGTCGATGCGGCAATTGGTGGGCAGATTGGCGCACTCCACATGCCAGCAGCAGTGGAACTGGTTTACCTCCAGTTTAGGAAGATACTCGAACTAATTGCGATGGCGTCACTCGTTGCAAACCGAGCTGCCATGGAGCAATTGTACTCTCCCAGGAGACTCGGACGCTACTGGAATGCAGACGATCTCCTGAAAGACATAGAGAGAATCAACCCAGATTTCTATCCTCATCCCATCATTGAAGTGCCGTCCCAGGACCCGCGGGTGAAATCAGGCCTCCAAGATAGAGTTGGGGATTTCCTGTCGAAAGATGACTTTAAGCATCTCTACAACAGAGTGTGTGGCACCTTGATGCACGCTGCCAACCCGTTTGGGAAGGCGCTCGACTATAATGACCTCCTCATCGGCGTTCCTGCGTGGCGCACCAAGATAATAAACCTCCTCAACTGCCATAAGATCAAGCTAGTCAACGATGAGAATATGTACTTAGTTCACATGGAAGAGGAGCGGGACAACAAAGCACACGTGTATACGTTCCAGCGTCTTAAAGGCGGTCTGCAAACACTTTAGGTCGGCAAACGACCGGCCTTCGGACCGAGAGTCGTCTACAGTCCACCGAGCGACGCGCGTTCGTGACGAACCTTAGCAGCCCGTGGAACAAGGTTGTCGACGGCCTGACACCGGTTGAGGGGGTGCGGATCTGAAAGTGTAACATGGGGTTTGAGCTGGCCAGCGGCTTTTCCAAGCTCACGCCGCCTCAAGATGAAGCATGGACCGTTTCAGCCCCCACACCCGCCTCAGGCGCTCCCAGCAGCCCCGCCAGCGCCCGATCAGACCGTAAATCGCCGACAAAGCCCGCCCCTGCAGGCTCCGGGGCGTACCAACGCCGGTCTGCCGGCGCAGGAGCAGCCCGATGTTGCAGGCGGCCGCCTGGAGCAGCACGCGCTTGCGGACATTGTCGTGGCCGCGCACCCAGACCCGACGCATACTGCCCGTCTCATACATGTGCGCGAAAGTACGCTCCACCACTTCGCCTCGGCGGCGTTGCAGGCGACGACCCCGCCGCCCCCGCACACGCCGGCGGTTCGCATACAACGCTTTCTGCGCAGCACGCTTCTCCGGCGGCGTCTCGCCCGTCTTCTTGTCCTGCCAGCAGCGACGGCCGCGCTCCGGCTCCGATACGTGACTCCGAACCCCTACCTCGCCGAGCCCCACCAACGTCTCGTCGCTGTGATAGCCCTTGTCGGCCACCACCTCTTCGACCCCCGCGCCCTCCGGCTGCACCGCTTCAACCTGTTCGGCCGCCATGATCAGCGTCTCCGGCAGCGTGGCCGTATCACCGTCCGATGCATCCTGCACGGGCGCATTCCCGATTTCCCGGTCACGCGCTCACACCCCCCGGCGTCATGGCCATCCGCTGCAAACAGTTCCATCTGCCGGACTTATAGAAAGACCGCAGGAGAAGAATCGCGTCGACGCTCTCCGGTAGCCAATAGATGGATGCGCCCTTGATGCGGAGATTGATGACGCGACGGATGGCGCTTTCGACGGCGCCGCTGCCTCGCGGAAGCCCGAGCCCGACCATTGTGGTGTAGGCGAAACGATGACGGTTCTTCAGGAAGTAGTTGAGGTGCGTGCGGATCTTGCCGGCGGTGCGCCCGCGGCACAGCTCCCGCAGGGCCGTGATCACCTCGTCCACCCGTGCTCGCTTGAGCAGCCCCCGCGTGCGGTTGAGCGTGCGTTGCGTCGCGCTCCAGCGGCGCAGCTTGACCGCGTCCGAGAGTTGCTTTGCGGCATGATAGAAGTCGATCAGCCCCAGCACCTGTGTCGGCGAGAGCCCGAGCGCGGCGATGAGGCGCTGGAGGCGTCGCCAGATCCAGGGCGCGCCGTCGGCGATGAAGAGCACCTTGTCAGCGGCGTTGAGGCCGATCTGCCGCGCGTACGACAACAGCAGGGCGAAGACCGCCTGCGGTCCCCGGAGCGTGCCGTCGATGATCGGGGCCCACGTCTGAGACGGTCGCCCGTCGTCGCCGACGACGTACAGGATGAGGAGCTTCGGTTCCTTCCAGTCGGTATGGAATCGGTTGCGCCCCTTCTTCGTCTTGGGGCCACGCTTCTTGCGCCTCACGCGGACGCGGCCCCCGTCGAGGGAGACGACCACCCGCTTGCCGGTCACGCGGTCCAGCAGACCGCACGCCGCGCTCTGCTGGGCCGCTCGGGCCCGCGCAGCGTAGCGATAGGCGGTCGAGCGGAGGGTCTTGATATCCCGGG
Organism: Vicinamibacterales bacterium; assembly: GCA_965222905.1. Lineage (GTDB taxonomy): Bacteria > Acidobacteriota > Vicinamibacteria > Vicinamibacterales > UBA8438 > WTFV01. Next base: position 6,580,702 of record OZ244976.1, on the reverse strand, counting down.
CGATGCCGTCGCAGCGCGAACACGAACAGGTTGTTGCTCGCGCTCGGGCGCAGCTCCGGCGTCAGGCGCGTGAAGCCCGACGCAGTGCCCGAGGCGCCGGTGCTCACCGCCACGTATTGCCGGCCGTCCACCGCGTAGGTGATCGGGAAGCCGCTGACCGGCGACCCGAGGTTGATCTCCCACAGCATCTCGCCCGTCTCGTCGTCGAAGGCGCGGAAGCGGCCGTTCGTGTCGCCGCCGAACACCAGGCGGCCGCCGGTCGCCACCAGGGACATCGTCGCGGCCCGCTGCTCGTAGAGCCACTCGGTCGCACCGGTCTCCGCCGAGATCGCCTGGATCGTGCCGAGCTGGTCGGTGCCCGGCGCGGGCTGGTGGCGCAGTGCGAGCGCGTAGTGGATGCGCGCCTCGCGCGTGGCCATCATGCGGGCGCAGGTGTTGCGCAGCGGCATGTACATGGCGTTGGTCCGCGGGCTGTAGGCGCCGGCCTCCCAGTCCGGTAGCGCGTCCGCTAGGCCGCTCGCAAGTCCCGTATCCACAGTGCTTTATGGGTCTCCTTCCCCGCTCTGCCAGCCGTCCATGCCAGCGAGAACGGGCACACCAGCCGGCCCCGGCGCGCCCTGTCCATCGGTTCGGCGGAGCCGTTCGAGCGCCGCGCGCTGCTTCGGCAGCTCCGCCGGCGCGTAGATCATTGTCGTCTCGGGCTGCGGCTGTCGTTCCAGCGTCCACAGATGACCGGGATCCGAACAGCAGCTCGCGTTGCCGTTAGAGGCATGCCAGGCTCCCCCGGCAATGCGTCCACGTCCGCGCGCGGCTCGTAGCTCCCCACTCCCCCGGCCGCCCCTCTGATTGCCGCCGGGCCATCGCTATGAGCACCGACGCGAGCGTTCTTGGCGGCCCACTGCCCTCGCCGATCGCATGATTCTCACATATCCCGAAGCTCGCAGGGCGGCGCGGATCGAAGACTGTTCACCGCCGTTTCCCAGCGTGCTTACGCTCTCCATCCCGTGGTACGCTACCACAATGGCCCACGCGCCCCGCCTGACGGAATCGCTTCGCTCAACGCATGATTTCGGGCGATCCGATAGCGTTCCGCGCCGATCAGGCCGACTTCGCCGAGGAATCGCATGAAACTGACCTCGGCACACGAGACCTTTCCCACGAGGATAGTGGCTATGCAGTTCCCCGATTTCGATTTCCGTAGTACGTCCCACGCTCGACTCACGCCCGATGAGCGGCCCGACGTAGATGATGGACTCATCTCAACAGCCTGGAATGCCGGGACGCTACATGTCCAATATGTTGGATTTCCAGAGGTTTCTGAGTCCGCGACCGAAACTATCAGTAAGACGATGTGGGAATTCGCCACTGAGTGTCAACTCATGGTCGTCTTGTACGCTGGCGTACTACTCAGTCGGAAGACGATACAATCGCGGTTTGGTGGCATCAACCCAGGTAGCCCTTTCGTCATTTCAGAGAGGGGCAAGGATGGTAATAAGCGTGCTATCTGGGCGTGGCTCCCACGGGATAAAGTGATTGATGCATTCTCAGCGGGAGGAGCGTTCGAGACGACGTACGCCAAAGCGTTTGTGGTCTCTACCTATCAACTGTGGGAAGAGTTCGCTCGGCCGCAGATCGCACAAGCATTGGGTACCATGCATGACCATGTTCAGTCCGATCTGATGGGTGAGTGGCGTCATCTGCGAAACTGGCTCGTACATCCAGATGACAAGACCGAGAAAGCCTATTTCAAGAACGCTAACTTGCTGGCGAAGATTCCCGGGGGTCTTCGGCCCGGAAAACCTGAAGTCAAGTCTAATATGGTGTTCCCGATGATGGGTTACCTGAATTGAATGCATGTAATTGTGAATCCCGACGGTTTGTCGCCCGGCCTCTCGATAACGGCGCTTGATCCAGAGTTCAAGGAACAGGTATCAAAACAACTAGAACCTGGCATGTCTCTACTACCCATATGGCGAGGATTCGCCCCCCCAGCCGATTAGCAGTCCTAACGAGAGGTCGTTTCGCGAAGTGCGTCGTCAGCTCCGGCGGCGCATACGTCGGTGTCGTCTCGGACCGGGGATGTCCATACGAAACCTGGATGCCGACCACATCGGTTCCGGCCCGGCGTACGGCGGGGCGAACGGCGGCCGGACCCGGGCGCTGCGGTTAGGCGGTCACTATCTGACCATGGGCGCCAGACATCAGCACATTGCGGCATCGTCGATACCGTGGGCTCTTGTGACGCGGAGGATGGTGTTTTCTGAGAATTCCGTGACCATCGCCCTGTTCTTCTCGAACCATCGCCTGTCACCTTCGCGCATGATGAGCATCTCGGGATCGGACGCTCCGTCGCTTGGCGTCTCGATCCACCCTGCGCTCTTCAGCTTGTCGAGGAGTTTCTGGCTACCTGGCTTTGGAAGGAAGAGCGCCGACTGTCGACCCGATGAAATATGACAATGTGCCAGTTGGTTCCGTACAAAAACGGTCATGTCCGCCACAAGTCTCTCTTCTCGTGTGACGCTATTGGGGAACTGACTTGTAAACTTCTTCCATATGGTTGAGAGTTCTTCCTTCATGAGACGGTTTCGTCTCTTGAAGTACTCGCGGTCCGGATTGATGACAGTTTCCGTTCGCGTGTATCCAACGTCCTTCATCGCGATTGCGGAGGCCATGATGCTCTGCAGCCAGACGGTAAGCATGAAAATGTGGCCCCAATCACGCAGCGATTGAGCGAATTGCATTCCTGGGTTGCCTTGTTCGCTGTCACCTTTCGTCTCCAGCAGGGCCGCTCATTGCGGCCAGAGGGACTTACGAGCGTCATGCGGTGCTCTGCCAGCCGGGGTCTTCGCGGCCGCTATGCTTATCCCGTGTAGCCGGGTGATGGTGACCACAAGCTGAGGCAATCACGCCATCCGTGTCGGACCGACGACTACTGAGCCAACAAGACGATACCAGCTACGCAGACGGTATACGTGAACTCGACTTCTTGGGGACGCAAGGTAAACGGAACGCCGTGGCCGAAGTTCCGATTGCGCAGGGTGTTCACAGAAGAGAGCACACCGAGCACCTCGCCGTTCAGATCACCAGCGCGGCGAATCCGTTGAAGCACGTCGTGGAAGGTCCCGTTCGGCATGTCATGGACGATCTTCGCAACGGCTTCCATCGCATCGAACCCATTGGCGCATGCGTCTCGGTCGCGTCGGGGGCGGTCGTCGTATGCGAGCCGCGCATCATGGAAGATGCCCTGTGCGTCGCCGAACCGATCCTCAGACAGGATCCTCAAGGCGGCATCGACGCTTGCCTGCGCCGCCGGATGCATTACGCGATGCAAATGACCGTCGTCATCCATGTCCCATGCGATACCGTGGCTCGCCAAGATTCGACGCACACCGTCAACGTAATCACCGGCGCAGTCTGCCGTGGAGAAGTTGGGCCATAGCCGGACCATCAGATCGTAGACTCGATGCCACTCGGCCCTGTCGATATCGCGGCCAAGGGCATATCGAAACCCACCGTACGGCTGGGCGGATACACGCATTCCGAGACTCTGGGTCGCCGCTCGATGAATCGTCGCAGAGTCGAGGTCGTTCTGTTCTGCGAGGCCAAAGACGAAGTCTACGAATTCCTGACGAAGCCCATCTGGCGCATCGTCGTCGACAGTGCGGCCTTGCGGTACATGGCCCTCGGCGATCGTGAATCCTCGGAAGTGGTTCGTCATCGGCGCACAACCTCTGCGTAGGCATTGTATCGGTTGTCCGCCAGCGGGGTCCGCCGGCCATCGTGGAGCCTCGGCGAGGCGGGCCGAAGGACGCGTGAACTCACTTCGGCCGGTCGCTCGGCCGGCGGGCGTTGACGCAGACAGGTCGCCGATGTCGGCCGCTCGCAGTGTGACGCTCACTCGACCGCCGGCCACGGCAATCGCCCGGTCACACCATACAACCGTCACATTATCAGTAGTTTAAGCACTTGCCGGTAGCGGCGCGCTGTTCCCATCGGTGCGACGGAGCCGTTCGAGCGCCGCCCGGTGCTTCTCGAGCTCCGGCGGCGCGTAGATCATGGTCGTCTCGGGCCGGGTGTGTCCATACAAATCCTGGATGTCGGCGACGTCGGTCCCGGCCCGGCGCAGTCCCGCCGCGAACGAGTGGCGGATCTGGTAGGTGGTGAACGCGGGCCGGCGGGCGCGCCGTGCGGCGCGGGCGAGCGCCCGGTTGACGCTGCTGCGGGGCCACGGGCCGAAGGCTTCGGCGTCGAGGAAGGCGCGGGCGGCGGCGGCGCCCTCGGGCACCAGCGGGACTGCGGCGATCCGGCCGCCCTTCCCGCGGGGGACCGCGACGTAGGGGATCGGCTCGTCGAGCCGGAAGTCCTCGGCGCGGAGGCGGCCCATCTGAGACGGCCGCATGCCGGTCCAGTGCATCAGCTCCAGCCGGACGCGGGTGACCGACCCGGCGGGGATCTCGGCGAGCACGTCGGCGATGTGTCGGCGGTCGACCCAGCGGGGCCTGGGCGGCGGCGGCGCGAAGCGTACGAGGTCGAGCAGGTCGAACGAGGCCCGGCGGCCGTAGAGCACGCGTACGAGGTTGGTCAGGGCGTGGCGGCGGTGGTTGCAGGTCGAGGCGGCGAGGGTGCGGCGCCACTCGTGCAGCTGCGCGTTGAGCGCGGTGAGGTGGGCCGGGAGCGCGAGGGTCCGCAGATGCCCGAACCGAAGCAGCCACGCGAGCAGCTCGCGGCGGCGGTCGCCGAAGCTGATCAGGGTGCTCTCGACCTGGCCGAGGTAGCGGCCGGCGTCGTGGTTGAGGGCGTGGCGTCCGCCTTCGGGGAGCGTGCGCAGGCTGGCCCGCAGCTCGTCGCGGCGCGCCCGGATGGTCTTGAGCGGCGTGCCGGCCGGGAAGCGGATCTCGCGCTGGACGCCGTTGACCTTCACGGTGGCGGCGAGCCCGTGGCGGTCCTTGTAGACGCCCTCGGCGACGCGGACGCGGCGGCGGGCGGGCGGCTTGGCGGCGTTCGCCTTGGGGGCGCGGCGCTTCGGCGGCGCGGGGTCGGCGGGGTTGACGGTCGGGTTCATGGTCGGCTCCTTCATACGAACGTCCTTGCGGTCCACTTGACCTCGCCGACGACGTCGGCAGCAGGCGGCCAGGGGCGCGTAGGCCAGACGTGCTTGTTGGGGTTGTCGCTGACGAGCTGCCAGGCGCGGGCGGCGTCCCGGCCGGCGCGCTTGACGACGAGGCCGTCGGCGGTGCGCACGACGTAGATGCGGCCGACGCGCCGGCGCCGGCCGGCGAGGTTGACGAGGATCGAGCAGCCGTCCACGAGGGTCGGCTCCATCGACTCGCCGCTGACCTCTATCACGCGGCAGTTGCGGGCGACGAGTCCGTGGCGGGCGAGCCAGGCGCGGCGGAACTTGACGCGCCCGGTGACGCGTTCCTGCTCGACGACGGCCCCGTCGCCGGCGGCCGAGGCCAGCTCGGAGACGCCGACGTAGTCGCCGTCCTCGAAGGCGGCGGCGCGCGCGGCCGGGTCGCCGAGTCCCGCCGCGGCCGTGGCGGCGGCCAGCGCGCGGGCGAGCTCGCCGGCGGGCGTGGGGTCGTCGGTGAGTCCGAGCAGGAAGTCGCTCGACACGTCGAGCGCCCTGGCGGCGGTGGCGATCTTGTCGAGCGCCCAGCCGGACTTGCCGCGCTCGACCATCGAGATGGCCTCGCGGGTGTTGATGGTGCGCGCGGCGAGCTGCTCCTGGGTGACGGCGCGCAGCGCGCGGGCTTCGCGGAGGCGTTGTCCGAGGATCTTCACCCCACCATAGTAATTCAAATTTACAGTTTACGGTAATGGAAATACGTCCTAGAGTCCGAGCGTAAATGACCGTTACGGACGCGCAGGCCATTCGCGCCCGCCTCGCGACGCTCGGCGTTCCGCAGCACGCACTGGCGGCGGCGCTCGGCGTCAGTCAGGCGACGTTGAGCCTGTGGCTGAACGGCTACCGCCAGCCGCCGGCGGAGTTCGAGGCCGAGGCGGCCGAGGCGCTGGACCTGCTGGAGCAGGCCGAGCGGGCCGCGGCCGAGGCCCGGGCGAGGGTACTGGGCGGCCGGCGGGTGCGCCGCGTCGGCGAAGCGCCGGGCCGCGTTGCGCGGCTGGGACGGAGGACGACGGATGGATCGGATTCCCTCAGACGCTGACGCCCGGACGGACGGGCTGCCGGAGGTCCTGTTCCTGGACGACTTGGCGGCGCTGCTGCGCTGCTCGCCGTCGACCATCAAGCGGCGGCTGCGGGCGCGCGTCTTCCCGGTGGCGCCGCTGCCGGGGATCGACAAGCGGCCGAGGTGGAGCAAGGCGATGGTGCTCAAGTGGCTCGCGGTCGGCGGGCCGGGCGTTGCGGCGGGCCGCCGGAGGCGGTCGTGAGCCGGTCGGCGGCCGAGTTGCGCCGGCTGCAGGTGGCGGCAGGCGGGCCAGGCGGCGCGGGGCCGGCCGCTCGGGGGCCGTGGCGCGCGGTGGATCCGGAGGCGGGCGATGTGGTGTTCGTTTGCGCGGCGTGCTGGCCGCTGGTCGAGGCGGAGTGGCGGGCGCGGGCGGACGTGACGGTGCGCGTGCTCCGGCGGCGGCCGAAATGGGCGCGCTGCGGCGTGTGCGACCCGGAGCGGGTGTGCTGATGCACGTCTTCCCGGAGGGCCGGGTCGAGGCGTCCGCCTGTAGAGCGGCGGCGCCGCGGGACGGAGGCGCATGGCGGAACGGGCGCGAGATGGAGAGGTAACGGCGATGCCGGCCGATCGGCTCCTGCACGCGCGGCTCGGCCACTCGGCGAAGGTGTCGAGCCTGACGGACCTGGAGTACCGCGTGTGGACCACCTACGTGCTGGCGGCGGACGACTTCGGGGTGATGCGGGCCGACGCGGTGGCGTTCCAGGCGGCGCACGACGCGTTGAGCACCCGGCCGGCGGAAGAGATCGCCAAGTGCATCGAGCGGCTGGTCGAGGCGGGCCTCGTGGCGGCGTTCGAGCACCAGGGGGCGCGGTACGTGTACCAGGCCGACTGGCAGGATTTCCAGCGCGTGCGGTTCCCCGCGCGGACGCTGCACCCGTTGCCGGAGTCGGCGGAGGTGAGCGCGCGGACGCACTACCTGTGGTCGGTCCATCCGGGCGGCGCGCGGGTCCCGGCGCTTCCGAAGAGCTTCGGCACTACTTCCGCACAACTTCGGAAGTTGTTCCGCAGAACTTCCGGAGAACTTCGGAACAACTCCGGAAGCGCCTCGGCGCCGGTTCCGCACAACTTCGGAAGTAGTGCGGCACTGCCGGCGGAGCCCCGTGAAAAGGGGTCGGATTCGCACTTCCGCACAACTTCGGAAGTTGTTCCGAACAACTCCCGCACTACTTCCGCAGAACTTCCGTCTCACGCACGCGCGTACGAAACGGCTAACGGCTTATGGCTAAGGGAAGAGGGGGGTGCGGGGGGAGAGGGGCCGCGGCGGCAGGCGAAGGCGTCGCTGCGCGGACGCGGCGGCGGGGCGCGGTCGACGGAGCCGCGCGAGGCGTACGACGCGGTGGTCGAGCGGGCGAAGCGATGAGCGTGGGGTGCGGGCGGTGCGAGCGGACGCCGGGGTGGGAGTCGGTCGAGGTCGAGGGGCACACGCGCCTGCGACGCTGCGGCTGCTGGACGGCGGCGCACGCCGCGCCGCCCTCGGTGCCGCGGGAGTTCCGGGACGCGCGGTGGTCGACGTGGGGGAAGACGGCCGACAACCGGCACGCGCTGGACGAGGCGCGGGCGTTCCTCCGCGCCGGCGAGGGCGGCCGGGACCTGTTCCTGTGCGGCCCGGTGGGCACCGGCAAGACGCGGCTGGCCTGCACGGTGCTGAACGAGGCGTGGAAATCGGGCGAGCGGTCGGCGGCGTTCGCGCGGGTGCCGATGCTGCTCTACCGGCTCCAGCCGCACGGGACCGGGGCGGAGACGGCCGAGGAGTTCAACCGGCTGGCGGCGGCGAAGCTGCTGGTGCTCGACGACCTGGGGGCGGAGCGGGACGCGGCGACGGACTACACGCGGCGGACGCTCCTGATGCTCTACGAGGCGCGGCACGACGCGGGCCGGCGGACGGTGTGGACGTCGAACAGGACGCCGGGCGAGGTCGGCGCGTTCATGGGGGACGACCGGCTGTCGAGCCGGATCGCGGGCCGTTGCCGGGTGGTCGGCCTGGACGGCCGGGACTGGCGGCTGTCGAGCCGGAGTTCGCAGCGGCCGGCCGGGCGCGAGCCGGTTGCGGCGGGGCGGAGCGCGCAAGTCATGGAGCGGAGCAGGTGACGGGCAGGACGCCGGAGAGGACGCCGGAACGGGACGGACGGCGCGACGAGCGTGCCGGCCGCCGCGAGCGCAGCGGGCACCGGAGGGAGTACGACGGCCGGCCGGAGCGGCGGACGCTGGAGGCGCGCGTCGACGGCGTGGTCCGCGACGTCGGGGCGTTCCGGGCGGTGGCGCTGCGGGACCTGGTCGAGCGGCAGTTCGACGGGCATCCGTACGCGGCGCGCCGGGGCATCGGCCTGGCGGAGCGGCGCGGGTGGGTCAAGCGGCGCAAGGCGCGCGGCCCGAAGGGCGGGGAGTTTACGGTCGTCGTCGCGACGCCGGCCGGCGCGGCGCGGGCGGAGACGCTCTGGCGCGCGGCCGGGCGGACGCAGCAGCGGACGCTGTCCGGCGCGGTCAAGCCTTCGGAGATGAGTCACGACGTGGCGGTGTACCGGGCCGCCCACGCGGCCCAGGCGCGGATCGAGGCGGCGGGCGGGCGCGTCGTGCGCATCCGCATCGACGCGGAGCTGAAGGGCGTGATCGCGGCCCGCACAGAGCGGGCGCGGCAGGCGGGGAAGCGCGACGCGGCGGACCTGGCGCGCCGCCTCGCCGCCGAGGCGCTCGGGCTGCCGGTCGAGGAGGGCCAGGTGCTCGTGCCGGACGCGCAGATCGAGTACGTCGAGGCCGCCGGCCGCACCGGGCGCTGCAACGTCGAGGTGGCGTCCGAGCACTACCGCGGGCGGTCGATCCGGGCGAAGGCGCGGGCGGGCTTCGTGCTGTGCGCGCCGACGGCGGGGGCCGCGAGGGCGATCCGCCGGGCGCTGGGCGGCGGCAGCGACGGCCGCCGGGGCGGTGGGCCGCTACGGGAAGACCCCGTGGTGATCGAGCTGTGAGGCCGTGGAAGGTGGGCGTGGGACTGACGGCCTCGGCGGGCGCGCTGGGCATCTGGGGGCTATGGGTCGAGGCCACCTACCTGCACCCCTTCTGGCGGGTGGTGGCGGCCGACTACGGCGGGTACGTCGCCGCGTACGGCGGGACGGCGCTGGCGGCCTTCGGGACGGGCGCCTACCTGGCGGCGCGGGTGATCGGCCTCGGCGCGGTGGGCCGCAAGGTGGACGTGGTGGAGCGGGCGATCCGGCGGGGCGCCGGGGAGGATGCGGCGCTGACCGAGGCGCTCGCGCGCGACGAGGCGGGGGACTACTCGTGAGCGGCTGGATGGACGCGGCGGAGTGCGGGCGCGTGGTGGTGTGGGCGGTCGCCCTGTGGGCGCTGGGCGCGGGATGCGTCCTGCTGGCGATGCTGCCCGGTGACCGCGACGGCGGGGACGCCGGGATGGCGGGCGGGATCGTGCTCGGCGCGTTCTGGACGGCGGCCTGGTACGTGGTGGCGATGTGCGGAATCGGGTGACGAGGAGGGGAACGATGCGGAAGCGTGCGTGGGTGTGGAGCGGAATGGTGGCGGCGCTGGCCGCCGCGGCCGAAGGCGCGGCGATTGCGCAGGGCCTGTCGCCCTGGGTGCAGGCGGTCAACAACCTGGAGCAGGCGTTCACCGGACCGATCGCGCGCGGGCTGGCCCTGGTCGCGATCGTCGTCGGCGGTTTGATGTTCGCGTTTCAGGCAGCAAGCAGGCGCTGGCCGGGATCATCTTCGGGCTGGGCATGGCGCTGGGCGCGGCCAACTTCATCGCCTGGATGTTCTGATGCGCGGGCGAAGGCAGTGGCACGGCTACGCGATTCTCAGCCAGCCGCTCACGGTGCTGGGGGTCGAGCGGCGGTTCTTTCTCCTGGCGGCGACCTTGGGCGCGGCGATCTGGAACGCCGTCAACAGCCTGGCCGCCGGGGGCCTGGTCTTCGGCGTGCTGTACGCGGCCGGCTGGCTGGCGTGGCGCCGCGACCAGAACCTGGTCGGGGTGATCCGGGCGGCGGTCCGCTACCGCAGCCGCTACGACGCGGGCCTGCTGGAGGACCGCTCGCCCTACGTCGTCATCGAGCGGGGTGAGCCGTGACGGGCGACGCCGGGCCGCTGGCCCACGAGCTGCCGTACTGGGGCTGGGTCGACGAGCGGACCTGCCTGACGCGCGCCGGCGAGCTGGTGACGGTGGCCGCGCTGACGCCGCTCGTCGTCGACGGCCGGACCGCGGACGACCTCGACGCGGTGGCGGGCCGCTGGCAGCGGATGCTCTCGGGCCTGCCGCCCGAGATGCGGGTGTCGTGGATCGTCGAGCGCCGGCCGGCGGCGCTGGGCCTCGGGGCGCCGGCGGCGTCGGACATCGCCGGCCTCGCCCAGCGCAAGCGGCAGGCGTTCCTCCAAGGCCGCGTGCAGGACGTCGACGCCTACGTCGTCTGGAGCTTCGACCCGCGGCTGCGGCAGTCGGCCCGGGCGCGAGGGCGGGGCTGGTGGCGGGCGGTCGCCGCCGAGTGGCTGCGGCGCCGGCGCGCGCCGCACGAGTCGGCCTACCTGGCCTCCGACCTGGCGCGGGCGATCAAGACCGAGGCGGCGCTGGTCGCCGCCTCCGCCGCCCGGGTGGTCGACGTGACGCCCGTCGAGATCCTGAGCGACGAGAAGGCCGCGGCGGTGCTGTACCGGCTGGTCAACGGCGGTCTCGGCTCGTGGACCCCCGGCATGCGGACCGACGCCGGCGTCAACTGGCGTCTGGCCGGCGTGGACGTGGCGGCCGAGCGGCAGGCGCTGCACGTCGGCGGCGAGCAGGTCGGGATCTGGTCGTGCGTGGCGCCGCCGGCGACGGTCGCCGCCAACGGGCTGGCCGAGCTGTACGCGCTCCCGGCGCCCATGACGGCGGTGGTCGAGTGGCGGCCGTGGTCGCGGGAGGCGGCGCGCCGGAAGCTGCGCTCGGCGCAGCGGCACTACTTCTCGAAGCGCTACTCGATGGCCGCCCACATGCAGGAGAAGGAGGGCACGTCGGCGGCGCTCGAGGACGCGGCGGCGAGCATCGAGGCGAAGCGGGCCGGCGAGGCCTTGGTCGAGCTGGAGACCGAGGGCGTGGCCTACGGCGATGTGGCGCTGTCGGTCGCCGTGCGCGGCTCGGCGGACCGCCTGGAGCAATGGGGGGCGGACATCCAGCGCGTGTTCGGCGGCCTGGACGCGAAGGCGGCGCGCGAGTCCTACGGACAGCTCGCCGTGTGGTTCGGCCGTCTGCCGGGACAGCCGGCCTCAAGGCAGCCGCGGCGCGTGTTCGTCTCGGCGGGCGTCTCGGCGTGCCTCGCGCCGCTCTTCGGCCCGCCGCGCGGCGACCGGCGCTGCGCCCATCTCGACAAGCCGGCGCTGACGGTGTTCGAGACGCCGGCCGGCACGCCCTACCACTACGACCTGTTCGGGGGGCGCGACGTCGGGCACACGCTGATGCTCGGGGCGACCGGCGCCGGCAAGAGCTTCACGCTCAACTTCCTCCTGGTCCAGGCGCTGCAGTACGACCCGCGGGTCCTGATTCTCGACCTCGGCGGCTCCTACCGCGCGCTGACGCAGTTCCTCGGCGGCGGCTACCTGGAAGTGTCGCCCGAGAAGGACGCGATCCCGCTGCGGCCGTTCGGCCTGGAGCCCACGGAGCGGACGGTCCAGTTCCTCTCGGCCTGGGTCCTGCGGCTGCTGCGGATCGGCGGCTGGGAGGAGTCGAGCGGCGACCTGTCGGAAGTCCGGGCGCGCATCGAGGACCTGTACGCCCTTGCGCCCGCGCGCCGTTCGCTGGGGAACCTGGCGCGGTCCCTGCCGGCGCCGATGTGGCCGGCGCTCTCGCGCTGGCACGGCTCGGGCGCCTGGGGCAAGTGGTTCGACAATCCGCCGGCCGGCCGCGCCGATCTCACCCTGGCCGACTGGCAGGTGATCGACCTGGCCGGCGCGGTCGAGCACGAGGACTGGTGCGAGGCGGCGCTGCTCTACCTGCTCGAAAGGCTGCGGACGGAGATCGAATCGCCCGCGGAAACGACCCGGCTCAAGCTGATGGTGGTCGACGAGGCGTGGCGCTACCTGCGGGACCCGGTGGTGCTCGGCCGGCTGACCGAGGCCGCCCGCACGTGGCGCAAGCGCAACGCGGCGCTGATCCTCGCCACGCAGTCGGTGACCGACATCACGGAGATGGCCGGCGCGGCGGCGCTGCTGGTGTCGATGCCGACGCGGCTGTTCCTCGCCAACCCGGACTTTCCCGAGGCCGGGCAGGCGACCTTCCAGTTGGGCGACGACGAGCTGCGCACGGTCCGCGAGCTGGAGCCGAAGCGGGAGCTGTACCTGCGCCGGCCCACCGCGGCGGCCGTCCTCCGCCTGGCGGTCGACCCGGAGAGCTACTGGCTCTACACGTCGTCGGCCGGGGAGGCGCAGCGGCGCGCCGAGATGGTGGCGCGCTACGGGGTGGAGGGCGCGATCGTGCGCTTGGCGGCGGGACTGGATCACAAGCGGGCGGCGGTGCTCGGGTGACGACGAGGGGAGGAACGATGCGACGGATGGGGCAAGGGCTGGCGGCGCTCGTGTGCTGCGGGCTGGCGGCGGCGCCGGCGGCCGGGCAGGGCATCCGGACCGTGGCGGACGGCACCGAGGAGGCCGCGATCGCGGTCACGGCGCAGGTGCGGCACACGACGACCATCGTGCTGCCGCGCGAGGAGTCCATCGTCGACGTGGTGGCCGGGGACGCCGACTACTGGGACGTGTCGGCCGCGGCGAACGTCGCGTACGTCAAGCCGCTCGAAGCGGGCATCGCGTCGAACGTCACCCTGGTGGCCGAGAGCGGCCGGGTGTGGGCGCTGCTGGTGGCCGAGTCTTCCGGCGAGGACCCGGACCTGATCGTGTACGTCGAGGGGCCGGAGCGGCCGGCATTGGCGGACGCGCCGCGGCATGCGCCGGCCTTCGTCGCCGGCGGCGTGCTGGCCGCTCATGAAGCCGAGGAGGCGGCGGCGCGGGCCGAGCTTCAGGCGATCGAGGAGGCCGCGGCCGAGGAGGTCGCGGCCGTCTGGACGGAGCACGACGCCGCGTGGACGCGCTGGCGCGACGAGTATCCGCGCCGGCTGCGGTTCCCGTACCGGCTCGACGAGGCCGCCTTCGAGCCGCCCTTCGAGGTCGAGGCGCTGTGGCACGACGGGCGGTTCACGTACCTGCGCTCGCGGGCCGAGGAGTCGCCGGCGCTCTACGAGCTGCGCGAGGCGGACCGGCGTTTCGGCCGCCGCGGGCTGGAGCCGAGCCTCGTCTCGTACGAGGTGCACGACGACGGGCTGTACGTCGCCGACCACGTGCTCGGGCCGGGCCGGCTGCGGATCGGGGACTCCGAGACCGAGTGGAGCGTAGGCCGGTCCGACCGGACCTGGACCTGGAAGACCCGCGCGGCGGTGGGCGGGATGTTCGCGGCCGTGGCGGCCGTCCTCATCCAGGGGCTGGCGCGATGAGGGCGCGGGTCGCGGCGTTCAGCGCTCTGGCGGCCGGGTGCGCCCTGGCCGCGCCGGTTGCGGCGCAGGGGCTGCGGGCGCCGGCCGCGCCCGAGGATGCGCCGATCACGGTGACGACGCGGCTGCGGCACGTAACGGCGGTCGCGCTGCCGGAGACCACCGAGATCGTCGACGTCGTGGTCGGCGACGCGGCGCAGTGGGACGTGTCGGCCGCCGCGCACCTCGCGTTCGTCCGGCCGCTGGTGGAGGGCGCCCGCTCGAACGTGGTCCTGCTGACCGGGGCCGGCGCCATCGTGCCGCTGCTGCTGGTCGAGCGGGCCGACGCCGCGGCGGACGCGGTCGTGCGCGTGGATCTGGCGGCGCCCGGAACGGCAGGCGCCGGCCCGGCGCTGGCCGCCGCCGAGGCGGTCGAGACCTCGGCCGCCCGTGCGGCCGAGGCATGGAAGGCGGTCGCCGCGGCCGAGGCGCAAGCGGCCGAACGGATCGCCGCGGCCCGCTCCGCCGCGCGGGCCGAGCTGGACGCCGGCCGGGAGGCGTATCCCCGGCAGGCGCGCTTCGACTACCGCTGGTCCGGCCCGGCGACCGAGTTCCCGTGGATGGTCGAGGCGATGTGGCACGACGGCCGGCGGACGTACCTGCGGACGCGGGCGATCGCGCCGGTCCTCTACGAACAGGTGGGCGCGGAGCTGGTCGAGGTGACGGTGTCCGCCGCGGTCGACGACGTGCTGCACGTCGTCCCGCGGGTGCTCGGGGCCGGCGCGCTGGAGGTCGGGGGCCGGCGGCTGGCGTGGACGGCCGCGCCGAGAAAGGCGGGTCCGTGATGGCGAGCTGGAAGCAGCGGCTCCAGCCCGCGGCCGGCGCGCTGCCGGGGAACCTGGTCACCAAGGCGGGCGTCGCCGTCATCGCCGTGCTGCTGGCCGGCCTCGTGCTGAGCCAGTCGGGCGGCGATCCGGAGACCGGGGACGCCGGAAGCGGCGAGCCGGAGGTCGCGGGACAGGGCGTGGTCGGTCAGCTCCGCTCCCGGCTCACGCAACTGGCCGAGCAACGCCGGAGCGAGGAGGACGACCGCGCCCGGCGCGAGGCGGCAGCAGCGGCCGGCGGCTCGCCCCTCTCGCCGCCCACGCTGCCGCCCGCCGAGGGCGTCCCCGGCGCCGCGGGCGGCCCGGACGAGCCGCCGCCGCTGCCCACGGCCGGAGAGGTCGAGCTGCGCGAGCGGCTGCGGCTGGAGGCGCTCGAACGGCGCACGCGGTCGCTGCGCGCGCCGAGCGTCGTGCAGACCTTCCGGGGCGACGAGGCGCGCGAGGGCGGCGGCGAGCCTGCCCGCCGGGACGCCGCCGCGGCTCCAGCGCGGACGCCGGCCGCGCCCGGCGCCGCCGGCGGGGCGGGCGTGCCGCCGCCGGCGGATGCGGCGGCCATCGCCGACCGGATGCAGGACGCGAGCACGGCGCTGCTGGCGGGACTGGCGGACGCCGATGCGACCGGCGCCGCACCACCGGCGCGGACGGTTCCCGGCGTGACGGGACCGTCCGTCGAGGCGACGCCGGACCCGGTCCTGGTGACGACGCCGGCCGACCCGGCCGGCTGGGAGCGGGTCTATGAGGGCTCGGTCCTGAGCGCGGTGCTGGTGACGCAGCTCGACGGCGACTTCGCCGGCCCCGTCCTCGCGCAGGTGGCGATCCCGTTCTACTCGGCCGACCGCCAGCGCATCGTCGTGCCGCGCGGCGCGAGGCTCCTCGGCTCGGCGCAGGCCGTCGAGCAACAGGACCAGGGGCGGCTCGCGGTCGGCTTCCACCGCCTCGTCTGGCCGGACGGCCGCTGGGTCGACTTGGCCTTCCACGGCCTGAACGCCATCGGCGAGAGCGCGCTCGCCGACCAGGTGAACCGGCACTACACGTCGATGTTCGCGGCGGCCGGCGCCGTGGGCGTCCTGGCCGGCCTGACCCTCCAGGGCTCGGACCCGTACGCCGGCGGAGGTGCCGGCTTCCGGTCCGCCGCCGGCCAGGGCTTCGGCCAGTCGGCGACGCAGATTCTCGGGCGGTTCCTCAATCGCCTGCCCACGGTCACCATCCGCGCCGGCCACCGGCTGCGCGTGTGGGTGACCTCGGATTTCCTCGTGCCGCGGCCCGAGCCGCACCCGGAAAGGATGTACCGATGACGAACAGCAAGTGGCGTTGGCTGGTTGCAGCAGTGGTGGTGGCCGTGGCGGCCGGGGCGTGGACGAGCCGCCGCGCGCAGGCGTGCCTGTTCGGGTCGTGCGACGCGATCATCATCGCCAACCAGATCACGCAGATCGCCCACATGGTGACGCAGATCGGAAGGATGGTCGAGCAGCTCCAGTCGCTCGACGGCGTGCTGGACGTGACCACCGAGCTTGTCACCTCGAACGACGTCGGGATGGGCAACATCGGCCGGCTGCGCGAGGTGACCGACGCCGGGTGGCTGATCGGCCGCCACGGCATCGGGCTGTCGACGAGCACGAGCACGGGCGGCGTGGGGGCCTTCCTGCAGCGCATCCCGGGCGTGACCGACGAGGCCGGCTGGCTCAATGTGCTGGCCGCGCCGCGCCTGGGCGACCCGTTGGCGGCGACGGTGCTCCTCGGCGGCCGTCCGGCGACGGAGACCTCGGCGGCCGAGCCGAGCGCCTTCCGCTCGTGGGCCGCCCCCGCCGGCCCGGCGTGGTCCAACCCCGGACGCAACGCCGCCCGCGAGGCGCTCGACATCCTCGGCGACGTCGCCGAGGGAACGGCGACGTGGCGCACCGTCTGGGACGACCTCGAAGGGGCGCTGCCGCCGAGCGTCACCGCGGCCGACCTTCAGGCGCTGCGGATGGCCCGCGAGGTGGTCGACGAGGTCGTGCGGCAGTGGGAGCGCTCGGAGCTGCGCGCGGCGGCCGAGCTGACGCACACGCACGCGGTGGCCGAGGCGGCCTCGACGCTGGCCGTGCAGGTGGGCGAGTCGGCGGCGCACTTGGCGGCGCTGCGCGACGACGACCTGATGCGGACCCAGCGCGTCGACCAGGCGGCGCTGGCCAACGGCGTGACGCAGACCGAGCTGCTGGTGGCGCAGGCCCAGCTCGCGGCCTACGAGGCGGCGCGCGAGTCCCGCGAGCGCTACGAGGCCGAGCGGGCGCGGCGCGAGGCGCTGGCCCGCTGGCAGGCGGACGCCGTGCGGGCCGAGACCGAGCACGACGCCTTCGTCTCGGAGCTGGCGGCGGTCGCCGGCGCGCTCGCCGACAGCCACCGCCGCGTCCCGTCGCCGTCGGACTGGTAGTCTGCCGGCCGCCCACGCGAGAAGGAGGAACGGTAGCTCATGTCGCTTCAAGAGCTGGTGCTCATGCTCCAGCAGGCTTCGATCCTGATGGGTCAGCTCGCCGCTTCGGTCGCGCCCGCCGTGGCCGGCGCCGGGATGCAGCTCTGGCAGGGGCTGGCGCTGATCGTCGTCGTCTGGACCGGGGCGCAGATGGCGCTCTCCGGCGGCGGCGTCAACATGGCCGCCGTCGTCCGGATGGTCATCGGGCTGTCGATCCCGCTCGGCATGCTGCGGTTCTACACGGCGCCGCTGCCGGGCGCCGGCCGCAGCGTGCCGGAGCTGATCACCGGGATGGGCGAGTGGCTCCAGCCCCTGATCGTCGCCGACGCCGGGAGCGCGATGCTGGAGCAGCTCGGCCTCGCCGGGACCGCCTGGCGGGAGCTGTTCGGCGGCGGCGGACCGTTCGGGGGGATGGCGGCGTTCGGGTGGAACGTCGTGACGGACCTGCCGGCCGTGCTCGACGCGGCGTTCGACCTGGCCGTGGCGCTGACCCTGATGATGATGCTGGCCATGGGCTTGGTGGTGGTCTTCGCCATCGGGCAGGCGCAGGTCATGTGGGCGCAGCTGGCGCTGTCGATCGCGCTGGTGCTCGGCCCGGTCTTCATCCCCTGGATGGTGGTCCCGCAGCTCTCGTTCCTGTTCTGGGGGTGGCTGCGGACCGTGCTCGTCTACTCGCTCTACGGCGCGGTGGCCGCCGCGATCTTCCGCGTCGTCACCGAGCTGGGGGTGTTCGTCGTCCAGGGCTGGACGGGCGACATGGCGGCCGGCGTGGAGTGGGCCGGGCCGACCGGGATCGCGACGGCGTGGCGGCGGTCGATGGTCACCATCCCCTACATCGTGGCCGCGGGCCTGGCGACGCTCAAGGTCGGCGATTTCACGCAGATGCTCGTCTCGGGCGGCGGCAACGTCGGCTCGGGCGCGTCGAGCCGCGCGGTGCAGACGGCGGCGGTGGCGCGCGTGGCGGTGACGGGAGGGGTGTGATGGCGGCGCGGGAGTTCGCGGAGATATGGGGAGAGCAGATGCACGCGGCGCGGCATCTGCGCGTGGTGACCGGGGCGCTGTCGCTGGTGATCCTGATACTCGGGATCGCGCTGGTGCGCCTCGCGTGGGCGCCGCAACCGAAGCCGCTGGTCGTGCGCGTCGACGAGGTGGGCCGCGCCGAGGCGGTCGCCTACGAGGCGATGGAGGCGCAGGCCGACCCGCTGGATCCGACCACGGGGTTCTTCCTGCACCGCTTCGTCGTCGACCACTACTCCCGACGACGGGGGACGGTGCGCGAGTACTGGGAGCGGTCCTTGTGGTTCCTGACGCCGGAGGTGGCGAATGCCGCCTACTCCGAGCAGGCCGAGGACGTGGCGGCCACGGCGGTCGGGCTGCGGGAAGACGAACTCCAGGTGGAAGACGTGGCCGTGCGCATCCTGCCGCAGCCGACCGAGCCGCATAGCGCGGCGGCGACGTTCGACCTGGTGCGGATGAACCGCGGCCAGGAGGTGGCGCGCGAGTCCTGGTCGGTCTCCATGCGCTTCTCGTTCCTGCCGGAGATCCCGGCCGAGCTGGTCGTCCGCAACCCGATGGGGATCGTGATCTCGTTCCTCCAGGGCGACCGGATCGTGACGAGCGAGGGCCGATGATCCCGCACCTTCAACAGCGGGCGGTGGCGCTCGAAGCGCTCGGCTGGACGGGCCGCGACGCCGAGTGGCTCGCGCTGGTCTGCCTGCACAGCGGGGTGTTCCTCCGCGCGCAGTACCTCGCCTTCCTCGGGCGCGGGCACCGCGAGCCGGCGACGCGGTTCGTCGAGCGGTACCGCGCGTGGTGCGGGCGGCAGGCGGGCCGGCGGGCGCCGGTCGAGCGGGCCTGGCGCGGGTCGACGCGGCTGTGCATGGTGGCGCCGCGGGCGCTGTACCGGGCGCTGGGGGCCGAGCACGTGCGACACCGGCGCGAGGCGTCGCCGGCGGTGGTGCTGCGGCGGCTGCTGTCGCTCGACTACGTGCTCGAACGCCCGGCGGCGCCGTGGCTGGCGACCGAGGCGGAGAAGGTCGCCGCGCTGACCGCGGCGGGAGCCCCCGAGGGGGCGCTGCCGCGCCGCGTCTACCGGGGACGCCGCGACTCCCGGCGGCGCTACTTCGCGCACAAGCTGCCGCTCGCGCTGGACGCGGCCCGCGCGACGTTCGTCTTCGTCCAAGCGGAGGACGTGACGCCGAGCGGCGTCCGCACGTGGGGCGAGACGCACGCGGGGCTGTGGGCGGCGCTCGGCGCGGCCGGGCGCGCCGTCGAGGTCGTCGTCGTGGGCCGGGACCCGGAACGCCTCGCCGCGGCTGAACCGGTGCTCGCCGGCTGGACGAGGGCGCCCGCGGCCCCGGACGCCGCGGCCGAGCGTCCCGGCGAGGCGGAGCGCAGGGCGGAGGCGGAGCTGGCCGCCGTCCGCGCGGCGGTGGCGCGGGGCGACCTCGCCGCCCTGGAGGCCTACGGCGGCATCAACGGCGCCCTGGCGCGGATGCGGGACCTGGCGGCGCTCAAGAGCGGGGCCGGCCGGGCCGCGCCGGCGATCACGAGCGGCCGGACGTGGCGCTCGACGAGGGTGCCGGCATGATCCGGGTGCTGGCCGGCGCGGCCGTCGCCGCCGCCGTGTGGGTCTGGTGGCCGTTCCCGGCGCCCGGCGGCGACCCGGTGGCCGACCTGATCGCGCTGCGCTCGCCGCGCCTGCACGCGGCGATCCGCGCCTGGCACTACCTCGCCCCGGCCGTCGCGTTCGTGGGGTTGTGGTCCGTCGCCGTCGCCGTCGGCCGCGTGTGGCTCGCTGGCGGCAATCGGGGTCCGGTGGCCGGGAAGCTCCCATCCTGGCCTGCCGCCGCCGGCGATCCCGCCCCGTCGGTGTGGTCGGCGAGATGCACCATCCGGTCGACGAGCGCGAAGTGGCGTCGCCGCAGTGGCTCGTGCTTCCCGAGCTGGGCCTGTACACCGGGGTCCTCATCTGCGGCGCGATCGGCTCGGGCAAGACCTCGGCCTGCATGCGCCCGTTCGCCCGCCAGCTCCTCGGCTGGCAGGCGCAGGACCGGCGGCGCCTCATCGCGGGCCTGGTGCTCGAAGTCAAGGGCGACTTCTGCCATCAGGTGCGCGGCATCCTGGCCGAAGCCGGGCGCGCCGACGACTACATCGAGCTGGGCCTGGGCGGGCGCTGGCGGTGGAATCCGCTGGGCGACGACCTGCTCGACTCCTACTCGCTCGCCTACACCATCGCGAGCCTGATCAACCAGCTCTTCGGGCGCTCCAAAGAGCCGTTCTGGCAGCAAGCGTATGTGAATCTCGTCCACTGGATCATCGAGCTGCACCGGATGTCGCCGGACCGCTGGGTGACGCTGCGCGACGTCTACCGGTGCACGCTCGACCCGGAGCGGATCGAGGGCAAGATCGCCGAGGTCGGGGCGCTGGTCGAGCCGCCGGCGCAGGTGCGGGTCCGGACGGCGGATCTGGCGCCCCGCGGGGACGAGCTGCCGGCCTGGTCGTGGAAGCCCGCCGGATCGACAGCGGCAAGGTGCTGTGCCTGAACATGCCCGCCGGGACGAACCCGGCCCGGTCCCGCGCCGTGGGCGTGCTCCTCAAGCAGGCGTGGCTCCAGACGCTTCCCCGGCGGCCCGCCGAGATGCAGCGCCGGCCGGCGCGCGTCTTCCGGCCAGCCATGTTCCTGTGCGACGAGTACCAGACCTTCGCGACCGTCGGCGAGGACGACCCGGCGGGCGACGAGAAGATGTTCGCCTTGACGCGCCAATCGCGCCTCATCCCGATCGTGGCGACGCAGTCGATCTCGTCGCTGCGCGCCGTGCTCGGCCAGTCCGAGGCGTGGCGGGCGCTGCTCCAGACGCTGCGGACGCGGATCTTCCTGTCGCTGGCCGACGACTCGTCGGCGCAGATCGCGAGCACGCTCTGCGGCCAGGTGGCCCGCATGAAGGCGTCCTACACCGTTTCGGAGCAGACGGCGCGGGCCGGCGCGTCGCTCCTCTCGGGCTCGGTGGGCGGCGGGACCGGCAGCGTCGGCGCCAGCAAGGCGTTCAGCGAACGACGGGAGCCGCTGTTCCATCCGCGCGACTTCGCCCTGCTCGGCAACTGCCAGGCCATCGTCATGCCCTACGACGGCAGCCGCTCGCTGGACGCGCGGCAGGTCTACCTGAAGCCGGACTTCTTCCCGCGGGACCGGCCGTACTGGCGCGCCCGCGAGGCCGGAGAGCTGTAGATGGAGCTGACCATCTCGGACCTGAAGCCGTTCCTGCCCGGACTCGAGGAGGCGCTCGACGACGAGTCGGTCTCCGAGGTGATGGTCAACGAGCCGGGCGCGGCCTTCGTCGAGCGGGCCGGCCGGATGACGGCGCTCGACGCGCCGGCGCTGACTGCCGAGGCGGTGGCGCGGGCCGCGATCCAGATCGCCCGGCCGCTGGGCGAGGACCCGGCGACCGACCCGATCATCGACGCGCGGCTGGCCGACGGCTCGCGCGTGGCGGTGTGCAGCCCGCCCGCGGCGCCGACCACGGCGATCACGATCCGGCGCTTCGGCGGCCGGGCCTTCACCATCGCGGAGCTGACCGCGAGCGGCTCGCTGCCCGCCCCTGTGGTCGAGGCGGCGGCGGCCGTGCTCCGGAGCGAACGCAACGTCCTGATCTCGGGCGGCACCGGCTCGGGCAAGACGACGCTCCTGAACGCCCTGGTGTCGCTGCTCCCGGCCGGGGGCCGCGTCATCTCCATAGAGGACACGCTGGAGCTGCAACTCCGCCGCACGAACGGCCTGCGCTTCGAGGCGCGCGGCCTCGCCGGCCGCGACGTGACGATCCGCGACCTGGTGCGGCACGCCCTGCGGCACCGGCCGGACCACATCGTCGTCGGCGAGGTGCGCGGGGCCGAGGCGGCCGACCTGCTCCAGGCCCTCAACACCGGGCACGGCGGCAGCCTGGCCACGGTCCACGCCAACAACGCCGAGGCGGCCTTGTCGCGCCTGGCGACCTGCGCCATGCAAGCGAGCGGGGAGCTGCCCTGGGCGGTCGTCTGCCGCGGCGTCGTCGACGGCATCGAGGCCGTCATTCACCAGACGCGGACGCCCGAAGGGGTCCGCCGCGTCGACCAGATGGTGCGCGTGAGGGACTACGACGCGGCCGAGAACCGCTGGGTGGTCGAGCCGGTCTGGCCGGCCCCGGACCCGCAACGGCCGGCCGCAACGGCCGGCGCGCCGGCGGCGAGGCGGCTGGCCAGGACGACATTGAAGCGGAAACGCGGCCGGCGCCGCAAACGGTGACGAACGCAACGAACGGAGGTGCACGGATGAGCGAACGAGACAAGAGCGGCGCGCAAGAGCAGGCGCCGGTCCGCGTGGCGACCCGCGAGCATTTCGACGAGGCGGTCGCGGAGCTGTTCCGCACGGGCCAGCCCATCGAGGCCCCGTCGCTGGAGATGCTCGCGGAATGGGACGTCGACCTCGAGGACGAGGCGGGCGGGATCGAGGGGCTGTGATGGGCAAGCTCAAAGAGAAGGCGGCCGAGTACCACGAGCAGTTCGCCGCCCGCATCATCAAGGCGCTCCAGGAAGGAACGGCGCCGTGGCAGAAGCCGTGGAAGCCCGGCGAGCGCATCCTGCCGCACAACTTCCAGAGCGGACGCGACTACCGCGGCGGCAACGCCTTGTACCTGGCCCTGAACGGGCTCGAACGCGGCTACGCCGACCCGCGCTGGGGCGGCTACCGCCAGATCCAGGAGGCCGGCGGGCACGTCCGCAAGGGCGAGAAGGGCACGCCCATCATGTACGTCGACTTCCGCCAGCGGCGCACGGCCCGCGACGAGCAGGGCAACCCCGTGCGAGACGAAGAGGGACGCCCGAAGCTGGAGTGGGTCCAGCGGGACCGGCCGCTCGTCAAGCTCCACCACGTCTTCAACGTCGAGCAGACCGAAGGGCTCAAGCTGCGATCGCTGGAGACGGCCGGGCCGGAGTGGGAGGGCCACGAGCGCGCCGAGGCGCTGATCAAGGCCAGCGGCGTCCGCGTCGACCACGTGGCCGGCGACCGCGCCTACTACAGCCTCAAGGGCGACCGGGTGGTGCTGCCCGAGCGCAGCCAGTTCGCGTCGGTGGACGCCTACACGTACACGGCGCTGCACGAGCTGGGGCACGCCACCGGGCACCCCAGCCGCCTGAACCGGCCGACCCTGGTCGAGCACGGCGGGTTCGGCACCGAGATGTACGCCCGCGAGGAGCTGCGGGCGGAGATTGCCGCGATGATGACCGGCGAGCAGCTCGGCGTCGGGCACGAGCCGCGCCACGGCACGGCGTACGTCAGCTCGTGGATCAAGGCGCTGGAGAATGGCCCTCATGGTGTCCACAACTGTCCGTGGCCGTACAGATATGCCCGTAAGATACTGAGATAATAGATATTGACTGCTAGACCCTCCAGGCTCGGTCGGTCGGGATGTCTTGCGAAAATCACTGCCATCCCGCGTATAATACAGGGATGGATACAGAGAGTCTGACTGACCCCGCACCCCGCAGAACAAAGCCCCGAGGACGCCATCCACACAACGCCCTCGCACCCGCCTTCGTCCGCTCCGCACCGCCAGGACACCACATCGACGGCAACGGACTCTACCTCTACGTCCAGCCCACCGGCGCCCGCAGCTGGATCCAGCGCCTCGTCATCCGCGGCAAGCGCTGCGAACTCGGACTCGGCTCGGCCGCCCTCGTCTCGCTCGCCGAGGCTCGCGAGAAGGCCATCGCCAACCGCAAGCTCTCCCGCGAGGGGGGCGACCCCTTGGCCGACAAGCGCCGCCTACAGAGCATGCCCACCTTCGCCGACGCCGCGGCGGCCGTCATTGAGCAGAAGCGGCCCGGCTGGAGCAACCCTGTGCAGGAGACGGACTGGCGGAACAGCCTCCGCCGCTACGCCTTCCCGCGCATCGGACACCGCCCGGTCTCGGAGGTCACGAGCGCCGACGTGCTGGCGATCCTCGGTCCCATCTGGCATCTGCAGCCGGCCCGCGCCAAGAGCATCAAGCAGCGCATCCACACCGTGCTGGAATGGGCCATCGCCATGAACCTGAGGAACGACAACCCGGCCGACCGGGTGCGGCCGGTGCTCGGCCCGCAGCGCAACATCGTGCAGCACCGGCAAGCGTTGCCGCACCGGGAGGTCGCCGCGGCGCTGGCGGCGGTGCAGGGGTCGCGCCAGAGGCCCGCCGTCAAGCTGGCGTTCGAGTTTTTGGTGCTCACCGCCGCGCGGTCGGGAGAGGTCCGTCTGGCGACGTGGGACGAGATCGACACGACGGACCACGTGTGGTCCATCCCGGCCGCACGGATGAAGATGAAGCGCGACCATCGGGTGCCGCTATGCGGTCGCGCGATGGAGGTCCTCGACTCGGCGCGGAAGCTCGGAGACGGGCGGCTGGTGTTCCCCGGCCCGGATGGGCGGCGGCTCGGTATTCAGCCGTTCCGCCGGCTGGTGGAACGGTGCGGCATCGCCTGCGTACCCCACGGCTTCCGCTCGTCGTTCCGAGACTGGGCGGCCGAGGAGACCAACCACCCGCGCGAGGTGGTCGAGGCGGCGCTGGCCCACGTCGTGCAGAACAAGGATGAGGCAGCCTACGCGAGGTCGGACCTGTTCCAGCGGCGGCGGCGCTTGATGGACGACTGGTCCGCCTACGTTGGCGGCGCGGCCGATGATCGCTCATCTTGAGGACCGGGCGGCGGCCCTGATGGCGCGCGGATGGACCCAGCGCGACGCCGAATGGCTGGCGCTGATCTGCCTGCACAGTGGCGTGTTCCTCCGCTCCCAGTACCTCGTCTTCATCGGCCGGACCAATCCGGCGCTCGCGCACCGCTTCATCCGCCGCTGCCGCAACTACGCGGTCGAACAGCCGTGGAACGGATCCCGGCTCCGCATCTGCCGGATCGCGGCGCAGCGCATGTACCGACTGCTCGGGGTCGAGCACGTCCGGCATCGGCGGCCCGCCGCGCCGGAGGTCGTGCTGCGGCGGCTGCTGTCGCTCGACTACCTGCTCGAACGTCCGCGCACGTCGTGGCTCCCGACCGAAGCCGAGAAGGTCGACGCGCTGACCGCGGCCGGCATCGCCACGGACGTGCTGCCGCGCAGGGTCTACCAGGGCGCGCTCGGCGGGCAGTGCCGGTACTTCCCCCACAAGCTGCCGGTCGCGCTCGACGGCTGGCGGGCGACGTTCGTTTTCGTCCAGGACGAGAACGAGACGGAGAGCGCGGTTCGGACGTGGGGCTCGCAGCATGCCGCGCTGTGGGCGGCGCTCATCGCGGCCGGGCGCGCCGTCGAGGTCGTCGTCGTCGGCCGCGACCCGGAACGCCTGGCGGCGGCCGGGCGGGTGCTGGACAAGTGGGCCTCCACGCCGCCGGAGTCCGTGACGATGGCCCACGAGGACGCGGCGGCGGAGATGGCTGCGATCAAGCAGGCGATCGCGACGGGCGACTCGGCCGCCCTGGAGGCGTACGGCGGCCTGAATCCCGCGTTGCAGCGCACGCGCATCCTCAACGCCGGGAGCCGCCGATCCACGGCCGCGATCACGACGGGCCGGACGTGGCGCTCGACGCGGGTGCCGTCCTACCTGTACCGACCGTTGACGCCGGCAACGGCGCCCGAGGTTACACTCGAAGTGCCGCACCAGAAGGGTAAGCAGGCCGGAGCGCCTGGTTTACACCCGGAATCACACCGCCCGTCACATCCGCCCCGCCCGTAAGTCCCATACCCTCAGCGCGATCCAAATCCGGCGCGCCCCGATAGAGCCGCTCAATGTGACATGGGGCGGGTAGGGGAGCGACCCACCGTAAAACTGGCGTTTTGCGGTCCCGGCCAGTGTTCCTCCGTCACACCCGCCGGGCCGGTCGCTCCCCATCGAATGTGTCCTTCCAGGAAGGGATCGCCACGGCGGCCCGGCGCTGGCGGAGTAGGCGATGGACCTGTTGGCCGTCCGGCTGGTCGCTTGCTCGCTCGGCCATGAACCAGCCCTACGCAACGGCAGAGGATGACACGCGATTCAGACCAGGGCCTTCACAAGATAGGACGTCGGTTGGCGTGCCCTTGCCGTCGCAAGACGCCGGCATCGACCTCGTCGTCCGTCAAAGCATAATGGCTCGCGCGTGGCGATCCAGTGCAAGGCGCGAAGCGGTGGCGGGTCGGTGACGGCGAAGCATGTGCCGCAGTTCGCTGGGGCCGCGCCGTCATCGGTGTTTCGCGGAGCGCTGGTTCGTGGCGGAAGCCCGCAGGGGCGCGGGGACGGAACAAGATGCCGCCACCGTCGCGGACGTGACGTTCATCGACTTCGAGGCGGCGCTGGCCGAGGCGGGGGGTAGCGCGCGAGAATGAGACCATTCGGCGACCGACCCGGACCCGCGTGCAGCCATGCAGCAGGAGGCCGTCGCGGCGTGCGTGGAGCGGCTTCGCGACGGGCGCAGGCGTCGATCGGCGACGGTCCTTTCGCACGCACCGAATAAGGCGTCTCCGGGCCGAAACCGCGAGACGTTTCTGCCCGCCGCCTCGACATCCCCGGCGACGTCGTCGCCCGGTTCTCTTGCCTTCCGGCGCGGTAGCGCGCACGCGAAGACACACTTGTGTGTCTCCGACCGCAGGCTTATCGATGTCCCGCAGTTCGAGGATGTCCGCCGATCCGTAGGTGTCCTGGACTATCGCCTGCATCCCCGGCCGCCGACTCAGTCCGACTGTTCCGTCGCCAAACGGAACGCCGCCATCTCCCGGCCGTTGCGAACCAGCAGTGTGTCGCCCACCAGCGTCGGCTGGCTCCATGTCTTTCCGTCAATCGCCGGGAACCGCGCGAGCTCCGTATGGCGTTCGGGGGACGCCTCGACCAGGACAAGATCGCCCGGCTCCGAGACGACCAGCAACAGCCCCTGGTCGGCCAGCAGAATAAGTTGGCCGCTGCCGTAGCGACCACGCTTCCAGTTGCGCCTCCCGTCCTCGACATCGATGGACGCGAGCATTCGGCCGTCGAAACCGAAGGCATGGCCGTCGTGCACGACGACGGAACTGAAGGAAGGTCTGAGGGTGGACGACGTCCAGCGCTCCTCGACGGTCCATCCGCCGGATTCACGCGACACGGCGATGCGGCGCGTGCCGATCGCTACGGCGCCGTCGTTAACCATGCTGAACAGGACGTCGCCCTCCCCGGTCAGGACCGGCTGCACGATCCCGATGCCGGGCCAGGGTGCTCCCAGAGCAGCTTGCCGTCCGCTGGCGTGACGCTGACCACGCCGGGATTCGCCAGCAGCACCACCTGGGCCACGCCGTCGACCGTCAGGAGCTGCGGTGAGCTGTGGCTCCCTCCCTCGCCCGGACCGAACCAACGTGGCTCGCCGGTGGCGCGGTCGTACGCGGCAAGGGTGTCGGTGTAGACGATGACGACGTCGTCGACCACCAGTGGCGAGCTGACGAAGCCCCAGAGCGGGAGTTCCGCCCGACATCGGATGCCGCATTGCGCGACCAGACGATGCCGCCGCTGGCTGCGTCGAGCGCGTTCAGGATGCCCGTGGCGCCAAGCGTGTAGACGCGCCCGCCGCCGACCGCCGGCGTTGCGCGCGGGCCGGCGCCGACGTGCGAGTCCCAGAACCGGCTGGCGTCGCGATGTCTCCAGACCGGGTCGCCCGTCGTGACGTGGTAGGCGGAGACGATCTCGTCTTCTCCGCGCTGCTCCTGGGTATAGAGAAGGTCGCCCTGAACCGCAAAGGACGAAACCCCTGGTCCGATCGGTCGGCGCCACAGCTCGACCGGCGGCGATGATGTCCAGTCGGTCTCGATCCGGACGCCGCGGACGACGCCGTCGCGTCCGGGTCCGCGAAGGCCGGGCCACTCGGCTTTCGAGTGCGGACTCCTACTGGCAACCACCAATGCAATGTCACCACCGGCGGCGCTCTCCGAATCGGCTTCCGGCTTCGCTGGCGGAGCCGACGGCAAGGCCCGCGGCGGATCGGCGTCGGGGGCGTCAGCCAGAAGCCGCTCCTCCGCGGTCGCCGACCAGCGCCACGCGAACTCCGGCGTCCCGTTGCCGGTGACCCCATCGCTTCGGAGGAGCGTCCACACGCCGCTCGCGAGCAGGATGGCCGCGACCATGGAAACGCGCCGAGGCGCTGGAGAGAGGTGACGACTCGCAACCGCCCAAACGACGAGCGCGAGGCTCACGGTCGGGACGGCGTATATGAAGAACTGAAGTCCCAGGTTCCCATCGCAACCGACTCGTGGAGAATACGCGGCGTCGCGGCCAGGGCGACCACCATCAGCACGAGGGCGCCCCAGCGCTCGGCGCTCGGCGCCCTGCTGAAGAACGCCCACCAGACGACGATCGCCGCCGCGCCGGCGAAACCACCCAACACCGCGACCATATCGGCCAACGATGCAGAGCTCACGAGTGGCGCCCCGAACCAGAGCAGCGCCAACAGGAGTGCGGCCACCGCGCCAGGCCACAGCCTAGGCGGCCGGCTACGGGTCTGGGTCGTGTTCATGCAGTCCTCCTTGAGCAGATAGGCGCGAAACCGTGTCCAGATTGCGAATTCATCGGGCGGGGCTGTGGCCGACGGGGTTAGTCGGTGCCGCCGGTCGTGGCGGGCAGCTCGAAGGCGAGCAGGACGTTGCCGGGCAGCTCGCCGAACAGGCTGTAGCCGGACTGC
Organism: Vicinamibacterales bacterium; assembly: GCA_965222905.1. Classification (GTDB taxonomy): domain Bacteria; phylum Acidobacteriota; class Vicinamibacteria; order Vicinamibacterales; family UBA8438; genus WTFV01. The sequence continues at coordinate 6,552,091 of OZ244976.1, read as the reverse complement.
ACGTAGACCATCCGGCCGGCGGCCTGGACGCCGGACACGTCGATTGACCCGCCATGCGCCTCCACGCCGTTCACGGTGTCGAACGGCCGCGCCGTCCGGAACCGCCACAACTCGGCGCCGTCGGTTGCCGCGAACGCGCGCACCCGCCCGTCCAGCGCCGGGGCGAACACCACATCATTGACGGCCGTCGCGGCGGCCGACAGCCCGTAGTAGAACGAGCACTCCGGATACAGCTCCTCCCGTACCATGTACTCGAACACGGTGGTCTCGCAGCCTCGTTCGATCGGGTGTTCCCAGCGGCGCGCACCGGTGTCCAGGTCGAGCGCGTACAGCCCGGGCGCGTGCCGGGCGAACGGGAGGGCGGGATCGGCCGTCGGCGCGAAGACCATGCCGTGGGCCACCGCGAGCCCCCAGTGGACGCCACCGAGCGCAGACCCGTGCCCGACCCGCTTCCGCCAGATCACCCGACCGGCTTCGTCCGGATCGAGGAGATAGACGTCGCCCGACTTCTGCCCGACCACCAGCACGTCCCTGCCGGCCGATGTTCGGGTCAGCACCACGGAGGCGCCGATGTCGTGGTCCGGCCCGGCCCAGCTCGGGCAGTTCGGCCCGGCGGGCGGGACGCAGCCGTCGTTGTAGGTATCGCCGGCCAGTGCCTGGAAGTGCCAGATCACCGCGCCGGTAGCGAGGTCCAGCGCCAGGACGGCGTCGCTGAACTCGGTGGCGGGCGCCGAGGCGTTCTGCCCGGTGCCCACGTAGACCACGCCGCGCGCCGGATCGACAGTCGGAGTGCTCCAGACGGCCGCCCCGGACGGCCCCCAGCGCCGCGTGCCGGCGCTCGTCACTCCTTGCGGCTCCGCCTCAGCGGTCAGGTGGGCGGTCCAGATCAGGCGGCCGGTGCCGGCGTCAAGGCCACGCACGGCGCCGTGCGAGCGGCAGCACTCGTACTCGGGGTCTCTCGCCAGCGCCACCTCGTACATCGACACCGGCACGATCAGGCGGTCGGCGTGCTGGACCGGCGCGCCGGTGAGGATCGAATGCTCGGCCACCGCGACGTCGACGCGCCAGATCCACTCACCGGTGCGGGGGTCGACGGCATTGGCATGCGCGTCGGCGTCCCCGAAGAACAGCACCGCGCGGTCGGTCCCGCCGGTGCGGAGGGTGCCAAGGGTCAGCGCCGTCCGCACCGGCGCAGGGGTGGCGGCGTGCCATTTGAGGCAGCCGCTGAACCGGTCGAGAGCGAAAAGGTCACCGCCCGCGGCGGCGACGAACAGGGTGTCGCCCGTGATTACCGGCTGGGACCGTGCGTCGGCCGAGTGGGGTAGCCCGAATGCCCAGGCCACGGTCAGCCGACCGACGTTGGCCGCGGTGACGGCCGACGCGCCCGTCGCCAAGGCGCCGGTGTTGCGGACGTCGAGGCCCCATCGGGTCACGTACCGCCGCGACAGATCGATATAGCGCTCGTCGCACCACGCCGCCGGCGTCGGCTGGTGCGCCTGGTCGGTACCGGCCACGTGCGCCGCCAACCGCCCCCGCTGCTGGAGCGACAGGTCGTCGGCGTGGCTCCGCATCGGGCCGTTGAGCATCGAGAACATGACCGACGCGACCGACCGCTGCCGGAGCGCCGCCAGGGCCGGGGCCTTGGTGCCCTCCGGGGCATCGTGGCACCGCGCGCACCGCGCGGCGTAGAGATCTGGACCAGCCAAGTTGGCCGGCAGCGCCGGCCGGGCCACTGCCGCCGATCCCGGCTCCGGGTTCGCGCAGCCACCGCATGCCGCGAGCACGGCCGCCATCCCCAGTCTGATTGCCGATCCACGATTACAGGACGTGCCGAAACCCACAACAGACCTCCCGTTGCGTTTGGCCCTACCAGCCTGCTAGACGAAGTCGCGCTTGCGCGCCTGCGCCAGATAGGTGCCGCCGATGATCAGCCCCACGGTGGCGAGTTGACCGCCGATGATGCCGACAGCGGTGGCGTTCCAGACCGGCTCCGGGCCGCCGATGGTCGAGCGGATCGGATAGAGATCCGCCACCCACCACAGGAACAGCTGCGTGCCGAGGTTGAAGATGACGCTGCCGGTGATTGCCCAGCCGATCGACTCGGACACCAGCGAGATCGAGAGCATCATCGTGAAGGCGGCCAGGATGGCCAGCAGCAGGATCACGGCGAACGGAATGGTGCCGTCCGGCATCCCGTCGTCACCGAGAAAGACGATGAAGCTGGCGATCGAGAGCGTGACCCAGACCCCCACGAACATCAGCATGTTGGCCATCAACTTGGCCAACGAGTACTGCCGGATCGTCACCGGCAGGCTCATCACGAACGCCAGAGTGTGCGCCCGCCGCTCCTCGACCACGGTGGCCATGATCGCGTGGATGCCCGTGGCGCCCAGGGTGCTCACGAACAGGATGAACGCCATGAGGCCCAGCGTCTCCCCTCCGAACACCGCCACGGCGATCGACAGGAAGCCGCCGGCCCAGTAGCATAGGATCGGTATCCGCATCAGACGCAGGTCCTTGACGACGAGGTGGCGCACGATCGAGTCGCTCATTAGCAGGTTGCTCCTTGGTGGCGGCGCACGCTGGCCACGAAGATCTCCTCGAGCGTCAGCCGCTCGACCGCCGTCACCGTCGCCCCGGCCGATTCCAGCGTGGCGTCGAGCCGTGGCGAGTAGTCTCCGGTGGTCACCGACGCCAAGTGCCCGCTGTGCTGCACCTCGGTGCCCTCGGGTAGCGCCGGCACGGCGAAGCCGTCGGGCACCTCGAGGCGAATGCGCCGCCAGCGCTCGAGGAACGACTCCTTGTCGCGGGACGCGATTATCCGTCCGTTCTGGATGAACGCGATGTGGTCGGAGATCTGCTCGACGTCCAGCGTGTTGTGCGACGAGAACAGGATGGTGCGGGTCTCATCGGACACGACGTGCATGATCTCCTCGAGAATCTCGCGGCGCCCTACCGGGTCGAGCCCGGTGGTCGGCTCGTCGAGCACCAGCAGCCGGGGCCGTCTCGCCAGCGCGAGCAGCAGCGTGGCCTTCACCCGCTGCCCGTGCGACAGCCCCTTGACCTTCTGGTCGGCGACCAGATCGAACCGCGTCAGCAGCCGGTCGGCGTACGCCTCGTCCCAGCCGTCGAAGATCGACCGGATGAAGTCCATGTGAAACCGGATCGTCTCGCCGGGGTACAGCCGCATGTCTTCCGACACGAACCCGATCTGGCGCTTCACCCGGACCTGCTCATCCGGCATCCTGTGTCCCAGCACGGTGACGTCACCCGCCTCCTGGTGCACGAGCCCCATGATGATCCGCAGGGTCGTCGACTTGCCGGCCCCATTCGGCCCGACGAAGCCCATGACCGACCCCTCGGGCACCGTCATGTCGATGTCGTCCAGGACGAAGTTGGGGTAGGTCTTGCGCACCTTCGTGCCGACGATGGCGTTGCTCATGGTCTGCCTCCCCGCGACACTGGCAGGTGCCGCGCCAGCCGGGCCGCCAGCTCGTCCGGCCCGACACCGAGCGTCTCGGCCAGCCGGGCCGCGCGTTCGAGATGTCGCTCCAGCTCCTGCTGCCGCACGCGGGTGAGGTCCCGCTGCTCGGCGATCCAGGAGCCTCTTCCCTGCTGCGTGACGATGACGTCCGACCGCTCCAGCTCGAGATACGCGCGCTTGACCGTGATGACGCTGACCTTGAGGGCGACCGCCAACTCCCGGATCGACGGGAGCTTTGTGCCCGGTGGCCAGTCGCCGACCGCGATTCGCTGCCGTATCAGCGTCATGATCTGCATGTACATCGGACGGCCGTCGGACCGTGCCAGGACGAAGTCGAGGTCCATCTGTGTATAACAATATACACAGCATATACAGATGTCAACCCCCTCCTTGACCGCGCAGGGCCTCTCGCGCGCCCGTCACGGATCCGGCGCATCTTCTTCTGCGCTGGCGGCACCGGAGTGTGTCAGGCCACAGGGGCCGGAGGACCAAGGTCGTCGATCCCCCGAACGGGCGCATTCCGGTGGGTGCGGCCGATGGTCGAGGCGCAGCGTGAGCTGACGCGGCTTCTCGGGCGCGCCACGCGCACGGCCCCGAGGATCGCGGCATCTCCGAGCGCTGCCTCCTCGGCTTCAACTCCCTCGGGGCCGCCGATGACGCCGAGCGCCTACAACAACAACGCCCAGATCTTCCAGTCGGCCGACCACGTGGTGATCCTCAACGAGATGGTCCACAGCGCGCGCATCATCCCGCTCGACGGGCGGCCCCACCTGCCGGCCGACCTGCGGCAGTGGGTCGGCGACTTCGCGCGCGAGTTGCGAGGGCGACACGCTGGTCATCACGACCCGCAACTTCCTCGGCGAGACCTCGATCAACGGATCGAACGCCAACATGCACCTCGTCGAGCGCTTCTCGCGCGTCGACGCCGACCGGCTGCTCTACGAGTTCACGGTGAGCGACCCGACGACGTGGTCGGGCCCCTGAACATCTTCGGGTAGCCGCCGCGCGCCCTGACGGGAGCTTGAGAGTTCGCGGCCGCGAGACTCCTGCGCCGCAGCCCGTCAGCGGAAGAGCACGACGTTGACGCGCCGCACCAGGAGGGCGATCAGCAGCGTTTGGTAGGCCAGGCCGGCCAGGAAGTAGAGCGCGACGCGGGGCTCGCCGGCTTCGAGCATCCAGAAGAGCTTGAGCGGCCAGTAGAGCGGGTCGATCCCGATCGCAACCTGCCACGGCGACGAGATGAACCAGGCGATCACCGGCGGCCACGAGAGCACCCCCACGCCCTTCAGCAGGGCGAACCCCTGGACCTTGTTCGTCGCGAACGCGGCGACGAAGAGCGCGTAGAGCGGCGCGGTGGGAGCCGCCTGGACGGCGGCGGCGAAGGCCGCGACGACACCCATCTCGACCAGGTCCGCGATGGCGATGCTCGCCACCATGACGAGCACGCTGACGGCCATCGGGATGGCGATGCGGTAGGCGAGGAACCCCTGCACGGTGAGCGGCGTGACCTGCAGCGCGGTGAGCGTGCGGTCGTCGCGCTGGTCGAGCAGCAGGAAGCCGACGACCGAGCCCATCAGCGTGGGGATCATCAGTACGAGGAAGCTGGTAAGGAGCGGGTAGTAGGGCGTGAGATCTAAGCCGTACCGCTTGCCGACCCATCCGTCGAGGGCCGGGACGCCCCACCGAAACACGAAAGCGAGGACGATCGGCATGCCGATCAGCCACCGCAGCATGCTGTCGCGGGCGACGCTCTTGAGGTCGATGGGGCCGAGCGCGCGGATGACGGCGGAGGCGCTTGGCATCAGTCGCCTCCCTCCAGGGCGACGCTCCTGACGTCGATGGGGCCGAGCGCGCCGACCACGGCGGTCGCGGTGGCGGTGGCGGGCACGGTCGGCATCAGCGTACCCCTTCCCGGGCGACGATGAAGCGATCGAACGCCTGCCGGCTGCCGAGCAACAGCAATCCGGTCCAGGCGGTGGCGTAGAGCACGCCGTAGGCCCACTCCCACGGCGCAATCGGTCCGAACGCCCCGCCCAGTAGCACCAGCGGCGCCGTGAAGGGGTGGAGATAGAACAGCCAAGTGTCCCAGAGGCCGAAATAGTGCAGCATCGGGAGCGAGATCACCGTCGTGAAGAGGACCGAGGGGAACATGAACTCGTTGATCGACCGGTACCGGGCGACGATGAGAAAGCCGGTCAACGTGTACAGGACGCCTGCCAGCACGATGCCGGCGACCAGCGGGCCTGCCGCGAAGCCGCCGCCGTACGCCGACCAGACGATGACCACCTGCTCGACCACCGAGAGCGCAGCCAGTGTCAGCGTCTTCGAGGCCAGGTACTCCCAGTCGGCGAGCGGCGTCACCACTTGGGCCTCCAGCGTCCCCTCGCCCTTTTCCAGCAGCACGAGGCCGGCGACGAAGTAGAAGTTGACCATCACCAAGTTGCCGAACACGACGGCCGGCAGCCCGTAGCCCCAGTCGATGGCGGGGAGGCGCGTGAGCACGACGAACCAGCAAGCCAGGACGAAGGCCACCGCGTAGTAGAAGCCGTTCCGGAACTGCAGGCGGAGATCGAGGCGCACGGTCGCGGCCAGCCGGTGCATGGGAATCACTCCAGCCGGTGGCCGGTGACGCGCAGGAAGACATCCTCGAGAGTCGCCTCCTGCGTGTGGAGGGTGCGGACCGTGGCGCCGCGCAGCAGCGTCAGGAAGTCGGCATTCCCGCCGAGGCCGTCGAGTGGGAACTCGCGCCGACCGGAGCCGCCGTTGAGGTCGTATTCGACCGCCACCGTGCGCGCGCCGTGGGCCAGCTTCAGCGCCCGCGGCGATTCGACCACGCGTATCTCCCCGCCCACGATGAACGCGACGCGGTCGCATAGATCGTCGGCCACCGTCATGTCGTGCGTCGTCAGGAAGACGGTGCGTCCGGCCTGCTTCATCTCGCGAATCAGGTCGCGGATGCCCCGACCGCTGACCGGGTCGAGTCCGACCGTCGGCTCGTCGAGGAAGATGAGCTGCGGATCGTTGAGCAGGGCGCGGGCCACGCCGAGGCGCGTCTTCATGCCTTTCGAGTACTCGGAGACGAGGCGCGCGCCGTCGTTCGCGAGCCCCACCAGCTCCAGCAGCGCTTCCGGCCGGCGGGTCTCGCCGTGGTACAGGGCCCGAAAGTAGCCGAGGTTCTCGGCGCCGGTCAGCCGCTGATAGTGGTTGGGAAGCTCGAACGAGACGCCGATCTCCTCGTAGTAGTCGGGCCCCCACTCCGCGAGGTTGCGCCCCAGCACCGAAACGGCGCCGCGGTAGCCCCGCAGGAGCCCGATAAGCACCTTCTGGGCGGTGGACTTGCCGGCCCCGCTCGGCCCGAGGAAGCCGAAGACCTCACCGCGATCGATGCGGAACGACAGACCGTGGACCGCAGGACTGGTCCCCGACGCGTAGGTGAAGGTCAGCCCGTCGACGTCGACTACAGGCATGCGAGGGTCTGAACAACGGGGCTGCGATGCGATCGCCGACACCGAACGGCCTTCGGATCCGCCATCGCCCGGTCCAGATGTTCCAGCAAATCGTGAGGCAGGCGGAAGTTGACGAGCTTGCGGTTGGTCACGCCATGCATGCTACACGTTAGGTGGGCTGTTGTGAAGCCTGACCTGCTGCGTCACGTCAGCCCGATCGAATGGTGCGACGCTGGCGGACCTTTACGACCCGGACCTGATGTCGCCCAACCTCCGAAGGGCGCATCCGGCGCTGGATCGTGGTGTCGATGGTCTCTACCGCCCGAAGCGCTTCACGTCGGAGCGAGAGCGCGTCGGTTACCGTCTTCGGCGGGCTTCCGTCGTGCGTTACCGTCCCGTTCGTATTGCGGGGTACAGCAGGGGGAACGAGAGCAGGTATAGCTGGGTAACCTGTTGTAAGTGAGCGTGTTGCTAGTGTCCAGTCCCCGAAATGCGTTGCAGAATTCCTGGGCCGTTCAAGACAGCGAAAGCGGAGCGAAACGCTGTGATCTCTCGGCAACGTGTAGGGCGAATTAGGTTGCGTGTCTCCGGGACGGCACACTAGATTCGCGTAGCGGTCGCTGGAGAACGACCCGCGCGAGATCCGCGCGGCTGCGGTCGACGCGCAGCGCATCTCGGACTGGCTGCTCTCCCGCGAGCGGGAGCGGAGCCTGGGCGACGAGAAGGCCGAGCCCGAACGGCCCGAGGGCGCCGCCGGCCGGACGCCCGAGCGGGATCCGGAGCGGGAGCCGGAACGGCCGGAGCAGCCGGCCCCGGAGGTGGGCGGCGCCCCGGCAGCGGCGCACGACGCCGCGATGCGCGTCCCGGACCGGCCGGCGCAGGGGATCGGCCCCACGGCCGCGACCGCGGCTGCTGCGCCCGATGCGCCGGCCATGTCCGAGGAGCTGAAGGCGGTGCTCCGGAACATGGGAGCGGCCGGATACCGGGCGGGATACGAGGCGTCGCTGAACCGCCTGCACAGCGATCCCCACGAGAGCGCACGGGTCCACTTTCCGGGCGCGGCCGGACGGGAGATCCGGTTCGTGCTGGAGCAGGTGCACGGCGACGGGTACATGCGCGGCATGCACGACCATCAGCGCGGCTTCCACGAGGAGGCCGTCGGGAAGGACGCGGGGCGGGTGTCGCGGGAGGCGATCCTCCGCGTCCAGCCGGAGCTGAAGACGGCGCTGCGGGAGATCGGCGCCGCGGGCTACGACCGCGGCTACGACGACGCGGCCGCGGGGCGCGGCAAGGCGCCCGGCTGGCCCCCGCGCAATCCGTCGGATCGCGGGCCGGGGGACGCCGTGCGGTATCTGCAATCCGACGCGACGGCCAGGGCATACGCGCGGGGATTCGACGATCACTTTCGCGGGGCGAGCCGAAACGCCGCCGCCGGCCGGCGCCTGCAGGTGGACTACGTCAAGGAGGTGACGGCCATCGGCGAGGACCAGCAGGCGGCGCTCCGCTACGGCCCGCGCGGCGGGAGCGCCCGCGCCGCGGAACGCGCGCCGCACGCGGCAGCCGGAGACCGTGACCGCGACACGATGCCAAGCCGGTGACGGCGGCGGGCCGGCCAGCGAGCGATCGCGACGTTGGCCCGGAGTTTGCTTTATCCCTGAACGATGCCAGTGACCACGATTCAGGGAGGTAGCGCGATGACGAAGCGACCGGATGTGTACACGACCCTCGGGCAGGAATGCGGGTGCTGCGGGCACCGGCACGAGACGGTGCGGGAAGCCGGGCGGTGCCTGAAGGACTACCGGCGGCGGAGTACTCCGACCGCATGGTGGTGGCCGTCGCGGCCGACGCGCCCTGGCCGCCGGCCGCGGGCCGGTACTTGAACGACGCGGAGCTTGTGGAGCTCTACGCGGACGCCGGATGATGTGGCGCGACGCCTACCCATCGTCGTCCGGACGTGACGCCGGCGGGCCGCGCGGCGTGGCGCGGCTCGTCGGCGAGAGCGGGCCGATGCGCGAGCTGAAGGCGAAGATCCCCCGCGTCGCCGCCGCGCCGTTCCCGGTGGTCATCGAGGGCGAGTCGGGCACCGGCAAGGAGCTGATCGACCGCGCGCTCCACGAGGAGGGGCCTCGCCGCGGGGCCGTCTTCGTGCCGGTCAACTGCGCCGTGCACGGCGACGAGCTGTTCGAGTCCGAGCTGTTCGGGCACGCCAAGGGCGCATTCACCGGCGCGGCGCAGGAGCGGAAGGGGCTGCTGGAGCTGTCTTCCGGCGGCACGGTCTTCCTCGACGAGGTGGCCGAGCTGACGCACCGCGCGCAGGCGAAGCTGCTCCGCGTGCTCCAGGACGGCGAGATCCGGAGGCTCGGCGAGAACCGCACCCAGCGGCTCGACCTGCGGGTCGTCGCCGCCACGAACCGGCCGCTCGACGCCGAGGCGGCGGCCGGCCGCTTCCGCCGCGACCTGCTCTACCGCCTCAACGTCGTCGGGCTCACCGCGCCGCCGCTGCGCGAGCGCGGCCCGGACGTCGCCCGGCTCGCCGACCACTGCTGGAAGGACATCGCTGCGGCGGCCGGCAGCCGCGCAACCCTGGCGCGGGAGACGGTGACCGCGCTTGCGTCGCACCCGTGGCCCGGCAACGTCCGCGAGCTGCAGAACGTCCTCGCCAACCTCACCGTCACCGGGCCGCGCTACGGCCCCGTCGGCCCGGACGCCCTGCCCTCCGCCTTCCGGCGAACGGTCGCCGCCGAGCGGCGGCCGACGCTCGGCGAGGCCCGCGAGGACCTCGAACGCGCGATGGTGCGCGACGCCCTGGGGCGCCACCGAAGCGTCGCCCGCGCCGCCGGCGAGCTGGGCGTCACCCGCCAGGGCCTCTCGAAGCTGATGGCACGCCTCCAGATCGACCGGTTCAATCCGGGCCGCGACCGGGTGGAGGCGGGACCTTCCCGGTAGGTCCCGCCTGACGGCCGCGGCAGCCGCAAGCGGAACACCGAGGAGCGGTCCCGTGGCAGTCGGCGCGCTTCAGCCGCCGTCCCCGGCAACAGGTGGGCTCTGCGGGATCTCGCGTTCCGTGCGCCATGATGGATCGCCCACCACTTCGATGGTCGCGAAGGCACCAATCGCGAAGAGGACGGTTCCGAGCAACAACGATGCAATTCCTGCTATCCGAAGACACCGTTCGCCAGCGGCTCCGCCCCAGGCCGCATAGTGCGCACTCAAGGAGAAGACTATCTGAGCAACGAGCGCAACGATGACAGCGGCCAAGAACCATCCGACCGGCCGCATCATCTCTGATGCGACGGTAGCGACACCGACGCCGCTGGGCAAGAGTACGGGGAACAAACCCAGCAATGCGACTACGGCGCCACCGCTTATCGTCATGAGGGAATGCGTGGACCGGCGGAAGCCCTCGAACGATGCCTCCAAGTACTTGAGGTTGAGAGCGCCGACGCCGCCCTTCTTCGGTGGTTCCTGGTCTGGCATGCTCGACCTTTTCGCAATCGGCGACCCGTTCGCCGGTCCGCCCATCGTACTACCGCGTCGGGGCGCGGCGGGGTCCGGCGAGTTGGGGGCACGCGGCAGGGCCTCTCGAAGCTGATGGCTCGTCTCGAGGTCGACCCGTTCTGGGGGGCGAGCAGCCGGTCCCGGCGCCGTCCCGGTAGCCCGTCGCCGGGCCGGCGCGGCTCCGCGGACGCAGAAACTGCGACGCCTGCACCCTTCCCGGAGGGAACAATTTGCCGGGAGCGACCCCGCGCGATGGGGGTGACGGAGGAACGCCCATTGCGCCGCAAAACCGCAGGTTTTGGTGGGGTCGCTCCCGGCATCACGGACGGCGCAATTGCCGTCCGCCCGCTCCTGCCGAAGGACGCGATCGGCCCAGCAAACGCGGGGCGTTCCGGTGCGACGATCCGGCGGACGGGATGGGATTCGGGCTGTGACAGCGGGTCATCGTCCCAATCACACGCTGGCGCGGCAATTCAACCGTGAGATATCCCAACCTGTGCGCGGAAATGGAGCCACGTGGAGGCAGTGGGCGCGGCGCCGGCTACGCATCCGCCTCCGGCGCCTCCTCGGCCGCCGGCAGGATGCCCCGCGCCCGGGCGCGATGCACCGCGTCGAGCCGGCCGCGCGCCCCGAGCTTCGCGAAGATGCCGCGCACGCGGTAGCGCACGCCGTCGTGGGACAGCTTCAGGACCTGGGCGATCTCCTTGTCCGACTGCCGCTCCAGACGCGCCAGCACCTCCAACTCGCGATCGCTCAGCGGCCGATGGGCCGGATCCATCCCGGCGCCGGCGCCGCCGCGCAGGGTCTCGCCCAGCCCCGCCGCCGCTACGGCGACGGAGGCATCGGCGCCGGCATCGGCCGCGACGTCGTCGAGCAGCGCGAGGGCGTCCGTACGGTCACGCGCGAGCGTCCAGATCATATGTTGCGCGCAACATATGATCTGGGACCAGGCCGCCGAACGGTTTTCCAGCGCCATGTTGACATCTACCACGCCAAGCAGCACCTGTGCGATGTCGCCAAGGCCATCTACGGTCCCGGGATCGACTTGGCCGACCGGTGGGCCAGGGACCGGTGCGCCGAACTCGACGCCGGCCGGCTGTGCGCCGTCGTCGCCGCGCTGCGCATCCAGGTCGAAACCACGCCCGAGGCGCGAAAGTGCATTCACTACCTGTTCGGGAACCGCCACCGCGTGCGCTATCCGCAGGTCCGCGCCAGGGGCCTGTGCGTCTCGTCGGGCGTCGTCGAAGCCGGATCAAGTAGATCGGCGCACGGCTCAAGCGCGCCGGCATGCGCTGAACCGTCGCCGGGGCCAACGCCATCATCGCCCTGCGCTGCTGCATCCTCACCGGACGCTTCGATGACTTCTGGGAGCGACGAGCCGCACATGCCGGCTGACGCTCATCTCACAATGATGTCGTGCACCCCGGCACGTCCGCGGTGTTGGAGAACGCGGGCCAATGGGTATCGAGGCGCCGAACGCCGCGGAGCCCAAGCCGAGCGTGGGCTGTTTCCGGCGACTTTCGCAACTGGCCGACCGCGCGCTGTTCGGCGGTGCGCGTGACCTCGTCGCGAGTGTCGCCGTTGCGCCAATCGCGCATCATCAGCGGGTCCAGCGCATCCCGGACCCCGCCGAACGGCGTGGTCGCCCGACTCGCGACGGGAAGCGCTGATGGTCCGCTCGACCAGTTCTGCGTCTTCGAACCTCGGTTCGCACATCCACTGTCCGGCATGCTCGAACGCGAAGACACCGTGGGTGGATCACGAGATCCATGTCGGCCTGCGTAGGAGGCGGAATCGCGAACACGCGCCACACGTCGTTTCTCGCCGACGACGTTGAAGTTGGTGATCCTGAACCCTGGGTTTGCGGATCAGAAGTTGCTGGAAATTGGCGACGGGACCCCACGAGCGGTCCGCGGCCCGATTCCAGAAACGGTCTGCTCGGCGCCCAGGCGTTGCCACCGCTCGAACCAGATGAGAGCGCTCGCTCCGGATATGACTCGCGTGGACGCAGACCCGATTCCAGCCGTCTCGGCGCCGACACCGCGAGGCCGCAGAGCGTGCTGATTCGGATCGGAGGCACTTCCACCGGCGGCTCGGAGCTGTTCCGACGGAGGCAACCCTGCTTCGCACGGCTGGAGGCTAGTCAATGAAGGTGCGTCCCGAGCGAAGTCGGGTACGGATCGGTTGGCGGGTTGATGCCGGGAAGCCACGGAGGAAACCGCTTGGGCAACCGCTGGCACAGAACCACGTAACGCGCCCAGCGTCAACCACGTTGTGCCGTGTGTCCGCAAACCGTCTGCCCCGTGCCGACGACACTGTCCTGCAGGTCGTCTCAATCCAAGGGAAGGTGGCACCGTAGAGTTGTTGCCGTACCTGGACGAAGCGGACGAGCCTGCCAGACTCACGAACCAGCGTCTTCGCGGGAGCGCGAGGCAACGAGCCTGCATCGCCGCCAGCGCCGGACGACGAAGCGCTTCAGGTTCGAGGCAATCGTCCTTCACCCGGGATCACCAGCAGAGCGTTGCCTTCGAAGCGTCGGCCAGCAGCGCGAGGCGAGTTCGGCCAACGGGTAGCCTTGTCGCACCCGCACGCAGATCCGCGGAGGGAGAGCTCTCGATGGACGCGTCGGAACCTGCCGTATCCAAGAATGCGTGGTCCAGAGCGGTGCGTGGCGGTAGGACGGAATGGGTCTGAGGGTTTTCGTGTGACTGAGGATGGGACGTCGGAAATCAAGAACGAGCCGGTGGAGTGACCGCAGCAACAAGTGAAAGAACGGCGCAACGCCGGCGGCGGTAGGCTCGCCCGCCGTTCGCCGACCCGCAGTGCGTCTCGTTGCGTCTGTCAGGGAATTCATGTCCATAGTCGACCAACTGTTGAGCGAAGCGGAGCGCCGGTTTCTCGAGATCGCGACTGACGGGTCCTGCAATAGGTGGTTGCGTGGATCGACAGGCCGATGGGCGGCACGTTGTGAAGGGTCGACACGATTCTGTTCGAAGTGCCCTTTCCGAGGATCGGCAGAGTAAACCGAACTCTGCAAGAGACAGGGTTCAAGAAGCGCGTTTTCCAAGTGTCATCTTTGGCAGAGTAGTAGAGTTGAGAGCGGGTGCATCGCTTGAACGAATCAGTATTCGACGAGTGTAGGTGCGAGAGCCGAGCGGACCTGGTTGACTCCGGGGGGCTCTTGCCCGAGGTACGGTGGTTTCGTGCAAGTCCCGATTGCGTGTGCACTTGGCTCAAGGGCTTGAACTCGCCGTTCCATGGCCTTGCCATTTCAGATCCTGTAGAGTGTGGTTTGCAGTACGGGCGTGCAGGGCCCGCGGAGAGCCGGTAACGGAATCGTCAGTTCCAGGTATTGCCTGTGAACGAGAGCAGGGCGCGCACAAGTCGAATCCAGTGCGCAATATGTTGTCTGAGGCCCGGCCGCAGACCGTGTACGGAAGCCATGCAGCAGGCTGGCTTCTTCTCCGCGCTACCGAACCAGTGTAGAATAAAGTAGCCTCTTTCACCGCCCTTCAGGCGGGGGAAGAGCGCACTTATACATCGCTGCGCGATGTGTGCGGACAAGGCAAGAGATCTGCGACCGATGGCGGTCTTCCATTTTTCCGCCGATATCATTCAGCGGGCCAAGGGCCATTCCGTGGTCGCTGCCGCAGCCTACAGGGCTGGCGAGCGGATCCTGGAGATACGGACCGGCGAGGTGCATGACTACCGTCGACGCTCCGGCGTCGATCACCGCGAGATCATGGCTCCGCGGGGTGCTCCGGGCTGGTGCAAGACTCGTGCAGAGCTGTGGAATCGTGCAGAGGATGCTGAACGCCGGAAAGATGCGCAGGTGGGCCGGCAGGTCGAACTGGCGCTGCCGCGCGAGCTTAGCTTCAAGCAGCGTCGGCGGCTGGTGCGCAGGTTCGTACGGAAGAACTTCACATGCCGTGGGATGGTGGCCGACATTGCGTACCACGATCAGGCTGGCGAAAACCCCCACGCCCACATTCTGCTGACGATGCGTCGTCTGGGAAAGGAGAACGGCTTCAGCCGGACCAAGGAGAGGGCGTGGAACGAGAAGGCTCAACTCGAGTCTTGGCGAAGCAGTTGGGCGCTTCACGTGAACGCGGCTTTGCGGCGAGCCGGATGTCACAGCCGCGTGGACCACCGGACGCTCGAAGCGCAGCGTCTCGATGCGCTTGCCGCCGGCGACCTGGGACTGGCGATCAAGCTGGATCGAGCTCCGGGGCGTCATTTCGGTCGGGCGCCAGTGGCGATCCAGGCACGAGCGGACGGAATTGCAGCCCTCACCGCAGCGCAGGACGATGAGATTCGGACTGGTGAAGTAGACCAGCCGGACTACGAGCACCCGGCATACAAGGCCGCGGAGTACGAGCGCTCCTGGAGGATGCAGGAGGTTCTTGACGAGCGCGAACGAGAGACCGAACGCCGGTGGGAGGACCAGGAGGGTGAACGAGCGAATCGTAACGCCTCTCGGTTGTTTGGTCTCTTTGCACAGCCAGGGGGACGCGACGTTTACCGTGCCGCAGTTACCGAAGTGATTACGGCTTGGCGCCCTTCGGTGGTAGATCTGCCAGAATTGCCCGAATCACCTCTCGTCGATCGGGCGCTCGACGTTGCGGAATCCTCCGGCGGCTGCCTTCGGCGTCTGCGTGACCTGCTTGAAGACGCCGAGGGCAGGAGCCACTACCGTGGCATCCTTGATGCGCACGGGGAGCCGATCTCGCTAGAGGACGTAAACCGCGCCATTGAGGAAGCAAATCGTCGCATCGCGGCGGCAGCGGACCGTCGCGATCGTCGACGCACGATCCTGTTCGGAAGACCTGGAGGTCGCGATCTTTACGTCGCTATGCTCGGGGAGGTCGAGTCGGCCCGCGGACCGACAGGAAAACCGAGCGCGGCGACCGATGATTTGGTATTGGATGCGGTGGAATCGGAAGCGGCCCGCCTGATACGGCTCGAGACGCTCTTTCAGAAACCGTGGGGTCGCGGATTGTATGTGGCCAACATGCGTGCGCTCGGGGATCGGGTAACCCTGCCAGAGATCGATGCTGCGGTTGCAGCGGGTGAAGCGTTAGCGCGAAGGGCGCACTGTGTCGTTGAGGGGCAGGCTCTACGCGCGCCATTGGATGTGGCGTTGCTGGAGTCGGAAGACACGACAGTGGGGGACCTGGAGTCGGCGGTTGAGCGGGCTGAAGAGCGGAGGTTCGAGGAACGCCGGGCGGCAGAGCAAGAGGCATTGCGCGAGCGGGCGCGGATCGAAGCGGAACGCCGGTCAGCGGAGGCACGGCGGCTGGCGAAGGAGCAGCAAAAGCGGAAGGACCGCCTGGAGTGGCTCGAATCGCAGGCAGGTGGGCGGGACCTCTACGAGAAGAAGCTGGACGGCCTGGATCCGAGTTGGCGAGATCGGGGCGAGCCGAACAGTGAGCGGGCCGATGCGGCTTTGACGTATGCGGAGACGGAGCTGGCTCGGATCGAATCGGAGCGTCTCGCTGCGGAGGCACGGCGGCTGGCGGAGGAGCAGCAAAAGCGGAAGGACCGCCTGGAGTCGATCGAATCGCAGGCAGGTGGGCGGGACCTCTACGAAAAGAAGCTGGCCGGTCTGGATCCGAGTTGGCGAGATCGGGGCGAACCGAAGGTCGCGGTCATCGACGCGTCGTTGACGCACGCTGAGACTGAGCTGAAGCGGCGCGCGGAGGCGCGACAGCATGCTGCGCGACGCGCCAGCCGAGTTGACCGAGTGTTCGGGGTGCGGGGCGGCGATGTGGCCCTCATCCTGACGCTCGACCGGCAGAGGGCGAACTGGCGCGAGGCTGGCGTCAGCGCTCGCGATGTGGACAGAGCACTGAACATTGCCGAGCGGAACCCTGACCCCACGGTGTGGGCCACTGAACACGCGCTCGTACTCGACGGCGAGCAGGGCTTTCCCCGTGCCGGCAGCAGGGAATGGTGGGCGGGCCGTGACGTGTTCAGTCGACGTACGGAACCGGAAGAGAGAGCGCGAGCCTTGTCAAGTCGTCTTTCGGATCGTTCCCGCGTGCGCGAGAGCATTGGTGGAGGATCCGAGGCGCAGGCCTCGAGTGTCGTCGGGCGGTTGGTGGAGTGGCTCCGGAGGCAGGTCCAGAAGCTGCTTCGGACGTTGCACTTGGTAGACGGGGCGGCGGATTCGGTGATGGCCAAGCTGCCGATGGCGGTGCCGATGTATGGCCAGCCGGAAGTTCCGGCGGTTGGGGACGAGCCGTGGAAGCCGGCGGCGGAGGCGGGCGCGGTTGCGATGGACGTGTGGGTTCTGGTGCGGGAGCGACTGGATCGCGGGGAGACCGCTGCCGGCGCGCCGGGCTGCAGGCGGGAGGACCGCGAGCGGGCTCAGAAGAAGTACCTGGAGCCGTTGGTCGCCGGCGAGTTGCGCCGGGCGGAGCGTTCATGGAGGGAACGGATGGACACGGCGAGGCCGACGCGGGAGTCGGTCGTCCCGGTGGTTCTGGAGCGCCATTGGTCGGGGATCGAGGAGCTGGTCCGAATCGAGAGCCACCGGGTGTTGGGGGAGTCGGAGAAGGCTGCGGAGTTGGAGCGGCATCGGGACCAGGTTTGCCGGTCGGCGGATTCGGTGATGGCCAAGCTGCCGATGGCGGCGCCGGGGTATGGCCAGCCGGGAGTTCCGGCGGTTGGGGACGAGCCGTGGAAGCCGGCGGCGAAGGCGGGCGCGGTTGCGATGGACGTGTGGGTTCTGGTGCGGGAGCGACTGGATCGCGGGGAGACCGCTGCCGGCGCGCCGGGCTGCAGGCGGGAGGACCGCGAGCGGGCTCAGAAGAAGTACCTGGAGCCGTTGGTCGCCGGCGAGTTGCGCCGGGCGGAGCGTTCATGGAGGGGACGAAGGGACACGGCGAGGCCGACGCGGGAGTCGGTCGTCCCGGTGGTTCTGGAGCGCCATTGGTCGGGGATCGAGGAGCTGGTCCGAATCGAGAGCCACCGGGTGTCGGGGGAGTCGGAGAAGGCTGCGGAGTTGGAGCGGCATCGGGACCAGGTTTGCCGGTCGGCGGATTCGGTGATGGCCGGGCTGCCGATGGCGGCGCCGATGTATGGCCTGCCGGAAGTTCCGGCGGTTGGGGACGAGCCGTGGAAGCCGGCGGCGGAGGCGGGCGCGGTTGCGATGGACGTGTGGGTTCTGGTGCGGGAGCGACTGGATCGCGGGGAGAGCGCTGGCGGCGCGCCGGGCTGCAGGCCGGCGGACCGCGAGCTGGCTCAGAAGGTGTATCTGGAGCCGTTGGTCGCCGGCGAGTTGCGCCGGGCGGAGCGTTCATGGAGGGCACGGATGGACACGGCGAGGCCGACGCGGGAGTTGGTCGTCCCGGTGGTTCTGGAGCGCCATTGGTCGGGGATCGAGGAGCTGGTCCGAATCGAGAGCCACCGGGTGTCGGGGGAGTCGGAGAAGGCTGCGGAGTTGGAGCGGCATCGGGACCAGGTTTGCCGGTCGGCGGATTCGGTGATGGCCGGGCTGCCGATGGCGGCGCCGATGTATGGCCTGCCGGAAGTTCCGGCGGTTGGGGACGAGCCGTGGAAGCCGGCGGCGGAGGCGGGCGCGGTTGCGATGGACGTGTGGGTTCTGGTGCGGGAGCGACTGGATCGCGGGGAGAGCGTTGGCGGCGCGCCGGGCTGCAGGCCGGCGGACCGCGAGCTGGCTCAGAAGGTGTATCTGGAGCCGTTGGTCGCCGGCGAGTTGCGCCGGGCGGAGCGTTCATGGAGGGCACGGATGGACACGGCGAGGCCGACGCGGGAGTTGGTCGTCCCGGTGGTTCTGGAGCGCCATTGGTCGGGGATCGAGGAGCTGGTCCGAATCGAGAGCCACCGGGTGTCGGGGGAGTCGGAGAAGGCTGCGGAGTTGGAGCGGCATCGGGACCAGGTTTGCCGGTCGGCGGATTCGGTGATGGCCGGGCTGCCGATGGCGGCGCCGATGTATGGCCTGCCGGAAGTTCCGGCGGTTGGGGACGAGCTGTGGAAGCCGGCGGCGGAGGCGGGCGCGGTTGCGATGGACGTGTGGGTTCTGGTGCGGGAGCGACTGGATCGCGGGGAGAGCGCTGGCGGCGCGCCGGGCTGCAGGCCGGCGGACCGCGAGCTGGCTCAGAAGGTGTATCTGGAGCCGTTGGTCGCCGGCGAGTTGCGCCGGGCGGAGCGTTCATGGAGGGCACGGATGGACACGGCGAGGCCGACGCGGGAGTTGGTCGTCCCGGTGGTTCTGGAGCGCCATTGGTCGGGGATCGAGGAGCTGGTCCGAATCGAGAGCCACCGGGTGTCGGGGGAGTCGGAGAAGGCTGCGAAGTTGGAGCGGCATCGGGACCAGGTTTGCCGGTCGGCGGATTCGGTGATGGCCGGGCTGCCGATGGCGGCGCCAATGTATGGCCTGCCGGAAGTTCCGGCGGTTGAGGAAGAGTGGCGAGAGCCGGTGGATGCGAGCCCCTTAGAGGCGGCGGTTTTCGTCGAGGTGAGGAACCGGTTGGACCGCGAGGAGACCGCTGCCGGCATGGAGCGTTGCAGCCATGAGGATCGCGAGCGAGCCGAGCAGCGTTACCTCGATGCCCTTGTCGAAGAGGCCGTGGAGCGCCAGCGACAGGCGTACCTCGCTTCCGAACGGACGTCACCCTCCCAGCGGCGGGAGGATATCCGTGCCGCCGTTCGGCGAGAACACCGGTCACGGCTCGGCGGCATTCTCGC
The DNA here is from genome assembly GCA_965222905.1 of Vicinamibacterales bacterium. Lineage (GTDB taxonomy): Bacteria > Acidobacteriota > Vicinamibacteria > Vicinamibacterales > UBA8438 > WTFV01. The sequence continues at coordinate 6,532,951 of OZ244976.1, read as the reverse complement.
TGCCGCCTGCCGGAAGAGCGGCCGCGACGGCGGCAGCCTCGACCACCCGTCGGATGGCACCTCGGCACGGCCGGCTAGCGGTGAACCTGCTTTCGCACCTGGGTCCGTCGCCGCGAGTGCGGAGCCTGGTTCGCTTCGGGGGCCGGACGCCGGACATGCCCGGAGCGGGCGGCCGGCGCGCGAGGTGGGTGGAGCCTCGCCACAGCCGGCGGATGACGAACGTTCTACCGTGCCTGCGCCCTCCCGCACGGAAGCCAAGGGCGATCCTTGTCCCCGAAGTGACGCCGGCCGGGGCACGAGGCGGGCACGGGTTGCAACACCGGTCGAGCAGAAGGCGCTCGCCACCCGGGGAAAGGCGCCCACCACCCGGATAGATGTCCCGTCGACGGCGAGCACGACGGGGCCGCCGAGCCCCGATACGAAGAAGGGTTCGACGAGGGCTGGTAAGAAAGGTCGGGGAGACATCGGGTGGCAGCGCTGACGCCACGGCGCAGGCGGTGGCCGTGGAGAGTTCCGATTCGCGGCATTGCCGAGGCAGATGATCGGGTTGTCTTCCTTCATCGAGAGCTTCCACGTGCCGAACATCGCGTTGTCCATCTCGCCGGCATGCAGGAACGACCGCCGGAAGGCCACTGATGCTCGGCTCGTGGCCGAGGTACAGGTCAGACCACATCCACGTCGTTTCGTCCCGGCAGGCCTTGAGTACGTCGCCGGGTAGCGTTCGCGTCAGCCGCAGCATTTCGCGAATCCCCCGCCGGTTGACGTGCGGGTCGACCAGCGGGATCAACCGTAGACCGCCTGCCAGCTCGTGCCGGCACCACTGGTGTTCCCCGCACGTGCGGGGGAAACACGCCAACTGGCAACTACTTGCCAGTTGCGGTCCGTCCTGGGTGGGTTCGCGCGGTCCATCCCCGCACACGCCGTGAGAACTGTCGGCCGATCCTGCTAGCCGGCCGGGGGACGGGGGCCGCCGAGTTCGCCGACCTCTGCCCTTCTCGTGCCTCTGAAACTGGACTTCTGAGCGATTGCGTGTGGCTCGCGCGGGTGGTACGCTCACTTCGAGGGCGTGAGCGGCGTCCCAGTCGGTGGATCGGGTGCCTCTCCTCTCAGCGCTCGGATCGACGCCTTCGCTTGGCGTTGTTGGGATAGTGGCCTTGGTGCTCTTGCCTACCAACTCGCTCGCCACCCGGCCCGGGTGGCGCCCGATTGTCGAGACGGCGATCAACGTCGCCCGCGACGCCGGCGGGCTCTCTTTTGACGGGCTTGTCCTTGACGCGAGCGGCCAGCTTTGTCTGGAGCCCCGGACTCCCCCGTACCTCGCCGGGGTGGTCGCCGCCGTGCGCGTCCTGGGCGCGCAGACCTGCGACCGCTGCGGCGGTCCTGGCGATCCGGTGCATGTCGCCGGCCACACGTTACCGACGACGCGCTGCGCGGCCTGCCGCGCGCCGGCCGACGCGCTCCTCCCGCGCCCGCGCTGGCGCCGTGACCGCGACGTCGAACGCGAGCGCGTCGCCGTCCGCCGTGCGTTGTTGTTCGGCGGCGTGCGCACGCTGCCGGTCGTCGAGGACATCGTCGGCGACGAGGACCTGGCGGCCCTGATGGACGCGCGCTACCGGCCGGCCGAGCATGTCGGCTGGCCGCGCACGCTCGTCGGCGAGGAGCACGGGCTCCCGATCTGGACCATTGAGCACGCCGGCTGGAACGCGTTGCTGCGCGCCGCCTTCACGTTGCTGCTGCCACTGCAGTGCGCGGGCCAAGCCGCCCCGCTGCGGGTCACGCAGGTCAAGGAGCGTTACGGCCGGCTGGTGATCCACGTCTGCGCCTGTGATCCGTTCCTGCCCGGCCTCGTCCGCTTCTTCCGAGCTCACAGTGCGAAGGTCTGCATCCGGTGCGGGGGTCGCGGCGCTCTGCGCGACGGGGATGACGTCGGTTGGGTGCGGCCGGAGTGCGACCGCTGCTGGTCGGTCCGGCCCGAACGGGCCTGAAGTCGCCTCGCCGCCGCGTGCGACCGCCCGGGCGGCCGAGCCTCAAGCGCTCCCGGGGGCGACGCGATCGGGCAAGTTAAAGTTATAAGTACCCGTACGTGAGCACGCACCTGACCGACGTACTGCCAGGGAAACCCGCGGGATCCGAGAAGGCGAAGGCGACCAAGTCGGCGATCGCCCTGTCACCCGCCGCGTGTCCTTCTGCGCAACGCGACGGACGTGACGTTCGTGGTGAAACTCCGCGTAGCACCGAGAGCGGCGAGGCGCCCGGCTGGCAAGGCGCGACGAGGGAGCCTATTGGGCATATTCGACCGAGGAGCAACGCCGTCCAGGGGGGATGCATCGCCGCTCGAATGCAGCGGGGCTTTTGCCACGGGCTCCTAGGCATCGTCGCCCGGTACCATCGCCCAGACGTAGGCCGCCCAACGCGCGCCTCCCCAGTCGATCGCCGCGTTGACGATGCCCAGCAGCGCCGGTCTGTTCGCGCTGGGCGCCGCTTGGTTGGTCGCGACCGACTGCGTCGCCCGGTCCGCAAAGACCATCGGACCGCACAGAGATACGCCCCAGAGTCGGCCCCCCTCGCGTTCGCACAATGCCTCCGCCTCTTCGAAGTAGCGGGTGGCCCGCTCCTGATCGATCTGGGCACGGGCGACGGACGGGACCGACGACTAGGCACACGGAGATCAACAGCTCGACCGGCACCCACGACAATAGGATTCGGACCCGCTGACCTGCAACCGGCAGTCGCTATCGTTTCTGCATTGGCCTCGCGCGACGGACTCGCCAGCCAACCGGTTCCACACCCCCGGACAGGCGTCGCCCTAGAAGACCGCCAGGAGATTGACCGCCGAGCCGGCGCCGTTGGGCACCCCATGCGGCCATTGAACAGGAACTCCCAGCGGTTCAGCTCGCGGGCCGTTTCCGCCAGCTCCTCCAGCCCCATATTGTCGAACACGTGCACGCCCAGGGCGACGAGTGTGAAGAAGTGGATCGGGATCGAGACCCCTTCGACGGTGCCTCCCCCCGGCGGCACGTCGGCGCCCAGCAGCGCGATGTCGCGCTCCTTCAGGAAAGGGATCAGCGAGGGATGGTAGCCGCCCTGCAGCCCGACGTCGCGCCCGGTGCGGAGAAACAGCGTGTCGCCCGGCGAGATGGTGATGCCGGTCTCCGCCTCCCACGCCTCAATGTCCTGCCGGCGCACCGCCGTGCCCGGCATGTCGATCAGCACGCCGCGAGTGACGAGACCGCCCTTCAGGTTGATGATCCCCATCCCCGTGCAGCCGTCCTCGGTGGACGCCGCCGCCTCGAACTCGCGCCCATTGTAGACGCGGCCGTTCCAGGCCACGTGGCACAGCGCGTCGATATTGGGTCACCAAGGCTGCCGTGGTACTCTCGTAGCGCTCCCAGAAGTACCCGTTGTCGGTGTCGATACCGAACACGTTGCGGACCGAGCCCACCAGCACCGGCGGCCGGTCCGCGCCGGCCGCCACGGCGTCTTCCGAGCGGTCCACCGTCATGTCGCGGGCCATCGAGACCACCCGCCCCGACTCGACCAGCCGCGCCGCCTCCATGCGCCTGGCCTCGGTGACCAGGTTCAGCGCCCCGAGCTGTCATCGTCGCCCCAGCGCCCCCAGTTCGACAGCTCGGTCATCCAGGTTTCGAACTGCGCCCGCGTGACTTGGTCTTCCGCCGGCTCCTGCGCGAAGGAGACGGCCCCGAACGCGACGCCCAGCGCGAGCACCGATACCGTCATTCACCTCATGATTTCCTCCGAATTCGCCGGCCGGCGTGACTCCCATGCGACGTCTCGGCCACCTGTATTCATGCGCCGGAGACCGGCTGCACGCCGTTCGCCGGTCAGAATCGCTGCAGCTCGACGAAGTTCGCGTCCTCGACTTCCAGGTCCGAATGCACGCGGGCAATCACCACCGCGCGCCGGCCTTGACGACCCCCGCGGCGCACCAGCTCAGGCTTGAGCTCTCTCTGTACGAGCCGGTCGGCCGACGCCACAAGCGGAGCCACGCTCCGGTGCAGCGCCAGTTCGGTGTGAGCGCGCCGCTCATCCTCAAGGCCATGGCGAAAGCGGCACCTGTCTCCAACCCCACGAACACGGACTGATGGTCGCAGCGCTGGGCTCTCCTGATACGGAACATCGACGCTTCTTCGCGCCCCGACTGGCGCCCAAGCACTGGACGGAGTTCCTTGCACGTGTCCATCAGACTGCTACGGGGACCGATACCGCCCGAAGATGCGGTCGAGAACTGTTTGCCGCGAAAGGCGCTCGACGGCAGCTTCGACCAGTCTCTTGGTCTCTCCATCGCTGTCTTGCACCATTTCCGTAATGGCCTTTCTTGTGCCCCGTAGCTCCGAGGCAAGCTCGTCGAGTGCGCGGAGCTTGGCGTTGATCCTTCCGATTTCCGCCTCGATGCGAGCGAGCGCTTCTCTTACTGCCGCGGGGTCGGACTGCCGGAGCACCTCCACCGCTTCGCGGAACGCGACAAGCGTCTCGTTCAGGGATTCAACCGCAGTCGTGGTGGCGGCTGCGAGACTCGCGATGTTGGCGTTCGCGTTCTCTAGCCCCTGCCCGGCGTTGTCGAGCGCCTGCTGCAGCGAGCCTAGCTGTTCCAGTTGCCGAACCACCTCACCGGCCCGACGCTCGGTCTCATGAAGCCGCTCGTGGATATCATCCATTACGTCCATGCTCTGCTCCCAACGCCTCCGTTATGCCCGGTGCCTTGTACCGATCGACTAGGCCGACGACCGCCCGTCCCAATTGGTCCACAACATTGCGAATGCTTCGTGTCGCAGTTACAGCACCGACGCGCGGATCATCAAGTTCGGCCGCGCGACGAGAAGCGGCTAGCCCGACGAACGCGCATTCTGGTTGTATGTCCGCTAGGTCAAGCAGTGCGACCGTCAGCGGTGGACCAAGATCGCGCGCCCTCGTTGCCACGAGGTCGAACATCTCGTCAATGGTTGTGTCGATGTCATTCCGGGAAACCTCGTACGTTTCGACACCAGTGCGGATGGCCGTGCCAATCCCTTTGGAACTGACGCTTGCATCGTGATCTGAGCACATTGCCTCGGCGAGTGCGCGTGTCAGCAGCAGTCCGGGGTGGTCCGGATCGGATTCGAGCGCGCGGATGCACAAGCCGCGAAGTTCGCCGGCGTCCATTTCTGTCTGCACTTTGCCGACAAGTTCCCACCATGCCGACAACTCGACCTCCTCACTTTCGAGCAACTGCTCGATGCGCTCAGCGCCAAAGCCCTCTTGGAGGTAGTCCAGCAGGCGCTTGCGAATCTCGGAGTCACTGGAGGCTTGGCGAGCGAGCAGGGCGGCCTCCAGGATCGACCGTCGCCGTGAACGTTCTATTTCGTCGTACGTGAACTCGATCAGCATCCTCGTCAGCGCGAGCGCGCGGTCACGGGGCCGGACATCGTTGATCTCATTGGCTCGCCGGATGAACGGTTGACTCTTCCCCGGTTTCGCCGCACGCACGTAGTCAGTCAGCCGCTGCTTGCATGCGTCGAAGTGGAACGGACTAACGTGTATGACGAACTTCTTTCCGCCGAAGTCGACCTCGTAGTCGCGAATCACACCAAGCTTGAGGAGCCTGTAGATGGCCTTCTCCTGGTGCTTGCGATCACCATCGTCCCCGAATGGATGGTCCAGCCGTTGGCTGGAGGACAGATCGCCAATCGCGTCGATCAGGCTCGCAACCTCGTCGACTTCCTGCCTCGCTCCGCCGAACGCCTGTAGGTGGAACCAGAGCGCCCGTGTCACGTCGTCACCGGTATGGCGGTCCCGGTCCACTTCCTTGAACCGCTCCTGAAGCGTGTCGAGATCGAGGTCGAGATCGAGCAGCTTGTCGGAGCGGGCTTCGTCGTACTCGGAGAAGATCACGGAGGATAGCGCGGGCTTTCGATCCCTTCCAGCGCGCCCTGCTTCCTGGTAGAAGCTCTCAAGCGACATCGGCATGCCGAAATGCACGGTGTACCGGATGTTCGGTTTATCGATGCCCATTCCGAACGCCTTGGTCGCAACGAGGACCGGTACGCGGTTCGCCTTGAAAGCGGCCGCGTTCGCGCGTTTTTCGTGGTCCCACTTGCGACGGTCGTCGCGGGCGTCGCCACGCCAGGGTGACGTCCCACTGTAGATGGTGACCTCCGAACCGGTCGCCTGCCTGGCAACATTGCGGGCATCCCGGAGACCGTAAGTTCGGGCCTTAACGGTCGGCACAAACACAATCCCAGAGGCGGTGTCCGACCCGGACTGGCGATAGAACTCCGTTCGAGGCAATCCGAATTTTCCCGGCAAGGCATTCAGCGCACCTCTCAGTGCCGCCTGAGGTTCCACTGTCGGTGAGGTGCGGACGATCTCAAAACGGATTTCGGGGCGGTCGAATGACTCCGGGCGAACCAAGGCGTCCGAGCGCCCCCTATCGATACCGAGATCGGCAAGCATGTCTCGAAGGACCGCGCGCGACGCGGTGCCCGTGAGCGCGAGTAGCGGCGGTGGACTGTTGTCGCGGTCCGCACCGAGCAGACGCAGGTTGTTCCCGAGGTTCAGGTACGCAGGCCGGAAGTCATGTCCCCACTCCGAGACACAGTGCGCTTCATCGATGACAGCGAGGTTGACGAGAGAAGACTCCACGAGCGCACGGAGCGCCGAGCGGAATTGTGGCGACTGTAATCGCTCTGGCGAATGAAGCACGAACTGGTACTCGCCGCGTTCGACGCGGCGCAACAGGCGTTCGCGTTCAGAACGGTCGATAGCTCCGGTAATCGGAACCGCCCGATCGATTCCATACGCACGTAGCCCTTCGACCTGATCCTCAATGAGCGCGATGATCGGGTCCACGACCAGCGTCAGGCCAGGCATCAGTAGGCCTGCGAGTTGATAGATGATGCTCTTTCCCGCTCCGGTTGGAAGTAGCACGACACAGTCGTTCTGTCGCAGGGCGTTGAAGATCGCCTCACCCTGCAGCGGACGGAATTCGCGTTTGCGAAACACGTTGCGCAGAAACGTCGTAAGCGGCGCTCTAGCTGCACGGTAGCTTCCCGTCGTCACGGCTCGCCGAGCGCGGTCAAACGACTGCTCCGTCGCGAGCAGCGCAGGGATGAACGCTGGACGAATGACGAAATCCAGGAGTCCGTCGTCGGATGATGCGTGAAACGCACTAGCCCAGGGCTGCACCGCGATGCGCACCCGTTCCGTTGGTGCTCTGGAATCGGTTGTCTCCGCCCAGTCGCCGCCGTCCGTCAGTGCCCACACAACGACGAGACCGCCGTCCGTGCGAACCGTGCAAGTCGCAGGTACCGAGCGTCCACCATAAAGCACATCGAACCCGGCGAGTAGTACAAGCGCATCCAGTACCCCGGCCGCAGCCGTCGGAGTGGTACCGCTGATGTCGATTTCCCAATCCTCGTTCGACGTCAACCAGCCATACTCAACAGCGCGGGCGACGGCCAATTGCACCTTCGCGGCAGAGGTGCAATCGAAAACGAAGGTGGCGACGGTCCTTTCGGCACCGGTGGCCGGCGGGAATGCATCAAGTGCCTCCCGGCATCGGTTGCGAATGCGGTCGAGCATGTTGCCGTGGCCACGCAGCACTTCGGCGTTGGTCACGCGGACAACGTCGATCCCGATGGAGCGCAACGAATCGTCACGCGCTTCGTCGACATCCGCGGTCGCATGGTGTTCTGGACCGTCGATCTCAATCGCGAGTGGCCGGCTGCCTGGGTGATTGAAGAGGAAATCGACGCGGCGCGCCCCGCTGCCGTCTGCCATGCCGCCGGACTCGAGAAGCTTGTCCAGTGGTGCCTGCGGAGTGAACCAGTGGCCAGCCTTCTCACCGAGGGCCTTTGGTACCCACTCGTTCAGGAACCGCGCCTCCTCGTCAGTCTGCAGCAGCAAATCGTCCGATCCAGAATCGAAGCCGAAGGTGGGATCGAGAACGAAGGGTCTCCGCTCGGTGGCGATCGACAAGACCGCCTCGGGTTCCACTCGCAACGGAGTCCCCGGCCGAGGATCCCAACCGACCTCTGGACTATCTGGGCCGAACTCGTTCACTTGATCCAGCAGGCCGTGCGCGTACAACGCTTCGCGTTCCACGTTCAGCGTCGAAAAGGGGATTCGGCCACGGCGGAGGAGCTTGAGGAGCAGGGCGCTCGCGAGCCGCGAATCGGAAGTGTCGTGGCGCGTGCGGTCGCGACGTGAAAGTAGCACGCATTGGCTGAGGACTTGCCTCAACCGTGGGTCGTGGCGCAATCGGTCGCGGAGAACTCCAGGCATCGCACCGACAGACAGGTACTCGGGAACGAAATCGGCACGCAGTGTGCACTCAATCCACTCGACCGGCAGTGAAGCAGGCCTGATGGAAGGCTGCTCCGACTCTCCTGGCGACTCTGGATCGTCGGCAAGGTCACGGGTTCCGCGACACCGGGGGAAATCCGTGCAACCCCAGAACTGGCCTCCCGCGTTGCGGCCCTGCCTTGCCGTGCGAAGCTCCATCGGAGCCCCACACTTCGGGCACTCGGGCGACTCCGATGCGCTGCTTCGATCTCGCACGCCGGTTGGTGCCTCCATCTCGGCCCGGAGATTCTACCGCACGGACGAGGTGGGAGAGTCAATCAGGCGATGTGACCACTGACGAGCCCGCGGATCGGGATCGGAACGGGGGATGCATCCACGGAGAACGGACGGGACGACATCGGCGTTGGTCGGCGCGTGCCTGGACAGCAAGCTGTCGTTTGTCGACGCCCCAGGGGGAACGGAACCGGGGGGCGTGGAGTTCGTCTGCGGGCGGCCCGGTGCATGGTCCGCGCTGATGCGCGGCGGCGACCGGTGGCACGGGACTCGGCCCGGCGGCGGGCAGCAGCATCGCGGTCAGCGTGTCGATGCCCCGGAAGCAGGGCAACCAGCCCACCGGCTCCCCGATACGGGTCGGTGGTGGCCACGGTGGCCAACTGCGCATCCAGCTCCATCAGCCGGACTTCGAGGTGGTCGATCGCCAGCAGGTAGTCGTCCGACGACGACCCGGTCGGCCGGATGCGGCCACGCCAGACCATTCACCCAGCGCCGGTGCGCCTGGGTCCACGCGCGACCCGGATAGTGCAGCCCTCGGCGAAGCAGCAATTTTTGACGAGCCGGTGCCGGCACCGCTGCCGATCCGCGCGTGCGTCATCACGAGCCCGGCACAGGTCGCGCACCGCTTCCTCGGCCGGCGTCGGCGACCGCACCTCGGTCAACAGCCCCGCCCGATGCAGTTCCGCCAGCTTGCACGCGTCCCGCCGGTCGGTCTTGATCCGAACTCCACGGACCGGCGCACCACCACCGGGCTGGATGTCCCCTCTACCTCCCATCGCCCTGCAGACGTACAGGCCGTCCAGCCCGAGGCGCTTCACACGCGGATTGTGGACGGGATCGACTTCGCCAGCTTCTGAAGTTGACCCGGCTATGCGGAGCTACTCCACGAACGCAAAAGGCAACTTTCAGTTCGACCGCGTGATCAGCGGCTGGCGAAACCGGCCGGTACTTGATTTGCGTCTCAAGAGGTAATATGTTTATGCCGCATGGCGCGGGCCACGAAGGCCGAGAAGGCGCGGTTGCTCAACGCCGCGTACCGTCTGCTCGGGCAGCGGATGGAACGCGCCGAGGCGGCCCGGCATCTCGGCCGGGAGTTCGCGTTGTCGCGCCGGCAGGCCTACCGCTATCTCCAGGAAGCGGGCGACCTGAGCGACCCGGTACCGGCGGTCGAGCCGACCGTCGCGGTCACCTTCAAGTTGCCGGTCAGCACCGTACGCGCAATCCGCGCATACGCCCGACGCAGCGGACTCTCCCTCGGCCAGGTCGTCACCCGGGCAGTGACGGCGCTCCTGAACACCGTCCATCAACGACGTGGGTGAACGACAACCCCGGGAAACTCTCCGGCAGGTGCATCTCGACTACGCGTTCGATCGACTTCTCGTCGGCAAGCTCGCCCACGCCTACGCGTTGCTGGTGCCGGCCCGCACGCGTCCGGTTGCCACCCACGGAATGGAGCGCCCACATGCAGATGGCGGCGATTTACACGCGCGTGTCCTCGGAGCGGCAACGCGAAGCGCACACGATCGCGAGTCAGACGGCGGCACTGGTCGAGTGGGCGACGACGCTCGATCTCGAGGTGCCCCGGGACTGGATCTTCGAAGACGACGGGTATAGCGGAGCGACGCTCGAACGACCGGGATTGGAGCGGGTCCGTGACTTGGCGGCCGGCGGCGACATCGAGGTCGTGCTGGTTCACAGCCCGGATCGGCTGAGCCGAAAGTACGCCTACCAGGTGCTGTTGATCGAAGAGCTCGGACGTCACGGGGTCGAGACGCGCTTCCTCAATGCCCCGTCGAGCGCCACCGCCGAGGATCAGCTGCTGGTGCAGTTTCAGGGCATGATCGCCGAGTACGAACGCGCCCAGATCCTCGAACGGTCTCGGCGGGGAAACGGCACCGCGCGCGAGCGGGCGAGATCAGCGTCATGGGCGGCGCCCTGTATGGCTACCGTTATCTTCGGAAGCGAGACGATGCACCGGCCTCGTACGTCGTCGTCGAGGCCGAAGCGCGCGTCGTGCGCGACATCTACGAGCACTACACCGTCACGGGCTGGAGCATCGAGGCGATCTGCCGGTGGCTCAACGAGCAAGGCGTGGCCACTCGCAAGGCCGGGGCCCGCTGGGGGCCCGCGACGGTGAGGCAGATGCTGCGCAACCCGGCCTATCGCGGCACGGCCTGCTTCGGCAAGACGCGGATAGTCCGGGGAGTGGCCCGCCAGAAGCGCGTAACGCGGACGCTACGGATGGGCGGCGCCGTTCCGCGTCGCGACAGTGCGCCTCGCGAACGGCCGCGCGAGGAGTGGATCGAGCTCCCGGTACCGGCGATCGTCGACGAGCCGACCTTCGCGCGGGCGCAGGAGCTGCTGCACGAGAACAAGGTGCACGCCCGTCGCCGCACGATCGAGCCGAGCCTGGTGCAGGGACTGGTGAGTTGCCGCAAGTGCGGCTACTCGTTCTCGCGCATCTCGACGCGGTCGACCGCGCGCAGGATTCAGTACTATCGCTGCATCGGGTCCGACCGGTGGCGGCACTTGGCGGGTCCGCGGTGCGATGCGCGTCCGGTCCGGGAGGACCTGCTGGACGAGGTGGCATGGACCGAGGTGCTGCGGTTGCTCGAGGAGCCGGCCCTGATCCAACAGGAACTGGATCGCCGGCTGGCCGCCGCCCAGGCCGCCGACCCCAAGCGGACTCGGACGCAGGCCGTGGAGCGGGACCTTGCACGCGTGGGCAAAACCCATCGAGCGGCTGCTCACCGCCTACCAGGAGGACTTGGTGTCGCTCGACCAACTACGCGAGCGGATGCGGTTGCTGCGTCAACGCGAGCAGACGCTGCGACAGGAGCTGAACGCGCTGGTGGAACAGACTCGCGACCGCGCCGCGCATCTGCGTCTCGCCGAAACGCTCTCGGCGTTTCTGACGCGCTTGCGGGCGTCGGCCGAGACGCTCGATATCGTGGAGCGGCAACGGATCGTGCGGCTCCTCGTCAAGGAGGTTCTCGTCAACGACGACACGATCGTGATTCGCCACTGTATTCCCGTTCCCTCGGGACCGCCGCCAACGGGTTCCGGACCGAACGGCCACGCCGCCGAAGTCACCGACCATCCAAGTTACCTTTTGCGTTCAGGGAGTAGCTCCGCATAGCTGGGGCAACCTCACCGCGACATTGCGCGCCCGGCTACGCACGTCGGTCGTCAAGCTGACGCCGGGCGCGGCCGAAGCCGCCACTACGCATGTGCGGCTCGTCGCCGAACGCCTCGCCCTGGTCAACCCCCAGCTCGATCAGGCGCGTCGCGAACTCGACGGGTTGGTGCATCGGCTCGCCGAGGCTGCTCCGGCGGACGACCCGAACGCTTCGGCGGAGGACGAACCCTCGTCGAAAGCGCTGCCAGATGCGGCCATCCTGCTGTCGCTGCCCGGCATCGGCGCCAAGGTGCTCGCCACGCTGCTGGCCGAAGGCAGCGACGCCGTGAGGCGGCGGGACTACAACGCGTTGCGCTGTCTGTGCGGGGTGGCTCCAGTCACCCGGCGGTCGGGCAAGAGCATGATCGTGACGCGGCGACTGGCGGCCCATGACCGGCTGCGCGACGCCGCCTACCACTGGGCCCGCGTCGCTGCCCAACGCGACCCGGTCAGCCATGACAAGTACCGGTCGTTGCGCACCCGCGGCCACGGCCACGCCCGCGCCCTGCGCTCGGTGGCCGACCGACTGCTGAACGTCGCCTGCGCGATGCTGCGCGACGGTGTTCGGTTCGACCCGCACCGCGCCGGGATTGGCGCTGCCTGAGCGAATCGTCGACAGGTAGCTCGTGGCGTTCGGACCAGGCGCCGCGCATTCTGTTTCGTGGAACGAGGGCCAGCCTTCTGGCTGGCCCGTAAGAACTTCCCGCACGGTCAGCCGCGGCGGTCACCCTGTACCTTCTGAATGGCCTTGCGCGGTTGGTCGCGTGAAGTCGGGCAGGCTGCCGGGAGCTACCAAAGTCACCCTGTGCATCGAGCACCTCCTTCGGACTTGTGCCCCGGCAGCCAGCCATCGATGGATGCCCCGTGGGGAGTCTGCGCCGTAGAGCGCCAGTACAGGGATCGGCAGGCATCGTTGGCGCGCCCGTTCGACTCGCCAGACGAGGAGGTTCACGTTGCAGGCAGCTTGGATCGTGGGTGTCGACTGGGGTTCTCAGAAGCATCAGGTGTGCGCAACCGCTGACGGTGCGCGAGGTAGACGCCTTCCGAGCGAAGCGAGGGCATTCAGCACCTCCGAACCAACCGACATCTGTGTCAAGAGGGGGGGATGATCGCGTCCTCGGGCCCGATAGAGGCGCCACCGAACGAACTGGAGAATCCGCTTGCAAAACGGTGGGGAGTCCTTTTCATGTTGCCACTACCACTCTTGGAAGAGGGACGGCAGACGAGCCACGCTCGTAGCGCTACCGGTGGACATGGTTCCGGAGGAGGGAACTGACAGCGGACGCGTGTGGTTAGGAGCCCCGAGGGTCTATTGGTCAACGGTTCCGCCGGATGTGCGCTCGATGACAGGCTGCGGTCTGGCCGTCACCTTGGCGGTGGGGCACGCCTTCGACACCAGCAGCGTTACGCGAAGAGTCTAAACCCGGAAAATTCGTGGCGTGTTCCGATTCCGGTACAGACACAAGAGCCCCCGTGTGGTACAAGTGCAGTGTTAACAACCACTTGCGCCACCACGGAGGCCCTTGCGTGACGACCGACACTGTACCACAGACTGTTCTGTTCCCGGATCTGTTTGACAAGCCGCTGTTCGCCCGGTTCAACCAGGAGCAGGCCAGTTCCGACGGCGGGGCGATCCTGCTGAAGGCCGCCGAGCGCATCTACGGCCTGGTCAAGGCGTTCGCCGGGTGTCTGTTCGACAAGCGGGCGCCGGACAAGACCCGGCACTCGCTCGCGGACCTGGTCGGCCAGCGCATCTTCGGCATCGCCTGCGGCCATCCCGACTGCAACGACGGCGACCGCCTCGCCGACGACCCGGTGCACAAGCTGCTGCTCGACAGAGACCCGGTTTCGGGCGAGCGCCTGGCATCGCAGCCGACCCTGTCGCGGTTCGAGAACGCGGTCAACCGCTGCGCGCTCTTCCGCATGGCGGACGAGTTGGCCACGCGGGTCATCGAGCGGCATCGTCGCCGCCTGGACGGGCGGGCGCGGTGCATCACGATCGACCTGGACCCGACAGACGACCCGACGCACGGGGCGCAGCAGTACACGCTCTTCAACGGGTACTACGACAACTGGTGCTACCTGCCGCTGCTTGGCTTCCTGACCTTCGACCGCGAATCCGAGCAGTATCTGTGCGCGGCGCTGTTGCGGCACGGCAAGGCGGTCGCCTCCGAGGGGACGGTCGGGCTGTTGTCGCGGTTGCTGCCGCGGCTGCGCCGGGCGTTTCCGCGGGCGCGCATTCTCGTTCGGCTCGACGGGGGCTTTGCCAACCCGGCGGTCTTCGCCTTCCTGGAGGCGCAGCCGCGGCTCGATTACGTGATCGCGATGGCGAAGAACGCGGTGTTGGAGCGGTACGCCGAGCCGGCCATGCTGGTGGCGCGGGCGCGGACGTGGCGCAGCGAACAGACCGAGCACATCTACACCGAGACCAACGAGTACCAGGCCGGCACGTGGAACCACGCGCGCCGCGTGGTGATCAAGGCCGAAGTCGTCCGCCACCGAGACCGCGAGCCGCGGGACAATCCGCGCTTCGTCGTGACCAACATGCGGCAGACGCCGCGTTTCCTCTACGAGAAGGTCTACTGCGCCCGCGGGGACGCCGAGAACCGGATCAAGGAACTGAAGGCCCTGCAGATCGACCGCACGAGTTGCCAGGCGTTTTCGGCGAATCAGTTGCGCGTCCTGCTGACGGCGGCGGCCTACGTGCTGATGCAGGAGTTGCGGCTGCGCGCCGCCGACACCGCGTGCGCCCGCGCGCAGGTGCCTTGGCTGCGCGACCGGCTGCTGAAGCTCGGCGTCCAGGTGGTGTGCTCGGTGCGTCGCATCGTCCTGCGCCTGCCGCGCGCGACACCGGACCTGGCGGCGTGGCGGCACATCGCGTTCGCGCTCGGGGCGCGCGCCGGATAGCCGCTCGGCGAGCGCCGCATCGCTGACTGACGGAGGCTGCCAACCGCCCGCAACGGGGGAAGTGTGCGCTGTCCTCCCCTGCGGCACCCGTCATCACGTCCATTCGGCGCTCAACCACCCTGCCACGCGCGGTTGAGAACGTTCCAATGGCCGCTCACTGCTCATTCCCCGTTCTCCGTGACCGAGTCCGGTCCCGGCGCCGCCTCCCAGGGGCCAAGTCACGGTCGCCATGAATAGTCCGGGCTAAAGAGATAGGGCCACGCGCTTCGGGCGGCGACTGCGAAATCCTTCAGGACCCCAGCACTCGCAACGGCAAGAAACCTCCCCGTACAACATGATCGTTCGTCGCCGCCAGAAGGTTGGCGATTCTTGGAGAAAGCGGCGTACGAGCGATGCCAGGCTGAGCCACAACGACCTCGAAATCGACCGCAGCGCGGTTGTGAGTGTCCACCAAGTGACGTAGTACGTCGCAATCGCCTTTGACGAAGCGGGCGCCGCCTGCTCGACGGTCGAAGCGTCCACAAATATTCGCGGCTAGGCGCCCAGGGTCCGCGAAAACAACCGACTTGACGGCTTGGCTGCACACTTCGTACAAGTCCCCAACTCGAGTACCGGGCGCGTCGCCGCCCGCAGCCTTGCAATGGACGAGCGACACCCGTACCCGGTCAGCACGCTGATAGAATGCCACAAAATCTGCAATCTCGCCGCTACCATGATCGTAGTAGACAACAACACTCGTGTCCGCGGCCAGTCGCGATTCGACAAAATCGTGTATAGAGCGAAGTCCACGAGGGGATACGCCAAATTCGAGCCGGATATCGACACGCTCCGGCGCCCACTGTACAACTTCAATCTGATCCTCTTTAAAGAGAGTCGATCGTTCAAAAGGGGCCGCGTACAGATTACGGCCCTGTAGCAAGCTAAGGTCCTCTGTGTAAAAGCACAGCGGATATTCGTTCAGGAAATCGACCAACGAAACGGCCGCGTGACCGCTCACCACATCGATATTAAGGCCGTCCGTTTGGCGGGGTTCAAATAGACGAGTCGTGTCGAATGAAAAGCCAACGCGATAGGCGGCGTCGTCATTCCGGAACACGACCATCAGACTATTCTCAGCACATCGAGCGCGATCAAGTTCCACGGTGAGGTCCAAAAGTTGGATTCTCCTACGGACCCCATCTGCCTGGATGTCAGCACTCCGAGGCGCCCTATAGACCTCATCATCCCAACTAGCAGAGAATACGTTAGCCGGCAGCTGGTCAGTTTCGTCGCCAACCGACAAATAGTCCAATCCGCTTCGGGTAACGGGCATCGCGTCGGCGTGTATTCGTCGCGCGAGCGCCGTGCACCAGGCGATGAGTTGCGGCAGCTGCGAGGAGGTGTTGCTCCAGACCTTGGAGGCGCTACTCAGGCCAATAGTAGTCGAGCCTTCGGTAGTGTTCCCGCGCCCGTAGCAGTGGCCACGATGAAATAGGCGAGCGTCGCTCTGCAAAATGGCTTGGGCGGCGCTCGGGCCTGTGATGATACGGTACGATTCCGTCCGGTTGCCAAGTACGCGGTTGCGCATTCCAACATTAAAGAACTCAAGTCCCGTGAAGCCATGAAGGGCACGGTTGATGCGAGCGAGAGGCAGAATGTGGAACGTGCCTCTCACGAATTGGCGTGCCGTGTGTTCGTAGACGCCTTCAGTGCGGGCAGTTGAACATATGAACAGCAATTGAGTGGTATCATCATGGTACACGACGAAGAGGTGGTGACGAACGTCGACAATTCGGTCGTCCCGGGACCAGCGTACGGCGGAACGTTCGCGTGTGATCCAGATGGAGGCGTTGTGGGTCGTGCTGACGTAGTGATAGACGACTGTCGTGCCTGCTGGGAACTGCAAATCGGGGTGAAGATCGACTGCGCCTTGTGTACGGTAGATCTTGACGTGATGATAGGGCTCCAACGCGTACAGCGACAAGTCCTGAAGGTCCGGCGCCGGTGTTTCCCGTGGGTCGAAGTGCTCGAGGGCCGCACGCGTGTCAACTTCCCGCCCCAGTTGCTCGGCGCCGAGGTTGGCCACGATGTCTTGCCAGGCGGCGTCAATCTCAAAAAGGCGGGTTCGGTCGATTTCAATATCGCGGGGCACGGCCAGAAAGGTGGCGGAACCGAGTGCGTCGCCGCCAGTACGGGCGAAGCGGCCAATGAACTGCAAGGTGGCGGCTAGAGAGCGGTGAGGTGCGTGGACGGCAGCGATCTTGAGTCGAGGTAGGTCAAATCCCTCGCCAAACATGTTTACGGCGATGATACCGTCCAAAGAGCCGTCGCGGAGGCGTCTGAGTACCGTTGTGGCGTGGCGCAACGAATGGTCGCTATTAAGTGCGACAAGGCGGAGGTCCGTGTGTTCAGCGTAGACGGCGGCCAATTCTTGGGCCCGAGCCTTTCGATCGGTCCGAACCATGACGAGGTGGTTGAATCCCGCAGCGCGGTCCTGGAGGAACTGTTCGTGAGTCGCAAGTGCGACAGCGACATCGTGGGAAGGAAGTTCCGGATTGGGAAGAACAGGACGGTAGCGGATAGGCCCGAACACCCCGTCTTGATGGGCGCGGTGGAGATCGTAGGTGAATACAAAACGACCGGCTATTTCACGCCGATCACGGCGGAAAGGAGTGGCGGTGAACAATACGCGCCGCGAGTTGGGGAAGCAATCCAGCAGGGTTCGCCATGTGCGGGCGGTGCTGTGATGTGCTTCGTCTACCAAGACGAGGTCGAATTGATCGGGCGGAGGCGGAGGAACGTCGGCAAGGGCGGGGCTGATGCTCTGTACGGTTCCAACGACGACGTCGCTGGGACGGAGTCTGTCCCAGCCGCCGGGTGTGGTGATTCGGGTACCGACGCTGGAGACCTGAGGACGGTCGATGTCCTCGGGTAGTGCGGTGAGGTGCCGTAAGAGATGCAGGCCGGCAATCTGGTCCGCGACCTGCTCGCGGACCAATCGACTCGGGGTGACTACAAGGACGCGGTTAGCGCGCAGCACAAAGGGAGAAGCGTTGATGACGGCCGTTTTCCCTGAACCGGTGGGCATCGTCACGATTGCGGGATCCGATCGCTGGGCGAAATGGGCAGCCACGGCGTGAAGCGCGCCTAGTTGAGCGGCTCGGAATCCGGGTTGGGCGGCGGAACTCAACGGGTAGCTGAAGTGATGATAGTTATCGGAGAAATAGGGCATATGGGGTGATTCCTCTGACAATGGGCTGGGTCGTACGGAGTGCCGGGCAGGCGCGGGTAGCGGCGGTGCGTTCCGGGGTCAACCGCACGGGGGGACGCGGCCACCCTTGGGGCGTGGTGGGGCCACGTAGGGGATCGGTGCGGCGAAACGGAAGTCGTGGGCGGGGAGACGGCCCATCTGAGGGGGGCGCATTCCCATCGAGTGCATGAGTTCGAGCCCGAGCAGCCGGCTTGGTCGATTGCCGTCCACAGGCCTGTCTCGCCGAGGCTGTCTCGCATCGGCATGGAGATCGAGGTCGCGTCGAGGGTCACGATCATGCCGCCGCCCAAGGGTCGACGACCTGGATATGGGCGTCCTCGAAGTCCCGAACCTTACGGGTCGCAACCGCCATGCGGCGGGAGCCGGCGATTGCTGCAATCTGGCAGTCAGCGGGTGCGATGGGGCGGCCGGTGGAACGGCGCTTGGCGGCGATGTCCGCGTAGGCCCGCGCCGCGCCGCTGTCGAACGGCAGCACCCGTTTCTCGAAAGCCTCGCCCAGCATCCTCTCGATATCCGAGACCAGCGTGTCGCGGCGTTGGCCCGTCGGCAAGATGGCGGCTCCGTAACGCAGCTCTGCTTCGCCGACCGCGGAGAAGAACAGGGTCTCCAGGCGGTGGCCCGCTGCCCACACCGCGACGGTCGGGTCAGGCGCTTTGCGCATCAGTTCGGACAGGACGTTCGTGTCCAGTAGGACAGCCATGGCCGAGGGCTCAGTCGAAGGACGGCGGCTCGCGCCCGGGCTCGCGCGGCGGCAGCTCCATGTCCACGCCGTTGGCCGGGCCGAAGTGCGAGCGGATGATGGTCGTCAGATTCCGGAAACTCGGCTGGCGACCGACCACATCGCGCAGGATCAGGCGCGCTTCCTCTTCCATGGAGCGGCCATTGTCCGCCGCCCGCACACGCAGCCGAGTCTTGACGTCGTCTTCGAGGTTGCGAATCGTGATGCTCGCCGTCTGCCATGTCCTCCGCCCGGAAGCCTAGCCCAGACGACGCTTGCGTCGCAATCACGACGCTGCGGATGCATGCAGCGGGCCGAGCCAGTACGGAGTCGACGGCGGCCGCCGGCTCCCACCGTCAGCTCGCCGATCTTCGCGTGCAGGTCCCGCAGCGTCGCCTGGTGCTCCGATTGGCGAGACGCTTTGCCGCCACCGAAGACCTCGTCCAACCCGTCGATGGCCTGCCGCTTCCAGGTGCTCACCTGGTTCGGATGGACCTCGTGTCGGGCGGCGATCTCCTGCACCGTGCGGTCCCCCCGCAACGCCTCGAGCGCCACCCGCTTTTTGAAGTCCGCCGTGAACCGGCCGCGGCTGAGCGGAGACAGCGAGGCGCCCAAGCACTGGGGACCAAGTGTGACGGCCGTCAATCGACATCACGCGTACGACCCGGAGAAGCACGAGGCGCGACAGACCTGAACGCGATCCTTTCGAGCCCTTCTCGACGCTGACACCGCGTAGCGGTGAACGTGGCCGTTGATGACGCGCCACCGCCGGTGTGGCAGGGAAGTGGTTCGCAGTTCCTGTCGGCCGGTGCGCCTGCACGAAACACCGCCCTTGACCTCCGGTTTCGACCGCGCCTCACAGATCGGCGCGGGGCAGAGACGAACCACGGGAGGGGGAACGGGCAGCAGAGAATAGGAGGGAGGTAGACAGCCGGGCCGGCGAAGCGAAGACGGCCACCGGCGCCACGTACGCACGCTTTCGCGTCGACTGTTCCCCGCTACGGCGCCAAGGCGCCTGTCCGACAACGCTGGCCGGCCACAGGCCGGTCTACCAACAACGATGTCGACCCAAGGCAGTTCGCTGGGCTCGGCCCACGATGCCGGCCGGAAGGGTGATCACGCAACGATGAAACGAATCTCTCCGCCGATGTATCCGGACCAGCACGACGGTCGCGGTTCGACGAGCGCGAGTTCGAGCCAGTCGTCATCTGCGCGGACCGACGCGGTCGCAGAGCGCCGACGGTGGCGTCCGGTTCGATGCTCACCCCGGGCGCGGCGCTCGGCGACCACTTGCGGCCCGCGGCCGCGCCGCCGCCGGATCACTACGCACCCGGCTCCGCCGCCAGGACCTGACGACGCGCAGAGACCGCGACCCGTTCGACCCGGCCATACGTGGCTTCGCACCACCGGTTTCGACCTGAATCCGGACCGAACACACAACAGCAACTATGAGGTTGCCCCGACTATGCGGAGTTACTCCCTGAACGCAAAAGGTAACTTGGATGGTCGGTGACTTCGGCGGCGTGGCCGTTCGGTCCGGAACCCGTTGGCGGCGGTCCCGAGGGAACGGGAATACAGTGGCGAATCACGATCGTGTCGTCGTTGACGAGAACCTCCTTGACGAGGAGCCGCACGATCCGTTGCCGCTCCACGATATCGAGCGTCTCGGCCGACGCCCGCAAGCGCGTCAGAAACGCCGAGAGCGTTTCGGCGAGACGCAGATGCGCGGCGCGGTCGCGAGTCTGTTCCACCAGCGCGTTCAGCTCCTGTCGCAGCGTCTGCTCGCGTTGACGCAGCAACCGCATCCGCTCGCGTAGTTGGTCGAGCGACACCAAGTCCTCCTGGTAGGCGGTGAGCAGCCGCTCGATGGGTTTTGCCCACGCGTGCAAGGTCCCGCTCCACGGCCTGCGTCCGAGTCCGCTTGGGGTCGGCGGCCTGGGCGGCGGCCAGCCGGCGATCCAGTTCCTGTTGGATCAGGGCCGGCTCCTCGAGCAACCGCAGCACCTCGGTCCATGCCACCTCGTCCAGCAGGTCCTCCCGGACCGGACGCGCATCGCACCGCGGACCCGCCAAGTGCCGCCACCGGTCGGACCCGATGCAGCGATAGTACTGAATCCTGCGCGCGGTCGACCGCGTCGAGATGCGCGAGAACGAGTAGCCGCACTTGCGGCAACTCACCAGTCCCTGCACCAGGCTCGGCTCGATCGTGCGGCGACGGGCGTGCACCTTGTTCTCGTGCAGCAGCTCCTGCGCCCGCGCGAAGGTCGGCTCGTCGACGATCGCCGGTACCGGGAGCTCGATCCACTCCTCGCGCGGCCGTTCGCGAGGCGCACTGTCGCGACGCGGAACGGCACCGCCCATCCGTAGCGTCCGCGTTACGCGCTTCTGGCGGGCCACTCCCCGGACTATCCGCGTCTTGCCGAAGCAGGCCGTGCCGCGATAGGCCGGGTTGCGCAGCATCTGCCTCACCGTCGCGGGCCCCCAGCGGGCCCCGGCCTTGCGAGTGGCCACGCCTTGCTCGTTGAGCCACCGGCAGATCGCCTCGATGCTCCAGCCCGTGACGGTGTAGTGCTCGTAGATGTCGCGCACGACGCGCGCTTCGGCCTCGACGACGACGTACGAGGCCGGTGCATCGTCTCGCTTCCGAAGATAACGGTAGCCATACGGGGCGCCGCCCATGACGCTGATCTCGCCCGCTCGCGCGCGGTGCCGTTTCCCCCGCCGAGACCGTTCGAGGATCTGGGCGCGTTCGTACTCGGCGATCATGCCCTGAAACTGCACCAGCAGCTGATCCTCGGCGGTGGCGCTCGACGGGGCATTGAGGAAGCGCGTCTCGACCCCGTAACGTCCGAGCTCTTCGATCAACAGCACTTGGTAGGCGTATTTGCGGCTCAGCCGATCCGGGCTGTGAACCAGCACGACCTCGATGTCGCCGCCGGCCGCCAAGTCACGGACCCGCTCCAATCCCGGTCGTTCGAGCGTCGCTCCGCTATACCCGTCGTCTTCGAAGATCCAGTCCCGGGGCACCTCGAGATCG
Organism: Vicinamibacterales bacterium; assembly: GCA_965222905.1. Classification (GTDB taxonomy): domain Bacteria; phylum Acidobacteriota; class Vicinamibacteria; order Vicinamibacterales; family UBA8438; genus WTFV01. The sequence continues at coordinate 6,511,287 of OZ244976.1, read as the reverse complement.
AGCGTCGTCGCCCACTCGACCAGTGCCGCCGTCTGACTCGCGATCGTGTGCGCTTCGCGTTGCCGCTCTGAGGACACGCGCGTGTAAATCGCCGCCATCTGCATGTGGGCGCTCCATTCCGTGGGTGGCAACCGGACGCGTGCGGGCCGGCACCAGCAACGCGTAGGCGTGGGCGAGCTTGCCGACGAGCAGTCGATCGAACGCGTAGTCGAGATGCACCTGCCGGAGAGTTTCCCGGGGTTGTCGTTCACCCACGTCGTTGATGGACGGTGTTCAGGAGCGCCGTCACTGCCCGGGTGACGACCTGGCCGAGGGAGAGTCCGCTGCGTCGGGCGTATGCGCGGATTGCGCGTACGGTGCTGACCGGCAACTTGAAGGTGACCGCGACGGTCGGCTCGACCGCCGGTACCGGGTCGCTCAGGTCGCCCGCTTCCTGGACGTTTGATGTGCGACAGGACCTGCTGCGCCTGCGTCTCCGTCCGACAGTGCGCGACGATATCATCCGCATACCTCTCGAACGGAACGTCCGGGTGCGTTGACCGCATCCAGTCGTCGAACGCTCGTCTGGCGCAATGCCGGCTGGACGTCCATCCGGAGAAGACGCACATCGTCTACTGCAAGGATGACGATCGGCCAGGGCAGTATCCCACGGAGCAGTTCACGTTCTTGGGATACACGTTTCGCGCGCGTCGGTCGAAGAATCGGTGGGGTAAGTACTTCATCAACTTCGCGCCGGCAGTGAGCAATGCGGCAGCGACGCGGATGCGACAAGCGATGCGACGTCGGCACCTCCCTCGGCGCAGCGACAAGGCCATCGACGACCTGGCCCGCATGTGGAATCCTGTCCTTCGAGGGTGGATTCAATACTACGGCCGTTTCTACAAATCGGCCCTGTATCCGGTCTTTCGCCACTTCAATGGCCTGTTGATTCGATGGGCCATGCGGAAATACAAAGGGTGCGGCTCTTCTTCGTAGAGGAGTTTTTGCCCTATTCATGGGCCTTTTTGCCCGCGGATGCGTCTCTCCAGTGCTCCTTTCGGGGGAACAGCAACCAAGCCAGCGCGTACCCGCGTCTTTCCGGCGGCCAGCCGAGCCTCGAAACGGTACCGAACACCGTCGGTCTGTCCCCCTCGGGCGCGCTCCCTTCTGGACATTCGCGCGGCGTTCTGGTACGGTGCCGTGGGAAGGGAGGCAGACCTGCGATAGCTGTGACGACAGGATTCCAGGGACGTACATTCGACGTGCCGCGAACCGGCGTCCCTCGCATCGATCTCCCGAGCCCGGCCCCGTGCGCAGCGGCCGATGCTGTCTTCGCGGATGCCAAAGCCTTCCTCTCGTCCAGCGAAGCCCGGCAGATGAGCGAGAGCGAACTCGAACGGGAACTGCACCGGCGGGGCCAGGATTTGGTACGCAAGCTCCTGCAAGGACATCGCGACCAACGCAGCCCGAAAGAGGCTGCTGGTCAGGCCGAGGACACCAGCGGTGTCGAGTGCTCGGAGCCGCGCGAGCACGAAAGCCACGCCGAAACGACCTCCGGCACGATGCAGGTTGTGGGCCTGGGCTGCGCGCGGCGCGGTCACGACGGCTTGCATCGGCTCGATGCCGCGCTGAACCTGCTGCCGGAGCGCTACCTGGTCGAGATGCGCCGCCGCGTGACCATCGCGACCGCCGCGCGGGCACCACCGCGTACGCCCTGGAAGCCACAGTGGTACTCGACATCATCCACGTGGCAGCGGCGACGCGGCGTGCGGTGCTCGTCGTCGGCTCATCGAAGGGCCTGTCGGCATTTGGCCCGCGACCGGGTGGTAGTCGACCGGCGCACGGTGACACTTGGCTGCAGTTGCGACGGTCCTCAAGCCGCCACGGGCCGCCGGCGCATTGATGCGAACTGAGACCCTCCACCAAGCGCGCGAGTACCAGCGGAACACCCCCAGCCGTCGCTGACGGCACAAGTACCATCGGCCACGGGTCCCCTCCGCTGCTCCCTCACCACGCCGTGACGGATCCAATTGCCTCCTGCCTCGCTGCCGCAGAGACTGATTCGGCCGCCGACGAAGAAGAGCCGCACCCAAATACAAAAGGCTACGGCGACATCGCCGTCGCGCCAGTCACTGGCTCGGTGGCCTTGCTCGTCGCGAGCCCCGGCTGTTCGCCCACTGGCATCTGCTGGGGGTGACACCGGCGGCTGGATGATGGGAGCTGTATGAGCGGAGACGTTCACGTACAGTTCTGCGTGCGCCCGGGGGTGAGACTCCCCCGGGCGACTCACCTCGTCGTTGGCTGCCAACGCAAGGCGGATGCGGAGCAGTTTCTCCTTGACCTCAGGGAAAGGCTGAGCCAATTCGCGCTTGAGTTGCGCCCTGACAAGACACGCCTCATCGAGTTCGGCCGCTTCGCGATGGCGAACCGCCGAGCGCGCGGGGCATGTCGGCCGGAGACCTTCGACTTCCTCGGCTTCACGCACTACTGCCGGAAGACGCGGAACGGCGGCTTTGGTCTGGGGCGCAAACCGATTGCGAAGAGGGTCACACGCACCTTGAAACGGCTCAAGGAGCGACTCCGCATGCGGATGCACTACGACGTCCACGAGACGGCGCAATGGTTGGGGACGGTGGTCAACGGCTGGCTGAATTACTACGCCGTGCCGACCAGTTCCCGGACCCTTGGCGGCTTCGTCCGACGCCTCGCGTGGATTTGGCATCAGACCTTGCGCCGACGGTCCCAGCGGACACGGATGACGATAGCCGATGTGGCACGCCTCACGGCGCTATATTGGCCCCCCCTGAGGGTTCGGCACCCTTGGCCTGACGCGCGGTTTGCCGTCAACCACACAAGGTAGGAGCCGTATGCGTTAACGCGCAGGTACGGATCTGAGCGGGGGGACCGGGGCAACCCGGTTCCCTACCGCAACTATTCGAACCGGCGGCGTGTGGGCGGGCGGCGGGTCGTCGCCTGCAACGCTGCCGGGGCGAGGTGGTGGAGCGTTCTTTCGCGCACATGTATGAGATGGGCGGCATGCGTCGGGTGTGGGTGCGCGGTCACGAGAATGTCCGCAAGCGGGTGTTGATCCAGGCGGTCGCCGGCAACATCGGGCTACTGCTGCGCCACCAGACCGGCATCGGTACGCCCCGGAGCCTGCAGGGGCGGGCTTTGTCGGCGATCTGCCGAGATCTGCCGCCTGATAGGGCGCTTGATCGGCGGCTGGGGACGTCTGACGCGCCTGGTGGTTCAAATGGACACCGAGGGCGTTCCTCGGCTCAATGGGTCATCGCAAAGCTGCCTGAACAGCAGGGCTCAAGTAACAGACTTCTTCCACGGGCTGTCAAGACGTTCCGCGGACATGGCTGGACGGCCCCGAATGTGATTCGCCGTCAGGTATCCGCGCTCGGATCTGTGGACTCGTCCAACAACGCGTCGTAGGGCACGGTGAACCGGACTTCGCGGCCAGTGGCGCTGCGGTAGGCCCTGCGGACGGGAACCGGGTCGTCGGCCTGGAAATAAGTGCCGTGGGTTGATAGGAACACGCCGAGGGTCCCCGCGCAGGCGGTTACGATCTCGATGTCCCGCGCGGTCAGCGGCACGCGCCTGCCCTCGTCGTCGAAATGCGCGACGCTGGGATAGAGGAGCCCAGGGGTGGCCTCTACGAAGAGCGTCAAGCTGCCCGCGTAGTAGATCGGAACGACGGACGACCCTAGGAGCGGCTTGAGACTGTAGCGCTGGTCCAAATAATCGGCGGTGAGTTCGATGGGCACAAGCCCGCGCTTGAGAGCCTCTTGGCGTAACGGCGCCGGTAGTTCCGTCACGGTTTGGAACGTAAGCAAAAACACCTCCGTGCCGAAGGATGTCGTGTCGAACGGCAGGTATCCGGTCTCAACAATGGTTCGGAGGAACTTCTCGTGACCCACTGCCGAGGGAAAGATCAAGAGGCCCCGATACCGGCCGGCGTCGCCGGTTATGGTCACTACCGCGCGGGCGAGGCCGAGGTCGGGGATGTCCATGCGCAGCTTCTGGTCCGCTCCAACAAAGGTCCAGGGTTGGACGTCGAAGAAGCGAGCGCCGGCGACTATTAGCTTACGTAGAAGGGCAGGCGAGGACGGTGGCTCGAGGCTGCTGGATTTGTCATCGCCGGAGCGCGATCGTCGGGAGGTCATGGTGTCTCCACTTCTACTAGTGTCCAGAATCTTAAGTTCGTTCGCAGTAGATCCAGAGGCGACGTGATGCAGATCAGCCGGTTTCGACGGGGCAAGACAAAACGGATGCCTGCTCACTACTGCGAGTCAACTTCGGACGCAGGACACTAGCGAGGCTGCGCCTCAGACCGACAAGATGTAGGTAGAGCCTGACCCGCGCCGTCTTTTCAAAGATCCGAATTGGCAAAAGAAAGACGATCAAAACCTGAACTTGGCTCATCTGTAAAGATGCCGGCCGGTCAAGGATTCTAGCTATCAGGGACTCCGACACTCCTTCAGCGGCGGAAGAAGGCGGGCCTTGCGTTGCCCGACCTCTAATGTACGCGCCGACGAAGGCCGACGCGGAGACGGCCATCAGGGTGTTCGTGGCCGAGTTCGGGGCGAAGTACCCGAAGACGACCGCCTGTCTCGCCGAGGAGCCAGCAAGCGTTGCTGGCGTGAACGCCGACAGCAGGACGACGAAGTCGTCAGAGCGCATCAGTCCCCCTCGACCCGCCGTCAGCGCGCGATGCCGCCGGCGTCGTCCGCGCATAGCCTGAACTATTCCCCCGTACCGATCACCAAGTAGTGCACGGCCCGGACGATTACGCCGGTCTCCGGATTCACGGTCGTGAACCCCGTTTACCATCGTCACCCGGGTGCCGTTGCCGTCGTGCAGCGTGTCGCCGATACGAGCCTGCGTCAAACGGAGAGGGCGCGGTCTCGCGGCAGGTCTCGTAGGCACTCGTGGAACAGTAACACGTCGGCCGAGCCGTGCGGCGGCCGGGAGTCGGGGCCTAGGTCCGAGATCACCGCGAGGACACGGCTCAATTCCTCGAACGTGACGGCTACGGGCGCGGCGGCCGAAATCTGCGCGACGAGGTCAAGCGCCGCGGTCGTGCCGATTCGTGACGCGAGATCGGGTGACGGGGGGCGACTGCTCGGCGCCGGGGCGGCTCGTGGTGTGCCACCGGAACGATGCGCTTCAGCTTCCGTGGGCCGGAAACGGCGGGCCTCGGTCGGAGCCCGAGAATCGAGAGAGCAAATCAGCCTGTCCAGTGGTGTCTGCCGGGGTTTTCCCAGGCTGTCTCGGACGAGCCGGGGCTGGCGGCGTCGTCTGGAGCGCGCGAAGGGAGTGCGCAGTGGGAGCTGTCAAGATCGGTGGCATCGTGCTCATCAGCTACGTGCTGATCGTCGTCGCCTTCGAGTCCCTGATTGGCTTCTTTCAGCCCGAGGCGCCCGATACGCTGGTGTTGACCACGCTGGACGAGGACGGCGCCGCCATCGACCGCGTGCTCCCGTCGCTGCACAGCGACGGGCAGCTCTACCTAGCGGCGAATCACTGGCCCCGTGCCTGGCACCGTCGCGCCCTGGCGAATCCCAGGGTGCATGTGACGCGCGGCGGGGAGACGCCAAACTACATGGCCGTTCGGGTGACTGGCGACGAGTACGCGCGGGTCGCGAGCGAGTATCCACGCCCTTTCACGTTCCTTCTCCTGACCGGCTTTCCGCCTCGCCATTTCGTGCGATTGGACGAGGCGGCTGACGGGGTGGGCGCCACGATGACGATCCGGCCCGCGCGTGCCGGTGACCGGGCGGCGCTCACGGCGATCTCACTCGCGGCGTTCCGCTTGAGCTTCTCGACGTTTCTCCCCGACGAGGCCATCCAACGTTGGACAGCGTCCATACCGCGCGTGTCACGACCCAGCCCCGCACCTGTCGTGCCTGGTCAGGCGGCCGACGTTCTTCCGACGCGGCTCATTCATCCGCCTCGAACAGCTGACGACAGGCCGCCTCAGCCCGGCGCAAACCCGCATCGGTCAACATCACCGACTTGGCCTTGCTCACGAGCGGCTGACCGAGGATAAGCGCTGGCGCTACGGCGTGCCGCCGAAGGGCAACGCCAACTCGCCTGGGAGCAGCACATGGTCCACCACCTCGCCCCGGCCGGCGTCGCCGGCTTCGTGCTCGCCAACGGGTCGATGTCGTCGAGCCAGTCCGATCGCGTCGGACCCAGACCTCAGCGGTGTAGAGGTGTTCCCGGAGATCGCCGCGCTCGTGGGTTGGGTACGCGCGATTGCGGCGTCGGCGCGAAGGGTTGCACGTCATGGTCAACGTCGGGCCGTCGACCATCGATGTGAGTGGGTTTGGACTTCGGGATCATGACGGCGACGACCGGTACTCCCTCTACACGGTCCTGGTAGAGCGGATCGGCATCCGAGAATCGCATCGGCAACGGATGCGCCCTCATGGGGCCGGCGGCTACACCCGGAGCAGCCGCCGCTGCAGCAACGCCCGCATGTCACGACGTCCGTCGGCGATCACCATCACGTAAACGCCGTCTTCCAGCACGCGGTAGATGATCCGGTACGGCTTGAAGAACACTTCCCGATACTCCCGGACCCCCAGATCCAGCAGTTCCCTCGGGTAGCTGCCGCGTTGGGGGAACGCGGACAACGCCTGGAAGGCCTCTTCTATCCGATCCAGCACGTGTTCCGCTCTACTCGGCGCGTTTTGCCGGGAGACGTAGTCGAAGATTTCTTCCAGGTCGCGGGCGGCGTCATCGGTCAGCCGGACCGTGACGGGCATCAGTCGGCCTGATGGCGCTCCCGAAGCCGCGCAATGACTTCGGCCGCCGGTTGCACCTGACCGGCATCGATCTGACGATTCCCCAGCGCGAGCATCTTGAGAAGAGCCATGCTTTCTTGCATCTGCTCGTAGCTGTCGATATCCTGCACGACGGCCTTGGCCTCGCCATTCTGTGTGACGATCAAGGGCTCCGGCTGGTCCGCGAGCGTGCGAATGATCTCGGCGGCGTGAGCCTTCAGGTAGCTGATCGGCTTGATCCGGTCGGACAATGGCATGTCACGACTCCCCCTCAGGACCAAATGTAGTCCACGAACAGGTCTGTCCGCAACGCCGCGGATCACCCCGATCATCGCGCTGCCGCCGACGATGTAAAGCTGGCCCCGAGTCCCGCGTGCGGCTAGGGCCTGTTAACACTTACCTCAGCGCGTCGAAGATGAGCACGAAGTGGATGAAGCCGATGAACATCACATCCAGCTTCTCGAATCGGGAGAATATCCGGCGATAGCCCTTCAGCCGGCGGAACAGACGCTCGACCTCGTTACGTCGCTTGTACATCTCCCGGTCGTACTCCCACGGGTCCGTCCGAGTCTTGAGCGGCGGCACCACGGGTGTGAACCCCAGGTCCAGCGCCAGTTGGCGAGTTTCGTCGCCCTGGTACGCGCGGTCCATCACCAAGGCCACATTGTCATCCTGCGGCCCCATGCTGGCCAGGAGCTTTCGGCCTTCCGGGCTGTCGTGGGCCTGGCCGGGCGAGAGCGCGAACGTCAGTGCCGTTCGAGCATCCGCGGCAACCAGATGAATCTTGGTGGTCCACCCGCCGCGGGACTTTCCGATGGCTTGGGGGCCGTTTTTTTTCGAGCCCCCGTGCCGTCGGGATGGACCTTGACGACGGTGCTGTCCAGCGACACCGCCTCCAGCTTGATACGGATCAACTGGGCGCGTTGCAGGTGTTCGAAGACCCGGTCGAGCACCCCGTTCTTGGACCAACGATTCATACGGGTGTAGATCGTGTGCCAGTTCCCAAAGCGCTTCGGCAACCCTCGCCACTTGCACCCCTGCTCGGCGACGTACAGGATCGCGTTGAGCACCTGCAAATTGGGCATGCTGACATTGCCACGCTGTCGCGGGAGGCAGGGCTCGATGCGTGCGTACTGCGTCTCGGTGAGCTCCATCCAGCAACGATATCACCAACCGCCCAATAGTGTTAACAGGCCCTAGTCTGACCGAGAGCGTCTCGAACAGCTTCATGATGCGGTTGCGACCCAGGGACCCACTCATGTCGCTCACCCCTCGAGCGTCGAGGCATCTCGGATCCGGCAGCGCACCGTGCCGGATGAACGCCGCTGGTGCGAACGCTATCGCCTCCTTCACCATGGTCGGTTGCAGCGCCACCTCGCCGCTGTGCACGTCGAGCCTCGCGTCCGGGACCTACCAGGCCGGCATCCGGCGATCGCGCACGTAGGACGACGTGATGCGCCCGAGGCTGGGGGTGCCGGCCTGCCGCATCACCATCCGTAGCTCGCTGTCCAGGATGTCGAGCGCCGTCTCGACGCCGGCCTGCCCGAACGCGGCCAGGCCGAAGATGTAGGGGCGCCCCACGCCCACGGCCGTCGCGCCGAGGGCCAGCGCCTTGAAGATGTCGGTGCCGCGGCGGAAGCCCCCGTCGACGATGATCGGGGCGCGCCCGGCGACGCCTGCCGCCACCTCGGGCACGCACTCGACCGACGAGCGCAGGCTGTTCTCCATTCGGCCGCCGTGGTTCGACACCCAGATGCCGTCGGCGCCGTACTCCAGGGCGAGCTCCGCGTCCTCGCGCGTCACGATGCCCTTGAGCACCACCTTCATGGAGGTGGCGTCCTTCAGCCGCTTGACGTAGTCCCAGGTCGCGATGCGACCGTCGAGCTGGGGCGGCCCGAGCGGCGGCGTGGTGGTCATCGGCTTGCCCTCGGGGTTGATCGTCGATCCCTGGAAGCCGGGGAGCGCGAGGCCGCGATCGTCCGGGTTCAGCGTGTGGCAGGTGCCGCAGAACGCGCGGTCGCGGCGCCGGGCGCGCGCGTGCACGATGCGCTTGCCGCCGCCCTGGCTGTCGATGGTCCAGGCCAGCACGGGCGAGCCGGCCGCCTCGGCCCGCCTGATCATGGCCAGCGTCCGGCTCCAGTCGGGGTCGCGGTAGAGCTGGAACCAGACGGGTCCGCCGCGTGCCGCCACCACGTCCTCGATCGGCTGACTCGCCGCGTTCGAGAGCGCCATGATGTGGCCGCGCGTGTGCATCGCGCGGGCCACCTCCACCTCGCCGTCCCGATGGAAGGCGCTGAGTGCGCCGCAGGGGCAGAGGAGGATCGGGGAGTGCGCGCTCGACCCGAAGAGCGACAGCGACATGTCGATGCGGCTAATGTCGACCAGGCGCCGGACGCGGAGCTGGTACTGCGTGAACCCCTCGCGGTTCGCGCGGTACGTCCCCTCGTCCTCGGTGCCGCCGAGGAACGCCACGTGCCCGTAGTGCAGCTTCTCCTTGGCCACGGCCTCGAAGTCGAAGACCGTCAGCGCCTCTTCCGGCGACGCGATCAGCTCGCCTGCGGGGCCGCCCTCCCGGAACGGCTCCTGGCCGAACGCGTGGAGGATCTTCGGGGAGAGCGTGACGTACGGCAAGGCGGGGCTGGCGGCCAGCATCCGCAGGAACTGGCGCCGGTCGGTCTGCGGGGCGCTCGGGTTGGGCATGTCACACTCCTCCACGCTCCTCCAGACATCGAGCCTTCACAGTATCATGCCAGACGGGCGGCATCGTACCCCCAGGATGGACGCGAACCGAGTACTCCGTGCTGGACACTGAGATGACAGCTTGAGTCCGTGCAAGTCGGAGTATGTGCGCACGCTCAAACAGCCCGGGCGTCGCGGTCGGCCGCGCGCCCATCGCGATTCTCGAGAACGGGCGGCAGCGCGTTGGCGGATCGTCATCCCGCAGGCTGGAGGTGATTGAGCAGCGCGCGGCGACGCGGGTTCGGATGGGCAGCTAGGCCGGACCGCGGGTTGGGGACGGCGTGATCCGTTGGTGGGGGGAACCTGACGGTGTTGGAAGGGATGGCTGGGTGGTTGAAGCGCGGGGCAACCTGCTGCCTGGGTTCGAATCCCAGTCTCCCGCCTGTCGCCGACTGGCTGGGTCTGCTTTTGACCAGGCGTGCCGCTAGTGTGCCGTCCCGGAGACACGCAACCTAATTCGCCCTACACGTTGCCGAGAGATCACAGCGTTTCGCTCCGCTTTCGCTGTCTTGAACGGCCCAGGAATTCTGCAACGCATTTCGGGGACTGGACACTAGCAGCCCGTGGAATAAGGTTGTCGACGGCCTGACCGCCGGTTGAGGGGGTGCGAACCTGAAAGCATAGCATGGGGTTTGAGCCGGCCAGCGGCTTTTCCAAGCTCACGCCGCCTCAAGATGAAGCATGGACCGTTTCAGCCCCCACACCCGCCTCAGGCGCTCCCAGCAGCCCCGCCAGCGCCCGATCAGACCGTAAATCACCGACAAAGCCCGCCCCTGCAGGCTCCGGGGCGTACCAACGCCGGTCTGCCGGCGCAGGAGCAGCCCGATGTTGCAGGCGGCCGCCTGGATCAGCACGCGCTTGCGGACATTCTCGTGACCGCGCACCCACACGCGACGCATACCGCCCGTCTCATACATGTGCGCGAAAGTACGCTCCACCACTTCGCCTCGGCGGCGTTGCAGGCGCCGCCCCCGCCGCCCCCGCACACGCCGGCGGTTCGCATACAACGCTTTCTGCGCAGCTCGCTTCTCCGGCGGCGTCTCGCCCGTCTTCTTGTCCTGCCAGCGGCGCCGGCCGCGCTCCGGTTCCGATACGTGGCTTCGAACACCTACCTCGCCGAGAGCCACCAGCGTCTCGTCGCTGTGGTACCCCTTGTCGGCGACCATCTCTTCGACCCCTCGACCGTCCGGCTGCACCAACTCCACCTGCTCGGCGGCCGCAATCAGCGTCGCCGGCAGCGTGGCCGTATCGCCGTCCGATGCATCCTGCACCGTCACCGACACGATGGCCCCCGTGTCCATGTCGACCCCGTGCTCGGCCTTGTGGGCCAAGTGCGTCCGACCGTCCTTCATCTTCGCGATCTTCGCGTCCGGGTCCTGCGGCGACTTCCACTCCTTGTTCGATGTCTTCTTGTTCTTCCGGGACCGGTCGAACCGAGCCAGATCCGCCCGCGTCGGGGTCTCCACACCGGACGCTTCCGCCAACCGCCGAATGAACTCTTCGTGGGATTCTCCCGTGTCCCGCCGCTCGATGCTCCGCATCGCCGCGTTCGCTTCCAGCGTCGTCGCATCGATGCCGACCGTCTTCCCCCGAACCAGACCCGCTGCGGACAGCCGCTCCAGAACCCACGTGAAAACTCCCTCGTGGGTCTCTACGTCGATCCGCCGCCGCGTGCGCGACAGCGTCGAGTGATCCGGCGCCGCCTCAGTCAATTCCAGGTCCAGGAACGACCGCAGACTCAGCGAATCGGCTACCCGCCACGCAATCCCCCGCTCCGACGACAGACCCTCGAAATAGCCGATGAACAACATCCGGAAATAACGACCCGGACGCAGACTCGGACGGCCCAGCCGGTCCGCGTAGAAGGCCCCGCACAACTCCTCGACGAACGCATCGAAGCCGGAATCCGCCAGGACCCGGTTCAGCCGCTCGAAGTAAGGATGCCCGTCGCTCGTCGGGAGGTCCGACGTGTCCACCCACATCGGCGACGCCTGGCGCGCCGCCGGTCTCTTGCCCATTGCCATGGTCGTTCAGTGTACGGGTTCGATCGCGCCGGGGCCAGGCCGGATCAGCGACTTTCGCCACAGGCTGCTAGGCCGCAACGCTGGCATCAAATGCTTCGACCGGGAAAGGCGGATTCCGCACCGAACTCCGCGCTGTAGATGCAACCAACTTATAATGAGTAAGTTACAAGCGTAACAGAATTTTCATTACCCATTCCATTCCTAATTTTGATCTGGACTCAATCACACTCTGCAGGACTATCTGAGCCGACTGGGGACAGTTGGCGTATCGGTCTTCATCCCCTGGATGGTCTTCCCGCAGATCTCGTTCCTCTTCTGGGACTGGTTCCGGACCGTGCTCGTCTACTCGCTCTACGGTGCGGTTGCCGCCGCGATCTTCTGCATCATCAACGAACTGGGGGTGTTCGTCGTCCAGGGGTGGACGGGCGACATGGCGGCCGGCGTGGAGAGGTCGGGGCCGACCGAAATCATGACCGCGTGGCGGCGGTCGCTGGTCACCATCACGGCGACGGGTCTGGCGACGCTCAAGGTCGGCGAGCTGACGCAGATGCTCGTCTCGGGCGGCGGGAACGTCGGCTCGGGGGCGTCGACCCGCGCGGTGCAGACGGAGGCGGTGGCGGCGTGGCAGTGCCGGGAGGAGCCTGGTCGCAGCGCGGGAGTTCGCGGCGATCGGAAACCGGGCCGAGCCGCAGCAGATGAGAGTGGTCCGGGTCCGAGTGTGCTCGAGGCGTTTACAGCGTGCCCCTCACGACCTGGTCGTGCAGCATGATCAGCGCGAGCCCGTCGACCAGAACGAGATACTTCAGGGCGATGTCCCTCGCTTCGAAGCCGGTGAAGATTCCGTGGACGATACCGTGGCGGTTGACCTCCTGCGTCGGATCGCCGATGTCGGCCGTGGTCTTCCAGAACGTTCCGCTGCTGAGGAAGTCGAGAATCAGTTTGAGCACCGGCGACGGGAACAGCAGGACCTTCCGCGAGAACACGAGCGTCTCGAGCTGGCGTACCATGGCTTCGAACCGCTTCCTGGGCGCCGCGCCGGCAGCTTTCAGGTAGTCCCTGATGATGCCTTCGAACTGCGGTACGACGACGTAGATGGAGGTTATCCAGTCGCCCGCGAAGTACTCCTCGACGGCCTTCCGAACGTAGCCCAGGCGGCCCGGAAACAGCTCGGCGTCCGTCCAGAGGTCGATCCTTCGCCGCAAGAGACGTTCGTCGTAGGCGGCCGACACAGCGTCCGCGAACTCCGCGTCCTTCAGCTTGTCGGGATTCGCGTGCGCGTACGCGATGACGTTCGGGAAGTAGCCCGGGGCCGGCGGCCAGTTGAGCGCCGCCAGCTGCGTGAACTTCTCCACCGGGTTGACCGTCATGAGAAACTCCTGCATCCGGGCGAACTCGGCAATCGGGAACTGCATGGGCGGCGCCGGCTCAATCCCTTCATGTCCGCTGCGGGTGAAGTCGAACATCGTCCGCAGGTTCAGGAACGCCGACTGGAGAAGGAAATACGACTTGGGCGTCCCGTCCACGACCGGCGGCTCCAGCACGCTGGACTCCGGATCGATATCGCCCAGGGGTACGAGCTGCTCGGCCCTGAGGGCCTTCTTCGTCTTGACTCTGATCGTGAGCTGTGCCTCCTCGTTCAGCTCGACCACGTGCCCTGGGCCCGGCTGGACGACCCTGAACTGGTGAACCTGCAGCGGTAGGCCGGCTTTCCGGATCACGCCGGACCCGACTCGCCTCTCGATTTCCGGAAGTACGAACAGCTTCAGCATCTGCGAGATGAGGCGGCACACCATCAGCTCGCTCTGCGCGGGCTCGCTGGCATCAGTCACGTCATGGGCTCCCTTCATGGCCGACGGGTGAAAAGACTGCGTGAAAGGTGGCAGGGCTCGGGGCGCGTCCGTGGCCCGGCGACGTCCGCGAGCCGCGGAACGCGCTCGCCGAAGCCCTGCGAGGACGGGGAGCGCACGGTGGCGCGCGACGTCGCTCGGCCGGCACGCAAGCGTCGCCCGCGACGGCCGGCCGAACCGGCGCGCCGGATGTACGCGGGAACGGCCGCGGTGGCACCCTTCCCGGAGGCAGGAATCTTACCGGGAGCGACGCTACGGCGTCGACCGGCGCCTGTGATCAGCGGGCACCCGCCGTTGCCGCTCCCAGCCCGAAAACCGGGGGGGGAGGGGCGTCTACGGGCCGAATCGCCGGAGTGGCAACAAGACACTGGGCTGACCGTCGAGGACCCGCCACACCTGGAAAACCTGCTCGTCGCCACCCGACAGGCCAACGCCCACACCACCCGCCGGGTGAAGTGGCGCAGGCGGCGTTCGAGCGCGCGGGCGGTCTCCCGTCCGTTGAGGTCGAACAGCAGGTCGGTGGCGGTGGGACCAGCTACGGTGGCGTTCGAAGCGTCCAGATGATCACGCCCGCGCAGCGCGCCGAGATCCGGCGCCTGTTCTACGGCGAGCACTGGAACGTCGGGACCATCGCGGCCCGGTGCGGCGCGGGACCGGAGGAGGGAAGACGGCCGGGGAGATACGATAAGCGCCATGGGTACAAACACAGCGTTCTGTGCACAGCACTTCCGGACGGTCTACGTACGCGGATATAGAGAGCTATCGAGCCGGAGCCCTCGAAAGGATCCTGCCCGCATTCAGGGGGGTCGGAGAAGAGGCGGATGCAGCGGCGGATGCAGAGTTCGAGCGCCTCGGAGCCATGCCAGCTGGCCCGGATGATCAGGTGGAGATGCCGGAACTCGCCGAGCGGGCGGACAGACACGGGCAGAAGTTCTACGAAATGATGCGACGCGTGCGACAGGGATGGCTGAACCTGGTCGCCGTCGGGCTACACCACCTAGCGTACCTAGCGAGGCTCCGCCTCAGGACCGCTGGCGCGGCCGGAATCCGGCGGACTGGATGCCGCGTGACCTGGCGCGGCCGGCGCTCGTGCTGCCGTGCGGGACCGGCAAGACCCGCGTGTCGATGCGGATCATGCCGGAGTTGTCGGAGCCGGGCGACCTCGGCGTGGTGCTCGTGCCGAGCATCGCGCTGACCGCCCAGGTGCGGCGCGAGTAGACGGCAGAACTCCTCAAGGAGAGGTCGCTCGCAAACGCGACATTCAAGGCCGATCTCAACGCCCTCGGCATCTGTAGAACTCCGTTGGCCGTTGTGACCGGGACGGGCCAGACCCATCCTTGCGCACTGTTGTCTCCGTGCCAGACCGATTCGGAGCTGCGTTCGTCTACCATGTTCCGTTGGCGGCGGTCATCGTCTGTGAGCTGTGTCTTGCGAGGAGGGAGCTTTGGACCGACTACCAGAATCAGCAAAGGCGGAAGCTGGGCGCTGGCCGCTGAGACACCGCGATCTACCGGCGTACGACCGTACCGACGAGTTCACGACAAGCGTCGACTGCCTCGACGGCACGGCCGGGTTCTTTCGTGGAATGCGTCGGGTGTGGGTGCGCGGTCACGAGAATGTCCGCAAGCGGGTGCTGATCCAGGCGGCCGCCTGCAACATCGGGCTGCTCCTGCGCCACCAAGCCGGCATCGGTACGCCCCGGAGCCTGCAGGGGCGGGCTGTTCCGGCGCTTTGCCGCCTGATCGGGGGGATTGATCGACCGCTGGGGGCGTCTGACGCGCGCCTGGGGGTTCAATGGACACCGACGGCGTTCGTCGGCTCAATTGCTCATCGCCAAGCTGCCTGAACAGCAGGGCTCAGCGAACAGACTTCTTCCACGGGATGTTAACGAAGCCCTCGACCTGTCTGAACAACCGGGACCACTTCAAGGATAACCCCATGGTACCGACCATCAGTGACTACTACCGCGCGGCCATTGAAGCACTCAAAAAGGAAGTGGAGGCGACTGCTGACGCGGACGTCATTGGAAGAGATTGCGAGGACTGGTACGCCTATCTCATCGGTAAGTACGGAATGGTTCCGATCGAGACTGATGCGTCACGGGGAGAGCAATTGGTAGAAGTCGAACGCGAGCAGGTTCTCCAAGGGTACGACATCTATACGGATCGAATGCCGGGCAGCGTTATCAAGACAAACGACGTCCGCATAGAAGTACCCGTAGTCCCCACCGACACGCTTGAGGTAATCGCAAATCAACGCCTGGCGACCAATCCGTTTTCACTCGGCCTTGGATATCCCCCATTCGAGTACGACCACAGGAGAGGCGTGGTGTATAGGGTCGCTGCCGCAACACCGAAGGCGATCGAGCACGAGCGCGACATCATCTGCACAACCATCCGCGGTTACAACGACAACATCACAGAGCAGAACCAGCAGTTCCCCGCCGAAGTGGAACGGATCCTCACGGCCAAGCGAGAGCGTGTCTCTACCAAGAACAAAGGACTGGACGAGCTCTCTGCGAAGCTCGGGATTCCCTTGATTAAGAAGGCTGATATCGCCACCGTAGTTCCAACTGCCGTAAAAGTACGAGCAAAGATTGCGCCCGTAATGCCAGGGGCTCGTAAGGCACAAAGAGTACCGGTACTCGACGCTGAGGCACTCGGCGCAATCATGGAGCTACTTGAGAGTCAGTGCCAGCAGTTTGAGCGGACGCCACAAGTATTCAGTGAACTTCAAGAGGAGGGGTTGCGTGACATCGTCCTCAGTAGTCTAAACGCCGTCTTCGAGGGTACGGCGGGAGGCGAAACATTTCGAGGCAACGGTAAAGTCGACATTCATCTTCAGATCGCGCAAGGGGAAGTGTTTATATGCGAGATTAAGTTCTGGCGTGGCCCTAGCTCGCTTGACGAGGTTGTTGCTCAGCTTATGGGACGACTTGCGTGGCGCGACAGCTATGGCGTGGCTATAGTGTTCTCGCTGAACGCGGGTTTTACCGGAGTATTGGCCGCCGTTCAGCAAAGATTGCCTGGTCTTCAGGGATGCCAGCCAGAGTCCTTGCATCAATTGGACGAACACCACTTTGTCGCAAGATTCGCCATTCCGAGTGACGAGGCGCGCGCGGCGGAAATCCACATCCTCGTTTACAATCTCTATCTTCCTAATCCAGGTGGTCGCGCTATTAGACGGCGGTAGGAAGGCAGGAGGGTTGGGAATGTCCCGGAGGCTGTTGAACTTGAGGTGAAGCGGGTGGCGACTCCTCGCCCCTGTTCTGTGGTAGGACAGGGCTGCATTCAAGAAGGAGGAGAGCCACCCATGGCGAAGCATGACAGGCGGAAGAAGTCCGGCCAACCCCCCAGCTCGCAACCCGTCACGATTCAGGTGCCGCTGCCGGTGCTCGGCGTGATCAACGGTGTCCGGGAAGCGTTCCATAGCTTGTGCATCGCGACCGGTCTGCAGGTCCTGGAGGCGATGATGGAGGCGGATCGGGAAGCCCTGTGTGGCGCGAAGGGGCGCCACCAGGTCGAGCGGCCCGCGTGGCGCGGCGGGAGTGTCGACAGCCAGGTGACGCTCGGCGGCCGGCAGGTCGAGGTGCCGCGGCTGCGTGTGCGCAGCGCCGAGGGTGAAGTCCCGCTGGCAAGCTTCCGGTGGGCGGCATCGACCGACCCGCTGGACGAGCACACGCTGGCCGCGGTCGCCGCTGGGGTGTCGACGCGGCGTTACGCGGGCACGTTGGACCCGGTACCGGCCGAGGTGAACGAGCGGGCGACGTCGAGCAGCGCGGTGTCGCGGCGGTTCGTGGCGCTGTCGACCAAGCGCCTGCATGCGTTTCTCTCCCGGGCGTTGGGCGAGCTGGATCTGCGAGTGGTCTGCATCGACGGCAAGGTGTTCCGGGACCATTGCATGGTGATCGCGTTGGGCATCGACACCCAGGGTCGGAAACACGTGCTGGGCCTGCGCGAAGGCGCCACCGAGACGGCTGCCGTCACGACCGGTCTGCTCAGCGACCTGGTGACGCGCGGACTGCCGACGACCGGACGTTGCTGTTCGTCGTCGATGGTGCGGCGGGGCTGCGCCGGGCCATCACCGACGTGTTCGGTTCTCGGGGCGTGGTGCAACGTTGCCAAGTGCACAAGTGCAGGAACGTGCTCGGCCATCTGCCCGAGCGGCTGCACGCGTCTGTCCGCAAGGCGTTGCGGGATGCGTGGGATCTCGATTCGGCGGACCGCGCGACGCGGGTGCTGGAGCGGCTGGCCGGGTCTCTGGAACGCGACCATCCCGGCGCCGCAGCGTCCATCCGGGAGGGTCTCGAGGAGGTGTGCAGCCCGCCTGGGGCGGCGGCCATCACAATCCACCGCGTCGGCGGCCGGGCCTTCACCATCGACGAGCTGACCGCGAGCGGGTCGCTGCCGGCGCCGGTGGTCGACGAGACCGCGGCCGTGCTGTCAACGGTCACCGAAAAGAGCGTCATCCTGGACAGGACTCGACCACAACATGTAGGGGGTGTATGGGTGGGCATCGTCGGCAAGAGCCAGTCTGGCCGAGCGTGCGCGGAGCCGGCGTCAAGGCCGTCAGCCCCGCGGAGCTGGGGCGGAGCGAAGCGACGCGCCTTGACGCCGGTGAGCACACGCTCACGCTGTTGGCTTGACGATGCCGGCGGCGGCCACCACAACATCTTGCGGTCGACCGGAGTCCAGTTTCGATCAGATCCTCGAGAGCGCCAACACCGTGCTCGGCCGCGGGCGCAACGTGCTGATCTCCGGAGGCACGGGCTCGGGCAAGACGACGCTGCTCAACGCGCTGGTGTCGCTGCTGCCGGCCGAGGGCCGTGTCATCTCGATCGAGGACACGCTGGAGCTGTCGCTACGGCCTGCGCTTCGAGGCCCGCGGCCTCGCCGGCCGGGGCGTGACGATCCGGAACTGGTGCGGCACGCGCTGCGCCACCGACCCGAGCACGTCGTCGTCGGCGAGGTGCACGGCGCCGAGGCGGCCGGCCTGCTCCAAGGGCCGCGCGGGCAAGCGGCCGCAAGGGCGGCAGGAAGTTCGCGCTGTCGAAAGCCCAGGTGCGGCTGGCCCAAGCAGCGATGGCACACTGAGGCACCTCGGTGTCCGACCTGTGCCGCGAACTCGGGATCAAGCCCGTGACGCTCTACAGGTAACGTTGGACCGCAGGGAGAGTTGCGCGAGCAGGGCGAGAGGGTCCTCGTCTCTTTGAAGCCGCCGACAGTCGAAGGTATCTTCGCGCCGGAGGAGTCGATTACGCGCGCCAGCTCGATCCGCGTCGAGCGCAACGCCGGCGCGAGTCCGGTGAGCACCCCGGCCGCCATTGCCATCGTTGCGCTGAACCCGAACACCCGCCAGTCCACGAGGTAGTCGGGTCGCAACAGATTCAGTCCAACGGCCGTGGCGAAGTAGCCAACGACGAGATCGGCGGCCCACACCGCGACGATCCCGCCGCCGGCGCCGCCCGCCAGCGCCAGCAGCACGCTCTCGGTGACCAGTTGGGGCACCGCCCGCCGCCTGGTGGCACCGAGTCCCGCACGCAGGGCCATCTCCTGCCGTCGTTCCACACCGCGCGCAACCAGCAGCGTCCCGACGTTCGCCATGGCAATCAGCAGCACGAGCAACGCAAGGCCGATGACGACGCTCCCAAGGGGCGCCGTGTGGCGCGCCGCGCCGGACTCCGGTCTTGAGTAACGCTCGGCGATGACGTAGAGCTCGGTGTGGGCGCTCGCGTCCGGGTGCTCCGCGGCCAGGGCGTCGGCAACGACGTCGAGCTGGGCGGCCGCCTCGGCGAGCGTCACGCCGGGTCGGAGGCGTCCGGTCATCGCGAACATCTCCTCGAGCCGGTCGGTCAACCGGTCCGTCCACCCCGGTTCGACGAGCGCGCCCGCGGTGGCGGGGACGAAAAGCTCCGTAGGCACGAGGCCGTAGGTCCCGATGAAGTCCTCCGACATGATCCCGATGACGGTCATGTTCGCCGGCCCGAGATGGGCCAAGACAACGAACGGTGCATCGCCGGGACGGCGCGTTTCCCGGGGAGGAACCCGCGGCCGCGCACGGCGTTCAACTGCAGAGCGTCGAAGTAGTTGTCGCTGACGGACTCGATCTGGATCCACTCCGCCGCGCGACCGTCGATAGACAGCAGCTCTTCCGCCGCGACGTGCGCGGCCAGGCCTTCGAAGACGTCGTTGCGCTTTGCCAGACCCATTGGTCGCTGGTGTGGCACAAGTTAGTGAAGATGGAGTCAGAATGGTATGTCACCATCGTCAATAGCGCTCTGCTCGCCGGGCGCGGGCACGTTGTGTATGACAGAGAGGTGCAAGAGGTCGGTTCTATCCATAAAGAGAATCTGGCTTCGCTGGGACGCATCGAGTTTCTCGGCCAACCAGTGCTTAGCTTGTTTCGTGATTTCACCCCCGGCGACGATGATCACGTGGTCGACAAGGCGCTTCTTGTTGATGTCGGGATCAAAGACGGCGTGACCAAGCATCATGGTGACTTGTCGGTGGACTTCGGCAACATTGGGATTGCGGGACCGCGCGGCGGCGTCGAGCTTAGACCGCTTCACCTGAAGCCCGAAGTAAAGCCAGTGCCCGGTCGGAAGGCAGTACTTCATCCAGAGGTCCTTGCCGAATTCCATTGCTTTGTCTTGGTGGCCGGCAATTGAGATGCGATGGAATCCGAGTGTCTGTAAGGACACTGCGCGAAACTAGTTTGCCATCTGCTGGGTTGCTGGTCATACTGGAGGTATGAAGCGAGACATCGAGCTGGAAGCGACCCTGGTTGCGAAGTATGCCGTGGTCGCGCCCGTGTTGGACGAGCGCAGTCGCCGCCGGTGGGCGGCGGCCGAGTCGCTCGCCATCGGCTACGGCGGCGACGCGGTGGTTTCGTCGGCCACCGGTGTGGCTCGGGAGACGATTCGCAAGGGGCGCCGGGAGATTTCCCGCGACGAGGCGCCGACGGACCGCATCCGACGCCCTGGCGGCGGACGGCCCCGCATCCAGCAGGATCAACCCGGCATCCAGGCCGCGCTCCAAGCTCTGGTGGATCCGCTCACGCGCGGCGACCCGACTTCGCCGCTGCGCTGGACGTGCAAGAGTCGCGCGAAGCTGGCGGCGGCGCTGACCGAGCAGGGGTGGCGGGTGAGTTCGACCACTGTGGGCCGGCTGCTGCACCGCCTGGGCTACCGGCTGCAATCGCCGCGCAAGCGGCAGGAAGGCGCCACGCATCCGGACCGCAACGCGCAGTTCGAGCACATCAACCAGACCGCGGACGAGCATCTGACCGCCGGCCAGCCGGTGATCTCGGTCGACACGAAGAAGAAGGAGCTGGTCGGGAACTTCAAGAACGGCGGGCGGGAATGGCAGCCGAAGGGCACGCCGCCGGCGGTGCTGGTGCATGATTTCCCGACCGACGCCGAGGGCAAGGCGATTCCGTACGGCGTCTACGACATGGCGCGCAACGAAGCCTGGGTGAGCGTGGGCTGGGACCACGACACACCGGCGTTCGCGGTGGCGTCGATTCGACACTGGTGGCATCAGATGGGTTGCGGCGCCTACCCCGAGGCCACGACCCTGTTCATCACGGCCGATGCGGGCGGGAGCAACGGGTATCGGTTGCGCGCCTGGAAGCATGAGCTTCAACAGTTGGCCGACGAGACCGGACTGACCATCGAGGTGAGTCATTTTCCACCCGGCACCAGCAAGTGGAACAAGATCGAGCACCGGCTCTTCTGTCACATCACGGCGAACTGGCGCGGCACCCCGCTGACGACGTACGAGACCATCGTCGACCGCATCGGGAACGTCCGGACAGCCACCGGGCTCCGGGTCCGGGCCGAACTCGACGCCGGGGAATATCCCACAGGCGTTACGGTGACCAAGGAAGAGATGGACGCACTCGCGCTGGTCCGCGATGAGTTTCACGGGGAATGGAATTACAAACTGTTACCCCGATCAAGTTGAAGACTTTATATCGATCACTGTCCTAAGAGTGGAAGAACAATGTTCTCGACGATCTCATCTTCGCTGGCGGCATCGATGAACGACTCGAATTGTCGGCGTCGGTCGGTTTCTTCTTTGGACAAGGCACGATTCGCTAGCGGGTCGGGTCGGTTGTCCTCGCCTGTTCTGGTACTACGGATGTAACAGACGTTGTCTTCGGCATAGAACGCCGCGATTCCTTCGCGGGCCAGCGTGGCGTTGAGTTCGATGAGGGCGAGCTGGCGGTCGGGGTCGGTTTCCGTGTGGTCAGCGCGATCCATCAGAACCTGGATTACCGTTTGGAAGCCCTTGCCGGGCATCGCAGGATTATCCGAGGGCTGCTTGAGTATCGCATCAAGAGTCTCTGCCACCCACCATTTTCGCGTTGAGCCATCGTGCACGTACTGCTCCATGCCGCAGTCGTGAAAGAACTCTGACAAATAGGTGCTACTTCGGTAGGGAAAGTGGTCGCTCTCGTTGCCGCAGATCATGTCGGCGATTTCGCCGACGGTTCGTCGTCGGAATGTCTTCATGGTCAGTGCCTGGACCGCGTTTGGGGCTCGAAGTTCGTCGGGTGCCAGCAGTGTGCGGGGCTGCGTGGGAGAGTCACGCGAGTTCGGTCGGGTTGGTGGACCAGAGAATTCTAGCGTGAGTGCCGTTGAATGAGCGAGCGATGGGGACGCGCGATGGGTCGACGGCAGACCGGCTCGGCGGGGAATTGTAGGCGGAGGCCATCCGCGTCCCGAACCCGCTCGACCCGAGAACTTCGTCCACCAGCTCCGCGTCGATCCGGTCGAATACCGACAGCTCGCAGACGAAGGCGCGATCCGCTGCCGACAGGCTCCCCAGCAGACGCCTCTGGACGAAGTCCGCCATCGCCGCGGGGGCCGGCTGGTTCCGGTAGGCCGTCAGAGCAAACGGCCAGCCCGCCGGCCGCCGGCTTGCATTCTGTACGACCCTCTACTGACCTGCAGAGAGGACCGAGCACGCCCGACCTCCTCGGCAATCCGCACCCGGAGCAGCAATTACGAGCGAAAGGCGCGCCCGGTACCCGAAAGGCTGCAGTGGCTGCGGGCCCTCCCGGACGGCATCCGGCAGCTTGGGGCCCGGACCGGGAACTGCTCGTGCGTCGCGACATCGAGCATCTGTTCGGGGTCGGGCGGGCGCGCGCGGCGCAGTCTGATGCACCCGTTCGGGGCCGATCTGACCGGGTATGCGCGGACGCTCCCGCGCACCAGGCTGCTGCGGCAGCTGCGGACGTACCGGGAGGGCACGGAGTTTCGCGTGGAGCAGGTCCGGCGCGCGCATCTGATGACCGAGCTGCGGAAGGCGCGGCTGACCGGCATTCGGGTGACGGTTCCGGCAGAAGCGCTCGGCGGGCGTCTGGCGGGCCTGCCGGCGGGCGTGGTGGTCGAGCGCGACCGGATCGAGGTGCGCTACGCGGGCGCGAAGGAGGCCGTGGTGAAGCTGGTGGCGCTGGCTACGGCGCTGAACAACGACTACGAGCGCTTCGAAGCGCTCGTGGCGGGGGAGGGGAGTGCGGGATGAGCGAGGCCTCCCTGGTTCCGGCGGTCACCCGGCCGGCGGTCGCGCGCACCGGGACGGCGGCCATGGCGCTGCCGGCGGTGATCGTGGACGCGGGTCCGGTGGCCGTCGAGCGGTTCCTGGAGTTCTTCGCGGCCTCGATCGCCAACGGTCGGACGCGGGCGGCGTACGGGCGGGCGGTGGGGCAGTTCCTGTCGTGGTGTGCGGCTCGGGGCCTGGTTTTGCGGGCGATCGCGCCGCTGGACGTGGCGGCCTACATCCGCACGCATCCGGGGTCGGCGCCGACGGTCAAGCAGCACCTGGCCGCCATCCGGGTGCTGTGCGACTGGCTGGTCGTCCATCAGGTGCTGCCGGTGAATCCGGCCGCAGCGGTGCGGGGACCGAAGCACGTGGTGACCAAGGGGGCGACGCCGGTTCTGACGCCGGCCGAGACGCGGTCGCTGCTCGATGGGATCGACGCGGGGTCGCTGGTCGGTCTTCGTGACCGTGCGCTTCTGAGCGTGATGGTGTACAGCTTCGCGCGGGTGAGCGCGGTCGTGGGGATGCGGCGTCAGGACTATTTCCTGCAGGGGACGCGCGGATGGCTGCGGCTGCACGAGAAGGGCGGCAAGCGGCACGACGTGCCGGCCCATCACCGTGCCGAGGCCGCCGTGGATGCGTATCTGGTCGCCGGCGGGGTCGACGACGCGAAGGCGCCGTTGTTTCAGAGCGTCGACCGGTCGGGCCGCCGCCTGAGCGGTCGGTCGCTGACGCGTCGCGTGGTGCTGGCGATGATCAAGCGCCGGGCGGCGGCCGCGGGTCTGCCGGCGTCGACATGTTGCCACACGTTTCGGGCCACGGGCATCACGGCGTATCTGTCGAACGGGGGTACGCTCGAGCACGCCCAACAGATTGCCGGCCACGCGTCGCCGAGGACGACGAAGCTGTACGACCGGACGGCGGACACGGTCACGCTCGACGAGATCGAACGCATCGTGATCTGACGGGGGACGTGAACGCGCCCGTCCTGGGTGGCGCGCCCGTCGGTCACGCTGTCGTCGCCGGCACTGCTCGGTTCGACGTGGCTTGCGCGGCACCCGGTTCATCGGTTGCCCGCTCGCCCTTGCGCCTTTCGGCCTTATCCCGACCTGCTGGTAATCCCGCCGTCATCGAGCACCGTCGACGCGGACGCGGGCGCGCGACCGTACGCACCTGGTCCACGGCGTGGCTGGACGCCGGCCGGTCCCGTGGCCCGGATGGATTCAGACCCGTGCGCATTGGCCGGGACCGACCGATCCGGCACGGGTCGGCCGCCATTCGCCCCGGAGACGGTCCTGAAACTGCGGTTCTGAGCGATTTCGTGGCTTTCGCGGCGGTCCAGCAGCCGGTTGGCGTCGGCGGAACTGCTTCCCGGCTCGAACTGCCTGAGCCAGACAAACCGCGTCACCGCGGCGTGTGTCGGTCCGGCGCTGCCGACCTGTATCGGGCGTTCATCGGCGACACCCTGGCCGAGCGCCCCCGCCTGAGCATCCCGCGGGATGACGAGCTGGTCCGGCGGCGCGGCTGCCCGGGTTCGGTAGTCCGGATCCAGCGCCGCGTCGAGCATCCGCGGCTCGAGTCCGGCCGCCGCGTCCATCGTCAGATGGTCATCCTGCGGCCGGCGGTCGGCCGGGGCGGCGTCTTCAGCAACGTCCGCCTCGGCCACGGCGAGCGCCCGGTCCTTGGACGGGTCATGTTCCTCGGTTGCCTTCGCGCCGACAGCTGGCCGGCCGCGGTCGAGAACGGCCTGCACGTAGGCGCGCGTCTCCTTGTATGGCGGGATGCCGTTGTAGCGCCGCACGGCGCCGGGCCCGGCGTTGTAGGCGGCCAGGGCCGAGCACGGTCCCGAACTCGTCGGTGAGACGTCGCAGGTAGGCGACGCCAGCGTCGACATTCTGTCGGGGGTCGAAGGCGTCGGAGACGCCGAGGTCGCGCTGCGTGCCCGGCATCAACTGCATCAGGCCCTGGGCCCCCGCGGGCGATTGCGCGGTTGCGCGGTACCCGGACTCGACGGCGATGACGGCGTGCACCAGGTCGGGGTCGACGCCGTGCCGGCGGGCGGCGGAATCGACGATGCCGGCGAACGGCCGCTTGCTGGCCTCGGCCGGTCGCGCGAGCAAACCAGTGGAGACGGCGACGAGCAGCAGGAGTACGAGGCAACGGCGGGAGAAACGCGACGGCGGCATGGCGAACCCGCACCATACCACATCAAGGACCGTACGCCTCGCGTAGATGTGCCCGGACTGCGGAGGTGATGTCGTCGCCGCCGGGGAGGTCGAGCCGGTGACGCGCCACCTGCCGTTCGACGGTCCGCGTCGACCGCCCGGCCGGTGAGATGACCTCGAGCGCGGTGGCAGCGCGCGGACCCGGACCCGGTGATCTCGATGGCCGGGCCAGGCTTGCGGTGGCTCGCCGTTGAACGCGATCCGGATCCCGAAGCAGACGTAAAGCTCCCGGCCGGCCACGTTCGATACGTTATTCGTTGTCTTCCACGTTGGTAGGAGACACCTTGTCCTCCAGGGGTCGCGGCGCGGACTTGGTACACCCGCGCCGCGGTTCCGCGTAACGCTGCGCGGCAGATCCTCCAGCGCACATCCTCCTGTCCGGTTCGCCTTTGGCGCTGGCCTTGCGGCCAGGACCTTGATCCGAGGTCGAGCAGATTCCGGCTCGTGCGTATCGGCCGAATCGACGATCTGTTGCAGAGCGGCCGCCCTTCACCCTGGAGAGCGGTCCTGGAACTGCCGCTCGGAGTGATTTCGTCGCCCTCGATTGGGCTCCGGGACGACGTCGAGCACCGTCTGGAGACCGTGGTACGCTGCCGGTCGGATGACGATCCGGGGCGAGCGGCGCAAGAGCGAGGTTGTGGTGACGGCCGACGGTGCGCCGCTGGACTGGCGGTCGTCGCTGCATCTTGAGCTCTTCCGGGAAATCGTGTGGGGTAGAGGAGGGACCTCGGATCTCGCTCCATGCACGCACATCGACGCCGCACCTGCACTTCACTCGGCCTCATCGCCGTCGTTTGCCTGGTCGTCGGCGCTGTCAGCACCATAGACAGCATCCCGGAGGTCGGCGAGCTTCATGCCCAGTCGTCATGCCGCGGCTTGGTCGTTGCGCCGGAGCAACGCTGCTCACCCTAACGACGCGGACGATTACCGGTACCCGCAGTCGGTGGCGGACCGGATCGTCGACGAGCTCGGCGGAGTCTACGGTCCGAACACGGGGCGTTGATTCGCGAGCACGTCCGACACGGACATCGAGCGCATGGTGGCTCGTTCCGAGGCGCACGACAGCGGTCTGTGGGCCGCGGACCTTGCGACCCGGCGCCGCTTCGCGACCGACCTGCTGAAGGTGACGCTCGCGGGTCCGCAGGTGAATCGCTACGACAAAGTTGATCGCGATGCTGCCGAGTTGCTGCCGGGGCAGAATCACTGCTGGTTCGCGGCCGGGTGACCGCCGTCCGGCAGCGCTACGGGCTGACCATTGACCGACGCGACGCGGACGCGCTAGACCAGATACTGGCAGGATGCACGTCGACGGAATTGATCACGTTCGCGCGTGGCGACGTTCCGGCCACGGCCACGGCCAGCGTTCCCGAGGCAATCGCCGCGTGGGACGACCCTCGCGTACCCGTTGGCCGGCGCGCGGCCCGGTCCGTCTCCAACTCGGCTTCGAGGCCGGGACGATCGAGCTGCCGCAACATGCCCTGACGGTCGGACCAACCGGCAGGGTCAAGGGGCAGTTGTCGGCGAAGTCGGTCGTGGTTTCTCGGCGAGGTGAGCGGGACGATCCAGGGGAGCGAGCGGGTGCGCATCGGTGAGACCGGCTCGGTCGATGCTCATGGCCGACGGGGCGCGGTTGCAGGGCCGTGTGGACATGTACGCCGCGTGACATGGGCGATTCCGTTCAACTTCGGCCCTGGGCCCCTGGTAAAGACTTCGGCCGCTCAAGGCGTCTTGAATGATCGTCGTCACGCAGGCGGGGCGGGCTGGTCGCGCGCCACATCAGCCACATTCGCCACCGGCCCCCCGCCACTTTGGGGCGGCGATTGAGATGGCGCCGACCAGATGGCCCATGTCGTTCACCACCGGACAGACGTCTCACATGAGCGTCACGCGTCCGGCGCAAGGCTTGATGAGACGACTCGTCGACGGGTCGCGTGTGAAGATCCCTGTACGTGTCCGGAGCTGACCCAAGTGGTCTCGTAGAATCCCGACCAGAATTGCACATGGAATTGGTCACGGCCACGCGCCGGTGTTCATGGAATCCCGTTGGCAACAAGGCGGTTGTCCGAAGTCAGCGGCTTCCGCACCGAACGCCACGCATGCGCCTCACCGCGCGGTGCCAGACCCCTCTGACGTAGCCGTCGAACCGCGCGTCGGACGTCTCTCGTGTCGTCGAATCTGGCACACCCTTGCCAGGACCTTCGGTCGCCGCCGTCGACCCTGTTGCCGGCTTCGCAACCAGGCGCGCACTCTGTGTTGAGAATGCCGGCGACGGCCGGCGTCACGATTCCTCTTATCGTGCAGGCCTGCGCCACCGGTACGGTGGCGCAGGCTGCTCCTGCAAGGTGACCCCTTCCGTCTGCAGCAATCTCAGCGCCTCTTCAACAGCAGCCTCCAACTGCGGGTCTCGTCCGGCGATCACCGGAGCCGGGTCGTTCCGGACCTCGATGTCCGGGGCGACGCCCTCGTTTTCCACGGCCCACTCCCCGTTCACGTCGAAGAACCCGGCGCTCGGCGCCTGGAAGTAGCCACCGTCGATAAGCGGTGGGGTATCTCCGGCGCCCACCGTCCCTCCCCACGTTCTGGTCCCGACGAGTGGACCGATGCCCTTCAAGCGAAAAATGTAGGGCAGGAGGTCGCCCCCTGACCCTGCGTTCTCGTTGACAATCATGACCTTCGGTCCGAAGAGCCCTGCCATCGGCTGGGTCCACGCCTTGCCGTCGGGCGCGCGCGAGTTGAAATAGCCCACGAGATCGCGGTCCAGCATGTCCACGATGTAGTCCGCTACCGTGCCGCCGCCGTTGTTGCGTACGTCGATGACCACGCCCTCGCGGTCCTTCTGCGCGTAGTACATGCGGTTGAAGAACTCGTATCCCTGCCGTGCCGTGTTCGGAAGCCAGACGTAAGGCGAGCCGGCCGGCGCTCATTTCGTCGACTCGTGCCTGGTTGTCGGCGACCCATTCCCATGTGCGCAGCGCGAACTCGTACGGGATCGGCTCGACGACGATATCCCGAGTCCCGTCCATCGACGGCGAGGACGAGACCGTCACCGTGATCGTCCGCCCGGCCGTGCCCTCGAGCAGGCGGTACGGATTGGTGGGCGGACGGAGCTCGACCCCATCCACGGCGACCAGGTAGTCGCCCTCGCCGACCGCCAGCCCGGGGATGGAGAGCGGTCCGGTCAGCTCCGGTTCCCAGGCGTCGCCGCGGTAGATGCGCGCGATGCGATAGAGCCCGTTCTCTTCGCTCAGGTCCATGCCGAGGAGACCGGTGCGCGGGTTCTGCAGGTCGGGATAGTCGCCGGCGACCACGTACGAATGGCTGACCGAGATCTCGCCCGAGAGCATGTCGAGGAGCTGATTGAAGTCCGAGCGGTGCCGGACATCGGGAAGCCAGGCCGAGTACCACTCCCACACGTCGGCCCAGGGTGCGCCGTGCTGGTTGTCGACATAAAGGGAGTCGCGCATGAAGCGCCAGCCGTCTCGGAGCATCTGGGCGTACTCGGCCTTGGGCTCGACCCGGACGCGCATGCCGGCGACATCGAGCCGGCCCCCATCGCCCGCGGGCGGCTGTTCCGTGCCGACGATGCTCCAATTGGAGCCGACACGGTACAGCAGCCGCTTGCGATCGTCGGAGACCACCGCCGCCTGCACCCGATCGATAAAGTCCGCCGCTTCTCGTTCCTCCACGGTGTACTTCAGCAGTTTCTCGCCATCCGCATTCTCGTCGGTCTCCCGGACGAACACCGACCCCCCTGGACCGGCAACGAGTCCCGCGTAGTTCTTCATGGGAAGACCCGGCGCGGCGACCATGCGCCGGCCGATGCCATCGAAGTCGATATCGACCGTGGGGGAGCCGTCGTCGTCCTCCGCGGCGTCCTGCTCCGAGTCCGCCGCTTCCTTCGGCTCTTCGTCCGCCGGGCCGGCCTCCTCGTCGTTGCGCGGCAGGAACGGCGAACGCCCCCCGGTGCGCAACAGGGCCAAGTAGAGAGCGCGGGTAACCGGACGGTCGTACGAGGTCATGTTGAGCCAGCCGGTGTTGAGGCCGTAGTCGGTGGAAGCGAGGAAGTAGAGGTACTTCCCCGACCGGTCCCACACGGGCGTGATGGCATCCACGGATCCGTCCGTGAGCTGGTGGGTCTCTCCAGACTCGGTGTCGTGGATGAAGATGGCCCGCAACAGCGTGTCGAGGCGGCGAGCGTACGCGATCCACCGCGAGTCGGGAGACCAGACCGGATTCGTGGATCGATAGGGGTCGGCGGAGCGGTCGGTGTCGACATGCCGCAACCTGCCCGATTCCACGTCCAGGACGAGCACGCGGTAGTGCGTGTCCGTGAATGCCAGCTTCGCGCCGTCCGGCGACCACGCGGGTCGGAAGTAGAACGACGGGTCGGGGATGTCGATGCGGCGCGGCTCGGACCCGTCCTGCGCCGCGATGACTAGGCCGTACTCGCCCCCTGCGTCGTTGAACCACGCGATGCGGGAGCCGTCCGGCGACCATGAGGGATGCCGGTCGGCGACCCCGGGGGTGCGAGTCAGGTTGCGCCAGGAACCCTCTCCCGCCGGGACGCTGAACAGCTCGCCCCGCCACTCGAAGAGCGCGCGCTTGCCGGTGGGAGACAGATCGTTGTTCTGGAGCCGTGTCGGCGGGACCTCTTCCCAGCGCGGCCGCGACCAGTTCATGTCGCCCGCGACCCGAATCTCGAGCCTGCGGGTCTGGCCCGTCGCCGGATCGAGTTCGTGCAGGTAACCCGCCTGCTCGTAGACCACGACGCCGGCGCCTGCGCCGAGCGACTTTACGTCGAAATCGGCGTGGGGCGTGAGCTGCCGCTCCACGCCGGTGCGGGGATCGAACGACCAGACGTTGCTGGCCCAGTCGCGCTCGGACAGGTAGTACACGACGCCGTCCATCCATACCGGAGCCATCTGGCGCTCGCCCTCCCAGGGCGGGGTGATGCGGTCCCAGGTGGACGTGGAAACGATGCCGAGCGGCTGCGCCTGGCCGCCCCGATAGTTCCTCCACTCCGGGTCGTAGTACATCGTCTCCTGGTACGCGAGGTAGCCGCCGTCCGCGGACATGTTCCCGAGGTGCGCCTGCGGCAGGGCGAGCGGTCCGGGAAGCCCGCCTCGGGGCGAGACAACCCAGAACTTCGAGTGCAGGGGAGACATCCCGTTCCGACTCGACTCGAACAGGATGTCTCCGTCCGGCGTCCAGCCCTGGACCACATCCGCGACCGGGTGCCAGGTGAGTCTCTCAGGCTGCCCGCCCGCAGCAGGGATCACGTAGACGTCGGTGTTTCCGCCGTATTGGCCGGAGAAGGCAATCCAACGCCCGTCGGCACTGAACGCCGGGTCGGTTTCCGCGCCGTCGAAGCTGGTGAGCCGAACGGCCTGGCCGCCCTCGCGACCCACGAGCCACAAGTCGTTCGCGTGCACGAAAACGATGTGCGACGCACTGACGTCGGGCTGTCGGAGAAAGCGGGTGCCCTGGGCGCGCACCGCCGTCGGTAGCGCGACGGCGCCAACCAAGAGCAACATCGCAAGCGAGGTCAAGCAGCCTTTGAGCGTTGTGTCGCTACGGAACATGGGTCGGACTCCGTCTCGTTGAGGGGATCCACGGGTTGCTTCCCGGTATAGTCTGCGGCGCCGCGCTGATCGTCCATTTCCATTCGAACACGGTTGCCAGGAGACGGCAAGCTGGTGGCAGGCATCGCGGAGTTGCCGCACGCCTGAGCACGGAAATGGCCTGCACCGAGGCGTTCGTCAAGTCGCGCAGTCGGATTCGCGGGGCTCTCTTCCGTGAGAGACTACCCACGTTCGGCGAAGGTGATGTGGCTCCAGGACCTGCGGGTGACCGTTCGCAGCCTCGCGAGGACGCCTGGCTTCACGCTGGCCGCGGTCACGGCGTTGACGCTCGGTCTCGGGGCGAGCACCGGCATCTTCTCGGTGATGGACGCGGTGCTGCTGAAGCCGTTGCCCTACCCGGGCCCCGAGCGGATTGTCGTCTTCGCCTCCAGCCCTGGGGCCGCCGTGGGACGCGGCGGGCCGCAGGTACCGCCGACCGTCTTCAATCTCCTGAGACAGCATGGGTCGGGAATTCGGGACATCGCCGCGTACCGGTTTCGCTCAGGGAACCTGACCGGCGGCGACACTCCCGAGTTGCTCGGCATCGCGACCGTCAGCGCCGATTTCTTCCGCCTGTTCGGCGGGTTCGCGAGCCACGGACGGACGTTCCTGGCCGACGAGGATCGGCCCGGGGGACCCGAGGTCGCGGTGCTCGGCCACGACTTCTGGCGACGTCGATTCGGCGGCGAGCCAAACGTGGTAGGAACCGTCGTCTCGCTCGACGGCGTCTCGCGACTGGTGGTCGGCGTCCTCGACGGAGGACTCGACGTCAGCATCTTCGGCCTCGTCCCCGATGTTTGGACGCCCCTGCGGGTCGACCCCGACAGCAACTCGCACGCGGCCATCCTCGGTATCGCGGGGCGCCTCGACGAGACTACGACGACCGCCAGCGCAAACGCCGCTCTGCGGACGGTAACCGCCGAGTTCCGCAGACGGTTCCCCGGCGTGCTCGGTCCCGAATCGGCACTCAGGGTCGAAGGGCTACGGGAGGTCATGGTCCGCGGCTCCCGGTCCTCGCTGGTGTTCGTCGTGGCCGCGGTCGGCATCCTGCTGTTCATCGCATGCGCGAACGTCGCCAACCTCCTGATCGTTCGGGGGCTGAGTCGCCGGCGCGAGATCGCCCTCCGGACTGCCCTGGGCGCCCCCCGCGTTCACCTGTTCCGCCTGCTCGCGACGGAGTGTCTGCTCTTGTCGGCAGCCGGCGGGATCGGTGGGCTCGCGCTCGGGCTAACCGGCGCGCGGGCGTTCCTCGCGAGTAGCGCGGTGTACCTTCCGCGGCTCGGCGACGACGCGGCTGGACTGGTACTGGACTGGCGTGTCGCTGCCTTCACGCTTCTGGTCGCCGCCGGGACGAGTCTCCTCGTCGGCATCTATCCGGCCATACGGGTGGCGAGAGCCAGCATGAACGAAACGCTTTCGGCAAGCCCGCGACCCGTCACCGCCGGCTTCCGGCGGCCGCGCGTGGGCGCGGGACTGGTTGCCGGCCAGATGGCCCTGGCGCTGGTGCTGCTCGTCTGCACCGGCCTCCTCGCGAAGACACTCATCGCGCTCAGATCGATCGACCCGGGCTTCAGCCTGGATCGGATCCTGACCCTGCGGACGTCCCTGCGGGATCCGCGCTTCGCGAGCACGGCAAGCGTGACGACCGTGATACGGGACGGGGTACGACAACTGGGAGATCTGCCAGCCGTGGAGGCCGTCGCCGCGGCGACCGAGTTGCCTCTGAGCGGCAGCGATTTCCGCATCCCGTTTGTCGTCGTCGGTCGCCCGCTCGATGGAGAATCGCACGGTTCACCGTCGTGGCGTCTCGTATCGCAGAGCTACTTCGACGCGCTTGGTCTGCCGCTCACGCGCGGCAGGTTCTTCACGGACGGCGATGACCTGCAGGCCGAGCTCGTCGTCATCGTCAATGAGGCACTGGCGCGGCGGTTCTGGCCCGCCGGCGATGCGCTCGGCCAGCGCTTGGCCCTCGGACAGGGGCTTGGACCCCCTTTTGAGGAGCCTCCGCGGCGCATCGTCGGGGTCGTCGGAGACGTTCGTGACGGTGTCGGTCTGGCGCAAGAGCCCCGCCCCACGGTGTACGTGCCGCTCGCCCAACTCGCCGATGAACTGTCCGGCCTGACCTTCGCGGTCACACCGCTAGTCTGGATGGTCCGTACCACTGTCGAACCGCAGGCTCTGAGCGGACCGGCCCAACAACGGCTAACGCGGGTGGCAGGTGGGCTTCCGGTCAGCGAAGCGCTCGTCCTGCGCACGACCGTTTCGGAGTCGCTGGCCGCCGCCGATTTCAGCGTGTTCATCTCCCTGACCTTCGGAGCGTTGGCCGTCGTGCTGGCGACTACCGGCGTGTACGGGCTGATGGCGTATCTAGTGCAGCAACGCGTGAGGGAACTGGGGATACGCCTGGCGCTCGGTGCAGAGCCCAGGCGCGTGAGGAACTTGATCGTTGGTGACGGCATGCGCTTTGCGGCCTGTGGCATCGTGATCGGTCTGGCTGGGTCCTTCGGAGCCACGAGGTTGATCGAGAGCCTCTTGTTCGGGGTGACGGCGCGCGACCCCGCCGTCTTGTCCGCCGCCGCCGTGGTGCTATGCCTCGTGGCCCTGCTCGCCGTCTGGCTTCCCGCTCGCAATGCCAGCCGCATAGATCCCGCGCTCGCACTACGGACGGAATCTCCGTAGCGAAGGGTCGCGGTTCTTCAGTGCCGGTCAACCTGGCTATCCCGACGCCTGGACAACGCAACTTCGAGTCCCAGCACGGCCACGCCATCCTGCACCCAATCAACGAGAATCCAGGGTTCCATCTGCCGATCCATGGGGTCTGCACCGAACGCCACGGATTAGTGCCGTCGCCATTACCCCGGCGGAAACGGTCGGTGCTCGCGTCCGGGACGGTGCAGGTTGCGCGCCCGGGTGCGTAGCGCTCGTCGATGGCGCCGAGACGCAACTCGACCTCGCGAGCGCCGCCGTCGATCTTACGGTGTGGTTATCGACCTCATCCACGTGGACGAGTACGTCTGCAAGGCGGTGCCTGTGTTCCATCACCACCGGCGTTCAGCTACAACCCGACGCCGTCGACGCCGCTGGGCTTCACGGCCCGGGTGGCCCCGTCGTGGGGCGGGCAGGCGACCAGCGGGG
This sequence comes from Vicinamibacterales bacterium, assembly GCA_965222905.1. Taxonomy (GTDB): domain Bacteria; phylum Acidobacteriota; class Vicinamibacteria; order Vicinamibacterales; family UBA8438; genus WTFV01. The sequence goes on along the minus strand of OZ244976.1, from coordinate 6,477,375 downwards.
CCGAGGCGCTGTGGAGCCGCGACACGATGGCGGGAATGGCCGTTTGGGACATGAGGGCGCAGGCGCCTTCCAGCAGGCTCCTCCGTGTGTCTTATACCATGTCTGATTCTATGTCTCGCATACGTCGAGAGAAAGAGAATGGCTCGGAGAACCGTTCTGACAAGGCGGCAGAGGTCGGCCCTGTTTGCCCTTCCGCAACGCGAGGCCGACCTGCTGCGCCACTACACCCTGAGCGACGAAGACCTGCAGAACATCGGGGCCCGGCGGCGTCCCAGCAACAAGCTGGGCTTCGCGCTGCAGCTGTGCGTGCTCCGCTACCCGGGGCGCCTGCTGGCTCCGGGCGAGTTCGTTCCGCCGGCCGTCGTGGATTTCATCGGACGCCAGCTCGACCTGGATGGGGACGAACTCGCCGACTACGCGGTGCGGTCCGAGACCCGACACGAGCATCTTGCCGAACTGGGCCGCCTGTTTAACGGGTCCGACGCGACCGTGTTCGCGAGCGCGGAACGAATCAACACGTGGGACCTCTCATCGCCCGGCTTCGTGTCGGATGCCGCAGCCATGGCGGCGCATTCATATTCGACCGTCCACGCACGATCAACGACGGTCGACACGGGATGACGGTGCCGACGCAGCGTGCGTCGCAAGTCGCTACTCGTCGCGCACCACGACCGCGGTTCCGTACGCCAGCAGCTCCGCCGCGCCCTGCATCACCATCGACGTCTCGAACCGCACGCCGATGATCGCGTTGGCGCCCAGGCTCCGGGCTTCCGCCACCATCCGGTCGAGCGCCTGCTCGCGGGACTCGCCGAGCAGCTTGGTGTACTCGGAGACCTCCCCGCCGACCAGGTTGCGCAGCCCGGCCAGGATGTCCTTGCCGAGGTGCCGGGTGCGAATGGTGTTGCCGCGGGCGAGCCCCAGCGTGCGGTTGACGACCTTGCCCTGGATGGTGTCTGCGGTCACGACGATCATTTCTGCACCTCCCGATAGCGGTCCGTCTTCATCGCCTTGAGCCGGTCGAGCAGCACCCCGAGGAACAGCAGGCCGAACCCGGTCCAGCCGCCGAACACGATGAGTTTCCCCGCCAGCGGCTCGTCCGAGGTCCAGAGCTCCCACGCCGCGTAGCCGCCTAGGACCAGCGCCCAGACGGCGACAATGGTCCAGCCGGCCCCGAACGAGAGCCGGCTGGCCGTGCTTCGCGGCCGTTCCGACCACTGATCGTCCGCCGGTACCTCGAACTTCGTGCTCATGATCACCTCCCGGAACCGGCGCATCTGCTCCACCTGCGCCCGGCATGTACCGCAGTCCTCCAAGTGGACACGCACCCGCTGCTCGTCCGCCTGCGTCAGGGCGCCGTCGAGGTAGCCGGACAGCAGCGCCCCCTCGAAGCCGCGCCCGCACTGCTCAGGCATCGCTCCCTCCGTCCGCCGTCACCCTGTCCCGCAGCGCCGACCTGGCGGCGTGCAACCTCGACATGACGGTGCCGACGGGCACGTCGAGGACGCCGGCGATCTCCGCGTAGGTCAGGTCGTGGAAGTCCCGCAGCACGAGGATCTCCCGGTGCGGGTTCGACAGCGCGCCGATCGCGGACCACACGCGTCGGGCGCGTTCGCGGTGCGCGGCCTCCTGTTCGGGATCTCGAGACGGCGCGGCCAAGTGGCTCTCGAGATCCGGCCGGGCATCGAGGGATTCACTCGGGCGCGCCTTCCGGCTGCGCCACAGGTCGCGTGCGCGGTTGCGCACGATGGCGAACAGCCAGGGTCGCACCGGTCGATCCGGCGCCAACCGGCCGAGGTGCGCAAAGAGTCGCAGCAACGCGTCCTGCGCGACGTCGAGGGCATCGTCCCGGTTTCCGACGAGTTGCAACGCGAGGACATAGGCCGGTCCCCGGACGCGGCGAGCCAGCTCCTCGCGCGCCTCTCGCCGGCCGGCCTGCGCCTCCACGACCAGATCGAGATCGGAGACCACCGGCAGCGCCAGGGTCGCCGCCCCGGCCGAACCGAGGATCGCGTCAGTGCCCACACCATCTACTTACGGATGATGACGGGCGCTTATTCGTTTCCTACTCGAAAACGACGCGCTCGAAGGTCGGCGGGTCCTCGTCCGCGAAGTGCGGATGGACCACGTACACGTCGTCGCCCACCACCGTGGCGGTGGTCGCCTGTCCCTCGTAGCCGGCGACGCCGGCGACCTCGGCGGTGGCCCAGTCGTCGTCGCTCGTCAGCGCCACCACGCGGTTGGCCGAGTTGCTGACGATGGCCAGGCAGCCGGCGGTCCAGACCATGCCGTCCTGCCCCGGCACCTCCTCCGGCAGCGCCACTTCCGCCGAAGCCTCCGGATCGTCGAGCGGCACCTTCCACAGCGTGGCCCCGCGCGCCACCAGAAGATAGCCCCCCGGATGATGGACGATACCGTTGGGGCCGGCCCCGCCATCCTCGAAGCTGTGGAACACGCTGGCGGCATGGTCGGCGTCGACGCGGTAGATGACGTTCATCCGCGTGTCGGTGACGTAGGCCATCCCGTTGTCGGTCACCGCGACGTCGTTCGCGAAGTGCATGGCGTCGCCGCCCGCGTCGACGGTCGCCGCCAGGTCGACCATCGCGAAGCAGCAGCGGCGTGTCGTGAGCAAGGCCGAGGTCGTCCGACTCGCGGGCCGTGAGCCGCGAGACAATCCACGCTTCGTCGTGACCAACCTGGGTCGACCGCCTCGGTCCCTCTTACGAGAAAGTCTATTGTGCGCGTGGGGACATCGAGAACCGGATCAAGGAGCTGCTCGACCGTCTACAGATCGACCGCACCAGCTGCTGCCGGTTCGCAGCGAACCAGTTCCGCGTCCTGTTGACCGCCGCCGCCTACGTGCTCCTGCAGGAGCTTCGGCTGTGCGCCGCACGCACCGCTTGTGCGCGGACCCAGGTGACCTGGCTCCGCGACCGGCTCCTGAAGCTGGGCGTCCACGTCGTCCGCTCCGTCCGCCGCGTCGTCCTGCATCTGCCGCGCGCCACGCCCTACCTCGCCGCGTGGCGCCGCATCGCACTCGCCCTCGGAGCTCGCGCCGGATAGGTCCGACCGACCTGCCTCATCAAGCCCCGACCACCGCGACCGACCGTCCCACAGGCAGAGCTGTCGCCGCCCGTCCTTCCTCCACCCGCCGTCGCCCTCGCCTGACCGCCCCATCATGCCGCGACCGCCGTCCCAAGGCTCCGCACCACCGGTCGCGAGTCCGCACGTCCATCTCAGCCCTACTCACGCCACCTTCCACGCTCCGCTCGTGCCCGAATAGAGGCGGCCGCGAATAGTCCGGGCTGGCAGCCCGTATGGACCCTATGTGGACGCCCTACGAATGGCGGACCTGGTGCAGGGGACGCGGCGATCGGCCGCGTGCTGGAGGTGTTCTCCAGCCCCTGATGCGACGCCGAGGCCGACGTGAGCGGAGAAAGAGAGCGGACCGAGATGAATGATGATCTGGCCCCGTTGATTCAGCTGCAGGACGTTTCGAAGGTCTTTCATACGGACGAGGTCGAGACCCACGCCCTCGACCAGGTGAGCCTGGCCATCCACCCGGGTGAGTACATCGCGATCTCCGGGCCGTCCGGTTGCGGCAAGTCGACCCTGTTGTCGATTCTCGGCCTGCTCGACACGCCGACGGCCGGTGACTACACGCTGAACGGTTACCCGGTGGCGCAGCTCAGGCAGTCGGACCGGGCACGGACGCGCAACCGGGAGATCGGCTTCATCTTCCAGAGTTTCAACCTGATCGGCGACCTGACGGTCTACGAAAACGTGGAGCTTCCGCTCACCTACCGCGGCATGCGGCCGGTGGAGCGCCGCGAGCGGGTCGAGCAGGCGCTCGAGAAGGTGGAGATGGCGCACCGCGCGAAGCACCTGCCGAGCCAGCTCTCCGGGGGGCAGCAGCAGCGGGTGGCGGTCGCGCGCGCGGTGGCGGGGCAGCCGTCGATCCTGCTCGCGGACGAGCCGACCGGGAACCTCGACTCGAAGAACGGCGAGGCGGTCATAGGGCTGCTTCGGACGTTGCACGACGAGGGGTCGACGATCTGCATGGTGACCCACGACCCGCGGTACGCCGAGCACGCCCAGCGGGAGATCCACCTGTTCGACGGCCGGATGGGGGGGCGTGATGGTCACCGTCCAAGCCGAGATCCTGACGAAGAAGCGTCACCTGCTTGGTGCCGTCCATCCGCCACTTGACCACGGCCTTGATGGGAACCGGGCGGTCTCGCCGGTGCCGTCCGTTCCGCCACCGGCACCTCCGTCCCCGCGACGCCCGTCGTCGGGTGCAGCGGCTGCAGCCGGCGGCGCCGCGCGTCGACCGGAACACGGTCTACATCGACACGGTGCGGCGCGGCCCGATGGTGCGGCAGGTGCGGGGGACGGGAACGCTGGTGCCCGAGGAGATCCGCTGGATTCCGGCGACGACGGAGGGGAATGTCGAGCGGATCGTCATCGACCCCGGGGCGGAGGTGACGCCGGAGTCGGTGATCGTGGAGCTGAGCAACCCGGAGCTGGAGCAACAGGCGCAGGAGGCGGAGCTGAACCTGCGGACGGCGGAGACGCGCTACGAGAACCGGCGGGTGGAGCTGGAGAGCGACCTGCTGCTGCAGCGGGCGACGCTGGCGAGCGTGGAGGCGGCGCTGACGATGGCGCGGTTGGAGGCGGAGGCGGACGCGGAGCTGGCGAAGGAGGGTCTGGTGTCGGGTCTGCAGTTGCAGCGGACGCAGGCGACGGAGCGGGAGCAGGAGACGCGGTTCGCTCTGGGGCAGGAGCGGCTGCGGCTGTCGGAGACGACGATGGCGGCGAAGCTCGCGGTGGAGCGTTCGGAGGTGGACCGGTCGCGTGCGCTGTGGGAGTTGCGTCGGGACCAGGTGGCGGACCTGCGGGTGCGGGCGGGGATGGCGGGCGTATTGCAGCAGGTGCCGCTGGAAGAGGGGCAGCGGGTGACGGCGGGGGCGAACCTGGCGCGGGTGGGGGATCCGACGGTGCTGAAGGCCGAGCTGCGGATCGCGGAGACGCAGGCGAAGGACGTGCAGATCGGGCAGTTGGCGTCGGTGGACACGCGGAACGGAGTGATTGCGGGGCGTGTGGTGCGGATCGACCCCGCGGTGGAGAACGGGACGGTGACGGTGGACGTGACGCTGGCGGAGGAGCTGCCGCGGGGCGCGCGTCCCGACCTGACGGTGGACGGGACCATCGAGCTGGAGCGATTGGACGACGTGGTCTACGTGGGGAGGCCGGTGTTCGGGCAGGAGGAGAGCACGGTCAGCCTGTTCCGTCTCGACGCGGAAGGGGGCGACGCGGCGCGGACGCACGTCCGGCTCGGGCGGGCGTCGGTGAACACGATAGAGGTCCTCGAGGGGCTCGATCCCGGCGACCAGGTGGTGCTGTCGGACATGTCGACCTGGGACGAGTTCGACCGTGTCCGGCTCGACTGACGGGTGTCGCGGGCACTGCCCGGACTGGGTTGCGAGCTGCCGCCGCACGAGCGTGACGAAGCTCACTGAACGACGGAGGCCCCAGGTGCGAACGTTTGGAGGTGCCTTGTGAGAATGCACATGCAAGTCTGGTCTGATGCTCATGTCGCCGCTCGAACGCTGCTACGGTCCCCTGGGTTCTCGCTCACCGCCCTCCTGACCCTCGTGGTAGGCATGAGCGCGACCACCCTCGCGTTGACTGCCGTCAACGCCGTGCTGCTCAAACCGCTCTCGGTCCGAGCACCCGATCGGGTCGTCGGCATCACGACCGTTGGAGAGCTGGCGGTCCTTCGCAACGAACCGGTGGGATTCGGTGACTACGCGGATCTCGCCCGTGATGTCGCCGCCTTCGAATCCGTGGTCGCACACCGCCGCATGGGATCGGTGGTTGGCACCGGACTGGACCGCAGGATCGCAATCGGCGAACAGGTCTCCCCCAACTACTTCACCACGCTCGGCGTGTCGTTCCCACTCGGACGGCCATTCGATGAAGCCGACCAGCCGGGCGCGGTGGTCGTTCTCGGTCACGCCGCGTGGCGTCGGCACTTCGGGACCGATCCCCGGATCATCGGCCGGGAGGTGGCGATCGGCGACCGACGACGAACGGTCGTCGGGATTGCCCCGGAGGGGTTCACCGGGTTGTTTCGAGGGGTCGCGCCAGAATTCTGGCAGCCACTCGACGACGCCGGCGGGGAGTCGGCCGACGACCGCGGACAGCTGGAGTGGTGGGTGCACGCCAGGTTGCGGGACGACGCGACGCTCGAGCAGGCTCGCACGCAGGTTGCCGTCTTGGCGGATACGCTCTCCCGGCGGTATCCGCACTCGAATGCCGGTCGCTCCTTTGCACTCACGCCGCTGTCGGAGGCGTCCATTCACCCCGTCGTGTCAAAGGCCCTTGCCCGATTTGGAGCCGCCGGCGTCCTCGCGGTCGCTCTGCTCCTGCTGTTGGTCTGCGCGGTCAACGTCGCGCATCTCGTGCTCGCGCGCGCGGTCGATGGCCAGCGCGAGGTCGCCATCCGACTGGCGGTAGGAGCCAATCGATGGCGGATCATTCGTCCGTTGCTCGCCGAGGGCATCCTGCTCACGGGCGTCGCGGCCGCCATCGCGTTGCTCTTGACCGCGTGGGTCGGGCCGCTGCTCGGCGAGATCCGTCTGCCGGGGGTGTCGACCGCCATCGATCTTCACCTGGTGCCCGATTGGCGCGTCTTCGGCCTCACGGTGATCGTCGTCCTCGGGTCGACCATGGTCTCCTCGCTCGGACCGGCGTTGCGGATCTCGTCGGGCCTCTCCATCGTCAAGACGCTCAAGACCGACTCCCGCGCATCCGCGGCCGGCGGAGCCACGACGTGGCGGAGGCTGCTGATTGCCGGCCAGGCCACGACGGCGGTGTTGCTGCTGGTGGTCGGCGGCCTCGCGTTACGCAGCCTTCTCGCCGTGACTCAAGTCGACCCCGGCTTCGAGACGCGAGGCGTCGCGGTCGCGAGCGTCGCCCCGGCGCTGGTCGGCCACGACCAGGACGAGGCGTATCGCTACCTGTCGCGCGCGGCCGCCGCCGTCCGGGAGCTTCCAAACGTCGAGGCCGCAGGATGGATTCAGCCGGTCCCACTTTCGTTGAGTGTTCGGCTCACCCGACTCCGCCTGTCCGGACACGACGGCGTGGCGTCGCACGAGCTTCCGCTCGTCGACGTCGGGACAGCCGGTCCCGGCGCCTTCAGAGCGCTTCGAGTGAAGGTGATCGAAGGACGCGAATTCGACGCGTCGGACCGCTCGGGCGCGGTCGAGGTTTCACTCGTAAACGACGCGTTCGTCCGCCGCTTCTGGCCCGACCGACGAGAGGCCATCGGTCAGCACATCGGGGTGGGCTTTCCGGAGACTCGGACAGTGGAGGTCGTAGGCGTTGTGGGCGATTTCAAGAACCGCACGCTCGGGGACGTCACGCGACCCATGGTGTTTACGTCGATCCTGCAGGATCCGTTGGGTTGGCAGGCCGCGGCGCTGGTCATGCGACGGTCACCCGTTGGTCCGCCGCAGATGGTGCATCTCGTTGACGCGATGCGCGCGATCGATCCGGCGGTGCCCGTGTTCGACGTGCAACCGCTCACCGCGCGCATCGGCGGCGTCCTCTTGTTGCCCCGGTATGCCGCGACGGTCCTTGGTGGGACAGGCGTTCTCGCGCTGGGCCTAGTCGTGCTCGGATTGTATGGAACGGTATCGCTGTCCGTCAGACTTCGGCTGCGCGAGCTGAGCGTGCGAATGGCGCTCGGCTGCTCCCGGACGGCCATCGTGCGGCTGGTCCTGCGACAGGCCCTGGTGCCGGTTGTGGTCGGCGTCGTGTTCGGCCTGGTCGTCGCGCTGGGGGCGACCCGCGTCTTGACCGCGTTGCTCTACGGCGTGTCACCCCACGACCCCGCCACGTTGGTGGCGGCCGCTCTCACGCTGTTGACCACGACGACGGCGGCCGGCGCCTATCCGGCGTGGCGCGCCACGCGCACGAACCTCATGCGCTCGCTCCAAGCAGGATGAGAACGCACACTCCTACGAACGTCGCCCCGCTCCCGTGCACGCGTGGCTAGCGCACTAGTTAGTTAGGGGGTTCGCCGCATGCCGACACCTGTCATCGTCCTGGCCGTGCTCGCGGTCTCGGTGGTCGCGGTGGCCATGATCGATCTGACGCGACATGACGTTCGCGTGCTCCCCAAATGGGCGTGGGGACTCATCATCCTCGTCGCGTTCCCCTTCGGCGTGATCGCCTATCTCGTCATGGGACGGAGCCGCCCGGGGGACGATCCACCGGGCGACGACTCCATCGTCGCGTGGCGGGTCGATACGTCTGGAGCGACCGACCGTCCTGCGGCGAGGTCCGGCGTCCGACCGGCCGGCCCGCCACTGATTGTGGCAACGGGATTGTCCAAGCGGTACGGGACGGCGATCGCGCTGGATCGCGTCGACTTGCAGATCACGCGTGGTAGCACCTACGGGTTGATCGGCCCCAACGGGGCGGGAAAGACGACGATCATCTCGGTGCTCGCGGGTTTGCGACGCCCGACGGCCGGCACGGTCACCTTGGCGGTCGACCGACGGAAGATCGCGGTATTGGTCGACACGCCCCGGTTCGAGCCGTGGCTGACGGCAGCGGAGGTCGTCGACCTCGCCCGGCACCTCATGGCGCCCGGACTCCCACGGACGCGGGTCGAGCAGGCGCTGGCCGAGGTCGACCTCCGCGAGGCCCGGGGACCCGTTGGTGGATTCTCCCGCGGCATGCTTCAGCGCCTGGGACTCGCGGCCTGTCTGGTCGGCGACCCCGCGCTGCTGATCCTCGACGAGCCGTGCTCCGCTCTCGACCCCGCGGGCCGACGTGAGGTGCTCGATCTGATCGGTCGGCTCGCGCGCACCGCGACGGTGGTCCTGTCGACCCATAGCCTGGCCGACGTGCAGCAGGTCTGTGACACCGTGGCGGTGGTCGACCGCGGCCGGATACGTTTCGAGGGCGCGATCACCGACCTGCTGGCCCGCAGCGCCAGCGTCTTCGCCTTGCAGGTGCGTCCGCCGGCCAGCGGTCTCGTCGACGCGCTGCGTGACCGACCCTGGGTCACCGAGGCCGTCGAGCCGGTCCCCGGCCGGATCCGCCTGGTCGTGGGCGACACCGCCCGCGCGGAACGTGAGATCCCTCGCCTCATCGCGGACCGTCGCGAGCGACTGATTGCCCTGACGCCGACGACGGACATCGAGACCGCGTTTCTGGAGCTGACCTCATGACGCTCTGGCATCTCGAGCTCGTCCGCCTGACCCGCACCTACCGGTGGACGATCGTTTTCGGCACGTACGGACTGTTCGGAGTCTTCGGTCCGGTGACCGGACGGTATCTCGGCGAGATCCTCGAACATTTCGGCGGAGAGATGAACGTCTTCATCCCGGAACCGACTCCCGCCGACGGCATCGCCCGGTTCATCGCGAACGCCTCCCTCCTGGGTCGGCTGGCCGCGCTCGTGGTCGGCAGTGACGCCCTGGGGTTCGACGCTCGTTCCGAGTCGGCGGCATTCTTCCGTACTCGCGTGGACCGCGCGCGCGAATTGCTGCTCCCTCGGTATGTCGTCACGACGCTCACGGCCGCGCTCGCGCTCATCGCCGGCACCGTCACGGCGTGGACACTGACCGCGGTCCTCATCGGCCCACCGCCGTTGCTCCCCGTGGCGGTCGGCACCGTATACGGCGTGATCCACCTCGCGTTTGCGGTCGCGATGCTCGCGGCGGCGTGCGGCCTGACCACCAACGCCGCAAGCGCAGTCCTTCTCACGTTCGGCGTCCTTGCGCTCATTCCCATCCTCGGTATCGTGCCGTCCGTCAAGCCGTGGCTGCCGAGTGAGCTCGTCGCGGCCATCGTCTTTCTGCTCGAGGGGACCCCGGCTCGCGCCTTCGGCCGCTCCGCCGCGGCAGCAACGCTGGCCACCGTTGGCTTGCTCGCGCTCGCCGTCCGCCTCCACGAGCGTCGGGAGCTATGACGCTCTGACGCGCCGGAGTCGTCACCCGACGTTTCTCACGACCGCCGGTGCCTCGACGGACGCCGCCGGCGCCCCGAAATCCGCTTGAGGTCTATCGAGTCGCTGGCTTGGTGATCCGTGGGCTCCAATGAGTCAGTGCTGGGCGGCGCACCCATCGACATCGGCGCAAACTATCGTGACTGACCTGCGCGTCGCTCCGCACGACACAGTTTTGGCAGAGGCGTTGTCCCTCTCAGGCCGGTCGGGTGCGTCGTAGGGCCGCTACGCCGGACAGCGACACCATCGCTCCGCCAATCCACGGGTCCGCTCGACGATCGTGCCATTCACCATCGAGCAACCGCTCGATGTCGGGGATGACGATCCAGCCCTTGCGCACGTGGATGACGCCTTCATCCTGCAGACTGCTTCAACATGCGGCTCAGGTGCTCGGGCGTCACCGCAATCAGCTGCGCGATTTTCGCAGCGCTTCAACGGCAAACTCAGCAATTCCTGGCCCCGTCGGTGCAGCTCCCGTTCGAGGTCGCTCTCGCTCATCTGCTGGGCTTCGCGCGAACAGAGAAAGGCTTTGGCCTCAGCGAAGGCGGCCTCGGCCGCCGCATGGGGCGCTTGGTCGGGGGGAACGGGGCCGTGGGGCACGGTTCGCATCGCTCAACTCTCCCGCCATCGCCGCTGCGCATTCCCGACCAGCGGACAGACCCCGACCGTCTTGAGCGTCTCACCGGCACGGTGGCGGCGCCGGTCCAAGCGGCCTCGACCGCTGGTGGCGCCCAACGCGACCCAGAAGGCACGTCCCGATAACCTCGTCGTCGTCACCACGGCCATCTCAGAGGCGTCTCCCTTCCCACGACACACTACCAAAACGCTCCGCGAATGTCCAGGGGGAGGGCGGTGGGACGGATCGAAGCGCCCAGGCACCGTTGATCAGGCCGGGCTGGCTGCCCGAAAAAGGCCGGTGGGCGCTTGTCCCCGCGCAAAGCGCGCCGAAGGGACCGTCCGCGAGCAAAAAAGCCTATGAACAGGCGAGAAATCCGGCGACGAAGAAGAGCCGCACCCGTTCTCGATTCAGGGGGATGAAGCGCCTCTGAGATCGCAACTCACCGGGCCGCGGATCACCGGAACGCCAGTGGAGATGCCGTCGAGCAGACGCGCCGCCGTGACCGGCAAAGTCGTCCGCACGTCCAGGCGCACGCTCTCGTCCGAGACGCCCGTTGAACAGATGCGGGCCGCCGAGCAGACGCAGCGCCTGACGCGCCTGCCGCTGCGTCCGCCTCATCGCCGGCGCGGCATGCGTCATCGCCCTTCGCCGAGCGAGGCGGGACGGCATCGACGTGCTCAGGCTCAGACGTACGGCGGGGCGAACACCACCGGATTCCGGCCGGGTCGTACTCGGGGACTGGCGCCGGTGGTCGCTCGTTGTTGCGCCGGCCCTGGTTGAAGAGATTGCGCACGGTGCGGACGCTCTTCATCGTGTAGCGGGCGCGCGAGTTGGGGAACTCGGCCTGCCACAGCAGTGCCAACTGCTCGTCGGTCAGCCGCCACCGGGCGTTGGAGGCAAGCGTCCAGTTCTGGAACTCCATCACGCGGCGGCCGAAGAACCGCCCGGTGCGGGCCTTGTCCGGGACCGGGGGCATGCCGTCGGCCTCGACGAAGCCGGGCGGCAGCCCGGGGCCGAGCGCCGGCAGGATGACGAGCGGCAGCGCAGTTGCGGCGGCCGCGGTCCTGCCGCTCCTGGGGAGCCGCTCGACGCTGTCCATCAGTTGCACAAGGCGCTCGCGCTCACCGGCCGTCAGCCGCTTGCGCTGGTCGGCGGGCCGCCGCCGGGTCAGGGCCTCCAGTTCCACGAGCCATTCCAGGTCGCTGCGTACCTCTCCCTCGGCCAACCGCACGGCCCGCTCCCACTTGCCGGCGGCGCGCCAGTTGCGCAACGCGTCGGCCGGCATCTCGGCCACCTCATGGGTTTCGGCGGCGTCTTCCGGGCGGCCCTGCGCTTCGCGCAGCCGCCCCAGGCGCGCCAAGTCCGGCGGCTTGACAGCCACGAGAACCTGCGCGGCGCCCAGCGTCTCACCGGCCTCTGTCAGGGTATCGACGGCTGGGCAGCGCAGCGCCCGGGCCTTCGCCGCGGCATCGCCCGCGTAGCAGGTCAGTTGCAGCCAGCCCTCGACGTCCCGGTTGGTGCGTGGGGTAGTCGGCCGCAAGCCTGACGGATATCGCGTCCATCTCGGCCTGCGCCGCCGCAAGATTGCTCTCCAGCCCGAGCCGCGCGATCACGTGCCACCACCCGCTGCTACGGATGAAGGTCTCGTACTCCGCGATCGCCTTGGGCACGTAGAGATCCCGCTCGCCGCGGCCGCGTTCGAGACCGAGCTCGAAGTCCGCCGCCGGTATGCCGACCACCGTGAACGGTTGCGTCGAAGAACCCTTCCGTGACCAGCGACGGTAGAACACCTCGGGCGCGCTCTCGCCGGTGAAGTCGAACGAGAACGGCTCGATCGCCGCTACCTGCTCGAAACTCGTCGCCTGCTCGCGCCAGTCCAGGAAATTCGCCGGCGCCGGTTCCGCAGGGCGTTGCCGTTGTTCGGATCGGTCTGCCACAGCGTCACCAAGCGGTCCGGTTCCGGAAACGGCGGCTGCAGCAGCACCGCGTCGACGATCGAGAAGATGGTCGTGGTCGCGCCGACCGGTCTGCGCACACGATCCGCTTGACAGCCCTGCCGACATAACTCTATAATCAAGAGTATATTTCGAATGCAGAGTATATCGTTTACGCAGAGCATGCGCGCATTCCGGACGCGGACACTGACGATGGCCGTCGTCGGGCTCCTGCTGAACGGCTGGGCGCACATGAGCTTCGCTGGTGAAGAGACCATGATTCGGGGCATCGTGCGAGACGCGCAAGGTCGTCCCCTGCCTGGTGTGCAGTTGTATATGCGCGGCAGTCAGACCATCGAGGCGACCGACGACGACGGCCGTTTCACACTGCGCACGACCGAAACGGGGCCGCAGGTCCTCGTCGCTTTCGCGCCCGGATTCTGGTCGTTGGAGACCGTCCTCGACCTGGATGGCACGGCGCGCGACGTTGAACTCGTGATGGAGCCTGCGAGAGTCGCCGAAACGGTCGAGGTCGCCGCAGCAGTCCCCGAGGACGCGGTGCCGTCCGTGCAGGCGTTCCGCCCGCTCGACGTCGTCCAACTGCCCGGGGCGCAGGCGGATGTCATGCGGTACGTCCAGAACCTGGCTGGGGTGAACCAGATCAACGAGGAAGCCGGGCTGATCGTGCGCGGTGGCGATCCCAGTGAAGTGCTCACGATGCTCGACAACGCGGTGCTGTACCACCCGTACCGCTATGAGACGGTCACGGGCGGCATCCGCGGGACGGTGGATCCATTCCTGACAAGCGGGATTGCGTTCAGTTCCGGAGGCTTCCCCGCGCGTTTCGGAAACACCCTGAGCGGTGTGCTCGAGATGCGCGGTCTGGACCGGCCGGAGACACCCGCGGGACAGGCATCGCTGCTGCTGACCGGTGTCTCTGCAAGCGTGGCCGTACCCGTCCGTGGAGCGGGCGTCCGCGCTTCCGGGAACTGGTCGGAGACTCGCACGATGTTCCGCATGAACAGGTCGCCGCGCGCATTCACGCGCTATCCGGACTCCTGGGACGTGAACGGCAGCGCGCACTACGACTCGTCGGCGCTCGGCTCGTTCAAGGTGTTCGGGATGTCGCTGCGGGAGCGCGTCGGGATCGAGGTCGAGCGGGAGGCCTACCGGGGGTTCGTGGAGTCGGCGAACGCCAACGAGCTGGCGTACGTGCGCTGGGAGAAGACTTCCCCCAGCGGGTGGCGAGGCGCTGCGACGTTCGGCGCAAGTGACTACCGGAGCGACACGCACGTTGGCGTTCTCGATCTCCAGCAGGGCGACCGGCGGCTGTCGTGGCGTGCCGAAGTGTCGCGCTTCACGTCCGCCGGAACCGTTCGCCTCGGAACCGACGGCAGCCGGTTACGCACCTCGTACGCCGGACAGGCGCCGGCGACAAGCGCCGACTACGGAGGTGCGCGCGGCGCCTCGTCCTTCGACGTCGTGTTCGACGATTTGCACGCCGGTTCGTATGTGGAGTTGGAGGGTGCGCCGGGCGTGCTTGTACCCAACCTGGGGATACGGCTCGACAGGTTCCATGGTGCCGCCGCCTTGACGGTGGACCCGCGCGCGAGTCTCCTCATCCGGACAGGCGAGGCTCAGCTCCTTCGTGTCGCATGGGGAATCTACCGTCAAGCCCCCCGGCCGTACTACTACGAGCTCTTCGATGGGTCAGTGAGACTGTCGCCGATGAAGGCGCACCACTGGATCGCGGCTTACGAGTACGGATCGGTAGGCGACTCGCTGCAGATAAAGGCGGAAGCGTACCTCAAGCGATATGCGAACCTGCCGCTGGATGATCCGGTTGCCGGACTCTCCTCCGCGGGATACGGCTCGGCGCATGGCATCGACCTTTCCGTACGAAAGCGGATGAACCGGTTCAACCTCGAAGCGGTCTACGGCTGGCTGCGCGCCAAGCGCCGGTGGACATCGCTCGAGACGTTCGGCCGGTTCGAGCTTCCGCGAGGAACATGGACGCCGTATTTCGCGATTCCTCATGGATTCCGCGCCACGCTCGAGGCCGAGCTGACCGAGACCGTGACCGTTTCGGGGAGCTGGCGCACGGCGTCGGGCCGACCCTTCACGCCGGTAGTCGAAGCGCAACCCGGCGAGTCGGGTTTCATACCGGTCTACGGAGTCATCCATTCGGACCGCGTGCCCAGGTACGAACGGTTGGACCTCAATCTCAGCGTTCTGGCGCCGTTCGGCAACGCCGGCACGATTCTGTTCGTCGGCGTCACGAACGCGCTTGGCCGGCACAACGTGTTGGACTATGCGTACTCGTCGGACTATTCGGAACGCAGGGCCGTGACGAGCGCGCTGCCACGTGCGATCTACTTCGGGTCAACCGTGTTGTTCCAGTGACTGGACAGCACCGGGTGATTCGCAAAGCGATGGAGGTGCCAGGTGCGGCAGACAGTGGGTGCAGGGCTGGCGTTCGTAGCGTGCTTGGCGGTTGTTGCGCCGGTTGCAGCGGTCGATTTCCAAGAGGCGTGGCCGGGGCTGCTCGACCGGATCGAACGAGCGTACGTCCAGGGCGACTCCGGCGACATGACCGCGGTCCGAACGGCTCTCAAGGACCTGCTCGCCACGGACCTGTCAGATGGCGAGCGGTCCATCGCACGATACACAATCGCGTATCTGGACTGGCGGCTGTTCAATCTTCGGCAGGGCCTGCCTGACAACGAACGGGACGCGCTACTCGAAGAAGCCGTCGAGCTGCTGACTGAGGACATTGCGGACAACGAAGAAAACGCGGAGTCCCATGCGCTGTTGGCCAGTGTCTACGGCATGCAGATAGGCAGCTCCGCGTGGAGAGGCATGATCCTCGGCATGAGGGCGTCACGCTCGTCCGCGCGAGCACTGGATCTCGAACCGGCGAACCCGAGGGCTCTGCTGCTCGACGGCGTCGGAAAACTGCACACGCCGGCGATGTTCGGCGGCGGGGAAGAGAAGGCCGAGGCCCTGCTGCAAAGAGCTGTCGCAGCCTTCCAGACCGAGCCGGCTGATCGGCCGTGGCCGCGGTGGGGCCTAGTCGACGCGTACGCCTGGCTCGGACAGGTCATGGTCCGGCGCGGGGATCATCGCGCGGCGAGGCGGTACTACATGGACGCGCTTGACATCGAGCCCGACTTCCGCTGGGTTCGAGGGGTCCTGTTGCCGGCGCTGGAGGAAAGCGCGCGGTAGGATGTAGAGAATATGGCGGTAGAGGAGGTGGACGTGACCGGCACCGAGAGGCTCAAGGAAGATATGGCCTATGTCCGCGCCGCGGCAGAGCGATCCGAGAACGTCCACGTCCCCGCGTACTACCTCCTGTGGGCGGCGATCTGCCTCTGCGGCTTTGCGCTGATCGACTTCGCCGATAGCGGCCGGTGGATCGCCGCGTACTGGATGGTCGCCGGGCCCGTTGGCTTCGGTCTCTCTGCCTGGCTCGGCGCGCGCGCGAGCCGCCTTGCCGGACAATCGGATCCTGAGAAGAACAAGCGGTGGCGCCTTCATTGGCTTGCGTTCATGGCAGCCGGAGTGCTTGGTCTGGGTCTCGTCGTGGCGGGACAGTTGACCTGGGCCGGATTCAGCTCGCTCTGGCCACTGCTCATGGCGCTGACGTACTTCCAGGCAGGGGTACACATGGAACGTCGTCTGCTGCCGATCGGCTTGATGCTCGGGATCGGCTACCTCGTCACGCTCTTCCTGCCCGATTACGGCTTTACCATGGCGGGCGTGCTCGTAGCTGCGGCGCTCACGGCGCAGGCGTTTCTCGGAGCACCAACACGTGCCCCAGCGAGCTGATCCAGATATCCCGGGCCTCGACGAGCTCGCGTCGCTCAACGGCCTTCTCGAGCATCGGGTGCGACTGGCCGTGTGCGTTCTGCTCTCGAAGCACGATGCGATGTCGTTCAGCCGCCTCAAGCAGGTGCTCGGTGAGACGGACGGCAGCCTCGGGACGCATCTGCGCAAGCTCGAGGATGCCGGCTACCTGGCGATCGAAAAGACCTACCGTGGAAGGCGACCGGTGACCTGGTATCACCTGAGCGCTGACGGCCGGACTAGGTTGAGGGAGCACGTCGCGAATCTGATGCGTCTGATTGACCGCGCCGGGTGACTCGCGCGGAGCCATCAATTTCGTGACTCAAGCTGCAGGTGCGGGCACACACGGCCGCCCGGTCGAAACGCCGCGCTCGCCGTGCAGCGGTACTACCGGGGCGGTGGCGGGAACATTGCCGCGGAAGGAGGCCATCATGCGCGCGATAGGAAACCTCGGAGGTGCACTCGCAGTTGTTGCCGCAGCCGGCATGGCCCAGGGTGCGGAGCAGTCGCGCTTCGATCGGGAATGGCCCGTGCTCGTCGAGCGGATCGAGCGCGGGCAGGTCGCCGGTGACGTACAGGTCCTGATGGACGTACGGAGGGATTGCCAGCTGTTGCTGGATGAAGCACTGACCCACCGGCAGCAAGCGCTGGTCCGATATGCAATCGCGTACGCGAACTGGCGGCTGCTGAGTGCGTCGCATTCATTGGACGACGACGAACGGGACGATCTCGGAGACGAAGCCGTAGAACTACTGGAGGAGAACATCGAGACCGACAATGGCGACGTCGAATCGCGTGCGCTCCTGGGCGGGGTGTGGGGAATCCAGATTACCTCCGCGTGGCGAGGTATGCGGTTCGGGCGACGAGCGGCGGCCGCGTTCGACGACGCGAGGGCGATCGACGAGCGCAATCCGAGGTTGTTGCTCTTACAGGGCATCGACACGTTTCACCGACCCGACATGTTCGGTGGCGGGGTCGATAGAGCCGAGCGATGGTTCAGGTCCGCGGTCGGGTTCTTCGAGGCGCAACCGGCTGATCCGGCGTGGCCCGATTGGGGTCGCGCCGACGCCTACGCGTGGCTCGGCCGAACGCTGGAGACGCTCGGGAATACGGCTGGTGCCAGGGTGCACTACAGGAAGGCCCTCGATGTCGAGCCGGAGTTCGCGTGGGTGCGCGACGTGCTGCTGCCAGACCTGGACGACGGTGGCCAGCGGGACGCCGCGCGGTGATACCGATCCGTGGCGTTCGGTGCGGACTCCGCCAACTTGGGATTAACCGCCTTGTTGCCAATGGAATCCATGAACACCCACGCGTGGTCATGACCAATTCCGTGTGCAATTCTGGTCGGGATTCTACGAGACCACCTGGGCTGGCTACGGACAGGCACAGGGACCCTCACACGTGACGCGTCGACGAGTCGTCTCATCAGACCCTCCGCCGGATGCGTGTGCGCCCAGGCAATCGCGGCGCACAAGAGGCCGCGCAACACGAACCTCCCGGATCGGACGGCCGAGAATAGTCAGGGTCGCGCTACCGAGAAGGTCCGGTTTGAAGGAGGGGCCGTCCGACATGCCTGCTTCGCGCCGGGTGTTCGGGAGCGTCTCGCTCGCTCTCGGTGCAACACGGAGCTCCAGGACGGGCTGCGGGCCTGAGCGGACACGGCGGCGACCGGCAACGGATTGACACAAGACGACGCGAGCGCTTACGATTCTCCCGTTTTTGTTGGGGTTTTCTGACTGAATCACCGTGCGCGGGGTCGTCTCGGTAGTCGCCTCAGCGTGCTCACACCAAGGGGAAACATCGATGGCCGAAGCTCGCAAAATGGGCAAGACCGAGCTGTTCGCGCATTTCGTCGAGCATTTCGCTGCCGTCAACATCAGCCTCAAGCGCGCCGACGCGCGGGAGTTCTTCGAAGAGTTGCAGCGGCTGTGCGAGCAACAGCTTCAGGATTGCGGCGAGTTCACGCTGCCCGGCATCGCGAAGCTCGTCTTACAGAAGCGCGAAGCGCGGACCGGTCGCAACCCAGCAACCGGGCAAGCCATCGAAATCCCGCCCAAGCAGGTGGTCAAGGCTCGCATCGCGAAGCAGCTCAAGGACGCCGTGCTCCCCGAAGCGTAACGTTCCGCCCGGATAACGGGCGTGAGTGGTCGACTGGCCCTGCACGGCTGCCTGCTGCTCCACGCCCCGGGGGTTCGTCGCCCGTAAACGCAGGCAGGCAAGTTCGTCGTGCACACGCGATGGTGAACGGGACCGCCATGCTCCTGCTCCAGCACCTTGGCCTGCCGCCCGCAGCTCGTGCAGGTCGGGCGAGCAGGGCGCTGTTTCGGTCACGACGAAGGCGAAGGGGAAGTGGACGGCGGACTTTGGCCCCTCACAGGAATGATGGGAACTGACATGCCACCGTTCCGGATCGCCAGAGCGCTCTTCTCCCGGATGCCCGCCAAGCCGCGCTGGCTGCTCGCGATCCCCGACGCCATAGGGCAGCTTGAGGAGCTGGACCGTCCGCTGCTGACGCGCCGCCGCGACCTCAAGCGGCTGTTCGGCGTCTCGCGGGCCCGGAGCGGCGACGCTGATGCGGACGTTCGGCGCGGAGCTGACCGGCCACGCGCTGACGCTGCCGCGTGTCGAGTTGCTGCGGCAGCTGCGGACGTACCGGAAGCGGGGCGCCTTTCGGGCGGAGGAGCAGCGGCGCGCCCGTCTGCTGACCGAGCTGCGCAAGGCCCGTCTGACCGGTATTCGGGTGCCGGTTCCGGCCGAAGCGCTTCAGGCGCGGCTGTCGGGCCTGCCGGCGGGCGTGCTCGTCGAGCCGGGCCGGATTGAGGTTCGGTTCGCCGAGGCGAAGGAGGCCCTGACGCGGCTGTATGCGCTGGCCCAGGCGCTGGTGAATGATTTCGAGGACTTCGAAGCGCTCGTCGGCGGGGAGAGGACTTCGAAAGATCGAGACTGAAGGGGTCCGTGGATCGCGCTTGCGGGCAATGGCTTCCTCACGCTTTCCGCCGCCGCTCGATCATCACGACGATCGCGCGCGCCACATCGACGCCGGTCGCGGCCAACCTGGTGAGTCGCGTCGGGCTGGACGATCGCGATGACGATGTTCAAGGTTGGCATGACGGGTTCGGGGAGCTGAGGGTTGAGTGCGAAGAGGAGAACGGACTGATGGCGCAACAGGAGAGGTCGAGTCGGGTGATGGCCGAGCCCGCCGTCGTTGACATCGGGGCGGCGGGACGTCGGCGACCGCCGGAGCACGGCGGTGGGAGTCACGCGCCGGTGGCTGGGGGCACCATGATCGGGCGCAGGGTCGTCATCAAGGGTGATGTGAGCGGGAACGAGGACGTGGAGGTCGAAGGCGAGGTGGTCGGCACGATCGAGCTGCAGCAGCATGTGGTGACGGTCGGCCCTGGCGGCCGTGTCGAGGCGCAAGTGCTGGCGAAGTCGGTCGTGGTGCTCGGTACGGGGACCGGGCAGTTGACGGCGAGCGAGCTGGTGCGCATCGGCGAGACCGGGTCGTTTGAAGGGGTGATTTCGGCTCCGCGCGTGGTAATTGCCGACGGTGCGCATTTCCAGGGACGTGTCCAGATGTAGCGCCGAGGCGGGCCAGCGCGTATCCATTCGATTCGGCTGCTGGTGGTGGTCGGCCAGACCGGGATGGGAGGAGAACGAAACCGGTGAAACCGACGAAAGCCCGCCCTGGCGATGTGTTGGAACGCCGCGGCGAGCATGGCGAGGTGGTCACGACGCGCTCGATGTGGCGTCGCCGGCCGGCGGGCTCCGGCGCTGAAGTCCAGCGGCGGCATCGACCGGGGTGTGCATGAGACTCGCGGTCCCCGGTCCGGGGCTTTCGCCGGCTGGGAAGAGTTCCGGCGGAGCCGACCGGCAGGTGGGGGGCGGGCCGGGATTGCGCGCTCGGAAGGATGATGCCTGAACGTCGCTGGCGCGTGATGGGTCGCGGTCGCGGGCTGTTCGCGATCGAGGTGGACGACGGCGGTGGGTTCCGCCCGGCGACAACTGTCGAGGTCGATGCGGCGCTGCGTCAGCGGGAGCTGTTCGGGGCGGCGGATTACCCGGTGCAGCGCGTCGACGCGGCCGAACGCACGGGCGACGACGTCGATGTCGGTTGACGGCTCCGGAACCTGGTGGCGGTGATGGACGAGCTGTACGCGGTCGGGTGGCGGTCGGCGGGCCGGCCGCGACAGTGGGTCTGGTCGGTGTTCCCGTCGCTGGGTCAGGCGGTTCGCGTGGCGCGCGGCTATGCGGCGTGCGACGGCGGCGGACGGTGGCGGGTCTACGGCACGCGGGTTGTCAGTGTCGGTGACGGCACGCTCGAAGCAGTCCTGGGCCACCGGCTGGCGGAGGGGCTCGAGAAGCGCCGACAGGGCTGATGCCGGAGCAGAAGATCGTGGTCCCGGCGTGCCCTCGCCGCGAGAACGGGCACCTGTGGCGGTTCGACCGGGAGCGTTCGACGGGGGATTGTCAAGCAGATGTGTGCCCGGCCTGCGGGCTGGTGCGGTTGACGTCGTATCGGACGGGGCAGGTGGTGCGCTATGCGGGTTCGGGGGCGGCGACGGCGTATGAACGGTGAGCAGGGTCGAGTTGTTGCAACCTGATAGCGCGCGCGCACCGTTCGGTCGGCGGCGGATCTGAAGGCAAGGGACGGTATCGTGAGCGGCCAGCGTCTGATCGGGGCTCATCTTCCGACGACGCATCCCGAGCGTCGGGAGACGCGTCCTGGGCGGTGCTCTGGCGGCCTGACGCGCTTTGTGGTCGACGTGCGGCTGCCGTGGCCGTCGAGGTGTCCGGACTGCGGCGGCTCTGTGGTCTCCGAGGGGGAGGTCGAGCCGGTGGCGCGCCGCCTGCCGTTCGAGGGTCCGCGGCGGCAGAGGCGCAGCCGGGGCGCCCCGCTCGGCGGCTCGGCCGCAGCGTCCGGCCTGGGGACCTCGATGGTGCGGGCCAGGCCGTGATGCCCGCCGTTCGACGCGATGCGGATCCGGACGGTTGAGCAGGATAAAGTCGGTGCGTGCCGGCAGATGGTGCGTGCCGGCAGATGTCGCCGGCCCGAGAAATGGCTCCGCGAGCTCGCGGAGCCTATGTTGTGAGCGGCCAGCGGCTGATGTGCGACGATGTCGAGCAGGCTCCGCGGCGGCGGCCCGTTCAACGGCCTGCAGAGATCTGGTGGTGGTCGAAGGCAACCTGCTGTGTGGCGAGACTCGTGGTCCTGGTCCGGGGCTGGCGGCTGGGCAATGTCCGGCAGTCCGAACGGCAAAAGGTAGGACGGTCCGGGACCACGATCCACTGCAGAACTGCCGCTCGTCGAAGGCGACGCGGGAGGAAGTAACGGTGGACGAGCCGACAAGCGCGGAATGGGTCATCGGCGAGTGGGTGACGCTCGACCGCGAGCTGCATCCATTCGAGGCGCTGGAGTTGGCGACGGTCATCGAGGCGGTGAAGCTGCATGTGCTGCACGGCTGGCCGCGCTGGTGGGCGTGGACGTTCGCGAGCCTGGTCGCGCAGATCGCCATCGGCATCTTGGAAGCAGCTGCCGGCGAGCTTGTGATCGTCGACCATGACGTCGGGGAGACGATCCATTGACCCGCCGTTGTGCCGGGTCACTTTGGGTGGTCGAATGGGGGGGACACGTACGACCACGACCAAATTCGCCGTCCGGGCCGGCCGCGGCCGACCAGCAGACCGGACCTTGATGGTGGAGCCCGACTCCGCCGAACCAGTGGCGTCGTGCCCGGTGTCGTGGAGCTCGGCGATGTAGGCGGCGAGGGTCGGATCAGAGCGGATAATCAGTGCTTCGCGCGAAGTCGATAACATCCCTGACATCGGCGACCGAGATGATCCGGAGGCCTGGTAGCTCTTTGTCCTCGTCGAGGCTCGCGCGCGCGTTGTCGTCAACTCCGACGAATCTGGGGAAGAAATGAAACTTTGCGGCGTCGCTTCGCTGTCGCCAAGCCTCTTGTGCCGGCTCGCAGATAGAGAGCAGCAGCGCCCACCTGTATAGCTCCAGCCTATACAAGACGCGGCCATCGGTATGCTGGAGCGAGACCACCTTCTTCACCTTAGAATCACCGCCATCTTCGAATTTCGGCAACAGCCGAGTCGTCGCCAGGAGGCGATCGTAGGCGTCGCGGATGCCAGTGATCTGGAGATGATCCCTGAAAGCCGCTCGCAGTTCCTTGCTGGCGTCGCTGGATGCAGGGGTTGCGTCGCCTTGCTCCGCAACGGGTTCGGTGATCATGTGGAAATTCTACCTGATCCTTACGGGCCCAACCGCCTGCTGAGCCGCGGCGGCCCCGCGATCCCGATTCTCGCAAGCATCGGCCGCGGGTTCTCAGCCCGAGTTCGCCACGACGTCGCCGATACAGGCAGGCGATGAGAACGCTACGAAGAACATCGCCGTCCCGCACGTGGCCAGCCAGGCGAGAGCGGGAACCGCGGCAATGCGCAGCACGGGTCAGGGCGTTGGGCAGGTGCTTGAGCTGTTCGTCCAGCTCGCCCGGCGGTCTCCGTCGCGCCGTAGACGTCCATCGTGGGTTCCTCTACCGATCGTGTTGATGCCCGCCTCGATGCTGGAGGCGATCAGGACGTGCGGCTCGATGCCAAGGGCGTCGGCCGCGGCGCAGAGCCGGTCCCAGGCCGCTGACCGCGGGGCTTTCGCGTACTGGCCGGGGCCGCGACAGCCGAAAGAAGCCCGCCGCGGCGGGGAGACGAAGCACTGGCTCGTGAGCTCCGACGCCAGCCCGACCCGCCCCGAGTGCGCGGTCACCCGGCTCTCGACACCGGCGGCCAGCGCCGCCGCCGTGAACCGTAACCCGATCATCTGCGCCGACAACGGTACCACGCGGTCACTCGGCTCCGGACTCGTGGAGGCGCGCAGCGTCCGGAGGGCGCGCGCGACGCCGTCCTTCACGAACCGCACGTCGTTGACTTCACCTTCCTGGTTCGTCTTACTCCTGCGCACGGTGACGAGGAACCCGGCGCCGTCGGTCGAATCGACGACGTCGGCCCAGCGCAGCGCGCTCACCTCGCTACGCCGCATCCCGGCCATGAACAGCAGCCCGGCGATCACGGCATCGACCCGCCCCCGCTCGAGGGCGACTTGGTCTGACTCGACGCCGCGTCCGCGCCGACGCGGCCGGTGGCAGGTCGCGAGCACGGCAGCCAAGTCCGAAACCCCGAACGGTCGTGCCTGACCGCGACCGCGATCGCTGGCGGTCCGCCGGTAGCCGGCCAGGACCCGAGCGGTCCGCTCGCCGGCGGGAGTAGGTTGACCGGCGAGCTTTGCGCGGAAGCACGCCGCGGCGACCGCCATCGAGGCGCTCGACGAAGCGCGTCCGGCGTCGTGCAACTCGGCGAGGTTGGCGGCCAGGGTCGCGTCGTCGACCTCGCGGCCGCCGAGCCAGGTGTCGAGCCTGCGGAGCGCGCCGGCGTAGGCCCGCCGGGTGTTCGGGCTGACGGAGGCCTCGACGAGGCGGCGCGCGGTCTGTGTCGGGCGGCCGATCGCGGCCTCTTCGGGGTCGTCCTGGCGGGCGAGTCATTCATGTTAAAGGCAATCATCGGTAATCATTGCGCGCTCTCCGGAGCTCCGTTCAATGCAGTCATCTATTGCTCTACGGGAGCCTGTGTCCGTCACGATGATCGGGCCTGAACACGTGCCCTCGGACACCGAGACGCACCGACCGGCGTGGCGGAATTGCGCTGCCGTTCCCTGCCAGGGTAAAGACAGCGTCTCGAAGACGGCCAAGCTGCCCGGAGACCTGGAACTGAGGTAGCATGATCGGCAGGTGAGTCGTGGCCAGCACTCGCAGCGAAACGGACCTCCTCCGTCGAATTACGTCGAACCCGGCGATCTTCGGCGGCAAGCCGATCATCAGGAACCGCCGACTTGCCGTCGAGCATGTTCTTGGCATGTTGGCCGGCGGCGACACGCCGGAGATCGTGCTGCAGGGCTACCCGTGGCTGGAACCTGACGACATCCGGGCGTGCTTGGTGTACGCCCGACGCCTCGTCGGACACGAACGCATTGAACCGGCGCTGTTCGAGTCCTCGATGTCGTGAAGGTTCTGCTCGACGCATGTGTGTGGGGCGGCGCCATGGCGGTTCTGCGCTCTGCAGGTCATGACGTCGATTGGGTCGGCGACTGGTCCACGGACCCGGGGGATGACCAGATCCTGTTGACGGCCGCCGCGCACGGACAAGTACTGATCACCCTCGACAAGGACTTCGGCGAGTTGGCGGTCTTGCATCGACGTCCACATGCCGGAATCGTTCGACTCGTGAACTTGCGTGCGCAAGATCAGGGACCTGTGTGTGCCGCCGCTCTCCGTCGTTACGGTACGGAACTCGCGCAGGGCGCCATCGTGACCGCCGAGGAGCAACGCGTGCGTATCCGCCCGCCGGACGTCACGCAACGGTAGGCCGAGGTGAGCGTCCCGGGTCGAGGTACTGCATCCAGTCGGTCATGAGTTGCCGCCCGCGGTCGAACAGGTCGCTCCTCGCGTATGCCGCTTCGGTCTGGTTGCGCACGACGTGCGCGAGTGCAGCCTCCACCACCTCGCGCGGGTGATTGGTCCGCTCGGACACCCAGTCCCGGAACGACGACCGGAAGCCATGCGGAACGGCCCCGATCCCCAACTGCTCGAGCAGCTTCGACAGCCTGGCGTCGGCGAGCTGCTTGCCGCGCGCGCTGGGAAAGACCAGCCCGCCGGGCTGGGCCGTAGTCGAGCCTCGAAGTGGTCGTGCTGCCGCATGCAGGATCTCTACGGCGCGAGCGCACAGCGGTACCCGGTGCTCGCGACTCGCTTTCATCCTCGTCGCCGGGATCGTCCACACCAACGCGCTGAAGTCGATCTCTTCCCACCTCGCCCCTCGCGCTTCCCCGGGCCTGGCCGCGGTCAACACCATGAACTCGAAGCACAGCTTCGTACCGACCCACGCCGACGAGGCGTTCACCGCTTCAATGGCGCCGGCAACTTCCCCATGCCGAAGCGCCGGCATGTGCCGTGCCGGATTCGTGCGCTTCGGCAGCGCTGCGGAGATGGCGTCGCCGGTCGGGTTGTCGGTCCGGTAGCCCTGCGCGACGGCCCACTTCATCACAGCGCCGATGCGCTGGCGGAGCTTCCGCGCCGTGGCGTGACGGCGTGTCCACAAGGGCAGCAGAACGGACATGATGTCGGCCGTCGTCACCTGATCGATGCCCTTGTCACCGATGCGGGGATAGGCGTGATCCCGGGTACTGTATCCGTCTGCTCAGTTGAGCAGGTCATATGGACCGGATGCAGCAGCCGCCAAGTGGCGGCGGGCTCCCGCGTTCAGCAGCAACTGCCGAACGGGTGTTTCCGGGACCACGCGCTCTCCGGTGAGCGCGTTGCGGCCCCACGGGGCGCCCCCGCCCCGCTTGAGAAGCTCCGGCGCTCCGCGCCGCAGCATCTCGAACGCCGACGTCACGTCGCGGGGTGCGGCCCAGCCGCACTCGCATTCCCGCCACCGCTCCGACAGCGCCGAGTCGAACTCGCGCCGGCCGCACGCCGGGCATGTCTGGGACGTTCCGGCTGCCGGCACTTCGATGACCGCGCCCCCGACCTTGGCGAAGCCCCAGATCGTCGCTCACGGTCAGGCCGTGGACGATGCTCGCCACAACCATGAGGTTGTGCCAGCACAGAAACACCCATGACCTGCTTTTCTGTGCCACTTTCTGGCTTTTTCCGCACCTTGGCTTTACCCTTGTCGTCCTCGCCCTCTTTCACGTGCCCGCTTGAGGTCGTTGAGCAGGTTCCGTTCCCATTGGGGGATTTCGTGCTTCGCAATCCGTTTCGCGTCCGCCAGCCACTCTAGTCCCTCGCGGATTGTCACTGCAGCCCGCAGCGTTTTGCTTCGGCCCGGGCTACCGCGCGTCTCGGTGATGTTGAACAGGCCATCGTTCCGCGCGTCGAATGTCACGTGAGGTTGCGGCTGCGTTCTTGGTGCTATTACCCGCGTGAATTCTCCAGGTTTTGCTGTCGCGATGGCTTGCTGTATTTCCCTGATCTGGTTCTGCGCCTTGAGCCGGTCTGGCCGTGTCAGCACCACCACCCGTATTGGTTTACCTCTGATTTCCTGCTGCTTCCGCATTCGGCGGTCTGCTGTCACCAGCAAGTCGTATCCTCTCCTGACCGCTTCGTCTATTAGGTCGCCGTTTTTGAGGCTTCCCATCCCCGCCTCGTCAGCGGTCTGTACGTCGTGCTGTGGCAGTGCTTCTCGTAGCTGTTTAGGTGTACACTGGTCGAACACTACCTTCATTCGGTGCTCGTTTCTTCGAGCCGGTCGGACAGGAAGTCGAGTACCGACTTTATGTGTTTCAGGTTCGCGGCTGGAAACGTCTCCAGGAACTCGGGTATGGTCAGTCCTGACGATAGGTTCATGAACAGGGCGTGTACCGGGAGCCTGGTTCCTTCGAAGCACCAAGCACCGCTTAATCTATCTGGATCCCGCTCTATTGCAGGACACTCGGTCCAGTCGATCTCTCCGAGGTCGTGCTTCTCTGTCGCCGGCGACGCAGGCTTTGCGGTCGGTGCGTCGTACGTCCCCAACGCCACGCTGACCGCGGTTTTCCGTGTTGTCTCTTCTGAAGTGCTTCTTGTTGACATTGGTCGGTGTCCTTCCTCGGTGTTGCGAGGTCATCAGTCGAATCCGGCCCCAGCGTCCGCGCTTTCGAGGTGGATGCTCCGAAGGTCTCGGACGTCGTCGCGGATTTCTCCGATTTTCGTTTGGAGATCGTCGAGGAGCCGGTGCGTGTCGTCGATCCGCTGGTTCGGCTCGTCGATCAGCCGGTCCGTCTCGTCCATCAGGCGGTTCGTCCCGTTGATCAGGCGGTTCGTCTCTGCGAACCGTTGCTGCATCTGTTGTGCCAAGCTGTTGTACTGGCTCTCCATCGACCGTTCGGTTCGGCACGTTCCGAACAGCATCGTCGCTACGATTGCTCCGATCCCGAGTTCAAGTGGGATCTGCTCGTTGATCGGCATTTCTAGTCCCACTGTACCACTCGTGTTTGTCTCGATCCGGGTCGAGCTGGCGTCTCGCTGGTCGCTTGCTGGTGTGGCGGGTTGCGCAGGCTTCCGCTGTCAGGCCGTCGGCCGCGCCCGACGGGTCCGCATCTGGCCGGATGGCGCCGACGACGGCATCCGTGCGGTCGAGTGCCCAGCTGCCGATCTCGCGACGTGCGGCATCGGGTTCTCCTTGATATGGCCGGTGTCCCTGCAATCGTGGTGGGACCCTTTGCGTAGGCGCAGCGGTCGCTCTTCCCGGCTATGACTGTTCTGCCCGAAGTTCTTCGTGCACTCGGTGTACTGGCCTTGAACATGCCCGGCGAGCTCGACGGACTCCTCCTCCGGGTGTCCAGACGTCGCCCCCGGCGGTCCTTCGCGGGTACGCTGGCCAGCAGGCAAGTTCCCATGGGCTCTGACGATTCTCCGACAAATCAGCCCACGCCGGGCACGCGGGTCGGCGTCGATAGTGCTCGAGCAGATGATTATTGCGGCGCCGCGGCGCGTTCTCGTCTACGAGCCCGACGACATGGTGCCGAAGCGGCTGACGCCGCGTGAGACCCGCGCGATGCTCAAGGGCATGCGCGACGCTGTCGATCTGGTGATTCTGACCTCGCACGCGCAGGGCAGCGATCTGATTCTCCGCACGCTTGAGTACCTGGGCGATCGCTCCACGCCGTCGGTCCCCCGGCCGCCGGTTCCGCCCGACTCGGACCCGAAGGGCTCGCCTTCGGGGTGCAGCTGCGTCGTTCATGGTTCTCTTCTTCTGTCGCCGCCTCTTTCGCTGAAGCGTCGGTCTCGTTGTGCTGTCCTGGGGTGTCCGGTAGTGGTGTCGCGGCGGGCCGGTGCCCGCCCGCCGTCATTGCGGCGGTCCTACTCGCCCTCGGTGCGCGCGGCTTCGAATGCCCCGAAACCGTTCGGGGTCCAGGCCAGAGCGGCCTTGCGGACGGCGGAGCGGATCCACTCGTCGCGCAGGAAGCGGTTGCCGACCGCATGGCGCTGCTCGTTCGCGGCGTTGTAGAGGCCGCGGCAGGTGTCGAGGATGCGTTGGAGCCGTGCGTGCTGGCGCTTCTTCAGGTGAAGCGGTACCGTGATGGTGTGAAACAGGGGTTCGGGTCCCGTCAGCCCCTTTTCGTCCGACCTCTCAGTAGATGTGGCGTCCACGTCGCTCCGCCTGTCTGATCAGCGCGATTATGGGAAACGGATACAGTACCTGATCCCGCAGGCACGCCTGCCACTGCCGTCTCGTCTTACCGGGTTGCTTCCAGATCTCACTGTGGATGGCGATCACCTTCTCGGCTACTTCCGCGAACGTCGGTGCGCCGTTTGCCCGGCGTCTGTCGGCCAGCAGATCTCCGCCGGAACGGGCGACCTTCCGATTGGTCAGCGCCCGCTCACGCGCCTCGGCCAGCGACACGAGCTTGCAGCTGCCGAGGCCGAGCGTGCAGGAATTGCCGCGGATCACGAGCCGTTGCACCCAACGCCGAGAGCCGGAAGCCTCCACATGCAGGTAGAGGCCGTTGCCGTCGCAGTACCGCCCTGCCTCGCCGACGTTGCGGCAGAACGAAGCCGAAAGGGCACGGTCGGGATGCGGACCCCGGCGCTTGCTGCTCGGCCGCTTCCTGGGCAGTGAAAGCATCCCGTATTCCATTCCCAATTCCGATGTCGAGTACGGCGAAAGTCACCTCTGGCCGACTTCGGACGTCGTCTCCACATATCCCGATTTCACTTGGGGACTTAGCCGGCTGTCCCACGGAATGCAACCACAGGGGTCCGAAAAGCGAAAGGCGGATTCCGCACCGAACGCCACGGGTCAGCGTCACGGCCCGGTACGGCTTCCGTCCAGACATACCGTCTGTCCTCGCATCAGCCCAACAGATGTTGCCGCCTGCTCCGCGAGAAAGTGGCCCACCTCGTGATCGTTGAGGCGACCGACATAGCCAACTCCGACGCCGAAGGTTTCGAGAGCATTGCCCATCGAGCCTCGCAGGGACCGGAGCGCCCCTCGCGAGTTCTGTACGACCTCATAGGGGATCAGTTTTTGTAGTACTGTTCCGTCTGTACGGCTGGACAGCACAAGCCAACGGACGCGATGCTGATGATGAAAATGGAGAACGATGCTCGCTCGACCCCCGAGAACGTCCGTATAGCAATCAGAGCTGCTGATCGAGTATACATCCCGGCTGCGAGGTTGCGGATCTGGATCAACGAAGATGGCACGACTGCAGTCTCTGCATCCGTAACTATCGCTCCGTGGTTATCCGACATGTCGGCCAACGGCGGCACACCGCAGAAAGCTATCGGCACCACTATAGCAGACGGCTTTCCGCTGACCTCAATTTGCGGCGACCATGTCTACGCATGCCATAGGTCATGGAACTTGCACGAGTCGCTCCACTATTATCCGCACGTTGCGCGCCGTATGCATATGGCGGTGACCGACGGAAGACAGGCGGTTGGCATCTTGGACCTCGACAAGGCTCGCAAGCACCACGACCCTACCGAGTCTGCGCTCGTAGAAGACATCTCTGAACCGCTGAACCAGGATCACAGTAACGACCTGTTCAAGGTGCGAAAACAATGACTGAGCACAGCTACACGGTTGAAGTCCAGCCCGATTTCCTTGAACGGCAGTCGAAGGCACAACCGGTCCAGGCCGTCGCAGAGCTGATCTGGAACGGCCTCGACGCCGACGCGAGCCGCGTTGATGTGCGGCTGGAATACGGCGAACTGAGAATGACAAAGATAGTCGTCCGAGACAACGGACACGGCATTCCCTACCAGGATGCACCAAAACTGTTCGCGCGTCTTGGGGGTTCTTGGAAGAAGCCCGGCGCACGAACCAAGACCAAAGAGCGGCTGCTGCACGGGTACGAGGGTCGGGGTCGCTTTAGGGTATTCGCGCTCGGGCGTGTCGCTGACTGGCGTGTGACCTACCGGAGGGCTACAGATGACCTGCGCGGCTACGACATCACCATGCTCGGAGACAACATTCGTGAAGTCCGGATTACGGACGAGGAAACGGTAGACGCGAGAACCACCGGAGTCCAAATCGAAGTATCGGAGCTGCACCGGGAATATAGGTCGCTTGATCCGGACAATGCCGTGCAGGAACTGGCCGAGATTTTTGCCCTGTACCTGAAGGACTACCGGGAGGTTTCGATCCAGTACGAGGGCACACAACTCGATCCGGCAACGGCGATTGCCACAACGCGCACGGAGCAATTGACCCATATAGATGAAGCCGGCAGGGTTCATCCCGTGGAACTGGAAATCATCGAATGGCGCAACGTGACGACGCGCGGCCTTTACCTTTGTACGGAGCGGGGCTTTCCGCTTTCGAAGGTGACCACGCGGTTCCACATCGGCGAATTTCACTTCTCGGCCTATCTGAAGTCATCGTTTGTCACCAAGCTGCACGGGGAGGCGCAGCTCGATCTTGCGGAGATGAATCCGCTACTCAATGCGTGTATTGAGGAAGCCCAACAGGCTGTCAAGGCATATTTCCGCGACCGCGCTGCTGAACGCGCGCTGACCGTTGTCGAGGAATGGAAAGCCGAAAGGGTCTACCCGTATGAAGGCGAGGCCAAGTCGCCGCTAGAGGATGCCGAACGGAAGGTCTTCGACATCCTCGCCGTGACCGCGAGCGACTACATGCCGGATTTCGTGAGCACACCACCGAAAAAGAAGGCGTTCGACCTTCGGATGCTGCGAACGGCGATCGAGAAGAGCCCAGAAGACCTTCAAGTCATCATGAATGAGGTTCTAGGGCTGCCGAAGCGAAAGCAGGAAGAGCTTGCGACGCTACTGCGTGAAGCCTCGCTGTCGTCGATTATCAGCGCCGCGAAGGTCGTCGCCGACCGCCTCAAGTTTCTTGCCGGTCTGGAGCAGATTCTATTCGATGCTGATATGAAGGCGAGGCTCAAGGAGCGATCGCAACTGCACAAGATCGTCGAGGACAACACTTGGCTGTTCGGCGAGGAATACAACCTGTCGGTCAGCGACCGTGGACTAACCGCGGCCTTGTGCAAACACCGGGAGATTCTCGGCGAGGATCTTGTCATCGATAGGCCAGTCAGACATGTCAGTCAGAAGCGGGGAATCGTTGATCTCATGCTCTCTCGAACGTTACGTCGACATCGCGCCGACGAGCTTGAGCATTTGGTCGTGGAGTTGAAACGGCCGAAAGTTAAGATCGGCGATGAAGAGATCACGCAGGTCGAAAAATATGCGATCAGCGTTGCAAACGACGAACGGTTTCGGTCCGTGAATGGTGTCAAGTGGACGTTCTGGGCGATTTCGGACGACGTGGACGACTACGCTGTCTACCGGATGGGTGACAGCGGTGTGATTTCCTCGAAGGCGAATATCACGGTCGGTATCAAGACCTGGGGGCAGATCATCGGGGAAAACAAGGCGCGGCTTCAGTTCTTCCAAGAAAAGCTGGAGCATCAGGTCGATGATGGAGCTGCTCTGAAGTATCTACAGGAAAGGTATCAGAGATTTCTCGCCGGTGTGGTTTCCGAGGAAGAGCGCGAGGCGGAGAAAGAGGAGTCAGCAGAGAAGGTTGGCCAGTTAAATTAACTTGGGACACTGCGCGAAACTAGTTTGCCATCTGCTGGGTTGCTGGTCATACTGGAGGTATGAAGCGAGACATCGAGCTGGAAGCGACCCTGGTTGCGAAGTATGCCGTGGTCGCGCCCGTGTTGGACGAGCGCAGTCGCCGCCGGTGGGCGGCGGCCGAGTCGCTCGCCATCGGCTACGGCGGCGACGCGGTGGTTTCGTCGGCCACCGGTGTGGCTCGGGAGACGATTCGCAAGGGGCGCCGGGAGATTGCCCGCGACGAGGCGCCGACGGACCGCATCCGACGCCCTGGCGGCGGACGGCCCCGCATCCAGCAGGATCAACCCGGCATCCAGGCCGCGCTCCAAGCTCTGGTGGATCCGCTCACGCGCGGCGACCCGACTTCGCCGCTGCGCTGGACGTGCAAGAGTCGCGCGAAGCTGGCGGCGGCGCTGACCGAGCAGGGGTGGCGGGTGAGTTCGACCACTGTGGGCCGGCTGCTGCACCGCCTGGGCTACCGGCTGCAATCGCCGCGCAAGCGGCAGGAAGGCGCCACGCATCCGGACCGCAACGCGCAGTTCGAGCACATCAACCAGACCGCGGACGAGCATCTGACCGCCGGCCAGCCGGTGATCTCGGTCGACACGAAGAAGAAAGAGCTGGTCGGGAACTTCAAGAACGGCGGGCGGGAATGGCAGCCGAAGGGCACGCCGCCGGCGGTGCTGGTGCATGATTTCCCGACCGACGCCGAGGGCAAGGCGATTCCGTACGGCGTCTACGACATGGCGCGCAACGAAGCCTGGGTGAGCGTGGGCTGGGACCACGACACACCGACGTTCGCGGTGGCGTCGATTCGACACTGGTGGCATCAGATGGGTTGCGGCGCCTACCCCGAGGCCACGACCCTGTTCATCACGGCCGATGCGGGCGGGAGCAACGGGTATCGGTTGCGCGCCTGGAAGCATGAGCTTCAACAGTTGGCCGACGAGACCGGACTGACCATCGAGGTGAGTCATTTTCCACCCGGCACCAGCAAGTGGAACAAGATCGAGCACCGGCTCTTCTGTCACATCACGGCGAACTGGCGCGGCACCCCGCTGACGACGTACGAGACCATCGTCGACCGCATCGGGAACGTCCGGACAGCCACCGGGCTCCGGGTCCGGGCCGAACTCGACGCCGGGGAATATCCCACAGGCGTTACGGTGACCAAGGAAGAGATGGACGCACTCGCGCTGGTCCGCGATGCGTTTCACGGGGAATGGAATTACAAACTGTTACCCCGATGAAGTTGAAGACTTTATATCGATCACTGTCCTTGGGTGCGGCTCTTCTTCGTCGACGGCCCAAGGGGGCTTCTGCCAGCGGCACGGCAAGAGCTACTTGACCCGTTGAAGGCGTGGTGGGGAGGGTGGCGGGGGCGACTCGCTGAACAGTGGACTACGGGCGTATACCGAAATCGCCGGTACAGCAAACATTGGAGGCATTTCCGAAAGTTGGGAATCGGGGGGCGTGAGGCAGGGGGGTGCGGCTCTTCTTCGTAGAGGAGTTTTTGCCCTATTCATGGGCCTTTTTGCCCGCGGATGCGTCTCTCCAGTGCTCGTTTCGGGGGGACAGCAACCAGGCCAGCGCGTACCCGCGTCTTTCCGGCGGCCAGCCGAGCCTCGAAACGGTACCGAACACCGTCGGTCTGTCCCCCTCGGGCGCGCTCCCTTCTGGACATTCGCGCGGCGTTCTGGTACGGTGCCGTGGGAAGGGAGGCAGACCTGCGATGGCTGTGACGACAGGATTCCAGGGACGTACATTCGACGTGCCGCGAACCGGCGTCGCTTGCATCGATCTCCCGAGCCGAGCCCCGTGCGTAGCGGCCGATGCTGTCTTCGCGGATGCCAAAGCCTTCCTCTCGTCCAGCGAAGCCCGGCAGATGAGCGAGAGCGAACTCGAACGGGAACTGCACCGGCGGGGCCAGGATTTGGTACGCAAGCTCCTGCAAGGACATCGCGACCAACGCAGCTCGAAAGAGGCTGCTGGTCCGGCCGAGGACACCAGCGGTGTCGAGTACTCGGAGCCGCACGAGCACGAGAGCCACGCCGAAACGACCTCCGGCACGATGCAGGTTGTGGGTCTGGGCTGCGCGCGGCGCGGTCACGACGGCTTGCATCGGGTCGATGCCGCGCTGAACCTGCTGCCGGAGCGCTACCTGGTCGAGATGCGCCGCCGCGTGACCATCGCGACCGCCGCGCGGGCACCACCGCGTACGCCCTGGAAGCCACAGTGGTACTCGACATCATCCACGTGGCAGCGGCGACGCGGCGTGCGGTGCTCGTCGTCGGCTCATCGAAGGGCCTGTCGGCATTTGGTCCGCGACCCGATGGGAGTCGACCGGCGCACGGTGACACTTGGCTGCAGTTGCGGCGGTTCTCAGCCGCCGCAGGCAGCCGGAGCCTTGATGCGTACTGAGACCTCTCACGAAGCGCGCGAGGACCAGCGGAAGTCCCTCATCGGTCGCTGACGACAGAAGTACCGTCGGCCACCGGACCCTCTGCCGCTCCTCACCACGCCTTGACGGATCCAATTGCCTCCTGCCTCGCCGCCGCCGGAGAGACTGATTGGGCCGCCAACGAAGAAGAGCCGCACCCGAGGCAGGGTGGCGCATCCTTCTAGCGAGGCTCCGCCTCAGACCAACGAGCATGTGAATCGGGCGTGATCGCTGCCTCCCATTGAGAGTGAAACAGTTAAGAAACAACGATCAAAACCTGAACTTGACTCAACTGTAAAGATCCCGGCCATTCAAGGAATCTAGCGCCTCGGGGTGCGGTACGGGCGAGTTGCCCCCGCGCTTCAGCTCGATCATGCCGGCGGTCCCATCCACTGCGACTAGCGTCCCGCAGAACCCCGCTTGAGTTCGTCGGACTCCGCCGTGTCGGGGTTCTTCGGCGAGTCTCCGACCTCGATCTCATTGCGGCTGTTCGGAAAAGACGTGGAACCCGGGGCGCCTCTCCAGCGCGCTATGGCGTCGCCGACGAAACGCTCGAACACGGGCCATTCACTCGCCGGGTCGAGAGCCCACGACGGGCCTGTAGTTGCCGTCGCGGTTTGCGATGCCGAACCACGTCCGCCGGCCTGCCGTGCCGCACTGCGCCCGCGACTCGCCGTGAACCCCTGCGCCCGAGGCGGTCCGCCCGGGCCGAGGCCCGCAGCCTACCAAACCACAACGGCCACCACCCACCGGCAGCACCGACCTACAGCAAACCGCGATTGCGCACACGTCATGTTTCCGCCCGTGTCGACCCACGGGTTTCGACCGTGATAACATCACCTCGCTTAACCGGTTTAGGCTCGATTCCGACACACGGCGCGCCCGGGAGATTGGTTTGATGCAGGAGCAACTACAACAATTGCTGTTTAGGCCGGAGAGCGAGACTCTTGACTTCAAGTCGAAAGCGTACGATTTGTCGACTGAGTGGGGACGATTCGCTCTGGTCAAGGACGTCGTCTGCATGGCCAATACACCGCGTGACCACGCCTCGTACATCATTCTTGGCGTGGAATGCCCTCCTTTCGGTAAGTGCATTGTCCATGGTGTCGAAAGCCATCCAGACGACGAACTCCTCCACTCGCAGTTCACGGAGAGGGTCTATCCGATCCCATCGTTCCGATACCTGAAATGCGACGTCGGCGAGAAGACACTCGGTGTTATCGAGATTCCGCCTTCTCGCAATGGGCCATCAGCGCCACTCAGAGACTGCGGCCACAGCCTCCGACAGTGGCAAATCTACTTTCGCCGTGGCTCGAAAAACGACGTGGCCACGCCGGCCGATGTAGTCAGGATCGGCACGTGGTTCTCTGGCGTTTCACAGTCCGAGGTTCGCCCCGCCGATTCTGCGTGGGATCGCCTTCAAGAATTCACGGCTAGCTATTCGGCCACGAGCTTTCATGTGCTTGTTGTGAGCCCGGACCTCCTCGAATTGGACGCCGTGGCGACGCTTGGTGACCTGCCATGGGGTGCGGTTATTGATTTCGATCCACAGAGCGAGTCGCACGGCGTACTCTCTGTGATGAAGGCAC
The DNA here is from genome assembly GCA_965222905.1 of Vicinamibacterales bacterium. Taxonomy (GTDB): domain Bacteria; phylum Acidobacteriota; class Vicinamibacteria; order Vicinamibacterales; family UBA8438; genus WTFV01. The sequence continues at coordinate 6,441,300 of OZ244976.1, read as the reverse complement.
GACTCTCGGCACGCCGCGGTCTTCACCTCGTAACCCTCTCGGATGCCTTGCAACCACAGCTTACAGGTACCACCTCGTGGATCTTCGCCCGGGGACTTCACGGACGGGACTCGACTCTATCAACGGGAACCCCAGCGCAGTGGCGCAAGACGAGCAGAGCGAGTCTGTACGCCAAGATCAGGGACATGGCCGGCAGATCCGGGCCGCAGCCGGCCGTCGTCACCGTGCTTTGGTCAGCCGGAGGCCTACACAGCCCTCTCCGAATGGTGCTCGAGGATTGCCAGAGCCTCTTTGGTGACAGACTCACGATCGTCTTCGTCACCAGCGACCCGGCGCAGCTACATCCACTCCCCACGGAAGTCGATGGGCACGTCGTAGCTGGTCCAATGGGACATCTGCTGGAGGGCATGGGCCGGCTGGGGGTGGGTGGCCCGATTGACGCAGAAGGTACTTACCTGCCAGGCCAGGCCGGAGTGCCACTGGAGGTTCCGTCAGCGACGGTGACGTGGCTTCAGGAGGAAATAGAACTCGTTCACTTGGGCCTTGGCCGGAGAGCCCACGGGGGCGGGCAAATCGGAACCGACTTCCTCAGGGGGGCGGAGATCGAGTGGTTCGAACTCGGCCTCCACGTCGACATTGAGCGCGACCTGTTCGCGAAGGTGAGCCGACAGGTCCGGCAGGATCTGCAAGCCAGACGGACCCACCGCATCAATCTCTACCACGCCCCAGGTGCGGGCGGAACCACGCTTGGCCGACGGTTGTTGTGGAACTTTCACGACACCTATCCCTGTGCGATTGTCCGGCGCGCCTCCACCGAGACCGTCGAACGGGTATTCCGGATCGCATCGACAACCGAGCTTCCTGCCGTGCTACTCGTCGATGGGGCAGAGGTATCCGAGCGACAGCTAGACGAATTGTTTGCCGCACTGAGCGTGCGCCATGTGCCTGCGGTAATCGTGCAGGTCTTGCGACGTTTCACAAGCCAAGCGACCCGAGGTCGCTCTTTCTATCTCGCAGCACCGCTCAGCGATCTTGAGTCTCAGCGATTTCTGGCCACCTACTCCAACACGAGCCCCGGGCGCCGCCGCGAACTCGAGCAGCTTGTGCAGAATGGGGAGGCGCGGCACCGTTCAGCCTTCTTCTTTGGGCTTGTGGCGTTCCATGACGATTTTCTAGGGCTCGAGCCGTACGTGAAATCGCGGCTGGACCAGCTGACTAAAGTCCAGCAGAATGTCGTCGGCTTCGTCGCGATTGCACATCACTATGGACACAAGCCGCTTCCGGCACAGGCGTTTGCGGATCAGCTTGGGCTCCCCAAGAATCGGCCCGTGGACTTGGCGTCAGCGTTAGCGCCAGCGCTCGACCTTCTGGTTGAAACTGGATCTGGGACGTGGCGAACAGCTCATGATCTAATCGCCTATGAGACGGTCCAGCAGATACTGATGACGGGTTCGCATGATCGCCGGACGTGGAACCAGCAACTGTCGGAGTGGGCCAGGGAGTTTGCTGCCTTTTGCCGGGGGTCTGATCCAGAGCGATCAGAAGCACTCCTCGAAGTTGCCCGTCGAGTGTTCATCTACCGGGACAACTCGGAACTGATCGGAACAGAGCGGTCGGCCACGGAGCTGTTTGCCCAGATCATTCAAGATATTCCGAGTCCAGAGGGCGCGCTTGAGGTCTTGCGGTTCCTGACCGACGTGTACGCGGAGGAAGCGCACTTTTGGGCCCATCTGGGAAGATTTCACAGCCACAATCGTCGTGATTGGTTAAGGGCGATCGAGTGCATCGATCGGGCCCTGGCGATGGACGATGAGGATAGCGTTCTCCATCACATGAAGGGAATGGTACTGAGGGCGTCTTTGTATGAAGCCATGTCAAGCCCGACATCGGTAGGCGAACTTGTGAGGATTGCGCGTCGCGCTAGCGAAAGCTTTGAGCGCGGTCGGAATCTCAATCCAGAGAATGAGCACGGCCACATCAGCGAAGCGCAGATGCTCATTCGTTTGCTAGAACACGCCGGCCGGGGTTTCGACGATGGGGTGTGGGGATACATGGCGTCTAGTAATGCTGATCCATGGCTTCGGGAGGGTTTGCAGCGGGCTGAGGGTCTATTGGAATTGGTGCGGCGTAGCCGCGAGGGTGGGAGCGGGAGTACGTACGAGGCATCTTGTCGAGCGCGTATTGACGCGATTTACGGGCGACATGACAAGGCGCCGCAGACATGGGACAATTTGTTGGCACGGCCCGGAATCTATGGGCCGCCCATCCGACGGCAGGTTGTATGGGCCTACCTTGCGAGGCGGGGGCGGACCTGGGATGGGCTTACGAACCGGGAAGCAGACCGAATTGTCGAACTCTTGGAGCAGAACATCCGGGAAGAACCCGACAGGGAAAGCAATCTGCGGCTCTGGGTTCAGGGGGTGAGGAGAGCGACTACGCCGCCGTCGATTGAGAGGGTGATCGAACGCGTCACGTACTGGCGAGCGAACTCGGATTCACTGGATGCGGTGTTCTATCTGTATGTAATGCACGCACTCTTGTGTTTTGAGGGGTTCGTTACTGCGCGCGACGCGGTGGCGAGGTTCATTGAAGAGTCGAGGCAGAAGGCGCGGATTCGGCGGAATCGGACCGTGAGTTCTGAGTGGCTCGGTGGTGGGAGCAGTCTTAGGCGGCTTGTCCATCATAGCCAACTGGGGGAATGGGATCAGGCGCAGCAGTTTTGGAAAGATGGCGGCCGACTGGAGCGCGTGGAAGGGCGAATTGCGAGAATTCTGGGTCCGCAGGCAGGGGAACTTGAGCTGACGTCAGGGCTGAGGGCCTTCTTCGTGCCGGGGCGAGGCGACTTCACCCGTGGTCAAGATGAGAACAAACAGGTGAGTTGCTTCCTGGGTTTCAGCTACGAGGGTTTACGGGCGTGGGAGGTCAAGGCGGGGCGCTGACACGCTGGTCGGGGACGGCGGTGGAGCGCGACTATTGCGTGTGGCTAGTGTGGTGTCTCGCAAATAGGTATTATAAACGGCAGGCTTCAAGCAAGGGAGACTGCCATGCCACGCGGACGCCCACTGGCACCACTCACGCTCACCGACGAGCAGCAGGATCAGCTCAACGGCATTGCCCAGTCGGCCACCCTGCCCTACCAGCCTGTGGCGAAATTCGCGGATCCGGCCTGGCCCCGGCGCGGTCGAGTTTCGTACACTGAACGGCATGGCGATGGGCAAGAGACCGGCGGCGCGCCAGGCGTCGCCGATGCGGGTGGACACGGCGGACCTTCCGACGAACGATGGGCATCCTTTACTTCGAGCGGCTGAACTGGGTCCTGGCGGATTCCGGATTCGATGCGTTGGTCGAGGAGTTGTGCGGGGCCTTCTACGCGGACCGGCTGGGACGGCCGAGTCTGCGTCCAGGTCGGTATTTCCGGATTCTGTTCATCGGCTATTTCGAGGGTCTGTCGTCGGAGCGCGGGATTGCGTGGCGGGTGGCGGATTCGCTGAGTCTGCGGTCGTTTCTGGACTTGGAGCTGACCGAGGCGGCGCCGGATCACTCGACGCTGTCGCGCACCCGGCGGCGGATCGACGTAGAGACCCACGAGGCCGTGTTCACGTGGATTCTGGAGCGGCTGTCCGCTGCGGGTCTGGTGCGGGGGAAGACGGTCGGCATTGATGCTACGACGCTGGAAGCGAACGCGGCGATGCGGAGCATCGAGCGGCGGGACACGGGAGAATCCCACGAGGCGTTCATTCGGCGGTTGGCGGAGGCGTCCGGGGTGGAGACGCCAACGCGGGCGGATCTGGCTCGGTTCGACCGGTCTCGGAAGAACAAAAAAGACGTCGAACAAGGAGTGGAAATCGCCGCAGCACCCGGACGCGAAGGTCGCGAAGATGAAGGACGTCGGACGCACCTGGCCCACAAGACCGAGCACGGGGTCGACATGGACACGGGGGCCATCGTCGCGGTGACGGTGCAGGATGCATCGGATGGCGACACGGCGACGCTGCCGGCGACGCTGATCATGGCGGCCGAGCAGGTGGAGTTGGTGCAGCCGGACGGTCCGGGGGTCGAGGAGGTGGTCGCGGACAAGGGCTACCACAGCGACGAGACGCTGGTGGCGCTCGGCGCGGTAGGGGTTCGGAGTCACATATCGGAGCCGGAGCGCGGCCGGCGCTGCTGGGAGGACAAGAAGACGGGAGAGACGCCGCCGGAGAAGCGTGCGGCGCAGAAGGCTTTGTATGCGAACCGGCGTCGTGTGCGGGGGCGGCGGGGTCGTCGCCTGCAACGGTGCCGTGGCGAGGTGGTGGAGCGGACTTTCGCGCACATGTATGAGACGGGCGGTATGCGCCGGGTGTGGGTGCGCGGTCACGAGAATGTCCGCAAGCGCGTGCTGCTTCAGGCGGCCGCCTGCAACATCGGGCTGCTCCTGCGCAGCCAGACCGGCATCGGTACGCCCCGGAGCCTGCAGGGGCGGGCTGTTTCGGCGATTTGCCGCCTGATCGGGCGTTTGATCGACCGCTGGGGGCGTCTGACGCGCGCCTGGGGGTCCAAATGGACACCGGCGACGCTCGCTGGCTCAATCGCTCATCGCCAAGCTGCCTGAACAGCGGAACTCAGCGAACAGACTTCTTCCACGGGCTGCTTGGTCACGCCAGGGTAATCTGTCGTATTGGTTCATGAAGGCACGTTCGTACGGCGTCCCGGTCGGAACCGCGCTCACGAAGGGTTCGGACGGCGAGTTCCCTGGGCAGGCACGCCGAGAACTTCAGCGAGTCCACGGCGTCGTCGGTTACCGGGAATACGCCGTCCTCCGCGTCCGTGGGCACGTCATCGAGTCGTCGTTTCAGTTCCTCAACGGCGACGCCATCCCGGAGTCGGATCGAGAGATTGTCCTCCCGGGTGGTTGGGAACCGGAGTGTGCCTATCAGCTCTCCGAGCGCCATGTTCGCGCGAAGCCCTGCGAACGTCCACCAGCGGCCTGCCCCCGTCGTGTCGGAAACGATGGCGGTGCCGGAGGCCTCGACCCAGGAGAAACCCTCCTGGATCTCGTCGAGCCTCGTCCGAGCGCGTCGGCTGATGTCGATCCCGACGGTTCCTTCCGAAAGGACACGCCGGATCGCGCGGCAGAGGTCGAAGCGGAGCGGGAGTCCCTGTCCCACCCAGCGCGAACGTCCTCTCTCGGCGGTGGCCTTCACATACGCAACGCGGCGAGCCCAATCGACATGTGTCACCTGCCAGCTCCTGCCAGCGAGCAGGAGCACGACCGGTCCGTCGCGGCGGACCTGAAACGACAGCGGATGCACGAGCCCGAGCTCCGTCCGTCCGTGGTGCACGGAGAACAGCGGCTCGCTGGTGAACACCGACATGAGCTCCATGAAGTGCCGGCGGCCGAACGCAAGCTCTCCCTCGATGCCCACCGACATCATCCCTTCGTCGTCGTGCATGATGCCGCGCACCAGCATGAATTCGATGAGGTCGTCGAGATGCTCGCGCGCCATCGCGCGAAAAGCAGGCATCTCACCCAGCCACTCGCGCCACGTTGCGCGTCCTATGCGTCCTTCCTGCAGGGCGAGAGCCAGGAGCTGCTGCGCGAAGATGTGAAACGGCTCCGGTGGTGGCACGACGGGTTCGACGTAGCCGTCGTGCCAGAGTCGCAGCAGGCCGGACGCTCTCAGGAATCCGTCGTCGGACGTTGCCAGGAACAGACAGTTCCGGGCCGTCCCTGCTCGGCGCCCGGTGCGCCCCAGCCGCTGCAGAAAGGAGGCGACGGTTGCCGGCGCATCGATCTGGACCACGCGATCGAGATCGCCGACGTCGATTCCCAGCTCCAGGGTGCTCGTGGCGACTATGACGCAATCGTGGCTCTGGGAGAACGCCTCCTCGGAACGCCGGCGCTCGTCCAGCCCCAGGGAGCTGTGGGAGACGAATGTTTCGGTGCCGGCTTGACGCAGCTCGGCGGCCAGCGCTTCGACGCGGGCTCGACTGTCGCAGAATACAAGCCGTTTTTCGCCCCGGTGAAGCGCAGAGACCACCTTCGCAGCGTTCCGGACACTGCCAACGTAGTCCAGATGCGCGCACGCCGAGCTCGCGCCCTCGCCCGCCGCCGCGATAACCCGCCGCGGTCGATCCGGGGCGGGAGCCAGCCATTCGAGGAGCGCCTCCGGATTCCCGATAGTTGCGGACAGACCAAGCCGCTGAATCTCGCGGCCTGCCAACCGGCGCACTCGCTCCAGGACTGCGAGCAGATGCCAGCCCCGATCGTCGCCGGCGAAGGCGTGCAACTCGTCCACGACGACGGCTTGCAGATCCCGGAAGAGCGCGCTGGGCTCCGAGCGGCTTGAGACGAGCATGACCTCCATCGACTCGGGTGTGGTCAACAGCAGGTCGGGCCGTTCCCGCATGATGGCCCGACGACGGGAGGCGCCGACGTCGCCGTGCCACAGGTCGACGCGCCGTCCGACGAGGGCCCCGTAGGCTCGGAGTCGCGACTCGAGGTTGTTCAGGAGGGCCGTGATCGGGCAGACGTAGAGCACGCTCAGCCCGCCCCACTGTTCGGTCAGCATCCGTGACAGCAGCGGAAACACCGCAGCCTCGGTCTTGCCACCGGCGGTAGGCGCCAGCAGCAAGGCATGGTCGCCGTCCAGCACGGGTCCGATGGCGTGCTCCTGGAGCGGCCGGAGCGAAGTCCACCCGAGCGAATTGACGATGTGGTGTTGAAGGGCGGGATGCAGCCGATCGAACGCGGGCTCGCGTTTCACAGTTCCAGCTCGACGTCGTCTGGAGTAGTCGACGCACGGGCGTTGCGTTCGACGTCTGTCAGTTCCCCTTCGGTCAGGGTGAGCGCATAGTCGCGCCGCGGATCGAAGTCCGGGTGCAGGTCGATCCGATCGAGCACGTCCTGGACCAGCTTCTTGAGGAAGACGCGCGGGGCGATGCCGACTCGTCCGCCCAGGCCGCCGGTGACGGCGCGGGCAAGGCGGCTCAGGTACGCGTCATCCGCGCGCTCCAGAACACGCCCCGGAGCGGTAGCGCCCTCGGCATAGAGATCGCGAATCTTCCGCCCGACACCCTGGAGCCGCGGGAGGTCGAAGTTGTGCAGCCGCACCTGCGGGGCGCGCGGATTGTCGAACCGGGGCGCGCCGGAGAAGTCCACGGCGAGCCGCTGGGCGAGGGGCGGCAGCCGCTGCACCCCCTGCGGTCCCTCGAAGAACGCGGGCGTCCCGGTAATCACGAGGTAGAGGCCCGGGAAGCGTCCGGAGTCGATCTCGTCGATCACCTGCCGTAGGGCGTTCAGGCTCTTCTCCCGCACGTCGCTGCGCACGCGCTGGAGCGTCTCGACCTCGTCGAGGACCACCACGAGCCCTGAGAAACCCGAGTCACGCAGAATGACAAGAAGGCCCTGGAGGAAGCTGAGCGCGCCGAAATGGTCGAGGTCCCCCTTGACGCCCGCGTAGCGCTTGGCCGCGGCGCCGACGTTGGGCTGCCCGCCGATCCAGGCCAGCAGCGCCTCGGCGGTAGTGCGGTCGTTGCCGGCGACGGCCCGTCGATAGGCGCGGAGCGCCGTCGCGAAGGCCGGCGCGTGACGGGCAACCGAGGCGAGACGCCGCTCCATGAGATCGGTGGTCTGCGCCAAGAGGGCAGCCGCGGCGCCCTCCGCGACGCCTCCTTCGGCGAGGACGTCTTCCTCCAGCGCGTAGAACCAGTTGTCGAGAATCGAGCGGAGGGCGCCCTGGTGGGTGTCCGCGGTCGAGAGGCGTTCAGTGAGCCGGCGGTACACTGTCTCGAGGCGGTGCAGAGGCGTCTCCGCTTCGGAGATCTGGACCTCGGCCGCGGCGAAGCCTTCGCGTTTCGCCCGCTCCTGCAGCCAGCGCACGAAGAAGGTCTTCCCGCTACCGTACTCGCCGCGAACCGCCTTGAACTTTGCGCCCCCGGCGCCCACGGATGCCAGCTCTTCGCCCACCGCAGCGTCGAACGCATCGAGGCCGACCGCGAAGGCGTCGAGATTGCGCGGCGGAACGGTTCCGCGCCGTAGCGCATCGACGATCTCGTTACGTCGCTGGGGGCTGATCACCGGCCGGGCCTTCGCACGCTATTCCCCGTCACCCGCGAGACCGAACTGCGTTTCGAGCAGCTCTCGGTTCAGCTCGATGGTCTCGGACGAGTCGTCGACGGACAGCACGTCGTACCCGTCGACGTTGAGTATCCGGCGCAACGCGGACACGATGCCGCCCAGCCGGAAGAGGGGCACGCCGAGACGCTCGGCCAGTGCGACGCCGGTGAGCTTGCCGCCGCGCGCGTCGAGCGCGGCCAGTATGGCCCGGATGCGCTCCTCGGGTAGAGACGTGCGCGCCGCCTGCTTGCGCTGCGCCGCGAACAGATCGGTATCGAGGAGTCGGTCGATCCACGTCTCCGCCGGGCGGGGCGCCTCCGGCTCCACCTGTGCGAACAGGTCGCCGGTTTCGCCCGGGCGGGGAGGAAGGCGCACCGGCGCCGGCGCCGGCCGTTCGGGCGCCGGCGCCAGGCGTTCGGGCGCCGGCACCGGGGTGGTCCCGGCCCGCCATTGCCACCAGTCAGGGATCTCCGGGGCAGCTTCGCGCCAACCGACGAGGCGGCTCGCCGCATCCGGAGGGGCAAAAACGCCAAGCGGGAGCACCACCTCCTGCAATGTCGCTCCGCCGTGATAGCCGTTTTTCTTCATCCCGAAGCGGACGCGTTCGCTCCACGGGGCCAGCAGGCGACGGCCCTCGGTGACGACGCGCGGGCCCTGGAGCAGGACCTCGTCGTCCGCGGGCTCTCCGGTCGCGGGGCGCCAGCGCTCTCCGCCCTCGACGTCGCGGAGCTCCGTCTCGCGCTCGAGCACATGACCATGGTCGCTCACGAACACGACGATGCGCCCGCTGGAGCGGCAGGCATCGAGCAGCTCCTCGACCGGCCGGATCTGATGCGTGGTCCAGGAGGCACGATACTGATCGCCCTTGGCGAGGTGGTCATCGACCGCGTTGATCACGACGCCCACGACCCGGTGGTCGGGGTCGGCGACCGACTCGGCCACCCCGGGAGCGACACCCGCGGCGCCGGCTTCGCGCAGATCTCCCTTGTGGAACAACACCGGCGGCGCTGCCGGTGCGCACGCCGAGCGCAGGCCGGCGTGCCGGGAAAATCCGTCCTTTTCCGTCAACGCATTCCCGGACGTGATCTCGCCGCACAGCAGGCTCGTCCGCGAAAACTCGGTCACCGTGGGCAGGGCGGCAATCACCACGGGACGCTGCGACATGTCAACCGCCACCAACTCGACCCATCCGTGCCGCACGAGATCGTTCTCCAGCTCCCGGAATACCGGCATGCTCATCGCGTCGATGACCAGGACCAGCACCGGGTGCTCCCGAGCGAGCGGCACGATCCAGCGGTCGAGCACCGCCTCGACGCCCAGCAGGCTCCGGTCGTGCGATCCCGAGCCCGGCCAGCCTGCCAGGAGCTTGCCGAATTCCCGGTTCTCCTGCTGGCGCGCTTCGTCGGCCTGCCGCGCCAGGCTGGCGTACGCCTCCGCAAGGAGCGGCGACGAATCTCCGTCCCAGAGGCGCGTGCGCGCCCAGTCCAGGAAGCCTCCCGCGGAGCGATACGCGCGCGCGGATTCTCCGAACGACCGCTGACTCCCGGCACCGCCGCGGCGCTTCGCCGCGAGCCAGCCGGCAAGCCGCAAGGCCATTTCGACGCCGGCAGTGCGCCGCGGTTCGTCCGCTGAGAGTGCGTGGCCCAGGACGCTGCAGGCAGCGCCTCGCAGCGTGGTCGGGATCTCGTGCGCTTCGCCTTCGACGAACGTGACCAGCTCCCGCGCGAGACCGGCGAGCCGCTGATCGAGGGACGTTCGCAGGATCCCGCTCCGCCATGCGATGTCCGCGGCTCCCAGCTCCTGCAGCAGGGCGTCGGCATCGGCGAGCACCGCCGCGACCGTCCCTCGGGACTCCGCGGGCGGCGACTTCGCCGGCCCGGAGTCGGCCCGACGAAGACGAAGAAGCCGTCGCCGCACCACGCACTCGGCCGCGTCGATCCATCCGCGGGCCATATCCGCGTCCAGGTCGTGCAGGTCGAGCAGCGCCTCGAGCTTGCCTCTCGCCTTCGCTGCCCGTTCGTCGCCCTTGGCGTCCGAATCGAACAGGACACGCGCCACAAGGCCGACGGAGACCGTCCGGCGCCCGAGTCGCCCCGCGCACTCGATAATCACCCTCGCCGCACGTCCCGCGCCGGCCTCCACCGCGTCGGGCAATCCCGCCCGCACCGACTCCGGCAGGGCATTCAGCGTCTGCCCGGGATCGCCATCCAGCACCCAGGCAAGGAGCGCCTCCGGGTCCCGTTCGCCTTGCGGGTCTCCGGTAATCGTCGCGAACAGATGTCGCCAAGCCGTTTCGGCATCCAGAAAACCGCTCGGGACCGGTGGATAGCCCGCCTCGGGCTCCGCGTCGAGGAGCGCGCGCGCCGTCCACGGATGGCGTTCGACCAGGCGCGGGTCGACGTTGAGGACCTTGAACCGTTCCTTCACGAGCTGCCACGCCTCGATCGAGAACAGCTTGCGGTGAGCGAACCGCACGCGCAGGTCCTCGCCCAGCTCCTTCTGCGAAAGATCGGTCAGCACCACGAGCGGCGGCCCGGCGGCGGGGAGATCGACGAAGCATTCGCGCAATGCCAGCACGGAGCCGCACCGGATGACGGGGAATTCCTCCGAACCGATCCGCAGCACGGACGGCGCCGGCGTCGCCTCGTCGAGCATGGGCATGCGGACCCCGATGGCGCGCGCGTCCGGATACCGGTCGCGGATCGACTTCACCTGGGCGCGTACCTGCGCGAATGACGGCACACCGGTCATGCGCCGCCCTCCCCTGGCCCCGCGGGTCGCTGGTTCCGCTTCCGCAGCTTCCACGTGAGCTCGAGTCGCGCGGTCGGCTCTTCGCTGAACAGCGCTTCCAGCTTTGTCGTCACTGCACGCAGTCGCTCGCGATCCAGATTGCTGTGTGAGCCCTCTTCAACGATGGCGCCTTCGCGTACGGAGGCGCCCCCCTTGCCGGGCGGCGGTGGAGGCGTTGGCGGCGGTGTTGGCGGCGGCGGCTCCACGGGGCGCGCCAGCAGATCGACCGCCCGGTTCTCGAGATCGGGGAGTCGGTGGCCGAGCGCCACGGCGTATTCGTCGGCAGCCATCGCCTCGGTGAGCTCCCGTACGAAACGCTGCGCGGCGTCCGCGCGGTCGTCCTTCAACCGGCCGAGCGACGCGAAGAGCGTCCAATGGGTCCGCTCGAGAACGTCCAGGACGTCCGCCGCCTTGCGAAAGCTCGTCCCCATCGCTTCGAGAGAGGTCTCCGGCCGGATCTCGGCGAGCCTCTCGATCCGCGCCCTGCCTCGGAGAGCAGCCAGCGATTGGACGAGCGCGCGGGTCGCGCGGGCCGTGCGGAGGCGCTTGGCGCCATCCTCCTCGATGGAGAAGTCGGCCCCAATCGACGCCAGCCTCTCGACCAGCTCGTCGCAGGCGACGGTCTTTTCCTTAGCGGTCTCGCCGAGCCGCTCCGCCAGATCGCTCACGTTGCTGGCGTTGCGCAACGGAGAAACCGTCATCCCGAACACTCTGCCGGCGCGATCGATGGCCGTCTTCCACGCTTCCTGGACCGGCAGCTCCTCCTCGCGAAGCTCGACGTCGTCGGGCAGATCGTCGAGCTTCGCCGTCCAGGGGCCTCCGTGCCGCCGGAACGCGAGATCGGCCTGGTCCGCGTAGACCAGGATGACCAGGTTCGCGGCGGCTTTCGGAAGGCCCATGCGCGACGGCTGGTCGATCGCCTCGCGGAGCTTCGCGACGGTCAGCGGCCTGGCCAACCGCTCGAAGTGGCTGAACCAGTGGCGGGCGAGGACGAAATGGGTTTCTCCCATCTCGCCGAGTCGCAGCGGGACGGCGATCTGCGTCATCGACGCGCGGAGCGTCTTGTCGATGGCGACGCGTCCTTCCTGCTCCTGCACGGCCCGCGACACCTGCTCGTGGACACGGCGCAGCGTGGCGATCCTGGCTGGCGCGCCGAAGTCCGGGTGCGCCGGGTACTGACTGGCGCACATCTGATCGAACAGGCTCCCGAGCGCGTCTCTCAGTTTCGCACGCGCGGGCGGCCGCGGCTCGAAGGCGGGATCGAGAGACTGGAAGTGCTCTGCGGGCGGGTGCGACTCGTCGACCGAGCCGGGAGTCGGATTCTCCACGCCGTAGGCGCCCTCCAGGTAGTGGATCAGGCGCTGTCGGAGCTGGCTCTGCTGATTCCGCAGCAGCTCGCGCGCGGACGCCTGGTCGACCGTCGAGAGATGCGCAGCGAAATCTCGCAGCCGTTCACCGGCCAGCACGTGGTCTATCTTGACGAGGGTGCCCAGATCGCGTTGCGCCGAGGCGCTCAGGAAGGACGGCAGCCAGACCAGCGTCCGCGCCCGCGCATCGCGCCGGCGGAAATCGTTGAGACGCGCAAGGTCGTCGGCCGGCGTATGGCCCGGTTCGTCGAAGGGAAAATCGACCACCACCTTGCGTTCGTCCGCGCGCGTCGAGAGCGATTCGTCCGGCAGCTCCCGCACATTGGCGAAGATCACCTCGAAGCGGCGTTGCGTGCCGCGCCAAGTGATCTCGTGGTAGAGCATGAGCTCGTCGCGATCCTCAATCCCGAGCTCGTTGAACAGGATCTCCCGGATCAGGCGGCGCCGATTCCCGGCGTTGTCGTACCGGTCGGCGTCGGCGAGGATGCTCTCGGTATCGACCGCCGAGAGCTGGAGGGTGATGGTCGGATTGGCCGGGTCGTCGCCGATCCGGACCTCCCCGATCTCGGCGGCCCAGGCGCGGCAGCGCCGCAGCACCTCCTGGCCTTCGCGGCCCTCGATCGGCGTCCGGATCGACCCGTGGTTGAGCGCCGCGAGCCGCGTCGCGGTCAGGTTCTTCAGCACCTCGACCTCGGGCGCCAGAGCCGACAGCAGCAACGTCTTGGCGAGCCGATCCTCCGCGCGGAGGGCGCGCGCCGCCTTGTCGTTCTTCGGACGCGTCTCCGCTTCCGCCTTCGAGATACCGTGCAGGCGCTCGATGAGCGGAAGGAGCTTCCGGCGGTAGAGGTTGCGCGCGTTCTCGAAGTGGTGGCGAGTGCCCTCGGTGAACGGCTCGTCCCCCTCGGCAATCGCATCGAAGAGGTCGCCGACCGGAACGATCTCGCCCAGGTCGAGCGTCTCGCGCCGGTCGACCAGGATCTGGAGCATCACCTTCAGCGCGGTCCGCTCCCGCTGCAGGAGTGACGAGACGGCGACCAGGGTCTCGACGAGTGCCGGACTGAAGGGATAGACCTTGCGGAACATCGCGCTGTCCGCGCGCGGCGTCAGCAGGGTCTCGAACACCTCCCGGCGGACCTTCTCGGTGTCGGCGTAGGCGCGATCGATCTGCTGGCGCGCCGCCTCGTTCCGCGGGCGCAGCACGCGCCGCGCAGCGATCTCCGGGAGGTTGCGGTCCTCCAGCGTGATCCGCTCGAAGCGGGCCTCCCACCATTGCAGCACGTCCGCGAAGCCGAGCTGCAGCGCCCCCGTCACCTGCTCGCCCACCAGTTCGCGCAGGTCGCGCTGGCGCGCCACGAAGCTCACGATCGGGATCGGCCGGCCGGCGGTCTCCGCCTCCACGAGCTTCGAGACCTTCGGGCCTTCCTCGTTGAGGAACCCGAGATCGGCGGCGTGGGTCGCGAGCCATAGGATCAGCTCGTCGAGAAAGAGCACCAGCGCGTCGTAGCCGAGGTCGCGCGCGTGGCGCGAGACGATGGCCAGCCCCTCGTCGAGCGGAACGAACGCCTCGCCGCTCCCCCGCGCCACGTCGCGGTAGCCCCGGAAGAAGGAGTCGATCAGCGCGGCGACCAGCCGGCTGCGCTCCTCGGCGCCGGCCGGCGCGCCGAGCGCCGTCTCGAAGCTCGATGCGTCCCAGTGCGCGGACAGATCCCCCCAGCCGGCGGCTCCACCGCCAGTGCTGGACGTGGCCGCATTGAGCTCGGCGAAGAACGACTCGTCGCCCATCCGCGCGCGCTGACGGCGAGCATCCTCGAAGAGCCCCTCGGTGCGGTAGACCCCCGGCGCTGGCGCGTCCGGGTGCAGATTGGCGACCCGCGCCGCGTAGCCGCCCAGCACGGCGGCCTCCAGGCTCGGCTTGCCGATCATGTGATAAGGCACCAGCAGGAACCGCTTGCCCATGAGCCAGTCGTCGTGCCTGGTGACGACGCCCTCGAGACCTTCCGTGGCGCGGGCCGCCCCGTGCTGCAGCAGCAGCAGATGGAGCACCGCCATGAAATGGCTCTTGCCGCTGCCGAAGCTCCCGTGCAGGTACGCCGCCTTGCTGGAGCCGGATGTGAGCGCGCCCCGGATCAAGTCGAGCGCCCGGTCGAAGGCGCCCGCGAGCTGCGGCGTCACGACGTAGGTCCGGAGCGTCTCGGCGGGCCGGGTCACGCCCTCCGCGAGCCGCAGGACGAAATCGTCGCGATGGACCCGTTCCGGGATGTCGATCAGGTCGCGGATCAGTGTCATGTGGAAGTCTTCCGCCGGCTGCCCCAATTGCCCCGACCCTCGGGCGGCACCCAGGCACGGATGGTCGCGGGAGTGAGCGAGAGCGCCCGCGCCTCGTCGTCGATGAACCCGTCGAAGTAGTCGCCCATTCCGGTATCGAACTCCGGGTCCGGCGCGTTATGATATTGGAGCACCCACGGCAGCAGTTCCAGCAGCGCCGCGAGGAGCGGCGTCAGCCGCTCCTCCGTCCAGCCTTCCTGTTCCCGCATCTGATTGAAGTACGCGGCGACCGCCTTGCTCTGATCGAGGGCGTTCCAGCCCGCCCAGCCGATCACCAGCGACGGGTCAGCCTCCCGCTCGCAGAACGGCAAGCTGACGAAGCGTTCCTTCGGCACGTCGAGCTTGCCGCGCAGGCGCCACCAGGCGCTCTTCCGGAAGTCCGCTGACGTGTACCGCGGCGGGACCGGGATCGCGCCTATCTCTCTCGCCTTCAGCGCCGCCGCTTCCTCCGGCGTGAGATGTCCGCGATCCGATGCGGGCAGCTCCGCGCGCGCATCAATCGTGTCCTCGTGCCGCTGGATGTTCCAGGTGCTCTCCCAGGCCGCGCGCTTGCGGAGCCCGGACGGCTTGTAGCGGAGCACGGCGAGCAGCGGGACGCTCTCGTTTTCCACCAGACCGGCGACGAGCTTCGCGACATCAAAGTCCGAACGCCCAGTGTGTAACTCCGCCACCTGCAGGAACTCCTCGTCCTCCCGCATCCGATCCGCCAGAGCCGCGGTGGTTGTCAGCCGCGGCTCCGACCAGAGGGACGGGGTTTCGAGCCGATCGAGCAGCCAGCCTCGCAGCGCCCGCTCCTGCTGCGTCTCCCACGGCTCGTCGTTCCAGCGGCGCTTGTACTCGGGCTGCTCGATCAGCGCGACGCTCACGTTCTTCTCGATGGCCTCGATCCGACGCTGGACCAGCGCGCGGTACGCCGCCGGCCAATGCTCGGGGATTTCGGTGATGGGAGTCGAGCCGTGCCGCTCGAACCACTTCGTCTCGACTTCGCCCGCTGCCATCTTTCGCGCCAGGACGATCTCGAAGGCGCGCTCGCCGAGGCGGATGGCGAGCACGTTGCCAAGGGGCATGCGGAGGTCATCTCGCATCACGCCATAGAGTCGGTAGCAGCGCCAGTCAAGCTCCTCCTGCAGGCCGATCATCTGCTCGCGAATCTCAAGGGCGCGGGTTCGCGCCGCCTGCAGCGACTCGGCCGCCAACGATCCACGGGTGACCAGTGCCGTGGGCAGCGTTCGGGTCCGCTCCTGTGCGAGCGTGTCGAGGTCGAGTGCGAGGTCGAGTGGGCGTGCATCGGGGACTGGAAACTTCTGGAGCTTCGTACCATCGTGCTCCCAGAAATCCTCGAACGGAGCTGTACGCTGGCGTGCTCCGTGCTGATCCACGGAGCTTCCCTTGTTGTGAAACACCTGCTTCATCCAGAAGCACGCCGTCGAGCAGTTGAGCAGGGCGAGAAGTTCGAGGTGGGCGTCCTCGCCAGCGTCAGACGGCAGCTTGATCACCGGCGCCGACCGGTTGAAGACCCTCCCGCCACGATCGAGCACGAAGTGATTGTGGGTACCAACAAAGGCAAAGGTGATGGAGTATCGTGTTCGATACTTCTCGGGAACCCAGCGGTACCAAGTCCACCATAGGTCACCACATTCGATGCGCGTCCGGCCCCCGAACGACACGACTGATCCGATCGTGGTTCGAAAGCTCCAGAGATACCGCCCCCAGTTCGATCTCGCATCCAGCGGCAGTGCTTCGAAATGTTCATCATAGGGAACAAGGGCAGAGCTATCCGACTGCAAGCCCCAGTCTCGCAATGCTTCCCCATAGACAAACACCTTTGTTATGGAGTTCGGCACTCCGGCTCGTGTCCACCTTCGACGATCACTCACAAATGCGTCGTCCGTTCCCGTAAAGCTCGCAAACCCGATGGACTCAACTCTGTCGGACAGTGTCTCGCGTGATGCGCTCTCAAGTTGCGCTTTCAACTCTGCCGCCCCGCCGCCGCCGATGCTCCAGGGGTGTTTCCTGAAGCGCTCTCGCGGCACGTCGGAGACGCTCACGAACTCGCTCTGCGAGCCAGGCTGGTCGATTTGCGCAACGATCGCTGACCAGACAAGCCCCTTCGCCGCATCATCCGGTATCGCCGGCTCGCCGCGGACGCCCATCACCGCGCGAACGCTCCCGTCGACAGGCCGGCGGTGCCGTCCGAACAGGATCACGGTGGGCGTCCCGTGGCCGGGGATGTAGGCGCCCGACGTGTCCACGACGTGGTTCAGATCCCAGCGTGGGATGAATTCCTCGATCAGCTTCCTGCCGAACTCCCGCTTCATGAACGAGTTTGCTGTGATCATCCCGACGAAGCCCGCCGGTTCCGCCGCACCGGGCGCGGGCGCATGGGCGAGGTCGAAGAAGCGCTCGGTGAACGGGACGGCAAGTGAGTACTTGCGATGGCAGGATCCAAAGCGCTCCCGGTATCCCTGGTTGAGCGCCTTGTCCTTCGGCGTGATGTAGGGCGGGTTGCCGACCACGACGTGATAGCGCCGGCCGAGGATCGAGCGGAGCGCCTCCGCGTCTTCCGTCCGGTAGACGTGCCCCAGCGGATCTTTCGTGACCGCTTCGAGGTACTCCTGGCGTGCGCCGGCCAGTCCGGGCCGCGGCCCGTGGAGCAGGGAGTCGCCGGCCGCCACGCGGAGTTCGAACGCGGGTGCGTCGGCGAGACGACGCACGTCGGACGCGCGGAGCGCGGCGACGCACAGGCGGAAGCGGGCGATTGCGGCGGCGAAGGGATTCAGGTCGACGCCGGTCACCTGTTCGAGAACGCGGCTCGCCCGCTCCCGCGGGTTCGTGCCCGGCTCCTGCCGCGCCCACAGCGCATCCAGCCGCCGAAACGCGCCAAGCAGGAAGTGCCCCGAGCCGCAGGCCGGATCGATCAGGCGCACTTCGCGGAAGCCGAACTCCTCGATGGCGAGGTCGAGCGTGCGGTCGAGGATGAACTCCTCCACGAACTCGGGAGTCTGGAGCAGGGCGTCGCGCTTGCGGGCGCTCTCGGACAGATCCTGGTAGAGGTCTCCCAGGAACCGCGTGTCCCAGGCGGGATCCGTGAAATCGTGCGCGAGGGTGCCCGAGTCGGGATCGATCCGCTGCCACAGACCGAGCAGCCTGGTCGCCGCATCGCCGGAAAGGATCTCTGGGTCGAGCGACCAGAGCGGATTGTGCCGCTCGTCGAAGATCGGCCCGGCGACCGGGAGCGCCGCCACCTTGTGGAAGACGTGAAGCAGGTACTCGCGGTCGCTCTCGGTCGGGTGAGCGCGGAAATAGAGGTTGTGCTCGTCAAGCGCCCGGCGGCGCCGGGCGCCGGGGCCGGAGAGGCGCGGCGGGTCGACGAGGGCATTGTCCTCGAGGAACCGCACGAAGACGCATCCGAGAATCCAGGCGACGGCCACCTGCGTCAGGCGCTCTTCGCGCCAGGAATCGTAGGTGCTCGCGGTCCGTTCGCGCGTGGACGCCTTCCGGTGCTCCTCCTGCAGGGACGTTTCCAGGTCCGGACGTTCCCTGCACCGCACCCGCAGGTCGTCTTCGATGTCCGCCCGTAGGCGCGTGAGGTCGGCGAGCAGACGGCCGGCGTCGATCACTCGCCGTCCCGCCTGCCGCGAGCGTCGCCCGGAGCGCTCCACTCATCACATATGGACCGTCTGCATTGGGGTGGCGGCCAGTGGTGTCTCGGTTCGCACCCTGACGCTTCCTGAAGAAGCCGGGCGTCCCAGGGATGGCCCTCGTTGGAAGCGAGCGCCATCATCTGGGCCAGAAGCGAAGCAGAGCGAGTGACGTCAACTCGTCGCGGTGCTGGTTATCCATGCCGGCCTTGGCCCGATCTCGCCGAGAAGCTCGCGACAATGTTCCCCGGATGAGCTTGTTCGGAATGATGGCGCCAACGCCGTACTTGCGCCGCGTAGTGTCCCAAGGCGTATTGGCCTGATGCATTATCGATCGGCGTGATCGGCTCAGCGCAGTAGTCCCTTCATGCATGCCTCCGGGCACCCTCTTCCTGGGAATTGTCCGTCGCTGGCCGGATGATCGTCAAGCGCCCGTCTGCTCGGGCTGAAACTGGACAAAAGATGCTGTAGGACGCCAAGTTCGGGACGGTGTCCGTATTGCCCACGCGAGCCGGGCCGGTCGATGTCAGACACCTGACGCGTGGTCCCGCCCATCCGCCGGGCGCCGGCCGGCGAGCCACGCCCCGGGAATGCGCGCCCACTGCGCCGCTGTGAAGACGGGTACCGGCTTGCCGTCGACCATCGGACGGGACTCCTGAGGATCGCGCGGGACGAGCAGCCAGACCCCCGGCGGGCCGCCCGCCCGGCCCGCGGAGTCGCGCAACCCGTCGAGGAACGTCATCTGATCGTAACGGGCCAGTAGCCCGAGGTTCGTCAACAGCACCGGGCGCGGCGCGGCGGCCAGCTCCGCGCGTACGCGCGGCAGCGCCCGGTGCCCGACCAGGCGCATGAGGGTGGCCCAGTCGGAGCCACCGCGCCGCCCGCGGTCGGCGCGCAGGACGATGCGCCAGTCGGCGCCGGCTTCGCGGGCGGCGGCCTTCATGTGGCGGATTAGCAGTTCGTCGGCGCTATGCGCGTCGACGGCGAACGCCGACGTCAATGCGCGTTCCGCGTCGGCCAGTCGGCGCGGCGACACGATGAGCGCCAGGAACGCCCGGCTCTCCAGGGCGCGCCGGAGTCGCTGCTCGAATGCGCCGGTGTCGTCCCATTCCGCGGATTGCGTCTCGGCGCCCCGTGACGCGCCGCCGGCGACGCGGGTATAGCTCGTGGCCGAGGAGATCGTCACGAACTTGCGGAGCGGCGATCGGTAGGCGCCCTGCCCGTCGGCCGCGTCCGGTTCCCAGCGCAGCTCGCTTCCCGCGTCCCGGAGCAGCGCGTCGAGATCGGGCCGCTCCGGTAGGCGCGCAGCGTCCGGATAGCGCCCGGCGACGCGCCGCCGGATCTCCTCCGGCGTGAGCGTGCTGGCCCCGGCGAGCGCGCCGAGCGCGAGCCGGAGCGCCCTGTCCGCCGCCATCCCGCGCGGATAGAGCTCGAGCCGGCTGGAGAGCGCCGCACGCTGCGAGACGGCGGCGGCGAGCACGAGCAGCCGGTTTGGCCCCGGCCTCGCCCCGCCGGCCGGCACGGCCACGGCCAGCAACGCGTCGATCACCCGCGACGGTGAGAGCAGCGGATCCGCAGCCGACAGCTCGTCCGCCATGCGGCCGAGACCTTGGGCGAAGTCGGCCAGCTTCAGGCCGTCGATGCGTAGCTCGCCGCGGTCGTCGATCACGTCGCGGGCCAGCAACACGCCGGCCGGGCCGTCGACCCGGCGCACTATCCAGCGCGGCGCAGCGAGGTGACACTCGATCTCGACCGCGGCGCGCACGCACGCCCCGGCGTAACGCGAGCGGAGCGGCTCCTCCTGCACTGAGCCACGGCGTGCGAGGATGGCGCCGGCGAGCTCCCGTTGCGTCATTACGTTCCCGTGCACCTCGAGCATCTCGACTACGTCGTGCCGGAGCCGGGTCAGGGCGGAGATCTTGCTCCAGCGCTGGCGCGCACGCGCGACCGCGTGGCTGACCGCCACGGGAGTGACGTCGAGCGTCCGCGCCACGTCGCTCGGGCTCGGCCACGTCCCAGCCGGTCCGTCGTCGCGCAATCCCAGCAGGGCCGTCACCAGATCGGTGTCGCGCCTCGACTGCTCGGTTCGGCCGGCGGGCAGAAGCTGACGACGCAGCTCGTCCACGCTCGCGTGCGCCGCCTCGTCGGGAAGCTCCGCGTGGTCTCCGGTGGGCGCGGTCTTCGGCGTCCTGGCCGCCCCGGGGAATCGCTCGGCCAACCGCCGGGCCAGGTGCGTCAACTCCCTTCGCGTCCGACTGCCGACGCCGCGCATCCGGTTCACCCGAATCAACGGGAACCGCAGCAAGTCATCTACGGTGCGGACGTCGATTCGTTCGACCGCACTCAGGCCACGCGCGCTGAGGTCCAGCGCACTGAGCAGGGTATCGAGTCGCGCCTCCTCGATCGCGATGAAATGCGGTGTCGGGTCTGCGTGGTCCGTGTCGGTCTCCGGCCGCGTCGCCGCGAGGAAGAGCTGGCGCCAGGCGCGGAGCATCTCCTCGGCGTTGTCGAAACGCGCGCGGTAGTCGCGCCGCAACGCCTTCTCGAAGAACGCGGTCATCTCCTCGCGCACCGCCGGCTCGAACACATCGGCGTCGATCGTCGCTTCGCAGTCGAGGACGGCCGGCTCGCTCTGCCCGTCGCCCCACCGCGGCAGCGATCCCGCCGCCATCTGATACAGCGTCACGGCTGCCGCGAACCGTTCCGCGTAGGTGTCCCAGCGCGGCGGCTTGCGCGTCTGCAGAAACGGGTCGAGGTAATGGCGCGTGCCAGCCAGGATGTTCTCGGCAGGCGTGCGCGCGAGCGAGAAGTCGAACAGGACGAGATGGAGCTGATTGCCGATCTTCGCCGTGCCCAGGTTTTCCGGCTTGATGTCGCGATGCGGAATGCCCTTCTGCTCGAGCCAGTCGATCGTCGTGAGGAGGTCCTCACCGAACCGCTCGAGCAGCTCCAGATGGAGGCGGCCCTCCTCGCGCAGGCGGTCGGCGAGCGTGGCGTCGCCCGCCCGGGCCATGAGCAGACCCACACGGTCGTTGCCCGTGCGGTCCTTGAACGTCAGGACCTCATGGAGCTCCACGATGTACTGATGGCGCAGGGCGCCGAGCACGTCTGCCTCCGCGCGGAGGCGACCGTTGTGCTCCGGAGACAGCGCAACCTTGAGCACGTGTTCCTGACCGTCGCGCTCGACGAGCAACGCGAGCGCCGTCGCCCCCTTGCCGAGCCGTCCTTGCATGACGAGGCCGTGATCGAGCTCGTCGCCCGGGCGTGCATCGAGAGGGTCGGGCCGGGAACGTTCCTCCGGCCGGGTGAGCTCGTCTTCGAGTCGTTCGAGCTCTTCCAGAAACTCGCGGACCGATTCGAGGCGCGTCGTCACCTCGGGATGCGTCGCGTACTGCACGAGAAGCTGCAGCCGGTCCCCGGCACCGTCGAGCACGGACGAGATCCGGAGACCCTGTTCATCCCGCAACCGTTCGGTCAGCTCGAAGAGGCTCGACGCCGGCGGGCGACCCGAAAAGAGGTGGTACGCGATGGAGCCGAGCGAGAAGACGTCGAGCTGTTCCCCCGCCGGGCCGCGCTCGGTCACCGCCTCGGGCGCCATGTAGACCCAGGCCGTCTCTTCCACGAACGGGTCCAGACGGCTCGCTCCCGAGGTGGCCGGTCCGGTCGTGCCGGTGTCGAGCGCCTCCCGCGCGCCGGTCTGCCAGTTGAAGATCCGGACCCGCGGCTGCGCCGCCTCCGGGTCGACCACCAGGATGCTCTGCGGCGACAGCGCACGGTGGACCAAGTGCTTCGCATGGGCGTAGCGGAGGGCATCGGCGAGCTGCCGGAGCAGGTGGAGACGCGTATCGACGTCGAGCTTGGCGGCCCGTTCGGTGAGCCAGTGGTCGAAGCGCTGGGAGCCGTCGCGGTGCTCGAAGACGAGCGCCGGGCCGAGAACGTGCTCGGTGTACCCCTTGGCCGCGAGAATGCCCTCGTGCCGAACGTCACGCAGGATCTGGTACTCGCGCCGAGCCGCACGCTGCAGCGCCGACCGCTCGTCGTCCGAGGCCGACTGGGCGATGGCGTAGATCCTGACCCGTGCCCGCTCGCCGTCGATCGCCGCGTGGCGGGCCGTCCAGTCCTGGTAGTTGGGGCCTTCGAGCAGCAGCTCGTCGAGCCGGTAGTCGCCCACGCGCCGGGCGCGCTGCGACGGGCGAATGCCGGCTTCCTGCATGGCGCGGCTGACCGCCTTGGCCATCGGGCGGTCGGGCTGCGTGCGGACCGGCGTGCCTATTCTGTGCCGGGTGAGCGCCGCGACGATCCCGGGCCGCTCGTCGCGCCCGGCGCCGGTGTCGCGAAGATGCACCCGGTCGCGCAGGTCCTGCGCGAGACGGCAGTCGACATCCTCGTGCGACAGAAAGACGTGCGCCTCCAGGAAAGGGCTGGACGTCTTCCTCTGCAGCGCCGGCTGGCGGCGCAGGAGCGAGATCAGCTTCTTCGCCTTGCGGTTCGCCAACAGCAGCGGGTTGTCCACCGTGTGAACACGACCGCCGCCACGCCACCTCCATGTCCCCTGGTCGCCCTCCACGATTCCGGGCCGGCTCTTGATCTCGACGAGGTAGAAGCCCTTCGGCGTCAGGACGAGCAGGTCGACCTCGTTGATCGACCCGTCGTCGGCAATGAACTCGAAGTTCGCCCACGCGCGGTAGGGGTCGTGATCGTGCAGCCGGTCGCGCACGAACGTGAGCGCGTTCTGCTCCCACGGGAACTCGGAGTCCGTGATCGCCTGCCAGCGGGGTGAGGTGGCATCCATGGTGCAGCCCGCCGGACGCCGAGTTCGGCCCCGTGGCATCCGGCGTGCTGAATTCTAGGGGATTCGCGAGGCGGGCTCGTCCGAATGCGCGGCGCGCGGTGTCATCGACCGGGGAGCGCGTCGCCGAACCGGGGCGACACGACCGCCGCCGTTGCTTATCACCGGCTCGAAGCCCTGTTTGCCCGTTGCGGTCGGACTCGGTCTGCGCCTCGGCGCGGCGCTCGGTCTGCCTTGGGATGCCGTGAATCTGGACGCAGGCACGCTGTCGGTGCGCCAGACACTGGAACGCGCCGGGAAAGAACCGCGGTTCGGGGAACCGAAGTCGGCCCGCGGTCGCCGAACGATCATGCTGCCCGGGATCGTGACGGCGAGCCCTGCGCAAGCATCGAACGCGCCAGCTCCAGGAGCGGCTCGTTGCCGGGGAGCGATGGAACGACTCCGGACTCGTGTTGCCACCGTCG
Source organism: Vicinamibacterales bacterium (assembly GCA_965222905.1). Classification (GTDB taxonomy): domain Bacteria; phylum Acidobacteriota; class Vicinamibacteria; order Vicinamibacterales; family UBA8438; genus WTFV01. Next base: position 6,417,826 of record OZ244976.1, on the reverse strand, counting down.
GTGGACGTGTCGGGTGCAGTGGTCGAGATCTTGGGATCAGGCGCAGCGAGTCGACGTCGGACCGGCTGCACGTCTGGTAAAGGTCTACCGCGTGCTGCCCGGGGCGACCGCGTTCCGGGGAGGGGACCAAGCCGGAGTCGGCGTTGGCGCGCAGCCCGTCTGCTTCAAGCCACGGGCGCACCACTGCACAGTACCGGTCTGGCTCCGCCGGGTGGCCAACTTGGTTGAGGTTGCCCGGATAGCGGCCCGAGACCTTGGCGCTGGCCGTGCCCGCGCGTGGCGGGAAGGGAGCCACGATGCCGGACGCGGACGCGCGACGGGTGGTCCTGTATCGAGTGACCCGCCTTCGGGTCGTTGGTGACCCGGTGGTGACACGGTGGTGACACGGCCCTGCTTCGCTAGAATTTAGATCCCTGTAAGTTATTGATTCTATTGGAGCCGGCGAGCGGACTCGAACCGCTGACCTGCTGATTACGAATTGCTTGTGCCACGTATTCGCGTCCTTGCATGCTCGTGCGTGAGCGTTCGTAAAGTGCTTGTATACAGGCAGTTGACCCTTTTCTGTTGTGCGCTTGCGTGCGGCGGATTGAGGCGTTATTCTGTCTCATTGCCTACATAGTGCCCACATGAGATTGCCATTATGCGTGCTGATTCGCGCGTTCCGGGCCGTGTCGGCACCATGTAGCCAACGGTTCGCAACCTGGGAGGCCGCGTGCTGACGGAACGTCGGATCCGCGACGCGAAAGCGGAGTCGAAGACCCGGTTTCTGTGGGATGTTCAGGTCAAGAACCTGGGCGTCCGCATCACGCCGAAGGGCGTCAAGTCGTACGTGGTGTTCTACCGGTCAGCCGGGCAGAAGCACCTTGCGACGCTGGCGCGGGTGGCGGAACTGTCGCTACGGGAGGCCCGGGAGAGAGCGGGGCGGCAGTTGGCCGCTATTCGCGCCGGCGAAGCGCACCCGCTGGAACGGCGGCGCCGAGGGAGGGAGGCGCCGACCGTGGCGGATGGGCTGGATCGGTTCTTCGGCGAGTACGTACCAACGCGGCTGGCCATCGGTCGCATGGCGCCGCGCACCGTACAGATCTACCGCAGTCAGGCGAAGCTCTACATCCGGCCGGCTCTCGGCGGGCGCCGCGTTGTTGACGTGGGAAGTCGGGATGTCGAGCTGGCCGTTGGGCGGTTGCCGAGCGCGACCCGCAACCGCGCGCTGGCGTTCGTCTCGCGGCTGTTCAGTCTGTTCGAGACGTGGGAGTGGCGACCGCAGCAGACGAACCCCGTGCGCGGCATCGAACGCGCGCGCGAGGACCCCCGAGATCGGGTGCTCGGCGCCGCGGAGCTGGCGGCGTTGGCAACCGCGCTCGACCGACTCGACGAACGGTTCCCGGCGAGCGTCGCGGCGATCCGGGTGGCAGCGCTGACGGGGCTGAGAATCTCCGAGGTGCTCGCGATTCGTTGGGAACATGTCGACTCTGCGAGCCGGCGCGTGATTCTGCCGCAGACGAAGACGGGCCGACGTTCGCATCATTTTCCCGCGGCGGCGCTCGACATCATGCGGGCGGTCCCGCGACTCAACGAGGGCCATCAGGTGTTCGCGGTGGACGCCCGGGGGGCGTTGACGTATCGCACGGTGCGGCATCACTTCGGCGATGCGGTGAAACGGGCGGGATTGTCGGACGTGCGGCTGCACGATCTTCGGCGCACGTTCATGACGAACGCGGCGGCGGCGGGGGTCGGGACGCACGTGCTTCGCGACCTGCTCGGTCACAAGTCGACGGCGATGGCGGATAGGTATGTGCGCTCGGTAGGCTCGCCGGTCGCGGACGCTCGTGAGGCGGTAGGGTCGGCGATGGCCGCCGCGATGGTCGGTGAGGGCGCTCGCGACTGATCACGCGAGATTGCCAGCGGGAGGGCGCCGGGAAGAATGGCTCGCCCGAGGGCCGCTCGCCGAGCTCGGCCGTGACCGTGTTCCGGCAGTGCGCGAGTCGGGAGGCGACGTCGGCGGCCACGGGCACGAGTCGAGATTTGCCGAACTTGGTGTCGCGAATGCGGAGCACCGCGGTCTCCAAGTCCACGTCAGCCAGGGTGAGGCGAAGGCCTTCATCGGCCCGCAACCCGGTGAGGTACAGCGCGACCAGCAGCGTCCGGAAGACGAGTTCGCGCCGGGGCGAGCTGCGTTGCCGGTCCAGGGTCTCGCAGGCGTCGAGGAATCGGCGGCCTTCCTCGAGCGAGAGGACCCGCGGCACGCGGGTGCGGCGGTGGATGCCGAGGAATCGAGTCGCAGGCACGAACGGGCCGGGTCGTCGAGTGCGAGGAAGCGACACACTTCCCCGGATGAGCGACAGCCGATGCGCTCGCGTGGTCTCCGACTCGGTCCCGCGCCGGGCCACAAGGGCGCGCACGATGTCGTTGGTGATCACCGGGTCGGTCGGCGAGAGGGTCTCGGGGAGGAAACGGTCGAGTGCGCCCAACCCCCCGGCTTCGGCACGGTAGCGATAGCCCGCGGCCCGTCTGCCCTCGAGAAACCGCTGCAGCGCGGCGGCCAGCGGAGACGACCGCGTCGCGTGCGGTCCGCCCGTTCCCGCGGTCATGGATGCACCTCCGCTTCGCTGATCGCCACGCGTCGGAGTGCCGTCAGATCGACGGAGGCGTACTCCATGGTGGTGTCGGTGGACGCATGCCCGAGGACGTCTCCGATGCGCTTGAGCGGACTGCCGCCGGCGAGCATCCGACTGGCCAACGTGTGACGCAGCAGGTAGAGCCCGCGGCGTCCTTCCCGCTGATCGAGCTCGACGCGCTGCAGGGCCTGCCGCATGATCGACGCACGTGCTCCCGCCAGTCGAACGCGTGGAAGCGGAGCCGCCGGAGGTCGCATGGACGCAGGCCGCAGCAAGCCGGGAGCAGCAAGACCGCGTAGCCGCGACGGACGATCGCCGTGGAGCGATCGACGCCGTTCAGAAGGTGGGTCACCTCGTGCTCGGTGAGGGCATCGCGGAGGCCACGCTGCTTGAATTGACGGGACGACGGCACGGCCGCACTGAGGTCGCGGGGAAGCAACCCCTCCATCGCGGTCCACGGAAGAAGCCGTGCAGTGTCGTCACGTCGGTCTGGCGCGTAGCGACGGCCTGTGTCAGCAGCCCGATCAGGAAGTCGTGAATGTGACGGGGCGTGATGGCGGCGAAGCGCGTGACACCGTCCTACTCGAGGTACGCCGCGAAGCGCGTGACTTGCCACACCCGCTTGTCGACGGTCTGTGGGGACAGCCCGCGATGAGAGCGCAGGAACGCGGCGTACTCGGTCACCGCCGACCTTGACCACGACGGCGCAGGCTGCGGCGCCTGCCCGATGCGTCGCCGCCAACGTTTGTGCTCGTCGGCGTCAAGGAAGATCCGAACTGCCGCCCACACGAAGCGCCTTCGACTCGCGCTGAGTTCCACGACCTCGGTCCGCCACGTACCGCGCTACCTTCGGGGCATCGAGGGCGAGCCGGAGCCGGAACCCCTGCGCCTGGAGGTAGCGCGTCACCCGCAGCCACTCTCGCAGATGCTGCGTCGTGACCTCGGGGTGGTATCGCTGCTCGGGCTGATGAGCGACGGATCGCGGCGCTCAGCCCTCATCCTCGGCGACGCCTACGAGTACCTGGCCGGCAAGTTCGCCGACATCACGCGGCGCAAGAACGCGGGGGTTCTACACGCCGCGCAGCGTGGTGCGACTGACGGTCGAGCTGGAGCCCGTACAAGATGCCGCAGGTTCTCCAGCTCAACGTGTTCGAACGGCCGACCTCTGGCGAAGCTGTTCACAACACCATCGCCACCTGATCGTTCGAGCCCCCACACCGCCGTTGGCATGGCGCTGAGGTGCGCGGCATATGACACCGTCTACCAACACTGCGAAAAAGCTGCGTCGCTGGTTCGATCCCAGCGCGGCCCACCAAGCGCCGACCGTTGCCGACGGCCTGGATCGGTTCTTCGGGCAGTACGTCCCTGCTCGGCAGGCCATTGGCCGCTTGGCGCCCAAGACAGTCGAGGAGTACGGCTACCAAGCGCGCGGCATCATCCGTCCGGCCCTGGGCGATCTGCGGCGTACGGTCATGACCGTGGCAGCGGCCAGCGGCATCGGCTCGCACGTGCTGCGCGATCTACTCGGACACCGGACACCGGACACCGGCGATGGCCGATCGCTGCATCCGGGCGGTCGGAAACCCTGTCCGGGACGCGCGCGAGCAGGTAGGCGCGGCGATCTCTGCCTGGATGGCAGGCGGGGATTGAGCGCAGCGGCAAATGGAGGTCCGTCGTCGATGACTACGCGTTCGCCGCGCAAGCTCGGTCTGCTTTCCGGCGGACGCTCCGGACCTATCGCAATCGGGCCAAGCTCTACGTCCGACCGCCCTCAGCAAGCGTCGCGTCGACAAGGTGACGCGGCGGAACCTGGAGGAAGCAGTCAGGCACCTGCCGAACGCGACGCGTAACCGCGCGCTGGCGCTTGTCCCGCGGCTCTTCAACCCCTTCGAGACGTGGGAACGGCGACCGCAACGTACGAACCCGGTGCCGGGTGTCGAGCGGGTGAGGGAGGAGGCGAAAGACCGTGTGCTCGACTCCGGCGAGGAGGCAGCGGTGTCGGCCTCTCTCGACCGGCTCGAGAGGGGTACCCCGCGAGCGTTGCCGCGACCCGGGTGGTAGCGCTGACTGGAGTGCGAAAACGTGTTCGCGGTCGACGCGCGCGGACCGTTGACGCGCCACGGCCACCCGTCGCTACTCTTCTCTTGTAGGAGACGAAGGAACAATGACGACTGACGATGCGCGTGAGCAGGCACGGAGAGATGTCATTGCGCGGCTGGCGGCGCTCTCACCCCTCGAATACGACAGCGTACGCGTCGACGAAGCGCACGGCCTCGGCGTGCGGGTGGCGACGCTAGACGAGGAAGTGGGCCACCGGCGCAAGGCGCCAAACCCCGAGCCTGCTGAAGGACAAGGGTCGCGATGGCCGGAACCGACTCCGTGGCCGGAACCGGTGGACGGGGCGGCGTTGCTTACCGGGATCGCCGATTTCGTCAGCACCTATGTGCATCTACCGACCCCGGCCGCGTCGACGGTCGCCCTCTGGACCGTCATGACATGGCTGCACGACCGGCTCGACGTGTCGCCTTTCCTGCACCTGACGAGCGCGACGCGCCGATGCGGTAAGAGCGCGCTCCTGGAGGTCATCGGTACGCTCGTCCGTCGACCCCTGATGACGAGTCATGCGACGGTGGCTGCGACTTTCCGGCTCATCGAACGCGAGGCCCCCACGCTGTTGCTCGACGAGATCGACCGCCGTTTCCGCGCGGCCGACGCGGCGATGCTCATCGGGATCATCAACAGCAGCCAGCGCAGGGAATCCGCGTATATCTACCGCTGCACCGGCGGCGACCACGAGTTGACAGCATTCGCGACCTGGTGCCCGAAGGCATTCGCCGGCATTGGTCACCTCCCCGACACGGTCATGGATCGGTCGATCGTCCTGCGGCTGGAGCGTCGGGCTCCTGGCACAGCGCCCCGATGGCGGGATCATGACCGCGATCTGGTCACCGCTCTCGAGCGCCGCATCCTGCGCTGGGTGACCGATAGCGTCGACGCGATTCTCACGGCGCGGTCAGTCGTTGCCTTCCCCGACGCCCTGCATGATCGAGCCCGGGACGCGTGGGAAATATTGCTGGCCGTCGGTCACGTGGCCGGCGGGGAGTGGGCCGGGTCCGGCCGGGCGTGGGCGGCGTGCGTGTACGTCGACGCGGACGCTGAGAACGAGGGCGGGCCAGAAGAGCAGTTGCTGGTCGACCTGCGCACCGTGTTCCACCGCGAAGGCGACCCGCCGGCGCTGGCGACACGGTCGATCCTCGATGCGCTGTGTCAGATGGACTCCCGGCCGTGGGGCCGTTACGAGAAGGGCAAGCCGCTCTCGCCACACGGGCTGGCCAAGCTGCTCAAGCCTTTCCAGGTCACCCCGAACACCGTCCGGCTGGCCGGCGGCGGCATCCTCAAGGGATACAAGCGCGACGAGTTGGACCCGCTGTGGAAGGCGTACTGCCCCGGAGATGCACCCCGGATGTCCGTTACTTCCGTTACAGCCGGGGAACCAAGCGAGCCATCGACACCCCGACCCGTTACGCCGAGTGGTTCCGTAACGGACGGGCCGGGCCGAAAACCCCCTGAAACGGACGATGTAACGGGTGTAACGGGGACCAGCGGCGTCGGCGGTGAGGTGATCCAGGATGCGGACGCGGAGCCGTCGAATCCACCGAGCCCTGCGGCACCGACCGGCGCGACCGTTTCCGAGCCTGCGTCCCAGGAACGGGCCGGAAACGGAAACGCAACCGAGGGGCCACACTCTTGGTGGCGATGGAACAAAGGCAGGTGACGCCGACCCGCGCGGCTGCTACGGCGGCCTCCCGAAAAGGGCGCAGGACCTCGTCGGCTTGGTGCTCGACTCGCTGCCCGGAGGTCAGTGAGACCGTCGCCCGAGTACTCCGCCATGTCGACGCCGCTCTCGCCGACGAGGGCCGCACGCCTCCCGGGCTCTGATGTTGACCCGCTCGGTCAGCTTAGCTTCAGCACGAACGGTGGTGCGCCGTCACCCGGCCGGTGTACCGCGGCGACGATGTCCGCGCGGCTGGCCTTCAGGCGTCCGGTGGTGCAATCCGCCGGCCGCGAGGGTCTCTCCGATGTGCGAGCGCGGGACGAACCGGTGTATCCACTCTGCCGTTCCGGGATTCAGGACTGCGTCCCTCCAGCGGCGGCACGCAGAAGCGCCGTCGAGCGCGGACGGGCGGCGGCTCCGGATGCTCTACGAGACGGTCGTCACACCGCCCGGCGTGGAGTGGGGCGACCGCTCGGTTAGCGCCCCACGAAATCCGAGACGCTTCGCCGCCCCCGGCGCGCCGTCAGGTCGACGCAGTCTTCGTCGTCAGCCCGGCGTCGAGCCGAAGCGCTGGAAACGGTCTCGTCATCGGATGCCCGGCATGCCGATCAACCCTCACGCGGCCGCCGTCGACGACTGACGGCCCCGTGGGCTGGCAGCAGCTCGCGACCTGGGGTGCGACCGGCGCCAGCGAGGCGATGTTGAGCTCAACATTATGCGACTAATGTTGAGTGATCGGTAATGTGGAGTAGCAGCGAAGAACGACAGCCGTTCCCAGGAAACGAAGGTCACCGGACTCCACATTACCGATCGCTTCCTCAGAGCGCTTCGAGCCATTCGAGCACCGACGAGTCCGTGCGCCACAGGGCCGGCCCCGCGGTGGCGCGGGTGGTGGGGCGGGCCTTCGCGAGCGCCTGCCGCTTCATGTCGAGATCGACGGTGGCGTAGCGGTGCGTGACTCTGCCGCAGACGAAGACAGGCCGACGTTCGCATCATTTTCCCGCGGCGGCGCTCGACATCGTGCGGGCGGTCCCGCGACTCAACAAGGGTCATCACGTGTTCGCGGTGGACGCCCGGGGGGCGTTGACGTATCGCACGGTGCGCCATCACTTCGGCGACGCGGTGAAAGGGGCGGGATTGTCGGACGTGCGGCTGCACGATCTTCGGCGCACGTTCATGACGAACGCGGCGGCGGCGGGGGTCGGGACGCACGTGCTTCGCGACCTGCTCGGTCACAAGTCGACGGCGATGGCGGATAGGTATGTGTGCTCGGTAGGCTCGCCGGTCGCGGACGCTCGTGAGGCGGTAGGGTCGGCGATGGCCGCCGCGATGGTCGGTGAGGGCGCTCGCGACTCATTACGCGAGATTGCCAGCGGGAAGGTGCTGCGGCACCTGGTGGGCATACTCCCTCCGGACAGGCACCCGGAGGCAGAGGATGTTCGATGACGACAGGCTTTACCCCGCCGGCGATCCGGCACTACTTGTACTTGGCCGCCCCTCGACGCTTGCCCACTGGAGGAGCGAGGGTCGGGGGCCGAATTACATCAAATTGGGCTCGCGCGTCGCCTACTGCGGCTCGGACCTGAACAAGTGGCTGGCCGCTCGCACGATCCGACCGACCGACGGCGAAGAAGGCACCTACTGAACCGGCCGATGCGTCCCGTGGGCGAAAACCGAGTTCGGCGAAAGGATGGCCGCCGCCGCGGGGCTCTACCAGGAGCGGCTGCTCAAGCAGAACATGCTCGACTTCGACGACATGACGCTGTGGAGCATCGTCGTGGTGCACGAGCACGAAGAGATGCGCGAGAAACACCAGCAGCAGTTCGGGCACCTGCGGGTAGACGAGACCGCAACAACGTGTTCGTGGTGGGTGACCCCGACCGGGCCCTTCGACGGCGCGCGCCGGATCGACCTTGACACGACCTACCGGTCGACGAAAAACATCCTCGAGGGCGGCGAACGCGCTCATCCAGCAGGCGAACGCGCTCATCCAGCAGAAGGTCGCCGAGCGAGCGCCGCTCGTCGCGCGGATAGCGGACCATCACGCGGACGTCGTCGCGCCCCCGCTGGATTCGCTGCGCCTCCTCGCCGTAGAACGCCTGGCGCACCTGACGGCCGAGATTCTGCAGCGTGAGGCCGGCGGTCTCGGCGGCCGGCTTGATGCCGAGCTTCATCTCGGCCTTGCCGGCGCGGAACGAGTCGGGTCACCTCGTAGACGCCGGCGTAGCCTCGGAGGCGCTGCTTGACCTCGGCCGCTACGGCTCGCAGCACGTCGATGTCCGGGCCGGCGAGTTGCACGTCGACGTCGCTGCCCGCACTCATGGTGTTCAGCGCGAAGTCGACCTCGACCGCTTCCGGAGATCGGCGCCGTCGCCTCGCGCCACAGCGCGGGGGCGGCTGTAAATGTCCTGAATTCTGCGACGCAGGTCCTCGCGAGCCTCCGGGCCGCATTTGTAGCCACCCAGTTCGAGCAGACGCGAGACCCAGGCCTCGAGGAAGGCGAAGGAGCGCTCGGTGGGATCGAGCGAAAACGGCTGCAGGGCAGGAGCGTCAGACGCCTGGTCCTCGGGGTTCATCGAGATGTACGAGCCCTTGAGAAACTTGGTGATCCAGCGGTAGCTGCCGCCCAGGTCCAGGATCACGACACGCGGCTTGTACTGCAACGCCTGCATGAGCAGGAAGTTCAAGGTGAAGGACTTGCCGGACCCGGTAGCCCCGAAGACGACCGTGTGACCAACGTCACGGCCGCCGAAGAGGTCATAGCCGTAGGGGGTCTTCCAGCGCGTCTCGAACCAGGTCAGCGGTGGCTTCTTCAGGTGCGAGCAGGTGTCGTAACCGATCGGAGCCCCGAAGAGCGGGGCCAGCGACGCGGCCTGACCCGACGAGACGAAGACAGGCCGAACGAAGGAGCGGACGCCCTGGCCCGGCCAGCGCTGAAACCAGACGGAAGGCTGGCCCACCCGCTCCTGCACCACCTTGCCGTCCTGATGCAGGATGACACGCTGAACCTGCGCGCCCAGCTCGTCGAGCTCCTTGCGGCTGTCGACGGCGGCGGCGACCGATAGCGCGAACTCGCCGAAGTCGACGCCGTGCGTATCGAGCTCGAGAGACGCGCGATGCAGCTGCTCGACCGCGGCGCCCGAGCTGGCATCCTCGATGGCCATGTTGCTGCCCTCGGTCTCGTTGACCGCTGACCACAACGACCACCGCTGGTTGTTGTAGTGCTTCTGGCTGGCGCGCATGCGCTTGCCCGCGAGATAGCGCTCGACGCCCCGCCACTCGAGAACGACCGAAATGTCGGATTCGAGCGAATAGAGCTCGCCGAGCGCGTTGGCCGCCGACGCGGCCGGCGGAAGCGCCAGCGAGAACAGGCCGACCAGGCGGTTGCCCACGACCATGTGCGTCCGCTCGAAGCTGAGTTCCTCGGCCGCCAGACGCCAGTTGAGCCCGTAGCGCATCGGCCTGCGCAACGGCTCGAAGACGCCCTGGCCCTGGTTGACTAGATAGTGCAGCAACGAGGCGATCTCGTTCGTGTCGAGGGACTCGAGCGGAGTCTGATCGGCGACAAGGGTCGTCAGCGTGTGGTAGCGGGTCCGGCACTCCGCGATAGCATCGTCGACCTTGTTCTGCAGGAAGAAGGTCAGGTGAGTCTGGCGGGTGCGTTGGACGAACCAGGTGCGGAGAAGGTCCTTCAGCCAGTGGGCCTGCTGGCTGTCGACCTGTTCCGACAACGCGGGGTCGAAGGCAACGACCAGCGTGGTCTGCATGCGGCGCGCATGCGCGCACACGTACGCGAGCCGCTTGCGCTGCGCCAGCGAAGCGACGTCGTCAGAGCCCTCGAAGTCGTCGGGGAGCTCGATCTCCGGACGCGTGAAGACGATGAAGGCGCGATGCGGCGGCTCGACCGCCGCCAGCAGCTTCTGCCACGACTGGGTCACCGCGTCCAGGTCAGCCGGATCCTTGCCGTCAATCGAGGCGTGCCGTACACGCGCGAAGAAGAGGAACTGCCCCGTCGTGGTCAGGACGATATCCGGCGTGACGAAGCCCCAATAGGGCACGTGATCGGCCAGCGGAGCCTGCTGCGGAGGAAAGAGACTCATTACGACTACTCCTCCCGCGAAGACTGCCCGAACAGGCGCGAGAGGTCACCAAGAGCACGGCTCACGGCGCCGGAACGCGGTGACCGGTGCACCTGCTTGCTGAGCGCGACGAGATCGCGCAGGTACGCGTCGGAAGGAGCAATGTACGGACCGTAACTACTCGGCGCATCGGCCGGATCGTACCAGGCCGCCGGGAGCTTCGATGCACCCTGCAGGACAGAGAAGAACTGCGGGTCGCGCTTCGTGAGCACCCGGAAGAGCTGGAAGAATCCGATCGTCACGGGAATCGCCAGGAAGATCGACCCCATGCCCTGCCAGAAGACCATGAAGACCACCATGAGCACCCCGAACAGCCGGCGATCCACACCAGCCATCTCGAGAGGCTTGCAAAGCACCTGGTAGCCCTCCCACCGCTGCTGTCCGACGAGAATCTTCTTCGACATGCCTCAACCGGAATCAGGAAAAGCCGGCTCGCCAGCCGCGCGCCGCCGGGCGCGCGGCTGGCGAGGGCACGGACGCCGGATTCAAGCAGAATCCAGCGTCCGAGACAGCGCCCTAAGTAACCTCGCAGCCGCTACCGGCTCCACTGCCGGAGAGACCGATCCACTCAATGAACTGAACCGCGCCGAGAACCATTCCGGCGCCGAAGATGAGACCGGCAATCGCCGACTTGCTGAACCGCACCGCGGTGACCGCGAGATCGGCGACCTCCGAGAACGGATTCCACGCCGACGAAGAGAACCGCGACAGCAGAGCGGCATGCATCATCAACCTCCTGACGCGGGCGGCCCGACCCGACCGCCCGATCCGAAAAACCCGACCAGCCCCGGCATCACCAAGCCCGTGACACGAGGAGCCGAACACGACACGCGCACGACACGCCGCCGGAAGCGTAGCGAGCAGTGGCCACGCACCAGGGGCAGCAACGAGCCCACCCAAGCCGGGATCACGAGTCGAAGTCGCCGGTCTCCTCGCGCTGCAGCGCCGTCGAGAGCTCCGCGTCGCCTGCGCGGCCCTCGCGAATCGACTTGTCGAGCACGCCGATACGGCTGCCCACGTCGCCGAGCACCAGCGTGCGGGCGAGCGCATAGACGCCGAAGATGACCCCCAGGGAGAACATCAGCGGAACCGTCAGCAGGTGAACGCCGTAGTGGGTCCAGGCAAGCCGCCAATACGCCGACAGGTACGTCAGCTCCTCGTAGACCATGAACATGACCGGCGCAATGACCGCCAGCGAGATACCGAACGAGACCTGCCACGGCTGCATGCGCGTGCCCTCCCTTCTCCGCCCGGACACGAAGCGTACCGACGCGGGAACAGCGCGACCGGAGCGCCGCGGCAGCGGGCACCGTCAGCGACCCATGGGAAACAGCGAATCGAAGTCGGGACGCAGCGAGGCGCGACGGCGCTGATCGCCGGCGCTGCGAAGATGCGGGACGTGGTACAGACGGAAGGAAGCCTCGCGCTTGATGCGCAGCTGCGCCGCCGAGTACTGCGAGGTCGTCACCTCGATGGCCCGAACGATACGCCGGCCGTCTGCATCCTCGAGCTCGACCAGAGCATCGGGCAGCGGAAGAGCCTCGCCGGCCACGCGCAAGCCGAGACCGCGGGCCTCGGCCATCCGGGCCTTCATCATCTGCTCGCGTCCCACCCGCCAGTTGGCCCATGGCGCCGGCAGCCGCCAGACGCCCGCGGATCTCGGACTCGAGACGCACACGGACGACGCGTCCGCCGCGCGCGAGAACGTCCTGGACATCGGTGCCGACCGCATCATAGACATGCTGGTCGTGCCGCAGCTGGCGCTCGTCGCCGGTGCCCGACCAGTAGCGCTGGGCACCGGTCGCGCTGCTGTCGGTATCGAGCTGCAGGCGCAGCCTCGCAAGGTGGTCCTGACCTGCGCCGGTGAGCACGTAGACCTGATACCCGCGCTTGCCACGCGCCACCTTGCGTTTGCTCACGAAGCCGCGCCGCTCGAGTCCGCCGAGCAGCCGGTTGGCGACGAAGGGATGACCGTCACAGCAGGAATCGACCACCGCGCGGCGGCCTGCCACCCGGAAGACGCCCAGCAGGTGCAGCACGGCCTCCTCGCGCTCCACCGCGCTCAGGCGGACGTCCGAACGCCGGTCGCCCCGGCGGCCGATGTGGAGCGAACGGTCCATTTCGATCGTGCGAAGCTCGGGACCGGGTGACGGGTCCCACTGCGCGATGGGTAGCGAAGGCAGCTGCGGACGTTCCGGAGCGGGGACACGCAGCCGCTCGATCTCGGCCGTCCGCCGCCGGTCCGCCGACTCGTCGCGCCCGGGGCGGTGGAGATACCACACGCACGAAAACATAGCCGCCGAACCTAGTGTGCTGTCCCGGAAATACGCATCGCAATACGCGCCACCTTGTCGAGAATCGACTGCGCGGTGGCGACCCACACGAACGGCGTGGCAGAGGTATTGTAGCTGTCGATGAACGCCTGGATCTTGCGCACCAGATCCGCGACGCTGCGGAACGAGCCCCGCTTGATCGCCCGCTGGCTGAGCAAGCCGAACCACCGCTCCACTTGGTTCAACCAGGACGCGTAGGTGGGTGTGAAGTGCAGATGGAAGCGTGGCCGCGCCGCCAGCCACTGCTTGACCTTGGCGTGCTTGTGCGTCGCGTAGTTGTCCAGTACCAGGTGGATGTCCAACTCCGCCGGCACCTCCCGGTCGATCAGGCGCAGGAACGACAGGAACTCCTCGTGGCGGTGCCGCTTCCGGCACTGGCTGATCACCCGGCCGGTGGCGATGTCCAGGGCGGCAAACAATGTCGTCGTGCCGTGCCGGACGTAGTCGTGGGTGTAGCCTTCGACGTAGCCCAGGCCCATCGGCAGCGTCGGCTGGGTGCGATTGAGCGCCTGAATCTGCGACTTCTCGTCCACACACAGGACCATCGCGTGGTCCGGCGGGTTGAGGTACAACCCGACAATGTCGCGCACTTTCTCGATGAAGAACGGGTCGGTGGACAGCTTGAAGGTCTTCGCCAAGTGCGGCTTGACCCCGAACAAAGCGAACCAACGCTGCACCGTGCTCTTGGCAATGCCCTCGGCACGCGCCAGCGTGCGCGTGCTCCAGTGCGTGGCGGCGTCGGGCGTCTCCCGCAGCGCACGGCTGATGACCGCTGCTACCTTGTCGTCGTCATAGGTCCGGGGCCGACCGGGTCGGAGTTCGTCGTGCAGGCCCTGGATGCCGGCCGCTCGGAAGCGCCGTCGCCACTTGCCGACGGTTTGCGGTGTGACGCCGACGCGCCGGGCGACGGCAGCGTTGGTCAAGCCTTCGGCGCTGGCGAGAATCATGCGGGCCCGCTGCACCAGGGCGTAGGGCAGGGTGGCCGAGTGAGCAATTCCGCTGAGCTGATCCTGCTGCTCGTCGGTGAACGTGAGTGGTGCCAGTGAGTGTCCGCATGGCATGGCAGTCTCCCTTGCTTGAAGCCTGCCGAGTATAATACGAATTTAAGGGTCTCTACACTAGCGGGACGCACGACTGCGCTCGGCGGCACGCTCGCGCATGCGCTGGTACTCGGCAGTGCCCATGCGCCATTCGCCCAGGTCGACCAAGTCGGGAGACGAGCGGCACCACTCGTCGGTAACCTGACGAGCGTCGTCGTAGGAGACATAGGCCGCCTCGAGCAGCTTGCGGCCGTAACGGCCCATGCTCACGCGGCCGGCCCGCGCCGGCGAGTGCGCCGCCGCGGGCGCCACTCGAACACCCGGCGTGGAAGAGGCAGGAGCAGCAGCAACAGCAGGACCCTGGCCACGCGCGACGCTGCGGCCACCGCCCGTGACCCGCGGACGCACGGGCGTGGCCCCGCGCTGCGCACGACGCTCCGACGGCTCGGCCGCAGGCGCGCCCGAGCCGGAGCCGGCGGACGAGCCGGAAGAGACCCCGGCCCCGGCCTGCGCGCCCTGCGCGGCCGCGCCCCGATCCGCGGGCGCCGGCCGCGCCGGCTGCGGCTGATGCCCCTGCTCTCCGGCAACCGGGGCGGCGCCCGCAGTCGCCGGGCGCGAACCCGGCCCTTGCGGCCGGCTGACCACGGGCGCCGAACGCCGGGGGACCCGCGGGGCGGCGCGCATGGGCCGCTGACCCCGCAGGTAGAGCGCACCGGCAGGATGAGAGAGCAGAACGTCGAGCGTGGCGTACGTCTCGGCAAGCGCAGCCGCCGTGGCCTCGACGTCGTCGGCCTCGACGAACTTCATCCACCAGGCGCGCTGAATGCGCCAGACCTGCTCGACATCGGCGAAGGGCCCGGGAAAGCGCTCCCGCACGTCCTCGTAGTGGGCGCGGAGCAGGCGCACCAGCGAGTTCTTGTCACCGGGACCGAGAACGAGCTCGAGCAGCGCCGGATCCAGCGCGTTCATGACGATCTGAGGAACCGCATAGCGCGGCTCCCAGGATAGAATCGTGTCGCGCCAGCGGGCGCAGACTGCAGGACCGTCCGCGACGACGGCCATCAAGGCATCGCCGGTCGGCACCGGCAGCTTGGGAATTGTGGACACTGACGGCCTCAAGACACTGAACGCCCGACCGAACCCGGGCGGCCGACAGCGCGAAGCAGTGTACGCAGAAGACTCCCCGACAGACGCTCCGAGCGCCGGCAGAAGCAGGACCGGCGTCACCCTCGGCGAGAGGCCCGCCGAAGACACCATAGGGCCCGCGAGTGCGCGTGCCGCAGGATCTGGTCTATAGACCAGATCGTGCGGCAGAGGGCGCTCAGTACACGTTTCGCGACCCGACCGAAGGGATCCGGATCCGCAGAGACCCACCTGAAAGTCGCGGCACCGAGGGGCCGCGACCAGACACCGGACGGCCAAGCCGGACAGCGAAAAACCAGAACCGGATAACGGCGAGCGGAGAGCCGCGACCGCCCAACCGTCGCAGGCCGCGCGCCGAGACCGACCGACGCCGAAGCGACGTACAAAGTACAAAGAAACGGCCCGGCCGCACGAAGCGGCCGGGCCACAGAAACGCCGGAAATCAAGACGAAGGACCGGCTAGGAGTCTGCGCCGCAGGACGCTTGCGGCACGAAACGGGTCGCCAGCCCACGCCCTGAGCTCCGTGTCGGGGCGGCTTCGCCGGTCGGCCGGGCGGGGTGGATTTTCGGTGGTTGGCGAACAGAGAGCAAAATTTGGTCCTCGCGGGCCGCACGGGCCGCCAGAGACCGCGGTGCGCGTCGATTTGCCGCCGTGGCGAGCCGCATTCCCCGCATCCTACGCCGCCATCAGCACGTGCAGGCGCTTGACGTTCAACGCCAGGCACACCAAGTCCCACTCGCAGCGCACCTTCGCCAGTCCACGCAAACTGAAGCGCCGGAAGCCCAGCGCGTGCTTGATCCAACCGTAGGGAGCCTCCGACAACCACTTGCGCTCCGCATACGCCGTCCGGCCCGCCGGCGTCGCCAGCTTCTCCATCATGCGACCCGTCGCCGGATGGGCCTCCAGATCGCGGGTAGCCGCCTGCTTGCCCTCCCGGCCCGGCGCCACATACCCGTCAACGCCCCGCTTTTCCAGGTCCTTCAGGTCCCGCTCGTTGCAGTACCCCGCATCGGCCAGCACCGTCTCCGGCTGCGCGTCGAACGTTTCCTTCACCGCGTCGAGCAACACCGGCAACTCACCCTGGTCGCTCGCGTTCGCCGTCAGATCCGTCGCCACCACCAACTGGTGCTCCGCGTCCACCGCCGCCTGCGCGTTGTAGCACTGCTGGAACCCCTCACTGCTCGTCTTCATGATCGAGCTCTCAGGGTCCGTGAAGTTGCTCTGCGCCTTCTCGTCCGGCTCGCCATACGCCCGCTTGTACGGCCGACCGCCCTTCGGGTTCCGGTCCTGACCCGGCTGCCGACCCCGCGCGTCGTCTGCCGCCCGTTGCTTTGCTTCCAGACGCGCCTTCGCCGCCCGAATCGCTGCCAAACGCGCTTCCCGCCGGTGCAACTCCGCCGGCAGGTCATCGCCCCGAACCTCCGCGCCCAAGCGCGTGTCCTCGGCCTCGTCAACCGCGTCCGCCTTGCGCAACAGCGCCTCGATCTCGCTTTCCAGGCGCTGTTCCTCTTCCTGCATCCGGTCGTAGCTCATCGCCTTGCGCTTGCTCGCGTTCGCACGCACCTTCGTCCCGTCGATCGACAGCTTCCCCAAGCGCGCCAGACCCAACTCCTGCGCCAGACGGACCACCTCCACGAACAGCGCCTGGAAATCCTCCAGGTGCCGACGCCGAAACTCGCACAGCGTCCGGTGTTGCGGAAAGTTTCCCGCCGCCAGCACCCGGAACGCCACGTCCTCTTCCAGCCTCCGCGCCACCCGGCGCGACGAGAACACCCCGGTCGCGTACGCGTAGAGCAGAACCTTCACCATCATCCGGGGCTCATACGGCGCGTTGCGGCGGCCGTCTCCCTCGTACGGCGCGTAAAACGCGGTCAGATCCAGATCGTCCACCAGATCGCTGATGTGGTGCGCCAAGTGGCCCTCGGGCAGCCACTCCCGCACGTCGGGAGGCAACAGCAGCGATTGGTCCGGTGCGTAGGGGCGGAATGTCGTCGACATCGAATCCTTCCGTCGTCGGCTCGCTCGCCTACAATTGTCGCATCTGTTTTCTGCGGCGCAGACTCCTAGCGAGCCGGCTGCTCCTTCTCGGCGGCAGCGCCGCGCTCCTGCGTCTGGGTCTTGCCGGTTCCGGGGCCGCCACCGCGGTTCGGCGGCGCGGCAACCGACGGATCGCCGCCCGGCGTGATCGGCTTGTCCGCGGGACCCGCCTGCGCCTGCGCCTGCGCCTGGCGCCCGTGACCCTGTTCGGCCGCCCGCGCCTTCTCGCGCTCCTCGGCGCGCTCGCGCGTGAGCTGCTTCGAAAGCTCCTGGCGGTTGGAGTCGAAAGCGCGCTCGACGTTGGTGATGTCCCGCGACACCGCGGACATGCCGCCGCGGGCCTCGAGCATCTGCGCCCACTTCTCGCGCGTTTCCGGGACCTGCGTGGACGCCGGCGGCGTGTACTCCGCCGGCATCGCCGTGGTGCGGTTCACCGACGCGTAGGTGGCCGCCAGGTCGGCCCGCGCGAAGTCGTCCGACCTCGCGCGCTGCGCCGCCGGCAGCTGATACGCCGCCACGCGGGCCTCGGCCGCCTCGTCGGAGTGGCCGGCCGCCGTCGCACGACCCGCCCGCCCGACCGCCTCCTTGTAGAGGTGCGCGTGACACGCGGCGTGGACCAGCGAGGACGCCTGCTGGTTGATGTCCTCGAAGACGTCGGCCTTCGGGATCTGGATCGTCGGGGTGCCGTCCTTGATGACCAGCTGCGCCTCCTTGATCCGCCCGACGTTCTCCTTGATGTCGACGCCGGCGATCTGGCGCAGCTGGGTCTTGAGCTTCTCCTGCTCGTCGGCGACGACCATGCCGATGCGCTCGCCCTCGTCCGGCTCGCGGACCGGCTGCCCGTTCGCCTTGCACTGCTCGGCGAACGCCGCGTTCTGCGCCGTAATGGCCCGGTCCGAACCGTTCGGAGGCGTCCGCGGCGTGAGGCCGGCGACGTTCAGATCGGTGCAGTGATACACCGGATAGGTGTTCTTGAGCTCGTGCAGGTCCTGCGCCTGGTTGCCTTTCGCGTCGTAGATCAGCGCACCCGGCTGGACGTCGATCAGTGGGGCCTTGTCGCCGCGCGGGCCGTAGGCCTGCGTGTTCTCGCGGTGGACGTTCCGCACCGAAGCGGCACGCGACGAGGCGAGCTCGACCGGCTGTGGCGCCTCCTTGGTGACCGGGTTCTCTCCGCGAACCGGGTCGACCCCGACACCGGCAGCGCGGTTGCACCACTGCGCGCGCTTTTCGGTGCCGTAACGGGTGTCGGGGGTGCCCCGCTCGGCCGCGTCCATCCGCAACGCGATCTAGTTGGCGCCCATCAGCCGATCGCCGAACTGCATCTTCGGCGAACCGTCCTCCCGCGTGCCCCCCTTCCGATTGGGATGCGGGATCATCTCCGGCGGCAACGCGGTCGCCACCTGAAGATTCGGCGCCTGGCCGGCGCGGGTCGCTTCGGCCAGGCGCTTGCCGAGACCGTTCAGCAGGCGCGCCTGCTTGCCGGTGACCGGAACGCTTTCCATAACCTGCCCCCTTGTGAAGAAACCGAAAACAACGTTGCGCCGTGCCCGGCGGATTCCGAACCCGCGGCGCGACGGAAAGCTAGCGGGCCGTGCCTCGGAACAGGCGTCGAACGAAGCGCCGTCAAGCGTCTCCAAGCCCTTGAGGGCACAGGGGTTGCAGCCGCAGGAAACAAGGCCCGGAGCGCGGGACCGCAAGGCGGACAGGGGGGTACCAGAAGCCTGCGCGCCGGAGGCAGGAATGCACCGCCGCAGAAGCGCCTCGGCGAGCTGGCCAGCCGAGCGTGAACCGAGCACGCGTACAAGCGAAAAGGCCCGGCCGCTCCAGGCGGCCGGGCCACGAGAGACCCTGAGTCAGGACGGAACACCCGCTAGTGTGCTGTCCCGGAAATACGCATCGCAATACGCGCCACCTTGTCGAGAATCGACTGCGCGGTGGCGACCCACACGAACGGCGTGGCAGAGGTATTGTAGCTGTCGATGAACGCCTGGATCTTGCGCACCAGATCCGCGACGCTGCGGAACGAGCCCCGCTTGATCGCCCGCTGGCTGAGCAAGCCGAACCACCGCTCCACTTGGTTCAACCAGGACGCGTAGGTGGGTGTGAAGTGCAGATGGAAGCGTGGCCGCGCCGCCAGCCACTGCTTGACCTTGGCGTGCTTGTGCGTCGCGTAGTTGTCCAGTACCAGGTGGATGTCCAACTCCGCCGGCACCTCCCGGTCGATCAGGCGCAGGAACGACAGGAACTCCTCGTGGCGGTGCCGCTTCCGGCACTGGCTGATCACCCGGCCGGTGGCGATGTCCAGGGCGGCAAACAATGTCGTCGTGCCGTGCCGGACGTAGTCGTGGGTGTAGCCTTCGACGTAGCCCAGGCCCATCGGCAGCGTCGGCTGGGTGCGATTGAGCGCCTGAATCTGCGACTTCTCGTCCACACACAGGACCATCGCGTGGTCCGGCGGGTTGAGGTACAACCCGACAATGTCGCGCACTTTCTCGATGAAGAACGGGTCGGTGGACAGCTTGAAGGTCTTCGCCAAGTGCGGCTTGACCCCGAACAAAGCGAACCAACGCTGCACCGTGCTCTTGGCAATGCCCTCGGCACGCGCCAGCGTGCGCGTGCTCCAGTGCGTGGCGGCGTCGGGCGTCTCCCGCAGCGCACGGCTGATGACCGCTGCTACCTTGTCGTCGTCATAGGTCCGGGGCCGACCGGGTCGGAGTTCGTCGTGCAGGCCCTGGATGCCGGCCGCTCGGAAGCGCCGTCGCCACTTGCCGACGGTTTGCGGTGTGACGCCGACGCGCCGGGCGACGGCAGCGTTGGTCAAGCCTTCGGCGCTGGCGAGAATCATGCGGGCCCGCTGCACCAGGGCGTAGGGCAGGGTGGCCGAGTGAGCAATTCCGCTGAGCTGATCCTGCTGCTCGTCGGTGAACGTGAGTGGTGCCAGTGAGTGTCCGCATGGCATGGCAGTCTCCCTTGCTTGAAGCCTGCCGAGTATAATACGAATTTAAGGGTCTCTACACTAGCGAACCGGCTTACCCTTGACCGGACCCGGCAAATGCTCCCGGCTCGTGCGAGCACCGGCGCCGGGACCAGCGCCGGCGCCGCGGTCCGGCGGCGCAGGAACTAGCGGATCACCACCCGGAGTGATCGGCTTGTCCGCCGGAGGGGAACCAGGAGGGGCACCCTGATCGTCGCCACCCGCGCCACCGCCACTCCGACCGCCGCTGCCCGGCTGGTCGTCACCCGGACCACCATCACGCCGATCGTCGTCACCGGGACCGCCGTCACCCGGATCGTCGTCACCGGGACCGCCGCGACCCGGACGGTCGTCACCGGGACCGACCCCACCCGGACCGACGCCACCCGGACCACCGCCACCCGGACCACCGGGAGGTGGACCCCGATGGACGCCGTCCTGATCGTCGTCGCCGAGACCACCGCCAATACGAAAGCCGCCGACTCGACCGCCACCGCCCGAAAAGCTGCCGCCGGGACCGCCGCCGCCGGGACCGCCGCCGCCGCCGGGATCGCCGCCGCCGGGACCGCCGCCGCCGGGACCGCCGCCGCCGGGATCGCCGTCTCCAGGATCGTCCCGACGCAAGCGCTCCATGTGAAGCAGATCGCGCGCCGTCTGAGCGCGGTCGGCATCGAAGCTGCGCTCGATGGTGGTGATATCGCGCGATACGGCCACCATGCCGTCGGGGGCCTCGATCATCTGGGCCCACCTCTCACGAATTTCCACAGCCTGCGTGGAGGCCGGCGGAATGTACTCCGCGCCCATCGCCGTCGTACGGTTGACCGCTGCATGGGTGGCCGCCAGATCGGCCCGCACCAACTCGTCCGACTGCGCGCGCTGAGCCGGAGGCAGCCGGTAGGCCGCGACACGGGCTTCGGCAGCATGGTCGGTGTGCCCGGACGCGGCCGCACCGCTGACGCGCTCGACCGCCGCCTTGTACAGGTGGGCATGCGATGCAGCATGAACCAGCGACGAGGCCTGCCGGTGAATGTCCTCGAAGACCTCCGGCTTCGGAATCCGGACTGTCGGCCTGCCGTCACGCACGACGAAATCGGCCTCCCTGATCCGGGGGACCAGCTCGACGATGTCGACGCCGGTGGCGCTCAGCAGGTCATGCTTGAGCTTGTCCTGCTCGTTGGTGACC
The DNA here is from genome assembly GCA_965222905.1 of Vicinamibacterales bacterium. Classification (GTDB taxonomy): domain Bacteria; phylum Acidobacteriota; class Vicinamibacteria; order Vicinamibacterales; family UBA8438; genus WTFV01. Next base: position 6,396,586 of record OZ244976.1, on the reverse strand, counting down.
GCGATCCCGAGCCGCTCCGCCTTGGTCGGCTCGCGCACCGGCTCCCCATTGAACTTGCACTCATCGGCGAATGTCTCGTTGTGCATCGCGATGGAGCGGAGCGAACCGTGGGGAGGCGTCCGATCCCGAAGGCCGGCGACATTGAGGTCGGTGCAGTGATAGACGGCATACGTGTCGCGCTGCTCGAAGCATTGCGCCGATGGCCCAGCCACGAGGTACGCAGGCGCATTGGAGGCGCGGTAGAGGATCGCCACCGGAATTACACGGCTGGAGGCGAGCTCAACCGACCGCGGCGGAGCCTTGGTGACCGGGTTCTCGCTGCGGAGCGGCTCCCGGGACTCACCGAATGCGCGATTGCACCATTCGGCACGGGCGACCGTGCCGTAGCGGGTATCGAGAGTATCGCGCGCAGCGGCGTCCATGCGGAGGGCAATCGAGTTGGCCCCCGTAAGGCGAGTGCCAAACTGCATTCTCGGGGTCCCGTCGGCCCGCGGACGCCCGCGGCGAGGAGACGGAATCATCTCCGGAGGCAGCGCCGTCGCCCCCTGAGGGTTCGGCGCCGTGCCGTCACGTGTGGCATCCGCGACGATCAGGTTCGCGACATGCTCCTTGCCGGCGTCGTCGACTGCGACGACCCCGAAGCTCTTCGACGTGACGTTCTGGATCGTCTTGCGGGTCAGGCCCTGCATCTGGGCCAGTTGCAGCCCCTGGTCGAGCGCCACGCTCGCCTCGGCGCGTTCGCGCAGCGCCGCGGGAATCGCCTCGGCGGCCACGCCGGAGACGTCGCCGCCGGTCTGCTCTCCGACTCGCTTCATGATCTCGTCGTCAAGGTAGCACTTGTAGCCGAACACCGCGGCCCCCTTGGCCACCGCCTGGTTGGGATCGAGCAGGCCGATGTCGCCGATGGAGGGAAACTCCTGCTTCAGCCGGTCCTGCACCTGTGGCATGTAGGTCGATCCACCCACCAGCAGTATCTTGTCGATGTCGTGCCGGCCCTTGGCCTTCGCCTTCTCGAGGACGTTCCTCGTGAGCATGATGGTGTTCTCGAGCCGGCCGTTGGTGATCGCGTCGAACTCATCCCGCGTCAGCTCTATTCGCGACCGATTCGTTCCATGGGTCACTCGTGTCGAATGCTTCGTCTTCGAGGTCAGGGATCTCTTCGCCGTTTCCGCCAGGTCGAGCAGCTCCTGCCAAGCAGTGCACCCGGCGTGTGTCGTTTGTGCCGACCGTGGGCCGGACTGGTGCGGAGAAACCGCGGGCCAAGCGGATCGGCAAGTCCGGGATCGCCACGATGGGCAAGGATGATGCCTCCTCGTGTTGGAGCGGTCGAGCAGCGTCCGGGAACGTCCTCCTACCGGCCAACGTCTCTGGCGCCGACATCCGGGAGTTGTGCGCCGACGAGGTGTTGGTGGTAGACCGTGCCGGCTGCGCTGGAAGCCCGTCGACGGAGCCGCCAATCATTACTGGGACGCCGTGCTCCTCCCACGCGCCGCGCTCTCGGTAGCGGAGGTCTTCCGCCGCTACGGTGACGGCCTTCCTGGCCGAGGTCGGGGCCGTCATCTCGACGGCGCAGCGCCGTGTGATGACGGCTATCGAGCAGTGCCGCACCGCCGCCCTCGGCGGCCACGGTAGAGCAGTGCAGTTCACGGCCGCCGCTTCAGGGCGCTCACGCGCTCAGCGACGCGCTCCAGGTCGGTCGGCGTAAAGTCCTGGATCATCGATAGGATCCGGGTCTGCGCGCGCTCTTCGACGCCGCGAATGCTGGCGTCCGGCTGTTCCAGTTGGTGATCGCACCATCCCTCGAGGATTGTCTCATCCCACCGTCGCATCCGCACCAGGCGCTGCACGGAGCGGATGGACAGCTGCGAGATGCTCGCTATCTGGCGTTGCGGGAGGGGTTTCTTGGGTGATGATGTCGCACTCCGCTCACGGTAGGCGCGCTGTCGGGCAGCGTTGCTGGCGTGGACGCGTTTTCTCCCCATTTTTCTCATATCGTAACACGAAACCCGCCCATGGGGGCTCTAGGGCGGCTCGTCCGTTATGATTGGGGCCGCGGGCGCCAGACTGTGCTCGGGGGTGACTATCAAGATACGCCGCCATTCGTCGACTGGTTCGACGAATGGCCGACGTGCTGCCATTCAACGGCGTGCATCGCGGCGGCACACGCGACGGCTGACGGCGACATGTTGTGAAACGTACCCTGCCTCGCCCCGCCAAGCCGCGCCAAGGCATGCCAGGGCCCGCCCCGCCATGCCACGCCACGCCGCGACACCTCCGCCGGCCGGACGCCCTCCTCAAGCGGCTTCCGGCAGCTCCATCACCTTGTCGACGTCGAACCGCCCGTAGTAGCCGCTCTTCTGCGGCCGCCAGTCGCCGAGCCCGACGCGCCGACCGCCCAGCGCCAGCCACGCCGTCAGCTGGTCCTTGTCCACCAGCCCCGGATCGACGTCGGCCACGCCGACTACCGACCACGGGCAGGCGAACATCGCCCGCGTGCGCAAGATGCGCTTTCCCCCCACCACCACCGGCGCCACGAACTGTGCCTTCGTCTTCAGCTTCTCGAGCTTCTCACCATAGCGCTCGACGTCGTAGCGGAACACCACGCTCTCTATCATCAGCCCCTCGCGTACCAGCGGGCCCTGCTTGGTCTTGCGGGCGGCGGTCTCGATCACTGCCCGAAGCGCTGCTTCCGGTAGCGTGGGTCTTTCGTCAGCGTCGAGATAGAGGGACTGGTGGCACTCGAGCTCTCGGAGCCGCCGCTCCTCGACTTCGGTGCGGTTGCCGCCTCGCTTCGTCGCGATCTCTGCGATCTCGCGGCTGAGAGCGCTTCTTGTGTCGAGTCCGGTCGCGCCGTTGTGCATGATGAGGGGGGAGACGCCGGTGATGGTGAATCCAAGTCGCATTGATCTATTGCCTCCGAGAGTAGCGCGCACAGTTGGTGCCGCGAGCCGCCGGCGCGCGTGAACCGGCGGAGCGTGGTTGCTACAAAGTGACAGTCGACGCACAGCGCCGTCAGGTCGTCGGCGGTCGTCTTGTGCGCCGGCGGGTACTTCTGTGCCCAGTGGTGCGCCTCGCCGGCGGGTTGCTGGCCACAGAACTGGCAGAGGCCGCCCGAACGGTCGAAGGCCTTCTCGCGTGCCTCCAGGTAGACCGGGTGTCTGTGGTTGAACCCGGCATGCGATGACGAATCGTCCGGCATTGTCGTAACCCCCTCGGGAATCCCGGCTGCGGCGGGGCCGCCGTCGAGCGCGTCGCCGGGCGCGATGCTCCCGACCGGATCGGTCTGTCCGCCGCCGGGCTCGGCTTGCGAGCTGCCCCGGAGCTCGGCCGGGATGACGGCCTCGGTGTTGCCGGTTTCGTTGCTGTCGTCGCTCATTTCTCTCGTCTCCTATCTGGTTTCCGTCGTTGTTGTCCCGTCCCGTGATTCGTTGCGCCAGGCACAACCGATTCCGGTCGGTTGTGATGTCCTCGTCCGGCCGCCGGCCATCAGGTCGTGCCGTAGCGGGCGAACCGGGAGTTTGCGTTCTGCTAGACGCCGAGCGCAGGCCGGCGCACGGCGGTTCCGGCTCCAGGGCGCCGTAGATGTGCCCCGGCGGACCGGCGACTGCGCGTCGTTTGCCGCGACTGCCCGCGGATCGAAGCCGGGTGCGCCCGTCGCCGGCCTGCGTCGGAACGGCTCACCGACTCACCTGCGGGTCCGAGCACGACCGCCGCCGGCCGGAGCGCTTCCGTTTCGCCAGACGGTGAATGTCCTTGCGGACCTGGCCGATCTCGTGGACCAGGGCCACGTAGAGGAACATGGCGATCACGATGTTGAAGCCGACCTGCGACACGATGTAGGTCATGTCCATAGCCTGTCTCTGCCTTGCACTGTTGTTCCCGAACTGCCGAAACCCCCGTTGAAACGCGGGGCGGCGGATGTGCCCCCGCGCCCTGTCCTGGACCTCGCAAGCCGATGCCACTGTCGCCCCGGCTGCCGGACGCCTGCACCGCCCGTGCCCGGCCACCGGCTGTCCGGTTCGATGGACGCAGGTTGCTGCCGGAGGCCCCGCAGTGTGGCCGGCGGACGCCGGGCGGCGGGCGTTCCCGCGCGCCCAGCGCCGCTGGCGTGTTCAGCGTCCACTCCGCATCTCCGACAGCAGCCGCGCGCTGTCGCACTCGCCAGGCTCGGCGAGACACCGGATGTCGACGCGACGCCGCCGGATCTCGTCCTGCAGCTCCCCGATGTGGTCGCTCAACGTGCCGTAGAGCACCAGGGCGGTGACGACGATGCTCAAGTTCACCGACCCGAACCAGAACGCCCCGCTCGATCTCCTCATGCAACCTCCTTGGCGAAGCACCCGCGGCTTCGCCGGTTCGCCGACCACATCCGCTCTCGGTGCGACCGGCGTGCACCCGATTGACAGCCGACACGGCTGGACCGGTAGTCGCGCTGCCGCTGCTCCGGACTCTCTGTCGGGGAATGTCGATGCCGTGAGCCGGCGGGACGCTCGCAGCCCGGCGTCGCCGGCCACCCGGTGGCCGGGGTTCAGGACGATCGGCCGGCAGGCAGGACTGCAGCGTCCGCCGCCGGCAACTGCTGCAGCGCCAGCTCCAGCAGCTCGTCCACTCGTGTCACGTAGTCGACGGCGACCGCGCGGCGCAGGTCGTCGCCTAGGTCCTCGTCCACCTGCGTGCGGTTTCGTTCCGGCAGGATGACGCGCGCCAGCCCGCAGCGGTGCGCGGCCAGCACCTTCTCGGCGATGCCGCCGACCGGCAGCACGTGGCCCGAGAGGGTCATCTCGCCGGTCATGGCCGCGTCGCCGCGCACCGGACGCCCGGTGAAGGCGGACACCAGCGCGGCCGCCATCGTCACCCCGGCCGACATCCCGTCGGTCGGCCCCGCGCCCGACTGCACGTGAAGGTGGACGTCGGTGTCCCGATGCAGGCCCGGGTCGATGCCGTACCGTCCGGCGTTGGCGCGCAGCCACGTCAGCGCGGTGCGGGCCGACTCCTGCGCGGCCTCGCCCAGCCGCCCGGTCAGGGTCAGCGTCCCGGCGCCCGGCATCCGGGTCGCCTCGACGAAGACCACCTCGCCGCCGCCCGCCGCCGTGCGGCACAGCCCGACGGCGACGCCCGGCCGGCCGGAGCGGTCGGCGACCTGCTCGCCGGGATGTACCGGCGCGCCGAGCATCTCCACCACGCTCTCCGGCGTAACCTCGACCGGCGCTTCGTGGCCGTCGTGCTGTTCGTGCTGTTCGTCCTCCTCGTTTTCTTCATGCCTTTCTTCTTTTCCGTTCCCGTCGTCTGCTTCGCGCCCCCGGCCGTCGGCCCGGCGGCGCACCACCCTGGCGCACAGCGCGCCGAGGGCGCCCGCCAGGTCCCACACCCCCGGCTCGTGGGTGTAGCCCCGGACGACGGCCTCGAGCGCGTCGTCGCCGATGCGGACCTGATCCGTCGTCAGTCCGTGCAACGCGAGCTGGAGCGGCAACAGGTACCCGGTCGCGATGACGCGCTTGTCCGCCTCGGTGTAGCCGGGCACCTCGATGACCCTCATGCGCTCGCGCAGCATCGGCGGCACCGAGCCGATCCTCGTCGCCGTGGCCACGAAGAGCGCCTCGGACAGGTCGACCGGCACGTCGAGGCAGTGGTCGCGGAAGCTCGTCCCCGGCGCCGGGTCGAGCGCGTCGAGCAGCGCCGCCGCGGCGCCGGCATCCTCCAGGCAGTCGATCTCGTCGAGCACGAACACGGGATTGCGGACGCCGACGCGCCGCAGCTCGTCGACGATGCGGCCGGGCCGGCCGGAGCGGGCGCCGTGCAGCACCGCCGCGCCGGTCAGGCTGCCGCAGTACACCCATGCGCACGCCCGCCCGAGCGCCGCCGCGAGCAGCCGGGCCAGCGACGTCTTGCCGACGCCCGACGGGCCGACCAGGGTGAGCAACGGGGACGGGGCGTCGGGCTTCGCCAGGCGCACGGCGGCGTAGTCGAGCAACCGCTCCTTGACCGCGCCGTGCGCCGCATGCCCCCCGTCGAGGACCGCCCGGGCCCGCGCCAGGTCGACCGGCGCGGCGGTACACGCCGTCCAGGGCAGGCTCAGCAGGCATTGCAGACACTCGCGCTCCCGCGCATGCTCGGGATCGGTCGGCGCCCAGGCGGACAGGCGCTCCAGGACCTGCCGGCCCCGAGCCCGTACGGCATCGGGCAGCGCGGTGCGGTCAAGCTGCTCGCGCAGGTGCTCGAGCCGCTCCGTGCGCTCGGCGGCCGGTTCGCCGAGAAACGCGCGGACCTGTCGCGCCGTGATGCGCTCACGGACCAGCGCGGCGTCGCCGGTCTCGAGGCCCAGCGTCACCTTGCGGCAGATCGTCTGCAGGCAGCGGGCAAGCTGGCGGACGCCCGGTTCGCTCGTGTAGTCGCGAATGATCCGCCGGCAGGCGCCGCGGGTGAACCGCACCGGCGTTGCCGCCAGGCCGGCGGCCCGGTTCTGCGTTTCGACCAGGTGCGTCTCGGCGATGGCGATCTTCTCGGCCTCGGTGTAGCCGGAAAGCTCGATCATCTCGAGACGGTCCCGCAGCGCCGGCGGGATCCGGTCCGGCTCGTTCGCCGTCGTGATGAAGAGCACCCCGGACAGGTCGAAGGGCAGCTCGACGAACGCGTCGTGGAAGCGGTCGTGCTGCGAAGGGTCGAGCACCTCGAGCAGCACCCCGGCCGGGCGGGCGCCGAGCTTGTCGATCTCGTCGAGCACGAAGACCGGGTCCCTGCTGCCGACCCGTCGCAACTCGCGCAGGATCCAGCCGGGCTGCGCATCTCTCCAGGTGCGGTTGTGTCCCCGCAGGTCCGTCTCGTCCCGCAGCCCGCCGCAGGAGAGCTTGGCGAACCCCCGCCCGAGCGCCTCGGCGACGCACTGCGCCAGCGAGGTCTTTCCCACCCCGGGCGGGCCGACGAGGCAGATCACGGCGCCCGCGCCGCGCGGATTCCGCCGGCAGACGGCCAGGTGCTCGACGATGCGCGCCTTCGCGTCGTCGAGCCCGGCGTGGCCGGCGTCGAGCGCCGCGCGGGCCTGCGCCAGGTCGGTCGGCGCGTCGTTGCGCCGGTCCCAGGGCAACTGTTCCAGGCACTCGATCCAGTCGTTGGTCGGGGCGGTACCGCCGTCCGACGAGTCTCCCAGCCGGCGGCGCTCGCGCGCGATGGCCGCCTGCACGGCCGGGGGCAGCGGGTCGGTGGCGCCGTCGCCCAACACCTCGCGGACCACTGCCGGCGTGATCACCACCGGCTCCCGGCCACCCGGCGGCCGGCGACGCACCACCAGCCGGCAGAGCGCCGCCAGCTTCGCGTTCAGCTCCGACACGCCCGCCTCGCTGGTGTGGTTGCGGATGACCCGGCGGATCGCCTCCGGCTCGAAGCGCACCTCGCCCGTGCAGGCTGCCCTCCGCCACGCCTCGGCGGTGTCCGAAGGCGGCGGTCCCACCGACCATGCCTCCAGCTCCCGCACCGACGAGACTTCCCGGTCGACGACCACGGCCGGGCCGTCCGGTGCGGCGCCGAGCGCTGCCCGCGAGGACGTTTCCGGCTCGGGCGCCAGCCACCCGGCCGCCGTCTGCCCGGGCGGGACGAACGGGCGTCTCAGCAGGTGCCGCTCGGCGATGGCCAGCTTCTCCTGCTCGCCGTACGCCGGCAGCTCGACAATCTCCAGCCGCTTGCGCACCGCCTCCGGGATCGCGCCGGCTTCGGTCGCTGTCACGATCCAAAGCACCGCGGACAGGTCGAACCGGACATCCAGGTACTCGTCGGGAAACGCCTTCCGGCGGGCGGGGTCCAGCACGTCCAACAGGACATCGGCGGCCTCGGCGTCCACCCGGTCGATCGCCTCAAGGATGAACACCGGATTGCCTACGCCGGCTTCGCGCAGGCCGGCGGTGATGCGGCCGGCGACGCCGTTCCGCACCCCGTGGATCAGGGACTTGGCGTTTCCCTTGTCCAGCGGCACATGCACGTGGGTGCGGCCGAGCGCCTCGGCGACGGCCACCACCAGCGACGTCTTGCCTGTACCGCGGGCGCCGGCCAGGCAGAGCAGGGGCGCCGACCCCGGGCGCACGATCAGCGCCGGCGGCCTGTTCGTCTCCGCTTCCAGGCTCCGGCCGACGCGTTCGACGGTGAGCGGGCCGCGGGTCTGCGGGCACGCCGCCAGCGCGTCGAGGATGCGGGCCTTCACCGTCTCCAGGCCGGCGTGCGAGTGGTCCAGCGCCTGCTGCAGCTGTGCCCGGTCGAACCGCTCCGGCTCGCGCGACCGCCACGGCAACGACAGGACCATCTCGGCCCGGTCCAGCACGTCCTCGACCGCGTGCGCCTCGGACTCGAGCGTCTGCCGCAGCACACGCTGCAGCTTCTTGCGGACCGGGTGGGGAAGCCCGGCGGCCTCCAGGGTCCCGAGCACCTGGTCGATGCGCGCGCCGGGGGTGACCAGCGCACGCACGGCCGCCAGCGCCGAGCCGCCGGTCCCACCGTCGCGATGCCGCGTTGGCGCTTCGGCGACGGCACCCGGCAGCGGATCGCCGGCAGCCTCGGCTCGCGTAGCTCCCTCGCGGAGCAGTTCGAACGCCTGACCCTCGTCCACCACTCGCGCCCGGCGGGATGCTCCCAGGTCGGGCAGACCCCACCGGTCACGCTGCTCGGCGGTGGTGACCACATGGCAGGGGCCAGGTCCCGGCCGCCGTTCTGAACGCCTTGCTTCCGAACCACCGTCCACCGTGGGGGTGGCGGGGCGCTCGAGGGCGTCTATCGCTTCCCAGTACTCGTCGATTGTCGAGGGGTAGACGAGCAGCACGGTGCCGTCGTCGCCTTCCCCCCGAAGTTGTCTCACGCGCATCCTGTGCGTCCTCTCGCGGCCGTCATTCTCGATGTCGGCTCCGGCAGCGGTCTCGCAGGTGTCCGTGCCGCCCTGCCCGGCGGGCGAACCAACGGCCACCCGCTCCGATGCCGGCTGCCTCGGTAACCGGTCACCACGACTGCCGACACCGCCTCGTGACCACTTCCGTCCTCCGTCCGTCTCCGGTTCCGTTTCGTCTTCTTTCCGTCGTTGTCTCGTTGCTGCTCCGGCCGGCCGAACTGCGGCCGGGCTCTCGGTGGCGTCGTCTGGCGCTCGATACGAGGGCGGCGTAGCCGGTTGCGGGTCGGTTGGTCGGATCGCGGCGCGCGCGTGTGCCATCCCGTGGATTCACGCGGAAGTCCTCTCACGGCACGCGACGTGCGTGGCGTTGGCAAGGTGGCCGACGTCCGGGCCGGTACGACCGCCGAACGCGGCCGTGCCTCCTCCGTCCGCCGGGGCGGTCCCTGCTCTTCGATGGCTTGGTTGACCGGACCCGACTACAGGTCAGGCCCGCGCGGTCCTGTCGCTCGATGTGCTCGCTCGCCGCCAGCGCGTCATCGAAGGTCGCGACCCGCAACGAGCCGGCCGGATCGTTTCTGCTGTGACATGATCTGCGCCGCGAGAGGGTCGTGCCGCACGACGCCGTAGCTGGGTTCACCGACCGGCACGCTTCACCACAGGAGAGGGGAACGTCGAATGGCTGCGTTCCGCAGAATGGGCAAGACCGAGTTGTTCACGCACTTCGCCGAGCGCTTCGGCATCGGCTGGAACATCCTTGTCCAGCCCGAGGGTCCGGACACCGGTCGCAATCCGGCACACACCCACACCGACGACACCGACCAGGTCGAAGAGCCGGCTGAGCGGCAGCGAGTGCTCTGATGTGCTCCTCGGCGTCCCGGATTTGACGGCTTGCCTGCCGAAACTCGCCGGTGACGAGAACGTTGCACAGGCGTTCTCCCGGAGAGTCCTCCGGCCGCAAGACGAACAATCCGCCAACACCGCGAGTGCGGCCACCGCGCCTCTCGAACATCGGCGCGGGCCGACGGACGCCACGGCACGGACATGGCGAGGGGCGACAACGGCCACTCGGCGCGGCCGGACGGATGAGCCGCCGACGCGTTGCGGCGCCGCGCGCCGTTGTCCCCACCGCCGGGGCGCCTCGCGCCTGAATGCTCCACCCGCGCAAGGCCCAGGGACCGCACCGAACCGACACGCCTTCAACCCGACGGCTCGCGCCAACGCCGCGCACAACGTGCGCGACCGCGGGATCGCCAGAATCGGGGCGCGGGTGAGCGACGTCGCGGGAAGATGGTCGCCATCTTCCCAGAGGAACCGATACAGGCGCGCGGACCGGCCGGCAGGGTGAGTCTCCCCGGCACGAAAAGCCGACCGCGCCCGCGCTGCGCTCGTTCCGTAGCTGGGGCTTCGCTGCCCCGTCGTGACCCAGGCGGCGCTCCGTCGTCGCGACTCCTCCCCCTTCGGTCTGGATCTGGCGTTTGTGCATCGAGGTCGCGCGGCGGATCTCTACCTGTGGGCCACGGAGCCCTGCGTGTGAGTGAGGAAGACCGCTAAATTTAGCGGTCTATCATTGATCGCGTCGGGGTCTCGTTGCCCTCATTGTGCGAACCGTCGAGCACCGGCGCCTCGATGGTCTCCGACGAGCTTCCCGCGCGGATGGTCAGCACCGCGTTGGGCGGCGTGCAGTCGGAGACGACGCCCGCCGTTCCGTCGGAGGTCGCATAGTCGAAGGTGACCTGGGTGCTTGCCGCCCTGAAAGCCAGGACCGCGCCGGCGCCTTCCTCGACCTGTTTCGCGTGGCGGCCGTGCGCGTTTCGGTGTCGCGGGCCGCCGACCCGCCAATTCTCAAGGCGCCCGCCCGGCCAGCGTGGCAGTCGACGACGACGAAGGCCGCCGCAACGCCCGGTCCAGCAGGTCTTCGATCCGCGCGACGTAGTGCACATCGACCGCGCGCCGAAGGTCGTCGCCGAGCTCCTCGTCGACCTGCCTCTCGTTCTCCTGTGGGAGGATGACGCGGGCCAGGCCGCAGCGGTGCACAGCCAGCACCTTCTCCCTGATGCCGGCGACGGGCAGGACCTGCCCGGAGAGGGTTATCTCGCCGGTCATGACGCCTCGCGGACACTCGGACGCGGACCACCCCGATCTGCCGCGGCTCGGCCGGTTTCCGATCCCCGCGAAATCCCGCGCCGTCTGCACCGCGCGAGTCGACGCCCCCGAGCCGACGTTCCCGCCGCCCGATACGAGCATCTGCGTCAGCTCGCCGACATTGAGGGTCGCCAGACCGGGTCGCCGCGATGGTGACCACCGACCGCCGCCACGCTGTCATGATCCCGGTCGGCCCCGACGACTCCAGGCCGGCCGCCGTGTCTCCAGTCCAGCCTGGACGACGAACACCCCTAGTGCGGTGATGATGCGGAAGCTCGCGGCGGTACCGCACCGTACAGCGAGTAGACGAGCACGGTCCGGAACCAATCCCAGAAGATGAACAAGAGCTCTGGAAACCTGCAGCACGGATACGTCGACCTCCGCTCGCCAAGCGCAGTCGTCGATTCCGCTCGTCGCCGGTACGTCTGCGCACTCCCGCTTCCGCCAGCCGGCTCGCCAGGACCGGCTTGAACAGGCGAACGTCGGGCGCGGCGGACGCCAGATGGCCACCGCCGGCAGTGCTCATCTTGCACGCGCACGTGCGTCCCGCCCGATCTCGATCGTCACGTCGATCACGTCGTCACCGGAACTGTGACCGTGACCACGATGAAGTTGTCCTCGTTCACGTGCAAATCCCGGTGATGGCGCCACCATAGGTCGAGCAGAAGAACCGCACGACCGACGCCGCGTGCCCAAGCCGCGGCCGCGGCGTCTCCGCCCGGTTCACCGACCACCTAGTCAACCGCCGCCCGCAGGGCCTCGACAGCGGCGTGGACCGCGGCCGTCTCGCCCAGCTTGGCCGGCGGGCCATCGGCGTCGTAGCTCAGCGGCGGGATCGTCGGATGACGGATAGCCAGCGGCGCCTCGACGAGCACCCGAACCCCTGACGAGCGGGGAGGTGCACTTCCTCGACGGCCGCGAGCCCGTTCTGGCTTCGGCCAATACCCAGGAGATTCCGTGTTCATTGGGAAACTGAGGGTCTCAACGGGTCGCAGAGGGTCCGAAGAACGGCTGGCAGTACCCGAAACGGCTGGCAGTACGAACACGTGCCCGCCGGTCACCTACCTGAGTATGCGCCCGCCGACGCCGCTCGGTTCGACCATCGCGACGCGGGCCGGGTTGATGAAGACGTCGCCGTCGGCGTCGGGCGCTTGAACTGCACCAGAGTCATCGGGTTGCCTGCCTCGCCCTTGTGCGGCTCTTCAGCTTACCCCGGCCGGGACTGCTCCGTCGGGGTGCGGGCGACCACCGCTCGCTAGACTGGTGAATGATTGACGCGGGGTTCGGCGGATGGGTCCGCCGGCCGACTGCGTCGGAAAGGTGGCTAGGAAATGGACTTGGACCGGGTACTCGATGAACGGGTGCGGCCGTTCGTAGCGGATATGCCGCTCACGATGGAGGGCCACGAGATTTCACTATTCCGAGACGTTGACGGGTCCGCTGACGATCCCGAGGTGGCACGTGCCCTCGAACAGCATCGGTGGGAGGCGATCCTGAAATCCGTATTCGTGCAGTTGGCGCGTACAGCTGGTGACAACCCTATGAGCGTCGAGATGACGTACGATCCTGTGACGAGTCCGCACAGGCCGATCTACGGGCCAATTTACCGCCGGTCGCAGGTCTAGCAGCTAGCTGTCCGTCGTGAACCTCCCTGACCGGGATCGACTCGACCGATCGATCCCGGTCTCTCGTGTGCGGTCGCGGGTGCATGCAGAACGCCGGCCGTATCCGGGCCAGGGTTCCTCCGGCTGGCCCCTGGTCGTCAGCGCCGCCAGCGTCTTCTTCTCGTTCATCGTTCCGCGAAGCGGCGCTGCCGGCGCTTTCCCAACGGTGGAATCCGGTGCGGATGCCTCGCAGTGGCAGCGCTGGAAGCGCATGTGGCCCGCACCCGGCATGACGGTCACCCCGGCGCCGCCACGTCGCGTGCAGGTGCCGCGACGCGCGCCGCGTAGCCGCCGAGCACCGCGAGCCAATCGTGCCGCGTAACGACGCTTCGAGACTTCCGTGGCGCGGGCCGCCGCGTTCTGCTGCCACAGCAGATGGAGCACCGCCATGGAGAGGTCCGCGAGCTGAGGCGTCACGACGTTGGTCCACAGCGTCTCGACGGGATTCGTCACGCCCCGGGCGAGCGGCAGGCCAATTCTCGGAGCGACAGACCGTGCAGCAATGGCTTCCGGGGCATCGCGATCCGATCATCCGCGCGGAGTCTCCGCAGGCTGCGTGATCTCAACTTACGCTCGGCAGTCAAGATGTCGATTTCCTTCGCACGGGCGAGTTCGAGAACTGTATCGTCGAGGTCGCAGAATCGAGCCGCGGTCTTGTTCGCGAGCATGTGCCGCATCTTCTTCACAGTGACCGGTCGGTCGACGACAAGGCCATGCAACTCCTGCGGCATGGAATCGAGAAGCTGCATCCGTATCCGTTTCGCTTCGAGGTCCTCGAAGCGAAACAGTCGTAGCGTATCCGTGGATCGCAAGGCGTCCCACCCCAGCATGTCGAAGCCGCCGCCGCCGTAGTGCTCGAAAGTGTCCGATATATCCCAATGGCGTTGAATCATGACGTCGCGCGCCGTCGGATGTCTCGACAAGTGCAGGAACCAGAGCGCCCTACGCGACTGGCGGGGGCGAATGAAGAATGGCGTGTCATACGTCGCGCCGGTCATGTCGCGAATATGGTCACGTAGCGTTCTCTGGACAAAGCGCTCTTCCGCCCGCACCGTCCTTCATCCGAATCAGGTCCTGTAACCGTGGCTCCGTCAGTTCGAGCGGCGACACCGCCTTGATGTTGGCCGGCGCCGCCGAGAGATGGTTGATGAGCGCATCGGCCGCGAACGTCAGGATGACTTCCGCGGCAGGGAGTTCGCGAAGTACCTTGGCGACCAAGGCCAACTTGACAAGCGAGAATCCTGTCTGATCGAGAAGAAAGATGGCACGGCCAGCCCGCGGCTGACGGCTCCGAATGGCAGCGATGATCGCGTCCGCCTCGTCTTCGAACCGGCTGTTGCGAAGAATGACTCTTTCAGGATCCGCGTAACCGCGGTCGTTCAGGGCCTCCTGGAGATGCGCCGTATGGAAGGGATCGGCATCGACGAAATAGTACTTGAAGTCAAGACGCAGAGGCTTCGAGCGGCCCCGGTTCAGTCGTTCTCGCGCCTCCTCGGACTCCTCGATCATGACCAAAGGCGTACCCGATTCGGTTCCACCGCCGTCCTTGAACGTGCCCCCGCCGCAGAAGCCGTCGACCAGATCGAGTTTGAACTCCCTGCGGGAAGGGTTGACGCTCAACCGGTCGAAGTAGGCGCGCAGATAGCGGCGCAGGACGTTGAGTTTCGCCTTGCTGTGTTCCTCGATCTGCGGCGGAGGCTCACCGGGGCGCCATCTGAAGGTCATTGCACCGAAACTGTCTCGGACCGATCAACCTGCATGGTCGCAAGGTGTTGCTGGCGTTCCGTCGGGATTGCGGGCCGCCCGTCCCACGTGCGACCATCGAGCCTGCGCCCCGCAAGCTTCTTGCGCGTGCCGCCCCATTGCTTGAAGAAAAACGCGACGTTCTGCTCCTCGCATCGCTCACGAATCCCCCGGACCCATTCGGCCTTCATCGGACGGGCTCCGGGGCCGCTCTCCCCTCCGACGATCGCCCAGTGAATCCCGCTGAGATCGGCTTCCGGCACGGGGTCGAGCAGGGGCTCGAACGATGCGAACCGCAGCACGGCGCGGGTTGCCCGAAGCTCCACGAGGCGCCAGAGATAGTCGGACGTCTCGACGCTCGTGCCGAGCCACACGTTCGGTAGGAGGGGGAGTCGCTGGGCGAGGCGTTGCATGCGCTCGGGGCGTTTGGTGAGGATCTGGAACGTGTGTTGCCGGCCCGCCGCCATGGTCACCCACACCTTGGTGATGAATGATTCCGGCACGTCGGGGTGAAAGAGGTCGCTCATGGAATTGACGAACACGAATCGCGATTTGCGCCAACGAAGCGGAATCTCGAGGCTCGCTTCGTCGCAGCGCACGGCGCCGTTACAGACGTGTCGATGCCCTCTCCGGTGCGTGAGCGACTGGTACTTCGCCTGCCCGATCGCGTCCAGTCGCGCCGCCATGCGCATCGCGTAGCAGTTGGCGCAGCCGGGGGAAAGAACCGTGCAGCCGGCCACCGGATTCCACGTGGCATCAGTCCACTCGATGGTGCTGGTCGCCATCGCGGAAAGCACTCAGGTCAGGCGAGCGCCCGCGCCAGCCCCAGTCTTCATGGACGTGACGGCGAATCTGCTCGGCGAGCATGCGCGTCGGGGTGGCGCGGAAATTCTCACGCACTGCTTCGAGGCCGTTCGTTCCAGTCGTTCACGCAGATGGGCCTGCTTCGACTTGCCGGCCAAGGCGGCGCGGGCGGCCAACTCGTCGCGCATGAGTTCGGGTAAGTTGCGCGCAGCAACTCGAACTGCCATCGGTCCCACTATGACCCGCAAGCGTCGGCTGCTGCAATCGCGCTTCCGCGGCCCGTCTGGGTCGCCCGCCGGCCGGTCCGACGGTTCCGCCCATCAGGCAGCGCCCAAGCGAGGATCGCCTCATGGGCGACCGAGAGAGACCACGCGATTATCGAGGGCGTGAAGAACACCGGCACCGACCGCAGGGTCGACGCCGTTGTCTGCTGGACGCCCGAGGGCCGTCTGATCGGAGGCACGGCGACCGGGATCCGGATGGCCCGAGCCGCGGCGATCCCGGTGCTGAACATGGCACGGTGCAGCGAGCAACAGGTACTCTCGTCACTGGCCGCCATCGCCAAGCGGAGGGCAGACTGAGAAAGTGGTGTACTTCGCGCTTCAGATGCACTGGGACAACCGCCGCACGTACGGGTCGACCGTACGGGCAAGCCCCCCCGCGGACGACATCGTCGAGGCCCGGGAGTGGAGAGACACCGAGCCGGCGCGCAAGCGCGAGAAGGCGAAGCGGTGGATCATCGGCATCGAGAACGAGAAGCTGATCGCGGCGCTCGGACCGGGCGCCGGCGAGGCGCGAAGCCGCGTGAACAAGCTCACCCGCGTGATCGAGACCATGGACTCGCCCCTGCGCGTCGACATGGGCCGGGCCGCCCTGGTCACCTGCCCCGACGAGACCGAGATCCTGATGGCCGCGATCGACGACGTGACCGCGCGCCGGGAACGACACCACCACTCGAGACGGCTGCGGGCACACTGGGCGGCGCAGCTGCTGATACGCGCGAGCCACCTGGCAGGCGAGGCCCTGAGCACCGGCGACAAGTGGCCCTGCACCTGGACCAACCCGATATCCACCGAAGCCGGCCGGATAGTCGGTCGAGGGCGTCGTCACGAGCAGCTGGGACTGCTCAGATGGCGCAGCGCAAAGCAGCGCTGGCCACGCGCGAACGAGCGCGTGGCGTACTGGTGGAGCCGCCACGATCAGAGCCCCCTGACCGTCCGGACGAACCCCGCTCGCGAAACAGGCATAGGGCCCGCCAATGCGCGTGCCGCAGGATCTGGTCTGTAGACCAGATCGTGCGGCAGAGGCCGCTCAGTACACGTTCGGCGGCCCGACCGCAGGGGTCCGGTTCCGCAGAAGCCGAGTTGAAAAGAAGGGACACCGATGCGCTCCCAGAAAGCATGACAGCCGCCTGCGCTGCAGCTGCCACAGCCGTCTTCGACCACGCAGGCCGGACAGCCGAAGCGGTGGAAACGACCACCCGCACCAGATGAAGCACGCAACGAGACAGCCACCCGACGGCCGCGCCCGAGTCAGTAACCGAGAAGCAGAAGGATAAGCGCGGCAACGACCGCTACAACGCCCACCGAAACGGCAAGAGCCGCCCGGGAATGCCATGTCCCACCGGCTCCACGGAAGCCTTGGACCGTGAATCCGACGCCAAGCAACAGGCAGACGAGAGCCAGCGCGCCGAGCGCGCCGGTAACGACGTCGAAGCCGCCGAAGGGCGCAGCCGCAAGCGCGGGCTCGGTCAACCCACCCATCCTGGCTCCGGGAACGACCGCGGCGCCGAGACGACCGACGCGCCGGTAGCCAGCGCACCGGGCGCCGAGCTGCGACAGGCAGCCGAGAACGAGCCGTAGTCGGCCGCCAGGGCATCAAGGGAGTAGCCGAGCCGCAGCAACGCGACGCCGGCCGCCACGGCCATGGCCGGCGAGAGCAGCACGCGCGAAGGCCGGGGAAGAAGCACCGCGGTGAACGCCGCGTAGCGAACCGCCCACGCGAGCCCGGGGCCGTCGGCCAGGACTCGCAGCATCAGCCACACGAACGCGTACGGCAGCGGCACACCCGCGAGACGGACACGGCCGTGGTGCGGCCCGAGGGCCAGCGACACCGAGCGGAACTGCGGCGCCCCACGCGGCGCCGCCGCCGGACAGCCGCGTCCGCAGGCACGCCGCAACGCGCGCAGCAGAGGCACCCGGCGGCCGTCACGAAGCTGCAGCCGCGGCAGCACCGGTACCGGAGGCGCCCCCGGATACCAACCGGTCTCGAACGACGACACGTCGATCACGGGACCGACGCCCGAGGCGGCGGCGCACTCGGCGACCAGTGCGAGCACCCTCGACGGGTGCGTCGCGCACAGCCCGGCCGGCAAGGAGAACGGGACCGCGACCGCAAGCGGCTGCGACGCGCGGAGCGAGGGCATCCAGAAGAAGCCGCTCAAGGGCTCAGCCACGGTTCGCCTTCGCGGCACGCCGCTTGCCCGGCGCGCGCGCGGCGCCGGCGCGCTTGCCCGAGGGCGAGCCGGCCTCGAGCCGATGGCCGCCGCACAACGGCCACGCCTGACACAGGTGCAGGAAGCCGCCCACCGACAGCTTCCAGCGAGCCATGACCCCCTGGCACTGCGGACAGCGATCCTGAAGACGCTGATCGGCCGCGGCCTGCTCCTCGGCCCCCTTGCGATCGGACTCGCTGCGGCTCGGACGCCGGCGCGCGCGCTTGGGCGCCCACGAGAGCGTCACCGGGTCCGGACACCGGCGGCAGGCGATCACGACCTGACGGTCCTCGAACAGGACCGCCTGCGGCCCCGCGCAAGAGGGACAGGGGAACCCGTCGAGCACGGAGACCTCGGGCTTGCGGAACGACGTGTCGCCGGCCGCGGCGACCACATCGGCGTGGAACCGCGCGTAGAAGGCGTCGAGAAACTCGAGGTGATCGGCCGCACCCTGCGCGATCTTGTCGAACGTCTCCTCGACCGAGGCCGTGAACCCGAGGTCGCACACCGCGGGAAAGTGGCGCACGAGCCGATCGCAGACCAGGCGGCCGAGCGGCGTCACGACGAACACGCGGGCGTCGAGAAAGGCGTAGCCGCGGTCGACCAGCGTGCGCAGGGTATTCGCATAGGTCGACGGGCGGCCGACGCCTTCGGCCTCCAGCTGGGCGACCAGCGACGCCTCGGTGAAGCGCGGCGGCGGCTTCGTCCAGCCCTCGGCCACCCGCACGTCGGCCGTGCCCGCCTGTGCCGACCAGGTGGCGCCTACCGGGGCATCGGGAACCACCGGCGGATCGTCGGCGGCCGATTCCGGCGGCAGCACCAGGTGGTAGCCGGGCTCGACGACGACCCGCCCCTTGGCGACGAGCCGGTCGCCGCACGAGGCATCCACGGTCCAGGTGACCCGCTCGATGATCGCAGGGTTCATCTGCGAGGCGAGCAGACGCCATCGAACGAGATCATAGAGCGCCGCCTGAAACTCGTCGGCGATGCCGAGGGCGCCGGCGTCGGCAGCCGGGTTGGTCGGCCTGATGGCTTCGTGAGCCTCCTGCGCACCCGACTTCGCGGAGTACTCCGGCGGGTTGTCGGGCACCGCGCCGGCGCCGAAGGCCTGCTGCAGATAGTCGCGGGCAGCCGCCTGCGCCTCGGGGGCCACCATGACGGCGTCCGAGCGCATGTAGGTGATCGCGCCGGCCTCATAGAGCTTCTGCGCGCCGGCCATCGTGTCCGACACCGAGGCCTTCAGCCGGGCCGACGCAGCCTGCTGCAGCGTCGAGGTCGTGAACGGCTTCGGCTTCTGCCGCACCCGCGAACGGTCGACATCGGCGAGCGTGAACCCGGCAACCGCGAGCCGGGAAGCAGCTCGTCGACCTGGGCCCGATCGTCGTAGCGCAACAGCGACCCCGAGCCGTCGACCAGCTGCGCCACCACCGGCTGGTCGTGACCCTCGACCGTCAGATGAACGTCGACGCCGTAGAAGGCTCGGGCGACGAACATGCGGATCTTCTCGTCGCGGTCCGCGAGCACCCTGAGAGCCGCCGACTGCACACGGCCGGCCGAGAGGCCGGCCATCAGCCGCCGGCACAGCAACCCCGATATCTCGTAGCCGACCACCCTGTCGAGGAAGCGGCGAGCGAGCCGCGCACGCACCAGCGCCTGTTCGACCGTCCGCGGACGCTCGAACGCCTGGTGAATCGCCGCCTCGGTGATCTCCGAAAAGGTGACCCGACGAAAGCGGTCCGGGTCACCGCCGAGAAGCGCGCCGACCGCCAGGGCGACTGGGATCGGGCCGCACTAGTGGCCGAGACGGCGATCCAGGTCCTCGACCAGCGGATCGGACACTGGCCGGCAGGAAGCTGCCTGCCCGCCATCCCGACCGGACGCCTCGGCCGCGCGAGGCCCGACGTCTAGAAGCGTCTCCAGCAGGCGTACACCAACGCCACCCTGTATCTGCAACCCCTGACCACCCGCGCCGGCGCCGCACAGCGCGCCGACAGCGTCTGAGAAACCCGGCGATGCCAGCATGCAACTGCAGCATGTGCGGGCGCTTCATGCGCTGCACGAACTGGGCTCCAGACCCGGGACTCGAAGGCACGGACCTGCATACCAACCCGCCGGGATGCTCCGGCGACTGCATCTGCAAACGGCACCGGAAGCCGGCTACCGGAACGCCCGCGATGACGGCCGGACAAGGCGCAGAGGACGCCACCACCACCCAATGAACAAGCCAAGCAGCCGCTGGAACGCCGCGCTGACCTGGGCCGACGGAACGGTCCACCCCTCTGCAGGTCACCGGAACCATCGAGGAGGCACGCCTCGCGGTGCACCGCGAGACCACCAACACCGAACACCGGCGAGGGCGCCGGCCCCTGCTCGCCGTGATAAGCGAGGCGTCGACCAAACCGGCCGCCGATCCCGCCGAGATCATGCACTACGCGGCCGACGGCCGCGCCGGCGTGATCGAGGAAGCAGAACTCGCCGACAAACACCACGCCGAAAGCGTGCACGTGGTAGTCGGCGCGACCGAGCCGTCGGGGGAGACGCTGGACTGGATGGACGACACCGCGTGCCGGTCCTTCGCACAAGGAGCGGCGGCACGCGTTCATCGCCAACGAAGTGCGCCCACACGGCGACGACCCGAGGTACTACTTCGTGCGCAGGCTGCGGCTGCCGGTGAGCGAAGCCGGAAACGGAGAGACCTTGAGACGCAACTGACGACGCCGAGGCCGGCATGAACTACAAAAGACGACCCCCGGGAACCCTGTCCGAGCTGATCCGGCTCGCCATCGCCGACGCCCGCAGGCTTGACCAGAAGACCTACGCGCCGCTCTACAGGAGATGGCACGCGCCCGCAGACGCAGCGTCCCCGGGGAGGTGCAACATCTGCTTGGCAGGCGCCGTAATCGCCGGCACGCTCGGAGCGGCGCCGGACGCAGACGTCCAGTTGCTGGCAACGGACGAGATCGACGACACCCAATGGGCAAACGCGCTCATCGCGCTGAACTACGCGCGAATGGGAAAGTGGAAGCTGGCAAGAATCCTGCTGGAAGGATGGCCGACATCCAAGCAGGAAACGGCGATGGCGGAGATCCCCAAACCCGCGCACTACGAGTTCTGCGACTGGAACGAGTTCAAGACGCACCTGAACAGCCTTGAAGAACGAGCCGGCCGGCTACAGGCCGCGGGCCTTTGACCAATACAGGAGCCACCCGGCTCGGACGCCAGCTTGGCCGCACCGGGACGACGCCGGCGGCCCTCCGTGGCCGGCTGCGCACCCGGGCCCGTTGAAGCCCGGAGACGAGCACGATTGCCGGCGTCCGAGGGATCGCCTCGATGGGAATCGCCAACGATCTCGACCAGCGCCCACCCGTCGTCGACGAGGCACAGGCAGCAGTTCACCTCGTGCGGCTACGATGGACCATCGAGCGACGGAAAAGAACCCAATGCGAGTACTGCTGCTGCAGCTCGACGGAAAGATCCCGAACCTGGCGCTGATGCGTATCGCCCACCACCACCGGGCACGCGGCGACCCGGTGACGCTGCGCGCCGCCGGCAACTGGCAAGCCGTGGAGCCACGCCTGGACGAACCAGACTACGAGCGCGTGTACGCCTCTGCCATCTTCGAGCGCACGAGATCGCTGGCCGAGCGCGTCGGCAACGTCTGGCCCGGCGCCATCATCGGCGGGACAGGTGTCGACCCGGCAATCCGTCTCTCGGACGCCGGGATCGCCGACGACGGACCTGCCGACTACAGCGACCACCCCAACTGGAGCGCGTCTATCGGCTTCACGCAGCGCGGGTGCCGGTTGCGCTGCGGATTCTGCATGGTACCGCGCAAGGAGGGCGCGGTGCACAACGGCCGGACGATCGCCCGGATATGGCGCGGCGACCCGTGGCCGCGGCACGTCCTTCTGCTCGACAACGACTTCTTCGGACACCCGCAGTGGAGCGAGCGGGTGCGGGAACTGAACGACGGGAAGTTCCGGGTGTGCCTCACCCAGGGCATCAACGCGCGGATGCTGAACAAGGAGACGGCAGCCGCGCTGGCCTCGCTCGACTACTACGATGACCAGATGAAGATCAGGCGGCTGTACACCGCCCTCGACAACCCGAAGGACAGCGACAGGTTCCTGCGCGGCCTGCAGATGCTCAAGGACAACGGCGTGGCGCCGCACCGCGTTTTCGTCTACATGCTCGTCGGGTACTGGCCCGGAGAAAGCCAGGAGGACCGCCAGGAGCGGCTGCGAACCATCCGCGGGTTCGGAGCCAAACCGTACCCCATGCCCTACCGCCGCACCCGCGAGCTGGTCGGATTCCAGCGCTGGGTCATCGGCGGCTACGACCGCTCGGTGCCATGGGACGAATGGGAAGCGGCCCGCTACCAGCCCGAGCGCCTCAAGCGCATGGAGACGGGCCAAGCCGTGCTCGGATACGACAACTGAGAAAGGAACACAAAGTGAAACTGCTTCAACAGAACAGGCTGCCGAAGCCCGAAGGCCGCGAGGAGTCGGAATGGACCCTCGACTTCCGCTACGACAGCGAGACCGAGGACGAGCCGCGCGACCGCGACCGCTGCGACGCAAAGGCGCAGCACGACAAGTGGCGCCGCGCAAACGACATGCTCCGCGCTGCCGGCAACGAGCTGTGCGAGTTGTTGGGTCCGTTCCCGCCCGATCCGGATCCAGGTGCGTTGCCGTGCGCGCCGCTCCAGAGTGTGTGCACGCCGCGATCGACTTGTGTACGGCGTACATGCAACTCGCCATCATGCCGCGGGCGGCGTGCCTGCGCGCCGCCCGCAAACACCATGCGTGCCGCACCGGTACTGCTGTCGCCCTGGGTGCAAGATGCACTCGGCGTGATCGCCCTTTGCACTCGGCGTGCCCGGCCCCCGCACCCGGCGGGCACTGGTGGTCCGAGCCTGCCGCACGCGTTGTGCGTGCATGCCGGGATCGTGCCGCACGCCCGGTGCGGTCCCTTGGCTGGCAACTTGCCGGCATTGTGCACGTCTTCTGCACTCGGCAGATCGTCTCGCTTTCTGCCTCGCGTTTCCGAGCCGCTCGCGTGCTGAGTCCGTGGTTCGTTCCGACCTGGCTTTCCCCTGGCCGGAGGTGGGCCTCGGACCGCGCTTGGAGCGGCCGATTGGGTCCCGAGTGCGTCTTCGTCTTCCCCACCTGTCCTGGATCTGGCTCTGACGCGTTCAGGGCCTGCTGGTGGCCCGTCGTGCCCGTTCCGGGTGTCTTCGGGGCTTGTTGGCGGCTCGCGGGCTCTCTGCGGCGTCTCAGGCCGTTTTCTGTTCCTGGCGATTCAGTTGGCAGGTTGCCGCCTCGGCCCTTGGGTTGGCCGGCCGCTCGGCCGCCGGCCCGGGCGGCTGTCTGCACTTCGCTGCCGTGCTTGAGGTCATCCGTCGCGGCTTCTCGAAGCCGCCTTCGAGTTGCAGAGGGTTCAGGCGCTCTCTGCCGGTCTTGGCCGCCTGCTCCTGGCCGCGGCGCCGGGCGCCGGTCTTGTCGTCTCGGCCATCAGGTTTCGTCGACCGTGATGGCTTGGGTTCGGAACCTGCCTATGAGTCCTCGTCCGCGAGCACGTCTTCGTCGGTGCGGAACTGCTCGCTCAGGATCCGGCGCTGTACGCCAATTCCCTTGGCGCCGGTCTCCTCTTGCGCTGCGCGCTTCATCGCGCTCAGCACGTCGGCGCCGGCTTCGGCGTACTCGTTGGTGAGCCGGTGCAACTCCATTTGGCGCTCGTCGCGTGCGGCGCGCAGCTCCATTCCGGCCTCGACGCCGCGCGAGAATCCGAGCGCGTACAGTCCGGTCGCCTGGACCGCCCGGTCGGCCAGAGCGACCAGAAACTCGGACCGGCTGGCGAAGCCGAGGCGCTCGGCCAGCACCCCGAGCTGCTCGGCGTAGTCGTCCGGATACCAGGTCGGAATCGAGATCGTGCATGTCTTTCGCATCGCCGCACTGTAACACAGGGCGTGCGTCGGCGCGCACAGCACCGCCTGTCGGATTGCGGCTGCCAGTCTAGGCACTAGCCTTTGCAGGCAGTGCACGCGCCACAGCCGGTATGCCTATGCTAAGACACCTCGTGCTAGCGTTCTCTGGCTGCGTAGGGCACTAGGTGCTGTGCCCAAAGCGAGTCGAGCACCAAAAAGCCTTCCCGCAGGGAAAAATGGGAAAAGAGCGACCCGAACTGCCGGGTCGCTCACCCCCTTCTGTTCTGGCGTACGGGACTTGACGTGGGGCGGGCACGTGCCCGGGCCCGGCAGTAAAAGCTTAGGCGAAAACGGCCAAAACGACGGGCACGTGCCTAGCCACGTGCCAACATTTACGGAAACAGTGCGCACCAGAGGGCCCCGAGATCCGGGTGTTTAGGGCACACCTCCTGGCATATGGGCACTGCTGGGGTATCCATTTAACCGGAGTATCCCGACGCCATTCTCCACGGGCGGTTCGCCGGTGGCCGCGCCAAGCTCGGCGGGCGGCCACGCACGAGTGGCGGTGTTGGCGGGACTTTCCGCGGCCGACGGCTGGCGATGAGGTCATGGTAGCGCACGGGATCGTGGGCGACGGCGAGTTCGAGAACCCGAAAGAACAGCATCCCCCGGCTGCGAGAACGCCGACGATTGAAGCGGAACACGAACTCGTTGAGGTAGCTGGCCAAATGTGCGTCGTCCGCGGCCCCCTGATGGGTGCCGAGCAGCCACCGCTTGGCCAGCGAGATGACCTGATGTACGGCGGGAAGTAGCTTGCCGGGATCCTCGCCACGGAATCGGGCGGCTCGCTGACTGTGCCTGACGTGGGAGTACCCGAGCCTGTCGAGTCCCCTGTACCCCTGCCAGCCGTCGGTCACGACCGTCGCGCCCGGTTCAAGGTGATCGGTCACGAACTGATGCAGCGAGGCCGCGGAGGCGTCGGCGAGAGGCGCCATACGGCACCGGCCCATCCCTTTCGGCTCCCGGACCTCGACTGCTACGCCGGTCAGGACCTTCTTGCCCTGAGCTCGGCCACCGGGCAGGTCCGGCTCCACACCACCGATGTAGGTCTCATCCACCTGTACCATCCCGGCCAATCGTTCCCGCCCTGGACGTACCAGCACCGCGCGAAGCCGATGCAGCATCGTCCACGCCGTCTGATAGGAACCAATTTCCAACGTCCGTTTCAGACTCAGTGCCGAAATCCCGTCCTTGCCGCTGGCGAACAGCCAGCAGGCGTTGAACCAAACCGTCAACGGCGTTCGCGTACGGTCGAAGATCGTGCCCGCGGTCACCGAGGAACGGTTCCCGCACCCGGAGCACATCAGTCGGCCGTCGCCGAGGCGCCACGCTGCCTGGTGGCCACAGACCAAGCATGCGAAGCCCGCCGGCCACCGCAGCCACTCCAGGTAGTCCAGGCAGTCCTCGTCGCTCTGGAACCATGCCTGGAACTCGCCCACGGATCTCGGATAGTGCGCACCGGCGCGAGGGCGATCCATCGCCCCAGGGTACACCGCTGACTCCGGTTAAATGGATACCCCAATGGGCACTAATACATAATGCGGTACAGGTGCACGTACTAATGCTGACAGCGCCTGGAACAACACTAGGCACTAGACTATGCAGGCAGCGCCCGCGCCAGCGCGGGAACGGCACCGCGCTAACAGAAACCGCGCTAACTCAGCACGTTTTTTAACGGGCATTAGCTGACAGCCCCTGTGCCAGCGGGAGTACGTGCACGGGCCGACAGCCTGTGTGGTACATTTGAACCCGAAACGGGCGCTGCCTGCGGCTACGTTCGTGGGTGGCGTGGGAGGTCTGGATGCCGAAGACGAGAGTTGTGATCTACATGGATCCGGGTGTGCTGAGCCAGGTCGACCGTGTTGCCGAGCGCTCTGCAGTGTCGCGGTCGGTGGTCGTGTCGGCCGCCGTTGTTGCGGGGATCGACGATGCCGCGAAGAAGTTTACGCCCAAGCGGCAGGGGCAGGGATCACGCCTTTTCCCGCGTCCAGAGGGTGTCTATTTTGGCCGTCGTCGCGCGCCGGCGACGGCGCAACAGCGCAAGGTGATCCTTTTTGGGCAGACGCTTCTGCGGGTGAATCCGGCGTTGCAGCCGGATGCGCTCCGCGATGCTCTCATTGCGGAGCTTCCGACGTACTTGCCTGGCGTGCAGCCTGACGCTATTGACTTCGAAGCGCTGGTTGATTCGCTTTATGCTTCTCACGACGGGAATCTGGTTGCCGTTCCAGGCCAGGAGCCGCCGGATGATCTCCCCTAGCAGGTGGCAAGGATGGCCGACTCCCCTGTTGACGCGCCTCGCTGGCAGGCGTACCGGCATGTCGTGAAGGTGCGGTTCAACACCGAGCAGCTCAACCGCATCGATCAGCTCTGTGTCGAGCACGGGGTGTCGCGCAGCTGGTTGTTGCGCGTGGCGTTCTCGAAGGGGTTGCCCCAGGTCTTCGATGAGTTGGTCAGCGCCCGTGTACGGGGCCTTTCGGTCCGTGGCGCGCGTGCTCACGGGCGTGCCGACGATCGTTACCACGGTCGGCGGCAGGGAACCCTTGTCCCTGTCGTGTTCGAGGAGGACGACGAGGACGGTGCTCGCGTCGATCAGCGCAGTTCTGCGGTTGCCGGGCGCGTGCCGGAGGAGGACGGCTAGCTCTGCATGCGTTGCGCCCGGTTGTTGGGTCCGGTGACGTCAGGATGCCGTCGCGCCGCGGGCGGCGTACATGCATTGTGCGTGCAGTTGGCACGCAGACCCGTAGCAAATTGGGTGCGGCTTGCGGGCATGCCGAGTGCGGCGTGCACGCCCGCTGCGTGCCCCGTCCGCGTGATGCGGCCCGTCCAGTTGACGGGTCGGATGCGGTCAGGGTGCGGTCGTGCCGCGTGCGGCGTACATGCACTATGCGTGCGGGCTGTACGCATTCCGCGATCAACTTGCGTACGGCATGCGGTTGTGCCGAGTGCGGCGCGGCTGCCGGGCGTGTGGGGCTGTTTCGTTCTGAGCCTGCGCCTGGTGCAGCATGCCTCTCGTGGGTGTTGCCTCGCGTGAGGTCTTGACGCCAGGTCCTCGATTACTGGGGTTCTGATCCGTTCGCGGATTCAGCGAGGTCTCCGGATGCTCTCGGCGGCTGGTGGTGCGTTGTGGGCCTTGCCCCAGCTTGCCTCTTCGGTGGTTCAGGATCCCATGGCTCTCCTCGTGTGGTACCTGCAGTCTGACGTCACTTTGCGTACACGCCGTACGCGGCGGGGATGCGGCGGGGATGCGGCGTGCACCCCTCCTGCACGCAGTGGGCACTGATTTCCGCGTCGAACTGATCCGGTACATCGGGCATGCCGAGTGCGGCATGCGTGCGGCACCGGTGCGGCGCCGTGTCAACGTGACCCCTATCTGATCGCCCTTTGCCGTGAACGTGCGTACGGCCGGTACGCGGGGCGCATGCCTTTTGGCCAGCACCAAACCTGGCTATTTCCCGTCGGGTTCCACCTGGCCATCCGTTCGGCTCTCCGCTGGATACGTCCGGTGCACGACGCACTCTGCGGAGTACTCGTCCAGGACGAGCGAGACGCACCAGTCGACCTGGCAGGGGCGGTCCGCGTTGCTGGTTCGCGGCCCTATCGGTTTCGCTCCTTGGCTGCCGGCCGCCCTTTCGAGGGGGCGCATGCGTTTGGTCGGTCCATCGGCATTCGTCGGGGGCCGTCGCTTGGTCAACGGCCTACGCGACAGTGTCGACGCCCTTTTCCCCGAGCCGTCGTGCCGCGCTTCATGCGTTACCGCCCCGGTGGACTGGGTCGTTTCTCCCCTGCTCTGGCGTGCTTCTGATAGCTCCATGCGCGTTGTCGCCGCGGCGGTCTCCGCCGAGCGCTAGTGGTTCCGGGCTCGAGTGGGCAAGTCGTCCCGGGCCGGCTTTGGAATGCTCGGCGGTTCCGCTGCTCGATGGTTCGTCCGCTCCGACCTCTGCTTGGTTGGTCCGTATGCGGTCGGGGCAGGATCCGTGTGCGGTCCCCGCCACTGCGCGCCGCCTGCATAATGCGTGCGGCACCACTGCATGCCGCATGCACTATGCGGTCGGGGTGCCCCGCCGCCGCCTGTACGCCGCATGCCTGTTGCGTGCCCTTTGCCATCGGCGTGCGTGCGGCGTACCCGCGTGGTGCTCTCGGCGTGCCGGTGCGGTGTCGTTCCGGTAACCGTATGCGTGGTGTCGTGATCGGAGGGCAGTCGACAGACGGCATGAGCTTCGGGCAGGCAGTTTCGGGCGACGGACCGCATGTGATCCGGGCGGGTAGTACCGGTCTCTCCGGCCTGTTCCTGCCGTTGGCGGCTCGCCGTTCCGCGCCGCGGCTGCGTCCTTGGCGTTCGAGCAACCGTATGCGCTGTGGTGTTGCCGCGGTATTCGTTCGCAGCTCTTGGCTCGGGGTTTGGGGTGGGGGAGTGCCGGCGGTTTTCGGCCGCATCGCCGCGTGCTCCAGCCGAGGCTGCCGGACGCCGTTGTTGCTGGCCTGGATTCGGTTCGGCAAGACTTCGTTGTGTCTTGTTCCTGGCTTTCTGATCGGCCGCGGCGGCCTCGACTGGCTGACGCGGTTGTGCCTGGTTCCCGTCGTTGCGGGTTGGGTGGTCACGGCGCGGACAGCTGGTTCGGCCTGAAGCTCGTGCGGACCGTGACCGGAGGGTTTCGCGCAAAGTGGACGCGCCGTCAGTGCATGCCGCATTCAGATCGCGGTCACGCCGTACAGCCCCCGCCCGCATTGGGCGTTGTTGCCGCGGTCTTGCCGACGGCGGCGTGGCGTCGTTCTGCATGCGCGCCGCCGTCGGCGTGCGTGCATTGGGCGTTGTTGCCGCGGTCCTGCCGACGGCGGCGTGGCGTCGTTCTGCATGCGGGCCGCTTCTCGGCGCGCCTGTGCGGGGCGTGCCTGCTGCCTGGCCTCGACGTGGGTACGCCGTTCTGTATGCGTCGGGTCCCGGCGTCGTTCCTGCGCTTCTACAACGCGGTTGCGTCTTCTCCCGGGCCTTCGTTTCAGGCTCCTGGGTTCAGGGCCGTGCCGGCCGGTGATTCGGCGGTGGTTCGGGTTGCGGTCGCCGGATCAAGAGCGGCGCGCAGTAGAATCAAGGCCCATGGAAGCGACCAGGAAGAGCAGTCAGGTGATCGAGAGCCTGCCGTACCACATGCACTCGACGTGTGAAAATCCGGAATCGCTGCATGCGCCAGGGGCGCTGATGTGGGTCGAGACGCGGCTGTAATGTCCTCGGTGCGGAACCGAGCATCCTCCTCTGGAACACGGCTAGGCCTGCCTTGTACCCGCATTCAGGGCTGGACAAATCAGCTTCCGCCGTGTAGCGTCACGGCATGGAGCACCAGAACCAGATACTACAGACGCTTCGTGCGCCGGAGTCGCAAGCTCGCCTCGAGCGGATTGTGTCGCAGGAGTCGCTGAACAACCGAGCGGCGGTGGGGCGGCGGGTGTGCGCGGAGTTCGGGTTTGTCGATGCGCGCGGGTCGGCCCAACTCGCGGGTTGTCTCAAGGCGCTCAACACGCTGCACAAGGCGGGGCGGATTGCGTTGCCGGCGTCGCGGCGCGGCGGGGGCGCGCCGATGCCGCAGCGTTTCGACGCGCCGGTGGCGGCGGCCACGGCGGTGCCGGGTACGGTGGAGGCGGTCGCGGGGTTGTCGCTGGAGCTGGTAGAGCAAGGCGGGCAGCGCCGGGTGTGGAATACCTTGCTGCACTTCGAGCATCCGCAGGGGACGACGACCTTTGCGGGCTGCCAGGTTCGCTATCTGGTGGTCTCGGCGCACGGGGTGCTGGGCGCGGTCGGGTTTTCGGCCGCGGCGTTGCAATTGCGGGCGCGCGAGGCGTGGATGGGATGGAGCGCTGAGCAACGCCAAGCCCATCTGCACCGGGTGCTGTGCCTGAGCCGGTTCCTGATCCGCCCCGGGGTGCAATGCCGCAACCTGGCCAGCCAGGTGCTGGGCCAGGTGCTGGCGCGTGTGGCGGAGGATTTCGAAGCCCGCTACCAGTATCGTCCGTGGCTGGTGGAGACCTTCGTCGGCCCCGCGCATGACGGGGCCAGCTTCAAGGCGGCCAACTTCGTGTGGGTCGGCCAGACGGCCGGTCGCGGGCGCCAGGACCGCGACCACGCGCGGGCTCGTCCGGTCAAGTCGGTATATATGTACGAGTTGGAGCCGCACTGGCGGCGGCGGTTGGGGGTGGCGCGGGTCGACGCGGCGCCGGCGCTGGCGCCGGCTGACGGGCTCGACAGCGGTGCCTGGACGGGGAACGAGTTTGGAGGGGCGCCGTTGGGCGATCAGCGGTTGTCGGCGCGTCTGGTCAAGAGCGCGGGGCTGCTGGCGTCGTTGCCCGGCGAGGCGATCACCGCCAACGCGTCCCCACGACCGCGCGGCGGTCAAGGGCTACTACCGGCTCATCGACCAGCCGGTGTCGTCGGCGGTCACGCCCGGGAACATTCTCGCGCCGCACCGGGCGCGCACGCTGCAGCGGATGCGCGGCCAGGACACGGTGCTGTGCATCCAGGACGGGACGGATCTGAACTTTGCGACGCGCCCCAACTGCGAGGGGCTGGGCATCATCGGGCGCAACCAGACGGTCTCGAAGACGCTCGGCCTGCATCTGCATCTGACCCTGGCGGTCGATGGCGCGGGTCTGCCGCTGGGCGTGCTGCGCTGCGGTTTCGAGGCGCCGCCGGGCGGCGCGGCGCGCCCGGCGGACGAGCCACCGCCGGCGGCGGCGCAGGAGACGGCCCCCAAGACGGCGCAGGAAGCCCCCAAGGCGGCGCAGGAGACGGCCCCCAAGACGCGGCGCTGGGTCGACGGGCTGCGCGACATCGACCGGGCGGCGGCGGCGTTGAGCCGCAAGACGCGGGTGCTCAGCGTCATGGACCGCGAGGCGGATTGCTTCGCGGTGTTCGATGAGCAGCGCCGTCTGAACCGGGTGGAAGTGCTGGTGCGCGCCCACCATGACCGCTGTCTCGCCAAGGGCGCCCCGAAGCTGTTCGCCGCCATGCGCGCCGGCGCCGCCGACGGGCACGTCGAGATCGAGGTCGACCGCCTGAGCGCGCGGCGCAAATCCAGCGGCAGGCAGGCCCGCCCGGCGCGCACCGGGCGGGTGGCGCGGGCCGAGGTGCGCCATCGCCAGGTGGTGGCGCCGCCGACCCTCGCCGGCGCCGAACCGGTGGCGCTGTCAACGGTCCATGTGCGCGAAACCGCGCCGCCGCCCGGTGAGCCGGCGGTCGAGTGGTTCCTGCTCACCAGCCTCGACGTCGACAGCACCGAAACCGCGGTCGCGGTCATCGGCTACTACCTGCGGCGCTGGCGCATCGAAGACCTGTTCCGGGTGCTCAAGTCCGGATGCCGAGTCGAACATCTCGCGTTCCACACCGCCGACCGGCTCCAACGCGCGGTCACCATCCAGACCGTGATCGCCTGGCGCCTGATGGTGATGACCCTGCTCGGTCGTGACCTGCCGGGGTGCGACGCCCAGTTGCTGTTCACCGACATCGAGTTGCGTTTCCTGACCGACTATGCCGAAGAACTCGGCCTGTCG
Source organism: Vicinamibacterales bacterium (assembly GCA_965222905.1). GTDB lineage: Bacteria > Acidobacteriota > Vicinamibacteria > Vicinamibacterales > UBA8438 > WTFV01. The sequence continues at coordinate 6,365,354 of OZ244976.1, read as the reverse complement.
CCCCCTGACCATCTCGCCGCCGCAGTCCTCCTGCTCGCCATCCTCGGCGGCTACCAGAACCGCACGCACGACCCGCCCCCCGGACACCAGATCATGTGGCGCGGTTACGAACGAATGTCCATCGCAACCATCGGCTACCGCATTGGACGGCGGGAGCGTGCTGGAGTTGTCCAGAACGAATAATGTGGGTACAGGGTAGGGCTAGGCAATCGAATGTGCGTGCGGGTTGCACATGCAGCGTTTCGGCAACGGCCTCCACATCTGGAAGCCTGACGGGCCGGGTGGCCGACATGCCGACGGGCCGATGCTGACGGAGCACACGCCGTTGCTGGAACAGGCAACCGCTGCTCGCTCCGCTCGTCGGTCGTGAACTCGGGTTTGCTGGCGGGGTGCCGGCGGCGGGCACGCACGTGGCGTGCGGCGCGCCGGCAGATCGCAGTGATTCTGCATGCGGCGCGGGTGCATGCCGGGGCCGCCTTGCCGGCATGCCGCCGTGACTTGGCGTGTACGCCGCCGTTGCGCCGCTATCTCTCTGCGGTCGGCGCGCCGTCGGTCTGGATGCGTTGTGACGGCGGCGTGCCCGGCTGTGGCATCCACGGCGCATGCGAAATGAGTGCGGCGCGAGTGCGGCGCGAGTGCGGCGTGAGTGCATGCCGCCGTCGTTTGCTTGAACCCCTCGGGTTCGCGGCCGTGGAGGCGGGGGAGTCGGATGTGGTTCGGGTCGTGTTCGCCGGCCGGCGTTTCGCCGGCTTGCACGGTCCGGTTCCGGCTTGGCTATCGGCTCGAGGCGTTTACACGCCGATCTGTGCCATCCATCCGAGGATGGCTGTTCCGGACCACGCCGCGATCGTCCAGATCACGGTCTCCCGGCCTCGTGTGAACCCGACTGTCAGGACCCACATGATGATCGTCACCGTCGCTATCTCGGCCCAGGCCGCTTGCACGATGCGCAGGGTGGCCAGCGGGAATCCGACGAGCGCGATCACGCCGCCGGCGATGTTGTCCGCCCTTGACCCGGTTGCCGGCTTCAGCCACGCCATGCACGCGACTGTCGCGGCTATCACGCCGATGAGTAACGCTGCTGTTCCTGTGGTAGGGGCATGATGATCTCTTCCTCTGTTCGGTCCGCCGCTGACTCTGCTCTTGTTCTGCGGCTTTGTCCAGTGCGCGGGTCTTGTCGCTCCGCTCGTCGGTCGTGAACTCGGGTTTGCCGGCGGCGTGCCGGCGGCGGGCACGCACGTGGCGTGCGGCATGCCTGCAGATCGGAGTGTTTCTGCATGCGCCGCGGGTGCATGCCGGGGTCGCTTTGCAGGCCCGCCGCCGTGACTCTGCCTGTACGCCGCCGTTGCGCCGCCGTCTGTTTGCCATCGGCGCACGGTCATTCTGGATGCGTTGTGACGGCGGCGTGCCAGGTGATCAACGACAATTATTTCTGCCGGTTGCCGAGGACGCGATCGCCGGTTCGTGGACCCACCCAGAGTCGTGTGAGACTGCCCGTTTTCCTCGTGGAGGACGGGTTGGTCACGGATGCGCAGGTTCGACGATTGCGAGAGAAACGGATGTCGGGGAAGACGTTGGCGGCGGCCGCGGCGGCCGCGGGAATGAGCGAGCGGACAGCGCGACAGTGGCAGAGCGGCGCGTTGCCGTCGACGGCGAAGGGGCCGCGGACGTGGCGGACGCGGGAAGACCCGTTCGCCGAGGTGTGGGAGTCGGAGGTGGTGCCGCAGCTGGCGGCCGACACCGACGGCCGGCTGCAGGTGCTGACGCTGTTCAAGGCGCTGTGCCGGCGGCATCCGGGTCGCTTTCAGGAGGGACAGCTACGGACGCTGCAGCGGCGGGTCCGCGACTGGCGGGTGCAGTACGGTGCGGACCGCGAGGTGTACTTCGAGCAGGTGGCGGTCCCGGGCCGGGAAGCGGCGTTTGACTTCACCGACGCGAGCGACCTGCGGGTGACGATCCGGGGCGTGCCGTTCGCGCACCTGCTGTTCGAGTGGGTGCTGAGCTACAGCAAGTGGACGTATGTGGGACTGGCGCTGAGCGAGACGTTCGAGGCGCTGGTGGCGGGCCTGCAGGGGGCGCTGTGGATGCTGGGCGCGGTGCCGGCAGTGCTCCGTCACGACAACCTGTCGGCGGCGACGCACGAGCTGAAACGCAGCGGTGGGCGTCAGTTGACGGCGCGGTTCCGGCAAGTGCTGGACCACTACGGGCTGGACTCGTCGCGGATCCAGCCGGGGAAACCGCACGAGAACGGGGTGGCCGAGCAGGCGCACTTCCGCACGAAGACGGCCATCGAGCAGGCGTTGCTGTTGCGGGGCGAAAGAGACTTCGCGGACGAGTCGGCGTATCTGGGCTTCGTGCGTGCGGTCGTCGACGAGGAGCGGAACAGGCCGGCGGCGGCTCGGCTGGCCGAGGAGCGTCTGTCTCTGCGGCCGTTGCCGGCGGCGCGGATCCCGGAGTACACGACGTTCCAGTGCCGGGTGCGCAAGTGGAGCACGATTCGCATCGGCAGCCGGATCTACTCGGTGCCGTCGCGCCTGATCGGTCACACGGTCGAAGCGCGCCAGCATCCGTCGACGGTCGAGGTCCTCTACGGCGGCCGGGTGCTGTGCACGATGCCACGGCTGCGGGGCTCGGCGGACCACCGGATCGAGTATCGCCACATCATCGGGAGTCTGGTCCGCAAGCCGGGCGCCTTTGCCCGGTATCGCTTCCGGGAAGAGCTGTTTCCGTCGCTGACTTTCCGGTCGGCGTATGACGCGCTCGGGCGGACGCACGGCGAGCGGGCCGACGTCGAGTATGTGCGGCTGCTGCACTTGGCGGCCACGACCAGTGAAGGACAGGTCGAGGCGACGCTTCGGGCCCGACTCGACGCCGGCGTCGCGTGCGACTATGCCAGCGTCCAGGCCGAGGTGAGTCCGCCGGTCCCGACCATTCCCGTGGTGAACATCCCTCGGCCGGACCTGACGCGGTACGACGCGCTGTTGACCGGAGGCCTGCAAGGATGACGGCACCGAGCACGCAGGTGACGACGCTGCTGACGCAGTTCAACCTGACGACGGCGTCCGAGGAGCTGGTGCCGCGATTGACGCAGGCCGGTCACCACGACGCGCTGCCGGTGCTGTTGGAAGTCTTCGAGGCCGAAGCCGAAGCACGCCGCCAGCGCCGGATTGCCCGGCTGCGACGGGCATCGCGTCTGCCGCCCGGCAAGACGTTCGAGACGCTCGACACGGGCCGGTTACCGGGGCCGGTCGTACAGCAGTTGAAGACGCTGGCGACCGGAGCGTTCCTCGAGACGGCGACCAATGTGCTTGCGTTCGGTCTGCCGGGCGTCGGCAAGAGCCACGCGTTGTGCGCGGTCGCGCACGCGCTGGTCGAAGCCGGCCACAGCGTGTTGTGCGTGCCGGCCTACGCCCTGGTCCAGGAATTGCTCGGCGCCAAACGCGACCTCGACCTGCCGCGGGCACTGCGCAAGCTCGACCTCTTTGAGGTGATCCTGGCCGACGACCTGGGCTACGTGCAGCAGAGTCCCGACGAGGCCGAGGTGCTGTTCACGCTGCTTGCCGAGCGCTACGAGCGACGCTCGGTGATGGTGACCAGCAACCTGGTGTTCAGCCAGTGGGACCGGATCTTCCGCGACCAGATGGCCACTGCCGCGGCGATCGACCGGCTGGTACACCACTCGGTGGTACTCGAGTTCGACGTGCCGAGCTATCGAACTGACCCGTCGCGGCCGACGTCGCCGGCGCCATCACCACCGCCCGCACGTCGTGGCCGTCCGCCGGGTCCGCTGTTGCCGCGGCGCCGTCGACCCGCTGCTTCCTGAAACCTGTGTAGTCCGAGACATCGGCGAGCTGGCGGTTATGAAGGCCCTCGCTGCACTCGGAACGTTTACCTCGCGCACACTCAACCACAGGCCGTCAACCCGCTGCGCGGGTCCTCCGCTACGCTCCGGCCCTTCGGGTGACTGCCTGTGGCCGAGCGTGCGGGAAGCCCTTGCGGGCCAGCCGGAAGGCTGGCCCACGTTCGACTGCCCGGAAGTGCGGCGCCGGGGAGCCGCTCCGCTGTCGCGGACCAACGTGCACGTGTACACCGATGCCGACGGCAACCGAGCGGTGGGTCTGTCGCCACGCTTGCGCCCCGATCGCTCGGCCGACCGCTTCCGCGGTCCGTTACGTAACGGTGCAGGATAGTCGTGTGGCGCTGACGAACGCGGAGCGGCAGGCACGGTACCGGGAGCGGAGCAAGGCCGGCGAATCCCGGATCCGGTACCGTCGGCCCGCGGACCGGAGATCGCGGCCGCAGCAGTGGAACGACGCGGTGCAGACGCTCCTGGAGTTGCAGGAACAGTACCGGCAGTGGCAGGACGCGTTGCCGGAATCGCTTGACGGGTCCGCGACCGCGGAGTTGCTCGAGCAGGTCTGCGATCTGGATCTGTCGGTACTGGAGGCCGTCGAGCTGCCCAGGGGCTTCGGGCGTGACGGCTAGCGCGCCGGCAAGAATAATTGTCGTCGACCGGCAAAAGTAGTTGACGCCGAACACCAGGATCTGGCCCGCACGGCGCATGCGCAATGCGCGCGGCGTGAGTGCGGCGTGAGTGCGGCGCGAGTGCATGCCGCCGTCGACGGCCCTGCGGCCCTGGACTGGTTGTCGCAGGGGGATTCTGCCTTGGCGGCGTTGTATGGCTTCTGCGGGCTGCTCTCGGCCCGCCGGAGCGGGGCGTCCGTGCCGCATCCGGCTTGAGTTCGCGCCGAGTACGCCGTTCGGCATGCGTCTGGTCGCGGTCCCGTTCCTGTGCTTCTACACCGCGGCTCGAGGTCGGGGGTTCGCGTCGGCTCCGTGTTCGGGGCGTCGGCTGTCCATCGGTGTCGCGATCGGAGCACAGGCGACCGACGGTATGAGACTCGGGCGGGTAGTTCGGGGCGACCGACCGGATGTGAACCGGGTGGGTAGTCCGGCTCTCGTAGCCTGCTGCTTCGGTTCGCGGCTGGCCGTTCAGCGGAGCGGCCGCGTCGTTGGCGTTCGAGCTGCGGAACGACGATCGAGGCGGCGAGCCGCCTGAAGCGCCGCTGGGTCGGCGTCGACATTTCGGCCTTCGCGATCGACCTGGTCCGGAACCAGCGTCTCAAGGACTCGCGGATTGCGACCCTGGGTATCCCGGCGGATCTCGAGAGCGCGCGCAAGCTCGTGCGCGACGACGCTTTCAGCTTCGAGACCTGGGCCGTGACCCGCCTGCCGGGATTCGCCCCCAACACGAAGCAGCGTGGCGATGGGGGAATCGATGGCCGTGCGACGTTGGCTCTCGCACCCGACGACACGACCTCGCGCTTGGCGCTGGCCCAGGTCAAGGGCGGGCGGTTCAGCCTGTCGTATCTGCGGGACTTCCGGCACGTGCTCGAACGGGAGGCGGCCGCTGTGGGGTGCTTCATCACGTTGGATCCGCCCCCTGCGAAACATCGCGCGGACGTGAAGCGTGAAGGGCGGGTACATGTTGCCGGCCAGCCTTACGATCGGCTTCAGCTGTGGTCGATTGCCGAGTACTTCGACGAACGGCTGCCGCGGTTCCCTGTCTTGACCGATCCGTACACGGGCCGCCCGTTGAATCAGTCGAGCCTTTTCTAGTTTCCTCGGGCTGAACTTGCGGCTGTCAGGTCGTGTCGTAGTCCCGTCGCCGGCCAGGAAGCCGTCCTGCGTCGCCGTGCGCTCGAGGTTCTCGCCGAGCTCTCGAACATCTCATGTTCGTCTTCGCCCCTGTCCCATCCATGGCAGCTTCGCGAATCATCTCGCCCAGCCAGCGGGCAGTGTCTCCGCGTCTCTATCCCCGTTCAAGTCGCGGATTCCTGTTTGTCTGGCGGGTAAAACCGGTGGCCGCCGCACTTCGAATAGCTCTACAATCCCTCTTGTGGCGACGCTTGCCCGGGGATTCTCTCTGGCAAGGTCGTGACCGACGATGCGCGACGTGCCCTGGTCCAGCCCCGACGGAGACGCGTGTGATGGCGCTGACGTGGCGCTTCAGGGGGTGACCGGCGGTCGCCGGATATCCAGTCGTCCGGGAGGCTGTGTTGAATCCCACGTCGCATCCAGAGCGGCCAGTGCGCCTCGGAATGGTGGAGTTGGCCACGGGCCCCTGGGCCGTGTCCGCCGAGGTCGGATCCGTCGTGCAGACCGGTCGGGCTCTACATCCCGTGTCGTGGTCGTGCCCAGAGCATCGCCATCCCGCCGCCTCCGGTGGTCATGGGCATGCCCGTCCCGCCCGGGAGTTCGGTCAGTTTCGGTTGCCATGTTTCGTCCGGGGGATGGTCAGTTCATCTTGGGGAGGTATTCAGCGTGTCCGAATCACCGCGGATCCACGTTCCTACGACGGATTGGCGCAACGAGATTCGCGCGTGCCCGCTTTCGCAGTTTCAGCATCAGGACATCGTCTGGTCGCGTCGGACCGCGCTCTTGAACTCGGATCTGCCTGGTGTTGATCTCAGTGCCGAGCGCGGCCGCCAGTTGAACGATTTTCAGGGTGCGCATACCTCAGCATGTGGATTCCACGTCGGTCTCATGGCCTTGGACCCGGAACCCCCCCGCGTTCCTGCTGTAGGTTTAGCGGGATCAGGCACGTTGGTGCGCGTCGACGACCACGTCGGCATTCTCTCGGCCTCTCATGTCTTTGCTGAGAAGGGTCTGGAGGGGGACAGGTTCCCCGCCGGGGGGCAGGCGGTTTGGTCGAATCTGGACCGCGGCAAGTCGCCGGGAGGATTGGTCCCAACGGAACAAATCTGGCTCAGCGGGGGGGTTGCGCATCTGCCGCACAGGGAGCCCTCGGTTCCGGGCTTGCCCGATATTGCGTTCTTCATCCTGAACGATCCCTGTGTTGTGGAGAAGTTCCATCCGCGGGCCTTCCCGTTGGATGAAGCGCACTGCTGCTTGTCCGGTGACGAACTTCTCCTCGGGCTTTGGTTTATCACAGGTGCCCGCGGCGAGCGGTCCGGTCCGAACTTTGTGTACAACGAGCAGGTCCGCGGCGCTTCCGTCGATCGGATCTACGAGCGTGCTCGCATGCGCTTCCTGTCGTCTTTCGTCGACCCCGCCGATGAGCCTCGCCGCAACTGGGGCGGATTCAGCGGAGGGGGCGTCTGGAACCAGCGTCTCACCCGGTTGGGTTTCGACAAACTCCGGCATGGTGCCTCGTTGAGCCGTGATGATCTCGGCGACCTCCGCCTCGTCGGCGTTCCGTTCTTCCATTCGGCGGTGCCGCCTCACGGCCCGGCGGTTTCGTCGGAGAACTGTCGGGGGGAACTCATCGCGCATCATCTGACTCCCGAACTAGTACGCGGGTTCAGATCCGCCGTTCTCGGTCAGGCGGACGAGGTGTACAGGCACTTCAGGAGTCCGGACTGAGTCGACGTTCAGGACAGCGATCGCGATACTACCTTGCCAAGTTCCGCGACGCGCTGGCCCACAGCGCCGGCCTCATTCGGGCCGACAAGGTGGCAATGTAGTTCCCGTCAGTGTTCTTAGTGTCACGCGCTCCGAGCCAGCGTTTCTTGGCGAAGCGCTTCCGCACGCCTCCGTGAGGATCAGGAACCCGCCGCGGAACGCGGTGAGTGGAGCGGCGGTTGCCGCTGGGCGCGCGGCCTACCCGGGGTCGAGCGCCTGTTTTCGAAGGAGATTGACCGCGCTTCGCGGTCGAAGCTCGAGCTGTTGATGAGCGGCCTCTGGCGCTTGGATATCAGTGTTCTTGAGCTTTTCTCGGAGAACGTCAGGAGGGCTGTCCTCGGCCCCGCAAGCGACTCAGCGCCCGTGCACCGCGAGTAGCGCGCGGAGGCGGTGGTGCTGGTGGATGTCCTCCGACGGTACCGTCGAACTCGTCATTTCCTACTACCAGCACCTTTCGGCTGGGCGCGGCTCGGAACCGCTTCAGCCGACGACCCGAGAGAGCGCCGATCGCGCCATTGCCCAACATCACGACCGTGTCGCCAGGGTCGCCCCCCAACTGCATCCGGTCCTCTCTTCGGGTCCGTCCCGTGATTCAAAGCGATCAACGTAGCCGATCAGGCGGTCGGCGGCCCAGCCGGCCCAGCCCACGTTGGTGTTTACGCTGCGAGCTGACCGCGTTCCTTCAGCTTCGCGATCAACTCGGCCTGCGTGCCGGTTCCCTTGGCCCGGTTGCAGGCGCCACAGAGGAGCTGCAGAGCGTTGGACCGCAGGACCGGTCGGATCCGTAGGTTGCCCAGGGCTCGGCAGCGACCGATCGCTGCCGAGCCCTGACCTCTGTTGATTTCCGTCACCACCCGATGGTGGCTCGGCCGAGCACGCCGTTGCTGACGCCTCCCATCTGCGGATTCTCGCGCCGCTGCGCGTCCACCCCGAGTTCGAGCCGCAGATCCTCGCTGTTGAGCAGCCCGAGGGAGTACCCCATGAGGTGTTCCCGGCCGTACTGCGACGCCGACTAGCCGACCCGGGGCGTGCCGACGAGCCGGGTGCCGATCGGCAGGCCGTAGCCGATCTCGGTGTTCACCTGCGCGCCGACGCCGTACATCTGGTGCGAGCCCATGCCGCCGTAGGACATCTGGCTGTTGTTCCACAACGCCTCGGCATCGCCCGTCGTCTGACCGCCCCATGATGACGGGGCGGTGCGAGCCGTGAGTCCCAACGGGCTCGACGGTGTCGGGTCCCAGTCGAACGAGAGCGACATCCCGCGTTCCCGGAAGCCCTCGGCCTGATGGACCACCAGGGTCCGCACCTGAACGTCCAGCGACAGCCTCGTCACGGTGTCCGAGAACATGAGCCCGCCGCCGATGTTCATGCCGGTGCCGGTTTCGGCGTCGCCGCCGTCCTGCCGCAGCCCGACCTCGACCCTCGGCGTCAGCGACAGCCGACTGCCGAGGGTGAAGCTCCGCGAGCCCTCGAGCGCCGTCCGCAGCCGGGTCACCCCGGCCTCGGAGGCGTTCATGCGTCAGGGCGTCGGTCTTGAACGCGAGCGCGAAGCCGCCCGTGCGGCGCGAGCCGAGGAGGCCACCGCGCGTCCCGACCGCGGTCATCGCCATCGACATGTCGGTCTCGAGGGCCATGGCGCCGCCCGGCGTCAGGCTCAGGGCGCCGGTTCCGTAGCCGGTGACTCCGCAGACGGATACGCGGTCGTCGAGATGGTAGCCGACCCCAGGGCTAGAAGCCGCTGATTGATGTCGTCATCGCGAGGCTCGACCGGCTGGAGGAGATCCGGCTGGCTCTGAAGCGGATCGAGGAGGAGCTGCGGCGCACTCGGTCGGCTAGTCGTTGTCAGCCTTCTTGAGCCGAGTCGCCGCCATGTGTAGGTTGATGAGGCGCCTCACCCTCGCACGCGAGGGTGAGGCGCCGAGCTTTCGTATGCGGTCCTCCGCGAAGTCCTCGTCCCAGGGCTGTGGCTTGGTGGTGGTGGGGTCTCGTTCCGGTTCGCAGAGCAGTTCCTCGATGAGCAGTACCGCATCCGCAAGGTGTTCCAGGCGGTACGCGAATGCTGCGGCCCGCGGCGGAGACGAGACAACATCCTTCGAGAGGTATAAGGAATTGGCGGCCGTGTACGCGAGTTTCAGAGCGGCGTACGTGGAGTCCAGGACCTGCCTTATCTCGGAGAGGGACGCCCGCGGCAGTGCGCCCTGACCCACCGCGTAGGCCATCTTCAAGTCCGTGTGGCTGAGTCGCCGGTTCCTGTGAATGCGCGCGGACTCCTGCGCCTGCAATGCCGCCTCGACCTCCTTCGCCAGATCATCGTTGGACTTGAAGAGCGCAGGGAGTCGGCGAATTGTCAGATTGGTCCTACTGCCCGACCCGGGATCATCCGTCAGTCGCGAAATGCGTAACAGCAGGTCGTCGAACATGACCTGCTGAATGTGCGCGAAGAACGGCCCGGCGACGCGGTTCAGGAGATCGACGCGCTCCTGGTCGCTGAACAAGATCTCCAGCTCCCGGAGCTGGTCGAATGCTGCGGCCCACTCGCCCGCCAATGCGTCGAGCAGCCTACTGGTCTCTTCGGCCTCCTCGGCGGCATTCATGGCCGCGCCCCGAGCTGCAGCCGAATGTACTCCAGGAGTTCATCGGGGTCGGAGTACGGCGGCGCGTAGAGAGTGGCGCTCGTGGCTGTTCTGTGCGATGTCGGCTCGGGCCACTCGGCCAGTCCGTAGGCTATGTGCCAGTCGTAGGCCGTGACTGGCCCGGTCGTGATCTCGATGAATCGTCGGCGCGCCCAGCGCCATGCGGCGCGCGCGGTCTCCGCCAGGTCCATGAAGTAGCTGACGATCGCCGTCACGAGTGCGGTAGCGCCGATCGCAGTCAAGCGTTCGAGGATGGATACGGTCGCCGCCGGGGCCCAGTAGGCCATGGTGCAGGCGATGAGCACGCTCGCGCCGAAGACGAACGCCCTGACGGCCCCGACGGGCAGGGTTCCGGGTATGGCTGTGCCGAGGGCGGCGATGCCCATTCGGGATCCTGTTCCTCTCATGTGTACCTTGCCCGGCTCGTTGCGGCCCCGGGGTCACCAAGGGGGCTCACAGGGACCGCCGTCACCGGCCAGACCCTCCGCTTCACTGCCCAAGCGTCTCTACTGGTGGTTCTTGCGCTGGTCGCGGCCGTTGAGTGCCAGCAACTCGCGCAGAACCTCGTCGTCGGAGATGTCCGCCGACCAACCGTACGCGGCGGCCACAGCGGTGTCAAGCGCGTTGTGCGCGTCGGCAAGCCACTGCGGGCGTACGTTGTAGAGGTTCGTCAGGGTGCGCTTCTTGAGCGCCTTCGCCGCGTCCTCGGCGCGAGGAACAGGACGCTTCGGGTAGTCGGGGACCGGCTCGTCGACCCACTCGACCCATTCCGGCGGGTTCAGCCACCGGTCCCGCAGCTCGGCGAGCTGCCGGGCGGCGTCGGCGACGGCGATCGCCCGCGGGTCGGCCGCGTACTCCGCGGCCGGCATGTCCGGCGTCAGGCCGGTCGGGAACGGGAATGTCTCGAACGTCGTGCTCGGCGTGTAGCGGGGGTCGTTGCCCTTCCCGAGCCACGTGCAGAGCCGGAGCGACCAGAGCTCGTGGAACCGGCTGTGCAGGATGCCGAAGGTCGTGTCGTCGTCACGGGCGATGACGACCAGTTGCTTGTCTGGACACACACGGGCATCGCACCAGACGAACAGACGGTACTTGGCGACTTGGGGAGTGGCGATGTAGCGGGGCAGGCCCGTGAGCGCCCGCCACATGCGCTGAGGCGGCTCAAAGTGACGATACCAGAACTCGCGGCGGACTGTACGTGGGTTCTGCTGGCGCATCGGGTAGACGTGTTCCTGCACCCACCGGAACGGTTGTTCGTACAGCGCGGCGTCACGTTCTGACATCTTCCAACCGAAATCGACGATCCACTTACCTGCTGGCCGCCGGGTGATGTCCATGCCGTTCATCCACGGCTTCAGGACATCGGCATTCGTCCGGCCGTTCGGGTTGGTCGGCTGGCGGAGCCATTTGCGTGCTTGCTCACCTGGGACATCGAAGGGACCGCCCTTCGTGTCGCCCTTGAATGCGACCCCGGCGTTTCCAGGTACCATCGGGAGACGCGTGAGATCGACCCCGCAGCTGTCTCGGCGCGCCGTCAGATCGGCGTAGATCTCGTCGACGTGCCGTCCGTCGAGCTGTGTTTGCGACAGGAACTGGTCGTCCGCGCTGGAGAAACAGACCAGTGACACGCGTACGGCCGCGCCGTCGTTGACCCACGGCTCATCGCTCCACGCTTCGAAGATCCGTCGCGTCTCGGTCGCAGCCTGTAGCGCTTGCTGGCTCGCGCCACCCCGAATTGAATTGGGTGCGGCTCTTTTGCGTCGGCGGTCCAGAGGGGTCCAGGAGGGGCTGCGAGCGGCATGGCAAGAGCTACTTGACCCGGCGAAGGCGAGGTGAGGAGGGCGATGGGGGCGGCTCGCTGACCGGCGGTGCTATCCCGTCAGCGTAGCGCTGGGCGTGGTTCCGCTCGTACTCGCGCGCTTCGTGGAAGTCCCAGTACGCATCGAAGTCGCCGCTGGCCCGTAGCGCCCGCAGCTTCAGGACCGCCTCGGCGCCGACCAGCCGCCAGCGGGCTCCGGTCAACTCCATCCGGTCGCGGACCAGGTACCGGCACGCCCCTTCGATCACGCCGGTGGCGATGGGATAGCCCGCCGCGAGGTAGCGGTCGTAGTGCAGATACGGCGCGTACTTCTGCAGGTAGTCGGCGCACGTATCGACCGGCTTGCGGGTGTCGCTCGACAAGCCTGCGACGGTCGCCGCCCGCCGCATCGCCGCGGCCACCTTGCTGGACTTGCCCTCGAGAATGCTCTGCACGCGCGTCCAGGCCCAATGCGCCGCGTCGGGGCTCCCCTCGCGATGGAACACGTGCGCCGCCTTCCAGACGTACTCGACCACGTGAATGATGTCGAGGATCACCGTCACGTCGACGCCGTAGGCGGCGGCGCCCGCTTCGACGAGGGCGAGTTGCGTCTCGGCGCCGTCGACGAGCACGACCCAGCGCTTGACGCGCTCCGGGTCGTGGCGCTCGGCTTCCAGCATCGCCTCGGCGACCACCTCGGCCGGATCGTGTTCGAGGCTCGCCCAGACCCGTTTGGCCACCGGGCGAGGACGCACCGCCGCGGTCTTGGCCCGATTCTTGGCCTTGGCCGCCGGCTGTCGGGGCATCAGGCTCTGCAGGAAATCCTCCGGGCTGCGCACCAACGGCGCGACCGCGTAGACGGCGGCCACCGTCGCCATGCGTTTGGCGTGCTTCTTCTCGCCCGGCCGCAGGCGGTTGAACGGGGAGAGCTGCTCGCGTTGCCGCCGGCGCCTCTCGGCCGCCTTGCGCGTCGCCTCGCGCAGGTCCTCGTGATGCAGCACCACGCCCTTGCCGTCGAAGGTGAGCACCACAACCGACTCGTCAGCGACCGGCTCGCCCGCCGCCGCTCGGCGCGCCGCGTAGAAGGCGTCGAAGTCCTCAGCCGCGCGAGCGACCAACTGTTCCGCCTGACGCTTGGGCACATCGGCCCCGCTATGGCGAGACAGCTCGAACAGCGCTTCGTCGAACGACCGCGATGCGGCCGCTTCGGCCACCCGGCGGCGCACCTCGAGCGAGTAACGCTCAGCCGGCAGGTTCAGCGACGCATCGAGCGGATGCAGACTGTCGTGACCGTGCCGCGCGTAGCCCAGGCGCTCGACCGCCACCGTCCCGAAGGTCGTCTCCAACTGCCGGTCGTGCAGCCGCCGCTCCGAACGCTCGACGCCGTCGGCCCCCTCGACCGGACCCGCCGCCTCCCCCGGGCTGCGCTGGTCGAGGTGCCCTTGCAGGAGCTTGCGCATCAACTCCTGACCACGCCGGTTCAACTCCCGTTCGAGGTCGCTCTCACGCATCTGCAGGGCCTCGCGCGAAGAAAGGTAGGCTTTGGTCTCCGCGAAAGAAGCCTCCGCCGCCGCATAGGGCGCCGGGGCGGGTGGAGCGGTGCGGCGGAGAACAACTTGCATGGCTCAACGCTCCCGTAACCCCCGTAACCGCCGCTTGTCCAGGCCGCGCGCCAGCACCGCGCTGGCCAGGTTCTTCCTCAGTACGCATCCAGGCTCCGGCTACCCGCGGCGGCTGCGGACCGCCGCAACTGGAGCCAAGTGTCACCGTGCGCCGGTCGGCTCCCATCGGATCGCGGACCAAATGCCGACAGGCCCTTCGATGAGCCGGCGACGAGCACCGCACGCCGCGTCGCCGCTGCCACGTGGATGATGTCGAGTACCACGGTGGCTTCCAGGGCGTACGCGGCGGTGCCCGCGAGGCGGTCGCGATGGTCACGCGGCGGCGCATCTCGACCCAGTAGCGCTCCGGCAGCAGGTTCAGCGCGGCATCGAGCCGATGCAAGCCGTCGTGACCGCGCCGCGCGCAGCCCAGACCCACAACCTGCATCGTGCCGGAGGCCGTTTCGGCGTGGCTTTCGTGCTCGCGCGGCTCCGAGCACTCGACACCGCTGGTGCCCTTGCCCTCGGCCGGACCAGCAGCCTCTTTCGGGCTGCGTTGGTCGCGATGTCCTTGCAGGAGCTTGCGCACCAACTCCTGGCCCCGCCGGTGCAGTTCCCGTTCGAGTTCGCTCTCGCTCATCTGCCGGGCTTCGCTGGACGAAAGGAAGGCTTTGGCATCCGCGAAGACAGCATCGGCCGCTGCGCACGGGGCTCGCCTCGGGGGATCGATGCACGGGACGCCGGTTCGGGGCACGTCGAATGTACGTCCCTGGAATCCTGTCGTCACAGCCATCGCAGGCCTGCCTCCCTTCCCACGGCACCGTACCAGAACGCCGCGCGAATGTCCAGAAGGGAGCGCGCCTGTCGGGGAGAAGACCGAAGGTGTTCGGCGCCGTGACGAGGCTCGGCTGGCTGCCGAAAAGACGCCGGTACGCGCTGGCCTGCTTGATGTCCCTCCCGAAATGGCCACTGGGGAGACGCATCCGCGGGCAAAAGAGCCCATGAATAGGGCGAAAAATCCTCTATGAAGAGCCGCACCCCGCGAATGTCCAGAAGGGAGCGCGCCTGAGGGGGACCGGCGCGTGCCGGCGTCGTGGTCGGGTCGGGCGGCGGCCCGAAAAGAGGCGGATGGGGCGCTCGCCGGACGCTGTCACCCCTCAAAACGCACTGAAGAGGGAGTGTCCTCGGACATAAACCCTTATGAATGAGCGAGATAGCAATCTATGAAAAAGAGCCGCACCCAATTGAATTCGTCGCAACGAGGCCCGTCCGCGTGGCTCCGCCGACTCCCATTTGTGTGCCCGCCTTGGCAAACCAGTAGCAGACGAGATCTGCGCCTCCTGGCACGCGCCCGCTGTAGGCTCGTCGGATTCGAGACACGTAGTCCTCGCCGAGTTTGGCAATCTGAAGTCCGGCACCGAGAAAGGGCGGGTTTCCGATGACAACATCTGCGTTCGGCCACTCCGGTTCGAGGCCGTCCGGCGTCAGGATCGCGTCCCGGGACTCGATGGTGTCAAGGGGCTTCAGGATCGGGTCCCTCGCCTCCCCGAACCCGTTGCGACGCATCCACTGGATCTCGCCGATCCAGACCGACACGCGCGCGAGCTCCGCCGCATAGGGGTTGATCTCGATGCCTTTGACGTTGCCCGGGCCGACCTCAGGGAATGCCCGCTGGAACCCCAGCGCCTCGGCCTCGATCTGGACGCGGTGCTCGAGGTTCTTGAGCGCCTGCAGGGCGAGGTACAGGAAGTTTCCCGACCCGCAGGCGGGGTCGAGCACCGTGAACCCACGCAGGCGGTTAAGGAACGCGCTGTACCGCCGTTCGGCGTCGTTCAAGCGCTTAGTGCGGGCGGAGCGAGACGTGGCGGCTTCGGCCCGTTCCAGCTCGGCCGCGATCTCGGCCTTTTCCCTGTTCCACTCGGCGACCAGCGGCCTGACGACCACCGGTTCGACGAGCAGCATGATCTTTCCCCGGTCGGTGTAGTGGGCCCCGAGCTGGGCGCGCTTGTCCGGATCGAGCCCGCGCTCGAACAGCGTGCCGAGGATCGATGGGTCGATCTCGGACCAGTCGAGGTCGGACGCCGCGAGCACGGCCGCGATGTCGGTCTTCTCCAGCGGCAGCGTAGTGTCGTCGTTGAACAGGCTGCCGTTGAACCAGTCCACCGTCTCGAAGCCGACGCGGCCGCCGGCCGCCATCGCCCGGAAGAGCTCGCCAGCGAGCTCACCGAACCGTGTTGGGGCGGGCAGGGCATGGCGCAGCATCCGCGTGAACATGTTGTCCGGCAGCAGGCCGACATCGTCGGCGAACATGCAGAACACCAGTCGGTTGACGAAGTGGGCGACCGCCTGAGGGTCGTGCCCCCGTTCACGGAGCGCCTGGGCGACGGACGCGAACGACGCCGCCACCCGCTCGGTGAGCGACTGCCGGGTCTCGCCCGGCCGTAGACGCTCGGGGTCGGAGAACGCCCACTTCAGCCGGTCGCGGGTCGCGGCATCGGCCAAGTCGTCGAGCTCGAACTCGTGGGTCCGGCTAACGCTGTTCGTCCAGTTGGTGCGGATCCGGAACCGCACCATGTCGGAGACGATCAGCAGCGGCGGGTTCTCTAGCGCCAGCGCGTACTGCCGGAGCTGCCCGAACGCGGCGTCGAGATTGGCGCGCCGCCCCTTGTACTCCCAGGCGAAGTGGTGGCGCTTCCAGACATCCGCCCAGCCGTCGCCGCCGGTGTCCTTCCGGGCGCCCCGCTCGAAGCAGTAGGTGTCGCCGGCCGGGTCGGCTTCGGCCGGCGTCGGCTCGCCGAGCAGCTTGCACAGGTCGATGAAGTGCTCTTGGGACGCGGAGCGCTCCTTGAGTTCTGAGGCCCGCCACTTCGCGATGAACTCGTGAGGCGTCATTGCGTCTCCGGATTGTCCGGTCGGCGTCCGGTCGTAGGTCGTGGTTAGACAATATGGAATGACCGGCTCGCAATCGTGCGGTCGTCGTGCGCGAGCACGCGACAAAGGCGGCCGAGGTCTGAGGTGGTCCCGGTCGTTTGGACCATTCGAGGGCCTCGTTTCTGATCATAGATGATGATGAGCTGTGGGAATCTTGCGGCCTCATGAGTGAGTCCGCGAAGCGCGGCGGCGAGCCCCGGGAGGGGGTCCGGGGGAGGGGACGAAAGCGCCGCGGCGACTGGCGCACGAAGCACCTGCGGGCCTGCCTGCCTCTGCGGTCGGGTATGGCGTCCTGGACGACGCCGGACCTGTCCCGTCTGCCACGTCGACCGCTCGATCTGCCTGACGTGCGATCAGGTGGCCGTCGAGGACCGCGCGCGGCGCTGCGCCACAGACGAGGCGTTGCGCCGCCTGGTCAAGGCCTGCGCCGGCGACTGGGAGCGGGCGCGCCGAGCGCTCGATGCAGCCGGCGGCGACGTCCCCCGCGCCCTCGCGCGCGCCGAGCGGGCCGGGTCCGCGAAGCGCGTCAGCGGGCGAGATGGTCGACGATGCTCTGGAGAATGACAGCACGCGCGTCCCTGGAGACGCCGAGAAACGGCCGCGCGGGAATCCCGCGACGAGGGTCCCCGCAGTGGTGGGTCGCAGCGTAGACGAGGTTGATGCCGTCACGCTGCCCGCTCCTCGCCGTAGGCCTCGGCCGGCGTGCGCCGAGTGCGGACGTACGTCGCTGTAGAACGTCATCCAGGTCCCGATCACCCGCTCGGCCTCGAACCCGTCGACCAACTCGTACGGATACACAGCTTCGTACTTCAGCGACCGCCGGCCGCGCGCCGCTCGCGCCGCCGGCGCTGTTTTTCGGCATTTGCGCCGCGGTCAGGGGCGTCCCGATTGCATTGTGCCGCGGTTACGTAACCAGCCACTGCGACCGGATCTGCCGCGACCGAATTTCGCGCGCTCCTCGCGCTGCTGAGCGTCTTCGGTCCGAAACCGAGCACGACTCCGGCGGTGACGTGCCGAGCGTGTTCTCGGCCGTGGTCGAGCTCGTTGAGCCCCTGCTCGATGCCGAACATGCGGTGCACGAAGGGGGCCGCCTTCGGAGGCTTCCCTCTCCTTGTAGCACCGTAACGTAACGGCGACGGGACGCTGGCAGTGCCGCCTGACGGCGAGGGCTGTCAGCTCCAGGCCGGCGGTCGAGCACCCTGTGCGTCTTCTCGCCGAACCGGCAGCCTTCGCCCTGGATGCCGAGCGGCGTCACCTGGACCATCCGCCGGTCGAGCGCGTCCAAAGCGCTGCACGCCGCTGACATGTTCACGCTGCACGCTCCTCGCCGTAGGCCTCGGCCGGCGTGCGACCCCCGAGCGCCGAGTGCGGACGTACGTCGCTGTAGAACGTCATCCAGGTCCCGATCACCCGCTCGGCCTCGAACCCATCGGCCAACTCGTGCAGATACACCGCTTCGTACTTCAGCGACCGCCACAGCCGCTCGATGAAGACGTTGTCCAGGCACCGCCCGCGGCCGTCCATCGAGCATCGCGCCCCCGCCGCCAGCACCCGCTCGGTGAACGCCGCGCTGGTAAACTGCGCTCCCTGATCGGTGTTGAAGATCTCGGGCGTGCCCGTCCGAAGCGCCGCTTCCAGCGCCTCGATGCAGAAGCCGGTGTCCATCGTGTTCGACAGTCGCCAGGCCAGCACGTGACGGCTGGCCCAGTCCATGACCGCGACCAGGTACAGGAAGCCCGCCGTCACCGGGATGTAGGTGATGTCGGCGCACCAGACCTGGTCCGGGCGCTCTATCGTCAGCTCTCGAAGCAGATACGGATAGATGCGGTGACCCGGCTGCGCGGCGCTCGTGCGCGGCTTGCGGTAGACCGCTTCCAGCCCCATCAGACGCATCAGCCGGCGGACCCGGCGCCGCCCCACCGACACGCCCTCGCGTCCCAGGTGGCGCGCCATCTGCCGGCTGCCGTAGAACGGGTACTGCAGCGACAATTCGTCCATCCGCCGCATCAAGGCCAAGTTCTCCGCGCGCTCTTCCCGCGGCGTGTAGTACACCGACGAGCGGTTGATGCCGAGCAACGCGCACTGGCGCCGGATGCTCAACTCGCCGCCCCGCTCGACCAGCTCCAGGCGTGCGGCGCGGCTCAGCGTTGCAAGCCGCGCAGAAAAAAATCCCGCTCCACCGTCAACTCGCCGATCTTCGCGTGCAAGTCCCGGATCGTCGCCTCGTGCTCGGAGTCGCGCGATGCTCTGCCGCCAGCGAAGACATCCTCCAGCCCGTCGGCCGCTTGGCGCTTCCACGCGCCCACCTGGTTCGGATGAACCTCGTGCTTGGCCGCGATCGCCTGCACCGTGCGGTCCCCGCGCAGCGCCTCGAGCGCCACCCGTTTCTTGAAGTTCGCGGTGAACTGCCGCCGTCGTTTCGTCGTCATCCCAGTGCCTCCTCCAGGCTCTGGAATACACCTTAGCCAGTGGTCCGAAAAAGCGGGACCACCTCACCACCTGATGCACTGGACCGGAATGAGGCCGTCGGTGATGGGACGGCTGACGCTGGACAACTTCCACCTGAATGAGCCGATTCCCCACATCATCGTGCCCCGCGGGAAGGGCGGACGCACCGCCTCGATCCCACTGGTGGAAGAAGGGCTCAGCGCAGCCCGCCAGTTCATCGACACGGACGCCTTCGGCGAATGGAAGACCCAGCCGGCCAACAAGGCACTGACCAAGGCAGCCGAGATGGCCGGGGTGAAGCGGTTCACAACGTACCAGATCCGGCACAGCTTCGCCTTCGGCCTGCGACGGAGCGGCGCCGACATCGCCGACATCCAGGACATGTACGGACATACGAACGCAGAGACCACGAAACTCTACGCGCCGAAAGACCTGAAGAAACAGCGCAAGGCGATCAAGCGGCTGCGCAAGGGCGACAAAGCCAACGAGAACGCTTCCCCGTAACCGAGAACAGGAATATCATCGCAGCGATGCGAGCGAGCCGACCGACCGCAAGGGTAGACGATGCGCAGCCCGATTCGATCGGGGCCGAGGAAATGACAATGCGAGAGCGACGCGTGGGGATTCGAGACCTGCGATCGAGGCTGAGCAAGTACTTGGAAGAAGTCAGGGCGGGGACGACTATCGTCGTGACCGACCACGGGCGGCAAGTGGCGCGCATCGTCCCACAGACGGACTCCAGCGAGCAGACGCTCGCAGCGCTGAGGAGCGCTGGCACGATCATGTGGAGCGGGCGCCGGTTGAAGAAAACGAAGCCGAGCGTCCGCGTCCGCGGGGCGGGCAGCGTCAGCGATCTGGTCATCGAAAACCGCAGCTGATGTTCCTCTATCTCGATACGAGCGCGCTCGTGAAGCGCTACGTCGCCGAGGCTCGCTCGGAAGACGTCATGGCCTTGATGAACGACACACCGGCCGCCGGAACGGCGGTGATCACCCAAACCGAAATCGCAGCGGCACTCGCCAGAGCGCGCCGGGAAGGTCGACTGACCCGCGACGAAGCACGGCAGGCACACGACAAGTTCCTGCAGGAATGGCAGGACCTGGGCAGAGTCCCGATCACGAACGCGCTGCTGACGCGAGCAGACACGCTCGCGTGGACCCACGAGCTACGGGCGTACGATGCGGTGCAACTCGCGGCAGCCCTGACCTGTCAGGACACAATCGCCCCGCTGGGCGACGACGTGATGTTTGCGTGCTTCGACAACCAGCTGCGCGGGGCCGCAGGCACCGCGGGTCTGCAGACGTGGCCGGATAACCCGGGACAACGATAGCGCCGCGGGCAAAGGTAACAGGTCGGGCGGGGCGCGCACCTGGGCGCGCACCCCGACAAGAGCAGCAACGTCGAGCGTCGATTCGTCGACAGGTTCGGCTGGCAGTTCCGGCTGGCAGTCTTCGCGGAACGACCGCAACCGCTTCCCTAATAGAGAGTTACAGCTACCACGAACGAGTACGGCACGCGGATGACCCGCGAGAAATCGCTGCCCCAGGGGGCCCCAGGGGTATCTCCAACGATGGCCCCGCAAGCGCACGAGATGAACCGTTCACGTTGACGCCGACCCGGCGGACGGCGACCGGCGGCCCGCCCCCGCCGTTCGATGCGACCAACGGCATAGAACCCGACGACGCTCGCTGCGTCGTCGCCCGCTCGGGCGTTCTGCGCGACGAGCACGAGATCCTCGATTGAGATGGCGCCGACCAGATGGCTCATCGACGCGTCACGTATGAGGATCCCTGTGCCGTTCCGTAGCCGTCCCAGGTGGTCTCGTAGAATCCCGACCGGAATTGCACCCGGAATTGGTCATGGCCACGCGTGGGTGTTCATGAAATCCCATTGGCAACAAGGCGGTTATCCGAAGTTGGCGGCTTCCGCACCGAACTCCACGCTTCAGCGAGCGCCGGGCGCGCCGTCAGCGCCCTGGAGACTCGAGGTCGTCAGACAGGGACGCCGTCGCCGCTCGTCCGGTCTGGAATGCGGTAGCTGACCCCGCCCGGTCAGGACGTAGACAAGGTTTGGCCCCATCATGGCCCAGCTCTCGGCGGAAGCTTCTACACCAGGGTCCGCCCCGGCAGCTCCCCAGACTTGCGTGTCACGACCATGGCCCGAGACCATCCGTCGCAGAGCCGGTCATCGACGCGTGGTTGACAGCTGGCGCCGTTTCGCGCGAAACTCCTATGCGATGACCATAGGAGAAGGCCGGACCGACGTGCTGCAGGGCACCTTGGACCTGATGGTGCTCAAGACGCTTGCCGTGATGGGACCGCAGCACGGGTACGGGATCGCCCGCCGCATCGAGCAGATCAGCGACGACATGCTGCAGCTCAACGAAGGGACAGTGCGCTGCAGTTGGCCCGGAGCTATCTGACCCTCGATCGTGCGGAGGGCGGCTACCAGCCCGTGGCGAAAGTCGCGGATTCGGCCTGGCCCCGGCGCGGCCGAACCCCGTAGACTGCACGGCATGGCGATGGGCAAGAGACCGGTGGCGCGCCAAGCGTCGCCGCTGTGGGTGGAAACGGCGGACCTTCCGACGAGCGACGGTCATCCCTTCTTCGAGCGCCTGAATCGGGTCCTGGAGGACTGCGGGTTCGACGCGTTCGTGGAAGGGTTGTGCTCGGCCTTCTACGCGGCGCGGCTGGGACGGCCGAGTCTGCGTCCTGGGCGGTATTTCCGGATGCTGTTGATCGGCTACTTCGAGGGCCTGTCTTCGGAGCGGGGGATTGCGTGGCGGGTGGCCGATTCACTGAGCCTGCGGTCGTTCCTGGACCTGGAGTTGAGCGAGTCGGCGCCGGATCACTCGACGTTGTCGCGGACGCGCCGGTTGATCGACGTGGAAACGCACGAAGCGGTGTTCACGTGGGTTCTGGAGCGACTGTCTGAAGCGGGTCTGGTCGTCGGGAAGACGGTCGGCATCGATGCGACGACGCTGGAAGCGAACGCGGCGATGCGGAGCATCGAGCGGCGGGACACGGGGGAATCGAACGAGGCGTTCATTCGGCGGTTGGCGGAAGCGTCGGGTGTGGAGACGCCGACGCGTGCGGAGCTGGCTCGGTTCGACCGGTCTCGGAAGAACAAGAAGACGTCGAACAAGGAGTGGAAATCGCCGCAGGATCCTGACGCGAAGATCGCGAAGATGAAGGACGGTCGGACGCACTTGGCTCACAAGGCCGAGCACGGGGTCGACATGGACACGGGCGCCATCGTCTCGGTGACGGTGCAGGATGCATCGGACGGTGATACGGCCACGCTGCCGGAGACGCTGATCATGGCGGCCGAACAGGTTGAAGCGGTGCAGCCGGAGGGCGCGGGGGTCGAAGAGGTGGTGGCCGACAAGGGCTATCACAGCGACGAGACGTTGGTGGGGCTCGGCGAGGTAGGGGTTCGGAGTCACGTATCGGAGCCGGAGCGCGGCCGTCGCTGCTGGCAGGACAAGAAGACGGGCGAGACGCCGCCGGAGAAGCGTGCTGCGCAGAAAGCGTTGTATGCGAACCGCCGGCGTGTGCGGGGGCGGCGGGGTCGTCGCCTGCAACGCCGCCGAGGCGAAGTGGTGGAGCGTACTTTCGCGCACATGTATGAGACGGGCGGTATGCGTCGGGTCTGGGTGCGCGGCCACGACAATGTCCGCAAGCGCGTGCTGATCCAGGCGGCCGCCTGCAACATCGGGCTGCTCCTGCGCCGGCAGACCGGCGTTGGTACGCCCCGGAGCCTGCAGGGGCGGGCTTTGTCGGCGATTTACGGTCTGATCGGGCGCTGGCGGGGCTGCTGGGAGCGCCTGAGGCGGGTGTGGGGGCTGAAACGGTCCATGCTTCATCTTGAGGCGGCGTGAGCTTGGAAAAGCCGCTGGCCGGCTCAAACCCCATGTTACACTTTCAGATCCGCACCCCCTCAACCGATGTCAGGCCGCCGACAACCTTGTTCCACGGGCTGCTACGCGACCGACGGCATCGTAACGATGCGAGTATCGCTCACCGGCGGCGCCTACGAAGACCCGCGCCAGCGCCTGGGATACCTCGACCGGGCGATCGACCGCCTTCGGCGCGCGCGCCTCGTCGAGTCGGTCGGCGCGGTGTCGGTGCTTCCGGCGAGCCGCGAGGGTTTCGCGCCGACCGTCACCTTCGAGGTCGAAGGCGAGGCCGGCGAACGCGGCGAGGCGCGCCTCGCGACACGGCATGTCGTGATGGCCGGCTATCTTGAGACCATGGAGATCCCGATAGTCGCCGGGCGGCCCTTCACGGCCGTAGAGGTCGACGAGGGAAGAGATGTCGTGCTCCTGAGCGACGGAATCACCCGTCGGATCTGGCCGGACGGCACGCGGGTCGGCCGGCGGGTGCGGCTCGCCGGCCGAGAGGGAGACCAGGAACCCGGCCCTTGGCTGACGGTGGTCGGGATCACACGCGACGTCACACCGCCAGCGCAGGTCCTGGGCTTCGACACGGTGCCGGCGGACCAGTTGTACCTGCCCTACGGGGCCCAGCCCACGCCGTTGATGACGCTGGCGGTCCGCACCCCTGCCGACGCCTCCCGGACAGTAGCCAACCTTCGAACCGAGCTGCAGGCGGTGGATGAGACCGTTCCCGTCTACAACATCCTGACCATGCCGCAGGTGCTGGACGTCGTGCACTGGGTGCCGCGCCTGTGGAGCCAGACGTTCTCGGTGTTCGGCCTGCTGGCGCTCGTGATGTCGGCAATGGGCGTCTACGCCATGACCGCCTACGACGCCAGCCGGCGACGGCGCGAAATCGGTGTGCGGTTGGCGCTCGGCGAGCCGCGGGGACGCGTCCTGAGACTCGTGCTCCGGGAGGCCGCGCGGTCTTGCGCGATCGGGGTGGCCATCGGCCTGGCATTGGCCGTGCCGCTCGCCCATCTGATGGCTCGACTCCTGGTCGATGTGCATCCGAACGACGTCGTCGTCCTTGGGGGTGTCGCGTTGCTGCTCGTGACCGCGGCCTTGTCCGCGGCATGCCTGCCGGCGCATCGCGCCGCGTGCGTCGACCCGATGATCACGCTCCGCATGGAGTAACGGGGCCGTCGAATCCGGGAGGTCGTCGACCCATTGGATCGCGCTACTCGGCGTCGAGCCGGTCGCGATGGTGGCGGCATCTACAGTGGGGTGACCCGACCCACCGTGTCGACGGACGGCGAGCTGAACGACAGCGTCAGGAAAGCGAGAGACGGCTTCCGCACCGAACGCTGCGCTTTTTTCTCAACCCATTGTTAATGAACAACTTACGGGAAGAACGGGATTTTTCGTTCCCTATTCCGTTCCCAATTTCGATCTGGACTCAATCACACTCCGCAGGACTATCTGAGCCGACTGGGGACGGTTGGCGGATCGGTCTTCATCCCTCGGACGGTCTTCCCGCAGCTCTCGTTCCTCTTCTGGAACTGGTTCCGGATCGTGCTCGTCTGCTCGCTCTACGGTGCGGTGGCCGGCGCGATCTTCCGCATCATCACCGAACTGGGGGTGTTCGTCGTCCAGGGCTGAAAGGGGCGACATGGCGGCCGGCGTGGAGTAGTTGGGGCCGTCCGGGATCATGACGGCGTGGCGGCGGTGGCTGGTCACCATCACGGCGACCGGTCTGGCGACGCTCAAGGTCGGCGAGCTGACGCAGATGCTCGTCTCGGCGTCCACGGTCGCGCCCGTCGACTGACAGAACTCCCGCCGGTATTCCTGAACCGAGGGTCGGCCAGTGGGAGACCGTTGCCGGGCGACATCGCCGACGTACACGTCGGTGTTGAGCAGGTTGGCACGGACGACCACCGCACCGGGTCCACCTTAAAGACAACCTCCGTTGCCCGAGCCGCCTCGCGGCGGTCATCCACGCGCGTCGGAGTGGTACGTCCAGATCGACACGGGGCGGCGCCAAGTGCCGTCCTCACGAGAGTAAACACCCCGGCCGACAAGAAGAGCCGGCGAGTCGTTACGGCCAGCCGGCGGCAGCCGGCCTGTCCGGGGACGGTCGCGCGCTGACAGCGCCCAGCAGCGAAGCCGTAACCTGTGCGCGGAACCGGGTCAACTCCAGTGACGGTCACTACCATCCTGCGAACGCTGCATCTCGCCCGCTGACCATCCGTCGCCCCGTCGCCTCGGGCAAAAACTCGGCCGAATGCGCTTTTCGCAAGAGGCTCCGTCGTCAGAGAATGCGGGCCTCCGATTGTGCGAGCAATTCGTCGACCTGTTCGCGGTCCGCGAGTTCCTCGTCAGGCGTGTAGCCAGGCCAAAGTCGGCGGTAGTCCGACGCGATGTAGTCCTTGACCGCCTCCACGGGATTTTCCCTGGTGGCCGCTAGGGCAAGCAACTTCAACGCGAGGATTCTGTCGGCGCGATCCTGCATCCGTTGTGGGAATGCGATGATCGCCCTGGCGGTCCGCTGGGCCGCATCGGCCGCGTTCAGCAGAAGCCATAGCCAGCCCAAAAAACGTAGCCGTTTGAGGTCGAGGTCCACCTCTTCATCGAAGCGCTCGGCGGCGATATCAATGAGCTCGGCGGCAACGATTTCGTCGAACGGCCCGTCTCCGCGGCCTTCGCGAGCGTTCTTGATCCTGCGCTGGTCGGTGAGCGCCCACAAGGCGCAGGGTCCGACGCCAGGGTGACGCGCGTGGTCCAGCAGCCATGTATCGCTCGGTTCGCCGAACTCGACGACGAACCGGGCGGCATGTTCCGCGGCGATGGAGTCGTCGAGTGCGCCATGGAGGTGCCGGCCGGCGAATCGGCAGTGTGACCACAGGGTTTCGGCGAGAGCCCGGACAGGTACAGGGTCTATCTCGCGGCCGAGCTGCTTGAGTGCCTGGAGCGCCTGGAACGCGACGATGAACCAGTGTTGGGCGACCCGGTCCGCGGTGGTGAAGTTCGGATGATCTTCCTCGGCATCCCACACGCTCAACGGTAACGCGCGGCACCGCGACGAAACCCACGTCGGTAGGTCGAGGTCTTCCTCGGACAGGGCCAGCGATTTCCCGAGGCCGGCGATCCACTCGCGGTCGTGCCAGTCTCCCCAGTTCAAGAACAGGTGGTTGCGTCGCAACGCCTCGGCGACTTGCCGTTCGTGCTCTTCGAGAGTCGCTCGCGTGATCTCGGCGGCTCGATCAGGCGCCGCCTCGCGTAGCTCCCAGGCGACGACCGCGATGTGCCGGTTCCAGGTCGTTCGCGGGGTCAGGTGTAGCCCGGCGTGGAGATTCGCAAGTATTTCGTCTGACCACGACTGGCGAGCGAGGCGCGCCAGCATTTCCGTGCAGGCTCTCTCGAGCTGACCGATCCGATGCGGCTTCGCGCCGTCGGCGGCGTTACGTGCATCGAGCACGTAGGGGGCGCTGCTGAGCAGCTCGCCGGTCCAGCGCGCACACGCGAAGGGATCGAGGAGGGCTAGTTGATCGACCAGGCCGGTGAGGAGACCGGCAGCAGCGGCATCGAGGTCGTCTCGGGGCGGTCGGAGCTCGGTGCTCCAACTGCGTCGGTCCGCCCGCGCGCGATCGGCGGACCACCTGTCTTCGTCGAGGCGATTGACCGTGTTCAGCGTGTGTACGATCGCCAGCGCGACGAGGTCATCGCATGAGTCCTCGGTGATCCAATGCAGGGTCCTGCGGTGGTCCAACGGCAGGGCGGTTCGGAGCCTGTGGCTGGCCGCCCGTGCCTGCATAACCGGGTGATCGAGGTGTGCGATCAGCGGTTCGAACTGTTCTGGACGCAGCATCACCAGGAGCTCGATAAGCCGGTCGGCCGCACGGTGCAGACCCCTGCAGACGACATCGAGATGCCGAAAGGTCTCCAGCCTTCCGTCACGCACCAGGGCGCTCTTCGGAATTCGGGCGTTGGAGGCATCAATCTCCGGCAAGATCCAGGTTGGGTCGAGAACTTCGTCTCGGTCGCAGAGCCTCTCCAACGCTCCGAGCGCAGCTTCGACGAAAGAGTCGATTTCGTCGGGAGACCAGCCGGATCGAATGAAGCTCGCAGCCCGATCTGCGTCGACGGAACTGGCGGCCCAGATTGCGGTCTCCGACCGTTCGTTCCGGATCCCTTCGAGGATCAGGGCGGCAACCGGTTCCTGAAGGCGAGGTTTGAGGCACCGCTGATCCCCATGCAGTTCGAACCACCCCTGGATCGCTGCGATTGTCCGGCCCGGGTCGGTCGACGAGACGTGCTCTCGGACAACCGACTCGATCAGATCGTAGGACGACCGTCTGTCCGAGAGCGAAGCGCCTTCGCCGAAGAGACGCCATACGGCAGCTCTCGCCTCGACAGGCAGGGAGATTTCGGGTCTCTTGGTGCTGGTCATTAGGCGATTTCCCGAACGAGTAACCCCTCGGTGGTCGAGCCGGTAGTCAACGACCAGAGCTTCTCTGCTTCAGCACGGTAGACGCCGTAGGGAATGCACACGAAGGTGACTCCACTCTTGAGCCAGCCGTTGAGGGAGTGGGTGATGACGACCTCGCGCCGGGGCGTTATTAGGTAGCGATCGTGAAACCAGGGCTTGGGCTTGGGTGCCTGCCGTTTAAGGAAAGACCGAACACGGACGTGCTTTGTGAGATGGTTGGGATACTTCGACCACCAGGGTTGTGTGCCGTCGTTCTTGAGCTTCTCGGGGTTCTCGCTGCAGAGGACCCGTAGGGGACGTCCGGTCGTCGCCGCGAACATATCAAGGTACAAACGCGCTCCTTCGTCTCCTTCCTGACAGGTCACGAAATAGGGGTCGGCAAGGTAGATGGGCTCCTCCCTGTCGGCGTCTCGACGAAGAAGATCGACGAAGCGCCGGACGGCTTGGTTGAACTCGTGGGGCTGGAAGCGCCACAGGTTTCCGTCCCGGCGGGCAGCGGTCTCTCGCTCGTGGACCTGACGATGGAGCCATTGTTGCCGGATACCGTTGTCAAGCTCGGCCTTGCCGCCGGCGGTGTTCACCGTGGTCGTCGAGATGATCCCTGATGGTCTGACTTCGTGGATCAAGCGGCGTCGGCCGTCAAGAAGCTGTTGTGTCGGTCCGGACTGGATCTCAATCCGCAAGTCGATCTCCTTGAGCAGGAACCCTTCCTGCAGGTCCACGCACTGCCCGTCGCCCTTCCGGTAGACCGCAAAACCGATGTGGTCGACATCGGATGGGACCTCGATCGCTGTCTGGCCCGCCACAACGGGAATCTCTTGCCGCAGCACCTCATCGCGGCTGTGGCTGGCCCAGATCGTGGCCCGATAGCTGCCGAGCAACGGCTCGTCCGCGACCACGCGGAACCGGAGCGTCTGGTTGCGATGCCATGTCAGATCGCAGGTGATCGCATCTTCTGCGCCCGTGATCATGAGGTTTCCGATCCGATCCGGCCGGCGCTCGAGCGGGAAGCCCAGACCTGAGAGTCCGGCCGGCGCTCGGCCCTCGAGCACATCGAGCACATCCAGCCAGCGTTGGCGAGGTTCCGCCGCGAAGCTCCAGTACTCGTCGACCTCCGCGCTGTGTTGCGAGAAGGGGCTGCGCATTGAGGCGTCAGCGAAGGGGCGATCGTCTCGATAGGTCCAGTGGCGGCGGGGGACCGGTTCCAACGCATAGCGGACTTCAAGGCCGCCAGTCTCGAGCGTACCCGAATCCAGGACGCGGTCGACCAATGCACGGCAGCGCTCGAAGGGAGCGTCGAAGGAAAACAGACGAAGTTCATGCCCGAGATCGTGGGCGGACCAAGACTCGTCGGGTTCGCCGGCCCAAGGTCCCAGCGCATCCTGCCGGCGGTGACGTATCAACGTGAACAAGTTGCGAGGCTGTGCACCCGGAGCATCCCACACCAGCACCGTCATGCGGGCGGTGCGGTCCTTGACGCCGCCCGTCGTCACCGCGGCGCGGGCCGGTACGTCAAGCGGCAGGCCCCGCTCGCGCGCCCAACGAACCGCTTCCGAGAGTGCCACGGACACGTTGCGCCCGTCCCTTCGCGTGGTCAGGTGCTTCCGATGAACGTGCTGGCGGACGTAGGTCTCACTCTTGCCCACGGCCCGCGCCAACTCTGCAATCGTGAGAATCACTGTTGCTGTCTCGGGTCGTAATACGAGTGTATGTTACACCCGTAATTTACAGATGTCAACAGGGCCACTTGATGTCCGATTCGCGGCAACCCGCGGTCGGGGGGGCGCCCGAACTCCACGACCAGGTCCCTCGCCGCTTGCCGGCACCGCGGCTGCTGTGTCGAGTCGGAGGAGGTCGCTCTCGAGCGCGGCCGCGCTTGAAGGTCGTCCAGACGGTCCCGGAAAACGTCCGGGCACCGGTACCCCAGCGTCGAGTCGGACACATAACCGGCGCGGACGGCGTGGCCGCCACGGCGCTCCAGCCACCCTCTGCACCTGTTGATCACACTTCCCGCACCGGCGGGGGCGGACGGCGCGTCGGCCCCCCTTCGGGCAACAACGGTCGCGTTCCGACCGCCCAGCGTCAGGTTCACGATGATGGAGAACTGCTCGGCCGCCTCGCTCGGGTTGCCGGCGTCACGCGCTCGGCGACCTCGCCCCGATCACGCGGGCGGGTCCGGGTCCGTCGTCCGCATCGGCAGACCGGCCCACGCGGCGGGCGTACGCTGCCTCGACCTTGTTTGCACGACGTGGGCCAGCGCCGCCTCGAGGACCTCGCGGGGGTGGTTCGTCTCCTCGGCCGCCCAATCGCGGAACGTGGAGCGGAAGCCGTGAGGCACGGCGGGAACCTCCAGCGTCTTGAGCAGTCCCGACAGGGCCGTCGTTGAACCGCTTGCCGCGCGGGCTCGGGAACACGACCGCGTTCCCGTTGCTCAGCGCTCGCGCGGCGTCGAGGACCTTTTCGGCGCGGCGAGTCAGGGGGACACGGTGCTCGCGCTTCGCCTGGTCCGCGTGGCGGGGACATGACAGCACACGAGTTCATCACCAAATGGCGCGCCTCGACGCTGAAAGAACGCTCCGCGTCACAGGAGCACTTCATCGACCTGTGCCACCTGCTCAGCGAGCCAACGCCCGCCGAGGCCGACCCGACCGGCGAGGCGTACTGCTTCGAGCGAGGCGCTCGGAAGGACACCGGCGGCGACGGCTGGGCGGACGTCTGGAAGCGACACCACTTCGCCTGGGAGTACAAGGGCAAGCGAGCCGACCTGGATGCCGCGTTCGGCCAGCTCCGCCTGTACGCGCTGGCACTGGAGAATCCGCCGCTGCTGATCGTGTCCGACATGCTGCGGTTCCGGATCCGGACCAACTGGACGAACAGCGTCAGCAAGACCTACGAGTTCGGCCTGGACGACCTGGCCGACGCAACGACACGCGACAGGCTGAAGTGGGCGTTCTCCGACCCCGAGCGGCTCAAGCCGGGCGAGACCCGGCAGTCACTGACGGAACAGGCGGCGCAGTCGTTCGCTGCAGTCGCGCAATCGCTACGGGAACGCGGCCACGAGCCGCAAGCCGAAGACGCCGCGAAAGCCCTCAAGAAGCGCACCCTCACGAACCTCTACAACACCCGCCCCCGGTGGCTCCCCGACGCACACGCGACCCTGGATGCCGCGGTGGCGGCCGCCTACGGCTGGCCGGCCGACATCGCCGAAGACGACGCGCTCCGCGAGTTGCTGGCGCTGAACCGCGACCGCGCTTGATGGGATCCCGCCCGAAACGGCGCGCGGCGCACCCGGCGAGCAAGCACGTACACGCCCGCTCCACAGCGCACGCCGGCGCGTCTCGCACCGGCCCAACGGAGCCCGTAAAGCATCAAGACGGGTCGAACGGCCGGTCCCCCGGTCTACACCCTGTCATCTGGCTGCACAGCAGCAGCCGGAGGGGGTACCGACGGCGTTGGCCGCCCACTCCAGGCCGCCACATCAGATCGCGCGTAGACTTGGCAGCATGATTGAAGTACGCAATGACGAATTGCAATTCTCGTTCCCGACCGTCCACCCGCACGCGCGGTTCACGCTCTCGTTCCAGCGGACGCTCCGGATACCCGACGACAACCGGGAGTACCCGCTGCCGCCCGGCCTCGGGGACTTTCCCCTCTACCGCGTCGATGACTACGCAGGCAGCCTACCGCCAGCGTGGGGCGAGCACGGCGGGGTCTTCCTCCCAATGGCGCAGTCAGAGGCCATGTGGCTGTCGTTCTCCGGCTCGTACCCGATGGCGTTGCGAATCGCAGCAGGGAAGGTCGACGCGATCACGGGTGGTGCGTGGTCGAACGGGCTGGTCGAAGACCCGCAGAACTACGTCGTCGTTCCGAAGCAGCCGTGGCTGGACGGCTTCTGCGTTGCAAAGGGATCCATCCGACAGTTCGTCGCGATGCCGCTGGGGAGCGGCTACACGGCCGAGGAACAGTTGACGGGCAAGGCCGTCCACGGCGGGCTCCAGGTCGGCGTCCACCCGATGAAGCGGGAAGCCTATCTGAAGTACTGCTCGGACCGGGAAGGTCGATACCCAGAGGCGGTCTGCTATGCGACAAAGAGTGCGCCGAGCGCGGATATGGGGCTCGCGCCGGGCGGCCTCATGAGGCAGAAAATCGAAGTCGACCCCCACGAATTCGATGCATGGGAGCCTCGCGCCCTCGCTCGGTGCTTCGTCCACATCCTCAACGCAAAACAGTTCTTCGCAGTGACCGGCGGTCAACCGCCCGAGCGGCCGCCAAGCGCAGCCAGCTATACCGCCGCAGGGCTGCCTTGGTTCGAGTACTACGGCGGTGACACCGAGGCGCTCGAAGGCGCGGCAGCTCTCGCCGGGCTGGACAGCGTGGCCGCCAAGAGCATCAAGCGCGGCGACGGGGTTCTACCGGACAACGATCCGGTTACCCCCACGGTGGTGCATCGAGTAGGTCCTGCCGGACGTGGGGTGCGAGAGGGAACGTTCTAGCATTTCATCTGTACGAGCGCGTATCGTGGAAACACGGCGGCGAGCTACCGGTGCCAGCATCGGCATGGAGGCCAGCGCCGGACCCGGCGAAGCACATGCTGAACACCGATGGCGTCGCAGTCGGGGCGATGATCGGAGCACTCCAGGACACAGCAGTGGCTGGACCCTCCTCGCGGAAGCGCTCGCCGAAGCGTAGGGAAAGACGACGCAGGCGCACTCAGAGGAACGGCCGCTACCAACGCCGGACAAACGGACCCGGGACATCAACAACATCAGCGGGCGTCGGAGAACCGTCGTCATGCGGACTCCGTGGTGCCGTGTGGCCCACCCTTCACGCGCGCGCTCAGCACGCGGGAAAAACACGATCACAGTACCGTTCGGCCTCCTGGCGTCCTCGGCGCAGGCGGTGGTACTACGTATGACACCGCCAAAACAGCAGCGTACGTCGACCACCTACAGCGAGCCATCGTCGAGGCGAGCGTACAGCTCGGTCGGCGTCTCGCACTCGATGATCCAGTCGCCGACCTGCGCCAAGCGGTCCGGGTCCGCAACACCGGCAAGCGCAGCGGCCAACCGCTCGCCCGCAACTGTGTCGAACTTCCGCGTCGCCAGACGGCACAGCAACGCCCGTTGCCCCTCTTCACGACCCTGCTCGACCCACTCGGCGGTCCACTCCTGAACGGTCTCGGCCAACATCGTGCGCACCTCCTCGATCCGCGGCAGCGGCCCGGACACCGACCCGCGGAACCGCCGCGGCAACAGCACCTGCACCACCCATTCATTGAACGCCGCAGTCAGCTCCTCATCATCCTGCTTGTGAAGCAGATCGGTCAACGCGTCCAGCAACTCCAGGGCACGCAGCCGGTCCCGAGTCGTCTCCAGTGCGATCAACGCCGACACCAGGTTGCCCGACGGGAGGTCGGCACCACCGACCCGGCCCTCGTCCAGCAGGAAGTACCGCTGCGACGGCTGATACCGCGCCAACGCCGCACCGCGACCGGAGGCGATCAGCTCCGCTACATCCATCGGCGCCGTCCACGGCCGCTGGCCGTTTTAGATCACCACCGGCAACACCGGCGGCAGGGTGGAGCGCTCCCGCAGCACGCCGTCGGCGATCAGCTTCTGGTACAGCAGCGCCGTGTACGTCAGCATGCGGACCGCCATCGACCGGTCGACCGCGGACTGGAACTCCAGGAGCAGCACGACGTACAGCCACCGGTCATCCTTGAAGCGGACGCGCCACACCAAGTCGCCGCGCAGGCGGCGCGCTTCGCCGATGCAGGCGTGTTCCGGCTGCTCAGTTCAAGCACGAAGTTCAAGGCCGGGGGGAGTTATTGCCCCCAGCTGCTGAGACGCGCGCGGACTACCGTTCGCAAGCCCAGCCGTCGTTGTCACGGTCCATGCGACGTTGGTACGCACAATGGCCGCGGCGAACGCCGTTGGGATGATCGCGCCTCAGCGCCGTGCAATTGCGATACGGACCACAAGCAGTCCGGGTGGGTGCCGGGCGGGCTGCCGGAGGCGGTGAGGGCGGACGGCTGCTGCCAGATTCGCAGACCACGCCGTCTCCGTCTCCGTCCCGCATGAACGGATACGCGGGGTGGTCCCGCGTCACTGGAGCGATCCCGTGCGCCCGCGCCTCGGCGCAGCTGATGCGCCCATTGCCGTTGTCGTCCCATTCGGCGATCGCCTGGGAACTGCCAGCCGCAGAGGCTGCCGGGGCCGACGCCGGGGCGGCACCGCGCGCGAACACGACCAACTCGGTCGAGGCGCAGCCGGCGAGCACCCGATCCAAGGCATCGGTCTCCCGTCTGTCGATGGTGAGCTCGTATCGCTGTCGGACGGCGATCACCCGCGCCGCGAACCAGCAGCGGTTCTGGGGCGGTAGCCACTCCGCCGCGTCGTTGTCGACCTTCTGGTACCGGTTCACCTGGGGTCCCGCCAGCGTGAGATTGAGCAGATCGGGAGCGAACCGCCGCTTGGTCGCTGAGTCCACGGCACACAGGCCACTGTCGTGTGCCTCGGACCGAGCGACCATGTGCTCGATGTCCGTCTCGGTGTCGCTGGCGAACCAGCGCCCGGTGTAGGGAGCGTAGACCCCGTCGAGTTCGGCGACGATCCGATCCTCCACAGACTGGGGATACCGGTAGTCGTCAGCGTCGTACGGAGCGCACCGCTGTTCCGGAGCGACCACGAGGCCGCGCCAGGAGGCTTGCGCATGGACAGGACCGGTCGTCGGGAGACGATCCACGAGGATGAGAGCAGCGACGATGAAGACCGCCGTGCCGAAGAAAAGAGAGGTGCGAAGCAGAGCTCGATATCTGTTCATGGATGGGGATCCTAGAATCTGCGCGGGATCTCGGCAATCCCAGCGACCACGACGGACACGCGAGGAGGCTTGGACAGGCAGATCCACCGGAAGCCGAGGTGTCACTCGACCCCCTTATCGCGAGGTGGGAAGAGGTCGTCGATCGAGCAGCCGAAGAACCGGGTGAACTTCCGCGCGCTCGCAACGGTGATGGTCGAGTACCGTCCCCGAGCAACGTCGCTGACGTAGGCCTGCGTCAGGCCGATCGCTGCCGCGACCGTTACCTGGGTGACGCCCGCGAGGGAGATCGCGGTGGCTACACGATTGGTTGGCGGCGAGGCACGAAGAACGGCCAGCTGTCGCTCGGTGAGCATCCAGGAGACAACGATACGCGAGGAAGAACGACGGAGTTCTCGAACACACGAATTGTGGCCACATCCGAAAACACACGAATACTGGCCAAACGGCCAGAATTCGTGTGGAAGCCCACAAGGCGGCGGGCGTGATCGCGATCTACGAAGTGACGCGGGAGACGGCGCGATGAACGAGCCGGACCCCTTGCTAGGCTGCTCGCGCGCGCCGCTGAACTGGGGTGTCGGACCTGCACCGGACCGCCAGCACTCCGCCGCAGAACTGCGTGAACGTCTCCCGTTTGAGCCGCAGCGGGATCTCGGTCCACTCGCGCCCGAAAACGCCAGGTGGCCGATCCGGGAGAGCCCGAACACGACGCAGCAGATTAGTGGAGTTCGGGGCGGAAGCCACGCATGCTGCCATCTAGACTGTAGTTCTTGGCGGACGGCATCGGCACGGACATGGTCGTACCCCATTCGGTATGCAATCCGCGCGCGGATTGCTTCGGACCATCCCGGACGACCTGCCGAGAACCACATTCGTTTCGGCCGTCGCCGTGGCGGCCGTATTCGTCGGCATGGCGGTCGGGTCGTACTTGGACCTGGCGCCTCCGCTGACCGCGCAGGGCATAGAGAGGCGGACGTCGAACAACGCGCCGATCGGCGGCAACCTGACCGCGACTAACGTTCCGGGACACCGCCGCGGCGCAGACCGCGATGGTCGTCACCATCTGGACCGAGCAGCCGCGGCCGCAGGTTGCCAGGAAGGAGTTCTTCCGCCGCGGCGAGGAGTCCTTCGGTGGCGAGGACTTCCGCCGCTTCTTCGGACAGCCCCCGGGGTTCGACCGGAATCGGTCGGGCGAGCGTAACGAGGACCAGGACGAGCAGGAACGCACGCCGCTGGCGGCGACCGGCACCGGGTTGGTCATCGACGACGACGGCCTGATCCTGACCAACAACCACGTGGTCGAGAAAGCCACCAGCATCCAGATCCGGTTCTACGGCGACGACGAGCGCTACGCCGCGCGGGTGCTCGGCCGCGACCGGCTGACCGACAGCGCGCTGCTCGAGCTGGTCGAGCGGCCCGCCCGGAAGCTGCCCGCGGCCAGGTTCGGCGACTCCAGCCGGTATACAGTGCCGACTGGTACCAGGACTGAGCCGTATGGCGGCGGACGGCGTACGTCTGGGGCGCGGCCGATGAGAAGATGGGGGACGGCTAGACGCGGTCGAAAGGGAGGCAACCCCCGCCAAGGCGGCTCGACGGTGGCGTCGGTCGCGGGCGTTCACGATGTTGCCGGGCGGTGCTGGCTCTTGCGGGCTTAAGCGGGCGATTTGCCCACATAGTGCCGACACAGCCGCAATTGCCTATCCCGCCAAATCGCTGTAAGTTATTGATTCTATTGGAGCCGGCGAGCGGACTCGAACCGCTGACCTGCTGATTACGAATCAGCTGCTCTACCAACTGAGCTACGCCGGCCACTGGAGGGCGGCACGCGGCACCTCGGCCACGCGCAATCATTTATCATAACACAGTGGCTTCGGGCCTCGCCGAGGGCGCGCGAGCACCGGGCCGACGGCGCGGAACGCGATGTGGAAGGCGAGCGTCGTTGCCAGCCTGCCGGCAGGGCTCTAGAATGGCCTGTTACCGTCACCGTGCAAGGCTTTGCCATGGCGGTCGTCCTGTCCGTAGAGCCCCGGGGACAGCGGCGTGTGCTGCGGCGGGGCCGCCACAATGCGCATGCCGGAGCCGAACCGCCAGCCGCCCGCCGGGCAGATCGTCATCCGGGGCGCCCGGACCCACAACCTCAAGAACATCGACCTGACGCTTCCGCAGGAGCGGCTGATCATCGTCACCGGCGTGAGCGGCTCGGGGAAGTCGTCGCTGGCCTTCGATACGGTCTACGCGGAAGGGCAGCGGCGCTACGTGGAGTCGCTCTCGGCCTACGCCCGGCAGTTCCTCGAGCGGATGGAGAAGCCGGACGTCGACCGCATCGACGGCATCTGTCCCGCCATCGCGATCCGGCAGAAGAACAGCGTCCGGAACCCGCGCTCGACGGTCGGCACCACGACGGAGATCTACGACTACCTGCGGCTGCTCTTCGCACGGGTCGGCCGCACGGTTTGCCGCGGCTGCGGCGCGGAGGTGACGCGCGAGACGCCGGAGGCGGTGGCCGGGATACTGGCCGGCCTCCCGGTGGGGACGCGGCTGCTGATCGGATTCGTGTCCGCGGTGACCGTGGCGGCGGTCACCCGGGAGGACGGGCCACCGGCGGACGGCAATGGTTCGGACCCGGTGGAGGCGGCGATCGACGACCTCCGGCGCAAGGGCTTCGGACGCCTCCACGTGGATGGCCGCGCCGTTTCGTTCGACGACCTCGACCGGGCCGACGTGGCCGGCCGGGACTCGTTGCAGGTCGTGGTCGACCGCATCAGGACCGCCCCGGAGGCGCTTCCCCGGCTGACCGAGGCGATCGAGACCGCGTACCAGGAAGGGGGCGGCATCGCGTTCGCGGTGGAGGTCGGCGGCGCGGAGCCGGTGCGTCACGCGTTCAGCGAGCGCTTCGAGTGCCGCCCGTGCGGGATCGCCTACGAGGCGCCCCAGCCGACGCTGTTCTCCTTCAACAGCCCGTTCGGGGCCTGTCCCACCTGCCACGGCTTCGGGAACGTCATCGAGCTCGACATGCACCTGGTCGTGCCGGACGAGACGAAGTCCGTCGCGCAGGGTGCCATCGAGCCGTGGAGCAAGCCGCACTACCGCTCGCATCTGGCCGACCTGAAGCGGGCCGCCCGCCGCCACGATATTCGAACCACCGTGCCCTGGGCGGAGCTCTCGGACGAGGAGCGGCGCTTCGTCGTCGAGGGGGACGGCGCCGGCTATGCCGGCATCCGGGGCTTCTTCAGCGCGCTGGAGCAGAAGAAATACAAGGTGCACGTGCGGGTGTTCCTGAGTCGCTACCGCGGCTACCGCGCCTGCGCGGACTGCGGCGGAACACGCCTGCGGCGCGAGGCGCGCGACGTGCAGGTCCGCGGGCGGACGATCGACAAGGTGTCGGGATTGACCGTGGCGGCGGCGCGACGGTTCTTCGAGGAGCTGACCCTCTCGGCGAAGGAGACGGCCATCGCGGAGCGGGTGATCCGGGAGATCCGGCGGCGGGTCGGATTCCTGAGCGGAGTCGGGCTCGACTACCTGACTCTCGACCGGCTGTCCTCGACCCTCTCCGGCGGCGAGGCGCAGCGGATCAACCTGGCGACATCGCTCGGATCGTCCCTCGTGGGCACGCTGTACGTGCTCGACGAGCCGTCCATCGGGCTGCATCCCCGCGACAACGAGCGGTTGATTCGGATCCTGGGGCAACTCCGCGACCAGGGCAACACGGTGCTGGTGGTCGAGCACGACGCCGACATGATCCGCGCCAGCGACTACGTGGTCGATCTCGGCCTGGGCGCCGGGACGCGCGGCGGTCGCGTGGTCTACGCCGGGGGGCTCGACGGCCTGTCGCGCGAGACGACGTCGCTGACCGCGAAGTACCTGCGCGGGGACCTGGCGATCCCGATGCCGGCGGCGCGTCGCAGGCGGCTGCCGAGCAGCCTTGCCCTGCGGGTGCGCGGCGCGGCCGAGCACAACCTGAAGGGTATCGACGTCGAGATCCCGCTGAACATGCTGACCTGCGTGACCGGCGTGAGCGGCTCGGGCAAGTCCACGCTGGTTCACGACGTCCTGTACGCGGCGGTCAAGCGCGCGAAGGGCGCCTGGGAGAAGCGCGTCGGCGCGCACGCCGGGATCGACGGGGTGGAGCTGCTCAACGACATCGTGCTCGTGGACCAGACCCCGATCGGCCGCACCCCGCGCTCGAATCCGGTCACCTACCTCAAGGCCTTCGATCCGATCCGGGAGCTGTTCGCAACGACGAGGGACGCGCGGGCGCGCGGGTTCTCCCCGAGCCACTTCTCGTTCAACGTGCCGGGCGGGCGCTGCGACGCGTGCGAGGGGGAGGGGCAGGTCCGCGTGGAGATGCAGTTCCTGGCGGACGTGTTCATGCCGTGCGAGCAGTGCGACGGCAAGCGGTTCAAGCCGCAGGTGCTGGAGGTGACCTGGCGCGGACTGCGGGTGGACCAGGTGCTCGACCTGACGGCGCGCGAGGCGCTGCAGTTCTTCGGCTCCTCGCCGAAGGTGGTCCGGAAGCTGAAGGTGCTCGACGAGATAGGCCTCGGGTATCTGCGTCTCGGCCAGCCCGCCACCACTCTCTCGGGGGGCGAGGCGCAGCGCATCAAGATCGCCGCGCACCTGGCGACGCGGCACGGCGAGCGGTCGCTGTACATCTTCGACGAGCCGACCACCGGCCTGCACTTCGACGACATCGCCAAGCTGCTGGCCGCGTTCACCCGGCTGGTGGAGGCGGGCCATACGCTGCTCGTCATCGAGCACAACCTCGACGTCATCAAGACCGCGGACTGGATCGTCGATCTCGGACCCGAGGGGGGCGAGGCGGGGGGCGAGGTCGTCGTGGCCGGGCCGCCGGAGCAGGTGGCGGGGCACGCCGGGTCGCACACCGGGCGCTACCTGCGCGAGGTGCTGGCCGGCATGCGCGCCCCCGCCTGACGGGACGATTCGTGGGCGACGCGGACCGCCTGCCCCGATCGTTCTACCGCGCGCCGCCGCTCGAGGTGGCCCGCACGCTGCTCGGCAAGGTGGTGGTGCACCGTGGCCGGGGCGGCGGCGTCACGGCCGGCGCGATCGTCGAGGTCGAGGCGTACGGCGGAGAGGACGATCCGGCGTGTCACGCGGCGGCCGGCCTGACGCCGCGCAACGCGCCGCTCTACGGGCCGCCCGGCTGCGCCTACGTCTATCTCAACTACGGGATCCACTACCTGCTGAACGCGGTGACGGGACCGGCGGGTTTCCCCGCCGCGGTTCTCATTCGCGCGCTCAGCCCCCTGGATGGCCTCGACGCGATGCGCCGCCGCCGGTGGCCCCGACGCCGGGGCGCGGAGCCGCCGGCCGACGAGGCGCTCTGCCGCGGGCCGGGCAATCTCACGCGGGCGCTCGGGGTCACCCTGCGGCAGAATCGCGTCGATCTGTGCGGAGACCGTCTGCGCATCGAGGATCGCGGCCTGCAATGCGGGGAGGTTCGCTGGGGACCGCGCATCGGGATCACGGTCGGGACCGGGCGGCCGTGGCGCGGCTACGTGGTCGATTGCCCGGCCGTCTCGCGGGGCGGGCCGCCCTGAAGGTCCGTCTGGCGGGGTGCACGACACGAAAGTGAGGCTTTGCCGTACGGGGGTATTGAGCGAGCGCCGATCGGCCGATTCCTTGGGTAGGGAGGACTCCGACCATGCCCGAGGCGCAGTTGACTGAACCGCTCGATCACGCGGCCGAAAAAGGGGGCTTGGAGGAGATGTTCGCGGCGTTGGAGGCAGCGGTCAAGGCCGATGTCGAGGCGTTCCTCAGACGGGGGAACGCGAATGCGCAGGACTTCGAGACCCTCTTGCAGACCGTTCACCGTCGAGCGCTCGCCACGGCGAGCCAAGCCGTGAAGACGATTTCGGCGCCGCGTTCGTAGCCGCGTTTGCGGCTGAGGTTGCTGCGCTGCTCGGACCACGCCGGGGTGACGCGCAGGACTTCGAGGCCCTCGAGCAGGCACTGCGTCGTCGAGCCCTCGACCTTGCCGCGCAGGCGCTGGCGCAGTACTGCAACGCGGACGATGCCGACCATTCGGATTCGACCGTCGCGTGCGCCTGCGGCGGAAAGGCGCGCTACGCCGGCCGCCGCCCAAAGACCTTCACCACGCTGCTCGGGCCGCTGACGCTGGAACGGGCCTACTACCATTGCGACGCCTGCCGTACGGGGGTGTGTCCGCGCGACCGGGCCCTGGGTATGCACGCCACGTCGCTGTCGCCCGGCGTGCTGCGGATGGTGGGGCTGGCGGCCTCGGACTTCAGCTTCGCCGCGGCCAGCGACCTGTTGTGGGAACTGGCCGCGGTGCGCGTCGAGACCAAGCAGGTCGAGCGCTGCGCCGAAGCCCTGGGACGTGAGGTCGCCGCCGACGAACGCGCTGTGGCAGAAACCGTCCCCAGCCCCGCGCCGACGATGTACCTGGGGTTGGACGGCAGCGGCGTGCCGGTGCGCCCCGCCGAGGTCGAAGGCCGTCGCGGCAAGCAGCCCGACGGTTCGGCCAAGACCCGCGAGGTCAAGCTGGCCACCGTGTGGACGGCCGAAGGGCGCGACAAAGCGGGCCGGCCCGTGCGCGACCTCGGGTCAGTCAGCTACAACGCCGCAGTCGAGAGCGCGGCCAGCCGCGACACCGACTCGCAGCCGGCCGCCTTCGCACAACGGGCCTATCGCGAGGCAATACGGCGCGGTTTCGACACCGCAGCCCAGCGCGTCGTCATCGGCGACGGCGCCGCGTGGATCTGATATGTTGCGTTCGCCGTTATGTTGCCTGAAGCCCGCACGCCCCTGTGAAGTCAGGGCCTGACCTCGATTTTACGCAACATAATAATTCCGCCGGTCATGTTCGTATTCCCTTCAGGAAGGAGATCCGAACATGTTCGAACAGCTTTTCCGATACCCCGGCGTGATTGAGCACTACCGCGCCGCTCCCCTCGCACGAGACCGCCTGCGTTATCTCGTTCACTTGGCCGGGTCGGGAACCCGCCCTGCGACCCTCCGGGCAGTAGCAAACCGCCAGTTGGCGCTCGTCCGCCTGCTGGATGTGCGGGAGGATCGTCCCATCCGTGGCGAGCAACTGGAAGTTGCCGCCGAGCGGTGGGCGCAGCCGCGCCCGCGGCGCTCCGGCCGGACGGCCCGGCCCGCCGCCGTCGCGGCCTTCCTCGCGGAGGCGGTTCGCTGGCTGCGCTTCACAGGCCGCTTGGACAGCGGAGAGCGGTCACCCCGGCCGGCCGCCGTGCAAGTCTCGGATTTCGCGGATTGGATGCGGCGGGAACGCGGCTTGGCCGAGTCGACGATCCGCAGCCGGTGCCATGTGGCGAGCGATTTCCTCGACCGGTTCCACGCTTGGAATCTCCCTCTGGAAACGCTCACGATCGCCGACCTGGATCGAGCCGTGGTGGCCAAGAGCGAACAAGGTGGCTGCGGTCGGCACTCTCTCCACGCGTACTTGAAGAGTCTGCGCGCGTTCTTCCGCTATGCGGAAGCCCGGGGCTGGTGCGCGCCGGGCTTGGCCGAGGCGGTCGCGCCGCCTCGCCTTTCCGCAGGGGAGACCGTCCCGGCCGCGCTGGCCTGGGACGATGTCCAGCGGTTGCTGGCCTCGACCGAGAGCGAGCGGCCTGCGGACCGGCGCGACCGCGCCGCGCTGCTGCTGCTGGCGGTCTACGGCCTGCGTGCCGGCGAAGTCAGCGGCCTGCGGCTGGACGATATCGACTGGGAGGAGGAGACGCTCCGCGTCCGCCGCCCGAAGCCGGGCCGGACGCACCTGTATCCGTTGTCCAGACTCGTGGGGGAGGCGCTGCTGCACTACTTGCAGGAAAGCCGCCCCCGCCGGGCCGAGCGCGCGAGCTTCCTCACGCTCCAAGCCCCGATCCGCCCGCTCAGCGCCGTGGCGCTGTGGGGCGTGATCAGCCGGCGCTTGCTGCGCTTGGGGATCGACGCCCCGAAGCGGGGCCCGCACGCGCTACGTCATGCCTGCGCCCAGCATCTTCTGGACCGCGGCCTGTCGATGAAGGCCGTCGGGGACCACCTCGGGCACCGCAGTCCGGCCTCGACGGCGGTGTATGCCCGGGTTCACCTGGCCGCGTTGCGCGAGGTGGCCGACTTCGAGATGGAGGGGTTGGCATGATGCTCCAAGCCGCCATGGAACAATACGTCGCGTGGCGCCGCGCGCGTGGCGCGCGCTTCCAATCCGGAGCGAGCGTCCTGCGCCTTTACGCCCGCAGCGTGGGCGGCGACATCGAGTGCGACGCCGTCCGCCCCGACCAGGCGAGCGCCTTTCTGGCCGGCACCGGCCCCCTCACCCGCACCCGGGCCGTCAAGCGTTCGGCGCTGAACGGCTTTTACCGCTACGCGCTCGGGCGCGGCCTCGCGGCTTGCTCGCCGCTGCCTGCGGACGAACCGAAGGAACCTGCATCCGCACCTCCCTACATCTA
This sequence comes from Vicinamibacterales bacterium, assembly GCA_965222905.1. Taxonomy (GTDB): domain Bacteria; phylum Acidobacteriota; class Vicinamibacteria; order Vicinamibacterales; family UBA8438; genus WTFV01. The sequence goes on along the minus strand of OZ244976.1, from coordinate 6,322,901 downwards.
CTCACCAGACGACCTGCACCGCCTGTTCGCGGCCGTGGAGCCGTGCCGCCGCCGCGCGGTGCAGTTGGATGCGCCCACGTTCCGTGCGCTGCTGCTGTTGCTCTATGGAGCCGGCTTGCGGCACGGCGAAGCCCGGCGGCTCGCGCTGGCGGACGTCGATCTGCCCCGCGCGCTGATCACCGTGCGCGGGACGAAGTTCTACAAGAGCCGCCTCGTGCCGGTCGGACGGCCCCTCGCGCAAGCACTGGAGGCGTACGCTGCGACGCGAGCGGCGTTCCCCGCTCCGCCCGAGGGCGAAGCGACCTTTCTCGCCAACCGCGACGGGACGCCGCTGAAGGCCAGAACCGTCCACAAGGCCTTCGACGCCTTGCGCCGCCAAGCCGGCGTGCGGAATGCGGACGGTGCGCGCTACCAGCCGCGCCTGCATGATCTGCGACACAGCTTCGCCACGCATCGCCTGACCTCGTGGTACCGACAGGGTGCCGACGTGCAACGCCTGCTACCGGTTCTGGCCACCTATCTGGGGCACGAGAGCGTCGCCGGCACCCAGGTCTATCTCACGCTCACCCCGGAGTTGCTGCGGGAGGCTTCGCTGCGCTTTGAGCGGTACGCCGAGACCGGAACCTGGGGGCCCCATGCCTGATGTCCAGACGCTCGGCCCCTGGCTGCGCCGCTTCTTCGAGGAGTACCTCGTGAGCGAGCGCAATCTGGCCCGCAACACCCAACTCAGCTATCGCGACACCTTCAAGCTGCTGCTCGCGTTCGCGGCCGACCGCCTGCGCAAGCCCGCCGAGCGGCTGGTCGTGCGCGAGTTGAGCCCGGAGCTGGCGCTGGCATTCCTCGCACACCTGGAAGACCGGCGCGGCTGCTCGCCGCAGACCCGCAACCAACGGCTGACCGCGCTCCGGGCGTTCGCCCGCTTCGTGGGCGGCCGCAGTCCCGCTCACGTCGAATAGTGCGCGCAGATCCGCGCTCTGCCCTTCAAGAAAGCGACTCCGCAGCCGGTCGCGTACTTGGAAAAGACCGAGATCGACGCGCTACTCGCCGCACCGGACGGCGCCACACCCCAAGGCCGCCGCGAGAGCATCCTGCTGTTGTTCTTGTACAACACGGGAGCCCGGGCGGACGAAGCGGCCAAGGTGCGGGTCGGCGATCTGCAGTTGAGCAAGGGAGGCAAGGCGGCCGCCCTTGTGACGCTACGAGGCAAGGGCGGAAGGCTGCGCCAGTGTCCGCTCTGGCCCCGCACGGCCAGTGGCTTGGCGGAGCGGATCGCCGAGCGCGCGGCCGCACGTGATTCGCCACACCACGGCCACGCATCTGCTACGCGCCGGAGTGGACCTGAACACGATTCGGGCGTGGCTCGGTCACGTCAAGCTCGACACGACCAACATCTACGCCGAGATCGACCTTGAGACAAAGGCGAAAGCGATCGCGCTCTGCGATCAGGCGGAACCACAGGGCGCCCCGCCGTGGAAGCGGGATGCCGGCGTCATGGCCTTTCTGCGAAAGCTATGAGGTCTATCCGTAATGTTGCGTAGGATCGAGGTCGGGCCCTGATTTCACAGTGGCTTACAGGCTCCAGGCAACATAACGGCGAACGCAACATATCAGATCATATGTTGCGCGCAACATATGATCTGGAACATCGCCGCCGAGCAGTTTCCCGGCGCCATCGAGATCGTTGACATCTACCACGCCAAGCAGCACCTGTGCGACGTCGCCAAGGCCATCTACGGTCCCGGGACCGACCTGGCCGACCGGTGGGCCAAGGACCGGCGTGACGAACTCGACGCCGGCCGGCTGTGCGCCGTCGTCGCCGCGCTGCGCATCCACGTCGAGACCACGCCCGAGGCGCGAAAGTGCATTCACTACGTGTTCGGGAACCGCCACCGGATGCGCTATCCGCAGTTCCGCGCCAGGGGCCTGTGCGTCTCGTCGGGCGTCGTCGAGGCCGGATGCAAGCAGATCGGCGCACGGCTCAAGCGCGCCGGCATGCGCTGGACCGTCGCCGGGGCCAACGCCATCATCGCCCTGCGCTGCTGCATCCTCAGCGGACGCTTCGAGGACTTCTGGGAGCGACGTGCCGCAAATGCCGCCTGACGCTCATCCAACAATGATGTCGTGCACCCCGTCTGGCGGGTGGCTTGGACCGCGCCGGGCCGCTGTAGTACGATCCCCGGCCGCATATGGAATCCATTCAGGCCACCCGAATCCGCAAGGGCATGTTGATCAAGATGAACGCGACGCTGTACCGCGTCCTCGAGTTCAACCATGTCACCCCCGGCAAGGGGCGCGCGTTCGTGCAGACGCGAATGCGAAACGTCCGTGCCGGCACCCTGACCGATCACAAGTTCGCTTCCGGCGACTCCGTCGAACGGGCGATGCTCGACACGCGGAAGATGCAGTATCTCTACGCCGATGGCGACGGGTATCACTTCATGGATACCGACACCTACGAGCAGGTGCACCTGAGCAGCGAGACGCTCGGCGCCGCGGTCAGCTACCTGCTGCCGGACGCGACGATCACACTGGAGTTCTTCGAGGACTCTCCGGTCGGGATCGAGCTGCCGCTCACCGTCGATCTGGCGGTCGAGGAGACCGCGCCCGCCATCAAGGGGGCGACGGCCAGCGCACAGCTCAAGCCGGCGCGACTCGAGACCGGCCTCGTCGTGCAGGTGCCGCCGTTCGTCAGCAACGGGGACAAGGTTCGCGTGAACACGGGCACCGGCGAGTACCAGTCGCGCGCCTGACCGGGGAGGAGACATAGACGTTTCCCAGGCGGTCGGGGTCGCCCTGTACGCGCTCGGCGTCGGGTTTCTCTTCGCCAATCTGCGCATTTTCGGACAGTTCGTCCGCTACCGCCGACTGCGCGCGTCGGCGCTGGTGACCTGGCCGGGCGAGAAGCCGCCGCTGTACGGCTGGCTGCTGGCCCTCGGCGTCGTCGCCGGCGTGCTCGTCTTCGTCAAGCTGGTCGTTCAACAGCAGCCGCCGCAGCGGGCGTTCGGCGAGGGGATGATGCTCATCTACTACGCCTACGCGGTGCCGTTGCGGGTGCGGATCGGGCGCGGGCTGTACGCCGGCGGCATCTGGGCGGACGGCGGTTACGTGCCGTACTCCAAGATCGGCGGCCTGAGCTGGCGCGAGGGCGCCACCATCACGCTGATGATCATCTATCGGCTGCGTAGCCTTGCCCGGCGGCTCACCGTGCCGCAGGCGCACTACGGCGAGGTGCGGCGGCTGCTGCGGGACAAGATAGCCGGCCACCATATCCACTTCACCGGCAAGACGCTGGATCTGGGGGCCGACCAGCGCGACGTGGTCTGAGCCGGCGGCCTCGGGGTTGCGCTCTCGCTACTGCCGGAGCAGGGCGTGCGTTGCGCTGTCGCAGCAGCGGGGGCCCGCCTTACTGCCGAAGCAGGGCGGCGAGGATGCCGATCAGTCCCGGTCCGTTCGCTACCGGGTCGCTCAGCCACTCCGGCGGGGTGAGCCAGATGAACGCCAGGATGGCGATCACCATCAGGTCGTACTGCCACGTCGCGCGCTCGAACGTCCAGAAGAGCGCGTGCCAGATCATCCGGAGCGGCAGGGTCATCGCCCGCGACACGCTCACGCCGGCAGCCCCCGGTCGTCGGAGCGCACCGCGCGCCACGTGAAGTAGATGCGGTCGAGCACCGTGAGCACCGACAGCACCAGGATGACCCACAGCACCGCGGCCATCCGGTTCGTGAAGGCGCCGATCATGAAGAGCACTATCCGCTCCGGCCGCTCCATGAAGCCGACCTTGCAGAGAGGGATGATCGACTCGGCGCGCGCCCGCGTGTAGCTGGTCATCACCGAGAAGGTCAGCGTCAGAGCCGCGATCAGCACGTAGTCCGGTCGCCCGAGCGTGGCGTAGAGATAGATGAGGCCGGTCAGGATGAACAGGTCCGAGAAGCGGTCCATGACCGAGTCCCAGAAGCCGCCGAAGCGGGAGCTCAGCTTCAGCTCGTCGGCCACCTTGCCGTCGATGAAGTCGAAGATGTTCGCCACCAGCATGATCCAGCCGGCCAGGCCGAACTGCTCGGTGGCCAGCGCCCAGCCGGCGGCGCCGTTGATGATCACTCCCGTCAGCGTCAGCACGTTCGGGTGAATCCGAAGCACGACGCAGAACGCGATGATGGCGCGAAGCGGTAGCAGGCAGGCGCGCCCAATGGCGCCGGTGAACGTCATCGATGTTCGTGAAGTGACTGCGTAACCCTATTATTCTAGGTCGGATGCCGATTCGGGATCTGCGGGACGCGATGGCCCGGCTACCGGAGCAGCCTGGAGTCTACATCTACTTCAACAGTCGTGGCGAGACCATCTACGTCGGCCGGGCGCGGTCGCTGCGCGACCGGGTCCGCAGCTACCTCGGCGCGTATGGCGGCAGCCCGAAGACCGACGCGCTGCTCGACGAGGCGGCCCGGCTCGAAGTGATCGTCACCGACTCGCTCGTCGAGGCCCTGGCCCTGGAGAACAACCTCATCAAGGCGCGGTCGCCGCGCTACAACATCCTGCTCCGGGACGACAAGAACTACCCCTATCTTCAGCTCACGACCGCCGAGGCGTTTCCCCGCGTCCTGGTGGCCCGGCAGGTGGCGCGCGACGGCAACGTCTACGCGGGCCCGTTCATGCCGGCCACCTTCGCCCGCAAGACGATGTCGCTGACCCACCGGCTGTTCGGGATACGTTCGTGCAACGAGGTGATCACCGGGCAGCGCGACCGCCCGTGCCTCGAGTACGACATCAAGCGCTGCGTCGCCCCCTGCGTGTCGGACGTCTGCAGCCCGGAGCAGTACGCCGAATCGGTCGAGCAGACCCGGCTCTTTCTGGAGGGGCGCACCGATGAGGTCATCGACAGTCTGCGGCTCCAGATGCAGCAGGCGTCGGACGAGGAGCGCTACGAGCGCGCCGGGCAGTGCCGCGATGCGGTGCGCACGGTCGAGACGTTGCGCGACCGGCAGCAGAAGATGGCGACGAGCCGGCTCGGAGACCGGGACGCGTTCGGCGTGAAGCTGGGACCCGACGGCGGGGTGATTCAGGTCTTCCAGATGCGCCGCGGGCGCGTCGTCGAACGGGTGGAGCTCGTGTCGGACGACGTGCAGGCGGCGACCGAGACCGAGCGCGACCTGGTGCAGGCGGCGCTGCAGCAGTTCTACGCGACGCGCGAGGTGCCGCCCGAGGTGCACGTGCCGGTCGAGGTGGAGGAGCGGGATGCGGTGGAGCGCTGGCTTGCGCTGCGCGCAGGGCGCCGCGTGAAGCTGCACGTGCCCAGGCGCGGCGACGCCCGCGGGCTGTTGGATCTGGCGTCTCGCAACGCCGGGCTGGCCTACGACTCGCGTTACAGCGAGGACGCCCGGGTCCACGCCGGGGCGCTCGAGGAGCTGCGGCGAGTGCTCGACCTGCCGGCGCCGCCGCACCGGGTCGAGTGCTTCGACATCTCGACGGTGCAGGGGCGCGAGACCGTCGGGTCGCTGGTGGTCTGCGAGGACGGGCGGATGCAGCGCGGCGAGTACCGCAAGTTCCGGGTGCAGGGACTCGGAACCGCTGGCCGGCGGGGACGGCGGAAGGCCGGGACCGGCTCCCGGCTTGCGGACGCCCCGGCGCGGGACGCCCGCGTGAAGCCCGACGACTTCGCGGCGATGGAGGAGGTCGTGCTGCGCCGCTACCGCCGGTTGTTGGAGGAGGGCGGGCCGTTTCCGGATCTGGTGGTGGTCGACGGCGGCAAAGGCCAGTTGACGTCGGCGTATCGCGCGTTCGAGACGCTCGGTCTCGGCAACCTGGTCGCCGTGGGCATCGCCAAGCGCGACGAGGAGCTGTTCACCCGCGGCGCACCGGAGCCGATTCGCCTGCCCAAGACGAGCCCTGCGCTGCATCTCGTCCAGCGCGCCCGCGACGAGGCGCACCGGTTCGCGGTGACGTACCACCGGCGGGCGCGCAGGATGCGCGACTTCGAGTCGGAGCTCGACCTCATTGCGGGCATCGGGCCGCGCCGGCGCCGGGCACTGCTCGAACGGTTCGGCAGCCTGGCCAACGTGCGGCGCGCCTCGCGCGAGGATCTGCTGCCGGTGATCGGCGCCAAGCTCGCCGACGCCGTCCTTGAGCACTTCACGAGGCTGCCGATCAAGCCCTGAGCCGCATGGGGACGGCCAGCCTGTCCCGCCGTCCGGAGGAAGGCGCGGCGCGGCTTGCCCGGCCGCCGGCCCTGCCGTATGCTGGTATCCGGTGTTCGACATCGGCTGCCCGGTCAACTTCTTCTTCCTGGTTCCCGTTCTTTTCCCGGCGTCCAATAGCCGGCGCATGCCCGGGCCGCGGCCCGGCTCCACGATCCGTTCCGCAGATGGCCGCCGATAGAGCGCAGCCGCGCGTCGTATCCGGGATGCGTCCCACGGGCAGGCTGCACCTGGGGCATCTGGCCGGTGCGCTGGGCAAGTGGGCGGACCTGCAGGCCGACTACGACTGCATGTACTTCGTCGCCGACTGGCACGCTCTCACGAGCGAGTTCGCCGATACCGCGGGACTGACCGGGTACGCGTACGACAACGTCGCCGACTGGATCGCGGCCGGCGTCGATCCGGAGAAGAGCACGCTGTTCGTGCAGTCGCTCGTGCCGGAACACGCCGAGCTGTATCTGCTGTTGCAGATGGTGGTGCCGATCCCGTGGCTGGAACGGGTGCCGACCTACAAGGAACAGATCGACCAGTTGTCGGAGCGCGACCTGTCGTCCATCGGCTTCCTCGGCTATCCGTTGCTGCAGGGGGCCGACGTCATCATCTACGACGCGCGGTACGTTCCCGTCGGCGACGATCAGGTTCCGCACCTGGAGCTGGCGCGCGAGGTGGTGCGCCGCTTTCACCAGTTCTTCGGCGAGGTCTTCGTCGAGCCGCAGCCGCTGCTGACGCACTTCCCGCGCCTGCCGGGCCTGGACAACCGCAAGATGTCGAAGAGTTACGCCAACACCATCGACATCGCGGACGACGCGAAGACGGTACGCAAGAAGGTGATGCGGATGTTCACGGATCCGAAGCGCGTCCGTGCCGACATTCCCGGCACGGTCGAGGGGAATCCGGTATTCGTCTACCACGACGCCTTCAACCCCGATACCGCGCAGGTCGACGACTTCAAGGCGCGCTATCGGGCGGGTACGGTCGGCGACGTCGAGGTCAAGGTGGCGCTGGCCGACGCGATCAACGCACGCCTGGACCCGTTGCGCGAGCGGCGCGCCGAGATGCTGGCGCAGCCCGGCAGAATTCGCGAGATCCTGCACGACGGCTCGGCGCGCGCCCGCGGGACGGCCCGCGCCACGATGGAGCGCGTGCGCGAGGCGGTCGGGCTGACGTACCACGCGGCGCGTGCCCGATGAGCGGAGGGCCACCGAGATGCCGGAACGGGACCCGGGCCTGACGGACGCGGCGCTCGCCGGGGTGGGCGCCGAGCCGGAGATTCCGGCGCACTTCGAGTCGATCCTGCCGGACTATCCGGTCCGGCTCACCAACTTCGAGGGGCCGCTCGACCTCCTGATTCACCTCATCAAGAAGAACGAGGTGGACGTCTACGACATCCCGATTGCACGCATCTCGCAGCAGTACCTGCATTACCTGGATCTGATGCGGGAGATCAACCTCGACGTGGCCGGCGAGTTCCTCGTCATGGCCGCGACGCTGATCCACATCAAGTCACGGATGCTCGTGCCGCGCGTGGAGGCCGGGCTGGAAACCGACGAGCCGGAGGAGGATCCCCGCGAGGCGCTGGTGCAGCGCCTGCTCGATCACCAGCGGTTCAAGGCCGCCGCCGAGATGCTCCACGAGTGCGAGACGGTGCGCAGTGCCCAGTGGATCCGTCCCGACGAGCGGGTCGAGGGGATCGCCGGCGCCCCGGTCGAGCGCGAGCTCGAGGTGGATCTGTTCAGCCTGCTCCAGGCGTTTCAGGCGGTCCTGGCCCGGGCGCGTGACCGGCGGAACACCATTCCCCTCCCGGCGGACGTGGTATCTATCGAGGCCTGCATGGCCGAGATGCTCGAGCGGCTGGCCCGCGGCGGGCCATGCGGGTTCGACGACCTGTTCGCCGACGTGTCGTCCCGGCAGGAGATTATCGTGATGTTTCTCGCTACGCTCGAGCTGATCAGAACCAGGTTGATTCGTGTGCTGCAGGCCCGCGTCTGCGGTCCGATTCGGATCTATCTGAGCGAGCGCGCGGCGGCGGCGCCGGTCGATCCGGCGCCCGGCGGCAGGGAATCGAACGATGACGGCGGGGAGGAACCGGGGTGATCGACGCGCTGGGCAACCTGAAGGCGATTGTCGAGGCGTTGATCTTCGCGTCGCCGGACCCGCTGTCGCTGAAGATCCTGGTGAAGACGCTGGACGACGAACCGCGCGAGCACGTCGAGGAGGCGCTCGCCGCGCTCCGCCGGGACTGGAGCGACCGGTTGGGCGGATTGCAACTGATCGAGGTGGCGGGCGGTTATCAGATCGTCACGCGGCCGGAGTTGCACGACCGGGTGCGGCGTCTCTTCCACGAACATTCCAATCAGCGGCTGTCGGTGCAGGCGCTCGAGACGCTGGCCGTCATCGCCTACCGGCAGCCGGTCACCGGACCGGAGATCGCCGAGATCCGGGGTGTCAACACATCCGGGGTGATCGGGACGCTGGTGGAGCGCCGTCTGGTCAAGGTCGTCGGGCGCAAGGCGGTGATCGGCCGGCCGTTCCTGTATGCCACCACACGCGAGTTTCTCGATCGGTTCGGGCTGAAGGACCTGACCGATCTGCCGAAGGTGGAGGACATGGCCGAGGCGCTGGGGATGGAGGTGCCGCCGGCCCTCGCCGGCGACGATCCGCGGGACGGCGCGCTGCCCTTCGAGGTGCCGTCGGGGATCGTGCCCGTACCGGGCGACGGCGCCGACAAGGTTCACTGAGTTTGGGTTCCCGTATCCGGCATGCATGCTGCTGAACGAATGAGCAAGCCGGCGAGCCCTCTCCAGGGGCTGGTGCGGCTGCAGAAGGTGCTGTCCGCGGCCGGCGTCGCCTCCCGGCGCGCGGCCGAGCAGTTCATCGCGGACGGACGCGTGACGGTGAACGGAAGGACGGTGCGCCAGCCGGGCACGCGTGCGGACCCGGCGCGCGACGACGTGCGCGTCGACGGGCGCCGCATCGCGCGGGAAGTGCGGAGCCGGTACGTCCTGGTGCACAAACCGCGCGGCTACGTTACTACACGGAGCGATCCCCACCGGCGGAAGACCGTGCTGGATCTGGTCCCGGACGTTCGGGAGTACGTCTATCCGGTGGGCCGGCTCGACTACGACTCCGAGGGGCTGCTGCTGCTGACCAACGACGGTGCGCTGGCGGCGCTCCTGACGCATCCGCGCCACGGGGTGGCCCGCGTGTACGAGGCGACGGTGCGCGGGGTGCCGAGCGGCGCGCGGCTACGGCGTCTCGCGGCCGGCGTCGAGATCGACGGCCGTCCGACGGGGCCCGCCGAGGTGCGGATGCTGCGCGGGGGCGCGCCGGGACGGACCGACGAGGCGCGCGTGCGCATCGTGATTCGGGAAGGACGCAACCGCCAGGTGCGTCGCATGTTCGACGCGATCGGCCATCCCGTGCGGCGGCTGCGGCGGACCCGGCTCGGGCCCATCAGTCTGCGTGGGCTGCGGCCCGGAGCGGCCCGCGACCTGACTCCGGCCGAGGTGGGTGCGCTGCGGGGGGCGGTGCGGTCCGTCCCGCTGCCGATTCCGACGGTTCAGGCGCGCGCATGAACGTTCCGGACGTCATCGCCATCGACGGACCTTCCGGCGCCGGGAAAGGGACGGTGGCGCGCGCCGTGGCGCAGGCGCTCGACTGTCGCCATGTCGATACCGGGGCGATGTACCGGGCGGTCGCCTGGCGGACCCTGCAGCAGGGCCGGGCGCTCGACGACGAGCCGGCGGTGGCCGCGGTCGCGTCCGGTGCGGTCTTCATGATGGACGGGACGCGTGTCGCGATCGACGGGCGGGACGTGAGCCGGGCTATCCGCACCCCCGAGATGGACGTCGCGGCCGCCGCCGTGGCCCGGCTGCCGCGGGTGCGCGCGGCGCTCGTCGCCCACCAGCGAAACCTTGCCGGTTCCGGGAGCGTCGTGATGGAAGGGCGCGACATCGGGACCACCGTGTTCCCGGACGCGCCGGTGAAGATCTATCTCGACGCGTCTCCGGCGGAGCGGGCGACCCGCCGGGCACGGGATCCGGCCCACCGGTTGTCGCCGGGAACGGGACTCGCGGAGGTGGCCCGCGCCCTCGATGCGCGTGACCGGCTCGACCGGACGCGGCGCGACTCGCCGCTGGAGCAGGCGTCGGACGCCGTACGGATCGACACTACGGGGCTACCGATCGACGCGGTGGTGCAGCGGGTGATGGCGGTTGTCCGCGAACGCCGGCGGACCACCTGCCGGAGTTGACGCGCTTTCGTTAACTATCGTACAGTCTTGCGCTTACAGCGCATCGAAAGATCCGCGAAGCGGGGCTGAGGGTCGCTGCACCGGTAGCTGCATCGATCGCGGGGACCGGATCGGGAGGAAGGACACAACAGGATGATGGATGTACCAGACGACGCGGCCCAGGTGGAGGCCGCCGGCGCCGTGGAGAGCCCCTCGACCGCGCCGCAACCTCCCGAGCCGGCGCGGTTCGTGGATCCGGACGAGGAGATGGTCGATCCGGAAGAGCACGCCCGCCTGGTTGCCCTGTACGAGGGCAGCCTGAAGAATATCGCCGAGGGCGAGGTCATCAAGGGCACCGTGCTCAGGGTGTCCGACTCCGAGGTGATCGTCGACGTCGGCTACAAGTCGGAAGGCTTGATCGACCTGTCGGAATTCTACGACGAGGACGGCGAGCCGATGGTCCATCCCGGCGACACCGTCGACGTGTTGCTCGAGCGGACCGAGGATCGCGACGGCCACATCGTGCTCTCGCGCGAGAAGGCCGAGAAGATGAAGATCTGGGACGAGGTCGAGAAGGCCTATGCCGAGCGCAAGGTCGTCATCGGTCGCGTCATCGAGCGGATCAAGGGCGGCCTCGCGGTCGACATCGGCGTGCGCGCGTTCCTGCCGGGCTCGCAAATCGACGTCCGTCCCGTCCGCAACCTCGATTCGCTGCGCGGCCAGGAGCTGCGCATGCGCGTGATCAAGGTGAACAAGAAGCGGGGCAACATCGTGCTGTCGCGCAAGGTGCTCATCGAAGAGGAGAATACGGAGAAGAAGAAGGACACGCTCGCGAACCTCGCCGAGGGCAAGGTCATGCAGGGCGTGGTGAAGAACATCACCGACTACGGCGCCTTCATCGACCTGGGAGGCATCGACGGTCTGCTGCACGTCACCGACATGTCGTGGGGGCGGGCCCAGCACCCCTCCGAGATCTTCAACGTGAACGACGAGGTCGAGATCATCGTCCTGAAGTTCGATCCGGCGACCGAGCGCGTGTCGCTCGGCTACAAGCAGCTCCACGCCGATCCGTGGACGTCGGCCGCGGACCGGTATCCCGTCGGGCAGCGCTTGCAGGGCAAGGTGGTCAGCCTCACCGACTACGGCGCCTTCGTCGAGCTCGAGCCGGGCGTGGAGGGATTGATCCACGTCTCCGAGATGTCCTGGAGCAAACGCGTCAAGCACCCGTCGAAGATGCTGAACGTCGGCGACATGGTCGAGTCCATGGTGCTCGGGGTCGACCCGAACGCGCGCCGCATCGCGCTCGGGCTGAAGCAGATCGAGAGCAACCCGTGGCAGCAGCTCGGCGACAAGTACCCGGTCGGCTCGAAGATCACCGGCACCGTCCGCAACCTGACGGAGTTCGGCGCCTTCGTCGAGGTGGAAGAGGGCATCGACGGCCTGATTCACATCTCCGACATGTCCTGGAGCAAGCGGCTGAAGCACCCCTCCGACGTCATCAAGAAGGGTGACGAGGTCGAGGCCATGGTGCTCAACATCGATCCCGAGAACCAGCGGCTCTCGCTCGGCCTGAAGCAGCTTGCGACCGATATCTGGGACGACTTCTTCTCGACGACCAAGGTGGGCGACGTCGTCGAGGGCAAGGTGGTGCGAATCACCAGCTTCGGCGCGTTCGTCGAGCTGGCCGAGGGGATCGAGGGGCTGATCCACATCTCCGAGTTCGAGGGCCAGGGGCGGGGCGACAAGACCGAGCTCACGGTCGACGAAACCATTCAGATGCGGGTCATCAAGCTCAGCCCGGCCGAGCGGAAGATCGGGCTCAGCGTGCGCGCGCTGACCAGCGAGAACTTCGAGACCGACTGGCGCAGCTACACCAGCGGCGACTCGCCCGAGGTGACGCTGGGGGATCATTTCAAACAGCAGACGTCGTCCGACTAGGGGCGCGGACGTCGTCCGACCAGGGCGCGGCATGACGCGCGCGGAATCGAGGGGGGCGTGGACCGGGGCAGCATGACCAAGGCGGTGTTGGTCGAGGAGGTGGCCCAGGTTGCCGATCTCACCAAGAAGCACGCGGAGGTCATCGTCGAGACGGTGTTCCGCAGCATCATCGACGCGTTGCACCGTGGCGAGAAGATCGAGTTGCGCGGTTTCGGCAGTTTCAGGCTGCGGCAGCGCGAGCCGCGCAAGGGACGCAATCCGAAGACGGGCGATCGAGTTGACGTGCCGCCCAAGAGGGTGCCCTACTTCAAGCCCGGCAAGGAGCTCAAGGAGCTGATCAACCGCGAACCGGACAGGGCCTCCCCGCCTTTGGCCCCTGTCGGACCGGACGAGAACCACGGCGCGGTGGGGACCGGCCGGTCGCTGCCGGGGGCGGTGGCTGGTCCGGGCACTGCATTTACGCCGGATCGTATCGACCGCGAATCCGAGCCCCCGAGCCCGCTGCGCGGCGTGCGGCAGCCGCTCGGTCTTCGCCGTCAGGTATCGCCGCGTTGATCCGCTGCCGGCGGTGAGGATGCGTCACGGTGCAACGTCTTTGGGCCCCGTGGAGACTGGAGTACGTGACAGGCGCTGCGGGCGGTGAGGCTCCGGCGTGCGTCTTCTGCGCGGCCCTCGACCCGGCGGGACCGTCGCCGCATCTCGTGTTTCGCGGCGACTGCACTTTCGCCATTCTCAACAAGTACCCGTACAACAACGGCCATCTGATGGTCGTCCCGATGCGGCATGTCGCCCGGCTCGCGGACGCGACCGCGGCGGAGCTGACCGAGTTGATCACGCTCACGCGGGTTGCCGAGATGGCGTTGACCGAGTCATACGCCGCCCACGGCATCAACGTCGGCATGAACCTCGGCCGGGCGGCCGGCGCGGGCGTGGTGGGGCACCTGCACGTGCACCTCGTACCGCGCTGGGACGGCGACACGAACTTCATGACGGTCGTCGGAGACACGCGGGTGGTCCCCGAGGAGCCGGCCGTGAGCGTGGCCCGCCTGAAGCCGGTCTTCGAGCGTCTCGCGGCGGCGCCGTCGGCGATCGGGATGCGCCATGCAGCTCGAGCTGACGGCTGAGCAGGTTCGCTTTCGGCAGGCGGCGCGGGACTTCGCCGCCACCGCCGTGGCCCCGCGCGCCGCCGAGATCGACGCATCCGACCGGTTTCCGGCGGATCTGGTGTCCAAAGCCGCGGCCCTGGGGCTGCTGGGCGTGACGGTGCCGGAGGCCTGGGGGGGTGCCGGTCGCGATTACGTCAGCTATGCGTTGGCGGTCGAGGCGGTCGCTGCCGCCAGCGCGACGCTGGGCGCCATCCTGGTGGTCAACAACTCGCTCGTGGCCGATGTGCTCCAGCGCTTCGGCACCGCCGAACAGAAGGAACAGTGGCTCGCAAGGCTCGCGTCGGGCCGGGTCATCGGCGCGTTCGCCCTGTCGGAGGCGCAGGCGGGGACCGACGCCGCCCGGCAGGAGACGACCGCGACGGCGGCCGGCGAGCTGTACCTGCTGCGGGGCCGCAAGGTGTGGGTCGCCAACGGCGCGGCGGCCGACGTCGCGCTGGTCTTCGCGGCGACCGGGTTGGGCGCCGGCGGTCGCGGCGTGAGCGCTTTCCTGGTCCCGATGGACCGGCCGGGCCTGACGCGCGAGTCGACGCCGGACCCGCTCGGCATGCGCGGCCTCGGGTGCGTCGATCTCCGGTTCGACGACGTCGAGATTGGCGCGGAAGGGTTGCTGGCCGGCACCGGCCGGGGATTCGACGTGGCGAAGTGGGCCCTGGACGGGGGGCGCATCGCCATCGGGGCCGAGGCGCTGGGTGTCGGGCAGTCGGCGTTCGAAGAGGCGTTGCGCCACGCCCGGACCCGGCAGACGTTCGGCCGTCCCATCGGCCGGTACCAGGCGATCCAGTGGCAGATTGCCGACATCGCCACCGAGTTGGAGGCGGCGCGCATGCTGGTGCTGAGAGCGGCAGCGGCGAAGGACGTGCGGGAGCGGGTCACGCTGGAAGCCTCGATGGCGAAGCTGGCCGCCTCGGAGGCGGCCTGGCGCGCCGCGGATCGGGCGATGCGGATCTTCGCCTCGGCCGGCTACCGGCGGGGAACGACCGTCGAGCGGCTGCTCCGCGACGCACGGGCCCTGGAGATCGTGGCCGGCACCTCCGCGGCGCAACGGATGATCATCGCCGCGCAGATCGCGGCTGGCGGCCCCTGACGAACCGGGCGCCCGGCGAACCATGAGGCTGCTTGCCACCGCCGTGACCGGTGCGGCCGGCGCCCGGCACGTCAGCGCCGGCTCAGCATCTGCTTCGCGATGGTCTGAAGCTGCAGATTCGACGTCCCCTCGTAGATCTGCCCGATCTTGGCGTCGCGGTACAGCTTCTCCACCGGGTAGTCCTTCGTGTAGCCGACGCCGCCGAAGAGCTGCACGGCCAGAGAGCTGACCCGCTCGGCCACCTGCGAGCTGAACAGCTTGGCCATGGCGCCCGCGGTCAGGAACGGCTCGCCGGCGTCGCGCAGGCGGGCGGCGTTGTACGTCTGCAGGCGCGCCGCCTCGAGCTCGGTCGCGGCCTGCGCGAGCTGGAACTGCACCGCCTGGAAGTCGGCGATCGGCCTGCCGAACTGCTTCCGCTCCAGCAGGTAGGCCAGCGTGTGGTCCAGCGCGCCCTGGGCGAGGCCGACCATCTGCGCCGCGATGCCGATGCGACCCTCGTTCAGCGTTTCGATGGCCACCTTGTAGCCGCGGCCGACCTCGCCGAGGACGTTGGCGCCCGGGACGCGGCACTCGTCGAGCAGCAGCTCGCAGGTGCTGCTGGCGCGGATCCCCAGCTTGTCCTCCTTCTTGCCGACGGCGAAGCCGTCGCAGGCGCGCTCGACGAGAAACGCCGTGATGCCCCGATAGCCCGCCGCCGGATCGACGGTGGCGAAGACGATGAAGAAGTCGGCCTCGGCCGCGTTCGTGATCCACAGCTTGCGGCCGGTCAGCACCCAGTGGTCCCCGTCGCGGACCGCCCGCGTCGACAGGGAGAACGCATCGCTGCCGGAGGCCGCTTCCGACAGCGCGTAGGCGCCCACCGCGCGGGTGGCCAGCGCGGGCAGCAGCCGGCTCTGCTGCTCGTCGGAGCCCCAGCGCAGCAGCGCGTTGACGACGAGGGTGTTCTGCACGTCGGCCACCACCGCGACGGCGGGGTCGACCCGCGCCAGCTCCTCCACCGCGATGACCGACAGGAAGAAGTGTCCGCCGGCGCCGCCCCAGCGTTCCGGAATCTCGATGCCCATGAAGCCGAGATCGAAGAGCTGGTCGATCAGTGCGCGGGGCATGCGGGCCTCGGCGTCCATCCGGCGCGCGAGGGGCGCGATCTCCGCCTCGGCGAACGTACGTACGCTGGCGCGCAGCAGGCGTTCGTCCTCGGAGAGCCGGGTGAGCGGGGCGGCGGCGGTTGCTTCGCGTGCCGGGGGTACGGCGATGCTCATGTGGCGCGATGGTATCATTGGAGCAATACGGAAACCTGCGAGGACACCTATGAAGACACGCTGGATCGCCGCCTGCCTGTGCGCCGGGCTGCTGATGATGGTGTCCGGGTACGCCGCTCCCCAGAGCCGGACATCCGCCGAGCCGTCACCCCAGTCCCAGCCGACCGGGAACGACGGAACCGCGGCGGGACAGTCCACGGACGCCCAGGGCGGGATCTCCGTCTTCCGGAGCGGGATCAACTATGTCCGCGTGGACGCCTTCGTGACCGACGACGACGGCAATCCGGTGTTCGACCTCACCGCAGACGACTTCGAGGTCTACGAGGACGAGGTCCTGCAGACGGTGGACTCGTTCCAGGTGGTCCAGGTCGACCGCACCCCCGAGTTGTCGGGTGAACCGCTGACCAGCGTGGGCGTCACGCGATCGGACCAGCAGCTCGCCGCGTCGCGCGCCGACATCCGGGTGTTCGTGGTCTTTCTCGACGACTACCACGTGCGGGACGGCAACAGCATCCGGGCCCGGCGCATGCTCGTCGACTTCATCGAGAACGATCTGATTTCGACCGATCTCGTCGGCGTGATGTATCCCCTGATGCCGGTGTCGGATGTGCGCCTGACGCGCGATCACGAGGCGGTGATCAACGCCATCCGGCGGTTCGAGGGGGTCAAGTACGAGTACGACGTGCGCAATCTGTACGAGTCGCGCTACAACATGTACCCGACGGAGATTGTCGAGCGGGTCCGGAACGAGGTGTCGCTGTCGGCCCTGCGCGGGCTCATGACGATGCTGGGCGGCCTCCGCGAGGGGCGCAAGTCCGTGCTGCTCGTGAGCGAGGGCTACACCAACTACGTGCCGCCGCAGATGCGGAGTCAGGTCGCGGATCTGCGGGCCGACCCCAACGTCAACCCGCAGGTGCTCGATCCGTTCGCCGGCGACAACCCCTACGAGGAGACCATGTCGTTCTTCGAGGGGAGCGCGATGATGAGCGATCTGCGGCGCGTGTACGAGACGGCGAGCCGCTTCAACGCCTCCATCTACTCCGTGGACCCGCGCGGCCTCGCCGCCTTCGAGTTCGATCTCGATCAGCCGCAGGTCAGCTACCGCACCGATCAGCGCACGCTGCGGTTCACTCAGGACACGTTGCGCGTGCTGGCCGAGGAGACCGGCGGGCGGGCGATAGTCAATCAGAACGATCTGCGTCCCGGCCTGCGGCAGATGCTGGACGACGCCAGCGGCTACTACTTGCTCGGTTACAACTCGAGCGCGGCGCCGACCGACGGAGAGTTTCACGAGATCGAGGTGCGCCTGAAGCGCGAGGGTCTGCGCGTGCGCGCCCGCGAGGGGTACTGGGCGGTCACGGTGCGCGACGTCGAGCGGTCGCTCGTGACCCGCGCCCACGAGCCTCCCAAGGCGGTCGACGTCGCGTTGTCTGCGCTGGCCGAGCCGCGCCGCGGCCGGCTCGTCCGGACCTGGGTCGGTACGTCGCGGGCGGAGAACGGCAGGACCCGGGTGACCTTCGCCTGGGAGCCGACCCAGGCGCGCGGGCGGCGCGACACCGCATCGCGAGTGCTTGTGACCGCGATGGGAGATACCGGCGGCGCCTATTTCAGGGGCCGCGTGCCGGAACAGAACCGCTCCTCGGGACGCGGCACGACCCGCAGGCGGAGCCGGCGGGAGGCTGTCGCGCCGCTGGTCGCCACGCGCGTGGAGTTCGAGGCGGATCCGGGTACCATGCAGATGAACCTGGCCATCGAGGGCGAGGCCGGGGAGGTGCTCGACCGTGATCGCGACGAGATCGTCATTCCGGATTTCACCGGGCCCGACGTCGTCCTGAGCACACCCTACTTCGTGCGTGCCCGCAACGCCCTGGAGCTCAAGACGCTCGTCGCCGACTGGAATGCGCTCCCCACCGTGTCGCGGGACTTCCGCCGCACCGACCGGCTGCTCCTGCGGTTCGACGTCTACGCGCCGGGCGACGCGGCGCCGGACATGGAGGCGAACCTGCTGAACCGGGGCGGCGACACGATGTTCCCGCTCGACGTAGTTGCGGCCGAGGATGGCGGAGCCTCCCGTCAGGTGGAGCTGGCGCCGGCGTTCCTGCCATCCGGCGAGTACATCATCGAGATCCGGGCGACGCTCGGTGACGGCGAAGCGAGCGAGATGGTCGCGTTTCGCCTCGGCGCGTGACCCGTCCCATGGCCGCGGCGAGCAGAACGGTGCGGGCCGGGACCGGTGCAACCGCCGCGACTGCCGTTCCGTCCCAGGCGGCCCGCCCGCTGTATGACGCGGGGGATCTCACGGATCTCGACTACGCCCGCGATCTGAACGATCCCGGCGGGTTTCCCTACACGCGCGGCATCCACGGGTCGGGCTACGGCGGCAAGCTCTGGACCATGCGCCAGTTCTCCGGATTCGGCACGCCGGAGGAGACCAACCGGCGCTACCGGGAGCTGCTGGCGGCAGGCGGCACGGGACTGAGCGTCGCTTTCGATCTGCCCACGCTCATGGGGCGCGACCCGGACGATCCGCTGTCGCAGGGAGAGGTGGGCAAGTGCGGCGTCAGCGTGGCGTCGCTGCCCGACATGCAGCGGCTGCTCGACGGGATCGAGCTCGACCGGGTGACCACCTCGATGACCATCAACGCCCCGGCCGCGATGATCTTCGCCATGTACCTGGTCGTCGCCGAACGGCAGGGCGCCGACTGGTCGCGGCTGTCGGGGACACTCCAGAACGACATCCTGAAGGAGTACATCGCCCAGAAGGAGTACATCTATCCGCCCCGGCCGTCGATGCGGCTCATCACCGACATATTCGCGTTCTGCGCCGAGCAGACTCCGCGCTGGAACACCATCTCGGTCAGCGGCTACCACATCCGGGAGGCGGGCGCGACCGCGGTGCAGGAACTGGCGTTCACCCTCCGCGACGGCATCGAGTACGTGCAGTACGGCGTCGACGCCGGCCTCGACGTCGACCGGTTCGTGCCGCGAATCTCGTTCTTCTTCAACGCGCACAATCGCTTCTTCGAGGAGATCGCCAAGTACCGGGCCGCACGCAGGCTGTGGGCGCACGTGATGCGCGAGCGCTTCGGCGCCGCGGACGAGCGTTCGTGGAAGCTGCGTTTCCATGCCCAGACCGCGGGCGTGTCGCTGACCGCGCAGCAGCCGTACAACAACGTGATTCGTACCGCCGTGCAGGCTCTGGCGGCGGTGCTCGGCGGGGCCAACTCGCTGCATACCAACGCGCTCGACGAGGCGCTTGGGCTCCCGACCCGCGAGGCGGCGCTGCTGGCCCTTCGCACGCAGCAGGTCATTGCGCACGAGAGCGGAGTGCCGGCGGCGGTGGATCCGCTCGGCGGGTCGTACTGCGTCGAAACACTGACCCGCGAGCTCGAGACCGGCGCGCGCGAGTACATCGACAGGATCGACGCGCTGGGCGGCATGGTGCCGGCCATCGAGGCGGGCTACCCGCAGGGGGAGATCGCCAACAGCGCGTACCGGACGCAGCAGTCGATAGAGACGGGCGAGCAGACCGTCGTCGGCGTGAATCGGTACGTCGACGAGGCGCCGCCCGCGGTGGAGACCCTTTACATCGACGAGAGCGCCGCTCGCCGGCAGTCGGAGCGCCTGATCCGGACGAGGGAGACGCGCGACCGGGTGCGGGTCGAGCGGGCCCTCGACACGCTGCGGCGCACCGCGGCGGGAACCGGCAATCTCATGCCGCCGCTGCTCGAGGCGGTACGGGCGCATGCGACGCTCGGCGAGATGTGCGCGGCGCTGCGCGACGTGTGGGGCGAATACGAGGAGGTTCCGTCGATTTGATGCGCAAGATCCGCGTCGTCATCGCGAAACCGGGACTCGACGGCCACGACCGCGGGGCCAAGGTGATCGCCCGCTCCCTGCGGGATGCCGGGATGGAGGTCATCTACACCGGTCTGCGCCAGACGCCCGAGCAGATCGTGGAAGCCGCCCTGCAGGAGGACGCCGACGCCATCGGCGTATCGATCCTGTCCGGCGCCCACAATCACGTCTGCCCGCGGGTGATGGCGCTGCTGGCCGAGAAGGGCGCCGAAGACGTGCTGGTGGTGGTCGGCGGCATCATTCCGGACGCCGACATCCCGCGCCTGCGCGAGATCGGGATCGAAGGGGTTTTCCAGCCGGGAACCTCCATGCAGGCCATCGTCGACTACATCACCACGCACGTGCGGGCCGACGCGCGCCCGCCGGCGGCGGCTTCTTGACCGTCGGCGGCCCCGCCGCTACGCTGCCACGAGCATGTCTCACACGCTGTTGCTGGCCGATGACAGCGCCACCATCCAACGCGTGGTGGAGTTGACGTTCGCGAACGAGGACATCGACGTCGTGACGGTCGGTGACGGAACGCGGGCGATCGAGGTCATCGAGCGCGACCGGCCCGACATCGTGCTCGCCGACGTCAGCATGCCGGGCAGGGACGGCTACGAGGTCGCGTCGTTCGTGCGGAGCGATCCGGCCCGCGACCGGATTCCGGTCGTGCTGCTGACGGGGGCGTTCGAGCCCCTCGACGAGTCGCGGTGCGAGACTATCGGCCGCCACGAGGTGCTCGTCAAGCCGTTCGAGCCCCGCCAGGTGATCGCCAAGGTACGGGAGCTGCTGGATCTGCCCTCGGCGGACGTCCCGGACGCTCCGGCTGCCTTCGCCGGGGCGGAGGCGCTCGTGGCGGACTCGTCCGACGCTGCCGTCACCGGAGCGGCCGCGGCCGAAACCGCCGGAGCGGCTGAAGCAGACTTTCCGGAGGCGCCCGCGGCAGCGGTGCGCGAGGGCGTGGTCCCGGAGGCGCCCGCGGCAGCGGTGCGCGAGGGCGTGGTCCCGGAGGCGCCCGCGGTCGAGGTGGAGACGTCGGTCGCAGCAGTGCCGGTCGAAGAGCCCGCCGAGCCGGCCGCGGCGTCCGCGCAAGCGGTACGCGCAGAGCAGCTCGCCGCCGGTACGTCCGAGCCTTCCGCAGCGTCCGCCGCCGACGTCGCCGGCGGGGCGTTCGAGCCGGATGCGCCGCTTGCAGCGGACGCGCCTCCCGGCGCGGGCGTGCGGGTGCCGCCGGCGGGCGCCGGCGGTTCGGTCCTGGCCCAGTCCTTCATGACGTTTCTGGCCGTCGAGCGGGGCGCTGCCCCGCCCGCGGTCGCCCCCGCGGATACCGGCGCCGAGGCCGGCGGCGGGGGGCCGGCGCTGCAGGTCACCGACGCGCTGATGGACGAGCTCGTCAATCGCGTCGCCGAACGCATGACCGAGACGGTTCTGCGGGACACGGTCGCCGAGGTCGTCGCGCGTATCGCGGAGCGACTCGCGCGCGAGGAGAGCACCCGCGTCACGTCCGGCGGCGAGTGACCGCGTCCTGTTTCTCCTGTCCCTGCCCGCTCACACGGAAATCCCCGCCGCTCCTGATAGGATCCCGGTCCCATGCGAGAGTTGACGAAGGTGTTCGAGCACGCTGCGGTCGATCCCCGGTGGTACGCCTACTGGGAGGAGATCGGTGCGTTTCGGGCCGATCCCGATTCCGGCCGGCCGCCGTTCAGCATGGTTCTGCCGCCGCCCAACGTGACCGGCTGGCTGCACATCGGCCACGCCCTCAACCAGGCGTTGCCCGACGTCGTCGCCCGCTGGAAGCGCATGAACGGGTACGACGTGCTGTGGCTGCCCGGCACCGACCACGCCGGGATTGCAACGCAGAACGTCGTCGAGAAGCAGTTGGCGGCGGAAGGGAAGTCGCGTCACGACCTCGGCCGCGAGGCCTTCGAGGCCCGGGTCTGGGAATGGGTGGCGCAGAGCCGCGGGACGATTACGAGCCAGATGCGGAAGCTGGGCTCGTCCGTCGACTGGTCCCGCGAACGGTTCACGCTCGACGAGAACCTCTCGCGCGCCGTGCGGCGGGTCTTCGTGACGCTCTACGAGGACGACCTCGTCTATCGCGCGAAGTACCTGGTGAGCTGGTGTCCCCGCTGCCGGACCGCGCTGTCGGACCTGGAGGTGGTACACGCCCCGGCCGGGGGCAAGCTCTACCACATCCGGTATCCCTACACCGACGGGGGCGGCGCGATCACCGTGGCCACGACGCGGCCGGAGACGATGCTGGGCGATACCGCCGTCGCGGTGCACCCGGGCGACGAACGCTACGCGGCCGTCGTCGGCCGGACATTGACGCTGCCGGTCATTGGCCGCGCCCTGCCCGTGATCGCCGACGACTTCGTCGATCCCGCTTTCGGCACCGGTGCGGTCAAGGTCACCCCGGCCCACGATCCGAACGACTTCGCGATGGGGGAGCGCCACAGCCTCGAGCAGGTGTCGGTCATCGACGAGGACGGGCGAATGACACGCGAGGCCGGGCCGTACGAGGGGCAGGACCGATTCGCCGCCCGCAAGGCGCTCGTCGCCCGGTTGGAAGCCGAGGGCCTGCTCGTCGGGGTGGAGGATCACGAGCACGCGGTCGGGCAGTGCGAGCGGTGCTCGACGGTGGTGGAGCCGCTGCTGTCGACCCAGTGGTTCGTCCGCATCCAGCCGCTGGCGGAGCGGGCGCTACGGGCCGTGGCCGACGGGGACACCCGCTTCGTGCCCGACAACTGGACCCGCACCTACAACGAGTGGATGACGAACATCCACGACTGGTGCATCTCGCGCCAGCTCTGGTGGGGGCACCGCATTCCGGCCTGGTACTGCGACGCATGCGGGGAGCTGCACGTGGCGGAGACGGCGCCGGACGCCTGCGCCTGCGGCGGCGAGCTGCGGCAGGAGACCGACGTCCTCGACACCTGGTTCAGCTCCGGGCTCTGGCCCTTCAGCACGATGGGCTGGCCGGACGAGACCGCCGACCTCGCGCGCTACTACCCGACGAGCCTGCTCATCACCGCCCACGACATCATCTTCTTCTGGGTCGCCCGCATGATGATGCTCGGCCTCCGGTTCAAGCAGGAGGTGCCGTTCCGGTCGGTGTACGTGACGTCGCTGGTCCGCGACGAGCACGGCCGCAAGATGAGCAAGTCGAAGGGCAACGTCGTCGATCCGCTCGAGGTGATGGGCGAGATCGGCGCCGACGCCTTCCGGTTCACGCTGGCCGCGCTGGCGTCGCCCGGCATGGACATCTCCCTCTCGGAGGGACGCCTGCGCGCCTACCGGCAGTTCATCAACAAGATCTGGAATGCCTCGCGTTTCGTGCTGATGCACGTGCCGGATACGCTTTCGGAGAGGCCGGCCCCGCCGCCGCCGGAGACGCTGGACGTGATTCACCGCTGGATGCTGCACCGCGTCAGCGCCCTGGCGGGCGAGATTGACGACGCTCTCACGCGTTACCGGTTCGACGTGGCCGCGGACCGTCTCTACCACGTCTTCTGGCACGAGTACGCCGACTGGTACATCGAGCTGGTCAAGCCGGAGCTGCAGGCGGGTGGGGCCGAGCGCGACCGCGCCGTGGCGATCCTGCTGGAGGTGCACGATCGGCTGCTGCGCATGCTGCATCCGTTCATCCCGTTCGTGACCGAGGAGGTCTGGCAGGCCCTGCCTCCGCGGGCCGGCGAGGGTGCGGCCGCGGGCCGGACCGCACGGACCGTCACCCTGTCGGCGTTTCCGTTGCCGGTGGCCGCCTGGGCCGACGACGCCGCGGTGGCGACGATGGCGCTGCTGCAGGATGTGGTTACCGCGGTGCGTACGGTGCGGTCCGAGTGGGGGGTTCCACCGGCGCAGAGGATCGACGTGCTGGCCCATGGGGTGGACGCGGCGACGGCGGGGACGTTGCGCCGCCATCTGGGCCACGTGATGCGCCTCGCCGGTCTGTCTCGGTTCGAAGTCGCGGACGAGGCGCCGCGGACCGACCCGGACACGGTCCGCCGCGTGGTGCGCGGTTTCGAGCTGTACGTGCCGCTGGCCGGGATCGTGGATCGGACGCAAGAGGCCGACCGGGTGGCGCGGGAGCTGGCCAGGTTGACGAAACAGCGCGGCGGCCTGCAGGGGCGGCTGGCGAACCCCGCGTTCCTCGAGCGCGCGGACCCGGACGTCGTGCGCGACACGCGCGACCAGGAGGCGGAGGTCGGCCGGCGGCAGGAGAAGCTGGAGCGGATCCTCGCGGAGCTCGGGTCATGACCGCCGCGGCCTTCGAGCCGCTCGATCCGACCGACTACCGGGACCTCGTTCGCCGCGCCCTCGCGGAGGATCTGGAGGGGGGCGACGTCACGTCGGACGCAACGGTGACCCCCGGCCAGCGCGGTCGGGGCGAGCTCCGCGCCAAGCAGGCCTGCGTCCTGGCGGGGATCGATGTCGCGGCGGAGGTGTTCCGGCAGCGCGACCCGGCGGCGGTGGTGAGCCGGCGGCGGCGGGACGGCGAGTCGTGCGCCGACGGCGACGTGATCGCAACCGTCGAGGGCCTGGCCTCGGCGCTGCTGAGCGCCGAGCGGACCGCCCTGAACTTCCTCCAGCGCCTGTCCGGGATCGCCACCGGCGCCCGCCGTTACGTCGCTGCGGCGGCCGGACGGACCGCGATCCTCGATACGCGCAAGACAACCCCGACCCTGCGCGCGATCGAGAAGTACGCGGCGCGGGCGGGCGGTGCGACCAATCATCGGTTCGGGCTCGGCGACGGCCTGCTGATCAAGGACAACCATGTGCGGCTGGCCGGGTCCATCACGGCGGCGGTGACCCGTGCGCGGGCCGCGGGACGCGGCCTGCTGGTCGAGGTCGAGGCGCAGAGCCTGGCGGAGGTCGACGCGGCGCTCGACGCGGCGGCCGACATCGTGCTCATCGACAACCTGTCCGACGAGGAGACCGGGGAGGCGATAGCGCGTTGCAGGGGGCGTGCCCGCACGGAGGTCTCCGGCGGAGTCACGCTGGCCCGGATACCGGCGTTGGCCGCCCTGGGCCCGACCTGCGTGTCGGTCGGAGCGCTGACGCATTCGGCGGCGGCCGTCGACATCAGCTTCGAGATGACGCAGGCGTCATGACTACGACGCACGCCGCGTTGCCGCCGGACGTCGCCGCGGCGCTTGCCGCCCGACCGGAGCTCGGCGACACCGTGATGCGGTACTTTCCGGAGCTCGCGTCGACCAACGACACCGCCGCGGCCCTGGCCGCCGCCGGCGCCGCCGACGGAACCGCGGTTCTGGCCGGTCGCCAGACCGCCGGTCGCGGCCGGTGCGGGCGGGTGTGGGACTCGCCGGCTGCGGTCGGGCTGTACCTGTCGGTCATTCTGCGGGGACGCCAGTCGCCGGTCGTCACGCTGTTGGCGGGCGTGGCGGTGGCCGAAGCGGTGCAGGGGACGGCCGGCGTGGGGGTCGATCTGAAGTGGCCGAACGACGTCGTGGCGGCGCCGCCGCGGGGTGGGAACACGGCGGTCCCGCGGCGCAAGATCGCCGGGATCCTGACCGAGGTGCTGCCTGGCGGAAACGAGCGGGACGATGCCGTGGTGGTCGGGATCGGCGTCAACGTGCAAGCCCGTGCCTTTCCGGCCGAGCTGGCCGGCCGCGCGGCGGCACTGGAGTCGCTGGCGGGGCGCAGGGTTGACCGCGCCGCGCTGTGTGCGGACCTGTTGGTGCGATTGAGCCGTTGGCGCCGGCGGATGGCGGACGAGGGAGACGGTTTCGTTGTCGCGCGCTGGCGGGCGCTGGCGCCGAGCAGCCGGGGCGCACCGGTGTCGTGGGACACGGGTGGAACCCGCTGCCGAGGCGTGACGGCCGGTGTGGACGACGGCGGCGCCCTGCTCGTGGCGTGCGGCGGGCGCACCGAACGCATAGTGGGCGGAGAGATGCGGTGGGAGTCGTGAAGCGCCGGCTGGTCGAGGTCCGCTCCGATGCTGCTCGCGATTGACGTCGGCAACACCAACGTCGTCCTCGGGCTCTTCGCCGGAGCAGCCCTGGAGCGCCGCTGGCGGCTGGCGACGCTGCCCGACCGCACGGCGGACGAGCTCTGGGTGCTGGTCAGCCGGCTGCTCGCCGAGCACGAGGTCGATCCGGCGCGGATAGACGGGGTCGTGATGTCGTCCGTCGTCCCGGCCCTGACCCGGGCCGTCTCGGACATGATCGGGCGGGGACTCGGACAGGACGTGCTGCAGATCGACGCCCGCAACGCCGGCCTGCCGGTCGGCTACGACAACCCGGCCGAGGTCGGCGCTGACCGCCTCGTCAACGGGGTGGCCGCCGTGCGGATGTACGGGGGCGCGGGGCGGCCGATCGTGGTCGTCGACTTCGGGACGGCGACCACGTTCGACGTGATCTCGGCCGGCGGCGAGTACTGCGGCGGCGTCATCTGCCCGGGCGTCGAGATCTCGGCAGACGCGCTCTACCATCGGGCCGCGCAGTTGCCGCGCGTCGAGGTCCGCAAGCCGGCCACGGTGATCGGGCGCAGCACCGTCGCCTCGATGCAGTCCGGGCTCTTCTACGGCTACGTGGCGATGGTCGAGGGCATCGTCCGGCGGCTCCGCGACGAGATCGACGGCGGCGGCGGGCTGGTCTGCATCGGGACGGGGGGGCTGGCCGGCGACATCGCGGCCGAGACGTCGCTGATCGACCACGTGCAGCCGGATCTGACGCTGGCCGGGCTTCGCTTCGTCTGGGAGCGCATCCGGAGGGACGGCGAAGTTGGTTGAACCGCGGCAACTTCACCACCGGACGCTCCGTCCGTGACGCGGGGTAGTCGAATGGATGATCCGGGCGAGTTCTGCCGGTCGGTCGAATCGTACCTCTGCCGCAAGAACGACGGACATCTCATCCGCATCGTCGGTCCCGCCTTCGAGCTGGTGTGCGGATGGGCGGCGGCCGGTATCCCCCTCGGCGTCGTCGAGCGCGCAGTCGATCAGCGCCACGCACGCTACCACGCCAAGGGGCCGAAGCGGCGTCCACTGCGCATCGAGTACTGCGAGGCCGACGTGCTCGACCTGTTCGACGAGTGGAAGCGGGCGGTGGGCCTGCGTGCGGCGGCTGGCGCGGAGGAGGAGCCGTCCGGCGAGCTGCAGGTCGAGGATGCCGATACGGCGTGGCGACCGGGCGGATCGCGAAGTCGCCGCTCCCTCGCCGCGCATCTCGACGACCTCGCCGAGCGTCTGTCCGCCTGGCGGCCGCCACCCGGGGCGGCCGCCCTCGAGCGCCTTCTGGTCGAGGCGCGCACCGCCGTGGCCGCGGCACGCGCCGGCGGTGGGACGCTACGGGGCGAGGCCCGCCGGCGCGTGCTCGAACAGTTGGCGGAGTTGGACCGGCGCTTCCCGGCCGCCGCGCGCGCCGATGCCGATGACCAGGTGCTGAGCGAGCTCCGCAAGGAGGCGAAGCTCTCGCTGGAGGCATTTCGCACTCGCCTGCCGGCGGCCGCGTTCGCCAAGGCCCTCGACGCCGCCACCGATCGGTTGCTCGCCGAGCACCTGGATCTGCCTCGCCTGGCGTTCGACTGACCGGCAGGTGGCCGGTCGGACACCCGGGGACGGCTTCCGAAGGAAGCGGGTCACATTCGCGGCGGCACCTCGCAGCCCATCAACGCGAGGGTCCGCGTCAACTGGAGCCGGCAGTAGAGGACTGTCCCGGCGCGCCACAGTCTCGTGGGCTCGTCCTCCTCGTTCACCACCGGGCAGCGGTGGTAGAACGTGTTGAACATCTGCGCGAGGCCGAACGCGTACTTGGCGAGCACGGACAGTTCGAGGGCGCGGATCGACTGGTCCGCGATCTCTTCGAGCCGTGCCGCCTCGAGCAGCAGTGCCCAGGTGGCGGTTCCGTCGCCGGGGTCCGCCAGCGGCCCGGCCGGGAGCGCGGCCAGAGCCGCGGTCAGCGTTTCGTCGTTCAGGCCGTCCCGGTCGTACAGCTTCCGCAGGATGTTCGCCGCCCGCACCGCGGCGTACTGGACGTAGGGCCCGCTCTCCCCCTCGAAGCTCAGCGCCTCGTCGATGTCGAACGCGATGAGCTTTCCGCGGGAGTACTTGATCATGAAGTAGCGGATGGCGGCCGTGGCGATGGCCGTCGCAATCCCCGTGGCCTCGGCGTCGTCGGCCGACAGATCGGCATGGCGCGTGATCACCTCACCCCGCGCGGCCGAGGTCAGCCGATCGAGGAGGTCGTCCGCTTTCACGCCGAGCCCCTTGCGTCCGGAGACCTCGACGAACGGCCGGTCGGTCCGTGAATCGACGGCGTGCCCCAGGGCGCGGGCCGTTGCCGGCGACAGCGCCACCATCTCGTACGACACGTGCACGGAGCGCTCCGCCTCGGCGCCGCGGCCGACCGCGGTGAGGGCCTGCTTCAGGAGCTGCTGCAGGTAGGCCTGCCGCGTGTCGATGACGTTGTAGACGGCATCGGCCCGCCCGAACGCGGCGTTGTCCGCTGCGGCCTCGCCGGCGCCGGAGGTGGTCGACCAGAGCCGGTGGCCGGAGCGCTGCACGCCGTGCGGGCGATAGTGGAAGTCGCGCTCGAGCACCCCGAGCTTCCAGAACTGGTAGGCGATGTCCTTGCCGACGTAGGTGACGGTTCCGTTGGAGCGCACTATCACCTTGGAACGCGACTTCGGCCCTCCCTCGCCGGCGCCGGCATCTCCTTCCGGCGGGACATCGCCGTCGAGCGGCATCACCCAGCAGCCGGCCTGCGGGCCGGTCGTCTCGAGCCGTACCGCACCCGTTTCCTTGAGCACCTCGAACGCGCGGGACCAGAAGTGGAGGCGCAGGATGTCGCCCTCCCAGGTCAGCAGGTCGTACTCGATGTTCATCCGGTCCATCGTGGCCAGGTGGCAGCGGACGATGCGATCGGCGACGAGCCGTCCGAGGCGCGCCGTCGGGTCCGCGTCGGCCTCGAGGTCGTGGAGGGCGCGGGACCGGAGCTCGAGCCGCTCCGGGTCGTCGTCGTACCAGGCCGTCACGCGGGCGTAGAGATCCCAGCAATAGTGGTCGAAGCGCGGCCGCTCGGCGAGGGCGGCGACCTCCGCGAGCGGCAGGCGCTCCAGGTGCAGGAGACCGACCACCACGTCCGCCACCTGTACCCCGGTGTCGTCGATGTAGTTCTGCACCTCTACCGGGACACCGAGAAACCGCAGCAACCGGACCAGGGTGTCGCCGAGCGCGGCGTTGCGCAGGTGTCCGACGTGAGCCGCCTTGTTGGGGTTTATCGCCGTGTGCTCGACGATGGCCTTGCGGATGCCCCGGCCGGTGCGCGACGGGGGCGGCGGCGGCGCGAGCACGCGGCGGGCGAACCGGGCGCGATCGAGGAAGACGTTGACATAGCCGTTGGGCGCCGGCTCGACCCGCTCGACGCCGTCGATGGGGCCGAGCGCGCCGACGATCTCGGCCGCGATGGCGCGGGGCGCCTTGCGCAGAACCCGCGCGAGCTCGAACGCCACGGTGACGCCGAGATCGCCCATCGCGCGGTCCGGTGGGTACTGGACCACGACTTCCGGCAATCGGTCGGGTCCGAGCCCGTACAGCTCGGCCAGCACGTCGCGGACGCGTGCCCGCACGGCCGCGTGCATGCCCAGAATCATGGTGTCTGCTCCCGTGTCGAGACGCAAGCCCGTCGCGCGCCTGCGGGCCGGGGCCGGACCTCACCGGCCATGGTAGGCGGCGAGAGCCAGCGCCCGCGCGTGGTGGGCCGGGGTGTTGACGTTGAAGAAGAGTGTGCCATCGGGATCGAAGGGCGCGATGGCGTCCGGGCCTATTTCGTGTCGCCGCAGCGCTTCGACCGCGGCGCTCGCCCGCAGTGCCCCGGCCGCGATCCTGCGCTCGATGACCGGGGCGCACGACGGGCGGTAGCAGGCGCAGAGAGGCTGGTAGCCGTCGTTCGTGCGCGGGATCGCGACGTCCGCCGAGCGGCCTGCGTGCAACAGGTGGTCGAGGAACGCCGCGCTCAGAAAAGGCATGTCGCCGGCCACCACCAGCGTGCGCGACGAACGCGAGCCGTGCAGGGCCGCGTGTACCCCACCGAGCGGGCCGGCGCCGGCGAGCACGTCCGGGTGCACGGGTACGCCGAGCCCTGCGTAGGTTTCACGGTCGTTCGCCACGATGAACACCTGATCGGCCACCGCCCGGAGCACTGCCAGCAGGCGGTCGACGATGCGCCGGTCGCCAAGGGGGAGCAGCAGCTTGGGCCTACCGCCGAACCGGCGCGCCCGGCCGCCGGCGAGGATGACCGCCGTCGACATCGCCGACCGAAACCTTACCAGATCCGTGCCGCGGGGGTGGTGCGCGCCGGCGCACGCGCGGCATGCGTTGACACTGTCCAGGGGCTCGGCTACGGTGGAAGCAGTCATAGCAAGGGACTTACATGTCGATCAGGCAGGCTCGTCGTCGGATGCGGCGCACGCTCCGGTGGGGCGCCGCCGGCTGGGCGCTGATGCTGCTGGCCGCGGCGTGGCCGGGCGCGCAGGAGGAGCCGCGCGGGCGTCCTGTCGTCTACGTGACGGAGGTCGAGGCGCTCATCCATCCCGTGTCCGCCGAGTACATCGGCCAGACCTTGGACCAGGCGGATCGCGCGGGCGCGGATCTGGTCGTCCTGATGTTGCGGACGCCGGGGGGGCTAGTCGATTCCACGCGGGACATCAACACCCGGATCATCGAGGCGGACACGCCGATCGTGGTCTACGTCGGTCCCAGCGGCACCCGCGCCGCGTCGGCCGGCTTCCTGATCACCATCGCCGCGGACGTGGCGGTGATGGCGCCCGGCACGCACATCGGCGCCGCGCACCCGGTCTCCGGCACCGGCTCCGAGATGGACGACACGGCGTCGCAGAAGGCGGCCTCCGACGTCGCGGCCTATGCGCGGTCGCTGGCGAGCCAGCGGCAGCGTAACGTGGAACTGGCGGAAAAGGCGGTCACCGAGAGTCTGTCGTTCACCGAACGCGAGGCCCTCGACGCCGACCCGCCGCTGATCGACCTGATCGCGTCGGATCTCGACGACCTGCTCGAGCAGCTCGACGGCCGTGAGGTGCGCCGCTGGGACGGCAGCATCCAGGTGGTCCGGACGGCGGATGCCGAGATTGAAACCGTTGCGATGACCTGGAGGCAGCGGCTGCTGAGCGCGATCGCGCATCCGCAGATCGCGGTGCTGCTGTTCAGTCTGGGGAGCCTGGGACTCACCATCGAGCTCTGGAACCCAGGCGCCGCGGTCCCCGGTATCGTCGGCGCGGTGTGCCTTCTGCTCGCATTCTTCGCATTCCAGATCCTGCCGATCAACTATGTCGGCCTCCTGCTGATCCTGTTCGGACTGGTCCTGCTCGTCATCGAGATGTTCACGCCGACGTACGGCCTTCTGGCCGTCAGCGGCATGGTGAGCATGTTGTTCGGCGCCGTGATGCTGTTCGATTCCCCGGCGCCGGAGCTGCAGCTCGGCTGGCCCTTCATCGTCTCCACGATGCTGGCTCTGGCGCTGGTCACGGGAGCCCTGGCCCGGCTGGGGGTCAAGGCGCACCGGGTTCGCGCGGTCACCGGGGCGGACGGCATGCTCGATCGGGAGGGGCGGGCCATCGACGCGATTTCGGCCGGCGGGCAGGGGCGCGTCTCGACGCGGGGGGAAATCTGGACGGCCGCGGCTGCGCCGGGGGCGGACATCGTCGGCGGCGAACGCGTGCAGGTGGTCGCGGTTCACGGCATGGTGCTCACCGTGCGGCACGCGGCGCCGCCGTCAGAGGAAGGATCGGAGTCATGAACATCGGCCCGGAGATCATCGTCCTGCTCGTCATCCTGCTGTACGTGGCGAACTCCATCAAGATCCTCAACGAGTACGAGCGGGCGGTGATATTTCGTCTCGGCAAGCTGTATCCGCGCCCGAAGGGGCCCGGCGTCATTCTGGTGTTCGCGCCTATCGACCGCATGGTCCGGGTCAGCCTGCGCACCATCGTGATGGACGTCCCGCCGCAGGATGTCATCACGAAGGACAACGTGTCGGTCAAGGTGAACGCCGTCGTCTACTTCCGCGTCATGGACCCGCAGCGGTCGGTGGTCGAGGTCGAGAACTTCCACTACGCGACGTCGCAGCTCGCCCAGACCACCCTTCGGAGCGTGCTCGGCCAAGTGGAGCTGGACGGCCTGCTCTCGGAGCGCGATCAGCTCAACCAGCAGCTTCAGCAGATCCTCGATCTGCATACCGATCCGTGGGGCGTGAAGGTGTCGTCGGTCGAGGTCAAGCATGTCGACCTGCCGGTCGACATGCAGCGCGCCATGGCCGCCCAGGCGGAGGCCGAGCGCGAGAAGCGTGCTAAAATCATCCATGCCAATGGCGAGTTCCTCGCCTCCGAGAAGCTGGCGCAGGCGGCAGAAGTCATGAGCACGCAACCGTTGGCCGCGGTT
This sequence comes from Vicinamibacterales bacterium, assembly GCA_965222905.1. GTDB lineage: Bacteria > Acidobacteriota > Vicinamibacteria > Vicinamibacterales > UBA8438 > WTFV01. Next base: position 6,290,780 of record OZ244976.1, on the reverse strand, counting down.
CTGCGCTATCTGCAGACCTTGACGGAGATCGCTGGCGAGAAGAACTCTACCATCGTATTTCCGTTGCCTATCGACCTCATGGGCACATTGTCCGACAAACGCAACGGGTGAGCGTGGCGCGAAGATCCCTCGACAGGAGCGGTCTCGGCTCCAAGCAGGTTTTCTTTCTGGCCATGACGAGCGCCGGTCTGGCCGTTGTGGTCTTCCTGCTCGGTCTGATGGTCGGTCGAGGCGTGTCGGTCGTCGAGATGGTCACCGGCCACGGTTCCGCGAGCGCGAGCGGAGAGGAACCGGGCGTCTTCGACGAGGGCCCGGGCGTGGCGCGCACGGGGCGCCGCGAGCCCTCGATGGCGGCGACCGACGGTGCCGATCTGTCGTACTACCAGCGACTCGATGAGGACCGTGGGGCGGAGCTCGATACCCGGTTTCTGGAGGAGGGCACGGCGGAGCCCCCGGCCGAGACCGTGGATGCGGACAGCGTCGATGCGGCGCCCGCTGGCGGTTACGCAACGCAGTCCGACGGATACTCGATCCACGTCACGACGCTGCGAGAGGGCGGCGCCGCCCAGCGCATGGCCCAGGGGCTCATCAAAAAGGGTTACCCGGCGTTCGTCGTCGCGCCGGCGTCAGGTGCGCCGGTGCAGGTGTTCCGGGTTCGAGTCGGGACCTATGCGGACCGTGAGGAGGCGGAGCAGGTGCTGCGGCGGCTCGAGGGCGAAGAGTCGTTGAAGCCCTGGATCACGCGGTAGCGTGCACGCCGCCGGAGCCCCGTCCGTGCCCTCCTTTCCGCTCGCCGTCCTGTCCGGCGCGCTGTTGTTTTTCAGCTTCCCGACTTTGGGCCATCCGGCCGTCGCGTGGCTCGCCCTGGTGCCCCTGCTGGTCGCGGTGGCGCGGGCGACCCCGTGGCAGGGTCTGCGTCTCGGCGCGGTAACCGGGGTCGTACACTTCGCGGGCACGCTCTACTGGATTCCCGCCGTGATGGTCGACTACGGCGGGCTGCCCGTGCCAGCCGCGTGGCTCGTGCACGCGCTGCTCGTTGCGTTATTGGCGCTCTTTCCCGCGCTGTTCGCGGCAGGCGTGGCAGACCTGGCCGACCGTTTCGGAGCCAGGGGGCTGCTGTTCGCCCCCGCGCTGTGGGTGACGACGGAGCTCGGCCGCATGCATCTGTTCACCGGTTTTCCCTGGGCGTTGATTGGCTACAGCCAGGTGCCGTTCCCCGCCGTCGCCCAGGCGGCGAGCATCGCCGGCGTGCTCGGCGTCTCGGCGCTGGTGGTCTTCGTGAACGCGGCCGTCGCGTACGCGACGGTGGCGGCGCGCGGAGCCGGACGCAGGCCGGTTCTGGCGACCGCGGCCGTCGTCCTCGCCACCGTGGCGTTCGGCGCCTGGCGCCTGCAGGACGGGTCGCTGCTGCGGGCCGGGGATCCGCTGCGGGTGGCCGCGCTGCAGGGCAACGTGCGGCAGGACGAGAAGTGGAATCCGCTGCGCAGCGACGCCATTCTGGAGACCTATCTCGGGCAGACGCGGAATGCCGTCGCCGCCGGTGCCGGGCTGGTCCTGTGGCCCGAGTCGGCGACGCCGTTCGCACTCGATCGGGATCCGCGCGGCGAGGCGGTGCGCGCCGTGGCGCGGGAAACCGGAGCGCATCTCCTCGTCGGCACGACGGAAGTGGTGCGGGACGGCGGCACGCGGTACTACAACGCGGCCTACCTGATCGAGCCGGAAGAGGGATCGACGTCCGGCGTGTATCGCAAGCAGCACCTGGTTCCGTTCGGGGAGTACGTGCCGCTGCGTCAGGCGCTCTTCTTCGTGTCGCCGCTGGTGGAGTCCGTGGCGGATTTCTCCGCCGGCACCGAGCCTCGGACGTTGCCGGTCGGCGGGAGCGCGGTGGGCACCGCCATCTGCTACGAGATCATCTATCCTGGCCTGGTGCGGGGGCTCGTGCTCCGCGGCAGCCGGCTGCTGTCGACGATCACGAACGACGCGTGGTACGGCCGCTCCGCCGCCCCGTACCAGCATTTTCAGCAGGCGACGATGCGGGCGATCGAGCAGGGACGCTTCCTCGTCCGCGCCGCGAACACCGGCATCAGCGGTGTCATCGATCCCTACGGTCGGGTGTTGGCGCGGTCGGGGCTCTTCGAGCCCGCGGTCGTGGTCGAGGACGTACGGTTGCTCGACGGGCTTACGATCTACGGGCGCTTCGGCGACGTGCCGGCCTATGCCGGGGCCGCCATTGCCGCCCTCGCTCTTGCCGGCGCGCGGCGGCGCCGGTTTCATGGTTGACGGGACGGAGGCAGACTCGTGGCGATAGCCCTGGACGAGAACGTTCGCCGGTTTCAGGACCTGGTCAAGCGCGCGGCCGATTTGCGGAGCTATCTTTGACGCTGCCGCCGTCGAATCGGAGATGACGAAGCTGGAGCGGCAGGCCGCCGCGCCCGACTTCTGGAACGACCAGGCTGCGGCGCAGCGCGTCCTCCAGCGGCGGCGCCGGCTGCAGGAGGATTTCGACCTCGCCGAGTCTCTACGCCGCAGGACCGACGATCTGGCCGTGCTGTTCGAGTGGGCGGAGCAGGGCGAGGACGTAACCGGCGACCTGACTGCGGGCCTCGTCGGCCTGCGCGCGGAGGTCGAGGGCGCCGAGGTCCGCAAGATGCTCGGCGGCGAGCACGACCAGTGCAATGCCATCGTCTCGATCCATCCGGGAGCTGGCGGGACCGAATCGCAGGACTGGGCGGAGATGCTGCTGCGGATGTATCTCCGCTGGGCCGAGCGCCGGGGCTTCTCCCGTGACGTGATCGACACCCAGCCCGGCGACGAGGCCGGCGTGAAGAGCGCGACCGTCACCGTCGACGGCGACTACGCCTATGGCCTGCTCCTGGCCGAGGCGGGCATCCACCGGTTGGTCCGCATCTCGCCGTTCGATCAGGCGGCCCGGCGGCATACCTCGTTCGCGTCGGTGTTCGTCTGGCCGGAACTGCCGGACGACGTCGACATCGACGTCGATGAGAAGGATCTGCGCATCGACACCTACCGGTCGAGCGGAGCCGGGGGGCAGCACGTCAACGTGACCGATTCGGCCGTGCGCATCACGCACCTGCCCACCGGCATCGTCGTCTCGTGCCAGAACGAGCGCTCCCAGCACCGCAATCGGGACGCCGCGATGGCGGTGCTGCGGGCACGGCTGTACGATCGCCGAATCAAGGAGCAGCAGGATCGGCTCGAGGAGATCGGGGGCGAGAAGAAGGACATCGCCTTCGGCAGCCAGATCCGCAGCTACGTCCTCCATCCGTATCGGATGGTCAAGGATCACCGCACCAAGGTCGAGGAAGGCAACGTCGATCGCATCCTCGACGGTGATCTCGACGCCCTCATCAAGGCGTACCTGATGCAGAAGGCGTCCGACACGCTCGGGAAACCCGAGGCGAGCGGGGAGTAGGCAGCCCCCGACGGCGCACGCACATCCCTGGACCGGCTGGCGGCCGGCCTCTGGAACCGACTACCGCAGAAAGGCCGTGCCGGGCTCCGTTCCGGCGATGAACGCTTCCTCGATGGGGCGGAACGTTCCCGGTCCGGCGGGCTCGCCGGTTTCCGGATCCACGGAGACGAAGACGATGTTCGTCGGCGGATCGAACGCCGGTTTCTCCTCGCGGTCGCCGACGTAGGCTTCCATGAAGTCGATCCAGATGGGCAGCGCCACCCGCGCGCCCTGCTCGTTGTAGCCCATCGTCTTCTTCTCGTCGTGCCCGACCCAGACGCCGACCGTGACGTCGGGGTCGAAGCCGACGAACCAGGCGTCGGTGTAGTCGTCCATCGTGCCGGTCTTGCCGCCGATGGGCCAATCGAGGGTGCGCCGCGCTCGTTGTGCGGTTCCCCGCCGCACGACTCCGCGCATGAGGCTCACCATGATGTAGGCGGTGTCCGGGCGGAGCGCGTCCCGCGACCGCGGGCGGTGCTCTTCCAACAGGCGCCCGTTGCGATCGATGACCCGTTCGATCAGGAACGGCAGCATGCGCTTTCCCTGGCTCGGGAACACCGAGTAGGCGCTGGTGACCTCCATCAGCGTCGCCTCGGCCGAACCGAGCGCGACGGAAAGATACGGCGGGATCGGGGAGCTGAAACCGACGCGCCGTGCGAAGTCGACGACCACTTCGGGCCCGACCTCGTTCATCAGCCACACCGCCGGCACGTTCCGCGAAGCTTCAAGAGCATGCCGCAGGGTGACGGGCCCCTTGTACTGGTTGTCGTAGTTTCTCGGCCTGTAGCGGGGCTGGCCCGGACCGACGTCGAAGCTGACCGGCTCGTCCTGGAGGATGCTGGTGGTGGTATGTCCCTGGTCGACGGCGGCGGCGTACAGGACACCCTTGAACAGAGAGCCGAGCTGCCGGAACGCCTGCGTGGCGCGGTTGAACCGGCTGCGGTTGAAGTCGTAGCCGCCCACCATGGCGAGGACGTGCCCGGTCCGGTTGTCGATGGCGACGAGCGCCCCCTCGACCTCGGGCTCCTGGTCGAGGGTGGCGGCGCCGCGGCCGCCCGATCCGGCCGGGAGGGCCGTCAGCGTCACGTCGATAAGGTCGCCCACTTCCACGAGCACGCCCGGCGAGGACTTGCGAGTCCAGGCGAAGCCGTCGGGATCGATGTCCGCGGCATGCGGGCCTACGCGCACCTGAATCGTGTCGGCGGTAGTCCCGGTCACCACCGCCGGCACCATGTCGCCCTCGGCGATGGGCAACCGCCACCGGAAGTGCTCGTACGCCTCGACGGATTCGACCGCATCGTCGCCGCTCAGCACGTTGCGGCGTGCGCCGCGAAAGCCGTGGCGCTTGTCGACGACGCGCAGGCCCTCGGAGACCGCCCTGTTCGCGGCGCGCTGCAGGTCGATGTCGAGCGTCGAGCGAACCACGAGGCCGTCCTCGTAGAGCCGTTGCGCGCCGTAGGTGGCCTCGAGGTGCTGGCGGATCTCTTCCAGGAAGTACGGGGCGACGGTGTTGGCCCGTTGCCGGCGCGGGGCGAGCACGATCGGCTTGGCCATCTCCGCCACGGTGACGGCCTCGCTGATGTAGCCTTCCTCCGCCATGCGCCCGAGCGCGTAGTTGCGCCGTTGCGTGGCGCGCTCCATGTTCACGAGCGGGCTCCAGCGCGCCGGCAACTGCAGGATGCCCGCTATCAGGGCAGCCTCCCCGAGCTCGAGCTCCCTCGCGGACTTGCCGAAGTAGAGCTGTGATGCCGCCTCGACGCCGTGGGCGGCGTGCCGGGCGGTGCCGAGCCATATCTGGTTGGCGTAGAGGGCCAGGATCTCCCGCTTCGTGTAGCGCTTCTCGATGAGGAACGTGTAGTACGCCTCGACCAGCTTGCGCTGCCAGGTCTTCTGGAGCCCGAGGCTCGCGCCGCCGACCTCGATGTTGCGGGCGAGCTGCATCGTCAGCGTGCTGGCGCCGTAGAGCCGCTGCTGCAGGACGTCCTGGACGGCGGTGCGGACGATGGCCCGGATGTCGAAGCCGTTGTGCTCGAAGAACGAGCTGTCCTCGGCCGCGATGATTGCGTTGCGCAGCACGTCGGGGATGTCGTCGTAGCCGATGATGTCGCGCCGCTCGGTGGCGAACTCCCCGATCAGCTCGCCGCCGCGCGCATGCACCCGGGTGATGGTGTCGGGCGCGTAGTCGTCGAGCGCCTCGATCTCCGGCAGATCCGGCGAGTAGGCGAACAGCACGCCGCTCACGATGCCGAACAGGGCGGCGACGGCGAAGAGGCTCAGGATGACGGCCTGATGCACGTAGCGGTTCGGTTCAGGAGCCACGCGGATCTCCTTGTTGATGTCACGGGGAGTGGGTTCAATATAGCACGGGTACAGGGATGCCACGGGGCGCCCGGGGGGGTGACTGTACTTGACAATCTACCGCTAAGATTATATGTTTATCTTGTTGTATGGGTAGGGCCGGAGCACGCCCCCGGGGCGCGGTGATTTCGCGCGGCGGCGACCGCCGTCGGGCACGAAGGAACAGCAAGAGATGAGCAAGATTATCGGGATCGATCTGGGTACGACGAACTCGGTCGTGGCCGTCATCGAGGGTGGCGAGCCGACGGTCATCGCCAATCCGGAGGGAAGCCGGCTGACGCCGTCGGTCGTGGCGTTCGCGAAGTCCGACGAGCGCCTCGTGGGACAGGTCGCCAAGCGGCAGGCGGTGACCAACCCCGAGAACACGGTCTTCTCCATCAAGCGATTCATGGGGCGCCGTTTCGACGAAGTGAACGAAGAGATGGCGATGGTGCCCTACGAGGTGGTCCGCGCGAAGAACGGCGACGCGCGCGTCCGGGCGGGCGGGAAGGAACTGTCGCCGCCCGAGCTGTCGGCCATGGTGCTGCAGAAGCTGAAGCAGGCGGCCGAGGAGTACCTGGGGCAGTCCGTCGCGAAGGCGGTCATCACCGTGCCCGCCTACTTCAACGACGCGCAGCGGCAGGCCACCAAGGATGCCGGGCAGATCGCCGGCCTCGAGGTGCTGCGGATCGTCAACGAGCCGACCGCGGCGGCGCTCGCCTACGGACTCGACAAGAAGACCGACGAGACCATCGCGGTGTACGACTTCGGCGGCGGGACCTTCGATATCTCGATTCTGGAAGTGGGCGAGGGCGTGGTCGAGGTCAAGGCGACCAACGGCGATACGCACCTCGGCGGCGACAACCTGGATCAGCAGGTCATCGAGTGGATCGTCGGGGAGTTCAAGCGCGACGAGGGCATCGACCTCAGCCGCGACCCGATGGCCTTGCAGCGCCTCAAGGAGGCGGCCGAGAAGGCCAAGATGGAGCTCTCGACGGTCGTGGAGACCGAGATCAACCTGCCGTTCATCACTGCCGATGCGTCCGGTCCGAAGCATCTCCAGAGGAAGCTGACGCGGGCGCGCTTCGAGCAGCTCGTCGAGCGACTCCTGCAGCGGACGGTCGAGCCGGTCAAGCGCGCCCTGCGCGACGCCGGGCTCCAGCCGTCGCAGATCGACGAGGTGGTGCTGGTCGGCGGGTCGACGCGGGTCCCGCGGGTACAGGCGATCGTGAAGGAGCTGTTCGCCAAGGACCCCCACCGCGGGGTGAACCCGGACGAGGTGGTGGCGATCGGCGCGTCGGTGCAGGCGGGCGTGCTCGCCGGCGAGGTCAAGGATCTCCTGCTGCTGGACGTGACGCCGCTGTCGCTCGGCATCGAGACCCTCGGGGGGGTCATGACGTCGCTGATTCAGCGCAATACCACCATCCCGACCAAGAAGAGCGAGACCTTCTCGACCGCTGCGGACAACCAGCCCAGCGTCGAGGTGCACGTTCTGCAGGGCGAGCGCTCGATGGCGAGGGACAATCGGACGCTCGGCAAGTTCCATCTCGACGGCATTCCGCCCGCCCCGCGCGGCGTGCCGCAGATCGAGGTGACCTTCGACATCGACGCGAACGGCATCGTCAACGTGTCGGCCAAGGATCTGGGCACCGGCAAGCAGCAGCAGATCACCATTACTGCGTCGAGCGGCCTCGGCAAGGACGAGGTGGACAAGATGATGCAGGAGGCCGAGGCGCACGCCGACGAGGACAAGGCCCGCAAGGACGAGGTGGAGACCCGGAACCGCGCGGACCAGGCGGCCTATGCCGCCGAGCGGATGCTGAAGGACGCCGGCGACAAGTTGTCGGAGGAGGAGCGCAAGCCGGTCGAGGAAGCCGTCGCGGCGCTGAGGAAGGCCAACGAGAGCGGCGACGCCGCTGCGATCGACCAGGCGCTCGAGACGCTGAACGCGGCCCAGCAGACGGCGGCCCAGGCGTTGTACGCCAAGACCGCGCAGGCCGCCTCCGGCCCCGGCGGAGGGCCGGAGGATGGCCCGGGGCCGGGTGCCGGACCAGGCGGCCCGCGCGCGGGAAATGCCGGAGACGTCATCGATGCGGAGGTCGTCGACGACGGGAAGCCGTAGCGCGGTGAGCGAGGCGGTGGAGGTGGCGCCCCGTGGCCCAAGTGGACTTCTACGTCATTCTCGGCGTCGAGCGGTCGGCAAGTCGGGACGAGGTGAGGCGCGCCTACCGCCGCCTCGCCCGCCGCTATCACCCGGGCATCAACCCGGGCGACCACGAGGCCGAAGCGTTCTTCAGAATCGTGACCGAGGCGTACGAGACCCTCCGGGATCCGGCGCGCCGGCGGGAGTACGACGCGCATGGCGCTCGTGAGCACGCGCCCCGGCCGGCTTCCATCGAGTTCCAGGGATTCGACTTTTCGCCGGGCGGCGGCGGAAGCGGGAGCTCGGCGACGTTCGCGGAGCTGTTCTCCGACGCGTTCGTCGTTCCGGATGCGCGCGGGGCGCTCGCCGGCGGTCAGCCCGAGCGCGGCGGGGACCTGTTCGGGGAGATCGCGCTCTCGTTCGAGGAAGCGGTGCACGGGACCGAACGCAGGTTGACCGTCACCCGACTCGACGTCTGCGGCGAGTGCGGCGGAACCGGCCGGCGCCGCGCCGGCGAGACCCGTTGCGCCAGTTGCCAGGGCACCGGCGCCACGCGCCGCCGCCGCGGGCACATGGTGTTCGCGATGCGCTGCGCTTTCTGCGACGGAACGGGGAGCCTGCGCTTCCGCCCCTGCGCGGCGTGCCGCGAAAGCGGCGTTGCGGCGCGCGACGAGGATATCGCCATTCATGTCCCGGCAGGCGTGAACGATGGCTCGCGGCTGAGGATCGAGGCCAAGGGGAACATGGGAACCCGGGGCGGTGAGCCGGGCGACCTCTACATCGTGACGAAGGTCGGCCGCCATCGGGTCCTGCGGCGCGAGGGGCAGGACCTGCATCTCGATCTGCCGATCGCCATTCACGAAGCGGCGCTCGGCGCCACCGTGGACGTGCCGACTCTCGACGGCACCGCGCGCCTGCGGGTGCCGCCGGGTACGCGTTCCGGCCAGCGGTTTCGTCTACGGGAGTACGGCGTCCCCTCGCCACGCCGCGACGGCGGCCGCGGCGATCTCGTCGTGGCGGTGAACGTCGTGCTACCGCCGGTCGCCGACGAGCGATCGAAGGCGCTGCTGCGGGAATTCGGTCGGATCCACGGGACGGACATCCGCAAGGACCTCTTCGAAGACTGACGCTTATGCCGGCCAAGCAGACGGGCGCGGGACCCTACATGATCAGCGTCGTCGCGCAACGCTACAAGATCCACCCGCAGACGCTGCGTCTCTACGAGCGCGAGGGGTTGCTGAAGCCTTCGCGCACGGACGGCAACACGCGGCTCTACGGCGAAGAGGACATCGAGCGGCTGGAGACCATCCTCTCGCTGACCCGCGACCTCGGCGTGAACCTCGCCGGCGTCGAGATCATCCTCAACATGCGGGAGAAGATGGCCCGGATGCAGCACGAGGTCAACGAGTTCATGCACTACGTCAAGCAGGAACTCAGCCGCGGCGTGGGCGACTGGGAGCAGCGTCTCGGGACCGCGCTCGTCAAGTCGGAGCCGACCGATCGGGTTCGGCCCGCGCCGGTAGACCCGGTGGAGCCACCGGCTGGCGCGGTTCCGGGAGGCCGCCCGCCCGCCGACGCCTAGCCCAAGTTTAACAGCCGCAGTACTAAGCAACGCGGAATCAGCAACTTACAGCGACAAAAGCGCTCGAGTGGCACTACAAACCTGCGCAAACCGGGAAATGGGTCGGTCAGATGGTTGTCTTGCGGACGCCTCCCGGTTGCGGGTCGACGCCGAGCGCGTCGTAGATGGCCCGCTGTTCGGGTTCGGCCTGCGTGGCGGTGCGCACGTGCAGGGTGCGCCCGTCGGGGCGCCGGAAGGTGGCGGTGACGCGCTGCTGGCCTTCGAGGATGCGGCGCAGGGTGGTCCAACTGGCGTGTTCGCCGTGGGCTCGCAGCCGGGTGCGGATGACCTGCACGAGCTGGTAGGCGATGACGGTGATGAACAGGTGGCCATCGGCCCGCTGCGGCTTGTGGTGGTAGATGGGGCGCAGGCCGAGTTCGGACTTCAGTGCGCGGAAGACGGCTTCGACGTCGGTGAGGGTGGTGTAGGTGCGCCACAAGGCGTCTTCGTCCCAGTCGGTCTCGCTGCTGCGCAGGCAGTAGACGCCCGGATGGGTGGCCATCGAGCCGTCCTGGGGGCGACGGGTCCAGGTGACGGCGGCGGCCTTCTCGCCGGTCTGGTCGGGGGTGACCTCGATCTGGTAGTGCTTGGCGACGCGGGTATGCTTGGCTCTCAGTCGCCCAATGCGCTGCCAGACCTGTCCGAGGCGCTTGTGGGCGCGGGGGCGCGCCAGCCCCTCGTTGAGCGTGGTCAGCGCGGCCTCGAAGCGGGCGGCGGCCCGCTCAACGATGGCCCGCTCCTTGTGGGCCCGCTCTTCGGAGTAGCAGTACAGGCGGACCTCGCCGGGGTCGGTCGAGACGACCTTGTGCAGATGCACGGTGTGGTTCGACTGCGTGCGGACCGCCACGGCGGCCTCGGCGTCGAACTGCCGGTGGCGTTCACGGCTGACGACCAGATAGCGGTAGCGGTTGTCGCGCAGCCACCCGATGGCGGCCTCGGTGGCGACGCCGCGGTCCATCACCACCAGGGCGCCGGCCGGCGCATCGAGTGCCTCCAGCATGCCGGCCAGGGTGCGGTGTTCCCGGACGTTGCCGGCGAAGACCTGCGAGCGGCGCACGAAGCCGCTGGCGTCGAGCATCAGGCCCAGGGTCAGCAGCGGACAGTCGCTGCGCTTCTCTTTCGAGTGCCCGCGCTTTGCCTGCGGCTGCGCGCCCGCCTCGCCTTCGAAATAGGTGTTGGTCAGGTCGTAGAGGGTCACCGTCGGCTGCAGGTCGAACAGTCCCATGGCCCGCTCGAACAGATGCGCCTCGATCGCCTCGCGGTGCTTCACCAGCGCATCCGAGGCGCGGTAGAGCTGCATCGGGCTGACGGTCTCGAAGTCGACGCCGAGCAACTCGCCGAGGCCGCTGCGTTGCTGCAGCCAGCGGTGCGTGGCGCGCTCCGAGGCCGGCTGGGCCAGGCGTCCGACGACGGCGCCGGTCGCCGCGGTGCGCAACGCGCCGTTGACGCCCAACTCGGTCAGCAGGGCCGGCAGGCCCAATTGCTCCAGGGCCCACAGGCCGACCTGCTCGACGCCGACGCTGCGGGGGCGGACCAGGCGCAACGAGTCGACGTCGACCGGCTGCACGTCTGTCGGCCCGGCTGCCGGTCCCTGCACCGGTGTGCCGCGGGCGACCAACTGTGCGGCTATGCGCTGCGCTTCGCGTTCGACGGCGGCCGGGCAATCGGCCACCAGGGGCGTCTGGCCGGCCAGGATGTCGTCGCTGCGGGAGCAGACCAGCGGCCATTGCGCCTGGGGAATGTCGAAGTGGCGTCCGAGATTGAGCAGGGTGCGCTGGCGGACGGCGTTGCCGATGCGCTCGGAGTGGACGAGGCGATGCGAGAAGTAGGGCTGTCCGTCGGCGGTCCGCCGGGTTTGGGTGCGGCGAATGAACACACGCCCACGATAGCGGGTGCACGTCCCCAGAAGCAACAACCACTCACACGATTATGGCACTACATTCAGTACCGCCAACACCCGATCCTTTAGAATCAACAAGTTATGGGGATGCGATCCTCGAAATATCGCCTAAATCTACAAAATTGTCGGGAATCTTGCTAAAGATGGGCTAGAATTCCGCGGGGCTCTCGCCGCGGGCTGTTAAGCTTGTTCCGTGGCGACGGGGAGACGGATGCGCGCCGCGGCGGACTGCCCGGACTGCCGGGGCACCGGCTGGCGTACGCTTACCGTCGGCGAGACGCGCCGCGCCGAACGGTGCGACTGCTGGCGCACCGGGGTCGCGCAGCAGATGCTGGCGCGCGCCCGGATTCCGGCCCGGTATTCGAAGTGCGACTTCTCGACGTTCATCACCTACGAGAACGAGAAGCTGCAGCGTGCCTGCAGGAAGGCGCAGGAGTTCGCCGCCGCGTTTCCGGTCGTCGACAAGGGGCTCCTGTTCATCGGACCTCCCGGTATCGGCAAGACCCATGTTGCGGTGTCGGTGCTGCGGGAGGTCGTGCTGAAGGGCATGCGGGGCGTCTACTACGACACGCGCTCGCTGCTGAGCACCATCCGGAGCACCTACAACCCGGTCACCCGCGCGTCCGAGGCGGAGGTTCTCGACGAGGTCATGCGGGCCGAGCTGCTCGTGCTCGACGATCTGGGGGCGGAGCGTCTCACGGACTGGGTCGAGGAGACGATGCACCTCATCGTCAACACGCGCTACAACGAGAAGCGTCCGACGGTCTTCACCACGAACTACGAGGACGTCTCCGACGTCGGGGATCTCGACTCGCTGCTCGTGCGCGTGGGCTACCGCCTGCATTCACGGCTGCGGGAAATGTGCGAGTTTCTCGAGTACGACGGACCCGACTACCGCGAGTTCGAGCATCCGCCGACCGCGGAGTTCCTGTACCAGAAGTGGAAGATGGGGCCAGGCCGTCCCGCCCCACCGGCCGCGCGCCTGCCGCAGCGGGCGTCGGGGCGGGCCCGCGCGCGGTTGCCCGAGGGGCAGCTCGACCTCGGCTGGGTCGGAGGCAAGGCCGGCACGTGAATTCGGCGAGCGGGCGCGCCGCAACTGCGCCCCGGAGGGTGAGCGGGCGTGCCGTCCAGCGACCGGCCTGAGCACCACGGCGACGTGTCCGACGCCGGCGCGCTCGGCCTCTACGTCCACGTGCCGTTCTGCGCAGCGATCTGCAGCTACTGCAACTTCAACCGCGGGCTGCTCGACGAGGACCTGAAACGGCACTACGTGGACGCTCTGACGAAGGAGATCCGGCGGCTCGGTGACGGGAGCCGTGTGGACTCGATCTTCTTCGGCGGCGGGACGCCGTCGCTGCTTGCGGTCGAGGAGGTGGCGCGCATCCTCGACGCCTGCCGCGGGGCCTTCGATGTCGCTTCCGGCGCGGAGACGACGCTCGAGATGAACCCGGAGTCGTGCAGCACGGGCTACGTGTCGGCGCTGCTCGAAGCGGGGATCAACCGTATCAGCCTTGGCGTGCAGTCGTTCGACGACGGCGAGCTGGCGCGCCTCGGCAGGGTGCATACGGCGGATCGGGCCCGGGCAGCGTTGACGGCGATCCGGGAGGCGGGATGCGGGAACGTGAGCCTCGATCTGATGCTCTGGCTACCGGCCCAGAGCCGCGCGCGGTGCGCGGCGTCGGTAGCGGGACTGGTGGCGCTTTCGCCGGATCACGCCTCGCTGTATATGCTGGAGCTGTATCCGAACGCACCGTTACAGGAAGAAGCGGCGCGGCGGGGCTGGTCGCAGGCGCCTGACGAGGACGCGGCCGCCATGTATCTCGACGCCTTGGCGATGACCGACGCGGCCGGGTACGAGCAGTACGAGATCTCCAACGTGGCGCGGCCGGGCCGGCGGTCGCGCCACAACCTCAAGTACTGGCTCGACGGCGAGTGGCAGGGCTTCGGCTGCGGCGCCCACTCGACGCGGGCCGGCGTACGATGGAAGAACGTCTCGGAGACGGCGCGCTACGTGGATGCCGTCGAGCGGGGTGTACCGGTCGCGGAGACACTCCGCCTGTCGGCGGAAGAGCGGCTCGGGGATGCGCTGTTCACGGGGCTGCGGCTCGCCGAGGGGGTTTGCGTCGCGGCCGTCGAGGAGCGCTACGGCGTCGATGTGCAGGCGCGGTACGGGCCGGACGTGCGCCGCTTCGTCGAGGGGGGGTGGATGGTCGACGCCGGCGGGAGGTGGCGCCTGACTCGCGCCGGCATGTTGGTTTCGAATGAGGTGCTGAGTACTTTCGTCTAGCGTGGGCGGTACGGTAAAGTAACCGCTCTTTTCCGGGCACGGGGGATCCAAGGAGGACACGAACATGCGTTGGTTTCGCAAGGAGCGGTCGATGCGGCGGATCTTTCTGGGGGGCGCGTTCGCGGCAACTCTGGCCGCCGGCGTGATGCTGGGCACGTTGGTCCCCTCGCAGCAGGTCGAGGCCCAGCCGCAGGTCAACTTCAGCGGCGACGCCGCGGTCATGCTGCACTTCGTCAAGCCGGGTTCGACCGCGCAGTACGAAGGGGTCATGCGGCGGCTCGGCGAGGCGCTGCAGAAGAGCGAGAACACGGAGACCAGCCGGCAGGCGCAGGCCCGCGGGTGGAAGGTCTACCGGGCCGGCCTCGACATCACCGGCCAGGGGAACACCATGTACGCCTGGGTCATCGACCCGGTGATGGGCGGCGCCAACTACGCGGCGTCGACGATCATGAACGAGGTGTTCCCGGGCGAGATTCAGCAGCTCTACGAGACCTACAACGGCTCCTTCACGGACGCCGCTCTCAAGCAGTTGCCGATCAACCTGACGCTGGTCGCCGACTTCTAGAAGTCGGTCCGCTTCCGGGGCAGATACGGGTACCACGTGTCTGCGTCGGCAGACGCTACGAGGTTGCCGGCGCGGTCGGGCCGTAAGGCCCGGCCGCGCCTTTCTTCGTCTCCGCCGTTTCGCGTGACGCCGCCTGCGTCGGGGCTGATCCCCGGTCGGGGGAGCGCGGTCGGGAGAGGAAGCGCCGCCGGCGGCGGCGCCCGGGAGCGATGAACCGATGCGTCCGATTGACACGCGCCGGCCTGACCGCGGCGGGTCGCGTTTCGCATGGCCGTTGTTCGCTGCGATGCTCGCCGGTATCGCGGTCGGCATAGCGGTCCCGCGGCCCTTCGAGGCTGCGCGAGCGGCGCAACAGCCGCCCCCCCCGGTTCTGGCGGCGCAGCCTTCGGATGAGGCCCGGGCGCCCGCGGGTGCGGATCCGGCGCAGACGGACCCTACCGCATCGACCGACGAGGAACCGGCGCCGCCGATCGCCACCCGAACGTTCGAGGCGCCGGCGGCGATGGTCATGAACTATGTCCGGTCCGGAAGCGCCCAGGCCTTCGAATCGTTGACGAGGCGGATGGTCGAAGCCCTCGCCGCGAGCGAGGACGCCGAGCACCAGGCCCTGGCGGCGGGCTGGACGATGTACCGCGTGGCCGATCCGGGCCCCAACAACAACGCGGTGTACGTCTGGCTCTTCGATCCGGTCGTGGAGAACGCCAACTACGCCGTGGCGCAGATCCTCAACCAGCTCTTCCCGGCGGAGGTGCAACAGCTCTACGAGACCTACATGCAGTCTTTCGGGATCGGACAGACGCCGCTGGAGCTCGAGCCGGTGCCGCTCGTCGAGGATCCTGGCTGACGCGCCGCCGGACGCCCCCCCGTACCGAACGCCGGCTTCGGCGTTCCCCCAGTCAGAACATCACGTTGAGGCCGGCGTACACCCGCCGCGGGCGGCGTTGGAGTGTTGCCCCGCGCAGCGCGAACAGACGGTAGTCGAGCCGGAGTCGAAGCGGTCCGGCCAGGGAGATGTGGACGCCACCGCCCGCGCTCGCGGCCAGATTCGTCTCCGCGTGCGACTCTCCGCGTTCGTGGTACAACCCGCCGCCGACGGCTCCGTAGAGCTGGAGTCGGCGGATGCGGTTGAGCGGGGTGCTGAAGATCAGGTTGAAGAGGCCTGTCCGGCGGGCCGGACTCTCCTCGGACCCGGCTGCGGGCATGCCGGCGTACTCGAACTCCAGGCCGACCGGCCGCAGGGAGATGCCGAGGGCCGCCCCGTGCGTCGTGTGGCCGGGTGCGGTGCGCCCGGCGAAGACGGTGAGATCGGCGGACGCCGGGCCGGCGCCGGCCCCCAGAAGCAGAAGCAGCGTAAAGGACAGCCGGCAGCCGGCGCGCCGGTCGAGCATGTTCGTTCATTATCGACAGTTTGGGGGCGTGGCGGCAGCGTGGCACGTTGGGGGCCGTCGTTGCCGCCCGTCCGGCGCGTGATAGAGTCTCGACGCCATGGACTTTCGTCCCACCGAAGCCGAGCAGGTGACGCGCCGGGCGGTGCGCGAGTTCGCCGAGCGGGAGATCGCGCCTCACGTCATGGCCTGGGACGAGGCGCAGGCGTTTCCCGCCGAGCTGCTGGCGCAGCTCGCGGAGCTGGGGCTGCTCGGCATACAGTTTCCGGCCCGTTACGGAGGCGCCGGGCTCTCCGCGGTCGAGTACTGCATCTGCGTCGAGGAGCTCGCGCGCGTCGATCCGACGATCGCGCTGACGGTCGCCGCCCACAACGGACTGGCCGCCGCGCACGTCGGGATGTTCGGGTCCGAGGCGCAGAAGGAGCGCTGGCTGGCGCCGCTGGCGCGCGGCGAGTACCTGGGGGCCTGGGCGCTGACGGAGCCCGACGCGGGCAGTGACGCCGGCAGCCTGCGAACACGCGCCCGGGCCGACGGCGACGACTGGGTCCTGGACGGCACGAAGACGTTCACGACGCACGCGGGCCTCGCCGGGCTGACCGTCGTGATGGCGGTCACCGACCCGGCTGCGCGCCGGCGCGGCATCTCTGTTTTCGTCGTCGAGCGCGGCACCTCCGGTCTGTCGGCAGGCCGCAAGGAGAGAAAGCTCGGCATGCGCGCGAGCACCACCGCGGATACGCGGCTGGATGGGTGCCGGGTGCCGCGGGATCACCTGCTCGGTCGGGAGGGACACGGATTCGCCGACGCGATGGCCGTGCTCGACGCAGGACGGATAGGTATTGCCGCTCTCGCCGTCGGACTGGCGCAGGGAGCGTTCGACGCGGCGCGCCGGCACGCCGCCGAGCGGACGCAGTTCGGCCGGCCGCTCGCGAGCTTCCAGGCCACGCAATGGAAGCTGGCCGACATGGCCGTAGGGATCGACGCGGCCAGGCTCCTGACCTACCGCGCGGCGTACCTCGAGGACCAGGGTCGGCCGACGACGCGCGAGTCGTCGATGGCCAAGCTCTACGCCAGCGAGGTCGCGGTCCGGGCGGCCGGCGAATGCGTGCAGATTCACGGCGGGTACGGCTTCGTGAAGGACTACCCGGCCGAGAAGCTCTACCGCGACGTCAAGCTGTTGACCATCGGCGAGGGCACGAGCGAGATCCAGCGGCTGGTGATCGCGCGGCAGTATCTGGGCTGATGCCGCTCGCAGGACGCCCACCTGATGGATCTTGCGGAACGCGTGCTGGCCGGGGACTTTCGCGCGATCGCGCGCGCGATCTCGGTAGTGGAGCGGGAGGACCCGACGTCGGCCGCCCTGATCGGCCGTCTGTTCGGGAGGACCGGGCGCGCGCTGTCCGTGGGTCTCACCGGGGCGCCGGGGGTCGGCAAGAGCACGCTGGTCGACCGCCTGACGGCCGCCCTGCGCCGGGAACGGCTGCGGGTGGGGGTGCTGGCCGTGGATCCGACCAGCCCGTTCAGCGGCGGCGCCATCCTCGGCGACCGCATCCGGATGCAGGGCCACGCGGGAGACGGCGGCGTCTTCGTGCGGAGCATGGCGACCCGCGGGCAGCTCGGCGGTCTGGCGCGGGCGACAGACGACGCGCGGATTGTCCTGGATGCGGCGGGAACCGACGTCGTGCTGATTGAAACGGTCGGCGTCGGCCAGGGAGAGATCGACGTCAGCCGGATCGCGGACGCGTCGGTGGTGGTCCTGGCTCCCGGCAGCGGCGACGACGTGCAGGCGATCAAGGCCGGCATCATGGAGATCGCCGACGTGTTCGTGGTCAACAAGGCGGACCGCGCCGGCGCCGACCGCACGGTCGCGGAGATCGAGGGAATGCTCTCCCTGCGCGAACGCGGGACGAACCAGTGGCGCCCGCCGGTGGTCAAGACCTGTGCGGCGACCGGCGACGGCATCGACGACGCCATTGCGGCGGTGCGTCGGTTCGCCGGGCGGGGGCTCGTCCCGGAGGACCGTGCGCGACGCCGGGCGCGCGCTCGACTGCAGTCGATCCTGGTCGGGCGCATCGTCGAGCGCATCGGGGCCGAGCGCGGTCTCGATGAGGCGATAGAGGCCATTGCCGCCCGCGAGGTCGATCCGTACACGGCGGCCGGGGATCTCGTGCGGCGATTCGTGCAGGAGGCGCCAGACTCATGAAGGCGGTGCTGGACCACATCGGGATCGCGGTGGACGACCTCGACGCGGCGCTCGCGTTCTATACGGACGCACTCGGGCTCGAGGTCGACGCGACGGAGGACGTCCCCTCGCAGGGGGTGCGCGCGCATTTCGTGCGCGTCGGATCCGCCGCACTGGAACTGCTCGAAGCGACGTCGGAAGAGTCTCCGATCCGGCGCTTCGTGTCCCGCCGGGGGGCCGGCATACATCACATCACGCTGCGGGTCGACGACATCGCGGCGGCCCTTGCGCGCCTGAAGGCCCACGGGGTCAGGCTGGTCGACGAGACGCCGCGCGAGGGGGCGGAAGGGGCGCTGGTGGCGTTCGTGCATCCGGCGAGCGCGCACGGCGTCCTGGTCGAGCTCAAGCAGGAGAGGAGCGCGCAGGCTGCGCATCATGCACGCTGACGAACGGATACGCATCGGCATCATCGGTGGGAGCGGGCTGTACGACATGGCCGAGCTCACGGATCGTGAAGAGCGGGAGATCGCGACTCCGTTCGGGGCGCCGTCCGCGTCGTATCTGGTAGGCACCCTCGGGGGGCGGCGCGTCGCGTTCCTGGCGCGCCACGGCGTCGGGCACCGCATCCTGCCGTCGGAGCTCAACTTCCGCGCGAACATCTTCGGCATGAAGGAGCTCGGCGTCGAGTGGCTCGTCTCCGCGAGCGCCGTCGGGAGTCTGCAGGAGCGGTACCGACCGCAGGACATCGTGGTTCCCGATCAGTTCCTCGACCGCACGCGGGGGCGCATCGGCACGTTCTTCGGGCGCGGCATGGCGGCGCACGTCTCGCTCGCGCATCCGGTCTGTGCAGCCCTCAGCCGGCTCGCCGGCGACGCAGCGACCCGCGTCGGCGCTACCGTGCACCGCGGGGGTACCTACGTCTGCATGGAGGGCCCGCAGTTCTCCACCCTCGCCGAGTCGCGTCTGTACCGCTCGTGGAACATGGACGTGATCGGCATGACCAACCTGCAGGAGGCCAAGCTGGCGCGCGAGGCGGAGATCTGCTTCGCGACGCTGGCCCTCGTCACCGACTACGACTGCTGGCATCCCGAGCACGATCGGGTCACCGTGGATATGGTCATCGAGACGCTGCAGGCCAACGCGGTGACCGCGCGGAAGACGATCGCCGACCTCGTGTCGCGCCTGCCGATCGAGCGCGGGTGCGAGTGCAGCAACGCGCTGGCCACCGCGATCATCACGCGTCCGGAGGCGATTCCGCCGGAGATCCGCGCCGAGCTGGCGCCAATCGTCGGCAGGTACCTGCCATGAAGCAGCCGGTGCTGACGGTCGGATCGGTCGCCTTCGACTCGATTCGGACGCCTTTCGGAGAGGTGTCTCGCGTGGTCGGCGGCGCCGCGACGTTCTTCAGCGTCGCCGCGTCGTTCTTCAGCGACGTGCGGCTGGTGGCGGTGGTCGGGGAGGACTTCGGCGAACGCCACATGCAGGTCTTCGGCGGCCGGCGGATCGACCTCGAAGGGCTGCAGCGCGTGCCGGGCGACACGTTTCGTTGGAAGGGGGAGTACAAGCTCGACCTCAACACGCGCGAGACGATCTACACGCACCTGAACGTCTTCGAGGACTTTTCGCCGCGCGTGCCGGAGCGCTTCCGGTCCACGCCGGTCGTGTTCCTCGCCAACATCCACCCGGCCCTGCAGCTCGAGGTCCTCGACCAGATCGAGTCGCCGCGGTTCGTCGCTCTCGATACGATGAACTACTGGATCGACGGGACCCCGGCCGAGCTCGGCCGGGTCCTGCGGCGCGTGGACGCGGTGGTGATCAACGACGAGGAGGCGCGGCAACTGAGCGGGAAGGCGAACCTGGTGAAGGCGGCGCGCGAGATCCGCGCGATGGGTCCCCGGCGCGTGATAATCAAGCGCGGGGAGCATGGCGTGCTGATGACGCGGGGGGATGACTTCTTCGCCGCGCCGGGCCTGCCGCTCGAGGAGGTGTGCGATCCGACCGGGGCCGGAGACACCTTCGCAGGCGGGTTCGTCGGGTACCTCGCCGCGGCGGACGACCTGTCCGACGACGCGGTCACGCGGGCGGCGATCTGCGGGAGCGCCATGGCGTCGCTCTCCGTGGAGGACTTCGGCCTCGGCCGGCTGCTCAGCCTGACCGAGGAGGACATCCGCGCCCGTTTCGATGCCTTCCGGCGCCTGACGCACTTCGATGGCCTGGAGATCTAGACTGCTGCCGGGGGCGTTCGTCGCCGGTGTCGTGCTCTGGAGCGCGGCGTTGGCGGCTGCGCCGTACGCGTTGCGCCACGGTGCGGAGGGGGGCGTGCTGATCGCGGGCAGCGCCGTCTATGTCGCGGGCAGCGCCATCTGTCACCAGCGCGCGGAACGGTCCTTTCATCCCTGGGGGGTGCAACTCCCGGTCTGCGGACGGTGCGCCGGGCTCTACGGCGGCGCGCTGCTCGGCCTGTTCGGCGCGGTCCGGCTGTTCCGTGGCCGGGCGGCGCGCTGCGTTCTTGCGGCGGCGGCGCTGCCGACCGCCGCGACCGTGCTGATCGAGGTGGGCGGTCTCGTCGATCCCGGCAATCTCGTGCGTGCAACCGCTGCGGTTCCGCTCGGCGCGGCCGTCTGCGGGTTCGTGGCCGGCGCGATCCGCGGGGAGGTACACTAAAGGCATATGCGCAACCGTCCGCAGCCGGCCGAGCCGGGCCTCGTCGCCGCCATCTGCGCCGTCGCCTGGGCGCTGCCCGGCGCCGGGCATCTCTGGCTGGGCCGTGCGTCCAAGGGGATCGTCTTCCTCGTGGCGCTGCCCCTGATGTTCGCGATCGGACTCGGCCTCGACGGGGAGCTGTTCGCCATCGATCCGTCGCAGCCCCTGGTCGCGCTGGCCGGACTCGCCGATCTCGGCATCGGGGCCCCCTACCTGCTGGCGCTCGCGTTCGGCGCCGGGGGCGGCGACGTGGCGGCCGGCACCTACGAGTACGGCAACACGTTTCTCATCGTTTCGGGTCTCCTGAACTCCCTGGTCGTGATGGACGCGTTCGACATCGCCCAGGGCAGGAAGTAGGCGGCGGGATGGCCAGCCATTTCATCCTGATGGTGCTGTTTGCCGGCTTCGTCTCCCTGGTCTTCGCCGTGTTGATGCGCGACGAGCCGGCGGAGCAGGCGCGCTTCGGCGGCGTTCTGTTCGCCGGCTTCGTGCTCGCGGCCACCGTGCTCGCCTGGCTGATGTATCCGTTGCCGCTATGACGACCCGCCGGCGCCGGCGCAAGGTCTCGTTGCTCGGGCCGGTTCGGGTGTGGGGGCCCGCCGTCGCTTTGATGGCGGCATTCTTCTTCGTCTCCGATGCGCCGGGCCCGCCCCCGCTGCCCGGATCGGTTTCGGACGCGGTGGCCCACGCCGTCGCCTACGCGGCGCTCGGGGCGGCGATTTTGCGGGGCGTAGCCGGCGCGGAATGGGCCCGGGTCGACGCCCGGGGCGCTCTGCTGGCCGCCCTGTTGGCCGCGGCCTACGGATTGACGGACGAGTTCCACCAGTCGTTCGTGCCGGGCCGGACTCCGGAGTTGCGGGACGCGGCGGCGGATGCGCTCGGAGCGGCTTCCGGCGCCGCGCTGGTGTGGGCGTGGAGTATAGTTCTTGCCGTTCGAGCCAGACGCGATGCCGGATGAGAACCTGACCATCGACCGGGACGGGGCGGTTGCGGTGGTGACCGTGACGCGGCCGGCGGTGCTGAACGCCCTGAACGAAGCGACCGTCACCGAGCTGGAGGGCGCGGTCGGCCGTCTGGCGGCCGACGACGATGTGCGGGCCGTGATTCTGACCGGCGCCGGGGACAAGGCGTTCGTCGCCGGAGCGGACATCCGCGAGCTGGCGGCGCTGACGCCGGTCACGGCCGAGGCTCTGGCGGCTCGCGGACATGCACTGTGCCATGCGATCGAGCGGATGGGCAAGCCGGTCATCGCGGCGATCAACGGCTACGCGCTCGGCGGCGGCTGCGAGCTGGCCATGGCCTGCACGCTGCGAATCGCGGCCGACACGGCGAAGCTCGGCCAGCCGGAGATCGGTCTCGGGTTGCTTCCCGGCTACGGCGGCACGCAGCGCCTGCCGCGGCTGGTCGGCGCCGGCCGTGCGCTGGAAATGATGCTGACGGGCGCGCCGATAGACGCGGACGAGGCGTGGCGGATCGGACTCGTCAACCGGGTCGTGCCGCGGGACGAGCTGCTGCCGCGCACCCTCGAGCTCGCACGGCGGATCGCCGCCCAGGCCCCCGTCGCCGTCCGCTATATTCTGGCCGCCGCCCGCGAGGGGCTCGGCATGACGCTCGCCGATGGGTGCGCCCACGAGGCTAGCCTGTTCGGGCTGGCCGCCGCGACCGGCGACTGGAGCGAAGGTACACGCGCGTTTCTCGAAAAGCGTCGACCCCGCTTTACGGGTTCATGAGAGATACCCCTGTCATCGAGGGGGCGACCGACGCGTCGGGGTTGCGGGTCTGCCTCGTCGTGTCCGTGTACCACCGCAGCGTCACGGGTGCTCTGCGCGACGGCGCGCTGGCCGCGCTCCGGGGGGCCGGCGCCCGCGGGGCGGCGCCGGGCGAGCCCGGCTCGGTGACCCTCGTCGAGGTGCCCGGCGCCTTCGAGATCGCGCTCGCGGCGCGGCGCGCGGCGGAATCGGGGGCGTTCGACGCGGTCGTCTGTCTCGGTTGCATCGTGCGGGGAGAGACGCCGCACTTCGACTACTTGGCGTCGGCTGTTGCACACGCGATCGCCACGGCGTCGCAGGCGACCGGCGTGGCGATGACGTTCGGGGTCCTGACCACGAACTCGCTGGACGAGGCCGCCGCCCGCGCCGGCGACGGGCCGTCGAACAAGGGGCGTGAAGCCGCGCTGGCCGCCGTGCAGTTGGCCAACGTCATCGGCTCGTTGCCGGGCGCGCCCCGGGCCGGGACGTGATTCGTGACCCCGTTCCGCGCAGGTGCCTGCTACCCGGGGCAACGCAATGACGATCTCCGATTTCTTCGCTCATCTTGGAGCGCCGCGGCGCAACGTCCAGTGGTCGTGGGGCGCGATCGGGCCGGACGGTCAAGTCTACCTGGCGGTCTGGAACGACGAGTTCCGCACGAAGAGCGGGCGGCGTTTCGTTCAGGTTACGGACAGTCGGAGCCCGGATCCGACCAGCCACGGCGATCGCGAGCGGCATGATCACATAAGGGCAATTCAGGATGGTGCCAAGGCCTTCTGCGTGATTCTGACTGCCGTCGATCCACTGGTGAGTCCGCGGAAGATCGGTTCCTTCGACGGGACCGCGCTCATGCTCGGCGGAGAACTGATCGCGGACTCCGAGGGGCGTTTCTGGCTGGAAGATGCAGGCCGGTGCAACGTTCCCGCGCCCGCCAGGCAGCCTCGCCTCGTTGCCTCCCGGCCGCTGGCCGAGGAGCGGCCTCGCCTGGCGCAACGCGTTGATCGGCGCGTGTCGGGAGGTCCTTCCGACCGTCCGGTGCGCCAGGAGCCATCTCCCGCCGCCCACCCGCCCGGAACTGTCTCGGGGAACCCGCGCGGCGGCCGTCGGGCTCGGGAGACACCTGCGCGGGGGGGGCGCGAACGCGAGTCGATCGCGGGAGCGACGCGCGGGCGCCAGCCGGTTCGCGAGACCGCGCTCGAGTCGTTGCATCGGGCTCTGGACACGCCGGAAGGAGTGTTCGCTGCGAGGGAGCCCCGAACGGACAACTCTCGCGAGCGCCATCGGGCGCGCGAGACCGCGCTCCAGTTGTTGTACCAGTGGGACGTCGGCCGCATCGGGGCGGGCGATCTCGACGACGCGCTCGAGCTGTTCTGGACGGTGCATCCGGCTCCGGCTCCCCGCCGGGAACTGGCGCTCGACCTCGCGCGGGGGGCGGTGGGTGCATTGCCGGAGATCGACTTGCTGATCGCGCGACATACCGACAATTGGCGGACGGAGCGCCTGGCCGTGGTCGACCGGCTCATACTGCGCCTGGCCGTGTACGAGTTGCTGTTCGAGAAGACGCCGCCGGCGGTGGTCATCAACGAAGCGCTGGAGCTGGCGAAGACGTTCAGCGGTGAACGTGCCGTCGCTTTCGTCAATGGCGTACTGGATGCGGTGCGGCGCGCGGTCGTCCAGCGGGACGAGAGGAGCGCGCTCGGGACATGATGGACGAAGGTGTCGGCGGGCGGCTTGCGATGCGCGGGCTCGAGCAGACGAGCGATGGCGAGGCGTGGGCGGGGGTGCGTTCCGCGCTGGAGAACGGCAAGTACCTCTGGCGGACCGTCAAGGGCCTGGCGAAGGAGACCGAACTCGAGCGGAAGCAGGTGGAGGACCTTCTGGGGCGACATCAGTCCGAGGTCATTCGGCGAGAGGGGAAGAGCGGGCAGGGCCGATATGGGTTGAAGGAGCGCGTCGACGAGGAGCGACAAAGGCGCGCCAACCAGCGTGCGGCCACCGAGGACACGGCACGGAGACTGATCAGCGACGAGGATGCGCGGACCAAGGTACGCAGGGTGCTCAAGAAGGCACGGATGGATCCGGAGTTTCCGCTCGGCAGAAGATCCATCGATGCCATTCTGAGGGCAACCAAGCTGCGCAGGGATCTGGATGCCGAGCAACGCCGGGAATATCTGGAAGCTCTCCTTGCCGGGCAGTCGGACATCGGCAAAATCTCGAACGGGCGTAAGGGCGGAGAGATTCTGTATGCGCTGAAGGAGCGTGAAGACGAGGCGCGCGTGGACGAGCGCGACCAGAGGCGCGCGAACCATGAAGCGCTCCGAGCGCTGGGGGTCGAGCCCTACCCCGCTCGCTTCAACCGGTCCGACAGCGTGTCGGCGATCGTCGACATGCACGGAGGTCGCTCCGGGGAAGCACTTGAGGGCGAGCGTCCTGAGACGATCACGGCCGGCCGCATCGTGGCGATCCGAAGCTTCGGGAAGGCGAACTTCCTGGTGCTCTCGGATGGGAAGTCCAGGTTGCAGTCCTACATACGGGAGGACTCCGTCAGCCCCCGCGACTTCGATGTGTTCAGGCTGCTCGACGTCGGCGACCTCGTTGGGGTTGCTGGGCGTATCTTTCGCACGCGGACCGACGAGCTCACCATCTGGGCCGAACGCCTGGAGTTCCTCGCCAAGTCCTTCGAGCCGCTGCCGGAGCAGTGGAACGAGCTCTTCTACGTCGAGACCCGCTATCGGCAGCGCTATCTCGACCTGATCGTCAACCCGGCGTCCCGGAAGGTCTTCGAAACCCGCAGCCGCGTCATCCGCGCCATCCGCCGGTTTCTCGACGGGCGCGGCTACCTGGAGGTAGAGACGCCGATGATGCAGCCGATGGCCGGCGGGGCGCTCGCCCGGCCGTTCGTCACGCACCACAACGCGCTCGACCTGCCGCTGTATCTGCGGGTTGCGCCGGAGCTGTACCTCAAGCGGCTCGTTGTCGGCGGTATGGAACGCGTCTACGAGATCAACCGCAACTTTCGCAACGAGGGGATCTCGACGCGGCACAACCCCGAGTTCACGATGCTCGAGTTCTACGAGGCGTACAGCGACTACCGGAAGCTGATGACGCTGACCGAGGAGCTAATCGGAGCCGTGGCCGACGAGGTGCTCGAAGGGCGGGAGTGCACGTACGACGATGTGACCATTTCATTCCAGGAACAGTTCACGAGGCTGCGGCTCCGCGACGAGGTGCGCCGTGCGGTGGCGGACCGGCTGGGCCGGGACGTGTCCGAAGGCGACCTCAGGGACTTGGCGACCGTGACCGAGCTGGCTCGTGGTCTCGGTGTCGACGTCGCGCCCGACGCGGGCGCCGGCAGGATCACGTTCACGCTGTTCGAGACGCTGTGCGAGGAGAAGCTGGTGCAGCCGACCTTCGTCCACGACTTCCCGACCGAGGTCTCGCCGCTGTCGAAGCAGCGGGCGGACGATCCCGATACCGTCGAGCGTTTCGAGCTCTACATCGGCGGCATGGAGATCGCCAACGCGTTCAGCGAGCTGAACGACCCGGCCGAGCAGCGGCGGCGCTTCGAGGATCAGCGACGGGCGCGCCGGGCGGGTGACGACGAGGCGCACGCCATGGACGAGGACTATATCCACGCCCTCGAGCACGGGCTGCCGCCCACCGGCGGCGAGGGCATCGGCATCGATCGGCTGGTGATGCTGTTGACCGACAGCCGGTCCATTCGCGACGTGATCCTGTTTCCCCTGCTGCGTCCGCTCGCCGGGCCGTAGGCAGAAGTCCATTGCGACGTTCATGAACCTGCCCTTCGAGCTGTACGTCTCCGTCCGGTACCTCGTGGCGCGCCGCAAGCAGGCGTCGATGGCCAGCACGTCGCTCATCTCGGTTCTGGGCGTGACGGTCGGCGTCACCGCGCTGATCGTTGCCCTGGCCCTGATGACGGGGCTGCAGCAGGAGTTGCGGGACCGGATCGTCGGCTCCCAGGCCCACGTGTACGTCTGGAACGTGCTGGAGGGCGGCTTCGAGGACTACCGCGCCGAGGCGCGCAAGCTGGCGGCGCTGCCGCGGGTGCTGGCCGCCGCGCCCGCCATCCCGGGCCGGGCGCTCGCCCGCACCGGCGCCGGCGACGCCTTCATCAACGTCAAGGGTATCGATCCCGCCCTCGAGGCGAAGGTCACCGATCTCGCGGCAGCGGTTGACAGCGGGAGCCTGGCGGCCCTGGACGCGTACGACGGGCCTGCGCTGGGCGGCATCGTGATTGGCGAGGGCGTCTCCAGGGAGCTCGGCGCGTTCGTCGGCGACGAGGTCACCCTCCTGACCCCGAGCGGCACCCTGTCGCCGATGGGGGTGCTGCCGCGTCCTCGCCGCCTCGAGGTGGTGGGCGTCTTCAGCCTGGGGTTGTTCGAGTACGACACGGGCTACGGCTTCGTGACCCTGGACGTCGCCCGGCGGCTCTTCCGGAAGGACCGGGTCGAGAT
This sequence comes from Vicinamibacterales bacterium, assembly GCA_965222905.1. Taxonomy (GTDB): domain Bacteria; phylum Acidobacteriota; class Vicinamibacteria; order Vicinamibacterales; family UBA8438; genus WTFV01. The sequence continues at coordinate 6,263,965 of OZ244976.1, read as the reverse complement.
GATGCAGCTTCGCGTCGACGATCCCACTGCGTCCCGGGCCGTCGCCGACGCGATCCCGGAGCAACTCGGCGACGCCTACATGACGGAGGACTGGTCGCGTCTCAACTCGACCCTCTTCGAGGCGCTGTTCCTGGAGAAGATGGCCATCTCCGTCGCCATCGGCCTGATCGTGCTCGTGGCGACCCTCAACATCGTGTCGTCGCTCATCATGCTCGTCATGGAGAAGAGCCGGGACATCGCCATCCTCAAGACCATGGGCGCGAGCGCGCGCATGGTGAGGCGGATCTTCGTCCTGCAGGGCGCCATCATCGGTCTGGCCGGGACCGTGGCCGGCGCCGCCGCCGGCTACGCCATCTGCACGGTCATGGACCGTTACCAACTTCTGCGGCTCCCCGTGGACGTATACCAGGTGACGTACGTCCCGTTCATCATCGAGCCGCTCGACGTAGGGATCGTCCTGCTGGCGGCGAACGCGGTCTGTCTGTTCGTGACCCTGCATCCGTCGCGCCACGCGGCCCGCATCGATCCGGCCGAGGCGCTACGGTATCAGTGACCACCGCGTCAGGGTCAGCCATGGCATTCCTCGACGTTCAGGCGCTGTCGAAGTCGTATTCCGCGGGCGGACGCACGCTACCCGTGCTGCGCGATCTCGATCTGGCCGTCGAGTCCGGTGAAATGGTCGCCATCGTGGGAGCGTCCGGGGTGGGCAAGAGCACGCTGCTGCAGCTTCTCGGTGGTCTGGATCGCGCCCAGGAGGGGCGGATTCACGCCGGTGGGATGGAGTTGACCGCCCTCGACGACGACGCCCTCGTCGCGTTCAGGAACCGCAACGTCGGATTCGTCTTCCAGCTCCACCACCTGCTGCCGGAGTTCTCGGCGCTCGAGAACGTCGAGATGCCGCTGCGCATCGCCCGGCGGCCGATGGAGGAAGCCCACGAACGGGCGGCGGCGCTCCTGTGCGAGGTCGGGCTCGGCGACCGGCTCGACCACCGTCCCGGCATGCTGTCGGGCGGGGAGCAGCAGCGGGTGGCGCTGGCGCGCGCCCTGGTGATGCGCCCCGCGCTGCTTCTCGCGGACGAGCCGACCGGCGACCTCGACGAGGTCACCGGCGCCGCGATGCACGACCTGCTGCGCGACATGCACCGGGCGTACGGATTGACCTCGGTGGTGGCGACCCACAACACCCGGCTCTCGGCCGCCTGCGACCGGGTGCTGCGGCTCGCCGGCGGACGTCTGGCCGCAGCCTGACGCGGCCGGCCCGGACCGCCTGACCGGGAGCCGGTACCTTATAATCGATGCTCACCCGGACGCTGGCCACCAAGCGTCGGAGCAGTCGACATGTTCGAGCGATATACGGAACGAGCGCGGCGTGTCTTGTTCTTCGCGCGCTACGAGGCGAGCCAGCTCGGGAGCATCTCGATCGAGACCGAGCATCTGCTGCTCGGCCTGATTCGCGAGGGCAAGGGGCTGACGAGTCGCATCTTCGCCCGCTCGCGCCTGTCCCTCGAGAACATCCGCAAGGAGATTGAAGGGCGCACCGTCTTCCGCGAGAAGGTGTCCACGTCGGTCGAGATTCCGTTCAGCGCCGAGACCAAGCGCGTGCTGCAGTTCGCCGCCGAGGAGGCGGACCGGCTGCTCCACAACTACATCGGGACGGAGCACCTGCTGCTCGGCATCCTGCGCGAGGAGCGGTCCGTGGCGTCGACCATCCTGTCCGAGAAGGGGATGCGGCTCAACGCGGTCCGCGAGGACATCGTGCAGCTCCTGAACGAGAAGACCACGGTGACCCGAGTCAAGGAGACGCCACTGCTCGCCGAGTTCAGCCGCGACCTGTCGGATGCCGCGATGAAGAACCGGCTCGACCCGCTCGTGGGCCGCGCCGTGGAGCTCGAGCGCGTGCAGCAGGTGCTGTGTCGCCGTACCAAGAACAACGCCGTGCTCATCGGCGAGCCCGGGGTCGGCAAGACCGCCATCGTCGAGGGGCTGGCCCAGCGCATCGCCTTCGGCGACGTGCCGCACTTCCTGGCCGACAAGCGGCTGCTTGCGCTCGACATACCGCTGATCGTGGCCGGCACCAAGTACCGCGGGCAGTTCGAGGAACGCCTCAAGGCGATCATGAAGGAGCTGACCGAGAACCCGAACATCGTCGTGTTCATCGACGAGTTGCATACGCTGGTGGGCGCAGGATCGGCCGAGGGCTCGCTGGACGCGGCGAACATTCTGAAGCCGGCGTTGTCGCGCGGCGAGATTCGCTGCATCGGAGCGACGACGCCGGCCGAGTACCGGAAATACATCGAGAAGGACCGGTCGCTCGAGCGGCGATTCCAGGCCGTGAAGGTCGAGCCGCCCACCGAGGCCGAAGCGCTGGAGATCCTGAACCGGATCAAGGACCGCTACGAGCGCTACCACCGCGTCGCGTACTCGCAGGAGGCCATGGAGGCGGCGGTCTACCAGTCGAACCGCTACATCACCGACCGTTTCCTGCCGGACAAGGCCATCGATCTGGTCGACGAGGCGGGGGCCCGCGCCAAGCTTCGGGCCGCCGGCTACAGCGAGGAATTCAGCGAGATCAACAAGAACATCCGGGTCGCGGTCGAGCAGATGGAGAGCGCGACCGCGCAGAAGGACTACGAACGGGCGCAGTTCTTCCGCGAGCAGGAGGTGCTCGCGCGGGAGAGCCTGCTGGTGGTGCGGGAGAAGTTCGACGTCGAGGCGGGCGGGCAGCCCGCGGAGGTGGGGCGACAGGACATCGACGACGTGGTGTCGAAGTGGACCGGCGTGCCCCTGACCACGATCAACCAGGACGAGAGCGCGAAGCTGCTGCGGATGGAGGACGAGCTGCACCGGAGGGTGATCAGCCAGGAACGGGCGATCTCGGCGCTCGCGCGTGCCATCCGGCGCTCGCGCGCGGGCCTGAAGTCTCCGCACCGGCCGGTCGGCAGCTTCGTCTTCCTCGGACCGACCGGCGTGGGCAAGACGGAGCTGGCGCGGGCGCTGGCGAGCTTCCTGTTCGGAAGCGACACCGCACTCGTACGGTTCGACATGTCGGAGTACATGGAGAAGCACTCCGTTTCGAAGCTGATCGGGTCGCCGCCGGGGTACGTCGGTCACGACGAGGGGGGACAGCTCACCGAGAAGGTCAAGCGCCACCCCTATTCGGTCGTCCTGCTCGACGAGATCGAGAAGGCGCATCCGGATCTCTTCAACATCCTGCTGCAGGTGTTCGAGGACGGCCATCTCACCGACGGGCTGGGCAATCGCGTCGACTTCAAGAACACCATCGTCATCATGACGTCGAACATCGGCGCCCGCCACATCCAGAAGAAGGCGGCGGTCGGGTTCCAGTCGTCGAGCGCGCAGGAGGTCCAGCGCAGCGTGACGGACCTGGTGCTCAGCGAGGTCAAGCGGACATTCAACCCCGAGTTCGTGAACCGTGTCGACGAGATCATCGTGTTCGAGGCGCTGACCGATGACGATCTGCGCGAGATCCTGCGGATGCTGGTAGGGCAGCTCAACGAGAACCTGGCCAACCGCAACCTGCGCATCACGCTGACCTCGGACGTCATCGACTGGATAATCGACCTGACCTGCAAGGATCGCTCCTACGGGGCGCGACCCCTGCGCCGGGCGATCCAGCGGCACGTGGAGGATCCGCTGTCGGAGGAGTTGATTCGGGGGCGGCTCGAGTCCGGCGAGGTCGAGGTCTACCTGGACGCGGGGGTACTGGCCTACCGGGCCGCCGGCCAGGAGGTGGAGGGGCGGTGTCTCGTCTAGGAGTCTGCGCCGCAGGACGCTTGCGGCACGAAACGGGTCGCCAGCCCACGCCCTGAGCTCCGTGTCGGGGCGGCTTCGCCGGTCGGCCGGGCGGGGTGGATTTTCGGTGGTTGGCGAACAGAGAGCAAAATTTGGTCCTCGCGGGCCGCACGGGCCGCCAGAGACCGCGGTGCGCGTCGATTTGCCGCCGTGGCGAGCCGCATTCCCCGCATCCTACGCCGCCATCAGCACGTGCAGGCGCTTGACGTTCAACGCCAGGCACACCAGGTCCCACTCGCAGCGCACCTTCGCCAGTCCACGCAAACTGAAGCGCCGGAAGCCCAGCGCGTGCTTGATCCAACCGTAGGGAGCCTCCGACAACCACTTGCGCTCCGCATACGCCGTCCGGCCCGCCGGCGTCGCCAGCTTCTCCATCATGCGACCCGTCGCCGGATGGGCCTCCAGATCGCGGGTAGCCGCCTGCTTGCCCTCCCGGCCCGGCGCCACATACCCGTCAACGCCCCGCTTTTCCAGGTCCTTCAGGTCCCGCTCGTTGCAGTACCCCGCATCGGCCAGCACCGTCTCCGGCTGCGCGTCGAACGTTTCCTTCACCGCGTCGAGCAACACCGGCAACTCACCCTGGTCGCTCGCGTTCGCCGTCAGATCCGTCGCCACCACCAACTGGTGCTCCGCGTCCACCGCCGCCTGCGCGTTGTAGCACTGCTGGAACCCCTCACTGCTCGTCTTCATGATCGAGCTCTCAGGGTCCGTGAAGTTGCTCTGCGCCTTCTCGTCCGGCTCGCCATACGCCCGCTTGTACGGCCGACCGCCCTTCGGGTTCCGGTCCTGACCCGGCTGCCGACCCCGCGCGTCGTCTGCCGCCCGTTGCTTTGCTTCCAGACGCGCCTTCGCCGCCCGAATCGCTGCCAAACGCGCTTCCCGCCGGTGCAACTCCGCCGGCAGATCATCGCCCCGAACCTCCGCGCCCAAGCGCGCGTCCTCGGCCTCGTCAACCGCGTCCGCCTTGCGCAACAGCGCCTCGATCTCGCTTTCCAGGCGCTGTTCCTCTTCCTGCATCCGGTCGTAGCTCATCGCCTTGCGCTTGCTCGCGTTCGCACGCACCTTCGTCCCGTCGATCGACAGCTTCCCCAAGCGCGCCAGACCCAACTCCTGCGCCAGACGGACCACCTCCACGAACAGCGCCTGGAAATCCTCCAGGTGCCGACGCCGAAACTCGCACAGCGTCCGGTGTTGCGGAAAGTTTCCCGCCGCCAGCACCCGGAACGCCACGTCCTCTTCCAGCCTCCGCGCCACCCGGCGCGACGAGAACACCCCGGTCGCGTACGCGTAGAGCAGAACCTTCACCATCATCCGGGGCTCATACGGCGCGTTGCGGCGGCCGTCTCCCTCGTACGGCGCGTAAAACGCGGTCAGATCCAGATCGTCCACCAGATCGCTGATGTGGTGCGCCAAGTGGCCCTCGGGCAGCCACTCCCGCACGTCGGGAGGCAACAGCAGCGATTGGTCCGGTGCGTAGGGGCGAAAAGTCGTCGACATCAAGTCCTTCCGTCGTCGGTCTGGCCTACGATTGTCGCATCGTTTTTTCTGCGGCGCAGACTCCTAGCAGGTTTTTGTACCGGCCGAATCCTGGTTCGGAGCGTCCAAGATACCGTAAGATCGTACGAAGGTTCGTCTGTCACGCGGTGCCCGCCAGCCGTGATCGGTGGGCGGGGGATGACGGGCCGGGACTAGCGGTGCCTCACGGGTGCACTTCAATGCAGGTCAATCAGCCAACGGTACATCCGGAGCGGGCCGGCGTGCGCGGCACGGCCACGGTTGTCGCGTTCGCGGCGGTTCTGGCCGCCGCCGTCGCACCGGTGGAGGGGCAGCCCTCCATCTTCGGGACGCCGCAGCAGCAGGCGCCCTCCATCTTCGGCGGGACGCCAGAGCCCCCGCGGCCTTCGTTGCCGCCTCCCGATTCGCCCACGCTGCTCCGGAACATCGAGCTCCGGTTCCCGACGCAGGGAGGCGTGCCGGGGGTCGACCTCAATACGTACCTCTACTACATGGAGGTCGCGAAGCAGGTCAGCCTGCCGTCGCAGCAGAGGTGGACGCCCTACACGGACGAGACGGCCGAAGTCATCCTGGATGACTTTCAGCGTCTCTGGGACACCGGGTTCCTGAACGACCTCTGGGTCGAGGTGGTCGATGACCCCTACCCCAACGGCGTGGCGGCCAAGCGGGTCATCTTCAACCTCGATGAGCGCGAGCGGGTCAAGATCGTGACCTACGAAGGCTCCGAGGTGCTGAGTACCGAGGACATCCTCGATAACCTGGAGCAGCAGGGCATCACCCTCCGGATGGATTCCTTCATCGACCCGGAGACGATCCGCCGCGTCAAGGCGGTGATTCGGCAGGGACACCAGGCGCAGGGGCACATGTTCGCGGAGGTCGACCACACCATCGAGGCGCTGCCGGGCGGGCCGAAGCTGGTCCGGCTGACGTTCAACATGACCGAGGGGCCGAAGGTTCAGGTGCACGAGATCGACTTCATCGGCAACGAGGCGATGAGTGATCGCCGGCTGCGCGGCCGGATGAAGAAGATCAAGCAGCGCTGGTGGCTCTCGTGGATGACCGGGCGGGGCACCTACAAGCCCGAGGAGTACGAAGAGGATGCGGTGGGCATCGAGGCCTCCTACCGCGACCAGGGCTACATCACGGCGCAGGTCGGCCAGCCGGAGCTCGATTACCTGGAGCTCTCGGAGGACGGCGAGACCCGTGGACTGCGGCTGCGGATTCCGGTCGACGAGGGCGAGCGGTACCGCATCGGCGAGGTCAGCTTCGCCGGCAACGAGATCCTCCTGGAGGCGGGTCTGCGCAGGATCTTCGAGGACATCGAGCCGGGGAATTACTACAGCGAAGGCGACGTGCGAAAGGGCTTCGACGACGCCCGCGAGCTGTACGGCTCGCTCGGCTACTACGAGATGACGCTCGCGCCCGAGCTCAACCCGCGGTCCGCGGAGCAGGAAGCGGAGACGGCCGCCGCGGCGGCCTTTGCGGCCGACGAGAACGGGAACGGGAGCGGCTACGCCAACGGGGATGGGAACGGAAACGGGGACGGGAACGGAAACGGGGACGGGAAGGACGGGAACGACGAGAGCGTGCGCGTCGTCGCGGCGCGACCGACCCGCATCAGCGGCGATCCCGTGGTCGACGTCACCATCCGCGTGCAGGAAGGCGAGCAGTACTTCGTCAACCGGATCGAGTTCGCCGGCAACCAGACCACGCACGACGAGGTGATTCGACGCGAGCTGCAGGTGGCCGAGAACGCGGTGCTCAACACCGAGGCGCTCAAGCACAGCGTACGGCGGCTCAATCAGCTCGGGTTCTTCGAGCCGCTCGAAGAAGAGGGCGTGAGCATCGAAAAGGTGGAGTCCGCCGAGAACGAGGTGAACCTCACGTTCGATCTGAGCGAGACCAACCTCAACCAGTTGACCTTCGGGGCCGGGTATTCGCAGTTCGACGGCGTGTTCGGCCAGGTCTCGTTCCAGACGACGAACTTCATGGGGCGAGGAGAGACGCTCGGGGTCTCGGTGCAGCGGGGTCAGTGGGCCAACAACTCGCAGTTGTCGTTCACCCGGCCGTACAACTTCGGGCGGCCGATCTCCCTCGGCACGCAGATCTTCTCGCGCGAGATCGACTGGTTCAGCTTCCGGGAGAAGACGGTCGGCGGCTCCTCGACGTTCGGGATACCGCTAGCGCTGTTCACGCGCATGTTCCTGACCTACAGTCTGGAGAACTCGCAGGCGAGCATCAGCGAGTACCTGGGGCGTAACGTCGACGCGTCGTACCTGGCGGCGTACAACCCGTTCTTTGCGGACGCCCTGCTGCTCGGGAGCGACGGCAGGCGCACGGTGAGCAAGGTGACGCCGCAGCTCCAGCACAACACGGTCGATCACCCGATCTTTCCGAGTCAGGGCAAGAGCATGTCGCTGGCCCTCGAGCTGGCCGGAGCCGGGGGCAACACGAAGTTCGTGAAGCCGATCATGGAGGCGACCCTCTACCGGCCGCACACTTCCCGCACGATCTTCGGCGCGCGCGTGCAGTACCGTCACCTGCAGGCGGGCAATTCCGACATGATTCCGGTCTTCGAGCGCCTCTGGCTCGGGGGCGAGTACTCGATTCGCGGATTCGACATCCGGCGCATCGGTCCGACGCTGTCGGACGTGAATCCGGAGATCTCGAACAACTCGTACCAGGGGCTGATCGTCATGGGCGGCAACAAGAGCCTGCTGTTCAACCTCGAATACCAGTTCGTGCTCGGTGGGCCGGTGCGGCTCGTGACGTTCTACGACGCCGGGCAGGTCCAGGACTTCGGTCAGGAGTTCAGCATGAACGACTTCCGGACGTCGACCGGTATCGAGCTGCGCTTCTTCATGCCGATGCTGAACGTGCCGTTCCGACTGATCTACTACTGGAACCCGCAGGTGGAAGGCATCTTCAACGATCGCTATCAGCCGCAGGAACGACACGGATTCCGTTTCGCGATGGGCACGACGTTCTGACGACGCGATAGGGTCCACGCTTCGTTGTCAACCATCTGGTCGCGCGTGCGGAGGGCCACGCGCCCCGTGAGGACTACCCATGAGATTCGCTGTTTCAACGACATTGATGGCCGGCGTGCTGTTCGGGGCCACCGTGATGCCTGCGGCGGCGCAACAGGCATCGCTGCCGTTTCCGTCCGGTGCGAAGTACGCCTACGTGGACCTCGCGCGTATTCTCGCCGAGTCGGTCCACGGCCGGACCGCGAACGCGCAGGTGCAGCAATTGACCGAGCAGAAGCGCTCCGAGATCGAGGCGCGGCAGGCCACGCTGCAGACCCAGATCGACTCCAAGAACCAGAACCTGCTGCAGTTGCAGCAGCGGCTGGCGCAGGGCGAGACGGTCATGAGCACCGAGGCGCGGCTCAGTCTGTCACGTGAGATTGGGCGGTTGCAGCGGGAGATTCAGCGTGACACCGAGGACGCGCAGGCCGAGATGCAGCGCGTCACCCAGGACGCCGACGCGGAGTTGACCGAACTCACGCAACGGCTGCAGGTCCAATTCGACTCGATGTTGTCGCCCGCCCTCGAGTCGGTGGCGATCGACCGGGACGTCGATCTCATCTTCAACGTGGGCCAGGGAGGTCTCGTCTGGGCAAACCGCGCACTCGACCTGACGCAGATTGTCATCGACAACCTGAATCGACGTTGATGATCCGTTGCCGGCCTCCAGCCGGTCACTCGACCCCGCGAGCGGAATCCGCCGCCGGGGTGGACGGTACGGGTGCGGCCTCGTAGACTGGCGCCCGCTGTCACTTGAGCCGTACACACGTGCCTCTCGATATACCCGTCGTTCTCGACCGTCTCACTCACCGCTATCCGTCTCTGCTCGTCGACAGCGTCGTCGAGCATGAGCCGGGGCGCCGCGTTCGCGCGGTGAAGAACGTCACCGTCAACGAGGAGTACTTCCAGGGGCATTTTCCTGGAAACCCTTTGATGCCCGGCGTCATGATGATCGAGACGCTGATGCAGGTGGCCACGTTGCTCCTGCTCGGCCCGACGAGCGACGTCCCGACGGGGCGGGCTGCACTGCGCGGCGTGAACAACGCAAAGTTCCGCAAGCAGGTGTTTCCGGGGGACCGGTTGTGCCTCGACGTCACCCTCCGCAGCCGCGACGAGGAGGTGGCCATCGTGCGTGGCGTGGCGCTGGTGGCCGGCCAGACGGTGGCGGAGGCCGAGCTGCTCGTCGGCATCGAGCGTTCCGCCTACGTCGACAAGACCGCCAAGGTTCACCAGGATGCAGTGCTCGGTCCCGACACCGTCGTCGGCCCGCACGCCATCGTCGGGGCGGGTGTCAGAATGGGCCGCGGCTGCCGAGTGGGCGCGTCGGCCGTCGTGGACGGCGATACCGAGCTGGGCGACGAGTGCGAGATATTCCCCTTCGCGTCGGTCGGGCTCATTCCGCAGGATCTCAAGTACGAGGGTGAGGAGACGCGCCTCGTCATCGGCCACCGGAACGTGATCCGGGAGTTCGTCACCATCCATCGCGGGACGCGCGGTGGCGGCGGGCTGACTCTCGTCGGCAACGACAACGTGTTCATGGCCTACGCGCATGTGGCGCACGACTGCATCGTCGGCAACAAGACGATCTTCGGCAACGGCGCCACGCTGGGCGGTCACGTTGTGGTCGAGGACGAGGCGACCATCAGCGCTTTCTCCGGCGTCCACCAGTTCTGCCGCGTCGGGCGGCAGGCGTTCATCGGCGGCTACAGCGTGGTCACGATGGACGCGTTGCCTTACGGGAAGACCGTCGGCAACCGGGCCCGGCTGTATGGCGTCAATACGATCGGTCTTCAGCGCCGCGGTGCCTCGCCCCAGACCATCACCCAGTTGAAGCGCGCCTTCCGCTATCTGCTGCAGTCCAAGCTCAACACGACGCGGGCGCTGGCGCGCATCGACACCGATGAGGATCTCGACGGCCACGAGGTGCGCTACCTGGTCGAGTTCATTCGGACCTCGAGGCGCGGCGTCAATCTGCGCCGGCCGGCCAGGCGGGTGGAGCCGGTCGCGGTCGAGGAGTAGCCGGGAACATCGAGCCGGCCATGCGAATCGGCCTGATTGCAGGCAACGGCCAGTTTCCGTTCCTGGCGCTCGACGCGGCTCGCAGCCTCGGGCACGACGTCACGGTGGTCGCGATACGGGAGGAAGCGCATCCGTCTATCGAAGCAGCGGCCGCCACGGGCCGGCCGGCCGAGTTTCACTGGGTCTCGCTCGGCCAGCTCGGCCGGTGCATCGACATTCTCAAGCGCGCCGATGTCACCCGGGCGCTGATGGCGGGTCAGGTCAAGCACACCCGCATTTTCTCGGGCATCGTACCGGACCTCACCCTGCTTTCGGTGCTGCGACGGCTGAGGACCCGCAACACCGACGCGCTGATCTCGGCGGTGGCGGACGTGCTCGGCACGCACGGGATTCAGCTCGTCGACTCGACGGCGTTTCTCGATCCCCTCCTTGCCCGATCCGGCACGCTCACCGAGCGGGCCCCGAACGACGAGGAGCGCGGCGACCTTGCTTTCGGATACCGGATGGCAGATGCGATTGCCGGACTCGACATCGGCCAGACGATTGCCGTCCGGCAGCGTGCGGTGGTGGCTGTCGAGGCGATGGAGGGTACCGACGAGGTCATCGCCAGAGCCGGACGCCTGGCCGGGCCGGGCTGCTGCGTCATCAAGGTAGCCAAGCCGAATCAGGACATGCGCTTCGACGTGCCGGTCATCGGCGTTCCCACGATAGACGCGCTCAGCGCGGCCGGCGCCACGGTGCTGTCGGTCGACGCGGCGCGGACGGTGGTGCTGGATGGGGAACGCGTATTCGAGGCGGCAAATGCTGCCGGCGTAGCCGTGGTGGGCCGGGTTGCCGACGCCGCGGGGACGTCGCCGTCATGACGCACCCGCCCTTTCGTGCGGCGGTGGTCGGCGTCGGTCATCTCGGGCGACACCACGCCCGCATTCTCGGCGCGGTTCCGGATGTCGATCTCGTTGCGGTGGTCGATCTCGACCCGGACCGGGCACGGGTGGTTGCCGCCGAGGTGGGCACGGTCGCGCTACGGGACGTGCGCGAGATCGATCCGCCCGTCGACGGGGTGGTGGTGGCGGTGCCGACGAAGGATCACGTCCGCGTCGGATTGCCGCTCCTGGAGGCCGGGGTGGCGGTGCTGGTCGAGAAACCGATCGCCGCGTCGGTCGCCGAGGCCGACCGCCTCATAGCGGCAGCCGCGGGGTCGGGCGTAACGCTGGCGGTGGGGCACACCGAGCGGCACAACCCGGCGGTGACCGCAGCGCTGCCGTTGATTTCCGCTCCGCGCTTCATCGAGGTGCACCGCCTCGCCAGCTTTCAGCCGCGCAGCCTCGACATCGACGTCGTGTTCGACGTCATGATTCACGATCTCGACGTCGTGTTGGCCTGCGTCGGCGCGGAGCCGGTCTCGATCGAGGCGGTCGGCGTCCCCGTACTGAGCTCTCGAATCGACATCGCGAATGCCCGGTTGCGTTTCGGGAACGGCTGCATCGCGAATCTGACGGCCAGCCGGATCAGCCGGGATCGCGTTCGCAAGCTGCGGGTGTTTCAGCCGCACGCCCTCGTCTCGGTAGACTATGCCGAGCAGCAGGTGGAGATCTGGAAGGTCAAGAAGGGCGAGGACGAGCAGGTCGGCATCGACGGCGGGCGGGTGGAGGTGGCGACCGCTGAGCCGCTGGAGCGGGAGCTTGACGACTTCGTCCGCGCCGCGCGCCGCGGAACGTCTCCACGCGTGACCGGTGCGGACGGCCGCCGGGCGCTCGCCGTCGCCCAGCGGATCGCGGACGCGATGACGGGCCGCGGCGATTCGCTGCCCTTGCACGGAGCCGTATGACCACCGCATCCTGGTTCGAGGCGATCGGCGACAAGGTGCAGGCCGGCGCGCCGCTGTCCGAGTCCGAGATCGCGGCGCTGTCGCAGAGGCGCGATCTGGTGCGTCTCGGGGCGCTGGCGGACGAGCGCCGTCGCGTGTTGCACGGCGACCGCGCCACCTTCGTGCGCGTGGCGGAAGTTCCGGCGACAAGCGCGGCGGATCCGGTGTCGCGGGAGGCGGGGGAGTTGCGTCTCGCCGGTTGCCCCGATACCGCGGGTCGCGTCGTGGAATCGGTTCGCGCCGCCGTCCGCGCGGCAGGGGACGTTCCGGTCAGCGGCTTCGCGCTCGACGAGCTCGTGGACCTGTGCGGCGGGGACACGGCCTGCTTCGACGACCTGATCGCGGCGTTACGGGCCGAGGGGCTGGCGTACGTTGCCGAGGCGCGGGTCGAGCGTACTGCGGATCCGGCCTGGGTCGCCCGCGCGTCCGCGGGGGGCGTGCCGGTGGCGCGCTGGACGGTGGATTCGCCGGTGGACGGCATCGCGGCGTTGCGCCGCGTAGCCGGCTGGGGGAAGGACGTCTCCGTGCCGGTCTTCGCACCCCTGCCGCGCAACGTGCCCGACCGGCCGTCGACCGGATACGAAGACGTACGGCAGGTTGCGCTGGCGCGGCTACTGGTCGACAATATCGGATCGATTCAGGTGGACTGGCGGCGCTACGGGCCGCAGTTGGCGCAGGTCGCGCTGACGTTCGGTGCGGACGACGTCGACGGCGTCTCACCGAGCGATGCATCGCCGCACGGGCCCCGTCGGACGCCGCTGGAGGAAATCACGCGGAACATACGCGCGGCGGGACTGGTGCCGGTCGAGCGGAACGGCCGTTTCCGGACGCTGTGCACGCATCACCAATGAGTGCCATCCGTGTCGGAGTCGTCGAGTATCTCAACGCGAGGCCGCTCGTCTACGGGCTGGATGCGCGTCCGGACCTCTTCTCGCTGCAGTACGACGTCCCGGCGCGCTGTGCCGCGCTGCTCCACGAGGGGGCGGTCGACCTCGCCCTGCTGCCGGCCATCGAGTACCTGCGCCGGCCGGACTATCGGGTGGTGCCCGACGTCGCGGTGGCGTCGATCGGTCCGGTGGCGTCCGTGGCGCTCTTCACCACGCGCCCGGCGACGGCCATCCGATCGATCGCCATCGATGCGAGCTCGCGGACTGCGGTGGCGCTGCTCCGCGTTCTGTGCGCGCAGTGGTTCGACATCGAGCCGAAGTTCATCACGATGCAACCTGACCTGCAGTCGATGCTGAAGCGCTGCGATGCGGCGCTGCTGATCGGCGACGTCGCCCTGTTCACCGAGTACGAGACGGTGGTCGACCTCGACAAGATCGATCTGGGCGAGGAATGGACCGCCATGACCGGGCTGCCGTTCGTCTGGGCCTTCTGGGCCGGCCGCGGAGACATGGTCGAGCCGGAGCACGTGCGGGCGCTACGCACCGCTCGCGACGCGGGCGCCGCGGCGATAGACGAGGTCGTGGCCGCGCATGCGTCGGGGGACGAGGAGCAGGCCGAGCTGGCGACGGAGTATCTGCGGAAAAACGTGCACTTCGCCCTGACCGCGGACGGCCGTTCCGGGGTGAAGCGGTTCTATGCCGCCGCCGCGGATGTCGGCATCGTGCCGCAGGCTGCCGCGCTGCGGTTCTTCGACGCATGACGGGACGCCTCGTTGACGGCGCCGTTCGGCGCGTGCTCGACGGAGGGCGTCTCGACGCCGCCGAGGCGCTCGCCCTCTATACCGACCTGCCGACCCACCGGCTCGGACAGTTGGCCGACGCGGCGCGAGCCGCGCGGCACCCGGACGGGATCGTCACCTACATCATCGATCGCAACGTCAACTACACGAACGTGTGCGTGGCGCGGTGCAATTTCTGCGCGTTCTACCGGGAGGTCGGCGCGGGGGACGGCTACGTGCTCGGCTTCGACGAGATCTTCGCCAAGATCGACGAGACGCTCGCGGTCGGCGGAGTGCAGCTCCTGTTGCAGGGCGGTCACAATCCCGACCTGCCACTGGTCTGGTACGAGGACCTGTTCAGGGCGGTCAAGGCGCGCTATCCGGACTTCAAGCTGCATGCGCTCTCGCCGCCGGAGGTGATCCATCTGTCCCGCCTGACGCAGCTTCCGGCCCGTGCCGTCATCGACCGGCTGGTTGCGGCGGGCCTGGACAGCATCCCGGGCGGCGGCGCCGAGATCCTGGTCGACCGCGTCCGCAAGGGACTGAACTGCTACGGCAAGGCGACCGCGACGGAGTGGATCGACGTGATGCGGGACGCGCACGAGGCGGGACTGCGGACTACCGCGACGATGATGTACGGCACGGTCGAGCGGCTCGACGAACGGATCGAGCACCTGCTGCGGCTGCGGGAGCTGCAGGACGTGACAGGCGGCTTCACGGCTTTCATCACCTGGAGCTTCCAGCCGTCGAACACGGAGCTGGGGGGCGTCGGCGCCACCGGCGTCGACTACCTGAGAACCCTGGCGCTCGCCCGCCTCGTCCTCGACAATTTCGACAATTTGCAGGCGTCCTGGGTCACGCAGGGCGGCAAGGTCGGCCAGTTGAGCCTCGCGTATGGAGCCAACGACATGGGCAGCGTGATGATCGAGGAGAACGTCGTGCGCGCCGCCGGCGCCGCCTACTGCATGGACGAGGTGGAGATCGTCCGCAACATCGAGGACGCCGGCTTCGTGCCGAAGCGTCGCGACATGCAGTACAGCGTGCTCGGCGACCCCGTCTTCCGCGAGCGGCAGGTGCCGCGCATGACCGAGCTCGCCACCGCGCGCGAGGCCGGCGACACGTCCGTGCCGGCCGAGCTGGATCGCTATCCCGCGCGGAGCCTGGCCGGCAAGCGCCGCCAGCAGTCCGCGGTGTGATTCCGCGTGGCTCCGAGAGCGCCGAGGCGCCCGGACGGCAAGGCGCGGCGAGGCGCCGGCCGGTGACCTGGACCCGCTACCGCGCCCGCTGGGTGGCGCCCATTACGTCTCCGCCGATAGAGAACGGCTGGGTGGACGTCGGCGGCGGCGTCATTCGTGCCATCGGTTCCGCGGCGGCCGCCCGCGGCGACTCCGCGGGCCGGGAGATCGACCTCGGAAGCGTCTGCGTGCTGCCCGGCCTCGTCAACGCCCACACCCACCTGGAGCTGTCCGGACACCGGGGCGCCGTCCCGCCGGCGGGCTCGATGCCCGCCTGGGCGGCGGCGCTGATGCGGCACCTGCAGGATGCGCCCCCCGGGACGGAGCCGGAGGCGATCGTTGCGGCGGTCGCCGAACTCCGCCGGGCGGGGACCGCGCTGGTCGGCGACGTCTCGAATACCCTGGCCTCGGTGGCGGCGCTGGACGCGGGTCCCGTCGAGGCGGTGGTGTTCCACGAGCTGCTCGGATTCGACATGGCGCCGGCCGAGGCTGCCGCGGCGGCGGATCGGCTCGACCGCCTCGTGGCCGAGCGTCTGGACACGCGGGTGCGCGTCCGTCCCGCCGCCCATGCACCCTACTCGGTCTCGCCGGCGCTCTTCCGGGCGCTGGCGGCCCGCCTGCCCGGGCCACGTTCGGTGCATGCGGCCGAATCGCGGGAAGAATGCGAGTTCCTGCGTGCGGGGACCGGGGTCTGGCGGGAGATTCTGGACGCTCGGGGCCGGTGGGATCCGGATTGGCGGCCGCCGGGGCTCGGACCGCTGGCCTATCTGGACGCTCTGGGATGGGTTCGGGACGACACGCTGCTGGTCCACGGCGTGCAGCTCGAGCCGGAGGAGATCATGCGAGTGGCCCGGTCCGGCGCCACCATCGTGACCTGTCCGCGGAGCAACGCATGGACCGGCGCCGGTGTCCCGCCCGTAGCGGCGTTCTACGCGGCCGGGGCGGCGGTGGCGGTCGGCACCGACAGTCTCGCCAGTGCGCCCGATCTGAACACCTTCGCGGAGCTGGCTCACCTCCGCCGTCTCGTGCCGGAGGTCTCGGCGCGGCGCATCCTGCGCAGCGGTACGCTCGCCGGCGCCGCCGCGCTCGGCCGCGGGCGGTCGCACGGAGCCATCGAGGTCTCGCGCCGCGCGGCGCTCATCGCGGTCGAGACACCGGCAGCCGTACGGGATGTGGAAGAATACCTGTTGACCGGGATCGAGCCGGAGCAGATCGCGTGGCTCGACGAGGCAGACGGGGGCCGCGGCGCACCGGCGGAGTGCTGAATCGGTTTCTCATCGCCGAAGACCCCGGAGCACGCATGCTGTCTCGAATACGCACCTACTCGTCGTTCATTCGGTTCGGCCATACCGTGTTCGCCCTGCCCTTCGCGCTGACCGGGGCCCTGCTCGCCGGGCTGGAGGCCGATCTGACCTGGCTCCGCACCGGTTGGATCGTGTTGGCGATGTTCACCGCGCGGACGGCCGCGATGGCCTTCAACCGCCTGGTCGACGCGCGCTACGACGCGCTGAATCCGCGCACGCAGCGGCGCGAGATTCCGCGCGGGCGGGTTTCCCGCCGAGAGGCCGGGACCATCGTGGTAGTGGCCGCGACGGCGTTCGTGGCGGTCACGTACCCGTTGGGTCCGGTCTGCTTTGCGCTGTCTCCGGTGGCGCTCGCCATCGTGTTCTGGTACTCGCTGGCCAAGCGGCACACGGCCTATACGCAGGTCTTTCTCGGACTGGCGCTGGCGGTCGCGCCGGTCGGGGGGTGGCTGGCGGCCGGCGGCGGCTGGAGCTGGACGCCGTGGCTGCTCGCAGCGGCCACGGGCGCCTGGGTCGCGGGCTTCGACATGATCTACGCTTGCGAGGACATCGACTTCGACCGCAGCCACGGTCTCCGATCGATTCCGGCCCGGTTCGGGGTCGAGCGCGCACTGCACCTCTCGCGCCTCTTTCACGTCGTGACCGTCGCCGGGCTGGCCGCGCTGGTCTGGCTGGCGCCGCTGGGGCCCGTCTACCTCGCCGGGGTCGCGGGGGTGGCCCTGCTGCTGGCGTACGAACAGTCGCTCGTCAGCGCCGCCGACCTGTCGCGCGTGAAGCAGGCCTTCGACATGAACGGATACGTCGGCATGCTGTACCTCGCCGCCACCGCGGCCGCCATCCATGTCGGATAAGCCGTTGCGCGTGGCGGTCGGGATCACCGGTGCGAGCGGCGCTCTCTACGCGGTCCGCACGCTGGGCGCGCTGCTGGCCGCGGGCGTACGGGTGGACCTCGTGGTGTCGGATTTCGGCCGGCGGCTGCTGACGGACGAGCTGGGACCGGACGCCGCGGTGGATCGACTCGGCCCGTACCTTGCCGCGCGCTACGGCGTCACGGTCGCGTCCGCCGCGCTGGCCGTCCACCGCAACCGGGACGTCGGTGCGGCGATCGCGAGCGGGACCTCGCCCTGCGATGCGATGGTCATCGTGCCCTGTTCCATGAAGACGCTGGCCGGCGTGGCGCACGGGCTGTCCCGCAACCTTATCGAGCGGGCCGCCGACGTCGCACTGAAGGAGCGGAGGCCCCTCGTCATCGTGCCGCGCGAGACCCCGATGAGCCTGCCGCAGCTCCGCAACATGGTGCTCTGCGCGGAGGCGGGCGCGCACGTGCTGCCGGCCATGCCGGCCTTCTACCAGCGGCCGGCCACGCTCGACGACCTCGCCGACTTCATGGCCGGGAAGATTGTCTCGTGCCTGGGTTTCGATCAGGACCTCTTTCCCGCGTGGACCGGGTGATCGACAAGACGCCGGATCGTATCGCGGCGATGTTCGACGCCATCGCGGGGCGCTACGACCTGCTGAATCACCTGCTGAGCGGCGGCCTCGACCGGTGGTGGCGGGCACGGGCGGTTCGCGCGCTGCGCCTGACCGGCGGCGAGACGGTGCTGGATCTCTGCACCGGAACCGCGGACATCGCCATCGCCCTGAGCCGGCGGAGCCGCGGAGCCGCGTACGTCGTCGGCATCGATTTCGCCGCCCGCATGCTGGAGCACGCCGCGCGCAAGCGCGACGCGCGGGGGTTGGGCGGCCGGATCGGACTGGTGCGGGGCGACGCGATGCGCGTGCCTCTGCCGGGGGCCTCGGTCGATGCGGCCACGATCGCCTTCGGCATTCGCAACGTGGAAGACCCTCGCCGCACGCTGGCGGAGCTGCACCGCGTCGTCCGGCCCGGCGGGCGTATCGCCATCCTGGAGTTCGGCATGCCGACCCTGCCGGGACTTGGCCCCCTCTACCGCTGGTATTTCCGCCGCGTGCTGCCGGCGGTCGGGCGCCTGATCTCGCGGCACGACAGTGCCTACGCGTACCTGCCGGCCTCGGTCGGCGCGTTTCCGAGCGGAGCCGGATTCTGCAGGCTGCTCGACGGCGGCGGCTTCGTCGATACCGCGGCCGTCCGGATGCTGCTGGGCGTCGTCTATCTGTACGCGGCGACCCGCGCGTCTCCCGCCGCCGCCCGTTACGACCGCCGCGGACTATAATCAACTGGGCGCTTCATGATCTTCGACTTTGAGGACCGTTACTTCGACACGCCTACCATCGAAGCGGCGATGTCGTGGCGCGAGCAGGTCCTGCTGTCGGTCCTCGCCCACGTGCTGGCGGTACTGCTCGTGCTGTTCGTGCCGCAGCTCCCGTTCGTGCAGGAGGCCGAGGCGCTCAGGATGGCGCGACTTGCCGAGCTCGCGGAGCTGCAGGAACAGGCGCAGCTCGCGCTGGCCGCGGACGAGAACCGCACGTTCGTCTTTATCGAGCCGCGGGTCGATTTCGAGGCGGACCAGGCCCCGAATCGCAATGCGCCGTTGTCCGATCTGGATCGCATCGCGCAGTCTCCGACGGCCGCGGAGGACCCCCTCAACAATCTGCCGAACGCCGACGGCAACTCCATGCGGTTCGTGGAGAGCGAGGATCCGTCCGACGCTCTGGAGCCGGATCTCGCGGCCGAAGCCGCGGAGGCGCCGAACCGGGAGGAGGAGCCGGCCGAGTCCCGGTTCGAGGACGCCAGTGGCGACGTGGCCGATGCGGAGACGGCGGATGCTTCGCGGAGCGCGGAGGCGCCGCGGGAGGAGGACGGCCGGCTCTCGGACGAGCTGGTGGAGCAGTTGCTGGCCGACGGCGCGCTGAGTCTGCCCGGCGGCGGCGAGCCGGATCCGGACGACTTCGATCCGGACGCGGATCGGCCGGCGGACGGCCTGCTGGGGCGCGCCATGCGCAACCTCGACCGCTATGCCCGGCGCCAGACCTTCAACAATCAGCGGGGCCGGGTGGACCGGCAGGCGCCATTTATCCAGTTCGACTCCAAGGGCGCCGACTTCGGCCCGTGGATCCGCCGGTTCGTGGCGCAGGTGTACCGCAACTGGTTCATGCCGTACGCCATCATGTCGATGCACGGCAACGTGGTGCTGACGTTCAGCGTGCACCGCGACGGGTCGATCACGGACCTGAGCGTCATGAGGCCGTCGCGGGTCAACGCCTTCACCAATTCGGCGTTCAATGCGATCTCCACGTCGAACCCGACCTATCCGTTGCCGGACGACTATCCGGACGACTCCTGCTTCTTCACCGTCACGTTCTACTTCAACGAGTCTCCACCCCCGCCCGCCTGAGACCGCACGCCACGGAGTGCACGTACATGCCCTCGCGACTGCAGCAGATCGGCTGGGTTCTGTTCCTGCTCGGGCTGGTCGTCTGGGTCCTGATGCGGTGGTCGTGAGTGCGTCGCCGCGGCCCTGTCTGTTGGCCATAGTCGGACCGACGGCGAGCGGCAAGAGCACGCTCGCGGTCTCGCTGGCGCAGCGAATCGACGGCGAGGTGGTGAGCTGCGATTCGACAGCCGTGTACCGCGGCTTCGACATCGGGACCGACAAGCCGTCGCCGGCGGAGCGCCGCGGCGTGCCTCACCACCTCATCGACGTCGTGGATCCGACGGAACGGTACTCGGCGGCGCGCTACGCTCGCGAAGCGGCCGACGTCGTGCGCCGGGTGACCGCCGCAGGCCGCATCCCGGTGCTCGCGGGCGGCACCGGCCTGTACTACCGCGCGCTGACCCGCGGACTGTGTCCGGCGCCCGCGCGCGACGACCGGCTGCGTGCCCGGCTGGGACGCATCGCGGCGCGGCGCGGCCTCGAACGTCTGCATCGCTGGGTGGCGCGCGTCGATCCCGAGTCCGCGGTGCGCATCCAGCCCCACGACGAGAAGCGGCTCGTGCGGGCCCTGGAGGTCTACCTGCTCACCGGACGTACGCTGACCGCCCACTTCGCGCAGACCCGCTCCCCGCTGGAGGACTACGACGTGCTGCCGTTCGCTCTGCGCCTGCCGGCCGAGGAGACCGCCCGGCGCGTCGCCCGGCGCGTCGCCCGGCAGTTCGAGCGCGGCGTTCTCGACGAGGTCCGGGAGGCGCTCGCGGCCGGTGTGCCGGAGGATGCGCATCCCTTCGGGGGACTCGTGTACCGACAGGTTCTGGAGCATCTGAAGGGGGTGCGCGACGAGCCGGCCACGCGCGCGCTGATAGCGCAGGAGAACCGCCGCTACGCCCGCCGCCAGTTGATCTGGTTCCGAAAAGAACCTAACCTACGGTGGATTCGGCGGCCGGGGGAGCACTCGGACGCACTGGACGAGATTCTGGCAACGCTCCGGCCGCACTTCGCCCGCCGGGCGCCCTCCACTACAAATCATGTCGACAGCAGGTGAACGCCAGGCCGTATCGAGCCTGCAGGACGTCTTTCTGAACGGCGCGCGGCGGGAGCGTCTGCGCGTGGCGGTGCGCCTGATGGACGGCACCGAGATCTGCGGGCGGATCAAGAGTTTCGACCGCTACGCGCTGCTCGTGGAGCACGACGAATCGGACGTGTTGCTGTTCAAGCACGCGGTGGCGACCATCCGGCCCCGAGGCACCGCCGGGGGCTGATGGCGCAGGCGGCTCGCGACGACTCGCTCCGCCGGCAGCTCGAAGCACGCGAGCGCGCCACCCTGGCGCCGACCGCGGCGCTCAGCAGCCGCAGCCGGGGGCGGCTGCGGTCCGAGGCGGATGACCCGATCAGGCCCGCGTTCCAACGGGACCGCGACCGGATCGTCCATTCGAAGGCGTTCCGCCGTCTCAAGCACAAGACGCAGGTGTTCCTGGCGCCCACCGGCGATCACTACCGGACCCGCCTGACGCACACGCTCGAGGTGTCGCAGATCGCCCGGACAATCGCCAAGGTGCTGCGGCTCAACGAGGAGCTGACCGAGGCGATCGCGCTGGGGCACGACCTCGGGCACGCGCCGTTCGGTCACGCCGGCGAGCGCGTGCTGACACGCCTGTTTCCCGGCGGCTTCAACCACTACGAGCAGAGCCTGCGCGTCGTCGACGTTATCGAGCAGAACGGCGCCGGGCTCAACCTGACCTGGGAGGTGCGTGACGGGATCAGCAAGCACTCCAAGGGCAAGCACGGGGCGCCGGTCGGGGTGGAGCCTGCGCTTCGCGCCGCGACGCTCGAGGGGCAGGTCGCGCGGGTCGCGGACCTGATCGCCTATGTCAACCACGACATCGACGATGCGACGCGGGCCGGTATCCTGCAGGTCGACGCGTTGCCGGCCGCGCCGATCGCCACGCTCGGGCGGACGTCGTCCGAGCGGATCGGCTGCATGGTGGCTGACGTCGTGCGCGAGACTCTCGCGCGGGAAGGGAGTCCGGAAGTGTCCATGAGCGTGGAGGTGCTGCAGGCGACCCTCGACCTGCGCGCGTTCCTGCATGCCGAGGTGTACGAGAACGACGCGGCGGTCGCCGAGTTCGCCAAGGCGCGCGGGATTCTCGAAGGCTTGTGGGAAAAGGTGCGGGAGAGCCCGGCGCGCTTCCTCGATCCCCGGACCGTGGAGCGCGACGGGTTGGACGTCGCGGCGAAGGACTTTCTGGCCGGGATGACGGATCGCTTTGCGATCGGGCTGTTCGAGCAGATATTCGTGCCACGGCCCTGGGGACTGGGCGCGGTCGGGGGAATCGGGCGGTAGGGCTGATGTGATATAGTGCGTGGTTCGGTCGGATGACGGAAGGAGCAACCGGGGTGGCGTCGATGCGTCTGGATCTGCGCGACGTGCGCGGTCCCGCGCACGCGGTGGACAGGTCGTTTCCCGCCTCGGTGTTTGGTTCGGAAGACGGGTTCACGATTGCGGCTCCGGTCGAGCTGGTCCTGAGCGTCCGGAAGGACGGCGACAAATACAGCCTGCTGGGACGTCTCGTCACGACGGTGCGCCGCGAGTGCTGCCGGTGCCTCGAGCCGTCCGAGGCGGCGGTGGCTCTGGACATCGACCTGCGCTATCTGCCGCACGGAGTCAACGCGGGTGAGGGAGAGCGCGAGATTTCGGACGATGACCTGTCGATCGCGTTCTACCGCGACGACGAGATCGATCTCGGGGGCCTCGTGCGGGAGCAGTTGCACCTGGCGGCGCCGATGAAGCCGCTGTGCGACGACGGGTGCCGCGGCCTGTGTCCGGTGTGCGGTGCCAACAGGAACCGCGAGACCTGCGAGTGCGAGACCGCGTGGCACGATCCGCGCTTCGCCGCCCTGCGGTCGCTCGTGCGCACGGACGCCGGCCCCGGGCCGGAGCGAAAGGGTTGAAACGAGATGGCGAATCCAAAGCGGCGTCATTCGAAGGCTCGCACGGCCAAGCGACGTGCGCACGACGCTCTCGAGCCGATCGGGCTGAGCACGTGCCCCCAGTGTCATGAACCACGGCTTCCGCATCGCGTCTGTCCGCACTGTGGCTACTACAAGGGCCGCCAGGTCAAGGCGATCAAGGAGGCCTAGACGGGTCGGCTGCATGCGGCTGGACCGCGTGGTCGACGGTGACGGAGCAGCATGCGCATTGCCGTTGACGCGGCCGGCGGAGATCACGGTCCGCGAAACGTGGTTGGCGGTGCGCTCGTCGCCGCGCGCCACCTGGGCTTCGGATTGACGCTGGTCGGTCCGAGGCGGTTGATTGACGAGGAGTTGCTGCGGCATCCCGAGGCCGAGGCGGTGGACCTGCGCGTCGTTCCGGCGCCGGACGTGGTCGGGATGGACGAGGGGCCGGCGGCTCTGCGGCGCAAGCCGCGGGCGTCGGTGCGGGTCGCGGCGGAGACGGTGGCTCGAGGCGATGCCGCGGCGTTCTTCAGCGCCGGCAACACGGGAGCGACGCTGGTCGCGGCGCACGGCGCGTTCGGCATGCTGCCGGGCGTGGATCGGCCCGCGCTGGCAACCCGGATTCCCACGTTGCGACGGGATGCCGTGCTGCTCGACGTCGGCGCCACGGTCGACTGCCGGCCGCGCCACCTGGTGCAGTTCGCCGCGATGGGAACGGTGTACGCCAGGACGATGCTGGCGATCGAGACGCCGCGGGTCGGGTTGCTCTCCATCGGGGAAGAGTCGACGAAGGGTAACGATCTGACGCGAGATGCGCATCGGCTGCTCAGCGGCGGCTCGTTGCGCTTCATCGGAAACATCGAGGCGCGCGAAGTGTACTCCGGGACCGCGGACGTCATCGTTTGCGATGGGTTCACCGGCAACGTGGCGCTGAAGGTGAGCGAGGGGCTGGTCGAGATGGTCGAGGAACTGCTGCGCGACGAGCTGGGCCGGACCTTCACCACGCAGTTGGGGCTCCTGCTGTCGCAGCGCGCGTTTCGCCGGTTCCGCCGGCGCGTCGACTACTCCGAGTACGGTGGCGCGCCGCTCCTGGGGGTCGCCGGGCTCGCGATGGTCGGCCACGGGAGGTCATCCGTCAAGGCGGTTCGCAACGCGCTCGCGCTGACCTGTCGCTTCGTCCGCGCCGAGTTCGTGAACGCCATCGCCACGCGTCTGGCGCCGGCGGCGCCATTCCTGGAGCCGGCGCAATGATGGCGTTCGTGTTCCCGGGGCAGGGCTCGCAGCGCGTCGGCATGGGCCGGGACCTGTGCGAGGCGTTCCCCATCTGCCGCCGGACCTTCGAAGAGGCGGACGAGGCGCTCGGCGAACCGATCAGCCGGCTCTGCTTCGACGGCCCGGAGGACCAGCTCGCGCTGACGCGCAATACCCAGCCCGCCATCCTGGCCGCGAGCGTGGCCGTGGATCGACTGCTTCGTTCGCGCGGTTGCGCGCCGGCGTCCCTGGCCGGGCACAGCCTGGGCGAGTACTCCGCGCATGTGGCCGCGGGAACCCTCGGGCTGGCCGACGCGCTGCGTACCGTGCGCCGGCGCGGCACGTACATGCAGGAGGCGGTGCCGGTTGGAGAAGGCGCCATGGCTGTCGTGCTGGGCCTGCCGGCCGAGCGGGTGTCGCAGGCGTGCGCCGAGGCGGCCGATGGAGAGGTGGTCAGCGCGGCGAACCTGAACGCGCCCGGGCAGGTGGCGATTGCCGGCCACGCCGCGGCGGTCGAGCGGGCCGGTCTGCGCGCGAAGGCGCTCGGCGCGCGCCGCGTCCTGCCGCTGCCGGTGAGCGCACCGTTCCATTGCGCGCTCATGAAGCAGGCCGAGGATCGATTGGCGCCCGAGTTGCGCGCTCTGGTCGTCGCCGATCCCGAGGCGCCGGTCGTGGCCAACGTGGATGCCGAGCCCAAGCGGACGGGGCGCGAGGCGATAGAGGCGCTCATCCGCCAGGTGAGCGCACCCGTTCGCTGGGAGGACGTCGTTCGCCGATTGGTGGCCGACGGCGTGACGACGTTCATCGAAGTCGGGCCGGGCGGTGTGCTGAGCGGACTGATAAGGAAGATCGACCGGTCGATCAGCGCGACCTGCGTTCACGATCCGCGGAGCCTGGAGGCGGCCGAGGCGACCCTGCGGGCGCTGGACTGACGCATGGTCGACCTGACCGGGCGGGTAGCGATTGTGACGGGGGCCTCGCGAGGCATCGGAAAGGCGATTGCGCTTCGTCTGGCCTCTGCCGGTGCTCTCGTGGTGGCGGGCGCCCGCGCGGATCATGCGCAGGCGGTGGTTGGCGAGATCGACGAGTCCGGCGGAACGGCGCTGGCCGTGACGCTGGACGTGACGGAGCCGGCGTCGGTGGCCGGGATGGCGCAGGCCGCGCTCGAACGTTTCGGTCGCATTGACGTACTGGTCAACAACGCCGGAATAGTGCGCGACCAGTTGCTGCTGCGGATGAAGCCGGCGGAGTGGGACGCGGTGATCGCCACGAACCTGACCGCGGCGTTCGCGTGCTGCCGGGCGGTGCTGCGTCCGATGGTGAAGCAACGGTCGGGGCGGATCGTCAACATCGGCTCGGTCGTGGGCCGGACAGGCAACCCGGGTCAGGCCAACTACGCGGCGTCGAAGGCCGGTCTGGAAGGCTTCACCCGCTCCCTCGCGCTGGAGGTCGCCTCGCGGGGGATCACGGCCAACGTCGTCGCGCCCGGAATGATCGAGACGGACATGACGGCGGCCCTCGACGAGCGCGCGCGGGATGCGCTCTGCAGCCGCATTCCGATGAGTCGCCTCGGGACGTCCGACGAAGTTGCCGGCGCGGTCTGCTTTCTCGCGTCGGACGAAGCATCGTATATTACAGGGCAGGTGGTGAGCGTCAATGGTGGGATGCAGCTGTAGGAGGCTTGTGTAATGGCGGTCGTTGACAAGGTCAAGAGCATCATCGTCGAGCAATTGGGTGTCGATGAGGAAGAGGTCACTTCGGATGCGTCGTTCGTCGACGATCTCGGGGCCGATTCCCTCGACACGGTCGAACTGGTCATGGCGTTCGAGGAGGAGTTCGGTCTGGAGATACCCGACGGGGATGCGGAGAAGATCACGCGCGTGAAGGAAGCAGTCGACTACATCGAGTCTCACGCCAGCGACGCGGGCTAGCGTGCCCTTCATGTGATCCCACCAGGAGCATCCGTTGCCAAGGCGCGTTGCAGTCACCGGGGTCGGCCTCGTGTCCTCGCTCGGCATCGGGACCGAGGCCAACTGGGAAGCCTTGCTGGCCGGCCGGAGCGGCATCCGGACGATTACCGCCTTCGACGCGTCCAGGTTCGCCTCCCGGATCGCCGGCGAGGTGCCGGACTTCGACCCGCTGCAGTTCCTCTCCAGGAAGGACGTCCGGAAGATGGACATCTTCATCCAGTATGCGATAGCCGCATCGGAGTTCGCACTGCTGGACGCCGGCCTGCCTACGACCGGCGGTCTGGGCACGGAGGTGGGGGTCTTCATCGCTTCCGGGATCGGCGGATTCAGCACGATCGAGCGCGAGCACATCGCCTTGCTCAACGGCGGCCCGCGCAAGATCTCGCCGTTCTTCATCCCTTCGGCGATCATCAACCTCGCGGCGGGACAGGTCTCCATCCGATTCGGGGCGAAAGGTCCCAACTCGGCGACCTGCACGGCGTGCTCCGCGTCTGCGCACGCCATCGGCGACGCCTTCGAGATCATCCGGCGCGGCGATGCCCAGGTCATGGTGGCGGGCGGGTCGGAGGCGGCCATCACCCCCTTGGGGGTCGGCGGCTTCGCGGCGATGCGGGCGCTGTCGACGCGCAACGACGAGCCGCAGCGCGCCTGCCGGCCGTTCGACCGGGACCGCGACGGCTTCATCATGGGCGAGGGGTCGGGTGTCGTCATTCTCGAGGATCTGGAGCGCGCCCGGGCGCGTGGGTCCCGGATCTACTGCGAGCTGGTCGGCTACGGGATGTCGGCCGACGCCCATCACATGACCGCCCCGTCCGAGGACGGCGCGGGCGCCGTACGGGTGATGCGGAACGCCATCCGGTCCGCGGGGGTCGAGCCCTCCGCGGTGGACTACGTCAACGCGCACGGCACCTCGACGCCGCACAACGACCGGATCGAGACTCTGGCCATCAAGACCTGCTTCGGCGATCACGCGTCGTCGCTGGCGATCTCCTCGACCAAGTCGATGACCGGGCACCTGCTCGGTGCGGCAGGAGGGCTCGAGGCCGGCATTGCCGCGCTCGCGGTACACCGCCAGATCGTGCCGCCGACGATCAACCTGGACAATCCCGATCCCGACTGCGATCTCGACTACGTGCCGAACGCGCGGCGCAAGTTGTCGATCGACTATGCGCTGTCGAACTCGTTCGGGTTCGGCGGCACGAACGCCAGCCTTCTGTTCAAGCGCTACCAGTCTGGGCCGTAGAACGGCGCAGACTGGTAGCGAGGCCTGGCTGGGCGGGAAGCGGAGCCGCAGGCGACGATTTTCGGGCTACGTCGGCTGATCGGGCCCGGCCGCGGCGGCAGGGTCGCGGACAGGGAGCGAAGAGCGCACGATGAAGATTGCCGTTTGCATCAAGCAGGTCGTGACCCGCGACTGGCCGTTGCGCGCGGCGGAGTCCGCGACGTGGGTCCGCGACGACGACGCCAGCTTCGAGATGAACGAGCCCGATGCGTACGCGCTAGAGGAGGCCTTGCGCCTGAAGGAGCGCCACGGCGGCGAGGTGGTCGTCTGCTCGGCCGGCCCGGCCCGGGTCAGCCAGGTCATCCGCGAGGCGCTCGCCCGCGGCGCTGATCGCGCCATCCACGTCGTGGGCGACCCGCTCTCGACCGCCGGGGCCGATGCGGTCGCGGCGGCGTTGGCCGGCGCAATGTCGGACGAGTCGTTCGACCTGGTCCTGACCGGCCTTCAGTCCGACGACCAGGGCTTCGGCCAGACCGGCGTCGTACTGGCGGAGCGTCTCGGCCTGCCGCACGCCACGATCATCATGGAGGTCGAGGTGGCGGCGGACGGCGCCGGCCTGCGGGTGAAGCGCGAGCTGGAAAGCGGCTGGTTCCAGTGGGTGGGCATGCCGCTGCCGGCCCTGATCACCATCCAGAGCGGCATCAACCAGCTCCGCTACGCGACGCTCAGAGGCATCATGGCAGCCAAGCGGAAGGAGATCCGCACGGTGGCGCTCGACGGCATCGAGGCTCAGGGGCAGCGGATCCTGGAGCTGTACGTGCCCGAGAAGACAAGCGCCACCCGGTTCATCGCCGGTTCGTCTCCGGAGGCCGCGCGCGAGCTCGTGCGGTTGCTGCGAGAAGAAGCGAGGGTGCTGTGATTCTGGTCATCGCGGAGCAGCGCGGTGGAGCGCTGAACCCCGCCACTTGGGAGACGGTGGCGGCGGCCCAGCGGATGGACGCGCCGGTGAGGGCGGTCGTGGCCGGGGCCGGTGTGCAGGATCCGGCCGCCGAGCTGGCCGCGGCAGACGTGGCCGAGGTGCTCGCGGTGGAGCACGACGCGCTCGAGCCGTACACTCCCGACGGGTTCGTCGGCGCCCTCGCGCAGGTAGTGGAGCGGACGGCTCCGGAGCTGGTTCTTTTCCCCCACACGTATCAGACGCGCGACTACGCGCCGGCCCTCGCGGCGCGGCTCGGGCGGGTGCTCATCCCCGACTGTATCGGCTCGAAGGTCCGGGACGACAAGCGGGTGTTCGTGCGGCCGATGTTTCAGGGCAAGTTCGTGGCCGACGTGCTGGCGGAGGGGCCGGCTCCCCATTTCGCGAGCTTTCAGATCGGTGCGTACCGTGCAGACGCCTGCGCGCGGGGCACGGCGCCGGCGATTGTCCGGCCGTTCGCGGTGGAGGTCGACGCGGCGGCGATTCGCCAGCGGCCGGAGGCCCCGTTCAAGGAAGCGAAGCAGGCGGTCGACCTGACCCAGGCCGAGCGGATCGTCGCCGTCGGGCGTGGCATCAAGGGCGCGGAGCATCTGCCGCTTGCGCAGGACCTGGCCAGGGCGCTCGACGCCGAACTGGCCGCGTCGCGGCCGATCTGCGACTCGGGCTGGCTCCCGATGGACCGGCAGATCGGCAGCTCGGGACAGACCGTTGCGCCGAAGCTGTATCTCGCGGTCGGCATCTCCGGCGCGATTCAGCACCTGGTCGGGATGAAGGGCGCCCGCACCATCGTCGCCGTCAACAAGGACGCCGACGCGCCCATCTTCGAGGTGGCCGACTACGGCATCGTCGGCGACCTGTTCGAGGTGGTGCCCGCCATCGTGGCGGCCCTCGACGGCGAGGCTTCGTGACGTGGAGCGCGAGACGCTCGACGTCGACGTGCTCATCGTCGGGGGCGGGCCGGCCGGTCTCGCCGCCGCCTACCGCCTCGCGCGGCTGAACGCGGAGCAGGGCGGCGAGCCGCTGATGGTGGCGGTCCTCGAGAAGGCGCGTACGGCCGGCGCCCACATGCTCTCGGGGGCGGTGCTCGACCCGTCCGCGCTCACCGAGCTGATGCCGGACTGGAAGAGCCGCGGCGCTCCGCTGGACGTCCCGGTCCGCGACGACCGCATCTACTTCCTGACCGCGCGCCGCGCGTTGCCGTTTCCGATCACCCCGCCGCCGCTGCGCAACCACGGCCACTACGTGGTCTCGGTGAACCGGCTCGCGAAGTGGCTCACCGAGCAGGTCGAGGCAGCCGGGGTCGACGTCTTCACCGGATTCCCCGGCACGGAGCTGCTGTACGAGGGGGGCAGGGTCGTCGGCGTGCGCACCGGCGACCGCGGCATCGACCGGCAGGGGGAGCGCAAGTCGACGTTCGAGCCTGGGGTCGACATTCGCGCCAAGGTGACGGTGCTGGCCGACGGGGTGCGCGGCAACCTCACCAAGACCCTGATCCGCCGGTTCGGCCTCAATGCCGGGCGTTCGCCGCAGAGCTACGCCATCGGCATCAAGGAGCTGTGGGACGTGGATCCGGACCGGCTGCCGGCCGGGTCGGTGATTCACACGATGGGGCATCCGCTCCGTCACGAGGAGTTCGGGGGCGGGTTCATCTATGCGTTGCCGGAGGGCCGTCTCTCCGTCGGGTTCGTCGCCGGGCTCGACTACCGCGATCCGCTGTTCGATCCGCACGTGGCGTTTCAGCGCTTCAAGCGCCACCCTATGGTCGCGAACCTGCTCGCCGGCGGGCAGATGGTGCGCTACGGCGCCAAGGCGCTTCCGGAGGGGGGCTGGCACGCCCTGCCGCGCTGCCACGTCGACGGCGCGCTGATCGTGGGCGACGCGGCGGGCTTCCTGAACTCGATGCGGCTCAAGGGCATCCACCTGGCAATGCGGAGCGGGATGCACGCGGCTGACGTGGCGTTCCGCGCGGTGCGCGAGGACGACGTCTCGGCCCCGCGGCTGTCCGAGTACGCCCGTCTCGTGGAGGAGGGCCCGATCCGGCGCGAGCTGTACCCGGTTCGCAACGTGCACCAGAGCTTTGCCGGGGGGCTTCTGGCCGGCCTCGTCTATTCCGGCATGTCGCTGCTGACCGGCGGCTGGTGGCTCCGCGATCCGATGCCGTCTCACGCCGGGCACGAGCGGACCCGGACGGTGAAGCAGTACTTCGGCGGCGGCGCGCCGGCTGAGCCTCCCAGCGTGCCGATAGACCGCGCGCTGACGTTCGACCGGCTGACGAACGTCCACTACTCGGGTACGCGCCACGACGAGGACCAGCCGTCGCACCTCCTCGTCGCCGACACCGACATCTGCCGTACGCGCTGCATCGAGGAGTACCGCAATCCCTGCACGCGTTTCTGCCCGGCCAACGTGTACGAGATCGTCGATGCGGCCGCCGGGGCGGGCAAGCGGCTGCAGATCAACGCCTCGAACTGCGTCCACTGCAAGGCCTGCGACATCATGGACCCCTACCAGATTATCGACTGGGTGCCACCCGAGGGCGGCGGCGGCCCGTCCTACGAAGGGATGTGAGCCGGGACGCTTCGCGGCGGCGCCTGTCCTCGCGCCAGGTGGCCTCGGCCGCGGCGATCGCCGCGGCCGGCCAGCCGGTGATCGCCGCGCTCTGCCGAACGGTCCGGTGGACCGCCGAAGGGCTGCGGCACTACGATGCGATCCGGGCGTCGGGCCGGCAGCCGGTCATGGCGTTCTGGCACGGCCGCATCGTGCACGCCACCTGGTTCTTCCGCCGGCGCGGCATCGTCGTCATGATCAGCGAGAACTTCGACGGCGAGTGGATCGGGCGACTCATCGAGAAATTCGGTTACCGCACGGCGCGCGGGTCGACGTCGCGCGGAGGTGCACGCGCCCTGGTCCGGATGCGGCGGCTGGCGGCGGACGGCGCGCCGACCGGTTTCGCGGTGGACGGCCCCCGCGGTCCGGCCCGCTCGGTGCAGCCGGGCGCGGTCTGGCTGGCCAGCCTCACGGGTAATCCGCTGCTGCCGTTTCACAGCGAGGCGGACCGGTTCTGGACCGCGCGGAGCTGGGACGGGACGCAGGTGCCGAAGCCGTTCGCCCGTGCGGCGTTGGTGGTCGGGGCGCCGATCGAGGTGCCGCGCGGGGCCGGACCCGATCTGATCGAGCACAAACGGGTGGAGCTGGAGCGGTCCCTGCACGATCTGGCGGAACGCGCGCGGGCCGTCGTGGCCGGCGCGGCCGGACGCCAGGAGTCTGCGCCGTAGAAACGTGGCAGACTTCCAGGCAGGCCCGGTTGGGCGGATATCGGAGCCACAGGCGACGGTTTTCGGGCTAGTCGAAAGGAGAGCCGGAGATGGCGAAGTCGGATGTCCTGCTCGTCTCCTCGCCCCGCTTCGTCGATCACCGGACGCCGAACGGGCACCCGGAACAGCCGGCGCGCGCGGAGGTCATGGCGCGCGTGGCGGAGCGCTGGACCGCGGGCGGTGGCCCGACGGCGGCCCCCGCCCCGGTCTCCGACGAGGCGCTCGCCAGGGTCCACGACGGCCGCTACCTGGAGGACATCGCCGCGACCGCGGGACGCCGCGTGCGGCTCGATCCCGATACCTACACGTCGCCGGACTCCGAGGCGGTGGCGCGCCTGGCGGCCGGCGCTGCGGTGGCCGCCGTCGACCACGCGCTCGACCACGGTGCGCCCGGGCTCGCGTTCGTGCGGCCGCCCGGGCACCACGCCGAGCGGGCGCGGGCGATGGGTTTCTGCCTGTACAACAACGCGGCGGTCGCGGCCGCCCACGCCCTCGCGCGCGGCATGGAGCGCGTCGCGGTGGTCGACTACGACGTACATCACGGCAACGGCATCCAGTGGATCTTCTACGACGATCCGCGGGTTCTGTACGTCTCGACGCACCAGTATCCGTTCTATCCGGGCACCGGGGCGGCCGACGACGTCGGTCGGGGAGACGGTGCCGGCACGACGGTGAACGTGCCGCTCGCGGCAGGAGCGGGCGACGCGGACCTCGACCGGGTGTTCCGCGAGGTGGTGATGCCGATACTGGGTTCGTACGCCCCGGATGCGGTCGTGCTGTCGGCCGGCTTCGACGCGCACGCGGCCGATCCGCTGGGCGGCATGCGCCTGTCGACGGAAGGCTACTCGACCCTTACCCGGCGCCTGCGGGCGTTCACCGCCGAACGTTGCGCAGGCCGACTCGCGGTGGTGACCGAAGGGGGCTACGACCTGCAGGCGCTCGAGGAGTGCCTGGACGGCACGTTGGATGTCTGCGCGTCGGATCCGCCCGCGTCCATCCCTCCAGTGCGCGGTTCGACCGCGATCGCCGCCGCCGCCCTCCAGTCGGTCATGCGCGCCCAGTCGCCGTACTGGCCGGGCGTCGGGTGACCGGAGGAGAGATCCTGGAATATACAATAGGAGTGACAAGCCTACGGCGGCGCGCCGAGGTCTCCGTCACCCGCTATCCTCCTGCGTCGGCGCGGAGCCCGCTGACGCCGACCGGTCAGGTCCAGCGGTCGCGCGCTCGCGCCCGGGCTGCGGCTGGTACTCCCCCCGGTCAGGGCAACCTGTCCTCGGGTTCCGGGGGCTGTCCACCGTCTCTCCGCAACAACCGACGAGCCGCCTCGATGTCAGCCTGGGCCGCGCAGCCGGTGAAGAACTCGGCGGTCTTCATGGCGGAAACCTTCTCTGCCACCGCCGTCGTCACGAACTGATTGATGCTCGTGCCGTCGGCCTTGCTGATCTCGGCAACGGCCGCCTTCAGTGACGTGGGCAGTCGCAACGGATAGGTGCTGAGCAGTTTCTTCATGACGGGAGTTTCCTCAAGGCCTCCTGGGGTGACAGCAATGCGATGCCGAAGCGGGCGGGCGCCTGGCCGAAGTCCCGTCGGTTGAAGGTGACGAGGGCGTCGGCCGTACCGTTGATGGCGGCTTCCAGGACCATCTCGTCGGCCGGGTCGTGCAGTTGTGGGCGCCACAGAAACCGGGTTGCAACCGGTTCCGCGACCGCGCAGAGCGCCGTGACGACGGTCACCACCTCGGCCTCGCTCAGGCCCGACACGATTCGCTGGTCCGGGTCACGGCAGACCGCTTCGTATTCCAGCGCCAGCGCCACGGACAGCAGCAGCGTGACCGCACCGCTCATGGCGTGGCCGAGTAACGCCGCCGACGCGCCGGTCGGACTCCGCAGGCCGGCGACGATGACATTCGTGTCCAGTACGAATTTCATCACATACGATACTATGTGGAAACGAACGCGCGCCGAGAGCGCCGGGAGTTCCCGCGCCGGCTGGTACAATCTCTCCGTGCGCGACTACGACCCCCAGACAATCGAGCGGAAGTGGCAACGGCGCTGGCGCGAGCGCCGCGCCTTCGAGGTGACCGCGGACCCCGAGCGTCCGAAATTCTACTGCCTCGTGATGTTCGCCTACCCGTCCGGCCACGCCCACGTCGGGCACGTGCGCAACTACATGATCGGCGACGTCGTGGCGCGCATGAAACGCATGCGCGGCTACAACGTGCTCCATCCGTTCGGGTGGGACGCGTTCGGGATGCCGGCCGAGAACGCGGCGATCAAGAACCGGACGCACCCGGAGACCTGGACGCGCGAGAACATCGCGCACATGAAGGACCAGTTGCAGAGGCTCGGGATCAGCTACGCCTGGGAGCGCGAGATCGCCACCTGCGACACGGAGTACTACCGCTGGAACCAGTGGCTGTTCCTGAAGATGTACGAGCGCGGGCTCGCCTACCGCAAGCAGTCGGCGGTGAACTGGTGCTCCGACTGCCGGACGGTGCTGGCCAACGAGCAGGTGGTCGACGGCGGCTGCTGGCGCTGCGGGACGACGGTGCAGACGCGCGACCTGAAGCAGTGGTTCCTGCGCATCACGCGGTACGCCGACGAGCTGCTCGACGGGACCGACGCGCTGGACCAGTGGCCGGACAAGGTGCTGACGATGCAGCGCAACTGGATCGGCCGCTCGCACGGCGCGCTGGTCCGCTTCCCCCTCGCCGGCGCGGACGGCTCCGACGGAGAGGCCGGGGCTTCTTCCGAGGACGGCATCGACGTTTTCACGACGCGTATCGACACGATCCACGGGGCCACGTTCGTCCTGCTGGCGCCGGAGCATCCGCTCGTGGATCGCATCGCGGCGGCGCGGCCCGACGCGGTGGAGTTCCGGGCTCGTGTGGGACGGTTCCGCGCCCTCGACCGGACGGCGCGGTTGACCGGGCAGATCGACAAGGAGGGGATAGACACGGGCCGCCGGGCGGTCAATCCCTTCACCGGCGAGACCGTTCCGATCTGGGTGGCCAACTTCGTCCTGGCCGACTACGGCACGGGTGCGATCATGGCGGTCCCCGCCCACGACCAGCGCGACCTGGAGTTCGCGCGCAAGTACGAGCTCCCGATCCGAGTGGTCATTCAGCCGCGGGACGAGGCGCCCCTGGACGACAGCCTGGAGACCGCGTTCGCGGCTGCCGGAAGCCTCGTCGACTCCGGGGAGTTCTCCGGGCTGCAGAGCGATCGCGCGCGGGCGGTCATGACCGAGGCCGCCGAGAAACGCGGACTCGGCCGCGGGCAGGTGCAGTACCGGCTGAAGGACTGGGGTATCTCCCGCCAGCGCTACTGGGGCACGCCCATACCCATCATCTACTGCGAGCGCTGCGGGACGCGTCCGGTGCCGGAGGACCGGCTCCCGGTGGAACTGCCGCGGGTGGAGGAGTTCACCGGCCGCGGCGATTCGCCGCTCGCGCAGGTGCCGGAGTTCGTCGACGTCAACTGTCCGGACTGCGGCGGGGCCGCGCGTCGCGAGACCGACACGATGGATACGTTCGTCGACTCGTCGTGGTACTTCTACCGCTACTGCGACCCGCGCGGCGACACGGCTCCGTTCGACGCCGCGACGGTCGGGTACTGGGCGCCGGTCGACTTCTACAGCGGCGGGGTGGAGCACGCCATCCTGCATCTCATCTACTCCCGCTTCTTCTGCAAGGTGTTGCGCGACCTCGGATTGGTGGAGCACGACGAGCCGTTCACGCGGTTGCTGACGCAGGGGATGGTCCTGCGTGACGGCGCGGTGATGTCGAAGTCGAAGGGCAACGTGGTCGACCCGGACGAGATGACGGCGACCTGCGGCGCGGATGCGCTGCGGCTCTACGAGATGTTCGTCGCACCGCCGGAGAAGGAGATCGAGTGGACCGACGCCGGGCTCGACGGCAGCGCCCGCTTCCTGGCCCGCGTCTGGCGCCTCGTGATGCCTTTCGCGGAGACCTGCGCCGCCGGCGGCGCACCACCGTTCGACGGACTGCAGCTCGGCGCAGCCGAGCGCGGACTCCGCCGCAAGACGCACGACACCATCCGGCGCGTATCCGAGGACCTCGACCCGCGCGTTCATCTGAACACCGCCGTGTCGGCCCTGATGGAGTTGGTGAACGATCTGTACGCGTTCTGCGAGGGGGCCCGCATCGGACCGTTCGCGAGCGACCCCGCGTCGCCGGCGGCAGAAGCCGGTCCGGCGGCCCTGGCCGTCGTGCGCGAGGCCATCGAGGCGCTGGTGTTGATGCTCTCGCCGTTCACGCCCCACCTGTCCGAGGAGCTCTGGGAGGCCCTGGGGCACGACGCGGGGGTCGAGGCGGCGGGGTGGCCGGGCTTCGATGCAGACGTGGCGCGGGCCGAGACGCTCGTCCTCCCCGTGCAGGTGAACGGCAAGGTGCGTGCGCGGTTGACCGTCGCCCTCGACACGGCCGAGGACGAGTTGCGCCGCCTCGCGCTGGTCCAGCCCCAGGTGCAGACGCACATTGCCGGCAGGACCGTCGCACGCGTCGTCGTCGTGCCCGGTCGGCTCGTCAGCATCGTCGCGAAACCATGAGAGGAGCGCACCCGATGCACGCAATTCGACCCCGGAGCGACGCCGCCCAGGCGGGATGCATCACGGCAGGGACGCAGGGGCGCGCCCGCCGCGGGCTGCCGGTCGCCGCATTGCTCGTCGCGGCCGTTTGCGGCGTCCTCCCCGGGTGCGGGTACACGCTGGCCGGCCAGGGATCGTTCCTGCCCGACTACATCGAGACGGTCGCCATCCCGACGTTCGGGAACAACACCAGCATTTTCGACGTCGAGCAGCTCCTGACGCAGGAGGTGCGCACGGCGTTCATCAGCCGGGGCTCGTATCGGGTCCAGACCGACGAGGCGGGCGCGGACGCAACCCTGACCGGGACCATCACCGCCGTCAGAATCGCGCCGGCCAGCTTCAGCGCGGACCAGCAGGCGTCCCGCTACGTCTTCACGCTCCAGGCGTCCATCGAGTTCCGCGATCTGACCACGGACGAGGTGATCTGGGACGACGGGCAGATGGTGTTCAGCGACGAGTACGAGGTGGCGTCGGGGACCGGCGACATCGCCAGCGTCTCGACCTTCTTCGGACAGCAGGCCAATACCGTCGAGCGACTCGCCGTGGATTTCGCCACCACGGTGGTCAGCTCCATCCTCGAGGCCTTCTAGACGGGCGTGGCCGCACTGACGCCGGCGGCGCTGCGCACCCGGATCGACTCCGGCGAGCTGGATCCCGTCTATCTCCTGATCGGCGACGACGAGCGCGAGAAGGGGGCGCTGGCCGCGGCGCTGGCCGAGACCATCGACGAGGGCGTGCGCGCCTTCAACCTCGACCGCTTCCACGGCGGCGACGCCGGCCTGGATGAGGTCCTCGCCGCGGCGGGGATCGTGCCGGTGATGGCGCCGAGACGAATCGTCATCGCGGTGCGGGCCGAGCGGATGCTGCAGCCGGCGAAGGAGAGCGAGGCGGCGCGGCGCGCCCTCGCGGCGCTGGAGGTCTACCTGAAGGCGCCGCCGGTCGAGACGACGCTCGTGCTCGTATCGGGTGGACTGGACACGCGGCGCCGGATTGCGAAGCAGCTCCGAGAGCGGGCCACCGTCGTTCGCTGCGGTGTTCCGGAAGACGCGGCCGGCCTTCGGGAGTGGATAAAGGAGCGCGTGGAGGAGGCGGGCCGGCGGGCCGAGGTCCCGGCGATCCGCCTGCTCAGCGACCTCGTCGGCAGCGACGCCGGGCGCCTGCGAAACGCGGTCGACCGGCTGCTGCTGTTCGTGGATGCGGGCGAAATCGTGACGCCGGCCCATGTGCGCGAAGTGCTGGGGCCGGCCACGCCGCATGCCACGGACGAGTGGGCGGTGGCGCGCGCCATCGAGCAGGGGGCGACCGACCGGGCGCTCCGGGAGCTGGGGCTGGCGCTCGACGCCGGGGCGGTGCCCTACATGGTGCTGGGGCAACTCGCGTGGGTGGCCAGAACGAAGCTCGCCGGAACCCGGGTCGTGCCCGCGATCGAGGCGGTCTTTCGTACGGACCTCGCCCTGAAGCAGTCGGGCGGGGAACCGCGCGTGCTGCTGGAACGCCTGGTGGTGGACCTGTGTGGAACCGCCGCGGCGGGAGGTGCGCGCCGCGGCTTCTGACTAGCCCGGAAACCGTTGCCTTGCGGCTCCGCTTTCCGCCCAACCAACCCTCTCTGGCAGTCTGCCCCGTTCTACGGCGCAGACTCCTAGCCGTCCTGGGCCGGGGCCGCCGCCTTCCGAATTTGCTTCGCGAGCCGCGACTTGTGCCGCGCCGCCGCGTTGCGGTGGATGACGCCCTTGCCGGCCAGCTTGTCGATCAGGGCCGCCGTTGTGCGGATCGACTCGCGAGCGCCCGACGCCGCTTCCTCATTCGGGCCGTCGACTGCGCCGATGGCGTTGCGAGTCGCCCGGATCGCTCGGCGCATCCGGCTCTTCATGCGGTTGTTCCTGTCCCGGCGCCGGAGACTCTGCCCGTGGGCCTTGATCGCAGACTTGTGGTTCGCCATGAAACTCCCAATCCCGGCAGTCCGAGACCGAAGCACCGCTGCATCGGAGCGGCGATGCTTCCCGCCTGGACTGCGTTCCTCGTGCGTCGAACGGCAGCGGTGCTGCGGCAACCGTCGCCGCACGCTATCTGCCGTGTGACGAATAGACCTCCGCGTTGCCGTTCCGCTCGAACGCGATGACGTCGTAGCGCTGCACCGGCCGGCCGGGCACTTCCATGCCCGGAGAGCCGATTGGCATTCCCGGTACGGCGAGCCCGGCGACGCGCGGGCGCTCATCGAGAAGGCGCGCGATGTCGGCTGCCGGCACGTGGCCCTCGATCACGTAGTCGCCCACGATCGCGGTGTGGCACGACGACAGCGCGGGCGGAATGCCGGCGCGCCGCTTGAGCGGCACGACGCTGGGGACGTCCGTCATCTCCACGTTGAAGCCGTGTTCCTGCAGGTGAACCACCCACTTGATGCAGCAGCCTCAGGTGGGGGACTTGTAGACGCTGATCGTCTCGGTATCCTGCTGTCCGTGTGCAACGCCCGACGTCACCATCATGCCGGCGGCGGCCAACAGCAGACTTGGCGCCAGTACGAGACCTCGCATGAGTACGCTCCTTGATGCACGCTACGGATACGTCCGTGCGCCTGCCATTATAGGGCAAGCCGATGGCCCGGGGAGCGATCCCGTCGCGCGGAATCCGGTCGTGGCGGCGGGGAACGTGGATTGTGCCGCCCGGTTCCGCCGCGGTCAGCCATCACGCCGGTTCTGTGGTCCGCACCAGGCGACCTGTCCGAGGATACGGTCGTCTTCGGCCACCGGACGGGATGCGTGGGCCGGGTTGTCGCTGGTGAGCAGCCAGCGGCCGCCGGGCTGCCGTCGCAGGCGCTTGACGACGAGTCCGGCGCCGGTGCGTACCGCAAACAGTTTTCCGTCCAGCGGGTCGCTGCGGCCGGAGTCGACCGCAACGAGATTCCCGTCGCGAATCGCCGGCTCCATCGAGTCGCCCACCGCCCGGACGCATGTCAGGCGCTCCGGCTGCGCCCAGGACGCCAGCGCTTCGACCGCGACCGCGATCGACACCTCCGACGATTCGTCGAATACGACTTCGCCGGTGCCCGCCGCGAGCCGGACGCCGGGTGCGAACGGGATCATCGCGACGGCGTCGTCGTGCGGCACGCGCTCCGGCGAGTGCGCATCCGGCGCAGGGCCGGAAATCAGCGCCACCGCCGTCGCCGTCCGGTCCATCAACTCCTGCACGAGGCCGATGCCTTCGCGCAGTCTCGCCGTCAGTGCGTCCTTGTCGATCGCCCTCAGCGCGTCGGCTATGCTGGCGTCTCGCGGCAGGTCGAGGGCCTCTGCGACTGCCGACGGCAGCCCCGCGCCCGACGACGGCTCCACCCGGACCGGACCGATGTAGAACTCGATCCCCAACGCGGACGCCATCAGCTCGAGAGTCGTGCTCCGCGCCGCCCGGCCCTGGATCACGCTCCTCAACTGACCGAGGGGGATACCGGTACGCAGAGACAAGGGCCTCAGGCCCTCCGTCTCGACCTGCCGCCGAACCGCTCGTCGCAGGTAATCGATGCCTTTGGGACGTGTCACTACTGACACGATACCAGGAATCCGGCCGCGCGATCGTGTTCTCCGCGCGTGCAACCGTGTGATTCGGAACGAGGGTCCGAGCGTGGCGGGCTCTTTCGTCAGCGATGGTTGCGGCCCCGTGGTCCGCACCAGGCGACTTGTCCGAGAATCCGGTCGTCCTGGGCCACCGGATGCGAAGGGTGGGTCGGGTTGTCGCTGGCCAACAGCCACCGGCCCTGGTTCTGTCGCAAGCGCTTGATGACCAGTCCGGCATCGGTACGCACCGCGAACAGGTGCCCATCGAGGGGGTCGCTCCGGCCCGCGTCGAC
Organism: Vicinamibacterales bacterium; assembly: GCA_965222905.1. Lineage (GTDB taxonomy): Bacteria > Acidobacteriota > Vicinamibacteria > Vicinamibacterales > UBA8438 > WTFV01. Next base: position 6,224,030 of record OZ244976.1, on the reverse strand, counting down.
CACCACGAGGTCGCCGTCGTGGATGGCCGGCTCCATCGAGTCACCCGCGGCGCGAACGCAGGTCAGACGATCCCGCCGCGCCCAGGACGCCAGGGCTTCGGCTGCGACGGCGATCGACACCTCCGGGGATTCCTCGAACACCACCTCGCCGGTGCCCGCCGCCAGCCTCACCTCCGGGGCGAAGGGAATCATCACGACAGTGCTCTCCGGCCCCTCTTGTGCCGGCGGTCGCTCGCGGGAGATCAGGCGGGGAATCAGTGCGGCCGCCGCCGAGGCCCTCTCCATCAACTCCTGTATGAGACCGATCCCCTCGCGCAGCCTCGACGCCATTGCGTCCTTCCTTATCGCACCGACGGCGTCGTCGACCGTAGCGTCGCCCGGCAGGTGGAGGGCCCGAGCGATCTCCGAAGGCAGTCGCGGCGTCGACAAATCCGCCCGAGCGGGGCCGATGTAGAATTCCAGCTCCAGGACGGATGCGATCAGCTCGAGGGTCGTGCTCCTTGCCGCCCGCCCCTCGACCACGCTTCGCAACTGACCCAGCGGGATGCCGGTGCGGAGCGAAAACGGACGCAGTCCCTCCGCCGCGATTCGCTGCCGCACCGCCTCTCGCAGGTAGTCGATGCCGTAACGTGTCATCAGCGACACGATACACGGAAACACTTGAATGCACGTGCCATTCGTGGCATACTTGCGTGCCATGGACGACACGGTTCGGCGGCTCGTGGCTCTCTGCGCCATCTTCGCCGAGAGCACAGGACGGAGCATTTCGACCGTCTCCCGCTACGCGACCGGGAGCGGGGAGACGATCGCGCGTCTGAACCGCGGCCACGCCATCACGACGCGGCGGGCGGAGCGCGCGTTCCGATTCCTCTCCGAAAACTGGCCGGAGCCCGTGGAGTGGCCGGCCGACATCCCGCGCCCCGCGGTGGAACCGTTGAGCAGCGGCTGACCGTTCGGCCTCCCGCTGCGCTATCTATCTATGCGCGGCCCTTCAGACGCCGGAGTTGCCGGCGCTGCTGCTTGTCGGGCGCGGCCGAGCGACCTGCGCGCCGAAGCAGCATCCTGAACGCCAGTTCCTCCTCCGTCGGCGGTGGCGTCCGGTCCTCGTACAGCGCTCGCGCATCGGCTCTCGGAAGATGGCGCTCGGCGAGGGCCGCCACGGACACCACCTGCGTGACACCGTCGGGGCGTGTGATGCGGATCTCGTCGCCGGGTCGGATCTCGCGATGTGGCTTCGTGCGCCGCCCGTTGATTTCGACCTTGCCGCCCTTTGCGGCACGCTGCGCCTCGGACCGTGTCCGGAACAGGCAGGCCACGTCGAGCCAGACGTCGATCCGAACCGACTGCAACGCGCCCGTGTCTGCCGTCGGTCGGGATGCTGCGGACATGCGGGTCGGACCGTTCGGGTGACCAGGACGACGCTACCCGCCGGTTGTCCCGACGATGCTGGAGAGATGTCTCCTCAGCGCAGCTTCGACCTCGGGTTTACCCCTGATCGAATCGTCATAGAAGATGACCCGGTGCCCGCTGATGTCGAAGGGCAGCGTCCCGTTGCGACGCGCGAGAAGCACCGTCGGTGTGTTGCGGGCATGCGCATATCCGAGCTCGTAGAAGACGTTCGCGTTCGTCGGCGTGATCTCCGCGATAATCACGTCCGACTCCACCAGCCCGGTGATGATGTCCTGCAGGATCGGGCCCGGACGAAACACGTCGTCAGCACGGTACGCGTCGAATCGCAGTTCCTCGCACACGGGACGGATGACCTCTGCATAGAGGCTGTCGAAGGGTTCCGTGAACTGCATGACGACGAAGGCTCGCGGGCGGTCATCCGACCATTCGATGTCCTCGAACCCCACCGGCCCCGACCCCCAGGCAAACAGCCCCGCCTGGTGGCCCTCGAGCGGGTGGGGCAGTTGCTGATCGATCAGCTCGATGCCATCCACTGCCAGACGCAGCCGCTGGCCTCTGACGTCGACCGTGACGCTGTACGGTGTCGACCCGTCGAGTTGCGACACTCGACCTTCGTGCCTCACCGCCTGCCAGCCGCGCTGGGGCACGTGTTCATCGATCACGTAAGCGCGACCGTAGCCTCCCAATCCAGCGGAGTAGTAGCTGCCTGTGACGGTGTTGTACCCGAGCAGGAGGCGTCCGGCACCTTCCTCCGGATTGCCCAGACGTATCTGCGCGGACATCCGGCCGTTTCGAATGCGAGCGGAGGACAAAGCGACGCCGACCGCTTGAGGAGCGTCTTCCGGCCGCCTGTACTCCGCGCTCGATTCCCGAAACGACCAGTCGCCAGAGATGGCGGCCCACGTGGCTCGGTTCCTGCTTCCGTTCGACATCTTCGTCCGATCCGATTGTCGACTATTGCCTGCGATGATTCAAGACACCCGGCCAAGTGGCATCGCGGCCCCAATCTGGAGCGATGCGTTCGTCAAGAGTCCTCGTCCAGCATACGGGTGATCGCCGTGTAGCACTGCGGCACGATGGAGTTGATTCGGTCGACCTCCCGTCCGCCGGCCTGCGCGAAGTCGGGCCGTCCTCCTCCCCGTCCACCGACGATGGGGGCGAGCTCCTTGACCAGTTTACCCGCGGGTACGCGATCCGCGACGTCAGGTGTCACCGATGCGACCAGCGTGGCCTTGCCGCCGGTGTCGCATGCCATGACGACGACGCCGCTTCCGAGACGGTCTCGGCGCGAGTCTGCGAGAGTGCGCAACGCCCCCGGATCCATGCTTGACACCCGACGCGCCACGACTTGGATTCCAAGGACCTCGTGGACATCGAAGTCGTCGCCCTGTGACGTACCGGCTCCCATAGCGGCCTGCACCTTCAGGCGCTCGTTTTCGCGCTCCAGATCCTTGGCCCGCTTCGCCAGCTTGTTGACGGCCTCCAAAGCTTTTTGGGCGCGGGATGCATTCACGGGGCGACGAAAGCGCAGGTTGTCCAACGTATGGACCGACGCTACGGCCCGATCCGCCAGTGTGTCGAGACCGGCTGCCTGGTCTCCCCGACCCTGGAACAGTTGCACGGCCTCGGCGCCGGTCACCGCCTCGATGCGACGGACGCCAGCCGCCACGCCCCCTTCGTGAGTGATGACGAACGGACCGATGTCGCCGGTCGCCCGGCAATGCGTGCCGCCGCAGAGTTCGACGGAGAAGCCGGGGACGGTCACCACCCGGACGCGCTCGCCGTACTTTTCGTCAAAGAGGGCCATGGCGCCCGCCGCTCTTGCTTCCTCGGTTGACCGTTCCTCTGTCTCGACTGTCTGGTTCGTCATGAAGACGTGTTCGTTCACGAGCAACTCGATCTCGGTCAGTTGGTCGGGGGTGACCGCCTCATGATGCGAGATGTCGAATCGCAGCCGGTCCGGGGCGACGAGCGATCCCTTCTGCTTGACGTGGGTGCCCACAATCTGGCGCAGCGCTGCGTGCAGCAGGTGCGTCGCGGTGTGATTCCGGCGAATGGCGTCGCGGCGCTCGGCGTCGACCTCGGCCTCCATCGAATCGCCGACCCGCAGCGTTCCTTCGCGCATCGTGATGACGTGCATGCGCGGCCAACCCGGCTGGGCGCGCGCGATGTCCCGGACCTCGGCCTCGACGGCGCCGTCCTGGAAGAGTCGGCCGGTGTCGGAAACCTGCCCGCCCGCTTCCAGGTAAAACGGTGTCGTGTCGAGAACAACGTGTCCCTCCTCGCCGGCGTTCAGCAGGTCGACGGGAGCAAGGGTCGTTCCCGACTCGTCGCGCCGGAAGATGTGGGTGACGACACTGGTTGCCGAGGTGGTCTCGTAGCCGACGAACGATTCCGGTGGTGCCACGGTCAGATTAGCGCTTGAGGAAAGTCCTCCGAGCTGAATCGAAGCCTCGAGCTTGTGGAACGTCGCCCCCGCGCGGGCGCGGGTCCGCTGCGCCTCCATCGCGTGGTCGAACCCCTCCCGATCGACATCCATCGACCGCGACTGCGCCATGTCCTCGATGAAGTCGAGCGGCATGCCGAAAGTGTCGTAGAGCCGAAATGCCACCTCGCCGTCCAGGACTCGCTGCATGTTCTCCGCGCCGGCCAGCGCCTCTTCCAGGTGCGGCAACCCGTCGTGTAGAGCCCGGTCGAACTGCGCTTCCTCGCGGTGCACCACCGACGCGATCACCGCGCGGCTGGCGTCCAGCTCCGGATAGGCGCCCGCCATCTCGGCGATGACGACGCCGGTGAGCTCGTGCAGGAACGGCTCGGTTACGCCGAGCCTCTTCCCGTGCCGCATCGCCCGCCGCATGATCTTGCGGAGCACGTAGCCCCGCCATTCGTTCGACGGGACGACGCCGTCGGCGATGAGGAACGTCATCGCCCGCAGGTGATCGGCGATCACACGCAACGAGACGTCGCTCGTGTCGTTGGACGGGCGGCCCGCGAGCGGGCCGTACTCCGTGCCCGCCCGGTCGCCGATGGCCGCGAGGAGCGGCGCAAAGAGGTCCGTGTCGTAGTTGGAGAGCTTGTCCTGCAGGACCGCGACGATCCGCTCGAGGCCCATGCCGGTATCGATGGACGGGGCGGGCAACGGGGTCAGGGAGCCGTCCTCGCGCCGCTCGAACTCCATGAAGACGTTGTTCCAGATCTCGACGTAGCGGTCGCAGTCGCAGTCGATGCCGAGACAACGCTCGGCGGTGCAGGGCAGGTGGTCGCCGCGGTGGTAGTGGATCTCCGAGCAGCGGCCGCACGGGCCCGTCTCGCCCATCGCCCAGAAGTTCTCCGCGGCGCCCAGCTCGGCGATGCGCGACGCCGGGACCAGCCGTTCCCAGATGGCGTAGGCCTCATCGTCGCGCGGCACTCCGTCCTCGCCCTTGAAGACCGTCGCGTAGAGCCGTTCGGCGGGCAGATCCCAGACGCCGGTCAGCAGCTCCCACGCGAAGGGGATGGCGTCGGCCTTGAAATAGTCGCCGAACGAGAAGTTGCCGAGCATTTCGAAGAACGTGTGGTGCCGCAGCGAGGGCCCGACGTTCTCCAGATCGTTGTGCTTGCCGCTGACGCGCATGCACTTCTGGGCGGTCGTGGCGCGCCGGTACTCGCGCCGCTCGGCGCCGAGGAAGAGATCCTTGAACTGGTTCATCCCGGCGTTGGTGAACAGCAGGGTCGGATCGTCCCCGGGCACCAGCGGCGCACTCGCTACGACGCGGTGTCCGCGACCGCGGAAATACTCGAGGAAGCTCTGTCTGATTTCGGCCGATGTCATCCGCGTCATTCTGACACACGGCGCCGAGCCGGTCGGCGGCGCACTCGAAGCGGGGGTCAAGGGGCCGGCTCGTCGTCCGCCGGCGCCGACGTTCCGGCGCGGGTGCGCAGAGTCGCGGTCGCCATCTGCGGGTCGAAGCCCTGCCGCAAGAGGTAGCGGTAGAGCCTGCCGAAGTGGGCCCGGTCCGCGACCGCCGCACCCTCCGGAAGTCGCCGCGCGAGCGCCCGTTCGATCACGGTCTCCGCGCTCGCCTCCGCGTAGACTTCCGTGACCGCGGCGCGCGCGACCGCGGGGGCGATGCCGAGTGCAGTGATCTCCCGCTCGACCCGGAAGGGGCCGCGGTGGGCAACCCGCGCCGAGTGACGCGCATGGACGGTCGCCGTACGGTGATCGTCGAGAGCGCCTTCACGCTGCAGGCGCTCGACCGCGGCTTCTATCGCGTCGCGATCGAAACCTCGCCGGCGGAGGCCTTCGGTCACTTGTGCAGCAGAGCGCTCGCGCCGGGCGAGCATGGACAACCCCGCCGCGTAGGGGTCGGAAGGCAATGCGCGCTACTTGGGTGGACCAGCCGGGTTCACCCGCTCAGCCGGCGCCGGCCGCAGCCTCGGCCGCATGCGCCGCCGTCACCGGATCGCCGTAGACGTACTTGAGCCAGCCGTGGGTATCGGCCACGCGACCGTGGATGACGTCGAAGAACCGCCGCTGAATGACCGCGGTCAGCGGGCCGCGCTTGCCGCTGCCGATGGTGATCTTGTCGATCGAGCGGATGGGCGAGATCTCCGCCGCGGTGCCCGTGAAGAACACCTCGTCGGCGAGGTAGAGCGCCTCGCGCGGCAGCGTCTCCTGACGCACCTCGAACCCGAGATCTCCCGCGAGGGTGATGACGACGTCACGCGTGATGCCGGGCAGGATGGAGTCGGCGGACGGTGGGGTCGTGATGACGCCGTCGCGCACCACGAAGATGTTCTGGCCGCTGCCTTCGCTGACGAAGCCGCGCGGGTCGAGGGCGATGCCCTCGGCGTACCCGTTGAGGGTGGCCTCCATCTTGATGAGCTGCGAGTTCGCGTAGTTGGCCGTCGACTTGGCGAGGGACGGAAACCGGTTGGGCGCCCCCCGGCCCCAGGAGCTGACCTGAACGTCCACGCCGTGCTCGAGTGCGTCTTCCCCGAGATACGCGCCCCACTCCCACACCAGGATCGCCGCCTCGACCGGGCAACTGAAGGGGTTGACTCCCAGCGTGTCGTAGCCCCGGTAGAGAAGCGGGCGGACGTAGCAGGCGTTGTAGCGGTTGGCCCGGATTGTGTCGAGCACCGCTTCCTGGAACTCGTCCTGTCCGAGCTCCTCGTAGTCCATGCGGAAGATCTTCGCCGAGTCGTACAGCCGGCGGACGTGGGCGTCGAGACGGAAAACGGCGGCGCCGTCCGGCGTGTCGTAGCAGCGAGCGCCCTCGAAGACACCGCTGCCGTAGTGGATGACGTGGGAACCGATGTGAATCTTCGCGTCGGCCCAATCGACCAACTCGCGGTTCATCCAGATGCGACCGGTGCCGAAGCTCATGTCAAACCTGTGGAGTCGCCCGAAGTGAAGAAGTCAATACATCAGTCTAAGAGGGCGGCGCGCTGTTTGCAAGCATTTGCTCCTACCAGATCTCTCCACAGAAAGGACAGCGATCCGCGCGTGCGTGCAGTGGCTTGTGACAGCGCGAGCAGAAGCGCCCCGACGACGATGTCTCGGCCAGGCGGCGGCGCGGGGTGACGTGCACCCGCGCTACCGCGTCGCGCGGCGGTTCGGCGTGGCGATCCGGCGCCGGTCGGGAAGCCGGCGCGGACGAGTGCTCCAGATCGCTCAGCAGCTCGGCGGCCCGTTGATAGCGCATCGACAGCTCCGGCGCGAGCGCCTTCATCACGATGTCGTTGAGCGCCTTCGGCACCTCCGGATTGCACAGGCGCGGCGGTCGCACCAGCTTGCCGCTCAGCAGCTTGTCGAGGTCGCGTGGGGTTGGGGACTCGTATGGTAGAACGGCTGTCAGCATCTGGTACATCGTGATGCCGAGCGAATAGATGTCCGACGCGAACACCGCCTTGCCCTCGAACTGCTCGGGGGCCATGTAGGGCGGACTGCCGATCACGGTCGTTCCGTGCGCGGCGATCTCCAGAAAGCGCGAGGTGCCGAAGTCGGCGACCTTCAGCACTCCCGACTCGGACACGAGCATGTTGGCCGGACGCAGGTCGCGGTGTATCACCCCCTGGGCGTGGGCATGCTCGATGGCACGCCCGATCTGGGTAGCGTAGTAGACCGTGTGCGCCGCATCGAGTCCGCCGCTGTTGGCGATGACCTCTTCCAGCGTGTGGCCGGCGACGTACTCCATCACGATGAAGAAGACGTTGTCCTGCTTCTCGGCCGTCGTAACCGAGACGATGTTGGGATGGTCGAGCGCCGCCAGCAGGCGCGGCTCCCGCAGGAGCTCGCCGAAGTTCATGTTCTGCCGGTGAGGCACCTTGATCGCCACGTCCTTGTCGATCCAGGTGTCCCGGGCCAGATAGACCGCGCCGAATCCGCCGCTTCCGAGGGGTGCGGCGATTCTGTACTTGCCTAGCGTCTGACCTCGGAACAGCATGCGGGTGTCCGCAAGTATAGCGTGGGGGTTCCGCCGCGCTTCCGGGTTCCGAAGCCGGTTTCCGGCTTCAGAGATCGTCCCATGCGAAACGCAGGATCGAGAGGGCCGCGACCGGAGCGGTCTCGGCGCGCAGCGTGCGCCGGCCGAGGGTGAGCGAGCGGAATCCGGCTGCCTCGGCGGCGCGGGTCTCGTCGTCCGTCCAGCCGCCTTCCGGGCCTGTCGCGAGCGCCGCGCTGACCGGCCGCGGGTCGGTCCGGATTGCGTTCAGCAGGGCCGAGCCGGGGCTCGGGCCGGCAGCGGCCGGCTCCGCCAGCAGCAGGCGAAAGGCGTCCCGACGGGCGTCCTCCAGGAACCGTTGGAACGTCGCCGGGGGGTGGACCGCAGGTACCACGGCGCGCCCGCACTGCTTGGCCGCTGCGATTGCAATGCCGTGCCAGCGATCGACGAGTGGCGCGCCGCCGCGCTCGTGTCCGCCGGCCTGCGCGCGGTGCGTCAGCAGCGGTACGATCTCCGCCACCCCGAGCGTCGTGGCGTCACGGACCGCGGTGTCGAGCTTGCGGCCCTTCAGGAGCGTCACCCCGAGCGTCACGCGCACCAAGGGCTCGGCGACCGCCGTGACCGGCGCGCCGAGGCGCAGTACCGGATGCCGCGGGTCGTCGTCCGTCAGGGTGGCTTCGTGCTCTCGCCCGCGTCCGTCGAAGACGTGGACCCGAGCCCCGCTGCGCAGGCGCAGCACACGGGTGAGGTGGCGCCCTTCCTCCGGAGACAGGCCGAACTCGCTTCCGGCCGCCTCGATCCGCGGCGCGTAGAAGCGGTGGACGGACATTCAGGTCCCCGGTGGCGGACAGACACCCCGCGCCGGCCGTTCGAGGACGAGGCCGACCCATTCGTCCTCCACCGTCCGTCCGCGGAGGGCGAGCGGCGGCTCCAGCGCGGCGCGCACCGGCGCTTCCTCATCGCCGGTGATACCGCCAGCCAGCAGGAGCCCACCCGCCTCGACGTGCCGCAGCACCGCCGCCGCCTGCCGCACGAAGAACGCGCCGGTGAGATTGGCGGTCACTACGTCGCCGGCCTGCAGGCGCAGGTCCGCCATGTCGCCCCGGACCACGCTGACGCGGTCTTCGACGCCGTTGCGCCGGACGTTGTCCCGCGCGTTCGCCAGCGCGTCGGGGTCACGCTCGACCGCGATCACGGACCGTGCGCCGAGCAGGGCCGCGGCGATCGCCAGCACGCCGGACCCGGCGCCGAGGTCCAGCACCCGCCGGCCCGTCCGGAGACGGTGGCGGGAGCGCTGCAGGGCCCGCAGGCAGAGTCGGGTGGAGGCATGATGGCCGGTGCCGAACCCCATCGAGGGCTCGATGACCAGCGTGGCGGGGTCGCCGGCGTCCGGCGGCGGAACGTCCCAGGGAGGGGCGACGAGCAGGTCGCCGACCCGTACGGCGCGCAGGCCGGAGTGCGAGCGCGCCGCCCAGCCGTCGTCGGCGACGTCGATCGGGTTGGCTCGGGCGCCGTCGGGTCCCAGAACGCGGACGATGGCCCGGCGCGCGGCGTCGCGCGATCCCGCCGAGAAGAAATAGACGCGGCGTTCCAGGGGCGTGGCGCGGCGTTCGTCGTCGGGCGCGGCCGGGTCGTGGGCGTCCCCGGCCGGGTCGTGGGCGTCCCCGGCTTCGTGGATGGCGAACGGGTCGTAGTCGTCGAGCAGGGCGTCGAGGCGGGGCAGGAGCGACGCGGGAGCGGACGGCAAGTGGATGTCGAGCGCCGGCCGCGGCGTTCGCGCGCCCGGGGAGCTATCCAAAGATGTCCTTCACCCGGCTGAAGAAGGGGCGGCTGTCGTCGCCGTCACCGTGCTCGCTCGGCTCGAAGGACCGTTGCGGCATCATTCGGTCGAGATCCTCGATCAGGGTCTTCTGCTCCCGCGAGACCGACGTGGGCACGGCCACCTGGACGTCGATGTAGAGGTCCCCGCGTCCCCGCCCGGATACGTGCGGCAGGCCCTTGCCGCGCAGCCGCAGCCGGGCGTCTCCCTGTGTGCCCTTCGGGACGTGCAGGGTCTCGTCGCCGTTCAGCGTCGGTACCGTAATCGTGCCGCCGAGCACCAGCGTGGGGTAGCTCACCGGAATGGCGCACAGCAGGTCGCTCCCCTCGCGGCGAAACACGGGGTGGTCCTGCACATGGATGACGACGTAGAGGTCACCCGGCTCCCCGCCTTGCGGCCCGTGCTCGCCCTCGCCCTGCAGCCGGAGCTGCTGTCCGGTGTCGATGCCGGCCGGCACCTTCACCTTGAGCTTCCGCTCGCGCGACACGCGTCCGTTCCCGCGGCAGGCGTCGCACGGATTGCGGAGGAACGTACCGGCCCCGCGGCAGGCCCCGCAGGGTCGTGCGACGGTGAGGAAGCCCTGCTGGTAACGCACCTGTCCGCGCCCGTGGCACTGCGGGCACGTCTCGGGCCGGGAGCCCGCGGCGGCGCCCGACCCGGCACACCGCTCGCACGGCTCCTCGCGGGGGATCTGCAGGGTCGCCTCGGTGCCGGCCTCCGCGTCCTCGAGCGAGATCGGCAGGTCGTAGCGCAGGTCCGCGCCGCGCCGCGGACCCCGGCGGCGCCGGCCGGACCCGAAGATGTCCCCGAATCCGAACATGTCGCCGAGGTTGCCGAAGATGTCGTTGAAGTCGGCGAACGTCGACGGATCGAAGCCGGCCGCCCCGCTGCCGCCGACGCCCGCGTGGCCGAACTTGTCGTAGCGGGCCCGCTTGTCCGAATCGGCGAGAACGGCGTATGCCTCCGCCGCTTCCTTGAAGCGTTCCTCCGCGGCCTGGTCGTTCGGATTCCGGTCGGGATGGTACTTCAGCGCGAGCTTGCGGTAGGCGCTCTTCAGCTCCTGCTCGCCGACGTTCCGCGAGACGCCGAGGACCTCGTAGTAGTCGCGCTTGCTCACGCCTTGGCCACCCTGACCATGGCTGCCCGCAGCAGCTCCTCGTGGAACAGATATCCGCGGCGCAACTCGTCGATGACGTCCCCGTCCTCGTGGCCTTCACTGGCCTGGTACGCCACGGCCTCGTGCAGGTTCGGGTCGAACCGCGCGGCGGCCGTGTCGATCCGCGTCACGCCGCGCTTGCGGAGAATCTCCAGCAACTGCCGGTGAATGAGCTCGATGCCTGAACGGTACGCGTCGGTCCCGCTTGCTTCGGTCGGCGTCCCCAGTGCGCGTTCGAAGTCGTCCAGCAGGGGAAGCAGCGCCACGATCAAGGTCCTTTCGGCCTGTCGGTTGGCCCTTGCGCGGTCGCGCTCGATCCGCTTCTTGAAGTTGTCGAACTCCGCCTGCTTCCGGAGCAGCAGATCGCGGTACTCGTCGCGCTCCGCCACCGGATCGGGGGCGAGCCCGGCCGGCGGGGCCGGATCCGCGGCGGCCTTCTCGTCGGTCTGCGCCCGGCCCGCGTCCGCCTCGGGCTGTGTCCGGCTCGTCGCCTCGTCGGTCTGCGCCGGGTTCGCGTTCTCGTCGGTCTGCGCCGGATTCGCGTCTTCTTCAGGCTGTGCCAGGTTCGCGTCGTCTGTCATGTTCGGATGAGGCCGTCTGCTCGACGAGTACCCGGCTGACGGCGCGCGAGACCTGATCCACTGCCGAGATCGCTCGGGAATAGCGCATGCGCCGCGGGCCGATGATGCCGATGCGCCCGGTGCGGGCGCCGTCGAAGTAGGTGGATGCCACGAGGCTGAAGGCCTGCATCTCCGGCGACGAGTTCTCCGTGCCGATGACGACCGTCAGTCCCGGGCCGTCGAGGTATTCGTCCAGGACCCGCACCAGCAGATCCTTGCGCTCGATCATCGCGAGCAGCGTTCGCAGGATTCCGAGCGGTACGCGGTCCTCGCCGTCGGACACCTCCTCGGCGAGGAACCACGCGCCCTCGACGAAAAGGTGATTCGGAGGCACCATGTCCTCCAGCGTGAGGCTCGCCAGGCGCAGTGCGCGGGAGCGGAGCTGGTCGTAGAGCATGCGCTCCTGCCGCAACTGCTCGACCACCGCCGTTCGCACGTCCGGCAGCGGAAGACCCGCGAACGTCTCGGACAGGTACCGGGCGCCCTGTTCCAGCGCACCGCGGTCCGTCTCCTCGTCGATGTCCACCGCCTTGTGCGCGATCTCGCCGTCGTCGGTCGTGACCACCACGAGGATCTTCGTGCTGCCGAGCGGAACGAACTCGATGCGCCTGAAGGTGCTCCCCGCCACGCGGGGCAGGCAGGCGAACGCCAAATGATGAGAGGCAACGGACAGCTCGTGCGATACGTTCGACAGGACGTCGCTCATGGTGCCGGCCTGTCGCAGCCGCGCCTCGACGTCCGGTGGGGAAGCCGCGTCGCGCCGGCGGCTCAGGAGCCGGTCGACGAAGTAGCGGTAGCCCCGATCCGTCGGCACGCGGCCTGCGGACGTATGCGGCTGCCAGATGTAGCCGGCCTGCTCCAGCTCGGCCATCACGTTGCGCACGGAGGCGGAAGACAGCCCGACGTCGCCGTGCTGGGCGAGCCAGAGGGAGGACACCGGCTCGCCCTCTTCGATGTACTGCGTGACCAGCGTGGCCAGGATACCGCTGGCTCGCTGCGTGAGCCGGCCCAGGTCGTGGTCGTGGATCGTGGCCCGAGATACCATGGTGCGTGCCGTTGCCCGGCAACGCGACCAGCCACGCCGGCCGCGCGTCGTCATCGAGTTCCGATTATAGCAGCCGGTGTCTCGCGGCCCGTCGATGCGGTCTCTCGATCACCGGGTTCCCCGGTGGTCCCGCTAGCGACGCTAGCGGGGGGAAACCACCGCAACGGCTTCACGGCGGCCTCGGCGGCAGCTTCGGCGTTGTCGGCTCCCAGCCTGCCGTACTTTACGGCGATCAGCTCGGCGAGGATGCTGACCGCGATCTCCTGCGGCGTGACCGCGCCGATGTCGAGGCCGACCGGTGCGTGCAGGCGCTCCGGATTGGCGATCGCCACGCCGGCTTCCCGCAGAGCGTCGTGGAGCCGCGCGACCTTGGCCTTGCTGCCGATCAGGCCGAGGTAGCGGAGCGGCCGCGGCGCGAGGGCGCGGAGTGCGTCCAGATCGTGGCGATGGCCGCGGGTCAGGATGACGGCGTAGGCGGTAGGAGGAAAGTCGGTGCTCTCGAGCCACGTCGGGATGTCGTCGACTGCCACCTCGACGGCGTCCGGGAATCGCTCCGCACTGGAGAATTTCTCCCGGTCGTCGATGACGTGGACCCGGAATCCGGCCGGCGCGGCCAGACGCCCGAGGTGTAGCGCCACGTGGCCGGCGCCCACCAGGTACAGGTGCGGCGAGGCTTCGAGCGGCTCGATGTAGACCTCCATCTGGCCTCCGCAAATGAGTCCCGACTCCTCGGCGATGTCGTCGGCGAGCTCGTACCGGGCGACGAGCGGCTGGCGCGACTCGAGCGCGCGGCGCGCCTTCCAGAAGGCGTCGTTCTCGTAGCACCCCCCGCCGATGGTGCCGATCATGCGTCCGTCGGCGAAGACCAGCATCTTCGCGCCGACGCGCTGCGGCGTCGAGCCCTGCGTGCGGATGATCGTGACGAGCGCCGCGGACTCTCCGCGGGCGAACACGTCGTTGACGGCCTGGAAGACTTCTTCGTTCATCTGGGTTCAGCCCCCGAGTATACGCCGCCCCGGGCTCTCGGCGCGGGCCGCTACACCGTCAGCAGCCAGTGATGGCCGGGGTCGAGCGGCAGGTCGCCGAGCAGCCGATCGACGAGCGCGAAGCCGTACCGGTTCAGAAAGTAGACGCCGGCGACGCTCCGTTCCTGGGGCACGCCGCCGGGAAAGCTCTGCGCGCGCGCCCGTTCGAACTGCCGGCGCAGCGTCGAATCCTGGCGCTTCGCGGCCGCCACCACCTTGCCGCGCAGGTTCCCGAGCTCGCGTTCGATGCGGCCGGCGGTCGATGCGACCGCCCCGGCGAGGGTCGGATCGAGAGTCGGGACGGCGCCACGAATGGCGTCGAGATGCCGGGTCGCGGACTGCTCGGCCGCCGTGATCGCCTGCTCGATGGTTTCCGGGATCTGCAACGCCAGCAGGCGGTTCAGCGCTGCGTCGTCCCGCGGTTGAAGCTGCGCGAAGTCGACTCCGTAGCGGTTCAGGAACTTGACGGTTGCCGTATCGACGAGGGTGGCGCTGGCCCGCGGGTAGATGACCGGCATCGGGACGTCGAACGCTGCGTAGATGCGCCTCAACTGTCCGAGGTAGGCGAGCTCGTTGGGACCTGCCACGTAGGCCACGGTGGGCAGGAGCGTGTCCTGGACGACCGGTCGCAGCAGCACGTTCGGGCTGAACCGCGCCGGCTCGGTGTCGATGTCCTCCAGCAGGGTCTGCGCGGCGAGTGCGCGACCGCCGGAGGCGAACGTGCCGTCGACCGCGCGGATCGACTGCCGGCCGTCGTCGAGCCGAAACAGCGCCACGGCGCCGGGAGCGGGGGAGGCCTGGGCGTGGTATCCCAGGGCGGTCAGCTCCGCGCCGGCGTCCGCCGCGAGCCGTGCGGTGCGCCCGGGGCTCCCGACCTCGCGCTTGAACAGCGATCCGACGAACGGCTTGGCGGCAGGGTCCGACGCGTCGAAGACCACCAGTCCATGGGGGCCCAGGAGCCGGTCCAGCCAGCGCGCGAAGGCGTCCACCAGACGCACGCCGGGCGCGTAGGACGCGGCCAGCGCGTCCAGGATCTCGGCGGTGAATTCGGTCGGCGGCAGCGCGGCGCGTAGCGCGTCGAGCACGTCGCGCAAAGAGTCGTCGAGGACGACGGCGGCCGCGCTCGTACCCGGCGGCGCGCCGATGTCGAGCGAGACCGGGACGCGTTCCAGCTCCCCGTTCAGGACATGACAGCCGCGTATCTCGTCGAGGTCGTGGTCCTCGGCGTCGACCCAGAAGACGGGTGCGGCAGCGGTGCCGTGCTCGGCGGCGAGGCGGCGTGCGAGCCGGACCGCGGTGATCGCTTTGAGCAGCGTGTAGAGCGGGCCTCCGAACAGACCGGCCTGCTGTCCGGTGACCACTGCTACCGTTCCGGTGTCGCGCAGGCGCGCGGCGGTTGCGCGCGCCGCGGCGGGTGCGCCGCGGGCCTCGAGCTGCCGCAGGATGACGCCGGCCATCGCCGCGTCCGGCCGCCGCCGACGCCGGATCTCGAGCGCGTCGATCCAGCTCGCGGCCTGCGCCGGGGATCCCGCGAAGTAGGGGGCGAGCCGCTCGAACGCGTGGCAGTAGTCGCGTGCGAAACGCCCGGTCCACGGCAACCGCCGGTCGTCCAGCCGAATGCCGGAGTTCACTTGCTCGTCATCCATTGAACGGGAAACCGCCCCCATGGTACCATCCGTGAACCAGCCGGGGGATTTCGACCACTGACACGCGAGGACGCCGGGGAGTTTGCTGTTCCTGGTGCATTCGGGCCCTACCGGGTCCTGCATCAGGTCGGTACCGGCGTTCTCGGTCCGGTCTATCGCGCCCGCGAGTCCGACGGCGACAGGACCGTCGCCATCAAGTCCTTTCATCTCGATCTGACGCCGGAGCAGGTCGAGATCTTCGGCAGCGCACTGGCCCACATCGTCAACGTGGAAGTGTCGCACCCCGCGCTCGTGGCGCCGCTCGCCGCGGGTCTGGAGTCGGGCACTCCGTTCATGGCGTACGAGTACGTCGCGGCCGAGTCGCTCGACGTGGCCCTGCGGCGCGAGGCACGGCCCGCCGGCGGACTGGCATGGATAGCGGCGCTCGCCGAAGCGGTGGACGCGGCGCACGCGCTCGGGCTCGTGCATGGAGCGCTGCACCTGCGCGACGTGCTGGTGACTTCCGACGGGGTGTGCGCGACCGGCTTCGGCATCGCGAGCGCCCTGGAGCACGTGCGGCTCGGGATTCCGGTGCGGAGGCCGTATACGGCGCCGGAGGTGGCGGCGGGTCGCCGCTGGGGCCCGCCGGCGGATCGCTTCGCCTTGGCCGTGCTGGCCTACGAGCTGCTCACCGGGGGGCGCCCGTCCGCGACTGGCGACGAGGCGATCGCCGATTTGCTCGAGCTGCGGCCGGACGTCGTCGACCCCGCCGGGCTCCAGCAGGCGTTCCGCAATGCCTTGGCGGAGGACCCGGGCATCCGGTCGGCGTCGGCCACCGCGTTCGTGTCCGCAGTCGCGCGGGCGATCGGCAACGAAGCCTTCGCGAGCCGGTCGGCCGTGTCCGCGGGCGCAGCGACCGGGGAAGCCGATGCCTTCGCCGCGGATGACCCGCAGGAAGCGGTGCCGGAGCAGTGGGGCGCGCAGTTCCGGGAGACCGGTCTCGGCGACGACGAGGCGTCGTTCGGCGGGCCGGGGGGACCGGACGCGGTCGCCGGTAGCGACGGCGGCGCGGCCCCGCGCATGCGGACGCCACCGGTTCAGATTGCCCTGCCCGGCGTGGTACCGGGCCTGCAGGGTCAGGCTGCCGGCGCCGGGACCAGCGGCGGCCACGACGACGACGACGGCGGGGCGCGCGGAGTCCGGTCGGTCCAGCCGCCCCGCCAGCCGCGCCCGAAGCGCCGCCCGCCGCGTCGTGCGGACGCGCCGCGGCGCGCCGGGCCGGTCGTCGCCGTGCGGGATGACGTGCAGTGGGATCCGCTGGACGAGCGGAGCGCCGCCCAACCGCCCGCACCCAGGCCCGCCTACGACGACGACGACGACGTGCCGCCCCCGCCCTCGCCCACCTCGATGCGCACGGTGGCGCCCGTGGTTGCTGCCGTGGCGGTCGGCGTAGTGGTGGCGTGGCTGGTCAGCGCGGGACTCGGCAGGTCGGGTGACGAGGCTGCCGGCGGAGCGGATACGCCGGCGGAGAACCTCGCTGCGGGTGTGGAGTGGAGCGAAGAGCGGGTGGGCGGCACGGAGCCGGCGCCGCCGGCAGACGCCGGCTCACCCCGAACGCTGGTCGGAGAGTCGGTGGTGCCGGTCGGCGACCCGCCGCTGGCCGGCGGCGAGGAGCCGGCGCCCCTGCCGCGGCCGGTCGATCCCGACCTGCCGGAGCAGAGCCCGCCGGCGCCGGAGACCGGGCCGCCGGTCGGTGCGGTCGAATCCCCCGCGCCGGCAGGTCCGGCCGACGTCCCTGCCGCGGTGCCGGCCACCGAGTCCCCGGCCGGCGCCGGCGGAGGCTCGAACCCCGAGCCGGCCCCCGAGGCCGAGGTCGGCGCCGGATCGCTGTACGTCGACTCCCGTCCCCCGGGGGCCGCGGTCAGTGTCGACGACGTGGTGGTGGGCGTGACGCCGGTGGAGGTGCACGAAGTCGCGTTCGGCGCGCGCGGGGTGCGGATCGAGATGCCGGGCTACCGGCCGTGGGTGACCGAGGTCGACGTCTCCGGGACGGAACGGGTCCGCGTCGGCGCGTCGCTCGAACCGGAGGGCCGATGATGAAGGCGGTGCTCGCCCTCGAGAACGAGACCTGGTACGCCGGTCGCGCGGTGGGCGCAACGGGCGTCACCGCCGGCGAGGTGGTCTTCAATACCAGCATGACCGGCTATCAGGAGATCCTGACGGATCCGTCGTACGCCGGGCAGATCGTCACGATGACCTGCCCGCAGATCGGCAACTACGGCGTTGCCGAAGCGGAGGACCGGGAGTCCGGTGCACCCCAGGTGGCCGGGTTCGTCATGCGCGACGATTCGCCGATCGCCAGCAACTGGCGGGCCACCGGGACACTGCACGACTATCTCGCGGCGCACGGCATCGTCGGCATCTCGGGCATCGACACCCGTGCGCTGACGAGACTGCTGCGTACGGCCGGGGTCATGCGCGGCGCGATCGGCGCGGGGACGGTCGATCCGGAGGCGCTCGTCGCGCAGGCGCGGTCGGCGCCCCGGATGGAGGGCAGCGATCTGGTCCGCTCGGTCACCTGCGCGGCGCCGTTCGACTGGCGCGCCGAGGACGACACGCCCGCGGCCGGGTTCGCGATGGAGCCGGAGCGGCGCGCCGCGCGTCCATTGCGCGTCGCCGCCTACGATCTCGGGATGAAGCGCAACATCCTGCGCCGACTGGCCGCCCACGGCTGCGAGGTCCGGGTCTTCCCGGCGACGGCGCCAGCGTCCGATCTGCTGGCGCTGGCGCCGGACGGCATCTTCCTCAGCAACGGCCCGGGCGATCCCGCGCCGCTGGACTACGCGGTGCGCAACGCCCGCGCCATCATCGAGAGCGACACCCCCGTGTTCGGCATCTGTCTCGGCCACCAGGTGCTCGGCCTGGCGCTGGGCGCGCGGACCTACAAGCTCAAGTTCGGCCATCGCGGCGCCAATCATCCGGTCCGCAACCTGGCCACCGAACGGATCGAGATCACCTCGCAGAACCACGGATTCGCCGTGGATCCCGAGTCCGTCCCGGACGACGTGGAGATTACGCACCTGAACCTGTACGACGGCACGATAGAAGGCCTGCGCCACACCCGGCTGCCGGTCTCCTGCGTGCAGTATCATCCCGAGGCGTCGCCCGGACCGCACGACGCCGATTACCTCTTCAGCGGCTTCATCGACGAGATGGAACAGAGAGCCGGCCGGCCCGCGCGCGGCTGACCGATAGACCACCGTCAGCCCACGTTCGCCATGCCCCGCCGTACCGACATCCAGCGCGTTCTCGTCATCGGCTCCGGCCCGATCGTCATCGGCCAGGCGTGCGAGTTCGACTACTCCGGCACCCAGGCCTGCAAGGCGCTGCGCAGCGAAGGTCTCGACGTCGTCCTGATGAACAGCAACCCGGCGACGATCATGACCGACCCGGACGTCGCCGACCGGACCTACGTCGAGCCGCTCACCTGGGAGTACGCCCGCTCGGTCATCGAGAAGGAGAAGCCGGACGCGCTGCTGCCGACCGTCGGCGGACAGACGGCGCTCAACCTGGCGATGGAGCTCGGCGAGCACGGGGTGCTGGAGGAACTCGGGGTCAAGCTCATCGGCGCCTCGCTCGACGCGATCCGCATCGCGGAGGACCGGCTCGCGTTCCGCGGGGCGATGGAGTCGATCGGCATCGAGGTGCCGGACAGCGCCTACGCGCGATCGTTCGACGAGGCGTTGAAGCTGGTCGACCGGTTCGGTTTCCCGGTGGTGATCCGCCCGTCGTTCACGCTGGGCGGCGTCGGCGGCGGAATCGCCTACAACATGGAGGAGTTCCGCGAGCTGTCGCGCCGCGGCATCGAGCTCAGCCCGGTCCACGAGATGCTGATCGAGGAATCGGTCATCGGCTGGAAGGAGTTCGAGCTCGAGGTGATGCGCGACGCGGCGGACAATTTCGTCGTCATCTGCTCGATCGAGAACATCGATCCGATGGGCGTGCACACCGGCGACAGCATCACCGTCGCCCCCGCACTCACCCTGACCGACAAGGAATACCAGCGGATGCGCGACGCCGCGCGCCGCATCATCAACCGCGTAGGGGTCGAGACCGGCGGCTCGAACATCCAGTTCGCGGTCGACCCGGACACGGGCCGGATGGTCGCGATCGAGATGAATCCCCGGGTCTCGCGCTCGTCGGCCCTCGCGTCGAAGGCTACCGGCTTCCCGATTGCGAAGATCGCCGCCAAGCTGGCCCTGGGCTACCGCCTCGACGAGATCCCGAACGACATCACCCGGCTGACGCCCGCCTCGTTCGAGCCGACCATCGACTACGTCGTCGTGAAGGTGCCGCGCTGGACGTTCGAGAAGTTCCCGCGGGCGGAGCGGACGCTGACCACCCAGATGAAGTCGGTCGGCGAGGCGATGGCCATCGGGCGCACGTTCAAGGAGGCCTTTCTCAAGGGCATGCGCTCGCTGGAGATCGGCCGGAGCGGTCTGCTGTTCGGCGGCGCGCCGGAGGGCGCCGGGGCGGAGCCGGGCGAGTTGCGGCGGCGGATCGTCTCGCCGACGGACCGGCGCATGTGGGCCGTCTTCGAGGCGCTGGTCGCGGGCTGGTCCGTCGACGAGCTGTACGAGGCGTGCCGCATCGACCGCTGGTTCCTGACCCAGTTCGCCGAGATGGTCGAGCTGTACCGCCGCGCGTCTGCGGCGGGACCGGAGGGGCTGTCGAAGGACCTGCTGCTGGAGCTCAAGCGCGCCGGCTTCGGGGACGAGCAGTTGGGCGCCATCCTCGGCGTCGACGCATCCGCGGTTACCGCCCGGCGGGCGGACGAGGGCCTCGGTCCGGTCTACAAGCGCATCGACACCTGCGCCGCCGAGTTCGAGTCGTTCACCCCCTATCTCTACGGCACCTACGAGATCGAGTGCGAGGCGGAGCCGAACGACCGCCCGAAGGTGGTCATCCTCGGCAGCGGCCCGAACCGCATCGGACAGGGAATCGAGTTCGACTACTGCTGTTGTCATGCCGCGTTCGCCCTCCGCGAGGAGGGGTACGAAACGGTGATGATCAACTGCAACCCGGAGACCGTGTCGACCGACTACGACACCGTCGACCGCCTCTACTTCGAGCCGTTGACCCAGGAGGACGTCCAGGCGGTCATCCGGCGCGAGCAGTCGGCCGGCGGCAAGGTCTCGTGCATCGTGCAGTTCGGCGGGCAGACGCCGCTGAAGCTCGCGCTCGGCCTGCAGGCGGCGGGCATTGCCATCATCGGCACGTCGCCGGACTCGATCGATCTGGCGGAGGATCGCGAGCGGTTCGCGCAGCTCCTCGGGGAGCTGGGAATCCCGCAGGCGCCCCACGGCCTCGCGGCCTCGCGCGAGGAGGCGCGCGCGATCGCGGAGGAGATCGGCTACCCGGTGCTCGTGCGGCCGTCCTACGTCCTCGGCGGCCGGGCAATGGCCATCGTCTACGACCCGGGGGCGCTCGACCGGTACATGATCGAGGCGGTCGACGCGTCGCCGCAGCATCCCATCCTGGTCGACAAGTTCCTCGAGGACGCCTTCGAGATCGACGTGGACGCGGTTGCCGACCCCACCGGTGCGGTGGTCATCGGCGGCATCATGGAGCACATCGAGGAGGCGGGCATCCACTCCGGCGACAGCTTCTGCGTCGTGCCGCCGTACCTGGTGCCGGAGCGGCACCTGTCGGTCATCCGCGACTACACGCGGCGGATCGCGCGGGCGCTCAAGGTGGTGGGCCTCCTCAACATCCAGTTCGCCATCAAGGGCGAGACGGTCTACCTCATCGAGGTGAATCCGCGCGCGTCGCGGACGGTTCCCTATCTCTCGAAGGCCACCGGGGTGCCTCTCGCGAAGGTCGCGGCCCGGCTGATGGCCGGCAGGACGCTGGCGGAACTGGGGTTGACGGCCGACCTCGAGGTGTCCGGCGTCTTCGTCAAGGGGCCGGTGTTCCCGTTCGTCCGGTTCCCGGGCGTCGACACCATTCTGGGACCGGAGATGAAGTCGACCGGCGAGGTGATGGGAGGCGGCGAGAACTTCGGGATCGCGTTCGCCAAGGCCCAGCTCTCGGCCGGCCAGCGGCTGCCCGACCAGGGGCGGGCGTTCATCAGCGTCAACGACGACGACAAGCGGAGCGTCGTGCCGATCGCACGCGATCTGGCCGAGCTCGGCTTCGAGCTGGTGGCGTCGCGGGGCACCGCCGCCTACCTGCGCGCCCACGGGCTCGACGTCGAGGTGGTCTACAAGATCAACGAGGGGCGCCCGCACGTCGGCGACCGGCTGGTCGACCGGCAGATCGATCTGATCGTGAACACGCCGCTCGGCCGCGAGTCGTACTTCGACGACCTGACCATGCGGCGCGTCGCGATGCTCTACGGCATACCCTGCGTCACCACCCTGACCGGCGCCGCCGCCGCCGTCAGCGCCATCCGCGCCCTGCGATCCGAGAAGCCGTTCGTCCGGCCGCTGCAGGAATACCACGCCGGCGTGGCTGCGCGCGGCTGATCGCCGACCGGCCGATTCGACGCTGGCGGCGTTGGCCCGTGAGCCGGCGCTGGCCGAGGCGGGCGGCTGCGAGCTGTACGCCGGCCAGAACGGCGGCGAGTTTGCATGGACACACGGCGTGGCCCGTCCCGCGCTGCCGCCTGCGCTCGCCCTCATCGCCGGTGCGGGCGCGGGGTGGTCGTTCCCGGCCCCGAGCCTGAGTCCGGCGATCGCACTGGCCGTGGCCGCCGTCACGGCGTTCGCCGCGGTTCTGTGCGTTGTCCTCGGCGCGCGGCGGTCCGCGGCGGCGACGTGCCTGCTCGGCTATGCGCTGACCGGACTGGTGGCCGGCCAGCGGTCCCGCGCGGAGCTGCCCGCGCCACTCCTGGAGTGGTTCGAGGCGGAAGTCGCGGCGGATGCCCCCGAAGCCGTCACCTGGATCGGAGGGCGGTTGCAGCGGGACGCGGCGCCGACCGACTACGGAGCGAGCCTGACCGTCGCGGTGCTTTGGGTCGAGCAGGGGAGGGCCCCGCGTCCGATGCGCGGCGCCGTACGGGCGAGCGTCGGCGGCTCGTTCGTCGACGACCACATCGCCGAGTGGCGGCAGGGACGCACCGTGCGCCTTCCCGTGCGGCTGCGACGGCCCGCCCGCTACGCGAACCATGGCACGCCGGACCAGGCACAACGGTTGCAGACGCGAGGCATCGACCTGCTCGGGTCGGTCACCAGCGCGCTGCAGGTGGAGGTCATCGAGAAGGGATCGCTGGGGCAGGAATGGAGCGGCCATGCGCGGGGGTTCGTCCGGCGTGCCGTCGCCAGGACGGTGGGGGTGCACGACGGGCGCTCGGCCGCCGTCGTCACCGCGGTGCTCATCGGCGATCGGGCAGGCCTGGACCGTGAAGTCACCGAGCGGCTGCAGCAGGGCGGGATCTACCACGTCATCGCCATCTCCGGCGGGAACATCGCGGTGCTGACCGCGGCTCTGCTGCTGCTGCTGCGCGTCGCCGGTGCGGGTGGGCGGCTCGCGGCGTTGCTGGCGATTCTCTGTCTCCTCGGCTATGCGCAGGTCGTGGCGCCCGAAGCCTCGGTGACGCGGGCGGTGTTCGCCGCCGTCGTGTTCCTCGCGGCGCGCGCGGTCGACCATCGGACGGATCCCCTGAATACCCTGGCCCTGGCGGCCGGCTGTCTGGTGGCGGCGGACCCACGATCGCTCATCGATCCCGGCTTCCAGCTCACCTTCGGCGCCACGGCCGGTCTGCTGGTCGGGGTACCGCGCCTGATGGCATGGGCCCAGGGGGATGCCGTGCAGGCGGCGGCGGTCCGCTTCCTGCTGGTTCCCGCCGCCGGTCTGCTCGTGGCCACGATCTGCGCCGAGCTTGCGCTGTTCCCGATCGGCGCGTTGCATTTCTCACGCGTCACCGTGGCCGGCCTCGGCCTCAACTTCGCCGCGATTCCATTGATGTCGCTCACCCAGTTGGCGGGCATGGCGGCGGTCGGTCTGGCGCCGGTCAGCGTGCCCGCGGCGGAGGCGGCCGGCTGGGTGGCGCACGTCGCCGCGGCCGGCATCGTGGACTCGACTCTCGTTCTGGCCTGGGCGCCCTGGCTGTCGTGGCGGCTGCCGGCGCCCGGGATGGTCGCGGTCGGCGCCTACTACGCCGGCTGGTTCGTCTGGCTCGGCGCTGCCCGCGGCCCGGCACGGCCCGCCGGCGCGGCTTTGGTTGCGATGAGCGCGGCGGCGATGCTGGCCGCCCCGATCCCGGGCTGGACCGGCTGGCGCGCCGCGGACGCCTGCGCCCTGCTGCCTGCCGCGTCCGGGGGGGCGCGGACGCTCCGGGTGCACTTCCTCGACGTCGATCAGGCCGACGCCACGCTGGTGCGCTTTCCGGACGGTCGCTCGCTGCTGGTGGACGCGGCGGGGCAGGTGCGGGGCCGGGCGGACGTCGGCGGGCAAGTGGTGGTGCCCGCGGTCTGGGCACTCGGAGTGCGGCGCCTCGACTACTTGGCGATCACCCACGGTCACCCGGATCACATCGGCGGCGCAGGGGCCGTGCTGCGCGACCTCCGACCGCGGGAGGTATGGGAGGGAATCCCGGTCCCGTCGTCCGAGCCGCTGGCGGCGCTGCGTGCGGGCGCACGCGCCGTGGGTGCAGGGTGGCGAGTGCTCGCTACCGGCGATATCGAGAATGTCGGTGGGGTCCGCGTTCGCGTGGCGCATCCGCC
Organism: Vicinamibacterales bacterium; assembly: GCA_965222905.1. Taxonomy (GTDB): domain Bacteria; phylum Acidobacteriota; class Vicinamibacteria; order Vicinamibacterales; family UBA8438; genus WTFV01. Next base: position 6,200,179 of record OZ244976.1, on the reverse strand, counting down.
CGCCCCGGACTGGGAGCGCCCGCGGGTGCGCAACGACGATTCCCTCGTGCTGGAGCTGCGGTACGGCGACGTGTCGGTGGTCCTGCCCGGCGACGTCGAAACCGGGGTGGAACGGGCCGTTGCCGCGGCCCTGGAGCCGGCGTCGTGGCGGGTGGTGAAGGCGCCGCACCACGGCAGCCGGACGTCGAGCTCGGCCGCGTTCGTAGAGGCGCTGCGGCCGGTCCTCGCGGTGGTGAGCGCGGGCCGCGACAACGGCTTCGGGCACCCGCATTCCGAGGTGGTCGCCCGCTACGAGTCGGCCGGGGCGGTCGTGCTGGCGACCGGCGAGGAGGGCGCCATCGAGATCTGCACCGACGGTCGCGACCTCGCCGTGTCGAGCCATGACGGCCGCCGGCTCGCGTTCGGTCCGGGAGCCTGACGGCGTGATATCGTGAGGAATTCAATGAGCGACACCAGAATGATCGTCGTTTCTATCGTCGGAACCGGCTTGGCCACCATTACGGTGATAGTCGCCTTCATTGCAGTCATCGCCGGCGGGATCGATGCTCGCTTCGACGACGTCAACAGCCGCTTCGACGACGTCAACAGCCGCTTCGACGACGTCAACAGTCGGATCGACGACGTCAACAGGAACGTGAACGGCAGGATCGACGGCCTCGAGACCCGGATGGACAAGATCGAGGCCGACGTTCGCGAGCTGCGCGCGCTCGTGATCGAAGCGATCAAGGGCGAAACAGCAGAGGACTGAGCCTTCGCCCGCTGCCGGTCGCCGCGGTCGTCAGCCGCCGGTCTTGACCCGCGCCCATTCGGCTTCCATCTCTTCCGGAGTCGCGTCACGCAGCGCGATGCCGCGTTCGTGCAGGCGGGACTCGATCGCCGAGAAGCGCTTGGAGAACTTGCGGTTGGCCGCCCGCAGCGCCGACTCCGGGTCCACGTCGAGATGCCGCGCGAGGTTGGCGACGGCGAACAGCAGATCCCCGAGCTCTTCCTCGACGTCGGCCTGCGAGCCGCCCGCGCGCGCCTCCGCGAGCTCGGCCAGCTCCTCGGTGATCTTGGCCTCGACGCCGGCCGGATCCGGCCAGTCGAAGCCGACCGTGGCGGCGCGCTTGCCGAGGCGGTACGCGCGCAGCAACGCCGGCAGACTCTCCGGGATCGACCCGAGGGCGCTCGGCGGCCGGCCCGCCGCCTGCTGCTCCTCGGCCTTGATCGCCTCCCACTGGCGCTTGACCTGCCCGGCATCGGGCGGGGTCCCGTCGCCCGCCGCGTCGCCGAAGACGTGGGGGTGGCGCCGCACCAGCTTGTCGCCTATCGCGCGCAGCGAGTCGGCGACGTCGAAGTCGCCCCGCTCGGCGCTGATCTGGGCCAGGAACACCGCCTCGAGCAGGAAGTCGCCCAGTTCGTCGCGCAGGGCGGCGGTATCGCCGCGATCGATGGCGTCGACCACCTCGTAGGTCTCTTCGATCACGAAGGGCCGCAAAGACTCCAGCGTCTGCTCCCGATCCCAGGCGCAACCGTCGTCGCTCCGCAGCCGTCGCATCAGGTCGACGAGCCGTTGGAATCCTGCGCCGGCAGACCCGATCCCGCCATCCCGCCCGATTGACATGGTGGCGTATGCTAGCACTCCATGTCCGAGGTCACGTTCAACGCGTTCGTCGTCTCGCTGGCGACGACCGCCGCCGTCCACTTCGGCCACGTGGCCGATCCGGCGACCGGGCGGCCGTCGCCGGCCAACCTGGAAGGGGCGGGACAGGCCATCGAGATGCTCGCGCTGCTGGAGCGGAAGACGGCCGGTAACCTGACGGAGGTCGAGGCGGCGTTCCTCCGGCAGATGCTCGTCGAGTTGCGGCGGCGGCTGATCGAAGCGCACAGGGAGCAGTCGGCGCCGGACCGCGCGGGCGGGGGCGGCGTCACGTCGGCCTGAGTGACATAGCCGCGATGCCGACGGGCAGAAGGACGGGCCCGCGTCCGATGGGCCGCGTCCGATGCCCCGTAACGACCGTGCACATCACGTTTCTCGGAACCGGAACCTCGGCCGGGGTGCCCGTGATCGCGTGCGACTGCGCGACCTGCCGGTCGGACGATCCGCGCGACAAGCGCTGGCGCCCGTCGCTGGCGCTCGCCTTCGACGACGGTACCTCCGTGCTGGTCGACGCCTCGCCGGACCTGCGTGCGCAGGCCCTGCGGTTCCGGCTCGCGCGGGTCGACGCGATTCTCCTGACCCACGCTCACGCCGACCACGTGCTCGGGCTCGACGACCTGCGCATCTACAACTTCCGCCAGGGAGGAGCGATTCCCTGCTACGGCGCCGGGCGGGCGCTGGCCCGGGTCCGGCGGATGTTCGACTACGTCTTCGACCCGGCCACCCCGAGGGGTGGAGGGCTGCCGCAACTCGCGTTGCGTGAGGTGCTGGGCCCGTTCACGCTCGGCGGCGCCACCATCATCCCGGTGCCTCTCATGCACGGTACGCTACCGGTGCTCGGGTTCCGGATCGGCGCGTTCGCCTACCTGACCGACTGCAACGCGATTCCGAACGTCTCGTGGCCGCTGCTCGAAGGCCTCGACGTCCTCGTGCTCGATGCCCTGCGCCACAAGGCGCACCGGACGCACTTCACCGTCGAGGAGGCGGTCGGCGTCGCGCGGCGGATCGGCGCCTGCCGCACCCTGTTCACCCACATGACGCACGACCTGCCGCACGCGGCCACCTGCGACGCGCTCCCCGAAGGAATCTCGCTCGCCTACGATGGGTTGGAGCTGGACGTGGCGCCGGCCGCGACGGAGCATCTGCTGGATCCGGGCTGTGCAGCGGCCCGGCTCTACTGATCGGGAGGCGGTCTCGAGCGAGACCAGCCGCGATGAGACCCGGCCGTGACCCGCGCCTCGCGGAGCACGGGCAAGTCCAACTACGGTCTTCCCACGCGCTCTCGTAGCGCGAGACCGGTCTTCAAGAGACTCCGAGCAGCGCGGCGGCCCGTTCCAGTCTGGCCGCGAGCGCTTCGAGCGCCCCTGCCGCGTGTCCAATCTGCTCCGACGCTTCCTCCCACCCGCTTTGCTCGATCGCCTCGCGCACGCCCGGCAGCGTCTTCACTCCGTACCCCGTGTAGAACCCCGGCGCGTAGATCTGGTGCCGGAACCACGGCCGCCGGGGGAGGCCAGCCTCGCGGGTGAGCGACCGCTCCGCCAGAGTCAGCAGGCGGTTGAGCTCCCGCCGGTTCTCGGTGGGGATCGCGCCCTCCCGCAACGCGGCGGCCAGCGCGGCGTCGTACGTGGCTGCCGAGGCGTTCAGACGCCGGGTCGCGTTCCGCAGCGGGGCGAAGTTCAGATACGGCACCGGGTCCTCCCGCGCCGGGGGCACGAACGTGCGCGTGGGGTCGGCCGCTGCCGCGTAGCGCCCGTCGTCCAGCAGCCGATTCGTGCGCTCCGTCTCGTCGCGCAGGCTTTCGGTGAGACCGATCACCTCGTCGACGTAGCGCGCGACGGTGGCCCCGAACGGCCCGAAGGTGAACGGCAGGACGTCGGCCTCGGCCAGCCGCAGGACGGCGCGGCCGGCGGTGCGCGCGAGCGCCACCCCGTACTCGAAGGTCGGATCCCCGAACCGCACGTAGTGGTCGTAGGAGTCGTAGACGGAGTGGTACGAGCCGCCGCCGCTCTCGCCGCTGTAGGAGAGGTTCAGCGACGCGATGCCCAGGTGCTGGAGGAACGGCGTGTAGTCCGAGCCGGAGCCGAGCGCCGCGATCCGATGATCCGCCGCCGCGTCGAGGTCGTCGCCGTCGCCGCGCGCCAGGCGCCGGGCGTGGAGGCGCTCGAACACGCTGAGGCCGGTCTGCGGATCCGTCACGTCCCGCGCGACGTCGTTGATGAAGCGCTCCAGCGAGTGCGAGCCGCCCATGTTGAGAAAGCCCCGGCTGTTGCCGTCGGTGTTGACGTAGGCCACGGCGTTGGCCCGCAGCGTGTCGGCGTGCAGCTCCGCCCACTCGGTCGATCCGATGAGGCCCGGTTCCTCGGCGTCCCAGGCCGCGAAGACGATGGTCCGCTTCGGCCGCCAGCCGCTCGCGGCCAGCGCGCCGATGCCCCGCGCCTCCTCCATCAGCGCCACCAGGCCGCTGATCGGATCGCGTGCTCCGTTCACCCACGCGTCGTGGTGGTTGCCGCGCAGGATCCACTGGTCGGGCTCGTCCGCGCCTTCGAGCCTTGCGATGACGTTGTAGGCCGGTTCCAGGTTCCAGTCGAACGCCACCTCCAGCTCCACCGCGGCCGGCCCCGGGCCGAGGTGGTAGGTGAGGGGCAGGCCGCCGCGCCACGCCGGCGGAGCCACCGGGCCGCCCAGCGCCCGCAGCAGCGGTTCGGCGTCGGCGTAGGAGATCGGCAGCACGGGGATGCTCGTCAGCGTCGGCGCCTCGTCGAGCGGCAGGCGCTCGGCCCCTTCCGTCGCCCCGACGTTGGGGGTGAGGGGATCGCCGGGGAAGAGCGGCATGTCGGCCACCGAGCCGCGCTGCACGCCGCGGTCCATGCGGTAGGGCCCGGCGGGGTAGACGTCCCCCTGCACGTAACCGTCGTCCCGCGGATCGGAGTAGATCAGGCAGCCGATGGCGCCCCGCTCGGCCGCGACCTTCGGCTTGATGCCCCGCCACGAGCCGCCGTAGCGGGCGATGACGATCTTGCCGGCGACGTCGATGCCGCGGCGCGCCAGTGCGTCGTAGTCGTCCGGCACGCCGTAGTTCACGTACACCAGCTCGCCGGAGACCTGACCGTCGATGGAGTACGCGTTGTAGCTCGGGAGCTGCTCGTCGACCTGCCCGGAGGTGCCGTCCTCGGCCAGCACCGGCTCGGCGAGTGCCGCGGTGAAGCGCGACGGCGCGGTCATCTCAAGCCGGCGCAGGCGCGGCGTCGGGAAGAGAACCCGGAACGTCTCGATCTCGGTGTCGTAACCCCACTCCCGGAACCGCTCGGCGACGAACTCGGCGACCTCCTTCCCGAAGGGCGAGCCGACGTGATGGGGCCGCGAGCTCAGGTGCCGTAGCCACTCCCGCAGGTTGTCGGCGCCGAGCGCCGCGTCGAAGCGTGCCTCCAGTGCCCGGTGCGCCGTCGCCCGCTCGCCGACGAAACCGGGAAGCGCGTTTCGGGCGTCCGCTTGCGTCTGGGCGAAAGCCGGCGTCTGCGCAAACGTCAGCGTCAACTGGACCGCCAGCAGCAGTCCGATACCGCTGGCGCAGAGTCGTGAGTACCGTCGCATCTCGCCTCCCGGGGAACCGTCGATCCGCCTCTGGACTATCATGGCGGGATCGCACATGGAAGTCATTCACTATCCTGACGACCCGCGGCCCGCTCGCTGGCAGCAGACGGTGCTCGCGCTCGGCAACTTCGACGGCCTGCACCGCGGCCACGCCCGGATCATCGAGCAGGTGCGGCGCCGCGCGGACGCGCGGCATGCGACCGCCGCCGCCCTGACCTTCGATCCGCATCCGCCGCGCGTCGTACGGCCCGACAAGGCCCCTCCGCTGCTGATGACCCAGGCCCAGAAGCTGGAGGCCTTTGCCGCGGCCGGCATGGACGCCGCCGCAATCGTACGCTTCACGCCGGAACTCTCGCAATGGGACCCGGATCGATTCGTCCGGACGGTGCTCGTCGAATGGCTGCAGGTGGCGGAGGTCTGCGTCGGCGCGAACTTCCTCTTCGGCCGGCACCGCAGCGGCAACTTCTCGCTGCTGCGGTCCCTGGGCGCCCGTTACGGGTTCGAGGCCGAGAAGATCGACCCGGTGCGGTACAAGGAGTTCGTGGTCAGCAGCACCCGGCTGCGGCGCCTGGTCGCCGACGGGCGCGTGGACGAGGCGGGCGCGCTGCTCGGTCACCACTACATGATCGACGGGACGGTGGAGCGGGGAGAGGGGCGCGGCCGGAACCACGGCGTGCCCACCGCGAACCTGCGGACGGACAACGAGTTGCTGCCGCCGGACGGCGTCTACGCGACGACCGCCACGGTGGACGGCGTACTGCATGCGTCGGTGACCAACATCGGGGTGCGGCCGACGTTCGGGCCGGACGGTCCGCGGACCATCGAGACGCACCTGTTCGACGCGGACCTCGATCTCTACGGCCGGTCGCTGCGGCTCGCCTTCATTCAGCGGCTGCGCGGCGAGCAGGCGTTCGAGGACGTGGCGGCCCTGCGGCGGCAGATCGAGGAGGACGGCGAACGCGCACGCGCGTTGTTTCGTCAGATTTCCCTGTAGTGTTATGGCAGTGTCCGAGGACGCGGCGGCAGACCCCGGGGCCGTGCAATTCGAGGTGACGCTGCCGTGCGACGCGCGATTTCGGGCGATGCGCGACTGCGTCGTGGCGCGCCTGACCGCCTCCGTGGGATACGACGAGGCCGACGCGGTGACGCGGGCGATCACGCTGACCACGAGCGGGGTGCTCGACCACGCGGAAGGCGCCGCCTATTCGAGCCTGATGATAACCTTCACCATCGGCGCCGGGATGCTGACGATCCGCGTGCGGTACCTGGTCGATCCGGATGCGCCGGGGTCGCCGCGCGGACCGGCCATCGAGCGGATCCTGAGCGATCGGGGCCGTGATGCGCCCATCGCGGTTCTGCGGCGCCTCGCCGGCCGGGTCGAGTTCGGCCGGGTGGAGGGCGCCGAGTGCTGCACGCTGGTCACGCCGCTGCCCGCCACGACCTGACCGGCATCGATTTTCCAACCGTCGATTTGCGCGCCATCCCATGCGTCTCTACAACACCCTGACCCGCCGGATCGAAGACTTCGCCCCGCTCCGCGACGACACGGTGCGGATGTACGCCTGCGGGCTGACCGTCTACGCGCGCGGACACATCGGCAACTTCCGCACCTTCGTCTGTCTCGACGTGCTGCGCCGCGCGCTGCGGCACGTCGGCGGCCACCGCATGCGCCAGATCGTCAACTTCACGGATGTGGACGACAAGACGATCGCCGGCGCGCGCAAGGCCGGCGTCTCGCTGCGCGAGTACACCGACCGCTTCATCGGGGCGTTTCGCGAGGACGCCGAGGCACTGGGCATCGAGCCGGCGGAGGAGTCGCCGCGCGCGACCGACGAGGCGAACCTGCGGGCGATGGTCGAGACCATCCAGGCGCTCGAAGCCCGCGGCCACGCCTACCGCAGCGACGGGTCCGTCTACTTCCGGATCTCCAGCCTGCCCGACTACGGCAAGCTGGCGCGGCTCGATCAGGCCGGCATGCAGGACGGCGCCCGGATCGACAGCGACGAGTACGCCAAGGACGCGGCGCGCGACTTCGTCCTGTGGAAGGCGACCGGGCCGGACGAGCCGACCTGGGACTACGGTGTCGGTCCCGGCCGTCCCGGCTGGCACATCGAATGCTCCGCGATGGCGCTGCGGCTTCTCGACGGATCGCCCATCGACATCCACGCGGGGGGCGTCGATCTGATCTTCCCCCACCACGAGAACGAGATCGCCCAGTCCGAGGGTTCGACGGGGGAGCGGTTCGCGCGCTTCTGGGTGCACGTCGAGCACCTGCTGCTCGGCAGCGACGTGAAGATGTCGAAGTCGCTCGGCAACGTGCTGAACGTGCGCGACGTGCTCGACCGCGGCTACCGGGCTTCCACGCTGCGCTACGTGCTGCTGTCGACCCACTACCGCAAGCAGCTCCGCTTCGGTTGGGACAGCCTGGCGCAGGCCGAAGAGGCGTTGCGGCGGCTGATGGACTGTCTGGGGCGTCTGGACGGCGTGACCGCGACGGGCGCTCACGAGGCGGTGGCCGAGAGGGTACAGGCGGCGGGCGAAGCGTTCCGGGCGCGGATTGCCGACGACCTGAACACGCCGGGCGCCATCGGGGCGATGTTCGAGCTGGTGCGCGACGTCAACACCGCCATCGACGCCGGCGAGTTGGGGGCGGAAGACGCACCGGTCGTGCTGGAGGCTTTCGACCGCTTCGACGACGTGCTGGGGGTCATCGCGCTCCGGCGCCGCGAGGAGGCCGCCCCGCCGGTCGATCCGGCGGAGATCGAGCGGCTGATGGACGAGCGGCGCATGGCGCGCCGGCAGCGGGATTTCGCCGCCGCGGATCGCATTCGCGACGAGCTCGACGCGCGCGGCATCGTCCTCGAGGACACCCCGGCCGGCACGCGCTGGAAGCGGAAATAGACCCCGGCCGCGTCGGTGCGGCGCGGCCCGTTTCCTGTCCGACCGGTTGTTGGTTGGGCGCCTCCGGGATCGGGAGCACGGCTGGCCAGCGTCTTGCATGGTCTCCGGCCATCATGCCGACTCCGCATCAGGAAAGTCTTGGAAGACGGGGGGAAGATCTCGCCTGTCGCGAGCTCCGCCGCCGCGGGTACGCCATTCTTGCCCGCCGGTTCCGGACCCGCCATGGAGAAATCGACATCGTCGCCCGGGACGGCGACGTGCTCGTGTTCGTCGAGGTCAAGGCGCGCACCTCCCGCGGCTTCGGCGGAGCGCTCGCCGCGGTGACCCCGCGCAAGCAACGGCAGGTCATCGCCATGGCGCAACGCTACATGGCGCGGGTCCGGTGGGCCTCACGGCCGTGCCGCTTCGACGTCGTGGCCGTTCAGGGAGGCGCCGGGGAGTCGCCGGACATCACGCTGGTGCGCAACGCGTTCGGCGCAGGCTGGCCCGGCCGTTGAAAACGGGCGATGCCTTGAAGACGGGTGGCAGCCTGTGGTACCTTTCAGGTTGCGTTCGGGGCCGAGCGGGAGTAACTCAGTGGTAGAGTGCGACCTTGCCATGGTCGAAGTCGCGGGTTCGAATCCCGTTTCCCGCTCCATCTTCTGTCTTCCCGATTCACCCGTACTGCCGTCCTGACGGCGCCGTCGCCAAGTGGTAAGGCAGAGGTCTGCAAAACCTCCATCCCCGGTTCAAATCCGGGCGGCGCCTCCAGCTTTTCCGTCCGCTGCGTCAATGACAACCGGCGTTGCCTGCCGAGCGGGCGGCGGTTCGGGTCCGTGCCTGCCGCGCCGTCCCGCGGGCCGGCCCGCGCGACGACCGGTTTCGGCTCGGCTCTTGCATTCCTTGTCCGCGAGGGTCTGGACACGCAGCCCCCGTGCCCGGATCCGGAACCCCGGATCCGGAAAGTAGAGGGATATGGAAACGCGAGGTAGTGCAACGGTTCTTTTCGTGTTGGTGCTGATCGTCCTCCTCCTGTCCGGCGTCGGTTACATCGGCGGGGCCGCGCAGGAAACTGCGGCGTCCACGGCGCCCCGACGGCTGCCGGCGCCCTTCACGGACGATGCGATCGAGGTCGCCAGGCGTTTCGCGCAGCCGTCGAACCACCTGCGGCTCGCCGTCCTCGAGGAAGAGCTGCGACGGCGCCGGTTGCCCTACGCGCTACGGTCGTTCGTCGGCGGGGGCGCGGACGACGCCCGGTCGAACGGCCACAACGTGGTGGTCAGCCTCGGCGCCGGCCCGCCGCGGGTCATCGTGGGTGGCCACTTCGACGCCGACCGATTGGACGACGGCACGCTCAGCCAGGGTCTGGTCGACAACGCGGCAGGCGTGCTCGTGCTCCTGCGCGTGGCCGAGACCCTCCGGGAAGCGGCGTTGGAGGGAACGGTGCACGTCGTCTTCTTCGACATGGAGGAGCTCGGGCTGCTCGGATCGCGCGCGTACGTGCAGTCGCTCGATCCGGCGCCCGGCACCGTCATGGTCAACGTGGACATCGTGGCCTACGGGGACACGCTGCTGTACGGGCCCGGCGATCTCTCCCCCGAGCACCCCCTGGCGGCCCACGTGCACCGTGTCTGCGCCCGCCACGCCGTTGCGTGCGTGGGCACGCCTCGCATGCCGCCGAGCGACGATCGCAGCTTCCAGCGGGCCGGTATCCCCGCCGTCTCGCTCGCCATGCTGCCCGGCGAGGAGGCCCATCGCGCCTGGCTGTTCCTCAACGGCGACCTGCCCGACACGTTGCGCGGCGCGCTCACGCCGCCCATCCTGAGAACGATTCATACTCGACGCGACACCGCGGACAAGCTCGAGCCGCAGGCTCTGACCCGGGCCGCCGGCATCGTGACCGAGCTGGCCCTCAGTCTGGACGCGGCCGCGCGGTAGCGACTTCGGCAAGGGCTCATGGCGCCGGTCAGGGCAGCAGCCACGGGCCGATGACGCCGGCGTACAGGTACAGGCTGGCCGCCATGCCTCCGGTCATCGACGCGACCGCCACCATGCGCCGTCCGCGCGGAAGGAACCGTACCAGCCAGATTCCGGAGACCAGCAGCGTCAGCAGGGCGAACGCCACCAGCACCTCTACCGGGATGCCGGTCAGTATCGCGACTCGCAGCTCGTCATAGTTGGCCGGTCTGTCGATGCCGAGCGCTTCGCGCACCACGTGACCGGCGCCGGCCCTGATGCGCAGTTGCGCGAGCAGGGCCACGGCGACGAGCGCCGGGTGTGGGCGCCATCTTGCGCAGCCGTAGCAACACCCGGCCACGACACCGTACGTGACCAGCGGTCCCATGGCATCGGACAGGGCAACGGCCCAGATCGGGACGACAGCGGTGGCGCCGTCGAAGTCCGCGCGTTGTATCGCTTCCCAGAACTCTCGCAGATCCCACGTGACGGCCACGTAGTGCAGCACGAGGTCGGGGACACCGAACGCGAGAAGCACCACGTAGTGGCCGACCTCGTGCGGAAGGATGGCGAAAGGGGCGGCGACCAGACCACCCAGGCCCCACTGGAAAGCCACCGCCCGGCGCGAGACCGGCCGGTCGGCCGCGGGCCGGCGACCGGCCTCTCCGACGGACTCGCTCGCGCTAGGCGTCGGCGTTGTCGTCATGTCCGGCATCCGATCTGCCGCTGATTCGATGGTCCTTGTATCCGCTCGGTTGCAGCGGTCGCGTCAGGCCGCCGGTGACCGCTTCGAGATCCTCGTCGGGGACTTGTCCATCGGCCGCGGGCCGGCGGCCCGCGTTCGTGAGGTCTTCCGTCTGCGTCATGATGCTCCTCCTTTGTCATGTCCGATGGTCGAGATGCGCGACCGGGGAAGGCCGCGCGACAGCAGTCCGTTCAGCGCGCGCTCGAACCAGGCCGTGAACGCATCCGGATGTTGCGAGAGCCGAGACCGGATTGCGGGCACGCGCTCCCATTTCCAGTCGTCGACCTCCCGGGCATCGGGTGCGGGAGTGCCCTGGAAACGACCGGCGATCACGTGGTCGTATTCGTGCTCCACCAGTCCGCCGTCCAGCGTCGCCCGATAGACGAAGCCGAACAGGGGTTCGAGAGGGCAGTCGAAGCCCATTTCCTCCTGCAGTCGCCGATGGGCGGCGTCCAGAAGAGGTTGTCCGGCCCGCGGGTGGCTGCAGCACGTATTGGACCAGAGACCACCCGAGTGGTACTTGCCGCGCGCCCGTCGCTGCAGCAGCAGGCGGTCGGCCTGGTCGAAGACGAAGATGGAGAACGCTCGGTGCAGGATTCCGTGCCGGTGCGCGGTCATCTTCTCCACGCGGCCCGTCTGGCGGTCGTGGGCGTCGACGGCGATCAGCATCGTGTCGAGTTCGACGGTTGCTTCCGGCATGTCTATCCTGGATCCTGCGGTTGACGCTGCCTGCGGTACGGGCGGTGTTTCGCAAAGAGATAGCCCTTCGTCTCGATCCCGGAGCTTGGTTCGTAGACGAACTTGACGTGGTTGATCCGCCGTTCGACCACGCTCCACCAGACCTCGTGCGGCATCATCGCAACCGAGCGTCCGGGCCACTTCAGGAGAGCGTCGCGCTTGTCTGGCGCGCAGAGGCCGCGCGCGGTCAGCGTGTCGAGGAGATACTGCTCTCCGGCGCCGATTCGACCGGTGAGCTGACAGGTCTGGGCGAACTGCCGTTCCATCCCGACGCGGGGGACAAAGCCGCGCCGTTCGTCGATGTCGAGGTGCAGCATCGGAACATACAGCGGTCCCCCGGGGCCGTCGGGTAGTGACGCCATGCGGGTGATGTCGGCGACGTCTCTGCCGCCGACCCCCGCCGTGGCAGCAAGAAAGTGCGCGGCGCCTGCCACCGGCAGCTTTGCGATGCAGACGCGAACGGTCGGCTTCTTCCGGCCGAGCATGAGACCCACGTGCGGGACGCGGGTCTCCAGCGGAAGTCGAGCGAAGCAGGCCGAGAGACACTCCTGGACCGTGTGTGGCGTCTGACGTCCGGTCAGTGTCTCGAGCGCCTCCAGCGCTGTACGGCAGAGCGTCGCGGCGGAGTGGGCCATCCCGCGCGGATTGCGCAGACCAAAGAACACACCCGGCCCGGATTGGGTCGCTTCGTGGCGCGACTGACTCTGCTCGACGTCGTATTCGAGCCAGATGTGATCGATCACGTTGCGCAGCGGAGAAGTCGGCGCCGTCCACCGGCGGCAGAATGCGGGAAGCTGGAGCCGCGCCGGCTGTTCATGCGGGGACCCGGGCGCCCCACTTCCACCCGCGGCGGCCAGGAGCTCGCCGCCATCCGCGTGCACGACGATGACCAGGTCCACCCGCGGCGAACCGTTCCGCAGTCGGCATTCGAAATGGATTCCGTTCGTGACCTCGGCATCGAGGTGAGCGACAGACGCCCGCGCGCGCTTGAAGGCGTCGGCGGAAACCAGCGCGACCGGCAGGTGCGGGCGCATTGTGTCGAGCGTGCCGGCGAGAGACAGCATGCGTTCTATTCCCACGAGAGGACGGACCGCACGGCGGCCGGCGCCTGCATGCGCAACAGCTCGTAGCCGATTCCGGACACGCCCTGAAAGAGGCCGGGGCGGAAACCCTCGTCCATTCCGGTGGCATAACGGCCTTCCGCCAGCGCCCTTGTCACCGTCTCGTGACAGATGGTCTCCGCCGCTTCGGAGAGGTCCCGCCGCCCGTAACGAAGACCGGCCGAGAACAGAAAGTCTGCCCTTCCCAGCCGTCCGCAACAGAGGCCATCGGCTTCCGCGATTCCCTGGCTCGGGGTGGTCTCGAGCGCCGCCTCGAGGGCGGTCCGCGCATTGCGATCGTCGAGAGCATCGAGACGGGCAAGTCCCATGCCGGCTGCACCACGACACCAGGACCAGGGCCGGGCGGCCGACGAGTCGTGCGTCGCCGGACCGCGTTCGGACCGTGAAACGCAATGCCGCACGTGGTGCCGGTGCTCCGCTTCCCAACCCTCTGTCGCCGCCAATCGGAAGCAGTTCGTGCCGGTGACGTTCCCGAGTCGGCGCAGGGCGCAGCCGATCCCGCTCGCGCCGTGGGCGAAGCCGGTCGTGATCCGGTCGCCCGGGGTGTGCCAGGTCCGCAGGCCGGTATCGGGATCGGTCGTGCGACCGTCGAGAATGTGCTCTCCGCACCTGATGGCGGCGTCCAGTGAGGATCGGTCGCCGGTTGTCCGATGCAGGGCGAGAAGTCCGAGCAGCGCACCGGCCGTTCCGCACAGGACATCGAGCGCGTCGTCGGCTCCCATGGTGTCTCGAGTGATGCCGCCGGCCGCGGCGCAGGCTGCGGCGAGGTAGCCTGGCCTGCCGAGGGATCGGCCGGCGTGGACCAGTGCGTAGACCAACCCACCGAGACCGGTCGCACCGCCGATTCCGATCTCGGACGCCAGATCGAGAGGCAGTGTGCGGTTGCCGCCGAGCTGCGCGCACAGTGGATCGAATACCCGTGAGGCGAGCTCGAGCGCGTCGCGGCAGCCGGTGACGGCAGCGGCCGTGGCCAGGAACACTGCAATGCCCGACGTTCCGCTGAAGAGATCGATCCCGACCGGATCGAGCCTCGCCGTGCCGGTGGAGGGCCCGCCGAGGCCGTGCCACGTGACGCGGGCTTCCTCGTCGAGCGCAAGACGCTTCAGTAGAGCGACGATGGAGCGGACCTCCACGACGGGCTGGCTCCGCGTCGGCGCCTGACCGCGGTGGCGGGCGGCGCGCACCCGTTGTTTCCGGTGGCGGCGCTTTACCCCGGCGATCGCGAAGGACATTCGCAGAAAGCGGAGCTGTTGTTCCAGGTCATCGGCGCTCAGCAGGCCAAGACGGGCCGAGACCGCGTATCCCGTTCGGTCGAGCTGCTCGTCGAGTCGGATTCCCAGCGACGATCTGAGGACCGGGTGGTTCATGCTGCCGACGAACAGCGGAACGTCCAGCCTTTCGAGCTCGGCCCGTTCCGCGGTTCGTGTTGCCCAGCAGCGCGGACGGTCGTTCGCAGTGAGAGTCGGCGCCACCAGAGTGTCCAACGCAATGCTCCAGTCGGGGCCCGACGTCACGTTCTGTGGGACCAGCGCGTTGTCGAGGAGCCTCGTGTAGGTGCGCGTGTCGCGGACCAGAACGCGAAATTCCTCACAGTCCAGCCGGCGGATCTCGGCGGCAGCTCCGAGCCGGGTCTTGTTCCGGCTGAGCGTCCGGTACATCAGCCGGAATCCCTCGAGAAGTGGCTCCACGTAGGCAGATGCGCTCTGGCGGCGACCATCGAGCACCGGCGCGTTCAGTTCCGATCTGCGCTGGGTGGCAAATCCTCGCCACGCCATCCGGTCGGTATTCGCGTCCGCGACTGCATGTTCCGGCGCCTGCCGAGGGTCGGGATCGGCCAAGCCCCCGGCGACGCGGAATACGCCGTCGACACCGCTTCTTCGGGCGGCGGGCGGCAGACCGGTGCGGAATACGCTCCCGGGGGGTGACGCGGGGTGCGTCGGAGAGGCGGCGTTGCCGTGGGAGGTGGCGAGCGGGGCTCCCGCGACGCACTCGAGATCTATTGGAATCGGGTGGTCGCCGGAGGCGATCAGGTTGCCCGCGTGGAAATCGGAAGCGCCGAGGACGTAGGCGAGGCAGGTCAGCGAACCCGCACGACGATAGAAGCGTTCGACGTCCGCCCGGTCGGCGCACGGAGCTGCGTCTATCCATTCCATCCACCCGTACTCGCCGCGGTCGAGGACCTTCAGCCGCTTCAACGCGATGTCACGGCGCATGCCGTCGATCTCTTCGAGCAGGTTCGCAAAATGGACATCGAGAGCCAGCCGGCGCGGCTTGTACGCGAGACTCGCTCCGGAACGGAATCTGATTGCGCACACCGTTCGGCCGTCGCGATGCGGGTCGGACAGGTCCGGGGTCACTGCTGCGATTTCCAGTGGGTGTTCCTGGATGTTGAAGGTGGAGCGGAGGATGTCCTCGTCGCGATCCACGCGCCGTACGAGATCTACCGTGGCGGCAATCCACTGCCGGCAACAAGTGGCCAGCAGTCGGGCGAGCATGGGATATCGCAACAGCCATCCCGCCGGGCCTTCGCCGCCCATGTCTCGGACGAAATCGCGGTAGAGCCGGCGTCCGCATTGCAAGGGGTCGCGCTGGTCGAGCGCGAGGCGCCCGGGATGGAGAGCGCGAAAGGCGTCGAACTCGACATAGAGCGTCCGGGCTGCCGTTCGACACAATTTGACGAGGAGGCCGCGTGCGAGATCGACGAGCGCCGTGGACGAGAGCCGGTCGGGGCACGTGCCGAGGCTTGCCAGCAGGCGCTGTCCGGACACCGGTATCAGTTGCCACAGCAGATCCTCGAACGGTTGCGGGTCATGCGGGTCGAAGACTTCCGGGCGAGCGACGGCGCGGTCGAACGGTGTGTCGGATCCGGTCGCCGCGGCTGCCGCATCGAGAAGGCCGATCCAGTCCGGCAAGCGATCGGGTTCCTTCAGGCGTACGGGTCCGAGCAGCCTGAGCGCGGACTCTACGTCGAGTCCGTCCCAGCGCAGGCGCTTCTCGAAGCGCGCGGCGTCGCCGTTCGCAACGCGGTCGCGCCACTTGCGCAAGCGTGTCCCGGCGGCTCCGGCAGACTGGCCGGAACCGCCGGGAACGACGCTTCCGCCAAGGCGTTCCGATAGCGTCATCGATTCCTCCACCATCCAGCGCAGGTGACGCGGTCGGAACGCCATAGGCTGACCCTCATCCGTTCCGGGGGAGTCGCTATGCGGTTTCCCAGCAGATGGTGATGTCGCCGATCTCGAAGCAGCCGCCGGCGACCGCTTCGAGTTGCTCGGGGGTCAACTCGTCGGTGGCGACCGGATTCGGGAGCACGAACATCGCGTCGCAGTTCGAGTCCTTCTCGATGAACTTGACGCGCAGATTCTCGGGCATCTGCCTCCCTGCCGCCTTCTCCAGAGTGGCGCGCGGGTCGGTCAGCAGACCGGCGCGGAACTCGCTGTCCACGGCGCTGCGCGCCAGGACCTCCTGCACTCTGCCTTGATCGTTGGTGCTCGTCATTCTCATGCCTCCTGCGTCGTGCGATTGAGATTCGATGAGACGCGCCCAACGCGCGCCCCTTGGACATTCGTCCGCTGAAGCAAGTCGCATGCCATGCGCGCAGATCGGGTGCCGGTCGGTCGCTCCGGGATCATTCGGGTGTGGCGGGCGGCTTGGGCTCCGATGTCGGGCTCGTCCCGTCAAGCCTGGTTGACGTCCACGCTGCGGCGGATACCGCGCGGAATGCGCGTGGCGCCAGGCAGGCGCGTGGAATGCCGCGACCGCCCGCGATTCGCCCAACCCGCAACCGCAGGGATGTCGCGGACGACCAGGGCACGCCGGGGCGGGGATGTCCGGGACCGCATCGACCGCCAACGACGCCGGTCCTGCGGGCCTGCAGTTCCGAGGTGCCGGGCGGCGCGGCCGTGTCGCCGGCGGTTGTCGCCGCGCGTCCGGCTCGACGCCGAAGCCGTCCTCCGGCGCCACGACGCCACTGCGTGGCTGAGGGGAGCCGACTCCGTTGATCGGCGCGCTTCGGGCTGCGTTCCGCCAGCCGCAACCGGGCCGCGTCCGATCCGGCGGTCGTCCGATCCGGGGAGGCTGCGACGGCCTCGCGACTGGCACGCGATTTGTATTCCCTCTTCCGGCACGCGCCGAACGGCATCCGGTGCGGCGACTGGGAACGAAGGCAAAATGCGAGCGAGACCTGCGGGAGTCGTGACACCGGCCGTCGTGCTGACACTTGCGGTGGCGGCGCACGGCCAGATCCGTTTCGCCGACGGAGTTGTGATCGCCGACGTCGTGTCGAGCGTCCTGGCCGGCGCTCCGGATATCGAACTGGCACGACTCGCCGTCGAGGCGGAGGCCGGCGCACGTCTCCTGGCGGCGAGCCCCTTCGACCTCGAACTTCGCACGGCGTTGCTGCGAGCACGGGACCACCTGCCCCTGGCGAGCGCACGCGACGGCGAGCTGGTGACGGAGACCGTCGAGACGAGGACCTCGGCGGTCAAGAGCTACCGATCGGGGTTGACCGTGACCTCGGATCTGTCGGTCGCTCGCGTCCGGAGCAGCGCGAGCGGACTACCGACCGGACAGATCGATTCCTCCGTTTCGGTGCGTGTTCCCCTCGCGGGGGGGCGGGGAGGAGGCGCGGCGGTCGGCGCGGAGCGTGCCGCGCAGGAGTCCGTCGCGGCCAGCCGGCTCGAACGCGATCACGTGGCCGCGCGCGCGGTCCACGACGCCGTGTTCGCGTACTGGCGCTACCTCGCGGCACAGGAGGAACTGAGGACGTACGTCGAGTCCGCTGACCGGGCGCAACGTCTCGTCCAGGAAACGGAGGTCCTGATTCGGGCGGACGAACGACCCGCGTCCGACCGGGACCTCATGGCGAGCAATCGGGCGCAGAAGCAGACCGTGGTCACCGTGGCCCGGCAGACCCTGCTCGACGCGAAGTACGCCCTCGGGATCGCCATGGGCCTCGCGGCCGGCACGATCCCGACGCTGGGTCCACCGTTGACCGGGTTTCCCGAGACAGCCGTCGATTGCGGAGCCGCTGGCTCGGCGGCGGCGCGGGCGGCAGCAGTACGCACGGCGCTGGCCGGGAGGCGCGATCTCGCCGCGCTGCGGAAGCGCCGCGACGGAGCCCGCCTGGCGTGGAAGGGAGCGCTCAGGGACGTCCGCTCGCGCTGGGACCTCGTGACGCGCGTCGGCTACACCCGCATCGCCAGGAGAGCGGCGCGCGAAGCCGGGACCTCGGTCCTGCTCGGCGCCGGGGGACTGGACGGTCTGGTTCAGGTGCAGTACGAGCCGGTAGCCACCAATCGTGCAGTGCGGGGAAGGGCGCTGGGCAGAGCGGCGTCGCACCGGGCCGCCGTCGTGGCCGCCGGCGATCTCGCTCGCCGGATAGAGGCAGGCGTGCTCGTCGCGATCGAGGCCATCGACAGCGCGGCGAAGGAAGCGCTGGCGGCGGACGAAGCGGTGCGGCTGTCCGAGCGATCGGTGCTGACGGAACAGGAGAAGTTCCGGCTCGGGCTCGCAACTCTCTTCGACGCGATCCTCGCGGAGGACTCGTTGACCAACGCGCGTCTGCGTCGGACGAACGCGCGACTCCGCTTTGCCGCGGCTCTCGTGAGACTTCGACTCGAAACCGGCACATTGCTCGACATGGCCGCCGGCGGCGACTCGGTGGAACCGAACCGGATGACTTCGTTCGTCTTCGAGGAGTGCAGGCCATGAAGAACAGCGGTGTGTTTCGGAAAGCGTCACTCGATCGGCTCGCGTCGCCCGAACAGCTCGACAAGCTGTTGCAGGTGACGCGGCCGCGCGGATGGATTGCCCTGGTCGCGCTCGGTTTCCTGGTGGGGTCCGCGGTTCTTTGGGGGTTCGAAGGGAGCATCCCCTCCAGGGTCGCCGGCCAGGGCATTCTTCTCAAGAGCGGCGGCGTGCTCGAAATCGCCGCGGGAGCCGGAGGGCGCATCACCGACGTGGCGGTCAACGTCGGCGACGTCGTTCGCGAAGGACAGGTTGTAGCACGCATTGCGCAGCCGGACGTGCTCAACCGCATTCGACAGGTCCGCCTCGTCCTGGAGAACCTGCGCGTCGAGCATCGCCTGGTGTCGACGCATGCGGAGGAAGAGGTGGCTCTGCAACTCGCCCAGCTCGGCCAGCGGCGCGAAGGACTCGACCAGTCCATCACGGCTGCCGTCGACAGTCTCCGTTGGCAGCGGGAGAGGATCGTGGCGCAGCAGCAACTCGTGGACCAGGGACGGCTGACCAGACAGACCGTGATCGTCAGCCGGCAGCAGATGCATGCGACGGAGGAACGGCTGCGGGCGGTCCGCCAGCAGTTGGCGGAACTGCGGAGCGAGCGGCTGGCGATGGAGGCACGGCACGCACGAACCCTCCAGACGAGTGAGCACCAGGTTGTCAAGGCGACGGCGGAGCTGGAACAGCTCGAACGTGAGATGAAGGACATGTCGGAGATCGTGTCGACCTTCACGGGCCGCGTCATCGAGATCATGGCCGAGAGGGGCGACATGGCCGCGCCTGGCCAACCGTTGCTCCGTCTCGATCGGACCGGACGCACCGTCAAGGGGCTGGAGGCGGTCATCTACGTGCCGTCCGCTCACGGGAAGCGGATCCGCGCGGGCATGGAAGTCAGGATTGCGCCGGCGTCCGTGGCGCCGGAAGAACACGGTTACATGATCGGGACGGTGACCTACGTTTCGGCCTTTCCGACGACGTCACGAGCCATCCAGCGCACGCTGCGAAACCCCGAGCTCGTGGCGGCATTGTCACGAGGCGATGCGCCATACGAGATAAGGGCGGACCTGCAGCTCGATCCGGCGACGGCCAGCGGCTACAAGTGGTCTTCCGTTTCAGGTCCGCCAATGGACATCCTCACCGGCACAATGTGTGGCGCCCGGATAACGGTGGAACGACGCCGGCCGGTCGAGATGGTGATTCCGTTCTTCCGTGAGCAGTTCGGCGTGTAGCCATGAGGACCATGGATCTGATGCGGCGCATGTTGTCGCACCGTTGGCGAAAGCGCCGCGTACGGGTGCCGACGGTGCTGCAGATGGAGGCGGTCGAGTGCGGGGCGGCGGCGCTTGCCATGGTGCTGGCCTACTTCGGGCGGTTCGTGACTCTCGAAGAGTTGCGGGTAGCGTGCGGCGTCTCGCGCGACGGAAGCAAGGCGAGCAACCTTCTGAAGGGGGCGCGGGGATACGGACTGGTTGCCCGCGGCTACCGGCGGGAACCGTCGGCGCTGGCGGACCTGCCGCTTCCCATGGTGATTCATTGGAACTTCAACCACTTCGTGGTCCTCGAGGGGTTCCGGCGCGGGCGCGTCTTTCTCAACGACCCGGCCGGCGGACCGCGGGTCGTGACCGATCGCGAATTCGATGAGGCGTTCACCGGTGTGGCTCTGACGTTCGAGCCGACCCGCGACTTCGAGCGCGGCGGCGTCAGGCGGCGGCTCATAGCCGCGCTGCGTCCCAGGCTCGAGCGGTCGTACTCGGCCCTGGCGTACGTGGTCGCGGCCGGCCTGCTCCTCGTGGTGCCCGGCCTGGTCGTACCGGCGTTCTCCCGCCTGTTCGTGGACGACGTGCTGGTGCGCCGCGCCTCGGACCTGGTGAAACCGCTGCTCCTGGCGATGGGGTTGGCGGTTGCGATCCTCGGAGCGCTGACATGGCTGCAGCACCGCTATCTGCTACGCCTGGAGACCAGATTCGCGGTGACGACCTCCAGCCAGTTTCTGTGGCATGTCCTGCATCTGCCGATGCGCTTCTTCACCCAGCGCTTTGCGGGCGACATCGGCTCCCGGGTCGCCATCAACGATCGCATCGCCCACCTGTTGTCGGGCGAGCTTGCCACGTCGTTCATCAGCGCGTGCATGGCGGCGCTCTACGCCGGGTTCATGTGGCAGTACGACCCCGTGCTCAGCCTCGTCGCCATGTCGACCGCGGGACTCAACGTCGTCGCGCTCAAGTGTTTCTCCGCGAAACGCGTGCATCTGAACCAGCAGCTTCTGCACGACCAGGGGCGGATGCTCGGAACGGCGATGGCCGGCCTGCAAAGCGTGGAGACAATCAAGGCGATGGGCGCCGAATCGGACTTCTTCGCGCGGTGGTCGGGCTATCAGGCCAAGGCGGTCGGTACGGAGCAGCGCCTCAAAGCGGAGACCGAGCTCCTCTCGGTCGTGCCCCGCGTGCTCATGCCGATCAGCACGGCACTCATTCTCGGTATCGGTGGGCTGCGAGTGATGGACGGGACGCTCAGCATGGGAATGCTGGTTGCATTCCAGGCCCTCATGCTGGGATTCATCACACCCGTGAACAAGATGGTCGATCTGGGGGGCACGCTCCAGGAAGTCGAGGGCGACATCGCCCGTCTGGACGACGTGCTGTCCGCGCCCGCGGACTCGCCGCCGGAGTCGGACGAGGTGGACGAACCGCTCCCGCTCCCGGCACGGCTGTCGGGCTATCTGGAACTTCGCGACGTCACGTTCGGCTACAGCCCGCTCGATCCGCCCCTCATCGAGAACTTCAACCTCTCGCTGCGTCCCGGCAGTCGCGTCGCGCTCGTCGGTGGGTCCGGCTGCGGCAAGACCACGATTGCCAGACTCGTCTGCGGTCTCTACGAGCCATGGGGCGGAGATGTGCTGTTCGACGGCCGCCCGCGGAAGGAATTGCCGCGCCGGTTGATGACGACCTCTTTCGCCGTCGTCGATCAGGAGGTGTTTCTCTTCGAGGGTTCCGTCTGCGACAACCTGACGCTCTGGGATACCACGATAGAGGAGGCCGACATGGTGCGCGCGGCGACCGACGCCTGTATGCACGACGAGATCTCGGCTCGACCGGGTCACTACCACAGTACGGTCGAGGAGGGTGGCCGCAACTTCAGCGGCGGCCAACGCCAGCGGCTGGAGATCGCCCGAGCGCTGATCACCAATCCCGTGCTGCTCGTGCTCGATGAGGCGACCAGTGCGTTGGACCCGACGACGGAAGCGCTGCTCGACGAGAACCTGCGGCGCCGGGGCTGTACCTGCCTCATCGTGGCCCATCGACTGAGCACTATCCGGGACTGCGACGAGATCGTCGTGCTCGAACGAGGGCGTGTCGTTCAACGCGGAACGCACGACGAAATGAAGGCGGTCTCGGGACCCTACAGTCGCCTCATCGCGGCGAGCTAGCGCGATGGAGGGGCATGAGAACGGAGCAGCGGCGATGTCGAGGGTATTTACGCGGGGAGACGAGGCCGTGGAAGCCGGGGCGAACCAGTCTTTCCTCCTCGACGTGGGAGGAGTCTGGTTCGTGGAGCGCGGGTGGATCGATGTCTTCTGTATGCGACTGGCGGCCGGCGGGACGGTGGCGGACCGCCTGCACATTGCGCGCGTGTCGGCTGGCCGGTGTCTGTTCGGAGACGGCGGCGGCGATGTAGGCGACGGCGATTCGGCTGAAGGATCGGAGTATGAGAACGACTCCCGGACTGTCCTGCAGGCGGTCGGAAGCGCGGGAACGAAAGTTCGATTCCTTGGGGAAGGTGCGGCGCGTGCAAGGTTCGAGGAGGCCGCGCTGCGCGCGGAGGGTGCGCTGCTGATCGATGGCTGGGTCGATGCGATCTACGCCGGACTGGTCACCGGAGCGATGCCGCGGAACTGTGAAGCGCTGCGGCCGCCTTCATTCGCACGACTCGAGCCTGCAACGGCTGCGAGCTCCGGTTCGGGCGTGGCGTGGATTGACCATGTGGACGGGCAGTCGAGCCTGCTGGGCAAGTCCGAGCTGCCGATGCGTGGACGCCCGATTCCCTGTTCGCCGCGCGCCTGGTTCGTGGCGTCCGCGGCGAGCGACGTCAGGGTGATGACCACGCTCTCCCTTGTGGAGCGCGGTGACGTCTGGACGAGTCTGGGCGCGTTTCAGCGACTGGTGACCCGGGTCTCGCTCTCGGCGATGGACGAGCGAACCGCCCGCGAGCAGCTCCGCCAGCGGCGCCGGCGAGTGGAGCGAGAGGCGCTCATGCTCGACGCGTTCACGGAGCTCGTCGCGGCGCACGATGCGACTACTGACGCGCCGGCGACGCAGGGACGCACCGGGACGCCGGCGGGGACGGCCGAGCAGGATACGCTCTCGTCCGCCTGTCGACAGGTGGGCGCTGCGCTCGGGCTGTCGCTGGCGCAGGGATCGAAGCATGTTGTCTCGGCACCCGCGGATCCCGTCGGGGTCATAGCGAAGGCGTCGGGCGTACGGGTGCGGCAAGTGCTCCTGGATGGCTGCTGGTGGCGGAGCGACAGCGGACCACTGCTCGGTCGCACCGCCCGCGACAACGAGCACTGGGTCGCACTTCTGCCGGCTTCGTGCGGCAGTTACTTCGTCTACGACCCCGCGGACGGTACGCGCAGACCCGTGACGGCCGCGATTGCCTCGACGCTGGCGCCTCTCGCGTATACGTTCTATCGCGCCTTTCCAACGGGCAGGCTGACGCTCAAGGACGTACTGCGCTTCGGCGTGCACGGTTGTCGGCGCGATCTGTTCCTGGTCGTTGCTCTGGGCTTTGGCGGAGGCGTGCTCGGCCTCGTCACGCCTGTCGCAACCGGCGCACTGTTCAACTCGATCATTCCCGGCGCCGAACGGGACCAGCTACTGCAGGTCACGGTAATCCTGCTTTCCTGTGCCTGGGCCACGGGGATGTTCGAGCTGGTTCGACGGATGGCCCTCGTGCGAGTGGACGGCCGCATGGGCGCCGCGGTGCAGGCGGCCGTCTGGGATCGGCTTCTCAGCCTTCCTCTCCGGTTCTTTCGTCCATACAGCGCCGGGGATCTCGCCGTGCGCGCCATGGGCATCGACGCCATGCGCAAGACTCTGTCCGGGGCCACCGTCACCGCGGCGCTCGGGGGCGCTTTCTCCCTGTCGAACTTCGCGCTCCTGTTTCACTACGGAGACACGCTGGCGTGGTGGGCGACGCTCTTGCTGTGCGCGGCAGGCGGCGTGACGCTGCTCGTCGGTTACGGACAGCTCAGGCTCCAGAGGGAGATCGTGCCGCTGCGAGCCAGGACGTCGGGCCTGGTGCTCCAGTTGCTTACCGGCATCGCGAAGCTTCGGGTTGCCGCCGCGGAAGGGCATGCGTTCGCCCAGTGGGTTCGCTTGTTCAGCCAGCAGCGGCGTCTGCAGTTCAGGTCCAGGATGGCCGGCAACTGGCTGCGCGTGTTCAACGCCATGTTTCCGACGTTGGCGCTGCTGGTGATCATGGCGGCGGCGACGGCGGGCGGCAACGCGATGCCGGAGATCCGCACCGGAGACTACCTGGCCTTCTCGACCGCGTTCGGCGCGTGTCTGGTGGCAATGGTCTCGATGAGCACGGCGGCGATGGAGGCGCTCGGCGTGGTCCCCGTCTACGAGAGCGCCAAGCCGATTCTCGACGCGGTTCCGGAAGTTCATGACGCAAGGGGCGACCCGGGAGCCCTGACGGGCAGTATCGAGGTGCGTCACCTCACGTTCCACTATCAGCCCGATCTGCCGCCGGCTCTGCAGGACGTGTCGTTCATGGCGGGGCCGGGCGAGTTCATCGCCTTCGTGGGGCCGTCCGGTTCCGGCAAGTCGACGCTGTTGCGGGTGCTTCTCGGCTTCGAGCAACCGGACTCCGGCTCCGTGTACTTCGATGGGCAGGACTTCAGCCGGCTGGACGTCCAGTCGGTGCGGAGCCAGGTGGGAGTCGTCCTGCAGTCGGGGCGTGTCATGACCGGCGACTTCTTCACGAACATCGTCGGCTCAAGCGCGCATACGCTCGATGACGCCTGGGACGCGGCACGCATGGCCGGTCTGGCCGAGGACATCGAGGCGATGCCGATGGGCATGCACACGGTCGTCAGCGAAGGTGCGAACACTCTGTCCGGCGGGCAGCGCCAGCGCCTCCTGATCGCTCGGGCCATCGTGAGCAGGCCGCGCATGGTCTTCTTCGACGAGGCGACCAGCGCGCTCGACAACCGGACCCAGGCCATCGTGAGCGAGAGCCTGGAGCGGCTGAACGCCACGCGGATAGTGATCGCGCACCGGCTGAGCACGATTGTGAACGCTACCCGGCTCTACGTCATGGCACAGGGCCGCGTGGTGCAGTCGGGGCGGTACGAGGAACTCGTTGCCCGCGAAGGGCCGTTCGCCGAGCTGGCGAAGCGGCAGGTGAGCTGACGTCGACGGCAGGGAACCATGTCCAGCACGAATCCGCAATTCGGTCGAGCACTGATCCTCACTGGCGTCTGCGCGCTGTGCCTCTCCGTGGGTGTCTGCCGGCAACCGGCGCTGTCGCGCGGACAGGCGCAGGCGCAGGTCGGCGGCCCCGTCACCATCGCCACGGCGTGGCCCTGGGAATCCCGCACGACCCTGCTGTACGGCCAGGGTTTGCAGATGGCCGTCGATGAAATAAACGCTGCGGGCGGCGTGCTGGGACGTCCGCTCACGGTGTTGCGTGAGGACGATCGTGAATCGGTCGACCAGGGCCGGCTCGTCGCCGGGCGCCTTGCACGAAACGACGATGTGGTGGCGGTGATCGGACACATGCAGTCGTACGTCTCGCTCCCGGCCGCAGCCATCTACGACCTCTTCGGTATCGTCCATCTCGCACCGACGGCGACCGACCCCCGATTGACTCGGCAGGGGTATCGCCGACTGTTCCGCATGACCTTCACCGACCGGGAAACCGGTGCCCAGATGGCGGATTTCGCCGCGGCGCAGGGCTACGACCGGTTGGCCATCTACTACATCCGCAATGCCTACGGTCGGAGTCTGGCCAACGCGTTCGAGGAGCGGGCCCTGGAGCGCGGCGTCGGCATCGCCGACCGGCAGTCCTACGATCCCAATGCGGTGGGCGGAGACCGTGCGTTGACCGACATCCTGGCATCCTGGCGTGACCTGAACCTGCAAGCCATCTTCATCGCGGGCGAGCCTCTCCAGGCGGCGGTGATGATCCGGGCCGCCCGCGAGCGCGAGATCGACGTTCCCGTGCTGGGCGGTGACGCATTGGGGACCGCCGACTTCGTCAGCCTCGGCGGCAGTGCGGTCGAGGGCACGGTCATCGCGGCCGCGTTCCATCCGGGCGATGAACGTGAAGATGTGCGGCGGTTCAGCGTGGCGTTCCGGCAGCGGTACGACAGGTTGCCCGATGCATCGGCGGCGCTCGCATACGATGCCGTGAGGCTGTTGGCGCACGGCATGACCCGGGCCGGGTCGATCGACCCGGACGGCGTGGCGGATGCGCTGCGAGCAACCGCCGGCTGGCGCGGCGTCACCGGGCTTGTCAGCTTCACGGACGACGGTGAGCTCGTTGAACGTGCGATTGGCAAGGTCGTCGTTCGCAACGGGCAACTCGCCTGGCTGGATGACGGCGCCGGGGGGAACTGAAATGCCGGCCGGGACGGACCGTATCTCCGTGTTGCGGGGTCTGCGGGCGACCCCTGCCGAATGTGTCGAGTTGCTGAGCTACAACGAGAATCACTTCGAGCCGACAGGCCTCGAGCGCATTGGGTCTCTGCCGCTCGCGGACGAGCCCTTCGTGGCGGCCTGGGAGCGTTACGCGCGAGAGGCGGAGTCGGAAGGTGTCTGGACCGTCCTGCGGAACGCACTGGTGCAGCTTCGTTTCCCTGTCCGGGAGGGTATGAGTCGGGTGCCCGCCTATGAATCGGCCACTCGAGGTTCGGTTTCCGTGAGTAGCCAGGTTGCATCGCTCCGCCTGCAGCGGCCGGGTGATCTGCGGATCGAGATCCATGCAACGCCGGCGGGACGGCTGCCGGTCCTGATCGCAGCCTGCCGGAGAGACTTCGAGTTGCTGGTGCGGGCGTTGACGAAGCGCAACGAGCCGGTGCCCGTGCCCGCGTCGGTAGGTGCCTGCATGGTGGCCGGCTACACGAACGTCGAGCGACTGCGGCGGCTGCAGGATCGCTGGAGGAGTGCGCGACCGATCCCGACGGAGGCAGGCTGGAGGCAGGAGCTGCAAGGGCTGCTGCCGAGGAAGGAGCTCTATCAGGACCGGTTCGTCATTGCGTCCATGGCGCCGTACAGCGCGGTGCCGGCCGACTGCCTCGGCCTCGATCCCGAGACCTGGGAGCGGCTGTCGTTGGCGATTCGCATAGAGCACGAGTCCATGCATTACTTCACGCGCCGGGTGTTCGGTTCGATGAAGAACCGGCTGCTCGACGAGATGCTCGCGGACTACGCGGGCATCGTGCACGCGACCGGCCGTTTCCGGGCCGACTGGGCGCTCAGGTTCCTCGGCCTCGAGTCGTATCCCCACTATCGGTCGGGGGGGCGCCTCGAGCACTACCGCGGCGACCCGCCGCTCTCGGATGGCGCCTTCCGTGTCCTGCAGCGCCTCGTGATACGCGCAGCCGAGAATCTGGAGGCGTGGTCCTCGACCGCCGACGACGCGACGCGGCCGGACGGTCGTATCCGGACAGTCGTCGCGCTGACCCGGTTGACCGTCGAGGATCTCGCCGCACCCGACGCGGGGGATCGACTGCGCACCGCTGCGCGCGCCGTCGCGGCGCACGTTCGCCGCACACCGCGGCCCGTACACGCGAGACCGTCGTGAGTGCGCCAATTGACACGCGCCATGCGCCCCCGTATAACCTTGGTGACTCGCACGAAGGACACGGAGATCCGGACCACGGACGCGCATTCGGGGTGAACGTCATGCCAAGTCGATCCGCCAACCCTTTCACCCGTGGGGCGCAGCCACTGCGGCGTGCGAGCCTGACGCTCGCGATGGTGTCGCTCGCCGGGGCGCTGCCGGCCGCCGCGCAGGATTCGTCGGCTCCAACCGTCGATTTTCAGCGGCAGGTGCGGCCGATCCTGGCGGACAACTGCTTCCAGTGCCACGGGCCGGACGAGAGCACCCGGCAGGTGCGGCTACGGCTCGACACCGAGGAGGGCGCCTTCGCGGAGCGGCCGAACGGGCATCCCGTCGTCGCGGGCGACCCGGATGCCAGTCTGGTCCTCCAGCGCATCACGCATGCGGACACGCGGCTGCGGATGCCGCCGGCGCAGACGAACAAGACACTGAGCGACGAGCAGATCGAGGTCCTGCGCCGCTGGATCGACGAGGGCGCGGCGTGGGATCAGCACTGGGCGTTCAAGCCGATCGAGCGTCCCGAGGCCCCGGCCGTGGCGGCTGCCGACTGGGCGCGCGCTCCGCTGGATCGCTTCGTCCTCGCGCGGCTCGAGGCAGAGGGGCTGGCGCCGGCGCCCGAGGCCGACCGGCGGACCCTCGCGCGCCGGGCCGCGCTCGATCTGACGGGGCTCCCGCCCGACCCGGCGCTGCTCGAGGCGTTTCTGAACGATCCGTCGGACGACGCCTACGAGACGTTCGTCGACAGACTGCTGGCAACGGAGCAGTGGGGCGAGCACCGGGCCCGCTACTGGCTCGACGCAGCGCGCTACGGCGACACGCACGGGATCCACATCGACAACTACCGCGAGATGTATCCCTACCGTGACTGGGTGATCCGGGCCTTCAACCGGAACAAGCCGTTCGACGAGTTCACGTTGGAGCAGGTGGCCGGCGATCTGCTGTCCGAGCCGAGCCTGGACCAGCTCGTGGCGTCCGGCTTTCAGCGCAACAACATCACGACCAACGAGGGCGGAGTCGTGCCGGAGGAGTACGAGGCGATCTATGCGAAGGACCGCGCAGAGACGATCGGCAATGTCTTCCTGGGGCTCACCGTCGGCTGCGCCACCTGTCACGACCACAAGTTCGACCCGCTGGCGCAGCGCGAGTTCTACGCGATGACGGCGTTCTTCCGCAACTCCACGCAGTACGTGATGGACGGCAACGTTTCCGACCCGCCGCCCATCCTGGTGGTGCCGCAGGAGGCGGACCGGCAGCTCTGGTACGACCTGCGGAAGGAGGCTGCCGACGTCGAGGCGCTGATGGCCCACCGGGCGGGGGCGGTCGACACGGCCTTCACCGAGTGGCTCGCGGCGGGCGACCACCGGGCCCTCAAGTCGCCGCTCGAGGACGAGGCGCAGTGGATGCGGCTCGATCTCGGCGAGACCGCGGACCCGGCCTTCGAAATGGACGGGCAACGCCATCCGGTGGCCCTCGAGGGCGGAGCTAACGTCGAAGCCGGACCGCACGGACAGGCGGCGCTCCGGTTCGGGGAGGAGTCGTGGGCCGGCCTGCCGCCGGTGCCCCTCGACACCGACACGCCCTTCTCGATCGCGCTCTGGATCTACCAGCCCGAGACGGAGGGGGACTTCGTCGTCGCGGGCCAGTACGACGCGGACGACGGCATGCGCGGCTGGTCGATGAACATCGGCTCGCGGCAGCTCTCCTTCCGGATGATCGGCGAGCCGGATCCGGAGGGGCAGGGTCGCCCGTCGCCGCGGGTCGCGCCCACCAACCTCAAGCGGATGCCGCCGGGCGAGTGGACGCACATCGTCATCACCCATGACGGCACCGGCGAGCGCGCCGGAATGAACGTCTTCCGCGACGGTGACGTGGTCGAGGCGTCGGGCAGCGAGTATTTCGCCCGGGCCATCGGGAGCATCCGGACCGGGCTGCCGCTGGAGCTCGGCCGCGGGCGGACGACGGGCCGGGGCGGCCGCGACGAGCTGGAGATGCGCTACTTCGGCGGCGGCGGCATCGCCGACCTGCGTGTCTTCAACCGTCCGCTCACGGTGCAGGAAGCCAAGGTCGTCTCGTTGTGGTCGACCTTGGAGCATGCGCGGGACAAGCATCCCGCCGCGCTCGACGAGGCCGAGCGCGATGCCCTGCGCCTCTACTACCTGAGCGTCAGGGACGCGCAGTACCGCGGGCTCGTCGCGCGCAGCCGGGAGATCGACCGCGAGTGGCGCGAGATGCGGCGGCGGGGCGGCGTGACCCACGTGATGAACGAGCGCTCGGACAGCGAGGCCGCGGCGCATGTGCTCTACCGCGGGCTGTACGACCAGCCGCGCGAGCGCGTGATCGCGGGCACGCCCGCCGCGCTCCCGCCCATGGAGGAGTCCTGGCCGCGCAACCGTCTGGGTCTCGCCCGCTGGCTGGTCGACGGTGCAAACCCGCTGACCGGCCGCGTGACGGCCAACCGCTTCTGGCAGCAGGTGTTCGGGACGGGTCTGGTCACTACCAGCGAGGACTTCGGCGCGCAGGGCGACCCGCCCACGCATCCGGCCCTGCTCGACTGGCTGGCGGTGGAGTTCCGCGAATCGGAGTGGGACGTCAAGCAGTTCTTCCGGACGCTGGTTACGTCGGCGACCTACCGGCAGTCCGCGCGGGCGACTCCCGAGAAGCTCGATGCGGATCCGGACAACCGGCTGTTCTCGCGCGGCCCGCGCTTCCGGATGGATGCCGAGATGGTGCGTGACTACGCGCTGGCGGCCAGCGGGCTGCTGGTGCGGAAGATCGGCGGACCGAGCGTGCGGCCGTATCAGCCGTCCGGGGTCTGGTCGACCGTGGCGATGCCGCAGAGCAACACCCGAATGTACCGGCAGGACGAGGGCGAGAGCCTGTACCGCCGGAGTCTGTACACCTTCTGGAAGCGGTCGGCGCCGCCGCCGTCGATGGATATCTTCAACGCGCCGACGCGCGAGCACTCCGTCGTGCGCCGGGAGCGGACGAACACGCCGCTTCAGGCCCTGGTGACGATGAACGATCCGCAGTTCGTCGAGGCGTCGCGCCACCTCGCGCAGCGCGCGATGCGGCAGGCCGGCGAAGCGTTCGACCCACGACTCGACTTCGTGACCTTGCGGCTGCTCGCGCGCCGTTTCAGCGACGACGAGCGGGAGATCGCCAGACGTTCCTACGACCGCCTGGTCGATGCCTATCGCGCGAGCGCGGATGAGGCGGAGCGGCTTCTCGACGTCGGCGACTCGGCGCCGGACGGCACGCTTCCGGCGGCGGAGTCGGCGGCCTGGACCATGCTGGTGACCCAGGTGCTGAATCTGGACGAGGTGCTGAACAAGTAGTCGGCGCACTGCCGTACGGCGAGAACCGCGGGTGCGAGCGTCTCGACACCCATTGCCCGGCGGGCATTCGTACTCGCACTTACTCGCACAGAGCATCCGGTAACGAGAGGTTCACGATGCATCCAGTCAAAGAGGCCGTCCTGGCGGAGACCCGGCGGCAGTTCTTCGGGAAGGTTGCGATGGGGGTCGGCGGGCTCGCCCTGTCGAGCCTCATGGCCGAGGACGCGTTCGGTCTGCCGCAGGACGATGCAGCCTTCGGCGGCCTGCCGTCGCTGCCGCATTTCGCGCCGAAGGCGAAGCGTTGCATCTATCTCCACATGATGGGTGCTCCGCCGCAGATGGATCTGCTGGACTACAAGCCCGGGATGCGGGACTGGTACGACAGGGATCTGCCGGAGTCGATCCGCCAGGGGCAGCGCCTGACGACCATGACCTCCGGGCAGGCGCGCTTCCCGATCGCTCCCTCCGTCTTCGAGTTCCAGCAGCACGGGCAGAGCGGCGCGTGGATCTCCGAGTTGCTGCCTTACACGGCGCGGATGGCGGACGAGATCGCCATCATCCGCTCGATGCACACCGATGCCATAAACCACGAGCCGGGCATCACGTTCATCCAGACGGGGCAGCAGATTCCGGGGCGCCCGTGCATCGGCGCGTGGTTCGCCTACGGGCTCGGCAGCATGAACCGCGACCTGCCGACGTTCGTGGTGATGAACGCCGAGAAGAGCCACCCGAAGTCGGGCGTGCAGGCGATCTCGGCGAAGCTGTGGAGCGCCGGGTTCCTGTCGCCGGAGTACGCCGGTGTCAGGCTGCGGACAGGCGCCGACCCGGTGCTGTACCTGCGCGACCCCGACGGCGTGTCGCGCGACGTTCGCAGGGGAATGCTGGATGGTCTGGCCGACCTTAATCGGATCCAGCACGAGCGGATCGGCAGCCCCGAGACCCTGGCCCGCATCCAGCAATACGAGATGGCGTTCCGGATGCAGTCGTCGGTGCCGGAGATGGCCGACCTGTCGAGCGAGCCGGAGCGGACGTTCGAACGCTGGGGCGAGGAGGCGAAGCAGCCCGGCAAGTTCCAGAACGCTGCGTTGATGGCGCGGCGGCTGGTCGAGCGGGGGGTGCGGTTCGTCCAGATCTACCACCGGGGCTGGGACGTGCACGCGTTCGCGCCCGAGGTGCTGCCGGCGCAGGCGAGGGACGTGGACCGCGCGGCGTGGGCGCTCATCCAGGACCTGAAGGAACGCGGGCTCTTCGACGAGACGCTCGTCATCTGGGGCGGCGAGTTCGGCCGCACGATCTACTCGCAGGGCCGGCTGACGCCGACCGACTACGGGCGCGACCACCATCCGCGCTGCTTCAGCCTGTGGATGGCGGGCGGCGGGGTCAAGGGCGGCGTCGTCCACGGCGAGACCGACGACTTCTCGTACAACATCGTCAGGGATCCGGTGCACATCCGGGACTTCCAGGCGACGCTCCTGCATCTGTTCGGGATCGATCACGAGCGGTTCACGCACAACGACCGCGGCCTCGATGCCCGGCTTACCGGCGTCGAGCCGGCGCGTGTGGTCCGCGACGTGCTGGCGTGAGGCGACGCGTTTTCGATACCTGCGCGGCGATCTGTCCAGACCGGACGGCCGCCGCTGGTCATCGGGAGGAAGCTGTGAGAAGACGTTACGTGTGGCTGGCGGTCGGACTCGTCGCGGTTCTCGGTCTCGTCCCGGCAGTGGCCGCGGCGCAGGTGACCATCACGGACTGGCGCGGCGAGTCGGTGACGGTGGAGGAGGGCGCGGCCGACTCGGACGGGGTCCGCATCGTCTACCACGCCGCCGGCGAGGGGCCGCTCGTCGTCTTCGTTCACAGCATCACGGGCCCGTGGTTCGACTGGCGCCACCAGATGGTGGGGCTGTCCGAGCACTACCGGGTGGTCGCGATGTCCACCCGCGGCACCGACAAGAGCGACAAGCCGGAGGGGGTCGAGAACTACGCGATGGCGAAGATTTCGTCCGACATCGCCGCCATCATCGACCACCTGGGCGAGGAGCGGGCGATCATCGTCGGGCAGGACAGCGGCGGCTTCTACGCCTGGCACTTCGCCATGACCCATCCGGAGAAGACCGCGCGGCTCGTCTCGGTCGGCACGATCCACCCGGCCGGTCTCATCCGGGAACTCGTCTCGAACACCGAGCAGCAACAGGCGAGCATGTTCCAGCGGGGCATGCAGGAGAACCCGAACGCGGCGGCCGACTTCGGCGCGCGGATGCGGAGCCGGCCGGCCAGCCCGGACGATACCCCCGAGCTGGCCGAGCTGCGACAGCAGGCCTACGAGCGGCTCTATCCGGAGTCGATCGTGAACTTCTACAAGGCCAACTGGCCGCCGCGCCCGTTCACGCTGGAAACCGAAGGCTTCGGCTTCCGCATCGGCGAGTTCCCGCCGGTCCAGGCCCCGACGTTGCTCATCTACGGCAGGGACAGCGGTCCCTTCAAGCCGGAGACGCTCGACGGGCTCTGGAGCTGGGTCGACGGCGCGCTGACCCTGCGTGTTCTGCCCGGCGTCGGGCACGGGCCGCATACGCAGGTGCCGGAGATCGTGACGCCGGCGATCCTGCAGTGGCTCGAGGACGAGTAGGCGCCGCGCGATCCGGGCACTGGACACATCGCTGCGCTCGTTGCCGCGTGGGGTCTCACCGCGAACAGGTAGACGCCTGCCGGTGGTTCACCTCTCCCTGGTAAGCTGGAACGAGCCAGCCTGCCAGGGAGTCGAGCCACCATGCGTCGTCCGGCGTCCTGCGTTCCAATCCCCGTGTTCGTGTGTCTGCTGGCGGCCGCGCCGGCGGTCGCCCAGGTTCCTCCGGACGAAGCGTGGCGTGCGGTCGAGACCGAGCACTTTCGCGTCACCTTTCCCGAGCATCTCGAGGCGCTGGGCAGGCGGGCGGGCGATCTGGCGGAGCGCGCCCATCGGGAACTCACCGCGCAGTTCCGCGAGGGACCGTCCGGCCGGATCGACATCGTCCTGAGCGACCACGTCGACGTCTCGAACGGCTTCGCCACGATCTGGCCGTCGAACCGGATCGTGCTCTACGCTCGCCCTCCCGCCGACCATCTTGCCCTGGCCTACTTCGACGACTGGCTCGAGCTGCTGATTACCCACGAGCTGGCGCACGTGTTCCACCTCGACTACGGAGGAGCGGTCGGCCGCGTATTCCGGGCCCTGCTCGGGCGGGCGCCATTGCCCTTTGCCTTTCCGGGCACCTTCGTCCCGGGCTGGGTCACCGAGGGGCTCGCGACCTGGTACGAGTCGGCGCTGACCGACGCGGGCCGCGTCCACGGGACGTTCCACGAGATGGTGCTGCGGACCGCCATGCTCGAAGGCCGGTTCGAGAGCATCGGGCAGACCGGCGGCAACTCGCCGCAGTGGCCGGGCGGGATCCGCCGTTACGCCTACGGGTCGCTCTTCTTCGACTACCTGCTGGACAAGCACGGCGTTGACGGCATGGCCGCGTTCGTCGAGGCGGTCGTGCGCCCGACGGCCCAGTTGCGGCTGGCGCCGTTGAACGCTGCCGGCCGGCGCGCCTTCGGCGCGGCGCTGTCGAGCGAATGGGACGCCTGGACGAACGAGATGCGGGGGCGCCTGAGCCGCCTCGATGGAGAGCTCGCGGCGTTCGGCCGGATCAGCGAGTCGGAGGCGCTGACACGGAACGCCCGCTACGGGCTGCACCCGATGGCGTCGCCGGACGGCAGCGCCCTGGTCTACCTGCGGTCGGATGGGCGGTCGTATCCGCGGCTCGTCCGCATGCCTCCCGGCGGCGGCGACCCGTCCACCGTGACGCGCACCAACAACCGCACCCCGTTCGACATGCTTCCCGGCGGCGAGATCGTCTTCGCGCAGCGCGACTACACGGACCGCTACCGGGTTTTCAGCGACCTGTACGTCGCGACCCTCGAGGGGACGGTGCGGCGCGTGACCGAGGGCGCCCGGCTGACCGCGCCGTCGGCCGGTCCCGAGGGCGCGTGGGCCATCGCCGTGGCGGAGGGCGGGGGAACGAACGGCCTGGCCCGGGTCGATCTCCTGGACGGGTCGATCCGGCCGCTGGTGGCGCCGGAAGCCGGTACGTACTGGGCCTACCCCGCTGTCTCACCCGACGGACGGCGGATCGCCGCCAGCCGCTGGAAGGAGCGCCGGCACGACGTCGTCATCCTCGACATGGACGGTCGCGTGGTGCAGGAGGTGACCCGCGACCGGGCGCTCGACCTCGCGCCCGACTGGAGCGCGGACGGGCGCTACCTGGTGTGGTCGTCGGACCGGAGCGGCATCCCGAACATCCTGGGAGCGGAGATCGATCTGCACACCGGCGCCGCCGGCCCGCCCGTCATGCTGACGAACGTGCGCACGGGAGCGGCGTTTCCGAGCATCGACCCCGCCGGCGCGTGGCTGTACTTCTCCGGCTACCACGTGGACGGCTGGGAGGTGGAGCGGGTCCGGTTCGCGCCGGATGCCGCGCCGCCCGCTCCTCCCCCGGCGGCACGCTTGGGCGAAACGGCCGCTGCCCAGGTCGCGCCCAACGCAGCCGGCGCAGCGCCGCAAGATGCCGGGGATACGGAGCCGCGCGGCGTTGGCGGGACGGCGACAACGACGTCCCGCGACCCGGAGAGCCCGGCCCGCGACTACTCACCGCTGTCGACCCTGTATCCGCGGTACTGGTTGCCGGCGATCCGGGAGCCTCTGGCGACCGCGAAGACGACGATCGGGGGTGTCGAGGTACCGCGTACCGAGATCCTCGGCTACGCGGTCGGAGGCCGCACCTCAGGGGTCGATCTCGTCGGCCGGCATTCCTACGATATCGGGGCCCAGGTCTTCACGTCGGGCGGCCGGGGGGAGGGCGACGTCTCCTACGAGTATCGGGGTCTGGGGAATCCGACCATCGGGGTGACCGCCTCGCAGACCTGGGACGACGACGGAGTCCGGTTGCGCCGCCCGGAGGCGGGCGCGGCGGGGTTTCCGGAGACCTTCTTCGTCCTGGAGCGCGAACGGCGGCTGGCCACGTCGGTCCGGGTGCGCCGACCGGGAGCGCGTGTGTCGACGTCGCTCAGGTTCTCGGCCGGGCTGGTCCGGAGCGACCGGGAGGTGCTGGACGATGCGCTACGGCTGACGGACGGCTTCCGTCTCACACGGCCCGGCAGTCTCCAGAGCGAGTACGCGGTCTCGTTCAGCGTCTCCAGCGCGCGGTCGCATGCGTTCCAGATGGGCAACGCGCGCGGTGCGGCGCTGTATCTGCGGGCGCGGACACGCGACGACCTGGATGTTCCGGACGCGCTCGCCGGGCGCGATGGCGTCGATTTCTCCGTCGACGATCTCATCGGCCGGCTGCGGGCCTACGTACCGTTGCCGGGACCGGGATTCGCGGCGCCGGTGCTGGCGGTGCGCGCGAGCGGCGGGATGGCTCGCGGGCCGGGCGCGCGGACCGGCTACTTCGGGGCAGGCGGTGCGTCGGGCGACACGGTGTCGTTGCCGGGAACTCCCACGCTGGTGGGCAGCTCGGTCTTCTTTCCCGTTCGGGGCTACGAGACATCCACGCGGTCGGGTCGCTACGCATGGTCCACCACCGTGGAGCTGCGCGCACCGTTGGTTCTCGTCAACCGCGGCCTGGGGGCGTGGCCGCTGCACCTCGACCGCATCTTCGGATCCGTCTTCCTCGACGCCGGCAACGCCTGGGGCGGCGACGCGTCATCTTCCGAAGACGGAAGTCCCAGGCTCCGATCCCTGACGTCGGTGGGATTCGAGGCGAGCACCGATTTCCTCGTCCTGTACGGGGCGCCGCTCCGGCTGCGCGCCGGTGTCGCTTTCCCGCTGGTCGACCGGGACGACGCGCTGGTCGATCGGGACGGGCCGCAGTACTACGTCCGCCTGGGCCTGCCGTTCTGATCTGTCGGGCAGTGGCGTTGACGCGCGCAGCGCGGTGAGGTGTGGTGGGTGAGCTTCGATCCCTCGGTCGGCGGTGAGATCAGAAAGAGGCGTCCGGCCGTGATCGTGACGTGTCCATCCGATTGTCAGTCGCAAAGGGGCGTTGTACGATCGCGGCTCGATACGATCAGGTACGCCGCTCGGTGGTTCGGGAGGAATCCTTGGTGAGCCGGAAGCTGTTCACGGCGTTGGCCTTCGTTGGCGTTGCGTGCGTACCGGCAGGCGAGTCGTTCGCTCAGGATGCGCCGGCCTCCCATCGCGCGCTGCTCGATCGCTACTGCGTCACCTGCCACAACGAGCGTCTGGTGGCCGGCGGCGGCGGCGCGCCGTCGCCGCTGGTCAGTCAGCTCCGCGCCATCGGCCTGACTCTGGATACGCTGGATCTCGCCGCCGTCGGCGACCGCCCGGAAGTCTGGGAGACGGTGGTCCGGAAGCTGCGCGGCGGGATGATGCCGCCCGCGGGGCGTCCGCGGCCGGATGACGACGCCACGCTGGCGTTCGCGGGATGGCTGGAGAGTGAGCTCGATCGCGTAGCGGCCGCGCGTCCCGATCCCGGCCGCACGGCGCCGCTGCACCGGCTCAAC
The DNA here is from genome assembly GCA_965222905.1 of Vicinamibacterales bacterium. Classification (GTDB taxonomy): domain Bacteria; phylum Acidobacteriota; class Vicinamibacteria; order Vicinamibacterales; family UBA8438; genus WTFV01. Next base: position 6,163,045 of record OZ244976.1, on the reverse strand, counting down.
CGCGCCGAGTACCGTAACGCAGTCCGCGACCTGCTGGCGCTGGAGGTTGACGTCGACGCCTTGCTGCCGGCCGACGACTCGAGCTACGGCTTCGACAACATCGCGAGCGCGCTGCGGATGTCGCAGTCGCTGCTGGAGCGCTATCTCGCCGCGGCAAGGACGGTGAGCCGGCTGGCGGTCGGCAGTCCGCCCCCGGCGGTGGTGGGCGAGACGTACCGCCTCGCGACCGACATACAGCAGCACGACCGCATGGACGGCCTGCCTTTCGGCACGCGCGGCGGCGCGCTGGTGACCCACCTGTTTCCGCAGCAGGCGGAGTACGACATCCAGGTCGAGCTGGGCCGTGCGCGGAACGTGAGCGTTCTGCACCGCCTGGAGATCGCCGTCGACGGCGAGCAGGTCGAGCTGGTGACGCTCGCGCCGCCCGACGCGGATGGCGGCGGATCGAATCCCTACGTCAACGCCTCGGGCGTGACGGTGCGCATACCGGTCCCGGCCGGTCCGCACGACGTCGGGGTGACGTTCTTCCGGAACCCGGCGGCGCTCGTCGAGCAGGCCCGCCTGCCGTTCCAGAACCCGCGGCGCGGCGGGGCGGCGGGGCCGATACCGATCGTCAGCAGCGTCACGATTACCGGTCCCTACAATCCGCAAGGGTCAGGGGAGACGCCGAGCCGGTCACGGATCTTCTCCTGTCGCCCGGCGAGCGCGGATGCGGACGAGGAGACCCGCTACGCCAAGGGTATTCTGTCGACTCTGGGGCGCTTGGCCTACCGGCGGTCGGTGACGGACGCCGATCTCGACACGCTGCTCGGCTTCTACGCGGACGAGCGTGCCGCCGGCGGGGCGTTCGAGGCGGGCATCGAACTGGCGCTGCGCTGGCTGCTCGCGAGCCCGGACTTCCTCTTCCGCGTCGAGGCGCCGCCGCTCGATGTGGCGGACGCCGACGTGTACCGTATCGGCGACCTCGAGCTCGCCTCGCGGCTCTCGTTCTTTCTCTGGAGCAGCATCCCCGACGACGCGCTGCTGAGCGCGGCCGAGGAGGGCCGGTTGAGCGATCCGGCGGAGCTGGAACGCCAGGTCCGGCGGATGCTGGCCGACCCGCGCGCGGATGCGCTGACCCGCAACTTCGCCGGGCAATGGCTGCAGCTTCGCAACCTGGCCGATCCAGCTATGCGGCCCGGCGATCCGTACTCGCTGGCCTTCGACGAATCGCTGCGCCGCGGGATGATCCGCGAGACCGAGATCTTCTTCGACAGCATCGTCCGGGAGAACCGGCCGGCGCTGGAGCTGCTCACCGCCGGCTACACGTTCCTGAACGAGCGGGTCGCCGCGCACTACGGCGTCCCGAACGTGCAGGGGAGTCACTTCCGCCGGGTGGCGCTGCCGGCCGGCAGCCCGCGCCGGGGGCTGCTGGGCCACGGCAGCATCCTCACCCTGACCTCGCACGCCATCCGGACTTCGCCGGTGCTGCGCGGCAAGTGGATCCTGAACAATATCCTCGGGACGCCGCCGCCCGATCCGCCGCCGAACGTGCCGGCGCTGGTCGATCGCAAGACCCAGGCGAAGACCGCGACGCTGCGCGAGCGGATGCAGGTCCATCGCGACAACCCGGCCTGCGCGGCCTGTCACGCGATGATCGATCCGGCCGGCTTCGCGCTGGAGAACTTCGATGCGGTCGGCCGCTGGCGGGTGGTCGACGAATCGTTCAACCCGATCGATGCATCCGGCGTCCTGCCGGACGGCACGGCATTCGACGGCGTCGCCGAGTTGCGCGCCGCCCTGGTGCGGCGCCCGGAGCGGTTCGTGACGACGATGACCGAGAAGCTGCTGACCTACGCTCTCGGCCGCGGCCTGACGCACGCCGACATGCCGGCGGTGCGGCGGATCCTGCGCGAGTCGGCGGGTGGCGGCTACCGGGTGCAGTCCATCATTCTGAGCGTGGTGCGGAGCGGTCCGTTCCAGTTGAGGAGAGCGCGGTCATGATCATCACCAGGAAGTCGTTGCCCCGCCGGACGTTCCTCCGCGGCCTCGGCGCCGCCGTGGCGCTGCCGCTGCTCGACGCGATGGCGCCGGCGCTGACCGCCACCGCGCGCACCGCGGCGGCGCCGGTGCGGCGACTCGGCTTCTTCTACGGCCCGAACGGCATGTTCCTGTCGAACTTCCATCCGGCGGGCGAAGGTGGCCGCGACTTCCCGATGACCCCCATCCTGCAGCCGCTCGCGCCGTTCCGCGACCAGTTGACGGTGGTCAGCGGGCTCAGCAACCGCGGCGTCGTCAGCCCCAACGAGGGGGGCGGGGTCCACAGCCGCGCTCACGCCGGCTGGCTCAACGGCGTCCTCCCTTACAAGACCGAGGGAGCCGACCTGAAGGCGGGCAAGACCATCGACCAGTACGCGGCGGACGTGCTCGGCGCCGAGACGTCGCTGCCGTCGCTGGAGCTGACCACCGATTCGAACTACCTGGTCGGCAACTGCGAGAACGGCTACGCCTGCGCGTACCTCAACTCGACGTCGTGGAAGGACGAGTCGACGCCGCTGCCACACGAGCGCGACCCCCGCGTCGTCTTCCAGCGGATGTTCGGCGACGGCGGCAGCGTGACGGCCCGTCTGGCCGACATGCGCAAGGATCGCAGCATCCTCGACGCCACGACCGAGAGTCTGCGGCGGCTGGAGCGGCGGCTCGGCATCGGCGACCGGACACGGGTCGGCGAATACCTCGACACCGTCCGCGACGTCGAGCGGCGCATCCGGCGGGCGGAGCAGAACAATGCGTCGACGCCGCTGCCCGAGTTGGTACAGCCGGCCGGCGTGCCCGACGGCTACGGAGAGCACCTGTCACTCCTCTACGACCTGCTGGCGCTCGCCTGGCGGGCCGACGTCACCCGCGTGAGCTGCACGCAGGTGGCGCGCGAGCAGAGCGGTCGGACCTACCCCGAGATCGGGGTGCCGGAGGCGCACCACACGGTGTCGCACCACCAGACCGACCCGCACAACGTGGCGCAGTACACCAGGATCAACGTGTTCCAGTTGTCGCTCTTCGCGAAGCTCGTCGAGAAGCTGCGGGCGACCCCCGACGGCGACGGCACGCTGCTCGACCACTGCATCCTGGTCTACGGCTGCGGCATGGGCGACGGCGACCACCACACCCCGTTCGATCTGCCGGTGGCGCTGGTCGGCGGCGGCGCGGGGCGGCTGGCCGGCAACCGCCACCTGAAGTACCCGCTGCACACCCCGTTCATGAACCTGGGGCTCAGCCTGCTGGAGAAGGTCGACGTCGAGGTGGAGCGCATCGCCGACAGCACGGGGCGGCTCGCCGGGGTGTGAGTTCGGCACAGGGGTTGTCATGCGCAGGGACGGTTCGCGGTGCGGTACTATTCGGATCCGGTCACGGGGGAGCCGCACGTCCACGAGCACGGTGTCTCCGAGACGGAGGTCGAGGACGTGCTTGCGGCACCGGGCGAGGACCGGCCGGGTCGGGCTGGATCGCGGGTTGCGACGGGCCAGACACAGGACGGAAGATATCTGCGCGTGATCTATGCGCCGTCGCGAGATGCCGAGGATGTGTTCGTGATCACGGCGTACGAGTTGCACGGGAAGCCCTTGCGAGCCTTCATGCGTCGAATGAAGAGGAGACGGCGGTGAAGTCGGCGGGAAACTCACGGTTGCCGGAAGGGTGGAGCGAAGCCCGCGTCGCCGACGTGATTGCGCACTACGAGACGCAGTCCGACGACGAGGCGGTAGCGGAGGACGAATGCGTCCTGTCCGACCCCGGCCAGACCGTCATGGTGATTCCGACCCGCCTGGTGCCGGCGGTGCGCGAGTTGCTGGCGAGCGCCTGCACGTATGCGTCCGCGCTGCGCAATGCCATTGAGCAGTACCGTTTTCCCACGGTCACTTATGACTTCGACGAGGAGCAAGAAGTCTGTCATGCGGACATGAGGGATGTGGAAGATTGCATTCGCGAGCAACTGCGCGACAAGAAGACGAGAACCGTCACGGAAGGCCTCGCCAATGTTCTGTACTGGGGGTATGCGAACAGCCCTGGACGGCGAGTCCATCGGGTCGAGAAATTCCTGCAGAATGTTACCGAGGAGATGGTCGACGACTTCATTTCGGTAGCGGAATCCCAAGAGACGCCGGGATTGTTCGACATCAAGAAGATTGGCTTGCCCCAGTTCAGTGGTATGTCATTCGTGACCAAGATCGTCATGTTCCTCGATCCGGATCGTCACCCCGTTCTGGACCTGAAGATCGCCGAGTTGTTTTCGCAGACTTCGCAGTTTCCTCCCTTGAAGGATCTCGTGTTTCGGAAGCGAGCTGACTTCGGAAAGAAAGCCGACACTTGCATCAGGATTACCAAGAAGAGCGAATGCGTCTACGAGAAGTGGGCTTCCTGGTGCCGGGACACCGCTGCGTCGGTCAATGAGGAATCCGGTTCAGCGAGGAGTATTCGAGCCGTGGATGTCGAGCGGGCCGTGTTCGCCCTGGCCGATGCCTGTGACCACACGGAAGCGTGGAGGCTCTTGCGAGGCCCCCGTGCCGAGGGTCGAAAGGGCCAGGCCCGGGCCGAACAGACCACCGGACAGTTCTGACAGCGATGGAGTCGGCTGAAATCTCTTGCTCGGCAACACCGAGAGCAGCTTCTGGCTCGGCTTGTCCAGGCGGCGGCAACGCTCGACGGCGACGACGCCCAGCCGTTGGTCAGTTCAAGCCCACAGCCAATCCAGGTCGGAGAAAGCCAGCCTCCCTTCGAAGTTGTCGATGTTGTCCTGGACGTTGATGATGAGGCATCGGTCTGTGCCTCCGTTCCTGGTACCGCGCAATCCGCGTCCGATCATCTGGAAGTACAGATTCGGGCTGTAGACCGGGCGCGCCACGATGATGACTCGTGTCCTCGGTGCATCGAAGCCCTCGCGGAAGACGCCGTAGTTGACGAGCACCTTGAGGTCACCGCGACGAAACTCCTCGACGATTCTTCTGCGCGTCACGGTTTCGGTTTCTCCGCTCACAGCCCTGGACGGCACGCCGATTCTGCTCAGAAGTGCTGCGATGGTCCGTGCGTGCTCGACCGACGTGGCGAATATGAGGACGGGCCACTCCGGATCGACGTGCCTGACCTGCTTCTCATACGCCTCGATGATTCGATTCGTGCGCGCGGCGTCTTGTGCGATTCGATCCTCGACGCTACGCGGTAGCCACGGTGGCCGCGGTTTCGTGTTCATTTGCCTGCACTCGTCGGCGTTCAACGAGAAGCGGCCGCCGTCGATGGTCTGGTGATCCGCCAGGGCGAGCACCTGCATGCGCTGCAGTTCCGAAACCACCTGCTCGGGATCGTCACTGGCGAACGCGCCCGCATCGAGCCGATTGCGTCCGTACCGCTTGACCAACCTGTCCGTCTCTTCTGCATCGTGTCCCCGATAGAGTGTCGCCGTGAGTCCGATCAGGAACGGCTCGTCCTTCCGTTGCCAACGGGTCAACCCGATTTCCTCCATCACGGAGGTAAATGTCGGTGCGATGGATCGGTGCGCCTCGTCGAATACGACCAGCGTGCAGTCGGCCAGGAGGTCGTTTCCACCGCGAGGGTTCTGGAATCTGGCGTGGAGCGTCTGGATGGTCGCGACAACGACGTGCAGGTCGGTCGTCGGCAGGGGAGCGGGCTGCCCGGCCCACATCCGGGACACCCGCAGGCATCGCCTGCGTGCACCGACGTTGGACCAAACCTGCGTCCAAGCCTCGACAGCCTGCTCGCACAGCTCGTCACGGTCCGCGACCCAGAGGACGCCGCCGTCGAAGCCGTCGTGGCACATCGCTTCGACGATCGCCTGCACCGCCACGCGGGTCTTTCCCGATCCGGTGGGGAGACTGATCATCCCGCGCCGGTCGTGGCCGTTCGAACTTCCGTCGCGACGAACGGTATCCGTGTTCGACCGAGCGGCCGTCCCCCACGCTCCGCCGCGGACGGGGCGAAGCATGTCGCGTACCTTCGCGACGATGACCTTCTGATAGTCGTGAAGTTCCGGCAGCGCGTACGGTCCGTCGACCTCGACGAAGGGCGGCCGACGTTCCTTCCGCTGGCCCGCCCACTCGGCTGAGAAGCCCAGCGATAGAACGAAGTCGAGCGCACGGGCCGATCCGGCCCATTGCCGCGGCGGGTCCAGATGCTCGATGGCGCGGCGGTACTGCTTGAGAGATCCGGTGTGGTACGTCGCGATGGCTGCCGCGGCGACCGCGGCCCCGCTGAGCGGCGCGGCAGCCTGCTGGAGTATCGCGAGCAACGAGGGGGGCAGTTGTCGGCGCAGTGCTGGTTCTCCTACCGCCCTGAGCAGACGCTCGGCGTCGGTCGGAAGCGCACGAATGGCGGCGCGGTATTCCTCCGTCCTCGGTGGAGGTGTGTAGTCCAAAATGCGATCCGCTGTCCATAGCAGCAGCGTCTGGGCATTCGCTCGAACCCCCTCGTCCGCGGCCTCCATACCGGCGGCAAACATGGGAACGAGTTGCAGCACGCGCTCCAGTTCGACTCTGGTCTCCTCCGAACGGCACACCCAGATGTTGGAGGCGTGCAGGATGCACTGACGCTCATCGCCGCCAACGAGGATCCTGTCGCAGTGCACGAGATGTGCGCGTTCATCGATGTTCGAGAAACCTACTTTCAGTTCCTGCAGGGTCGTTCGGAACCCGGGCCAGACGTCGCTCAAGGGGATCGGATCTTCCTCTCCGAAGAACTCCGGTGCCGATTCCGCCGGCTCGACCAGATCGAATGCGGCCTTGATCCTGTCGGCCTTCGGGTGCGCCAGCAACTTGTCCCGAGCGGCCTTGCTCCTCGGTTGCGGCCCGAGGGCATCTTCGAACCGCACGACGCTGTCTGCCACGCGAATCCGGCCATGCTCCTTCAGCATCTGTACCGCTGGTGAGGCGACCTCGAGTTCCCGGTAGTGGTCGGGGCGAGAGTCGTGACGCATCACCCAGGGCTGATATGCGGAATCCAGGTCGAGCAGGGCGGTCGTGTAATCTGCTGCCGGTCCATCGGAAAGAACCGTCAAAACGTCCAAGGGGCCGGCGCCCTTGGTGGAGCGGAAGTGCAGGTGGGATTCTTGCGGGTTCGCGGGCAATTTGCGGGCCCGAAACCGATGCCGACAGGATTGTAGGAAACCATCGAACCAGGGCTCTGCCGATACGTCGAGGTCGGCCTGAGGGCCGGCCATGACGCCAAGACTCTTGAGCAGTTCCACGTCTTCTTCGTGAAACTCGAGATCGAGTGCGGCGTGCTGATCCTCTCCAGCCGCCCCGGGGACGATTGACCCGGGCAACAACGCGCGGTGACTCGCAACCCACGTCTCGGATTGCGTGCGAACGTGAAGTGCGCACGAGTTCTCATCACCCGCGATCGATTGCCTCCGAGCCAATCTGCAGAGTCTCTGTTGACCGGTGATCGTCTCCCGCGCAATCGTATTCCCTACTTCCCGAGCGAGTTCCCAGAACCGGTACCAGTCGCTGTCGCCAACCCGCGTCGGGTCGCCGTCGAGGCCGAGAAGTCGTGCTGCAAGCTGAGCGAAACGGTCCTCTGCCGATACTGGCTTGAGGCCGAGGTCGCACAGGTCACGACGCGTGTCCTCGTCGAGAGCCAGATTCGCACACACGAGTTGGTGCGCGTCCGATGTCGGTTCCGCGTCTTCGGTGGTACTCGGCAGGAAGACACGTTCCGGGTCCGGCGCATGCCACCGTCCGTTCTGCATCAGTACGATGCAGCCGAGTACAGACGGGTGCCTGTACTCGCGCGGCAGAGCGGCCGCGGTCGCTATGGCGGCTCTGGATGCCTCGATGGCGTCGTCGCCGGACTTCCCGCTCACCAACGCTTCCAACCACTCCGCGAGACTGGCGCTTTGCAAGGCTGGCACGTAGCGAGAGTCGCTGGGCGGACGATCGTTCCATGCGTCGATCAGTTCGCGGACGCGTGCGAGTCGATTGGGATGATTTCGAGTTGTCGCGTCGTGGTGGAGCCAGTTCGATGGTCGTCCGGCGTACTGCGCCCAGCGCTGGAGCGATTCGTGTTTCGATCTGCCGACTGCGCCACTGTCTCTCTCGGGTTCAGGTACTCGGGTTGAAGTTTCCCTGGTTGCCTTCGGTGGGGGATACTTGAGCTCCTGAACGCGGCGCAGGACTCCATTCTGATCCGGGACGACGGCACCGTCGCACAGCCTGTCGAGCAGATGCCGGCGGAGCCGTTCACTTTGTTCGGAGTCGCCCGCTTCACGGCGGCGTGGGAGGGCATCGAGATGCCTGGCGGGGTCGGCGCCTGTTGCAAGCTCAGGCAGCTTGTCGGCGACCAGCGCCGCCGCCCCCTCGATCAGTTCCTCGTTGTATGGCCCCGGCAGCAGGTTCTGGCGGTCTTCGTTCGTCTTCCATGGCGCGTTCAGGATGCCGGCTACGAGACTGGTGGTCTGTGTCGGGAAGTACGCCCAGAAACGGCCTGGATCGGACAGCCGATTGACCGGTGCGGCCCACCAGATCGCTACTTCGTTACCGTCGTCGAGCGATCTTCGATCGGCTCTGGCGTCAGTCGACAGGCGATGGATGACCTTGAAGCGCTTCCAGGTAACGGGCTTGCCGCCTTCGACAAGCCGATAGTCTTCGCCGGCGCCCTCCAGTTCCAGCACTCGCTCCAACGCCGATCCGTCTTCGATGCGCAGTTGTCTCACATGCTGGACGAACAGGAGGAACTCGGACGGGAAGTCCCGCAACTGCCGGCGCAGGTCGTCCGTTGCGCCAGGCTTCAGGCGCAGCCGCACGACATTGGTTGCCCAGTCCATGAGATCCCGGAGAGCTGCGTCCTGATCGCGAGCCTCATGCGGGTCGACAGGATCGGCGACGCGCAACACCGGGCAACGCTCGGCGTCCGGTGCGACCTCCCGTATGCGTTCGCGCGCCCGCTGGCGATCGAAGCGGAACGAGCCGGCGCGGCTGAAAAACTCGGGGGCGTCCGTCACACCCAGGACAGACTTGAAGCCGAGGCCGAACCTCCCGATCTCGCTGGTCCCACGCTTCGGGGACATGTGAGAAAACATGAGCGCCTTCACGCCGTCCCGGTCGATGGGTTCGCCGTCGTCAGCGCAGTACAGGCAGGCATCGGTCAGCCGGATTGCGATGCGTCCTCCCTCGGACGCGCCGCTCAGCGCGTCCGCTCCGTTCTGTATCAACTCGAAGAGCTGGCGGTGGGCATAACCGCCGTGCGCCGTATCCTGCTCGATGTGGGCATGTTCGAGGACGAGGTTACGCTGGGCGGCGTACGCGTCGATCGTTCTGCGGGACTCCTCCTCCAGGTAGGCGCCCAGATCCCCTTCCGGCCCGGCCCAACCCTGCGCCCCGACGGTCGCTGGCAGAATCAGCTTGGCGTCCGCGTGGAAGAACTTGCCGCGTTCCCCCTTCGAAAAGTCGTACTCGGGTCTCATCTGTTCGTCTCGTACTGCCGGCGTTCGCGTTTCCCTGCCGGTCGAGCGGAGATGATGCGAACGTTGGCGGCATCGACGCTGACTTCATGATACGTGTGGGCGACTACGATCAGCATCCCGTCCGCGGTCTGGCCCAGGGTCACCCAGCGTTGCTCGTTCTCGCTGTGGTCCTCGTCCGGAACTGACGAGGCAAGCGGATCCTCGAGAACGGTGGCGGCCTGCTCGAACGTGACGCGGTGCTTGGTCCGGTTGCTCCGTGCCTTGACCGGATCCCAGGAGACGTGATGCTGGAACACATTTGCGCCGATAAGCAAACATCAGGCCAACGTCAGGCTGCAGCCCTCGCCTCCGCCGCCGGGTCCGGCGGCTCCCTGTGCGTGAAGAACACGGCGAACAGCACCAGCACGAGCGCCGCCCAGGCTGCGGGGATCAGCCAGATCGACTCCCACTGGTGCGCCGCTGCTTCGCCGGCGACCACGTAGGCGTCGACGACACGCCCGGACAGCCAGCTTCCGATGAAGCCGCCGACGCCGAGGGTGACGAAGGCGATGAAGCCTTGCGCGGCGGCGCGCAGGTCCTTGGGCGCCCGGGTGTCGACGTAGATCTGGCCGGTGACGAAGAAGAAGTCGTAGCAGACGCCGTGCAGCAGGATGCCGCCGTAGAGCATCCAGACGGCCGGCCCCGGGTCGCCGTAGGCGAAGAGGACGTAGCGCAGCGCCCAGGCGAGCATCCCGACCAACAGCAGCCGCTTGACGCCCAGGCGCACCAGGAACCAGGGCATCAGCACCATGAAGCCGATCTCGGACATCTGGCCGAGGGTCATCTTGCCGGCGGCGTTGTCGACCCCGATCTCGTTCAGGAAGGGGTTGGCGAACGCGTAGTAGAACTGCAGCGGGATGCAGACCAGGAACGAGCCGAGAACGAAGATGGCGAACGAGCGCTCGCGCATCAGTCTCAGGGCGTCCAGGCCGAGCACGTTCCGGGCGGTCACCTGCGTCGCGGTCTTGGCCGGCGGCGTGTGCGGCAGGGCGAGGCAGAAGATCCCGAGGACGATGGAAGCGGCAGCGGCGATCTGCAGCGGACGGGCGGTGTCCTCGAGCTGCAGGAAGCCGACGGCCAGGCCGGCCACGATCCAGCCGATGGTCCCGAGCACGCGGATGGCGGGGAACTGCTGGCCGGGGTTCGACATCTGGCGGAACGAGATCGAATTCGTCAGGGCCAGCGTCGGCATGTAGCAGAGGGCATAGATCAGCAGGACGGCGTAGAAGGCGCCGAACGACGCCTGAAGCGACACCGCGAACAGGATGATCCCGCCGGCGACGTGCAGGGCGGCCAGCAGCCGCTCGGTGGCGAAGAACCGGTCCGCGATCATGCCGATGAAGAAGGGTGAGACCATCGCCGCGACCGCCGTCGTACCGAACACGAGGCCGATCTGCTCGCCCTGGAACGCGAGCGGGCCGCCGAGGTAGGTGCCGAGCGGCACGGACCATGCCCCCCAGACGAAATACTGGAGGAACATCATCGCCGAGAGCTTGAGGCGGATGGCTGGCGGCATGAGATGTTGCGGCGTTCAGTCGATCTCCCGGATCAGGATGTTGCGGAACCGGACCGGATCGCCGTGGTCCTGGATCGCGATGTGCCCGCGGGTGACGCGGCCGTAGCGCGGCAGCGGGGCGAACTTGCTCGCCTCCACCCGCGCCTGCCAGTCCGCGTCGCCGAGCCGGTAGGTCAGCAGGTGCATGCCGTTCATCCAGTGCTCGACCCTTCCGCGGTCGACGATGAGCCGCGAGGTGTTCCACTCGCCGACCGGCCGGGTGACGTCCGCGGCGGGCGGATGCACGGCGTAGTTGCTGCCGGCCGAGGTGATGGGCGCCTGTCCGTCGCGGTGGCCGGCGTTGTGCAGGATCTGGAACTCCGGCCCGCTGTGCCAGACCGGGCCGTCGACCTCCTCGGTGACGCCGAAGAACACGCCGCTGTTGCCGCCTTCCTCGACCCGCCACTCGAAGCGGAGCTCGAAGTTCTCGAACTGCTCGACGGTAATGATGTCGCCCCCGCGGTCGACGCGCGCCAGCGCCCCGTCGACCACCTGCCAGCCGTCCGGCAGCGCGTCCTGCTTGTAACCGCGCCAGGCCGCGGCCGTGGTCCCGTCGAACAGCGGGCGCCAGCCGTCGTCCGCGGCCCGCTTGCCGGGGGCGCCCATCGCCCAGACGATACCGTTGACGACGAGCCGCTGGAACCGCTCGTCGTGCCAGACCGCGTCCTCGTGGCCGAGCGCGGTATAGAACATCCTGCCGTTCCCGTACTGACGGGTCCAGGCGAGCGCGAAGTCGCCGTCCGTGCGCTTGACGCCCTGCTTCTGCGCGTCGACCGAGTCGGTGTCGAGGCTCAGCAGCACGTCCACCCGCGCGCGCTCCCAGTTCTTGAACTGGTAGATCTCGTCGCTGATGCGGAAGCTGGCGCCCAGGTGGCGCGTCGCCGCGTGGTCGCGGTCCTCGACGCGGATCTCGACCTCCTGCCGCCAGGGGTGGTTGTCGAAGTAGCCGCCGATGAGCGCCCCGTACTCCGGCCACTCATGGAAGGTGTCCGTTGCGCTGTGGACGCCGACGAAGCCGCCCCCACGGCGGATGAAGTCGAGGAACGCCGCCCTCTGCCCGGCGTCGAGCGGCAGCTCGCCGGTGGTGTAGAAGACCACCGCGTCGTAGCGGGCCAGCACGTCCGCCGTCAGGATGGAGGCGTCGCGCGTGATGTCGATCTCGAACGCGTCGTGCTCGCGGCCGATGGCGGGGAGCACCTGCTCCGAGAGCGGCACCACCGGGTGCGCGAAGCCTGCCGACTGCGTGACGTACAGCACCCGCGGGAGCGTTTGCGCCGCCGGGGTGGTGATCGCCACGAGCAGAAGGAGAACAGCGACCGCGCCCGTGCGTGGCGCGTGTCTCGTGCGAGTCGAGTCTGTCATCGGTCTCACCCGCGTGCCGCGCTCAGGCGCCGAGCACGTCCTTGCAGTAGTCGAGACAGCGGCCGATCTCGGTGACCGTGTCCCCGCCCGGGTACTCGTACTCGATGTTCGCCGGGATGTCCCAGCCCTCGTCCCGGAGCAGCAACAAGGTCTCGCGGATCGGCGTGTCACCCTCGCCCCACGGCGTGTTCGGTCCCTCGTCCCGCTTGCGGTCCTTCAGGTGGACGGTGACGATCCGCTGGTGGTTGGCTTTCAGGTAGTCGATCGGATCGTGGTTGGCCGCCACGAAGTGACCGATGTCGAGGTTGACCGCGATCGGGGCCGGGCCGCCCGTCTCGATGGCCCGCGCGAAATCGTCCGGGCTGGAGAACTCGTTCGGATCGACGCGGGAGTGGTTGTGCATCGCCACCGGCATGCCGTAGCGGTCGGCGTAGCGGGCGATGCGCGGCACGCTGTTCATGTGCGCCGAGGCGGTGATCGCCGGCGCCCCCAGCGCCAGCGCCATCTCGAAACCGCGGTCGATCTCGGCGTCGGAGAAGTGGTCCTTGAAGCTCAGGTTGTAGGAGTTGATCTCGATGCCGGCGTCCTCGAACTGGTAACGGATCTCCTCGAAGTAGTCGAGGGGAATGGTCGTGCGCCAGCGCCGCAGCCGCTCCCGGTTCTCGCGGCGACGCAACTCGGCGGGTTCGACGTGTCCCTCCCACAGCTCGCAGCTCGTGATCCCGAGCTGCTGCATCGCGGCGATGCCGTCGTCGAGGCTCAGATCGCGGAAGCTGTAGCTCTGGAGGCCGATGAGGACCCCCCCGAACCGGGATTCGGACTGCGCGGATACAGCCCGGCGGGCTGTTCCCGGCAGAATGCCGAACGCCGCCGCCGCGACGCTGCCGAGCGTCAGCTTGTGCCATTCACGCCGTGTGATCTGCGCCATGGGAACCTCCGCTGCCCGAGTCCTGCCCATTCTATGCCAGCGTTCGGCTGGATCGAGGCGGCCGTCGCCGAGGACGTCGCCCGCCGGGAGGACAGGTCGCCCCGAGCCTCGCGATTCATGAGGTGGGGACCGCGCGGATGGGCAACGACCCAGCCACCTCGGTGCTGAACCGCTGGCAGCAGGCCCACGACGTGAGCAACCTGTTCGTGATGGACGGCTCGTGCTACGTCTCGTCGGCGTGCCAGAATCCGACGTTCACCATGATGGAGTTCGCGGCCCGCGCCTGCGACTACCTGGTCCAGGCGTTCCGCGCCGGCCATGTGTAGGGCGTTTGGGTTTCGCAGGACCGCCGATGCGGGTCTGCGTCAGGCGGAGCGGCCGTGGTCTCGCGGCGGTTTCCGTGCTCGCGCGATGGCAGGGCCATCCGGCGCGCTCCAGACTGATCCGGGCGTCACGGAGACGTCGGCGTCTCAAGCGATCTCCCAAACGACGCCGACGCCGACGATCAGGGCGACAACGCCACCGACGACCAGCGCGATGACGGAGAGGCCTACCGCAGGCTCAACGCGTCAAGTGTGATGTTGCCGCTCGGACTGATGTTGCAGCGGTAGGTTCCCGTCATGCCGACGTTCTCAAGCTCCGCACTGCCAAGACACGAGAATCCACCCGCATTCGTCCGAGTACATGTTGGTCGCGTAGTACTCCCAATTCCGACCGACGAGTCTCGTAGGGCCTCTCGTATTGCTCCGCCGCACGCCCCGACAGCCTGAGCGATGGTTCGACTCTGAGCCACGGTAGTTCGACTGGGCGCATTCCCGATTTCCCGGAGCAGTGCAGTGTGTAGGCAAAGATGGACTGTGAGGCTGGGGGAGGTTGAGCCGGTCTTCGGACAGACGGGGAGGGTGGTACTGGACATTACGGCTCGGACTGCCCATGATGGTGCGTTGAAATGGACAAGACCATCGACACCCCGAGCCGCGAGATCGATCTTGGCAACATTCCCGTCCACCTGCGCACTGCCCTCCGGCGGGCGCTGGAGTTTGAGGCGCGTGCTCCAGCGCCCAGGTCGGCAGAGGAAGCGGAGCAGTGCGAAGAGCAGCTGCGGGCCATCGCGGACGAGTTCTTCGGCGCCCTCCTCACCCCCGTGCTGCAACGCGCGGTGTGCTCTGCCGCGGTTGGCGACGCGGCGAGCGCCCTCGTGCGCCACCTGCCCCGGCGGATGCGGAGCGACGGCCTGGAGACCGTCAACGTTCGCACCTCCCGGGGCACGACGGTGCCGGTCACGACGCCGTACTACCGCGAGAAACACGCCCGTCGGGCGAAGCGGAGGCCGGGACTCTACCCCGCCTTGGCGGTGCTGGGCATCTACGACCGGTGCACGCCGAAGCTGGCCTCGGATGCAAGCCGCGCGGGGGTGCGGCTCTTTTGCGTCGGCGGTCCAGAGGGGTCCAGGAGGGGCTGCGAGCGGCATGGCAAGAGCTACTTGACCCGGCGAAGGCGAGGTGAGGAGGGCGATGGGGGCGGCTCGCTGACCGGCGGTGCTATCCCGTCAGCGTAGCGCTGGGCGTGGTTCCGCTCGTACTCGCGCGCTTCGTGGAAGTCCCAGTACGCATCGAAGTCGCCGCTGGCCCGTAGCGCCCGCAGCTTCAGGACCGCCTCGGCGCCGACCAGCCGCCAGCGGGCTCCGGTCAACTCCATCCGGTCGCGGACCAGGTACCGGCACGCCCCTTCGATCACGCCGGTGGCGATGGGATAGCCCGCCGCGAGGTAGCGGTCGTAGTGCAGATACGGCGCGTACTTCTGCAGGTAGTCGGCGCACGTATCGACCGGCTTGCGGGTGTCGCTCGACAAGCCTGCGACGGTCGCCGCCCGCCGCATCGCCGCGGCCACCTTGCTGGACTTGCCCTCGAGAATGCTCTGCACGCGCGTCCAGGCCCAATGCGCCGCGTCGGGGCTCCGCTCGCGATGGAACACGTGCGCCGCCTTCCAGACGTACTCGACCACGTGAATGATGTCGAGTATCACCGTCACGTCGACGCCGTAGGCGGCGGCGCCCGCTTCGACGAGGGCGAGTTGCGTCTCGGCGCCGTCGACGAGCACGACCCAGCGCTTGACGCGCTCCGGGTCGTGGCGCTCGGCTTCCAGCATCGCCTCGGCGACCACCTCGGCCGGATCGTGTTCGAGGCTCGCCCAGACCCGTTTGGCCACCGGGCGAGGACGCACCGCCGCGGTCTTGGCCCGATTCTTGGCCTTGGCCGCCGGCTGTCGGGGCATCAGGCTCTGCAGGAAATCCTCCGGGCTGCGCACCAACGGCGCGACCGCGTAGACGGCGGCCACCGTCGCCATGCGTTTGGCGTGCTTCTTCTCGCCCGGCCGCAGGCGGTTGAACGGGGAGAGCTGCTCGCGTTGCCGCCGGCGCCTCTCGGCCGCCTTGCGCGTCGCCTCGCGCAGGTCCTCGTGATGCAGCACCACGCCCTTGCCGTCGAAGGTGAGCACCACAACCGACTCGTCAGCGACCGGCTCGCCCGCCGCCGCTCGGCGCGCCGCGTAGAAGGCGTCGAAGTCCTCAGCCGCGCGAGCGACCAACTGTTCCGCCTGACGCTTGGGCACATCGGCCCCGCTATGGCGAGACAGCTCGAACAGCGCTTCGTCGAACGACCGCGATGCGGCCGCTTCGGCCACCCGGCGGCGCACCTCGAGCGAGTAACGCTCAGCCGGCAGGTTCAGCGACGCATCGAGCGGATGCAGACTGTCGTGACCGTGCCGCGCGTAGCCCAGGCGCTCGACCGCCACCGTCCCGAAGGTCGTCTCCAACTGCCGGTCGTGCAGCCGCCGCTCCGAACGCTCGACGCCGTCGGCCCCCTCGACCGGACCCGCCGCCTCCCCCGGGCTGCGTTGGTCGAGGTGCCCTTGCAGGAGCTTGCGCATCAACTCCTGACCACGCCGGTTCAACTCCCGTTCGAGGTCGCTCTCACGCATCTGCAGGGCCTCGCGCGAAGAAAGGTAGGCTTTGGTCTCCGCGAAAGAAGCCTCCGCCGCCGCATAGGGCGCCGGGGCGGGTGGAGCGGTGCGGCGGAGAACAACTTGCATGGCTCAACGCTCCCGTAACCCCCGTAACCGCCGCTTGTCCAGGCCGCGCGCCAGCACCGCGCTGGCCAGGTTCTTCCTCAGTACGCATCCAGGCTCCGGCTACCCGCGGCGGCTGCGGACCGCCGCAACTGGAGCCAAGTGTCACCGTGCGCCGGTCGTCTCCCATCGGATCGCGGACCAAATGCCGACAGGCCCTTCGATGAGCCGGCGACGAGCACCGCACGCCGCGTCGCCGCTGCCACGTGGATGATGTCGAGTACCACGGTGGCTTCCAGGGCGTACGCGGTGGTGCCCGCGAGGCGGTCGCGATGGTCACGCGGCGGCGCATCTCGACCAGGTAGCGCTCCGGCAGCAGGTTCAGCGCGGCATCGAGCCGATGCAAGCCGTCGTGACCGCGCCGCGCGCAGCCCAGACCCACAACCTGCATCGTGCCGGAGGCCGTTTCGGCGTGGCTTTCGTGCTCGCGCGGCTCCGAGCACTCGACACCGCTGGTGCCCTTGCCCTCGGCCGGACCAGCAGCCTCTTTCGGGCTGCGTTGGTCGCGATGTCCTTGCAGGAGCTTGCGCACCAACTCCTGGCCCCGCCGCTGCAGTTCCCGTTCGAGTTCGCTCTCGCTCATCTGCCGGGCTTCGCTGGACGAGAGGAAGGCTTTGGCATCCGCGAAGACAGCATCGGCCGCTGCGCACGGGGCTCGCCTCGGGGGATCGATGCACGGGACGCCGGTTCGGGGCACGTCGAATGTACGTCCCTGGAATCCTGTCGTCACAGCCATCGCAGGCCTGCCTCCCTTCCCACGGCACCGTACCAGAACGCCGCGCGAATGTCCAGAAGGGAGCGCGCCTGTCGGGGAGAAGACCGAAGGTGTTCGGCGCCGTGACGAGGCTCGGCTGGCTGCCGAAAAGACGCCGGTACGCGCTGGCCTGCTTGATGTCCCTCCCGAAATGGCCACTGGGGAGACGCATCCGCGGGCAAAAGAGCCCATGAATAGGGCGAAAAATCCTCTATGAAGAGCCGCACCCCGCGAATGTCCAGAAGGGAGCGCGCCTGAGGGGGACCGGCGCGTGCCGGCGTCGTGGTCGGGTCGGGCGGCGGCCCGAAAAGAGGCGGATGGGGCGCTCGCCGGACGCTGTCACCCCTCAAAACGCACTGAAGAGGGAGTGTCCTCGGACATAAACCCTTATGAATGAGCGAGATAGCAATCTATGAAAAAGAGCCGCACCCGCCGCGCGGTCGCCATGCACAGCTCGCTGGCCGAAGCGCAGGCGCAGCTCCGCTCCGACGGCATCGCCCTGGATATCAAGACCCTCCGCTCGACCGCCTATCGCTACGCTGCGCGGGCCCGAGCGGCCCAGCAGAGCGCGGCGTGCGGTCTGCTGGGCCGCGTGACCGGGAAGCGGGTGGTCGTCTCCCTCGACGGGGGCCGCGTCCGCGTGAGGCGCAAGAAGCGTGGCCCCAAGACGAAGAAGGGGCGCAACCGATTCCATACCGACTGGAAGGAACCGAAGCTCCTCATCCTGTACGTCGTCGGCGACGACGGGCGACCGTCTCAGACGTGGGCCCCGATCATCGACGGCACGCTCCGGGGACCGGAGGCGGTCTTCGCCCTGCTGTTGTCGTACGCGCGGCAGATCGGCCTCAACGCCGCT
The DNA here is from genome assembly GCA_965222905.1 of Vicinamibacterales bacterium. Classification (GTDB taxonomy): domain Bacteria; phylum Acidobacteriota; class Vicinamibacteria; order Vicinamibacterales; family UBA8438; genus WTFV01. The sequence continues at coordinate 6,144,980 of OZ244976.1, read as the reverse complement.
GACAAGGTGCTCTTCATCGCCGACGGCGCGCCCTGGATCTGGCGACGCCTCCAGCGCCTCATCGCCGCGCTCGGGCTCTCGCCGACACAGGTGCTGGGGCTGATCGACTTCTATCATGCCGCCAAGCAACTCTCCGACGCGGTCAAGCTGCGCCGCTGGAGCGCGACCCAACGCACCCGCTGGCTCAACCGCACGCGGGGGCTGCTCAAGCGAGCACGCGTGGACGAGGTGATCACGGCCCTGCGGGAGCTGTGCCGCGGGCGCACGGCCGGCAAGATCCGCACGCACCTCAACTACTTCCTGAAGAACCGTCATCGTTTCGCCTACACCACAATGGTCGGGCTCGGGCTTCCGCGGGGCAGCGGCGCCGTCGAAAGCGCCATCCGTCGCGTCATCAATCTCCGCATCAAGGGCGCATCCATCTATTGGCTACCGGAGAGCGTCGACGCGATTCTTCTCCTGCGGTCTTTCTATAAGTCCGGCAGATGGAACTGTTTGCAGCGGATGGCCATGACGCCGGTGGGTGTGAGCGCGTGACCGGGAAATCGGGAATGCGCCCGTTCGACTCTGAGCCACGGTAGTAGGACCTCCAAATGCACCACATGCGAATCGCGGTCGTCGCAGAAGCAGTCGCTTTCGGCACGATCCTCGGCTGCTCAGCAACTGACTCTCAATCAACGTCCAGTGTCAGCAGGGATGCGCATTGGCCGCGGCCCGCGGGCGCTGTTCGACGGTCCGGAGCGCCAAGTCGACCGCTGCGAGATCGACATGCGGCGAGGTCGTCACAATCGGCTGCGCGAATCTGGTCGGGTAACCCTTCCCGCGTCACCTCGCCTACGGCAAATCCAGCCGCCGGGCGGCGACGCTCGGTTCCGGAGCGCCTACGGGCAAGCTCGAGGACGTACGTTAGCCCCACGAGGGCGTAGTCGGTGTGCTCCACCGACACCTTGACGTGCCGGTCGGTCGGCCCGGTGGCCCGGTGCAGGTGGCCGTGGACGTTGACGGCCCCGGCCGGCACCTTCAGCAGCGGGATGTGCGTCAGCACCAGCGGCGGACCGGTGGCGCACAACGCGGTCCGGCAGGTCTTGTGGAAACCGGCTCGACGCAGTGCCGAGACGCTGCGGTCGTTGGTTGCCGAGGACCAGGAGCCGCTCGCCCGGGCATTCGGCTAGGTCGAGCATCAGGCGATCGTCCCGCCAGGCATCCGGATGGGCGACGTCGCCGAGGCAGATGATAGTGTCAGCCGGCGCCGACGCGGCGTCTCCAGTTCCGGAGCAGGTGCCGGTTCATCTCCTCGACGCTCCGGAACGGCCGCCCCCAGCCCAGCAGCACCGAGGGGTCCGACGGATGCAGGTCCGACCAGATCCAGGTCCTCTCCGGCCCGCTGGCGACGATCGGGACGTCGGCATCGGCCGGTAGGTCCACCAGCAGTTCAACGAGGACGTCCTCCAGGACGGGATCCATGGTCGATTCTCGCCCGCTCAGAGCCTCGAAGTCGTCTCGCTGGTGTTCTACGCGGGACACGGCATCGAGATGGACGGCGTCAACTACACTCGTCGTCCCGGTGGACGCGCACCTGGAGCGCGACGTGGACGTGCGCTTCGAGACGGTACCACAAGGGGGACTCGCCCTCACTGCCGCTCGCCCGGCGTCTCCAAACCGCTGCCACCGCCGCGGCGTTCCGAGCCCTCCACCGGCCACCTGCGGCGGTCGCCGCTTCCAGGGCCTGGTCACCGGACACGAGCCGCGCTGCTCGATCACCGGGTGCAGATCGAGAAAAACGCACCATGCGTGTTGACATTGCAACATATGTGTTGCTAACATCTGGTTGCGGCCGTACCGAGAAGGCAGGCAAAGAGCGAAGAAAGCAGAAGCCCAGCTAGGACGAGCACGAGCAGCCAAGAGCGATGGGCTAGAGCGAAGAGCCAAAGCCAAGAGAACAGGCCGCAGGAGTACACCAAATGGCTAACAAGCGCCGAAACGACGGAAGGACATTCATCGATGACTCCTCGGCAATTCAAGGCTTGGCTCAAGAAGCAGGGATGTACGTTTGAGAGTGGACACGGCGCACATCTGATTGTTCGCTTGGGTCGACGGAAGTCGGTCCTCCCGATGCACGGCAAGAAGGAGATGCCGGTCGGAACCATGGAAGCGATCAAGAAAGACCTCGGATTGAAGGGGCAACCTTGAGGCCGTTAGCTCGACAGCCTACCGGTCGGTGGGCTTTGTCAAGGTTCAGGGCGACGCCTTGAAGTACCCAGGGACGTCTAGTTTAGCCTCTACACCTGACGGATGGAGAAGGAGAAGTAGGCGAATGTTGCACTACCCGGTGAGGTTGACGACGGAGGGTGCAAGTGTGCTCGTGGACTTTCCAGATTTCCCGGAGGCGCATACTTTTGGGGAAACGCGGAAAGAAGCTCTGACGCGGGCGTCAGACGCCCTTCTGACCGTGATCGATGCATACATGAAAGACCGGCAACGGCTACCACAGCCCTCAAAGGGAGATGTAATGGTCGATGTTCCAGCATTAGCGGTGCCAAAGATTGAGCTGTATAACGCGATGCGAGAGAAGAAAATCACCAAGGCTGAACTTGGGCGGCGGCTTGGTTGGCACATGCCACAGGTTGACCGTGTCCTCGATGTTCACCACGCCTCCCGAATGGACAGACTCCAGCAGGCGCTTCAGGCCGTTGATCGACGACTGGAAGTGACGGTCGTTGAAGCGTGAGAAATGCTCGAATTCCGGTGACAGGTTGTTAATAACCTGCTCCATGAATCGCTCTGTGGCCTCATAGACCGCCCACCGCCTGTCGTACAGGTCGAGCTTGATCCTGTGCCCGTTGATTTCCAATTGTTGTCGATTGATCTTCTTCTGCTGGTGCGCCACCCACCACGTCATCAGGCCGATGATCGTCAAGGAACGAGCCTGGAGTGCTGCAACGAGAATTGCGGCCGAGTCTTCGTCGCCCATGATGTGTCACTTCCAGTCGTCGGGGTTCAGGCCGAGCTGCTTCAGTCGCTCTCTCGCGACGTGGCGCGTCACGGCGCTCTCGTCCCGCTCCTTGAGCGCGTTGACGATCTGATCGAACGTCGGCCACATATGCGCCATGGTCGGGTTGCCGTCACCGCACAGGATGCCGCCCTCTCGGCGCGGATCCGGGTCTGTCGAGATCTTCCACTCCACTTGGTTGGGAGACGCGCCGCCGTGATGCGACCGATCACCTTGCCGAACTACTCCAGGCGGTTGATGGCGTCCCGGTGACGAGCGACAGCCTGACTGAAGTCGGTGATCGCAGCGCCCTTCTCTTCTGCGTGCTCGACGGCCATCAACAGCCACCGATCTGGGGCCGGCAGATCGCCGCGGTTCGCTATGGCGCTGGCGTCAATTGGCGGTGCAGCCACGTCTCTTCCGCAGTCAGCCGGCGGGAGTATTCCAGCCGACGGCTGAGACCAGCATTCCAAGCGCCAACGCCATCTGGCATCAGGGAGCCGTCGAGCCGCTCAATGTGCCGGTCTATTTCCGCATCCACCCTTGGGATCAGCAGGGCAAGCTGTGCTGCGCGGGTTCGCATGTCTTCAATCGTCATCTGTCGTTGACCTTCTGGGTGAGTTCCACGGTTCGCAGGACGGCGCGGGGAGGGATGGTCATGTCACCGCATCCCTGTCGCTTGTCGATAGCATCGTTGTCTGTGGTCACATGGGGGACGATCCTGGCGGCCTTGCTGGCGATTGGTCGTGGGGTCGTATGTGTCGACGGGCGTCTCGACATGGTGACCTCTGTTCATCGGGGTTCCCAAGTACGAAGAGAGGGGCGAGTGAGCCCGACCTGTTCTCCAAATAAGGATACCTGATTCCGCGACAAAAAGCCGCTACCGAAGCCCCAAACTGGCCGAGGTCCAGATCGATGTCGTAGATGCCGAGCTTGCCCGTGACGGGAATTGGCCCGACCCGGCGAGGGTTCTCCAGAACCCTCGCCGGGTCGCCGCGTGGCCTTTCGCCCAGGGCAGCACTCTTATCGGCCCTTGTCATGGGGCGGCAGTCCACGAGGTCAACCACGGCGACGACGCATCCGGTGGTCCACACGTCGGGACGCTTCAATGTTCATGGCAGGGGGGAACCGATTGGAGGGCGGCGGCGGCCGTCGAACGCAAAACCTGTTGTCTCCGGGAGCAACCCCCGCTAGATTCCTTACATGCTCGTCGGTCTGATGCGGAGCCTCGCTAGTCGTGAACGAAGTCGTGAACGAAGACCGCCACGTCCGGAACCCCGACAAGCCGCAATATCCGCCCGGCTATGTCGCACATCCCTTCCAGACCACGGTAGCAGTCGACGATGACGACCTGCGCGGGCGGGAGCTCCACCGCCGCCCGCAACTGCAGTTCCCGAAGCGGAAGGTTGATTGCAGCGTCGCGATGGTCCCCCGCGTATAGCTCGCGATCGCGTGTGTCGACGACGACTGCGCCGCCCGCCTCCAGCAATGACTGGAGCTCCGCCTCATCGATGCGGCGCGGCTCGCCGGCCACTGAACGGCCGGCGCCGGTGCGTTCGAATGCCAGTGACAGCCCGCTGACGACGCGACCTTCCCCGGCTTCGATCAGGAAATAGAACACCATCGTGGCGCCGGTCCTGCGCGGACCGTCGGGGTGCACCGGTAACACCCAGCGTTCGAGGGCGTCCCGCAGCCGCTCGGCGATGTCCGCATCCGGCGCCTCGAGCACGTCGACTCGCTCGATCCTCCCGTCGAAACCAACCATGATCGACGCTACGGCGACACCGGCGGCGCCATTCTCCAGGGAGCGGGTCGGGTAGGGGGGGAACGGCTTGTCCAACGCGACGGCCTCAATCGCAGCCTGGCTGGTAGTTCCAGGCCGCGGATCCCCGGGCAGGGGGGTGATAGAAGCCCGGTCGCATGCGCTGCACAGCAGCAGCAACACGACCGCCAGGCGTCCGCAGCGGATCGGATCAGGCATCGGCGCACGCCCCCGCGGGTTCCAGACGCGCGGCCCTGACCGCCGGCAGCACGGCCGCCGCGGCGCCCGAGGCGAAGACCACCAGACAAGCGACCCCGAACGCCGCGGGGTCGGCCGCCGTCACGCCGACGAGCAGACTGTCCATGAGGCGATAGGCCGCCGCGGACACGCCGACGCCGAGGACGAGTCCGGCGATCACCACCTTCATGCCGCGGCGCAACACGGCGGCGAGGATGTCGCCGCGGCTGGCGCCGAGCGCCATCCGAATGCCGATCTCCCGGGTGTGCGACCGCACGGACAGGGCCAGGGCGGCGAAGCTCCCGACGGCGGCGAGCACCAGGGCAAAGCCGCTCGTCAAGCTGAACACGACGGCCCCGAGCCTCCAGGATCGCGTCTGATCGTCGACCAGATCCGCCAGCGATCGCACATTGATGTACGGCAGGTCCGCATCGGCACCGCGGAGCGCCGCCGCGACGGGGCCGATGGCCTCGCGCCCCGTAGCGTGTGCGCGCGCGAGCAGCGTCCGCGGCGCCGCGTCGTCGATGTACAACGCCGCTTGGCTGAAGGGCACGAACCACTCGTCGTGCACACCGGTCACCGACACGTGCCGGCGATCCTCGCTGACGCCGACGACCTCGACGCACGGCACGCCACCGACGACGACGCAGCGGCCGAGCGCATCCGCCGCCCCCCACAACTGCGCAGCGAGGCCCGCGTTCACAACCATCACCGGCCTTCCCCCGGTATCGTCGTCCACGAACGCGCGCCCGCGCAGGACCCGCGTGCCGGCCGAGCGGAAGTAGTCCTGCGACACGGCATTGAACAGCGGCAGCCTCCGCGGGGCGACGCCGCGCGCCGTCCGCAGCGGAAACGCGCGGGTAAGACCGCCGGACTCCAGCAGCGGCGCCAAGCTTACGCCCGCCGAAGCAACTTGGGGCACCCGGTCGAGGCGCTGGAGAAACGTCTCGAAGACATCGTGGATCCGACGGGCGCGGTAGCCGGCCCTGGCCAGATCGACGGTGGCGACGACGACGCGGTCCGCGTCGAAACCGGGCGTGCGGCCGAGATGCCGAACCGTGCCGATGAACAGACCGGCCTCCACCACGAGCACCAGCGCCAGCGCGAACTGCCCGATCACGAACACGCTGCGAAGCCCGGCGCCGGATGGCGCCGCGAGCGCCGCGCCATGCGGGCGGGATCTCCCCGCCACGCGCGAGACCCAGACCGCCGGGCCGAGGCCGCTCGAAACACCCACCAGAAGCGCCAGGATCCCGACGCTCGGCAGGAACGGCCCGCCCGCCAACGCGTCCGCGCCGGCAATCGGAAGTAGTCCGACGAGCAGTCGGCCGACCGTGATGCCGACGCCCGCCGCGGCGACGGCGCCCGCCCCCGTCGCGGCCAGGTGCTCCAGCAGAAACTGCGAGAAGACCCGCGTCCGTGTCGCGCCGAGCTCGGTCCGCACCGCAAACTCCTGGACGCGGTCGAGAGCCTGGATCGACAGCAGGACGGTGATGTTCAAGGACGCTGCAAGCAGAATCAGACCGCCTGCACCCGCCAGCCAGAGCGTCACCCGCCCATCCAGCGACCGGGCGCGCCAGGATCCAAAGGCGGGCACCAGGCTGCGACCCCGCCATCCTGCATCGGACGTTCCCACGTCCGCGCCCATGCCCGGCGCCAGCGAAGCGACCTCGGCCGCCGCGGCGCCGATCGGGAACCCGTCCCGAACGCGCCCTATCGTCCGCAGCCAGACGGCGTCTGCGGCTTCGAGCAGGTTCGTTCCTGGGAAGGAGCACAGCTCCGGCGAGACGGCGAGCAGAATCCAGGCGTCTATCGCGGCCGACTCGATTCCCCTGAACCCCCGCGGCGCGACGCCGACAACGATGTGACCGCGATTGCCGACGACGACGGCGCGACCGACCGCCGCCGGGTCTCCACCGAAACGCCGCACCCACAAGCCGTGAGACAGCACGACCGGCGCCGCGGCGCGACGCATCTCGTCGGACTCCTCGAACCCCCGGCCCAACACCGGACGTACGGGAGCGAATCGAACGTCCCAAAGCAACGGCCGCACCCAGCGATCGAAGGTCCGTTCCTGATGAGACGGGCTTCCGTCGCACCGGCATCTCCCCTCTACGGCAGAAGCAGCGACACGTTCTCGACGCCCCTGCTCTCCAGGATGCTTCCCGCCCAGCGACACTCGATCCAGTGTATCGCGGTACAGTCCACGACGACCGCTCCGCGTTCCCGCTGCGCTCCCAACTCCACCGGCCCGCGAATCGCGAGTTCGTTCAGCGCAATGTTGATCGCGGCGATCCCGGTCCGACTTCCCTGACAATCGGTCGTTGTGGCAGGTGACGCAGTACCGGTCGAGCACCGCGCGGTGCTCCGCCGGGGCGGCGGCGGTGGATTCGACGGGGCCGGACCCGGCTCCGCGCTCGGCGCCTGGAAGCGAGACGACAACGCACAGAACGCAAGCCGCGAACCAGTGCTTCATCGTCGATCGCACGTCAACTACCTCGTGAACGGCGGTGCATTTACAAGCGGCGTGTCCCTTCGCCGCCAGGCCCGCGGATCGTCGACTATTTGTCTGGACATCACAGGAAATGGTTTCTATTCATGACTTTTCTTGTCAAGAATTGGGGGCATTGCGTGCGGGTTTCCGCGTGAGGTCCAGTTTGGAGAGCGCACGACGGATTGTGAACACCGGGAGAAAGTGGTACAACCGAACCGACTGTTTCCGAGTGAGTGAGGAGACCCCTGTGCACGTGCGACGCGCGCTCTACCACCTCGTGGGGACGTTGGCTTCCGCCGCCCTCGGCGCCGCCGCTCTCGGCGCGGCCGGCGGGGACCTTGCAGAACCCTCGGAATGCACGTTGCGCGCCTTCACCTGCGGCGACTTCGATCCGATGGCGGCGACGCCGGCCGAGATCGAGCGGCTCCGGGCGATCCGGATCGGACACCGCGTGGAAGGTATCGTGGGAGGTCTGGCAGTGGAGGAGGCGGAGACGCCGGAGCCGAAGGGAGGATTGCAATGAGCGGAGGACTGCCAGGGCCAATGAGCGGAGGGCTGCCAGGGCTGATCGTCGGAATGGTGCTGCTCGTGGCGGCGCCGGTAGCGGCGCACCACTCTTTCTCGGCGGAGTTCGACGCCGATCAACCGCTCGAGCAGACCGGGCTAGTCACGAAGATCGAGTGGCTGAACCCCCACGTCTGGTTCTTCGTCGACGTCACGGAAGAGAGCGGCGAAGTGACCAACTGGGGCTGGGAGATGGGGAGCCCGAACGGGCTCATGCGGCGTGGCTGGACCCGCAACTCCATGCGCATCGGCGACATCGTCAGCGTCGAGGGCAGCGCCGCCAAGGACGGGAGCACGCGCGCCAACGCACGAACGGTCCTGCTGGCCGCCAGCGGCGCGCGGCTGTTTGCCGGATCGAGCGAGGGGCAGGGACGATGACGGCGCCGGCGCGCAAGCGGAGGTCCGGAGTTCCGACGGTGGCCGTCCTGGCGGTGTCGATCCTCGCGGTAGCCTTGGCGATCGGCGGCACGTCGGCACAGGTCCAGATCGCTCCGCAAACCGATCCCTCCGGGCTGACGGGACAGGACGGGACCGCGGTTTCGGAGCCGACGCCCCGCCTGCCCGACGGAACGCCGAACCTCGGCCGCATTCCGGGCGAGAAGGGTGCCTGGGCCGTCCCCTACATCACCAACATGGCCGCACGGGTGATCAGCGTGGACGGGAATCCCTTGACCGCGCCGGAGACGCCGGGCAGCTCGCGCGGGCCGCGGGGCGGGTCCGCCTCCGAGCCGCACATCCCGTTCATGCCCTGGTCGGCCGCCCTCTACGACTACAACTCGGCCAACGAGTCGAAGTACGACCCGGAAGGCTACTGCATGCCGCCCGGCGGGCCGCGCATGATGGCCACCCCCTATCCCATGGAGATCATCCAGCTTCCCGAGCAGGAGCGGATCATCATGATCTTCGAGGGCGCCACCCATATCTGGCGCGAGATCTACATGGACGGGCGGCGGCATCCGGAGGGCGACGCGCTGAATCCCACCTTCCTGGGGCACTCGGTCGGACGCTGGGAGGGGGACACTCTCGTGGTCGACGTCGTCGGCTTCAACGAGACCACCTGGATCGACTTCTTCGGCCACCCGCACACGGACGCGCTGCACGTGGTCGAGCGGTTCTCGCGCCCGGACAAGAACACGCTGCACTACGAGGCGACCATCGACGATCCCGGCGCCTACATCGCGCCGTGGTCCGTCGCGTGGGACATTCCCTGGAGTCCGGACGGCGAGCTGCTGGAGTACATCTGCCAGGAGAACAATCTCTACCTGTATCACCTGACCGACGACCTCGGTCAGCCGATCTTCGGCAATCGCTGATGCCCTCGGGCGGCCTGCAAACGGCGCGGCTCCTTGCGGCGGGCGGCGCCCGGGAATCGCGGTCCGGCGTCCTGCAACTGCGTCAGTTGCGGATCAGCGTGAAGTCGCCGGTCACCCCGCCCTCGGTCCACGTGCCCTCGATGACGCGGTTGTAGGAGCCGATGTTTCCCAGCTCGCCGTCGATGACGTAACGCACCGCGTTGCCGGCGTCGTCTTGTCCCTCGGCCTCGATGTGCACCGACCACGTGCCGGGGTCGAGCGAGGCGGCTCCGATCTGGACGGCGTTCGGGCCCGGATTGATGGTGCCGATGACGCCCGCGCCGTCCCAGTCGAGCAGGAGCAGCAGCCGGCGCCGGTCGTCCTCGTTCGGGCCCCAGTCGCCGCTCCACGAGCCTTTCAGGGGGTGTCCGTACTGCGCCACGGCCGATCCGGCCAGGCTCAGCAACGTGGCGATGACGATCAGACGCGTGAGCTTCGCTCTCATCGCTTTCTCCTTCGCGGGCAATTTGCGATTCGCCCTGCCGTTCCCCAGGTATCCCCGCGTCGCGTCACACCGGGTCGGCGACCTTGACCATCGCCTTGCCGATGTTGGCGCCGCTGAACAGCCCGAGGAAGGCCCGCGGGATGTTCTCGAAGCCCTCGTGGATGTGCTCGCAGGACTTGAGGGCGCCGGTGGCCAGCCAGGCGGAGAGTTGGCGCCGGGCTTCCCTGTAGCGCGGGCTGTAGTCGGGGGCCAGGAACCCCTCCATCCGAAGGCGGCGTGTGGCCAGACGGGCGAGGTTGGCGGGACCCGCCGGCGCCTCGCCGTGGTCGTAGCCGGAGATCGTGCCGCAGAGGGCGATGCGTCCCCAGGTGGCCATGTGATCCAGCACGATCTCGAGCGTCCGTCCACCGACGTTGTCGAAGTACACGTTGACGTCGTCGGGACACAGCTCCTTCAGACGCGCGTCGAGATCCTCGGACTTGTAGTCGATGGCGGCATCGAGGCCGAGCTCGTCGGTGAGCCAGCGGCGTTTCTCCGGCCCCCCGGCGATCCCAATGACGCGGCACCGCTGAATCTTGGCGATCTGCGCCGCTGTCGAGCCGGTCGCCCCGGCTGCGCCGGACACGAGCACGGTCTCCCCCTCTCGCGGCTTGACGACGTCGAGCATCCCGAAATAGGCGGTCATGCCGCTGTTGCCCAACACGCCGAGATACCGTGGGAGCGGGTGCACCCGCCTGAATCTGAAGACCGGAACCTGACTGGTCCCGTTGCTCGCGCAGTAGTCCTGCCAGCCCAGGAGCCCCGATACGAAGTCGCCGACGGCATATTCCGGATGGTGCGACTCGACCACCTGTCCGAGGGCCTGGCCGCACATCACCGATCCGATCGGAAGGGGCGCGTTGTACTCCGGAGGCACCGTCATCTGGCCGCGCGTCACGAAGAGGGCGTCCAGGTACAGGTCGATCGCCTGAGAGAGATACTCCGGAGCGCGCGCGAGCCATCCGCGCAGGCCCGGATCGACGGAGACGTATAGCGTTCGCACCAGGAACTGGCCGTCGCCGATCGTCGGGAGCGGGGCTTCGTGGTACGAAAAGTCCGACTCGGCTACCGTTCCCCGCGGTCGGGATGCGAGCAGCCACTGTCGATTCGTTTCCGTCGGCACCGGTACGGTTCCTTCGCTACACGTCTCAGAGGACGATCGCCTCGCGCCTGGTCCGTTCAGCCATGTGCCGCCCTCGTCGTCTCCCGCTGCGACCATCCACCTGTTGCTTCGCCCACTAATAGCGCGCTACCCCGGCGATAATACGCGATTGCCGGGCTCGTACAGCGCGCGGCGCTGGCGTGCCGTCCCGGCGGCAGGCCCCGTCGCGGCCCGCGGGCGCGACTGTGGTATGTAGTGAAGACAGGCCGGCTGCGCGCCGGGCCGACGGTGGTTGCGCACGAAAGGACGGACGACTCATGGCGCGTCGGGTCACGCTCTTCACCGGCCAGTGGGCCGATCTACCGCTCTCCGACCTTGCGGCGAAAGCGGCCGACTTCGGGTACGACGGACTGGAGCTCGCCTGCTGGGGCGACCATCTGGACGTCGACCGCGCGGCGACCGATCCCGAGTACTGCGCCGAGCGGCGGGAGCTGCTGGCCGCGGAGGACCTGGGCTGCTGGGCCATCTCCCATCACTTGGCCGGGCAGCTCGTCTGCGACCCGAACGACGAGCGTTCGGACGCCTTTGCGCCGGACGACCTCGCCGGCGACCCGGAGGCCAAGCGGGCCTGGGCCGTCGAGACGATGAAGAACGCCGCCCGCGCGGCCCGCAATCTCGAAGTCCCGGTGGTGTGCGGCTTCACGGGTTCGTCCATCTGGCACCTGCTGTATTCGTTCCCGCCGGTGAGCCCGAAGACCATCGAAGCGGGTTTCGAGCGCTTCGCCGAGCTGTGGCACCCGATCCTGGACGTGTTCGAAGACAACGGGGTGCGCTTCGCGCTCGAGGTCCACCCGACCGAGATCGCCTTCGACGTCGTCACCGCGGCGCGGGCGCTGGAGGCGATCGGACGACGCGACGTCTTCGGCTTCAACTTCGACCCGAGCCACCTGAAATGGCAGGGGGTCGACCCGGTGCGCTTCATCGAGGAGTTTCCGGACCGCATCTACCACGTTCACATGAAGGACGCGGCAGTGACGCTGGACGGCCGCAGCGGCATCCTCTCCTCGCACCTCGGGTTCGGGGAGCCGGGCCGCGGGTGGGACTTCCGCTCGGTGGGCCGGGGCGACGTCGACTTCGAGGCGATCATCCGCGTCCTGAACCGCATCGGCTACATCGGACCGCTGTCCGTCGAGTGGGAGGACTCCGGCATGGATCGCGAGCACGGCGCCCGCGAGTCGTGCGAGTTCGTCAAGGGCATCGACTTCGCGCCGTCGACCCTGGCCTTCGACGCGGCCTTCGAGAGCTGAGCTGGTCCATGGCAAGGCTTGACCGCGCGCTGAAGATGGGCATGGTCGGAGGCGGTCCGGGCGCCTTCATCGGGGACGTGCACCGGCGCGCGGCGCTGCTGGACGGTGGGGTGGAGCTGGTCGCCGGCGCGTTCTCGTCCTGCGCGGAGAAGTCGCGGGAGAAGGGGCGCGAGCTGCTCCTGGATCCGGCTCGCGTCTACGCGTCGCTGGAGGAGATGATCGAGCGCGAGCTGGCGCTGCCGGCGGGGGAGCGCGTCGACTTCGTCTCTATCGTCACGCCCAACCACCTGCACTTTCCGATGGCGAGCGCGCTGCTCGAGGCGGGCATCCACGTCGTGTGCGACAAGCCGATGACCTTCGACGCCGCCGAGGCGCGGCGTCTCAAGGAACTGGTGGCGCGGTCGGGCCGCGTGTTCGCGCTGACCCACAACTACACCGGCTACCCCATGGTCAAGCTGGCCCGCGATCTCGTGAGACAAGGGGAGCTCGGTCCGGTGCGGAAGATCGTGGCGGAGTACCCGCAGGGCTGGCTCGCCACGCCGGTGGAGCGGACCGGCATGAGGCAGGCAGACTGGCGCACGGATCCGGCGCGCAGCGGCGCCGCGGGCTGCATCGGCGACATCGGGACCCACGCCGAGAATCTGGCCGAGTACGTCACCGGCCTGCGGATTGCGGAGCTCGCCGCGGACCTGACGACGTTCGTGGACGGCCGGAGGCTGGACGACGACGGTACCGTTCTGGTGCGCTTCGAGGGCGGCGCGCGGGGGGTTCTGTTCGCCAGCCAGGTGTCGGTCGGCGAGGAGAACGGGCTGGCCATCCGCGTCTACGGGGCGCGGCGCGGGCTCCGCTGGCGGCAGGAGACGCCGAACACGCTGCAGGTGACCTCGCTCGACGGGCCGGAGGAGACCTGGAGCCGCGGTAACGGCTACGTCGGCGAGACGAGTCCGGCCGCCGCGCGCGCGACCCGGCTGCCGGCGGGTCACCCCGAGGCGTTCTTCGAGGCGTTCGCCAGCATTTACGCCAACGCCTGCGACACCATCCGTGCCCGCATCCTTGGCGAGGAGCCCGACCCGCTCGCCCTCGACTTCCCGACCGTCGACGACGGCCTGCGCGGCATGCTGTTCATCGAGACGGTGGTCGCGAGCGCGCGGTCGGCGGAGAAGTGGACGCCGATGCCGGAGGGATAGGCGGAAAGGACCGTGACCATGACGTTGCCCAATCCCCGGATCAAGTTCACCTACGTGGACTACGTGAACACGCCGGAAGACAAGCGCTACGAGCTTCTCGACGGAGACTTGGTCATGACCCCCGCACCGGGAGAGATCCACCAGAGGGTTTCCATTCTTCTCGGCTGGAGACTGGTTCAGTTCGTCACCGAGAACCACCTGGGGCGAGTCTATGTCGCCCCCTTCGACGTGGTGCTTTCCGATACGGACGTGGTGCAGCCGGACCTCCTGTTCGTTTCCAACGAACGCGCCCACGTCATCACCCCCGCAAACGTGCAGGGCGCACCGGATCTTGTGGTCGAGATCCTGTCTCCCTCGACGGCCGAACGCGATCTGACGTTCAAACGCAGGCTCTATGGCAGGCACGGCGTGAGCGAGTACTGGATCGTGGACACGACGGCACGCAGCGTGACGGTGTTGCTGCTACGGAAAGCCGGATTCGAAGTGGTGGGCGAGTACGGCGCGGGCGAGACCCTGACGTCGCCCACGCTACGCGGCTTCGCGTTGCGCATAGACGACCTGTTCAGCGAGTGAGGGCTCACGATGCGTGACCTCAGGCTGGCGTTGCGCTTCCTCGCGAAGAGGCCGGGCTGGACGGCGGCGGCGGTGCTGACCGTCGCCATCGGCATCGCCGGGTCGACGCTGGCGTTCAGTCTCGTGGACCGGGCGCTGTGGCGACCCCTCGGCTTCGCCGGCGGCGGCGAGCTCGTCACGCTCTACGCGCGCAGCGGCGGCGAGTACTCCACGATTGCCTGGCGGAACTATGCCGCCCTGCGCGACGCCCTGCGCGACGGCGGCGACGGCCCCGCGGATCTGGCGGCCTTCGTGCGCACGTTCAGCACGGTCGCCGGCGGGGAGTTCCCCGAGCTGCATCAGGGCGAGCTCGTGTCCGGCAACTTCTTCGCCGTGCTCGGCGTGCAGCCGTTCCTCGGCCGGACCATCACGGCGTCCGACAACGTGGCGCCGGGCGCGCATCCCGTCATCGTCCTGTCGCACATGCTGTGGCGCACGCAGTTCGCGTCGGACCCGGACGTGCCGGGGCGCGAGGTGCGCCTTGACGGCCGCACCTACGAGGTGGTCGGGGTGACCCGGCCCGGGTTCCGGGGGCCGGTCTGGCCGACCTTCGAGAGCGCGTTCTGGATTCCCGCGATGATGGCCGCCGACGAGTTCGAATCCGACGAGCACGCCGTGTTCGAGGGCGCCGGCCTGCCGGTGTTCCAGACCGTCGGGCGCGTGCGCGGTGGACAACGAATCGAGGCGCTGCAGGCGCGCATCGACCCGATCGACGAGGTGCTCGCGCGCGAGCGGGTCGACAATCCGTACTTCCCCGACACGGGACAGTCCTGGCGCGTCGCGGTTCTGCCCGGCAACTACCTGCGGCTGTGGCCCGAGTTCCGGGAGCCCGTGGCTCGGGTGCTGCTGGTACTGGGGTTGATGGCCATGGCCGGCCTGCTGGTGGGGTGCGCGAACCTGGCCACGTTGCTGATCGCGCGCGGTCTCGAGCGGCGGCGCGAGCTCGCCGTGCGCCGCGCGCTCGGGGCCGGGGCCCTCGACTTCGCGTGGCGGGTCGGCGCGGAGGTGGCGCTGCTGGTGGCGGCCGGCGGGACGGTGGCGGTGGGGCTGGTGTACATGCTGAGCCCGCTGGCTCCGCTGCTGCCGCTCGGGGTGCCCTACGAGCTCGACCTCAGCCCGGACCGGCGGGTGCTCGGCTTCGGCATGGCCGCCGCGGCGCTGGCCGCGGTCCTGTTCGCGGCGTTGCCGCTCGCGCAGGTGCTCCGAGACAGAACCGCGCTCACCGCGGGCGAGCGGATGTCGACGACCGGCAGCAGCGGCGTGCGGGTCATGAACGGGCTGGTGGTGGTTCAGGTGGCGCTGTCGCTCGTACTGCTCGCGTCGTGCGGTCTGCTGGTCCGGAGCGCACTCCGGACCGCTGCCGTCGATCTCGGCTTTCATGCCGGCCAGGGGCTGACGGCCAGGGTGACGGTGCCGGCCCTGTCGGCGGAGGAGCGGGCGGCGTTGTTCGGCGCGCTCGTCGATCGCCTCCGGGACGAGCCGTTCGTCGAAGCGGCCAGCGCATCCGGCGGCGGCACGGTGGTGTCGTTCCTTCCTGCCGGAGAGGTCCACGTGCACGACTCGCCGGTCGCCGGGCCGGCGTCGGCGGTCGCCGCGCGCTACCGGCCGGTCAGCCGCGGCTACTTCGAGTCGCTGGGCATTCCGCTCCTCGCCGGGCGGGACTTCGAGGCGGCGGAGGAGTCGGGAGCGGCGGTCGCCATCGTGAACCGGACCCTGGCCAAGCGCTACTGGCCGGGAACGAACCCGATCGGGCGCAGCCTGCAGCGGGCCATGGAGGACGAGCCCCGGCGCATCGTCGGCGTCGTCGGCGACGCCGCCCGGCGCAGCGTTCGTTCACCGGCGTACGCGATGGTCTACGTTCCGCACGCGCAGGATCCGCCGAGCTGGACGTGGGTGAATCTGCAAACGCGGGCGGATCCGCGCGGGGGGCTGTCCGCGCTCCGCGAGCATCTGCGCGCGCTGGATGCCGGCGGGGCCGTGTCCGCTCCTCGCACCTTCGCCGAACTCCGAGCCGACGCGACGGGGGATGCGCACCTCCAGGCCGGCCTGGCGTCGGGGCTCGCGGCCGTCGCCGCGACCCTTACGCTCGTCGGCCTCTACGGCCTGATGGGCTACGTGGTCGGCAGGCGCGAACGGGAGATCGGCATCCGCGGAGCCCTCGGCGCCACCCCCGCGTCGATTGTCCGGCTCATGCTGCGCCACGCCGAGCGGCTCACCGGGGTGGGTCTGCTGCTCGGTCTCGGGGCCAGCGTCGTGGCCACGAGCGGGCTCGCCAACCTGCTTTACGAGACCGATCCCCGCGACCCGCTGACGCTCGCTGCCGCCGCCGTCGTTCTGGGGCTGGCCGCGATGTTCGCCGCGTTCGCCCCGGCTCGCCGGGCCGCGCGCGTGGATCCGGCGGCGGTACTGCGGGCAGAATGACCGCCCACACCATCAGATTCCTAGCTTCCGCCCTACGTACGCCACAATGATTCGCCTGTTTGCACCATCCAGCCGGAAATGGACCCTGCCGGCTCCTGGGGCAAATTTGGTGTGGTCCTCGAAGAGGCGGGATACGCCATCAAAATCCTCGAACCAGCAGAATTTCTCCCGTTGCCCGTACTCCCCGGTCACCGAGACTCGCCAATTCGGCAGACCTGTCCCATCCCAGTCAGAAAGCGAGTCTTGTAGTGCCCCCAGCTTTTCGACAACCTGCCCAAACGAGGGGTTCGCGCCACCCAATCGCCGAATCTGCGACCTGACGGGTGGTAGAAAAGCAATGTTTGGATACCATTTCTCACGATACTGCCACAGCTCATCGGGTGTCCTTGGCCCTTCCACGCAATCGGTGTCAATCCAGTCGGCATGGTATTCAACATGTTGTTCGGCCGTCGCGTGGCGACATTGCACCTCGTCTTCCCGTGCGACCAACTCGCCGTCTGCAGCTTCTTGCAATAAAAACAGCCGAAGTGAAAGCATCGGCACCCGCCACGGGTCTCGGTCTATGCCGATTGAGAGACTGTCGTTCCAGGACGCCAAGCCGAGACCTATGGCCTCTTCGCCTTCGTGGCGAAAGTCGATCTCCCCGCGGAACGCCTCCTTGATCGATTCAAAGTCCGCGTCGAAAGGCGAGCGACTAAGTATCCGCTTGACACGTCGCACCCGTTCTCTATCGCCATCCAACCAAATCGCAATTGAGTGAATTCCGATCGTAAGTTCCGTCAAGCGCTCGTGGGCCACCACCGCGAGGCCACCGGTGCGTTTGTCCAGATATCGCAAAAGACTGAACAGGCTGTCAAATAGCCTTTTGGCCTCCGTTTGTGAGTGAGTGGAAGCACGAAAAGAACATTCATTGAGGTACAGGTTCTTCTCCATAGTCGGCAATCAGTTTCAATCCAGGAGCGCGTCCAGATCATGATCCCATTGATCGAAGAATCCAACGGGCCATCGGGAAAGACGGCCGTCTGATTCAACGACAGGGCTCTCGACGCCGATCTCGCCTGTATGCCGCCGAGTGAAAAAGTGTAGGGTGCGGCTCTTTTGCGTCGGCGGTCCAGAGGGGTCCAGGAGGGGCTGCGAGCGGCATGGCAAGAGCTACTTGACCCGGCGAAGGCGAGGTGAGGAGGGCGATGGGGGCGGCTCGCTGACCGGCGGTGCTATCCCGTCAGCGTAGCGCTGGGCGTGGTTCCGCTCGTACTCGCGCGCTTCGTGGAAGTCCCAGTACGCATCGAAGTCGCCGCTGGCCCGTAGCGCCCGCAGCTTCAGGACCGCCTCGGCGCCGACCAGCCGCCAGCGGGCTCCGGTCAACTCCATCCGGTCGCGGACCAGGTACCGGCACGCCCCTTCGATCACGCCGGTGGCGATGGGATAGCCCGCCGCGAGGTAGCGGTCGTAGTGCAGATACGGCGCGTACTTCTGCAGGTAGTCGGCGCACGTATCGACCGGCTTGCGGGTGTCGCTCGACAAGCCTGCGACGGTCGCCGCCCGCCGCATCGCCGCGGCCACCTTGCTGGACTTGCCCTCGAGAATGCTCTGCACGCGCGTCCAGGCCCAATGCGCCGCGTCGGGGCTCCCCTCGCGATGGAACACGTGCGCCGCCTTCCAGACGTACTCGACCACGTGAATGATGTCGAGGATCACCGTCACGTCGACGCCGTAGGCGGCGGCGCCCGCTTCGACGAGGGCGAGTTGCGTCTCGGCGCCGTCGACGAGCACGACCCAGCGCTTGACGCGCTCCGGGTCGTGGCGCTCGGCTTCCAGCATCGCCTCGGCGACCACCTCGGCCGGATCGTGTTCGAGGCTCGCCCAGACCCGTTTGGCCACCGGGCGAGGACGCACCGCCGCGGTCTTGGCCCGATTCTTGGCCTTGGCCGCCGGCTGTCGGGGCATCAGGCTCTGCAGGAAATCCTCCGGGCTGCGCACCAACGGCGCGACCGCGTAGACGGCGGCCACCGTCGCCATGCGTTTGGCGTGCTTCTTCTCGCCCGGCCGCAGGCGGTTGAACGGGGAGAGCTGCTCGCGTTGCCGCCGGCGCCTCTCGGCCGCCTTGCGCGTCGCCTCGCGCAGGTCCTCGTGATGCAGCACCACGCCCTTGCCGTCGAAGGTGAGCACCACAACCGACTCGTCAGCGACCGGCTCGCCCGCCGCCGCTCGGCGCGCCGCGTAGAAGGCGTCGAAGTCCTCAGCCGCGCGAGCGACCAACTGTTCCGCCTGACGCTTGGGCACCTGGGCCCCGCTATGGCGAGACAGCTCGAACAGCGCTTCGTCGAACGACCGCGATGCGGCCGCTTCGGCCACCCGGCGGCGCACCTCGAGCGAGTAACGCTCAGCCGGCAGGTTCAGCGACGCATCGAGCGGATGCAGACTGTCGTGACCGTGCCGCGCGTAGCCCAGGCGCTCGACCGCCACCGTCCCGAAGGTCGTCTCCAACTGCCGGTCGTGCAGCCGCCGCTCCGAACGCTCGACGCCGTCGGCCCCCTCGACCGGACCCGCCGCCTCCCCCGGGCTGCGTTGGTCGAGGTGCCCTTGCAGGAGCTTGCGCATCAACTCCTGACCACGCCGGTTCAACTCCCGTTCGAGGTCGCTCTCACGCATCTGCAGGGCTTCGCGCGAAGAAAGGTAGGCTTTGGTCTCCGCGAAAGAAGCCTCCGCCGCCGCATAGGGCGCCGGGGCGGGTGGAGCGGTGCGGCGGAGAACAACTTGCATGGCTCAACGCTCCCGTAACCCCCGTAACCGCCGCTTGTCCAGGCCGCGCGCCAGCACCGCGCTGGCCAGGTTCTTCCTCAGTACGCATCCAGGCTCCGGCTACCCGCGGCGGCTGCGGACCGCCGCAACTGGAGCCAAGTGTCACCGTGCGCCGGTCGTCTCCCATCGGATCGCGGACCAAATGCCGACAGGCCCTTCGATGAGCCGGCGACGAGCACCGCACGCCGCGTCGCCGCTGCCACGTGGATGATGTCGAGTACCACGGTGGCTTCCAGGGCGTACGCGGTGGTGCCCGCGAGGCGGTCGCGAGGGTCACGCGGCGGGGCATCTCGACCAGGTAGCGCTCCGGCAGCAGGTTCAGCGCGGCATCGAGCCGATGCAAGCCGTCGTGACCGCGCCGCGCGCAGCCCAGACCCACAACCTGCATCGTGCCGGAGGCCGTTTCGGCGTGGCTTTCGTGCTCGCGCGGCTCCGAGCACTCGACACCGCTGGTGCCCTTGCCCTCGGCCGGACCAGCAGCCTCTTTCGGGCTGCGTTGGTCGCGATGTCCTTGCAGGAGCTTGCGCACCAACTCCTGGCCCCGCCGGTGCAGTTCCCGTTCGAGTTCGCTCTCGCTCATCCGCCGGGCTTCGCTGGACGAGAGGAAGGCTTTGGCATCCGCGAAGACAGCATCGGCCGCTGCGCACGGGGCTCGCCTCGGGGGATCGATGCACGGGACGCCGGTTCGGGGCACGTCGAATGTACGTCCCTGGAATCCTGTCGTCACAGCCATCGCAGGCCTGCCTCCCTTCCCACGGCACCGTACCAGAACGCCGCGCGAATGTCCAGAAGGGAGCGCGCCTGTCGGGGAGAAGACCGAAGGTGTTCGGCGCCGTGACGAGGCTCGGCTGGCTGCCGAAAAGACGCCGGTACGCGCTGGCCTGCTTGATGTCCCTCCCGAAATGGCCACTGGGGAGACGCATCCGCGGGCAAAAGAGCCCATGAATAGGGCGAAAAATCCTCTATGAAGAGCCGCACCCCGCGAATGTCCAGAAGGGAGCGCGCCTGAGGGGGACCGGCGCGTGCCGGCGTCGTGGTCGGGTCGGGCGGCGGCCCGAAAAGAGGCGGATGGGGCGCTCGCCGGACGCTGTCACCCCTCAAAACGCACTGAAGAGGGAGTGTCCTCGGACATAAACCCTTATGAATGAGCGAGATAGCAATCTATGAAAAAGAGCCGCACCCAAAAGTGTACGCGAATGTTGTCTCTGTCTATTGCGCCACGCTTTGCTGCCAGCCGGATCCCATTGAGCACATGATCGGAGTGGGTTTCCACTAAGACCTGCACTCCACCGGCAACCGCCCGGGCAATTAACACACCCAGCGCGGCCTGTCCCCTCGGATGAACGTGGGCTTCTGGGTTCTCCAAGAGTAAAACACCGCCAGGTGGAGTGGCGAGTAACGCCACGACTATCGGAAGTGCGTAGGTAAGCCCAAAACCCACATGAGTTGGTCGGTACGAGGAACTGCCGGTCAACCCGCTGCCGGCACCGAAGCCGAATCGAACTCGCACGAAGTCTGTGCCGGTCACCGCATCTGGCTCAATTCGAACGCCGGGCGAGATCTCGCCTAGCCAATGAGCGACTTGACTAGATAACGTTGGTCCGACGCTGTGCTCTCGCACGTGAACATTCTCGACGACATCGTCACGAAACTGTGTGAGGTAATGGACTGTGTACTCTCCTCTGGAGCCAAGTGAACGGCTACGAACGACCTCCCGATGAGATCGAGGATAGACAAGTTCCGGAGAAAGTCTGTCTGCACGCAGGTAGTTGAAACGGCCCTTCGACAAGGCTTCGAAAACGATCCCATGTACGCCGTCGAACTGCTCGGCCGGCAGGACGTCGGCGTCGGGGTTGTCCACGCGCACCCGCCATCCGATGCTGTCGTGCGCCGCGCCTTCGTGCTCCGATCCGTAGAAGAGAAAAACGATTTCAGGTCGTGCGTGCCGCGCGTACTCGCAATAGATGTCGCCGCCCGTTCCAAGAGCAACGATAGGGCCGTTCAGCAAAAGTTCGTTGCGAGAGCCGTCACCAAGCATTCCAGCGTCAAATGATTGCCGTAGGACCGCAAACGCCTGGAGGATGGACGATTTTCCGGAACTATTGAGCCCGGAAAGGAGGGGGGTGCGGCTCTTTTTCATAGATTGCTATCTCGCTCATTCATAAGGGTTTATGTCCGAGGACACTCCCTCTTCAGTGCGTTTTGAGGGGTGACAGCGTCCGGCGAGCGCCCCATCCGCCTCTTTTCGGGCCGCCGCCCGACCCGACCACGACGCCGGCACGCGCCGGTCCCCCTCAGGCGCGCTCCCTTCTGGACATTCGCGGGGTGCGGCTCTTCATAGAGGATTTTTCGCCCTATTCATGGGCTCTTTTGCCCGCGGATGCGTCTCCCCAGTGGCCATTTCGGGAGGGACATCAAGCAGGCCAGCGCCGTACCGGCGTCTTTTCGGCAGCCAGCCGAGCCTCGTCACGGCGCCGAACACCTTCGGTCTTCTCCCCGACAGGCGCGCTCCCTTCTGGACATTCGCGCGGCGTTCTGGTACGGTGCCGTGGGAAGGGAGGCAGACCTGCGATGGCTGTGACGACAGGATTCCAGGGACGTACATTCGACGTGCCCCGAACCGGCGTCCCGTGCATCGATCCCCCGAGGCGAGCCCCGTGCGCAGCGGCCGATGCTGTCTTCGCGGATGCCAAAGCCTTCCTCTCGTCCAGCGAAGCCCGGCAGATGAGCGAGAGCGAACTCGAACGGGAACTGCACCGGCGGGGCCAGGAGTTGGTGCGCAAGCTCCTGCAAGGACATCGCGACCAACGCAGCCCGAAAGAGGCTGCTGGTCCGGCCGAGGACACCAGCGGTGTCGAGTGCTCGGAGCCGCGCGAGCACGAAAGCCACGCCGAAACGGCCTCCGGCACGATGCAGGTTGTGGGTCTGGGCTGCGCGCGGCGCGGTCACGACGGCTTGCATCGGCTCGATGCCGCGCTGAACCTGCTGCCGGAGCGCTACTGGGTCGAGATGCGCCGCCGCGTGACCATCGCGACCGCCTCGCGGGCACCACCGCGTACGCCCTGGAAGCCACCGTGGTACTCGACATCATCCACGTGGCAGCGGCGACGCGGCGTGCGGTGCTCGTCGCCGGCTCATCGAAGGGCCTGTCGGCATTTGGTCCGCGACCCGATGGGAGACGACCGGCGCTCAGCCGCCGCGGGTAGCCGGAGCCTTGATGCGTACTGAGGAAGCACCTGGCCAGCGCGGTGCTGGCGCGCGGCCTGGACAAGCGGCGGTTACGGGAGCGTTGAGCCATGCACGTTGTTCCCCGCCGCACCGCTCCACCCGCCCCGGCGCCCTATGCGGCGGCGGAGGCTTCTTTCGCGGAGACCAAAGCCTACCTTTCTTCGCGCGAGGCCCTGCAGATGCGTGAGAGCGACCTCGAACGGGAGTTGAACCGGCGTGGTCAGGAGTTGATGCGCAAGCTCCTGCAAGGGCACCTCGACCAACGCAGCCCGGGGGAGGCGGCGGGTCCGGTCGAGGGGGCCGACGGTGTCGAGCGTTCGGAGCGGCGGCTGCACGACCGGCAGTTGGAGACGACCTTTGGCACGGTGGCGGTCGAGCGCCTGGGCTACGCGCATCCCGGTCACGACAGTCTGCATCCGCTCGATGCGTCGCTGAACCTGCCGGCTGAGCGTTACTCGCTGGAGGTGCGCCGCCGGGTGGCGGAAGCGGCCGCATCGCGGTCGTTCGACGAAGCGCTGTTCGAGCTGTCTCGCCATAGCGGGGCCGATGTGCCCAAGCGTCAGGCGGAACAGTTGGTCGCTCGCGCGGCTGAGGACTTCGACGCCTTCTACGCGGCGCGCCGAGCGGCGGCGGGCGAGCCGGTCGCTGACGAGTCGGTTGTGGTGCTCACCTTCGACGGCAAGGGCGTGGTGCTGCATCACGAGGACCTGCGCGAGGCGACGCGCAAGGCGGCCGAGAGGCGCCGGCGGCAACGCGAGCAGCTCTCCCCGTTCAACCGCCTGCAGCCGGGCGAGAAGAAGCACTCGAAACGTATGGCAACGGTGGCCGCCGTCTACGCGGTCGCGCCGTTGGTGCGCAGCCCGGAGGATTTCCTGCAGAGCCTGATGCCCCGACAGCCGGCGGCCAAGGCCAAGAATCGGGCCAAGACCGCGGCGGTGCGTCCTCGCCCGGTGGCCAAACGGGTCTGGGCGAGCCTCGAACACGATCCGGCCGAGGTGGTCGCCGAGGCGATGCTGGAAGCCGAGCGCCACGACCCGGAGCGCGTCAAGCGCTGGGTCGTGCTCGTCGACGGCGCCGAGACGCAACTCGCCCTCGTCGAAGCGGGCGCCGCCGCCTACGGCGTCGACGTGACGGTGATCCTCGACATCATTCACGTGGTCGAGTACGTCTGGAAGGCGGCGCACGTGTTCCATCGCGAGGGGAGCCCCGACGCGGCGCATTGGGCCTGGACGCGCGTGCAGAGCATTCTCGAGGGCAAGTCCAGCAAGGTGGCCGCGGCGATGCGGCGGGCGGCGACCGTCGCAGGCTTGTCGAGCGACACCCGCAAGCCGGTCGATACGTGCGCCGACTACCTGCAGAAGTACGCGCCGTATCTGCACTACGACCGCTACCTCGCGGCGGGCTATCCCATCGCCACCGGCGTGATCGAAGGGGCGTGCCGGTACCTGGTCCGCGACCGGATGGAGTTGACCGGAGCCCGCTGGCGGCTGGTCGGCGCCGAGGCGGTCCTGAAGCTGCGGGCGCTACGGGCCAGCGGCGACTTCGATGCGTACTGGGACTTCCACGAAGCGCGCGAGTACGAGCGGAACCACGCCCAGCGCTACGCTGACGGGATAGCACCGCCGGTCAGCGAGCCGCCCCCATCGCCCTCCTCACCTCGCCTTCGCCGGGTCAAGTAGCTCTTGCCATGCCGCTCGCAGCCCCTCCTGGACCCCTCTGGACCGCCGACGCAAAAGAGCCGCACCCAAAGGAGGGTCAAACCACCCAAAAGGAGGTCTAGACGCTCGAATGATTTGAAAGACTCAAGTTGAATGCGTTGAATCATTGATGATCTCCGCGAAAACATCGCGCACCTCGCGAAACCGGTCCCGAATCTTTTTTGGATCGCTTGTGGCGACGGAAATGGCGCTTTCGAATTGTGGCTTGCGCATCAATTCAATGAAACGGGCCTTGACAGCTTTTCGTTTCCGTATGAGGCGAGTGCGTTGATGAGAGCCTAGGTTGGCAAGGTTTACCGCAATGGATTCGAAGAGGGCCCGGTTGATTGGATTGCGATAGCCGTCGGGCGAATAACGTTTCCGGAACGCATCATCTTCGAAAATGATATAGGCGGTGTTCATGACAGAATCGAATACCGTCCTGGCCTCCTCAATGGCGGTTTCTGTCATGGTGTTTATGCTTTGCATGCTCTCCATGAGGAAGTCGCCGAATTCGTCGCGGCGATTGTAGGTTTCGGGTGACGTCATGCTACAGAAGGCGATGTACCTGAGTACCATCTCGCGGTCGGCCATGCGATCATTCTTGATGCTGTAGTCGATGGCCTGCTGGAACGCGTCACTGGAAGCCCAGTCTCTAAGGACCGCTCGTGCTCGTCCGGGCACTAGGGCGTGACGCAATTCCTGGTGTGTCAAGGGCAGGCCGCCGGTGTTCAGGCGCGCAAATATGTTGAAGCGAACAACGTCGGGTGTTCTGCTGAGTATTACATGGAAAGTGAATTCGGTTTCCTTTATGCGGCGGACAAGTCGAGGAGGTAGGTCGGAAAAACGCTTTCCGTCGAAATGCGGCTTAAGGTACTGGAGACCAGTGAGCACTAGAGGAGTTTGAGGTGTGTGTGGGTCGTTCGGTTGAACGAAACGGCGGATCGCTGTCAGGCGTTGGATACCGTCGACAACCTCCCACTCCTCGTCACCGTTCTCCGATACGTAGAAACTAGGGAGCGGAATGCGAAGTAGAAGGGACTCAATTAAGCGACTTTGCTTGACGTCATTCCAGATGGGTGCGGCTC
This sequence comes from Vicinamibacterales bacterium, assembly GCA_965222905.1. Classification (GTDB taxonomy): domain Bacteria; phylum Acidobacteriota; class Vicinamibacteria; order Vicinamibacterales; family UBA8438; genus WTFV01. Next base: position 6,119,654 of record OZ244976.1, on the reverse strand, counting down.
TTCTTCGTCGACGGCTGCAAGGGTCTCTGCGAGCGACATGACAAGACCTACTTGACCCGTCGAAGGCGTGGTGGGGACGGCGGCTCGGACGGCTCGGTGACCGGCGGCGGGGTTCGGTCAGCGTAGTGCTGGGCGTGGTTCCGCTCGTACTCGCGCGCCTCGTGGAACTCCCAGTAGGCATCGAAGTCGCCGCTCGCGCGTAGCGCCCGCAGCTTTAGGACCGCCTCGGCGCCAGCCAGTCGCCAACGGGCGCCGGTCAACTCCATCCGGTCGCGGACCAGGTACCGGCACGCCCCTTCGATCACCCCGGTGGCGATGGGATAGCCCGCCGCGAGGTAGCGGTCGTAGTGCAGATACGGCGCATACTTGCGCAGGTAGTCGGCACACGTGTCGACCGGCTTGCGGGCGTCGGGCGACAAGCCGGCGACGGTCGCCGCACCGCGCATCGACGCCGCCACCGTGCGGGCCCTGCCCTCGAGAATGCGCCGCACGCGCGTCCACGCCCAGCACGCCAATTCGAGACTCCCCGCAGGGTGGAACGCATGCGCCGCCTTCCAGACGTACTCGACCACGTGGATGATGTCGAGGATCACCGTGACGTCCACGCCGCGGGCGGCGGCGGCCTCCTCTACCAGAGCGAGCTGCGTCTCGGCGCCATCGACGAGCGCCACCCAATGCTTGACGTGCTCGGGGTCCCGGTGCTCGGCTTCCAGCGTCGCCTCGGCGACCACATCCAGAGGCTCCCGCTCGACGCTCGCCCAGACCCGTTTGGCCACCGGGCGGGGCCGCACCGACCGGGTTCGGGCCCCGGCCGCCGGCTGTGGCGGCATCAAGCTCTGCAAGAACTCCTCGGGGCTGCGCACGAATGGCGCCGTCGTGTAGACGGCGGCCACCGTCGCCATGCGCTTGGCGTGCTTCTTCTCTCCCGGCTTCAGACGCGTGAACAGCGACAGATGCTCCCGGTCCCGCCGGCGCTTCTCCGCGGCCTTGCGCGTCGCCTCGCGCAGGTCGTCGCGATGCAGCACCACACCCTTGCCGTCGAAAGTGAGCACGACGACCGACCCCGCGGGAGGCGACCGGCCCCGCTCGGCCTGACGCGCCTCGTAGAAGGCGTCGAAGTCGGCAGCCGCGCGAGCCACCAACTGTTCCGCCTGACGCTTGGGTACCTGGGCGGCGGTACTGCCGGACAACTCGAACAGCGCTTCGTCGAACGAACGCGAGGCGGCCGCGACGGCCACCCGGCGGCGCACCTCAAGCGAGTAACGCTCCGGCGGCAGGTTCAGCGCCGCGTCGAGCGGATGCAGACTGTCGTGACCCGCGCGCGCGTAGCCGGTGCGCTCGACCGCCACCGTGCCGAAGGTCGTCTCCAGGCGGCGTTCGTGCACCCGACGCTCCGAGCGCTCGACACCGTCGGCGCCGGCGACCGGACCGGCCGCTTCTCCCGGCCTGCGTTGGTCGAGATGCCCTTGCAGCAGCTTGCGCAGCAACGCGCGGCCCCGCCGGTCCAGTTCCCGTTCGAGGTCGCTCTCGCTCATCTGACGGGCTTCGCGCGAACACAGATAGGACTTGGCCTCCGCATAGGAGACATCGGCCGCCGCATACGGCGCCGGCGCGGGTGCAGCAACAGGTCGGGTGAGGGCGCGCATCGCTCAACGCTCCCGCAACCGCCGCTGCGCATCCGGGACCAGAGGATAGACCAGAACCGTCCGGGGCGCCGCACCGACACGGCGGCGGTGCCGGTCCATCCGGCCGCGACCGCTCGTGGCGCCCAACGCAACGAAATTCGCGGCGCGGTAGCAACCGCCGTGGTGACGGCGCGCATCCACGAGCGTCTCCACCAGCCAGGGCTCAAGGTGGTAGCGCCGCGGCCAGTCCACCCGCAACTGCCCGAGGCCGCGAGACAGCACCGCGCTCGCCAAGTTCTTCACCGTCACCCACGGCAGCAACAGGAAGCGGCTGTTGTTGACCACGCGCTGCAGATTCCGCACCCGAGCCGACTCGTCCCAGCCGACCCAGCGGTCCCGCGCCGCCATGCGCCACGCCGGACTCGAAAACTGCAGGCAGCCGACCACCGCACGCGCGGGCCGCGACGCAAACACCAGATAGCGCAAGTGGGCCCCGAACGGAACCTTGTGCCCCAGATAGTGGTAGCGGCCCACCAACTCCCGGAACAGCAGGCGCCGGGCAGGCTCGCACACCAACTCGAACTTCAGCGGCTCGACATCGCGCACACTGCCAACCAGCGGGCGCCCCGGCTCGCACGCCGCCGTCCGCGGAACGCGGGTCACCGACCCAACCGCGCGACCGCGCCGCTTGTCCGGCAGCACCAGCGCGCCCTCGGCGTCGAGCCGCTCAAGGAACTCTCGGCACTCGCGCGCCTTCAGACTGCCGTTCGGACGCCGCCACCGCAACAGCTCGCACACCGTGCGCGCCAGCTCCATCCGGCTCAAGCCCGAACACTCCCGCACCACGTCGCGGATCAGAGCCAACTCCCGCACGCTGAACGCGCGTCCCGAGAACCTCGTCGTCGCCACCGTGTCACCGGTCGTCGCAGCAGAGGGCATGTCCTTGCCACGACACCGTACAAGAACGCCGCGCGAATGTCCAGCAGCGCGCAGGTGGGTCAGGCCGAATCAAGCACCAGGGGGGCGGGGGCCAGGCGGCGTGGGGCACCCGAAGAAGGCGGGTGGACCGTCCCGGTGGGCCGCCGGCCTGAAGCCGTCCCCCCGAAAACGCACTGGAGAGGGCTCATCCGTGGTCAAAAACGCCCGTGAAATGGGCGAAAAGTACTCTACGAAGAAGAGCCGCACCCATTCCAGATGCCAGCTTTACGCTGGAAGTCGGGCTGGAGGTTCAGGGCTCCGGTGTCAAGACGACTCATGAGAAGATCGACTGTCATGGTTCGTGTCGTGACTGCGATCTCGTCGGGGTCAAAAGGCTCTTGGATGTCGTCGGCGGAAAGATCCTCCTTTTCGACTCCGGCCCCGGTACCGTCGTCGATCAGTTCTTGTGCTAAGGAGCCAGTACTTGGAGTGGCGGGAGGGTCAGGCATGATGGCTAGCAGCCCGTGGAAGAAGTCTGTTCGCTGAGTTCCGCTGTTCAGGCAGCTTGGCGATGAGCGATTGAGCCAGCGAGCGTCGCCGGTGTCCATTTGGACCCCCAGGCGCGCGTCAGACGCCCCCAGCGGTCGATCAAACGCCCGATCAGGCGGCAAATCGCCGAAACAGCCCGCCCCTGCAGGCTCCGGGGCGTACCGATGCCGGTCTGGCTGCGCAGGAGCAGCCCGATGTTGCAGGCGGCCGCCTGAAGCAGCACGCGCTTGCGGACATTCTCGTGACCGCGCACCCACACGCGACGCATACCGCCCGTCTCATACATGTGCGCGAAAGTCCGCTCCACCACCTCGCCCCGGCACCGTTGCAGGCGACGACCCCGCCGCCCGCGGACACGCCGGCGGTTCGCATACAAAGCCTTCTGCGCAGCACGCTTCTCCGGCGGTGTCTCTCCCGTCTTCTTGTCCTGCCAGCAGCGCCGGCCGCGCTCCGGCTCCGATACGTGACTCCGGACCCCTACCGCGCCGAGCGCTACCAGCGTCTCGTCGCTGTGGTAGCCCTTGTCGGCCACCACCTCTTCGACCCCCGCGCCGGCCGGCTGCACCGCCTCAACCTGCTCGGCCGCCATGATCAGCGTCTCCGGCAGCGTCGCCGTGTCACCATCCGATGCATCCTGCACCGTCACCGCGACGATGGCCCCCGTGTCCATGTCGACCCCGTGCTCGGCCTTGTGGGCCAGGTGCGTCCGACCGTCCTTCATCTTCGCGATCTTCGCGTCCGGGTCCTGCGGCGATTTCCACTCCTTGTTCGACGTCTTTTTGTTCTTCCGAGACCGGTCGAACCGAGCCAGATCCGCCCGCGTTGGCGTCTCCACCCCGGACGCCTCCGCCAACCGCCGAATGAACGCCTCGTGGGATTCTCCCGTGTCCCGCCGCTCGATGCTCCGCATCGCCGCGTTCGCTTCCAGCGTCGTAGCATCAATGCCGACCGTCTTCCCCCGCACCAGACCCGCAGCGGACAGCCGCTCCAGAATCCACGTGAACACGGCCTCGTGGGTCTCTACGTCGATCCGCCGCCGGGTGCGCGACAGCGTCGAGTGATCCGGCGACGCCTCGGTCAGCTCCAAGTCCAGAAACGACCGCAGACTCAGCGAATCCGCCACCCGCCACGCAATCCCGCGCTCCGACGACAGACCCTCGAAATAGCCGATGAACAGCATCCGGAAATACCGACCCGGACGCAGACTCGGCCGTCCCAGCCGGTCCGCGTAGAAGGCCGCGCACAACTCCTCGACGAACGCATCGAATCCGGAATCCGCCAGGACCCGGTTCAGCCGCTCGAAGTAAGGATGCCCATCGTTCGTCGGAAGGTCCGCCGTGTCCACCCACATCGGCGACGCTTGGCGCGCCGCCGGTCTCTTGCCCATCGCCATGCCGTTCAGTGTACGAAACTCGACCGCGCCGGGGCCAAGCCGATCCGCGACTTTCGCCTCAGGCTGCTAGCGGATGCGGAGGAGAAGTTACCGGTTCGGACGTGCGGGTGTCAAGCGCGTTGAGAGAAGCTGGCGGCGTGGGGTGGGAAGAGGGACCACACCGCCAGCTTTCGTAGGTACAGGGGTCGGCTCAGCGCGTCCGCTCCAGGAACTGCAGGAACTCGCTGTCGGTCCCGAGAATGAACAGCGTGTCGGCATCCATCGTCTGCTCGTAGGTCTCCAGCGACTTCATGAACGCGTAGAAATCTTCGTCGCGGTTGTAGGCCTCCGCGTAGATGCGGGTCGCGTTCGCGTCGGCCGTGCCGCGCAGCTCCTCGGCTTGGCGGTAGGCCTCGGACTGGATCTGGGCCAGCTCCCGCTCCCGCTCGCCGTGGATGCGGGCCGACTCGCCCTGGCCCTCCGACCGGAACTCCTCGGCGATCCGCTGGCGCTCGGCGATCATCCGCGCGAAGACGTCCTGCTGCACCTCTTCGACGTAGTTGATGCGCTTCAAGCGAAAGTCGAGCAGCTCGATGCCCAGGTCGGCGGTGCGCCCCGCGGCGGTCTCCAGAATGGCGCGCGTCACCTCCTGCCGGCCGCGCTCGATCTGCTCGAGAATGGCCTCTTCCTCTTCGGACTCGATCAGCACGTCCTCGGGGTTGCGGTTGCTGCTGCGGACCAGCTCGATGAGGTCGTGGCGCGCGACGGCGTTGCGCGTCTCCCCGTCGAGGATGTCGTCGAGCCGCGACTGCGCCCCGCGCTCGTCGCGCAACCGCTGGAAGAAGAGCAGCGGATCGACGATCCGCCAGCGTGCGTAGGTGTTTACCCAGATGAACCGCTTGTCGCGGGTCGGTACCTGGTTCGGATTGCCGTCCCATTCCAGGAACCGCTTCTCGAAGACGTTGATTCGCTGGATGAACGGCGCCTTGAAGTGCAGTCCGGGCGAGAGCACCGGCTCGCCGACCGGCTCGCCGAACTGCGTCAGGATGATCTGCTCCGTCTCGCTGACCGTATAGGTCGCCTGTCCGAGGACCACCAGGGCCGCGAAGACTACCACCAGGGAGAGTGCCCGTCTGCTCATTGTCCACCTCCAGCCCCCGCGGGCGTCGCGTTGGTAGCCCGGCGCGGCGCCGCGCCGTCGAGCGACAGCAGCGGCAGAACGCCGGTCACGTCCTGATCGACGTAGAGCTTCCGCCCGACTCGCGGCAGGATGCGCTGCATCGTTTCCAGGTAGAGCCGGCGCCGCGTGACGTTCGGAGCCAGGCGGTAGGCGGCCTGGACCGCTTCGAAGCGGGTGGCCTCGCCCTCGGATCGATTGACGCGATCGAGAGCGTACCCCTCGGCCTGCAGCACGGTCTGCTGGGCTTCGCCCCGCGCGCGCGGGATCACGCGGTTGTACTCGGCCCGCGCCTCGTTGATCATCCGGTCGCGCTGCTGCTGCGCCTGGTTGACCTCGTCCCAGGACGGCTTAACCGGATCCGGCGGGTTGACGTCCTGCAGCACCACCTGGTCGATGGTGATGCCCATCTCGTACTGGTTGGCCAGATCCTGCAGCCGCCCTTGGACCAGGGACTCGATCTCCTGGCGCCCGATCGTGAGCACTTCGGTGACCGTCCGGTCGCCGACCACCTCGCGCATGATCGCCTCGTTCATGGCGCGGAAGGTGCCCTCGAGGTTGCGTACCTTGAAGAGGTAGAGATACGGGTCGGCGACGCGGTACTGCACGATCCACTCGACGACCGCCACGTTGAGGTCGCCCGTCAGCATCATGGACTCCTCGGTGGCGTCGCGGTCGAAGGCGACGTACTCGGTGCGGATGCCCGCTTCCAGCGTGCGGAAGCCGAACTCCTGCTTGAGCTGCCGCTGTACCGGTACCTTGAGCACCGTCTCCGCGAACGGGATCTTGGCGCGCAGGCCAGGGTCGGTGGCGCGCACGTAGCGGCCGAACCGGAGCACGACGCCGACCTCCTCCGGCTGCACCTGGTACAGCGCGCCGAAGGCGACGACGGCGGCCACGATCAGGGCGGCGCCCGCCGTGGCCGCGCCCCGCGGAAGGCGCGGGATGCGCACCTGCGAGACGTCGATGGGCATGTTGGGCATCTGGTTCATATGCGATCTCCTTGTATAGCTACAGTGTGACGCAAAAGACGTTCCCGTGGGTTCCGGGAACGTTTGCCGGCGCCGGCCGGTCTCGCCGCGGTTGACGCCTGCCCGACGCCTCGCTACAGTCCCCCGGTAAATCGGAACCGAGGAGAGCCACCATGCCAGCAATCGCCGTCCAGATGCTCCGACCCGTGCGCCGGACGCTTGGAATCCTGCTCGTCGCACTCGCGATGTTCGCCGCCTGGGCGCCGGGCGCGACCGCGAACGAGGACGACGTCTACATCGTCCAGACCAACGCCGCCGGCGACAACGTGCACCTGATCGATCCGGCCACGAACAAGATCGTCGCCGAGATCACCGGCGTCGAGGTGATCCACGGCGTGGCCGCGGCGCCCGACGGCAGCCGGCTCTACCTGAGCAACGAGTCGACCCACACGCTCGACATCGTCGACACGAAGACCCTGAAGGTCCGCAAGTCGATCCCGCTCAGCGGGCGGCCGAACAACGTCGCGATCCACGAGAACGGCGAGCGGGTCTACGTCGCCATCCGGGGCGTCGGGGGCGGCGTCGACGTCATCGACACCGTGGAAGAGGAGCACGTCTCGTTCATCCGCATCCTGCGCGGCGTGCACAACACCTTCATGACCCCCGACAGCAGGTACGTGGTCGCCGGCTCCATCGGCGGTTCGAGCGCGACGGTGATCGACACCGAGATCGAGCGGCCGGTCTTCGCGTTTCACTTCGAAGGCGGCGTGCGGCCGTTCACGTTCGACACCAATCCGGACGGCTCGACGAAGAACATGTACGTGCAGATCTCGAACCTGCACGGGTTCGCGGTGGTCGACTGGGAGAAGCGCCGCGAGGTCCGGCGCATCGTGCAACCGGACATTCCGGTCGACGAGCGCAACACCTACGGCATCCAGGGCGCGCCGGCGCACGGCATCAAGATCACCCCGGACGGCACGTCGCTCTGGTCGACCAGCAAGATCAACGGCAGCGTCTACGCCTACTCGCTGCCCGACCTGGAGCCGCTCGGCGGCGTGAAGGTGGGGGTCGTCCCCGACTGGCTGACGTTCACCCCGGACAGCCGGTACCTCTACGTGGCGAACGCCCATTCGAACACCGTCTCGGTGATCGACGTGGCGGGGCGCAAGGAGGTGGAGGTGATCCAGGTCGGCCAGGTGCCGAAGCGCAACATCACCGCCACGCTGCCCGGCCTGCCGGTGGGTGAGTAGGCCGGCCGCCGGTCTACGACCTCGAAGGAGTGAACGCGCCATGTTCGCAAAGGGACCGATCGTTGCAGGCATCCTCGCCCTCGCGGCAGCCGTCCTCGTGGCGGCGCCGGCCGCCGCGCAGGCGCCCGGGGGCGGCGACACGCTGCTCGGGCTCGACTTCGACCTCTACCGCTCCAGTGTCGAGCCGATCTTCCTGAACCGGCGTCCGGGCAACGCGCGCTGCGTGGTCTGCCACTCGGCCGGTGGGGGGAACAGCTTCCTGGAGCCGCTGCCGCCGGGCCGGGAGACGTGGGACGAGGAGCAGTCGTTCCGCAACTTCGAGCGGATCCAGCGTCTGATCGTTCCGGGGGAGCCGATGGAGAGCGTGCTGCTGGTGAACCCGCTGGCCGAGGAGGCGGGCGGCAGCCACTGGCACGCCGGGGGCAAGCACTGGGAATCGCGGGACGTCGAGGAGTGGCAGGCGCTGGCCAACTGGGTCAACACGACCTCGCTCGCCCTCGACTTCGGCTTCTACCGCGACGAGGTCGAGCCGATCTTCCTGCACCGGCGGCCGGGCAACGCGCGCTGCGTGGTTTGCCATTCCGCCGGCGGGGGAAACAGCTTCCTGGAGCCGCTGCCGCCGGGCCGGGAGACGTGGGACGAGGAGCAGTCGTTCCGCAATTTCGAGCGGATCCAGCGTCTGGTCGTTCCGGGGGAGCCGCTGGAGAGCGTGCTACTGGTGAACCCGCTGGCCGAGGAGGCAGGCGGCAGCCACTGGCACGCCGGGGGCAAGCACTGGACGACGCAGGACGCCGACGAATGGCAGACCCTGGCCGCGTGGGTGCAGGGGCGCATGAGTCGCTGACGGCGCAGGAGAACGCACGATGATTCGGCGTTTCACGCCACCGGTGCCGCGCCGGACGTTCCTGCAGGCCCTCGCGGTGCTCTTCGCCGGGTTCGGACGCCGCCTCCGGGCACAGGGGCGGCGGTTCCGGCTCCGCTTCCACCCGCTGGTCCGGCCGGTGCTGGTGCCGCGCGACACGCTCGCGGAGCCGAACCGGGTGCGCCGCTTTCGGGCCAACGGCGTGTCGCTGCCGACCGCGGCGGTTCCGGGCCAGCCGATCCGCGTCAACGGCATGGTGGTGCGGACCTCGGACGCCGACGACGCGCCGGACCGCTTTCGCGCGGTCTGCGTCGTCTGCCCCCACGAGCGGTGCGAGGTGGACTTCGTCGGAGACCCTGCCGACCTGCACGCCGACGTGATCGCCGAGACCGGCCCGGTCGCCGACCCCGTCTACCTCTGCCCCTGCCACAACAGCGCCTTTGCGGCCGACGACGGCCGGCGTCTCGGCGGCCCCGCCCCGCGGGGCCTCTACCGCTTCCGCGTCACCGACGTCACCGAGAGGAGCGTCGTGATCGGCGAGGTGGAGGAGGACGTGCTCCTGTTCTTTTGAGGCGGCGGCCGGTCGGTGATTCCGGGCCGCGCGTCCGGTTCGGCAAGTCCCGACCGCGGCGCCGGCGGTCTCACTTTCCCGACTGCGCCGGGTTCTTGTCCTCGAACTCGCACAGGTTCTCGATCGCGCACTCCCCGCAGCGCGGCCGGCGCGCCGTACAGACGTAGCGGCCGTGCAGGATCAGCCAGTGGTGGGCGCCGCGCTTGAAGTCGTCCGGCACCGAGCGCAACAGCGCGTCCTCCACCTTGCGCGGCGTCTTGCCGGGGGCGATCCCCGTGCGGTTGCACACCCGAAAGATATGCGTGTCCACGGCGATGGTCGGCTCGCCGAAGGCCGTGTTCAGCACCACGTTGGCGGTCTTGCGGCCGACGCCCGGCAGCGCTTCCAGCGCCTCGCGCCGCCGGGGCACGTCGCCAGCGTGCTCGTCGAGGAGAATGCGGCAGGTCTTCAGGATGTTCTCGGCCTTGGTGTTGAACAGGCCGATGGTCCTGATGAAGTCCTTGATCCGGTCCAGGCCGAGCTCCAGCATGGCGGCGGGGGTGGGGGCGGCGGGGAAGAGCTTCGCCGTCGCGCGGTTCACCCCCACGTCGGTCGCCTGGGCGGAGAGCATAACGGCGATCAGCAACTCGAAAGGGGTCCCGTAGTCGAGCTCGGTAGTCGGTTCGGGATTCACCGCGCGCAGGCGGGTGAAGATGGCAGTGCGCTGGTCGTCGGTCATGCACGGCGGTCCGGCCGAGGGCAGACCGGCGATTGTAGAGCACCGGTCCGCCGGCCGCCAGCACGTCACGCCGCCGGCAGCAGGTGCCGCACGCGTCGCATCAGCGCTTCCACCTGCCGAATCGAGGCCGGACGGTCGATGGGCACGGCGTTCTCGGGGAACGGCACGTAGCGGTACTTCACCGCCAACGGATTGAACCTGGCGAGGTCGGCGTGCTCCGACACGGTGGCGTCGTGCAGCCGAATCGCATCGATGAGGACGTCGAGCTCGTGCGTCAGCGGGTATTCCTCGCCGAGCAGCGCGATCCAGGCCTTGAAGCACTTCTCCGCGGCCTGCTGGACGTGGAATCCGCAGATCTCATCCGTGACAGCGGCCGGATTGTGCATGACACGCAGAGCGCCGAGGTCGCCGTCGGCCATGCCGAGGAGCAGCCGGGCCTGTTCGATATCGGGCTGGGGTCGATCGCCGTCGCGGACCGTGCACGGCCGGGACGTCGGCGAGGGCGCGCCCCAACCCCTGGTATAGAGCACCCGCCCCTCGCGCAACGCGCGGGCGGCGACGTGGTTCAGCGATCCGCGCCATTTTTCGATTTCGTTACGGCTGTAGACGAGGATGTCCCTGGCAACCGGGGTTGCGGCCAGCGCCCGGTTCAGGCGGACGGTCTCGGTGTGCGAGCTCCGGCCGTTGCCGAACGGCTCGGACTCGATGACCAGGAGGTCGACGTCGGAGTCGGGACGCGCGTCGCCGCGAGCGCGGGAGCCGAAGAGGACCACCTGCTCGGGATCGACCTCGTCGACGATGGTCCGGATCATCCGGTCGAGGAGTGCGTCGCTGACGTCCGGCATCATCATCGCGACAGCAGGTAGGTCATCTTGATGGCGATCTGCCGGTTGCGCACGTCTCCCCACGGCGAGCGGCGGACGTGGGGATTCAGGTAGAACAGGTCGTCGAGGCGCATCTCGTCGTAGGCGACGTAGATGTCGCTGCCGGGGCTGTAGATCCAGTTGAAGCGGATGCTGTTGCTGAGCTCGCCGGTCAGCGAGTTGTACTGCGACAGCGAGCGCAGCGTCACTGTCGGTGACAGCGTCAGATCCAGGCGCAGCGAGGCGAGGTCGGCGACGAACTCTCCCCACGGCAGATCGACGTCGCTGCGGTTGAAGATGGTCTCGGCCGAGATGCGGCTGGTGGCCCGAAATCCGACCGTCGCCTGGATGTCGGTGCGGGTGCCTTCGAAGAAGGTCTGCGGGGAATACCGGGTCCGGGTGTACAGCCGCCGCGACGGGTCGGACTGGTACGAGAAGACCCATTCGCCGAACCGGTAGGTGCCGGCGGGGACCGTGACGCCGGTGTTGCGGATATCGAAGGGGACGTCGAGCTGCTCGAAGTGGTCGTTGAAATAGAACATGACCGACGAGCCGTCCTCGAAGTACGTCCCGATCATGTTGTGGATGCGCCGGGTCAGCAGCCGGTTGTGCTGGTCGGTCGTGTAGGTGATGTTCCACATCGGGTCGAACATCCGGATGTTGAAGCGATCGGGCCGCGGGTTCCACTCGCCGTGGAACTTCGACGTGCGGATGCCGAGGCGGGGGATGAAGCCGACCTCGGGGTTGAAGTTCTCCTGCAGGTCGGCGAACTCGGTGTACACATGGAACGCGGGGCTCAGCCACGTGGCCCGCCCGTACGAGGCCATGTCGCCGCTCGTCAGGCCGGGGGTCTGGGTCTTGGCGACGAAGCCGGTCATCGTCAGGTTGCGGTGCACGGCGAGCGTCGTGTCGGCCGCGAACGTGCGGTTGTAGTGGGAGACCCCGCCGGTGTCGGGCGCGAACACGCTGCCGACGGCCTGCTTGTCGATCACGATCCCGCCGACCTTCGAGCGCGCCAGGATGTCGCGGCTGTAGCGCCCGACGAAGAAGTTGTCGCCCGCGTTGCCGAACGACCCCGTCGTGATGTTCATCGCCGCGACGTTGTGGCGGTTCACCTTCCCGGTAAGGCGCGCGCCGCCGATGATCGGGGTCGGCTGCCCGCCGGCCGACAGGCCGATCCGCCGCGTGAAGAACAGGTCGGCGACCCGCCCGAACCCGCTGCCGGGCGCGCCGACGTTGAACATCCCGGCGTTTTCCAGGAAGAAGTCGCGCTTCTCGGGAAAGAAGAGGGGAAAGCGCGTCAGGTTCACCTGCTGCTCGTCCACCTCGACCTGCGCGAAGTCGGTGTTCAGCGTCAGATCCAGGTTGAGGCCGGACGCGACGCCGTACTTGACGTCGAGGCCGTAGTCGTTGAACCCCGAGCCGTCGAGGCCGCCGCCGGTGACGGCCGCCGCCGCGCGGTCCTGGCGGCCGCCCGCGAGCATGTAGGGGGTCATGCGCAGGTCCAGGCCGCGGTTGACGGCGCCGATGCCGGTCATGGTGCCCGCGAGGCTGACGCGGGTGAGGGTGTACTCCTTCGAGATCGGCGCCCAGTACACCTGCTCGTTCTTGCGGCGGATGTTGCGCATGAAGTTGACGCCCCAGACCTGTCGCTCGGTCCTGGGGAAGCGGAGCGTCACCATGGGGATCGCGATCTCGGCCACCCAGCCGTCGCTCGTACGGCGGGAGACGACGTCCCAGACGCCGTCCCAGTTGATGTTGATGTTGTTGCTGTTGCGCCCGCGCCAGCCACCCTCGCCCTCCTCGGCGATCTGCTGCTCCAGCTTCGCGCCGAGCGGGCTGGTGACGAACATGTAGCCCGAACGCCGGTCGTGGAAGGTGTCGAGGATGATCTGGAAGTTGTCCTCGTCGAGAAGCCGCAGGGAGTCGCGCCGCATCTCGGTGGCGATGACGCCGTCCGGTTCCGAGTCGTAGGCTTCGACGCCGATGTAGAGGGCCTGGGCGTCGTACAGGAAACGCACGACGGTCCGCTCGGTCGCCGGCTCGCCCTCGGCCGGCTCCTGCTGCACGAACTCGTCGATGACGGCGGCCTGCAGCCAGAGCTCCTCGTCGAGGCGCCCGTCGATCTGGGGTCCGCTCTCGACGCGGACCGGCGCCACCCGGTAGTACTCGCTCGGCGGAAGGACGGCGAATCCGCCGCTCCCGCCATCGAGGACCAGCGTCGGCTCGGCAACCTGGGAGTTGACCGGGGCGTCGGACGCGGACTGCGCGCCGGCCGGTTGGTTCGCGGCCAGCAGGATGGCGGCGAGGAGGGGGGCTGAACGGCGCATAGTAGTGGTCATGGGCATCGTCATTCGGTGGCGGCTTCTTCCGTCGGGCGCTGCCGCCAGTAGCGCAGTCCATACCACGCGGTGGCCGCGGCCAGCATCAGCAGGATCAGCCACGGGATGATCCCGACCAGCATGGCATTGGCGAAGGCCGCCCACGTGATCGGGTACTGGCTGAGCGTCTCGTAGCGCTCGGCCATCCAGTGCAGGCTCGTATGGGCGACTACGGCGGAGATCAGGATCGTGCCGGTGCGCTCGTTGACGCCGAACCGGAAGAGCAGCTCGAGGGCCGGCACGCACAGCGCGATGACCAGCAACTGGCCCAGCTCGACGCCGACGTTGAACGACAGCAGCGACGTCAGCAGGTGCGAGCCGGCGAACTGCAGCGTCTCGCGCAGCGCGAACGAGAAGCCGAAGCCGTGCACGAGGCCGAAGCCGAAGGCGACGACCCAGCGGCGTCGGATGCGCGTCGCATCGCCGGAGCCGGCGGCCACGATGTTCTCGAACGCCATGTAGACGATCGAGACCGCGATGAGCGTCTCGACCAGCGGCGGGAACCAGAGCGTGTTGGGCGCCAGGTCGTACGCCGACGCGATGAGAGTCACCGAGTGGGCCACCGTGAACCCGGTGACGATGGGCACGAGGGCGCGGAAGCGGCGGAACGGCACCACCAGGCAGAGCAGGAAGAGCAGGTGGTCGATGCCGTCCAGGATGTGCTCGAAGCCGGAGACGACGAAGTTCCAGGCCGCCTGGTGCCAGCGTGGGTCGAGGGTGACGATGCCCGGGTCGCCGCGCAGCTCGAACGCCCGCTCGGCGCCGGACGGTGTGATGAAGCGGATCACCGAGATGACCCGCAGGCCCAGCCGTTCGACGCCCGGCCGGATCGAGAAGGCGGACTCGGCCGACGCTGTGTCGTAGTCGAGCAGCACGTCCAGCAGCGCCTGCCGCCAGATGATCTGCGTGGTCGGAGGCAGTCGCTCGCCGGTGGTGACGTGGGCCAGCGCCTCTTCGTAGGTGTTGAACGCCCGGTTCGACGGCAGCGACAGCCGCACCGCGGACAGCGTCGGCTCCGGAAGCCGGGCGCCGTCCTCGTACAGCTCGATCTCCTGGCCCAGCCAGAGCATGGCGGCGTCGGGCAGGAGCTGCTCGGCGCCTTCGATGTCCAGGTAGCCGGGGCCCCGGAGCGGGAAGTTGACGTCGAGCATCGCCTCGAGCGGGACCCGCACGAGCATGCGCAGCCGGTCGCCCTCCGGCTTGACGAAGGCGCGCACGGTGACGTCGCTCGGAATGTCGTGCGCCTGCACTCCGCCGGTCGTACCGGCCAGCAGCACCGCGGTCAAGCCGGCGGCGAGCAGCCTCTCACGTCGATGTCGCACTCGATCCGCCTCCCTCTTGTCCTGGCAGCCCGTGACGAAAACCCCGCTGCATCCAAAGTATACTGTTCGACTGTCGCAATCGAGGTACAGCGCCGGACGGCCACGGGCTTGGCGGGACGCGGCGCACGGTTCCAGAAGGAGGACCACACATGAAGAAGTACGCGTTTCTGGTGCCGCTGGCGCTGGGCGTCGTCCTGGCCGGCGTCGTCCTGACCGCAGGGCAGAGCGGAGATGACGACGACGCGGTCATGGCGCCGATGTTCGAGGTCGACCCGCTCTGGCCGAAGAACCTTCCCAACCACTGGCTGATGGGGCCGACCATCGGCGTGGACGTCGACTCGCAGGACAATATCTGGGTCTTGCACCGGAACACGCCCAACAACTTCCAGGGCGCCACCGAGATCGGGATGGTCATGGACCCGCCGGTCAGCGAGTGCTGCCAGCCCGGACCCCCGGTCCTCGTCTTCGACCAGGACGGCGGCCTGGTGGATAGCTGGGGCGGCCCCGGCACCGAGACCGGCGACTACGTCTGGCCCGAGTCCAACCACGGGATCGCCGTGGACCACATGGACAACGTCTGGATCGGCGGCAACGGGCAGGGCGACGCGCACGTGGTGAAGTTCACGCGCAGCGGCGAGTTCCTGCTGCAGGCCGGCCGGCACAACGCCCGCATGGTTCGCGAGGAGGACGGCCGGCGGATATTCGAGCGCGACAGCCTCTCGGAGGACAGCTACGGCCGCGTCGCCGAGATCGGGATCGACCCCGGGGCGAACGAGGCGTACTTCGCCGACGGCTACTACAACAAGCGGGTCGCGGTGGTCGACGTGGAGACCGGCGCGTTCAAGCGGGGCTGGGGCGCCTACGGCAACGTGCCGAACGACGACTACGACTTCGGCGGCCCCTACGTGCCGGGGAACGATCCGGCGCAGCAGTTCCGCGGGCCGGTGCACTGCAGCGTGATCTCGAACGACGGGCTCGTGTACGTCTGCGACCGCGCCGAGGACCGCATCCAGGTGTTCCAGAAGGACGGGACCTTCGTCGACGAGCTGCTCGTCGCCACCCACACCCGCGCGCAGGGCTCGACCTGGGACCTCGACTTCTCGCCGGACGAGGAGCAGACCTACATGTACCTGGCCGACGGCCAGAACATGAAGGTCTACATCATCGAGCGCAAGACGCTGAAGGTGCTGACCGCGTTCGGCGACGGCGGACGCCAGCCGGGCATGTTCTTCGCGGTGCACAGCCTCGCGGTCGATTCCTCGGGCAACATCTACACGACCGAGACCTACGAAGGGTCGCGCGTGCAGAAGTTCGTCTACAAGGGCATGGGCCCCGTGCCCGAGGGCGCCGAGGGCGAGAACAGCCAGGGCGTGCTCTGGCCGACGAACTAGCGGACGTTCCGGCGGAAATGCGAAAGGCCGGTCCGGGCATGCACGCCCGGGCCGGCCTTGTTTTGCGTACGCGGAGCCGGCTGGGCCGGCAGGTTGGGACGAAGCCTACTTCAGGGCGCTCGGCTTGATGCGGAAGCCGTCGTCCGTTTCTTCGCGGAACTCCGCGTGGCACGACTGGCAGACGCTGCGCAGCTCGGCGAGCGCGGCGGTGCCGGCCGCACGATCCTCGCTGCCGGATGCACGCGCGATCCCCCGCGCCGCCTCCACCGCCTGCCCCACGAGCTCCAGAGCCCGCGGCTGCTCCTGTGCGGTCCAGAAGGACTCCACCTTGGCGAGCTCGCGCCGGATCTTGTCGGAGTCCTCGCCGACGTCGCCCCAGTAGCTGGCGTCGATATGCAGCGAGGTGTCCGTCGCGAGGTAGCGCAACTCCTGCATCGCCGCCTCGTAGTCAGCCTCGGTGACGGCCTCCTGCGTGGCCGCCGGGGTGGCGCCGAAGCCGGTCGCCAGTGCGGCGCAAAGCACCGGCGCGGCGCAAGACGCCGCGATTCTCTTCTTCAGGGGCACGTTGGTCCTCCTTGCCACTAGCGGATCGAGATGAGCTCGACGTCGAAGACGAGCATGCCCGCCGGGTACCCGGGGCGCCCGCCGTAGGCCAGGCTCTCCGGAATCCAGAACCGCCGCTTCTCGCCCGCCACCATCAACTGCACGCCCTCGGTCCAGCCGCGGATCACCCGGTTGAGCGGGAACGACGCCGGTGCGCCGCGCGCCACCGAGCTGTCGAACATCCGGCCGTCGGTGTGCCAGCCGGTGTAGTGGACGGTGACCGTCGACGTCGGTCCGGGATGCGCCGACCCGCTGCCCGCCTCGACGACCTTCGACGCGAGGCCGGACGCCGTGCGCTCGGCGTCGTCGGGCGGGGCCGCGACGTCGGACGGCGCGGGGATGGTCCGCTGGGCGCTGGCCGCGGCGGCGAAGCCGACGACGAGCAGGGCGACCAGGATCAGAACGGAGAACGACGGCGAAGTGTTGATCATCATGGTGGCGTGATCTTATCCCACTATCATGGGACTGTTCCCCGCGCTCGCCGGTGCGGTGCGAGAGCTCCGCCGCCGGCCCCGCGGGGAGGTTGGCGGCTTCCGATTCCACACTTTCACAAGGTTGTGTCCCATGCTGAAGAAGGGTTTCACGTTCCGTTGTTTCGTAGCCGTACTGACAGCCGGCCTCTCAGTCGCACTGTCGGCGGCGCCGGTGGCTGCACAGTCGGGTGACCCGACCCCCGGGACGGACTGGCCGCAGTGGCGCGGCCCGCTGGCGAACGGTGTCGCGCCGGGCAGCGATCCTCCCTCGATCTGGAGCGAGACCGAGAACGTCCGCTGGAAGGTCGAGATTCCCGGCCACGGGCAGGCGTCGCCCATCGTGTGGGGGAACCACGTCTTTCTCCTGACCGCGATCCCGGCCGGTCCCGGCGACGAGTCGGGCAACGGATTCTTCTCGCGTCTCAGGCGACGTTTCATGGGAACCGTGCGATCCGGCGACCTGCTGAACTTCGTGATCGTGGCCCTCGATCGGCGCGACGGTTCCGTGGTCTGGGAGCGGACCGCGGTGACCGAGCAGCCGCACGAAGGCCGCCACAACACGGGGAGCTGGGCGTCGGGATCGGCGGTGACCGACGGCGAGGTCGTCTGCGCGTTCTTCGGCTCGCGCGGCCTGCACTGCTACGACATGGACGGCAACCCGCTGTGGGATCGCGACTTCGGCGACATGCGGATCCGCATGGGCTTCGGCGAGGGGGCCTCGCCGGCGCTCCACGGTGACGCGATCGTCGTCGTCTGGGACCACGAGGGGCAGTCCTTCATCACCGCCCTCGAAAAGCGGACCGGGGCGGAGCGCTGGCGCACGGACCGGGACGAGAGCACCTCCTGGTCGACGCCGCTCGTCGTGGAGAACGCCGGCGGCACGCAGATAGTCACGAGCGCGACCGACGGCGTGCGCGGCTACGACTTCGAGACCGGCGCGCTCCTCTGGCAGGGCGAGGGGGTGACGACGAACGCCATTCCGTCCCCTGTTGCCGCCGGCGGCGTCGCCTACCTGATGAGCGGCTATCGCGGCAGCCGGCTCTATGCCGTAGACCTGTCGGCGGCGCGCGGCAACATCTCGCGCGGCGGCGCCATTGCCTGGTCGCTGGATCGCGACACCCCCTACGTGCCGTCCCCGGTCCTGCACGACGGCATCCTGTACTTCACGAAGAGCAACTCCGGGGTGCTCTCGGCCTACGACGCCGCCACCGGGCGGAACCTGTACGGACCCGTGCGGCTATCCGGCATCCGCAACGTCTACGCGTCGCCGATCGTCGCCGGCGGTCGACTGTACGTCACGAGCCGGGACGGCGCGACGCTGGTCGCCCGGGCCGGCCCGGAGTTCGAGATCCTCTCGATGAACCGCCTCGACGACGACTTCGACGCCTCGCCCGCCGTCGCCGGCGGAGAGATCTTCCTGCGGGGCCGGCGCTACCTCTACTGCATCGCCGCCGAGTGATCGGTTGCGGCGCCGCCGCCGAGTGTGCTGTGACGGCGGCGCGGCCGAGTGAGTGGTGGCACGCGGTCGGCGGGCACTGGTCGGTTCAGTGCTAACGCATCTGCCCGCCCCTTCGTCATGGAGTCAGAGGCGAGCGGCCAGTGGGAACCCGGTCCCGCCCGCCGCACGTCCCTGGGAGGGAACGATGGCCGGGATTCTCGATGAAATGACCCACCTGGTGCTCTTCGTAATGGTCGGGATCGTCATCTGGATCATTAGCCGCGAAAACAGTCACAAGGATGATCTGCAGGCGGAGACCGTCCGCCGGCTGATCGACAAACTCGGCACCGGTCAGGAGGTGATGGCCTATCTGGAGTCGGAGTCCGGACGGAAGCTGCTCGATACTATCTCCACGCCGGCGCCGCGTGCGAACCCGCGGCGCCGCATCATCAGCGCGCTCTCCGTCGGCGCCGTGTTCTGCTGTCTGGGCTTCGGATTGCTGGTCCTCAGCGCTCTGTTTCCGGACGCGGAAGAAGCCCTCGGCGGCGCGGTCATGGTGCTCGCGCTCGGTTCTGGCTTTCTGGCCGCCGGGGGTGTTTCCTATCGGTTGTCGAAGTCCTGGG
This sequence comes from Vicinamibacterales bacterium, assembly GCA_965222905.1. Classification (GTDB taxonomy): domain Bacteria; phylum Acidobacteriota; class Vicinamibacteria; order Vicinamibacterales; family UBA8438; genus WTFV01. The sequence goes on along the minus strand of OZ244976.1, from coordinate 6,100,547 downwards.
GCTTGCTGGAGCCCGGTGAGACTCCGACTGCTCGCCCACCAGCCGAGCCGGCTGATTGAGCCGTGCGCGACCATGTGCTGGCGGCGACCGACCCCCAATGCGCCGCGACAGACTGAACGCTTTGCGATGGACGAGGCCGAGTTCGACCGGTTCTACGACGCTACGATCCGTCCGTTGCAGGGCTATCTGACGCGGCTGTCGGGCAACTTCGCTCTCGCCGACGACCTGACCCAGGAGGCGTACTGCCGGTTGCTGACCGCCGCGGCTGCGCCTGGAGATGCCGACCGCCGCCGACGATACCTCTACAGGATCGCCACCAACCTCTACCGCGACCAGTACCGGCGGGCGCGGTGGGACGGCGGATCACTCGACGAGATGCAGGAGCCGGCGGACCGTGGCGTCGAGCGCCGGTTGCAACTGCGCGGCGACGTCGGGAATGTGCTCGATGGTCTGACGTCGCGCCAGCGGGCACTGCTGTGGCTCGCCTATGTCGAGGGGATGCAGCATCGCGAGATTGCGGAGGTCCTCGGGTTGAGTAGACTGAGCATTCGGCCGTTGCTCTTCCGCGCCAGACGCCGGATGGCGCGGGAACTCCGGGCTCGAGGCATCGGACCCGTCGGAGTTGCCGGGAGGTCGTCATGATGAGATGGCATTGCTCACGCGAGTCGGACACCGCGCGCGCGGCAAGCGTGGGCGAATGGCCGGAAGGGCTCCGCGCGCATGCCGCAGAGTGTTCGGTCTGCCGTGACGTCGCGTTGGTCGCCGGGGCGCTCGTCAACGACCGGCGCAACCTGCCGGCCGAACCCCCGGTGGCGGGCGCCGGACGCATCTGGTGGATCGCTCAGCTTCGAGCCCGACGGGCCGCTGCCGAACGAGCGGTGCGGCCGATCGCGGTGATGGAACTGGTGGCACTCATCGCCGTGGTTCCGGTCGCGTCCGGCGCGCTCGCTTCCGCGCTTCCGACGATCTCTTCGTGGCTGGCAGAGTTGCGCTTCGTGTCGGTGGTCGCGGAGTTCGCTGTTCGCGGGACCCTGTCGGGCATGGCAGTGGCCGCGAGCGCTGCATTTGCCGTCCTGTTGCTCGCGAGCACGCGGGCGGTCACTCGTGCCGATAGGTGAAGTGCAATTCCGGTGATGCTCTGGGAGCACTTGAGAGGGTGGTAAGGCAGTGAATCAGGCGCATTCACGTGAGCGACGAATGACGTCGGCAATTTCGCTCCAAGGACTTCGCCGGCCACTTCGGCGCCAGGAACAGCGCTTGTTTCACGGCGTTGACAAGAATCGCGATTCTTTGGACGCGCTTGGTCGTCTCCTGGAGCAGGGCGACGAGCAAGCCGAGGCTATCGCATCCGCGATGGCCTGCGCGCTGATCTACAGGACGATGACGGAACGCATGCTCGACCACCGCCACGGGGCCGTGCCGCGATTCGTCGGCAGGCTCAGGAAGGCGGTCGACTCGTTCGAGGCGAACATCCGTTGAGTGAGACGCCGCAGCCTCCGGAGCCGACTCTTGATCCCGAAGTGGTTGGGAAGGAGCAGCCGCGCGCCGGTAAATCGGATTCTCGTCCTCAGGTTCTTCAAGAATTCGTCGCAAGCTTTGCCAGGAGCAGCGGTCCCGCATACCACCCCATCTTCGAGAAGTTCGAGTCTGAGCCTTCGGCGAGGCGATCTGTGGTTTCGTCTTGGCTATGTACTGATCGGTGTCATCATCTTCGTCTTCTGACGTTGTTCCTCTTGCCGGATCACGCTGCTCTGTACCTGGAGATTCTGAAGGCGCTCGGCATCTTCGGGGCCGGCGCCGCCGGTGGCTACGGACTCAGGGCCTACCAGGATCGGCGCCCGGATCAGCCCCGCGATTCCTGATGACCGGTCTGCCGTAACGCTATAATCGTGCCGCGCGGCCAGCCCGCCCCGCGGGCGCCAACGCGAGGCCGCCCGAATCCGATGCGCATCATCTCGATCACCGCCGGCGCCGGCGGCATGTACTGCGGAAGCTGCATCCGCGACAACACGCTCGCGAAGTCGCTCCGGCAGCTCGGGCACGAGGTGCTTCTGGTCCCGCTCTACACGCCGCCGCGCACCGACGAGCCGAGCGTCAGCGAGCACCGGGTGTTCTTCGGCGGCATCAGCGTCTACCTGGAGCAGTACTCCGGGCTTTTCCGGGGAACCCCCTGGCTGATCGACCGCCTGTGGGAGGCGCCCTGGCTGCTGCGCGCGGTCTCGCAGCGCGGCGTGCAGACGCAGCCCGAGCAGTTGGGGGAGCTGACCGTCTCGGTGCTCGAGGGCCGGCACGGCCATCAGCGGAAGGAATTCGACAAGCTCGTCCACTGGCTGCGCTCGGAGCCGCGCCCGGACGTGATCGACATCTCCAACTCGATGCTGATCTCGCTGGCGCCCGCGCTGAAGGAGGCCATCGGCTGCCCGATCTGCTGCACCCTGCAGGGCGAGAACGTCTTCCTGGACCACCTCGACGAGCCGTACCACTCCCGGGCGCTGTCGCTGATTCGGGAGCACGCGCGGTCGGTCGATAGATTCGTCGCCGTCAGCGACTACTACGCCGGCCACATGGCGCAGTACCTGCACATTCCCGGGGCAAAGCTGGACGTCGTGCCGCTCGGCATCAACGTCGAGGGCTATCCGCCGGCGGCGCGGGACGAATCCCAGCCGTTCACGATCGGCTATCTCGGACGCATCGCGCCGGAGAAGGGGATCCATCTCCTCTGTGACGCCTACCACCGTCTGCGCGAGCGGGGCGAGCTTGCGGGCTGCCGCCTGGAGCTGGCGGGCTATCTCGGCCCCGAGCACCGGGCGTACCTGGACGGCATGGTGCGCCAGGTCCGCGAGTGGGGCCTCGCAGGGGAGGTTCAGTACCGTGGCGTGCTGGAGCTCGACGACAAGGTGGCGTTTCTTCAGGGGCTGAACGTGTTCGCCGTGCCGGCGACGTACGACGACCCGAAGGGGCTGTCCCTCGTGGAGGCGATGGCGTGCGGCGTTCCGGTGGTCGCGGCGAGCCGAGGCACCTACGTCGAGCTGATCGAGCGCACCGGTGGGGGAGTGCTCGTTCCGTCCGAAGACGTCGAGGCGCTGATGGCCGAGCTGCTCCGGATGCGCACCGACGAAGCGCGTCGCCGCGAGCTGGGAACGCGTGCCGCCGCTGCGGTGCGGGAACATTGCACGGCGGAGGTCATGGCGGGCCGGGCCGTCGATGTGTACCGGCGCCTGGCGCCGGCCGGAGTCTTGTAAACGGGTTCTCCTCCCGGGAGTGCGGTGCCGATGAGCGTCATAGGGAACATCATCTGGATACTGCTGGGCGGCATCTGGATGAGCCTCGGCTGGGTAATCGCCAGCGTCATAATGTACCTGACCGTGATCGGCATCCCCTGGGGACGGTCATGCTTCGTCATCGCAGGATTCGCGCTGTTTCCATTCGGGCACGAAGCCGTGTCACGAAAGGAGGTGACGGGAAGGGACGACCTCGGCACAGGAAGCGCCGGCATGGCGGGCAACATCGTGTGGCTACTGCTGGCGGGATGGTGGCTTGCGCTGGGCCATCTGGCGACGGGTCTGATCGTGTGCCTTACGGTGATCGGCATCCCGTTCGGTATTCAACACTTCAAGCTCGCAGGCATATCGCTGATGCCGGTGGGCAAGACCATCGTGCCGAAACAGATCGCCGCACAAGTGCGGCAGAAGTAGTTCAACGAGCGAGGTGGGTCTTGCCGTTCTGCCGGGGCGCGTACAGTGCGAAGTCAACCGTTGCGCTCGCGCATGCCTTCAGCCGCTGTCACACGTGTCGGGCGCGCCAGATCCAGACCAGCGCCGCCAGGACGCCGAACCCGAGCACGCGCCGGGGGCCGCCCACGAAGATCACCGCGCCGTTGGCGATCATGAAGAGGAAGACGCCGCGGATCATCGTGGTCCAGGCGGCGGGGCGCCGCGCATGCCGGGTAGGCAGGAGCTGCCACCAGATTCCCTCGCCGACCCAGATCGCCGTGAACGCGTAGTTCACCCAGAGCCCGCCGCCCCAGTGGAGGCCGAGGAGCGCCTCGGTGCGGGCCGCCGTGTAGGCGTACGCCGCCTCGTGGCTCCAGTCGTGATGAATGCCGAAGGCCGCTGCGACGTGCGCGAGGTAAACGAACGCCCCGAGCAGCCAGACCGGGCGGGCCCACGCCGCCGGCGGCCGCCGCGCGCGGCCGTACTCTCCGGCGACGTAGAGGGCAAGGGCGGTCCAGATGGTCAGGGCGACCAGCGGCGATGTCGTCACGGTCGAGACCATGGGGCACGTTACATCAGGCCGCACCCGCACCCGTTGATCGATAGAATGTCCCGATGCAGCGCGCGATCCGGACGCCTTGGCGGTGGGTGAGCGGCTGCCTGGTTCTGACGGCCATCCTGGGCGCGATCGGGGTGTTCGCGGCGCACACCGCGAGCGGGAACGATGCGCCGGCGCTGGATGCCTTCCACCGGGCCGCCATCCTCGACCGGGCGGCCGGCCTGCCGCGCCTGCGCAGCCTGCTCGTTTCGATCGGCGGTGAGCTGATCGAGGAGCACTACTTCAACGGGGCCTCGGCACGCCGCTCGGCCAACCTGAAGTCGGCGTCGAAGACGATCATCGCGATCCTGGTCGGGATCGCCATCGACCGCGGCTACCTGGAAGGCGTCGATCAGCCGATCGTCGCCTTCTTCCCGGACCAACTGGCCGAAGCCGAAGCGGCCCGGCGGTCCATCACTATCGGGGACCTGCTCACCATGCGGTCGGGCCTTGAGACGACGTCGAACCGCAACTACGGGCGCTGGGTGGGGAGCCGGGACTGGGTGCGGCACGCGCTGACCCGGCCGCTGGTCGCCCGGCCGGGCGGTCCGATGATCTACAGCACCGGCAGCACGCACCTGCTGTCGGCAATCCTGACGCGCGCCACCGGCATGAGCACCCTGGAGTTCGGCCGGCGTCATTTCGCGCGGCCGCTCGGCATCACGCTGCCGGCGTGGACCCGCGATCCGCAGGGCGTCTACCTGGGCGGCAACGAGATGGGACTGACGCCGCGGGCGATGCTCGCGGTCGGCGAGCTCTTTCGTCGCGGCGGGACGGGCGACGGCGTGCCGGTGGTCTCGAGCGAGTGGATCCGCGAGTCGACAATCCCGCGGACGAGGTCGCGGTTCAGCGGCCGGCAATACGGCTACGGCTGGTGGATGCGTACGCTGGCCGGCCATCCGACCTACTACGCGTGGGGCTACGGCGGGCAGTTCATTTTCGTGGTGCCCGAACTCGACGCCGTGATCGTCGCGACGTCGTCGCCGAATCCCGGTACGGGTCGGCGAAGCCACCGGCGCGAGCTCGATGACCTCATCGACTGCGACCTGGTGCCGGCTATCCGGCGGGCGGTGGCGGAGGCCGCGTGACGCTTGGCGCATCGTTTTTCAGCGCCCGTCCGCGACGGATCGGGGTTCTCGGTCGCAGCAGGAGAGGGAGGCAGCGCATGACGACGCGGAACGCACGAGTGGTGGTCGGGAGCGTCCTGGTTACGCTCCTCGTCGTCGGCCTCGGCGGGCCGGCCGTGATGGGGCAGAGCGGCGAGCTGCCGATCGTGAGCCGGGCGCAGTACGACGCCTGGTTCGACGAGCTCTCCAACTGGGGGCGCTGGGGGCCGGACGACGAGATGGGGGCGCTGAACCTGATCACACCGGAGAAGCGGCGGGCCGCCGCGGACCTGGTGACGGAAGGGTTCACGGTGTCGCTCGCGTCGATCGCCAACCGCGAGCGGACCCTCGACAACCCGTGTCCTATCGAGTGGAGGATGGTCTCCGCCTCGCCGGGGGGCGCCAGCGACACAATCAACTATCCGTGCATCCACGGCGCGGGCACGACCCACATCGACGGCTTCGCGCACCGCTTCTTCGGCGGAAGGATGTGGAACGGCTACCCGATCGCGGAGACGGTAACGATGGAGGAGGGCGCGACGAAGAACGCCATCCTGACGATGCGGCACGGCGTCGTGACCCGCGGCGTCCTGTATGACATCGCGCGCCTGAAGGGCGTTCGGCATCTCGAGCCGGGCCAGCGGATCACGGTGGCGGACCTCGAAGCCTGGGAAGCGCAGGCCGGCGTGCGGGTCGGGCCGGGCGATGCGTTCCTGCTGCGCTGGGGCCGCTGGGTGCGCCAGGACGACATCGGGTCGTTCGACACCGGGGCCGAGGCGGCGGGTCTCGACAACACCGTGATCCCCTGGCTGCGGGAGCGGGACGTAGCGATCATCGGGTGGGAGACGCCCGCCTACATGCCGCAGCCGGAGGGCGACCTGCCGCGGCTGGCGCTGCACGACTTCGCGCTGACGATGCTGGGGGTGCACCTGCTCGACCGCGCCGACTTCGACGACCTGGCCGCGGCGGCGGCCGAGCGAAACCGCTGGGAGTTCATGCTGAACATCGCGCCGCTGCCGATCCCGAACGGGACGGCTTCGCCGGTCAACCCGATCGCGATCTTCTGACGCGCGAACCCTAATCGAGTACCCAAGTGAGGAATGACATGACGAAGCCGACCAGCCTGCTCGTAGCCGTGTTCGTGCTCTTGACGATGGCGTGCGGCGGGGCGCCGGAACCGCCTCCGGAGGAGGTGGATGCCGGCCCGGTCGGGGAACCGGCCGGCGAAGGATCCATTCTCAGGCTCGATCGGCGGCTGGATTCGTTGATTCCCCCCGGCTCCACCATCGAGAAGGTGGCCGAGGGCTATACGTTCACGGAGGGGCCGGTCTGGGTCCGCGGCGAGCAGCGGCTCCTCTTCTCGGACGTCCGGGCCAACACCATCCACCAGTGGACCGCGGGGGACGGCGCCAGCCCGTTCATCGATCCCGTCTTCGAGGGCGACCGCGAAGGGCTCCGGTCGATCTCGTCGAACGGGCTCACCTTCGACAGCGAGGGCCGGCTGATCATCTGCGAGCACGGCAACCGCCGCATTTCGCGGGTGGAGGAGGACGGTTCGCGGACCGTGCTGGTCGACAGCTTCGAGGGCAGCCGCCTGAACAGTCCCAACGACGCCACGTTCGGCTCCGACGGGTCGCTCTACTTCACCGATCCGCCGTACGGCCTGGAAGGCCTGGAGGAGTCGCCGCTGCGCGAGCTCGACTCCAACGGCGTCTACCGGTTGAGCCCGGACGGCGAGCTCGAGCTGCTCGTGCGCGACCAGACGCGGCCGAACGGCATCGCCCTTTCGCCCGACGAGGCGACCCTCTACGTCGCCAACTCCGACGAGAACCAGAAGGTCTGGATGGCCTACGACCTCAACGAGGACGGCGCCACGAACGGACGGGTCTTCTACGACGTCAACGATCAGACCGCGGCCGGGGCCGCCGACGGCATGAAGGTGGACCTGCGCGGCAACGTCTTCGCCACCGGGCCGGGCGGCGTCTGGGTGATCGGGCCGGACGGCGTCCATCTCGGGACGATCGTGATGCCGGAAGTGACCGCCAACGTCGCCTGGGGCGGCGACGGCCGCACCCTGTACATGACGGCGAGCACCGGCGTCTACCGGATCGATCTGGCCACCGCGGGCGCGATTCCGGGCAACCCGGTCGTGGTCATGGAGACCACGCAGGGCAACGTCACGATGGAGCTGTTCGCGGACCAGGCGCCGGTCTCGGTCCGCAACTTCCTGCAGTACGCCTACGCAGGGTTCTACGAGGACACGGTCTTCCACCGCGTGATCGAGAACTTCATGATCCAGGGCGGCGGCATGGGGATCAACCTGGTGCCGAAGATCACCCGCGAGCCGATCATGAACGAGGCGACCAACGGACTCGGCAACCGGCGGGGCACCGTCGCGATGGCGCGCACCGCCGCCGTCAACAGCGCGACGTCGCAGTTCTTCATCAATCACGCGAACAACGGGGGGCGGGGCCTCGACCACCGGAGTACGGCTCCGGACGAGTACGGCTACGCCGTCTTCGGCCGGGTGACGGACGGGATGGACGTCGTCGACGCCATCGCCGGGGTCCGGACGACAGCGCAGGGGGCGCACGGCAACGTGCCGATCACGCCGGTGGTGATCAACGCGATGACGGTGCAGCCGTAGACCTCGATGCCGGCGGTCCGCTCTATGGATGAGCAGGATGGCGTAGATGTCGCTGATCGAGCATCTGGACGGCGAACGTTGGGAGGAGTTCCTTCGCAGTACCTTCGAATATGTACTCTGGGTATTGGAGCACGATCGTTTCAGATCGGTCGGCAGCGCCGCGGACGATTTGCGAAGCTGGCTCGCCGTGGGCGGCGTCGGGCGGGTGCGCCGGTATCTCGACGATCAGATGGAAAGGCTTCGTTTTCCGCCGTCCAGGAAGTCGGCCGTCAACCGCTGCATCGAGCAGTTGGTGCGCGAGAACCGCCGTCCGCTTCTGGCGCTGACCCGCGCGGGTATCGTTCCTGCGACGGTGCAGGAGGATCTCGAAACGTGCGGTCTGTCGGCGACCGACGTTCAGGATCTTCTCGGCCGCATGCTCGCCGGCGAGCGTCCCTTCGAGGAATGGATGCATGCGCACGGGCGTTCCGACGAAGAGACAGCGGAGATCTATCGCCTGATCGACCAGTGGCTGATGAAGGAAGGAGTGGTTCCATCAGCAGCGCCTTTCCCGAATCGAAATTGAACCGCCGCCGTCCGTTTCCCTTCAGGGCGACATTGCCGCTTCCACGGCGTGTGGGATCCCTGCGCCTGGACGCCATCCTCCGCGACAACTGGGTCTCGATCCCGCGCGATCAGGAACCGTCGACGTGGACGCGGGAAGTCGTGGCGGGACTTCGCCGGCTCACCGGAGACGTCCGCGACATCAAGGTGAGCAAGGCCGCGAGCTACCTCGTGGCTCAGTTCAGACACGGGGGGAAGGGCAAGTGGTTCGATGCGGGGCAGGAGTCGGACGGTACGCTTCGCGTCGCCGGGATCCTCACGGCCCTGCTCCAGGATCCGCCGTTGCCGTTGGTTGGCATCGAAGAGCCCGAGTTGACGGTTCATCCGGGAGCCCTTCCACTCTTGATGGACTACCTGCGACAGGCCAGCGACCGGAGCCAGGTGCTCCTTACGACCCACAGCCCCGAGCTGCTGAATCTCGTGAAGGCGGATGAGGTCCGAGTAGTGGTGCGGTCGAACAGCGGGACACGCATTGGCGGGATGGCTGAAGAGCAACGCGATGCGGTGGCGAAGGGTCTCCTCAGGCTGGGTGAGTTGATGACGACCGAAGGGCTGCGCCTCCGTGATCGCGGGTCTATCAGGTGACCGGTCGACCTGGAAGGGCGCACGTTCTGGTGGAAGGACAGGGCGACGTTCTGGCGGTCGGGAATCTTCTGGCGCGACTCTCCGCGGACTGCAACGCGACCCTTACATGGTCGACGCCGGTTCGTTGGCCGAATCTCCACCAGGAGCGGGGCTTGAGGACGGGTGCGGAATTCGTCCGCGCCAAGCCCGATGTCCGCGCGCTCCTGATCCTGCGCGACGAAGACGATTCCTGTCCAAAGCATCGAGGTCCTGAGATGGCGGCCTGGCTTCGAGACCTCGGTCTTCCCTTCCCGTCGGCGGTCGTCCTTCTGCACCCTGAATACGTCCCGGGATCCGGGGGATGTGTATCCTCCGTAAGGGAGCGTCGTCCTATCCCGTCACGCGCACGCGCGCGGCGCGCACGCCACCCTGGTGAGCAGGCCCGCATTGGCTGCTCGCGAATAGACCTTGCCCCTCGGGCCGTCGACGAACTTCTTGTTCTTGAAGTCTGCGATCAGGGCGTCGTCGGCCGTGTAGAGAAGCCGCACACCAGTGCTCCTGGCCAAGGCGAGGACGTGCGGACCATCGGAACGAAGGTCCGGGTGGTCTCTCAACGCATGTTCGTCATCGGCGTACTGTTCCGCGGGGATGAGGCTCGCTCTGCCTGCCCGAACGTAGTCGAGCAGCTTCTTCCTCACGTGTCGCCCCACCTCCTGCTCGAAGGCTCCGCCGGTGGAGTAGACGAGGCGTCCGCCACGGCGTTCCAGCCAGCGGCGTACCGGCGCGGCGTCCTCGTTGACCGGGTCGGAGAGAAACGCGCCGAGGCGGTTGGCGTCCACGATGATGCACATCCGCCACGTCCCTCAGTCGGCGAAACCGAGCAGCCGGTCGGTTTCCCTCACGAAGAAGTCGCGATACCCCGCTGGTGCGTCCCGAAGGTTGCCGTGTTCGTCCAGGGTCATGTTGTGGATCGTGACGGCGTTGCCCGCATGCTCGAAGTAGAGAATCGACACGTCGGCAGGCTTCAGCTTTCGTTTTCTGACGGAGGTATACCGCGAAAGGGTGCGGCTCTTTTGCGTCGGCGGTCCAGAGGGGTCCAGGAGGGGCTGCGAGCGGCATGGCAAGAGCTACTTGACCCTGCGAAGGCGGGGTGAGGCGGGCGATGGGGGCGGCTCGCTGACCGGCGGTGCTATCCCGTCAGCGTAGCGCTGGGCGTGGTTCCGCTCGTACTCGCGCGCTTCGTGGAAGTCCCAGTACGCATCGAAGTCGCCGCTGGCCCGTAGCGCCCGCAGCTTCAGGACCGCCTCGGCGCCGACCAGCCGCCAGCGGGCTCCGGTCAACTCCATCCGGTCGCGGACCAGGTACCGGCACGCCCCTTCGATCACGCCGGTGGCGATGGGATAGCCCGCCGCGAGGTAGCGGTCGTAGTGCAGATACGGCGCGTACTTCTGCAGGTAGTCGGCGCACGTATCGACCGGCTTGCGGGTGTCGCTCGACAAGCCTGCGACGGTCGCCGCCCGCCGCATCGCCGCGGCCACCTTGCTGGACTTGCCCTCGAGAATGCTCTGCACGCGCGTCCAGGCCCAATGCGCCGCGTCGGGGCTCCCCTCGCGATGGAACACGTGCGCCGCCTTCCAGACGTACTCGACCACGTGAATGATGTCGAGGATCACCGTCACGTCGACGCCGTAGGCGGCGGCGCCCGCTTCGACGAGGGCGAGTTGCGTCTCGGCGCCGTCGACGAGCACGACCCAGCGCTTGACGCGCTCCGGGTCGTGGCGCTCGGCTTCCAGCATCGCCTCGGCGACCACCTCGGCCGGATCGTGTTCGAGGCTCGCCCAGACCCGTTTGGCCACCGGGCGAGGACGCACCGCCGCGGTCTTGGCCCGATTCTTGGCCTTGGCCGCCGGCTGTCGGGGCATCAGGCTCTGCAGGAAATCCTCCGGGCTGCGCACCAACGGCGCGACCGCGTAGACGGCGGCCACCGTCGCCATGCGTTTGGCGTGCTTCTTCTCGCCCGGCCGCAGGCGGTTGAACGGGGAGAGCTGCTCGCGTTGCCGCCGGCGCCTCTCGGCCGCCTTGCGCGTCGCCTCGCGCAGGTCCTCGTGATGCAGCACCACGCCCTTGCCGTCGAAGGTGAGCACCACAACCGACTCGTCAGCGACCGGCTCGCCCGCCGCCGCTCGGCGCGCCGCGTAGAAGGCGTCGAAGTCCTCAGCCGCGCGAGCGACCAACTGTTCCGCCTGACGCTTGGGCACATCGGCCCCGCTATGGCGAGACAGCTCGAACAGCGCTTCGTCGAACGACCGCGATGCGGCCGCTTCGGCCACCCGGCGGCGCACCTCGAGCGAGTAACGCTCAGCCGGCAGGTTCAGCGACGCATCGAGCGGATGCAGACTGTCGTGACCGTGCCGCGCGTAGCCCAGGCGCTCGACCGCCACCGTCCCGAAGGTCGTCTCCAACTGCCGGTCGTGCAGCCGCCGCTCCGAACGCTCGACGCCGTCGGCCCCCTCGACCGGACCCGCCGCCTCCCCCGGGCTGCGTTGGTCGAGGTGCCCTTGCAGGAGCTTGCGCATCAACTCCTGACCACGCCGGTTCAACTCCCGTTCGAGGTCGCTCTCACGCATCTGCAGGGCCTCGCGCGAAGAAAGGTAGGCTTTGGTCTCCGCGAAAGAAGCCTCCGCCGCCGCATAGGGCGCCGGGGCGGGTGGAGCGGTGCGGCGGAGAACAACTTGCATGGCTCAACGCTCCCGTAACCCCCGTAACCGCCGCTTGTCCAGGCCGCGCGCCAGCACCGCGCTGGCCAGGTTCTTCCTCAGTACGCATCCAGGCTCCGGCTACCCGCGGCGGCTGCGGACCGCCGCAACTGGAGCCAAGTGTCACCGTGCGCCGGTCGGCTCCCATCGGATCGCGGACCAAATGCCGACAGGCCCTTCGATGAGCCGGCGACGAGCACCGCACGCCGCGTCGCCGCTGCCACGTGGATGATGTCGAGTACCACGGTGGCTTCCAGGGCGTACGCGGTGGTGCCCGCGAGGCGGTCGCGATGGTCACGCGGCGGCGCATCTCGACCAGGTAGCGCTCCGGCAGCAGGTTCAGCGCGGCATCGAGCCGATGCAAGCCGTCGTGACCGCGCCGCGCGCAGCCCAGACCCACAACCTGCATCGTGCCGGAGGCCGTTTCGGCGTGGCTTTCGTGCTCGCGCGGCTCCGAGCACTCGACACCGCTGGTGCCCTTGCCCTCGGCCGGACCAGCAGCCTCTTTCGGGCTGCGTTGGTCGCGATGTCCTTGCAGGAGCTTGCGCACCAACTCCTGGCCCCGCCGGTGCAGTTCCCGTTCGAGTTCGCTCTCGCTCATCTGCCGGGCTTCGCTGGACGAAAGGAAGGCTTTGGCATCCGCGAAGACAGCATCGGCCGCTGCGCACGGGGCTCGCCTCGGGGGATCGATGCACGGGACGCAGGTTCGGGGCACGTCGAATGTACGTCCCTGGAATCCTGTCGTCACAGCCATCGCAGGCCTGCCTCCCTTCCCACGGCACCGTACCAGAACGCCGCGCGAATGTCCAGAAGGGAGCGCGCCTGTCGGGGAGAAGACCGAAGGTGTTCGGCGCCGTGACGAGGCTCGGCTGGCTGCCGAAAAGACGCCGGTACGCGCTGGCCTGCTTGATGTCCCTCCCGAAATGGCCACTGGGGAGACGCATCCGCGGGCAAAAGAGCCCATGAATAGGGCGAAAAATCCTCTATGAAGAGCCGCACCCCGCGAATGTCCAGAAGGGAGCGCGCCTGAGGGGGACCGGCGCGTGCCGGCGTCGTGGTCGGGTCGGGCGGCGGCCCGAAAAGAGGCGGATGGGGCGCTCGCCGGACGCTGTCACCCCTCAAAACGCACTGAAGAGGGAGTGTCCTCGGACATAAACCCTTATGAATGAGCGAGATAGCAATCTATGAAAAAGAGCCGCACCCACCGCGAAACCGCGGGGCAACCGGGCCTGACCTCATGGCTCGGCGAGTTGTTGGCGGAGACGCACAACAGACGCGGTCCGTCCATATCGAGTTGAGGAGCTTCTCGGACGCGTTCGGCTACCGCCGGGCGATCGGGCAAGCGGCGCGCTACGCCCGGCAGCTCGGCTCGCCGAAGCTGACGCTGGTGTTCTTCATCGAGGCGATCGACGACACGGGTCGCAGCAGGTACGAAGCCACCTGCGTGGACGCGGGGACCGGCGTCCAGGTTGCTCCGATCTTCGTCGAGACCGCCTGAACGTCGCGCAGCGGCAACGTCAGGTGTCCAGGCGAAGAGAGTCCGAGCGGGCCCCGGTCAGCCAGCCCACCAGCCGGGACCAGAGCCCCTGTCGGCGAACGGGCACCAAGCCCGTTTCCGACGGAACGTCGACGACCTCGCCGGAGACGACCGGGACGTCCTCGTCCGGTTCGTCCTCTATCTCGGAGGGTGGAGGCGACGTGCGGACGAGCGGAGGTCCGCCCAGGCGCACGGTGATCACTACCTCCCCGGGAGCGGGCGCGCTCGCCGCCGGGAGTCCGCGGGCCGCGTCGGCGCCGAGGGCGTCGAGCGCCTCGACCAGCGCACTCTCGGCCACCTCGAAGATGTCCGGGACGCCGCGACCGCCCGCGACCGCCTGCGGGACGTCCCGGAACGAAACCGCCCAGGTCGGCGTACCACGCTCGATACGACAGGGATAGCTTGCGACGCGTTCGGAATGCATAGTGGTTCTCGCCTACCGCAGATCCCGGAAGAACGCCCGAATGTCCTCCGTCAGCAGCTCCGGCTCCTCGAGCGCGGCGAAGTGGCCACCCCGCGGCATCTCCGTCCAGTGGGTGACGTTGAAGGCCGCCTCGGCCCACGCGCGCGGCGCAATGAACAGCTCCTTGGGGAAGATGGCGCAGCCGACCGGCGTCTCGATGTAGCCCGGCTGGCTGGTCGCGCGGCGCGACTCGTAGTAGATGCGGGCCGACGACGTGATGGTCTGGGTCGCCCAGTAGATGGTGATGTTCGTCAGCAGCTCGTCCTTGGTGAACTGGCTCTCGACGTCGCCGTCGCAGTCGCACCAGGTGCGGAACTTCTCGACGATCCAGCCGGCCAGACCCGCCGGCGAGTCGTTGAGGCCGTAGCCCAGGGTCTGCGGCTTGGTGCCCTGGATGTTGCTGTAGCCGCGCTCGTCCGCAAAGAACTCCTGCCGCGCCTGGCTGCGGGCCAGCTCCTCGGGAGGAATTCCGGCGGTCGGGTCGTCCACCCCCGCCGGCGGTCCCGCCGTCACCATGTTCAGGTGCACGCCGACGACGCGATCGGGATGCTGCACCGCCTGCCAGCGGCTGATGATGCTGCCCCAGTCACCGCCCTGCGTGCCGTAGCGGTCGTAGCCGAGCCGCTCCATCAGCTTGCCGATGATCTCGGCCATTTTCTCCGGGCCGTAGCCGCGGCCGGTCGGCTTGTCCGAGAAGCCGTACCCGGGGATCGACGGTACGATGACGTGAAACGCGTCGGCCGCGTCGCCGCCGTAGTTGGTCGGATCCACCAGCAGCGGGATGACCTTGTAGAACTCCATGATCGAGCCGGGCCAGCCGTGCGTCAGGACCAGCGGCAGCGCGTCCTCGTGGGGCGAACGCTGGTGGATGAAGTGGACGTCGAGCCCGTCGACGTTCGTCTTGAAGTGGTCGAAACCGTTCAGCAGCCACTCCTGGTCGCGCCACTCGAACTCGTCCCGCCAGTAGGCGAGCAGCTCCTCCAGGTACTCGCGGTTGGTCCCGTAGTCCCACTCGGTGCCGGGAAGCTCGTCGGGCAGCCGCGTTCGGGACAGGCGGTCCTTCAGGTCGGCCAGCACCTCGTCGGATACGTCGATCGTGAACGGGCGGATCGCCGCGGGATCCTCCGCCGCGCTCTCCTCCTGGCCCGGCGCCGGGGCGCCGGATGCGGTCGATGCGGACATCGCGGAGGCGAGAGCGAAGGCGGCCACCAGCATCAGCGGCGCGGCGCGGCGGGCGGTATCGAATCGGAGCATGGTCATGAGCACACCTTTCGTTCAGGGTGGCCCCTATAATGCCACGACTGAACAGGAGGGACCGATGATGCTGAAGACATGGCTCATCCGCGCGCTCGTCCTCGGTTGGATTCCGACGCTCTTCGTCGCCGGCGGCGCGCGCTGGCTCGACGAGCCGGCCGCGTCGGCCCAGGAGCGGACCCCGATCAAGGTGTCCCGCATCTACACCGGCGAGGACGGCCAGACGCATGTCGAGGAGCTCGACGTGCCGCTCACCTCGTCGCGCGGCGCCACCGAGCTGTCCGACCCGGTACCGGTCACCAGCGTCCAGTTCCGGCGGACGTCGTCCGACTACTTCATCGACTGGCACACCGCGCCGCGCCGGCAGTACGTCATCACGCTGGCGGGGGAGAGCGAGGTCGAGTTCGGCGACGGGACGAAGGTCAGGCTGCACCCGGGCCACATCCTGCTCGCCGAGGACACCACCGGCCAGGGGCACATCTCGCGTGCCGTCGGATCCGACGACCGGATCTCGATCTTCCTGCCGCTCGTGGAGCAGTAGCGCGCCGCGTCGGGCGCAGCGACGTGCTCGACGGCTTCGAGGCGGTCCCAGCTACCCGGTCGAATTCGACGTCGAATTGACCGAGATCGCGGCGGGTGGGATAATCCCACCCATGGCTACGGTGCGAGCGGATTCCAAGAAGCGAGTCGTCATTCCGGGGGCCACGCCGGGAGACGTCTTCGATGTCCAACCCGAGGGCGATGAACGATACGTGCTCGTCCGGCTGCACCGGCCCGATCCCGCGCCGAAGAAGAGCGTCGAAGAGTGCCTGGAGGCCATGGACCAGAATCCCCTTCGGATGACGTTGTCCTGGGAGGAACTCAGGGAAATCACCCGCGAGCCGTGACCCTGCTCGACTCCAACGTCGTGATCTACGCGTCACAGCCAGGCTCGGTGCATCATGCCTGGGCGCGATGGACTATCAGCCGTGCCGTGGCTTCTGATGGGGCGGCAGTCAACGCCGTGTGTCTGGCTGAGATCTGCGTCGGGGACGAACATCCTCTGACCTTGAGGGGACGCGTTCGCGCCTGGGGTGTCGCGACACTCGACGTACCGGTCGCTGCTGCCGAGGTCTGCGCGGCTGCGCACAGGCGGTATCGCGAGCGCAGGCGCCGCCAGTCCGGGAAGGATTCACCGCCGGTGCCGCTACCGGATTTCTTCATCGGCGCACACGCGGAGATCATGGCGTGGCCGCTGGCGACGGCCGATGCGGGTAGGATCAGGATCTATTTCCCAACCGTGCGGCTCGTGGTTCCCTGACCGGACTGATGTCAGCGGTTCCGCCGGTTCGGGCCGCCTTGACACACTCTTGCCCGGCGTGAATGATGGGTTTCCGGCTGCGGCGCGTCGCACAAGTTGCGCCCGCCGTCGAAAGACGCCGGCAACACGCGACGAGCCTCGCGACGAGGAGCCTTACGATGCAGATGCAGTCACGCGGAGCACGACACTTTTTCGGAATCGCGTTCCTCGTTCTGGCGCTCCTGTCGGCGCCGGCCGTCGCGGGCGCGCAATCGTCCGCCGAGTTCGTCCCGGTGACGGACGAGATGCTGCAGAACCCGGCAGACGGCGACTGGCTGTCGTGGCGTCGGAAGTCGGACGGCTGGGGTTACAGCCCGCTGGATCAGATCGACCGAGACAACGTGGGGCAGATCCGGATGGTCTGGTCGCGCGGGCTCGCGGAGGGGCGGCAGGAGGGCACCCCGCTCGCCTACGACGGCGTCCTCTACATGCCGCAGTCCGACGACGTGATCGAGGCGATCGACGCGGTGACCGGCGACCTGATCTGGCAGCACCGGCGCGATCTGCCGGACGACGTCTACGAGTACGTCGGCGGCAATGCCCGCAGCAACCGGAACATCTCCATCTACGACCGGTTCATCGTCAACACGAGCGACGACGACTACATCTTCGGGCTCGACGCGACCACCGGCGAGATCGCGTGGGAGACGCTGATCTTCGACTACCAGGTGATCCCGGCCGGGCACAGCTCGGGGCCGATCATCGCCGACGGCAAGGCGATCTCCGGGCGGAGCTGCCGGCCGGCAGGCGGTCCCGAGTCGTGCGTCATCGTGGCCCACGACGCCCGCACCGGCGAGGAGCTGTGGCGGCGGCGGACGGTGCCGGCGCCGGGCGAGCCGGGCGACGAGACGTGGGGCGGGGTGCCGTTCGAGGAGCGGATCCACGTCGGCACCTGGGTGGCGGGCAGCTACGACCCGGAGCTCCGGTTGTTCTACCAGGGCACGTCGGTCACGTCGCCGGCGCCGAAGTTCATGCTCGGCGGCATCGAGAACACGCACCTGTACCACAACTCGACGCTGGCCCTCGACGTCGACACCGGCGAGATTCGCTGGTACTACCAGCATCTGAACGACCACTGGGATCTCGACCATCCCTTCGAGCGCATCCTGGTCGACACCGCCGTCGCGCCGGACCCGTCCGCGGTGAGCTGGATCAACCCGCGCCTCCAGCCGGGGGAGATCCGGAAGGTGCTGACGGGCATCCCCGGCAAGACCGGCGTCGTCTATACGCTCGACCGCGAGACGGGCGAGTTCCTGTGGGCGACCCCGACCGTCGCGCAGAACGTCATCAGCAGCATCGACGGCGCCACCGGCGAGGTGACGGAGAACGCGGAGGTGGTCTTCAACGCGGTCGGGCAGGAGGTCTTCGCCTGTCCGACCTGGAACGGCGGCAAGGACTGGGAGGCAGGCGCCTACAGCCCGCTGACCAACACGATGTACATGCCGCTGCGCAACACGTGCGCCCGCATGATGGCGACGCGGACGTTCAACGACGACACGCCGGCCGCCCCGACGGAGAGCCGTTCGACGACCTACGCCATCGCCTACCGCCACCAGTTGGCGCCGGGCAACGAGTTCGCGGGCACCGTGCGGGCCATCTCGGCGGAGACCGGCGAGACCGTCTGGCTCCACGAGCAGCGCGCGGGCACGCTGTCGCTCGTGGCGACGGGAGGCGGCCTGGTCTTCGGCGGCGACGTCAACGGGCGGTTCCGGGCCTTCGACCAGGAGACCGGCGAGGTGCTGTGGGAGATCAACCTCGGCTCGCCGGTCAGCGGCTTCCCGATCAGCTACGCCGTCGACGGCCGGCAATACGTCGCGGTCGGCACCGGCACCGCGGGGACGTCGTCGCACTTCAGCCGGCTGACCCCGGAGCTGCGTCCCAGCTCGGGCAACAACCTCTTCGTCTTCGCGCTTCCGGACTGAGCGCCACACTCGGCAGGACCAAGGAGGGCCGAGGCCGCCATCCCGACAGGGCGCTCTCGGCCGCCTTCGTCCGTTCCGCGCCGCCTGGACGCCACGCAGACGGCAACGGCTTGTACCTGTTCGTCCAGTCCACCGGAACGCGAAGCTGGGTCCAGCGCATCGTCATCCGCGGACGCCGCCGCGAACTCGGACTCGGCGCCGTCGGGCTCGTCACCCTGGCCGAGGCCCGCGAGCTGGCCCTCGCCAACCGTAAGCTCGCCCGCTCCGGGGGCGATCCCTTCTCCGAGAAGCGCCGCGCCGAGGGCGTTCCCACCTTCGCCGAGGCCGTCGAGCGCGTGCTCGAACAGAAGCGCGGCGGCTGGCGCGGCGCCAGGATCTCTGGCGCGCCGGGGACGACGACGATGTAGTACTCCAGAGCGAACACCGATGAAGATCACAGACGATTTCGAACTGCACCCACTCTTGCTGGAGGACCTCAAGCGTGTGCACGAGCAACTGCGTGCGAATGGGGAACTGCGATCTCGCGAGGCGCTTGAGGGCTTCTACGCGACGTTTCGACAGCGATTTGGGCCAGAGGAGTTGCGAGCGCATGACGGCGAGTCGCTGCTCTCGCTGATGCATGAGACGACGCGCGACGGGATGATCTACTGGCTTGAATTCAAGGACGACGACGGATTCCCGTCGATCTTCGGCAGTATCGCAGGCGGGTCGGCCCTCAAATACGGGTTCTATCGTCGCCAGGAGACGCGCGAGTGGACGACCGGGTCAGCGAAGGCCCAAAGGACGATCACCACCGGGGAAGCTGTCGCGTTGGCCCGACGCAATCGGGATCAGCTCGTGGCCGCTTCGGAATTCCTTGCAACTCTCCCCAAAGGTAGTTCCGCGGAGGCCTACGCGACGCTACAGCAGGAGTTGGCGCGGGTTGCGCCGGACGTCCAGAACTCCTCGTGGGGACACAAGTACCTGGCGCTGATTCACCCAGACAAGCTCGATGACTACCACGCGCTGTCCTACCAGCGTTTTCACCTCGTGAAGTTGCTGCAAGAACCCTCCAGCGTCGAGGGCAGGTACGCCAACGCCTCTGGCTTCGTGGCTTTGGGCGATGCCCTGCAGTGGCCCCTCAACCACCTCACGACAGTCCTGAATCGACGAAACGGGCCACCGCATCACTACTGGCGCGTCGGCACCCGCGCGGGGGACGGGGGCCCAAGCTACTGGGACCGTATGCGGCGAGAGTCGATCGTCGCGGTGGGTTGGCCGAAGCTCGGGGATCTGACCGCCCCGCTGGCGAACGACGGATTCAAGGACGTTGTCCGAGAGCGTCTCGTCGAAGCCTATCCTGCGGCGCCCAATGTGATTGGTCGAGGAGCGCAACAACTGAGGAACTTCTGCCAGCGCATGGAAGATCGCGACTACGTGCTGGCGTGTGACGGGGCGACCGTTCTTGGGATCGGACGTATCAAGGGGCCTTACCAATACTCAGGAACCCAGGAGTTCCCGCATGAACGGCCCGTCGACTGGCTTGATCTGGGCGAATGGCAGCTACCGACGCTCGAGGGGCTTCGGACAACGGTGCACGAGTACCGCAAGCACTTCGACAACCTGGTCGCCGTCGAGCGGCGCGTCTTGGAGGCCAAGTCGCCACCGCCGGGGCCAACCGCAAAGACCGTCAGATTTCCCGGTGGCAGTGGCCGAACACATGCGACATGGACGGGGGCGGGCAAGATTGGCCGCATTCAGGATCTTCTGAACCGCAAGGGGCAGGCGATCTTGTACGGTCCTCCGGGCACGGGCAAGACGTACTGGGCAGAGCAGGCCGTGCAGAACCTGGCGGCACTGTGGAACTGTGGCGTCGCATTCCGTGACCTCTCGAACGAACAGCGTGAGCGCGTCACGGGGCACCGGCCCGCCGCCTTCGTTCGCGTCTGCACGTTCCACCCCAGCTACGGCTACGAGGATTTCATCGAAGGCTTTCGTCCCACGACCACCGAGGGGACATTGGGATTCACGGTTCAGAACGGCATCTTCAAGACGCTATGCCGGGCGGCTTCGGAGGACCCGGAAGGCCGCTACTATCTGATTGTCGACGAGATCAATCGTGGCGATATTCCCAGGATCTTCGGGGAGTTGCTGACGCTCTTGGACAAACCGAAGCGGGGCTCGGCTGTGCTGCTGCCGCTCAGCGGCGACCGCTTCGTGGTGCCAGAGAACGTGTTCATCGTCGGTACGATGAACACCGCGGATCGCTCGATTGCCCTGCTCGACACCGCCTTGCGTCGGCGTTTCGGCTTCATCGAGCTGATGCCTGACCCGAGCACGCTGGGCGAAACCGTCATCGAGGGGATCGCCCTTCGCCCCTGGCTGACGGCCTTGAATGAACAGGTCACGGCCCATGTTGGGCGGGACGGGCGCAATCTGAAGGTGGGCCATTCCTACCTGATGTCTGCGGGGCGGCCGATTCAAGAGTTCCGACAGCTTGCCCGGGTCCTGCAGGAAGATGTGCTCCCCCTGCTGGAGGAGTACTGCTACGAGGAATGGGATGCGTTGGAGCGCATCCTGGGTTCGGGGTTGGTGGACGTCGCGAAGCGTCGGTTCAAGGCGGAGCTGTTCGAGCCCGCGCGACAGCCTGAGCTGGTACAGGCGATCCTCGCCGTCACGCCGGACGTGAGCGCTTCCGCCACCGCTGTGGCGGCAGAGGCCGCCGCGGAGGCTGAGGCAGCAGACAGCGAGGAAGAGGACGGGGAGACCTAAGCGTTGCCGACGGTTGAGCTACAGGAATGGCAGCGCGCAACGCCACAGTCGCACGCTGACCTGCAGAATCTCGACTTGGACCTAGGACCACGGGAACGAGCCGTGCTGGCTCGACTCGACGCACAGCCCATGGTCAGGGTTCAAGAGCTACGGGATGGCGTGGCGGTCAACGCGACCTCGTACGTCGGGTCCGTTCGCGCGGGTCCGCTGACAATCCGAATCACGCCGAAGCTCACAGGACGCCCATTTTCGGCCTTGCTTGGCTACGCGGTCGGCCTTCCGGTCAGCCTGCTGCCGGAACATGACGTGCGCCTCACCACGTCGGTGTTTCAGGACTTGATCGTCTCCCGGCTGGCATCCGAGGTCTCACGCTTACTCACCCGCGGCATCCATCGCACGTACCTGACACGGCAGGACTCGTTGCCCAGCCCGCGGGGCCGGATCCTCTTCTCGCATCTTGCGCGTGGACCGCTGACGACGGCAACTTTGCCGTGCCGGTTCGACGAGCGGCACGAAAACGTACTGCCCAATCGGGTGTTGTTGGCTGGTCTTGAACTTGGGCGGCGAATCGCTGTCCATCCAGAGGTCCGAGCACGTATCGCGCGACTCGTCGCCACCCTGGAAGAGCGTGTCGAACGGGTACCGCTGACCCGGGACACGTTTCGGGCACTCCGTCGCGGGGCGAGTCGCCTGACAAGTGCGTACGAACCAGCGTTCGCGCTCATTCGTCTACTGGTTGCCGGACGCGGGATCGGACTTGATGCTGGAGCCGAGCGTACCCCGTTGCCAGGCTTCCTGTTCGACATGAATCGGTTGTTCCAGGATGTGCTCGAGCGGTTTCTTCGCGAGTGGCTCAACGACGCCACGCTGACGCCGCAGTATCGGCTGCAGGACGTCTTTCGGTATCACCCGGGCTTCAACCCACGGCGCCGACGATCACCAACGCCGAAGCCGGACTACGTCCTGTCCCGACACGGCCGTGTCGTCGCCATCGCCGATGCGAAGTACCGAGACCTGTGGGAACAGAGTCTTCCGCCGAGCATGCTGTACCAGCTCAGCGTATACGCCTTGTGTCAGGCGGACTGCCGCACAGCGGTCATTCTGTACGCGACCACCACAACGGTGGCACGTGAAGCGCGGATCGCCATTTCGGACCCGATTCGAGGAGGCACCCGTGCCTCGGTCGTTCTCCGCCCTGTGTGTCTGCCGCAGCTTGCGGACCTGGTGCGGCAGAGGCGGAGTGCTGCCCATGATCGGCGGCGACACGAGTACGCCTCCTATCTGGCGTACGGTGCTCACTGAATCCGTCTGCACGTAACGAGTGACTCTGGCGGCACAGACGCCACGGCTGCGCTCAGGAACGGCGTCTTCGCAGCCAAGTCAGGCGGAATCCCTGTCGAGCATGGAACGCTTCGCCTTCCCCCGGCTCGGCAAGCTGCCGGTGTCCGAGGTGACGAGCGCCGACGTGGTCGAGACGCTGCGGAAGGTCTGGCACGAGCGGCCGGCGACGGCGCGGCGGGTCCGCCAGCGCATCAGCACGGTCATGGAGTACGCCGTGGCGCTGAACTACCGCGACGACAACCCGTGCAGCCGCATCGGACCGATCCTCGGCCCACAGCGGGATCTCGTGCGGCACATGCCGGCGCTGCCGCATCGTGACGTGGCGGCGGTCGTCGAGACGGTGCGGGCGTCGCGGGCGGCTCCCGTCGTCAAGCTGGCGTTCGAGTTTCTCGTGCTCACGGCCGCTCGGTCCGGTGAGGTGCGCGGGGCGCTGTGGTCCGAGATCGATGTTCCTCCGTTCCCAGTACCTCGCCTTCATAGGCCGGACCAATCCGGCGCTCGCCCACCGCTTCATCCGCCGTTGCCGCAAGTACGCGGTAGAACAGCCGTGGAACGGCTCCCGGCTCCGCATCTGCCGGATCGCGGCGCGGCGCATGTACCGGGTGCTCGGGGTCGAGTACGTCCGCCATCGCCGGCCCGCCGCGCCCGAGGTCGTGCTGGGCCGGCTGCTTTCGCTCGACTACCTGCTCGAACGGCCGCGCACGTCGTGGCTTCCGACGGAGGCCGAGAAGGTGGACGCGTTGACCGCGGCGGGGATCGCCAGGGACGTGCTGCCGCGCAGGCTCTACCAGGGCGCGGTCGGGGGGCAGTACCGCTACTTCCCCCACAAGCTGCCGGTCGCGCTCGACGGCTGGCGGGCGACGTTTGTGTTTGTCCAGGACGAGGACGAGACGGCCAGCGCCGTTCGCACGTGGGGCTCGCAGCATGCCGCGTTGTGGGCGGGGGGCTCATCGCGGCCGGCCGCGCCGTCGAGGTGATCGTCGTCGGCCGGGACCCGGAACGTCTGGCGGCGGCGGAGCGGGTGCTCGACAAGTGGGCCTCGACGCCTCCAGAGTCCGTGACAATGGCGCACGAGGACGCGGCGGCGGAGATGGCCGCGATCAAGAAGGCGATCGCGACGGGCGACTCGGCCGCCCTGGAAACGTACGGCGGCCTGAATCCCGCGTTGCAGCGCACGCGCATCCTCAACGCCGCCTGCGCCGGAAGCCGCCGATCCACGGCCGCGATCACGACGGGTCGGACGTGGCGGTCGACGCGGGTGCCGTCTGACCTCTTGCCGGCCGTGGCGCCGGCCAAGTCGCCCGAGGATTACACCCGAAGTGCCGCACCAGAGGTGTAAGTAGGTCGGCGCGCCCGATTTACGCCCGGAATCACACCGCCCGTCACACCCGTGCCGCCCGCAAGCCCCCTGCTCTCAACGCGATCCAACGTCCCGCGGCCCCAACCGTGCCGCCCAATGTGTCAAGGAGCGGGTAGGGGAGCGACCCACCGCAAAACTGCCGTTTTGCGGACCCGGCAGGTGTTCCTCCGTCACACCTGCCGCGCCGGGTCGCTCCCCTCGAAAATCTTCCTTGGCAGGAAGGCCAGCCCGCCGCCCTGGCATGCCGCGACCCGTCCGCCGGCCGGATCGGCCCCGCATGGAGGAGGTGTCATCATCGGGCTACACTGAGTCCGCCCATCGCGGGGCCACGGATGCCGCAAGACATCGCCGGGAGGCACCCAATGCTCGATAGAGACCGATTCAACGAGGAGTTCGAGTGGTTCAGGAGGCTGATTCCGAGATGGGACGAAGGTCGCGCCTTCACCAGCTTCGACGAGGGAGTGGTGGAGAGGCCCACAATCTCCAGATCGTCTGTCGGTTCGTCAACTCCTGGAAGGGCGACAGTGACAACGAGGAGTTCAAGCGGCTGCTCGCGCTTGTGCAGGGTGAGGGTGGTACTCCCCCGGCATGGAGCCGGTCGCACATCCCCCTCTGAGGCGGATATTTCCTTGATGGCCAAGCCATTGCGGTCCTCTACTCGGCTGGCGGATCCGGCTTGACAGCGAGTTCCACGGTGCGCAGGCGGTCATCCAGACGACGGATCTCAGTGCGGATCTCGGCGTGCTCGGCGGTCGTGCGCGCGATCAGATCGTCGATACGCGTGTTCACGGCGGCGATTTCTGCTGACACGCTGCCGAGTTGCGCCGACATGAGGCCGGCCAAGACCAAGCCAGTCCCGATAATCGTGCCCATGATGCCGATACCGGTGCCGACGATCCACTTCACGTCGCCGCTCATATTCGCAGTGTAGCACGTCGGAAACTGAGCGATACCGCGACGGCTAGCGGAGGCTGTTTCGGATCCCAAACCGTTCTCCGACGGTGCTTCTGGTCCGGTGGCATCCGATCCAAAACGAGGGATGCAGCGAGGGGAACAAGTGCCGACGTGCAGTGTAAGCCTGGCGTTGACAATAGTTTACCGGGTGCTCGTTTCGGAAGCCCTGGAAGCGCAGCGGCTGGTCGAGCTGCGTGACCGCTGGCTGAACCCGCCCGAATGGGTCGAGTGGGTGGACGAGCCGGTTCCCGGCTACCCGAAGCGGCCGGTGCCCCGCGACGAGGCCACGGCGAAGGCTCTCAAGAAGCGCACGCTGACGAACCTCTACAACGCCCGGCCGCAGTGGCTGGCCGATGCGCACGAAGCTCTTGACGCGGCCGTGGCCGCCGCGTACGGTTGGTCGGCGGACATCTCCGACGACGAGATGCTCCGCGAGTTGCTGGCCCTCGACGACGGCGTGGATGGGTCCAGGTAGCGCCGCTCCGACCACGCGCGTCTCGGGGGCACCGCCACGAAGCCGAACGAAGACGGAGAATGGCGAACGATATCAGGTTCAAGGGGGGACATCTGGATCCAGGTATGGCTTGAGACGGCGTTGAAGGCTGAGTGGCGGAAATTCCGGGACTGCCCCGTAAACCCGGACCTCATGCCTGGTCACGAGCTGGCACAGGCTTGGGGCTACGTCGTGGCAGCCTACTTCCTCATGGAGGAGGCATTCAAGGCAGTTCTTCACCTACGGGAGCGCCAGGTGGATCAGCACCACGTCCTTCACACCCTATTCACTGAGTTGTCCACGGAGGATCAGGATACGCTACGTGAGTATTTCCGGGACTTCCTCGGGACATGTTCTCA
This sequence comes from Vicinamibacterales bacterium, assembly GCA_965222905.1. Classification (GTDB taxonomy): domain Bacteria; phylum Acidobacteriota; class Vicinamibacteria; order Vicinamibacterales; family UBA8438; genus WTFV01. The sequence goes on along the minus strand of OZ244976.1, from coordinate 6,074,787 downwards.
GGGACCACCGTTCCCTTTCGGTGAGCTAGATGCGTTCCTAGCCAATCTTGACGGCGGGAACAAGCGGGGCTCGTTCGACTGGCGCTACTTCCCAATCGAAGAGTCGAGCAACGAGACCCTTCCGGTCGTGAGCCGAAGCGGGATACCGGAGCATTGGCTTCACGTCAATCTCGCTGGTCGAACAGTTGCCGAGCGCCAACCAGATGACCTTCGGCGGCGCACCGTACAGGGAGGAACGACCGCTGAAGTCGCCGTCCTTCGACACGATGATGAAGCCGTACTGCCTCGCATACGCCCAGACGGCCGAGTCGTCCGCCGCTGCCAAACCAACCTCTCGAACGTGAACGACATCGGTCCAGATGTCGCGAAGGCGGTCGCAGAGAGATTCTGGTCGAGGAGCAGCTTCACCTTCCGCCGACCGCAACCAGTCGCCGCTCGCGATCAGCGGCGAACGCGAGGCAGGCCCGGATGTCTTCGCGCGTCAGGTCCGGGAAGTCCCGGAGCAAGTCCTCCTCGGACATGCCGGACGCCAAGTAGTCGAGCACGTCGGAGACCGTCATGCGCAGGCCACGGATGCAGGGCTTGCCGCTGCGTTTTCCGGGCTCGATGGTGATCCGGTCCAGATGCGCCATGGGCTCAGCCTACGCAACGCCCCGCCATCGGTCAACCGCGCCCCGGATCCGACAACCAGCGCCCTCGTCCTCCCAGGCGTAGTCGCCGTAGCTCGCCGGCGGCAGGCCAAACGCGGCGCGGCCCCACGGATCCGTCTCCGACACTTCGCGGCCCTACTCCTTGAGCGAGAACGGCGCTGCCGCGCAGGATGTCGGCACACCTCCAAAGCTCGGACTTGAGGTCCTTCAGGGTCAGTTGATTCGCCAGCATGGGCCGGCGATATCGTATTCGTTCTCTGGATCAGCATCCACGTACCGAGATGGCACCGTCGAACAGATTGCGGCTACGCACGGTGATCGGCTGGATCCCAAGTCGCCCGCGGAGGGTTGTTCATGGTCTGGTGAAGTCCGATTCACAACGGGGGATACGGCGAGTGAAACGGCCGGCTGAAAACAGCGCAAATTACAGACCGGCGGGGTAGGCTGGTATGATCGTGCAGGAGCGAGCTCCGAGGAGAGCACAAGATGCCCAGGCTTGAAGGGGTACGACCGGCACCGACTCGCCCACGGGAGGTTCCGCCCGTGCGACAGCGGGCTGGCCGGGCGGAGGAAGAGTTGAGCGAGGAGGCAATCCGCGCGATCGAAGAAGGGCGCGCGGACCACGACGCCGGCCGCACCTTCACAATGGCCGAGATCAAGCGCGAGTCGGGGATCGATTCCTGAGCCGCTCGGCGCTACCCGTCCCGCCAGCTTGTGGCGCCAGTCACGGCCGTCTGTACGCCTCGCGCCGATGGAGGATGGCATCAATCTCAATGGTGTCTTGGCCTGCCCGTCTGAAGAACACCCGCCAGTCGCCGACCCGGAGACGAAGGTCCGTTCGAGTCTGTACGCGCTTGACGTCGCCAACACCCGTTCCGGCGTACTGGTCGATGTTTGCAACGATGCGGGTACGCGCTGGCGCGTCGATCCGTCGCAAGTCGCGGCGCGCCCGAGCGGAGAACACGACGCGTGTCTCAGCCAACGCTTCTGCCGTCGCCGATTGCCGGGGGCGTGGGTGGGCGGGACGCCTTCCACGTGGTGAGCATCTACGCCTCGACCGTGATCTTGATGTTCGAGGGGTCGACGCCGAACGACCGCGCGAGCCCCGCCTTCGCCTCGGCGATGGTGAGTCCACACGCGTCGGCCGCGCGGAATGGTGTGATTCGCGGCGCGAGTGAGCGCCTTCGACGTCAAGGGGATCGGCCTGATCGGCTACGCTGAATGCGATGACAGAGCGCATCTACTACACCCGGGATCAGCAGGGACGGCTTGAACCGCTCGAAGAAGAACGCTTCGCCAAGGAGGACGAACTGCAGGCCCTCATCGCTGAGCATCCGGAAGTGCTCGACGGTGAGCAGATGCGGCCGGGCGATCCCCTGCGTTGGATTCTCATTACCCGAGAGCAAGGAATCGCCGAATCACCGTCCGATGCCGCGGCTCGATGGGCGGTTGACCACTTGATCGTTGACCAGGACGCCGTGCCGACGCTGGTCGAGGTCAAGAGGGGGTCAAGCCCCGAGATCCGCCGCACCATCGTCGGGCAGATGCTGGAGTACGCGGCCCACGCTGCGCGGACGTGGACAGCGGATACGCTGCGTCGTGCGTTCGAGGAGTCAACGTCGGTGTTACCTGGCTCTTTCCGCCGTCGGAGTGGGGAAAGGCGGTGTTGAGGGGGCTGCGCGAAGGACGCCGACAACCCGTACTACCATGCTCGGACGATCAGCTACGACGATGCCGCGCTCCACATTGACCGGCTGGCGAGCGGCCTCGCAAGGGTCGTTTCGGAGATCCGATCGCTGTGACCGCGACGGGCCGCAAGGATCATCGCGGCGGTCATGAGACGGTACCGCTTGGCGACCAAGCGGGAAGCGTCAGTTTCGCGCTGAGATCGCTCGCATCGGAGCCGTTCAGCCTGGAGGAAGCCCGCCGGATGCGCGGATCCGGTTGGGATGGCGACCTCGACGAGATGCGGGGCCGCGGCGATGGCCGTGCCGGCGCCGTCAGCCTTCCTCGGCGGCAATCCGCGCGCGCTCGCGCTCGACGAGCTGGCGCCTGAGGATCTTTCCGGACGGCACCTTGGGGATCGCGTCGATGAACTCGAGCCGGCGGACCTTCTTCTGCGGGGAGACCTGCGCGGCGACGTGCGCCATGATCTCCTCCGCGGTGGCGCTCGCCCCCTCGCGCAGCACGACGAACGCCTTCGGGACCTCGCCGGCCTCCTCGTCGGGGCTGGGGATGACGGCGGCGTCGGCGACGGCCGGATGCGACTGGACGGCGGCCTCCAGTTCCGCCGGTGCGACCTGGAAGGCCTTGTACTTGATCAGCTCCTTGAGCCGGTCGACGACGTAGAGATAACCGTCGGTGTCGGCTCTGCCGATGTCGCCGGTGTGCAGCCAGCCGTCGTCGTCGACCATGTCGCGGGTGGCCTCGGGGTTGTTGAGATAGCCCTTCATCACCTGCGGTCCCCGCACGCAGACCTCGCCGAGGGCGCCGGGGGCGGCGTCGCGGTGAGTGGCGACGTCCACGATGCGCCATTCGGTGTTGGGCAGCGACGTGCCGACGGAGGTGATCCGCGTCTCCGTCCGCGGCGAGTTGGTGTGGGTGACGGGGCTCGTCTCGGTCAGGCCGTAGCCCTGACGCACCAGCATGTCGTTGCGCGCGGCCGCCCCGCGGGCCACCGACTCGGGAACGGGCGCCGCGCCGGTCATCACGTTGCGGAGCGACGAGATGTCGAACTTGTCGACGAGCGGATGCTTGGCGAGGGCGAGGACGATGGGCGGCACCAGGTAGGCCGTCGTCACCCGGTGCTTCTGCAGCAGGCCGAGGAACTGCTCGAGGTCGAAGCGCGGCATCGTTACCACGGTGGCCCCGGCCCGCAGCGACGCGTTCATGATCACGGTCATCCCGTAGATGTGATAGAAGGGCAGGATGCCGATCAGCTTGTCGTCGGCCCCGATGCCCTCGTTGGCGGAGATCTGGGCCACGTTGGCCACCAGGTTGTAGTGCGTCAGCATGACGCCCTTCGGCATGCCGGTGGTGCCGCTCGAATAGGGGAGCGCCGCGAGGTCGTTGCGCGGGTCGATCTCCGCCGCGGGCGGCTCGCCCTCCGCCATCAGGGACGCGAACGGGGTCGCCCCGTCGGCCTCGCCGAACACGAAGATCTCCTCGACGGCGGTGCCCTCCGCCCCCTTCGTGGCCGCCTCGAGGAACTGCGGGATGGTCAGGAGAAACCGGGCGCCGGAGTCATCGAGCTGCCGGTTGACCTCCTCGGCCGTGTAGAGCGGGTTCATCGTGGTGACCACCCCGCCGACGGTCGAGACACCGAAGAACGCGGCGGCGTACTCCGGCAGGTTGGGACTGTAGATGGCCAGGACGTCGCCGTGTCCGAAGCCGCGCCCGGCGAGACCGGCCGCGACCGCTCGTATCGCGGCCCGGAGCTGCGCGTAGGTCAGGGTCCGGTCCGACGGTCCGTCGATCAGCGCCGGTTTGTCGGGCCAGCGGTCGGCATGCTCGAACACGTGCTCGTGCAGCGGCGTGACCGGGATCTCGACGTCGGGAAAAGGGCTCCTGTAGATCATCGTCCTCTCCGGCACGGAATTCGTCGCGCGGGCCGGGACCGGCGCGTCATGCGAGCAGCGTGCCGCCGTCCACCGGGATCACCGCGCCGTTGGTGTACGCCCCGGCTCGAGACGCGAGATAAATCGCGATGCCGGCCATTTCCTCGGGACGTCCGATGCGTCCGAGCGGACAGGCGGCGGCGATGTCCGCTCCGTACCGCTGCAGCACATCGGCCGTCATCCGGCTCTCGAAGAACCCGGGGGCAACGGCGTTCACCGTGATGTTGCGGGGGCCGAGCTCGACCGCCAGCGTGCGCGTCAGGTGGTGCACGGCCGCCTTGCTGGCCGAATAGGCGAAAGTGCCGGTCCGGACGAGCCGCTGTACGTGCAGTCCGTCCATCGACCCGACGTTTATGACGCGGGCGGGGTCGCCCTCCGCCGCGCCGCGCGCGAGCAGCGGCGTCAGGTCGCGGGTCAGGAGGAACGGCGCCGACACGTTGAGCCCGAGGACCTTGTCGAACGCCGACGCCGGGTACTCGGCGTACGGCGCGGCCCAGGCCGCCCCGGCATTGTTGACCAGGATGTGCAGGCGCGACTCGCGCGCCCCCAGCGCCTCGACGAGTGCGGCCCGTCCGTCCTCGGTCGCCACGTCGGCCGGCGCCGCGTGACACCGGCCCAGCGCGGAGAGCTCGTCCGCCGTCCGGCCGCAGGCGTCCTGCTTGCGCGAAGAAACGTAGACGGTGGCGCCGGCCTGCACCAGCCCCTCCGCCATCATGCGGCCGATGCCGCGTGAACCGCCGGTGACCAGGGCCACCTTGCCGGACAGTGAAAAGAGGGACGCGACGTCGATACCCGCCATGGGGTGGTGATCTTAGCAGTCCGCTTCAGTCCCACTCCTTCTCGATGCCATGACCGCGCGCCGGGTCTCCGTGCAGCGGGGTCACGAAGCCGAGCAGGCAGCCCTCCGAGCCGTCCTTCAACCGGTGGCAGCGCACCCGGATGGGGTCCCCCGGCTGGACGTGATCGCGCCCGATGCCGTTCCTGGTGAGCCCGGTGGGGTTGGTGGCCTCCATGGCCCACAGGGTGGGCTCCTCGTCCTCCGCGGCGGGGACCTCCATGAAAATCCAGGAGTGCGGGTTGATCCAGTGCACCTCCTGGACCGTGCCCTCCAGCAGCGTGAAGTCGCTGAGTTCGTAGTTGCCGTGCGAATGATGCGCCCCGGTCGGGACCGCGAGGGAGACCGCCAGGACGGCTGCAAGGATCGAGATCTTGATGGGCATCATCGGACTCGCGGAGGTGTCGGAAAGCCGTTGGTGTAGATCGACTCGTAGCGGATACCGTTGCCGTCGGCGTCCAGAAACCGCAGCGATTGCTGAAACAACTCCGGCCCCGGCCGGCGCGGCGGCGACGTCGCTTCCAGGATGTACAGGCGATTTTCGTGCAGGTAGATCGCGGCGAAGGTGCGCGAGCCGTCGCCGTTCGTGAGCTGCAGGTGGCGGCCCTCGACCAGATCGACGAAGTTCCAGCCGAAGAACGTCGGCGTCACGTCCCGCTGCAGGAACTGCCACGTCGCATAGTCGATGGCGCCGCGCACGTCGACGATCCACGACCCGACGCCCGTGTAGTACGCGCCGGTGCAGCCGGTGTGCACATCGGGCGGGCAGTCCTTCGCGCGCTCCGTGTGGATGCGCTCGGCGTCGGTGTAGTCGACGATGGTGACCGAGTAGCGGGTCGAGCCGTCCTCGTAGGCGTGCACGCGGGCCGGGAGCTCGGCCTCGTACTCCGACGTGTAGGTGATTTCCTCGACCACCGCGTCGCCTGGCAGATTGACGCTGAAGAAGTCTGCCTGGCTGGCGTACTCGGCCCAGCCCTGGGCGAGGAGCGGTCCCGGAGTGCACAGGATCAACGCGGCCGGAATGAGTCGTATGAGGCGCACGGTTTCATCCTCCCGGATCGTTTGCACGGCCGCCTGTCGCGGCCAACCTCAATGCTGCCAGAAAACGGCCCGCGTGCACAGCCGGGAAGTTGTTGCACATGTTGCGTAAACTCCGTAAAATACCCGCATGTCCAAACGGCGCTCGCCGACGTGGGGAGATGGCGTGTGCCCGCCGTCTGCGGCACCCGCCGCGCGCGTCGTTACCGCGACGGAAGCGGCGAAGAACTTCGGTGCGCTCGTCGATCGCGTGCGTCAGGATCGCGCCGTCTACGTGGTGGAGCGTGGGGGGACGCCGGTGGCGGAGGTCGGGCCCGTGCAGCGGCGCGCCTTCACCGTTCGCGACTTCGTGGAGATGGTGCGGTCACGGCCCGGCCCGTCGCTCGATGACGAGTTTGCGCGAGCGGTGGCCGAAGGCGTCGCCATGCTCAATCGTCCGCGGGTTCCCGGAGAGCCGTGGGAATCCTGATCGACTCGAGCGTGGTGATTGCCGCCGAGCGGGGCGAGCTGGACCTCGACGTGGTGCTGGCCAAGCCGGGAGACGAGGCGCTCGGCGTTGCGGCAATCACCGTAGCCGAGGTCCTGTACGGCGTGCATCGGCTGAGCGGGCTGCGCCGCCTGCGTGCGCAACAGTTCGCGGACCGCTGGCTCGGGGCGCTGCCGGTCATCGCGTTCGACGTCGAAACGGCAACGGTCCACGCCACCTTGGCGGTCGATCTCGGTCGCGCAGGTCTGCCGATGGGCGCGCACGACCTGATAGTCGCGGCGACCGCGGTCCGGCTCGGCTATGCTGTCGCGACGCGCGACCGCCGGAGCTTCGGACGGATAGAGGGACTCGATGTCGAATACTGGTAGCACGCGGGCGCCGAGGCGCCTGCTGGCCGCGGCTGCCGCGGCGGTGACCTTCCTCGTCACGCCGAATTGCGCATCGGCGGGCGCCGTCCGCGGGCCGGCAGCCGCGGGAACCGGCGCGGCCGCGGGGCCGGTGGGCGGTGGCGGAGCCACGGCAGCCATCGTCACCGAGAGACAGGAGCCGTCTTCGACGTCCCGGATCCAACCGGTCGATCCGGCCGATTCCGGCGCCTGGACCGCCGATGTCCGGAGCGGCATCGAGTCGTTCGGCGTCGATCCGGACCGGGCGACGAACCTGCTTCGGACGCTCGCCCGGCATCCTCCCGCGCTGCACGGTCTCGGACCGCTTGCCGCCTACCTCCGCCAGCGCTCGATGGTGCCTGCCGTCGACCAGCTTCTCATGGGACTGCGCGCCGCCTGGTTGTGCCGCTCCGAGGCGCTCTGGGCGGAGCTGGCTGCCGAAGCGCGCGGGTTCGGCCTCGGCGACCGCGATTTCCGCCGGGTCGCGGAAGGGCCCGATGCCGGTTGGGGCCCCTGGGACGGACTGATGCTCCGCGCCACCGACGAGCTGTATCGCGACGCGTTCCTGAGCGACGCTTCCTGGGACGAGCTTGCGACCCGCTACAACGTGCCGCAGCTCATCGACACCATCTTCAGCGGCGCGGAGTACATCCTGCTGGCCACGCTGGCCAACAGCCTCGGTGTGCAGCCGGACGAGCGCTTCGCCGATCGCCTGCCGGCGGACGTCCGGCGCACGACGAGAGCGGCCGGCGCACCGCCGCTGCATCTCGAGTTCCCACGGCTCGATCCGCTTCCACGCGACGCGTGGTCCGACGAAGTCCGCGGCCTGCTCGATCCCGACGATGCGGGTCGTCAGGTGCTGAACCTGTACGCGACTCTTGCCCGCCACCCGGTCTTTTTCCGCCCGCGGGCGGTGCAGTCGGCCTACATCCGCACCGGCGCCACCCTCTCCGCCCGGACGCGCGAGATCCTGATCCTGCGCATCGGCTGGCTCTGCGGCTCGGAGTACGAGTGGTCGCAGCACGTGCGCGCGGCCCGCCGCATCGGGATGACCGACGACGAGATCCGCCGGATCGCGGTGGGCGCGGAAGCGCCGGGCTGGGATCCGTTCGACGCGGCGCTCATCCGGGCGACGGACGAGCTGCACCGCGACGACACCATCTCCGACGGGACGTGGGCCGCTCTCTCTACGCGCTACGGCGCACCGGAGCTGATCGACGTCGTGATCACGGTCGCCGGCTACCGGATGGTCTCGATCGCGCTCAACTCGCTCGGCACGCAGCTCGAACCCGACCGGCCGCGCTTTCCCGACGTGCCGCGCTGAGATACGGTTCGGGCGTTGCGTCACGCCGATCCCGGCGCGTGCGAGCGCCGCGCATCCCGATGCGCCGCGTCCCGGCGCCGGCCTGCCGCGATCAGGCCTGCCGCGGGTAGACCTGCCTGGTCTCGACGATGTCGTAGTGCGCGAAGACGTCGTTGACGATGTAGGGATCCTGCTGGTACGTCGCCTGCGCCTCCTCCAGGCTGTCCGCCTCGATGATGATCAGGCTGCCGGCCACGCCGTTGTCGCCGTCCAGAAGCGGACCGCCGTAGCGCAGGCGTCCGGCGTCGTCCAGCCGGTCCATGTGCTCGAGGTGCGCCGGGCGCGTCCGTTCGCGGCGCTCGAGATCGGGGAGTTCACGGGCGATCAGGGCATAGAGCGGCATGGCTTGATTTACTCCAGACAGGTGCGCGAGCATCCGGGCCGCGCGCCCGGTGGCGGCGTCGCGGCGTTCGCCGTATTGTAGGTGAACCATGGATGCCTCGAAGCACGCGCCGGGCGAGCGGGCGGGGCGGGTCGCGGTGTGGTCGTGGTGCCTGTACGACTGGGCGAACTCCGCGTTCACGACGCTGGTCGTCACGTTCATCTATTCGGCGTACTTCACCGCCGCGTTCGCGGACGATCCGGGCCGGGGCACCGCCCTCTGGTCGCGCGGCATCATGGTGAGCGCGCTCGCCATCGCGCTGCTGGCCCCGCTCGCCGGGGCCTTGGCCGACCGTGGCGGCCGGCGCAGGTACCTGATCCTGTGCTCGCTGCTGTGCGTCGCGGCGACGGCGGCGCTGACGTTCGTTCGCCCCGACCAGCCCAGCGCGGTTGTCATCGCCCTCGGCGTGTTCGTCGTCGCCAACGTGGCGTTCGAGCTGGGACTGGTCTTCTACAACGGGTACCTGTCGACCCTGGCCGAACCGGAGCGGATCGGACGCGTGTCCGGCTACGGGTGGGGGCTCGGCTACTTCGGCGGGCTGGCGGCGCTCACGGTGGCTCTCGTGGTCTTCGTGCCGGAGACGCCGCTGCTCGGGATTCCCACCGACGAGGGCTTCAACCTGCGGGCCACCAACCTGCTGGTCGCTGGCTGGTTCCTGCTGTTCAGCATCCCGGCGTTCGTCTACCTGCGGGACGAGTCGACGTCCGCCGGCCGGGTCGGCGTGGGACAGGCCTTCCGCGATCTGGCCGCCACCGCGCGCCATCTGCGGCGGTACCGGCAGGTCGCGCGGTTCCTGCTGGCGCGGCTGCTGTACAACGACGGGCTCGTGACGATCTTCGCTTTCGGCGGCATCTATGCGGTCGGCACGTTCGGCTTCAGCTTCCAGGAGTTGGTGACGTTCGGCATCGTCCTCAATGTCGGGGCGGGGCTGGGAGCGTTCGCGTTCGGCTTCGTCGACGACCGAATCGGAGGCAAGGCGACCATCGGTCTGAGTGTGGCCGCGCTGGCGGCGGCCACGCTGCTCGGGGCGCTCGCGCCCACGCGGGGTTGGTTCTGGGTCTCGGCGATCCTGGTGGGAATCTTCATCGGACCGAACCAGTCCGCCAGCCGGTCATTGATGGCGCGCTTCGTGCCGGCGAAGCACGAGTCCGAGTTCTTCGGCTTCTTCGCCTTCTCCGGCAAGGCGACGTCGTTTCTCGGCCCGGCGTTGCTGGGCGTGCTGAGCGACGTCTACAGCCAGCGCGTCGGGGTGGGCAGCCTGCTGGTCTTCTTTCTCGCGGGGGGCCTGATTCTGTGGCGTGTCGACGAACGGGAGGGAATCGCGGCGGCCGGCCGGGTGTAGGAAGACACGGAGAACAGGGCGGGCGCCGTCGCCGCCACCGTCGCCGCACGGAGTTCCGCCACGAACCGCCAGCGGTGGTAGAGTAGAGGTGAGGGAAGTGCCCCGGCGTGCCGATACGCCCCGGCGCATCTACTGGGAGGCTGCCATGAAACGCTATGTCATCGGTTTCGCCGCGCTGGTCGTCGGCACGCTTCTGATACCCGGCGTCGCGTCCGTGACCCTTGCGCAGGACGATTCCTCGTGGATGCGCGTGGACATCATGCAGGTCCTGCCGAGAGAGCTCGATGAATTCATCGAGATGCAGCTCGAGGAGGTCAACCCGGCTCTGCAGCGCGCCGGGGTGCCCTGGCGTTCGGCGTGGCGCACGGCCGAGTTCGGCAACACCTACGAGCGGCTGTTCGTCACCCCCGTGGAGAGCCTGGCCGATCTCGACTTCGGCGGGCCGCTGGCGCGCGTTCTCGAGCCCGAGCGCCTGGCGCGGGTTCGCGATCGCGTGCGTCGGACCCTCTCGAGTCGCCAGAGCTACGCGGTGCGCTATCGTCCCGAGTTGAGCGTCGAGTCGGACGACGTCAGCGGCCTTTCGCTGGCCTGGACGACGACCATCCAGGTGGCGCCGGGCCGGACCGCCGACTGGGAGGAGTTTCTGCGCGAGAACCTTGGGCAGTTCCGAGGCGCCGACGTCGTCTTCGGTGTGTACGAGCGCGTGTTCGGGCCCGGACCTGCAACCTGGCAGATCGTCGAGAACCACTCCAGCTTCTCCGAGCTCGGTCGGCCCACCATCCTGCAACGGACGTTCGGCGAACAGGCCGATCTGGTGGCGGCCCGACTGGCCGGCGTCCTCCTGTCCATCGAACGCAGCGTGCTGCGGTACGATCCCGAGTTGAGCTTCTCGGCGGCAGTGCGTTAGGACGGATCGACACGAACGTGCCCGGGGTCTCCGGTGTGGAGACCTCGCGCCGGGGGTGCATCGGGAGCGGGTATTGCGCGCGGTACATGGGCTGCAAGAGCTCGAGCAACTGGCCGGCCGGGAGGTCGGCGCCAGCGCGTGGCTGGCGATCACCCAGGAATTGGTCGACCGTTTCGCGGACGCCACCTTCGATCACCAGTGGATCCACTGCGACGTCGAGCGCGCCAGGCGCGAGTCGCCGTACGGCGGTCCGGTGGCCCACGGCTTCCTGACCCTGTCCCTGATCCCCGGCTTTCGCGCCCAGATCCTGTCGCTCACCGGTGTGTCCCGCGTCATCAACTACGGCGTCAACAGGGTCCGCTTTCCCAACGCCGTGCCGGTCGGCGCGCGCGTGCGGGGCGTGCAGACCATCAAGTCGGTCGAGCGGACCAAGCCGGATTCCGCGCGGGTGATCAGCGGGTTCGTGATCGAGATCGAGGGTGAGACGAAGCCGGCGTGCGTGGCCGAGACGGTGACGCTCGTCTTCGCCTGAACGCCGGGTCCGGCGGCGGCGGGGCCCCGGCCGCCCGGGAGGCTGCCGAGACCCCGTGTTCGATACGGCGCGCTATTCGTCGAGCGCGAAGACGAAGAGACCGTTGCCCCCGGCCGGGCGCCTCTCCTCCGGCATCAGATCGGCCGGTATCATGCCGGCCCAACTCGCGCCGCCGGTGCCGACCGGCACCGCCACGTACTGCCGGCCGTCGACCGCGTAGCTGATCGGGAACCCCTGGATCGAGGTCGGCAGGCGCCGGCTCCAGAGGATCTCGCCGTCGGCCGCATCGAAGGCATAGATGTAGCGGTCCCAGCTACCCGCGAACGCCAGCCCCCCGGCAGTGGTCAGCGCCGCGCTGTTGATCGGGGTCTTGAACCGCTGCCGCCAGAGGACCTCGCCGGTGCGGATGCTCATCGACAGCAGCTCTCCGAGCTGGCCGGGGCTGTCCGGATGGAAGTGGTTCGTGCGCCGGACCGGACCGGTGCCGCCGCCCCCCTCGACCCGCTCGACGGGGCCGAACACGCCGGTCTCGCAGTTGAGGTTGATCGGGATGACGAACGCCTCGGTCTCCGGGTGGTACGACATCGCCCGCCAGCTCTTGAAGCCGGCCGTGCTCGGGCACCAGAAGACCTCCTCGTAGAGCTCGGGGATCATCCCCTCCCGGTGGGTGACCGCGCCGGTCTCCGGATCGACGTCGGCAAAGGTCTGGTAGCCGAGGTCGTGCGCGTTGCGGAACGCGCCGGTCTCGACGTCGAGCTCCCAGAGCACCGCCATCTTGCCCATCGTGAAGACCGAGCGCTGCCCGTCGTAATCGATCAGGATCCGCTCGAACACCTCGTCCATGTCGAGCGTCTCGCCCGGGATGTGCTGGAAGTACCACTTCATCTCGCCGGTGTCGGGGTCGAGGGCGAGGGTCGAGTTGGTGTAGAGGGCGTCGCCGTCGGTGCCGCGCACCACCCGCGCCCACGGCTTGGCCTGCGACGTGCCATGGAACAGGGTGCGGGTGACCGGGTCGTAGCTGCCCGGAATCCAGGAGTCGCTCCCGGCGCGGAACATGAGCGGCAGGTCGCCCCACGTGTCGCCGCCCCGCTCGCCGGGCACGGCAATGGTCGAGGTGCGCCACAGCTCGTCGCCGGTGCGGGCGTCGAGGCCCACGATGTAGCAGGTGTCGTCGCGATAGCGGCCGCAGCCGGTCAGGCCCGACACCACCTTGCCGGCGGCGACGATCGAGCCGCTGGAGTACTGGAAGCCGGCCCCCCTGCCGACGTCGGTGTCCCAGACCGCCTCTCCGGTCCGCGCGTCGATGGCGATGATGTGCGCGTCGGAGGTGTTCAGGTAGACCTTGTCCTCGTAGATGGCGATGTTGCGATGCTGCCGGCCCGGCGGAGGACCGCCGAAGCTGTCCCCGGGCTCGGGCGCGTCGCGCCGGTACTCCCAGAGGAAGTCGCCGGTGGCCGCGTCGAGAGCCTGCACGATCTCGCCCGGATTGGCGATGTACAGGACCCCGTCGTGCACCAGCGGGGTGGTTTGCTGCGAGCCCGGCCCGAGGCTCCAGCTCCAGGCCAGCCGCAACTGGTCGACGTTCTCCGTGTTGATCTGATCGAGCGGGCTGTGGCCCTGCCCGTCCAGCGTGCGGCGCCAGCTCAGCCAGTCCGACGCGGACGGCTCGCGCAGCATGTCGTCGGTGACCGGGGTGTAGTCCTCTACCTGGGCGCCGGCCGAACCGGCGAGACCCCCGCCGAGCAGGACGGCGAGGGCGGTTGCGACGAAGGGGATGCGACGTTTCATCGAATGGCTCCGGAATCTTCGGTTCTGCGACCGACTACTGCTGGGCGGATCTGGCGTCGTCGGCGCGCGCGCCGGTCAGGATGCCGTCCATCCCGATGTTGCCCTCGTGGCAGGCGTACTCGTAGACCGGTTCCTCGGTCCTGAACATCGTGACCTCGAAGGTCCATGGCTGCGTCCAGGTGGACGCGTCGTCCATCGTCGCCTCGTACAGCAGCGTGCCGTCGTCGACGCGGGTGAAGCGCTCTGTCAGCAGCATGTCGGGACTGGATCCCTGGCGCTCGCTGAACGCGGTGTCGGTATGGAAGTTGCGGGTCTCGACGACGAGCGTGTCGCCCTCCCACCGGCCGCGAGAGTCGCCCCGCCACTGCGTGACGTCGTTCGGCAGATGGCCCCGGCCGTCGATGGGGACGATGCGCGCGTCGTTGACCATCTCGTTGAGGATCACCACGTGGTCCGGGGTCTGGAAGAGCTGTGCGTGATTGTTGTAGGCGCGCGGCTCCATCGGCGGCCCGGCGTTGAAGCCGAGGATGCAGCGCTCGCCCATGCTGCGGTCCTCGGGACCGTAGGCGGGGCGCCCGCGCCGCTCGGCCAGGGCGTCCTTGCGCGCCTGCCCGGCCGCGGTCACCGGCGGAATGCGGCCGTTCGGGGGATCGACGATCAGCGACGTGCGCCGGTTGCTGACCGTGCGCGTCCCGCGATCCATCCAGAAGTTGTTGTAGGCGCCGACGTTGCCGCCCGCCTCGGTCCGCCGGGCCTCGGCCTGCAGCAGTTGCGCGTTGCGGTCGACCGTCGCCTGCTCGAGGTTGGCGGCTTCCTCTTCCGTCAGGAAGGCCTGTTCGCCCAGCTCCTCGGGACGCTCCATCGGCGTGATGGTGCGGAAGTCCCAGATGCCTTGCAGGTCCGGTGCTCCCCACGCCGTCCGGGGCACTTCGTTCTGCGCGACGGCCGGCGCCGGCGCCAGCGACACGATCGTGACCACCGCGAGCAGCAGCACAAGATGACGGGTTTTCATTGGATCACCTCTCTGATCTCCGAACGAGACACGGACACTGGGTGCAAGCTCAAGGATCGATCTAATCGCCGGCAGGGTCAACCACCGGTAGTGCTTCTCGTCGCGCGGCGCGATCCGGAGGCCCCGCCGATCGGAGCAACCGCGGGCTCGCCACGACATTCTCTAGGCGAGCTGCCGGACGACGATCGCCAGGCCGGTCAGGGCCACGACGGTGAGGACCGCCGGACGGGTATACCCGCGGTCGACGTAGCGCGCGGTGCGCTGCGACAGGGCCAGTCCGGCCAGCATGCCCGGCAGCATCAACAGCGCCAGCCGGAACTCGCCGCCGCCGAAACGGCCGACCAGCCACAGCATGGCGAGCGACAAGGTTGTCCCGATCAGGAAGAACCCCGAGATCGTGCTCCGGATGCGGGCGCCGGGGGCGTCCTGATAGAGCAGCGCCAGCGGGGGACCGCCGACCGCGGCGACCGTGCCCAGCAGGCCCGAGAGCACGCCCGCGGTGACGAGCGCCCGACCCGTGGGCGCGATCCGCAGTCCGGAGACGCTCATCGCCACCGCAGCGAGGATGAAGAAACCGAACAGCAGCACCAGCGTGTCGGCCGCCACGAACGCCAGAATGGCTCCCGCGGCGACGGTGCCGGCGACGCGTCCGAGCATCGCCCACTTGATGCCGCGGACGTCTATCGCGTGGCGTTCCCGATACGTCATCAGCAGCGTGAGCACCATCGTGCAGAACAGGATGGGCGCCGGCACGAACCGCGGATCCAGCAGGATGAGGATCGGCGCGGCAAAGAGCCCCATGCCGAAGCCGATGGAGCCCTGGAGCGTCGAGCCGACAAACGTGAGCACCGTCACGAAGACGACGTCTGCGATGGACAAAGCGGTACAGTCTACAGGCTGCCGCCGCAGGCCACGGTGTTCGTGCGCTGCGGGTCGGCGGGCTTCGAGTCCGTTGCATGAAGGCGAAGACGCAGACGATCGAGCAGTTGGCGCGCGTTCTCGACGTGGACGAGCGCAAGGTGTCCAGAACGGCGCGGCGGGTGCTGGGCATGACGGCGGCGATGGTGCGGGATCCCACGCTCCCGTTGTCCCGCAACCACTGCCGGCGGATTGCACAGGAGCTGGGGAAGCCGGATCCGTGGGCCCCCACGTCACCGGCGTTCGCGCTGTCGAGCCTGGGCGCGGGCCGCCGCCCGGTCGTGCGGCGCGACCCGTGCGCCGTCGGGGAGATCGAGTTCGGCAGCCTGCCGCATGGCCTGTGGGTCCACCCCGACGTGCCGGACGGCCTGGGCGAGCTGACGCTCCTCCGCCGGCGGCTGGGCATCGTGCTGCAGCACTTGGCCGCGCACGGACGCACGACCGTCGTCAAGGGATGTCGCGACGCGGTCAACCGGGGCTGGCGCCGCTCGCCGCTCGGCGGCGGCGGCGGCATGCAGTACTACCTGTGGTGGACGCTGCAGGGAAGCCGCCCGGCCCGCGGCATCGAGTTTCCCGACCGCGGCGGCATCCTGGTGCGGGCGGTCCGCCACCACGACGACCACGAATCCCTCGACGCCGGCGCGCTCGACGACTATCTGCCTTTCTCGCAGCGCGAGATCGAGGATGCCGACCTCGTCGGACGCCCCTGGACGCCGGTCCAGCTCCAGTTCGTGGAGCACGAGGGCCCGGTGCGGCTCGTGCACGGGCGGCCCGGATCCGGGAAGACGACCGTGCTCTGGAAGGCGGTCGAGGCGCGCAGCGGCCAGCGGGTGCTCTACCTCACCTGGTCGCGCGAGCTGACGACCTCCGCCGAAGAACACTTCCGGGCGTTCGCCCCCGCCGACGTGCGGGTCGTCGCGCGCGACTTCGCGACGTTTCTGGGCGAAGTCTGCCGTGCCGACGTCGAGCGGCGCCGCCTGACGGAGAGCCGCGCCGCGTTCGCGGCGGCCACGGCCCGCCTGGGACGCCGGCAGGTCGGACCGTGGGCAAGCCGGGACGCGGCGATGCATGCCGAGGTCCGGGCGATCCTGGTCGGTCGCGCCGTGCCCGGCGACGCCGGCTGCATCGCCGCCGGCGACCTGGTGCGGCTGAGCGACACGGCGTACCGCGAGCGGCGTGCGGGCGACGACGGAGTCGGCCGGTCGGCCGCGAACGCGCTGCTGAAGGTGGCCGGCACCATCGAGTCGGACGCGCTCGGTCGCATCTTTCCCGAGCTCGCCGCGGCGGTGGCCGCGGTCGGGCGGCTGCGGGACGACGATCTGCCGGAAGGGTTCGCCGAGTTCGACCGGATCGTGGTCGACGAGGTGCAGGACCTTACGGTGCTCGAGACTGCCGTGGTCGTGGAGCTGTGCCTGGCGATTGCGCGCCGGCGGGGCCACGCCCCCTGGCTGCTCGTGGCGGGTGACGACGGACAGACGGTCCGGCCGTCCGGATTCGACTGGGGGCCGTTGAACGACCTGCTCGCCGCACGCCTCGACGCGCCGCGGCGGTTCCATCTCGAAGACAACCTGCGCTGCCCGAGCCGGATCGCGGCCGTCATCGAACGCGCGTCGGAGTGGTACGTCCACCTGGAGAAGGGGCGGCGCCCGACGAAGCAGCGCCATCAACGCGGTGGCCAGCACGTCGACGCTCACCTGTTTCACGTGGTCGTCCCCGATGCGGCGGGCGCCGTGGCGTTGCTCGAGCGGCTCGACGACGTGGATGGGGTGGTGGTCGTCGCGCTCGGTGAAGAGGTTCCCGACTGGGTGCCCGACCGGCTGCGGGACATGGTGCTGACGCCGTCCGACGCCAAGGGGCTGGAATACCAGTCGGTCTGCGTTCTGGAACCGGGGGCGCTGCTGGCGCGCCTCCACGCCGCCACGGGGCCGACGGCCAGCCGGACGTCGCTGGCGCTCCGCGAGCACGAGCACCGGACCGCCATCGATCAGCTCCGCGTGGCGTTGAGCCGCGCCACCGAGACGCTCGCGTTCGTGGACGTTGCGGGCGACGACGAGGCGTTGGACCTGAGTGCGGAGCTGCTGGAAGACAGCGCGCCCTACGACGCGGATGACCTGATCGAGCACTTCGCCGACGATGCGCTCCCGGAAGAGCGGGTACTGGCGCGGACCAACGACGCCCGGGCGCTCGTCGACACGGTGCCGCGGCGCGCGTGGCAGCGCGCCTGCCAGGCGCTGCGTCTGCTGGGGGACCCGCATCTGCCGAACGGGGTCGCGGACGAGACCGTGCGCGCGGACGCCCGCACGACGCTGCTGGCCACCGCGGCCCGTCTGCTGGTGGATGGCCTGCCCGCCGGGGTCCGGCGCGACGACGTGCACATGATGGCGGACGAAGCGATCGTGGTCCTGCGCTCGCCGGCGCCGTACGAGCAGGCGTTTCAGGAGCTGGCTGCGTGGTCGGTCGAACGGGACGCGGCGCCGTTCGCCCTGCTGGACGCCGCGATTGCAATGGGGCGGGAGGGAAGCTGGCTGCGGCAGGCGCTGCCCCCCGTGGCGCAGGGGTTGCGCGACGCCATCGAGAGGTTGGCGGGAGAGCCGGCCGAAGCCGCCGCGTTCGCCGGCGACGTCGAGGGCTGGCTGGACCTGACCGGTTACCCGGGCGATGCCGCGGCCAGGGCCAGGGCGCTGCGCTGCCGCGCCGCGGACACCTCGATCGACGCCGGGGAGGCGTTGGCGGCCGAGCGGATTCTGTTGGCCGTGAAGCCGCCGGACCTGGTCCGCACGGGACGACTTCGGGAAGCCCAGGGACGCCTGGAAGACGCCGCGGAGATCTTCGAGACGGCGGACATGCCCGCGGAAGCCCTCCACAACTGGCGCAACGCGGGCAAGTGGGAGCAGGCGGTACGGCTGGCGGCGGGCGCGGAGCGCACCGACCTGGAATGGCTCGTCGAGCTGGACGACCTGATCAGGCGGCGACCCGCACAGCAGCGCAAGCGGCTGACGGCCGGTGAGCGCGAGCGGCTCGCCGAGCTGCTGGACACCCTGGAGCGTCTCCCGAAGGCCGGCAAGGCCGCCCCCGCTGCGGCGGGGGCCCCGCTGATCGTCCTGCCGGCGCTGGGCCCCGATTTGCCGTCCGGCTTCACGGAGGCCGAGGGCGTGCCGCCGGTTCCGGACAAGCCGCGGACCGGCCGGTTCTTCGGCCGGCGCGTCATGGAGTTCCAGAACTGGACGCTGGCGAGCAACGTCCGGTGGCGGTTGACCGACGAGCAGTTGGCGGTCATGTGGCAGGCGGAGTTCCCCAACTCCCGGAGCCGCTATGCGCTGAAGAGCGTCCGTACCGTGCGGAACCTGTTCAACCAGGGCAGGCACAACAACGACGCGCCGCGGACGCCGGTCCCGGAGTACGACGAGGACCGCCGCCCGGTGGTTTTCGGCACGCGCTACTTCTGACGCAGAGGCACGCGCTCCGTAGAGGGTAGACTACGCGGCGTGAGTCCAACCCCCGTGACGCCGAGGCCGGCCGCCTCGGTCATGCTCGTTCGGCCCGCCGCGGGCGGGCTCGAGATCCTCTTCCTGCGGCGCAATCCGACGCTCGCCTTCCACGGCGGCTACTGGGTTTTTCCCGGCGGCCGAATCGACCCGGACGACGCCGATCCTGCCGCGCCGGGGGACGAGGCGGCGGCGGCTCGGCGGGCAGCGGTGCGCGAGGCCCACGAGGAGGCGGGCGTCGAGGTCACGCCCGAGTCGCTGGCGTTCGCCGTCCACTGGACGACGCCGGAGGTCAGTCCCATCCGGTTCGCCACCTGGTTCTTCGTCGCGCCGGCGCCGGCGGATCGCATCACGGTGGACGGGGGCGAGATCCACGCGCACCAGTGGCTGTCACCGGGCGACGCGCTGGCGCGACAGGCGGCCGGGGAGATCAAGCTCGCGGCGCCCACCTTTGCCCTGACGACGCGGATGGCGGCGTTCGACGACGTGGAGACGGCCCTCGCCGCCGTGGCCGCGTGGCCCGAGGAGCGGCTGCTCGGCGACTTGCTCGATGTGGACGGTGGGCAGGTGGCGCTCTACCACCAGGACGCCGCGCACGGCGGCGGGGCGCTGGACCGGCCGGGGCCGCGGCACCGGCTCTGGATGGTGGCGTCGGGCTGGCGCTACGAACGGGCGTTCTGAGCGGACCGCCGAGGGATTTCCTGCGACAGCGCCGGTACGATCTCGGCGAACGCCAGCCTACTCCGGGTCTTCGGCGTCCAGCGGCGAGATCGTGCCGTACATC
Organism: Vicinamibacterales bacterium; assembly: GCA_965222905.1. Lineage (GTDB taxonomy): Bacteria > Acidobacteriota > Vicinamibacteria > Vicinamibacterales > UBA8438 > WTFV01. The sequence continues at coordinate 6,055,261 of OZ244976.1, read as the reverse complement.
ATCCCGCCGTACCGGCCGTGATCCCAGGTGCCTGCGTAGCGGCTGTCGTAGAAGACGACGCGGGCGCCGAACTCCTCGCCCAGACCGGGGATGGCGAAGTCGGTGATGCTCACCATCGGCGTGTCGCCGGCCCAGACCATCGGCACGACCACGGGCAGGGTGGCGTCCACGCTCCCATAGGTCAGGTGCACGTCGAAGCGCCAGCGGTCGCCTTCGAGCTTCGTGACCTCGCTGATCTCGTAGCGCTCGGGCAGGCCGTCGCGGCGCTCCTGTCCCTCGATCGTGAAGTGCCCGACGAGGACGACGTTGCGCATCCGCTCGGTGAACTCGCGCTCGAGGTCGGTGAGGGAGGCGGGATCGGCCTCCTGTCCCGCGCCGGTGGCCGCCGTCAGCCATCCGAGGCCGAACACGACGATCAGCACGACGCCGGCCGCTGCGAGCTTCGCCGCGGTGCCGGCGTTGAGGGTTTTCGCCTGGGCATTCATTGGTGGTCAACCTCCCGGAATGCGGCGATTATAGCGCGCGGCGGCCTGCGTCCCCGTAGCCGCCGCGCGCGATGGGGATGGCTGGATCACGCGCCACCGCCGGCGGCCTGCCAGCGCAGCCAGTGGTCGGCGAGGACCAGCGCCACCATCGCCTCCGCCATCGGGATGAAGCGCGGCAGCAGGCACGGGTCGTGGCGTCCCTTCGTGGCGATGGTCGTCGGCTCGCCGCTGCGCGTCACCGTCTCTTGCGGTTGCGACAGGCTGCTGGTCGGCTTCACGGCGGCGCGCAGGACGATCGGCATCCCGCTGGAGATCCCGCCCAGCATGCCGCCATGGCGGTTCGTGCGGGTCGCGATGCGCGGAGTAGCTCCCTCGGCGCCGCGGGCCGCGTAGAAGACGTCGTTGCTCGCCGTGCCGCGTAGCGTCGCGCAGCCGAAGCCGACCCCGTATTCGACGCCCAGCACTGCGGGCAGGCTGAACAGCGCCTTGCCCAGGTCCGCCTTCAGCTTGTCGAACACCGGCTCGCCGAGCCCGGCCGGGACCCCGGTGGCGACGATCTCGGCCACGCCGCCGATCGAGTTCTGCTCGCCGCGCAACCTCTCGATCAGCGCCACCATGCGCTCGGCCGCCACTGCGTCGGGACAGCGCACGATGTTCGGCCGGCCATCCGGCAGGCGCTCGACGTGGTCGAGGGTGACCGCGGCCGGGTCCGGCACGTCCGCCACCACCTCGCCCACCTGCCGCACGTAGCCGACGACGCGCCCGCCGAACCGCTCAGTGATCAGCTTCTTCGCAATGGCCCCCGCCGCGACGCGAACCGTCGTCTCGCGCGCGCTCGACCGTCCGCCGCCGCGGTAGTCGCGGAACCCGTACTTCGCGTCGTAGGTGTGGTCGGCGTGGCCCGGGCGGTACTTGTTCTTGATGGCGGTGTAGTCGCGGCTGCGCTGATCGCGGTTGCGCACCAGGATCGCGATGCTCGTGCCGGTGGTCTTCCCCTCGAATACGCCGGACAGGATCTCCGGCGCGTCCGGCTCGTCCCGCTGGGTGACGATGGCGCTCTGGCCGGGGCGGCGCCGCGCCAGATCGGGTATCAGGTCGTCGGCGCTCAGCGGCAGCCCCGGCGGGCACCCGTCGACGATGACGAGGTTGCCCGGGCCGTGCGACTCGCCGGCCGTGGTGATGCGGAACGCCTGCCCGAAGCTGTTGCCCGGCATCTCGTGGAGGATGGTACCCTCACGCCGTTTGCGGCGTCGAACGCCCCGGATCGTGTCAACGTCCGGGGATCGGAGCAGGTGATGATGCCCGGAATCGTTGTAACCATCGTGCCGCTCGTAAGTGTCTCCAGTAGCATGATTCGTGCCATCGAGCGGCATCGAGGAGGGCTTCGACGGCCGGCCGATCGTCGACCTGGAGGCGAGCATCGCCCTCGGCGGCGGCGCGACGCTGGCCGTCGGCGCCCAGACCTCGTCGCGGCCGGGGCGCGCCGGCGCGGCATGGACGCGCACGTCCAGCTCGAAGAGCGCGTCGACGGCGACAGAACGGCCGGCGGACAGCCGATGGGTGCACGACATCATTGTTGGATGAGCGTCAGGCGGCATTTGCGGCACGTCGCTCCCAGAAGTCCTCGAAGCGTCCGCTGAGGATGCAGCAGCGCAGGGCGATGATGGCGTTGGCCCCGGCGACGGTCCAGCGCATGCCGGCGCGCTTGAGCCGTGCGCCGATCTGCTTGCATCCGGCCTCGACGACGCCCGACGAGACGCACAGGCCCCTGGCGCGGAACTGCGGATAGCGCATCCGGTGGCGGTTCCCGAACACGTAGTGAATGCACTTTCGCGCCTCGGGCGTGGTCTCGACGTGGATGCGCAGCGCGGCGACGACGGCGCACAGCCGGCCGGCGTCGAGTTCGTCACGCCGGTCCTTGGCCCACCGGTCGGCCAGGTCGGTCCCGGGACCGTAGATGGCCTTGGCGACGTCGCACAGGTGCTGCTTGGCGTGGTAGATGTCAACGATCTCGATGGCGCCGGGAAACTGCTCGGCGGCAATGTTCCAGATCCACGCGGCGCCGTCGCCGATGACGACGCGCTGGGCTGCGGTGTCGAAACCGCGCCGTATTGCCTCGCGATAGGCCCGTTGTGCGAAGGCGGCCGGCTGCGAGTCGGTGTCGCGGCTGGCCGCGCTCTCGACTGCGGCGTTGTAGCTGACTGACCCGAGGTCGCGCACGGGCCGGCCCGCTTTGTCGCGCCCTTCGGCCGTCCACACGGTGGCCAGCTTGACCTCGCGGGTCTTGGCCGAACCGTCGGGCTGCTTGCCGCGACGGCCTTCGACCTCGGCGGGGCGCACCGGCACGCCGCTGCCGTCCAACCCCAGGTACATCGTCGGCGCGGGGCTGGGGACGGTTTCTGCCACAGCGCGTTCGTCGGCGGCGACCTCACGTCCCAGGGCTTCGGCGCAGCGCTCGACCTGCTTGGTCTCGACGCGCACCGCGGCCAGTTCCCACAACAGGTCGCTGGCCGCGGCGAAGCTGAAGTCCGAGGCCGCCAGCCCCACCATCCGCAGCACGCCGGGCGACAGCGACGTGGCGTGCATACCCAGGGCCCGGTCGCGCGGACACACCCCCGTACGGCAGGCGTCGCAATGGTAGTAGGCCCGTTCCAGCGTCAGCGGCCCGAGCAGCGTGGTGAAGGTCTTTGGGCGGCGGCCGGCGTAGCGCGCCTTTCCGCCGCAGGCGCACGCGACGGTCGAATCCGAATGGTCGGCATCGTCCGCGTTGCAGTACTGCGCCAGCGCCTGCGCGGCAAGGTCGAGGGCTCGACGACGCAGTGCCTGCTCGAGGGCCTCGAAGTCCTGCGCGTCACCCCGGCGTGGTCCGAGCAGCGCAGCAACCTCAGCCGCAAACGCGGCTACGAACGCGGCGCCGAAATCGTCTTCACGGCTTGGCTCGCCGTGGCGAGCGCTCGACGGTGAACGGTCTGCAAGAGGGTCTCGAAGTCCTGCGCATTCGCGTTCCCCCGTCTGCGGAACGCCTCGACATCGGCCTTGACCGCTGCCTCCAACGCCGCGAACATCTCCTCCAAGCCCCCTTTTTCGGCCGCGTGATCGAGCGGTTCAGTCAACTGCGCCTCGGGCATGGTCGGAGTCCTCCCTACCCAAGGAATCGGCCGATCGGCGCTCGCTCAATACCCCCGTACGGCAAAGCCTCACTTTCGTGTCGTGCACCCACAGCCGATCCCAAACTTGACTCAACTGTGAAGATGGTCCTTGTTCAAGGAGTCTAGTTTGACCCGGAGTCCCGCGAGCACGCCGTATTGCGAGACCGGATCGTCCGGTGAGCGCGCGCCCTTCGGTCTCAGCCACGCGGTCACCGTCGGGGTCATCTCGGCGCTCGCCCGACCGTTGCGGCCGGTGCCGGGCCGGACGAACGAGATGCTGCAGACCGACGCAGCGATCAACCCGGGCAACTCCGGCGGGCGGCTGCCCCTGACCACGGGCCAGCAGACAGATCCATTCACGCGCCTCGACGCCTACGTGGCCGCCGAGCGCGGGTGGCTCCCCCGGGGTAACCGCCCTCGCGGACTCCTACATCCTCCTCGTGCTCCTCGACGGGCCCACCACGAGCCGCCCGCGTGCTATTGGTTGGTCTGTAGATCGTTGACGACTCGGGACACGCCCATGGTGTGGCTCACGATTTGCTCCAAGGCGCGTTTCTCCACCGTGGATCGCACCACCCCGATTAGCCTCACGCTACCGTTCTGAACTATCACGTGAAACGGAGGGATCGGCCAACTTGCGTACTCGCCGAAGTACGTGCTGTTGAAAATCCGGGTGGCGAGGGCGTTGCGGATGCCCGCGTCGAAGTTGGACAGGGGCTGCGTCTCGATCATGTTGCGCACATCCTGCACACCGCGGATCTTGGCGACGCGCTCGACTAGGTCATCTGCCTTGGCGTAGTCCGGCGTGACGCTGCCCGTGAGGGTGACCACGCCACGCGCGACCCCCGCGCCGATGACGTCCCACATCGTGTAGTGCGAATAGTTCAGGACCGCCTCGGACACCGCTCGGGCCAGCTCGTTGTCATCCTCGCCGGCTGGAATCTCCAGTTTGCTGACGACCGTCTCGACCCCTTTCACCTCGAGCGCCTTCTTGATCGCCTGCGATTTCGCCCAGAAAGTCGGCACGCTGCCCGTGAGCGTGACTTCGGTGCCCGTGATATCGACCTCGATGGTTCGCAAGTCGCGCTCGTCCCCGAGCGTGCGCCGCAGATCCCGTTCGATCTCCGCCGCGGTCTGGCCCGCGCCGAATGCGGTCCCGGCGGTCGAGGCGAGCATCGTGAAACACAGCAGCCCGCCGACCGCCGTCCGTCCTGCATGCAGTCGCATCTGAAGCCCCACTTTCTTCGACATGGATGGTGACCGCTATGGGGGACATCCATCCGATTCCCAGGACTCACACTTTACCTTGATACGGTGCCATCGCCATTCGACCCGGAACGCGCGCTGAGCCCCCCGGCCGGACCCACCCCACGGCTGTCGGGCATTTGGGAGGCGGAGATGACCGAGACGGTGGGGGCCCACAGCCCGGCGAGCGGACGGGCGATCTGCTCGGGGATCGCGCCGGCTACTACACCCGCGGCGTGGTGACGCGGATCGGGAAGCCGGAACTACGGGCGCCGGGACCGGCCCCGGGTGTGCTGTATCGTAAATTACTTCTCTGTGGAGGTCGTTTGTGGTACGGTCGCTCCCGGGCCAGGGAGGGCCGTGGATGGCGAACCGCCACACGCGACAGGTTCCGGCGTTGTCGGCCGACCAACGGGAGGAACTGCGGCGCTGGCTGCGCCGGAGTAACACGTCGCAGGCGCTGGCGTCGCGCGCGCGCATTGTGCTGGCGTGCGCCGAGGGTGGGAGCGATCTGGCCGTGGCGCGCGACCTGGGTACGACGCGCGAGACGGTCGGCAAATGGCGGCGCCGCTTCGTGCAGGCCGGCTGCGACGGGTTGTTGGACGCGCCACGTTCCGGCGCACCGCGGCGCATCGGGGATGACGACGTTGAGCGGGTGGTAGTGCAGACGCTGGAAGCGCTGCCGGCGGCGGCGACGCATTGGAGCACCCGAGCGATGGCTGAGGCCTGCGGCCTCAGCGCGGCGACGGTGAGCCGCATCTGGCGGGCGTTTGGCTTGAAGCCGCATCGGACTGAGACCTTCAAGCTGTCGAAGGACCCGCTGTTTGTGGAGAAAATCCGTGACATCGTCGGGGTGTACCTGCACCCGCCCGAGCGCGCGGTCGTGCTGTGTGTCGACGGAAAAGCACAGATTCAGGCGCTGGACCGCACGCAGCCGGTGCTGCCGATGCGGCCCGGCGTGCCGGAGCGGCGCACGCATGACTATCGGCGGCACGGCACCACGTCGCTGTTCGCCGCGCTGAACCTCGCGACCGGGAAAGTGATCGGGAAGTGCTACCGGCGGCACCGGGCGGTAGAATTTCGCCGGTTCCTGGCAGTCATTGACGCGGCGGTGCCGGCTGAACTCGACATCCATCTTGTCCTGGACAACTACGGCACGCACAAGACGGCCATGATTCACGAGTGGTTGCTCCGCCGGCCGCGGTTCCACCTGCACTTCACGCCGACGAGCGCCTCCTGGCTCAATCAGGTCGAGCGGTGGTTCGCCGCACTCACCGAGCGGCAGATCCGGCGCGGCACCCACCGAAGCACGACGGAGTTGGAACGGGCGATCGAGGCGTATCTGGCGGTCTGCAACGAGCAGCCCGCGCCGTTCATCTGGACCAAGACGGCCGACCAAATCCTGGCGTCGCTCAAGCACTACTGCGAATTGATTTGAGATACAGGACACCAGGTCCAGGGGGCTGCAGTTTGGGCTTGACGCTGCCCACCGATTGACCTAGGGTGCGAGCAACCGGTGTTGACCGCCGAGGAGGAACCCATGAGGAAACAGGCGTTCGTCTCCGGGATTACCGCTTTGTTGGTTGTCGCCTCGTCCCTGTCCGCTGCGGCCCAAGGCACCGGAGCAATCCGAGGTACCGTTCTGGACGACGGAGGCCTCGTGCTGCCCGGCGCAACCGTCAGCCTGTCGAATCCCGGCGTGATCGGTGGCGACCAAGAGATCGTGACGGATGCCCGCGGAGCCTACCAGTTTCAACGGCTGGTGTCCGGAACCTACATGGTTACCGCGACGCTGAGCGGATTCAGCACCACGATTCAGCAAGGCATCGTAGTCAATGCCGACGTGTCGGCCCGGGTGGATCTGACGCTATCGATCGGTGCCCTGGAAGAAACCGTCACGGTGACGGGCGAGACGCCCTTGCTGGATACGGCGTCCACGTTGAGGCAAACCGTGATGAGCCGCGAGGTTATCGACACCTTGCCGGCCCGGCAGGATATCTGGGCGATGGCGCGCACGGCGCCGGCGGTCGTCATGACCAAGTACGACGTGGGCGGATCGGAGATGTTTGCGCAGACCGCCGCGATGGTGCACGGGAGCGCGTTTGCCGAGCGGACCCACATGATCGATGGGATGGAGGTCACCTGGGCCGGCGGAGAGGGTACCGTCATCAGCTATTTCGACGCCCATGCTTACGAGGAGGTGAACTTCCAGACGTCCGGCGGCTCCGCCGAATACGGGAAGGGCGGCCCGGTCACCAACATGATCACCCGGACGGGAACCAATGAGTTCCGCGGCCAGTACTCGTTCACGGGCGGCGGCAGCGGCACCGCCTTCGAGAATCTCCCGGCCGAGCATTTCGCCGATCTGCTGGCCCGGGTGCCGGCGCGAGCCCTGGCCGCCAACCCAGACCTCGTGCCGAGCGCGAAGATGCTCGGGGTTTACGACAACTCCCTCACGATCGGGGGGCCGATCGTCCCGAACAAGTTGTGGTACACGATGACGGCATCGTTGGTGACGCTGCAGCAATACCGGTTGGGGTCGTACAACATCGACGGCACGCGGGTGTTGGAGAGCAACCGGATGCGGAACATCCAGGGCAAGGCCTCGTGGCAGGCGCGCCCGGGGAGCCAACTCCACTTCATGTTCAACTTCAACGAGAAGCGAGTGTTTTTCCGGCCCAACAACACCGGACCCTCCAGTGATTTCATCGAAACCAATGCGATGACGAGTCAGCGCATTAGCAGCCCCCTCTATCAAATGAAGTGGACGTCAGCGCTGCCCGGCAACATGCTGTTCGAGACCTCGGCCAGCGTACTGACCGGCGAGGAGCATGGGCGTCCCATACCCGGTGTGCAACCCGGCGCCCTGCCGACGTTTGACGAAGTGACGCGTGAACACCGGGGGGCGGTCCCGAGCTACCTCAACCGGCCGGCCACCCGAACCAGTTGGCTTGGGGCGTTGAACATCATTACCGGCGCGCACGACATCAAGGTGGGTTACCAGTTCCAGTGGCGCAAGCACGGAGACACACACACGTCGTTTATTTCGCCTTACGGGTTCAACGGTCTGCCGAACGGCATTCGCGCGGTGTTCCGCAACGGCGTTCCCGATTCGGTCAACACCTACAACACCCCGACGACGTTCGAGATGTTCGCGCGCGACCACGCGGCCTACATTCAGGACCGCTGGTCGCCGACGAGGAAACTCACGTTGAATCTCGGCCTGCGGGTGGAGAAGCTCTATGCCTGGCAGCCAGCGGTGTGCCAGGAGGAGACGCTCTTCATCGCCGGTGAGTGCTTCCCCGCCATCAATGGCGCCCCAGACATGTTGGCGCCATCCCCGCGCGTCGGTTTGATCTACGACTTTTTCGGCGATGGAAGGACCGCGCTCAAACTCACCGTCAATCGCTTCAACCAGCCGACCGGTGTCACCCATATCCGTCGCTTTCTCAACCCGGTGCGCCGCACGACCGACACTCGTGAATGGATCGATGCGAACGGTGATCTCTTCCCGCAGTTGGAGGAGTTGGGGCCTTCGACCGGTTTTAATCTCGGGACGACCAACCGATTCGCCGACAACATCGAATGGCCGACGGCGACGGAGTATTCAGTCGCGCTCGAGCACCAACTGCCCGGGAACCTCGTCGCCGGCGTGACCTACATTCATCGCCGACGCCGAAACGAGATCGGGTCGCGAAACGCCGCCGTTCCCGCCTCCAGCTATACGCCTCTCACCGTGACGGAGACCGTCTCCGGTCGAGAAGTGACCGTCTTCAATCTGGATCCGGCGCTCAGAGGTGTGTTCGACCGGGTCTATGACAATCAGCCTGAGTTGGACGCGACCTTCAACGGCGTCGATGTGACGTTCAACAAGCGGCTGAGCGATCGCTGGATGGTGATAGGGGGCCTGAGCCTCGGCGAGACCGTCGAGGACATCTACGGCGGGAACGCCGATCTGAACAACCCCAACTTCCTCTTCCGCCGAGGAGTGAACCGCTTCGATATCCCCGTGGCATTCAAGGCGTTCGGGCTCTACGAGTTGCCGTACGGGATCTCGATCAGCGCGAGTGCCCAGCACTTCACCGGCTTCCCCGAGCTGACCGACCTTCGGGTCAGCAGCAGCACGGTGGCGCTCACCCAGGTGGCGCAGGTCATTGCGGTCGAACCGAGAGCGACCACGCGCCGAGATGATGTCAACATGGTCGATATCAGCCTGAGGAAGACCGTCAGGAGCGGCCGGTATCAGATCACGCCGGTGATGGACATCTTTAACCTGTTCAACGCCGCCCCCATTTCGGCTCGCACCACGCGGCTTGGACCGACCTACCGCCAGGTGCGAGATATCAATCGGGGCCGACTCGTCAAGTTTGGTCTCACCGTCGACTTTTAGCGCCGGACGCGCCCCGGCGTTGACGAGCGCATAGGCCGGTCAATCGGTCGCGCGTGCCCCTGCTCCCGCTATCCGCCGGGAGCAGGGGCTTTCTTTATGACGACGCGCAGGCTCGATGCCGGGGAGAATGTCCGCGCGGTCGGGACGTCTCGGTCAGAAGGGGCTGAGCGCCATCAGCGGGTCGAGTCCGAGCGGCTCGTCGTCTCGCCACGGCTGACCGCGCTCGTACTGCCCAAGTTTCTCGGCCATCCGAGGGATGAGGTCCTCACGCCCTGCCCGGCGTGCGGCGGCGATGCCTTCACGCAGCCAGCTCGCCGCGTTTTCGTAGTACTCCAGCTCGGCCAAGGTCATGGCGAGGGTCTCGCCAAAGTCGGTGATCCGTTGCTCTTCCACCAGCGCATCCAACACCGCCATCGCCTCCAGGCCATCACGGACCCGGGCATCCGGCGCGGCAACCAGCAGGCGGACCAGCGCGTGGGCGAACAGCGGTTGATCGGGGTACACCGCTACCAAGTGGGCCAACCGGTCGCGCGCCTCCTGGTACCGTCGCAGGCCGACGAGGGTTGCGGCGTACCCGAACGTCGCGCCGCCGACCCGGGGGTCGATGCTGATCACCTGTTCGTAGTGCGCCAGCGCCTCGTCCGGACGTCCGGCCCGTCGCAGGACGCCGGCCAGCCAGAGGCGGGCCTCGACGTAGTCTGGATCCGCCTGCACGGCCGCCGAGAAGCGGTCGATCGCTTCGAGGTCATCTCCGCGCGCGGCCAGGAGCACCCCGAGGCCGTAGAGCGCCTTGGCGTAGTCCGGGACCAGTCGAAGCGCTTCTTCGAACTGTTCCCCCGCCCCGCGGGCATCCTCCGTCATGAACAGGGCCATACCGAGCCTCTGCCGGAGTGAGGCGTTCGCGGGCGCCAGCTCGATGCCCTGGCGGAAGTACGCCGCCGCCCCCGCCCAGTCGCCGCTGTCGAGCGCTTGTGTCCCTCGGCGCTCGTAGGCCAACGGGCTCCGCAGCACGACGTCCGCCGCCGCCATCAACGGGTCGGCCGGGAGAATCTGGAGATCGCCCCGCTGTCGCAGATGGGCGTCGGCTTTCTCCAGTTCGCCCAGCCCGCGGTAGGCCATCGCGAGCGGATAGTGGGCGCTCGTGGCCCGCTCGTCGAGCGCGAGCGCTTCCTCCAGATACTGCACCGCGCGGGCGTACTCGTGTGTGGCCAGCGCCGCGCGTCCGAGTCCGACCCTCGCGGAAACTGAACCGGGCCGATGGGCGAGGGCCCGAGCGAAGAGGCTCTCAGCCGCCTCGGGGCGGCCCTGGGCGAGGTGCACCTCCCCGAGCCAGACCAGGGTTGGCACATCGTCAGGGCGCAGTTGGAGCGCCTGTTCGAAGAACGTCGCCGATCGGGCGAACGCTCCCCGGATCCTGGACAGGTGGCCGAGGTAATAGGGCCAGCGCCGCTCGTTGGGAGCGAGCGCCTGCGCGTTGAGGAAGCACGCCTCGGCCAGGTCGCGATACTGCGTCGCCATGAGGAGGTTACCCAGCCGGCCGTACGCGTCACCGATCTCAGCGGGCGTCGCCCGCGGGTTGTCGACCGCCAACATCAGCGACGAGTACTCTTCGTGAAGCTGTGCTTGGACGGACGCGGCCATGTGGGAGAGGTCGGGCAGCACGACCGCCCGCAGCTCGAGGCTCTGCCGGCCGGGCGGCGAGGCATCGCTCGAGAGTGCGGCCGGCACCGGATCGTTCGACGTGCACCCGCCGGCCAGAACCGTGGCGGCCCCGGCGGCGGCGGCGAGCCCGACCAGTCGCGCCGGGCCTTTCCTCACTGCCCACTTCCCTCGGTCAACGTCGTCCACCGATCCACGCTCACGTTGAACCATTCCTCGACCGCACCGTTCGGCCAATGGACCCGGACTCGGGAGACGCCCGCCGCCTCGCCGAGCCCGACGTGCACCCGCGGGTCGTTGGCCGAGGCGTAGCTCCCGTCGGCGCGCGCCCGGCGCCAGAGCGTCGGTCCGTCATCGCGCACCACTTCGACCCGGGCGCCGAGCACGTCGCGGCCCGATTGCTTCCCCGCCAGGCGGTACCCCAGCCAGTGATGGCGGCTCCCCACCCGGTTGAGGAGCAGCCGCGCCGCGCCGTTGTCGTTCCCGACCAGCACGTCGACGTCGCCGTCGTTATCGATGTCGCCGAAGGCCGCGCCGCGCCCGACTGCCGGCACGTCGAATATCTCGCCGGCCTGAGCCGTGACCTCCTCGAATCGTCCGGTGCCGAGATTGCGGAACAGTTGGTTGCGCTGAGCGTAGGGAAACGGATCGCTCGTCCCCTCGTCCAAGTCTCGCACCAGGCCATTGGCCACGAGAACGTCCAGCCAACCGTCGTTGTCGAAGTCGAACCACCCGGCCCCGAAGCCGGTGTAGCTGAAACTGGGGGGGCCGAGCCCCGAGCGGGCACTCTGGTCTTCGAAGAGGGCGGTGCCGTCATTGACGTACAGCGTGTTCGTCTGATCCGTCAGATGGGCCATGAACAGATCTTCGTCGCCGTCGTTGTCGAAGTCGCCGGCGTCCACGCCCATGCTCGCCTCGGTCTCCCCGTCGGCGTTCAACGCCGTGCCTGACAGCAGCCCCGTGTTGATGAGCGTGCCATCGCGCTGGTTCATCCAGAGCTGGTTTTCATGACCGTCGTTGGCGACGTAGATGTCGAGCCAGCCGTCGTTGTTGAAGTCGGCGGTCACCACGCCGAGGGCCGCTCCGACGGCCCGCCCCACGAGGGCGGTGGTGGTAACGTCGACGAACCGTCCGTGGCCCTGGTTCCGATAGAGCCGGTCCGGTTGTGGCCGATGCACCTGCGGGGCACAGTAGTCGCGCCCTCCCGTCGTACTGAAACATTCGGTGGCCGTCTCGGTCTCGTAGCGTAGATAGTTGCCGACGTACAAGTCGAGCCATCCATCACGGTCGTAGTCGACGAACGAGGCCGAGACGCCCCACCCGTCGTCGTCCGTGCCGCTGGGCCGCGACACGTCGGCAAACGTCCCGTCCCCTTTGTTGCGGAAGAGCTGGTTGCGCCCGAACGCCGTCAGGTAGAGGTCGACCAGGCCGTCATTGTCCACGTCCCCCGTTGCCATCCCCATGCCGTAGCCGCGCGCCTCGATCCCGCTCTCCGTTGTCACGTCGGTAAACCGCAGGGCACGTGTTCCGTCGGCGTGCACCTGCAGGTCGTTGCGATAGAGGCGTCCGGCCGGCCGGACCGATCCCGGAGGGGACAACGCGGCGTTGGAGGTGGTCGTCTCCGCCCCGAGCATCTGCCCCTGCACGAAGTAGACATCGAGGTCGCCGTCGTTGTCGTAGTCAAGCACGCCGACGCCCGGCGCCATGATCTCGGGGAAGTAGAATTCGCCCGACGCGCCATTGAAGTGCACGAAATCGAGACCGCGTTCGACCGCCGTGTCGACGAACCATCGGGGTTCGCCCTCCGGACCGCGGCCGATGGGATCGGTCGGTCCCGCGGCGGCGGCGCCGTCCGTGCCACCCCCCCCGCTACCTTCCGGCGCCCCCCCCCCGCAGCCTCCGAGCAGCGCCAGTGCGAGCAGGACGATCCCCGACCTCGCGCCCATCATTCTCCTTGTCGTGTTTGACCGAGGTCCGGAGCGCGAGACGGCTCCTAAGGTTGACGCGAGCTCGTCCCGACGCGCTCACCCGTCAATTCACGAATAATAGCGGCGGTATGCGGCTGTTCCTTTTCGGTCTGGCCGATATACATGCCTTCCGCCAGCATCAACGGCGTCCATCCGAGATCGGTCGTCGTGTCGAGCATCGCGCCTTTGTCGAGGAGGAACCGCACGACGGAATTCACTCCCCGAAGGGCCGCGCCGTGTAGCGCCGTGGCGCCCCCCCATCGGACATCACCCAGGCTCCGGTATTCCTCGCGATTCAGCGGGAGACTATGCAGCAGGATGAAGCCATCGCCTTCCACGCGGACGTCGCCAAAGTCGGTCACCGCCTGGACGTCGCCGCCGAGCTCCCAGGCGAGCCGGACGGCCTCGAGCGTGTCGCTCTCGGGGACACCGGTATTGGGCCCCGGGCTCTCACCTTGCCAAAACCCAATCCCTGCCGCCGCCATGAGCGGCGTGACGTTCTGCACGGTCGGGATCAGCGGGTCGGCGCCTTCGGCCGCCAGCAGGCGCATCAGGTCGACATCGCTATGCTTGGCCGCCAGATAGAAAGGCGTCGCACCTTCGAAGATGAGGTAGTTCCGCCCGATCGCGATGTCCGGCGGAGGATCCACCTGGGTCATGAGCTGGAATCCGTTTTTGGCGGTTTCGGTCCAGGCGATTCGAACGTTGGGGTTCACTCCGTGCACCAGCAGGGCTCGAGCCAACGCCAGGCTGTCCAGATTACCGGTCGGCACGAGCGGCGGGATGGGGGAGCGCCCCGGCCGTCGCATCCAAGCCACGGCGTGCAGGGCCGAGCCTCGGGGATCGCTGGCATTCGCATCGGCGCCATTGTCCAGCAGAAACGCCGCGAGCTCGTAGTGGGCGTTGACGATCGCCAGGACGAGGGCGGAGGTGCCGTCCGGCGTGGTCTCGTTCACGTTGGCGCCCGCCGCGAGCAAGACACGGACTGCGTCAAGCTGACCTTGTCGGACGGCGAACAGCAACGGGGTGAGCCCCGCGTTCGAACGCGCGTCGATATAGGCTCGGTTGTCGATACCCCCCTCGATCAATGTCTCCACAGCCATCGCGTGCCCTTCGGCCGCCGCCCACATCAGCGCTGTGGTCCCACGCCAGCGTTCCCGGGCGTTCGCGTCTGCACCGTGGTCCAGCAGCGTCCTGACGGCGTCGACCGTTCCCGTGCGCGCGGCGGTCATCAAGGCGGTCTCGCCCTCCGGCGCCGCCGTATTCGGATCCGCCCCGGCGGTCAGGAGCAACTCGATTATCGCGGCATTGCCGTTCACGCAGGCGAGCGACAGGGGCCGGATGCCATACCGATTCGCAGCGTCGACATCGGCGCCGGCTCGGATCAGCAAGCCGGCCGTTTCCACGTCATCGCGGTGGGCTGCCCAGTGCAGCGCCGTCGTGCCATCGACCTCCGCGGCGTTCACGTCCACGCGCTGCTGGAGCAGAGCGCGGATGGTGTCGGTGTCCGCCTGCTTGACCGCCTCGACCAGCGGAACTGTGGATGCCTCGCCACCGAACGCCCCTAGGCCGGCCACCAGCAGCACCACCATCGCCCCCGCGCCGAAATGTTGACCGCGCATCGCTGGCCTCCCTGGGATGCGGTGTACGGTCGCGCTATCGGTGCCGGCACCGCCCGGACCCGGCAGCAGGAGCAGTTGGCGCTTGACACTGCCGGAGCATTGACGTTAGCTTGGTGTTCTCGGTAATAGACTACCCCGTCGAGCCGGAAAACGGAACCGAATTTGGTTCGGGGCCATACTGTGCGACTTCCGCGAACGTTGGAGTCAGGCCGTTGTGGATGTGCGCGGCCGTGCTCGAGCGAGGTGAGCCATTGATGCGGCGGTCGCTTCTTCGATTCGCCGCCGGCGTGGCGCTCATGTCCGCCACCGGTGGCGGCGCCGCGGCCGTCGGCCCGCAGCAAGCGCTGGCGCGCGCTACCCCGTCCCCGGTCCCACCGCCCCGTCAACTCCTCGATCAGTACTGCGTCACCTGTCACAACGAGCGCGTCGTGCGAGGGCGATCGTCGGTACCGACGCCGCTGGTTACCCAGCTCCGAGCCGCCGGGCTGGCACTCGACTCCCTGGACCTGGGCACGGTGGGTGCGGACGCCGAGCAGTGGGAGAAGGTGGTGCGGAAGCTTCGTACCGGGGCCATGCCTCCGGACGGTCGCCCGCGGCCCGATGATGTAGCCGTTGATGGGTTCGTGTCTTGGCTCGAGACGGAGCTCGACCGCGCGGCCGCGGCGGCGCCCGATCCGGGTAAACAACCCGCGGTGCGTCGTCTCACTCGCACCGAATACCGAAACGCGATCCGCGACTTGCTCGGGCTCGATGCGCTGCCGAGGGAGATGGACCTGTCGGTGCTGCTACCGCCTGACAATTCGGCCAGCGGTTTCGACAACGTCGCCGAGGTGCTCTTCGTCTCGCCGACGCTCCTCGAGGGTTACCTCGCCGCCGCGCAGAAGATCAGTCGGCTGGCCGTGGGTGATCCGACGATGCCGCTGTTGGTGAACGTGCATACGCTTCACCACGAGCTCCCGCAAGACGCCTGGTTCGAGGGCCTGCCGTTTGGGACCCGAGGTGGCACCGTCATTCCGACGTATCTCCCGCTGGACGGAGAGTACGCCGTCGAGCTCGAGCTGGGCGGACGCATTCGAGAACCGCATCAGATTGAGGTCAGCGTGGACGGCGAGCGGGTCCACCTGTTTACCGTGGACCAGGCGGCGCCGACGGGCGATCCCCTCGGGTCTCAGTACCTGGCGGCGGACCGGCGCTTGCGCGTCCGTATCCCGGTGCAAGCGGGCCCCCGTCGCATCGGTGTCACCTTTCTTCGCAAGACGTCCGCGCCGGGCGAGGAACTGCGTCGGCCGTTCAGCCGCGGGCGGGGGCAGCAGCCCTCGGTGGCGAGCGTGACCATCAGCGGTCCGCATGCGGTGCGAGGCCCGGGCGATACGCCCAGCCGCCGCCGCATCTTCGTCTGCCACCCGTCGCATGCTGCTCAGGAAACGCCGTGCGCCACCCGTATCCTGTCCACCCTGGCCCGTCGCGCCCACCGCCGAGCCGCGACCGACGCGGACGTCGAGATGCTGCTCCCGTTCTACCACGAGGGGCATGGCGAGGGCGGATTCGAGAGAGGCATCCAACGGGCGCTCGAACGATTGCTCGTCAGCCCTGAGTTTCTCTTCCGCATCGAGCGCGAGCCGGCCGACGCCGGCTCGAATCGGGTCTACCGTGTTTCCGATGTGGAGCTGGCGTCGCGATTGTCGTTCTTTCTGTGGAGCAGTATCCCCGACGACGAGCTGTTGGACCTCGCCATCGCCGGCCGCCTGCAGGATCCGGCGGTGCTCGACCGGCAGGTGCGGCGCATGCTGGCGCACCCCCGGTCGGCCGCACTCGTGAGTAGCTTCGCGCGACAGTGGCTGTATTTGGACGATCTGGAAGTCAAGCGACCCGATGATCGCCTGTTCCCCGATTTCGACAAGGGCCTGCAGCAGGCCATGCGGCGTGAAACGGAGCTGTTCGTCGAACACGTCCTTCGCGAGGATTACAGCGTCCTCGACCTGCTCAGGGCGGACTTCACATTTGTCAACGAACGGCTCGCCAAGCACTACGGCTTGCCCCATGTGTACGGGGACCACTTTCGCCGAGTCGTGCTGCCGGCCGACAGCCCGCGGCGCGGGCTGTTGGGTCACGCAAGCATTCTCACGTTGACCGCGTACGCCACCCGGACCTCGCCCGTGCTGCGCGGCAAGTGGATCCTCGAGAACATCCTCTCGTCGCCGCCACCTCCACCCCCGCCGAACGTGCCGGCCCTGAAAGATAAGAGCGCCGAGGGCAAGGTGCTCTCGATGCGCGAGCGTATGGTGCAGCACCGCGCCAATCCGGTCTGTGCCAGCTGCCATGCGGTGATGGATCCACTCGGGTTTGCGCTCGAGAACTTCGATGCGGTCGGCCGTTGGCGAACCCATGGTGAGTCGGGCGCGCCCGTGGACGTATCCGCGTCGCTACCCGACGGCACCACGTTCGAGGGCGTCACCGGGCTTCGAGCCGTGTTGCTGGACCAGTCCGAGACGGTCGCCGGCACCGTGACCGAAAAGCTGCTGACCTACGCGTTGGGCCGCAGCCTCGAACACTACGATGCGCCGGCCGTCCGCGCCATCACTCGCGCGGCCGCTCGGAGTGACTACCGTTTCTCGTCGCTGGTTCTCGGCATCGTCGACAGCACGCCCTTTCGGATGAGGAGCTCAGCCCGATGATCATCAGCAAGTTGGCGCTACCCCGGCGGACGTTTCTGCGCGGCGTCGGCGCCACGGTGGCGTTACCGTTCCTGGACGCGATGGTCCCGGCGCTGTCGGCGATGGCCAGGACGGCGGCCAGCCCCGTGCCACGGGTGGCATTCATCTATGTGCCGAACGGGATCGCCCAGAACGTGTCGAGCGGTGGGACGGTGGATTACTGGACCCCTGCCGGCGACGGCACGGGCTTCGAGTTCTCACCGATTCTCAAGCCGCTGGAGTCGTTTCGCGATCAGCTCGTCGTGGTGAGCGGGCTCGCGCACCGGCAGGCGGAGTCGTTCGGCGACGGCAACGCCGATCATCACCGTGGCGCGGCCGGGTGGCTGACCGGGGTTCATGCGTGGACCCGGACCAAGGGCGCCGAGGTGAAGTTGGCCACGACCGCGGATCAGCTCGTCGCGCGCGAGCTGGGGAAGCACACCCAATTGCCGTCCCTCGAGGTCTGCTTGGAGACCCCGACGTCAATCGCCTGCGACAGCGGGGCCGACTGCTTCTACTCGAACACGATCTCATGGCGGTCGCCGACGACGCCGCTCCCGATGGAAACCCACCCGCGGATGGTGTTCGAGCGGCTGTTCGGCGAGGGGGGCAACGCCGCGCAGCGGCTGGCGCGGATGCGGAAGACGGGCAGCATTCTCGACTCGGTGACGCAGCAAGTGGCTCGGCTCGAGCAGACGCTGGGTCCGGGCGACCGGACGAAGCTCAGTGAATATCTCGAGGCCGTGCGTGCCGTCGAGCAGCGCATCGAGCGGGCCGAACAGAACAACGCTGATGTGGAGGTTCCGCTACCGGAACGTCCGACCGGCATCCCGGACACGTTCGACGAGCATGCCAAAGTGATGTTCGACTTGCAGTTGCTCGCCTTTCAGTCCGACATCACCCGCGTCGTGTCGCTGATGATGGCTCGCGAGCTGAGCAATCGCAGCTACCCGGAGATCGGCGTGCCCGACGGGCACCATACGGTATCTCATCATCAGGACGACCTTGAGCTGCTGGCGAAAAAAGCCAAGGTCGACACCTACCATATCGAGCTTCTCGGGTATTGGCTGGAGCGGCTGCGCGCCACGTCCGACGGAGACGGCTCGCTGCTCGACCAGGCGATGATTCTCTACGGGAGCGGCTTGGGCGACGGCAATCAGCATGATCACCATCGGCTCCCGGCGCTCCTGGCGGGGGGTGCCGCTGGGCGACTTCAGGGCGGGCGTCACCTCCAATATCCGGAAACGCCGATGACGAATCTGCTGCTCACCATGCTCGAGAAGGTCGGGGTGCCGATGGAGTCACTCGGTGATAGCACCGGCCGGCTCGACCTGGGCTACTTGGCTGACATCTAGTGTCCCGCGACGCCGGTGACGGACGGCGAGCGTGTGTATAATTTTGTCCGTCCGTGGATGTCAAGCATTTTTCTGGTCGATGTCCCGAACGTCGCCGGCACGCGGCCGCCGGGCGGCGCCGTCGCGCTCGATGCTTGGCTCGACGTGCATAGATCCTCGCAGGCAGCGACTCGGCTATGGTACGATTCCGACGTGAGCAGCGACACCAAATGGATCATCGGCACGGTGATCGGCGCGGTCGTCGCCATGACCGGTGTTGTCGTCTCCGTCATGGCGATCCTGATCGGGGGCGTCAACGCTCGCATTGACCGTCTCGAAACGGACGTACGCAGCATGGACGACCGCCTGCGCGCCGTCGAAATCGCCTTTGGGAAAGTCGATCAGCGGCTCGAAACACTCGAACGTGCCATCTTGCCAGCAGCGTCACCACCAGCTGACTGAGGCGGAGGCCCCGGCACCCTGACGTCATTGGGATCGACGCCGATGCGGCCCGGTGCCGTCAGCGGTTCTCCCGCGGCGAGCTTGCGCAGGATCTGGCTCGGCCGCATGGTCCCGGCGGCCATGGTGGCCGCCACGCGCAGGATGTCCGCCCAGTTCCTGTCGATCATGTCCACGTTCACCTTGCCGCCGACCAGAGGGCGCAGGTGCTTCGGGACGCCCGCGCGTTCGAACACGTAGAGCCGATCCGACCTTCTACGGACTACTACGGAACGCTATCATGTTCTGGTAGGGCGAAGACGTACATCGCGTTCGGCGCCCCCGGCATCCGCCCGCCGCCGACCGGGATCGCCAGATACTGCCGGTCGTCGACCGCGTAGGTGATGGGGAAGCCCTGGACCGGGGCCGGCAGGCGGGTCTGGAACAGCACGTCGCCCGTCTCCACGTCCATGACGAAGAGGTAGCGGTCGCCGTCGGCGGTCACGACCAGGCCGCCGGCCGTGGTCAGGGCCGCCGCGAGCGAGCGCAGGCGGGTCGAGTGGCGCCAGCGCACCTCGCCGGTCTCGATGTCCATCGCCACGAGGTGACCGTCGTGGTCCGGGCTCTTCGGGTGGGGCAGCCGGCCGGCCGACTGCCAGCCGGTCCAGCGCGGGTTCCCGTAGTAGTACAGGTCGCCGGTCGGGTGCGGCTCGCGCGCCACCTCGCTGAACGTCCCCTTGACGCAGGTCGGGTGGATCGGGATGTAGAGCATCCCGGTCCCCGGGTGATACGCCGACGAGCGCCAGTTGCGGATGCCCTGGAAGTCGGGGCAGAACTCGAGCTCCTCGCCGGGCTCCGGGATCATCTCCGGCCGGTAGGTGGTCTCGCCGGTCTGCGGGTCGACGTCGACCAGGGTCTGGTAGCCGAGGTCGTGCGCGGCGACGAACGCGCCGTTCCGCCGGTCGAGCTCCCACAGGATGCCCAGCTTGCCCATCTTGAACAGCGACTGCCGCCCGTTGTGGTCGATGAGCACGCTCTCGAACACGTCGTCGAGGTCGTGCGTCTCGCCGGGAACGAACTGGTAGTACCAGTCGAGCTTGCCGGTGTCCGGGTCGAGCGCCAGTACGCTGTTCGTGTAGAGCGCGTCGCCCTCGGTGCCGCGCGAGAGGCGCGCCCACGGCTTGGCCTGCGAGGTGGACCAGAAGGTGAGGTTGGTGGCCGGATCGTAGCTGCCCGGAATCCAGGCGTCGCCCCCGGCCCGGAACATCGACGGCAGGTCGCCCCAGGTGTCGCCGCCCGGATCCCCCGGTTGGGCGACGGTCGACGTGCGCCACAGCTCGGCCCCGGTCTGCGGGTCGTGGGCGGAGATGAAGCAGGTGCCGTCCTTGTAGCGCTCGCAGCCGGTCATGCCGGCGACGATCTTCCCGTTCACGAGGATCGGTCCGCTCGTGTAGCGGTAGCCGAGCCGGTTGTCGGCCACCACGTGGTCCCAGACCACCTCGCCGGTCCGCGCGTCGAGTGCCACGATGTGGGCGTCGTTCGTGTTCAGGTAGATCTTGTCGTCGTAGATGGCGATGGACCGCGTGCGGGCGCGGAACGAATCGTCGGGCGACCGCTCGAAGCGCTTGCGGTACTCCCAGATCGGGTCGCCGGTGACCGCGTCGAGCGCCTGCACGACGTTGAGCGGGCCCGGCAGGTACATGACGCCGTCGTAGACGATCGGCGTCGGCTGCGACAGGCCGGCGGTCATCGTCCACGACCAGGCCAAGCCGAGCTGGTGGACGTTGTCCCGGTCGATCTGGTCGAGCGGGCTGTAGCCCCAGCCGTCCAGCGTCCGCCGCCAGTTGATCCAGTCGGCCGGGTCGGGGTCGGCGAGCATCGCGTCGGTGACCGGCGTGAAGTCGCGGTCCTGGGCCGCGGCGGGTCCGGCCGGCGCCGCCACGGCCACGAGGATCGCCAGCGCGCCAATCCATGACATCCGGGCCGGAGAGGTCGTCCGCCACGTCTTCGTGCTCATCCTCGCCCCCACTTCTTCAGCAGCCTGGCTTCAGGCCGGTCCCACGTGACCGGAATGTCCAGTGCCGGTTCGCCATCATACCTGTGTGGCGCGGAAACGGTGTTCGAGCGGCGGTCCACTACGGAAGCAGGTCGCCGACGGCGATGGTCGCCGCCGGCCGGGCGAGCGGCGCAATCGTCTCACCCGCGCGGCGCATCAGCACGGTGCGGTAGCCCGTGGCGGTCGGATCCCGGTAGACCTCGAGGCGCGCGTCGGGAAGGGCGAGGATCCAGTACTCGGGGATGCCGTGACGCGCGTACAGGCGCTGCTTGATGATGCGGTCGCGTCGCAACGAGTCGTCGGACACTTCCACGACCAGCAGGGCAGTCGTCGGGTGGCCATCCAGGTAGTCGCGAGCCCGTCCGGGGACGACCGCGAGGTCCGGTTCCGGCTCCGAGTCGCCTCCGGCCGCAAGCGGGCATTGCGTACGGATGCTGCATCCGGCGCCGAAGACGTCACGCAGAATGTCGCCTGCCTGACTGACAATCGCTGCGTGCCTCTTGCCTTGGGGCGTCATGGCGAGAAGCTGTCCCTCGATCAGCTCGATACGGTCTTCCGGGCCGAAGACACCCGTTTCGACCGCACGGTCGTACTTCTCACGGGTCCAGTGATACGTGGCCTCGCTGATCGTATCGGGCACCGGCGATCCTGGGGCTTGATCTCATGCTAGCACGCCCGTCCGCACCTCGGTATTACGGGGGCTCGAGGAGGCCACGCCGATACGGACGGCGGTCACCGTCACCGCCTCCGGCGCTTCACCGGCGGCTCGGCGAACGGCCGGCGGCGCCTACTATAATCGGGATCGGGTCGGGCGGGAATCGAATGTCGAGCCGAGCAGGTGGCGTGATCGACCAGAAACTCAGGCGATACTTCGCCGGACGCGGCACGGATGACGATTTCGTGGCCGCCTATCTGTTCGGCAGCGTGGCGCGCGGCGACGACGACGCCCGGAGCGACGTCGACGTAGCGGTCCTCTACCGGTTCGATCCGCCGGCGACGTTCGACTCGCTGCCGCTGCGTCTGGAAGGGGAGATCGAACGTTTCCTCGGCCGGCGGACGGAGGTCATCTGCCTGAACATGGCGCCCGTCGACCTGTGCGTTCGGGTGCTGCGTGACGGCGTGCTCCTCCTGGACCTCGACCCTGCCCTGCGCATCGCATTCGAAGTGCGGGCAAGGAATCTCTGGTTCGATCTGCAGCCGGTGCTCCGCACGTATCGGCGGATCGCCGCGCCGGCCCGATGACCGATCCCGAGCTGGTCGCGAAGAGGCTCGCCATCATCCTCGTCCACGGGTACGACGCCGTGGATCTCGCCATCGTGCAGGACGTGGTGGAGCACCATCTCGACGAGCTCCTGCAGTTCGCGGACACCGTGCGGAAGCGCCTCGGCGGGTGAGCTATACTGATTCTTTGCACTCAGGAAGTCAGCCGATGCTTGCCATCTACATCGCACCGCGCATGCGCGGATAGTCCCCGCTCCTTCACGACAGCTCCGCCGTTCGTTCGGTCCTTTCCTTCCGCACGGTGCCGCTGATCTGCTTCTTTTTTCGTGCGGCTCCGTGTCTCCGTCGCGCTCGGCGCGGCGGCGTTCCTTTCGTGATCTCCCGTGTCTCTCGTGGTGCTCTGATGTCGTTCTCGAATGTCGTTTCCAACCGTCGGCGCACGCTGGCGGTGCGCAACGCGGCTCTCTGGGGTGACGTGCGCGATGCCGTGCGCGCCGCGCCTCGTGACTACACCAGCGGCAGCCTCGGTCGCGCCGTGCTGTTGCTGGCCGTCCCGATGGTCCTCGAAATGGGGATGCAGTCGGTGTTCTCGGTCGTCGACGTCTACTTCGTCGGCCGCCTCGGCCCGGAGGCGGTCGCCATTCTGGGACTGTCCGATTCGCTGCTGGCGCTCGTCTTCGCCGTCTCGATCGGGCTCAGCATGGGGGCCGCCGCCATGGTGGCCCGGCGCATCGGCGAGGGGGCGCCCGAGCGCGCGTCGGCCGCGGCCGTCCAGGCGATTGCCTGCGGGTGCGCGCTGTCGCTCGTGCTGGGCGTGCTCGGGGTGGTCTACGCATCCGATCTGCTCGGGCTGCTCGGCGCGTCGCCCGAGGTGGCGGCGAACGGCCGGACCTTCACCGCGATCATGCTGGGCGGCTGCATCACGGTGACGCTGCTGTTCCTGATCAACGGCATCTTCCGCGGGGCGGGCGATCCGGTGCTCGCGATGCGGGCCCTGTGGCTGGCCAACCTGGTCAACATCGTGCTGGATCCGATCCTGATCTTCGGCCTGGGACCGATCCCGGCGCTCGGTCTGGAAGGGGCCGCGATCGCAACGACGGTGGGCCGCGGCCTCGGCGTCGCCTATCAGCTTCACGCTCTCACGAACCGGAACGGCCGGGTGGCGGTCGACTGGCGGCGTGCGCGCCTCGAGTTGCAGACCCTGCTGCGCCTGTTGCGGGTCAGCGGCGTCGGTATCCTGCAGTATCTGGTCGGGACGGCCAGCTTCCTCGGCCTCATCCGCATCTTGGCGCCTTACGGCGACACCGTGCTGGCGGGCTATACGGTCGCTGTGCGGATCATCATCTTCGTGCTGCTGCCGGCCTGGGGCGTCGGCAACGCCGCGGCGACGCTGGTGGGGCAGAACCTGGGTGCAGGACAGCCGGATCGCGCCGAGCGGGCGGTCTGGTTCACGGCGCGCCTGAACACGCTCTTCCTGGGCCTCGTCGGCCTGCTGTTCGTCGTCTTCGCACGGCCGATCGTCGAGCTGCTGGCTGCCGATCCGGAGGTCGTATCCGTCGCCGCCACCTGCCTGCGCATCGTCGCGTGCAGCTACGTCTTCTGGGGTTTCGGTCTCATCACCGTCGTGGCGTTCAACGGGGCCGGCGACACCACCACGCCCACCTGGATCAACTTCTTCGTCTATTGGCTGGTGCAGCTCCCGCTCGCCTGGACGCTCGCGGGCCCGCTCGGGCTGGGACCGTACGGCGTGTTCGTGACGGTCGCGGTCTGTCAGACGCTGATGGCGGCGGTGGGCGTTCTCGCGTTCCGGAGAGGGAGCTGGAAGACGCGGGTGCTGTAGGGGGAAGCGCAGCGGGTGGGGATCGGCGGCGTTCGTGCCGGCCACCCCGCGGCGTCCGGCGGCTCACGCCGGCCGCTTCTTCCACCGCGACAGCGTGTAAGTGAGCACGGCCAGCAGCGTCTCGTCCAGGAACGGGATCGGGTCCGGGACCAGCAGATCGATGACGAGGAGCGCCGCGGCCAGCAGGAAGAGCTGCCAGGAGCGGAGGCCGGCGAGAAACGTGATCATGGGTGCGCCCTCTGTTGCACGGGTCCATGGATGTTACAGGCTCGACCCTGCACCGCGCCGTTCGCAGTGGCATGCCCACCGTCGGACCGTCAGCAAACAGCGCTTGAGACAGCAGGTCGACCGGCTCTCCACCGACGACGCGGCCCGACTCCGGCGCATCGTCACGCACATGTATGGGGAATAGCGGCCGGATGAACGCATCGGAGCAGCCACCGGCGATCCTCCTGTTCGAGGGGCTGCTGCGGAGCATCGCGCGGCGCGCGGTGCGGGCGGTTCCCGCCGACACGGCTCCATATCCATGAAAAATACTACTTCTCGTGTGTATTATCATGGATCCAATGGCAGGCCACCTGATCGTGCGTGCCGCGCAGGGTCTGGTCGCGCGCGCGCTCCGACGCTCCCCCGTCGTCGCCGTCGTCGGGCCGCGGCAGTGCGGCAAGACCACCCTGGCCCGACAAGTGGTGCCCGCCGCCTCGCCCAACTACTTCGACCTCGAAGATCCGGTCAGCCTGGCCCGGCTGGACCAGCAGCTCGTCGCGCTCCGGGACCTCACCGGCATCGTCGTCATCGACGAGGTGCAGTACCGGCCCGATCTGTTCCCGGTGCTACGGGTGCTGGCCGACCGCGACGACAGCCCGGCGCGGTTCCTCGTTCTGGGGAGCGCTGGCCCCGCTCTGTTGCGCCAGAGCGCCGAATCGCTGGCCGGGCGCATCGAGTACATCGAGCTCACCGGATTCCAGGCCGCCGAGGTCGGCGTTTCGCAGATGCCGCGGCTCTGGGTCCGGGGCGGGTTCCCGCGGTCGTTTCTGGCCGACACCGACGTCGACAGCGTGACGTGGCGAAAGGCGTTCCTTCGTACGTTCATCGAACGCGACCTGCCGCAGTACGGCGCCGAGCTCGGCGCCCCGGCGCTGCACCGGTTCCTGGCCATGCTCGCGCACTATCACGGCCAGATCCTCAACATAGCCGAGCTGGCGGGAGCCCTCGGCGTCGCCCAGGCCACCGTGCGGCGATACCTGGACCTGCTGGAGCAACTGTTCCTGATCCGGCAACTGCGCCCATGGCACGAGAATCTCCGGAAGCGGCAGGTCAAGCGGCCGAAGATCTACATCCGGGACCCTGGCCTCTACCACCACCTGATCGGCGTCGGGACGATGGACGCCCTGCAGACGCACCCGCGCATCGGCGCTTCCTGGGAGGGATTCATCCTCGATAAGGTGATCGCCGAGTCCTTGCCGGAGCAGGTCTACTTCTGGGCGACCCACAACGGCGCCGAGCTCGACCTGCTGCTGTTGACGCCGGGCCGGCGGGTCGGAGTCGAGGTCAAGCGCGTCGACGCGCCGCGCCGGACCCGCTCGATGGCGGTCGCCGTGAACGACCTCCGGTTGGATGCGCTCTACGTGGTCTACCCGGGGGAGGTCCGGTACGTCATCGACGACCGGATCACCGCTATCCCGGCCGGCGTGCCGTTCTCGATGACCGCCGCCGGCGCGGCCACGGCCTACCCGGTCCTGTCGCGGCAAGGCGAGTAAGAGTGGGTCAGGTCGGAGCTGATGACAGACTCTGTCAGAACCCGCGGGCTATAGTGTTCCGCTCCGAAGGTACGGAAAGCAGTGACGAGCACGTTCGATTTCGACGAGGCGTTCGAGGCGCTGACCGGACACGCGCCGTTTCCGTGGCAGCGCCGGCTGTTCGAGCGGATGCGCGCCGGCGATCTCCCGCCGGCCGTGGACATTCCGACGGGCCTCGGCAAGACCGCCGTCATGGCGATCTGGCTACTGGCGCGGGCTGCCGGAGCCTCGCTGCCTCGCCGGCTCGTCTATGTCGTCGACCGCCGCGCGGTGGTCGACCAGGCCACCGATTTCGCCGAGCAGATTCGGAAGCGGCTGCAGGCGCCGGCGCTCGGGCCGGTTCGCCGTGATCTGGGTCTCGCGGGCCGGGCACTGCCGATCTCCACCCTCCGCGGCCAGCACGTCGACAACCGCGAATGGCTCGAAGATCCCGCGGCGCCGGCGATCGTCGTCGGCACCGTCGACATGATCGGCTCCCGCCTGTTGTTCCAAGGCTACGGTGTCTCGCGGCGCATGCGCCCGTATCAGGCGGGACTGATGGGCTGCGACACCCTCGTGCTGCTGGACGAGGCGCACCTGTCGCGTCCGTTCGAGCGCCTTCTGCGGAGCATCGAGGCGGAGCGGCGGGTCCGGCCGGCGAACGACGCCGATTCGATACCCGGCGAGTTCGCAGGTCCTCGCGCCACTGCCGGCCTTCCCCCCGCGTTCCGAGTGTTGCCGCTGTCGGCGACGCTGGGCTCGGCTTCGGCGGGCGGGACTCTGTTTACCCTCGATGACGAGGATCGCGAGAACGAAACCGTTCGGAGGCGGCTCGACGCGACGAAGGCGCTCACGGTCGAGGATCTCGACGGGCACGCCTCGATAAAGGACGTGCTGGCCGAACGGGCCTGGAACCTCGGGCAGCGGCAGGCCGAGGCAGCGAGCAGACCGGTTCGCACGCTGGTCTACTGCGACAGGCGCAAGGTCGCGGAGAGCGTCGCGGAGGAGCTTCGCCGGCGAAGCAAGCTGGCAAGCAGTGGAGCGGCGGTCATTCTGTTCGTCGGCGGCCGCCGCGTGCACGAACGTGAGGAGGCCGCGAACGAGCTGCGGCGATACGGTCTGCTCGCGAGCAGCGAAGGTCCACCGGACGCACCGGTCTTTGTGGTGGCGACGTCGGCGGGCGAGGTCGGCGTCGATCTCGACGCGGACCACATGGTCTGCGACCTGGTCGCCTGGGAGCGCATGGTGCAGCGGCTCGGCCGCGTGAACCGCCGCGGTTCCGGGGCGGCGCGCGTGCTCGTGATCGATCAAGGTCCGCCGGAGAAGAAGTCGGCGGCGGACGTCGCCCGCCATGAGGCGACGAAGGCGTTGCTGAAGACCCTGCGTCGGGTCGGGGACGGTCACAGCGCCGGGCCGGCAGCGCTCTCCGATCTCGGCCAGTCCTTGGAGGGGCGTGCGCGGACAGAAAGTGCCTCGACCCCGATGCCGCTCTATCCGGCCCTGACGCGGCCGCTGATCGACGCTTGGGCGATGACTTCGCTGGTCGTGCACAGCGGGCGTCCGGAGGTCGACCCATGGCTGCGCGGGTGGGAAGAGCACGACCCGCAGACCGCGGTCGTATGGCGACGCTGCCTCCCGGTACGCGTCGACGCGGAGGGGGGCCGCTCCCGGACCGTCCGCCTCCAGGACAAGGAGGTCGAGGCGTTCTTCGAGGCCGCATCGCCGCAGGTCGCCGAGCGCCTCGAGACCGAGACGTGGCGGGTCTTGGAGTGGCTGAGGAAGCGCGCTCGGAAGTTGGCGAGGATGGTGGAGGCGGGGCCGCACGGGGACCGCGGTCCCGGAGTCGAGCACGACTCGGGAGTTACTGAACCAGACGACCGCGACAACCCGAAGGAGACCGCGAGGGGCGAGCCGGAAGCTCCGCTGCATCCGGAGGCGCCGGTTGCGTTCCTTCTCGACAGCGGCGGCAAGCCGGACGACGTCGGCGGCCGGTCGAGCTGCGTTGTCAGCTTGCGGGAAGCGGCCAGCGGCCTGACCGTCAAGGACCTGGAGCGGAGGCTCACCGGGCGGCTGCTGGTTGTGGATGCCCGGATCGGCGGACTTGGCGACGGGTTGCTCGATGCCGGCAACGGGAAGCCGGTGCCGACCGCCGAAGACAACTGGGGTAGAGCTGAAGCGTGGGACGAGGCAGTGCCGGGGGGCGCTGGGACGGCGGGGCTGCCGGCGGTTCGCGTGCGTCTGGTGAGTGACGACGAGCGGGTCCGGCTGGCGGGAGAGCCGGAGGTGGCGCGCGAGAAGGACGGCCAGGAAGCCGATGTGTGGCGCGAGTCGTGGGCGGAGTCGTACCGTGTCTCGGCGGCGGACCGGACCGTGACGTGGTTGATTGTCGAGAAATGGCGTGGCGCGGCCTCGGAAGAAGACTCGCACGCCGTGGCGCCGGCGCCCCAAGGGCTGGAGGAGCATCAGGAGTGGGCGGCACGGGAAGCCGACCGAATCGCCAGCGAGCTTGGCTTGGAGCATAAAGACAGGGCGATGCTCGTGGCCGCCGCGCGGCGTCATGACGACGGCAAGCGGGTGCCGCGGTGGCAACGGGCGTTCAACGCGCCGCGCAACGGCGGACCGTACGCCAAGACGCCCGGGCCGCTGAACCGGCATGTCCTGAACGGATACCGCCATGAGTTCCAGTCAGTGCTCGATGCGGAGGACAACGGTCTCGATGGCCTCGACCGCCCGGATCCGCGCTTCGAGCTGGCTCTGCACATGATCGCGGCCCATCACGGTCATGCTCGGCCGGCCATCGGCATCGAGGGCTGCGACAGATTGCCGCCGACGGCGGCGGCGGGGCGGGCCTACGAGATCGGGCAGCGCTTCGCCCGGCTGCAGCGAGAGTGGGGGCCGTGGGGCCTCGCGTGGTGGGAAGCGTTGCTGAGGTCGGCCGATCGGCGCGCATCCAGGGCGCTCGATGAGGCCACCCGGCGAGTGCGGAAGAAACCGGGAACGGAGACGGCGCGGAAGGGTTCGTGCCGGCATCAGTTGGATCTGCTCCCGGCGCCGTCTGGAGAGGCGGACTGATGGCCGTTGCCGTTGTTCCCGTCGACTTGACCAATCCCGGGCACGTCTTCGCCTGTCTTGGGTTCGCCGAAGCCGCCGACGTGCTGTTGGGCGAGGTCGCGGGCGGCTTCGACTGGCAGGATTCCGACCGCGTCCGGTTCCGGTTGTCCGCGGCCGGCGACGAGGATCCGGTCGTGCGAGTGCTCCGTTTCCTCGACGATGCGCAGGTCGTCTCGCTCGCGCCTCCCGATTCCGAGAACAGCACCGGAAAGTGGGATATCGAGACCGTCGTCGATGGTTCGTCCGTGTTTCCGTTCCCGGATCCGGAGAGCCCGGCGAAGTTGCCGGCGCGGCTCGTTGACGGTGACGGCAACACCATCGTCATCGACTACTGGGGCGACGCGACGCGGCGACGGGACAACGTCAAGTTCTGGGCCGGCGCGGGCGGGTATCCCGGCGCCGGACTTGCGCGCGACGCCCTCGATCTCGTGCGCGGGCGCGTGGTCGAGCAGGCGGGCGATCCCTTTGCGGTGGACGCGCTGCAAAGTGGGAGCTTCCGCTTCGACTGGCGTCGCGACTATGTGCCGATTGACGCCGGTTTCTCGCCCAACGCTCACGGCAATAGTGTGGTGATGCGAGGGTATCCCGTCGTGGAGCTTCTGGCGGCGATCGGGCTGACCCACGCCAGGCCGCTGCGACACGACAAGTTGAGTTACAGCTACGGCGTCGCCGGTCTTTCCGGCACCGACCTGTACGACCTGATCTTCCTGCGCGCGGCGCTCGGCGCCCGGCAGCGGCCCTTTCCGGGCATGCCGTTCCGCAGTTTTCACATGCAGCTCGATTGGCCGGGGCAGGAGAACCAGGCCCGCTGCATCACCAGCGTCATCGAGGAGAGTGTGTCGACATGATCGAATTCGACGATGGTTTCGCCGAGCGTTGCGCCAATGATCCGGGCGGTCCCGTCGCGCTGACCCTGCGGCAGAAACTGTTACCGGTGGAGGGGGCCGACGCGGTGATCTTTCCCCCGACATATGCCGGCATCGGTTACAACGTCGACACGTTGTCGGACGGCACCAGGGTCGCGACCATCGACAGTGTCGGCGCACAGGCGAACCGGCTGGAGCCGCTCTTCAAGGCCGCCGGAAGCGAGGCTGCCGCGAATTCGCTCGCCAGGCTGGTGCCGCAGGTGACGATTACGTACGACGGCGGGTCGGTATCCATTCTCGACGCGGGGCATCGCCTGGGAGACGCGCTCATCCGGTCCACGGAGCTTGCTTCGGAGGCGAACGACGCCTTTCGGGCGTACCAGGGCACCGGCGACGCGGGAGCCATTGCGCGACTGGCGCCGACGTCGCTGGTGTTCGGTGCCTGGGATTCGCGCGATACGCAGGCGAAGGTGCCGCGCATCCTGCAGTCGGTGATCCGCGCCTGGGACATCGACCCGCTGACGCGCTCGGCGCAATACAACCCGCCGGTCGACTACGCCGCGCTGGAGGTGTTCAGCGAGGACGAGAAGAAGAAGCAGGAGGGGAGCGCCAAGAGCCAGTTGGCGCAGCGGGGGTTCGTGCACGTGCCGGCGACCGAGGCGCATGGCGGGATCGTGGTGCACGGCGAGATCCGTCGCGACGTCACGATCAACCTGATCGCGTTGCGGCGCCTGCACGCCGATGACGCAGCGGTGCTGCGCCGCTACGTACTGGCACTGGCCCTCGCGGCTGCGACCGCGCCGCTGGACGGATTCCTGCGCCAGGGCTGCCTCATCACGCCGGATCCGGAGGCGCCGGCGACCTGGGAGGCCGTTGGACGCGACGGTGTGAGAGAGCAGGTGGTGCTCGACGAAGCGACGGCACTGGCGTCGGCGGAGCAGGCGGCTACGGATTTCGGTGTCGCCGTCGACCGCACGGTCGCCTTCGACAAGGCGCTCGCCAAGAGCGATGCGAAGAAGAAAGCCTGATCCATGCAGCGCGCGCTACTCGTGACCGTCAGGCTGCACGAAGGTCGCTATCACGGTCTCGACGACCGCCACGCAGACGAGTGGCCGCCGGCGCCGGCTCGCCTGTTTCAGGCGCTGCTGGCCGGGGCGGCCCGCGGGGCGACGGTGCCGGCGGCGGCACAGGCTGCGTTCGACTGGCTGCAGACGCTGCCGCCGCCCGTGATCGCGGCGCCGCGCGGCACGCCCGGTCAGGCCTATGTCAGCTACGTGCCCAACAACGACCTCGACGCCGTATTGCCCGGAAGGCGCTACGCGGACGCGGTGGCGAAGACGCGCGTCGGGAAACGTTTCCGGCCCACCCTGTTCGACGCCACGGCGCCGATCGTCTATTGCTGGTCGGTCCGCGAAGATGACGACGGCTACGCGCCGGCCCTGTGCGCCGCTGCCGACGGCCTCTACCAACTCGGCCGGGGCGTGGACATGGCCTGGGCAGAAGCCCTCATGCTCGACTCGGAGGACGCGGAGCGCCGGATTCGGGGCCATGGCGGGATCGTGTATCGGCCATCAGGCGACGGCGCGCGGAGTCATGCACTTCTCTGTCCACGACCCGGCCTGCGGCAGAGTCTCGCGGCCCGATTCGAGGGCATGCGCGCGCGTTTTCAGGTGGGCGGGACCGCGCGCAGGCCGGTGCGCGCCTTCGTGCAGCCTCCGAAGCCGCGGCTCCAGCGCGTCGCCTACGGGGCGGAGCCGCAGCGCTTCGTCTTCGAGCTGCGGGAGCCCGATGCGCGGGCGGCGTACGCCGGCTGGCCGCTCAGTGACGCAGCGGAACTCGTCCAGGGCGCTCGCGACAAGGCGGCCGAGCATCTCCGCACGGCGGTTCCGAACCTGGCAGACGCGGTGGAGCGCTACCTGATCGGTCGCGATGCCGGCGCGGCGGACAAGTCCTCGAGGGTACGCATTTTGCCCGTTCCGTCGGTGGGGCATGAGCACGCAGACATGTTCATCCGTCGGCTGGCGGTGCGGGTTCCGCAGACGTGTCCGCTGGCGGCGGATGACGTCGCCTGGGCCTTCTCGCAGGTCGCCTGGGCGGATCACGATGGCGTAGTCTCGCGGGAGTTGCACCGGATCGACGACGATCGCATGGTCGCGCGCTTCGAGCGGCGCGGCCGGCACTGGCGGAGCGTCACGCCGCTGGCCCTACCGGCGGCCCGACGGCGGATCGACCCGAATCGCCGGGGGCCGGAAGCCAAGGGCGGCGCCGAGCGGGCCGCCGAGGAGGTCTGCGCTGTTGCGGCGATTCATCACGCGCTTCGGCATGCGGACGTGTCCGTGCCGGTCGCGAGGGTCCTCGTGCAGCGCGAGCCCTTCGATCGCCACGGCGCTCGCGCGGAGCGGTTCGCACCGGGCACCCGCTTTCCCAAGGAGGCGCTCTGGCACGCGGCGATCAGCTTCGCCGAGCCCGTGCGGGGTCCGCTGCTGCTGGGCGACGGACGATTCGTCGGTCTCGGTCTCATGCTGCCGGCCGGGGAGCGAGCGCGCGGCGTGATTGCGTTCACCATCGCGGGAGGGATCGCCGACGGCGCCGAACCGCCCGTCGTCGCGCGGGCCGCTCGGCGCGCGATGATGGCGCGGGTGCAGGCCGGCATGCGCCGCGGCGCCACGATACCCGCGTACGTGAGCGGCCATCGACCGGAT
Organism: Vicinamibacterales bacterium; assembly: GCA_965222905.1. GTDB lineage: Bacteria > Acidobacteriota > Vicinamibacteria > Vicinamibacterales > UBA8438 > WTFV01. Next base: position 6,022,705 of record OZ244976.1, on the reverse strand, counting down.
GGGAGCCCGGCCGGCGATGGCGTGCACCGCCACGTCGCGGTCGTCGCCGACCTGCCGCGCGCCCGTTTGCTCTACGTGGCGCCCAGCGAATTGCAGCGCCGCGGCGTGCATTGGCGGGACATCGCACCGTACCATCAAATGACCGCACGTGCGCTCGAAGGCATGGACGTGCTGTGCGCCGGTCCTGCCGGCCGCCTGACACTCGTGCCCGGAGTCGTCGATCCGGAGAGCGATGCGCTGTTTGCCCCGGCGCCGGTATGGGAGAGCGTGACGGTCTATGACGTGGCGCGTCATCGTCGGAGGCTGAGCGCGGAGGATGCGCTTCGGACCGACGTCGGGGCGGAGCTGGAGCGCTGCGGTTGGCCGCGGCCGGAATCCATCGAGGTGCTCGCCGTGCGCCGCGGGCCGCGTGGTGGGCTGGCGGGTCGTTTGCGGCTGACGTTCCGGACCGCACAGGGCGGCCCCCTGCTGATCGGCCGGACCGCGCACAAGGGGGGAGGGCTGTTTGCCCGGTGTTGACGGTGTTCTGGAGTGGCGGGACCGCGCGCAGGTCTCGGCGCGCGGGGGCAGCGGCCGTGTATTACGCGATGAGGGCAACCTGGCGCTGAAGGTTGCGTAGATGATCAAGCGCAGACTGCCGATCGGCATTCAGACGTTTCGGGAGATTCGCGAGCGGGACTGCTACTACGTCGACAAAACCGCCTATGTCGCGTCCCTGGTAGACGAGGGCAAGCACTACTTCCTCTCACGCCCACGGCGCTTCGGCAAGAGCCTGTTCCTGGACACGCTGAAGGAGCTGTTCGAGGGCACCGAGCCCCTGTTCGCGGGGCTGGCCATCCACGACGGCTGGGACTGGTCGGTTCGTTATCCCGTGGTGCGCCTGAGCTTCGGCAGCGGCACGTTCCGGGGGGAGGGCGACCTCGCGGCTGACGTGGCCGACCAGTTGCAGGCGATGGAGGGCGACGCCGGGGTCACGGCCGGGCCGGTCGGGGCGCCGGAGCGTCTGCGCCGCCTGATCCGGACGTTGCACGAGCGCGCCGGGCGGCCCGTGGTGGTGCTGGTCGGCGAGTACGACAAGCCGATTCTGGACGCACTCGATGCGCCCGACCTGGCTTGAACAACCTCATCGACATCACGCAGGATCCGCGGTACTCCACAATCTGCGGCTACACGGACGCGGATCTACGCGCCGCTGCAGGCTGTCGGCGGTCGGGTTGAGGCCGCTGTGTGAGCGTTCTTCGCGAGCATCACGCACGCCCCGCGCGTCTCCATGCGCGAAAGGCTAACATCTGCGCAGCGCGAAAAGCTAACGAGAGCACGCCGGGATGACCCCTCCGTCGGAGAAGCTCGCCGGTTCCCTGAACGCCCTGCGGTCCCTGCAGGCGCGCGGGGTCGTCGCCGTGCGGGCCGCGGATCTCCCGCGGTCGCATCGCGAGCGCCTCGTCCGGCACGGGTTCCTGCTGCCGGTCATGAAGGGCTGGTACGTCGCCGGCCCGCCGGACCGGCGCGCGGGGGACAGCACGGCGTGGTACGCGTCGTTCTGGCAGTTCTGCGCCGGTTACCTGCGCGCCCGCTTCGGCGAAGCGTGGTGCGTGTCGCCGGAACAGTCCCTGGCGCTGCACACGGGCAATCGAACGGTGCCGGGGCAGCTTCTCGTCCGCGCGCCGCGGGGACGCAACCGGGTCACCCCCTTGCTCCACGGGACGTCGCTCCTCGAAGTGCGCGCCGCGATGCCCGCAGCCGGGGACGTCGTGGAGGTGGACGGGATGCGCGCGTTCAGCCCGGCCGCCGCGCTGCTCGCCTGTCCGGCCCGGTTCTTCCTGCGGCATCCGGTCGATGGACGGGCGGCGCTCGCTCTCGTGCGCGACCCGTCGGACCTGTTGTCCCGCCTTCTCGACGGCGGCCACGGCACGGTCGCCGGCCGTCTCGCCGCCGCCTTCCGCGACGTCGGTCGGGTCCGAATCGCGAACGAGATCGTCGAGACGATGCGGGCCGCCGACTTCTACGTCCGTGAATCCAACCCCTTCGCCACGCCGCCCCCCGCCCGACCGATTCTCCGCGATGCCGCCCCGGTGGTTCACCGGCTGCGCCTGATCTGGGATGTCATGCGAGGCGGTGTGCTCGACCGCTTTCCCCGCCCGCCTGCCCGCGCCGCCAACGTCGACGCCGTGCTCGCCCGCATCGAGGACGTCTATGTGACCGATGCGTATCACTCGCTCTCCATCGAGGGCTATCGCGTCAGTCCGACGCTTGTCGAGCGCGTGCGCAGCGGCGACTGGAACCCCGACCATCACCCGGCCGACCGGGCGCACCGCGACGCCCTCGCCGCCCGCGGATACTGGCAGGCCTACCAGGCGGTGCGCGACAGCGTCCGCCGCGCGGTTGCGGGCGAGCCTCCCGGCGCCGTTGCGGAAGCGGACCATCGGACCTGGTACCGGGAGCTGTTCGCGCCGAGCGTCGCGGCCGGCCTCATTCGCGCCGCGGATCTGGCGGGCTACCGCAATGCGCCCGTCTACATCCAGCGCTCGATGCACGTCCCGCCGAGCCCCGCCGCCGTCCGCGACGCGATGCCGGCGCTGTTCGACCTGCTGCGGGACGAGTCGGACCCGGCCGTGCGCGTGGTGCTCGGCCACTTCCTGTTCGTCTACGTGCATCCGTACCCGGACGGCAACGGCCGCCTCGGCCGGTTCCTGATGAACCTCATGCTGACGGCCGCGGGCTATCCCTGGACCGTCATACGGGTCGAGCGCCGGGACGTGTACATGGCGGCGCTCGAAGCTGCGAGCGTGCGGCAGGACATCGGTCCGTTCACGGATTTCCTGGCGGGATTGGTGGGTGAGGGGGCGGGACCGCGGGTCCATTCGGCGTAGAAGAACAGATCCATGGTCATGGCGTCTGCCATGCCACTTCCGGAGGACCGAAGGTCCCGTATCCGCCCTGGCCGGATCTGTGAATCGGCGATCGGAGGATGGTGACGACGCCCCATGCCCGGAACCAGATACGGCGATCCATCGCGGTCGGGTGATCATAGGCATGAGCCAGTAGCGACTTGACACCGTGCAGCGAGGCCGGCCGGCGCCAGAGAGGCCACGAATAGTGTCCTGCTTTCCATGATCCGGAGCATCCCTGAGTAAGGGTTCGCTCGCGGCCCGCGAATACCGGGTGCAGGCTCAATCCCAATACCGCGAGTGCTTCGGCACCGGGATTGGTGCGCTTCGGATCGGGGCCGGACTTGGGCGCGGGATCGTTGGCTCGCAAGGCGTACACGCGGTCGTCGACGACGTCCCACCCGAGCGAAGGCAGTTCATTCTGGTAGTCCCATGGCCCCGTCAGACTCACCAGGATGTCTTTCCGCCTTACGCCGCGCAAGATCTCGCGAATCATGTCCAGGAACTTCTGTTGTCCGGCTGTAAAGTAAAGGTCGGACGGCTTGGCCACGCCTTGCTTGTCCAGGCTTCCTTCGGCCACGAGCGCCGACGTCAAGGCGCTGCTGTGGTCGCCGGGATCGTCGACACCTGAACGAAGATAGTTGCGGACGTCGGACGGTCCGAGCTTGAGTTCATCGCCCTTGGGCATCGCCGACCCGTCGAGCCGCCTCGGATTCACGGCAGGACTCTGTTCCCATCGTGCGACAACGCGCAGAGCCTGATCGACGATCCGTTCAACCGTGAATTCATCGTCCACCACCGCGCGCGGCGTGATGTCGTCGCTCCACCACAAGCGCGCCTGCTCGTCTTCGCCCGCGAACGCAACCTGCACGCCGAGGGCAGCCAGAAAACCCAATGGGTTCGTACCCTCGAGTCCGGCGAGACGCGTCCCGTTCACTACTGTGCCCCCTCTTCTTCGCTCTGCTGATGGTCGGCGAGACGCAGGATGGCTTCCAACCAGGCCAGGCCGTGGTACCCGTAACGCGCGACCAGCCGCCAGAAACGGTCGGCCATGTCAATCGACAGTGAACCTGCCGCCAGATCCGAGTTGATCTGCATGGAACGGCCGTCGAATGTGTACAAGAGCATCTGCGGTTCCGGATCTCCGGCGACCGGTGGCAGCGGACGACCCCACCCGTGATGGGTTCCGACAAGATGCAGCACCAAGTCCCTGTCGTGGGCTTCGCTGAGCACGTCGGTATTGGACGCGATCATGGCCATGCTCGCCATCTCGTGCCGCATTCCCGCTGGATAACGCCGGACGTAACGCGCCGTCGGGAGCGATTTGGCGAGCGGCGTGTCCCGCCGCAGTTCCAACTCCACGGGGTCTCCTCCGACCAGTTGATCCTGGAAACGCCGATCCACCTTGCCGATGTCGTGAAGCCGGCCCGCGATGCGCAGGTCCTTCACGAACGGTTCATCCAGCCCCAGTCGTTCAGCGATGCGCCCGGCACGGTTGCTCACGCCGTCGAGATGTTGGCGCAGCGTCACGCCTGCACCCGTCCGTGACCCGACTTCGTCCGATCCATCGAGAGTGGCAGGGTCCACGACGGGCTTGTGGGACCGCGAGTACCGCTCGGCGAGAACATAGTAGCCGGCATCCGAGTCGTCATCGTCGAGCCCGACCGACAGGAGGTCGAAGCGATTTTTCACCAGCCGTTCGGCGGCAGCGGCAAGCCATGCGGGTTGAACGCCTGCGTCCACCGATTCCTTCAGCCACGCTTCGATACGTTCTCGGGCAGGCACGTCCACGTGGGCGGCGTCGTTCGGTGCCGCGGGCGGCGCGGTATCGAGCAGACGCGGGTCGAGGCGCAGCGTCACCCGACGGCCGTATGCCGATTGAGCGGCATCTCCCAGATCCGTGACCGGCGTCGTCGACGAAGGATCCCACGTGCCCGCCGTCAGGCCGCCCCTTGTCGGATCGACGATGAGCACGTCGCCGGGCCGGATGTTGTCCGATTCGATGTGTTCGGGGTTCTTGCCGAACCCGGTCCAGCGCACCCATCCGGTAGCGTTGGTCTCCGAAGACGGCCCGATGTCGGCTCCCGCACACGCCGTGTCGACATCGGCAACCTCGACCTCGTCGCTTCCGGACAGCCACGCCCTGGCCGCGTCGACAGGCACTTGAAGGTACTCGGCCTGACGGGGCGGGACCAGCCGCAACGTTTCCGGCGAGCGGTCCCAACGCCACAGTATCGAAACGTCCGCCGGTCGCTGCTGGTCGATGCCGTGCAGGAACCACCCGACGGACGGTTGCACGATGGGTTCCGGACTGGTTTGCGTCCAGGCGTCCATATGCGCTCGCAGCAGGAGCGGCGCGCGCGCCCTCGGCGCGGTTGCGTCGTTGGGGAACTCTCGCAGGGACATCGGGCCGACGTCGATTGAGCCGGACTGCTCACGGCGTTTCAGCTCTTCCCATGTTCTCTTTGCCGCGTCGCCATAGATCGGGTCGGGTCTCCTGGAATTGACGACGGATTTTGGGCCGATGATCCATGCCCGAGCGGCGCGTCCCGTGCGGTCGAAGCAGGTACCGCGGCGGTCGAGACGGCCGAACCGTTGGCGGAGGCTGTCCACGGCGGCGCATTCGGTGATGAGTGCATCGAAGCTGAAATCGGCGCCGACCTCGATGGCTTGCGTGGCCACCACGACAGTCAGGTCAACAGAAGGCCGCTCGCCGTCGGGCTCGACGATCGGACCGATTGTGTCCAGAGCATCCACCCGATCCAGCGGCCGCATTCGTCCCGTAATCAGATGGGTGGCGTACCCGGCTCGGGCAAGCGCGTAATGCGTCTCGCGGGCGCTGCGGACGCGATTCACCACGACGCCCACGCTGCGAATTCCCAGGTCGGTCTCTGGAGACCTGGCGATCGACTGGACGATCTTCACCACGTCAGTCGGAAGCGCGTCGTGATTCCGTATCGAAACGAGTTCCGCCTCTTTCCGGGCTTCGACCCTCCGCTTCAACTCCTCGCACGCGTCCAAATCCTTGGAGGGATCCAGCTCGAAGCGCTCGGTGTTGCGGTCGCTGGGCGTGGCCGACATCTCCACGATGGCGAACCGCCGCGGCAGCGCACCGGACGGCAACGTCGAGACCCGGGCCAGCGTCTCCGCAAAAGGAACGCTCAAGTGCACTTCGTCGAGGATTACGAGGCAGTCGTTGCCGGCGAGCCCGGCATGCACCGGCCGCATACCCGGCGATACGCTGTAGCCGCGGAACAGCAGGCGCGAGCCGAACTGATCCACGGTCGACACCACGACCCACGGCTGATCCGGACGGTGGGTCCATTCGTGGTCCACGGGAACCCCACCGCGCAGGGCGGCGACTCCGAGCGGCGACCCCTCGTCGCTCAAGGTGCGCAATCGCTCGCGGACGCGATGCAGGATTGGCGTTTCTCCGGCCGCGACCCGGTCTCGAATGCGTTCTGCCCGTTGACAGACCTGATCGACGACGATGCGCCGGTCGATGACGAATACGATCCGCCGCGGGAACGTCGCCGAGCGAGCGGCCATGGCGAACACGGCGGTATCGAGTACGGCGGTCTTGCCGGCGCCGGTTGGCAGATCGATGACCTTTGGCCAGACGCCGCTGCCGAGCACCTGTGCCGTCAGCCGGCACTGCCACGGGAACGGCGGATACCCGTGTACGTCACGGAAGAACGCGGCGAAATCGTCGGAAGTGAGCTCGTCAATCATCGCGATGTTTCTCGATGCCGGTTCGAAGCAGTGTCGGACTCGGCGCATCTCCTTCAACTCGTCTCCGATCCGTTCGATTCCGGCACGGGTGTCGGGCGCATCAACCCCAATCCCAGAAACCGGCCCGACCCGAGCATCAGTGGACCGGCAACGGGTTCTTCGAACGTCAATGACGCGTGAACCAACTGGCGTCTGACCGGTCTGCCGTCACGCCCGTTCTGGCTGAACGGCGGGAATTGCCGGGCGGCGCGACCGCCGACGAGGAAAGCGGCCAGAGAAACCTCCACAGCCGATGGTTCCGGCAGCCCGACGTGCGTACAGGCCGCCGCTACCGTGGCTTCGGCCATCCTCCACGCCCTGGCGCGAGCTGCCGCGGAACCTCCAGCGAGTCGACCGGGATGCTTCGGGAGCGCCAGGGGAGTGGCCGACGCCCAGTGACGCCTGGGCCGGTGCCAGACCGCGGGCCGCAGGGAAGCGAGCGTGATGGGGCCGCGCAGCCTCGACATTTCGACGATTCCCTGGGCTCCGAGGGTCAGCTTCAAGGTCGGGCCGGCGTTGTTCTCCCACGTGCCGATGGCGCGATAGAGCACTTGCCGTGCAGCGTCTCCAACCGTCTTCGGTACGGAGACCGCGATCCCGAGCAGACGGCCGTCAGCACGTGGAAATCCGACATAAGGGAGCGGCAGGAATGCCACGTGTGGGGTTGCCGTGGGTGCTCCCTGCGGCAGGTGGCCGCTCAACTCTTCCGGGATCGGTTCCGTCGCGTAGTGGAACACGGCTGCGCGCATCGCCATCGCCAACTCCATCGTCCGGGTCGCCGGCATCGCGCGGGAGCGGTGAGTGAACTCGAATACGACCCAGTCACCCGCTGTATCGGGTTCGTGCAGCAAGGTAGTCTGTGGTGCCTTGTCGACGGCGCGGTACCGGACGTCGGCATGGGGCAGCGAGCGCGGTCTGACACCCTGATGGCGCAAGAACTGGCGCTCGAGCTCGCGGAGTTGTCCGCGCCGCACCGTGCGCATGCTCTCGCCGCGGTCACTGATCGCATGCGTCGCGTCAGGAGGATCCTGTACCACGCGGCAGGACACGAGGGAGGAAGAATGGCCCAGTCTGGTGACACGCTGGAGCAACCGATCGAGGATGCCTGCCATGTTCTCCGACGGGGAAGCCCGCCAGGAAAACACCACGCGGGTATCGTCGGGACTGACGGAAGGATAGAACCGTTCCTGCTTGTTGCGCTGCTCCGGCAACATCCCGACCGCGGAAGATATGTTCGTGTTGCCAAGCTGTCCGACCTGCGTCTCGACCGCGCGCGCCTTGGCCAGCTTGCGCCCGAGCTGCGTTACCTTTCTCGTCACCTCGCCACCGGACGCCTCGAACTCGGCATGGAGCCGGTCGGTCAACTCGTAGACGCTGTCGGCTCGTCGTCCATGCCAGTTCCTGGAGACGATGGATGTGTCGTTGACCGGCACGAAGTGGGAGACCACAGATCGAGGCGTCGCCTGCGATGCCGAGATCGCCGGCGGCCCTTGCAACTCCAGCCACTCCAGAGCCTCCCGTTCCGCCGGGTCCCGTTCATCCTCCGCCCATGTTGCAACCAGCGCCGAGAACAGGCGTCCGGGGTGGGGCGGCCACTCGCATCGGCGGCGCTCGTTGTGGGAGGTGGCTACGTACCGTCCGGTGATGAAATTGACCTCGATGCCGAAGCGTTCGATGGTGGACATCGTTCATCCAGCGGGTTGCTCGGTGGCCGAGACCTTGCGACTGCGGCGAATCAGCTCGATCAATTTCGGGGCGGGAACGAGACGAATGTCCCCGCTCGCCCAACCTATTCCCTTGGTTTTCGCGTCGGACGCCGCGGCAGAGAGAATCTCGGCGGCCGTTTCCCGGTCTATTGCCGTATCGTCGGCAGGCGATCCGTCCCTGCGCAGAAACTCAAGTCGCGGGGGGTGAGTCGGCAGCAGCAGACAGCGCGAACGGAGGTCGAAGTCGGTCTCGTACTGGTACGCGACCGCTGCGACGCCAAGCGCCGCGATCGCGGTGCGGGCGGCCGATTCGGCGCTACGGTCGAATCCCTTGAACCGGAGCCGGCGGAGCGCGGCCAAGGAGACCACCGTGGTCTGCGCGCCTCTGGAAATCGTCACTCCGCCGGCCTGCGCGTCTATCGAGGGTGCGATGTTGCCGTGGTTGATCTTCGACGGCTGCCCCGCCTCGCCACTCGCGCTGCCGCGCGAAGCGGGAACGAGCTGCCCCTTGCCGTCCCGCTTGTTTGTTAGTTTCACCGCTGTGGACCGACCGCGGAAGGTCCACCCCCTGGCGCCCCCCCAGTTGGGAGCGCCGGGGGTGGCGGTGGTCGGACCGCGAGCCGCTTGGCCGAACAGGGGCCGTAGCGGAGTTTGGTCGCCACCGTCTTTTCCTACGGCCTGAATGGATACACGAGCGTGAGGGCTCGAAAACAAGCACAGGAGCAGGAAAAGATGCCCGATTCTACCGTAGGCATTGACATTTCGAAGACGCATCTCGACGCCTACACGGCTCCCGCCGGCAAGGCCGCGCGATTCACCAATGACTCGGCGGGATTCGACGCGCTGATCGCGTGGATCGACCAGCCGGTTCGCTCGGTCGTGTACGAGCCCACCGGACCTTGGCACCGCGCCTTCGAGGAGGCGCTCCTGCAGGCGGGCCTGCCGCTGGCGCGAGCCAATCCGTTGCAGGCGCGGCGTTTTGCGCAGGCGATGGGACAGCGCGCCAAGACCGACGCCGTAGACGCGCGGGTGCTCGCGCAAATGGGGACAGCGTTGCCTCTGCGGCCGACCGAGGCGTCGCCGCCGACGCGGCGCGCCCTCGAGGAACTGCAGGTGGCGCGCGACGCGCTGGTCACGGACCGCACCGCCGCACGGAACCGCCAGAAGCACCTTCGACATCCGCTGTTGAAGCAGCAGAGCAAGACGCGGCTGTCCCAGATTGACCGGCATCTGGCCGCCGTCGATGCCGAAATCGGCAAGCGGTTGGCCGAAGATGTGGTACTGGCCCGGCGGACCGAGATCCTGACCTCGATCCCGGGCGTGTCGAGCATCACCGCGGCGGGCCTGCTCACCCGGATGCCGGAGCTCGGCCGCCTCGACGCCAAGGCGGTCGCCAGTCTGGCGGGTCTCGCGCCGGTCACGCGCCAGTCGGGCGCCTGGCAGGGCCGCAGCTTCATCCAGGGCGGCCGGCCGCGGGTGCGGCGGCTTCTCTATATGCCGGCCCTGGCGGCGATCCGTTGCAACCCTGACCTGCGTGCGAAGTACCGCCAACTCCGCGGCCAGGGGAAGCCGCCGAAGGTCGCTCTGACCGCCGTCATGCGCAAGCTCCTCCTGCTGGCCAACGCCCTGCTCGAACAGAACCGGTCCTGGTTGCCCGACCGGCCCAGGCGCGGCAGCGAGGCAGCACCGGCGGGAAGCGCGCCGCTCGTCGCCGCATGACCAGTCCGTGGGCTCCACGTGTAAGCGAGCACCGAGCACTGATCGAAACGGAACGCGGGTCGGTTCAAACCGCTTTCTGAAGAAGCACAAGACCAAGCGGAGCGAACGTCCGTCCGCGGACGTTTGCGGAGTGCGGTAGCCGAGCGCGGGACCGGCAGCGGAGGGGGCTGGACGTGACTACGCGAGGGGCTGCGAAACGGCCGGCGACGGCTGGACGGATCGTCGTCGGCGCCCGTGCCTGCAACGCTTGCAGTGGAACGCCGCGCTGTGCCGTCGTCACGTCGGCAGCGTTCACATGCTGGCTCCCGACCTCGATGTCGAGACTGTCCAGATTTTCTGCGTCCGCCACAGAGGATGAGCATCATAGAGCGCGCTCGGCAAGTGCAAGGATTGGCCGGACGCCGGGTTCGCCGTGCGCGGCCATCGGAGCCCCGCGCAGGGACGGTCACTCCCCTGTCGGTACGCACGCTCACCGGAGGTGACGTTGGGATTGGCCGCGACGTTCGACCATCGTACGTACAGGTCGGCGCCGGTGCCCGATTGTACGGATTCACCACCCGCGGCGGACGAACTCTTCCCTCGACCCGGGCGGCCCTTGACAACATGGATACTCCGCTGTCGCGGCATCGTGCGTCCACACCTCGTCCGGGTCGGCGCTGTTGAACACGCGATCCTCCGGCGCGACCTTCTCGATCTGCAGCGGATCGATCCGACTGCCCACTTTCTTCCCGACCGAAGCATCGAAACCCACGATCTCCGATACGTACGCCCGCTGAAACTTGGACCCCAACCCGCCTTTCGGTCCTGTGGAATCCCACATGCCGAACAGCAGGGACGTCGGTGAATAGCGGAACAGATCCGTCGCATTGCGTGGTGTGGCGTCGGTAATGGCTCGCCCGACATCCGAAAGACGGAACAACGTGCCGTCGAGCAGACTGTCACGGAAGACGGCGTCCGCCAGCCGGTGGGGCGCTTCCAGTACGGTCAACTTGTCGTAGTCCGTCATCCCGCCGTCCTGGGAAAAATCGACGTAGGGGACGGGAAACTTCAATTCGCCGTGCTCCCAGCCTTCGAGCAGAGCCAACTCCGCGCGGTTCGCCTGCGATGCGACGGAATCCAACAGGACCGTGGTGGATACGCCGCCGCCGTCGCCTAGTCGGCGCTCCTCGACCGCGTATTTGTGATCGGCTCGTCCGTCCACCGCGTACGACGGCGGGAAGACCTTGTCTCCCTCGCCGCCGGCCGGTTGCAGTGTCATCCGGGATCTCAGGGCTACCGCATCGCCGGCGACGGTGCTGCGGAGCCGCTCGAACGTGAGTCGGGCCATGCATTCTCCTTCACTGTTGGCGAGTCTTGGCGTCATGGTGCGTATGATGTAGTGGCGCGTCGCTCCCGGTTTTCGCGGTTCTCTCGGCTCATGCACGCGCCACCGAGGTCCCTGCGGCGGATTACCCGGCGCGGCGGGTCGACGGCACCCGGCGGGGGAAGGTGCACCGGCGCGACGTCGGTCCGCCCGGTCAACCGAGCCCGCGCGGCCTGCAGCTCCGCGGCCTCGCCGGCAGTCCCTTGTTGGAGAGCCTCTTCCCGAGCGCATCGCGGAGAGCCTGCGCCCGGTCCACGCGGTTGACGATGGCCAGGGTCATCCGTCCGGCGCGGTGCGCATCGAGGATCGCATCGGCCAGCCGCGTGACGTAGTCGGCGAGGTCGGGCTTCTTCGACGACGCCGGCGCCACCGGCGAGCGGGCGAGCCTCTTGGGGGCGCGCACCAGGCGTGCGAGCCTGCCGTCCGGCACCGCGGCCGGATCGACCCGGACCACCGCGGCAGCGGGCGGCTCTGAATGATCGACAGTGGCAAGCCAACCCGGATCGAGCGTGGCCGAGATCCAGAGGCTGCGGGAGGGAGTGCCCGCCGCGCGGCCGTCCTGCCGGGCGCGATCCGTGTCCGACTGCCGGAACGCTTCGAGCTGGGCGGAGGTCGCACGGCCCGCGCCCATGAGCTGCACCTCGTCGAACACCCACTGCGCGTCCTGGTGCAGCAGGGCGAACTCCATCGGCCAGAGAGCGCGCGAAGAGGCATAGCCGCGCATCAGTGCACGGCTCAGCAGCATGTCCTGCGTCCCGACGAGCACGGCCGGGCGCTCCGGTATTGCCAGCCAGCCGTCGGCGTCCACGCCGCCCATGAGCACGTGCACGTCCTCCGGCCAGGGGAGACGGTCCGCGCCGTCCGCGCCCGCCGCGAGCCTTCCGAACCACTCCCTGACGGCATCGGCGGTCTGCTCGACCAGCGTGCGGATCGGGAGGCACCAGACGAGCCGCCGGGGCGTATCGCCGGGGTTGTGCAGGCGACGGGCCGCCCAGCCCAGCGTCACGGCCGCGGTCTTGCCCGAGCCGGTCGGTGCTATCAGGACCCGCGGCCACGCATCACTGGCCAGCGCGAGCTGCCACGCGTCCGGATGCCGGTCCTCTCCCAATGCGATTCGATAGATGGTTGCGCCGTCCACGGGGGATCTCCTGGCAGGAGTCCTTCGAGAGCCGTCAGATCATACCGGACACGATTCGGGTGTCCACGTTCCGGCCCCGCAGAGGGACGTGCGGAGCCCTGCTGCCTGGACCATGTCGAGCCCACGAGTCAGCGAGCGTACCCGGGCCCACTGTCAGATCCTGTCAGTCGCGCTCCGTATGCTGCCCGGAGCAGAAGCAGGGAGTACAGGCAGGAGTACAGGCTGGGCACGGCGGCGGATCGTTGAACAGCCGGGACGATCGATGGCCGGCCATTTCCTGCTCCGGCAGGGCAAGTCCCGCGTCGCCTGCCCGCGTACTATCGCTTGGCGGCAGAACGACCGAAACGATCTCCTGCCGCTCCAAAGGGAGGATGCCGCCGTGCCAGCTCCGGAACTTCGCGAGCCGCCGGTCCAGCCCGTCTCCGCCGATGCGCCGCCGCTCGTGCCGGCGCGCATGGTCAACGAGTTCGTGTACTGCCCGCGCCTGGCCTACCTGGAGTGGGTCCAGGGCGAGTGGGTCGAGTCGTCCGACACCGTCGAAGGCCGCCACGCGCACCGGCGGGTCAACCGTGACGGCGGGAAGCTGCCGCCGCCGGCCGACGTGGAGAAGGCGGAGAAGCTGCACGCGCGCTCGATCACCCTGTCCTCGGACCGCCTGGGCCTGATCGCGCGGATGGATCTGATCGAGTCGGCCGGCGGCAAGGTGACGCCGGTCGACTACAAGCGCGGCAACCGCCCGCACGTCGAGCGCGGGGCCTACGATCCCGAGCGGGTGCAGCTCTGCGTGCAGGGTCTCCTCTTGCGCGAGCACGGCTACGAGTGCGACGAGGGCGTGCTCTATTTCGTCGCGAGCCGCGAACGGGTGCGCATCGCGTTCGACGACGAGCTCGTCGCCGCCACGCAGCAGGCGGTCGAGGGCTTGCGGCGCGTCGCCGCGGAGGGCGTCATCCCACCGCCGCTCGAAGACAGCCCAAAGTGTCCGCGCTGCTCCCTGGTCGAGATCTGTCTGCCGGACGAGGTCCACCATCTCAAGGGGGCCGACGTCGCCCCGCGTCCGATTGCGGTGCCCTGCACCGAGGCACTGCCGCTGTACGTCCAGGCCCGCCGTGCCAAGGTGGCCAAGTCGGGCGACACCCTCGTCGTGACGGTGGACGACGCGGAGCTGGCGACTGCCCGGCTCGAAGAGACCTCGCAGGTCGTCGTCATGGGCAACGTCTACCTGACCACGCCCTGCCTGCACGAGCTGATGTGGCGCGGGATCCCCGTCACCTGGCACAGCTACGGCGGCTGGTTCTTCGGCCACACCACGGGCAACGGGCACAAGAACGTCGAGCTGCGCACGGCCCAGTATCGGGCGAGCTTCGACGAGTCGACGTGCCTGCGGTTCGCCCGCGGCCTCGTGAGCGCGAAGATTCAGAACTGTCGCACGCTGCTGCGCCGCAACTGGAAGCGCGCCGAGAGCAGCAATCCCGTCCTCGTCGACCTGAAGAGCGACGGCCGTCGCGCCGCCCGCACGGAGTCGCTGCCTGAGCTGCTCGGTGTCGAGGGGACCGCCGCCGCCCGCTATTTCCGCTCCTTCGGCGCCATGCTGCAAGAGCCGGCATCGGACTCGGAGTTCGGCTTCGATTTCGAGACACGCAACCGCCGGCCCCCGAAGGATCCGGTCAACGCACTACTCTCATTCGCCTACTCGCTGCTGGTCCGGGCCTGGACGGTGACGCTGGCGTCGGTCGGCTTCGATGCCTATCGCGGCCTCTACCATCAGCCCCGCTACGGCCGGCCGGCCCTCGCGCTCGACCTGATGGAGCCGTTCCGCCCCCTGCTCGCCGACTCGGTGGTGGTCCAGGCGATCAACAACGGCGAGGTCCGGCCGACCGACTTCAAGACGGTGGCCGGCAGCGTCAACCTCGGCGCCGACGGCCGTCGGCGTTTCATCTCTACCTTCGAGCGCCGCCTCGGCCACGAGGTCGTCCACCCGCTCTTCGGCTACCGCGTCAGCTACCGACGCCTCATGGAGATGCAGGCCCGGCTCTTCGGCCGTTTCCTGCTCGGCGAGCTGCCCGAGTATCCGAACTTCACGACCCGGTGATCCCATGGAGCACCTCTACATCGTCGTCTACGACATCGGTGACCCCAAGCGGTGGCGCCGCGTGTTCAAGCTGATGCGGGGCTACGGAGAGTGGGTCCAGCTCTCGGTCTTCCAGTGCCGCCTGAGCCGCCGCCGTCACGCGGACCTGGTTGCACGTCTCGATGGGATGATCGATCATTCCGAGGACCATGTCGTGCTGGTCGACGTTGGCGTCGCCGACGGGGTCGAGCCGCGCGTGGTCAGTCTAGGCAAGAAGTTCGAGGCGGTGCGCCGAGAGCCGGTAATCGTCTGAACCATGCCGCCGCGGGGGAGCGAGCGCTCCAGTGCCGTCGCGAATGCCAGGGAGTGCTCGCAAGCGTGTAGATCCTTGACAACTGGATAGTTATAATCCCTCCATGGTCAGTCCCATGGCGTCAGCGACCGCTCGTCCTTCGCGATCACGCGACCTCTCGCGATCCAGTGGTGAACCTCCTTGGATCGCAACGGGTTGCGAGCGGTCCGTCTTCCGCGGGGAATACCCGCGGCCTCATTGAAGCCTCATGCGGCTAGTCTAACATAGCACCGGAGGAAAAGTCTTCCGCGGGGAATACCCGCGGCCTCATTGAAGCCTTGAGCAGCACCCGATGATCACGGCGGACGACCTGTCTTCCGCGGGGAATACCCGCGGCCTCATTGAAGCATAGCAGGCTCGGTTTGTGACAGCCGCGGCGCCTCGTCTTCCGCGGGGAATACCCGCGGCCTCATTGAAGCCTCACTTAGTGTGCAGCTACTTCGCGGCGTCCGCGCGTGTCTTCCGCGGGGAATACCCGCGGCCTCATTGAAGCGGACGCATCAAGACGTTGTGCTGCCGTCTGCGGTCAACGTCTTCCGCGGGGAATACCCGCGGCCTCATTGAAGCGACCGCTACGACATGTCCGTCACGGAGCGCCAGATGGAGTCTTCCGCGGGGAATACCCGCGGCCTCATTGAAGCCCGCCCGACAGGGCGACGCACGCCGACGCCTCGCGCGTCTTCCGCGGGGAATACCCGCGGCCTCATTGAAGCACAGGATCCATCGCATGACCACCCGCCACCAGCACCGTCTTCCGCGGGGAATACCCGCGGCCTCATTGAAGCATCTTCCTCCGACGTTTGCGCTTGGCGCGCGAGCACTCGTCTTCCGCGGGGAATACCCGCGGCCTCATTGAAGCCTGCTCTTCCTCGCGATTCTCTTCCTCGCCATCGGTCGTCTTCCGCGGGGAATACCCGCGGCCTCATTGAAGCCGCGCATCCTTCGGCGTCACGAAGCCGCGGACGGGCGTCTTCCGCGGGGAATACCCGCGGCCTCATTGAAGCAAGGCATGAACATTCAGCGCCCCGAGCACCTCGTCCAGGTCTTCCGCGGGGAATACCCGCGGCCTCATTGAAGCAACGCAAAGCCGAGCCCCAGCAGCGCCGGCCCGGCAAGTCTTCCGCGGGGAATACCCGCGGCCTCATTGAAGCAGCTTGATGTCGAGGTCGGGGGTCACACAGCCGCCGGCGTCTTCCGCGGGGAATACCCGCGGCCTCATTGAAGCCGGAGTAGTCGTTGATCCAGTCGAAACCCTTGCCGCGTCTTCCGCGGGGAATACCCGCGGCCTCATTGAAGCGAATCGGTTCGCCATCTGTCCATCCCTCCGGCGCCGGTCTTCCGCGGGGAATACCCGCGGCCTCATTGAAGCAATGGATGGCCACAGCCTATCATCGACTGTCATGGACGTCTTCCGCGGGGAATACCCGCGGCCTCATTGAAGCAATGGGCTCGCGTGCGTGCGTCGCGCTGGCCTGGCCGCGTCTTCCGCGGGGAATACCCGCGGCCTCATTGAAGCGGTTGTTCAATGAACGATGGCCACAGCCTATCATCGAGTCTTCCGCGGGGAATACCCGCGGCCTCATTGAAGCGGGCGCCCGAGGGCGCAATCAGGCGCCGGACGGAGGGTCTTCCGCGGGGAATACCCGCGGCCTCATTGAAGCCGCCTTGCGGACGTAGCCTATTGCGCGATGCGCGTGTCTTCCGCGGGGAATACCCGCGGCCTCATTGAAGCTTCATCTGGCCGGCGAAGGTCTCCCGCCATGCGCTGGTCTTCCGCGGGGAATACCCGCGGCCTCATTGAAGCAACCGGACCGAGGGCAGCAGTAAACGCCGAGAATATGTCTTCCGCGGGGAATACCCGCGGCCTCATTGAAGCATGATCTGGCCGACCCGGTTGATGCTGGTCTCGGAAGTCTTCCGCGGGGAATACCCGCGGCCTCATTGAAGCATCTTGTCTTGCACTGCGCTTATCCCCTCCGCTGGGGGTCTTCCGCGGGGAATACCCGCGGCCTCATTGAAGCCGCGGGGGCGGGGTTGGCGCCGCCCCCTGCGGGGCCGTCTTCCGCGGGGAATACCCGCGGCCTCATTGAAGCACGGGTCTCTTCCGAGGTTATCGACTGCCGACGGCAGAGTCTTCCGCGGGGAATACCCGCGGCCTCATTGAAGCGTCCACCAGCGGCAGGTCGAGCGCCGGGTTGTACTGCCGTCTTCCGCGGGGAATACCCGCGGCCTCATTGAAGCGGCGGCTACGTCTACGGCATCTCGGACGTGACCGAGTCTTCCGCGGGGAATACCCGCGGCCTCATTGAAGCTACTTCGGTCGGTGCTCGCCGCACCCGCACGCGCAGGGTCTTCCGCGGGGAATACCCGCGGCCTCATTGAAGCAGACTTGATGAGTGTTACCTGCCCATCAGGTACCAGTCTTCCGCGGGGAATACCCGCGGCCTCATTGAAGCTGGTTAGGTGGCAAAGACAAAGGTCAGCCACTGCCAGGTCTTCCGCGGGGAATACCCGCGGCCTCATTGAAGCAGTAGCCTCCGGTCTGGTGAGCTGCCAACCGGCAGGGTCTTCCGCGGGGAATACCCGCGGCCTCATTGAAGCACGGCGAAGGTGGCGATCCTCTCCCCGACGATCGGGGCGTCTTCCGCGGGGAATACCCGCGGCCTCATTGAAGCGTCGCTCCGAGCGTGGGCGTCCAACTTGGAATCGACGGTCTTCCGCGGGGAATACCCGCGGCCTCATTGAAGCTCTCCCCTATCCCGCTTGTCTCGGAACTGCGCCAGGGTCTTCCGCGGGGAATACCCGCGGCCTCATTGAAGCAGATTGACCGAAGACCAAGTCGACGTCCGTCACGTGTGTCTTCCGCGGGGAATACCCGCGGCCTCATTGAAGCCCAGTTGGCCCACTGACTGATTGCCGCGTTTACGCTTGTCTTCCGCGGGGAATACCCGCGGCCTCATTGAAGCGATGACTGTTTCATAAACCACCTCACTATGCGCGAGTCTTCCGCGGGGAATACCCGCGGCCTCATTGAAGCAGTCCGTCGAACGGCGGCAACGCCTCGCCGTCGCAGTCTTCCGCGGGGAATACCCGCGGCCTCATTGAAGCGGAGGCGCGTTCGTATCGAAGTGGCCAAACTTCAACGTCTTCCGCGGGGAATACCCGCGGCCTCATTGAAGCGCGTTCGTGATAGTTTTGCCGCGTAACTCTCGTTCCAGTCTTCCGCGGGGAATACCCGCGGCCTCATTGAAGCGAGACGGTCCAGGCCGCAGAGGCTCATGTCCGCTCGTCTTCCGCGGGGAATACCCGCGGCCTCATTGAAGCCAACCTAATCCACGGGTGTATCATCATGGTGTTGACGTCTTCCGCGGGGAATACCCGCGGCCTCATTGAAGCCTCGGCTCGCTCCGGTACTACGCCGTTGTCAGATCCGGTCTTCCGCGGGGAATACCCGCGGCCTCATTGAAGCGCGTTCGCATCGACGAGCCACTCGTCACCGGCCCACGTCTTCCGCGGGGAATACCCGCGGCCTCATTGAAGCAAGGGTTCGATACATCGCCTCGCCGCCGGCTATCTCCCGTCTTCCGCGGGGAATACCCGCGGCCTCATTGAAGCATGTCTTGTATCTCGTCTTCCACGAACTGATCGGGGTCTTCCGCGGGGAATACCCGCGGCCTCATTGAAGCAAGATAAGGCTTGGCTGACATGCCGGCCGACCCGCACAAGTCTTCCGCGGGGAATACCCGCGGCCTCATTGAAGCAGGGTGCGGCTCTTCTTCGTAGAGTACTTTTCGCCCATTTCACGGGCGTTTTTGACCACGGATGAGCCCTCTCCGGTGCGTTTTCGGGGGGACGGCTTCAGGCCGGCGGCCCACCGGGACGGTCCACCCGCCTTCTTCGGGTGCCCCACGCCGCCTGGCCCCCGCCCCCCTGGTGCTTGATTCGGCCTGACCCACCTGCGCGCTGCTGGACATTCGCGCGGCGTTCTTGTACGGTGTCGTGGCAAGGACATGCCCTCTGCTGCGACGACCGGTGACACGGTGGCGACGACGAGGTTCTCGGGACGCGCGTTCAGCGTGCGGGAGTTGGCTTTGATCCGCGACGTGGTGCGGGAGTGTTCGGGCTTGAGCCGGATGGAGCTGGCGCGCACGGTGTGCGAGCTGTTGCGGTGGCGGCGTCCGAACGGCAGGCTGAAGGCGCGCGAGTGCCGAGAGTTCCTCGAGCGGCTCGACGCCGAGGGCGCGCTGGTGCTGCCGGACAAGCGGCGCGGTCGCGCGGTTGGGTCGGTGACCCGTGTTCCGCGGACGGCGGCGTGCGAGCCGGGGCGCCCGCTGGTTGGCAGTGTGCGCGATGTCGAGCCGCTGAAGTTCGAGTTGGTGTGCGAGCCTGCCCGGCGCCTGCTGTTCCGGGAGTTGGTGGGCCGCTACCACTATCTGGGGCACAAGGTTCCGTTCGGGGCCCACTTGCGCTATCTGGTGTTTGCGTCGCGGCCCGCGCGTGCGGTGGTCGGCTGCCTGCAGTTTTCGAGTCCGGCGTGGCGCATGGCGGCGCGGGACCGCTGGGTCGGCTGGGACGAGTCGGCTCGGGTGCGGAATCTGCAGCGCGTGGTCAACAACAGCCGCTTCCTGTTGCTGCCGTGGGTGACGGTGAAGAACCTGGCGAGCGCGGTGCTGTCTCGCGGCCTCGGGCAGTTGCGGGTGGACTGGCCGCGGCGCTACCACCTTGAGCCCTGGCTGGTGGAGACGCTCGTGGATGCGCGCCGTCACCACGGCGGTTGCTACCGCGCCGCGAATTTCGTTGCGTTGGGCGCCACGAGCGGTCGCGGCCGGATGGACCGGCACCGCCGCCGTGTCGGTGCGGCGCCCCGGACGGTTCTGGTCTATCCTCTGGTCCCGGATGCGCAGCGGCGGTTGCGGGAGCGTTGAGCGATGCGCGCCCTCACCCGACCTGTTGCTGCACCCGCGCCGGCGCCGTATGCGGCGGCCGATGTCTCCTATGCGGAGGCCAAGTCCTATCTGTGTTCGCGCGAAGCCCGTCAGATGAGCGAGAGCGACCTCGAACGGGAACTGGACCGGCGGGGCCGCGCGTTGCTGCGCAAGCTGCTGCAAGGACATCTCGACCAACGCAGGCCGGGAGAAGCGGCCGGTCCGGTCGCCGGCGCCGACGGTGTCGAGCGCTCGGAGCGTCGGGTGCACGAACGCCGCCTGGAGACGACCTTCGGCACGGTGGCGGTCGAGCGCACCGGCTACGCGCGCGCGGGTCACGACAGTCTGCATCCGCTCGACGCGGCGCTGAACCTGCCGCCGGAGCGTTACTCGCTCGAGGTGCGCCGCCGGGTGGCCGTCGCGGCCGCCTCGCGTTCGTTCGACGAAGCGCTGTTCGAGCTGTCCGGCAGTACCGCCGCCCAGGTACCCAAGCGTCAGGCGGAACAGTTGGTGGCTCGCGCGGCTGCCGACTTCGACGCCTTCTACGAGGCGCGTCAGGCCGAGCGGGGCCGGTCGCCTCCCGCGGGGTCGGTCGTCGTGCTCACTTTCGACGGCAAGGGTGTGGTGCTGCATCGCGACGACCTGCGCGAGGCGACGCGCAAGGCCGCGGAGAAGCGCCGGCGGGACCGGGAGCATCTGTCGCTGTTCACGCGTCTGAAGCCGGGAGAGAAGAAGCACGCCAAGCGCATGGCGACGGTGGCCGCCGTCTACACGACGGCGCCATTCGTGCGCAGCCCCGAGGAGTTCTTGCAGAGCTTGATGCCGCCACAGCCGGCGGCCGGGGCCCGAACCCGGTCGGTGCGGCCCCGCCCGGTGGCCAAACGGGTCTGGGCGAGCGTCGAGCGGGAGCCTCTGGATGTGGTCGCCGAGGCGACGCTGGAAGCCGAGCACCGGGACCCCGAGCACGTCAAGCACTGGGTGGCGCTCGTCGATGGCGCCGAGACGCAGCTCGTCCTGGTAGAAGAGGCCGCCGCCGCCCGCGGCGTGGACGTCACGGTGATCCTCGACATCATCCACGTGGTCGAGTACGTCTGGAAGGCGGCGCATGCGTTCCACCCTGCGGGGAGTCTCGAATTGGCGTGCTGGGCGTGGACGCGCGTGCGGCGCATTCTCGAGGGCAGGGCCCGCACGGTGGCGGCGTCGATGCGCGGTGCGGCGACCGTCGCCGGCTTGTCGCCCGACGCCCGCAAGCCGGTCGACACGTGTGCCGACTACCTGCGCAAGTATGCGCCGTATCTGCACTACGACCGCTACCTCGCGGCGGGCTATCCCATCGCCACCGGGGTGATCGAAGGGGCGTGCCGGTACCTGGTCCGCGACCGGATGGAGTTGACCGGCGCCCGTTGGCGACTGGCTGGCGCCGAGGCGGTCCTGAAGCTGCGGGCGCTACGCGCGAGCGGCGACTTCGATGCCTACTGGGAGTTCCACGAGGCGCGCGAGTACGAGCGGAACCACGCCCAGCACTACGCTGACCGAACCCCGCCGCCGGTCACCGAGCCGTCCGAGCCGCCGTCCCCACCACGCCTTCGACGGGTCAAGTAGGTCTTGTCATGTCGCTCGCAGAGACTCTTGCAGTCGTCGACGAAGAAGAGCCGCACCCATTGAAGCATCGCCGTCAACGGGACCGTCCCCGACGACCTGGAACGTCTTCCGCGGGGAATACCCGCGGCCTCATTGAAGCACCGTGGCGGATGACGCCGATCCGCCGGACGCGAATGTCTTCCGCGGGGAATACCCGCGGCCTCATTGAAGCCATCCTTCCTCAGTTGACAGTCCGCGAGACATCGGCGTCTTCCGCGGGGAATACCCGCGGCCTCATTGAAGCGCCTCCGCGAACGCGAATCCGAGCCTATCGGCCAGGGTCTTCCGCGGGGAATACCCGCGGCCTCATTGAAGCTGGTTCCGTCTTCGCTGCCGTTCACGCCCGCGCAGCGGGCGTCTTCCGCGGGGAATACCCGCGGCCTCATTGAAGCTCCTAGAGTGCCCTGCAGGGCGCTCGGACGCATGCGTCTTCCGCGGGGAATACCCGCGGCCTCATTGAAGCTGCAACGGGCCAAGGCTGAATCCGGAACCGCCGAATCGTCTTCCGCGGGGAATACCCGCGGCCTCATTGAAGCGTCGCCCGCCGCTCGGCGCCGCCGTGGACGCCGGGGTCTTCCGCGGGGAATACCCGCGGCCTCATTGAAGCGTGTAGACATCAGCATAGTCGGTGCCCCGAATCAACGTCTTCCGCGGGGAATACCCGCGGCCTCATTGAAGCGGTCCGGCTCGGCGGTCGCCGGCGGTGTACGAGTCGGTCTTCCGCGGGGAATACCCGCGGCCTCATTGAAGCGTACTGGTGGTCTTACTGCCGCACTCTATGATAACAGTCTTCCGCGGGGAATACCCGCGGCCTCATTGAAGCCCCGAGGGTCGGCGCCGGGGCGGTCCGTGAACTGGGTCTTCCGCGGGGAATACCCGCGGCCTCATTGAAGCTTCGGGCTTCCGGTAGACGCCCGGCGCCGCGGCGTTGGTCTTCCGCGGGGAATACCCGCGGCCTCATTGAAGCGGTCGCGGCCTTGCACTGGGCCGACTCGCCCATCGTGGGTCTTCCGCGGGGAATACCCGCGGCCTCATTGAAGCGGCCGCACCGGCCACTGGGAGGGGATACGCCGGAGCGTCTTCCGCGGGGAATACCCGCGGCCTCATTGAAGCCTGCGCTCACTGAGGACAGCATGACCAAGAAGGAACGTCTTCCGCGGGGAATACCCGCGGCCTCATTGAAGCTCGATCACGTCATGGGTGATCGGCCTGAACCCCACGTCTTCCGCGGGGAATACCCGCGGCCTCATTGAAGCCCTCTGGAGTGGCGAGCCAAGCCCAGCCATAGCAGGGTCTTCCGCGGGGAATACCCGCGGCCTCATTGAAGCTTTCCCGTCTGCGCCGCTATCGCCGCTGGCATCTCAAGTCTTCCGCGGGGAATACCCGCGGCCTCATTGAAGCTGTAAAACACTGTGGGATGGTCGGGTGCCAGCGGGTAAGTCTTCCGCGGGGAATACCCGCGGCCTCATTGAAGCCTACCGGAAGAGGCATCTACACCACCCTCAAAAGCGTCTTCCGCGGGGAATACCCGCGGCCTCATTGAAGCAACACTATGACGAGCGTCCAACACGTCTCACCTTCTCGTCTTCCGCGGGGAATACCCGCGGCCTCATTGAAGCTTCGATAGCCGCATACGGCTCTTGGGAATGCCCGTGGGTCTTCCGCGGGGAATACCCGCGGCCTCATTGAAGCCCAAGGTACTAGGGCATGCGGAGTGCTGGAGAATCGGGTCTTCCGCGGGGAATACCCGCGGCCTCATTGAAGCCTTCTGCGCCGCCGCCGCATCCTCTGCCGCGGCGGGCGTCTTCCGCGGGGAATACCCGCGGCCTCATTGAAGCGCCCTACCATCGTCACGTCGCCCAGCGGGGCGAGACGTCTTCCGCGGGGAATACCCGCGGCCTCATTGAAGCATCGCGGCCAGCCTCGGGCAGAGCAGACGCACGACATGTCTTCCGCGGGGAATACCCGCGGCCTCATTGAAGCGACGCGCCCGAGGCCGCGTGCCTTGTGAGCACGCGCGCGTCTTCCGCGGGGAATACCCGCGGCCTCATTGAAGCTGAGTGACCCTGAACGTCCGACGCGGGTAGTCGCTGTCTTCCGCGGGGAATACCCGCGGCCTCATTGAAGCCCTGACCACCGATCAAGGCAGTGGGGAAGCGACATGTCTTCCGCGGGGAATACCCGCGGCCTCATTGAAGCGAGATCTCCTCGATGTGGTCGTGCTCCTGCAGCTCGGGTCTTCCGCGGGGAATACCCGCGGCCTCATTGAAGCCCGACCAGTGCCCGCCATGCCCGGGCCCGGCCGGCGACGTCTTCCGCGGGGAATACCCGCGGCCTCATTGAAGCATAGCCTCCCCGCCCGCCGCCGGCGTACGCATCGCCGTCTTCCGCGGGGAATACCCGCGGCCTCATTGAAGCCGGAGGTAGTCCGCGTTGGTGTAGTTGGGGAATTCGTCTTCCGCGGGGAATACCCGCGGCCTCATTGAAGCGGTCAGTTCGGGTTGTGGCATCTGGGCAGGTTGCACGTCTTCCGCGGGGAATACCCGCGGCCTCATTGAAGCGCCGGACAGGAGGCCGAGCTCCTGCAGCCGCTGCAAGTCTTCCGCGGGGAATACCCGCGGCCTCATTGAAGCATCCTCATGTTCGTGGCCAGGACGCACGCCGCGCCCACGTCTTCCGCGGGGAATACCCGCGGCCTCATTGAAGCGAAGTCGGCTCGCTCTGGGCCTACGCTGTCGGCGTTGTCTTCCGCGGGGAATACCCGCGGCCTCATTGAAGCGAGCAGCTGAAAGTCACGCGGCTGCAGGCTGAGGCCGTCTTCCGCGGGGAATACCCGCGGCCTCATTGAAGCATTCGAGTCCCGTCCATCACTCCTCCCCGTTCAGTTGTCTTCCGCGGGGAATACCCGCGGCCTCATTGAAGCAGGATTGCGTCGGTTCCTGCGCTACCGCTTCCAGGGCGTCTTCCGCGGGGAATACCCGCGGCCTCATTGAAGCGCTGACATCCACGCGGCTTTGATCCGCTCAAGATTGTCTTCCGCGGGGAATACCCGCGGCCTCATTGAAGCCTAGCTACATCAACTGTCACGGCCTCATGCCATATTGCGTCTTCCGCGGGGAATACCCGCGGCCTCATTGAAGCCGCCCCCGCCGGAGCGATCCCCCGCCGAATGGGCGGGTCTTCCGCGGGGAATACCCGCGGCCTCATTGAAGCGGGCCACGTACCGGGTCGGCTCACCCTCTACGTCGAGTCTTCCGCGGGGAATACCCGCGGCCTCATTGAAGCGTCATGACAGCCCCATTTCCTGTCGGCAGACGGGGCGTCTTCCGCGGGGAATACCCGCGGCCTCATTGAAGCTTGAACTTGTTTGTCTCTTGGATCGAGATGACGATGGGCGTCTTCCGCGGGGAATACCCGCGGCCTCATTGAAGCACAGATATGCAGCCATGGAGTCACTGACCTCCATAGGTCTTCCGCGGGGAATACCCGCGGCCTCATTGAAGCTTTGCTATCCATGTTGTACCACCGATGCATATCAACGTCTTCCGCGGGGAATACCCGCGGCCTCATTGAAGCTTCCATCATATGGAGTTCTACCCATTCGATGACCCGTGTCTTCCGCGGGGAATACCCGCGGCCTCATTGAAGCGTGGTGGAGGTAGGATGATGAGCCTCTACAGGGGCACGTCTTCCGCGGGGAATACCCGCGGCCTCATTGAAGCGAGACCGGGGGCGGAATCGTCGGCGAACCGACCGCGTCTTCCGCGGGGAATACCCGCGGCCTCATTGAAGCACTGGGGCAAGTGTTGGTGCTACAGACACCAAGGCGGTCTTCCGCGGGGAATACCCGCGGCCTCATTGAAGCGTGGGAGCGTGTCCGACCGACTGGACCGAGCACGTCGCGTCTTCCGCGGGGAATACCCGCGGCCTCATTGAAGCCTTCCCGTCTGGCTTCGCCGCGTCGATAATCGTCAGTGTCTTCCGCGGGGAATACCCGCGGCCTCATTGAAGCGCAATAATGCCCGTTTTGGAAGGAAGTAATCATGCAAGTCTTCCGCGGGGAATACCCGCGGCCTCATTGAAGCAGGGCAGACGTTGACATGCTCAAGGTGGAGCTGGAAGTCTTCCGCGGGGAATACCCGCGGCCTCATTGAAGCCGCCCATGACCGCATGACACGTGACGCCAACAACGGCGTCTTCCGCGGGGAATACCCGCGGCCTCATTGAAGCATGTTGCTGCGGCTGCCAATGCAGGATTAGTTTTATCGTCTTCCGCGGGGAATACCCGCGGCCTCATTGAAGCTATCTGTAACAGGTAGTGGAACCGTTCCATATAGACGTCTTCCGCGGGGAATACCCGCGGCCTCATTGAAGCGCCGGCCACGATACCAGCCGACACGGCCGTCTTGCCATTGGTCTTCCGCGGGGAATACCCGCGGCCTCATTGAAGCGATCCTGTCGAGCGCCGGATCGAGCCGCCGGGCGGAGGTCTTCCGCGGGGAATACCCGCGGCCTCATTGAAGCCAGCGATAACATTCAGTTAACTGCACGAACTTTGAAATGTCTTCCGCGGGGAATACCCGCGGCCTCATTGAAGCACGTATCAAATAGTTTCTCAAACTTTGATAGGAAACAATGTCTTCCGCGGGGAATACCCGCGGCCTCATTGAAGCACCGGCCCGCCCTTCGGGCCCTTGTCGTCGCACGGGTCTTCCGCGGGGAATACCCGCGGCCTCATTGAAGCCGACATTGCAGGCTCCTGAAGAAGAAGGCCGGCGCGAGTCTTCCGCGGGGAATACCCGCGGCCTCATTGAAGCCTATAACGCACGTATCATCAACGCCGTACTCCTCTACGTCTTCCGCGGGGAATACCCGCGGCCTCATTGAAGCCTGATTCTCGAGAGCGTTCTTCATAGCAGCGTCGTGGGTCTTCCGCGGGGAATACCCGCGGCCTCATTGAAGCGAAGCCACCGACGCCAGCCCGTCCGCACCGTCCATAGTCTTCCGCGGGGAATACCCGCGGCCTCATTGAAGCGTCTATACTCGCATTGTGGTTGGACGGATACGGGGAAGTCTTCCGCGGGGAATACCCGCGGCCTCATTGAAGCGTAATGTTGTCAAATACATCGCACGTGCCGGGCGTAAGTCTTCCGCGGGGAATACCCGCGGCCTCATTGAAGCGCAAGTAGGTTCGCTTGTGCTGGCGATTTCAACACCGTCTTCCGCGGGGAATACCCGCGGCCTCATTGAAGCGCGACCAGCCACCCTTGCAGATAGCAGAACTCCTCGCGTCTTCCGCGGGGAATACCCGCGGCCTCATTGAAGCCACCGGGCAACAGCGAGCCCAGGCCATCATCGGGATGTCTTCCGCGGGGAATACCCGCGGCCTCATTGAAGCTGCTTCTCGTACTTGAACGGTGTCGAGGAGCCGACGATCGTCTTCCGCGGGGAATACCCGCGGCCTCATTGAAGCGAAGGGAGTGCTCGTTCGCGGAAGGGGCGGATCCACGGTCTTCCGCGGGGAATACCCGCGGCCTCATTGAAGCGCAAGATCCCCGTCCCGGGGCGAGGCTCCGAGTCCTGCCGGGTCTTCCGCGGGGAATACCCGCGGCCTCATTGAAGCGACGCCTCCAGGATGCCAGGCATCTGGAACGGCGTCGAGTCTTCCGCGGGGAATACCCGCGGCCTCATTGAAGCAACCACAGAACGCCGTCGCGCCGGAGCACGCGCTTGAGTCTTCCGCGGGGAATACCCGCGGCCTCATTGAAGCCGGACAGACGGCACGTGCGCCCCGCGGGCGCGGACCCTGTCTTCCGCGGGGAATACCCGCGGCCTCATTGAAGCGTGAGCTCGTAATTTTTCCCATCAGGCGCATTGTATGTCTTCCGCGGGGAATACCCGCGGCCTCATTGAAGCCCCAGTGTTCCCGGATGGCTGCACGATGCCAGCTAGTGTCTTCCGCGGGGAATACCCGCGGCCTCATTGAAGCCGCGTGACAGTCCACAGCGACGAGCCGTGCACGTACACGTCTTCCGCGGGGAATACCCGCGGCCTCATTGAAGCCTGCGCGATGCGCTGCGCTTCCCCGAGACGCTCCTGACGTGTCTTCCGCGGGGAATACCCGCGGCCTCATTGAAGCACCAGCACGGCCGCCTACTGGCCGGAGACCGGCCGGCGTCTTCCGCGGGGAATACCCGCGGCCTCATTGAAGCGGGAGCCTGGACAGCGAGGCGTAGTCGATGAGGCGTTGCGGTCTTCCGCGGGGAATACCCGCGGCCTCATTGAAGCGGCGGGAAGGGGAAGTATGTCGGCATGATTGGAGGGGTCTTCCGCGGGGAATACCCGCGGCCTCATTGAAGCCTTTATCAGATATGAATGGTCAGTCCTAGAACCAGGTCTTCCGCGGGGAATACCCGCGGCCTCATTGAAGCAGTATGACCGCAACGGCGACGACTTCGACCTTTCAGGTCTTCCGCGGGGAATACCCGCGGCCTCATTGAAGCGCTTCAGTGAGCCCGGCGGCCGCCGGGACGCTCGCCCGCGTCTTCCGCGGGGAATACCCGCGGCCTCATTGAAGCCTGCTACGCATGGGCTAAGCATTCCGTTGTCGGTAGCGTCTTCCGCGGGGAATACCCGCGGCCTCATTGAAGCTTGTCCGCCTCCGCAATTACGCCTTCCTTGGCGCGGCCCTGTCTTCCGCGGGGAATACCCGCGGCCTCATTGAAGCCCCCGGCATCTGTAAGGATGGCGGGCCGGCGGCTAGAGGTCTTCCGCGGGGAATACCCGCGGCCTCATTGAAGCGTGCATCCTCACGAGCGGCGCAATCGAGCGCCACGCGGTCTTCCGCGGGGAATACCCGCGGCCTCATTGAAGCGTCGGAGGCGGCCAGGCGCGGGCGGTGGCGCCGGCGTCTTCCGCGGGGAATACCCGCGGCCTCATTGAAGCCGGTGAGCTGGATGCTGCTCGCGACGTATTGCTTGAGGTCTTCCGCGGGGAATACCCGCGGCCTCATTGAAGCGTAATAGTCCAACGTCCACGTGCATCCGTTCGTTGTGGGTCTTCCGCGGGGAATACCCGCGGCCTCATTGAAGCATCCGCCCCGGATCAGATCGTGCCACCAGCCGTCGAGTCTTCCGCGGGGAATACCCGCGGCCTCATTGAAGCCGTACTTGGTAACGTCTAGCTGCACTCCCGTCAAGGGTCTTCCGCGGGGAATACCCGCGGCCTCATTGAAGCCGGCATCGGGTTCGGCTTGTGCCAGACCACCTCGCTCCGCGTCTTCCGCGGGGAATACCCGCGGCCTCATTGAAGCCCGGCGCTCGCCGCGGTCGTCGCGACGACTGGCCTGGTCTTCCGCGGGGAATACCCGCGGCCTCATTGAAGCAGTGCGTAACCCTGCACGGTGTAGCCGTCTTCCGGGGTGTCTTCCGCGGGGAATACCCGCGGCCTCATTGAAGCGCCGTACCCGAGGCGGCGCATCGCGGCTTCGATGTAGGTCTTCCGCGGGGAATACCCGCGGCCTCATTGAAGCGACTTCGAGACGCGGGTTGGATGGATTCGGTCGGTTCGTCTTCCGCGGGGAATACCCGCGGCCTCATTGAAGCGCCATTGACGAAGCTGGTTTGTGCGGATGCGCGGATGCGTCTTCCGCGGGGAATACCCGCGGCCTCATTGAAGCGCCGTGTCGACTGTACCGATATGCGCTGTGGCGGACGTCTTCCGCGGGGAATACCCGCGGCCTCATTGAAGCACCGACTACCTACGGTAACACACAACTTTGAAAGGTGGGTCTTCCGCGGGGAATACCCGCGGCCTCATTGAAGCATTGTGAGCTCCTTATCTTCTCAAGGATCTTGAACAGTCTTCCGCGGGGAATACCCGCGGCCTCATTGAAGCCGGATCTGCTCGGCCATGACCTTGCGCGCGGTGGTGTCTTCCGCGGGGAATACCCGCGGCCTCATTGAAGCCAGTGTCAGTATGTTGATTGATATGTGATTCTGGATGTCTTCCGCGGAGAATACCCGCGGCCTCATTGAAGCGCCATCGTCTCTCCCCGTTTGAAGCGACGTTAGCGCGTGTCTTCCGCGGGGAATACCCGCGGCCTCATTGAAGCAGGTTGCGGATGGTTCCCCAGGGTCACAAGTACTTGAGTCTTCCGCGGGGAATACCCGCGGCCTCATTGAAGCTTCAGCCCCCGCCCGTGCCGCGGCGATGTCCGTGTCGGTCTTCCGCGGGGAATACCCGCGGCCTCATTGAAGCCTGAATCTGGCTGCTACCGATGACCCGGAACTTCGGGGTCTTCCGCGGGGAATACCCGCGGCCTCATTGAAGCTCGATGACCGGGTCAACCGGAGATTGATCCAGATCGAGTCTTCCGCGGGGAATACCCGCGGCCTCATTGAAGCCTTTTGAGTTTCCGCGGACCC
Source organism: Vicinamibacterales bacterium (assembly GCA_965222905.1). GTDB lineage: Bacteria > Acidobacteriota > Vicinamibacteria > Vicinamibacterales > UBA8438 > WTFV01. Next base: position 5,992,708 of record OZ244976.1, on the reverse strand, counting down.
GTCTCGTCCGAGACATGTCTTCCGCGGGGAATACCCGCGGCCTCATTGAAGCCGCGACGTGCTGCTCTCGATGGCCCGGTCTGTGAGGTCTTCCGCGGGGAATACCCGCGGCCTCATTGAAGCGGTCGCCAGCGTATGGATGCCGGGGAAGCACATGGGCGTCTTCCGCGGGGAATACCCGCGGCCTCATTGAAGCTCCGTCGCGTAGGCTTTCGCGAGCGCCGTCTTGTCGGTCTTCCGCGGGGAATACCCGCGGCCTCATTGAAGCTTCTCGGAAGAGCAGATCGCAGAGGAGGAAGGAACCAAGTCTTCCGCGGGGAATACCCGCGGCCTCATTGAAGCCGCGTATGACATATGTGGGGCCGCCCGTGGTGTTCCGGGGTCTTCCGCGGGGAATACCCGCGGCCTCATTGAAGCGGGGCAACGACCATCCGCCGTGAATAGTCCGTTGTGGTCTTCCGCGGGGAATACCCGCGGCCTCATTGAAGCGCAATACTTCGATGCGAGTCGGATCAGGATCCGGCACGTCTTCCGCGGGGAATACCCGCGGCCTCATTGAAGCAGCTTCAGCCCAGAGTTGCTGTATGTCGATGCCGTGGTCTTCCGCGGGGAATACCCGCGGCCTCATTGAAGCCATCTCGCAGGAAAATCATCTCGGTAGAGTACTCTGGCGTCTTCCGCGGGGAATACCCGCGGCCTCATTGAAGCGTGTCTTCAGGCCACAGTAACCCAGTACGGACTGCCATAGGTCTTCCGCGGGGAATACCCGCGGCCTCATTGAAGCGTGGTTTTGGGCTTAGGTCTACCCTCGCGACCGGTACGTCTTCCGCGGGGAATACCCGCGGCCTCATTGAAGCGGGTCGTGCGTCGGTGTCGCTGGTCCGTCAGCCATGTCTTCCGCGGGGAATACCCGCGGCCTCATTGAAGCGGGTGACACCCACGCCGCCCTTTGGTGTCGTCAGCGGTCTTCCGCGGGGAATACCCGCGGCCTCATTGAAGCGGGGAAGGCGGCAGGCAAGAAGACGGACAAGACGGCCGGTCTTCCGCGGGGAATACCCGCGGCCTCATTGAAGCCCGTTCACCTTGAGGTGCGGTTTCTAGCTAGGAAGTGTCTTCCGCGGGGAATACCCGCGGCCTCATTGAAGCAGCTTGCTAGACTGCTTCGTGAACCTAGCAAGGAAGCGTCTTCCGCGGGGAATACCCGCGGCCTCATTGAAGCGATCTGGCCGCGGTGGTTATAACGGGTGCCGATGTGAGTCTTCCGCGGGGAATACCCGCGGCCTCATTGAAGCAACGGAACCGGAGGAAGCGGGGGAAGCGGAACACCGTGTCTTCCGCGGGGAATACCCGCGGCCTCATTGAAGCGCCTGCATTGCACGTTCCTCCAGTGTTCATGGGCGTGTCTTCCGCGGGGAATACCCGCGGCCTCATTGAAGCTGGACGTTGCGCGGGGTCATCTGACAGACGGTTGCGAGTCTTCCGCGGGGAATACCCGCGGCCTCATTGAAGCTCGCTTGCTCGCCGTGGCGCGCCTGCGATGGGCGCCGTCTTCCGCGGGGAATACCCGCGGCCTCATTGAAGCGTCAAATACCCCTGGAACGTCTTGGAATACGCCGGCCGGTCTTCCGCGGGGAATACCCGCGGCCTCATTGAAGCTTGGAGTCTGATTCCATGTATGTGTTCCGCGCTCGGGTCTTCCGCGGGGAATACCCGCGGCCTCATTGAAGCCGTCGCCCGGCGAGCGGCGCCGCCGTGGACGCCAGGTCTTCCGCGGGGAATACCCGCGGCCTCATTGAAGCGGCGAAGTCGGCGTGAACCGCCCGCACCACTCACGGGCGTCTTCCGCGGGGAATACCCGCGGCCTCATTGAAGCGGGGAGCGTCGGCAGCGCGAGGATCTGGCGGCGCCGTCTTCCGCGGGGAATACCCGCGGCCTCATTGAAGCGCGATTTTGCGCACGGCCGCGTTCGTGCGGACTCGGTCTTCCGCGGGGAATACCCGCGGCCTCATTGAAGCACGCGCGCCGTCCGAGATCGCGACGGTCATCGCTGTCGTCTTCCGCGGGGAATACCCGCGGCCTCATTGAAGCGGCGACGTGAGCGGCATCGACGGGGGGGCCGGCATGTCTTCCGCGGGGAATACCCGCGGCCTCATTGAAGCGAGATGGACGGGGCGCACGCTTCGGTCAGCGGCGAGTCTTCCGCGGGGAATACCCGCGGCCTCATTGAAGCGTCAGCGACTCGCTCTCGTCATAGTCGACGCTGATGTCTTCCGCGGGGAATACCCGCGGCCTCATTGAAGCTGGCCGACGATGGCGCTGACCGTTGACCGCGTGTCGCAGTCTTCCGCGGGGAATACCCGCGGCCTCATTGAAGCAGCGTGTCCGGCGTTTCCGAGAATCCGCCCGTGGCGGGTCTTCCGCGGGGAATACCCGCGGCCTCATTGAAGCCCGGGTTCGACATGCCGGGCAGACGCGGCAGATTTGTCTTCCGCGGGGAATACCCGCGGCCTCATTGAAGCCGGTCCACGACCCGCGATAGTGGTCATCGACCTTTCGCGTCTTCCGCGGGGAATACCCGCGGCCTCATTGAAGCTGGACTCTCTAATGAGTTCTCGATCCACGGCGTCACGCGTCTTCCGCGGGGAATACCCGCGGCCTCATTGAAGCTCGATTATTTTCGGTGGATCCGATTCTGGAGGCAGGAAGTCTTCCGCGGGGAATACCCGCGGCCTCATTGAAGCCTCCATTCCCCCGTCTGTTGCCCGCGCGACCATCGGTCTTCCGCGGGGAATACCCGCGGCCTCATTGAAGCGTTCGGGCGATGGTCGCCGACGCTGGGGGCGCCGTGAGTCTTCCGCGGGGAATACCCGCGGCCTCATTGAAGCACGGGAACGCCGTTGGCTTCGAGACCTTCAATTTGCGTCTTCCGCGGGGAATACCCGCGGCCTCATTGAAGCAAGGGAGACAGCAGATGAAGAACGAAGCCAACGCCGTCTTCCGCGGGGAATACCCGCGGCCTCATTGAAGCAGGAAGGCAACAATCTGCGCCTCTTGGGTGGGCGTTGTCTTCCGCGGGGAATACCCGCGGCCTCATTGAAGCAGAAAGATATCCAAGAGAAGGTTGATGGTAAAATTGAGTCTTCCGCGGGGAATACCCGCGGCCTCATTGAAGCATGTCGATAGGCGTCGACTGTCGTGCAAGAGCGTTGGTCTTCCGCGGGGAATACCCGCGGCCTCATTGAAGCGGCACTCTGAAATGGGACGACACGCTGCGCATGGGGTCTTCCGCGGGGAATACCCGCGGCCTCATTGAAGCGAAGACACGAAGCGGACCTTGAGACCGCATTCATTGTCTTCCGCGGGGAATACCCGCGGCCTCATTGAAGCGCGTTGTCGGCGCCTCCAGTGGCGGCCCGGGCAACCGTCTTCCGCGGGGAATACCCGCGGCCTCATTGAAGCGTGCTCACCTTCTCTATAAGCATGACTTGGTCGATGGTCTTCCGCGGGGAATACCCGCGGCCTCATTGAAGCCTCGCCGGCACCGTGCGCCTGCCCGATGGACCGCTTCGTCTTCCGCGGGGAATACCCGCGGCCTCATTGAAGCGAGATTACTAACCCAAGTTTAACAGCCGCAGTACTAAGCAACGCGGAATCAGCAACTTACAGCGACAAAAGCGCTCGAGTGGCACTACAAACCTGCGCAAACCGGGAAATGGGTCGGTCAGATGGTTGTCTTGCGGACGCCTCCCGGTTGCGGGTCGACGCCGAGCGCGTCGTAGATGGCCCGCTGTTCGGGTTCGGCCTGCGTGGCGGTGCGCACGTGCAGGGTGCGCCCGTCGGGGCGCCGGAAGGTGGCGGTGACGCGCTGCTGGCCTTCGAGGATGCGGCGCAGGGTGGTCCAACTGGCGTGTTCGCCGTGGGCTCGCAGCCGGGTGCGGATGACCTGCACGAGCTGGTAGGCGATGACGGTGATGAACAGGTGGCCATCGGCCCGCTGCGGCTTGTGGTGGTAGATGGGGCGCAGGCCGAGTTCGGACTTCAGTGCGCGGAAGACGGCTTCGACGTCGGTGAGGGTGGTGTAGGTGCGCCACAAGGCGTCTTCGTCCCAGTCGGTCTCGCTGCTGCGCAGGCAGTAGACGCCCGGATGGGTGGCCATCGAGCCGTCCTGGGGGCGACGGGTCCAGGTGACGGCGGCGGCCTTCTCGCCGGTCTGGTCGGGGGTGACCTCGATCTGGTAGTGCTTGGCGACGCGGGTATGCTTGGCTCTCAGTCGCCCAATGCGCTGCCAGACCTGTCCGAGGCGCTTGTGGGCGCGGGGGCGCGCCAGCCCCTCGTTGAGCGTGGTCAGCGCGGCCTCGAAGCGGGCGGCGGCCCGCTCAACGATGGCCCGCTCCTTGTGGGCCCGCTCTTCGGAGTAGCAGTACAGGCGGACCTCGCCGGGGTCGGTCGAGACGACCTTGTGCAGATGCACGGTGTGGTTCGACTGCGTGCGGACCGCCACGGCGGCCTCGGCGTCGAACTGCCGGTGGCGTTCACGGCTGACGACCAGATAGCGGTAGCGGTTGTCGCGCAGCCACCCGATGGCGGCCTCGGTGGCGACGCCGCGGTCCATCACCACCAGGGCGCCGGCCGGCGCATCGAGTGCCTCCAGCATGCCGGCCAGGGTGCGGTGTTCCCGGACGTTGCCGGCGAAGACCTGCGAGCGGCGCACGAAGCCGCTGGCGTCGAGCATCAGGCCCAGGGTCAGCAGCGGACAGTCGCTGCGCTTCTCTTTCGAGTGCCCGCGCTTTGCCTGCGGCTGCGCGCCCGCCTCGCCTTCGAAATAGGTGTTGGTCAGGTCGTAGAGGGTCACCGTCGGCTGCAGGTCGAACAGTCCCATGGCCCGCTCGAACAGATGCGCCTCGATCGCCTCGCGGTGCTTCACCAGCGCATCCGAGGCGCGGTAGAGCTGCATCGGGCTGACGGTCTCGAAGTCGACGCCGAGCAACTCGCCGAGGCCGCTGCGTTGCTGCAGCCAGCGGTGCGTGGCGCGCTCCGAGGCCGGCTGGGCCAGGCGTCCGACGACGGCGCCGGTCGCCGCGGTGCGCAACGCGCCGTTGACGCCCAACTCGGTCAGCAGGGCCGGCAGGCCCAATTGCTCCAGGGCCCACAGGCCGACCTGCTCGACGCCGACGCTGCGGGGGCGGACCAGGCGCAACGAGTCGACGTCGACCGGCTGCACGTCTGTCGGCCCGGCTGCCGGTCCCTGCACCGGTGTGCCGCGGGCGACCAACTGTGCGGCTATGCGCTGCGCTTCGCGTTCGACGGCGGCCGGGCAATCGGCCACCAGGGGCGTCTGGCCGGCCAGGATGTCGTCGCTGCGGGAGCAGACCAGCGGCCATTGCGCCTGGGGAATGTCGAAGTGGCGTCCGAGATTGAGCAGGGTGCGCTGGCGGACGGCGTTGCCGATGCGCTCGGAGTGGACGAGGCGATGCGAGAAGTAGGGCTGTCCGTCGGCGGTCCGCCGGGTTTGGGTGCGGCGAATGAACACACGCCCACGATAGCGGGTGCACGTCCCAGAAGCAACAACAACTCACACGATTATGGCACTACATTCAGTACCGCCAACACCCGATCCTTTAGAATCAACAAGTTATGGGGATGCGATCCTCGAAATATCGCCTAAATCTACAAAATTGTCGGGAATCTTGCTAAAGATGGGCTAACGCAGCTGATACTCCTATCGAAATGGTCTTCCGCGGGGAATACCCGCGGCCTCATTGAAGCCATGTTAGGCGCTACGTCCAGCCTTAGCCCTTCCAGGTCTTCCGCGGGGAATACCCGCGGCCTCATTGAAGCGGGTTGACCCGTTGCTGGAAATACAGATGCGTGAGGTCTTCCGCGGGGAATACCCGCGGCCTCATTGAAGCGTGCAGTTCCGCGGCGGTGCCTACACGGTGGACGGCGTCTTCCGCGGGGAATACCCGCGGCCTCATTGAAGCGCCCGCCCGACGTCGGGATTGAGAGGCTATCGCCGGTGTCTTCCGCGGGGAATACCCGCGGCCTCATTGAAGCGATGAGCCGGGAGTTGAGATTGTCGTTTGGAAATCGGTCTTCCGCGGGGAATACCCGCGGCCTCATTGAAGCGCTGGCGCCGGTTCGACGATTGTTGCAGCCCTGGCCGTCTTCCGCGGGGAATACCCGCGGCCTCATTGAAGCATGAATGGTTCGTTCTCCTTCGTATCTCCACTCGGGAGTCTTCCGCGGGGAATACCCGCGGCCTCATTGAAGCGAGGAGACGTGGTGAATGACTGTGCCGAACCGCAGACGTCTTCCGCGGGGAATACCCGCGGCCTCATTGAAGCACGGCGCCGGATGTGCTTCCGCGCGCATCGGACCCGATGTCTTCCGCGGGGAATACCCGCGGCCTCATTGAAGCGGCGCGTTCGCGGCGGCGCTCGACAAGGCGTCCGAGTCGTCTTCCGCGGGGAATACCCGCGGCCTCATTGAAGCGGGATGTACGGACTCTTCGGCGCGACGAGCGATCCCGCGTCTTCCGCGGGGAATACCCGCGGCCTCATTGAAGCGTGTCTTCCTACTGCATAAGCTGACGTGCCGGTGTAGGTCTTCCGCGGGGAATACCCGCGGCCTCATTGAAGCCGGCCAGCGGAGGAATGCTCTACGTTGTTGACGGCGTCTTCCGCGGGGAATACCCGCGGCCTCATTGAAGCCGTCAGCATCCCTACCCCCTCCTGCTGTCGGTCGCCCTCGTCTTCCGCGGGGAATACCCGCGGCCTCATTGAAGCCGCGATCCTCGAGACGCATCAACATACGTGTTGCGCGTCTTCCGCGGGGAATACCCGCGGCCTCATTGAAGCGGTGGCGTCATCTACGGTCGTCAATACCGCCCACAGGTCTTCCGCGGGGAATACCCGCGGCCTCATTGAAGCGGTGCGGTCGGCGCGGCGTTGACCGCGGCGATGTTCGTCTTCCGCGGGGAATACCCGCGGCCTCATTGAAGCTCTTTGGCGAGAAGGCGGTTGGCTTGCGCGTGCGCGTCTTCCGCGGGGAATACCCGCGGCCTCATTGAAGCGACTTGGTTCTGTGACGCCTGAAAGTCGGTGAAGGCGGTCTTCCGCGGGGAATACCCGCGGCCTCATTGAAGCGAGAAGGTGTCCGCCGCTATTGCGTGGCTTAGGAGACAGGAGGTCTTCCGCGGGGAATACCCGCGGCCTCATTGAAGCGGTGCATCTTCCGCTAGCTCCAACACTAGCGGGTGCGTCTTCCGCGGGGAATACCCGCGGCCTCATTGAAGCATTGCGGCCTGGATAGACTGCATGCAGGCGATGTCTGTCTTCCGCGGGGAATACCCGCGGCCTCATTGAAGCGCCGACACGCTGATTGAGGACCGGGACACGTATCGGGTCTTCCGCGGGGAATACCCGCGGCCTCATTGAAGCGTCCACGTGTCCGTACACGTACAGCCCGGATTTGATCGTCTTCCGCGGGGAATACCCGCGGCCTCATTGAAGCAGTCTTGGCCCCGCACAAAACGAATTCGCCGACGCCGTCTTCCGCGGGGAATACCCGCGGCCTCATTGAAGCTGTATTGCCCCCGCTCACAAAATAGAAAGAGCAGAGTCTTCCGCGGGGAATACCCGCGGCCTCATTGAAGCCCGGTGGTCGCGTTCAGCGTCGAGAGTTACCAGAAGTCTTCCGCGGGGAATACCCGCGGCCTCATTGAAGCGCGAATGCCCGTGCTGTGTGGGCTGGCGCCAAGGCGTCTTCCGCGGGGAATACCCGCGGCCTCATTGAAGCGAGTGAGAAGATGGACCGGTTGATAGAGTCGCTGAATGTCTTCCGCGGGGAATACCCGCGGCCTCATTGAAGCGCCTTTGAAGGTGATTTCGTGGATGCCGGTCAGGTCGAGTCTTCCGCGGGGAATACCCGCGGCCTCATTGAAGCCTCTGGCGCTGCCTCGGTGACCGACGGCGGATCGGGTGTCTTCCGCGGGGAATACCCGCGGCCTCATTGAAGCATTATGCAAGTGGCGGTAATGGAAATCCGCATAGAGTCTTCCGCGGGGAATACCCGCGGCCTCATTGAAGCGACTCCGCCTCGGTCAGGTAGTGGCCAACGCGGTAGGTCTTCCGCGGGGAATACCCGCGGCCTCATTGAAGCGGCTTGCCCGTCTTCTTGTCCGTCCCGGGTCGTGGGTGTCTTCCGCGGGGAATACCCGCGGCCTCATTGAAGCGGTCTCGCCCAAATGACACGTGCGGCAGAGCGAGAGTCTTCCGCGGGGAATACCCGCGGCCTCATTGAAGCACAATCAGACGTTGCAATCCTATGGTGTTCCGCCCGGTGTCTTCCGCGGGGAATACCCGCGGCCTCATTGAAGCAGGCGACTTGCGAACACGGGCCAGGATTCAACCGGAGCGTCTTCCGCGGGGAATACCCGCGGCCTCATTGAAGCAGATTGCGCAAAAGAACAAATAGGTTAATGGAAAATATGTCTTCCGCGGGGAATACCCGCGGCCTCATTGAAGCTCTTGTGTAGGGGTCATGCGCGCCAGCGTAGCACAGCGTCTTCCGCGGGGAATACCCGCGGCCTCATTGAAGCGATGCGATCTCCGGCGTCACGGCGGCGAATGGGCGTGTCTTCCGCGGGGAATACCCGCGGCCTCATTGAAGCCTCGCCGACGTCAAGACCAAGCTCGCCGACCGGAAGAGTCTTCCGCGGGGAATACCCGCGGCCTCATTGAAGCGGTTCCAGCATCAGGAGTCCACCTGGATAGTCCACGTCTTCCGCGGGGAATACCCGCGGCCTCATTGAAGCCAGCACGATCCGCATTTCCATGTCCGCCGTGTGGTCTTCCGCGGGGAATACCCGCGGAGGTCTTCCGCGGGGAATACCCGCGGCCTCATTGAAGCGTGTCGGCCCGGCCGACGCGATCCGCCATCGTCTGGGTCTTCCGCGGGGAATACCCGCGGCCTCATTGAAGCAGGGTCCGTCCGTCGAGGCGAGCCCGAAGCGAGCCGTCTTCCGCGGGGAATACCCGCGGCCTCATTGAAGCTGCCGGCGTGGGAAGCTGCCGGCCACAAGTCGGCCGGTCTTCCGCGGGGAATACCCGCGGCCTCATTGAAGCTGACCCGGCCGCGCGGGTTGTCCGCGCGGGCGCATTAGTCTTCCGCGGGGAATACCCGCGGCCTCATTGAAGCGGCGGGGGGATATCGAGCACTCGCCGCTACTGCTCACGTCTTCCGCGGGGAATACCCGCGGCCTCATTGAAGCACGTCGGGGAGGATTCCCGAGCCGACGATCTGCGCCGGCGTCTTCCGCGGGGAATACCCGCGGCCTCATTGAAGCTCCGCGGGGGTTGCGACCCGCTACGGGGCGACGTGCGTCTTCCGCGGGGAATACCCGCGGCCTCATTGAAGCGGCTCCTTTTGTCAAGTAACAGAAGTATCGTTCTCCGTCTTCCGCGGGGAATACCCGCGGCCTCATTGAAGCAAAGGCCCGACGGTCAATTCGCGGATGGTATTGACAGTCTTCCGCGGGGAATACCCGCGGCCTCATTGAAGCCCATCGTCGGTGTGATGGGGCAAGGTGAGATTGCAGGTCTTCCGCGGGGAATACCCGCGGCCTCATTGAAGCGGCATCAACGAGCGCGTCGATGACGTGGCAGCAACGTCTTCCGCGGGGAATACCCGCGGCCTCATTGAAGCGTGCAGGAGACGTTGCAGCAGAGGAAGGGAGGGCTGCCGTCTTCCGCGGGGAATACCCGCGGCCTCATTGAAGCATCCAGGCGGTAGGAGATGAACACTATCGGATCGGGTCTTCCGCGGGGAATACCCGCGGCCTCATTGAAGCACGTTTGATCCGCCTCGCGCGCGAGGGGCGGATCAGCGTCTTCCGCGGGGAATACCCGCGGCCTCATTGAAGCTGAGGCGCTCAGCGCGTCTCTGAGACGATTCTGTCGGTCTTCCGCGGGGAATACCCGCGGCCTCATTGAAGCAAATCCAACGGGTCGAATCGTTTGCGGTTCGACCGGGTCTTCCGCGGGGAATACCCGCGGCCTCATTGAAGCGCTCGGGTCGTGAGTCCAGAGCGCACCCTTCGTCGGGTCTTCCGCGGGGAATACCCGCGGCCTCATTGAAGCAAGCGACTCGCCCCCCTCCGCGCCGGCATCGTGACGTCTTCCGCGGGGAATACCCGCGGCCTCATTGAAGCCCGGCTCCCGCGCCTGGCGCAATCCGCGCGACATGGTCTTCCGCGGGGAATACCCGCGGCCTCATTGAAGCGAGTTGGGCTCGCTCAAGTGGGACTCGGATGGCGTGGGTCTTCCGCGGGGAATACCCGCGGCCTCATTGAAGCGAGCTGGCGGCCTGTGTTCTTTCTCGTGGAAGTGTTGTCTTCCGCGGGGAATACCCGCGGCCTCATTGAAGCCGATTCGCTTCGGGTCACTGCGGTCAACGTACCGAGTCTTCCGCGGGGAATACCCGCGGCCTCATTGAAGCAAAGAAACTTCAAACATACCTCTGCCTCAAATTCATGAGTCTTCCGCGGGGAATACCCGCGGCCTCATTGAAGCAAGTAGTCTCCGCCAGACGCATCGATCGCCTCCTGGGTGTCTTCCGCGGGGAATACCCGCGGCCTCATTGAAGCGTGACCTGTGGGGCTGCGAGGGCGACCTGGCGACGTGGGCGTCTTCCGCGGGGAATACCCGCGGCCTCATTGAAGCTCCCAAGCATCCCTTTTACCTGACGCCAGGCGATTGACGTCTTCCGCGGGGAATACCCGCGGCCTCATTGAAGCGCCGCGTCCGCGCCGACATACTCGGCCGTCTGCCCGTCTTCCGCGGGGAATACCCGCGGCCTCATTGAAGCGCCTTCTCGATCTGGCTCTTGACCGACTTGAGGCGCGTGTCTTCCGCGGGGAATACCCGCGGCCTCATTGAAGCAGGAGATTGAGGAATGCACATCATCCTCGACTACCGAGGTCTTCCGCGGGGAATACCCGCGGCCTCATTGAAGCCTTGCATACCGCTGAGTAATAAATGGAATACTCTCAGGGTCTTCCGCGGGGAATACCCGCGGCCTCATTGAAGCCCGCGACGTCCGGGTCCCGTGTCGCGAGGTCCATTGCGTCTTCCGCGTGGAATACCCGCGGCCTCATTGAAGCGACGGCCGTATCCGCCCCCCACGCATCGGCCGGCAGAGTCTTCCGCGGGGAATACCCGCGGCCTCATTGAAGCTGCGCGAGGATCGTGATCGTCTCGGCGGGCACGTCGCCGTCTTCCGCGGGGAATACCCGCGGCCTCATTGAAGCCCAAGACAGTCCGAGCGCGTCGAGTTGCGTCCCCAAGCGTCTTCCGCGGGGAATACCCGCGGCCTCATTGAAGCTCCCTCTTGGCGACCTTGGCGACCCTGATCGCCGAGGTCTTCCGCGGGGAATACCCGCGGCCTCATTGAAGCATGGCCTATCAGTCAAAGGATGAAATCAAGGCTCGTGTCTTCCGCGGGGAATACCCGCGGCCTCATTGAAGCAATGGTATCAAATTCAGCGCGATATTCACTCTCACGTCTTCCGCGGGGAATACCCGCGGCCTCATTGAAGCTCGGCGAGCACCCGAGCACTCGCGGCGATCTGCGCCTGTCTTCCGCGGGGAATACCCGCGGCCTCATTGAAGCTCTGAGAAGTCGGAATCACCCGTTTCCGTGACGCCGTCTTCCGCGGGGAATACCCGCGGCCTCATTGAAGCCGTGTTACAGCGGTTACCGCCAACGCCACCACGCCGAGTCTTCCGCGGGGAATACCCGCGGCCTCATTGAAGCACCCGCGGAGCGCCCGGAATTTTCACCAAGCAGGGCGGTCTTCCGCGGGGAATACCCGCGGCCTCATTGAAGCAACAGGAACTCGAGGAAGTCGCGTCTCGGTAGCGGCATGTCTTCCGCGGGGAATACCCGCGGCCTCATTGAAGCCTGTTCATCAGCCATGTTCATCGCCTCCTCCACACGTCTTCCGCGGGGAATACCCGCGGCCTCATTGAAGCAGGCCGTGGCGTGCCGACTGCGGGTGTACGCCCAGTCTTCCGCGGGGAATACCCGCGGCCTCATTGAAGCGGGCAGGCGTCAGAGCTTGACCGGCTCGGCTGGTTCGTCTTCCGCGGGGAATACCCGCGGCCTCATTGAAGCCACGCGCCCTGCATCGTCGCGCGCCGTGGTCGAGTCGTCTTCCGCGGGGAATACCCGCGGCCTCATTGAAGCGGTGCTGGCGAGCTCGCGCAGCGTCTGTCCGGCCTCGTGTCTTCCGCGGGGAATACCCGCGGCCTCATTGAAGCGATCGGTGCAGCGCCAAATCTCATCCCCATTACCGTCGTCTTCCGCGGGGAATACCCGCGGCCTCATTGAAGCTCGATCGGCGCGTCGAGTTGATGGCGCTCCTCGTGGGTCTTCCGCGGGGAATACCCGCGGCCTCATTGAAGCGGAGGAACGACGTTCCGGTTGGGAATCCCGTTTCCGGGGTCTTCCGCGGGGAATACCCGCGGTGTTGGCGAGCTCGAGGAAGTGATCATTTCTGAAGTTCCGTCGACTGGCTGTGGACGACCCTGCTGATCGCGTCATTCGGTGTCTTCGTCGCGAGCCGGACGCTGGCGGTTGCGCTCCTGCTGGCTGAGTTCAGCCTCCCGGCGACGAAAGCTGCTCCCTTCGATGCGAAGGATCTCGACGTGGTGGGTCAGCCGGTCGATCAGGGCGACGGCGCACGAGGCGTTGGGAAAGACGGTGTCCCAGTTCTTGAAAGGCAGGTTGGTGGTGATCAGCAGGGAGCGGTGTTCGTAGCGGCGGCTGACGAGCTGGAAGATCAGGTCCGCGGCACGGGCGTCGTAGGCGAGGTAGCCCAGTTCGTCGACGCACAATAGCGCGGGGCGCGTGTAGTGGCGCAGGCGGCGTTCGAGTGCGCGGGCGGTCTCCTGTCCGTTGAGGTCGAGCAGCAGGTCGGCGGCGGTGGTGAAGAGTGCGGAGTGTCCGGCGAGGACAGCCTGATGGGCGATGTTCTTCGCCAACATTGTCTTTCCCAGGCCTTGCGCGCCGAGAATCACGACGTTCTCGCCGCGGGCGAGGAAGTCGAGCGAGAGGATGCGTTCGAGGGCAGGCCGGTCCAGCGCGGTGGGCCAGTCCCAGTCCCAGTCGGCGAGCGGCTTGAAGCGTCCGAGTCGGGCGCGCTTGAGCCGGCTCTCGACGCTGCGGCGCTGTTTTTCTTCGAGTTCGGCAGCGACGATGTGCTCGAGCAGGACGGTGGCGCTCCAGCGCTTGCGGGTGGACTGGGCGATGATGTCGTTCAGCTCGTCGGCGGTGCGGTTGAGCCCGAGGCGGCGGAGGTCAGTCGCCAGCGTCGTCGGGGTTTTTCTGTCCGAGGGCATCGTAAGTCTCCAGGTCGTGCGGCCGGACATCGAGGTCACGCAGTCCTGGCCGGTCGGGCAGCGTGAGTCGGAGCGGGGGTTTGAGTCCGCGCTGCCGGCGTCGGGTTTCGAGGATGTGGGTGATGGAGCCGGCGCCGAGGGCATCGCGTTGGAGGGCGATGTCGACGGCGGCGGCCAGCTCCTGCGGCCCGTAGTCGTCGAGCAGGGCGCGCAGCCGGGTGGCGTGCGGTCGCAGGGCTTCTCCTCGCTCGGCAAGGCGCTCGAAGAGCGTTGAGGTGGCGGGGACGGCGGCGCGCAGCCGGTCGCGGGTGGTGTGGACGTTGGCCTGGCGAGTGGCGGCGAGCAGGGCTTCCAGATGGGCGGGGTCCTCGACGGTCAGCCCGGTGTCGTAGGTGCGGTGATGGTTGGCCAGCTCGTTCTGTCCGTCGAGGATGCGGATGCGGGTGGCCGAGGCGACCAGGGTCAGCGGCTTGCGGACGTGGGTGTGGGGAATCGAATAGAGGTTGCGGTCGAAGCGGACGTAGGGGGTCTTTCCGGAGCGGACGGCGCGCACCAGGTCGGTCTCGAAGGGATTGGCGGGCAGCGGCAGCAGGCGGGGCTTCTCCTCGGCCCAGACCTCGGCGACACTGCGATTGGGCTGATCCGGATGCGGCCGCCGGTGGGCGACCTCGTCACGCCAGCGTCGGAACTGGGTGTTGATGTCGTCGAGGTCGCGGAAGGGACGGGCGGCGAAGTAGGCGTGGCGTAGGTATTGAATTTTCCTCTCGATTTTTCCTTTTTCATTTCCCCGTCCCGGCGTACAGGGGCGGGGCGCGAAGTGGTAGTGGCCGGCCAGCTCGAGCAGGCGGGGATGAAACTGGACGGCGGCCCCGCGGCGGTCGAGCACGGCGCTGCGCAGATTGTCGTACACCAGGTTGCGGGCGGCGCCTCCCAGCGCGTCGAAGGCGGCGACGTGCCCGCGGAGGAAGCTCTCCAGCGTCTGGTCGAGGGTGAACAGCGCGGCCAGCGCCCGCGAGTAGCCGAGGACCATGACGAATCCGGAGACGGTGCGTGTGCCTTGTCCGATGCGGACCTTGCCGAACGAGCCCCAGTCGACTTGTGCGGATTCGCCAGCCAGGGTGACGACCCGGCGGTAGACGGCGCGGCTGGTCTCGGGCCGCAGGCGCCGCACGAGTTTGCGTACGGGGAAGACCGAACCGGCATAGCCACGCTGGCGCACCATCTCGTGGATCCGCGTCGCGCGCAGCCGTGGGTACTGCGTCAGGGTGTCGCGGATGAACGGCAGATACGGGTCGATGATGCTGGACCGCCACACGCTGGGAGGGACGTCTGGCGACTCGCGCTCGACCGCGGCGCGGACTGTCTCACGGTGGAGGCCGAGTTGGGCCGCGATGGTCCCGATCTTCCAGTGCTCGGCGTAGTACAGGCGCCGGATCTCGGCGCGTTGCGCGGGCGTGATCATCCTTCCTCCTTGTCCCCGCGATGCGCGGCTCGCGCATCGGAACCAGCCACTGGCTCGTCCGCCCGCAGACCACGCAACGCGTGGCAACGAGGGGCTGAACCGGGGCGGCGTCAGGGACGGGGAGTCTGGTCGATCGCAGCGCTGCGGGGGAAGACTGATCCATCACGCCGCGGCGGCGGTCGCGGTAGGCGCGCTGCTGGTCGCGGTGGTCGAGACGGCCCTCGGGACTCCGCTGATGTCGCGCCCTGGCAGCCCGCACCGATCGGCGACGGCCGGCCGCCTGGCAGCGCAGCGTGCAGTAGGCATGGCCGCGATCACACGCTACGCAGATGGCGAACAGGCGGCTGCAGTATCGGCAGGTCTTCTGGCGTAACGGCTGGTCCACGGCGTCGGAGCGCGTGGGCCAAGCTCCGACTGGACAGCGCCGCGCCGGCCGTGGCACAACAACGGTGACCGGCTCGGTCTGTCGGAGCTCGGGGCGGTCACGAGGGTCCGGCTCTATCCCGGGCCCTCACCCCCACGCTTGAGTCCGCTTCAACGCTACCCGACTGCGGTGGAACCTCGCCAGCCCAGCGGTCGTCCCGGACTCCCTCCGGTCAGGCACGCGCGCCGACGACGGCCCGTTCATCGGCGAGCTGGCGGTTATGCCGGCGTTGCGCTGGCGTCCGAAGGCGTCCGCAGCGTTCCGCCAGGTGCCCCGGCGTCGCGAAGCGGAGCGGAGGATTCGCGCGCGGCCGAGCGTCAACGCCCATCCGGACGTGGTCCGCGCGCGAGAGAGCGCCGCCTCCAGGCGCGCCTGGCGCAACAACCGACACCGAGCGTTCCCACGGTCGCCGCGTGCGCCAGACGAGCCTTCCGCGGCACTCGAGTTGTCGCTCGACGGAACGCCCTCGCCGGTTCGTGGTCGTCGACCACACCGTCCGGCCCAACCCGGCCGTTCCGTCTCGCGAGAGTACCCCGGCCGGGCATGACCAACACCGACGTCCGGGACGTCACGCCCGGCCGCAGAGCAGGCAGGCCCGCGGGTCCTTGGCGCTTTCGTCCCCTCCCCCGGACCCCCTCCCGGGGCTCGCCGCCGCGCTTCGCGGACTCACCTGCGATTTCCTCAGTGACCATTGACAGGCGGTCTTGAACCGATCTGGCTTCAATTTCCGTCACTTCTCGAGGCTCGTTGACACGCGGCCTCATTGAAGCACCTTCTCGGCTGTCACCTGCGGGGTCTCGCCGCGTCTTCCGCGGGGAATACCCGCGGCCTCATTGAAGCCGTCCGGGCTCGGCGACGACGAAGCCGGCCATCTGATGTCTTCCGCGGGGAATACCCGCGGCCTCATTGAAGCTGGGTGTAGATCCCGCACTGGAGGACGAAGCTGAACGCGCGTCTTCCGCGGGGAATACCCGCGGCCTCATTGAAGCCGCGACCTGTTCGCGTGGGAGGTCGACGCCTTTCAGCGTCTTCCGCGGGGAATACCCGCGGCCTCATTGAAGCTATCGTAATGCAATGCTAGCTGGACATGAAGGAATTGTCTTCCGCGGGGAATACCCGCGGCCTCATTGAAGCCTGGCGACGGTTCTTCTACGTCCTGCGCGAGCTTCGCCTCGTCTTCCGCGGGGAATACCCGCGGCCTCATTGAAGCCGTGGTCGTGGCGGTGATCATCTCGGGCGTCACCGCGTCTTCCGCGGGGAATACCCGCGGCCTCATTGAAGCGGCTCGCGGTGGAAGTGGCCTTGGCGGATCCAGGTGAGTCTTCCGCGGGGAATACCCGCGGCCTCATTGAAGCTTGCGGGCCTACGACGATCAATGAACGCAGCAAGCGTCTTCCGCGGGGAATACCCGCGGCCTCATTGAAGCAGCAGCGTGAAGGTCGCGTCCCCGCTCGCCGCGGCCGTCTTCCGCGGGGAATACCCGCGGCCTCATTGAAGCGCCATACCGACAGCCGGCGCCGATCCAACGTTCGTCGTCTTCCGCGGGGAATACCCGCGGCCTCATTGAAGCACTGCCGAGGCGCCCGGGATCCACCGCTACACCGGCGTCTTCCGCGGGGAATACCCGCGGCCTCATTGAAGCAAGGCTGACCGGATGATGCTCGCGCGACCAGACCGAGTCTTCCGCGGGGAATACCCGCGGCCTCATTGAAGCGAGACCATCGTCAACGACTCACTCGGCGGGATCTTCGGTCTTCCGCGGGGAATACCCGCGGCCTCATTGAAGCGTCGGCGCGCCGCGGGCGCTTGTAGCCGGCGCCCCCAAGTCTTCCGCGGGGAATACCCGCGGCCTCATTGAAGCCCTCCTGTGGCGCGGAGTGAAAGCGAGCCGGGGTTGCGTCTTCCGCGGGGAATACCCGCGGCCTCATTGAAGCCGCTTGCCCCGGCTCGCTTCGATTCTGACCTTCTACTCGCGTCTTCCGCGGGGAATACCCGCGGCCTCATTGAAGCAACGGCGCGCTCGGCGGCGTATCTGGACTCCTCTCGTCTTCCGCGGGGAATACCCGCGGCCTCATTGAAGCGTCAATTCCATGTCGGATCTCTGGCATCGCGACGTGTGTCTTCCGCGGGGAATACCCGCGGCCTCATTGAAGCTGTTTGTTGAGATCCCCAAGTCTTGATACAGGATGAGTCTTCCGCGGGGAATACCCGCGGCCTCATTGAAGCGCCGAGCAGGACGGGTCAAAGGGCGTATTTAATCCACTGTCTTCCGCGGGGAATACCCGCGGCCTCATTGAAGCCACGCTACAGTAGGTGAGTTCATAAGGCCATATAAGAAGTCTTCCGCGGGGAATACCCGCGGCCTCATTGAAGCACCACCATGTTCACGCGCGTGCGGGCCGGGGCCACCGTCTTCCGCGGGGAATACCCGCGGCCTCATTGAAGCCGAGCCTGGAGGTCAGTTCCGGGACCGCGGATGCCGTCTTCCGCGGGGAATACCCGCGGCCTCATTGAAGCCCGTTTACCTTTGTCATCTTCCCTACCTCCATTCCGGGGTCTTCCGCGGGGAATACCCGCGGCCTCATTGAAGCCACCCAATAACCTCGCGCCCTTTGAAACCTCCCATCACACCGTCTTCCGCGGGGAATACCCGCGGCCTCATTGAAGCTAGTCGCCAGGACGGCTGAACACTCTCTCCGCGCCAGGTCTTCCGCGGGGAATACCCGCGGCCTCATTGAAGCTACTGCGCCAAGACCAGCACATCCGAGCGAGAAGCCGGGTCTTCCGCGGGGAATACCCGCGGCCTCATTGAAGCTTGGATTTTCGACACCTTTCCGGTCGTGGTTTTGAAGTCTTCCGCGGGGAATACCCGCGGCCTCATTGAAGCGAGGAGACCGAGGTGCAGGAGGGGGAAGACTCCGGCGTCTTCCGCGGGGAATACCCGCGGCCTCATTGAAGCAGATCAACGTCCTCAAGCTGGACTCGGCCGAGACGACGTCTTCCGCGGGGAATACCCGCGGCCTCATTGAAGCCGCCAGGAGCAGGGGCCGTTCGACGACACTCGCACCGTCTTCCGCGGGGAATACCCGCGGCCTCATTGAAGCAATTATTTGGCATGGATTATGTCTGAGTAAAAAAATGTCTTCCGCGGGGAATACCCGCGGCCTCATTGAAGCAGTAAATGCACTGTAGGCACCACTATCTACAGAGAAACTCACGGTGATCACTGACTCAGGCGGTCTTCACTTCGACCTCCACTCCAAGGTCCTGCAGACGCCGGAGGAGGTGCTGGGTGACGCGGTGCTTGTCGCGGTTCGCCAGGTACCGGCCGCCGAGGTCGTGGTAGTCCTTCTCGTCGCGGAGCATGAAGTAGGCGGCGGTCAGCATGGAGGCGGCGACGGCCACGATCGCCTTCTTCGGGCCGCGCCGGCCCTTGAGGCGCCGAAATTGGGACTGCAGATAGCTCCCGTTCTTCCGCGTCGCCGCCCACGCGGCTTGGACCAGCACCGTCTTCAACCAGGGAGTCGCGTGACGGATCCGGGTCGAGCGGCGCTTCCCCGCACTCTCGTCCAGCCGCGGGCACAGGCCCGCCCACGAGACCAGATGGCCCGGACCGGGAAACCGCGTCATGTCCACGCCGACCTCGGCGATGATCACCCGCGCGACCGTCTCACTGACCCCGGGCATCGTCGTCAGCCGCTCGGCGGCCTCGCGAAAAGGGCGCAGCACCTCGTCGGCCTGCTGCTCCAGTTTCTGCACGGCGGCGCGCAACGCATCGATCTGCCCCAGGTGCAGCTCCAGCAGGAAACGGTGGTGCGCCGTCACCCGGCCGTGCACCGCGGCGACGATGTCCGCGCGGCTGGCCTTCACGCGGACGTTGGTGCAATCAGCCAACCGCTCGGGATCGGTCTCCCCGGCGATGAGCGCCGCCAGGATCGCCCGGCCGCTGACGCCCAGGATGTCGGTGACCACGCGCGTCAGCTTGACGTTCGCGTCTTCCAGCGTCTTCTGCAGGCGCAGGGTGTGCCGCGCGCTCTCACGGACCAGTTGCTTGCGGGTCCGCGTCAGGTCGCGCAGCTCCTGAATCGGGGCCGGCGGCACGAAGCTGCCCCGAATCAGCCCGTGCGCCAACAGGTCGGCGATCCAGGCCGCGTCCTTCCGGTCGCTCTTGCGGCCCGGAACGTTCCGGATGTGCTGCGCGTTGGCGAGCACCAGCGTCAACGACTCTTCGTCTTCGAGGATGTGCCACACCGGCTTCCAGTACACGCCGGTCGCCTCCATCGCCACGTGCGTGCAGCCCGCCTCAGACAGCCAGGCCGCCAGTTCGAGCAGGCCCGCCGTCGTGGTCGCAAACTCCCGATGCTCGGTCGTGACCTTCCGACCGGCCGCGATGCGCGCGCACGCGTTCACGCACCGCGAGTGGACATCCAACCCGGCGCACCGGGCATGCAAGACTTCCATGCGTTACCTCCTGATCGCAAAGGCGCTGGCGTGGAGTCCGCCGGTACGAAATCTACAGGGCGCGCTCACCGGAACATCTCCGGTCTCGCAATACGGGGTGCTCGCGGGACTCCGGGTCCAACTAAGAAACGGGCTCTTGGCACCATAGAGAAACCGACCTCTGGGCCAGCGCCAAGCCCCTACACGATATCCTGTTTCATGAATACGCGGGTCCGGCACCGCCGGGTGGAGAACTAAGAAGAATGGTGTCTTCCGCGGGGAATACCCGCGGCCTCATTGAAGCATGAACGTCCGCTACCACCGCATCGCCTACGCGCGTGTCTTCCGCGGGGAATACCCGCGGCCTCATTGAAGCTGCGACCAGCTTCCCCCTCGCTGCCGATGGACCTGGTCTTCCGCGGGGAATACCCGCGGCCTCATTGAAGCCACAAAAGGAGCCTAAACAGCCTGTATCGGCATACACGGTCTTCCGCGGGGAATACCCGCGGCCTCATTGAAGCCTCACCGAGCCCGAGACGCATGCGCTGGCGATGTCGGTCGTCTTCCGCGGGGAATACCCGCGGCCTCATTGAAGCTGGCAATCCTGGCAGGCGTTCGCCTCAAGGTGCTGTTCGTCTTCCGCGGGGAATACCCGCGGCCTCATTGAAGCTTATTTCGGGGTTGAATTAAAGGCAACACCGACAAGGTCTTCCGCGGGGAATACCCGCGGCCTCATTGAAGCTGTCTGGTGGCGCTGGCGGTGCGCGTCGTCTATGACGTCTTCCGCGGGGAATACCCGCGGCCTCATTGAAGCTACAGCTTGCGGATCAGGGCGTGCTCCAGGTTCTCCGGTCTTCCGCGGGGAATACCCGCGGCCTCATTGAAGCGTTCCAGCCGGTGGCGTGCCAGCGTGGGGCGGTCCGGTCTTCCGCGGGGAATACCCGCGGCCTCATTGAAGCTGGTCGGACCCCACCGTGTACCCCCTCGTGCGGCGTCTTCCGCGGGGAATACCCGCGGCCTCATTGAAGCTTTGTTAACGGTGATCCTGTAGCTGACACCATATACTGTCTTCCGCGGGGAATACCCGCGGCCTCATTGAAGCGCGTACAGGGCGCCCCGCTCCGGCCGGGGCGCCGGTGTCTTCCGCGGGGAATACCCGCGGCCTCATTGAAGCCCTTATGGTCTGCGCGACCTGTGCGGCCTGCACGGGCGTCTTCCGCGGGGAATACCCGCGGCCTCATTGAAGCTGGGTACCCACAATACGTGATTACACAGAACCCACGTCTTCCGCGGGGAATACCCGCGGCCTCATTGAAGCAACAATGCGCGGTCGAGCATGAAAAGCTGGATGAAAGTGGTCTTCCGCGGGGAATACCCGCGGCCTCATTGAAGCAAAATAATTTTGGGCGACGTTGACGGGTACGGGTACGTCTTCCGCGGGGAATACCCGCGGCCTCATTGAAGCGCGATCTCACGCCGTTTGAAGTTCTCTTTCCCCTGTGTCTTCCGCGGGGAATACCCGCGGCCTCATTGAAGCTTCTGATGGACGCGCGCTACATGAAGCTGCGGACCGGGTCTTCCGCGGGGAATACCCGCGGCCTCATTGAAGCATTCGCGTCTCCTCATCCTTGATGCGCGTCTCCAGGGTCTTCCGCGGGGAATACCCGCGGCCTCATTGAAGCTCGATCGCGGCCGGCGTGGGCGACGTCGTCCCGCCGGTCTTCCGCGGGGAATACCCGCGGCCTCATTGAAGCGTTTCGAGCGAGGAGTACTTGAGCGGCGACGTCGTCGTCTTCCGCGGGGAATACCCGCGGCCTCATTGAAGCGCTGATGATCGCCATCGCCGAATGCGAACCGCCGACGGTCTTCCGCGGGGAATACCCGCGGCCTCATTGAAGCTCCTTGTAGGCGAACGCGGACACGGAGCCCTTCGGCGTCTTCCGCGGGGAATACCCGCGGCCTCATTGAAGCCCGATCGATTCCGACGTGGCGTCGTCGTCGTCGTCGGGTCTTCCGCAGGGAATACCCGTAGGCCGGTAAGTGGTTTTGTATCAGTGGTTTAGCGGATTGACGACTCGGACGTTACCAACGTCGTTACCACACAGAGAATCCGCGTTCAGGAGCGGGATTTCCCGGCCGCCGTGGGTGCGGCCTCATTGAAGCGCGCAACGGCCCAACGTCGGCGGCCGGCCCTTCCGCAACCGAGTCACGGCCGTACCCGCGCGCCGTAGCTCATTCCGCCGTCGCCAGACGGCGGTAATGGTCCGCCTCAGCCGTGCCGCCGTCGCCCGGCAGTCGCCGGTGCTTTCCGCCGCCGCAACGATGGCGTCTTCGTCCGGCGACCATTCCCGGTGGTTGAACGGCTGCACCCGCCCGGCCCGGCGCAGGGTCTTGCGGCGGTAGAGGCACGCCGTCTTGGACCGCCACGGCAGTCGGCCGTGCGCTTCGGCCGCGGTCCGGCACTGCGCGACCACGCGATCCTCGTCGGGGGTCCATGCAGGTCGGAGTCCGGGCGGGCGGGCCACGCCGATCGCCGGCTGCACCTTGGGCGACGTGCCGCCGTTCAGCGCCTCCTCGACGAGCCGGCACAACGGACAGACGGGCCGGCGATGGTGATCGGCTGGCGTGCGGCGGAAGCAGTGCACGCACGGCCGCGTTGCCGGGATAGGCCGCTCGGCCGCGGCCAGGACCTCGGACAACTCGCCAGTCATTCGAGTCCGCTCACCCTTCCCGCGGCGTCAGCCGGCCAGCTTGGCGGCGGGGTCCCGCCACCACTGAGGTGGTCGCCGACGCGGCCGAAGGGCGGCGGGGCGGTCCTCAGCAGCAGCGTCCACAGGATCGCCGATGCCGCCCACAGGGACGGGCCTGGTAGGCGGAGAGTCCGCGAGCCGGCACATCCCGCACCGCTTGTCGGGGTCGTAGCGCGGGGGCGGCGAAATCACTGCAGCGCACGTCGGGCAGATCGTGGAGTCCCTCGGGATGTTCTTCGGGTCGCCGCGCTCTCGCCGAACGTCGACGTCATCCACCGGCAGGGAATCGATGATCTCGCCGTAGCCGTGGCCGAGCACCGTGACGGCTTCGGAGCCCATTCGATTACCCGGACTTCTGGACAGACATCGTGACGCGGGCGTAGGCGACGATCGCGTCTTCGGCCTCGGTGGCGCGCAGCACGGGGCCGAGACCACCCTCCACGTGTCGAACCAGCGCCGCGCCGATGTTCTGCCGCCTCACGCCGAGCAGGCTCTCGTAGACGGGGCGCAAGCCATCGAGTGCCCGCGCCGGTGTCCGCTGCGCCGGGGGTCGCCGGGTGTTCACGATCCACCACAGGCCGAGCCTGATTTCGGATTCCCCGCCCCGGCCGAAGCCGGGGCCGCCGCCGAACAGGTAGGAGTCGCCTTGGCGCTCCAGCGCCACGACGAGCACGTCCGCCACGCCGTGGCCATCAGGCTGCCGGTGCGCGTGCACGGTGGCACCGGCCGGGGCCGCGTTCGCCTCGATCCACGTCGCCACGTCGTCGGCCAGCGCCATCAGAGCCCCACGATCTGACGGGTGTCTTCCACGGACAAGTTGCCTTCCTTGCCGGCGAGCGCCCGGAACGCCCGCGCCCGCGATGCCAAGTCCGCGCCCGCAAGCCGCTCGGCCGAAATGCGGACTTCAACCTCCAGTAAGTCGGACGCCAGCACCTCGATCTGATCCAGCAACGGTCGCAGCGATGAGGCGACGAACACGCGGTAGGCTTCCCGCTTCGCGGTCCCGTCCGACTCCGGCCGAGTGAGCACGGACGGAACGCCCGCCGCCTCACTCAGATCCTCGATCACCTGCGCGCGTAGATCGATGGTTTCCTTCGCCGGGGCCGGGCCGATCCGAGTCGTGCGCCAGTCGCGCTGCGGGGCCGCGTGGATGCCGGCACCGCCGCCGTCCGCGAACGTCGGCACCAACGCCAGCCCGCCGCGCAACTGCATCAGCGCTTCCAGCAGGCCGCCGGCAACGGGCTTGCCTTCCGCATCCTTTTCAGTCAGCGCGTCGTTCTCCGGCTTCGGAACCACGTTCCCGACCGGGCTGTTGTGCTCACGGGCCAAGCTCTGTTCGATCCGGGCCGCCAGCCTCGACGTCGTCGCCGATGCCGCCCACGGCCCCACGCTGCGCCACGGGTAGCGCGGGTGCGAAGTCCACTGCACGTGCAGCACCTGTTCCCGGCCCGCCCACACCTGCCGGGTGCCGGACGCCGGGGCCGGCACGCTCAAGTCGTAGCGCCACGTCGCCGGGTGCGGAGTCGAACCCCAGACTTCCCACGACGACGACGGCAGCAGGGCCAGCCGGCCGGTGAGCGGGTCGACGTCGAGCATTCCGACATACGCCCCGTCCCGACTGAGGAGCCCTTCCACGATCTGCATGCAGACGGCCGGCGTGAACACCATCCGCGCGCGGGCTGGCGCGAAGGTGCAGGCCGACAGCGCCCGCCGCCAGCGGTTTCGGCAGCCCTCGACCACGGCCAGAAGGTCATCGTTGGCGGGAACGTCACCGCCCGCGACGGCGACCAATCCGGCAATGATGGCGTCTGTATAGCCTTGCGTCCGGACTTCGGCCGGCGGGTCGGGCTGCAGTCCAAGCTCGATCATGCTGCCCGCTCCTTCCCGTCCGCGGGCCGGTGCCGTCGCGGCCGACGTACAGCGCGCGCCTCAGCCGTCCACTTCTCGGCCTCGATGGCCAGCGCGTGGTTCGGCCGCCGCTCCGGTGGCGTGGCTTCGCAGACCTTGCACAGCCCGCCGACCGCCGCGGCCTTGAACACGCCGCACCCTGGGCACGTCACGTCGTCACCTCGTTGCCGTGCACGACCGGGACCGTGCGCCGCCGGTAACGCGCGAGCAACTGCTGCGCCCCGGACCGGTGCATCGGGTCGCCCACGCCCGGCGTGTAGGCGATGCCGTCGACTTCCTTGCGCCCGCCGGCTTCGCCGCCCGTCGAATACAGGAACCGGATCAGTCTCCGGATCGCGTGCTCCTCGACGGCTTCCGGGCAGGTCCCGCCGTTGAGGTAGGTTTCGACTTCGGCGGTTGCCACAAGGATCAGATCGTCGGCGTCCTCGTTGCTGATGCCGACAACCTCACCCTGAACCTGCGCGCGGGTCACAGCCACAAGCGCCGCCTCCGGGGCGGGTTGTCTTCCCGCACCTCGACCGGGGTGTCGCCGTAACTCGGGTTGTCGGTCAGCCCTGCGCCCTGCAACAGCGCCGAGTCGATCACCCGCCGCCCTGCAGCCCGGTGCTCCTTGGTCGCGCGAAACTCGACACTGAGCCCGGTATAGACGGGCGGGTCCATGCGCATCAGCGTGGCCAGATCGCGCCCCCGCTGTGTGTCCGGCAGCAGGGAGTCGATCCGGATCTCGTCGCCGACCACGGTCGGGACCACGCGCATGATGGGCGGCTGCGTTGCGCCGCGGGCAGGGCTGGAAGCGTGCTGCTCATCGATCCGGATGCCGTTCGATGGCCACGTCAGCGCGCCGGGTGCGAAGGTCTCCCGGCCCTGCTGGCCCACGTCGCCGTAGCGCATGAGTCGGCCGACGAGCCGGCCGGGACTGCCGTCGTCAGCCCGCAGTTCGATCGCGCACGCGAAGGTTTCGTCGGTCATCGCCGTCGTCCTTTCGGCGCGGCCTGCGAGTCGAGCCGGTCCGCCAAGTCTTCCAGGTCCGCAGTCTTCGCGTCCGACTTGATGGTCACGCCATGCCCGCGGAGGCGGCCGACAACGTTCGCCCGGCGACGCTGGCCCGGCGTCCGGTTGTCCGGCGCGGCGGGTTTCGGCGGCTTGGTTACTGACGGCTTCCCGCTCGTCGTACGGTGCCATTCCTCTTCCACGTAGTCGTTGAACCAGCCATCGACCGCGCCTTCACACTCGGACCGGATGGCGTCTTTCTTCCGCTGGTTTCCGCGAATGGCGTACATCTGGCGCATGTGCTTTTCCATCCGCTCGCGCACTACCGTTTCCGGCGTGTCGACGACCGTGATGGTTTCCTGCACCAGACGCTCCCGCAGTCGTTCGGCGGTTTCCGGCTTGGCCACCGTCACGAAGCCATCCAACTCGCGGTCCTGCGCCTGCTGGAGTAGCGTCTCACGCATGTATTGCGTGAGCGGCACGCCCACACTACCCGGCAGCCGCACCTTGTCGGCCTCACCGGGAAACATGCCGAGATACAGCGCCGTGAAGTCGATCAGTAGCAGGCCGCGTTCGCCGGCTTTCTCGCGCTTGTCGATCTCTTTCTCGACCCACTGCGTTTTGCCTGCGAACGGTGGCCCGGCGACGATCCTGATAGGCATGGCCCTTACTCAGACGGCGTTACCACCAGGCGAGACGGGCCAGCCGCCCATACCCATACTTTCACGCCGGTCGCGGGTTTGATGCCGAGCCGGCCCTGCGCGCCAGGCTGAACGACGTGGAAGTATGAGCGGTCGGTCGGGGCGGCATTCCCGCCCTCGAACACCCGCACCGGCGGGTTCCCGCTCACCACTTCCACGAGGTAGCTCGTCCCGGCCGTCAGCGACAGCGCCGCAACGAGATCCGTAGGGGCGTCAGTGACCGCGTAGGTCAGGGTCATTACGACCTTCCCACTTACGCGATCTTGACCTTCGTCCGAACGAAGCCGGCCCGCCGCACCACCTTGAAGTTGTGAAGGGCCACGGCCGTCACCTGAACGAGCCCGCTGGCGGCCTGGGTCACCTCGTCGCGGATGAGCCGCATACCCTCCCACACCGGACAGATGGCGTTCCAGTGGCCATCCATTGCGCCCAGCTTGGCCAGAATGCCCTGCTGCACGTTCGAGGCGGCGTCCGGAATGTTGGCACTCGCCATGAAGTCCCGGAGGATGCGCCGCAACCGTTCGGTGGCCGACGTGCTGTCGTTCGCCTGAATGAGCGCCGCCAGCTTCTCGTAGGTGTCGGTCCCGATGATCCACGCGCACTCGTCCTCGGCGCCGGCA
This sequence comes from Vicinamibacterales bacterium, assembly GCA_965222905.1. Lineage (GTDB taxonomy): Bacteria > Acidobacteriota > Vicinamibacteria > Vicinamibacterales > UBA8438 > WTFV01. The sequence continues at coordinate 5,966,013 of OZ244976.1, read as the reverse complement.
AAATGCCCGTCCACGCCGCGGGCCGCCTGCGCCGCCGCCCCGGCGAACGTGATGACCGCGGCGGGGTCGGCGTAGTCCGCCAGCCCGCCGTTCGCCGCCGTCGCCAGGAAGCCGCGCACCTGCGCGTCACCGGCACCGAGCACCTGAGCGTCGAGCTTGTCCATCAGGCTCATGGTCAGGTCCTCACGCCAAGCATCCTCCAGTCCGAGCGTGGTCATCAGATCCTCGATCCGCAACTGGATCCTCGCCTGCAACCTGACCGGGGCCAGCAGGTTCGGCGTGATGCTGCCGGCCTCCGCTTCCTTCACGCCGTCAAGGGCCACGAACGCCGGATTCTGCCCGGACGCGATGACCGGATAGCTCGCGGTCCCGACCGGCACCGCGGGCATCATCACGCCGAGCCGGCGCACGCCAGCGCGCGCGAAAACCCGCTGGATGATCTGCTGCTGGTTCACCGGATTGCCGGACGCCGGGGCCGGGCTCACCGCGTCGGCGCGGGTCTCGACGCCGCCAGCGCCCGCCGCGGGCAGCAGCGCGTCCCACGGCAACACGTTGCCCTGAGTGCTCAGCCCGCGATGTTCGTTCAACTCCGCTTCCGCGCCGGACAGCGGAGTCTGATCGAGGAACGACTCGAACCAGCGCCCGAGGCGGGTGCGGTTCCGCACCTGGACGAAGGCGCGCGTCTCCGCGTCCATCGTGTCGTCCCGGTGTTCCGTTGGCGGCCGATCTTCCGCCACCACTGCCGCCCGGAGCTTCGTCTCGACGTCGCGGTACTCGGTGTTGAGCCCGTCGCTCTCAGTCCGGATCTCGTCGGTCAGCGCATCGCCTTCCAGCCCGGCGATCTCGTTGAGACGCTGCCGGATTTCGGACGCGCGCACGGTAAGACGTTGTGACTCGGTCATATGTCGAGTATGCGCGTGGGAAACCGGGGCCGTCAATGCATGGCATACCCATATGGGTATCATTACAGGCGGGGAAAGAAAGGTGCGGGGCCGGCCCTCTGCAATTGCAGCCCCCTGGGACGGGTCGTCGGCCCCGCGGTTGGTTTTCCTTCCGCCCTGGAGAGCGGGTGAGGGAGATTCCAGTCTACCGGAACGCGCGCTTGAGCGCCCGCTCCATTGCCGCCGCGGCCTCCTCGCGCACCGTTTCTTCGGCGTCGTGCTCCAGAATCTCACGCTCGCTGGCGACAAAGTAGGCGGATGGCGTGCCGGTGCTGACGATACGGGCTTCGGCCCCGGTACTTGTCACTTCGCCCCCCATGCCGCGCAGCCCTGCCTTCGCGCGGCCGGTGCGCACCGGAGTGTCAGACTGGGTTTCTTCCGCGACGGTGCGGGCGGCCCGGCCGAGCCCGGCCGCCACATCCGCGCGCCAGTCGCGTTCGAGCCGGTCAAACTGCGCGATCAGCTCATCGAGCCCGGTGATCTTGATATCGAACATCGCCCACTTCCCGGAGGTAGCGATCCCAGTCTATCTGGTCCGGCGTGCGGGTATCATGCGTCGCCCGGTGGCACTCCCGGCAAAGTGACACGAGGTTGGCCTCGTCAAACATGGCCCCGCCCCGGTGCACCGGCACCCGATGGTGAACCTCGGTTGCGGTCCGCGGGCAGCCGTCCGACTGGCAGCGATAGTCGTCGCGTTCCAGCACGGCTGCGCGAAGTCGCCCCCACGCGCGCGACGGGGCGCGCTGGTGATGGCGACTCATTACTTGGGCGTTGCCTGCCCGCGCAGGAACGCGACGTCCTTGGCCACGGTGTCCAGGGTGTCGCCCATCTTCTCGTGGTCCTTCCGCAGCCGGTCCACGTGGTCACGCAAGCCCCGCACCGTCAGCGCCGCCCACACGACCACGCCGCCCACGAGGTAGGGAATCAACGCCCCGTCTTCCATCAAGCCAAACAGCCGGAGTACTTCGCCCATTCCGTCACCATCCCTTGCCAGCCCATATTCTATCCTCATGCCGGATTCGCCACCAGCACCTCGACGGGCCGCGGGGCCGGCAGCCGCGCCAGCAGCCCGGCCGCCAGCGTGAGCGCCTTCGCCAGATCGTCACGGTGCCGGTGCGATTCCGTCCGCTTCACCAGCCGGACCGACTGATCGTCGTCTTCCTGGACCTCCGACTCGGCCAACGTGAGGCGGAACAGCGAACGCATGCCGGGCACCACCGCCAGATCGCCGTCAAGCGCCAGCCGGCGCGTAGCCTGGATATCCTCAGTCGACTCCGACCACCGGGTTACCCGCGGCAGCACCGGGCAGCGCCCCGCTACCGCGTCAGTGACTTCGCCGAGCCGGAACCGGTCACACATGATGGCCAGCGGCCGGAACGCCAGCACGCGGTCAATCAACGTGCGCACCTCCACCACCCGGCGACCGTGGTCAACGGTCACGCCGCCAGCGTCGACCAACCGCTGATACGTCCCGGCCGGCTTCGCGTCCAGCGCCTCGAACCGTTCCACCGTGGGCAGCCCCGGCATGACCGCCACCGCGTCGAGGCGGCCGTTCCGCCACAGGATGGCGGCGCTACTCCATGAGCGGGTCGAGCCGGTGTCCACGCCGACCACCGGCCGCCCCTCCGCGTGAGGTACGGACCGGGCTTCCACGGCGCGCCACTGATCGACCGTCACCAGCACCTCGGACGCGGGCTGCTGCGGGCGGTTCAACCTGTAGGTGACGAACCGCCGTTTCGCGTCGCCCGACTTCTTCGCCTTCCGAAGTTCTTCGGTCAACTTCGGCCGGAGGTAAGTGTTGAAGTCGTCGATCAGCGGGTTGGCCCGGCGGATCGTCTTCCAGGCGTCCCACGCGGGCACGTCGCCGTCGTCGTCAACCGGAGCGTCGTGAACCTGGACGTAGGTCTGCGGGTCGTCTTCGTGGTCCACCAGATCGCGCCACCAGCCGCCGGCCGGCCCCGGTGCACGGGTGCCAATCAGGCCGAACGTCTGCTCGTTCTTCCCGCCCGATGTTTCGAGTGCGTCGTACATCTCGGCCCCGCCGCGGGCCTGCCAAGCGCCGGGTTCGTCCCCGATGATGAGGCGAGCCCCGACGATCCCGAATGCGCGCTTGCCGTCGCTGCTGGCGACTCGGACGCGGGTATTCGTGTCCCGGTGCGTGGCCCCTACCCGCTGCCCGGAGTCCTGATACCGGAAACCCTCCTCACCGAGCGCCGCGCGCAGGAAGCGGAACACGGCCCCGGCCTGATCGCGGCTGCCCGCCACCAGCACGGATTCCGAGCCGGGCACGAACAGCGCGCCCTCGGGATCAATCGCCTCGGCCAAGAGCCATCCGCACGTAGTGCTCTTGCCGGCCCCACGTGGGCACGAGAGCACCGCCTTGAGCACGCCGGGCCGGAACGCCCCGCGCACGAACCGCCGCTGGAACGGGGCCAGTTTCGTGTGCCGTTCGAGACGCTGGATCAGTCGGGCCGCCGTGGTCATTTCCCCTCGATTATGCAGGGTTTTCGGGCGTTATGCATACGATTCGGGGCTTGGATCTAGCACAGTCTTGGCCCCCCACCGGTACCCGGGGGTTGATCGAGTGCCGGAAAGGGACCCATTGCCCATTTCGCATTCACTCCGCATTGGATAGGCGCATAACCCGCGAGAATGGCCTGTACGGCCCGTGCAGCGCCCCGGACGCTGTCACCCGCCTTGGCGGGCCGCTGCGCAGCGCACGCGCGAACGTCGCCAGCGGACCGCGGGGTCTCGTGCTCACTCACCAGCCGCCCGCAGGCTGGAACGGCTTCCCGCCCGGACGAGACGCGGTTGGAACGTGCGCAGGTCTACAGCCATTGCGCCACCGCCTGCAACCCGAAGCCGGTTGCCGCCAGACCGAGGCCCCAACGTGATCCCAGGCGGGCGCGACGCTCATTCCCGGCGACAGCTTGATCGAGAAGCCGCTCCAACATCTTCCAGACGGGGTTAACCCGCTGAAGGTCTCTAACGCTGAGTTTCCTTCGACGCAACGGCTCGCGCTTCGGTGCATCAATCCACTCGCCCCCGATGGCCCCGTACCAGTACAGGAGCACGATCCCCACGATGTCCAGGCCCAGGCCGATAGTGGTTACGATTCTCGGATCAAGCATGGCGCAGATCGTTACACGGAAAGGCCAACCACGCACTGCCCGGCTTTCTTGTGTCAGTCGGCGGCTGGAATCCCCGCCCGCCACTGCCGCCCGTCGCCAGCGGAACGCGAGGTGTCGGGCTCAGCATCGAGGGAGATCCTCCTCATCGACTGACATGGCCAGCGTCTCGTTAATCGCCCGCTGCACGTCGTCCTCGACGCCGTACTGCCGGGCCACGCTCAGCATGGAGTTGCAGACCGCGGCCGGGCCGCGCGCCACGCTTTGCACGGCCGCCGTCGCCACCATCGCCACGCACGCCCCGACCAGCGCCCGTAGCTGTCGGCAGTTGTCGCATTCGCGGTCCTCGGTGCACGCCGGGCAGGGCCGGGCGGTATCAGGCGTCGCCACCGTCGGCCGCCTCATCGCTTCCCTCCGACGACGACGACCGCGAGTCGATCTGCACTACCGGGCCGCCGCCGTTCAGCTTGTTCATGACCGCGGTCTTGTCCCATCCAAGCACCACCTCAGAATCTCCGCCCCGGAACAGCACGGTTACGCCCTTGCCGTCGTGGTCGAGCACGCCCTCCACGTCATCGATCAGGTGATACAGCCGGCTGCTGTTGAAGCTCACGAACCTCGGGCAGTCACTCATCCGGTCTCCCCTTTCGGCCAATCAATCGGCCGTACACACGAGCGCCCCGGCCTGTCCCATGTGGTCCGCACTGCGGGGCCGGGGCGTCGAGTTGGTTTCCCTCGCCTACTGGAGGTTAGGTGAGGAGTTGAGTGTATCACGGTCCCCGCCCTTCCACGCCGGCCGGCATCACGGCCTGCACTTGTCGCACGCGCCGTTGATGGTCGCTTCGCCGTCCACCGACCGACCGCAGACGTGGCACACGGTCTCGATGCCGTCGAGCCATGCCACCAGCCCGCGCAGCCTGCCGTCCACTTCGTCATCGGACGCGGCCAGCACGTGCTCCTCACGCATCAGCCGGTCCAGCGTTCGGGCGATGCGCGCCCGTCGCTTACGCTTGTTCTCCTCAACCTGTGATGGCCACGTGCTCATGCTGCCTCCAGCTTCGCCACGACTGCGTCGTGCCCGCCGAGCACGGTCACAGACTCGCCGGTGGTGAGCGTGAGTTTTGAGTAGGCTGCGTTCTGGGAGTCGACCACCATGATGACGTGTTCCGGTCGGACGCTGACAGCCTTGTGGCCCTTGATTGGTGGGGGTTTTCCCAGGCCGACGCCGTCATGAACTGGAACCTCGAACTTGACCATGCTCATGCTGCCCTCCTTTGCGCCTCAGCGATGGCGCCGTTCAAGTCGTCGCCGGCCCGCCTGCCGAGCCGCCGCCACGTTGAGCGAATGATAGCTGCCCGTCGCCACGGTTCCAGGTCGGCCAGCTTGAGCGTTCGCGCGCAGCGCAGGCAGAACAGGTAACGCCTGGTCACCTTCCACGTGTGCGGCTTGCGAGTCCCGCGGCAGGTTATGATGGCCGCTCCAGGGTGCACCGTTCGCAGCGGCAAGTCTCGTTGCACAGGGTGCAGATTGCACCGCTGGTGACGATGGTCGCTGTTCCGGCGATCCGATACGTGTAGGGCCATGAGTGCTTGCACGCCGGGCACCGGTGCCGGCGGAAGTCCAGCTTGACCGGCCCCGGCTGCACCGGTGCGTTGCCGGTCAGTTCCCGATGGCACTGGTTGTACGGGTCAAGGTCGCGCGGCTGCTGTTCGCGCGCGTCGGTACCAGCAGCAGCCGTCCGCGCTTCCTGTACATCTGGATCAAGGGGTAGCTCTTCCGTGTAGCCCTTTGGTGGTGCAGGCTGTGCACCACTCAGTGGTGCAGGCTGTGCACCACTCGGACCACTCGGAACGAGCGCAGCCGACTGCGCCCGTGACCGGACAGCCGGCCAGTCCAACCCGCCGAGGTTCATTCGGTGCACCGCGGCCTTGCGGCGGGACGGTCGCGTACTGCAGAACACCCGTAGCAGGTTCAGCGCCCGGACCGCTGCCTTGACGGTGCGGACGCTGCGCCTCACGTCGTCCGCCAGGGTTGGCACGGCGAAGCCCTCCACGATGCCGGCAGCATCGGCACGCATGTAGAGCGCCAGCCCGACATGGTGCACGTCGGCCGCGCTGACCGTATGCCTGCCCACCGTGAACGCGGGTTTGTCCCGCAGCGCAAGTTTCAGCAGGTCTCGCCACAGCGCCCGCTCCGGTGGTACGCGCCGGTAGCCGGACACCAGCGCGAAGAACCGCAGGCCAAGCTGATCAGGTTCGGGGCTTGCCGCCGCCGCCGTGGTTCCTGTACTATTCATTCTTCGGCTGCCCTTTACAGCCGCGCCCTTCACCCAATCGCCCCGGCTGTCTTCACCCGCAGCCGGGGCTGTTCCGCTCCTGGGCTTTGAAGCGAAACACCACATCGATCTGTCGCGGTCCGTTATCAGGCCGGCGGCAGGGTTTGCCGGCTCATCCTTCGCGGCTTGGGGTTGGGGTCAGCGCCGCGGCGCAAGGCGGGTCTAATCTACGGTAACACGGGGTCCCGCTCGACCCGCTCACGCGGCCCGGTGGCCGTGCGATTTCGTGAGTTTAGCGATCCAATTCTGGATCTCGCTTGCCTTCCAGCGAACGGCGTTCGGTCCGATCTGGTAGGGCTCCGGGAACGTGCCGGCCCGCATCTTGGCGTAGATGGCCGAGCGCCCGAGTCCCGTGAGCATCTCCACTTCTGCGCGCCTCAGTAGCTTGTCCATTTTCCCCCTTCGTTGGTGTCTTCCGCACAATACCATCGTGTTCTAATCCGGTGCAACTGGTTTCTTTCTCACGACTAGCCACCAGAAAGTAAGAAAGGACACGCCCTTCCTTTCTCGCGAGTAGCGTTCTGTAACTTACCGAAAGGCGACCACCTTCCCGACTTCGCCAGTCGCGTAACTCGCCCACGCATCCATCAGGGCGCGGCGCTTGTCGAACAGATCGCCCCGGCTGTAGCTCAGCACGACGTCGCCGCCTACCCGGTGCGCCAGGGCCATCTCGCAGACGGCGTGCGGGTAGCTCGTCTGTTCGGCCGCCCACGTGCGGAACGCCGAGCGGAAGCCGTGGACGGTGGCGTTCAACCCCGCGCCGTCGAGCACGCGCGACAGGTTGTAGCTCACGGGGCGTGCGGGCTTCGACTCGGATGGGAAGACGAACCCGGCCGGGCTGCGCAGCCCGCGCACGGACTCCAGCACGGCGCACGCCGCCGCCGACAGCGGCACCCGGTGCTCTACGCCCATCTTCATCCGCTCGGCCGGGATGCGCCATTCTCGCGCTTCCAGGTCGATCTCGTTCCAGGTTGCGAGGCGGGCTTCACTGGACCGAACCGCGGTCAGCGCCACGAACCGCAGGCACGCGCGGACGGGCAACGATGCCGTGGCCCCGGCGAGCCGTTCCAGGGCGTCGGGCACGTCGCGGTAGTCCAAGGCGCGGAAGTGCTCCTTGACGGCTGGCATGGCCGGCAGCGCGCCGTCGATGGCCTCACCGGCGGGGTTGTGCTCGACGTGGCCGTGAGCCTGCGCCCAAGCGAACGTCGCGCGGATGGCGGCCCGCAGCTTCCGGGCGGTTGGCGGCTTCGCGGTCCAGACGGGCGACAGCACGCGCAGTACGTCGCCTTGCTCGATTCGGTCAACGCTCCGTTCACCGAGGAGCGGGAAGGCGTACCGGGTCAGCGTGGCCAGCCACGCGGCGGATGCCCGCTTGGTCACCCGCGCGCGGTTGGCGTCGTGCGTCAGCTTCGCGGCCCGGCCGAAGGTCGGCACCTGCCGGACCTTCGCCAGCGGGTTGCCGCCCTTGCGCGCGGTCCGGCGATTCTCGGCGGCCTGGTCGCGCGCTTCGGTCAGGGTCACGTCCGGGTATCTGCCCAAGCCGATCTCGCGGCGGACGCCATCGACAACCAGTCGTTGGACCCATGACCGCGAGCCGGTGGGTTTGACGAAGAGGTAGAGGGACGGGTCGGCCCGGTAGCGCCCCGGCGACTTCAAGGTCTTCAACCGCGCGGCCGTCATCATCCTCATCGGAACCACCTTTCCAGTTCCGCCAATGTTACCACATTCTGGCCCGTTCCGCGCCATTCCTCACCGTTCCGAACGGACGCAAGAAACAGGAGTTTAGCCTACAGAAACTGGGGATACCGCGTGAAACAGGGAAGACTCGGGCCGGGGCGGGTATTCCTCCGCGGGAATACCCGCGGCCTCATTGAAGCGTTCTGGCTGAAGTTGAAAATGATCTCTCCGTCGTCGTCTTCCGCGGGGAATACCCGCGGCCTCATTGAAGCCGGCTTCTCGACAATTTCGCCACGCTGCGCAGCGAGTGTCTTCCGCGGGGAATACCCGCGGCCTCATTGAAGCATGTCGGGCTGCCCTCTACCCGCCTCGACGTTCCGCACGTCTTCCGCGGGGAATACCCGCGGCCTCATTGAAGCCCGCGAAGGGAAAGCGCCGAGCCCCGTGACAGGGTGTCTTCCGCGGGGAATACCCGCGGCCTCATTGAAGCGGATGTTAACATCATATTCGAGAGGCTCTCCAAATTGGTCTTCCGCGGGGAATACCCGCGGCCTCATTGAAGCGCCTCTAATACATATGACCGAGCGCGCCGCGCCTCTGGTCGACGAGGTGTTCCCGCGCGTCCCGGTACGCCGATGGGTATTGAGTCTCCCGTTGCGCCTGCGCTAGCGGCTGGCGGGGCGCGACCGGGCACCACGTCCCTGCCCGTCTCGTTCCCTGCCCGTCTGGTGCGGCACGAGTCAACCTGCCGGAAGTGCGCCCTGCGCGCAGGGTCAGCCTGCCTTGTAGGTGCGCCGTGACACCCGTTCGAGCATGACGATCGCCTTTCGTGCGAATATGGTCCTGCGAATCCGGCCCCACGGCCGGAGGGGCGAATCGGCGCGAGGACAGTCGGTAATCCGCCCCAGTTCGAGCGTGCGGCGGCGTGCCGGCGCATCCATCCCACGGGACTGTCAAGGAGGCTCGCGATGCAGCGTCTGATTTCTGGTCTGTCGCGCGTGGTCGCAACGCTCGCAATCGCGGCGGGGCTCGGCGCCGCCGCCGTACACGCGCAGTCGCTCGCGGGTGAAGCGCCGGGCGCCGCGCTCCGGACGTCGTGGGGGGATCCGGACCTGCAGGGCATCTGGGTCGGTTCCACCCTTACGCCGCTCGAACGGCCGCTGCAATTCGAGGGGCGGGAGTTCCTCACGGAAGAGGAAGTCGCCGCGCTGGAAAACGGCGCCGTGGCGCGCAACGTCCAGCTTGCGGAACGCCCCGCCGAGTCGACGACGGCCGGCGGCAGCGTAGATCGGCGGGCAGACGGCACGCCCGGCTTCTACAACAACTTGTGGCTGGACGGCGGCACGGCCTGGGACCCGAGCCGGCGCACGTCGCTGGTTGTCGACCCGCCGGACGGCCGGATTCCGTACACCGCCACCGCGCGTGACAACGAGCGCCCGTATGGTTCCGGCCCCTGGAACTCCTTTATGGACCTCGACACCGGCGAGCGCTGCCTCGGCGACGGCCTGCCGCAGATCTGGTTCGGCTACAACCCGAACCACCAGATCTTCCAGACCCCGGAGCATGTCGTGATCTTCCACGAGATGTTCCACCAGCGGCGCATCATCCCGCTGGACGGGCGCCCGCACGCGAACATCACGCAGTGGAACGGCGAACCGCGCGGCCGCTGGGACGGCGACACGCTCGTGGTGGAGTCGCGCGACTTCCCGGACCGGCCGCACGACCGGTGGAACAACACCTGGCGCACCCCGACCAGCCAGTTGCACATGGTCGAGCGGTTCACGCGCGTCGACGCCGAGACCATCGACTACGAGGCCACCATCACCGACCCCACGCGCTTCACGCGCCCCTGGACCGTGCGCTTCCCGCTGTCGCAGGACCAGTCGGAGCGCGGCGTGGCGGCGGGGGAGCTGTTCGAGTTCGCCTGCCACGAGGGGAACTACGCGATCGGCAACGTCCTGCGCGGCGCGCGGGCGCAAGACGACGGGGTGAAGTAGGCGGACCAAGACGCGCCTCCTCGAGTTCGGCGAACTCTCGACCGAACTCCATCGCAGGTGTGGCGTCCGACGGCCCGACGTAAGCTACGGGTCAGCCTTGGTCGATTCTCGAGCAAAGGAGTTGCTGATGCGCGCCAACAGTGCCCGTGACGGAGCCCGCCTCGTGTCCCGGTTGTCGTTGATGTTCGTCCTTGTTGCCCTGCTCGCGGTCACCGGGGCCGGAGCCCAGGTGCCCGTCGGGACGCCTGAACACGTGGGGTTGTCCGCGGAGCGTCTCCAGCGGATCGGCGAGATGATCCAGCGCGCCATCGACGCGGAACAGATCTCCGGTGCCGTCACCGTCGTCGCGCGGCGCGGACGTGTCGCCCACTTCGAGGCCCATGGCCTCATGGACATCGACGCGAACGCCCCGATGCGGAAGGACACCATCTTCCCGATCGCCTCGATGACGAAGCCGGTGACCGGCGTCGCCATCCTGATGCTTGTCGAAGAGGGGCAGGTCCGTCTGTCGGATCCGGTTTCCCGCTTCATTCCGGAGTTCCGGGATACGAAGGTTGCGATGCCGCGATCGAGCGCCGCGGGTGAGGAAGACGGCATCTATACCGTGCCGGCGAAACGTGAGATAACGGTGCAGGATCTGATCACCCACACCTCGGGTCTGGTGAGCGGCGGTGCGGGGAGCGAGGCGGCATCACGCATCGCGCCTCGCAAGCGGACCGACACCGTCGCGGGTTGGGCGGCCGCGCTCGGAGCGGCCCCCCTCGACTTCCAGCCGGGCACCCGCTGGGCGTACAGCGGCCTGGCGGGGATCGACACGTTGGGGCGCATCGTGGAGGTCGCCTCGGGACTGACGTTCGACGAGTTCCTGCGGCGGCGAATTTTCGAGCCGTTGGGGATGAAGGACACTGCCTTCAACGTGCCGGATGACAGCATGCCGCGCGTCGTTACACTCTACGGGCGCACCCCCGACGGACTCGAGCGCCGCCCGGTGCCGGAATGGGTGGCCACGAGAACATTGCACTCGGGCGGTGGAGGTCTCTGGTCGACGGCCGAAGACTACCTGCAGTTTGCCCAGATGCTCGTCGGCAACGGTGCGCTGAACGGCACGCGGCTGCTGGGGTCGCGGACCGTCGAGCTGATGGCGTCGAACCACGTCGGTGACCTCTACGCGAAGGCGGGACGCACCGGCGGTCGTCCCGGCAAAGGCTTCGGATTGACCGTCGACGTCGTGCTCGACGCCGTCGAGGCCCGCGAAGACCACCGGTCGACCGGCAGCTTCGGTTGGAGCGGCGCCTTCGGCACTACCTTCTGGGTCGACCACAAGGAGGATCTGACCGCGATTCTGATGGTGCAGACGCCGGGCGGTCCGCTCCGGCGCGACTTCCAGAACGCCGTGATGCAGGCGATCGTCGACTAGTGGTCCGTCACTTCATAATCTTCGGATAGACGGACTTGAGTTTGCAGCGCGCATCGTCGACCTTCATCTGCCAGTCGACACCGCGTTGCGTGCCGTTGACGTCGGTGGACCATGCCGACACTTCGTCGTGCAGCGTCCCGACGTCGCCGATGCGACGGCGGCGCACGCATTGGCGCGTCATCGAGCTCAGTTCGTTCTCCGCGATGTTCAGCCAGCTCCCGTGTTTCGGCGTGTGGCAGAACTCGATGCGACGAACCAATTCCCGTGCCCGGGTCGGCTCGAACACTTCGTAGAAGGCGCCCGGCGTGTGCGTGTTGAGGTGGTCGCTCACCAAGGCGATCTTCGGGCAGTCGGCGTAGCGCCCCTCCAACAGCGCGGCGACCTCCAGCGCCCAGTCCGCCTTCGTACGCCGGGCCCGGGCCGTCGCCTGACGCCAACCCGCCAGCGGCTCGCAGAACAGGAAGACCGCGGCCGTACCGGCCCGTTCGTATTCGTAGTCGACGCGGCGCGGCCGCTGCGGCGTGGCGGCCAGCGGCGGGCGCACTTCCTTGACCAGTTGCACCGGCTGCTCGTCCATGCACACGACGGGACAATCCGGGTCGTAAGGTTTCTGATACAGATCCAGGACCTGTTCCATGTGCGCCACGAACTCGGCATCGGCCTGCGGCGGGATCACCCAATACTGGATTTTCCGCTGCGTCAGCTCGTTTTTTTTAGCGTCCGCCGGATGGTTTCGCGGCTGATCGACTCGACGATCGCCAACTCGACGACCCGCCGCGCCAGCAGGCGCAACGACCAGTTGGCATAGCCCTTCGGCGGCGGCCCCAGACGCAGCGCGATGATGTGAGCCTCCTGTTCGCCGTCGAGCAGTTTGGGGACCGGGGGCGACTCCCGCCGTTTGCGTTCCAGCGCCCGCTCGAACCCTTCCAGCACGCAGCGTTGACGGATGTTCTCCACCGTCTTGGTGCGGCAAGAAAAAGCGTCGGCGATCCGCTCGTCGGTCCACGCCGGTCCGTCGGCATCGGCCTTCAAGAGAATCTGCGCGCGGCGCACTTTCTCGCTGCTCCCGTTGAGCTTGCGGACCGTCTCTCGACAGACCTCGCGTTCTTGGGCTGTGAGTCGAACGATGTACCTCTTTTGCGGCATGGAAGCTCTCTCGGTTCGAGACGAGCTCCCCGATAGTCCTAATGTTTATTGATGCCACAGCACTAGGAGTCTGCGCCGTGGAACGGGGCAGACTTCCAGGCAGGCCCGGTTGGGCGGAAATCGGAGCCACAGGCGACGGTTTTCGGGCTAGGAGCTCGGAAGGAGGACAACGATGGTCAGCATTGCAACCCGCTCGATCCTCGCGGTCGCTGTCTCGCTCGCGACCGCCATGGGTGTCGCCGCGCAGGACCGCTACGAGACGACCGAGATCGCAGACGGTGTCTACCAGTTCCGCTGGATCGGTCACAACGCGATGTTCGTGACCACGGACGCCGGCGTCGTGGCGTTCGATCCGATCGGTGTGGACGCCGCTCGGCAGCTCGCCGCCGAGATCCAACGCACGGCGCCGGGCTCCCCGCTCGCCGCCATCGTGTACAGCCACAGCGATGCGGACCACGCGACGGGCGCCGGTGCCCTGATGGAGGCGATGGGACAGCCCGGCGTTCCCATCATCGCCCACGAGCTCGCGGTCGCGCCCATCGAGGCGCGCGGGAGCGCCGACTAGCCGGTTCCGAACGTCACGTTCGCGGACAAGCTCAGGTTCCTGATGGGAGAGCGTTGGATCGAGCTCCACTATCTCGGGCCGAGCCACACCGACAACATCGCCGTACCGTTCATCCCCGACGTCGGCGTCGCATTCGCGGTCGACTTCGCCTCGAACGACCGACCGGGGTACCAGGACCTGGCCAGTTGGCATTTCCCGGAGTTCTTCGACGCGCTGTCGGGTCTGCTCGGAATCCCGTTCGAGACGGTCGTCTTCGGCCATGGGCCGCTCGGTGACCGAGCCTCGATCCAGCGCCAGATTGCGTACTACGATGACCTGACGGCGGCCGTTCGGGACGCCGTCGCAGCCGGATGGACCGAGGAGCAGGCTGCCGAGAGGATCCGTCTCGACGCGTACTCGGAGTGGGGCAACTACGAACAGTGGTTCCCGCTCAACGTGCGCGGCGTGTACCGCTGGCTGGCCGGGGACGGCGGGCGCTGAGCCGCCACGGGCTTTCGGTCCCGAGGCCAGCTCCCGTGCGCGAGCGGCATTCGCGCCCGCCCGGCCCCCCGAGCGGACCGAGCGCCGCGCCGCCTTCCCTCCGTCACGGCGCCTGCTCGTAGTCGGCCGCCGCGAGCGACAGCCGCACGACCTCGGCGTCGTTGCGGGCGATGACGTGGGCGTTGGCGAACGCCGGATGGGCCCACAGCACGGCCCGGTCGTTCCAGCGGCCGGTGGCGCCGCCACGCGTGCGCGTGGTCGGGGTCAGCAGCGGCGTCCGGTCGACCTCCGCGTATCCCTCGGGGCTGAAGCGCGCGATGATCAGGTCGCCCGAGTCGTTGACGACGAAGTGGCGGTCGCCGTTGCGGACGAAGTAGGCCGTCGCCCAGCGGTCCTGGGCGTTCATCCGGTCGCTCTGCCAGAGCCGCTCGCCGCTCGTGGCGTCGAGACCCCGCAGTTCGCCGTAGCTCCCGACGCCATAGAGGTGGTCGCCGACGACGATCGGGGTCGAGATGATGGCGTGCAGCGTGTCGGTCTCGTCGGGAAACTCGGTCCGGCTCCGCCCCTGCCACAGCATGCGCGCCGCCGGGCGGTCCGGGTTGAGGGCGAACATCATCGTGCCGTTGAAGAACTGGCTGACCGCGAGGTAGCGCCCGCTCCGCACGGGGGTCGCGATCGACAGGCCGCCGCCGACTTCGAACGGCTGGTTCCAGTAGATCTCGCCGGTCGCCGGAGCGAGCGAGGTCACCGCCGACGCGTGCCAGACGATCAACTGCCGCGCGCCGCCCGCAGTGATGACGATGGGCGACGAGTAGCCGGGCTCGGAATCGGAATCGAGCGCCCGCCACGCCTCGGCGCCGGTCGCCTTGTCGAAGGCGACGACCTTGGCGTCCGGCTCACCGCCGAGCAGCACGATCAGGTGCTCGCCCTCGACGAGCGGCGACTGCGACACGCCGAAGACCGGGACGGTCACCCCGTAGTCGGCCGTCGTGTCGTTGCGCCAGATCAGGTCGCCGGTCGCCGTGTCGAAGCACGAGAGCATGCCGGCCGCGCCCAGGATGTAGACCCGGTCGCCGTCGACGAGCGGCGTCGCGCGGGGACCGATCGCGAACTTGAAGTGGATGTTGCGGTAGGCCGCGGGCCACTCCCGCGTCCAGAGCACGGCGCCGGACTCCTCGTCGAGCGCCAGCAGCCGCTCGTGGCCGTCCATGGTGCGGCTGCCCGGGGTTTCCCGGTAGTCGAGGACGAAGACGCGGCCCCCGGCGACGGCCGGTCCCGCGAAGCCGCCGCGCACCGGCGCGCGCCACTTCACGATCAGGCCGTCGTCCGCGAACCGCTCGACGAGGCCTGTCTCGTGCCACACGGCGTCCCGGTTGACGCCGCGCCACTGCGGCCAGTCCTCGGCGGCGGGCGCGGCCGCTCCCAACCAGACGCCGGCGCAGGCAACCGCAACGGCGGTTCGGCTCGGTACGGGGGGACGGTAGGACATCGCGCGATGGTATTGGCGATGGAATCCCCGGGTCAACGCCGGAGGCTACACCGTTGCGTCCTCGCCGCGGGCGTGCGCCAGCTCGCGCGCACTCGGATTGACCGAAGGGCGGAACGGGACCTCGCATACCTGCGCCCGGTCCGGTTGTCCCGGCTCACTCGCGTACTCGTCGGGCAGCCGGACCAGAAGCTCGGTCCCGACCGCCGACTTGGCGACCGGTACGTAGCCCAACGCAATGTTGCAGCCCAGCTCGGGGGCCGTAGTACGGGATGTCCCGGATCCGGGCGCCGACCAGATCGACCATCAGCGTGAGCGATTTCGGTCCCTGGATCTGCACCGCATGCATCGGCTCGATGCGGGTCGTGTCGCGGGTAATGACGCAATCGACGAACCGTTCCGCATCCGGGCCCTCGACCCGGATCTGCCGCTCGACCGCGACGTTCCACAGCGTCACGTGCTTCGTCAGCGCCTCGTGCTCCGCCGCGGCGCCCCCATCTTCCGGCCGAACGTAGCCGCGCGGATGGTAGATGCGGTTGTAGACCGTGGCCCGCCAGCAGCCCGCCTCGTGAGAGAGATGCCAGTAGGGCGACTTCCGCACACGCGTGGAGATGAGCAGCTCCACCGGTGTCCGGCCACTCTGGCGCAGGTTGATGGGAACGATACGGTCGGACTGGTCGACGCTGCGCGGTTGACCGCTCATGGCGCCTCCTGCTTCGCTATGCCGATCCTTGTGCTGGAGCGACTCCGGGGCTGACTATGTCGCGGACTCGAGTCCGTTACGATGAACTGGAGGATCGGTTGTGGAAGACTCCATCGGCAGCATCGCCGGGAGCGCCTCGCGAGTGCTTCCGGCGCGGGCATCGATCGCCGTGATCGGCGCCGGTATCGTCGGCAATTGCCTGGTCGGGCATCTGGCGGCGCTCGGGTGGAAGGATCTGCTGCTGATCGACAAGGGGCCGCTGCCCAACCCCGGGGGCTCTACCGGCCACGCGTCGAACTTCATCTTTCCCACCGATCACAACCGCGAGATCGCGATGCTGACCCTGGAGAGCCAGCGCCAGTATGCCGCGCTCGGCGTCAACACCACGTGCGGCGGGATCGAGGTGGCGCGCACCGAGGCCCGCCTGGAGGAGCTGCGCCGGCGGATGACGTCGGCGCGGGCCTGGGGCATCGAGACCGAGCTGCTCACGCCCGCCGAGGTCGTCGCGAAGGCGCCGTTCGTGAACGGCGACGCGATCCTGGGCGGCTTCTACACGCCGAGCGTGTCGGTGGTCGACTCGGTCCGTGCCGGCGCCATCATGCGCGAGCGGGCGCAGGCGCGGGGCGTGCTCACCGTGCTGGACGACACCGAGGTCACCGGGCTGGCGGTGGCGCGGCCGCGGTTCGGCCGCCCGCGTATCCGCGCCGTGGTGACTGCGGGCGGTGCGATCGAGGTGGAGCAGGTGGTGATCGCGTGCGGCGTCTGGAGTCCGCGTCTCGCCGCGATGGCCGGCGCGACGATCCCGCTCACCCCGGCGGTGCACCAGATGGCCGACCTGGGCCCGATAGACATCCTGCACAAGACGGGAAACGAGATCGGCTATCCGATCGTGCGCGACATGGACACGTTCATGTACGAGCGGCAGAGCCACGAGGCGATGGAGGTCGGCTCCTACGCCCATCGTCCCATCCTGGTGCATCCCGACGACATTCCTTCCCTGGCGGAGGCGGAGCGGACTCCCACCGAGATGCCCTTCACCGCCACCGACTTCGCGCCGCAGTTGGAACACGCCCGCGAGATCATGGGCGAGTTGCTCGCCGGCTCCGAGATGCAGTACGCGGTCAACGGCCTGCTGTCGCTGACCCCCGACGTGCAGCAGGTGCTGGGCGAGACCGCCGAGGTGGAGAAGCTCTGGTCGGCGGCGGCGGTCTGGGTCAAGGAGGGGCCCGGCACCGCGCGACTGATCGCCGAGTGGATCACGTATGGCTACCCGCGCCTGTGCGATCCGCACGGATCGGACGTCACGCGCTTCTACCCGCACGAGCGTACCGAGCAGCACATCCACGACCGCTGCAACGAGCACTTCAACAAGACCTACGGGATCGTGCACCCGCGCGAGCAGTGGGCATCCGCCCGCGGCAGGCACCGCGCCCCGTTTCACGATCGGACCGCGGCCCTGGGCGCCGAGTTCCACGAGGCGCGCGGCTGGGAGCGCCCGCAGTGGTACGCGTCGAACCAGGACCTGGTCGCGCACTACCGCGTCGCGGATCGCCCCCACGAGTGGGACCGCCGCTGGTGGTCGCCGATCATCGACGCCGAGCATCTCCACCTGCGCGAGAAGGTCGGCATCGTCGATCTGAGCGCTTTCCAGGTCTTCGACGTGTCCGGACCCGGGGTCGTGCCCTATCTGGAACGGCTGACGGTCAACCGCTGCGACCGGCCTGTCGGCAGCTCGATCTACACCCCGCTGCTGACGCCCGACGGCGGCATCCGCGCCGATCTCACCATCCAGCGGCTGGCCGGCGAGCGGTTCCGCATCGTGACCGGCGCCTTCGACGGGGCGCGCGACGAGGTCTGGTTCCGCCGCCATCTGCCCGCGGACGGCTCCGTGCAGTTCGAGAACCTGTCGTCCGCGCTGTGCACCATCGGCGTGTGGGGACCGGATGCCCGCGCGCTGCTCTCCACGATCACCGACACCCCGCTCTCACGGGCGGCGTTCCCGTACGGGACGGTGCGTGACGCGATCGTCGACGGGATCCCGGCGACGATGCTGCGCATCTCCTACGTGGGTGAGAGCGGCTGGGAGATCTACACGCGCATGCCGGACGGCGTGCGCCTGTGGGACGCGATTCGGAAGGCGGGCCGCGCCTTCGACGCCCGCCCGGTCGGCATCGGCGTCTACGGCACCACGGGCCGGCTCGAGAAGGGCTACGCGCTCATGGGCGCCGATCTCACCTCGGAGTACTCGCCCGTCGAGGCGGGCCTGGCGCGATCCGGTGTGAAGGACGCCGACTTCATCGGCAAGGCGGCCTATCTGACGGCGCGCGCGGAGGGACCGGCGGCGAAGCTGTGCACGCTGACGATGGACCACCACACCGGCGCGTCCGGGGTGTCCCGCTTCCCGACCGGGGGCAACGAACCAATCCTGACGCGCGACGGCGCGCGCATCGTCGACGGCCGCGGCCGGGAGTCCCGCGTCACCTCCGCCGGCATGGGGCCGTCCGTCGGCCGGTACCTCCTGCGGGCCCATCTGCCGATCGAGCACGCGGTGGCCGGCGCCGGGCTGCAGGTGCTGTACATGAACGAGTGCTTCCCCGTGACCGTGGCCGCCGGCGCGGCAGTGTTCGATCCCGAGAACACCCGGATGAAAGCATAGCGCGGCGAGTTTCGCACGTTGGCCGGTCAGTACCGGAACAGATATTGATTCTTGGTGAAGATCGCGCGATTCGTCTGCAGGTACCCGCGGTCGGTGATGTTCACCTGATCGTGGAACTGTTCGTACTGCTGGTAGTGATCGTCGTACCCGATGTAAAACGCGGTCCCGGAATTGACGCGATAGCTGGCCAGGAGGTTGAGCCCCACCGTCCGGTCGTAGGTGTTGAACTCGGTGATGTTGCGCAGCGTCAACCGGTCGGTGAACTGATAGGTGTTGAGGGCGCGAAAGATGTTCACGTTGAAGATCTCGCCGTTCTCGTCCCGTTCGCCGTCGTTGAGCCCGGCCACGAAGAGACGCTGCGGATCCGTGAAACGGCTGGTCGTGATGTTGACGCTGGTGGCGAAACGCGACATGGGCCGGAAATTGATGAACGTCCGGATACCGGCGCTTGTCGAAGTCGACCCCGTAGTAGCGCTCCATGTCCCGGTCGAGATCGAAGCTGTAGCGGATGTTCCTCGCGAAGTCGGCGGTGAGCCCGGCCCTGAAGTTCTCATCCGCGAGCACCCGAGCAAAGCTGTAGTTGCGGCCGTACCGGACCTCCGGCCCCCAACTGATCAACTTCGGGATCAAGCAGTACTTGAAGTTGGCGCCCGTCTATTTCATCGCCACGCGCAGACTGCCACCGGGTGTGCAGGTGGACCCGGCGCGGCGCTCGGCCCGGTGAACGAGCGAGGCGCACGCTCCTGACCATCGCGCATTCCGAGGTCGGTCGTGCGGCCCGGCGTGCGCCGGGGTCCGCACGATCTTGGCGACAAAGGGGGAGGTCATGGCGCGGAGCAGCGCGCTGTAGTCGAGCTGGAACCTTGTTTCGGCGCCGACCGACAGCCGGCCGTGGCCGGAATCCGCGACGAGATGGTCGCTGCTGGCTCCGAGAATCGCGATGCCCGGCGGTGCGTGGAGTCCCTCGGGGTCGGTGTCCTGACGCCCGAGCGCGAAGATCACCTGGGAGCCGTCGCCCCGGTCCGCGCTCGGCGGCGGCGCCCCGAACGCCGTCTCGGCGAGCGTGCCCCAGGGCCGCGACGGCTTGGTGCTCGACTCGATCACCTCGGCCACGAGGCTGATGGCGTCGCAGTGCAGCCCGTCGATGGGTCTGCGTCGTAGCGGCTCGCGACCGAGCAGAATCGATTCACCCAGGCGCAGGTTGTTGATCCGTCCGGTGTCCGCGGTGCCGAGGGCCCAGTCGAGGTTGGCGGAGTTGCCTCCGGACACGATGCCGACCCGCCGGCCGAGCGTTGCATCGAGCGAGTCCGCGAGCGCGGACAGCTCGGACATGTTCCTGGCGTCGGGCGATACGCCGCTACGGCAGGCGAGGTTCGCGCCGATGCCCCGGAGCGCGATGTTCGGGAGGCCCAGCGTGTCACGAGCGGCGCGTTCGAGGTCGCCGGGCATGATGCCTTCGCGGAGATCGCCGAGCTCGACCATCAGCACGACCCCGTGACGGCGTCCCGTGGCCCGCGCGGCGGACGAGAGCGCACGGATGACGTCGATCTCGGTGTTGAAGCTCACGTCGGCGTGCGCGACGACCCGGGCCGCCTGGCTGAGCATCGGCGAGCGCAGGAGCGTCATCGACGCCGGCACCCGCGCGTTGCGCATCGCCTCGATGTTCTCGATGCGGGAGTCGCCGAGCACCGTCACGCCGGCGCTCAGCAGGGCGCCGGCCACCGCGGGCGAGCCGAGGGTCGCCTTGGTGACGCCGGTCACGGAGATACCCCGGCCGGCCAGCCGTGCGACCAGGGTGCGCGCGTTGTGGCGGATCTTGTCGAGGTCGATCTCGAGTCGCGGCGCGCTCATCGCACGCCGGCGATCAGCGCCTCCTCGAGGTGCGGGAACGCCGAGCACACCATGTCCGCCAGGCGCTCGGGTGACCGGGTCAGCGCGTCGGTGGCCGGGATGCCGAGCTCGCGCTCGTAGCTCACGATGGCGGCGGAGACCTCGGACTCGGTCATGTGCTCGTGATTGATCGTGAGGCCGATGACGGTCGTCTCCGCGAAGGTCTGGATGAGGTTGATCTCGGAGGCGGCGGTCGGCATCGCCATCCGTTCGTAGTCGCAGCGGTGGGGGCGCCCGGGGGCGTGCTGCAGCACCACCCCGTGCGGATGGCAGCCGCGAAGGATGAGGCTCGACGTCGAGAACGCGGGGTGACCGAGCGCGCCCTGGCCTTCGATGACGATCACGTCGGGCCGCTCGGACTCGAAGGCCTCCACGATCGTGGCCTCCAGCTCACCCGAGCAGAACTGCGAGGGAATCGCGTCGAGCGCGACCCCGTAGCGGGCGCCCTGGATCAGGCAGGTCTGGCCGGTGCCGATCATCACCGCTCTCACGCCCCGCTCGTTGAGGGCGCGGGTCAGAATGGTGGCCGTGGTCCGTTTGCCGATGGCGCAGTCGGTGCCCAGCACGGCGATGCGCGGGCAGGTCACCTCGGCGAGGCGACCACTGAAGATGCGCAGGTCCTTCTTGGCGCGCGGCCGGCGGACGTCGAGGATCTCCACGTTCTTCGCGCGGCTCATCGCGAGGAACTCCGGGTCGTCGTTCAGAAACTCGTGCAGGCCGTTGACGACGTTCATCCCCAGCGCCATCGCTTCGAGGACCACCCGGCGCTGGTGCGGCGAGAGCAGACCCGTGGCCGGCGCGATCCCGATGATGAAGTAGTCCGGGGTGCAGCCGGCATGCGCCAGCGCGTCGGCGAGGTCGCGCCGGATGGGAATGTCGTTCGGCCCGTCGCCGAGCACCACGCCGGCATCGAGACCGGCCTTGCGGCTGTCGATTACCGCGAGGATCTCGTAGCGCTCCGAGTGCCGGACCAGTCCGTTCGCGGTCTTGCCGTCGGCGCCTCCGAAGTTGTCCTCGCAGTAGACGATGGCCGATGCGTCCCGTCCCGGCCGGGCCGGGCGGGACGGCGGCGGCGTTTGCGGGCTCGGTGGATTCCGGCGGTTCGCGGCTATCAAACGGTCGCCTCGGACAGCATCTGCGACATCGTTCCCGTCGACTGTAACCGGCAACCGGATCGTGTCGACATATCGTCCTCCAGACGGCCGCGATCTCCGCGGCTTGAAGATGAGCGCCGGGCCGCCAATCGACCGGTGACGGAGAGGTTCCCGTCTCGGTCACCGGACCGACGGCTGCTGCTGCTGTGACGCCGACTCCGCACCGGCGGAACGTGCACTGACACGTTCGCCCACTGAGTTCGGCTTTGGTGAGGACTGGGGCTTTCGGCCTCGGCAGAACGCCGACGGCAGATCTCAGAAAAGCAGTGCACAAGCAGTATACCCCCTTATCGGGGCTTTGACGGGCTTCCACGTTCCGCTGGCGCGCGTCTCATTGGTCGAGGGCACACCCCACCGCGGCTTGAAAAAAGGCCTGTCGTAGGCGATCATGGGCGCATCCGGTCACCGGCGGACCCTGATGCCCGGGGGAGGATCAGATGCACCATGCCACTCTTGCCGCGCTGACCGCGGCTGTCGCGATCGAGCTTTTGGCGCCGGTCTCCGCGCCCGCGCAGGATCGGGTCCGAAGCGACGCGGACGGGGCGGCGGAGTGGACACTGCCGCGCACCCCCGACGGCCGGCCCGACCTCCAGGGCTACTGGACGACCCAGACCTTTACGCCGCTCGAGCGGCCCGCGCATCTGGGCGACAAGGAGTTCTTCACGGAGGAGGAGGCGGCCTGGCTGCAGCAGGAGCTCACTGCCGAAGGCGTCGACCCGTCGGCGCGCGAGATTCTCGACCTGATAGACATAGAGGATCGAGCCGAAATCCAGAGGTACAAGTATCAGGGCAACCGCACTCCGGACGAGCGTCATCACATCCACTACGACAACGAGATCTGGCTGCGGACGCCGGTGCCGAAGGGGCTGTCGAGCCGGCGCACGTCATTGATAACCTATCCGCGGAACGGCCGATTCCCGCCGCGGACGCCGGAGGCCGCGGTGCGAGCGGCCGCCGCCGCGGCCGCGCGGGCGCGGCCGAGCGCGTTCGACAGCCACGAGACCCGACCCCTGTCCGAGCGCTGCATCGCCTGGTCGCACGAGGGTCCGCCCATGATGCCGCCGTCCTACAACGACATCCATCAGTTCTTCCAGACGCCGGACCACGTCGTGGTGTTCAGCGAGCTGTCCACCTACCCGCCGCGCATCATCCCGCTCGACGGGCGCCCGCACATCCCGGACACGATTCGGCAGTTCCCCGGCGACTCGCGCGGGCGCTGGGAGGGGGATACGCTGGTCGTCGAGACCAGAAACTACGCCGAGCGGAGACGCTTCCGAGGAGCCGGCGGCGCCCTTCACGTCGTGGAACGTTTCACCCCCGCCGGCCCCGATCTGATTCACTACGAGTTCATGGTCACCGATCCGACGACGTGGACGAGCCCGTGGAGCGCGGAGATTCCGATGGTGAGGACCGACGGTCCGCTGTTCGAGTACGGCTGCCACGAGGGCAATCACGACATTCGCCACATCCTCGAGATCCACCGCAACCTCGAACGGCAGGCGGCAGGCGAATCCTCGGGGACGGATTCCAGGTAGAGCCTCGGCCGCCATGGGCTGCTGCGAGGCGACGAATCCGAACCTGCTCGGCGTGGTGTCCGAGGCGACGCCCGAGTCGCCGACAGCGGGGCAGCACTGGCCCGAGCCGGGAGCCTGGGACCGGCGCACGACGCTCAAGAGCCTGGTGGGCGCGGCCGGCGTCATCGCGGTCGGCGGCTGCGCCGGCGAGCCCCAGGACGGGATGACCGGCGTCAGCCTCGCCTTTTGCGGCCAGCTCCTGTGCGTCGTTCCCTACGAGGTTTCGCGAGAACGGGGACACTTCGCCGAACAGGGTCTGGCCGTCGAGCTGGTCTACACGCGCGGCGGCAACGCGGCGATGCAGGCGCTGGTGGGCGGCGCCGTCGACTACGCCGGCACCTCGTTCGACGTTGCGCTGCAG
Source organism: Vicinamibacterales bacterium (assembly GCA_965222905.1). GTDB lineage: Bacteria > Acidobacteriota > Vicinamibacteria > Vicinamibacterales > UBA8438 > WTFV01. The sequence goes on along the minus strand of OZ244976.1, from coordinate 5,942,503 downwards.
GCGGCCGCCAACGGAGCGCCGATCCGCCGGGTGGCGTCCACCGGACGGCTGCCGCTGTTCGCGCTCGCCGCGGCCCCGGAGCGGGCGGGCGCCATCGAGTCGGTGGGGGATCTCGAAGGCCGGACGGTCGGGATCTCCGCGTTGGGCAACGCCGACCACGCGTTGCTGCTGTTCCTGCTGGACCAGGCCGGCGTCGACAGTGACGCCGTGCAGTTCGCCGCCATCGGCACCAATGTGTTCGACGCCCTGCGGATCGGCCAGGTGGACGCGGCGATGCTGCAGGAGCCGGCCCTGTCGCTGATCGTCGAGGCGGGCGGGCGCGAGCTGGTCAACTTCATGGAGATCGAGGAGGCGCGGCGTCACCTGGGCGGTCCCTATGCATTCATGGGGGTTTCGGTGCGCGCGGCCGAGCGGGATGGGCGGCTGCCCGAGATGCGGAAGCTCGCGACCGCACTTGCCGCCGGTCTGGTCGATACGCGGACCCTGCCGCCGGCCGAAGTCGTGGCCGCGCTCCCGGATGCCCTCATCGCCGGCGGCGACGTCGCCCGGCTCGAACGGGTCATCGAGCGCTACCGACTGTCGCTGTATCCGGACGCGGTCGACGTGGACGTCGAGGCGGCCGGACGCGTGATGCGCGCCCAGGAGGTCGCCGGCCTGCTGCGGCCGGGGCAGGTCGACCTCGGAACCCTGCTGGACACCGGCGCTCTCGCCGGGTGAGCCCCGCACGCGGAAGATCATGCTGCGGGTCAGCGGGCTGGCGGTGGGCTACGGCGGGGAACCGATCCTCGACGGCATCGATCTCGACGTGGCGGCGGGAGAGTTCGCCACGCTCATCGGACCTTCCGGCTCGGGCAAGACGAGCATCCTGCGCGTGGTGACGGGTCTGCTGGAGCCGCTGCGCGGCAAGGTAGAGCTCGACGTCGGGGTGCGCGACGTCGGCTTCCTGTTTCAGGACGACGCCCTGCTGCCGTGGCGCACCGCGCGCCGGAACGTGGCGCTGGGGCTGCGCATCCGGGAGGTGCCGCCGGCCGCCGCGGACGAGCAGGCCGAGCACTGGCTGCAGGTGCTGGGGTTGGCCGGCTACGGCGATCGCTATCCGGGCCAGCTCTCCGGCGGCCAGCGCAAGCGCGTGGCCATCGCCCAGGTGCTGGCGCTACGGCCCCGCCTGTTGCTGATGGACGAGCCGTTCGCCGCGCTCGACGCGATCGTGCGGACCCGCATCACACAGGAGCTGCTGGAGTGGGTCGAGCGCGAACGGCTCACCGTGCTGCTGGTGACCCACGACCTCGAAGAGGCGATCAGCGCCTCCGACGTGGTGCACGTGCTGGGGCAGGGGCCGCGCGCCGCGATCCGCGCCAGCCACCGCATCGGGATTCCGCGTCCGCGACGGGTGCTGGAGGCGCGGGGGCATCCGGCCTTCGGACCACTCCTGCAGCTTCTCTGGGACGAGCTTGCCGCGGAACGGCCGGCGGAACCGTCCGCCGAGCCGGCGCCGGAGTCGGTCGCGCCATGAAGGACGGGCGCCGGACCTCGCTGGTGCGTCGCGGTGTGGCGCTGCTGCTCCTGCTGACGGCGTGGGAGGCGGCGTCCCGCGCCGGCGTGCTGGACCCGTTCTACGCGCCGCCGCCGTCGGCCGTCGCACAGGTCATGTTCACCCTGGCCGCCGGCGGCGACCTGTGGCCGCACCTCGGCGCCACGGCGACCGCCGCGTTCGCCGGCCTGCTCGTCGGCCTCGTCCTCGGCGTCGTCCTGGGATTCGCCGCCGCGCTCGCGCCGCCGCTCGCCGACCTGCTCGAGCCGGTGATGATCCTGCTGAACGCGATTCCCCGCGTCATCCTGGCGCCGCTGTTCGTGATCTGGCTCGGCATCGGGCTGGCGTCCAAGCTCGCCCTGGCCACCATCCTCGTCGCGGTGCTCATCTTCTTCGCCGTCTACAACGGCGTTCGCGAGGTGGACCAGCGGCTCGTGGAGCGGGTACGGACGCTGGGCGGCGGACGGCGGACCCTGGTGCGCGAGGTGTACGTGCCGTCGGTCACGAGCTGGGTGCTGGGGAGCTTCAAGGTCGCGGTGGGGTTCGCCTTCACCGGGGCGGTGGTCGGCGAGTTCGTCGCGTCCAGCCGCGGGCTGGGGTATCTGCTGCAGTTTGCGCAGAGCACCTACAACGCCGCGCTGACCATCGCGTTGATCCTCATCATCATGGCCATCGTGCTGCTGCTGTTCGCCGTGTCCGAACGGGTCGAGCGCCGCCTGCTGCGCTGGCGCTATCTCTGACGGCGGCCTCTTCGTCTTGACACGTATCCCGCCGGCCATCGATGATCGGCCCCCTGCCTCGATTCACTACCGCCGTCGGATCCACCGGAGACTGGAGAGGGTCGCATGAGTCGTCCCACATCGCGTCAGCCGGGCCGGCAGCGGCGGTACCCCGGCTTGCCGGGGCACTGCTCGGTCGTCGTTCCTGCGCTGGTCTTCGGCATCTGGGCGGTGGCCGGCGCCCAACACGGCGCGGAAGCGGTGGGCACGGGCGACATGACGCGCTTCCTCCTGGCCCTGGCCGCCATACTGGTGGCCGCGAAGGTCGGGGGCGAGCTTGTCGAGCGGCTGGGTCAGCCGGCGGTGCTGGGCGAGCTTCTGGTCGGGATCCTCCTGGGCAACCTCGCCCTGGCCGGCATCGAAGTCTTCGAGCCGCTGAAGACCGCGCCGTTCCTGCCCATCGCGGCCGAAATCGGCGTGATCCTGCTGCTGTTCCAGGTCGGGCTCGAAAGCGAGCTCGACGAGCTGCTGGCGGTCGGCGCCTCCGCCGTCGCCGTCGCCGTGTTGGGCGTCGTCGCGCCGATCGCGCTCGGTTACGCGATATCGTCCGCCTTCATGCCGGGCGGGGCAGCGTGGTACGTGCACCTGTTTCTCGGGGCGACGCTGGCGGCGACGAGCGTCGGGCTCACGGCCCGGGTGCTCAAGGACATCGGCAGGTTGGACGCCCCCGAGTCGAACCTCATCCTGGGCGCCGCGGTGGTGGACGACGTCCTGGGTCTCATCGTGCTGGCTATCGTCCTGGGGCTGGTGAGCGCGGCCGACGCCGGCGGCGCGATCGAGATCTCCTTCGGGCCTGTTCTGCTCATCGTCCTGAAAGCCGTCGGCTTCCTGGCCGGGTCGGTCATCGTCGGCAGGCTGTGCTTCGTGCCGCTCATGCGGCTCGTCCGTCTGGCCCGCTCGCCGTCCGTGCCGGTGGTCCTCGCCGTCGCCTACTGCTTCCTGATGGCCGCGCTGGCCGAGATGGTCGGCCTGGCCGACATCGTGGGCGCGTTCAGCGCGGGACTGGTGGTCAACGACGAGATCGGCAGGTTCTTCGGCGAGAAGAAGGAGCTGTACAGAATCGACGCCTCCATCACGCCGGTCAGCACGATCTTCGTGCCGGTGTTCTTCGTCTACATGGGCCTGCGCGTGGATCTGGCCGCGTTCGCTTCACTCGAGGTCATCGTCTTCGCCGGCCTGTTGAGCGTCGTGGCGATCGTGAGCAAGCAGGTCTGCGCGCTGGGGGTCTTCAAGAAGGGGCTCAACCGCTGGGCCATCGGCATCGGCATGATTCCGCGCGGCGAGGTCGGCCTGATCTTCGCCAGCATCGGTCACACGGTCCTGGTCGCCGGGGCACCCGTCCTCAGCGACGCGACGTTCTCCGCGATAATCGCCATGGTCATGCTGACCACGCTCGTGACGCCGCCGCTGCTGAAGGCAGCGTTCGTCAAGTCATCCGACAAACCCCTCCAGGGCGCATTCCCGATTTCCCGGAACAGTGTGTAGGCAAAGATGGACTGTGAGGCTGCGCGAGGTTGAGCCGGTCTTCGGACAGACGGGGAGGGTGGTACTGGACATTACGGCTCGGACTGCCCATGATGGTGCGTTGAAATGGACAAGACCATCGACACCCCGAGCCGCGAGATCGATCTTGGCAACATTCCCGTCCACCTGCGCACTGCCCTCCGGCGGGCGCTGGAGTTTGAGGCGCGTGCTCCAGCGCCCAGGTCGGCAGAGGAAGTGGAGCAGTGCGAAGAGCAGCTGCGGGCCATCGCGGACGAGTTCTTCGGCGCCCTCCTCACCCCCGTGCTGCAACGCGCGGTGGGCTCCGCCGCGGTTGGCGACGCGGCGAGCGCCCTCGTGCGCCACCTGCCCCGGCGGATGCGGAGCGACGGCCTGGAGACCGTCAACGTTCGCACCTCCCGGGGCACGACGGTGCCGGTCACGACGCCGTACTACCGCGAGAAACACGCCCGTCGGGCGAAGCGGAGGCCGGGACTCTACCCCGCCTTGGTGGTGCTGGGCATCTACGACCGGTGCACGCCGAAGCTGGCCTCGGATGCAAGCCGCGCGGTCGCCATGCACAGCTCGCTGGCCGAAGCGCAGGCGCAGCTCCGCTCCGACGGCATCGCCCTGGATATCAAGACCCTCCGCTCGACCGCCTATCGCTACGCTGCGCGGGCCCGAGCGGCCCAGCAGAGCGCGGCGTGCGGTCTGCTGGACCGCGTGACCGGGAAGCGGGTGGTCGTCTCCCTCGACGGGGGCCGCGTCCGCGTGAGGCGCAAGAAGCGTGGCCCCAAGACGAAGAAGGGGCGCAACCGATTCCATACCGACTGGAAGGAACCGAAGCTCCTCATCCTGTACGTCGTCGGCGACGACGGGCGACCGTCTCAGACGTGGGCCCCGATCATCGACGGCACGCTCCGGGGACCGCAGGCGGTCTTCGCCCTGCTGTTGTCGTACGCGCGGCAGATCGGCCTCAACGCCGCTGACAAGGTGCTCTTCATCGCCGACGGCGCGCCCTGGATCTGGCGACGCCTCCAGCGCCTCATCGCCGCGCTCGGGCTCTCGCCGACACAGGTGCTGGGGCTGATCGACTTCTATCATGCCGCCAAGCAACTCTCCGACGCGGTCAAGCTGCGCCGCTGGAGCGCGACCCAACGCACCCGCTGGCTCAACCGCACGCGGGGGCTGCTCAAGCGAGCACGGGTGGACGAGGTGATCACGGCCCTGCGGGAGCTGTGCCGCGGGCGCACGGCCGGCAAGATCCGCACGCACCTCAACTACTTCCTGAAGAACCGTCATCGTTTCGCCTACACCACAATGGTCGGGCTCGGGCTTCCGCGGGGCAGCGGCGCCGTCGAAAGCGCCATCCGTCGCGTCATCAATCTCCGCATCAAGGGCGCATCCATCTATTGGCTACCGGAGAGCGTCGACGCGATTCTTCTCCTGCGGTCTTTCTATAAGTCCGGCAGATGGAACTGTTTGCAGCGGATGGCCATGACGCCGGTGGGTGTGAGCGCGTGACCGGGAAATCGGGAATGCGCCCCCCCTCCAGCACGGAGTGGGCCCGGGAGGTTAGTCGTGCCAGCAGAACGCATGGTCGCTCGCGTGCTCGCGGTCGGTCTCGTCGGTCTCGTCGGTCTCGTCGCCGTCGTCGCGGCAATGGCGGGAGGCGCCGAGAGGACGGCGGCGCAGGTCGCCACGATAGAGGCCCCGGTCGCGCAGGTGATTCCGGAGCGGCTGGAGGCCCACGGACACACCCGGGTCGACAACTACTACTGGCTCAATCAGCGCGAGAACCCGGAGGTCATCGCCTACCTGGAGGCGGAGAACGCGTACACGGACGCCCGGATGGCGCACACCGAGGAGTTGCAGAAGGAGCTCTTCGACGAGATCAAGGGGCGGATCAGGCAGACCGATCTCTCGGTGCCGGTGAAGGACGGCGGCTACTTCTACTACAGCCGGGTCGAGGAAGGCCGCGACTATCCGATCTACGCGCGGAAGCACGGGTCGCCGGACGCGGACGAAGAGGTGATTCTCGACGTCAACGCCCTGGCCGAGGGCCACGACTTCTACAGCGCGTTTCCGAACGTCAGCTCGGACGGCAGCGTCATGGCCTATGCCGAGGATACGCGCGGGCGGCGCATCTACACCATCCGCATCAAGGACCTTGCCACCGGCCGGCTGCATCCCGAGGCGATCGAGGGGGCGTCGGGGAACATGGCCTGGGCCGAGGACAACCGCACGCTGTTCTATGCCCGGCGCGATCCCACGACACTGCGCGCGGATCGGATCCACCGCCACGTGATCGGCTCCGATCCGGAGAAGGACGAGCTGGTGTTTCACGAGGAGGACGAGGAGTTCAGCGTCTCGGTCCGCAAGACGAAATCGAAGCGCTACATCGTCATCTCGTCGTCCCATACGATCACCGACGAGCATCGCTTCATCGACGCCGCCGAGCCGGACGGCGAGCTTTCGGTCTTCCTGCCGCGCGCTCGCGGGCACGAGCACCGCATCGACCATCTCGAGGACCATTTCCATATCCGGACCAACCTGGACGGCGCCGAGAACTTCAAGCTGATGCGGACGCCGGTCGGCCGGACCGGTTCGGAGCACTGGGAGACGGTGATCCCGCATCGGCGCGACGTCCTGCTGCAGTACTTCGAGCTGTTTCGGGACCATCTCGTGCTGTCCGAGCGCCGGGACGGACTCACGCGGCTCCGCGTGCGTCGCTGGCAGGGTGAGGAGCACTACGTCGAGTTCGACGAGCCGGCGTATCTCGCCTTCCTCTCGGCCAACCGGGAGATCGACACGCAGGTGTTGCGGTTCGGACACACGTCCCCCTCCACGCCGCGCTCCGTGTACGACTACGACATGACGACGCGCGAGCGCACGCTGCTGAAGGAAGACGAAGTCGTGGGCGGCTACGATCGCGGCCAGTACGTGGTCGAGCGCCTTCGCGTCCCCGCGCGCGATGGAAGCGTAGAGGTGCCGGTGTCGCTGGTCTATCGCAGAGGGCCGGAGAAGGACGGCAGCAATCCGCTGATCCTGTCCGGCTACGGCGCGTATGGGGCCAGCATCGATGCAACCTTCTCATCGCCCCGGCTGAGTCTGGTCGATCGCGGGTTCGCGTACGCCATCGCCCACGTCCGCGGTGGCCAGGAGCTCGGGCGCGCCTGGTATGAGGACGGAAAGATGTTCAACAAGAAGAACACCTTCACGGATTTCATCGACGTCGCCGACCACCTGGTCGCCAACGGCTACACCAGCCACGGGAAGCTGTTCGCGACCGGCGGGAGCGCCGGCGGACTGCTGATGGGGGCCGTGACCAACATGCGGCCCGAGCTCTTCCGCGGCGTCGTTGCGCACGTGCCCTTCGTCGATGTCGTGACGACGATGCTGGACACGTCGATACCGCTGACCACGTTCGAGTTCGACGAGTGGGGTAATCCCGCCGAGCGCGACTCGTACGACTACATGCTCTCCTACTCGCCGTACGATCAGGTGGAGGCCAAGGCGTATCCGAACCTGCTGGTCACGACCGGACTGCAAGATTCGCAGGTGCAGTACTGGGAGCCCGCGAAGTGGGTGGCGAAGCTCCGCGCGCTGAAGACCGACGACAATCGGCTGCTCCTGAAGACGCACCTGGACGGTGGCCACGGCGGCGGCTCCGGCCGCGACCGCCGCTATGAGGAGCTCGCCTTCGAGTACGCGTTCATCCTCGACCTGATTGCCGAGGATGCGCCGCACTGATCGGGGTCATCAGGGGCCGGTGATCGTCGCCCCGGCCAGCCCGGCGACCGCGGCCAGCGTGGTCTGCGCCGCGTTCAGCCCGAGCCGGAAGTCCTCGTCGGTGTAAGTGACGTAGAGGTCGGTCGGCTGGTGCCAGTGCGGGTTCCAGCCGGCCCCGACGTGCATCCCGCGCTCGTTCTCCCGCAGGCTGATCGACGGCGTGACGTTCATGAACGGCGTCGAGTCGGTGTTCGTCATGTGCGGTCCGACCGACGCGGGATAGTCGGTGGCGTAGGCGTCGCTGGCCGCCTTGAAGCGGAACGCCAAGTCGCGCGACTCGCCGGCCAGATCCGAGTTGGACTGGAACTCGATGTTGACGTCCGCCTCGCGCCGCTGGTCCCGGCTCACCACGCCGTCCGGCCCCGGCGCCCCGTGGTCGAACAGCATCATGTCGTGCTGGATCATGCCGAGCCAGCGCGGCTCGGGGTAGCGGCCCGAGCCGGGCGGATTCTCCAGGCCCTGCCGCTCGCGCCGCTGCTCGACGTAGGCGCGGCTGCCGTTGAGGCCGGTCTCCTCGTTGTTCCAGAGCGCGAAACGGATCGACACCTCCGTCCGCACGTCCGGCGCGCTGAGGATGCGCGCCAGCTCCATCACCAGCGCCGTGCCCGACCCGTCGTCGTCGGCCGCCTCGCCGAAGCCGTGCCCGTCCATGTGGGCCCCGAGGATGTACATCTCGTCGGGTCGCGTGGTCCCCACCTTGGTGCAGTACACCTGCGAGCGCTCGCCGTTGGTCGGCTCCTCGAGGTTCAGCGCGCGCAGCGCCTCGTCCGGCTGCAGCAGGGGGTCGCGGACCACGCCGGTGCGGCGCCGGTAGCCGAAGATCGAGCTGCCGCCGGGACCGCTCCCGTTGCGCCCGATGCGCCCGCCGGTCGGGGTGGGCTCGGTGGGGTTCAGCGGCGTATTGCGCCGGGCGCCGCCGCCGGCGCGAGGCGGCGGATCGTAGGTGTAGTGCAGCCGCTCGGCGGGGCAGCCGGCCGCCTCGAGCTGGGCCTCGATCCAGTCGACGGCGCCGCGGTTGCGCTGCGTCCCCTGCCGCCGGTCCCCGAACTGCGTGAGTCCCTTGATGGCGTCCTTGTAGCGCTCCAGATCGAGTCGGCCGACCAGCACGGCAATGGGATCGACCGTGTCGTCGCTTCCGCCGGGTTGTTGGCCGGAGACCACAGTGCCCGGACCCGAGCCGATCGCCAACACCAGAACGACAGCCAGCCCTGCAACAAAAGCGCGCATCGGTTTCTCCTTGATCCCATTCCCGCCCCAAGGCGACATCGTCGCCATTGTACGTCTCTGTCTCAGTCTGCTGCCCGCCGTGCCTCTTGCCCGTGATCCGCGTTGTCGGTAGATTGCAAGCATGATGAAGACGAGGATCGCGACACCCGGCGTCTCCCGGCCACCGATGCGGGGTACCCCCGCGATGGGAATCCTGGTTGCAGCGGTGGTTGTTGTCGCGACCTCGGCCTGTGAGTCCGGGTCGCCGGTCTACCGGTCGACATTCGAACGGGCAGCAACCGTACTGTCACTGATCGAGAGTTGCGAGCTGACTGCAGGCCGGGATGCTGCCGAGTTCGATGACTGCATCCCGGAACCACCTCCCGACATGACCCCCGAGATGCTGAATCATATGGATCACCGCAGGTTCTTCCACAACGGGGAGTCGTCCAGGCCCGGGATCGACGCGTTTCTCAGAAGAACGGCGTCCGACGCTCAGGACCCGGTGCTGCGGGGTGCGGCGCGGTACTACATGGCGGTCGCGGCGTGACCGTCGGCGAGGCCATCGAGACCATGCGGACCTGGTCCATCCCGGTGGCGGGGTTCGCTGCGATTCTGGGCTGTTCAGAGCGCCAATAGGGCCGGTTGCGGGCCGGCGCGCCCGATGCGTTGCTCTCGCCGGCGGCGTCCGACCGCCTGCTTCGCATCCGTCTCGCGCTCGATTTACGCCAGGGCCGTCTTCGACGACGAACACGACACGGTCGCCTGGTTGTCGGCTCCCAACCACGCTCTTTCCGGCGAGGCGCCACTCTCCTTGCTGGACACCGATGCCGGCGTGCGACTCGTCGAAGAGGTGCTCACGCGCATCGAGTTCGGCGTGTACTCCTGACCTGTGCGCGTCTATCGGTTGACCCTTCCGCGAACCGTCGACACCGCGTTTTCGGGGCAGGGCGCCCGCCGCGTCGGCGGTCGCTGGACGCCCCCGGCCGGCCGGTCGTACACACCTCCGCCTCCGTTGCGCTCGCGATGCTCGAAACCCTGGTTCACACCGGTGTGGGATCGATGCCCTCGCAGCGCGTCATGGCGGTCGATGTTCCGGACGCGCTATGGACGCCTGCCCGGAGGCGCGCGAGTCGGTCCGACTTGACCGTCCTGCGGAAGGGCTACCATAGTTTCCGCATGGAGATTACCGCCACCGTGGAAAGCCTGAAGGAGCGCCTGAACGAGTACCTCGGACACGTGAAGGCGGGCAGGGAAGTCGTGGTGACGGAGCACGGTCTGCCGGTGGCCCGGCTCACGGCCATCGAAACGGCCGGCCGACCGGTGAACCCCTCCGTGCAATCGATACCCGCGGCCGGCGCCGAGAGCCTGTTTCTGGAACCCGCCGAGCAGGGTACGAGTCGCCGGGATCGACTTGCGCGGGCCGGATCGTTGAAGCTGGGGCGCGGTTCCGCGCGTGCGGAGTTGCTCAGCCCTCCGTCGGGTGAACCGTTCGGGGATCGAATACTCGCGGCGCTGCTCGCCGACCGCACCGGAGGGCGATGATGTTCTGGGACAGCTCCGCGGTCGTCCCGCTCGTCGTGCCCAGCCCCCAATCGACAACGCTGACCGACCACCTTGCGGCCGACCGGGGGGTGACCGTCTGGCGGGGCACGCCGGTCGAATGCGCCGCTGCGCTCTATCGCTCCCATCGCGAGGAGTCGATCGGGCAGGCCGCGCTCGACGCGGCGCTTCTCCGTCTTCATGCGTTCACGGAAGACGCCGACACGGTGGCGCCCGGGGAGTTCGTTCGTCGCCGGGCGGGCGAGCTGGTGGCGATCTACTCCCTGCGGGCGGCCGACGCGTTCCAGCTCGCCGCGGCGCTCGCCTGGTGCGAGGGGCATCCGCGGGCCGAGCGCTTTCTGTCCCTCGATGACCGGTTGAGCGAGGCGGCGCGGCGCGAAGGGTTCACCGTGCTGCCCTGATCTCACCCCGGTCCTCGCATGCTCTCCATCGCATGGACGAATCGCAGGAAATGATTCAGCGCGGCCGACGCAGCTCCGTCAGGGCGTCCCGGGGCGCCGCGAGCCGCTGCCGCGCCCACGCCCGCACGTCTTCCTCGTGCGTGAACAGGATCACCTGCGTCGACTCGCTGACCGCGCGCAGGGTCTCCAGTACGACCTGCTTGCGGTCGGCGTCGCACGCGGCCACTGCATCGTCGAGGATCAGGGGGCAGACTTCCCCGGGCGCGACGAGATGGCGCGTGAGCGCGAGCCGCAGCAGCAGGTAGATCTGTTCGGCGGTGCCGTGCGACAGGAGCGCGGCGCGCCGCCAGGGACCGTGCCCGCTGCGCACGTCCACCTGCAGGGAATCCGGATCGACCTTGCAGTCGGTGTAGCGCTCGCCGGTGACCCGCGGCAGCCACTCGAGCAAGGTGTTGCGGAGCACGGGCGCAACGTCGCGGTGGACGCGCTCCTCGGCGCGCTCCAGAAACTCGATGGTGGCGGCCAGGGTCCGGTCGAGTCGCTCGACGCGTTCCAGCTCGTGCCGGGCGGTCTCCAGCGCGTCCTCGGCGTCGGCCACGCTGGGCAGGTCCGCCGCGATCTGCTCGAGCTGTCCGCGGGCATTGTGGTACGCGTCGCGGGCCGTGCGGGTCTCGCGCTCTGCCCCGGCCAGCCGCTCCGGTGACGCCTCGCGAACCGCGGCAAGGGCCGCGGAAGCGACCCGCTCCGCGAGCGATGCGGCCTCCTCGCGCAGCCGGACGGCCTCACTCTGGATCCGCGCGAGCTCCTGCCCGGCCAGCGTCTGCTGCAACGCGTCCCATTCCGCACTCCGGCGATCTGTCTCGTCCAGCTTCTCGCGCCGGCGATTCTGCCAGTCGGTGAGGGCGGCGACCTGTGCTTCGGGCCTGCCGTCCGCCGCCCCCGCAAGGGCCGCCGCGGCGCGCACCGTTGCCGCCGCCTGCTCGCAACGCCGGGCGTCCTCCTCGTAGCGCCGGTCCGCGTCCAGGCGGTTTTCGATCTGCTGTCGCAGCAGTCGGCGCCGCTCCGCAAGCGCTCCGGCGGGAGATTCCCCGGCCGGCTCCGGCTGTCGGCGTGTCGTCAGCCACCACCACGCCAGGGATCCTAGTCCGAGGCCGCCGGCGACGAGGCCGGGGATGAGGAAGTCCGCCAGCGCCAGCGCGATGCCGGCCGCGACCCCGACTCCGGCCGCGACCCCGGCTGCGGCAAGGTACGGCGCGGCGAACCGATCTGGCTCGGGCGGCGCCGTGTCCGTCGCCGCGGGCGGCGCGGTCGTCTCCAGCAGTTCGCGCTCCAGCGTGGCCACCGTCGGCCCGCTGGGTGCACGCGGGTCGGGACCGGCGCGCCACTTGGCGAGCGCCTCCGCAACCTGCTGGGCCAAGCCGTCGTCCTCGCCGGTACGGCGCGGCGGGCCGTCGGGAAAGCGGGTCGCGAGATGAGCGGCCCGAGCCGCACGCTGCTCGGCGTCCGCGGCTGCCTCGCTGGCCAGAGCCGCGCGCAGCACGGCGGTGTCTTGCTCGTGTGACTCCGCCTCCCGTTCGAGCTGCTCGAGGTCGAGACTTCGTTCGAGATACTCGGCCTGAGCGCGCTGCGCCCGTTCCAGGGCCGACCGGGACGTGCTCACCCGTTCCCGGGACGTCCGTAGCGGCTTCGTCGGGGCCTGCGCCGATCCGACCTGTTCCCGGCGGTAGTCGGTGAGCAGATCGAGAGCGCGGGCGGCGGTCTCGTCGGCGCCGGCGGTCGCGGCGGCGCGCTGCAGGTCTTCCTGGAGCGCGTCGGGGTCGTCGAGCAGGCCGAGAAGCTGTGCCTGCCGAACGCACGCGGCGCCGAGGAACGACCTGCGGTTGAGTCCCAGCCAGCGCGACCCGTCGGGCGCGCCTTCGTACATGATCTCGTTCGCGTAGTCGCGCCCGGCCAGGTCCGCATCGCTCGCGCTGCAGTTGACCCGGTTGGCGAGGTCCTGGCGCAGCTCGACGCGTCGCCCGTCCTCCAGCGCTACCACCGCCGAGACCGCCCATTCGCCGCCGCCGTCCCACGGCCGGTGGCGGTCCCGAAAGCGCCGGTCCTCCGCGCTCGCCGCGCCCTTGCCGCGCCGCATGCCGCAGAGTCCGGCATAGAGCGCCGCGTGCCAGGTGGACTTGCCCGCCTCGTTCGGTCCGTAGACGACGTTCAGGCCCGGCGCCAGGGAGAGCGTCTCGTCGTGGAACGGCCCGAAGGGGTGTGCGCGAACCGATTCGAACCGCACGGTCAGAGCGCCTCCAGGTCGGTACGGCCTGCCAGCGCCCGCAGGCCGGTGGCCAGCACCCGGCGCGTCTCGTCCTCCGGGAGGTCCGCCTCCAGAACGTCCCGCACGAACTGGCCGCGCACGGTCTGCTCGCGGCCGATTTCCTCGATGTCGTAGCCGGCGTGGAGTGCCCCGAATCGAACCTGGACCGCGTCGAACGACTCGAGCAGCACCTGGCGCAGGTCCTCTTCCCGGATATCCACGTCGGGGTGCAGATCGCCCTCGACCGTCAGTCGTGCCACGCCCTGCCGCCCGATCGCCAGCCGGGTCAGGCGGGAGCGCACGTCCTGCTGCGAGAAACAGTCACTGACGTCGAGCCGGACGTCGTGCGCCGTGGTCGTCGTCACGACATGCCGCTGGCGCGTCACCGCGCCGCCCGCACCGATAGTTGCGACCACCGCGCCTCGCTCGCCGTCCTCGCCGAACGCGAGCGGGTCCGGGTTGCCCGGATAGGTGTGCCGCGCCGCGTCCCGCGGCCGGTGGTAGTGGCCGAGAAACGCATGCGCGAGGCCGGCGCGTTCGATGTCGTCCGCGTCGAAGGGGGCGTGCGGCTGCTTGGCGCCGCCCTGCTCGGCGAGCCACGAGCGCTCCGCGGCGTGGCACAACGCCACGTGCGCGCCGGGGCCTTGCGCCGTGAACCCTTCGAAGAAGTTGCCGGTGCCCGCCGGCGCGCAGTGGGCCGCGCCCCACAGGGTCAGGCCGTCGCCGAGCCTCACCGGCTGCAGGCGCGGCTCGCGGAATACATGGACGTTGGGGCTCCAGTCGGCGAGTGCGTAGAGACTCTGCGGGCCGTACCAGTCGTGGTTTCCGGGTGCGAGGTAGACGGGGCGGGGAGCGAGCTTCGCAAACGTCTCCTGCAGGAACCGGCCGGTGTCGGGCGTGACCCGCTCGTGCTCGTAGAGGTCGCCGCCGCAGAAGAGCGCACCGGCATCGACGTCGCGCGCCAGCGTGGCGATGCTCTCCAGCGCGTCGCGGAGCGACTGCCGCCGTCGCCTCGCCGCCGCCCCGCCGGCGCCTGCCCAGGCGAACCCGGAGTCCAGATGGAGGTCGGCGAGGTGAACGATCTTCACGCGCGCGGGCACCAGGATCGAATCGGTGTTCCGCTCGGGAGTCCCATGCCCGGATCGTTACGGCTGCACAGCCGGCTCCACGGGCTCGATGCGCAGCAGCGCCGCCTCGTCGGCGTCGGTCAGCACGTAGATCAGGCCGTCTGGGCCCTGCCGCACGTCGCGAATCCGCTGCCGGAGCTCGGTCAGGAGCCACTCGCGAGCCAGCTCTTCGTCGTCTTCGTTGAACACGATTCGCTCGAGATGTCCCGTGCGCGGGATCCGACCGGTCCTCATCGAGCCGACGAACAGGTTGCCCTTCCAGGCGGGGAACCGGTCGCCCGTGTACCAGGTCAGCCCGGACGGGGCGATCGACGGTACCCAGAAGACGAGCGGCTCGTCCATGCCGGGGGCCCAGAACCCATCGCCGACCCGCACGCCGTTGTATTGCCGTCCATAGGACACGACCGGCCACCCGTAGTTCCCGCCCGCCTCGATCAGGTTCAGCTCGTCTCCGCCCTGTACGCCATGCTCGACGGTCATGGGCGCGAACGTCTCCGGATGCAGCGTCAATCCGTTCTGGTTCCGGTGCCCCAGCGAGTAGATCTCCGGCTTGTAGCCCGGCCGGTCGACGAACGGGTTGTCCTCCGGCACCGTGCCGTCGTCCCGCAGCCGCAGCAGCTTGCCCGCGTGCGTGCGCGGATCCTGCGCGCGGGACTCGAGGGAATCGGTGCGGAAGGCGCCGCCGACCGTCAGGTACAGCAGGCCGTCGGGCGCGAACGCGATGCGGGCTCCCGCGGTGGTCCCCCCGAACGGCTCGGCGACGAACACGTCCTCGACCTCGCGCAGCGCCATGCCGTCGAGGCGTCCCCGGACGACGGCGACGGTCCCGGTCCGGTCCGGCAACGGTCGCGTGTAGCTCAGGTAGACGAGCCGGTTCTCGGCGAACCCGGGATGCAGCGCCACGTCCATCAGGCCGGCCAGACCCCTGGAGAAGACCTCCGGCACGCCGTCGAGCGGCTCCGGGTCGAGCGCGCCGTCCCGAATCATCCGCAGCCGTCCCGCGTCACGCTCGGTGACCAGGATGCCGCCGTCGGGCAGGAACGCCATGCCCCATGGATGCTCCAGTCCCCTGGCGACGACGACCACGCGGATCTCCTCTATGGCGTGCGTGTTGAGCACGAGCGGCTCGTCCGGCAGGGGGACGGGGGGGAGCCCCGGGGGGAGCTCGCGTTCGGCCTGGTCCTGCTGCGGCGCGGCGCCGGCGGGAGCGATGATCAGCAGGGCACCCGCAAGTGCGAGCCAGGGGGCGAGACGGCGACGCGCGGTCGGTGTGCTGCCCATGGTGGCGACCTCCAGGTGGCGAAAAAGGGTGACGCGTCCCATTCTATCGAAGTCGCACGTGCGCCAAGGCAGCGAGGCGCGGGGTAGGCGGGCTCGCGCGGCGTGGGCCGTTGAAGGAGACCCGCCGATCCTGTGCCGGGGTTAAAGTGAGCAGATGATGACGATGAGCGACATCCGGTGGCGCCGGCTCCTCGCGTGCGCCGTGGCGATGACGGCGCTTGCCGGCGTCGCGGCCTGTCAGGCTCCGGAGTCGGGGGTGACCCCGGACGCGACCGATGCGTCGGCGACGCCCGAAGCGTCCGCCGATGCGGCCGATCCGCGGGCGGCCTTCGTCGGAACCTGGAGGCTTGCGCGCGTCGAACGCTACGACCAGACCGGCGCGCCGCTGTCCGAGCTGATGCACCCGACGATCGGTCTGGCGGAGACGCTCGGCTTCGTGATGTCCGACGGCGAGCGCATGGGAATGGTCGTGCAGGAGGAAGCAGGCGCGCCGAACGCCGTTGGCGGACCTCCGCCCGACGACGCGCTGGCCGCCGTCGAGCGCTATACCGCGTACTTCGGACCCTACACGGTCGACGAGGCGGACGGTTCCGTGTCGCAGCAGATCGTGGGAAGTCTGAACCCGCGCCTGACCGCCGGCCGGATCGAGCCCTACTACGAGCTCGATGCGAACCGGCTCGTCCTCGTACCCGGCCTGCAGTGTCCTGGTTCCTACGTCACGAGCGGCGGGTGCGCTTATGGCACCACCGGTATCCAATTGCGCAACGTGTGGGAGAGTCTCGCACCCTCGGCGGACGTCGGCGATGAAGCCCGGCGCTTCCTCGGGTTCTGGGAGATCGACCGGATCGAGCGCCGGACGCTCGACGGCGCCGAGGTTCCGACGGCGCAGTTCAGCGCGGGCTATCTCGCATACATGCCCTCCGGTTACATGGCGGTACACCTGATGCGACCCGATCGCCGGCCCTACGAGGGCCCCCGGCCGACGGCGCTGGAGGCGCACGCGGCGATGCAGGGCTACGCCAGCTACTTCGGTCCGTTCACGGTCGACGCCGAGGAGGGCGTCGTCGTGCACCACCGCGCGGGCCATCTCAATCCGGACAGCATCGGCGTCGACGCGCCCCGCGCCTTCGAGTTCCGGGAGGGCCAGCTCGTTCTCCGGCCTCCGGCCTCGACCGTCGACGGGCAGGAGGTACAGACCAGCGTGGTCTGGAACCGGCTGAGCACGCTCGACGTCGATGCCGGACAGGACTGACGGTTTCTTTCCCACTCCATTCCGGTCGGATGCCCTGGTCGACCGGTCGAGAGGTTTCCCGATGCTGACACGGTTGCTTCGCTTGCTTGTAGTCGTCGTCGCGGTCCTTGGCTGTCTTCTGGCCGTGAAGCCTGCGCAGGCCGCCTGCGAAGAGACCGGTGTGCAGCTCCAGATCCTGGGCTCGGGCGGACCCGGCGCGTCCGCGGGGCGGGCTTCGGCCGGCTACCTCGTGTGGATAGACGGCGCCGGCCGCATCCTGGTCGATGCGGGCGGCGGCATCAAGCAGCGCTTTCATGCATCCGGCGCCGATCTCGGTGACGTGGCGCTGCTGGCCCTCAGTCATTTTCATCCCGACCACGCCGCCGAGGTGCCCGCGCTGCTGTGGCCCGCCGGGGCGGCGCTACGGGTCGCCGGCCCGTCCGGGAGCGGCGTCTTCCCGTCGCTCGACGACTGGCTGGGCGGGCTCTTCGGTCCGGGCGGCGTCTTCCGGGTGCTCGCCGGCCGTCTCGAGCTGGATGCATTGACGGTGGACGTCACGCCCGGCGACCCGGCCGAGGTCTGGCAGGACGGCGATATCCGGGTCCGCGGTATCGGGGTGCCGCATGCCGATGTCCCGGCCGTGGGATACCGGGTGGACGTGGGGGACGCCAGCGTGGCGTTCAGCAGCGACCAGAACGGATCCGATCCGGCTTTCGTCGAGTTCGTCAGAGACGTGGACGTGCTGGTGGTACATCTCGGCCGCGGCGAGGACGCGACCGGGCGGGGGGCCGAGCTGCATGCCAGGCCGAGCGTCTGGGGCGCGCTGGCCGCCGCGGCCGGCGTCGGCCGGCTGGTCGCCTCGCACATCTCCACCTCCTCGCCGCAGGTGCTCGCCGACAGCCTCGGGTATCTGCGTGCCGCTTACGGCGGGCCGATCACCGTGGGTGAGGATCTGCTGTGCGTGGCGGTCCCGTGACCGATTGGTCGGACGTGACGGACTGCCATACAATGCCGTCCGACGCGCACCGTGAGCCGGCCGCGAGCGGGCGGACCCGGCGGCGGTGCTGACTCCGGGAATCTTCCAGAGGGGGATCGTGATGCGCACACTGGTATTCGCTCTCGTCATCGGCTTCAGCTTCCTCGGCGTGGCCGGCGCCGAGCAGGACGCGCCGGCGCCGTGCGGCCCGTCCGCCCAGTTGCCGGCCGGGCTTTCGAACAACGTGGGCGCCGAGGCGCGCTGCTTCGAGATTCGCATGTACACCGCCCAGCCCCCGATGGACGGCAAGGGCGGCATCGACGAGCTGCACCAGCGGTTCCGCGAGGGCGAAGTCGCCATCTTCGAGAAGCACGGGGCCGAGATCGTCGCGGTCTGGCAGAACCTCGACAATCCGAACCGGCTGGTCTGGATGCTCGCCTACCGCGACCGCGCGCACCGGGAAGAGGTGTGGGCCGGGTTCCGCGACGACCCGGATTGGGACGCGCTCCGGACCAAGTACCCCGCACCACTTGAGGGTATCGAGGTCTTCATGCTGAGCTCGAGCGACTACTCGAATCTCAAGTAGGCGGCGGGGACGTTCACTCCCGCCAACCGCGATGTGGCGATGCGGGCCGTCTTCGGGCCGCCATGGCGGCCCGCTCGCCCTCTCGGGCCCGGTTCAGCCGGGCTCACCTCGTCAACGGAATCACACCCGGAAACTGACCCGAACCCCCGACAGGCGCCTCGTAGCGTTCGACGCGACAGGTTCGATGCGCAGGATCGCCGCGTCGCACGTCGTGCTGGTCGGTCTGCTCCTGCTCGGTGTGCGCCCGGCTGCGGCCGACGACGTCCAGTCGTGGACGGAGGTCGAGCTGAGCGTGCTGGGATCCGACCGGGTCGATTGGACCATCGGCGGCGTCGCCCGCATCCGGGACGCGCTGCGAAGCGTGTACGACCGGCGCGCGAGGACCGACGTCGAATTCGTGCTGGCCGATTCCGCAAGCGTGACGCTCGGCTACATTCTGCTCAACCGGACACGGACCGGCCTCGGCTTCGACTGGGATCACCGCGTGCACGCCGGGCTGTCGTATCCGTTGCTTCGCCGGGACGTGAAAGTGGAAGGCACGACGCTCCTGGAGCGTCATGTCGGCCGGCCGGATGTTCCCGACTTCAACCGTTACCGCCAGCAGGTCGAGGTCGAGCGCCCGCGTGCGCGCGTGTCGCCGTGGCTCTACCAGTCGGTGGCCTTCGAACGCCGCGGCTTCGTGCGCTCCCGGTCCCGCGTCGGGTTCCGGTGGCGTTTCCGGTCCGGCCACTCGTTCATCGGTGCCTATCAGTTCGAGCGGCGCAGGTCCGGCGCGACCTGGCGGCCGCGGCATGCCGTCCTTTCGGAATGGAGCTTCGATCCCGCCCGTTGACGGCCGGACGGTACCGGCGCCGGCCGCAGCCTCGACCGCCTCGAAAGGGTAGGCTATGTGGACACCCGGTGACGTGCAACGCGGTGACCTGGAGGCTTCACATGACCGTCGACACCAACCGGCGCCGGTTCCTGCGGACGCTCGCGGTCGGCAGCGTCGTCCACCCGCTCCTCGCCGGTCGTCCCGCCGGCGCGCAGTCGCACCGCGGTCGAGGGCCGGAGGCGCTCTGGGAGGAAGTGCGCCGGCAGTTCGCGTTCCGCGACGAACGCGTGCCGCTGAACGCGGCCAACCTCTGTCCGTCGCCCCGCGTGGTGGCCGAGTGGGTGAGCGAGCTGACGCGCGACATCGACGTGGACTGCTCGTTCCCGAACCGCGCCAAGTTCGGCCCGCTGCTCGAGAGGTCGCGCGAGGCGGTGGCGGCCCAGCTTGGGGTCACCGCGGACGAGATCGCCCTGGTGCGCAATACGAGCGAGGCCAACAACGTCATCAACGCCGGCATCCCGCTCGACGCCGGCGACGAGGTCGTGGTCTGGGATCAGAACCACCCGACCAACAACGTCGCCTGGGAGGTGCGGGCGGCCCGCTACGGCCTGTCGGTGACGAAGGTGACGACCCCGGCCGCGCCGTCGGGCGTGGACGAGCTGGTGGGCGTGTTCGAGGGCGCGCTGACGCCGCGGACGCGGGTTCTCGCCCTCACGCACGTCTCCAACGTGAGCGGCGTGCGGCTTCCCGTGCGCGAGCTGTGCGAGGTGGCCCACCGCCGCGGGATTCACGTGCACGTCGACGGCGCGCAGAGCTGGGGTGCGCTCGACGTGGACCTGCGCGAGCTCGGCTGCGACTCCTTCACCGGCAGCGCGCACAAGTGGTTCTGTGGGCCGAAGGAGGTCGGGCTGCTCTACGTCCGCCGCGACAGGGTGGAGGAGATCTGGCCGAGCATCGTCGCCCCGAGCTGGGGCAGCGCCGTGGAGCCTCGGCCGAAGGGGGCGCGGAAGTTCGAATCCCTGGGCCAGCGCGACGACGCGGCGCTGGCCGCGGTCGGCACCACCGTCGCTTTCCACAACCGCCTGGGGATGAAGCGGGTCGAGTCGCGCGTCGTGGAGCTGGCGACCATGCTGAAGACCGGTCTCGAGGAGGCCGGATTCGAGCTGGTGACGCCGATGGAGCCCGAGCTGAGCGGCGGAGTGGCCATCGCGATGGTGGATTCGGCACGCCGCGGCGCGTTCGTGACGGCGTTGTACGAGCGCCACGGCATCGCAGGCGCGGCAACGGGCGGGCTCCGGCTCTGCCCGCATCTCTATAACACCCGGGAGCACGTGGCGCGGGCGGTGTCCGGCGCCGCGGCGCTGCGAGAGGAAAGCCTCTAGGCGGCTGGATTTCGCCACGCGGAGGGACGCGACTGCCATGTTTACGAGACGCGAATGGGGAATGTCGGCCGCCGCGCTGCTCGCCGCCAGCGTCGTTCCGCCGGAGGCGGACGGCGAACCGGTTGCGGCGGAGAGCGCACAGCCGGACGGACCGCTGTACTTCGACCTGCACATCGACACCCCCGGCCGGATGGTCGGCGAGGGGCTCGGCCTCGGCGAGAGCCTGGAGTACACGCACGTCGACATTCCGAAAATGCGGCAGGGCGGCCTCCACGCCGGCTTCTTCGCGGTATCGACGCCCGCGCGCAGCCAGACGCCCGAGTCGTCGGTGACCAACGCGCTCCGGATCTCGGACGTGATCATCGAGGAGGTCGCCCGCCACCCGGACGACCTCTTCCTGGCGACGCGCGCGGACGACGCCCTGCGGGCGCAACGGGACGGAACCGTCGCCGTCTTCATCGGCATCGAGGGCGGCCACATGATCGATTCGAGCCTCGAGGTGCTGCGCCAGCACTACCGCCTCGGCGCCCGCTACATGGGGCTCACCCACAGCGGGAACACGCCCTGGGTCGGGGCGGCGGAGTACGACGACGGGCCGGATGGGCTGACCGGCTTCGGCCGCCGCGTCGTGCGCGAGATGAACCGGCTCGGCATGCTCATCGACTTGTCCCACGCGTCGGATCGGGCGTTCTACGACACGGTCGACACCTCCGCGGCGCCCGTCCTGAACACCCACGCCGCCTGCCGCGCCATCGCCGATCATCCCCGGAACCTGACCGACGACATGCTGCGGACCCTGGGGCAGAACGGCGGCGTGCTCGGCGTGGCCTACTACGCCGGCATGCTCGACGACGACTTTCGGGCGCGCATGTCCGATCTGCGGGAGCTCAACCGGCGCCGGGGCGTCGTGCGGCGCGAGCTCGCGGACGATCCGCGGCGGATGTCGGAAGCGCTGTGGGAGATCGAAACCGCCGGGGTGGACCTGATCGGGCAGGTGCCGCTGAGCCGGCTCGTCGAGCACATCGAGCATGCCGTCAGCGTCGCCGGCATCGACCACGTCGGCATCGGCTGCGACTACGACGCGGTCGGGCTCAAGGTGCCGGAAGGGCTGGAGCACATCGGCAAGACGCCCAACCTGGTCGCGGCCCTCCGGAACCGCGGGTTCTCGGACGCGGACGTCGGGAAGATCATGGGCGGAAACGTGCTGCGGGCCATGCGGCAGGCCGAGGCGGTCGCCGTCTAGGAGTCATCTGGGAGCGTCTAGGAGTCGATCTCACCAGGATGTCGAGGCGACCGACTGAGCGCGACGAACGCCATCTCCTCCGTGTAATCTTGCAGTCGAATCGGTTCGAGGGAGACAGAGCCATGCGCAAGCAGAGAATCATTGGTAGCGTCGCGGCGGTTGCCATGCTGGCGGCCGGGATGTCGGCGGGCGTTCTGGTCGGAGTCGCGCATGCGGCCGACGAAATCGAAGTGACGGTGCTGTCGGGCCGCCCGGACACGGTGAGCGGCGGCGATGCGCTGCTGCAGATCGATGTGTCGGCGGACGTGGCGCTGTCCGACGTGCGCGTGGCGGTCAACGGTACGGACGCGACCGCGGCGTTTCGTGCCGATGTCGACGGACACCGGCTGGTGGGGATCGTCGGCGGGCTGTCGCCCGGCGCGAACGAGGTGTCCGTCACCGTCGTCGGAGATACACCGGGCGCGAGCCTGGAACTCGTCAATCATCCGGTCGCGGGGCCGATCTTTTCCGGGCCGCACGAGCAGCCGTTCGTCTGCGAGACCGACGCCTTCGAGCTGCCGTCCGGGGAGACGCTGGGCGCGCCGCTGGACGACGACTGCTCGGTCGCGCGCCGCGTCGACTACGCCTACCGCGCGGCGGACGGGACCCTGAAGCCGCTTTCCGATCCCGATGCGCTGCCGGCGGACGTGGCGACCACGACGACGCTGACCGGCGCCGAGGTGCCCTACGTCGTCCGTCTCGAGACCGGCACCATCAACCGCGCCGTCTACCAGATCGCGATGCTGCATGCACCCGGAGCCGGTGACGCGGCTCCCGACGCCTGGACGGCGTCGTCGGGCTGGAACCGTCGCCTCATCTACACCTTCGGCGGCGGTTGCGTGAACGGCTGGTACCGCCAGGGCGCGAGCACCGGCGGGGTCACCGACGACGTCATGCTGCGCCAGGGCTACGCGGTGGCGTCGGCGAGCCTCAACGTCTACGGCAACAACTGCAACGACCTGCTGGCCGCCGAGACGATGATGATGGTCAAGGAGCGCTTCGTCGAGGCCTACGGCCAGCCCCGCTACACCATCGGCTGGGGCTGCTCCGGCGGGTCGTACCAGAACCACCAGATCGCCGACAACTATCCGGGCCTGCTCGACGGCATCATCCCCGGCTGCAGCTTCCCGGACGTCGGCTTCGGCACCGTTCCGATGATCACCGATGCGCGGCTGCTCGACCGCTACTTCCGGGAGACGTCGGTACCGTTCACGGAGGAGCAGAAGCGTGCCGTCGCCGGGTTCCTGAACCTGGCGACGATGCCCAACGTCTCCCGCAACGCCGGGCGGGTCCAGGTGGGCGAGTTCTGTCCGGACGTATTGCCCGAGGCGCTGCGCTATCACCCGACCGACAATCCGGAGGGCGCCCGCTGCGACGTCTACAGCCACTACGTGAACGTCTACGGGCGGGACGCCGAGACCGGCTTCGCGCGCCGGCCGCTCGACAACGCCGGCGTGCAGTACGGGCTCGAGGCGCTGAACGACGGCGTCATCAGCTCCGAGCAGTTCCTCGACCTGAACCGGCGCATCGGCGGCTACGACCAGGATGGGGGCTTCCAGGCCGAGCGGACGGTGGCCGACCCGGAGGCGGTGCGACTCGCCTACGAGACCGGCCGGCTGACCAGCGGCGGCGGGGGTCTGTCCGAGACCCCGATCATCGATTACCGTGCGTACAGCGACGACCGCGAGAACGGCGACGTCCATGTTCGTTACCACTCGTTCTCGATGCGCGAACGGTTGCGCAAGGCCAACGGCCGCACCGACAACCACGTGATGCTGGTCGAGGACGACCGTTACGGCCTCTACAGCAGCAGCAGCCCGGTGCTGCGGGGCGCACTCGCGCAGATGGATCAGTGGCTGGCCAACCTGGTGGAGGCGGACGCTCCGGGAATCGACCAGGTGGTCGGGGCGAAGCCCGACGACCTCGTCGACGCGTGCTGGTCGCGGGACGACGATCCGACCCGCATCGCCGAGGAGCAGGTCCGCGGCAGCGGCCGGTGTGAGGAGCTCTATCCGTCGGCGCCGGCGCCGCGCGAGGTGGCGGGCGCACCACTCGCCAGCGACGTCATCAAGTGCGAGCTGGGGCCGATAGACATGGCCGACTACGGCGGGACGTTCTCGACCGAGCAGGAGGCGGAGCTGCGCGAGATCTTCGCCGGCGGCGTCTGCGACTGGACGCAGCCGGGTGTCGGCCAGACCGGTCTGAACGGAACCTGGTTGAAGTACTGACCTGGGGCGACCGCCCCTCGTCATCCGTGCCGGGCGGCGTGCCGCGAACCGGCGGACGCGGAGGGATGTCATGCGAACGATGAGCATCCGTCGGGGGACGGTGGCAAGCTTCGTCATGGTCGTCGTGGCGGGTGCCGGGTGGCCGGATGCCGCGCATGCCGCGGCCGATGACCCGCCGCTGGTGGCCGCGGCCCGGGCGGGCGACTACGCGGGAGTGCGGGACCTGCTGGCGGCCGGGGCGGAGGTCGACGCGCCGGCCGCCGACGGGGCGACGGCGCTCCATTGGGCGGTGCATCGTGACCTGCCCGAGCTGGTGGGGCTGCTGATCGATGCTGGCGCGGACATGTCCGTGGCGAACCGCTACGGCGTGCAGTCGATCGCGCTGGCCGCCACCAACGGGAGCGCAGCGGTGCTGAGGCGGTTGCTCGACGCCGGGGCGGACCCGAACGCGGCGATGCCCGGCGGCGAGACGGCGCTGATGACGGCGGCCCGGGCGGGGCCGCCCGACGCGGTGCGCGTGCTGCTGGCGGCCGGCGCGGACCCGAACGCGCGGGACGACGCCGGCGGTCAGACCGCGGTGATGTGGGCCGCGGCGCGCAACAATGCCCCGGCGGTCCACGTGCTCGCCGAGCTCGGCGCCGACCTGCACGTGCGTACTGCCGGTCCGCCGCCCCCGCCCAGCCGGAGCTACTTCCGGAGCCCGCCGCCGACGTCGTTCACGGCGCTGCTCTTCGCGGTCCGGTCCGGGGCGATCGACGCCACGCGTGCCCTCCTCGATGCGGGCGCCGGCGTCAACGACACGCTCTCGGACGGCCAGAGCGCGCTGGTGGTCGCGGCCGCCAATGCCCACTGGGAGCTGGCCGACTACCTGCTGGACCGCGGCGCCGACCCCAACCTGGCCGGCGCCGGCTGGAACGCGCTGCACCAGACGGTGCGCACGCGACGGCCGAACCCCAGCGGCGGCCTCGCCGGTCCCATCCCGACCGGCCGCCTCGACAGCATCGACGTGGTCCGCAAACTCATCGCCAGGGGTGTCGACGTCGACGCCCGCATGATGACCAACGGGATGAAGGACGGCCAGCGGAGCCGCCTCAACCGCCTCGGGGCGACGGCGTTCTTCCTGGCCGCCAAGAACACCGACGTCGAGGCGTTGCGCGTGCTCATCGAGGCCGGGGCGGATCCTTTCATCCCGAGCGCCGACGGCACGACACCGCTGATGGTCGCGGCCGGCATCGCCATCTTCATCCCGGGCGAGGACGGCGGATCGCTGCCCGGCCAGGAGGACGAGGTGCTCGAGGCGGTCCGCGTGTGCGTCGAGCTCGGCACCGACGTCGACGCCACCAACTTCCGCAACGAGACGGCGCTGCACGGGGCTGCGTTCCGCGGCGTCAACCGGGTCGTCGAGTACCTGGTCGATCAGGGGGCGGCCCTCGACGCGCGGACCGTCGAAGGCTGGACACCGCTCGCCATCGCCAACGGGCTGAGCTACTCCGACTTCTTCAAGGCGCAGACGCACACCGCCGATCGGCTCCGCGAGCTGATGGCGGCCCGCGGCCTGTCGACCGAGGGCAATGTCGTCGACCCGCTGGTTTGTCTGGATTGCTACCAGACGCGTCCCGACCAGGTGCGCGACGCCATCGAGCGGGATCGGCGGATGGCCGCCGAGCTGGCCGTGGCAATGCAGGACACCGCCGGCCGCTAGGAGTCTGCGCCGTAGAACGGCGTAGACTCCTAGGCAGGCCCGGCTGGGCGGAAATCGGAGCCGGAGGCGACGATTTTCGGGCTAGTCGTCCGACGACCGTCACGCGAGGAGGCGAAGGAATGCGCAAGGCCGGTATCGCGGTCGTGCTGCTGGCCGTGCTCGGCTGGCTGTTCTGGCGGACGGTGCAGAGCAGCCTGGCCGAGCCCTATGTCGTCGACGCCGGGATGGTTGCGGAGTGGACGCTCGCGCTCCGCGGGCCGCTGCAGCCGGGCGCCGGCCTGCTCGTGCTGCAGCCCTCGGATCAGCTTCGCGCCGACCTCTTCCAGCAGATCTTCAATCGCACCATGGAGTCGATGACCTCGCCTACAGTCGCGGCGATGCCGCTCGTGCTGCACGCGGAGTATCGCGACGCGCTGGGGAGCGTGCTGGCCCCGCCGGACGTGCTCGATGTGGCCGAGGAGTCGGGAGTGGCGACTGCCGTGCCGGCGCCGGTCTGCATCGGCGTCGTCCGGCGGGAGGGCTCGGGTACCACCCGGCAGCTCTACTACGCAATCTTCGACGCGCCCGAGATCGGCCGTTTCCGGCAGGCGCTGGCGAGCCGCTACGCGCAGGCGGGCGGAACCGCGGCGTTCGAGCCGGACGGGTTTCCGCTGGTAGTGCCCATCGCCGCCTCCGACGCCGATTTCGCGAGCTGGTGGCCGCTGGACGTCAGCGCCGAGACCGACTGCCTGGCGCCGCTGGTCACTGAGTAGAGATGGTCCGCCGGGTTACGTGGGGCAGGAGCGCAGGACGAGCGGCTGCTACCCGTCGCCATGGCATCGAACGGAATCGAATCCCCGCGCATCGCATCGAGCGATGCCAGGGTCGGTTTACAACTTCCTGACAACTTCTGATCGGGAAGGGCGCTACGCGTGAGTGCAGCGTGGAGCGCCTGTCCGGCGAGTACGACGTGTCCGGCGACGTCCTCGAACGGGACGTGCAGCGACTTGTCCAGAATCTGCTGCAGCGGCGACTGGTCGAGTACGAAACGGCGAGATGATGTGCCGCTCGCTTCGCCGGTCAATCGACGATTGCGGCGTAGACCGCCGCCGTGAACGCCTCCCGGAAGCCGTTGCCGTAGGCGGGCGACGCCGCCGCCATGATGACGGTCACCATGTCCTCCACCGGGTCGATGAAGAACCGGGTGCCGGATGAGCCGTCCCACCAGAAGGTGCCCTCGCTGACCGGCAGGGGAGAAGCGGCCGCGTCCATGACCACACAGAAGCCGAGCGTCCAGCCGCGGCCGGGCTGCGGGTTGCCGAAGCCGATCGGCAGCAGGGCGTCGGGAACGCGGTTGACGGTCATCAGCGCCATGGTTTCCGGATCGATGACCCGGACGCCGTCCAGCTCGCCGCCGTCGAGGAACATCTGAGAGAACCGCAGGTAGTCGCGCACGGTCGACACCAGGCCGACGCCCCCTTCGATGAGCGGCGGCCGCTCGGTGAAGGGCACCGCCTCTATGGCGTGCGGGCGCAGCGCGCCGTCGGGACCGGGGCGGTAGGCGGGGCCGAAGCGGTCGGCGCGGGGCGGATCCACCCGGAACACGGTGTCGGTCATCCCCAGCGGCTCGAACACGCGCTCCTGCAGGAAAGCGTCGAACGGCATCCCGGACCAGACCTGCACGAGCCGGCCGAGGATGGTGGTCGAGATCCCGTAGCGCCAGCGCGTTCCCGGGTCCTCGAACAGGGGCACGCGGGAAGCGTTGCCCACCATCTGCGGCAGAGAGATGGAGCGCAGCCGCACCTGCTCGGCGCGGTAGATGGCCGAGCCGCGGCTGCCGAGGCCGGAGGTGTGCAGCAGCAGGTGCTCCACGGTCATTTCCGTACGGCGTTCACGGGTCGCGGCCACGTCGGGGTTGGACGCATCCATGAAGACGCGTTGGTTCGCGAACTCCGGCAGGTACAGGGAGACCGGGTCGTCGAGCTCGAACCGATCCTCCTCCCACAGGATCATCGCGGCCAGGCTGGTGATGGGGCGCGTCATGGAATAGAGGCGGAAGAGGGCGTCGTCGCGCATCGGGAGGCCGCGTTCGCGGTCGAGGTCGCCGAGCGCTTCGAGGTAGACGAGCCGGCCGTGCCGGACCACCCCGGCCACGACGCCCGCGATGTCCCCCGCCTCCACCTGGGCTTGCAGCCGGCGTGTCGCTTCCTGCAGCCGTTCGGACGAGAGCCCGACGGCTTCCGGCGTCGCCCGCGGCAACTCCTGCGCGCTCGCGGGGGCGGAGACGCTCCCGGCCGTGAGCGCGGCGAAACAGATGGCGACGAGGGCGAGCCTGCAGGTCATGACGGCGCTCCTTCGCGGCCGGCGACGGGCCGCTGACGTTGCGTGCACCTTACCACCAGAAAGATCCGGTTCGGGCTTGCCTTACGTGGCGGTCGATGGCAGTCTGTGCGCAGCGCGGTTTGCGTTGATCCGCGAGGAGTCTGAGGAGGACCCTGACATGCTGCGAAAACTGACTGTTTTGAGCCTGGGCGTCCTGCTGGCCGCCGCCCTGATGTGGGGCGGGATGGACAGTGGGGAGGTCGAGGCCCAGGGAATGATCCCGAACGCGCCGATGTTCGAGGTCGATCCGTTCTGGCCGAAGCCGCTGCCGAACAACTGGCTGCTCGGCTCGACCATCGGGGTCTCGGTCGACTCGGACGACCACGTCTGGATCGTGCACCGCGGCAATCTCGCCCCGAACGAGATCCCGGCGGCGCTCGACCCGCCGTTCGCGGAGTCTTGCTGCAGCGCGGCGCCGCCCATCCTGGAGTTCGACCAGGAGGGCAACCTGCTCCAGCACTGGGGCGGTCCGGGCGAGGGCTACGACTGGCCCGACTCGAACCACGGCATCTTCGTCGACCACATGAACAACGTGTGGATCGGCGGCAACGGCGGCGACGACTCGCACGCCCTGAAGTTCAGCCACTCCGGCGAGTTCCTGCTGCAGGTCGGCGAGGACGGCTTCGCCGAGCCCGACAGCAACTCGCAGACGCGCTACCAGAAGGTCGCCAAGGTCACCTTCGACGCATCGGCCAACGAGGCGTACCTCGCTGACGGTTACGGCAACAAGCGCGTGGCGGTGGTCGACGGCGACACCGGCGAGCTGAAGCGCTACTGGGGCGCCTACGGCAACGTGCCGAGCGACGACGAGCTCCCGCGCTACGACCTCATGGGCGCGCCGGCGCACGGTGCGGTCAGCAAGGACAAGTCCGGCACCCCGCAGTTCCGGAACCCGGTGCACTGCGCCGACCCGACCAACGACGGCCTCGTCTATGCGTGCGACCGTCCCGGCAACCGGGTGCAGGTGTTCACGAAGGCGGGCGAGTTCGTCGAGGAGATCTACCTCATGACGAAGACGCTCGGGGCCGGCGCGGTCTGGGACATCGCGTTCTCGACCGATCCCGATCAGACCTTCGCCTATGTCGCCGACGGCATGAACGAGAAGGTGCACGTCCTGCGCCGCAAGCCGCTCGAGTACATCTACAGCTTCGGCGCCGGCGGCCGGATGGCGGGGCAGTTCTACGGCAACCACAGCATCGCGGTCGACTCGATGGGCAACGTCTACACGACGGAGACCTATGAGGGCAAGCGCGTGCAGCGGTTCAAGTACACCGGGATGGGCAACGCGAAGGGTGACGTGGGCGTCCCCCGGCCGTAGCTGCGTTCACCGGATAGCGATTGCGGGGGCCGGGGTCGTGCGATCCCGGTCCTTCCTTTGTACCGCCGGCATCGGCGGCAACCATCGCGTTTGCGGTGCTCTCAGGTTGCCTCGCCGGAGCGGGGCACGTACCATGTGCAGGGACTGATGGAGCCCAGCCGTTGCCTACGCCCGGGCAGCGCTCGTCGCGCATCGCCGATGCGCAGGTGAGGACACGACATGCGAACGACCTGTGGATTCTTGCTGGCCGCCACCCTGTTCATCACCGGTTGTGCGGCGGAAGAGCCGGCGGGACCGCCGCTCGACATGCGCCATACCACCCGCGACTTGATGGCCGGCATGATCGACGCGTCGGCCGACGCCCTCTGGGACGCCGTCGGCACCATCTGGGACGAGAACGGCGAGAACCACTGGGAGCCGGAGACGGATGAAGAGTGGCTGGCCGTGACCGGCGCCGCGATGACCCTCATCGAGTCCGGCAACCTGCTGATGCTCGGCAACCGCGCCCGTGACACGGATCAGTGGATGGCGTACTCGCAGGAGATGATCGACGCGGGGGCGGTTGCGCTGGAAGCCGCACAGGCGCGCGACCCCGAGCTCATCTTCGACAGCGGGGAAGTGGTCTACAACGCCTGCAACAACTGCCACAGCATCTATTGGGTGGGTGACGAGCAGCGCGGCCGAACCGTCCGCTGACTACCGCGCCGCCAGACCGGTCGCGCGGTCCCGCGGCGATTGGGCCGGCAGGTCGGCTATCTCCGGGCTCGCCTCCCGCTCGCACAGCGCCAGGCGCTCCTCGCGGGCGGACACCGAACCTGCCGCCCGACGGGCCACGTTCAGCAGGTACAGCCGGTAGGCGGCGGGATTGCGCCCCGGGTATCCGCACAGGGTGACGGGATCTCCGGGCGCGAGCGCGTCCCCGGTCAGGCCGGCGCGCGACAACCGGTTGGCGGCCCGCCACTCGACGGCCCAGGTCCGTGCGCGGCCGCCGGCGTCCACCACCCGCACGTGGAGCACCGAATGGGGGTTGCCGAACAGGAACGACTCGACCTCGCCGGCGAGGACGAGCGTCCGTTCCTCGTCGTAGATCTCGCCGATGGCGTGGTGGCCGGCTCCGCCGAGTCGGGGCTCGGACAATCCCGCGGGCTCGTGGCCCGCGTGCACGCGGACTCCGGACGCTACGGTCAGGCAGGCGGCGATCAGAACGGGCAGGTTCCACTTCATGGCCGTTCTCCACGGCGGACGAGGCGAGTTCCTCGGGCGGCACCGTCGAATGTGCGTGCGTGGAGCGCCGCAGAACGGCACCAAAGTCACAATAATAGTGCGCTTGGGGCGGGTGGATCCTGAAGATCGTCTGAAATCTTTTCCCTTGCGGTGGGTCGGCCGATAAGCTGCGACAGATGCAGCCCAGCATGAGCATGCCCGAGCCGGGAGCCGGCAGGCGCCCCGCGCCGCCGGCGCGCCCGTTGCGGGTGCTCGTGGTCGAGGACGAGCGGAAGGTGGCCGAGGCGCTCCGCCAGGGTCTCGAGGGCGAGGGCTACGACGTGGTCGTCGAGACCTCCGGCGAGGCGGCGTTCTTCCGCCTGACCACGGATCGCTTCGATCTCATCCTGCTCGACCTGCGTCTGCCCGGCCGGGACGGCATCGAGATTCTCTCGGCCGTGCGGCGCCGCGGGCTCCAGACGCCGGTGGTGGTTCTGACCGCGCGCGATACGCTCGAGGATCGTGTGGTGGGCCTCGACGCGGGCGCGGACGACTATGTCGTCAAGCCGTTCGCCTTCGCCGAGCTGCTTGCCCGCATCCGCGCGGTGGCCCGGCGCGGACGGCCGGCCGAGGCCGAGCGCCTGACCGTAGACACGCTGGTCGTCGACTGCGCGACGCGCCGGGTGACGCGCGCCGGACAGGCGGTGGAGCTGACCGCGAAGGAGTTCGATCTGCTGTTGCACCTGACGCGTTGCGCCCGGCAGGTCGTCTCGCGCGACACGCTCGCCCGCGAAGTCTGGCGGGAGACGGCGCGCAGCACGACACTCGACAACGTCATCGACGTGCACGTGTCGCGGCTGCGCCGGAAGATCGACGCCGATCAGCCGGTGCGGTTGATCCACACGGTGCGCGGCGTCGGGTTCGTGATGCGCGAGGCGGGGGCTTCATGATCGGGCCCTGGCTGCCGCGCACGCTCCGCGTCCGGCTCACCGCGTGGCACGTCGCGGTCATGGTCGTCGTGCTTGCGATCTACGCGGCGGCGGTGCTGCTGATCGTGACGCGCAACGTATCGCGGGCGCTCGACGCGCGGCTTCGCAGCGACTTCCGGTGGGCAGCGGGCATGGCCGAGCGGGGGCCCGACGGGTCGCTCTCCTGGTTCGAGGGGGATCCGTGGAGCGAGGAGAGTCCCTGGCTGCAGGTGTGGAGCCCCGGCGGTGCGCTGGTCTACCGGACGGCCGTTGCCCGGCGGCTCCCGGTGCCGGAGAGCGAAGGGCTGCTCGACCGCGCCGACGGCCGCATCGTCTCCGTCGCCGGCGAGCCCGCGCCGTTCCGGATTCTGGGCAGGCAGGCCGTCATCGGGGGCGATCCGGTCATCGTTCAGGTCGGTCGGTCCGAGGCGCTGATGCGCCGGGAGGTGGGAGAGCTGGCGCTCGTGCTGTTGCTCGGCCTGCCGCTGAGCGTCGCCGCGGCGGGACTCGGCGGCTACTACTTGGCGCGTGGCGCGCTCGCGCCTATCGCGGACATGACCGAGCGGGCGCGCGCCATCACCGCGTCCCGGCTCGGCGAGCGGTTGCCCATCGACAATCCGAACGACGAGCTGGGCCGCCTGGCGACGGTGTTCAACGAGACACTGGGCCGGCTCGATTCCTCGTTCACCCAGATGCGGCGGTTCACGGCCAACGTGTCCCACGAGCTGCGGACGCCGCTGACGGCGATTCGCAGCGTCGGCGAGGTCGCCCTGCGCGAGCCGCGCGACGCCGCGTCGTATCGCGCCGTCGTCGAGAGCATGTTGGAGGAGGCGGATCGGCTGAGCGGTCTCGTCGATCGGCTCCTGACCGTGTCGCGCGCGGACAGCGGCGATCGGACCCGTGCCCGCGACGCGATCGATCTGGCCGAGCTCGCGGACAACGTCGCCGGTCACCTGGGGGTGCTGGCCGAGGAGAAGGAGCAGGCGCTGGTCGTCGTGCGCGACGGCAGCCCGACTTGCCGCGGCGATGGGATCGTGTTGCGGCAGGCGGTGATCAACCTGGTCGACAACGCGATCAGGTACACCCCGGCCGGGGGGGAGATCGAGCTCCGGGTCTCGGCCTCGAACGGGAGCGCGATCCTGGAGGTCAGCGACACCGGCCCCGGCGTTCCGGAGCACCATGCGCCCCGCGTGTTCGACCGGCTGTATCGCGTGGCCGGATCGGATGCGGCGGGTGTCGGGGGGACACCGGACGGCGGCGAGGGAGCCGGGCTCGGGCTGGCCATCGCGCGCTGGGCCGTCGAAGCCAACCGCGGGCGGCTCAGCTACGAGCGCGAGCCGGGGCGCGGCAGCACGTTCCGCATCACGCTGCCGGGAAGCGGGCACGACGCGGCAACATGAACACGAGTCCGAACCGGGGCTCCGGGCACGCCCGCGGCGGCGCTCCTTTGTTTCGTCACGCCAGTCGTTGGCGACCGGCGCTCGTGTCTTATGGTTCAGGCGCGGACCAGTCCACGAGTTCGAGCTCGTCGACCCTGGCGAAATGGCGGATGTTCGCGGTGGCGAGCCGTGCCGGAAGACTGAGAGCAATCGAGGCTATGGCAAGATCCATATCCTCCAGCGGCGTACCGCGGTGCTGCAGCGTGGCCTTCCAGCGGCCGAACGCCCGCGCAGCAGCTTTGTTCCAGTCCATCCACCGCACCGCCGCTCGCAGGCGCTGGAACTCGTCAGCGAGGAGACGTCGGCGACGGGAGTCGGGCGTCAGGCGCGACAGGCCGAAGTGGATCTCCGCCGCGACCGGGGCGCAGAGGTACACGGCCGACGGATCCTCTTCGTGCAATCGGCGCAGAGCGTCGGGACGCCGGTGCATGAAGGCCGAGGCGGCGCTCGTGTCGAGAAGGAGCATCAGATCGGGGGGCGCGTGCGGCTCTTTCGGGCGCCCTCGACGGCCTCTCGAAAGTCCGGCTCGCTCCGTCGGAGCTCCTTCATGTCGGCCTCGCTCAGATGATCGTTCGAGAACAGCCCCGCCGGCCAGCATGCTCGTTCTTCGACGATACGCCGGCAGGATTCCACGATCAGACGGTTCCGGCTCAGACCTCGCTCCGCCGCGATCCGATCCAGCCCGGCCAGCAGGGATTGCGGGAGATGAACGCTCGTGTTGGGCATGGTCAGGTGTTACCCGAACATGTTATACCAGACCGGAGCGATGGCTTGCGTGTCGCTCGACCGCGATAGATCCCCCGAGAGGTGCTGCTCCGTGACAGGCAACGAACTGCGTCGCGGATCCGGATCGACCCTCCGGTGGTTGATCCTGATCCACCGCTATCTGGGCATCCCGCTCAGCGTCCTTTTCCTCGTCTGGTTCGCCTCCGGCATCGTGATGATGTACACGCGCGACATGCCGCGGCTGACGGCGGAGCTGCGGCTCGCACGGCTGTCGGAGCTGGACTTGGACCGCATAGCGTTGGCGCCGGCGGCTGCGGCCGGGCGGGCGCACCTGTCGCCGACCCCGCGAAGCGCTCTGCTGCTGACGGTGTTGGACCGGCCGGCCTACCGGTTCGATGGAGTGACGGTGTTCGCGGACACCGGTGAACGGCTCGACGCGGTGGGGCCGACGGCGGCCAGCGCCGTTGCGAGTCGTTTCACCGGCCGGTCGCGCGATGCCGTCGAGTACGCCGGCACGCTCACGGAGCCCGATCAGTGGACGCTGGTCGAGCGGGGCGAGCTTCCGCTGCACAGGTTCGTGATCGACGACGAGGCCGGCACCGAGCTCTACGTTTCGCCGCGAACGGCCGAGGTGGTGATGCTGACCACGCGGCGCAGCCGGGCGCTGGCCTGGATCGGTGCGATTCCGCACTGGTTCTACTTCACGGCGCTCCGCGGGAACCAGCCGCGCTGGTACGACGTCGTCGTCTGGACGTCGATCCTGGGATGCCTGCTCGCCGTCATCGGCCTTGTGCTGGCCGTCACGCAGTTCCGGTGGCGCCGGTCGCGCGGGGACATCCGGTCGGCCGGTGGTCTGCGGGCGCGAATTCCGTACGCCGGCTGGATGCGCTGGCACTACCTGACGGGCGTCGTCTTCGGATTCGTGACCCTGACCTGGGTGTTCAGCGGCCTGTTGTCGATGGAGCCTCATCCCTGGGCCGGTGTCCGCGGTCTCGAACTCCCGCGCGATGCCCTGTCCGGCGGACCGCTGGAGCTGGCGCGCTTCCCCGCAATCGATGCAGGGACGTGGGGCCGTGTCTCCAGCGGGCGTCCGGTGAAGGAGATCGAGCTGCTGCGCATCCAGGACGATCCCTACTACCTGGTGCGCATGGGGCCCGATGACCCCGCGCCGACCGGAGCCGCGCGCCCGCCGCGTGCGGGCGCCGGAGGAGGCGGCAACGTCGATTCCAGGCCGATTCTCGTCGCGGCCGACACGGCAACGGTGCGCAAGGAGCCGTTCGCGGTGGAGTCGCTCCTGGCTCGGCTGACCGCGTCGGTGCCCGGCGAGCCGGTGGCCGAGTCCGCGCTGCTGGCCGAGTACGACTCCTACTACTACGCGCGCGGCAGCTCGCGGGGGAGGCAGGCGCCGCTGCCGGTGCTGCGCGTCAAGTTCGGCGATTCCATGGAGACGTGGATCTACGTCGATCCCGCGCTGGGCCGGGTGGTCGCCCGCGAGCACCGGTTCACCCGCGTCGAGCGATGGCTCTTCAACGGCCTGCACAGCCTCGACTTCGCGTTCTGGTACGACCGCCGGCCGCTCTGGGACATCGGAATGATCGTGCTGAGTCTCGGCGGCCTCGCGTCGGCCGGCATCGGCTTCTGGATCGGCTGCGGGCGCGTCCGGCGCGCGCTCGCCCGCCGGCGGGCGGGTCGGCCCGCGGAGACATAGGCCGCCGGGCCGCCGCCCCCGTGTCTCGCGAGCTGCCGGGCGCCGGCAGGCCGGGGATGGGGGCCTGCCGGCGGTATCTCCAACGGTCCCCTATTGGGCCCTGAAGCGCAGGTAGTTGACGACGTGCCAGATCTCCTCGTCGGTGATCCGGCCCTCCCAGGCGTCCATGTCGTACTTGGGGGGGACGCCCTGGCGGATCACGTTGTAGATCTCGCCGTCGCTGTCGCCGTGCACCCACTCGTCGTCGACCAGGTTGGCCGGTCTTGTCCCCGGCGACGGGCTCTGGCCGCGGCCGTCGGCGTTGATTCCGTGACACGAACGGCAGAAGCGGCCGAAAACTCGCAGGCCGGCCCGCACCGATTCCTCCGTCGCCTCGATCGGGTTTTCCGGCACCTCGGCCGCAGCTTCCTGCGCGGCCTCCGCTGGGGTCGAAGCGGACGGAGCGGCGGCGGCGAGCAGCGCGAAGGCGGCGAAGCAGGTGGCCAGGACGGTCATGATTCGTGTATGACTCGGCATTGTCACGCATCCTCCTCGAAGTGAAGTCTCGTCATGAGTCTATACCGCGAGAGGGCGGGCGGCAGGATCGTCCGACGTGCCGCCTTCGTGGTTGACCCGTTCACAGGCGACGGGGTACACTGCGCGCCCTGGCAAGCTGGCTCGATGCCGGCCGGCCGGGTGGCTCACCGGATTGAAGGAGTGATCGAATGCGTGTACTGAGCGTCATCGTGATGGTGATGTTGCTGAGTGCCGGCACGGCTGGCGCCCAGCAGGAGCCGCAGCCGTTCGGCGATCTGGCGGAGGTGATGCGCGGCATCCTCTTCCCCAACTCGAATATTATCTTCGACGCGCAGACGAACAACCCCGACGAGCCGGTCGAGGCGGTGGAGGGCGACTCCACCAGCGCGCGCTTCGCCGGCATCTATACCGGTTGGGAGGCTCTGGAGAATGCAGCGGTCGCGCTCGTGGAGGCCGCCAACCTGATCGAGCTTCCGCGCAACTGCGAGCTCAACGAGGACGAGGCCGGGCGCATCGGAGCTCCGGTCCCCATCGAGCGCGACGACTGGAAGCAGTACGTTGCCGGACTGCGGGCGGCGGGGCAGACGGCCTACGAGTGGGCGCGCGCCCGCGAATACGACGACTTCGATGTCATTCTCATGACCGGCGACATCGCCGAGGCCTGCTCGAACTGCCACGGCGTCTATCGCGACAGCTACACGGATCCGCCCACGCCGCGCTGTACTCCCCCCAGCGAGTGAGCGCCTCCGTCCACACGAGATGATCCGGGTTGGAGGAGCTTGAACGCATGCGAAGCTGGTTCGAATGGCTTGGCGCGATGGAATCGAGTGTCGCTCTGCGCGAGTCGCTCAACGCCTATCCGATCATGCTCACGTCGCACGTCATCGGGATGTGCATGTTCGCGGGCCTGATCATAATGATGGACCTGCGGCTGGCCGGTGTCGGCAACCTCAACAGCTCGATCACGCAGGTCCAACAGCGGCTGTTTCCGTGGCAGATGGTCGGGTTCGCCGTCAGCGTCGTGACCGGTCTGCTGCTGCTGTTCAGCGATCCGATGCGGTTCTATTCGAACTTCTACTTCTGGACGAAGAACCTGCTGATGGTCGCGGCCGGCCTCAACATGTGGATCTTCCATGCGACCACGTACCAGACGGTGAATCAGTGGGACGACGATCCGTCGCCGCCGTTTCCGGCCAAGGTCGCCGGCGTGCTGTCGATCGCGTTCTGGTCCGCGATCATCGTCGTCGGGCGGATGATCGCCTATCAGGATCTCGTGCCGCAGTGGTGGCGCGACCTGGGTCTGAGAGGCTAGACAGATGTCCTTGCAACCGTTCTTCCTCTGGATGCAGGAGCACGCGATCAGCGCGTACATCCTCAACCAGACGTGGTTCTCGCCGATCGTGCAGGTGATACATCTGGTCGCGTTGTCCGTGTTCGCCGGCGCGGTGCTGGTGGTCGACCTGCGGCTGCTCGGTGTGGGGCTCACCCGCGTGCCCCTGGCCAAGGTGTCGGAGGACGCCATGCCCTGGATGGTCTGGGGACTCGTCGCGTTGCTCATCACCGGCTGGCCGTCGGTGATGTCGACGGCGATGAAGCAGTACTACAGCCCGTTCTTCTGGTGGAAGATGGAGTTGCTGGTGCTCGGGCTGATCTTCGCCTTCACCGTCCGGCGGCGACTGGCGAGGATGGACGAAGCGACGCTCGGGCCCGTCTGGCCGAAGGCGGCGGGCATGTTCTCGATCGCGGTGTGGACCGGGGTGGCGGTCGGCGCCCGGCTGATTGGCTTGCTCTCGTAGGCGCGGCTGACGGATTGTCTTGACAGCGCCCGAAAGTCGCATGTATAGATCGCCCACTTTCGTCAACACGTTCCGGCCCTTCTGAGGAGGAGGGGTATCCGGACCAGTCTGCTGGCGGCTTGCGACATCATCCGGTGTGGCGGTCCTGGCGGGGAGACATCCTCAAATGCGAAATCCGAAGAGGTTCAACGGCAAGATGATTGCCACGGCCGCGGCCGGCGCGCTGGCGCTGACGATGGTCTTCTCCGTCGGCGCCGCGACCGTGGCGGGGCAGGACTACATGGCGCCCCGGACCGCGTTCGGCACGCCGGATCTGAACGGAATCTGGCAGGCCATCGGCGCCCACCACTGGAACATCGAGCCGCACGCGGCCAGCCACGGCCCCGTCGTCGAGCTCGGCGCCCTGGGCGCGATTCCGGGCGGCCTGGGCATCGTCCAGGGCGGCGAGATCCCGTACACGGCTGCCGCGCGCGCAGTGCAGCAGGAGAACGCGCAGCACTGGGTGGAGCGCGATCCCGCCGCCAAGTGCTATATGCCGGGCATCCCGCGGGCGACCTACATGCCGTCTCCGTTCCAGATCGTGCAGACCGAGGATTACATCCTCTTCGCCTACGAGTTCGCCAGCGCCAGCCGCGTCGTCTACATGGACCGCCCCGACTTCGTGGCGCCGGTCGACGCCTGGATGGGCCACTCGCTCGGCTCGTTCGACGGCGAGTCCCTCGTCATCGACGTGACCGCACAGATGCCGGACACGTGGTTCGACAGCAACGGCAACCATCACAGCAACCAGATCCACGTCGTCGAGCGGTACACCGCGACCAGCGCGAATCACCTGAGCTACGAGGCGACGATCGAGGATCCGGACACCTTCACGCGCCCGTGGACGGTCAGCCTGCCGCTCTACCGCCGGGTCGACGAGAACATGCAGCTCCTCGAGTTCAAGTGCGTGGAGTTCGCCGAGGAGTTGATGTACGGGCACCTCCGCAAGGATCCCGACCTCACGCCGACGTATCGCCCGAGCGGGTACGGCTCGGCCTTCGAGGGCGAGGCGCCCGGCCCCCGGTAGACAACCGCGAGAAGCAGGTTGACGAACAGTTCGAGAATTGGCGATAATGCCGAAACCCGTTCCGCTGTCAAACAGGAGGCGAAACCGATGCGAGCAAAGGTAGTTCTTACGATCGTGGCCGTTGCAATGGCTGCGGCTGCCGTCCCCGTGGTGGCCCATCACGCGTTCTCGGCCGAGTTCGACGCCGACGCGCCGATCCATCTCGAGGGCGTGGTCGTCCGCATGGAGTGGATCAACCCGCACGCGTGGGTCCACCTTGAGATCACCAACGAAGACGGCTCGACGGAAGTCTGGATGGTCGAGGGCGGCACGCCGAACACGCTGCTCCGCCGTGGCTTCAATCGTCAATCGCTGCTTCCGGGCACCGAGATCATCGTGGACGGCTACCAGGCCAAGGACGGCTCGAACAAGGGCAATGGCCGCGACCTGACCTTCCGGGATGGCCGCAAGCTGTTCATGGGTTCGTCCGGCACCGGCGCGCCGCGCGACGGCCGCGACGTGACCGAGCCCGAATAGCGCGCATCGTTCGTTCTGAACGAACCCGTCGGTCCCTCCGGGGCCCGATATCGGAAACCCTGGACGTCCGGGGCTCGTCATGAGCTTCGGGCGGTCAGGGTTTTCTTTTGCCTGTTCAATCCTCGGTTGAATTGCCATGCGAGACCGGAGCTTCCAGCCGCGACCAGTCCAATCCACCGCCGGCGCGGGGCAGAATGCAGTGGGCCGGCGCGGCTTCCTGAAGGCGGTCGGCGCGGGAGCGGGCGCCGCAATCGGCGCGGCCGGCGGGACGAACGTGGCGCGGACGGCGGCGGCGCGTTCGAGCGCGGTTCACGCACAATCGCGCTGGAGGACCGGACGGGTCGTCGATTGGCGAACGTGCGGCTCGCTTCGGGCGGCGCCCTGTCCGCCGATATGCCCGCGCTGATGGAACGTCGGATCCGGACCAGCATGGGCCACGTCTTCTACTTCGCCGTGCCGCCGGGCGACACCCGGTTCAGCTACCCGTTCATGCCGAGCTACGGAGTGCCGGGCTGTACCGGCTGGCCTGCGCTTCCGCCGGACCATCGGGGCTTTCGCGTGCGCACGGGCGGTCGGCCGCCCGAGGATCCGGACACTTCGGATCGCTGGATCGCGCCGGAATATCACGAGCGCCCGCGCGAGATCCTGCAGCGCCACTTTCCGGACCTGGTCGGCGCACCGATCAACGAGACACGGGCCTGCCACTACGAGAGCAGCGTCGACAGCAACTTCATCGTCGACGTTCATCCGGAGGCTGGACAACGTCTGGCTGGCGGGCGGCGGATCGGCCGAGTCGTTCAAGTTCGGGCCCGTGCTCGGCGACTACATCGCGCACCGCGTGGCGGGCGACGACCGGGAGCCGGAGCTGGCCGACGGCTTCCGGCTGAAGGACGAGGAATTCGGAGCCTGACTGTCGCCGCGTTGCGGGGGCGCCGGTCGCGCGAGGCGGGTCCGGTCGCCCCCAACGCCGGTGCCGGGCTAATTCGATTCGCCGTCGCGGTCCGACGCAATCGCGGCCAGCGCCTCTCGAAGCCGTCCGGCCGCCTCCGGGAGAGCGGCCCCGGTTTCTCCGTCCAGCACGATGTCCGTGGAGTCGAGCCGTTCCCCGTAGAACCGCTCGTTCGCGTCGCGATCCGCCCTGAGCGTCGCGCCGCCGAGCGTAACTCCGGCGAATACCCCCCGGGTGCGCGAGTAGCTGAGGATCTCGGCGGTCAACTGGAGATCGGTAGAGGCCTCGAGGCTCCGGCCGACCGGTCCCACTACCGCGGAGGCGTCTCCGCCGAGCTTGAACTGGTTGTCGAGGAGCCGGGAGAGCCCACGGCGGTTCTGGATCAGGAGGATGACGTCGACGGACTGCGCACCGACCTGCAGGCCGATGCTGCCGCCGGTCAGCGTCAGGAACGCCGGTGCCGACCACACGCCGGTCTCCTCGTCCTTCGCGGCGATGAAGCCGCGTCCGCGCTGCCCCCCAAGGAAGAAACCGGCCTTGACGGTGGACGGAAAGACCGCGATCCCGGCGGCCTTCTCGAGAATCGTCCTGGGAATCGCCGCGTCGGGTGCGTTCATGATTTCCTGCAGGACGGTGATCGCTTCGTCGATGCGCGCGGCCTCCTCGTCGGCGCCGGCGGTCAGCGGCGTACAGGTCAGAAGCAGGGCGGCGAGCGTCGCGGCCACCAGGGAGTTCGGGGCCGGGGAGCCGGACGCGGAACGGCGTCGGGCGAGCCCGGCGGAGACGTGCGGGACGACGTTGTATCGAGTAGGCATACCTTGAGATTAGCCCATTTTCGTAAGATCCGTCGATGAGGTTGCGCAAGGCCTGGATCGCCGCGTGCCTGACCGGGGGCCCGTTGCTCGCGCCGGCATCCGCGCCCGGTCAGGTGACGCAGGTCGATCCGTCGCCGCCCCCGATCGGCGTCATCGAGGTCTCGGGCCGGGAGGTCTTCGACGAGCGCGGCGGCGGCCTGTTCGCGCCCCATCGCATCGCCAACCGACTGCACGTTCGTACCCGCGATCACATCATTCGCCGCGAGCTGCTGTTCGAGACCGGCGACCTGCTCGATCGCGAACTGATCGATCAGACCGAGCGCAACCTGCGCGGCCTGTGGTTCCTGCGCGACGCGCGCGTAGAGACGGTCGAGGTGGATGATGACCGGGACGGGCGACCCGAGCGGGTCGACGTCTTCGTTACGACGTGGGACCGCTGGTCCCTGGCGCCCCGCCTGGACTTCTCGCAGGTGCAGAACCGGACCATCTGGGAGCTCGGCGCGTCGGAGAAGAACTTCCTCGGCTTCGGCAAGTCGATCACGGTCTCGCACCGGCAGAATCTCGACCGGGTGACGGATCGGGTGCGCTACCAGGACCCGCAGTTGCTCGGGTCGAACGTCGGTCTGGCGGCGTCGATCGCGAATCTCAGCGATGGCCACGAGCGACTCCTGACGATCGACCGGGGGTATCTGTCGCTCAGGGATCCGTGGGCCTTCTCGGGCGGCGTGGTGAGCATCGCGCGGACCGAGCCCATCGTCGAGCACGGCGTGGAGATCGAGCGGCTGCCGTTGCACGGCGAGTTCGTCGATCTGGAGCTGGGGCGCGCACTGCTGCGCGGAGCGAGTCATGCGGTCCGGATGCACGGCGCGTATCGCGCGCACGAGGTGCAGGTCGGAGGAGATCTTCGCGAGTACGCCGGGCCGGAGGTCGGTCTGCGATCGGTCACCCATCGGTTCGTGCGGCTGACGCACGTGAACCAGTTCGAGCGGACAGAGGACTTCAACCTCGGCACCGAGTCGCACGCCGTGTTGAGGTTGTCGACGCCCGCGTTCGGGGGGCAGGAGGCCGTGTTCGTCTCGGCCGGCCACCGGCAGGGGCTGCGGTTTCGGGACGGTCACTTCGTGATCCTCGGCGTCGGATTCGACGGGCGGCATGAACAGGGCGGGTGGCGGAACACCGTGGCGGCGGTAAACGCACGCTACCTCCAGAAGCACTCGTCGCGGACGGCGTTCGTCGGCAAGCTCGACTACGCGCATGGCCACGACTTCGATCCGGAGGTACAGCTCCGGCTCGGCGCCGAGACGGGGCTGCGCGGCTATCCGGTACGGCAGTTCACCGGCACGCGTTCGCTGCTGCTGACCGCGGAAGAACGCGTTTTCTTCGCCGACGACGTGTGGCAGTTGTTCTCGTTCGGCGTCGCCGGGTTCGTCGACAGCGGCTTCGTTTGGCCCGCCGGACGAGCCGTCGACCTCGGGGACCTGCGAACGGGCATCGGGGTCAGCCTTCTCGTCGGTAGTCACCGGCTCGCGAGCCGCGGCGGCATCCGGTTCGACCTGGGCTACGCGCTCGATCCGGTCGAGGGCAGGGACGGCAGGCCCAAGCGCTGGGTCGGTGCCGCCTTCTCGGACATTGACTTCTGAGCCTCATCCGCCGCCGCCGGTTCGAACGGCCGCTACGTTCGCCGTCGGGGCGCTCGTACCCTTCGCCGCGTGGCTCCTGCTGCTGCCGGTGCTCGGCGCTCTCGATCTCTATCGGGGGGCGACGATCCTGCGCCCGCTCGCGGTCGTCCTGCTCGCCTCCGTAGCGGGCGGGCTGGTGGCGGGCGGCGCGCTGGGCCCGGGGTTGCGCTGGCGGGCGGCGTTCGGGGCCGCCTTCGGCGCCACGCTCTGGATTCCATACCTGATCCTCGGCAGCCTGCCGGCGCTGAGCGGCGTGGAGCGGCTCGCCGATCTGCTCGTCGGTTTCACTCCGGCCCTGGCGACGTCTCATGCGCTCTTGGGCGCGCTCGGGCTCGTGCTCGGCGGCAGCGGTTGGCGCCGAGCGTGTGCCGGCTCCCTCGGGTTCGGCGCGGCCGGTACCGCCGGCGGCGTGCTGCTGGCGCTCGTCGTCCGGCTCTCGGCCGGATCCTCCGGGGCGGCTGCGTTTGCGGTCGGTGCGTTAGGCGGCTGTACGGCCTGTCTACTACCGTTGACGCTTGCCGGGTGGTGGCTCGGTCGCTCGAGGCTGTAACGACCGTCACGAGTTGGAGTCCGGCCGCCGGGCCGGGCACGATTCGTGAGTGTGGTACGGTGATTGCGTATTGAATCGGAGGGAGTCGCCATGGTCGAAACGAGTGAGTGGGCCAAGGTGCGCGCGGCGCTCGCGAACCCTGAATGGGACTTCAGAACCGTTCAGGGTATCGCGCGTGAGACCGGCCTGGATCCGCAGAACGTGGAACGGCTGATCGACCAGCATCGGTCCGAGATCCGTCTGACCCTGTCGCGAGATCGGCGGATCATCTACACGCTGCGATCGCGGCCGGTGAAGGTCCGCGAAGTTCTCGCGGACATCCAGAGATTCATCGCCAGGTCCTATTGACAGGTCGGCGAAGGGCGCTCTTCAAGAATGGAAGTCTGGTTGGGATTCGCGGGCGGCATGGCGTCGGAGCTGCTCGATTGGTTCCGCATTCGCAAGGAACTGCATCTGGGCGTCCCAGGCTGGGCGAAGAGTTGGTTGTATTGGGTAGTTGTATTGGGCAATCACCGTGGCCATGGCCGGCGTTGGAGGTCTACTGGTCTTCATGTATCGGACCTCCGGCATCGAGGTGAGTCCGATGTCAACTGACGGCGTCCGCACGCGACTGGAGTTCAACTACCTGCCCCACCCCTGGTCGAGCGCGCGTTCGATGCGGGCGATGAATACACAGGCGGCGGCCGACGCGAGGTGCCAGACGATATGGGGCTGGACTACGTGCGCCCAGGGACTGCCGGCGCCGACGCACGCGATGCCGGCGTGACCCAGGGCCAGGAGCGCCGCGGCGGGCAGGAGGAGTCCGACCGTCCTGCACAGGTCGGGACGGATGGCCGGGTGAGTACGCGCCAGCTTCCTCCACAACCAGAGCAACGCCACGGCCTGGGTCGTGACGACGGCGTACCCGGAGGCGGTGGCGATGAACGGCAGCACGGCACCGCCGCCGGCGAACAGGGCAAAGAGCGCCGGCCACCGATCGCGCCCCGCGGAGCCCCGGTGCACGAGCGCCGCGGCCAGCAGCAGGCCGGTGAACAGCGGTATCGCGGCCAGGTCGAGCTGCTGGAACACCGTCGCGAACGTGGCGTGGAACAGCATCGAGGCGGCTCCGAGCAGGGCCAGTATGGCCGGGAGGAAACGTGCGGGCCCTCCGGCAGGCGCGCGGTGGAGCTCGTGCCAGACGACGACCGCCGCAACCAGGCCGGCGAGTCCGGACAGGGTCTCGCCGGGGTGCGTCAGCAACCCGGTGACGTCGGGCTCGCAGGTGTCGTACGCGGCGCGTTCGAGTGCGCTCCACGGTCCTGGTCTCACCGTCTGCGCCTCTTTCCGATGTGGTGCTCAAGGTGTCGCAGCGCCGTCCCGCGGTGCTCGCCGCGTAGCGAGCAAATCCA
The DNA here is from genome assembly GCA_965222905.1 of Vicinamibacterales bacterium. Lineage (GTDB taxonomy): Bacteria > Acidobacteriota > Vicinamibacteria > Vicinamibacterales > UBA8438 > WTFV01. The sequence continues at coordinate 5,897,840 of OZ244976.1, read as the reverse complement.
GCCACGCGCTCAGCACGTCCTCGCCGAAACGCCTGCCGATCGTCACCCACTCCTCGTAGTGGTTGGGATGATCGAAGTTCCACCAGCCGGTGTTGTCCGACGGCGGCACGAGATACGAGAGATAGTCCTGCGCCGACCCGATGAAGCCGTGGTGCCGGCCCGGCATCAGGTGGTCGACGCCGGCCATGGCCGGGAAGCGCCACGTGCCCCAGTCGGGGCCGTAGTCGGCGACGCTCTCCGGACGTCCGATCGCGTAGGCGGGATCGATCTCGCCCGGGGCGGTCAACAGGCTCAGGTCGCCGATCTCGATCAGCGCGACCTCGGCCCGCACGCAGCCGAGCAGGCCCCAGCAGTCGGGCCACCGGTAGCGCAACCGGTCGGGCGGCTCGACGTCGTGGTGCCACACGGACCACGTGCCGAGCAGGTGGATGACGTTGTCGATCGGCGTGTCGAACGAGACGCTGGCGACGGCCAGATCGGGGGCCGGCAGCGGTTCCGCCGCGTCGAGCGCCGCGACCGCCGCGTGCGCGATTTCGTAGCCGGTCGAGCGGATCTTCTCCCAGCCGCCCGTCACCAGCACCGGTCGCTCGGTCCCGTCCGGCGCCGTCTCCAGGACCCGGCGACCCTCTTCGTTCCACAGCGGGACGGGCGTCCCGCGCAAGCCGCTCATCTGGTTGCCGACCGTCCCCGCCACGAATACGGCGACCCCGCCCCGGGCGCGCTCCAGGTACTCCCGGAGGTAGTGCGGATAGTCGCTCGACAGGAGCCGGTTGCCGCTCCCGAGCGTGTCGGGATGATTGTGCCAGTTGACCAGCGTCACGATTGTCTCGCCCGTGTCCGCCGCCCTGAACTCCGCCGCCACGACGCGCGTGTTGCCGGCGACGGGGTCCCGGAGGTCGCGTTGCAGGACGAAGCGGTCGTACGCGGCCGACGGATCGTCGATCCGGTTGTTGATGGCGGGCAGGCGGCAGTCGTCCTCCGTTTTCAGGACGCCGCTCGCGGTGTCCTGGCACGCGACGTGGGTGGTCGTCGCGGTCGTCAGCGTCGCGGGACGCAGTGCGTGCAGCGCCTGTTCTATCGACGCGTAGAGCAGCTCGCGAAGCTGCGTCGTGTAGCGCCGGTTGTGGCCGGACATCAGGGTGGACCAGTAGCCGCTGGCGTCGGGAGCCGAGTGCGTATGGGTGGAGTGCAGAATGACGTGGCTCTCCGGGATCCCGTGCTCGCGGGCGACGCGGCGCCGGACGCGTCCGGTGTGCTTGCGGCCGAGGCCCGGGAGGTCGGCCGCCACGATGACCAGCGTCTCGCCCCCGGCGTCGCGGAGCGCGAGCGAGCGCGCCCAGATCGGGTCGTGGACACCCTCGGCGAGCCGGTTGCCACGGCGGAACGGCACGTAGGGACTGAACCCCGCCAGATGGATCCACCGGAAACAGTCGCGGTCGGGGTCGAACTGGGGAACCGCCGCGTCGGCCGCCGCGTCTGCACACAGGACCGGGGTGATGTCGACGGCCGCGGCGCCGGCCTGCAACTGGCCCGCGGACGAGGCCGGTGCGGCAAGGAGGACGACGATGAGCGCGGCAGACCGACGTGCCCCCGCGGTCAGGAGATCGGTGCCCGCCGGGCAGGAACGAATCACGGCTCGATCCTAGCCCGGAAATCGTCGCCTGGCGGCTCCGCTTCCCGCCCAACCGGGCCTGCCTAGGACTGCCCCTGCCCCGTAACTTTTTGCTGGACTTCCTGCCGCCACTTCGCTACGGTGGCCGGCATGGAGATTCAGAATCAGGTCTCACGTATTCTACGGGACAACCTCGCCCGCCTGCGCGACGTGCTGGACGGGGCGGTTTCGCAGGGTGTCGGCAGCCTCGGGCAGGTCGCCGATCGCGTCTGTGAAGCGTTCGATTTCCGCGACGGGCGGGGCCGGTGGCAGCGCGCGAGCTGCTGCCGGGCGTTGTCCGACCTGCAGGCGGCCGGCCACGTCTCGCTGCCTGCGGGTCGAGGTGCTCGCGGTGGTGGGGGCCGGGCGCGGGTGCTCCCGCACCCGCTGGCGCCGGCGGTGGACGTGCCGGGCACGGTCGGCGCGGTTGTGGGTCTGACCCTGGAGCTGGTGGAAACCGACGAGCAGCGGCAGGTCTGGAACACGCTGATGGCCTACGAGCACCCGCGCGGGGCCGGTCCGTTCGTCGGCCCGCAACTGCGGTATCTGGTGGGTTCGCCGCATGGTTGGCTGGGCGGCGTCGGGTTTGCGGCGAGTGCGCGGCGGCTGCGGTCCCGCGACGCCTGGGTCGGGTGGGACGACACGGGCCGGCGCGCGCACCTGCACCGGGTGTTAGGGCTGTGCCGGCTGCTGGTGCGCCCCGGCATCGTGTGCCGCAACCTGGCCTCGCACGTGCTGGGCCGGGCCGTCCGGGCAGTCGGCGACGACTGCGAGGGTCTGTATGGCTATCGCCCCTGGCTGCTGGAGACGTTCGTCGACGAGACCGAACAGACGGGGGCGAGCGTGCGCGCGGCCAACTGGGTTCGGGTGGGTGAGACCTGCGGTCGCGGTCGCCAGGATCGCACGCACGCGGCGCCGGAAACGCGCAAGGCGGTGTATATGTACGCCTTGGAGCCGGCGTGGCGCACCCGCCTCGCGGTGCCTGCACCGGTCGTGGCGCCGCTGGCGGTTGGCGACGGTCTCGACGCCGCGGTCTGGGCGGAGCACGAGTTCGGCGGGGCGCGGTTGGGCGACGCGCGTCTGAGCGCGCGGCTGGTGCACAGCGCGCAGCATATGGCAGAGTCTCCGATGCGCGCCATCACCGGCGCCGCCCACGGCGCGCGCGCGATGGTCAAGGGCCATTACCGGCTGATCGACCAGCCCGCCGACAGCGCGGTGACGGTCGGCAACATCCTCGCGCCGCATCGCGAGCAGACGCTGCGCCGGATGCAGGCGCACGACACGGTGCTGTGCATCCAGGACGGCACCCGGTTGAACTTCACCCGACGCGGGCAGACGCAGGGGCTGGGGGCCATCGGCTCGAACCAGACCGGCGCGGTGGCGCGCGGCCTGGAGTTGCACACGACCTTGGCCGTCAATCCCGACGGGGTGGCGTTGGGCGTGCTGCGGGCCGCCTTCGACGCGCCCGCGTCCCCCAACTCCGAGGCGGAAGGCGAGCCGACCCCGAAGCCGCGCGAGAAGCGCAAGTCGTTCCGTTGGATCGAGGGGCTGCGCGACTGCGCGCAGGCAGCCGAGCAATTGTCCCAGACCCGCGTGGTGTGCGTGATGGACCGCGAGGCCGACTTCCTCGACCTGTTCGTCGAACACCGCGCGGCTGCCCCGCAGGTCGACCTGCTGGTCCGCGCCAAGGCCGACCGCGTCCTCGGCAGGGAAAAGACGCCCGACGGGCAGACGGTCTCACGCCGTCTGTTCGATACGGTGCGCAACGCGCCGGCCCGAGGCGCCGCCAAGGTCGAGGTGCAGCGGCTGAGCGCGCGCGTGAAGGCCAGCAAACAGGCCCGCAAGGACCGCCGGGCGGAGCGGGTCGCCGACGTGACGCTACGCTACCAGCAGGTGCCGCTGCCCTGCCCCGGCGACGAGCCGGTCGCACTGTGGGTCGTCCACGTGCGCGAGGAACAACCGCCGTCCGCGGCCGAGCCGCTGGAGTGGTTCCTGCTGACCACTTTGCGGGTGAGCAGCGCCGACGACGCCATGCGCATCCTGCAATGGTACGTCCGGCGCTGGCGCATCGAAGAATACTTCCGCGTGCTCAAGTCCGGCTGCAAGGTCGAGGAGTTGCAGCACCACACGGCCGAGCGGCTCGAACGCGCCATGGCCATCAAGATGGTCATCGGGTGGCGCATCCAGTTGATGGTCCAACTCGGGCGCGAAGTGCCCGACCTGCCGGGCGACCTGCTGTTCTCCGATGGCGAGTTGCGCGTGCTCGCCACCTTCGCCCGCTCACGCAAGCTGCCGCCGCCGGCGCGCCTCGGCGACGCTGTCGGTCTGGTCGGGCGCCTCGGCGGGTGGCTCGGACGCCGACGCGACCCGCCCGGCGCTCAGTTGATGTGGCACGGCTACACTCAACTGGTTGCCATGGCCTTCGCCTTCGAACTGCGGGACGAGTTCGGATGACCTCCTGCTCACTACAGTCCAGCCCCGGACATCCGGGGCACGGGCAGGCCTAGGAGCCTAGCCCGGACTATTCAGTGCGCCGTGACAAGGCGCCATTCCTCAGCGGGTGCGAATCCCGCCCGGCAACTGTCGTTCCAGCCGGTAGCAGTCGGAGCGGACGATGGAGGTAACGACATCGGCTGAAGCACTCCGATGACAAAGGGCCGCCCTGGGCGGTTCAGCGACCATGAGGGCCGCAATGTCATGAACGCCGCGCAGGCCTCGAAACGGGTAATGCGGAAGCCGACCCGCCTGAATAACGGGGAAGGCTGCCAGCGGTCGGGAAGTGAGCGACGCGAGCACCGACCGGTTCCGCCGGGTAATGGCGGCGGCACGCATGGAAGAGGGGGATGAGCGCAACACGGGAAGCCCTGCCGGTGGCGCGGCACGCGCCAACCGACGACCCGTGAGGGCAAGGTCGGGCCGGACAGGGTGGCGGAGAGGCCCGTAGTACCGGTGAAGCCGGGTAATGCCGGCGGAGGGAAGGGGCCGCAGGTGGAAGCGATGGCGAAAGGGAGCAGGCTCACGGGAGTGGCCGATGGCCTAGTACCCCGATGATGGGCAGCAATGCCGGACGTCATCACATGCATAAGCGAAGGGGACGACCCGAGTGGTCGCCGTCGTCGGGGCGTCAACAGGTCTGACGACGCACCGGCCCGACCAGCGCAAGGGTGCGAGCCTGGTGCCACGGCTCGCGCGACCCGCCCGCTCGTCGCGACCGGGAAACCCGTGTGCGAGCCGCATGATTTCACTGGAGAGCCCGGTGCCGGAAACCGGCACGCCGGGTTCGGAGAGCGGGGGGAGGAAACGTGCCCACGGGGACCGGACTGCGGCCCGGTGCGAAAGCGCCGGATCAGCCACCGACCCCCTACCGGTTACGCGCCTCCCCTCGACTCTACTGGCGACCGTGACTTGGCCCCTGGGAGGCGGCACCGGAACCGGACTCGGTCACGGACAACGGGCAATGAGCAGTGGGCGGCCGCTGGAACGTCTCAACCGCGTGTGGCAGGGTGGTTGAGCGCCGAATGGACGTGATGACGGGTGCCGCCGGGGAGGACAGCGCACACTTCCCCCGTTGCGGGCGGTTGGCAGCCTCCGTCAGTCAGCGATGCGGCGCTCGCCGAGCGGCTATCCGGCGCGCGCCCCGAGCGCGAACGCGATATGCCGCCACGCCGCCAGGTCTGGTGTCGCGCGCGGCAGGCGCAGGACGATGCGACGCACCGAGCACACCACCTGGACGCCGAGCTTCAGCAGCCGGTCGCGCAGCCAGGGCACCTGCGCGCGGGCGCACGCGGTGTCGGCGGCGCGCAGCCGCAACTCCTGCATCAGCACGTAGGCCGCCGCCGTCAGCAGGACGCGCAACTGATTCGCCGAAAACGTCTGGCAACTCGTGCGGTCGATCTGTAGGGCCTTCAGTTCCTTGATCCGGTTCTCGGCGTCCCCGCGGGCGCAGTAGACCTTCTCGTAGAGGAAACGCGGCGTCTGCCGCATGTTGGTCACGACGAAGCGCGGATTGTCCCGCGGCTCGCGGTCTCGGTGGCGGACGACTTCGGCCTTGATCACCACGCGGCGCGCGTGGTTCCACGTGCCGGCCTGGTACTCGTTGGTCTCGGTGTAGACGTGCTCGGTCTGTTCGCTGCGCCACGTCCGCGCCCGCGCCACCAGCATGGCCGGCTCGGCGTACCGCTCCAACACCGCGTTCTTCGCCATCGCGACCACATAATCGAGCCGCGGCTGCGCCTCCAGGAAGGCGAAGACCGCCGGGCTGGCAAAGCCCCCGTCGAGCCGAACGAGAATGCGCGCCCGCGGAAACGCCCGGCGCAGCCGCGGCAGCAACCGCGACAACAGCCCGACCGTCCCCTCGGAGGCGACCGCCTTGCCGTGCCGCAACAGCGCCGCGCACAGATACTGCTCGGATTCGCGGTCGAAGGTCAGGAAGCCAAGCAGCGGCAGGTAGCACCAGTTGTCGTAGTAGCCGTTGAAGAGCGTGTACTGCTGCGCCCCGTGCGTCGGGTCGTCCGTCGGGTCCAGATCGATCGTGATGCACCGCGCCCGCCCGTCCAGACGGCGGCGATGCCGCTCGATGACCCGCGTGGCCAACTCGTCGGCCATGCGGTAGAGCGCGCAGCCGTTGACTGCGTTCTCGAACCGCGACAGCGTCGGCTGCGACGCCAGGCGCTCGCCCGAAACCGGGTCTCTGTCGAGCAGCAGCTTGTGGATGGGGTCGTCGGCGAGACGGTCGCCATCATTGCAGTCGGGATGGCCGCAGGCGATGCCAAAGATGCGCTGGCCGATCAGGTCCGCGAGCGAGTGCCGGGTCTTGTCCGGCGCCCGCTTGTCGAACAGACACCCGGCGAACGCCTTGACCAGGCCGTAGATGCGCTCGGCGGCCTTCAGCAGGATCGCCCCGCCGTCGGAACTGGCCTGCTCCTGGTTGAACCGGGCGAACAGCGGCTTGTCAAACAGATCCGGGAACAGAACAGTCTGTGTTACAGTGTCGGTCGTCACGCAAGGGCCTCCGTGGTGGCGCAAGTGGTTGTTAACACTGCACTTGTACCACACGGGGGCTCTTGTGTCTGTACCGGAATCGGAACACGCCACGAATTTTCCGGGCTAGGAGCCTGCCCCGTTTCTACGGCGCAGACTCCCAGCCCGACAACCGTCGACGATGATTCATGGGTTGGGGTATGCTCCGCTGGCTCGGGGGAGGGCACGCATGGCACTGAACACGTATCTCACGTTCGATGGCAACTGCCGCGAGGCGTTCGAGTTCTACCGGTCGGTCTTCGGGGGCGAGTTCGCCGAGTTTCGGACGTTCGGCGACGGACCGCCCGACATGCCGGTGTCCGAAACAGAGAAGAACCACGTCCTGCACGTCGCGCTGCCGATCGGCTCGAGCGTCCTGATGGGCAGCGACAGCTCGAGCTCTGCCCCCCCGCTCGCGGTCGGCAACAATTTCTCCCTGTCCATCGAGGTGGAGAGCCGCGAGCAGTGCGACGAGCTGTTCGCGAAGCTGTCCGCGGGCGGTTCGGTGGTCATGCCGCTCCAGGAGATGTTCTGGGGCGCCTACTTCGGGCAGTGTACCGACCGGTTCGGCATCAACTGGATGGTCGACTACACGCTGCCCACCGAGTGAGCGCGCGGGCGGCTCGCACGGACTCCATCGGCCGGGAGCGTCGGGACGGACGACTCAGGCTGTCTCGATGCCCGCCGCGCCTTCGAGCTCCAGCTCGGCGGTCGCAATCTCGCGCATTCGGAACTTCTGGACCTTGCCGGTGACGGTCATGGGAAACGCGTCCACCAGCTTCCATTCCAGTAGCGTGGGATCTTGTAGGTCGCGATGGCGCCGTAGCAGAACGCGCGGAGCCGCTCGCCGGTCAGGTGGGCACCGGCCTTGGGCTTGATCCACGCCATTACGTCCTCGCCGTAGCGCGCCGACGGGACGCCGATGACCTGCGCGTCCTCGACTTCGGGGTGCGTATACAGGAACTCCTCCACCTCGCGCGGATAGATGTTCTCGCCGCCGCGGATGATCATGTCCTTGATGCGGCCGACGATTCGAAGGTATCCCTCGTCGTCCATCATCGCGAGATCGCCCGAGTGCATCCAGCGCGCTTCGTCGATGGCGGCGGCGGTCGCCTCCGTTTCGTTCCAGTACCCGAGCATCACGACGTAGCCGCGCGTGCAGAGCTCGCCGGACGCTCCCCGCGGCACGATCCGGCCGTTCTCCGGATCGATCACCTTGATCTCGACGTGGGGATGGATGCGGCCGACGCTGCCGACCCGCTTCTCGACCGGATCGTCGACGCGGGTCTGGGTCGACACGGGCGAGGTCTCCGTCATCCCGTAGCAGATGGTGATCTCGGTCACGTTCATCCGTTCCCGCACCTGCTTCATCACCTCGACCGGACAGGGTGAGCCGGCCATGACGCCGGTGCGCAGCGAGGAGAAGTCGGTGCTCGCGAAGTCGTCGTGGTTCAACTGGGCGATGAACATCGTCGGGACGCCGTAGATGGACGTGCAGCGCTCGCGCTCGATGGCGGCGAGGGTGGCCGCCGCATCGAAGCTCTCGGCCGGCGCGACGATGCAGGCGCCGTGGGTGGTGCAGGCGAGGTTGCCGATCACCATCCCGAAGCAGTGGTAGAAGGGGACCGGGATCAGCACCCGGTCTACTTCCGTGTAGCGCAGGATCTCGCCGCAGAAGTAGCCGTTGTTCAGGATGTTGTGGTGGGAGAGAGTGGCCCCCTTGGGCGCCCCGGTCGTGCCGGACGTGTACTGGATGTTGATCGGGTCGTCGAAGCTCAGGCTCGCCTCCCGCTCGGCCAGCGCCGCGTCGTCGACGCCTGCGGCCCCGTCCAGCAGTACGTCCCACCCGTCGTCGAGGACGACCGTCTCGGCCAGCGCCGGGCACCTCGCGCGCACGCCGTCGACGATGGTCGTGTAGTCCGTAGCGCGGAAGCGCCGGGAGTGCAGAAGCAGGCGCAGTCCCGACTGGTTCAGGGTGTACTCGAGCTCGTGCGCGCGGTATGCCGGGTTCACGTTGACGAGGATCGCGCCGATGCGGGCCGTCGCATACTGGACGACGATCCACTCGAAGCGGTTGGGGGCCCAGATGCCCACCCGATCGCCCCGGGCGATGCCGCGGGCGATCAGGGCGCGCGCGAGACGCGTCGTCAGGTCCCAGAGCTGCCGGTAGCTGGCGCGGAAGCCCTGAAAGGGGACGACGAGGGCGTCGCGGTCCGGGTGTCGCTCCACCGTCCGGCGCAGGTTCGCACCGATGGTCTCGCCCAACAGGGGCACGTCGGCGGCGCCGTGCACGTAGGAGCGCGCACCCACTGAACCCCGATTATAATGAGGCCGCCAGCTCCGGAAGGAAGCAGATCGTGTTCGACGGCTCGCGATTCGTGCCGTTCATCGGCCCAGCCGGCTTGCTGCTGCTTCTCGTGCTAGTCGCCGGCGCCTCGCCGGCAGGGGAGCAGCGCGCGGAAACACCCCGTTTCCGGTCCGGCGTCGACCTGGTCACGGTGACGGCCACGGTGCGCGACGCCGAAGGGCGGCTCGTCGGCGACCTGAGCCGCGACGACTTCGAGATTCTCGAAGACGGCCGGCCGCAGCGCATCGCGCAGTTCGACCGGGGCCGGGTCCCGGTCAGCCTAGGCGTGGTCCTCGACGTCAGCCAGAGCATGCTCGGGCAGCGCATGGACGACGCCCGAGCCGCGTTGCAGCGCTTCCTGGTGGACCTGCTCGAGCCGGGCGACGAGGTCTTCCTCATGGTCTTCAACCACGACCCGAAGCTGGAGGCGCCGTGGACGCTGGGTCCGAGCCGGCTCCGGGGGCGGCTCGACCGCGTGCGCCCGTACGGGGCGACCGCGATCTACGACGCCCTGATGATGGCCCTGCCGATGTTCACGGACCGGTCCCACGACCGCGCCGCCGTCGTGCTCATCTCCGACGGGTCGGATACCGCCAGCGACGTGACCCGCGAGGACGTGCGCTGGCAGATACGGTTGAGCGACGCCTTCGTCTACGCCGTCGGCATCGACGCCCCGGAGCGGCGGCCGATCAACGACCGCGTCAACGCACGGCTGCTGCGGGACATCACGGCCGAGAGCGGCGGCTACGCGGAAGTGGTCTCGGACAGCCCGGAGCTGGGGCCGGCCACCGGGCGGATCGCCGAGGAGCTGAACCACCAGTACACGCTGGCGTACGCGCCCGCCCGCCCGCCCGACGGGAGATACCACCGCATCCGGGTCCGGGTGCGGGGCGGGGAGCACCAGGTGCGGGCGCGGCGGGGATACGTGGCGCTTCCGCGCCAGTGACGGCCCGCTGCGCGTGTCGTGTATCTTGGGTGGAATGGTCGTTCTCGAGACGCGCGATCTGCGCAAGCGCTATCGCCGGGGAGACACGGAGGTCACCGCGCTCGACGGCATCAGCCTGACGCTGGAAGCCGGGACGTTCGTTGCAGTCGTCGGCCCGTCCGGCTGCGGGAAGTCGACCCTGCTGCACCTGTGCGGCGCGATGGACCGTCCCAGCGCGGGCGAGGTGCGGCTCGACGGGCGTTCGCTGGCCGCGCTCGACGACGATGCGCTGACGCGGATGCGGCGCGAGCGGATCGGGTTCGTGTTCCAGTTCTTCAACCTGCTCCCGACGCTGACGGTGGCCGAGAACATCGGGCTGCCGCTGCTGCTCGCCGGTCGGGAACCGTCTGCATCGATGGCGCGGGCGGGGGAGTGGGCCGAGCGAGTCGGCATCTCGCATCGCCTCGACCACGCTCCGTCGCAGCTCTCCGGCGGTGAGGCTCAGCGGGCCGCGATCGCCCGCGCCGTCGTGCACGAGCCGGCCCTGCTCCTCGCGGACGAGCCGACCGGCAACCTGGACAGTGAGAACGGCCAGCGAATCCTCGACCTGCTCGAGGACGTCAGCCGCAGGTCCGATGCGGCCCTGCTGCTCGCCACCCACGACGCGGCGGTGGCCGCGGCGGCGGACCGGAAGGTCGCGATGCGCGACGGGCGCATCGTGGACGTCGAGTCGCGGGTCCCGGCGGCGCCCAGCGCACCGGTCCCGGGGCTCGCCGCGGCGGGATCGGCGTCGTGAAGGCGGGGCGGCCGGCGTCTGCCCCGGCGGGGCTGTTCCGCGCCTTCATCGCCAGGAACCTCCTGCAGCAGCCGTTGCGGAGCGTGGCCACCGTCGCGAGCCTCGCCGTCGGCGTCGCGGTCGTCGTAGCCATCCAGCTCGCCAACGCCAGCTCGGTCCGCGGCTTCTCGACCGCCCTCGACGCGTTGGCCGGCCGGACGTCGCTGGAGATCACCGTGCCCGGCGTCGGCCTCGACGAGACCCGACTGGCCGACCTGGGATGGCTGCGGGAGTACGGCCTCGTCAGCCCGGTGATCGACGCCGACGTGCTGCTGGAGGTCGCACCGGTCGGTGGGGAGCCCGTCTTGGAGGCGGTGCGCCTCCTCGGCGTCGACATCCTGCGTGACCGTCCGTTTCGCGACTATCCGCTGGTCGACGGCGACACGCCGCGTGCGGTGACGACGCAGGGTTTTCTGGACCTGCTGACCGATCCGCAGTCGGTCATCCTGACCCGGCCGTTCACCAACCGCCACGGGCTCGACGTCGGCGCTCTGGTCGGTCTGGTCGTCGGCGAGCGGACGGTAGCGCTACGTGTGACCGGTATCCTCGGCGACGATGGGCCGGCCAGCGTTCTCGACGGCGGCTTCGCCCTGATGGACATCGCCGCCGCCCAGTGGGCCGTCGGACGCCTCGGACGCGTCGACCGGGTCGACGTGCGGCTGGCGGACGGCGTCGACGTCGCACAGGCGGAGCAGGCGATCGCGGCCCGGCTGCCGCCCGGCGTCACCGTGCGCCGCCCTTCGTCGCGGGGCGCCGAGGTGGAGCGGATGCTGCGGGCGTTCCAGTTCAACCTGACCGCGCTCAGCCTGATCGCGCTCCTCGTCGGGCTCTTCCTCGTCTACAACACGGTATCGGTCTCCGTCATCACGCGGCGCAACGAGATCGGCCTGCTGCGGACGCTCGGGGTGACCCGCCGCGCCGTGGTGGGGCTGTTCCTGGGCGAGGCGGGCGCTCTGGCGATTCTCGGTTGCACGCTCGGCGCGCCGCTCGGCTGGCTCCTGGCGCACGGTGCGGTCCGGTTGACCTCCTCGACGGTGAGCCAGTTCTGGATCGTGTCGTCGGCCACCGTGCCGCCGCTGGAGCCGCGGATGGTGATGCTGGCGTTCGCGGTGGGCCTGCCGCTGGCTCTCGTCGCGGCGGCGGCGCCGGCCGTGGAGGCGGCGCGCCTGGCCCCGCTCTCCGCGGTGCGCGGCGACGACGACCTGGACGCGCGGGCGCGCCTGCCGCGGCGGTTCATCGCCGGCCCGCTGGCGCTGTTCGCGGCCGGGGCCTGGCTGGCGGCGCAGGGACCGGTCGGCGGGCTGCCGCTCTTCGGCATGCTGGCCGCCCTGACGGTGGTCCTCGGGGCCGGGATGGCGATGCCGGCGGTGCTGTTCGGGTTCCGGCGGGCGTGCGGGCCGGCCATGGCGCGCTGGCTGCGCGTGGAGGGCCGGCTGGCCCATGCCAATCTGGGGGCCGCGATCCCCAGGCTGTCCATTTCCGTCGCCGCACTGGCGGTCAGCCTGGCCATGATGGCGGCGATCGCCATCATGGTCGGCAGCTTCCGCGAGACCGTCGTCTACTGGATCGGACAGACGCTGCAGGCCGACCTCTTCGTCTCGACCGCGCGGCAGTCGCCGAACGCCGACCGCGGGGGGATCTCGGCCGCAACCGAGGCCGCCATCGCCGGCCATCCGGCGGTGGAGGCGATCGACGGCTTCATGGGAATGGACGTGCCGTACGGCGGCTCGACGATTACCGTCGGGGCCGGACGCTTCACCACGCGTATCGAGCGCGGCGGACTGCAGTTCAAGGCGCCGGCCGACGGGACCGCGGCGATGGCCGGCGCGATCGGGCAGGATCGCGTCGTCGTCTCCGAGGCGTTCTCGCTGAAGTACGCTGCGGACGTCGGCGACGAGATCCGCCTGCCGACCCCGGTCGGTCCGACACCGTTCGAGGTTTCGGCGGTCTACTTCGACTACTCCAGCGACCGCGGGCTGGTGGTGATGGACACCGGCACGTTCGAGCGCCATTTCGGGCCGGAACGGCCGAGCGGTCTGACCGTCTACCTGGCGCCCGGCGCCCGCGCGGAGTCGGTTCGCGAAGAGTTGCGCGCCGCCATCGGCCGCGAGCGACGCATCTTCATCGCGACCAACGGGGACCTGCGCGCCGCCGTGTTGCGCATTTTCGATGCGACCTTCGCAATCACCTACGCGCTGGAGGTCATCGCCATCGGCGTGTCGCTGTTCGGGATGGCCGCCACGCTGCTGACGCTGGTACTGGAGCGGCGGCGGGAGATCGCGATGCTGCGGCTGGTGGGTGCGGACAGCGGCCAGCTCCGGCGGCTGATCGTGATCGAAGCGGGGGTGCTCGGCGCGGTGACGCAGGCGGTGGGGCTCGTGGTCGGGCTGGCCCTGTCGCTGATACTCATCTACGTGATCAACGTGCAGAGCTTCGGCTGGACGATCCGGTTCCATCTGCCGGTCGGCTTCCTGGCCCAGGCGACCGTGGCCATCGTGGCCGCGGCGACGCTCGCCGGCCTCTATCCGGCCCGTCTGGCCGCGAGGTTCGAGCTGGGAGACGCCGGCGGGACGCGGGGATAGCGGCCGATCTACGGAGCCTGGAGTCGATATCGCGTCAGCGGCACATCGAGCTGACCGAGCATGGCATGGAATCGGCCGCGCATGACGTCGAAGTCGGTGTGCATGGCGACGAGTCGCTCGCGCATCGATCCGGCGTCTCCGCGCCGCGCGTCGAGGTCCTCGCGGAGGGAACCGAGTTGTCCTCGGAGGGAACCGAGATCCTCCCGTATGCCGTCGAGCTGTCCGCGCGCGAAGTCGAGATCTCCGCGCATGGCGTCGAGTTGCCCCCGCGTATAGGCCAGATCGGTTGCGAGGCTGTTCACCCGGGAATCGACGTCGCCGATCTGTGCGCGGATCTCCTGATGGCCGACATCCATCCTCGCGTTCATGCTCTCCGCCACGGCGAACAGCGCGATCACGATGGTCGCCGCGATGCCCGCCATGCCAATCCAGGCGCTGGCCGCGAGCTGGACGCGCGTAGGGGTTTCGGTCGTCGCCATGTCGTCTCCTCGTGCGATCACAGTGTATCCCGTGAGCTGCCGCGTGGTTTCGGTCGTTGGACGTTCGCCTCGAACGCGATGGAAGACGCAAGAAACGCGCCATGGCCAACGGTCGCCGCGGCATCGGCTCAATAGCGGCGCCGGCCGCGTCGATTCGGCGAGCCGATGAGACCGGTATGGCACGATTGTCAACATGAGTAGACAAGCAGGAGGGCGGCGCAACGCCGGGGATACCGTATGGGCGGCGGTCGTGGCCGGCGCGCTGCTCGCGTCGGGCGGGCATGCCGTCGGCCAGGAGGACAGCGGCGGCGGCGCCGATCGGAGCGTGTGGAAGGCCGCGGATCCAGGCTACGCATTCGTCTTCCCGCGCGACCATGCGGCGCATCCGGACCACCGCATCGAATGGTGGTACTACACCGGCAATCTGCACGTGTCGGACGGAAGCCGCCGGTTCGGCTACCAGCTCACGTTCTTTCGCGTCGGCGTCGACCGGGCGCCGGTCAACCCGTCGCGCTGGGCGGTGCGCGATCTGTACATGGCCCACTTCGCGGTGACCGACGTGGAGAGCGGCTCCCACCATGTCGCCGAGCGGCTCAACCGGGCCGGCATCGGCTGGGCCGGGGCGAGCACCGAGACGCTGCATGTCTGGAACGACGGGTGGGCCGTGACTCTGGACGAACGCGACCGCCGTATCCAGCGGCTCGCGGCAAGCGACGACGGCGGCCTGGCCATCGATCTCCGGCTGGACCCCGCCGGACCGCCGGTGCTGCACGGCGTGAACGGCTTCAGCCAGAAGGGGGCCGAGAGCGGCAACGCTTCCCACTACTACTCGCTGACGCGCCTGCGCACGACCGGGCGACTGGAGGTCGCGGGCGAGTCCTTCGACGTTGCAGGACTGAGCTGGATGGACCACGAGTTCGGGACCAGCTTCCTGGAGCCGGTCCAGGCGGGTTGGGACTGGTTCTCGATCCAGCTCGACGACGGCACCGACCTGATGGTCTACGTCATGCGCCGGACAGACGGAGCGCGCGACCCGCGGTCGAGCGGCACGGTGGTTTCGGCGGCGGGCGCGACGCATCTGCGGGCCGACGACTTCCGCCTGGCGCCCGGCCGCCGCTGGACTTCTCCGGCCAGCGGTGCCGCCTATCCCGTGGCGTGGCGCATCGCCGTCCCGCCGCACGGCCTGGAGCTGGAGGTGACGGCGGCGGTCGACGCGCAGGAACTGGAGACCGGGCGGTCCACCGGGGTCACCTACTGGGAGGGTGCAATCGACGTGCGGGGTACGCGCGAGGGCGTTCCCGTCGCCGGGTCGGGTTACCTGGAAATGACCGGCTACGCGGGGGCGCCGATGAGCACGGTGCTGCGGTAGGCGCTTGTCACGTTCCGCGGAGGTCTCGGAACCGACCGGCGCACAATCACTGGTGGGAGATCAAGGAATCCTGGCCGAGCTCGACGAAGTCAGATGTCTCAAGGGCTTGCACGATATCGTCAAGATTGTCTTCGAATATTCGAACCAATTCCGAGTTGCCAATGTTTCCGGTAGCAACCAGAAGCAGCTTGCACGGTGTGCGCCGCAGCAGGAACGTGTCGACGAAGTCCATGTCCTTCGTGACGACTACACGTTGTTCCCGTATCGAAAGGGCGTTGACCTGCGCGTCCTCGGTACGGTTTCCGGCGGGCAGGTCCAGCGTATGAATTGCGTCGTGTCCTTCGGCCTTCAGCCAACGCGCCAACCGCCGCGGCAATTGCGCGTCGATCAGGAAGTTCATTTCAGTGCAGCGCTTCCAGTCGCTTCACTTGACTGAGCCGCGCAGCGAACACGAGCACGGCCAGAATATCCTCCCGCTCCAGGTCCTCATAGTCCGCGAGAATATCCTCAGTACTCATTCCGGAACTCAGCAACTCCAGGATCATGTCGACCGGATATCGCAGTCCCCGGATGCACGGTTTGCCGTGGCATATCGTCGGATCGGTCGAAATGCGTTCAAGGAGTCTCGATTTCGAAGACTGCGTCGGCCTCCGCTCGCACTCGGTTGACACTTGAGACGGGTCCACTATCCATCCCTCCAGAAGATCACAGGTCTCGGGCACTCCGTAATTCGGTTGCATGGAAGACCATGCCGCCTGCAGGGCGCACAGCACCGCATCGAGCAGGTCTCCACCCGGATCATCGACCAGCCTGCGGCACTCGGTGGAGCCGAGGTGCACAACCAGGTCGTACTCGTCCTTGCATCGCGCGCCGGTCAACGCGCCCACGATACGGCGCCGAGCCTCCTTCCGCTCAGGTGTCTGTTTGGACCTGTCGTCACTCTTGTAACTCTTCGTCTCCGCCAGTGCCTCGGCTGCCAGGGCGGGGTAGGCTTCAACAATCACCCGGTTCCCGTCGTTCAACGCGCAAGGGACGATACTGGCTCCGGAACGAAGGATGCGGGGCGCTCCCTGGAAGAACATCTTCCCGACGGGAGGGCGTACCAGATTCATCGGGCTGATTGATCGAGCTTGGACATCCGTAGTTCGCAGGTGGTGTTTGTCGCCGTAGGGCTGTTCATCGGAATACTCTCTGACGACACGCTCGAAGTTACTCTTGCCGATGCTCTCGGCATGGACAACATAGGCGCTCCACGGTTGCGGCCAACCAAGCTGTCGGACGAGTCTGCTCGGTTGCCCGAACGGAAAATCGATACCTGCGACCCACGGTCCGGGCGCGGCGATTTGTTCTTGGAACTCCTCGAAGGACACAAGGCGACGCACGGATTCGATATGAAGTCTTCCATCCGTGAAACTGCCGGCAGCGGCAGTGATGGGCTTGCGTGTGCTTGGCGCGCTCGTGAAATCGATGCCGATTACCTTCATGTGGGCTTCCTGGATACCCAGGTATCAATCCAATTCCGCGTCCTCGTTCCATTGGGCGTCGCGGTACACGTACACCGAACCCATCTGCAAAGTGCCAGCCAACCCGGGCGACGTGCCGATATCCACTACGTTATCCACGCACGAAGGCGGCGTCAAGTTGGTTGTGCGAGCCCGGAACGAACTTGAGGCCGGCTGACCCGCCCCGCTCGCGGCTGGCGAGTCGGCTCGTACGGGCGACACGGAATCCAGCCGATCACTTCCGGTGGCCACCTCGCTAACGCGGCGGGCGTATGGCTCCCCGGTGTTTCGCTGACGCGTTGCGGGCCTTGCGATCAGCGCATGTGCTCCTTCGCACGTTCGACCAGCTCCTCCGGGGTCAGGTTCTCCTGGCGCGTGGCGATCATCCAGGTGTTGCCGGCCGGATCCTTCACGCCCGCGCTGCGGTCCCCGTAGAACATGTCGGCCGGCTCCTGCACCGACGTCGCTCCGGCCGCCAGTGCTCGCGCGTAGCAGCCCGTGGCAAAAGTCGCGGATTCGGCCTGGCCCCGGCGCGGCCGAACCCCGTAGACTGCACGGCATGGCGATGGGCAAGAGACCGGTGGCGCGCCAAGCGTCGCCGCTGTGGGTGGAAACGGCGGACCTTCCGACGAGCGACGGTCATCCCTTCTTCGAGCGCCTGAATCGGGTCCTGGAGGACTGCGGGTTCGACGCGTTCGTGGAAGGGTTGTGCTCGGCCTTCTACGCGGCGCGGATGGGCCGGCCGAGTCTGCGTCCTGGGCGGTATTTCCGGATGCTGTTGATCGGCTACTTCGAGGGCCTGTCTTCGGAGCGGGGGATTGCGTGGCGGGTGGCCGATTCACTGAGCCTGCGGTCGTTCCTGGACCTGGAGTTGACCGAGTCGGCGCCGGATCACTCGACGTTGTCGCGGACGCGCCGGTTGATCGACGTGGAGACGCACGAGGCGGTTTTCACGTGGGTTCTGGAGCGCCTGTCTGAAGCGGGTCTGGTCGTCGGGAAGACGGTCGGCATCGATGCGACGACGCTGGAAGCGAACGCGGCGATGCGGAGCATCGAGCGGCGGGACACGGGGGAATCGTACGAGGCGTTCATTCGTCGGTTGGCGGAAGCGTCGGGTGTGGAGACGCCGACGCGGGCGGAGCTGGCTCGGTTCGACCGGTCTCGGAAGAACAAGAAGACGTCGAACAAGGAGTGGAAATCGCCGCAGGATCCTGACGCGAAGATCGCGAAGATGAAGGACGGTCGGACGCACTTGGCTCACAAGGCCGAGCACGGGGTCGACATGGACACGGGCGCCATCGTCTCGGTGACGGTGCAGGATGCATCGGACGGTGATACGGCCACGCTGCCGGAGACGCTGATCATCGCGGCCGAACAGGTTGAAGCGGTGCAGCCGGAGGGCGCGGGGGTCGAAGAGGTGGTGGCCGACAAGGGCTATCACAGCGACGAGACGTTGGTGGGGCTCGGCGAGGTAGGGGTTCGGAGTCACGTATCGGAGCCGGAGCGCGGCCGTCGCTGCTGGCAGGACAAGAAGACGGGCGAGACGCCGCCGGAGAAGCGTGCTGCGCAGAAAGCGTTGTATGCGAACCGCCGGCGTGTGCGGGGGCGGCGGGGTCGTCGCCTGCAACGCCGCCGAGGCGAAGTGGTGGAGCGTACTTTCGCGCACATGTATGAGACGGGCGGTATGCGTCGGGTCTGGGTGCGCGGCCACGACAATGTCCGCAAGCGCGTGCTGCTCCAGGCGGCCGCCTGCAACATCGGGCTGCTCCTGCGCCGGCAGACCGGCGTTGGTACGCCCCGGAGCCTGCAGGGGCGGGCTTTGTCGGCGATTTACGGCCTGATCGGGCGCTGGCGGGGCTGCTGGGAGCGCCTGAGGCGGGTGTGGGGGCTGAAACGGTCCATGCTTCATCTTGAGGCGGCGTGAGCTTGGAAAAGCCGCTGGCCGGCTCAAACCCCATGTTACACTTCTGGATCCGCACCCCCTCAACCGGTGTCAGGCCGCCGACAACCTTGTTCCACGGGCTGGTAGGTGGCGTCGGTGTTCGGAACATAGAGGTACAGCATGGCGGGGAGGGCGGGGAACCCCTCCTGCTCCCTGCCCAGCATCACGTACGAGTCCCCGATGGTGACCTCGGCGTGTCCCGTCCGGCCGTCCTGGCTGGGGACGCGCTCCTTCTCCGCGGCGTCGAACGCCGCCTCGACGAAATCGAGGAGTTGATCGACGTCGGCGGCGACGATGTACGGTGTAACCGTGTGGTAGTGTGCTGTCCCTGAAATACGCATGGCAATGCGCGCCACCTTGTCGATGATGGACTGGGCAGTGGCAACCCACACGAACGGCGTCGCAGAGGCATTGTAGCTGTCGATGAACGCCTGGATCTTGTTCACCAGGTCCGAGACGCTGTGGAATGAGCCGCGCGCGATCGCCCGCTGGCTGAGCAAGCCGAACCACCGCTCCACCTGGTTCAACCAGGACGAGTAGGTGGGCGTGAAGTGCAGGTGGAAGCGCGGGTGCGCCGCCAACCACTGCTTGACCTTGGCGTGCTTGTGCGTCGCGTAGTTGTCCAGCACCAGGTGGATGTCCAGCTCCGCCGGCACCTCCCGGTCGATCAGCCGCAGGAACGACAGGAACTCCTCGTGGCGGTGCCGCTTCCGGCACTGGGACAGCACCCGTCCGGTGGCGATGTCCAGGGCGGCGAACAGCGTCGTCGTGCCGTGCCGGACGTAGTCATGGGTGTAGCCTTCGACGTGGCCCAGGCCCATCGGCAGCCGCGGCTGGGTGCGATTGAGCGCCTGAATCTGCGACTTCTCATCCACGCACAGGACCATCGCGTGGTCCGGCGGGTTGAGGTAGAGCCCGACGATGTCGCGCACTTTCTCGATGAAGAACGGGTCGGTGGACAGCTTGAAGGTCTTCGCCAGATGCGGCTTGACCCCGAACAACGCGAACCAGCGCTGCACCGTGCTCTTGGAAATGCCCACGGCACGTCCCAAGGTGCGCGTGCTCCAGTGCGTGGCGGCGTCGGGCGTCTCCTGCAGCGCGCGGCTGATCACCGCCGCCACCTTGTCGTCGTCATAGGTCCGGGGCCGACCGGGTCGGAGTTCGTCGTGCAGGCCCTCGATACCGGCCGCTCGGAAGCGCCGTCGCCACTTGCCGACGGTTTGTGGTGTGACGCCGACGCGCTGCGCAACGGCGGCGTTGGTCAAGCCTTCGGCGCTGGCGAGGATGATGCGGGCCCGCAGGACCAGGGCGTAGGGCAGGGTGGTCGAGTTGGCTATCCCCTGGAGCTGATCCTGTTGGTCGTCGGTGAGCGTAAGCGGCGCCAGTTTGCGTCCGCGTGGCATGGCAGCCTCCTTGACTTGAAGCCTGCCAATTATTCCATGAATTTGAGGGGCGGGACACTAGCCCTCCGGGATCGGATTCACGGTCATCGCAGTGTCTTCCTTGCCGTCAAGTGCTTCCATGTGCGCGTTCGGGCGCTACGATCAGCGATTGGCGGCGTACCGTCGAGCCGTTTCCAGGAACTCCCGCACCGGCTGCAGGTGCTCCGTTGCCTGGACGACGCGTTCCAGATCCAGAGTGACGTATTCATGCACCAGAACGTTCCGAAAACCGGGAAGGACGTCGAGCGTCGCGAGCGTGGTCTCGTCGACGAGCCCCAGCCTGCCCAGGTTGCGGACCGCTTCGGTGTAGTCGTCGAATGCGAGTCCGTTACGCGCCGAGATCTCGCTGGCGACGTCGATGACGAGCTGGCAGACGGTGAGCAGAGAGAACAGGACGTCGTTGTGGAGGGAAAGGTCGCGGCGCAACGCGGGCGCCGAGATCCGCGGCCGCAACTCCGCCAGGTGGTCGAGGTGCTTGTTCAGCTCCGACAGGCGCTCGACCAGAAACGTCATCTGCCGAGTGCGTCGAGCGTCATCCGCCGGTACCGCTCGAGGAACGGCGCGAGGTCCGCGGCCCGGATCTGAACGTCGCGGCGGAAGTCGCGACTCAGGTCGCGGTCGCTGCAGAAGAGCTCGATACCGGTACGCAGGATCCTGCGAGCCAGGAGCGGCGGCGCGTCGTTGAGTACAACCAGGTCGACCTCGTTCCTGCCGAGCGCGTGAATGAGATCGCTCGTCAGCCGCACGCGCACGTCGAATCGTTGCGCAGCGGTGGGCACCAGGTGTCTATCGAGCAGCACGCCGACGTCCACGTCGCTCTCGCGGTGGGCTCGCTTCTCCCCGTGGCTCCCGAACAGCCACGCCGAGACGACCGCGGCGTAGCGCGAGGCGGGGAAGTAGCTGCGCAGCCGCTCTTCGACCTGTCCTGGCTCGACGGCCACCGGTGCGCGGTGTGATCCCATGTGTACGAGTCCGTCGTCTCCGAGAAGCGGCCCGTTCCGAGAGCCTACCCGGGGTTCTTCGGGTAGCCGAGCTGCCGGAGCGCCTCGGTGATCTCGTCGAGAATTGCCGGGTCGTCTATCGTGGCCGGCGCCGTGTAGGGCTGGCCATCGGCGATCTTCTTGACGGTGCCGCGCAGGATCTTTCCGGAGCGCGTCTTCGGCAGCCGCGGCACCAGGGTGGCGATCTTGAACGCGGCGACCGGGCCGATCGAGGCGCGGACACGTTGCACCAGCTCCGGGACTATCGTGTCCGCCCCCCGCGTGACGCCCGCCTTCGTGACCACGAAGCCGACCGGGATCTCGCCCTTGATGGCGTCGGCCACCCCGACCACCGCGCACTCGGCCACGTCGGGGTGGAAGGCGAGCACCTCCTCCATCGCCCCGGTCGAGAGGCGATGCCCGGCCACGTTGATGATGTCGTCGACGCGGCTCATGATGTAGAGGTAGCCGTCTTCGTCCTTGTAGCCTGCGTCGCCGGTCAGGTAGAAGCCGGGGTAGCGCGACAGGTACGACTGCCGGTAGCCGTCGTCGTCGTGCCAGAGCGTCGGCAGGCAGCCGGGCGGCAGGGGCAGCTTCACGACGAGCGAGCCGATCTGTCCGGCCGGCATCTCGTTGCCGTCCTCGCCGAGCACCTGCACGTCGTAACCGGGCACGGCCCGCGTCGGCGACCCCGGCTTGACCGGCAGCGTGCCGAGGCCGACGCAGTTGGCGGCGATGGCCCACGCGGTTTCGGTCTGCCACCAATGGTCGATGACCGGCACGCCGAGGCGGTCGCGCGCCCACATGAGCGTGTCCGGGTCGGATCGCTCGCCGGCGAGGAACAGCGTCCGGAACCGCGACAGGTCGTGCTTGCGCATGAACGCGCCCTCCGGGTCCTCCTTCTTGATTGCCCGGAAGGCGGTCGGCGCCGTGAAGAGCACGTTGACCCCGTGCTGCTCGATCACGCGCCAGAACGCGCCGGGGTCGGGGGTGCCTACCGGCTTGCCCTCGTAGAGGATGGTGGTCGCGCCGCACAGCAGCGGACCGTAGACGATGTACGAATGGCCGACGACCCAGCCGATGTCCGACGCGGCCCAGTAGACCTCGCCGGCCCCGACGCCGTAGACGTGCTCCATGCTCCAGTGCAGGGCGACCGCATGTCCGCCGTTGTCGCGGACGACCCCCTTCGGCACGCCGGTGGTGCCGGAGGTGTAGAGGATGTAGAGCGGGTCGGTCGCGGCCACCGGCACGCAGTCGGCCGGCTCGGCGTCGTCGCACGCCGCGCGCCAGTCGAGGTCGCGGCCGTCCACCAGCGGGGCCTCGGCCTGCGGCCGCTGGAGCATGATGGTCCGGTCCGGCTTGTGGGACGAGAGCTCGATAGCTGCGTCGAGCAGCGGCTTGTAGGGCACCACCCGGCCGACCTCGATGCCGCAGGAAGCCGACAGGATCAGCTTCGGTCGGGCGTCCTCGATACGGGCAGCCAGCTCCTTCGGCGCGAACCCGCCGAAGACCACCGAGTGGACCGCGCCGATCCGGGCGCACGCCAGCATCCCGATAACGGCCTCGGGCACCATCGGCATGTAGATGACCACGCGGTCGCCGGCGACCACGCCCTGCGCGGCCAGCGCGCCGGCGACGCGCGCCACCTCGTCGCGCAGCTCGTCGAACGTGAACCGGCGCACCGTGCCGGTTACGGGACTGTCGTAGATGAGGGCGAGCTGCTTGCCGCGGCCACGGTCGATGTGGCGGTCGAGGCAGTTGTAGCAGGTGTTGAGCCGCCCCCCGGCGAACCAGCGGTGGAACGGCGGGTTCGCGTCGTCCCGCACCGTGTCCCAGCGCCGGTGCCAGTACAGCGGTTCCGCGGCGGCGGCCCAGAAGTCCTGCGGGTTCTCCTGCGCGTGGCGGTAGGTGTCTTCGTATACGGAGGGCATGAGGCCGGATCCTACCGCAAAGGCGTGCGCGTCTCGACCGCGTCGAGCGCGGCAGACGCGGTTCAAACCGGAATCGCGAAGACGGATGGGAGATGGGCCTTCGAGACGAGACCGGCGAGCCCTGCGTCGAGAGTGGCGAGCTGACCGTCGTGTTGCGCGGCGAGCGCCAGCAGCACCGCGTCGGTGATCTGTCGATATCCTTGAATACGCGCGAGGATCTCCGGCGGCAGCGCGGTGATGGAACGATCCATGCTCCAGAAGGCGTGGGACTCCAGTCGCCTGAGCCTCTCCAGAAACGCGATCGCTTCGGACGGCGTCACCGACTGCTTGACCGCGGACGGGTTGCACGAAACGCGTACGAATCCGGCTTCCGTCAGCGGACAGGTCGACCAGCCGCTCATGCGGACCTCGGAGAACCATGACTGCACGGCGTCGTGATGTACGTGATGGGGCCAGGCAAGTGCGACGAGCGCGTTGACGTCGAGCAACCGGGTCATGGCCAGTCGCTGAGCGCCTTCTGAACGTCCTCGCTGGTAATCGGTTCAGTGCCGGCGGCAACACGGAAGACCGGAAGGCCGTTCTCTTCATCGACCTGCGGGCGCCGGAACCCCCGGCGGGCAAGTTCGGACAGGGCGGTCCCGAGACTGGTGCCGTTCCTCGCCGCCAGTGCGCGTGCAACCGCCAGCACGTCGTCGTCGATAGCTACAGTGGTACGCATGGCTGCATCATAGCATCATCGCATCCGGCGCCGAAGATCCCCCCTCCACTGGATTCGGTCCCTGCGGATCGATTGGAAAGGGGCGGTGGCTGTGGACGCATCGCCGGCTGCTGCCTATAGTGGCATGGTCGGTATCGTTCGATTCACCCGGTCGAAGGCGAGGAGAGACAACGATGGGCGAACGGGTCTCGCGTCGGGTGCTCCCCTGGGTGTTGCTGCTGGGCGTGGCCGCCGTTCCGTGCTCGGCGGCCGCTCAGGATTCTCGGCTCATCGCGGCCGCGGCCCGTGGCGATGCGGTGGCGGTGCGCGCGCTGGTTGCCGAGGGCGCCGGTGTCGACGCGCGCCGCGCGGACGGGGCCACCGCGCTGCTCTGGGCCGCACATCGGGACGACCTGGAGATGGTCGATCTGCTGCTCCGCGCCGGGGCCGACGTGAACGCGGCCGACGACAACGGCGTGACGCCGCTCGAGCGGGCGGCGGAGAACGCCAGCACGGCCATGGTCGAGAAGCTGCTGGCGGCCGGCGCCAGCACCGGCGCGGGGCGGACGAGCGGACTGACGTCGCTGATGAGCGCGGCGCGCACCGGGCACCTGGAGGTGGTCGAGACGCTCCTGCGGCATGGCGCGGACATCAACGCGACCACGACCGAGACGCGCAGCACGGCGCTGATGTGGGCAGTGGCGGGATCCCATGCCGCCGTCGTGCGGGCGCTGCTCGCCGCCGGCGCCGACCCGCATGCCTCCACCGCCGACGGGTTCACGCCTCTGCTGTACGCGACGCACAACGGCGACGTGGCGATGGCCGACAGCCTCATCGCCGCGGGCGTCGACGTGAACGAATTGGGTGTGGATGGCACACATGCGTTGGTGTATGCCATCGTCGTCGGCCGCGACGCGTTCGCACTGTATCTGCTGCAGCAGGGCGCCGATCCGAACGGTTCGATGGGCGGGGTGCGCGCCCTGCACGCGGCCGTCGGCAGCGTGACCACCTGGCACGGAGACTGGCGGCGGCGTCACGGCGACAGCCGCCGGCGCAGCCCGTTCGGCCGGCGGGGGCTGCATGCGAGCCGCGCGCTGCCGCTGGTCGAGGCGCTTCTCGCCCGCGGCGCCGACCCGAACGGGCGCATCGCCACGTCGGCACTGCTCATGGACTACATCGGCTACCCGCGCAAGGGCGCGTTCGAGCCGTTCGCCTGCGGGACGGGCGACCTGCGCGGCGCCACGCCGCTGTGGGTGGCGGCCCACGAAGCGAACCGGCCCACCGTGCCGGACGCAGCCGGGGAGGACTACGTACGGGACAGCGCCGCGATCGTCCGCGCGCTTCTCGCGGCGGGCGCGGACCAGCACCTGACGACCGACGACGGGACGACGCCGTTCATGGCCGCGGCGGGGCTCGGGCGCTCGACGTACCGGCCGCGGCAGCCGCGCGGCGTGCGGTCCCCGAGCGCCGAGGCTGCGGTCCGTGTCCTGCTGGAGGCCGGCGCGGAGATCAACCGGGTCAACGAGGCCGATTTCGGCGCGCTGCACGGGGCCGCGTTCCGTGGACTCGACGAGGTCGTGACATACCTGGTGGAGCAGGGGGCCGACATCGACGCGCGGGATTTCAAGGGGCGTACGGCCTACCGGTTGGCTGAAGGGTCCAAGCAGTCGTTCCAGTTCCAGAGCTGGCCGGAGACCGCCGCCCTGCTGGGCCGGCTGGGCGCCAATACCCAGTTGGGCATTCCGGGTACCGTCCAGGAGCGCCTGCGCGACGTGCCGCGCGCCGCCGATCAGTGACGGCGCCGGCAAGGGCAGCTTTCACGAACCGTCGTGATCGCTTAACGTGAGTTGAGGCCATGCGTTCCGTTCGCGCGTTCCGCAGGGGCACGGTTGCCGCCGTCATCGTCTGGAAGCTCGCCGCCCTGGCGTTGCTCCCGGCGGCCATCTGCTGCCGGGCGGTGATGGTGGCGGACGGAACCGGCGCGCCCGCCTGCTGCGAAGGAGGCGAGCACGGCGCCATGTGTCCGATGAAGCGCGGCGGCCGTACCGAGGAGACGGACGCCGCGAAGGACCAGCCGCGCATGGTCGGCTGCAACTCGCTGGACGACGCACTCATCGGGATGCTCAGCCTCACCGGTTTCACACCCGAAGTGTTCGGGTTCGCGTCCGACACGTCGAGCAGCGAGCCGGTCGCGGAGCTCGGCTACACCACCGTCTCGCTGATCGACCCGCCCTCGCCTCCGCCGCCGCGAGCCTGAGCCTGCTCGCTTTCCCCTTTTCGTTTTTTGTTCGCGTGGCGGTTTGTTGCCGCCTTCCGCTGGCGGCGTCCGGGTCGGAGCCCGTGTGATGCCCCGGCGGTCGGCGGGCATGGAGGTTTCGAGGTGTATACGGTGTATTTTTTGGTGCGTGCGGGGGCTCGCCCCCTGTGCGTGGTGCTGCAGGCGCTCTTGTTGGCGAGCTTGACAGGCTCCGCGGTCCTGCGTGCGCAGGACCGCGGGATGGTGACCGGTTCGGTGACCGACGCGCAGGGGCTGGCGCTGCCCGGCGCCACCATCGTTCTCCGGTCCACCGGGCGTGTCTTCGTGGCGTCGACGGTCACGGACCGGACCGGCGGGTTCGCGCTCGACGGCGTCCCGGCCGGCGACTACCTGCTTGCGGCGATCCTGCTCGGGTTCTCGATGCACGAGGAGCGGCTCATGGCCGGACCCGGAGTCGTGGACGTGGCAATCACGCTCGACGTCGGTTCGTTCTCCCAGGAGGTGAGCGTCACCGCGCTGATGCCGGAGCTGGCGACCGAGCTGGTCACGCCGGCGTCGGAGATTGAACGGCGCGTTGTCCAGGACCTCGCGCGGTCGCTGCGGAGCCATGCGGGGGTGACCGCGGTGCGCCGCGGCTCGATCAACCTCGACCCGTCGGTCCGCGGGCTGTACGCCGAGCAGATCGGCGTCTTCGTCGACGGGACCCGCACGTTCGCGGCGGGCCCGGCCCGCATGGACTCGGCCCTGAGCCACATCAGCCCGCACGCGCTGCAGTCGCTGCGCGTGGTGCGCGGGCCGTACGCATTGACCTGGGGCGCCGGCACGCTTAGCGCGATTCAGGCCGAGACGTTCAAGCCGGCGTTCGGCGCGGGCGACCTCCAACTCCGCGGACGCGCCGGTTACAACTACGGCAGCAACGGCGGCGCCAACGACGGGTTCGCCAGCCTCTACGGCAGCTCCGACCGGCTGCGGTTCACCTTCCAGCACAACACCCGTATGGGCGGCGACTACACCGACGGCAACGGCGACACGGTGCAGGGGGACTACGAGTCGTTCGATACGCGCTGGGATCTCGGCGCCCGCCTGGGCCGGGAGACGCTCCTCGAATACAGCGGCGGATTCCAGCGGCAGAACGACATCGACTACCCGGGTCGCCTGCTCGACGCGACCTTCTTCGAGACGCAGTCGCACGCGGTGGAGTTCTCGCACACCCCGGCGGCGGGCGTCCTCACCGGGATCGTGGGCCGGGCGTACGTGAACCTCAAAGACCACCTGATGAACAACGAGAACAAGCCGACCGCGCTGCGGAACCACAACCGGACGCCGCCGTTTCCCATTCGCGTCGATCTGCCCGCGGCGGCGGACACTGCCGGTGGCCGGTTCCACGCCGCCCTGGAGACGGGGCCGCTGCGCTACAAGCTGGGGTTCGACGCCTACCGCCTGCGGCAGAACGCTACGCAGACCGTCAGTGATCGCGAGACCGGGGACGTCCACCACGACCGGCATCCGGTCTGGCCGGACGCGACGCTGACCAACGCCGGGGGCTACGCGCAGGTTCTCGTCGACCGGGGACGGAGCACCATCGGCGCTACCGTGCGTGTCGACCGGGAGCAGGCGCGGGTGGGGCAGGTCACGTCCTTCTTCGCCGACAACGCGATCCCGGCCTATGCGCTGCATGGAGTGCACGGGCACTTTCACTGTGTCACCGCGCAGTGCATGACGCCCCAGGACCACGCTGCCGGCCACGCGATGCAAGGACACGGCACGGCGCACGACCAGGCGATGCACGACGAGGGGATGCACGGCGAGGACGGCCATGGGGCCGCCATGCTCGTTTCGGGGGAGCGGTTCGCGCAGGTCAACACCAGCGTCAGCGCGGCCGCCAACGTGAGCCTGCGCCTTACCGACAACTGGCTGCTCACGCTCGGCGCCGGCCGGGCGGTGCGCAGCCCGTCGGCGCTGGAGCGGTACGCCGATCGTTTCCCCGCCGTGAAGTTCCAGACTGCGGCGGAGTTCGTCGGCAATCCGCATCTGGTGCCCGAGAAGAGCGTGGAGCTCAACGCGGGGACGACGCTGCGCGCGGCGGAGGCGGCGGTCACGCTGGACGTCTTCCTGCGCAACGTCGACGACTACATCACGGTGGCGCCCGACCCCAACCTGGCCAAGCGTCTGCCGATCAGTCCGGACCAGATTTTCCGCTACGTGCAGGCGGACGCCGCGCGCTTCGCGGGGTTCGACCTGACGGCCAGCTCCGCCGCCGGTCCCTGGATCGATCTGCGGGGCGGCTGGTCGTACGTGCGGGCTGACGATGTGCTGTTCGGCGAGCCACTGTTCGGCGTGCCGCCGTTCGAGCAGCAGTACGCCCTCGACGTCCACAATCCGGCCAGGACGCGCTGGCTGGAGGTGCTCGTGACGAGCACGGCTGCCCAGGAGCGGGTCGCCGCGACGCGATTCGAGGTGCCCACGGAGGGCTGGACGACGATCGACCTGATGGCCGGTGCGCGGATGAACGACGGACTGACCTTGCGGGCCGGCGTGCAGAACCTGACCGACCAGTATTACGTCAACCATCTGAACTCGTTCAATCCGTTCACCCGCCAGCGGATTGCCGAGCTCGGCCGGAGCGCCTACATCGGGGCGGAAGTCGGTTTCTGAGGCGGCCGGGCGGGACCCGGGGATACGATTGGTGTAGGTTTGAGGACACGGGGTAGTGAAGAGGAGAACGACAATGCTCAAGATGAGGACCGCAGGATGGTGTTTCGCGCTCGTCGTCGCCGCGGTGGCGGTCGCCTCGGCGCACATGGCGGTGCAGAAGACGATGCCGGAAGCGGACGAGGTTCTGTCGGCGTCGCCGCACCAGATCCAGATCTGGTTCACGCAGTCGCCCGATCCGGCCATCAGCCGGCTGATTCTCGAGGGTGCGAACGGCGAGGTCGCGATCGGTGACATCGAGGTCCAGGACGACAGGTCGCTGATGGCGATGCTGCCGTCGGAGCTGGACGCGGGTACCTACACGGTGAAGTGGCGGACGGCCGGCGACGACGGGCACACGCAGCGGGGCGACTTCGCGTTCACCGTCCGCGCGGCCGACTAGCCCGAAAACCGTCGCCTGTGGCACCGATTTCCGCCCCAACCGGCCTGCCTGGAAGTCTGCCCCGTTTCTACGGCGCAGACTCCTGGCGGTCGGGGGCCGGCGTCTCGTCACGGCGCGGGTCGACGACGGCGAGCCCGTCGAAGCGGGCGAAGTCGGCCGGATTGCAGGTCACGATTGCCGTTACGCCGTGCCTGAGCAGGGTCGACGCCAGCAGCGTGTCGGCGATACGCCGTCGCCCGAGTGCGTGCGCGTCCAGCAGGTCGAGCGCCAATCGGACGCTTCCTTCGTCGACCGACAGGCATTCGACGTTGGTGCGGTTCAGGTAGCTCCTGGCGATCTCGAGGGCCTCGGCCATCGCGACGGGCGGGTCGAAGCGCCGCGCGTCCGTCACGACGTGTACGAACTCGTGCAGGACGAGGGCCGTCAGCGAGAAGCGGCGGCGGTCGTCGGCAAGACCGCGTCGCAAGTACTCGCGCACCTGTTCGCTTTCGGCAAAGACCGGCAGGTGCGCGTAGATCAGGACGTTGGTGTCGAGTCCGTATCGCACGCGTCGACGCTCATGGTTCACTGACGGGTGGGAAGATCTCGTCGTAGAGATCGTCACGCCCCGGCAAGTCGACCACCAGGCGGTGGCCGGCGAGCGTGGGAACATCGCGCAACGGTGTCCGTCGCTCGATGTGCTCTCGGCGGTAGCGGGACATCGCCTCGCGGATCAGTTGCGCGATCGGGCGACCCTGCGCCTTGGAGGCCTGCCGAAAGCTCTCATAGTCGGCATCGAGTACCCCAACCGATATCGTTTTCATATTGATTACGATATCATGCAGGTCTCGTTCGGTTGAGCATCACACCCTGCCATGGACGGCGAGACCTTCGCACTTGTCCTGCTGGCCGGCGCGAAATGGGTCACCTATGTCGGGTTGATCGGACTGACGGGGGCCGTCGCGGTGGGCCGCCTGTCTTCCTCGACAACCGGCTTCGTCCAGCCCCGGAACGACTCCGTCGAGCGGCGGCTCGGGGCGCTGGCCGCCGGCTCCGCGGCGGTCCTCCTCGTCGGCACCGCGACACGGCTCTACGCGCAGACCTGGTCGGTCTTCGGGCTCGACGAGCCGGTGACTCTGGAGTTCGTGCGGGTCGTCGGCATGGACAGCCGCTGGGGCGGTCGCTGGCAGCCGCAGGCCGGTTTCGCGGTGCTGGCGGCGGTGGCGGTTGCCGCGTGGAGGTGGCGGCCGCGGGCCGGTTGGTGGATCGCCGCCCTGGCCGTGTCCGCCGCCTGGGTCACGCTGCCGCTGACGGGGCACGCCATGGGCTTCGAGTCCCGCATACCCTGGGTTGCGCAGGTTGCCCACGGGATTGGGGCGGGTGCGTGGATTGGAGCGCTGGCCGCCCTGGTGGCGGTCGTGTCCGGACTGGCGCGTCAATCCGCGGGGCACGGCCGCACGGTCGTGCTCGCGGGCCGGTTTTCGCCGCTGGCGGTGGCCGCGGTCGGATTGATCGCCGTATCCGGGACCATCACCGCCGTGCTCTACGTCGGAACGTTCGCCGATCTCTGGACGACCGGCTACGGCCGCGTCCTGTTGCTCAAGGTCGTCCTCTTCCTGGCCACGGGCGCCATCGGCGCGTTCAACCGGCGGATACTGCTCCCGCGGCTCGGGACCGAGACCGGCACGCGGGCGTTGCTGCGCTCCGCCCGACTGGAATTGACGCTGGCCGCGGGGGTGCTGCTCGTCACCGCGGTCCTGGTACATCTGGCGATGCCGGCCGAAATGGAGTAAAACAGCCTCATGACCATGCCATTCTCCCGTCGCCACTTCCTGCAGACGGCCGGCGCCGGCGCCGCCGTTTGGGTGCCCTCGGCGGTTCACGGCTACACGGGGGCCGAGATGGCCCGCCGCGCGGAGCAATCCGGGGGCGAGCTGACCCCGCTCGGTCTGTCGATCCAGGATCTCGACACGCCGGCGCTCGTGGTGGATCTCGACGCGCTCGATGCCAACATCGCCACCATGCAGCGCACCGTCGCGCGGAACGGCATCGCGAGCCGGCCGCACGCGAAGACCCACAAGTGCCCGGCGATCGCGCGAATGCAGCTCGACACCGGCTCGGTCGGGATCTGCGTCGCCAAGGTGAGTGAGGCGCAAGTGCTCTTCGACCACGGCATCGAGAAGCTGCTGATGACGACCAGCAACGTCACGCCGCTCAAGATCAGCCGCGCGATGAGCCTGCGGAAGTGGTGCGACGGCTTCGTCCAGACCACCGATACGGCCGCGAACGCTCGCGATCTGTCCGCGGCGGCCGAGGCGGCCGGGGTGGTGGCCGACGTCGTCGTCGACGTCGACCCGGGCGGTCACCGGACCGGTATCACCCCGGGCGGACCGGCCCTGGAACTGGCCCAGCTCGTCGACCGGCTGCCCGGGCTGCGGCTGTGCGGCATGCTGTGCTACGACGGCGGATCCCAGCACGTCAAGGGCTTCGAGGCGCGTCAGGCGCAGACGCTCGAGCGGCTGGCGGCGGCGGCCGAGACCCGCGAGCGAATGCAGCGCTCCGGCCTGAACACGGAGATCTTCAGCGGCGGCGGGACAGGCACCTACAACATCGATCACCAGACTCCCGGCCTGACCGACGTGCAGGTGGGCAGCTACGTCTTCATGGACGCGCAGTACATCGACATCGGCGGGGCCGACGACCCCGACGTCTACAGCGACTTCCAGCCGGCGCTGACCATCCTGACCACCGTGCTCAACGCGCAGTACGAGGGCCGGGCGACGACCGACGCCGGCGCCAAGGCGTGCACCATCAACCGCCCGTGGTCGCTGGTGAAGGGCGAGACCGGGATGAGCTACACGTCCGGGTCGGACGAGTTCGGCTCGATCCGCTACGAGAACGACGCGAGCCGGACCTACGCCGTCGGCGACAAGCTGGAGCTGATCGTGTCGCACTGCGACCCGGTGGTGAACCTGTACGACCAGATGTACGCCGTGCGTGACGGCCTCGTCGAGGCGGTCTGGGCCATCGCGGCGCGCGGCCGCTCGACGTAGCCGCGATACCCAATCGTTGCAGGAAGTCCGCTATAATGGGGCCGCTTATGTGGACCAAGATGATGAACCGGCCTCGCAAGAAGCCGCCGAAGAAGATTGCCGTCATCGACCCCGAGCGCTGCTTCGGCGCGTTCGCGTGCTCCATCTGCCAGGCCGCCTGCCCGGTCGAGGACTGCATCATCGAGGAGCCGGACGTCTACGGGCGGATGGTCTGCGCCGTGCGCGTCGACAAGTGCATCGGCTGCGGCTTGTGCGTCACCCTCGGCAACCCGACGGCGCCCCAGCCCCGCGATTTCGGCTGCCCGCCCGACTACGACGCCATCGACATGGAGGCCTTCGAGGACGCCATTCCGCCGGAGCCGGCGGCGAAGGCATCCGAAGACGCGGCCAAGAGCGCGGCGGCTTCCTGACGCGGCCTTGGCGCTGCGTCAGGTCCAGATTCCTGCATCCACCAGTCTTCGGAGTGCAGCGATTGTTCTCCGGAGGCTGGGAGAGTTCTTGGACGCTCGTTCCGGATCCCAGACGCCGCGTGCGAATGTCGAGACGCGGTCGGAGTACTCAGGACCTACCGTACGTCTACTCCCCGCGCGCGGTACCATAGCCGCGCGAATCTCGACGGTCGAGCTTGGACTGCCCCCCGCCACGATCGCTTCTTGCGCCTGGAATCCAACCCAGCGGATCAGACGCTGTGCGACGGGGACATCTGTACGTCCCTCCACCGCGAAGTAGACAGTCGTCACCTCTGGGCGATCCGATTGGGGAGTTCCTGCACTGCCTCCGGTTCCGTGCGCGGGGACAGTATCTCTGCGAGGTTCAGTTCGCTGTCGAGCAAGGGCTGGATGTCGGGCAGCGAGGTGGCGGTTTGCGCTTCAGTGCCTTCTTCGCCGGGATTCAGAATCACGACCTCGTCCGTATCGAGGTCTTCGTCGGCAAGCACTTCGTTGGAGTGGGTGGTGAGCAGCACTTGAGGGCCCCCCGCTCGGCGAACGCGGTTGAGGATCGCGGGTAGCTGCCGCACGACCGAAGAGTGCAACGACAACTCAGGTTCCTCCAGCAGCACGGGGCCGCCACCCTTGCCTCCGCTCAGCAACGACCACAGGAGGCCGATGAGGCGCAGGGTGCCGTCTGAGAAGTCCCGCTCGTTCTGCACAGCCGGTTGAGGTCTCCAGTGCTTGTACCGGGCCTCCAGATGCCAGCGGCCGATGTCGTCCTGCACCAGGTTCAGCTCGTCCAGTTGGGGGACGGCGATTCTCAGGGCCTGGTTGATCTGGTGCAGACGCCGGACGCGGGTCTTCTTGGGTGTCTCGGCCATCCTAAGAAGAAACTCTCAGAGCGCCCTCCCGGTCAGGCGACCTTCACTTCGACCTCGACGCCGAGGCTCTGCAAACGCCGGATGAGGTGCTGGGTGACGCGGTGCTTGTCGCGGTCCGCCAGGTATCGGCCGCCGAGGTCGTGGTAGTCCTTCTCGTCGCGGAGCATGAAGTAGGCGGCGGTCAGCATGGAGGCGGCGACCGCCACGATCGCCTTCTTCGGGCCGCGCCGGCCCTTGAGGCGCCGAAATTGGGACTGCAGATAGCTCCCGTTCTTCCGCGTCGCCGCCCACGCGGCCTGGACCAGCACCGTCTTCAACCAGGGAGTCGCGTGACGGATCCGGGTCGAGCGGCGCTTCCCCGCACTCTCGTCCAGCCGCGGGCACAGGCCCGCCCACGAAACCAGATGGCCCGGATCGGGAAACCGCGTCATGTCCACGCCGACCTCGGCGATGATCACCCGCGCGACCGTCTCACTGACCCCGGGCATCGTCGTCAGCCGCTCGGCCGCCTCGCGAAAAGGGCGCAGCACCTCGTCGGCCTGCCGCTCCAGTTTCTCCACGGCGGCGCGTAGCGCATCGATCTGCCCCAGATGCAGATCCAGCAGGAAGCGATGGTGCGGCGTCACCCGACCGTGCACCGCGGCGACGATGTCCGCACGGTCGGCCTTCACCCGGACGTTGGTGCAATCAGCCAACCGCTCGGGATCGGTCTCCCCGGCGATGAGCGCCGCCAGGATCGCCCGGCCGCTGACGCCCAGGATGTCGGTGACCACGCGCGTCAGCTTCACGTTCGCGTCTTCGAGCGTCTTCTGCAGGCGTTGCGTGTGCCGCGCGATCTCGCGGACCAGTTGCTTGCGGGTTCGCGTCAGGTCGCGCAGTTCCTGGATCGGGGCCGGCGGCACGAAGCTGCCCCGAATCAGCCCGTGCGCCAACAGATCCGCGATCCAGGCCGCGTCGTTCCGGTCGCTCTTGCGGCCCGGAACGTTCCGGATGTGCTGCGCGTTGGCGAGCACCAGTGTCAACGACGATTCGTCTTCGAGGATGTGCCACACCGGCTTCCAGTACACGCCGGTCGCCTCCATCGCCACGTGCGTGCAGCCGGCCTCGGTCAGCCAGGCCGCCAGTTCGAGCAGGCCCGCCGTCGTGGTCGCAAACTCCCGATGCTCGGCCGTGGCCTTCCGACCGGCCGCGATGCGCACGCACGCGTTCACGCGCCGCGAGTGGACATCC
This sequence comes from Vicinamibacterales bacterium, assembly GCA_965222905.1. Classification (GTDB taxonomy): domain Bacteria; phylum Acidobacteriota; class Vicinamibacteria; order Vicinamibacterales; family UBA8438; genus WTFV01. Next base: position 5,863,214 of record OZ244976.1, on the reverse strand, counting down.
AACCCGGCGCACCGGGGATGCAAGACTTCCATTTCGTTACCTCCTGTATCGCAAGGCGCTGGCGTGGAGTCCGCCGGTACGAAATCTAAGAGTCGCGATCCCCGGATCCACCGGGCTCGCAATGCGGGGTGCTCGCGGGACTCCGGGTCCAACTACAGAACGGGCTCTCGGCACCATAGAGAAACCGACCTCTGGGCCAGCATCAAGCCCTACACAATAGCCCTACCTGTTTCATGCATGCGCGGGTCCGGCGCCCGCCGGGTGGGGAACTACAGAGAAACTCACGGTGATCACTGACTCAGGCGGTCTTCACTTCGACCTCCACTCCAAGGTCCTGCAGACGCCGGAGGAGGTGCTGGGTGACGCGCTGCTTGTCGCGGTTCGCCAGGTATCGGCCGCCGAGGTCGTGATAGTCCGTCTCGTCGCGGAGCATGAAGTAGGCGGCGGTCAGCATGGAGGCGGCGACCGCCACGATGGCCTTCTTCGGGCCGCGCCGGCCCTTGAGGCGCCGAAATTGGGACTGCAGATAGCTCCCGTTCTTCCGCGTCGCCGCCCACGCGGCCTGGACCAGCACCGTCTTCAACCAGGGAGTCGCGTGACGGATCCGGGTCGAGCGGCGCTTGCCCGCACTCTCGTCGAGGCGCGGGCACAGGCCCGCCCACGAGACCAGATGGCCCGCACTGGGGAACCGGGTCATGTCCACGCCGACCTCGGCGACGAGCACCCGCGCGACCGTCTCACTGACCCCGGGCATCGTCGTCAGCCGCTCGGCGGCCTCGCGAAAAGGGCGCAGCACCTCGTCGGCCTGCTGCTCCAGTTTCTGCACGGCGGCGCGCAACGCATCGATCTGCCCCAGGTGCAGCTCCAGCAGGAAACGGTGGTGCGCCGTCACCCGGCCGTGCACCGCGGCGACGATGTCCGCACGGTCGGCCTTCAGGCGCCCGTTGGTACAATCAGCCAACCGCTCGGGATCGGTCTCCCCGGCGATGAGCGCCGCCAGGATCGCCCGGCCGCTGACGCCCAGGATGTCGCTGGCCACGCGCGTCAGCTTCACGTTCGCGTCTTCCAGCGTCTTCTGCAGGCGCAGGGTGTGCCGCGCGATCTCACGGACCAGTTGCTTGCGGGTCCGCGTCAGGTCGCGCAGCTCCTGGATCGGGGCTGGCGGCACGAAGCTGCCCCGAATCAGCCCGTGCGCCAACAGGTCGGCGATCCAGGCCGCGTCCTTCCGGTCGCTCTTGCGGCCCGGAACGTTCCGGATGTGCTGTGCGTTGGCGAGCACCAGCGTCAACGACGCTTCGTCTTCGAGGACGTGCCACACCGGCTTCCAGTACACGCCGGTCGCCTCCATCGCCACGTGCGTGCAGCCCGCCTCGGTCAGCCAGGCCGCCAGTGCGAGCAGACCCGTCGTCGTGGTCGCGAACTCCCGGTGCTCGGTCGTAACCTTCCGACCCGCCGCGATGCGCACGCAGGCATTCACGCACCGCGAGTGGACATCCAGCCCGGCGCACCGGGGATGCAAGACTTCCATCCGTCACCTCCTGACGGCAAAGGCGCTGGCGTGGAGTCCGCCGGTACGAAATCTACAGGGCGCGCTCACCGGAACATCTCCGGTCTCGCAATACGGGGTGCTCGCGGGACTCCCGGTCCAACTGAACAACGGGCTCTTGGCACCATAGAGAAACCGACCTCTGGGCCAGCGCCAAGCCCCTACACGATATCCTGTTTCATGAATACGCGGGTCCGGCGCCGCCGGGTGGAAAACTGAACAGGAAATCGGCCCCATAAGGGTCTTCTATGCGATCCGCGCCTCGCTCCGGATCCCGAATGAGATGCGGCACGAGATGGAGGTACCGTATCGACCTGAGAAACTCGACAATTGGACGAAAGTCGCGGTTGGCATTGACCTGCTCGAGATGCGTCTGGGTCATTCGTTCCGCATCGATCTTGTCATCCGCGCTTGGTCTTGCGAGCAGTTCCTGACCCTCGCTCGTGACGATCTCCTTCTTGAGGATCGGCCGGTGAAGCCCCCGCGGCTCTGCCGTGAACGTGACTTCGTACGACCATCGTGTTGGGTTGGATTCATCGCCAATCGTGATCCGCAGCGTGACGCGACCGTGATTGAAATTCCTTGCCGCCAAGCACCGGATGCGCGCCATCCCGCCCCGGCGCGCTACGGCGTCCTGGAAGCCCCCGCCCGGTGATGCGACATGCTTGAGAAAACGTAGTGCATCAAGAAGATTCGATTTTCCGGATGCGTTGGGACCGATCACGAACATCCGATCCTGAAGATCGAAGTCTGCCTGCTTGAAGTTCCGCCAGTTTTTTACGGTGACGTGGGTGAGGCGCATCAAGCCATGTTACCAGTGGGCACACCCGTCGTTCCCTGCAGAACCCCTCCGCGATAGTGTCGGTGCCGGGCCCGACGGGGGCGCACCAGCGATTCAGTCATGTGTCCTCGCCGCCTTCCCCGCGGCCGACTCCAACGCAACGAGCGGCCGACCCGGCTGCACGAGGTCGCCGACTCGGCACGCGACGGTTGTCACTCGGCCCGGGGCGGGGGCGCGGATCGCCAGCTCCATCTTCATCGCCTCGAGCCGCAGCAGCGTATCGCCCGCCTCCACGACCGCGCCCGGTTCCACGAGGATGGCGCTCACGGTGGCCGGCATCGGTGCGGCGAGTGCATCCAGATCCGCGGTCGCGGATCGTTCCGCCTCGTTCGGGCCGTCGCCGGCATGCGAGTCCGCGCCGGCCTCGGCGGCGCCCGCCACCGTGAACGTCTCGCCATCGGCCATGGCATGGAAGCCGTCGTCGCGCGGCGCGAGCCGGACTATCGTCGACTGTCCCGCGATGGATACGAGGCAAGCATCCTCCGAACGGGAGAGGAGCGTCGCGGTGAGGGTTCGGGCGGTCTCGCCGCTGCCGATCTCGATCTCCAGCACCGCGTCGTCGGCGCCGCGCCGGCAGCGAACCTGAAGGCTGGCTGCGCCGGACGTCACCAGCCACCGCTCCGGGCGCGGCTCAGCCATCGGCTCCCAGCCTCCAGCCGGCCAGACGGCTCCAGACCCCGGCGTCCTGTTCGTCGAGGACGGTCTCGCCAGGCGGACGGCGGTCCGCTCTGGAGCCTCCGCCGGCGGATGTGCGGCGATCCTGCTTCGACTGCACCGCGCTCGCCGCGGCGGCGACGGCGGCCAGCGTGATCTCGTCCGGCGCGGCCCCGATCAGCGCCTTCTCGTGCTCGGCGAGGAAGCCCGTGTGCAGGTCGGCCGTCACGAACGCCTCGTGGGCGAGGACACGTCGCAGCAGGCCGATGTTCGTCTGCAGACCGAGCACCGCGAACTCGCCCAGCGCCCCGTACGCGCGCCGGCGCGCCTCCTCGCGTGTCCGTCCGGCGGCGGCGAGCTTCGCCAGCAGCGGGTCGTAGTGGACAGGGACGTCGCTGCCCGCGCCCACACCCGAATCGATGCGGATGCCGGGCCCGGCCGGCTCGTGGTAGCCGCTGATGGTCCCGGCCTGCGGCAGATAGTCGCTGCCCGGGTCCTCGGCGTAGACGCGGCACTCGATGGCGTGGCCGCGTGGGGCGACCTCCGCCGCCGTCCAGGGCAGCGGCTGTCCCGCCGCGACAGCGAGCTGCGCCTCGACCAGATCGACCCCGGTCACCAGCTCCGTGATGGGATGCTCGACCTGCAGGCGGGTGTTCATCTCCAGGAAGTAGCACCCGGCGTTGTCTTCGGTGCCGTCGATCAGGAACTCTACCGTGCCGGCGTTCTCGTAGCCGGCGTGACGGGCCACCTCGACCGCCGCTGCGGCGAGGCGGGCGCGAAGGACCGACGACAGGCCGGGGGCCGGCGACTCCTCGATCACCTTCTGGTGGCGCCGCTGGGTGGAGCAGTCCCGCTCGCCGAGCTGCAGGACGTTGCCGTGGCGATCCGCCACCACCTGCACCTCGACGTGCCGCGGCCGCTCGATGCGCCGCTCGACGTACAGCGTTCCGTCGCCGGCCGTGGCCAGTGCCTCGCGCCGGGCTCGCGCGATACCTTCTTCGAGCGCGTCCTCGCTGTCCACGGTCACCATGCCCTTGCCGCCGCCGCCGGCCGAGGGCTTCAGGATCAGTGGAAAGCCGACCTGCCGCGCCGCCGCGGAGATTCCGGCGTCCGACTGGTCTTCGGGCTCGCCGCCCGGCACGACCCGGACGCCCGCGTCCCGGGCCGCGCGCCGTGCGTTGATTTTCGAGCCGAAGCGGGCGATCACGTCCGCCGGCGGACCGATGAACGTCAGCCCCGCCTCGGCGCACGCCGCCGCCAACGCGGGGTCTTCGGAGAGAAAGCCGTAGCCGGGATGCACCGCGTCGGCGCCGCTCGCGCGGGCGGCTTCGATGATGCGGCCGACCGACAGGTAGCTCTCGGCCGCCGGGGCCGGCCCGATGTGCAAGGCCGAGTCGGCCGCGACGACATGACGCGCGTTGCGATCGGCGTCCGAGAAGACCGCGGCGGTGGGTATGCCGAGTGCGCGGCAGGTCCGTGCGATGCGGACCGCGATCTCGCCGCGGTTGGCAATCAGGACGCGCGTGAACATGGACGCTACATCCGGAACACGCCGTAAGACGGCGCTTCCATCGGTGCGCGGCAGGCCACCGTCAGCCCCAGCGCCAGTGCATCGCGCGTCTCGACCGGGGTCAGGATGCCATCGTCCCACAGGCGGGCGGTGGCGTAGTACGGCGATCCCTCCCGCTCGTACTTCTCCCGGATCGGCGCCCGGACCGCCTCCAGCTCCGCCTCGGTGAGGGTTCTGCCCGCACGAGCCGCCTGGTCGGCCTTGACGGTCGACAGGACGCCGGCCGCCTGCTCGCCGCCCATCACCGAGATCCGCGCGTTCGGCCACGTCCAGAGGAAGCGCGGATCGTAGGCGCGCCCGCACATCCCGTAGTTGCCGGCCCCGAACGATCCACCGATGATCACCGTCGCCTTGGGGACAACGCTGTTGGCCACCGCGTTGACCATCTTGGCGCCGTTCTTGGCGATGCCGCGCTGCTCGTACTCGCGGCCCACCATGAAGCCGGTGATGTTCTGCAGGAACACCAGCGGCACGCGCCGCCGGTTGCAGAGCTGGATGAAGTGGGTCGCCTTGAGGGCCGATTCCGAGAAGAGCACCCCGTTGTTGGCGACCAGGCCGACGAGCAGCCCGTGCAGGCGCGCGAAACCGGTCACCAGAGTGGCGCCGTAGCGCGCCTTGAACTCGTCGAGGCGCGAGCCGTCGACGAGACGGGCGATGACCTCCCGGACGTCGTAGGGCTTTCGAGAATCGGGCGGTACCACGCCGAGCAGCTCGTCCGGATCGCAGGCCGGATCTTCCGGGGTGGTGTGGTCGGCGTCGCAAGAGGAAGGCGCCGCGGCAGGCAGGGTCGACACGATGGTACGGGTCATTCGTAGCGCGTGCTCGTCGTCCTCGGCGAGATAGTCCGCGACTCCGGACACCCGCGTGTGGACGTCGGCGCCGCCCAGCTCCTCGGCCGTCACTTCTTCACCCGTGGCGGCTTTCACCAGCGGCGGGCCGCCGAGGAAGATCGTGCCTGTCCCGCGCACGATGATCGTCTCGTCGGACATCGCGGGCACGTAGGCCCCGCCCGCCGTGCACGACCCCATCACCACGGCGATCTGCGGAATGCCGGCGGCCGACATCCGCGCCTGGTTGTGGAAAATGCGCCCGAAGTGCTCGCGGTCCGGGAACACGTCGGCCTGGAGTGGGAGATACGCGCCGCCGGAGTCGACCAGATAGAGGCAGGGCAGGCGGTTGTCGGCGGCGATCTGCTGTGCGCGCAGGTGCTTCTTGACCGTGACGGGGAAGTAGGTCCCGCCCTTGACCGTGGCATCGTTGGCCACGATCATCGCCTCGCGGCCGGACACGCGTCCGATCCCGGTGACGAGTCCGGCCGCGGGCGCGGCGCCGTCGTACATCCCGTATGCGGCGAGTGGGGCCAGCTCGAGAAACGGCGACCCCGCGTCGAGCAGTCCGTCTATCCGCTCGCGCGCCGTCAGCTTGCCCCGGCCGCGGAGCCGCTCGCGCGCCGTCGCGCCGCCGCCTTCGCGCGCAACGGCTCTCCGCTCGGCGAGCTCGCGGATCAGCGCGGTCATCGCGGCGCGGTTGGCGCGGAACTCGGCAGAATTCGTTCGTACCCGGGATCGCAGCCGGTCCATCACCAGCCGCAGCAGTCGGTCTTGTAGCGGCAGGCGGGGCAGCGCCAGACGGCGTGCATCCGGAACATCTCCGCGCCGCACCGTTCGCAGAGGACGGCGTCGTCGTCGCGTGCGGCGGCAGGTCGAGGCGCCGCGGTCCGCGGGGAATCGCCGGTTGAACCGGAAGCGATCGGCCGAGCGGAGTTCGGGAGAGCGGACATGAAGCGATTATAGAGTGACTGCTATGATGCTCCGATGCGCGTTTCGAGCGTGCCGTTCACGTGGGGGTGCTGACATAGGGAAGCCGGGTCGGAAGCAGTGGGCGCGATGCATGGGCATCGCGATGGCGATGGCGGCGGTCTGCGCCGCGGATCCGGCGCCGGCGCGCGGCGACACCGTGTTCACGCCGTTCATCGGCCAGGCGTTCGCGACGAGGGACGATGCCGTGAAGGTGACGACCATCGGGGCGTCGATGGCGTCGACGATGGGGGGCGGCTTCGGATTCGAGCTCGATTTCGGCCGGACGTCCGAGGCGGTGGGCAGCGCGGCCTTCGCCGACAACAGCCGGGTGACGATGCTGATGGGCAACGCGGTGCTCGGGTTTCCGTTCGGCCGGTTCCGGCCGTACCTGGTCGGCGGCCTGGGCTGGCTCCGGAAAGAGGTCCTGAGCGACGGCGTCAGCGCGCGCAACGGCGGTCTCGGGCTCGACGTAGGGGGCGGCATCCTGGGATTCCTGGGCGGCAGCGTCGGCATCCGCGTGGACCTGCGCTACGTGCGCGGCGTGACGGCGGACGATCTGGACACGATCCGCCTGCCCGACAGTCTCGGACTCGCCGACTTCCTGATCGAGGACATCTCCTTCTGGCGTGCGTCCACCGGGCTGGCGATCCGCTTCTAGGGAGACGACCGTGCGCATCGCCTATCAGGGAGAGCCGGGGGCCTACAGCGAGGCGGCCGCCCTGCGCTTCAACCCCAACGCCGACCCGCTGCCGCGTCCGGCGTTCGACGACGTGTTCCGCGCCGTCGCGAGGGGCGAGGCGACGCACGGCATCCTGCCCATCGAGAACACCATCGGCGGCAGCATCCACCGCAACTACGACCTGCTGCTGGAGCACGAGCTGCCGATCGTCGCCGAGGTCAAGCAGCCCATCGTGCACCATCTGATCGTCCGCGAGGGGACCCGCCTGGAGGACGTGCGGAAGGTCTACTCGCACCCGCAGGGGCTGGCCCAGTGCGAGCGCTTCCTGCGCACCCTCGACGGGGTGGAGATGGCGCCCACCTACGACACCGCGGGCAGCGCCAAGATGATCAAGGAGCAGGACCTGACCGGCTGCGCCGCGATCGCCTCCGAGCGGGCCGCCCAGGTGTTCGGCCTCACCATTCTCAAGAGCGGCGTCCAGGACTTCGCCGACAACTGCACCCGGTTCCTGATCGTCAGCCGCGACCCGGCGCCGCTCGGCGCACCCGACAAGACGACCATCGTCTTCACCGTGTCCAACGGACCGGGGGCGCTCTTCAAGGCGCTCAGCGTCTTTGCGCTCCGCGACATCGACCTGGCCAAGCTGGAATCGCGGCCGATTCCGGACAAGCCGTTCGAGTATCTCTTCTACGCCGACGTCGCGGCGAACCGCAACGACCTGCGCTGCGCGCGGGCGCTGATGCACCTGGCCGAGTTCGCGCCGTCGCTGCGGACGCTGGGTTCGTACCGGGCGTGGAAGGAGCCGGAGACGTAGCCCGGGTTCAAGCCGTTGTGTCCGGTTCGGGCGCCGTGTCCGAGCCGGTGCTGCGCAGCCCGCCCAGCAGGAACCGCTCCCCGCTGATTCCGGAGACCGACTCTTCGCGCGTGATCACGGGCGCGGCGACGCGAGCGGCTCGCTGCTCGACAGGACGACCGTCCTGTTCGGCAGCAACCTCGGCAATTTCAAGCCAGGCCGAGGAAGAGCAGGATCGCCTGGTCGAGTCGCGCCATTTCGGCGTTGTCCAGGTGTCCGACCCGGTCGCCGAATCTCGACTTGTTGACCGTCGTGAGCTTGTCGAGCATCAACCGGGAGGCGGTCCGCAGGCCGTTCTCCGGTCTTGGGCTGACCGGAATCCTGAACAAGGGCGCGTCCGTCTCATCCGTCGTGAAGACGCAGACGGTGATCGATTCGGTGACGTCGAACCGATCATCCTGCACGATGACGGCCGGACGTGGTTTGCCGGCGTAGCCGGCGCCGGACACGGTCCAGACTTCGCCGCGGGTCACACCGACCCGCGGTCCGAAATCGCGTCGATGAACGCTTGATCTTCATGTTCGTGCGCGCTCCGGGCCACGGCGACGGACTGGCGATGAGCCTCGGCGCGAAAGGCCGCGGTTCTGGTGTCCGGCACCCAGAACTGAATCGGCCGGAAGCCACTGGCGCGCATTCGTTCGCGGTAGGCCCGCGCCTTCTCGCGCGAGCTGAGGCGTGCGCCCGTACCCACAGTCATGGTGTCGCTCCCCGGTTACATGTAACCTAGCCGAGCGCCCGCCGGAATGCAAGACGCGGATTGTATAGAATGAACCGCGCCGCCGCAGGCCGTCTCCGCGGCGGTGCCGTCATTCCAGCCCATGCCCAATCGTCTCGCCGGCGAGCCCAGTCCGTACCTGCAGCAGCACGCCGAGAACCCCGTGGACTGGTATCCCTGGGGCGACGAGGCGTTCGAGCGCGCCCGCCGCGAGGACAAGCCGATCTTCCTGTCCATCGGCTACTCGACCTGCCACTGGTGCCACGTCATGGAGCACGAGTCGTTCGAGCATGCCGGCATCGCCGCGCAGCTCAACGAGCACTTCGTGTCGATCAAGGTCGACCGCGAGGAGCGTCCCGACGTCGACCGGGTCTACATGACGTTCGTGCAGGCGACGACCGGCTCCGGCGGCTGGCCGATGAGCGTCTGGCTCACCCCCGACCTGAAGCCGTTCTTCGGCGGCACGTACTTTCCCCCGGAGTCGAGATGGGGGAGGGCCGGGTTTCCCGACGTGCTGCGGGAGGTGTCGGCGCGCTGGGCGTCCAACCGGGGTGAGTTGGAGCAGTCGGCCGATGCGGTGGTCGGTCGCTTGCGTGACATGCAGGCGTCTTCGGCGGCCGGCGGCGCGGGTCCCGGCGCTGTCGCCGGGGTCGACGCGCTCGCCGCCGGCGTGCAGCAGTTCGCTTCCGCCTTCGACACGCGGCACGGCGGCTTCGGCGGGGCGCCCAAGTTTCCGCGGCCGGCCGAGCTTCTCTTCCTCCTCCGGGAGTCGGCCCGCGGAGGTGACGAGAATGCCCGGCGCATCGCGGTGGCCACGCTGGAGGCGATGGCGAGCGGCGGCATGCGCGACCACATCGGGGGCGGCTTCCATCGCTACTCGGTCGACGCGGCCTGGCGGGTCCCGCACTTCGAGAAGATGCTGTACGACCAGGCGCAGCTCGTCCTGGCCTTTCTGGAGGCGGGACAGGCGGCCGGCGCCGGCGCCCTGCTGCACGTGGCCGAGGACACGATCGAGTACGTGCGGCGCGAGATGACCAGTCCCGAGGGCGCCTTCTATTCGGCCGAGGATGCCGACAGCCTGCCGCCGGAGGCAGCGGGGACCGACGCGGCGAAGTCCGAGGGCGCCTTCTATCTCTGGACCGACGAGGAAGTCGACGCGCTGCTCGGCGCCGACGCGGAGGTGGCGAAGCGGCGGCTCGGGATCCAGGCGGGAGGCAACGCGCCGCAGGACCCGATGGGGGAGTTCCGCGGCAGGAACATCCCCTACCTGCAACAGGACATCGGGGAGATCGCGAAGCTGACCGGCCGCGGCGCCGAAGACGTGATGGCGGCGCTGGGCGCGGCGCGCCGGACGCTGTTCGACGCGCGCGCCGGGCGGCCCCGCCCGCACCTGGACGACAAGGTGCTGGCGGCCTGGAACGGCCTGATGATCGCAGCCCTGGCGCGGGCCGCTCACGTGCTCGACGGCGAGGCGGCTGATCGGAGCCTCCAGGCAGCGACCCGCGCGGCGACGTTCGCCCGCGAGCGGCTGTGGGACCCGGATCGGCGGATTCTGCGGCGACGCGCCCGCGACGGCGCCGTCTCCATCGACGGCTACGCGGAGGACTACGCGTACCTCGTCTGGGGGCTGCTGGAGCTGTTCCAGACTTCGCGCGACCCGGCGTGGTTCGACTGGGCGGTCGAGTTGCAGGCCCGCCAGGACGCGCTTTTCTGGGACGAAGAGGGGGGCGGCTGGTTCGCCACCACCGGGGACGATCCGTCCGTGCTCCTGCGGGTCAAGGAGGAGTACGACGGCGCGGAGCCGGCGGCCAGCTCGGTGGCGGTCGAGAACCTTCTCACGTTGATGCACCTGCGCGACGACCCGGACGCGGCGGGCAGGGTGGACCGGACTCTCGCCCGGTTCGGCGCGCGGCTCGGACAGGCCGCTCGTGCAGTGCCGCTGATGATGGCGGCGCTCGTCCGCTATCATGCCCCCGCCACGCAGGTCGTGATTGTCGGCCGGCCCGCGGCGGCGGAGACACGCTCGCTCGAGCGGGTGGTGGCGGGGCGCTACCTGCCGTTCGCGGTGCGGCTTGGCGTGACGCCGGGCGGCGGGCAGGCACGCGTGGCCGAACGGCTGCCGTTCGTCGGCGCGCTGCGAGAGATCGACGGGCGCCCCACGGCCTACGTCTGCACCAACTTCACGTGCCAGGAGCCGGTAACCGATCCGGCGAGGCTCGACGAGCTGCTCGAGAGGATCCAGCAAGGATGACGTTCAATGTGGAGGTCCTGCTCAAGGGCAGGGAAGACGTCGTCGAGACCGAGATCGACTTCGAGGGTCCGGAGCCGGCGGCCTGGGCCGACGACGACGTGCGGCGCGTGCTCGAGCTGACCCTCGGCGCGTTCGACCAGGTGCAGAACCCGGACGTGGACGAGCGTCCTGTCGCGCTGCGCGGCTTCAGTTGGATCGTGACCCCTGTCGACGGCGGCGTGGCGGTCGCCATCGAGATTCCGAGCGGGGCGGTCGTGGCGGGCCCGTTCGACGGGGACGTGGACACCCTCACCGCCACCATCACCCGCGTCCTCGCCAACGTGCGGGGCAGCGCCCTGCCGAACTGATCCACCCCCGTAATCCAACCGGCCGCGACGCGTAGTATCAGCGTGATGCGGAAAGGCCGGCCGAGGCGATGAACGCCGTGACGGCGCTGGCCGGCGGCATGCTCCGTCCGCTGGCGATGACCGCTGGCCGGCGGGACGCGACGGCCGCGACCCGCTCGGACGCCGACTTCGACGCCCTGTATCGGCAGCAGGCGGGTCGCGTGCAGCAGACCTGTCGTTACCTGCTCGGCTCCGCCGACGAGGCGGAGGACGCGGCGCAGGAGGTCTTTCTCCGCGCCCGTCAACGCTTCGAGCAGTACGACCGGGAGCGGCCTTTCGCGAGCTGGATCCTCGGCGTCGCGAGTCATCACTGCATCGATCGGCTGCGGCGGCGGGGCCGGGAGACGCGCCTGTTCGGTACGACCGACGTCGAACACGTGCCGGCGCCGGCGCGGGAGCCCGGGCCGCTGTCCGCGCTGCTCGCACGGGAACGTGGCCGGCAGGTCCGGCAGGCGGTTGCCGCGCTGCCCATCAAGTACCGCGTGCCGCTGGTGCTCGCCTATTTCCATGAGCTCGCCTACGCGGAGATCGGAGCGATCCTCGGCATCGAGCCCGGTCATGTCGCCGTGCTGGTGTTTCGCGGCAGGAAACAACTGCGGCGGATGCTGACCGCGCCGGACAGGAAGAACCAATGACGTGTCCCGACGAACCGACCTTGATGCTGCTGGCGGACCACGAGCTGGACGCGCCCGCCGCGGCGTCCGTCCTGGAGCACGCCGGGCGTTGCGCATCGTGCCGCGCGGCGCTGGCGGAGCTGCGCGCCGAGCGGGGCCTGCTCGTGCAGGCGCTCGGCGAGGATGCGCTCGACGAATCGAGCGTCGCACCGGACGTGGTGGTTTCGCACGCCGGCGCTGCCGCGCCCGGTGACCGCTGGTGGGGGCTGGCGCCGCTGGCTGTCGCGGTATCCGTCGTCGTGGCCGCGGTGGCGTGGCTGGTGGGAGCTCCCACCGCGTGGCAGCTTCCGCCCTCACTGGAGTGGATCAGTCCCTTTCATCCGTCCGGCCGCCTGCCTTGGCTGTTCACCGGGATGACCCTGGGCGCCGGCGTGGCCTTCGACGGATTGCCGCTCACGTCGATGGTGACAGCGGCAGGGCAGACCGTTGCGGCGCTGCTTCTGCTGCTTCTCGTCGTGCCGGCCCTCTCCAGCAGTGCGCGGCGGGCGGCGCTGCCGGCGTTGCTGGCGATAGTGCTCGCCGTCGCGGTTCCCGCGGAGGCCTTCGTGAGCAGGTCGTCGGAAGACGACGTGGTGGTCCCGGCCGACGAGGTGGTCGACGACACGCTCGTCGCCCGGGGAGAGCGGGTGCTCGTCGACGGCGTCGTGACCGGCGACCTCATCGCCGGCGGGCAGAGCGTCGTCATCCGCGGCACGGTGCACGGCAACGTGATCGCGTGGGCGCAGTCCGTGGACCTGCCGGGCAACGTAGGCGGCTCCGTTTTCGTATCCGGCCAGTTCGTCACGGTACAGGGCGGGGTGGACGGCAGCTTCTATGCGTTCTCACAGGCCACCCGCCTCGTCGGGGGCAGTCGCATCGGCGGCGGCGTCGCCAGCTTCAGCAATACGCTGACCGTCGAGGGCAGTGTGGACCGCGGCGTGCAGGCCGCCGGGTATCGCGTCGACGTCGCTGGCGCGGTGCAGGGAAACGTCTACGCCAACGCCCGTCGCGTCGCCGTCGGACCACGGAGTCGCATCGGCGGGACGCTGACCGTGCGGATCCCCGATCCCAACGTCCTGCAGATCGATCCCGCTGCGATGCTCACCGCCGAGCCGGTGGTGCGTTCTTGGGATGACGAGAGCTCGCCGAGCCGCTACCTGACCGGATCGTTCTACCGCCGCCAGTCGGTCTGGCTGGTCGCGGCCTTCCTGACGGGCTGGCTGTTCCTGTGGGCGGCCCCGGGCGCCGCGGCAGTCCGGTTCGGGACCCCCCCGGCGGTGCTGAGGGCGCTCGGCGTCGGATTTCTCTGCGTGGTCGCCACGCCGGTCGCCGCGCTCATCGCCGGCCTGACGCTGGTCGGCCTGCCGCTGGCGCTCGTCGCGCTTGCGCTCTGGGCACTGGGGATCTACCTGGGGAAGATCCCGATCGCGCTCTTCCTCGGCCGCACGGTGCTCGGCCCGCGCGGCGTCGGCGGGCCGACGCTGGCCCTGCTGGTCGGCCTGCTCGCCGTCTTCATCGCCGTCAACCTGCCGTTCGTCGGCTGGATCGTCAACCTGGCGTTGACGCTGATCGGCGTCGGGGGGCTGTTCGCCTGGGCGCTGGCCGCGTATCGCGGCAGCAGAGCCGCGCCGTCCCGGGTCTGACCCGCAGCCTTGTGCGCCCGGTGGTCTTCAGGCGCTCGCGCGTCGGCCGGTGCGTTCGATCGCCACCCTCGGCAGTTCCAGTCGGCGCAGTCCCGCCGTAATGACCAGCGTGCCCCGCGCGTATTGTTCCTGCTGCCACGCGCACTGCCGAGTATGGGAGGGACATCTTGCCGACCTCGGTTCGCGCCTTCTTCGTGGTCGGGTTGGTCGTTGCCGCATCGACGCTTCCGACGGCACGCGCTGCGCAGGCTCAGCCGTTCGAAGCCACGCTCCGCGGTGCAGTCGCCAGAGCTGCGCACCGGGCCGGAGAGGACGTTCGGGCGATACGGCGATTCGATCTCACCCTCGCCGATGCGGTCGAGCGAGCCTTCGAACGCAACCGTCAGATCGCTGTCCAGCGCATCAGTCCGCTCGTGCGGGACATGCAGGTCGCCACTGCGAACGCGGCGTTTCTGCCGCTGGCCTCGTCAGGCCTCGGCCTCAACCAGGCCACCCAACCCAGCCGTTCGCTGCTCGACGGCGGGGGTCTCGGCGGCGCATCCATCATCACCGACCAGGGCAGCTACGACGTGGGTCTCAGCCAGCGGGTGAGGTGGGGTGGCGGTCGATACGACGTGACCTGGAACAGCAGCCGCCTGGAATCGACCAACACCTTCACGAACTTCAACCCGAGCCTCGCCGCGACCGCGAGCCTGACGTACACGCAGCCGTTGCTGCGGGGCTTCCGAACCGACAATGAGCGGACGCAACTGGTCGTTTCCCGCATCGACCGCGATATCTCCGACCTCGACCTCGAGGAGACCATCGTCAACACGCTCGCCGACGTTCGGCTGGCGTACTGGGAGCTGGTCCATGCGCGCGCGGCCGTCGGGGTGCAGCGACAGTCGCTGGAGCTGGCCGAGCAACTCGTGCGCGACAATCGCGCGCGTGTCGAGATCGGCATGGTGGGGGAGATCGAGGTCATACAGGCGCGGGCGGAAGCCGCGCTACGGCGGCAGTCGCTGGCGGAGGCGGTTCGAGTGCTGCGCACCAACGAGTTGGCTCTCAAGCTGCTCATCGTCGACGGCAGGACGGACGAGCTGTGGAATGCCGAGATCAACCCGACGGACGAGCCGCGGACGGACGCGATTTCGATCGATCTCGAGGCGGCGATCGGAGCCGCGCTCGACCGGCGCACCGACATCAACCGTGTGCGGCGGCAGATCGAGCTCAACGACGCCACGGTCGCAAACCTTCGGAACAGCACGCTTCCCGCACTCGATCTGATCGGAAGCTATCAGTTGACCGGTCAGGGTGGTTCCCGGCTGGTTCCTTCGGGGAGCTCCTTCGAAGCGATCCTGGGGGGCGGGGGAGAGGTGATCCCGGGCGGCTACGGGGACGCGGTCGGCGATATCGTCGGGGCGGACTACCCGATCTGGAGCGTCCAGGTGCAGATGAGCTACCCGCTGGGTCGGAGCGCGGACGAGGCTGCCTACGAGCGGGCGCGGCTGGAGCTTCGGCAGAACGAGGTCCAGGTCGAATGGATCGAGATCCAGATCGTCGGTGAGGTGACCAATGCCGCACTCCAGATAGAAGCGATCCAGGAGAGCATCCAGGCTGCGGCCATCGCCCGGGAGCTCGCGGAGGAACAGCTTCGGGCGGAGGAGATCAAGTTCGAGGTCGGGCTGTCGACCAACTACCTGGTCGTCCAGATGCAGCGCGAGCTGGCCGCCGCCCAGGAGCTGGAGCTACGCGCGATCCTCGACTACCAGCGCGCACGGATCGAGTTCGACCGCGCGCAGCGCGCGTCGCGCGCCAGTACCGGCGTGACGGTGGTCGTCGGCGGACCATAGAACTACGGTCCCCTGACAGCCAGCCGGTCACGAAGGCGGCCGGCAGCCGGCGCCCGCGGCATCGAGGCGTGCGGATCCGCGATCGGCCGCCGTATCCCGGGCTTCGCAGGCTTCGGCGCGCACCGGCACTCCGGCGCGAAGTCGGGCGAGACTTGCCGAACGCTGGCGGTCACCTGTCGCGTGACGGTACCATTCCAGCCTGACCGGCGACCGCCGGGCGGCCGATGCCGAGGTGGTGGAACTGGTAGACACTCGGGACTTAAAATCCCGTGGCCCGTGAGGGCCGTGTGGGTTCGATCCCCACCCTCGGCACTCAACTCCTTCGCCCCCCATTCCCAGAATTCCCTAAAGCCGGGCAGACGGCGATGGCGAGATTCTGTTCCTCAACATCGCCCCCGGCGGCTCGAAGAGCTGGGTGCAACGGGTCGTCATCAACGGCAAGCGGCGCGACATCGGACTGGGCGTGGCGGAGCGAGAAGACCGCCGCCAACTGGCTGCAGCAGTTGGAACGCCACGCCTTCCCCGTCCTCGGCGACAGACTGTGGCGGTGCACGGCCGCCCTCGCCGAGACGGGGCTTGACACCCGAAGCAAGGCGTTCGACAGTGGAACCAGGATGATGCTGCAAAGTTTCCCACCCGGCGGTGCCGGACCCTCGCATGCATGAAACTGGAATACGGTGTAGGGGCTGACGCTGGCACAGAGGTCGGTTTTCATGATGGTGCCGAGAGCCCGTTGCAAAGTTGGACCCGGAGTCCCGCGAGCACCCCGTATTGCGAGACCGGTTCGCCCGGTGAGCGCGCCCTGTAGATTTCGTACCTGCGGACTCCACGCCAGCGCCCTGCGATACACAGGAGGTGACGGATGGAAGTCCTGTATCCCCGGTGCGCCGGGCTGGATGTTCACTCCCGGCGCGTGAACGCGTGCGTGCGCGTGGCGGCCGGTCGCACGGTCACGACCGAGCATCGAGAGTTCGCGACGACGACGGCGGGCCTGCTCGACCTGGCGACTTGGCTGACCGAGGCGGGCTGCACGCACGTGGCAATGGAGGCGACCGGGGTGTACTGGAAGCCGGTGTGGCACATCCTCGAAGAATCGTTCACGCTGGTGCTCGCCAACGCCCAACATGTCCGTAACGTTCCCGGCCGCAAGAGCGACCGGAACGACGCGGCCTGGATCGCAGACCTGTTGGCGCACGGGCTGATCCGCGGGAGTTTCGTGCCGCCGACCCCGATCCAGCAACTGCGCGACCTGACGCGGACCCGCAAGCAACTGGTCGGTGAGACCGCGCGGCACACGCAGCGGTTGCAGAAGACGCTGGAAGACGCCAACGTGAAGCTGACGCGCGTGGTCACCGACATCCTGGGCGTGAGCGGCCGAGCCATCCTGGCGGCGCTCATCGGCGGGGAAACCGACCCGGAGCGTTTGGCCGATTGCACCACCGGGCGCCTGAAGGCCAGTCGCGCGGACATCGTCGCGGCGGTGCACGGTCGGGTGACGCCGCATCATCGCTTCCTGCTGAAGCTGCACTTGGCTCAGGTCGACGCGCTGACCGCGGTCGTGCAGCAAGTCGAGCACCAAGCCGACGAGGTCTTGCGCCCTTTTCGCGAGGCCGCCGACCGGCTGACGACGATGCCCGGGGTCAGTGAGACGGTCGCGCGGGTGATCATCGCCGAGATTGGCGTGGACATGACCCGGTTTCCGAGTGCGGGCCATCTGGTTTCGTGGGCGGGTCTGTGTCCGCGCCTCGACGAGAGTGCCGGCAAGCGCCGCTCGACCCGGATCCGTCACGCGACTCCCTGGCTGAGGATAGCGCTGATCCAAGCCGCGTGGGCCGCGACCCGGAAGAAAGAGAGCTATCTGCAGGCGCAGTTTCGGCGCCTCAAAGGGAAGCGCGGCCCGAAGAAGGCCATCGTGGCGGTCGCCGCCTCCATGCTGACCGCCGCCTACTCCATGCTCCGCGACGAGAAGGACTACCAGGACCTCGGCGGCCGGTACTTGGCGAACCGCGACGCCGAGCGTGTCAAACGGCACCTCCTTCGGCGTCTGCACGACCTCGGCGTCGAGGTTGAACTGAAGCCCGCCTGAATCAGTGAGATCAGTGATTCAACCGTGAGTTTCTCTGTAGTTCCCCACCCGGCGGGCGCCGGACCCGCGCATGCATGAAACAGGTAGGGCTATTGTGTAGGGCTTGATGCTGGCCCAGAGGTCGGTTTCTCTATGGTGCCGAGAGCCCGTTCTGTAGTTGGACCCGGAGTCCCGCGAGCACCCCGCATTGCGAGCCCGGTGGATCCGGGGATCGCGACTCTTAGATTTCGTACCGGCGGACTCCACGCCAGCGCCTTGCGATACAGGAGGTAACGAAATGGAAGTCTTGCATCCCCGGTGCGCCGGGTTGGATGTCCACTCGCGGCGCGTGAACGCGTGCGTGCGCATCGCGGCCGGTCGGAAGGCCACGGCCGAGCATCGGGAGTTTGCGACCACGACGGCGGGCCTGCTCGAACTGGCGGCCTGGCTGACCGAGGCCGGCTGCACGCACGTGGCGATGGAGGCGACCGGCGTGTACTGGAAGCCGGTGTGGCACATCCTCGAAGACGAATCGTCGTTGACACTGGTGCTCGCCAACGCGCAGCACATCCGGAACGTTCCGGGCCGCAAGAGCGACCGGAACGACGCGGCCTGGATCGCGGATCTGTTGGCGCACGGGCTGATTCGGGGCAGCTTCGTGCCGCCGGCCCCGATCCAGGAACTGCGCGACCTGACGCGAACCCGCAAGCAACTGGTCCGCGAGATCGCGCGGCACACGCAACGCCTGCAGAAGACGCTCGAAGACGCGAACGTGAAGCTGACGCGCGTGGTCACCGACATCCTGGGCGTCAGCGGCCGGGCGATCCTGGCGGCGCTCATCGCCGGGGAGACCGATCCCGAGCGGTTGGCTGATTGCACCAACGTCCGGGTGAAGGCCGACCGTGCGGACATCGTCGCCGCGGTGCACGGTCGGGTGACGCCGCACCATCGCTTCCTGCTGGATCTGCATCTGGGGCAGATCGATGCGCTACGCGCCGCCGTGGAGAAACTGGAGCGGCAGGCCGACGAGGTGCTGCGCCCTTTTCGCGAGGCGGCCGAGCGGCTGACGACGATGCCCGGGGTCAGTGAGACGGTCGCGCGGGTGATCATCGCCGAGGTCGGCGTGGACATGACGCGGTTTCCCGATCCGGGCCATCTGGTTTCGTGGGCGGGCCTGTGCCCGCGGCTGGACGAGAGTGCGGGGAAGCGCCGCTCGACCCGGATCCGTCACGCGACTCCCTGGTTGAAGACGGTGCTGGTCCAGGCCGCGTGGGCGGCGACGCGGAAGAACGGGAGCTATCTGCAGTCCCAATTTCGGCGCCTCAAGGGCCGGCGCGGCCCGAAGAAGGCGATCGTGGCGGTCGCCGCCTCCATGCTGACCGCCGCCTACTTCATGCTCCGCGACGAGAAGGACTACCACGACCTCGGCGGCCGATACCTGGCGGACCGCGACAAGCACCGCGTCACCCAGCACCTCATCCGGCGTTTGCAGAGCCTCGGCGTCGAGGTCGAAGTGAAGGTCGCCTGACCGGGAGGGCGCTCTGAGAGTTTCTTCTTAGCGAGATCGAAGCAGCGCTCATGGACCCCGAACGCGAGCCGCCGGAGCTGGACGGCGTGCCCGGCTGGCGCCGCCTGAAGGGCGGCGCGCCGCACCCCGAGGATCTGCGGGACATCGTCGACGCGGTGCTGAAGGTGACCAGGCCGAAGCGCGTGCTGTTGTTCGGGTCGGGCGCGCGCGGCGAGATGACCGACGACAGCGACATCGACATCCTGGTCATCGACGAGGCGCCAGGGGGCACCCCGAAGTTGAAGCTGGCGATCGGCAACGCGCTTCCGATGGGATTGCGCTGGACGGACGTGCTGGTCCTGACGCCGGCCGGACTTCGCAAGCGCTTGCACGAGTGGGAGGACGAGACGCTGGCCGAAGTGCTCGGCGAGGCGAGGACGCTCTACCGCCGACGTCAGGGAAGAACTCGAAAATCGCGCGGCGCGCAACGTCCCTATCGGCAACCAGGCAAGCGAGCCGGTCGAGGAACCGGACCGGGCCGAAGGTGCGGCGGACAGGAGCAGCCCGTACCACAAGGTCGGCGACGGCACGCCGGGGGACGACGACCCCGATGACCAAGGGGGTCGGTAAGACAAAGTGTGGTCCAAGCGTCCGAGTGGGTTGGTGCGCGTCCCGGCTCGGCGGCGGACCGGTCGGCAACACGCGTAGCGCAAGGCCGGTCAAGGCCGATCGGCAGCCTCGGAATCTCCCCATCCTACCGCCGCCGCGGCGGCCGCGAAGCGCGCTTCGACCGTCGTTCGAGTGTCTTCATGTACCGCATTCCAGATGCGATCGCCGGACACCCATACGTACAGTCCGGCACCAACGACTGCGAGCGGCATCACGAACGGTGCCGAGACAGTGACCCCGGCGGTTGCCGCGGCGGAAAACGCACCTGCGGCGACAGCGCCGACGACGGCAGCCGTGCCGACGGTTCTTGCACCATCAATCGCTGCTTCCTCCGGCGTCTTTCTGCCGTTCCTCACATGCAAGTACTCGACGGCCGCCGTGACAGGAAGCTCAACCAGGACGCCAATCCCCGTGCCCTTGGCAAGCGTCGAGACGGCCGTGCCGGTGGGCGTCGTCGTGGTGAGTACCTTGCGCAGTTGCTTGAGCCGCTTGGTGTTCGCGTTGCTGACCCCCGCCCTGTTCAGCGGCGGGCTCGTGGCCCGGATCAACCTTGCCTCGACCGTGTCGATGACCGTGGCATCGTCGAGCGACAGCATCGCCACTCTCAGGTTCGAACGCATGAAGCGCGAGACGTCTGCCCGCGCCGCCGTTGATCCCGTGTGGCTGAGGATGCTCCTCAGCGAACTGCGCAGGTTGCTGGTGCCGGTGAAGTGGTTCGTCAGCCGCTGGCGGAAGCTGTTCTTCGTCTGGCCAATGTAGACCAGTCCGTCGTCACCGACACTCAGGCCAGCCCGACGCAGGACCGCTTGGGCAGTGTCGGTTGCGAAGAAGGCGTAGATCCCACGCCCGCCGGCCCAACTGCGGTGGGTGGCCACCGAGTCGATGGACACCGGGTTGTACAACGGAGTCAAGTCCGGTAACGCCTGGAGCGCGTCTGTCGCTGCCTGCGCCCAAGCCTGGTTGGCCAGGCCGCACACAACGGCTGTGGCCACGAGGAGCCGCATCAGGGTGTGCTTCATCGTTCAACTCAATACGCCACGGCAGGCGCCCCGGTTCCACGGCGAGGCGGTGGGATTCACGTTGGGGTCGGCGCGGTCGGCGGAGGGCGGGCGCGTTCGCGCCGGAGTCGTCGCCCGCGACCTGCCTCACGCGAGGACGGCGGCTATGATCTAGCGCCGTGCGCCACATCGATCCGGCGGCAACCCTCGGTTCGGCACCGCCGTCCTCATCGTCGCAGGCGGCGTCAAATGCCACCGTGTCGTTGCAGGCCATGCCTGACGATGGTTCCACGAGGGAGTGAAGCACGCTCATGCCAACGAAGCACGCCGTCCTTGCCGAGCTGACCGCCGAGGAGCTCCGCGCGAATGTCGACTACTACGAGCTGGAGGTCGCCGACCGCCGCGTCAAGGCGCAACTCGTCGACGCGCTCGCCGGATCGCGCAGGGCTCGCGTGGATGAGATTCTCGCGGATCTCTCTCGGGATCGCCTGAAGGAGCTGTGCCGAGCGCTCGGTCTGGATGATTCCGGACGGAAGAAGGCAGACCTCGTCGTGCGCCTCATGGTGCCGGCCGGAACAACGAGGAGCGCCGACAAGGTAGCCAAGTCGCCGGCGCCGTCTCGACCAGCCGCAGCTCCGTCGAGCTCGACCCAGGAGGTGCTGAGCGTCGCCCAGCTCGAACAGTACCTCTGGTCGGCGGCCGACATCCTGCGCGGGTCTATCGACAGCAGCGACTACAAGACCTACATCTTCGGCCTGCTGTTCCTGAAGCGGCTGTCGGACCGCTTCGAGGAAGAGGCTCAGAAGCTCATCGCCGACGGCATGTCCGAGACGGTGGCGTGGACCGATCCGGACGAGCACCAGTTCTTCGTGCCGGACCGCGCGCGGTGGGGCACAATCCAGAAGACGGCCACCAACATCGGCGAGGCGCTGAACAAGGCGTGCGCCGCACTCGAGGAGCAGAACAGCGCGCTGGAGGGCGTCCTCGCCGGCATCGACTACAACGACGAGCGGAAGCTCGGCGACGCGAGGAACCGCGACACCGTCCTCGCACGCCTGGTCCAGCATTTCTCGGAGGTCTCGCTCCGCAACGACCGCATGGCCGAGCCCGACCTGCTCGGCCGCGCCTACGAGTACCTGATCGAGCAGTTCGCCGACGATGCCGGCAAGAAGGGAGGGGAGTTCTACACGCCGCGGATGGTCGTCAAGCTCATCGTCGAGCTGCTGGCGCCGAACGAACGGATGCGCATCTGCGACCCGACCGCCGGCTCCGGCGGCATGCTGATCGAGTGCGCCCACCACATCGAGCGGAAGGGCGGCAATCCTCGCAACCTGACGCTCCACGGGCAGGAGAAGAACCTGAGCACGTGGGCCATCTGCAAGATGAACATGCTGCTCCACGGGCTGCCCGACGCCCGCATCGAGAAGGGGGACACGATCCGCGATCCGAAGCTGGTCGACGAGGGTGAGCTGCTGCTGTACGACCGGGTGATCGCCAATCCGCCGTTCAGTCTCGACGAGTGGGGCCGCGACGTGGCCGAGAACGACGGCCATGCGCGCTTCCGGTTCGGCGTGCCGCCGAAGACGAAGGGGGATCTCGCGTTCGTCCAGCACATGGTGGCGGTGCTGAACACCTCGGGCCGGCTCGGCGTCGTCATGCCGCACGGCGTGCTCTTCCGCGGCAGTGCGGAGGGGAAGATCCGCCAGGGGCTGCTGCAGGAGGACTTCTTCGAGGCGGTCATCGGCCTCGCGCCGAACCTCTTCTACGGCACCGGCATCCCGGCCTCCATCCTCGTGCTGAACCGGGACAAGCCGGTAGGGCGCAAGGGCAAGGTGCTGTTCATCGACGCGTCCGGGGAGTTTGGAGAGGGAATCAACCAGAATCGCCTGCGCGAGCAGGATATCGAGCGCATCTCCAGCACTTTTCGTGCATATGCCAACGTCGACAAGTATGCGAGACTCGTCCCGCTCGCGGAGATCGAACAGAACGACTGGAACCTGAACATCAGCCGCTACGTGGACACTTCTGAGGAGGAGGAGCGCATCGACGTCCCGGAGGCGGTCCGCAAACTCCGGGACCTGGAGCGAGAGCGTGCCACAGCAGAGGCCGCGATGAACCGGTACTTGGCGGAGCTAGGTTTAGGATAGAAATGCTAGCTGAACGAATGGGACCACTTCCTGAAGGCTGGTCGATAGGCCGTATCGGCGATTTCGCTACCGAAAGCAAGCAGCGCGCCGGATACGGTGCGGATTTGCCCGTGCTGTCAGTGAGCAAGCATCATGGCATCGTGAGGTCGGACCAATACTTCAGCAAGCGTGTCTACGGAAAGGACACATCACACTATAAGGTTGTTCAGCCGGGACAGTTCGCGTACGCGACAATTCACTTGAATGAGGGCAGCATAGGCAGACTCAAGGAATCAACGCCGGGGCTTGTCAGCCCCATGTATACCGTATTCGACGTGCGAAATGGTATTGATCCTGATTACCTGTTTGCAGTCCTGAAGTCGGAGCGGTCGTTGAAAGTCTACGAGACAATCACTCAGGGAACCGTGAAACGGCGGGGCGGGATCTCGTTCAGTACTCTATCCGGATTACTGCTGGCACACCCACCTCTGCGCGAACAGCGCAAGATTGCCGCCATCCTCTCCTCGGTGGACGACGCCATCGAGAAGACCCAGGCGGTCATCGACCAGGTGCAGCTCGTCAAGCGCGGCCTAATGCAGGAGCTGCTCACGCGGGGCCTGCCGGGGCGGCACACGCGGTTCAAGCAGACGGAGATTGGGGAAATTCCAGAAGAGTGGTTGGTCGCAACCATAGGTGACTTGGCTCGCTTATCAGGAGGACACGGGTTCCGGCCGCCCGAGTGGTCCAATTCGGGGCTGCCCATTATCCGGATACAGAATTTGAATCGCTCCACCAACTTCAACTATTTCGCCGGGATCACTGACAATGACTGGGTGGTCGAGCCTGGCGAATTACTATTTGCGTGGGCTGGAAGTCGTGGCGCTTCATTCGGGCCCCGCATATGGCCTGGACCTAGAGGCGTTCTCAACCAGCACATCTATCGTGTTAAACCGACAAAAGATGTTGAACTTCGATTCTTGTTCCATTTGCTATCCCAAATTACGACGGGTGTCGAGCGGAAGGCTCACGGATTCAAGCACACGCTTGTTCACCTTAGGAAGTCCGAGCTCACGAACTGGAAGATCGGTCTGCCGTCACCCGAGGAACAACAGCATATTTCCCGCGTCATCGACGCCGTGGAAAGTCGCGCTACCCGCGAGGCCGAGGGGCTCCAGGGCCTCTCGCGCGCCAGATCGACTCTCATGTCCATCCTTCTCACTGGTGAACTCTGCGTCGCCCCTGACCCCGAGGCCGCATGATCCCGAAGACACATCGGGTGTGAGGATCTGCACCTCGCGGAGAATCCTGTGGTCAAGTTCGCCCGCTGCGCGGCGACGCCTCCTGTTCGGATCGGGGCACGGGCGCTTGGAGCCTGGCGCGGTAGGCTGCTGGCGCAGGACTCGCGATGAAGCTCACCGAGAAGGTCCGAAAGCTGTTCGCGGTCGCCTTCATGGCCGCCATCGGAACCGTTGGCGTACAGGATGTCGATGCCGACGGGGCGGCCGACTTCACCGTCCGCGGAAGGCGTCGCCCCCTCGTCGAGCGCCCGGTCGAGCGCGACGATCCCGACGGCGACAGGTCTCCGTTCTGCATCCTCGACATCGAGACGACCGGATTCAGTCCGGAACGCGACTCGATCATCGAGATCGCAGTCATCCGCACCGAGACAGAGGATGGAATTGCCCGCGAACGGGTGCTGAACGAGCTCGTGCGCCCAGCGGGGAACATCCCCAGGCGGATTCGTGAGCTGACCGGCATCACGAACGAAACGGTGGCGGACGCGGACACCATAGACCGGGTGCTGTCCCGAGTCGCCGCATTCGTCGGCGATGCCCCGATCGTCGCTCACAACGCCCACTTCGACCGCAGGTTCCTGGAGCACAACGCCCGACTGATGGGAATGACGTTCAGCCGGAACGAATGGGTGTGCACCATGAGCATGGCGCAGCGGGTGCCGGTGGGCCGGCCGTACAAGCTGGGAGCGCTTGCCGAGAGGCTGGATGTTGCGGAGCAGGGCAGCCATCGTGCCCTCGATGATTGCCGGGCGACGATTGGCGTGTATCGTGCAGTGCGCCGGCTCCTCGGCGGCAGCGCCTCGCGCCGCTGGCACCGCCGGACGACGACGACGCGGCGCCAACGGAGGTCGCGCACGACGCGGACCTGTATGGTCAGGTGTTTGTCTTCACCGGGTTCCGCGACGAAGTGTTGGCCGCCAGAATCGGATCCGCCGGCGGAACGGTCGCCGGCGGGATCTCCAGGAAGGTCACGACACCTGGTGGTGCTGGTGGTGGATCCCGAGGCCAAGCCGACCGGCAAGGTGAAGAAGGCCCGCGAGTACGGCATCGCGATCCGGAGCAAGGAGGGTTTCGAAGCAGAGTTCTACATTGCGCCGTGAGGGCGGCGGGCGAGTGAGGGCTGCGACGCTCGTGTATTCTGCATGGTCAAATGACCGGTCTGGTGCTGCAACATGGATGAAGTCCGCGGGACCGAGGCGAAGGCGCGCTTCGAGGAGTTGCTGCGTGTCGTTGAGCATGGCGAGTCGATAGCGATTACCCGCCACGGGAAGACGGTCGCGCGTCTGGTGCCGGCGGCCGACAACGAGCGCGCCTCGCAGAAGGAAGCCGTGGAGCGGTTCCGCGCGTGGCGGCGGCAGCGGCCTCGTACCGGCATGACCAGGGAGGAGATTCTCGCCGTGCGGCGTGAGGGTCTTCGCCGGTGAGCGGCTCGACCACGCGCTGGCAGTTTTCGCTGTCGCCGGGGGACGTCCGTTGATCGGGCCGCACTCCGAGTTGTGATCGCCATGGGGCCCCGTACGACGGGCTGGGACGAGCTGCACCTCGCGGAGAACCCCGCGGTCGAGCTCCTGGAGTCCCTCGGGTATGCCTACCTATCGCCCGAAGACCTCGAGGGCGAGCGCGCGAGCTTCAGGGAGACCATCCTTGCCGAGCGCCTCGCGGCTGCCGTCGAACGGCTGAATCCGTGGCTGTCCGCGACCAACGTCGCCAGCGCCGTGAAGGCGGTGACCCAGGTCCCGGCGTCCGGTCTCGCCGAGGCGAACCGGAAGATCTACACCTCGCTCACCTACGGCATCGCGCTGGAGCAGGACCGCGGCGACGGCCGCAAGAGCCATACGGTCCGGTTCCTCGACTTCGAGCATCCCGATCGCAACGAGTGGATCGTCACCCGGCAGTACCGGGTGCTCGGGTCGAAGAAGCACGTCGTTCCCGACGTCGTGGTGTGCGTCAACGGTCTTCCGCTGGCCGTCGTCGAGTGCAAGAGCCCGACCATCGGCGACGCCTGGAAGGCCGAGGCGGTCAAGCAGCTCCGCCGCTACCAGGAAGCCGATACGACCTGGAAGGACCAGGGCGCGCCGAAGCTGTTCGAGGCGGCGCAGATTCTGGTCGGCACCTGCGGCGAGCGCGCCGTCTACGGCACGGTCGGCACGCCGGCGCGGTTCTTCCTGGAATGGAAGCAGCCGTATCCCCTGCGCGTGAAGCAGCTCGGCGAGAAGCTCGGGCGCAAGCCCACGCCGCAGGACATCCTGCTGTACGGGCTCCTCGAACCGCGGAACCTGCTCGACATCGTCCGCAACTTCGTCGTTTTCGAGGTCGACGGCGGCCGCACCGTCCGCAAGCTGACCCGCTACAAGCAGTTCATCGCCGTGAACGAGGCGCTGCGGCGCATCCGGACGGCGCGGAAACCGAGCGAGCGGGGCGGCATCGTCTGGCACACGCAGGGGTCGGGCAAGAGCCTGACGATGCTGTGGCTGGCGCTCAAGCTCCGCCGCGACGAGGCGCAGCAGCAGCCGACGGTGGTCATCGTCACCGACCGCACGAAGCTCGACCGGCAGATCGCCGGCGTGTTCACCGCCTGCGGGTTCCCCAATCCCGAGCGGGCGGAGAGCGTGAAGGAGCTGCGGCGGATCCTGGAGCATCCCACCGGCAGGACGGTGATGACCACGATCCAGAAGTTCCAGGAGATCGCCGGCGCGGCCGGCACCGGGCGGCGTGCGGCGGTCCACCCGACGCTGTCCGCGGCGGCCAACATCTTCGTCATGGTGGACGAGGCCCACCGCACGCAGTACCGCAGTCTCGCCGCCAACATGCGGCAGGCGCTGCCGAACGCCTGCTTCCTCGGCTTCACCGGCACCCCGATCGACAAGAAGGACCGCAGCACGCTGCGCACGTTCGGGCCCTACATCGACACCTACACCATCGAGCAGGCCGTGCAGGACGGGGCGACGGTGCCGATCTTCTACGAGAGCCGGCTCCCCGATCTGCAGATCATCGGCAAGACCCTCGACCAGGTGTTCGACCACGTCTTCGCGGACCGCACCGAGGACGAGCGGGCCGCCATCAGGCAGCGCTTCGCCACCGAGCAGGCCATCGCCGGCGCGCCGCGCCGCATCGAGGCGATCTGCCTGGACCTGATCGAGCACTTCACGAAGTTCATCGCCCCGAACCGCTTCAAGGCCCAGGTGGTCGCGACGAGCCGCGACGCCGCGGTCACCTACAAGGAGACGCTGGATCGGTTGAACGGCCCGGAGTCGGTGGTCGTCATGTCGGCGGACCACAACGACGAGGCGCGGCTGGCGCGCTGGCACCTGCGCAAGGAAAAGCAGGAGCGGGCCATCGACCGGTTCAAGGACCGGAACGACCCGCTGTCCATCCTGGTGGTGTGCGACATGCTGCTGACCGGTTTCGACGCGCCGGTCGAGCAGGTCATGTATCTCGACCAGCCCCTCAAGGAGCACGGGCTGCTGCAGGCCATCGCCCGCGTGAACCGCCCGCTCGGCGACGAGAAGACCTACGGCCTGGTCGTCGACTACTGGGGCGTGTCCGCGAAGCTGCAGGACGCGCTGGCGATCTTCTCGACGACCGATGTCCAGGGGGCGCTGACCCCGAACGTGGACGAGCTGCCGCGGCTGCAGTCCCGCCACGCGGCGGCGATGAAGTTCTTCCAGCCGGTCGCGGACACGAACGACCTGGACGCGTGCGTACGGGTGCTCGAGCCCGAGGACGTGCGGGCCGCCTTCGATCTCGCGTTCCGCCGCTTCAGCCAGTCGATGGACATGCTGCTGCCGGACCGGCGCGCCCTCGCATACAACGCCGACCTGCGCTGGCTGGGGAAGATCCGGGGCGCCGCCCGCGCCCGCTACCGCGACGACCGGCTCGACCTGTCGGGGTGCGGCGAGAAAGTGCGGAAGCTGATCGCCGACGCCGTGGTCGCCGACGGCATCGAGATCCTGGTCAAGGAAGTCCGGCTCTTCTCGCAGGAGTTCGACGAGAAGGTCGAGGCGCTCGCCACGGACGACGCGAAGGCCAGCGAGATGGAGCACGCCATCCGCCACGAGATCAACGTCCGCGTGGAGGAGAACCCGGTCTTCTACCAGTCGCTGCGCGAGCGGCTGGAGGAGATCGTCGAGCAACGGCGCCAGGAGCAACTGGATGGGGCCCAGCAGCTCAAGCTGCTCGGCGACCTGCGGGAGGAGCTGCAGGGCGAGCAGAGCCAGGCCGAAGACATGGAGCTCGACGCGCGCGGTTTCGCCATCTACGGCCTGCTGGAGAAACAGAGACCGCGAAGGGTGAAGGACCGGACCGCCACCTACGACGCCGCCAACCGCGACTTGGCCTCGCTGCTCGACGAGGCGGTCACGCCGTTCACGGATCTGGTCGACTGGCAGCAGAAGGACGACGTGCAGCGCCAGATGCGCAGCCGGATCAAGCGCCAGCTCCGCGCCGGGGGCATCGACGACGAGACGGTCGAGTCTCTCGCCACCGACATCGTGGACCTTGCGAAGGTGCGCACCGACCGATGATCGGCGACCTGGAGACCTCCGCGATCACCTGGGGCGGCACGCGCCTGTCGTACGCCATCCGCCGCAGTGCCCGGCGAAAGAAGACCGTGGCGGTGACGGTGGACCCGTCCGGCGGCGTGCTGCTCGTGGCCCCGGAGGATTTTTCCACCTGCCGGCTCGACGCGGTCGTGCGCCGGAAGGCGCCCTGGATAGTCCGGCGCCTGCGGCACGTGCAGTCGCACGACCCGCCGTCGTCGCCGCGGGAGTTCGTCAGCGGCGAGACCGTCCTCTATCTCGGGCGGCACTATCGCCTGAAGGTGCATTCGAACGAGACCGGGCGGGCGAAGCTGCGCGGCGGCTGGCTGCATGTGCCCGCGCCGGCGGGAGTGGAACAGCCCGCGCATGTCCGGATCGCCCTCGTGTCCTGGTTCCGCCGTCACGCGGCCGAGCGGCTGCCGGAGCGGGTGGAGGCGTGGCGGGCGAGGGCCGGCGTCGCGATGCCCCGCGTCGTCATCGCCGACCAGCAGAAGCGGTGGGGGAGCTGCGACCGCGGCGGCACCATCCGGCTGAACTGGCGTATCATCCAGGCTCCCATGCGTTTGGTCGACTACGTCGTCGTCCACGAGCTGGTGCACCTGCGGCACCGTGGGCATGGCCGCGACTACTGGCAGGCCCTCGGCAGGGTCATGCCGGACTACGAGCGCCGCCGGGAGGACCTGCGGCAGCGAGGCGTCGGGCTGGCTTGGTAGCGCGTTTCTCAAGGATTTCGCGAACGGCTCACCGAAATCCTCCTCCAACCGCACCGCGTTCATCGTCCGGGCGAGCTACTGCAGAAGTCCCGCGAGTATCGAAGCCGGCTGTGGCAGTGCTGGCGGCCTTCGCCGGCACCAGCCCTGGCTCGTAGCTGCTGACAGGTTCTGACACGTGGGCGCTGTACGACCCAGCGCAGGCAAGTCGGGAAACCACACCGCCCGCGGAGGCAGATTGCCAGAAGCGAGATGGAACGGAATCGACGGTGTTGACGAGCGCGCCTACGCGCCGTTTTGGCGAATCGGGATACGGCATGCCGTGGCCGACGCAGCCCGTGACTGGCCGCGCGTGCTGGAGATCCTCAACAAGCACGGGAACTTGTGAACTCCGGTCGTCCGGCAGGTCGGGCGCGCTACGCGCCACTTCATCAGGCTGCACATGGCGGCGCCCCCGCGCCGGTCGTGCGGCGGCTCCTCGAGATGGGTGCTTGGCGCACCCTCGGCACACGCCGAGGTGAACGAGCGGGCGATATCGCCGGTCGTCGCGGGCACCGCGCTCTGATTCCGCTGTTGACGCCGGTTTACAGGAGCAGTCGCATAGCACAGGATGTTCTGGACCGTGTGCAGGGACACTTCCACGCGCTGATCAAGGCGTATCCCGCGGGGCGGAAGCCGTTTCTCCGGTTGCCCGAGTTGAAACCACTACTCGGACTGGGGCAAGAGCGCGGCGGGCCGATCTGAGCCAGCTTGGAAACGGCTGCGACGAAGTCGAGCACTCCCTGCTCGAGCCACCGGACCGCCCGGCTACCGATCCGGATCGGCTTCGAGAGAGCGGGACTCGGCCATCGAGGCGTCATTCGGCTGAGCGGGACGGGGCGGTCGCTGCGGTCCCGTCCCGCAGAGTCAAGAGTCTGGGCAGGCCGGCTGGGGCGGTCTGGCGCCGAGAGGTGGAGTGGCGGTTCGCCGTCACTTGGTGCGCTGCTTGCTGAGGGGGACTGTCGCGATTTCCTCAGTGTACGGGCTGGACGGAGCGTATCATAAACGCCGTAAATATTTGCAGATAAGTGGGTTATTGGCTCTTGGTCCAGTTCTGACTCGTTCTGACCGGGTAAGGACCGTGTCCAGATGGAGCGGGCCGGACGCGGCTGCCCTCGCGCACGGGTGTGCCGCACGGCCTATTCGGGGTTGGCTTTAGGTATGATCTTCGAGAGATGACTGCTGAGATTGCGATTCTGAACAGTCAGGCGGTTGCGCTTGCGGCCGACAGTGCTGTCACGGTCTCGGACGGGAGTCGAGCTCCGAAGATCTACAACACTGTCAACAAGCTATTCACGCTATCGAAACACGAGCCCGTCGGCGTGATGATCTATGGCAGTGCGGAACTGGGGGGACTGCCGGTGGAAACCGCCGTCAAGTTGTTCCGAGATCAATTCGGGCAAGGTGCCTTTGGGAGCTTGCGGGAGTATGCAGACTCCTTCCTGGAATTCCTTGGCACCAGCGCTGTCTTGTTTCCCAAGAACCGCCAGGACCAGTTTGTTCGTCGCGGTTCCTTCCGCTTCTTGTTTAGAGTCAAACAAGACCTCGACCTTCGGGTGAGAGCCCATATTGAGGCTGAGGGTGAGATCTCTGAGAGTGCCCTCAAGGACGAACTGACGGCTTTGCTTGAGCAACATCGCCAAGCAGTCGAAGGAGAGGAACTGCTTAGTTCTGCCGACGCCACGGATGTACAGTCGGTGTCAACGGCGCATTCGGAGGTCATTGACAGCGTCACGAACCAGGTTCTTGAGCAAGCGCCGTTCAGCGACGGCCAGCGCGTTCTCTTAAGGGACCTGGTCTCGCGAACATTGCTCAACATTCGGTCGGTTGTATCCGATTGCGGAATGGTCTTCGCTGGGTTTGGCACGGACGATGTCTGCCCGATGCTCGTCCAATACGACATCCGAGGCGTCGTAGCTGGCAAGCCACACCACCACCTCCGCATGATCATTGACGGGCACGACAAAGGCGGGATCTTCCCTTTCGCACAAACGGAGATGGTTTCGACGTTCATGGAAGGTATCAGTCCCGCGATCAAGGCGACAATCTACAATTTCATCCACCGGATATCAGAAGAGCTTCCCAATGCGATCGTCGACGATGCAGCTGATGGCGGGATGTCACCGGAGCAGCGCAACAACATCCGAGAGGGCCTTAAGGGAATTCTACGGTCTGCTGAAGAACATCTGCGGGAAGAACTAGAGGCTTACATAAAGAGCGAGCAGATTACTCCAGTGGTAGACACGGTACTTTCCCTTCCGAAGAACGAACTGGCCGAAATGGCGGAAACGCTAGTGAACCTGACCTCGTTTCGCCAGCGGGTGTCGCCCGATGCTGAGACCGTGGGTGGCCCAGTGGACGTTGCCATAATCTCCAGAGGAGATGGGTTTATCTGGATAAAGCGCAAGCACTACTTTCAGGCCGAACTAAACCACCAGTTCTTCAACAACTACTTCGATCCGAGGAAGCGACGCTGATGGCGGACAAACGCAAGACGGAATCCGGCGAACTTGGCACGATGCGGTCGTTTGAAGAGTACCATGCGCGGGTCTTTCCAAACGAGACTGAACGTCGTCGGTTTGAATCAAACGATCCTTCCGCGCTTGGGAAGGCTGTTGCCGATCGTGTCATCAAGAGCACGAGAGCGCGGCCTTCGCTGGTTGCGGGCCGCCGTGGGTCTTCGGCGAGATCCTGATGAGCGACGATGGGCTGCGGCTGGGGCCGGCTCGCGATGACATTGTCAGAGCCGTGGATGTCGAGCGCCCGCTCTTTGCGCTGACTGACGCGGACTGAATGGACGATGCTTGCAGGCTGCTGAAGGGTCCGCAACGCTAGCGAGCCGATGACGGTACAACGGCGAGCAGGAGGACGAATGGACATCCTCGGTCTCCAGCAAGAGGTGCCACAAGATCCGGTAGGACAGGTGCTCACGCACGAGGAATACGGGAAGGTCGCCGTGGTCGACCTCGGCAGGGAGGCCAGCGAGGCACTGCGCGCAGGGTGGTCCACGACGGGCCCATTCCAGTCCGGCGGCGCGATTGACAGCGCGTGGCTGCAACCGGTGCTCGGCGCGGGAAGCACGGCTGCCTCTTCGCTGCTCGCCGGCAACGTCTTCCTGGCGACCGCCAATCCCGCAACGCTGATGACGATCGGCACAGGCGTGGGCTCGGCGGTCATGGGCCCGTCAGGGATCGTCGCGCAGGCGCCGTTCGTCGCCGCCGGTAGCGCCCTGCTTCCGGTCGTGGCCCCCGTGATGCTCTTCATGACCGTCTCGTCGGTGATCACCGGCGCCCGGCTCGACCGGGTGCAACAGGCTCTGGGCGCACTCTCGGAGAACTTGGAGCGCGTTCGTCACCTGATGGAAGCCGGGGACTACGCCCGGCTCGAGAGCGCGGCCGAACACCTCGACGAAGTCGGCGCGCAGTTCGACCACGGCCAGCGGTTCACCGACGGTATGAAGATCGAGCTCGTTGCGGCCAGGCGTGACGTCAAGTGGCTGCGTCGCAAGTTCGGACACCTGGCGGTGAGGGAGATCCGCTCGGCGCAGGACGCCGGGCTGTCCCTGTCGGACATCAATCTGTTCGTGTTGTCGAGTCTCCTGGATATCCGGGCCGACGCGCTCCGCCTGCATCTGACGCTTCAAGACGATCCGCACTACGCAGAGCGCCGCCAGGCCGTGCTGCGCAAGAAAGTCGAACAGTGCGCGGACACCTTCAAGTCGCTGCTCGATGGCGATCCACTGACGGCGTTCCGGGACCAGTTGCGGCAGGAGCTGGGTGAGGTGGGCCGGGTCGAGTCCCTGCCGTGGGGCCTGACCGATACCACGGCGCAGGTCATCCGAACGCTTGGAGGCGGGCGAGGCCTGGAGAAGAAAATTCGTACGCTCGACACTATCCTGGACGAGGGCTTTGCCCCTGTCCGAGCGCGCATGGAGCGGTGGGTCGGCGAGCTCGAAGCGTCCGCCGCGGCGGCGCGCGAGGAGTCCATCGTGTTCTACCGGGAACGGGACGGCCAGCGGGCCCTGCAGGCGTACCACACCCGGGACCTGCGACTGCTGCAGGCGGAGGGATAGCAGCCCTGCGACGCGCGGTTCGGGCGGGCAGGGAATCGCTGGGAACATCGGCGAATCCTCCATCTTGAGCGAAGTTTGGGAGCTCAGCCGCGCCGGGCTTTTCGCTCACGGCCGGCATCCCGCCGCCAGTCGTACAGGTGGTATGGAATGTGGGTCGCCTCGTCGCAGGCCGCCGTCACGAGCTCCTCAACCCTCCTCTGCGATGGCCGCCTCCCGCACGTCGCGAACGACCACCGCGAACAGACGGACCAACGGAACAAACGCGGCGTTGAGCACGACGTACTCGAGCTGGAGCTACGCCGGTCGCGGAAGCCGGGTGCCTCGGGGCGATCGTCGGGCCGTCACCCTTCCCATGAGCGAAGCCTTGCCCGCGCGGGTATAGTGAGGGGGACGCCCACCCCGAAGCAGGGTAGGCGAGAGAGGGAGAATCGACATGAAGAGACAGGCTCGATCCCGGGTGAGCGTCCTGCTGGCCGTCATGGCGGCGGGCGTGTTCGTGATCTTCGCGTTCGGCCAGCCATCGACGACCGCGGCTCTCCAGAGCAACTTCGTCGGCGGCGAGCCGAGCCGGCCGGACTCGTCCGACATGCGAGCGCTTCGGCTGCGCTTCGAGGCCGGGGTCCGCTCGAACTGGCACAGCCATGCCGGCTGGCAGATCCTGGCTGCCGAGGAGGGTCGGGGCCGGACGCAGGCGCGCGGCGGGGAGATCATCGAGATGGTGCCCGGCGGGCGTGCGGTCTTCGCGCCGGCGGGCCTCGTGCACTGGCACGGCGCGTCGCCCGACGAGCACGTCGTGCAGCTAACCGTCCTCGGCGGCGGCGACGGCGGGCCGACCTCCTGGTTGGGTCCCGTGAGCGAGGAGGAGTACCGGGGCCAGTAGCCTGCCGGGCTCGCGAGCTGCATCCGGAGCCGTCACTCGCCGCCGCGGGTGACGGCTCCGACCGTTAGGGCGGTGACCCTCCCCGACACGTGCCCGGCGTGCCGGGGCGGCTGGCATTGTTGCACGCCGAGACGAGCGCAATGCCGCGGCGTCCCTACATTGCCTGACTTCGGCTGACGGGACGAGCACGTTGCAAAGATCGGGTCTACGGGACCTTCGGCAGGAGCGATCGCGATGCTGAACCGCCTGAAGATCGAGAATTTCAAGGCATGGCGGGAAGCCGACCTGACTTTCGGCAAGGTTACGGGGTTCTTCGGAACCAACAGCGCTGGCAAGAGCAGCCTCCTGCATCTGCTCCTGCTTCTGAAGCAGACCCGGAACGCGACGGACCGCGGCATCGTCCTCGACTTCGGTGGACCCGGACACATGGTGAATCTCGGGTCCTTCGAGGACGCCGTCTACAAGCACGACAAGAGCCAGGCGATAGGCTGGCTGCTCGACTGGACGCTGCCGGGGACGCTTGCCATCCATGATCCACTGGAGCCATCGACCGCTGCGCTATTCGAGGGCAACAGCATTCAGACGCGATGCGAAGTCGGTTTGCGGAGCAAGCGCCTGTGGCCGCGCGCGCTGGAGTATCGTTTCGCCGATGTCAAGTTCTGGCTGCAACCCAAGGCGGGATCGAAGAAGGAGAGATTCGAACTGGCGACCGATTCGCCGGAGTTCGGGTTCGTGCGCAACCAGGGCCGTCCGTGGCCGCTGCCCTCCCCGGTCAAGAGCTACATGTTCCCCAGCGAAGCCAAGAGCTACTTTCAGAACTCGGGCTTCCTCGGCGATTTTGAGCTGGCGTATGAGAACCTGATGGACTCGATCTATTACCTTGGGCCGTTGCGGGAGCACCCTCGGCGGGAGTATCACTGGGCGGGAGCCAGCCCCGAGGACGTCGGCGAGCGCGGTGAGCGGACGATGGACGCAATGCTTGCCGCTACGGTTCGAAAGGAGACGCGGAGTCTCGGCTATCGGATGCGACGAAGACCGTTCCAGGAGATGATCGCCTACTGGCTGCATGAGCTGGGACTGATTCGAGAATTCGAGATCAAGGAGATCGCAAGAGGAACCAACCTGTATCGAGCAATGGTCAAGACATCTGCGCTGGCAGCAACGACGTCACTGACCGACGTCGGATTCGGCGTGTCCCAGGTGCTGCCGGTCCTGGTTCTGCTCTACTACGTCCCGGAAGGCTCGACGGTGCTGATGGAGCAGCCGGAAATCCATCTTCATCCCGCCGTGCAGAGTGGTCTGGCGGACGTCATGCTGAACGTCGCCGACGTACGAAACGTGCAGATTATCGTCGAGAGTCACAGTGAGCACCTGATGCGGCGACTGCAGAGGCGAGTGGCAGAGGAGAAGATATCTTCGGAGGATGTGAAGCTGTACTTCGTTGCCTCGAATCAAGGCAGGGCGCAGGCTTCCGATCTGCTCCTCAACGAATGGGGCGAGATCGAAAACTGGCCGGAGAGCTTCTTCGGGGACGAGATGGGTGAGATCGCGGCGATTTCCGAGGCTTCCCTGAAGAGAAGGGTGGCGCGGTCCGGATGATATTCGTGGTGGATACGAACGTCGCGGTCGTGGCCAATGGGCGCGAGACCGACGCCGACGCGCGCTGTCAGTTGACCTGCGTGGAAAGACTGAAGTCTCTGGCGGCCGGGGAAGTCGTTGCGATTGACGACGGAGGCTTGATCCTGGACGAGTACAGGAGGCGGCTGAATCTCTCGGGGATGCCGGGGGTGGGCGATGTGTTCCTGAAGCACCTGTTCAACAACCAGTATCACGATGATCGGGTACGAAGGGTACCGGTGACGCCCTCGGAGGATGATCGGCGCGGCTTCGAAGAGCTGCCGGAGAATGCATTCGACCGCTGCGACCGCAAGTTCCTGGCAGTTGCGGTCGTCGGAAACGGGGTCGTCCTGAATGCCACTGATAGCGACTGGCACGAGCACGAGGCGTTGATGGACAGTCTGGAAGTGGAAGTCACGCAACTGTGTCCGCAGTATGCATCGAAGAAAGTTCGGCGCGGGCAATGACGTCAAAGCGCGAGTCGGACCTGCCATCCTGGGCGAAGTACCCGAGTACTCCGTACTGGCCGTGGTCGCCGGCCGTCGGGAGAGGCGAGGACGTGCACCGAAACCCGGCCCGATTCCTGGAGGACGCGGTCGTGGTGACGGAGAAGCTGGACGGCGGCAACACGTTGCTGCACGCTGGCAGGGTCTACGCGCGCAGCGTATCGGCTCCGTCAGACGGCAAGTGGATGGCAATGGTGAAGAAGCACCATGCCTGGAAGGTGAAGGAGCCCGACGCCTATCTCTACGGCGAGGACATCTACGGAGTGCACAGCATCGCCTACGGGCCCGTGGCGGAGGACGAGACGTTCCATGCCTTTGCTATTCGGTCCGGCGATGGTGCGTTCGGGGCCTTTCCCGAGATCGAGGCGTACGCGAAGCAGCATGAGATTCCCGTCGTGCCGGTCTTGTTCCGCGGGCGTTTCCGGTCGGTGGAGGAGATACGCAACTTCGTGGCGCGCGCCCACGAGACGCCATCCGTGCTGGGCGGAGAGCAGGAGGGTGTCGTGTTGCGGCTGGAGCGACGGTTTCCGGCGGCGGAGTTCCAGGACAACGTCTGCAAGAGCGTTCGCGTCGGTCACGTGCAGACGGACGCGCACTGGACGAGGAACTGGAGGCCATGCAGGCTCGAAGGTCGTGCAGGGTGACACCAGTGCCGGGTTGAACCCTTCTGTCCCTGAGCCGGCGGACTGCGAGCGGAAAGGGCAATGCATGCAGCGCATCGGTACGCAACCGGTGTACTCCGCCACCGATGTCGTCGGGGCGGCGGAGTGCCGGCACTTCGCGCATCTCGAACCAGCCGCGGTCGATGCTCGCTCGGCTCGTGGTGTGCGCGTCCACGTAGCGCCGTCTTGGTCCTGCGTCAGTTCCTTCCCAGGCCGGCTGCGCATCATCCCAAGGGTGGGGGCTGTGTGAGCATCGCTCAGAGAGGTCGCGATCTAGCCGGCTCGTACCGCTCCACGGCGATCTCGCTCGCCCGGGCGCGCATGCGCGAGGTGTCGTGCCAGGCTTGCATCCGGAGCAGCATGTCCATGCTGACGTCGAACGCCTTCTCGATGCGCAACGCCATCTCCGGGGAGAGCGAGGCGTTTCCGTTGAGTAGCGCGGAAAGCGTGCTCCTCCGGACACCGAGAATCTCGGCGGCCCTGGTGACGTTGAGACCCAGTTCGTCAATGATCGCACCGCGTCTGAGCGTAGTGAAGAACGCCCGCCCCACCACGTCTTCTCTTCGGACCGTAGAATTGAACCAATGTCCACTCTGCGAGTGTTCACGCCGCGTTCGACCGGAATCGGCGTTGCCAGCGGTGTGCTCGTCGCCGGCGCGCTCGGACAGCTCGGCGGCGCGGCCTGGGGGCTGGTTGTCCTGAACAGCTTGGCTGCCGGCGCGCTCGCGCTGGCGGGCTCCATCTGCATGCTCGACGGCAGGTTCGCCTTCCTGCTGGAGAAGGAGTACCAGCGCCGGCTTGGCGTCGGGATGCTCGCCTACGTCGCCGCCACCATGGTGGCGCCCATGGTCTTCGTGGAGCACGCCATCGGAATCGAGCTGCTCAACCGGGGCGACGAGCGCGCGCTCAGCCTGCTGTTCGGCTTCACCGCGTTCGCCGCTTACCACCTCGGCGGCATCATGGTGCGTCTGGCGTATCTCGACGGCGACGCCGCCACGGCCGACCCGCGCCAGCATCGCGTGGTCCCGCCGCCCGGCGAGCGTGGACCGATGACCCCTTCGCGGGTGTTCCCAGCGCGGTCAACCGGAATCGGCATCGCGACCGGCGTGCTCGTCGCGATCGCATTCGGGCAGTTCCTCGGCGCGGCTCGGGGCTTGGCCATCCTGAACGGGCTGGTCGCCGGTGCGCTGTCCCAGGCGCTTTCCATCGGCGACCTGCATCGTGGCTGGTTCGACACGACAGATAACCGGCGACGGCCTGGCATCCGGGCGCTCGCCTACGCCGTCATGATGGCGCCTACACTCTTCGTGCACCAGTACATCGAGCTCCGTCCGGCCGACGAGGTCGCGGTCTCCTTGCTGTTCATGCTCAGCGGGTTCGCCTCTTGCACCCTCGGCGGCATCATGGCGACTGTCGCGTATCTCGACCGCGACGCCGCCGCGGCCGACCCGCGCCTGCATCGCCTCACCCCGCCGCCCGGCGAGCGACGCGGCTCGTAGGTTTCATCGCGGAGGCCATGAGCGAAGCCTTGCCTGC
Source organism: Vicinamibacterales bacterium (assembly GCA_965222905.1). Lineage (GTDB taxonomy): Bacteria > Acidobacteriota > Vicinamibacteria > Vicinamibacterales > UBA8438 > WTFV01. Next base: position 5,824,572 of record OZ244976.1, on the reverse strand, counting down.
GTGGATACGGTGAGGGGGTACGCCCACCCCGACGCAGGGTAGGCGAGGGAGGGAGATTCGACATGAAGAGACAGGCTCGATCCCGGGTGAGCGTCCTGCTGGCCGTCATCGAGGTGGGCGTGTTCGTGATCTTCGCGTTCGGCCAGCCATCGACGACCGCGGCTCTCCAGAGCAACTTCGTCGGCGGCCAGGGAAAGAAAGGACGGCAGGCGAGGGGAAAGGGGGGAGGCGAGGACAGTTGACGTTGCGGCCTTGAACAGGCAATGGCCAAGGGCCGCGTCAGAACTTCGTGTGGGCGGCAGCGTGGCACAGTAGATGTCTGAACGTCCCGCCATCTCCCTGTGGACGACCAGAGGTGCGTCGTGCACTCGCGCCGCACGCCCGATCCACGACGGCACGTCGCACAGAGCGTGTGGGTCATCGGGTTCAGTGCTTTCATAACGGCACGGCAGTCGGCGGGCCCTGAAGGCGTACCACAACAACGACCGGCACCTGCCGTCGAGGAGCCCGTCGCCCTCTGGACGCCGCCGGACCGACCCGCATAGGATGAGTGCCCGCCGCGCGCCCGGGACGCGCGTTCAACAGGAGCAGAAGATGATCCGCACTGCCGTCGCTTGCGCCGTCGTGGGCTGGATGCTCGCCGGCGTTAACGCAGCCGCCCAGGACGTGCACCGGTCGGCCTATCACGACTTTCGCACCGTGACCGTGGCCGACGGCCTCGAGGTCCCGTGGTCCGTCGCCTGGCTGCCCGGCGGCGACATGCTGGTCACCGAACGCCCGGGACGCCTGCGCATCGTGCGCGACGGCGCGTTGCTGCCCGACCCGGTCCCGGGTGTGCCGGAGGTGTTCGCCAGGGGCCAGGGCGGACTGTTCGACGTGCTCCCGCACCCCGACTTCGCGGCCAACCGCTTCCTTTATCTGAGCTTCGCGCGGCCGGAGGGGGAGGGCTCGACGACGGTGGTCGTCAGGGGCCGGTTCGAGGACGATCGCCTCACGGACGTAGAGGACGTCTTCGAGGCGCAGTCGCAGGGCCGCGGCCACTACGGCGGGCGGCTGGCCTGGAACCGCGACGGCTACCTCTTTCTGTCGGTGGGCGATCGGATGGCGCGCACGTCGGGAGATCTCTCGTCGCACCCGGCGCAGGACCTGTCGAACCACCACGGGGTCACGGTTCGCCTCCATGACGACGGCCGCGTGCCGGACGACAACCCGTTCGTCGGGCGGCACGGCGTGCTGCCCGAGATCTGGAGCTACGGGCACCGGAATCCCCAGGGTTTGCTCGTGCACTCGCAGACGGGCGAGCTGTGGGCCAACGAACATGGACCGCAGGGCGGGGACGAGCTCAACCGGGTACAGCCCGGCGTGAACTACGGGTGGCCGGTGGTCGGCTACGGCGTCAACTACGGAAGCGGGACGGCCATCCACGCCGGGACGCGCGGCGAGGGCATCGAATCGCCGGTGCACTTCTGGGTCCCCTCCATCGCCACCTCCGGCCTGATGTTGTACACCGCCGACCGGTTCCTGGAATGGAGAGGCAGCTTCTTCGTCGGCGGGATGGCCGGACGGCAGCTCGCGCGCCTGACGCCGAGCGTCGACCGGCCGGGCCGGATCGAGCAGGAAGAGACTCTGGCTTACGGCATCGGCCGGGTCCGGGACGTCCGGCAGGGTCCGGACGGCTACATCTACTTGGCGGTCGAGGAGCGCGGCGGGCCGGGCCGGATCGTGCGGCTCGAACCGGTGGAGCGGCGGTAGCCGCTTCACGAAGGCCGTCTCCGGCGAGCCGCGTCGGGCTCGACGCGTCGGAAGCGACCGGCCGCCCAACGCGCCCGGACGCCGGGGATACCCGCGCTTCAGGGAGCTCCGCTCGCCGTCGGCCTGTGGGCCGCACGCCTTCTCGGGGTTCGGGTACGATCCAGGTTTCCTGCCGATGGATCCCTGTTGCGACGCCGGCCTGAGAGGTTTGCAGATCGAGGCGATGCTGCGCGAGCCCCTGGTGCGCTGGTCCGAGGTGTCCCCGGTTGCGGTGCGAGAGATCGTCGAATCCGCTCAAGGGGTGGGGGCGGCCATCCTGGCGGTTGCCGTGGACGCCGCGAGTCCGGACCGGAGCGATCTCACAGAGCGGGTCATCGCGGCGTTGTCGGAAGCCGTGGCAGGCACGTATCCTGTCTGGCTGCCGGAGGCGGAACATCTCGCGGGACCCGGTGGCGCCGGGTTGGCCGCCGTGCGCACGATCTGCGAGCGCGTAGCCTGCGGCACGGACCTGTTCGGTCCGTTCCTCATTGCGGCCGCGCAGGCGTCGTTGTGCGGGCGGCGGGTTGGAGTGGCGGAGTTCGCGCAAGAGACGGTGGTCCGCCAGGCCCGGAAGCTGATTCTCCGTGCCTACGGGTATGGACGCCTGGTGGTCATGATCGAGCTGACGGGTACCTGGAGCACCGCGCAGATCGAAGTCGCGGAAGCGAACGCACTCTGGCTCGCCGGGCCCGGCGAGCTGACCGTATGGCTCTTCGGGGCTTCGACCGCGTCCATGACGCGAGTGCCCCGGTCTTCCCTGCACGACCGGATGCCGGCGTCCGATCCGGAGGCCATGCCTCGCGCGGCGTACCTGACGCCGCTGCGGGGCCGACCCAACGCGTTCAGCCGGGCAGAGACGCATCTCGAGGCGCATCTCTCACGATCCCCGTGGGCGACGGGTCGCGCCTGGAACAAGACCTGGTCGTCGGGCGTATTGGCCAATTCCATCCGGGTCGATCTCATCTGGTCGCGGGAGAAGTGCGCCGTCGAGCTCGATGGACCCGACCACCTGAACACGGACAAGTACGCCGCCGACCGGGTGCGCGATCGCGCGCTGCAGCGCGAGGGGTTCACGGTGCTTCGATACACGAACGACGAGGTGCTCGGCGATGTGGCGCGCGTCCTCGACGAGCTCGAGCGATTCCTGGAGGAGCGGCGGCGATCTACGACAGGGGAGACGTGAGATGGCGTATGGCATTCCGGAGCGCGCCGTGATGATCGCGCTGATGGCTCTGAACAAGGAGACGCTGAACACGGAGCTCAAGAGTCGCTATGGGCTCGAGGTGAAGAAGCGTGCCCGGGAGAAGCTCAACGGAGAGGGGCTCCTCCAGAGCCGCAGACTTCCGGGCAAGGGCTTCGCCCACGAGTTGACGGATGCCGGTTGGGCCTGGGTCGTGGCCGAGCTCGATGCGAAGGTGCCGCCTCGGACCGGCTCGGCCGGCGGCGCGCTGTACGCGCTGCTCAACGGGCTGAAGGTCGCGCTCGAGGCGCGCGGGATGGTGATCCAGGAGCTGTTCGATCGGAGTGAGCCTGCACCTCCTCGACAGCCCGGCTCGCTCCGGGAACGGATTCGGCAGGCCTACCGGAGCCTGGCATCCCGGCCGTGGGATTGGGTGGAGCTGCGTGACCTGCGGGCGCAGCTCGGCGATTGGCCTCGCCGCGAGGTGGACCTGGAGCTCACGCAGATGTTCCGCGACAAGGACGTCAATCTGACGCTGCACGAGGACCGCGGCCGGCTCACGCAGGCCGATCGGGACGCTGCGCTTCGTCTCGGCGTGGAAGACATGCACTTGATCAGCATGGAGTGAGCATTGTGGGGCCAGAGCTGGAAGCACTCAAGCACGTGGCGTTCCGTACGGCGTATCCCGGCGACGACATCTGGAGCGACGATGTCATCCACGTCGACGGCCTTCACTCGTTGCCTTTCGGGCGGGTCCTGGACGCGTTCGGCCGGCTGCGCAACGGGGTTCCGCCAAACAGCGTCGTCATCCAGGGGCGGCCGGGAGTCGGAAAGTCGCACTTTCTGGGACGCGTCCGCCACGCGGTGATCGAGCAGGAGCAGATCTTCGTCCTCTTTCAGCCGAGTACCGCGCGCCAGTTCTGGGACAGTCTGGCAGTGGCCTACCTGGATGCGCTGCATCGGGAAGTAGGCGAGGACGGAACACAACTGCGTGCGGTCCTCCATGGTCTGGGTAAAGCGATTGGTCTGAAACGAGCGGAAATCGAGGACTTGGTGGCGGGGACGTTCGACCTCGCGCACTTGAACGTCGTTCGCCGAAACTTGCAGAGGCGCCTCGGACACCAGTCTGCGGATCGGGTCGCCCTGGACGTGGCGCTTGCGCTCATCCTGACCAACAGCGGGGACTTTGCCCACCAGGACATCGGATACGCGCTGATCGAGGGGCTGGAAACCGATGCCGATGAGGTTCGCGCGCATTCCATCCGCGCGAGCAGGATCCCGTGCCGGGAGGTCGTCCGCGCATTCGACCGGCTCATAGGCGTCGCGGGGTGTACGACCCTCGTGGCGGTCGACCAAGTCGACGGACTGATCGCGCTCGGACGGTCGCTTGCAGGCGCTGAGGAGCAATTGCTGATCGATCAGCTGGCAACCGGTCTCATGGATCTTGCGGAGGACGTTCAGCACTCGTTGATCGTGGTGTCGTGCCTGATCGACAGTTGGACGCTGATCGGCGAGCGGGCCGTGGCGTCCGCGCTCGATCGGTACCCGACGATCGTGGAGCTCCACAATGTTCCCACCGCGGAGGTTGGGGAAAAGCTAATCGCCGCCTACCTCCGGGTGGCCTACGCCCGCGCCGGGTTCACGCCCGAATATCCGACCTGGCCGGTGCGGTCGACCGCGTTCGGCGATGCGATGCTGTTCTCGCCGCGGAACCTGATCAACTTGGTTCAGGAGCACTGTGCGCGCTGTCGGGAGCGCGGTCGTGTCACCGAGCTGAAGCAGCTACCGAACGAGCGCCAGGGTCCGGAGCCGCCAACGAAAGAGCGCCGGCGGGGTGAGGACCCTCAGCCATCCCCTCCGGCGCCGGACCCTGAGCTCGACCGGCGGTTCAGTCAGTTGGTGCAGGAAGCGAATGTCGCCGACGCCCTCGACGAGAAGAAGGTGGACGGTGGTCTGCCCGCGCTGCTGCGCGCCGGACTGACTGCCTGGGCGGAGGAGAACGCCGCGGCGGGTGACTTCTCGGTGGATCCGCCGCTCGGGCGGAACCCCTCGTTGCATGCCCGGCTGCGGCGCATAGTCGATGCGGACACCGATGATGAAGTGCATTTTTCGTTTCGAGCCGTCCTGAACGACAACGCGGTGGCGGCCCTGCACCGGCTGCGGGCCGCGGTGACGGCGTCCGGGCTCGAGCTCTCGGGGGAGCGGAGGCGGCTGTTCATCCTGCGCAACACACCGTGGTCGCAGGGCAGGAAGACCCGGCAAGCGCTCGACGCATTCGAGAGGCACGGCGGCACCGTGGTGAAGCTGCTGGAGGCTGACCTGAAGGTGTTCCGGGCCTTGCAGCAACTCCTCGAAGCGCAACCGAAAGGACTCGCGGCCTGGCTGGGAGCGCATCGACCCGCGAGCGGAACGACACTGCTCGCACCCTTGAGCCCCGAGCCCGCCGGTACCGCTGGGGCGTCCGCTTCGTCCGGAGCCGCGGCACCATCCCTGGCTGCTGCACCATCCCCGGCTGCTGCGCCATCCCAGGGCGCTGCACCATCCCCGGCCGCTACGGCGTCCAGGGAGGCCGACGAGGACTCCATTCTCATCGGCATCGCCGAAGGCACGGATCGACGCGTGACCTTGCCGCTCGAGGATCTCCGGCGCCATACGGTGATCTTCGCGGGCTCCGGCTCCGGCAAGACCGTCCTCATACGCCGGCTCATCGAGGAGTGCGCGCTGAAGGGCGTCTCGGCCGTGGTGCTCGATCCCAACAACGACCTCGCCCGACTCGGTCTGCCCTGGCCCGAGCCTCCCCAGGGTTGGCTCGACGGAGACGCGGTGAGGGCGGCGACCTACCATCGCGACACCGAGGTCGTCGTGTGGACGCCGCGCCTGACGACGGGACGTCCGCTCTCGTTCGCGCCGTTGGCCGGCCTGGGCGACGTGGCGGACGATCTCGACGAGTTCGAGATCGCGCTCGAAAACGCCGTCGCCTCGCTGGTTCCTCGCTCGGGCCTGCCCGGATCCGGCGCACGGCTCAGCCAGGGCCGGGCCGTGCTGAAGGAGGCTCTGGCTGCCTACGTGCAACGCGGTCGCGGGGCCCTCAAGGGATTCCTCGGCTACCTGTCGGCGTTGCCGGCGGGCGTCAGTCGGCTCGCCAGCGGCGAGAAGCTTGCCGCCGACATCGCCCAGACGCTGCTCGCCGAGACCGTGAACGATCCCATGCTGGGCGGAACCGGCGAGGCTGTCGATCCATCGGTCCTGCTCCAGCCGGCGCGCGACCGACGCGCCCGCATCTCCGTGATCAGTCTCGTCGGACTGCCGAACGACGAGCAGCGGCAGCACTTCGTCAATCAACTGCAGATGGCGCTCTTCGCCTGGGTCAAGAAACACCCCGCCGGCGACCGGCCGCTGGGTGGCTTGTTCGTCATGGACGAAGCGCAGACCTTCGCACCTTCAGCGGGCCGTACGGCCACTACGGACAGCACGCTCGCCCTCGCCTCGCAGGCACGGAAGTACGGCCTCGGCCTGGTCTTCGCCACCCAGGCGCCGAAGGGACTGCACAACCGGATCCCGGGTAACGCGACAACGCAGTTCTTCGGCCTGCTCAATGCGCCCACGCAGATCGCGGCCGCGCGGGAGATGGCCGCTCAGAAGGGCGGCGATGCGCGGAACATCGCCCGCCTGCGGCCCGGGGAGTTCTTCGCGGCAAGCGACGCCGTGGCGTTTCAGCAAGTGCGCAGCCCGATGTGCCTGAGCCACCATCCGCGGAGCCCGATGACCCAGGAGGAGGTCCTGGAACTCGCGCGCGGCAACCCGGGCAACGCCGGTCGCTCCAGGAATTGAGCACCCTGCTCGACTCGGTGCAGACCAGGACCATGAGAAACCGCTCAGCCGAACCGACTACGACAAGGCGGCGCAAGGCGAGCCCGCTTAGTCAATGCTTAGTCTAGAATAGTGTGATGACCGTCAGCGTGCACGAAGCCAAGACGCATCTCTCCCGGTTGCTGCAGCAGATTGCTGCCGGAGAAGACGTCATCATCACACGATCGGGCCAGCCGGTGGCGCGCCTCGTGCCGATCGAGGAGACCCGGCCCGTGTTCGGTGTCGACGAGGGGCGCTTCGTCGTCCCTGACGACTTCGACGATCCGCTGGACGAGGAGCTGCTACGCGCGTTCGAAGGGCGTACCCCGTGACGGGACGTCTCCGAAGACCGAGCGGCGCCGGGGCTATCGAAGTCGAACCGTGAAGTTTCTCCTCGACACCCACTGCTGGCTGTGGCTGCAGACCAATCGCGAGCGTTTCGACGCCGATCTGCTGGAGTCCCTTGCCGTCCCCTCCTCGCGGAGGTACCCTCCGCGGCGAGCGTGTGGGAGATCGTCATCAAGTACGCGATTGGGAAGCTGCCGCTGCCGGAGCCCCCGGCGATCTACGTTCCGGAACGCATGCGAGTCAGCCGTGTCCGGGAACTCCCCATCACGCACGCCCACGCGCTCGCGGTTGGCGTGCTGCCGTTTCACCATCGCGATCCGTTCGACCGCGTGTTGGTTGCGCAGGCGCAGATCGAGGGCTTGACGTTGGTGACCGCCGACTCGACGTTCGCACACTACGACGTACGTCTCATCCGGGTATGAGCGACGATGCCGAGGGCAGTACCGATACCGACCGCAAACACCTGGAATCAGCCTGCAGTGCGCGAGAACGACACAGCCGCCGCGGTCGGGTCACTGCGCGTCGGACATCCCCATGAACGTCAGCTTCTGCATGCCCGCGCCCGTCGCCGCCAGGTAGAGATTGCCCTGGGAATCGGTCGCTATATGGTGGCCGGTGCCCAGGATGCCCTGGGGGCGGAGGGTTCCGAGGATCTCGAGCGTCGCGCGGTCGACGACGACGATGCCGTCATCGCCGCCGACGTAGAGGAACTGCTGCTCCGGGTCCTGGGACAGGGCCAGATCGCGCGCGAAGGGTGCGTCGGTCGTGACCACCTGTCTCACGAACGTGCCGTCCAGCGTGAATGTCTGCACGCGGCGGTGTTCGCGGTCGGCCGCATACACCGTGCCGTCGTTGGACACCCGGATGGCGTGGAGGATGTTGAAACTCGGAGGACCCGGATCCGAGAAGCTGGTGGGGCGAACCACCTGACACTGGTCGTCGTCGACCGGCGTGTTCCCGAAGGCTCCCCACATGCGCTTGAACTCGCCGGTCTCCGCGTCGAACACGGCGACGCGGCGGTTGCCGTAGCCGTCGGCCACGAACAGCTCGTTGGTCGGCGGATGGACCTGCTGATCCGCCGGCCGGTGGAGGTTCATCGTGTCGGCGTTGCCCTGGCTCCCGTCGCTGCGGCCGATCTGCATGACGAACGTGCCGTCCTGCGTGAACTTCAACAACTGGTCGTCGTTGACCGGCTCGACCCGGGGCACATCGTTGGTGGGACAGTTGTTGCCGCCCAGCCAGACGAATCCCTCGTGATCGATGTGGATCCCGTGTTCTCGCTGGGGCCACTCGTAGCCGGCGCCCGGACCGCCCCAGGCCTTGATGAAGTTGCCTGCCGTATCGAAGACGACAACCGGCGGCGCCGCCATCGCGGCCTCCTCGGGCGGGAGAGTCAGCGGGCGGTGCAGGACCCATACGTTGTCCTGCGCATCGATGGCGATGCTGGACGGAGCTCCCAGCTTCATCTCCGCCGGCACCGTGGGCCACGCCCCGTCCACCTCGAAGATCGGCAGGCTGCGACCTTGCGCAGTCGCCGTCCCGGCAGCCGGCGCCGAACCGGACAGCCCTGCCGGCGCCACGTTGGCGCCCGCGGCCACGACCAGTGCCACAAGAACCGCACGACGCAGCCGTTTGCTCTGCATGATCGCCTCTCTTCCTTCCTTCCTCGCAAGACGAGGGCGACGACTATAGCACGGGCGCTTGCGGCGACCGGCGATGTGTTGACACGCCCGAGCGCATCCGTAACCATGCTGCCTTGGAGGCAGAAAATGCCAGAAATCGGACTCGGAAGATTCGTCATGTGCCTGGTCGGGATCTGTCTCGCCGTGGGGGGCATCGCCACCGCGCAGCCGACGGGTGAGTGGGAGACGGTCACCGCGGAGCGGCTGCTCGACCCGGAGGACGGCGACTGGATGAGCTATCGCCGGACCTACGACGTGACGGGGTTCAGCCCGCTGGACCAGATCAACCGCTCGAACGTCGGCGACCTGCGGCTCGTCTGGGCCTATTCGATGCGCGACGTCACGGGCTGGGTCCCGACGCCGGTCGTCGCCAACGGGCTGATGTACGTATCCGAGGGCAGCGGCCGGGTCACCGCGTTCGACGTGGTGTCGGGCGACGTTGCGTGGCTGCACCAGCGCAGCTACCCCGAGGACATCGAGCTCTCCCAGGCCTTCATGCGGCATCGGGGCGTGTCGGTCTACGGCGACACGATCTACTGGGGCACGGCGGATGCCGCGCTGGTCGCGTTGGACGCCCTGACGGGCGAGCAGCGCTGGGAGGTGAGCACCGGCGACTATACGACCGGGCTGGGACACCCCCATCCCGCCCTGATCGCCGACGGCAAGGTGATCCTGGGCTTCGCCGGGGGCGACCGCAGCGCGCGGGGCGCCGTCGTGGCGCACGACGCCGAGACCGGCGAGCGGCTGTGGATCACCTATACGGTGCCGGCGTCGGGCGAGCCGGGCTACGAGACCTGGACCGAGCACGAGATCGAGCCGCTCGGCGGCCTCACGTGGAACACGATCAGCTACGACGCCGAGCTGGGCTGGATGTACATCGGCACCGGACAGCCCACCCCCTGGTCCTCGACGTTGCGGGGACCGGGCGACGCGCTCTACACGAACTCGATCCTCGCCCTCGACGTCGACACCGGCGAGCTGCAGTGGCACTTCCAGGTGGTGCCGGCGGACAACTGGGACCTGGACTCGACCCACGAGAGCATGCTGGTCGACCTGGTCATCGGCGGCCGCGAGCGCAAGGTGCTCATCGAGACCAGCAAGATCGGCTGGGGCATCGTGCTCGATCGGGTCACCGGCCAGTTCCTGGGCGCGTTCCGTACCGGCTACGACAATCTCATCACCGGCTGGACCGACATCGGGATTCCGATCTACAACCCCGCGCTCATCCCGACCATGGACGACGTCGACTCGGGCCGGGTGTTCGAGGTGTGCCCGTTCTACGTCGGCACGCGCAACCTGAACTCGCCCAGCTACAGCCCGGCGACGGGTCTCTATTACGTGGGCATCAACAACAGTTGCATGGACGTCACGTTCGTCTCCGAGGAGTACCAGCCGGGCCGGCGTTATGGCGGGATCGCGGCGCGCGTGAAGACCGTGCCCGATTACGATTATGTCGGCGAATTCGTGGCGTTCGATCCACTCACCGGCCGGCGGGCGTGGGAGCATCGCTTTCCCGGCGGGGCTGCGATGAGCGCCGCGGCGCTGTCGACGGCCGGCGGCATCGTGTTCGGAGGCACTTCCGACCGGCGTTTCTTCGCGCTCGACTCCGATACCGGCGCCCTGCTCTGGGAGACGCGGCTGAACGGCGACGTCTCGGGCGCCCCGGTCACCTTCGAGGTCGACGGGCGGCAGTACCTTGCGGTGGGGGCGGGCGGCCGCATCGCCAACACCCGGTTCTATGCGCGGTTGACGGACACGAGGATTCCCGAGGGCAGCGGGGTCATGTGGGTGTTCGCGCTCCCGGAGGAGTGAGATGACGAGAACATGGGCGATGGGCGTGGCGTTGATCCTGGGTTGCGGTCCGCTGGCGGCCGCGCAGTCCGTTCCCGAGACCGGCGCCGTCCGCGGCGCGCAGTCCGGACCGGCCGCGGATGCGGCGCAGGCCCGGCACCAGGTGCTGTTCAACCGGTATCAGACCCCGGTGATGACCGTGTTCATCGCCGACGCCGACGGCGCCAACGCGCGGGCCCTGGTCCCGGACTGGGAGCTGGAGTACTCCCCGTCCTTTTCCGCCGACGGGCAGTGGGTCGTCTTCACCGCCGAGCCGGAGGGCCAGGCCGACCTCTATCGCATCCGTCCCGATGGAACCGGGCTCGAGCAGCTCACCGGGCATCCTGCGTTCGACGATCAGGGCGCCCTGTCGCCGGACGGCCGGACCCTGGCGTTCGTCTCGACGCGGGAGCGGGGCACCGCGGACGTCTGGCTGCTCGACCTCGTCTCGAAGACCGCCACGAATCTGACGGACCACGCGTCGGGCAACTTCCGGCCCCGCTGGTCGCCCGACGGGGCGTGGATCGCGTTCACGTCGGATCGGGACGCCGAGCCCGGGGACCAGCCCGGCCAGTGGGAGCATCTGCAGTCCACCGGGGTCTATCTCGTCCGGCCGGACGGCATCGGGCTGCGCCGCCTGACGGGGCCGGGCGGGGTGGTGGGGAGCCCGTCGTGGTCGGCGGACGGCCGGCGGGTGCTGTTCTACGAGACCGACCCGGTCGGCGCCTACCTCGCGAAGAGTGGCCGGTCCCGCACCGAGCTCGCCTCGGTGGACGTCGCCACCGGCGAGCGCATCCAGCACACCGCCTCGCAGGAGACGAAGCTCTCGCCGGCGTGGCTGTCGGGGGGGCGCATCGGCTACGTGAGCCGCGCCGGCGGAGACGAGGGCGGCCTGAGAATCCGGCATCCCGACCGGCGGGTCGAGACGGTGATCGCGGGCGCGGTGCGCGGCCCGAGCTGGTCGCCGGACGGCCGGCAGGTGGCGTACGAGCGCATCGAGCGGCTCGGCTACACCCAGCACCTCGTTCCCGCCTTCAGCCCCGACCCCGAGTTCGAGCTCTTCCTGCACGAGCCGTTCGTGTCGTTCTCGCCGGACGGCGCGCGGATGATCTTCAGCCAGTACGGCGACCGGGTCTCGGACGCCACCGGGCTCGCGGGGTCGAACCCGGGGAACGCCAGCGTCGAGATCATGGCGGTCGACGGCACGGAGCAGCGGACGCTCTTCCACCGCGAGGGGGTGAGCGCCTTCTCCGCCGTCTGGTCGCCGGCCGGTGACGAGATCGCCCTCTCGGTCGGGCGCTACTTCCGGCCCGCCGGCCTGCCGGCGGCGCAGATCGGGGTCATCGACCCGGATGGCTCGGACCTGCGGCTGGTGGTGGACGACGAGGTGAACAACGGTTTCCCGAGCTGGTCGCCGGACGGCGACCGCCTGGTGTACAAGGGCGGCCGCCGCCTCTTCGTCGTCCCCGCGGACGGCGGCCCCCGGGTGGCGCTCACCGGTCCCGACTACTACAGCAACTTCCCGCAATGGTCGCCGGACGGCGCGAGCATCATGTTCACCTCGAACCTCGGCGGCGACTTCGACCTGTACACGGTCCGGCCCGACGGCACCGATATCCGCCAACTGACCCACGCGGTCGGCAACGACGCGCACTCGGCCTGGTGCGCGGGCGGCGACTGGGTCGTCTTCAGCAGCTCGCGCATGGGTTTCAAGGACGAGATGGCCCTCTACGACTCGGTGCCGCAGCCCTACGGCGAGATCTTTGCGATGCGCGCCGACGGCACCGACGTCCGCCAGCTCACCGACAACAAGTGGGAGGACTCGGGCGCGGTCTGCGTGCCCGAGGGCGGCGGCCATCAGCAATGACGCCGCCGTTCTTCCCAGGACCGAACCCGTCGCGCGTTCGAGTTCCGGGTCGGCGACCGCGTTCCGCCGCGACTGCCGCTGTTCGCCCGGTAGATGTTGCACCCACTAGACCCGAAGTGGACCGGCGGGCGTGGTTCCCGGAGCGGACGGGGCAGCAGACGGGGCCCGGCTCGCCCGGCATCACCATTTCGGGATAGAGTCTCTCGCGATGAGACTGCCGACCTTGAACTTCCTCTCCTTCGAGAGCCGAGCCAGACACCCGGCCGCACTCCTGTGGTTTACAGCGTTCATCGCCCTGCAACTGCTCGCGGTCTTTGTGCTCGTGCGGTATTTCTTCAGACCGACCTGGGACCAGCAGATGTCATCGGGCATCGGGGCGATCGTTCTCACGGGCCTCGTCTGCAGTCTGCTGCTCTGCTTTGGAGAGTATTTCTTCCACCGCTACCTGCTCCATATCGAGACCGTGCGGTTCCTGCGCGCCTTCTGCACGAGTCACCTCGCGCACCACAAGCTGACATCGATCTGCTTTGATGACGCGAAGAAGACCGTTCGAAGCGAGTATCCAATCTGCGACTTGGCGCACGATGACCAGGCCACGTTCCCACCCTGGGGGTTGATTCCCGCCTTCGCTGCGTTCACGCCGTTCTTCGCGCCCTTCGCATTCTCATTCCCGCAAATCCCGATACTCATTGGCGGGTACGCCGCCATTGCGATCGCCCTGTTTCTGTACGAAACGGTCCACGTCGCGCATCACCTGCCATACGATACCTGGTGGAAGCCGAAATTGAACAACCGGATGTTCGGCAGGGTGTGGCGTGCGGCGTACGGATTCCATCAAGCCCATCACGCGAACTACCGGTGCAACCTGAACGTGGCCGGGTTCTTCGGTATCCCGCTCGCGGACCTGCTGTTCGGCACGTACAGACAGCCGGACGAGCTCCTTGTGGATGGTGCGCCAGCCACGAAAGAGGATGCCCGCAAGCTCACTCCTCAGCCCCGCTGGCCGGTCGCCTGGCTCGACCGGGTCGTCTTCAAGAGACGGCGATGGATGTCGAAACGAAACTGAGACGCGTGCGGGCGGCTGTGGCTTCCGTCGGACGTGCCGGACGTCAACTTTCCGGACCGGTTGCCGGCAGCGCCAGGGCGATCAGCTCCGGCACGCGTCCGCCGCCGACGGTCAGCGCGATGTACTGCCGTCCGCCCGACATGTAGGTCATCGGCGTGCCGATGGCGCCGCCCGGCAGATCGACCGAAGCAATCTCCTCGCCCGTCAGCTTGTCGAAGGCAACCAGGCGCGGGCGGTCGTCGGTGCCGCCTGCGGTCAGCGCGTAGATCAGCAGGGTCTTCGTCAGCACCGGGCCGATGCGTCCGCTGTCGCCGCCGAGGGGCGGCAGGTCGAGGTCGCGCAGCATGGGGAGGTTGCGGATCCGGTTGCCGTCGCCCATTGGCCTCATCCACAGGTGTGCTCCCGTGTTCATGTCGATGGCCGTCATCCGCGAGTAGGGCGGCTTGAACAGGGGCAGCCCCTGCGGGAGTTGCGGGCGGCGGGTCAACGCCCCGCGCGCTTCGAGCACCGCCAGGGTGGTGTCGTCGCCCGACTCGGGCGTGCGGAAATGCTTGACGGTGTAGCGGTTGCCCGACGGCACGTACAGGATGCCGGTCTCCGGGTCGACGGCGGCGCCGCCCCAGCTTCCGGCGCTGAACCCGGGCCGCACGACCGTGCCCCGCTTGCTGTGCGGCGTATACAGCGGGCCGATCCGGTACGGCGCGACCGCCTCGAGCGCCATCTCACGTATCTCGGGCGTGAAGTCGACCAGGTCGTCGATTGCCACCCCCTGGTAGTCGAACGGCGCCGGCCGGGTCGGAAACGGCTGGGTCGGCCACGGCGCCTCGCCCTCGATGTCGGTGTCGGTGGGCACCGGGCGCTCCTCGATGGGCCAGACCGGTTCGCCGGTCACCCGGTCGAAGACGAACGTGAAGCCCTGCTTGGTGATCTGCGCCACGGCCTTGATCGGCCGGCCGTCCACCGTGATGTCGATCAGGTTCGGGGCGGCCGGCAGGTCGTAGTCCCAGAGTCCGTGGTGGACCATCTGGAAGTGCCAGGCCCGCTCGCCGGTCTCCAGGTCCAGCGCGACGAGGCTCTCGGCGAACAGGTTGGCGCCGGGGCGGTGCCCGCCGTAGTAGTCGGGCGCGGCCGTGTTCAGCGGCAGGTAGATGTAGCCGAGCTCGGGGTCGATGCTCATCATCGTCCAGACGCCCACCTTGCCGGTCTCGCGCCAGGAATCGCCGCCCCAGGTCTCGTTGCCGAACTCGTCGCCCTGCGGGATCGTGTGAAACGTCCAGCGGGTCCGGCCGCTGCGCGCGTCGAAGCCGCGCATCCAGCCGGGCGGCATCTCCTTGCGGTTGTTGTAGCTGGAGATTGACATCGGCGTCACGACCGTATTCCCGAACACGATGGGCGGGGACTGGACGGAGTAGAGCAGCGCGTTCAGCCAGTCGCGCTCGCCGCGCGTGGCGCGCGGGATGCCTTCCATCAGATCCAGCCGGCCGCCGTCTCCGAAGTCCGCGCACGGCCGGC
Organism: Vicinamibacterales bacterium; assembly: GCA_965222905.1. Classification (GTDB taxonomy): domain Bacteria; phylum Acidobacteriota; class Vicinamibacteria; order Vicinamibacterales; family UBA8438; genus WTFV01. Next base: position 5,809,447 of record OZ244976.1, on the reverse strand, counting down.
CGGTGCTGGCGTCGACGCAGACGAGATACCCGTTGCCGGTTCCGAAGAATATGCGCTCGTCGGTCCGGTCCGGTCCGTTCGACCAGTACGCCACGCCGCGCTGGTTCCAGCGGGCGCTCATCGTGGTGGTGCCTTCCTCGTAGCTCTTGGGGTTGAAGACCCACAGCGTTTCGCCCGTTCGCGCGTCGACCGCGGCGGCCGCAGACGTCGGCATGTTGATGAAGAGCCGGTCGCCGACCATCAGGGGGGTGGCCTTGAGGTTGGTGATGGTTGGGGGCTGGCCGTCGCGCCACCGCTCCGGATCGCGGCGGTTCAGCTCGGCGAAGATCAGCCGCGAGTCGGCGCGCCACTCCGTGCCGCCCGGCATGGTCAGGCTCAGGACGGCGTCCGCGGACTGCCAGCGCCACGCGATCTCGAGGTCGCCGAAGTTCTCGCGGTCGATCTGATCGAGGGGCGAGTATTTGGTGCTGCCGAGGTCGCCCCCGTAGGTCGGCCACTCGCCGTTCGCGGGCGCACCGTACTGCGCCGTCGCGGGACCGGCCGCGGCCAGCGCGCCCACCAGGATGACCGCCAGCCGACCGACGCCGCGAGCAGGCGTTCGCTGCATGGATCCTCCAGCCGGGCGCGCGTCGTGGCGCGTGCAGCGCCCTTCACGCCGGGCTGTCGGTAGGATAGCAGCGTTGCGGAGAAGACTCGCGCCGGAGTACAGCGGGGCGTATACTGTGAGCCTCGAATCCGGTGAGTGGGGTGCAACTGACATGAAGTCACGACTGATCGTCTTGAGCCTCGGTACCCTGTTGGCGGCGATGTTGGTATGGGAACGGACCGACCGCGGTGAGGTCGGGGCGCAGGGAATGATCCCGAACGCGCCGCTGTTCGAGGTCGACCCGTTCTGGCCGAAGCCGCTGCCGAACAACTGGCTGCTCGGCTCGACCATCGGGGTCTCGGTCGATTCGGACGACCACGTCTGGATCGTGCACCGCGGCAACCTCGCCCCGAACGAGATCCCTGCCGCGCTCGACCCGCCGTTCGCGGAGGCGTGCTGTCATCCGGCGCCGCCCATCCTGGAGTTCGACCAGGAGGGCAACCTCCTCCAGCACTGGGGCGGCCCCGGTGAGGGCTACGACTGGCCCGAGTCGAACCACGGCATCTTCGTCGACCCCATGAACAACGTGTGGATCGGCGGCAACGGCGGCGACGACTCGCACGCCCTGAAGTTCAGCCACTCCGGCGAGTTCCTGCTGCAGATCGGCGAGGATGGTTACGCCGAGCCCGACAGCAACTCGATGACCCGTTACCAGAAGGTCGCCAAGGTCACCTTCGACGCCGAGGCCAACGAGGCGTACCTGGCCGACGGCTACGGCAACCGGCGCGTGGCGGTGGTCGACGGCGACACCGGCGAGCTGAAGCGCTACTGGGGCGCCTACGGCAATCGGCCGAGCGACGACGAGCTCCCGCGCTACGACCTCATGGGCGCGCCGGCGCACGGCACGGTCAGCAGCGACAAGTCCGGCACGCAGCAGTTCCGGAACCCGGTGCACTGCGCCGACCCGACCAGCGACGGCCTGGTCTATGCGTGCGACCGTCCGGGCAACCGGGTGCAGGTGTTCACCAAGGCGGGCGAGTTCGTCGAGGAGATCTACCTCATGACGAAGACGCTCGGCTCCGGTTCAGTCTGGGACATCGCCTTCTCGACCGATCCGGCGCAGACCTTCGCCTACGTCGCCGATGGCGTGAACCAGCAGGTGCACGTGCTGCGCCGCAAGCCGCTGGAGTACCTCTACAGCTTCGGCGCCGGCGGCCGGATGGCCGGGCAGTTCTTCGGCAACCACAGCATCGCGGTCGACTCGACGGGCAACGTCTATACGACGGAGACCTTCGAGGGCAAGCGCGTGCAGCGGTTCAAGTACACCGGGATGGGCAGTGCTGCCGGCGATATCGGTGTGCCTTGGCCGAATGAGTGATAGGGCAGCCGGCGTCTGCGAACGCCGAACTCAGCACTCGACTTCGGGCCTCGTCAGCAGCAGCTTCCTTGTGCTCTGTCCGCGCCGGTAGCTATCGGCGCGGACAGGGCTTCTAGAGCTCCAGCCAGCGCTCCTGCAGCGGCCGCAGGGCGGCGATGAGCGAGAAGTCGCGGTCCTGGTGGAGGAGCAGGGCCTTGTGCCCGATGGCGATCTCCGCGATGCAGCAGTCGATGGGGCTGTGCGCGGGGGTACCGAGGCGCTGCAGCTCGAAGAAGGTCCGCGCCGCCTGCCGCCACGTATCCGGTTCGGCCTCGAGGTAGCGCTGTCCGTCCAGGTAGGTCGCCAGCCGGTGCCACTGCTCCTCGCGCGCGGCGCCCGCGAGGAGTTCCATCTGCGTGTACCGGGTCAGGTAGACGTCGTCGCCGCCGATCGCCGCTTCGAGCGCACTCCGCTTGTCCGCGTCCCGCAGCGCGCCCACCCAGAGGGACGTGTCAACGATCAGCACGGTCGGAATCGCCGCGCAGCCCGCGCAACGCCTTGTGGTCGAAGTCCGGTGCGAAGTCCAGGGTGCCGGCCAGCTCCAGCAGGTTCTTGCGGGAGCGGCTCTCGACCAGACTGGTGAGCGCCACGTGCACGACCTCCCGCTTGGTCCGCGCCCCGGTGAGCTTCATCGCCCGCCGGACCAGGGCGTCGTCCAGTACGATGTTGGTACGCATGATGCGCATTATACACCATGGTCAGTGTATTGGCATGCCTTGACTATCGACAACAGACGGGGTATATTGTCGATAGTCGAGGTATCACGCATGGGCAAGCCGACCGACCTCGTTCAGGGCACTCTCGACCTGCTGATCCTGCGGACCATCGAGTGCCAGCCGAAGCACGGCTGGGCCATCGCCAAACGCATACAGCAGATCTCCAACGACGTCCTCAAGGTGCAGCAGGGCTCGCTCTATCCGGCCCTCTACCGCCTCGAGAAGGAAGGCTGGATCGCCGGCCGCTGGGCCGCGACCGAGACCGGCCGCGAGGCGAAGTTCTACTCGCTGACCGACGCCGGGCGGGCGCACCTGAAGTGGGAGGTCGCCGCGTGGGAGCGCCTCTCTGGCGCGATCAACCTCGTCATCCAGCAGGCGTGATGATGTTGTCGCGCTGGCTCCCGGCGCTGCGCGTCCGACTGCGCGCTCCCTTCAGGCGAAGCCGGCCGATGGGGTTGTGGCATCGCGTCTCCTGTCTCTTTCCGTGGCACCGCCGCCGCCGGGCGGAAAATGACGTCCAGAGGGAGCTGGACTTGCACCTGGATCTGGAGACGCGGCAGAACGTCGAGCAAGGGATGCCACCGGAGGAGGCTGCACGCGTGGCGCGTGCGGCGCTCGGCAACGTGCCGTTGATCCGGGAGGACGTCCGTGCGGTCTGGAGGTGGCGCTGGCTCGACCAACTGCTGCAGGACGTACGGTGCGGCACTCGCTCTCTGAGACGCAGCCGCGGGTTCACGGCCATGGCCGTCACCACGCTGGCGCTCACCATCGGGGCGACCGCGGCCATCTTCAGCGTCGTCTACGGCATCCTGCTGCGGCCGTTGCCGGTTGCAGAACCGGACCGGTTGGTTCGGATTCTCAACATCGGCTATATCGGTGAGTTGCTGGAGCTGCGCGACCGGGCACGCACGTTCGACGTGTCGGCCTACGCGCCGCCCGGCGACAGAACGCTGACCGGCCTCGACGAGCCGCTACGCCTCAGCGTCGTACCGCTCGCCGGCGACCTCCTGACCCGTCTGGGCAGGACACCGGCGTTCGGTCCGGGGTTTCGCCTCGACGACGAGCGCCCCGGCGCCGCGCCAGCCGCCATCCTGAGTCACGCCCTGTGGCGGCAACGCTTCGGAGCCGATCCCGCGATTGTCGGGCGGACATTGCTGCTCGACGGAGTCGCGCACACGGTACGCGGCGTCATGCCGCCGGACTTCGAGTTTCCGTCCGCCGGCGTCGACCTCTGGGTGCCGCTGACGGTGGATGCGACGAGCCGGGTCGGCCTGTGGGCGCGTAGCGCGTTCCTGGTTGGCAGGCTCCGTCCCGGCGCCACTCTCGAGAGCGCAGGGCAGGAGCTCCGCGCACTCGGCCCGCAGTTCGGCCGGTTGTTTCCGTGGCGGATGCCCGACGACTACGGGACGCGCGTGAGCCTGCGGACCTGGCGCGAGGACCGCCTGGGCGAGGTGCGCCCGATGCTGCTCCTGCTGCTTGCCGCGGTTGTTGGCGTGTGGCTCATCGGCGCCGTGAACCTGACCAACCTGCAGCAGGTTCGCGCGGCCGCTCGCCGGCGGGAACTCGCGCTGCGCACCGCGCTCGGGGCTGGTCGCAACCGCGTCGTCCGGCAGCTTCTGACCGAGAGCGCGGTTGTCTGCCTTTTCGGTGGAGCAGTCGGCCTGGCCGTCGCGTACGCCGGCGTGCCGGCCCTGGTTGCGCTCCTGCCGCCCGGTGTTCCGGGTGTCGAGGGGATTCGCGTCAACGCCGTCGTCCTCGGCTTCGTCGCGGTTCTCTCCCTGGTAACGGCGCTGGCCGCGGGCACGCTGCCGGCCGTTCGCGGCGCGGGGGCGGGGGCGCTCCCATCGGGTTCGCGAGGCAGCGTCGGCGGCACGACGGGCCGTGGTCTCGGCATCTTCGTCACGGTCGAGATCGCGGCGTCCGTCACGCTCGTCATCGGGGCCGCCCTGCTGGCCAGGAGCCTGGCCGCGCAGATCGCGGTGGACCTCGGATACACCGCGGAGCGTCGTGTCGTGGCGGAAGTGGCGCCGTCTCCCGTGCGTCATCCGAACGACGCCGCCAGGCTCGACTTCTACGCCGCGCTGGAGCAGCGTCTCCGTGCGCTTCCGTTCGTGCGGGCGGTGGGTCTGTCGACTGCCTTCGAGCCGTTCGGGGCCGCGGCGGTCGGCGGCAGCGTGTTCCTGATCGAGGGACGGCCGAATCCGGCCACGGAAGGCGGAGAGTGGCCCTGGGCCGATCTGCGGACGGCAGTCAACTCCGGCTACCTGCGCACGCTGGGCGTATCGATGGTGGCAGGTCGCCCCTTTACCGAGAACGACGTGCAGGGCGCGCAACGGGTCGTGCTCGTCAGCCGCCGCCTGGCCGAGACATGGTGGCCGGGCGCAAGCGCGGTCGGCCGGCGCATTCGCTTTCCGGGGAGTGAAAACGAGTCCGATCCTTGGCGCACGGTGGTCGGTGTCGTCGCCGATGTGCGCTGGCAGGGGCCTGTGAGCGAGGGCACGACTTTGTACCTGCCCATGGCGCAGCACGTGGGCCGAATCGATGCAATGTCCCTGATCGTGCAGTCGAGCGCCGACCCGGTGGCGGTCACGGACAATCTGCAGGCCGTGGTCGCCTCCCTCGATTCCGAGACTCCCGTCAGCCGAATCCGCACGCTGGGAGACGTCATGGCGCAGGCCGTCAGCCGGCCGCGCTTCACGACGCTGCTGGTGCTCGGGTTCGCCGCTCTGGGGGTGGTTCTGGGGATGGTCGGGGTCTACGGCGTCGTCGCCTACGCGGCAGGCCGCCAGCGTCGGGACATCGGCATTCGGCTCGCCCTCGGCGCAGGTCGCGGCAACGTCAGCGCACGTTTCGTAGGGCGGGCACTGGTGTTCGCGAGCGCCGGCGTCGTCATCGGCGAGATCGCGGCCGCTATCCTGATGTCATCGCTGTCTTCACAGCTCTTCGGGGTGAGTCCGTGGGATCCAGTCACGTACGTGGCAGTGCCGGTGCTGTTCGTCGTGCTGGCCGGGCTCGCTGCCTACTTGCCGGCGCATCGCGCGTCCGCCGTCGATCCGGCCGCCGTGCTGCGAGCGGAGTGAGGCCATGCACTTGCGCCAACAGATCTTCGGCGACCCGCTGCTGATGGGCAGGGGATTGACCGATCCCCGGTTGCCCGAGGCGGTCATCTCGCACCGGCTGTGGCAGGCGCGGTTCGGCGCGGACGTGGCCACCGTGGGGCGCCCGGTGGTCGTCAACGGCGAGCATTGCACGATTGTCGGCGTGTTGCGTCCCGGCTTCCGTGCTCCGGTCGACAGGCCGCCGGCCGAGCTGCGCGCCGCCGGAGCGGACGTGGGTGCGCACGACATCTGGTGGGGCGTTCGCCCTTCCGATGATCGTTGCGGCGTCCGTTGCTGCTCCTGCTCGGGGCGGTGGGCCTGGTGCTGCTCGTCGCCTGCGCCAACGTGACCGCGCTGTTACTGGCGCGGCAGGCCTCGCGGACGCGTGAGCTGCTCTGCGCAAGGCGCTCGGCGCTTCCCGGACCCGGCTGTGCGTCGAGTCCGTGGCAGGCGCTCTGTGGCTCGCCGGCGCCGGCGCCTGGCCGGGGTAGGGCTGGCGCACGGCGGCGTGTGGCTGATCCGGACAACTGATCTCGTGGGCGCCCTGCCGGTCTCATCCATACGCGCCGATACGCCGGTGCTGCTCTTCGCGCTCGCGATCTCGATCGGCGCCGCCCTGTTCGCAGGGCTGCTCACCGCGGTTCCGCTGATGCGGGCAGACCCGCCGCTGGGCTGGATGGCGGCGTCGGCGGGAGGGGATGGTCGTGGGGCGCGGCGGCTGCGGGCTGCCGTCGTGACGGCGCAGATCGCCGTGTCGGTAGTGCTGCTCGTCGGGGCCCTGCTGCTGTCGAGGAGCTTCGTTCGGCTGCTCGATACGGACCTCGGTGTAACGACCGGCCGCGTCATGTCGGTGCAGATCAACCTCGCCATGGGGCGAACGCTCGACAATGTGGAACGGGTTGCGCTGACCCAACGCGTCATCGAGCGTGTAGCGGCCATGCCCGCGGTGGAGGCGGCCGGGGCGGCGAACGGCCTGCCGCCGAACCAGACGCGCATGTCGTTCTACTTCGAGGACGAGGCGGCGACGATCGGTGAGCCGCGCACGCACCGCCTGACGCTGCTGAATCCCACCGCGGGGTACTTCGAGGCTCTCGGCATCCCCCTGCTTTGCGGGCGGCTCTTCTCGCTACGCGACACGGTGGACTCTCCGCCGGTCGTGATCCTCTCCGGGAGCAGCGCCCGCCTGTTGTTCGGCGGCGCTACGGGCCGAGTAACTCGCCGCTACACGGTCCAGTCTGACCGGCGCGGTGCCGGTCCCAGAGACGAGTCGACATCCTTCAGATACTATGACGATGCTGGAGTGATACCATAGTGCTGCTCCATGGCATCACTCGCCGAGTCTCCCAGGTCGGGCCGCTTCGTCCTTCGCATGCCCCCGGCGTTGCACGGTGCGCTCCAGCAAGCGGCGCGCGAGACCGGGCTGTCGCTCAACGCGTACTGTGTGCGGCGGTTGGCCGCGGCGGGTTCCGGTGCCGCTGGTGACGAGGATGCGGCGGCACTGCTGGCGCGTTCCCGCACGGTGGCCGGCGACGCCTTGAAGGCGGTCGTCCTGCACGGTTCCTGGGTGCGCGGCGAGGCCGCGTCTGCCTCGGACGTCGATGCCCTCCTGGTCGTAGAACCGCGCCTTGCGTTGACCCGTGCGCTGTACCGTACGTGGGACGCGGCGCCCGTCACGTGGCGGGGACGTACAGTGGACCCGCACTTTGTACACCGGGCCGTGGACGGGAAGATCAGCGGTCTCTGGGCCGAGGCGGCACTCGACGGAGTTGTGCTGTTCGAGCGCGACTGGGAGATGTCCGCGTATCTGGCCGGGGTCCGTCGCGCGATCGCCGGCGGTCGGCTCGTGCGGCGGGTCGTGCACGGGCAGCCCTACTGGACGGAGCGCTCCTGATGCGCAATCGGACCCTTGCCGCGGACTACGTGCGGCGCGCCGCGACGCGGTTGCGCGCGATCGACGTGCTGTTCGAGGCCGAAAGCTGGGCCGACGTCGTTCGCGAATCGCAGGAGGTCGTCGAGCTTGCCCTGCAGGGACTGTTGCGCGCCGCGGGCGTCGACCCGCCCCGTGTGCACGACGTTGCCGAGGTGCTGGAGGCCGAGCGGACCCGGCTGCCCGCAGCCCTGGCCGGCGACGTAGATCGCCTTGCCGCCGCCTCCCGGGATCTGCGCCGTGATCGCGAGCTCGCCTTCTACGGCGCCGAGGATCTGACCCCGTCGGACTTCTACCGCGAGGGCGATGCGGTCGAGGCCCGCGCCGCCGCCCGGCTCGTCGTGGAACGAGTGCGCCCGCACGTCCCGGATCGGGACGCCGACTGAGTCGCACACGCGTGGTTGCTGAAGCCGCGCGAAACGGTGGTGGGCGGAGGAGAAGAGGGTGGAGCGGCCGGCGCTGAACACCCGTCGAAGGCATCCAGCGCCGGCGGTCGATGCTGTGCGCGAGGACGGTCGCGGACCGTCGCCTCGCGCTGAGGACTACTGGACCGACAGTCCGGCCTCGGCAGCGATCTCGCCGATCCGATCCGCCTGGTTCGGATTGTTGCCCATGATCTCGCGGAGCCGGCGGACGACCTGCGCCTGCTCGGCCTCGGAGATGTCGCCGGCCGCGCCGGCCGCGTTCCGGACGGCCGCGTAGCAGTCGTCCTCGTAGGTGATCGAGCCGCACTGCGCGGTCAGCTCGGCGAGCAGCCCGGCTGCGCCGGATCGCTCGACCGGGGCGCCGCCGCCGGTGGCGCCGAAGCTCTCGTTGGCCTGCTGGATCTCGGCCGCGGCGCCGCGGCGGATGTTCGCCGCCTCGGTCCCCGCCTGGAAGCAGGTGAACGACGCCCGATTGGACCAGCGCAAGGGGGCGCAGGCGTGGATGCCGGCGTCGATGGCCGCGTCCGAGACCTCGGTGATCAGCCCCTCGTACTCCGCGTCGCCCTCGCCGAACCCGGAGAAGTTCCCGAGGTCGCCGCTTGCCGCGAACAGCCCCGTGACGCCCGGGATCCGTGCGATCTCGCGCGAGGCCTCCACGCCTTCGAGCGTCTCGATCATCAGAATCAGAACGACGTTGTCGTTCCAGGTCTGCCGGTAGCCGCCCGGCACCTGGTTCCACAGCTCGCCAGCTCCCTGCCCGCCGCCGGCGCTACGCCGGCCGATCGGGGGGAAGTAGGTCCAGTCGACGGCGGCCTGCGCCTCTTCGACGCTGTCGACGGTCGGCACCACGACGACGAGGGCGCCCATGTCGGTGGCGTGCTGGATCTCGCGCTCGTCGGCGTACGCGACGCGGACCCCGGGCGCGGCCGGCCCCGGACAGGTCCGCCAGAGGCGCGCGACCTGCTCCCACGAAATGGCCTCGTGCTGCATTTCCACCCAGATGAAGTCGTAGCCGGCCGCGGCCATGGCGCAGTACGTGCGCGGGTCCGTGGCGCGGACCGTGCCGCCGATCATCGGTCCGCCCGCGACCAGCTTCCGCTTGGCCGGATTCCAGATTTCGGCCGTCTCCCCCTCGGGCAGGGCGAAGCGCGACCCGTAGTCGAATTCCGCGGCCACGAAGGGATCTTCCTGGCCCTGTGCGGCGGCGTCCTGCGCGGCCCCGCCGACCAGAACGCCGGCGGCGACGGCAACGACCGTGAGCAACGTGGTGATTCTCATTACATCCTCGCTTTGCAAGCCCCGTGCGGTGCGCGTCGCGCGCGCCGATTTCCGTGACGCACGGAGTCTACTCCGTGACTCGCTCCGCCATCCACCGGCCGGTCGCGGGACCACGTTCCAGGTAAGCTCTGCCATGCCCGAGCCGCTGATCGCGCTTCGCAACGTCGAGAAGGTCTTCAGCCATGGCGTCAGCCGCACGTTCGTGTTGCGCCGCATCACGCTCGACGTCGCCGCCGGCGAGTTCGTCTCCATCATGGGGCCGTCCGGGGCGGGAAAGTCGACGCTGCTGCACATCCTGGGGATGCACGACGCCGAGTGGGCGGGAGAGTACGACCTGCTCGGTCAGCCGGTCCACAAGCTGCGGGCGAAGCACCGGCAGGCGCTCGGCCGGACGCACATCGGCTTCGTCTTCCAGAGCTACCACCTGCTCGACGACCTGACGGTGGCGGAGAACCTCGATGTGCCGCTGTCGTACCGCAACGTGCCCCGCTCGGAGCGCCAGAGCCTGGTGGCCGACACCCTGGACCGGTTCCAGATCGTTGCCAAGAAGGACCTGTATCCCAGTCAGCTCTCGGGCGGGCAGCAACAGTTGGTCGGGGTGGCGCGCGCGCTGATCGCCAAGCCGACGCTGATCCTGGCCGACGAGCCGACCGGCAATCTCCATTCCAGCCAGGGCCGGGAGATCATGGAGCTGTTCACGAGGCTCAACGGGGAGGGAACGACCATCATCCAGGTCACCCATTCGGACGCCAACGCCGCCTACGGCAGCCGGATCGTTCAGCTCCGCGACGGGTGGGTGGTGGACTCCTAGGAGTCTGCGCCGCAGAAAAAATATGCCCCAATATGCAGTGGCCAACGACGCTTACAACCACTATATGTAGTGGCCGATCGTGCCGAAAATCGTCCCACGGCGCAGACTCCTAGCCCAAGTTTAACAGCCGCAGTACTAAGCAACGCGGAATCAGCAACTTACAGCGACAAAAGCGCTCGAGTGGCACTACAAACCTGCGCAAACCGGGAAATGGGTCGGTCAGATGGTTGTCTTGCGGACGCCTCCCGGTTGCGGGTCGACGCCGAGCGCGTCGTAGATGGCCCGCTGTTCGGGTTCGGCCTGCGTGGCGGTGCGCACGTGCAGGGTGCGCCCGTCGGGGCGCCGGAAGGTGGCGGTGACGCGCTGCTGGCCTTCGAGGATGCGGCGCAGGGTGGTCCAACTGGCGTGTTCGCCGTGGGCTCGCAGCCGGGTGCGGATGACCTGCACGAGCTGGTAGGCGATGACGGTGATGAACAGGTGGCCATCGGCCCGCTGCGGCTTGTGGTGGTAGATGGGGCGCAGGCCGAGTTCGGACTTCAGTGCACGGAAGACGGCTTCGACGTCGGTGAGGGTGGTGTAGGTGCGCCACAAGGCGTCTTCGTCCCAGTCGGTCTCGCTGCTGCGCAGGCAGTAGACGCCCGGATGGGTGGCCATCGAGCCGTCCTGGGGGCGACGGGTCCAGGTGACGGCGGCGGCCTTCTCGCCGGTCTGGTCGGGGGTGACCTCGATCTGGTAGTGCTTGGCGACGCGGGTATGCTTGGCTCTCAGTCGCCCAATGCGCTGCCAGACCTGTCCGAGGCGCTTGTGGGCGCGGGGGCGCGCCAGCCCCTCGTTGAGCGTGGTCAGCGCGGCCTCGAAGCGGGCGGCGGCCCGCTCAACGATGGCCCGCTCCTTGTGGGCCCGCTCTTCGGAGTAGCAGTACAGGCGGACCTCGCCGGGGTCGGTCGAGACGACCTTGTGCAGATGCACGGTGTGGTTCGACTGCGTGCGGACCGCCACGGCGGCCTCGGCGTCGAACTGCCGGTGGCGTTCACGGCTGACGACCAGATAGCGGTAGCGGTTGTCGCGCAGCCACCCGATGGCGGCCTCGGTGGCGACGCCGCGGTCCATCACCACCAGGGCGCCGGCCGGCGCATCGAGTGCCTCCAGCATGCCGGCCAGGGTGCGGTGTTCCCGGACGTTGCCGGCGAAGACCTGCGAGCGGCGCACGAAGCCGCTGGCGTCGAGCATCAGGCCCAGGGTCAGCAGCGGACAGTCGCTGCGCTTCTCTTTCGAGTGCCCGCGCTTTGCCTGCGGCTGCGCGCCCGCCTCGCCTTCGAAATAGGTGTTGGTCAGGTCGTAGAGGGTCACCGTCGGCTGCAGGTCGAACAGTCCCATGGCCCGCTCGAACAGATGCGCCTCGATCGCCTCGCGGTGCTTCACCAGCGCATCCGAGGCGCGGTAGAGCTGCATCGGGCTGACGGTCTCGAAGTCGACGCCGAGCAACTCGCCGAGGCCGCTGCGTTCCTGCAGCCAGCGGTGCGTGGCGCGCTCCGAGGCCGGCTGGGCCAGGCGTCCGACGACGGCGCCGGTCGCCGCGGTGCGCAACGCGCCGTTGACGCCCAACTCGGTCAGCAGGGCCGGCAGGCCCAATTGCTCCAGGGCCCACAGGCCGACCTGCTCGACGCCGACGCTGCGGGGGCGGACCAGGCGCAACGAGTCGACGTCGACCGGCTGCACGTCTGTCGGCCCGGCTGCCGGTCCCTGCACCGGTGTGCCGCGGGCGACCAACTGTGCGGCTATGCGCTGCGCTTCGCGTTCGACGGCGGCCGGGCAATCGGCCACCAGGGGCGTCTGGCCGGCCAGGATGTCGTCGCTGCGGGAGCAGACCAGCGGCCATTGCGCCTGGGGAATGTCGAAGTGGCGTCCGAGATTGAGCAGGGTGCGCTGGCGGACGGCGTTGCCGATGCGCTCGGAGTGGACGAGGCGATGCGAGAAGTAGGGCTGTCCGTCGGCGGTCCGCCGGGTTTGGGTGCGGCGAATGAACACACGCCCACGATAGCGGGTGCACGTCCCCAGAAGCAACAACCACTCACACGATTATGGCACTACATTCAGTACCGCCAACACCCGATCCTTTAGAATCAACAAGTTATGGGGATGCGATCCTCGAAATATCGCCTAAATCTACAAAATTGTCGGGAATCTTGCTAAAGATGGGCTAGTGTAGAGACCCTTAAATTCGTATTATACTCGGCAGGCTTCAAGCAAGGGAGACTGCCATGCCATGCGGACACTCACTGGCACCACTCACGTTCACCGACGAGCAGCAGGATCAGCTCAGCGGAATTGCTCACTCGGCCACCCTGCCCTACGCCCTGGTGCAGCGGGCCCGCATGATTCTCGCCAGCGCCGAAGGCTTGACCAACGCTGCCGTCGCCCGGCGCGTCGGCGTCACACCGCAAACCGTCGGCAAGTGGCGACGGCGCTTCCGAGCGGCCGGCATCCAGGGCCTGCACGACGAACTCCGACCCGGTCGGCCCCGGACCTATGACGACGACAAGGTAGCAGCGGTCATCAGCCGTGCGCTGCGGGAGACGCCCGACGCCGCCACGCACTGGAGCACGCGCACGCTGGCGCGTGCCGAGGGCATTGCCAAGAGCACGGTGCAGCGTTGGTTCGCTTTGTTCGGGGTCAAGCCGCACTTGGCGAAGACCTTCAAGCTGTCCACCGACCCGTTCTTCATCGAGAAAGTGCGCGACATTGTCGGGTTGTACCTCAACCCGCCGGACCACGCGATGGTCCTGTGTGTGGACGAGAAGTCGCAGATTCAGGCGCTCAATCGCACCCAGCCGACGCTGCCGATGGGCCTGGGCTACGTCGAAGGCTACACCCACGACTACGTCCGGCACGGCACGACGACATTGTTTGCCGCCCTGGACATCGCCACCGGCCGGGTGATCAGCCAGTGCCGGAAGCGGCACCGCCACGAGGAGTTCCTGTCGTTCCTGCGCCTGATCGACCGGGAGGTGCCGGCGGAGTTGGACATCCACCTGGTACTGGACAACTACGCGACGCACAAGCACGCCAAGGTCAAGCAGTGGCTGGCGGCGCGGCCACGCTTCCATCTGCACTTCACACCCACCTACGCGTCCTGGTTGAACCAAGTGGAGCGGTGGTTCGGCTTGCTCAGCCAGCGGGCGATCAAGCGGGGCTCGTTCCGCAGCGTCGCGGATCTGGTGCGCAAGATCCAGGCGTTCATCGACAGCTACAATACCTCTGCCACGCCGTTCGTGTGGGTCGCCACCGCGCAGTCGATTCTCGACAAGGTGGCGCGTATTGCGATGCGTATTTCCGGGACAGCACACTAGGAGTCTGCGCCGCAGGACGCTTGCGGCACGAAACGGGTCGCCAGCCCACGCCCTGAGCTCCGTGTCGGGGCGGCTTCGCCGGTCGGCCGGGCGGGGTGGATTTTCGGTGGTTGGCGAACAGAGAGCAAAATTTGGTCCTCGCGGGCCGCACGGGCCGCCAGAGACCGCGGTGCGCGTCGATTTGCCGCCGTGGCGAGCCGCATTCCCCGCATCCTACGCCGCCATCAGCACGTGCAGGCGCTTGACGTTCAACGCCAGGCACACCAGGTCCCACTCGCAGCGCACCTTCGCCAGTCCACGCAAACTGAAGCGCCGGAAGCCCAGCGCGTGCTTGATCCAACCGTAGGGAGCCTCCGACAACCACTTGCGCTCCGCATACGCCGTCCGGCCCGCCGGCGTCGCCAGCTTCTCCATCATGCGACCCGTCGCCGGATGGGCCTCCAGATCGCGGGTAGCCGCCTGCTTGCCCTCCCGGCCCGGCGCCACATACCCGTCAACGCCCCGCTTTTCCAGGTCCTTCAGGTCCCGCTCGTTGCAGTACCCCGCATCGGCCAGCACCGTCTCCGGCTGCGCGTCGAACGTTTCCTTCACCGCGTCGAGCAACACCGGCAACTCACCCTGGTCGCTCGCGTTCGCCGTCAGATCCGTCGCCACCACCAACTGGTGCTCCGCGTCCACCGCCGCCTGCGCGTTGTAGCACTGCTGGAACCCCTCACTGCTCGTCTTCATGATCGAGCTCTCAGGGTCCGTGAAGTTGCTCTGCGCCTTCTCGTCCGGCTCGCCATACGCCCGCTTGTACGGCCGACCGCCCTTCGGGTTCCGGTCCTGACCCGGCTGCCGACCCCGCGCGTCGTCTGCCGCCCGTTGCTTTGCTTCCAGACGCGCCTTCGCCGCCCGAATCGCTGCCAAACGCGCTTCCCGCCGGTGCAACTCCGCCGGCAGATCATCGCCCCGAACCTCCGCGCCCAAGCGCGCGTCCTCGGCCTCGTCAACCGCGTCCGCCTTGCGCAACAGCGCCTCGATCTCGCTTTCCAGGCGCTGTTCCTCTTCCTGCATCCGGTCGTAGCTCATCGCCTTGCGCTTGCTCGCGTTCGCACGCACCTTCGTCCCGTCGATCGACAGCTTCCCCAAGCGCGCCAGACCCAACTCCTGCGCCAGACGGACCACCTCCACGAACAGCGCCTGGAAATCCTCCAGGTGCCGACGCCGAAACTCGCACAGCGTCCGGTGTTGCGGAAAGTTTCCCGCCGCCAGCACCCGGAACGCCACGTCCTCTTCCAGCCTCCGCGCCACCCGGCGCGACGAGAACACCCCGGTCGCGTACGCGTAGAGCAGAACCTTCACCATCATCCGGGGCTCATACGGCGCGTTGCGGCGGCCGTCTCCCTCGTACGGCGCGTAAAACGCGGTCAGATCCAGATCGTCCACCAGATCGCTGATGTGGTGCGCCAAGTGGCCCTCGGGCAGCCACTCCCGCACGTCGGGAGGCAACAGCAGCGATTGGTCCGGTGCGTAGGGGCGAAAAGTCGTCGACATCAAGTCCTTCCGTCGTCGGTCTGGCCTACGATTGTCGCATCGTTTTTTCTGCGGCGCAGACTCCTAGGAGGCGGGCTCTCCGTCCGTGTTCCAGCGCCACTCGATGCTTCGTCCGCACGCCTTGCAGATCGCGCCGTGGCGCAATCTGCGGCTCAGCCGCTGCCGGAACCAGCGCCGTTGGCAGCCGCATTCGCCGACCCAGCGGGCCACGGTGTGGGCCAGGTCGTGGCAGCGTTCCGCGGTGGATCCGATCTCTCGGGCCTTGCTCTGCCAGACGGCGTCGTGGCCGTGCCGGGCGCCGACGATCGCGTGGGCGATCTCGTGCAGCAGAGTGTTCTCGATGTCGGCCCGCGTCGCCCGCAGGCAGTAGCTCACCGACAGGTCGATGCGCGTTTCCCGGTAGCGGCAGACGCCGGCGCGCGCCGTGGAGAGATCGAAGCCGAACGTCCACTGCGTGCCGAGGCCGCTCTGCGCCTGGTGACGCGCGAACAGGCGACGCGCCAGCGACTCGACGTCAGCCAGGGTGCACTCCCGTTCCGGAACCCGCTCGACGACCTCGAGGAGTCGATAGGGCACCTGCCACCGGCCCTCGTCGCCGGCCAGCACCACCGCGCGAACGGCTTGCAGCCCGGCCACCACGCCGGTGATCGATTGGCCGCGAACCGTGAACCGCACCCGGCTGCCGGGGGGAGCCGCGGCGCCGGCGAACTCGGCAGTGACGGCGCTGCGGGTGCGTGGAGGGGACGGCCAGGGGAAGAACAGGAAGGGTGATCGCACGACTTCTAGTGCTCGGCCAGGTTGCGGAATGCCTCGAGCGGCAGGTCGAGGTGCACGGCGCTCAGCAGGCCGCCGTCGGCGTGGTCGAGGATGTGACAGTGGAAGATCCAGGTGCCCGGCCGGTCGTCGAAGCGGACCGCCAGCCGCACCGTGCGTTCGTGCGGGATATCCACCGTGTCCTTCCACTCCAGGGGGCGGACCGGTTCGCCCGCCTCGTCGAGCACCAGGAAGAAGAAGCCGTGCAGATGCAGGGGGTGCGACCAGGCGGTGGAGTTGGTCACGGTCCAGACCTGCGTTTCCCCGAGACTCGCGAGGATCGGTTTCGCCCTCCAGAAGGGCACATGGTTGATGCCGTAGGAGAAGGATTGCTCGTACTGGTCCTCCTGGAGGGTCAGCTCCAGGTCGATCTCCGTGGCGCCCGCGAGATCGTACGGTTCCATCGCGCGGCTGGTGCGGGGTAGCGGGCCTCCGGCGTGGGGAGGCGCGTCCGCGAAGCGGATCGTGAACAGGTTCTCGAAGTCGCGGCCGAAGATGCTCCCATAACCGCGGTCGTGCAGCAGCGAGCGGAGCAGCCCTTCGCCTCCCGGCTCGCCGGTCGGCGTCACCAGGAGGTCGGCCCGCTCGCCGGCCCCCAGCACGATGAAGTCGTGGTCCTCGGAGTACTCCGTCAGGCCGCCGTCGCCGCCGATCTTGCGGAAGACGTTTCCCTCCCCGAGGTCCAGCTTGAAGTAGCG
This sequence comes from Vicinamibacterales bacterium, assembly GCA_965222905.1. Lineage (GTDB taxonomy): Bacteria > Acidobacteriota > Vicinamibacteria > Vicinamibacterales > UBA8438 > WTFV01. Next base: position 5,792,792 of record OZ244976.1, on the reverse strand, counting down.
GCTCTTGGCCGCGTTCACGATGCGCCAGCGCTGCGGCGCTCCGGCGCGTGCGACCAGTTCCGGCAGACGCCGGCCGTTGACCAGCACCTGGTTGCCTTCGCGGCCGAACAGCATCCCGACCGTGCCGCCGGTGTCGGCCGGGAGCAGCTTGCCGTCGTCGGTCACGTCGATGTCGCTGAGCACGAGAACGAGATCGTCGGCGATGCCCAGCGTCTCGGCCGGGTCCTCGACCAGGAAGGCGCCGTACAGGCCGAACCCGACCTGGGCCGCCGACATCACGTGCGGGTGATACCAGTAGATGCCGGCATCGGGCACCACGAAGTCGTAGGTGAACGTCTCGCCCGGCTGCACCGGCTCCTGCGAGTAGCCGGGCACGCCGTCCATGGCGATTGGTATCCGGAGTCCGTGCCAGTGAATGGTGCTTGGCCGCGGCAGGTTGTTCGTGAAGTGCACGATCAGCCGGTCGCCGACCTTCACCCGGATCATCGGCCCCGGGATGGTCCCGTTGTAGGTCCAGGCCTCCACCTCGAAGCCCGGTGCGATCTCGACCTTCGCCACACGGGCCTCGAAGTCCACCTCGACGACGTCGGGAGCCGGATTGCGGTCCACCGCCTCCGCCATCCCTACGCCGGCGTCCCAGCCGGCCGGCTGCAGGGACTGCGCGTCGGCCGCGCCGGGCGCCGTCGCCCCCCCGGCCACGACCATCGCAGCGAGCATCCATCGCACCAGCAGCGTTCGCGGCGTCATTGCGTTGTTTCGTCCTGGACGGTTTCTGTTCATCGCTGCCCGGATCGTAGCATCGCCGCTGGAAGGCGTAGCCGATTGCGACCGTCGAACGGAGCGCAGGGAAGCCGCGCGGGATGCGCCGCGGAGGAGTGCCGAGCCGAGCGGAGTGAGTGCTACGCGGGTTGGACGGGCGCCGGGAGGCGCCCGTTGGCCGGACGGCGTGATGCGCCGGTCACGCCGCCCGGCCCCGCGCCAGAGGAGTGGCTTGCACGGCTCGCATGAGACAGAGGATCGTTGGATCGTCCACACCGCGGGACCGCGAGGTCACGCGGGTTTCGGTTCCCGGATTGCGGCCGCGCCAGCCTGGCGCAACGGTTATGCCTTCGCCGCACGGACGGCGTGCGGAACCGCAAGCCGTCCGGCGGCGAAGGCGCTGGAAGTCCGGCGGTGTGTCCATCGTGCCTCCATGTCTTCCCGGGGCCGGCAAGTCCTGGCGCCGTCCCCGTTCTTTGTGCAAGATACGGTGTCCCGCGGCGCCTGGGAACTAGGGAGATCCCCAGGTTCGCGATTCCGACCGCTCGGGTACATCTGGATACAGGGATGCAGACGATGCGCGATGCCGACCGGGAGCAGACGCGCGAGCAGTCGCTGCAGGCGCTGGAGGCGGCGAGGGCGCGTTACGAGAACCTGTATCAGGACGCGCCCGACATGTTCGCCTCGGTGACCGTCGACACCGAGCGCGTGGTGCAGTGCAACGCCACGTTGCTGCGCGCGACCGGGTACCGGCGGACGGAGGTGCTCGGGTGCCCTGTCCGGGATCTGCATGATCCGGGCAGCGCCCCCGCTCTCGGGCGGGCTCTCGAGACGGCCCGCGCGGACGGCCGGGCGCGCGATGTGGAGCTGCGGCTCCGGCGGCGGGACGGGAACCTGCTGGACGTCAGCCTCAGCATGGCGCTCATCCGGGACGAGCAGCAGAACTACTACTACCGGTCGATCTGGCGGGACGTGACCGACCGCAAGCGGGCGGAGGACGCCCTGCGGCGGAAGCAGGCCGAGCTCGAACGGAGTCAGGCCGAGCTGCAGGCGCTGGCCGGCCGACTGCTGACGGCCCAGGACGACGAGCGGCGGCGCATCTCGCGCGAGCTGCACGACGACGTCAACCAGCGGCTCGCGATGCTGACCCTCGACGTCGAGTCGCTGCAAGCCGGGGTGCCCCGCTCCGCGCGCGCGACCGCGGAGCGCCTCGGGGCCATCCGGGACCGGCTGGTGGAGCTCTCGGACGACGTGCACGGCCTCGCCTACGGCCTGCACCCGTCGGTCCTGGACCACCTGGGCCTGAAGGCGGCGCTGAGGTCCCACGTGGCCGACCTTCGGCGCCACGGCTCGATTCGCATCGATCTGCGGATCGGCAACCTGGCCGAGCCGGTTCCGCCCGCGGTGGCGGCGTGCCTCTACCACGTGGCGCAGGCGGCGCTGCGCAACGTCGTCAGGCATGCCCGCGCCAGTCGGGTGACGGTCGAGGTGGCGCCGGCCGGCGGTGGTGTCCGCCTGTCGGTGGCCGACGACGGCGTCGGGTTTGCCGTCCCGGCGGGTTCGGCGGAGGGGCTGGGGATCGTGGGAATGCAGGAGCGGGTCCGTCTGGCGGGGGGGCGCTTCGAGCTCGCCTCGCGGGTCGGGGAGGGGAGCCGTGTCACGGTGTGGGCGCCCCTGCCGGGCCACGGCGCCGGCAAAGAGGATGGCGAAACGACCGCGCGTACTGCTGGCGGATGACCATACGCTCGTGCTGGAGGGCCTGCGTCGGCTCTTGGAGGATGAGTGCGAGCTGGTCGGCATGGTCGAGGACGGCCGCGCCCTGGTGGAGGCGGCGCCGCGGCTCGTACCCGACATCATTCTGCTCGATATCTCCATGCCGTTGCTCAACGGGCTGGAGGCGGCGCGCCGGCTCTGCCGGCTGGTCCCCGACAGCCGGATCATCTTCCTCACGATGCACGCCGACCCGACCTACGCCAGCGAGGCGTTCGACGCCGGGGCGGCTGGTTACCTCCTGAAGCGCTCGGCCGCGTCCGAGCTGAAAGTCGCTATCGCCACCGTGCTCGACGGCGGGAAGTACCTGACGCCGCTCATCACCAGCGACGCGTTGCGGGCGAGCGTGCCGCGCTCGGTGACGGTGCCGCCGACCCTCGGCAGGCTGACGCCGCGCCAGCGGGAGGTGCTCCAGTTGGTGGCCGAGGGGCACACCGCCAAGGAGATCGCCGCCCGACTCGGCATCTCGGTGAAGACCGTCGAGTTCCACAAGGCGAGTCTCATGGACCGTCTCGGCGTGCGGACGGCGTCGGAGCTGACCAAGTACGCCGTGGCGCACGGTTTCACCGAGCTGCCGTGAGCCGCCGTGTCCGGCGCTCCGCAGCCTGCGATCCGCGCTGCCGCCCGACTGGACGGGGCCGTCGCGTCGGTGTGCCAGGACTCTGCGCCGTAGAACGGCGTAGACTCCTGGAGAGGGTTGGTTGGGCGGGAAGCGGAGCCGCAGGCGACGATTGTCGGGCGAGCCTCCCGTACAAAGAACCGTCGCAGGCCGGAGCCGGCAAGGAGGGTGGTCAGGTGCAAGTGCGAACAAGGCGTTGGATGCGGATGAGCGTGGGGGCAGGCGTGCTGGTCGGCATCGGGCTGGGCGTGCTTCCGGCGGCCGTCGCGGACGCCGGCGCGCAGACCGATACCGTCGCCGCCGGTGGGCGGCTCTATCGCGGGAAGGGCGATTGCCAAGCGTGCCACGGATGGGCCGGCGACGGCCGCAAGATGAACCTCCAGATGCCGGACGGGGCCAACCTGCGCGAGAGCACGCTCACGCGCGAGCAGCTCGTCTTCGTGATCAAGTGCGGCCTTCCGGGCCGCTACATGCCCGCGTTCGACCGGCGCGCCTACGTGGACGATCGCTGCCTCGGTCGGACCCGCGCCGACCTCGATCGCATGGGCCTGTCGCTGTTCGACCCGGCCGCGACGCTGCAGAACCGCGAAGTCGAGCGGCTGGTCGACTTCCTGGAGGCGAAGATTGTCGGGCAGGGGTCGATGGATCGACAGAAGTGCATCGATTTCTGGGGCGAGGAGGTCAACGTCTGCCGCACCGAGTTCCCGGACTGACCCGGTTTCGTGGCAGTGCCGGCCGCCCGCGGACGAAGTAACGCCCGGGCCGGTGAAGGCCCGGGCGTCCCGTATCCGTCTATTCGTGTCGCGCGGCGCTACTCGTCCAGTGCAAAGACGAACAGGTAGCTGGAGTTCTCCAGGTTGTCGTACCGCACCGGGTGCAGGTGGCGGCCGCTCGCCTGCACCGCGAGGTACTGCCGCGGCCCGATGGCGTAGGTGACCGGTGCGCCCTTGAGCGGCGTGCCGACGTTGAAGCGCCACAGTTCCTGCAGCGTCTCGTCGTTGTAGGCGACCACCCAGCCGTCCTGCAGCGCCGTGAAGACGAGGCCGCCGGCCGTGACGATGGCGCCCGACCGGACCTCGATGTCGGTGACCGCCTTGGCGATGACCTCGTGGGTGTCCGTGTCGATCGCGGTGACCGAGCCGTAGTAGAGGTCGCTGGTGTACTCGCGGCGCTCGCTGTTCGCGGTGTCGATGCCCCCTTCGGGGCCGAGCGACGCCACCCGCGCGCCGGTCTGCGAGAAGCAGCCCTCCGTGCCCGCGCCGTAGGCGATCCCCTTCTCCGGGTTGAAGGCGGTCGGCTGGTGGGCGATGCCGCCGTGCCAGGTCGGGCAGGCCCGCTTCATCTCATCGCGGTCGACGCGCAACGCGCGCGCCTCCTCGTTGTAGATCTGCACGTCGAGGTTCGGGTCGTACTCCAGCGGCATGCCGGTCTCGGCGTTGAGCCCGGCCGTCCAGGTCAGCTCGTTGACGTACTGGTTGCCCTTGATGAACGCGCCGGTCTCGCGGTCGATCGAATAGAAGAACCCGTTGCGGGCGAAGTGGGCCACCACGTTGCGGGTCCGGCCGTCGATCACCGTGTCGTAGAGCATGTGGACGCCCACCTCGTCGTAGTCCCACGAGTCGTTCGGCGTGTACTGGAAGTGCCAGCGCCGCTCGCCGGTCTCGACGTCGACCGCCACCGCGGAGTTCGTGAACAGGTTGTCGCCGGGGCGGAACTCGGGGTCGTAGATGGGGTACGGGTTGCCGGTCCCGAAGATGTAGAGGCCGTTCTCCGGGTCGTAGGAGCCGGTCTGCCAGATGCCGCCGCCCCCGGTCTTCCAGGCGCTGTGGTCGTCCTTCCATGTCTCGCTGCCGGGCTGGCCCGGCTCGGGCACGGTGTACCAGCGCCAGAGCTCCTCGCCGGTCTCGACGTCGAGCGCCGCCACCCAGCCGCGCGTCCCGCCGTCGCCGGCGCCGTTCTGCACCAGCACCTTGCCCTGTGCGACCAGCGGCGCGGTGAGGAACCGTTCCCGCCTGCCGAGCTCGGTGAGGCCGGCCACCTCCACGTCCCAGAGGATCTCGCCGTCGTCGCGGTCGATGGCGATTACCCGCCCGTCCTGCAGGTTCTGGAGCACCTTGTCCTCCCAGAGCGCGATGCCGCGGGTCCGGGAGCGGTTGTCCTCGTGGTCGACGCCGGGGTCGGTGACCCAGACGTACTGGCCGTAGTCCGGGTTGCGGGCGTCGATCTTGTAGACCGTCCCCCAGCCGTCGCTGGTGTACATGAAGCCGTTGTCGATGAGCGGGTTGTTCTCGTTCTCGGGGCCGTTGCCGCCGGTGTCCTGCATCCCGCCGAGGGCGAGGGCCCAGACCATGCGCAGGTTGCCGACGTTGTCGCGGTCGATCTGCGTCAGCTTGGAATAGCGCTGCGAACTGTAGTCGCCGTTCATCAGCAGCCAGTTCTGCGGCTCGTTCTGGGCGTTGATCAGGCGGTCCTGGGTGACCGTGATCTCGTACTGGGCCGCGGCCGGAAGGGCCAGGGCAACGAGGAGCGCAAGAGTGAGCGGAATCGGGGCCGGCAGTCGAAGTCGCTGGCGCATGGCAGTTTCCTCCTCGGACACGTAAGTGGGGTATAGCTTATAACGGTTCCGGCGCGTACAATGCCGCTCTTTCCACGTCCGGCGGGAGGCCGGGAACAGCCATGCGATTCATGAATTCGATGATCCTGTCCGCCGTGCTGCTGGCCGTCGGCCTGCCGGTCGGCGCGGCGGCCCAGTCGCCGGATGCGGACGGCGCCGACTGGCCGCTGTACCGCGGCAGCCTCGCGGGCACCGGCTACTCGCCGCTGACCGTGATCGCGCCGGACAACGTCGCCGGTCTGGCTCGCGCCTGGACCTACGACTTGACGCGCGCGACACCCGACGCCTCCGGACGGGGCCCGAACTCGCAGGTGACCCCGATAGTGGTGGATGGGGTGATGTACCTGCCGGCGGCGGACCGGGTGGTCGCGCTGAACCCGGAGACCGGCGAGGAGATCTGGAGCCGCCCGGTGGCCGGCCGCGCCCCGTCGCGCCGCGGCGTCGCCTGGTGGCCGGGCGATGACGAGCACGAACCGCGCATCCTGTTCACCACCGGCCCGCAGCTCCACGCCCTCGACGCGGACACCGGCACGCCCGCGGGCGGCTTCGGCGACAACGGCACGGTCGCGCTGGGCATCCCCTACAACTCGGTGCCGCTCGTCTACCGGAACGTCGTGGTCGTCGGCGCCAATACTCCGCCAGGCACCATCGGGGGCATCGGCAACGCCCGCGCCTACGACGCGCGCACGGGCGCGGATCTGTGGGAGTTCGACTCGGTGGCCCAGCCGGGCGACGTCGGGCACGACACCTGGGCAGGGGATAGCTGGCAGGGACGGCTGGGCGCCAACGCCTGGCCGTTCTTCTTCACGGCGGACGCCGAGCGCGGCCTCATCTATCTGCCGCTCGCGTCGCCGATTCCGGGCTACTACGGTGGCGACAGGCCGGGCGCGAACCTGTACGGCAACTCGCTCGTCGCCGTCGAGGCCGAGACCGGCGACTACGTCTGGCACTTCCAGACCATCCACCACGATCTGTGGGACGCCGATCCCCCGGCGCCGCCGGCGCTGTTCGACATCCCGCGCGAGGACGGCGCGATCCCGGCCCTCGGGGTGACCACCAAGTCCGGCTACCTCTACATCCTCAACCGCGAGACCGGCGAGCCGATTTACGGCGTCGAGGAGCGGGAGGTGGCGGCGAGCGACGTGCCGGGGGAGGCAGCCTATCCGACCCAGCCGTTTCCGGTGAAGCCGCCGCCGATGGGGCGGGTCCGCTACGAGGCGGCCGATCTGGTGACGGCCGAGGACACGTCGCCGGAGCACGCCGCCGCATGCTCGGCGCTGGTCGACAGCCTCGGGGAGGTCTACAACGCGGGGCCGTTCACCCCCTGGATCTACCGTCCCGCGGGCTCCGTACCGCGGACCACGCTGAACTTTCCGGGCGGTGTCGGCGGCCCGAACTGGGGCGGCGTTTCGTTCGATCCGGCGACCAGCTACGCCTTCGTCTTCTCGATGGACGTCGGCGCCCTCGGCTGGATGGTCGATGCCGCGGACGACGGGGCGCCGTCGCCGTACGAGAAGCAGACGCCGCGGCCGGCCAGCTTCGAGGTCAGCCTCGATGGCGTGCGGATGCCGTGCCAGAAACCGCCGTGGGGGCAGTTGACGGCGGTCGACGTGGCGACCGGCGACATCGCGTGGCGCGAGACCGTCGGCGTCACCGACACGCTGCCGGCCGGGAAGCAGAATACCGGCCGCCCCGGGCGCGCCGCCACCATCGTGACGGCCAGTGGCCTGCTGTTCATCGCGGCGACCGACGACAACCGCCTGCGGGCCCTCGAGGCGGCGACCGGCCACGAGCTGTGGGCGGACCGGCTCGACGAGCGGGGCAACGCCGACCCGATGACCTATCTCGGCGCCGACGGCCGGCAGTACGTCGTGATCGCGGCGACGGACACCCTCGTCGCCTACGCGCTGCCGTAGCGGCAGGCGGGTGGAGACGCGGTGGCGAAGGTAACTGTGAGCCGGCGGATCGACGCACCGGTGGACGTGGTGTTCCGCACCGTCGCCCATGTCGAGCGCTTTTCGCAGGCGGTGCCGCACATCCTGCGGGTCGAGTTCCTTTCCGACGTGAGATCGGGCGTCGGCGCGCGCTTTCGCGAGACCCGCACGATGATGGGCCGCGAGGCGACGACCGAGCTCGAGGTCACCGAGTACGTCGAGAACGAGCGCGTTCGGATCGTGTCCGAGGCGGGCGGCGCGCTCTGGGACAGCGTCTTCACCGTCGCCCGCGACGGAGAGGAGACGGAGCTGAAGCTGGTGATGGATGCGCGGCCACAGTCCATGAGCGCCCGAATGACGCTGCCGCTCATCATCGGCACGGTCCGGAAGGCGATCGAGCAGGACATGGATGCGGTGAAGGCGTTCTGCGAGCGTGCGTCCCAGCAATAGACGCGGTTCGAGATGCGTTGACCCCGAGCGAAGGAGGTTGAGATGCGAACGTCACGATCCTCGTACGCCGCATTCGTCACTCTTGCGGCGGTTCTGTCTGCATTCGCCGCCTCATCGCGCGCGCAGTCTTCCGGCTTCACGCCGGTCACCGACGCGATGCTCCAGGATCCTGCGCCCGAAGATTGGCTGATGTGGCGGCGGACGCTCGACGGCTGGGGCTACAGCCCGCTCGACCAGATAGACCGCGGCAACGTCGGACAGCTCCGGATGGTCTGGTCGCGCGGCCTCGGACCCGGGCTGCAGCAGGGGACTCCGCTCGTCCACGATGGCGTCATGTACATGCCGAATCCGCGGGACATCATCCAGGCCATAGACGCCGTCACCGGCGATCTCCGCTGGGAGTACCGGCGCGATCGGCCGGACGATCTCGAGGACTACATGCTCGGCGCGCTGACCGACATCAACCGGAACCTGGCGATCTACGGCAGGCATATCATCGACACCAGCGGCGACGACTACGTGTTCGCCCTCGATGCGGCGACCGGCGAGCTGGCCTGGGAAACGCAGATCCTCGACTACCGGGTGAATCCCGCCAACCAGAGCTCCGGTCCGATCATCGCCGATGGCAAGATCGTCTCGGGCCGCGGCTGCACGCCGCGGGGCGGGCCGAACGCCTGCGTCATCGTGGCGCACGACGCGACGACCGGCGAGGAGCTGTGGCGCCGGCGGACGATTCCGGCGCCGGGCGAGCCGGGGGACGAGAGCTGGGGCGGCGTCCCGTTCGAGGATCGCAAGCACGTCGGCGCGTGGATGGTCCCGAGCTACGACCCCGAGCTGAACCTGGTCTACATCGGGACGTCCGTGACGTCGCCGGCGCCCAAGTTCCTGATCGGCGGCGCCGACCTGAAGCACCTCTACCACAACTCGACGCTGGCCCTCGACGCCGACACCGGCGAGATTGTCTGGTACTACCAGCACCTGAACGACAGTTGGGACCTCGACCATCCCTTCGAGCGCCTGCTCGTCGACACGGCGGTGCGCCCCGACCCGTCCGCCGTCGAGTGGATCAACCCGCGCCTGCGGCCGGGGGAGGAGCGCCGCGTGATGACCGGCATTCCGGGCAAGACCGGCATCGTCTACACCCTCGACCGCGCGACCGGCGAGTTCCTGTGGGCGACGCCGACGATAGCCCAGAACGTCGTCGGCGGCATCGACGGCGCGACCGGCGCCGTGTCCGAGAACGCGGAGGTCGTCTTCCGGGCCGAGGGCCAGGAGGTCTTCGCCTGCCCGACTCTGGTTGGCGGCAAGGACTGGGAGGCGGGCGCCTACAGCCCGCTCACCAACACGATGTACTTCCCGCTGCGAAACGCCTGCGCGCGCATCATGGCGACCAACGACGGCTCGCTCTACGGTCTGGGCGTGCGCAGCCAGATCGCCCCCGGCACCGACCAAGTGGGCACGGTGCAGGCGATCTCGGCCGAGACCGGCGCGGTGCTCTGGAAGCACGAGCAACGGGCGGCCACCAGCTCGCTGGTGGCGACCGGCGGCGACCTGATCTTCGGCGGCGACCACAACGGCCGCTTCCGCGCGTTCGACCACGAGACCGGCGAGGTGCTCTGGGAGATCAACCTGGGATCGCCGCTCACCGGCTTCCCGATCACCTACGCCGTCGACGGGAGGCAGTACGTGGCGGTCAGCACGGGCCGCTCGCTGACGTCGGGCGCCTTCAACCGCCTGACCCCGGAGCTGCGCCCGAGCAACGGGAACACGCTGTTCGTCTTTGCTTTGCCGGACTGAGTCATCGCATTCTTCAATCTGGTCCTTTGGTCGTCACTCCGCGGGCGGGGGCAGGCGCCGGTCGAGCGCGATGCGGAGGCCTTCGAGCAGGCCTTCGACCCGCGCCAGTCGTTCTGCGAGCGACGCCTGCTGTTCTGCGAGCGACGCCTGCTGTTCTGCGAGCGACGCCTGGTCTTCTCGGAGTGATGCCAGCTCCGCCCGGACTATCGCGTGGCCGTCTTCGATGACCTTGAGTCTGATGTCCATGGTGCCCGTCCGTTCGATCAGGATCGCCTGACCCTGTTCGAGGACACGCAGACGGGCGTCCAATCCGTCGATCCGACTGTTCAGGCGACTGGTTGTCGTCAGGATCACGCCGGAGAGAACGACCCCCACGGTCAGGATGGCGATGAGCTCGGCTGAGAGCGCCTTCATGAACGACTCGATCGTGTCTCGCCGACGGGGTCGAGTCAAGAGTGATCGAGGGGGCCGTCCCAATCTAGCCGAGGGCGCGCGTCACCAGCGTCAGCAGCACGCCGCCGGCGATCACGGATCCGAGCTGGCCGGCGGTGTTCGCGCCCATGGCGTGCATCAGCACGTGGTTGGTGAAGTCTTCTTCCTGGGCCACCTTCTGGACCAGCCGGCCGCTCATCGGGAAGGCGCTGATGCCCGCGGCGCCGACCAGCGGATTGATGCGACCACCGGTGACGAGGGCGAGGATCTTGCCGAAGCAGATGCCGGCCACGGTGTCGAGCACGAACGCTCCGAGGCCGAGAAGCAGGATGAGCAGCGTCTGGACCTGCAGAAAGGTGTCGGCCTGCATGAGACTGCCGATGGTCAGGCCGAGGAACAGGGTGGAGATATTGGTCAGCGTCTCGGAGGCGGAGCCGGCAAGCTGCGGGACGACCCCCGATTCCTTCATCAGGCTGCCGATCATCAACGTGGCGACGAGCGGGGCCGACTGTGGCACGAGCAGGCCGATGACGACGGTGACGATGATCGGAAAGAGAATTACCGCGGCGCGCGGCACCGGGCGCGGCGCGTACTCCATCCGGATGCGGCGTTCCTTGCGGGTGGTGAGCAGCCGCATGATGGGCGGCTGGATGATCGGCACCAGGCTCATGTAGGAGTACGCGGTGACCGCGATCGGCGCAAGCAGCTCCGGGGCGAGCAGCGACGAGACGTAGATGCTGGTCGGGCCGTCGATGGCGCCGATGACCGCGATGGACGCCGCCTGGTTCAACGGGAAGCCGATGTAGGTGGCGAGCAGGAGGGTCGCGAAGATCCCCAACTGGCCCGCGGCTCCCAGCAGGGCGAAGATGGGCTGCGACAGGAGCGGCCGGAAGTCCATCATGGCGCCGATGCCGATGAAGATGAAGAGCGGGAACAGTTCCGTCTCGATCCCGAACTCGTTCAGGATGTAGAGCATGCCGCCCGGTTCGTTCATCGGCGAGTTCGGCAGGTTGCCCAGCAGCACGCCGAAGCCGATCGGCAGCAGCAGCGTCGGCTCGTACTCCTTGGCGATGGCCAGGTAGATCAGGATGCCGCCGACGGCGAACATCAAGAGGATCCCGAAGCTGAAGGGCATCATGCGGTGTCGGTAATCCGGCCGGCCGGGTTGTCCTAGCGCGGCGTCAGAGTGACGAGCGGCTGGCCCTGGACGACGCGGTCGCCGTCCTTGACGTGCACCGTGGTGACGGTGCCCCGCCAGGGCGAGCGAATCACGTTGAACATCTTCATCGCCTCGATGGTGAGCAGGTCGCCGCCGCGCTCGACCGACGACCCGACCGTCGCGACCACCTTGGTCACGGCGCCCGGAATCGGCGCGGTCATCGTGCGCGGCGCATCGCCGCCATCCTCCAGGGATGGGCCGGACGGAAAGCGCTGCGGCGTGGACGGTTCGTCGTCCGGGGCAGGTACGGCCTCCGCCACTGACGCCAGGTCCGGCACGGCGGCGCCGCGCGCCGGTTCCACGTCGACCGAGTAGGCCGTTCCCGACAGGCGGGCGGTGACCGGTCTGGCGCGCGGGTCGTCGATGTCGACGTCGTACAAGCGGCCGTCGATGGTGACGCGGTAGCGGGTCACAGGCGGGCCCTCGCCCGTTCGGTCGGCTGGCCGAACCGCTGTGAGCGGTGCAGGCGCCGCCACGCCGCCACGTCCGAATCGAGCGGCACGGGACGCGACGCTCGAGCCCGTGCTACCGCCACCGCGAGGGCGACGGCCTGCCGCTGCCGTTCCTGTTCTGCCGCGGCCTCCAGCCGGGCCTGCTCCGCCGCCTTCGTCGTCGCCGCGCCGCTGCCGCCCGGCAGCTTCAGGCCCCCGTAGAGCAGCGGTGAGGTCAGCGCGTACATCAGGGTGATGAGACCGGCGAGCGCGAGAAACAGCAACGTCGAGCCGACGCCGGCGATCTCCAGGACCGTCTGCAGCTCGGGGGTCATTGCGCGACCCTACAACGGGATGTTGCCATGCTTCTTGGGCATCGCCGCGGTCTGCTTGTCCTTGAGGAAATCGAGCGCGGCAACGACGCGCGCGCGGGTCTCGCGCGGGTGGATCACGTCGTCGATGTGCCCCGTGGCGGCCGCCGCGTACGGGGAGTTGAACTGCTTCTCGAACTCGTCCTCGAGCCGGGCGCGTTCCGCATCACGGTTCGAGGGCTGCTCCTGTCTCAGTTGCCGCGCGTAGAGAATGCTGACCGCGCCCTTGGCGCCCATCACGGCCACCTCCGCCGTCGGCCACGCCAGACAGACGTCGGTCCGGATCATCTTGCTGCTCATGACGATGTAGGCGCCGCCGTACGCCTTCCGCAGCACGACCGAGACCTTCGGTACGGTCGCCTCGGCGTAGGCGTAGACGATCTTCGCCCCGTGCCGGATGATTCCGTTCCGCTCCTGGTCGGCGCCGGGCAGGAAGCCGGGGCAGTCGACCAGGGTCACGAGCGGGATGTTGAACGAGTCCGCGAAGCGGATGAAGCGGGCGATCTTGTCCGAAGCATCGATGTCCAGCACCCCGGCCAGATGCTCGGGCTGGTTGGCGATGATCGCCGCGACGCGGCCCTTGAGGCGGATGAAACCGACCACTGCGTTCGCGGCGAAGTCCGCGTGCACTTCCAGGAACGAGTGTTGGTCGGCGATGCGCGTAATCGCCTCGCGGACGTCGTACGCTTCCTCGGCCGCTTCCGGAATGAGGTTGTCCAGTTCCGCCACGTCCGGCTCGATGCTCTGCTCTGCCTCGACAATCGGGGGATCCTCGGCGTTGTTGGACGGGAGGTAGCCGAGCAACTGCCGAGCCAGGTCGAAGGCCGCATTCTCGTCTTCGGCCACGAAGTGCGCGACTCCGGAGCCGCCGGCATGCGTGTCGGCGCCTCCCAGCGTCTCGGCGTCGACTTCCTCGCCGGTGACGGTGCGGATCACGTCCGGCCCCGTGATGAACATGTAGCTGCTGCCGCGCGCCATGATCACGAAGTCGGTCAGGCCCGGCGAGTAGACCGCACCGCCGGCGCACGGTCCGAGCATCAGGCTGATCTGGGGTACGACGCCGCTGGCCTGGGTGTTGCGCCAGAACAGGTCGCCGAAGCCGGCCAGGCTCCAGATACCTTCCTGGATTCGTGCTCCGACCGAGTCGAGCAGTGCGATGATCGGCAGGCCGCTCGACGTGGCGGTCTCCAGCAGGCGGCCGACCTTGAGTGCCTGCGTCTCGGAGAACGAGCCCCCCAGCACCGTGAAGTCCTGCGCGAAGACGGCAACGCGCCGGCCGTCGATGTAGCCGAAGCCGGTGACCACGCCGTCGCCCGCGTGCCGCTGCCGGTCGAGACCGAACGCGGTGTGGCGGTGCTCCAGGAACGGGCCCAGCTCTTCGAACGAGTTGGGATCGAGCAGACGGTTGATCCGCTCCCGCGCCGTCAGCTTTCCGCGCGCGTGCTGCGCGTCGATGCGGTTCTGGCCGCCGCCCATCCGCGCCTCGGCGCGCCGCTCGGTCAGCGAATCGCCCTTGTCGGCCTCTGACGCGGACGTCTCCAGGTTGCTCGCGTCGGCCTCGGCCGAGTCCGCTTCCGGGTCGACCCGCTTCTTGTCGCGCCGGCGTGCCAGCGCACGAACCGCGGCCACGAGCCCTGCACCGGCCATCGTGGCGCTGACGGCTCGCGCGTCGGACTTCTTCCGTGGAACGCCGAGGACCTTCGAGCGAGAGGCGCCGCCGTCCGGCGGTGTCTCCGTGGGCGGCTGGGATTCGTGCGGTTCCGGAGGACTTCCGTTGTCGGACATGGTCAGCCCTCAATTCTAGACCAAACCGATCCGGTTCGCCGCGATCCGTCCTGGGAGGCCGTGTACGCGAGGCCCATCTGTACTCGGGCCGCGTGCGGTCGAGTGCGGTGAGCGGTCGTGATGTCTCCGTCCGCCGTTTCGCGGGTACGCTGTGTCGAGAACGCGTCCCGCGGTCGGGTCGCGGTGCCCGCGCCACGCGGATCATGACCGTTTCTCTGCGATTCGTCGCCGGTACGCTGGACATCGGCGGGTTCACCGAGGAGGATGGCGCCCCGTTGCCGGACATCTGCCGCTGGGATGCCCGCACGCGGCGCTTCCGCGCGCCGGCCGTTGCGTATGCCCCCGTCGTCCGCGCGCTCGTGCAGCGCCGGATCGCGTACGAGGACGAGGCACGGCGGTACGGCGTGCTCGCCGCCGGCCTGCAGGTGCGGCGGGAGCCGCGCCCATTTCAGACGGAGGCACTGGATGCCTGGCGGACCGGGCGGGGACGCGGCGTGGTGGTGCTGCCGACCGGCGCCGGAAAGACCGAGGTGGCGTTGCTGGCCCTCGACGCGGTGCGGCGCGACACGCTCGTCGTGGCGCCTACCCTCGACCTCGTCACGCAGTGGCATCGGCTGCTGGGCGACCGGTTGCGGCGTGAGGTCGGCGTCATCGGCGGCGGCGAGCATCGCGTCGAGCCGATCACCGTCTCGACCTACGACTCCGCCTTCATCCACATGGAGCACCTGGGCGCCCGCTTCGGCCTGGTGGTGTTCGACGAGTGCCACCATCTGCCGGGCGCCGCCTACGCGCTCGCCGCCCAGCACTGCCTCGCGCCCTATCGGCTGGGATTGACCGCGACCCCGGAGCGCACCGACGGCCGCCACGCCGAACTGGAGGTACTGGTCGGGCCGATCGTCTATCGCCGGCAGGTGCGCGATCTCGCGGGCGACTATCTCGCCGACTACACGGTCGAACGGATCCTCGTGGAACTGATCGCCGACGAGCGCCGGGCGTACGACGAGGCGCGCGGCATCTACCGCGACTTCGTCGTCGACCAGGGCATCCGCATGTCGGACCCGGACGGCTGGTCGCAGTTCATCATCCGCTCGTCGCAAAGCGTCGAGGGACGGCGGGCACTGGCCGCCTACCAGCGGCAGAAGCAGCTCGCCTTCGCCGCGCCGTCGAAGCTGACCTACGTGGAGGCGCTGCTGCACCGGCACCGGCGCGACCGCGCGCTCCTGTTCACCGAGCGCAACGACGCCGCGCACGCGCTGTCCCGCCGCTTCCTCGCGCCGATCATCACGCACCAGACCAAGGTGTCGGAGCGCACGCGGATCCTGGAGGACTTCGCGGCCGGCGTCTACAACGCGCTGGTCACGTCGAAGGTTCTGAACGAAGGCGTGGACATGCCCGCCGCCAACGTCGGGATCGTGATATCCGGCAGCGGTTCCGTGCGCGAGTACGTCCAGCGGCTCGGGCGCATTCTCCGCAAGCAGGGCGACAAGAAGGCGGTCCTGTACGAACTGGTCGCGAACGAAACCTCGGAGGTCTACACCAGCGACCGGCGGCGGGAGCGCGATGCTGACGACTGACCTCGTTCGTGTGCGGCGCCGCGCCGGGCGCCTCGAGACGCCGCCGCTGCGGGCAGCGGAGAAGGAGCGGCTGCTCGCCGTCGCGGAGCATTACGTCGCGGCCGCACGCGCGGCGGTAGGTGACACCCGGGCGGCGTTCGAGGCGGCGTGCGACGACGTGCCCCAGCACCCGACCGACTACCGGCTGGTGAGGGGACTGCGGAAGCTCGTCGAGGATCGCTGCGAGTTCGAGGTGCGGGACGACGTGGACCCGCCCGCGCTCCGGCGGGTCGTCTTCGGGCGGGCCGCCGCGGCGCGCCGGGTCCTGGAGGACACGGATCACTTCGATCCCGAGTCGGTCATCGCGGCGGCGGCGGCCGAGCTCGAGCTGCCGGCGCCGGACGTCCCGGACGCGCTGTTCGCCGACCTGAAGGAGAACCATATCCTCACCCGTTTCGATGCGATCGGCGGTCCCGCGCTGGTCGCCGCCTACGAGACCGCCCAGAAGCAGGCGGTACTCCTGCGGGCGGTCCGCGTCGTCGTCACGTTGCAGCGCCCGGACCCGCGCGGCCTGCGCCTGTTCTTTCGGCGGCTCAAGTTCCACCGGCTGCTGTATGTCGCGACCCGCCTTCCCGACGGCGCCTGCCGCATCGAGATCGACGGGCCGTTCAGCCTGTTCCGGTCGGTTACGACCTACGGCTTGCAGTTGGCGCTGCTGGTGCCTGTCCTGGACGCCTGCGGTTCCGGGTGGGAGCTCGATGCCGACGTCCTGTGGGGGCCGCAGCGGCAACCCGCGACGTATCACCTCGAAGGAGAGCCGGTCGCGCGCCCGGTTCGCGAGGCTGCCGGGCTGCCGGACGAGGTCGCCCGGCTGCTGGACCGGTTCCGGAAGATGGAGACGGCCTGGAGGGTGGAGGTCGCCCGCACCCTGCTCGACCTGCCGGGGGTCGGCCTGTGCGTGCCGGACCTGACCTTCACGCATCGGGAAACCGGCCACCGCGTCTACTTCGAGGCGCTGGGCTACTGGAGCCGGGAGGCGGTGTGGCGACGTGTCGATCTCGTGGAAGCCGGGCTCCCGCACCCGATCGTCTTCGCCGTCGGCAGCCGGCTGCGGGTCAGCGAGGAAGTGCTGGACGGCGATCTCCCCGGCCGGTTGTACGTCTACAAGGGCGCCATGAGCGCCCGCGCGGTGGAGGGGCGGCTCGACGCGAGCCTTGCGCAGGCGAGCAAGTGACGGGGTTGAACTCGATCAGGGGTGGCCGTCGCCGCGTTCACGCGGTTCCTGACGGGCCTTCCAGATGCGCGCGAGCCGTTCCGCCTCCGCGATCTGGTGCCGGAACATGTCGGGGTCGAGGCGCTGCTGCATGCGTCTGGCTTCGTATCCCTCCTCGGTGGCGAGCCGCTCGGCCGCAAGGCTGAACCACATGTAGGCGAGGACGTTGTCGCGGGCGACCCCGTCGCCGTCCACGTGGCGGTTGCCGAGCTCGAACAGCGCCTGCGCGTCGCCGCCCTCGGCGCGCTCGATCAGCTCGTCCACCGACGGGTCCGGGGTGTCCGGGCGGGGACCGTCCAGACAGCCGACCGTGCCGGCCACGATGGCCAGGACGATGGCAGCGCCGGACAGTCCTTGCATGGGGGGTCTCCTACGCGCGGCGCGAACCGACGCGGCCCTGCGCGTGCACGATCAGCCAGATTACGTCGGCGCCGAAGGAGCAGGCCAGCAGCGCCAGAGCGCCCGCGACCATGAGGGGTGCGAGATCGACGGACACGATCGGCAGGAGGCAGACGAGCAGCGCGACGCCTTGAACGACGCAGACCGCCTTGCGGCGGAAGCTGGGTGGCAGCTCGGCGTTCAGGATGGGCCAGATCCAGCCGGCGGCCACGAACAGGTACCGGAGCGCGCCGATGAGCAGCACCCAGACATCCGCGCGGCCGGTGCGCCAGACGAGCGCGGAGAGGACGAGCATCAGGAAAGCGTCGAGCTCCATGTCGAAGCGCGCCCCGAACGCGGTCTCCTGCCCGCTGCGCCGTGCAACCAGGCCGTCGAAGCCGTCGAGCGCGATCGCGACCGCCGCGACACCGGCGATCCACCAGAGAGCGGTCGTCTCCGTCGGCGCCGGCTGCAGGACCAGAGCCGCCACCGGGACCACCAGCGTGGCCCGGACCAGGGTGATCTGGTTCGCCGCCCCCAGTCCGGGTGGGGGCAGGTCGGGCGGAATGAACCGTACGATGACAGCCGCCAGCAGGGCGTAGATGCCCAGCACGTCGGCGAAGTACTGTGCGGGGAGGTCGAGCAGCCGCGACGTGGTGAGCGCGCACGCGGCCAGGGGAAGCAGGCCGAGGCCCAGGTCGGTCAGGGCGCGGCCATGTTGCGCCGATCCTCTCGTCCGGGCCGCCCGCGGGACGCCACGCGGCATCACGATTGTGCGATAAGGTCTCTGGACAGCACCCGCGACCTGCTCATGCCTGCCATGCCGACCGCGCGCTCGTTCTGGATTCTTGCGCCGGGCCACGGAGAGATTGTGTCCGCCGAGCTTCCGCCGAGGCAAGCCGGCGAGGTGCTGGTCCGTACCCGCTACAGTGGCATCAGCCGCGGCACCGAGGCGCTGGTGTTTCGAGGGGCGGTGCCGCCGTCGCAGCGTGCTGCGATGCGGGCGCCGTTCCAGGAGGGCGAGTTCCCCGGGCCGGTCAAATACGGCTACAGCAGCGTCGGGATCGTCGCTGAAGGGCCGGATCGGCTGCGGGGCCGGACGGTCTTCTGTCTGTATCCCCACCAGGATCGCTACTGTGTGCCCGCCGCTGCGGTCCACCCGGTCCCGGAGTGCGTGCCGCCCTCCCGCGCCGTGCTGGCCGCCAACATGGAGACGGCGGTCAACGTCGTCTGGGACGCGCGGCCGGCGCCGGGCGACGAGATCGTGGTGATCGGCGGCGGCGTCGTCGGGCTGCTCGCCGCGACGCTGTGCCGTGACCTGCCGGGTGCGCAGGTCACGGTCGTCGATCCCAACCGCTCGCGCGCGGCCGTCGCGGCTGCCCTCGGCCTGGCGTACAGTCCGGACCCGCCGGGAAGTGCGACCGCCGATCTGGTCATCCATGCCAGTGGCAGCCCGGACGGGTTGCGGGCGGCCCTGGCCGTCGCCGGGCAGGAGGCGACGATCGTCGAGGCGAGCTGGTACGGCACGTCGCAGGTCCCACTGCCGCTCGGCGAAGCGTTCCATGCCCGCCGCCTCACGATCCGGAGCAGCCAGGTGGGGCAGGTGCCGCCGGACCGCGCGCCGCGCTGGTCGCGCGGACGCCGGCTGGAACTGGCGCTGGCCCTGCTCGCCGACCCGCGGCTCGATGCGTTGGTGACGGGAGAGAGCGGGTTCGATGAACTGCCGGCGGTGTTGGCGGCGCTCTCCACGCGGCCGGGCGATACGCTATGCCATCTCATCCGCCATGTCGATCTTCCCGGGACCGCGGGTCCGGGGAGCTGAACACGCGGCGACACCGCAAGGAGACGGATTACCGTGTACAGCCTGAACGTTCGCGACCACTTCATGATCGCCCACAGCTTCGCCGGGGAGGCCTTCGGGCCGGCGCAGAAGCTGCACGGCGCCACCTACGTCGTGGATGCGACGTTCGCCAGGCCGGAGCTCGACGCCGACGGCATGGTGGTCGACATCGGCCGCGCCGGGACGGTTCTCAAGGCGATTCTGGGGGACCTCAACTACCGCAACCTCGATGACGAGCCGGCGTTTGCCGGCCGGAACACCACCACCGAGTTCCTGGCCCGCGAGATCTTCGAACGAATCGCGGCCGCGATTCGCGCGGGAGAGATCGGCGCGGGCGCCGCCGGCGTGACCTCCATCGCGGTGACGCTGCACGAGTCTCACGTCGCCTGGGGGCGCTACGAGGGACGCCCGTGAGCGCACCCCGTCTGCACCTGGTCGTGCCCGGCGCGCTCGACCAGCAGACCGGTGGGTACATCTACGACGCCCGGATGGCGGCCGGGCTGCGCCGCCGCGGCTGGCGGGTGGAGGTGCACAGCCTGGAGGGGACGTTTCCGGACGCGGACGCCGCGGCCGGCGCGAGCCTCGCCGGCGTGCTGGCGGGACTCGGCGACGGCTCGCGGGTGCTGATCGACGGACTGGCCCTCGGGGGCCTGCCCGAGCCGGTCGTCGCGCACCGCGGGCGCCTGCGCATCCTGGCGCTCGTGCACCATCCGCTTTCCGACGAGACCGGCCTTCCGACCGAGGTGCGCGCGCGCCTCGCGGATCGTGAGCGGCGTGCTCTGGCCGCCGTGGCCGGCGTGATCGTCACCAGCAGCTTCACGGCGCGCGGTCTCGCCCGCTTCGGGGTCGATGCGGCCCGGGTGCAGGTGGCGCGGCCGGGCACCGATCCGGCGCCGCCGGCCACCGGCCCGCCGCCCGGTGAGCCGCCGCAGTTTCTGTCGGTGGCGTCCGTCGTGCCGCGAAAGGGGCACGACGTGCTCGTGCGTGCCCTCTCCCGGCTTCGTGACCTGCCTTGGCGGTGCGTCTGCGCCGGTAGCCTGGAGCGGGCGCCGGACCACGTGCACCGGGTTCGTCTGCTGGTCGAGGAGCACGGACTTGCCGGCCGCATCCGGTTCGCTGGAGAATGCCGCCGCGCGGCGCTCGACCAACTCTACGCGGCCAGCTCGCTCTTCGTCCTCGCGTCGCACTACGAGGGATTCGGGATGGTGCTGACCGAGGCGCTGGCCCGGGGGCTGCCCGTGGTGAGCACGACCGGCGGCGCGATTCCGGATACGCTGCCGTCCGCTGCCGGGCTGCTGGCGCCGCCCGGCGACGAGGCAGCGCTGGCCGCGGCGCTCGGCTCACTCCTGGACCCCGAGGAGGCGCCGAACCGAGCGGGGAGCGGGGGGGCAGCCGGTCCGGGAGCGGCCCGCCGCGCGGGTCTTGCGGCCGCGGCCCGGCGCCACGCCGCGGCGCTGCCCGATTGGGACGCGGCGGTAAGGGTGTTCGAGGAGCATCTTCTGGCGCTCGCGCCCGAGGAGACCGCTTCGCGCCGCCGGCCGGCGAAGGTGTCGCCGCCGGCGCATATCCGACCATGACGTGAGGTGACGATGCACTGGGTACGGTTTCTCCACGGCGGTGGCACGGGGTTCGGAACGCTGGCGGACGGCGTCGTCACGCCTCACGACGGCGACCTGTTCGGCCGCCACGCGCCGGCCGGCGCCGGCATTCCCTCCGACGCGGTCGAGCTGCTGGCGCCGGTCGCGCCGGGCAAGCTCATCGGCCTCGCCAACAATTTTCACGCCCTCATCGAGAAGATGGGCGGGAGCGTGCCGGCCGAGCCGCTCTACTTAATCAAGGCCAACACGTCGTTGAACGGGCCCGGGCAGCCGATCCGGCGGCCACGGGGCTACGACGGCAAGATCATCTGCGAGGGCGAGCTCGGCCTGGTGATCGGCCGCACCTGCCGCGACGCGGCGCCCGCCGAGGCGCTGGAAGCACTGTTCGGATGCACCTGCGTGAACGACGTGACGGCCATCGGACTGCTGAAGAAGGATCCGAGCTTTCCGCAGTGGACGCGTTCGAAGGCGGCGGACACGTTCGGCGTTCTCGGGCCGGCGGTGGCGACCGGACTCGACCCGGCGGCGTTGGGGGTGCGGACCGAGGTCAACGGCCGGGAGCGGCAGAACTTGCCGGTCACCGACATGGTCTTCAGTCCCGCCGACCTGATCAGCCGCCTGTCGTTCGACATGACCCTGGAGCCGGACGACGTGATCGCCTGCGGGACCTCGGTCGGCGTCGGCTCGCTGCGCGACGGCGACGTCGTGACGGTGAGCATCGCGGGCGTCGGCGAGCTGACGAACGCCTACGAGGACTCGCCCGCGGGATGAGCGAAACGTTCGATCCGGCGTGGCTCGCGCTGCGCGAGCCGGTCGACCACCGTTCGCGGGCCGGCGCGGCCCCGTCGCTGCTCGCCCCCGCGTGGCGGGCCGGGGGCTGGTCGCGCGTCGTCGACCTGGGCAGCGGGACCGGCTCGAACCTGCGCTACCTCGCGCCGAGGCTGCCCGGGGTGCGGCACTGGACGCTGGTCGACCACGATGCAGGCCTGCTGGCGCGCGCGGCGGCGCCGGACGGGGCGGCGGTGGCGCGCGTCGTCGGCGATCTGGCGGCCGCCGGGCTCGCGGCGATCGGGGAGTCGGGCGCCGATCTGGTGACGGGTTCGGCGCTCCTCGACCTCGTGTCGGAGGACTGGCTGCATGCGCTCGCGGCGTCCTGCCGGCAGTCCGGGTGCGCGGCGCTCTTCGCGTTGACCTATGACGGGGGGATTCGATGGCAGGCCGCGGCGGACGATCGGCGGCCGGCCGACGATCCGGACGATGCGCTCGTTCGCCGGGCGGTTAACTCGCATCAGCGGCGGGACAAGGGCCTCGGCCCGGCCCTCGGCCCGCTGGCCGGATCGACGGCCGAAACGCTGTTCCGCGCCGCCGGCTACCGCGTCTGGCTCTTGCCCAGCCCGTGGCGGCTCGGACCCGGCGACGCCGTGCTGGCGCAGGCGCTCGTGGATGGCTGGGAGTCCGCCGCGGCGGAGCAACTCGGGGAGGTGCCGGAGGACGGCGCGGACGGCGCCGGTGCCGTTCGCGTGCGGGACTGGGCGGCGCGGAGGCGCGCGACGATCGCGAGCGGCCGTTTCGGACTCACGGTCGGCCACCTCGATCTGCTGGCTCTTCCGGATTGACCGACGCGCGCAGATCGAGGTCGAACAGCACGTCTTCGCCGAGGCGGAACACCCGGCAGGCGGGGCGGATCGCCTCGTCCAGTGTCGCCACCGGCGCGAGCGTGAACGCCGGTCGGCCCGCGCCGATCAGCAGCGGTGCGACGGCGACGTGCAGCCGGTCGATCGTCCCCGCGTCCAGGAACCTCGAGAGGGTGACGCCCCCGCCCTCGATCAGGAAACGCCGGCAACCGCATGCGCGGAGCGCCGCGAGGACGTCGTGCGGGTCGATGATCCCGGACGGTCCGGCCGGCAGGTCGATAAAGGTCTTCCCGCGCCGCTCGCGTATCGTGGAAGCACGGGCCGGGTCGGGGTCGGCCGTCTTCGTGCTCTCGCCGCGGCTCGGCCGCCGCCGGATCACGATCGTCGGAGCCGCCCCGTCGCGGAAGACGCGCCGCGACCGATCCAGGCGATCTCCGGGATCGATGACGACGCGGACCGGGTTGTCGCCCTCTACTTCGCGGACCGTCAGGCGGGGGTCGTCGGCGTCGATGGTGCCGGCCCCGACGACGACGGCATCGACCAGGGCCCGCAGGCGGTGCAGACGCCGGATGTCCTCGGCGCCGGTCACGTAGTGCGAATGCCCGCTGGCCGTTGCGATGCGGCCGTCGAGGCTCTGACCCGCCTGTGCGACGACGAGGTCGACCTGCAGTTGAAGTGGGAGGTACAGATCGAGAACCTGACGCGCTTCCGGGGTCAGGCGCGCAGGCGTGCGCCAGGCGCCGGAAGAATCGACTTGCAACGAGACATCCTGCCTGGAATCATGCACTTGCACGGAGTCGCGGACGCCCGGACCTACGCTGCGGACGAGGCGCCACGCGGCATGCTCGTCGAGTGGCTGCATTTGGTCGACGGCAGCGGCGCCGGCCGGGTCTCGCGGAATGCTTGCCAGGGGCTGTTAGAGTAACAGCGGAGCCAAGCGACGTAACGCCTGTGACGCATGGGAATGCACGACGCAGAACGCGCACTGTTCGAGTTGCGGCAGGGGAGACCGGTCTACGTCACGGCCGCGGGCGAGCCGGGCGCGCTGATCGCCAACGTGGACGGGCTGGCGAGCCCGGCGCTGGACACGCTTCGCGAGCAGGGGCCGTTGCGCCTCGCGGTGACCCGGCATCGAGCCACTTCGATGGGGCTGGTTCCGCATCCGGACGCGGTGGACGGGGCCCGCGGGGTGAGCCTCTCGTTGAACGGCGAGGGGCCGGACCGGATCCTGGATCTCGCGATGGCGCGCGGGACTTTCGCCGTCGACCCGGGCGATGTGCGGCGGGCGTCGGCGGTGGAGGTCGGGGGGCTCACGCTGGCGCGGCTCGGCCGGCTGCTGCCGGCCGTCGTCAGCGCGCCGTCCGATCCCGAGGCCTCCACCGTGCTGCGCGACGCCATCGCCAGCGGCGCCGCGTTGTCGGTGACCCGCGAGCAGATCGATGCGATGGCCCGCGACATCGATGTACGCGTCACGCGGGTCAGCGAGGGGCCCGTGCCGCTGGCCGATGCCGAGAATGCGCGCTTCGTCTTCTTCCGCGAGGCCAACGGCCTGCTGGAGCACGTGGCAATCGTCATCGGCGGCGAGTCCGAGCGGCCCGATCCGGTGCCGGTCCGGATTCACTCGGCATGCCTCACCGGTGACCTGTTCGGGAGTCTGCGCTGCGATTGCGGGGAGCAGTTGCGGGGCAGCCTGCGCGAGTTCGCGGCCCGTGGCGGCGGCGTGCTGCTGTATCTGAAGCAGGAAGGGCGCGATATCGGACTGGCCAACAAGCTGCGCGCCTACACCCTGCAGGAGCACGGGCTGGATACGGTCGACGCCGACGGGATGCTCGGTTTCGGGGCGGACGAACGGGAGTACCCGGCGGCGGTCCAGATGCTCGGGACCCTCGGCGTCAAACGCGTCCAACTCCTGACCAACAACCCCGCCAAGGTGCGCGCCCTCCGCGAGGCGGGCATCGAGGTGATCGAGCGCCGTCCCCTCTACGGCACGCTCAACCGCTACAACCTGCCCTATGTGAAAGCCAAGATGCAGCGAGCCGGGCACTGGCTGTCGGAGATGTGGTCGGGGACACTGCCGCCCGGGTAGTTGCGATTGCGCCCGCGTCCTCACGCCAGCCGGTCGATCGGAAAGTCCCGGGTGTCTCGAATGATCGTGGCGAGCGTGTCGCCGTAGTGCTCGACCAGCCGCCGGCCCAGCGCGGCGGTGGCGAGCGTGGCGTCGCCCGCGGCGCCCGACCGGTTGAGGTCGCCGGCCAGCCAGGCGAACGGCGCCGGTCCTTCCGGCAGGATCGCCGAGCCGGTCCGCTCGAGGTCCTCGCCCAGCGAGGCGAAGCGTCGGATCCGCCCGGTGCGTACCCGGTCAGGGTGCAGGTGCAGCATCATCGCGGTCTCGACCGCGCCGGCGTGCAGTCCGTGCCGCCACTCCGCTGCGGGGAGGTCGACGTCCGCCGGCCGTTCGAAGGAGAAGTACGTCGCCTTGACCACGAGCAGGCCGTGCTCGCGCCGCAATTGCAGTCCCGCCGTCTCCATGGCGTGACGGTTACCGCCGTGGCTGTTGCTCAGCACGAGTCGCCGCACGCCGCAGTCGGCCAGGGCGGCGCCGATGCGGACGATGACCCTGGCGAGGTCGGCGGATTCCACATGCAGGGTCCCCGTCAGTCCGGCATGTGCATGCTCCGTGCTGGCGCCGATGGGCAGCAGCGGCAGCACGCGGACCGGACAGTCGTCGGGCAGTCCTGCGACGGCGCGGGCCAGCAGGCCGCGGCCGATGTCGGCGTCGGTCGACAGTGGCAGGTGGGGACCGTGCTGCTCGATGGCGGCCAGCGGCAGCACGAGCACCGGATCGCGCCGGGCGAGGTGCTCCGCCTCCAGGCCGGTCAGCGACTGCCAGTACGGGATCGGGTCGTCAGGCATCGGTCGGGGCCGGACCGCCGGCGCGCCGGAACAGCGCGAGATCGTACCCGATCCAGCCGCGCCGCAGGCAGGTCTGGAGCGCGCTGCCGCCTGTCAGGTGCCCCAGCTTCGAGTCGACCGGGAGCCAGCCGACCAGCGCCGCCAGCACACCAATCGCGCGGTCGCGCGGGCGGCCCGTCTCGAGGAACGACGTCAGGTCCTGCGTCGAGCGGTGCTCGAATCCGGCCTCCGCGGCAAGAGTGCGCAACGCGCCGCGGTCCAACAGCGTGTTGATGCGCCACCCGCGCCGGAAGCGGTCGATGGCGCGGCGGGCCGCACCGTCGCCACCGGTGCGCCGTACGTCGTCACAGATGAGCAGCAGGCCGCCGGGCCGGACGACGCGCGCGCACTGGGCGAAGAAGCCCGCCGGATCGGGTCCATGGACGAACGACTCGATCGCGTAGACCAGATTCGCGGCGGGCAGATCGAGCCTGGGATCCGCGTAGTCGCCTTCCAGGCAGCGGATCCTGTCGTCGAGTCCGGCGGCGCGGATGCGTTCGGCGGCGAGGCGTGCCTGCACCGGGCTCAGCGTGACCCCGGCGCCCCGGATCGGGAGCCGCTTCGCGAGATAGCACAGGCTGCCGCCGACGCCGCAGCCGAGGTCCACGATCGAGGGCTCGGCGACGGCCGGCAAGGTGGCGCGCAACTGCTCCGCGATGCAGTCCTCGACGTAGTGGAACGCCGCCTCGCGCGTCTCTACGCCCGGTCCCCAGACCGCGCGGTGAATGGCGCCGGCGCCGCCGCCCTGCCCGTAGCGCAGGAACGTCGCCGTATGCCGGTCGTAGTACCGCTGCACGTGGGTGTGGTCGAAGCGGGTCGTCATGGTCGCTCGGACCCCTCGTCCAGACGGACGTAGACGTCGCCCGAGCAACGCCGGGCGGCGGTCGTCGCCAGGGCCGCCGCGAGCTGCTCGCCGGTCAGCCATGCGGGCGCCGCGAGCTCGAACGACTCGCCCGGCGACCAGTTGTAGCGGTAGCGGCCGAGAGCGGCGAGCCGCGCCACGCAGGCGTGCACGGCGTCGAGCGCGCCAGGCAGATACTCGAAGGACAGACTCGCGAGCGGCCGTCCAAGACCTGCGAGCACGTCGGGTTCGCTCCCCTCGACGTCGATCTTCACGAAGGCGGGCTCGCCGAAGCGGGCGATCAGGCCGTCGAGCGTCGTGGACGCGACCGTGACCGTCCGGTGCCACCGGATGTTGGCGAACCGGGGATCGCGCTCCCGTTCCTCGCGCCACCCGTCCGCGGCGGTGCTCAGGGTGGGATGGCGCTCGTTGATCGTCAGTTGCAGCGGACCGCCGGTTGCGCCGACCGCCGACTCGACGACGGTGACGCCGTGCGCCCGGCGGAAGAGCGCCCGCAGCACCTGGGCGCAGTCGGGTTGCGGCTCGAGCGCGACAACGCGGCAGTCGAGCGCCCGGAACGCTCGGGTCCGGTTGCCGACGTGGGCCCCGAGATCGAACACCAGATCGCCCGGCGTGACGAACTGCCGGTACAGGCGCCGGAGTCTTCGCTGCCGTCCCGGGATCGCGTGATAGATGAGCAGGGAGCGGGCCATTCCCATGGCACGGCGCATTCCGCTCACGTGACCGGCTCCCGTCTGTTGTGCCTGCGTCCCGGGCACGGACTGAGGGCGGTTACAATGGCCAGCATGTCCTTCCAGGGTACCGGCGCGGCCGTCGGCGTGCGGGCGTTGTCGATGTTCATCGGGCTTTTTCTGATCATGCAGTCGATGCAGAAGGTCGGCTGGCTGCTCGACAGCGCCGCTCTGATGTCCGAGCTGGAGTATTGGCGCGGGCTCACGTCCGGCAGCAGCCTGTGGTATCTCGAGGCCGTCTGCATCCCGTATGCCCCCCTCTTCGCGCGCATTGTGCCGCTGGCGGAGTTCGCGGCCGGCGCGGCGCTGATGGTCGGGTTCAACGTCCGGCTGACCGCCGGGCTCGCGCTGCTGATGGTGCTGAATTTTCACTTCGCCAGCGGCATCATGTTCACCTGGGGCTATCTCTGGAACGGTTTCGGGCCGCCGGTCCTCGGCAGCCTGCTCGCGCTGAGCATCGGCGGGCGGGCGTTGCCGTTCGCCCTGTCGAGGTAGGCCGCGGTCGTGTCCGGATCCGCCTCGCCCCGCGCGTTCGAAGGCATCCGCCGCGGCGCTGCCGGATGGGTTGCGCTCGTCGCTGCGCTGCTGCTCCTCAACCTGTCGCTGACCTTCCGCAACGTCTGGCCGACGCTGGCGATCCGGCCGTCCGCCGAGCTGTCGCCGGATCTGGCGGTCGCGATCCTGGGCATCCTGCTCGTCCGGTGGTGGACCGGCCGGGTCTCCGCTCGCTTCCTGCGCGGGGCGGCCGTCGTCTGGGTGCTGCTGCTCGCCGGACGCTACGTCGACGTCACGACGCGTGCGCTCTACGGGCGGGACGTCAATCCCTACTGGGATCTCCGCCATGTGCCCAGCGTGGGCGCGATGTTCGCGACGGTGGCCGAGCCGTGGCAGATGGCGCTGTTTCTGGGCGCGGCGGTTGCGGCGCCGGTCGCCGTCTATGCCGCCGCACGTTGGTGTGTCGGGCAACTCGGCAGGGTGGCCGCGGGGCCGGGAGGGCGGCGTCTGCTGGGGGCCGCGGCGGGTGTCGTCGCGGCGCTCTTTGCCGCGGATCAGGCCGGCTGGCGCCCGGTAGACCGCCTGCGGTTCGCCGATCCGGTCGCTTCGGCCTACGCGCGCGAGGCGTACGAGCTGGCCTACGAGATGAGCGGCGCCGGCGTCGCGGAGCTCGGGCCGCCCCCGGTACTGCGTTCGGATCTGTCGCGCGTGGCGGGCGCCGATGTTCTGCTCATCTTCATGGAGTCGTACGGCGCCGTGAGCTGGGAGCGGCCGGTCTTCGTCGAGGGGCTCGCCGCGAGTCGGTCGCAGCTTGCGGCCGACGTCCGCGAGACCGGACGCGAGGTCGTCTCGGCGCGCGTCGAGTCGACGACCTTCGGCGGAGAGTCGTGGCTCGCCCACATCAGCCTGCTGTCCGGGACCGAGGTTCGCGAGGACCGGAGCAACGTGCGGCTGATGGCCCAGGAGCGCGACACGCTGGTGACGGTGTTCCAGCGCGGCGGCTATCGTGCGCTGGCGATCGTGCCGGGGATGCTCGTCGCCTGGCCCGAGGGCGCCTTCTACGGCTACGACGAGATCTACGACCACGACCGGCTCGACTACCGCGGACCGCCGTTCGGCTGGTGGAGCATCAATGATCAGTACGCCCTCGCCCGCGTCGACCGCCTCGAGATCGAGCCGCGCGACCGGACACCGCGGTTCGTCTTCTTCTCGACCCTCAGCACGCATGCACCCTTCACGCCGGCGCCGCCCTACCAGGCCGACTGGGCGCGCGTGCTCTCGACGAAACCCTACGACGACGACGTGCTCTACGCGGCCTGGTCCGAGCAGCCCGACTGGTTGAACCTGGGGCCCAGCTACGTGCAGGCGCTACGCTACGCGTACGCGACGGTCGGCGGGTACCTGCGGCTGCGTGCCGACCGGGACCTGGTGATGATCCTGGTCGGCGACCATCAGCCGCCGGCGCTGGTGAGCGGAGAGGGCGCCTCGTGGGACGTGCCGGTGCATGTGATCGCCAGCCGTCCGAAGCTGCTGGACCGCCTGCGGGACCATAGGTTCAGTAACGGACTCGCGCCCGGGAGCAGAACGGTCGCCCGGATGGACACCCTGCTGCCGCTGCTCCTCGACGCGTTCGGGACAGCCGCCGGTCAGCAGTAGGTGGCAAGAACCCCGGATGCGAACTCGGCGTGAGATCCGGACGTGCTATAGTAGTACTGCTATCAATATTCACGTTACGTCTGACTTCGTGCTGTGATGAGGTGTCACACTGTAATTGGACCGCCAAGCGAAAGGCTAGGAGCTGACTTGACGCAAATCCGGACTTTATCATGGCCCAATCAGAGTTCTTAAGATTGCAACGCATCGTGGTAGATGACTCTTCGATATCTACAACCACGACATCGATCTCAATTTAGACGACCGCGTCACTCTTTTGCATGGACCGAACGGTGTAGGTAAGACCGTCGTCCTGGGAATGATCAATGCTCTTTTGCGGGAGCGACTCGATTATTTTCAGAGAATTCCGTTTTTGCGTTTCTTTCTAGAGTTCAATGACGGCAGCACTGTCAAGCTAGCAACGAGTGATGAAAGGACCAGCGATGACGAGCGGTACACGCTTGAGTTGACGAGGCCACATGAGAGGCACTCGGCAACGGTTAGTGGGGTGTCTAGAGCCGATTTCATAGCTACACGAATCAACTATCTTCGTCCTCATGGAGTCATCGCGCAGACTTGGGTAGATATCCGCGATGGAGAGGTGCTCTCTGCCTCGGAAGTCCTTTCCAGGTTCCCTGAGTTGTTACAGACTTCGGAACATCGTCATGAGAAAGACACGAGTTGGTTTAGTGTCTTTCTCAAGAACGCGAACGCACATTTGATTGAAGCTCAACGATTGGTTCGGATAGACTGGGAATCCGTACCGCGCTATGAGTACATGAGGATGCCCAGGCACCCTTCGACGATTACTGCGGTTGTCGAGTGCGGTCAAGATTTCCGGAAGCGACTTGATGATACTATGGTCCAGTATGGACGGCAGTCGCAGGCGTTGGACCAGTCTTTTCCGCAACGCTTAATTTCGGCAACCGGCCAGTTGGCTGTGGACAAGCTTCAAACCAGAATGTCCGATCTTGACGAAAAGACAGCCGCACTGAAGAAGATCGGCATCCTGGACGAAACACCGGCGCATCCATTTCGTGTTGCGAGCCTCGGAGATATAGATCCCACGCAAGCCCGCGTTATGACGCTGTATGTACTTGATACTGTAAGTAAACTGGAGGCACTGGACGACTTGGCGAGTCGGACTCGCCTCCTTCTGGATAACGTGAATCAAAAATATCGACATAAGAGAATTCAGTTGGATCGCGAAGAAGGACTCGTCGCGGAAAGCGACAGTGGTAAACGACTGCCATTGGACTCCCTGTCTTCCGGAGAGCAGCAGGAGCTCGTTTTGCACTACGATCTTCTGTTCAGAGTTCCATCGAATACCATCGTTTTGATTGACGAACCCGAGCTTTCTCTTCACGTAGCATGGCAGAAAAAATTCCTTCCTGATTTATTGGAAGTCGTTCGGTTGTCGGATTTTGACGCACTGGTTGCTACTCATTCACCGTTTGTTGTTGGTGACAGAGATGACTTGATGGTCGGCTTGGGGGACTCGATCTAGCCCGGACTATTCATGGCGACCGTGACTTGGCCCCTGGGAGGCGGCACCGGAACCGGACTCGGTCACGGACAACGGGCAATGAGCAGTGGGCGGCCGCTGGAACGTCTCAACCGCGTGTGGCAGGGTGGTTGAGCGCCGAATGGACGTGATGACGGGTGCCGCCGGGGAGGACAGCGCACACTTCCCCCGTTGCGGGCGGTTGGCAGGCTCCGTCAGTCAGCGATGCGGCGCTCGCCGAGCGGCTATCCGGCGCGCGCTCCGAGCGCGAAGGCGATGTGCCGCCACGCCGCCAGGTCCGGTGTCGCGCGCGGCAGGCGCAGGACGACGCGACGCACTGAGCACACCACCTGGACGCCGAGCTTCAGCAGCCGGTCGCGCAGCCAAGGCGCCTGCGCGCGGGCGCACGCGGTGTCGGCGGCGCGCAACCGCAACTCCTGCATCAGCACGTAGGCGGCGGCCGTCAGCAGCACGCGCAACTGATTCGCCGAAAACGCCTGGCAACTCGTGCGGTCGATCTGCAGGGCCTTCAGTTCCTTGATCCGGTTCTCGGCGTCCCCGCGGGCGCAGTAGACCTTCTCGTAGAGGAAGCGTGGCGTCTGCCGCATGTTGGTCACGACGAAGCGCGGATTGTCCCGCGGCTCGCGGTCTCGGTGGCGGACGACTTCGGCCTTGATCACCACGCGGCGCGCGTGGTTCCACGTGCCGGCCTGGTACTCGTTGGTCTCGGTGTAGACGTGCTCGGTCTGTTCGCTGCGCCACGTCCGCGCCCGCGCCACCAGCATGGCCGGCTCGGCGTACCGCTCCAACACCGCGTTCTTCGCCATCGCGACCACGTAATCGAGCCGCGGCTGCGCCTCCAGGAAGGCGAAGACCGCCGGGCTGGCAAAGCCCCCGTCGAGCCGAACGAGAATGCGCGCCCGCGGAAACGCCCGGCGCAGCCGCGGCAGCAACCGCGACAACAGCCCGACCGTCCCCTCGGAGGCGACCGCCTTGCCGTGCCGCAACAGCGCCGCGCACAGATACTGCTCGGATTCGCGGTCGAAGGTCAGGAAGCCAAGCAGCGGCAGGTAGCACCAGTTGTCGTAGTAGCCGTTGAAGAGCGTGTACTGCTGCGCCCCGTGCGTCGGGTCGTCCGTCGGGTCCAGATCGATCGTGATGCACCGCGCCCGCCCGTCCAGACGGCGGCGATGCCGCTCGATGACCCGCGTGGCCAACTCGTCGGCCATGCGGTAGAGCGCGCAGCCGTTGACTGCGTTCTCGAACCGCGACAGCGTCGGCTGCGACGCCAGGCGCTCGCCCGAAACCGGGTCTCTGTCGAGCAGCAGCTTGTGGATCGGGTCCTCGGCGAGACGGTCGCCATCATTGCAGTCGGGATGGCCGCAGGCGATGCCAAAGATGCGCTGGCCGATCAGGTCCGCGAGCGAGTGCCGGGTCTTGTCCGGCGCCCGCTTGTCGAACAGACACCCGGCGAACGCCTTGACCAGGCCGTAGATGCGCTCGGCGGCCTTCAGCAGGATCGCCCCGCCGTCGGAACTGGCCTGCTCCTGGTTGAACTGGGCGAACAGCGGCTTGTCAAACAGATCCGGGAACAGAACAGTCTGTGGTACAGTGTCGGTCGTCACGCAAGGGCCTCCGTGGTGGCGCAAGTGCTTGTTAACACTGCACTTGTACCACACGGGGGCTCTTGTGTCTGTACCGGAATCGGAACACGCCACGAATTTTCCGGGCTAGATGGCGCCAGGATATAAGGATCCGGGTTCGATTGCTGCCGAAATAAAGATGATGCGGACGGTTCATCCCGGCGCGTTCCTGGTCGTCGAGGGGGTGAGTGACGTACGGTTCTGGTCGACGAGGAGGCACCCGCGTTGTGAGCTTGTGGATGGCGAGGGAAAACTGAATGTAGTCGGAAGCGTTCGGCGGCTGGACGGGGAGGGTCTTGAAGGAGTGCTGGGGGTCGTGGATGACGACTATGATAGCCTGATGGGTGTAGATCCCGGCGTTACAAACATAATAAGAACAGATGCTCACGATTTGGAATGCATTCTTTGCCGTTCGTCTGCGCTTGAGAAGGTTCTTGCAGAGTTTGGTGATGCTACAAAATCCGCCGATTTGTAGACATGGAAGGCGTCGATGTACGTACGGGTCTACTGAACCGGGCGTTGGTGTTCGGTCGCCTGCGGTTGGCGGCTATGCGCCACAACCTGAGAATAGATTGGGCGGCAATTCGCGTCCAACGATTTGTCGATATTGACACATGGATGGTCGATCGCGAAGGATTGATTCGGGCAGTGGTGATGGATGGTTCGCCTGACGACGAAAATGTGTTGATTCGTTGCATTGCACAGTTGCCGTCTGCCGATCCCTGGTTTGTTGTGCAGGGTCACGACATGGTTCAAGTCCTTCGGAGAGGACTTATGAGTGCTCTCGGTGATGTTCAGGCCAGCGTCGGGCCTGAACAGATCTCGCAAGTCCTTCGATCTGCGTTATTTCCAAACGACCTGCAGGCGACGATGTTGTGGGCCGATATACGGATGTGGGAAACCGCAAACGACGCCTATCCGGTCCTTCGAGTCTGACTGAAGAGCGAGAACCGTCATTCGTATGTGGGACCGCTTCACGCCCGGATGGACAGGCCGCTACACGCCGCCCGAGATGCGTTCGGCAGTCGATGACAGCCGGTCAGCAGTAGCGACTCGGCAGGTCGAGCAGCACGCGGCGACGTCTGAGCGCGGCGTACGCCGGTCCGACGGCCGCCGGGGTGATCGCTTCCCGCAGGTCGGCGCCGACGGTGACGCTGGCCGGCAGGTATCGCTTGGCCAGCGCGAACTCGTCCTCGTACTCCGGGGTGGGGAACGTGAGCGTAAGGCGCGACCAGCCGTCGGCGTAGTCCACACGGTAGAGCGGGTTGACGGTCAGAACCCCGGAGACTTCGACCCGGTCGGGGACGTCGTAGCGGCGGTACAGTCCGGCGTTGCGGCTCGCCACCAGCGTGACCGACGGCGTGTCGCCGCATTCGGCCGGCGCGGTGTGGTTCGCGAGGTCGATCACGCCCTCGTCGAGCACGCCGACCAGCAGCGTCCGGTCGTCGAAGAGCCGCGGCTCCAGCGGCGCGAACAGACTGCGGTAGGCTGCCGGTGAGAGCGTGTCGCCGGCAGAGTAGTTGTCGCCGTGCGCGCTGTGCAGGTGCGGCATGAGGACGACGCCGCCGCCCTCCGCTACGCGTTGCATCTCGCCCGCGAGCAGACGCTTGTGCCAGATGTACGGAAAGGCGTCGCTCAGCAGGACCGTCGCGAACAGGTCGTCGGCGAACGGCAGGGGGCTGTTGGCGTCGCAGCAGACCGGCTCGCAGTCCGGGGCCAGGATGCGGGCGGCCAGCCACAGCTTCCAGAAGTGGACGTCGGCGAGGACCGCGCCGGCGCAGGTTGGCTGGCGTAGCAGCACCCGGGTCAGGTGGCCGGAGCCGCCGCACAGGTCGAGCATGCGCCCGGCCGGCGGCGCATCCTGTCCTGGACCGCTCGACGTTCGCGTGAGGCTTGGCGCCTCGACGGCGCCAGAGTCTCGTGCGCCGGTTGCTTCCCGCCGTTCGCCTCGCCCGAGTCCGTCGAGCAACGCCTCGACGAGCAGGCAGGTCGGGTCCGAGAACCGATGGAGGAAATAGTCCGCCTCGGCGTCCAGACAGAGCACGGCGAGCAGGTCGCGATACGTCGGATGACGGACGTCGGCGGTCAGTTCGCGGAATGCGTCGGCCCGTGTCACGTCCAGTCCCAGCAGCATGTGCAGCGCGTCGTCGCGCCAGCCCGCTTCCAGGGCATGCATGGCGTCGCGCGTCGCATCGTTCGCAATCAGGACCGGAATGCCCCCAACCACCGGGAAGGCGCAGCACTCGCAGCCGAGGACGCCGGATTCGATGCGATTCCGGCCGCGGTCGAGAGCCGCGTTCTCTACGACCGACAGGCGGGCGCCGCAGAACGGACACCGCAGCAGCTCGAGGGTCTCGATCAGCATGCCGGTTCACCCAGGTCGTCGAGGAACGTGCGGCCGTACGCGCAGCCGGCGGCCCGCCGGTAGTGCTCGACGCCCAGCAACCGCGGGGCATCTCGATCCGTGACGTACGCCAGTGCGCTGTTGCGGAACTGCGAAGTGTGGCAGGCCAACGCGGCCAGCTTGCACGTCGCGAAGTCCCCCGCGTCGACCACCAGTGTCGGCGCCGGCGCCTCCGAGCCGAATGCATCCGGGTCCGTAACCCCGAGAATCGACGAGGGCGGCTGGTGGCCACCGGTGTCCGCTGCGTGGTCGGGATCGGCGAGGCAGGCGGGACAGGCCGGCTCGCTCTCGATGCGGCGCCGGAACGCCTGCGCGGCATGGTCGGCGACGGCACGCATCGAGCCCGGAGGCGTCGTGACGTAGTAGAGCGCCGGTGCGGCGTCGCCAAGTGCCACTACGGCGGCCGTCGTTCGCTCGTGGACCGCGATGTGGTCCGGGTGCCAGTACAGACCGTCGGCATCGAAGGTGATGACGATCTCCGGACGACACGCGCGAATCGCGCGCGCGACATCGGATCGGGCCGTGTCGGCGGGGAGCCAGGGCAGCATGCCGTCTGCATGCTCGAGCAGCGTCACGGCGCCGATGCCGAGCGCCCGCGCGGCGGCATCCAACTCCCGACTCCGTGTCCGCCCGACGTCTCCCGCGCCATGGCCCTGCTCGCCGCGTGTCATGCAGAGGAGCGATACGTCGGCTCCGAGGTGAGCGCACCAAGCCAGCAGCCCGCCGCACGCGATCGACTCGTCGTCCGGGTGTGCGAAGACCGCCAGCAGCGAACGTCCGCGAAGATCGGTGGGCGCCGGCATGGTCTGTCTGCTTGCGACGGTGGAAGCGTATGTCACGGACGGCTCGGCACGCCACGGGGGCAGAGGCGATGGCGGCGACCATTCGCCGCCGGGTCGCGGAGATCTCCGGAAGCGTATGACATATTGGTTATAATGAATACGAAGACTGCGGGGGATCGCGCCATGGCCTTTGCGGCGCCGGACTCCTCCTTCCACCCCCTTTCGGCTTCCGACGTCATCGCCAGGAACAGTGTGCGGACCAGCGAATGAAGGCCGTCTGCGTCCAGGAGGCGGCCGCTCTTCGCATCGATGAGATCTACCGCTATTCCCGGGACCGGTGGGGGGCGGCTCGGGCCGAGGCCTACCTCATCGGCCTTTTCGAAGCGTTCGAGAGAGTTGCCGGCGGCGAAGTGCGGTCGCGTCCCATCCCGGCCGAATTCGGCGTGGATGGCTACGTCTTCCGGTACGAGAGGCACTTTGTCTACCGAAAGACGTTGAGCGCTGGCGATATCGGTATCGTCACGGTGCGGCATGAGCGCATGCATCAGATGGACGGGTTCCGGGAGGACTTCGGAGCATGAAGCAGGAGTCGATGACATGAACAAACCCCGCAGCATCCTGGCCGCCCTGACCGCGGCCTGCATCGTCGTCGTTGCCGTTGCCGGAGAGCAGAACCCGGCCGACCGGTTCGCCGGCGTCGAGCTGACGGTCGTTCCGGCGGCGGGCCGGGTCCACATGGTGCAGCGCCCCGGCGGCGGCGGCAACGTGGGCCTGTTCGCCGGTCCGGACGGCGTGCTGCTCGTCGATTCCCTGTTCGCTCCATTGGCCGACAGGCTGGTTGCGGCCGTGCGGACCGTGTCGAACGGCGAGATCCGCTTCCTGATCAACACCCACGTGCACCCGGACCACATCGGTGGCAACGAGCCGCTGGCCGGACGCGACGTGCTGATCTTCGCCCACGACAACGTTCGGGTGCGCGCCCTCGACCGGCTCCGTTTCCCGCGCGGGGGTGGACGCTTCGCGCCGCGGCCCGCGGCGGGCGCGCGGCCGCTCGTGACCTACAACGACGCCGTCAGCTTTCACTTCAACGGCGAGGAGGTGCGGGCGTTTCTCGCGCCTGCGGCCCACACCGACGGCGACACCTTCGTCCACTTCCCGGAGTCGGACGTGCTTCATCTTGGCGACGTTTTCCGGACCACGAGCTATCCGATCGTCGATGTCTACAACGGTGGCACGGTTGCGGGCACCATCGCGGCGCTCGAGAAGGCCGTTGCGATGGCAGGACCGGACACCCGGGTGATTCCCGGCCACGGCCTGCAGGTCGTCGGGCGCGATGCGTTGGTCGGGTTTCTGGAAATGGTCGTCGACATCCGCAACCGCGTGCGGGCGATGATCTCCGACGGCTACACGCTGGCCGAGGTGATGGACGCCGCCCCGACCGCCGCCTACGACGCCGAGTGGGGGCAGGAAGCGTCGTGGACCGCCAACGACTTCGTCCCGATCGTGTTCTACGAGCTCGGCGGCGGCTCGCTGTTCGTGCGCTGACCGGCCAGCCTCGCGTAGATCGCCGCGTACCCGTCGACCATCCGGTCCGGGTGGAACCGTTCGAGGGCGCGGGCTCTGACGCGCGCGCGGTCGAGCGCCGTGATCCGGGGAAGGTCCGCGACCAGGTGCTCCAGGCTGTCGAAGACGCCGCCGGTGACCCCGTCGTCGACCAGCTCGCCGACCGCGCCGCGATCGAGTGCCGCGACCGGCGTGCCGCAGGTCATCGCCTCGGCCAGTACCAGGCCGAACGGCTCGTCGGACTGGACGGGATAGAGCAGGGCCCGCGCGCCGCCCAGCAGCGCGGCGCGCGCGGCAGGGTCGACCTCGCCCCGATAGACGACCCTGTCGCCGTCGACGAGCGGCGCCACGGCCTCGCGGTAGTAGTCGTTCTCCGCCGCCGCGAGCAGGAGGCGCATCCCGCTGCGCCGGGCCGCGTCGATTGCCTCGACCACGCCCTTACCGGGGGTGAAGCGACCGAGGAACAGCAGGTAGTTCTCGGGCTGCGGCCGAAACGGCAGGTTGGTCGGATCGACGGCGTGATGCACGACCCCGGCCACCGTCAATCCGTTCAGGCGACTCGCCTGCGCGTCGGAGATCGCGATGAAGGGCGCTTCCGGATACCGCGACCAGAGCGCGACCTCCGGGTCGGTGGGCCAGTGGTGAACCGTGTGCACGATCGGGGTCGCGGACAGGCGCGCGTAGCTCAATCCCAGCGGCGCGTATTCGGCCTGGGCATGGATCACGTCGAAGGCCGGAGCGCGCTCGACCGCCGCGGCCAGGTTGAACAGCTCGCACAGCTCCCACGGCCAGAGCGACTCGTCCGCGTGGTATCCCTCGCGGAGGGTGGCGTGCAGCGTTGCCGGTGTCTCGGATGATCCTGCCGCGAAAAGGGTGACGTCGTGGCCACGCGCGACCAGGCCCCGCGCGAGGAGGTCGGTCACCGTCTCTATCGAGCCCGAGCGGGCCGGCGGCACCGACTGGGCCACCGGAGCGACCAGCGCGATTCGCAGGCGGTGCGATCCGTGGGACATATGGCGCAGACGCTGGTTGATGCTGCGCTCCCGCGCGCCGACTGCCGCCGACATGTCGTGGAAGGCCGCTCTCGCGTCAACGATAACCCGTCCGCCGGGTGGAGGGGCTGCCCGACGGCGAAGCCGACCGATCACTCGCAGGCGTGTCCGTCCTGGTCCCGGTCGCGTGCGCCGTTCAACCCGTACGTGCGCATCTCGGCATCGTCCCACGCATCGCGGTAGGTGCCGCCGTCCCGGCTGACGCCCCTGTTCCAGCCGGCCTCCCGCATGGACGTGCAGTTGGCGTAGCTCTGCACGGGTGGATGATCGGCCGTCGGTGTGGTCGTGCCCGGCTGGGCGACGCGATCGGGAACCCGGCCGGACTCGCAGGCGCTCAGAACCCGCTCGAGCTCGTCGAGCTCGGCGGTGTCGACGCTCAGGTCGTGCGTCTGCTTCACGAACACTACCGTGCGCGCGAACCAGCAGCGCGCGTTCGGCGGGAGCCACTCGGCGGCGTCCTTGTCGCTCTTCTCGTTCCGGTTCAGATCCGGGGACGCGAGCGTGAGGTTGTTCAGGTCGTTCGCGAACGCCGCCTTGTCCTCGTCGGTTCGACCGCACAGACCGCTGTCGTGGGCTTCGGCGGCGGCCACGATGTGCTCGATGTCCGTCTCCGCGCTGCTGGCGAAGATCCGAGCCTCGTACAGCCCGTACCATCCGCCGGCCGTTGCGCCGATCTCGTTCTGGATGTCCTGCTCGCGGGTCTGCGGATAGGCATAGTCGTCGCGGTCGTAGGGCGTGCAGCGGTTCTCGGCTTCGACGGTAAGCCTCCGCCAAGTCGTTTCCTGCTGTTGGGCGTGGACGTTGACGGCGGCCGCGGCGGTGATCGCGGCCAGCGCCGCGGCAGCTCTCGCACGCATGATGTCCGTTCTCCATCCCGGAGGACGTGGGCTCGGCGGGTTCCGTGCCGCGCGTCCACCCGTATACGGCGCACCATTATGCGTGATTGCACGAATAGTGTGTGCGATAGGAAACGGGCCACGTTGCGGCAGGGTCGCTTTGTGGAGTGCGTCGTTCTCCCGCCGGCGATGGCCGGCCGGGGCGTGCCGACCGGAGCTGTCGTGGGGGGGCCGGCGTCAGGCGCCGGCCGCGGCCAGCAGGCGCGGCAGCACGCGGGAGGCGTCGAAGCACTCCTGCGCGATCGCGGCCGCCCGCGCGGCGTGCAGCGGGTAGTCGCTTTCGATCCGTGCGAGACCCTCGAGCGCCTCGTCGGGGGCGGAGAACGGGAGCAGGCCCGTTCCAGAGGGCAGGTGGGCGCTCCACCCGGTGTCCTGCACGACGGCCGGGCGCCCGGCCGCGAGGTAGCAGGCGGTGCGGTCGCTGAACCACCCCGACCGGTGCGCGACGTAGGCATGCTTCGCCACGCCGAACTCCGCCTTCGAGCCCTGGATGAAGTCGCGGTACCCGTCCGCGGTGCGGGAGACGCGCATGGCGTCGACCGGCGACCAGCCGTACCGCCGGAGAAGCTCGTACGGTCCGTTCACCGCCAGCTCGAAGCGCGCCGCGGTGCGCGCCGGCAGGTCGATGAAGCGGACGAACTCCCGGTCCTTGTTGCCGTCGACGTCGGTGAAGCTCTCCGTCTTCCAGGTCATCACGGTCGTGAAGCGGTCACGCGCCGGTGGT
Source organism: Vicinamibacterales bacterium (assembly GCA_965222905.1). GTDB lineage: Bacteria > Acidobacteriota > Vicinamibacteria > Vicinamibacterales > UBA8438 > WTFV01. The sequence continues at coordinate 5,753,074 of OZ244976.1, read as the reverse complement.
CGGTCGGTGCGCCACAGCCGGGTGACGACCGGCTGCCAGGTCGGGCGCCAGGTGAAACCGCCGGTCGGAACGTCGCACGCAGGCGTGCCGACGTTTGCCCCGAACGTGAAGAGGTGATCGAACTGGCGGAAGAAGTCGACGTACCAGGCGACGCCCTTCGCGATGGCGAGCTGCGTGAACACCGGATCCGAGTCGATGAAAACCCGCCGCGGGATGGCGCGGTACTCGTCGCGCCAGAACCAGCATCCGCCCGACAGGTCGATGTACAGGTCGGCGTCGCGGCAGTACTCCCGCAGGCGCTGACGCGACCAGCCGTGGTAGGTCCCGTCGTAGTTGACGAAGCACCAGCGGTCGCCGAGTCCGTAGGGGGCCAGGGCATCGTGGATGTAGCCGGTCCCGTAGGACGGGTCCTCGGAGATGGCGTCGGCGTCGGCGTCGTAGATGCACTCGCCGGTGTCTTCGAGATAGCAGACCTCGTGCCCGAGATCGCGCAGGCCCAGCAGGTACATCAGGGAGCACCAGGTGACGCCGCCGAACGGGTAGCGCCCGATGATTCCGGCGAAGAGGATTCTCATGGCCGGGTCAGGACCGCATCGGCAGTGCCAGGTCCGCCGCCGCGTCCGTGGCGCCGGCCAGGTCGGGATCGTCGAGCGAGCCGCCGCTGGCGAGGCGCTCCCACATGCGGCGGTAGAGGTCGCTCGAGGCGAGGAGCGCCTCGTGCGGGCCCTCTGCGGTGATCCGGCCGTCCTGCAGGACGAGAATGCGGGTGGCGTCGCGGATGGTCGACAGTCGGTGCGCGATCACGAACGTCGTCCTGCCGGTTCGCAGGCCACGCAGGGCGTCGAAGACGGCCGCCTCGGCCAGGGTATCCACCGCGGACGTCGGCTCGTCGAGGATCAGGATCGCCGCCCGTTTGAGCAACGCCCGCGCGATGCCGAGTCGCTGCCGCTCGCCGCCGGAGAGGGTGGCTCCCGCCTCGGCGACCGGCGTGGCGTAGCCCTCCGGCAGCCCGGCGATGGCCGTGTGTATCTGTGCGTCGCGCGCCGCCTGCTCGATTTCGGCAGCGGAGGCGTCGAGCCGGCCGTAGCGGATGTTGTCGGCGATCGTGCCCGCGAAGAGCAGCGGGTCCTGCGGGACCAGGGCGATCTGTTCCCGCAGCGAGCGGAGCCGGTAGGCGCCGGCGTCGCGCCCGTCGATCAGCACGCGCCCCGCCGTCGGCTCGAAGAGTCGCGGGATGAGGTGCACGAGGGTGGTCTTGCCGGCCCCGGTCGGGCCGACGATGGCGATCAACTCGCCGGGTCTGGCGTCGAGGCTCACGCCGTCGAGAACGGTACGCGCACCGTCGTACGAGAAGTCGACCGCCTCGAAACGGACGTGCCCGGCCAGCCCGCGAGCGTTCACCGCACCGGGCGCATCCGCGATCTCCGGCTCCAGTGCCAGCATGTCCCGTACGCGGCGGGCCCCGACCACAGCCTGCTGCAGGGAGCCGACGGTGTGCGCGATCTCCGCGACCGGGTCGTAGACCCGCGCCAGGTAGGCGATGACCACCAGCAGTTCCCCGACCGTCAGCGTCTCGTTCAGGACGTGGAGTCCGCCGGCGACGAGGATGATCGCGGTGGCGGCCAACGTCACCGCGGTGACCGCCACGGAGAAGAGGGATTCCTGCCAGGTCAGACCGACCCGCGCCCGTGCAGTGTCGTGGCTGGCGCGCGTGAAGCGTCCGAGCTCGTGACGCTCGCGGGCGAAGCTCTTGATCGCGGCGATCGAGCGCAGCGTCTCGTAGGCCCGCTCGACGAGGCCGGATTCGAGCGTCTTTACCTGCTCGGCCCGCTCGCTCAGGGTCGTCGCGTGGTAGCGCAGACAGAGGTACAGAAACGGCGCCACGGCCAGCGCCAGCAGCGCGAGCGTCGCGTCCATGGTCAGGACCACGACGAACATCACCACGAGATGCAGCGTGGCCAGGGCGATCGGCAACGCACCGCCGGTCACGAGGTCGTTGATGCAGTAGGTGTCGGCGTCCAGCCGGTACACCGCATCCGAGGTCCGGTGGGTGAGATGGTGCCGGAGGGGCAGCGCCTGCAGGTGCTCCAACAGACGGCTCCGCAAGTCGTGGACGACCCGCTGTCCCATGTCGACCTCGAGCTGGGTGTGCGCCAGGCGGACCAGCTCCGCCGACAGCTCGACGGCCAGGCCGCCTGCAGCGAACAGCACCAGCAGCGTCATCGCCCCCAGGTCGGGGGCGAACGGAAGGAGGGCGACGAGCGGCGCGGGCAGCGACTGACCGCCGAGCACGTTGTCGACGATCAGCTTCAGCGCCCACGGAGCCGCGGTAGCGAGGCCGATCTCGATGAGGGACAGCCCCAGGACGGCGGCGACGCGCGCGCGGTAGGGACGCAGGCACGTCGCCGTCCAGCGGATCAGGCTCACGGGGTATCAGTGTACGCGCGTCGGCTAGAATGAGCCGGTTCGACGACGATGACCTTCAGGAGGCTGCGGTGAAGACCACGCGAGTGACGGTGACGGCGGCGCTGGTGGCGGCGATGGCGGCGGGTGTCTCGGCCCAGACCAACTGGCCGCAGTTCCGGGGCGGGGTGGCTGGCGTCGTCGCCGACGATCCGGCGCTGCCGGAGCGCTGGGGCCCGGACGAGAATATCGCCTGGCGGATCGATATCCCGGGGCGCGCCTGGAGCTCGCCGATCGTCTGGGGCGATCACGTCTTCGTGCTCACCGTGACACGGGTGGGCGGGGACCTGGACGCGCAACCGATGCCGATCGAATCCTACCGGGCCCGCTCGCTCGGCGGATCGATGACCGGGGCCGACATCGTGAACGAGGGCGAGCCGCTCCGTTGGGTCCTGTACGACGTCGACTTCGAGACCGGCGCGATCCGCTGGGAGCACGAGCTGCACACCGCCGTGCCGTCGCTGACCGCGCACCAGAAGAACACTTTCGCGTCGGAGACCCCGGTGACCGACGGCGCGCGGGTCTACGTCTACCTGGCCGACATCGGCCTGTTCGCGCTCGACTTCGAGGGCAACGAGGCGTGGTCGGCGCCGTTCGATTGGCTGCCCCGGCGCAACTGGGGCGCGGCCGGCTCGCCGGTGCTCCACGAGGGGCGGCTGTACGTCGTCAACGACAACGACGACCAGTCGTGGGTGGCGGCCTACGACGCTGCGACCGGTGAGCGGATCTGGCGGACGGACCGCGACGAGGGGACCAACTGGTCGACGCCGTTCGTCTGGGAGAACGACGTCCGCACCGAGCTCGTCACCACCGGCACCGGCGGCGTGCGCTCCTACAGCCTCGACGGCGAGCTGCTCTGGGAGCTGCACGGCATGTCGTCGCTCGTCATCCCCACCCCGTTCTCCGATCACGGCCTGCTGTTCATCAACTCCGGCTACATCGCCGACAGGAGCCGGCCGGTCTACGCCATCCGCGCCGGCGCGAGCGGCGACATCTCTCTGGGGCGGGGGAGCACCGACAACGACTACGTCGTCTGGTCGCACCCGCAGCTCGGCTCCTACAACCCGTCTTCGCTCGTCTACGGCGACTACCACTACACGTTGCTCGATCGGGGCATCCTGATGTGCTACGACGCACGGACCGGCCAGCCGGTCTATCCGCGCCGGCGCGTCACCGCGGGGACGCTCTTCACCGCGTCGCCGTGGGCCTACAACGGCAAGATCTTCGCGCTGAGCGAGGACGGCGATACCTTCGTCATCCAGGCCGGAGAGGAGTTCGAGGTGCTCCGGCGCAACTCGCTCGACGAGATGACGATGGCGACGCCGGCGATCGCCCGCGGGAGCCTCATCCTGCGGACCGCGTCCAAGCTCTACCGCATCGCGTCGAACGCGGGAGGAGAATGAGACGTGCGCGTCACGCATCGGCACGAGCGGGAAGGTTGGGATGCGTACGTCACCGAGGACGGCGATCAGGCTTCCGTCCGGGCCACGCTCCTTCGTGACGGCGCCGATGGTTCTGGTGCGGCGGTGGCTGAGACGACGTGATCGCGCTCGTCGACTACGACAACCTGCGTGCGGGGAGGCGGGGTCTCGACTCTGTCATGCGGCAGATCCTCGATGGGTGCGGCTCTTTTGCGTCGGCGGTCCAGAGGGGTCCAGGAGGGGCTGCGAGCGGCATGGCAAGAGCTACTTGACCCGGCGAAGGCGAGGTGAGGAGGGCGATGGGGGCGGCTCGCTGACCGGCGGTGCTATCCCGTCAGCGTAGCGCTGGGCGTGGTTCCGCTCGTACTCGCGCGCTTCGTGGAAGTCCCAGTACGCATCGAAGTCGCCGCTGGCCCGTAGCGCCCGCAGCTTCAGGACCGCCTCGGCGCCGACCAGCCGCCAGCGGGCTCCGGTCAACTCCATCCGGTCGCGGACCAGGTACCGGCACGCCCCTTCGACCACGCCGGTGGCGATGGGATAGCCCGCCGCGAGGTAGCGGTCGTAGTGCAGATACTGCGCGTACTTCTGCAGGTAGTCGGCGCACGTATCGACCGGCTTGCGGGTGTCCTTCGACAAGCCGGCGACGGTCGCCGCACGCCGCATCGCCGCGGCCACCTTGCTGGACTTGCCCTCGAGAATGCTCTGCACGCGCGTCCAGGCCCAATGCGCCGCGTCGGGGCTCCCCTCGCGATGGAACACGTGCGCCGCCTTCCAGACGTACTCGACCACGTGAATGATGTCGAGTATCACCGTCACGTCGACGCCGTAGGCGGCGGCGCCCGCTTCGACGAGGGCGAGTTGCGTCTCGGCGCCGTCGACGAGCACGACCCAGCGCTTGACGCGCTCCGGGTCGTGGCGCTCGGCTTCCAGCATCGCCTCGGCGACCACCTCGGCCGGATCGTGTTCGAGGCTCGCCCAGACCCGTTTGGCCACCGGGCGAGGACGCACCGCAGCGGTCTTGGCCCGATTCTTGGCCTTGGCCGCCGGCTGTCGGGGCATCAGGCTCTGCAGGAAATCCTCCGGGCTGCGCACCAACGGCGCGACCGCGTAGACGGCGGCCACCGTCGCCATGCGCTTGGCGTGCTTCTTCTCGCCCGGCCGCAGGCGGTTGAACGGGGAGAGCTGCTCGCGTTGCCGCCGGCGCCTCTCGGCCGCCTTGCGCGTCGCCTCGCGCAGGTCCTCGTGATGCAGCACCACGCCCTTGCCGTCGAAGGTGAGCACCACAACCGACTCGTCAGCGACCGGCTCGCCCGCCGCCGCTCGGCGCGCCGCGTAGAAGGCGTCGAAGTCCTCAGCCGCGCGAGCGACCAACTGTTCCGCCTGACGCTTGGGCACATCGGCCCCGCTATGGCGAGACAGCTCGAACAGCGCTTCGTCGAACGACCGCGATGCGGCCGCTTCGGCCACCCGGCGGCGCACCTCGAGCGAGTAACGCTCAGCCGCCAGGTTCAGCGACGCATCGAGCGGATGCAGACTGTCGTGACCGTGCCGCGCGTAGCCCAGGCGCTCGACCGCCACCGTCCCGAAGGTCGTCTCCAACTGCCGGTCGTGCAGCCGCCGCTCCGAACGCTCGACGCCGTCGGCCCCCTCGACCGGACCCGCCGCCTCCCCCGGGCTGCGTTGGTCGAGGTGCCCTTGCAGGAGCTTGCGCATCAACTCCTGACCACGCCGGTTCAACTCCCGTTCGAGGTCGCTCTCACGCATCTGCAGGGCCTCGCGCGAAGTAAAGGTAGGCTTTGGTCTCCGCGAAAGAAGCCTCCGCCGCCGCATAGGGCGCCGGGGCGGGTGGAGCGGTGCGGCGGGGAACAACTTGCATGGCTCAACGCTCCCGTAACCGCCGCTTGTCCAGGCCGCGCGCCAGCACCGCGCTGGCCAGGTTCTTCCTCAGTACGCATCAAGGCTCCGGCTACCCGCGGCGGCTTGAGAACCGCCGCAACTGCAGCCAAGTGTCACCGTGCGCCGGTCGACTCCCATCGGGTCGCGGACCAAATGCCGACAGGCCCTTCGATGAGCCGGCGACGAGCACCGCACGCCGCGTCGCCGCTGCCACGTGGATGATGTCGAGTACCACGGTGGCTTCCAGGGCGTACGCGGTGGTGCCCGCGAGGCGGTCGCGATGGTCACGCGGCGGCGCATCTCGACCCAGTAGCGCTCCGGCAGCAGGTTCAGCGCGGCATCGAGCCGATGCAAGCCGTCGTGACCGCGCCGCGCGCAGCCCAGACCCACAACCTGCATCGTGCCGGAGGCCGTTTCGGCGTGGCTTTCGTGCTCGCGCGGCTCCGAGCACTCGACACCGCTGGTGTCCTCGGCCGGACCAGCAGCCTCTTTCGGGCTGCGTTGGTCGCGATGTCCTTGCAGGAGCTTGCGCACCAACTCCTGGCCCCGCCGGTGCAGTTCCCGTTCGAGTTCGCTCTCGCTCATCCGCCGGGCTTCGCTGGACGAAAGGAAGGCTTTGGCATCCGCGAAGACAGCATCGGCCGCTGCGCACGGGGCTCGCCTCGGGGGATCGATGCACGGGACGCCGGTTCGGGGCACGTCGAATGTACGTCCCTGGAATCCTGTCGTCACAGCCATCGCAGGCCTGCCTCCCTTCCCACGGCACCGTACCAGAACGCCGCGCGAATGTCCAGAAGGGAGCGCGCCTGTCGGGGAGAAGACCGAAGGTGTTCGGCGCCGTGACGAGGCTCGGCTGGCTGCCGAAAAGACGCCGGTACGCGCTGGCCTGCTTGATGTCCCTCCCGAAATGGCCACTGGGGAGACGCATCCGCGGGCAAAAGAGCCCATGAATAGGGCGAAAAATCCTCTATGAAGAGCCGCACCCCGCGAATGTCCAGAAGGGAGCGCGCCTGAGGGGGACCGGCGCGTGCCGGCGTCGTGGTCGGGTCGGGCGGCGGCCCGAAAAGAGGCGGATGGGGCGCTCGCCGGACGCTGTCACCCCTCAAAACGCACTGAAGAGGGAGTGTCCTCGGACATAAACCCTTATGAATGAGCGAGATAGCAATCTATGAAAAAGAGCCGCACCCATCCTCGATGCGGTGGGCATGAGGCGTTCCCGCGGCGAGCGCGCTATGCGTTGTCGTCTCTACGGCGGCTGGTTCGAGGGGCGCTGGCCGTCGAAGCGGGCGCAACGGCTCGGTGCCGCCATCGACGCGCGGTTTCCGTGCCGGATTCCGATGTCGGACAGTGGCGCAACGGTCACCGTCCGTGTCACGATGGAACTTGCCCGTTCGCTCGTCGGCGACCGGATCGATTTTACGCATACCTACCGGCGGCGTTCGCTGCCGCCGAATCTCTTGTGCGCGCCGGCGCCGTTCGAGGCATGCGCGCGACCGTCGCAGTGCGCCATCGCCGGCTTCGCGCCGTTCGTCAGGGATGCCGAATGCCCGGTTCCCGGCTGCGACGTCGCTCCAGCCGCGGTGCTGACGAGAGAAGAGCAGAAGCTGGTCGATTCGATGATGGTGGTCGATCTGGTGCGTCTCGCGCAGACCACGTCGGAATCGTTGATCCTGGTGTCGTCCGACGACGACATGTGGCCGGGGATTCGCGCGGCGCTGTTGCACGGCGCGCACGTCCTGCATGTCCGCGCCCGCGGAAGGCCGTTCCGGTATCCGCGATTGGCGACGGCAACCTATGAACACCTGACGGTCGACTGGGAGGCGTGACGGCGATGTCCCATGATGATTTCAAACGAATCGTGACGGCCTTTGCCGACAATCCTGCGGATATCGATTCAAGAAAGGGTCGGTTGCTTGTGCAGGTTCGCGATGAGATCATCGATGCGGGGCTGTCGCTGGAGGACGGCGTCCTGATGGTCGAGGAACACGACGAACGGCTCAGCGCCAGGTCCTGGATCGTCAAGCGGTTGGCCCGGCTTCCGCTGTTGGCGGAGAGAATCTGTTCCCATGTGTCGCCGCCGGAGCATTTTGTGCCGCCCGCCGGCAGACTGCTCGGTGACATCGGCAACGGTGCGGGTGAGTCGGATGAACCGGACGTCGTGGACGCGGCGGCAAAGATGTTGCGCCAGATTCCGGGTACGACCAGCGTCTGGTATCTGACCGCCGATGCGGGCGAGGGGAAGACCTCGCTGATCGATCATCTTGCGGTCAGGCAGGCGCGCGCCTACAAGAACAAGGAGACCGACTGGCTGCTGGTGCCCGTTCCGCTGGGCGGCCGCACGTTCCTGCGGTTCGACGACGTGGTCGTCGCCACCCTGGTCAACCGCCTGCGTTTCCAGCTCCTTTACTACGACGCCTTCCTTGAACTCGTCCGGCTCGGCGTGGTGGTGCCGGCGTTCGACGGGTTCGAGGAGATGATCATCGAGGGATCGTCCGGCGAGGCCATGTCGGCGCTGGGCCAATTGGTCAATCATCTTGGGTCGGCGGGCACGGCGTTGATCGCGGCGCGCAAGGCGTACTTCGAGTACCTCGGTTTCGGGTCGCAGGCCCGGTTGTTCACGGAGATCGACAAGGACGACGTCATGTTCGGACGCTTGTCTCTCCAGCGATGGGATCGCCTGCACTTCGTCGAGTATGCGAGACGTCGCGGGCTGGCCGATCCGGAACGACTGTTCGACGATATTGCGGCGCGTCTGCCGGGGCCTGGCCATCCGCTGCTGACGCGCGCAGTGCTGGTGCGGCGGTTGGTGGATGTCGCGCTGGACGCGTCACCCGATCTGTCCAGTCTCCTAGATCGGATTGATCGGCGCCCGCAGGACTATTTCCACGAGTTCGTGACGGCTATCGTCGAGCGCGAGGCGCGTGAGAAGTGGGTGGACAGGTCCGGCGTTCCGCCGCGGCCGCTGCTGACTGTCGATGAGCATCACGAACTGCTGTCGATTGCCGCTCGGGAGATGTGGTTGTCGTCCACGGACGCGCTACGGGCCGACGACATGGGTTTCGTCGCCGAGTTGTTCGCAGAGAATGCCGGCAAGCCGCCGGCTGTCGCGCGGCAGATTCAGGAACGGATGAAGCAGCATGCGCTGATCGTCGTCTCTCGGGACGGCCGATCGCTCGGGTTCGATCATGACGACTTCCGCCTGTTCTACCTCGGCGAGGCGTTGGGCCGGGCTCTCGTCCAACGTGACACGACTGGTGTCAAGTCGGTGTTGGGACAGGCGTCGCTGCCCCGCGTCGCCGTGGATCAGGCAGCGTTCCACGTGCACCGCCACCGGGGCCACGCCTGCAAGGATGGCGTCGTTGGGTGGCTGCACAGACTGGCTGCGCCCGAACTGCCGACTTCGTTTGTTCGTGAGAACTGCGGCGCCCTGACCGCCGCCCTGGTCGACGCCGCGATAGGCGATGGTGTGGCAACGGGACCGTGCGCCGCCTCCCACGTGCACTTCCCGGAGGATGCGTTGCGCGGGCGGTCGTGGCAGGGGCTGACGGTCCGGCATTCGTACTTCGCGCCGACGAGCCTGACAGGCGCATCCCTCGTGGACTGTCGGTTCGAGGAGTGCCGCTTCGATCGGTTGGGCGGACATCCGGAACGGGTGGACCGGTCGATGTTCGACAGATGCGAGGTCGGGAGCGTCGTGCAGTCGGCCGACGACGCTGAGGCCGACGAGGTGTACGCGCCGGCGCAGATTCGGCAGCGACTACGGCAGGTGGGTTTCTCGTTCGCGCGTGACGTCGACAGTGGATCTGCCCAGCGGGATGTTGCCGCTCCGGCGCTTGAACTGTCGGAGGATCTGAAGTTGACGCAACGGGCACTCCGGATCTTTCTCCGCGCTACGACCGTCGGCCAGCCGACGATGGAGCACCGGCTCCGGACGAGGGCTGGTCGGTTCAGGAACGAGATCCTGCCCAGACTGCTGGACGCCGGCATCCTCGAGGAGGTGCGGTCTGGAGAACCGGAGCTCCCGCGGGGAACCAAGCTACAACGGCGGTTTCGGGTGGCCGTGCCGATGCAACGAATCGAGGATGCCATGCGCGCGTCGGACGGCGAGTTCGGGCGGTTCGTTCAGGCTTTCGCAGAGCCGCGGCCGGACGATCTGCGCGACGGATGGAACGGACAAGCGGTATCCTGATATCGCTGAGCGGCTGGCCGGATTCCGTAGTCATGAAACCAGGGCACGACGAAGCGACAGCCGGGTGCCGGGGGTGCGGGATCAGGCGGCTGGAAGGCTGCCGCGCCCACGAGTTTCTCTGTACCCGCGGCGTGACGAGTTGAAGAACGGGCAGGTAGAATGTGCTTGCTAGTGTGCTGGTGAGGCGTTTTTCCGACACGAATCCGAGGGAGGCGAGTCGATGAATCATCGTGCATTGACGGCGTTGTTCGCGCTGGCGGCGGTTGCGCTGCTGGCCCCACTGCCGCTCGCGGCGCAGGCGGGCGACGAGATGACGAAGACGGCGGACGGGCAGCCGCACATCTCCGGGATCTACACCTTCCGCACGCTGACGCCGCTGGAGCGGCCGGCGGCCCTGGAGGGGCGCGACAGGCTGAGCATCGAGGAGGCTGCGCAGTTCGAGGCGTCCGAGCGCGTGCGACTGAACCGCGACCTGTTCGACCCGGAGACGGGCGCTCCGAACGCGGGGTACCAGTCGCGGGCCGAAGGGGGCGTGCTGTCGTACAACGAGTTCTGGTACGAGCGGGGCATCGAGCTCACCGCCGACAAGCGGACATCGCTGATCGTCGATCCACCGGACGGCCGCATTCCGTACACGCCGGAGCACAGCGCGGCGCGGCGCATCCGCCGCCTCAACCTGCGCAACGGCTTCGCGGATCACTACACGGACCGCAGCCTGTCCGACCGTTGCATCCTCGGCTTCAACGCCGGGCCGCCGATGACGGCGGGGTCGTACAACAACAACGTGCAGATCATGCAGATCCCGGGCCATGTCGTCATCTACAACGAGATGGTGCACAACGCGCGCATCATCCCGATCGACGGCCGGCCGCACGGCGAGCTGCGGCAGTGGTCGGGCGACTCGCGCGGGCGCTGGGAAGGCGAGACGCTGGTCATCGAGACGAAGAACTTCATCACCGAGACCAGCCTGCGCGGGTCGTCCCGGGACACCTACGTGGTCGAGCGGTTCCGGCGCATCGATCCCGACACGTTGATGTACGAGTTCACGGTCGAGGATCCGAACAACTTGACGCGGCCGTGGACGGCGATGATACCGCTGCGGCGGACCGACGGCCCGCTCTTCGAGTATGCCTGCCACGAGGGCAACATCGGCATGGCCGGCATCATGGCCGGCGCGCGGCGCAAGGACACGCAGCGCGTCGACGCCGACCGCTGATCGGGCACTGCGAGTCAGAAGGAATCGCACGACGGCAGCGGCCCGCTACGGGCTCCGGCAGCGGGCCGCTTTTTCGTGTACGCCCGTCGTGCGTGAGTTCTTCCGCCTCCGGCCGCGGTACCTTCTCGGTTGGCGTTAGCCCCGCACTCGCCACCGCGTCGCCGGCCGGTGGAAACCGTTCAAGCCGGCGATGGCGTGGCTTCGGCAGTCCAGCCGGCCGTGCCGCCGATCAGCCGCGTGCGCAGGTCGGCGGGCGCCTGTGTCGCGACATCCTTCAAGTGTGAGAGGTCGAAGGACTGCGGCAGTGTCCAGTGAAGCACCATCAGGCGCAGGAGGCGGTCGGCCTGCGGTCCTATAGGGGTCTTGCCATGTTCCCAGCGGGAAACGGTCTCGGGGGCGGCGCCCATGTGGTCGGCCAACTCCCGGCCGGACCACCCGAGGGTGGTCCGGAGGAATCGGATCTCCGCCGGCGTCAGGCGCGCCGACTTGCGGACCACGGCGTTGGCCATCACGCGGTGCAGTTCTTCTATCCGGGGAATCGCGACCTCGTACTGACCACAGCGGCCGCACCGGCTGACCTCGACGTCGACGAGGGTGACCCCCGGCAGCCCGGACGCGTCGTACTTGACGTTCTCCCGGCCGGTCGTCAGTTCGTGTCCGCAGCCGAAGCACTTCAGGTCCATACCGTAATCACGGTCAGAGTTCGCACGTCACGAAAGGCGATCACCACGGTGATCCTGCCGGCCCGCACGGGATAACGCCATGTGCCGTTCTCCAACTCCGCAGGATCTACCGTGCCGGCTTTCAACGCGTTGACACAGTCGCCGGTCGTGAGTCCTCGCTCCAGACACCGCTTCGTGATCGCTCCAATTCACGTGCCCGCAGGCTATACAGTCTCTGATCAGTCGTTTGGCAGTGTTTTCGCCAAACGGTTCGTTGGGCGGCATTCACTCAAGCCTTTCGTGGGTGTGTCATGTCAACCTCCTTTGAGTACTTCGTCTAATCCGAAATTCAGGCCTAACTGTTCAGTAGATCAAGTCATCAATCTCAGAATTATAGTCAAGTCATGATAGATTATCATGCCGCGCCGCCCGTTGAACAGCCTGCGATTCCGGGTTAGGATCGACGTTTCCGTTGGAGCAGATGGAGGAGTCCAGATGAGTCAGCGATTCGTGGTGCTCATGGCGCTTGCGCTCGCCGTAGCGGTAGCGGCCCCGATTCCCGCCGGCGCGCAGTCGGCCGGGTCCGAGACGGCGATGCGGACGCCTGACGGCCAGCCACACATCTCCGGCATCTTCACGTTCCGGACCCTGACGCCGCTGCAGCGTCCCGCCGCGCTCGATGGACGGGACACGTTGAGCGCGGAGGAAGCGGCGCAGTTCGAGGCCTCCGAGCGCATTCGGTTGAACCGTGACCTGTTCGACCCGGAGACGGGCGCTCCGAACGCCGGCTACCAGCCGCGGGCCGAGGGTGGGGTGCTGTCGTACAACGAGTTCTGGTACGAGCGGGGCATCGAGCTGACGGCCGACAAGCGGACGTCGCTCATCGTCGACCCGCCGAACGGGCGCATTCCGTTCCAGCCGGAGTACCGGGAGGCGGCGCAGATTCGCAGGCTCAACCTGCGCAACGGGTTCGCGGACCACTATACCGACCGGAGCCTCGCGGACCGCTGCATCATGGGCTTCAACGCCGGGCCGCCGATGGTGTCGAGCGCCTACAACAACAACGTCCAGATCCTGCAGATTCCCGGCTACGTGGTCATCCTGAACGAGATGGTGCACAACGCGCGGATCATTCCGCTCGACGGCCGGCCGCACGGCGAGATCCGGCAGTGGTCGGGCGATTCGCGCGGGCGCTGGGAGGGGGAGACCCTCGTCGTCGAGACGCGGAACTTCCTGCGGGAGACCAGCCTGGGCGGTTCGTCGAAGGACACGCACCTGGTCGAGCGGTTCAGGCGCGTGGATCCCGATACGTTGATGTACGAGTTCACGGTCGAGGACCCGAACAACTTCACCCGGCCGTGGACGGCGATGATGCCGCTGCGGCGCACCGACGGCACGCTCTTCGAGTACGCCTGCCACGAGGGGAACATCGGCATGGCGGGCATCATGGCCGGCGCGCGCCGCAAGGACACGCAGGCCGTGACGTCGGTCCGGTGACGCCGGGCAGGGACTGACCGGCGCAGACGCGCAGGTCTCGATGCGCAATTTGCAGGCCCGTCTCAGCGTGCTGGGACGGGCCTTTTCCTGTTTCCGTTTCTGTCGGAAGGAAGACGATCCATGCGTAGTTGGTTGCCCTTCGTCGTGATGACGGTGCTGAGCTGGGGGACCTACATCCCGACGCTGCACCGCGGACAGCTCGCGCTCGGCAGTAGCGGTGTGCACGCTTTCCTCATGGTGGGAATCGCCTACGTGGCCGTGGCGATCGCCGTGCCGGGGGTGATGGTCGCCCGCGCCGGGTCGTGGAACGTCTTCACCGACAATCCGAACGGCATGCTGTTCACGTTCGGCGCCGGGATGCTGGGTGCGCTGGGTGCGCTCGGCATCGTCCTCGCCCTGGTCAACGGCGGGCGGCCGAACGTGGTGCCGCCGCTGGTGTTCGCCGGAGCCCCGGTGGTGAGCGTCTTCGTCGCGATGCTCTACAATCCGCCGCAGGAGAGCCCGTCGCCGCTGTTCTTCGTCGGCATCCTGATGGCCGCGGCGGGGGCGTTCCTGGTTCTTTCGTACAGACCCCAATAGACGTGGCGTGAGCGTCATGCCCGAGAACGCGCGCATCCACGGCGTTTCCGACGTTTCGTCGCCGGGCGCGGGGCGGCCACCGAGACTGATGTCCCGGCGCACGGCGCTCGGGGCGCTGGCCGCGCCTCTGCTTGCGCCGAACGTCGCCGGCGGCCAGCCCGGGGGCGGGCGCGCGGTCGTACATCGCGCCCCGCGACCGCTCGCGGCCGGCGCGGTCACCCACGACTGGACATCCTTTCTCGGACCGACGCACAACGGCATGTCGACCGAGACGCGCCTGAGCCGGACCCTGCCGCCGCCACTGGTCTGGGAGCTTCCGACCGGCTCCGGGTATGCGTCGCCGGCCATCGCCGGTGACCGGCTCGTGTACCTGCATCGCGTCGACGACGAGGAGGTCGTCGAGTGTCTGCACCCGGAGACGGGCGCTACCCACTGGCGCCTGCGCTACGCGTCGGCTTACCGCGATCGCTACGGCTACAACAACGGCCCGCGTTCGAGCCCGGTCATCGACGCTGCCGGCGGCCGGGTCTACACGGTCGGCGCCGAGGGGCTGATCCACGCCATGGAGCTCGAGACCGGCCGTGTCGTCTGGCGGCGCGACCTGCGGGCCGCGTATCGTGTGAGGCAGGATTTCTTCGGCATCAGCTCGACGCCGCTGATCGATGGTGACCTGTTGATCGTCCACGTCGGTGCGCCGGGCGGTCCGACCGTCGCCGCGCTGGATCTGGAGACGGGACAGGAGGTCTGGCAGGCGGGAAACGAATGGGGAGCGAGCTACGCCTCGCCGGTCCCGGCCGTCGTGCATGGGGAACGCCGCCTGTTCGTCTTCGCGGGCGGTGAGTCACGGCCTCCGTCCGGCGGGCTCCTTTCCATCGACCCGGCGAACGGGCGGATCGATTTCGCTTTCCCGTGGCGCAGCCGGACCTACGAGTCGGTCAACGCCGCGTGCCCGGTCGTCTTCGACGACAAGGTCTTCATCACGGCGAGCTATCGCGCCGGCGGGGCCCTGGTCGAGGTTCGGCCCGACTACACGCACGAGGTCGCCTGGACCACGCAGGAGTTCGCGCTCCACTTCAACACCCCGATTCATCGCGACGGCTACCTCTACGGCTTCGACGGGCGCAACATGGGCGACTCGTCGCTCGCCTGCATCGACGCCGCCACCGGCGAGGCCGTCTGGCGCACGGCCCCGCAGTGGCAGGAGACGTTCGAGATCGACGGGCGCGAGTATCAGCAGATCCTGGGCACAGCACGCGGGTCGCTGCTCGCCGCCGACGGGCAGTTCCTCTGTCTGGGCGAGCTCGGCCACCTGCTCTGGCTGGATCTCACCCCGGACGGCTACACGGAGATCTCGCGCGGGTGGCTCTTCGCGTCCCGGGAGTCGTGGGGATTGCCGGTGCTCTCGCGTGGCCTGCTCTACGTGACGCAGAACGCGCGCGACCTGCTCACCGGCGCCGGACCGCGGCTGGTCTGCTACGACATGCGCGCGTAGAGGGCCGGTTCTTCCGGTGTCGCTCAGGCGATGCCGGCGCCCCGCACCCCGACGTAGACCGAGTAGAGCGACTGGCTCGCGGTCATGAACAGCCGGTTGCGCCGTGTCCCGCCGAAGCAGACGTTGGCGCACCGCTCCGGTAGGCGGATGACACCGATTACGTCGCCGTCCGGGGCGATCACCTGCACACCCGGCACCGCGCCGGCCCACAGGTTGCCGTCGGTGTCGCAGCGCATGCCGTCGGCGGCGGATCCGGCGCCAGGGTCTCCCGGAACGGTGAGTTGCACCAGACTCCGCCCGTTCACCAGGCGCTCGCCGTCGACGTCCCAGACCTTCACCTCGCGCCCGCTGCCGGTGTCGGCGACGTACAGCCGGTCGTAGTCCGGCGAGAAGCAGAGCCCGTTCGGGGCGCCGATCTCGTCGGTGACCCGGGTGATCGCGCCGGTCGCGCCGTCGACGCGATAGACCGACAGGGGCAGCTCCTGCTCCGCGGGATAGCCCTCGTAGCTGCCGCGGATGCCGTACGGCGGATCGGTGAACCAGATGCTCCGGTCGGGATGGACCACGACGTCGTTGGGCGAGTTCAGGCGCCGGCCCTCGTAGCTGTCCGCGATGACCGTGACCTCGCCCGAGTGCTCGTAGCGCGCCACGCGGCGGCCGCCGTGCTCGCAGGAGATCTGCCGGCCTTCGTGATCGAACGTGTTGCCGTTGCTGTGGCCGGACGGACTGCGAAAAACGCTGACGTGGCCGTCCTCCTCCAGCCAGCGCATCTGGCGGTTGTTCGGGATGTCGCTCCAGACCAGGTAGCGGCCGCTGCCGTTCCAGGCCGGTCCCTCCGCCCACAGCGTCCCGATGTAGTGGCGTCGAATCGGGGTGTTGAAGAGGATGTAGGGCCGGAATCGCCCATCGAGGGCGATGATGTCCGGATCCGGGTAGTGCAGCGGGCTTCGACCCGACCAGTCGCGCGGCTCGTAAGGTGGCAGGTTCGTCTGCTGCGCCGCCGCCAGCATCGGAGCGATGGTCGTGGACGCGACCGTGGCTCCGAGAAACGCGCGCCTGCTCAGCGGCGAGCGAGGCGAGCGGCGGCCAGGGGACGGCGAAAGGCGGCGAGTGGAGTCGGTGTGCATGGCCGAGATCCTACACCGCAGGAGCGAACGGAAGACGTAGTCTCGGTCGAGCGCGAGCGGCACGGACGGTCCGCCCGGCTATCGTACGGCCACGTCAGGAAACAGCTCGTCGGTCTCCTGCGGCTGGACGCCGAGCGCGTTGAGCGACATCGAAACCAGCCGGTAGTTGGCGACGGTCATCACGACGCTCATCATCTCGCGCGTGTCGTACCGCTCGGCCAGGGTATCCCAAGTGGCCTGCGAGACGATCCCGTCGCGGTAGATCTCGTCCGCCGCGCGGACGTGCGCGGCCTCGAAGTCGTCCCATCCTGCCCCGGCGCCGAGCGCGATCCGTTCCGGCTCGAGGCCGTGGTCGCGGGCCCGGCCGACGCTGCCGACGTGCTTGGCCCACTCGTAGACCGCCTGGCAGTTCCAGCCGATGCGCAGGATCAGCAGCTCGCGGAAGTAGGGGGTGAGCGGCGAGATGCGGTTCACGTAGCCGGACTGGCCGCTACGCGCGGTCTGCATAGCGGGGTAGCGTCCGAACGTGCGACCGACACGGATGCCGGGACCCTCGAGGGGCGCGACGCGCGGCGTCGTGAGGGGCGGCTCCGGAGCCGGCACGTCGAGCATGTACGGGACATCCGCGGGGAAGCGCGCGTAGGCGTTGTCGTCCGGCTGCACGCCCCACGAGTTGTAGAGCATGGCGACCAGCGTGGTCTCGTTGACCGCCATCACCGCGGAGAACAGGTCGTAGAGGTCGTAGCGGGCGCCCAGCGCGTTCCACGTCGCGTCGCGTACCGACGAGTTGACGTACAGCTCGTCCGCCAGCCGGAGGAGCGTGGCCTCGAACGGATCCCATCCGGCTGCGTCGGGTCCTGCGGCGATACGGTGCAACTCGTCCGGCATGATGCCGGCGGCCCGGGCGGTCGGTGCGTGGTCCGCCCACAGATAGCTCGACTGGCACAGCCACGCCGTGCGCAGGATCAGCAATCCACGGTGGCGCGCCGACAGGGTCGAGTCGATCGACGTGAAGAGGACGAAAGGCATCACCGCCTCGACGAGTTCCGGTACGCGAAGCATGGTCCGGAACGCGTTGCCGATCCGTACCTCGGCGGCGTACCGCTCGACGAGCGCGCGCTGTTCCGCGGTCCACTCGGCTTCGGGCAGTGGCGCGATGCGCGGCTCGCTGAGCCGGACGAGCGGCGCGCTCCCAGGGGCTTCGGGGCGTACTTGCGCTGTCGCCCGGTCTGCGGCGGCGCCGAGCCCGGCCCCGGCCACCAGGAGTGCGGCGATGATGTTGCAACGGCGGGACGCGATCATGGACATGGCCATTCTCCCGGCAGGCAGTAGGAACGGACTGGCGCGAGCGTACGCGCGCGGCCACGCCAGACCGTCAGGGTGCCGTCGATACCGCTATTGCGCTGCGTCCTCCGCACGGGCGCCGCGCATGATGTTCAGTAGACCGTAGTTGCCCTCGTGGCAGGCGTACTCGTACATCGGACCGGAGGTGACGCCGCGCGATGCGTGATCGGTGGTCATCGGGAGCCGCGCCGTCCAGGGGCGGGTGAACATGTCCGGGTCGGTCATCGTGAACTGGTAGTCGAGCGTCTGCTCGTCGATGCGAGTGAACCGCTCGACCATGTGCAGGCCGGGACGAGCCGCGCGCCACGTCGCCCGCCACAGGTAGTGGCCCTTGTCGGCGAAGGCGGTCGTCTCGACGACCAGGGTGTCGCCCTCCCAGCGGCCGCGGGAGTCGCCGAGCCACTGTCCGACGTGCACCGGAACGTGCGAACGTCCGTCGGTCGGGATCATCCGGAACTCGTGGAACATCTCGTTCAGCATGGCCACCCATCCGTCGGACTGCAGGATGTGGTAGTTCATGTTGTAGCCCTGCAGGGGGACGAACGGCAGGCCGTCGGTGAGACAGCGCTCGCCCGTGTCGGCGTCCGTCCAGGAGTCGAACGGGCCTACGCCGTACCGGGCCGAGTCCGACGCGAGCCGCTCGCGTCCGGCCGGCGTCCACGGGATGCGTCCGTCGGGTGGATCGGTGATGAGAGACGTCCGGCGGTCGCCGGTCACCACCTTGCCGCCGTCCATCCAGAACTGGTTGTAGGCGCCGACGTTGCCTGGGATGAAGCGATCGGACGCGGCCCGCGCCGCGGCCGACGATGTCTCGAACGCGGCCGCCTCTTCCGCCGTGAGAATCTGCAGGTCGGACATCGCCTCGGGCCGCTCGATGGGGGTCAGCGTGGCGTTGGTCCAGATGCCCTGGATGTCCGGTACTCCCCAGGCGGTGCGAGGCGCGGTGTAGGCCTCGCTGCCCGTGGACTGGGCGTAGGGGACCGCGAGGCCGCTGGCGACGAGCATCGCGCAGGCCGTTGCGAGCAGCAGCTTCCGGGGTCGACGCTGGTTGCGCGTGCCCATGATCTAACCTCCTGATGGTCGGCCTTGTCGGCGCGCGTGCTACCGCGCGGCGGCGGCCTTCGCTTCGTCGGCGCGCGCACCGGCGAGGATACCTTCCATGCCGATGTTGCCCTCGTGGCAGGCGTACTCGAAGATCGGCTCGTCGGTCCGCTTCCACTGCAGCAACGCCGTCCAGGGCGCAGTCCACACCGTCGGGTCGCTGACCGTGAACTCGTAGTGCAGCTCGTCGGGACCGACCCGCGTGAACCGCTCGACGAGGTGCAGGTTCTCCCGTGCGCCCCGGAAGTTGCTCTGCGGGGAGAAGTTCCGGGTCTCCACGACCAGCGTGTCGCCTTCCCAGCGGCCGACGGAGTTGCCGTGCCACAGGTCGATGCCGTCGTGGACGTGCGGGCGGCCGTCGAGCGGGATGATCCGGGTCGTGTGGATCAGCTCCTGCTCGATCACGACATGATCGGCCGTCTGGAAAATCTGGTAGTAGCTGTTGTAGCCGGCCAGCAGGTTCGGCAGGCCGAACGTGATGCAGCGCTCGCTCAGGCCACGGTCGGCGGTCCACGCGGCGGGGCGGCCTCTGCCCGCGCTTGCGGCGTCGGCGGCCATCTTCGCCGCGGAGGTGGCCGGCGGCAGGCGGCCGCTCGGGGGGGCGACGATGAGCGAGGTACGGTTGTCGAAGTCGCGTTCGACCAGCCAGAACTGGTTGTAGTTGCCGGTCCCGCCGTCGGTCGAGGTGAAGCTCTCGGCTTCGGTCACCGCCACGTTGAAAAACTGGTCGCCGAAGACCGCGTCGCCCGCGTCGAGGGCGAAGAGACGCTCCGCGGTGGACTGGACGCGCGCCAGCTCCTCGTCGGTCAGCGTGGCCTTTTCGGCGAGGGTCTCCGGCCGTTCGAGCGGCGTGACCGCGTTGTTGCCCCAGATTCCCTGGATGTCCGGAGCGCCGTCGGCGGTGCGCGGGAGCGTCCATTCGGCGGACTGCCCGAGCGCGGCGGCCGGCAGCAGCACCACGGCGAAGACGGTGCACAACACGGTGACGGTGGAAAGGCGGCGAGCGTTCATTGGCGACCTCCTACGCGAGTCCAAACGTTGCTCGTCAGAATAGCACGCGGCTGCTCCCGAGCTGAGGCTGAGCCGCACACGGCCGGGAAGCCGGCAGGCGCTCCGAAAGAGAAGCAGCCGCCCTCCGATGTCGCATCGGAAGGCGGCCGTGCGAAGTCTTCGGCCCGGCCGGATCAGCGGCTGGCCGACTCCTGCGCTTCCTGGGCCTCCTGGTGCCGCGCGCCGGAAAGGATGCCCTCCATGCCGATATTGCCCTCGTGGCAGGCGTACTCGTACAGCGCGTCCGGGCTGCTGCGCAGCGGGATCATCGCCGTCCACGGCCGCTCCCATGTCGTCGGATCGTTGGCGGTGACCTCGTACTGCAGCACGTCCTCGCTCACGCGGGTGAAGCGCTCGGTGATCTGCAGGTGCTCGGCGGCGCCCATGAAGTTGGCGAACGGCGAGTAGTTCTTCGTCTCCACCACCAGGGTGTCGCCGTCCCAGTAGCCGCGCGAGTCGCCGAGCCACTGCCGGAGGTCGTCGTCCACGTGGGGTCGCCCGTCGAGCGGGATGATCCGCGCGTCGTGCGCCATCTCCATCAGGATCACCACGTGGTCGGGCGTCTGGAAGAGCTGGTAGTAGCTGTTGTAGCCCGCTCCGAGGCGTGGCGCGCCGAAACTGACGCAGCGCTCGCCGAGGCTCCGGTCGTCGGTCCAGACGGCGTGGCGCTGCCGCTTCATGCTGGCCGCCTCGGCGCGCATCGTGGCCGCCGCCGTGCGCGAGGGCAACCGGCCGTTCGGAGGATCGACGATGAGAGAGGTGCGGTTGTCGAAGTCGCGCTCGACCATCCAGAACTGGTTGTAGTTGCCGGTGGCGGTGTCGCGCGAGCTGAAGCTCTCGACTTCGTTCAGCGCGGCCGTGAACACGCTGTCCCCGAAGGCGGCATCGCCGGCGTCGAGCGCGAACAGCTCCTCGGCGCGGGACTGGATGGCGGCGAGCTCCTCATCGGTGAGGACTTCGCGGTTGCCGAGCACTTCCGGCCGCTGGAGCGGGGTGGCGTTGTTGTTGGCCCAGACCCCCTGCAGATCCGGGTGGCCGAATGGCGTCCGCGGCGCCGTCCAGGACTCGTCCTGCGCCGACACCGTGCCGTTCAGGAGCGCCAGACCGGCGACGAGCACGACCGTGACGTGGAGACTTCGTCTGCTCACGGTTTCCTCCTCATGACCCGAGTGACTCTTCACAAACGACACGCCCCTCGGCATGCGGGAGCGTGCGAGATCCACAGAAACACCTAAAGATAGCAGTTTTGGCGTGCGCCGACGCGCATTTTGTGCGGTACTGGCGCGAGCGCCCGTGCTGCGGCGACAATCCGTGGAAGAGCATCCGGACAGGGGAGCGCGTAGCGATGAAGATGAGACAGTTGGGCGGAGGCGCTGCGGTCGTGATGCTCGTGGCGCTCGGGACGTCCGTGCCCGCGGTCGAGGCCCAGGCGCCGCCGGAATGGCCGCAGTTCCGGGGGCTCACCGCCGGCGCGGCGGCCGACGATCCGGCGCTTCCCGACATCTGGAGCACGACCGAGAACGTCGCCTGGGCGGTCGATATTCCCGGACTCGGCTGGAGCTCGCCGGTCGTGGCGGGCGACCACGTCTTCGTGACGGCGGCGATCAGCGCGGGGGAGGAGCTCCAGCCGGTGCCGGGGCTGTACGACCCCGGCGACGAGTTCGGGAAGCAGCGGTCGACGGCCGACCACCGCTGGATGGTGTACGACGTCTCCTTCGCCACCGGCCGCATCCGCTGGGCGCGCGAGATCGAGACCCTGGCGCCTCCGGAGCTGAAGCACATAAAGAACAGCTTCGCGTCGGAGACCCCGGTCACCGACGGGCGGCGGGTGTACGTCTCCTTCGGCGCCATCGGGCTCGTCGCCGCGCTCAACCTGAGTGGCGAGACCGTCTGGACCGCCGAGGTCGGCGCCTTCAACGGTGGGCAGGAGTTCGGCAGCGCCGCCTCGCCGGCGCTGCACGACGGCCGCCTCTACGTCGTCAACGACAACACGACGCAGTCCTTCCTGGCCGCGTTCGACACGGCGACCGGCGAGCAGGTCTGGCGGGTGGTGCGGGACGAGACCGAGAACTGGTCCACGCCGTTCATCTGGCAGAACGCGTTGCGGACCGAGATCGTGACCACCGGACGGCGAAAGATCCGATCGTACGACCTCGACGGCAACCAGCTCTGGGAGCTCGGCGGGATGACCGTCAACGTCGTCCCGACTCCGTTCGCCGGCCACGGTCTGCTGTATCTGAGCTCCGGCTATCCCGGCGGGTTCCCGCGGCCGGTCTACGCCGTCCGTCCCGGCGGGTCGGGCGACATCTCGCTGGCCGAGGGCGAGAGCGGCAACGACTACATTGCGTGGTACCAGCCGCTCCTCGGCACGTACAGCACCTCGGCGCTGGTCTACGGCGACTACTACTACACGCTGCTCGACCGCGGCTTCCTGCTCAGTCACGACGCCCGGACGGGCGAGGAGATATACGGGCGCCGGCGGATCGCACCCGGTCACGGGTTCACCGCCTCCCCCTGGGCGTACAACGGGAAGATCTTCGCCCTGAGCGAGGACGGGATCACCTACGTGATGGAGGCCGGGCCCGAGTTCGCCATCGTGGGGACGAACGACCTCGACGAGATGGCGCTGGCGACCCCGGCAATAGCGCGCGGCAGCCTGATCCTGCGGACGCAGTCGAAGCTGTACCGCATCACCAACGACGCGCGGTAGTGCAGTGACACTTCGCTGAGCCGGCCGCAGCGGTCCTTGGAGAGAGCGACCTTCCCCGTAGACGATTTCCCGCTCGCCCCACAGGCATACAATCGCCACCGAATGCGGGGATACCCACAACCTGAAACAGTCGGACAAACTTCCAGTACGCACGTCCTCCTTCTTTCCTTGGCCAATTGTGCAAGAGGTTCGCCGCCGAAGTCGTGCTATTATACTGGTTCGGATGCAGCGACTTATTCTTCGCTATGTGAAGCTTCTCGAAAGCGCGTCTCCTCCAAGATTCGCCCATGGTCCTGTTGAAGACGCGGGCATGGACCTTTCTGCAGCCGAAGAGGTCATCGTCCCGGCAAGACAGTGGAGGACCGTACGCACCGGGCTGGCCATTGAGATCCCACCAGGGTGCGATGGTCAAATTCGTCCACGCAGTGGCCTCGCCACAGGGTACGGTGTAACGCTATTGAATAGTCCCGGCACGGTCGATCCAGGGTATCGTGGAGAGATCCGTATAACGCTTATAAACTTTGGCGACGACGCATACAGAATTCGCATAGGTGACCGTATCGCACAGCTAGTGATCGGCCGCTACACCAACGTGAAGTGTGAGGCTGTGGAGAGTCTTCACGACAGCGATAGAGGGCACGGAGGTTTCGGCTCAACGGGACGGTGATCATGGGATGGGAGCGTCCCCCAGAATCTGCAGTCGGTATCACCCTTCTAAGTCTTGACGGGACGCACTACCACAAGATATTCCGTAACTGCTTTCGCGCTCCGCGCTCCTAGAGCCTTGTGCTGGTAGGGCGCGGCGTAGGACCGTACATCGCAGGGCGAACGTCTGCTCACTTCCTCTATTACGCGTGGAATGCCAGCACCGCCACCGTCACAGTAGCTCCACGCGCAAGTCCAACCCCGTCTCAAAATAGATACGATTACAGAGCAAAGCGCATCCACCAGTCTGTCACTGCTGCGCGTAAAGAATTCTGACCTGAAACGACCTCCTCGCTGTTTTGAGGGAACACGACCGATGCCGACACTATCTGGATATTGGTACTTGACCAACGTCTCAAGCAAATGGTAGTAGCGACTGTACTCCTCTCGGGTGTACGGTGCATCGACGTATACCGTAACCTCCTGCCGGGAACATACGATCTCCTGGATTGCGTCCAGCGCGACCTCCCAGGGCCCTGAAACAGTTTCAACCGGATAAGTCGCTCCCTCGCTCTCAGATGCCAGACTCAGATAACGAGCACAGAACTCGTGTGTGATAGACGCGGCCCGACCCTCGATCAAGCGGCCCAAATTGCGCATGTTAAGATTGTCAGGCCGTCGTATCGGAGGTTGCGCGAAATGCCCTCCAAATGTAGTTCCCAGAGCACTGACGCTGGCGATCAATGCACC
Source organism: Vicinamibacterales bacterium (assembly GCA_965222905.1). Lineage (GTDB taxonomy): Bacteria > Acidobacteriota > Vicinamibacteria > Vicinamibacterales > UBA8438 > WTFV01. The sequence goes on along the minus strand of OZ244976.1, from coordinate 5,728,932 downwards.
CATAGCCCAAATTCGATCCTGGGTGTCGTCCAGCTGATCGATGGCATATCTGAGACCGTCGATCTCGACCGCCTGACGAAGACCAAAGTACACGTTAGCATAGTATGCTGTGAACAGACAGTACGGTCGACTCCGGGCGTCTCGTTGTCTTCGCTGTACCTCCACGACGGGGTCCCATCCTGACGTCGGCCTCCCTCCAGGGTACGTTGGCCATCGGTCGAGGAATCCCCTGTACCTCAGCAGTGTATCTCTGTCGAGATCACCGTGAAAGATGGCTTCCTCCACAGTGAGTGCATCCGCAAGTGGTCGCTGCAACGTCCTCGCGTGCTGTCGCGCAAGCTGGAGAACATTATCAAGGATTGCCTCTGCGTCTGTTCGCCGGTAACCGCCGCCCTGGACGGTGGCAAGTACTCTGCAAAACTCCTGCGCATCAGAGGCAATCGTGCGCCAAAGCCGAGAGAATGCCCCAGAAGCGGCACCGGACCCGCACATGAGGTCCACGACAATACCGTCGTCGGAAAACGTGCTGCCAATTGCCTCAACGATAAAGGCGCTAAGCGCTCTCTTTGACCCCATGTAATAGGCAGAATGCGCAAACTGCCCGGCGTGCGAAGTCTCCACGGCGGCAGCCCGGGCCAACTGTTGACGAACTTCGTGTACAACTGCTGCACTACTGGTCCGAATACTCGCGCCGCCGAAATAGTCGAGATCAGTCCTTGGAGTGTCATGAGTGACCCCACCCCTGATGAGTCTCAGAACATTGCGCAAACCTGCGTAGTAGACCGGATCAGGAGCCGCTTGACCGAACGCGAAATCGACCCGAGTCGTTGGACCGATCATGACGGAGCACGGCTGATTTCCGAAAAGGTCGCGTGGTACCGCCTCCGTCAGATGCCTAATCGCATCCCGTGAATCGTCGAGGTCGGTGCGCAAAACCAGTCCGCCGTTGCCGGGCTGCCGAAAGACTGGCAAAAGTGACAGCTCGGCAAGAAGTAGCGCGTGTTCACGGTGTACTGAGGGTGCAAGCGCGGTTCCGGTAGCGCAGACCCTCGAGTCCAGAGCGACGAATTCAGAGTCATCTTCGATAAAAGACAACGTAGTCACCATGTCGCCGCCACGCTGGCGGCGAATCTACGGTCTCGACGGTGGCCCCGAGGGCCTGAAGGGCGGTCAGGGTTTCCTTGAGGCCCTCGGACTTGTGAAAGTTGGCAACGAACAGGGCGGGCGTTTCGAGCAAGAAGCGCCAAACGAACTCAAGGTCGCCCACCGTACCGGGAAGGTGGAGTACGTACGATGCCATCGCAGCACGTACAGTTTTGCCGCATTGGGCTGCTACGTCAAGGCGGCCCCAAACCCGAAGTCCAGCGGTGACAGCTTGCACACGCATCCTATCGTTGGGCTCGTAACCAAGCAATTCTACACGAAGTGCATCGGCGACTGTCTTCGCCAGTCCAGTGCCACACCCGAAGTCCAGCACCGGACCCGGGCAGTCGGCGCGGGCGCGAATAAGTCGAAGCAGGTTAGCTACATTCTCATGGTTTCGACTGACATCTACATACTGAGAGTACGTCGGAGCAATAAAGTCAAAAAAATGCCCGAGCGCGGCGCGACGATCTCGGCCAAGACTGGAGCTGAAGCAACAGTAAAGGCAGTCCATGTATCGCGGACTGAGATATAGACCAAGCGCAGCAATCTGTTTCCGAAGGCCGATCTCATGGTTCGTGACGTCGAAGAGTGCGGATGTCTCATTTTCCTGCAGCAACAAGGGTCTGAGAGACGTCGATTTGAGCAAACCGCTGGCGGCTCGGTCGCAGACGAGCATGCGACGCTCCTTAGCTACTTGCATCGTCTACGATCCGCCGAGCGATGTTCTGCCCGTAGTCATCAAGAAACATGTGCAAACTGTGTGCGATGTACGAAACTTGACCCATGCGAACTTGCCCCTGACCTCCTGGTCCTACGCGTGAGCGAAGCAAGGACGTTAGGTGATCCGCGAATCCGACTGATCCGTACAGGCTGTATGGAAATCCCACAAACGCTTCGACGGTCCGCCAGGTGAAGCTGTAGAGAAGTGTTACATGCGATCCGTGAATGCGGGGGACGATGCGAACAGAGACGAGGCCAAGAGGAGAAACGTCCTCGTGTTCCCTGACCACATGGGGAATCACTAGGATTGCACGACGTGTGGCAAATCTGCTGCGTGAAGCGATAATCCTCGAAACGTGCTCAAGCACCGCGTCTAGCTGGGCGTCTGCGCGAAGAAGCGACCCAAATAGCGCGTCGGAATCCAAGAATGCGCGTCTAAGGTAGTCTTCGAGCGACTCAGATTCCGCGCTGTAAAACGCGGGAACACGATCCAGCAATGGGGTATGAAGGACTACCTTGAAGTCCATCAATTCTCGTAGCGCTTGTCCGGCGGCGTCGTAAATGACATCTTCGCTGGTGGCATTCCTGGCGGCCTCCAGGACCACGGGAAACGCCTCCGCGATGGTACCGACGCGAATGCCATCGTGTCGAGTGAGTGCGAAGTCGGTGTAGTCAACCGCGCGCTTCAAAAAGCGGCGGGGCTGCTGTAGTTCACGGGAGCTCGGGGGTTCGGCAAAGACCGGATCGGATCGAAGGTCGTCCGCCAATGGCGAAAGCATGTCGCTCTCGGACGAAAAAACGCGTACGGTGCCGATACGTGCGGCCGCAGCGGCGACGTGATGAGCCGGCAATCCGGTCTTGTACGCCATCTGGTCAAGACTACTGGTCCATTGGTCCGCGGATTCAAGGCGACGTACGGTTTCCCGAGCGAAACGACGATCACCAAGAACATAAAGGAATTGAAGGCTGGGGGTACGGACCAGCAGCGCGATGAGACGCGCCACGGTGGCTTCCCAAAAGTCGGGTAACTGACCACCGCGGGTTGGACGGTCATCGACGACGAGCACTTCGGCGAAAACACGTCGAGCCAATAGAGAAAACTGTGCGTGACCAATCTTGACAAGGGAGGCGCGGCGGGCCCCAGTGTCTGTTCTGGCCGCCGGTGGATCAATATTGAAGCAAAAGCCGAGGTCCTCGGCTTCCCAGTCGCTCTCCAAGGGTCGGGCAGTAATCTTCTGCCAGACAGTTTTGGCGCCGGGCATAGCCTGGAGTTCGACAGAGGCATCGGATGTAAAGCGGAGGGAAAGAGAAATGGGATTAACGGCGGCTTCTGCAGAAAACTGCGCTGTAAGAAGACCGCGGGCGACGGCCAAAGCGACATCCAGCGTAGAAACAGTCGGTAGTGGTATAAAATACTCAGAGTCCTGAGGAGAACTAGCAGACAGTACGGTGCAGAACTGCACGTCAGGGAAGCAACGTAAGAGCTCATCGACAGAAGCGACAACGGTTGAAAGAGAGGGGTCAGCTTCTGCGGCTTTCCGTGCAGCTTGCGCGATAATGTTTAGCCAAGGACTAGCGAAGACGTCTGCCGTCGACACGTCGCACCGAATTAGACAGACCGCGCGCAGTCGCTCAAGGCGAGCTTGGGGTGGGGCGTCGGAGAGGGAAGGTGCGTCTGAGGTTGACGGAGCAATGCAGATGCAACCCCGCTGCTTCTGCGCACCCTCGGGGACGAGGGCGCGCTCGGCACGATGCTCCAGTTCCTTGTAGGTTGGGCGAGTTCCCGGCGGTTCAAGAGAAATTCCGACGGAGCAACCGATAGGAATTCCGGAAACGTTGAAGTCCCTGGCGGCGGTCGCTCCTAGTAGCTCAGTGGCTAGCGGAAGCACGGTAGACGAGGTCGCATTTGGGAAGAATATGATGAATTCATCACCGCTTCGATGCAATACAACGCATCTTCGGCGCAGCAGTTCCTCGACCATAGTAGACCATTCGAAAATTACCCGGTCTGCGACCTGATGACCGCATTCTTCGTTAACCTTGCCAAAACGGTCGAGGTCGACATAGAAGCAGGCGACAGAGGTCTTTGACTCGGCTAGAGTGTCGAGATATCCGTCTAAAAGACCGGGCGTCTGGGGACGATCTAGCGCGATCAAGCCCGACTTGTGGTCGCGCTGTTCGGACTTCCAGAAACAATCCAGTAGGCGGCGGGCCTGTGATTCGTCGAATGTTGCACTCGTTGACACATCGGTTGAGCGCCACGCCTCAACTACCCATGTAGTGGCCGCCAAAACAAATGTCCAACGATTGGGAGGAGTCACGTCAGCTGGAATAGGCTCGTGGGGTTGGAGTGCGACGAGTGAGTTGTCGGTTCCCTGGGCCCGAACGTCCAACCTGGTGATGGGGGAGTCAGTACGGGCGAGCAATTGGCCGAATTCACGCTCGTACTCCTCTCCCGTAGCAAGGCGTCGCTGAAAGCGACTGCAGAATTTCTCCACGGCCGTGTCCCAGGTATCTGGCTGGAAAGTTCGGTTGCTCATTGCGAGGACTCGTCAGGTGTAGCAAGGATGGGGTCGCCATAGTAACGGCGGGCGTTACGAATTAGGCGAAGAGTTTCAAGTACGCCTTGGGCGACGCCGTAGTGGCTGACGTAGTCGGCACTGGCTAGGGCAGTTTGGGACGCCGCCGAGACGGCCACTCCGATACCGGCCCATCTTAGCATTTCGGCATCGTTGTCATTGTCGCCAATGGCGAGGACTCGTTCGGCGGAGAGGCCAACGTCGGTTGCAATGCGACTAAGGGAAACAGCCTTGTTGCTTCCGCGCGGTCGAATCTCGAGAAAAGAGCCGCCACTAGTTGTAACATCAACCGTACTGCAGGCCCGCAAGCATTTAGCGAAGATGACCGCGTTGGTGCCTTGGGTGTTTACCAAACAGGCTGTGGGCTCGGTTTCGTGGGCGTAGTGCCAGTGCGATTGCCAGCGAACGGGAAGCCCATTAAACTCGGTCTTTGTCTGCGAACCATGGGTCCATCCGTAGACCTCCTCGGTTGGATAGCCACATATCGGAGCGGGGTGGGATCGGCAGAAATATGCGAGAATGGGTTGGCGGTACGTTCGGCACAGATGCAGGATGGTCTCGACGGTAGTCAGGGGTATCGTTCGGATGTATTCGAGGCGGTTACTCTTCGGGTTGATGATGACGCTGCCGTTGTACAGGATCATGGGGCTGTCGGCAGTTGCTGGCCATTGTTGGAGAAGTGAACGAACGCCGCGAAAGGTGCGGCCGGTTGCGATGACGAAGGAGAGACGGCGCAGGAGAGTGCTGTTGGCCAGCTTCTTTATGTTGAGAAAGACATTCTGCGTGTCCGAAGGGAAAAGGGTTCCATCGAGGTCAAGAGCGAGAATGCGGATCCTGGCGAAGTCCCGTAGGTCGGCAAGGGACGCCGTGTTCCAGGTTGGGAGGCGGTTAGGCATGTTTCACGCAGTACAAGCGTTGTTCTACACGCCTAACGCGCGGTCTAGAAGTGTAGCCAGGGGTTGATACGGTAACTTCAGTTAGACGGCCGAGGCTTGATAGTAGATGACGGAGGTCGGCGGGGGAGATCAGTCCATCGTCGGAATAGTGTAGGACAAGAAAACGGTAGGAGCAGGACAGTAGCAGCTGCGAGAGGGCGTAGAAAGCACGGGCGGGCTTGTTGTAGTCGGATTGGATTCCGGGTTTGTCGGGGATTCCGGCAAGTCCATGAATCCTGGGAGCACCAGGACGGCACAAGGTTTCGGGTAGGTGGTAGTAACCGGAGTAGCGTCGAGCATTGTGCGGGGGGTCAAGGTACAGGATGTCGCAACGAGCTTCAGAGGCCACGGTGGTTGCCTCGCCCAGAAAAGCGTGACACCGAGATGTACCAGGTGTGGGTGAAATGAGTTGAAAGCGAAAGGGGTATAGGGATTTTCGGTACCAGGTCTTTAGATAGGCATAGTAGGTGCCAGCTGTATTGGCGACGCGGTCGAGAGAATCAACAAGGGACGCAAGGAGAAGGGCGTTTTCATGGCGGGTGAGCAGCTGATGTCGATACCAGCGATGGATGGTGTTGCGGCAACCGGCGATGCGTCGGGCATTGGGTAGGGTAAAGAACCGGCGCTCAAGGGCGTACTGTCGAACGAGCCAAGAAGACGCGGGGGCGACCTGGCGATTGAGTTCGGCAAGAATAGCGGCAGTGGATGGGAAGCCGAGGGCGCGTCGGAGGCGGGGGAATTCGGGGAGGCGGTCCCACTGGACGCGGGCGATTTGAGAATAGTGCGCGTGAACGAGTTGGTCGCCCGTGGTCACGGCGTAGCCATTGCGCTTGAAGAGGGAGCCCACGGTACCGATACCGCCAAAGGGGTCGCAGATGGATCCTGTGGGATACTCGCGGCGTACGAGGTCGACAATGTGGGGCGCGGAGGAGGTTTTGGAACCGAGATATCTCAACGCACGTCACCGAGTTGCGCTTGTGGTAGCGTGGAAATGAACACTGGGAGAAATTACCATGATTCTACGCCGGGATGCACCTGTGGGGCAGTGTGCTGCAGCGGATCGTGGGCGGCTGGGGCGGGGGAATGAAGGGTTGGGACGTTTGGGGATACGAAGAGCGACGGGAGTGGCCGCAAGGTAAGTCGGTGCTGTTGGGTGCGTGGAGTCGTTGACCATCGGAGTGCCGGGCTGCAGGTGCGTGGCTGGAACGGCCGCGGAATAGCCGGTTGGATTGGGTCTGTTGCGCGCGACTCGGTGGTGGAGTTGTACAGCAACGGGGATAGGTGGGCCCGGGTGTCTGATCGACGTTGGGGAGGAAGGTGAGGCATGGAAATTCGTTTGGGACGCCGCTCCACCCGAGGGCGGGTGGAGCGGCGAATTCGACGCTACGTCGATGGTTACTGATTCTCGGTCGCCGCCGCCGCCCGCGCGTCGAGGACCCGCTGGCCGCTCAGCGCGTTCGGAACGGCGTAGTTCCCCTCGTGGCAGGCGTACTCGAAGATCTCGTAGCCGGGCTCGGTCGTCAGCGGCATCTGGATCGTCCAGGGACGGGTGTAGACGTTCGGATCCTCGATGGTCACGGTCCAGATGATGGTGTTCTCCGAGACGCGGCGGAAACGCTCAACGACGTGCAGCGCCTTGCTGACCGCGATGCCCTTGAGCCGGGCGCCGGCGCCGCTCGACGCGATCCAGCCGCGGTTGTGGAAGTTCTTCGTCTCGACGACCAGGGTGTCGCCCTCCCAGTGGGCGCGGGCGTCGCCCATCCACTGCCGGATGTTGTCGTCGATGAACGGCGTGTCCCGGAACGGGATGATCCGCACGTCGTGGATCATCTCGTGCTGGATGACGAAATGGTCCGGGGTCTGCACGATGCGGTAGGCGTTGTTGTAGCCTGCCGGCAGCATCGAGCCGGGGACGCCGCGCGAGAGGCAGCGGTCCCAGACGCTCATGTTGCGGTAGTGGTCGCCGTTGTGGGCGAGGTTGTAGGTCTTGTTCTCCAGCGCCCATTCCCGGACGGGCGCCCGGCCGTCCGGCGGATCGACGATCAGCGACGTCTGGCCGGTCGAGAGAACCGTGTCGCCTGCGTCTAGCCAGTAGCTGCCGTATCCGCCGACGGCGCCGCCCTCCTCGTAGCGCTGGGCGGGGGCCGCGTCCCGTGCCGCCTCGTCGAGCGCCCGCTGGCGGTTGCTCTGGGCGATCTCCTCGTCGGTCAGGAAGGCTCGCCCTTCCAGTGCGGCGGGGCGCTCCATCGGGGTGAGGGTCTTGTTGCCCCACAGTCCCTGCAGGTCGGGCCGACCGTCGGCGGTGCGCGGCAGTGTCCAGTCGGGGTCGATGACGCGCTCGAGCTGCGCCTCGGCGCCGGCCACGCCGGCGAGCGTGCAGGCGGCCGCCAGCGCGACGATCATGAGGAACCGGTTGCGGGGGGATGTCTGCATCGAATTGCTCCTTGGGTTTGATTCTCGTCAGCGTGCGGCGCCGCCGGACGCCTCTTCGGCGCGTCGTTCCTGGACGCGGGCGCCGGCCGGCAGGTTGGTCATTCCGTAGTTTCCTTCGTGACAGCTGTGCTCCAACAGACGCCGCCCGGATCCGGCGCGCCCCAGGCCGTCCGCGGCGCCGCGCCCCCGGCCGTCGCATGCGACTCGCTTGCCGGGTCGAAGAGCGTCAGGTCGATGGCGTTCGCCATCGACTCGTAGCCGGCGTCGTTCGGATGCAGCCAGTCGTCGGCATGCAGGTCCGGCCGGAACCGCGTCGGGTTCTCCGGGTCGCGGACCGCGGCGGCGAAGTCGATCACGCCGTCGTAGGCGCCGCTGGTACCGATCCAGTCGTTCAGCGCCTGCCGCTTCGCTTCCCCTGCCTCCGTCCAGTAGAGGGCGCCTTCGAACGGGAGCAGGGTGCCGCCGTAGATGGTCAGCCCGAGCGCGTGCGCCCGCTGAATCATTGTCCGGTGCCCGGCGATGAGATCCTCGACCGCCGGCCACGGATCGTCGAACGCCATCCCGATGTCGTTGGTCGTCTCCAGAACCACCACGTGGGTCACGCCCGGCTGCAGCAGCACGTCGCGGTTGAACCGCGAGAGGCCGCTCGGACCGAAGAGCGCGTTCGGGTTCGGCGGCGTCCCGGTGTCCGGCGGGGCGGGCAGCCCGGCGCGGCGCAGAAGGTTGGAGAGCCCGGCGTTGTGGCTGAGAACCCGGTTGCCGGCGATGCCGACGTTCAGCACGCCCGGTGCGGCGTCGCCGTACTCGGCCGCCAGGCGGCGGGCCAGGAAGTCGGGCCAGCGGCGGTGCGCGTCGACCGTCGATCCGGTGCCGTCGGTGATCGAATCGCCCATGGTCACGATGGCGCCGGGCGCAGTGGGCGTCCAGACGTCGACGCGCGACAGGTAGAACCACTGCGGCGTCGTGACGTCGACGTCGAACCGCTCCGCGCCGCTCCGGTCACCGGTCGCCGACAGGTAGCTGGTCGTCAACGCCGTGGAATGAACCGTCGCCGGCGAGGTCGAGCCCCAGGAGTCTCCGGGGAGATAGAGGTCGACCGCCAGATCGCCGAGCGGGGCGACGTCGAGCGCAACCGGGTCGCTGAGCACCGTCGAGCCGGCCTGGATCGTGACGGACGGCTGACCGCCGAAGGTCAGATGGGCCCCTGCGGCGATCACGGCGCCCTCGCCGCGGCGCGCCACGTGGGCGGCGCCCACCGCGAGCGGTTCGGTCCCGAAGAGGTTGGTCAGGGCTACGCGCGCCTGCGACCCGCCGATGCTCGTGCGCACGAACTGCCGGATGGTCTGATTCCGCAGGCGTACCGGCGTTCCCGGTCCCGGCGCTGCGGCCGCTCCCGCCCGTGCCTCGGCCGCCGGCGGATCCAGGGCCAGAGGGCCCGTCGTCCAGGTGCCGACCCAGCGGCCCTGGGCGGCGGCTACACCCGGCGCCGCGACGAGCGCGAGCAGGAGGAGGGAGGCGGCGAACCGCCTCGACAGGACTCCGGGCGGTCGCGCCATCCGCCCCGGAGCCGGGCCGGCTCCGTGCGACATCGGATGCAGCATCGCGTTACCGCCCGCCTTCCGCCGCGGACTTCTTCGCGTCCTCGGCCCGGGCGCTCACCATCAGGTTCAGCATCCCGTAGTTCCCTTCGTGGCAGGCGTACTCGAAGACCGGCAGATCGTTCTTCTGCATCGGCACGGCGACCGACCAGGCGCGCTCGAAGGACTCGGGATCGGTGACGGTGTACTCGTAGAGGAGGATTCCCTCCGCCATGCGCGTGAACCGCTCGACCAGGTGCAGTCCGGGGCCCGTGCCGCGGAACGACGTCTTGTCGGTGAAGTTCTTCGTCTCGATCACCAGGGTGTCGCCGTCCCAGTGTCCCCGGGAGTCGCCGCGCCACTGCCGCACTCCGTCCGGCAGGTGGCCCGAGCCGTCCAGCGGTACGATCCGCGCGTCGTGCACCATCTCGTTCAGGATGACCATGTGGTCGGCGGTCTGGAAGAGCTGCATGTTGTTGTTGTAGGCGCTCGGGTTCATCGGGGGACCGGCGTTGAAGCCAAGGATGCAGCGCTCGAAGGCGCCGCGGTCCTCCGGGCCGTACGCATCGCGGCCGAGGGCGGTGCGGCGTGCGGCGGCGCGGTCCCGCGCGGCCGGCGTCAGCGCCGGCAGGCGGCCGTCGGGCGGATCGACGAGGAGCGACGTCCGCAGGTCGCCGGTGAGCTGCCGGCCGTAGTCCCACCAGAAGTCGTTGTACCCGCCCGACAGCGGAATGCGCCCGTCGGGTCCCGGCTGGTCCTTGTCGAGCGCCGCGAGCCGTTCCTCCGTGAACTGCGCGGCTTCCTCCGCGCTGAACACGTCCTGGTCGGCAAGGGCCTCCGGCCGCTCGAGCGGCGTCAGGCTCCGGAAGTCCCAGACTCCCTGCAGGTCGGGGCGACCGTTCGGGGTGCGCGGCGCCTGCCACGCGTCGGTCGCGTCGTCCTGGCCGGTAGCTGCGGCAGGGACGAGCAACGCGGCGGCGAGCAGCACGGCGAGACTGGTTGAAACGGACGGTCGGCGTCGCATCCGATACCTCCTCGTTAGAGCCCGTAATCCAACTTCGTATTATGCCCCGGTTCGCTCCCTGCTTGACAGGCGAATCGGGCGTCGTACAGTAGGGGCACGCACCGCGCCGCCGCCTGAGCGCCGCGCCGTAACCGTCCCATGCGTCGTGCGAGGCGAGCCCTCGCGCGCGTGCAGGACCTGGTCGAAGGAGAGAGCCGATGCACCGGATCGTCGTCGTAGCGCTGGGTGCGCTGCTGGTCGTCGCGGGCGCCGCGGCCGCGGGACAGGAAGACTGGCTGCAGTTCCGGGGGCCTGCCGCGGGCGTCGTTCCCGACGACCCGAACCTGCCGGAGCTCTGGAGCGAGACCGAGAACGTCGTCTGGACCGTCGACATTCCAGGGCTGGCATGGAGCTCGCCGGTCATCGCCGGCGACACCGTGTTCGTGACCTCCGCGATCAGCGCCGGGGAAGAGCCGGAGCCGATCAAGGGGCTCTACGACCCGGGCATGGAGAACGGGTCGGAGGCTTCGCTGAACGAGCATCGCTGGATGTTCTACGCCATCGACTTCCACAGCGGGCGGCCCCTCTGGCAGCGCGAGCTGTACAGCGCTCCGCCGCCGGGCAAGCGGCACCTGAAGAACAGCTTCGCGTCGGAGACGCCGGTCACCGACGGGCGGCGCGTCTACGTCTACTTCGGCGCCGTAGGCCAGCTTGCCGCGTTCAACATGAGCGGCGAGACCATCTGGACGAAGGAGCTGGATGTCTTCAACACGACGCTGGAGATGGGCACCGGGTCATCGCCCATCCTCCACGGCGACCGGCTGTACGTCGTCAACGACAACACCACGCGCTCGTTCGTCGCGGCCTACGACAAGGACACCGGCGAGGAGATCTGGCAGATCGAGCGCGACGAGCGCGGCCAGAACTGGTCGACGCCGTTCGTCTGGGAGCACGACCTGCGGACGGAGCTGGTGACCGCGGGTACGCAGGGGGTGCGGTCCTACGACCTCGACGGCAAGCTGCTGTGGGAGCTGCACGGGATGTCTGGACTGACCATCCCGACGCCGTTCACCAGCCACGGCCTGGTCTACATCAGCTCGGGCTATCCGGGCGGCGGCCTGCGGCCGGTGTACGCGGTGCGTCCCGGCGCCGCGGGCGATATCTCGCTCTTCCCCGAGGACGCCATGCGGCGCGGCATCACGTCCGGTTTCCCCGGTCCGCTGACCTCCTCGGAAGACATCGCCTGGTCCTATCCGCTGCTCGGGACGTACAACACGACGGCCATCGTCTATGGCGACATCTACTACACGCTGCTCGACCGGGGCTTCCTCGTCGCGCACGACGCGCTCACCGGGGAGGAGATCTACAGCCGCCGGCGCCTGGAGATCGGCAACGGCTTCACCGCCTCGCCGTGGGCCTACAACGGCAAGCTGTTCCTGTTGAGCGAGGATGGGGAGACCTACGTCGTGGAAGCCGGGCCCGAGTTCAGGATCCTGCACAAGAACCCGTTGAACGAGATGACGCTGGCGACGCCGGCCATCGCGCGGGGCAGCCTGTTCATCCGGACCCAGTCGAAGCTCTATCGGATCGCGAAGGGAGGCGGGCAGTGAGGACGTTGCACACCATGGCGCGCGTTGGACTACTGGCCGCGACGGCGGGTCTGCTCGCGGCGGGCGCCGCCGCCCAGGGCGTGGCCCTCGATCCGGTCGGGGAGATTCCGGGGCCGGTCGAGCTGGTGCGGGTCCAGGGCGACCACGCCTACGTCTCCGGCGGCCACACGTTCACCATCTACGACGTCTCCGATCCGTCGACCCCGGTCGCGCGCGGCTCGCACACCTTTCCGCAGGAGATCTGGGGCTTCCGTCTGACCAGGGACCGGGCCTACGTCGGGGCCAACTTCTCCGGTCTCGGCATCCTCGACATCTCGGATCCGGACGCGCCGGAGCTGCTCGGCCAGCACAAGACGCTCGGCCAGACCAAGATCGGCGACGTGGCGAGCGGCAAGGTCGGCATCATCGACCACATGGAGGGCTTCGTCCTCATCGACGTGGCGGACGAGACGGCCCCGGCCGGGATCGGCTCCTTCTTCCTCGACGGGTACGCGCGCGACGTGGTCACCGCCGGGACCATCGCCTACGCCACCGATTCGCCCTCCGGTCTCTACGTCTTCGACCTATCGAGGCCCGGCATGCCCGAACCGGTCGGGGTGGTCCACGCGCCGGCGGCGCCGCGGGACATCGAGGTATCGGTGGGGACGGACTCGCGCCCGACGCTGCTCGTCGGGGCCGGCGGGGGAGACCTGCAGGTGTACGACGTTTCGGACCCGACCGCGCCGCGCAAGCTCTCGTCGTTCGAGACGCCCGGCCGCGCCACCCGCGTGTCCCTCGATGGAGACCACGCCTTCGTGGCGGATACCGAGGCCGGCGTGCAGGTGGTCGATCTGTCGGATCCGGCCAATCCGACCCTGGCCGGCGCCTATGAGACGCCGCGCCCGGCGCGCGACGTCTCGGCCGCCGGGTCGCTCGTCCTGGTGGTCGTCGGCGACAGCGAGCGCGAGGGGCACGATCGCCGCGTGCTGGTCCTGCAGCGCAGGTAGCCGGGCGGTGAAAACCACCGGCTATTTCGATGTGATTCGCACACGCCCGGACCGACAGGCAATCGCGGACGCGTGGATCGAGCGCACTAAGGAGACCCCGCTTCGTGAACATGTCCAAGCCGATGGACGCATTCGCCGATGGGCACGGATACCGGAGGCGGGCGGACGCTTCCTGAGAGTGGTCCTGCTTCGCGACGGCGAAACAGTTCACAATGCGTTTTTCGACAGAGGCTTCAAGCCATGAAGATTCGGTACTACGTCGAAACGGACACCCTGTACATCGAATTTCGTCATGGCGGTGTCGTCGAGACGCGCGATCTGGACGAGAATACCCTGCTTGATGTCGGTGACGACGGGAAGATCTGCGCCCTCACGGTTGAGCACGCGTCCGAGCGTACAGGCATACCGGAGTTCTCGTATGAACAGGTACCCGCTTGAGGGACGCCGACGCACGCAAAGGTGTTCTGAAGCCGCCTCGCCTGTCACTCCCAGCGAAACACCCGTGATGCGACGGCGGTGGCCAGCACGAACAGCAGGCCGAGCGCGGCGACGTCGCCCGCGTGCGTCGACCACGGGTTCCCCGACCAGACGCCCCGCAGCAGCGCGACCGCGTAGGTCAGCGGCAGGAATCGCGCGACCGCTTCCAGCGCCGGCGGCAGGGTCTCGATCGGAGTGAAGAGTCCGGACAGCGGAATCATCGGGTAGAGCAGCAGCGCCCCGAGCGGTTGTGCGAACCGGGCGGTCGGCACCACGCTGGCGATGACGAACCCGATGGACAGCAGGCTCCAGGTGCTCAGCACGAGCGCGGCGGTGAACGGCGCCAGCGGCGCGTCTACGCCGACCGGGTAGAAGCGCCGGCCGGCCAGGACCATCAGGCTGAGCGTTGCGGCCGTGAAGATCAGCTTGACCAGCACGTGGGCCAGCAGGATGGTCGGTGGACGAACCGGCGTGGCCCGCAGCCGCTTGAGGATGCCCCCTTCACGGTAGATGGCGATGATGGTGACGAGCGAGAGGACGGCGCTCAGGGTGATCATGACGGCGACGAAGACGGGCAGGTCCGTACGCAGGAACTCCATGTCACCAGGGGCGGCCTCCCGGATGTCGCGGGCATCGCTGCTCCCGATGGCGATGCGGCCCACGACGAGGAAGAGCAGCACCGGCACGGCGACCGAGCCAAACACGCCCAGCGGCTCGCGGACGAAGATCTTGATCTCGAGCCAGGTGAGGTGCAGGAGGTGTCGCAGCATCGGTGCCATCGCGTCGCCTCAGGCTCGAATCGATCGACCTGTCAGCGTCAGGAAGACGTCCTCCAGGGACGGCAGCACGGTGCGGAACTCGGATACCGGCATGCCGTGCCTGGAGATGGCGTGGATGACGTCCGTGACGAGGGCGTCGCCGCGGCCGTTGATCGTGTGACGGCCCGCGTTGCTCTCGACCGCCGTGGCGCTCGGGACGGCGCGGAAACGGTCGGCGGCGTGGGGGAAGTCGGTAGCGACGACCACCGTCCGTTGCGGGCAGTGCCGCTCGACCAGCGCGGCGGGGCGGTCGATGTCGATGATCCGGCCGTGATCGAGGATCGCCACCCGGTCGCACAGACGCTCGGCTTCCTCCATCAGATGGGTCGTCAGGAAGACCGTCTTGCCGCGATTGCGGATGCCACGTACGAGATCCCAGATCGCGCGTCGCGCCTGTGGGTCCAACCCCGTGGTCAGCTCGTCGAGAAACACGACCTCCGGGTCGTTGACCAGCGCCAGGGCGATGAACAGCCGCTGTTTCTGGCCGCCCGACAGGTTCATGAACCAGGCGTCGCGCTTGTCCTGGAGCCCGAGCTGCCGGAGCAGCGGGCCACCCTCCACGGCCGTCGGATAGAGCGACTGCCAGAAGGCGACCGCCTCCCACACCTTGATCCGCTTCTGGAGTTGCGCCTCCTGGAGCTGCACCCCGATCCGGAGCTGGAGCGCCCGCCGATTGCGGACCGGGTCGAGCCCGAGCACCGCGATCCGTCCGGCGTCCGGCGCGCGCAGCCCCTCGACGCACTCCATCGTGGTGGTCTTCCCGGCGCCGTTCGGCCCGATCAGGCCGAAGATCTCGCCGCGCCGCACCGTGAAGGAGACATCGTCGGCCGCGACGGTCGGTCCGTACGCCTTGCGGACGGCGTCGACCTCGATGACGGGGGGCGCTGTGTGGATAGAGGATTCTACAGCGGACCGTCGTGCATGACCGGCGCCGGATTGCCGCGCAGGCGGCAGTCCGGTACATTTGCATCCATGCATTGGGGCAAACCGACGATTCGGTTCCCGGCCCGGGTGGGCTCGCGGTGATCACGCGCATCGAGATCGACGGTTTCAAGACCTTCGACAACTTCAAGCTCGACTTGCGTCCGTTCACGGCCGTCGTAGGCCCGAACGCGTCAGGCAAGTCCAATCTGTTCGACGCGATCAAGTTCGTCTCGCGCTTGGCTCGGACCGACATTCAGGAGGCGATGCAGGAGTTGAGAGGCCGACCGGAAGAGCTGTTCCGCCGGACGGCTGCGACGCGCTCCGACCGTATGGCTTTCGCCGTCGAAGTCCTGCTCGAACCCGGCGGCACGGATCCGTTCGGCAAGTCGTTCGAGTTGCGGACGCAGCGCATTCGGTATGAGCTCGAGATCGCGATTCGAACCGGGGCGGACCGGCGTTTGGAGGGGGTGTACGTTCATCGGGAGCACTGTCTGCCGATACGGCGGAAAGAGGAACGCGGGTCGATGGCCTGGAACAACGGGTCCGTCAGGTACGGGCAACAATCGAAGCCCTTCATCGCGACGCGTTCCGGATCGAGCGATGAGTCTCACGTCATAGAGATCCGTCAGGACGGTCCCGGCAAGAGAGGCCGGCCGCTGGCGCTGTCGGCCAGGGAGGCGTCTCGCACGGGGCTGTCGACGGTGACGACCGCGGAGTTTCCACACTTGTATGCTTTGCGCACGCTGCTGTCGTCGACTCAGTTTCTGCAAATCGATCCTCAGGCTTCCAGGCGTGCGACCGATCGACTTGCGCCGCGGCGACTGCTTCCCGATGCCTCCAATCTCGCCACCGTGCTCGCCAAGCTCAAGGAGGAGACGAGGACTGAGAAGAGGCCGGACGGTCTTCTGTCGGATGTCGCGGCGGACCTGTCCTCGCTGATTCCGTCGGTGGCGGGTCTGGTGGTTCGCGACGATCCGGGCGACTCGGAGTACTCGTTCGCTCTCAGGCTGGCCGATTCGCTCTCCTTCAGTTCCCGTGTCATCTCGGATGGTACCCTGCGTCTCCTGGCCCTGGTGACGATCCTGAACGATCCCCAACACGGAGGGGTTCTCTGTTGGGAGGAACCCGAGAACGGGGTTCACGAGGCGCGAATACCGGCGTTGATGGAACTCATCCGGTCCGCGGCGGGCTGTATCGACTCGCGCGGGGCGCAGACGTGCTTTCAGATCCTGGTGAACACCCATTCCCCGGTGGTGATGTCGGCGCTGCAGGATTGCGAGGTCGTCGCGTCGGACGTCGTGTCCACGTTGACGCCCGAAACGCAGTCGCGCACGTCGAGAACGCGGATGAGAAGCGGGGTGTCCTCCGATTCGGAGAGTGGCCTCACGCGTTCCGAAGTCGTAGAGATCCTGCGCCGACACGTCGAGACAGCATGATATGTATCTGGCATACGCTCTATTCTGCGAAGGGGCTTCTGACTATTCCTACTTCGAAGTTCTCGTCCCGCGCGTCATCGAATCGACCGTCCTGAAGGTCGGCAAGACGCCCGTCGACGTGCCGGAGCGTCCCAGCCTGCGCCTCGGCAGGAAGGGTCGATCCGTGGATGCGGTCGCAAGGGAAGCCTGTGACGGTCGCGAGGCGTTCCATGTCGTGTTTGTGCACGCGGACACCGGTGGACGAGGTCAAAGGGCCAGGCTTCCAGAGCGGAGCACCGCTTACTGCAGGCGTATGCATGAAGAATGCGAGCTGCGTCGGGAACGTTGCGTGCTGCTGCGACCCGCATCCATGATGGAATCGTGGGCGCTGGCGGATCCGAAGGCCGTGCTCGATACGCTGGGATATCGGGGCACTCCAGCGGAGCTTGACCTGCCGGCCGGAGCAGAGCAGGCGGAGGCTCATCCGGATCCGAAAGGGTGTCTCGACTCGGCACTTCGTTCGGTTCGGGGTCCCCGAGGGTCGCGTGGCGACACCCTCCTGCCTGCCATCGCTCAGCGTCAGTCGATTGATGCTTTGAGGCAGTCGATTTCTTTTCAGGGGTTCGAGCGCAGCCTGCGTGCGGCGCTGGGTGACCTGGGAGTCCTCGAGACGTGAAGCCCGTCCGGCGGGTGCATCGACCGACCCGGAAGGCGACTGGCCGGACGCGTACAATTGAGACAGTCAGAGTCGAACATGCTTGAGCACCTCGAACTCGACAACGTCGGCCCCGCGTCCAGCATGAGAGCGGAGTTCGCCCCGCGCGTGAACCTCATTACTGGCGATAACGGTCTCGGGAAGAGCTTCCTGCTCGATACGGCGTGGTGGGCGTTGACGGGAGCATGGCCGGCGGAGGTCAATCGGCGCATGACGTCGGGCCTGCCTGCTCGACCCCGCGACCGAAAGGAGCGTTCAGTCATCGGATTTCGAGCGCGCTACGCCCACGAGACCGTCGAGGCCAAGGTCGGTTACTCGCCGGAGCAGGAAAGCTGGACGCCCCGCGGGTGGCCGCGGATCGATGCTCTCGTTGTCTATGCGCACGCTGATGGTTCACTTTCGGTGTGGGACGCCGTTCGGAACAACTGGCCGAGATCGGCGCCTCCCGTCAATCCGGCGCGACGTCCTCCATATGTGTTCACGGAGACGGAGGTATGGGACGGCCTGAGGGAGGTCTTGGACGGGAGGACGGTTCCGTTGTGCAATGGGCTGCTGCATGACTGGTCGAGCTGGATGAAGGCCAAAGACGCCATGTCGATAGCGATGGCGCAGGCCCTGCGGGCCCTCTCGCCAGATTGGGATGGCGGCGACCGGCTTGAACCGGGCTCTCCCATGCGTCTGTCGATCGACGACGCGCGAGACATTCCGTCCATCCGGACGAGTTGTGCCGGTGCGGTGCCGATCCTGCATGCCTCGTCCGGGATTCGTCGGGTGGTCGCACTCGCTTATATGCTGACTTGGGCTTGGAACGAGCACCGGATCGCGGCGCAACTAACTGGTGAGAAGGTCGTCGGTCAGGTCACCATGCTCTTCGACGAAGTGGAAAGCCATCTCCATCCCAGGTGGCAGCGGTCGATTCTCAAAGCGTTGCGGGACGTGGGCAGCGCTCTCCTCGACGGTGCTGAATTGCAACTCATTGCGTCCACGCATGCGCCGCTGGTGCTCGCCTCCGCCGAACCGTGGTTCGATCCGAAGCAGGATGCATGGCTGGACCTCGATCTCGATGGCGACCCGCCGGAGGCAACGCTCCATCACCGCTCGTACACGCCACACGGCACGCCTGGCGGGTGGTTGACCAGCGATGCCTTCGATTTGAAGACCGAGCGGGGCAGCATGGAGGCCGAACGGGCAGTCCTCCGTGCAAGGGAGCTGCTGCGCAATCAAGCTGCTGCATCGCTCGATGAGGTGATGAGGGTCCACAAGGAGCTCCGGAGTGTGCTGCCGGACGTCGACAGGTTCTGGGTGCGCTGGAACGCGTTTGTGGAGGACCGTGGGGGGACTCCGTGATCCCCGTCAGGCCGGCGGAAGAACCCTCAACCTTCGACGCGGAAGTGAGGCAGCCGGGACTACGGGCCATCGCGGAATTGGTCGGAGAAACGCCACCGCGGGTTGCCGGCCGACGTTTCGTGCAGGTCGCGACGTTGAGGGGAGAGATTCCCCCCAATGCGTTTCCAGATTGCTGGCGCAATGCCCTCCGTGATTTGCTGGAAAGCTACAACCGAATCTGCTCGTATTTGTGTCTGTACATTCCACGGGGCACCGGAGCCCCCAGCGTCGACCACATGATGGCAAAGTCCGTGCACTGGGACCATGTCTATGAATGGACCAACTATCGCTTGGCCTGCTCGCTGATGAACGCCCGAAAGGGTGCCATTGCGGACGTACTGGACCCGTTCGACATCGAGGACGATTGGTTCGCCCTGGAGCTGGTCGAGTTCCAGGTCGTGCCCGGCGAAGCGCTGCCACCAGATGTCGAGACGGCAGTCGAGGCCACTATCGAGCGTCTGCGGCTGAACGACCTGGAGTGCTGTAAAGCCCGCCTGGAATTTGCCGAGAACTACCGGAACGGAGAGATCCAGCTCGGCTACCTGACGCGCCACGCGCCGTTCGTGGCCAGGGAGCTGCGCCGCCAGCGCAGGCTACTCGAAGGTGATCGCTGATACACGCTGCAGGCGGTCGCTCACTTCTCCCGGAACACCACCTCCAGCCCGTCCAGCACTGGGTTCCGGCGAAAGCGGACGACGGCCAGCGCGGCCTCCACTACCAGCCACACCGCCAGCGTGAAGATGGTCGCGGCGGGGGCCAGCAGCAGCCACTGCCCGGCGCTCCAGAAGTCGGCCAGGTTGGTGCTCATCACCGTCAGCGTCGACAGCAGCATGAAGACCATCGGCGCCGCCGTGTAGACGAGCGGCCTGCCCCGCCGGAGCAGGTAGAGGGTGACGGCCAGCAGGGCGAGGCCGGCGAGAAGCTGGTTCGTCGTGCCGAACAGTTGCCAGAGGATCAGCCCGGCGAACTCGCCGTCCACCTGGATGAAGGCGAAGGCCCAGATGGCGATGACCGCAATCCCCGACGCGACGTAGCGGTTCGAGAGCGCGCCGACGCCGAGCGTGTCGCCCATCTCGGAGACGTTGTAGCGCAGCAGGCGCGTGGCCGAGTCGAGCGACGTGAGAGCGAACGAGACGACGATGACGGCGACGAACGTGCCGCCGACCGCCTCGGGGATGCCCAGGGTCTGGAGGAAGTGCGTCGTGCCGCGGATGAAGGCGGCGATGTTGTTGCCGAGGCTGTCGGCCGCCTGCCAGCTCACGTAGCGCTCCAGCCACGCCTCGCGCGAGACGAACCCGGCGGTGCAGGCGAGCACCGCCATCAGTCCGAGGAGAGATTCGCCGATCATGGCGCCGTAGCCCACGAACCGTGCGTCGCCCTCGGTCGCGAGCTGCTTGGCGGTGGAGCCGGACGACATCAGCGCGTGGAAGCCGCTCGCCGCCCCGCAGGCGATGACGACGAAGACGAACGGGACGATGGGCGGCGCGCCCTCCGGCGCCAGGTCCACCGCCGGTGCGACGAACGACGGATTGGTGGCGACGAAGCCGAGGTACATCGCGCCGACGCCGGCGTACAGCAGCAGGCTGTTGATGTAGTCGCGCGGTTGGAGCAGCAGCCACACCGGCAGGACGCTGGCCCCGAAGGAGTAGGCGAGCAGCAGCCACTTCCACTGTGCCAGCGACGGTCCGACCACCGGATGGCGGATGCCGAGGAACGCCAGCGCCAACGCGACGGCGAGGCCGGCGACGGTCAGGCCTCGAATGCTCCAGCCGCCGCGGTGGACGGCCACGCCCATGCCGGCGGCGACGAACACCAGCGCGCTGCTCGGCAGCACCGCCTCGGGGTAGAAGTCGGGGGAGAAGAGCACCGCGATGACGTGGACGAAGACCCCCATCGCCAGCGCGATCAGGAAGAAGATGACGAGATGGAACAGCGTCTTGCCGCGCTGGCCGACGAGGTTCTCGGTCACCTTGCCGAGCGACATTCCGCGGGCGCGGATGGACACCACCAGCGCGCCGAAGTCGTGCACCGCGCCGACGAAGATAGCGCCGATCACGACCCACAGCATCGCCGGCAACCAGCCCCAGATGACCGCGATGGCGGGGCCGAGCATCGGCGACAGCCCGGTGATCGACGCGTACTGGTGACCGAACAGCACGTACCGGTTGGCCGGCACGTAGTCGACGTCGTCGCGGTAGCGGACGGCCGGCGTCGGCCGGGCCGGATCGATCGCGAAGACCCGCTCGGCGAGGAAGCGGGCATAGACGCGATAGGCGGCTACGTAGGCGGCGATGCAGATGAGGGCGGCGAGCAATGGAGACATGGTCATGGGGCGAGGAGCCGCGCGCCGATCGCGCGCAGGGCATCGAGACCGTGCACGTCGTCCGGGCGGAGCGGGATCACGGTCCGCGGCAGCCCGGGAAAGACCGATTCGATCTCGCCGAGATACGTCCGCTCCTGCGCCCGGCGAGCGTCGATGAAGCTGCCGGATGCCTCGGCGGTCTCCGGCAGGATCCGGTTGACGATGAGCGAGGAGACGGGGAGGTCGAAGCGGTTCAGCGTCTCGACCACCCGGCGGCTCTCCAGGATCGACAGCCGGTCCGGGTTGACCACCAGCAGGAACGCGGTGCCGGCGGCGTCGAGCAGGCGTTCGCGGGCGACGAGGAACTTGCGGCGGCGCGCCTGCAGCACGTCGTTGATACGTGCCTCGGGACTGTCCCGCGGATGGTCTTCGTGCCGGTCGATCAGCGACAGCTCGTCGCCCTGGCGCGGGTCACTCCCGAGGTGTCCGAGCATGGTCCCGAGTCGCGACGAGCGCTCGCGGTGACGCAGGAGTCCGTCCATCCAGGCGCCCATCACCTCCGGCAGGGAAAGCAGCCGCACCGTGTGGCCGCTCGGGGCGGTGTCGAAGACCACCAGGTCGAAGCGCGCGCCGGCCTCGGCCATCAGCTCGGCGACCCGCTCGATCAGCGCGGCTTCCGTGGCGCCGGGCGCATGCGCCGCCAGATCGAGCTGCCGGTCGATCTCGTCGTACAGCCGCGGGTGGACCAGCGTCTTCATGCGCTCCTTGACGCTCGCGATGTGCACCGCGGCGGCCCGGTCGGGATCGATCTCGAGGCCGGTCAGATTGGGGGCCAACGCGGTTTCGGCGTCGCCGATCGAGGTGTCGAAGATATCGCCCAGGGAGTGTGCGGGGTCGGTCGACACGACCAGGCAGGTGCGCCCCCGCTCCGCGGCGGCCAGGGACAGAGCAGCGGCGGTCGTCGTCTTGCCCACGCCGCCCTTGCCGCCGACGAAGACGATGCGGCGTGCGAGGAGGCCGTCAGCAGCAGCGGAAGTGGTCAAGGGGCGAGTGCTCCAGACCCATCCGGGTGTGCCACTCGTGGAAGCGCTCGAGCAGGATCGGCTGCAGCTCCAGCGTGTAGTAGGCGGCCGGGTTCGGCACCCCCATCAGCTCCGCGAAGACGAACAGCATGAACAGGTCGTCCTCGTCGCGGCGCGCGCGGGCCACGGCGCCCCGGTAGGGCGCGGTGTAGAACTCGCCGAGCAGCGTGCGGACGCGGGCGAGCCGCGTCCGCACGCCGTCGAGTCGCGAAGGGCTCATGTGTGGCCCGCGGGGGAGCGCTAGCTCGCCCCCGCCGCGGCGGCACGCCGCTCGCGCATGAGGGCGGACGCCGCCTCCAGCATGACGAAGATCGCGGTGATGATGATCACGACGTCGACCGCGACCAGCACGTAGTTGCCGGCCGTGTAGAGGGCCTGCAACTGGTAGAGGGCGCTGAGCAGCGCCATCGACGTCACGAAGACCATCGGCGTCAGCGTGTAGCGCGACGGCCGCCCGAGCTTGACCAGCATCACGCTGATGACGAGCAGCGTGAGGCCGGCGAGGAGCTGGTTGGTCGTGCCGAAGAGCGGCCAGATGACCATGCCGCCGCTGCCGTCCGCGCCGCCCGCCCCGAAAGCGAGGACGAGGCACGCCCCGACCGCCACCCCGGTCGCGGTGTAGCCGTTCGTCAGCGCCGGGATCCTGTAGATGGCGCCCCATTCCTGGACGATGTAGCGCTGCAGCCGGACGCCGGCGTCCATCGTGGTGCCGGCGAAGAGGACCGCCATCACCGTCAGCAGCGTCTGCGCGAACCCGAGCGGCAGGCCCAGCCCGTCCCTCGCGATGCGGGCGCCCCCCTGCACGAAGGCGGTGACGCCGCCGAGCGCGGAGAAGCTGAAGTTCGGATCGTCGGGACGCACGACGTAGAACGCCTCCCACTCGGCCAGCGTCGAGAAGCCGGCGGTCGCCGCGATGATGGCGACGATCGCCAGCGTGCCCTCGCCGAGCGAGCCGAAGTAGCCGACGAACCGGGCGTCGGTCTCCTTGTTGAGCTGCTTGGACGTCGTGCCGGAGCTGACCAGGCCGTGGAAGCCGGAGATCGCGCCGCAGGCGATGGTGACGAACAGCAGCGGCATGATCGGCGGCGTCGCCGGCGGCCGGTTCGGGTTGATGGCCGGCGCCACGATGTCCGGGGCGGCGATCAGCACCGCGCCGTACAGGATGCCGAGGCCGATGAAGAGCTGGATGCCGTTGATGTAGTCGCGGGGCTGGAGCAGCAGCCACACCGGCAGCATCGACGCGACCGCGGCGTAGGCGAAGAGAATCACGATCCACTGCGCGGCGGGGCCGAGGCCGAAGGCGGTGGCCGGCAGCTCCACCGGGACGATGTCGCCGAGCGCGATGACCGCGTAGAGGATGATCGTTCCAACGATCGTCGGCCACATGATGCCGACCCCCACCCTGTAGAGCAGCACCCCGATGCCGACCGCGACGACGATGGCGCTCCAGGCGGGGATGACGCTGGCGGGCGTCTCGATGAACGCGGCCGCAATGGCGACCGCGAAGACCGCGTTGACCATCAGCAGCAGGAAGAAGACGACGATCATGAAGAGGTTGCGCGCCCGGTGGCTGACGACCTCTCCCGTGAGCGACCCCACGGACAGCGCCTTGTTGCGGACGCTCGCCCAGATGGCCCCGAAGTCGTGCACGCCGGCGAAGAACATCGTGCCGATGACGACCCAGAGGAAGGCCGGCAGCCAGCCCCAGACGACCGCGATGCTCGGGCCGATGATCGGCGCCGCGCCGGCGACCGCCGTGAAGTGGTGTCCCCAGAGCACCACCCGGTTCGTCGGCACGTAGTCGATGTCGTCCCGCATGGTGTGCGCCGGGGTCTTGAAGTCGGGGTCGAGCTGGTAGATCTTCTCGGCGATGAACGTCGAGTAGAACCGGTACCCGGCAAAGACCGCGATCAGACCGATTACCGCAAGAACGACAGCGTTCATGGTGTGCTCTCCTTGAGGTCGCGAGCGGCCGGGTAGCCTGGAACGCCCTCCGCCGCGCGGATGGCGCGGACGATGGCTTCCGCGGTGACGTCGGCGGCCAGGGCGCCGATCCGCAACAGACCCGAAGTGTTCTCCTGCCCGCCGGTCGACAGGGCGAAGATGGTGTCACCGTCCACCGGGGTGTGCGCCGGACGGACGGCGCGCGCGAGCCCGTCGTGCGCCATCCGGGCGACCACGCTGAGCTGCGCCTTGTCGAGGGCGGCGTTGGTGGCGACGACGCCGATCGTCGTGTTCTCGCCCCCTGGCGCGTCCGGGGCCGGCTCGCGTAACAGGGCGTGCGCGCCGGTCAGGCGCAGGCCGTCCGCACTCCGTGCGCCGGCGATCAGGGTTCCCGTGGCCGGGTCGAAGATGTCGCCCACGGCATTGACCGCCATCAGCGCGGCGACCTGCAGGCCGTCCGACAGCTCGATCAACGCGGTCCCGATCCCGCCCTTCATGGCGCGGTCCGGACCGGCCAGCTTCCCGACGGTGGCGCCGGCTCCCGCGCCGACGTTGCCTTCCTCGACGGCGTTGTCACGGGCGTCGAGCGCCGCTCGATAGCCGCAGTCGGCGTCGGGACGCACGGTGGGGTCGCCGACGCCGAGGTCGTACAGGATGGCCGCCGGCACGATCGGCACGCGCGCCGTCCGCGTCGGATATCCGATGCCCCGTTCGTCCAGGAAGCGCATCACCCCGTCGGCGGCCGCCAGACCGAACGCGCTGCCGCCCGACAGGACGATCGCGTGCACCTGTTGGATGGAGTTGATCGGGTCGAGGAGCGCCGTCTCGCGGGTGCCTGGTGAAGCGCCCCGGACGTCGACCGCGGCGGTGGCGCCGCCTCGGGTCAGGACAACCGTACAGCCGGTGGGCCGCGCGTCGAGAGTGTGATGTCCGACCTCGATGCCGGCGATGGCGGTCAGCCCGTTCGTCGTCGTCATGGCGCGTCCCGATCCGACGGCCGCGACGGCCGCGCAGGTGACGACGACGGCGCGCGCTGCTGAACTCGTCATCGGGGGTCAAATCGTACCTGAAATCGCCGGGCGCATCTACCGGAACCGAAACCCGAATCGGCGCCTCGGAATGTGCCGGGACTCGGGGCGCCGCTCGATGGCGCGGTGTCACGGACCGGGTGGCGGAGGCCATCGGTGTTCGGGGCATACTGGAGCCGGCATGCTCTACGGCGTTGCGGCCGATCTCCTGGTCGTCGTGCATCTGGCCTTCGTCGGGTTCGTCGTGCTCGGCGGCTTCGCGGTTCCACGCGTCCCGCGGCTCGTCTGGGTGCACCTGCCGGCCGTCGCGTGGGGCGTCGGTATCGAGCTGACCGGCGGGATCTGTCCGCTGACGCCGGCAGAGCAGTGGCTCCGCATGGAAGGGGGCGTAACCGGCTACGAGGGCGACTTCGTCGCACACTACCTGCTCCCTTTGCTGTACCCCGCAGGGCTCACGCGCAGGGCGCAGCTCGCGCTGGGCATCCTCGCCTGCGGGATCAACGTGGCCGCCTACGGGTGGTGGGCGCGCTCCGGGCGGCGCGGGGACCGGCGCAGCGGGGAGCGCCGGAGGGGCCGGCTGTAGAATTGACAGGTTGGGGTGACGGTGTGAGCCACTACCGGACGACAGGCACGACGCTCGATTTCCATCTCCGCGCGGTGCTGTGCGTGGCCTCGTTGATGTGGACCGCGTGCGGAGGAATGCCGGCCGAGGTCGTCGAGCGCACTGCGGACGCCTCGATCCCGACGTCGGTTCAGGCGGAAGGCGGCGCCGATCCGGCGGAAGGCGGTGCCGACGTCGACGCGCGTCCCCGCGTGGTGATCCTGGGCGATTCACTCACCGCCGGTCTCGGCCTGGCTCCGGAGGACGCCTATCCGGCGCGGCTGCAGGCCCGCGTCGACGCGGAAGGATGGCCGATCCGGATCGTCGCGATGGGTGTCTCCGGAGACACGACGGCAGGCGGCCTGCGGCGCCTCGACTGGGCGCTCGACGGCGACGTGCGGCTGCTGCTGGTGGCGCTCGGCGGCAACGACGCGCTCCGGGGGCTGCCGGTCGAGCAGATGGAGGCCAACCTGGCCGGGATCATCGATCGGGCGCTGGGTCGGGGCATTCGAGTGGTGCTGGCCGGGATGGAGGCGCCGCCGAACTTCGGTACCGCCTACACGTCCAACTTTCGTGACGTGTTCCGTACCCTGGCCGAGACCCGCGACGTGACACTGGTGCCGTTCCTGCTCGAAGGGGTGGCGGGCGTTCCGGCCCTGAACCAGGCCGACGGGATTCACCCGAACGAGACCGGTGCGGCCCGCGTCGCCGAGCATCTCTGGCCGTCGCTGGAGCCCCTCCTGCGGGCGGTTGCGGCGGAGCAGGAGGTTACGCCTTGAGTCCCAT
The DNA here is from genome assembly GCA_965222905.1 of Vicinamibacterales bacterium. GTDB lineage: Bacteria > Acidobacteriota > Vicinamibacteria > Vicinamibacterales > UBA8438 > WTFV01. The sequence goes on along the minus strand of OZ244976.1, from coordinate 5,702,465 downwards.
GATCGAGCTTCGCGGCGTCTCGAAGACCGTGCAGAGCGGCGACCGCGCGCTGACCATTCTGCATCCGCTGGACCTGTCGGTGCCGGCGGGGCAGTCGCTGTCCATCGTCGGCCCGTCCGGCAGCGGGAAATCGACGCTGCTCGGACTGATCGCCGGCCTGGACGCCCCGTCGACCGGGGAGATTCTGATCGGTGGCACGGAGATCACGGCCCTCGACGAAGATCAGCTCGCGCGGTTGCGGGGGGCCCGAATCGGCTTCGTGTTTCAGTTCTTCCACCTGATTCCGTCGCTCACCGCCCTGGAGAACGTGATGGTGCCGCTGGAGATTGCCGGCGTCGCGGATCCGTCCGGGAAGGGGCGCAGGCTGCTCGCCGACGTGGGGTTGACCGATCGCGGGCATCACTACCCGTCGCAACTGTCCGGGGGGGAGCAGCAGCGGGTCGCCATTGCGCGGGCGCTGGCGAACGATCCGCCGATCCTGCTGGCGGACGAGCCGACCGGCAACCTCGACAGCACGAACGGCCGGCACGTCATCGAGCTGCTGGGCGACATCAACCGGACCCGCGGTACGACGCTGATGCTTGTGACCCACGATCCCGAGCTGGCCGGCTGCACGGACGTGACGCTGACCATGCGGGACGGCCGCACGGAGCGCACGGCGACCCCGGCCGCCGCGCTGGAGCCGGCCGGCGCGGCCGCCGGCTGAACGGAGCACCGACCATGAACTTTGTCCTGCGCATGGCGTACCGGGAGCTGCGGGCGTCGTGGCGCCGGCTGATCTTCTTCTTTTGCTGCGTTGCGATCGGCGTGGGCGGCATCGTAGCGCTCCGTTCCCTGGTGCAGAACGTCCGTGCCGCGCTGGCGGCCGAGGCCCGCGGCCTGACGGCGGGAGACGTCTACGTCCGGACGGACCAGCCGTGGTCCGAGGAGGCGCGCGGCCGGATCGAGGCGCGGGCGGCCGAGGTGGCCGGGACGGAGTTGACCGAGACGGTCGATACCGTGACGATGGCGCGCCTTCCGGCCGGCGTCGGGAACCGCACGAAGGTGGTGGAGGTCCGTGGCGTGGAGCCGGCGTTCCCCTTCTACGGGCGTTTCACGCTGGAGAGCGGCGCCGCGTACGCGCCCGAGCTGCTGCGTGACCGGGGCGCTCTGGTGGGGCGGGAGCTGCTGCCGCAGCTCGGCGTCGCGATCGGAGACCAGATCCGGATCGGCGATACCGCGTTCACGATTCGTGACGCGATCGTGACCGAGCCGGGACGCCAGCTAGGCGGTTTCAGCCTCGGTCCCCGCGTGCTGGTGGCGCACGAGGCGCTGGCGGGGACCGGCCTGCTCGGCTTCGCGAGCCGCGCAGAGCGTCAACTCCTGCTGCGGGTGCCGGATGAGGAAGCCATCGAGCCGCTCGTGCGGGTCCTGCGGGAAGACCTGCGGGAGGAGTTCGTCCGCCTCGGCTCCTACCGGCGGACGGAGAACCGCATCGAGCGCAACTTCTCGCGAGCGGAGAACTATCTCAGTCTGATCGGGTTCGTCATCGTAATCCTGGGCGGGATCGGCGTCTGGAGCGTGACGCGGGTCTTCGTCCAGCAGCGACTCCGCAGCGCCGCCATCCTGAAGTGCCTCGGGGCGACGAACGCCGGCGTGCTGGCCGTCTACGTGGTGCAGGTGGCCCTGCTGGCGCTGGGAGGGGTCCTGCTCGGGATCGGAGTCGCCTGGGGCGTGCTGGCGGCCGTGCCCGATTCGCTGGCCGCGCAGGCGGTGGCGACCACCGGCTTTCAGGTGGTCTCGACCGATCTGACGCTGTCCGCGATGCTGCAGGGGCTGGCAGTCGGGATGCTCGTGTCGCTGCTCTTCGCCCTGGTGCCACTGCTCGATACGCGCCACGCCAAGCCGCTGCTGCTGCTGCGGCAGGGGGACACGCCGACCGCGACGGGTCGCGATCCGGTCCGGATCGCCGCGACCGTGCTGGCCGGCCTGGGACTGGTCGGTGTGGCTGCGTGGCAGGCCGCCTCTCTGGAGGTGGGCGCGTACGTGGCCGGCGGTTTCATCGGCGTGGCGGGCGCCCTGCACGCGCTCGGCCGGGCGCTGGTCCGAATGACGCGACCGCTCGAGGGGGCGCGCTGGTTCCCGCTGCGTCACGCCGCCCTGAATCTGCGCCGCCCGGGCAACCAGACGCGCGTCGTCCTCCTCGCGGTAGGGCTCGGCAGCTTCTTCATCATCGGCGTTCACGCCGTGCAGGAGAACCTGTTGACGTCGTTCTCCCTCGAGCTGCGCGACGACACGCCCGACATGTTTCTCATCGACGTGCAACAGGATCAGGCCGACGGGGTCCGGCGCCTGCTGCATGAGGCCGGTCTGGGCGGACCGGGGGACGCGGCGGCCCCGGCCCTGATACCGGTGCTGCGCGCGAGGGTGACGGCGGTGACCGGACCCGAGACGTCGATAGAGGGCCGGCGAGCGGTACGACGTGCGGGGTTCGGGCGCGAGTACACCGTCACCTATCGGGATCGACTCGAAGACAACGAACGGATCGTGGCCGGCGGGTTCTGGGATGCTGCGCCGGCCGGTTCGCCGGAGGTCTCGATCGAGGACAGTCTCGTGGAGCGGGGCATGCGGCTCGGCGATACCGTGCGGTTCAACGTGCTCGGCCGCATCGTCGAGGCGCGGGTGACGAGCGTGCGCGCGGTCGAATGGGACGACTCGCGCAGCGGCGGCTTCATGTTCCTGTTCCGCCCCGGCACGTTCGACGGTGCGCCGCACAGCTACATCAGCTTCCTGCGGGGACCCGCCGAGGCGGACGCACGCGGCGCGCTGCAGCGGACCCTCGTCGACAGCTACCCGAACGTCTCGGTCATCGACGGCCTGGAGATCATTCGGACGTTCCGCCGCGTGCTCGACTACGTCACGCTGGCCGTCACCGTGGTCGGCGCCATCGCATTGCTCGCCGGCGGACTGATTCTCGTCGGATCGGTCGCCATGACGAAGTTCCAGCGGCTCTTCGACGCGGCCGTGTTCAAGACCCTGGGTGCGAACACCCGGCTGATCGCGATGATGTACGTGTTCGAATACGGCGTTCTGGGGACGCTGGCCGGCGTGGTCGGCTCGAGCGGAGCCCTCGCGCTGACCTGGGTGCTCACGCGGCAGGTGCTCGACGTGCCGTGGACGCCGGCGCCGGCCGTCAACATCGGCGGAGCAATGGTGACGGCCGTCGTCGTGCTGGTGGTGGGGGTGGCGTCGAGCGTGGACGTACTGCGGCGCAAGCCGCTGCTCACGTTGCGGGCGGAGTAGGCGGACTCGGGTGGTCGAGCTTCCGCCCCGGAAGGACTGTCGTGTTTCGCATTCACGTGGCCGATTTGGCGCCACCCCATCAGCCTCGCGGCAGTTCGATCACTGCTTGGTCACGATGGGCTCGGCAACCCGGCAACCCGGCACGCACTGGACGCACTGGGCGTCATCGAGTTGCGCCGAGCGCGTCGGATCTCGGTCGGCAAGTTCATGAATTTCACACGGGCCGAGTCGATTGCGGTTCAGTGATGCGCGCTCCTCAACGGCGGCGGCCGAGAAAACGGGAGATCCACGCTCCGCCCGCAACGGTCGATCTCGACCGGCTGGCGGATCGCGTTCGCTATGTCGGCAGCCCGGAACACAAGACTCACCCAGCTTCGCAGGACCGCCTCGCCTGCGCGCGGACGCCTCGTGTTGCCCACGCGACATGTCCGGCAACCGGGAGCGCATCGATGAGTGGTTGAGAGAAGCGATTCGTTCCGGTGCGGTGGGAGCGCCCTGGGAGGGCGGGTTCCCTCGCTACGTGTGGTACAAAAGTACGGCGCGACCGTGCTCGAAGGCCGACTGGTGAATCGCGAGACCGGAGAGTACAAGGGATACCCGCTCGGCAGGGACGAATGGCCTGCCGGCATCGAGGAGGCGCATGCCGTTCAGGATCGAGACTGAGTGGATCGATGCGGCCGGCATCCGGGGGCGCGAGCTGGCCGCGACGTGGGCGTCGTTGCTGATCGGCGTCGATGGCGAGATCGTCACCCGTGTAGTGGATGAGCGCGCGAGAACGGTCCGCAACGACATCTACGTCCCGCTGTACGTCCTCGCTGAATGGCTGGTCACGAACTGGTGGTTCCTGTTCCACGAGGTCGAGAACCCGTCGAAGGAAGACGATCCCGCGTTCGGGCGGCGCCACGCGCTCGGCGCCTCCAGGGAGGGGTACGCGTTCCCCAGTCTTCAGGTGGCGCCGGCCGGCACCCGCATACGTCTCGCCTGGACACCCGATCGGATCGACAGCGCTCAAATCGAGTTCCTGTGCGACGGACAGGCGTGGATCGAGAGTAACGACTTTCGCGACTGTTGCTCCGATTTCGTGGATCAGGTGATTCGGCGCCTCATCGCGTTCGGTGTCGAAGGGACGTTGCTGCAGGAAGAATGGGCGGCAATTCAGGCCGCGGGAGCGGACGAGTCGAAGTTCTGCCGTGTCGCCGCCGGACTGGGCCGGGATCCCTACGCCTTGGACGACGCCGAACGAGCAGCCCTGCTGGGTCTCGAGGACATCTTGAACGAAGCGGTCCTTGAGGAAGCGGTGGCGGTCCTGGACGCCGACGACCTGGATGCGAACGTGGCGGCCGTGGTCGGTGCGTTGGAGGCCGGCAAGGCCGCCGGCCTGTCCCTGGAGCGTCTTCGTTCGCTGCGAACCACGATCCGACCGGCGGCCGGCGGCAGCCCGTGGGATGCCGGTTGTGTCCTGGCGCAGCATCTGCGGCGACAGTTGGAGTTGGATGGCGCCCCGCTCGCCTCCATGACCGCCTTGGGCCGGGCGATCGGCGAAGATCCCGAAGCAGTCGAGAACGTCACTCAGCCAAGACACTTCGGCGCCGCCGCGCTCCTGGACGGGGTGGTGACGTCGGATGCGAACGGTCGTCCGGCCTTCGCCATCCGGTCCGGACGCGATGAGGCCAGGAGATTCCAGTTCTGCCGCGGTCTGGCTGAGGTGCTGGTCTCGCCGGGGTCGGATGCCCTGCTCACGCGGGCTCGATCGGATCGCCAGCAACGGAGCCGCGCGTTCGCGGCCGAGTTCCTGGCCCCGTCGTCCGGCCTGCGGGCGCGGGTCTTCCGCCCCGTGGTGGGCGAGGACGACGTCGATGCGTTGGCGGCCGAGTTCGGCGTCTCTCCGTGGCTGGTCGCCCACCAGCTCCGGAATCACGAGATCGCACGGATTCGGTGACAACGGCGTTCGGCTCTCGGCTCAGAACCCCTTTCGAATTCGTTCGGCGGAGTTCGAGGGGCATCGGCCGGCGGGCCGACGAACCGTGCTAGACTATCGGATTACGCTTCCGGCGAGCCACCGAAAGAGGAGTAGCCGGGTCATGGAAGAGGCCGTCTACAAGGACGCACTGATAAGGAAGCGCGCGGAGATCGTCGCCGAGCGCGGCGCCAAGTCGTTCTCGACGCCGATGGACAACAACACCCGTCAGGGTGACATGGCCGATCAGGCGAGCGGTAACAACGAGGTGCACATCCAGCTCAAGCTGAAGCAGACCGACGCCAAGATCCTCAAGGCAATCGAAGAGGCGCTGCTGCGTATCGATCAGGGGATATACGGAGTTTGCCGCGACTGCGGGGAGCCGATTGCGCCGGCCCGCCTCAACGCGATTCCGTGGACGCGGGTCTGCATCGGTTGCAAGGCGAAGCAGCAGTAGCAGCCGCGTACGAGGCTCCGGCCGATCTTCGGGTCACCGCCGTCGCTCTCGGCAGCAACCAGGGTGACCGGCGTGCCCACCTCGCTCATGCAATAGCTGCTCTGGGTGACGTGCTGGTGGGCATGCGCGTCTCGCCGTTCATCGAGACCGCACCGGTCGGCGTACCGTCCCAGCCGCGGTATCTCAACGGCGCCGTAGTCGGCGCCTGCGCGCTGGGGCCGCGGGTGCTGCTTGCCCGTCTCATGCGGATCGAAGGGGTGCGCGGACGGGAACGACCGTATCCGGGGGCGGCCCGCACCCTCGACCTCGACCTGATCCTGATGGGCGACCTCGCGCTCCGCTGGCCCGACCTGGAGTTGCCGCACCCGCGGTTTCGCGAGCGGCGGTTCGTTCTGGAGCCACTCGCCGCCGTCGCTCCCAACCTCACGGATCCGGTGACGGGGCGGACCGTTCGCGAGCTGCTGGCCGCTCTGGAACCCGCCGCCGGCCGCTGATCAGTCCTTCTTCAAACGCGCGTCGAGACTCCACGCGCCGGGGCCGGCCGCCGCGAGATAGAGGAACAGGAAGCAGTAGAGCACCGCCGGCTCTCCCTGGTTGGCGACGGGAAAGAGGAAGAGCCCGTCGCGCGGAGCGTGGGCTATGAAGTACGCCGCGGCCATCTCTCCGCTCGCGATGAACGCCGCGGGGCGGGTGAAGAGGCCGAGGGCGATGAGTGCGCCGCCGACCGTTTCGATGAGCGCGGCGAGGCCGAGCAGCGACACGATCTCGACCTGCTGACCTCCGAGCACGCCGAACAGCTTCTGCACGCCGTGCAGCATGAACGCGTAGCCGGCTACGATGCGGAGCGTATCGTGAATGCACTCTGCGTAGGGATCGAGAAAACGCATCATTGGTCGTCATCCTTTCGGTAGACCAGTCTCGTGGAGATTTCTCCGAACGGAAGCATGCGCATCGATTCTACGGTGAGGGTCCGACCGTCGGCGCTCAGCGAGCGCTGCTCGACGAGATCCATCGAGAAGTCACCCCGCGGCGTCGACAGCTCCATCGTTCCGACCGTGAGCAGGGTCGCGCCGTCCCAGCTCGAGGTGGTCACCAGATCGCCGCGGGGGCCGCTGGTGGTGCTCTCGTTGCCGTCCAGGCGGTAGCTGGCCGAACGGCTGCCGCGCGGGGTCTGCTGTTCGACGGTGAGCAGGTCGGACGACTGGGTGATGACGAGCGTGGCGGCCGCGGCGCCGAAACCGCCGGGGCCTCCCTGGCGTCCGGCGCCGCCGCGTCCCGGTCCGCCGCCTCTGCCGCCTCTGCCGCCCCCGCGCCCGCCGCGGAACTCCGGAATCTCGCTGGCGCCACGATCGAGCTCCCAGGTGCCGGAGAAATCGGGCTGCTGGGCCTGTGCGGGCGCCGCGACGAACGCGGCCAGTGCGCCAGCGAGGACGAGAGTCGAGACTTTCATGGTGCGTCTCCCTGACAGCGTCGGTTGTTCGCCGCTATTCGAAGCGGAGCGATTCGATCGGGTCGAGCTGCGCCGCCTTGCGGGCGGGATAGAAGCCGAAGAAGATGCCGGTCGCCGCGGCGAATCCGACCGCGACGGCCACCGCGTCCGCCGGTACCGAGGTGGGCCAGGCGAGGAACTGCGTCAATCCTTCCGAGAGACTGAAACCGAGCCCGACCCCCACCAGGCCGCCGACCAGGCTCAACACGATCGCCTCGACGAGGAACTGCAGCAGGACGTCGCGTCCCTTGGCGCCAACCGCCATTCGCAGGCCGATCTCCCGGGTTCGTTCGGTGACCGACACGAGCATGATGTTCATGATGCCGATGCCGCCCACGATGAGCGACACGCCGGCGATGCTGGCCAGCAGCCCGGTCATCGTCTGCGTCGTCTGCGTCCGCATGCTTGCCATGTCCTCCTGCGTGCGGACCATGAACGTGTTGTCCTGTCCCGGCGTCAGGCGATGCTCTTCGCGCAGCACGGCGGTGATCTCTTCGGCCACCTCGTTGATGCGGTCGGCCGAGGCGGCCGAGATGGTGATCTCGGAGATGTTGGTGCCGTCGCGCCCGCGCAGCTTCTTGTTGACGGTCGTGTAGGGGATGAAGATGGCGTCGTCCTGGTCCTCACCGAACTGCCCCGAGCCTTTCGCGGCCATGACCCCGAGCACCTGGAACGACTGGTTGCGGATGCGCATGCGTGCGCCGACCGGGTCCACGCCCTCGCCGAACAGGTTGTCGCGGACCACGGACCCCAGCACCGCCACCTTGGCAGAGCTCTGGACGTGGGTCGTGGTGAAGAAGGTCCCGAGCTGGATGTCCCAGAAGCGGATCTGGGGAAACTCGATGTCCGTGCCCTGGATGGTGGTATTCCAGTTCTGGCCGGCGGCGATGACCTGGTCCCGCGTGCGGACGCCGGCCGCAAGATACAGCGCATCCGGCACCCGTTCGCGAACGGCCTCCACGTCCTGCGCCTTGAGCCGCGGCGACTGGCCCATGCCCATGCTGATCCCGCCCCTGCGGTAGTTCCCGGCGCGGACCATGATCATGTTCGTGCCGGCGGACTGGATCTGGGTCTCGATCTCCTGCTGCGCACCTCGTCCGAGCGCCACCATGGTGATGACGGCGGCGACGCCGATGATCATTCCCAGCATGGTCAGGCTGGTGCGCATCTTGTTGCGGCCGAGCGCCTTGAGCGCGACGCGGAGCACCATGAGCACGGACATCGTTCTGACCTCGTTTTCCGTCTATGCCGTTTGCGGAACGGATGCAGCCGGCTCCGTCTCGGCGTTGTCGGGCGGCAGGGCCGCGAATTCCTCGCTTGCGACGCGCCGCGCCGCGTTCGGCCGGTCGGAAGCGACCTTGCCGTCGTGGAAGCGGATGATCCGGCTGCCGTACTCGGCGATGTCGGCCTCGTGCGTGATCAGGAGCACGGTGATGCCGCTCTCCTGGTTCAGGCGCTGGAAGATGTCCATCACCTCGACGCTGGTGCGCGAGTCCAGGTTGCCGGTCGGCTCGTCCGCCAGGAGAATGGCCGGCTCGTTGACCAGGGCGCGGGCAATCGCGACCCGCTGCTGCTGGCCGCCCGAGAGCTGGTTCGGGAGGTGGTCCATGCGGTCGCCGAGTCCTACCGCATCCAGCATGTGTCGTGCGCGGGCATGCCGCGCCGAGCCGTTCAGACGCGAGCCGTAGAGCAGCGGCAGTTCGACGTTGTCGAGGGCGGTGGTCCGCGCCAGCAGGTTGAAGCCCTGGAACACGAAGCCGATCTTCCCGTTGCGCACCTCGGCCAGCTCGTCGCGCGAGAGGCGGGAGACATCGTGGCCGTCGAGAAGGTAGCGGCCGTCGGTCGGTCGGTCGAGGCACCCGAGGATGTGCATGAACGTCGACTTGCCGGAGCCCGATGGACCGGTGACCGCGACGAACTCCCCGGCCTCGATGGAGAGGCTGACGCCGCGGAGCGCGCGGACCTCCACGTCGCCCATGGCGTAGGTCTTCGTGATGTCCTCGACTGCGATGACCGGCATCGTGGGTCCTCAGCGCCGCCGGCGCCCGAAGGGGAACTGCGGAATCAGGGGCGACCCGCTGTTTCCGACCGAGGGGCCGCCGCCGCTCTCGGGCGTGGTCACGTTCGTCACGAGCTGCAGGCCGGCGCCGATCGTGCCCGGCGCCGCCGGGGCCGAGGCCGCCGCCGCCACCGGAGTGCTGGCTTCCAACGCCGCCAGCCGCTGCTCGAGCGCCCCGCGCGCCGCCGCATCCGCGACCGTCGCCAGCCGCTCGCGAAGCGACTCGACCTCGGGATTCCCCTGCGGAGCAGGCCCGCTCGCGTCGGGATCGGCAACCACTCCCGTCAGTTCGCTTGCCGTGCCGTCCGTCACGCCGAGGCGGACGTTGCGGCTCGACAGGCGACCGCCGTTCAGGACCCAGACGCGTCCCGTGGTCTCTTCCACCTCGATGGGCGCAAACAGGGCGTCGATCGTGCTTGCCCCTCGCTCGACCGCCGGGACGTTCGGTCCTTCCGGTGCGTTCGCACGGCGCCGGCGACCGCCGGGGCCGCCGGGACCACCCGGGCCGCCCGCGGCGCGCCGTTCCCGCATCCGTGCGAAGAACTCCTGGCGCTCTTCCGGGGACATCTGCTGCATCCGTTCCATCATGCGCTGCCGCCGTTCCGGGTCCTGACCCCCGCCCCCGCCCCCGCCCCCGCCGAAGCCGCCGGGGCCGCCTCCGCCGGCCGGGCCGAAGCCGCCGCCCGGCTCGCCACCGGGCGCACCTCCCGGGCGCTCGGCGTCGGCCGGCGGTTCGCCCGACCGTGCGGTTCCGCCCCCGCCGCTGCCGGACGCTCCGCCGGCGCCGGCTCGCCGGCCCACCTGGAGCTCGGGCGGCACCGGCTGGCCGAGCGCCGCGAACATGGCCGGCGTCGGCCTGAACCGCAGCGCCGAGTTGGGGATCCGGGTGACGTTCTCCCGCCGCGCCACCTCCACGGTCACCGTGGCGGTCATGCCCGGCTTGAGCTTGAGCTGGGGGTTGGGTGCGTCGATGACCGTCGCATAGGTCACGACGTTCTGCGTCACGATCGGCTCGAGCCGGATCTGCGAGACGTTGCCCTCGAACTCCTCGGTCGGGAACGCGTCCACGGTGAAGGTCACGCGCTGATTCGGCCGGATCCGGCCGACGTCCGACTCGTCGATGTTGGCGATGACCCGCATCTTGGTCAGGTCCGCCGCGATTACGAACAGCTCCGGCGCCTGGAAGCTGGCCGCCACGGTCTGGCCGACGTCGACGAGCCGCGAGGTGACGATGCCGTCGATGGGAGCCCGGATCACGGTGTGCTCCAGGTTGACCTCGTTCATGCTCAGCGAGGCCTGCGACTGCCGTATCTGGGCCTGGGCCGACTTGAATTGCGCCTCGGCCGACCGCAGGGCGACCTCCGCGGCTTCGAGCTCGGTCTCGGAGATGAGTTCGCCGGCTGCCAACTCTCGCGCCCGCCGGAGCTGCGTCACGGCGTCGTCGACCGCAACGGACAGTCGTTCGGCGTCCGCCTCGGAGCGCAGCAGGTTGGCGCGCGCCTGCTCGAGCTGCGTCTCGAACAGGGAGGGGTCCAACCGCATGATGACGTCCCCCTCGCGCACGATCGAATTGAAATCGACGTGCAGCTCCTGGATGATGCCGGAAACCTGGCTGCCTACCTGCACCGTCGTCACCGCCTCGAGGGCCCCGGTCGCCCCGACGCTGTCGACGATGTCGCCCTCCGTCACCGCAACGGTGCTGACGTCCGGCACGAACTCGATGGTCCGCGCGCTGTAGTAGCCGTAGGCGGTGATCGCACCGCCGAGGACGAGGATGGCGAGGAAGATTCGTCTCATGGTTGGTCCTCGTCGAACGACTATGGCGCGCCGCCGCCACCGCCGCCGATGACGGTGATCCCGGCGTTGCCGAGTGAAGTGCGCTGGGCGCGTTGGAACTCGATCAGGGCCCGCTGGTAGTCGAGAATCGCGCGCAGCTCGGCATCCTGCGCGGTCGCCAGATCGCGCTGCGCCTGCACGACGAAGAAGTTGGTGGACAGTCCCACCTCGAACTTGCTCTCCTCGGCCCGAAGCTGCTCCTCCGCCAGCTCGCGAGAAGCCGTCGCCGCCTCGATCTGCTGCTGAATCGCGTCGATCTGCAGTGCGGCGTTCGTGACCTCGACGGCGACCTGCAGCTCGATCTGGCGGATCTGGGCCTGGGCCTGCTGGAGCTGCAGCCGCGCCCGTTCATAGGCCGCCTTGTCCGCGCTCTGGCCGAGCGGATAGCTCATCCGCAGCTCGACGCTCCAGAACGGGTAGTCCGCGTCGACGATGTTGTTGATGGCATCCCCGTAGCCGCCCGGGATAACGCCGCCCACGCCGCCGAAGATTGCTTCGAAGGAGCTTCCGGCCGGTACCAGCCGCGATCCGCCCTGGCCGGTCAACTGGTAGCTGCCTACCAGATCGAGTTGGGGGAGAGTGCTGTTGCGAAAGTTGTCGACCTCGGCGTCGTTGATGTCGAGCTCGCGTCGCACCCGGGAGATGTCGGTGCGCCGGTCGAGTGCGCCGCGAATCGCTTCCTCCAGGTCGATCGGCGTAGCCTCGATCCGCGGCTGGTCGGTCGGGTTGAGCTCCGTGTCCCACAGCTCGTCCGAGGTGCCGCCCACGATGAGCTGCTTCAGCGTCAACTCGTTGGTGCGCAGCGTCCGGATCGCCTGCGCCAGCAACTGCCGTCGCGCAGCGGCCTCCGACTGCGCCTGCACGACGTCGATCGGGGCCAGGGTGCCGATTTCGACGCGCGCGCGGTTGTCGCGCACGAGTTGCTCGGCCAGCTCCAGTGCCTGCTGCTGCACGGCGAGCGCGGCGCGCGCGTAGACCAGCTCCCAGTACGCCAGGCGGACGTTGGCGAGCGTGTTGATGACGGTCTGCTCCAAAGTGATGTCGGAGATGTCGCGGTTGATGCGGGAGACGACGAGCTGGGTGCGTTGCGGGTCGGTGCGGAAGCCGCGCAGCAGCGGCTGCGTGTACCCCAGGGTCATGTTGGCGCCGAAGCTCGGGTTGAAGCTCGTGAAGATGTTGTTCGACTCCTGCCGGTTGCTGTTCCAGGTCAGGTCGTACTGGCCTCCGCCCCGCTTCATCCGCTGGTTGATCCCGAAGTCGTAGTTGCCCTGCTCGTTGACGATGTTGGCGCCGCGGAGACCGCCGCCGTCGAACAGAGAGCGGTTTGGACTGGTGCGCTGGTTGAGGCCGAAGCCGGACGAGGCGAGCGGCAGGAACGCGGAGTTGGCGGTCGCGACGGCCATGTCCTGCACGAGCGGGTTGATGCGCTGGACGGCGATGTCCAGGTTGCGCTCGAGGGCGCGCTGGACGGCGTCGTCCAGCGTCAGGTCGAAGCGGCGCGCCGCCTGGGCGTTCCGGCTGGCCTGGAGCGCCGCCTGGGTCACGACGCCGCCGACGCGGGTCCCGAGTGTCTGGGCGTGCGCGGGGCAGGGCGCGAGCGGGAGCCACCCGGCGGCGAGCAGCAGGACGACGGGTAGAACACGTGCGTGGCTCATCAAGGCGTTCCTCCAGACTTCGGGGTACGTAGACCCGCACAGCTACGGGAATCTTCCCCGGCGACCGTATAGACGGGCGGGGTGCGCGGACGGTTCGATGCGGGGACCCCGTTGGCGTCACGGCGGGTCGGAGAGGAACCCGGGCTAGTCCGGATTGCGGGACGGCGATTGTCCATGGGCGCGGCGCCGTTCCCACATCGCGTGCAAGGCCTCCATCTGGTCGGCGCTCAGCGTCCTGTGCATCCGGTACAGCATCAGGGTGCGGGTCTTGCTGAGCGCGCCGCGGGCCGCCTCGACCTTGTCGATCTGCAGGGCGACCTCCCACTCCTCGGCCTGCATGGCGTGCATGATCGCGGTCAGCTCGTCCTCCTCGCGGTGGAGGCGGTGCGCCAACTCCCGCAGCCGCGGCCTGAGGGATTGGAAGATTGCCTCGATGTCGGCCGCCTGCTCGTCGGTCAGTCCGATCTCGGACGCGACCTCGTCGGACTGCCACCACTTGAAGCGCTGCGTCGCCTCGGCGGCGACCGCGGAAAAAAGGACCGCCGCGAGGAGGACGACCGTCATGCACCCGTGCGTCTTGCTCATCGCCGATTCCCCGCCAGCTTCGACCTGGCCTGCATGCCCCCGTCAGGATACCCCAGCCGTGTCCGTCCCTTGCAGAGGAAGACGGACGCGAGGCGCGACGCGTTTACGGCCGCTATCGGCCTGCCAGCTCGCCCAGCCGCTCGACGACCTCGCCCACGACGTTGTCCGGTGTCGACGCACCGGCCGTCAGCGCGACGGTGAGCGGGCCGCCGGACGGCAACCAGTGGCGGGTCGCGATCTCGGTTCCCGGCCGCGCTCCGGGAGGAAGATGCCGGACGACCGCCGGCTCGAGGCAGGACGTTTCCGCGATGTGGTACGTCGTGACCTGTTCCGCGCAGATCCGGGCCAGGTTGCGCGTGTTGCTGCTGTTGTAGCCGCCGATCACGATCGCCAGGTCGAAGCGCTGCTCGTCGAGGAGGCCAACCACGGCGTCCTGCCGGTCCTGCGTGGCGCTGCAGATCGTGTCGAACGCGCGGTAGTGCTCGGGAAGCGCGGCTTCGCCGTAGCGGTCGATCATCGCGCGGCGCACGAGGTCGCCGACCGCGAGCGATTCCGTCATCAGCATCGTCGTCTGGTTGGCGAGCCCGACCCGCACGAGATCGCGAGCCGGGTCGAAGCCGGGGGAGCAGCCGGGTCCGAGTCGATCGAGTAACGACGCAGCGTCCACGCGCCCGCGGATGAAGTCGCACAGCACGCCGGTCTCCTCGCAATCGAGGACGATGACGTAGTGGCTGCCGGACGTGACGCAGACCTGGGACGCCGTCGCCTGCGTCTCCTCGTGCTGCACCTTGCCGTGGATGATCGCGGTGTAGCCGTCGCGAGCGTACCGCCGAACGTTCTTCCAGACGTTCAGGACGGACCCGCAGGTGGTGTCGACGAGGGTGCAGCCGCGGCCGACGAGCTCCTCCAGGGCGGCAATGGTGACGCCGAAGGCCGGCAGTACTACCACGTCGTCCGCAGTGACCTGTGCGATTCCCTCCCCGGGGTCGCTCAGGAACCGGATCCCGGCGTTGCGCAGCCGGGTGTTGACGTGAGGGTTGTGAATGATCTCACCGGTGAGGAACACCGTGCGGTCCGGAAACTTGCGGCGGGTCTGGTACGCGTAGTCCACCGCACGGTCGACGCCGTAGCAGAAGCCGAACTCCCGGGCGAGGTGCAACGTAAGGCGCCCGCTCCGCCAGGTGAAGTCCGACTCGCGAATCCGATCCAGAACCTGGCTGTGGTAGTCGCGAGCCAGCTCGCCGGCGACGGCGTGCTTGAGGTCGAGGCCTTTCCTGAAGATCGGCGCAGACATCTACCGAATGTCGATCGTTGCGGCGCGCACCCGCGGCGTCATCTCGTCCAGGGCAACGAGCGGCGTGACGCGGGAGGAGGTGAGGGCTTCTTCCAGCTCGCGCATGAACTGCTCGTCCGCGGCGGCCTGCAGCGGTCCGGCCGGTGGCCCGATGAGCGGCTGCGATGGCGCGGCGTCGGCCGACTCCGGTCTCGCGGCCGGCTGGCGCCGTCCGTCGATTACCCGGCCGATGCCGACGGTGAGAAGGATGCCCGCGGCGACCGCCAGCGAGAGCCACCGGCGGCCTGGATGCGCGCCGGCAACTGCACGCACGCGGGCGGCCGGAAACCGCAGAATGCGCGCCGAGCCCTGCCTGCCCGCCGCCCGCTGGATCCGGCGCATGATGCGGCGGCGCTGGCGGACCATCCGCCACGTGGGCAGGGTGTCCTCGAAAGCGGTCTCGGCGGCCATCGTGATGCGGTCGAGGCCCGATTGCAGGGCTCTTACGCGGGCCGCGCAACGCTTGCAGTCGGCCAGATGCGCATCGCCTGCGGCGGGGCTCCCGCCGTCGGCCTCCACGAGTGCTCGGACCAGCTCACGGTCGGTCAGGTGCTCCGATGGGCGTCCGCGCCACATCGACCGCAGCAGTCCTGCAACCGTCCCTTGAACCTGAACCCGTGTGTTCATCCGTGTCCTGCATCGCCTGCCGGCTTGTCCTCGAACCAGTGCTCGGTTCCGAGAAGCCGCCGCAGCGAGCGAATCGCCCGGAACAGGTGCACGCGGACAGTGGCTTCCGTCAGATCGAGCATGGCAGCCACGTCGCGGGTCGCGTGTCCCTCGAACTGGCCCAGAACGACCACGGCGCGCTGTCGGTCGGGAAGGCGATCGACAGCCGCAAGCAGCTCCGCCCGGCGTTCGGCGTGGAGCAGCGTGGCTTCGGGCGACGGCTCGAGCGTCGGCCGGCGCTCGAGCTCGTCACGCTGGTCGTGGCTGCCGTCGGCGTCGCCGGCCGGAACGATCCACCGGTTTCGCCGCGCGCGCGACTTCAATCGGTCGAGGCAGCAGTTGACGAGGATCCGGGTGAACCAGAGCTCGAAGTACAGCCGCTCCCGGAAAGATCGGATATTGACGAAGGCCTTCAGGAACGCATCCTGGACCGCTTCGTCGACCTCCGCCGGGTCGCGCAGGTAATAGTAGGCGATGCGCGTCGCCCGCCGCTGATGGCGATGGATTATCTCCGCGAAGCGCTCGCCTGCTTCGAACCGGTCGCCGCGGACGAGATGCGCGCACACTTCGTCGGCGATCTGCGAATCGACGGCGGCGCGTTCCTGGCGAACGGCGGACGCGACTTCTGTAACGGCCATCACCTGGAGCCTGGTTTCTGTTCGGTTGAGACGAGAACCGGCGGCCCAACGTTTACCCGGAGCCGCCCACCTCGACCACAGAGCATGATACCCCGGCTGGTTTGACTTCGGGAACGCCCCGCGACTAAGGTTTGCCTACCTATGCCGGATGCACCGTCGCAAGCGACATCTTCCTCGATTCTCGACATCGCACGGCCACGCCGTCTGCACTGGAATCTCGGTACCTCTGCTCTCTACGAGGAAGCCGTGCGGCACGGCGAGGGCGCCATCGCGGAGACCGGCCCGCTGGTCTGCCTGACGACGCCTCACACGGGGCGGTCGCCGAACGACAAGTTCCTCGTCGACGAGCCGTCGACCTCCGGAGACGTCTGGTGGGGCACGGTCAACCGGCCCATCGCCGCGGCGGGATTCGATGCGCTTCACGACGCGGTGGTGCGCGCCCTCGACGACAAGGTTCTCTACGTCCAGGACTGTTTTGCCGGCGCCGATCCGGCGTATCGACTTCCGGTGCGCATCATCACCGAGCGGGCGTGGCACAGTCTCTTCGCGCGCACGATGTTCCTGGAGCAGCCGGCAGGCACGCCGCCCGGCAGCCACGTCCCGGAGTTCACCGTGATCGACATCCCGTCGATGACGGCCGACCCGGCGCGCCACGGGACCAACTCGGGGACGTTCATCCTGCTGAACTTCGCGCGGCGGCTCGTTCTGATCGGGGGCACGAGCTACGCGGGGGAGATCAAGAAATCGATCTTCACCGTCATGAACTACCTCCTGCCGTTGCGGGACGTGATGCCGATGCACTGTTCCGCCAACATCGGCGCGGGCGGAGATACCGCCCTGTTCTTCGGCCTTTCGGGCACGGGCAAGACGACGCTGTCGAGCGATCCGACGCGGCGGCTGATCGGGGACGACGAGCACGGCTGGAGCGACCGCGGCATCTTCAACTTCGAGGGCGGCTGCTATGCGAAGATGATCCGGCTGTCGGAGGAGGCCGAGCCGCAAATCTACGGCACCACCCGCCGGTTCGGGACCGTGCTCGAGAACGTCGTTCTCGATCCGGCGACCCGCACGATGGATTTCGACGACGACACGCTCACGGAGAACACCCGCGGCGCCTATCCGATTTCGTTCATCGACAACTGGGTGCCGTCGGGGCAGGGCGGCCATCCGGCCAACGTCGTCATGCTGACGTGCGACGCGTTCGGAGTGCTGCCGCCGATCTCGCGGCTGACCCCGGCGGGAGCGATGTACCACTTCCTGTCCGGCTATACCGCCAAGGTGGCGGGGACGGAAAAGGGAATCGCGGAGCCCAAGGCGACCTTCAGCACCTGCTTCGGCGCACCGTTCATGGTGCATCACCCGACGGTCTACGCGAAACTGCTCGGCCGCCGCATCGCCGCCCACGGCTCCCGGGTCTGGCTGGTCAACACGGGCTGGAGCGGCGGCGCGTACGGCGTCGGCAGCCGCATGAAGATCGGGCACACGCGCGCCATGATCGCGGCGGCGCTCTCGGGCGCGCTCGACGATGTTCCGTACGCTCCCGATCCGGTCTTCAACGTCGAGGTTCCGGCCACGGTTCCCGATGTGCCTGCCGACAGTCTGCGCCCGCGCGCGAGCTGGAGCGACGGCGCCGCCTACGACGCGCAGGCGGGACGGCTCGCCGCGATGTTCGCCGAGAATTTCAAGGCGTTCGAGGCCGAGGCCGACGACGAAGTGCGACGCGCCGGGCCGAGCGTCTGAGTCGGCCTGCCGTGGATCATGCCGTTCGAACCGGTCATCGGGCTTGAAATCCACGCCCACCTTCTGACCGAGACCAAGATCTTCTGCGGTTGCAGCACCGCGTTCGGGGCCCCGCCGAACAGTCAGGTCTGCCCGGTCTGCCTGGGACTGCCCGGCGCTCTGCCGGTGCTGAACCAGCGTGCGGTGGAGCATGCCGTTCGGACCGCGGTGGCGCTCGAATGCAGCGTCCACGACGCCTCCATCTTTGCGCGCAAGAACTACTTCTATCCCGATCTGCCGAAGGGCTACCAGATCTCGCAGTACGAGGAGCCGCTCGCGACGGACGGCTGCGTGGAGTACCTGGACGACGGGGTGGCCCGCCGGGTGCGCATCATGCGGGTACACATGGAGGAGGACGCCGGCAAGTCGATTCACGACGGGTTCCCCGACTCCGCAGGGAAGACGTACCTCGACTTCAACCGCAGCGGCGTGCCCCTGGTCGAAATCGTGACGCAGCCCGATTTGCGGGCGCCGTCGGAGGCGGCCCGTTTCTTCCAGCGCCTGCGAAGGATACTGCTCGGGGCCGGGGTCAACGACGGGAACATGGAGGAGGGGAGCCTGCGGTGCGACGCCAACGTCTCGGTGCGCCCGCAGGGCGCCGATGCGCTCGGCGTCAAGGTGGAGATCAAGAACCTCAACTCGTTCCGGTTCGTGGAGCGGGCCCTCGACTACGAGGTCAGCCGCCAGTCGGCTCTGCTGGAGCGCGGCGGGACGGTGGTCCAGGAGACACGTCTGTGGGACGTCGCCGGCGGCCGCACCGTCTCCATGCGCAGCAAGGAAGAAGCGCACGACTACCGTTATTTTCCGGATCCGGATCTGCCCCCGCTCGTGCTCGACCCCCAGTGGGTCGCGGGTGTGCGGGCGGACCTGCCGGAGCTGCCGGAAGCCCGCAAGCGGCGGTTCATGGCCGTGTACGGCCTGCCGGAACGTGACGCGGCCCTGCTCGCGGACGATCAGGACCTCGCCTCGTTCTTCGAGGCGGCGGCGGCAGCAGCCGAGAACGCCAAGGCGGCGGCGAACTGGATCATGGGGGCGCTTGCGCACCGGATGAAGACGCTCGGCGTGGGGATTGCCGGCGCGAAGGTGACTCCGGCGGCTCTCGGGGCGCTGATTCGTCTGGTCGACGCCGGGACGATCAGCAATACGGTCGCGCGAGACGTGTTCGAGCGTATGGCCGACACCGGCCGGGCACCGGAGGCCATCGTCGAGGCGGAGGGGCTGTCGCAGATCGGCGATGCGGGTGAGCTGGAGCTCGTGGTGCGTCAGACGCTGGCCGAGAATCCCGCTGCGGTCGGCAAGTACCGCGCCGGGAAGACAGGGGCCCTCGGCTTCCTCGTCGGACAGGTCATGCGCGCTACGCGCGGCCAGGCCAACCCGCGGGTGGTCAACGAGCTGCTGAAGGCGGGGCTCGCAACCGGCGATGAGTGAGCGGGCGCGGCCGGTGGCGTGACCGGGCCCGACTTTCGTTTGACAGGGCGAAACCCCGGTCGCTAGACTGAGTGGATACCAATTCATGCCGGTGACCAACAGCGAGCCTTCCCGCTCGCCGCATCCCGACTGTGACTGCCTCGTTCGCGCGTCCTCCGTTCGTTCCGATTTCTACCGGGAAGAGTTGCGCAAGCACTGGCACTGTCTGGATCAGCAGCGCGAATCCTACTCGCACAAGACGATGACCGACGTGGACGCGGCGTTGCGCAAGCTGATGGAGAACGTCGACCGCTTGTGCGCCTGCGAGCACGGTGGCGAGGTCGTCAGCCGCCTGTTGCGACAGATAGACGGCGTGACCCGCCTGTCGGCCTCCTCGGGCCGGCAGCCGCCACACTGACATCGAGCTTCTCCTGACACTCGCAACCCTGCGGGGCCACGTTCTCGATATCGTCCGCCAAGGCGTTGCGTCGGCCGGCGCATCCACGCTCGTCGGGAGAGCGTTGCGCGCGGGCGCCGTGGACGACGCCATCGGCGACCGGATTCCGCTGGTCGTCGCGGCCGGCAAGGCCGCGGCGGAGATGGCGTCGGCGTTCGTTTCCGTAGAGGCGCGCTCGGGCTTACGGGGGCTCGTCGCTTCTCCGCAGGCGGGCACTGCAGCGGGGAACCTGGAGTGGTTCGACGTCGGACATCCGGTGCCCACGGCGGGGAGTGTTGCGGCGGGGCGCCGGGCGCTGGCTCTGGCCGCCGCCCTGGGGCCGGACGAGGTCATGGTCCTGTTGCTGTCCGGCGGCGCCTCCGCCGGCCTCGCCGTGCCGATCGACGGCCTGACCCTGGAGGACAAGTCGGCCGTGACCTCTGTCCTGCTGCGGGCCGGTGTCGCGATAGATGGGCTCAACTGTGTCCGAAAGCATCTTTCCGCGATCAAGGGCGGTCGGCTGGCGGTTGCGGCCGGGGGGCGCGTCCTGACCCTGGCCATCTCCGACGTCGTCGACCCGGAGCCGGACGATCCCACGGTCATCGGCTCGGGACCGACGACGCCTGACCCCACGACGTTCGCGGAGGCTCTGGCGATTTGCCGTGCGGCGGGCGGAGCCGGCACGCTGCCACGGTTGGCGTTGGACGCGCTCGAACGGGGCGTCCGCGGCGAGCGTGCGGAGAGCCCCAAGCCAGGCGACGCCCGGCTTGCCGGTGCCTCGTACCACCTGATTGGCAGCCGGCGCGATGCCGTCGAGGGGGCGGCGCGCAAGGCGCGGGAGCTGGGTTTCTCCGTGGCGGTCATCGATGAGCCGGTGACCGGCGAGGCGCGCCGGGCGGGCGAGGGCTACGTGAGGACCATTGCACGCCTGGCGCACGAGCAGCCGCGGCCGCTGTGCATCGTGTCCGCCGGGGAGACCACGGTGCAGGTCACGGGCGGGGGGCGGGGCGGCCGAAATCAGGAGTTCGCTCTCGCTACCGCCTTCCATCTGGTCCGGCGGTTTCCGGACGCGGTCATCGCCAGCGTCGGCACCGACGGGATAGACGGTCCGACCGACGCGGCCGGCGCTGTGGTCGACACCACGACGCCCGCGCGTGCGGCCGAGCGTGACCTGCGCCGGCCGGAGCACTACCTGGCTGCGAACGACTCGTACACCTTCTTCGAGGCGCTCGGCGACCTGATCCGTACCGGGCCTACGGACACCAACGTCGGCGACCTGCAGGTTGCGCTGATCGCGTAGCACCGGCGCCGATGCTCAGTCCGGACGAGTTGCTCGATACGATCCGCCGGCAGGTGGACCATCCCGCCACCGTGCGCGACCTCATGGAGCGGCTCGGATGGCCTTCCAGTCAGCGCGCAACGCTACGCCGCCGTCTCGCGGCTCTCGTCGAACGCGGTGACCTCATCCGCATTCGCGGCAACCGCTACGGGTTGCCGGACCGGATGGACCTGGTGACGGGCCGGGTGCAGGTGCACCCGCGCGGCTTCGGGTTCGTCACGCCCGATCGTTCGGCGGAGGGTATCGCCGGCGACGTGTACATCGCGGGCACCAATCTGAATCAGGCGATGCACGGCGACCGGGTAGTGGTGCGCGTCGAGCGGCGGTCCGATCGGGGCCGGGCCGAGGGCCGGATCCTGCGCATCGTGGAGCGGGCGGCGGCGCAGCTCGTCGGACGGTACGATGCGGACGGCTACGTCGTGCCCCTCGACCGGCGGCTGCCGATGGATGTACAGATTCCGGGAGGCGAGCGGGGCGGCGCAAGTGCCGGCGACCTGGTGGTGGCGGAGCTGACGCGCTATCCGACACCGACTCGAAGCCCGGCCGGCCGGGTGGTCGAGGTGCTCGGCACGCTCGACACCCCCGGTGTCGATGTCCGCGTCGTCCTGCGCGCGCACGGTATCCCCGACGCACACGATCCGCAGGCGGTCGACGAAGCGCAGCGCCTCGGCGACAAGCTGCGGCCGTCGGACCGGCGCGGGCGCACGGACTTCCGACATCTCATCACCGTGACCATCGACGGCGAGTCGGCCCGCGATTTCGACGACGCCATCACGCTGGAGACGCTCGGCGGCGGAAACGTCCGTCTCGGCGTGCACATCGCGGATGTCTCGCACTACGTCGCCGAAGGCAGCGCCCTCGATCGGGACGCCTGCCGGCGGGGCACCTCCGTCTATTTTCCGGATCGCGCGGTGCACATGTTTCCGCCCGAGCTCGCCACCGGGCTGTGCAGCCTGAAGCCGCGGCTCGACCGGCTCGTGCAGTCCTGCGTCATGGAGATCGACGGCGCCGGCGACGTGATGCGCTACGAGATCCATGACGGGATCATTCACAGCAACGCGCGCATGACCTACACGGACGTCGACGCGGCGTTGAGCGATTCCGCTTCGGCGGCCGCCGAGAAGTACGCGGACCTTGCGCCGTTCTTCGGCGCGTTGGGCGCGCTGGCCGCGATCCTCACGGAGCGCCGCCGGCGACGTGGAGCCATAGACTTCGACGTGCCGGTCGCGCGCTTTCGGCGCGACGACGCCGGCCGCGTCGAGGCGATCGTCGCGGACCAGCGCACGACGGCCCACCGGATCATCGAGGAGTTCATGCTCATCGCGAACGAGACGGTGGCCGAGCATCTCGTGCGGCAGGAGATGCCGGCGCTGTTCCGCGTGCACGAGCGTCCCGACCCGGCCAAGGTCGAAGCGTTCGAGGAGTTCGCGACCTCTCTCGGCTACAGCCTTGCGGCGTCGCCGGATGCGATCGCGCCGGGACACTTTCAGAGGCTCCTCGAACGCCTGCGCGGACGGCCGGAGGAAAGGCCCGTCGCCCGCCTCATGCTGCGGACAATGCGTCTGGCGCGGTACGAACCGGACAACCTCGGCCACTTCGGGCTGGCGGCGCCGTCCTACACGCACTTCACGTCGCCGATCCGGCGATATCCGGACCTGGTCGTGCATCGGGCGCTGCGGGCGAGCCGCCGGCCGGCGCAGTCGGCGGAACGGACGCGTCGGTGGTCGGAGGACCTGCCGGACCTGGCACGGCGGACCTCGGAGCTGGAGCGGCGGGCGGAGGAGGCGGAGCGCGAGCTCGTGCACTGGCAGATGGTCCGGTTCATGGCCGACAAGGTGGGCGAGGAGTTCACCGCCTACGTCGTCGGCGTAACCGCGTTCGGTCTCTTCGTCGAGCTGGTGGAGCAGTTCGTCGAGGGGCTGGTGCACGTTTCCAGCATGGCGGACGACTACTATCACTACGTTGAGCGCCAGCACCTGTGGCAGGGCGAGAGCACGGGCAGGATCTATCGGCTCGGCGACCGTGTACGGGTGCAGCTCGTGCGCGTCGATACCGAGCATCGGCAGCTCGATCTGGCCCTGACCGACATACTGGACGCGGTGCGGCGGTCCCGCGACGGAAGGTCTTCCCGTTCACGCCGGCCGACCGGGCGCGACCGGCGCCCGCGGCGCAACGCGGGGCGGGGACGTCGAGGATGACCCGGCTTCGTCTGCCGCGCGAGGCGTGACCGTGCGATGATCGGAGCCGTGAAGCACCTCGTGGTCGGCACGGCAGGCCACATCGATCACGGGAAGAGCACCCTGGTCGAGGCACTGACCGGGATTGATCCGGACCGGCTGCAGGAAGAAAAGGCCAGGGGGATTACGATCGACCTCGGGTTTGCGCCGTACCGCCATGGCGACACGCAGCTCGCGTTCGTCGACGTGCCGGGGCACGAACGGTTCGTCCGCAATATGCTCGCGGGCGCCAGCGGCATCGACTGCGTGCTGCTCGTCATCGCGGCGGACGAGTCGGTCATGCCGCAGACCCGCGAGCATTTCGACATCTGCCGTCTCCTGGGGGTGGGGGGCGGTATGGTGGCGCTCACCAAGTCCGATCTGGTGGACGAGGAGACGCTGGAGCTCGTCCGCCTGGAGACCCGCGAGCTCATCGCCGGCTCGTTCCTCGACGGCGCACCGCTGGTGCCGGTGTCGGCGCGCACCGGGGCCGGGCTCGACGACATGCAGCGCGAGCTCGCCGCACTGGCGAACGGTGTCGCCGGGCGGGTGGACAGCGGCATTCCCCGGCTGCCGGTCGACCGTGCGTTCAGCGTCAAGGGCTTCGGCACCGTGGTGACCGGCACCCAGGCGTCCGGCGTCATCGAGGGGGAGGGCGAACTCGCGCTGATGCCGGCCGGCCGCCGCGTCAAGGTGCGCGGCCTGCAGGTGCACGGCAACCCGCTGTCGCGCGCGCGAGCGGGACAGCGGGTTGCCGTCAATCTGGCCGCCATCGGAGTCGACGATCTGCAGCGCGGGGACACTCTCACGACACGGGACGGTCTGTGTGCGTCGCGCCGGTTCGACGGGAGGGTGACGCTGCTCGATGGCGCACGGCCGCTGAAGTACGGGGCCCGGGTACGCTTTCACCAGGGGACCAGCGAGGTCATGGCTCGCCTGGCGATCGGCGCGGCACGTTCCAGCGCGGGCAAGGCTGACGCCGGTGCCGCGGCAGAGGAAGTCCCCGAGTTTCCGAGCGTGCTGGAGCCCGGCGGCTCGGTGTTCGCGCGCCTGCATCTGGAGCGCCCGGTCGCCCTGACCCGGGGCGATCGTTTCGTGCTGCGCGCCTACTCGCCGATGATGACGATTGGCGGAGGCGTCGTGCTCGATCCGGCTCCTCCGAGCGGGCGGCTGCGCTCCGTGGCCGGCTTCGAACGCTTGCGGCGTCTGGACGCGCTCGATGATCACGCCGAGGCGGTCCTGACCATGGTGGGGGAGGCCGCCGGCGCGGGTGTGACCGTCGGCGCGCTCGCGCCCCGCGTCGGCCGCACCGCCGTGGAGGTCAGGCGGGTTGCGGCCACGCTCGTCGAGAAGGGTGCGCTGATCTCGATGGGGGAGCGCCTGGTCGCCGCGGCGACGGTCGAGGCGGCGCGCGAGGCGCTGCTGACAATCGCCGGCGCCTACCATCGGACCCATCCGCTGGAGCCGGGCCTGCCGCGCGAGGAAGCGCGCGAGCGCCTGGCCAGGCAGGCCGGACCTGCCCTGTTCGAGCACGTGGCGCAGGCCCTGGTTGCCGCGGGGCGCCTGGCCGCGGGGCGCCATCTCGTGCTGTCGACCCACCGCATCGTGTTGACGGACGAGGAGACGCGCGTGAAGGACGAGCTCGCCCGCATGTTCCTGCGCGAGGCGCTCTCGCCACCGGACCCGGCGGCCTGGGCGCGGGAACGGGGCGTGGACGAGGCTCTCGCCGACCGGATGCTCAAGCTGCTGGTGCGCGACGGGACGGTGGAGCGTCTCGACACGCTGCTGTTCCACCGGGACGTGCTCGGGCGCCTCAGGAAAGACGTGGCGGGTCTGAGTGCGGGCGCCGGTGAACCGGTCCGAATCGACGTGGCCTGGTTCAAGCAGCGCAACGGCATCACTCGCAAGTTCGCGATCCCGTTGCTCGAGTACCTGGATCGCGTGCGTGTGACACGGCGGGCAGGACGGGAGCGCATCGTAATCTAGCCCGACAATCGTCGCCTGCGGCTCCGATTTCCGCCTAACCGGGCCTGCGTGGGAGTCTGCCCCGTTTCTACGGCGCAGACTCCTGGCGCGGACCAGGGAGGCGCCGGCTCTCTCCGCAACGGTGCTACAATGCGTCGTTCCGGATCAGGCGCGGAGGGCACCCTACGACCTATGGCGACGTATCAGGATGGGCCGTGCTTCACGGTCGGCGTGTTTCAGGACGCGGCATGGGCGTCGCGCGGGCTCACCGCGCTGGCCGGGGAGGGTTTTCCGCCGGAGGCGCTCTCGATTCTGGCGAAGCGGGCGCCGGACGTCGCCGAGTTGATGGAGAAGACCTTCGGCGTCGGCACGGAGCAGGCGCTGGTCGAAGTCCCGGGACTCGGCCCGGCGGTGGCTCACGGCGCGCTCGTCGAGGCGCTGCAGGGCGCCGACAACGCCCTCGGCGCGAGCGGCGTGGCGGCCACCATGCGTCGTGTCGGATTCCAGGCGCACGACGGGTTCATCTTCGAGAAGCTCACCGCACGCGGTGGTGTCCTGGTCGCCGTGGCCAGCGAGCCCCGCGCTGCCGACGCGTTGGCGCTGATGCACGCTTACGGCGGCGGCAATGCAGCCATCGGTGCCTGGGGCGGGCGGGTCTGATCCCGCGCCGGCCGTGCTCTTCGCCGGCATGGAGCGGCCGGCGCTTGTTTGGCGCGATGCGGGTCGCAACTCCGCGTTTGCCCATTTGCGGCAGGTGGGGCAAAATGGAGTGAGGAGGCGTACCCTTGGGCCAGGGTCTCGGTCTCGGTCAGATTCGGTTTCCACCCTCGCACACGTCGTATACCCCGCCTGAGAGACGACGTCGGGCAGCCGTGGCGTATACGGTCGGCCCGTTGCGCCTGAAGACTGCTCGCGATCCGAGCACCGGCGACAGCGCGGGCGCTACGGCCGGCGTTCGGACGGCCGACGGGACGCTCTCGATACTGCCGGACGACATCGCGCCGGCTGACGTGCATTTCCTCCTGCGGGCCAACCAGCAACGCGTGGGCGGCTCGTTCGCGGCCTCGCTCACCAGCCACGCGATCGGGCTCGGGATCGTGGCGCTGGTGCTGAGTCTGGCGCCGGAGCAGGTCTACGAGGCCATGGCGATCGACCGCCAGTACAACGGGATCGTGTGGCTCCCCGAAGAGGGTCCGGGCGGCGGCGGCGGCGGCGGCGGCAACGAGTCCCTGGAACTGCCGCCGTTGGCCCAGATCGAGGGACCGGAGGAAGCCGAGCTGAGCGTGCCCATCGAGGAGCCCGTGCCGGTCGTCGAGCCCGAGCCGGAGCCCGAGCCGGAGCCCGAGCCGCTCGATACTCAGGAACTCTCGATTCCTGCCCTGCCGGTCGCGAGCGCCCCGGAGACCCTGCCGGGCGTTCTGGAAGGCCTGCGTGCGGAGTCGGAGTCCTCGCAGGGCCGTGGGACCGGTGGCGGCGCCGGGAGCGGCGACGGTGGAGGGGCGGGCCCCGGTCAGGGTGACGGGCTCGGTCCGGGAGAGGGCGGCGGCGTCGGCGGCGGTGTCTACCGTCCGGGCACCGCGGGTCTGACCATTCCGCGGCTGCTCCGGGAGGTGACGCCGCAGTACACGGCCGAGGCGATGAGGGCGCGAATTCAGGGCACGGTCTGGCTGGACGTTGTCGTCCTACCCACCGGCGAGGTCGGCGACGTCGAGGTCAGCAAGTCGCTCGATCAGGTGTTCGGCCTCGACGAGCAGGCGATTGCGGCTGCGCAACAGTGGCTCTTCGCGCCTGGATTGCGCTTCGGTGAACCGGTCGCGGTGCTCGTGAGCCTGGAGCTGTTCTTCAACCTGCGCTGACCGAATCTCGGGCTTGGCACTCGGGCCGGTCATCTGACAACCGCCGCGGTGTGGCCGAATGGCGGCCAACATGCCGGTTGCCATAAGCGGGTAAAAGGAAACGCCCGGACAGGCGCGCCGCCTGCCCGGGCGTTCGAGCGAAACCCGTGGGAACGTCGGGACTCCCTAGTACATCCCGCCCATGCCGCCGCCGTGGCCGCCCATGCCGCCGCCGGCGGGCTCCTTCTTGTCCTCGGGGATCTCGCACACCAGCGCCTCGGTCGTCAGCAGCAACGAGGCGATGGAGCCGGCGTTCTGGAGCGCGGTGCGCACGACCTTCGTCGGGTCGATGACGCCAGCCGCGACCATGTTCTCGTACTTCTCGCTCTGCGCATTGAAGCCCTGCTCGTCGTCGTCCGCCTCGGTCACTTTCTGGACGACGATAGAGCCCTCGAACCCGGCGTTCTGGGAAATCCAGCGCATCGGCTCTTCGAGCGCCCGCCTGAGGATGTTGACGCCGATCTGCTGATCGCCAGCGAGCGTGAGGTCACCGAGCGCGTGGGAGGCGCGCAGCAAGGCGACGCCGCCGCCGGGGACGATGCCTTCCTCGACGGCCGCCTTCGTGGCGTGCATCGCGTCCTCGACGCGCGCCTTCTTCTCCTTCATCTCGGTCTCGGTAGCCGCGCCGACCTTGATGATCGCAACGCCGCCGACCAGCTTGGCGAGACGCTCCTGCAGCTTCTCGCGGTCGTAGTCGGAGGTCGTCTCCTCGATCTGCGCGCGGATCTGCTTGACACGCCCCTCGATGGCCCCGTGGGTCCCGCCACCCTCGACGATGGTCGTGTTGTCCTTGTCGATGGTGACCTTCTTGGCCGTGCCGAGGTCCTCGACGCGGATGTTCTCCAGCTTCAACCCGAGGTCCTCGGTGATCGCCTTGCCGTTGGTCAGGATGGCGATGTCCTCGAGCATGGCCTTGCGGCGGTCGCCGAACCCGGGGGCCTTGACCGCAGCGCCCTGCAGCGTGCCGCGCAGCTTGTTGACGACGAGCGTCGCCAGCGCCTCGCCCTCGATGTCCTCGGCGATGATGAGCAGCGGCCGGCTGAGACGCGCCACCTGCTCGAGGAGCGGCAGCAAGTCCTTCATCGAGCTGATCTTCTTCTCGTGGATGAGGATGATCGGGTTCTCGATGACGCACTCCATCCGCTCGGCGTCGGTCACGAAGTAGGGCGAGAGGTAGCCGCGGTCGAACTGCATCCCCTCGACGACGTCGAGCGATGTCTCGAGCGTGCGGGCTTCTTCGACCGTGATGACGCCGTCCTTGCCCACCTTGTCCATCGCCTCGGCGATGATCGTGCCGATGGTCGAGTCGTTGTTCGCCGAGATCGTGCCGACCTGCGCGATCATGTTGCCGGTGACGCTCTTCGACATCGTCCTGAGCTTGCCGGTGACGGTCTCCACCGCGGTCTCGATTCCACGCTTGACCTCCATCGGATTGGCGCCGGCCACGACGTTCTTGGCGCCCTCGCGGTAGATCGCCTGCGCGAGAACGGTCGCCGTGGTCGTGCCGTCACCGGCGATGTCCGAGGTCTTGCTCGCCACCTCGCGGACCATCTGGGCGCCCATGTTCTCGAGCGGATCCTTCAGGTCGATCTCCTTCGCGACGGTGACACCGTCCTTGGTGATGGTGGGCGACCCGAACTTCCTGTCGAGGACGACGTTGCGGCCCTTCGGGCCGAGGGTGACCTTGACGACATTGGCGAGCTGGTTGACGCCCTCGATGATCTTCTGCCGCGATTCCTGTCCGTAGACGATCTGCTTGGCCATTATTCTCGAACTCCAATCACTGAAATGCGGTAGCCCCCGCTAGTCGCTTTCGATGACGCCGAGGATCTCGTCCTCGCGCATGATCAGGAACTCGTTGCCGTCGAGCTTGATCTCCTGGCCGGAGTACTTGCCGAACAGCACCTTGTCACCGGCCTTGACGTCGAGCGGCGTCACCGTCCCGTCGTCCTTGACCTTCCCGTTGCCGACTGCGATCACATTCCCCTGCTGCGGCTTCTCCTTGGCCGTGTCCGGAATGATGATGCCGCCGACCTGCTGCTCGCCTTCTTCGATGCGCTCGACGATGATGCGGTCGTGAAGTGGTCGTACATTGGCAGCCATGAACTCTGCTACTCCCTTCGTGAAAAACTCCGTCAGCCGCACACGTCGATTCTCCCGTGCGGGCCTCCCCCATGGTGGCGCTGGCAGTCACCCACCGAGACTGCTATTTTAGCGACGGCACGAGAACCTCGTCAAGGCAGGGCCAGTCAACGGGTCCGCCTCAGCCGGTGCGCTTCAGGCGGTGGGCGGCGATCTTCCGGCTCAGGGTGTTGCGGTGGATTCCCAACAGGCTGGCGGCTCGACCGAGTCGGCCGTTCGACTTCTCCAATGCGCGGCTGATGAAACGCTTCTCGATCTCGCGCTGTGCATCCTCGTAACGGATGCCCTTGGTCAGCATCTCGTCCACCAGGCGGTCGAGCTCTTCGCGCACGGTCGCCCCCTGTCCTCAATCGTCCAGATCGCGGCCGGTCAGCAGACGATGGGCCTCGACGTACTTCAGGCGCGTTTGCGCGACGACGTCGCCGGGGAGCGTTGGCGCGGGCGGCTTGCGATCCCACGCGATGCGGTCCAGGTAGTCGCGCACGTACTGCTTGTCGAAGCTCGGCTGCGGTCCCCCCGCCGCGTATCGCGCGGCGGGCCAGAACCGTGACGAGTCCGGTGTCAGCACCTCGTCGATGAGTATGACCTCGTCGCGTGCGCCGCCGGAGACGATCCCGAACTCGAACTTGGTGTCGGCGACGACGATTCCGCTCCCCGCCGCGTGGGCCGCGCCGTGCGCATAGAGCGCCAGCGTGAGCGCACGGAGTCGCGCCACGAGATCCGCGCCGACCAGGCGGGCGGCCTCGGCTTCGCTGATGTTGACGTCGTGGCCGGTCTCCGCCTTGGTGGCCGGCGTGAAGATCGGCTCCGGGAGGCGGTCGGACTCGCGCAGGCCGGCCGGCAAACGAACGCCGCACACCTGCCCGTCGCGCTGGTACTCCTTCCAGCCGGAGCCCGACAGGTATCCGCGTGCGACGCACTCGATGGGGATGGGCTTCGTGCGGCGAACCAGCATCGAGCGTCCGGCGAGCAGATTCGCGTGCCTGTGGAGCGGCTCGGGATAGTCGCCGGGATCCGTCGAGACCAGATGGTTGCCGACGATGTCGCCGGTACGTCCGAACCAGAACGCCGACAACTGGGTGAGTACCCGGCCCTTGTCCGGAACGGCGGAGCCGAGCACCACGTCGTACGCGGAGATCCGGTCGGTGGCAACCATGAGCAGGTGCTCGCCGACCTCGTACATGTCGCGAACCTTGCCGCGGCGGTGCGCGGTGACGCCGTCAAGGGACGTCTCGAAGAGCGAAGCGCTGGATGGCAAACAGGAACCCTCGTCCGGGATGGAGACCATAGCTTACCGGGACAACTGCGCGACGGCAAAACAAAATGTAGTACGGTCGATGCCGCATGCGAAGACACATCCGGAACATCGTCGTCGGCCTGATCGGAGTGGGCCTGATGGCGTTCGTGCTGCGCGGTGCCGATCTCGATCGCGTGGCAGACGCAGTGCTGAGTGCCCGGCTCGATCTGATCGGGCTCGCCGTGCTGGCGATGGTGGCGACCTATCTGGCGCGCGCGGTGCGCTGGTGCTACCTGCTCGAGCCGCTGGGCCGAGTGCATCTGGGGGTCGCTTTGCGGGCGACGGTGATGGGCTTCGCCGCGACGGCGATTTTGCCGGGACGTGTCGGCGAGATCCTCCGGCCTTACGTGCTCGCCCGTCGCGAAAAACTCAGCGTGAGCGCGGCGATCGGGACGGTGGTGCTCGAGCGATTGCTGGATCTCGTGGTGATCCTGGCGATCTTCGGGCTGTCGGTCGTTGCATTCGCTCCGAACCTCGGGGTCGAGGCAGGCGGGCTGCTCTCCGCGTTGTACGCCGGGGCGGTCGTCGCCGGGGGATTCGCCATCGGCACTCTGGGGCTGGCGTGCGTGGCGGCGACGAACCCGGAGGCGGTTGGGCGCGGTGTCGCCCGCGTGACGTCGATCCTGCCGGACGGATTCTCCCAACGGCTCGCACGGCTCTCCCACCGTTTTTCGGAGGGCCTCGGGGTGATGCGTCGGCCGGGTCCGCTGGTATGGGCAATGGCGTGGACGGTCTTCGTCTGGGTTTCGATCACGGCCGGAATCTGGCTGGTGTCGGTGGCCTTCGGCGTCGACATGTCGCCGTCCGGCGCCGGCATCCTGCTGGTATTGGTGGTGCTCGGTGTCGCGGTGCCGACCCCAGCGGGCGTCGGTGGCTACCACGCCGCCTTCCAGGTCGGGGCGACGACGCTCTTCGCTGCAGGTGCCGAGAGCGCGGTCGGAGCGGGACTCGTTGCGCACGCCATCTCGTTCGTGCCGGTTACGATTGTCGGCGTCGTCCTGATGGCCTCCGA
Organism: Vicinamibacterales bacterium; assembly: GCA_965222905.1. Classification (GTDB taxonomy): domain Bacteria; phylum Acidobacteriota; class Vicinamibacteria; order Vicinamibacterales; family UBA8438; genus WTFV01. The sequence goes on along the minus strand of OZ244976.1, from coordinate 5,671,020 downwards.
GGGGGTGCATCTGGCGAGCATCAGCCAGTTGGCCGGGGCCGCGGCAGGCGGGACGGAGCTTGATACGGACGTGGAGGATGAGCGGTGAAGTGTCCGTTCTGCGGTCATCTCGACGACCGGGTGGTCGACTCGCGGGAGAGCCGGGAGGGCGATGCGATCCGGCGCCGCCGGGAGTGTGGCCGTTGCGAACGTCGTTTCACCAGCTACGAGCGGATCGACGAGATTCCGTACATGGTCGTCAAGAAAGACGGGACTCGGGAACGATTCGATCGCCGCAAGGCGATTGCAGGGATGCTCAAGGCGTGCGAGAAGCGCCCCGTGAGCGTGGCGGCCCTCGAGGCGGTTGCGAATCGGGTCGAAGCGGCGCTGCACGAGCGGCCCGACAAGGAGATGTCCACCGAGGAGGTGGGCGCCTTCGTGATGGACGAGCTCAAGGATCTCGACACGGTGGCCTACGTCCGGTTCGCCTCCGTCTACCGCGATTTCCGCGATATCGGCGAGTTCATGGAGGAACTCAAGGGGCTGCTCGACGGTCACGAGGACAAGGACGGCGGCTCTCGAGTCGCGCCTCGATCGTCCGGTCGGACGGAATGACGTCGAGCATGGGCTTCCCGCCGGAGGAGCCGTCTATCGCTTCGCGTGGAACCAACCCGATCAGCTCCGTGCCGGCTATCTCCACTCCCTCGCGCGCTGCTTCCCGAGCGACCCGATCCAGCGCTGCGGCCAGCGGAGTACGCCTGTAGTCCGTGAGGTTCATCGAGACCTGGACGAAGTCCCGCGGCGGCGCCGAGAGGCGCACGCCCATGGCCTTGACCTCCGGCAGTCCGCCGCCGCTGGCCCGCACCGCTCGCGCGATGCGCCGGGCGACGTCGAGATCGTCGGATGCCAGGTTGACGTTGAACGCCACGAGCGGGCGCCGCGCCCCGATAGCCGCTGCTCCGGCCGAGGGATGGGGCTGCGGCGGGCCGTAGTCCGGTCTCCAGCCGGGTTGGGCCAGCTTCGTTCCGAGCCCCTCGAATTGACCGCGCCGCACGTGCTCGAGAGCACGCCTGGAGGGTGCCGTAGCTGCGGCCTCGTACAGCAGGACCGGAATCTGCAGGCGCTCCGCCACGTCCCGGGCAGTCGCGTGCGCGAGCTCGATGCAGGCCTCCATCGGTGTGCGCCCGAGGGGGACGAACGGTACGACGTCCACGGCGCCGATGCGCGGATGTGCGCCGCGGTGAAGGCGCAGATCGATCTGTCTCGCCGCTACGTCGAAGAGCCGCAGCATTGCTCCGCGGAGCGGATCGGCCTCGCCGGCCACCGTGACGACCGAGCGGTTGTGGGAAGCGTCCGACGACCAGTCGAGCACCCGCACGCCGGGCGCAGCCTCGACCGCCTCGATCGCCGCGCGCACGACGTCGACGCGGCGGCCTTCGCTGATGTTGGGAACGGCTTCTATCATCTGCTGCGGCCGTTGACGGCCCTCCGGCTCTCGCCCATAATCGCATCACTTCCCGGCGGCGCGCGATGCCCGCCGTCCCGCTCTACGAGGCGGGGGAGAATCGAGACGCCGAACCTCTCGAGGCGCATGCACATTCCCGGGTTCGAAGCTGACGGCCTGCGTGCGGTCCGCGTGTAGCGATGACCCGCTTGGCGTTGCTGATTGCGACGGCCGGGTATGTCGGGCTGGCCCCGGTGGCGCCCGGCACTTGGGGATCGGCGGTCGGCGTCTGCCTGCTGCTCCTGGTGCGTCTGACCGGCTGGGCAGGTGCGGAGGCGCTGCTGCTGGGAGCGGTGCTAGTCGTTGGCGTCTGGGCCGCAACGGTGGTGGAGCGGCGCTATGGTCGTCCCGACCCGGGGGCCATCGTCATCGATGAGATTGCCGGCATGCTCATCGCGTTGCTCTGGGTTCCGGTCGCCTGGCCCGGGCTGGTGGTCGGTTTCCTGGCCTTCAGGGGTTTCGACATCGTCAAGCCGTTTCCCGCCCGTCTGGCCGAGCGCCTCCCGGCCGGGTGGGGAGTGATGGCGGACGACGTCGTCGCCGGCTTCTACGCCTACGTGACGGTCCGGGTGGCTGCAGCCGTCGCGCCGGCGGTGATGCTGGGATGAGGGGGCAACGCGGCAGCGGCCCGACAACCGCCGTGGTCGTCGCCGTCGGGTCGGAGCTCCTGACGCCCCACAAGACCGACACGAACTCGCTGTTCATCACCGATCGGCTCAATGCGGTCGGTATCGACGTCGTCCGGAAGCTGGTGGTGGGGGACGAGCCTCCCGGCCTTGCGAGTGCGCTGCGCTACGCCATGGGCGCGGCCGACGTGGTGGTCGTCACCGGGGGGCTCGGACCGACCGCGGACGACGTGACCCGCGACGTCGTGGCGGATCTGCTCGGCGTGCCGCTTGAGGAGTTGGCCGGGATCGTCACGGCGATTCGCGCCCGGTTCGAGGCGCGCGGGCTGCAGATGCCGGAGATCAACCGCCGGCAGGCGGCGGTTCCGCGTGGAGCGGAGGTGCTGGCGAATCCGGCGGGAACCGCGCCGGGGCTCTGGCTGACCGCAGGCGGGACCCGGCTGGTCCTGTTGCCCGGCCCGCCTCGGGAGCTGCGGCCGATGTTCGATCGCCTGGTCGCCGACCGTCTCGCCTCGACGGCCGGGGGCAGGAGGGTCCAGCGGCGGATGATCCGGACGACCGGACGGACGGAATCGCACATCGATGAACTCGCCCGGCCGATCTACGAACCGCTGGCCGCGCGGCAGCCGCCCGTCCGGACCACGATCCTTGCGTCGCTCGGGCAGATCGATCTGCACCTGTCGACGGTTGGCGCCGATCCGGAGACGGGCGGGCGCGTTCTCGAGGCGGCCGTGGCGAAGCTGGCCGGCGTGCTGGGGAGTTGCGTCGTGAGCACGGATGGCCGGTCGCTGCCGGAGGTCGTCGGCGAGCTCCTGCGGCGGCGGCGCGCGCGCGTCGCCGTCGCCGAATCGTGCACCGGCGGGTTGATCGCCTCACGCCTGACGGACGTGCCGGGCAGCTCCGCGTACGTCCACGCCGGGTGGGTGCTCTACAGCAACGAGGCGAAGGTCGCCCTTGGGGTCCCACCGGCCCTCATCGAGGCCGACGGCGCGGTGAGCGAACCGGTGGCCGAGGCGATGGCGGTGGCGGCGCGCGCGGCGGCCGGTGTCGATTTCGGTCTCGCGGTGACCGGTATCGCCGGCCCGGGCGGGGCGACGCCGGAAAAGCCGGTCGGCACGGTGTGCCTGGCGCTCGCCGGGCGCGGGGCGCCGCCGCGGGTCCGGCGCGTCCGGCTTCCCGGCGACCGCGAGCGGGTGAAGTTCCAGGCGTCGCAGGCCGCGCTCGATCTCCTCCGCCGGGCGTTGCTGCGTGCGGAGGCGACAGGCTCGTAGTGCGCTTGTTCTTCGCAATCGATCATCGCGCCGTTCCCGGCGGCTCGGCGTGACTCCTCCGACTCCCGAGATGGGGCATACTCGGTACAGGTCGGCGGTGGGGCTGCAACAACCGGCGCCGGTCCGGCGCGGCCTGTGGCCGCGACCGGATCTCCACACGACGATGTACAGCAGGAGGACGTGCGCGTGACGGGGAGTGGACCGGTGGCCGTGCTCGGCTGCGGCAGTTGGGGCACGGCGCTGGCCATCCATCTCGGCCGTTGCGGGCACGATGTGCGACTGTGGGGACGGGATGCGGATCTCGTGAAGCAGTTGGTTGGGCGCCGCCGCAACGCGGTGTACCTGCCCGGCGTCGAGCTGCCGCAGTCCGTGCATCCCACCGCCGGGCTGGAGAGTGCCGTGGACGGCGCAGTTTACGTCGTCGCGGCGGTGCCGTCGCACGGCGCTCGGCAGGTGCTCCGGCGGGCGGCGCAATACCTCCGGCCGGACGTGACGGTCGTCGGCGCGGCGAAGGGCATCGAGGATGGAACGCTCCACAGGATGTCCGAGGTGATCGCCCAGGAGGTCGGCGACGCGCGGGCCGTGACGGTGCTGTCGGGCCCGAGCTTCGCGGCAGAGGTTGCGCGGGGCGTGCCTACCGCGGTGGTGGTGGCCGGCCGGCGCCCCGAGGCGGTTACGGCCGTTCAGCAGGACTTCCGGTCGGACCGCTTCCGGCTGTACGCGAGCGACGACCTCGTCGGTGTGGAGATCGGGGGCGCGATGAAGAACGTCATCGCCATCGCCGCCGGCGGCATCGAGTCGCTGGGGCTCGGGCACAACGCGGTGGCGGCGCTCGTGACACGGGGTCTTGCCGAGATGTCGCGCCTGGCGTACGCCCTTGGCGGCCGGCGCGATACGCTGGCCGGACTCAGCGGTCTCGGGGATCTGGTGCTCACTTGCACCGGTGGGCTGAGTCGCAACCGGCAGCTCGGGATCGAGCTCGGTAAGGGACGTCCGCTCGACGACGTCCTCGACGGCATGCGGATGGTTGCCGAAGGAGTCCGCACGACACGGGCGGCGCTCGAGCTGGGCGCGCGACACGGCGTGGAACTGCCGATCACCGCGCAGATGGCGGAGGTGATCGCCGGTCGCAAGACACCGCGGTCCGCGGTCGAGGACCTCATGCTCCGGCGACAGCGATCGGAGCTGGACGAATGAGCATCGTCAGTCGTCTGCGCGAGGGGTTGCGGCGCACGGCCGAACGCTGGACGGGCCGACTGGAGCGCCTGACCGGTGCGTCCACGACTGGCGGCGGCAGTCCGAGCACCGAGACGCTCGAGGCCCTCGAGGAGTTGTTGATCGAAGCGGACGTGGGGGTGCTGACGGCAGGGCGCATCGTCGCTCGCGTCGGCGGCGACGACGGCGCGGGCGACCTGCGGAAACGCGTCAAGGCCGAGATTCTCGAGGTGTTGGCCGGCGCCGCCGCCGCGGCGGCAGAGGTTCCAGCGCCGCGGGTCGTGCTCGTGGTCGGCGTCAACGGCACTGGCAAGACGACCACGGTCGGCAAGCTCGCTCACCGCTGCCGCATGGACGGCCAGACTCCTCTCATCTGCGCGGCGGACACGTTCCGGGCGGCGGCGGTCGAACAGATCGCGGTGTGGGCGGAACGCGCGTCGGTGGATATCGTGCGCGCCGGCGATGGCGCCGATCCCGCTGCGGTCGTCTTCGATGCGATTGCGGCGGCACGGACGAGGGGCCGCGACGTGGTGTTCGTCGATACGGCCGGGCGTCTTCATACCCGCGCCGATCTGATGGGGGAGCTGGGCAAGATACGCCGCGTCGCCGGCCGTGCGGCGCCCGGGGCGCCCCACGAGGTGCTGCTGGTGGTCGACGCGAGCGTGGGGCAGAACGGCATCGCGCAGGCGCGTCAGTTTCTGGAGACGGCGGGCGTCACCGGCATCGTGCTGACGAAGCTCGACGGGACCGCGAAGGGGGGCGTCGCGGTGGCCATCGCGGGGGAGATCGGCGTTCCCATTCGCTATGTTGGAGTCGGCGAAGGGATCGACGACCTGCTCCCGTTCTCGGCCGACGACTACGTCGACGCGCTGTTCGAGAACGCCTGGTAGGAGACGATGGCGGTTGCCGAGAGGGACGACGTACACATGCGCGAGGCCCTGCGGCTCGCCGGCAAGGGTCGCGGTCGCACGAGTCCGAACCCCATGGTCGGCGCGGTTGTCGTGGATGGCCGCGGCGTCGTCGTCGGGGCCGGTTACCACGAGAGGGCGGGCGGAGATCATGCGGAGGTGCGCGCACTGGCCCAGGCTGGCGATGCCGCGCGGGGCGCGACGCTCTACTGCACGCTGGAGCCTTGTTGTCACCAGGGGCGAACCGGACCGTGCGTGGAGCGGCTCGTCGATGCGGCCGTCGCCCGCGTGGTGGTGGCGATGCCGGACCCGAATCCCGCGGTGAACGGCAACAGTGTCGAGTTTCTCCGCCGGCAGGGGATCGCCGTGGAAGTGGGTCTGCGGGCCAGTGAAGCCGAGCGACTGAACGAGGCGTTCGTCACCTGGGTGTCCAAGCGGCGACCGTTCGTGACGATGAAGGTCGCCGTCAGTCTCGACGGCTGCATTGCAGAGCGGCCGGGCGCGCGAACGACGTTGACGTCGCCCGCGACTAGCCAGGTCGTGCACACGCTCCGGGCGGAGGTGGACGCCATCGGGGTGGGCTCGACGACGGTCCTGGTCGACGACCCGTTGTTGACTGCCCGCGGGACGCAGCGGGCGCTGCCACTGACGCGTGTCATCTTCGATCGCCGGCTGCGCACGCCGCCGACGGCGCGCCTCTTCCGTACGCTGGAGGCGGGGCCGGTGGTCGTGCTGACGACGGAGTCCGTATCCGCGCAGCACCGCAACCGGGAGGCCCGGCTCGCGGACGCCGGGGCGGAGATCGAGCGCCTGGATGCCGGCCGATTCCTGCGCGATGCCTTCGAGCTGCTCGCGGGGCGCGGGCTGACGAGCTTCGTTCTCGAAGGCGGGCGGCACATGCATGAGGCAGCGTGGGATTCCGGCTTGGTGGACCGCGTCCAGATGTTCGTTGCGCCGGTCGAGCTGGGTCCGTCCGGTGTTGCCTGGATGGACCGCGGCGCGGTCTTCGGCGACATCGATTCCCTGTCTGTTCGGGCCTGTGGGCCGGACGTGTTGATGGAGGCCGATGTTCACAGGACTCATTGAAGCGCTGGGCGCGGTCGCCGCGACGCGGGAACTCCCGTCCGGGAGGCGGGTCCGGATCGCGACCGATATCGCCGGCCAGCTCGAGCTCGGCGACAGTGTCGCCGTCAACGGCGTCTGTCTGACGGTCGTGCGGTTCGACGCTTCGGGATTCGAAGCCGAGGTCTCCCCGGAGACCTTGCGGGTCACGAATCTGGAGGATCTGCGCGACGGAGCGGCGGTGAATCTGGAGCGCCCCCTGCTGCCATCCGATAGGCTGGGGGGGCACTTCGTGCAGGGGCACGTCGACGGCGTCGGAAGCCTTGCCGGGATCGAGCAGGAGACCGACTTCTGGTGGGTGACCGTGCGTTTTCCGGTGGATCTTGCGCGTTACATCGTGACGAAGGGATCGGTTGCGGTCGACGGGATCAGCCTGACCGTCGCCGGTCTCCAGGCCGACCGCTTCACGGTGCAGATCGTTCCTCACACTTGGCGGCAAACCAATCTCCACGCCCGGCGCGTCGGCGACGCCGTCAACATCGAGTGCGATATCATCGGAAAGTACGTCGCCCGTGCCGCGGAGGCCTTCGGAGGCGACCCGAGAGGAGCGACGCCGAGCCGATCATGACCGACAGGAACGAATCGAAAGAGCCGGCCGCCGCCTCCGGCGAGGGTGCGCCGCGCGCCAGGTTCGCAAGCATCGACGAGGCAATCGAGGCCTTCCGCCTCGGGCGCATGGTGATCGTGGTCGACGACGAGGACCGCGAGAACGAAGGCGACCTGACCATAGCCGCGGACAAGGTCACTCCGGACGCGATCAACTTCATGGCGCGCTACGGCAGGGGCCTGATCTGCCTGTCGATGACCGGGCAGCGCCTCGACGAGCTCGGCATCCCGATGATCGTCAGCGAGAACACGTCGCGGTTCGAGACGGCGTTCGCCGTGCCCATCGACGCGAAGCACGTCACGACGACCGGCATCTCCGCCGCCGACCGTGCCGCGACGATCCGAGTGGCAATCGATCCGGCGACCCGGCCGGCCGACCTCGCGAAGCCGGGTCACGTGTCCCCGTTGCGCGCCCGCGACGGCGGCGTGCTGGTGCGCACCGGCCAGACGGAGGCGGCGGTGGATCTCGCCCGGCTCGCCGGACTCTATCCGGCCGGGGTCATCTGCGAGATCATGAACGACGACGGCACCATGGCCCGCGTGCCGGATCTCGACCGGTTCGCGCGCCGGCATGACCTGCTCATGATTACCGTGGCGGATCTCGTCAAGTACCGGATGCGCCACGACCGCCTCGTGAAGCGCCTGGCGTCGGCGCAGCTTCCCACGGTGCACGGTCCCTTCACCGTGACCGCCTACGACAGCCTCATCGACGGGCGGACTCACGTCGTGCTCGTGCGGGGCGACGTGGGCGACGGGAAGCGGGTGCTGGTGCGCGTTCATTCGCAGTGCCTGACCGGTGACGTGCTCGCGTCCACGCGTTGCGACTGCGGCGCCCAGTTGTCGCGGGCCATGGAGCGTATTGCGGCGGAGGGCCGGGGCGTGCTCCTCTATCTCAACCAGGAGGGCCGCGGCATCGGGCTCGCCAACAAGATCCGCGCCTACGAGCTGCAGGATCAGGGACTCGACACCGTCGAGGCGAACGAGCACCTCGGTTTCAAGGCGGACCAGCGCGACTACGACACCGGGTTTCAAGGCGGACCAGCGCGACTACGGGATCGGCGCCCAGATACTGGGCGACCTCGGCGTGCACACGATGCGCCTGCTGACCAACAACCCCCGGAAGTTCGTCGGCCTCGAGGGTTACGGGCTCGCGGTGGAGGAGTCGGTGCCCCTGGAGATCGAGCCGACCGAGTTCACCGAGCGCTATCTCCGCACCAAGAAGGAGAAGCTCGGTCATCGTCTCTCGTCCGTCTGACGTGGCTGCGACCGGGGCGACCCGCTCGGGTTGACGCGACCGGTCGCTGCGGCCTAAAATAACCAGTTTCCTGAGAGTCATTTACGGCTTCTCGCCAAGTGGTCCGGGCAGGAGCGGGCCCTTCCGGATGTTTCAGGTACTCGGCTCACGTTTGCAGGACGTCTTCGGGTCGTTGCGTCGCGAGGTGCGGCTGACGCCGGAGGCGGTCGAGCGTACGCTGCGCGAAATCCGGCTGGCGTTGCTCGAGGCGGACGTCAACTTCAAGGTCGTGAAGGCGTTCATCGACCGGGTGCGCGATCGGGCCACCGAGCGGGCGGTGCTCGACAGCCTCACCCCGTCCCAGCAGGTGGTCGCTATCGTGCGCGACGAGCTGCTGCAACTCTTCGGCGAGTCCCGCGCGGGACTTTCGACCACCGCGGACCGGCCGCAGGTGGTGCTGCTGGTCGGGTTGCAGGGTTCGGGCAAGACCACGACGACGGCGAAGCTGGGGCGCTGGCTGACCGGCCAGAGCAGGCATCCGCTCCTGGTCTCCACCGACGTCCGGCGTCCGGCGGCCATCGAGCAGCTCGCCATTCTGGGCCGGAACGCCGGGCTTCGGGTCCACGACGGGGGCGCCGGAGATCCCGTGCGTCGCGCCACCTCGGCGGTGTCGGAGGCGCGGCAGCTCGGTTTCGACGTGGTGCTCGTGGATACGGCCGGCCGCCTGCACGTGGACGACGAGTTGATGCAGGAGATCGTCGCGATCCGAGATGCGGTGACACCGTCGGATCTGTTGTTCGTGGCCGACGCGATGACCGGACAGGACGCGGTCCGCAGCGCCGGCGAGTTCAACCACCGTCTCGGCGTGAACGGCGTGGTGCTCACCAAGCTGGACGGCGACGCGCGGGGCGGGGCGGCGCTGTCCGTGGTGTCGGTGGTCGGCGTGCCGGTCACGTTCGCCGCGACCGGCGAGCGGATGGGCGATCTGGAGCCGTTCAGGCCCGACCGGCTGGTGTCGCGCCTGCTGGGCATGGGCGACGTGCTGAGTCTCGTCGAGCGGGCCGAGCAGGCGATCGCCGGCGACGACGCGGCGTCGATGGCGACGCGCATACGGCGCAACGAGCTCACGCTGGACGACCTGAAGCAGCAAATGCGGGCCGTCGGCCGGATGGGGCCGCTGAATCAGGTTCTCGGCATGATTCCGGGGCTCGGCTCGCGGATCCCCGACGCGGACGTCGATGCGAATGCGCTGACGCGTATGGTGTCGATCATCGATTCGATGACGGCACAGGAGCGCCGGAGCCCGGCGGTCCTGAACGGCAGTCGGCGGAGACGCGTGGCGCGGGGCAGCGGGACGACTGTACAGGAGGTCAATCGGCTGCTCAGGCAGTTCGCGGAGATGCGGAAGATGCTGAAGTCCGTCGGCGGGCTCGGCAGGCGGAAAGGGAAGCGGCGGCGCATGGCGTTGCCGACCATGCGATGACGCCGCGGGCCGCGGTGTGCGGTGCTGCGTCGGCGGAGCGAGAGGTGAAGGAGAGAGGATGCTGACGATCCGACTGCGGCGGCAGGGAGCCAAGAAGAGTCCGTTCTACCGGCTGGTGGTAATCGACTCGCGCAGCGCCCGCGATGGACGCGCGCTGGAGATTGTGGGGCACTACGACCCGACGGTGCAGCCCGAGGCGCTGACGGTGAAGCTCGACCGGATCGAGCACTGGGTGGCGCTGGGGGCGCAGATGAGCGACACGGTTCGCACGCTGATCGCGCGCAACCCGGCCGCCGCGGCCGGAAGCGAGGAGGAGTCGGCGCCGGCGGAGTCGGCGGTCTCGTGAGCCGCGCGCGGGACGTGGTCGAGGTGATTGCCAAGGCGCTCGTCGATCATCCCGAGTCGGTTCGGGTGGACGAACGGGTCGAGCGCGGCAGCGTGCGCATCGAACTGATGACACGTTCCGGTGACCTCGGCAAGCTGATTGGACGCCGGGGGCGCACCGCGTCGGCAGTGCGAGCGCTGGCGGAGATCGCCGCCGAGGGCGACGGCGTGCGGGCTGCGGTCGACTTCCTCGACGAGGAGTGACGGCGCCGGTGGATCGCGGCGCCTGGCAGGAGATGGCCGTCGTCGGCATCGTGGCCCGGACTCACGGGCTGCGTGGCGAAGTGGTGATCAACCCGGCGACCGACTTTCCGCAAGAGCGTTTCCGTGCGGGCGGAACGCTGTTCATGGCGCGGGCCGGGAGCCCGGTCGCGGTGACGATCCGGGATGCGTGGTTCCACCGCGGTCGTCCGGTCGTCTCCTTCGACGGGATAGAGACGCTGAGCGAGGCGGAGCGGCTGCGAGGTGCCGAGTTGCGGGTGCCGGAGGAGGCGCTGCAGCCCCTGCCACCGGATTCGTGGTACGAATACGAGCTCGTCGGCTGTGCGGTGCGGACGGTGGGCGGCGATGAGATCGGGACGGTGGCCGCGATCGAGGGTCCCGCGGGAGCGAAGCGCCTGATCGTCGGCCAGGGGGGGCGGGAGATCGATGTCCCGCTGGTAGTCGAGATCTGCGTGTCGGTCGATGCGGACGTGGGGATGATCGTCATCAATCCGCCGGACGGTCTGCTCGAAGTGAATCGGACCAGGGCCGGCGGCGGCGGCCGGCGATCGTCGCCGGCGCGTTCCGGTGCGGGGAACGACGGATGAAGTTCGACGTGGTCACCGTCTTTCCGGAGCTGGTCGAGCAGGTCACGAAGGTCGGTGTGGTCGGTCGGGGGCGCGCGGCAGGCCTGCTGGATGTGGCGGTGCACGACCTGCGGGATTTCACGACGGACCGGCACCGTACGGTGGACGACGCGCCGTATGGCGGGGGACCGGGAATGGTGCTCAAGGTCGAGCCGTTCATGCTCGCGGTCGAGCGCGTGCACGAGCGCCGCGGGCGGCCGGGTTCGGTGATCCTGCTGTCGCCGCAGGGAGAGACCTTCGCGCATGAGGCGGCGGTACGGTTGAGCCGGCTCGATCATGTCGTCCTCCTGTGCGGTCGCTATCAGGGCGTCGACGAACGCGTGCGCGAGCAGGTGGCCACCGAGGAGGTCTCCATCGGCGACTACGTCCTCAGTGGCGGCGAGCTGGCCGCCGCCGTCGTCATCGATGCCGTGTCGCGGCAGGTGCCGGGGGTCGTCGGCAACTCCGAGTCGGTGGCGACGGATTCGTTCGTGCGCCGGATGCTGGACTGTCCGACGTACACGCGTCCGGCAAGACTGAACGGGCAAGGGGTGCCGGAAGTGCTGATATCCGGCAATCACGGCGAGATTCGGCGGTGGCGGAAGCGCGAGGCGGTGAAGCGTACGCTCCGCCGGCGACCCGATCTGTTACGGCGTGCGTGCCTTGACGACGAAGAACGGGAGTGCCTCCGCGAGCTTCAGGCGCGGGGGACCAACTAGGGAGAGCAGAGTCATGAAGGCCATCGAGGCGGTGGAGCAGAACCAGCTTGTCGAGCGGCCGGACATCCGGTCGGGCGATACCATTCGCGTGCACGTGCGGGTGACCGAAGGTGAGAAGGAACGGATTCAGGTGTTCGAGGGCCTCGTAATCGGACAGCATCGCCGCGGTGCCGGGTCGACCGTCACGGTCCGCAAGGTGTCGTTCGGTCAGGGCGTCGAGCGGATCTTTCCGTTGCACTCGCCGATGATCGACCGGATCGAGGTCGTGCGCTCCGCCCGGGTCCGGCGTGCGAAGCTGTATTTCCTGAGAAAGCTGCGGGGCAAGGCGGCGCGCATGCGCGAGCGCCGCCGCCGCTGACCTGCCGGGAGCCGGTGGCGAAACGCCGGCCCGCGGCGCGGCGGACCATGGAGAACGCGCTGCGTCGTCGTGGCTTCGCACACGTCGCGGGGGCAGACGAGGTCGGCCGGGGTGCACTGGCCGGGCCCGTCGTGGCCGCGGCGGTGGTACTGGATCCCCGACGGCACATCGCCGGACTGCGCGACTCGAAGCTGCTGACGGCGTCGCGACGTGAACAGCTCTATGTCGAGATCACCGGGCGAGCCCGCTGGGCGGTGGCGGCGGCCTCGCCCGACGAGGTCGATCGCCTCAACGTGCACCGCGCATCGCTCGATGCGCTCCGTCGTGCCGTGTCGGCGCTGGAGCCGCAACCGGCATGCGCTCTCATCGACGGCTTTTCCGTGCCCGGTCTGGATATTCCCCAACGCGGCGTAGTCGGGGGCGACCGGCGCTGCGCGGCGATCGCCGCCGCCTCGATTGTCGCCAAGGTAACCCGCGACCGGGAGATGGTGCGGTTGCACGATCTCGATCCGCGCTATGGCTACGACCGGCACAAGGGATACCCGACTCGCGCGCACATCGACGCCGTCGCTCGCTTCGGGTACTCGGACCTGCATCGACGGTCGTTTCGGCCACGGGCCCTGTGACGCGCGTGGTCTCCGAACCGGCGCCGCTCCCGTCCTCGCCCCTGATTTGTCTGGTGACCGATCGCCGCGTGCTCACCGCTGCCGCCACGGGGGCCGAGGCCGTGGCGCTGCCGCAGCTTCTGGAGGTGATCGCCGATTGCGCGGACGCGGGTGTCGACCTCGTGCAGATCAGGGAGCCGGATCTGAACGATCGCAGTCTCCTGACCCTGGTGCGCGGCGCAGTCGATCGTGCCCGGACCACGACCGCGCGCATCGTCGTCAACGACCGGCCGGATGTGGCGCTGGCGGCCGGCGCCGCCGGCGTGCACTTGAAGGACGACGGGCGCTCGGCGAAACGCATCCGCGCGCTCGGCCCGCCCCAGTGGATCGTCGGGCGGTCCGTGCACGACCAGGCCGCCGCGCGCCGCGCGGCGGAGTCCGGCGCGGTCGACTATCTGCTGGCCGGCACGGTGTTCAGTTCCGCGTCGAAACCGGGCCGGCAGCCGCTCGGTCTCGGCGCACTGCGGGCGATCGTCCGCACGGTCAGTCGGCCCGTCCTCGCGATCGGCGGGGTGCACGTGGCTGATGCGGCGGCGGTGGCGGGGACCGGCGCGGCCGGCGTGGCCGGCATCCGGCTCTTTCGGTTGGGTCCGGCCAAAGATCGTCGGGTGCTGATCGCCGCGCGGGTACAGGCGTTGCGAGCGGCGTTTGACAGCGGCGGATCCCTCGTTTAACGTGCCGGTCTGGTGGCTGACGCTTCTGCAGAACCGTTCGGCAAGCTCCTGCTCGACGCGCGCGCGGCGCGCGGCATGAACCTGCGGGAGGTGTCGGCCTCCACGAAGATCGCCGTTTCCAAGCTGCAGGCGATAGAGCGCGACGAGATCGAGAGTCTCCCCGGCGGGATCTTCACCCGGGGCTTCGTACGCTCCTATGCCGAGGCGGTGGGGCTCGATCCACAGGACACTCTGGCGAAGTTCGAGGCCCGTTTTCCGGACGAGTCCTCCGTCGCGACTCTGCATGCGACCATCGCGGGCCGCGCGAACGAGGAGTTCGTCCGGCGGCAGCGGACGGCGAAGGGAGTCATCTGGCTCGCCGTGCTGGCGGTTCCGCTGGTCGTGTGGTTGCTGTCCGCCGCCATCCCCGATGACATCTGGTCGCCGGTGGCGGACGCGGTGGTCTCCGGGGACGCGGAGCCTGTGAGCGCGCCCGTGTCCGAACCGTCGCCGGAGCCGGCATTCCCGCCGGCAGTCGAGTCTGCGGCGCGTCCGGATCCGGCGCCGGTTGCGCCGGCCGATTCCGGGCGGCTCACGATGGAGATCAGCCCGACGGGGGACTGCTGGGTGGTGGCCTCCGCGGACGGCGACACGGTGATCTCCCGCCTGCTGGGTGCGGCCGAGCGCGAAGTGGTCGTCGCACAGAACGCGATCGAGCTGCGGATCGGTGACGCCGGGGCGTTCGCGTTCACGATTAATCAGCGGCCGGGGCGCTCGCTGGGCGCGTCCGGCGAGGTGGTGAACGTGCGCGTCACCCCGTCGAACTACCTGAGCTTCGTTGCCGAGTGATCGCGCGCAGGAGCTGTTCTTCGCGTTTGGCGCCGAGCCCGCGCAGGCCGCGGATGCGGCCGTTCCTGGCCGCTGTCTCCAATTCGTCGAGAGAGGTGATCGCGAGCTCGTCGTAGAGCCGGGCGACGGTCCTGGGGCCGAGCCCCGGCAGATCGAGCAGCTCGAGGAGCGTTCGGGGGAGCTCCTGCAGCAGCTCCTCGTGGTAGGCGAGCGTGCCGCGGTCGGCGAGCTCACGCATCTTGGCCGCGAGGTCCCTCCCGATGCCGGGGATGTCCAGCAGGTCTTCGTCCGCGAGATCGACGATCTGCTCGGGTGTCGTGGCCACGATGTCGGCGGCGTTCCGATAGGCGCGGATCTTGAATGGGTTTGCGCCCTTTATCTCAAGCAAGTCGGCGATCTGCCCGAATACACGTGCGATGTCCGCGTTGTCCATCATGTGTCGGCGTCCGCGTCGGGCGCCGCTGACACCTGGAGGCCGCGGGTGTCGATACGGCAGTCCAGTACGCGGGCCCCCGCTTCCGACAGCGCGTCGCGCACCGCACCCCTGCGATCGGGTGGAGCCAGAAAGAGGAGGCAGCCGCCACCGCCGGCGCCGCAGACCTTGGCGGCGTCAGCGCCCGCCTGCCGGCCGCAGCGGATGAGCGCATCGATGCGGGCGGTCGTGACCCCTGGCGCCAGCCGCTTGCGCAGATCCCATTCGAGCGCGAGGTGACGGGCCACGTCGTCCCACCGCGCCGCTTCCAGAGCCCTTCGCATGCCGAGCGCGACGTCGCGAATCTCGTCGAACAGCGAGATGACCGCGGGGTCGCCGTCGATGCGGCGCTTCGTCACCTCCCAGTTGTTGATGCCGGAGTCGCGCGATTGCTCGGTGTACGCCAGCACGACCCGGCTCGCCAGGGCTTCGGGGTCGACGCTCAACGGAACCCGCCTCACGCCGCCCGGACCCATTTCGAGGGCCGCGATGCCGCCGTAGGTGGCGGGCCGGTAGTCCTGGCCACCGGTTGGAACGCCGAGCACCTGGGCTTCGAGGTTGAGGGCCAGGGCGATCAGCGACTCCCCGACCAGAGAAAGGTCGTGCCAGCGCGCGAGCGCCGCGCACAGGGCGATGTTCAGCGCCGAGGAGCCGGCCAGGCCGGCTCCGACCGGGGCCTCCGAGCGAGTGGCGACGGTGAGCCCCTCGGCGCGAAAGTAGCGGAGCACACGGGCCACCAGGCGTGATCCCCGACCATCACCGAGATCCGACCAGTGCGCCGCTTCCACCCTGGCTCCGGTGTCCTCCGCGACGATGCGCAGCCGGCCGTCGGGGTTGGGCGTCAGCCGGCACTCGGCCCGCACCGTGATGGCCGCGTTCAGCGTCTGCGCGTTCTCGTGAAGGAGATAGAGGGGCCAGATATCCAGTGTTCCGCCCGCGAGGTCGACTCGCGTGGGAGCAGACGCGTGAACCCGCACGCTCGAATTATAATGAGCGCAACCCCTTCGGATGCCTACAGGCTTGCGGCGTTGTCTCGGACAACTGGTCGTGGTTGGATTTGCAGGCGTTGCACTTCCGGTGGAGTTGCGCGCGATCGCCCGCGAATTCGATCTCGGCGGTGTGATTCTGTTTGCCAGGAATGTCGATGCGCCGCTGCAGGTGGCAGAGATGGCGTACGACGTCAAGCAGCTCTCGGCGATTACCCCGTGGGTCGGCGTCGACCAGGAAGGCGGCCGGGTGCAGCGCCTGCGGGCGCCATTCACGGAGTGGCCGGCGCTGGTGTCGCTCGGGCGGCGCGGCGCCGCGGATCTGACAGAGCGTTTCGGCCGCGCCCTCGCCCGGGAATTGCGGAGCGTCGGTATCACGTTGGACTTCGCGCCGGTGCTCGACGTGCACACCAATACCGCCAACCCGGTCATCGGCGACCGTGCGTTGTCGAAGGATCCGGGCGAGGTCGCGCGTCTGGGCGCGGTCCTCATCCGTGCGCTGGAAACGGAGGGCGTGGCCGCCTGCGGGAAGCACTTTCCCGGTCACGGCGACACCAGCCTCGATTCCCACCTGGAACTGCCGGTGGTCGAGCACGAGTCGCCGCGCCTGCAGGAAGTCGAGCTGCGACCGTTCCGTGCGGCCATCGAGGCGGGCGTGGCCGCCGTCATGACCGCTCACGTTCGATATCCGGCTCTCGACGAGACATCCCCGGCGACGCTGTCGCGGGCGCTGATCACCGATCTGCTGCGCGGCGAGCTGGGGTACGACGGGCTCGTGGTGACGGACGACATGGCGATGGGCGCCATCACGAGGCACCGGGAGGTGGCTCCCGCGGCCGTCGAGGCGGTCAGCGCGGGATGCGATCTGGTTCTGCTGTGCGAGCCGGACCCGGCGGCGCAGGTGGACGTCATCGAAGGGTTGATTCACGCGGTAGAGGACGGCACGTTGTCCGAGCAGCGGGTCGAGGAGGCGCTGAGGCGGCAGCGGCGCGCCCGCGAGCGGTTCCTGCAGGGCGACGCCGGGTGGCGGCCGCCTCCGTTGGCGCGCCTGAACGACGTAGTCGGGTGTGCCGAGCATCAGGACATCGCCGACTCGATGCGGGAGTCTCTGTAGGGGATGCGCAGGCCGCCAGCGTTGCGCGAAGGCGATCGTATCGCATTGATCGCCCCGGCCAGTCCGTTCGATCCGGCGTTGTTCGAGCGCGGGGTCGAGGAGGTCCGGGCGCTCGGTTTCATGCCGGTGTTCGCACCTTCGGTGTTCGAGCGGCGGGCGTACGTGGCCGGACCGGCGGAGGCGCGCGCCAGTGCGTTCGCGGCAGCCTGGGGCGACCCTTCCATTGCCGGGGTCTTTGCGGTCCGCGGCGGCTACGGGAGCGCCCAGGTGCTGCCATGGCTCGATGCGGACGAGATACGCAAGGGACGCAAGGTGCTGCTCGGATGCAGCGACGTGACCGCGCTCCTCAGCTACGTGACGACGCGCTGCGGGCTGGTCGCGTTTCACGGGCCGATGCTGGTCCACCTGGCAGCGGGCGACGCCGGCTACGACCGGGTTTCTCTGCTCGCCCAACTGATGCGTGCCCGCCCCTACGGCGAGCTGGCGGCGGGCGGGTTGGAAGTGCTCAAGCGGGGGCGGGCTCGCGGGCCGCTGCTAGGGGGCACGCTCACCCAGCTCGCGGCATCGCTCGGGACGCCGTTCGCATTCGATCCGCCGCCGGGATTCGTGCTGTTGCTGGACGACGTCGACGAGAGGCCATACCGGATCGACAGAATGCTGGTGCAGCTCCGGCAGGCCGGCGTTGTGTCTCGGGCCGCCGCGGTCGTCTGCGCGGAATTCCCGGGGTGCGACGAATCGGAGACTGGTCCGACCGCCCGCTCGGTGATCGCCGATCTGCTCGGGGAGGTTCCGGGTCCGGTACTGTTCGGTCTGCCGACGGGGCATGCGGAGGGGCCACTCCTTACAGTACCGCTCGGTGTCAGCGTGAGCGTGGAAGGGACGTCCACCGGACGGTTGATCATCGAGGAGGCGGCGGTCGAATGACCAGCGCCTATTTCATCGGCATCTGCGGGACCGCGATGGCGACCCTGGCCGCCATGCTGAAGCGCCGCGGCTTGCGCGTGCGCGGGTCTGATGCCAATGCGTATCCGCCGATGGACCGCTTTCTGGCCGAGCAGGGGATTGCGCCGTACCTGGGCTACGACGCGGACCACCTCACCGGCGACATCGACATCGTGGTGATCGGCAATGCCGTATCGCGCGGCAATCCGGAAGTGGAGGCGGTCCTTGCACGGCGGATGCGGTACGTCTCGTTGCCGGAGATGGTGCGCGAGCGGTTTCTCTGGAACGCGCGGCCCATCGTCGTGGCGGGAACGCACGGCAAGACCACGACGACGTCGATGACGGCGTGGGCCCTGGTCGAGTCCGGCGCCGACCCGAGCTACCTGGTCGGCGGAATCCCACGGAACTTCGGGGCGAGCTACCGGCTGGGGGCAGGGGACCTGTTCGTGATCGAGGGGGACGAATACGACAGCGCGTTCTTCGACAAGACGGCGAAGTTCCTCAAGTACCTGCCGTTCGTCGCCATCGTCGGCAACCTGGAGTTCGACCATGCCGACATCTATCCCGATCTGGCGGCGCTGCGTCTCGCGTTCCGCCGCTTTCTCGCGCTGGTGCCGTCGAACGGCCGCGTGCTGCTCGGTTACGACGACGCCGGGGCACGGGATCTCCAGGACGCCGCGCACTGCCCCGTGGAGACGTTCGGACTCGAGGCCGGCGCCGACTGGCGGGCCGTCGGCGTGGAGCAGGGCGCGGACCGGACCCGCTTCGACGTGGCGTTTCGGGGCGCGGTGGCGGTCCGTGTCGATCTGCCGATGATCGGCGTCTTCAATGTGCGCAACGCGCTGGCGACAGTGGCGGCCGGAGCGGCCGTGGGAGTGAGTCCGGGCGCGTCGGCAGCGGCGCTCCGCGATTTCGCCGGCGTGCGCCGGCGACTGGATCTGCGCGGGATCGGGAGGGGCGTCGCTGTCTACGACGATTTCGCCCATCATCCGACCGCGGTGCGCGAGACCGTGGCCGCCCTGCGAACCGCGTCGGCCGACGGGCGGGTCTGGGCCGTATTCGAGCCGCGCTCGGCGACGTCGTGCCGGCGTGTCTTTCAGGCCGCCTACGCGGAGGCGCTCGCAGCGGCGGACGAGGTGCTCGTGGCTCCCGTCTTCCGGTCGGCGCTTCCTGCCGAGGAACGCCTCTCGGAAACGCGGCTCGTCGAGGATTTGGTAGCGGCCGGTACACGGGCGAGGCATCTGCCGACGATCGATGCCATCGGCGATACGATCGTCAGCGAGGCGCGGGCGGGGGATCGGGTGGTTCTGATGTCCAATGGAGACTTCGGCGGACTGCGGGAGACGCTGTGCCGGCGGCTCGGGGCGCCGCCGGCCGCGGCGGATGCATGATGGCCGGGGCCGCGGAGCGGGAGTGGGAACTGTCGCGGGACGGGGACGCCGCCATGCTGCTGGCGTTTCCGGAACGCCTGGATCCGGCCGTCAATGCGCGTTGCGTTGCCGTCGCCGAGGAGCTGCGCCGGCGGCGAATCCCCGGCGTGCGTGACGTGGTCGAAGCGTTTGCGACGGTCGCCGTGCACTTCGATCCCCTGTTGGGGGACGTCGACGAGATCTCCACGGCGCTGAGCGGTCTGGCCGCCGAGACCGCGGCGCCGTCCGGTCGGGGGGATGTCCGAGTTCGTCGCGAGATCAGGCTGCCCGTGTGCTACGGCGGCGCAAGCGGACCCGATCTGGCCGACGTCGCCCGGTTTGCGCGGTGCAGCGAGGCGGAGGTCGTCGAACGGCATTGCGATGTGGCGTATCGCGTCTACATGCTGGGGTTCCAACCCGGATTCGCGTATATGGGTGCGGTGGATCCACGGATCGCGGCGCCGCGGCGGGCGGTGCCGCGGGTCCATGTGCCGGCCGGCTCCGTTGGCATCGCGGCCCGCCAGACCGGCGTCTATCCGGTTGCCTCGCCGGGAGGCTGGCAGTTGATCGGGCGGACCCCGATGCGTCTCTTCGACATGGCTCGCCCCGATCCATTTCTGCTCTCGGCCGGAGACGTCGTGCGCTTCCAGCCGATCGACGAGGCGTCGTACGCCAGGCTGGAGACCGGCCGACCGTGACCAGCGTGCAGCCGGGACTGGTGATCGAGGACCCCGGCCTTTTGACGACCGTGCAGGATACCGGACGCTGGGGATATCAACACTACGGCGTTTCCGTCTCTGGCGCGATGGATGTAGTGTCCCACCGCCGTGCGAACCGACTGATGGGCAACCCGCCGGAGGCGGCAACGCTCGAGATCACTCTGGTCGGTCCGGTGCTCCGCTTCGAGACCGCCATGCGCGTCGGCGTTTCCGGCGCCACCTTTGAACTGAGGCTCGGCGCCAGCGAGGTGTCCACCGAAACCGTCCTGCATGCGGAACGCGGCCAGAGGCTGGCTTTCGGACGGCGTACGGCGGGGGCCCGTGCCTATCTCGCGGCGGCGGGGGGCTTCGCTGTACCGTCCGTGCTCGGCAGCCGCTCCACGCACCTGCGCAGTGGCATGGGCGGTCTGGAGGGGCGGGCGCTCAGGGCAGGAGACCGGCTGGCGGCAGGTCCTGCGCTCGGGGTGCCGCGGAGGGAACCGCCGGCCGCGAAGTGGCGCCGCCGCGTGCCGGTGGGAGGCGCGCGCGTGCGCGTGCTGCCCGGCCCGCATGCCTGTCTGTTCGGCGCGGTTGCCCTCCGGCGGCTGGAGACCGCGCGGTACACGATTCGTCCGGAGTCGGATCGGATGGGGTATCGTCTGGACGGCGAGCCGATAGCGGGACCCGACGGGCTGAGTCTTCTCTCCCTGGGACTGCCGATCGGCGCCGTGCAGATCCTGCCGTCCGGTGGCGTCATCGTCGCCATGGCGGACCGTCAGACGGCCGGGGGGTATCCACGGGTGGCGACTGTCGTCACGGCGGACATTCCCGTGCTGGGGCAACTGGCTCCCGGCGACTGGATCGAGTTCGAGCGGTGCGATCATCGAACGGCGCGGGAGGCGCTGACGGAGTCCGAGCGCTGGCGTGAGTGCACCTGAATCCTTTCTACCGGCGGAGCCGGCCGGCGGCGGTCCCGCATGGGACGCGCAGCGGCGGCGGCACGTGGACGCGGACTTGAGGGCACTGCTCCGTGGATCGCTCGCCCCGGAACGGTTACGCTGCGACGAGCCGCTCGCGCCGCTGACGACGCTGCGCGTTGGGGGGCGGGCCGACTGGTTTCTGGATTCCCGCTCCGCTCCGGAGGTCGCTGCCGCGGTGGGCGCGGCCCGTGCGCTCGGCCTGCCGGTGACGCTGCTCGGGGGCGGCTCCAACGTCCTGGTCGGCGACGCCGGGGTCCGCGGGCTCGTCGTTCGGTTTCGGCACGGTGAGATAGCGGAGACCGCGCCCGGCGTGGTGCGGGCCGCGGCGGGCGTCACTCTCAACGGGCTCGTCCGCTGGACGATCAGCCGCGGCTTGGCGGGGCTGGAGACCTGGGCCGGCACGCCGGGCACGGTGGGCGGCGCCGTTTGCGGGAACGCGCACTTCCGTGGCCGGCTGATCGGCGAGCGTGTCGCGGCTGCCGTCCTGCTGGGGCCCGATGGCGACATGCACCGTGTTTCGCGCGACCGGATGGAGTTCGGGTACGACCGCAGCCGGGCGCAGGAGACAGGCGAGGTGGTGCTCTGGGCGGAGTTCGCGGTAACGACCGGGCGCGTCCCGGACCTGCGCGCGGAAGCGCGGTCGTCGTTACGGTTCCGGAAGCGTACGCAGCCGCTCGACGCGCCGAGCGCAGGCTGTGTCTTCCGCAATCCGGACCCGGATCTCCAGCGGCTGCCCTCCGGCATGCCGTGCGCCGCCGGAGCGCTGGTCGACGGCGCTGGTCTGAAGGGGCGTGCGGTCGGTGGGGCGCGCGTGTCGCCCGTACATGCCAACTTCATCGTGACGGATCCGGGAGCCCGGGCACGGGACGTTCGGATCCTCATCGAACGCTGTCGGGCCGCCGTCGCCGCGAAGTACGGCGTGACGCTGGCCCCGGAGGTCGTGTTTCTCGGAGAGTTCGATCGGTGGTCCCCCTGACCGGAGAGAACGTCGAAGCGACGGCATGTCCACACTCATAGTCGAAGGCGGCCACCGACTCGCCGGATCGGTGAGCGTCGAAGGCAACAAGAACGCGGCTTTGCCGCTCCTGGCCGCGTGTCTGTTGACGGACGAGCCGTGCACGTTGTCGAACGTGCCGCGGATCGGCGACGTCCGCGTAATGGCAGAGTTGCTCAGGGGACTCGGCGCCGAGGTCGAGGGTATCGGCACGACGACGATGCGGGTCCGGTGCGCGACGATCCGTTCGGACGAGCCGGACCCGCGGCTCGTCGGACGGTTGCGCGGCTCCGTGCTGCTGGTCGGTCCGCTGCTGGCGCGGCTGGGCCGCGCGACGCTGGCCCCTCCGGGAGGAGATTTCCCCGGCCGGCGGACGCTGTCCGCCCACCTGCAGGCGTTGCGCGCCATGGGGGTGCGGGACGAGGCGGGCGAGCGGCACACCCTCAAAGCGCCGGACGGGCTGATTGCGGCCTCGTTCTACCTGGAGGAAGCGTCGGTCACAGGTACGGAGACCGCCATCCTGGCCGCCGCCGCGGCCCACGGCGACACCGAGATCCGACACGCCGCCTGTGAGCCGCACGTCGTGGAGCTGTGCGCCTGCCTGCGCGGCATGGGTGTCGAGATCGAGGGGGCCGGCACGCCGACGATCAACGTCGCGGGCGGAGCCCGGCTCCGCGGGACGGCGCATCGGCTTCGCGGCGACTATATCGAAGCCGGAAGCTGGGCGGTGGTGGCCGCCATTACCGGGGGAGAGGTCGAGGTACGCGGCGTCGCCGGTTCGGATCTCGAGCCGCTCACCGCCGTGCTCGGCCGGATGCAGGTCGGCTGCGATGTGGAGGACGATCGTTTCGTGGTGCGACCGTCGCGGCCGCGTGCCGTGCGACAGATCACGACCGCCCCCTGGCCCGGGTTTCCGAGCGACATGGTGAGTCTCGTCACCGTGCTCGCGACGCAGGCCGCCGGGCGGACCCTCATCCATGACTGGATGTACGAGCTGCGGCTGTTCGCGCTGGAGCAGTTGAGCGGCATGGGCGCCAACCTCTTTCTCTGCGATCCCCACCGCATCATCGTGGAGGGAGGTCGCTCGCTGCACGGTCGCACTCTGGACACGCGCGACCTGCGTTCCGGGATGGCTCTCATCGCGGCTGCGCTGGCGGCTGACGGGGAGAGCCGCATCAGTCCGCTCGAGACGGTCGAGCGCGGTTATGCGAGCGTCGTGGACCGCCTACGATCGCTCGGGGCGCGCGTCGCCGTGGAATCGTGAAGCGCTCTTCCGCGGCCCCCTCAGCGCGCATCCTGCGGCGCCGGCGGGGCGATGGGGCGTTGCGGGCCGTCCGTCCGGCCGGGCAGGGGGCGGCCCGCTCGTGGCTGCGGTTGAGGCGGGTTCGACGGCAGGCTGCCGGTCCCGGCCGGTGCGCCCGCCGCGGCATTGGCGCCGATGCGGAACGGCCGGAGGTCATTTTCATCGAGCGCGAGGCCGCGGATGATGTGCGGCTTCAGCGTCAGCACGATGTCGGTCTCCTGGGTGTCGGTCGTGGTGCGGCCGAACAGGCGACCGAGGATCGGAATGCGGCTGAGCCCGGGAATGCCCCCCCGGGTCTCCCGCTCGTCGTCGCGAATCAGGCCTGCGAGGATGTTCGTTTCGCCGTCGCGCAAACGGATCATGGTGATGATGGAGCGGCTGCCGAACTGCGGCAGGTTGCCGAAACCGGTCCCGGAGATGTTGCTGATCTCGACCTCGATCGCCAGCGAGACCTCGTCGTTGTGATGGATGCGGGGCGTGATGTCGATGTTGACCCCGATCTCCTCGTAGTTGAACGACGTGATCGGCTGCTGGCTGATGCCGCCGGCCGCGATGGGCGTGAACGTCGTGACCGGTACGGGTACGCGCTCGCCGAAATGAGCCTCCGCGGCGACGCCGTCGGACGTCCGAAGCTGCGGGTTGGCGAGAATGCGGGTGCTCGAATTGGTTTCGAGCAGGCGGACCAGCAGACTGGTCGGGTTCGCGAAAAGACTCGATCCGCTGAGGCGGCCGACGTCGTCGACGGACAGTCCCAGTCCGTCGACTCTTTGGCCCTCGCTGTCGTCGACGGCTGACTCGCCGCCGCTGATGTCCGAGTTGCCGCCGGCGGAGGCGAAACGGAGACCGTACTCCCGCAGGGTCTGGCGGTCCACCTCAAGCAACTGCACCTCGATCACGACCTCGGCGCGCGCCTTGTCGATCGCCCGGATCAGTCTTGCCGCCGCGTCGATGCGTTCCGGGGTGTCCTTGATCGAGATCGCATTGGTGGCGGTCACCGGCGCCAGCCGGCGCATATCTACCACCAGGCGCAGCAGGTCGATGGTCTCGGCCACGTCCGCGTTGCTGAGGTAGAACGTTCTGATGATCTCTTCCTCGTACTCGCGGCGCTTCGCCGGCGTGTCCGGGATGATGGTGACGGTTCCGGGGGCGGTCACCCGGAAGAAGTTGCCCGTGCTGGCGGCGACGACGGCAAGCGCCGTGTCGAACGTCATTCCCCGCAGGTCGCCCGAGAACGGCGTGTCGCGGAACTGTGTGTCGAAGACGACGCTGACGCCGCCGAGCTGTCCCAGGGCCGAGAACACCGCGCGCGAGCTCTCGCTGCTGAAGACCACCGACGCCGGGAGTTCGACGCCCTGCGGCAGATCGAGACCGGGCGGCGCCGCCGCGAGAGTCCGCTCGATGAGCGCCTCGAGCGCGGTCTGTCCTTCCGGTTGGGCCGCGAGCTCCGCGCGTACGGCGTCCCGCGTCTCGCGGATTGCACGATCTAGGTCGCCCATCCCCGGGTTCAGGTCGTACGCGATCTGGAATTCCTCCAGCGCCTCCTGCCACCGCGCCAGCCGGGTCAGCCGCCGACCCTCCGCAAAGTGCATCTGCGCGGCCCGGAGTCGGGCACGGTCGAGAGCGAGTTGCAGGTTCCGGTCGTGCGGCCGTTCCTGCAGGGCCCGCGTATAGGCGATCACCGCCTGGTCGTAGTCGCGTTCGCGCTCGGCGCGCCTTCCCTCCAGCAGGGCGCCGCTGGTTGCACAGGCCGAGGCGGCCAGAGCCAGCGCGACCGCAAGCACGCGGAGGTCGACGCGCGGCGCCCTGCTAGCGGACAAGAGTGTCATCGGTGATGATCTCGACGCCCGTTGGGACGTCGAACACGAACAACGTATCGGACAGACCCCGGTTCTGCATGACGTTGGAGAACACGTAGGCGGAGACGCCGCCCTGGAAATCCGTGGTCGCCATCCCCAGAATGTCCAACGTGACCCGGTCGATGGTCAGGGTCAGAGATTCGTAACCGGCGCCGTCCCCGACGGGCGTCAGCTCCACGGACCAGGCGCCGTCCGGCGGCGGCCGGGCCGCGTAGCGGGCGGTGAAGTCGCGGAGCAGATCGCCCTCGCCGGCCAGGAAGGAGGCGGACGTGGACGCATCCGGGCCGGCCGGAAGCGGGCTCACGACGACCTGCCGGTCGGCGGGAAAGTAGGAGTGGATCGTCGTACCGTCGCAGATGAAGAGCTTGGGCTCCGGATCGACGTAGTCGAAACGCCATTGGCGCGGCTTCCTCACGTGCACCGTGCCGCGCTCGACGTCGGTGGTCCGGAGTACGCCGCCGGCGTAGCGGTGCTCGAAGTCCGCGGAGAAGTCCGCGATTTGATCGTAACGCGCCTGCAGGCGCGTTACGAGTTCGGCGACAGGCGGAGGGGCGGGAGACTGGGCGCCGGCTACGGCCGGAAGGATGCAGCCCAGGAGGACGGCGATCGCGATGCGGAGGCGGCGCACGGTGTCATGACCTGTGCGCAACTCCACGGGCGACTAGCCCTTGAGGGCGCCGGCTACCGGTGGCTTCTGCTTGGGCGCGTCCTTGCTCTCGGTCGGGAGCTTGGCTGCCAGCCACTCGACTATGCCTCCCTGGAGCACGCAGGCGCGGTGGCCTTGCCGGATCAGTGCCGCGGCGACGCGCGCGCCGACGATCTCCTCGGGGTCGGAGTCGTACGTCACGATGTCCCGCTCGAGCGGGAGCGACGACGTCTCGAAGTCGGGCGGCGCGAGCCGAATCGCACCGGGCAGCCGGACCGTGCTGTGCTCGTACGGGTACTTGAGCCGCACGTCGACGAGCACCGGTGCGGTCGTGGCACCGCCTTCGATGCGCTGCTGCAGGTCTTCCTTGGTGATGCGCGGAACGGGCATGGAATATTGTCGATGGCGTCCGACGGCAGTGTCAAGGCTCGTCAGGTGTTCGTCACGCGTGCGACGGCGCGGCGCACGGCGTCGTAGTCGTCCGGCAACTCGACCGGCGTGTTGGAGAGACTCGGCTCCAGATCCGGAGTCGCGGCCCGGTGGTAATTCAGCTTGAAGTCGGTGAATTTCAGTCCGTTGGCCGTCGAGATCACCACGACGCGGTCCGTCGGCGCGATCTCGCCGCGCGCCCGCAGCTTGGTCAGCACCGCGAGAGCGACTCCCGTGTGGGGGCAGTTGTACATCCCGGTGCGATCCGCGCGAGCGGACGCATCAGCGAGCTCGACCTCCGTCGCCTGTTCCACGATCCCGTCATAGCGTCGCAGCGTGCGGATCGCCTTGTCGATCGAGACCGGATTCCCAATCTGGATGGCCGATGCCTGGGTCGTGGCTGCCTTGATCGGCTCGAAGCGCCAGTCGTTCCCGTACGCGCGATACAACGGGTTCGCGGCGGCCGCCTGCGCGACGACGATGCGCGGGCGGCGGGCCGTCACGCCGAGCGCTTCCATCATGTCGAACCCGGCGCCGAGGGCGCTCACGTTGCCGAGATTGCCGCCGGGAATGATGATGACGTCGGGTACCTCCCAGTCGAACTGCTGGACGATCTCGATGCCCACCGTCTTCTGGCCCTCCAGACGGATGCTGTTCATCGAGTTCGCCAGATAGATGCCCTCCTCGGTCGAGAGCCGCTTCACGATCGCCATGCAGCCATCGAAGTCGGTGTCGAGTGCGAGCACGGTGGCGCCATTCGACAGCGGCTGCACGAGCTGGGCCGTCGAGACCTTGCCGCGCGGGAGAATTACGATGGCCGGGATGCCACCGGCAGCGGCGTAGGCGGCCAGGGACGCGGACGTATCGCCGGTCGAGGCGCACGCCACGGCACGAATCGTCACGCCCTGGCGCATCATCTGCCGGACCAGGGAGACCAGCACGGTCATTCCGAGATCCTTGAACGAGCCGGTGTGGGAATTGCCGCACAGCTTCACCCACAGATCGCTGACCCCGAGCTCGCGTCCGAATCGTTCCGCCCAGAAGAGATTGGTTCCCCCCTCGTCCATGGACACGATGTTGTCCGCGTCCACGCCGGGACAGACCCACTCTTTCTTGCCCCATACGGAGGATCCGTACGGCCAGGTCGTCCGCTTGTAGCGCTCGTCGAACAGCCGCATCCAGGAGCCCGCCGAGCGATCCCGGAGTGCATCGATGTCGTGGGACACCTCCAGCAGGTCGTTGCAGTTGGGACACCGATAGATGGGCTTCAGCAGGGAGTGTGCGCCCGCACATCCCTGGATGCAGCGCAGCACGGCCCGGTACGGCGCGGTCGTCGTCATCGTCATGACCGGCGGAGAGGCGACTGGTGGACCGCATGGGACTCGAACCCACGACCTCCGCGTTGCGAACGCGGCGCTCTCCCAACTGAGCTAGCGGCCCGTATTCGTCTAAGAAGCAGGACTCGTAGTCGCGGGGTGTTGCCGCAACCACGATCCTTCATTATATACCGAGCAGATCCAGGTATTTCAGCGCGCCGCCGGTATTGAAAAGCACGACCCGGTCGGTCGGCGCAATCGTGCCATCGGCGAGAAGCGCGCGCAGCGCGACCAGGGCCGCTCCGCCCTCGGGCGCGGCGCTGATACCCTCGGTCGCTCCGATCTCACGCATTGCCGCAATCATTTCCGAGTCGCTGACGGCGACAGCCGCGCCGCCGCTCTCCCGCAGGGCGCGCAGGATCAGGAAGTCGCCGATGGCTCGCGGGACCCGCAGCCCGTCCGCGCTGGTTCGAGCCTCCTCCCACGGTGTCGCGCGCTCGTCCCCGTTGTGGAAGGCGCGGACTATGGGTGCGCATCCCTCGGCCTGGACGGAGACCATCCGCGGCCGCTGCGCGCCGGCCGGCATCCACCTGAGCGCTTCCAGCTCCGCACAGGCCTTCCACATGCCGACGATGCCGGTTCCGCCGCCGGTGGGGTAGATCATCCAGTCGGGCCACTCCCAACCGAGCTGCTCGGCGATCTCGTACGCCATCGTCTTCTTGCCCTCGACGCGGTACGGTTCCTTCAGCGTGGAGACGTCGTACCACCCGCGCGCCGCGCCGGCCTCGGCCGCCACCCGCCCCGCGTCGGTGATGAGGCCGTCAACCAGCGTTACCTCGGCGCCGTAGAGCTCGCATTCACGGATGAACGGGGTCTTGACGTCGCGCGGCATGAAGACTTTGGCCGCCATGCCCGCGCGCGCAGCGTACGCTGCCGCCGCGTTGGCCGCGTTTCCGGCGGACGGGACGGAAACCGTGGTTGCTCCGAGTCGTCTCGCGACGGTGATGGCCGCCGACAGGCCGCGGGCCTTGAAGGAGTTGGTCGGATTGGCCGATTCGTCCTTGACGTAGAGACGGTCCATCCCGACCGCGGCGCCGAGGCGGCGTGCGTGCGCGAGCGGCGTGAAACCCTCGCCGAGCGTCACCGGCCCATCCCCGTCGGGCGCGGGCAGCACCTCCCGATAGCGCCACATCGTCGGCGGGCGAGCACGCAGGGAGTCGCGCGTCCAGCGGCCGGCGAGGGCGTCGAGAGCGTACCGCGCGAGCAGCGGCGCGCCGCAGCCGCACAGGTGCTGGACCTTGTCGGGATCCAGGTGCGCTGCGCCGCAGGCGGCCGAGCATTCGAGATGGGAGAGGGTCGACATGGCGCAGTACGGCAGCAGGATCCCGGAGAACGGCTCGTGAACCTTGCTCTACCGGTCCAGCAGCTCCGCGTCCTTCGCCTTCTGCAGGTCGTCGATCTTGCGGACGTGGCCGTCCGTGAGCTTCTGTATGTCGTCGAGGGCGCGCCGTTCGTCGTCCTCGGAGAGGTCGTGGCTCTTCAGCAGCCGCTTCAGGGCGTCGTTGGTGTCACGCCGTACCTGCCGCACGCTGGTCCGCCCTTCTTCGGCCAGCTTGTGCACGAGTCGTGACATCTCCTTGCGCCGCTCGTCGGTCAGGGCCGGCACGGGAATCCGAATGATCTTGCCGTCGTTGCTCGGGTTCAGGCCGAGATTGGCGTTGCGGATCGCGTTTTCGATGGCCTTTGTCTGGGACGGGTCGAACGGCGCCGCGACGATGAGCGTCGACTCGGGCACGGACAGGCTGGCCACCTGATTCAGCGGCATTTGGGCGCCATAGGCCTCCACGCGGACACTGTCGAGGAGGTTGATGGAGGCCCTGCCGGTGCGCACGCCGGCCAGCTCCCGCCGGACGTGATCCACGGCACCGTCCATGCGCTGCTCCGCGTCGGCGTGGGCTGCTTCAGGATCGGTCACGGTCATGATGTGGCTACCTCCGAACGATCTCCGGAGACCGAGGCGGTCACCAGCGATCCCACCGACTCTCCGAGGACCGCACGACGGATGTTGCCCGACGTGCGCAGATTGAAGACCACGATCGGCATGCCGTTGTCCATGCACAGCGAGATCGCCGTGGCATCCATCACCTTCAGGCCCTGCTCGATCACCTGCCGGTGCGAGATGCGGTCGAGGCGGGTGGCGGTGGGGTCGGTCATCGGATCCGACGTGAAGATGCCGTCGACCTTGGTCCCCTTGAGCAGGACATCGGCGCGGATCTCCATGGCGCGCAGGGCCGCGGCGGTATCGGTGGTGAAATACGGGTTTCCGGTCCCCGCGGCGAACAGCACGATACGGCCCTTCTCGAGATGGCGCACCGCCCGGCGCCGCACGTACGGCTCGGCGACCTCGCGCATTTCTATTGCCGTGACGACCCGCGTCGAGGCTCCATTCTGCTCCAGGGCATCCGAGAGCGCGAGCCCATTCATCACGGTGGCGAGCATGCCCATGTAGTCGGCGGTGGCGCGGTCCATGCCACGGGCGCTCGCGGCCAGCCCGCGAAAGATGTTCCCGCCGCCGATCACGATGGCGATCTCGACGTCGTGCGCCTGGACCGCGGCAATCTCGCGCGCGAGTCGGTCCGCAACGACCGGATCGATGCCAAAGGACCGATCCCCGACGAGCGCCTCGCCCGAGAGCTTGAGGAGGACACGCCGACAGGCTCGTCCGGTCATCGGAAAAGAAGCCGGCGCCGTGTCGTGAACGGGAATGCCCGGGGACGGTGCGCGGCCGGAGGGGATTATAGCGCAGCGCACCTCTGCCGCCGCCGCGGCTCCCTTCAGCCGGCGGCTTCGCCGACTTTGAACCGCGCGAAGCGGGCGACCGTGATGTTCTCGCCCAACTTGGCGATGGCGGCGGCGATCATGGCACCGATGGTTGTCTTCGGGTCGCGGATCGACGGCTGGTCGGTCAGCACGACCTGCTCGTAGAAGCTGTTGAGTTTGCCCTCGACGATCTTGTCGACGATTGCCGGCGGCTTGTTCGCGCCCTCGAACTGCGCGCGGTAGATGGAGCGTTCTCGCTCCAGATCCGCCGCCGGGACCTCTTCGCGGCTGCCGTACTGCGGATCGGCGGCGGCGATGTGCATGGCGATTTCCCGGACCAGCGTCTGAAAATCGTCGGTGCGCGCCACGAAGTCGGACTCGCAGTTGACCTCCACGAGGACGCCGACCTGCCCGCCCTGGTGGATATAGTTCCCGACCAGTCCCTGGGATGTCGTGCGGCCCGCGCGCCTGGCCGCCTTGGCCTGGCCCCGGGTGCGCAGAATGGTCACAGCCTGTTCGATGTCGCCACCGGCTTCGTTCAGTGCCGCCTTGCACTCCATGAAGCCGACGCTGGTCCGGTCTCGTAGTTCCTTGACTTGCGCCGCACTGATTGCCATCGCGTCGATCTTTCGCGTTCTGGAAGGGAAGGCCCGCCACCGTGCCGGAGCGGCGGGGCCCGTAACCGGTGTATCTCAGATGGAAGCCGTAGCGGGCGCGACCTCGGCGGTGGCCGGTGGCGCGGCCTGCGGTGCTCC
The DNA here is from genome assembly GCA_965222905.1 of Vicinamibacterales bacterium. GTDB lineage: Bacteria > Acidobacteriota > Vicinamibacteria > Vicinamibacterales > UBA8438 > WTFV01. The sequence continues at coordinate 5,639,897 of OZ244976.1, read as the reverse complement.
GGCGTCGGCGGTTTCCGAGGCCTCCTTGAGGCCCCGGCCGTTGATGACCGCGTCGGCGATCCGGGTCAGGAAGAGTCGGATTGCGCGGAGCGCATCGTCGTTGCCCGGGATGACGTAGTCCACGTCATCGGGATCGCAGTTGGTGTCGACCAGACCGATGACCGGAATCCTCAGCTTGCGCGCCTCGTCGACGGCGATCTTCTCGCGGCGTGTGTCGATGACGAACACCGCGTCCGGAAGACGAGACATCTTGCGGATGCCGTCGAGGTTGCGGTGGAGCTTGCGCTTTTCCTTCTCGAGACGAGCGACTTCCTTCTTGGAGAGGCTTTCGTACCTGCCGTCCTCGGCCATCGCCTCGAGCTCGCGCAGGCGGTCGAGGCTGCGCTGGATCGTGGTGAAGTTGGTCAGCAGTCCGCCGAGCCAACGCTCGTTGACGAAGTACATGCCGCAGCGCTGCGCCTCCTCGACAATCAGATCCTGAGCTTGCCGCTTCGTTCCCACGAAGAGGATGGTACGGTTCTCTGCCGCGAGTTGGGTGACGAAGTCCTCCGCGTGGCGGAGGCACTCGACCGTCTTGCCCAGGTCGATGAGGTAGATCCCGTTGCGCTGGCCGAAGATGTACTTCTTCATCTTGGGGTTCCAGCGCTTTGTCTGATGGCCGAAATGAACTCCGGCCTCCAGCAGTTCTTGCATCGTCAACGGCGTCAAGCTGCCTCCATCCGGCGCGCGACCATCGCGCGACCGCTCCGGGGTTCCTACCGCTTGCTGAACTGGAATCGCTTGCGTGCGCCAGCCAGTCCGTACTTCTTGCGTTCCTTGCCGCGCGGGTCCCGCGTCAGCATGCCGGCCTTCTTCAGTGGCGCCCGCAACTCGGGATTCGCCTCGACCAGGGCGCGCGCGATGCCGAGACGCAGCGCACCGGCCTGACCGGAGATGCCGCCGCCGGCTGCGGTGGCGAAGATATCGTAACTGTCGGTCGAGTCCGTCAACGCGAGGGGCTCGGTGATCCTGGTCCGGAGCGATACCGTGGGAAAGCGATGTTCGAGCGACACCGTGTTCACGGTGAAGGCGCCGGCGCCCGGTCGAAGAAAAACACGTGCGGTCGATTTCTTGCGCCGTCCGGTTCCGTAGTGGGCAGGTTCTGCGCTCACGATACCTCGCAGGCCACCGGCTTCTGGGCCGCGTGGGGATGTTCGGGGCCGGCATAGACCTTCAGCTTGCGGTACATCGTCTTGCCGAGCTTCGTCTTCGGCAGCATGCCGCGCACCGCCGATTCGACGAGTCGTTCCGGGTGATTGCGGCGAACCGTACCGGCTCGATCCGAGCGCAACCCGCCGAGGTAGCCGCTGTGCGCGCGGTACAGCTTGCGGGATTCCTTGCGTCCGGTCATGCGAACGCGCGCCGCATTCACGATGACGACGTGATCGCCGGTGTCCAGGTACGGAGCGTACTGCGGGCTGTGCTTGCCCTGCAACAGGCGCGCCGCAACGGTCGCGATCCGCCCGAGCACTTTCGAGTCGGCGTCGATCACGTGCCAGGCGCGCACGATTTCTTTTCCGCTGGGTGCATATGTCGACACGTGTCTACACCAAATCTCGTCGGTACATCCGCGGATGGTACAAAGCATCGCGAGCCGGTGTCAAGGCGCGCCCGCACCGTCCCCCGCGCCGTTCTCGGAAGTCCACGCGGGAGTGACGGCACGATACTTGCTTCAGGTAGTGGACGTGGCCGGACCCACGCGCATCCTCTCGGGCGTTCTCCGACGGCCGACCTCGCTCGTCGGCATAGACATCGGCTCGAGTGCCGTCAAGGCGGTCGAGTTGACGCGATCCGGGGCCCGCGAGGTCGTCGCAGCGGCGGGCGTGCAACCCCTGCCTGCGGACAGCATCGTCAAGGGGACCATCGCCGACCGGGCGGCCGTGGCGGGCGCGATTCGCACTCTGCTGAGCGCCGCTGCCATTCGCGGTCGAGAGGTCGCCCTGTCGGTGCCGGGGGGCGCAGTCGTCGCGAGAGAGATCACCATGCCGCGGATGAGCCCGGCGGAACTCGCCGGCTCGATCGCCTGGGAGGCCGAACGGCACATCCCGTTCGATCTCTGTGATGTGAACCTGGATTACCAGGTGGTGGTCGACCGTGAGGGCGACGTCGATCCGCAAGCTCCCATGGTCGTGCTGCTGGTGGCGGCGAAGAAGACCACGATCGCCGAGTACGTCGCCGCGGTTACGGCGGCCGGATGCGTGCCGGCGGTCGTGGACGTAGCGGCGTTCGCCCTTCAGAACGCCTATGCAATGCAGGGAGGGTTCGAGAGAGGCGGTCTCGTTGCGCTGCTCAACGCCGGGGCGAGCACGGTCAACGTCAACATCGTTCGCGGCGGCCGGTCCGTCTTCAGTCGTGACATCGCGCTGGGCGGGAACGCCTGTACGGATGCGCTTCGCCGCACGTACGCACTGTCGTTCGAGGAGGCCGAGCGGCTGAAGAAGGGGTCTCCGATCCGGGGCGAGCGGCGCGAGGACGTGGAGCCGGCGCTACAGGAAGTCACCGAGGATCTGCTGCTCGAAGTAGAGAAGACCTTCGACTTCTTCGCGGCCAGTCAGCCGCCGGGACGTATTGACCGCATCGTGTTGAGTGGCGGTGCCTCGCAGGGGGCGGAATTTGCAGCCGCCATGGTCCGACGCTTCGACGCACCCGTGGAGTGGTTCGATCCCTTCCGAGGAGCGACGGGTCTCGACCTGGAAGCTGGCTGGCGGGATCCGGCCGACCGGGCGGCGACGGCGGGCGTCGCCGCGGGGCTCGCTCTGCGCCGGACGGGGGACGGATGATCCGCGTCAACCTGCTCACCTCGGTGCAGGACCGGGCAACGATGGTTGACGGCCGCTGGCGGACCGCTACGCCGGCCGTCGTCGTGGTGCTCGCGATTTCGTCTCTGGCTCTGGCCGCCTGGTGGTACTGGTCGTTGCATTCGGAGGCAGGGGATCTGGTCCGGGCCTTGGCGGACGCGGAGACGGCACTGGCCCGCCTGGCTCCGGACGTCGACGCGGCGCGCACCGCCGAGGCGCTGCAGGCCGACCTCGCCGCTCGGGTGGGGCTCATCGAAGCGCTGCACGTCCGCAGGGGCGCTTCGGCGCGGCTGCTGGACCAGTTGAGTCGCGCTCTTCCGAACGGTCTGTGGCTGAACGAGGTGCGCCAGGAGCCGTCCGGTATCGTCGTGCGTGGACACGCCGGAACGCTGGCCACGGTCTCCGACTATGCCGTGGCTCTCGAAGCATGGGCCGCTCCCGGCACGCGGGTCGAGATCGTGGACGCCCAGTGGGAGAAGCGATCCAGCGGGCCGGAGACGGTCGCTTTCGAGATCAGGATGCCGATCCCGGCGGGGGATGGACGATGAGGCCCGGTCTGCCGGAGGGGTTGCGGAGCAGGACGCTCGCGGCGGGAATCCTCCTGCCGCTCGCTGCCCTCGCGGCATTTCGCCTTCTGTGGGTAGGACCCCAGAGCGACCTGCTGGCGATGCGGCGCGTGGAGTTGGAGCAGCGTCGCGCCGAGGTCGTCCATGCACGTCGTGCCGCCAGCCGGCTGCCGGGGCTCGAAGCCGAGGTCGAGCGTCTGCGCGGACTCCTCGAGGCTCTGCGACGCACCGTGCCGGGGGAGCGCGAGGCGTCCGCGTTGTTGAGGCGTCTGCAGGGGATCGCGGCGCACTCGCGCCTGACGATGCAATCCTTCACGCTCGACGCGACGAGCGCGAGGGAGGGCTACGAGGAGTGGCCGGTCCGCTTGGAGCTGACGGGAGGATTTCACGATCTCGCCACGTTCCTGGACGAGGTGAGCCGGCTGCCGCAGGTGGTCACCATCGGCCACCTGTCGATCCGCGCTCTCGCCTCCGGGACGCCAACGGCGACCATCACGGCGACGTGCAGCGCCACCACCTATGTGCTTCGGGAGCTTGCCGGCGACGGGGACGTCTCCGGCGGGGGAGAGAGGTTGCGCCGATGAGGCATACGGCAACTTGCGCGCTGCTTCTTGCGGGGATGCCGGACGGACAGGACTGTCTTGCCTCCGTACAGGCCCGCGACGCGCGCCGGGGGGTGTTCCAGACGCCGGCCGGCGATGCCGACCTGCCGGACGGCCCGCGTCCCTACGATTCCGGGGGACGTCGCGATCCCTTCGTGAGGCCCTCCGCGGGGGGGCGTCCGGCCGCGGTTCCCACGGTCCGGCCGCGCGGTCCGGCCGGGATTGCCGTCGACGAGCTGACCCTGCGCGGGCTCGTGGTGTTCGACGGTGAGCATCTCGCGGTCCTGGAGACGGAGGACGGAAGGAGTCATCTCTTCCGGGGGGGCGAGGAGCTCTTCGATGGATACGTTGAGTCGGTGGCCGCCGGCGGCGTGGTGATCGTCGTGGACGGGCGGCGCGGCTCGGCGCACGCCGTGCGTCGGACGCTGCGCGCGTCGCGGGAGGGGCGATGAGCAGGCCCCGAGCGTTCCGGGGCGTGCTCGCGTTGCTGCTGGCGACAGGAGGCAGCCATCCCCTGGGCGGAGACGTCGCGGACCCCCTCGGGGGCGGCGTGCTCCGGGCGCGGACGGGAGTGCAGGAGGCGCGTGGCGGCTCCCGGGAGTACGCGGGGGACCCGGTCTCGATGGAGTTTCAGAACGCGGAGCTGCGTTCGGTGCTGCGGACGTTCGCGGAGATCAGCGGGCTGAACCTCGTGATCGATCCGCAGGTCGCGGGGACGGTGGACGTGGCTCTGGTCGACGTGCCGTGGGATCAGGCCCTCGAGGTGATCCTGCAGGCCAACCGGCTGGGATACGTGATCGACGGCACGGTGGTTCGCATCGCCCCCGTGGCCACTCTGGCGGCCGAGGACGCGGAGCGGCGCGCCCGTGCCGGGCAGGAGGCGCTGATCGGGGATCTCGTGGTCGTCACCCGCGCACTGGGATACGCGCGGGCGGCCGACCTCGCCGATCTCGTCACCCAAACCGTTCTCTCGCCGCGCGGGCAGGTACAGATGGACGGCCGGACGAACACGCTCATCATCGTGGACCTGCAGGATCGCGTTGGCCGGGCGCAGGAGTTGATCGATGCGCTGGATCGCCCTCAACCGCAGGTCGAGATCCAGGCCCGGATCGTGCAAGCGAGCCAGGACTATCTCCGCGAGCTCGGTGTGCGGTGGGGCGTTGCGGGTCGGGTGGCGCCGGAGATCGGCAACACCACGTCGCTCGCGTTCCCCAACCGCGGCGGGATCAGCGGGCGCACCGGGAGCGCGCAGGGACCCGCGGACGGGGCGGACCCGCGCGCCCTGGAAACCGAGAACAGCGGCACCGCGGTCGACCTGGCGGCGCCTTCGCCGAGCGCAGCGCTGGGACTGGCCCTCGGTGCGATTGACGGGTCGCTCAACCTCGACGTCGTGCTCTCCGCCGCGGAGAGTGACGGGCACGTGAAGATCCTGTCGAATCCGAGGATCACGACCCAGAACAACGTCCAGGCCACCATCACTCAGGGCGATCAGATCCCGATCCAGACCGTCGCCAACAACACCGTGACGGTGACGTTCCGGGATGCGGCTCTGCGTCTCGCGGTGACCCCGCAGATCACCAGCGCCGACACCGTGATCATGCAGATCGAGATCGGTAACGATTTCGCCGACTTCGCCCGCCAGGTCAACGGCGTACCACCGATCGTGACGCAGAGCGCCAGTACCACCGTCCAGGTTCCGGACGGCGCAACGACGGTAATCGGCGGGATATACGAGAGCGCCCGGACGCGGTCGAACCGGCGGGTGCCCGGTATCCACCGCATTCCCATACTCGGATGGTTCTTCAGGAGCCGAGCGGAGCGGCGCCGCACCGACGAGCTGCTGATTTTTCTGACGCCCAGCATCGTGCGTTGAGGGGGAGGCGATGTACCGAGCACAGCGGTCGGGAACGGGTCTGGCGAGGGCAGAGGCGCGGCCGGACACGGGGCATGGCTCGCGCACGATGGCCTTTGCAATCGTCGGGCTCGCTGCCGTCGTTGCGTGCGCCGGTGACGGTCCGGCGTCCTCGCGTTCGAGCGTCGCTCTCGTGGTCGAGCGAATCGGGGCGTCTTCGGATGGCATGGCCGGGCATTCGACCGGCACGTTCATCCGGTCGGACGTCGTCAGCGGCGGGACGGTATCCCCGGACGTGGCGCAGGTGACACTGCGGCTCGTTCCGAAGGACCCGGGTGCGGCGTTCAACCCGGCCGCGCCCACCGGGGCGAACCTGGCAACCGTCGACCGCTATCGGGTGCGATACGTACGGAGCGACGGGCGCAACGCGCCGGGCGTCGACGTGCCGCACGTCTGGGACGGTGCGCTGGGTCTGACGGCCTCGTTTGCCGCCCAGACCGTGGATCTGGTCCTGGTGCGTGCGTCCGCGAAGCTCGATCCGCCGCTCATCATGCTCCGGGAGGGAGGCGGCGACGTCGTCATCAACGCGATCGCCCAGGTCACGTTCTACGGGCGCGACAACGGCGGCGCTCGGGTCGAGGCGACCGGTGCGCTGACCGTCGAGTTCGCTGACTGGTCCGATGCGGACCGTGTACCGAGATGAAACGAGCGATGCAGGCTCGATTCCGCATCGAGGCGCTACGGGCGGATCGCCGGTTCGCCGCCGCCCTTGTCCTAGCGTTGTGTCCGATGGGGTGTCTGCAGGACGGTCAGGGGGCGCCGCCACTGGCCGGGCCGTCCGCATTGGCGCTGTCCATCCGCCTCAGCGCAACCCCGGACGTGCTGCCGATGGACGGTGCCGCGAGGTCGGTCGTCACCATCACCGCGACGCGGCCGAACGGCATCCCCGCCGTCGATCTGCGGCTGGTCGTGCGCATCGTCGAAGGATCGACCGCGCACGACGTGGGGCAGCTCTCCACGCGGGCCGTCGTGACGGACGCTGCGGGGCGGGCGGTCTTTTCCTATCGCGCGCCGCGACCATCCGGGAACGCGGCCGGCGCGGTCGATCCAGGTCGGGTCGTTACGCTGATCGTCACGCCGGTTACGGGAGACTTCTCGAATGCCGTCGAGCGGCGGGTTCGAATTCGACTCGTGCCCTCCGGCGTCGTGATTCCCCCCTTCGACGTGCGGCCCGGTTTCGAGGTCACTCCGACCGCACCGGTCGTCTTCGACCAGGTGCGATTCAGCGCCGCGGCGTGTCCGGCCGGTGATCCGGCCGCGGCCGGGTGCACCCGCGACCCCTCCGGTCTGATAGCGGGATTTCGTTGGGACTTCGGCGACGGTGGGCGCGCCTCCGGCCGGCAGCTTGCGCACGTCTATTCGACGGCCGGCACGTACCTGGTGCGGATGACCGTGACCGACGCGTACAACCGGTCGGCGGAGGCGACACGGACGGTTACGGTCGCGGCGGGGACGCCGCCGGCCGCCTCTTTCGTCGTCTCTCCGATCCCGGCCACCGAGGGTGAAAGGGTCTTCTTCGATGCGAGCGCCTCGACGGCGGCGGCGGGTCGGCGGCTGGTGTCCTACGAATGGAACTTCGGCGACGGCGGGGTGGGGAGCGGTGTCACCACGAGTCACGTGTACCGCGAGGCGAGGACCTATACGGTCACCGTCAGCGTGGCGGACGACACGGGGCGCCGAGGCTCGGCGGCCGGCCTCGTGGAGGTCGTCGACGCTACGCCGGTCGCGGTCGTCGTTGAAGTTGCCGTTACCGACGACGCCGGTCGAACGGGAAGAACCGCCGAACGTGTGATCGTAAAATGACGTGGGATGCGCTTCGCACCGCGCGAACGGCTGGCCGCCCGAGCGTCGGCGCTCCGGCGGGAGTTGGAGGTGCGCGGACTCGACGCGCTCGTCGTCACGGCGCTCCCGCATCTCTTCTACCTGCTCAACCTGCGTGCGAGCGCCGGCGTCGCGGTCGTCGAGCGCGATCCGCCCGGTCTGCGCCTGGTCATCGATTTCCGGTACCTCGAAGCGGTCAATCGTCTTCTCGATCAGGGAGTCGCGCCCCCCGAGCTGGAAACGGTCCAGGTGGAGAGCACCTACGACGAGACCCTGTGCGATGTCCTGCGGCGACGGCCGGCCGCCCGGGTGGCGATCGAGGCCGACCATCTCAGCGTGCGGCGCTGGACATGGCTGCAGAAGATGCTGGAGGCGGACCTGATCCCGGCGGTAGAGATCCTCGAGCGGGCGCGGATGGTAAAGGACCGCCATGAGGCGGAGACGTTGCGGGAGGCCGGCCGGATGCTGGCCGCCATTGTCGTCCCGGTCTGTCGCTGTGCGCGGCGTGACCGCACCGAGATCGAGGTGGCGAGCGACGTGGAGCGGTTGATCGAGGAGGCGGGATTCGAGCGGCCGGCTTTCGATTCGATTGTGGCGTCCGGTCCGAACGGCGCGCTGCCGCACGCGCACCCGACAGAGCGCCGGCTGGCCGGAGGGGATCTCGTCATCCTCGACTTCGGAGGCGTCCACGAAGGCTACTGCGTCGACGTTTCGCGTACCGTATCGGTCGGGCCGCCCACTTCGGAGACGCGCCGGTTGCATCGGGCCGTGAGCGAAGCCCAGGCGGCCGCGCTGGCCGCGGCGGCGCCGGGGGTGCTGGCGAGCGACGTCGACGGGGCGGCCCGGGTGGCTCTGGAGCGTTACGGGCTGGCGGAGCGTTTCGGGCACGGTACGGGACACGGGCTCGGGATCGACGTCCACGAGCTGCCGCGAATCGGGAAGCGGCGTGCGGGGCCGGCCGGGCCGGAAGACGTGGCGCTGGCGGCGGGGATGGTCTTTACGATCGAGCCCGGTGTCTACGTGCCCGATCTCGGCGGGGTCCGCATCGAGGACGACGTGCTGGTGACCGAGGCGGGCATCGAGGTGCTGACACCGGCTTGCCGGCATCTGATGGACACGGAGCGACCGGCGCTCGGGCGGCACGATGGGACTTGATCTGCCTTCCCTCTATGCGATTGTCGATGCCGGGCAGGCCGCTCGCCACGGTTGGACGGTTCCCGAGCTCGCCGCCGCGTATTTCGACGGCGGCGCCCGGCTCGTGCAGCTTCGGGCTCCCGGCGTAGCCAGCGAGGTGCTGGACGGTTGGTGCGACGCCGTCGTGGCGCGGGCTTCCGGCTACGGTGCGGCGGTCATGGTCAACGACCGTGCCGACGTCGCCCGGATGAGCGGCGCGGCCGGCGTCCATCTGGGGCAGGACGACCTGCCGGTCGAGGACGCGCGCAAGGTGGTAGGAGAGAGCGCCGTCGTCGGGCTCTCGACGCACACGGCCGATCAGGTCCGCGATGCCCTGGCGCGTCCCGTGACCTACGTGGCGGTCGGTCCCGTCTACGCGACCGACACCAAGGACACCGGCCATCGACCGGTCGGCCTGGGGTTCGTCCGCGCGGCGGCCGGGCGCGCCACGGCGACCCCGGTAGTGGCCATCGGGGGGATCACGCTGGAACGCGCGCCGGAGGTTCTGGCCGCGGGCGCCGGCGCGGTCGCCGTGATTGGCGACCTGCTCGCCGGGGGGCGGCCCACCTCCCGCGTGCAGGACTACGTCGACCGCTTGTCGAAGTAGTCGATCGTGAGCGAGCGGACGGTTCCTACCAGGAACGCGATACCGATCAGGTTCGGAAACGCCATGAGGCCGTTGAGCAGCGTGCCGATCGCCCAGACGAGCGGCACCGAGACGATGGAGCCGACGAGCACCATCAGGGTGAAGATCATGCGGTACGGCCGGATGACCGCCGAGCCGAACAGAAACTCGATGCACTTCTCGCCGTAGTACGACCAGCCGATCAGGGTCGAGAACCCGAACAGAAAGGAGCAGAGAGCCACTATCAGCGAGGCGAACGGTATGGATGTCCCGAGTGCGGCCGCCGTCAGATCGCCGCTGGCCCCCTGGTAGGCCGGATCCGTCCAGAGTCCGGAGGTCAGGATGATGAACGCGGTCATCGAGCAGACCACGATGGTGTCCACGAATACCTCGAAGATGCCGATGACGCCCTGTTCCGACGGATGCTTCACCCTGGCGATGCCGTGGGCGATCGGGGCGCTGCCCATGCCGGCCTCGTTGGACAGGACGCCACGGCTGACCCCCGCCGCGATGACCTGCGCGACCGACCCGCCGACGAACCCGCCGAACGCCGCGGCGGGCTGCAGCGCGCCGGCGACGATCTGACCCAGCACGGCCGGGATCTGCGCCGCGTTGAGCAGGATGTAGGCCGCCGCGGCGGCGACGTACAGCACGATCATCGACGGGACGAGACGCTCGGCCACCGCCGCGATGCGCTGGATGCCGCCGAGGAGGACGAGTCCGACGGCGGCGCTGATCAACAGGCCGGGAATCAAGGTCGGCACTTCCAGTCCGGTCAGATCGCGCGCCGCCTCCGCGAAGGTGCGTGCAATGGTGTTCGACTGGGCCATGTTTCCGGTGCCGAACAGCGCGGTGGCGGCGCCGAAGAACGCGAACATGCATGCCAGCGCCTTCCCGGCCGCCGCGTGCGGCACGCCGCGCGTGATGTAGTACATCGGCCCGCTGGCCAGTTCGCCGGATTCCCGCGTGACACGGTAGCGCACGCCGAGCACCGCCTCGGCGTACTTCGTCGCCATGCCGACGGCGGCCGTGACCCACATCCAGAAGATCGCCCCGGGACCTCCGATCAGGATCGCGGTGGCCACCCCGCCGATATTGCCGTTGCCGACCGTGGAGGCCAGCGCCGTAGAGAGCGCCTGGAACGAGGTGATGGAACCCTCGCCCGCCCCCGATCCCGGTTTCGCCACGGCGCTGCCCAGTGTGCGCCGCACCGCGAGCGGAAACTGCCGCACCTGGACGAAGCCGGTCCTGATCGTGATCAGCAGGCCGACGAGCACGAGCACCAGCGGCATGGCGAACGGTTGCCACACGAGTCCGTCGAGGGCGGTCACCTGGTCGGTCAGGGTCTGCACATCACGCTCCAATCGGATGTCGGCGCCCGCGAGGTCAGAGCATCGACGCGAGGGTCACGAGGAGGATCAGGGCAATGCCGGCCGGGCAGATCCAGCGGATCAGGAAGGCCCACAACTTCGGGGACGGGAACCAGGCCGCTTCCGCCCGGAGCTCCTCGAGCGCACGGTCGACTCCCCAGATCCGGCCGATGAAGATCGCCGTGAGGAAGCCGCCGATCGGCAGGGCGAACTCGTTCCAGGCGTTGACCATGAGATCGAGGAACCCGATACCGAATCCGGGCACGGTAGTGAAGACCGCGACCGCGCCATTGCCCAGCGCCGACGGGATGGCCAGCACGAAGACCACCGCCGCCACGGCGCCTACCGCCTTCGTCCGCGACCACCCCAGTGCGTCGACGCAGTGCGAGACCGGTACTTCGAGCAGGGAAATCGTCGAGGTGAGCGCCGCGACGCTGAGCAGCAGGAAGAACCCTCCACCGAAGAGCTGGCCGCCCGGCAGCTCGGCGAACAGCCGCGGAAGCACCGTGAAGATCAGTCCCGGGCCGCTGGTCGTCGGATCGAACCCGGCGATGGAGAAACCGACCGGGAAGACGATGAACCCTGCCAGGAGCGCGATCGACGTGTCGAGCGCCACGATCCAGAGCGCGGAAGAGGCGATGCCGTCCTCGCGGGGGAAGTAGCTGCCGTACGTGAGGATGCACCCCATGCCGAGGCTCAGGGAGAAGAACGCCTGGCCGAGCGCCGACGTGAAGACCCTGATGTCGGCGAGCCGCGTCAGGTCGGGGCTGAGGTAGTAGGCGAGGCCGGCGCCCGCGCCTGGCAGCGTGACTGCTCGCAGCGCGAGCGCAATCAGCAGCAGAACCAGCAGCGGCATGAGCGCCTTCGTCACGCGCTCGATGCCTGTACGGACCCCGCCGAGCAGAACGGCGGCGGTCGTCGCGATCACGAAGAGGGCCAGCCCTGCGCTGACGACGCCGTTCGCGGTGAACTCGGCGAAGAATCGTCCGATGTCGTCCGGACTGCCCGTCACCGCGCCGGTCGCGGTGAACCAGACGTAGGCGACGGCCCAGCCGGCGATCACGGAATAGAACGAAAGGATGCCGGCCCCGGCCAGCACGCCGAGCCCGCCGACCAGCCACCACCGGCGGCCCGGTGCAAGCAGGGTGAACGAGCCGACCGGACTCAGCCGCGTGCGCCGGCCGAGCGCGATCTCGCCGGCCATGATCGGCAAACAGATAAAGAGGATGCAGGCCAGATAGACGACCACGAACGCGGCGCCGCCGCCCTGTCCGACCTGGGTCGGAAAGCCCCAGATGTTTCCCAGGCCGACGGCCGATCCGGCCGCCGCGAGGATGAAGCCGGCCCGGGAACTCCACATGCCGCGCGAAGGGGTCGTGCTCATCTCGGTAGCGCCTTCGTTCGTTCCGGCCCGTTGGTGGCTCGCATTGTAACGAACCCGCAGTAGACTCCCAAGGATATGCTTGTTGCATCGACCATTGCGAGGATCGCGTGAGCGCCGTCAGTACGCCCGCGCGCGTGCTCGACGGCGCCGCCGTCGCCGCCGGGATCCGGGAGTCGTTGCGTCCGCGCATCGAGGAGGTACGGCGCACCGCGGGGCGCCCGCCCGCGCTTGGACTGCTGCTGGCGGGCCGCGATCCCGGGTCCGAGGTGTACGTCCGCAACAAGATCCGAGAGAGCGAAGGGCTCGGGATTCGGACCGTGCTGGAGCGTTTGCCCGATTCGGCCGCGTTCGGCGAGGCGCTCGACGTCGTCGACGCCTTCAACGCCGACCCGGGCGTGGACGGCATTCTGGTGCAGTCGCCGTTGCCGGCCGGGATGGGCGACGACGCCGAACGACGTATCTTCGAGGCGATCGATCCCGCCAAGGACGTCGACGGGTTCCATCCGGAGAACGTCGGCCGCCTGGTGCAGCAGACCCCGGCTCTTGCGCCCTGCACGCCGTCGGGCGTGATGGAGTTGCTGGATCGTAGCGGGGTGGCCGTCAGCGGCCGGCGCGCGGTGGTTATCGGCCGCAGCGACATCGTCGGCAAGCCGCTGGCGATGCTCCTGCTGCACCGCCACGCCACGGTCACGATTTGTCATTCACGGACCGTCGACCTGCCGCAGGTGGCGATTCAGGCCGATGTGCTGGTGGCCGCGGTCGGGCGCCCGGCATTCGTGACAGCGGACTTCGTCAAGCCCGGGGCGACCGTCGTCGACGTCGGCACGAACACCCTGACGGATCGGGATCGGGTGGCGTCCATCTTCGGCGCGGGCTCGAAGAAGCTCGCCGCATTCGACAGGCGGGGCCGCGTACTCTCCGGAGACGTCCATCCCGGCGTCGCGGACGTCGCCGGCGCGCTCACGCCGGTGCCGGGCGGGGTCGGCCCGCTGACGATCGCGATGCTGCTGTCGAACACGGTGCAGGCGGCTGAGCGGCGACTGGGTCCTGGTGGCTGAGGCGTATCTGGCCGCGACGCCGGAGGCAGTTCACGAAGAGCGACCGGCGGCGAGGGTGTGGCAGAGGGAGGCGACCTGCCGGGCGGTCTGCTCGAACGAGCCGTCGGTCGTCACCACGGTGTCGGCCCGCGCGATCTTGTCGGCGATCGGGAGCTGCGCCGCGATGCGGCGGCGAACCTCGGCCGCCGGTAGTCCGTCCCGCGCCATGACTCGCTCGAGCTGGGTCGCGGGATCGCACGCCACCACCACGACGTGCTCGAACGCGCCCGCACGGGCGGTCTCGAAGAGCAGAGGAATGTCTGCGACGGCAAAGGGTGCACCAGTGCACGTCCGGCAGCGCTGGAACCATTCGTCGATCGCGCGCCGTACCGGTGGGTGCACGATCGCTTCGAGCGCGGCGCGGGCCGGGGCGTCCGCAAAGATCAGTCTGCCCAGCCGGGCGCGGTCGAGTGAGCCGTCCAAGGAGAAGATGTGCGGGCCGAACCGGGCGCGTAGCCGCTCCGAGGCCGGCTGCCCCGGCTGGACGGCGGCGCGTGCGAGCTGGTCGGCGTCGATAGTCGGCACCGCCCGGTGCCTCAGCAGGCGGATCACATGCGACTTGCCGGTGCCGATGCCGCCGGTGACCGCCACCCTGAGCATGAGTCGACGGTGACGGTCAGGCCGGGGCTTCCTCGGCCTCTTCGGCCGGCGCGATCCGCTCTTCCACGAACGTGTTCCACTCGTGGCACTGCGGGCACTGCCACAGCAGCTCGGTGCTCCGGTAGCGGCAGCGCATGCAGACGTGGGGGTCCAGGTAGAAGACGGCGTCGTGGGTCAGCTCGACGTAGCGGCGCACCAGGATGGGATCGAAATCGAGGGTCGTCAGTGCGCGCCAGATCGCCTGGTGCACGGCCAGCGCATGGGGATTGTGCACGAGCGACTCGAAGAAGAGATCGAGGGCCCGCGTCGGGTCTCCGCGGTTCGCAAAATGCTGTCCGAGCGTCAGGCGCGCCCGCCAGTCCTGGGGGTTGGCGTCAATCAGGCGTCGGCAGAGGTTGACGAAACGTTCCGGGCCTTCCAGGCGCCCGTAGGCCTTCTCCAGCCGATCGAACGCGAGGTACGATCGATCCGGCGCGGTACGGCTGATCTGCTCCCACATCGCGATCGCTTCGGTCGTGCGTCCCTGCATCATGTAGACGTCGCCGAGATTGAGTGACGCCGGCACGGTGCGGCTGTCGAGATCGAGCGCCGTCTCGAAATGCCGGATGGCCTGCTCGGGCGCGCCGCTGCGCACGGACTCCAGACCGAGCTCGTTTTCGAGAAAGGCGAGAATGGCCTGGTCGCGCGGCTTCTCCCCGGCAGGGGCGATGTTGGTGATGCGCTGCCGGATCGCGCGGGCCTCCTGCCACTGCTGCTGCTCCTCGTGAATCTTCTCCAGGTTCAGCAGGGCGTACTGGTTGCCGGGATCGAGCCGGACAACCTCGGAAAAGGACTGAAACGCGCGGTCGACGAAGCCGCCGCGCTTGTAGTCGAGTCCGAGGCACAACTGGACGTACGCCTGCTCCATCGTACTCAGCTTCGGACGCTGCAACAGGCGCTGGTGCAGCCGGATCGCCTTGCTCACCTGCCCGCGTTCGCGGTACAGGTTGCCGAGGATCAGATTGATCTCGAGCGCCGTCGAATCGAGTCCCATCGCCCTGGTCAGTTCCTCGATGGCCAGGTCGATCTGGTTGGACACGAGAAAGTTCAACCCGAGGATGTAGTGCGGCGACTCGCGGATTTTGCGGCGGTCGATCCAGCGGCCGTCCTGCAGCTTGTAGCGCTCCCAGGCCTTGCCGACAGCCAGACCGACCAACAGGGCGACGAGCGCGGCGATCAACACGAGCGTGTCAGTCATCCGACTCCGTCAGAAGAGCTCGGTGCGCCACAGGTCGTGCAGGTGGACCAGGCCGAGCAGACGTCGCTCCTCGTCGGCGACGAGGAGCGACGTGATCCGCCGCCGCTCCATCCGGTTCAGGGCATCGATGGCCAGCGCTCCCGGGCCGATGGTGACGGGACCGGCCGTCATGAGGTCGCGCGCCGTCTTTCCCGCGAGGCCGGTCGGCCCTGCAAGATGGCGCCGGAGGTCGCCGTCGGTGATTATTCCCACGATGTGGCCATCGCCGCCGACGACGCATGTCATGCCGAAGCCGCCGGCGCTGATCGTGGCGATCACTTCATTGATGGCGGCCGGCGGCGTCACCGTCGGGATATCCGCACCGGTGTGCATGAGTCGTTCGACGCGCAGCAGCCGCTTGCCGAGCTGTCCGCCGGGATGGAGGTGGGCGAAGTCGTCCTCGCGGAATCCCTTGCCGACGAGCAGGGCCATGGCCAGTGCATCTCCGAGGGCGAGGGCGGCGGTGGTGCTGGCCGTCGGGACCAGGTTCAACGGGCACGCCTCCATGTGCACGCCGCAGTCGAGCGTCACATCGGCGGCCTCGGCGAGCGCGCTGTCGGATGCTCCGGTCAGGGCGATCAGGCGCACATCGAGCCTGCGGATCGTCTCGAGCAGCCGGAGCAGCTCCGGGGTCTCGCCGCTGTGCGAGAGGCCGATTACCACATCGCTGGGTTGTATGGCGCCGAGATCGCCGTGGACGGCCTCCGCGGGATGAATGAAGTAGGCCGGCGTGCCGGTGCTCGACAGCGTCGCCGCCAGCTTGCGGGCGATGATGCCGGACTTTCCCATGCCCGTGACGATTACCCGCCCCACACACTCGAGCAGCAGGGTGAGAGCGGCTTCGAACCGGGCGTCCAGACGGTCCGCGAGCGAGCGGACCGCCTCGGCCTCGATGCGCAGCACGCGGCGGGCCAGATCGAGACTGCCGCCACCCCGTCGCTCGGGCTGGCGCCTTTCCGGCGGCGGGCCGGCTGTCACCTATTTCGCCTCCGCTGCGACGGCGGACGGGTGCGCTGCGCGCCGGATCGCGACGAGCCGTCGCAGCAAGGGCTCGAGCCGTGCGAGCGGCAGCGCGTTCCGGCCGTCGCTCCGAGCGGCGGCGGGCCGCTCGTGCACTTCGAAGAAGAGCCCGTCGACCCCGGCCGCCACGCCGGCGGCGGCGAGCGGCTCGATGAATTCGGCCTGCCCGGCGCTGACCCCGTCACCCCCGCCGGGAAGCTGCAGGCTGTGGGTGACGTCGTAGACGACCGGGTAGTGGAGTGACCGCAACTGTGGAAACGAGCGCATGTCGACGACGAGGTTGTGGTAACCGAACGTGGTACCCCGTTCGGTTACCAACACCCGGTGGTTGCCTCCCGCGGTGGTCTTGGCGATGGCATGCCGCATGTCGAGAGGGGCGAGGAACTGTCCTTTCTTCAGGTTGACTGCACGCCCGGTGGCTGCGGCCGAGACGAGCAGGTCGGTCTGGCGGCACAGGAACGCGGGTATCTGGAGCACGTCGGCCACGTCGGCCACCGGCACGGCCTGCGCCGGTTCGTGGATGTCGGTCAGGATGGGGCAGCCGACGCGCTGCTTGATCGCCGCGAGAATGTCGAGCCCGCGAGTCATTCCCGGACCGCGGAACGAAGTCAGCGACGTCCGGTTCGCCTTGTCGAACGAAGCCTTGAACACGAAAGGCATCTCGACCCGTCTGGAAACGTGGCTGATTGCTTCGGCCAGCTCGGTGGCGTGGGCGGCGCTCTCGATCACGCAAGGTCCGGCGATCAGGGCCAGGGGGTGCTCGACCCCGAAACGCACGCCGCCGACGTCTACCGTTCGCACCTGCTGATTATAGAGGTCGTGCCGGAGACGACCGGACGCGAGCACCCGGCAGGCTGGCGCCGGGTGCTCCAACCAGGTTCAGGCCAGCGACTCGGCTGCCGCGTTGGCGGACAGCCGGTGCTGGTAGGTCGCGCCGACGAACCTGGTGAAGAGCGGGTGGGGCGAGAGCGGCTTCGATTGGAACTCGGGATGAAACTGTACCGCGACGAACCAGGGATGATCCGGAAGCTCGATGGCCTCGACGAATTTTCCGTCAGGCGAGCGCCCGGAAATCACGAGCCCCCTCTCCGTCAGCTCTTTTTCGTAGGTCCGGTTGAACTCGTAGCGGTGGCGGTGGCGCTCGGAGATGGATTTCTGGCCGTAGGCCTCGTGCACTGCCGTGCCGGGCGTGAGGTCGCAGGGGTAACTGCCCAGTCGCATGGTGCCGCCCAGGTCGTCGACGCCGAGCAGATCGCGCAGTTTGTAGATGACGTTGTGCGGCGTGTCGGCGTTGCACTCGGTCGAGTCGGCGTCCTGGAGACCGCAGACATGCCGGGCGAACTCGACGGCCGCCCACTGGAATCCATAGCAGATCCCGAAGTACGGAATCCTGCGTCGCCGCGCCAACTCGGCCGCCCGCAGCATGCCGCGGCTGCCGCGGTCTCCGAACCCGCCGGGCACCAGGATTCCGTCGGCTTCATCGAGCGGACCGTGGTCCCGGGACTCGAGCGCCTCGGCTTCGATCCACTCGATCCGGACCTTCAACTGGTGCGCGAATCCAGCGTGCGAGAGCGCCTCGCTGAGGCTCTTGTAGGAGTCTTCGTACCCCACGTACTTGCCGACGACGTGCACGGTGACCTCGTCGGTGGGGTTCCGGATGCGCTCCACCAGGCCCTCCCACGACTTCATCCGTCGCTCGGTGGTGGACGGCAGGCCGAGCCGCTTGAGGACGATGCCGTCGACGCCCTCGCCCGAGAGCACGAGCGGTACCTCGTAGATGCTGTCGACGTCCCTCGCCGTGATGACGGCCTCCTCGTCGACGTCGCAGAAGAGAGCGATCTTGCGGCGCAGCTCCTGCGGCAGCACGCGATCGGTGCGACACAGCAGGATGTCGGGCTGGATCCCGACGGAACGCAGGTCGCGGACGCTGTGCTGGGTCGGTTTGGTCTTCAGCTCGCCCGCGGCGCCTATGAACGGGACCAGCGTCAGGTGCACATACAGCGTGTTGTCTCGTCCGAGGTCCTGGCGCAACTGGCGGATGGCTTCCAGGTACGGCTGGCTCTCGATGTCGCCGACGGTGCCGCCGACCTCGATCAGCACGATGTCGATGCCGCCCTGCCGGGCGACGGTCTGCATGCAGTCCTTGATCTCGTTCGTGATGTGGGGAATGACCTGTACGGTCCGGCCCAGATAGTCGCCTCTGCGCTCCTTCTGAATCACCGACAGGTAGATCTTGCCGGTGGTCCAGTTGTGGTTGCGGGTCGTGACCGTGTTCGTGAAACGTTCGTAGTGTCCCAGGTCGAGGTCCGTCTCGGCGCCGTCGGTGGTGACGTATACCTCGCCATGCTGGTAGGGGCTCATCGTGCCGGGGTCGACGTTCACGTAGGGGTCGAACTTCTGCAACGTGACGCGGTACCCGTGTCCTTCGAGGAGCGCCCCGATGGAGGCGGCGGCCAGCCCTTTGCCGAGCGAGGAGACGACGCCGCCGGTGATGAAGATGTACTTGGCGGGGTGAGGAGTCGGATCTGCGCGATCAATCATTCGGGTGCTCTGTGGCGACGAGGTGACGGACCCGCTCCAGATCGGCGGCAGTATCCACGCCGACCGGAGCCTGGTCGGTGGCGACGGTGCCAATCCGGTATCCCGATTCGAGGGCCCTGAGCTGCTCGAGCCGCTCGAGCCGCTCGAGCGGTGTCGGCGGTATCTCCGCCAGCTCGAGCAGGCACGTGCGGCGGTACGCGTACAGGCCGATGTGCCGGTTGCCGAGCGAGGTGCGCCCCGCAGCCGCGCCGCGCGCGTGAGGGATGGGCGCGCGAGAAAAGTACAGGGCGTCGCCCCTGGTGTCGACGACAACCTTGACGATGTGTGGATCCGACAGCATCCCGGGGTCGGTAATCGGGCAGCGGACCGTCGCAATCCCCAGCGTCGGGTCGCCGGCGAGGGCCGAGACGACTCCCTGGATGAGCGCGGCCGGCATGAGCGGTTCGTCGCCCTGGACGTTGACGATGACATCGCTGGTCAACCGGCGGGCGACTTCGCCGAGCCGATCGCTGCCGGTTGGATGATCGGCCCGAGTCAGCCATGCTTCTCCGCCGAACGCGGAGACGGTCTCTGCGATTCGGTCGTCGTCGGTGGCGACGATGACGCGCTGGACACCTGCCGCCAACGCACAACGGTGGACGTGCTCGATCATGGGCCGCCCGGCGATGTCGAGCAACGGCTTTCCGGGAAGCCGGGTCGCGCCGTAGCGTGCAGGGATGACGACCGTCGCGGTGGGGAAAGTGGCAGGCGCATGCGCCGCGGCCGGCACAGCAGGGTGCACGACGAATGCTACCATGCCCGTCGGCGATCCGTACATTCGCGTTCACCCACCAACGCTGCTGGCGAAGGAAGTACGCTGGGCAGGCAGGATGTCGATTTCTTCGCTACGTGTTGCCCTGGTGGCTGGTGGAGGCGGCCTTCTCGCGGCGTGGCTGGCGGCCGCGGCCATGGCTCCTCGTGCGGACGTCCCGGCCCCGGTGGCGCCGCCGCTCGTCCCCCCCGCCGCACGGGCGGAGGAACCGTCTCTCCGTGCCGCGGCGGATCTGGCTACCGACCTGGAGCGTTTGCGCCAGCGGCTCGCGGACGCGCCGGGGCTCCGTGCAGGTGCTCGAAACCCGTTCTCGCTTGCCCCGCCGCCTCTGCCGCTTCGTACGGCTGCGTCCGCTCCGGATCCCGAGCGCGTGGGACGGAACGTCTCCAGTCCGCCGCGGGCGGTCGGCCCGGCGCTCACGCTCATCGGTGTCGCGAGCGCGGACACGGAGGACGGCGGGGGGCGGATCGGCATTCTGACCGCGCCGAACGGGGAGGTGCTGCTGGTCGGCGAGGGAGACCGCGTTCCCGGCGGGTATCTGGTCGACTTCGTCGAGTCGGCGAGCGTGACCCTCGTCGACGGGGCGGGAGAGCGCCATCGTCTCGACCTTCCCTGATGCCGTGACGGCCAGAGGTCAGAGCCTGATCAGGCCGACCGCGTCGACCGCCGCGATCCCCCGGATCTCATCGAGGACCTCGCAGGTGACGTCGGGTTCCGCGGGTGCCCCCGCCGGGCCGCCCGGTCCGACGCGCACGACGCCGACCGCTCCGCCCGCCCCGCGTCCCAGCGCGAACGTCTCGATATTGATCCCGTGGCGGCCGAGGACCGAGCCGACCTCACCGATTACCCCCGGCTGGTCGCGGTTGCGGATGACGATGAGGGTGCCCTCGAGCGGCGCCTCCACCTCGACGCCGTCGAGCCGTACCAGGCGCGGTTGCCCCGGCTCGAACAGGGCTCCTTCCGCCCAGAGCTCGCCATCGCTCATGTGCAGCTTCAGGGACACGAGGCTGGTGAAATTCCTGGGGCGCGAGCTCCGCGACTCGACGATTTCGAGACCCCGCTGCTCGGCCGCCGCACGAGCGTTCACGAGCGTGACCGTTTGCGACAGCACCTGCCCGAGGAGACCGACCAGGGTCGCGCCCACCAGCATCTCGTGCGGCTGGTCCGCGAGCTGTCCGTAGTAGCGCAGGCCGACGCCGGCTATGCGGCCGTGCGCGAGCTGGGCGAGGAGGCTGCCCAGGCGCTCGGCGAGCACGAGGTACGGGCGCAGGCCCCGGAGCTCGTCGGGGGCGATAGAAGGATAGTTGACCGCGTTGCGGGCGAAACCCGTCTGGAGGTACTCCCGGACGCCGGTGGCCGCCGAGAGGCTGACGAGTTGCTGGGCTTCGGCGGTAGCGCCCGCGATGTGCGGCGTCGCGACCACCTGTGGCAGGCCGGTCAGGGTCGTGTCGGCGGGAGGCTCCTGCCGGAAGACGTCGAGTCCGGCGCCGCCGATCCTCTGCTCGGCGATCGCCTCCACGAGCGCCTCCTCGTCCACAAGGTCGCCGCGCGCGGTGTTGATGACGCGGGCCCCGGGGCGGCAGCGCGCCAGCAGCGCGCGATTCAGAAGTCCCCGGGTGGAGTCGGTCGACGGCAGGTGGAGCGTGATGAAGTCCGCCCGCTCCGCCAGCAGGTCCAGGGCGACCAGCTCGATGCCGAGGTCGTCCGCCATCTGGGAAGCGATGAACGGATCGTGGGCGATCACCACCATCTCGAACGCGAGCGCGCGCCGCACGACCTCGCGCCCTATGCGGCCGAGGCCCACCACGCCGAGTGTCTTGCCCCGCAACTCGGCTCCCCGCAGGCTCTTCTTGAGCCACCGGCCCGCTTTCATCTGTGCGTCGGCCAGCGCGACCGACCGCGCCGACGAGAGCATGAGCGCGAACACGTGCTCCGCGACGCTGACGCTGTTCGCACCGGGCGCGTTCAGCACGGGAATGCCGCGGTCGCTGGCGGCCGCGATGTCGACGTTGTCGATGCCGGCGCCGGCGCGCGCGACGACTCGGAGGCGCGGTGCGGCAGCGATCAACTCGGCCGTGACCGTCGTGGCGCTCCGTACGATGAGAGCGTCGGCGTCGGACAGGTCGGCGCGCAACTGCGCGGTAGAACGGCCGGAACGGGTGTCGACGGTCCACCCCTCGGCTTCGAGCAGGGAGACGGCAGCCGCTGGCAGCGGGTCTGGAATCACGATCTTCATGAGTCTGGAGAGGCTGGGACCGAACGTGTGACGGGCTTGCTTACAGTATAATGGCCTCCTGAGAATGTCGCTCGACGGCGCCGGGGGGAGGGCGTCCGCACCGGGATGGTGCAAGTCGCTGGGAACGGACCGGAAAGACGCCGGTCGCCCTCGCCCGATGAACGATTCTTCCACAAGGTTTCCACGGTTTCTGTTGACGATTCTGTAGCGGGCCACAGGGGCACGACCCAGAGGCCCGGTCACCCTTGCACGGGCACGTCCCGTGGCCAGTGGGCGAGACTGCGCACCATGCCGGAATTCAAGAATCTCGAAGCACCCACCCAGGGCACCGCCATCACGCGCCAGCCGGACGGCGCACTGCTGGTGCCCGACGACCCCATCATTCCATTCATCGAGGGCGACGGCATCGGCCGCGACATCTGGCGCGCGTCGGTGCGGGTCTTCGATGCGGCGGTGAAGAAGGCCTTCGGCGAACGCAAGCGCGTCGTCTGGTTCGAGGTCCTGGCCGGCGAGAAGGCGCAGGAACGGACCGGGGAGTGGCTCCCGACCGACACGCTTGAAGCGGCCAGGGCGTACAAGGTCGCGATCAAGGGCCCGCTGACCACTCCCGTCGGCGGCGGCATCCGCAGCCTGAACGTGTCGATCCGGCAGTTGCTCGACCTCTACGCCTGCGTACGGCCGGTGCGGTACTTCGCCGGCACCCCGTCGCCGGTGCGCCGTCCCGAGCAGATGAACGTCGTCATCTTCCGGGAGAATACGGAAGATGTCTACGCCGGCATCGAGTGGGAGCAGGGGTCGCCCCAGGCAGAGCAGCTCCTCGACTACCTGTCGACGTCTTTCGGCAAGCGCATCCGACGCGACTCGGGGATCGGGATCAAGCCGATCTCCATCACCGGCAGCAAGCGCCTGGTGCGCATGGCGATCCGGCATGCGATCGACAACGATCGCGGGAGCGTGACGCTCGTCCACAAGGGGAACATCATGAAGTTCACCGAGGGGGCGTTCCGCGACTGGGGCTACGAGGTGGCGAAGGAGGAGTTCGGCGACCGCACCATCGGCGAATGGGACGGCGATCCGGACGGGCGGATCGTGATGAAGGATCGTATTGCCGACAGCATGCTGCAGCAGATCCTGACGCGGACGGCCGAGTACGACGTCATCGCGACGACGAACCTCAACGGCGACTACCTGTCGGACGCCTGCGCGGCGCAGGTCGGCGGTCTCGGACTCGCCCCGGGGGGCAACATCGGCGACGACGTCGGGTTCTTCGAGGCGACGCACGGCACCGCGCCGAAGTACGCCGACAAGGACGTCATCAACCCGAGCTCGGTCATCCTGTCGGGCGCGATGATGTTCCGCTACATGGGATGGCGGGACGCGGCCGCGAGCATCGAGGGCGGCATCGAGCGGACCATCCAGCAGAAGACCGTGACGTACGATCTGGAGCGCCTCATGGACGGCGCCACGAAGCTGCGGACGTCGGAGTTCGCGGACGCCGTCATCGCGAACATGTAAGGAAAGTTGGAGCAGGATCAGCATGAATCGCAAGGTTTCGGTCATCGGTTCGGGCAACGTCGGAGCCACCGCGGCGCGCAGCATCGCGGACAAGGAACTTGCCGACGTGGTGATTCTCGACATCCTCGAGGGGGTGCCGCAGGGCAAGGGCCTCGACATGCTCGAGGCGTGTCCCGTCGAGGGCTCGGACGCACGGGTGCTCGGTACCAACGACTACGCCGATACGGCCGGGTCGGACATCGTGGTGATCACGGCGGGGCTCGCGCGCAAGCCGGGCATGAGCCGGGACGACCTGCTGGCCAAGAACACCGCGATTATCTCCGGCGTGACCGAGCAGGTGGTGAAGCATTCGCCGGACTGCATCATCCTGCCGGTCACCAACCCCCTGGACGCGATGGCGCAGGTCGTGTTCCGGCGGAGCGGGCTGCCGCGCGAGCGCGTGATCGGGATGGCCGGCGTGCTCGACTCGGCTCGCATGCGCGCCTTCATCGCCCAGGCGCTCGACGTGTCCGTCGAGAACACGCACGCCTTCGTCCTCGGCGGGCACGGCGACACGATGGTGCCCCTGCCGCGGTACTCCACCGTGGCAGGGATTCCGATCACCGAGCTGCTCGACGCGGAGACGGTAGAGGCCATCGTGCGCCGCACCGCCCATGGCGGAGCCGAGATCGTCAAGCTGCTCGGCACCGGCAGCGCCTACTACGCGCCGGGCTCGGCGGTGGTCGAGATGGTCGAGGCGGTGCTGAAGGACAAGAAGAAGATTCTGCCCTGCTCGGTCTTCCTGCGCGGCGAGTACGGCATCAACGACCTCTTCGTGGGCGTGCCGTGCAAGCTGGGGGCGAACGGTCTCGAGCAGATCATCCAGATCGAGCTCACTGCGGACGAGGACGCGGCGCTGAAGAAGTCCGCGGCCGCGGTGCAGGAGCTCGTGCAGATCATCAACGTCTGACGGACCCCGACGGCTCGTGAAGATCCACGAATATCAGGCGAAGGCGTTGCTGGCGGCCGCCGGGGTGCCCGTCCCGCGCGGCGAGCCGGTGTTCACGGCGACCGAGGCGCGCGCCGTCGCCGAGCGCCTCGGCGGGCGCGTGGTCGTCAAGGCGCAGATCCATGCCGGGGGGCGCGGCAAGGGTGGGGGCGTCAAGGTGGTTTCCGACGCCGCCGAAGCCGGGCGCACGGCAGAAGCCATGCTCGGCATGACGCTCGTCACCGCGCAGACCGGACCTGGCGGCCGCCGGGTTGGACGGCTGCTGATCGAGGAAGGGCTCGACATCGAGCGGGAGCTCTACGTCGGACTCGTCATCGATCGCGCACTGGCGCGGCCAGTACTGATGGCGAGCCGGGCCGGCGGCATGGACATCGAGCAGGTGGCCGCCGATACGCCGGAGCTGATCCTCAAGGAGGCGCTGGATCCGGTGGCCGGGTTGCTGCCGTTTCAGGCCCGCCGGCTGGCGTTCGGCCTGGGTCTCGAGCGGCCCGTGGCCGGCCGGGCGGCGGCGGTGATGCTGGCCGCCGCGAGCGCGTTCCTGGACCTCGACGCCTCGCTCCTCGAGATCAACCCGCTGGTAGTGACGTCCGGCAAGGAGGTTCTGGCCCTCGACGCCAAGGTGAACCTGGACGACAACGCCCTGTTCCGGCATCCGGAACTGCGGGAACTGCGGGACACGGCGGAGGAAGAGGCGCTCGAGGTGGAAGCTTCCGAGCATGCGTTGAGCTACGTCCGCCTGGACGGCCGCATCGGGTGCATGGTCAACGGCGCCGGCCTGGCCATGGCCACGATGGACATCATCCACCTCGCCGGCGGCGAGCCGGCCAATTTTCTTGACGTCGGCGGCGGCGCGAACGCAGACCAGATCCGGAACGCGTTCCGGATTCTCATGGCCGACCCCAACGTGAAGGCGGTTCTCATCAACATCTTCGGCGGCATTCTGCGTTGCGACGTGCTGGCGGAAGGCGTGATCGCGGCAGTGCGCGAGTTGAAGGTCGCGCTGCCGGTAGTCATCCGCATGGAGGGGACCAACGTCGAGGCGGGCAAGAGGATGCTGCGCGAGAGCGGCCTGAACTTCACGACCGCCGATGCGATGGGCGAGGCGGCCGAGCGGGTCGTGGCGCTCGCTGCCGGCTGAGTTCCCGGAACCGAACCCATGGCGGTGCTGATTGACGAACGGACGCGCCTGCTGGTGCAGGGCCTGACGGGGAGGGAAGGAACGTTCCACGCCCGGCAGGCGGCAAGCTTCGGGACGACCGTGGTAGGGGGGGTCAGCCCCGGCAAGGGGGGCTCGACGCACGATGGGTGGCCGGTCTTCGATACGGTCCGGAAGGCGGTTGCTGAAACGGGGGCGAACGCATCCGTGATCTTCGTCCCTCCGCCGGCCGCGGCCGACGCCATCCTGGAAGCCGCCGACGCGAATCTCGATGTGGTGGTCTGCATCACCGAGGGGATCCCGACGCGGGACATGCTGCCGGTGGTCGCGTTTCTCGATGGCCGTCGGACGCGCCTCGTCGGACCGAACTGCCCCGGCGTGCTGTCGGCCGGCAAGGCCAAGGCGGGCATCATTCCGGGGCACATCGGCAGTGAAGGCAACGTCGGCGTGGTGTCGAGGAGCGGAACGCTGACCTACGAGGCGATGCACCAGTTGACCCGGCTCGGCCTCGGTCAGACCACGTGCATCGGTATTGGGGGAGACCCGCTCATCGGCACGACTTTCGTGGACGCGCTGCGACTGTTCGCGGCGGACGAGGCGACCGAGGCGGTGGTGCTGATCGGCGAGATCGGCGGTACGGCCGAGGAAGACGCGGCGGCGTTCATCGCGGACGGCTTTCGCAAGCCGGTGGTCGGGTTCGTGGCCGGACAGACCGCGCCGCCTGGCCGCCGCATGGGTCATGCCGGTGCGATCATTGCCGGCGGGGCGGGAACGGCGGCGCAGAAGCAGGAGGCGCTCGCGGCGGCCGGCGTGACGGTGGTGAAGAGCCCTGCGGACATCGGCGCGGCGATGGCCGGCCGGCTCGCGGTATGAGTCATGGGACCGACGGCCGGGCCGTGGCGGCCTGACGAACGGGTGAAGGCGGCATCGCGGGCGCACGTCATGTTAGTATTTGGGGTTGAACTAGTGGGAAATGGGGTAGCGCTTGGACAAGCCGCTGCCGCTCTCCAGAGTTGAGGATGCATGGCGCCTGCTGAAGTCGCGGTTCAAGAAGCTCCCGTCGCTCGCAGTGTCGAGCGGGTCGTCAACGATTTCAGCATTCAGGTGGCCACGGTCAACGGCTCGGGCAGCCAGACCGCCAACCTGGTGTTGCTGCGCTCCATTTTCCGGATGGGCGTGCCGGTTTCCGGCAAGAACCTGTTCCCGTCGAACATCGCGGGCCTGCCGACCTGGTTCACGATTCGCGCCAACAAGGACGGCTACATCGCCCGCAAGAAGGAAATCGACTTCCTCGTGGCGATGAACCCGGAGACCGCGCAGGAGGACGCACTGTCGCTCGAGCCGGGGGCGGCGGTCGTGTACGACGAGGGGCTCGCCCTCGAGAAGGTGCGCAACGACCTGATCTTCTACCCCGTGCCCTTCGACAAGCTCGTGGCGGGGGTCTGCACCGACGCCAAGCTGCGGCGCCTCGTGCGCAACATGATCTACGACGGGGTACTCGCAAAGCTCCTGGCGATCGATCTCCAGGGGATGGAGCAGGCGCTCCAGAAGCAGCTCGGCCGCAAACCGAAGGCGGTAGCGCTCAACCAGCAGGCGCTCGAGGTGGGGTTCGGCTACGCCGAGCAGCACTTCGAGAAACGCGATCCCTATGTGATCGAGGCGCTGGACAAGACGGCGGGGAAGATCCTCGTCGAAGGCAACGCCGCCGCCGCCATCGGCGCGATGATGGCCGGGGTGACGGTGGTGGCATGGTACCCGATCACGCCGTCATCGTCCCTCTGCGAGACGCTCATCGACTACCTGCAAGAGCACCGGATCGACGAGAAGACGGGCAAGGCCACCTTCGCGGTCGTGCAGGCCGAGGACGAGATCGCGGCGCTCGGCATGACCATCGGCGCGGGCTGGGCCGGCGCGCGGGCCATGACGTCGACGTCCGGTCCGGGCATCTCGCTGATGGGCGAGTTCGCGGGTCTCGCCTACTACGGCGAAGTGCCGGCGGTGATCTTCGACGTGCAGCGGGTTGGTCCGTCGACCGGGCTGCCGACGCGCACCGCCCAGGGCGACGTGCTCTCGACCGCCTTCCTGTCGCACGGCGACACGCGGCATCTGATGCTCTTCCCGTCGTCGGTCAGCGAGTGCTATTCGATGGCGGTCGAGGCCTTCGACCTCGCCGAGCGGTTCCAGACGCCGGTCTTCGTGATGACCGATCTGGATCTGGGCATGAACACCTGGATGTCCGATCCGTTCGATTACCCGGAGAAACCGCTGGACCGCGGCAAGGTGCTGGACGAGGAGACCCTCGAGCGCATCGGCCGGTTCGGACGCTACCGGGACGTCGACGGCGACGGGGTGCCCTACCGCAGCGTCCCGGGCGACAAGATGCCGGCCTATTTCTGTCGCGGGTCCGGGCACAACGAGTGGGCGCAGTACAGCGAACGGCCCGACGACTACCAGAACAACGTCGACCGTCTGGCGAAGAAGTTCGAGAACGCCAGGAACTGGATGCCGGCGCCGGTCGTGGAAATCAACCGCCGGGCGTCGATCGGCGTCATCGCCTACGGCACGACGCACTGGGCGGTGGTGGAGAGCCGGGATCAGCTCAAGGCGGAGGCCGATCTGGAGACGTCGTACTACCGGGTGTGCGGGTACCCTTTCCGGCCCGCGCTGGCGTCGTTCATCGAGCGCCATGAGCGCGTCTACGTAATCGAGCAGAACCGCGACGGCCAGATGCTCAGCCTGATGAAGCTGGATCTGGAGCCGGATCTCGTGCGGCGGCTGCGGAGCGTGCTGCACTATTCGGGATTGCCGATTGATGCACGCTCCATCAGCGACAGCGTGCTGATTCAGGAAGGGTATCGCGTGCAGAAGACCGGCGCCGACACGTCGCGCGTCCCGCGCGAAGCGGGCGTCGGCGGGGAATAGCGGGTTCCGGTCGGGGATTCCGGGGTCGGCTGAAAATCGCGGGAAGAGGATACGTGGCTGTCGCAACATCGCCGGTACGAAAGAAGCTGAACCGCGTCGGGCTCGAGGTGCGCGAATACCGCGGCGCGAAGACTACGCTCTGCGCCGGGTGCGGGCACAACGCGATCTCGGAGCGGATCATCGGCGCCTGTTTCGAGATGGGCATCGAGCCGGAACGGGTCGTCAAGCTCTCGGGGATAGGCTGCTCCAGCAAGAGCCCCGCCTACTTTCTCGGGTCCGCGCATGGATTCAACGCCGTCCACGGCCGCATGCCATCCGTCGGAACCGGCGCGATGCTCGCGAACCGGAATCTGGTGGCGATCGGCGTCAGTGGCGACGGCGACACCGGGGCCATCGGCATCGGCCAGTTCGTGCATCTGATGCGCCGGAACCTGCCGATCGTCTACATCATCGAGGACAACGGCTGCTACGGTCTGACGAAGGGGCAGTTCTCACCGACCGCCGACCTCGGGTCGAAAGCCAAGACCGGGGTCGTGAACGATCTGCCGCCGATCGACACCTGTGCGCTGGCCATCGAGCTCGGGGCGTCGTTCGTGGCCCGCTCGTTCTCGGGCGACAAGAAGCAGCTCACCGCCATCCTGAAGGCTGCCCTCAGTCACCGCGGTACGGCGATGCTGGACGTGCTCTCGCCTTGCGTGACCTTCAACGACCACGAAGGATCTACCAAGAGCTACGCGTACGCGAAGGCGCACGACGATCCGCTCGAGGAACTCGACTTCGTTCCGTTCTTCGAGGACATCAGCATCGACTACGAACCCGGAACGACGCAGGAAGTCGTGATGCACGACGGGTCGAAGCTGTACCTGAAAAAGCTCGACGCCGGCTACGACCCGCTGAGCAAGGTGGAGGCGATGCGGGTGCTGCAGGAGACGCGCGGCCGGGGCGAGTTCGCTACCGGCCTGATCTACGTGGAGCCGGTAAAACCCGACTTTCTGGACGTGCTGAACATCGTGGACGAACCGCTGGCGACGCTGCCCGAGGAACGTGTCCGGCCACCGAAAGCAGTGCTCGACGACATCATGGAGGCCCTGCGCTGAGCATGGAACGCACACTGGCCATCATCAAGCCGGACGCCGTCGCCAGCCGGCAGGCCGGCGCCGTCCTGCAACGCATAGAGACCGGCGGTTTCGCCTTGCGCGGAATGCGGCTCGTCCGCCTGACGCGGGCGGAGGCGGAGGGCTTCTACGCAGTCCATCGCGACCGCCCGTTCTTCGACAGCCTGACCGCTTTCATGTCGTCGGGGCCCGCGATCGTCCTGACCCTGGAGGCGGACGACGCGATCCGCCGCTGGCGGGACCTCATGGGGGCCACGGATCCGGACAAGGCGGCTCCGGGGAGCCTGCGGCGGGAGTTCGGCACGTCGATAGAACGTAACGCCACGCACGGTTCCGATGCGCCGGAGACCGCGGCGACGGAGGTCGGTTACTTTTTCCGCGCCGTCGAGCTCGGTTGATCTGCGGCCGCCCCGAGCACCCGGCGGGACGGCTAAGTGACTGAAAGCGCATGAGGTAAGGGCGGGGGGATGCGGGTCCCGGCCTTGACCGGAGAGGCACACCGTTGTTAACATTGGTCGCCTGACGGACGGCAACGCATTGCGATCGCGCGTTTCGCGCGGCTGCGTTTACCCGCCGGGCATCCGTTTCCCCAGACGTCACTCTAGCGATGCCGAAGCTGGTCGAGCGCGAATCCGTCCCACGTCTGAGTCCCCTGAGCGCGGCGCCGGCTCTGGCTGTCCAGTTCTTTCTGATTCCTCTCGCCGTCGTAGGCGTCATCGTGCTGGTGTACGGTGGCTTCCGAATGCTGCTCACGACGGAGCGCACCCCGTCGGAGCTGCTCTCCGACGTGCGCACGGGCGGCCGGGAGCGGCGCTGGCCGGCGGCGTACGAACTCTCGCGGTTGCTCGGTGACCCGGACACCGAGCAACGGAACCCGCAGCTCGGTGCTGCCATCGTTCAGGCGTTCGTCGACTCCGACGGAGACGACCCACGGGTGCGGCGCTATCTGGCACTTGCGCTTGGGCGGCTGACTTTGCCGCCTCCCGAGGCGGTTGCCGAGTTGACCGCGTCCCTCGACGATCCGGACACGGAGACGCGCATCAGCGTCATCTGGGCTCTGGCGTCGCTCGGCGATGAGTCGACGGTGGACGAGATCGAGTCCATGTACCGCTCGGACGACGCGGGCGTTCGCAAGATGGCGGTCTATGCACTCGGCGCCCTGGCCGGGTCGGGGGACCATGCCACGCTGCGGAATGCGCTCGACGATCCGGCTGCCGACGTGCAGTGGAACGCGGCGGTGGCGCTGGCCCGGCACGGCCGCGACGAGGGGATGACCGTGATTCGCCGCATGCTCGATCGCGAGTACGTGACGCGCATGGTGACGCGGCGGGCGAACGCCGACGACCCCCTGGATCCGGTCAGCGAGGTCATCGTCAGCGGGTTGCAGGCCGCCGCCTCCCTGCGTGCCGCCGAGTTGCGGCAGCCCATAGAGGCGTTGAGCGAAACGGACGAGAACCTTCGGGTTCGCGAGCTGGCGATCAAGACTCTGGATCTGCTGAATCAATCGACCAGGAATCTCACCCGCTGAGCGATGCTGCTCCGGAGCGTACCGAAGACCGTGAGATTTCGACGGAGGCCCGACGCGTGAATCCCCTGATAGCCGTCATCATCACCGGCGTCGCGATGTTCGTCGCGCATATTCTGGTGATCCTGCTGTTTCGCGAGAAGCCGGCTGCGCCCGAAGAGGGAACGGTCGAGGCGCCGGCGCCGGCCAAGGCGGTCGGTCCGGCGGCGCTCGTCGGGGCGGCCGCCAAGCTGGCGGATCGTGTGGTGCCGCGGACGCCCGACGACACGTCTCCGCTCATGGGACGCCGCGGATGGATGGGCCTGGCGTGGGGCTCGTTCACCGCCGCGACCGCCGGCTGTCTGGCTGCTACCGGCCGCTTCATGTTTCCGAACGTGCTGAACGAGCCACCCCAGCAGTTCACCATCGGCTTCCCGGACGAGTACGCGGACGGCGTCGACGAGCGCTGGAAGGACCGGTTCGGGGTGTGGGTGATCCGGACGCCGTTCGACGACTACCACGAGTCGCCCGGCTTCTATGCGCTGCTCGTCACGTGCACGCACCTCGGCTGCACGCCGAACTGGCTGTCCGCGGAGAGCAAGTTCAAGTGCCCCTGCCACGGCAGCGGGTTCAGGCCGACCGGCATCAACTTCGAAGGCCCGGCCCCGCGTCCCCTCGAGCGCGCGCGGATCGTGTTGGCGGAGGATGGACAAATCATGATCGACAAGGCGCGCAAGTTCCAGGAGGAACTGGGGCAGTGGACCGACCCCGAAGCGTTCCTTGCCATCTAGGA
Organism: Vicinamibacterales bacterium; assembly: GCA_965222905.1. Classification (GTDB taxonomy): domain Bacteria; phylum Acidobacteriota; class Vicinamibacteria; order Vicinamibacterales; family UBA8438; genus WTFV01. The sequence goes on along the minus strand of OZ244976.1, from coordinate 5,608,033 downwards.
AGAAGTCAGAGCTGCTGAATCATGGCGAAGGCGAAATCAATCCAACCGCAGGCGGGCGCGCTGGAGCGCGCCTGGAACTGGCTCACCGAGACGCAGATATGGGCGTCGGTCTTCCGGCACGACGCGCCGCTCAACGACCGCAACCGTGTGCTGGTCATGCTGTCCAACGTCTTCCTGCACCTGCATCCGGTGCGGCTGAAGAAACACGGCGTCCGCCTCCGCTACACGTGGTGCATGGGCGGGTTGAGCTTCTTCCTGTTCCTCGTCCTCACGTTCACGGGCGTGCTGCTGATGTTCTACTACCGGCCGACGCTGGAGTACGCCTACTCGGACATCGTCGGGCTCCGCGAGCACGTTCCGCTCGGCATCATGCGCGAGATGCACCGCTGGGGCGCGCACGCGATGGTCATCACGGTGTGGCTGCACATGTTCCGCGTCTTCATGACCGGGTCGTACAAGCCGCCGCGCGAGTTCAACTGGAACGTCGGGGTCATCATGCTGGTCCTGACGCTGCTGCTGTCGTTCACCGGCTACCTGCTGCCGTGGGACCAGTTGGCGATCTGGGCGATCACGGTCGGCTCGAACATGGCGCGTGCGACCCCGTTCCTGGGGTACGAGGGCCCCGGCGCGTCGCTGCTCGCCATCGGCGACGTGCAGTTGATTCACGCAGCCGACGACGCCCGCTTCGCGCTGCTCGGCGGCACGTTCGTGGGCGAAGGGGCCCTGCTGCGCTTCTACGTGCTGCACTGCGTAGCTCTACCGCTCGTGATTGGATTCCTGATGGCCGTGCACTTCTGGCGCGTGCGAAAGGACGGCGGCATCTCGGGGCCGCTCTAGAGCGTCCGGGCGCCTGAACGTAGGAGAGATCACGAAACCATGGAAGCGATAAAGGGACTCTTCAACCTGGTCGCCGACCCGCGGCTGTTCTTCCTGCTCTCGGTGGCAGCGCTCGTGCTGGTCGTGTGGAAGCGCGAGGCCTTCGCGAAGCTCTCGGTCGGCTACGGCCTGATGGGCTTCCTTGCGGCGTTCTTCCTGCTCGGTCTGACCGACGAGAACTTCGTGCTGATCATCGCCAAGCCGGACAACGTGCCGATCGTGGCTCTGATCTTCCTGGTGGTCTTCTTCACCTGGTACTCGATGCGCGAAGCGGTTCTCAACGATCAGCGCGTCGCGGCCGGAGAGGACGTGATCGAGAAGCAGGAGTCCGACCGTGTCTGGGTCTGGCCAGACCTCGTCTATACCGAGCTCATCGCTCTGGTCCTCTGCAGCGCCGTTCTCGTCGTCTGGTCTATCGCGCTCGAGGCTCCGATCGAGCAGCCGGCCAATCCGGCCAATACCCCGAACCCCTCGAAGGCGCCGTGGTATTTCCTCGGTCTTCAGGAGATGCTCGTCTACTTCGATCCCTGGCTGGCGGGAGTCGTACTGCCGAGCCTGATCATCGTGGGCCTGATGGCGATTCCGTACATCGACACCAATCCGAAGGGCAACGGCTACTACACCTTCAACGAGCGGAAGGCGGAGATCACGATCTTCCTCTTCGGGTTCGTGATTCTCTGGTCGTCGCTCATCGTGCTCGGGACGTTTCTCCGCGGTCCCAACTGGAACTTCTTCGGACCGTTCGAGTACTGGGATATCCACAAGCTCGAGGCGCTGAACAACGTGCAGTTGTCGGAGTACCTCTGGGTCCGCGGGGCGGGCACCGCGCTTCCCGACAACATTCTCGTGCGGGAGGGGGTCGGCATCGTCCTCTCTCTGGCCTACGTGACGGTCCTGCCGGTCATCCTTGCCAAGACCGCAATGAAGCGGTACTACGAGAAGATGGGGCCGGCGCGCTTCTACGTGGGGGTGTTCCTGTTCCTCATGATGCTGTCTCTGCCGATCAAGATGTTCAGCCGCTGGCTGGTGAACCTGAAGTACGTCGTATCCATCCCGGAGTGGTTCTTCAACATCTAAAGACCACCATGGCCAACAAGAAAAGCGTAGGACACGCCTACAACGTCGATTTTCTCAACGTCGTCTTCGCGGCGTCGAGCCTCTTCCTCTTCTTCACGACCATCTGGATGGTCTTCGATGACTTCGATCGCGAGTGGAAGGGCTACCAGCGGCAGTTCGTGCTGCTGGACGGGTACGTCACCTCGCTCAGTCTCCAGGCTGCGCAGGCCGGCATCGACCAGGAGCGGCTGCAGCAGTTGAACGCCGAGCGGGCCGCGGCGGAGCAGGTGCTCGCCGCCAACGGGGAGCGGGTGGCCGTGCTCGAGAGCGAGTTGGCGGACGTGGAGGCCGACTTCTACTTGGCCAACCAGCAGTACAACTTCCTGAAAGCCGACTACGACGTCGAGCGGTACGCGTACGAGGAACTGCGGGAAGAGCACCCGGAGGAAGCCGCGGAGGTGCGGCCCGAGGTCGACGACATGTACGACCGCTGGGTCGAGCTGGGCATGCGTGTCGAAGAGCTGGTGGCCCGGCGTGACGGGCTGCGCGCACAGATCGGGGAGTACACCGGCGGCGTGGCGGACGCGGACGCCGAGATCCGGGAGCTGACGGCGGAGGCGACCCGGCTGGCCGCCCTCGTCGAGGATCTGCAGGTCGACTTCGTCGGCGACGTGCTGCTGAACGCTCCGCTCCTCGACTTCATGGCGCCGAGCCTCACGGTACAGCAGACGATCACTCCGAATATTCACGACGAGTTGAACTTCATCCGCTTCCAGAAGATGGATCGCTGCCGGACGTGTCACATCGCGATCGATCGCGAGGGCTACGAGACGTACCCGCAGCCGTATACGACGCATCCCAGCCTGGAGACGTACGTCGGCAGTGCGTCGCCGCACCCGCTGGCGACCACCGGCTGCACCGTGTGTCACGAGGGAATGGGGCAGTCGATCGGTTTCGTTTCCTCGTCGCACACGCCCGAGACCGATGAGCAGATGCATGCCTGGGAGGAGCAGTACGGTTGGGAAGTGCCACACCTGTGGGACTACCCGATGCTGCCCGCGGACATGACCGAGGCGTCGTGCGCGAAATGCCACACGGAGACCGTCTACGTGGACGAGGCGGAGGACCTGAATCTGGCGTACGGTCTGTACGAGCGCGCCGGGTGCTACGCCTGCCACACGACCACGGGCTTCACGGATCTGCGCAAGCCGGGTCCGAACCTCACGAAGGTCGCTTCGAAGCTCTCACCCGAGTGGGTGTCCTCGTGGATTCGCGATCCCCGGGAGGTCAAGCCGAGCACGTGGATGCCGCGGATCTGGTACAACTCGAACACCAGCAGTCCGGAGGACGCGGTTCGCAACGAGGTCGAGATCGACGCTGCGGTCGCGTACCTGTTCGCGAACTCGGAGGAGCACGATTTTGCGGTGCTGTTCCCGCCGCGCGGAAACGCCGAGCGCGGACAGGAGCTCGTCGAGTCGGTCGGCTGCCTGGCATGCCACATCACCGAGGACCAGAATCGCCTGGCCGCCGGCACCCGGCGCACGTTCGGCCAGCCGCTCCAGAACATCGGCAACAAGACCAGCTACGAGTGGCTCTTCGACTGGGTGCGCGATCCGAAACACTTCAGCAGCGAGACGTACATGCCGGATCTCCGGCTGACGAATCGCGAGGCGGCGGACATAGCCACCTATCTGACCACGCTCACCGGACCGGAGGGGCGGGGCGCGGAAGCAACCTACGACGATGCCGAGATCACGGCGGTGCTGCTGGACTACGTGAGGTCGATCCTGCCCACCGCCGAGGCGGAGGAACTCGTCGGCGGCATGTCGCTCAACGAGCAGCGACTCGACCTCGGCCAGCGGGTGGTCGGCCGCTACGGCTGCTTCAGTTGCCACGAGATCGCGGGCTTCGAGGACGCTCGGCCGATCGGGATCGAGCTGTCGGAAGAGGGATCGAAGCTGCTGTCGCGGCTCGACTTCGCCTTCGTCCACGACATCCCGCATTCGAAGGTGGAGTGGTTCAAGCAGAAGATGCGCGATCCGCGTGCGTTCGACCGGAATCGCGTGCTCCAGCCGCTCGAGAAGCTGCGGATGCCGAATTTCGGCATGAGCGATGAAGAGGCGAAGCTCTTTGCCACCGCCATCATGAGCTTCCAGAGCGACGTGCAGCCGCTGGCCGCGAAGGCGCCGCGGTCGGCACGGAACGACGCCCTGCGTGAAGGCCGGAACCTTGTCCGCCGGCGCAACTGCGTCGGATGCCACGAGATAGAGGAGGACGGCGGGGACTACGTGGCGCTCGTGGACGATCCGTCACTGGCGCCGCCGATGTTGACGCCGGAAGGCGCGAAGGTGCAGCCGGACTGGCTGTACGCGTTCCTGCAGGGACCGATCCCGATCCGGCCCTGGCTCGACGTTCGCATGCCGACATTCGGACTCGACGACGCGCACTGGAACGGAGTGATCGACTACTTCGGCGCCATCTCGGACACCGTCGGCGAGTTCCGAACCCACGACACGCTGTCGGCGGCAGCGGTGCCGCGCGAAGCGGAGGAGCTGTTCGACCTGCTCAGGTGCCAGCAGTGTCACGTGCTGGACACGATTCCGGCCGATCAGCCGACCGACAATCTCGCTCCCGATTTGCGGATGGCGCGCGAGCGGCTGCAGCCCGACTGGATCGTGGACTGGCTGCGGGCACCGCTGGAGATTCAGCCCGGAACGCGCATGCCGATGTTCTGGGCCGATTTTCCGGCTTCGCCGTACCCGCAGCTCGACAGCGACGGGCCGCGGCAACTGGAGGCGATTCGGGACTACCTGCTGACGTTCGAGGGCGGACCGTCGCCCAATCGGGGCAACTGATCCCCCGCGGGGACGGCCGTGAGCTTCAGGGCGCGCCGCATGCAGAGATGCATGGCGGCGCGCTTTTTCCGTGTCCGGGCTGGAGTCTGCCGCCGTAGAAACGGGACGGACTCCCAGGCAGGCCGGTTGGGCGGAAATCGGAGCCGCAGGCGAGGGTTGTTGGGCTAGTCCGGGGCGCCGCCGACGAGCGCCAGCGCCTGATCGAGGGTGACGAGACCGGCGCCGGCGGCCTCCATCTCGCGGAGCGCGGCTGCCTCGTCCCCCGGCTTCAGGTTGACCGCCGCGATGGCGTCGCGTACCACCGAGACCTGCAGGCCGCGAGTGCGTGCGTCGAGCACCGAAGCTCGCACGCAGTAGTCGGTGGCGAGCCCGCAGACGGTCAGGCGGCCGATGTTGCGCTCGTCGAGTGCGGCTTGCAGGGGCTCGCCCCCCGGCAGCGTGCCGTCGAAGGCCGAGTACCCGTCGCTCTCGGGCGCCTGCCCCTTGCTGACCACCGCCGTAGCGGCCGGGAGTCGAAGCCGCGGGTGGAACGCGGCGCCGTCGCTGCCGGCGACGCAGTGGACGGGCCAGTGTCCGCCCTGGCCGCTGAAGTGGGACGACGTGACCGGGTGCCAGTCGCGGGAGGCGAAGATCGCCGAGCCCGTCGCGGCATAGGCGGCCAGTAGTCGGTTGATGGGATCGACGACCCGATCGCCGTCGGGCACGGCCAGCGCGCCATCGGCGCAGAAGTCCTTCTGGACGTCCACGACGAGCAGCGCGGTACGGATGCCTGAGGACATGGCAATGTACATTAGACCGTCATGCCGACCGCACTGTCCACCGACCTGTACGAGCTGACCATGGCGGCGGGCCATTTCGGTGCGGATACGAATCGATCGGCGACGTTCGAGCTGTCGGTCCGAGGGCTGCCGCCGGGGCGCGGGTACCTGCTGGCGGCGGGGATCGAGCCGGCGCTGACGTATCTGGAAGACCTCCGCTTCACGGCGCCGGAGATCGACTACCTGCGGCAGATTCCGCAGCTCCGGCGGGTCCCGAGCAGCTTCTTCGACGATTACCTGCCCGGGTTCCGGTTCACCGGGGACGTGTGGGCGATGGCGGAGGGTGAGCCGGTTTTTGCGAACGAGCCGTTGCTGCGCGTGACGGCGCCGCTCGTGGAAGCGCAGGTCGTCGAGACGGCTCTTCTGTCGACCGTGCTGTTCCAGACGTCGGTGGCGAGTCGCGCCTCGCGCATGGTCCGGGCGGCGGCCGGGCGCCCGGTCTTCGAGCTCGGCGCGCGACGCGCGCATGGCGCAGAGGCCGGCGCGCTCGCGGGCCGCGCGGCGTTCGTGGGCGGTTGCAGCGGGACGTCGGACCTTGAAGCGGGGCTGGCGTTCGGCGTGCCGCTGGCCGGCACGATGGCGCATTCCTGGGTGATGAGTCACGATTCGGAGACGGAGTCGTTCGTCCGCTTTATTGAAATGTACGGCGAGCAGACGGTGCTCCTCATCGATACCTACGATACAGGGCGCGCCGTCGACCGGATCGCCGCGGCGCGGCTCGCCCCGCTCGGCGTGCGCATAGACAGTGGCGACCTGCTGACCGAGACCCGGGCCGTGCGGGCGCGACTCGACGCGGCGGGGCTGGGCGCGACGGAGATCTTCGCGAGCGGCGACCTCGACGAGCGGCGGATCGCCGAGCTGGTGGAGCAGCGCGCGCCGATCGACGTCTTTGGCGTCGGCACGGCGCTGAGCACCTCGTCCGACGCGCCGGCCCTCGGTGGCGTCTACAAGCTCGTCGAGGTGGAGCGTGCCGGGCTCGCGCAACCGGTGCTCAAGCTGAGCCAGGGCAAGGGCACGTATCCCGGGGTGAAACAGGTGTGGCGCGTGAGCGATTGCGGCAGGCCGACCCACGACGTTCTTGCAAAGGACGATGAACCGCCGCCACGAGCGGGGCGGCCGCTGCTGTCGCGGGTCATGCGTCGGGGACGACGTCTGCGAGCGGCTCCGGTCCTGCAGGAGATTCGCGAGAGTGCGCTGCGAGCGGTGGAGGCACTGCCGGAGTCCGTCCTGGGACTGGATGGGGCAGCGGACTATCGCGTGGTCGTCAGCGACGGGCTGGTGCGGCTCACGGAGGACCTGCAGCGGCGCGTGCACGCGGTCGCTGGTTGACCGGCCGGATGGGACGGACGCGGGGTCGGGCTCATCGCCGGCGTGCTCGAGCGTAGGCGGTGTGCCGATGAGAACGAGGAGAAACGGAGCGGACGTGGGCGAGATGAACATGAGAGTAGAGGTCGATGCGCCGCCGGCGCTACACGAGGCGGTGGCGAAGGAGGCCGCTTCATGGTCGCCGGCGGGACGTCTCGGACGTCTCTGGCAGCGGGATCCCACGGTATGGACCGGGAGCGACGAGGGACGCTGGCTCGGTTGGCTCGACGTCCCGGACCCGGAGGGGCCCGAGGTGCGCCGGTTGGAAGCGTTCGTGGATCGGGTGCGCCGGGACGGCTTCGTTACCGCGGCGCTGCTCGGCATGGGAGGATCCAGTCTCTGCCCGGAGATGTTGCAGCGGATCTTCGGATCCGCCGGCGGCGTCGAGTTGCGCGTGCTCGACTCGACCGATCCGGCTCAGCTCAGGGCGTTCGAGGCGACGCTCGACGTCGACCGGACGCTCTTCGTGGTTTCCAGCAAGTCGGGCACCACGCTGGAAACGAGCCTGATGCACGGGCACTTCTTCGAGCGGGTCCGGCAGCGGGCCGGCGACCGCGCGGCCGGGACCCGGTTCGTTGCAGTGACCGATCCTGGCTCGGCACTCGACCGTCTGGCGACTGAACGCGGCTTCCGGGCCGTGTTCCACGGCGAAGCGAGCATCGGCGGGAGGTACTCCGCCCTCTCGTACTTCGGGCTGTTGCCGGCTGCGCTGATCGGCCTCGACGTGCGGTTGCTGCTCACCCGCGCCCGGGCCATGGCGGATGCCTGCGGTCCCGAATCGCCGGCCTCGACCAATCCCGGTGTCCAGCTCGGCCTGCTGCTCGGGCTGGGGGCCCGAGCCGGACGCGACAAGGCTACGCTCGTCACCTCGCCCGGACTGGACGGACTCGGCGCCTGGATCGAGCAGTTGCTGGCGGAATCGACCGGGAAGGACGGAGTCGGCATCATTCCCGTGGACGGGGAGCGCCTGGACGATCCGCCGGTCTACGGAGACGATCGTCTGTTCGTTGCGACCACGCTCGACGACGAACCGGACGAACGGCGCGAAGAGGCGTTGCACGCGCTGGCCCGCGCGGGCCATCCGGTGGTCCGGCTCCACGCGCGCGACCGGTACGACCTGGCGGCCGAGTGTTTTCGCTGGGAGCTCGCCACCGCGGTGGCGGGCGCCGTGCTCGGCGTACATCCCTTCGATCAGCCCGACGTCGAAGCCAGCAAGGTCGCAACGCGCGCCATCACGAGCCGGGGGCCGGGAAGCGACCCCGCCGCCGCGGCGAGTCCGGTGGCCGAGCTCGCCTGGGACGCCGGCGTCATCGGCGCGTACGCGGCGCGGCCGTACTCCACGGCGCTACGGCGGTCGGTGGGCGCCGGCGCGTCTCTCGATCAGTGGGTGACCGCGCACATCCGCCGGCTGCGTCTCGGAGGCTACTTCGCGGTGCTGGCGTATCTCGACATGTGCGATCCTCATCGGCGTACTCTCGACGAGTTGCGCCACCAGGTGCGAGCCGCGACGCGGGTCGCGACGACGGTCGGGTTCGGACCGCGCTTCCTGCACTCGACGGGGCAGGCGCACAAGGGCGGTCCCGCGGACGGGCTGTTCCTGATCCTCACCTGCGCGGACGTGATCGACGTGGCCGCGCCGAACCGGGAGATCACGTTCGGTGCGGTGAAGGACGCACAGGCGGCCGGAGACTGCGCGGTGCTCGCTGCGCGGCGGCGGCGCTGGATCCGCCTGCACCTGGACGGTGACGTCGGGAGCGGGCTCGCCATCGTCGCCTCGATCGTGTCGGATGCGCTCGCCGCCCGCGCACGGGGCAGGAGAAGAACCCCGGCGCGGTGACGCCGCGGGAGGCGCCGGTCCCGGTCAGGCGTTGGCCAACTGCAGCCCGATGTCGGTGAATGCGCGCGCGTAGCGTGCGATTCGGTCGACGTCGACGGCATCCGGCCATCGATCCCGCGGGTGGTGGAACAGTCCGTTCGCTCCGATGACCGAGAGGTATGTCCCGCCGCCGGCGTGAATGTGAAGTGCTTCACCGCCCGGCGGCTCGCCGGCGGGGCGGCGCCGCGCCGGCGCTGCGCCGAACTGCCGTAGCGCCTCGAGCGCGCGGTCCTGCAACTGGGCCGTCGACGCCTGCAGCAGGGGGTCGCCGCCTACGGCGGCACCGAAGTTCGCGCCGAGGTGAATCCAGGCAGCGGCGCTGCGAACGAGACGAGATCGGGTGCGCAGGAACTCTGCCAGCCCGTAGTGGCCCAACTCGTGACCGGTCGACGCCAGGAAGACGGTCGTGCGCCGCGGTGTCGGCGCCGCCGCCATGCCGCGAATCATCTCGAGCCAGACGGCGATCCCGCCGCCGCGTTCCGAGGCGCAGGTCCACCATCCGCTCCGCGGCGTCATGACGAAGATGGGCGCCTGCGACGGTTCCCTGCCTCGCAACGTCGCCGTGACGTTGAAGACCTCCTCCGGTCGCCGGGTCACGTGGGAGACCACTCGCGCGGTCGCGCCGGACGCCGCCGCCGCCGTCAACCAGGCGCGATGGCGGCTCGCGACCTGCAGCACCGGAGGGCCGAAGGGCTCCTTGAAGTCGGGAGCGTTCATCAGGGCCAGACCCTCCGGTACACCGTTGGCGGGACCGCCCGTCACGGTCACCGCCGCACGATGGGTCGTGGCCGTGCGGTAGGCGCGAAAGCTCGCTCCGGCGCGGGGTCCGACGTGGCCGAGCCCGATCACGCCGTCGCCGTCGAGCGAGCCCAGCGCGCCGGTTACCCCGACCGCGTCGGTGAAGCCGCCGTCGAAGAGGGGCACCCCTTCGGCCCAGCGATCACCGACCTCCACGTAGGCCGCCTGGACGCCGATGCGGGAGAACCCCATCCACTCGATCTCGGGGACGAGGCCGGCTTCGTCGACCCGGTCGGCCAGCCAGCGACCGCTCTCGGCGTCGACCGGCGAGCCGGTGCGATGGTCACCCTGGCTGTCGTACTCGCGGACGACGCGGGCGATGCGCTCGCGTGCGCCGTCTGTCGGCGCCGGCTGGGCGAGCGGGCGGGCGCCGGGCCACAACGCGGCGACGGCGGCCGCTCCCGCTGCCTCGAGAAACGCCTTGCGGGTCAGTCCGTGGCGATTGCCGATGTGCCGGTGTCTCGTCAGGAAACGCGTCATTGTATGGCTCATGATAGAATCTCACTGACCCGTCCAGCGGGGCGGGCGCTTGTCGAGGAACGCCTGGACACCTTCACGGAAGTCGGCGCTCGTGTAGCAACTCACGATCAGGTCGCGACCGAGCGCCGGCTCGATCCGGCGGTGGGTCTGCACGCGACGAATCATCTCCTTGGTGGCGCGGATGGTCAGCGGGGCGTTCGCGGCCATCGTCTCGGCGTATTCTCCCACGATGGCGTCGAGGTCGTGCGGCTCCACGACCCGGTTTGCGAGACCGGCCGCGGCCGCCTCGTCGGCGCTGAAGAGCCGCCCGGTATAGAGCATCTCCTTCAGGCGGGCCGGACCGATGAGATCGAGGAAGCGGGCATGATTGGCGGCCGAGAGACAGTTTCCGAGCGTGCGGGCGATGGGAACGCCGAACCGCGAGCGGCTCGTGCACACCCGCAGGTCGCAGGCGGCGGCCAGCGCGCAGCCGCCGCCGGTCGCCACTCCGTCGATCGCCGCGATGGTCGGCTTGGCGAACCGTTCGAGCCGTTCGACGACCTCGTCGATACGGCGCTCGTAGGCCACGCCGTCCTCTGCGGTCCGAAACGTCCGGAACTGGGCTATGTCGGTGCCCGCGACAAAGGCCTTCCCGCCGGCGCCGCGCAGGACGACGACGCGTACCGAGGCGTCGCTCTCGAGGGCGCCGCACAGCTCCACGAGGGCGTCGTACATCGGCCAGGTCATGGCGTTTCGCGCCTCGGGGCGATTGAACGTGATGGTGGCGATGGGACCGTTCCGGTCGAGGACTACATGCGGCGTCGGCAAGATGAGCACCTCCTGGGCCACGGCGGAGCGCGGCGGGTGATGTAACGATGACAAGCGCGCTGCAGAACATCCGCGTGCTCGACGTCACGCAGGTCATGGCGGGTCCGTTCTGCGCAATGCTACTGTGCGACATGGGCGCCGAGGTGATCAAGGTCGAGTCGCCGGCGGGGGACTCGTCGCGTCGAATGGCCGGTGCGTGCGGCAGCGACAGCGCCTCGTTCAATGCGGTCAACCGCGGCAAGCGCGGCATCGTGATCGACCTCAAGGCGCCGGGCGGTCCGGATGTGCTGCGCAGGCTGGCGGCGACCGCGGACGTGTTCGTGGAGAACTACCGCCCCGGCGTGCTGGGCCGGCTGGGACTCGACTACGGCGCGCTGCGGGCCCTGAACTCCCGCCTCGTCTACGCGTCGATCTCGGGCTACGGCCAGACGGGGCCGGCGGCGCACAAGGGCGGGTTCGACCTGGTCGCCCAGGGCGTGTCCGGGTTGATGTCGGTGACCGGCGAGCCGGATCGTCCCCCCGTGAAGGCGGGCGTGCCGGTGACGGATCTGGGTGCGGGTCTCTTTGCCGCCTGCGGCATTCTGGCCGCGCTCCACGCGAGGAGCCGAAGCGGGGAGGGGCAGCACGTCGATACGTCGCTCGTCGACGCCGGCGTGGCGCTGTCGGTCTGGGAAGCGACCGAGCTGTTCTCGCGCGGCGTCGTGCCGGGACCGCTCGGGTCGGCCCATCGCATGAGCGCGCCCTACCAGGCGGTTCGCTGCGCGGACGGCTACGTTACTCTCGGCGCCGCCAACGATCGCATCTTCCGGCGACTGGCGGAACTGCTGGGCCATCCAGAATGGCTGGACGACGTACGCTTCGAGAACGACTCGGCCCGCGTCGAGAACCGGGTCGTGCTGGCGGGGCTCATCGAGGCGGTGACTTCCCGGCATTCGCGGCAGTACTGGCTGGGGCGCCTCGAGGCGAACGACATTCCGTGCGGTCCGATCAACGACTACCGCGAGGTGATGCAGGATCCGCAGGTCCGGGCACGGGAGATGGTGGTCGAGACACGGCATCCGACGCTGGGGACGTTGTCGACGCTCGGGACGCCGATCAAGCTCTCCGGCACGCCGCTCACGCCGGGCCGGCCGGCGCCGCTGCTCGGGCAGCATACGGACGAGGTGCTCGCCGCGGCCGGCTACGGGGAAGCAGAGATCGCGGCGCTGCGGGGGGCCGAGGTCGTACGGTGACGGGCTGCCGCACGAGGAGAGTGAAGGGGTTTCGATGGCGAGCTATTCGATTGCGGTGATCCCCGGTGACGGCATCGGGCAGGAGGTCGTGCCCGCAGCGATCGAGGTGGTCGACGCGGCCGGCCGGCGCTTCGGCTTCGACTGCCGCTGGACCACTTTCGACTGGGGTTGCGAACGCTACGCCCGCACGGGGCAGATGATGCCGGAGGACGGCCTCGACCAGTTGCGCCGGCACGACGCCATCTTTCTCGGCGCCGTCGGGTATCCCGGCGTACCCGACCACGTATCGCTCTGGGGACTGCTCATTCCGATACGGCGGGCGTTCGGGCAGTACGTCAACCTGCGGCCGGTGCGATTGCTGCCCGGGGTCCGGTCGCCGCTGGCGGATCGCCGGCCGGACGAGATCGACTTCGTGGTCGTGCGCGAGAACAACGAGGGAGAGTACTCCGAGATCGGCGGGCGGCTCTATCGGGGCACGGACGACGAGATGGCGGTGCAGCAGGCGGTCTTCACCCGCCGCGGCGTCGATCGCGTGATGCGCTACGCGTTCGAGCTCGCTCGCCGCCGTCCCGCGCATCGTCTCACCTCCGCGACCAAGTCGAACGGCATCATCCACAGCATGCCATTCTGGGACGAGCGCTTCGCGGCGCTGTCGCGCGAGTATCCCGACGTCGCGACCGACCAGTACCACATCGACATCCTGTCGGCGCACTTCGTGCAACATCCGGACTGGTTCGACGTAGTCGTCGCGAGCAACCTGTTCGGCGACATCCTCTCCGACATCGGCCCCGCCATCGCCGGCTCCATCGGACTGGCCCCGGGGGCAAACCTGAATCCGGAGCGCACCGCGCCGTCGATGTTCGAGCCGGTGCACGGCTCGGCGCCGGACATCGCGGGGCAGGGCATCGCGAACCCGATTGCACAGGTGTGGACCGCCGCCATGATGCTCGACCATCTGGAGGAGGCGGAGGCTGCCGCAGCGCTCGTCGGCGCGATCGAGGCGCAGTTGGCGGAGGGCGCGGTCGTCACCCGCGATCTGGGCGGAGACGCGACGACCGACGACGTTGCGGACGCGCTGATCCGGCGTGTGGAGGAAGCAGGCCAACTTGGCGAAGGCGCGAACCGAACGGGCTGACCGACCACGCGGGCGGAGCCTGGCAGGACGAGCATGACCGGTCCGATCACAGCCGCGAGCCGGGTCTGCGGAACGGCCCGCATGCCGGTCTGGTTGCGCCTGTTCCCGGCGTCTACTCGGGGCGCATGGTTTCCGGCGGCCGTCGCGCTGACCTTGCTCTGGATCCTGGCGCGCACCCTGGCGCCGGCGCCCGGCCTCACGCGCAGCTACTACCTGCTCGATCGCTCGATTCCACCTGCCATCGACGATCGAACCCCGCCGGTCGTCGAACATGCCACGGCGGTTGACCTCGAATTCATCGACGAGCGCGGCCGCCCGACGCGGTACTACCTGGTGCGTTGGGAAGGCATCTGGTGGTCGCCGCGCCCGGAACGGATCGATTTCCACGCCGCGGCCGACGACAGCGTGGCCGTGAGGGTGGATGGCGAGCTGGTTGTCGAACGCAATCCCGCAATCGGCATGACCGGGACGCCGGGCGCCGTGCAGCTCGACGCGGGCGCGCATCGGATCGAGATCGTGCATCGGCAACACGGCGGCGGGCGGATCCTGCATCTTCAGTGGGCCCCCGCGGGTGGCGAGCCACGGCCGATTGGGCCAATCCGTACGTTCCCGAGCGATCCGGGCGCGGCCGGCTACTGGCTCGCAGTCGCGTCGGCACAGTTGCCGGCGCTCGTTCTGCTCACTTGGGCGGCGGGTCCCGTTGTCGCGCTCGTGGGCCGGTACGCGAAGAGCTTGCGGGCGCTGGGCGCCAGCGAACTGCGGGAGCGCCTGGGCGTCGTTCTGTTCCCCGCACTGCTCGGCCCGAGCCAGCTTCTACTCTTCGGCCCATGGACGGTGCACGCCACCAATCGGGCCGAGTTCCTGGTGTCGTTCTGGCGGCTCGCGCCAACGTGGTCGTGGCTGCTCGCGCCGATTGCGGGCGTTCTGGCCGCGCTCGGAATCGTCCTGCCGGCGCGGTGGTTCTCGCGCTACGTCGCCGTGCTGTGGGGTGCCGGCCTCCTGCTCTGGATGCAGGGGAACCTGCTCCTCGCCGACTACGGTGCGCTGGACGGCCGCGGTTTGGACCTGGCGTCGCACGCGGGGCGCGCGCCTTTCGAGCTGGCGCTGTGGCTCGGCGTCGTTGCCCTGGCAGTCGTCTTCGCCGAGTCGGTGAAGAAGGCTGCCCCGACGGCCAGCGTGCTGCTGATGGCGCTCCAGGCCGCCTTCCTGCTGCCGCAGAGCGTCGCGCCCGCGACGGCGGCTGCGGCGGACGACGAGTGGCGATTGCCGCCGCCGGCGATCTACGAGCTGTCGAGTACCCGTAACGTGATCCACATCGTGCTCGACATGTTTTCGTCCCACGTATTCGCCGACCTGTTGAACGGCGATCGGCCTGCGTTCGACCGCGACTGGTCCGGGTTCATCTATTACCCGGATCACCTGGGCGCGATGCGGAGAACCGAGGGCAGCATTCCGGCCATGCTCACCGGAGTAGCGTTTCGGAACAACGTGCCGTTCACGCGGTATCTTGCGGGCCATCCTTCCATCTTCCATGCGCTGGGCGCGCATGGGTACCGGCTTCGGTCGCTGGCAGGGGTGCGCATCGGTCATCCCGATTCGAGACAGCCGGGCGTCGAGAGGGCGATTCGGTACACGATTCCCGCGCCCTACGCCGGCTACCACGACTATCTCGACGCGGCGGCGGTCCAACTGCTCGATCTCTCGCTGTTCCGGCACACGCCGCACGGCTTGAAAGCACACGTCTACCGCGATCGGCAATGGTTCCTGCAGGCCTGGCTCGCGCGGAGGCAATCGGAAGCAGGGAACCCCGCCGAGCTGCCCTTCAGCTCCGTCGCATTCCTTTCCGACTTTACCGAGAGAGCGGTAGTCGATGGGGATGCGCCCGTCTATACCTTCCTTCACCTGATCACCCCGCACCCACCGATCGTCACGGATGCCAACTGTGCCTACACGGGAGGTTCGCAGGCAATTACCAGGGACGGCTACATTGAACAGGCACGGTGTGCCCTTGCCGCGGTCGGGGCGCTGCTCGACAGACTCCGGGATCTGGATCTCTACGACCGCAGCGCCATCGTCGTCACGTCCGATCATGGTTGGGACACGTTCGCTCCCGGCGACCATCCGTTACGGGGCATCGATACACCGGCAGGTCGACTCGACATGATCGCAACCGACGCTTCCCCTCTACTCCTGATCAAGCCCGTCGGCTCCCGGGGCTCGTTGGATGTCTCGAACGCTCCGACCGCGACCACCGATGTGCCGGCCACGCTTCTCCACCTCGCGGGCCTGCGGAACACGCTGGAACGCGGGACGTCGGCGCTCGAGCTCGATCCGACGGCCATCCGCGCGCGGACCTACGCGCACTACGACCCGCCGGGTACCTGGAGACGGCCCTACCACGACGTCCTCCACGTGTTCTCGGTCAGGGGCCGAGCGAACAGCCCCGCTGCGTGGCGCCTGCAAGAGGCAATCTTCGAGCCTGGCGACGATCGGGCTTCGCAGCTCCGGAGGCATCGGGTAGGGCTGGACGCCATCGACGTAGAAGATGCCGGCCCGCCCGGGCGCCGCGTCTACCGCACCGGCGACTACGCAGCCTTCTACGTGGCGCCCGGTGCTCGCCGCATTGCGTTCGACCTGCGCGCTCCGGCTGGGGATACCCGGCGCGCAGACGTGACCGTAACGGTGGACGGCCGGGTCGCCGGCCGGCATCGGATCGCCGCGGACGAATGGAGCTCGCTGGACATCCCGGTCGAAGCGCGAAGCGAGAATGACAACCCGTTCTGTGTCGAGCTGGTCGTGAATTCGCTATCGCGTGGCGCAGACGCTGACCAGGGAACTGGCGTGCTGGTCCGTGGTGATTTCTGACTCCGAACGAACGGGCGACCGCGAACGGGCAGCTACAGGTTGAATCCGGACTCGTCGTGGAGCGCGATGTCCAGCCCCTCGGACTCCTCCGCGGCGGAGACGCGCAGTCCTATCGTGGCATCGATCGCCTTCGCCAGGACGAAGGTGAGCGCGCCGCTGTAGACGAAGGTGGCCGCCGCGCCGACGAACTGCAGCCCGACCTGCGTGCCGATGCCGTTCGCCAGGCCGGAACCGCCGAGGGCCTCGGCCGTGAAGACGCCCGTCAGCATGGCGCCCACGAAGCCGCCCACGCCGTGCACACCGAAGACGTCGAGCGAGTCGTCGTAGCCGAAGTACCGCTTCAGGCTCCCGGCGCCCACGTAGCAGCAGATTCCCGCGGCCGCGCCGATGGCGATGGCGCCGATCGGGCCGACCGTCCCGGACGCGGGCGTAATCGCCACGAGCCCGGCCACCGCGCCGGTGGCGATCCCCAGGACGCTCGGCTTGCCGTGGCTCCTCCACTCGATCATCATCCAGGTGAAGCCGGCGGTGGCCGTCGCGATGTGGGTTACCGCCATCGCCATGCCGGCGACGCCGTCGGCGGCAAGCTCGCTGCCGGCGTTGAACCCGAACCATCCGACCCAGAGCATCGAGGCCCCGACCACCGTCAGAACGAGGCTGTTGGGCGGCATCGGGGTGCCGGGATGGCCGTTGCGCCGGCCGATGACGAGGCAGAGCACGAGTGCGGCAACCCCGGCGTTGATGTGGACGACGGTTCCGCCGGCGAAGTCCAGCACGCCCAGGTCGCCGAGCCAGCCGCCGCCCCATACCCAGTGGGCCACAGGCGCGTAGACGATCGTCAGCCAGAGGGCCATGAAGACCATCATGGCGGAGAACTTCATGCGCTCCGCGAACGCGCCGACGATGAGCGCCGGCGTGATGATCGCGAAGGTCAACTGGAACATCTGGAAGACGGACTCCGGAATCGAGCCCGACACCGTCTCGACGCCGACGTCCGACAGGAAGAGCTTGCCGGACCCGATGAAGGCGTTCAGGCCGCCGCCGTCGCCGAACGCCAGCCCGTAGGCGTAGACCGTCCAGAGAATCGTGATCATGCAGGTGATCGCGAAGCACTGCATCATCACCGAAAGCACGTTCCTGGAGCGGACCAGGCCGGCATAGAACAGCGACAGGCCGGGAATGGTCATGAACAGTACGAGCACGCTCGCTGTGAGCATCCACGCCGTGTCGCCCGAATCGATGCCCTCCCCTTGCGCCCATGCGAGGCGCGGCGTCAGCATGACGACGGCGGCGACGATGAAGGCGATCTTCGACAGGTAGTGGTTCATGGAGCTGATCCTTCTGGTGCCGGTGCCGGCAGCGTGAACGTCACGGCCGTGCGGCCGCGCTCCGGAACAGGAGACCACGCCGGACCGGCGCGGAAGACGACTAGATTGCGTCGGAGCCCATCTCGCCGGTTCGAATGCGAACCGCCTGCTCGATGTCGCTCACGAAGATCTTGCCGTCGCCGATCTGGCCGCTACGGGCTGCCGACTTGACGGCCTCGAGCACGGCGTCGAGCTTCTCGTCGTTGACGACCACCTCGAGCCTCGCCTTGGGGACGAAGTCGATGGAGTATTCGGCGCCGCGGTACATCTCCGTGTGTCCCTTCTGGCGCCCGAACCCCTTCACCTCTGTCGCGGTCAGACCGGTCACGCCGAGACGCGACAATGTGTCGCGCACATCGTCGACCACATGAGGCCTGACGATCGCGGTGACGAGCTTCATTCCCGGACTCCTTCCTCTCGGCATCCCGCACTTGGGCGGCACGGAGCCTGCCGTGCGCCAGCGGGGCGGTGCCCACTATAACATCACGGACGGCGAGGGCAACAAATATGTAGCCCGCCCTGGCGCGCGCCAGCGATCGCGGAACGAGGAAACTTGATTGCCCGACCGGGCCATGAGGTGGTAGCGGGGGGGGGATTTGAACCCCCGACCTTTGGGTTATGAGCCCAACGAGCTACCAGACTGCTCCACCCCGCGTCACAAACGCGACAACTATCTTAGCATGGCCGCTCCGAGCGGTCAACCGTGCGGCGCCGGCGGGTGCACGACAGATTTGTGAGAGGCCTCTCAGGCGGCGTTTGAGGCTCGTCGCTCCCAGAAATCTTCGAAGCGCCCGCTGAGCAGAGAGCATCGCAGGGCGATGATGGCGTTGGCGCCGGCCACGGTCCAGCGCATGCCGGCGTGCTTGAGCCGTGCGCCGATCTGCTTGCATCCGGCCTCGACGACGCCCGAGGCGACGCACAGTCCCTTGGCGCGGAACTGCGGATAGCGCATCCGGTGGCGGTTGCCGAACACATAGTGGATGCACTTTCGCGCCTCTGGCGTGGTCTTGGCATGGGAGCGCAGCGCGGCGACGAGCGCACGGAGCCGGCCGGCGTCCAACTCGGCATGCCGGTCCTTGGCCCACGCGTCGGCCAGCTCGGTCCCGGCGCCGTAGACGGCCTTGGCCACGTCGCACAGATGCTGCTTGGCGTGGTAGATATCGACGATTTCGATGGCGCCGGGAAACTGCTCGGCCGACAGACGCCAGATCCAGGCGGCGCCGTCGCCAAGGACGACACGGCGGGCCGCGGTGTCGAAGCCGCGCCGTTGCGCCTCGCGATAGACGCGTTTTGCGAAGGCGGATGGCAACGGGTCGGTGTCGCGGCTGGCCGCGCTCTCGACCGCGGCGTTGTAGCTGACCGACCCGGGGTCGCGTACGGGCTTGCCGTCCTTGTCGCGGGCCTGAGCCGTCCACACCGTGACCAGCTTGACCTCGCGGGTCCTGGCCGAGCCGTCGGGTTGTTTCCCGCGCCGGCCCTCCACCTCGGAGGGGCGCACCGGCACGCCGGTGCCGTCCAGCCCCAGGTACATCGTCGGCGCCGCGCCGGGTGCGGGTTCGACCACATCGCGTTCATCGGCGGCGACCTCGCGTCCCAGGGCTTCGGCGGTACGCTCGACCTGCTTGGTCTCGATGCGCACCCCGGCCAGCTCCCACAACAATCCGCTCGCCTTGGCGAAACTGCCCTCGGCCGCCGCCAACCCCACCATGCGTGTGGTGGCGGGCGACAGCGAGGTGTCTTCCAGGCCCAACCTTCGGTCGCGCGGACAGACGCCTGCGCGGCAGGTGTCGCAGTGGTAGTAGGCCCGTTCGAGGGTCAGCGACCCCAGGACACTCAGGAACGTCTTCGGGCGGCGGCCGGCGTAGCGCGCCGCCTGTCCGCAGGCGCACGTCACCGTGGGGCCGACATAGTCGCTGTGGTCCGCGTTCAACCCGCGCTCGACCGTCTGCGCCGCCTCGTCGAGCGCCTTGCGGCGGGTCGCTTGCTCGAACGCCTCGAAATCCCACCCGTCGGTCGCGCCCGGTGCTACCAGCGCGTCGATTTCCGCGTCGACCGCGACCGCGAACGCTGCTTTGAAGCCCCTTTTTTCACCGTCTCGGCCGGCTCCGCGGTCTGCTCGCACCCGGCCGCCAGACGCGCTTCGCACAGTGCACTGCTGACCTCCAACAGCGCCTGCGACAATTGCCGGAAACGCCGGCATTCGGCAATCTGCGCCCGGGTTTGCGCCTCTGCATCCGGCCGAATCAGGCGCGTGACAGTCTTGCCGTTGCGCTTGCGCGTCAGCGACAACTCCGGGCCGTGTCCGGGGTCGCCGGGCTTCGCGCAATGACAACCTGCTGTACCACAGCGTCGGAACCGTAGGGTCAGCGAACCGGGGCGCATCTGGCCGACCGAGGCGAGCTCACCGACAAGCTCGGCACGGCGCCGTTCCAGGTCGGTAATCTGTGCATCCAGCGTCATCGGGACCTCCTCACCGACAGCCTGCTTCACTGCCGGTTATCGGCCGATCACGCCCGTCCCTACACCCCCGACGGAACCTCCTCACTTTCTTGTCGTGCACCCGCGCCGGCCGCACCCGCCGCGAGGGGCCGCGTGCGCGGGGTGCACGAGGAAGCGGTGAGGCCGCACCGAAGCCTGCGGTATCGTGGGCACATGACCGAGGACGGCTCGGCAGCGGTGGTGGCCTGGACGACGTGGCCTGCTGGAGCGGACGCGTCCCGCTTCGCGCGGGTGCTGGTCGAGGAGCGCCTCGCGGCATGTGTGACCACGCACTTGTCCGTCCGCTCCGTGTACCGGTGGCGAGGCGCCATCGAGGAGGATGAGGAGCAACTCGTCATGATCAAGACGACGCGCGACCGCATCGCTTCTCTCCGGGACCGGTTGCGGCAACTCCATCCCGCCGAGGTTCCGGAGCTCGTCGTGCTGCCCGTCGTCGACGGCAACCCCGCGTATCTCGCGTGGCTGGCGGAGTCGACCCGGGACGCCTGACCCCAGGACCACTAGGCGTCGCGGCCGAGCCGGGAGATCGTCCAGCAGATCGCGAATCCCGTCAGCGCCAGCGCGGCTCCGGCGCCGGCCTGCGCGGGAGACGGAACGCCCGCGAAGGGCCACAGGCCGACCACCGATCCCAGCAGCAGCCCGAGCAGAAAGCCCAGGGTCGTGCGCCGGTACCTCGCAAGCAGCAGCTTGACGAGGTTGCTCACGCACACGACGCCGAGTCCCACGCCGACCGCGACGGGTAGAAGCACATGCAGCGATGCGGCGGCCGCGGTTGCGTCTCCGGCCCGCGCCGCTGCGGCGGCCGACGCGACGGCATCGACAATGGGACGGTACTGGCCGAGCACGAGCAACAGATAGGCGCCGGAGACTCCCGGCAGGATCATCGCGGCTCCGCCGGAGAAGCCGGCAATCGCAAGCATCGCGTACGCGGCGGCGTCCGAAGATGCACCGCCGCCCGCACGTGCCGGATCGGTAGCCGCAAGCAGCACCATGAGAGCGACGGCGCCCGCCGCGCTGCCGACCACGGAGGGATCGAGGGGCTGAACCATGCGCCACAGGATCGGGACACCGCCGAGGGTCAATCCGATGAAGAGGCTGTACATGGCGGAGGGATAGTGATCCAGAAGCGTTCCGATCACACCTGCGCCGCCCGCTATGGCGCCGGCGGCTCCGGCGCCGACGCAGGCGAGCAGCAACAGTACCGGTGGGCTGAACCGGAAGGTCGTCACCTCCGCCAGGGCGCCGATGAACTGCGGATACACGCCCACGGCCAGGAGCATCGTTCCTCCGGAGATGCCCGGCACGAGGTTGGCCAGTCCCATGAACGCACCCCCGGCGACGCTGCGCGCGACGAGTGACCCGCCGCGCAGGGGGGCGGCGCGCGATGCATCTTGCGGCGCGGGGGCGTGCGGCATGGAGGCTGGCGGCGGGGGCGTTCGGGCGGCCGGCGACGCAGTGACAATTCTAGCGGTTCCTCGTGCCGCGATGTCGGGCAGCCGGCGGGTCGGCGCCGAAGAGCGCGGGCACCGAGCGGCATCTGATACGATTCGACAAAGCACGGATGCCTCGAGACCGGCTACGGGCGTTACCTCGAACCCTGGCGCGATCGTGGTCCGGGCGGTTGCTGCTGGCCGGTGCGCTCGCCAAGGTCCTGCTGCTGCCTTTCGTCGCCGACGGTGACTCACCGCTCGGCTGGGTGGATATCTGTGCGTCACTGGGGCTCGCCATCGGCCTTGGCCACCTGCTGCTGCAATCGGTTGCGCGGCTCAGACGGCGCCTGCTGTGGCGTGTCCGCCGGAAGCTGATCCTCTCGTACGTCTTCATCGGTTTCGTTCCCGTTCTTCTGGTGGTGGCCTTCTTTGCGGTGGCCGGCGCCATGTCGGTGCTCTCCGCGAGCTCCGAGATCGTGCGGCGCGAGATAGATCGCGTCATCGCCGACGTGCGGGTTACCGCGGCGGAGATCGGGGCGCGGCTGTCGAGCGGCATGGACGCCTCCGTCGCGCTTGAACCGTTGGCGCCGGTGTTGCACGGGGACTACCCCGGGGCCTCGGCCGTGGTGCTGGGTTCGAGTTCGACCGGCGTGCGGGCCGCCTCCGGTCCCTGGACCAGTGGCCCGCGACCCGACGCCGTG
Source organism: Vicinamibacterales bacterium (assembly GCA_965222905.1). Lineage (GTDB taxonomy): Bacteria > Acidobacteriota > Vicinamibacteria > Vicinamibacterales > UBA8438 > WTFV01. The sequence goes on along the minus strand of OZ244976.1, from coordinate 5,585,873 downwards.
CCGGAGTGGGTCGGCGAACAGGGGTTTGCGGGGCTCGTGACGGTCGGCTCGCGATGGCCCCCCGCTGTGCGCGTCGTCGCGCGCGTCGACTCGCCGGACGTCAGCGCCGTCGTGATCGACGTGCCCCTGGATCGGTACGTACAGGATCGCATCGAGACCGCCACCGGCGTCGATCTCGATTCGTTCGGGCCGTTGCCGGCGGACGACGCGCTGGATCCGGCCCGGCTGGCGTCGGCGGACGGGCTGGCCTGGGTCGTGTTTCTCGATCCGGTCGACTGGACCTCCGGTGCGGAGGAGTCCGGCAACCTGTTCATTCGCGTCCCGGCGACCGCTTTCTCGGAGCAGTTCTTCGGCGCCCGGGTCGGCGCCGACGAGGTGAGCGTCAGGTATTTCTTTCTCGTGCTGCTGGCTGCCATCGGTGGCCTGTTTCTGGTTATCGAGCTCGCGGCGTTCGTGATGGGACTCGCGCTGGCGCGGTCCATCACCGGGTCGATTCATGCTCTGTCCACCGGGACGGATCGGATTCGCCGCGGCGACTTCACGCAGCGGATAAGCGTCACTTCGGGAGACCAGTTGGGCGATCTGGCGGAATCGTTCAACGCGATGACCGCCAGCGTGGAAGGACTCCTGCATCAGGCCGCGGAGAAGAAGCGCCTCGAGAACGAGCTGCGGCTCGCCCGCCAGATCCAGATGTCGCTGTTGCCGCGAGATCCCACGTCGGTTCCCGGTTTGTCGGTGACAGCCGTCTGCCGGCCGGCCCGCGAGGTCGGAGGCGACTATTACGACTTCATCGGGCTCGGGGAACGCCGGCTGGGCCTGCTGGTCGCGGACGTGTCGGGCAAGGGCACTTCGGCGGCCCTCTACATGGCCGAGCTCAAGGGGCTGGTGCTGAGCCTGGGACACACCTACGAATCACCGCGGCAGCTTCTCATCGAGGCCAACCGCATCCTGGCCGGGGCGCTCGACAGCCGCAGCTTCATCACGATGCTGTACGCCGTGATCGACCTGGAAGCAGGAACCCTCACCTACGCGCGGGCGGGCCACACGCCGCTGATCTATGCGTCGCAGGATGGTGGCCGGCGCGTGGTGCGGGTCCTGGCCCCCGACGGTCTCGTGCTGGGCCTGCACGGTTTCGAGAGGCATTTCGCCGAGCTGCTCGAGGAGCACCAGATGGCGGTGCGGCCCGGGGACGTGGCGGTGCTGTTCACCGACGGGGTGACCGAGGCGATGAACGAACAGGACGACATGTTCGGCGAGGAGAGGCTCGCGCGCCTGCTCGAGGACGACGCCGGGGATTCCGCGGACGTGCTGCACGAGCGAATTCTGCGCGACGTCGACGCCTTCGTCGGGACGGCCGACCAGCACGACGACATGACGATGGTGCTCTTGCGCATCGACGCCGTCGGGCCCGACGGCGGACGGCGTGAGCCGGCGGGCGTCACGGTCGACGCGGGAGCGCGGGCGTGACCGCGTTGGCGGTGGTCCTGCGTACGCAGTCCGACGTGGAGGCCAGCGTCGCCCAGGCCCTGCTGGAGACGCACGGCATCCGCGCCGTGATCTCCTCGGACGTCTCCCACGCGGTGTTTCCACTGGCGATCGCCGGGCTCGGCGAGGTTCGACTCTCGGTTCGTGTCGACGAGGCGGGGCGCGCGACCCGTCTGCTCAGCGACTACCGGGCCGGCGCGGCAACGGCCGCCGCAAGTCTGCGGGAGGGATTGCCGGTGCTCGAAGCGCGCCTGGGCTACGCGTTCACGGACTGCGATCTGATCGAGCGTGCGCTGACGCACCGCTCCCGGGCCCACGAGGACGACAGCGGGACCGTGGACGACAACGAATCGCTCGAGTTCCTCGGCGATGCCGTGCTCGGGCTGGCCATCGCGGATCGCCTGTTCCGGGAGTTCCCCGACTACGACGAGGGGCGCAAGTCGAAGGCGCGGGCGCAGCTCGTGTCCGCGGCCACGCTGGCGGCGCTCGGCGATGATCTGCGGCTCGGCGACCATCTGCTGCTCGGCCGCGGCGAGGAGAAGACCGGCGGGCGCCGGAAACGGTCGCTGATCGCCGACTCGTTCGAGGCCGTGGTCGGAGCGATCTATCTCGATGGGGGTCACGCGGCGGCGGGCGCCTTCATAGAGAGGGCATTTCGGCCGCTGCTCGAACGGATACGCAAGGACGGTGTGTCGCCCGCCGGCACGCGCGATCACAAGTCTGCACTCCAGGAATGGCTCCAGGCGCGGTCGCGGCCGCTGCCGGAGTACCGGCTGGCGCGCGCCACCGGTCCGGATCACCGGAAGGTGTTTGCGGTGGACGTGCTCGTCGGCGATAGACGAGTGGCCACCGGGTCCGGTCCGACGAAGAAAGAGGCCGAACGCGAGGCCGCTCGGCAGGCGCTGACCGTGCTCGCCGCCGATGCGCAGGGGGCGGCGTCAGTCGATCTCGATGCGGTACCCGGACGGGCGCGCCGGTGAGGCGGCGGGTGGGGACTCGGGCGCGGACCGCGGCGGCTCATCGTCGCCCAGGCGTTCGACGGCGTACTCCCGAGCGGCTCTTGCGCGCTCTTGCGCGCCGGGAGCGACCCGGCGGCCGTGCAGCCGGACCCACAGGCGCAGGACGGGATCGGAGAACCGGTAGCGCTTCTCGTGCGTCTCGACCAGGTCGACATCCTCCAGCCAGGAGAGGTAGTCCCTGGTGGATCCCGGCGTGCGTCCGAGCCGCCGGGCGACCTTCGTCAGCGTCAGTGGCTCCGTTTCCGCGAGGACGCCCAGAATCGCTTTCAGAACGCCGTAGCCGCGCGCCCGATGCAGCCGGAGCTCGTACGAGAAGCGGCAGAGTTGGCTGAGCGGCATTCCAGCCGCCATCTGGGCCGCAAGCGCGGCAACGGGGTCTTCTCCCTGTACATCCCCGGAGAAAACGGCCGTCGCGAGTGCGCGGACGTAGCTCGGACGTCCCGCTGCCAGCGTGTGCACGAGCCGGTCGAGCTCGTTCCCCGCGGCTTCGTGATGACCGACCGCTTCCTGCCGCAGGACCGCGGCTACTTCGTGACGAGTCAGCGGGGGCAGGTGAACGATCTCCACCCGCGGTGCGAAGTCATACAGGAGACGCCGCGCACGGTTCGCGTAGCGGCTCGCCAGGACGAACCGGTTGGGGCTCCGGACGAGCGTCTCGACGAACTCGCGTGACCCGCCGCGAAGGCCCGGGAAGCTCTCCAGCGTCCGCACCTCGAGCAGCTCGTCGAACAGCAGGACGAGCGGCGCGTTCCCGTTCCGTCCGAGAAACGCCAGCAGCGCATCGAACGCCGCGCGCGGCGTCTGACATCCCGCCGGCAGTGGCGCGCCGGCGTCCCCGGCGGCGGATGGCGAGCCGGGGATCACCGCGGCCAGAAAGCGTTCGGGCGTCGACGCGACGCGCTCGACGTCGATGTATCGACTGCGCCGATCACCGAGGCGCGCGGCCACGCGAGCCAGCAGTGACGTCCGGCCGCTGCCGCAACCGCCGAGCAGAACGGGGATGCGGGGGGGCTCGGCGTCGAGCGCCGAGAGCACCCGGCGTTCGAGCGCGGGTCGTTCGCAGGTCACGTGCGTCTCGTGTGCGCGGAAAACCGGACCGTGAAGAATGCTGACCTCATGGAAGGCAAGGGAGCTTGTCAATCGGCACGACGCGGGCCTCCGCATGCCTGCGCTGCATCGCGCCGCGGACGCAGCGCCCGGCGCACCCCGATCGCCGCGGCCAGCGTGAGCGGCACGAGGACGACCAGCTCGCGGCCCAGGGCCAGGACGTTGTTCCGCCAACAGGCCGTCAGCCAGTACTCCCGGCAGACGCGCATGAAGAGATTCGCGTCGGAGTGGTAGAACTCCTGCGTCCAGGGCCACCACGCCATGATGCCGAGCGGGGCGCTGGGGTCGGTTCCGAGCCAGTCGAGCAGCACGTGACTGCCGTATGCCGCCGCGACCATTGCGGCGGTGAGCACGCGGTTCTCCCGCGCGCTCGCGAAACCGATGGCTGCCGCGATCAGCGTTGCGCCGAGGCTGTGCGTCACGCTGCGATGCATGCCCGCCAGGAGGTCCACGTCGGGAAGCATGCCGAGGAGGGCAAGGCCCGTGACGGCGCGGCGACGCCCGGCCCCGGGGATGGGTGCATCGAGAGGGCGCCGGGACGGGCGCACGCTCGCCATCAGCCCCGCGGTGATCCTGACGAGGCATCCGGCGGTGATGCCGCCGAGTGCATGCGCGATGGGAGTCGGCATCCCTGCGGATTCCCAGCTTCGGCTACGCGTCGTCGACAGTGACGACGACGACGCCGTCCGTGACCGCGACCGGGTACACCGTCACCCCGCGGTAGGCCGGCGGGCCGAGACCCTTGCCGTCGCTGAGCCGGAATCGCCCGCCGTGCCAGGCGCAGGTGACGACGCCGTTCTCGCAGGGACCCTCGGAGAGCGAGCCGCCGGCGTGCGTGCAGGCGTCGTCCACCGCGTGCAGCGTGCCGCCGTCGTTGAAAACCGCGATGCGCCGATCCGCGGCGAAGACCCTTTTTCGCGCCCCCGGGCCGAAGCTCTCGGCCCGGGCCACCGTCACCACGCGCGCCATGCCGCGATCGTACCACGCGCGTGCAATACCGCGCCGTTGTGTGTTGATCCGTCTTCCGGTACCATGGGCCGCCTCTGAGGAGGGACCCCCTCGATGCTGACAATTGTCTCGCTGTTGCCGATCATCACCGTCGCCATCTTCCTCGTCGGACTGCGGTGGCCGGCGAGCCGGGCCATGCCGCTGTCGTACGCCGTGGCCGCCCTGCTCGCGCTGCTCGTCTGGCAGGTGCCCGGCCTGCAGGTCGCCGCGGCCACCATCAACGGTCTGATTGTCGCCTTCACGCTGCTGTACATCATCTTCGGCGCCATCCTGCTGCTCAACACCCTGCAGGAGAGCGGCGCCATCAAGACCATCCGGCAGGGATTCACGGACATCACGCCCGACCGGCGGGTGCAGGTCATCATCATCGCCTGGCTGTTCGGCTCCTTCATCGAAGGGTCCGCGGGGTTCGGCACCCCGGCCGCGGTCGCCGTCCCGCTCCTCGTAGGCCTCGGGTTTCCGGGCATGGCGGCGGTCACGGCCGGCATGATCATCCAGAGCACGCCGGTCAGCTTCGGCGCCCTCGGCACCCCGATCCTGGTCGGCGTCAACACCGGCCTCGGACAGGGCGCCAACCCGGAGATCGTGGCCTATGCCGCGCAGGCAGGTTACGCGGAGTGGACCGACTTCCTGGCCTTCATCGGGCTGAAGGTCGCCATCCTGCACGCCATCGCGGGGACGCTGATCCCGCTGATCCTCGTCTCGTTCATGACCCGGTTCTTCGGCAGGAGCCGCTCGCTCGCCGAGGGGTTGCAGATCTGGCCGTTCGCGATCTTCGCGGCGCTGGCGATGACGGTGCCGTACTTCGCCGCCGCCTACTTCCTGGGGCCGGAGTTCCCGGCGCTCATCGGCAGCATGGCCGGCCTGATCATCGTCGTGAGCGCCGCCCGTGCCGGCTTCCTCATTCCGAAGGCCGACGAGGCGTGGGAGTTCGACGCGAAGGAGAACTGGCCGGCCGAGTGGACCGGGACGATCGCAGTGACGGACGTGGCCCACGGCGGCTCGATGGGCCTGATCAGGGCGTGGCTGCCGTACGGCGTCGTCGCCCTGCTGTTGCTGTCATCGCGGCTCGTCGATCCGTTCCGTGTCTTCCTGCAGGGCTGGGTGGTGAGCTGGCCGGAGATCTTCGGCACGTCGATCACCGCCAGCTTCCAGCCGCTCTACCTGCCGGGCACGCTCTTCATCGTCGCCTCGCTCATCACGATGGCGTTGCACCGGATACCGGGGGACCGCTACGTCAAGGCCTGGTCGACCTCGTTCAAGGCGTCGGCCTCGGCCTCCGTCGCGCTCGTCTTCACCGTGCCGATGGTGCAGGTGTTCCTGAACAGCGGCGGGGGCGGCGCCGGCTACGACCAGATGCCGATCGTGCTGGCCGACGGCGTGGCCGCCGTCGCCGGCGGCGCGTGGCCGATCTTCGCGCCGTTCATCGGCGGCATCGGGGCGGCGGTCGCAGGCAGCAACACCGTCAGCAACATGATGTTCTCGCTCTTCCAGTTCGGGATGGGCGAGCGGATCGGCGTGGATCCGACCTGGATCGTCGCCCTGCAGGCGATCGGCGGCGCGGCCGGGAACATGATCTGCGTCCACAACGTCGTCGCGGCCTCGGCCGTCGTCGGCCTGCTCGGGCGCGAGGGCTCCGTCATCCGCATGACGGTCATTCCGTTCGTCTATTACGCCCTGTTGCCCGGGTCGGTGGGCTACATGGTGGTGTCGAGCGGCCTGCTCAACGTCGGGACGCTGATAGTGGCGCTCATCGCGGGCGGCGCGGTCTACATGATCATGCGCCACGGTGGGCGGCCGGCGACCGCCGCCTGAGCGAAGCGATGCGGATCGCCCAACTCGCGGCGCTCGCGTCCGAAGCGTCCGATCCGAACACGTTCACCGGGCATGCGCGGATGACGCGCATGCCCGGCCTGTCGGACGCTCCTTCCGTCAAGGCCTTCCGTGTCGCGTTCGAACCGGCGGCCCGCACCCACTGGCATGCGCACAGCGGACCGCAGCTCCTCGTGGTGCTCGAAGGCCGCTGCCGGCTGCAGTGCGAGGGTGAGCCGGTGCGGGAGATCGTGGCGGGAGACGTCGCCTGCATCGCGGCGGGGGAGCGCCACTGGCACGGCGCTTCGGCGCACGGTTCGATGACGCATCTGGCCGTCAACATCGAATCGACGACGACCTGGCTCGACGCGGTGACCGACGCGGAATACGCCGGCGGCGCCTGAGCCTCGCGGAAACTACCAGCCGCAGGCGCGGCCGGCGTTCTGCTCGTCCAGCCAGGCGGACAGCGGTGCGAAGTAGTTCAGCAGGGCCGACGCGTCCATCTGTTGCGTGCCGGTGACGGTTTCGAGCGCCTCGGGCCAGGGGCGGCTCGCGCCCATCTCCATCATGGCCCGCAACCGCGCGCCCGCCTCGCGGCTCCCGAAGATCGAGCAGCGGTGGAGCGGGCCGTCGGCGCCGGCGGCCGCGCACAGCGCGCCGTGGAGCTGGAACCGCAGGATGCCGGCGAGAAAGTCGAGAGAGAGAGGCGAGTTCGCGGCGACGTGGCGGGCCGTGCCCGGATCGAAGTCCGCCGTTGTGCGCGGCGCCGGAGCCCGAATCCCCTGGTACTCCTCGCGCAACTCCCACCACGACCGGTTGTAGCGGTCCGGCGTCACCTCGCCCGCGAAGACCTGCCAGCGCCATCGATCGACAAGGAGCGCGAACGGGAGAGACGCGATCTCGTCGAGCGCCCGTCGCAGCAGGAACGGGACGTCGCCGGCGGTGGGCGGCGGCTGGTCGAGCAGACCCACCTCGACGAGGTATTCGGGGGTGACCGAAAGGGCGACGGCATCGCCGGTTGCCGCGAGAAAGGCATCGTTGGCGCCGGTTCGAAACAGTGGATCCTGCACCCGGTAGGCCCACTGGTAGTAGGCGCGGGCGAGCTCGCGGTGAACCGCCACGAAGCTGTCGCCGTCGGCCTCGATACACATCTTGATGCGCACGTCGTTCTCGCCGTCCACGTTCCAGGCGCTGGGGCTGCAGACGACGTCGCGGTCCGCCGGCTGAACGAAGAGCGACCGCTCGCGGAAGGCGGCGGGCAGCGGGTCGAAGCCGAGGGAACCGAAGAAGCCCTCGCCGTATCCCACCATCTCCAGCGGGTCCACGCGGTTGCGCTCGATCTGGCGCGTCAGGTCGTAGCCGCGTCCGCGCGTGCGTGGAGCGACCATGTCGTACAGGCCGGACCAGCGGCCGTTGCCCATGTCGCCGAGCAGATGCGCGTGAAGCGCCTCTCCGGGCGGGGCAATCGCGGTGCCGTACTCCTCGCCGAGCCCGCCGCGGACCAGGCAGTGCAACGACTCGTAGAGCGGCCGTACCTGGCGCCAGAGACGATCGAGCTCGGCGGGAAACGCGTCGGACGGCAGGCCGTAGGCGGACCGCCACCGTTCGCCGGCGTCGGCATGGCCCAGCTCCACCGCACCCGCGTTGGCAATCTCGACCAGCCGCTCGTAGCGCGGCCGCATCGCGGGCGCGAGGGCCCGTCCCTCGTCCCAGAGATCGAGCAGTCGATCGGTGTCGCGCAGCTCCGCGGCGGTCCGCTCCCGCGCCGCCCGTTCGAGGCAGTCTGCGCTGGCTCCGGCACAGTACGCGCCGGCGCGGTACGTGCGCTCGAGCTCGGCCAGCAGGTCCGCCAGCTCCTCCTGCAGCGGCGGGTGGCTCGGCGCGACGGTGGCCGGCCCCGTCTTCAACAGCTCGAGCTTGCGTGCGGTCGGTTCTGGCAGGTCCAGTCTGTCGAAGTGCGCGGCGGCCCGGGCAAGGTCCGCCGTCGCGGCCGTCAACGAGGCGGCGGCCTCCGCGGCCAGCGCCGTCGTGTCGCCGGTGACGAAGTTCTGTCGTACCCAGGCGGCGCGTGCCGCCTCCCGGCGCAACGAGAGCAGGCGCGCCTCGGCGTCGCCGACAAAGGCCTCGGCGTCCGCCGCCGTCGGCCCGAGCACGGCGGTCGAGCAGGCGGCGAGGATGGCCGACAGCACGCAAGCCAGTGCCGCCGCCCTCGGTCTGGTCACCGCCGCACCCCTGCGAGCCACATCCGGGCCATGGCGCCGTCGACGATCAACGGGCTCGTCCGGCCGCGGGCACGCATGCTCCCAGCCAGCGGCCGACCGGGGAGCCCTGCCGCACGATGGTGTCGCCGCGCTCGGAGCCGGTCGAGATGATGGCGATCGGGGCGCCGCTCAGCGTCTCGAGCCGCGCCAGGTAGGCACGCGCCGCGGCCGGCAGGTCGGACTCGTCCGTCACGCCCGCGGTCCGCCCGGAGCCGGCCCACCCCGGCATCGTCTCGTACACCGGCTCGCAGGACGCGAGACCGTCGATGGTCGCCGGCGGATCGATCAGATCCTCGCCGCCGCGGCGATAGCCGGTGCAGATGCGCAGCTCGTCGAAGTGATCGAGCACGTCGAGCTTCGTCATGGCCAGCGCCGTCATCCCGTTCACCCGCACGGCGTAGCGTACCCCGACGGCGTCGAACCACCCGCAACGCCGTGGACGGCCGGTCGATGCGCCGTATTCCCGTCCCCACTCGCGCAGGCGTTCCGCCTGCGGCTCGTCGAGCTCCGTCGGGAACGGGCCTTCGCCGACGCGCGTGGTATAGGCCTTGACGATCCCGAGCACGCCGTCGATCGCCTGCGGCCCGACCCCTAGTCCCGTGCAGACGCCGCCGATCGTCGCGTTGGACGACGTCACGTAAGGGTACGTGCCGTGGTCGATGTCCAGCATGGTTCCCTGCGCACCCTCGAAGAGCACCGGTCGACCTGCCTCCAGTGCGTCGTGCAGATAGCGGGACGTGTCGGCGACCAGCGGCCCCAGCCGCTCCCACACGGCGGCCGCCGCCTGCCACACGGACTGCCAGTCCAGCCCCGGTCCCGCCACGGTCCGATTGCGCTCGCCCACGTTGGCCTGAATCAGGGAGGCCAAGCGTCCGCCGGGGCGTCCATCGGCGAGATCGCCGATCCGGATTCCGAAGCGCCCGGCCTTGTGTTCGTAGCTCGGTCCGATGCCGCGCGACGTTGTCCCGATGCGCTGTGCGCCGAGCCGGTTCTCGGCGGCCGCCTCGATGTCGCGGTGATACGGCAGGATGACGTGCGCACGGCTGCTGACGAGCAGGCGGCCGGTCGTGTCCAGGCCTCGAGCATGGAGCTGATCCATTTCCGCGAAGAGCGCCGCCGGATCGACCACCACGCCGTTGCCGATGACGCACGTGACGCCGGGATGCAGGATGCCCGAAGGGATCAGGTGCAGAATGAATTCGTCGCCGCCGACGATCACCGTGTGTCCCGCGTTGTGGCCCCCCTGCGAGCGGGCCACGACGGCGAAGGCGGGGCTGAGCAGGTCGACGACCTTGCCCTTGCCTTCGTCGCCCCACTGTGCGCCGAGCACGGCGAGGTTCCCTGTCGCTGTCATCGACATCCAGCCAAAACATTTCATGATAGCAGAACGAAGCGGAGTCGGCCCTTGACCCGACGTCCGAATGGTCCGGCTGTCGCCGCCGGTTGCCACCCGGCGTGGCGGCTCTGCCCGCCCGCATCGCGCGATCTCCGTTCGCCCGGATGGGTCGGACTCGTCCTTCGGCCCCCCGCTCGGCTCGCCGCGCGCGTCCGAGCCGGCAACCTGCGCTGACAATCGGCCCGTTCCGGGTGGCTCCGGCCAGTCCTTCCGGGATCGTCTCGCTGCTGGAACGACACCCGCGCCGCGCATCGAAGCCGATTCGCTGCCGTCGCGGCCGAGGTGGCGCGCATCTTGCTGCCAAGGAAGGCGGCCCTGCCGAGAGAGGCCGGCGCGGCCCGACCTTCTTGCAACTGGCTGCGCGAAGCAGGGCCGCCGGAAGGGTCGGGACAGGCAACCGCCGGCCGGCAGCACTGATGCATAGGGAGGTTGACCATGCAACGCTCGTTGGTAGTGGCGGCGCTGTGCGCCGGATTCCTTGTCGCGGGGTCCCACGGTCACGCGGTCGCAGGTCCCGGCGACCCCGGTATCCAGCCCGCGGCGGAAGACCGGTCCGAGACCGTGGAGCTGAACACGGCCACCGCGGCGGAGTTGCGCACGCTGCCCGGCGTCGGGGAGCGGACGGCGCAACGCATCATCGAGTATCGCGAGGAGCACGGCGGGTTCGAGAAGACAGAGGACCTGATGAACGTGCGCGGCATCGGCGAGAAGACGTTCCTGCGTCTGCGGCCCCTGGTTCGCGTCGACAGGCCCGCCGACCGCTAGCCCCACGAGGCAGGTCCCGGTGTCAGGACCTGCCTCCCTCTTTTCTGGAGTGTCATTCCGTGTTCCGCCAGGGACCGAGCGACCGCGGCACCACGCTCGCCGAGACGATGGTCGCCACCGGCATCGTCGTCGTCGCCGTCGGTATCTCCGTGCCGCTGGTTACCACGGGCCGGGACGAGCGGAGGGTGATGAACGCGGCCCGGTACATGGCCGGACGAATAATGCTCGCGCGGGCGAGCGCCGCCCGGAGCGGGGCCACGGTCGGCATTCTGTTCGCCAGTGCCGGCGACGGGGTCGGCTTTCGGAGCTATGTCGACGGAAACGGAAACGGTGTCCTTAGCGCCGACATCACGGGCGGCATCGATAGTCCGGTGGAGGCCGAGATCCGCCTCGGCGATCACTTCGCCGGCGTGCGCTTCGAGCTGAGCCCCGCCGCGCCGCCCATCGGGGATTCGTCCCCGGCGGGGACCGGTGCCGATCCGGTGCGGCTCGGCGCGAGCGACATTCTGAGCCTGACTCCTCTGGGGACCGCGACTTCGGGCACGCTGTATCTGAGGAGCCGCGAAGGGCATCAGGCTGCCGTGAGGGTTCTCGGGGCAACGGCTCGTGTACAGATCTTTCAGTTCGATTTCCAGACGGGCGGTTGGCGCCAGCGGTGATTCCGCGACGGGTAGATGGTGCGCAGGTTCTGGGCTCGGGCACGGACTCGGCCGGGTACAGAGGGGTAGCAGCTACCCACTCGGCCGGTTCCGAGGCCGGAGACCTGCGGCTGGTCACGTCACGCGGGCGGAAACCGGGCACATCTCAAGTTGGCACCGATATTGATTGGCGGAGAACCGATGGAATTTCAGAGGCGCGCAGCCAGCATGCAGTCTTCCGAATCACCGTCGCCGCTGATTGGACGCGACCCGCGCATGGCGAGATTGCGCCACGAGATCGTGCGGGTGGCAACGACGGACTTCACGGTACTGATCGAGGGCGAGAGCGGCTCGGGCAAGGAACTCGTCGCGCGGCAGGTGCACGAGCAGAGCACGCGACGCGGGGGTCCGTTCGTCGCCGTCAACTGCGCGGCCATCGTCGACACGCTGGTCGAAGCGGAGTTGTTCGGCATCGAGGATCGGACCGCCACGGGGGTGCGCGGGCGCGCCGGGAAGTTCGAGCTCGCGAACGAGGGCACCGTCTTTCTCGACGAGGTCGCCGACCTTTCCGGGGCGGCCCAGGCGAAGCTCCTGCGAGCGGTGCAGGAGCTGGCGGTGGAGCGGGTCGGGTCCCACGCTACGCGGCCTCTCGACGTGCGACTGGTCGTGGCCACCAATCAGAGGCTGAGGAGCATGGTCGAAACGCGCCGTTTCCGATCCGATCTCTTCTACCGCCTCAGCGGGGTCGAGATCCTGGTCCCGCCGCTGCGCGAACGCCGGTCCGACATTCCCCTGCTCGCCGACCACTTCCTGCGGCAGCACCGGGATGAGTCCGAGCGATGCCTGGCCCCGTGCGCCATGGATGCGCTGACGGCCTACGACTGGCCGGGCAACGTCCGGGAGCTTCGCCGCGTCATCGAGCATGTACTGGCCTTCTCCGGGGCCAGACGCATTCGGGTTCAGGACCTGCCGGCGACGATAACCGGGGACTACGTGCGAAACCTGCAGCCGTCGCTGTTGCGGGACGACACGATGCGGGCATGGGGGAGTCGCTACGCGCGAATCATGCTCGACCGCTGCGACAACAACAAGCGGGAGGCGTGCCGCGTCCTGGGCATCAGCTACCACACGCTGCAGTCCTATCTGCGCTATGGCGGCAGCACGACGGACAGGTCGACGCCGCCGCCGGGTGCGAGTTCGCGCCGGCGCGATGAAGGGGACGATGCGTAGTCGTCTTGATCCGCTCCGCGACCGCGTAGTACGGTTATCGAGAGCGTCGGCGACGAGTCGGCGCAAGGCATCCGACACCGGCGATCCTGCGTCACACCGATGGCCCGCACCACGGCCGATTCTCTGCAGACCACCCCCTTGCACGCCCGGCACCGCGCCATGGGGGCGCGGATGACCCCCTTCGGAGGGTGGGACATGCCGGTTCAGTACACCGGCATCGCCGAGGAGCATCAGGCGGTGCGCGCCGCGGCCGGGCTCTTCGACGTCAGCCACATGGGCGAAGTGGAGATCGCCGGCAATGACGCGCTCGCGGCCGTCCAGCGCATCGCGTCGAACGACGCCGGGAAGCTCGAGCCGGGGCGCGCGCAGTACTCCGCGCTGACCACCCCGGAGGGTACTGTCGTCGACGACCTGCTCGTCTACCAGCTCGCCGCCGGGCACTATCTGCTGGTCGTCAACGCCGCCAACATCGCCAAGGACGTCGCCTGGATCCGCAAGCAGATCGGGGCGGCGGGTGACGCGGTGGCCGTCAACACGAGCAGCCGCTACGCGCTGATCGCCCTGCAGGGACCGCGGGCCGTGGCGATACTGCAGCTCCTCACGGCGGTCGAGCTCGACGCCATCGAGTACTACACGTTCGCGAGCGGGGAGGTGGCCGGCGTACGCGCCACGATCTCGCGGACGGGCTATACCGGCGAGGACGGCTTCGAGCTGTTCGTGCCGCCGCAGCAGGCCGCTGCGGTCTGGTCGGCCCTGCTCGACGCCGGCGGCGCTCACGGCTTGCGCCCGGCAGGGCTCGGCGCTCGCGACACGCTCCGGCTGGAGGCGGGAATGCGTCTGTACGGTCAGGACATGGACGAGACGACCACCCTGATCGAGGCGGGGCTCGGCTGGACGGTCGGCTGGGACAAGGAATCGTTCATCGGCCGGGAGGCGCTGCTCGCGCAGAAGCGGACGGGCCCGAGCCGCAGGCTGGTCGGCTTCGAGATGCTCGAGCGCGGGATTGCGCGGCACGGTTGCGCGGTCCATGCCGGCGCCGACCGCGTCGGCCGGGTCACGAGCGGGACCCTGACGCCGTTTCTGCAGAAGGCCATCGGCATGGCGTACGTGCCGGTCGAGCTGGCGGCGCGGGACACGGAGCTTTCCATCGACGTCCGGGGCCGGCGCCTTCGCGCGCGGGTCGTGCCGATGCCGTTCTATCGGCGTCCGAGCCGAGAGTCTGCGTCGTAGAACGGCGTAGACTCTTGGGCAGGCCGGCTGGGCGGCAAGCGGAACCGCAGGTGACGATTGACGGGCGAGGGGAGATGTATCCGCAAGAGTTGAAGTACACGAACGATCACGAGTGGATCCGGCTCGAGGACGGCCGCGGCCACGTGGGGGTCACCGACTACGCGCAGGAGCAGCTCGGGGACGTCGTCTACGTGGAGCTGCCGGAGGTCGGTCGCGCGTTGAAGAAGGGCGACCAGTTCGGTTCCATCGAGTCGGTCAAGGCGGTGTCGGACCTGTACTGCCCGGTCGGCGGGACGGTGGTCGACGTCAATCGGTCGCTGGCCGAGCAACCCGAGGCGGTCAATCGCGATCCGCACGCGACCTGGATGATCGTGCTGGCGCTCGACGATCCCGACGACGCCGGCACGCTGCTGGATGCGACGGCCTACGGCGAGCTCGTCGGCGGAGCCGGCTGAGCCCGCATGGCCGTCACGACGACCGGTTTCGCGAACCGCCATATCGGCCCGCGCGCGGCGGATCTCGACGGCATGCTCGACGTCGTCGGGGCGCCGTCGCTCGACGCCCTCATGGACGAGGCGATCCCGGCCGGCATTCGCCTGCCGGCGCCTCTCGATCTGCCCGACGCAGAATCCGAGGCGGCTTTCCTGTCACGGATGCGCGCGCTCGCCACCCGCAACGAGCCGTGGCGGTCGTTCATCGGCCTCGGCTACTACGGGTGCGTGACGCCCCCCGTCATCCTGCGCAACCTGCTCGAGAACCCCGGCTGGTACACCCCCTACACGCCGTACCAGGCCGAGGTGGCGCAGGGCCGGCTGGAGGCGCTGCTGAACTACCAGACCGCCGTCGCGGACCTGACGGGGATGGAGATCGCCAACGCGTCGCTGCTCGACGAAGCCACCGCGGCCGCCGAGGCGATGACGATGCTGTTCCGGCTGCAGGCCCGGCAGCGCCCCGACGCGCGGCGCTTCCTGGTCTCCGCCGACTGCTTTCCCCAGACGATAGCGGTGGTGCGGGGACGCGCCGAGCCGCTCGGCATCCAGGTCGACGTGACCGACGTCGCGGCCGCGGCGCGGGCAGGCGGCAGGCCGGACGACCTGTTCGGGGTACTGGTGCAGTCGCCGGACGTCTCCGGCTGCCTCCACGACCTGGCGCCGGTGACCGCCTGGGCGCATGCGGCGGGTGCGCTGGTCGTCGTGGCGTCCGATCTGCTCGCCCTGACGCTGTCGACCCCGCCCGGCGAGATGGACGCGGACGTGGTGGTCGGCAATGCGCAGCGCTTCGGCGTCCCGCTGGGCTACGGGGGACCGCACGCCGCGTTCTTCGCCGCCCGCCGCGCCCATGCGCGCCAGATGCCGGGGCGGATGATCGGCGTCTCGGTCGATGCGCAAGGGCGCCCGGCCTATCGGATGGCGCTCCAGACGCGCGAGCAGCACATTCGGCGCGAGCGCGCCACGTCGAACATCTGTACCGCGCAGGCGCTGCTGGCCAACGTCGCCGGCATGTACGCCGCGTATCACGGTCCCGCCGGGCTGCGGGAGATCGCTCTGCGCGTGCACGGGCTGGCGCGGCTGCTTGCCGACCGGCTCCGGGCGCTCGGCGTCGCTCCGCGCCACGACGCGTTCTTCGACACGCTGCGCGTCGACCCGGGCGGCGCCGGCGGGGCGGCCGCGCTGCGATCCGCGGCGGAGGCGGCGCGCATCAATTTCCGGTATCACCCGGACGGCGACGTCGGCATCGCCCTCGACGAGACGACGACCCCCGCGGACGTCGAGGCGATCGTCGACGTGTTCGCGCGCGCCACGGGCGCCCCGGCCCGTCCAGCCGCCGTCTCGGCCGAGCCGCACGCGGCCCCGGCAGGTCCCGTCCCCGCGCCGGCCGCGCCGCTGCCGGCGCAAGCCTGGCCGGAAGCGCTGCGGCGGACGTCGCCGTTCCTGACCCACCCGGTCTTCAACCGCCATCACTCGGAACTGCAGATGATGCGGTACCTGAAGCGTCTGGAGCGCAAGGACATAGGCCTCGACACGTCGATGATTCCCCTCGGCTCGTGCACCATGAAGCTGAACGCCGCGGCGGAGATGGAACCGGTGACCTGGCCCGAGTTCGGGAACGTCCATCCCTACGCGCCCCCGTCGCAGGCGGGCGGCTACCGGCAGATCATCGAGGATCTCGAAGCGCTGCTGCGCACCATCACCGGCTTCGACGCGGTGTCGCTGCAGCCCAACTCCGGCGCCCAGGGAGAGTTCGCGGGACTGCTGGTCATCCGCGCGTTCCACCGTGCCCGCGGAGAGCGCGACCGCGACGTCGTCCTGATACCGGCCTCCGCGCACGGCACCAATCCCGCCAGCGCGGCCATGGCCGGGATGCAGTCGGTGGTCGTGGCCTGCGACGAGGACGGCAACGTCGACCTCGCGGATCTGCGGGCCAAGGCGGCGGAGAACGGTTCTCGGCTGAGCGCGCTGATGATCACCTATCCGTCGACGCACGGTGTCTTCGAGGACGCGATCCGGGAGATCTGCGGCGCCATCCACGAGCAGGGCGGGCAGGTCTACATGGACGGCGCCAACCTGAACGCCCAGGTCGGACTGACCTCCCCGGCGCGGATCGGGGCCGACGTCTGCCACCTGAACCTGCACAAGACCTTCGCCATCCCGCACGGCGGGGGAGGGCCCGGCATGGGCCCGATCGCCGTGGCCGGCCATCTCGCGCCGTACCTCCCGCGGCATCCGCTGGGGGAGCCGGCGTCCGATTCGGTCTCCGATTCCGCCATAGCGCCGATCTCCGCCGCGCCCTGGGGCAGCGCGAGCATCCTGCTCATCTCCTACGCCTACATCCGCCTGCTGGGCGCACGCGGCGTGACCGCGGCCACCGAGCACGCCATCCTCAACGCCAACTACGTCAAGTCACGGCTCGAATCGCGCTACGACGTGCTGTACGCGCGCCGCAACGGCCGCGTCGCCCACGAGCTCGTCTTCGACCTGCGTCCGTTGAAGGCGCATGCCGGCGTCACCGTACAGGACGTCGCCAAGCGCCTGATGGACTACGGCTTCCACGCCCCCACCGTGTCGTTCCCGGTCCCGGGCACGCTGATGGTGGAGCCGACCGAGAGCGAGCCGCTCGAGGAACTGGATCGCTTCTGCGATGCGATGCTGGCGATCAGGGACGAGATCGAGGACGTCGCAACCGGCCGGGCGGACCCCGTCGACAACGTCCTGAAGAACGCCCCGCACACCGCGGCGGAGGTGACTGCCGAGGCCTGGATGCATCCCTACAGCCGGCAGGCCGCGGCGTTTCCGAAGG
Source organism: Vicinamibacterales bacterium (assembly GCA_965222905.1). Classification (GTDB taxonomy): domain Bacteria; phylum Acidobacteriota; class Vicinamibacteria; order Vicinamibacterales; family UBA8438; genus WTFV01. Next base: position 5,568,625 of record OZ244976.1, on the reverse strand, counting down.
CCTTTGTCGCCGAGAACAAGGTCTGGCCGGCGGTCGGCCGCATCGACGACGCCCATGGCGACCGGAACCTGATGTGCGCATGTCCGCCGGTGGAAGCGTACGTCGGAGCGTCCGTTCGGTGAATGGGACAGCTCCCGTCGGAGTGGATGCCCCCCCAACGTGGACTGTACGTGTATAAACGTGGTAGCTTGCTCCCATGGACTTGGTCCGGCTGCTCTCTCGGGACGGCCCGGTGGTCGGCGTCGGCCTGGTGGCCGCGCTCGTCTGGCTGGGCGTCACCCTGACGTCGGTCCGTTCGGAGCTGAGGAGCTTCAAGGCCGAGAACCAGGAAGCGCACGCCGGCATCACGAAGAACGTCGACGGCGTGAAGCAGGACATCCGGGACGTGAAGCAGGACGTCCGCGACGTGAAGCAGGACGTCCGCATGCTCACCTCGCACCTGCTGAACCGCTCCGTGCCACCGGACGCCTGAGCCCGCGGGTCCGACGAGGACCGTCGGAACATGCTGCGTTGCCCGCGATGAGCACCGACACGAAGTGGATCGTTGGGACCGGCGTGGCGCTGATCGCCTCGGTGGTCGGGTCGGCCGTGGCGGTGATCGCCGTCGCGGTAACGCTGGTCGGCGGCGTTCGCGAGGACGCGCGCACCTCGCAGGCGGCGGTGGAAGGGTTGCGTGTCGACATGCAGGCGGCCGTGGACGGATTGCGTGTCGACATGCAGGCGGCGGTGGAAGGGTTGCGTGTCGACATGCAGGCGGCGGTGGACGGATTGCGTGTCGACATGCAGGCGGCCGTGGACGGGCTGCGCGACGACATGCGCGAAGACCACGCACGGTTCGACGCCCGGCTGGACGCGGTCGAGGTGGCGCTTGGCAAGGTCGACCAGAGACTTCTCACCATCGAGCGCGTTGTCGCCGGCACAGCCTCGCGAGTAGCCGGCGCCTCGTCGGCAGGCCGCGGTCTTCCGATGCCCTTCATCGCCGAGAACAAGGTCTGTCCGGCGGCGGCCGCATCGGATCGCATCTTTCCAGGGGGCAACTGTACGGTTTCTGCCTTCCGGACGTTTATCTCACAAGGGGGCCCGTGACGCGCACGTTCCGAAGCGCACCCGGGCGCTCGCCGGAGCCGGGCAGGAATTGCTGGAAACGCGGCCTGCGAAGCTCGTCGTCGCTGCGTTGCTGGCGGAGGCGGTGCAATGGTACCGCCGTGCGGCCGACCAGGGATACGCTGGAGGACAAAGAAGCCTCGGTCGGATGTACGAGAACGGTCGTGGCGTGCGGCGGGACCGCGCGGAGGCTGTCCGCTTGTACCGTCTGGCAGCCGAGCAGGGAGATCGGTTGGCACAGGAGGCCCTCGACCGCCTTCGTCGGTGAAGGGTGCAGGGGATCATCGGGTGGTGAGAATGGGATCTTTCGTGGCGACGTTGATTGCGACCGAGCTCCGAGACACGGCAGCGGCGAGGCGTGGCGGTACGTGCTGGCGTGACGCATCGCCTCGCGATGTGGTCGCGGCGGGTCTAACTAAGCGCGCCTTATGTATGCCTGCGTCGCCCCGACCTTGGCGCTGGCGCGCGTACCAAGGAGGGATGCTTCGATGAATCCACCGCCGCCGCAATTTGACTGTCAACGACACCACGTCGACCACGTCAAGCTGAAGCAGAAGTGGAAGTTACGGGTAATCACAAAGTGCAGCTATACGCTCAGAACGCTCACCCTAACTCGGAGTTTCAGTCACTGTTGCACCAAGAACAATCAAGTCACCAACCAACCCATTTTTTCAGGGGATGGTAGGGTACTCACATTCCACGTGGGGTATTCCTGGGACGGTGCCTCGGGACTAGCAATCGATACTCGAAACACACGCTGCGCGAGCCTTGTTCATGACGGGCTGTACCAAGCCATGCGTCTCGGTCTGCTGCCGCGGGACATGAAGGCACTAGCCGATGAGGAGATGCTGCTGATCCTTGAAGAGGATGGGATGAGCGGCGCCAGGCGGTGGTTCTGGAAATTGGGACTGAAGGTCCCCTACTTTTCGGCCAAGGCGACGAAGCCCATATCTGGCCAAGTGTACGCCCCATGCCCCTAAAATTGACAGTCTCGCTATCGTCCCTCGTGGCCGTCCGCGACAGATCCCCTGGCGGCTCGCGGTGACCGCAAGGATCTCGAGCGGGCTCCGGGCCGACTGTCGTCGAAGAGGCCCTCCGGGAAATCGAGGCGCTGCAGGTGATCGAGGCGGTCCAGCAGCCGCTCGGCGATGCGGGCTTCGATCCGGCGTTCGGAGTCGACCAGCGCGTCGGCGCACAGCCGCTTGATCGTCGTCGTGGCCGGCAGGATCGTTCGCGTCCGCCGGCAGACATCGACTAACCTGCGCGCCAAGTCCTCGTTCGACCGCGCCAGCGGCGCCTTTTCGCGGAGCCGGTCGTTTCGACCAGGCGCAACAGCGGTGATACGAGACCGGGCGGATCCAATGCCGCAGACAAGGTGACGGCATCGCTGGCTGCTCGACAGGGAGCGGACGACGGCGTCATTGTCAGACGGGCGTGTGCCAGGCGTGCGGTATGCTGCGGATGATGTCGTTCCGGACCGGTCATCCGAGCTACGAGCCGGCGGGCGTGGTGAACTGGACGATGAAGTACCACGGCGACCGCGACCGTCGGACGGCTCCTGACGACGGTGCGAGGAAGCGGACGGTGCGCCGGTTGATGGTGATGCGACTCCGGGGTGGAGATCACCACGCGCGAGGCAGCGCAGCCTTCAGACCCCCGGATCGAGGAAGCAAGGCAGGAGCTTCGTGCGCTGACGGGAGTGACCCGAGACACGGATTGACCGGGGCGCGGGGCTCCCCTCGGCCGCCGGTGGGCACGGCGGGGCTGCTGGTTGTTCATCAACCGCCACCGGGCGCAGCCCGCGCGGATACGACAATGTACGCTGAAGACCACGACCCGGGTGCGTGTCCATGACTCGACGCAAGCTGCCCATCGGCATGCAGACCTTCCGGGACATCCGGGAGAGCAACTGCTACTACGTCGACAAGACCGCCTATGTCGGGCGGCTGCTCGACGAGGGCAAGCACTACTTCCTGTCGCGCCCGCGGCGCTTCGGCAAGAGCCTGTTCCTGGACACCTGCAAGGAGCTGTTCGAGGGCAACGAGCCGCTGTTCGAGGGGCTCGCCATCCACGACCGGTGGGACTGGTCGGTGCGGCATCCCGTGCTGCGCCTCAGCTTCGGTAGCGGCAACTTCAAGGAGCCGGGCCAGTTGGCGTTGAACCTCAAGGAGCAGCTTGCTGCGGCGGAGCGTAGGGCGAAGGTAGTGACCGACTACGACACAGCGCCCGGACGACTTTCCGCCCTGCTGGAAGCGCTGCATCGGCAGGCCGGTCAGACTGTCACGGTGCTGGTGGACGAGTACGACAAGCCGATTCTGGACGCGCTGGACGCGCCCGAGGTCGCCCGCGCCAACCGCGACTTCCTCCGCGGACTCTACGCGGTCGTCAAGGACTGCGACGCGCACATCCGGTTCAGCTTCATCACCGGCGTGAGCAAGTTCTCCAAGGTCAGCCTGTTCTCCGGACTCAACAACCTTACCGACCTCACTCTGGAACCGGACTATTCAGCCATCTGCGGCTACACCGACGCGGACCTCGACACCGTGTTCGCGCCGGAGCTCGGCGGCCTGGACCGGGACCAGATCCGGGACTGGTACAACGGCTACAGCTGGCGGGGCGCGGACAAGGTCTACAACCCGTTCGACATCCTGCTGCTGTTTCGCAAGCGCGAGTTCGCCGCCCACTGGTTCGAGACCGGCACGCCCACCTTTCTGGTGGACACGCTGTTCAGGCGCCGGGTGAGCTCGCTGGCGCTGGACGGCATGGTGAGCAATGCCGAGTTGCTGTCAACCTTCGACATCGACGACATGCCGACCGAGGCGCTGCTGTTCCAGACCGGCTACCTGACCATAGAGCGCCCGGAGCCGCGGGGCGCGGAGATGTTCTACCGGCTGGGGTATCCGAACCGGGAGGTGCGGCAGAGCCTGAACCGGAGCCTGCTGAACCGCATGACGGGGGATGCATCGCGGCCGGTGGCGCACAGCGCGCGGCTCTACGACCTGCTGCTGGTCAATGACTTCACGGGGCTGGCGGCGCTGGTCGAGTCGTTCTTCGCCAGCATTCCGTACGAGTGGTACACGAACAACGACATCGCGAGCTACGAGGGCTTCTACGCCAGCGTGTTCTACTCGTACTTCGCGGGGCTGGGGCTGGACGTGGTGGTGGAGGACAGCAGCAGCCACGGCCGGCTGGACATGGCGGTGCGTTTCAACGACAACATCTACCTGTTCGAGTTCAAGGTGGTGGAGCTGGCGCCTGAGGGCGCGGCTATCGCGCAGTTGAAAGCGAAGGGCTACGCGGACAAGTACCGCGATCGGGGCGAGCCGATCCACCTGATCGGGGTGGAGTTCAGCAAGGAGGCCCGCAACCTGGCGGCGTTCGACGTTGAGCAGACTTGACCCAGGCGCTCCGATGCCGCGACGCCCTCCCACGTCCCCTCCTCGCATTTTCGCTGGGTTCCGCGACGCCAAGCGCCTGACAACCCGGGGAACAGGGTACCCGGCGGTCTAGACTCCTGACCACATGGCGACAACCAATCACGAACGGGTCGGCAAGGCGCTCGAACTGTTGAAAGCGGGGCTCGGTCCCTTCGTCGACCGCGACAATCCAGACGGCGGTCAAGGCGCAACGGATCGACGCCGCCACGCTGCGGCGGTTTCGTTGACAACCCACTGATCTGTCAACCTTCACCGCCATCGGTTCGGGGGTGGGATTCGGGTGGAGAGGAACGCGATGCAAGCTCTGCGGTCGCTCGTCGTGGCGGTTGTGGCGTTCGTCGTCCTCGCGGTCCCTGCGGTCGTGCTGGCCGACGGCCGTGTGGCGCTGGTGGTGGGCAACAGCACCTACGCCCACATCGGCCGGCTGCCGAACCCGGACAACGACGCCCGGGACATCTCGGCTGCGCTGCGGCGGCTCGGGTTCGAGGTGACGACCGAGCTCGACGCCGACCGGGTGGAGCTGACCGAGGCGCTGCGTGCGTTCACGCGCCGGAGCGCCGGGGCGGACGTGTCGCTGGTGTTCTACGCGGGCCACGGCATCGAGATGGACGGCGTCAACTACCTGGTCCCGGTCGACGCGCGCCTGGAACGCGACGTGGACATGCGCTTCGAGACGGTGACGGTCGACGACCTGCTCGTATCGACGACGGGCGCGTCGTTGCGGCTCCTGATCCTGGATGCGTGCCGGAACAACCCATTGGCGCGCTCGATGCAGCGAACGGCGGCGACGCGCACGGTGAGCGGCGCCAGCTTCGCCGACCTGAACGAGGACCTGCTGGGGGACGAAACCCTGGTGGCGTATGCGGCGGCGGCGGGAACGACAGCGGCCGATGGGCGGGGCCGGAACAGCCCGTACACGGCGGCGCTGTTGTCCCACCTGGAAACGCCACTGGAGATCGGGCTGCTGTTCCGTCGGGTACGAGCGCAGGTGCTGACGGCGACAAACGGAACCCAGCGTCCGCACGAGTACCACTCGCTGGTGGGCGAGCACTACCTGACGCGGACGCTGGCCACGACCGCGTCGGTCACCGTGAGCGCAGCGGTTCCAGCCGACCCGGCGGCGGCCGATCCTCCACGACCTAATCCGCCGGCCACTGACGTCGCCGACCTGCACATCGCTGCGCTGCGCGAGCTGGCCGCGGCGGGAGACGCTGCGGCGCAGACCGAGCTCGGTGAGCGGTACGAGGATGGTCGCGGCGTGGTGCAGGACGACGGCGTTGCGGTGTCCTGGTTCCGGCGAGCGGCCGAACAAGGCTATGCCCCCGGGCAGGCTGCCCTTACCTTCAACTACGCGACAGGTCGGGGGGTGGCACAGGACGACGTGGAAGCCGTTCGCTGGGAGCGCCGTGCAGCCGACCAGGGACATGCCATCGGCCAGAACAACCTCGGCGTCAGTTACCGCGATGGGCTCGGGGTGGTGCAGAACTACCGGGAAGCCGTGCGGTGGTTTCGCCGTGCGGCCGAGCAGGGCCACGCCGGTGGCCAGAACAACCTCGGTACGATGTACGGTACCGGTCGCGGGGTGGAGCAGAACGACGCAGAAGCCGTCCGCTGGTATCGTCTGGCCGCCGAACAGGGCAGGGTGCTCGTGCAGTACAATCTCGGCTGGATGTACGAGAACGGTCGCGGCGTGCGGCGGGATCGCGTCGAAGCCGCCCACTGGTATCGTCTCGCCGCCGAGCAAGGCGACGCCGACGCGCGGGAAGCGCTGGACCGTTTGCGGTGAAGACGATGCGAAAAGGCAAGGGGGGCGGACGTCCAGCGCGTGTCGACCAGCCGTGTGTTTCCGGCCGCCGCCGCGGCGGGTCCTATAACACGGCTTCGGTTAACCGCGCGCAGCGCCGGTCTATGAAGGCTGGTGTAAGGAAGATGAGCGTCATGCAAGCCGTGAGGCCGCTCGTTGCCGCCGTGCTGGCGGTGGTCGTCCTGGCGACGCCGACGGTGGTGCTGGCCGACGGCCGAGTGGCGCTGGTGGTGGGCAACAGCACCTACGCCCACATCGGGCGGCTGCCGAACCCGGACAACGACGCCCGGGACATGTCGGCGGCGCTGGGTGAGTGACCGCGTGAGAACGTATGATGGAGAGGCATCTATACGTCACTTGCACGGGTACACCGTAGACAACCACAGCTATTTGAATCTCATGCAATTTCGGCAGGAGGTCAGAGGGCGAGCATACGAACAGGACAAGCTGGAACTAATAAGAGCAGCCTACGACGGACCGTTTGGGCACAACCAGGAAGACCTTCCAGCCTGTTTTGCAGCGAACTAGTGGCGGAGGCATATCAAAGGCTGGGCTTGCTCCAACAACCCCCGCAGGGACTACCCTCTAACGAATATACACCGAGGGACTTTGCCAGAGACATAAACCTACAGCAAGGCGCGTCCTTGGGAACCGCGATTGAGATTTCCTGGTCGTCTTCGTTTACCGGGTGATTCGTCAATAGACACGGGCATGGAATGGGCCTGAAACGTCGAAGTTCGAGCGACGCCGAGGTTTCCTTTGGCGGGCGTTGCGTCTTGCGCGGGAGGCCGCGGTGGCTGCACTGTTACCCACGGCGCAGCCGGAAGCCGAGGACGGGGTACGTGCGTCGGCTGCCCGGGCACGAAGGGTAAGGTCTGCTGGCTGCGGAGGCCAGCTACGGTTGGAAGCACCCGACCCGGGCATCGGGCTGCTGCGCCTTGGGGGTCAACGTCTCGGCGTTTCACCCGGCGCGGCGGTCAGCCGCCGGTTCGCGGTCGTGCGTCGGCGCGGTCGTTGGCGCTCACGCGGTCGGCGGCGGAAGGTTGAATCCGTCGGGGACGATGGAGTCGGGGGCGCGCAACATCGTGGCGAACAGCGCAGGCAGGTCGAGGTTTCGTTGGCGTGCGGTGCGTACGACGCTGGCGAGGACCTGCTGGGTGTCGGCGCCCTTGCGGGTGCGGTTGCCGCCGCAGACTGTGAGCATAATCGTGCTGCTGCCCGGCCGGTTCTGACTCCGCCGCAGACCGACTTCGTGTCCTGGCAAGGATCTGTCGGCCCGGCCGGGCAGCACGCACCGAGATGTTGTCTGGCCGGGAGGGCAGTGACCGAATAGGGGCCTGGCTTGAAAGTCCCGTCACAGTCCTGTCCGCCCGCCCGACCAGACGGCGTCGCCAGCCCTGAAGGAGGCCAGCAACATGGCGAACAGCATCGCGCGCGACGAGCCGTCGGTCAAGATCATCGTCGGCGTCGACACCCACAAGCACGAGCATGTCGCCGTGGCGATCAATGACCTGGGCGCTCGGCTCGGGACGTGCAGGGCGTCAGCGAACCGCGCCGGCTACGCGGACCTGGTGATCTGGGCGCGCACGCTCGGCGCCGTCGAAGCATTCGGGATCGAAGGCACCGGCTCCTACGGTGTCGGCCTCGCGCGCTTCGTGCGCCGACAGGGACTGCGCGGCGTCGAGGTCAACCATGGCGACCGGCGGAAGCGGCGCAACAACGGTAAGAACGACACGCTCGACGCCGAATCCGCCGCGCGGTCGGTGCTCGCCGGCGTCGCGACCGCCATCCCGAAGGTCGCTGACGGGACGGCAGAGATGGTCCGCCAGATCAAGATCGCCCGCGATACGGCCATCAAGGCGCGCAGTGTCGCGATCACGACGCTCAAGACGCTCATCGTGAACGCGCCGGGCGCACTCCGCGAAGCACTCGAGCCGCTCACCGACCAAAAGCTCATCGAGCGCTGCGTGGCCCTACGACCAGGAGACATCATCGACCCGACCGCATCCGCGAAGCATGCGCTACGGGCGCTCGCGGCACGCTGGCGCACGTTGTCGGCCGAGGTCGCCGCCCACGACGAGGTGCTCGACACCCTGACCAGGACGGCGACGCCGACCCTGCGCGAGGCGTTCGGGATTGGCGCCGACTCGGCAGCCGAAATGATGATCGTTGCCGGCGACAACCCCACCCGGATCCGATCCGAAGCCGCGTTCGCGAAGCTGTGCGGCGCGTGCCCGATTCCCGCCTCGAGCGGGGTCACGAACCGGCATCGGCTCTTCCGCGGCGGCCACCGCCAAGCCAACGCGGCGCTCTACCGGATCGTGATCGTCCGCATGCGCTGGCACCAGCCGACCATCGACTACGTCCGCCGACGCACCGCCGAGGGCCTGTCGAAGAAAGACATCATCCGCTGTCTGAAGCGCTTCGTCGCCCGGGAGGTCTACCACGCGCTGATCGACGACCACCGAGCCGGTGCGGCCTGCGCCGAGGCTGCCTGACGTGGTCGCGTTCTCGGTGTCCTGGCTCCCGCACGGGGCGGCTGCTACTTCGCCGAGCGTTCCGCCCCCAGGGTCGCTCAATTCTCAGCGACCGCTCGTAGAGAGCGTCTCGGAAGGACGACCGTCGGGACGTGCGGGTGCTCGCCTCGGTGCTACGTACCGACCCGCACTTGTCTACGGCGGCTGGAGGCGACCGACCCGGCGATCGTCGAGTTGCGCGAGTGGTCGCGCCTGAGGCGAGGACCTGACGCGGGAACGCGTTCGCTTGGCGAACCGGATGCGGCAGCAGCTCTGGCGCTGCTACCCGCAGTTCCTTGACGCGGTTGACGACGACGTCGCGGCGCCGTGGGCGCTCGACCTGTGGCGGAGCCTGCCGACGCCGCGCGCCGGCCAACGCGTTCGCGAGGTGACGCTCACCCGGGTGTTGAAGCAGCATCGCATCCGCCGAACCGACGCCGCGACGCTGCGGGCGCCGGCTGTCAAGGTAGCGCCGGGCGCAGTCGAAGCCGCCGTTATTACGCATGTGCAGACTGGTAGCCGAACGCCGCGCCCTGGTCAACCCCCAGCTCGATCGCGCGCGCCGCGCGCTCGACGGGTTGGTGGGTCAACTCGCCGAGGCTGCTCCGGCGGACGACCCGGACGCGTCCACGGAGGCCGAGGCAGCGTCGTCGAAACAGCCGCCCGCCGCGCCATCCTGCTCTCGGTGCCCGGCATTCGCACCAAGGTGCTCGCCACGCTGCCTGCCGAGGGTCGCAACGCCGTACAGCGGCGGGACTATGAAGCACTTCGCTGTCTGTGCGGGGTGGCTCCGGTCAGTCACCCGGCGTTCGGGCAAGAGCCTAGTGGTCCGTCACTTCATAATCTTCGGATAGACGGACTTGAGTTTGCAGCGCGCATCGTCGACCTTCATCTGCCAGTCGACACCGCGTTGCGTGCCGTTGACGTCGGTGGACCATGCCGACACTTCGTCGTGCAGCGTCCCGACGTCGCCGATGCGACGGCGGCGCACGCATTGGCGCGTCATCGAGCTCAGTTCGTTCTCCGCGATGTTCAGCCAGCTCCCGTGTTTCGGCGTGTGGCAGAACTCGATGCGACGAACCAATTCCCGTGCCCGGGTCGGCTCGAACACTTCGTAGAAGGCGCCCGGCGTGTGCGTGTTGAGGTGGTCGCTCACCAAGGCGATCTTCGGGCAGTCGGCGTAGCGCCCCTCCAACAGCGCGGCGACCTCCAGCGCCCAGTCCGCCTTCGTACGCCGGGCCCGGGCCGTCGCCTGACGCCAACCCGCCAGCGGCTCGCAGAACAGGAAGACCGCGGCCGTACCGGCCCGTTCGTATTCGTAGTCGACGCGGCGCGGCCGCTGCGGCGTGGCGGCCAGCGGCGGGCGCACTTCCTTGACCAGTTGCACCGGCTGCTCGTCCATGCACACGACGGGACAATCCGGGTCGTAAGGTTTCTGATACAGATCCAGGACCTGTTCCATGTGCGCCACGAACTCGGCATCGGCCTGCGGCGGGATCACCCAATACTGGATTTTCCGCTGCGTCAGCTCGTTTTTTTTAGCGTCCGCCGGATGGTTTCGCGGCTGATCGACTCGACGATCGCCAACTCGACGACCCGCCGCGCCAGCAGGCGCAACGACCAGTTGGCATAGCCCTTCGGCGGCGGCCCCAGACGCAGCGCGATGATGTGAGCCTCCTGTTCGCCGTCGAGCAGTTTGGGGACCGGGGGCGACTCCCGCCGTTTGCGTTCCAGCGCCCGCTCGAACCCTTCCAGCACGCAGCGTTGACGGATGTTCTCCACCGTCTTGGTGCGGCAAGAAAAAGCGTCGGCGATCCGCTCGTCGGTCCACGCCGGTCCGTCGGCATCGGCCTTCAAGAGAATCTGCGCGCGGCGCACTTTCTCGCTGCTCCCGTTGAGCTTGCGGACCGTCTCTCGACAGACCTCGCGTTCTTGGGCTGTGAGTCGAACGATGTACCTCTTTTGCGGCATGGAAGCTCTCTCGGTTCGAGACGAGCTCCCCGATAGTCCTAATGTTTATTGATGCCACAGCACTAGTCGTGACGCGGCGTCTGGCGGCCCACGACCGACTGCGCGACGCCGCCTGCCACTGGGCCCCGCGTCGCCCCCCAACGCGATCCGGTCAGCCAGGACAAGTATCAGGCGCTACGCGCCCCGCGGCCACGGACACGCCCGCGCCCTGCGTTCGGTGGCCGACCGCCTGCTCAACGTCGCCTGCGCGATGCTGCGCGACGGCGCCTGCTTCGACCCGCGCGGTGTCGGGATTACCGCTACGTGAGCCGGATCAGCGACCCGTAGCTCTTGGTGTCTGGATGGCCCCTCGCCGCCGCTCGCGGCCGGAAGGTGCATGTGGTCCCGTACGGGTTCTCCGCGACAGCGGAGCGGCTCGCAGGCGTCGCCCCTGCAGGCAGTGATTCGAGGGCCAGCCTTCCGGCTGGCCCGCAAGGGCTTCCCGCACGGTCGGCCGCGGCAGTCACCCGGAGGGCCGTAGCGCAGCGGAGGACCCGCGAAGCGGGTTGACGGCCGTGGCCGACCGTGCGTGGTGAACGCGATCCGAGCGAAGCGAGGGCCTTTGCCGACATCCCGTCGCTCCGAGGAGCGGCCTCAACCCACTCACCATCCCAGTGGCTGTCACGGGCATGTCACGGGCCCCGGGTCGATGGAGCGAAACAGTCGGTCGTGAACCGAAGAGAACACGAAAATACTGCTTGACGAATGGTGGGGAGTCCGAAGGGCCGTAGCGCAGCGGAGGAGGCGCGAAGCGCCTTCACTCGGCGGGAGCAGAGGCTACCTCTCCGCCGCACGGCTGTCTTTGGAGGAACGCCGGTGACGACGCGAGTCGGCACCGGCGATCCGGGTCCCGAACACTCGTCCTCCCCCGGGAGATGCCCCGCCGTCTTCCACGAGCTTTGTGTCCGCTCCACTTCAGATCCAGTTCCGCTCGCGGCGGTGTTCCCACCCTTTCTTGACATATAGGGGCGTCCTTGCGGATGACGACGGCGGGCCGGATGGCTTGTTCGGCGCGCCAGTTGGTGGCGTCGACCGACGGGTCCCACAGGAACGTGAAGATGGCGGGGAATTCGCTGGCCAGATGGGCGGCAAAGCGCTCGGCGTCGTCCAGCGGCGGCGGGTTGTCGATCAGCCGGCTGAGCTGGGCGAGCAGTCGGCCGCGGGCGGTAGCCAGACCGTGGTCGCTCAGACCGCCGGCGTCGCGCCGGTCGCGCAGCGCGAGACCGGCCTGCAAGACGTCGTGCACTTGGCCGGCCCACGGATTGTGGGGATGAACGTCCTGGAGATGCTCACAGCGTCGGCCCAGGTGTTGCAGACAAGTTTGGTGCTCGCCGTTGGTGTAACGGCGGTAGACCACCCACCCGTCGCGCACGAGCACGCCGTCGAAGTCGGCCCCCAGGACCGCTTGCGCGTCTTCGAATCCGCGGCCCGCGCAGATGGCGTAGACGGTCGTCGTCGGGGTGACGGCCGCCCACAACCAGTGGCCGGCGGCGCCGACGCGCCAACCGGTCTCATCGGCCGTGACCACCGGAGCGTTGCGGACCTGCTCGCGCAACGCCTCGTAGGCTCATTCTCCTGCCGCGCAGTGGCGCCGGTGTTTCATCAGGTGCAGCTCGCCCGGGCCAGCCGCTGGAACTCCTCCGCGAGCGCCCGCGTCACCGGTCCCGGCAGCCCGTCGCCGACGGGTCGCTGATCGACACGGGTGACGGCGAGGACCTCGCGGCTCGTGCTCGTCACGAACAGCTCGTCGGCCGTGTCGAGGTCGGCGGGCCGCAGTGTCTCCTCCCGTACCGGGATGCCGGCGGATGCGCCCACCTCGAAGACGAAGTTGCGGGTGACGCCTTCCAGGATGCCGGCGTCGACCGGCGGGGTCAGCGCGGTGCCGCCGCGGACGAGAAACACGTTCGACTGCGCGCACTCGGCCAACTCGCCGCGGTAGTTGCACATCAACGCCTCGGACGCCCCGGCCTGTAGCGCTTCCTGCATGGCGAGGGCGTTGTTGAGCAGGTTGTTCGACTTGATCCGGGGGTCGAGGGCGGCGGGATGGTTGCGCATGATGGACGACTGCACGATGCCGATGCCGCGCTCCGCGACGTCGGGCGGCGTCTCCCGGTGGGCGCGGACGATGACCACCACGGTGGGCGCCGGACAGTTCGCGAGGTCGTAGCTGAGCTCGCCGGCTCCGCGGGTCAACAGCAGCCGGATGCTGCGCTCGCCGGGTGCGTCGACGGCCTGCATCGTCCCCAGGATGCGTTCCGTGAACGCCGTGTCGTCGAGGGGCGTCTCCAGCGCGATGCGTTCCGCCGACGCGCGCAGCCGGGCGAGGTGGCGGTCGAGCAGGAACGGCCGCCGATTGTAGGTGCGCAGGGTCTCGTAGACCCCTTCGCCGAAGAGAAACCCGCGATCCAGGACCGAGACGCTGGCGTTCTGCGCGTCGCCGAGGCGTCCGTTGACGTCGATGGCTATCTGCATGGTCGGTTCTCCGTCGCCGCGCGTCGACGGCAACCTTCCAGATTATCGCCTCTCCGCGCCGTTCGTCGTTGGACACGTGCCGCGGACAGCAGGCGCCGAGGCGGTGGCGGCGCGGCGCGTGGCGGACACCGGGTAGGATCGCCCGGATGCGCGTCCTCACGCCGGCGCAGATGCGCGAAGCCGAGCGCCGCACGATAGAAGACCGCGGCGTGCCGTCGCTGCACCTGATGGAGCGCGCCGGAGAAGAGGTCGTCGCGGCCATCGAGGCGCACGTGACCAGCCGGCCCGGCACGGCGACACTCCTCTGCGGCCGCGGGAACAACGGCGGCGACGGCTGGGTGGCCGCTCGGCTGCTCCGGCAGCGTGGATGGGACGTCGAGGGAATCCTGTTCGCACGCGTGGACGGCGTGGCTGGTGACGCCCGCACCAACCTGGACCGGGCAAGGGAGGCCGGCGTGCCCGTCGCGGAGGCGCTCGACGCCGCTGGCTGGGACCGCTGGCGGGGGCGGCTGGCGGCCGGCGATCTGGTCGTGGACGCGCTTTTCGGGACCGGACTGAAGCGGCCCCTGGCCGGCCTGCTCGCCATCGTCGCGGACGATGTCAACGCCTTGAACGGGCCGGTCGTGGCGATCGATCTCCCGTCTGGACTGCTCACCGATCTCTCACGCCCGCCGGGTCCGTGTCCGCGGGCGATGCTCACCGTCACGCTGGGCGCCCCGAAGCTGGCCCTCGCCCTGCGCCCGGAACCGGCCGGCCGGGTGGTGGTGGCCGACATCGGCATCCCTGCCGGCGTCATCGCGGCGGTGGACGGTCCCCACATCGAGCTGCTGACGGCCGACGCGATTCGCCCGACCGTGCCGGTCCGTCCTGCGGAATCGCACAAGGGCGATTTCGGGCGGGTCGTGATCGTCGCGGGCTCGCGCGGCACGACCGGCGCGGCACGGCTGGCCGGGCTCGGCGCCCTGCGGGCGGGGGCGGGCCTGGTCACGGTGGCCAGCCCGGCGTCGTGCCTGGGAATGGTCGCCCAGGAGCCGGAGTACATGACCCTCGGACTTCCCGACGAGGAGGGCGTGGCCACCGGGGTCGGACTCGAGGCCCTGCTGGCGGAGCAGTGGGACGTGGTGGCGGCCGGACCGGGACTGGGCACCGGCCCCGGATGCCGCGAGATCGTGCACGCGCTGCTCGATCTGCCCGGCCGGGGGCCGCTCGTACTCGACGCGGACGCGTTGACTGTCCTGGCGGAGGACCCCGACCGACTGCGCGGCCGGCCGGGGGCGCCGGTGGTGATCACGCCGCACCCGGGCGAGATGGCGCGGCTCGTGAGGACCACGGTTGCCGACGTTCAGCGGGACCGGGTGGGTGCGGCGCACGAGTTCGCGACCACCCGCGGTGTCCACGTGGTCCTCAAGGGCGCTCGGACGGTCATCGCCGGCCCGGACGGCGCCGTGTCCATCAATACCACCGGCAATCCCGGCATGGCGACCGGCGGCAGCGGCGACGTGCTGACCGGCGTCGTGGCGGCCTGGCTCGGGCAGGTGCAGGACGTCGACGCGGCCGTCGGACTGGCCGTCCACCTCCACGGTCTGGCCGGCGATCTGGCGGCCCGGCAGGTGGGGGAGACCGGTGTGATCGCGCGCGACATCGCGCACCATCTCGGAAGGGCGGTCGAGAAGCTGACCGGCAGGGGCGACGCCCGGTGACGACGACGCACGTCAGCCGCTCCGAGGAGGACACGATCCGGATCGCGCGCGATCTCACCGCGGCTCTGGAGCAGGAACCGGCCGCAGTCCTCCTGTACGGCGATCTCGGCGCGGGCAAGACGGCCTTCGTGCGGGGGCTGGTCGAAGGCGCGGGCGGCTGCCCGGACGACGTCAGCAGTCCGACGTTCGTGTTGATGCAGGAGTATCCGGGCCGTCGCCTGGTCCATCATGTCGACCTCTACCGCCTGGGCGGCGACGACGTGGCGGACCTGGAACCGCTCCTGGACGAGATGCTTGCCGGCGACGCCATCGTCGCCATCGAGTGGGCGGACCGGCTGGGGACTCCGCCCGAACCCGCCGTGCGGGTGCGCATCTCCGACCGGGGCGGAGACGACCGCGAGATCACGATAGAGGAACCCGTGGCGCGGTGAGGGGCCGCCGCGCTACTTGCTCTGGTAGTTCGGAGCTTCCTTGGTGATGAGCACGTCGTGGACGTGGCTCTCCCGCGCGCCGGCCGGCGTGATGCGGACCAGTTCCGCGTCGCGCCGGAGCGCCTCCAGGTTCGGCGCCCCGCAGTACCCCATGCCGGCTCGCAGTCCACCCTCCAACTGCTGAATCATCGTCGCGACGCTGCCCTTGTAGGGGACGCGGCCCTCGATGCCCTCGGGGACCAGCTTCTGCTGGCTGTCGTCGGGAGCCGACAGATCGAACTCCTCCTGGAAGTAGCGATCCGTGCTCCCGCTACGCATCGCCCCGATCGAGCCCATGCCGCGGTAGTCCTTGAAGCTGCGTCCCTGGTAGAGGATCAGCTCGCCCGGACTCTCGTCGGTCCCGGCGAACAGGCTGCCCATCATCACCGCGCTGGCGCCGACCGCGAGCGCCTTCGTCAGGTCGCCGGAATAGCGGATGCCGCCGTCGGCGATGACCGGAATGTCGTACTCCGCCGCGGCGGACGCGCACTCGGCGACGGCGGTGACCATCGGGACCCCGATTCCGGCGATGATGCGGGTGGTGCAGATCGAACCGGAGCCGATGCCGACCTTGACGGCATCCACGCCCGCCTCGGCCAGCGCCCGCACCCCGCCGCCGGTGGCGACGTTGCCGGCGATCAGATCCACCGCCGGGAACGCCCGGCGCAGCCGGGCCGCGGTGTCGATGACGTTCTGCGAGTGCCCGTGCGCGCTGTCGAGGACGAGCACGTCGACGTTGGCCGCGACGAGCGCCTCGGCTCGTTCGGACGCGTCCTCGGCGATGCCGACGGCGGCGCCGACCCGCAGGCGGCCGAGCGAGTCCTTGCACGCGTTGGGGTACTTGATCGCCTTCTGGATGTCCTTGACGGTGATCAGGCCGCGCAGGTTGAACTGCTGGTCCACGACCAGGAGCTTCTCGACGCGGTGCCGGTGGAGAATGTCCTTTGCCTGCGCCAGGGTCGTGCCGACCGGCACGGTGATGAGGTTCTCGCGCGTCATCACTTCCGAGATGGGACGCTGGACGTCGCCGTGGAACCGCAGATCCCGGTTGGTGAGAATCCCGACCAGGCGGCCCTCGTTGCGGCCGTCCTCGGTGATCGGCACGCCCGAGATGCGGTACTTCTTCATCAGCTCGAGCGCCTGGTAGACGCGCGCCTCGGGGGAGAGCGTGATCGGATTGACGATCATGCCGCTCTCGGAGCGCTTGACGCGGTCGACCTCGGACGCCTGCGCCTGAATGTCCAGGTTCTTGTGGACGATCCCGATGCCGCCGAGCTGGGCCATGGCGATCGCCATCCGCGATTCGGTCACGGTGTCCATGGCGGCGCTGAGGAGCGGCAGGTTGAGGGGGATGCGCCGGGTCAGCCGCGTGCCGACGTCGACCTCCCGCGGCAGCGTGGTGGAATGGCGCGGGCGGAGCAGGATGTCATCGAACGTCAACGCGGTCTCGACGGTGGCGCTGGTCAGTCGGTCGGTGGACGTGTCGGTCTTGACTGTCATGCTGCACTCGCCGGTCATGCGCCGTGGCACTTTTTGTACTTCTTTCCGCTGCCGCAGGGACAGGCCTGGTTGCGCCCGATCTTCGGCACGTCCCGGCGAACCGTCCTGACCGCGGCGTCGTCGCCGCCCGTGCGAGCCGGCCGGGGCCCCGCGCCGCCGGCGGACGAGCCGGAGGCGAAGGCGGCGGGCGGCTGCCCCGGGTCGTTGAACGAGAGCGGCGTGGCCTGCCGAGCCCGGACCGGCTGCCGCTGGCGGCCGTTGCCGTCGGCGTCGCGAACGACGGGCCGCAGACGCCAGAGATAACGCAGCGTTTCCTCGTCGATCCGCTGCTTCATCGCCTGGAACATCGTGAAGCTCTCGCGCTTGTACTCGACGAGGGGATTGCGCTGGCCGTATCCGCGGAGGCCGATTCCCTCCTTGAGGTGGTCGAGTCCGTACAGGTGATCCTTCCACTGCGAATCGACCACCTGGAGCATGAGATCCCGCTCCACGCGTCGCAGCACGCCCCCGTCGAGTGCCGACGTCCTCTCCTCGTAACGATCGCGCGCCATCGACCACAGCGCGTCGTGCATCTCGTCGGGGCTCTTGTCGTCGAAGTCGAGCGCGTCGAGATCCTCCGGATCGAGACCGAACAGCTCCTCCACGTTCTTCCGCAGGGCGGTCAGGTCCCAATCGTCCGGATCGACGTCGCGCCCGCAATGGGTCTGGACCGCCTCGTCCACCGCGCCCTCGGCAAGCGTAAGCACGTACTCGTGCGTGTCGATCTCCTCGTCGTCGTCGATGGTTATCTTCCCCGCGAGCAGTTCGCGGCGCAGCGCGTAGACGTTCTCGCGCTGCTTGTTCATGACGTCGTCGTACTCGAGCAGGTGCTTGCGGACGGCGAAGTTCTGGGCCTCGACCTGCTTCTGCGCCCGTTCGATGGCCTTGGTCACCATGCCGTGCTCGATCGGCACGCCCTCTTCCATGCCGAGCCGGTCCATCAGTCCCTGGATGCGGTCCGACCCGAAGATGCGCATCAGGTCGTCCTCGAGGGACAGATAGAAACGGGAGGATCCGGGGTCTCCCTGCCGCCCGGCGCGCCCGCGGAGCTGGTTGTCGATGCGCCGCGCCTCGTGCCGCTCGGTCCCGATGATGTGCAGCCCGCCCGCGTCCACGACCGCCTCGTGGTCCGTTCCGGTTTGGGCCAGGTATCGGGCATGGAGGCGTTCCCAGTCAGCGCGCGGCACTCGATGGAAGCCGTCGTGCACGAAGTAGACGTACTCGTCGTCGTCGACGAACTTCTCCTCGCCGTCCGGCAGCCGTTCCGCCGCCTCGTCGGCCAGCGCCTGACGCCGCGCCATGTGCTCGGGATTGCCCCCCAACAGGATGTCGGTTCCGCGGCCGGCCATGTTCGTGGCGATCGTCACGGTGCCCAAACGCCCAGCCTGGGCGACGATCTCCGCTTCCCTGTCGTGGTACTTCGCGTTCAGGACCACGTGCTTGATGCCGCGGCGCTTGAGCAGGCCGGACAGGCGCTCGGACTTCTCGATCGAGACGGTACCGACGAGCACCGGCCGACGCGCCTCCTGTTGCTCGATGATGTCGTCGACGATGGCGGCGAACTTCTCCTTCTCGGTGCGGTAGACGAGGTCGGGCTCCTCGACGCGAATCAGCTCGCGGTTGGTCGGTACGGAGAAGACGTCGAGCTCGTAGATCTTGGCGAACTCCGTGGCCTCGGTCTCGGCCGTTCCGGTCATCCCGCACAGCTTGTCGTACTTGCGGAAGTAGTTCTGGAAAGTGACCGTGGCCAGCGTCTGGTTCTCGCGCTCGATCTTGACCTTTTCCTTCGCTTCCACCGCCTGGTGCAGCCCGTCGCTCCAGCGCCGGCCAGGCATGAGGCGGCCGGTGAACTCATCGACGATGACCACCTGGCCGTCCTTGACCATGTAGTCGACGTCGCGCTCGAAGAGGCTGTGCGCGCGCAGGGCCTGGTTGATATGGTGCAGCAGCGGCATGTTGGCCGGGTCGTACAGCCCGCCCGGCTCGAGGCGATGCTTGAGCAGCTTCTCGCAGACGGCCATGCCGCTCTCGGTCAGAGTGACGGTCTTGTGCTTCTCGTCCTTCAGGAAGTCGCCGGTCTCCTCGAGCTCCTCCCGCCGCTCGGCCGGTACGTTGCCCTGGGTGACGGCGCCCGGCTTGAGCCGGGGGATGATGCGGTCCACCTCGTAGTACAGCTCCGTCGACTGCTGGGCCGGCCCGGAGATGATCAGCGGGGTGCGGGCCTCGTCGATCAGGATGCTGTCGACCTCGTCCACGATCGCGAAGTGATGGCCGCGCTGCACGTACTGCGCCACATCGAACTTCATGTTGTCGCGGAGATAGTCGAAGCCGAACTCGTTGTTCGTGCCGTAGGTGATGTCGCAGCGGTAGGCCGCGTGCCGCTCCGCGTCGCGCAGGTCGTGCTGAACCACGCCGACCGTCATTCCGAGGAAGCGGTAGACGCGGCCCATCCAGTCGGCATCGCGGCGGGCGAGATAGTCGTTGACGGTGACGACGTGCACGCCCTCTCCGGCGAGGGCGTTCAGGTAGGCGGCGAGCGTCGCGACGAGGGTCTTCCCCTCGCCCGTCTTCATCTCGGCGATCTTGCCGCGGTGCAGCACGATCCCGCCGACGAGCTGCACGTCGAAGTGCCGCATGGCGAGCATGCGCCGCCCCGCCTCGCGCACCACCGCGAAGGCATCGATCAGCAGATCGTCGAGCTCGGCACCCTGATCGCGCCGCTGGCGAAGCTCCGCCGTCTGCGCGCGGAGATCTTCGTCAGAGAGCGCGCGGACATCGTCCTCGCGCTCCCCGATGGCCGCGACAAGCGGCTGAACGCGTTTGAGGTCGCGCTGGTTCTGGGTGCCGAAGACCTTGGCCAGTAAGGTGTCCAGCATTGTCGTGACGCCGTGAGTGGCCTAGTTTGCGGCCAGCGCGTCCGGCGGGCTGATCAGTCGCAGTGGGTTGACAGTGCGCCCGTGCACCCATACCTCGTAGTGCACGTGATTGCCGGTCGCCCGGCCGGTCGCGCCCGCGCGGCCGATCAGGTCGCCGCGCTGCACGGTGTCGCCGGAGCGCACGGCGAACGAGGAGAGGTGGCCGTAGCGGGTGGTCAGGCCGAACCCGTGGCTTATCTCGACGAGGTTGCCGTAGGCCCCGCTGCGCTTCGCCCCGGCAATCAGCCCCGAGGCCGTCGCGTAGACCGGCTCGCCGGGGCGGGTGGAGATGTCGATGGCGGGGTGATGGTCGCGCACGCCGGTGAACGGATCTCGTCGATAGCCGTACGATGCGGACACCCAGCCGTCGACCGGCCAGAGTGTGGGTGTCGCCTCGGCAAGCGCTTCGCGGAACGCCACGCCGTGCCGCACCGCGTCCAGCTCTTCGCTGAGCGAGTCCAGCAGCCCGCGCAGGCTCCCGAATGCCTGACCGCCAACCGGGGCGGCGACGTTGGGGCGCAACGCGGCGGCCATTCTCGCGGGCAGCCGTTCGGTGGTCGCCCGCACCCTCAACGCGTCGAGCGGCGTGCGTGCGGCCAGGTTCTCGATGACCGCCTGGAGCGATGCGATGTCGCCGATCAGCTCCGTCGCCGTGGCGCGGAAGTCCGAGTTCTCGATTTCGAGACGGGCGTTGTTCAGCCGCAGGCGCAGCATTTCGACGTGGGCGTCCCAGCCGGCGTGGATGAGCCAGCCGAGGGGCATGCCGACCGCGGCGGTCGTAACGATAACGGCGAGCCCGACCGATAGAGTGAAACGGCGGACTGTCCCGGTTGCCCGGTCGGCGACGATGAAAGCGTAACGCCGTCGAATCATGAAGGAAGCACTCCTCACGCCATCGAAACAATCGCGGCGACCGTCATTCGGCGGCCAAGCTCTGGGGTGATCCGTGCCGGACGCGCCTAGTGTATCACGCGGTACTGGATCGCTTCGGCAACATGTGATCTCCGGATGCTCGGCGAGTCGTCCAGATCCGCAATGGTGCGCGCCACGCGGCGGATGCGGTCGAACCCGCGTCCGGTGAGACCGAGCCGCCGCACGGCCCGTTCGATGAGGGCCAGGCTCTCCTCATCGAGTCGGCCATGGCGTCGGAGCCGCAGTCCGCTGAGGTCGGCGTTCGTGCAGATCTCGTCGCGGTAGCGTGTCCTCTGGCGGTCCCGTGCGAGGCGCACCCGCTCGCGCACCGCGTCCGTGTCCTCCGCGGGGACATCGCCGGCGAGAACCTCGAACGGGACGCGCTCCACGCGCACCGTGAGGTCGATCCGGTCGCGCAGGGGGCCGGACAGCCGATCGTGGTACCGACGGATGTCGGTCTGGCTGCACCGGCAGCGGTCGAGCGACTCGCCGGCGTACCCGCACGCGCAGGGGTTCATTGCCCCGACGAGCAGGAAGCGGGCAGGGAACTGCACGGTCCGCAGGGCCCGCGCGATTCGGACGGTCCCGTCCTCGAGTGGTTCCCGCAGCGCCTCCAGGGTGCGCCGCTCGAACTCCACGATCTCGTCGAGAAACAGGACGCCGTTGTGAGCGAGGCTGACCTCGCCGGGCCGTGGATCGCGCCCGCCGCCGATGAGTGCGGCTTCGGACGCGCTGTGATGTGGAGCCCGGAAGGGACGCTCCGCCAGCAGTCCGGCGGCCGGCTCCAGAAGCCCGGCGACGGAGTGGATGGCCGTCGAGGCGACCGCCTCGTCGAACATCGGCGGCGGCAGGATGCCCGGCAGGCGTCTGGCGAGCAGCGTCTTGCCGGCGCCGGGAGGGCCGATCAGCAGCAGGTTGTGCCGTCCTGCCGCTGCGATCTCGAGCGCCCGCCGCGCGCTGCGCTGGCCTCGGACGTCGGCGAGGTCGAGCGCAACGGGAGCGGGCCTCGACGCGGGCCGGTCCTGCACGGGCGCTGAGGTCTCGGCGCCGTTGACCAGATCGGCGACGATCTGCGCCAGCGAGGCGGCCGGGCGCAGGGCGGCCTGCTCGACGATGCTGCCCTCCCGGAGGTTCGCCGCCGGCAGGACCAGCCGGTGACCATGGCGCGCGGCCAGGATTGCGACCGGGAGCACGCCGCGGACCGGCTGTACCCCACCGTCGAGAGACAGTGCGCCGACGACGACGAGATCCTCCATGAGCCGGGGCGGCAGGACGTCGGTGGCGGCCAGCAGTCCGAGGGCGATCGGCAGGTCGTAGCTCGCGCCGCTCTTGCGCACGTCGGCCGGCGCCAGGTTGACGGTGATCCGGCGCTCGGGAAACTCGAAGCCGGCGTGACGGATGGCGCTGCGCACGCGGTCGCGACTCTCCCTGACCGTCGAATCGGGAAGGCCGACGACGGCGAAAGCCGGAAGTCCGCCGGAGACGTCGATCTCGACGTCGACGAGCGAGGCCTCCACGCCGATCATCGCCGCCGATCGAAGCTTGCCCAACATGCAGCGTTGGACTGCAAACTCCGGTCCATCGATGGGTCCGGTCCCTGCGGCGGTTTCCGGTGCGGTGCGTGCCGTTTCTGCAATCGAGGCGTCCCCGGGGCGACGCACCAACTGCGTCGCCCCGGCCGCTTATGATCCGTGCGCGGCATTTCCAGCGTAGAACGTCAGATGCGCCTCTCCGTCATCATTCCGGTCTTCAACGAACGCGCAACCGTCCTGGAGGTACTCGACCGCGTCGCGGCGATCGATATGGAAGCGGAGGTCATCGTGGTCGATGACGGATCGACGGACGGTACGCGTGAGCTTCTCGCGGAGCGTGCACGTGCGACCGACCCGATGATCACGCTGGTGGAGCATGCGTCCAATCGGGGGAAGGGAGCCGCCCTGACCACCGGCGTTCGGCGCGCTACCGGCGAGTACGTCATCGCTCAGGACGCCGACCTGGAGTACGACCCGGCTGACTATGCGAAGTTGCTGGCGGTCGTGGATGCCCGCCGGGCGACCGCCGTGTACGGCTCCCGGTTCGGTGGCCCGCGTCCGAGAATGTCGCTGCGCCACGTGGTCGGAAACCGGTTGCTGACCGGCTTCACGAATCTCCTCTATTGAGACGGGTGTCACGATTCACGAGGTGCCGATCGGCTACACCGGGCGCAGCTTCGCCGAGGGCAAGAAGATCTCGTGGGTCGATTTCGTGTCGGCGGTGTGGACGCTGGTCCGGCTGCGCTTTTCCGGCTCAGGCTCCTGACGGGGCACGTGCGTCGGGGCCGACGCGTTCGCCGGCGGACCCGGCGTTGCCGACTCAGCGTGCCACGAAGACCCCATGCGCCTGCGCGAGGTCGCGCGCGGCGGGAGTCACGATGGTGCGTTCCCCGATCACGATCGGGCGTGATTCGCGAATGGCGACGCGGACGTCGTCCTCGCAGACGAACGGAACCGGGACCCGCGCCCCGCCTCCCGCCGGGTCCGGCGAAGGCGAGCGGCCCGCGGGCGGGGTTTCCAGCAACGCGGCGACGCGGTCCGCCACCAGGCGCCGGTCCAGCCCCGCCGTGCGTTCGGGTCCGCCGGCACCCGCGTCCGAGCCGAGCGGCGAGGCCGAGACAAGGTCGCTGGCGGCCTGGGGTGCGGTGCGTACCTCGTACGCCAGGCGCTTGACGTTGAGCAGATGGCGCGGTGAGATGTTGTCGGAGGTGGCATTGCCGCCAAGCCCGCCGCATCCGAGCGTCATCGACGGATCGAGACCGGTCGTCATGCCGATGGCGCCCAGCGTGGCCGGCGTGTTCACGACGATGCGGAAGGCCGGCTTCTTCAGTGCGAACTCGAGGACGACCGACTCGTCGCGGGAGTGGATCGCCATGGTGTGACCCATGCCGCCGTACCGCAGAATCTGTCTGCACCGCTCGCAACCTTCGCGCCAGTTCTCGACGACATGGAAGGAGAGGACCGGGCAGAGCTTTTCGATGGACAGGGGATGGTCGCGGCCGACCCCGTCGAGCGGAGCGATGAGCGCACGCGTGTGGTCCGGGACCCGCAGGCCGGCACGCTCGGCGATCTCGACCGCCGTGCGGCCGACGAGTTTCGGATGCGGGAGTCGCTGTGGGGTGATCAGGACTCCGGCCAGCGCAGCGGTGCCGGTGCGGTTCAGGAAGTGCCCTCCCCGGGCTTCGAACTCGCGGCGTACCTCCTCCGCAATCGCACTGTCGACCACCACCGAGTTCTCGGAGGAGCAGAGCAGGCCGTTGTCGAAGGTCTTGCCGATGAGGATGTCCCGCACGGCCTTCTCGATGTCTGCGGAGCGCTCGATGTAGGCCGGTGCGTTGCCGGGACCGACGCCGTAGGCCGGCTTGCCGGCCGAATAGGCGGCGCGGACGAGGCCCATGCCTCCCGTCGCCAGGATGACCGCTACCCGCGGATGGCCCATCAGCGCCTGCGTGCCCGCGATGGTCACCGACTCCATGCAGGAGATCGCGCCGGCCGGGGCGCCCGCGGCGCGGGCGGCGCGCTCCAGCAGCCGGACGGTGCGGTTGATGCAGTCGACCGCCGCCGGGTGCGGGCTGAGCACGATCGGGCAGCGCGCCTTCATCGCGATCAGCAGCTTGTAGATGGCGGTGGAGGTGGGGTTGGTGGACGGTGCGATGGCGGCGACAACGCCGAAGGGCTCGGCGATCTCGACGACGCGCCGATCGTCGAGCCGGCGCAGCACGCCGACCGTCTTCATCGGGCGGATGAAGTCGTACACGGTGCGTGCGGCGAAGAGGTTCTTCCGGACCTTGTCGGCGCAAACGCCGTAGCCGGTCTCCTCGACGGCGGCGGCCGCGAGCTCCTCGGCATGGTCGGCGGCCGTCGCGGCCATGGCGGCGACGATGCGGTCGACATCCTCCTGCCCGAGCTCCACCAGGGCGGGCCGTGCTTCGTACGCCCGCGCCGCCAGGGTGCGGGCCTCCTCGCTGGAACGCTGGTCGAGAGTGGACGGCGAATCGAGGTCAGCCATGGCGGAGCGGGCCGCTTCGCACCGACCGCGGGAAGGCGCGCGGGCGTTGGCGAGAAGCGACGGTCAAGCCCGGGCGGCACGGCCCGTCAGGGCGCGTCCCCGGCCGACGGGAGAATCTTCTCGACCTCCTGATGCGGTCGCGGAATCACGTGGACCGAGACGAGCTCGCCGACCCGGCGCGCTGCCGCCGCCCCGGCGTCGGTGGCCGCCTTCACCGCACCTACGTCGCCGCGCACCATCACCGTCACGTAGCCGGCGCCGATGTACTCCTTGCCGATCAGCAGGACGTTCGCCGCCTTGACCATTGCGTCGGCGGCCTCGATGGAGCCCACGAGGCCCTTGGTTTCGACCATGCCCAGCGCTTCGAGTGTCATGCGCGCGTCATTCTCCCTCCGACGAGAAGGCCCCGCGTGCACGCGGGGCGGAACGGCCGGCAGCCTAGCACATTGCCGGAGACACCCGCAACACGCTAGCATTGTTGCAGATGCACTGGCTCCGTTCGACTCTTCTTTCGCGCGCTTCGCGCGCGGCGGTCGTTGCCGTCTGGCTTTCCATTTCACTCGGCTGCGCCGAGCCTCCGCCGCCGGTTGCGGGCGTCGCGTTGGAACTCGATCGCTCGACGGTATCCCTGGGCGCTCCCCTGGATCTGCATTTCCGCTTCGACGTCCTGCCGGATCTCGATGCTGGACCGACCGAGGACTATCGGGTGTTCGTACACTTCCTCGACGAGAGAGCACAGGTCCTGTGGACCGAGGATCACGATCCGCCCGTACCGACGTCGGAGTGGACGCCCGGGCGGTCCATCGAATACTCGCGGCGCGTGAAGATTCCCATGTACCCGTATATCGGCGAGTCGGTAATCGCGACGGGCCTCTATTCCCCGCGTGACGGAACGCGTCTCGCCCTGACCGGAACAGAGCTCGATCAGTTGGCCTATCGTGTGGCGAGCATCCGGTTGGAGCCGCAACACGAAAGCAGCTTCGTCACTTACGGCGAAGGGTGGCACGAGGCGGAGTTCAGCGCCGACGGACGCACGCAGTGGCGCTGGACGACCGGCCGGGGCGTGTTGTCGTTCAGGAACCCGAACCGCGATTCCAGGTTCGTCCTGGAGTTCGACGGTCGCGCCGACCTGTTCGACCCCGACCAGAGGCTGTCGCTCGTCATCGGTGACCGCACCATCGAGGAATTGGAAATCGATACGACCGAGGTCGTCTACGTCACGTGCGAGATCCCGGCGGCCGATCTCGGATCGGACGATATCGTGAATCTGGAGTTGCGGGTCGACCGGACCTTCACGCCCGCGGACATCGGTGACGGGCCGCAGGACACGCGCGAGCTCGGCGTCCGCGTCTCCTACACGTACTTCGAGCCGTTGTAAACCCGAAGCGGCGGCAAATTCGTTCGCATCCGCCCGACGGCGGACGACTTGATGGACGGGTGCGAACCGGCAGGCGGAAATCATGGTGCTGAAGTGGGGATTGATTCTGTGCAGCGCGCTGGCGATGCTGGCGCTCGCCTGGTTACCCGTTGCTTTTGTGGCGAACGGGAAGGGGCGAGCCGCACGCGAACGAGTGGCGTCCATCGTCGATACCGCCGTGGCAAGGGCGGCGGTCATGCCGTCGTTTCAGGGTAGCGGGGCCGGGTTTCTGGACCCGCGGCCCGTGCCGGTCCGGCTGGTTGAGCCCTTCGAGGCGGCCGCCGCGCCCGTGTCGCCGGAACGACCCTACGCGCGTCTGGTGCAGCAGGCTGCGGACCGGCACGGCGTCGATTCGCGTCTCGTGCACGCTCTGATAGAGGTCGAATCGGGTTACCGTGCCGACGCGGTTTCCGGCGTCGGCGCAATGGGACTGATGCAGTTGATGCCGGGCACGGCCAGGCGCTACGGTGTCTCCAACCCGCTGGACCCGGCATCCAACATAGACGCGGGTACGCGCCACCTCCGCTCGCTGCTCGACGAGTTCGGTCCCGTCTATGCACTGGATGCGCTGGCCGCGTACAACGCCGGCGAGGGGGTCGTCCGGCTACACGGGGGCATTCCGCCCTATCCGCAGACCCACAGGTTCGTGCGCCGCGTTCTGGAGGTCATGTTGTCGCAGACGGGCTGGGGCGGCGGCTACTGACCGATGTACCGATGGAGTTTCGCTGCCGCCTCGGGACCGACTCCGGCGCGATCGTGGAGCGGATTTGCATTGCGGACAGCGAGGTGCGCCTGCGGCAGGACCTCGAGAAGGAAGGACTCTGTCTTCTGTCGCTCCGGCGGCGGGGCGGAATCGCGTGGCCGGGCGCGTCGTTCCAGTGGAGCAGCCGGCCCGGCGTGCGGGAGTTCACGGTCTTCAACCAGGAGCTGGCCGCGTTGCTCGAGGCCGGGATGCCGTTGCTGCAGTCGCTCGACATCCTGCGGCAGCGGACGGATCAGCCGGTCCTGAAGACGGTCCTCGACGACGTCCACGAACAGGTGCGGGGCGGGGCGGCGTTGTCGGACGCGTTCGACAGCCACGGGGATCTCTTTCCCGGCGTCTATACCGCGTCGCTCCTGGCGGGCGAGAAGAGCGGCAACCTCGAAGAGACGCTCCGGCGCTACGTCAGCTACGCCAAGGTCATCAGCGGCGTGCGCCGCCGGACCCTGTCGGCGCTGATCTACCCTGCAATTCTGCTGGCGCTGTCCGGCATCGTGGTGGCCATCATCGTCGTGCGCGTCGTGCCGGAGTTCACCAACTTCTACCACTCGATGGGCGCGACCCTGCCGCTTGCGACGCGGGTGCTGACCGGCGTTTCCGCCTTCGTGACCGAGTTCTTCGGGCTGCTGCTGCTCGGCGCCGCGACCCTCGCCGGCGCCGTGTGGACCTGGAGCCGGCAACCCGGCCGCGGCTCGCAGCTCGACCGGCTGCTGCTCGGGCTGCCGTTCATCGGCGACGTGGCCACCCGGTTCGCCACGTCGCAGCTCGCGCGGACGATGGCCACGCTGCTCGGCGGGGGCATCCCGCTCGTCAACGCTCTCGATGTTACCGTGCGCTCGGTCGGCAACCGCTACGTGTCGCGCAACCTGGAGGCCATCGCCCGGGAGGTGCGCGAGGGCAAGGCGCTCTCGACCTCGATGCACGCGCGCGGGATCTTTCCGCCGGTGGCCGTCAAGATGGTCGAGGTGGGCGAGTCGACCGGGGCGCTGCAGGACATGCTGAACGCGGTGGCCGACTTCTTCGACGAGGAAATCGAGACGACTCTCGGGCGTTTCATGACGCTCATCGAGCCGCTGCTGCTGGTGATCATGGGCATCGTGATCGCCGGGCTGTTGCTGGCGTTGTACTGGCCGCTGCTGCAGCTCGGCGCCATCGCTTCGTGACGAGGGAGCGCATGTCTGCAGCCGTACCCGGGGACACGATGCGGGATGATGCAGCCGGCGGCGCCGCCCCCGGCAAGCCGGCCGCGAGGCTCGATGCCGCAGCGGAGATCGCACGCGCACGGGCGCTCGCCGAGCGCTACCGCCTCGAGTACGTCGATATGGAGCGGTACTACGTCGATCAGGATCTGCTGCGGTCGATCCCCGCCGACCTGATGCTGCGCTACCGCTTCGTTCCGCGGCGCCGCACCGGCGGGGCGCTGGAGATCATCGTGTCGGATCCGACCGACCTGCCGATGATCGACGAGCTTGCGCTTCTGCTGGGGGCGCCGGTGACCGCGACGGTGGGCACCCCGTCCGCCATCGAGTCCATTCTCACCCGTAGCGAGAGCTCGCAGCGGGTGCTGGACGAGGCCACCGAGAGCTTCCAGTTGCAGATCCTGCGCGAGGAGGACGCGGCCGAGGAGAGCCTCACGGTCGAGCGCCTGACCAGCGACATCAGCCCGGTGATCAAGCTGGTCGACTCGATGATCTACACGGCGATCCAGCGTCGCGCCAGCGATGTCCACGTCGAGACGCAGGATGACGCGCTGCACGTGAAGTACCGCATCGACGGGGTGCTGCAGGCGGCGATGCGGCCGATCGACAAGCAGTTCCACAGCGCCGTGCTCTCGCGAATCAAGGTGATGGCGGAGCTCGACATCGCCGAGAAGCGAGTACCGCAGGACGGAAGGTTCAAGCTGCGGATGCCCGGCAAGACCATCGACTTCCGGGTGTCGATCATGCCGAGCATCCACGGTGAGGACGCGGTCATACGCATCCTCGACAAGGAATCGATCAGCGAGCAGTTCCGGGAGCTGCGGCTCGATATCCTCGGATTTCCCGCGGACGAGCTGAGGCGTTTCCGGCGCGCCATCGCAGAGCCGTACGGCATGGTGCTCGTGACCGGCCCGACCGGCAGCGGCAAGACCACGACGCTGTACGGCGCACTGGCGGAAATCACTTCGTCGGAGGACAAGATCGTCACCATCGAGGATCCGGTCGAGTATCAGCTCAAGGGGATCACCCAGATCCCGATCAACGAGCGCAAGGGGCTGACGTTCGCCCGCGGCCTGCGATCGATCCTCCGCCACGATCCCGACAAGATCATGGTGGGGGAGATCCGCGACCCGGAGACGGCGCAGATCGCGATTCAGTCCGCCCTCACGGGGCATCTGGTCTTCACCACGGTGCACGCGAACAACGTGATCGACGTGCTCGGACGGTTTCTGAACATGGGCGTCGAGGCGTACCAGTTCGTTTCGTCACTCAACTGCGTGCTGGCGCAGCGCCTGGTCCGCACCATCTGCCGGGACTGCCGGCATCCGGTGACGATCCCGGAGGAAGAGCTCCGTGAAGCGAAGATCGACCCGGCGGTTGCGGCGGTACACACCTTCTACGAGGGCGGCGGCTGCATCGAGTGCGGAGGGACCGGCTACCGGGGCCGGACCGCAATCTGCGAGCTTCTCGATCTGAGCGATCACATCCGGGAGTTGATTCTCGGCCGGCGTCCCACGTCCGAGATCAAGCAGGCGGCGCGCGACGCCGGCATGCGTTTTCTGCGCGAATCGGCGGTCGAGCAGGTGTTGCAGGGACGGACGACCCTGCACGAGATCAACAAGGTGACCTTCGTTGCCTAGCAGCCTGCTGCGGTCGTTGTTCAGGACGCCCGGTCCGACAGTGGCGGTGTCCATCGTTCCGGGTCTGGTGACCGCGGTTCAGATCGAGTCGGGCCGGAAGGGACCGACGCTGCGGGGGCACGCTCGGTTGCCGCTGCCCGAGGGTGGCGTGACGCCGGCCGTCCAGGGTGCGAACATCGCGGACGCGCCCGAGGTCGCAAGAGTGCTGGACGGGGTGCTGGACCAGCTTCCGCGCCGCCCGCGCCGAATCGCGCTCCTGCTGCCGGACGGTGCCGCCAAGGTGTCGATGGTGCGGTTCGCCAGCGTGCCCGCCCGGGCAACGGATCTCGACCCCATGATTCGCTGGCAGGTACGCAAGACCGTACCGTTCGACGTGGACGAGGCGCAGATGGACTGGACGCCGGGCCGGTCGACGGCCGGCGGCGAACAGGAGTTCGTGGTGGTCCTGGCGCATCGGGCGGTGGTCGAGGAGTACGAGCAGGTTTGCACGGCGGCGGGAGCGCATGCCGGTCTCGTGGACCTGCTGAGCTTCAGCCTGATCGATGCCGCGCTGGCGTACGGCGCGGGCGACGTCGGTGCGGACTGGCTGCTCGTGCACGTCGGGGGGGGATCCAGCACGCTCGCCGTCGTGCGGGGCCGGCATCCGCTGCTGTTCCGGACCGTTGCGGACGGACAGCCGCTGGGAGACCTCATGCACCAGACGGCGATGTACTACGAGGATCGGCTCGGGGGCGGCGGGTTCTCGCACGCGCTGATCGCGGGACACGGCGGGGCGCCGGACGGTGTCGAGAACATCCGGCGGGTCATCGAGGACCGGCTCCCGATTGCGGTCGAGCCGATTGCGAAGCGGATGGCGGCGCTGATGCCGGAACGGGGCGGGCTCGATCCGGCCACGCTCGACGGTCTGGCGGCGCCCCTGGGAGTGCTTCTGAGGCAGTCCGCGGCGGCAGGGGCCTGAGGTGCCGAGGATGAACCTGGCGACGCGACCCTTCTACAACGACCGTGCCGTCCACCTGCTGCTGGCCGGGCTCGGGCTCGGGGTCGTTGCGGTCCTGGCACTGGAGGCCACGCGCCTCGTGGAGCTGTCCCAGGCACATCGCGAGCTGGCGCTGGAGGCCGACGCGGCGGAGGGCGAAGCCGCGGCCGTCTCGACGCAGACGGCCCGACTCGAGCGTGAGATGCCACGGGAGGCAACGGCCTCGCTGGTCGTCGAGGCGGAAGAGGTCCACCGGCTGATCGAGCAGCGGCTGTTCTCCTGGACCGCTTTCTTCAACGTCATCGAGCGGACCCTGCCGGCGAACGTGATGCTCACGGCGGTGCGTCCGGACGCGGACGAAGAGGGGACCAGCGTCGATCTGGCCGTGGTCGGCCGCACCGTCGCCGACGTCGAGGAGTTCATCCGACGGCTCGAAGGGACCGGCGTCTTCGCCGACGTGCTGGCCCGGCAGGGAGAGCTGAACGACGAGGGGATGTACCGCGCGCAGTTGCGCGGGCGCCTGGTGTGGCTCGAGGAGAGGGCGGACGGCCGGGACGCACCGGCGGAGGGGGTATGAGCCGGACCGTCGCGTTCCTCCGGCGGGTGCTCGCGGAGAAGCGCGTCGTCGTTGCGCTGGTGGCGCTCGGCCTGGCCGCCGACGCCGGGCTCTATACTCTCGCGGTCTACCCCGCGAGCGTCGAGGTCGAGGACGCGGGCCGGCGTGCGGCTGCGGCCGCCGCCAATCTGGAAGCGGCACGGCGGCGCTTCGAGAGCGCCCGGCTCGCCGCGGACGCGATGACACGGGCGGACGCGGAACTGCGCACGTTCCACCAGGAGATCCTGCCGCGCGATCTGGCCGGCGCGCGCGCACTCACGTTTGCTCGACTTGCCGCGCTCGCGGCCGACCACGGGCTGCTGATGGAAAGGCGCGCCTCGGCGCCGGACCGGGAAGAAGGCAGCCGCCTGGCGCGACTTCAGGTGTCGATGCTGCTCAGCGGCGCGTATCGGGACATTCGCCGGTTCATCCACGCGCTCGAGACGGCGCCGGAGTTCGTCGTCATCGAGGAGATCGTTCTCAGCCAGGGAGACGAGACGGAGGCGGGGGAAGTGCTGAGCCTGGTTCTCTCCACCTACTATCGGGACGATGACCATTCGCAGCGCGTCGAGCCGTAGCGCGGGGCGTCCGCCGCGGTCGAGCGACCCGCGGGGGAGGGCGCTCGCGGGCACGATCAGCCGTCTGGTGCGGGAGACGCTCGGTTATTCCTTCGTCGAGCTGCTCGTCGTCAGCAGCATCCTGCTGATCCTGGCGTCGGCGGTCGCGCCGCTCGCGCAGGTGACCATGCAGCGCCAGCGGGAGATCGAGCTGCGGCGGGCGTTGCGTGAGATGCGGACGGCGATCGACGGCTACAAGGACGCGGTGGACCTGGGTGTCATCGGCGGCACGGAGATCGATCCGGAGAACCAGGGCTATCCGCCCAGCCTCGAGACGCTTGTGGGGGGCGTCGAGCCGGTCGACGAGAACGCGGGCAGCGTCCTGCGCTTCCTGCGGCGGATTCCGATCGATCCGATGACGAAGAGCACCGACTGGGGCCTGCGCTCCTACCAGGACGATCCGGACCAGACACGCTGGGGTGGGGGCAATGTGTATGACGTTTACACAAAGTCGCGGGGCACGGCGCTCGACGGCACGCGCTACCGGGACTGGTGAGTCGATGCGGGACTGGCGGGGCGCGCACGGCTGGACGCTCATCGAGCTGACTATCGTGATCTCGCTGATCACGGTGCTGTCGACTATCGCGCTCGTCGGGTACAGCAACGCCGTGATCCGCTCGCGAGAGGCAGTGCTGAAGGAGGACCTCTTCCGCATGCGCGACGCCATCGATCAGCACCACGCCGACCTCGGGGAGTACCCGCGGGATCTGCACGCCCTGGTGAGCGGCGGTTATCTGCGCTCGATTCCGGAGGATCCGGTGACGCGGTCGTCCGCAACATGGGTGGTCGTGCCGGCGGAACCGGATCCGGCGGAACCGTTCGTCCAGGGCGTCTACGACATCAGGAGCGGGTCCGAGGCGATCGCCCTCGACGGCACCGTCTATGCCGACTGGTAGGAAGTCCGTGAAGAGAGTCCTGCGACCGCGCGGACAGCAGGGCTTCGCGATGGCCGCTCTGCTCGTCGTTCTCGCCGTCATGAGTCTCATGCTGTCGATGGCGCTCCCGGTGTGGCACCACGCGGCGCAGCGCGAGCGCGAGGCCGAGCTGATCTTCCGCGGCGAGCAGTACGCGCGGGCCATCATGCTCTATCAGCGGCAGACCCCCGGCGCCTACCCACCCGACGTCGAGACCCTTGTCGAGGGCCGGTTTCTGCGCCGCGCCTACCCCGATCCGATGACTGCCGGCGGCGAGTTCCGGTTCATCCTGCAGTCCGAGCTGGCCGAGTTCTCCGGTCCGGGCGCCGCCGCAGGGGCGCCGGACGACGGCGAGCCCGAGGAAGCGGGAGACGGGCCGCGCCGCCAGCCCCAGGGCGAAGACGTCCGGGACCGCCCGGGATTCATGCAGGGAGTCCGGCCGTTCGCGAACCGGGGAGAACGTACGCCCGGCGGCGCGGACGGCAACATCGCCGGCGTCGTCAGCCGTAGCGAGGAGACTTCGATAGCGCTCTACAACGGGCAGTCGCGGTACAGCGACTGGGTGTTCCTCGGCGAGGGCCCGGCGGCGGGCCAGGCAGGCGGCGAGTCGGGTCGGCCGGAGCCGGGACTGTCCGACCCGTTCGGAGGGAGGTCGGGCAGCGGAGCGGGAGCCCGCATGGGAGGGTTGGAACAGCGCGGCGGCGGGAGTGGGAGATGACGTGACGTCAGACGGCCGCCGACCGCTTGCGGGTCAGGCTCCGAACGAGCCACGCGGCCAGCAGGACGGCGCACACGAGCAGCAGAGCCGCCACGGGGGCCGAGCCGAACAGAAGTGCGTGCGTGGCGGCGAGCGTCAGGTAGACGGCGGCGCAACCCGCGCCCCAGAGTCGGAGATCGGGGGCCAGGGGCGCCGGCGCCGACTCGCCCGCCGCCGTCGCGACGTGGCGCCAGCCGGGGCCGGCGGGCCGGGTGCGGCGGTAGAAGCGGATCAGGTGGGACAGCGGTTCGGGCGGGGTGGCCAGCGTGGCGGCAATCCAGCAGGCCGTCGTCCACGGCACGAGGTAGAGCAGCGATTCGGGAAAGGGAACGGCCGTGAAGAGCCGCACGAACGCGAATCCGGCCGCGGCCGCGGCCAGGGCCGCCAGCTCCGAGACCGCGGTCACCCGCCACCAGTACCAGCGCAGGATCAGCACCAGTCCGACGCCCGCGCCGGATTCGAGCACGAACTCCCACGCCTGACGGACCGATTCGAGTCCGAAGGTGATCGCGCCGCTCGCCGCCATCACCAGGATGGTCGTCAGGCGCGAGACGCGCACGAGGTGCGTCTGGTCGGCGTCCGGACGCACGAATCGCCTGTACACGTCGTTGACCAGGTATGACGTGCCCCAGTTCAATTGCGTGGAGACGGTGGACATGTAGGCGGCGAAGAAGGCGCCGACGAGGAGGCCCCGCCAGCCGGGCGGCAGGTGGTCGCGCAGGACGAGAACGTAGCCCGCTTCCCGATCGGTCAGGTCGGGGTACAGGACGAGAGCGGCGAGTGCGACCAGCACCCACGGCCAGGGGCGCAGGCAATAGTGCGCCACCGTGAACCAGAGCGTCGCCAGGACGGCGTCGCGTTCGCTGCGGGCCGACATCATCCGCTGTGCGACGTAGCCGCCGCCGCCCGGCTCCTGTCCCGGATACCAGCTCGCCCACCACTGGACGCCGAGGTAGGCGACGAACGACGCGACCGGCAGCGCCAGCGTCGCGAAAGCGCCCGCCGGCGTCCCTTCCGCCGCCCCTACCGCCGGCCACAGCCGGAGGGTCGATTCCGGGAGTGCGGCGAGCAGGCCGTCCAACCCGCCGACCCCGGGAGCCGCGAGCGCGTAGTACGCCAGGACCACGGCGCCGGCCAGGGCGATTACGAACTGCACCAGGTCGGCCGCCACGACGCCACGGAGGCCGGTCAGCGCGGCGTAGCCGCCGGTCGCGGCGAGTCCGACGAGCACCCCGGTCAGCCGGTCCCAGCCGAGGGCGACCGACAGTACCTTGGCGAGGGCCAGGTTGACCCAGCCGATCACGAGGCAGTTGACCGGCAGTCCCAGGTACAGCGCGCGCACCGCCCGGAGCGTGCTCGCGGTGCGTCCCGTGTAACGCAGCTCGACGAACTCGACGTCGGTCAGGATGCCCGCGCGGCGCCAAAGCCGGGCGAAGAAGACGACGGTGAGCATGCTGCCGAGCGCCGCGTTCCACCACAGCCAGTTGCCGGCCACGCCGCTGGCCGCCACTATCCCGGTGACCGCGAGCGGGGTGTCCGCGGCGAACGTCGTCGCCACCATCGAGGTTCCGGCCAGCCACCACGGCAGATCGCGGCCCGAGAGAAAGAACTGCGAGAGGCTCCGTCCGGAGCGCCGCCCGTAAGCTACGCCGACCGCGATGGGGACGGCGAGCGTGAGCCCGAGCAGCAGCCAGTCGGTCGCGGTCAGCGCCATGGCTCACCCGGCCGCCATCACCGCGTCGTGGAACGCGGGACGCACCGCGAGAATCGCCTCGTTGGACCGGGAGGGATGTACCCGGTTGGTCAGCAGGACGATGTAGCGGTCTGCCGCCGGGTCGATCCACAGCGACGTCCCGGTGAACCCGGTGTGGCCGATCGCTTCCGGCGACAGACAGGTCCCGCACGACGAGGTCGGCAGCATCGTGTCCCAGCCCAGAGCACGCGAGCTGCCGGGCACTGCCGTCCGGGTGCGGAAGGCGTCGAAGGTCTGCGGCGACGCGAATGGGCCGTGGCCGAGGAGGCCGGCCAGGACGTCGCGCGCGAACCGGCCGACCGCGCCGGCGGTGCCGAAGAGTCCCGCGTGCCCCGCCGCGCCGCCGAGTGCCCAGGCGTTCTCATCGTGGACCTCGCCGACCAGCGTTCGCCCGCGCCAGAGATCCAGCTCCGTCGGCGCCGTCCGGGGGCGCCATGCGGCCGGCGGGTGGAAGCGGACCTCTCCCCAGCCGCACCGGGTCGCGATCTCGCCGAACTGGGTGGCGAGGCTCGCCCCCGAGGGGTGGCGGTCCGCCAGGATGAACCCGAGCAGGATGAAGCCGAGATCGCTGTAGATCGAACAGGTGCGCGGCGCGTACTCCAGCGGCAGGCTGCCGATGGCGGGTTCGAACTCCGCGCGGCCGACGTGATCGCGGTAGAAGGGCAGATGCGAGGTGAGGCCGGACGCGTGCTCCAGCAGATCGCGCACGGTCACCATGTCCCGATCCGACCCTCGCCAGGTCCGGAGCGCCGCCGCAACCTGCAACTCGAGCGGGGTCAGGCCGGCATCCACGTGGCGCATCGCCAGAGTCGTGGTCGCGATCACCTTGGTCAGCGAGGCGAGGTCGAAGACGGTGCCGGCCATTGCCGGTGGACTCCCGGCTGCGCACGAGAGCCGGCCCGCTGCGTGGTGCCACAGGCATCCCGAACGGCTGCCCACCTCCGCCACCGCGGCGGGGCAGACGCCTGCCCCGACCGCGTCGTACAGGACCTGCGCCGCCGCGTCGAAGCCGCTCATCCCGCGGCTCCGGAGGCTGGCGCCGGCCGGATGCGGTCCGCGGCGTACCCCGCGCCGACCGTTGCGGCCGAGCCGACGAGGACGTACCACTGCCACGACAGGTCGCTCAACAGACTCACCGCGGAGATCGTAACCAGACCGCCGGCGAGCCCGGCAATCCCGACCCCGGGCCTGGGCCTGGCGATCAGCCCGCTGAGCAGGAAAACGCCGAGCATCAGACCGCCGCTGAAGAATTGCACGGTGAGCACGTCGTCGATGACCCGCTGCGACACCCCGATCGCGAGGATCGCCACCGTCACCTGCACGAGCGCCCACGCGCCCGTCGCCCACCGTGAAGCGCGGAGCGCCTGCGTCTCGGACGGTGCTCCGGCCACGCCGCCCAGGTAGAAGTCGCCGATGGTCGACGCGGCGGAGGAGTTCAGCGAGGAGGACAGCGTCGACATTGCGGCGGCGACGATCGCCGCCAGCAGCAGGCCACGCAGTCCCGGCGGGAGATGGGTCATCAGGTACAGCGGAAACACGCGGTCGGCCTGCACGGACCCGCCGCTGGTGATCGCGTCGAGCGCTCCCGGCTCGCCGCCGGCGTAGAACGCCCACAGCAGCACCCCGATCCCCAGGAACAGCGCGAACTGCACGATCACGAAGATACCGCTGGCGATGAGCGCGAGCCGCGCCTCGGCCAGGGACCGGCTGCACAGGTAGCGCTGCACGAACATCTGGTCCGTGCCGTGCGTGGCGGCCGTGAAGACCGCGCCGCCGACGACCGCGGACCAGAAGGTGTAGTCACGCCGCAGGTCCCACGCGAAGTCGAAGGTCACCAGCTTGCCGGCCTCCGCCGCCGCCGCCCATGCCTGCTCCCCGCCGCCCGGAATGGCGGCGAGCAGCGTGGCCGCCGCCGCGAGCGCGCCGGTCAGGTATATGACGAGCTGCACGACGTCCATCCAGATCACCGCGGTCATGCCGCCCAGCCAGGTGTAGGTCAGCGTGACCACGGACATCAGCAGGATGGCGGCAATCACAACCGGCGTCTGCGGCGGATCCGCGAGCCCAAGCGCGGCCGTGGCCGTGGTGAGCATCGCCGAGAGCACCAGCGCAGTGGCAAAGAGACGCAATCCATCGGCGAGGTTGCGCGTGATCAGGAAGACCGCCGCCGCGCACCGGCCGAACGCGCGTCCGACCCTTGCGCTCAACAACTGGTACGCGGAGAGCAGATCCTGGCTGAAGTACGCCGGCAGCAGGACGAATGCCACCAACACGCGCCCGGCGAGATAGCCGAGGGCGAGCTGGAAGAACGTCAGGTCCCCCCCGAACGCATAGCCCGGGACGCTGATCACGGTGACCGTGCTCGTCTCCGTCGCGACGATGGAGCCTGCGACCGCCCACCACGGCATGCGCCGCCCGGTCAGATAGTAGTCGCGCAGGGTCGTTCGCCCGCGCGCGAGCCGGCGTCCACTCCATAGCGCCAGCAACAGGTACGCCGCGACGACCGCCAAGTCGATCGGCATCCTCTACTGCGGGTCGATCTGCTTGCGCAGCCGCCCGTC
Organism: Vicinamibacterales bacterium; assembly: GCA_965222905.1. Classification (GTDB taxonomy): domain Bacteria; phylum Acidobacteriota; class Vicinamibacteria; order Vicinamibacterales; family UBA8438; genus WTFV01. The sequence goes on along the minus strand of OZ244976.1, from coordinate 5,530,516 downwards.
GATTTCCTCACCGATTGCGGCGCGCACGGAGTCGTTCGCCTGCTTCAGACGCGCCAGCGACTCGGGGTAGTCGACATGGGCGTGGGCCATGACGATCGCGGCCTTCACGTTCCAGCGAGCCCGATTCAGGAGCTCGCCCGCCTCCTCGTGGTCGAGTCCGGTGACGGTCGTGATGATGCGCCGCGCCCGATCGCGTGCCTTTGCGGAGTCGGCGTCCACGTCCACCATGAGGTTGGCGTAGGTCTTGCCGAGGTGCACCATCGCCACCGTGGTGAGCATGTTGAGCACCATCTTGGTCGCCGTGCCCGCCTTCAGGCGAGTCGAGCCGGCGATGACCTCCGGCCCGACCGCGGGGGAGATGACGACGTCGACGAAGGTCTGCAGCTCCGTGCCCGGCCAGCAGGTCACGAAGACGATCTTGACGCCGTTCCGGCGCGCGCGGGTCAGGGCGCCGCGAACGAACTGCGTCATGCCGCTTGCCGAGATGCCGACGAGCACGTCCTTGCGCGTCGGCTGCAGGCGGGCGACGGCTCGTGCGCCTTCCTCGAAATTGTCATCCGCCCCGGCTTGCGACCTGAAGAAGGCGGTCCGGCCGCCGGCCATGATCGCCTGGACGAGGTGTGCCGGGGTGCTGAACGTCGGTCCCATCTCGGCCGCTTCGAGGACGCCGAGCCTGCCGCTCGTCCCCGCACCGACGAAGATCAGGCGTCCCCCTCTCTGGAGCGAGGTCGTGATGAGGTCCGAGGCGGTCGCGATGCGGGCCTTCTCGCGCGCCACCGCCGTCAGGATCTTGCGATCCTCGCGCAGCATCAGGCCGATCATGTCCTCGGTGGACGCCTGATCCAGCGCCAGGCTGGCTGGGTTGATGGCTTCGGTTGGAAGATCCTGCCACTTGGAGGGCATGCGGAGACTCACCTGCGATCATCGCCCGCCCGCGCGGCGCCCGGGGGCGCCGGAGTCGGGCCGACCGCTGCGCCGGTTGACGGCCCCGAGAAGGACGGGGTATAAAGATCGATTGTTTCGTGACCAACGGACCGTCATGTGGAACGTTAACGCCATGCCGACCGGTCGTCCATCCACTATGCACACCCGGACCGCGCCGATGGGAGCGGACACCGGGAGCGGATGATGCAGCCGGCACATTGTAGTGATCACGGGGCCATCATCCGCAAGCAGGGTGATGGCCTTTTTTCTGAAACGGCAACATTTCGTGCTCAGAACCGCTCTGGTCGGATTCGGGACGGTCGGGCAGTCGGTGGCGCGCATTCTGTGCGAGGGCGACGCGCGCCCGCTGGCCCTCTCGCACATATGCAACCGGCGCGTCGAGCGGAAGGTCGTCGACTGGGTGCCGGCCACGGTCGCCTGGACGTCCGATTTCGACGACGTCCTGCGCTCGGACGCGGACGTCGTGGTCGAGGTCATCGGCGGCCTGGAGCCGGCCGGCGACTGGATCCGGCAGGCGCTGGAGGCGGGCAAGTCGGTCGTCACCGCCAACAAGCAGGTCATGGCCCATGTCGGAGCCGATCTGCTGCGGGTCGCGGCCGACCGGCGGCGGCATCTGCTGTTCGAGGCCGCGGTGGCGGGAGGCATTCCCATTGTCCGGGCGGTGCGGGAGGGTCTGGCCGGTGATCGGCTGCAGCGCGTGCTGGGTGTGCTCAACGGCACCTGCAATTACATGCTGACGCGTATGGAGGCGGGGCAGGTCTCGTTCGACGCTGCGCTGCGGGAGGCGCAGGAGCGGGGATACGCCGAGGCGGATCCGACCGCGGACGTCGACGGCGGCGACGCGCAGGCCAAGCTGGCGATTCTCTCCGCGGTTGGTCTCGGGCGGCAAGTGGCCGCCGAGGCGATCCCGTTGCGCTCCATTCGGCCTGTCGAGCCGGTGGACTTCAACTACGCGCGGCGGCTCGGCTGCACGATTCGCCAGGTGTCGCGAGCCGAGGTGGTGCAGGGAGGCGGAGGGGACGTGACGGCCTCCGTGCAGCCGATGCTGGTGCCGGCGACGTCCCCGCTCGCGCGCGCCGAGGGGAGCCAGAACGTCGTTGTCGTCGACGGCGCGCACGGCGGCGAGACCGCGTTCCGCGGGTTCGGGGCGGGCGGTGATCCGACCGCGGTGGCGGTCGTCTCCGACCTCGAGGCGATTGCCCGGGTGGGCGTCACGGCGCCCCGGTCCTGGCGGCCGGCGGCGGCGGCGCGGGTCGAGCCCGATTTCGAGGCGTCGCAGTACCTGCGCTTCGTCATCGTGGACCGACCCGGTATCATTGCGTCGCTTGCCGGCGTCTTCTGGCGGCACGGACTCAACATGGATTCGGTGCTGCAGGAGCCGGACTGGCCGAAGTCGGCCCTGCCTTTCGTCGTGACCCTCGAGCCGTGCAGCTCGGGAGCGGTGCAGGCCGCGCTGGCGGAGATCGAGGCGTTCGACTTCCATGCGCGGGCACCGGTCTGGATGCCGATTCTGCCACGTGGAGAACGCAGCTCATGAGCTACCTCACCGGTCTTCGATGCTCTCTGTGCCAGACCCCGTTTCCGGCCGAGGCGCTCTACGTCTGCGACCAGTGTCTCGGACCGCTCGAGGTGACCTACGATCGCGACGCGATCCGCCGCGCCGTCTCGCGGGAACGCATCGCCTCCCGGCCGCCCAGTCTGTGGCGCTACCGGGAGTTCCTGCCCATCGACGGCGAGCCCCGGACAGGACTGACATCGGGATTCACGCCACTGGTCCGGGCGGACCGACTGGCCGCAGAGCTGGGCATGCGCGAGCTCTACGTGAAGGACGACTCCGTCAATCATCCGACGTTGTCGTACAAGGACCGCGTCGTGCCCGTCGCGGCGACGCGTGCCTGCGAGCTCGGGTTCAGCGTCCTGGGATGCGCGTCGACCGGCAACCTCGCCAACAGCGTGGCCGCCCACGCCGCGCGGCTGGGCCTCGACTGTTACGTCTTCATCCCGCGGACCCTCGAGCCCGGAAAGATCCTCGGGTCCGCCGTCAGCGGCCCCCACGTAGTCGCCATCGACGGCAACTACGACGACGTCAACCGTCTCTGCACGCAGGTGGGCGAGCGCTACGGCTGGGCGTTCGCCAACATCAACCTGCGGGCGTACTACGCGGAGGGGGCCAAGACGTACGGGTTCGAGATCGTCGAGCAGCTCGGCTGGCGGTTCCCGCGTCACGTCGTCTGTCCCGTCGCCGGCGGCACGCTCCTCCCGCGCATCGGCCGCGGCTTCGACGACCTTCTCGACGCCGGTCTGGTGGACGGTGAGCCGCCGCGCATTCACGCCGCGCAGGCGTCGGGATGCGCGCCGGTCATCCACGCGCTCGACGCGGGGCTCGATTATCCGGAGCCGGTCCGGCCGGACACGATCGCCAAGTCCATCGCCATCGGCAACCCCGCCGACGGATTTCACGTGCTGCGGACGGTTCGTGAATCGGGAGGAAGCGGGGCGGCGGCCACGGACGCCGAGATCGTCGACGCCATCGGTCTGCTCGCGCGCACCGAGGGCATCTTCACGGAGCCGGCCGGCGGCACCACGCTGGCAGTGACCCGCAAGCTCGTCGCGCAGGGGGTCATTCCCCGCGACGAGAGCACCGTGGTCTGCATCACCGGGAACGGCTACAAGACGGCCGACGTCGTGGCGTCGTCCCTGGCCGCGCCGACCGCCCTCGGCCGCTCGCTGGCGGAGTTCGAAGCCTTCATGGCCGAGCGCCAGCAGGCGCATCAACCGGTGTCCGGCTGAACGATGTCTCGACCCGAGCGCAGCGAGATCGTCGAGGCGGAAGGTCACCTGGTCGATTCGCAGTTGTTGAACGCGATCTTCGACAAGGTAATCGAGCGGCGGGCGCGGTTCGACGTGCTGCGGTTCGACATCGGCCGCACGAACGACGAGTACTCCCATCTGAAGCTGAAGGTGACGGCGCCGGACGAGACCGTCCTGGCCGATCTGCTGGAAGACCTGGTGCCGCTCGGCTGTCATCCGACGCCGGAGCGGGACGCCGTTCTCAAGCGGTCCGAGCAGGCCGCGTGCGTGCCCGACGACTTCTACTCGACGACAAACCACCGCACCTACGTGCGGCACGGCGAGGCGTGGCTGGAGGTCGAGGGCCAGCGCATGGACGCGGTCGTCGTCATCGAGGACGGGCGGGCGTCGTGCCGCAAGCTGCGCGACGTCGCGGCGGGTGACGTGGTCGTCTGCGGCGTCGGCGGCATCCGGGTCTCTCCCGAGTTTCGCGAGCGGGACCGGCTCGGCTTTGCCTTCATGGTGAACGACGTGTCGACCGAGCGGCGTGTCGAGGTCAGTGTGGCCAGGGTGCTGGCGATGATGGCCGACGTGAAGCGCGAAGGCGGGAGGATCGCCTTCGTGGCCGGTCCCGTGGTGGTGCACAGCGGCGGCGTGACCTACTTCTGCGACCTCATCCGCCGCGGTTTCGTCGACGTGCTGCTGGCCGGGAACGCGCTCGCCGTCCACGACGCGGAGCACGCGCTGTTCGGCACTTCGCTCGGCATCGATCTGAATGCGGGCACGGCGGTGGCAGAGGGCCACCGCAACCACATGCGCGCCATCAACGCAATCAACCGCGCCGGCGGCCTGCGGGCCGCAGTCGACCAGGGGCTCCTGCGCTCGGGCATTTTCTACGAGGCGATTCGGCACGGCGTGGACTCCGTGCTCGCGGGGAGCATCCGCGACGATGGCCCGCTGCGGGACACGATCATGGACCTGATCGAGGCCCAGGATCGCTATGCGGAGGCGCTGCGCGACGTGAGCATGGTCGTCATGCTGTCGACCATGCTGCACAGCATCGGGGTCGGCAACATGCTGCCTTCCCACGTGCGGGTGGTGTGCGTGGACATCAACCCCGCCGTCGTGACCAAGCTCGCGGATCGCGGATCGTCCCAGACGGCCGGCATCGTGACCGACGTCGGTCTCTTCCTGCACCAGTTGACGGCCCAGCTCGATGCGGCGGCGCGTGCGCCGGAAGCGCCGGTCGCGCGGGAGACGCAGCGATGACGGCGCCGGCCGGGCCGGCGCCAATCGTCGTTCAGAAGTACGGCGGCACCTCGGTGGCCACCGCGGCGCGCATCCGTGCGATCGCGGAGCGGGTGTCCCGCGTTCGACGCGACAGCCCACGGCTGGTCGTCGTCCTGTCGGCCATGGGCAAGACGACCGACGGGCTGGTGGCGTTGGCGCACGAGGTGTCCGACGATCCGCGCGGCCGCGAGATGGATCTGCTGCTCGCTACCGGCGAGCAGGTCTCCGTCTCGCTGCTCGGCCTCGCACTGCAGCACAAGGAGATCCCGGTGATCTCCCTGACCGCTTCGCAGTGCGGGATCCGGACCGACGACGCCTTCAACATCGCTCGCATCGAGTCCATCGATACGCGGCGGATTCTCGCGGAGCTGGACAGGGAGAGGGTCGTGATCATCACCGGATTCCAGGGGATGACCCGGGATCACGAGGTCACCACGCTCGGCCGCGGCGGGAGCGACATCACCGGCGCGGCGATGGCAGCGGCCCTCGGCGCCAGCGTTTGCGAGATTTGCACCGACGTCGACGGCGTGCTCTCCGCCGACCCGCGCAAGGTGCCGCACGCGATGCAGTGGCGGGAGATAAGTTACGAGGAAGCGATAGAGATGGCGTCGAGCGGCGCCAAGGTGCTGCACCCGCGGGCGGCCGAGGTGTGCATGGCCTACCGGATCCCGATCCACGTGCGGTCCAGCTTCCACGACGGCGAGGGCACGTGGATCCGCGGAGGCGACGAGATGGTGATGGAGCAGGCGGCGGTGGTCGGCGTCAGCAGCGACAGGAAGATTGCCAAGGTCACCCTGACCGACGTGCCGGATCGTCCCGGTCTGGCCGCGGAGGTGTTTCGGGACCTCGCGGCCAGGGCGATCAGCGTACGGCTGATCATTCAGGGGGCGACCGCCGAGGGCCTGGGCTGCATCACCTTCGTGCTCGATGACGAGTACGTCGAGGGTGCCACGCGGCTCGTCGACGACTGGAAGTCGCGCGGCCTGGCGACGGCGGGAGTCATCGATCGGGATGTCGCCAAGATATCCATCGTCGGATCGCGCCTCGCGTCTACCCCGGGCCTGGCCGCCCGCATGTTCGCGGTGCTGGCCCGCGAGGGCATCAACATCGACTGCATCAGCTCCTCGGAGATGAAGATCGCCTGCGTGATCGCCGACACGCACGTGAACGAGGCGGTCCGCGCCGTCCACGACGAGTTCTTCCCCGAAGGCACTGCCCCCCAGGCGGAACGGACCACCCCCTGAGCGCCCGTCCGCCGGTTGCATACCTCGGCGCGAAGGGACCGACCGCCAAGTCGGCTAGTCGGCCGGTGGGGTTCGAGGACATCGAATGGGCTAGTCGGCCGGGGCGTGCCCGGCCGCGTAGTCGACGACGAGCCGGATGAGAGCCGACGGGTCCGCGCCGAACAGGGAGCGGCCCGGCGTGTGGTCCGCCCCCGGATGGAGAATCGCGTTGACCTCGATCACCGACCCGGCCGGCAGGTCGATTGGGTCGTCGAACCAGTAGCGGGTCGGCCACGCGGTGTCCGGCTCGCGCAGGAAGAGCATCGGCACCCGGGTCCCGCCGGGCGTCACGGCCACGACCTGCACGTCCTTGGCGTCGACTTCGACCTCCGGCAGGATGGCGAGCGCGCTCACGTCCCGGGCGACCTCCTGGCTGAAGGTCAGCGTCGGTCCGTCCGCGCCGCCGGGCGAAGAGACGAGCATCGACTCCACCGGTCTCACGCTCTCTTCACCGACGTAGAGTCCGATGCGGCTCTGGTCCAGAAACGCTTCGCCCTCGGTGATCCAGGTCTTCTTGTAATGTACGCGCGCCACGATGTCGGCCCCGACCGGCAGATGGTGCGCGACGCCTTCCTGCAGCACGCTCCGGCGCCCGGGTGACCAGAGCGCGATCGGCGCCGTGGTGGGGAAGTCGCGTCCGCCGGTCTCTGCGAATCCCGGTCCGTCGTCCTCGGCGTCCAGCGCCCGCGCGGCGCCCGTGGCGTCGATGTAGATTGCCACGTCACGGACCACCGCGGCGGCGCCCGGCATCACGTCCGCACCGGTCACGAAACGGCCCTCGGCGGTCTCCGCGGGCAGCACGAAGTAGCGGACCAGCTCGTTCGTGCCCGCGTCGAGGGTGAAAGGCTCCGGCATCCCGAGCTCGATGGCGGGCGCGCCCAGCGGCCACTCGCCGGGCTCGCCCGGCGGGGTAGGACTCTGGGAGCGCGGGCCCTGCGGGTAGCCGCCGCTGGACCACTCGAGGATCATGTCCATCTCTTGCGCCGGCAGCGCGTGGCCGTTGCGGAAATCGCCGAACCCGTCCTCCGCCTTCCAGGGCGGCATTCGCAGTCCCAGGACCTCCTCGCGGATCGACTGCGCCCAGGGATAGGCGCTGCGGTACGTCACGAGCGACATCGGGCCGATACCCCCGTCGCGATGGCAGGAGCCGCAGTTGTCGCGAAAGATCGGAAACAGATGCTCGTTGTAGTTCCACCGCGAGGCGATCGGGGTGTGGGTCTGCGTCTCCTCGGTCTGACCGCCCACCACGACGAGCGCCACCGCTGCGCCCAGACACCAGCGACCGTATCTCGTCCTCATCGCTCCATCTCCCTGATCAGCCTCAGGCGCCGGCTACCGGCCGGCGAGCGACCGGCGCTGCTTCGCGCGTCCGACCTGCCGGGCCCGAAACGTCGCGCGCACTGCTACCGCACGGATGCGCTGTCGTAAACCTGGTTGATCCCGCGCACGGCCTCGCTGAAGATGTCGTGCGCCTCGCTCACCTGCTGCTTGTTTCCGAGGTCGCCGTACCAGTCGAGAAGCCACGCCGCCCGCACCAGGCTGCGTACCGCGATGCGCACCTGATTCCGGTCTTCGGCCGGGAGGGCCTCCGTGCGCTGGTCGAGCGCCAGCGCGAGCTCCTTCGATTGCAGGGCCGGAATGAAAATCTCCGTGAACCGGCCCTCCGCCACGAGTCGGGCGATCTCGTCGTTGCGGGCGTCGATGTTGCTGACGATGTCACGTGTCGCCTCCGGAATCCGGGGGCGGATCCGTTCGGCCAGCGGCAGCGTGGCGGGCATGTCGGTCGCCGCGGCCACCGTCCTTAACGGCGCGTCGGACGTCAGCTCCGAGAAGATGAAATCGAACCGATCCTCCGGGTAGTCCTCGACCATCTGGAGCTTGGCGATGAAGTCGGCGGGCAGGGCGCGGTCGCCGACCTCCGCCTCGAGATAGCCGCCGTACGGAGAGGGGAGCAGAGCGGCCGCTTCCACCTCGATGAACTCGTCGGTCGCCGCGTCGTAGTCTTCCTGCAACACCACGCGTCCCATCCACATGGTCACGTCGACCGGCTCCCGGTAGTTGTCGGTCGCGTAGAGGCGGAAGATCCCCGGTTCCGGGTACGTTCCCTCGATGTGGTGGAAGCTGTCCGGCGCCATGAAGACGCGCCCGCCGTGCCGCGGACTGTGATCCATGTGCGCCCCCGGCGCCGCGTCGACGACGCCGCAGGTCAGCATCGTCGAGCCGTAGTACGGGTTGCGGACCGGGCCGTCGGCCTGTACCCAGTTCGACCCGCCGTCGTACATCGGGCAGTACGCCCGGGCGTAGCCGGCCGGCAGGTCCATTCCGGCGAGGAGCTCGGACAGCGGCTTGAACGCGCTGCGCATGGATGCGATGTCCTCGGCGCCGGCCGCCGCCCGAGCCAGCGGCCCGATGACACTGTCCGCGACCGCGATCAGATCGGCCAGCGCGCGCTGCGCCTCCGCGAAGTCGTCGGCCGCGAGCGCTTCCTGCGTGCGGACGTACTCCGCGACCTGCGTGCCGAAGTCCACTTGCCCGGCGGCGGCCGACGCGTGGACCGGGTGGCGCACGCCGGGCCCGAGCAGCACGACGGCGAGCGTGCCGGCGAGAACGGCAAGGTGCTTCACATGAGACATTGGACCAATCCCCCGAGAGTGCGGTGAACGTGCCGCGGCCATCGCTGTTTCACACTTCGCAACGCGACATTATACAACCAGCGGCACCCTTCGCGCAATCCGGGTTCGGCCCGTAACCCATTGTGCGAATTGGAGTAGCGCGCATTTACGCAGGTTCGTGCGGCCACCGTCGGGAGCGTCCGCGCCGCTCTTCGCGCGCTTCCCGCGGTGGCGGTCGCCACCCGGCCGACCGATACAGGGGAGGTGAGCGCCGATCTGGTCGACGCGTATCTGAGCGATCTGAAGGCGGGGCGGCGTCTGGCCGCCAATACGCTGAGCAGCTACGCTCGCGATCTCGTGCTCCTGGAGGGTTTCGCAGAGGCGCGCGAGGCGCGCGTGGAGCGGCTCGACCGGCGCGATCTGGAGGCGTTCGTTCGCGACATGATGGGCTCCGGGCTCGCGCCGCGGTCGGTCGCCCGAGTTGTGGCCTGCACGAGGGGCTTCTACCGCTTCCTGCTGGCCGACGGCTACGTGGCGTCGAACCCTGCCGACGACCTGCGCGCACCGCGATCGTGGCCCGCACTGCCGAAGTTCCTGTCCATCGCGGACGTCGACGTGCTGCTGGAGCAGCCGGACACCACCACCGCGATCGGCATCCGCGACCGGACGCTGATCGAGCTGCTCTATGCCACGGGCCTGCGGGTGTCGGAGCTGGTGTCGCTGCAACCCGAGAGCCTGCACCTCGATGCAGGTTATCTGACCTGCATCGGCAAGGGGAGCAAGGAGCGGCTCGTCCCGATGGGCAGGGCGGCCGTCGAGTGGTTGCGGCGCTACCTGGCGTCCGCGCGCCCGGCGCTCCTCGGTCCGCGGACCTCCGCCTGGGTCTTCGTGAACGCCCGCGGCGGCGTCCGGCTCACCCGCGTCGGATTCTGGAAGAAGCTCAAGCAGTACGCGCGGCAGGCCGGATTGCCGCGGGACCTGAGCCCGCATGTTCTGCGGCACTCGTTCGCCACCCATTTGCTCGAGCGCGGCGCGGATCTGCGGTCCATACAGACCCTGCTCGGACACGCCGATCTGTCCACCACCCAGATCTACACGCACATCCTCGCAGCGCGCCTGAAGGCCGTCTACGACGAGTGCCATCCGCGCGGGTGCACGACAAGAAAGTGAGGGTTTTTTCGTAGGGGGGGTATCGAGCGAGCGCTGATCGTCCGATTCCTCGGGTAGGAGGACTCCGACCATGCCCGAGGCGCAGTTGACGGAACCGCTCGCTGGCGCGGCCGAAAAAGGGGGCTTCAAGGAGGAGATGTTCGCCGCCTTGAAGTCGGCGGTCGAGGCCGATGTCGACGCGTTCCTCAGGCGGGGGAGCGTGAATGCGCAGGACTTCGAGACGCTCCTGCAGACGGTTCGCCGCCGCGCGCTCGCCACGGCGACCCGGGTCGTAGAAGCGGCTGGGGCGCAGCGCTCGTAGCCGCTATCGGGGCCGAAGTCGATGCGCTCGTCGGTCCCGGGTGCGCCGAGGTGGCGGACTTCGAGGCCCTCGAACAGGCGGTCCGTCACCAAGCCCTCGACATCGCCGCGCAGTGGATGGCGCAGCGCTTCAACGCAGACGATTCCGACCATTCGGGTTCGACCACAGCATGCGCCTGCGGCCGGCGGGCGCGCTACGCCGGCCGTCGCCCGAAGACGTTCACCACGCTGTTGGGGCCGGTTACCCTGCAACGCGCCTACTACCACTGCGACGCCTGCCGCAGCGGGGTGTGTCCGCGCGACCAGGCCCTGGGTCTGCAAGGTAGCTCGCTGTCACCGGCCATCATGCGGCTGGTGGGACTGACGGCGGCCGAGGGCAGCTTCGCCAAGGCGAGCGAGTGGTTGACCGCCCTGGCCGGGGTGGATGTCGAGACCCGGCAGGTCGAGCGCTGTGCCGAGGCGCTCGGACGCGACATCGCCGACGACGAGCGCTCGGTCACCGAGCAGACCGCCGCGGCGACCGCGCCGACGATGTACCTGGGGCTGGACGGCACCGGCGTGCCGGTGCGCCCAACCGAGGTCGAAGGCCGCCGCGGCAAGCAGCCCGACGGTTCGGCCAAGACCCGCGAGGTCAAGCTGGCCACCGTGTGGACGGCCGAAGGGCGCGACACACAAGGCCGCCCCGTGCGGGACCGCGGGTCGGTCAGCTACAACGCCGCGGTCGAAAGCGCGGCCAGCCGCGACACCGACCCGCAGCCGGCCGCCTTCGCACAACGGGCCTATCGCGAGGCAATACGGCGCGGTTTCGACTCTGCGGCCCAGCGCGTCGTCATCGGCGACGGCGCCGCGTGGATCTGGAACCTGGCCGCCGAGCACTTTCCCGGCGCCATCGAGATCGTTGATATCTACCACGCCAAGCAGCACCTGTGCGACGTCGCCAAGGCCATCTACGGCCCCGGAACCGACCTGGCCGACCGGTGGGCCAGGGACCGGCGTGCCGAACTGGACGCCGGCCGGCTGTGCGCCGTCGTCGCCGCGCTGCGCATCCATGTCGAGACCACGCCCGAGGCGCGACGGTGCATTCACTACCTGTTCGGGAACCGCCACCGGATGCGCTATCCGCAGTTCCGCGCCAGGGGCCTGTGCGTCTCGTCGGGCGTCGTCGAGGCCGGATGCAAACAGATCGGCGACCGGCTCAAGCGCGCCGGCATGCGCTGGACCGGCGCCGGGGCCAACGCCATCATCGCGCTGCGCTGCTGCATCCTCAGCGGACGCTTCGAGGACTTCTGGGAGCGACGTGCCGCAAATGCCGCCTGACGCTCATCTCACAATGATGTCGTGCACCCCCATCCGCGCTCGTGATTGACCGGACCGCCGGTCGTTGGGTAGCATACGCGGTTGGCGTGGGCGCGCGGAGACCTGCCGTCCCGACGGTGGCGAACGCGCCGCGGGCGACCCCGCCGAATCGACGCCGCATTCATCGCCGCGAAGGGAGATTCACCGCACATGCGCCGGACAGGCCGTTATCTCTTTACCTCCGAATCGGTCACGGAAGGCCATCCGGACAAGATCGCCGACCAGGTCTCCGATGCCGTGCTCGACGCCGTTCTGACGGACGATCCGACGGGGCGCGTCGCCTGCGAAACGCTGCTGACGACCGGCCTGATCGTGCTGGCGGGGGAGATCACCACGACCGCCAGGGTCGAGTTCGCGGACGTCGCCCGCGCGGCGGTGCGGGAAGTGGGCTACACCCGTGCGAAGTTCGGCTTCGACGCCGACACCTGCGCCGTGCTCTCGTCGCTGCACGGGCAGTCGCCGGACATCGCCATGGGGGTCGATCCGGGCGGTGCGGGGGACCAGGGCCTGATGTTCGGGTACGCCTGCAACGAGACCCCCGAGCTGATGCCGCTGCCGCTCATGCTCGCGCATCATCTCGTGCGTGCGCTCTCCAACGTCCGCCGCGACGGGCGGCTCACCTACCTCCGTCCGGATGGGAAGTCGCAGGTCACGGTGGAGTACGACGGGGACCGGCCGCGGCGCATCGACGCCGTCGTGGTGTCGAGCCAGCACAGCGACGAGGTCTCGACGGAGCAGTTGCGCGACGACATCACCCGCGAGGTAATCCGCGCCACCGTGCCGGAGTCGCTGATCGACGACGCGACGAAGATCTACGTCAACCCGACCGGTCGTTTCGTGACCGGCGGTCCGCACGGCGATTCCGGCGTGACCGGGCGGAAGATCATCGTCGACACCTACGGGGGCATGGCTCCGCACGGCGGCGGCGCGTTCTCCGGAAAGGACCCGACGAAGGTCGACCGTTCCGCGTCCTACATGGCGCGCTACATCGCGAAGAACTGCGTGGCGGCCGGTCTGGCCGAACGCGTGCAGGTGCAGCTCGCCTACGCCATCGGCGTCGCCGATCCCGTCTCGGTCCTCGTCGATACGTTCGGCACCGGAAAGATCGGCGAGGAGCGGCTCGGCGCGCTCGTCAGGGAGCATTTCTCGCTGACGCCGAAGGGCATCATCGAGACGCTGGCGTTGCGCCGGCCCATCTATCGCAAGACCGCGGCATTCGGTCACTTCGGCCGGACCGACCCGGAATTCACCTGGGAGCGGACCGACAAGGCCGCGGCGCTCGGCTCCGCCGCCGGGATCTAGCCCGTCCGGCGGCCGGCGGTCGGGCAGCCGCGCGGATGACCGGACGGCAACGTCTTCCGGGAGCTCTCCATGCACCGGCCGGCAGGGCGCTTCACGCGCATCGCGACGACGGTTGCCCTTGGTGCTGGTTTCGTCGTCCTGTGGGTCCTGTGGAACCTGCCGCCCGTCTCGCGCGCGATCCATCTCGACGCGTTTCCCGCACCGGCCGCGGCTTCGTCAGGGACCACGGTGCGCGGGGCCTTTCACGTCCACAGCCGCCGTTCGGACGGCAGCGGCACGGTGGACGAGATTGCGGCCGCCGCGGCGGCGGCGGGCCTGGATTTCGTGATCCTGACCGATCACGGCGACGCTACGACCAGTCGGCCGCCGTCGTACCGGCACGGCGTTCTCGTCATCGAGGGGGTCGAAATCAGCACGGACGGCGGGCACTACGTAGCGCTGGGGTTGCCCGACGCTCCGTATCCGCTCGGCGGCGACCCGCGCGGCGTGGTCGAGGACGTCCGGCGGCTGGGGGGCTTCGGTGTAGCCGCGCATCCTTCATCGCCGCGGCCGGCCCTGGCCTGGTCCGACCGGTCTCTGCCGGTGGACGGGATCGAATGGCTCAACGGCGACAGCCAATGGCGGGACGACAGTCTGCTCGGACTGCTGCGTGCCGCCGGGGGATACTGGTTCCGGGCGCCGGAGAGTCTGGCGTCGCTGCTCGCGCGCCCGGAGCGGGCCCTGACTCGCTGGGACGCGCTGGCGGCCGAGCGGCCCGTCGTCGGATTGGGCGCGGCGGATGCGCATGCACGCCTGGCGCTCGGGAACGACGACGACGGATACGGCGGGGGCGTCGATCTGCGATTCCCCGGGTACGAGGAGACGTTCCGGACGTTCGCGATCCGGGTCGAGCTCGTTCGCCCTCTGACTCGCGATGCCGCCGCCGACGGCGCCGCCGTCATCGGACAGGTGCGAGCCGGTCGGACCTACACGGCCATCGACGCGCTGGCGGGTCCCGTGCGCTTCGCGTACTCCGGCCGGACGGCCGACGGGCGCCGCGTGCGGATGGGGGAGCGCGCGCCGCCGGGGCAGGACCTGACGTTGCTCGTCTCCGTGGCAGGACCGGCGGACGCCACGATCCGGGTGCTTCGCAACGGTCGGGAGGTGGCGCAGGAGGCTGGACGCACTCTCGCCCATGTGGCGGCGCCGGCCAACGATCGGGCGGCCTACCGGGTCGAGGTCGCCCTGCCGGCGGCGCCGGGGCGGCCGCCGGTGCCCTGGATCACGAGCAATCCCATCTACACGGGTGGCCTGGTCGCGACCACGGTTCCGGCGGCGCCGGCAGCCGCGTCGCTGCCGGCGCCGGGCGGGTCCTGGGGAATCGAGCGGCGCCCCGACGCTCGAGCCCTGCTGGAGGAGGCCCCTGACGGATTCCGGTTCGCCTTCACCCTCGGGGACAGTGCGGCGACGTACGTCGCCGCCGTCCGGACGCTGTCTCCCGGTGTGCTGGCGAATGCCGCGGCCTTTCGGTTCGAGGTCGAGGCGACGCGGCCGCTGCGCGCTTCGTTGCAGCTCCGGAGTCTCGACGAGGGTGGGATAGCGGTGCGTTGGCGGCGCTCCTTCCACGCCGGTCCCGAAAGACGTGTCGTGCACGCGCGGCTCGAGGAGTTCGTTCCCGCCTGGTGGCAGGTGCCGGCCCGCCCGGATCTGGCGGCGATAGACGCCCTGTTGGTTGTCGTCGATACCGTGAACACGTATCCCGGCACGAGCGGCGTGCTCACGGTTGGCGCGTTTCGCCTCGAATCTCGGCCGGACGACCGAAACCCATTCCCTGCGGGTGGGATTGCCGGTTACGTCCGGACCGTGAGCAGAAAATAGCCCGCCGATGTGCCGAAGATCAGGTTCGGCGCCCAGGCGGCGGTGGCCGGCATGAGCACGCCCGCGCTGCCGAGCGCCCCGAATACGCTCAGCACGATCCAGTAGGTGAACGCGAGCGCGATGCCGACGCCTACGCCATAGAGGGCGCCGCGGGGCCCGGTGGTCACGGCGAAAGGCACGGCGATGAGCGTGAGAATCACGGTGACGAAGGGAAAGGACGCCTTGCGGTGCAGCGCCACTACGAGATCGATGACGTCGAAGCCGCGCGCGCGCAGCTCCGCGATGTAGCGCTCGAGCTCACGGAAGCTCATCAGCTCCGCGTCCGGCCGCTCGGTCGCGAAGACGGCGGGCGCCGACACCGCGGGCAGCGCGCGCGTCGCGTCCTCCCGATACGCGGATGAGCCCCCCGGCACGGTCGAGAACTCCCGCGACCAGACGTTTCGGCCCTCCCACTCGCCAGCGTACGACGCGTAGGTCGTGTACGTCCGGCGCGCCAGCGACCACGGGCGCTCGGTCAGCTTGAAAACGGACAGGCTGTCCAGCGCCAACCGGTCGGCGTCGAAGTAGCGATAGTGGTAGATGACACCGTCATCGTAGAGCCACTGGCGACTCAGCACCTCGACGGTCTCCTTGCGGCCCGTTCGGATCTCACGGTTCAGCGTCTCGGCGGTTCGGTTCGCCTGTGCCAGAACGGTCTCTCCCAGTGCGAACAGCAGGCCGCTCCAGACGAGGCTGAAGCAGAGAATCGGGAACGCCGCCCGGTACAGGCTGATCCCGCACGCCTTCATGACGGTGAGCTCGCTCGTCCTGGTCAGCAGGCCGATGGTCACCAGCGTCGCCACGAGTCCGGCGATCGGCAGAACGTAGTAGATGAACTGCGGCGTCGCGTGCCAGAAGTACCGCAGCAGCATTGCGCCTGTGGTCTCTTCCTTGAACAGCTTGTCGGACAGGTCGATGAACGTGGCGATGTAGAAGATTCCAAGCAGACCGACGAACGCCAGGCCCACCCAGCGCAGGTACATCTTCGTAACGTACCAGTCGAGGATGTTGATGCCGGAGAGCGATCTCGCCGACACCGTGACAACGGATGTCCGCTTGCCGGCGTCGCCGGAGTCGTCGCCGCCGGACGCTGCAGGCAGGCGCCGCCACGGCCACCGGAGCGAGGCCCCGCGCTCGACTGCCCCTGCACGCCGCCGAATCAGGACCACGCCGGACAGCCCCAGGACGATGTTCGGCAGCCACATTGCCAGATGGGGGGGGACCTGCTGTCCCTTGGCGAGCGCCTCGGCCTCGTACATCAGCACGTAGTAGGCGAAGATGACCGCGGTGCCGAGCGCGAAGCTCGGCAGTCGTCCATCCGTGCGGCTGCTCACCCCGAACCCTGCAGCGAGCAGTACGAATACGAAGCACGCGACCGGAATGGAGAACTTCTTGTGCGCCTCCATGATCGGCGCGTGGGGCGACACGCCCGCCGCCCGCATCTCGGCCGCCTGCTCGTTCAGCTCCGGGATGGTCAGCTCGCGCAGTCCCCGCTCCGGTCCTCCCGCGGGGAACAGCGATTCGGCGTCCAACTGTATCCGCAACTCCCGAAAGGAGTGGACCTCGTAGCCGCCAGGGTCGGATGGGTCCACCAGATGGCGCTCGCCGCTCTCGAGCACGATGGCGACGCTCCGGCGGTCTCGATTCACGGCGACGCGACCGCGTTCCGCGATGTAGACATCCGGCTGATCCGGTCGCTGGACGTCCGCGAGAAAGACATCGGACCAACCCTCGCCCGCGCTCGAGACCTCCTGGACGTACAGGACGACGTCCGGGAAGTCGCCCGCGTAGAACACGCGGGGCTTCACTTCGCCCTCGGCGCGGTTCGCCTGCACCCGCAGAAGGATCTCCCGAAACCGCTGGTTGGCGTCCGGCACCACGGACAGCAGCAGATGGCAGTTGAGCGCCGCCGCGACGGTGGCCAGGGCCAGCAGGGGAGTCAGGATTCGGAACAGGCTGATACCGCAGGCCTGCATCGCCACCGTCTCGCGATCCCCGGACAACCGCCCGAGTCCCATCAGGACGCCGACCAGCAGGGCCATCGGTATCGTGATGCCGAGTGACTGCGGGACGAGAAGCACCAGCATCTCGGCGACCTGGCGGCCATCGACCCCGAGCCTGATCAGCTCCTCCGCCTGCTGCATGATCGGGGGCAGCAGCATCAGGAACGTGAAGACGAGCAGGGTCAGGCAGAAGGGGAGGACGACCTCCCGCACGATGTAGCGACTGATGATGCTCGGCACCGCGATCGCTCGGTCAGGTCCGGACGGAGAAGAGGAAGCAACCGGCCGCGGCGCCGAAGATCAGGTTCGGCGCCCAGGCGGCGGTGGCCGGCATGAGCACGCCGGCGCTGCCGAGCGCCCCGAATACGCTCAGCACGATCCAGTAGGTGAACGCGAGCACGATGCCGGCCCCGACCCCGTAGAGGGCGCCGCGGGGCCCGATAGTCACGGCGAACGGCACCGCGATGAGGGTGAGGATGAAGGTGACGAATGGAAACGACGCCTTGCGGTGCAGCTCGACGGCGAGCGCGACGACGTCGAAGCCGAGCGCCCGCAGCTCGACGACGTGCCGATTCAGCTCGCGGTAGCTCATCAGCTCCGCTTCGGGCAGCTCGGCCGAGAACAGGGAAGGTGGCGCCACCGCCGGCAGCGCCCGCTCGGTGTCATGGTCGTACGCCGAGGCGGCGTCCGCAGCCGTGAACCCGCGCGACCAGACGTCACGACCCTCCCAGACGTCCTGGAACGATGCCTGCGCGGCATACGTCCGCCCCGCCAGCGACCAGGGACGTCCCGTGAGCTCATAGACCGACAGGCCGCCAACCGCGGGTCCGGCGGCGTCGAAGTGCAGGTAGTGGTAGATGTCGCCCTTCTCGTCAACCAGCCACGTCCTGTCGATGGTGCCGAACGGCTGGGTCCGACCGGTGCGGATCTCGCGGTTGAGCGCCTCCGCGCGGCGGTTCGCGCGCGCCAGCACGCTCTCGCCGATCGCGAACAGGAGGCCGCTCCACAGCAGACTGAAGCAGAGAATGGGCGCCGCCATCCGGTACAGGCTGATCCCGCAGGCCTTCATCACGGTCAGCTCGTTCGTCCGCGTCAGCAGGCCGACGGTCACGAGGGTGGTCACCAGCGCCGCGACGGGGAGGACGTAGGAGACGAACTGCGGCGTGGCGTACCAGAAGTACACCAGCAGCTTCAGCAGGGTGGTCTCCTCCTTGAACAGCTTGTCCGAGAGATCGAGGAACGTGATGACGTAGAAGAGGCCGAGCAGACCGACGAAGGCAAGCGTCATCCAGCGCAGGTATATCTGCGTCACGTACCAGTCGAGGAGGTTGATCCCCGGCCACGACGCGGCGGACACCCTGACGATCGGCTGCGGGTCCGGCGGCTCGCCCGGTGCGGGCGTTTCCGTGGGGCGGGGCGCCCGCGGCGCGAGCCACGGAATCGCCGCGTGCGACTCGTTCGATCGAGAGCGCCACCAGACCAGGCCGGCGCCGGCAAGACCCATGACCGCGTTCGGTATCCACCTGACCAGGTGCGGCGACAGCCACTGTCCCTTGGCCAGCGCCGTACCCAGGTACAGCATCACGTAGTAGGCGAGGATGACGGCGATCCCGAGCGCGAAGCTCGCCAGACGCCCCTCCCTGCGACTGCTCGCTCCCAATCCGACGGCGAGCAGCACGAAGACGAAGCACGCCACGGGAATCGAGAACTTCTCATGGATGGCCATGATCGGCTGATGCGGCGAGATCCCGGCCGCCCGCATGGCGGCGGCCTCTTCCCGAAGCTCCCCGATGGACAGCTCGTTGACGGCCCGTGCCGGCCCGCCGTCGGGAAACAGCGACGAGGCATCGAGCTGGATCGTCAGCTCTTCGAAGCGGTGCACCTCGTACGCGGCCGGGGCGGCCGGGTCCACCCGGTGGCGTTCACCGTTCCTCAGCGCGACGGCAACGGTGCGGCGCTCCGCGTCCACCGCGACGCGACCCCGTTCGGCCACGTAGACGTCGGGTTGTTCCGGCCGCTCGATGTCCGCGAGGAAGACGTCTCTCCAGCCGTCGGGGGCGACCTCCCGCACGTACAGCACGGCGCGCGGAAACCGATCCACCTGAAACACGCGCGGCTTGATCTCGCCCTCGGCGCGGTTCGCCGACACGCGGAACACGGTCTCCCGAAAGCGCCGGTTCGCGTCCGGCACCGCCTCGGCCAGGAGGTAGCAGTCGATGGCCGCCGCCAGGGTCGCCAGGACGAGCAGCGGAGAGAGGATGCGGAAGATGCCGATGCCGCACGCCTGCATCGCCACCATCTCGCGGTCGCCCGACAGGCGTCCGAGACCCATCAGGACCCCGACCAGGAGCGCCATCGGAATCGTGAAGCCCAGGGAGTAAGGCAACACCGTCACCAGGATCTGCAGGACGTCGCCCATGTCCACGCCGGCCCCGATCAGCTCTTCCGCGCGCTTGGTGAGCGGGTCGAGCATCAGCAGGAAGGTGAAGACCACCTGCGCGAGACAGAACGGCGGGATCACTTCCCGCAGGATGTACCGACCGAGGATGCCAAACATGATGACCCGGATCCCGGGGCGCACCCGTCGCGAAAGCCGCGACGACGACCGCCTCATCCAATCCTATCGGTCGCGCACCGTGCGCGCCACCCGAGCCGACCTCGAATCGTGGGTCTGATAAGGGGTCTTATGTTAACTTGCGGGTCGTCAGGGCCCCCCGGCGTCCAGGAACGTTCGCGCCGGAGCGATCTTCACTCGCCGGACTCCGGGTCTCGCGAGGCGTTCGAGCGGCGCAGGTCGTCCAGGATGCCCTCGAGCGCCGCGATCAACTGATCCCGCGGCACGTTCGTCTTCCTGAATGCCAGCCGCAGGCTGAACGTCCGGTTCGCGGGCGCGTACCGGTACACGAACGGCCTGGACCGACCCGTCGGGCCGCGGCGGTTCGCTGCCGCCGTCTCCCGCGCCCGCTGCCGGGTCGCATCGCCGTCACGCGTGATCTGCTCGACCAGGGCGAGCATCGCCTCCGGGCTGCGCTGGCGAACGACTTCCAGAAGCACCGACTTCGAGCTGATGTCGGCGAGGCGGCACAGACGTTGCACCTCCTCCGGCATGGCGGTGAGACTCAGCGATTCGGTGATCGAAGTGCGGGATTTGCCGAGCCGCCTGGCAAGCTGTGCGTGCGTGTACGCGAACGCTTCGACGAGCGCCTGCAGGGCCTCGGCTTCCTCGAACGCCGTCAGGTTCTTGCGCTGGAGGTTCTCTACGAGCGCCAGCTCGATGCTCTCGGATTCATCCGCGGCGCGGAGGACCACCGGGAGCTCGGTCAGCCCGAGCTGCACGGCGGCCTGATAGCGTCGTTCGCCCGCGATGATGCCGTAGCGTTCGCCCCGCGGCCGCACGATCAACGGTTCGATGATCCCCTTCTCGACGATGGAGGCCTTCAGCTCCGTCAGATCTCCCATCACTTGGCGCGGTTGTTCGGGATTGGGGTCGATACGGTCGATGGGCACGAGGCGGCCGATCGGCTTGCCGGACGACGCGGACAGCGTCTCCACGTAGTGCGCCTCGTGGCGCATCCGTACGGTCTCCGGCAGTCCCCGTTTAGACACGGTCCATGACCTCCTCGCACAGACTGTAGTAGTCCGCCGCGCCGGTCGAGGTGGGCGCGAACGTGAAGATGGACTCGCGGTAGGCCGGCCCCTCTTCGAGGCGGACGTTCTTGGAGATCACGGTGCGGAAGACCTTGGCGCCGAATGCCTCCCGGATCCGGCTCTGGATGTCCCGCCCCAGGGAGGTTCGCCGGTCGTGCATCGTGATCAGCACACCGAGGATGTCGAGTCCGGGATTGGCCCGAGACTGCACCCGCTGCACCGTCTCCAGGAGGTCGTCGGTGCCCTCGAGGGCGAAGTAGGACGACTGGATGGGAATGAGCAGATGGGTGGCGGCGACCAGAGCATTGACGGTGAGGAGGCCGAGCGCCGGCGGACAGTCGATCACGATGTACGAAAAGCGCTCACCGATGACGTCGAGGCGCTCCTTGAGACGGAAGTGCGCATCCAACTCCCCCACCAGACGCGCTTCGAGCTTCGCCAGGGCGATTCGGGCGGGCGCTATCCACAGGTTCTCCTGCGGCGAGGGACGAATCACGTCCGACAGGGCGCAGCCGTCGTCGATCATCGCCTCGTACACCGAGCGGACGGTCTCGTCGCGCTGTACGAAAGAGATCGTGCTGTTGCCCTGAGGATCGAGATCGATGAGGAGAGTCGATTTTCCGCGCAATGCGAGGGCGGAGGCCAGATTGATGGCCGTGGTGGTCTTGCCGACGCCGCCCTTCTGGTTGGCGATCGCAACAATCATCTGAACGTCGTCGAACGAGGAGGACCGTGACGCTGCGACGCGGGCCGCGCCCGAATCATGGACGCCGAGAGACTGCGGGAATTCTAGGAACGCCCCGCCTGCATGTCAAGGTGCCGTGCGTGGGGCGCAACGGCTAACGTCATGCAAATCAGCGGGTTGCAGAAGATGTCGGCCGGCCGACTGCGCGTGTACAGGGGTTGACGCTACATCTTGTACTTGCCGAGCTCTTCGGGATCCAGGTTCTCCAGCCACTTGGCGAGGCGTTCGGAGTCGGCCTTGTCCGGGGCGAAGTCCAGGTTCTTCGCGTTCCTGACGACGGCGTCCTCCACGTAGATCGGTGCGCTCACGCGCAGGGCGAGAGCTATCGCATCGCTCGGGCGGGCGTCGACGGCGACGGTCTCGCCGTGGATGCGGACGTGGATGAGGGCGTAGAAGGTGTTCTCCTTGAGATCGCACACGACGATCTTCTCCACCGCACCGTTCAGGTCGCTGATGACATTTCGCAACAGGTCGTGAGTCATGGGCCGCGGCGTGGTCACGTTCTCGATCTGCAGCGCGATCGCGTTGGCTTCGAAGATCCCGACCCAGATCGGAAGGACGTGCTCACCGGCTTCGTCGCGGAGGATGACGATCGGCATGTTGGTAATCGGATCGACCATCAGTCCCTTGATCATCATCTCGATCTGCATCAACGCACCCCATCCCCGCTCATCTGCGGCTCGACCGCCGGGGACGGGGTGCCCCACAGGCTGTTCGGGCCGGCACGTTCGATGCGGACATCGAGCAGGCGGCCGATGCAGGTCCGATTGCCCGGGAAGTTGACGACGGTGTTGCCGCTCGTGCGACCGGCGTACTCGCCGGCGCGCCGGCGGCTCGGCGTGTCGGCCAGCACCGTGACGGTTCGCCCGACCGCCGATTCGTGCAGTTCGTGCTGGATTCCCTGTTGCAGCGCCTGCAACGCGGCCAGGCGGTCCGCCTTCTCGGGCTCGGGAACGTCATCCGGCATCCGCGCACGGGCCAGGGTGTTCGGGCGTTCCGAGTACTTGAACGAGAACATGCTGTGGTAGCGCACGGTTTCCGTCAGGCTCAGTGTCTGCTCGAAGTCCTCGGGGGTCTCCCCCGGGAACCCGACGATCATATCGGTCGAGAGCGCGACGTCCGATACCGCCGTCCGGATCTCGTCGATCAGGGCGAGGTAGCGCTCGCGGGTGTGCCGACGCCGCATCCGCGCGAGCACGCGCGTCGATCCGGACTGCACCGGCAGGTGGAGATGCTTGCACACCTTGGGCAGATCTCGAATCGCCTCGATCATGCGCCTCGTCACGTGTCTCGGATGCGGGCTCGCGAACCGGATGCGCTCGATGCCGCGAACGTCGTGGACGCGCTCCAACAGCCCCGCAAAGTCGCAGCCCGGCGCGTCGGGAGCCTGATAGTGGTTGACGATCTGCCCCAGCAGTTGGATCTCGCGATGCCCGGCGGCAGCCGCAGCCGAGACCTCGGCCAGGATTTCGGCCACCGGCCGCATCCGTTCATGGCCTCGGGTATAGGGCACCACGCAGAAGGCACAGAAGTCGTTGCAGCCCTCGATGACCGTGACGTAGGCCTTGACCGGATCCTCGCGAACCGCTACTCCGAGGGGAAAGGAGACGTTGTCGTATGGACTGGTATCGACCTGGGGACGGTGGGTCCGCTCGGCCTCCTCGATGGCCTGGGGGAGCATCGTGAGCGCTTGCGTGCCGATGACGACGTCCACCACCGGCGCGCGATCCACTATGCGCGATCCTTCCTGCTGCGCCACGCAGCCGGTCACCACAACGAGCGGGCGCTCGGCGCGGGCACGGTGCCGATAGCGGTCGAGGCGTGCGAAGAGCTTCTCCGCCGCCCGTTCCCTTACGCTGCACGTGTTCACGACGATCAGGTCCGCATCCTCGACGGACCCCGGCTCGTAGCCGGCCCTTTGCAGCAGGCCGCCCAACCGTTCGCTGTCGTGCACGTTCATCTGGCAGCCGAACGTCTCGACCGCATACGTCCTTGCCATCGTCCTCACTCCCCGCTGGGCATCTCTCCTTGCATGGCGGCCGGCGCCGGCTTCGCTGCCGCTGAATGTCTCGAATCGAGCAGTTCGGCGGCGCTGGCGCGCGCGGCCGAACTGACCGACCCGGTCATGAGCCGCGCGAGCTCCGCGACCCGTTCGACCTGGGTCAGCCGCTCGACCGCGGTCCTCGTTCTTCCGTCGCTCACGCGCTTCGAGACGCCGAAGTGGGCCGTCGCGTAGGCGGCCAACTGCGGTGCGTGGGTTACGCACAGCACCTGGTAGCGGTCCCCCAGCGCGCGAAGGCGCTCCCCCACCCGATCCGCCGCCCGCCCGCCGATCCCGGCGTCGACTTCATCGAAGACCAGCGTCTTGCCGGCGGTATCGGTCACGACGAGCGTCCTGAGGGCAAGCATCACCCGCGAGAGCTCCCCGCCCGAGGCAACCTTCGCGAGCGGCCGTGCGTCCTCGCCGGGATTGGCGGACAGAAAGAGCTCGACCCGGTCGGTACCGCGCGGACCCCAGCGCTCTTCGTCGAGACCGGTGTCTACCGCCACCTCGACGCGCCCGTTCGGCATGGCCAGTTGCCGGAGCTCTGCTTCGAGGGCGGGCGCGAGCGACCGTGCCTGGATCACGCGCCGGGCCGACAGCGTGCGAGCCGCGTCAAGGTACGCAGCCCGCGCGGCGCCTGCCTCCCCCTCCAGCGCCGTCCGACGCGTCTCGGCGTCGGTGCAGCTCCGAAGCTCGCCGGCAATCGCAGCGCGGCGTTCGAGGACCGCGTCGAGGCTTCCGCCGTACTTCCGAACGAGACGCTCGATGTCGGCGAGCCGCGCCTCCACCTCGGCGAGTCGGTCCGGCGACACCTCGACGGCGGCGGCATAGGAGCGTAGCGCGTGGGCGAGGTCGTCGAGCAGGGGGGCGACTGTCTCGCGTGCGGCCGCGTGCTCGACGAACGCCGAATCGAGAGCGGCCAGCTCGTCGAGCTGGCGCCACACGCCTCCGAGCGCGGACAGCACCGAGTCGTCCCGTTCGTACAGCGTAGCGTAGGCGCCGCTCGCGAGGCTCAACAGGCGGTCCGCGTTCGCCAGCCGGCGGCGCTCGTTGCGCAGGAGATCGTCTTCACCCGGTTGGGGGGACACCCGATCGATCTCCTGGAGCTGAAACTCGAGAAACTCGACCCGTTCCGCCACTTCCAGCGCGCTGCGCCGTTCCGCTTCGAGTCGCTTCTCGGCGTTCCGCCAGTGGTCGTGGGCCGCGGCCACCTCCGCGACGGTGGGTTCGAGCCCGCCGTAGGCGTCCAGCAGCCCGATGTGCGACCGTGGGTCGAGGAGGACCTGGTGCTCGTGCTGGCCGTGGATGTCGACGAGCCTTCGGCCGAGCGTTCTGAGTCCCGACGCGGTTGCGAGCACGTCGTCGATGAAGATTCGAGCGCGTCCCCGAGCCGGGATCTCGCGCCTGACGATGCTCTCCTTGCCCTCCTCCGTCTCGAAGGTTGCCTGCACGAGGGCTCTGGAGGCCCCGGTACGAACGAGATCGCCGCCGCCGCGCTCGCCGACCAGCAGCCCGAGCGCGCCGATGATGATCGACTTGCCGGCGCCGGTTTCACCGGTCAGGACGTTGAAGCCCTGCTCGAACTCGATGTCCATCGCATCGACGATGGCGAGATCGCGGATACTGAGGAAGCGAATCATGACCGCGAGCTGCTCGTCTCTCCGGGTCCGGGCGGCCGCCGGATCGACCCGGATCGCGGCGGCCGGGGAAGGAAGCGCCATGTTAACATAATGTTTGACAGCGTTCAGGGGGCATGGTAGCCTACAGCAACTAGCGCCTTCCCAGCGGCGCGCCATTTGTCAGAATCTGACGGGGGAAAATCAGGGTGCGTATCCTTGGATACTATACCTTTGCCTTCCTTCAGGCGCCCGTGGTGAGCGAGCCTGCGGAAGAATTCGGTAGTCTGTTCGGCCTGGTCGCGCGTTCGTCCCTCATCAGTCAGTTCGTACTGGTGTCCCTATTCGTTTTCTCGGTCGCTTCGTGGGCGGTCATCCTCTTCAAGCTCTGGCAGTTCCGACAGGTCGACGCACAGACGTCGACGTTCGTAGCGATCTTCCGCAAGAGCCGGAAGTTCTCGGAGGTGCAGTCCGTGTGCAAGTCTCTTGCCGCGAGCCCACTGTCCGGGGTGTTCCAGGCCGGGTACGTCGAGCTCAACACGCAGCTTCGGGACACCGAGTCGCCGGCCGGCGATCCGGTGCCGGGAGGTGGTCCGCGACCGGCTCTGCGGAGCTTCGAGGCGCTCGACCGTTCACTGCTCCGCGCCACGAACGTGGAGGTCAACAAGCTGGAGCGTCACGTGGCGCTCCTCGCGACGACGGCGAGCATCACTCCGTTCATCGGCCTGTTCGGGACCGTCGTCGGCATCATCAACGCTTTCCAGGAGATCGGCTCGACCGGATCGACGAATCTCGCGGTCGTTGCGCCGGGTATCGCCGAGGCGCTGATCGCGACCGCGGCCGGTCTGTTCGCGGCGATTCCGGCCGTCTACTTCTACAACCATCTGACGCACCGAGTGAAGCTCGCCGCGTCCACGATCGACGATTTTTCGCTCGAGTTTCTCAATATCGCAGAGCGGTACTTCTCCGCTTGAGGGCGCTTCACGATGCCGAAGGTTCAGTCGATAGAGAGCGGCGGCGGGAGTGGCCGGCGGCGCAGCCACCGGACCGGCACGTCGCTGTCGGAGATCAACGTCGTGCCCCTGGTCGACGTCATGCTCGTGATGCTCGTCATCTTCATGGTGGCCGCGCCCATGATGCAGCGGGGGCTCGACGTGCAGCTTCCCGAGGCTCGCCGCGCCGAGCCGCTGGTTGCCGAACGGCTGTTCGTGACCGTTCCGCTCGCCTATCGGACCGCGGGCGTAGTGCAGGTCGGTGACGATACCATCGACATCGATGCGCTCGCGGATCGCCTGGTGGCGGATCTGGAGGGCCGCGACGACAAGGGGGTCTTCCTGCGGGGGGACAGCGAGATCACGTACGGAGAGCTGGTCTCGGTGATCGATCGGCTCAAGGAGGGGGGCGTTCAGGACGTCGGGCTGGTGCTCGATGCGCCACCGCCTCAGCGATAGCGGTGTCCGGTGCAGGAAGCAACATCTGATCTCCTGGCGGCCCGGGGCAGACCCGACGAGTTGCGTCGCACCGTCGTCGTGTCGGCGGCCGGCCACGTCATCCTCATTGCGGCCTTTCTCCTTGCGCCGACCGGCTGGCTTGCCGATCCCGCGAGCGATGATCCGGTGCCCGACGTCATGACGATCCGGCTCGGCGGCCCGGAGGGTCCTGGTGAGGGAGGTCGTACCGCGCTCGGCGGCCGCCCCATTCAGCAGGTTGTGCCGCTGCCGGAAATTCGCCGCCCGCAGTGGATCCAGCCGCCCACCCCTGCCCCGCCGAGGATGATCCTGCCCGTGCCGGAGGCTGTGCCGGCCCGGCGGCCGGAACCGGAGGTCGAGGTCGATACGGCGCCGGAGGAAGCCCGCGGGCGTACGCCGACGCGCGGTCCGGAAGCCCGCGAGGGGCTCGCGATGGCCGATACGGGGGTCGAGGGGGCGGGCGGCGGGCTCTCGGGCGGCGGGCTCGGGGGGACCGCGGCCGAGCTCGACGTCGGGGATTTCTGCTGTCCTCGATACCTGTCGACGATGATCGAGTTGATCCGCAGGCGATGGGACAACAATCAGCGGGTCACCGGCTCCGTTGTGGTTCGCTTCACCATCGGGCGGAACGGCGCGATCGGCGGCGTGGGCGTAGACCGGTCCAGCGGCTACCTCGCCCTCGACATGAGTGCCCAGCGCGCCGTCCTGCTGACGCGCGCTCTGCCACCGCTTCCCAGGGACTATCCGGACGACGACTTGCCGGTGCGCCTCACGTTCGAGTATCAGCCATGACCACCAGACCATTTCTTCGCCTGCTGTCGCTCGTGTTGGCCCTGCCGGTCTCCGGAGCCCTGCTCTTCGCCCAGCAGTCGCCGGATCAGCCGTCGCGCACGCCGTCCGGGATCGATCTCATCATCGGCGACCGCGTCGGGGCGCAGCCGCGCCTGGCCGTTCCCGACTGCCTCGTACTTACGAGCGACCCGGAGACCGTGGACGCGGCATCGACGATTGCCCAGGTGCTCTTCGACGACCTCGAGTTCGAGCGCGAGTTTCGCATGGTGGCCCGTGACACCTACCGCACGATTCCGCGCGCTCGCAGCCTGACGGACCTGCCGCTGGATGCCTGGCAGGAACTGGGTGCGGACGGTGTCGTGAGCTGTTCGGTGGGTCGGCAGCCGGACGGCCAACTGCTGGTGCGAGCCAGGCTGGTCAACGTCCGGTCACTGGATTCGACCCTCGGTGTCGAGTACACCGGCTCGTACCGCGATGTGCGGCTCTACGCGCACGAGCTGTCCAACGAGATCCACCGGCAGCAACGCGGGCTCGAAGGCGTTGCGCGCAGTCACCTGGCCTTCGTTTCCGACCGCGACAGCGAGTCGGTGCTCGGGCTCGTGGCGAACCGGCAGACGAAAGAGATCTACGTGGCCGACTACGACGGCGCCAACGCCCGGCGAGTCACCGTCAGCCGATCGCTCAACGTGACGCCGGCCTGGACACCCGATGCCCGCGCAGTGGCGTACACGTCGTACCGGTCCGGGCAGCAGGACATCGCCGTCTCCCACATCTACGAGGGACGGCTGGAGACACCTGCCGGCGGTACCGAGCGCGTGCACAACTGGCTGCCCGCCTTCTCGCCGGACGGCAGGCAGATGGCCTTCAATTCCAACCGCGACGGGAATCCGGAGCTGTACGTGATGAACGTCGACGGCACGAACCTGCGGCGTCTGACGAATCACCCTGCCATCGACACCAGCCCGACGTGGTCGCCGCTCGGGCACCAGATCGCTTTCACGTCGGATCGCACCGGGTCGCCGCAGATTTACGTCGTCGGTGTCGACGGGGCCGGCCTCCGCCGCATCACGTTCGAGTCGTACTGCGATCGCCCCACGTGGTCGCCGAGTCCGTACAACGAGATCGCCTATACGTCGCGCACCGGACCGGGTCACGACATCAAGGTCGTCGACCTCGCGACGAACGAGGTGCGCCAACTCACCTTCGGACAGGGCACGAACGAGAGCCCGAGCTACTCGGCCAACGGCCGCCATCTTGCCTTCTCTTCGACCCGTGGGAGCGGCAACAAGCAGATCTTCGTAATCGGGCGAGACGGGCGCGGACTGCGGCAGGTTACCTACATGGGAAACAACGAGATGCCGAGCTGGTCACGGTGACCGCTGCCGGCATGCATCGACGCGACGGCCGGGCCCCGGATCGACAGGGCCATCGCCGGGTCAGGAATAGTGATGAACGCATACCAACGATCGTTGCCAGGCCGCGCGGTGGCGGGTGTGGCTCTCGTCGGCCTCCTCGGGGCGTCATGCGTGCGCAACCCGACTCCCGTGGAGCCCGAGCTTCCGGAGCCGCCTCCCGGAGCGCGGCAAGTGGCGCCGGTCAGGCCGCGCCCCCCGGCCGTGAGAAGTACCGCGCCGCCACCGCCGGCACTACCGCTGCCGCCGCCGTTGCCGGAGGAGGACATTGCCTCTCGGCCGCTCGAGGAAATCAATCGCGAGGCTCCGCTTCAGGCCGTGTTCTTCGGGTACGACAGCAGCGAGCTCGACGCCGGGGGAAGGACCGCGGTCGAGGCCAACGCGGACATCCTGGCGCAGAACCCGACGTGGGTGGTTGCGATTGAAGGTCACTGCGACTCGCGGGGAACGCCCGAGTACAACCTCGCCCTCGGCGAGCGGAGAGCGTACGTGGTCCGGGATCATCTCGTCGGCCTGGGGATCTCGCCCGATCGGGTGCAGACCATCAGTTACGGCGAGGAGTTTCCGTTCGTACCTGGCGAAACCGAGGAAGCCTGGGCCTCCAACCGGCGGGCCCATTTCGTCATCACCGGGCAATGAGGAGGCGAAATCGAATGGCACCTGACGTGCTCGCGGGGTACAGTATCAGGCAGACTCCGACGAATGTTCAGGCGACGCCTGCGACCTTGGCGAAGGATGTGCCCGATGGGGCCGCCGCTCGACGGGAGACGCTCTGATGACACGCATCGCGACCTCACTGCTGCTTGTTCTCGTGACCACAACGACCGCCGTGGCGGCGGACCGAGAGCACGAGCAACTGATGGCGGACATTCGGATGCTCCACGAGCACACGATGCGGCTGCATCTGGGGCTCAACGGCATCGTGGAGGCCATCGCGTCGCTCGCGGCCAACCAGGAGGAGCTCGGAACGGCGATGCGACGCGCGTTCGCCGACCAGCGGCTGCTGATCGACAGCGTGGGCTCCAATGTCCGGGTGCTGCGAGAGAACCTCGACGAGACCAACGTGCGGATCGCCTCGCTCTCGCAGGAAGTCGAAGCGCTGCGCGTCTCGATCCCACCGATGCCGATTCAGACGACCCAATTGCTCGAAGAATCGGAAACGGGACAGCCTGATTCCGCGGCGTCCGTTCCCGCCTCTCCTGCTCCGCCCGCGCCCGTCGTGGCCGGCGGGTCGCCGCAGCGGCTGTACGACACGGCGTGGGCCGACTACGCCGGCGGTCAGTGGGTCCTGGCCGTGACCGGCTTCGAGGCGTACATCGCGACGTATCCGCGCTCGGAAATGACCGATGACGCGGCGTTCTACATCGGCGAAACCCATTTC
Source organism: Vicinamibacterales bacterium (assembly GCA_965222905.1). Lineage (GTDB taxonomy): Bacteria > Acidobacteriota > Vicinamibacteria > Vicinamibacterales > UBA8438 > WTFV01. Next base: position 5,500,462 of record OZ244976.1, on the reverse strand, counting down.
CTGCAGGGCGGCTTCCAGGACGCGGTCGAGGCGTACGAGCAGGTCGTGCTGAACTATCCCAACGGCGACAAGGTCCCCGAGGCCGCGTACAAGCGCGGGCTGGCGTTCGATCGCCTGGGCGAACCGGAGCGGGCTCGAGAGTCCTTCGACCTGGTCGTATCGAACTACCCGGACAGTCGGATGGCTGCATTGGCACAGCAGTTGCTGGATCGGCTGGGCCAGTGAGCCGGCGGCTCGGAGCGAGAGAACGGTGACGACGACATGGGCAGTGTGAACAAGGTCATTCTCGTCGGCAATCTCGGTCGTGACATCGAGATGCGCTATACCCCCGGCGGGTCCGCGGTCGGCAAGCTCAGAATCGCCACTACCGACACCTGGACCGACAAGAACAGCGGGCAACGCCAGGAACGAACCGAGTGGCACAGCGTGGATCTCTGGGGAAGGCAGGCGGAGGTCCTGCAGGAGTACCTGCTCAAGGGCCGGCAGATCTACGTCGAGGGCAGTCTCCGGACGCGACAGTGGGAGGACCGGGACGGCAACAAGCGGTACTCCACGGACGTCCGAGCCGATCGGGTGGTGCTGCTCGGCGGCCGGGGCAGCGGCGACGCCGAAGGCAGCGGTCGGCGCGATGACGGCAACGCAGGCCGGGGCGAATCGTCGGCACCGCCCGACAACGGACCGCCAAGTGGCGGTCCCGACCTGACCGAAGACGATATCCCGTTCTGAGACGGTTCCGGCGTCACGTATCCCGGTATCGAGGCCGCCGCCTGCGGATTCGAGATCGCTTGCGGTAGCGGCGCTACGCCTCCGTAGTGCCCTCGCGACCGTAGCGGTCCTCGATCCGGACGACGTCGTCGAGTTCGGGCGTCGACACTTCGAAGACGTCGCTGTCTTCGATCGCCGTCATCCGGTGCACCGTCCCGGGAGCGATGTGGGTCCGGTCCCCCGGCTTCATTTCCCAACTCCGGGCGTGGTCACCCGTCCGGGTCTCGAACAGCAGCCGCCCGCTCCAGAGCAGCAGGGTCTCTTCCTTGCGCGTATGGTACTGCAGGCTGAGTGCGTGCCCGGCCCGAACGTGGATCACTTTTCCGACATAGCGGCCGGTCTTCGCCCAGATCAGCTCGTAGCCCCAGGGTTTCAGGACCCGCGTCGCCCCCTCCTCGATCACCACTCCTGACTCCTTGTCCCTCTGCTAGTAGTGCACGCGGCGCCGGCTCGACGTTGGTATCTTCAGCTCTTCGCGGTACTTGGCGATCGTCCGCCGTGCCAGCACCAGGCCCTCGTCCTGCAGCAGACGCACGATCCGCGAATCGCTCAGCGGCTTGCGGGCGTCCTCCTGGGCGATGATCTTGCGGATGCGTTCCTTGACCTTGACCGAGGACACGTTCTCGCCGTAGGCGCTGTTGATGCCGCTGTGGAAGAAGTACTTCATCTCGAACACGCCCTGTGGCGTGTGCATGTACTTGTTGGTCACCACGCGGCTCACCGTCGATTCATGCATGCCGATGTCGTTCGCGACGTGGCGCAGCACGAGCGGACGGAGGTGCTCGATTCCGTGATCGAGAAAGCCACGCTGGAAGCGGATGATGCTCGTCGCGACCTTGTGGATGGTCCGTTGCCGCTGATCGACCGACTTGATCAGCCACTTGGCGGACTCGAGCTTCTTCTTCACGTAGGCCCGCGTCTCCTCCGAGCTCTGGCTGGCCTTGCTCATCATGCGCCGGTACACCGGGCTGATCCGAAGCTGCGGCATGCGGTCGTCGTTCAGGACGGCGACGTACTCGTTCTCGACCTTGATGACGGAAACATCGGGAATGACGTAACGTGACTGAACGGGATTCAGCCGGCTGCCCGGCTTCGGATCGAGCTGGCGCAACGTCTCCACGTGCTCCTTGAGCGTCGCGATGCTCAAGTCCAGCTTGCGCGCGAGCTCCGGCATCTGGTGGTGCTGCAGCAGATGGAGGTGCTCGCGGACTATCCTCTCGCAGGGTGTGCCCCCGAGGCCGTGGTGTCCCAACTGCAGCAGAAGGCACTCCCGCAGATCGCGCGCCGCGATCCCGACGGGATCGAGCGTCTGGACAAAAGCCAGCGCACGCTCCACCTCGGCGGGCGGCCACGGTCCCATCGCGGCGATCTCATCGATTGACGCGACCAGATATCCGTCCTCGTTCAGGTTGCCGACGATGGCGGACCCTATGTCGCGCAGCCGGGCGTCATCCGTCTGTTCCCCGAGCTGGCGCAGCAGATGGTCGGACAGGGACGTGCCGGTCGACAGGGTGTTCTCGATCGGTGGGAGTTCCTTGAACTCGGTCGGCGTTCGGGACCGATAGCCGTCGTCCAGATAGTCACCGAAGAAGTACTCGTAGTCCGCGTCTTCCCAGGCGTCCTGCCCGTCGGCGGTCGGAGCGTCCGGACTCTCGGCGGTCTTGTCGAGCGGCTCGGCCGGGTCCGCGGGCGGTCCCTCGTCCGGGATTTCCTCCAGGAGGGGGTTCTCGACGACTTCCTGGTTCAGCAGCTCCACCAGCTCGATCGTCGACATGGGCAGCAGCTTGATTGCCTGCTGCAGCGACGGAGTGAGGATGAGCTTCTGCGACAGCCGCGTCTGGAGCTTTTGCTGAATGGCCATCAATGCGTTGTCGGCGGGCGCCTGTCTCCGATCTTAGTCCAAACGAAATCCCGCGCCCAGATAGATGCGCTTGACCTCCTCGTCGCTAGCCAGCTCCTCCGGCGTCCCGCTCCTGAACACCACGCCGTCGTGAATGATGTAGGCGCGGTCGGTGATTCGCAGCGTCTCGCGCACGTTGTGGTCCGTCATCAGGACACCGATTCCACGTTCCTTGAGATGGAAGATGATCGCCTGGATATCGCTCACCGCAATCGGATCGATTCCGGCGAACGGCTCGTCGAGGAGCATGAAGGAGGGTGACATCACGAGCGCCCGGGTAATCTCGACGCGACGACGCTCCCCGCCGGACAGGGAGTGCGCCCGCGCCGCGGCGAGCGGCGTAAGGTTCAGCTCCGCCAGCAGCTCCGCCGCCCGGCGCCGCCGTTCGGCGCGCGAGAGCTTCAGCGTCTCGAGGATCGCCAGGATGTTCTGCTCTACCGTGAGACCGCGGAACACCGAGGGCTCCTGCGGGAGATAGCCGATCCCCTTCTTGGCCCTGACGTACATCGGATCGCCGGTGATGTCCTGACCGTCGAGCACCACGCGGCCGGAATCGGGGGCCGTGAGCCCGACCACCACGTAGAAGGTGGTCGTCTTGCCGGCGCCGTTCGGTCCCAGCAAGCCGACCACCTCGCCGGGGCGCACATCGAGGCTGACGCCGCGCACGACAGTTCGCCTGCCGTACGACTTCGTCAGCGCCAGCGTCTTCAGGAGAGCCATGATCCGGACGCTGCGTGTCGCTCGAAGCCTGCGATTCTAACCACAACTTCCACTACTGGAGACGGTGCGCTCGGCCGACTGCCCGTCGGCGGATATCGATTGCCCATTCGCGTAGAACGTCACGGACCGTCCCGTGGTCTCTCGACACTCTTCCTCCATCTCGTCGATGACCCGAACCGGGTCGCCCGTCAGGTCGTAGCGGCCCTCGCTGTCGTCGTACGCCAGCGTGCCGCCGGTCACGCTGCGAGTGTCCAGCTCGAGATCAACCTCGCCGTCGGCCTCGATCCGAACCAGTGTGCGGGCGTCATCGTGGAGGAACAACTCGATGGCATCGCTGCCGAGAGTGAACAGCGCGCTGCTGAACACGGCGTCGGTCGTATAGGTGGCCTGGCGGTCCTGGTTGTCGAAGAACAGCGTCTCGGCGCGTCCCTCCGTGGTCGCTTCCACGACGTCGTCGAGATCGTCGTCGTTCTGCACCATGGTCGTACGGGTTCGCACCGAGCCCTCCGCCGAGATGTCTCCCGTCGTCTCGTCGATGACGATGGTCCGGCCACGGAACTCGGTCGCGCCCTGCCACAACCGGGCTCCCCCCGAGTACGTCGCCAGGGATTGCGCGGCGTCGTAGACGAACCCTCCCGCCACGACGTGTATCGGCGGCCCTTCGGCGAAGAGCCCGGGACGCACGGCGGTGGTCGAGCCGCCGGCCTCAGCCGAGGCCAGCACACCCTTGACGTCCTGGATCGCTTCGATGTCAGGTCCGTCGAGACCGACGGAGATCGTCTCCGCCTGCATGAATCCTCTCTGGTCCTCCAGGCGCGGCGTCCTACCGGTAGGGTCCGTGGCGAGCAGCGTGAAGAGCCCGGCGGCCGGCGCATAGCTTGCAGCATCGGCCTCCGCCCTGATGCGTCCGGCCTCGAGCGTGACGTTGCCGATGAACCGGGTCTCCGCCAACTGCGCAAGTCCCGCCGAAAGGGCGGCTTCCATGCGATCCGCTCGCATGATGCGCTCATCCGCGGCGGACTCCGGCGGGACGTCGGATTCTCGCAGCTCGACGCCTCCGTCAAATATCGCGGCCAGCCCTGTGCCGGTCGCGACGCCGCCCGCGGGGACCGCCTCACTGCCGGTCGCAACGCCGCCGGCGGGGGGCGTCGAGGGAGCGGTAGACACGACTGCCGCGCCCGCCGGTTCGATCGGCGCGTCTGCCGGCACGACCGCCGCGTCGGCGTCGCTGCCGATCTCCAGCGTTCGCGCCCGGATGCGACGGAGAGTACCCGCGTCCGCCGGAAACTCCAGCGTCACGCGCTCCCGCGCGTGGAGCTGCTCCACTCCTGCGGCGCCTCTCGGCAGCACCACATCCACCGAGCCGCCGGTGATCGTCACCCCGGGGGCGCCACGCGGAGCACCGAACAGCTCTACCCGTGCCCCCCCACGCAGCGTCGCCCGCTCGGGCGCGCCGGCGGCGTAGTCGACAGCGATGTCCGGCGCCGACAGGTCTCGGAGCTGTCCCGGCCCCGCGTTGCCTCCCAGCATCCGGGCACCGCCAGTCAGGACGGCGCGAGCCAGCTCGCCGTCCCGGTAGGTGACGCCAATCGTCTCCGCGGACATCTCGGCCTCTCCCGCTTCCCGACCGAGCACCCGCGCCCCTCCGGTCAACTCGATGACGTCGAGCCGCGAGTCGTCCGGATCGAAACGTACGACCACCGCATCCGCCTGCATGCGGCGCCCGCCCGCCTCGACCGTCACGGCTTCCCTGAACCACATCACCCCGGCGAGCCGGTCCACCTCGGCGTTGCCCGAGGCGATCCGGATACCCGGCGCGTCGCCCCCCGTTCCGAGCCGTAACTCGACGACCGCCTGCCGATCGAGATGCACGCGGCCGCGACGCCTGTCGTAGCGCGCGGCGTCCCCCGTCAGGCGCATCCAGCCCTGCTCGAATGCGGCGGGCTCGGGCATCGTGACGACGCCGGTGGCATCGGCATACGACGCCTGGGTGGTGTTGCCGGTCAGTCCGTCGCCCGTCTCTATCGTCACCGTGCCGGCCAGCCGCCACTCCCCCGTTTCCTCGACGCCGGCCGCCTCGCCGCTGCGGATCCGGAAGTCGGTTCGATCCTCGCCGGCAGGCACGATCACCTCGACGCCCACCAGCCGGGCGGAGCCGTCGTCATAGGCGAACTGCCGCTCCGCCACGATCACCGAGCCGTCGCCGAGGGTGATGCGCGTACCCCGGCTCTCGATCACGGCTGTCGGGTCGGCCGGGGTCACCGCTCGAGCGGTGGGTGGAGCGGCCCGCTCGGACATGGTGTAGAGCAACGTGACCCCGAAGGTCACGGCGAAGGACGCGAGCCCTACCCGGGCAGGAAGTTGCCACGACGCCATCGTCTCTTCACTCTAGCCCGATCGCGTCGGCAACGCGCAACTGGATGAATTCGTTCCCTTTGAACGTGCTCTGGTCGAGCGAGAACGCCAGGCTCAGCCCGGTGCGATGGCGCTCGAAGACGTCTGCCCGGTGGGCCGCTCTCCAGGCGACGGCCGGAAAAACCGCGCGTCCCTGCCGGATCGTCATGCGGAGGTGGTTCTTCTTCATCGTGTGCGGACCCTCCGTCACCTCGACCGGCGCGGCATGGAACACGGGCCGGAAATTGCCCCTGCCGAACGGCTCCAGTGCGGCCAGATCGCGAAGCAGACCCCCGCGGACGTCCGTGAGCGGCAGCGGGGCATCCACCGTCAGCCGCGGCACGAGATCCTGCGGCTCGATCCTCTCGTTGGCGTACGCGCCAAGACGACGCCGCATTTCCTGCAGGCGTCCCGACTCGATCGACATGCCGGCCGCCTGCTTGTGCCCCCCGAAGCGCACGAACAGATCCGCGCTGTGCTCCAGCGCCGCCAGGAGATCGAAACCCGGAATGCTCCTGCCGGATCCGTGGGCCTCTTCCCCGTCGACCGACAGGACGATTGCCGGCCGGGCGAACGTCTCGACGAGCTTCGACGCCACGATCCCGATCACGCCGCGGTGCCAGCCTTCGGCCCACACGACCAGCAGGTTCTGCGCACCGATGTCGGGATCGCGCTCGATGACCCTGCGGGCGTCGGCCACGATCTCGGTTTCCTCTTCGCGGCGTCGCGCGTTCTCCGCGTCCAGCGACTCGGCCAGCTCCCTGGCCTGCGCCGCATTCGCGGCACCTGTCGCCAACAGCAGCCGGGCCGCGAGATCCGCGGAGCTCATGCGGCCCGCCGCGTTGATCCGCGGCGCCACCTGGAACGCCACGTCGTCGCTGGCGATCCTGCGGCCGGTCAGTCCGCTCGTCTCGAGCAGAGCCTGCAGCCCGACCGTGTGGGGACCTGCGGACAGGCGGTCGAGGCCGACCCTGGCGAGCACCCGGTTCTCGCCCCTGAGCGGCACCGCGTCCGCGATGGTACCGATGGCCGCCAGCTTGACGAAACCCTGCAGCCAGGGCGTGCGGCCGGTACGCCGACACAGTGCCTGCACGAGCTTGAAGGCCACCCCGACCCCGGCCAGGTCCTTGTCCGGGTAGGTACAGTCGGGGCGCCGGGGATTGAGCACCGCGAACGCCGGCGGAATGGCCGTGTCCGGTTCGTGGTGGTCCGTGACGATCAAGTCGATTCCCAACTCGTTCGCGCGCCTGGCGGCGGCCACGCTCCGAATGCCGCAATCGACCGACACCATCACCCGTATGCCCCGCGCATGCAGTCGCTCGACCGTCTCGGCGTGCAGCCCGTAACCGTCCTGCAGTCGCTCGGGGATGAAATGGGTCACGTCACCCTCCAGCATCTCCAGGGCGCGGCGCAGCATGACGGTGGAGCTGACGCCGTCGGCGTCGTAGTCGCCGTGCACGGCGATCGGTTCGCGTCGCGCGACGGCCCCGAGGAGCCGCTCGACGGCGCGATCGAGGTCCGCAAGGCGCGACGGATCGTGCAGATCATCGAGGCTCGGGTTCAGGAACCGGCGGGCCGCGTCCGGGTCCGAGAGGCCGCGCTGGACCAGCAGGCGGGCTACGATCGGATGCAGCGACAGCTCCCGGCGGAGCCGCTCGACCGCCGGGCCGTCGCACTTCAGGTGGCGCCAGACCGCCCCCCGCAGCGCCGTCTGTCTGCCCTCGGGAACTAGCCCCACGAGACGGCGCCCTTTCCACACAGCTCTTCGACGTCCTCGATCAGTCGATCCGACGGCTGTACGCGGACGCGGTTGAGTCGTGCGCGCACCCTGAGCGCCGGAATCTGGCTGCGCAGCTCGATTTCCAGAGCGACTCGTCCGTTGCCTGGATGACGCCCGAGGACTTCCTTCAGGCCTTCGAGCGTCGTCCGATCCGCCGGGGGCGCGGTCAGACGGATCGCCAGTGGCCGTCCGGCGGCGGTCAGCAGGGCTTCGACCGGCCGCACCTCGCTCACGACGAGTCGCGCCGTCTCGTCGTCCACCTCCAGCTTGCCATTGACGGTGACCAGCGCGTCCACCTCCAGCAGCCGGCCGTACTTGCGGAAAGTCTCAGGAAAAACGACCGCTTCGAGGCGCCCCCCGCGGTCCTCGATGGTGACGACGGCCATCGGATCGCCCTTCTTGGTCTTCAGGTCCCGCCGCTGGCTGACGATGCCGCCGACCGTTGCGGACGCCGCGGACTCGTCGAGTGTGTCGATGGGCCGCGCGCCGGCCTGGTCGAGCTCCCTGCGGAACCGATCGATGGGATGGCCGCTCAGGTACAGGCCGAGCGCTTCCTTCTCGAACGTGAGCTGCTCGCCCTCCGTCCACGCCGGCACGTCCGGCAGCCGCATCGCGGTTCCGTCCGCCTGAACCGCTTCCGACTCTCCGAACAGCTCGTGCTGTCCGACGTCGCGGTTCGTCTGGCGCCGGCCGCCGTGCTCGATGGCGCCGTCGACCGCGGCGAGGAACTGCGCCGAACGGAGACGACGACCGGCGCCGTTTCCGCTTGCAACGTCCTCACAGAGGCCGTGGAACGCGCCCGCCTTGACGAGGCTCTCCAGGACGCGCTTGTTGACCAGACGCAGATCGACGTCCTCGCACAGGCGGTTCAGCGACGTGAGCCGCCCGGACTCCCGGCGGGCCGCCAGGATCGACTCGATCGCACCGTCGCCGACGTTCTTCACCGCTCCGAGCCCGAACCGGACGCCCGCCGGCGTCACGGTGAACGCCCATTCGCTCTCGTTGACGTCCGGCGGCAGGATGGCCACATCGAGATCCCGGCACTCGGCGAGATACATGGCGAGCTTCTCCGTGTTCTGCCGCTCGATCGTCAACAGCGCCGCCATGAAATACGCCGAGTAGTTCGCCTTCAGGTACGCCGTCTGGTACGCCAGCAGCGCGTACGCCGTCGAGTGGCTCTTGTTGAAGCCGTAGCCGGCGAAGAACTCCATCAGGTCCCAGATCCGCTTGGCGATAACGGTGTCCAGACCCCGTCCGACCGCACCGGCCATGAACTTCTCGCGCTGCGCCTCCATCACCGACGCGCTCTTCTTGCCCATCGCCTTGCGCAGCAGGTCGGCCTCGCCCATGGTGAAGCCGGCGAGGTCGCTCGCGATACGCATGACCTGCTCCTGGTAGGCAATCACGCCGTACGTGCCATGCAGGATGGGTTCGAGTTGCGGCGTGTCGTACTCGATCTCGACCTTGCCGTCCTTGCGCGCGATGAAGTCGTCGATGACTCCGCCGCGCAGCGGACCCGGGCGGTACAGGGCGTTCAGGGCGATGAGATCCTCGAACCGCCGCGGCTTGGCCTTGCGCAGCGTGTCGCGCATGCCCGAGCTCTCGAACTGGAAGATGCCGAGCGTCTGGCCGTTGCTGAACAGCCGGTAGGTCTTCTCGTCGTCGAGAGGGATCGAATCGAGCCGGATCGTCTCGCCGAGCGAGCGCTGAATGTGGTCCACCGCGTCCTGCAGCAGCGTCAGCGTGCTGAGTCCGAGGAAGTCCATTTTGAGGAGGCCGACCCGCTCGACCTCCTTCATCGCCCACTGCGTCGTGATTTCGTCCTTCTGGCTCTTGTAGAGCGGCGCGAACTCGGTGATCGCCTCCGGTGCGATGACGACCCCCGCCGCGTGCACCGAGGCGTGCCGCGTCACGCCCTCGAGACGGCGCGCGACCTCGAGCAGCTCCTTGACCTGCGGTGCGGTCCGCTGCAGCTCCTTGAGCGTCGAGCTCTCGGCCAGCGCCTTGTCGAGCGTCATGTCGAGGGTCTGCGGTATCTGCTTGGCGACCCGGTCGACCTCCGCGTAGGACATGCCGAGCGTGCGCCCGACGTCGCGCACTACCGCCCGCGCCTTCATCGTGCCGAACGTGATGATCTGCGCCACGTTCTCGCGCCCGTACTTGCGCGTCACGTACTCGATGACCTCGCCGCGCCGCCGTTCGCAGAAGTCGATGTCGATATCCGGAAGCGACACACGCTCGGGGTTCAGGAAACGCTCGAAGATCAGGTCGAACTCCAGCGGATCGACGTCGGTAATCCGCAGGCAGTACGCGACGAGGCTGCCCGCGGCCGAGCCGCGGCCGGGACCGACCGGGATGCTCTGCTCGCGCGCGTAGCGGATGAAGTCCCAGACGATCAGGAAGTACCCGGCGTACCCCATCCGCTGGATCATCTCGATCTCGTACGCCAGCCGCCGCTCGTACTCCTCGATGCCGTGCACGAGCGCGCCCCGCTCGTGCAGCACCTGCAGCCGCGGTCGCCGCCCGTCGAAGCCGTCGCGCGCCACGCTCGCGAAGTAGTCGTCCGGCGACTCGAAAGGCGGCGGCACGTCGAAGTTCGGCAGGCGGTGGACCGTACCGGACAGATCGACGTCGCAGCGCTCGGCGATGGCCACCGTGTTGCTCAGCGCATCCGGGAACTCGCCGAAGACCGCCGCCATCTCCTCCGCGGTCTTCAGGTAGAACTGATCGCCGTGGTAGCGCAGTCGGTTGGCGTCGGTCACGTTCTTGCCGGTGCCGATGCACAGCAGGATGTCGTGCGGGTGATGATCCGCCTGCCGGAGGTAGTGCACGTCGTTCGTGCAGACGAGCGGCAGTCCGAGGTCCGCCGCGATCGGCGGGAGTCCCCGGTTGACGACCTGCTGGTCGTCTATGCCCTGGTACTGCATCTCGAGGAAGAAGTTGTCCGGGCCGAGGATGTCGCGAAAAGTGGCCGCCGCCTCGCGGGCCTGCCGTCCCTGATCGCGGCACAGGTTTGTCGCCACCTCGCCCTTCAGGCAGCTACTGAGTCCGATGATCCCTTCGGCATGCGCGGCCAGCAACTCCTTGTCGATGCGCGGCTTGTAGTAGAAGCCCTCCGTATAGCCTGCCGACACGAGCTTGATCAGGTTGTGGTAGCCGGCGAGATTGGAGGCGAGCAGCAGGAGATGGTTGGCGGTCTCACCCGGCACGCCGCTACGGCTGCGCCGGTCGCCGTTGGCGACGTACACCTCGCACCCCAGTATCGGCTTGATGCCCCGCTTGCGCGCTTCGTCGTGGAACGTGATGGCGGAGAAGAGATTCCCGTGCTCCGTCACCGCCACCGCCGGCATCTTGAGCCTCTCCACCTCCTTGAGCATCTCTCCGATCCGGCAGGCGCCATCGAGCAGCGAGTACTCCGTGTGCAGGTGCAGGTGGACGAAGTCGGCCATGGTCGGACGCTATTCCCACTCGATCGTGGACGGCGGCTTCGAGCTGATGTCGTAGACCACGCGATTGATGCCGCGTACCTCGTTGACGATGCGGGACGACACGGTAGCGAGCAGGTCGTGCGGCAGTCGGGCCCAGTCGGCGGTCATGCCGTCGCGGCTTTCGACGGCGCGGATCGCCGCGGTGTGCTCGTAGGTCCGTTCGTCGCCCATCACCCCGACGCTGCGGATCGGCAGCAGCACGGCGAACGACTGCCAGAGCCGGCGGTACAGCCCCGCCCTCCGGATCTCGTCCGCCACCACCGCATCCGCCCGCCGCAGCAGGTCGAGGCGCCGGGGCGTCACCTCGCCCAGGATGCGCACGGCGAGCCCGGGGCCCGGGAACGGCTGGCGCCACACGAACTCGTCGTCGAGGCCGAGTTCCCGGCCAAGCTGTCGGACCTCGTCCTTGAACAGCTCCCGCAACGGCTCGACCAGCGAGAACCGGAGGCGCTCCGGCAGGCCGCCGACGTTGTGATGACTCTTGATGGCGGCCGACGGGCCGACGACCGACACACTCTCGATGACGTCGGGATACAGCGTCCCCTGTGCGAGAAAGTCGAAGTTGCCCAGCCGGGCGGCGACCGACTCGAAGACGTCGATGAACGTCGCGCCGATGATCTTGCGCTTGCGTTCGGGATCGGTGACGCCGGCGAGCGCGCCGACGAACCGTTCGGACGCGTCCTCGCAGATCAGGGGCAGGTTCATGCGGCTCGAGAAGCGCGCCTCCACCTGCGAGGCCTCGTCCAGCCGCAGCAGGCCGTTGTCGACGAAGATGCACGTCAGGCGATCGCCGATGGCGCGGTGGACGAGCAGCGCCGCCACAGTCGAGTCGACGCCGCCGCTCAACCCGCACACCACCCGGCCGGCGGAGCCGACCTGCTCGCGGATGCGCGCGATCGACTCGTCGACGAACGAAGCCATCGTCCAGTCGCCGTTGCAGCCGCAGATCCCGGTAGCGAAGTTCGCGAGGATACGCGCGCCATGCTCGGTATGCGCGACCTCCGGGTGGAACAGCAGGGCGTAGAGGCGGCGCGCGGCGTGCGTCATTCCGGCAACCGGCGCGTTCGGGCTGGTGGCCGCCACGGAGAACCCGGGTGGAGCGGCGTTCACGACGTCGCCGTGACTGGCCCATACCCGTATCTCGCGCGGCACGCCGTCGAACAGGCCGCCCTGCTCGCGTACTGCCACCGCGGCGTGTCCATACTCGCGGTCCGGCGCATGGCCGACGTCACCACCGAGGGCGGCGGTCATCGCCTGCATGCCGTAGCAGATGCCGAGCACCGGCACACCGCACGAGAAGATTGCCGGATCGCAGCGCGGCGCGCCGGGATCGGACAGACTCGACGGTCCGCCCGACAGGATTACGCCGGCCGCGGCCCGGCGCCGGATCGCATCCGCGGCGGTCGTGAACGGCACGATCTCCGAATAGACGGACAACTCGCGAAGGCGGCGGGCGATGAGCTGCGTGTACTGGGAACCGAAATCGAGAACCAGAATGGTCTGATGGGTCACGAGCACACGATGTCAGAGCCAGTGGTGGGGGAACGCACCCGTTCGCGCGAGAGCCCGGCGGGAGCCCCGGCTGCCGCTATTATAGCGTTGTGAGCGTCCGACGCACCACATCGTCGGCGGCACTCGTCGCGATGCTGCTGGCGGTCACCCCCGCGCCCAGCGCCACGGCCCAGCCGACGCGTTTCGAGCCCTCCTTCCTGCTGCCTGTCGATCACGCGTGGACGGCGGTTCTCGACAGCGGCCCGCGCCATGGCCCGGCGTACGATTCCACCGGTGTCTACATCGCGCTGCGGAACGACACCGTCGTAGCGGTCGAGCTGCTGACCGGCGCGGTGACCTGGACCATCGAACAAGGGCTCGATCATCCGCCGGTGGCAGGCGACGGCCTGGTCGTCGGAGCCGACGGGAGCCGGCTCATCGGCTGGCGGGCTTCCGACGGGGTCACGCTCTGGAGCACCGATCTCGGCTCCGAAATCGCCGCACCCCCGCTCTGGAACACCGGTTGGCTGGTAGCGGCCACGACGGCCGGCGAGATCGTCGCCCTGCGTGGCTTCGACGGCAGGGAGCTGTGGCGCCGCGCCCTGGGCAGCACGCCGACCGTGCGGCCCGCCATCGGTGGCGGACGCCTGTTCGTGCCGCTCGCCGACGGACGCATCGTCGTGCTGGCGCTCGGCAACGGAGCCCTGATCTGGGAGCGTGCCCTGCCCGGCCGGCCGCAGGGCATCCTGCCGCTGGATGCCCTGTTCGTCGGATCGACCGACAATCTTCTCTATCGCCTGAGGCTCGCGGACGGCGCCGTCGACTGGTACTGGCGAACCGGAGGCGACATCGTCGGGACCCCGATCGCCGACCTGGAGCATGTCTACTTCAATGCCCGGGACAATGTGCTGCGGGCGCTCGATCGACGGAGCGGCGCGCGCCGCTGGCGCCGTCTCCTGGCCGGACGACCCACGGATGGCCCGCTCCGGGTCGATACGGTGATAGTGGTGGCGGGGGTTTCTCCGCGCGTAGATCTGTTCGATGCCGAGACCGGACTGCCCCGGGGAGGGTACCTGGCCTCGAGCGAGCTCGCCACGATACCGCACGTCATCCCGGACGCACATCCACCGACTCCCCATCTGGTTCTCGTCACCGGAACGGGCGAAGTGGTCGGGCTGGCCGCCGCCGCCGGGCCGGCGCAACTGGACTTCAGCCTGCCCTTCGAGCCGCTGCTGCCTCGCCCGCCGCTGGTCGGGCTGGCCGACCTCGTGGACTGGTTCCCGGCAGCCAGGCCGGCCGCGCTGGCGCCGTCTCCCGTGAGCCTCCCCGCGTCCGGGATCGACGACTCGCTTCCGGTGCAGGGTACATCTCCCTTCCCGGCCCCGACCCGCTAGTCCGATGCGCCCCACATCGTGGCCCGGAGTCGCGCTCGCCGCCGGCGTCACGGCCGCCCTGGTGGCCGGCGCCGGCGCACTGCTCGAACCGCTGAGGCTGGGGTCATCCCGCGACGCCAGCTTCGAGCGCGTCGAGCAGCGGGTGCGCCAGCGTTTCGAGGAGCTGGCGCGGACGCTCCAGCGGACTGCCGTTTCGGTGGCGAACAGTCCCGGCGTAGCGGGCGGACTGTCGGGCGATCGCTCCGCGCTGGTCGAGCTGTTCGAGCTGACTCGCGATGCGGTTCCCGCGGGGTCGGACGATCTCGCGGTGACCGTCTACGATGCGACGGCGATGCCCCGTGCCTGGACGGGACGTCCGTCGGAGTTGTCCCGCAACCAGATTCTGTCCGAATCGGCGTTCCTCGTCGCTTCCGGTCCGCTCGGTCTGCGTCTCGTCTACGTGGAGCCGATTGTCGCGGCCGGCAGCCGATCCTTCCGGCGCGGAAGGATCGGCTCGGTGTCGACCGAACGCCTGCTGTCTGCCGGCGCCGGGTTGGCGGCCGAGGGCGGCCCGTCGCCGCTGGCGTCACCGGTGGCGCCGCTCGACCTGCGTGCCGCGTCGACTGCCTCGGAGGTCGAGCCCGGACGGCGCCGTTTCACCCTGACGGGTCCGAACGGCGAGCCGCTGCTCGACGCCTCCGTGGCGGACGAGGATCTGGACCAGGCCCGTTCGGCGTGGCGCAGATCGGTGCGGGACCTGGGTCTGGTTCTCGCTGCCCTGCTGCTGGGGCTGGCCGCGGTTCCCGAACTCGTCCGAGCCCCGCACGGACCGGACGCCGAAGCGATCCTGCGGCGCGGCGCCCCGGCCGCGGGCGCGCTGCTCGCCGCCGCCTTCCTGCTCTGGATCGCCGCCACGCCGGAAGCGGTCCGGCCGGCGATGTTCTCCGCTGCCGTCTACGCCTCGGTCCTCTTCCCGAGCCTGCTCCGTTCCCCGGCCGACCTGCTGCTGCTCGGGCTGGTGCTCACCGCCGTCGCGACCATGGCGGTGCGCATTGCCGGCGCGGCCCGCGCGGCGTGGCGCCGTGAGCGCTGGCAGGCGGACCGCAACGGCGTGGTCCGTGCGCACGCCGCTGCCGGCGTGGCGGTCGCCCTGCTGCTGGGTGCGTATGAGATTCTGCTCGCCGATACGGTCGGCGGTTCGCTTGCCGACCTGCTGCAATGGTCACGCAACCCGCTGGATTCGTCGCGGATCGGTCTGCTGCTGGGGTTGCTGCTGGCGGCCACGGCAACCATATGGTTGGGGGTTTCCATCCTCCTGATCGTCGAGGCGCGCTGGAGCCGCCGCCTGCATGGGACCCGCCTCCGGTCGCTCGGCGGCGCAATGGCGCCGGGGCTGCTGCTGGCGCTGGTTCCCGCGGTGCCGACCTGGCCGTACGTCACCCTGCTCGCCGGCGTCGTCACCATGGCGCTGGGAGCGCCCCGCGTCCGTCCCTGGTCTCGCCATGCGTCGGAGTCCGCAAGGCTGGCGGCCAGCTTCGGTTTGCTCATCGTGCCCGCCGTACTCTCGTATCCGTCGATCGTGCACCAGGGGCTGGCTGCCAAGCAGCGGTTCATCGAGGAAGAGATCGCCCCGGCCACCGCGAGTCATCCGGCTGCGCTTCTGGCCAGCCTCTCGCAGGCGCAACGGGAAGTGGATGCGCTACTCGCACGCTCACCGTTGGCGTCCGACATCTTCAGGCCGGCGGACGGGGTCCCGACCCCCGACGCGGCGTTCTCGGTCTGGCGGCGGACCGACCTGGCCCGACTGCGCCTGACGTCGGCCATCGAGCTGTACGGCCCGGACCGGTCCATCGTGAGCCGTTTCGCCCTGAACTTTCCCGACGCCCCGGCCGTGCCCTCCTTCCTCGGGACGAGCTGCGACTGGGACGTCTACGGCGAGGTATTCCCCTTCGGGGCGCAGGAGCGCCGCGTGCTACACGCGGAACGCGGTGTCTGCCTGCCGTGGCCCGGGGACATGCCGGCCGCCGACGCCGTCGCCGGCGCCGTCGTCGTCCACGTGCCCCTGGACTACCGGGCACTGCCCTTCATCCCCTCGCAGAACCCCTATCACGACGTGCTCCGCGCGGCGCCGCGTCCGGCCGACGCAGGTCCGGTGGATGCCGGTGTGGACCTGGCGATCTACGGATGGGGACTCGGCCCACTCTTCACGTACGGGTCCGCCTCGTGGACGATAGACGATGATCTCTTCGAGCGTATCTACGCGTCACGCGAGCCTTTCTGGACGACGCTGCGGTCCGGCGGGCGTACATCGGACGTCTACATCTCCAACAACCGGGCCGGCATCTACGCGCTCGGCTATCCCGTGCTCACGCTGTTCGACCACCTGGTCCGGCTGGCCGAGATCGTTGCCCTGGCCGGTGCTGCGTTCGGCTTGTGGGTACTGGTCCTCGTGCTGGTGGGACCGTTCACCGCGGAGCGGTACAACCTCGGGCGGGAACTGGTCCGTGAGCTTCGCGTCAGCTTCTATCGCCGGCTCTTCCTGGCTTTCGTAGCGGTGGCGACGGTTCCCGTGCTGGTCCTCGCCGTTCTGATTCGAAACTACTCCACCGGGCAGCTCCGTGACGACGTGGAGGCCGGGGCGGCGCAGACGGCCGTCGTCGCACAGCGGGTGATCGCGGAGCTGCAGCAGGCGGCGGATCCCGCGGCGTCCGTCGTGACGGACGATCTCCTGGTCTTCGTCAGCCAGATCATCGAGCAGGACGTCAACATCTTCCAGGGCCCGCGGCTCATCGCCACCAGCGAGCGCGACCTCTTCGCTTCCGGCCTGCTCCCGACCCGCACCCCGGCCGGCGTATACAACGCGATCGCGCTGGCCCAGGCGCCCACGTTCGTGACGGAGGATGCGTTCGGGTCGCAGGAATACCTGGTTGCGGCGGCGCCCATCCGGTCGGTCGGAGCGGACGCCATCCTGACCGTGCCGCTGGCCTCGCGGCAGCGGGACATCGAGCGGCAGATCCGCGATCTCGATCGCGGGATCCTGCTCGGCGTGACGCTACTCGTCCTTCTCGGCGCCGCCAGCGGCTTCTACATCGCCGAGCGCATCGCCGATCCGGTCCAGCGGCTGACCCGCGCGACGCGCCGCATCGCCCGCGGCGACTTCGACGCACGGGTCGCGATCCGCTCGGCCGACGAGCTGGAGCGGCTGGTGGAGGCATTCAATCGCATGGCCGGGGATCTTCTCGTCCAGCGCCGGAAGCTGGAGCAGACCCACCGTCTCGAAGCGTGGGCGGAGATGGCGAGACAGGTCGCCCACGAGATCAAGAACCCGCTCACCCCGGTCCAGCTCTCCGCCGAGCACCTGCTGCGCGTCCACCGCGATCGCGGCGAACCGCTCGGCGCGGTGCTCCGGGACTGCGTCGATTCGATACTCACGCAGGTCGGGCTGCTCCGCCGGATTGCATCGGAGTTCTCCAGCTACGCTTCTTCGCCGCCCGTGAACCGGGAGTCCGCGGCCCTCGCCGACGTCGTGCACGAGGTTCTCGATCCCTACCGCACCGGTCTCGCCGGTCGGATTCGGTTGATGGTCGACGTGCCGGCGACGCTGCCGCGGCTGGTGATCGACAGGACGCTCGTGGCGCGGGCGTTCACGAACGTCATCGAGAACGCCCTGTACGCGATGCCGGGCGAGGGCCGACTGGCCGTGTCGGCAACCGCCAACGCACACCAGGTGTTCCTCGTCGTGCGGGATACGGGGGTCGGGCTCGACGATGCTTCGCTCTCCCACGTGTTCGAGCCGTACTTCTCGACGAAGGTCTCCGGCACCGGCCTGGGCATGGCGATCGCCAAACGCAACGTCGAGCTGAACGGCGGTTCCATCGTGATCGCCAGCCGCAAAGGAGAAGGCGCTACGGTCACGATGCGTTTTCCGGTGGAGAAGGAGCCCGAGAGCGGCACCGGCGCGCTGCTGCCCGACGCGTAGCCGCCGGCGGTCTCGGCCCCGAACGCCGCACCTGCCAGGGCTAGCCCTGCCCGTGCCCCGGATGTCCGGGGCTGGACTGTAGTGAGCAGGAGGTCATCCGAACTCGTCCCGCAGTTCGAAGCCAAAGGTCATGGCAACCAGTTGAGTGTAGCCGTGCCACATCAACTGTGCGCCGGGCGGGTCGCGTTGGCGTCCGAGCCACCCGCCGAGGCGCCCGACCAGGCCGACAGCGTCGCCGAGGCGCGTCGGCGGCGGCAGCTTGCGTGAGCGGGCGAAGGTGGCGAGCACGCGCAACTCGCCATCGGAGAACAGCAGGTCGCCCGGCAGGTCGGGCACTTCGCGCCCGAGTTGGACCATCAACTGGATGCGCCACGCGATGACCATCTTGATGGCCATGGCGCGTTCGAGCCGCTCGGCCGTGTGGTGCTGCAACTCCTCGACCTTGCAGCCGGACTTGAGCACCCGGAAGTATTCTTCGATGCGCCAGCGCCGGACGTACCATTGCAGGATGCGCATGGCGTCGTCGGCGCTGCTCACGGGCAACGTGGTCAGCAGGAACCACTCCAGCGGCTCGACCGCGGGCGGTGGTTGTTCCTCGCGCACGTGGACGACCCACAGTGCGACCGGCTCGTCGCCGGGGCAGGGCAGCGGCACCTGCTGGTAGCGCAGCGTCACGTCGGCGACCCGCTCCGCCCGGCGGTCCTTGCGGGCCTGTTTGCTGGCCTTCACGCGCGCGCTCAGCCGCTGCACCTCGACCTTGGCGGCGCCTCGGGCCGGCGCGTTGCGCACCGTATCGAACAGACGGCGTGAGACCGTCTGCCCGTCGGGCGTCTTTTCCCTGCCGAGGACGCGGTCGGCCTTGGCGCGGACCAGCAGGTCGACCTGCTGGGCAGCCGCGCGGTGCTCGACGAACAGGTCGAGGAAATCGGCCTCGCGGTCCATCACGCACACCACGCGGGTCTCGGACAATTGTTCGGCTGCCTGCGCGCAGTCGCGCAGCCCCTCGATCCAACGGAACGACTTGCGCTCCTCGCGCGGCTTCGGGGGCGGCTCGCCTTCCGCCTCGGGATTCGGGGGCGCAGGCGCGTCGAAGGCGGCCCGCAGCACGCCCAACGCCAGCCCGTCGGGATTGACGGCCAAGGTCGTGTGCAACTCCAGGCCGCGCGCCACCGCCCCGGTCTGGTTCGAGCCGATGGCCCCCAGCCCCTGCGTCTGCCCGCGCCGGGTGAAGTTCAACCGGGTGCCGTCCTGGATGCACAGCACCGTGTCGTGCGCCTGCATCCGGCGCAGCGTCTGCTCGCGATGCGGCGCGAGGATGTTGTCGACCGTCACCGCACTGTCGGCGGGCTGGTCGATCAGCCGGTAATGGCCCTTGACCATCGCGCGGGCGCCGTGGGCGGCGCCGGTGATGGCGCGCATCGGAGACTCTGCCATTTGCTGCGCGCTCTGCACCAGCCGCGCGCTCAGACGCGCGTCGCCCAAACGCGCCCCGCCGAACTCGTGCTCCGCCCAGACCGCGGCGTCGAGACCGTCGCCAACCGCCAGCGGCGCCAAGACCGGTGCAGGCACTGCGAGGCGGGTGTGCCACGCCGGCTCCAACGCATACATATACACCGCCTTGCGCGTTTCCGGCGCCGCGTGCGTGCGATCCTGGCGACCGCGACCGCAGGTCTCACCCACCCGAACCCAGTTCGCCGCGCGCACGCTCGCCCCCGTCTGTTCGGTCTCGTCGACGAACGTCTCCAGCAGCCAGGGGCGATAGCCATACAGACCCTCGCAGTCGTCGCCGACCGTCCGGACGACCCGGCCCAGCACGTGCGAGGCCAGGTTGCGACACATAATGCCGGGGCGCACCAGCAGCCGGCACAGTCCCAACACCCGGTGCAGGTGCGCGCGCCGGCCCGCATCGTCCCACCCGACCCAGGCGTCGCGGGACCGCAGCCGCCGCGCACTCGCCGCAAACCCGACCCCGCCCAGCCAGCCATGCGCCGAACCCACCAGATACCGCAGTTGCGGGCCGACGAACGGACCAGCCCCGCGCGGGTGCTCGTACGCCATCAGCGTGTTCCAGACCTGCCGCTGCTCGTCGGTTTCCACCAGCTCCAGGGTCAGACCCACAACCTTGCCGACCGTGTCCGGCACGTCCACCGCCGGCGCCAGCGGGTGCGGGAGCACCCGCGCCCGGCCCCCACCACCGCGGGCACCTCGACCCGCAGGCAGCGAGACGTGGCCGGCCGCCTGCAGGTCGGACAACGCCCGGCAGCAGCTCGCGCGTTGCCACCGGCCCCGTCCGTCGCGGAAATCGAACGCTTCACAGACGCGATCAGCGACTTGGCCGAGGCTGCCGACACCCTGCGAAACCGCCCCGTCCAGCACGTCGCGCAGGCGGGCGAGGTTGTCCCGTAGAATACGTGAGACCTGATTCTGAATCTCCATGCCGGCCACCGTAGCGAAGTGGCGGCAGGAAGTCCAGCAAAAAATTATGGGCCACGGGCAGGGCTAGCCCGGAAACCGTCGCCTTACGGCTCCGATTTCCGCCCAACCAGGCCTCTCTAGGAGTCTGCACAGTTCTACGGCGCAGACTCCTAGGAAGCGGACCGCTCCGCCGCGGGCTCGTCCGGTTCGGCCGGCGCCGGCAGGCGGGTCGGCGCCCGCTGGCCACGGCTCATTGCGGCGCCAATCAGTCCGGAGGCCAGGTACGCGTACGCCATCAGAACGAGTACGGCCTCGGGCTGCGCCGCGATCGCAGCGATGACGGCGGCGATCGCAAGCGGCGTGAGATAGGACCGGCGCCGGCCCGGAATCAGCGCGCCGAAGCTCCGGAATCGGAGGCGACTCACCATCAGTGCCGCGGGAAGCAACACGATCGGCAACGCAACGAGCGCCGTGCCGGGATCGACGAACCCCAGCGGGTAGGCGAACACCGTGGAGGCTGGCACGCCGGCGGCGGCAGGACTCGGCAGACCTATGAAGTAGCGCTTGTCACCCTCCTTGCCCTGAATGTTGAAGCGCGCCAGCCGCACGGCCGTCGCCGCCAGCCAGAGGAAGGCAACGGCCCAGCCCAGGCGGCCGAGCGGTTCGAGACCCCAGGCGAAGACGAGCGTTGCCGGCGCCACGCCGAACGAGATGACGTCGGCCAGCGAGTCGAACTCGACGCCGAAATCGCTCGTCGCGCCGGTCGCCCGCGCGACGCGGCCGTCCAGTCCATCGAGAACGATCGCGAACCCGATGAACGGCGCGGCGGTCACGTAGTCGCCCCGCATGGCGAAGACGATGCAGGCCCAGCCGCAGAACATGTTCGCCACCGTGAACAGGCTCGGGAGCAGATACGTGCCCCGGCGAAACCGCCGCCGCGGCGGCTTCTCGCCGCGAAACATCGACAGCACTCTGCTCATGACCTTCAGTCTCCGTTCCCTGCAAGGCGCGCAACCACGGTCTCCCCTCCGCGGACCGTCTGTCCGACGGTCACGGCGACGTCCGCCGATTCCGGCAGGAAGACGTCCATGCGCGATCCGAACTTCATGATACCGAACCGCTGTCCACGGGCCACGGTCATGCCCGGCGCGAGGCGGCAGACCACCCGGCGCGCGAGCACGCCGACGACCTGCCTGAAAACAATCGTCTGCCCCGCGTGCTCGACACGGACTTCGCTTCGCTCGTTCTCTACGCCCGAGCGGCGGTCGTAGGCGGGCAGGAACCGCCCGGGACGGTGCGTCACATCGACCACCCGACCACCGACCGGCGCACGGTTGACGTGCACGTCGAGCGGCGACAGGAAGATGCTGACCTGCTGCCAGCTCCCTTCCGGCGCCGTGCTCGCGTCGGCGGCCCCGGCGTGCAGGATCCGGCCGTCGGCCGGCGCCAGCACGGCATCGAGCGCGACGTCGGCCGGCTCCCGCCGATCGGGATCGCGAAAGAAGAACGCGAGTACCGCGGCCAGCAACCAGAGGGCCGCCCCGGGCATCCAGGCGATATCGAGCCACGAAAGCAACGCGCCCGCCGCGGCGGCCCCGAGGACGAACGGAACCCCGGCCCGATCGATCTTCATGTTTCATGAGCGGGCCGGCGCCGCGGCCCGCGATCGGCTAGTGATTCAGGAGGGGCTCGCCGTCTTCGACCCGCGGCGTCAGGTGGCGCCGCAGTATGTGCTCCATGCGGTCCTTGATGTGGAGCTTCCTCTTCTTCAGCGTCGCTTCTTCGATCTGGTCGGCGTCGGACGGGTATGCGTGACCGAGCAGCTCGGCGAGGCGGCTCTCCAGCGCCCGATGCTGCGCGGCCAGATCACGGTACTCGTCGTCTTCCTCCAGCAACACCTCGCGCGCGTGTTGCTCCTGGGTCATGTTCCCTCCTGATTGGGACTCCCCTGCTCGGGGCATGGCAGGCCGGCATGGCTGCCGCAAAGTACCACACGCCCCCGGAATGTTTCAAGACTGTTTCAGGATCTCCGCTCACGGGCGATCACCGCGTCGGGACGCCGCACGTACAGCGGCTGGACGGCATGCGGCGCAATCGCCCGGTCGCGGCGTTCGAACGCGATGCGCGCGATCACCGGTGCGAGCGGCGACGGGGCGTCGACCAGGGCAATCGCCGGTCCGATCCTGTCCAGGAGCAGCGCCCGCGTCGCGGTCACCGCGTCGCCGACAACGGCCAACCGCCGTTTCGCCAGTTGCGGCTTCCAATCCTCGAGTATCTCGGTGGGTGAGCCGACTCGCGGGCCGGCGATGCGCTCCCGGGTGGCGCGGTCGTACAACGCGGCAAACACGTCGCGCCGGTGTCCGTCCATCCACGCCAGCACGAGATCGCCCGTTTCCGGGGTGCGCGACAGCGCCTCGAGTGCCGAGACCTGGATCACGGTCCGGGAGTGGACGAGAGCGAGCGCCTGAATGGTAGCGAGTCCCACGCGCAGGCTGGTGAACGACCCGGGACCGGACGAGACCGCGAACCGGTCGATGCCGGACAGGGCTACGTCCGCCTCATCGGCGAGTGCCAGCACGTCGCCCGGCAGCCGCTCGCCGTGCGTCCTGGAGGGATCTCCCACAGCCGCCGCAACGACGTCGCCATCGCGCGCCAGCGCAACGCTCCCTCCACGCGTGCTCGTATCGAGCGCCAGTATCCACATCTCCCGCCGCGGAGGACACCCCCTCACGCGATGCTACCATCGGGCACGATGACGCCCACCGTCAAGGCGCCGGTCGCCGCCGGCAAGGGGACGACGCCGGCCATGCGCCAGTACCTGGAGGCCAAGCGCCAGTACCCCGATGCCCTGATCTTCTTCCGGATGGGCGACTTCTACGAGATGTTCTACGAGGACGCGGTAACCGCGGCCGGGGTGCTGGAGCTGACCCTCACCTCGCGTTCAAGGGATCGAGGCGGCCGCGAGATTCCCATGTGCGGCGTGCCCTGGCATGCGGCCGACACGTACCTTGCACGTCTGGTCAGGCACGGGTTCCGGGTCGCCGTGTGCGAGCAGGTCGAGGACCCGCGCAAGGCCCGCGGCATCGTCCGTCGCGAAGTCGTACGGGTGATCTCCCCCGGCACGTACACCGATGCCGGCGCTCTGGAGGCGAGCGAGCCGGCGTTCCTGGTGGCGATCGCACGAGCCGACGAGGGTGTCGCCACCGTGCTCGGTCTGGCGACCGCCGATCTGTCCACGGGCGAGCTCCGGGTCACGGAACACCGCGGGGAGTCCGCGGCCGACGCCACCATGGACGAACTGATCGCCGTCCGGCCGCGGGAGATCCTGCTGCCCGGCGATCTCGACCTTACCCTTCTTCCCGGCATCGAGCACGTCGCGGTTCCGATGACCGCCGCCGAGCCCGCGCTCTTCGATCTCGAACCGGCCCGGCAAACGCTGCTCGGGCAGCTCGGCACGGCGTCACTGGACGGCTTCGGCCTGACTCCGGACCAGCACCCCGCCGCAATACGGGCGGCGGGCGGTCTCGTGCGGCACCTGCGCGATACGCAGAAGGTCGAGCTCGAGCACCTCAGGACGCTGGAGTTCCGGACGCGGGCCGATCACCTCGTCATCGACGCCGCGACTTTCGACCACCTCGAGGTCCTCGCAGGCACCGAGGGACGCCGGACCGGCTCGCTTCTCGGGGAGGTCGATCTCACGAGCACCCCGATGGGAGGCCGTTTGCTGCGTGCGTGGCTCCAGCGGCCCCTTGCGTCGCGGGATCCGATCCTGGACCGGCTCGACGCGGTCGACGAACTGTTGCGGCAGGTCGCTGCTCGGGGGCGTCTGCGGGCGGATCTGGCCCGCGTCCAGGACCTGGAGCGTCTCGTCGCACGCGTGGCGCTCGGTACGGCGGGACCGCGCGATCTGGGGGCGCTCGGCCGATCCGTCGGCGTCGTCCCGGCGGCCCGCGCCCACGCGGCCGAGCTTCAGGCGCCGCTCATCGGCGTGTTGCTGGACGGGCTCGACGATCTGCGCGACGTCCACGACCGCATCACGACGACGCTGGTCGACGATCCGCCGGCGCTTGCGCGCGACGGGGGGTCGGTTCGAGACGGCGTCGACGGCGATCTCGACGATCTGCGCGCCATCAGCCGCGACGCCCGCCGCGGGATCTCCGCGATGGAGACCGCCGAGCGGGAGCGAACCGGCATCGCCTCCCTGAAGATCCGGTTCAACCGGGTCTTCGGCTACTACATCGAAGTGTCGGCGGCGAATCTCCATGCGGTCCCGGACGACTACCACCGCAAGCAGACCATCGCGAACGGCGAGCGCTACATCACACCCGCGCTGAAGGACTACGAGGAGAAGGCGCTCGGGGCGGACGACCGCATACTCGACCGGGAACAGGAGATCTTCGACGCGTTGCGGCGCGCGGTTCTCGCGGAGGCCAACCGGATCCAGAGCTCGGCGCGGGCGCTCGCCACCCTCGATGTCCTGGCCGCGCTGGCCGAGGTCGCCGCGCTGCGCAACTACGTCAAGCCGCGGGTACGGAACGACGGAGAGCTCGCCATCGCCGACGCGCGGCATCCGGTGGTCGAGTTGCGGACCGAATCGTTCGTGCCGAACGACATCCGACTCACCGAAACCGATCAACAGGTCGTCGTGCTGACCGGCCCCAACATGGGGGGCAAGTCGACGTACCTGCGGCAGACCGCCCTCATCGTCCTGATGGCGCAGGCCGGGTCGTTCGTGCCCGCGCGCGAAGCCACCCTCCCGATCATCGACCGGATCTTCGCCCGCATCGGCGCCGCCGACAACCTCGCCCGCGGACAGTCGACGTTCATGGTCGAGATGCAGGAGACGGCAAAGATCATGCACCAGGCCACGTCGCGGAGCTTGGTGCTCCTCGACGAGATCGGTCGGGGCACTGCCACCTTCGACGGGCTCAGCATCGCCTGGGCGGTGGCGGAACACCTGGCCACGAATCCGAAGGCGCGCCCCAGAACGCTCTTCGCGACCCACTATCACGAGCTCACCGATCTGGCCGATCTCCACGACAGCGTCGTCAACTATCACGTCGCCGCGCGCGAGTGGCAGGACGACATCGTCTTTCTGCGCAAGGTCGAGCCGGGGCGGTCGGACCGCAGCTACGGCATTCAGGTGGCGAGACTGGCCGGGCTGCCGCCGGCGACCGTCGCGCGGGCCCGCACCATCCTGGCCGGGCTGGAGAAGGATGAGCTGTCGCGCGGCGGGCGTCCCTCCTTCAGCGGTGCGCCGGGCGAAACGGCGGGTCAGCTCGGGCTCTTTCAGGCGGGACTTCCGTCGCCGGTTCACCGCGACGTCGCGGAACGCATCGCGGCGCTGGACCTGGATCGTCTCACCCCTCTCGAGGCGCTCGTGATCCTCGGTGAGTTGAAGGCGGCGTTGGCCGACTGAGCCGGCGCGGACGTTCGCAGCAGACCATGGCCAAGTCATCCCCTTCGCCCGACAAGTCGCGCTTTCTCGACGTGCCGACCGAGCCGTTCGAGATCGCACCGGACGCCCCGGCCGACGAGTTGCTCCGCCGGATGGAGCGGATCTCGTTCCAGGGGCGCAACCTCGCCATCGCCCACCGGATCTGGCAGCGCATGCTGGCCGACGACCACGTGCTGATCTTTCTCGGCGTGGCCGGCGCGTTGACCGCCGGCGGGCTGCGGCTCGCCATTGCCCGGCTCATCCACGAACGCGCCGTCGACTGCGTCGTGTCCACCGGCGCCAACCTGTACCACGACCTGCACGAGACCCGCGGCCGGAGACACTTCGTCGGCTCGCACCGGGCGGACGACCGTGCGCTCCAGGCGGCCCGCATCGACCGCGTGTACGACACCTACGTGGACGAGGACGAGTTCGTCGACAACGACAACTGGATCGCAGGCTTCACCCGCGACCTCGAGGCGCGGCCTTACACCACGCGCGAGTACCTGCACCAGCTCGGGCGGCGCCTCTGGAGCGAGACGGGCGGCGACGGCATCCTCACGGCTGCCTACCGCGCGGCGGTCCCCCTGTTCTGTCCCGCGATCGCGGACTCTTCGATCGGCATGGGACTCGCCCAGGCCCGGCACGCCAGTCCGGAGCATGGGCGCATCGACGTGATCGGCGACGTCATCGAATCGACCAACCTGGTGATCCGGCGCCCGCGGACGGCATCGATCGTTCTCGGTGGCGGAACCCCCAAGAACTTCATCAACCAGGCGAGCGTGCAGGCCGACTTCTGTCGGACCGGAGCCGGCGGACACCGCTACGCGCTGCAGATCATCACCGACGCCCCGCACTTCGGCGGTGCGTCAGGGTCGACCCTCGACGAGGCGCAGAGCTGGGGCAAGCTGGCCGTGGACGCCGATCAGGTCACCGTGCACGCCGACGCGACGCTGGCCTTTCCGCTGTTGACCAGCGCCCTGGCGGCGTCGGGGCGCGAGCTGCTTGCCGCCCGCCGTCCTGTGGAGTTCGCGCTCGGTGACCGGGCGCTCGTCATCGACGGGGCGCCGGTTCCGGTCGATCGTTTCGACGGGCTCGGCGATCGGTCGGAATAGCCATCCGTACGGGTTACCGCAGAGACGTGCCGTCCCCGGTCGGGGGCGCATGACGCCCGCGCGGCTGCTGCTGCGTGACACAGTGCACGGCCCCGAGGCCGAGGATGAGATCGCCGGCGTGGATGCCCACCACCTCGCGGGCCGGAAACAGATCGGCCAGGATCCCCAGGGCGTCCCGATCGGCCGGGTCGTTGAAGGTCGGCACGAGCACCACGTCGTTGCCGATGTAGAAGTTCAGGTAGCTCGCGGGCAGACGCTCGCGGTCGAAGTACAACGGCCGCGGCATGGGGACCGTCTCCACGTGCAACGGACGCCCACGCATGTCGCGCATTGCCCGCAAGCGCGCCAGATTCTCGGTGAGCGGCGCGTGGTTGGGGTCGCCCGTATCGCGCTCGACGGCAGCCACGACGGTGTCGGGCCGTACGAAACGGGCCACGTCGTCGACGTGGCCGTGCGTATCGTCGCCTGCGATGCCGCCGGCCAGCCACAGGACCCGCTCGCCCCCCAGCGCCTGCTGCAGTACGCGCTCCAGCGTCGTTCGCGGCAGGTCCGGGTTGCGCGCCTGATCGCGACCCAGCAGGCACTGCTCGGTCGTCAGCAGCAGACCCTGCCCGTTCGCGTCGATGCTGCCGCCTTCGAGAACCACGGGCCGCGGCCCGTGGTTCGTCGCTGCGACAATCTCGAATCGGCGCATGCCCAGGCGCTCGGCCAATGCCCGCGGCAGTGCATCGTCGCGCCTCCAGGCGCGATAGCGCGCCCAGCCATTGAATCGCCAGTCAGTCGCCGCCACCTCGCGCCGGGCAGCCGTCCCGCTCGCGACGAAGATCGGTCCGCAGTCCCGGACCCATGAGCGATCCGTCGGGATGACGTGGGCGTCGATCCGGTTCAGGTCTACGCCGGTCTGGTGCAGACGGCGCTCCGCCCGCCGCCGCACGGCCTCGTCCCGGTAGACGATCGCCACGCGCTCTCCGCGGACGAGGTGACGCGCCATGTCTGCGTAGCACCACTCGACCGCCGCGGTCTTGACCTCCCAGTCGGCGCGGGCATGGGGCCAGACGAGCCATGTCGCGTGGTGCGGCTCCCACTCCGCGGGCATCCGGAAGCCTGCGGAGTGCGGCGTCGGCACCCGAGCGGCGTCCCGACGGACCGGCGCCGTCCGCCGGTCCGTCATCTCCCCCGCTGGACCTCGTGCGGCGGGTCGTCGAGGTACCGCCGGGTGATCGGCGCGTAGGTGTCGATGCGGCGGTCCCGGAGGAACGGCCACGCGCGTCGCTGTTCCTCTACCGCGCGCCGGCTGCACCGCGCGACAACCACGCCGGGGGTCTCCCCGCCGGCCCGGGCGATGACCCGTCCCCCCGGATCGCAGACGAACGAGTCACCCCAGAATCGCAGGGCGCCCGCCTCCGTGGTCTCGGTGCCGACGCGGTTCACGGCCGCAACGTAGACCCCGTTCGCGATGGCGTGTCCCCGCTGCACCGTGATCCAGGCGTCGCGTTCGGCGAGCCCGTCGCCGTCCGGCTCGCCAGCGCCGAGCCAGCCGATTGCCGTCGGATAGAAGATCGCCTCGGCGCCTCGGAGGGCGGTGAGGCGGGCCGCTTCGGGATACCACTGATCCCAGCAGATCAGCACGCCGATGCGCGCATGCCGGGTCTCGAACACGGGGTAGCCGAGGTCGCCCGGCGTGAAGTAGAACTTCTCGAGGAACTGCGGATCGTCGGGCACGTGCACCTTGCGGTAGACGCCGAGCAGGTCTCCCGAAGCGTCGATCACCACCGCGGAGTTGTGGTACAGGCCGGCCGCGCGGCGCTCGAAGAGCGGCACTATCAGCACGACCCCGAGCGCCCGCGCAAGCCTCGCGAAACGCGTGGTGAGGGGGCCCGGAATATCCTCGGCCAGATCGAAGCAGGCGGCATCCTCGCGCTGGCAGAAGTACGGCGTCGCGAACAGCTCCTGCAGGCAGACGATCTGCGCTCCCCGCGCGGCGGCGTCGCGGATCCCCGCCTCGGCCGCTTCGTGGTTGCGGGCGACCCGCGGGGAGCACCCCATCTGTACGAGACCGATGGTGAACTCGCCGGCCGTGGGCGCCGGCCCGCTGGTCATGTCGTGTCCCTGCGGTCGGACCGCCTATTGCCCGGCGGTCAGCGCGTCGAGTTCGCGTTCGGCATCGAAGCGATAGCCGGAGGCTGGAAACTCGTCGACGAGTCGCTGGAACGCCAGCAGCGCATCCGCCGGCTGATCGGCCAGGCGATACGACTCCCCGAGCCGCATCAGCACCGCATCGATCGGGAACTCGGCGTCCGCCAGTTGCGATTCCGCTTCGAGCAGGGCAATCGCGTCCGTGTACTCCCCGGCCTGCAGATGCGCCTCGGCGCGCCCGAGGCGGGCCATGCGCCCGTAGATACCGTCGCTGGCGACCTCGGCCAGGCGCTGGTACTGCTCGGCGGCTTCCGTCGTGCGGCCGAGCGTGCCGAGTGCGACCGCCGCCTGGTAGCGGGCGACGATTCCCTGCGGCATGCCGGGATACGCGTCCGCTGCCTCGATCAGTCGCGGCACGGCCGTTTCGAGCTTGGCAGCTTCTGACGGGTACGTACCCGCCGGCGCCCCGATCGCCGACTGTCCGCCGTCCGGCGGCACGACGGGCGCCTCGACGACGGCCATCGCCGACGCCAGCAGCTCGCTGGCGCGCGACGTCCGCCACTGTTGCCAGCCGAATACCGCCCCGCCGACAACCAGCACGCCGAGGACGATCGCGGCGCCGGTCGCCCACCGGCCTCTGCGCAAGGACTCCAGCATCGGCTGCAGCCCGGCGGCCAGCGGATCCGCCTTTAGATGGTGTCTCTCCGCTCTCTTCATGGTGTCGTCACTTGAGGATCCTTGAATTCTAGCAAAAGCGTACGACATCGATCCCGGTGACGACCGCCGGTCCGGACTATTCGACGGTCATGCGAAGCACGGCGGGACTCGCCCCCCCATGTTCAGCGAACCACGCAAACCCCTCGACCACCAGATCGAATCGCGCGTCGTAGACTCCAGAGGCGTCGATCGCAGGCAGGTCGAGCTGGACGCCGATGTGTCCGTCAGGCTCGACGTCCCTGTCCAGAGCAGCCCGGCACCAATCGAAGTCGATGACCTTGCCGGCAGGGTCGCCCGCCTCATGCAGATGGACGCCGACACGTGTCCAGCCCGACCGCGATGCCCCCGAGCCCTGGTGCAGCCAGCGCGTATCACCGATGTTGGCGATGCGCAGGTCGACAGAGAGACGTTCCGTGCGCGACATCGACACCACGCCGCCGGGCCGCACGACACGGATCCGGGCCGCGAGCCGACCGGGCCGCGCGGTCGTCGGCCGCGAGCCGCCCTTGTACATCAGCACGTAGTGATGGTAGTAGATATCGTTGCACAGATGGTCCCAGTAGCGGTGAAAGCCCCGTGCGCCGCCCGTGAAGCGCTCGATATCGCGCGCCGGAAGCTCGTGCTGCATCGTGGGTCCGGCCGCGATGACGTTCACCTCCGAGAATCCGACCGCCTCGGCGAGCGCGGCAAGGTCCTCGACGATCAGCTCGTTCTCGAGCACGTCCGTGGAGGCGCTCTCGCGGACGCTCATCGGCCTCGATGCATGACCGCGCCCCGGTTCTGACATGGCCACCACCCCATCCGGTGTCAGTACCCGGTGCATCTCGCCGAGGATCTCCCGCTGGTTCGGCACGTGGTGAAATGCGTCGTACACGATTACCCGGTCGCACGTCGCATCGTCCAGGGGAAACGCATGCCCGTCGTACGTGAGGAACTTCGGGTCGAGCGACCAGTTCGTCCGCGGGTCCGATTCGAACAACTCCCGGCCCAGGGCCAGCGCCGTTCCCGAGACGTCGAGCGCAATCGTGCGGCACCCGAAGCGATTCAGAAAATGGGAGAGCCAGCACGTCCCGGCCCCCAGCTCCACCACCGTGTCTCCGGGGCGCAGCTTCGCTCCGGCGATGAGCGTGCCGGTGTTGACCAGATATCTGCCGAACTGCTGCGCGTCGCTGAACGGCTTCTCGAGCAGGAATCGCGGGTCCGCGTACTCGGCGTAGTACCGCTCGGCGGCTTCGTTGTACGCCGTGGCGCGCTCGGCGAGTGCGGCCGACTCCACGGGCGCGCCCCGTCTCTGCGGAAACCGGAACGGCAGCAGGATCAGGCCGAACACCGGCCTCCAGACGAATCCCCAGGCGGCCAGGACGATGGGCCGCAGCCCCGGGAAGCGCCGTTCCACGGCGCGCAGCGCGGCGGGGATCATGCGGGTCATGGCGACTGCAGTCCGATTGCCATCAAAGCACGTCGCGGCGAAGCATCTCGACCGTCTCGATGGCGTAGCCTTCCGTCTTCAGATGCCTCCGGGCGAGAGTGAAACCGGCAGTCACCGTGAATTCGACCATCGCGATGAGTTGCGTGCAGCGCGTTGTTGTCCTTGTGCTTCAGGCGATAGTCCCGGTCGATGCCGATCGAGAGCAGCGAAATCTGAAGTGCAATGATGCCAAGGAGGGGACGTAGACGCGATCGGGGCATCACTATCCGTAGCTGACGTTACGAAGTGCTGCAACGTGCTGCATGCCGACGATTCTACGATCAGCATCGCTGGCCGGCCAACCGGTCGTCCCGAGCGGGTGCCGCTGACCGCCGCAACTCGCCGGAATGGCGCGCGTGCCCGGATTCGAATGGTCTATTCAGGGCACCCTCGTGCACTACCTGCCAGCCTGTTACAATACCCTCCTTTCGGCGCGCGAAGTTGCGGGAGCGGGGTGTCATCGCGATCCGACGGAGGATCGTGTTGGCGCTGCTTCTGACGCGGTGGTTTCCCGCGCGGGACTTCCGGAGCTTCTGTCTCTGGGTCGGCTGCCTGTTCGGTCAAGGGACCGTCGTCTCGATCGTCAGAGCGTTGCCCGATTTGCCGGGCCTGCTGTTGGTCGGGCTGACCGTGCTCGCCATCGAACGGGGGAGCAACGGCCGTGCCGCGGCCCCGTCGGGCTCGCCGGTCTCGCCAAGGAAAGCAACCTGCTATGGAGTACGGTCCTGTGCGATCCGGCCGGCCTGCGCCGGTACGGTTGGCGGGATCTCTGCGTGGGGGGCTGCTGGTCGCGGGACCGCTGGCAGAGTGGATGTCCTATCTCTGGGGCGCGGACGCCACATCGGACAGCGTCATCGGAGCCCGGAACTTCGCCGCTCCGCTCACGGGATACTCCATGAGCTGGGGCGAGACGCTGTTCGAGCTGCGGGAAGCCCCATCGCTCTACACGTGGTTCAAGCTCCTTGCCCTGATCAGCCTGGGGACGCAGGCCATGGTTCTGGTCGCGGTCCGCGCCTGGACCAGCGCGTGGTGGCGCGTCGGGATCGCGTCGTGCGCCCTGATGCTTGTTCCCAGTTGGAGGGCTGTCACGTTGCGCTGCGCTGGTCTGCGATTCTGGAGCACCGGGCGGGCGGCACCGAGGAGTTGCGCGCTCTCGGGATCGACCCCCGACTGCTCAGGCTGAACGGTTATGCGTAAGCGGCGGTAACGAAACATGCGCCTGTCCATTATCGTTCCGGTCTTCAACGAGCGCGCCACGATTCTGGCGGTGCTCGACAGAATGCTGGCGGTCGACCTCGAAGCCGAGATCATCGTCGTCGACGACGGCTCGACGGACGGCACCCGAGAAGCGCTCGTCGAGCGGGCCGGCCGCGAAGACGCCGGCATAGCCGTGGTGCTGCACGAGATCAACCGCGGCAAGGGAGCCGCGCTCCGCACCGGCATCGCCCACGCCACGGGCGACTACCTCATCGTGCAGGACGCCGACCTCGAGTACGACCCGGCCGATCTCCCCAGGCTGCTGGCCCTGGCCGACGAGCACGGCGCGCCGGTCGTGTACGGATCGCGCCTGTTGACCGGCCGCCCGGCGATGTCCATCCGGCAGCGGGTCGGGAACCGCCTGCTGACCGCGCTGACGAACCTGTTGTACCGGTCATCGCTCAGCGACATGGAAACGTGCTACAAGCTGATCGCGCGGCGCCTGTTCGAGGAGATCGATCTCGTCTGCAACCGCTTCGACATCGAGCCCGAGATCACCGCGAAGCTCCTCAAGAAGGGGATCCGGATTCACGAACTGCCGATCAGCTACACGGGTCGGACCTTCGCAGAGGGCAAGAAGATCTCGTGGACCGATTTCGTCGCGGCGGTGTGGACGCTGGCGAGATTCCGAATCTCGGGCTGAACGGTGAGGTACCGACGGCTGGGCTGAGGAAGATCCTTGTTGACGTGCGCCTCGGGGTCCGCTCGGCTGCGTCGGCCGGCGGAGCCCGAGGCGGGAGCCTTCATCGCGCTCGGCGGCCGAGTCAGGATCGGCGAATATCGGGGGAGAAGGCGTAAGGGCCGGCGCAAGAATGAACATCCCTGTCACGAGGCGCGCTTCCGTAATAAAGAACGTGACGGACTGCTGCGCGAGCGCGGGTCCGGCGCCGAGGACGCTCGCCGCGGCGATCACGGCGGCTGTGCCCATTCTCCATGTGGTGCGTGACATGCTGGCCTCCAGTGTGTCGTTTGCAGGCATCGACCTCTGCTGAGGCTGCAACGCCGCACGATCGATGCCAGCGACGGCGGCACGTGGGGTACACGCGCGGCATCGGCTCCCGCTGTGCGGTCGTCGCGGAAACCAACCGCTTCCAGACGGCAAACGGGGTGGGCTCCGTCCAGCGGGCCGGCCGGAGATGGCAGGAGACGAGCCTCACCACGCCGATCGGTGTCGCGGATCGGTGTCGGACCGTCCGTTGCAGAGCACGGCGGCAGACATCAGGATTCTCTGCCTCCGCAGCCCGGCGATCCTGCCTCCTTCCCATCCGTCCCCGCCGGCAGCGGAAGCCACTCCATCGAGTTCGGCAGTTGCGTGTTGGTCGTAAGCCGTATCCTGGCAGAACCGGTCCCTTCGAAATAGTCGACGCGCACTCGATGCGTTCCGGGATTCAGCACGACCGTTCGGCTTGCGACGAGGTCGAAGCCGTGTTCCCCCCAGTTGTCGATAATTCTCTCGTCGTCGATGTAGAGTCGGGATCCGTCATCCGACGCAAGCCTGAAGGTGATGCGCGCGAGCTTCTCGACACGCAGGCAGGTCTCCCAGCGGATTGAGAAGTGATCCTCGACCCAGGCCTCCAGGGGAGCGCCCCTGCCCCAGTTGAAGTCAATGCTGCGATGATGCGTTCTGAAGTGCGGATACCCGGACAGCGTTCTGTTCTTGAAATACTCGGCCCGCCATGGGGCGTCGCCGCCATCGCCTGGACGCCCCCCCACTCCGCAGGCCATGAACACGCTCGCCCCGACCACCGCAGCCCACCGGGCACCTGCCCGCGCGGCGCTCGTGTGCATCGATTCTCCCCCACTCGTGTGCATCGATTCTCCCCCACTCCAACCGACCCACGCCGGCACGATCTCAATCTTCGAAAGCGCCAGTGTATGACGGCTCCCAGCATCCCGGCGCCGCACTGCCTGTCATGGAAGGGCCATGGGTGCACGACACTGTCGGCCGATAGGTTCCAGATCCAGGGGGCACCGTCGCCCACGACGACCCGGCGGGCCTCGGTGTCGAAGCCGCTTCGTTACCATTCGCGTGGTGGCGGGTGACAGCGAGGTGCCTTGCAGACCCAGGGCCCGGTCGCGCGGACATCCTCCCCTGCGGCAGGTGTCGCGTCTGTCCGCAGGCGCACGCTATCGTCGAACCCGAATGGTCGGAATGGTCCGCGTTGAGTCGCCGCGCCACCATCAGGGCGGCGACGGTGAGGGTTTGGCGACGGACCGCCTGTTCGAGGGCTTCGAAATCCTGCGCGTCCGCCTTCCCCGGTTCTATGAGCGCTTCGACTTCGGCCTCGATCGCGGCTGCGAACGCTGCTCTGCAGCCGCCTTCACGACCCGGGCCGCGGTGGCGAGAGCTTGACGGCGAACTGCCTGCGTGAGGGTCTCGAAATCCTGTGCGTCTACCCTCCCCGATCAGCTCGCGCTCAATACCCGTAGCGGCAAATCCTCATTTTCTTGTCGTGCACCCAAGGGCCCTTTGCCCGCTGACGTGTGCGCTCGCTATCATGTTGACTCTGCCCGTGCCTCACCAGCGCCTGCTCGCAGTGCTTCATGCGTCGACTATCGCCGCATTCGGTCGCAAGAGCCGGACCGACGCTCTGGCCGCCATGCTTGTCGCGGCGATCGCTTTCCTGATCTATCTCCCAACCGAATCGGACGATCACCTCGCGGTTACGGCACCTTGGGCCGATCTCTCGTCTTCGGCCGGGGACGTTCAGGCCACTAGCAGCGGGTCGACCGTACAGGAGGCGTTGATCGACCGCCTGCGGCTCCTGCAGCTCCGCGACGTGCTCGACGCTCTGGCGGAGCCTGGCCGGGTCATCGGCGATCTGATCTCGCTGGCGTATCCCGGCGGGTCGACAGCGTATCCGCTGCAGCTCGCCGCAGCCTTTCTCGGAGCCTTTACCGTCGCTGTGCTCGTCGCGATCATGCGGCGTCTGGAGGTAACCTACACCGCGGCCATTGCCAGCGCACTGGGATTCGCGTTCTACCGACACACGTGGACACTGGCGGTCGTACCCGATTCTCGAATGGGCTCCATGGCGCTGCTGGCCCTGTCCGTGCTGGTCCTGCTGCTCTGGGGCGAGACCCGCAAGACAAGGCTGCTCGGGCTCGGGCTCGGATGCTGGTTGCTGTCCATCGCCGTCCATCCACTGTTGCTGTGCACGGCACCGGCGATGGCGTGGTTCGTCTACGTGACTACACGTCAAGAATCCCGCAGGACCCTCTTGGCGTCAACGCATACGGGCACGATGCTGCTGGTCGGCGTTTTTCTTGCCGCCGCTTGCGTGGGACTGTTGGCGCGGCCGGACGTCTTCGATGTCCGGCGCATCTACGAGCTCCTCGCATCTGAATTCGGCCTGCTTGGCTTCGCGTTCCTGTCTGCAGGTTTGATCCACCACCTCTGGCTGCGGCCAACGCCTCAGACTCTCCTCCTGTCGCTGAGCTTTGCGGGCGTCGTCGGCTGGATGTCCACCTCCGGCTCGGCCGACGCTCAGCACATGCCGGCTGCTCTGCTCCTTGCCTGCCCGATAGTCGGACACGGCATGAGCGTCATCGCCCGGAGTAGAACGGATCGATCCCACGCCGCGACTGCCACAGCCATTCTGCTCGCCTTTCCGACGGTCAACGCCGTCTTGCATCGCGGTGCGGTCGACGAGGCACGGGACGACAACGCTCGAAGGGTCCTGTACGCGCGCGCGCTGACCGCCATCCTGCCCGACGGCGGAGCGATCGCGGCCCTTCCGCGCGCACGGGAGCCGCTGCCTCCATTGTGGCCGCTCTCCGAGTCCGGTCGCCTGCAGATTGTGGACCTTCCATGGGATGTTCGCCGCATCCGGAACATTGCCGTCACCCGACCAACCTTCGCTCTGGAGCCGACCCGGACACGTCTCGAATTCCTCGGATTCCGGTTCGACGAGCCCGGTCCCGTCCGCATATTCACGCGTCTGGACGCCTATCTGGACGGGTTGGCGCCGGAGACGATTGTCGCCGCAGTGGCAGGCCGCGACGTACTGGCGCGAGCAGCTCCCCTGCTCGGACGCACGATTCGGTTCATCGGCGGCGGACAGCAGCGCGCCCTCGGCCGCGATCATCACTACGCGCTCGTCGGCTTCGCTAGCGGTGCAGCGATCCAGGAGGAATCCGATCCGCTTGGCGTCGATCTGCGCCTGGAAGCGGGCGAAGTGCTCGATGACAACGGGAGGCTGCTGCCAGCGACCCTGCAGGTCGAGAGCGGTCGTGGGCGGGCGCGAATCAGCGTCAACGGCAGCCCCGCTCTCACGAACCCGGCCGGCGTTGGAATCGTGGTCCTGCGGGCGGACGGCGCCGTGGAGAGGGTCGTCGTCGCCTTCGATCACGACGGCGAGCTGTGGATTCCGGTCGAGGCTTCCCCCCGCTACGTGGCGCGTCTGGCCGAATGGGAACCCTGCATCCTGATAGGAACGGAACAGTGGCTGGATGTCTCCAATCTTCTCACCGGCAGCGGCGCCGGCGTCTTGTTCCCGTCCCGATCCTCCGCCGCTTCGCTCGCGCTCTACGTCTGGAAGGAAGACCAACGCCTCCTTCTTCGACAGGGTGCATCGTCGCCCCCACGAACCGGCTTCATCTTCGAGACCTTCGACCGGACCGTTACGGCCGAGCACACCCTACTGGACCGCCTTCTCGATTTCGACGGTCTTGCGTCCAATCATCGGATTCGACGAGAACGGTTCGTCCAGCTTCTGCACGTGGACGCACAGGAGAACGGCTCGCCATTGACCGCGGTTCGCTTCAACGGCAACGCGGCGTCCGGCGTGGCTCGCCTCCTCGGGCCGGCCGATGCACAGCGCGTCACCATCTGCGGCGCCAGATGACCGGCGTCGTTGAATCACCGGCCGGCCGCCACGTAGCAAAGGTCGAGTGCGGCGGAACCGACCGCCGCACCGCCGGCGCCTCCGCCACGAAGGCGCCGAAGAGCCCGATCACGCCACGAGCTCCCGGGTGCTGCAGGAAGACCCGGCGCTCGTCGGTCGTACGGCGCGCGATCTGCAGATCGGACGGGGAACGAAGCAGCGTCGCGAGTCGCCAGTGCGCAAACGCCGAGCTTCAGGGCCATTGCGTCTATTGCGGCGGCGGGCAAACATGGAATCCTTCCACTTCGTGGCCATCCTGGCAGGGCGAACGGCCGATTCGGACGGCTTCGTCGCGCTCCGCAACAACCTGCTGGTACTCGCGGATCCGAACGTAGTCGGACGAGGCCACGATGACCTGCTCGTCGGTAAGGAACGTCAGATAGTAGGCGGTCCAGTAGTCGCTCGTCGCGAAACGGACGCCATTCGTCACGAGGTGGTCGGCCAGTGCGACGCGCGGGTTGGGCGACGAATAGTAGTCCAACGCGTATCGAGAGTGCGCAGCCGCGTTGAAGACGGCGCACGCCAGGGTGACGCCGATGAACGCGGCTCGCAGTCCGGGCTGCCGTTCAGCCTTGAGGTAGATTGCGGCAACGCCGACGAGACCCAGCAGGGCAAGCAGCATGTAGCGGTCGAACATCCCTCCACAACGAGAAACGGCTGGAACTATCCCTGCAAGGAGACCGACGAGAAGCAGGTAGGCGGGAAACTGCAAACCTCTTCGAAGAACCGGCCCGCCAGACAGCAGAGTATCCATGTTGTCAAGGGCCGCCCGGGTCGAGGGAAGAGTTCGTCCGCCGCGGGTGGTGAATCCGTACAATCGGGCACTGGCGCCGACCTGTACGTACGATGGTCGAACGTCGCGGCCAATCCCAACGTCACCTCCGGTGAGCGTGCGTACCGACAGGGGAGTGACCGTCCCTGCGCGGGGCTCCGATGGCCGCGCACGGCGAACCCGGCGTCCGGCCAATCCTTGCACTTGCCGAGCGCGCTCTATGATGCTCATCCTCTGTGGCGGACGCAGAAAATCTGGACAGTCTCGACATCGAGGTCGGGAGCCAGCATGTGAACGCTGCCGACGTGACGACGGCACAGCGCGGCGTTCCACTGCAAGCGTTGC
This sequence comes from Vicinamibacterales bacterium, assembly GCA_965222905.1. Taxonomy (GTDB): domain Bacteria; phylum Acidobacteriota; class Vicinamibacteria; order Vicinamibacterales; family UBA8438; genus WTFV01. Next base: position 5,462,024 of record OZ244976.1, on the reverse strand, counting down.
AGGCACGGGCGCCGACGACGATCCGTCCAGCCGTCGCCGGCCGTTTCGCAGCCCCTCGCGTAGTCACGTCCAGCCCCCTCCGCTGCCGGTCCCGCGCTCGGCTACCGCACTCCGCAAACGTCCGCGGACGGACGTTCGCTCCGCTTGGTCTTGTGCTTCTTCAGAAAGCGGTTTGAACCGACCCGCGTTCCGTTTCGATCAGTGCTCGGTGCTCGCTTACACGTGGAGCCCACGGACTGGTCATGCGGCGACGAGCGGCGCGCTTCCCGCCGGTGCTGCCTCGCTGCCGCGCCTGGGCCGGTCGGGCAACCAGGACCGGTTCTGTTCGAGCAGGGCGTTGGCCAGCAGGAGGAGCTTGCGCATGACGGCGGTCAGAGCGACCTTCGGCGGCTTCCCCTGGCCGCGGAGTTGGCGGTACTTCGCACGCAGGTCAGGGTTGCAACGGATCGCCGCCAGGGCCGGCATATAGAGAAGCCGCCGCACCCGCGGCCGGCCGCCCTGGATGAAGCTGCGGCCCTGCCAGGCGCCCGACTGGCGCGTGACCGGCGCGAGACCCGCCAGACTGGCGACCGCCTTGGCGTCGAGGCGGCCGAGCTCCGGCATCCGGGTGAGCAGGCCCGCCGCGGTGATGCTCGACACGCCCGGGATCGAGGTCAGGATCTCGGTCCGCCGGGCCAGTACCACATCTTCGGCCAACCGCTTGCCGATTTCGGCATCGACGGCGGCCAGATGCCGGTCAATCTGGGACAGCCGCGTCTTGCTCTGCTGCTTCAACAGCGGATGTCGAAGGTGCTTCTGGCGGTTCCGTGCGGCGGTGCGGTCCGTGACCAGCGCGTCGCGCGCCACCTGCAGTTCCTCGAGGGCGCGCCGCGTCGGCGGCGACGCCTCGGTCGGCCGCAGAGGCAACGCTGTCCCCATTTGCGCGAGCACCCGCGCGTCTACGGCGTCGGTCTTGGCGCGCTGTCCCATCGCCTGCGCAAAACGCCGCGCCTGCAACGGATTGGCTCGCGCCAGCGGCAGGCCCGCCTGCAGGAGCGCCTCCTCGAAGGCGCGGTGCCAAGGTCCGGTGGGCTCGTACACGACCGAGCGAACCGGCTGGTCGATCCACGCGATCAGCGCGTCGAATCCCGCCGAGTCATTGGTGAATCGCGCGGCCTTGCCGGCGGGAGCCGTGTAGGCGTCGAGATGCGTCTTCGAAATGTCAATGCCTACGGTAGAATCGGGCATCTTTTCCTGCTCCTGTGCTTGTTTTCGAGCCCTCACGCTCGTGTATCCATTCAGGCCGTAGGAAAAGACGGTGGCGACCAAACTCCGCTACGGCCCCTGTTCGGCCAAGCGGCTCGCGGTCCGACCACCGCCACCCCCGGCGCTCCCAACTGGGGGGGCGCCAGGGGGTGGACCTTCCGCGGTCGGTCCACAGCGGTGAAACTAACAAACAAGCGGGAACGACTCGCAAACCGGCCGCAATCGCTGCGCCGCCGATGAGCAGCCATAGCCAACCGGCGCCTCCCGTGTACAGGGTGCTCAGGTTCGAAGTGAACATGCTTCCCAGCCATCCGGGAACTTCCGACCACCTCCAGCATGACCTGCGGGCCAGCTCCTCGAGGTTCGAGCGCATGGCGAAGGAGGCGACGGTGGTTCCCGGCCCGAAGGGGTTTCCAACAGACTTGAGAACCTCCACGACTTGAAAGACTGCAGCCAGAGACACGAGAGAGATTGCCTTGTCCCGCAGATTCCGGTTCCTGAAAAGAGTGCGGTCGCCGGTCTCGAGCAGCAATAGGGCTGCGAGTCCATACGCGGTAAACTCCCGATTGAGGAAACCGACACCCAGGACTGCGCCGAAGACGAGCGGTCGGCGCCGGAGCATCCACAGCAGGAGAACATACAGAAACGGCTCGACGTTTCCGCCGTTCGCCTGGAGCATCAGCGCGGTTGTGCCAATGGGAGGAACCATGAAGAACAGGGTCGGAACGAGCGCCAGGAGCGGACGGATCCGGAGCTCCCGTTCCAGCACCACCAGGAGCAGCACGGTGACGGCAAGGTGGATGCCCAGGATCGGCAGCTTCAGCGCGGTGACCGAGGGACCGAAGAGATAGAACAGCGGCGCAGCCAGCCAGGCTTCGACTCCCAGCATGAAGTGCTGTCCGTAGAAGAAGACGGGCAGCGCCCTGAACTCGCTCAGGTGCTTGGCCATGAGACCGACGATCGCCTGATCGGAATCGAACTGTGGAGCCGTGCCGAGCACGAACGCGCTGCTCCGCAGGATCACGACCGCAATGGCAAGCGACATGACCAGGGCACGCTCACGCGCCAAGCTCCCGGATCCGGCGGACAAGCGAAGCGCGGCGACGATAGATCCCATCGAACTGCCAACCATAGCATCAAACGGACGGGCCGGCGGAAGCACTCTGGAGCATCGGGTGCACGACAGATTTGTGGTGCGCCGTGAGAAAGCGCCTTTCCTCAGCGGGTGCGAATCCCGCCCGGTAACTGTCGCTCCAGCCGGCAGCAGTCGGAGCGGATGATGGAGGTAACGACGTCGTCTGAAGCACTTCGATGAAAAAAGGCTGCCGTGGGCGGTTCAGCAACCATGCGGGCGTGCGTACCTGAGGGTCTCGACCGACGCGGTCACGCTAGCGCGCTAGCGTCCAGAGCGTCGAGTCTCGACGATCGTGCGGTTGTGGAGTATGACCATTTACGGACAGGATCAGCCCGTCGTTGCGACCGAGCAAAGGCCAGCGGGAGCGTGGATCAGTGCGCGAAAAGGTGACATAATCCGCAAGTGCGCCGATGGTTCGGCCGGTCGGAACTGCTCCAACGCGTCCCGCGCGGGTGTTGGTGGTTTCTGTACGCGGCAGTTGCACTGACGGCGCTCTGGCAACTGGCAGCAACCCTGGCCCCCGCCACAGGGTTCACACGCGAGTACTACCTCTATCCCCTCCACCGCGAAATGGTCCCGGCCGCATTCGACGCCACCGTCATCCCGCGCGTCGACGATCGAGCCGCGAACCTGGACTTGGGACAGTGATCGATATAAAGTCTTCAACTTGGTCGGGGTAACAGTTTGTAATTCCATTCCCCGTGAAACGCATCGGGAACCAGCGCGAGTGCGTCCATCTGTTCCTTGGTCACCGTAACGCCCGTCGGATACTCCCCGGCGTCGAGTTCGGCCCGGACCCGGAGCCCGGTGGCTGTCCGGACGTTCCCGATGCGGTCGACGATGGTCTCGTACGTCGTCAGCGGGGTGCCGCGCCAGTTCGCCGTGATGTGACAGAAGAGCCGGTGCTCGATCTTGTTCCACTTGCTGGTGCCGGTGGAAAATGACTCACCTCGATGGTCAGTCCGGTCTCGTCGGCCAACTGTTGAAGCTCATGCTTCCAGGCGCGCAACCGATACCCGTTGCTCCCGCCCGCATCGGCCGTGATGAACAGGGTCGTGGCCTCGGGGTAGGCGCCGCAACCCATCTGATGCCACCAGTGTCGAATCGACGCCACCGCGAACGCCGGTGTGTCGTGGTCCCAGCCCACGCTCACCCAGGCTTCGTTGCGCGCCATGTCGTAGACGCCGTACGGAATCGCCTTGCCCTCGGCGTCGGTCGGGAAATCATGCACCAGCACCGCCGGCGGCGTGCCCTTCGGCTGCCATTCCCGCCCGCCGTTCTTGAAGTTCCCGACCAGCTCCTTCTTCTTCGTGTCGACCGAGACCACCGGCTGGCCGGCGGCCAGATGCTCGTCCGCGGTCTGGTTGATGTGCTCGAACTGCGCGTTGCGGTCCGGATGCGTGGCGCCTTCCTGCCGTTTGCGCGCCGATTGCAGCCGGTAGCCCAGGCGGTGCAGCAGCCGGCCCACAGTGGTCGAACTCACCCGCCACCCCTGCTCGGTCAGCGCCGCCGCCAGCTTCGCGCGACTCTTGCACGTCCAGCGCAGCGGCGAGGTCGGGTCGCCGCGCGTGAGCGGATCCACCAGCGCTTGGAGCGCGGCCTGGATGCCGGGTTGATCCTGCTGGATGCGGGGCCGTCCGCCGCCAGGGCGTCGAATGCGGTCCGTCGGCGCCTCGTCGCGGGCAATCTCCCGGCGCCCCTTGCGAATCGTCTCCCGAGCCACACCGGTGGCCGACGAAACCACCGCGTCGCCGCCGTAGCCGATGGCGAGCGACTCGGCCGCCGCCCACCGGCGGCGACTGCGCTCGTCCAACACGGGCTCGACCGCCGCATACTTCGCGACAAGGGTCGCTTCCAGCTCGATGTCTCGCTTCATGCCTCCAGTATGACCAGAAAACCCACAGGTGACAAACTAGTTTAGCGCAGTGTCCTTGGCGTTCATCGGCGAACGGAACCTGCCGAACCGGGACTACTTCATTCGCTGGCGCGGCGTCTGGTTCTCCCCGCGCCCGGAACGAATCGAGTTTCGGGCCGGCGCCGACGATGGCGTGATCGTGCGGGTGGACGACCAGGTCGTGATCGCGGCCGAAATGGGCAGCCGGAGACACACCGTCGCGCTGGAGACCGGCGTGCATCGACTCGAGATCGACCACTGGCAGCGCGGGGGCGCCAGGACGCTGAGCGTGCAATGGGCGCAGCCTGCCGGCCGGTTGGAGCCGGTCGGCGCCGACCGCGTGTTCCCGGCGGACCCGGGTGTGCACGGCTACCTGCTGGCGACGGTGTCCGCGCAGTTGGGGAACCTGGTGCTGCTCGTCTGGGTCGCCGGCGCCGCGATCCTGTCCGGGCGAATGGCCTATCTGGCGGGGCGAACGGCATACCGGGCAGCCGCGAGACTTACCGTAAGCGAAGTGCGCGGCCGTTTACGCGCCGTGCTGTTTCCCGCGCTGCTCGGCCCGAGCCAGTTGCTGCTCTTTGGGCCGTGGATCGTGCATACCACCAATCGGGCCGAGTTCCTGGTGCCGTTCCTGACCCTCGCGCCACGCTGGATCTGGCTGCTCGGACCGATCTCGGTTGCGCTGGCGGCACTCGGGTTCATCCTGCCGCCGCGGTGGTTTCGGGGCTACGTCGCAGCGCTCTGCGCGGTCGGCGTGCTGCTCTGGGTGCAGGGAAATCTGCTGGTCGCCGAGTACGGTCTGCTGGACGGTGGAGGCCTCGACCTCGCGTCGCACGCATGGCGCGGCCCGTTCGAAGTATGCCTGTGGATCGCCGCGGTAGGCCTGGCGATGTTTTTCGCAAACGCGGTGAGCCGGGCGGCACCGGCGGCAAGCGTGCTGTTGATGTCGCTGCAGGCTGTCGTCCTGTTGGGGCTGACGCTCGCGCCGTCCGGCGGGTCGAGCGGCGACGGGGACGATGAGGTAGCCGGCTGGAGTCCGGTGCCACCGGAAGTCTACGAGCTGTCGCGCAGCCGGAACATCATCCACATCGTGCTCGACATGTTCCCGTCGCACATTTTGGCGGAGATCCGGGACGCCGACCCCTCCACCTTCGATCATGCGTGGTCCGGATTCACTTTCTACCGGAATCATCTGGGCGCCTTTCCGACCACGATCGCCAGCATGCCGGCGATGCTCACCGGCATCCCGTATCGCAACGACATGCGAATCTCGGACTACCGACGGACGCATCCCTCCGTCTTCCACGCGCTCGGGCAGCACGGGTACCGGCTCAGGTCAGCGACCGCCGACGGCCGCGATCATCCCCGCGCAGCGTTCCCCGGCGCCGAGGACGCCGTCGCATACATCATCCCGAGACCGTACGGCAGCTACCGCAACTACCTCGACAGCACGGCGGCCCAACTGCTGGATCTGTCTCTGTTCCGGCACGCCCCGCACGGCGTCAAGGCCGACGTCTATCGCGACGGAGCGTGGTTGCTGCAGCAACGGGTTGCGTCGTTTTTGGGGCCGATTTCCGGCGCGCCGCGGGCCCTTGGAGACACGACGTTCCTGATGGATTTCGCCAGCGGGATCGAGGCGGGCGGTGAATCCCCCGTGTACTCGTTCCTGCACGTGATCACGCCCCATCCACCGATCGCCACGGACGCAGACTGCGAATACGTGGGTGGACGGGTTCGACTGACCCGGGCGGGTTACGTGGATCAGGCACGCTGCGCGTTGATGGTCGTGCAGGCACTCCTCGACCGACTGCGTACGCTCGACCTCTACGACCGCAGCGCCATCGTCGTCACGTCCGATCATGGGCTGGGCGTGTTTCCCCCGCGCGATACCCCACCCGGCCGGGAAGGCGTACCATCCGGAAAATCGCTGCTGCGAATGAGGCTCGAGGCCACGCCCCTGCTCCTGATAAAGCCGTTCGGCGCACAGGGTCCACTGCAGCTCTCGTACGCGCCCACCTCGATCGTCGACCTGCCGGCCACGCTGCTCGACCTGGCCGGCCTGTCGAACACCCCGGGAAGCGGGAAGTCGGCACTGGCGCTGGATCCGACAATGCCCCGCGAGCGCACGTACGCGGATCACTCCTGGGGACGCCAGAACAACTCCCAAAGCCGGTACTTCGACGTCCTCCACCTGTACTCGGTCAACGGACGGGTGAGCAGCTCGGACGCCTGGCGCTACCAGCGGGCGATCTTCAACCCGACGGCCAACCGGAACGCGCAGTACCGGGCTCATCGGATCGGCATGTCGGCGGCTGAAGACGACACGGCGGGACCCGCCGGCGGGGGAGTCTACCGAACCGACGACTACGCCGCCTTCTTCCTGAGGCCAGACACCGAACGCATTGCGTTCGACGTGCGCCAGGCGCCGGATTCAGCCCCGCAGACGGTGACCGTGCGGGTCGATGGCCACATGGTCGGCCGGCTTTCGCTCTCCGGCGACACCTGGCGCAGCATCGAGCATCCGGTCGAACCGCGCGACGTGGGCGACAGCCCGTTCTGCATCGAGTTGCTGGTGAGCCCGGTGGCGCACGACGTCGAGAGTCGGTCGCACGGGGTCATGGTCCGGGGCGGCTTCTGACAGGCGGTCGAATCCTGCCGCCCAGACGACCAGGTGCAGCGTCCCGCCATCGCCGTAGCGGCCCGGCACCGTCAACGCGCGCACTCCCCGACAGTCAGTTTCCTCATGTGCGGAACCCTTTTCCCACGTCGTGCGTAGAACCCAGATCCCACGTGTATTGCCACTACAAACGTGGAAGCTGGCCGGAATTGCGGGGAACGATGCAACCTGTCTGATGATCAGAAACGCCCGCTTTTTCGGGCGTTTCTGGATTTCAAGGGAGCAAGGGGGAAGAGAGGATGGCGCGCGTGCCCGGATTCGAACCGGGGGCCTGCCGCTTAGGAGGCGGCCGCTCTATCCATCTGAGCTACACGCGCATGCGGGTCGCGGACAGTAAGCCGGAGGCCGGCGCCGGATCCAGCTTACACCGGCAGCGGGTCACGACGCAGTCTCGTCACGAGCCGGACCCGCCCTTTCCCGCAGCGCCGCCAGCCCGTTGCCGATCCGGACGTACTCCTCGTACCGTTCCTGGTAGGCCTGCAGCTTCTGGTCGTCGAGCGCGGCAAGCCGCGCCCGCACCACCGTTGGGTTGTCCCCCGCGGCCCGCAGCTCGGCCTCGAGCGTGCTCGCCCGCTGCTTGAAGTCGGCGTCGTGGCGGCGTTCCCACGCCAGCCAATCCGCCGTCCAGCGTGCGTGGGCGTCGTCGACCACCTCATGCGGGAACGGAAACGATTCGCCGGTCTGCCTCTCGATGGCTCCGACCGCGTCCGGGAACAGACGCCTGGCGCTGTCGGCTGCGCCGCGCCACGCCAGCAGGTCGCGCGGCTCGCTGCGCGCCGCGGCCGGGGCCAGGCTCGTGAGAAGCATGGCGGCGAGGCGCTCTCGGTGCTGCCGGCGGCGGTCCCAACGGGCTCGCTCCGCAACGAAGAGCACGACACCGATCAGCGCAATGATGAGAGCCTCGGTCATGCCGTCCCCGGAACCCCGCGTCCGGCTGGGGCTAGTAGTGCAGCGCGGCGAAGATCTCGTGGCCGGCCAGCCGCTCGCGGCCCCGCAGCGCATCGAGCTCGACCAGAAACGCGAGCGCCTGCACCTCCGCGCCGCGGCCGCTGACGAGGTCGATGGCGGCACGGGCCGTACCGCCCGTCGCGAGCAGATCGTCCACGATCAGCACGCGCTGGCCGCCGGCGACCGCGTCCTCGTGGATCTCCAGCGTGTCGGTGCCGTACTCGAGCGCGTACTCGACGCTGACGGTGCGGGCGGGCAGCTTGCCGGGCTTGCGCGCCGGAACGAAGCCGGCGCCGAGACGCTCCGCCACTGCCGCGCCGAAGATGAAGCCGCGGCTCTCGATTCCCACCACCTTGTCGATTTCCGCATCGCGGAACGGCTCCGCCAGGCACGCGATCGCCCGGCGCAGTCCTCCGGCGTCGGCGAGCAGCGTCGTGATGTCCTTGAACAGGATGCCCGGCTTCGGAAAGTCGGGAACCTCTCGGATCAAGCTCTTCAAATCTTGCATCGTGTCGGGTCGCGGCGCCGTCAGGTGCGGACCACGAATCCTCCGGCTACGTCCAGCGGCGCGACGTCCTCGACCGTGACGCCGTGCACCCTCGACAGCGGCGGTCCCTGGTGCAGGGCGCGCTGGAACCGATCCATCGCCTCGCGGTCGCCCTCGCCGACCGCCTCTACCCGTCCGTCTGCGAGGTTGCGCACGAAGCCGCGCAGCCCTTCCCGCCGGGCCGCGCCGGCTGCGAACGCACGGTATCCGACGCGCTGCACGCGGCCGCTCACGAGCAGACGTCTGGTCACCGTCATTCGTCAGGTTCTGCCGGCCCGGGCGCCGTGATTATAACGGACGGGCGTGGCCCGACCGATGGTTCCCGGGAATCAGGTCGCCCGGACCGGAGCCTGTGCTACGCTCCGCGGAATGGAGGTTCCCATGAGATCTGTCGTCTGTTTGTTGGCCGCCACGCTGCTGGCCGCTCCCGCCGCCGCGCAGTTCGCGGAGGTCGGATCGCTCGACTTCCCCACGTCCGCGCGTTCCGAGGAGGCGCAACGCCATTTCCTGCGTGGCGTCGCCGTTCTCCACAGCTTCGGCTGGAAGCAGGCCATCGAGCAGTTCCAGGCCGCGCAGGCCATCGAGCCGGACTTTGCGCTGGCCTACTGGGGCGAAACGTTGAGCTACAACCACCCGCTGTTCGGCGGCGGCCCCAACCTCGACGAGGAGAATCCGCGAGCCGTGCTCGAGCGCCTGGGTCCGACCCGCGCGGCGCGGGCCGACAAGGCGCCGACCGACCGGGAGAAGGGCTTCCTGGAGGCGGTCGAGGTGCTGTGGAGCGAGGAGGGCACCTACGCCGAGCGGCGGGTCGGCTACATGGAGGCGATGGGCCGCCTCTACGACCGCCATCCCGACGATCACGAGGTGACCACGTTCTACGCGCTGTCCATGCTGGCCGGCTCGCGGGCGCTCGGCGATCAGTCGCTGCGGCTCGAAGTTCGGGCGGGCAATATCGCGATGAAGGTGTTCAACGCCAACCCGGACCACCCGGGCGCGCCGCACTACACGATCCACGCCTTCGACGATCCGATCCACGCGCCGCTTGCGCTCGACGCCGCTCGCCGCTACGCGGAGATCGCGCCGGCCGTCTCGCACGCACGTCACATGCCGACTCACATCTTCATTCAGCACGGCATGTGGGATCTCGTCTCGAACCACAACGAGTCGGCACACGCGGCCGCCCGTACCCTGTGGGAGCCGGGCGACAGCGTCGGCGATGCCGTCCACTCGCTCGACTGGGGCCAGTACGGCGACCTGCAGCGCGGGGACTACGACAAGGCGCAGGTGTGGATCGAGCGCCTGGAGCAGCTCATCGCCGACAGCGACGGACAGGCTCGCGCGGTCAGCACCCTGCCCCTCGTGAACGCCCGCTACGTGGTGGAGACCGAGCAGTGGCGCACCGAGCCGATCACCGCTGACTCGTCCATGCACGAACTGCTGGCAACCGGGCTCAGCGCCGTCCACAAGGGCGATCTGGCCACTGCGCGCGAGGCCGAGGCGGCGCTCGTGGCGCGCGAGGCCGACGGGGGTGCGCAGGACCGGATCGCCCACAGGGAGGTCGCGGCGTCGATTCGGGCGGCCGAAGGCAATCAGGACGAGGCGGTGGCGTTGATGGACGAGGCGATATCCATCGTCGAGACGCTACGGCCGCCCAACGGCGCGGCCAGCCCGGTCAAGCCGCCCTACGAGCTGTACGGAGAGATCCTGCTCCAGCTCGGCCGGCCGGCCGAAGCGCTGGCGAAGTTCGATACGTCGCTGCTGCGGATGCCGAACCGCATGCGCTCGCTGCTCGGCGCCGCTCGCTCGGCCGCGGCGAGTGGCGACAGCGTCACCGCCAGGGAGCACTACGGCACTCTGGCCGATTTCTGGATCGGTGCAGCCGATGAGCCGGGCTACGCGGAGGCGCGGCAGTTCCTGGCGGCGACGAACGAGAACTGATTCGAACTCCGGGGACCGTTGCCGGTTCTGCGCACCGGATGCGCATGGCCGGCAACGGTCCGCAACGCCTCGGATGTCGGATCCGACCGATGTGACAGGCAGTTTCGCTACGGAAGTTCAGCGGGAAGGAAGTGGTCGGGGCGAGAGGATTTGAACCTCCGACCCCTCGGTCCCGAACCGAGTGCTCTACCAGGCTGAGCCACGCCCCGACACAGAACGCTTATTATACCACTCGCGGTCAACGCTTGGCGATGCCCCACGGGCGGGCCCACGCCAGGCCGGCCACGGTGTCGCCGGCCGGGCGATATTCGCAGCCCACCCACCCTTCGAAGCCGAGATCGTCGATCACGTCGAACAGATACGGGAAGTTTATCTCCTGCATGCCGTCCGGCTCGTGACGCCCGGGGACTCCGCCGATTTGGAAGTGGCTGATGATGTCGATGTTCGCCCGGACGGTCTCCGCGAGGTATCCCTCCATGATCTGCATGTGGTAGAAGTCGTACTGCAGAAAGACGTTGTCGGTGCCGACGCGTTCGATGATCCGCCGCGCCTGGGCCGATCGGGTCAGAAAGTAGCCGGGGTTGTCCTGCGTGTTGAGGGGTTCGAGCAGCAGCCGGATGCCATGCGACCGCGCCCGCTCCGACGCCCACCGGAGGTTCGACACGAAGGTGTCCTCCGCCCGGGAGTCCTCGGTGGTTCCGGCCAGGCAGTGGATCTGACCGCAGCCGGCAGCGACCGCGTAGTCGAACGCCCGCGTCAACCCGTCCCGGTACTCCTGCTCGCGGCCCGGAATCGCTCCCGTTGCGAACGGCGCATTCATCAGAGTGGCGTCGAGCCGGTGGCGGCGCACGCGCTCGGCGACGTCCTGCGGGGCCTCGCCGTAGGGCGCCTGGATCTCGACGCCGTCGAAGCCCACGGCGGCCGCCTGCTCGAAGCGATCCAGCAGGTCCCACTCGTTGAACATCATCGTGACGCTGGCGGCAAACTTCGGCATGAGGCTCCTCACGCGGCGCGCTCATCCTATCATCCGGGGTCGGACCGGTCGATGCGCCGCGAGGCGCCCGGCTATCATTCTCGGGCGATGGCGCGGAACACCTCTCCCTTCGACGCCGTGCTGTTGATCAGCTTCGGCGGACCGTTGCAACGCGCCGACATCCGGCCGTTCCTGCAGAACGTACTGCGGGGACGGCGGGTGCCACCGGCCCGCCTCGAGGCGGTGGCGCAACACTACGAGCTGTTCGGAGGCGTGTCGCCGCTCACCGAGATCACCCGCCGGCAGGCGGAGGGATTGCGTGAACGTCTCGCCGCGGACGGCCCGAACCTGCCGGTCTTCATCGGCATGCGCAACTGGCACCCGTTTCTCGACGACACCCTGGCGGAGATGGCTGCGGCGGGGGTCGAACGGGCGCTCGGCATCGTCCTGGCGGCGCATCACAGCTACTCGAGCTGCGGGCAGTACCGCGAGAATGTCGCGCAGGCTCGGCGGGCCCTGCGGGCGCGGGACGTGGCCGACGTCGAGGTGCTGTTCGCCCCCGGCTGGCACACGCACGAAGGGTTCGTGGAGGCCAACGCCCGGCAGGTCGACGCCGCCCGGCGCGACCTTCCCGCCGAGGTGCGGCAGGACGCCCGCATCGTCTTCACCGCGCACAGCATTCCAGGGACGATGGCGGCGCAGTGCCGTTACGAGGCGGAACTGGGCGAGACGGCAAGCCTGGTGGCCGGGCGACTCAGGACCGACGACTGGATGCTGGCGTACCAGAGCCGGAGCGGGCGGCCGGAGGATCCCTGGCTGGAGCCGGACGTCTGCCACTACCTGCGCGCCGCGCACGAACGCGGCCTGCGGGCGGCGGTCATCGCCCCGATCGGCTTCGTGGCCGACCACATCGAGGTGTTGTACGACCTCGACACGGAAGCGGCCGAGGTCTGCCGCAGCCTCGGCCTGCCGATGCGCCGCGCGGCCGCGGTCAACGACCACCCCGCGTTCATCGAGATGCTGGCCGACGTGGCGCGGTGCGCCTGCGAGCGGGCTCGTGACCGGCGGCCGCTGCCGATCGTCCCGGCGGTGCCGCCGGAACGCCTCGAGCCCCCGCCACCCGCGCGCTGACGGACGCCGCCCGGACACTGGCCGGGCGGCGATCCTGCTTCCAGCCCGAAAACCGTCGCCTGCGGTTCCGATTTCCGCCCAACCGGGCCTGGCTGGCAGTCTGCCCCTCTTCTACGGCGCAGACTGCTAGGCGACGGCGGCCGGCGCGCAGTGCTTGTCGAACGCGGCGATCAGGTCGCGGGCGATGACGTCCGCTTCCCGATTCTCGATCTGGTGCCGTTCCAGCATGTACGTCAACTTGCCGTCCCGCAGGAGGGCGACGGCGGGCGAGGACGGCGGATAGCCGGTGAAGTACTCCCGCGCACGCTCGGTCGCCTCGACGTCGGCTCCCGCGAACACGGTGGCGACGACGTCCGGGGTGGTCTCGTGCTGCAGCGCCAGGGACACACCGGGCCGCGCTCTGCCCGCCGCGCAGCCGCAGACCGAGTTGACCACCAGCATCAGCGTGCCGGACTGTCCGGTCACCGCGTCGTCCACGTCCTTGGCGGTGCGCAGCTCCTTGACGCCGAGCCGCGTCAACTCCTCGCGCATCGGGGCGATGAAGAACTCTGGGTACACGATTGGGCTCCTTTCGCGTTACGCGCGTCCGCAGGCGACGCGCAGTCTGTCATCAACCTTCAAGCGTAGCATGGTCCGCCGCACTCCGGTCGGCGAGGCGGCGGTTGAAGGCCCACAGGACGGCCAGTGCGATGCCCCACTGCGCCACGCACGTGCCGACGCTGTAGACCCGCAGGGGATTCCACCAGCCGTCCGGGTCGTAGACCGTCGCCGCCTGGTACATCCACCAGCCGAACATCGCCGCGAACTCGACCGGCACCAGGTACTTCAGAATCCACGCCCAGACCGGTCCGGCCCGGCGCCCGGACGCGTGGGTGTTGACGAGCTCGTCGCGAAAGCGGTCCACGCCGTACCGCAGGGTCGCGACCGCGATGAACAGGCCGCTGACCATCAGCGCGAGCCCCCAGACCCAGTCCTGGTTCTCGAAGACCGCCATGCTGACGGCGGACGGCAGCCCGCAGACGACGGCTGCTCCGACCACCCGCGGCACGGCCCGCGAACGGGTGGCGCCGGCGTCGATCAGCACGCGCGTCCCGAGCTCGACCATCGCGATCAGCGACGAGAGCGCGGCGCAGAACATGGCCAGAAAGAAGAGCGGCAGGAACAGCCCGCCGGCCGGCATGCGGGCGAACACCTGGGGGATCCAGATGAAGGTGAGCCCGGTGTTACCGGCGGCCAGCGCCGCGCTCGCCTCGCCTGCGGGCAGGATGGCGAAAGCGGCCGGCAGGATCGCCATCGCGGCGAGCAGCGAAGCCGCGTTGTTGCCCAGGCCGATCGTCGCGGCGTTGGTGACGACGTCGTCGCTCTCGCGCACGTAGATGGCGTAGCAGAGAATGAGCCCCCACCCGGCGCCGGTCGACCATGCCGACTGCGTCAGTGCCTCCAGCCACGTGCGGTAGTTCGTCAGGGCGCCGAGATCCGGGGTGAACAGGTAGGCCAGTCCCTCGCCCGCGCCCGGCAACGTGACGGCCCGCGCGACGGCCAGCAGCAGCAGCACGAACAGCAGCGGGATGAGGATACGGTTCGCCCGCTCGATACCCCCCGTCACGCCGCGCGCGACGACGAAGCCCGCGCCGGCCACGGCCGTGACGTGAAACAGCACCGGCTGCCACACCGACGTGCTGTACGCGTCCCAGTAGGCGGCGGCGTCGACTCCGGAGAGATCGCCGCTCAGCGCGGCCACGGTGTACTTCAGCATCCACCCGGTGACGACCGAGTAGTAGAACATGATCATCACGCTCGTCACGGCGACGAACCCGCCCATCCACGCGGTTCGACCGCCTGCCAGCCTCGCGAAAGCACCGATGGGGCCGCGACGCGCGCCCCGGCCGAGTCCGAACTCGGCAATCAGCAGCGGAATCGACCAGGCGAACAGGAACAGCAACCACGGGATGAGGAACGCGCCGCCGCCGTTCTGGGCCGCGATGCGCGGAAAGCGCCACAGGTTTCCGGTGCCGACGGCCATTCCGAGGCCTGCCAGGATGATGCCCCAGCGCGACGAGAAGAAATCGGATGTCTTCATCGGATGCCCCTGATGCGATGCACCTGCAAGTGTAGGCGAATTGAACGCCGTCGCGACCCCGGCCGATGCCCATCCATCGCGGCTGTCGTATCCACGCGTCGACGTTCTACCCCGGGAACCTCACCCAACCTTTATACGTCTCATATCAATGTATATAGTCGACTTGAAGCATCATGAGCGAAATCCTCTTCATCAGCACGGCCTCGCGCCTGCTCGGCATGCATCCGCAGACGCTCCGCAAGTACGAGCGGTTGGGACTGGTGCGGCCGGACCGGACCGTCGGCAGCATGCGGCTCTACTCGTCCGAACAGATCGAGCGCCTGCGCTTCATCAAGCACCTGGTCGACGAGCGCGGGATCAACCTGGCCGGCGTGCAGCATCTGCTGGCGGTGGCCGACGCGGTACGGCGGCTGCGGCCGCTCACGGCCGGCGATGCCTTGAGCCGGCGCGGCGGACATCGTCGACTGCTGCGGGAACTGCAGCACCTGAGCGAGATGGTCGGCGTTGCGTGAGCACGAGAGGATGGATGGAGTCGACGGATCGATGTCGTTTGCCATGAACATCAACCGACTGACCGAGAAGGCGCAGGAGGCCGTCGTCGCGGCCCGGCAACTCGCCGAGCGGGCGGGACATCCCCAGATCGAGCCGGAGCATCTGCTGCTGTCCCTGGTCGTGCAGCACGAGGGTGTGGTGCCGGCGTTGTTGCAGAAGCTCGACGTCGATCCGGTATCGTTGGCCGCCGCGGCGCGCGCCGCCCTGGACCGCCTGCCTGCGGCGACCGGCGGCGCACCCCCGGCGCCCTCCGCCCGTCTGCAGGGCGTCCTCACCGCCGCGAGCAGCGAGGCGGAGCGCCTGACCGACGAGTACGTCAGCACTGAGCACCTCTTCCTGGCGTTGGCAGCCGAGAACGGAGCCGCGCCGGCGGCTCGCCTGCTGTCCGAGCGCGGACTCGGCAAGGACCCGCTCTACGAGGCGCTGACCGCGGTCCGCGGCTCCCACCGGGTGACCGACCCGCATCCCGAAGGGAAGTACCAGGCGCTCGAACGCTACGCCCGCGACCTGACCGCGCTGGCCCGCGGCACCAGTCTCGATCCGGTCATCGGGCGGGACGAGGAGATCCGCCGGGTCATCCAGGTGCTCTCGCGCCGGACAAAGAACAACCCGGTCCTGATCGGGGAACCGGGAGTCGGCAAGACCGCCATCGTGGAAGGGCTCGCCCAGCGTATCGTGCGCGGAGACGTCCCCGAGGGACTCGACGACAAGCGTCTCGTCGCCCTCGACATGGGAACCCTCATCGCCGGCGCCAAGTACCGCGGCGAGTTCGAGGAGCGGCTCAAGGCGGTGCTCAAGGAGGTCACGGACGCCGACGGGCGGATCGTGCTCTTCATCGACGAGTTGCACACGGTGGTGGGCGCGGGCGCGTCCGAGGGCTCGATCGACGCCTCGAACATGCTCAAGCCGCTGCTCGCCCGCGGGGAGCTGCACGCCATCGGCGCGACGACCCTGAACGAGTACCGCAAGTACATCGAGAAAGACGCGGCTCTCGAGCGCCGCTTCCAGCCGGTGCTCGTCGCCGAGCCGACGGTCGAGGACACCATCAGCGTTCTGCGCGGTCTGCGCGAACGATACGAAATCCACCACGGCGTGAAGTTCAAGGACGCCGCCCTGGTCGCCGCCGCGGTGCTCTCGAACCGCTACATCAGCGATCGGTTCCTGCCGGACAAGGCCATCGACCTCATCGACGAGGCGGCCTCGAAGCTGCGCACGGAGATCGACTCGTTGCCGGTGGAGCTCGACGAGGTCGAACGGCGCGTCATGCAGCTCGAGATCGAGCGCGAAGCGCTGCGCAAGGAGACCGACGACGCCTCGCGCAGCCGCCTCGGTCGCCTGGAGAAAGAGCTGGCCGACCTGCAGGAGGAGCGCCATCGGCTACGCGCTCAGTGGGAGCACGAGAAGGCGGAGATTCAGGGGACGCGCAGCATTCAGGGCGAGCTCGAGACGCTGCGTCACGAGGTGGAGCGGGCCCAGCGCGAGGGAGACTACGCCCGCGCCTCCGAGCTGCAGTACGGACAGCTCCCGAAGCTCGAGCGGCAGTTGCGGCTGAGCCGCGATACGGCCGCTTCCGGCTCACGCATGCTGAAGGAAGAGGTGGACGAGCAGGACATCGCCGCCGTGGTGAGCAAGTGGACGCACATTCCCGTCAGCCGGCTCGTCGAGGGCGAGGTCGAGAAGCTCGTCAGGATGGAGGACCGACTCCGCCGGCGCGTGATCGGCCAGGACGACGCCATCGCGGCGGTGTCCAACGCGGTGCGGCGCGCCCGCGCCGGCCTCCAGGATCCGAACCGCCCGCTCGGCAGCTTCATCTTCCTCGGGCCGACCGGCGTGGGGAAGACGGAGCTGGCGCGCGCCCTGGCCGAGTTCCTCTTCGACGCCGAACGGGCCCTGGTGCGCATCGACATGTCGGAATACCAGGAGAAGCACGCCATCTCGCGGCTGGTCGGCGCCCCGCCCGGCTACGTCGGCTACGACGAGGCGGGACAGCTCACCGAGGCGGTACGGCGGCGTCCCTACGCGGTGGTGCTGTTCGACGAGATCGAAAAGGCCCACCCCGACGTGCTGAACGTCATGCTGCAGCTTCTGGACGACGGGCGCCTGACCGACGGCCAGGGGCGGACGGTCGATTTCCGGAACATCGTCGTCATCATGACCTCGAACCTCGGCAGCGATCTCATCGCCGCGCGCGCCGAGGATGGCCGCGACCTCGACGAGAGCACGCGACGCCGTATCGACGACGTGGTGCGGCGGCACTTCCGGCCGGAGTTCCTCAACCGTGTCGACGAGATCATCGTCTTCCACGCGCTCGACCGGCGCCACCTGGCGGACATCGCGGCGGTCCAGCTCGCCGACCTCGGACGGCGCCTGGCCGAGCGACAGCTCACGATCGAGGCGACCGACGACGCCCTGCGCTATCTGATCGACGAGGGGTACGATCCCGCGTACGGCGCGCGCCCGCTGCGCCGCACGATCCAGCGCCGGGTCCTCGACCCGCTCGCGATGGATCTGCTGCGCGGAGACTTCGCGGACGGCGATACGGTGGTCGTCGACTGCGGCGTCGACGGGCTGACGTTCAGCCGGCATGCAACGGCCGCGGTGGACGAGAGTCCCGGAACCGCGATAGACGCGTGAACCAATCCCGTTACGCAGGCGCTACTCACGAAGAGGCATCGAGCGCTGCGCCCCCGGGCCCGGGCGGCCCGGCCTCGCCGAGGTCACGTCATCCGCCGGCGCGGGTCGCGGCCTCGAAGCCCTCGCGGTTGTGGGAGCCGTCGCAGAAGGGCTTGTTCTCGGAGTGCCCGCAACGGCACAGCGCGAACGGCCGGCGTGCGATCGGAAACTCGTTGCCCTCGGCGTCCACGACGCGCACGTCGTCGCCGTCGACCAGGCAGGGACCGTTGTCTCGAAGTCGAATCGTCGCCATAGTCATCCCATCTTCTGCATCGACGCCAGGAAGTCGGCGTTCGAGCGCGTCTTGCCCATCTTGTCCAACAGCAGTTCCATCGCCTCGACCGACGACAGCGGATGGAGCACCTTCCGCAGGACCCACACACGGTTGAGGTCCTCCTTGCCCAGCAGCAGCTCTTCCTTGCGGGTGCCGCTCTTCTGGATGTCGATCGCGGGGAAGACCCGCTTGTCCACCAGCTTCCGGTCGAGGTGGATCTCCATGTTGCCCGTGCCCTTGAACTCCTCGAAGATCACGTCGTCCATTCGCGATCCGGTGTCCACCAGGGCGGTCGCCATGATGGTCAGCGAGCCCCCCTCCTCGATGTTGCGCGCCGCCCCGAAGAACCGCTTCGGCTTCTGCAGCGCGTTCGAATCCAGACCGCCGGAGAGCACCTTGCCGGACGGCGGGATCACGGTGTTGTAGGCGCGTGCGAGGCGCGTTATCGAATCGAGGAGAATGAAAACGTCCTTGCGGTGCTCCACCAGACGCTTGGCCTTCTCGATGACCATCTCCGCGACCTGAACGTGCCGCTGGGCCGGTTCGTCGAAGGTCGACGAGATGACTTCGCCGTCCACCGACCGCTGCATGTCGGTCACCTCTTCCGGGCGCTCGTCGATGAGCAGGACGATGAGGTAGACCTCCGCGTGGTTGCGCGCGATCGACTGTGCGATGTTCTGCAGCAGCATCGTCTTTCCGGTGCGCGGCGCCGCCACGATCAGGCCGCGCTGGCCCTTGCCGATCGGCGTCATCAGGTCCATGACGCGCGCGGACAGGTTGTCGGGACTGGTCTCGAGCTGCGCCCGGTCCAGGGGGTACAGGGGCGTCAGGTTCTCGAAGAAGATCTTGTCGCGGGCCTGATCGGGCGACTCGAAGTTGACCGCCTCGACCTTGATGAGCGCGAAGTAGCGCTCCCCTTCCTTCGGCGGCCGGATCTGGCCGGATACGGTGTCGCCCGTCTGCAGGTCGAACTTGCGGATCTGCGACGGCGAGACGTAGATGTCGTCGGGGCCCGGCAGGTAGTTGTAGTCCGGCGCACGGAGGAATCCGAAGCCGTCCGGCAGCACCTCCAGCACGCCTTCGGAGAAGATGAAACCGCTCTGCTCCGTCTGCGCCTTCAGAATCTGGAAGATCAGCTCCTGCTTGCGCATGCCGGTCGCGCCGGCGACGTTCAGATCCTTCGCCACCTGGGTCAGCGCGCCGATGCTCATTTCCTTGAGTTCGCCGATATTGAGCGTGTCCTTGCCGCGGCGGGCGGGCCGGGGCGCCTCGGCGGGCGGGGCTTCCGTGGCGGCGCCACCCTCGGGGGGGCGCGAGGAGGAGCGTTTGTTGTTGGTCGGCATGTCTTGGCTAGAACTCTCGGTTACGGGGTTGACGTTGGGCCGTGACGGCCAAGGTTGCGGATGGGAGGGGCGATTCCCCGGGGCACGCCCGGAGCAGGATCACAGGTTTTCGGTATCGGTTCTCTTCGCGCGCTGACTCAAGGCCGACCGGTTCGGCTCGACCGGGCGAGGCGCTCTCATGGCAGATTGCTGACGCACGGAACCGTCTGAATGCTCATGCGTTGAGATCCAACGGCCAGGTTGGAGGATGCGTCCAACGTCGTGCTGCCGGTTAGCATAGAAAGCCGGCTGGAAGCTGTCAACCCCGACGGACGCAGCCGTGACATCGGCCCTCCCGTCAATAGGCCGCGGGCGATTCGTCGATCGCGAGGATGCTGCACTGGAGGCGCGTGTCGAGCCCGAGCGCTTCCGCCCGCCGCAGGAGAGAGTCGCTCTCGGCGCCCGGGTTCACCCAGAGCTCCGGAATACCCTTGGCGGCGAGCTCGGGCAGCACCTGCTCACCCACCGCCGGGTGGACATAGAGCGTCGCCACGTCCACGGGCCCCGGCACGTCGGCGACCGAGGCGTACGCCGGCAGGCCCTCGATGCGGCACGCCGCGCCGGCGCAGCGCGGATTGATCGGAACGACCTCGTGACCGGCTTGTCGAAACGCCCGGACCGCCTTGTTCCCGAACTTGGTGCGGTCCTCGGAGGCGCCGATGACGGCAACCTTCATGGATCCAGTCTGGCAGGTAGCGCGCGCCGCGGCAAGCCGGTCGCGGCGCGGTCCGGCGCCGGGGCGGGATGTACAATCCGCCGCGGTGTCACGTCACGCGGCGGTTCTCGTCGGCATCTGCACCCTGACGTTCTTCGTCGGGCTCGGCCGGCCGGCCCTGACCGATTCAGACGAGGCCTTCTACGCCGAGAGCGCCCGCGAGATGATCGAGCGGGACGACTGGTTGACCCCCTACTTCAACGGGCAGCCCCGCTTCGACAAACCGGTGCTCTACTACTGGCTGGTTGCCGCCACGTACGTGGCGGCGGGGCCTTCCCCCGGCGCGGCGCGGTTTCCCTCGGCGCTGGCCGGCGTCGGTCTGGTGCTGGTCACCTTCTTCTGCGCGCGACGCTGGTACGACGGCACCACCTCCCTGCTCGCCGGCCTCATCGGGGCGACCAGCGCAGGCACCATCGCCATGGCCCGGCAGGCGCTACCCGATCTGCCGCTCGCCTTCTTCGTGACGGTCGCCACCTGGGCGGCCCTCGTCGCCCTGCTCGACGATCCGACACGACCAACGGGACCGCGCCAGCGCCGCACCTGGCTGCTCCTGGCAGCGCTGGCCGCGGGCGGCGCGTTTCTCGTGAAGGGACCGGTCGGTCCGGCGCTCGCCGCTCTCGTCGTGCTGCCACTCGCCGTACTGAACTGGCGGCGCCACGGCGTGCCGTGCCGGGTGACCGCGTTCGACCTGGGACTGGCCGCGGCGCTCTTCCTGCTCGTGGCGGCGCCCTGGTACGCCGCGATGGCGGTCGAGCACGGCGCCGGATATCTCGATCGATTCTTCGTTGCCGAAAACCTCGAACGATTCGCCTCCGATCGTTACAACGCTCCGCGCCCCGCTTGGTACTACCTGCCGATCGTCGCCGGCGGCCTGCTTCCCTGGTCCCCGTTCATGCTGCTCTGGATACCGACGGCGAGGGAGAGCTGGCGCCGCCGGGCTCTCGATCAGCGCACGCTGCGGCTTGTGGTCTGGGTGGCGGCGCCGCTGGCCTTCTACACGCTGTCCGTCGGCAAACAGCCGCGCTACATCCTGCCGTTGCTGGCGCCTCTGGCCATCCTCCTCGCCCGCGCCGTGACGCGAGCCCTGGAGGGGACACCCGCCGCCCGGCGTGCTGTCGCGACTCTCGGCGCCACCGCGGGCGCCGTGGTAATGGGGCTCGGCGGGCTCGTCTACCGCGCCCGGCCGCTGCTCGTCGAATGGGGCGAGCCGGTCACACTGAGCGTGGCGCTCGCCATCCTCCTGGCGGGCGGCACCATCGTCGCGGCCTCGCTGGGCGCGTGGCGGCAGGGTCCGGGCGCGTCGGCGCGGGGGCGGGGGATCCCGACACTGGTCGCCGCCGCAGCGACGGTCCTCGCGGTCGGGGCGCACCTGGTCGTGCTGGCGTCCCCCGGCCCGGCTCCCGTCGAACGCATGGCCGCCATGCTCGCGGCCGAGCGCGAGGCCGATGAGCCCTATGGCCGCCACCGGGTGTTCGACCGCAACCTGGTGTACTACACGCGCATCCCGCACGTGGAACTGCCGGCACTGCCGGCAGCGCATGACTTCCTGCGCTCGCCGGGGCGGGTGCTGTGCGTGCTGCGGGCGGAGGACGCCGCGCGGCTCCGACAGGACGGCCTGCGGCTGCAGCGCCTGGGAGAGGTGCGCTATCTGAACACCGGAAACCTCAACCTGCGCACCCTGCTGGACCCCGACCCGGAACGCTACCTGCAGCGCGTCGTGCTGGTCGCCAACCGCTAGACCAGGGCTGGCATCGGCCCGCGGTCCGGCGGACAGCGGAACCCGCGGAGTCAGGCGTGCAGTCCCGGCGCGCGCGCGCCCGCCTTCTGCCGGAGCCGCCTCTCGACCACTTCCGGCACCAGTCCGTCCAGCGAGCCCCCCAGGGCGAAGACTTCCTTGGCCAGTCGGGAGCTGAGGTAGGTGTACCTTTCGTCCGGCATCATGAAAACCGTCTCGATCGACTGACTGAGCCGCCGGTTCATGAGCGCCATCTGCATCTCGAACTCGAAGTCGGATATCGCCCGCAGCCCGCGGACGATCACGTCCGCCCCCCGGCGCTCCGCATAGTGGACCAGCAGGCCGTTGAACCGCTCCACTTCGACGTTGGCATCCTGCCGGAACACCTGCCGGGTGATCTCGACTCGCTCCTCCACCGAGAACAGGGGGGACTTGTCCATGTTGACCAGGATCGCAATGACGATCCGGTCGAACAGCAGCGCGCCGCGACGGATGATGTCGACGTGGCCGTTGGTCAACGGGTCGAACGACCCCGGATAGACGGCCAGCCTACTCCTCGGCTCTGACATGGAAATCGAGGACGCTGTCGCCGGCCCTCACCCGACGCGTGTGCCTCAACGGTTCTACAATCACCCTCTCTGCACGCCGCGCCCGTTCCACCACGACCTGCCCGCCGGTCGCCGCACGCCGGCCGGCAGCGGACAGCATGGCACCTGTCGCGCGGTCATCATACTCGTACGGCGGGTCGAGCAGCACGAGATCGAACGCGACAGCGGCGTCCACGCGGTCGAGCGCGCCCGGCAGCGTTCCGCGCACCACCTTACCCAGAGCCGCAACGCCGCAGCGCTCCAGGTTCGCCTCGATCAGGGCGACGGCCCGCACGTCGCGGTCGATGAACGTGACGCCGGCCGCGCCACGGCTGAGCGCCTCGATTCCGAGCGCGCCCGTTCCCGCGCAGCCGTCCAGGACGATGGCCCCGGCGACGGTGTCGCCGAGAATGTTGAACAGCGTCTCCCGGAGCCGGTCCGACGTCGGTCGCAGGCCGGACCAGGTCGGTGACGGCAGGCGACGTCCCTTGAGTCTTCCGCTGATGATGCGCATCGCGTCTCAGGCCACCCCGGCCAGTCCGAAGCGGCGCGTCCAGGCGCGCCGCACCGTCTCGATCCGCGGCTCGGTCGCATCGGGCCCGGCGAGCCACGCAACCGCCGCGCGGCGAGCGTCCTCCATCAGCCGGTGATCGCGCAGCAGATCGCCGACGCGAAACAGCGGGACGCCGGACTGCCGCGTGCCGAAGAAGTCGCCCGGTCCACGCTGCTCGAGATCGCGCTCGGCGATCTCGAATCCGTCCGCCGTGTCCGCCAGAGCCCGCAGTCGGGCCCGCGCCGCGTCGGAGAGCCGCGCCGCGTGCGCCAGCACGCAGTGCGCCCGCGCGGCGCCCCGCCCCACGCGGCCGCGTAACTGGTGCAACTGCGCCAGCCCGAAGCGTTCCGCCTGCTCTATCACCATCACCGTCGCGTTCGGCACGTCGATGCCGACCTCGATCACCGTCGTCGCCACCAGCACGTCGATCGCGCCGGCGGCGAAGGCGGCCATCGTCCGCTCGCGCTCGCCGGTCGCGACGCGGCCGTGGACCAGCCCGACCCGAGCGTCGGGAAACACGCGCGCCTGCAGTTCCGCCGCCATCTCCGTCGCTGCCTTCAGGTCCAGCTTCTCCGATTCCTCGACCAGTGGGTAGACGACGAACGCCTGCCGGCCGGCGCGCAGCTCGGCGCGAATCAGTTCGTAGATCTCCGCGCGGCGCGACTCGCTCCGGATCATCGTCGTCACCGGCTGCCGGCCGGGAAGCCGCTCCCGGATCTCGGAGACGTCGAGGTCACCGTATGCGGTCAGCGCCAGGGTGCGTGGAATCGGGGTCGCGGTCATTACGAGCACGTCCGGGTCGAGGCCCTTCTCGCGCAGAGTCGCACGCTGCACGACACCGAAGCGATGCTGTTCGTCGATGATGGCGAGGCCCAGCGCCCTGAACCGGATGTCTCCCTGCACGAGCGCGTGGGTTCCCACGACGAGTTGGGATGCGCCGTTGGCGATGCGGCTCCCGGCCTCGCGCCGCGTCCGCGCCGGGAGCGTACCGGTCAGCAGGGCGGTCGCGAAGCGCGACCGCGCCAGTACGCGGCTGATGCTCGCGTAGTGCTGCTCCGCGAGGATCTCGGTCGGCGCCATGAACGCCACCTGCAGTCCATTCTCCATGGCGACGAGCGCCGCGAGCAGCGCCACGATGGTCTTGCCCGAGCCGACGTCGCCCTGCAGGAGGCGGTTCATCGGCCGCGGGCGTTGCAGATCCTCGACGATCTCCTTCAGGGCCTGCCGCTGATGCCCCGTGAGGCGGAACGGGAGCAGATCCCGCGCAGCCTGTCGGATCCGGTCGTCGACGACGACCTGCCGCGGCTTGACGCGAGTATCCGACTCGCGCCGCCGCAGCAGCAGGCCGACCTGGAAGAAATAGAACTCCTCGAGGATCAGGATCTGCTGGGCCGGCGTCCGAAACTGGTCGAGTGCCTCGATCGAGGTGCCTGGCGCGGGGAAGTGCGCCTCGGCGAGCGCCTGCCGGCGCGGGGGCGCGCCGAGCGAGCGGCGGACGCCGTCGGGCAGCATGTCGTCCACCTCCGCCGGCAGGCGCTGAAGCGCGTCGTGGACGACGCGACGAAGTGATTTCGGCGTCAGCGACCCGATCTTCTCGTAGACGGGCACGATGCGCCCGGTATGGATCAGCTCGCCCCTTGCGTCGTCCTCCTCGTCGGACACGATCTCGTGGTCCGGATTGGTGATCTGCAGGCCCCCGGTCGGACGCCGGTCGACCCGGCCGTGCAGTACGACCTGCTGCCGCGCCGCAAACACATCCTTGAGGAACGCCTGGTTCAGGAACGCAACGCGCACGCGACCCGACGCGTCCTGAACGAGCATCTCGAAGATCCGGAACCCCGGCCGCCGGGTCGTCCGCAGGCCGCCGCTCAGCACCGTGCCGCTGATCGAGGCCACCTCGCCGGGGCGCAGGTCGCGGATCGATTGCAGGCGCGCCCGATCCTCGTAGCGGCGAGGCAGGGTCAGGAGCAGATCCTCGACGGTCTGCACTCCGGCTGCGGCAAGCTCCGCGGCCCGCCGGGGGCCGACGCCTTTCAGGTACTGGACGGGAGTCTGCAGATCGTCAGCGGCGGCGGGAGACCGCATCGCTCACTGGACGACCACCGTCCGCCGCGACTCGACGCGCACGGCGTCGATGCCGCTCGGAAGCGGAATCGGCTCGCTCACGTCGATCCCGTCGGGATATTGATCCGACCGGGTGTAGATTCGCACCAGTTCGGCCACGAGGGTTGCCGGCACCGAAAGCGACCCGACCCGTGCCGACTCGATCCGGATCGTCAGCGTACGGCGGGCCGACTGCACGATCCCGATCGCCGTGACCGGCAGCCTTCCGCCCAGGAAGCGAAGGGGATTGAGCCGCCCCGGCGACTGCTGCTCGCGCACCGCGTCCAGGTCCACGGTGGCGGTGACCGTCAAGCGTCCGCCCGCCTCCATCCGCAGCTCCGGATCGGCCAACCCCGGCGGCAGGCGATCTGCGGCCTGGAACCGCATGAATCCGTTGACGGCCCGTTCGGTGATGATCACCTCGCGCATGCCGCCACGACGCGGCGTGGCGGCGTTGAGCAGGATGCGGCCCAGCGCGGCTTCGAACTCTCGCCCGTCGGCGGCGGTCGGAGGCCCGCTCCGCTGGGCCGGCGCCGCCGAGCCGAACAACACCATCACGGCGAGGATCCAGGTCACTCTGAAACTGTAGCACGCGGCGCATTCTGCCGGTCTTGATATTCGCCTTTTGTTTGCTGTAAGGTAGGTGGTCCCGAGGCCGGACGGGACACGCCACGAGGAGGCACCGTGCAACCGCTCACGAGGCGCCAGCGAGAGATCCTCGATTATCTCACCGAGTTCATCGAGCACCACGGCTACAGCCCGAGCCTGGAGGAAATCGGCCGGCGTTTCGGGCTGTCCTCGCTGGCAACGGTGCACAAGCACCTGACGAATCTGCAGGAGAAGGGCTTCATCAAGCGCGCCTGGAACCGCAGCCGCTCCGTGGAACTCGTGCCGACCGGCGCCGGCGGGCGCGCGACCGAGATCCCGTTACAGGGCTATGTCGCCGCCGGCGATCCCATCGAGGCGGTGGTCTCCCCGGAGACCGTTGCGGTGCCCGACAACCTCACCGGCGCTCGGACCACCTATGCACTCCGGGTTCGTGGCCAGTCCATGATCGACGAGCAGATCCGGGACGGCGACATCGTGATCGTCGAAGATCGCAAGACAGCGGAGAACGGTGAAATGGTGATTGCCCTCCTCGACGCTTCCGAGGTGACGCTCAAGACGTTTCATCGCGAGAACGGGCGCATCCGTCTGCAGCCGGCGAACCCCGCGATGCAGCCGCTCGTGGTGGATGCCGGTCGGGTGCAGATACAGGGCGTCGTCGTCGGCCTCATGAGAAGATACTGACCAACGCTCGCCCGTTGCCCGTGATTGGCTCCACGACTCCGGGGGCGTCGCAGCGAATCAACCGAGGACGAGACAATATGCCCGAACGCAAGCAGATCAATTTCACGATAGTACCGGACGAACCGAGCGACGTCGCGCGTACCTACGCGAACTTCTGCGCCATATCGCATACGCCCTTCGACTTCACGCTGACCTTCTGCGAGGTGCTTCCGCCCTCCGAGACCGACGTGCGTGAGGCGGACGGCGAGGAGCGGAAGCCGGATGCGCCTCGTCAGCTCCGGGCGCCGGTCCGAGCCCGGATCGTCGTGCCGGCGCAGTTCATCCCCAGTCTGATCACCGCACTGCAGGAGCACGCGCGCGCCTTCAGCGAGGCCCCCCCGAAGGTCGCCTCCCCCGGGGACGCGGTGCACTAGCCGGGCCATGACGGAGGAGCGGTTCGAGAAGCTCGTGGCGGAGGCGCTGCAGCGGATTCCGCGACGCTTTCGCGAGGCGATGCGCAACGTGGTGCTGGTGATCGAGGACGAGCCGACGCCGGAGGTGCTCGCCGACAGCGGCATCGAGCCCCCCGATACGTTGTACGGACTCTACGAAGGTACTCCTCTGACGGAACGCGAGTGGGGTCACGTAGTCGAGTTCCCGGACCGGGTCACCATCTTCCGCAATCCCATTCTGGAGGACGCCGAGGACGAGGACGACGTCTTTCGTGCCATCGGCGAGACAGTTATCCATGAGTTCGGTCATCATTTCGGACTCAGCGAGGAGGAGATCGACGAGGTCGAAGCGATCTGGAGCGAGGAAACGGCCGGGGACTAGCGATTCTGCGACGGACGCGCCACGGCCGGCAAGACCCCGCCGGCGGCTGGGGCAGCACTTTCTGGAGCCGGCGTGGGTGCGGAAGGTCGTCGACGTCGTCAGGCCGGCGTCGGATCAGTTCCTTCTCGAGATCGGACCGGGCCGCGGCGCACTCACGTTCGAGCTCGCGGGTCGTGTCGGCCGGCTGCTGGCGGTCGAACTCGACGAGAATCTCGCGCAGCGGCTGCAGGCCAGGGCTCCCCCCAACGTCGAAGTCCGTCACGCCGACTTCCTGCAAGTGGACCTGCGCGAAACGATCGCGAAGCTGCGTCGCGCGGCGGCCAGCCGTCCGGCCGCGGCGTTCCGGGTCGTCGGCAACCTTCCGTACGGGGCCTCCGCCCCCATTCTGCTGCGTCTGCTGCACGCTGGCGTGGCCGCCGGAATACGCGACGCGGTGATCATGCTGCAGCGCGAGGTGGCCGAGCGTGTCGTGGCGCGCGCTGGATCGCGGGAGTACGGGCCGCTGGCGGTCATGACGGCCCTGCACGCCGACGCCCGCTGGATGCTCGACGTGCCGCCCGGGGCATTCCGGCCGGTGCCGAAGGTCCGGTCGGCGGTCGTCTCCCTCCACTTTCGCGATCCGGTCCGCGCTCCCGTCGACGCGGTGGGCTTCGAGTTGCTGGTGCGCCGTCTATTCACCCGGCGCCGCAAGCAGGTGGTGAACGCCCTTGCCGCGTGGAACCCCTCCGACGGGTTCGACCCGCTGCGGGTCTGCCGCGCCGCGGACCTCTGCCCGACGCGCCGACCGGGCGCCCTCGACCTGCCGGAACTCATTGACCTGTCTGATGTTCTGGCCACGATGCCACGCTGATGTCCGTGCTATAATGCGGTCCGTTTCCTGCCTCCCTGCGGGCCTCCCAGCAGCCCGCGTGCAGACCGTGGCGCCGGGACATCCCGCCCGGTTGCGCGCTCGGCCTCGTCCCGGCAGGCGCGTCCGTCCCGGTCGATGATGCGGTACGTCGTGCGAGCGGCGCCGCCGCTGTCGAGACATCTGACATGACCCGCGATATCGGGCGCTCGCCCGTGGTCGAGGTGCTGCTCCTCGGCGGCGTCGGCGAGTTCGGCATGAACATGATGGCCGTCCGCTGCGGAGCGGTGAGCCTGCTGGTCGACGCCGGCGTGATGTTTCCCGGCCCGGAACACTTCGGCGTGGACCTCGTCATTCCGGACGTACGTTCCCTTGCAGGAGAGTTCGGGCGGTTTTCGGCGCTGGTGCTGACCCACGGCCACGAGGACCACATCGGCGCCGTCCCCTACATCTGGGATCTGATCGACGGCCCCGTCTACGGCACCCGGCTCACTCTCGCTCTGCTGGAACGGAAGCTCGCGGAGCACGGCTGCGACACCTCCGGACGGCTGGTGACGGTGAGCCCGTCGGAGACGGTGCAGGTGGCCGGGCTGGGCGTGGAGTTCGTGCAGGTCGCCCACAGCATTCCCGACTCGGTGGCGGTGGCCATCCACACGCCGGCCGGCACGCTGCTGCACAGCGGGGACTTCAAGTTCGACCAGACGCCCCTCGACGGTCGTCCCACCGACGCACATCGTCTGGCCGAGCTCGGTCGCCGGGGCGTGCTGGCCCTCTTCGCGGACAGCACCAACGCGTCAGAGCCGGGCCACTCGGGATCCGAGCGGCGGGTGGAGCCCGAGATCGAGGAGATCTTCGCAGGCGCGCCGCGCCGGCTCGTCGTCACGACCTTTTCCTCCAGCCTCCACCGGATACAGTTGCTGGTCGATCTCGCCGAACGCTTCGGCCGGCAGGTCGCGTTCGTCGGACGCGGGGTCGTGGAGAATGCGGAACTGGCCGCCCGGCTCGGCTATCTGCGCCTGCCCGCGGGTCTGCAGATCCCGGAGACCGACGTCGCACACCTTCCTCCGGAGAAGGTGCTCTGCATCGTCACCGGGTCGCAGGGCGAGCCGTTCTCGGCCCTTTCGCGCATAGCCGTCGGCGCCCACCGCCACGTTACCCTGGAGGCGGGCGACGTCGTCGTCTTCTCCGCACGCGCGATTCCCGGCAACCGGCACGCCATCGATCGCCTGATGAATCACATCGCCCGCCGCGGAGCGCGGGTCGTCGACGAGCGATCGAAACGGGTTCATGTCTCCGGGCACGGCAGCGAGGAGGACCTCAAGCTGTTGCTCTCGCTGATCAGTCCGCGCTGCTTCGTGCCGATACATGGAGAGTACCGCTACCTGGCGCACCATGCACGGCTCGCCGAGCAGGTATGCGGCGGGAGCGCGACGGTGCTGCTGGCAGAGAACGGCGACCGCATCTTCTTCGACGAATCGGGCGGGTGGATCGGCGAGCCGATTCACGCGGGGCGCGTGCTCATAGACGGGACGCGGACCGGTGAGGTGGCCGACGAGGTTCTGCGCGACCGCCGGCACCTGGCCGTCGACGGCGTCGTGGTCGCGGTTCTGGCCATGAACGCCCAGTCCGGCCGCATCGAACAGGCCCCGGAGCTGATCACCCGCGGGTTCGTCGTCGATGCGACGACCGAAGCGTTGCTGGACGCCGCGGCTGGCAGGCTGCAGGCCCTCGCCGCCGAGGCCAGCGTCGAGGAGCGCACGGACCAGGGGGTCATGGGCGAGCGGGTGCGCGTCGAGTTGCAGCGGTTCTTTCGTAAACGGTGTGGCCGGCGGCCACTGGTGCTGCCGGTCATCCTGGAGATCTGATCTGTGGTTGCCACCACCCTGTCGCGTCGCGCAAGCGAGATACTCGGCGTCGCCTTCTTCGCGGGCGCTCTCGTCTGGCTGGTCTCTCTGGCGACCTACGATGCCGCCGACGCCGTCTGGTTCTTCTATCCCGACGGCGTGACGCCGCCGATGAACCTGGTCGGCCGGGTCGGGGCGTTTCTGGCCGAGCTCTCCTACCAGATCCTGGGGCTGACGGCGTTTCTCATTCCGGTGCAACTGGTCGTGCTCGGCTGGCACGCCTTCTGGTGCCGGCCCGTCGGTGGCGCCTACGCGAAGCTGCTCGGCCTCGGCGTGATCGTGGGGTGCAGCGCCGGGTTCCTCAGCCTTGCGTTCGGACACCTCGTCGAGTCGCCCCGCCCCATCGATGCGGGCGGGTATCTGGGAGCGACGCTGACGGGCTTGCTGGCCGAGTACTTCAACCGGATCGGGTCGATCATCGTGATCCTGACTCTCCTGTTCCTGGCGCTGATGCTGTCGACCCAGTTCTCCCTGGGACAGCTCCTCTCCGCCGTCTGGCGCGGTCTCGGCAGCCTCTCGCAGGCGGTGCGCGGGATCATCGGCGGCTGGTGGACGCAGCGCCAGCGCGTGCGCCAGCGTCGGGACGTGGTCAACAAGCATCTGGCGAAGACCGGCTCGTCGTCCGCCCGGACCGAGATCCTGGCTCGGAGTCAGGCGCCGGAACGCCCGCGGCGGAGCGCGCCGCGGAAGGCGGCGGCCAGGAAGGAGGAGCCTGAGCTCGTGCCGGCGGCCGGCGACCCGGCCGGGGACCTCGAGCTCGATCCGGAGCCGGTGTCTCCTCCCGCACCCGCGACCGTCTCGGCGCCCGCGATCTCGGCGCCGCCCGCGGCGCTCGAGCCCGTGCCGCCGCTGGCGCCCGATCTGTCGATGCAGGAACGGCGCAGCCGCTACACTTCGCCTCCGATTTCTCTCCTCGACTCGCCGAAGGCGATGCAGACCTTCGACGAACGCCAGCTCATGGACCGGGCCCACCTGCTCGAGGAGAAGTGCCGTGAGTTTTCCGTCGAGGGCTCCGTGGTTCAGATCCACCCGGGCCCGGTGGTCACTACCTTCGAGTTCAAGCCGGACGCCGGCGTCAAGTACAGCCGGGTCACCGGCCTCGCCGACGACCTCTGCCTGGCGATGCAGGCCGAGTCGGTGCTCATCGAGCGCATTCCCGGCAAGTCGACCGTGGGCATGCAGATCCCGAATTCGGTGCGCGACCAGATCTCGTTGCGGGAGCTGCTGCAGTCGGAACCGTACACGCAGTCGTCGTCGAAGCTGACTCTGGCGCTCGGCAAGACCATCCACGGCGAACCGGTGGTCGCCGATCTCGCCAGCATGCCGCACCTGCTGATCGCCGGCGCCACGGGCACGGGCAAGTCCGTCTCGCTGAACGCGATGCTGACCAGCATCCTGTACCGGGCGACACCCGACGAGGTGCGGCTGATCATGATCGATCCGAAGCGCCTGGAGCTCGGAATGTACGCGGACATTCCACACCTCTTGACACCGGTCGTCGTCGAGCCCAAGCAGGCCAACAACGCACTCCGCTGGGCCGTCCGGGAGATGGAGGAACGCTACAAGCAGCTCGCCGCCGAGGGTGTGCGCAACATCAGCCAGTACAACCGCAACGTGCGTCGGCAGCTCGAGGAGAGCACCTCCAGGGGGAGAGCGCCGGCCACGGACGAGGGGGGCGAGGACGCCGAAATGCCGGCGCCGCTGCCCTACGTGATTCTCGCCATCGACGAGCTGGCCGACCTGATGATGGTGGCCAGCAAGGAGGTCGAGGAATCGATAGCGCGTCTCGCCCAGATGGCGCGCGCGGTCGGAATTCACCTCATTCTGGCGACGCAACGGCCGTCGGTCGACGTGATCACCGGGCTCATCAAGGCGAATCTGCCCTCCCGCATCGCGTTCCGCGTTTCCTCGAAGGTCGACTCGCGCACGATTCTCGACGGCAACGGCGCCGAGCAGCTCCTCGGGAAGGGCGACCTGCTCTACCTGCCGCCGGCATCGTCCCGCTGCGTGCGGCTGCACGGTCCGTACATCTCGGAGCGCGAGACCGCGCGTCTGTGCAGCTTCCTGCGCAAGCAGGGCGCGCCCGGTTACGACGAGTCGATCACCGCCGACGAGAAGGCGCCGGAAGCGGCTCCGACGGAGCACGACGACCTCTACGAGCAGGCCGCGCGGATCATCGTCACGAGCGGTCAGGCCTCGATCTCGTTCCTCCAGCGGCGCCTCCGCATCGGGTTCAGCCGCGCGGCGCGCCTCGTCGACATGATGGAGGCGGAAGGTCTCGTTTCCGCGGGAACCTCGGGCAAGCCGCGGGAGGTGCTGGTCAAGGCCGACTACTTCGATCAGGTCGACCTGCAACTCCGTTAGCCGCAAGAATGTGCCGGTCGGAGTGTGCGGTCGGAATGAGGGGGAGGGCGATCAGCGGCCGGAGGCGCCGAGGCCGAGCCGGGTCGCGCTGCCGCCGGTGCTTCCCTCGACGTCCCGGCCGCGCAGCTTCCGCATGCCGATGAGCAGGCCGGCCAGCGATACCCCAAGGAGGACGGCGACGAGGCCGAGCACGCCCACGACCGAGAACGCGCCGAACAACACGTCGATGACGGTCGTCTGCTCGGTGGTCGGCTCGACCACCTCGTAGACCAGCGGGGTCAGCGGCCGGGGCTGTATGACCATCGAAGACAGCCTACCAATTCCACTCGCCAATCGCCAACTCGGTGAGCGTGCGCACCATGACGCCGGTGGCGCCGGCCGCGGCGTCCTCCCGCGGCTTCTCGATCCAGGCGGTACCGGCGATATCGAGATGCGCCCAGGGCAGCCCGCCGGCAAACGCCTCCAGAAACGCCGCGGCGGTGCAGGCTCCGCCCTCGCGCCCGCCGATGTTCTTCAGATCCGCCAGCTCCGAGCGCAACTGCTCCCGATAGTCCTCGTAGAGAGGCATTGGCCACACCCGCTCGCCGGCCCGACCGCCGGCCGCCTGCAGCGCGTCGCTCCATGCGGCCGGCCGGGCGAAGAGCCCGCTGGCGGCTCCGCCGAGGGCGATTACGCAGGCGCCGGTCAGCGTCGCGACGTCGACGAGATGGGTGGCTCCGCATTCCCGCGCGTACCAGAGTGCATCCCCCAGAATCAAGCGGCCCTCGGCGTCCGTGTTCAGCACCTCGACCGTGGTGCCGCTCGCGCCGGTCAGAATGTCGCCCGGCCGGATGGCGCGCCCCCCGGGCATGTTCTCGGCCATCGGCACGATGCCGATGACGCGGCGGCGAGCGCCCAGCGTCCCGATCGCACGCATGGCGCCGATGACCGCCGCGCCGCCCGCCATGTCGCTCTTCATCCATTCCATCCCCGCCGCCGGCTTGATCGAGATCCCCCCGGTGTCGAAGGTCACCCCTTTGCCGACCAGTGCCAGCACCGGTTCTGCGGGCGCGTCGGGCGGCTCGTGGCGCATGACCAACACCCGTGGCGGCGCCGCGCTCCCTTGTCCGACGCCCAGGAGCAGCCCCATGCCCAGCCCACGAATGGCCGTCTCGTCCAGCACCTCGGTGGCCACCCCGACTTCAGCGACGGCTTCGACCGCCTGTTCGGCGAACACCGCGGGGGGCAGCAGATTGGATGGCTGGTTCGCGAACCTGCGGGCCAGGTTGGCCGCCGCGCCGATGGCGACGCCCCGTCCGACGGCCTCCCCGGTACCGGGGGCGCGGTCCCCGTCCGGCCAGACGACATCGCACACCGGGGCTGCGCCGTCGGCCTCCTGGTCGCTTTTGTAGCGGGTATCGGCGAAGCCGCCGGTGACGACGCCCTCCCCCACCGCCTGGGCCAACTCGGCAGGCTGCCCGTCGCCCCGGCAGACGAAGGCGAAGCGTGCCACGCGACGCGCGCGGGCGACCCTGCTCGCCACCGCCGCCGCTTCGC
The DNA here is from genome assembly GCA_965222905.1 of Vicinamibacterales bacterium. Lineage (GTDB taxonomy): Bacteria > Acidobacteriota > Vicinamibacteria > Vicinamibacterales > UBA8438 > WTFV01. The sequence goes on along the minus strand of OZ244976.1, from coordinate 5,428,128 downwards.
GCAACCGGGCCGCCGGTCCTTCCGGTCCGGACGGAGCACCGACCAGGAGCAGTCGCGTCGCGCGCCACCCGCCAGCGGTCAATGCGGTCTCGAACGTCTCGCGCCGCTTCCCCCGGAAGGCACCAGAAGATCGAGCTTCTGCGAGCGCTCCGGAAGTGGCGGCGTCGAGACCGGGAAGGTCGGTCAGCTTGTCGGCGTCGGTGTCGCCCAGCACCGGAACGGCCAGCAGGGTCGCATCGGCCTCCGCGACAGAGGCGCCGCTGGCGCCGGCAGGGGCGGGAGTCGGTATCGGCATCGCGGGGATTATATCGGGCTACTCGGGCTACAATGAAGGAGACCAGTCTCTGAGAGGTAATCCATGGATCGTTCATCATCCTGGCGCCGCCGCGCATTCCTCGGCACCTCGATCGGCGCGCTGTCGGTCATCCTCGCCGCGGGGCAGATGGCCGACGGATATGCGGCCTCCCGGCAGGGCCCGGACGACGATCCCCGGCTGCGGTTGCGGGCCACGCCGCGCGTGGCGTTCGCTCCCGCGAGCATCCTGTTCGTCGGACAGCTTCGGGGTGGACCGGACGACAACGAAGAGCTCTACTGCGCGACCATCGAGTGGGACTGGGGCGACGACACGTTGTCGGAGACCACCCCGGACTGCGAGCCGTTCGAGCCGGGTCGGACCTCGATCCGCCGGCGCTTCTCGGTCCGCCACACCTTCGACTACCAGGGGCGGTACGAAGTGCGGATGAACCTGAAGCGCCGGGACGACATCCTCATCTCGGCCCGTACCCGGATCGAGGTGCGCGGCAACCGGTTCCGGTAGGCGACGGGCGTATCAGCCGCCGTCCCGACTTCGCTGTCCCGCGGGACGCGGTTCACTCGCCCCGGGGCGCGCGGCGCCGGGCTGCCAGCGCAGCCCTCCAGCGGGCGGCCGAGTCGAAGATCCGGTCGACGGCCTGACCGTCGGCGAGATGGTCTCGGGCCGCTTGGAATTCCTCGATCAACGCGTCGAGCGCGACGCCGATCTCGTCGGCGTTGGTGGCGCAGATGTCCCGCCAGATGTCGGCGGGGCTCGACGCCAGCCGCGTCGTGTCCGCCAGTCCGCGCCCGCTGAGCGCCAGCCCCTCCTCGCCGATGGCACTGCCGACGACGTGCATCAGCACGCTGGCAGTGAGTTGCGGCACGTGGCTGAGGAGGGCGAGCAGGCGGTCGTGGGCGTCCGGCGCCAGCACGTGGGGCACCGCTCCGAAGCCGCCGACGAACTGCCGCAACTTCTCGAGCGCCTCGCCGCGGCCGTCGTCGGACGGCGTGAAGAGCCACGGCCGGTCCCGGAACAGGTCGGGACGCGCGTGGTCGATGCCGCTGCGGGGCGCCCCGCCGAGGGGATGTCCGCCGATGAAGGTCAGCCGGGACGGCAGCGTGCGCGCTGCTTCGACGACGTCGCGCTTCGTGCTGCCGACGTCCGTTACGACCGCGGCGCCTCCGACGTGCTCTTCCAGATCCGCGAGCAGCGCCAGATTGGTACGGACCGGCGCGGCCAGCACCACCAGGTCGGCCTCGGCTATTACGACCGGGTCGGCGGCGGCGACGTCGATGGCGTGCCGCAGCATCGCGCGCTCCAGCACCGCCTTGTCGTCGACGCCGATCACCAGGGCGGACGGCCATGTCTCCCGGACGGCCAGGGCCAGGGATCCGCCGATCAGACCGAGTCCGATGATCGCCACCCGGTCGAACACCGGCGGCGCCGACGCGGACGTTCCCGGCTGAATGACCGGCAGGCTGCGAGGCGTGTCAACCATGGCCTGGTGCGCGTCCGGCTCAGACGTGGGACGCCGCGATGCGGCGGGCCACCGGCTCCACGCAGATGCTCCGGCCGATGGCCGGGGCGATGATGCGCAGCTCGGCCATCAGGCGCTCGAACTGCTCCGGAAACATCGATTGCGCGCCGTCGCTGCGGGCGCGATCCGGATCGGGATGCACCTCGATGAGCAGTCCGTCGGCGCCCGCCGCCACCGCCGCGCGGGCCATCGGGGCCACCTTGTCGCGCAGTCCGGTTCCGTGGCTCGGGTCGACGATGACGGGCAGGTGACTGAGCTTGTGGATCACCGGGATCGCCGAGATGTCGAGCGTGTTCCGCGTGTAAGGCTCGAACGTGCGGATGCCCCGCTCGCACAGGACCACGTCGGTATTGCCGCCGGCCAGCACGTACTCCGACGAGAGCAGCCATTCCTCGATTGTCGCCGAGATGCCGCGCTTGAGCAGAATGGGCGTCCGCGACCGCCCGAGCTCGCGGAGGAGACTGTAGTTCTGCATGTTGCGGGCGCCCACCTGCAGCATGTCGGCGTACCTGCCTACCAGCTCGATCTGGCTGACGTCCATCACCTCGGTCACCAGCTTCAGCCGATGCCGGTCGCAGGCGGTGCGCAGCATCCGCAGGCCCTCTTCGCCGAGTCCCTGGAAGCTGTAGGGTGAGCTGCGCGGCTTGAACGCCCCGCCGCGCAGCATCTTGGCGCCGGCCCCGGCTACCGTGGCAGCCGCTGCATCGACCTGCTCCTCCGTTTCGGCGGAGCAGGGGCCGGCCATGACGATCACTTCGTCGCCCCCGATCCGGAACGATCCCAGCGACACGACGGTGGGAGTCGGCTTGAAGGTGCGGCTGGCCAGCTTGTAGGGCTCCGTGATGCGCAGTACCTGCTGCACGCCGTCCATCACCTCGATGACGGCCGTGTCGAACTCCCGGTTCCCGCCGACCGCCCCGAGCACCGTCTTGAGGGCGCCGGTCGAGCGATGCACGTCGAAGTTCCTCTCGACGAGCGTGGCGATGACGTGCTGAATCTGGTCCTCGGACGCCCGTTCCTGCATGACGACCACCATCGCACTCTACTCCCTGCGCCCGGCGCCTGTCGCCGGGCTACCCGTTCCCGGGCTCTTTGGCATTCCGGAGCCTTTCCAGACGGCGCGATTCATCGATGATCCGCTCGAAGAGGCGGACTACCGCGACGTCGGCCAGAGGCCCCTCGTTGACCCGCCGCACGTGATCGAGCACGGTCCGCTCCCGGCCCGGCTGGTAGACCTCCATGCCCACCTGTTCCTTGAGCCTGCCGATCTCGTTCGCGCACGTCGCGCGGGCGTTCAGCAGTCGCACGATTTCCTGGTCCAACCGATCGATCCGGCGCCGGTACGCATCCAGTTGCTCCGCGATGCCCTCGGGTGCGGGATCGCCCTGGGACCTGGCTTCCGGCATCTCATTGCTCCCCGGCGGTCGCGGACGCCGTCGCGCAGCCCTCCGGGGTGTCGGCTTCGCCCTGCAGCCACCGCACGTACCGTTCCACGTCACCCGATACGCGATCCGGCGCGGCCCGGGCGATGACGTCGACCAGCGCGCTGCCGACCACCGCCGCGTCGGCCCAGCGTCCCACCTCCGCCACGTGCTCCGGGCGCGAGATGCCGAAGCCGAGCGCGATCGGCAGATCGGTCGCCCGCCGGATACGGCCGACCAGCGCCTCGGCGCCGTCGGCGATCGCGCTGCGGGCGCCGGTCACCCCGAGGCGCGAGATGCCGTAGAGGAAGCCGCGTCCCAGCTCGGCCGCCCGCCGAATGCGCGCGTCGGTCGTGGTCGGACTGAGCAGGAAGATCGGATCGATCCCGGCGCCGATCGTCGCCTCCCGGAATCCATCGGCCTCCTCGAGCGGCAGATCGAGAGCCAGCACCCCGTCGACGCCGGCCGCCGCGGCCCGCTCGACGAACGGGTTCATGCCCATACGCATGATCGGGTTCGCGTAGGTGAACAGCACGATGCCGGCGGATATGTCCGGTCGGACCCCGGCGACCAGGTCGAGCACGCGGGCGAGCGTGGCGCCGGCACGCAGGGCGCGTTCGGAAGCCCGCTGAATCACCGGTCCGTCCGCGAGCGGATCCGAGAAGGGCACGCCGACCTCCAGGACGTCGGCACCGGCCCGGTCGAGCACGCGCAGGATCTCGGCGGAACGCTCCAGATCCGGATCGCCGGCCGTCGTGAAGGTCACCAGACCGCGCCGGCCGCGGCGCCGCAGGGTCTCGAACGTACGCTCCAGACGTGACATGCTCTTCCTATCCCTCCGCCGGCTCGCGCTCTCTGATCGCGTCCACGTCCTTGTCGCCCCTCCCGGAGAGGTTCACGGCGATGATGCGTTCGCGGCCCAGCTCCTGCGCCAGACGGCAGGCATGCGACACCGCGTGGGCCGACTCGAGGGCAGGTAGAATCCCTTCCGTGCGGGCCAGCAGGCGGAACGCGGCGAGCGCCTCGTCGTCGGATGCCGAGGCGTACTCCGCGCGGCCGAGGTCGCGGAGCCACGCGTGCTCCGGCCCCACCGCGGCGTAGTCGAGCCCGGCCGACACGGAGTGCGTGGGCTCGATATTCCCATCGAGGTCCTGAAGGAGGTAGCTGCGCGTACCCTGCAGCACGCCGGCCACCCCGGTTGCGAACCGCGCCGCGTGACGTCCCGCCACCAGTGCCTCGCCGCCGGCCTCGACGCCGACCAGACGCACGTCCGTGTCGTCCACGAAGCCGTCGAAGATGCCCAGGGCGTTGCTTCCGCCCCCCACGCAGGCCACCACGACGTCCGGCGCGCGGCCGGCCAGCTCGTCCATCTGCATGCGCGCCTCGCGCCCGATCACCGACTGGAACTCGCGCACCATCAGGGGATACGGATGCGGGCCGAGCACCGAGCCGAGGAGGTAGTAGGTGTCCTCGACATTCGTCACCCAGTCCCGCATCGCCTCGTTGATGGCGTCCTTCAGCGTCCGGCTCCCGGCGTCGACCTGCGAGACGGTTGCCCCGAGCAGGCGCATCCGATAGACGTTGAGCGCCTGTCGCCGCATGTCGTCGGCGCCCATGTAGACCTCGCACGCGAGCCCGAGCAGCGCGCAGGCCGTGGCCGTGGCCACACCGTGCTGTCCGGCGCCGGTTTCCGCCACCACGCGCCGCTTCCCCATCCGGACCGCGAGCAGCGCCTGGCCGAGGGCGTTGTTGATCTTGTGAGCGCCGGTATGGGCCAGATCTTCCCGCTTGAGAAAGATCCGCGCCACGCCGTCCGGACCCGTCCCGGCTTCCAGAGCGGCCCGCAGGCGGGTCGCCTCGTAGACGGGCGTGGGCCGGCCGACGTAGCGCCGCAGCAGCCCCTCGAGCTCGGCGGAGAACGCCGGGTCATCGCGGGCGTCGCGGTAGGCCTGCTCCAGCTCCTCCACCGGGGCGACCAGCGTTTCCGGCACGAAGCGGCCCCCGTACTCCCCGAAGTATCCGCGCGAGTCCGGATCGCGCCTCCCGAAGCTCGGAACCGTCATGCGCGCGCCACCTCCTGGAAGAACTCACGCAGCCGGCCGGCCGCCTTGCGACCCGGCTGTGCCTCGACGCCGCTCGAGACGTCTATCCCGTACGGCCGGACGATCCGCAACGCCTCGCCCACGTTCTCCGGACACAGGCCTCCGGCCAGAAAGATCCGGCGGCGCGCGGCCACGCTCGCCGCCACGCCCCAGTCCACGGTCCGGCCCGTGCCTCCCCTGCGTACCGGGTCGCGGGCGTCGAGCAGAAGCGTGATGCGGGGCGGCACCCGGCCGGCGGCGGCGCACGTCGTCTCACCCGTCACCGGCACCGCCTTCAGCACGCGGTACGGCAACCCGTCGCACAACGTGGCCGGCTCGTCGCCGTGGAGCTGTACCGCGGCCAGGCCCACCTGCCCGGCGATCCGCCGCACCTCGTCGACCGTCGGATCGACGAAGACCCCGACCGGCGCGACGTCGGCGGGCAGCTCGCGGGCGATTTCCGCTGCCGTTTCGGGCTCGACGTAGCGCGGGCTCCGCGGCCAGAAAACGAAGCCGACGGCCGACGCTCCCAGATCGGCCGCAAGCAGGGCGTCGTCCCGTAGCGTGATGCCGCACACCTTGACTTTCGCACCGGCCATCGTTCTCGATCTCAGGCGGTGACACGACCCCGCGCACCACGCGGCGCCGGCTCGACCGCAGCGAGCAGCCGTGCGAGCGCAGCACCCGGGTCGGCCCGGCTCATGAGCGATTCGCCCATCAGAAACGCGTCGTAGCCCGCGCCCCGCAACTCCTGCAGGTCGGCCGGGGTGCGCAGCCCGCTCTCCGCAACCGCCACGGTGCCCTCCGGAATCGCATCGACCAGGGTCCTGGACGCTTCCAGATCGACGGCGAGCGTCCGCAGGTTGCGGTTGTTGACTCCGACCACCGCCGCTCCCGCGGCGAGCACCCTGTCGAGCTCGCGCCGGTTGTGGACTTCGGCCAGCACCGCGAGGTCCAGCTCCGCAGCCTCCGCCGCAAGTCGGCGCAACGTCTCGTCGTCGAGCGCGGCCGCGATCAGCAGCGCCGCGTCGGCCCCGGCCGCCCGCCCCTCCATCAACTGGTACTCGGACACGATGAAGTCCTTCTGCAGCAGCGGCACGTCCACCCGTTCGCGCACCGTGCGGAGGTGGTCGAGAGCGCCGTCGAAGAAGGCGGGCTCGGTCAGGACCGAGATTGCCGCGGCGCCGGCCGCGGCGTAGCCGGCCGCGATCCGCGGCGGCTCGTACTCCTCCCGGATCACCCCGCGCGAAGGCGAGCGACGCTTGCATTCCGCGATCACGCTGTAGCGGTCCGCAGCGGCCAGCGCGGCGACGAACCGGTCCCCTCGCGGCGATCGATTCGCGGCTGCACGCTCGACGTCCTGCAGCGGGCGTCGCGCACGGCGTTCGTCCACCGCGCACCGGGTGGCCGCGACGATCGTCTCCAGGAGGTCGGCCGCCGTTGTCGGCGCAACAGGCGTCATCGCTCCGGCTCCGTGGCCTGCGAGCAGCGCGCCATCCGTTCCATCGTCGCCGCCGCGCGGCCGCTCTGCAGCGCGTCGAGTCCCATCTGCATGCCGTCCGCCAGCGAGTCGGCGCGGCCGGCCACGAGCAGCCCGGCGGCGGCGTTGGCGAGCACGAAGTCGCGCGGCGGACCTGCTTCCCCTTCCAGCACCTCCCGCGCGATCCGGACGCTGGCGTTCAGCCCGTCGACGCGCAGCCGGTCCACGGTCGTCGGCGTCAGGCCGAAATCGGACGGGTGCACACAGAACGTCGAGACCGTGCCGTCGCGCACCTCGCAGACCTTCGTGTGCCCCACCGCCGAGATCTCGTCCAGCCCCTCCGCGCCGTGCACTACCCAGGCGCGTTCGGAGCCGAGCTCGACCAGGGCACGGGCGACCAGTTCGGCGAGTTCCGGCCGCGGCACCCCGACCACCTGCCGGCGTGCGCCGGCGGGGTTGGTGAGCGGGCCGAGCAGGTTGAACGCCGTCCGGATGCCCAGCTCCCGCCGGACCGGACCCGCGTGCCGCATGGACGGATGAAAGGTGGGCGCAAAGAAGAACGCGATGCCGGCATCGTCGAGACAGCGCTCGACGACCGCCGGCGGCGCGGCAATGTTCACGCCCAGCGCCTCGAACAGGTCCGCGCTCCCGCAACGGCTCGACACCGAGCGGTTGCCGTGCTTGGCCACCTCGACGCCGCACGCGGCGAGCACGATCGCGGAGAGCGACGAGACGTTGAACGTATGCGACCGGTCGCCGCCGGTACCGCAGGTGTCGAAGCTGGCTTCGCGGGGGTGCGACAGGGCCACCGCATGGGCCCGCATGGCGCGGGCGAGGCCGACGATCTCCCGCGGGCGCTCCCCTTTCATGGCCAGAGCGACGAGGAAGCCGGCGATCTGCGCGGGCGTGGCAGCGCCCTCCATCACCTGCCCCATCGCGTCCGCGGCCTGCGCCTCGGTCAGGTCCTCGCGCCGGAGCAGCGTATCGAGCGTGTCACGCATGACGTTCAGCGGCCTCGCCCATCAATCGTCGCCTGCGGCTCCGCTTGCCGCCCAACCAACCCTCACCAGGAGTCTGCACCGTTCTACGGCGCAGCCCCCTGGCAGGCGAGGAAGTTACCCAGGATGCGCCGGCCCTCGCCGGTCAGAACCGACTCCGGATGAAACTGCACGCCATGGACCGGCCATCTCCGATGGCGGACCGCCATGATGGTCCCGTCCTCGCGCGCCGTCGCCGCCACCTCCAGGTCGTCGGGCACGGTTGTCCGATCCACGGCGAGCGAATGATATCGCCCCGCCGGGAACGGCTCGGTCAACCCGTTGAACAGCCCCCGGCCGTCGTGCTCGACGGTGGACGTCTTGCCGTGCAGCAGGGCCGGTGCGGCCACCACCGCCCCGCCGAAGGCGATGCCGATCGCCTGGTGCCCGAGACAGACGCCGAGAATCGGCACCCGCGACCCGTACGCGCGAATGAGGTCGACGGTGATCCCGGCCTGCTCGGGCCGCCCCGGTCCCGGCGAGATCACGATGCGCTCCACCGGGAGCCGGTCGACGTCCGTCACGGTAACGGCGTCGTTGCGAACCACGTGGAGCTCGGCCCCCAGCTCCCCCAGGTACTGCACCAGGTTGTAGGTGAACGAGTCGTAGTTGTCGATCACGAGCACCATCAGCCGCTCCTCAATCCACTGGCTGTCGGCCCGCGCCCGCTCTCGGCCATGCGCAGCGCACCGAAGAGCGCCGACGCCTTGGCCCTCGTCTCCTCGTACTCTGCCGTCGGATCCGAGTCGGCCACGATGCCGGCTCCGGCCTGCACCCACGCCCGCCCGTCGCGGATCACGATGGTGCGGATCGTAATGCAGCAATCGAGATGTCCGGCGAAGTCGACGTAGCCGACCGCTCCGGCATAGATGCCGCGCCGGGTCGGCTCGAGCTCGTCGATGATCTCCATCGCCCGGATCTTCGGGGCGCCGGACACCGTGCCGGCCGGAAAGCACGCCGCCAGCGCGTCGAGCCGGTCGTGCTCGCCGGTGAGCTCGCCCACGACGCGCGAGACCAGGTGCATCACGTGCGAATAACGTTCCAGCGCCATGTACTGCGCCACCTGTACCGAGCCGTAGGCCGAGACTCGCCCGAGGTCGTTGCGGCCGAGGTCGACCAGCATCACGTGCTCGGCCCGCTCCTTCTCGTTCGCCCGCAGCTCGTCGGCCAGCTTCGCGTCGGCCTCGGCGGTCATCCCGCGCGGCCGGGTGCCGGCGATCGGGTGCGTCTCGGCGCGCCGGCCCTCGACGCGGACGAGCATCTCCGGCGACGACCCGACGATCGAGACGTCCCCCAGGCGGATGAAGTACATGTAGGGAGACGGGTTCACGTACCGCAGCGCGCGGTAGACGGTGAACGGATCGCTCTCGATCTCCGTCTCGAACCGCTGCGAGAGCACGACCTGGAAGATGTCTCCTGCCGTGATGTAGTCCTTGGCGCGGCGCACGGCGCTCTCGAAGGCCGCCTGCGTCGTGTTCGACCGGAACGAGACGTCGGCCCCCGAGGCGGTCGGCGGCTCCGAGAGCTGGCGGCGGAGATCGGCCTCCAGAAAGCGGATTCGGGCCAGCGCGAGCGCGTAGCAGGCTTCCAGGTCGCAACCCTCTTCGACCGCGGCGTTGGCGATGAGCAGGATGCGGTGCTTGACGTGGTCGAAGGCCAGAACGGTGTCGAACAGCATGAACGCCGCGTCGTCGCCCGCTTCGACCGGCTTCGGATGCGCTGCGCGCGCCCGCTCCAGGGTCGGCTCGAACCAGGCGGCGGTATCGTAGCCCAAAAAGCCGACGGCCCCACCCGCGAAGCGCGGCAATCCGGGCACCCGCGGCGCCCGGTAACGCGCCAGCAGTTCCCGGAGCGCTTCCATGAACGGCTCCGCCAGCTCCTCCGTGCGGCCATCCTGCTGCCGGATCGTCCTGCCCGCCGCCGATCGCAGCACGAGGAACGGATCCTTGCCGAGGAAGGAGTACCTCGCGAGATGTTCGCCCCCGGCGACGCTCTCGAACAGAAAGGCGTGGTCCGCGTTCTCGGCCACCTTGAGAAAGGCCGAGACCGGGGTCAGAAGATCGGCCAGCACCTCGCGGCAGACCGGTACGAAGGTGGCGTCGTGCGCCAGATCACGGAACTCGTCGAACGTCGTGGCAGTCATCGTCTCCATGACGGCGTTTGGGTCACGCGGGCTGCACGCCGGCGGGGAGTGCCGCTGCCGTCCGGCGTGCGAGGTCCTCCTCGGCGGCCCGTCTGAACAGATCTGCGGAGGGCCTCTGGCCCGTCCACCACGCGAACTGGCGCACCGCTTGCGCCACGAGCATGTCGAGCCCGCCGAGGGTGTCGCACCCCGCACGCGCCGCGTCCGCCATCAGACGGGTCTCGAGTGGGTTGTACACGAGGTCGTAGACCAGACGTCCGTCGAACGGTCCGTCCGGCAACGGGCTCCGTTCGACTGCGGGCCAGGTCCCGAGCGGCGTCGTGTTGACCAGCAGGTCCCAGGATCCCGGTCGGGGCGGCAGCGGCGCCGCCCGCGTACCGGGTGTCACGCGCGCAACGGCGGCGGCCTGTTCCGAGCGTCGCGCGCAGATGGTCACGTTCGCACCCTCGCCGTGCAGCGCGAACGCCGCGGCCCGGGCCACGCCGCCCGCCCCGAGGACGGTTGCCCGCGCACCGGCCAGCGCGATGCGGCCGGCCAGCGGTGCGAGCAGTCCGGGCACGTCGGTGTTGAGGCCATCCCAGGCCCCGGTGCCGAGACGGCGCAGCGTATTCACCGCTCCGACCGCGCTGCCGACGGCGTCCCGCTCGATCACGTGTGCGGTGATCGCTTCCTTGAACGGCGCGGTGACGCTGGCGCCCTGCAGTCCGACGGCGCCCGCGAAGGTCTGAAAGTCCTCCACTCCGGAAGCCTCCAGCGGCAGATAGACCGCGTCGATGCCGTGCGCTCGAAAGCCGGCGTTGTGCATCGCCGGGGAGAGCGAGTGACCGATGGGCGACCCGAGCACGCCGTACACGGCGGTACTGTCCGAGATCTCGCGATGCATTCGCTCGATGTCGATCTGTCCCGGCGCGACCCCTTCTCCCGCGTAGCTCCAGCACGAACCGAACCGGCCGGCCAGCACGCGCGACGGGATTCCCGCCGTCCCCATGCCGATCAGCACCCGGGGCTCCGTGCCGTCCCCGAGCGCCGTCACGCGCAGCGATTCCGTCAGGCTGCCGGCGGCCGCGGCGATCTTGACCACCTCGGCTCCGCTGGCGCGCATCGACCGATAACGCGCCTCCAGGTCCGGCGGTACGCCGTCGAACGCGTGGAACGACAGGACCACGCCGCGACCGTCACGGACCCCGACCACCTCGTCCGCGAATGCGGCCCGGTGCTCCACATCGACGTACTCGGCGCCCAATCGGCAGGCCTCCAGGAGGATGCGGCGCCGCTCGGTCTCGCTGCCTGCGAACGCACCGCCCTCCCACCGTGGCCGGCAGGTGACCACCACGGGCCGGGGGCGATCCGCCAGCGCACCGGCGACGTCCAGGCGCTCCACGGCCACTGCGCGTCGCGCCGCGCGCGCAGTGCCGGCATCGTTTCCGCGGTCACCGTCGCGCACAAGCGGGTCCTGCCGCCATTCATCCGATTTCTCTGCCCACAAAAAAAGCCTCTTCACCCGTGGGGTTGAAGAGGCTGCGTTGTCGTGCCGGTTGACGTTCGGCCTGCTAGCCAGCCCCTCCATCCCTCGTGGTAAACGTGCAACGCCACCAATACGGCCGGCCGGCCGCCGCTCCGCCGGCACCGTGCGTCCCGTTCGCCGTGGGGGTCTTCATCGCAGCCATCGTCATGCATCGAGCCGGCCGATCGGCTCTGCCGACGTTAACAGAGGCCGATCTGGAGTGTCAATTCCCGGTTGTCGGTAACCGCTTGACGGTATGATGGTTCGGGGCTGGACGAAGCCCGGTCGCCATGACAATGACACCAAGCCGCTTGCCGCCGCTCGCCGTGAGCATCGCGATCGTGACCCTGACGCTGGTTCCGTTGCCGGCCGTCACGCCGCAGATGCCGGTCGACGAGATCGAGGCCGGGATGCAGGGCGTCGGCGTCACGGTCTTCGACGGGGCGACGCGCGAGCGGTTCGACGTTCACGTGCTCGGTGTGCTCACCAACGTGCTGGGGCCTCGGCGTTCGCTCATCGTCGCCAGGCTCGAAGGTGGGCCGCTTGCCCGGACCGGGGTCATCCAGGGCATGAGCGGCAGCCCGGTCTACATCGACGACAGGCTGGTGGGCGCGGTCTCCTACGCGCTCGGCTCGTTCTCGCGCGAGGCGATCGCGGGCATCACGCCGATCGAGGAGATGGCCGCAACGGACGCGACGCCGTTGCTTTCGGCGCAGCGGCGGTCCACGGCTCCCCCGCCGGCGCACGAGGTCACGCGCGACACCCTGGCAGACGTGTTCACGCGAGCGTTTCCCCGCGCCGAGCCGTTCGCGCGGCGACCGGACGACGTCCGGACCGCCGGGCTGCCGCCGATTGCCGGGGGGCGGCTCGGTGCGCTGCTGCGGCCGATTGCGACACCGCTGGTCCTCAGCGGGTTCATGCCCGAGATCCACGACCTCTGGAGCGCGGCTTTCGACACGGCCGGACTCGTTCCCACCGTCGGAGGCCAGAGCACCGGCTCGTCCTCCGGCGCGGACGACGGGCCGCCGCTGGAGGCGGGGGACCCGATCGGGGCGAGCCTGATCCAGGGCGATCTCGCAATAGCGGGCACCGGCACGGTCACCCTGGTGGAGGACGGGCGGGTCTTTGCTTTCGGGCACCCGTTCTACAACCTCGGCCGGGCCCAGTTGCCGATGACGCGGGCCCACGTAACCACCCTGCTGCCGAGCCTGGCGATCTCGTCGCGACTCGCCACCATCGGCCCCGTGCTCGGGACCATCGATCAGGATCGCTCCACCGGCATCTACGGCAGCCTCGGCAGCGGCCCGGAGATGATCCCGGTCACGCTGTCGATCGCGGCCGCCGACCGCCGCCTCCGCGAACGCTTCGCGTTCGAGATCATCGACGATCCGTTGTTCACGCCGATCCTGACCCTGACCGGGGTGCTCAACACGTTCATCTCCTGGACCCGCGATGTCGCCCCGAGCAGCACCTACGAGGTGGCGGGAACCGCCACCCTCGGCGGCGGGCACGACGACGTCGCGTTCGGCAACGTCTTCACGGGGCAATCGGCCGCCTTCAGCGCTGCGCTGTCGGCGACGACCCCGTTGATGTCCCTTCTCGGCAACCGTTTCGGACCGGTCGAGGTGGAACGCATCGACATTGCAATCAATACCTACGAGCGCCCCCGCACGGCTACGCTGGAGCACGTCCGGATCGATGCGGATCGTATCCGGCCGGGTGATACCGTTCCGATCAGGGTGATCGTGCGCACGCTCGAAGGTGACGCGATAGCGAACACGGTCCGCGTCACTCTGCCTCCCGACGTGACCGGCTCGGTACAGCTCCTGGTGGCCGACGCGGCGACGCTCGACCGACGCGAGATGCAGGCCGGGCGGCAGCCGCAGCAGGCCCGCTCGCTGCCGCAGTTGATCCGGGCCCTGAGCACGGGACGGCAGCACGACCGTCTGTACGTGCAGTTGCTGGCGTCACGGCCGGGTGCCGTGGTCCGCGGACAGCCGCGGGCCGCGTTGCCGCCGTCCGTGCTCGCGGTGCTCGACGGCGACCGCGCCGGCGGCGACGTGACCCGTCTGCGCGAAGCGGCGTTCGGCGAATGGGAGGTGCCGATCGGCTACGTCACCTCCGGTTCCCGCCAACTGTCCCTCATGGTCGAGGCCGGATGATGTTTCGCGCACGCCGTCGCAGCGCATGCGCCGTGGTCGTGCTCGCGGCGGCAATAGTGGTCGGCGTATCTGCGGCTTCCCCGGTCTTCTGGCGCGTCTCCACGCAGGCGGAGTTCCTGCGCGGCACGGCGGACAACGTCTCCATCGACGCCGGCGGGCGCCTGCTGCTGGGGCCGAACGCCGAGCGGGTGCATGCGACGGGCCTCCCGTTTCTCTGGTCGCTGGTGCGTGCGGGTGAGGCGCTGTGGGTCGGCGGCGGTCCTCCCGGCGCGGTCTACCGCGTATCTCCCAACGGTGCAGCGACCACCGTCATGGACGGCGCCGCGGGTGACGTCCAGGCGCTGGCGGCCGGCGCCGACGCGACCGTGTACGCGGCGACGTCGCCCGGCGGGCAGGTCGTGGCCCTCGACGCCCGTGGCACGCGGCGCGAGGTGTTCGACGCCGACGAGCCGTACGTCTGGGCGCTGGCTACCGGACCCGACGGCTCGCTGTATGTCGGCACGGGCAATCCCGGCCGAATCTACCGCATCCCGTCAGGCGGCGAAGCGGCGCTGCTGTACGACACCCGCACCGCGCACGTCCGGTCGCTCGCGGTGGACGCGGCGGGGCGCCTCATCGCCGGCACCGGCTCGCCCGGCCGGGTGCTGCGCATCGACGCGACCGGGCGCGCTTTCGTCCTGCTCGATACGAATCACGACGAGATCACGTCGATCCGCGTGGCCCGCGACGGCGCTGTCTTCGCACTGGCCGCCGGCGGTGCACCGGCGCCGGTCTCGGCCGGCCAGCCGACCGCGGCGTCCTCCGCCGCCGCTCCGGTGGTGACCACCAGCGTTTCGGTGACGGTGACGGCCAGCGCTCCGGCTACGCCGGCGGCAGCCCCGTCCGTCCCGGGCACCGGAGCCGCCGCGCCTTCCACCGCGCTCGGGGGCGCCGTGTACCGCATCGCACCGGACGGAATCTGGGACGTGGTGTGGCAGTCGACCGCGGAGACCCCGTACGACGCCGTGATCGACGACGGCGGCGCCATCCTCGTCGGCACCGGTCCAAACGGGAAGATTTTTCGCGTCGAGGGTCGGCCGCGGGCGACGGTGCTCCTCACGCGGGCCGCCGCCGGTCAGGTGACGCGTTTCATCGAGGGACCGGACGGTCAGATCTACTTCACTACGGCGAACCCGGGCAGTCTCCACCGTCTCGCGTCGAATCGGGCCGGCAGCGGCACCTACGTCTCCGAGGTGCACGATGCACGGACGGTCGCGACGTGGGGCACGATTCGCTGGCGCGCGGAGACGCCGGGCAGCAGCTCCGTCCGCCTGCATACGCGCTCCGGCAACACCGCCGTTCCCAGCGAGACCTGGAGCCCCTGGTCCGCATCGTACGGCGTTCCGTCCGGCACGGCGATCGACAGCCCCAAGGCGCGCTATCTGCAATGGAAGGCGGAACTGAGCGGCACAGGCGTCGCACCCGCGCTCTTTTCGGTCACCGCCGCCTACCTGCCGCGCAATCTCGCCCCCGACGTTACGCGGATCACGGTCCATGCCCCCGGACAGGTCAGCCTGCAGGCGTTTCCGACCGATCCGCCGATCGCCGGGCTGGACGCCGAGCGTGACCCCGCTGCGCCGCCGCCCGCGGCCGGCGCGGCGCAGACGCCGACCCTCGGCCGGCGAGTCTATCGCAAGGGCCTGCAGTCGTTCGCGTGGGAGGCTCGCGATCCGAACGACGACGCATTGCGGTTCGAGATCCGCTACCGCGAGGAGACCGCCACCGAATGGCGGGTGCTGAAACGGGACCTGACCACGCGCCTCTTCACCTGGGATACGACGTCGACCCCGGACGGTACCTACGTCGTGCGGGTCGTCGCCTCGGACGCCGGGGCCAACGCACCGGGTCAGGCGCTGACGGCTCTGCGCGACACGGCGCCGTTCGACGTCGACAACGCCGCGCCCCGCATCGTCGTCGAGAGCGTGACCCCGTCCGGGAACCAGGCGCGCGTGCGCCTGCTCGTCTCCGACGCGCAATCGACTCTCGAGCGCGTGGAGTACAGGGTGGATGCAGAACGGTGGCAGGCGGCCTATCCGGCGGACGGCATCGCGGACGAGCGTGAGGAACGCTTCGAATTGACCGTGCCGGCGGCGAGCGTCGACCGGCTGGTGCTGCGCGTCACGGACGCCATGCAGAACACCGCGACAGCCGCCGTTCGCTGATCTTCGCCTGCCGCGAGCCTGTGCTACGCGGTGGGCGCGAAGGTGGAGCCGCGGCCGTCGGACATGGCCGCGTCGGCCAGAATCGTCACCTGCTCGACCACCCAGACCATGTTGACCGCTACCGGCGCGCCGCGGTACTCGGCCGGCAGGAACCGTGCGCCATAGGCCGAGTCGACCAGCTCGTGCCAACTCAGCGGGTCCGGTCCACTCGACCCGAGCACCTCGATTCCCGAGACCGTTCCTTCCCGCGTGACGACGACGGCGAACGTCACCCCGGTCGGACGGCCGGGCAGCGGCATCGGCTCCGGCAGGGTGAGCAGCACGGCGTCGGGACTCAACTGCGGGGCAATCATGCCGGTCCGAAGCTGCACCGGATTCTCGTTCGAGCCGGGATTCGACAGCGCCTCCATCAGCGCCGCCAGTGAATCCGGGCTCTGTACGGTACTGACGGCGCTGGCCGCGGCCAGCGCGCATACGACGGTCACCGCACAGGCGGCGCCGGCCAGCCAGACCCTGTGGAGGTTGTCCGCCAGCCCGCGGATACCGGTCGTGCGGGCGACCTCGCGCTCGGCGGCGATGCGGCTCAGCACCATCCCGCCGGCCACGCGGAGACGCTCGACGAGATCGTCGTCCAGCCGATCTCCCGCCACCAGCCGCACCGCGCGGCTCAGCTCCCGCTCCGCGTCCGCAAGCCGGATGCAGGTTGCGCATTCATCGAGGTGGACGTCGACGGCAATCCGGTCTCCGATGGAGAGCTCGTCGTCGAGATAGGCAGCCAGACGCCGCCGGGTCCATCTGCAGGTCACCTTGGCCAGAGCTCCTTCATCGATTCGCGAAGCGCGGCGCGCCCGCGCGCGAGTCTAGACTTGACCGTACCCACCGTCACGCCGAGCGAGAAGGCGATCTCCTGGTAGCGCATGCCGTGGAATTCCCGGAGCACCAGTGCCGAGCGCTGATCGAACGGCAACGCGCCGATGGCCGCCCGCATGCGCGCCGCGAGCTGCCGCCGCTCGATCCGCACGTCGGCTCCCACCTGCTGCGTGGCCCGTGGCTCGCCGTGCGCGGAAGCGTAGTCCTCGAGCGAAATCTGCGCGTCGCGCCGCCGGCGCGTCCAGGACCGCTGCCGGTTGCGCGCCTGGTTGACGACGATGCGGTAGATCCAGGTCCTGAGAGTCGCGTCCCCGCGGAACCTCGCCAGGGTTCGGAACACGCGCAGGAAGACCTCCTGCGAGACGTCGAGCGCCTCCTCGCGATCGCTCAGCAGGGCGAGGGCGAGCTGGAACACCATCGCCTGATGCGTCTCGACCAGTTGCCGGCAGGCCTCCTCGTCCCCTTCGACGCACCGGTCGACCAGGGACGTATCGGTCGTGGGGACCGCCGACCATTCGACGGCGGATGCAGATCTCAAAGGCTCCACCAGAAGCCGTGCTCGCGGCCTTCGACGTCGCACCAAGGGTCGCGTACCGCCGGCCCGAACGCAAGCTGCAAGTAGCCGCTGATTGCCTCCCGAGCCCTGTACGTTTTGGACACCGCGGGGGCGCGGATGTTCCCTGATTTCCTGCTACGATCCTCTCGGACGCCGGGAACGCCGTCCCCCGCATGCTCAACGGTCTGTTCGTCTCGGTCGCCCTCGCCTCCGTGCTCCTGGCCGCGGCCACGGGCCGCATGGAGGATCTCACCGGATCGATCCTCACGTCGGCGCGCAGCGCCGTCGACCTCGCGATCGGGCTCGTCGGCGTAATGGCCTTCTTTCTGGGATTGATGCGCGTCGCGGAGAACGGCGGGCTGATGGCGAACATCGCCCGTCTGGTCCGCCCCGTCATGCGCCGGCTCTTTCCCGACGTGCCGGAGGACAGCCCCGCGATCAGCGCGATGATCCTCAACATCGCCGCCAACATGATGGGGCTCGGCAACGCGGCCACGCCGTTCGGCATCAAGGCGATTCAGGAGCTCGACAAGCTGAACAGCCGTCCCGGCACCGCCACCAACGCGATGGCGCTGTTTCTCGCCATCAACACGGCCGGGCTCGCGGTGTTGCCCAGCGGCATGATCGGCGTGCGGGCCGCGCTGGGCTCGGAGGACGCCGCCGGCATCTTCTTCCCGACGTGGTTCGCCAGCGGGTCGGCGACGATCGTCGGGGTCACGGCCGCGATTCTCCTCTCGCGTCTCGGGCGGTACCGCCGGACCCAGCCTCCGCCGCTGGAGGCCGTGGCGGCCGGGGTGGAGACCAGGGCCGAGCAGTCGAGCGGCCTGAAGGAAGCAGGCGCCGGCCTCGAGCCCGTACCGGAGCGTTCCGCGACGCGAGTCTGGATTGCGCGGGCGTTCTGGGCCGGACTGCTGGCCCTGGCCGCCCGCGATTTCCTTGCGCGCCTCGGTTCGGAGTCCGCACTGGACGCTTTCCGCGGGATGACCTCGTTCTGGATGCTGCCGGCGCTGGTCTCGG
Source organism: Vicinamibacterales bacterium (assembly GCA_965222905.1). Classification (GTDB taxonomy): domain Bacteria; phylum Acidobacteriota; class Vicinamibacteria; order Vicinamibacterales; family UBA8438; genus WTFV01. The sequence continues at coordinate 5,409,824 of OZ244976.1, read as the reverse complement.
CCCTCGTGCTCTATGGCTGGGTGCGTGGCGTACGTGTCTACGATTCGCTCGTCGAGGGAGCGAAGCAGGGCTTCGACGTCGCCCTGCGCATCATTCCCTTCCTGGTCGCGATTCTCGTGGCTATCGGCATGTTTCGCGCCGCCGGCGGCATCGATGCCCTCGTGGCGGTGCTCGGGCCGATTACCACCCTCATCGGCATGCCGGCCGAGGTGCTGCCGATTGCCCTGCTCCGCCCCCTGTCCGGCTCCGGCTCACTCGGCGTGGCAGCGGAGACCCTCCAGACATACGGTCCCGACTCGCTGATCGGCTACCTGGCCAGCACCATCTACGGCAGCACCGAGACCACCTTCTACACGCTGGCGGTCTACTTCGGCGCCGTCAGCGTCCGGAACACTCGCCACACGCTGCCGGCCTGCCTGACGGCCGACGTCGCCGGCATCCTCGCGGCGACGTTCATCGTGAATCTGCTGTTCGGGTAGCCGGAAGCCCGGCGTTCGGGGTCGCTGAACACGTCGAAGCTGCCCCGGGCGCGCAGAGTCAGAGCTGTCGACGTGTGCGGAGAAGTGCCGCGTGCGGAGGGGACGGCGCGCGCGCCGGTCCGGACTGCTAGGGATCGAACGGGATGCGGCTCAACGTCTCTTCGTCATCCGGAAGAGCCGTATCGCCCGCCGGGAAGCGGTTGCCGCGCAGGATGTGAGCCACGATCTCGGCCGTCTCCGCAGGCGTCAGCGTGCCCGGTGCGTCCTGGGGCATCGTTTCGAGAATGTACCCGAACAGCTCACCGAGCGAACGGCCGCGCCAGGCGTTCCGGAAGGTGTGGTCGCCGAGCAGGGCCGCCATCTCCGGAACGAACTGCCGGATCGCGCCGTGACAGACGGCGCACTGATCGTCGTAGAGCACCTCGCCGCGATCGGCCTGCTCCGCCGTGAAGACGCCGTCCCGCACGGAGATCGAGGCCGGCTCCTGCGCCCACGGGACGGCGGCGACCCCGGCCAGGATGGCCAGGATCGCCGCGCCACGGATAGCAAAGGAAACGTGCATCGAGCCCGTTCTACTGGTCGAGGACCAGCGTGGCGTTGCGCTTGGGCACCTGGCCGCCGGTCTGGATGTCGGCGATCAACTCGACCGTTTCGATCTCCACCACGGCAACGCTGTTGTTCCCCGACACGGAGATGTAGGCGTGCTTGCTGTCGGGCGTGATCGTCACCCAGTTCGGCGAGTGCCCCACCCGGACGCCGCCGACCAGCTCCAGATCCGGCAGCGTGTAGACGTAGACGCTGCTGTTCAGGCTGCTGTTGGCGACCAGGTAGTTGTTGTCCGGGGTCACGCCGATGCCGTGGGCGGTGTTGCCGCCGTGGCCGGGGGTCCGCTCGTCGGGCGAAACCTCGGGATACTCGATGCGGCGGACCTCCTTGCGCGTGTCGAAGTCCACGACCCCGAAGCCGTTGAAGTTCGAGAGCTGCGCGTAGATGTGCCGCGTCGAGCCGTCCGCGTTCACGTCGAAGGTCATCGGGCGGATGCCGAGGTCGAAGTAGGTGGTCCAGACCGGTCGGTCGGTCTCGGTGTCCACCACCGTGATGTTGCGTCCGCCGACCATGCCGGCGATGGCGTACTTCCCGTCCGGCGTGACATAGGTGTTGTGCACCCCGCCATGGACCGAGATGATCGCCATGATCTCGTTCGTGCTCGTGTCGAGCACCTCGAGCGCGCCGGGGGCCTGCGCGATGGCCGTGTAGACCTTCTTGCCGTCCGGTGTGATCGCGATGTTGTTGGGCCGCCCGCTCAGCGGAACCTTCTTGATCACCTCGAGCGCCGCGACGTCGACGATGTCGATGGTGTCGTCGGACTCGTTGGCGACGTACAGCCAGCGCCCGTCGGGCGACGGCGTGGCCCCGTGCGCCCGCTCGATGCCGTCGACCACGCCGACCACCTCGTTGGTGACCGGATCGATGAAGTGCACGTTGTCGCCAGCGCTGTTGGTCTGGACGATCCGTACGGTGCCCTGCGCCGCCGCGGTCAGGGGCAGGAGGAGAATCGCCGCCAACGCCAGATAACAGATTGACCGGTGTTTCGTCGCCATCCTTCAAGCTCCTCTGTTGTGAGATCCTGCGTTCGCTCGGTCTACTGCCCGGCCGTCTCGCCGCTCACCCAGGCCGCGAGGGTCTGGAACCACGGGTCTTCCTGCGAGCTGAACTGCCGCCCGCCGTTGTGGAACTCGTCCCCGCCCGCGTCGGGCTCCAGCGGATGCATCAGCAGCCGGCTGGCCTGCGGGTCGCCCGGCACCACGAGACGGGAAAGCGACTCGAAGTTCGCGCGAGACTGCTCCTCGTCCCACTCCGTCGCGCCCCGTTCGAGCTCCTGCAGGAAGCCGACGTTCCCGCCATCGGCGTGGCAGACGACGCAGCGAGTGAAACCCGCCTTGCGTTCCAGGAAGATCGGCTGGACCTTGGTCCGGAAGAACTCGAAGTCGAGCTCCACGGACGCTTCGGCCGGTTGCTGCCCCAGCAGCGCCGTAAAGGCCAGGATCATGATCACGGCGAGCCCTCCTTAGGCTTGAACACGTCCACGGCGCGCCCCGGCACGCCGCCCTCAATCGACTCGTCCAGCGATTCTACCACCGCCGGCCAGTCCCGAACGGATAGAATGCCGTCAATCCCGGTGCAACGAAATTCAGGAGGTGCAACGATGACACTCTCGCGACGCAGGGCCCTCTCCATTTCCGGCTCCACCCTGGCCGGACTGTCTCTCGGCGTCGTGCGGCCCGGAAACGCCTCCGCTCGGGCGCAGGGGCAGCAGGACTGGCCGGATCGGCTTGTCGAGCGGCCGCTCCGCGAGGGATTCCCGGCCCCGCTCCCGCTGAATGCCGACGGGTCGGCCCCCGAGCACCCGGAGAGCGCGGCCGGACCGATCACCGATCCCCTCATGTGGCGCACCGCCGGCCGGCGGACGCCGGAGATGGAGTTCGACTACCGGCAAATGGCGATCCGGGTCGACACGCGCGGCATGGCGCGGCTCGCCGGGACGTTGCGGTTCTCCGATCTGGAGCAGCTTCCCGTCGTCTCCGGCACCTGGCTGCTGCAGTGCGGCGCCCCGAATCCGCGCGGGATCGTCAAGTGGACGGGCGTCCGTTTCAGCGACTTCGCGGACATGCTCGGAGTCATTCCAGCAGTGCACTACTGCCGTTTCGTCGGATCCGACCGCTTCTACGCGGACGAGCCGATGACGACGCTGCGGCAACCGCAGGTGCTGCTGGCGTGGCTGATGAACGACGTGCCCATTCCGCCGCGGCACGGCGCGCCACTGCGCCTGATCGTCCCCTTCCGCTACGGGAACCGCAGCGTCAAGGCGATCACCGGGATGACCTTCAGCACGCCGGGGCCGCGGATGCCGCCGTTGCCGGCCTGAGCGCCGCGCGGGCGGCTAGTCGCTCACCCGCGTGAATTTCTGGTTCCGGCGCCCGCCGACCGTCTCCGCGGCGTACAGGTCGCCCTGCGAGTCGATCACGATCGTGTGCGGGAAGGTGAACTCCCCCGCCAGGTGCCCCGAGCCGCCGATGCTGCCGACGATGTCGCCGCTCTCGCGTTCGAGGATCCAGATGCGGTTGCTCCCGAGGTCCACGACGAACAGGTAGCGCTGCTCCGGATCGCGGGAGAGCTCGACGTCGGTGGCGCGCAGGGTCGCCTGACCGTACTCCGCCGGGTCGATCGGGATGATGCGCTGCAGGTTGCCCTCCCGGTCGAACACCTGGATCCGGTTCTGGCCCCGGTCGCAGGCGTACAGGAGCCCGTCGTTGCCGAGCACCACGCAGTGCGGGTGTCCGCCGCCGCCCTCGACGAACTGATTGTCGCCGGTCCCGGCCGAGCCCCACTGCCGCAGGTAGTTGCCTTCGCGGTCGAAGACGACGATGCGGTGGTTGCCGTAGCCGTCAGCGACATACACCGAGCCGCGTTGGCCGGTCACCGGATCGGGGTTCGGGTCGACCGCGACGTCGGCGGGGGCGTTCAGTAGGGTCCGGCTGCTGTTGTAGCCCGGCTCCCCGCAGGTCGGATGCGGAGAGTTCGGATTCAGCGTCGCCGGGCCGTCGCAGACCCCCTTGGTTCCGATCTGCAGCAGCATCTCTGACCCGTCGTGCGTCCATTTCTGCACCACCCCGTCCGAGTTGCCCGCGATCCAGATGTTGTCCATCTCGTCCGCGAAGCAGCCGTGGATGCCGTGCGGGAGCACCGCGGCCGCGCCGTCGGCCGTCAGCGTGGGGTCGCCCCAGCTCGCGGCGACGTTGCCGGACGTGTCGTACAGAAGTACCGGCGGCGAGGGAATCGACTGCGACCCTTCCTGCGGCAGCAGGCCGTTGGGCAGAAAGCCCCGGTTGACGGTGATGACGTGGTCGTGGGAGTCGATACAGCTTGCGCCGACCATTCCGGTCACCCACTGTCGCGCCAGCCCGTCGTCGTCCGTGATGGTCGGCAGGGGTTTGGGCCAGAACGGATCGACCCGGTAGGCCGGGGATTGCGAAGTGTCCTGCGCCGCCGGCAGGGCCATCCAGAACGCGCCGCCGAGCAGGATTGCCAGAAGGCCGATCGCCGGCAGTCGGAGTGCGAAGCGCGGGGTACCGCTGGGTCGTTTCTGCATGGCCGTTTCTTATACCACCTGCGCCGGGTTGCCGCGAGCAGTATTCGCAGGCGCCCGTCCGTCGAACGCGCGATGCGGGATCTCGACGCGGACTGCTAGAGTAGGCACGCCGATCGAGTCGGAAACACGGCACGAGGAGGATCACATGAGAACGACCCACACGACGCGCCGCTCGTCCACCAGCACGCGGCGGCCGCGCTGGCTCGCCGGCCTGCTGATCGCCGGCCTGCTGATCGCCGGCGGCTTCGCCGCCGAGGACGCCGGCGCGCAGGAGCGGACCCGGATCAACAAGGTCATCGAGGCGATCGAGCAGGGGCGTGCCGCCGTCGCCAACCAGGACTGGCGCTTCGTCGACATGGAGCACTCGCCCTTCTCGGCCGGAGGGATCGTGGATGCCTTCGCCGAGGCGGATCAGGACCGCGACGACATGGGGCGCATGCGTCTGACGCCGATGGTGCGCATCCCGCAGGAGGGCGACGAGGACTTCAAGTGGGCCGTCAAGCAGGTCCTCGACCTGGGCGGCCTCGGCGTCATCGTGCCGCACGTGGACACCGGCGAGGAGGCCGTGCGGCTCGTGCAGGCGGCGCGCTATCCGCCGGCGCGGGACGACGCGCAGCCCGAGCCGCGCGGCGAGCGGGGCTGGGGCCCCGGCCGGGCGGTCCGTCTGTGGGGCCTGGACACTGCCGAGTACCACGCACGCGCCGACGTGTGGCCGCTCGACCCCGACGGGGAGCTCTTCGTGGTCGCCATGGTCGAGTCGGCCGAGGCGGTTGGGAACATCGATGACATTCTGGCCGCCCCGATCAGCGCGATCATGGTCGTGCCGGGCGACATGAGCATCGACCTCGGTCTCGGACCCGCACCCGGGCCGGAGAACCATCCGGAAGTCGACGCGATGTACGAGAAGGTGCTCGCGGCGTGCAAGGCGCAGGACCGGGTGATCTGCGGCTGCGGGGACGGCGCCGCGCGGCTGCAGCAGCGGATCGACGAAGGCTGGCAGTTCATCCTGCCTCTCGGCGGCTAGCGGGTCGTACAAGACAAGTCGCGGCGAGGGCGCCCGGCCCCCGCCGCGACTTCATTTCATGCTCCGGACGGCCGCCGGGCTACTTCGCCAGCGGGTGCGGCCGGACCTGGAACTTCACCGCCTTCTGCAGTGTGCCCGGTCCCCCTTCCAGGTGCCACGCCGCGTAGTTGGAATAGCTCGACCAGAGCCCCTTCCCCTTCCAGCCGGTCGTCGGATCGTCGATCCGCCCTACCGAGGAACGCGAGAAGAAGCCCATCGGATACGGCACGCGCAGGGTCACGTACTCCTGCGTCGACGGCACGAACACCTCCAGCGAGTCGGTGTTGACGACGCCGTAGACCGGCGTTTCGGGGCCGAAGCCGAGCACGTCGTGGTGGTCGATCTGCGTCAGGTAGCTCTCGTCCGAGTTGATCGGCATATCGGCGTTCGAGTACGTCGGCTTGTCCATGCGGTGAAACGTCCAGCCCTCGGGACAGCTCTGCCCCGTTGCGGTCGGTCCGTTGGTCACCGTGCACACGCTGTGATCGAACGACGCGAAGTGGCCGCTCCCCCGCCAGTCCTGCCACACGATTCCGTCGCTGGTGATGTGGAGCCCGCCACTGCCGTACGGGGGCGGATCCGTGATGCTCGGCGGCGGCATGTAGACCTCGGCGATGCACGATTCCGGCGGATTGTCCCCCAGCACGAGCCGCATGAGCGTTTCGTCGTCGCGCCCGTTGTCCGAGCACCAGACGCTGCCGTCCGCCGCGTTTGCCGCCGGCGAGTAGCAGCCGTACGCGATACGGTGGTCGCGCGCCGGGTCGACCGGCTCGTCCGGCTCGGTCCAGCCGGGGGTGATCACGCCGTCGCCGTTCGTGTCGAGGACCGTCGGGCACCACCCCTGGGACGCCTCGGCGTCGCCGGTCTCGTCCCACAGCTCGACGTCGACCCAGCCGACCCCGTCCCGGAAGCCGTAGTAGAAGCGCTCGTCGTGGCCGAGCTGGTTGTGATCGGCCGAGAAGCAGGTGTCGATCTCGGTGAACCGCTCGCTCGGCGGGTCGTACTGGAAGACCTGCCGGGTGCCGACCTCCAGCGGGAAGTAGTCCGCGAACCGGTTCGCCTCGTCCGTGCAGAAGTCGGGCTGCTCGTCGGGACCGCGCACCCGGCCGGTCAGCCAGACGCGCCCCTCTGCGTCCATGGCGACGCTGCGCGGATCGGAAGCGCGCGCCCAGATCGGATCGTCGCCGTAGTACGGCGAGGTGGGCGTGTCGGTCAGGATGCGCGGGGCGTTCGACGGGATGGGAATCGTGGTCGCGCGGTGCTCGACCGGATCGACCACGGCGAGGATGTCGCTCGGCTGCACGACGCCGTAGACCAGCCCGTTGGCGTTGACGGTGGCGTCGCGCACGTCGGACGGCGTGCTGTCGGTCCGCCCGTCGTGCTCGGTGCCCCAGTCCCAGAGGGTCACGACGACGTTCCGCTCGGCGCCGGTCGGCCGCGGCGGGCTCTGGGCCGGCGCCTCGCCGGACGCGATGCGGGCCGTCCAGTCGGAGAACATCGCCCGCTGGGGGCCGAGCCGCCGGAACGCCCCCGCCATCGACGCGCCCATCGGCCCCATCGCGACGCGCCGGTCCCACGCTTCGAGGTGCGAATCGACCGCGCTCAGGATGCCGCCGGGGATCTCGCGGGTCGCCCTGTTGCCGACCTGGTGACAGTTCATGCACCCGGTCACCGTGCTGCCCAGCTCCTGCTGCGAGTGCTCGCCCTCGGGCAACTCCACCATGGACAGCCACCAGGCCGCGGGATAGACCTGGGCGGCCGCCCGCGCGTCGGGCGCCACCACCGCATCCAGATCCAGCGTCCGGCCCGGTGTCGCGGACACGGGCTCGGAGTCGACGAGGCCGTAGCCGCGTACGAATATCTCGTAGCTCGCGTCCGGCAGATCCGGCAGCACGTACCGCCCGGCGTCGTCGGTCGCCACGATGCGGATGAACCGGGTCGGCAGATCCGTCGTCTCGGCCACCACCCAGACGCCTGCCTCGGGACCGGCGGCGCTGGTCACCACGCCGCCGATGTCGTCCGGGTCGAGCTCGATGCCCGGGGTTTGCGCCAGACCTTCTCCGCCAATCAGCCCGGCGCCAAGGGCAATCAGCATGGCGGCCGCGCCCGCGACCGTCCCCGACGTCAGAGTCGATTGCATGCGTCTGTTCATCGATGCCTCCTAGTACTTCATCGCAACGAGTCCGCCGGCCGCGGTCCACTGGAACCGCATCGCCGGCACGTGGCCGCCTTCGCCCTCGCCGGCCGCGTAGACGTAGATGAGCGCCTCGGCGTAGCGGCTCTCGAGCGGCGCCATCAACTCCCGGGCGACGTCGGACGCCTGCTCCAGATCCGCCACCTCCACCTCGAGGGTAATGACGTCGTGCGCGGTCGCCATCTTCAGGATGCGCCACGCCTCGTTGACGACGCCCACTTCGTCGAACGCCGGCGGAGCGGGCTCGGCGGGAGGATCGTCACGCGCGCATCCGGCGACGACGGCACAGAGCGCCGCCCCCGCCACGACGCCGCCGCGTGCGCTCGTCCCCACGTGATTCCCGTCCCCGCGCCCGGTACCGCTAGCCCAGGCTGCCCAGGAACCTGTCGATCCCCGCCTGGGCCACCACCTCGTCCTGATCGGGCGTTCCGGAGCTGCAGCCGACGCCGCCGACGATCTGCTCGTCGACGAACAGCGGCACCCCGCCCGCCACGATCATGAACCGTCCCTGGTTGCTCACGTGGATTCCGAACGCCGGGCCGCCCGGTCCGCTCACCTCACCGTACGCCCGCGTCGAGCGCCGCGCCGCCGCCGCGGTGAACGCCTTGCTGATCGCGACGTCGATGCTGGTGATACGCCCGTTGTCCATGCGGTGGAACATCAGCAGACTGCCGTTGTCGTCCGTGATCGCGATATCCATGTCGACGCCGATCTCCCGCGCCTTCGTTTCGGCAGCGGCCATGATGACGCGGGCGTCGTCCAGCGTCAGCTTCTGTACGGTCTTCATCGCGCCTCTCCTCCTCCGGGTCCGAGCATAGCACCGCGTCGGCCTCGCGCGGCGGGGACAGCGACGATTGCCGGGGCTGCGGGATGGGAGCGGGCGCCGGTCGACCTGGCAACCGCCCACCGATCAGGTGAACCGGCCGTGCGGGTGACCGGCGACGGAGCACGCGGTGCGCTAGCCCATCTTTAGCAAGATTCCCGACAATTTTGTAGATTTAGGCGATATTTCGAGGATCGCATCCCCATAACTTGTTGATTCTAAAGGATCGGGTGTTGGCGGTACTGAATGTAGTGCCATAATCGTGTGAGTTGTTGTTGCTTCTGGGACGTGCACCCGCTATCGTGGGCGTGTGTTCATTCGCCGCACCCAAACCCGGCGGACCGCCGACGGACAGCCCTACTTCTCGCATCGCCTCGTCCACTCCGAGCGCATCGGCAACGCCGTCCGCCAGCGCACCCTGCTCAATCTCGGACGCCACTTCGACATTCCCCAGGCGCAATGGCCGCTGGTCTGCTCCCGCAGCGACGACATCCTGGCCGGCCAGACGCCCCTGGTGGCCGATTGCCCGGCCGCCGTCGAACGCGAAGCGCAGCGCATAGCCGCACAGTTGGTCGCCCGCGGCACACCGGTGCAGGGACCGGCAGCCGGGCCGACAGACGTGCAGCCGGTCGACGTCGACTCGTTGCGCCTGGTCCGCCCCCGCAGCGTCGGCGTCGAGCAGGTCGGCCTGTGGGCCCTGGAGCAATTGGGCCTGCCGGCCCTGCTGACCGAGTTGGGCGTCAACGGCGCGTTGCGCACCGCGGCGACCGGCGCCGTCGTCGGACGCCTGGCCCAGCCGGCCTCGGAGCGCGCCACGCACCGCTGGCTGCAGCAACGCAGCGGCCTCGGCGAGTTGCTCGGCGTCGACTTCGAGACCGTCAGCCCGATGCAGCTCTACCGCGCCTCGGATGCGCTGGTGAAGCACCGCGAGGCGATCGAGGCGCATCTGTTCGAGCGGGCCATGGGACTGTTCGACCTGCAGCCGACGGTGACCCTCTACGACCTGACCAACACCTATTTCGAAGGCGAGGCGGGCGCGCAGCCGCAGGCAAAGCGCGGGCACTCGAAAGAGAAGCGCAGCGACTGTCCGCTGCTGACCCTGGGCCTGATGCTCGACGCCAGCGGCTTCGTGCGCCGCTCGCAGGTCTTCGCCGGCAACGTCCGGGAACACCGCACGCTGGCCGGCATGCTGGAGGCACTCGATGCGCCGGCCGGCGCCCTGGTGGTGATGGACCGCGGCGTCGCCACCGAGGCCGCCATCGGGTGGCTGCGCGACAACCGCTACCGCTATCTGGTCGTCAGCCGTGAACGCCACCGGCAGTTCGACGCCGAGGCCGCCGTGGCGGTCCGCACGCAGTCGAACCACACCGTGCATCTGCACAAGGTCGTCTCGACCGACCCCGGCGAGGTCCGCCTGTACTGCTACTCCGAAGAGCGGGCCCACAAGGAGCGGGCCATCGTTGAGCGGGCCGCCGCCCGCTTCGAGGCCGCGCTGACCACGCTCAACGAGGGGCTGGCGCGTCCCCGCGCCCACAAGCGCCTCGGACAGGTCTGGCAGCGCATTGGGCGACTGAGAGCCAAGCATACCCGCGTCGCCAAGCACTACCAGATCGAGGTCACCCCCGACCAGACCGGCGAGAAGGCCGCCGCCGTCACCTGGACCCGTCGCCCCCAGGACGGCTCGATGGCCACCCATCCGGGCGTCTACTGCCTGCGCAGCAGCGAGACCGACTGGGACGAAGACGCCTTGTGGCGCACCTACACCACCCTCACCGACGTCGAAGCCGTCTTCCGCGCACTGAAGTCCGAACTCGGCCTGCGCCCCATCTACCACCACAAGCCGCAGCGGGCCGATGGCCACCTGTTCATCACCGTCATCGCCTACCAGCTCGTGCAGGTCATCCGCACCCGGCTGCGAGCCCACGGCGAACACGCCAGTTGGACCACCCTGCGCCGCATCCTCGAAGGCCAGCAGCGCGTCACCGCCACCTTCCGGCGCCCCGACGGGCGCACCCTGCACGTGCGCACCGCCACGCAGGCCGAACCCGAACAGCGGGCCATCTACGACGCGCTCGGCGTCGACCCGCAACCGGGAGGCGTCCGCAAGACAACCATCTGACCGACCCATTTCCCGGTTTGCGCAGGTTTGTAGTGCCACTCGAGCGCTTTTGTCGCTGTAAGTTGCTGATTCCGCGTTGCTTAGTACTGCGGCTGTTAAACTTGGGCTAGTGTCCTGAATCTAAAGTTATTGATCAGTGATAGGCGGTCTGCTACCGTCGTCCTCGTCACGGAGGGCAGACGTTGGCCAATCACCACACACGTGCGATTCCCAAGCTCAGGACCATGCAGCGGGAGGAACTCGAACGCTGGGTGCGCCGCCCGAAGACCGCCCAGGCGCTGGCCCTGCGCGCCCGAATCGTGCTGGCCAGCGCCGCGGGGAAGAGCGACCTGGCGGTGGCCGCCGAGTTGGGCACGACGCGGGTGACCGTCGGAAAGTGGCGCCGCCGGTTTCTCCAATCCGGTTGTGACGGCTTGCTGGATGAAGCCCGCCCCGGCACGCCGCGTACGGTGTCGGACGCGGATGTGGAGCGCGTCGTGACCACCACCCTGGAATCGATGCCCCGCGACGCCACACACTGGAGTACACGCTCGATGGCCCGCGTGTGCGGGCTGAGTGCGGCGACGGTCGGCCGCATCTGGCGGGCGTTCGCCCTGCAACCCCACCGCTGCGAGACCTTCAAGTTGTCGAAGGACCCGCTGTTCATCGAGAAAGTGCGCGATATCGTCGGCCTGTACCTGCATCCGCCCGAGCGGGCGGTGGTCTTGTGCGTCGACGAGAAGTCGCAGATGCAGGCCCTGGACCGTACCCAACCGGTGCTGCCGATGCGCCCGGGCCTGCCGGAACGGCGCACGCACGACTACCGGCGGCACGGGACCACGTCGCTGTTCGCCGCCCTGAACGTGGCGACTGGCAAAGTGCTCGCGCAATGCCACCGCCGGCATCGCGCGGTCGAGTTCATCAAGTTTCTGCGCGCCATCGACAAGGCGGTGCCCGCCGACCAGGACATCCATGTCGTTCTGGACAACTATGGGACCCACAAGACGGCGATGATCCACCAGTGGCTCGCGCGGCATCCCCGCTTTCACCTGCACTTCACCCCCACGAGTGCGTCGTGGCTCAACCTGGTCGAGCGCTGGTTCGCCCTGCTCACCGAGAAGCAGATCCGCCGGGGCACCCACCGCAGCACGGCGGAGTTGGAGCAGGCGATCATCGACTACCTCGCCATCTACAATGAGGATCCGAAGCCGTTTGTGTGGACCAAGACGGCCGATCAGATCCTGGAAACGCTCCAGTCTTACTGTGCAAGAATTTCCGATTCAGGACACTAGGAGTCTGCGCCGCAGAAAGCGGTGCAGATTTCCAGGAAGGCCCGGTTGGGCGGAAATCGGAGCCACAGGCGACGGTTTTCGGGCTAGTCGCTCGCGCCCAGGGCCCGCAGCAGGTCCGCCGTGCTCGTGTCGCTGTAGTCGGTCAGGCTGCGGGTCAGGCGCGCCGGAGCGCGTGCGGCCAGCGCCCGATCGAGCGGCGTCTCCCCGCGCCGGTTGGTGGCGTCCAGACTGGCGCCGCCCCTCACGAGGAACCGCACCACGCTCTTGAAGCCGTGGAACGCGGCAAAGTGCAGGGCGGTGTCGCCGGTCGCGCTGGCCGCGTTGACGTCGGCGCCCAGCTCGACGGCCAGCTTCACCGCCTCGATACCACTGCCCATCACGTCGCGGTGATCCGGATCCTGCGTGAGGGCGACCTCCATCTCGGCGGAGTCCATCTCCCGGCCCAGGCGGTCCTTGCCGGCCCGGCCGAAGCCGCCGGTGAGCATGCCCGCGGCGGCCATCAGCGGCGTCACGCCGCCGTCCAGACCCGCGCGGGAATCCGCCCCGCTCTCGGCGAGCGACCGCATGATGTGAGCCCGACCGAACTTGGCGGCCAGAAAGAACGGGGTGGCGCCCGTCCAGGCCATGTCCAGGAAAAACAACTTCCCCTGCCGGGCATACCGCGTGCCGCGCACCAGACGGGCGTTCGGGTCTGCCCCGTGGGCCAGCAACGCCCGCACGAGCCCCGCGTCGCCGCGCAGAATAGCCGCGTGCAGCGGCGCGTAGCCGGCCCCGGCGGCGTTGGCGTCGGCGCCGGCGGCGAGCAGCAGCGCGGCCAGCGCGCCATGACCGCTGTGGGTCGCCACGGCGAGGGCGCCGGTACCGGCCGGCGCCGTGTCGTTCGGGTCGGCTCCCGCGGCCAGCAGCAGCTTCGCGGACGCGGCGTCGCCGCTACGCGCCGCGAAGAGCAGCGGCGTGAACCCTCCCTCGTCGACCACGGCCACGGCGCCCTCGCTGCTCGTGCGGGCGGAGCGCGAGATCACCGCCGGTCGGACGTGCGAACGTGCGTGAACGTCCGCGCCAGCGTCCAGCAGCGCTTCGACCACGCCGGTGTGCCGCTGCGAGACCGCCCACATCAGCGCGGTCTGCCCCTCGGTCGACTCGCGTGCCCGCACGTCGGCGCCGCGGGCGAGCAGCGCCCGCACCGCCCCGGCGCTCCCCGTGCGCGCCGCGGTCATCAGGGCGGTCTCCCCGCTCGGCAACGCGGCGTGCGGCGTGGCGCCGGCCGCCAGCAACGCCCCCACCAGCGCCGCGTTGCCGTTCTCGCACGCCAGGTACAGGGGCGTCACCCCGAGCTGGTTCACGGCGTCCGGCGCGGCACCCGCACCGATCAGCAACTCCCCGGTCGCGACGTCGTCCAGATAGGCTGCCCAGTGCAGCGCCGTCGCCCCGTCGGGCTGACGAGCGTCCACGTCGACCCGCTCCTGCAACAGCGCACGGACCGCCGCGCGATCCTCGGACCGGACCGCGTGCACGAGCCGCAGGTCGGCCTGCTGCGCCGGGGCGGGCAGAGCCAACGTCAACCCGAGACACGATCCGCACAGAACCCGGCTCGTGACGCTGCCGTGCATGGTGGACTCCCCGCTAGACGTCCGACAGCGCCTCGATCTCGCCGGTACTCGTTCCGAAGCGCTCGACCGGCACCCCGAGCTTGTCCATCAGCGTCACGTGCAGATTCGACATCGGCGTCGGGTCGGGACACTGCACATGCCGCCCTCCATGGAGGGTGCCCGCCCCACCGCCCGCCAGCAGAATGGGCAGGTTCTCCGAGGAATGCCGGTTGCTGTCGCTCAGGCCGCCGCCGTACAGCACCGTCACGTGGTCGAGCAACGTGCCGTCGCCGTCGGGCGTCGCCCGCAGCTTGTCCAGGTAGTACGCCAGCAGCGAGACGTGATAGGTATTGATCCGGGTGAGCTTGTCCAGCTTGTCCGGGTCGTGCTGGTGGTGCGACGTCGGGTGGTGCGCCTCCGGCACGCCGATCTGCGGATAGGTCCGGCCGCTGTACTCGCGGCTGATCATGAAGCTGACGACCCGGGTCAGGTCGGTCTGGTAGGCCAGCACCTGCAGGTCGAACATCAGCTTCGCGTGCTCGTCGAAGGCGGTGGGAATCCCCAGCGGCGGCGCAATTTCCGGCAGTTCCTGGTCGACCTGCGCCTCGGCCTTCTCGATGCGGCGCTCGATGTCCCGCACCGCGTCGAGGTACTCGCCGAGCTTGTGGCGGTCGCGGGGGCCGAGGTCGCGGCGCAGCGAATCCACCTTGTCCGTCACCGCGTCGAGGAGGCTCCGGTTCTGCTCGATGCGCGCGAGCCGCGCGGCCGGATCCGTACCGCCGGTGTCACCCAGCAACCGCTCGAAGACCGTCCGCGGATTGGTCTCCATCGGCAGCGGCGTGGTCGCGCTCCGCCAGCAGATCGTGTTGGTGTATGCACAGGTGTATCCGCCACCACACGTCCCCACATCGTCGCCCGACTCCAGGGCCAGCTCCAGCGACGCGAGCTGCGTGTGCCGGCCCGCCTCCCGCGCCACCTTCTGGTCCATCGACACGCCGGCGCCGAGCTGGGAGCCCTGCGTGCGCTTCGGCGGCACGCCGGTCAAGAAGCTCGTGGCTCCGGTCTCGTGAATGTTGTCCGGTCCCTTGTTGCTGAGCCCCGACACGACCAGCAGGCGGTCCCGGAACCGCTCCAGCGGCTGCAGTATCGGGGTGATCTCGAACCCGGCGCCCGCCGTCGCGGGAATCCACTTGTCCATCACGATGCCGTTCGGCACGTAGACGACGCCGAGCCGCCGGACGGGCTTCGCCGCGGTCCGGCCGAGCGCGGTCAGCGCCGGGACCATGCCGTCGAGCAGCGGCAGCGCCAGCGTGGCGCCGATCCCGCGGAGGACCGTGCGGCGAGGGAGAGACTTTCTGCTGATCATCATGATTCTGAGCTCCGCATCTGAAACGGCGTGCTCTCGACTATCCCGAGCACAAGGGAAGACCACGTGTAGTCGTCCGCAGCCGCCCCGCGAATGATCGCGCGGACGGCCGGCATGTCGTAGTGCTCCAGCCCGCGGCCGAGGGCATACGTAGCCAGTTTCTCGGTGACGGTCCAGACGAACTGCTCGTGCCGGCCGAGAAGCATCGCCTTGAGTCCCGCCAACCCTTCGAACCCCGTGCCGTCGGGGAAGACGCCCGAGGCATCGATCGGGCCGCCCCCTTCGCCCGTGGCGCGCCACTTTCCGATCGCATCGAAATGCTCCAGGGCGAAGCCGAGCGGATCCATCGGAGCGTGGCAGTTCGCGCAGACCGGGTTCGCGCGGTGTTGCTCCAGCCGCTCGCGCACCGAGGCCGGTCGCCCTCCCTCCCCGCGGTCCGGCAGGGCCGGCACATCGGGTGGCGGCGGCGGCGGCGGAGACCCGAGCATCTGCTGCAGCAGCCAGTGGCCGCGGAGGACCGGCGAGGTCCGGGTGGGAGACGAGGTGACGGTCAGGATGCTCCCGTGGCCCAGCAGGCCGCCGCGCACGCCGTCGGAAAAGGTCACCCGCCGGAATCGGCTGCCGTACACGTTCGGAATCCCGTAGTGCCGGGCCAACCGTTCGTTGGCGAACGTGTAGTCGGCCCGCACCAAGTCCAGAACGCTGCGGTTCTCGCGGATCTGACTCGCAACGAACAACTCCGTCTCCCGCCGAAACGCCTCCCGCAGGTTGTCGTCCCACTCCGGAAACAGCTCCGGCGTCGGCACGACGCGCGACAGGGTCCGCAGGGCCAGCCACTGCAGCGCGAAGCCGTCCACGAGAGCCTGCGCGCGGGAATCGGCCAGCATGCGCTGCACCTGCCGCCGCAGCACCTCCGGATCGCGCAGGTCGCCGCGGGCCGCAACGTCCAGCAGCTCGTCGTCCGGGATGCTGCTCCAGAGGAAGAACGAGAGCCGCGCGGCGAGTTCCAGGTCGCTGACCGGATGTATGGTGCCGGGCCTCGTGTCCACCGGGTCGCGCTCGACGCGGAACAGGAACTCCGGATCGACCAGGATGCTCTCGAGGGCCCGCTGGATCCCTGCCTCGAAACCGCCCGCCCGGCGCCCCGCCGCGAAGAAGCCGAGCAGGGTGCGAAGGTCGGTCTCCGTCACCCCACGCCGGAAGGCTCGGCGCGCGACAGCCCCGAGAATCTCCCGCGCACACGGTTCTTCCTCGGTTCCCGGCCCGGGGCGGCACACGAACAGCCGCTCCCGGCTCGGCGTTTCACCGGATCCGGTAGCGTCGAACGGACCGGCGATGCTCACCTGATCGACCGCCGCCTCCGGCGCCTCCGACGGCGAGCTCCAGCGCTCGGCGACGGCCAGCACTTTGCCGGTCGCCCGCGGCTGCAGCACCCCGTCGCGCTCCGACCGGCCCTGGACGAACGAGACGCCGAGCACCCGCGGTCCCGCCCGCGCGGAGAGGCGCACCACGAGGTCCTCGTCCGCGTGCAGCGTGTACTCCTCCCACGTTCGGTCGCCGAGCACGGCGCCGGCGAACGTGCGGGGCGGCGGCGTCCCGGGCGCGCCGCCTATGTCGAACACCGCCAAGCGCTCCCCGTCCAGCCGCACCTCGAGCTGCTGCCGGTTCTGGAGGCCGCGCACGTAGTCGTAGAGCTGCCGCTGCAACCGGATCCGGACCTCGTACTCGGCGTCCAGCGGGAAGTTGTGCCGGATCGCGATGCCGCCGCGGGACCCGAACGGCAGGTCCTCGCTCATCCGCAGGTCCTGAAACCGCATAGAGGGGACGGCGTAGGTCTCGGTGGTCGGCTCGATGTCGGGATCGCCCACTGCGAGACGGCTGATCCTGCGGGCCGCGAAGATGTACCGGTCGAGCAGCGCCGGGGACACCGACAGGATGTCCGCCATGTTGTCGAAGCCGAGATCCGCGTTGTCCGCCGGCAGCAGTGCGCCGCCGTCGATCTCCAGCGCGAGCAGATCGCGCACCGCGTTCGTGTACTCCCGCCGGTTCAGGCGGTGGACGGTGGTGCGGCCGGGATTCGGATCTGCCGCGGCAACGTGGTCGAGGGCCGTCTCCAGCGCGGAGGCGACGGTCGCGTAGGTGGCCGCGTCGGGACGCCGCCGGCCGACCGGCGGCATCGCCCCGGTCCGCAGCTTGCGCACGACCTTCTCCCACGTGGCGGCATGGTCGCCGACGCGCGCCGGATCCATCTCGTCCAGCGCGAGTCCGGCCGTGCGCAGCCGCTCGTTGTGGCAGCCGACGCAGTAGCGGTTCAGGACCGCACGCACCGGCTCGGCGCCGGTCGCGAGAGCGTGGCTGGGCGACTGCGCCTGGGCGCCGGCGGCGTGCACGTCGAGCAGACCGAGGCCGGCCGCCGTGACGCCGAGTCCGACGATGCAGGCTGCCAGGGTCTTGGACATGGCCCTACCCTCGGGTTCGTGACGACCACGGACGATCCGCATTCCTGCGGACGGCGTTCACCGGCAGCAAACGAATAGCGTAGTCTACTCCTTCTGCCGCCGATTCGGGCGAACGGAATTCGGGACGCACGCCCCCGGCCGGTTTATCGCCGCGTGCCCGTGACGTCGGTCCGGATGCTGAAGAGCGTCTTGCCGGCCGTGATGTACAGCGTCCGCAGATCATCGCCGCCGAAGGCGACGTTCGTGATCGAGTCCTCGTAGATCGGGATGTGCTCGAGCAGCTCACCCTCCGGCGAGAAGACGTGCACGCCGGCCACCGTGTCGAGCGTCTCGCTCGTGCCGCGCAGGCGGTTGAGCCCGGCCGCGACGTAGAGGTTGCCCTCGCTGTCGATGGTCATCCCGTCTCCGCTCCGCCCGGGATAGAAGTCGTGGAAGACGCGCATGTTGCTGGCCGTGCCGTCCTCGGCGAGGTCGTAGGCGCGAATCATCCGCGCGCCGCCCTCCTGCTGGGCGGTCTCGATGACGTAGAGCGTGGCGTCGTCCGGCGAGATGACGATGCCGTTCGGCCGCTCGATCTCCGGCTCGGTGAGGATGCGCGCGATGGAGCCGTCGAGGTCGATGCGATACACACCGTGCACGCCCGTCTGCTCCGTCGTCACGACCGGTCCCGGGCGGTCGGTGAAGTAGACCCGTCCCTGCCCGTCGATGGTCAGATCGTTCGGCTGATGGAGCTGCCTGCCCTCGAAGTGGTCGGCCAGCACCTCGATCTCGCCGGTCGCGATGTTCGTTCGCGTGATGCGCGGCAGGACGTCGTCGCCGTTGCCCCCTTCGCACGCCAGCAGCCGCCATTCGCTGTCGAAGATCAGCCCGTTGGCGCGGTTGCTCGGCTCGCGGTACGTGGTGATCGTTCCGTCGGTGTCCATCTTCAGGATGCGGCCGGTAACGCGCAGATCCGTGAAGTAGACGGCACCCGCCTCGTCCACCGTCGGCCCCTCGGTGAAGGCGATGATCGCCTCGACCGCGACCGGCCGCCCGTCCGCCTCCTGCGCGGGCGCCGCGGTCGCCCAAGAGCCCGCCGCCGCCAGCATCGCCACCAGAATGATCCGCAGCCCGCGTCCGTGCAACTTCGCCAACTTCATCTTCGGCCTCCGTCTGTCGTCAGGTTCCGCGTTCCGCGGCCATCGCGCCCGCATCGCCGGGCGCGAGCATCTCAGAGGCGATCGTACTCGCCAGCCGCCGCAGGTGGTACCGGCGGTCGGCCCCGGAGCGGGCGCCGAGCAGTCTCTCAAGCGCCGATTGCGTCACGCCGGGCAGGACCACGCTGGCGGTCACGCGCCGAAACCCCTCGGACGCGTCGGGGGCCGCTGTCCAGATCGCCGTTCCACTGCGCCGGCTCCACGTCCAGGCTTCTCGCACGCCCATGCGGAAGTAGGGAGCGAGCTTGCCGCTCGAATCCGTGCTCCGGTCGATCTCGACCACCAGATCCGGAACCGGATGCCCCTTGCGGACGTCGAGCCAGCCGTCGATTCGCTCGGCAGCGTGTATCTTTGCAGCACCGACGAACAACCCTTCGTCCGGCTCGAACGCGCCGTCGTCGCTCAACACCCTGGTGGCGCGCGACGCCAGCACCTCGATCCGCGATCCGGCGTCATCGAGCGCAAATCCAATCTGACAGAACAGCTCCCCGACCGTGGCGGCGCGCGACTCGTGCGACAGCAACGGCGCCGCTACGAACTCGGCGCGGCGGGTCGCCATGTCGTAACGGCATCTGGGCGCCTCATCGTGATCGGTCAGGCGGTCGAACAGGTCGCGCGGCATCGCGACGTCCACCCGCACCGGCGCGTCGGGATTGGTCACCATCCCCAGCGTCCGGTCTCTTCGTCCCACAGGGCGTAGCAGTCCTGTGCGATGCCCGCATCGAGGAACGCATCGGGCAGGCGCGACATCGACCCGAGCGGCTCGATCAGCTCGCCGTCGGCGTACCAGGACGAGACGACGTGCCCCTGGGTCGGCGCTCCCTCGACCGCCGGCTCCTCGACCACCGCCGAATCGACCGTGACCCGCCATTGAACGTCGGTGCCGTCCGCCTGCGTCTCGGTGAACGTCAGCGCATCCCCGGCCTGCTCGACGCCGCTGACCGATTCAACGCCTCCGATCTGCGCCGCGAACGACGCCTTCAGGTTGTCGGGGCCCGGTTCGACGACGGCGGCGCACCCGGCCGCCACCGCCGTGACCGCCCAGATCAGACCGAGACGCTCCAGCCCGCCCATGGTCTGCCTGCCTGCTACGCCGATGGGCCTCTCACCGCAGCGCTGCCGTCTCATGGTGCTACTCCAGCTCATCGAAGATCACCTGCACGTAGGCTTCCAGCCGCTCCGGGCCCGGGCTGCCGAAGCCGGCGAACTGCGCAGGCACCTCCCAGCTCGCGGCCGCCTCGGCCACCGACCCGCCGCCGGCCTTGGACGCGCGCACGTCAGCGACGAAGGCGTCCACGAAGTCGGCCATCTGCGCGAGGTCGCGCGGCATCATCTGGGTGCTGTGGCCGGTGATGATCAGGTCGACGTCGGTGACCGTCTCGTAGGCGTTGCGCAGCGTCTGCGCGTAGTCGACGCCGCTGCCGCCGTTGCTGGCGTCCATGATCGGCACCTGCTTGCCGGGGAACATGTCGCCGGCGTGCATGACCCGCAGGGACGGGAACACCACCCAGGTGTCGCCGCCGGTGTGGCCGCGCCCGAAGTAATAGAGGTCGACCTGGTCGTCGCCGCTGCCCAGGGTCAGCCGGTCGTCGTAGGTCCGGGTCGGCAGGCCCTGGCCGCCGCTCGTCTCGAACACGTCCGGGAAGTCGCCCGGAAACCCGGTGACCGGATTCCATTCCTCCATCAGCCGCCGTGCGTTCGTATGCGCGACCACCTCGACCGATGCGGGAAACTCCACGTTGCCGCTCACGTGATCGAAGTGCGCGTGGGTGTTGATGATGGTCGTCACCGGATTCGGCGTCAGCTCCGCGATGCGATCGATCAACGGCTGCCCCCAACCGGCGACCTTCGTGTCGATCAGCACCACGCCGTCGCCGGTCACGAACGCGGCGGAATTACCACCCCCGCCGCGCAGCACGTAGAGGTTGTCCTTGAGGCGCTCGACCTCGACGACCTGCCCGCCCTGCTCCGCCTTCGTCACCGCCAGCGACACCGCGCCGACGATCAGCACCGCGCCGAGCACCGTCACCCGCTTCATCCCACGCCCCCAGCTCATCCGTCTCACCTGACTCATGCCATGCCTCCCGACAGGAACACCCGTTCCACGAACCAGAACGCGCCGGCCGCGATGACCGCGATCGATCCCGCGACCGCGATGCGCTGGCCGGCCACCGCGCTGTAGGCCCTGATTCTCCACAGTATCGCCGCGACCACCAGCACGACAGCGAGCTGCCCGAGCTCCACCCCGAAGTTGAACGAGAACAGCGACCAGCCGAGCGCCCCGCTCGGCAGCCCCATCTCGCGCAGCACGCTCGCGAACCCGAAGCCGTGGATCAGCCCGAACACCAGCGCGATCCACACCCGCATGTCGCGCCCGCCGCGGGCCAGCAGGTTGTCGAGGCCGACGTAGACGATGCTCAGCGCGATGATCGGCTCCACCAGCCGCGCCGGCGGCGTCACGACGTTGAGCACCGCCAGCGACAGCGTGATGCTGTGGGCGATGGTGAACGCGGTGACCACGAGCAGCAGTTGCCGCACGCTTCCCCCGAGCAGCAGCAGGCCGATGAGGAACAGCAGGTGATCCGGCCCGATCAGGATGTGGTGCACGCCCGACGGGACGAACCTCTGGAGCACGGCCCAGACGCCCTGCCGGGTGCCGAGGAAGTACTCGTACTCGGTCGCGCCGCCGCCCAGGATCGCCTGCGTCGTCAGCTCGGCGTTCTCGTAGACGTTCAGGAAGGTCTGGTGGTTCGGATCGTAGGGGAACAGCTCGGCCGACACCGTCACCGCGCCGACCCCGTCGTCGAGCGGAAGCTGCGCCTGCAGGCGCACGGACTGCCGCTCGCGCAGGATCTCCGGCGCCGACCACCCGTCCAGCGCGAGAAGGCGGCCGTCGACCGTCAACCGCAGCCGCTCGCCGATCAACTCTCCGAGCCGCTCGCCCCGCGGTCGCAGGATGTCGGGATTGAGCACCAGCGCGGGATCGTCGATGTCGAACTCGTAGGCGACGTCCCAGACGTGCGCCACCACCGTGACGTGCAGCGTGCCGGCTCCGAGCCGCACGTCGACGAAGCTGAACGGCGCGGGATGTGCGGCCGAACGCGCGGGGTGCGCGGCGCAAAGGGCCGCGGCGATCAGGATGCACGAGCCGAGGCGCGTCATCGCAGCCAATGGTAACCGAAGCGCGGCTGCCTCGGGCAGTGCCAGCGCCCCCGGATTCCAACGTCGTCGCCGCCCGGCCGGCCCGAGCTGGACGTGCGTCAGAGCGCTTCTCTTCCGAAACGCTCGATGGTCTCCAGCGTCTCGCGGACGTCGTCCCAGGACGTCGTGTGGTTGATGACGCACAGCCGGAGCGCGAATCGCCTGCGAAGCAGCGTCGACGACAGGAACGCGCGTTCCTCCCAGAACACGCGGGCGAGGATCGTCTTGTTGATCCGGTGAAGCGTCCCCTCGCGAGTCGCGCCGTCCCGCGGATTGACCCGGAAGCAGACGATACCCAGCGACGCCGCCGTCATCAGCTCCAGGATCGGGCTGTCCGCGACATACTGCGCCGCGCGCTCGGCCCGCTCGATTCCGTGCGCCACCGCGTCCCGGAACGCGGCCATGCCGAAGATCTGCACCGACATCCAGATCTTGAGGGCGCGGTCGCGGCGGCTCAGTTGCAGGCCGCGGTCCGCCTGATTCGGGTGGTTCGCGCCCCAGACGGAGTCCTGCAGCACGTCATGGTGGATCGCGAACGCTCGTTCGAGCGTCGCGACGTCCCGGACCAGCAGGCAGCCCGGTCGTCGGCTTCGACGCCCGGGGCAGCGTGCGGCTGGGCGGCCAGACCTGGGCGTCGCTCGGCATCGGGTACGTCAAAGCGACGTCGACGTCGACGAACGAGGCGGTGCCGCGCATCCCGCCGTTGCGCGCCACGCTGAGCGTCGACGTTCCCTACGGGGCGTTCACCCCTGAGCCCGGAGCTGATGTTCGCGGCGCGGCAGGACCGGGTGTTCGGCGACGAGACGGGGACGCCCGGCTACGCCGTCCTGAACCTGGACGCGTCCCATATCTGGCCGCGGCAGCACATTGCGCACGTGCTGTCGTTCACCGGGTACAACCTCACCAATGCGCTGTTCCGGAACCACATGTCGTTCATCAAGGACCTGGCCCCGGCGATGGGCCGCGGGGTCAAGGCGGGTTACTCGCTGCGGTTCTTCGGCGGAGACCGGGCCTGCGAAACCGATATCGCCGGCGCGCAGCGACTTCGGCGCCGACGAAAGGGCCGACGGCGGCAACTGGTATCGTTCCGGACATGAAGACTCATGCGGCCACGTTCTGTCTCGGCGTCTGGGTGATGGGGACGGTGTGCGTCAGCATCGTGGCGATGCAGAACTTCTACACCATCGATCGGCTGCTCGACGGCCCGAGCCACGCCACGTTCGCGGCATTCGTGGAGGACGCGGGCCGGGAGGACGCACGAAACGTCCTGCGCTACCTCTCGTCGGAGCTCAACCGGCTGTTCTTTCAGCTCTGGAACGTCGCGCAGCTCGGCCTCGGCGGCGTGGTGCTCTGGCTGGTCTGGGGATTGCGCTCGCCGGCGGCGCTGCGGCTACGCTGGATGCTCCTGGCGATGCTTGCCGTGGTGGTCGTCCTGACGGTGGGAATCACGCCGCAGATTCTCGCCATCGGCCGCAGCATCGACTTCGTCCCGCGCGACCCGCCGCCCCCGGCCGTCGCGACGTTCGGTGTCCTCCACGCCGCGTACACCCTGCTGGAGCTCGCGAAGTGCGCCGCGGCCGCCGTGGCCGCTCTCTGGCTGGTCCGCCCGGGGCGCACGGAAACGGCGTGAGCGGCCCGCATCTCAGCCGACGACCGTCACCGTCACCGAGGCCCGCGCCGTCCGTCCGTCCTCGCCCACCACGGTGTAGGTGAACGTGTCCCGGCCGCGGTGACCGGGGGCCGGCGCGTACCGCACCACACCGTTCGTTATCGTCGCCGTTCCGTGCGCCGGCGTCGACACGTCCACGATCCGCATACCCTCGTGCCCGGCATCGTTCTCCAGCACGTCGATCAGCACCGGCACACCGGCGTACGTCCGCGCCGCATCGGCCAGCGCGGTACGGCGCCCTGCCCCGGCGGCAGGAGCCCTCGCGCCACGCGGCGCCGCGGCAGCCGGGCGCCCCGCCGAAACGGAGCGTGCCGCGGCGGCCGCGCGAGCCGCGGCGATGGACCGTGCGACGGAGGCGGGAAGCGCCGCAGGAGTACGCGGCTCGCCAGCGGTTGCACCTGCTCCGACGGCGTGCGGCGCGGCAGCGGCTGCTCGCGCGGCGGCACTTCGCGATGCGGCGTCTCCACGGGCCGGCGCGGAAGACCGGGTGGCGCCGGCCGCACCGCTTGTCGCGGGGCCCGGAACGCCGGGGGTCGACGCCACCGTGACGACTACCGTAGCGGTCTCCGTCAGCCGGCCGGTGTCGCGCGCCGTCACCGGGCCGCCGTTGGGGTCGCGGGCCACGACGACGCCGAGCGGCTCCAGCTTCCTGCGGCTGCCCCCCCGGGACGGCGTCTCGAACGCGTAGGAGGGCGCCGAGAACGCCGGAGCCCGGTTCGACCGGGGCCGGCTCTGCGTGTTGCGGGCCGTGCGGGTCTGGACGGCGCTCACGAGCGCCGGGGCTTCGGCTTCAATCGGCGCCACATCGGTAGCCGACACCGGAAGCTCGGCGTGCTGCAAGGCCGCCAGGCCCACCGGGTCGGACGCCGGCTCGTGCAGCCTGGGATCGATGCCCGTCGCGGTGCCGCGCGCCGGCGACCGGCCGCCCAGATTGACAACGCCGAACATGCTGAAGCGGTGGTCGGGGTTGCCGCCCGGGCGGTCGTAGCGTTCTCCCGAGATCTCGAGCTGGAACGGCCCCTGGAGCGAGCCGGGACCCTGCCCCGGCGCACCCACCCGGGTCCCCACCTGCAGCCGCCGGCCGCCGTGCTGTCGCTGTCCGAACGAGGTGAACGGGGTCAGCAGCCCGTCCCTGCCCAGCCGCAGTCCGTAGCCGAGCCGGGCATCCATCCCGGTCCGGTCGTGGGCGGAGCCCGGCATGTAGGTCCGGATCTGGTCCTGCCACAGGGATTCGGCTCCCATGCCGGTGGCGCCCCACGTCGGCCGCAGCGACAGCGTCAGGCCGGGCTCGTACGGGCTCGATCCCAGCGTCGCGGCCAGACTCACTCCCTGCTCCTCGTAGGCGGTAGCCGAGTGCAGCACCAGGCGCCGGCCCTGCGCCTCCAGTTGCACGCGACCGCCGCGCAGCCGCAATCCGCCGGCGACCTCCATCCCGAATCCGGTCGGGCCCGCGCCGCCGTCGTGCCGCGTGCTGATCTCCCCGAACGGCGTCAATGTCAGGCCGCCGGGCGCCGACAACGCCCGGGCCACCTCGATGCCTCCCCGCGTGCGCCGTACGCCCGCCTGCATGTCGTCGATCGTCTCGTCGCCGCCGCCGGTCGCCAGTTGCGCCCAGGACGCCTCGCCCCGCGCCCCGATCTCGAAGCCGCCCCCGACCGTCGCCAGACGCCTGCGTCCCTCCAGCAGGCCGAGGCGCAGGCTCAGCGGACTCGTCTCCCCCCGTCCGGTCACCGTCCGCACGTGGTTCGCGGTTCCCTGGCCCACGCCGAGCACGCCCCAGACCGCCGTGTCGTCGTTGGCCCAGCGCACGTACGGATGCACGCGCGTCAACGTCGTCGAGAGATCTCCGGAGGACGCGCCGCTCCGCCACGTGCCGGTCCCGCCGCTGCGCGCCATCGCCACGCCCAGCAACCAGCCTCCGGTCACCTGCACGTCGACACCCACGTAGCCGGTGCGCAGGTCTCCTTCGTAGCCCTTCACCGGCTCCGGCGTCCCGCGAAACGTCTGCAGGTCGCCCTGTCCCCACAACGTCCAGCGTGGCCTGCCGGAGCCGGACCGCGCTGCTCCCTCGTCGCCGCCCCCGAACGTCAGCAGCATGTCGGTGCCGAGAAGGGCCTGGTCCCAGCCGCCGCCGAAACCTCCGACGCCCAGGAAGCCGTTGGACTCGCGGAAACGCGGATCGGCCGACGTGCCCGTCAGTTCCGTCGCGGCCCGCCGCTGTTGCAGCATCGCCGCCCGGTAATACCACTCGTGGGTCCGGGCAAGACCGCCGGTTCCGAGGCGGTTCCACATCAGCGGACTGAAGTGCTGCCCCGCCAGCGCCAACCGGGGCGTCTGTGCTCCGTGCGTCTCCAACCTCCGCCCCACGGTCTGCCGCACGCTCGACAGATGCCCGCGGCCCAGCGCGGCCAGCGTATCCGTCAGCACTTCGCGCACGAGATGGTCGCCCACGGCCACGCCGAACACCTGCGTGGCGGTCAGCCCTCCGGGGTCCGTCGCCGTCACCGTAACCGTGGCCGCGCCCCTCACCACCGCCGACAGCGTCAGCGTCGAGCCGCTCAGCGTCACCACCGTCGCGGAGGGATTCGACGACTCCGCCTTGTACGTCAACGCATCGCGGTCGACGTCGTCGAAGTACGGCGCCAGATCCAGCGTCAGCGGCTCGCCGCCCTCTTCCAGGGCCTGCTCCGGAATGGACTCCACCGCCGCCGGCGCATCGTTGACGGCCAACACCGTCACATCGACCGTGGCGCTACCCGTCAGCCCCTCCGGGTCGGACACCGTGTAGTCGAACGCATCCAGCCCGTGGTGGTTCGACGCCGGGGCATACCGCACTCTCCCGGACTCGACCGTCGCCGTGCCGTGGGCCGGCGCGGACACCGACACGATCCGCAAGAGGTCCCCCTCGGCATCCGAATCGTTCGCCAGCACGTCGACCGCCACCGATTCGTCCTCGAGCGTCTCGACCTGGTCGTCCTCCGCCTGCGGCGCCTCCGGCACGTCCGTCACCCTCACCGTGACCCTGGCGCGCGCCGTCCGCCTGTCCCCGTTGCGCGCCGTCAACCGCAGCTCGTACTGGCGCGTACCGTTCTCGTAGTCCTCGCCCGGGCCCACGTAGGTGATCGCTCCGCTCGACGCACCGACTTCGAAACGGGACCCGTCCCCCTCCGCCAGGGCATAGGTCAAGGGGTGAGCGGCCGGGTCCCTGGCAGTCACGACGCCGAGCCTATACGGATCCGCCCTGCCGTCCCGTTCCTCCGGCAGGTCGAAAACGAAGCGACTCTCCGCGAAGGCCGGGCCGCCGGGGTCGTCGTTGTCCTTGATCATCAGCGTGGTCGGGTCGACCGGCAGGTTGGCCGCGCCGGTATCGCCGGTGAAGATCAGGTTCTCGTCCCTCTCCTCCCGGTCGTCGTCCACCGGCTTGAACATGAAGGTGTGGCTGGCGCTCCTGCGGTTCGCCGGGATGAGGATCTGGAAGCTCTCGCCGTCCGTCTCGAAGTCGTTCGGGGACGCCTCATGGGGGTCCAGCGTCACCGCCACGCGCGTCCGCGCGTCCCGCGGCCCGCCGGTCAGCTCCGCATTGACGGTCACATCCTTGGGACCGCCGCCCTCCATGACCCACTCCGAGTCGCCCTCCATGGACAGCCGGACGCCCTGGCCGCCGTTGTCGTCGCTGCCGCCGTCGTCGCTGCCGCCGCCGTCGCCGCCGCCGTCGCCACTACCGCACGCCCATACCCGCTGCCACTCGTGAGGCAGCGAATCTCCGCAGTAGAGCCTCTTGTGATCCCTCGGGACGGACTCGCCATTGTGACCACAGACCAGCGTCGGTTGGTTCTGGATGGGGATACCCTTTTTCCACGGCTGGCCCATGGAACTCGCGTCGATGGTGAGGTAAGCCCAGTCCTGCGAATCATGGTCTTCGCCGTAGTATCTTCGCTGGCACCGCTCCTGTGCGTCCGCCGCAGCAGCGACGAACAGGACCACGCCGAACGCGATTCCCCACACTCTCATGGCCGGGACCTCGCCCTGAAGATCAGGCGCCCCTCGCGCCCGCGTCGCAGTCGATGGCCGTCACCGTTGCCCCGTCCACACTCGGACCGGCGGCGCTCTCGCTGACCGTCGCCGTCTCGGCACCATCGGCCAACCCATCGTCGGTCGGCACGAGAGCGAGGGTGAAGAGCGACCGCAGCGCTGCCGACCGAACTGGCGCCGTTCCGCGCGGCCTCGATCACCGCCGCCGCGACGGCGACAACGAACGCCGTCGCCGAGAAAGTCGACCGAAGACAGGTGTGGGAAACGCCGGTAGGGATGTACAGCGTAGGCGCAGAGGACATTGGTTGCCGAGAAGCGCTGCCCAACCCAGCGCCTCTCAACCACCATATCGGCCGCTTGCCGCGCACCTGTAGGCCGGTACGCACTCCGGCGCGAGACGCGGATGCGGCGCGCCTGTCGGCAAGGGACCGTTGTCGGCCGGCCGACATTCTGAACACAGCCCGCCGCGCGCGCCCCGAGAGAGGCATCCAGCGGCGTGCGAGAGGCCTGACAGGCCTTTGCCACCGCCCGAGTCCCTCAGCCGACGACCGTCACCGTCACGGTGGCTCGCGACGTTCGGCCGCCGTCACCGACCAGGGTGCAGATGAAGGTATCCCGGGGCGCTGTTCCTGCCCGACCCGGCGCGCTCTGCTACGGATATCGCCTCTTTCGCCACTTGGCTCTAGGTCCGAGGGCGATTTTCCAACTTCTTGTGACAGTAGTTCCCTGGCTATAAGATTTTTTTTGCACTACCGCATGCGCCCGGTTGACTACCGGCCGCTCGGGACGGAGGTTGGGAACCGGCCTGCGCCAGGTGAGCTCGCGCCGATACGGAGCCGACGCGCGTCGACTCCGCCCGCCGGCACGGGGTCGAGACCGCGGGAACGACGGGCGAGACTCACTGATATCCGTCGACGATTCGCGCCGCGCGCAGCAGTCCGTCGGCCGCCTGCAGCGCCTTGGCGCGGAGCCGCGGCGCCAGATCCGGGCGATCGGTCAGGTACTGCTCGACGATGGCGGCGGCGGTGGCGGTCTGGTGTCCGTCGAGCGTGGTCCGGAGCCAGCTCAGGGGGAAGAAGATGTCGCCGGTGCGCTGGATCTCCTCCAGCAGGTCGAGGCCGGGCCTGATGTAGACCTCCGAGTCGCGCGCGCGCAGGGGGTGATGCAGGAGCCTCAGGGCGGTCAGAATCCAGACCTCGCGCGTGCGGTTGGCGGGATCCCGGAGCGACTCGAAGAAGGCGTCGCGCACCACCCGATCTGCCGACAGGGCCGGCATCACGAACTCGAACGCGGCGCGCCGGTCCGGGTTCTCGATGCGGTCCCGTTGCGTCGCGAGGATCTCCGCGCTGTCCGGCACGCCCCGAACCGCAAGTCCCTGCGCGAGCGCCGTGAAGTCCCTTTCGGCGAGCGGCACGCCGGGCACTTCTTCTTCTTCCCGCCAGATGCGCTCGAGCCGTGCGACCGCCTCTTCCGACCGCGCGACGTTGCGGTACGCCCCGAACCAGGCCGCGGCCAGGCTGCGGCTGCCGGACGCGGCGGTTCCCCGCCACAGCAGCGCCTCGATGTCCGGAGCCAGCGCCGCGCGCCGCTCCGGTGTCAGGTAGCGCCAGTACGCAGAGGCGAGATAGCCGAGGATGCGCGAGACGTTCTGCTCGTCCGCCTCCGCCGGGAGGGCGCGCCGCGCCAGGTCGACCAGCGCGTCGGGTTCCACCTCGCCCTCGAGGAGCGACTCCCAGAGCGAGACCCAGCCTATCGCGCGCGTCAGGGCGTCGTCGATGGTCGGCAGCTCCGCCAGCAGATATTCCCGAGTCCGCGCGTCGAGCGCCATCAGGCCGTAGCCGAGACCGGCGCCGTTGGCGAGCACGTAGTCGGGCGCGGGCAGACCCGCCGCCTCCGTGACGACCGCTTCCGCATCGCGGACGTGGACGGCCAGGGTGTTGGATTCACCGCCGTCGTACCCCAGCCGCAGGTCGAGCCGCTGGTTCCAGAGGCGGGCGGCGGCCGCGGGATCCGACTGGCGCACCGCCAGCCGCGCGATGGCGTCTCCGTCGATCTCCAGCGCCACTTCCACCCGCGGCCGGCCGCTCTCCTCCACCCACGTCCGGCTCCAGGCCGACAGATCCTCGGCTGTTCGCGCATCGAGGATCGCAATCAGATCCGTCCAGCTCGCGTTGGCATAGGCATGCGCGTCGAGGTACTCGCGCAGCCCGTCGCGCAGCGTCTCCTCTCCGATCAGCCGCTCCAGGTGGGCGAAGACGATCGGCGCCTTCTGGTAGATGATGGCGCCGTAGAGCGTGCCGGCCTCGTTCAGGTTGTCGAGCGGCTGCCGGATCGGGTTCGTGCCCGCCGTGCGGTCGACCCCGTATGCCGCCGGGAAGTGCGCCAGCAGGAACCGCAGATCGTGGTCGACCTCGGGAAACGTGGGATTGACGATCTTTGCCGCCATGAAGTTGGCGAACGTCTCCTTCATCCACACGTCGTCGAACCACGGCATCGTGACGAGGTCGCCGAACCACTGGTGGGCGGTCTCGTGAGCGATGAGGCTCGCCCGCCCGAGCTGCGCGTTCTGCGTGGCGCTCTCGTCGAGCAGCAGAGAATCGGCCCGGTAGAAGATGGCGCCCGGGTGCTCCATGCCGCCGTACTGGAAGGCCGGGACGAGCACGAAGTCGAACTTCTCGAAAGGGAACGGGATGCCGGTGTACTGCTCCAGCCAGGCGAGGGCCGAAGCGTGCAGGTCGAAGATGGCGCCGGCGTTGCGCTCCATCCTCTCGCGGTCGGTCTCGCGGTGGTACATGGCCATCCGCCGCCCGTCGCGCTCCGCTTCCTCCACCTGGAAGTCGCCCGCCGCGAAAGCGAAGAGATAGCTGCTGATCGCGTGGGTCTCGGTGAACGTGAGCAACGCCCGGTCGCCGCGCACCTCCCGCGACGACAGGGAGCCGTTGGCCACCGCCCGCCACGCCGCCGGCACGTCGAGCCGAAGACGGAACCGCCCCTTCAGGTTCGGCTGATCGAACAGCGGCAAGGCGACGCGCGCCCGGTCCGGCACGAACAGCGTGTAGAGGAAGTCGTCCTGCCGGTTGAGCGAGCCATCCCCCGCCGTGAACTCGATCTCCACCACGTTGTGTCCGGGCGACACCGCCTCGGCCGGAACGATGACGTGCTCGTTGCGCACCTCGAAGTCGACCGGATCGGCGGCGACCCGGACCTCGTGGACGCTGTCCGCCGGCTGCGCGAAGTCGAAGGTCACGGAACCGGTTTCGGTCAGGGTGAACGAAGCGGTGACGCTGCCGCTGATCGGTACGGCGCGTTCCTCGGGAATCACCAGGCGCACGTCGTAGAGAATGTTGAAGATCGTGGCCGCTCGCCGCTCGGCCAGCTCCAGCGCCACGCCGGGCCTTGCCTCGACAGCCGTATCGTCGCTGCAGCCGGTCGCCATGCCGGCCAGGATGGCACAGGCCACCGTCGCCCGCCGGGTTCGTTGTGTGTGTATTCGCATGTGTGTCAGGTGCCCACCTGTCGCGTGTTCCAATTCGTCAGCGTAGCAGACGGCGGCACGACGCCCGTATCTCCGCAAATCGGCTGACCGCCAGTCACCGTGCGCGCCGTGGCGCCGTCTGGCAGGATAGCACCGTGGATCTCGCGCAGACGAACCTCGCCTGGGCACGCTATGCGCTCGACGACCCGCGCATGGCGGAGTTCGTGGATGCCATCGACCGGATCAACGCCGTCGGCGATCGCGCTCCCGGGTGCCTCTGGCGCTTCCGGACCGATGAAGGCGATGCGACCACCGTGCGGATCCTCGACGACCCGCGCATCCTCTTCAACCTGACGACCTGGCGCTCGGTGGAGGACCTGCGCAATTACGCCTACAGGACCGGGCACGTCGCCTTCTTCAGGCGGCGCCGCGAATGGTTCCTCCCGCCGCCGAAACCTCCGCTCGCCATGTGGTGGGTGCCGGGAGGATATCGACCGACCGTCGACGAGTCCGTGGCCCGCCTGGATCGGCTCTGGCGGGACGGCCCGACTCCCGAGGCGTTCACGTTGAAGACAGCCTTCGGCCCCGACGGGGCTCCGCTACCGAGCCGCCCCGGACTGGCGGACGCCGCTCCCGGCACATGAGGTGCCGGCGGCCGGCCCGGTCGTCTGCTCCGACGTCATCTTGCACGGAGCCGACTCCCGGTTCGGCAGACCGAACTCCCGGTGCGCAACGGGTGTCGGCCGGTCGCGCCGGATATCGACAGGCCGCGCCGGGTACGGCATAGTGTCGCCGTGACCAATTCAAGCCGCACGACCGTCATCCTGTTCACCCTGCTTGCGCTATCCGGATCTCCGACCGCCGCGCAGAATACCGACTGGGACACCTACCTGGGCGACGTGGCCCGCCGGCACTACTCGCCGCTCGATCGGATCACGCGCGAGAACGTCGCCGCACTGCAGGTCGCCTGGACGTACGACTCCGGGGAGCTGCGGGCGGGCAACTCGACCATGTACACGAGCCCGCTCGTCGTCGACGGGGTGCTCTACGGGCTGTCGCCGCGGCTCGTCGCCTTCGCGCTGGACGCCGCCACCGGTGAGGAGCTGTGGCGCTACGACCCGGGCATCGACGGCGCACCGCAGCGCGGACTGATGTGGTGGGAGCGGGAGACCGACAGCGGCACCGCGGCGCGCCTCTTCTTCACCGGCAACGACGCTCTGGTGGCCCTCGATCCGGCCCTGGGCGAGCCGGTCGTCGACTTCGGGCAGAACGGCGTCGTCGACCTGTCGGCGACCGTGGAGGAAGACGGTCCCCTCCGCGTCACGGTGCCGGGCATCGTCTTCGAGGACCTGATAGTGATGGGATTCTCGACCAGCGAAGCCGCCGACGCCCTGCCGGGCGCCATCTCGGCGTACAGCGCCATCGACGGCTCCCTGGTCTGGCGTCACCAGAACATTCCGCGGCCGGGCGAGCCGGGCTCGGAGACCTGGGCCGACGGATCTCTCGAAGCGGCCGGCGGCGCCAACACCTGGACCGGCATGGCGCTCGACGCCGAGCGCGGCCTGCTGTTCGCGCCGACCGGATCGGCGACGCCCGACTTCTACGGCGCCTCGCGCGTCGGCGACAACCTCTTCGCCAACAGCCTGCTGGCCATCGACGTGCGGACCGGCGAGCGCCGCTGGCACTACCAGACCATCCGGCACGACGTCTGGGACCGCGACCTGCCCTCGCCCCCGACCCTCGTGCAGCTCGAACGCGACGGCCGGACGATCGACGCGGTGGCGGTCACCTCCAAGTCGGGCCACCTTTTCCTCTTCGACCGCGAGACGGGCGAGTCGCTCTACGACATCGACGAGGCGACGGCCCACCCGAGCGACATTCCGGGCGAGGTGGTGGTAACGACGCAGCCGGAGTCCTCGATCGCGCTGACCCGGCAGCGCTTCGAGATGACTACGCGCAGCCAGGAATCGATCGACTTCGTGAGCGCCATCTGGGATCGCCTCGATCAGCGGCCCTGGGCGCCCCCCACCCTGCAGGGAACGATGATGTATCCCGGCTACGACGGGGGCCAGGAATGGGGCGGCTCGGCGTTCGACCCGGCCACCAACCGGCTGATCGTCAACTCGTCGGAGATCGGCGCCATCCTGCAGCTCTACGAGGTCCCGGTCGGCTTCAGCGCGCGCGCCGTCTACGCCGAGCAGTGCGGCACCTGCCACGGCGCTGATCGCGCGGGCAACGCGGTGGGCCCCAGCCTGATCGACGTCGGCGAGCGGCTGACCGCGCGCGAGATCAACGAGGTGGTGCGCAACGGGCGGGGCCGGATGACCGGTTTCGCCCACCTGGAAGAGATCGAGATCCGCGCCGCGATCCGCTACATCCGGAACCCGGAGGAGGAAGAGGATCTGCCGCCGTCGACCGAGGTGAACTACGCGTTCGGCGGCTACACGTGGCTTCGCGATCAGGACGGCCTGCCGGGCAACCGGACGCCCTGGGGCACGCTGACGTCGGTCGATCTGGCGACCGGCGACTTCGACTGGCAGGTGACGTTCGGCGACTACCCGCAGACCGTGGGGCAGGGTCTGGGCTCGGAGAGCTACGGCGGACCTGTGGTAACCGCCTCGGGCCTGATCTTCATCGCGGCGACGCCGGACCGGAAGTTCCGGGCCCACGACACGCGGGACGGCAGCCTGCTGTGGGAGGCGGAGCTGCCGGCCGCCGGCTTCACGACCCCCGCGGTATACGCCGTGGACGGCCGGCAGTTCGTGGTGATAGCGGCCGGAGGGGGCCGCATGGGGCCGCCGTCCGGCTCGGAGTACATCGCGTTCGCCCTGCCTTGACACCCAACAGTGTTCCATGGGCGTCCATGCTCATGCAGGCAAGGCCATAAATAATTGAGTAATTTAACCAATCTAGCTTCCTGGAGCCGCCATAGTTCGAAAGGTCACGGACACTCGTCTCCTACGCGCGCGTCTACTCGGTCCCCTACCATCCGTCTTACGCTTCGCAATCCCGTGCATCCATGTGCTGCGAGCCTCACCGTTAAGGACTAGAACAGAACCGACATCGAGCAGCAACTCAACTCGCTCCTCACGTGCGGCGTGCCGCCGTACCCGAGTGAACTCCATCGGCCAGCAATCCCCAAGTGAGAGTGTTGCCACCGTGGGACCGAAGCAGTCACGGTCCACATGAGGAGCAATCCCCTGTCCCGGTTCGTACTCGTTCACGATAACTTGGTCGGGGGGTTTGCCAAACCAACCCCGTTCGTACAACGCATCGGCTAAGTCACGCATCAGTGTGGGCAAGGGGGCGGCTCTCATGTCTTCCGAGACAAACCGGGCCGAATAGTCGTATCGCCACCCGTAGTGTTGCACGCGGCGCCTGAGATCGGTCATCCATGGTGCGGAATCAATACATTTCATTATCATTCTCTGACGTTCTTCACTGATGAACGACCGATGGTAGCAGAGGCCCGGGATGCAGACCGAGATTGATTGGAGAGGCTTCTCGACAAAGTCGGCCCTACCATCCGGCGCGCTAACCCATCTTTAGCAAGATTCCCGACAATTTTGTAGATTTAGGCGATATTTCGAGGATCGCATCCCCATAACTTGTTGATTCTAAAGGATCGGGTGTTGGCGGTACTGAATGTAGTGCCATAATCGTGTGAGTTGTTGTTGCTTCTGGGACGTGCACCCGCTATCGTGGGCGTGTGTTCATTCGCCGCACCCAAACCCGGCGGACCGCCGACGGACAGCCCTACTTCTCGCATCGCCTCGTCCACTCCGAGCGCATCGGCAACGCCGTCCGCCAGCGCACCCTGCTCAATCTCGGACGCC
Source organism: Vicinamibacterales bacterium (assembly GCA_965222905.1). GTDB lineage: Bacteria > Acidobacteriota > Vicinamibacteria > Vicinamibacterales > UBA8438 > WTFV01. Next base: position 5,374,902 of record OZ244976.1, on the reverse strand, counting down.
ACTTCGACATTCCCCAGGCGCAATGGCCGCTGGTCTGCTCCCGCAGCGACGACATCCTGGCCGGCCAGACGCCCCTGGTGGCCGATTGCCCGGCCGCCGTCGAACGCGAAGCGCAGCGCATAGCCGCACAGTTGGTCGCCCGCGGCACACCGGTGCAGGGACCGGCAGCCGGGCCGACAGACGTGCAGCCGGTCGACGTCGACTCGTTGCGCCTGGTCCGCCCCCGCAGCGTCGGCGTCGAGCAGGTCGGCCTGTGGGCCCTGGAGCAATTGGGCCTGCCGGCCCTGCTGACCGAGTTGGGCGTCAACGGCGCGTTGCGCACCGCGGCGACCGGCGCCGTCGTCGGACGCCTGGCCCAGCCGGCCTCGGAGCGCGCCACGCACCGCTGGCTGCAGCAACGCAGCGGCCTCGGCGAGTTGCTCGGCGTCGACTTCGAGACCGTCAGCCCGATGCAGCTCTACCGCGCCTCGGATGCGCTGGTGAAGCACCGCGAGGCGATCGAGGCGCATCTGTTCGAGCGGGCCATGGGACTGTTCGACCTGCAGCCGACGGTGACCCTCTACGACCTGACCAACACCTATTTCGAAGGCGAGGCGGGCGCGCAGCCGCAGGCAAAGCGCGGGCACTCGAAAGAGAAGCGCAGCGACTGTCCGCTGCTGACCCTGGGCCTGATGCTCGACGCCAGCGGCTTCGTGCGCCGCTCGCAGGTCTTCGCCGGCAACGTCCGGGAACACCGCACCCTGGCCGGCATGCTGGAGGCACTCGATGCGCCGGCCGGCGCCCTGGTGGTGATGGACCGCGGCGTCGCCACCGAGGCCGCCATCGGGTGGCTGCGCGACAACCGCTACCGCTATCTGGTCGTCAGCCGTGAACGCCACCGGCAGTTCGACGCCGAGGCCGCCGTGGCGGTCCGCACGCAGTCGAACCACACCGTGCATCTGCACAAGGTCGTCTCGACCGACCCCGGCGAGGTCCGCCTGTACTGCTACTCCGAAGAGCGGGCCCACAAGGAGCGGGCCATCGTTGAGCGGGCCGCCGCCCGCTTCGAGGCCGCGCTGACCACGCTCAACGAGGGGCTGGCGCGCCCCCGCGCCCACAAGCGCCTCGGACAGGTCTGGCAGCGCATTGGGCGACTGAGAGCCAAGCATACCCGCGTCGCCAAGCACTACCAGATCGAGGTCACCCCCGACCAGACCGGCGAGAAGGCCGCCGCCGTCACCTGGACCCGTCGCCCCCAGGACGGCTCGATGGCCACCCATCCGGGCGTCTACTGCCTGCGCAGCAGCGAGACCGACTGGGACGAAGACGCCTTGTGGCGCACCTACACCACCCTCACCGACGTCGAAGCCGTCTTCCGCGCACTGAAGTCCGAACTCGGCCTGCGCCCCATCTACCACCACAAGCCGCAGCGGGCCGATGGCCACCTGTTCATCACCGTCATCGCCTACCAGCTCGTGCAGGTCATCCGCACCCGGCTGCGAGCCCACGGCGAACACGCCAGTTGGACCACCCTGCGCCGCATCCTCGAAGGCCAGCAGCGCGTCACCGCCACCTTCCGGCGCCCCGACGGGCGCACCCTGCACGTGCGCACCGCCACGCAGGCCGAACCCGAACAGCGGGCCATCTACGACGCGCTCGGCGTCGACCCGCAACCGGGAGGCGTCCGCAAGACAACCATCTGACCGACCCATTTCCCGGTTTGCGCAGGTTTGTAGTGCCACTCGAGCGCTTTTGTCGCTGTAAGTTGCTGATTCCGCGTTGCTTAGTACTGCGGCTGTTAAACTTGGGCTAACAGACCGGAAGTCAGTTGAGATTGTTCTGCCATGGCTATTCACCCCGCAAGACGCCAAATGCGTGCGATCCTGGATTCTGCCTATTGTCCCAAGCACAGTTTCTCTCCTCGAGCATTCTACAGAGGCGGTTGAACGAGCCTTGCAGTGCCGTGGGGTAGCGATGCGCATCGACGGCGAGTACGAGACAACGTCCCGCGTGAGTCAGGTGCTCTGATATGGTGGCGAATACTCCTATGGCTTGGTGATTGTCCGCAAGCTGCACCAAGACGTGGCCGAAGGTGACGATAACGTCGGCCGGTGGCGGGGCCGTAGGGATGTCCCCCAGCAATTGCGCCGAGTCGTCGATAGCCTCACGGCAGGCCGGCCGCCCAGGCTAAACCCTGCCGGAGTCGCAGGACTGATGCAGTTCCCGCCGGACACGCAACGCGGAGCGCATCCGACCGGCCCGGTAGCCATCCGGGCCGGCCGGCGCGCGTCGTTGTCGGGCTACTGCCCCAGCTCCTCGTAGATCGCGGCGATGGCGGCCGCCATCCGCTCGGTGCGATACCCCTCGTACTGCCCGGTCAGGTCGATCGACGCCGCGGCTTCCTCGGCGCTCTGCCCCGCCTCGATGGCCCCGCGCGCGGCGGCGAGCAGATCGGCGGTGAACCGCTGGTACTCCTGGAGCGAGTCCGGCGTCGTCACCGGAATATGGCCCGGGATGACGGTGTCGTATCCGTCCACGTTGTCGATCAGCGCCTGGAGCGTTTCGGGGAACGAAACGCCGCTGCCGCCGTTGCTCCGATCGAGGAACGGCGCGTCCCGCCACGGGAACATGTCGCCCATCTGGAGGACTTCCAGGCCCGGATACAGGATGAACGTGTCGCCATTGGTGTGGCCGGCCCCGAAGTGGTAGAGCTCGATGCGGTCGGCCCCGGAGCCGAGGGTCAGGCTGTCCTGGTAGGTCGTGTCCGGCATCCCGTGCGCGGTGTCGCCCTCGAACATGCCGAGCCGGCCCATGTTCGCTTCCGTGTTCTCCTGCACCACGATCCGGACCGACTCGGGGAAGAACGCGTTGCTCCCGACGTGGTCGCCGTGGGTGTGCGTGTTGATGATCGTCGTCACCGGCTTGTCGCTGACCGTGCGGATGCGATCCATCAGGGCCTGGCCCCAGCCGGGCAGCTTGGTGTCGACCAGCGTGATCCCCTCCTCGCCGATGTAGACGCCGGTGTTGCCGCCGCTGAACGCCGACCGGTCGAGCGTGCTCGAGCCGGTGATGACGTACAGGTTGTCCCTGACCTGCTCGATGACCGTGGCGTCGAGCGCCGCCTGCGACGGCTCCTGCTCGGAGCTGACCACCGCCGACAGCCCGCCGACCAGGATTACCGTGCCGAGCACCAATACGCGTTTCATGACATCCCTCCGGGTCTTCCGAACCAACGTGTGAATTCCAACGCCGGTCTGCACCCTCGCGAGCGCCCGGCGGCGCGCTGATTTCCGGCCTCGCCCCCGACTCCGTGCCCAGCGCGCGCCTATTGTATGGCGGTACGCGGATTCACCCCGCCAGCCGGTTTCATCGGGCGTGGCCACGTCGCTCCGCACGGTCGAGCACGTATCCGGTCAGGGTTGGTCTTCGACTTCCGGCCGGAAGCTCGCGTCCGGCAGGTACCGCACGAGCCACTGCTCGTTGCGGCGGACGACGCCCGAGAGCTGCCCCATGACCTCCTGCGCTCCCTGCGCACCGAGCGCGCGGGCGAGCGGCGACCCCTGGTCGAGCGCGGCGAAGCTGCCGACGTGGAAGAAGTGCACGTAACCGCTCTCGCCGCCGAAGGTCAGGGCGCCGGAGGTGTGGTGCATCTCCGCCTCCTCGAAGTGCGGCAGCACGTCCTCGGCCATCACCCGCAGGTAGTCCCGCTCGCGGCCGGCGGCGACCGAGACCACCTGGACGATCGTCAGTGACGGCGCCGCGTCGTCCGGGAGCGGGTTGTCGATTCCCGGCGTGGTCCGCAGCGCGTAGGTGGCGCGGCTGGTGATGGCGTGCCGGATGCGGCTGACGATCCCCGCTCGCGCGGGATCGGCGTCGGCGGACTGGTCGAAGCGCGCGAAGTTGTCGAGCGGGCTCATGACGACGAACCGGTAGGTGTCGCCGAAGACGGCGGTGCGGCTGACGTTGCGCCAGGGGACGCCGGCCTCCCGGTCGAGCGCCGAGAGCTCGCGCTGCGCGGCCAGGAACTCGTCGACGCGGCCGGGATCGACCCCGACGATGGTCATCTCGATCCAGGGCGGCGTCTCCTGCGCCGGAACTGGCCCGGGGATGAGACCGGCCAGCAGGACCGCTGGAACTACCCAATGTCCCCAAGCTCTCGTTCGAATCCGTCCTCGCCGCATATCGCAAGTATCACACGAATCCCGGCGCACCTGCCGCGGTCGGCACGGCCCTTCCGTACGATGGCCGGGCACGAAAGCAATTTTGACAGCACACTTTTGAAGCATCATGATGCTTCCGTGAGAACCACCGTCACCCTCGATGCAGACACGGAACGCCTGCTGCGCGGCGCCATGCGCGAGCGCAACCTGACGTTCAAGGCCGTCCTCAACGAAGCGATTCGACAGGGCCTCGGAAAGCACGCCACCGGCGCCGAGCCTCGATTCACCCCGGCGGCCAAGGCGATGCGCCTGCGGGCGGGCATCGATCCGTCCCGACTGCACGATCTCGACGCGGCGCTGGAGGTCGAGGGTTTCAAGAGCCTGAGCGAGCGGCTCGAACGGGAACGGAAGACGCCGTGATCATTCCGGACGCCAATCTCCTGCTGTACGCCTGCGATTCGTCGAGTCCGTTTCATCGCGCAGCCAGCGGCTGGTGGTCCGGATGTCTGAGCGACAACGAGACGGTGGGCCTGGTTCCGGTCGTGCTGCTCGCCTTCGTGCGAACAGGCACGAGCGCCGCGGCCTTCAGCGATCCGTTGACGCCGACGGAAGCGTCGGCGGAGGTCCGGCGCTGGCTGCAGCGGGCCGTGACCACGGTCATCGAAACAGACAACGCGGACCTGGAGCAGGCGCTGACGCTCATCGAGCGTACCGGGGCGGGTGGCGGGCTGGCGACGGACGCGCTGATCGCGGCCCTCGGGATTCGACACCGCGCCGTCATTCACACCGCCGATGCCGACTTCGCCCGGTTCCCGGGCGTGAAGTGGTTCAACCCGATCACCGGCCGCCGCGGTTGAACGCCGGCGCCAAGTTGCTCTACGTGCAGTCGGGAGCTCAGCACGTCACGCAGTTGTGGTTGTTCTTCGAGCCGAGCCGCTCGAGAAGGGCCACCGTCTCCGGGATCGGCGAGACGCGCTGCACCGGGCCGTTGGCCATGTCGGCCGTGGTCTGGCCGCGGCGGCTGACCGCAGTGACGTCTGCCCCCTGCCCGACCAAGTAGAGGATGAGCTCGTCGTCGCCGCGCGCCGCGGCATGGTGGATGGCGCTGTAGCCGTTGTGGTCCCGCTGGTTGACGCCGGCGCCCAGCTCGACCAGGTACTCGACCGTCGCCAGCCAGGCGTCCGGCGCGTGCCGGTGGGCGTTCCCGGCGAAGCCCTCTCCGTAGCCCACTCCGGAGGCGGCGTGGATCGGGTACACCCCCGGATCGCCCGCCTTGTACGGCGGCAGCCCCGACGGATCGGGACCCATCGTCGTCAGGTCGGTCGCCACCCACAGGCCGGGCGCGGCCGGCAGCGAAGCGAACGGATCCGGACCGTCTTCGTTCTGCGCCGTGGTGCCGCCCCGGGCGCGGCGCGGCGGCGGGGCCTTCGTCGGGATGTGCGGATCCGCGCCGTGCTCGACGAGCAGGCGCATCGCCGGCAGATCGGTCGCGTAGGCGGAGCGCCAGAACGCGGTGGCGCCCTCGGTATCGACGAGGCCGCAGTTCCGGTTGCCGCACCCGCTGTAGACCATGTACCAGGGGTGGCGCGTAAGCCGCGCGTCGGGGTCGGCCCCCGCGTCGAGCAGCGCCAGCATGACGTCCAGGTAGGTCGCCTGCTGGAAACCATGCTGCTGCGGCTGCGGGAACCGGGTGCGTGGCTGCCATTCCGCATTGACCGTCGCCCACAACGGCGTCATCCCGTTGAGGCTCGACGCGAGGTTGAGATCGGCGCCGCGCTCGACAAGCATCAGGGCCAGGTCGAACTGCGCGTTGATCGTGGCCATCAGCAGCGGGCTCGTGCCGTCGCCCGCCGAGACGCGGTCGATATCGGCCCCGCCGTCGAGTAGCGCTGCGGCGGCGTCCATGTACCCCTGCCGGACTGCGTGCAGTAGCGCGGTCAGCCCACCCTGGGTTTCGATGGCCGGGGGCCGCGCGTCGGGGTCGTCCTCCGCCTCCGGCACCTCCCCGGTCAAGTAGCGCTCGCGCCCCGCCAGCACCGCGGCCTGGATCTGGCTCGGCGTCGCCTGGACGTCTCCCGCCTCGAACGCCTCCATCACGCTCCGCTGCCGCCGCTGGGCCTCCGCGGCGAGCCGCCGGTCGGCGACGAGATCGACCGTCTTCGCGGTGACGTCGGGGTCGGCCGCGCGCGCCAGCAGCGCGCGGATGGCGTCGACGCGGTCCCGAGCCGCGGCGAAGATGAGCGGGGTCTGGCCCCACGCCTCCTCCCGGGCGTCCACCTCGGCTCCGTGGTCGAGCAACGCGGTGATCGCCGCGACGCTGCCGGAGGCGGCCGCCAGGTGCAGCGGAGTCACGCCGCTGGTGCTCGTCGAGGCCATTGCGTCCGCTCCCGCCGAGAGCAGCAGCTCGACCACCTTCGCATGGCCGGCGGTGCTCGCCACGTGCAGCGGCGTATGGAGGCCGATGCGGGTCACCGCCTCGACCGTGGCGCCGGCGTGAATCAGCGCTTCGGCCATCTCCGCGTCGCCCCGGTCGGCGGCCCAGTGCAGGGCCGACATGCCGTCTCCGTGCGCGGCGTTGGCGTCCTCGCCCCGGGCTAGCAGCGACCGGACCGCCGCGAGGTCACCGGAGCGCGCGGCGTCGGCCACCGGCGTGACGGCGGGCGCAGCCGAGAGCGCGATGCCGAGGGCCAAGACTCCCGCAATCGCCATGAGCGGTGCGACGACCGCAACGCCCGCTCGACTCGAAGTCGGTATCAGATGCACCGGCGCTTCCCCCTATGACTCCTGGATGGCGTCCGCGGTCGACGGCGCCGACAGCGCGAACGTGCCGGTGCTGTCACCGAAGCGATCCATCTCCAGCCCCAGCGCCTGCATGAGCGTCAGCATCGCGTTCGCCATCGGCGTCCCGTCCGCCGCCTTCAGGTGCAGGTTGCCGGCGAGGTGACCGTTGGCCCTGCCGAGCAGGACCAGCGGACAGCGCCGGTGGTTGTGGATGTTGGAGTCGGCCATCGGCGAGCCCCAGATGATCGCCGTCTTGTCGAGCAGCGACGCGTCCCCTTCCAGCGTGTCCCGCAGCCGCTCGACGAAGTACGGGAGCTGGCCTACGCGGTACTGGCAGATCGTGTTGAAGTCCATGATCCGCTCTTCGTTGTTGCCGTGGTGCGAGGCGGGGTGGAACGGCCGGTTGCTGCCGCTCTCCGGGAAGACGCGGTTCTGGGCGTCGCGGCCGGTCTTGAACGAGATCACCCGCGTCATGTCGGTCTCCAACGCCAGCACCTGGAGATCGAACATGAGCTGCATGTGCTCGGTGAACGAGTCGGGCACGCCGCGCGGAGCATCGGGCAGCGCCCGCATCTCGCCGCCGTCGTTTCGACCCTCCACCATCTGGATGCGGCGCTCGACCTCGCGGACGTCGTCGAGGTAGCGGTCCATCCGCCGCCGGTCCACCGTGCCCAGCTCCTTGCGGACCTCCGCCACGTCGTTCAGGATCCAGTCCAGGATGCTGCGCCGCGTCGCCCGCCGCTCGGCCCGCTCCTCGGGGGTGCCCCCGGCGCCGAACAGCATCTCGAACGCCACACGCGGGTCGCGGATCATCGGCAGCGGCTCACTCGGCGACGACCAACTGATCGAGTCGGTGTAGGCGCACGAGTAGTTGTAGGTGCAGCCGCCCGCCTGGTCGAGGTTCTCGATGCACAACTGCATCGACGGCATCGGCGTCGACTGCCCGAACCGCCGCGCGTAGAGCTGGTCGAGCGACGTGCCCACGAACAGGTCCGAGCCCTGCGTCTGCTTCGGGTGGGACTGGGTCAGGAAGACCGCGGACGACCGGAAGTGGTCGCCGCCGATCTCCGGCGGGCTGAACGCCTCGGCCATCCGCACGTCGGTGTTGCTGACGAGGGTCAGGTAGTCCCGGAACGGCTCGAGCGACTTCAGCGCGTTGTCGGGCAGCAGCTCGAAGTCGGATCCCACCGTGGCCGGCGCGAACAGGTGGCGGCTCGCCCCCCATTCGTTGCAGCCGGGCAGGCCGTGGACCTCCTCGATGCAGACCAGGCGCGTCACGTCCGCGGTGGCCGCCGCGGCGGTGCGGCCGAAACGGCCCGCCGGGGCCATCGCGTCGAGGAACGGCAGCGCCACGGTGGCCCCCATTCCGCGCAGGAACGTCCGGCGAGGCAGGTGCTTTCCGGTGATGAACGACATGGTTTCTCCTCTGCCCGGGTCGCGCGTTCAGTCGCCCCGCTTGCGCTGGAACGCGTCGCTTCTGACCACGCCCATGATGAACGACGCCATGCGGTAGCCGTCCGCCTCGGCCGCCCGCGCGATGTTGCGGACGGTCGGCTGATCGAAGTGCTCCACCCGCCGGCCGGTGGCGAACGCCAGCAGGTTCTCCGTAAAGGTCCGCACGAGCGGGATCGGCCGCGCCAGCAGGGCGTCGACCAGCTCGTTCGGCGAGGTCACCGGGGTCCCGTCGTAGTAGTTGCCGCGCGTGTCGAGCGGGACGCCGTTCTCGCGCAGGCGCCACTTCGCGGTGACGTCGAAGTTGTCGAGGGCCAGCCCGATCGGGTCGATGAGCCGGTGGCACGAGCTGCAGCTCGGGTTCGACCGGTGCGCCTCCATCCGCTCTCGGGTGGTCAGGCGCCGCCCGTCCCGCACCCCCTCGGTATCTTCCAGCGCCGGGATGTCGGGCGGCGGAGGCGGAGGCGGCGTGCCGAGCAGCACTTCCATGACCCACTTGCCGCGCAGCACCGGCGAGGTCCGGTTGGCGAGCGACGTGAGGACGAGCATGCTGCCGTGGCCCAGAATCCCGCGGCGCGTGTCGTCGGGGTACCGTACCCGCCGGAACTGGCGCCCGGCCACGCCCGGGATCCCGTAGTGGCGGGCGAGCCGCTCGTCGACGAACGTGTGGTCGGCCCGGTAGAGATCGAGCAGGCTGCGGTTCTCCTGCACCAGGTTGGCGAAGAACAGCTCCGTCTCGCGGCGCATCGCGCGCGCGAGGTTCTCGTCGTAGTTCGGGAAGAAGTTGGGGTCCGGCCGGACCTTCTCCATGTCCTGCAGCCGGAACCACTGCCCCGCGAACCGGCGGCCGAGCGCCGCCGCGCGCGGATCGGCGAGCATGCGCAGCGCCTGCCGGTCGAGCTCGTCCGGCGTCAGGCGCCCGTCGTCGGCCAGGGTCTGCAGCTCGTCGTCCGGCGGGGTCCCCCACAAGAAGAACGACAGGCGCGAGGCAAGGTCCACGTCGGTCAGTCGGTAGCCCCGTTCCGGCGCATCGACCGGCTCGCGCTCGAGCCGCAGCACGAAGTGAGGGCTCGCCAGCAGCGCCTCCAGCGCGGTCCGGACGCCCACCTCGAAGCCGCCGTTGGCGGCCCCCTCGTCGAAGAACCGCAGCAGGTCGCCCACTTCGCGATCGGTCAGGGTGCGCCGGTAGGCCTCGCGGCCCAGCCGGGTGAAGATGCGCCGCGCGCAGGGACGCGCCTCGGCGGGCGCGGTCGGCCGGCAGGTGAAGATGCGCCGCCGGCTCGGTGTCTCCGACAGTCCGGTCGCGTTGTAGGGCCCGCTGACGATGACGTCGCGAACGTGCGGCAGCGTCGTGACGCCCGCCCCGCCCGAGCCGCCCCCGGCGTAGGACCACTCGTGCGGCCGGATCAGGTCCTCGTAGGGTCCGTCGTGCCGCCGGATGAAGACTGCCGCCACCCGGTGCGTTCCGGCCCGGACGAAGATCGGCCGCGTCGCCGTGCTCACCCCGCCCCGGCCGTCCGCGTCGACGCGCCGGTCGGTGTTGTAGTGCAGCAGGGCCACGCGCTCGCCGTCGATGGAGACGTCGATGTCCTCGATGCGCGTGTTGGCCCCGGAGGTGAACGTCAGCCCGAAGATGTACTCGGCGTCGGCCGGGAACACGTGACCGACAACCAGGCCGCCGCGCGTGCCGTAGGGCGCCCCCTCGACGTGGTCCCACGGGTGCTGCGACACGTACTCCGAGTTCGTGTAGGTGTGATCGACGGCCCGGGCGCTGCGCTCGCCCACCGCGAGCCGGCTGATGGCGCTCGCCGCGTTCAGGTACGCCTCGAGCAGCGTGGCCGACAGCGTCTGGGCGTCGGCTATGTTGTCGAAGTTGGCGCTCACCGGGTCCAGCGGCAGCCAGTCGCCGGCGTCGACATCCAGCGACAGCAGGTCGCGGATGGCCTGCGCGTACTCCGCGCGGTTGAGCCGCTGGAAGGGCCGGCTGCCGGGGTCGGGAGCGAGCGCGGCGGCCGCGTCGAGGCGGCGCTCCAGAGTCTCGACGAGCGTGAGCAGCGCGCCGCGGTCCGGCCGGCGGGGACCGGGCGGCGGCATCATGCCGGCCCGCAGCTTGCGGACCATCCGCTCGGCGACGTCGGCGTGCTCGGCCGCGTCTGTCACGTCGAACCGCTCCAGAGACAGGTTGCCGCGCAACGAGCGGTCGTTGTGGCACGCCCTGCAGGTGCCGCGCACGACGCGGTTGGCCTCTGCGTCGGCCCGGGCGGTCTGCGTCAGTTGCACCTCCGCGGACGGCGCAGGCGCCGCGGCCGCAGTCCCCGCGGCGGATACGGCCGCGGCGAGCAGGACACACAATCCACCGGCGACGGCAGCTCGTACTCTCATGGGTGCACGCTCAGAGTCTTGCGTGGGGTGACGTAGCAGTGTGCCCCGTCTGCGCCCAGGATTCAAGATCCATGAGTCGAAAACGGGCCGCCGGCGCCGGGTTGCGGCGTCCACCGGGAAATCCAACCGGCAGCGGACCTTCCGGCGCGTCGCTCCTGCCGGGCACTCGATCAACGGCGACGGGTTCGGTCCGCTCGACTCGCGGCGTCTGCACGTACCCGGGAACCCGCCCGTTCCAGGTGCGCCGGCACACCGATGGCGGCGCGCAGCGCGTCCCCTTCCGTTGACCGCGGCCGGCGCGCGGCAGCTCCGCACGGCCAGGCAACCAGGAGCGCGCTCAAGCCGTCCCGCACCACTACGTCGCCCCGACCGGCACCGTGCAGGCGCAGCCACCGGACCGCCGCGGCGAACCTGCACGGCGCGCCCGCCACGTGCCCGCCGAACGTCAGGGTCACCGGTCCGACCAGCACTGCACCGCCCGTGGTCGTCCGGCCCGGCGCCCGCCCGACCACGGCCGGCCCGGCCCGAAGCGTTGCAGTAAGCATCGCGCGCGCGGCACACCGATGGCGCCGCCGCCCGTGTCGCACCCTCACGTGGCACCAGTCTTCGAAACCTGTCGTGTCATGCATGTGGCCCGTACAAGCATTCTCCATGCCCGACGGATTCGATGCGGCAGATCTACCGCAGGCACCGGCGCCGCACCCGGGTCGGTGGGTGTCGGGCGTGTCGGGGCGCCAGGGACCGGGTGTGGCCGGTTTCTCCGCCGGCTCGAGGAGGAGAGCTACGCATTCCTGATCCGTCCCCGCCGCTTCGGGAAGAGCCTCTGGGTGTCCGTGCTGGAGAACTATTACGACCGCACCCGCGCCGACGAGTGGCACGCCGTCTTCGACGGCACCGACGTCGGCCGGCAGCCCACCGAGGATCGCTCGCGCTACGTCATCCTGCGCTTCAACTTCTCCGCCTTCGACGACACCCTGGAAACGCTGCGCGAACGCTTCGAAGCCTATTGCGAAATGGTGATCCGTCGCGCGCTGGAGCGCAATGTGGACCTGTTCCCCGACGCGGCGGTCCGCCGCATCCTCGCCCCTCCCGCCACCGAGGGCCGGCTCGGCGAGCTGTTCACCTACGCCGGGGACCGCGGCATTCCCCTGTATGGACTGATCGACGAGTACGACAATTTCGCCAACACGGTGCTGGCGCACCACGGGCGGGAGGCGTACGAATCGTTCACGCACGGCGGCGGCTTCTACCGCAACTTCTTCGCCACGCTGAAGGCCGGGGCCGGGGAGAGCGGCGGCGGCCTGGAGCGGCTGTTCATCACCGGGGTCTCGCCCATCACGATGGACGACGTGACCAGCGGCTTCAACAGCGGTACGAACGTCAGCCTCAGCCCCAGATTCAACGACCTGCTCGGCTTCACCGAGAACGAGGTCCGGAACCTGCTGGAGCTGTCCCGGGAACGAGGCGCGTTCGACCAGGGCGTGGACGCCACCCTGGCGGTGATGCGCGAGTGGTACAACGGCTACCGGTTCGCCAAGGGCGCGCAGGGCGACCTCTACAACACCGACATGGTGCTCTACTACCTGAAGCACTCCGTACCGAACCAGCCGCCGCCGGATGACCTGATCGACGTCAACGTGCGCATCGACTACAGGAAGCTGCGGCACCTGCTGGTGGTGAACCGGGAAGTCGGCGTCCGTTTCAACGGCAACTTCGACCTGCTGCGCAACATCGCCGGCGAGGGCGGCGCCGACGCCGACGTCAATCTCGGTTTCCCGTTGGAGGAGCTCGTCGAGCCGGAGAACTTCCTGTCGCTGCTGTACTACTTCGGCCTGCTGAGCATCCGCGGCGAGTCCCACGGACCCGGCTCGGTATCCCCAACCAGACCGTGCGGCGGCTGCTGTACGGCTACCTGCGCGACGGCTACCGCGACGTCGCGGTCTTCGCGGTCAGCCACTACAAGTTCTCGAACCTGGTGGTCGACATGGCCTACCGCGGCGCATGGCGGCCGGCGCTGGAGTTCCTGGGCGAGGCCATCGCAGCGCGTGGGCGACGACGACATCGGCGGATAGTCGCGCGGATTCGTCGCCGGCGCCGGCATCGGACGCGTCGCACGCGCACTTCGACCCGGCTGCCCCGAACGGCCAGGTGACCCGAGACGGAAGACGGATGACGACGGTCAGAACACCGCGAGCGGGTTCACCGCCGACCCGGCCCCGTTGGGCACCCCGTGCGGCGAGGCCATGAACAGAAACTCCCAGCGGTTCAACTCGCGGGCCGTCTCGGCCAGTTCCTCCAGGCCGAGGTTGTCGAACAGGTGCACGCCCAGGGCGACCAGCGTGAAGAAGTGGATCGGGATCGACACCCCCTCGACCGCGCCTCCCTCCTGCGGCACGTCTGCGCCCAGCAGCGCGATGTCGCGCTCCTTCAGGAACGGGATGAGCGACGGGTGATAGCCGCCGCGCTGGCCGACGTCCCGCCCTGTCCGAAGGAAGAGCGCGTCGCCCGCCGAGATCGTGATGCCGGTCTCCGCCTCCCACGCCTCGACGTCCTGCCGGCGCACCGCCGTGCCAGCCATGTCGATCAGCACGCCGCGGGTGACGAGACCGCCCTTCAGGTTGATGCTCCCCATCTCCGCGCAGCCGTCCTCGGTGGACGCCACCGACTCGAACTCGCGCCCGTTGTAGACGCGGCCGTTCCAGGCGACGTGGCACAGCGCGTCGATGTGCGTCACCAGGCTGCCGTGGTACTCGATCTCGTAGCGCTCCCAGAAGTAGCCGTTGTCGGCGTCGATGCCGAAGACGTTGCGGACCGAACCGACCAGCACCGGCGGCCGGTCCGCTCCTGCCGCCACGGCGTCCGCCGAGTTCTCCACCGTCATGTCGCGCGCCATCGAGACGACCCGTCCGGTCTCGACCAGCCGCGCCGCCTGTACGCGCTTGGCCTCGGTGATCAGATTCAGCGCGCCGAGCTGGTCGTCGTCACCCCAGCGCCCCCAGTTGGACAGCTCCGTCATCCAGGCGTCGAACTGCGCCCGCGTGACCTCGTCGCCCGCCGGCTCCTGCGCGAAGGAGACGGCCCCGAACGCGACACCCAGCGCGACCACCGAAAGTGCCATCCATCTCATTCTTCCCTCCGGATTTCCGCCGCCATCGATCCCGCGCGTAGACGGCCGATTGGCGATGCCGTTCGTTGGACGCAATCAGAACCGCTGCAGCTCGACGAAGTTCGCGTCCTCCACTTCCAGGTCCGAGTGCACGCGGGCGATCACCACCGCGTCGCCGGGGTGGACGATTCCCCGCCGGAGCAGCTCCGGCTTGAGCTGCCCCACTACGAGCCGGTCGGTCGGCACCACCAGGGGCACCACGCTCCGGTAGAGCGCCAGTTGACGGGCGACCGCCGCGTCCACGGTGACGGCGTACACCGGAATCGACGGCCGCAGCGCGGCGAGTTGCCGCGCCGTCGTCCCGCTCCCGGTGACCGCCACGATGGCCGTGGCGCCCGCCGCGGCGGCCAGCGTCACCGCCGCATCGCACAGCGCCCGGTCGTGCCGGTCGCCGATGTCGCCCGGGATCACCCGGTCCGGCTGCGCCGATTCGGCGTCGCGCAGCACCGCGTCGAGCGTCTGGACCGCGAGCACCGGGTACTCGCCGGCCGCCGTCTCTCCGGCCAACATGATGGCGTCGACCCCGTCGTCCACGGCGTTGGCCGCGTCGCTCACTTCCGCCCGCGTGGGTCGCGGGGAATGACGCATGGTGTCGAAGACCTGGGTGGCCACGATTACCGGCACGCCGGCGTCGCGTGCGCGACGCGTGATGTCCTTCTGCACGCGTGGCACGCGTTCGAGCGGAATCTCCAGGCCGAGATCGCCACGGGCCACCATGACCGCGTCGGAGACGGAGAGAATGTCGTCGAGACGCTCGAGGGCCTGGGGCCGCTCGATCTTCGCCACCAGGCCGACTCCATCCCCGCCGTGCGCCCACGTCATCGCGCGAGCCTTCCGCAGGTCGTCCCCGCTCTGGACGAAGCTGACCCCGAGAAAGTCGACGCCCATCTCCACGCCCGCCTCGATCTCCTCCATGTCGGCGTCGGTCACGGCCGAGAGCGGCAGCTCGACGCCCGGCACATTGATCCCCTTGCGGGCCGTGAGCAGTCCGCCGTGCTCCACCTCGGCCACGATCTCCGCACCGTCGCTGGAAATCGCCCGCAGGAGGATCTGCCCGTCGTCGATCAGCAGCGGCTCGCCGCCCCGCACCGCGGCCGCGAGGGGCGCACAGGTGGTGGACACGCGCTCCGCATCACCCGGAAAGTCCCCGACCGCGATCCGCAGGCGGGCGCCCACCTCGAGCTCCACGCCGTCCGCATCCGCCAGCGACCCGATGCGGATCTTCGGGCCGGCCAGGTCCTCCAGCACCCCCACGATGCGGCCCGCCCGCGCGGCACGGCTCCGCACCCGCTCCACCATGCCCCGCCGATGTTCGCGCGTGCCATGCGACGAGTTGATCCGGAACACGTCGACCCCGGCGGCCAGCAGGGCGTCCACCGAGGCGTCGGATGCGGAGGCCGGTCCGAGGGTGGCGACGATCTTCGTGTGGCGCAGGGTATAACTCCTTTCGAGGCCGGCTACATCATGACACGCTCGCTCGGGGGGCGGGCTGGCACGCCCCCCGCGATAGAATAGCCAACAGATGTTCGACACGCATGCGATCGCGCGCAGCCTGACGGCTGCCGACCTGACTCCTGAACAGGCTGACGCCATCACCGCCGCCGTCCGTCAGGCCGCTGAGCACGAGGCGGCCGGCCTCGACTTCGGCACGGTGGTGACCAAGACCGATCTGCGCGCCGAAATCGCCGGGGTCGATGCTCGTCTCGCCGCACTCGAGCTTCGTCTGATCAAGTGGATTGTCGGCACTGGACTCGCCGCTGCCGGTATGGTCATCGCGGCCCTTCGGTTGCTGGGCTGAATTCGGACACTGCGCCGGCAGCATCCCGATCTCCACACACTACTATCGAGAGTATCCCGCGTCGAGCATGAGGAGGAGAGAATTGTGGCTGGCCCAACCACGAAACCAGAGCAGTATGACTATGATCTCCTGAGCGAAGCAAGAGAGGCTGAGGTAAGGTGGCAACAAATCCGTATCACGCAGTTCGGAATCGTCAACCAAACAACCCTCACGTTGGCTGTTGCCGCCATCGGGTTTATCGTTGCCAATCGGGACATCACGAATTACCACATGATTCCTTTCACGCTATCCGTGCTGCTGGGAACTGCGTGTTCCTGCATCCGACTGGCAGACCTTCAGAGTTACGGCTCGGATTGTCAGAAAGAAGCGACTGAACGGGAAGTGCTCCTCCAACGACCATTGCCCAGTAGAGACAGATCGGAGCACAGCCAGGTGTCTCGGAAGAGAATCCTGGACCCTTCTCTATGGCCAGCTCGGAGCATTCAATCTCGGCATTCTGGTGGTTGCGTTCTCCTTCTCTCTACCCTGCTAAACTAACCGTGCATCGGAGATTTCGTCCCGGTACGGTTGGGGTGCACGCCTACTCGCCCGAGGCGACCGTGGCGCAGGCGCTCCGGTCGCCCTGGTCGCACGCCTGCCGGCACCCGCCCGGGAAGCCCTGCTCGCAGGCCAGCCGATAGGTCTCCAGCGGCGTCGACGCCGGGGGCGAACCCTTCGGAAACCTCAGTACGACCGCATAGTCGGCCAGCCCCGGCGCGGCCTGCGCCGGCTGCATCGCCCGCCCCGGCTGCAGGTTGGCGCAGCCCGCCGCAAAGCCCGTTTCGCAGGCGCGCTCGAATGCCTCGGCGGCCAGCGCGGGGCGGATCGCCGGCTGCAACAGAACGCCGTACTCGTTGCACGCCCATCCCGACCCGCGGTCGCAGTACGTGGAGACCAGGACGCCGAAGTGCCGGCAGCCGTTCGGCAGGTCGTCGGTGCAGGCCCGCTGCCAGAAGGCGACCCATTGACCGCGATGGGTGTCGCCGACGCCGCCGGCGGCGCTCATCCCGAGGAAGATCAGTGCCCACAGTCCCACCGACGCCAAGTGGAGCCGGCCGGCGGGCATCCGGCCCCGCAGACCACCGAAATCGGACCGCCCGACGACGAGCCGGCGGACGCCCAACCACCCCGCGGCGCAGGCTCGGACGGTACGTTCGATGGACGGCACCAGCAAGTTGAGGACGGGCACGGCCAGCAGCTTGTCGTAGAACCGGGGCGCACCGGCGGCGCCGAGCAGTCCGTAGAGGACGATGACACTCAGCGCGTAGGCGGCGCCGAATACGACCCGGCCGGCCGCGGTCCGCGGCGAGGTCGCCGGGTCGGTCACCAGCAGGTGCATCCCCAGGAAGACGGCAATCGGGATGTAGGCGTCGACGAAATAGTAGGTGCCGGCCACCGCGAGATAGGCCAGCCCGAAGAGGTACATCGTGACGACGGCGGAGAGCGTCGTCCAGGCGACCCCGAACCGGATCTGCCCCGGGAGGCTGATAAGAAAGATAGCCAGGTAGATGTGCGGCGCGTCGTTGAGCGTCGTGGCGATCTCCTGCCCCCAGGTCAGCCCGGTCGTGCCGGTGGAAAGCAACCCAAGGGAGCAGAGCGCGAGCGGAAACGAGGAGGGATTGAAGACATGGCCCCGCCGGCCTTCCTGCTCCCGGCGCCAGAGCTCCTTGACCGCGAGTCCGACCGCGATCAGGAGGAACTGGAGGAAGAACCAGTCGGCCCGGAACCAGAGGAACAGGTTGATGCTGAAAACGATCGGGACCGTCCCCAGGCTCAGCGTGCAGGCATCGCGGCGCGTCCACGACAGCAGCAGGTCGAACGCCCAGGCGAAGAGGAGCTGCGCCGCCAGCAGGTGCGCCGCGTCGTACACCTCGCGCCAGTACCAGCCCCAGTAGAGAAAGAGGGCGCCCTGCGCGCACGCCTGGATATAGTGCTGCGGCCGGAGCGCAACCGCCACGGCGGGAAGGCGGCCGCTGCGGCGGACACGCGCCAGCAGCAAGCCGTTCCAGGCCCCGAGGACGAGCGCTGCAGTCAGAAACGTCCACCGCAGGGAGACCTTGTCGGCCAAGGCCGGCAGCAGGCTCAGCGCCGCCAGCGTCCCGGCACAGCCCAACGGGAGGAGGAGACAGTACGTCTGACGCGGAGCCGCCATTCCCCGGCCGCGATCCAGCCGGACGTCAGCGGCGACGCTCGCTCGGGTCCCGCCCGTCGAGCGGCGCCCCCGTGCCGGACGAGCCCAAGAACAGGGTCCGGCCGTCCGGCAGGGTCAGGTCGCGGCCGTTGGCCCGCCGCGTTCCGTCCTTCGAGGCGTAGCCGTCGACCACGATCTCGAGACCCGCACTGATGGTGTCCCTCCTGAAGCCGCGCCGGAACAGGTTGTGGGGGTTGCCCCCTTCGATCATCCAGCGCTCGACGGCGCCGTCCTCCCGCGTCACGTCGATGTGTATCCACGCGTGCGGGTTGATCCACTCCACCCTGACCACCGTCCCCTGGAAGTGGACCGGGCGATTCGCGTCGAACTCCGCGGAGAACGCATGGTGCGCGGCGGCCGGCAGCGCCACCGCCATCGACATCACCGTCACGACCGTACCGCCGACGATTGCTGCTGCTCGCATTGTCCGACTCCTAAGGGTTCAGATCGTCGCCGGTCGGGCGCCGGGTGATGTCCACCACCAGGGTCCCGCCGCGCGCACCGTAATCGCCCTCCCAGTGGGTGACGAGCTGCTCCCTCCGCAGGTGGCCGAAGATCAGCTCTTCCACCATCTCCACGCAGCGGTATTCGAGCACCCGCGGGTGCTCCTCCATCCGGCGGTAGAGCGGCAGCGCGATCGTCCACGGCTCGGCGAACACCTCCGGGTCGTCTATCGTCGCCTCGTACTGCAGGTGGTAGGGCGTGATCGGCGTGTAGCGCTCGGTCACCCGCAGCGCCTCGCCGTGATAGTTGCCGGAGCGGTCGAACCAGGTGTCGGCCATCTGGTCGGTCACCTCCACCACCAGAGTGTCGCCGTCCCAGCGGCCGCGCGAGTTCCCCATCCAGGCCGGGACTCCGAGGCTCACGTCGTCGAGATGAATCGTCCGCCCCGCGTTCGAGAACCCGTAGACGATCATGATCTTGTCGGCGCCCTGCGTGACCTGGAACGGGAACGGCAGATAGGTGGCGCGCGGGACGCCCGGCAGCAGGCACTTGACCAGCGGGTCGCGCGTAAGCCCAGCCGACCGGTTCGCCTCGCGCCGGGCGAGAGCCTCCGGCCTGTAGGGGATCCTGCCCCCGACCACGACGCCGGTGCCGGGCGGCGCGCCGCCGAGCGCCCCCAGGGCCAGCACCGGCGCGTGCGGCACCGGGTTCCCGCCGGGCACCCCGGGATGCAGTACCGCCGCGGCCTGCGCCGCCTGCCCCTCCAGGTTGTGCTCCGCCTCGCTGAACGCCTGCCACACGCCGTTGAGGTCCGGATGCGGGGTGCCGGACAGCCGCGGGATCCCGCGCGCGTTCCCGTCGTCCTGCGCCGGCTGGCTCGCGGCCAGCCCGAGCAGACCTCCAATCACGACCAGCACCGCCGCTCCACCGATGATTGCCTGTCGCATCGGGCTACCTCGCACCCTGCTCGGCCTCCTCCAGGCGCGCGCCGGCCAGCATCGCGGTCATGGAATAGTTCCCCTCGTGGCAGGCCGCCTCGAAGATCAGGTTCTCGACGTCGTCCTGCCGCGTCGGCGCCAGCTCCATGGTCCACGGCCGGGTCCAGACCGTCGGGTCCTCGACCGTGATCTCGTAGCGCAGCAGATCCGGTCCCAACCGCGTGAACCGCTCGACGAGATGCAGGTTCTCGCGCGACCCGAGGTAGTCCGTGCCGCCGGTGAAGTTCGTCGTGTCCACCACGAGGGTGTCGCCGTCCCAGCGGCCCACCGAATCGCCGAGCCACTGCCGGATGTGCGGCGGCAGATGCGGCCGGCCATCCACCGGAATGGAGCGGAACGCGCCGCCGCCGTGTCCCTGCTCGTAGTAGATGCCGACCCGGCCCGGCCCCTGCACGATGCGGCTGAAGCTGCACAGCCCGCCGGTGCACGGCAGGGTGACGCCCAGGCAGCGCTCGATGATCCGGTTGTCCTCCGGGTTGTCGTAGGAGCGTCCCGTGTCGACCGGATACGGCAGGTCGGTGCGGCGCCGCGCCGCCCGCGCCTCGGCCGCGGCCCGAGCCCGCGCCTCCGCGTCCGGCGTCCTCGGGGGCAACCGACCGTCCGGCGGATCCTTGATGAGCGCGGTCCGCTTAGTCCGGCTGTAACCCGTCCCGAGGAAGGTGCTGAAGATGTTGTTGTAGGCGCCTTCGACGTCCGCCTCGGACCCGCGCTCGGCGCGCACGTCCCGCCCCTGCGGCCCCTGGCTCGCCCCGCGCTCCCGCGCCGCTTCGAGCGCCGCGATTTCCTCGTCGCTCAGGAACTGGCGCCCCGCGAACTCGGCCGGCCGCTCCAGCGGCGTCGTGCTCTTGCTGTCCCAGATCCCCTGCAGATCGGGATCGCCCCACGGGGTGCGCGGCGCCTCCCAGTCCGGCGCCGGCGCCAACTGGCCCTCCGCCGGAGCGGATGCCAGCAACGCCCCGAAGACCAACGCCGCCAGGATCCCGACCCCGAATAGCGGGACCGATCGATGCGTCATCGTTCAGCCTCCTGCCTCGACCCGCATCGAGCGCCGCTTCCCTCGCCAAGAGGGAACGCGCGGACACGGGCCGGGACGCTCCGTTAGGATACCCCTTCGATCTTTCGGAGATCGGAGGCAGACGGACCATGCAGCACCCCACCCCTATCGACCCGCGCGACCACGCCGTCTACACGCCCGAGAAGATGGGCAAGACCACCCTCTTCCGTTCCGACCGCGTGATGGTGGGCCTCAACGCGTTCGAGCCCGGCCAGGAGCACAAGCTCCACGCCCACGCAGGGATGGACAAGGTCTACCACGTCCTCGAGGGCGAAGGCCTGTTCCTGCTCGAGGGGCGAGAAGCGCGGATGCGCGCCGGCACCCTGCTCGTCGCCCCGGAGGGTGCGCCGCACGGGATCCGCAACACGGGAACCGGGCGTCTGCTGGTGCTCGCGGTGCTGGCGCCGGCGCCGGCTTGAGCCGGCCGGCTGTCGGCGAGCCCGAGCCCGCACCCGACGCAGAAGTCGCCGGCTAAAAGAGTCGCAGGCCCTCTTCGGCGATCGCATCGAACAGGGGATGTCCCTCCCGGCGCCGCCGGTCGAAGGTCGCCGCGCTGACGACGATGGGTTCTACGGGAAGCGTCGTACGCCGCAGCACTTCGCCGACCCGGTCGAAGACGCGTCCGGGAAGCTCCCCGACCACGAGGAGGTCGATGTCGCTCCCTTCGTGCTCCGCCTGGCGAGCAAACGAGCCGAAAACATAGACCGCGTCGACCGGGAAGTCGCGACGCAGATCGGCCGCCAGCCGTCTCAGCTCGAGAAGGAGGCGCTCGCGCGCTCCAGGATCAAGCGAGCAGACCGCAGACATCGCTCCGCATCCTTCTCGTCATAGTAGGCCGACGGCGTCGTCTCGATGTCGAGTCCATTGGGGTAGCGCGTCGGAATGTAATGCTGGTCGAGGAGCCGCGCCTCCTCGTCGAGATCCGCGAACGCCGCATCCGTCGCCGCACTCTCCCTGACGAGCCGGCGGAGACTGTGCGTGACTATGCTCGTGCGCCCACGGGCGTAGAGCACGGCCTTCAGCGCCTTCTCGCCCGCCTGCTGCGCCTGGAAGCAGGCCCACTCGTTGTGGCGGGTGGCCGCGCTGTCCTCCGCCGCGGCGAGATCGGCGCGGGCCTGATCGAACCACACGCGGGCGAGTACGTCCCGGCCGGCCATCTCCTACGATGACACGGCGCACAGTCCGTGACCAGCACGCCGCGCATGTTTCTCTTGACATCCTGAAGAAGCGGCGGCACTATTCCTCCAGAAATTCAAAAGGAACTTCCATGCCGCCCGACCGAACCGACGTACTCCAGGGCACCCTCGACCTGCTCGTGCTGCGTGCCCTCGCCATCGAGCCGATGCACGGCTGGGGCTTGGCGCAACGGATCGAGCAGATGTCGGGCGACGTCTTCGCGATCCAGCAGGGCACGCTGTACCCCGCCCTGCAACGAATGAAGCGCAAGGGCTGGGTCGACTCGACGTGGCGCGTCACCGAGAACAACCGCCGCGCGCGGTACTACGCGCTCACCCCGCTCGGTCGCCGGCAGCTCGATGCCGAACGCGCGCAGTGGGAACGCACGTCCGGCGCCGTGAACGGGGTGCTGCACTGGGGAACCGAGTGACGGGTGTGCTCACCGAATGGCTGCGACGCCTCTGGAGTCTCTTGCGCGGTGGGCGCGAGGACGTTGAGATGCAGGAGGAGCTCCGCGTCCACCTGGACATGGAGACGCAGAAGAACCTTGCCGCCGGCATGGACCCGCGCGAGGCGCGCCGCCAGGCGCACTTGCGGCTCGGCGGGATGGCCCCGATCCAGGAGGCGGTGCGGGACGCTCGCGGCGTCCGGCCTCTGTCGGACGCGCTCCGGGACCTCGGACTGACGGTGCGGTCACTGCGGCGCAGCCCCCTCTTCACGGCGGTGACCGTGGCCACCTTGAGCCTCGGCATCGGCGCCACGACGGCAGTCTACTCGTTCGTCGACGGCATCCTGCTGTCGCCGCTCTCCTACCGGCAGCCGGACCGGTTGATGACCGTGCAGCTCGTCATCCCCGAGCTGGAGCAGTTTCCGCTCTGGAACGTCAACGCCCTCTCGGTCGATGCGTGGCGCCGAGCCTGCGAGACGACCTGCCGGGAGCTCACGGCGCTGCAGCCCACCAGCGTGCTCGCTACCGGCGACGGAACGCCCGAACCACTGAGCGGAGCGCGCGTCCTGCCCGGCTTCTTCGAGCTGCTGCGGGTGGAACCGCTGCTCGGACGGTTCTTTCGGGACGGCGACGGAACCACCGAGAGCGCCAGCATCGCCGTGCTGACGCACGGGCTGTGGCAGCGCCGCTACGGCGGCGACCCGTCGGTGCTGGGACGCGTCATCACCCTCGATGACTGGCCGCTGGAGATCGTCGGCGTGCTGCCGGCCTCGTTCCGATTCCCGCGGTTCGAGAATCTGGCGGCCACCGACGGCTGGACGGGACGCCCGGACCTCTTCGAGCCCCTTGCCTGGACCGGGTTCCAGGTGCGATCGCCCGGCGCGTTCGACTACCTGGCCCTGCTGCGCCTCCCGCCGGACGCCACCGCGGCCCAGGCGAGTGTCGAGCTGAACGGCATCCTGGACGAAGCGTTCGCCGCTACGCCACTCCATCCCCGGGCGCATGTGCTTCCGCTGGCGGAGCAAGTGGTAGGCACGGCACGCCGCCCCCTCTGGCTCCTGCTCGCCGCTGCTGGTGGCGTGTGCGAACGTGTCGAACCGCGCGGGGCCGCGCCTGGTCTCCTCGTCGGCCTGCAGGCGGCGCTCGGGATCGGCCTGCTCGTGGTGACGGGGCTGCTGCTCGCCAGCT
Source organism: Vicinamibacterales bacterium (assembly GCA_965222905.1). Lineage (GTDB taxonomy): Bacteria > Acidobacteriota > Vicinamibacteria > Vicinamibacterales > UBA8438 > WTFV01. Next base: position 5,351,646 of record OZ244976.1, on the reverse strand, counting down.
TCGTACGCGTGATGCAGATCGACCGCGGCTTCGACGTCGAACGCATTCTCGCCGCCGACATCCAGCTCTCGCGCCCGCGATACCCGGATCCCGGCGACCTCACACGTGTCTACGCCGACGTAATGCGGGGACTCGAGGACACGCCGGGAGTGCTCGCCGTGGGGCTCGTTCAGCGGCTGCCGCTGGAAGGGCGCTCGTTTACCTGATGCGCTCTGCGGCCGCTATCGCCTGGCGCAAGCGTTCCTGTTCGGCCGGGAAGCGTTCGGTCTCGTCCCGGCGCGGCGCCGACTCCAGCAGCCAGCGCATGCGCGAAACATCCCCTACGTACTCGGTGTTTCGTCGCTTGTGGCTCGCGCGGTTCTTGGTGCAGACGAGGGAATAGGGCCGGCCCCGACGCTCGGTTTCGTGATCCAGATCGAGTTCGTGCCGTTCGATCGCGAGACGGAGGTGGTCGCGCAAATCCTGGCGTACCGGAAAGCGCGCTTCCCGGACGACCGGGTCCTGGCAGAAGATGCGCAGCTTTCTGCACAGATCGCAGTCACAGGCGACGTCGGCGGCGATGCTCCAGTCGCTTGGCTCAGCGGGCGGTGTCGAGCTGCGCGCCAGGAGCACGTCGGTTGCCCGGCGCCACAGGCTGCCGTAGGCGGTAGTGGCCGCCAGACCCTCCTCGCGGTACAACTCGCGCAACGCGGCCGGCAACGTGCGATCCGGCGGCGCGGAACCCGGGTGACGGACGATGAGCCGCGCCGCCTCGTCGGCCTCGTCCCGCAGATCGCAGCGCCGAGCCAGCGCGAACAGGTCGCGGATGAAGCGCTCGCTGAGCGGTTGACGTTTGGGCGTGTCCCACGGCGCGGGATCCTCCCGTTTCTCCGGCAACGCGGCCGGGAGCGCCGTGAACACGACCCGCAGGCCCTCCCGCTGCGTATCGCGCCACGCGGCGCGCGCCGGCGCGCGGGCGCCGATTCCCAGCAGGAGCGCCAGGGTGTCTTCGGGCCGCCTGGCAACGTGGGCTTTCACAAGGTCGAGCAGCAACTCCCGGGCGCCGCGCGGGCCGACTAGATCGAGCACAGCCAGCAGATCGTCGTTCTCGGCACCGCTGTACTGGACGTGGACGACCCGGCTCACGAACCGGGAGGCCAGCGCGGGGTCGGCGACCGCCGCCAGCAGACGCAGCATGTCGGCGCGGGCCGCCTCGTCCGCGCCGCGCCGATCGGGCCCGGGCGGCCAGCCCCGGCGAACGTCTATCGGCCAGATCTCGATCAGGCGCGAGACGAGGCGCTCGATGCGATCCGCCGCGGCATCCTCGTGTGTGCACTCCTCGGTCACCCAGGCGACGGCGCAGTCGACGCCCTGGCTGGCCACGACGTCCAGCGTCTTCGTACGAGGCCAGATTACGAGCGCCGCGCGATGATACGTGCGCTCCAGCGTCACCCCCTCGTTACCCGTCGCTTCGTGCATCTCCTGCTCGTCCGGATCGGCGTCGTCGAGCGCGTCCCGGGGGAGCAGCTCCCCGGGCAGGAGAGGGACTTCGCCGAGCGGCGGGCGATCGCCGTTCGGCGCCACCCAGCCATCGATCCAGTGACTGCTGTCGTACACCTCGTCGATTTCCATATCGTCGACGTCGGTGTCGTCCGGAGACCAGCTATCGACATACTCGTCGCCGAGGCGTGCATCGCCGTGTACGCGAACGTGAAGGATGGCCGCATGCAACGCGCAATCGGCGCGGGCCGCAGCCTGCGCCAGGACCTGCGCCACCGCCGCGTCGGTGTTCTTGAGCGCGTCGAAGGTCAGGCCGGCTGCCGTGTACTCGTGCTCGAGCAGCCATACGAGCTTGTCCTCGACAGCGTCGGCGCGCAGCCCGGCCAGCCGTTCCGTGATCGCGGTGATGCGCTCGGCGTGGTCCGGCGGTCCCACCGGCGTTTGCGTGTCGCCGGCACGCAGGCACAGGTTGAAGACCAGCGACAGCCGGTGTCCATCCCGAACGGGCCGCGTCTCGTGCACGCAGTCGGCGTAGAACGCCGCGAACGCCAGCTCCGACGGCTCTTCCGCGCGCATGTCCAGCACCATCTCGCGGTCGCGGTGGCGCACGATCAGCTCGCCGCCGGCGCCCGCCGCCGGCAGCGAAATCGAAAGCGTGGCGACCATGCCGTCGGCCTTCTCGGTGTCGCGGTGCGCCGCAAAGAACCCGCCGGGTTCATAGACGAGCAGCTTGTAGAGTCGCGCGTCGAGGCGCTCGACCGGACACCCGAGACCGGCGCCCGCCTCGGCGAGGATCCGGGCGAACGTCTTCGGCCACGCGCCGCCGGCGATCTTCACCCGCGCTGCGTCGATCTGCCAGCAGTCCCGGACCGTCGTGTCGAGCCGCGTATCCGGCCCCTTGCCGTAAGGTGCACGCTCCGCCGCCGCGACAAGGGCCCGAGCCTGCGCGTCGGGAACGGGAAACGACAGCGTGCCGACACCGTCCACGACGATCCGCGGCATGAGGTAGAGCGACCGCCCGTGTACGCAGAAGTCCCCCGGACGGTCTATGGCGAGCAGAAGCTGCTCCAGGTCGGCCCTGTCCTTGCCGTACACGATGTCCATCACAACCTCGTCGCGAGTACGTGCCCCAGCCCCCGCACGGCTCGAGTCCGGGACGACGCCAGTGCGAGGGACCAATTGCCGCTGATGATAATGTCCTTGAAGCGGTCGCGGATCTCGACGCAGCCATCCATCGCGATCGGGAGCTTCCGAATGGGCCGCATCGTCGTCCCGGACGTCAATCACGGATCCCACTGACGACGGCAAGTCGACATGAAACAGTCCGGGACGGCGACGGCACAGGGAAGCGACAACAGAAGAACCCGCACGGTCGTCTTCCTGGACATCGACGGCGTTCTGCAGCCCCATGGCCGACAGAACCGTTTCGACCACGATCTGCAGCACCTGCGCGAACGCCTGGCCGGCAGCTTCGACGACGCGCGGTACCTGCACATGGACAAGTACGATCTGGGAGCAGTCTGCTACGACTGGCACGAGGAAGCCGTGGCGCGGCTGCGGCGTCTGTGTGAGGATTTCGACGCCGAGATAGTGATCATTTCGGATTGGCGCCGCGGTCGAGACATCGAGCACCTCAAGGCGTACTTCCGGATCCACGACCTGCATCGCCGCGTGGTGGACATGACGAACGAGAGCAGCGCAGCGCCGTGGTATCGGGCGGGTGAAGTGAAGGAATACCTCGACTCTCATCCGGAGATCGGACGCTTCGTCATCCTCGACGACGGTTACGAGAACGAGTTCAATCAGCTCTATCGCGAACAATTCGTCTGCACGCGGCGACATATCGAGGAAGCCGACGAACGGCGCGCGCGACGGATTCTGTCCGGTGACCCGATCGCCGGCGACGACGGGCCCTGACGCCGCTTCCCCTGGGAGGCTGTGAGGCCGATCCGCTCGAGTGGGAGTAGTCGGACGCCTGCATCATCCGGCTTGCGGATGGACGATTCGCTGCAACTCGTCCATCTCCAGCCTGAATCCGGGCAGCAGCGGGTCGGCGGATACCCGGTCCGGTTCCTGCAGACGCTCGACCGGCGAATCGGGGCGGTACACGAACACCTGACCGCCGAGCGGATCGATCAGCCACCCGAGCCGCGCGCCGTTGTCCACGTACTCGCGCAGCTTGTCCTGGAGCAGGGGCAGGCTGTCCGTCGGGGAACGTAGCTCGATGACGAAATCGGGACACAGTGCGAGGAACTTCTTTCGCTGCCCGGCGGTGAGGGCGGCCAGGCGGGTGTGGCTGACCCAGGAAGCATCCGGCGATCGAACGGCGCCATTGGGCAGCACGAAGCCGCCGGAGGAATCGAACGTCCTGCCCGTTCCGTCGCGCTTCGCCCAGAGTCCCAACTGCATCGTGATCTCCGCATTCAATGCGCTGGACTCCCCCCCTGCCGGCGGCATGATCGACAGACCTCCCTGCGCGGTCCGTTCGATGCGCAATTCCCGGTTGAGCCGGCAGAGCTCGTAGAACTGATCGTCGGTGAGCCGCACCACCGGCCGGACATGGACGACCAGAGCGGAGCCTTCCGCCGGCACGGGGCCCGGGACGGGTTGGAGGGCCACGTTCACGTTCTCTTCGATCCCGATCGCTCGACCGACAATCAGTATACGGCGATCACGTGGAACACGCCGATCCTGCGCCGAGGCAGTCGCGGGCGTCGGTAGAGGCTACTGCCTGCCGATCGCGGCGCGGCCCTGCCGCAGCACGTACTTCTGGATCTTGCCGGTCGCGGTCTTCGGCAACTGCTCGACGAAGGCGACCTGCCGCGGGGCCTTGAAGTGCGCCATCTTGCCGCGCGCGTAGGCGATGAGCTCGTCGGCGGTGGCCGACACCCCGTCGTTGAGCACTACGAACGCGTGCGGCGTCTCGCCCCAGCGCTCGTCGGGGACGCCGACCACGGCGATCTCGCAGATGGCCGGATGCCGCATCATCACGCCCTCGACCTCGACCGACGAGATGTTCTCGCCGCCGCTGATGATGACGTCCTTGAAGCGGTCGCGGATCTCGACGTAGCCGTCCGGATGGACCACCGCGGCGTCGCCGCTGTGGAACCAGCCGCCGCGCATCGCCGTCGCCGTCGCCTCCGGATCGTTGTAATAGCCGGCGGTGACGACGTTGCCGCGCACGACGATCTCGCCGAGGGTCTGCGCGTCGCGCGGGACCTCGTTGCCGTCGTCGTCGACGACCCGCAGCTCGCCGGAGGTGATCAGCTCGACCCCCTGCCGCGCCTTGACGGTGGCCCGCTCGTCGGCCGAGAGGCCGCGGTGCTCCGGGCGAGGCTCGCAGACGGTGATGAACGGCGCCGTCTCGGTCAGTCCGTAGACGTGGATCAGCTCCCACCCGAACTCGCCTTCCAGGCGCTGGATGGTCGCGGCGGCGGGCGGGGCCCCGGCCGTCATCACGTTCACGCCGCGCCGGACCTCGCCCCGTGCATCGGCGGGCGCGTTGGCCAGCATGATCAGCACGGTGGGCGCCGCGCACATGTGCGTCACCGCCTCGTCGCGCATCAAGCCGAACGCCTGCGCCGGGTCGACCGCGCGCAGGCAGACGTGCGCTCCGCCGACCGCGGTCACGATCCAGGTGAACGTCCAGCCGTTCGCATGGAACATCGGCAGCGTCCACAGGTACCGCGCCCCGCACGTCATGGGCCAGTGGACGAGCGTGCCGACGACGTTCGCCCAGGCGTTCCGGTGCGTGATCATCACGCCCTTGGGACGCGACGTCGTGCCGCTGGTGTAGTTGATCGTCAGCAGGTCGCTCTCGTCCACCTCGGCGGCCTCGAAGACCGGCTCTTCCGCGCCGAGCAGAGTCTCGTAGTCGAGCCATCCTTCCCTCGCGCCCTCGAGGGCCACGAGATGCTCGACGCCCGGACACTCCCCGCGGACGCTGTCGACCGCTTCGAGATAGTCCGCGTGTGCGCAGACCACCTGCGCACCGCTGTGCCCGATGATGTAGGCGATCTCGTCCGGGGTCAGCCGGAAGTTGACGGGCACGAGCACGGCGCCGATCTGCGGCACCGCGTAGAAGGATTCGAGCTGCGCGTGGGTGTTCGGCGCGATGTAGGCGACCCGGTCGCCCTTGGCGACGCCCAGCTTCTGCAGGGCGGCGGACCAGCGATCGCAGCGCGCGAAGAAATCGGCGTAGGTGAGCCGGAGCGGCCCGTCGATCACCGCCTCGCGATCCGCGTAGAGGCTGCGCGCGCGGCGCTTGAACTCCAGCGGCGTGAGCGGCGTTTCCACGATGGCCCCGGATGATATCATGAGCAGTTTAGCACCCTGCCATGACGGCGCCGCCGGGCTGGGAGTCGGCCCGACGGCAGGAATCGCGGAGATTGCCATGACGTTCGTTTCATCACTCGAACCGAAGCCGCTCTGGAGTCACTTCGACACCATCCTGACCATTCCGCGCGCCTCCAAGGACGAGGAGCGGATGCGGCGGCACGTCATTGCCGCAGCGAGCCGCGCCGGGTGCGACCATGCGGTCGACGCCGCCGGCAACGTCGTGGTGCGCAAGCCGGCCAGCGCCGGACATGAAGGAGCGCCGGTCACCATCCTGCAGTCGCACCTCGACATGGTGCAGGAGAAGAACGCCGACGTCGCGTTCGACTTCAAGACCGACGCCATCGTGCCGCGGCGGGAAGGGAAGCATCTCTACGCCACCGGCACGACGCTCGGCTCGGACAACGGGATCGGCGTCGCGACGATGCTCGCGGTGATGGATTCGACCGACCTGGTCCACGGACCGCTGGAGCTGCTGTTCACGATCGACGAGGAGACGGGGCTGACCGGCGCGGCGCAGCTCGACGCCGGCCTGCTCGCCGGACGCCGGCTGATCAACCTCGACTCGGAAGAAGAGGGAATCCTGTACGTCGGCTGCGCGGGCGGCGGCGACATGCGGCTCTCGCTCCGCGTGACGCCGGCCGGGACCGGCAGCGACGACCGTGCGGTCACGGTGGCGTTGCGGGGACTCAAGGGCGGCCATTCCGGCTGCGACATCCACCTGCAGCGCGGGAACGCGGTCTGCCTGCTGGCGCGCGCCCTCTGGGCGGCGTACGGCGGCACGCCGTTCCGCCTTGCCCGCCTCGAGGGCGGCAGCGCCCACAACGCCATCCCGCGCGAGGCGTTCGCAACGATCGTCGCCGGGGCCGCCGACGTAAAGAGCGTGACGTCTGCCGTCCGAGCCGAGTTCGAAGCGGTTCGGGACGAGTTCCGACCGGCCGACCCCGGCATGACGCTGGCCGTCGGCGACGCGACGGCTGCAGATCGGGCCTGGGAGTCGGACACGACGGCGACGGTGCTGCGGCTGATCTCCAGCCTCCCGCACGGCGTCGAAGCGATGAGCTACGACATCACCGGCTTGGTGGAGACGAGCAACAACGTGGCCACGGTGAAAGGCGCCAACGGCTCGCTGGTGATTACCACGAGCTCACGGTCGTCCGTGGACGCCGCGCTCGACGCGCTGCGCCGCCGCATCCGTGCGACCGCGGAACTCGCCGGCGCGGACGTGGACGTGCGCGACGCGTATCCGGGCTGGAAGCCGAACATGCAGTCGGAAGTGCTCGAGGTCGTCAAGAAGGTCCACGCAAGGGAGCTGGGAGCGGCGCCGGAGGTCGCGGCGATTCACGCCGGGCTCGAATGCGGCATCCTCGGCAAGAAGATACCCGGCATGGACATGATCTCCTTCGGCCCCGTCATCGAGGCCCCCCACTCGCCCGACGAGCGGGTCCACATCGACTCGGTGGGACGGTTCTACCGGCTGCTGACCGCGACGCTCGCCGAGCTGGCGTAGCCGCGACCGGCCGGCGCCGGTGGAAGGCAACACGATCCATGCGTCGCGCCATGAGGCTTCCCCGCGGGGCGCTCCCGCGGGCGGCTCCTCAGTGCGCCGCCGCCTGCTGCCGCTCCTCGTGACGCGCCCCGCCGAGGATTCCGGTCACGGCGCGGTTCCCCTCGTGGCAGGCGTACTCGTATAGGTCATAGCTCATGTCCCGCTTGAGCGGCAGTTCCAGGGTCCAGGGCCGGGTGTAGACGTTCGGGTCCTCGACGCGAACCTCCCAGTCGAGGACGTTCTCAGCCACCCTCGTGAAGCGCTCGACCAGCCGCAGCTCCGGGCTGACCGGTACGCCGTGCATCCGTCCCGCGTTCTGGTTCGGGGTGATCCAGCCCTTCTCGGTGAAGTTCCTCGTCTCCACGACCAGGGTCTCCCCTTCCCAACGCCCGCGCGCGTCGCCCATCCACTGGACGATCTTCGAGTCGACGAAGGGCCGGTCGTCGAGCGGGATGATCCGGGGCTCGCGCACCATCTCGTAGAGGATGACGGCGTAGCCGGGAACCTGGAAGATCTGGTTGCCGGTGTTGTAGGTGTTCGGGAGCATCGAGCCCGGCATGCCGCGGGTGATGCAGCGGCTGTAGGGACTCATGTTCTCGTGCGAATCGGTGCGGTTGGCGACGAGCCACCGGGCGCGCGCCTCGGCCGCCGGCCGCGTCGGCACGCGTCCTGTCGGAGGATCGGCGATCATCGACGTGCGCCGGGTGTAGACGACCGACTCGCGCGGGTCGCTCCAGAAGTAGTTGTAGCCGCGATCCAGGCTCCCGGACGCGGTGGTCCGCGTGCTGCCCGGCGCGCTGTCACGCTCGAGCATCTCGCGGCCGCTACGCTCGATTTCGGCCGCCTCCTCCTCGGTGTAGAAGGCCTGGTCTCCCAGCCGCGCCGGCCGCTCCAGCGGCGTCAACGTGTCGTTGGTCCAGATGCCGGAGATGTCCGGAAGGCCGCCGGCGGTGCGCGGCGCCCGGTAGTCGGGATCGGGAGCCGAACGCTCCTGCCCGGCCGCGCTCTGCACCATCGTCGCGGCCAGGAACCCCGCTGCCGCCATGGCTGTAATCCGAATGTGCATCGCTTCCCCGTCTGATTCCCCGTGACTCGATGGAGTCGGCGCCTGCGCGAACATGCTGTCGCCCACCTCCGGTCGGAGCGCCGGCTGCTAGGTGGGTTCGTTGCTGTCGCTACCTGCTCCGAGCACGATGGCGCCGGTCTTGCGCGCGACCGCCGCGAGCCGTTCGTCGAAGACCACGAACGGCACGTCTCTCCCCAGCCTGCCCTGCAGATCGTAGCAACTGGCAAGCTGGATCGCGTCGGACGCACGCAACGGGTATGCGTTCAGCAGGGAGCGTGCGCGCGACGTCACCGCCGGCACGACTTCGACGACCAGGAACGATCGGAAGTCACATTCCAGTGCAGCAAGCCCCACGTCGCGCGCACGGACATCGCAGTCGCCGGCACGCGCGCGGCGCGCAAGCGCAGACGCGACCTCCACTTCCGACAACCGGCCGACGGCCGCGGTATCGGACACCAACCATCGCTCGACGGCATCGCTCCAGGGTTCGCGCACGTACCGCTTCGCCAAGGCGCTGGCATCGAAGAACCGGATCAGAATCGATCCTCCCGGTCCTCGATGATGGTCTCGGAAAGGGGACGCCCGTTCATGACAACAGGCTCGTGCATCCGTGACAGGGGCTTGCCGGTACCGGTCACGACACCTGCGGCACGGAGTTGATTCAGGCGCGCCTCGATGGACTGCCCCGCCATGTCGACCGGAGTCACGGTGGCGACCGGACGGCCCCGGTCGGTGATCGTCAGAGTCCGCCCCTCGCGGACCTGTCGGAGATAGGTACCGAGACGCGTCTTGAACTCTCGGGCGCCGACGGCGAGCGGCTCGGGCATGTAGGCATTGTGACCACATGCGGCGGAGACGTCAACTCCGATCGGCCGCTTCCGATCTCGCATCGCACACGCGGAATCACGTGCCTCAACGCGATCCGCGCGCACCGGGAACGGACGCTCACGCTTCAATGGATCCTGAGTGTATGCGTGCTAGTGTAGCGTCCCGGAAATGAGTATCGTAAGTGGCAGGCTTCAAGCAAGGGAGACTGCCATGCCACGCGGACGCCCCCTGGTACCACTCACGCTCACCGACGAGCAGCAGGATCAGCTCAACGGCATTGCCCGGTCGGCCACCCTGCCCTACGCCCTGGTCCAGCGAGCCCGGATGGTCCTCGCCAGTGCTGAAGGCTTGGCCAACTCTGCCGTCGCGCGGCGCTTCGGCGTCACACCACAAACCGTCGGCAAGTGGCGACGGCGCTTTCGAGCGGCCGGCATCGAGGGCCTGCACGACGAACTCCGCCCCGGTCGTCCTCGGACCTATGACGACGACAAAGTGGCGGCGGTGATCAACCGTGCCCTGCAGGAGAAGCCCGATGCCGCCACGCATTGGAGTACACGCACCTTGGGGCGAGCTGAAGGCATTGCCAAGAGCACGGTACAGCGCTGGCTCGCCCTCTTCGGGGTCAAGCCGCATCTGGCGAAGACCTTCAAGCTGTCCAGCGATCCGTTCTTCATCGAGAAAGTGCGCGACATCGTCGGGTTGTACCTCAACCCGCCCGACCACGCGATGGTCCTGTGCGTGGACGAGAAGTCGCAGATTCAGGCGCTCAATCGCACGCAGCCGACGCTGCCGATGGGCCTCGGCTACGCCGAAGGCTACACCCACGACTACGTCCGGCACGGCACGACGACGCTGTTCGCCGCCCTGGACATCGCCACTGGAAAGGTGTTCGGGCAGTGCCGGAAGCGGCACCGCCACGAAGAGTTCCTGTCGTTCCTGCGCCTGATCGACCGGGAGGTGCCGGCGGAGTTGGACATCCACCTGGTACTGGACAACTACGCGACGCACAAGCACGCCAAGGTCAAGCGGTGGCTGGCGGCGCGACCCCGCTTCCATCTGCACTTCACGCCCACCTCGGCGTCCTGGTTGAACCAGGTGGAGCGGTGGTTCGGGTTGCTCAGCCAGCGGGCGATCAAGCGGGGTTCGTTCCGCAGCGTCGCGGATCTGGTGCGCAAGATCCAGGCGTTCATCGACAGCTACAATACCTCTGCCACGCCGTTCGTCTGGGTCGCCACAGCGCAGTCGATCCTCGACAAGGTGGCGCGCATTGCGATGCGTATTTCCGGGACAGCACACTAGTATACGAATCTAGTATACGAATAGGGATCGCGTGCGCGTAGGCGAGAGATCGATTCAGCGTACACGATCCGGGGATCTTGCGACTCGGCGACCGGGAGACATGCTCCGTGACCAGCCTGTTCACCGCGATGGCCGCTCCGGAATCCCGGAACTGGCGCTGAGCTCGCGATGGAGGGGGGTCCATGTGCACACGCGACGCGATCTGGGCTGCGCTCTTGCACAGTGCTAGATGGGAGCGCTACTACGGGGTTCTCGCGAGCCGATCTCGCCGGCTGGAGATGTGTATTCGGTTCGTGCTGCTCGTCTTCGCGATGGGGGCCATTACATCAGTCTTGGCGGAAATGGCAGACGAAGTCAGGATCGCATCCGCCGCTTTCGTTGCCATCGTGGTGGCGCTCGACTTCTTCGTCAAGCCTAGCCCAAGTTTAACAGCCGCAGTACTAAGCAACGCGGAATCAGCAACTTACAGCGACAAAAGCGCTCGAGTGGCACTACAAACCTGCGCAAACCGGGAAATGGGTCGGTCAGATGGTTGTCTTGCGGACGCCTCCCGGTTGCGGGTCGACGCCGAGCGCGTCGTAGATGGCCCGCTGTTCGGGTTCGGCCTGCGTGGCGGTGCGCACGTGCAGGGTGCGCCCGTCGGGGCGCCGGAAGGTGGCGGTGACGCGCTGCTGGCCTTCGAGGATGCGGCGCAGGGTGGTCCAACTGGCGTGTTCGCCGTGGGCTCGCAGCCGGGTGCGGATGACCTGCACGAGCTGGTAGGCGATGACGGTGATGAACAGGTGGCCATCGGCCCGCTGCGGCTTGTGGTGGTAGATGGGGCGCAGGCCGAGTTCGGACTTCAGTGCGCGGAAGACGGCTTCGACGTCGGTGAGGGTGGTGTAGGTGCGCCACAAGGCGTCTTCGTCCCAGTCGGTCTCGCTGCTGCGCAGGCAGTAGACGCCCGGATGGGTGGCCATCGAGCCGTCCTGGGGGCGACGGGTCCAGGTGACGGCGGCGGCCTTCTCGCCGGTCTGGTCGGGGGTGACCTCGATCTGGTAGTGCTTGGCGACGCGGGTATGCTTGGCTCTCAGTCGCCCAATGCGCTGCCAGACCTGTCCGAGGCGCTTGTGGGCGCGGGGGCGCGCCAGCCCCTCGTTGAGCGTGGTCAGCGCGGCCTCGAAGCGGGCGGCGGCCCGCTCAACGATGGCCCGCTCCTTGTGGGCCCGCTCTTCGGAGTAGCAGTACAGGCGGACCTCGCCGGGGTCGGTCGAGACGACCTTGTGCAGATGCACGGTGTGGTTCGACTGAGTGCGGACCGCCACGGCGGCCTCGGCGTCGAACTGCCGGTGGCGTTCACGGCTGACGACCAGATAGCGGTAGCGGTTGTCGCGCAGCCACCCGATGGCGGCCTCGGTGGCGACGCCGCGGTCCATCACCACCAGGGCGCCGGCCGGCGCATCGAGTGCCTCCAGCATGCCGGCCAGCGTGCGGTGTTCCCGGACGTTGCCGGCGAAGACCTGCGAGCGGCGCACGAAGCCGCTGGCGTCGAGCATCAGGCCCAGGGTCAGCAGCGGACAGTCGCTGCGCTTCTCTTTCGAGTGCCCGCGCTTTGCCTGCGGCTGCGCGCCCGCCTCGCCTTCGAAATAGGTGTTGGTCAGGTCGTAGAGGGTCACCGTCGGCTGCAGGTCGAACAGTCCCATGGCCCGCTCGAACAGATGCGCCTCGATCGCCTCGCGGTGCTTCACCAGCGCATCCGAGGCGCGGTAGAGCTGCATCGGGCTGACGGTCTCGAAGTCGACGCCGAGCAACTCGCCGAGGCCGCTGCGTTGCTGCAGCCAGCGGTGCGTGGCGCGCTCCGAGGCCGGCTGGGCCAGGCGTCCGACGACGGCGCCGGTCGCCGCGGTGCGCAACGCGCCGTTGACGCCCAACTCGGTCAGCAGGGCCGGCAGGCCCAATTGCTCCAGGGCCCACAGGCCGACCTGCTCGACGCCGACGCTGCGGGGGCGGACCAGGCGCAACGAGTCGACGTCGACCGGCTGCACGTCTGTCGGCCCGGCTGCCGGTCCCTGCACCGGTGTGCCGCGGGCGACCAACTGTGCGGCTATGCGCTGCGCTTCGCGTTCGACGGCGGCCGGGCAATCGGCCACCAGGGGCGTCTGGCCGGCCAGGATGTCGTCGCTGCGGGAGCAGACCAGCGGCCATTGCGCCTGGGGAATGTCGAAGTGGCGTCCGAGATTGAGCAGGGTGCGCTGGCGGACGGCGTTGCCGATGCGCTCGGAGTGGACGAGGCGATGCGAGAAGTAGGGCTGTCCGTCGGCGGTCCGCCGGGTTTGGGTGCGGCGAATGAACACACGCCCACGATAGCGGGTGCACGTCCCAGAAGCAACAACCACTACACGATTATGGCACTACATTCAGTACCGCCAACACCCGATCCTTTAGAATCAACAAGTTATGGGGATGCGATCCTCGAAATATCGCCTAAATCTACAAAATTGTCGGGAATCTTGCTAAAGATGGGCTAGCCCTACCTTGTACCCACATTATTCGTTCTGGACAACTCCAGCACGCTCCCGCCGTCCAATGCGGTAGCCGATGGTTGCGATGGACATTCGTTCGTAACCGCGCCACATGATCTGGTGTCCGGGGGGCGGGTCGTGCGTTCGGTTCTGGTAGCCGCCGAGGATGGCGAGCAGGAGGACTGCGGCGGCGAGATGGTCAGGGGGCGGCAGGCCGAGTTCTTCGGCATAGTCGGTCAGGAAACGCAACTCGATGTCGGTGAACAGCAACTGGGCGTCGCACCCCGGCACGTCACGTCCGAGCAGGGTCATCACCATCAGGCGCCAGGCGATCACGGTATTGATGGTGACCGCGCGTTGGAGCCGGTCGGCGGTGTGGAACGCGAGATGTTCGACTCGGCATCCGGACTTGAGCACCCGGAACAGGTCTTCGATGCGCCAGCGCCGCAGGTAGTAGCCGATGACCGCGACCGCGGTTTCGGTGCTGTCGACGTCGAGACTGGTGAGCAGGAACCACTCGACCGCCGGCTCGCCGGGCGGCGGCGCGGTTTCGCGCACATGGACCGTTGACAGCGCCACCGGTTCGGCGCCGGCGATGGTCGGCGGCGCCACCACCTGGCGATGGCGCACCTCGGCCCGCGCCACCCGCCCGGTGCGCGCCGGGCGGGCCTGCCTGCCGCTGGATTTGCGCCGCGCGCTCAGCCGGTCGATCTCGATCTCGACGTGCCCGTCGGCGGCGCCGGCGCGCATGGCGGCGAACAGCTTCGGGGCGCCCTTGGCGAGACAGCGGTCATGGTGGGCGCGCACCAGCACTTCCACCCGGTTCAGACGGCGCTGCTCGTCGAACACCGCGAAGCAATCCGCCTCGCGGTCCATGACGCTGAGCACCCGCGTCTTGCGGCTCAACGCCGCCGCCGCCCGGTCGATGTCGCGCAGGCCGTCGACCCAGCGCCGCGTCTTGGGGGCCGTCTCCTGCGCCGCCTTGGGGGCCGTCTCCTGCGCCGCCGCCGGCGGCGCCTCGTCCGCCGGGCGCGCCGCGCCGCCCGGCGGCGCCTCGAAACCGCAGCGCAGCACGCCCAGCGGCAGACCCGCGCCATCGACCGCCAGGGTCAGATGCAGATGCAGGCCGAGCGTCTTCGAGGCCGTCTGGTTGCGCCCGATGATGCCCAGCCCCTCGCAGTGCGGGCGCGTCGCAAAGTTCAGATCCGTCCCGTCCTGGATGCACAGCACCGTGTCCTGGCCGCGCATCCGCTGCAGCGTGCGCGCCCGGTGCGGCGCGAGAATGTTCCCGGGCGTGACCGCCGACGACACCGGCTGGTCGATGAGCCGGTAGTAGCCCTTGACCGCCGCGCGGTCGTGGGACGCGTTGGCGGTGATCGCCTCGCCGGGCAACGACGCCAGCAGACCCGCGCTCTTGACCAGACGCGCCGACAACCGCTGATCGCCCAACGGCGCCCCTCCAAACTCGTTCACCGTCCAGGCGGTGCTGTCGAGACCCTCAGCCGGCGCCAGCGCCGGCGCCGCAGCGACCCGCGCCACCCCCAACCGCCGCCGCCAGTGCGGCTCCAACTCATACATATATACCGCCTTGACCGGACGAGCCCGCGCATGGTCGCGGTCCTGGCGCCCGCGACCGGCCGTCTGGCCGACCCACACGAAGTTGGCCGCCTTGAAGCTGGCCCCGTCATGCGCGGGGCCGACGAAGGTCTCCACCAGCCACGGACGATACTGGTAGCGGGCTTCGAAATCCTCCGCCACACGCGCCAGCACCTGGCCCAGCACCTGGCTGGCCAGGTTGCGGCATTGCACGCCGGGGCGGATCAGGAACCGGCTCAGGCACAGCACCCGGTGCAGATGGGCTTGGCGTTGCTCAGCGCTCCATCCCATCCACGCCTCGCGCGCCCGCAATTGCAACGCCGCGGCCGAAAACCCGACCGCGCCCAGCACCCCGTGCGCCGAGACCACCAGATAGCGCACCTGGCAGCCCGCAAAGGTCGTCGTCCCCTGCGGATGCTCGAAGTGCAGCAAGGTATTCCACACCCGGCGCTGCCCGCCTTGCTCTACCACCTCCAGCGACAATCCCGCGACCGCCGCCACCGTACCCGGCACCGCCGTGGCCGCCGCCACCGGCGCGTCGAAACGCTGCGGCGTGGGCGCGCCCCCGCCGCGCCGCGACGCCGGCAACGCAATCCGCCCCGCCTTGTGCAGCGTGTTGAGCGCTTTGAGACAACCCGCGAGTTGGGCCGACCCGCGCGCATCGACAAACCCGAACTCCGCGCACACCCGCCGCCCCACCGCCGCTCGGTTGTTCAGCGCCTCCCGCGCCACAATCCGCTCGAGGCGAGCTTGCGACTCCGGCGCACGAAGGGTCTGTAGTATCTGGTTCTGGTGCTCCATGCCGTGACGCTACACGGCGGAAGCTGATTTGTCCAGCCCTGAATGCGGGTACAAGGCAGGGCTAGCCAGACCGCCGCTACCCTCCTGTTGATCCGCGACGAGTGCGGCCGGTTGAAGCTGGCGCTCAACGAGTTGTGGCGGCAGCAGTCGTCCATGGATGACGCCGAAGCGAACCGGCTGCTCCGCGAACTGAACGCCAACCTGCACTACATTACGTCGAAGGATCCGGCGGTCGTGAACAACCGCGTGAATGAGCAGACGACTGATGCCGTATTCGAGGAAGCCAGGACTGGCCATGTCTCCTAGCACCCGGGTCGGTCCGACGCTGCCACCCGGCCGCCCGATGCCACAGGCGCCACCACCGCCAAAGAAATGACGCGTTGCTCAGGCCGCGTGACCGCCGGTTGCCGATCCTGAAGTCCGGATCCGACACGTCACTCCACCGGATTGCCGCGCGGATCCCTGAGGGTCCGGTAGCCGTCCACGCGATCACGGGCGACGTGGGCGTCCCGGTAGAAGCCGGCCGTGTCGAAGGTGACGTTCACCACCTCGGTCCCCGGATTCTCCCAGTACCAGCCATGCACGCCGGTAAAGGGGGCGATGTAGCTCCCGTGCGCCACGTCGTTCTCCTGCGCGTCGAAGCTCTCGGCGTAGCCGGGCGGCGCCCCGTCCGGCGCGCTGTGGAAGTTGTACTCGAGGGGCCCGGTGGCGGTCCACGAATACACCATGGTTCCGCCTTCCCGGATCCGGTAGGTGTACTCGACCCATTCGCCCGGGCGCACGCGGAGCTCGTACGAATCGATCCGGTACTGGTCGTCTTCCGCGGTGATGGCGACGACCTGCGCCAGCGCAAGCAGGCCGAACAACGCCCCGGTGCCGAGCGGGTCGATGCCGCGTTCGGCCGGGAGCACCGCCCCGACGAAGACCAGCGCCGCCACGAGCACCGCTGCGAGCGCCGCGATGCCGAGCCGCTTGATGGAGACCGGCGGGGCCGCCGACGAGGAAACAGGATCGGTCATCAGGGATAGAAGACGTAGCCGAACAACTGCTGCGCGGTCAGCAGGAAGCCGCCGCCCATCAGCACGGCGTTCGTCACGAAGGCGTGGCGCGCGAAGCTCGGCCGCATCCGCCACACGGTAATTGCAATGAGCACGGCGCTCAGCGCGAGGACCTGGCCGATCTCGACCCCCACGTTGAAGCTCAGGATGTTGGCGACGAGCCCGTTGTCGGTGACGGTGAACTCCTGCAGCTTCGTGGCGAGACCCAACCCGTGGAAGAGTCCGAAGATCAGGACCGCCGCCTTCGTGTTGGGGCGCGCGTTGAACACGCGCTCGAAGCCGCCCATGTTCTCGAACGCCTTGTAGCAGACCGACAGACCGATGACCGCGTCGATGAGGTAGGCGTTCACCTCCAGCCCGCCCAGCACGCCCAGCAGCAGCGTGATGCTGTGGCCCAGCGTGAACAGGCTGACGTACAGGACGACGTCCCGCAGCCGGTACAGGAAGAAGATGACCCCGACCAGGAACAGCAGGTGGTCCGTGCCGGTGACCATGTGCTTCGCCCCGAGGTACATGAACGGAGCGGGCGCCGGGCCGTCGACCCCCTGGACAAAAGCGGCGTTCTGCGTGTCCATCGGGTGGCCGGCGGCGGCCTCGGGCAGCACGAGCGGCGCCAGCAGCAGCACGACGGCAACGGCGAGGCGCAGGGACCGGCTCATGGCGTGAAGGATACGGTTCAACCGCCGTACATGCAATGGGCCGGGCAGCGGCTCGCCGCGCCCGACCCGTGGAAACGAGAACCGTCGGCGCACGCAAGGGTTCGGCGCGCGACGATGGGCAGCAGGCTACTGCTCGTTCGTCGGCCGCCCGCCCTTCGGACCGATCGTGTTCCGCAGGACGCCGACGTTCTCGAGCTCGATCTCGACGACGTCGCCCGGCTGCATGGCCGACGTGGCGCCCGGCGTGCCGGTGTAGATCATGTCACCCGGCTCCAGCGTCACGTAGCGGCTGGCGTAGCTGACCAGGTACGCGGAATCGAAGAGCAGGTCGCGGGTTCGCTGCGACTGCAGGACCTCACCGTTCACGCGTGTCTGGAGCAGCAGGTCGTTGTAGTCGACGCCGCGCGCCATGACCGGCCCGACCGGCCCGAAGGTGTCGGCGCCCTTGGCGCGGAACCACTGCAGGTCGTTGCTCTGCCAGACCCGCTCGCTGATGTCGTTGCCCGGCGCGACGGCGAAGATGTGGTCGGGCGCGTCCTCGACCGAGACGTTGCGCGTCACCTTGCCGATGATCAGCACCATCTCGCCCTCGAAGTGCAGGTTGGTGGCGTCCTCGTAGTAGGTGATCTCCGCCTCGTGGCCGATCAGCGACGTTGCGTGCTTGTCGAACAGGCCGGGGTACTCCGCCGGCGTGGCCCCGCCGAGATGGCTGCGGTAGTTCAGCCCGGCCGCGACGACCTTCTTCGGCTCGCTCGGCGGCAGCAGGGTGACGTCGCCCAGGGCCACGGTGGCGCCGGTCCGCTCGTGCGACCCGAACACGTCGCCGCCGAGCTGGTGGATGGTCTCCCCTTCCAGGACGCCGTACGATGTGGCGCCGTCGTGCTCGTAACGCACGTACCTGGTCACGTCCTGTGCAAATGCGGACGCGCCGACGGCCAGTACTGCCACCGCCGCGACCGCCGACACGAGATGCATGCACTTCATTGCCTTCCTCCTCTGGAACTCTGGAACTCCGGAACTCGACCGTGGTGTAGCGAGCGAACCGCTCACGCGCCGGGAATATAGCACCCCACGGCCCGCGTCTCCGAGAACGCCACGCTCTCGCCGGCCGCGACACGGGTCAGCAGATCGTGCAGGTCGCGAACTCTCGGCGCCCTGCGCGCCACGCCGAACGAGACGAACCGATCGTCGATCCGTCCCCGGTAGACGAGCCGCTGCGCCGCATCGAACACCGCCGCCTCCGGGGTGACGGTGGCGCCGGCGAGCGCCACGAGCGCCCCGTCGACGTCCCGCAACGCCCCGAACGGATAACCGAACGACGCCCGATGCTCGCGCAGCTCTTCAACCGGCCGCTGCGCGTCCACGTAGACCAGCCAGAACCGGACCGCGCCCGCGAACTGCTCGTGCAGCCGGCGGATCTCCGGCGCGTAGCGGTTCGAGATCGGACAGTCGGTCATCACGAACAGCAGGACGGTCGCCTCGACCCCCTCGGTGAAAGCGAGCGGCGCGACCTTTGTCCCATCGAGCCCGGGCACGGTCACGCCGGCGGCGGGCGCGACCGGACGAGGCTCCTCCGGCCGGCTCGCCGCGACCCCCGCAAGCCCGGCGACGACCGCGCACGTCACCGCCGCGGCGAGTGCCGCACGACGGATCCGGCGGCGGATTTCATGCGCCATGGGGATCCCGTAGCGTAGCACGGCCGCGTGTTATCCTGCTGGTTCCCCCATGACTGCCACTGCCGACCTCCTGACACGCGACATCGCCCATCTCATCCACCCGCTGCACGACGAGCCGCTGCACCGGAACGCCCGGATATGGGTGAAGGGCGACGGGGCGATCCTCACCGACGCGGACGGTCGCGAGTACATCGACGCCCTCGCCGGACTCTGGAACGTCACGGCCGGGCACGGCCGGGCGGAGCTGGCCGACGCGATGCGCGAGCAGGCCGCCGAGCTCGCCTACGTCTCCGGCTACGCGGGCAGCTCCAACCCGCGCGCCATCGAGCTGGCCGAACGGCTCGCGGCGCTCTGCTATCCGTCGATCAACCGTTTCTTCTTCACGAGCGGCGGCGGCGAGGCGACCGACAGCAGCATCAAGATGGCGCGCGCCTACTGGAAGCTGCAAGGCCGGCCCGACAAGACGAAGGTCATCTCCCGCGTGGACGGCTACCACGGGGTCACCCTGGCCGCCATGAGCGCCACCGGGCTCAGCCGCTACTGGCCGCTGTTCGAGCCGCGCGTCCCGGGCTTCTCGCACATCCCGGCGCCCGATCCGTACCGCTACGAGGCGCCGCCCGGCGAGAGCCAGGGGGTGGCCGCGGCCACCGAGCTCGAACGGGCCATCCTGCGCGAAGGCGCAGACACGGTGGCGATGTTCATCGCCGAGCCGGTGCAGGGCGCCGGCGGCGTCATCGTGCCGCCGGACGACTACTTCCCGCGCATCCGGGAGATCTGCGACCGCTACGAGGTGCTGCTCGTCGCCGACGAGGTGATCACCGGCTTCGGGCGGACAGGACGCCTCTTCGCCCTCGATCACTGGGGCGTCGAGCCGGACATCGTGCAGTTCGCCAAGGCGATCACCTCCGGCTACTTCCCCTTCGGCGGCATCGGCATCAGCGACCGCTTGGCCGCGACGCTCGACGAGGCCGGCGAGCCGTGGATGCACGCCTACACCTACAGCGCACATCCGGTCGGCTGCGCGGTGGCGCTCCGGATGCTGCGCATCATCGAGGACGAGCGGTTCCCGGAGCAGGCCGCGGCCAAGGGCGACGAGCTGCTCGCCCGGCTGAGATCCGCGCTCGCCGATCACCCGAATGTCGGGAACATCCGCGGCAAGGGGCTGATGTGCGCGGTGGAGCTGGTCGAGGACCGGGAGTCCAAGCGGTCGTTCCCGGCCGACCACGGGATCGGCGCGGCGGTGCTCCGCGCGTCCCTCGACCGCGGGCTGGTCAGCCGCGTGAAGGCCGACACCTACGTGCTGGCCCCGCCGATCGTGATCACGAACGCGCAGATACAGCGAACGGTCGAGATCCTGGCCGAATCCATTCGCGCCGTGGTCGGCTGACGCCGGCGCAACGCTGTCGTCACGACCGTTTCGGCCGGCGCCACCAGGACCGCATCCGCCTCGCCGCCTCCGGCCCGGCCAGCGCGGCGCCGCCCCAGAAGATCACCTCCGCGACGACGATGACGGCGGTCGCCACCGTGCCGCGCGCTGCGACGGTCAACGGCAGGAACGGGACGCCCAGCAGCAGGATCCACAGGGGGAGCGACGCACTCATCAGAATCACGCCGACGAACGCCCACCGGCTCGCACGCGGTGGAGCACGATCCGGTGGGCATTCGGACGTCACGGACGGCGACGCGGGGGGTGTCACGCTACGGCTCGGTCGACTCGGCACCGTTCCGGCCGACGGAGAAACGTCCGGTCGCCTGCCCCCGGAACGTCCCGTGCTCGAGCCACTCGCGCGACGCCTCGTGCATGAACCTGTACTGCGTCGTTTCCCAGACCGCGAAGTGCGTCGCGCACGCCATCGTCACCAGGACTCTGCCGTCCGCGCCGGTCAGGTCCTCGTAGAGCTGCTCGTCCGGCTCGAGCAGGCGGTCCTGCTCACCCACCAGGATCAGGGTCGGCGCCTGCACCCGGGCGGCGGCGTCCCGGTTCCAGCCCCACGACCCGGCGGACGTGCGCACCCGCATCACGCCGTGCGGCGGGCCCCAGACCGAGCCGCGCTGGTCGTAGGCCATGACGGTCTGCCAAATGGCCTTCTGGATGCCGGGGTCGATCTGCCCGTCGCAGGCGACGGTGGAACGCCAGCGGCCGTTCTCCAGGGTGTCGCGGGTCTGAAGACGCATCGGCACGTCGCCGGCCGGAAGCAGCGCCGGCCGGTCGGACGAACGATCGCGCCCATAGCCCGGCGCAAACAGCACGAGCTTGTCGATCTTGTCGGGATGGCGCGCCGTGAAGCCGCCGGTACGCGGACCGCCCGCGGACCAGCCGACGAGGCTGACCCTGTCGACGCCGCGAAGCTCGCGGATGTAATCGACGACGCTGCCGATCTCGTCCCAGTCCGACTGGCTGGTGGTCAGACCGTGCGGGTAGCTCGGCTGACAGTCCTCCGCGAGCGGGTTCGGCGTGACGATCGCGCGGTTCTCGGCGGCCATGTTGCACGGATCGTCCATCATCGGCCGCGGCGACAGGCCGTAGCCGGTCTGGTCCATCGAGAACGTATCGAAACCCGCCGCCGCGAGATGCTCCATCCACGAATAGTCCTTGTAGGGCAGGTCGTAGTCCGGCACCGACGGGATCGACCCGCCGTGCACGAACAGCACCACCCTGCCCTCCGGCCGCTCGCCCGCCGCGATCCGGTCGGCGACCTCCCGGCTCAGCTTCTCGTGCAGGAAGAGGCCGACGCGCTCGCCCTCGTTCGCGGGCACCGTGGACGTGTGCGGCACGAAGCGGTCGACGGTGACGAAGGCGTCGTCCGCCGCGCCGACCCCGGCCGCCGCGAGCGTCAGCGTACCGAGAACCGCCGCCGCCAGCGCACGCGACCGCCGTGTCGATGTGGTCGTTCTCATCCTGACTTGTCCCTTCCCTCACGCCGGCGCGATCGGCCGGTCGATGTTCTGCCTGCTTATGACCGCAGCCTCGTCGCGTCAACGCGCCGGCTGAATCGGTCCCTCGGCGGGCCGCGCCGTCTCGTCGACCTCGTAGCCCTTCGCCTTCCAGTCGTTCAACGCACAGAATTCGCCCGCACTGTAACCGCGAGACCTGAAGAGCTCCGCAGCCCGGGAGCTCCGCCCTCCGGCGTTTCAAAAGAAGACGAGGCGCACGTCCTTCGGGATGTCCGGCATGCGCGCCTCGAGCTCACCGACCGGGATGTGGATCGCGCCCGGAATCGATCCGCTCTCGACCTCGTAGTCCTCGCGGACGTCGATCAGCAGCACGTCGGCGCCGGCGTCGAGCTGCGCCTTCAACTCGTCGACGTCGAGGCGCTCGGTCTGCGCCGCGACCGACGCGGCCAGCACCAGGCCGAGCATCGGCAGCCACGCCAACAAACGCGTCCGGGTCACTCTGTGTCTCGCTCTCATCGCGGTACCTCGCTGAAGGATCCAATTCAACGCGCGCCGCACACCCGTGCGGTCTGCCTCAATGATGCCCCAAGCGGCGTCACCCGCACCAGTCCGTATCGTTCCGGGTTCCGACCTGAACAAATCCGGACGGGCACCCACCGGGACTGATAGAATGGCAGCCGGTCGCGTGAAAACCCGTCTGACCTGCCGCATCGCCATCGCATCCATCGTCGCCTGCCTCGCGCTGACTCCGGTGGTTTCGGCCCAGGAGCCGCCGACCCTCGCCGTTGCCCCGTTCACGAACATCGGCGCCGAGCCGAGCCGCGACTGGATCGGCGCCGGCATTGCGGAAACCGTCAGTACGGACCTGCGCGCCGCCGACGGGATCGACATCCTCAGCCGCGCGGTCGTCGAGGGGGCGGTCGCCAACCTGGGCGGAGCGGATCCCGGGAAGCCGACCGAGCGCGTGCTGATCGAGGTGGTGCGGGAGCTCGGAGCCGACTACCTGCTGGCGGGGGCGTTTCAGCAGCTCGGTGAGCAACTGCGTCTGACCGCGCGGCTGATCGACGTCCAGAGTGAGACGGCAGTGGAGGCGTTCAAGGTCGACGGTCGACGGGACGACCTCTTCGAGCTGCAGGATCGATTGGCCGGTGAGGTTCGCGCGGCCTTGCGCCGCACGATCGGCCGGAGCGGCGTAGCCCGAATCGCCGTCGTGGACGCGGAGACGCGAGAGGGAAACGGTAGCGGCAACGGCAACGGCAACGCCGCACACCGGGCGGGCAACGGCAATGGCGCCGGGCCACCCGCGGGAAACAGGCGCGACGGTGCGAACGGCGAACTGGAAGCGCTGGCGCCGGGAAGCACGCCAGGCCTCTCATCGGCGCCGGCCGCGCTGGGCGGCAGCAGCGTCGCCGGCGGCGAGCTGCTGCTGGGCGGACCAACCGCGCCGCGAGCGGCGCCTGCGGCGCAGGCGGGACCGGCAGCCGGATTCGCGATTGGCGGCGGGCGGCGAAGCGTACAGGCGCAACGGGCGACCGAGCCGCCCACCATCGACGGCCGGCTCGACGACGCAGCCTGGCGCGACGCCGTGCTCATCACCGACTTCACCCAGACCAACCCGGTCGAGGGGGCTCCGCCGACCGAGCGCACCGAGGTCCGGATCGCCTACGACGCCGACCACCTCTACTTCGCTTTCTACGCGCACTACACCGACCCGACCCAGATGCGGGCGAACCGCGCCGACCGGGACCGACTCCGGCGCGACGACTGGATCGCGGTGATGTTCGACACGTTCCTGGACCAGCAGCGCGCGTATCGCTTCTCCGTCAACGCGTACGGGATCCAGGGAGACGCCATCCTCCGGGGCGGCCGGAGCATGCGCGGGCCGCCGGGGGGCGGCGGCGATTCGTCCTGGGACGCGCTGTTCGAGACCGGCGGCGCCATCGTCCGCGACGGGTGGACGGCCGAGATGGCGATCCCCTTCAAGAGCCTGCGCTATCCGTCGCGCGGCGCCGGCGAGCACCGCTGGGGCTTCCAGATCACCCGGACGCTGCAGTCCAAGGACGAGACGCTGGTCTGGGCGCCGATGACGCGGGCCGTCGCCGGCGTTCTGACCCAGATGGGCACGCTGGGCGGCTTGCGCGGCCTGTCGGTGAGCCGGAACCTGGAGCTCCTCCCGACGGCAACCGCCATTCAGCTCGGCCGCCTGACCGACACCGGCTACGCGGAGGGCGAGACGCAGCCCGACTTCGGGTTCAACATGAAGTACGGCGTCACGTCGAACCTCACCGCCGACTTCACCCTCAATCCCGACTTCTCGCAGATCGAGGCGGACCGGCCCCAGATAGAGACGAACCAGCGGTACGCGCTGTTCTTCCCCGAGCTGCGGCCGTTCTTTCTCGAAGGGCAGGAGATCTTCCGTACGCCGGGCCGCACGAATCTGGTCCACACCAAGACCATCGTCGACCCGCAGATCGGCGCCAAGCTCACCGGCAAGACCGGCAACACGACGCTCGGGGTGCTCGTCGCGAACGACGCGGCGCCCGGCAAGTTCGACGACCTGAGCGCGTACGGCTTCGGCGAGACGGCGAACTTCGTCATCGGGCGGGCCCGCTACGACCTCTACTCGCAGTCCTACATCGGCGCGATCATGACCGACCGCGAGTTCCTCGACTCCTACAGCCGGGTGGCGGGGGTCGACGGGCGCTTCCGGCTCGGCCAGACCCACCGCGCGCAATTCCTGGCGGTCACCTCGTCGCACCGCGACCTCGACGGCATCGCCGGGAGCGGACCCATGTTCAACGCCGCGCTCCGGCGCGACAGCCGCCACCTCAGCTACAGCGTCGACTTCAACAGCATCGACCCGGACTTCCGCACCGATGCCGGCTTCGTCCGCCGCGTCGACATGCAGCAGTTCGACGCGGACGTCGAGTACGAATGGTGGCCCGAGAGCTGGCTGATCAGTTGGGGTCCGCAATTCCGCTACCGGCGGAACGTCGACCACGCCGGCATCCTGCAGGACGAGGACTTCCGCGCCGACCTCAGCGCGCGGTTCGCGCGTAACGTTTTCTTCCGCGCCGACGCGCAGCGGGAGATGGAACGCTTCCAGGGGATCGACTTCCACAAGACCCGCTTCTCGATGCGCAACGGCATCAACACGAGCCGGCGCTTCTCGCTGTTCTACGGCATCGACTGGGGCGAGCAGATCCGCTTCGTCGAGAACCCGTTCCTCGGCCGCATGCTCGACTACAACATCGGCCTGACGCTGCTGCCCACCTCGCGCCTGAACACGCGATTCGACCTCGACACCGCCCGGTTCTCGGACATGCACACCGGCGAGCTCGTGTTCGGCGTGAAGATCCTGCGCGCGTTCACCACCTACCAGTTCACCGACCGCCTGCTGGTCCGCAACATCCTGGAGCACAACACGGGCAACGGGAAGGTGGGCATCAACCTGCTCTTCACCTACCGCGTCAACGCCGGCACCGCCTTCTACATCGGCTACGACGATCGGCTGCAGGAGGGCATCTACCTGGACAGGGAGAGGTTCTACAACCGCGACCTGCAACGGCAGCAACGGGCGTTCTTCACGAAGCTGCAGTACCTGTTCCGGTACTGACGCCATCCAGATGGTCGACACCGCGCAACGCTCGTCACTCGACCACATGCTGCGGGCCGGGCTCCGAGACCGCGACCGCCACGCCATCCGGCGGCGTCTACGTCCCCTCGACAGCGGCATCGGCCCGCGCGTGGTCGTCGATGGACGTTCCGTCATCCAGCTCTGCTCGAACGACTACCTCGGGCTGGCGGCGCATCCCGCGGTGACCCGCGCGGCGGCGGACGCGGCGCTGGAGTACGGCGCGGGGGCCGGGTCCGCCCGCCTCATCGTGGGGACGTCGGCGCCGCACGCCGCGCTCGAAGGCGATATCGCCCGGCTCAAGCAGACCGCGGCGGCGGTCGTGCTCTCCTCCGGGTATCACGCCAACACGGGCGTGCTGCCGATCCTGGCCGGTTCGGAGGACGTCATCTTCAGCGATGCGTTGAACCACGCCAGCCTCATCGACGGGTGCCGGCTCTCGCGAGCGAGCGTCCGCGTGTACCGACACGCCGACGCCGACCACCTGGAGCGGCTCCTGCGCGAGGCCGACGGCTTCCGCCGGCGCGTGATCGTCACCGAGACGGTCTTCGGCATGGACGGCGACCTCGCGCCGCTGGCCGACCTCGTCGCGCTCGCCCGGCGCCACGACGCCTGGATCGTGGTGGACGAAGCACATGCGACCGGGGTGTTCGGGCGCACCGGCGGCGGACTCGTGTCGCAGCTCGGACTGACGGACGCGGTCGACGTCCAGATCGGCACGCTGAGCAAGGCGCTCGGATCCCTCGGGGGCTACGTCGCCGGCTCGGCCGCGCTGATCGACTGGGTGGTCAACGCCGCCCGCACCTTCATCTATACGACCGCCCTGCCGCCGGCGGCGGTCGGCGCGGCGCGCGCCGCCATCGCGGTGCTGGCCGCCGAGCCCGAGCGCCGGGACCGCGTCTGGTCGCACGCCACGTGGCTGCGCGAACGTCTGTCGGAGCTCGGGTATCGGCTCGGGCCCTGCGAGTCGCCGATCCTGCCGATCCTCGTCGGCGACGCGGAAGCGGCGGTGCTGCTCGGCGATGCGCTGCTGGCCCACGGGGTGCTCGCGCCGGCCATCCGCCCCCCCACGGTGCCCGCTGGCACGGCCCGCGTGCGGGTCACCCCGATGGCGACGCACACGGCGGACGACCTCGCCAAAGCGGTCGACGCCTTCGCGGCGGCAGGGCGTGAGACGGGCCACCTCCGATGAGCGACGCCGGCGAACCCGCACCGTCCCACGAGGCGCTCCGGCGTCTGGACCACGCCTACCTCTGGCATCCGTTCACGCCGATGCAGGCGTGGTTCGACGAGGATCCGGTGGTCATCGTCCAGGGCGACGGCAACGAGTTGATCGACGACGGCGGGCGCCGCTACCTCGACGGCGTGTCGTCGCTCTGGTGCAACGTCCACGGGCACAACCACCCGGAGTTGAACGCTGCCATCACCGCGCAGCTCGGACAGGTGGCGCACACGACGCTGCTGGGCCTGACCAACGTGCCCGCGGTGCGCCTCGCCGAGCGCCTGGTGCGTCTGGCGCCGCCCGGACTGACCCGCGTCTTCTACTCCGACAGCGGGGCGACGGCCGAAGAGGTCGCGCTGAAGATGGCGCTCCAGTACTGGCATCTGCTCGGGGCGCCCGGCAAAACGCGCTTTGCCTCGCTCGCGCAGGCGTACCACGGCGACACGCTCGGGGCGGTCGGCGTCGGCTACTCCGAGACCTTCCACCGGTTCTTCAAGCCGGTACTGGCCGACGCGCTGCGCCTGACCCCTCCGCACGTCCGGCGCTGGCGCGACCGCCTCTCGCACGACGATGCGCTGGAGCAGGCGGTGGCCGAGGCGCGCGACGCCATCGCCCGCGAGCGGGACAAGCTGGCCGCCGTCGTCGTCGAGCCGCTCATGCAGGGCGCGGCCGGCATGTGGCCGCACCCCCCGGACTACCTGCGCGCGCTCCGGGAGGCGACCGCCGAGGCCGGCGTGCTCCTCATCTGCGACGAGGTGGCGACCGGATTCGGACGCACGGGCACGATGTTCGCCTGCGAGCAGGCCGGCGTCGCCCCCGACCTGCTCTGCGTGGCCAAGGGCATCACCGGCGGCTACCTGCCGCTGGCCGCGACGCTGGCGACCGAGCGCATCCACGACGCGTTCCTGGGCCCTCCCGCGGCGGGGCGGACCTTCTATCACGGCCACACCTACACCGGAAACCCACTTGGATGCGCGGCCGCCCTCGCCAATCTCGACATCTTCGCCCGCGACCGCACGCTCGACCGGCTCGGTCCGAAGATCGCCCGTCTCGAACGACTTCTCGCGGACGCGGTCGCGCCGCTGCCCCACGTGGCCGACGTGCGGCAGTGCGGCGTCATGGTCGGCATCGAGCTCGCGGTGGACGCCGCCGAACGGCGCCCCTACCCTCCCGCCGACCGGATGGGGGCCCGCGTGACGGTGGAGGCGCGCCGGCGGGGGGTCCTCGTTCGGCCGCTGGGCGACGTCGTGGTACTGATGCCGCCCCTCTCGATCACCGGCGTCGAGATCGACCGGCTCGTGACCGTCGTCCGGGACGCCATCGTCGAGGCCACCGGGGCGTGACGGCCGGCCTGTTCATCACCGGCACCGATACCGGGGTCGGCAAGACGTTCGTCGCGCGCGGCATCGCCTCGGCGCTGCGCGCGCAGGGACGGCGTGTGGGCGTGCTCAAGCCCGTCGAGACGGGCTGCGGCGGTAGCCTGACGCGGCGGCCCGCCGACGCGCTGGCGCTGCGGGCGGCGGCCGGCAGCACCCTCCCCATCGACCGTATCTGCCCCTACCAGCTCGATGCGCCGCTCGCTCCGGACGTGGCCGCCCGCCTGGAGAACAGACGCATCGATCCGGCGGTCATCGTCGCGGCGTTCCGCGCCGTCGAGCGGGACCACGACGTCACCCTCGTCGAAGGCGCAGGCGGGCTGCTCGTCCCGATCGTCGAGCGCTACTCGATGGCCGATCTCGCGCGCGACCTCGACCTGCCGCTGCTGGTCGTCGTCGACTCGAAGCTCGGCGCCATCAACCACACGCTGCTGACGCTGGAAGCCGCCGCCGCGCGCGGTCTGTCGGTACGAGGCTACGTGCTCAACCATGCCTCTGCGGCGGATGAAGCGGCCGCTACCAACGCCTCCGTGCTGGCGCGGTGCACCGACACGCCGTGCCTGGGCGAGATCGCGTGGACGCCGGCGGGCGAGCAGAACCCCGGGGCTGTCGTCGGACCGGCTCTCGACTGGGACCGGCTGCTTCCCGGCGATGACGGTGACTGATGGCCGAACGGGCCCCTACGGGCAATCCGCGTTGCGCCCTTACGCGCGCGCGTCCCGGACCGCTTCCCCGTGCATTCCGAGGCGCTCCAAAAAGGCGGCGTCCGCGTCCGGTTCCGGGTTCGGCGTGGTCAGGAGACGATCGCCGAGGAAGATCGAGTTGGCTCCCGCGAGGAAGCAGAGCGCCTGCGTCACCTCGCCCATCTGCATCCGGCCGGCGCTGAGCCGCACCTTCGAGACCGGCATCAGGATCCGGGCGCTGGCGATCATCCGCACGACGTCGTCCCAGGAGACCGGGGGCCGGTCGGCGAGCGGCGTACCCTCCACCGCCACCAGCGTGTTGATCGGCACGCTCTCCGGCTGCGGGCGCTGCCGCGCGAGCTCGAACAGCAGATCGATGCGGTCGTCGTGGCTCTCGCCCATCCCGAGGATGCCGCCGCAGCAGACCTTGATCCCCGCGTCGCGAACGTGCCGCAGCGTCTCGAGGCGGTCGTCGTAGGAGCGCGTCGTGACGATCGACTCGTAGAAGTCGCGCCCGCTGTCGAGATTGTGGTTGTAGTAGTCGAGGCCAGCCTCGCGCAGCCGCTCGGCCTGGGCGCTGCCGAGCATCCCGAGGGTGGCGCAGCTCTCGAGTCCGAGCGCCTTGATCGAACCGACCATCTCGATGACCTGGTCGAACGCCGGGCCGTCCGTCGCCTGCCGCCACGCCGCACCGATGCAGAAGCGGTCGGCGCCCCCGGCCCGCGCCCGCGCCGCGGCGGTCGCGACCTCGGAAACGCTCAGCAGGCCGCTCGACTCGACGCCCGTCCGGTAGTGCGCCGACTGCGGGCAGTAGGCGCAGTCCTCCGGGCAGCCGCCGGTCTTCACGCTGAGGAGCGACGCGCACTGGACGGCCGCCGGATCGTGGTGGCGGCGGTGCACGCCGGCCGCCTCGTATACGAGATCGAGCAGGCCGCGCCCGTAGAGGGCCGCCACGTGTTCCCGGGTCAACGAGTCGTTTTCCATACCGGTCGCGACGAGGGATCCGGGGTTCGACCGCGTGCATTCGGCCGACCGACTGCGAATTATAGTCGCCTTCACGCGGGAGATCCGACAGATGTGCTCGAGGCGGTCAGAGGCGCCCGGCGAGGCTGCGAGGCCGAAGCGCCGTATTCGTGTCAGGCGGAGGGTTCGCGCCGCAGGACGTACTCGCGCAACGCACGGTTGATCTCGGTCTGGTAACCGCGCCCCCCCGGCGCGTGTCTCTTGAACCATGCCACGAGATCAGCATCGAGGCGCAACGTGATCTGCTGCTTGACCGGCCGATAGAAAAGACCTCGTCTGGCGTCCGACCAATCGAGAATCTCGGGAATGTCGCTCGTATCGATCCGGTCATCGGGCAACGCGGACAGCGCCGTCAGCTCCGCACGCTGATCCCTGCTCAGCCGCTTGACGTCAGCAGGCGCCTTCTTCATACGCTCTCCTCTCGTGCGACGTTGCTTTTCGTGCGCTGATGATGCGGCCGACATCCTCGCCCGGGTCCGGGTCCGATTCGGACCAGGTGTGAACCACCACCACGACGACGGTGCCGATCATGCCGATTGTCTGCCACCGCGGTTCATCGCGACACGGATCCCGGCGCGACGCGGCGTGCGGGTCATGGAACACGAGCAAGGCGGTTTCGAAGCTGAGGCCGTGGGTCTTAGTGTTCCTGCGGTTCTTCCGAGTGTCCCACGTCCAGCGCATGTGCCGCCACAAAGTAATGCATTCCTGTCACTATGTTAATGTAGCTACGCCGGCCTGGACAAGACCCGCCTCGCTTCTGTCGCGCCTGTCGCGCTCCGCGGTCGCCCTATAATTGAAAGGTCATGTTCGACGGTCTGAATCACGAATCCCTCGTAGCGCGCGAGCGTGCGCTGTCCACGGAGTTCGAAACGCTGAAGAGCGCGGGGCTCGCGCTCGATCTGACGCGCGGGAAGCCGAGCCCCGAGCAGGTGGCGCTGTCGGACGCGCTCGATGACGCCCTCGGCAACGACTACCGCCTCGACGACGGCACGGACGTCCGAAACTACGGCGGCCTGCCAGGCATCCCGGAGGCGCGGCGGCTGGGCGCCGAACTGCTCGGCGTTCGCCCTGAAGAGGCCATCGCCGGCGGGAACGCCAGCCTCACGTTCATGCACCAGTACGTGCTGCACGCCTGGCTGAACGGGCCGCTCGGTCCGCAGACCGCGTGGCGGCGCGAGCCGGGGCCGCTCAAGTTTCTGTGCGTCGTACCCGGCTACGACCGGCACTTCATGATCACCGAGAGCCTCGGCTTCGAGCTGATCAACGTCCCGATCGACGGCGGCGGCCCCGACATGGAACGGGTCGAAGCGCTCGTGGCCGACGATCCGGGCATCAAGGGCATCTGGTGCGTGCCGAAATACTCGAATCCGACCGGACACGTCTACTCGGACGAGGTCGTCGAGCGCTTCGCGCACTTGGCGCGGCGCGCCGGGCCCAACTTCCGCATCCTGTGGGACAACGCCTACGCCGTGCACGACTTCGACGACGATCCCCCGGTGCTGGCGAACCTGATGGAGCGCTGCCGGGCGGCGGGCACAGAGGACAGCGTGGTGCTGTTCGGGTCGACGTCGAAGATCACGCGCGCGGGCGCGGGCATCGCGTTCATGGCCGCTTCGCCCGCCAACCTCGCGTCGTTCACGAAGTTCCTTGCGGTGCAGACGATTGGTCCCGACAAGGTCAACCAGCTCCGCCACGTCCGCTTCCTGCGGGACGGCGCCGGGATCCGCGCGCACATGCGGCGGCAGGCGGCCATCGTGCGGCCCAAGTTCGCGCGGGTGCTCCACCATCTGGCGCACGGACTCGCGGCGGACGGCCTCGGATCGTGGAGCCGGCCGCGCGGCGGGTACTTTCTCTCTTTCGAGGCGCCGGACGGACTGGCCACCGGGATCGTCAGCCTGGCCGGCGAGGCGGGCGTGAAGCTGACGCCGGCCGGGGCGACTTTTCCCTACGGCCGGGACCCGCGCGACTCGAACATCCGGATTGCTCCGACCTACCCGTCGCTCGACGAGATCGACCGGGCCATGCCGGTATTCGTCACCGCGGTGTCGCTGGCCGTCGCGCGGCAGCGGCTCCAGCAGAGCGCCGTCCACGCCTGACGGCCGGGGCCCAACGGAGCATTCATGAACGCCGTGCCGAAGCAGGTTGTCGCCAGAGCGTCCGCGGTCGCTGTCCTTATCCTCTGGCTCGCGCCGGCGCCCGTCGCCGGTCAGGCCCCGGTGACGTACGACGACGTGGCGCCGGTGCTGAACGAGAACTGCGTCCGTTGCCACCGGCCGGGCGGCCTGGGACCGTTCAGCCTGGCCACCTACGATGAGGCGCGGGCCCGGGCCGAGGGGATCGCGGAGATGGTGGCCGGGCGGCGCATGCCCCCCTGGCAGCCGGTGCGCGGCTACGCAGCGAGCGCCTTCGAGGGCGAACCTCGCCTCACGGGCGCCGGCGTCGACCTGCTCCGGCGCTGGGAGGCGGCCGGAGCGCCGGCCGGCAGCGCGCGCGGAACGACGCCACCCGCACCCGGCGCCGAGTGGCCGCTTGGAGAGCCGGACCTCGTCGTGTCGATGGCCGCCCAGTACACCGTCGCCGCGGGCAGCGGCGTGGTGTACCGCAACTTCGTCCTGCCTGTGGACATCCCCGCGCCCCGCTGGGTGCGCGCCGTCGACCTGCGTCCGGACGGGGCGGCAGAGGCATCCATTCAGCGCGCTCAGATAACGCTGGACGACACCGGGACCGGGAGCCGGCTTCAGGAGGAACAGGACGCCCCCGGCTATCCCGGCCTCGCTCCCGACCACGGCCGCTTCCCGCCCGGCGACTTCCTGGTCTGGTCCGGCGGCCGCCGCACGGCGGCACCCGCGGGAAACCTGGCGTGGCAGCTCGATCCGGGCACCGACCTCCTGCTCCAGCTTGGCTTGCGGTCACGCGAGCAGCCGGTAAACGTACAGGTCGACGTCGGGCTGTACTTCGCCGACGGGCCGCCCGCGCGACGTTTCTTCGGCGTCGTCCTCGACGCACCGGCGCTCGACATTCCGGCCGGCGAGCCGGCCCATGTCGTGGAAGACCGCTATATCCTGCCGGTCGCGGTCGACGTGGAGGGCGTCTACGCGTACCTGCATCACCTGGGCACGGCGGTCGAGGTCACGGCCGAGATCCCGGGCGAAACGGCGCTCGGCCTCCTGCGGATCGACGACTGGCGCTTCGACTGGCAGGACGGCTACCGCTACCGCGAGCCGATACGCCTCCCCGCGAGGACGCTGTTGCGGGCCCGATTCAGCTTCGACAATTCCGGTGCGCACCCGCACAATCCGCCGAGCACCCCGGCTCGGATCCGGTACACCCCGGACGACAACTCCGTGCGAGCCGAGGTGTTCCTGCGGGCGATACCCGTCGATCCCGGCGACGAGGCCGCGCTCGTCCAGAACCTGGCCGTGAAGCAGGCCCGGAACGACATGCTGGGCCTGCAGGCGATGCTGCGGGTCGACCCGGACGACTACCGGAGCCACACCGATCTGGGCGCCCGCTACCTGACCCTCGGCCAGCTCGCGCTGGCCCGGCAGCACCTGGAACGGGCGCTGGCCCTGGCCCCGGAGCACGAGACGGCGCACTTCAACCTGGGCTCGCTGCTCGTAGCCGAAGGCGACAGGGCAGGCGCCATCGACGCGTTCCGCGAGGCGATCTCCCTGCGGCCGCAGTACGCTTCCGCGCACAACAACCTGGGCGCCCTGCTCGCCGCCACCGGCTCGCTGAACGACGCGATCGTCTACTACCGGCTCGCGCTGCGGTTCGGATCGCGCGACGCCAGCGCCCACTACAACTTGGCGAACGCGCTGCTCTCGACGGGGAACACCGAGGAGGCGATCAGCCACTTCCGAGACGCTCTCGTCCTGACGCCCGACGATCCGGACGTGCACACCAATCTCGCACGCGCCCTCGTCGCCACCGGCGATCTCGCCGGTGGGGTCACCCACTACCGGCGCGCCCTCGACCTGAATCCGCGGATTCCCCTGGCGCTGGTCGGTCTCGCCTGGCTGCGGGCGGCGGCGCCCGACGCGGCGATCCGCTCGTCGACCGAGGCGCTCGCGCTCGCCCAGCAGGCCGTAGCGCTCGTCGGCGGCGACCACCCGGAGGTCCTCGATACGCTCGCGGTGGCCTACGCCGCGGTGGGCCGGTTCGACGACGCTCTGTCGACGGCGCGCAGGGCGGCTGCGGCGGCCCGCGGCACCGTTTTCGCGGCGCTCGTACCGGCCATCGAGGGACGCATCCGCCTCTACCTCACCTTTCGGCCCTACCGCATGCCGTCCCCGGCACCCTGATCGCCCCCTGCTGACCGACACGCCGCCCGGACGAACGCCTCGACCGCCGGGAACCGCGACTCGACAGGGACGGTGTCCGGCAGTCCGGGCACCTCGTTCCGGTTCGCGAGCCACGCGATGCACGGACGCCCGTAACGCACCGCGAGGCGCGCCTCGCTCGCCGTGCCCGCCGATCCGGGCAGGACGATCACGACGTCCGACGAGAGCACGTTCAGGTGGTTCCGCGAGGCCGGGCCGGCCCCGTGTGCGCCGACCTCGTGGAGATGAGTGCGAACGGCGATCTCCACCCAGGGGTTCGGGTATCCCGCTCGCGCGGCGCCTGCCCGGCCGCCCGCCGCGGCAGGCAGGATTCCGATCGCGGTGCCGCGACGGTCCGCGACCCGGACGAACGCCTCGGTGACCGCGGCCATCACGCCCGCTCCGCCGCCCGTCAGCAGGTGATACCCGGCCCGCGCGATCCACTCGCCCACGCGGCGGGCGCGCTCGACGTGCGGCTCGCGGCCGGACCCCATCACCCCGACGACGGCCAGCCGTGGAGGAGGTTCCATCGGCGCCCACTATAATGTCCTCATGCGTAGCAAACGGCCGCCGAGATCGCAATTCCCGCTCGTCCTGCTCGCGATCGGCCTGGCCGCCGGGTGCGGCGCGGCGGGAGGCGCGGCCTCCGACGCGGCGTCGGGCATGGAAGCCGTCCAGCTCGGCCTCGAGCACCGCTCGGAGTGGCGACAGCTCTGGATCGAGGGCACGACCGACCTGCCCGACGGCGCATTCGTCGACTACCAGGTGGCGCACGAGATGAGCGACACGACGCCGGCGGCAGAGTGGCCCGCCACCAACCTGATCGAATCCGGGCGGGCGTCGGTCACGAGTGGCCAGTTCTGGACGCGCATCAACACCTTCAACTGGCCCCGCGGCAGCGTGCGCCTCGTGGTGCAGTTTCCCCTGCCTCCGCAGCCGGCCGAGGTCGAGGCGCGCTACGGCGCATTCGGCGAGCGCCTCACCGGCGACAACGTCATCACCGTGGCCGGGGCCAGGGTCGTCGAGGTCGAGCACGTGTTCGATCACCGCCGGTAGCCAACCAGCCGACCATGCTCAACGAACGGCAGGAACGCCTCTGCGCCGAGAGCCGGTGGGATTTCTCCGACCTCTCCGCCCTCTTCCTCAACTGCACGCTGAAGCGGAGCCCGGAGCTCTCGCACACCGAGGGACTGATACCACCGGACAGCGGCCGGCAGCGAGATGTGGTAGCGTGTCTGACGGCGTTCGGAGCGACGCCGACCGGCGGGGCGTGGCGCAGTCCGGTAGCGCGCCTGCTTTGGGAGCAGGAGGTCCCGAGTTCGAACCTCGGCGCCCCGACCACTTATTCGGCGGATCCCAATCGGCGCAGCAGTGCGGCCGTGTCCGGGTGGAGCGGCCTCGACGGAGTCCCCACCTGCAGGGGTGTACGCCCGCGCGCGTCTTCCACGTCCACCGCCGCCCCCTGCTCCACAAGGAACCGAATCAGGGTGTTGCGCGCCAGTCTCGCCGCGCCGTGCACGGCTGTCTGTCCCCGCTGATCGACCGCATCGATGTCCGCGCCCATTTCGACGAGCAGCTTCACCACGTCCAGAGACCGGCCTTCCGCGGCCAGGCGCGCCTCGTTCTGGACCATGCCCACCGCCGCCATCAGCGGCGTCGCACCGTCCGCCGCCGGCAGGTTCGGATTGGCGCCCGCGGCCATCAGGACGCGGATCAGGTCGAGAACCGGGATTCTGGCTGCCGCGGCCAGCCAGAACGGTGTCGCCCCGACGTATCTCCTGTAGAAGGTGTAGTCTCCGATGAACGGAGGCGGCGCTTTCACGAGTCGTGCATTCGGATCCGCCCCGTGCGCCAGAAGCTCCTTCACGAGCTTCAGCTTGCCGGTCCGCACGGCGGCATGCAACGGTGTCGTGCCGATGCTGTCCGTCTTCATCGGGTCCGCACCCTCTTCCAGCAGGAAGATGGCGAGCGCCTCGTGGCCGCTCGGCTCGACCGTCAGCCGGTATTCGAAGCCGCTCGTGGCCACCATGCTGGCGCTCGCCACCAGCAGCGGGCTGTGACCCGATGGCAGCATCACGTTGACGTCTGCGCCGTCTCCCGGCGTCACCAGCGGCTCGGCTGCGTTCACGTCCGCTCCCGCGGCCCGCAGCAGCCGGGCCGCGTCCACGTTGCCCGCTCGCGCAGCCAGCAGCAACGGCGTGCCTCCCCGGTTCGAGCGGGCGTGGACGTCGGCGCCGTGCGCGATCAACACGGCCATGATGCCCGCATGGCCTTCCGCCACTGCCCACATCAGCGCCGTCTGACCCTGCCAGTGCCCGTTCGCGTTCACGTTCGCACCATGGGCCAGCAGCACGTTCACCGCATCCAGGTTGCCGGTGCGCGCGGCAGTCATGAGCGCGGTCTCACCGCTCGGCAGGGCCGCATTCGGATCCGCCCCGGCAAGCACCAGCCGCTCGACGATCACGGCCGAATCGCGGTTGGCGCACGCGAGCGACAGCGGAGCAACTCCCAGGTCGTTCACGGCGGACACGTTCGCGCCGGCGCGAACGAGCCGGTCGACCGTGTCCGGATCGTTCCAATGGGCCGCCCAGTGGAGCGCCGTCGCGCCGTCCGGCTGGGGCGTATCGACGTCGACCTGCTGCTCCAGCAGGGCCTGTACCGCCTTGCCGTCCTGCCGCTCGGCCGCCTCCACGAGACGCAGATCGCGATTGGCGGCCGCAAGGCTCGCCACCGACAGGATTGGCACGACCACGCAGGCAGCCACGCTGATTCGGATACGCATCGCCGATGACTCCTCGCTCGGGTTCTCTCGGAACCGCGAACACGCGTTCAGACGGCAGAGAGGTACCGAAGCTGTCCGGTACTGTCACCAAGGGCGTCCACCGGAACCCCGAGCTTGTCGAGGACGGTCAGGAACAGGTTGGTGTTCGGCGTATCCTGCGCAACTCGAACATGGCGCCCACCCTCGAGCCGGCCGGCGCCGCCGCCGGCCACGAGCGTCGGCAGATTGTGATGGTTGTGCCTGTTGCCGTCGCTCAAGCCGCTGCCGTACATGACCATCACATGGTCCAGCAGCGATCCGTCGCCGTCGGGCGTCGCCGCCAGCTTGTCCAGATAGTAGGCGAACATCGTGGTGTTGTAGGTGTCGATCCTGAGCAGTCTGGCGATCAGCTCCGCGTTGCCGCCGTGGTGGGACAGCGAATGGTGCGGATCGGGAACGCCGATTTCAGGATAGGCCCGGTTGCTGGTCTCGTGTCCCACCATGAAGGTGATGACGCGCGTGAGATCGGCCTGGTAGGCCAGTACCTGCAGGTCGAACATCAGCCTGGCATGCTCTTCGAAAGTGGCCGGGGTGCCGGTGGGTTGTTCCACGGCAGGCAGGTCCCACCTGGTCTGCTGCTCGGCCTTCTGGATGCGCCGCTCCGCATCGCGGATCGCCTCGAGATATTCGTTCAACTTCAGCCGATCGCGTGGTCCGAGCTCGCGCCGCAGACGCGCGACCTTGTCGGTCACCATGTCGAGAAGGCTGCGGTCTTCCTGGCGGCTGGCGAGCCACGCGGCCGGGTCCGTGGTGCCGCTGGTCCCGAACAGCCGCTCGAACACGACGCGCGGGTCGGTCTCCATCGGCAGCGGCGTGGTCGGGCTGCTCCAGCAGAGCGTATTGGCGTAGGCGCAGCTATAGCCGGGATCGCACGAGCCTGCCCGGCGCTTGGAGTCCAGCGACAGCTCGAGCGAGGCCAACTGCGTCTGCCGCCCCAGCACGCGCGCCGCGATCTGATCCATGGAGATACCGGCCCGAATGTCATGGCCCTCCGTCTTCTTCGGGTGGACACCCGTCAGGTACGCGCCGGCGGCGCGCGCATGATCTCCGGCGCCTTCACCCGGCCGCGCGATGCCTTCTTCACTGCAGAGACCGCTCAGCACCAGGATCCGATCGCGGAACGGTGCGAGCGGTTCCAGCGTCGGCGGGATCTCGAACGCGCCGCCCTCGGTCGCGGGCGTCCACTTCTCCATGAAGATGCCGTTCGGCACGTAGACGACACCCAGGCGCCGTACCGGTTCGGCGGCGGTCTTGCGAAGAGCGGCCAGTGCCGGAACCATCCCGTCCAGCAACGGCAAGGCGAGCGCCGCGCCCAGCCCGCGCAACAGCGTCCGGCGCGGGAGGTGTTTCCTGGTGATAATCATGGCTCTCGAGACCTCCTCATCTGAAACGGCGTGCTCTCGACGATGCCCAGGATCACCGAGGACCAGCGGTAGTCACCGGCCGCCGCGTCCCGCGCAATCCTGCGGACCGCCGGGGCGTCACGATGTTCCACGCCTCGGCCGAGGGCGTACGTCAGGAGCTTTTCCGTGACGGTTTCGACGAATCGTTCTTCCTGACCGAGCAGGATCTGCCGCAAGCCGGCCGGTCCCTCGAACGCGGAGCCGTGAGGGAGAGCACCGGACGCGTCGATCGGCGTGTCGCCCTCGGTGGCCCGCCACGCCCCGATCCCGTCGAAGTTCTCCAGCGCGAATCCCAGCGGGTCCATCCGCGCGTGGCAACTCGCACACACGGCGTTCGTCCGATGGAGCTCCATCCGATCCCGCATCGCCAGGGATTCTCCGTGCCCGGCGTCATCGTCCGTCTCCGGCAGTGTCGGGACGTCCGGCGGGGGAGGCGGAGGCGGCGAGCCGAGGAGGCTTTCGAGCACCCACAGGCCGCGCAGGGTCGGTGAGGTGCGGTTCGGATACGACGTCACCGTCAGGATGCTGCCCTGACCCAGCAGACCGCCGCGCCGATCGTCGGGGAGCGTCACCCGCTGGAAGTGGTTGCCGTACACGTCGGGTATCCCGTAGTGCAGGGCCAGCCGCTCGTTCAGGAACGTCTCGTTCGCCCGCAACAGGTCCAGCACGCTCCGATCCTCACGCACGTGACCGCCGACGAAGAGCTCGGTCTCGCGCTGCAGGGCCGCCCGCAGGTTCTCGTCGAAGTCGATGAACGCGTCCGTGTCCGGCGCAACCGTCTCCATGTTGCGCAGCAGGAGCCACTGACCGAAGAAATTCTCGATGAGCGCGGTCGACCGGGCGTCGCCCAACATCCGCGAGACCTGCTGCTCCAGAACCAGCGGGTCCCGGAGACGCCCGCGTTCCGCCAGGTCCAGCAGTTGCTCGTCGGGGATGCTGCTCCACAGGAAGAACGACAGGCGCGAGGCAAGCTCCAGATCGCCGAGGCGATACGCCGTCCCGGGCGTCACGTCGACCGGGTCGCGCTCGATGCGAAACAGAAACTCCGGATCGATCAGAATGCCCCGCAGCGCGAATCCGATGGCCGACTCGAAGCTGCGGTCGCGCCGCGCGGTGTCGAACAGAGCCACCAGCGGTTGAACGTCCTCGTCGGTCACGGGCCGGCGATAGGCGCGGCGCGCGAGCGTCGACAGGATCTTCGTCGCGCACGACGCTTCCTCTTGGCGAGTCGCCGGATCGCAAACCAGAATCCGGCGGCGACTCGGCGTGTCGCGGGGCGTCCGCGCGTTGTACGGGCCGGCGATCTCAAGGCTGTCGACGGCCATCAGCGAGCTTCTGTCGCGCGCGAACGCCAGGCTCGAGACACCGGGGCGCGGCTCGAGCACGCCTTCGGGAACCGACCGCCTGTCGAGAATTGCCGCCCCGACGAGTCGTGTGCCGGCCTCGACACCGACCCGAACCTCCAGTCCCTTGTCCGCCGTCTGCTCGTACAGGGTCGTCCGGTTGAGCACCGGCGCCCGCGCCGGGCTGCGCTCCCGGTCCCCGGCGCGGAACCGCTCGATCCTCGCGCGATCCAACTGGAGCTCGATCTCGGTGGGGTCGCCCAGCCCGCGGATGGCATTGCCCTGGGCCCGCTGCAGCACGATCCGGAACACGTACTCGCCGTCGAGCGGGAAGTGATGCCGAATCGCGATGCCGCCGCGCGATCCGAAGGGGAGCTGCTCGCTCATGCGGTCGTTCTGCCGCAGCATGTAGGGGACCGTGTACGTCTGCGTGACCGGGCGGATGGACGGATCCCCGATTGCGCGGCGGCTGATGTGCTCGGCCGCGACCATGTAGCGATCCAGCAACGACGGGGACACCGAGAGGACATCGGCGATGTTGTCGAAGCCGTACCCCGATTCGTCAGCCGGCAGCAGAGACCGTCCGTCGATCTCCAGAGCCAGCAAATCGCGGATCGCATTGCTGTACTCGGCCCGGTTGAGCCGATGGATGAGCGCCGTGCCCGGATCGGGGTCAGCCGCCGCCGCGCGGTCCAGCGCGGTCACAAGCCACGACGCCAGCGCGTCATACGCGCTCGAGTCCGGTCTCGGCCGGCCCGGAGGCGGCATCGACCGCGCCCGCAGCTTGCGAACCACCTTCTCCCACGCTTCGACCTCGTTCTCGATGTATCCGACGCGCTCGAGATCGATGCCCTGAAGCGTGAGACCGCCGGTTCGGGCCGCGTCGTTGTGACAGGCGATGCAATGCTGCCTCAGAAACGCGCCATGTGTTGCGACGTCCTCCGGACCGGCCGCCGCCGGCCGCGGCCCGCCGCCGACGGCCCCGAGCATCACGAGGCCCGCGCAGGCAACCACTCCTCGTACGGACATTTCGTTCTCCCCTCCGGGTCGACGACGCTCTCGGGACGACGGAGCCGCCTTCAGGACGACATGGTCGCCCTCGACCGGGCGCGGCCCGACGATTATCGCGGATTCGACTCAGAATCGCACGTTCACGGCCAACCTGATCATCCGGCCACGCAGGATGTCGGACGCATTGCCGAACGACGGACCCAGTTGCGCGATGCGGCGCAGAATGGGACTGGCGTTCAGGGCGTTGAAGAACTCCAGCGCCGGCTCGACTTCATAGTCCCCGGACCGGAAGCCCTTGCGCAGGCTGATGTCCAGGATGTTCACTTTCGGCAACCGGGACGTCGCGTGGGGCTCGGTCGTGATTCTCTGACGCACCTGCGTGAGCGCCACCGTATCGCCCCCGACCAGCACGGTCGTCAGCTCCGGGAAGCCGCTCAGGTGCTGGAAGCTGTAGGCGGCCGACACCCCGTAGGGCAATTGGTAGAGGCCGGCCACCTTGAAGGAGACCGGAACGTCGAACCCGGTCACGCCGCGGCGGAACTGGTAGTTCGGATCGTTCAGATCGGCGGACCGGCCGTAGATGTCGCCCGTGGCCCGGCCGACGGTCA
Organism: Vicinamibacterales bacterium; assembly: GCA_965222905.1. Classification (GTDB taxonomy): domain Bacteria; phylum Acidobacteriota; class Vicinamibacteria; order Vicinamibacterales; family UBA8438; genus WTFV01. The sequence goes on along the minus strand of OZ244976.1, from coordinate 5,310,458 downwards.
GACCGCCCAGAATGGACCAGCGATCCAGCCGCTTGTTGAACGTCACCTCCACCCCGTTGTAGATCTGGTCCATCTCCGGGTAGTTGCCGTACACCCGGTCGAACCGGCCGCGGAGCGCCGGATCCTGATTGAAGACCGTCACCTGCTCGCCGCTCAGCGCTTCCGTCACCTGCATCGGGATGTAGCTGTCCGTCGGCACGGCCAGGTTCCGGGATCCGAGATTCCGGTGCACGCTGCGATTGTAGTACGCCACGTTGGCGACGAAGCCCCTGAAGAGCTCGCGCTCGAGGGCGACGGAATACTCCATCGTATGCGGCCGGACGAGGTCGTCGGCGAACCGGTTGGTCGTCCCCAGGTTGAACCCCGTCGACGGTCCCAGCTCTTCCAACTGCGGCATGAAGTCGCCGTTGGCGTCGGTCCACGCGCGGGTATCCCGCGTCACCCGCAACGGGTTGACCAGCGACAGGTAGTCGGACCCGATCGGGATCATGTAGCGGTTGGCGGTGAATTTCAGCGCCGTTCTGCCGTCGCCGGTAACGTCGTAGATGGCCGACAGCCGCGGCGTCACGTCGAGAAAGTCGGGAACGCCCTCCGACGCCGCAAAGCACTGTCCCTGGATGAAGATCGTCGTCGCCTGGCAGACGAACCCGTCTTCGTGCAACTGCCGGCCGTACGTCGACTCGATCCGCACGCCCAGATTGAGCGTCCACTTCCGGTGCGGCGACCAGCGGTCCTGAAAATAGACCGCGTGATCGGCGGCGCGGTTGTTGTTGGTCGTCGGCGTGTTGTACGTCCTGACGGCGCTGGGCACGTCATTCCGGGTGAGGATTTCCAGGCCGGCCGGGAAGTGCGAGTACGACACGTCCAGCCGTCTGTTCCAGATCAGCATGTACTGGTAGCCGATCTTCAGATCATGGGCGCCGGTCAGGTAGCTCAGACTCGTCAGGAAGTTGTTTCGCTGTTGCGGGCCGCTCTGATAGGTCGGCATCGAAACCCGCTGGATCCGCTGCACGGTGTCGAAAATCGGGATGTCGCCAACCTGCACTTCCGGCTGCTTGTTGCAGCAGCCGAGGACGCTCCGGTAGTGGCTCACGGAGGCGTCCATCACCATCCTCGACGAGATGGCGTCCGTCCATTTCACCTGGTGGAGCTTGTTCTGGTTGTTCTGGAGCCACGTCGCGGCGCTCTCGCGAAAGCTGGTTCTCGTGTTGCCGGCGTAGTGAAAGGCGGTCTTCTGGTTGAAGTTGAACAGGTAGTGAAGCTGGCTGTCACGGGCCACCTGCCACGAGAGCTTGGTCGAGAAATTCCGCATCAGGCTGTCGTCGAGCACCGGGCTGCCGTCGGGATCGTAGCTGCCCAGGCGGATCTGATTCAGGATCATCCGCTTGACCGCGGTCGCATACCACAACTTGTCCTCGATGATCGGCCCCGAGGCGCGGGCGCTGAAGTCGTAGAGGTCCAGGATCTCCGCGGACGGCTCGATGTCGGGATTGGCCGCCAGCACCTGGGGGCGCACCTGCTTCAGGAGCTGGGTGCGGAGCGCCGGTGAGATGTTGTTGGACTGCAGACGATTCCCGGTCCCGATGAGCTGCGCCTGGCCGGTAAAATTGTTCGATCCCGTTCTGGTGATCATGTTGTAGAGGATGCCGCCGCGTGACCGCTCGGCGGGCGCATTGGCGACCTGGTAGTTGACCTCGTCGAACATGAACGCGTCCCAGTAGCCCGCGACGAAACCGCCGGTGCCCCGCGGCAGGGCGACTTCCATGCCGTCGACCATGTACCCGTTCTCGGACGTCAGACTGCCGTGCACGGTCGCGTACGACTGGGCGAAGGATTCCGATCCCCCCACGTCGTGCTTGTTGAACACCAGGCCCGGCACGTGCTTCCCGATCGTCCAGAGGTCGGTGCGCGCCGGCAACGCGTCGATCGCCTCGCGCGACATCACCTGCTGCCGCAGCGTCGACTGCGTGTCGATGACCGGCGCCTCGCCGGTGACCGTGATGGTCTCCTGCAGAGCGCCTATCGCGAGCTGCAAATCCGCCCGCGCGGTGGCGTCGGCATTGACGACGATTCCCTCCTGAACGCGGGTGCTGAATCCGACCAGCCTCGCGGTCACCGTGTACGTGCCGGGCACGAGCCTGACGAACTGGTACGTCCCGCGGGCGTCCGTCAGTATTTCCTGGTCGCCGCCGATGACGCCGGCGCTCGACAGCGTGACCGTCACGCCCGGCAGCGGGAGAACTGCATCATCGAGCACGGACCCGGCGATTGCCCCGACGCCCTGGGCGCCGGCCGACGATGCGACCCAACCGTGGAAGATCACCGTCAAGGCGACACGAGCGATGAGCCTGACGTTCATGCTTCATCTCCGTCGCAGCGATTGTTTCCGGGAGGAATCGATGGCCGGACGGGACACGCATCGGCGACGGGCCGCGACAACGTCCGCAACGCGCCGCTCGTCAGCTTCGGGACCGCGTCTGGAGGGGAGGCATCGGGCCGGGACGCACCAGTTCGCGCGGCGACTGTCGAACGGATGGCTCGTTCGCTCGTCGGATCCGCGCACCGGGTGCCTCCTTTACTGCCGCATCGGAGCACCGTAGTACCCTGGGGAACGCTGTACCGGTCCCTGCGGGTCGACTTTTTCAGCACGCCGCCAAGCTGCTAGAGTAGCCTTGCCGCGTGAGCGCGTCAACGGAAATCCGGACGGGTCCGATGGCGCACGCCGATGCCACAGATCCGAGGTGCTTCCCCACTCCTGATCTTTCTCCTCCTGGGGGTCGGTGTGTTCGCGTTCGAGCACTGGCTGACCGGCGGGAACTCGGAGCAGCGGGTTGTCACGGTTACCGCCGAACAGGTGGACGCGCTCCGCGCCCGGTGGGACGCGCAGTGGGGCCGGCCGCCGAGCGACCGGGAGCTGCAGGGCCTGATCGATGAGGCGGTCCGGGAAGAGATCCTCTATCGCGAGGCGTTGCGGCTGTCGCTGGACCGCGGCGACCCGATCGTGCGGCGCCGGCTGGCCCGGAAGATGACGTTCATGCTGGAGGACAATGCCGAGCTGCCGGCTCCCGCCGCCCACGAGGTGGAAGCGTATTTCGCGGTGCACACCGAGCGGTACCGCGACCCGGACCGGACGACCTTCCGACACGTCTATCTGAGTGCCGACCGGCGGGCGGACCCGCGGCGGGACGCGACGGCGTTGCTGCGCGAGGTGCGCGCCGGCGAAGAGGGTGGCTGGAGACGGGCCGGCGACCCGTTCGTGCTGCTGCGAGAGTACGCGGACCGGACCGACCGGGACATCGCGAACCTGTTCGGCATGGGCTTCGCGGCCGCGCTGCTCGGCATCGAGGCAGGCGACTGGCAGGGACCGATCGCCTCGGCGCACGGCGTCCACCTGGTCCGGGTACTGGATCGGAGGTCACCGTCTCCCCCGGCGCTCGACGACGTCCGCGAACGCGTCGTCCGGGACCTGCTGGAGGCGCAGCGTCGCGAGCAGAACCGGGCCGCGTTGCAGGCACTGCGGGAACGGTACGATGTGCGGATGGCCGGCTCGGAACCTCTCGGGGACCGCCCGTAGGGACATGGTGGGGGCGACCTCGACGGCCGCGGCGGCCGGCTCGCATCGAAACCCGTGCGGGAACCGTCGGGGCGGGGCCTGGGAACCGCGGCGCGCGCGCCGCCGAAGGTGGCCGGCGCCGATGCTGCTGGCAATGCTCCTGTTGCCCTCGGCCGTCGACGCCCACGAAGTGCGGCCCGCCTACCTCCAGGTGACGGAAGTGTCCGCCGGGCGCTTCGCGGTGCTCTGGAAGCAGCCGATCCTGCCGGACGCCGACCCCGGACTCGTCCGCCGCCTGCCGCTCGAGCCGCGATTCCCGTCTCACTGCCGGGAGGGCGAACGCGCGCTGCCGGACCTGACCGCGACCGCGCTGCTCGAACGCTGGACGCTGACGTGCGGCGAAGCGGGTCTCCTGGGAGCGGAGATCGCCGTCGACGGCCTGCCGCGCACCCTGACGGACGTCCTGCTGCGCGTGCGCCTGCTGGACGGAACCTCCGTCGATCACCTGCTCCGCTCGGAAGCGCCGCGGGTCCTGCTGTCGCGAGAGTCGAGCGCCGGGACGGCGGTTCCCACCTACCTGCTGCTGGGCATCGAGCACCTGCTCTTCGGCTTCGATCACATCCTGTTCGTCGTGGGCCTGCTCTTCTTCGTGCAACGCCCTCTGCAGCTCGTGCAGGTGGTGACGGCGTTCACCGGGGCACACAGCATCACCCTGGCGCTGTCGTCGCTCGGCGTGGTGACGCTGTCGCAGCGCCCGGTCGAGGCGGTGATTGCGCTGAGCATCCTGTTCCTCGCCGTCGAGCTGGCCCGCGGCGCAAAGGACGAGCGGTCGGCGATGGCGCGCTCGCCCTGGGCGATCGCTTTCGGATTCGGCCTGCTGCACGGATTCGGCTTCGCCGGAGCTCTGGCGGAGATCGGACTGCCCGAGTCCGCCCGCGCGATGGCCCTGCTGCTGTTCAACGTCGGGGTCGAGATCGGCCAGCTCGCCGTCGTCGGCGTTCTGCTGGGGCTGCTGCAAATCGTTAGAATCTGGCGCGTTCCGGTGCCTGCCGTCGCCGCGCAGGTACCGATCTACGTCATGGGCACCGTTGCCGCCTACTGGTTCGTCGAACGCGTGCTGTCGCTTGCGCCGGCCGTACCCTGACCGCCATGGACCGCGTTGGAGATGTCATGCCACGTAAAGACCGTCGTTCAATGAACTCCCTCGCGCACCGCCCGCGGGTCGCCACCGGGTTCGGCATCGTCGTCCTGATGGGGCTGCCCCTCGCCGGCTGCACCGGCGGCGACGGTCGCGTTACCGCCGCAGGACCGCAGAACGCCGCCGTATCCACCAGTGCCGCCGAATCGGCCGGCGCCGCCGCGACGGCCCCCAACCCGCTGCGCAACGTCTACTTCGGCGACCTCCACACGCACACCAACTTCTCCTACGACGCGTTCCTCAACGGCACCCGGGCCACCCCCGACGACGCCTACCGCTACGCGCAGGGCGAACCGCTGACCCACGCGGCCGGCTTCGAGATCCGGCTCGACAGGCCGCACGACTTCTACGCGGTCACCGACCACGCCAGCTTCCTGGGCATGCTGCCGGCGATGCTGGATCCCGAGCAGGAGGTCTCGCGCCACCCCGACGCCGAGCTGGCGCGGCGCATTGCGGCCGGGGAGCTGACCGGCGCGGACCGGGGGGCGGCGTACGCCGACATCCGGGCGCACACCCTGGGGGTGCGCGAGGGCCTGCTCGACCTGAACGTCGTGCGTTCCGCCTGGCGCGAGACCATCGCCGCGGCCGAGCGCCACAACGACCCGGGCCGCTTCACCACATTCATCGCCTACGAGTTCACCGGCAGCCCCGAGAACCAGAACCTGCACCGCAACGTGATCTTCCGCGGCAGCGCGGTGCCGGAGGTGCCGTTCAGCCGCCTCGACTCGTTCAATCCGGAGGAGCTGTGGGCGTGGATGGACCGCAACCGCGAAGCCGGCATCGAGGCCCTGGCCATCCCCCACAACTCGAACGGCTCCAACGGCCTGATGTTCCGGCTCTCGACCTATGCCGGCGAGCCGCTCGACGCCTCCTACGCCGAGGTCCGCACGCGCAACGAGCCGCTCGTCGAGATCACCCAGACGAAGGGCACGTCGGACACGCACCCCGCCCTCTCCCCCAACGACGAATGGGCGGACTTCGAAATCTGGTCCTATCGGATCGGCGGCGGCACGACGCCGAGCCAGCCGTCGGGCAGCTACGTGCGCGAGGCGTATCTGAACGGCCTGCGTCTGGAGGAGGAACGCGGCATCAACCCGTTCCGCTTCGGCCTCGTCGGCGCCACCGACAACCACGCCGGATCGGGTGCGCCCAGCGAGTCCGACTACTTCACGGCCGGCGGCCGACCCCAGCGGGGCGCCTCGATACCGTTCGACCCGCCGCGGCCGGACGGCAGCCTCTACAGCGCCTCCCCGCTCGGGGCAATCCGTGGTGCGTCGGGACTGACCGGGGTGTGGGCGGAGGAGAACACGCGCGAGTCGATCTACGACGCGTTCCGCCGTAAGGAGACCTTCGCCACGACCGGGCCGCGCATGCGGCTGCGGTTCTTCGCCGGCTACGACTACCCGGACGCCCTGGCGAACGATCCCGACCTGATCTCCGCCGCCTACGACGGCGGTGTCGCCATGGGCGGGGAGCTGGTCGCACCGGGCCGGCGCGTGCCCCGCTTCCTCGTCTGGGCGAGCCGCGATCCGGCAGGCAACCCGCTGGCGCGTCTGCAGATCATCAAGGGCTGGATGGAGGGCGGCGAGGCCCACGAGCGGGTCTACGACGCCGCCTGCTCGGACGGGCTCTCCGTGGATCCGGACACGCATCGCTGCCCCGAGAACGGCGCGACGGTGGATCTCGATACCTGCGCCGTGAGCGACGACGCCGGTGACGCGGAGCTGCGCACGCTCTGGTCCGATCCCGACTTCGACCCCACGCAGCGCGCCGTCTACTACGTCCGGGGGCTCGAGAACCCGTCCTGCCGCTGGTCCACCTGGGAGGCGATCCGCGCCGGTGTGGAGCCTCGTGCCGATCTTCCGGCCACCATCCAGGAGCGGGCCTGGTCGTCGCCAATCTGGGTCACGCCCTGACCGTCACGACGCAACGCACCGGGACATGGTGGCGCCGGGAGACGGTATCGGTCGGCCGCGCGCCGCACGTGGCCGGCCGGGTGCTTGCCGGCATGCTTGTCCTGGCGATTGCCGGCGCCGTGTGGCCGGCAGTGCCGGACGTGTCGCCGGCGGTGCTCGCATGGGTGGCGCTGGCTCTGCTCTGGACGGGGATCGGCCAGCGGCAGCAGCTTCAGGCGCTGGTGTTCATCGCGGCCGGCGTGGCCGCTTTTCTCTGGGGCGCGAGCCGCGGGGCGCCGCTGCGATTCGACAGCCTGCTGGGCCAGAACCAGCCGATCCTGTCGATGCTGGCCTCCGTCACCCTGCTGCGCCTGCTGAACCGCCCGCCGCGCACGAACGAGCCCGAGCTGCCGCGCGGCCTGGGCGCCTACCTGCAGAGCATGTTCGGCGTTCACGCGTTCGGGTCGGTCATCAACATCTCGGCCGTGATCATCATGTGCGACAGACTGACGCGCGTGCGGCCGCTCGGATTCAACCAGGCGCAGCTCTTCAGCCGGGCGTTCAGCGCCGTCGCTTTCTACTCCCCGTTCATCGGCGGCGTTGCCCTGGCCCTGTCCTACACCCCCGGATCGAGCCCGCTGGTGATGATGCTGTTCGGCCTGCCGCTGGCAGCAGCCGCCTTCCTGCTGCTGTACTGGTTCGCGAGCAGCGGCCGGGACGGAGACGTCGACGGCTTCCGCGGCTACCCGCTGCATCCGCGGGACCTGAAAGTGCCCCTGGCCCTCGGCGCCGGGGTCCTCATCGCCTCCGTGGCGCTGCCCGGCTACTCCGTGCTGGCCCTGATCACCATGGTCACGCCCGCCGTAGTAGTGGGGGTCGTGCTCAAGCGCAGCGGCATGCGCGGCCTACGCCCGGCGTTCGCCGAGTACGTGCGGGAGCGCGCGCCGCAGATGGGCGGGGAGCTGGCGCTGTTTCTCGGCGCCGGCGTGCTGGCGGCGGGCGTGGTGGCCGCCGCGGCGGGAGCAGGCGACTGGATGATCCTCCCGCGCCTGGACGCCTTCCACGCGAGCCTGCTGGTGCTGGCCTGCATCGTGACCTCGCTGGTTTGCATCCACCCCGCGGTGCTGGTCGGGGTTACGGTGGCGCTGGTGGAGACCATCGAGGTGGACCCGACGCTGCTCGCCACGGCCTTCGCGATGGGCTGGGGCCTCGGGTGCGCCGTCAACCCGCTGTCCGGCGTCAACGTGGTGCTCGCCACCCGCTACAGCGCCGACAACTGGCGCATCGCGCGCAGCAACGTCGCCTTCAGCGCCGCGCTGTACGTCGTGGCGGTGGGGCTGCTCTACCTGTACGAGTACACGCGGTTGTAGCCGGCGTGGTCAGTGGATCGTCAGCCCACGAATCGGAGCATGGAGCCGAGGGGGTGAGGCGACAACCGGAGCCGCAGAGTCAATCGGCGGACTCGCCGCGCTTGAGGGCATCGATGATCAGCGCCCGCAATTCGCGAATATCCGCCTGGACGTCGTCGAAGCGCGCGTTGACGTCATCGAAGCGCGCGTTGACATCGTTGAAACGCGCGTTCACATCGTTGAAGCGCGCGTTCGTCGAGCATGTCCCGACACCGAGAGTGACGACGATTGCGCCGACGCCAACGAAGAACGAAATCCGGTCACCCGACGGCATGCCCCTACGTTAACACACTTGGCGCACGCCGGCCACGGGCGATCAGAAGAAGGCCCGCGCGTGCCACGAGTCCGTCGCCGGCACCTCCCAGCGGCCCGCCCGCACGTCGCCCACGCTGGTCAGCGTGTTGTTGAAGACGGTCGTGTCGGGACCGACCTCTCCGGCCTCCGCCAGCTCCGCGAACGCTTCGCGCGGCACCCGGGCGATGGCCTGGCCCTGCCGGAACAGCACCGGCGCATGGTTGACCAGCTCCACGCCGATCTCCTGCTCCAGCGCCTTCATCTGCCGGACGAGCGCATCCACCGAGCAGCCGGACGGGCCGGCGGCGCGCTGATCGACCGCAATGAAAAGGAACTGGTCGTACACGAGGTCGCGGCCGGCGGTCAGCGGCACCGCGTGCGCCGCCCACCGATTGATGAACGCATCGACCTCGGCCAGCAGGCGTATCCGTTCGGACTCGGTCAGCTTCCGTTCCGCCGAGAAGATCCAGACCCGTGCATCCTCCGGCAACTCATCGAACGCGATCTTCGGCATCCACTCCTCCTGAAGCCAACGACTCCTCATTAGAATACAGCCTCGTGACCACCCACACGGACGCCGCCGTCCGTTCCGCCGCCGCCGTCCACACGATAGCCGCGACTACTCACGGCCGCTATCTCGTCGAGCCGGCCGATACATCCGGGCCGGCCCCGCTGCTGGTCGGATTCCACGGCTACGGCGAGCACGTCGAGCGCCATCTCGCGGAGCTCGACCGCATCCCCGGCAGCCCGCGGTGGACGCGGGTGGCGGTGCAGGCGCTCCACCGGCACTACAGCGACAGCCGCCGGCACGTCGTCGGAAGCTGGATGACCCGCCAGGATCGCGAGCTGGCCATCGCCGACAACATCACCTACGTCAGCGACGTCGTCAACGCGGTCAGAAGCGCGTACGACACGTCCGGCGGACTCGTCTATTGCGGCTTCTCCCAGGGGGTGGCCATGGCCTACCGCGCAGCCCTGCGCGCCGGACAACCATGCCGCGGCGTTATCGCCCTTGCGGGCGACGTGCCGCCCGAGCTGCAGACCGCCCCCGACCTCGCATGGCCCCGGATCCTGATCGGCCGTGGCCGGCTCGACGAGTGGTACACACAGGCGAAGATGGATGCCGACGTGGCATTCCTGGAGAGCACCGGCGCGCCGGCCGCTCCGCGCGTCTTCGACGGCGGCCACGAGTGGACCGATGATTTCCGGGCAGAGGCCGGACGCTTTCTGGCGAGGCTCGTCTGATGGCCACGCCGTTCACCGTTCCGCTCGAGGGAACCGCTTCGATCGGCGCGCTCGACTACCCCGCCGCGGCCGCCGAGGCCACCGGTGCGCCCGGTACGACGCTCATCCTCGCGCACGGGGCCGGCGCTCCGCAGACGCACCCGTTCATGACCGCCTTCGCCTGCGGCCTGTCGAGCCGTGGCATCGCCGTCGTCACGTTCAACTTCCTCTACAAGGAGCGCGGGCGTCGGGCGCCGGACCCCGCCGTCCGCCTCGAAGCGTGCTACCGGTCCGTGATCGCGGCGGTGCGCGAACGACGGCCCGCAGCCGGCGGGCGTCTCCTCGTCGGCGGCAAATCCATGGGCGGCCGCATCGCGTCGCAGGTCGTCGCCGCGGACACGCAGGCCGGCGTCTCGCCCACCGTCGACGGAGTGGTGTTCCTGGGCTATCCACTGCACCCGCCGGGCCGGCCGGAGAAGCTGCGCGCGGCGCACCTGCCGTCGATCACCGCGCCGATGCTGTTCGTGCAGGGCAGCCGGGACACGTTCGGCACGCCGGACGAGCTCCGGCCGGTGCTGGGCGGTTGCCGCGCCGCGGAGCTCTTCGTCGTCGCCGGCGGGGACCATTCGTTCAACGTGCGCGGGAAGAACGCTCCGAAGGCGGCCGAGCTCCACGCCTCCGTGCAGGACGCGATCGTCGACTGGACCGACCGCCTGTAGAGTCTGGATCCCTACGTCGAAGACCCTGAGACGCTCTACGGCTGGGAAGCGGATCCCGTCCTCAGGGAAGTCCGCGTCACCGCGCGTACGAAGCGGATCCGGGCAACTCGAGCCATTCGCGCGGCGGAAGACGATCTCGGTCTGAACCGCGAAGAGTTGCGCCGTCGCCGATGGCAGAACTACGAGATGCTCCGTACGCTCGCGGACGTCATCGAGAGACTCCCGGCAACTCATGCGACCGAAGCGAAGACCGTGGCCGCTGCCCGGATCCGAGCCATGATGGCACCGGACCATGAGTACGCGGCAATGGCACGCTACTTTGTGCGAGTCGAATGGCGATTGGACGTTACCCCCACGGGGGGACAGGCGGAAACGCCGGCGAGGCAACCATGAAATCTCGATTGTAACCGTCGATATTTCATGGCTTCAGCTCGTCGCGCCCACAGCGGCCGAGCCGTTGCGCGCGACCCGGTGTCATCCCTTGATGACAGGCAGGCCCGTCGCGTCGGCAGACGGCGCGCCCCCCGAGGTCGGACGCTACGCCGAGGCCGCGTCGTGGCAGCGGGAGGTCATGTCGATGGGCCGCGCAGGCGGGGCGCGACGACCTCGTGCAGTTGATGGTCGGGAATCTTCGGCTCTACGAGCGCGGCGAGCCGTCCCGCGCACCGTGGCGCGACGACGAGATGCCGTGACCACCGAACGGCCTCAGCGCAAGCAGATTCACTCCCACTTTCTCGCTCTGGTGCGCCTGCCCGAACCAAGCCGAATCCTCCACGCGTGACGCGGTATCATCCCGCCATGACAGGCGGGCCCGCGACGTGACGCGCCGGCGCAACAGGCCACGCGGGCCCGGCGCCGCGCACGGGCGCCGAGAGTGGGTCGGAGGCATTCTCGCGCCCCCTTTCTACTTTCTCGATCGCGTGGAACCCCACCGTCCCAGGGTGGTGGTCTGGCTCGAGCTGCCCGAGGGTCGCGTCGTCGGCCGGCAAATGGTCATGCCGGAGGACCTGGACGGCGCCGTCGGGCGCGTGCTGCGCAAGGCGTTGACGGAACCCCTCGTGGGTGCGCCGCGCCGGCCCCACGCCATTCGTGTCGATGACCCCCTCTCCGCCGCGGAGGTGCGCGCCGAGATCGACGGGACCATCCCCGTCGCGGTCGCTCCCCTGCCGGAGCTCGACGACGTGCTCGAGCACATGGTCGAGTCGATGCCGCCGGACGACGCGGAAGAGAGCTACCTCGCCGGCGGCCGGGTGTCGCCCGCCGCGGTCGAACGGCTGTTCACGGCCGCCCGCGGACTGTTCGCGACGGCGCCCTGGTCGATCGCCGCCGACACGCAGGTGCTGCGGATGGACGTTCCGGCGCTGGACGTCGAGGGCGCCTGCCTGTCGATCCTCGGTCAGGCGACGGGCAGGCACGGCGTACTGATCTTCCCGTCGCTCATTGATTTCGAAGTGTTCATGGACGCGGCCGGCGACCTCGAGGACGGACCGTTCGACCTCGGTTCCGGCTGGCTGGCGCTCGTGTACGAACGGGCCGCGGATCTGGCACCGTCGATGCGCCGCGAGGCGATGAAGCACGGTTGGCCGGTGGCAGGCCCGGACGCCTACCCGGTGGTCGAACGTCGCGACCCGGACGGCGTGCCGCGCCCGCTCGTCGAGCGGGACGTCGCCATCGTCGCCGCCTGCGCCCGGTCACTCGGCGCATTCATCCTCAAGCGCGCGGCGATGTTCTCCTCGGACACGTTCACGCCGACGTGCGAGTCGTACTTCGCTGAGGAAGACCTGGAGGTGCGGTTCACCGTGCCCCATGAGGGGGACTCGGATTTCGATCTGTCGGATCCGTTGGACGACGCGGATGCGGACATGGAGTTCGACGTCACACTCGACCCCGAACCGCCGGCGCCCGCGCCCTTTCGACCACGGGTCGCCCGCAACGCCCCCTGTCCGTGCGGCAGCGGACGCAAGTACAAGAAGTGCTGCCTGCCGGCCCAAGAGGCCGCACACGCCGAGCGACAGCCCACCCCGGCTGTACACGAGTCGGACGAACGGCTGTTCGCCCGTCTCACCCGCTTCGCGCTGCGGGAGTTCGGCGACGCGTGGACCGCCTTCGCGAACGACTTCGACCGTCTGCTCGGAGCCGTCTCGCTGGCGGCCCCCTGGTCGGTCTACAACTTCGAGGTGGACGGCCGGACGGCCGCCGAGGCGTATCTCGACAGGCACGGCCGCCGCTGCACGCCGGACGAACGCGCCTGGATGAACGCGCAGCGCGCTGCCTGGCCGTCGGTCTGGGAGGTGCTCGCGGTCGATCCGGGCAGGACGGTGACGCTGCGCGATCTGCTGTCCGACGAGCAGCGGACCGTACAGGAGAAACGCGGCTCGCGGAGTCTGGTCCCCCGCGACGCGGTGCTCGCCCGCATCGTCGACCACGAGGGGGTCTCGCTCCTCTGCGGCATGCACCCGCGTGCACTGCTTCCGTTCGGCGCCGCCGAGGTCGTGCGGTCCGCCAGGGGCCGACTGCTACGCCGGCGGGGAGCCGTCCCCATCGACCGCCTGCGGGACCCCGCTTTCGGCAGCTACCTGATTCGGCACTGGGAGGAAGCCGTGAATGCCGGCGACGCGGAGAGCGCCGGGCCGCCGCAGTTCCGCAACCAGGACGGTGACCCGCTGCTGCCCACGACGGACCACTTCGACGTGACGCCCGGCGCCGCCCCGGCGATCGAGGCCCGCGTCGCCGCGCTCGACGGCGCCGAACGGGACGAGACCATCGACGACGGGACCGAGTACGCGTTCCTGCGACCGCACGACCCGCCGCATCCGGACGGGGAAGAGGCCGTGATCGGCCACGTGCGCGTCGAACCGACGGCGCTCGCACTGGAAACCAACTCGGTGGCTCGCGCCGATGCCCTGCGCACTCGCATCGAGAGAGCGTGCGGCACCCGGATACGCCATCGCGCGCGCGAGCACACCGACCCGCAGGCGCTGCTGAAGGAGCGCAAGGAACCGCCGGCGCCCCCCGTTCCCGGCTCGCGCGAGGCCGACGCAGTGGCGGAATTCAAGAAACGCCACTACGCTCGCTGGCTCGACCAGCCGCTACCCGCCCTGCACGGGCGGACACCCCGCGATGCGGCGCACACCGCAGCCGGACGGGCCGAACTCGAACTGCTGCTGAAGCAGATGGAGCACATGGAGAACCACTCCCCGGGCGTCCCGTTCGATTTCTCCGCGCTCCGCCGCGGGTTGCGGGTGGACCCCACCTGAGCGCCAGTCAGATCCTCAGATCCGCATCCAACCGACTCGCCGCCACCGCCCGGACCCTGGCGGCCAGCCGGTAGGAGTCGCGACCGGCGTGGACGACAATGGCCTCCGAGAGGTCGAGAGCGTCGAGCGCCGAACGCATCGATCGGGTGACCTTCGGCGTGGTCGTACGCTTGATCTCGATACCGATCCGCCGGCGCCCGCGCGCAATGAACAGATCCAGCTCCGCCCCGCTGTGCGCCGCCCAGAAATGGACCTGGTCGTCCTGCAGGCCCAGCCGGTCGATCACGGTCTCCAGCACGAATCCCTCCCAGGAAGCGCCCGACTTCGGGTGCGCATTCAGCGACCGCATGTCGGTGAGGCCGAGCAGTGCATGCAGCACCCCCGTATCGCGAAGGTAGATCTTCGGAGCCCGGACCTGCCGCTTGGCGATGTTCGCGTGCCATGGCTGCAGTTGACGCACCACCAGCGCGCCCGTCAGAAGATCGAGATAGCGGCGCACCGCGCCGTCCGAGACGCCGAACGACCGCGCGAACTCCGACGAGTTCCAGATCTGCCCGTGCCAGTGGGCCAGCATGGTCCAGAAGCGGCGCAGCGTCGGCCCCGGCACGCGCACGCCGAGCGCCGGCAGGTCGCGTTCCAGGAACGTCCGTACGAAGTTCTCGAGCCACAGAAACGCGGCCGCGTGCGAGCGCGCCAGCCATGCTTCGGGAAAGCCGCCCCGCAGCCAGCGCCGGTCGAGACTGCCGGTGCCGATCTCGTCCAGACTCAGCCCGCCCAGACTGTGGTAGTGGATGCGTCCGGCAAGCGATTCCGAGGACTGTCGGATCAGGTCCGGCGAAGCGCTGCCGAGTACGAGGAACCGCGCCGGCCGCGGCCGGCGATCCGCCAGCACGCGCAGGACCGGGAACAGATCGGGGCGGCGTTGCACCTCGTCGATCACGACCACGCCACGCAGCCCTTCCAGGACGAGGAGCGGGTCGTCGAGCAGTCGGTTGAGATCCGCGGGATGCTCCAGATCCAGGTGATGCGCAGGACCCTGGTGCGCTTCGGTCACCTGCCGCGCCAGAGTCGTCTTGCCGATCTGTCGCGGCCCCAGGATGGCGACCACGGGGAACGCACGGAGCCGTTGGCGGATGGTACGCACATGGCCGACCCGCTCGATCATGCTGTCGATGTTACCATGAAATCTCGATGGTAAGCATCGATATTTCCTGGAAACTGCCTCCTGGATCCCGGCAAGCGGTCGCCGTCGGATCGACGACTTTGCCGTTGTGGATCATGCCGGTGGTATCGTGTTGTTCGACGCAAGATCGGGAGCACGGCCATCGGAGAGATACACGCCGACGTCACACTGGAAAACCCCGGCGACCGGGATCATTTTCGGCGGGGATACGGCCAGGAATCCAACATCCGCCGTTCGACCATCGACGCCATCGTCGATACGGGGGCCGTCACGCTGGTTCTGCCGCAGAACGTCGTGGAACGCCTGGGCCTGGAGCAGCGGGGTACCGCGTTCGTCACGTACGCCGACGAACACAGGGAGGAACGGCCGCTGGCGGGTCCGGTGACGGTCCGGATCGGCAACCGTTCCATGAGCACGGATTGTGTCGTCGGTCCGCCGCTCAGCGAGCCGCTGCTCGGCCGGATCGTCCTCGAGGCTCTCGATCTGATCGCCGACTGCACGAATCGCACGCTCACTCCACGATATCCCGACTATCCGCTGCTCAAGCTGAAGTAGTCGAGCGAAGCCGCGCGATGTTCAGCCAACGTTGGAATCGTTCATTCAACGAGGTCAACTCATCGGCCCACCGTAGTCCCCTCGCGAAGACGAGCGACATCATCTGGCCGTCTGCCGCTACCTTGGCGATCTGCTCCAGGTCGAACGCTTCGAGCTTGCCACGAGCGCATTCCTCAACCTCAGGCTGGCTGTTGTCGCCGTTTGCGGAATACGTCGATAGTTGGATCAACAGATCCGTTCGACGGTCCCGAACGGCGTGGCCCATCAAGTCCAAGTCTTCCGGATACATGCGCCTCGGCTTGCGCTTCAGTAGCGGAGGTGAATGGCGGGACAGCATATCCGGGTCGAATGACAGCAGTGTCAACGCGCCGGCCCCCGGTTCCGAAAGCCCGTCTTCGAATCTGCGGCGCCAGTCTCGATGAGCAATCTCGACTCTTGCGGCGGAACCGGCCCACGCTCTCAACTCTCCAACGGTTGCATCGTCAACTTCGCATAGGAGCATGAACAAGTGGTCGTTCCAGAGCCTCTTCACGAGGCTGGCGGAGTTCGGGTACCCCGTCTCGCCATGCGGAACAAGCTCATTCCACGCACGCTCGTAAGGTGAATCGTGTCCCGGCAGGCGAGCACGGACCGAATCGAACACGCAATCCTCGCCTGTCTGTCCCTTCGCGATCGGCGCCATCGCATGGGCGTCGATGTACTGGAGACATGAAGAGTGCCGGCGGGCAGCGCCTACCAACTCACACAGCACCCAGTGCTGAAGGAGGTTCCCCTTGTTGCCCTTGTACGTCGCCATGCTGCAGGTGCTCCTTCGGCACCACCGCGCCCGCACGCTCGAAGACGGCGTACTTGCCGTCGTAGCCGATCTTGCGCGAGAAGCGCCCCTTGACCGCAATCACGCGACCGGTCGGCACCTGCGTCGTGGTTCCCGCGTTGTAGGCGCGAGCGAACTCGATGGCGCAGTCTCGACGTTGAGACGCGACAGGACCTCGACGGCAAGCGCTGGAAGCGGCCTCGCAGGGACCGTCTTGCCGGAAAGTGGCGACAGGACCGCACGTGCATAGACCCCGTAGCCGATCCGGACGAGCTGTCCCTTGGCGGTCAGTCTCCGCAGGCCCCGGCCGATCTGATCGTACCCACCGAGATCCTGGAAATCGTCGCGCAGGAAGACATTTCCTTTCTTCCGTGCGATCCGCGCGGCAATACGGCGCTCCAGTGGCTTCCTGCCCGCTCTCATGATCGTCGCATCCTGCAAGAATACGACACTCTTTCGATACGAGGAACCCGGCCTCTTCCGGCTCGGCCGCTCGTGCCGCCCTCTACACGTCCTCCTTCAGCGTCACCGCGTCGAGGAACGGCATCATCGCGCGCAGCTCCTCCCCCACCTTCTCGATCTGGTGCGCCTGCTCCTGCTTCCGCTGGGCCATGAACCACGACCGCCCGGCCTTGTCCTCGTCGATCCACTTGCGGGCGTAGGTGCCGTCCTGGATCTCCTGCAGGATCTGCTGCATCGCGGCACGGGTCTCGTCGGTGACGACGCGCGGGCCGCCGGTGTAGTCGCCGTGCTCGGCCGTGTCGCTGACCGAGTAGCGCATGTAGTTGAGGCCGCCGCGGTAGAACAGGTCGACGATGAGCTTCAGCTCGTGCATGCACTCGAAGTAGGCGACCTCCGGCTGGTAACCGGCCTTGACGAGAGTCTCGAACCCAGCCTTGACCAGCGCGCTCACGCCCCCGCAGAGCACGGTCTGCTCGCCGAACAGGTCGGTCTCGGTCTCCTCGGCGAACGTGGTCTCGATGACCCCGGCGCGGGTCAGGCCGAGTGCCTTGGCGTAGGAGAGGGCGTGCGCCTTGGCGTGACCGGTGGCGTCCTGCTCGACCGCGATGAGGGCGGGCGTGCCGCCGCCTTCCAGGAAGACCTCGCGCACCCGGTGGCCGGGAGCCTTGGGCGCGATCAGGGTGACGTCGACGTCGGCCGGGGGCTGGATGGTCTTGAAGCGGATGTTGAATCCGTGGGCGAACATCAGCATCTTGCCGGCGCTCAGGTGCGGCGCGATCTGCTCCGCGTAGATCCCGGCCTGCGTGGTGTCGGGGGTGAGGATCATGACGACGTCGGCCCACGCGGCGGCGTCGCTGCCGGCGACGACGGTCAGGCCCTCCGCCTCAGCCTTCGCCTTCGACCGGCTGCCGGCGTGCAGCGCCACGCGCACCTCGACGCCGCTGTCCTTCAGGTTCAGCGCATGGGCATGCCCCTGCGAGCCGTAGCCGAATACCGCGACCTTCCTGCCCTGAATGAGCCCGAGGTCCGCGGAGTCGTCGTAGTAGATCGTTGCCATCTGGTCAATCCTCGCGATGTCGTGTGAAAGGGGACGCCTGCATGCGGCCGACGGCCCGGCCCCGGCTTCGGTGCCGGAAGCAGCCCCGTTGGAGCGAATCGAACGCGAAACGCGACAGTCTACACCGAGTACGACACGTTGGGGTCGTCGGCTTCCGCATCGTCGCGGGGCGCCACGGGCGAGTACGGTTCCTGGCGCTCCTCCGGATCGATCATCACGCTGCGGGCGCCGCGCATCATGCCGACGCGCCCGGTCCGGACGAGCTCCAGGATGCCGTAGGGGCGGAGCACCTCCAGCAGGCCGTCGATCTTGTCCTCGGTGCCGGTCGTCTCGATGACCACCGAGTCGGGCGCGACGTCGACCACCCGCGCGCGAAACACGTCGACGAGCTGCATGATGTGGGTGCGCGTGTCGGCGGTCGCCGAGACCTTGATCATCGCCAGCTCGCGGAAGATGGCCGGGCCCGACGTGATGTCCTGCACGCGCAGCACGTTGACCAGCTTGTAGAGGTTCGCCTCCAGGCGCCGCGCGCCGATGGCGTCGGTGCGGACGACGATGGTCATGCGCGAGGCGCTCGGGGTCTCGGCGTGGCCGACGGTCAGCGACTCGATGTTGAAGGCACGCCGGCGGAACAGCGACGCGACCCGGTTCAGGACACCCGGCTTGTCCTCGACGTAGACCACGAAGGTGTGGAGCTTACTCGTCATCGGCGGTCTCGACGATCGGCGCCGGACTCGGGCGCCGGATCATGTTCTGCAGGTCGGCGCCGGCCGGCACCATCGGGTAGACCGTGTCCTCCTGCTCCACCTGGAAATCGATGACCACGGTCCGCTCGTCGGCCCTGGCCCGCTCCACCGTCGCCTCCACCTCCTGGCGGGTCTTCACCGTCGCTCCCCCGAGCCCGAAGCACTCGGCGAGCTTCGCGAAGTCGGGACTCAGCAGGGGCGTCGCCGCGTAGCGCCGCTCGTAGAAGAACTCCTGCCACTGCCGGACCATCCCGAGATAGCCGTTGTTGATGATCGCGACGTTGATCTTGATCTTCTCCTGCGCGATCGTCGCCAGCTCGGCCATCGTCATCTGGAACCCGCCGTCGCCGGCCACCACCCACACCTCGGCGTCGGGCCGCGCCAGCTTGGCGCCGATCGCCGCCGGCAGGGCGAACCCCATCGTGCCGAGGCCGCCCGACGTGATGAGCGTGCGCGGGTCGCGGTGGTGGTAGTACTGCGCCTCCCACATCTGGTGCTGGCCGACGTCGGTCACCACGATGGCCCGGCCGCCGGTCATCCGCCAGATGTCGTTGATGACGTGCGCCGCGTAGAGATGGCCGCTGTCGGGCAGGTTCTGGATGTCGCGCACCGCGACGTCGCCCTTCATCTCGTGAATCGTGGCCAGCCACGCGGCGCGGTCGCCCGCCTCGACGAGCGGCGCGAGGTCGTCGAGAACCGCCGACAGGTCGCCGGCGAGCGCCACGTCCACCTTGACGTTCTTGTTGAACTCGGCCGGATCGATGTCGATGTGGATCTTGCGCGCGTTCGGGGCGTAGGTCCGCACGTTGCCGGTGACCCGGTCGTCGAAGCGCATCCCGAGGGCCAGCAGCAGATCCGCCTCCTGGATGGCCGCGTTGACCCATGCCTCGCCGTGCATCCCCATCATGCCCATGTTGAGCGGATGCTCGGCCGGCACTCCGCCGATGCCGAGCAGGGTCATGGCGATCGGGATGTCTGCGCGCTCGGCCAACTCGCGAACCTGGGTCATCGCACCCGACAGCAGGACACCGTGGCCGGCGAAGATGATCGGCCGCTTGGCGCCGTTCAGCAGGTCGGCGGCGCGGCGGTACTCCGCGTCCGGGGCGCGCAGGTCGGGCCGGTAGCCGGGCAGCTTTACTTCGCGGGGATGCCAGTCGCGCTCGGTCGACCCCTGCTGCGCATCCTTGGTGATGTCGACCAGCACCGGCCCCGGCCGCCCGGAGCGCGCGATGTACATCGCCTCGTGAATCGCCGGCGCAATCTCGTCGACGTGCGACACCAAGTAGTTGTGCTTGGTGATCGGGAGCGTGACGCCGGTCACGTCCGTCTCCTGGAACGCGTCCGAGCCGATGAGCTTGCTGCCGACCTGCCCCGTGATGCAGAGCAGCGGCGACGAATCGAGCATTGCCGTCGCGATGCCAGTCACCATGTTCGTGGCGCCAGGCCCCGAGGTGGCGACCGCCACGCCGACCTCTCCGCTCGCCCGCGCGTAGCCGTCTGCCATGTGGGTGGCGCCCTGCTCGTGGCGCACCAGCACGTGGCGGATCGGGTATTCGAGCAGCGCGTCGTAGGCGGGCAGGATCGCCCCGCCGGGATAGCCGAATACCGTGCCGACGCCCTCGCGCACCAGTGATTCCCAGATGATCTGCGCGCCCGTTCTCATCGAAGCCATGACGTGTTCCTGCTCTCTCAGTTCGTGACCGCGCCGGTCGCCGCCGACGAGACCAGCCGCGCGTACTTGGCCATCACACCCCTCGTGACCCGCGGCTCCGGCGCCCGCCACGCGGCCAGCCGCACCTGCAGCTCCTCGTCGCTCACCTCGAGATCGATCCTCCGGTTCCGCTCGTCGAACAGGATCGTGTCGCCGTCCCGCACGACCGCGATCGGCCCGCCCCGGGCCGCCTCCGGCGCCACGTGGCCGGCCATCATTCCGCGGGTGGCGCCCGAGAACCGGCCGTCGGTCAGCAGCGCCACCGACTCGCCGAGCCCCGCCCCGACGATGGCGGCGGTCACCCCGAGCATCTCCCGCATGCCCGGCCCGCCGCTCGGACCCTCGTAGCGGATCACGACCACGTCGCCCGGTCTGATCCGCCCGTGCCCGACCGCCTCGAACGCCCCCTCCTCGCTTTCGAACACCCGTGCCGGCCCGCGGTGCGTGGCCGGCTCGTGACCCGCCACCTTGACCACGCAGCCATCCGGCGCCAAGTTCCCTTTGAGGATTACGAGGCCCCCTGTCGGGGTTATCGGATCGGATACCGGCCGCACCACCTCCTGGCCGGGGGTTTCCGCCGCCGCGTCGGCGACCTGACCGATGGTGTGCCCCGTAACGGTGATGCAGTCGCGGTTGAGCAACCCCGCCTCCTGCAGCCGCTTGACCACGAGGCCGATCCCGCCCGCCCGGTACAGGTCGGTGGCGACGAAGCGGCCGCCCGGCTTGAGATCGGCCAGCAGCGGGGTGCGCTCGCTGATGCGATCGAAGTCCTCGATCTTCAGGTCGACGCCCGCCTCGTGGGCGATCGCCAGCAGGTGCAGGACCGCGTTGGTCGAGCCGCCGGTCGACGCGACCGCGGCGATGGCGTTGTCGAGCGCGTCCCGCGTGACGATCCGGCGCGGCCGCAGATCCCTCTTCACCAGGTCCATGACGAGCGCGCCGGCGCGGCGGGAGACATCGCCCTTCGCCGTCTCCATCGCCGGCACGCCGTTGGCGCTCATCGGCGAGACGCCGAGCAGCTCGCAGACCGTGGACATCGTGTTGGCGGTGAACTGCCCGCCGCACGCCCCCGGCCCCGGACAGGCGACGTCCTCGAGCGCGCAGAGCTGCTCGTCGGTCATCTTGCCGGCCGCGTGGGTCCCGACCGCCTCGAACACGTCCTGGATCGTGACGTCGCGCCCCTCCCAGCGTCCGGGCGCAATCGAGCCGCCGTAGAGCACCAGACCGGGGATGTCGAGCCGCACCAGCGCCATCACCCCGCCCGGAATGGTCTTGTCGCAGCCGACCAGGATCACGATGCCGTCGAACAGGTTGCCGCGCGCCACCAGCTCGATGGAATCGGCGACCACCTCGCGGCTGACGAGCGAGGCCTTCATCCCCTCGCTCCCCATCGTGATGCCGTCGGAGATCGACACCGTGTTGAACTCCATCGGCGTCCCGCCGGCCTCCCGGATGCCCGCCTTCACCTCTTCGGCAAGGTCGCGCAGGTGGTAGTTGCAGGGCCCGATCTCGATCCAGGTGTTGGCAACCCCGATGATCGGCCGCCGCAGGTCGGCGTCGGTGAAGCCGACCGCCTTCAGCATGGCGCGGGCCGGCGCCCGGCTCGGTCCCTCGGTAATCGCGGCGCTGTTTCGTCTGGTCATAGCAAAAAGGCCATCACCCGGTGTCGGATGATGGCCCCTCGTGGTTTCTCGGTTGCTGGTGTCGGGAACATCATCCGTTAGTGGCCGGCGCAATCGCGCCGGCCACGATAACGATGACCGTGGCGATGTCGAGAAGCTCCCGGGTCGTGTGCATGGGTCGAACCGCGTGCGGCGGCTCTGCTATTCTACCGTGTCTCCTGCCTCGGCAGTCAAGTTTATGGTTGTTGTGCTTTCATAATTATTGCAAATAGATTACCGGCCCTCCGGCAGTGCGGCGGGCCAAGCGCAATCACCGCGGCGCCGACGTGCTAGTCTGGTGGACGGTGCCCGGCACGGGTCCGTGCCGCCGAACCGAAGAACGATGACACGTCGCGCATGCATTGTACTCGTGGCCGTCCTCGCTGCAGGCGTGGTCGTCTGCGCCAGCCGCTCGCCCCTCGACGCGCAGGTCCTGGCGCACAACAGCCAGGCGCTCGCCAACATGCGCACCCAGGCCGAGGCCGGCGATCCCCTGGCGCAGTACGACATGGCAGCCCTGTACCACGACGGGCGCGGTGTGTCCCGGGACGGCGTCGAAGCCGCCAAGTGGTACGAGCGGGCCGCCGAGCAGGGTCTCGTTCTCGCACAGGTCGGGCTGGGGATCCTTTACGCCGAGGGTCGCAGTCTGCCTCCGGACAACCTGACGGCGTACATGTGGCTCAGCCTCGCCGCCGCCCGGTCAGGTGGCGAGGCGGGCAATCGGGTCGTCGAGCGCCGCGACGCGGTCGCCGCCGAGATGACGCCCGGGCAGCTCGCCGAGGCGCAACGCCGGGCGCGGGACTGGGACTCCGCTCACCCGCGGCACCGCTAGACGACCGGGTCGGTGGACAGGGGCGACGCTCACGATCTCGTGAGCTATCATCATCAGTCAAGGCACGGAGCGCCGCGGCGCCCCGAAGGAGGTAGAGAAGCAATGCGAGACCGAGCAGAATCGCACGGGGCAGGACTCGGCCTGCGCCTGCTCGCAGTGGCGGCCGTGGCAATGGTGGTCGGCTGTTCAGAGCCGCCCCCGAACCCGACCGCGACCGTGGGCGACATCCACGTGGAGATCGCCACGAACCCGGAGACGGGCAACCCGATGGGTCGCAGGATCACCGGATCGGTCCAGCTCGCGGAGCCGGGCACGCCGGCCGTCAGCGACCCGTACCCGCGCGTCGAGGCGCTGATCTGGCGGGGCGAGACCCCCTCACGGCGTACCTGCGAGCACACGTTCCCGGATGGAATCGCGGCGGGCGAGGCGTACGAGTTCGAGATAATCTGCAGCGCGTCCGGCAACGATCTGTCGTTCATCGTCCGCTCGGGCGGCGAGCGCGACAGGACGTACCCCTGCGACGGCTGCGAACGAAGGCCACTGCTCTAGAGCGCGTGAACCGACCCGCCCGATCCAGGCCCGGGTTCCTCCCGCGTTGGCGCCCGAGCCCGTCCGTCGGAAGTTCGCCTGCCGCCGTCCGCCGATCGGCAAACGCGCCCGTAGCTCAGGTGGATAGAGCATCGGTCTTCTAAACCGAGGGTCGCTGGTTCGAGTCCAGCCGGGCGCGCCACCGCTTTCTTCCGCTCCCCTCCAGTGCGGCAGCGCGGCGCCGGACCAGTCGGCGAGCGTCGCTGCGTCAGAGCGCGTAGCTCATGACGTACAGGCCGACGCCGGTGATGCAGGTGAGCCACAGCCCGACGTACGTGGCCTGCCCCCAGCGCCGGTGCGGCGAGCTGAAGCGGCCGGGCAGCACGCGGGAGAAGCGGCGCCAGGAAAGAACCGCCAGAACGCACCAGCCGATAAACGTCGGCACCGCGAACGCGAGATGCACGGCGAAGGTCCAGTACATCGTCGGCGTGCCGTAGTAGGCGCTCTGGGCGAAGGCCGCCGCACCCGTGCCGAAGCGGATGCTTCCCTCGAGGAGCAAGGTGGCGACGATTGCGGCGAGCAACAGGCCCGCCTGCAGGTTGCGGTGCTCCCGGCGCCGGCGGCGCGCGGCGAGCCGCAGCGCGTAGGTCATCACGAACGGAGCCGCGACGAAGAACACGAACGCAATATCGATGAAGACGTCCGCACGCGTCCCGAGAAAGCCCGTCGTTGGCATGTGATCCCGCTCGGAGCAGAAGTTCCGTCAGCCTACCACGCGGGCCGGCTCCTCAGAGGCGACAGGCCGACGCGTCGGCGGCGGCGTCCGCAATCCGGGCGCCGAGGTCTTCCAGCACCTTCGGGTCACAGCCGTCCTGCATCTGCTCGAAGAGAACGCGCTCCTCGGTGTGGATGTGCGCCTCGAGCAGCTCGCCGAACGCCGTCAGCCGCTCTTCGAGCCGGAAGGTCGGATCGGCCACGAGCTCGCGGATCATCGCCCGCATGGTCTCGTGCTCGGCGATCAAGGCGCGCGTCCGTCCGGCGCCGTCGCCGAGGTCCCGTGCCGCCGCCGGGAAGACGTGCGCCTCCTCGACGTCGAAATGCGGCCGGAGGTCGGTCTCGAAGAACTCGACCAGGCGGATCGCCTGCTGCGCCCGGTCGGCCGGCCAATCGGCCCGCGGGTTGGTCGACCGTCCCAGAATGAGGCGCTGGGCCATCACCAGGCCGTGGTGGTGGTCGCGGGAGAGCGGCACGAGGCTGGCGTGTCGTTTCATTTTATTGCGGTGCACCGGCGCGCCGGCGAGCGCCGTTGACCGGGATTGTAGTCTTTGCAGATGCGATCAGCCTGCGCGGGCATGTGGATGCCCCTTCTCGCCAGCACGTGCACAACCCTCCTCGTCACGTCCGTGGCCCATGCCCAGGGCATCGGGTTCCAGGGCGGGATGACGGTCAATCCCGAGCAGGTCTACGTCGGGACCCACATGGAGCTTCCACTGGGATCCGACCAGATCGTCCTGCGTCCCGCGATCGACGGCGGATTCGGCAACGGCCTGCGGGTGGCGGCGATCGGCGCCGAGATCCAGTACCGCTTCGAACTCGGGAACTCCGGATGGCGGCTGTCGCAGGGCTTCGGGCCGAGCGTGTACATCGCCCGGTTTTCCGCGCCGTTCCGGGACGAGGAGGTCCAGGACGTGAGCGGCGCCTGGACCTACGCCTTCGGCTTGGTCCACGAGGGCGGGTTCTTCATCGAGTTCAAGGGGGGCGGGAGCCGCGGCGGCGCGATTCCGCTGCTGCGGATCGGCGCGGGATTCACCATCCGGCCCGAGCGGCCGTGAGCTACGAGCGGTCGAACCACTCGACGAAGCGGGAGGACGGATCCTCGACGATCATGATGCGCACGACCCGCTGATGCTCGTGCATGAGCTGCTTCGCCGCGGTCCTGGCGTCGTCCACCGACGCGTACTTCGCCCACGCCGCCGGCAGGTTGACCGCACCGCCTCTGACCGTTGTCACCAGCTTGAACATCGTCCTCCCCGAATCGCGGGGCGATCATATCATCGGCGCGGCGCCGGCGGATGCGCCGCACCCTGGGCGTCCATCGCACCGGCCAGCTCGCGCCACGTGGGCGTCCCGTCGGTCCCGAGCAACAGATCCACCACCAGACCGTAGCTGGCGATCCCCGCCTCGACACGGTTGGCGCGCAGGTACCGGTCGTAGACGCGGTTCGCGTTGCGGCGCACCACCGGCACCGCCTCTCGCAGGCGTGCCGCGATCGCGCGGAGATCGGCGCGCGGCCCGTCGCGGAGCCCGGCCCAGACCCGGTCGCGCGCATCCGGCGGCAGGTGGCGCACGAGTCGCGAGGAGAGATGGAGCCAGGCGCTGTAGCGGCTCTGGTCGTCTCCGGCGAGGCAGATGAGCGCGCCGACGAAGCTGGCCTCGGACTCGTTCGCGTAGCCGGCCAGGTGCGACCACTCGTGGGCGACGAGGAACGGGCGCTCGATCGGCAGCACGGTCCCGTTGACCAGCACCTCGAGGGAGAAGGGACTGACCATGCCGTCGATGCCGGCGAGGCGAAAGTACGCCGTCAGCAGGGTCGCCTTGGGACGGCCTGCTACGGCCGGGCGGCGCGCTCCGAGGCGCCGCTGCACGCGGTCGAACGCCGGCCCGAGACGCTCGGGCAGCTCCTCGAACGCCGGCCAGGGGCCCGATCCGTGCGCTGGCGCGTGGAGCGCGTTGAGACGGTCCACGGACTCGGCCGCCAGCGCCGCGAGCGACGCCGCAGAGATGCGCGCCGCGTCGTAGTCGAGCTTGGCGGTCAGCGGCACACGCCGGTAGTTGAGGCCCCACATCACGAGGAAGACGAGATAGAGCACGGCCGCCACGGCGGTTGTATGCAGGATCAGACGCGCGGCGGCGACCGCGCGCCGTCGCAGACCGGGCCCCGACCGGCGCAGCTCGCGCCACCACCATGCGCCGAGCCACAGGATGACGATCACCGCGAGCAGGTCGAGCAGCGAGAACGGGACGAGACCGGAGGCCGGGGTCACGATGCGCTGCGCAACCAGGTACCACTGCCGGGAGTAGACCTGCTCCACCCACCCGGCCGGCGTCGGCGCGGCGGCGCCGATGGAGGCCAGGGTGATGATCCCGGCCGCGGCCCACGACCGACCGCCGGCGCGACGGACTGGCACCTGCAACTCCGAAGCGCTCCGGCCGCCCGACGCCTCCACGTCTGTCACCTATAGCCGTTCGAAGCGGGTTCTCAGGCGTCATGCCGCCGGGACCAGTAACGACCGTTCACTTCTTGTAGGGCCTTCGGCCGCCCTCACGCTCCCACTCCAGCGCCGCGTCCCTGGTCGTCCTTCTACCGACCTGCTGGATTTGTGTCCCGGGAAACCTCTCTTGATGCTCAGCTTCCCTCCGAGCCAGATCGTTGGTGATTCCTCGGTGAACCACCCGGGCGCCATCCTTCAGATGGTATTTGAACGTATCTCTCTGGGGCATCCCACAACCTCCTTGCAGCCAATTGATGCCATCTTTGCACGGTAGCACGGGTGGAATGCATGGTCAACCCGGTGATGCAAGGGTAGCGTTTCAGCCCGCACTGGAAACCAATCGATTGGCTTGTGGAATTCAGGGCAACTCCAGCAATTCGGCCCAGACGGCATCATCGACCGTTGTCCCGTCCGGCAACTGCGCGCCCATCAAGCCACGACACCTCCCCAGTTGCGCATTGTCGACTGTGGAGCCTTTCAGATTTGCATTACCAAGATCGGCGTCATTCAACAAGCACCCTTTCAAGCGAGACCGTTTCAGATTCGCGCCGTTCAGGTCGCCGGAACTGAGATTTGCCCCCTCAAGGTCAATGCCCTCGAGGTCAGCTCCCACCAAGTCCACGTTGGTAAGATCGGCCAAGGCGAGCTCCAGGGACTTCTCTCCCTGTGTCAAACCGGCTTCATGGAGGAATCTCAACAGGATTCCTTTCCTGGTGCCGTTCAGGATTCTCAGGGCTGCGAATGTTCTTGCCCGCGCCACGGCCCGGCCGGGGCCGCTCTGCTTCAAAGACTGCAGGTGGTCCGCTGTCATCAATTCCTGCATGCAGTCGAGGTATGTGCTCAACGTCTCAACCTGAGTCCGCTCTTCAGCCAGTTCTCTGGCATCCTCGAATCGTTGATCGGCTCTTGCCTTGGCAAGCGCGAACAAGCCAGCCAGCCAAACGCCTACTATTGGCACCACGAGCGCGTCCAACCAGTCCCATACAGTCTTTCCGGCGAAGCCGGACTTGACAACGTCTAGATACACGAGCACTGCAACGACGATTACGCCTACTGGCACGATGAGAATGATCGATAAGACAATCCAATATGGCCACGCTGCGTCCCGGACAGAGGACAGCCTGTCATTCAACATTTGGACACTTTCCTTGTCCTCAGGCCACCGCTAGAGCTGATCGAGGCGAACGCCGCGATCGTCGAAGACGACGAAGTGCTTCGGCAGGATCCGGACGACCACCCGCTCGTCCGCGTCGAACGGCTCGTCCGCCAGCGCCCGCACGCGCACGCCCTCGGTGGCGACGGTCACCAGCGACTGCTCCCCGTGCGACTCGCTGCAGAGGACACGGCCACGCCAGCCGGCGCCCTCCCGGTGGAGCCGCGCATGCGGCGGGCGGATGCCGACCGTGATGTCGCGGCAGAACTCCTCGGCGATGCGACCGGCGAGCGACACGGTCTGGTTGCCGACCAGGATCGCCTGCCCGTCCTTCTCCAGAATGGCCGGCACGAGGTTGATGGGAGGCTGGCCGAAGAGCTGCGCCACACGCTCGTTGGCAGGACGGTCCAGCACGTCGGCCGGGGTGCCGGACTGCACGATCCGGCCGCGGTCCAGGACCGCGATCCGGTCCGACACCGCGAGCGCGTCGTCGCCGTCCCGGGTGGCGTAGATCACCGTACGATGTTCGGGTCGCGCACGCAGGCCGCGAAGGTCGCGCACGAACGCCCGACGCGCATCGGCGCCCGCAAACGCCGGGTTGCCGCACAGATCGTCGACGAGCAGCAGGTCCGGCTCCCGGTCGGAGCCGTCGAGCGCCCTGTTCGGGAACGCATAGCGCCGGATGGGGACGCCGTGCCATTCCTGGGTACGCCAACCCGGCGGAAAGACGTCCCCCGGGCTACCGGACAGCCAACCGCGGACGAGCCCCGGCTTCGTCCCACCCGGCTCGCGCGCTTCGTCCGTCCCCATGAACACGCCGCCGTCCCCGTCCGACCGTTCGCCCACGAACTGCAGCAGGGTGGACTTGCCGGCGCCCGCCGGGCCGACCACGGACAGGATCTCGCCCGACCGCGCATAGAGCGAAACCCGGTCGAGGACCGGCGCGCCGGTGCCCTCGTGCGGCCGGGTGATCTGGTCGAGGAAGACGTACATGACACGGGCTCGGGACGCCGAGGCCCCATGGTACACTGGCGAATGCCCGTCGAAGAAGACCTGACATGGGGCCGAACGACCGTCGAAACGGCCTGCCCGCTCGACTGCCCCGATTCGTGCAGCCTCGCCATCTCGCTCGAGCGGGGGCAGATCACGAAGATCGACCACTCGCCGCGGCACGCCGGCACCAACGGCTTCATCTGCAGCAAGGTCCGCCGCTTCGACCGGCGCATCTATGGTGAGGAGCGCCTGCTCCATCCGGGCTCTCGAACCGGCGCCAAGGGCGAGGCGAGCTTCAGCCGGATCACCTGGGACAAGGCCCTCGAGACCATCGCCGGCCGCATGCGGGCGATCCGCGAGGAGTTCGGCGCCGAGGCGGTTCTGCCGCTCTCCTACGGCGGCTCGAACGGGCTGCTGTCGCAGGACACCAACGACGCCCGGCTCTTCCGCGCCTTCGGGGCCTCGCGCCTCGGGCGCAACGTCTGCGCGGCGCCGACGACCACGGTGACCGACGCCCTCTACGGCCGCATGGCCGGCGTGGCCTACGAGGACTACCGCCACGCACGGCTCATCATCATCTGGGGGGCCAATCCCTCCACCTCCGGGTTCCACCTTGTCCCCCACGTGAGGGAGGCGGCGCGCGAGGGAGCGACGGTGGTCGTGATCGATCCGCGCCGGACGCCGCTCGCCAAGCGGGCGGACATCCATCTGCCGGTGCGGCCGGGGACGGACGTGGTCGTCGCCCTGGCGATCCACCGGTTCCTCTTCGAGCACGGCTTCGCGGACGAGGCGTTCCTCGCGGAGCGGACGCACCACGCGGACGAGCTCCGGCAGCGCGCGTCGGAGTGGACGTTCGAGCGCGCCGCCGCCGTCGCCGAGGTGGATCCGGACATGCTGGAGAGGGTCGCGGAGCTGTACGCGGAGACCTCCCCCGCCGTCATCCGCTGCGGGTGGGGCCTGGAGCGCAACCGCAACGGCGGCAACGCGGCCCTGGCGGTGCTGGCGCTGCCCGCGGTCGGCGGCAAGTTCGGGGTCCGCGGCGGAGGGTACTCGATGAGCAGCTCGCGGGCGATGCCGCTCTCGGAGGAGGACTGGATCGAGACCGGCGAGCCGCCGACGCGCCTCGTCAACATGAACCGGCTCGGCCGCGCGCTGACCGAGTACGACGACCCGCCGGTCAAGATGCTGTTCGTCTACAACTGCAACCCGCTCGTCACCATGCCGGCTCAGAACCGCGTGCTGGCCGGCCTCGAGCGCGACGACCTGTTCACCGTGGTCTTCGATCAGGTGATGACCGACACCGCCCGCTGGGCCGACGTGATTCTGCCTGCGACGACGTTTCTGGAGCAGTACGACCTGGCCCTCGGCTACGGGCACGGCGCGGTGCAGCTCGTGCAGCCGGTGATCGAGCCCGCCGGGGAGTCGCGACCCAACGTGGAGGTCTTCGCGGACCTGGCGGCGCGGCTCGGCATCGAGATCGGCGAGCTCCTGCAGAGTGACGCCGGCACGCTGATGCACGTGGCCGGCGCTCTGCCGGACAATGCGGGCGAGGAACTCCTGAGCCGCGGCATCACCCGCGGCAGGGCGCCCGCCGCCCCGGTGCAGTTCGTCGACGTCTTCCCCCGGACGTCGGACGGGCGGGTCGACCTGCTGCCGGCCGCCCTGGAGCGCTCGGCCCCGCTCGGTCTCTACCGCTTCCGGCCGGAGCCGCCCCCCGACCGCTACCCGCTGGCCCTGGTCTCCCCCGCCAGCGACAAGACCGTCTCGTCGACGCTCGGCGAGCTCCGCACGCGGCAGGCGCGGCTCCAGATGCATCCGCGCGACGCGGCGGCGCGGGAGCTGTCGACTGGCGACGTGGCGCGCGTCTTCAACGACGAGGGGGAAATCCACTGCGCCGTCACGGTCAACCCGGACGTCAAGCCCGGCGTGGTCAGCCTCCCGAAGGGCCTCTGGCGGCGCAACACCATGAACGGCGCTACCTCCAACGCGCTCGTCTCCGACGATCTGACCGATCTGGGAGACGGCGCCTGCTTCAACGACGCCCGCGTCGAGGTCACGCGCGTCATGACCGCCGAGCTCGGGGGCCACAACATCGCCATCTGGACCGCCCCCGCGCCGCCG
This sequence comes from Vicinamibacterales bacterium, assembly GCA_965222905.1. Classification (GTDB taxonomy): domain Bacteria; phylum Acidobacteriota; class Vicinamibacteria; order Vicinamibacterales; family UBA8438; genus WTFV01. The sequence goes on along the minus strand of OZ244976.1, from coordinate 5,279,821 downwards.
AAGCAGCTACACTAGGAACAGCGCACGGGAAACGGCACCGCGCCGCCGCGCAGGGGACGGAGGCAGGAACGACGATGGCCGACACGCCGCCCGGAGGACGTATCGTCAAGTGCGTGAAGTTCCAGAAGGCAATGCCCGGGCTCGATGAGCCGCCGTGGCCCGGCGATCTCGGCCGGCGCATCTACGACAGCGTCTCGCAGGAGGCGTGGAAGCTCTGGGAAGAGCGGATGAAGATGATCCTCAACGAGTACCGCCTGATGCCGTGGCAGAAGGAGGCCCAGAAGCTGGTGGCGCAGCAGATGGAGGAGTTCTTCTTCGGCGAGGGGTCGGCTCTGCCGCCCGAGTACGTTCCACCCCAGGCGAAGCAGTAACCTGCACCGGAACCGGCTGCCCCCGGCGGCCGAGAAGCCCGCGCTCGGCCTCTACCCCATCGCGGCGGTGACCGCGATCTCCGACGCCAGGCGAAACGCGAGCTTGCCGTGCGCGGCGCGTACGGCGGCAACGACGTCATCGGGGGTTTCCCCGCGCGCGAAGATGAACCCGGGATAGCTCGCCCCCTCCGGCCGCGGCACCAACCGCTGGCCGGGCTTCGTCGTGATGACGATGTCTTCCACCAGCGGAACCGAGCGCGCGGCGTCGAGCCCCTCCACTCCCTGGCAGATCCCGGCGCCCGGCACCGGGATCATCATGACCGCCGCCGCCTCGCGCCTCACGGCATAGTGGCGGGCCACCGGCCGGCCGAGTGCGTGCTGCAACAGCACTTCCTCCAGGGAATGGCTGCCGCCGGTGGGTCCGCTGAAGCGCAGGGCCCTCGAGCAGAACCCGCCGATGGGCCTTGCGGCCACCTCGATCACGACGGCGCCGCGCGGGCCGAGACGGCACTCCGCGTGCATGGGACCGTGCGTCAGGCCGAGCGCCCCGACCGCACCGTCCACCTGCTCGATCACATCGAGCCGTTCCTCTGCCGACAGGCGGTCCGGCGTGACGTAAATCGTCTCTTCGAAAAAGGGGCCGTCGAGCGGGTCCGGCTTGTCGAAGATGGCGAAGACCTCGAGCTCTCCGTCAGTCACCACGCCCTCGACGGCGACCTCGCGGCCCGGAATGTACTCCTCGAGCGCCATCGAGTCGTTGGCCGGATCCCGGAGCATCCGGATGTCCGGAGCCGCGAGCAGCCGGCGCAGCCGTTCGGCCGCGGCAACGAGCTCCACCGGGGTGTCGGCGCGGATGACGCCCCGGCTGCCGGCCAGGCCGAGCGGCTTGACGACGCAGGGATAGGCGACCCGTTCCAGCAGCACGCCGTTGTCGCGGTCCACGGGAATCGACCGGAACCACGGCGTGCGCAGCCCCGCCGCCCGCAACCGCATGCGGGTCTTCAGCTTGTGCCCGGCGACGCGGACGGCGGCGGGCGGATGCGCGCGGAGTCCGAGCAGGCGCGCCGCGAGGGCGCCGATCAGCGCCGGCCGATCACCGACCGCCAACACCGCGTCCAACGACGCCGCGGCGTCCTCGTCGGCAATCGCGCGCACGGCCGCGTCCTCGTCGTGAAACCGGATCGGTACCGCACCGTCTCGCCAGGGGTCGTCCAGCCGGTGACACCGGTCGGTGGCCAGAATCAGCTCGGCGCCGAGGCGCTCCGCCGCCGCACCGAACGACCGGATCTGATACCCGGTGGTGGCGGCGACCAGCAGCACGCGCGGCGCACGGGTTGGTGGGCGCATTGGAAGCGGGATCTGCGTACCGATCACAGGTTCAACCGACAGCGACCGGTTCAGGGATTCGTGCGGGCCATATAGTGCCACGGGGCGACCATTCGACGCAAGGGGTGCGGAAGGCAGCAAGACCCGCGCCGGTTCAGACCAGAGCCACCTGCCCGGTCGTGGGCTCGGCTCAGCAGTACCACGGCTCGTTCAGATACGGAACCTCCGCCCGCCGCCTCGCCCTTCCGGAGTCCACGGGTGCCGGGACGCGTCCATCGTTTGCACACGTTGCAACGGCATCGAACACATCGCGCCGGGAGGCAGTCAGCCGCCGGCCGACCAGAGCCGCCACTTCGTCGGCCATCCGGTCCACGCGCGGATCCGGATGCCGCCACGGGTAGACCAGGCGCTCGCGATCGAACGGGCCGACCCACCCGCGGAGATCCTCCAACTCGCACAGCCGGGATCCGGCCGTCACGAGCAGCCGCAACGCAAGTTGTATGGGCGCGACCTGCTCGACCAGATCGAGCGTCTCGATCTCGGCCAGCATCTTGCGGTATCCGTCGAGCGTGGTCCACGGCGTGAAGGCCACGAAGGTCGGCGCCAAGATCAACCCCGCCGCCCGGCAGAGCGCCACGGCGCGGGCGACGTCGTCGCGCGTGTGGCCCTTGTCCAGGCGGCGCAGGATCGAATCGTCGAACGACTCGACGGCGCTGGTGACGAAGAGGCAGCCGGTCTCGCGCAACCGCGACAGCAGATCCGCATGGGCAACCAGGTGTTCCACCTTTATCGTGACGTCGTAGGTGAGGTCGGGAAACCGTTGCGCGACCCGGTCGACCACCCGCATGGCGTGCCCGACGCCGTTGAAGAAATCGGGATCGCCGAAGGTCACGTGCTCGGCTCCCTGCTCCACCTGCGTCGCCACGTCGGCGATCACCACGTCCGGCTGCACGACGCGGAAGCGTCCGCCGTACACCGGGACGACCGGACAGTGCCGGCAGGAGTGCTTGCAGCCACGGCTGGCCTCGGTGTATCCGGCGATCTTCCGGGCCGCTCCCTGCTGCAGCGTCGCGTAGCGATGGATTGACGGCAGCCCTTCGCGCCACGGCGGAATGAACTCCAGCCGTGGGAGTCCGGTCGCGGGAACAAAGTCCGTCCCGCTCGCGACATGGGACGCGAGACGCACCAGATCGGCCTCGAACTCGCCGCCGAGCACGTGATCGACACCGACCGAACGGAGGAAGTCCCCGTTCAGCGGCGCATAGAGACCGTAGGCGCACACACGGGCGGCGGGATTGAGACGCCGGACACTCTCTATCACCGGGACCGCGAGGCGCGTCGCGGTGTGCATCGGCAGGTGAAACGCAACCAGGTCGGCGCCGGCCACCCCAACGTCGAACGGTTGGCGGGACAGGTCGAGACAGGTGACGTCGATCCCGGCGCGGCGCAGCCAGGCCGCCGGCGACGCCAGACCGAACGGCTGGCGACCGAGCTCGTAGGTGGCGATGAGAGCAACCGTCATGGCGTGGCGGGACGCAGCTCGACCTCCGCGGCGGTCGGCGGCGGCGTCGCGAGACTGACGACCACCAGGGTCGCGATGGAGAGGGCGAGCGCCGGGTACGCGGTCTGCCAACCGAAGAGGTATGCCGGGTCCCCGTCGACGGCCCGCGCCAGCCCGACGATCTCCCAGACCAGCGTCGTGAGCATGCCGGCCAGGATGGACGCGACGCCCCCGGCCCGCGTCGCCCGCTTCCAGAGCAGCGCACCGAGCAGCGCGGGCGTGATGCCGGCGCCGTACATCGTGTAGGCCCAGAGCGCCATCGCGAGAATGGTCGGGAAGAAGTTGCCGGCGACGTAGCCCAGAGCGCCGACCGCAATCACGATGAGACGGGTGTAGAGCACCACCTGCCGGTCCGTGACCGCGGGATTGACGAACCGCTGATAGACGTCGCGGATCAGGTTCGTCGACGGGGTCAGCAGGAAGCTGTTCGCGGTGGAGACGACGATCGCGGCAGCGCCGCAGACCAGCAGCACCCCGAGCACGGGCGGCAGCACGTCGGTGGCGACGCGGATGACGATCTCCTCCGATTCCGCCACTCCGAGTCCGCCGAGGGCCACGCTGCCGAAGATCCCGGTCGAGTCGATCAGTGTCTCGACGACGATCGTGCCGGCGATCCAGCCGACCACGGCCAGCCGCGCCGCCCGTTCGTCACGCGCGGAGAAGAACTTCTGATACATGTTCGCTTCGCCGAGCAGCAGGAACATCGTCGGCAGGAACAGGGCGAACGCGGCCTGTGCGCCCATGTCGCCGAAGAGCGACACCTGGTGCGGTTCGAGCGCCGCGATCGACGCGGACAGACCCCCGCCGTCGCCGATCAGGAACGCGACCCCGAACATCGCCGCGATGGTCATCACCAGGCCGTTGCCGACGTCGAGGTAGGCGATCGACAGCATGCCGGCGAGCGACGTGAACAGGATGCAGAAGACCGCCGTGATCAGGGCGCCGGTGTCCGGATCGATGCCGGCCACGAGGGCCAGCAGGCGTCCACCGCCGCGGAACTGGTAGGCCGCGATAGTGGCGTAGGCCAGCACCGTGGTCAGCGTCCCGAGCACCCGCGCCGCCGGTCCGTAGCGCAGCTCGAGGATGTCGGGCACCGTGTACTGCGCGATGCGGCGCACGCGCGGCGCGATGAAGTAGACGAGGGCGATGCCGGCCCACGCCCCGGCCGACTGCCAGAGCGCGGAGAACCCGGAGCGGTAGCCGAGTCCGGCCCCGCCGAACAGGCTGCCCGACCCGATCCAGGTGGCGAGCAGCGTGAAGACGAGCACGCGGGCCGGTAGTTGCCGACCTGCGACCAGGAAATCGTCACCCGTCCGGACGCCGCGGCTGCGCCACGCGCCCACGAGCACCAGGACCGACATGTAGACGATGACCGCCGTCAGCATGACGGTCATTGTGGATCATAATGAGTGGTCCATGCCGCTCGACGAGTACCGGCGGAAGCGGGACTTCAGCCGGACACCGGAGCCGGACGGCGGCGCGCCGCGCCGAGCGCGCCGGCGGCGGGCGGGCGGCAACGGACCGGCCGGCTACTTCTGCGTCCAGAAACACCTCGCCAGCCATCTCCACTACGACCTGCGGCTGGAGCACGACGGCATCCTGCTCTCGTGGGCCGTCCCCAAGGGTCCCTCACTGCAACCGGCCGACAAGCGGATGGCGGTCCGGACCGAAGACCATCCGTACGAGTACGGCAGCTTCGAGGGAGTCATCCCGGAGGGCTACGGTGCCGGCATCGTGATGCTGTGGGACCACGGCGGGTGGACGCCGGAGGTCGACGACGTCGGCGCCGCCCTGAAGAAGGGCGACCTGAAATTCTCGCTCGACGGCTACAAGCTGAAGGGCTCCTGGGCGCTGGTGCGCACCCGGGACCGCCCCGGCACGGCCTCGCGCCAGCGCGACCGCAACTGGCTGCTCATCAAGCATGCCGACTTCTGGTCGGGGCCGATCGACATCACGGAGGTCGCGCCCCTCAGCGTGAAGAGCGAGGGGGACTTCGACGACATCCTGGCCGCAGACATGCCGGATCTCTGGGTCACCGGCCGTCCCGCCACGGCCACCGGCAACGGCAGCGCCGCCGCCCTGACGCGCGAGGTCCTCGAACGCGCCGCGAGGAAGATCCTGGCGCGCCACGAAGCGGGATAGCGCCGGCTCGGTACCGGTGGCTATTGCAGGAGCCGTTGCGCCAGGACGCTCCAGACGGCGTAGGCGAGGCGCCGGCGCGAGTGACGAGCGATCTGACGCTGCGAGAAGTGACCGGTGACCAGTTCGCACTCCGCGGGAATGTCGCCGATAGGCAGCAGCCCCTTGTGCTCCTTCGCGTACCGGGCGAGCACGTCCGGCGGCGGTGTGGCGTTGTTGGCGATGGCGACGTCCACGGGCCGGCCGATCGCGTCTCCGACGCGGCGCACTGCTTCGCCCACCGAGAAGCCGTGCATGCCCCGCCCCTCGGTCAGGATGTTGGTCACGAGCACGATGGGTCCCTCGGTCTTGCAAACCGCTTCCGCCACGCCCCGGACCAGGAGAATCGGCATCAGGCTGGTGTAGAAGCTGCCTGGCCCGATCACCACGGCGTCGAAGCCGCGAATGGCCTCCGAGGCGGCTCCGTGGACGTTCGGCTCCGGATCGAGCCAGATCCGCCTGATCCGCCGCCCATCGGTTTGCTCGCGGTCCACGCCGACCTCGCTGACCGCGCGTGAGCCGTCCTCGTACTCCGCGTAGAGGGTCGACTGCTCCACGCTGACCGGCAGGACGCGGCCGTTGCAGTCGAGCAGCGTCCGCAAGCCATCCACGGCGGCGAGAAAATCGCCGCTGTACTGCTCCATCATCGACAGGAGCAGGTTGCCTCCGGTATGGCCCCGAAGTCGCCCGTTCTCGAGAGCCGGCAGGCGCGAGAGGAGCAGGCGCCGGGCTTCGCCCTCGTTCCTGGCGAGCGCGAGCGCGCACTTCAGCACGTCGCCCGGAGGCAGCACGCCCAGCTCGTCCCGAAGCTGACCCGAGCTGCCGCCGCTGTCGAACATCGTGACGACGGCATTCACCCGCAGCCACGGATTCTGCTTCAGGCCCCCGAGCAGGCTGGGCAGCCCGGTTCCGCCGCCGAGGCACCCGACGTTGACTTCCCGCAACCGCACGGGGCGCATTATGCCACACGGCCCGCCTGCCCCCGCCCGCTGCACGCCGCGGAGCGACGCCGCCGAGCCCGGCGCGGCCCGCGGGGCACGACCTCCCCCTGCACGAAACCACCTCTCGCGTCGATAAGCCCCTATGTCCCCTCGCGAACCACCGAGCCATGCAACCGACTGTCCGCCGCGTCGCGCTCTCCCTTGGCGCTCTGGCCTTCTGCCTGCTGGCGCTGCTCAACGTGGGCGGGTACCGCTATGGCGTTTCCGACCAGGCCTTCTACATTCCCATCGTCCGGCAGGGACTCGAGCCGGGCCTGTTCCCGCACGATGCGCCGTTGCTTGCGGTCCAGAACCGGTTGCTTGCGTTCGACGACTGGTTCGCGCCCCTCGTGAGGCTGAGCGGCCAGAGTCTGCCGGTCGCGTTCTTCGCGGCCTATATGGCCGGGCTGACGCTGCTGTACGCCGCGTGCGTGGCTCTCGGACGCTCGTTGTATCGGACGTGGTGGGGCGTCGCCGCCCTAGCCACGGCGCTGACTCTGCGCCATCGTATTCCAGACACGAGCGTCAACTCGATCGAGGCGTATCTGCATCCGAGACAGCTCGCTTTCGCCGTCGGCCTGCTGGCGATGGGACTCTTTCTGCGCGGCCGCAGGGCGGGCGCGGCGGGGGCCGTCGCCGGCGCCTGTCTGTTTCATCCGACGACCGCGCTGTGGTTCGTGATTCTGCTCGGAGTGGCCGGTCTGCTCACGGACCCCGCGTCCCGCCGGCCGATTCTGCTCGCCGTCGCGGCGCTGCTGCCGGCGGCCGTCGTGCTCCTGCTCGGGGGGTTCCGCGAGCAACTGGACGTGATGAGTCCGTCCTGGACCGCTCTGCTGGAGTCCAAGGACTATCTGCAGGCGACGCAGTGGCCGATGCTGACCTGGTTCGCCAACCTGGGACTGGCGGCGGTCATCGCCGCCGTCTACGACTACCGCCGGTCGCTCGGCATGGCGAGCGACCGCGAGACCGGACTCGTCGCCGGCTGCCTCGTGCTTCTGGCGCTCTTTCTCGTCTCCGTCCCGCTGGCGTCCATCGGGGTGGCCATCGTCGTCCAGCTACAGTTCAGCCGGATCTTCTGGCTGCTCGACTTCGTCGCCATCGCCTACGCGGCGTGGCTCGTCGTCGAGAGCCCCGCCGGCCTGCGGCGGCCGCGCGTCCGTCGCGCCGCCATCGCCCTGATCGTCCTGGCGTCGCTGGCGCGTGGAAGCTACGTGACGCTCGTCGAACGCGCCGACCACGCGTTCGTGGAAATCGACCTGCCGGCGTCGGAGTGGACGGACGTCATGAAATGGGCCGGCGAACGGCCCGTGGGCACCAACTTCCTGACCGACCCGGGGCATGCCTGGCGCTACGGTTCGAGCGTACGCGCGGCCAGCGGCCGCGACGTCTACCTCGAATCGGTCAAGGACATCGGCATCGCCATCTACTCCAGTGCCATGGCCGCACGCATCAGCAGCCGCATCGCCGAGCTCGTGGACTTCGCGGAACTCGAGCCGGCCCACGCACGATGGCTCGCCAAACGCCACGACCTCGACTATCTCATCACGGAGCACGCCATCGACCTGCCGCTGGTGCATCGGAACGGTCGGTTCGCGGTGTACGCTCTGCGCGACGATGCCCTCATGGCGCGGCGCGATTCGCAGACCGACGGGGAGTGACGACCTCCCCGCCCGGTCGGGAGCACGGCGGGTCCGGCCGGCATGAATCTCGACCGCTGTCCGGAGTTCGTCCCGGCGCGTGGTCTCGACGGCGGGCATCGGATGACCCTGTACACGTGGGGTCGACCGCGATACTTCCCGCGGCTGCCGGCACCGGTGCGGCGGTACTTCGACGTCGCCCCGGACGCGCGGGTGCTGGCGCACTGTCATTGGCAGCCATCGCCGTCGGCGCGCCCGACCCTGCTGGCGCTGCACGGCCTCGAGGGGTCGAGCGGGGCGCACTACATGCGTGGGCTAGCGGACAAGGCATTCGCCGCCGGCCTCAACGCGGTGTTGCTCAACCAGCGCAACTGCGGGGACACCGAGCATCTGTCGCGAGGCCTGTACCACTCCGGGCTCTCGTCCGACCCTGCCGCGGTGATCCGCGAGTTGACCGAGATCGATCGCTTGCCGGCCGTCGTCGTGGTGGGGTACTCGCTGGGCGGCAACCTGGGACTGCGGCTGGCCGGCACGACGCCGCCGGGCACCCTGCGCGCCGTTTGCGCCATCTCGCCGACGATGGACCTCGCCCGCTGCGTCGACGCGCTCGAACGGCGGCACAACGCGATCTATCAGTGGAACTTCGTGCGCAACCTGAAGCGCCGCATGCGGCGGAAGGCGCGCGTCCTGGCCGGCACGTTCAACCTCGACGCTCTCGACCGGATCCGCACCGTCCGGGAGTTCGACGACGCCTACACGGCGCCGCACCACGGATTCCGCGATGCCGCCGACTACTATCACCGGGCGAGCAGCCTGCGCGTCGTCGACCGGATTTCGACGCCGACGCTGATCATCAGCGCGGAAGACGACCCTTTTGTGCCCCCCGAGCAGTTCCGGAACCCGGCTGCGGCCGCGAACATCAAGGTGACCACCGCGATCACGCGCCACGGGGGACACTGCGGCTACTACACCAAGCCGAACCCGGGCTTCGACGGGTACTGGGCCGAGCGGACCGCACTCGAGTTCGTGCGCCGCCATCTCTCCTGACGCCGCCGCCCTCAGCCCGGCGCGAGGTGGTCCAGGAGACGTTTCGCAAAGTCCGGTCCGGCACCGCGCTCCTCGTGCTTGAAGTAGACGTACACCTCTTCACAGCCGCCCGTGCTGCGGGTGATGGTCTCGGCCCAGCGCGCGAGGTCGGCGCCGTCGTACCCCTGATCGCGAAGCCTGAAATAGCCGTGACGGGCGGTCACGTGAACCGGCGTTCGCATCCGCTCGCTGTCGGCGACGCAGAGGGCCGCCCCGCGGGCGGCCAGGAGCTCGGTGACCGCCGGATCGTGCCACGACGCGTGTCTGAACTCGAAGGCCGCGCGCGCGTCCGGTCGCAACGTGTCGAGGAACCGACCCAGGACGTCCAGGTTCTTGCGAAACGAGGGCGGCAACTGGAACAACAGCGCGCCGAGCTTGTCTCCGAGGGTCTCGGCGGCATCGCAGAACGCTTGGGTGATCTCCGCGCAGTCGGTGAGCCGCGCCTCGTGCGTGATGCGGCGCGGCGCCTTGAGCGTGAAGCGGAAGCCGGCGGGCGTCACGGCGGACCAGCCGGCGAGCAGACGCTCCGTCGGCAGGCGGTAGAACGTGTAGTTGATTTCGACCGTGTCGAGACGCTCCGCATAGTACGGGAGCATCTTCTTCTGCGAACACTTCTCCGGGTAGAAGGAGCCCTTCCACTCGGGATAGTTGTAGCCGGAGGTCCCGACCCGGTACCGCGGCATGTGCACGGGCGGTCAGCCGGCCTGATGAGGCTCGTGGCAGGCCGTGGTCTGCACGACTCCTAGTCCAGGTCCAGGTCGCGTGGCGGCCGCGTGACCGGCTCGTCGCGCGCCTGCTTCAGTGCCTCGTCGAAGCGTCTCGACAGGGCATCGCTACGCCCCTTCTCGTCGGCGACCGACTTCTCGAAGATCGCCTCCCGGCGCGCCGCCCGGGCGGCCAGAATCCGCTGGGCGTCTTCGATCTCCGGCGTGTCGCTACGCGGGGGCTGCCGGTGGGCGATCAGGCGGCGCAGGTCGGCGTCGATGACCAGAATCGCGCCGCAGCAGGGACAGCCGATCTCGAATTCGGAGGAAAGCTGAGACATCGGGCTCACCGGTCGGCAATCCGCGGCGGAGCGCCTAACCTTCCTCTTCGTAGTCGCCCTCGATGGGCGGGATCATCCTCGTCGGCGGGCGGAGCGCTTCCCGGTGGTCGTATACCGGAACCCCGCCCACGTGCACGGGCACTCGGCACGCCGGCCCCTTGCGGTCGATCACCACGGTCACCGGACTGCCCTCGACACCGTCACGAAAGCTGACGCGGCACCCGCACGCAAGCCGAGCGTGCTCGAATCCTTTGAGCATGGACAATGATACTACAGTCGGGCAAGGCTCCTTCGGAATTCCCGACCGCGTCCCCGTATCGCCCGCGCATCGGCGTCGACCCCGCGCTACAGCAACGCGTCGATTTCCCGCTGGAACGCCTCCCGGGTCGCGATTCCCATGTGCGTGCGGCAAAGAATGCCGTCGCGATCGATGAAGAAGGTGACCGGCAGGCCCCAGACCGGCCCGTAGGCCTCCTGGTGGAAATCCTCCCGGCCGAGCCCGACCAGCATCGGATAGTTGACCTGAAACTGGGCCGCGAACGGCCGGATCTGCTCCGGCGTGTCGTCCACGGAGAGGCCGAGCACAACGAGCCCGTCGTCCCTGTACTGGCGCTGGAACTCGACGAACCAGGGAATCTCGATCTTGCAGGGACCGCACCAGGTGGCCCAGAAGTTCAGGAGGATGACGTTGCCCTTGAGCTCCGCCAAGTTCACCTCGTTGCCGTCGATATCCCGCAACGTGAAGTCGAGCGGCGCGGGCTTGGCGTCGGCGTCGCAGCGTCCTTCCTGGGTCGTCCCGCGCTCGAGAGGCGCAAACGACAGCAACGTGACGCTGCGCGCCGCCGGCAACGTCAGAAACCCGAGGGCGAGCGCCGCGCCGACCGCTACCATCCACCGCGTGGTTGTCATGTCCACTCCTGCTGAATCGGCGCCCTGCCCGTCGGCGCCCCTGCCCGTCCTGCGCCCACCCACCGGTTGCGGAGCGTGCGATCTCCCCCACGGGCAGGCAATTGCGGCGCCATTCGCCGCCCGACTCCAGATTAACCCCTGCGGCCGGTGAATCTCAAGCGTCCCTGCGCGTCGGCCCGCTGGCCGTGTCCCCCGTGGAGTCCGCCGGAGTCACCGGCAGGTGACGGTCACGGCCGCCCCGGCCTCGCAAATCGCGGCATGCGTCTTGCACATGATGGTGCTGCGATTGCCGGCGGCAGGGCCAGGGGATAAGATGGCTGAAGGTGCTGCTCGTCAGCCACGCCCACCCGGCCCTCTGACCGCCGCGAGGTGTTCCATGATACGAAACCGACCCGGACGCCAACCCCGACGGCAGATGATCGCCCTGATCGCGCTCCTGGTCGCGGCAATCGCCGCGCCGGCCGGCGCCCAGCAGTTCGCGCCGTACTACGGCAAGAATCGCGTCAAGTGGGACAAGTTCGACTGGCACATCTACACGACGGACCACTTCGACATCTACTATTACCCGGAGCTCGAAGAGCACCTCGAGCGGGTGGCCGCCTACGCCGAGAGCGCCTACCAGCAGCTCAGCGCCGATCTGCGTCACGATCTGGCGTTCAGCGTCCCGCTGGTGGTCTTCAAGACGCACAGCGAGTTCGAGCAGCAGAACATCTTTCCCGGCGGCAGTCCGGAAGGGGTCGGAGCGTTCGCCGAGCCGTACCGCAACCGCATCGCGCTGCCCATCGACGAGCCGCCCGACGGGCTCTACCGCCTGATCACGCACGAGCTGACCCACATCTTCGAGTTCGACATCATTCCGCGGTCGATGATCCGGCAGACGGTGCCGCTGTGGGTCGACGAGGGCCTCGCCGACTTCATGGCCGGCGTCTGGCGTCCGCTCGACCTGATGCAGGTCCGGGACGTGGCGGTCGCCGACATCGTGCCGTCCATGACGGAGTTCCAGCGCTACGGCGGCTTCGCGAGCGGCCGCGTCGTCTACAACCTGGGCCACGCCGTCTTCGAGTTCATCGAGGAGCGCTGGGGGCTCGAAGGACTCCGTCAGTTCCTCTTCGCGCTCCGGCGCAACGCGATCGGCGGCGGCGAGGATCCCTACGAGGAGGCGTTCGACCTCGAATCGGAGGACTGGGACGACGCGTTCAAGTCCTATCTCGACGACCGGTTCGAGGCGTTTCGCGACAAGGAGCGCCCGGCCGACTACGGGCGCGACCTCGCTCCCGACCCGTTGCGGAGCCGCTATCCTGTCGTCTACTCGCTCGAAGCCTCACCCTCTGGCGAGGTGATCGCCGCGATGGCGGTCAACCGCAAGGACCGCGAGGCCGACATCGTGCTGCTGTCGTCCCGGACCGGAGACGTCATCCTGAACCTGACGGAGGGCTTCGATCAGAACTTCGGATTCGACTACATCAGCCAGACTCCCCGCTGGAACACCGTGCCCTGGATGTCGTGGTCGCCGGACGGCGATCGAATTGCGTACATCGTGCGCCACGGCAAGGGCAAGGCGCTCGCCGTCCAGAACGTCGTGACGCGCGAGCTCGAGCGGCTGATCGATCTCGAGATCGTCGACGAGCCGGAATCGCCCGACTTCTCGCCCGACGGACGGACGGTGGTCTTCTCCGCGCTGAACCGCGCCGTGGGCGACATCTACGAGATCGACCTGGAGACCGAGGAGATCACCAACCTGACCGACAGCGTGCTGGCCGATTACGCGCCGTTCTATTCGCCGGACGGCCGCTCCGTCGTCTACCTGGCGCGCGTCAGCGGCAACAACAAGCTGTTCCGTCTCGATCGGGAGACCGGGCAACGGCGGCAACTGACGTTCGGGACGCACGACGAGGCCGGCGGACAGTTCGTCGACGAACGCACCATCGTATTCGCCTCGACCGCCGTCGATCCGACGCAGCCGATCGATCCCGACACCGCCCGCGACGGGGAGATCTTCAATCTCTGGACGCTCGACCTCGAGCACGGCGCGCTGCACCAGCTCACCGACAACGCGACCGGGGTCGTCAACCCCGTCGTGCTCGCGCCGGACGAGGACTCCGACCTTCCACGCATCGGTTTCATCACGTACTTCAAGGCGGAGTACGGCCTGCACACCATCGAGTACGACGAGCCGCTCTATACCGCCGACGCCACCGACTTCGGCGGTCCGGGGCCGCTCATCGATTTCCAGGCGCCGCTGACCCACACCATCAACCCCGCCAACTCGCGGCGCAAGGGCCGGTTCGAGAACATGTACATGCAGGGCCGGCCGAACTTCGGCGTCGGCCTGACCAACAGCGGCGACGTGCTCGGCGGCACGATGATCAGCTTCGCCGACGTGCTCGGCGACCAGATGTTCAACATCCAGGCCTACTCGATCCAGACGTACCGGACCTACGGCGCGTCCTACGTGAACCTGTCGGGCCGGATGCAGTACGCCCTGCAGGGCATCTCGTCCGAGCAGTACTTCTACGGCCTCGGGGCGTACTTCGCTCCCAGTCTGGCGTTTCTGAGCCGCGACGACGCCATCGCCACGCGGCAGTCGAACGGCGGCAGCGCCATCGGCATCTATCCGCTCGACCGCTTCCGGCGCGTCGAGGTCTCCGCGGGCGCCTACAACTTCAAGGAGACGTTCGCCAACGAGGCACTGCAGGCGCAGTCGGACGCGTTCCAGCAACAGCAGTTCGGGACCACGCTCTTCCGCGACGGCTCGTTCATGCCCTTCGGCACCCGCTTCTTCCAGGAGACGACCGTCTTCCGCGAGTACGGCCCGGTCGCGGGCAACACGGTGATGGCGGGCTACGAGTACGCGCCCGGGTTCGGCGGGTTTCTGTCGCGTCAGACCGTCGACCTCGATGCCCGCTACTACCTGCGGGTCGCCGAGAACGGGGTCCTGGCGTTTCGCGGACGCGCGTTCAACAGTTGGGGCGACTTCCCCGACTTCATCTTCTTCGGTGGCCAGTCGGAGATGCGCGGCTACGACTACCTGCACTTCCTCGGCCACAAGGCGTTCCACGCCAACCTCGAGCTGCGGTTCCCACTCGTCGAGGCGATGGCGACGCCCATCGGCATCCTGGGCGGTATCCGGGGCACCTTCTTCTTCAACATCGGCGCCGCGGCCATAGCCGGCCAGCCGTGGAACCTCTGGTCCGCGGGCGACGAATGGGTGCGACCCATCATCGGGTATCGGGCGAACTACCTGGCGGACGTGGAAGGGCGGGCATCGGAGCCGGTCTTCGGTTTGCCGGCGCCCATCAGCGGGTTCCGCCTCAACAACGCCCGCGCCTCGTACGGCTTCGGTCTGACGACGTTCGCCATCGGCTTTCCGATCCACCTGGACTGGACATGGCCGACCCTGTTCAACCGGGAGTGGGAAGACACCGTCTTCGCGACCGAGGCGCAGTACTCCGGCTTCCTGCGCGGCAGCGATTACTTCCGCAAGGTGCGCATGTCGCTCTGGATCGGCTACGACTTCTAGCCCGAAAACCGTCGCCGGCGGCTCCGCTTTCCGCCCAACCGGGCCTGCCTAGGACGCCTAGGAGCCTAGTGGTCCGTCACTTCATAATCTTCGGATAGACGGACTTGAGTTTGCAGCGCGCATCGTCGACCTTCATCTGCCAGTCGACACCGCGTTGCGTGCCGTTGACGTCGGTGGACCATGCCGACACTTCGTCGTGCAGCGTCCCGACGTCGCCGATGCGACGGCGGCGCACGCATTGGCGCGTCATCGAGCTCAGTTCGTTCTCCGCGATGTTCAGCCAGCTCCCGTGTTTCGGCGTGTGGCAGAACTCGATGCGACGAACCAATTCCCGTGCCCGGGTCGGCTCGAACACTTCGTAGAAGGCGCCCGGCGTGTGCGTGTTGAGGTGGTCGCTCACCAAGGCGATCTTCGGGCAGTCGGCGTAGCGCCCCTCCAACAGCGCGGCGACCTCCAGCGCCCAGTCCGCCTTCGTACGCCGGGCCCGGGCCGTCGCCTGACGCCAACCCGCCAGCGGCTCGCAGAACAGGAAGACCGCGGCCGTACCGGCCCGTTCGTATTCGTAGTCGACGCGGCGCGGCCGCTGCGGCGTGGCGGCCAGCGGCGGGCGCACTTCCTTGACCAGTTGCACCGGCTGCTCGTCCATGCACACGACGGGACAATCCGGGTCGTAAGGTTTCTGATACAGATCCAGGACCTGTTCCATGTGCGCCACGAACTCGGCATCGGCCTGCGGCGGGATCACCCAATACTGGATTTTCCGCTGCGTCAGCTCGTTTTTTTTAGCGTCCGCCGGATGGTTTCGCGGCTGATCGACTCGACGATCGCCAACTCGACGACCCGCCGCGCCAGCAGGCGCAACGACCAGTTGGCATAGCCCTTCGGCGGCGGCCCCAGACGCAGCGCGATGATGTGAGCCTCCTGTTCGCCGTCGAGCAGTTTGGGGACCGGGGGCGACTCCCGCCGTTTGCGTTCCAGCGCCCGCTCGAACCCTTCCAGCACGCAGCGTTGACGGATGTTCTCCACCGTCTTGGTGCGGCAAGAAAAAGCGTCGGCGATCCGCTCGTCGGTCCACGCCGGTCCGTCGGCATCGGCCTTCAAGAGAATCTGCGCGCGGCGCACTTTCTCGCTGCTCCCGTTGAGCTTGCGGACCGTCTCTCGACAGACCTCGCGTTCTTGGGCTGTGAGTCGAACGATGTACCTCTTTTGCGGCATGGAAGCTCTCTCGGTTCGAGACGAGCTCCCCGATAGTCCTAATGTTTATTGATGCCACAGCACTAGGAGTACCGCCACGCCGCCGCGTATCCGGGCGCGCACGCATCGCGCCCGGATACGGATTCGGGCTAGATTTCGGAGAGCCGGAGGACGCTGTCCTGCAGGTCGAGGGTCACGCGGTAGTCACCCAGGAACGTGTGGCCGATGATGCCGCCGATGTGGAAACCGAGCAGGGCGCTCGGGCGGTGCAGGTTGAGGACGACGACGGAGAGATTGTCGAACCGGATGCGGTCGAAGCCGAGGTCGACGCCCGGCAGCAGGAACGCGTCCTCGTCCCAACCCGATGTTCCGTAGACCCGCAACGGGATGTGGCGGACTGGCACCATGCCGAGGGCGTTGGCGGTGCCCAGGCTGATGGAGATGACCTCGCCGCCGGTATCGACGATGAAGCTCTTCGGAACCGATCCGTTTATGACGCCGCGCACCAGCGCCAAGCGGTGGTAGCGCATCGGGAGCTCGACGTCCGCGGGCGGTCCCGGCGGCAGGTCGCGGGCGACCACCAGACGCCGATTCTGGTAGTCGACGACGGCCGACATCCCCAGCGCCAGCGGCGAGAAGCTGTTCTCGCTACGGGTCGCGGGCAGGCCCGTCAGGGGCGGGTTCTTGATGAGAGCCGGAACGTTCTCCACGAGCAGGGTCCCGATCTCGAGCGTATCGGCGCGCCCCAGCTCGAGCCCGCGCATGCCGACCCGGCCGACGCCGGCACTCAGGGTGTTGGTGATCGGACGAAGGCCGACGCGCTGCGCCGTTTCCTGCGACACCACCATCTGCTCGGCTCCGGTGTCCACGACGAGGTCGACCTCGTCACCGTTCACGCGCCCGCGGACGATCACCTTGTCGCGTTCGAGGCGGAACGGGATCGTGTGCGCCGCGTCCAGGCGCTCGGGCGCCACGTAGACGGGCACGCGTTCACCGAACGACCGCAGGAAGCGGATTTCGGATCGGGCCCATTCGACCTTCTGATCCATGCGCGTGCCGGCCAGACTTTCGACGTACGATTCGAGCGCGTCGGCCGCCAAGTCGTACCGCTGCATGCGGCGGTGGACCGATCCGAGGGTGTGGTAGAACTCCCCGCGCGGGTCCCGGGCCACGGCCGCCTGCAATTCGACGAGGCTCTCTCCGAGCCGGCCGCGAGCCGCGAGACTACGCCCGATGCCGTGGCGGGCCATCGCGCTGTCGGGGCTCGTGGCGAGAACCTCCTCGTACACCTGCTCCGCTTCCTCGAACAGACCGAACGCCCACAAGGCGTCGGCGTACAGCGCCCGATACTCGGGGTCGACGGGGGCGAGGTTGTAGAGGAAGTCCGCTTCCTGTTGGGCGCGGGAGAACTCCGCGATGTGCAGCAACGACTTGAGCAGCCCGCTCGACGCGCGCAGAAGTTGCCCGGACCGCGCCCCCGGCTTGGCGTTCTCGTAGGCGGACAGCGCCTCCCAGTAGCGCTGGTCCCCATAGAGCAGGTCGGCAAGCTGCAGGCGCACCTCGCTACGCGCGGAGTCGCTGTTCGACTCGGCGCCGATGAGGATGGGTGCCGCCGCGCAGAAGGTCAGCGCAACAATGATTCCTCGAACCCGCATAAGCTCCTCCTGCACAAGAACCCGCGACGCCGAGGGCTTGGCCCCCCGAGTGAACCAGCGCATGCAACTATGCATCATCGCCCCGACCGACACAAGAGCGGAGGAGCGAAACCCGCCGCACCGGCGCTCCTCGCCGAGTCCGAAGTCCAGGTGTCGAGAAACAGGCGCCGGTGGAACCTACCGGGTGTAGTGCTCGATGGGAACGCCGTCGTACATCTCGTCGACGCGCAGAATCTGGGCGTTCCGGCTGTAGGTGCCCAGCTCGTAGTCCTCGCTCATGATGAGCGCCTTCACCGGCTTCGTCGGGCAGACCTCCGCGCAGAGGCCGCAGAACGAGCAACGCGACAGGTTGAAGTCGAAGAAGTCGAGCACCTTGATCTTGTGCCCGGGCTCGCGGTGCCCACCCAGGTTGATCAGTTCATCCGGGCAGACCTTGGCGCACTGATCGCACACGATACAGGTCTGGGCGCCGGTCTCCGGCTCGACCTGCAGGCGCAGCACGCCGCGGAAGCGGGGCGCCACGGGACGTCGTTCCTCGGGATACTGAAACGTGAATGCCGGCTGCGGGGTGTACTTCAGCGTGACCCAGAGTCCCTTGAGCAGGTCCACCAGGAACACGGTCCGAAAGAACTTGGCCAGAAACAGCACGTCGACCTACCCCCGATCCTCGACGAGGACAGGCTCGGTCTGCCCCGCCATGATCACCCGCTCCTTGCGGAGCACCGTGTTCTCCTTGCGGATCTTGTCCTGCAGCCGCATCAACCCGTAGAGAAGCGCCTCCGGACGGGGCGGACACCCGGAGACGTACACGTCGACCGGCACGATCTTGTCGACGCCCTGCAGCACGCTGTAGGTCGGAAACGGACCGCCCGCGTTGGAGCAGCTCCCCATCGAGATGACCCATTTGGGCTCCGGCATCTGGTCATACAGCCGCCGCAGCACGGGCGCCATCTTCTTCGTGACGGTGCCCGCCACGATCATCAGGTCGGACTGGCGCGGAGACGCGCGAAACACCTCGGCTCCGAACCGTGCGATATCGTAGCGCGACGTCGACGTGGCGATCATCTCGATCGCACAGCACGCGAGGCCGAACCCCATCGGCCAGAGCGAGGACTGTCGAGCCCAGTTCAGGACCCGATCGAGATTGGTCGTGATGAAGTTGTCTTCGAAGCGATGATCGATAAGACCCATCTGGATGAATTCCGCTGCCGGCCGCACGCGGCCGGCGTCCGTGGAACGGCTGCTACTTGCCCTCGTACCACTGGGCGTTGGTTTCGATGAAGCTCTCCCACTCGTCCGGCACCTCGTCGTTGACGAAGATCGCCTCGACGGGACACGCCGGCACACAGGCGCCGCAGTCGATGCACTCGTCCGGGTGGATGTAGAGCATCGTTTCAGCTTCGAACTCTTCCTCGTCCTTGCGCGGGTGGATGCAATCGACCGGACACACATCGACGCAGGCAGTGTCCTTCGTCCCGACGCACGGCTCACAGATCGAATAGGCCATTCATTCCCTCCGAATTGCGCCAACCAGTATTTCCCATGCACAGAATACAGGCTGGCCAGCCTGGGATCAAGGCGCAGCCGGGTTTCCGAGGAAGGGGCATGGCCGTAACCCGGTGGACGCGATCCGAGGACCCGCGGTACCATCGACGGCGGCATGACGGACCCTGTTCCCGCCGCGCTCATTCGCGGACGGCCGGTGCGGTCGGCGGAGCTGCCGCGCGGCGCCAAGCCCCCGTGGCTGCGCGTCAGGGCGCCCGGCAGCCCCGGCTACCTGCGGCTCGCCCGCTTGACGCGGGATCTCGCCCTGAACACGGTGTGCCGGGAGGCGAGCTGTCCGAACATCGGCGAGTGCTGGCAGCACGGCACCGCCACGTTCATGATTCTGGGCAGCGTCTGCACGCGGTCGTGCGGGTACTGCAACGTGGTGCACGGTACGCCCGGCGCGGTGGATCGCGGCGAGCCGGCACGCCTGGCGGAGGCCGTGGCGGCGCTCGGTCTGCAGTACGTCGTCGTCACGTCGGTGGACCGCGACGACCTGCCGGACGGCGGCGCCGCGGCGTTCGCCGAGACGATCCGCGCGATCCGGCGACGCGCGGCGACCTGCCGCATCGAGGTGCTCATCCCCGACTTCTCCGGCCGCGCCTGCGATCTGGAGTACGTGCTCGACGCCGGCCCCGACGTGCTCAACCACAACCTGGAGACGGTCGAGCGCCTCTATCGCACCGCCCGGCCCGGCGGGCGCTACCGGTGGGCGTTGCGGCTGCTCGATCATGCGCGACGTCACCGGCCGTCGACGCCGACCAAGTCCGGGATCATGGTCGGCCTCGGCGAATCGCGCGACGAGATCCTGGCGGCGCTGGCGGACCTGCGCGGCGCCGGGTGCGACATCCTCACCATCGGCCAGTACCTGCGGCCGTCGGTCGCGCATCTGCCGGTGGCGCGCTACTACCACCCCGACGAGTTCGCCGACCTGAAGGAGCACGCGCTCGGCCTGGGGTTCCGGCACGTCGAGTCGGGACCGCTCGTGCGGAGCTCCTACCACGCGCACGAGCAGGCCGAGGCGTTCGACCGCTGCGCCTCGTAGATGCGGCGCGTCGCAGAACGGGGGGATCAGGGTCGCTTCGGCCGGTAGACGTGCGCGCTGTGTCCGAGGAAGACCTCGGCGGCCTCCGCGAACGTCTCGGAGACGGTCGGATGCGGGTGGATCGCGCCGGCGAGATCGGCGGCGGTCAGCCCCTTCTCCACCGCGACGACCCCTTCGGCAATCAGCTCCCCCGCCCCGGCGCCGACGAGTCCCACCCCGCGCACCTGCCCGGACTCGGGCTCGATCACCAGCTTGGTCACGCCCTCGGGACGGTCGAGGGTGAGGGCCCGGCCGGACGCGCCCCACGGGAACCGCGCCACGGTGACGTTACGGCCGGCCGCGGCGGCGGCCGCTTCCGTCAGCCCGCACCACGCCACCTCCGGGTCGGTGAAGACGACGGCCGGCACCGCCCGCGGGGCGAACGCCGCGGCGCTCCCCGCGATCGTGTCGACCGCGACGCGGGCCTCGGCGAACGCCTTGTGCGCGAGCAGCGGCTCGCCCGCGACGTCGCCGATGGCGAAGATCGACGGCTCGGCGGTCCGGCGCTGCGCGTCGACGCGGATGAACCCGCGGGCGTCCCGTTCGACGCGCGTCCGCTCCAGACCGACCACGTCCGAGTTCGGCGCCCGCCCGACCGCTACCAGCACCTGGTCGAACCGCCCGGTCTCCACGGTCCCGCCCGCCCCCTCGAGCGTGACGTCGATGCCGTCGGCCCGGGGCGCCAACCCGGTCACGGTCGTGTTCACGTGCACGCCGCCGACGGTCCTGGCAATCCGGCGGGCGAGGACCCGCACGAGGTCCGCGTCGGCGCCCGGCAGCAGGCCCCCGGTCATCTCCACGATGGTGACGGCAGACCCGAGGGCCGCGTAGACGGTCCCGAGCTCGAGACCGATGTAGCCGCCGCCGATCACCAGCAGCGACGCCGGGACGCGGTCGACGTCGAGCGCGCGCGTCGAGTCGAGCACCCGCGGATCGTCGAGGGCCAGCGCCGCGGGGCGGGCCGGGCGCGAGCCGGTCGCCACGATGGCGTGCTCGAAGGCGATCGTCCGTGCGGCGTCCCCCGCGCCGGCGCCGGTCGGCGTCACGCGGAGCGTATGCGCGTCCTCGAACGCCGCGCGGCCCTGCACGCAGGTCACGGCCCGCTGCTTCGACAGCAGGGCCAGCCCACCGGTCAGCTTCGCGACGACCTCGTCCTTCCAGGCCCGCAGCCGATCCACGTCGATGACCGGCTCGCCGAACGACACGCCCCAGCGGGCGGCGGCGCGGGCTTCGGTCACCACCCTGGCGACGTGCAGCAGCGCCTTCGACGGCATGCAGCCCCGGTAGAGGCAGACGCCGCCGGGGCGCGGCGCCTCGTCGATCAGCGTCACCGGCAGTCCGAGGTCGGCCGCGAGGAAGGCCGCCGTGTAGCCGCCCGGACCGGCGCCGATGATGGCAAGCCGCGTCGTCTCTGTCATCAGGCTCGTCTACACTAATCGCAGGAGGTCGGGGAAATGACCAGAGCCGCCCTCGTCGCGGTCGGACTTGCCGCACTCGCCGCCGCCATGGGTCCTGCCGTGCAGGGCCAGCCGTTCGGAACCACGATGACGCCCCTCTTCGCCCCGGTCGACATCGGCGCCGACATCTCCTCGCTGCCGGCTTCCGAACGCGCGGCGCTCGCGCGGATCATCGCCGCGGCGCGCGTCATGGACGCGCTGTTCCTGGAGCAGGTCTGGGCGGGCAACCCTTCGCTGCTGCTCGCGCTCCAGGGCGATCGTAACGCACGCAGCCGGGCACAGCTCGCCTTCTTCCTCGTCAACAAGGGCCCCTGGTCCCGCGTCGAGGGGAACCGGCCGTTCGTCCCCGGCGTGCCGTCCAAGCCGGAAGGCGCCGCGTACTATCCGCCGGACGCGACGCGCGACGAGATCGCGGCCTGGATGGACGGGCTGTCCGGAGACGAGCGGGCGGCCGCCACCGGCTTCTTCACGGTGATCCGCCGGGGACGGGACGGCGGGCTGCAGGCGGTGCCGTACAGCCTGGAGTACCAGGGTCCGCTGGCCGTGGCCGCCGGGCACCTGCGGGCAGCCGCCGACCTCACCGCGGAGCCGACGCTCGAGCGCTACCTGCGGACCCGCGCGGACGCCTTCGCGTCGAACGAGTACTACGAGAGCGACGTGGCGTGGATGGAGATCGACGCCGGCATCGAGCCGACCATCGGCCCGTACGAGGTGTACGAGGACGAGTGGTTCAACTACAAGGCGGCGTTCGAGGCCTTCGTCACCATCCGCGACGACGCGGAGACCGCGCAGCTCGCCCGCTTCGGGGCGGAGCTGCAGGGCCTCGAGGACAACCTGCCGATCGACCCCGCCTACCGCGATCCGGCGTTGGGCGCGCTGGCGCCGATCCGTGTCGTCAACGTCGTCTTCACCGCCGGCGACGCCAACAGCGGGGTGCAGACCGCCGCGTTCAACCTGCCGAACGACGAGCGGGTCGTCCGCGACCACGGCGCGAAGCGCGTGATGCTGAAGAACGTCCAGGAGGCGAAGTTCCAGCAGGTGCTGGCGCCGATCGCCGCGGTCGCCGTGCCCTTCAGCGAGCGGGTCGACGTCTCGTTCGAGGCGTTCTTCACCCACATTCTGATGCACGAGCTGATGCACGGGCTCGGACCGCAGGCCGTCGACGTCGACGGGGGCGCGACCACGGTGCGCCAGGCGCTGCGGGAGACCTACAGCACGATCGAGGAGGCGAAGGCCGACATCTCGGGCCTCTGGGCACTCCACTTCCTGATCGACAAGGGCGTGATCGACCGCTCCCTCGAACGGTCGATCTACACGACGTTCCTCGCCTCGACGTTCCGCTCGATCCGCTTCGGCATCAACGAGGCGCACGGCCGCGGCGTAGCCGTCCAGCTCAATACGTTCCTCGACGCAGGCGCGGTGACGGTCGGCGTGGACGGCCGGTTCCGGGTGGACCACACGCGCATCCGGGAAGCGGTCGAAGGATTGACACGCCGCCTGATGACCATTCAGGCGCAGGGCGACTACGACGAGGCGAATCGCGTGCTGGAGACGTTGGGCGTGGTGCGGCCGGAGGTGCAGCGCATCCTGGACCGGCTGGGCGGCGTCCCGATCGACATCCAGCCGCGGTACACGACCACGGAAGCCGTCGCCGCAATCCGCTGACGGCGGCGTTACAGGCGTCTGGTCGGCAGGGGCGGCACCGGCGCCGCCAACCTGACAGTCCCCCGTCTGACCCTACATGAACTCGCGAATCAGCTCCCCACGCGTCTCGGCGTCGACCGTGTAGTTCTGGCGCACGAGCGGCACGCCCGTGGTCAGGGCCGGGTCGAGCGTGTCCAGCGACGGCTGCGGCTCAGGATTCTTGTAGAAGAGCCCGATCGGGATCTTCGGGTCCCACTCCAACGCCTTGTCCATGGCAGCGTGGAAGCTGCCGGTGTCGTGCGCGTCGTCTTCGAGCTTGTAGATCCGGTCGCGGAAATACTGATAGGTGTTGAGCTTGTTGAAGGTCACGCACGGGCTGAACACGTCGATCAGGGCAAACCCCTTATGCTGGATGCCTGCCTTGTACAGCTCCACCAGATGCTTCGGCTGGCCGCTGAACCCGCGAGCGACAAACCCGCACCCGGCCGCCAGCGCCAGCGCCATCGGGTTGAGCATTCCCTCCAGGTTGCCGAACGGGCTGGTCTTGGTCTTCATGCCGGTCTCGCTCGTCGGCGAGACCTGGCCGGTCGTCAACCCATAGATCTCGTTGTTCATCACGATGTAGGTCACATCGATGTTCCGACGCATCCCCTGAATGAAGTGGTTGAGACCGATGCCATACCCGTCACCGTCACCGCCGGTGCCGATGACGGTCATGTTCTGGTTCGCGAGCTTGCAGCCGGTCGCGAACGGCAGCAGCCGTCCGTGCAGGGTGTGGGTACCATACGACCGGATGAAACCGGGCAGGTTGGAGGAACACCCGATGCCGGAGACCACCATCAACTCGTGAGGCGGTATCTGCAGTTGGGCGCAGGCCTGATAGAGCGCCGTGAGCACACCGAAGTCGCCACAGCCAGGACACCAGTCAGGATGAACCTCGGGTTTGAAATCCTTGACTTTCAAGAGGGTTGCAGAAGGTGTCATCGTTCTTTCCTCACGCCTTGGTCGACACAGCAGGCTTGGTGACCTGTTTCAACCCCTCCCACGGACCACTGGTCCCGGTGGGATGGTCGGTTCTCCAACCGGGCTCGGTTGACAGGACGGTGACGATCGTCTGACCGTCGATGATGTCGTTGACCGCGGACACGATGTGCTTCGGCTCGAACGGCTCGCCGTCGTACTTCCGGATGTGCCCGTCCGCCGCGATGCCGGTCTCCGCCCGCAAATGCCGGGCGAACTGACCGCTGTGGTTGTTCTCGATGATGATGAGCCGCTGGCTCTTCTCCACGACGGCCGCGATGTCGTCGCAATGCAGCGGGATCATCGTCTTGACCTGGAGGTGGTTCACCGAAACACCGGCGGCCGTGAGCCGCTCGGCCGCCTCCTTGATGACGCCCCACGTCGAGCCCCACCCGAGCAAGGTGGTCTCGGCGTCGGCCGGCCCCTCCAGGATCGGGGCCGGCAGGTCATGGAGAATCGTCGACAGCTTGCGGTGCCGCTTGTCGACCATCTTCTTTCGCCGGATCGGGTCGGTGAAGACGTCACTCAACAGCACGCCGTCTTCGTCGTGCTCGTCCGTGCCGGATGTATACAGATGCCCCGGGACACCCGGAATCGCTCGAGGCGAAATACCCGAGGGCGTGTCCTTGTATCGCAGATACGGCTCCTGCCGCGACCCATCGGCCGCGGTGATCAGCTCGCCGCGGTCAATCGGGAACTCGACGTCCAGGACCTCGGTGGCGACCGTCTCGCTCCCTTCGCAGAGCAGCAGGTCCGCCAGGATCAGGACCGGGAGCTGATACTTGTCCGCGACGTCGAACGCCACTGCCGGAGTCACAAAGCAGTCCCCCATGCTGAGCGGGGCGAGGACGACGCGCTCGAAGTCGCCCTGGCTGGCGCCGAAGGCCTGGTTCAAGTCGGCCTGCTCGGTCTTGGTGGGCACGCCGGTGGAGGGTCCGGCCCGCATGACGTTGATGATGACCGCCGGGGTCTCGAACATGGCCGACATGCCGACCGCTTCGCTCATCAGCGCAAACCCCCCACCCGAGGTGGCGCACATCGCGCGCACCCCCATGTGGTTGGCCCCGATACACATATTGACGACCGAGATCTCGTCCTCGACCTGCCGCACACAGATACTGAGCCGCTTTGCGTGATTCGCGAACCACTCCAGGATATGCGTGGCGGGGCTCATCGGATAGGCGACGTAGAACTTGCACCCGGCCAGGGCGGCGCCCATCGCCAGGAGGTTGTTGCCAGAGCACTGCGCCCACTTCTGGTCGGTCGGATGGAGTGGGGTCGCGAGCGGCTGGAAGTTCTTGGCCGCGTAGTCGTAGCCGTTCCGGGCGGCCTCGACGTTCTTCTGGACGACCGCCGGCTTCTTGGCGAACGTTGTCTCGAACACGGCTGCGAGCGTCTCGAACCGCAGACCCATCATCTGCACAGCCGCCCCGACCGCCACGGTGTTCTGCATGACGGGTAGCTTGACCGAGTCGGGGGCCAGGTCGGGCACCGGCAGCCCGCACAGCTGAACACCGGCCGGCGGGTCGTAGCTGGGCTGGAACTTGGCGCCGTTGTAGAGACAAACGCCGCCGGGCTGCAGCTCCTGCAGGTGCCGATCGAGCGAATCCTGGTTGAGGGCGATCACCACGTCGACCTGGTCACCCTGGTTGAGCGGTTTCCTGGCCGAGAAACGCAGACGCAGCCAGGAATGCCCGCCGCGGATGACCGACTGGTAGCTGTTGTAGCTGTACGCGGCGATGCCCTGCCTGGCCATGGACATCACCAGGGTATTGCCCGCGGAAGCCGTGCCGTCGCCGGCTGCGCCTCCGATACCAACGACGACTTCTGGTTCTGACATATCGACCTCGGGTCTCCCTCGGATCGACGCCGGTCAGGTCATGGCCGATCCCGCAAAACGGGGCACGACAACAAGTCAGGTGCCCAATGTCCGCTACATCTTAATCACGACCGACAGCGACGGCAACGCGAGCGATCGCCCACGGGCGCTCGTACCCCCCTCCATCGTGGTGCCACGCGGTCGGACAGATCCGCCGAGGGTCCACCCGAATTGTAGCGACGGCGGCGACGCGCGGCAATGGCCGGACCCGCGGGCGGGCCGGAACGATTCGGGTAAGATCGTCTCATGCGCCCCAGCTCACGGGGGAGCCTGCGTCGCGCCGTCGGCAAGGGCAGGATCCCTCGCCGCAGCGTCAAACGCGAGCTCCGCGAGAACCTCATGGCCCGGCTGAAGAGCGGCGAGCCGCTCTTTCCCGGCATCGTCGGCTACGACGACTCGGTCATCCCGCAGGTCGTCAACGCGATCCTGTCGCAGCACGACCTCGTCATGCTGGGCCTGCGCGGACAGGCCAAGACACGGCTCATCCGCGGGCTCGCCGAGCTGCTCGACGAGGCGATCCCGGTCGTGCCCGGGTGCGACGTCAACGACGACCCGCTCGCCCCGATCTGCGGCGCGTGCCGCGCGCGCGTGCAGACGGAGGGGGACGATCTGCCCGTGGCCTGGCTCGACCGCTCGATGCGCTACGTCGAGAAGCTCGCGACGCCGGACGTGACGATTGCCGACATGATCGGCGACATCGACCCGATCAAGGCCGCGGCGGCCGGCCGGCGGCTCTCGGACGAGCTGACCGTCCACTACGGGCTCGTGCCGCGCGCCAACCGCTGCGTCTTCGCGATCAACGAGCTGCCCGACCTGGCCGGCAAGATTCAGGTCGGCCTGTTCAACATCCTGCAGGAAGGCGACATCCAGATCCGCGGCTACCCCGTCCGCCTGCGGCTCGACGTCGTGATGGCGTTCACCGCGAACCCCGAGGACTACACGGCCCGCGGCAAGATCGTCACCCCGCTCAAGGACCGCATCGGATCGGAGATCCGGACCCACTATCCGCGGACCCGCCACGAGGCCATCGCCATCACCGAGCAGGAGGCGTGGGTCGCGCGCGATGCCGGACCCGACGTCGTCGTTCCGCTCTACGTGCGGGAGGTGGTCGAGGAGATCGCCTTTCAGGCGCGGGTCGACAAGAAGATCGACGGCCGCTCGGGAGTAAGTCAGCGGCTGCCGATCACCTGCCTGGAGAACGTCGTGTCCAACGCGGAGCGCCGCGCCCTCGCGGCCGGCGAGACACCGGCGGCGCGCGTCACCGACGTCTACGCGGCGCTCCCGGCCATGACCGGCAAGTTCGAGCTGGAGTACGAAGGCGAGCTGCGCGGGGCCGACGCCGTGGGTCGCGAGCTGATTCGCGCCGCGGTCGGCGCCGTCTTCGGCGGCTGGTTCGACGGCGTCGACACCCACCAGGTCGTCGAGTGGTTCGAGATGGGCGGCACGTTGCAGGAAAGCGACACGACCTCGTCGGACGCGTTCCTCGCCGACGTCGGGGAGATTCACGGGCTGCTCGACCTGGCCGCGCACGCCGGCATCGCATCCGGCGACCCACCATCGCAGATCGCCTCCGCGGTGGATTTCGTTCTCGAGGGGCTCTGCGCCCAGCGCAAGATCAGTCGCAGCGACGGCGGCGGTTACGAGGCGGTCGAGAAGCCGAGGCCCCCGGCGCAGTCCGCGGAGCCGGCTTTCGACCCCCGGCAGCCGATGCCGCGCGGCGGCAACAAGAAGAAGTACTACAACTGACGCGGGCGGATGCGCTATCGCTACACGCGCTACACCGGCGAGGATATCGAGGGCATCGACCTGGACGAGCTGGTTTCGAAGCTCTCCCGGCTCTTGCTGTCGAGCGGATTCGACAGCCCCTACGGCCCCTACGGCAATCCCTTGGATCAGGACGAGGACGACCGGAGCCTGCAGTCGCTGCACGACGCCGTTCTCGACGCGCTGCTCAACGGCGGCCTGCTCTCGGACGATGCCATTCAGCGCCTGCTGGGCGATCCCGCCGACGCGGACCAGGCCGGCGGGAAGTCCCGGCTGGAGGAGTTGATCCAGGAGCTGATCCGGCAGATGGCCGGGCAGGGGTACATCTCGCTGGATTCCGACGAAGCGCCCGAAGCGGGCGCTGGCGCCGGACAGGGACAGGACACCTCCCCCGCGCGCTTTCAGGTCACCGACAAGAGCCTCGACTTCCTCGGCTACCGGGCCTTGCGCGACCTGCTCGGCTCGAGCGGGCGCAGCAGCGTCGGCCGGCACGACACGCGGGAGCTCGCCACCGGCGTGGAAGCGGGCGGCGCCTCGAAACCCTACGAGTTCGGCGACACCCTGAACATCGACGCCAGCGGTACGATCCTGAACGCCGTGCAGCGGGCGCCGGCGCGCGAAGGCGGCGGCATCGACGTGCAGTACCAGGATCTGATGGTGGCACAGGGCGAGTACCAGAGCTCGTGCGCGACGGTGCTCATGCTCGACTGCAGCCACAGCATGATCCTCTACGGCGAGGACCGCTTCACGCCCGCCAAGCAGGTGGCCCTGGCGCTGTCCCACCTGATCCGCAGCCAGTACCCCGGCGATGCCCTGAACGCGGTGCTCTTCCACGATTCGGCCGAGGAGATCCCGCTCAAGCAGCTCGCCCGCGTGCGGGTGGGTCCCTACTACACCAACACCCGCGAGGGGCTCCGTCTGGCGCGGCGCATCCTCGAACGCCAGCGGAAGGACATGCGCCAGATCGTGATGATCACCGACGGCAAGCCCTCTGCCCTCACGCAGCCCGACGGGCGGATCTACCGCAACGCCTTCGGACTCGATCCGATGATCATCCGCGAGACGTTCGCCGAGGTGGCCAACTGCCGCCGGGCCGGCATCATGATCAACACGTTCATGCTGGCGCGCGACTACGAGCTGGTGAGCTTCGTGCGGCGCGTGGCGGCCATCTGCCGGGGCAAGGCGTATTTCACCACGCCCTATACCCTGGGCCGCTACGTCCTGATGGACTACATGGACAAGAAGACGAAGACGGTGCACTGAGTGCCGAGCCCGACCCTGCCCGACCGGATCCCGATCTTCCCGCTCCCTGACGTCGTACTGTTCCCGCACGTCTTCCTGCCGCTGCACATCTTCGAGCCGCGCTACCGTCAGATGGTGGCCGACGCCATCGATGGCGATCGGCTCATCGGCATGGTGCTGCTCCGCGAAGGCTGGCGGCGGCACGCAAGTCCCAACCCACCGATTTTCCCGATCGGCTGCGCGGGCAGGATCACCCACGTCGCATCGCTGCCCGACGGGCGCTACAACATCGTGCTGCGCGGGGGCGATCGCTTTCGCGTCCAGGACGAAGACGGTTCGAGCGCCTATCGCATCGCGACGATAGACGTCATGCCCGATGGCCCCACCACCGGACGGCAGCAGCACCTGCAGGCGGGCCGGCAGCGCATCGAGGACCTGCTGGACCGGCAGGCGGCGTCCGGCGCGGCATCCCGGATTCCTCCGGGCATGGGCGACGCCGAGCTGGTGAACGTCCTGTCCCAGTACCTGGCGTTCGAGCCGATCGAAAAGCAGGCGCTCCTGGAGCGGGACGGCCCCTGCGAACGCTGCACGGCGCTGATCGATCTGTTGGAGATGCGCCTGATGACCAACGGCAAGCCGTACTCCGAAGCCGGCGTGCACTAGTCCGGGTGAACGTTCCTGCGGCCTGCTACACCACGCGGTGCCGCAGTTCTTCCCCGGCCGCGAGCCGCCGGCAGTTATCGACCGCCACGGCCAGACTCCGTTCCAGGGTCTCCTGCGTGAGCCACGCGACGTGCGGGGTGCAGACCACGTTGTCGAAGTCGAGGAGCGCGTTCCCCGCGGGCGTCGGCTCGGTCTCGAACACGTCGAGGCCGGCAGCCGCGATACGGCCTGTCCGCAGCCCCTCGACCAGCGCCGCCTCGTCGATCAGCGCCCCGCGAGCCGTGTTGATGATGATGGCGCCCGGCTTCATGCCGGCGATGGCCTCCGCGTCGACAATCCGCTCCGTGTCCGCGGTGAGCGGGACGTGGAGCGAGACGACGTCGCTCTCGGCAAGGAGACTGGCGAGCGGGCGGCGCTCGCCCACCGCGTCCGGCTTCTCGCTACGGCTGGCAAACAGGACGCGCGCGCCCATTGCCTGCAGCACCGGCGCGAGTCGGCTCGGCACGGCGCCGTATCCGACCAGCCCGATGGTCCGGCTGCACACCTCGCCGCAGCGATCCTGGAGGCTCGCCGGCAATCCCCAGCCCCGCCCGCCTCGAGTCGCCGCGTCGAGCTGACTCACGCGGCGCAGAGCGCCCAGGATGAGCAGCAGGGTCATCTCGGCGACGGCCTGCGTGTTGGTACCGGGCATGTTGCAGACGGCGATGCCGCGCCGCCGCGCCGCTTCGAGGTCGATGGTGTTGACGCCGACGCCGATCTTCTGGATGAGGCGGAGGTGCGGGGCCGCGGCGATGACCTCCGCGGTGACCGGCTCCAGCAGATGCCAGAGAGCTTCGGTTGCGGGCAGGAGCCGACCGAAACGGTCGCGATCGGACATCGCGCAGACCGCAACGGAGAGTCCCTCGCCCTCTAGGTCCGCGAGCCGGCTCGTCAGACCGGGACCGGCCGAGTAGTGGAAGACGACGTTCATGGCTGGCGGCGCCGCGACGGCGTCGCGGCGCCGATACGCCCACCGCATCGGGCCCGCGGCCGGCGCATCGCTCGCTATCATACGCGGACGGTGCCGAAACCCGACGCCATCATCGTGGCCGCGCTCCGGCGGATGGGAATCGTCGAGGCGCGGGCGACGCCCGCCATGACACCCCTCGCGGGCGGCGTCTCGTCGGACATCTGGCGGGCCGATCTCCCGGGCGGATCGATCTGCGTGAAGCGCGCTCTTCCCAGATTGAAGGTCGACGCGGTCTGGGAAGCGCCGGTCGAACGCAACCGCTACGAGTGGGAATGGATGCGTGAGGCCGGCCGGATCGCGCCGTCGAGCGTGCCGCGGTTGATCGCCCGCGACGCCGAAGCCGGCTGCTTCGCGATGGAGTTCCTGGATCCGGCGGCGCACCCCCTCTGGAAGTCGCAGCTCCGGGCCGGCGTCGCCCGCGAAACGACCGCGCGTGCGGTCGGGGAACGTCTCGTCGCGATCCACAACGCCACCGCCGGCCGTGCCGACGTGCAGGCCCGCTTCGCCACCGACGACATCTTCTACGCCATACGACTCGAGCCGTATCTGGTCGCCACGGCGGCGCGGCATCCGGACCTCGCGAGCCCGCTACGGGCCATCGTTGCGCGCACTGCGAACGCGAAGCACGCGCTGGTGCACGGCGACGTCAGCCCCAAGAACATCCTGATCGGAGCGGACGGCCCGATCTTTCTGGACGCCGAGTGCGCCTGGTACGGGGATCCCGCGTTCGACCTGGCGTTCTGCCTGAACCACCTGCTGCTCAAGTGTCTCTGGACCCCGTCCGCGACGGCTGCCTTCCTGCGGTCGTTCGACACCCTGGCGGAGACATACCTCGCGGAGGTTCGGTGGGAGACGCGAGCCGCGATCGAGGAACGGGCTGCCCATCTGCTGCCCGGGCTGTTCCTGGCGCGCGTCGACGGCAAGTCGCCCGTCGAGTACGTCACCACGGAGGCCGACCGGGCGCGCGTGCGCCGAACGGCTCATTCCCTGCTTCTGACGCCGCCAGCCACTCTCGCAGCGGTACGAGAGGCGTGGGCCGCGGCATGAAGAACTCATCGCGAACCATCGAGCAGGTATCGGCCCGGCGGGTATGGGACTCGCGCGGACGCCCGACGGTCGAGGCCGAGGTACGCCTCGCCGGCGGCGTCACGGGGCGCGCCATCTCCCCGGCCGGGGCCTCCACGGGCAGCGGCGAGGCAGTCGACCTGCGGGACGGCGGCACGGCGTTCGGCGGTCACGACGTGACGGCCGCCGTCCGCAACGTAGACGAAGAGATCGCCCCCGTGCTGCGCGGGCGCGATGCAACCGACCAGGGCGCCCTAGATCGGGCGCTGGTCGACCTCGACGGCACCCCGAATCGCAGCCGGCTCGGCGGCAACGCGCTCATCGCGGTCTCGATGGCGGCGCTGCACGCCGCCGCCGGCGCCGCGGGCCAGCCGCTGTGGCGCTACCTCCTCGGCGAGAGCCCTGCCCTGCTGCCGCTGCCCGAGATTCAGATCTTCGGCGGCGGCGCCCACGCCGGGCGGCGGGTCGACATCCAGGACTTCATGGTGATGCCGGTCGGGGCATCGACCTTCGCGGAGGCACTCGACTGGGCGGCGGAGGTGTATCGGGCCGCCGGCGCGCGGATGGCGAAAGCCGGGCGGTTGCAGGGGGTCGCCGACGAGGGCGGCTACTGGCCGGCATTCGACACGAACGAGGAGGCGCTCGAGTTCCTGGTCCTGGCCATAGAGGACTCGGGGCGGTCGCCTGGCCACGATCTGGCCATCTCGCTCGACGTCGCCGCCTCGGAGTTCCACGAGGGCGGCCGATACCGCCTCGGTCTCGACGGTCGCGCCGTCGACAGCGATGGGCTCATCGAGCTGCTGCTGGGGTGGATAGACCGGTATCCGATCGCCTCGATAGAGGATCCGCTGGCCGAGGACGACGTCGCCGGCATGCGGCGCTTCACGGCGGCGGTGGGCAACCGGGTGCAGATCATCGGCGACGACTACCTCGTCACCAGCGCCGGGCGGGTCGAGCAGGCGGCCCGTGACCGGGCCTGCAACGCCCTGCTCGTCAAGCCGAACCAGGCCGGCACGGTGACCGAGACACGGGCCGCGCTGGACGCGGCACGCGCGGCGGGCTTCGCCACCATCGTCTCCGCCCGCTCCGGGGAGACCGAGGACGTGACCATCGCACACCTGGCCGTCGGCTGGCGGGCCGGCCAGCTCAAGGTGGGCTCGTTTGCCCGCTCCGAGCGGATGGCCAAGTGGAACGAGGTGCTGCGCATCGAGGAAGCGCTGGGCGACGCGGCCGTGTTCGCCGGCGCCGGCGCGCTCAACCCTCCTCGCCCGGCTTGAGCGGCGCAGACTCCCCGCCCGCCGACGTTCGTTCGTCTTCGCCTTGTCCCCGCTCGACTGGCCGCCGGAGGAATGACAGAATCGGCAGGATCGGAGCACCGTTGGAACTCGTATCCATAGCGACAGAAAGTGAGGCGACAGTGATGAGACTCTCCAGCCTGATGGCGATTGGTCTGGCCGCGGCGATCGGCCTTGGCGCACCCGTGGCGGCGGGCGCGCAGAGCGACGACGCGGGGGCGGCGTTCGTGCGGGTGGCCACCAGCTACAGCCTGACCCCGAACATCACCTACCAGCGCGCCGGCGGGCAGGACCTGACGCTCGACGTCTACCGGTCCCGTGCGGCGTCCGAACCGGCCCCGACCCTCATCTACATCCACGGCGGCGGCTGGACCAACGGCAGCAGGCAGTCTTCCGCGCTGACCGTCCTCCCCTGGCTGGAGATGGGCTGGAACGTGGTCAACGTCTCCTACCGGCTGGCGGGCACGGCGCACGCGCCGGCCGCGGTCGAGGACTGCCGCTGCGCGCTGCGCTGGGTCTACCGCAACGCCGAGCAGTACAACTTCGACCTCGACCGGATCGTGGTGACCGGCAACTCCGCCGGCGGCCACCTGTCGCTGACCACCGGCATGCTCCCGGCCTCGGCCGGCCTGGACCGCCAGTGCCCCGGCGACCGGAACCGCATGTGGCCCATCGGTCCGCCGTCGACGGCTCCGCTCGAGGTGGCCGCGATCATCAACTGGTACGGCATCACCGACGTCCACGACCTGGCCCATCGGGAGCCGGGCACCTCCGGGAACTTCACCGAGGCGTGGCTCGGGAGCGGCAGCGATCGCGACGACGTCGCGCGGCGCGTCTCGCCGACCAACTACGTGAACGGCGACACGCCGCCGATCCTGACCATCCACGGCGACGCGGACTCGATCGTGCCGTACGACCACGCGACGCGCCTGCACGAGCTGCTCGACGAGTGGGGCGTGGCGAACCAGCTCATCACGGTCGAGGGCGGCGGGCACGGCGGTTTCAGCCCCGAGGAGAACCAGCACATCTACGCGGCGATCCGCGCGTTCCTCGGCGAGCACGGACTGGGGGCCCGGATGTCGAACGACTGAAGCCGCACCAACGGGATCTCAACGCGCCGACCGCGGCGAACGAGCTGCTGTGCGCGACGCAGCGGCCGGTCGGCCGTGGTGGGTAACGATGTGCGGGGCGGTCGGTCACGGCTCGGACTCGTCAACCTGGCCGCCCCGCTACGCACGACCAAGCTGTTCGGTCAGGAGACGCGAGATGAACGCGTGCAAGTTCTCCAACGCGTCCGGTCGCACTTCCCGCATGGCGGTGTCGGCGGCCTGCAGCAACCGCACCAATTCACCTCGGTTCCGCCGAATCAACTCTGGCAGTATGACGGCGCCGCGGGGTAAACCGCCGACCTTCACGCAGATCACGTAGTAGCAAAGTGCCCGTGCGGTGCGCCCGTTCCCGTTGATGAACGGATGGATGTAGTTCAACCGCGACAAGCAGTACGCAGCGAGCGTCACGGCATCGGTCGAGTCCCAATACCGATTGACTTCGTTGACGAACGCGTTCATCAACTCTCTAACACGGTGGTGCGCCGGCGGCTCATGACCACCGACCGTGACGTCGCAGGGACGGTACTCGCCGGCGTTCACGTGCAGACACGAGATGGCATGGTAGTTCAGGGCCGTGATGATCGCCGTCGAAACCATCGGCCGATTGGCTGCCAGAGCCGCGGCGACGATCGATTTCAAAAATCGTATTGTCTCTGAAGATTCGCCGCCGACAACTCGCGGTACGCGGGATGCTGCTCGTCCTCGAAAAGTTCATACAGGATCATTCGCCTTCGTGCGCCTCGATGATCCTCGCCACTTCGTCTCGCGTCAGCGTGCTGTCGTCCGGCAGGTTGCCATAGACCCACGAGATGCGCTGTGCGGCAACCTCCCTTTTTGTCAACGGCCGGCGCGCCGACTCCCGGAGCCGCTCCAGCAGGGCTTCGTCCGTTTTCCGGCCGCCCATCGGAATCGTCATGGTTCGACCTTCCCCTTTGCCGCCGCGACCGCACGGCTCCTTCATCGTACACCGGCTCCGCGACAACCTCGAACGGTCCCTCGCCTGCGAACCCGCATCAGACGAGCGGCGGATGCTGCAGGTGGTAGTCGGTGGCCGCCTGCCAGGCATGCGCCAGCCGCAGCATCTCCGCCTCGCCGAAGAGCTTGCCGGTGAAGCGCAGGCTCGTCGGCGAGCCTTCGTGGAAGCCGCCGGGCATGCTGATCTCGGGGTGACCCGTGAAGTTCGTCAGCCCCAGGTTGCTGCCGACGAACAGGTCGAGGTCGCCGAGCGCCTCGTGGACCTGCTCGATGATCTGCATCCGCAAGCGGTTGGCCTGCAGGTAGTCGACCGCCGAAACGAAGCGGGAGGCGCGGAAGCTGTCGGGCCAGCGGCTCTCTTCCGGCGCCGCGCGCATGCTGTCGAGCTCGCCGTTGACCGTGGCCACGTCGAACCCGGCCGCCGCCTCGGTGCCCACGATGAAGCCGATGGCGCCGCCCGGCACGTCCGGCAGATCGAACGGCGCCAGGGTCACTCCCAGGCCGCGCAACGTGTCGAGGGCGGCCCGGTTGTTCACCATCGTCTGCCGGTCCCGCGCCGCCCGCTGGGGGTTCTGCGGATCCTCCTCGACGGCGTCCTCGTCGAAGCTCGACCGCAGGTAGCCCACCCGGAGACCGGCGAGATCGGCCTCCGCGTCCCAGTTGAACGGCACGTCGAGCACGGTGTTGTCACGCCCGTCCGGGCCGCGGATGGCGTCGAACACGAGTGCGCAGTCCTCGGCGGAGCGACACATCGGGCCGATCTTGTCCAGCGTCCACGCCAGCGCCATCGCGCCGTAGCGGCTCACCCGGCCGAACGTCGGGCGCAGCCCGGTGACCCCGTTGCGCGTCGACGGCGAGATGATCGATCCGCGCGTCTCGGTCCCGATCGCGAACCCGACCAGTCCCGCCGCGGTGGCCGCCCCCGAGCCGGCCGACGATCCGCTCGCTCCCTGCTCCGTATTCCACGGGTTCCGCGTCCGGCCGCCGAACCAGCGATCTCCGGACGCCAGGGCGCCCATCGACAGCTTGGCGACGAGAATCGCCCCCGCCTCGGTCAGTCGCGTGTACACGGTGGCGTCGGTGTCGATGGTCTGCTCCCGGTAGGGCGAGGCTCCCCACGTCGTCCGGGTGCCGCGCACGGCGAGCAGGTCCTTGGCGCCCCACGGGATCCCGTGCAGCGGTCCGCGATAGATGCCGGCCGCTATCTCCTCATCGGCCTGCCGCGCCTGCCGCCGGGAGATCTCCTCCGTGTAGCTGACCACGCAGTGCAGCGTCGGGTCGTATCGCCGCAGCCGCGCCAGGTACAGCTCGGTGAGCTCGGACGGCTTGACCTGACGCGTCTCGACCAGCTTCGCCAGGTGCGTGACCGGCAGGAACGCCAGCTCCTCGTCGCTGGACGGCATCGCCACCGCGACCTCCGCGCGCCGCATCGGCCGGCGCTCGGCCGGCAGCGTCATGCCCGGCGGAACCGGGTTGAACACGATCGCCGGCTGCACGGAGTTTCCCAGGTTGGCCGCCCGCAGGGTCCCGACGTCGGGCCTGCCGCCCGGTCGATTCAGACGCGCGGCGATGCGCTCGAGCTCGTCCGCGGAGAACTCCAGCCCACAGATCCGCTGCGCCGCCGCGAGCATCTCGACCGTGACCTCGTCCGTGTCCTGCGCCACCGCCACCAGGGCGCCGGGCAGCAGGGTCGAGGTAACGCCGGCCGCCGCCAAGCCGGTGATGAAACGCCGCCGGTTCACCGCGAGCTTCTGTTCGTCCATGGTGGTGCTCAATCCTCTGTGGTGATCAATCCTATATGAGGACATGACGATTCTCCGCTGCATCGGCCGCTTCATCGCCAGAGCCGTCCGCATTCACCGCCGGCCGGACCGAGCCACCCTGGAAGCCGGCTACCAGGCGGCAACCCGTGAGTCGTGGCGTGCCGACCTCGCGGACACGTGGGACGCAATCGAAACCGAGGATTGGCCCGCGTGACGAAGGCGGAAGCTGATACCGTAGGCACCTGTCTCCGCGTCGGACGCCATCGGCCGGCTTGCAGTCCTGGAGGTGTCGAGATGCCGTACCTGCTCTGCGCCGCACGATCCGTTCCGGTCCTTGCCGCCGCAGTGCTCGCCGTGGCCATCGCGACGCCGGCCGTTCAGGCGCAGTCCTCGGCCGATTTGGTCCCGGTCACCGACGCGATGCTGCAGGAGCCGGCGCCAGGCGACTGGCTGATGTGGAGGCGGACGCTCGACGGGTGGGGCTACAGCCCGCTGGACCAGATCGACCGCGAGAACGTCGGCGAACTGCGCATGGTCTGGTCGCGCGGCATGGGTCCCGGCAGCCAGCAGGCGACGCCGCTCGCCTACCGCGGCGTGCTGTACGTGCCCAACCCGCGGGACGTCATCCAGGCGATCGATGCGGCTACCGGCGATCTCCTCTGGGAGTACCGCCGTGACCTGCCGGACGACACCGCCACCCGCGGCCTGGCCACCACCAACCGCAATCTCGCCATCTACGAGGATCGCATCATCGACACCAGCGCGGACGGCTACGTGTTCGCGCTCGACGCAGCCACCGGCCGGCAGGTATGGGAGACGCGGATCCTCGACTACGAGACGCATCCCGCGCTGCAGAGCTCCGGGCCGATCATCGCCGACGGCAAGGTGATCTCCGGCCGGAGCTGCTCGTCGCGCGGCGGGCCGGACGCCTGTGTCATCGTCGCCCACGACGCCGTCACCGGGGAGGAGCTGTGGCGGCGGCGGACGATTCCCGCGCCCGGCGAGCCGGGGGACGAGACCTGGGGCGACGTGCCCTTCGAGGAGCGGAAACACGTCGGGGCCTGGATGGTCCCGAGCTACGATCCCGAGCTGAACCTGGTCTACATCGGCACGTCGGTCACCTCGCCGGCGCCGAAGTTCATGCTCGGCGGCGCCGACCTGGCGCACCTCTACCACAACTCGACCCTGGCGCTCGACGCCGACACCGGCGAGATAGTCTGGTACTACCAGCACCTGAACGATCATTGGGACCTCGATCACCCCTTCGAGCGGCTGCTCGTCGACACCGCCGTCGCGCCGGATCCCGAGGCGGTAACCTGGATCAACCCGCGAATCGAGCCCGGCGCGGTGCGCAAGGTGCTGACCGGGATCCCGGGCAAGACCGGCCTGGTCTACACCCTCGACCGCGAGACCGGGGAGTTCCTGTGGGCGACGCCGACGGTGACGCAGAACGTGATCAGCGACATCGACGGCGCCACCGGGGCGGTGACCGAGAACCGCGAGGTGGTGTTCAGCGCCCTGGGCCAGGAGGTGCTGGCCTGTCCCACCCTCATCGGCGGCAAGGACTGGGAGGCCGGCGCCTACAGTCCGCTGACCAACGCGATGTACATGCCGTTGCGCAACAGTTGCGCGCGCATGCTGGCGACCTTGGAGGGGAACCTCCGAGGCTACGCCCTCGGGGTGCGCCACCAGCTCGCGCCCGGCACCGACCAGTTGGGCGCGGTACACGCGATCTCCGCCGAGACCGGCCGGACGCTCTGGATCCACGAGCAGCGGGCCGCCACCATGTCGCTCGTCACGACCGGCGGCGGGCTCGTCTTCGGCGGCGACGTCAACGGCCGCTTCCGGGCCCTCGACCAGGAGACCGGCGACGTGCTGTGGGAGATCAACCTCGGCTCGCCGGTGACCGGCTTCCCCATCACCTACGCCGTGGACGGCCGGCAGTACGTGGCAGTGAGCACCGGCTCGGCCGCGACCGCCTCCGGCTTCATCGGGCTGACGCGGGAGCTGCGCCCGAGCGCCGGGAACACGTTCTTCGTGTTCGCGCTGCCTTGACCTCCTGCGGTTTCCGGGAGCGTCCCGACTCATGCAGGGAACAGGGGACGCCGGCAACTGGATGAGTCCCCGCACCGGGCCGGGCTTGCCGCGGAGGTCAACCGTGAGGAAGCATGCCGTTCGGCGATTCGCCCTGGCAGTCGCAGTTGCGGGCTTCGCGGCGGTGTCGACGGCACCGGCCCAGCCGCCGGCCGCGACCTACACCGAAATTGCGGAATGGCCGCTCCTGGCCACGACCGTCGC
The DNA here is from genome assembly GCA_965222905.1 of Vicinamibacterales bacterium. Lineage (GTDB taxonomy): Bacteria > Acidobacteriota > Vicinamibacteria > Vicinamibacterales > UBA8438 > WTFV01. The sequence continues at coordinate 5,240,547 of OZ244976.1, read as the reverse complement.
CGGCGCCCCTTCGGGATCGCGGGGCACGGCGGTGGAGGGAGCGACCGACGATTTCCAGGACCTTCTCGAGACCCGCGTGGCCGAGTTGCGGGACGATACCGGGCTCACTGCGGTGGCCGTTGCCGCGACAATCGACGGAGACCTCGCCGGAGCGGCCGTCGGTGGCGAGCGCAGGCGGGATTCCGGCATCTCGGTGACCGTCGACGACCGCTGGCACATGGGATCGATTACCAAGTCGATGACTGCCACGCTGCTGGCCGTGCTGGAGGACGACGGACTGCTCTCCGCCGCCGACGCGTTGACGGTATTGCTGCCCGACGTCGAGATGGCGGACGGCTGGAGCGGTTGCACGCTGGATCACCTGCTGACCCACACCGCGGGCGTTGCTGCCAACTTCCCCACCGAGTTCCAGAACGTCTGGCCCGAGACCGCGGAGGAGCTCGTTGCCGAACGGCGGCGCTTCATCGCCGACGTGCTTGCCGAGGAACCCGAATCTCCCTGCGGCGAGCTTTTCCTGTATTCCAACGTCGGCTACACCATCGCCGGCCACATCGCCGAGACCATCGCCGGCGAGCCCTACGAAGCCTTGATTCAGAACCGCGTGTTCGCGCCGCTCGCGCTGATGAGCGCAGGTTTCGGCCCACCGAGAGGCGAGTACCCGGATCAGGAGCCGGTAGGACACGCCGTCCTGCTTCTTGGCCCCAACTTGAGCGTCCGGCTTCCCGTCGATCCCTTCGAGACGCGCGCCGACAATTCCCCGCTCATCGCACCGGCCGGAACGGTGCACATGACAATAGGCGACCTGGCGCGCTACGGTGCGACCCACCTCGACGGCGAGTACGGAAGTGATCCGGTCCTGCTGTCCCAGTCGAGCTGGCAGCAGTTGCACGCCCCGTTTCTGGACGACTACGCCCGCGGCTGGATTCGCGACGAGCGCGACTGGGCCGGCGGTTCCCTGATCTGGCACAACGGCAGCAATACGTACTGGTACGCACTGCTGATGTTGTTGCCGGCCAGGAACATGACCCTGGCGTTGGTGACCAACGACGGCGCGATCGAGGCGGCCGACACCGCGTTCGTCGAGCTGGCGCAGGAGCTGAGCGCAACGGTGCCGGAGTCCTGATCGGCAAGCGCAACAACCTCGGGTCGTAGCTGCCGGACACGACTGAGCCCCAGGAGTTCGCGGCAGAATCCGTGCTCGATTGGACGCGCGGAGCATTCCGCTGCCACTACCGCAGCGGGTTCTGCCACTCGATACCGTCGAAGCGGGCGAAGTCGCCGTCGGTCGAGCACAGAACGAGGCCGTGCTCGATGGCCAGCGCGGCCAGATGGGCGTCGGGCACGAGATTCGCGCGGCCCTCGGCGCTCGCGATGAGCGGAGCGAGAATCTGCCGGTGGCGCTCCGTCGGCAGCGGAACCCACACGGACTTCGCGGCGAGCCAGGACTCCGCCTGCCGCCATGCGGCGGATACCGGAACGGGGAGATCGAAGATGCGCGGATTGCTGACGATTCGCACGAAGGCCAGCAGACTCGGCCACGGAAGCCCTACCGGCGCGGCGGCGTTGATGCGTCCATCCAGCCACGTGCGCGCCCGCTCATGCTGGGGGAACGAAGCCACGTGCGCGTAGACCAGCAGGTTGGCGTCGACGAGGATCACCGGAACTCCTCGCCCTCGGCGACGGCGAGCACCTCGGCGACGTCGTCCAGGCTGCCAATGCGGCAGCGGCCGAGGTCGACTTCAGGCGTCCGGTAGACCACCGGCGGGCCGGAGGGCGCCGCCATGGCACGGAGACCGCTCCGCAGGGCTTCGTTGACAATCGCCTTGAAGCTCTGACCGCGTGCCCGCTGCAGGCGTTGGGCCAGGGACGCCACGTCGGGGTCCAGAGTCAGGGTGGTACGCATGCATCACACCATAGATAGTGTGATGTGTTGATGTCAACCGGCTGTGATACCGTAAGGAACACGACCGCCGTCCGTCGGATTCATGCCGGCCGGGACACTCGCTTCGGCGTGGTGTGGAGGAACAGATATGCCCTACCTGTCTCGTACTGCGCGGCTCCTTTCAGTCGGCCTCATCACGCTGCCCTTCCTGGCGTCGGTCTCGACGAACGTCAACGCGCAGTCCCCCTCCGACTTCGTCGGGGTCACCGACGCGATGCTCGAGGATCCCGCGCCGGGCGACTGGCTGACGTGGCGCCGCACGCCCGACGGCTGGGGCTACAGTCCGCTCGATCAGATCGACCGCGACAACGTCGGCACTCTTCGCATGGCCTGGTCGCGCGCCCTGACCGAGGGCAGCCAGGAAGGAACGCCGCTGGCCTACGGCGGCGTGCTGTACATGCCCAACCCGGGCGACGTCATCCAGGCCATCGACGCCGCGACCGGCGATCTCGTCTGGGAGTACCGCCGGGACAATCCCGACGACGTCACGGAGTACGTGGGCAACCTCACCACTAACCGGAACATCGCGATCTACGGCCGCCACATCATCGACACCAGCGTCGACAACCACGTCTTCGCCCTCGACGCCGAGACCGGCCGGCTCGCCTGGGAGACGCCAATCCTCGACTACACGCAGAACCCCGCCCGGCACTCGTCCGGGCCGATTATCGCCGGGGGCAAGGTGGTCTCGGGCCGGAGCTGCATGCCGCGCGGCGGCCCGGATGCCTGCGTCATCACCGCCCACGATGCAACGACCGGCGCGGAGATCTGGCGGCGGCGCACCGTCCCTGCGCCGGGCGAGCCGGGGGACGAGACCTGGGGCGGCATCCCCTTCGAGGAGCGCGTGCACGTGGGTTCGTGGATGGCGCCCAGCTACGACCCGGAGCTGAATCTCGTCTACGTCGGCACGTCGGTCACGTCGCCCGCTCCCAAGTTCATGCTCGGCGGCGTCGAGAATCAGCACCTGTACCACAACTCCACGCTGGCTCTCGACGGCGACACCGGCGCGATCGTCTGGTACTACCAGCACCTGAACGACCACTGGGACCTCGATCATCCCTTCGAGCGCATTCTCGTCGATACGGCAGTGGCGCCCGACCCGGCGTCGGTGAGCTGGATCAACCCGCGTCTCGAGCGCGGCGAGACGCGCCGAGTGCTGACCGGCATTCCCGGCAAGACCGGCGTCGTCTACACCCTCGACCGGGCGACTGGCGAGTTCCTCTGGGCGCGACCCACGGTGACGCAGAACGTGATCAGCGCCATCGACGGCGCCACCGGCGACGTGACCGAGAACGCGGAGGTCGTCTTCAGCGCCGAGGGCCAGGAGGTGCTGGCCTGCCCCACCTGGATCGGGGGCAAGGACTGGGAGGCCGGCGCCTACAGCCCCCGGACCAACCGGATGTACATGCCGCTGCGCAACGCCTGCGCGCGGATGATGGCCACTCGCGACGGCGGGATGGATCTGTACGCGCTCGCGGTGCGCACGCAGTTCGCCCCGGGCTTCGATCAGCTCGGCACCGTGCAGGCAATCTCGGCGGAGACCGGCGCCACCGAGTGGCTCTACGAACAGCGGACGGCCACCATGTCGCTCGTCGCGACCGGCGGCGGACTGGTGTTCGGCGGCGACGTCAACGGGCGCTTCCGCGCCTTCGACGACGAAACCGGCGAGGTGCTCTGGGAGATCAACCTCGGCTCGGCGGTCACCGGTTTCCCCATCACCTACGCGGTCGACGGCCGGCAGTACGTGGCGGTGAGCACTGGGACGGCAGGCACCGCATCGGGGTTCATCCGCCTGACACCGGAAATCACCCCGAGTGCGGGAAATAACCTGTTCGTATTCGCACTGCCGGAGGGCGAGTAACGCGCGCTTGAGCCGCAGGGCCACTGGTGCGTAACCCGGCAGGGTGACGCCCTCCTGCAACCGTCGTCATCAGGCCGACTCGACGTGCGATACTCGAAGCGTGAGCTTCGCACTGTGACTACCAACGGCGTCGGGATCCGCCATGCGTTGCACGGTCTCGCCCTACTCGGGACTCTGGCGACCTCCCTCCTGGCGGCAGGGGGCGTCAAGCGCACAGCCCGCACGTGACCTGGAGGCGTCCACCACGGCGCAGTTCGAGCGCGTTCGCGACGATCCGGCGGCTCTGGCCGCGTTCCTGGACCGCATGCCGCTGGGAGGGGATCTCCACCATCATATCATCGGAGGTGCGCGGCCGGCGGCATTGGTTCGGATGGCGGCTGCCGACGGCTTGTGCCTTCCTGCCGACCTGGATGTCGTCTGGGCGCTTCAGGGGCCTCCGTGCGGCCAGGACCAGCGCCCGGTGGCCGAGGCGTTCGAGGATACGGCTTTCCAACATGAGATCGAGCGGCGCTGGTCCATGGGGGACTTCCTTGCCGACAATGCCTCCATCGACCGCATCGAAGCTAACGAGCACTTCTTCTCCATCTTCGGCCAGCTCAGGCTTGTGCAGGGGAATCTTTCGGGACTCCTGGCGGCGGCGAGGACACTGGCCGCCCGCGATGGCGTGATCTACCTCGAGACGGCGACGGCCTACATCTCCGACCGTGAAGCACGCAGCGGCCTTGCGGGCTCGATTCGCTGGGACGACGATCTCCCGGAGCTGCGGCGCACGGTACTGGCGGACCCGCGGTTCGCCGAGATCCGCGACGCTACCGTAGAGGCGCTACCACGGGAGCTGGAGCGCTCGGATCGACTTCTTGGATGCGACAGCACCGCTCCCGATCCGGGATGCCACGTGCTCGTCCGTTTGCAGCACACCGCGATCCGCACCGTCGTACCGGTGGTCGTCTTCGTCAACCTCCTGCTGGCGTACGAAATCGCGGCGGCCAGCCCGTTCGTCGTCGGCATCAATTTCGCCGGTCCCGAGACGCACCCCGTCTCCATCCGGGACTACGACCTCCACATGCGGATGTTCGGTGAGCTGGCAGACCACTACCCGAACGTGAAGCGCTCCCTGCACACCGGCGAGATGGTCGATCCGTTGGCGGCGACTCTTGGGGCCGAGCGGCACATACGGCTCGCGCAGGCTCCGGCCGAGATGGGCGGCGCGGCGGCGCATCGCCTCGGCCACGCCGTAGCCCTGCACGCCGATCCGGAGCCGGCCAGACTGCTGGCGGAGATGAGAGAGCGGGGCGTGGTGATCGAGGTCAACCTGGAAAGCAACCGGCAACTGCTTGGCGTCAGCCCACTGAACCACCCGCTCGTCGACTACCTGGCGGCCGGCGTCCCGGTCGTGCTCGCCACCGACGATCCGGGGCTGATGCTCTCGGACCTGCCGCAGCAGTTCGCGCTCGCAGCGCGCAACGAGGCCGTGTCGTATCCGATGCTGAAGACGTTCGCCATGAACAGCATCGTCTACAGCTTTCTGACGGATGCCGACCGGGACAGGCTGCTGCGCCGGCTGGAAGACGACTTCGCCGCCTTCGAAGAGACGACGTGGGGAACCGCCGGCCACTGAGGTTGGAAAGCGTTGGCCGGGGGCGGCGGGCGTCAACAGCCGCCATCGAGACGTCTGAGTAACTCCCATGCGAGGAGGGCAAAGTCCGTGTGACAGTCACGGACCGCCCGTTGATGCGCACCGATGGCGCCGTCGGCCGGCTTCAGCAGGAACATGGGGCGGTTCGCCTCCTGCGCCATCGGCATGAGCGAGCGGTAGTCCTTCAGGTGCGCCAGACAATTCGGGTCCTCCCCTTCCGGCGGAGTCGGTGGATCGCTTCCCACTACGGCTCTCGAGTACTCCAACGGAATCTTGTCGATCCACCGGCCATAGGCCTGTACGGGACTCCATAGTCGAACGGAATGCCGCATGATTATGTAGCCGAGCGGTTTCATGTCGCCCGCCGGCAGTCCAATATCCAACGCTTCGGGTTTCCTCGCGGCGCGCTCCCGCCAGGCGCTCCGCCATTCCCGAAGGGTCGGCCCGACGTTTCTCAATCCCTGCAACGAAAACAGGTCGGGAGCGAGCGGAATCACGACACGATCGCTGGCGACCAGGGCGGCGCGGTTGATCGCGCCGAGATTCGGGCCGACGTCCAGCAGCGCCAGATCCGCTCCGAATTGCCTCCCGGCGCGCGCGATCAGCCGCGCGAACGCCGTCGTGACGCGAAATGCCCGCTTGTCACGATCCAAACACTTTGGCCATTGCGTGGAGAGCTCGTCCTCCCGCCTGGAAAGCCCGAGGTCACCCATCAGCAACCCGATCTTTTCTCCGATTACCTCGACTTGCGGCGACCCGACGATATCCCCGGTACCCTCGAACAGGGGGGCGACGCCGGCGTCGATCGTGCCCGCGTTCCCATCTCGCCACAGATCCTCCAATCTCGCCTCGTCGAGAAACATCCCGGTCAGGTTGGCCTGGGGGTCGAGGTCCGCGGCGACGACGCGCCGGCCAAGTTCCCCCAGCATCCAGGCCAGGTGATAGACGAGCGACGTCTTGCCCACGCCCCCCTTGTTATTGAAGAAGGCGACGGTCGTCATGGCCGTCTCCGAACGGTGACGAGGACGAACGCGTCCTGCACGTCGAACTCGGGCGGTGGATTACCGTTCGCCGCCAACGTCCTGCGCGCCGTCTCGATGCCGATTCCGAAGCGTTGCATGAAGCCCATGTTCTTCATCGCTTCTGCGATGGTGGGGTTGCGGTACGAGGTGGCGCCCCGTCCGAAATTGTCGCGCCCGACTTCTCCGAACGCCGAGCCCGGGCTCAGGATCTCCACACGGTCGGCGAGCCAGGAGATTCGCACGGGTGTGTGAGAATTCTCGTAGTTTCTGTGAATCGCCGCGTTGCGAAGTAGTTCACGGAGCGCCTCGTAGGAGTAGGTCCGCTCTTCCACGTGCCGTTCTCCGCGCGTATCGAGTGCGTGGGAAATATTCAATCTCAGCAGGCGGTCCGCTTCGCGCAACTGCTCCGGCAGCGGCCCCGAAAGTTCGGCATGGTCGAGGATTTCGTCCGTCACGTCGCTTCCGCCGTAGCGTACGAACTGCAGGTACGCGCCGGGAAACCAGTAGCGCGGATCTCTGCCCAGCACGAGGATTGCCGTAACCGTCGGCACGCCGTTCGGCGCCACCAGACGCAGTGCCTGCAGTTGTTCCCCGCGATCACGCCGGTTCTCCGCCAGCACTTCCGGGGACACCGCGCAGAGCAGGTAGTCGTTCTCGAATGCCCGCATGTCCAGGTCGGCCTCCACCGTGGCCCCGGCGACGCCCTGCATGTCGTAGGGGACGTTTCCCCAGCGGCGTTTCTCGGTGAGACGGCGTTCCTCCTCGGCCGTGGCCTGCGCTCGCCGGGGGCCGGTACGAATCCAGCAGCGGCCGTCCACCTTAATTGGCGGGTTGTCCGAGGGCTCGACCTGGACCACTGCAACGTCGCAATTGTGCAGCCGTTTCCTGGCGACCTCCATGAGCGGAAATGGCAGTATCTTCCCGTCGGTCCGCAACCCGCCGAGCGTTTTCAGCAGGGCATCGTCGATGGCCGAGCCGACACAGCATCCGTCGTCGTCCAGTCCGATGAAGAGAAGCCCGGGTTCTCCGTTCCCTGGAAGGTCGTTGGCGAACGCGCAGATCGCCTGCCGGAACTTATCGAGGTCTGTTGTGGAGGCGGTGAACTCCACACGGTCACTCTCACCGCTCTCGATCCGAGCTAGCAGTTCTACGTCGCCCAGCATGCCTCCACGCCTCCGGTTCCGATGCTGCCCGGTCCTCTTCGATTGTGAGGTCGGCTACGCGCGGCCACTGTTCCTGCGCCGTGCAGGGACTTCTGCCGGGTACGGGCGCCATCACCAGCCGTACTGTCCCTTCGACACCCGCTCGAACGACTCCCGGACCAACTCGCGCAGAACGTCGACGTCAACGTCCTCGAGCTTCCTGATGTAGAGGCACGACTTCCCCGTCGTGTAGCGCCCGAGCTTCCGCATCAACGCCTGGTGCCGCTGGAAGCCGGTCATGATGTAGACGGTCAGGCTCTGCTTGCGCGGCGAGACGCCGGTCGCCATCCAGTCGCCCTCGCGGCCGGTCGCGTACTTGTAGTGGTAGCTGCCGAAGCCGATGATGCTGTCGCCCCACATGGCCGGCGGATCGCCCGTGACGTCGGCCATCATCTCGACGACGGCGCGGCAGTCCTCCCGTCGTTTCGCGTTCTCGATGCCGTCGAGGAAGGCGCCGACGTCCGCGTCGTTCTGCCTGGTCTTCAGCTCGGCCATGCCTCCCTGTCTCCTTGCGTCCCCGCCCTCGGTGCATCGAAACCAGAACGGCCGGCTCCTGGATTCCGCCGGGGGCGCTACTCCGTCCGCAGCGCCGCCAGCGGGTCGGTCCGCGCCGCCCGCCGCGCCGGCAGCGAGGCCCCGGCGAGCGCTGTCGCCAGCAGGAAGCATACGGCAGCCGCGAACATCGTCGGATCGGTGGGCGAAGTCTGGTACAGCAGCGGCGCCAGCAGCCGGGTCAGCGCAAGGGCGCCGAGCAGTCCGACCCCCGCGCCGGCCGCGGAGTGGAGGGTCGAGCGGGCAAGCAGGTGGCGGATCACCGCGCCGCGCGTGGCGCCGAGCGCGACCCGCACGCCGATCTCGTGCGTCCGCGCGCTCGTCTCGTACGCCACGACCGCATACAGGCCGGCGCCGGCCAGAAGCACCGCCAGAACCGCGAACGCCGCCAGCAGCGTCATATGGAAACGCGGTTCGGCGAGTGCGGTACCGACCACGTCCTCCATGACGTGCACCGTCACCGGCAATTCGGGATCGAGTTGCCAAAAGTGCTGCTTGAGCAGTCCGATCGGGTCCGCGCCCGCGACAGTACGGACCAGCACGAACCGGGGCCACTTCCAACCCGCGACACTCGAGCCGGCCCACGGAAGATAGATCTCGTACGAATCCGCCCGGTCGAGATCGAAGCCGTTCACCTGTATACTGCCGGCCACGCCGACCACGGTGAGCCAGTCGCCGTCGTTGAGCCGGCTCACTCGCGGCATCCGAATGCGCCTTCCGATTGCAGCGCCGGACGGCCAGAGTCGTTCGGCCAGGTCGCGGCTGATGATGGCGACGTCCCGCTCGGCGGCGTCCGGTGCGAACCCGCGACCCTGGAGGAGCGGGATGCCGGCTGCCCGCAGATAGCGGCTCGGCACGTGATTGATCGTGACCTCCGTCTCCGGGAGACTGGCTTGGTCCGTCTCGACCGTACCGAAGGACAGCGAACCCGGCAGGAACGGCACCTGCTCGGCCGCCGCTGCAAACTTCACTCCGGGTGCCGTTGCAATCCGCTCGGCGACCTGCTCGAGGAAGGCGGAGCGGGCCTCTGCCCCCGCGTAACGTTCGCCTGACAATCGGGGTTCGAGTGCGACTGCGTTCTCCGCGGTCCAGCCGACGTCGACGTCGAGCAGCGTCCAGAGCGAGCGCCCCATCAGCAGCGCACCGATGAGCAGCATCACGGCCAGGGCATTCTGCACGACGACCATTCCGCCGCGGAAACGACGGTGGCCGACGGTACCGTCCGCCCCGCGTCCCTGGATCGCGCCCACGAGGTCACCGCCAACCGCGCGCAGCGCCGGTGGGAGCGTCGCCGCGATGCCGGCAAGCAGCGAGACCAGCACGGCCCAGGACGCGACATGGGCATCGACGTCGATCGGGTTCAGCAACTCCCGGGCGAGATCCGGTGGAACGGCGGTCGCGACAAGACGGGTCACCCAGGCGGCGAGCGCCAGACCGAGCAGCCCCGCGAGGAAGGAGGTCACTATCGACTCGGTGCACAACTGACGGCACAGCCGGAGCGGGCCGGCCCCTGCGGCGGCGCGTATCGCGAGCTCGCGCCGTCGGGACAACGCGTGCGAGAGGAACAGGTTCGCGACGTTGGCGCACGCGATCAGCAGCACACAGGCGACCGCGCCGAGCAGCAGAAGCAGTACGGACCGTTGTTTCTGCACCCACCAGTGGTCGGCATCGATCCCGAGTGCGGCGTACTGGTTCAGCGACGTGAGCCTGGTCGTGACGCCGTTGGAGGCCCACTCCGGATTCCACTGCGGCGCCAGCGCCGCCACCCGCGCATCGGCCTGCTCGAACGACACATCGTGCCGGAGACGCGCCAGGACGGAGACGAACCGCGGCCGACGATCGTCGGAGACACCACGGCTCTGCACATCGAACGGCTCCCAGAAGACGGTGTTCGCATCCGGAAAGCGAAACGACGCCGGCATCACGCCGACGATGGTGAGCACGCGGTCTGTGAAGCGAAGCGTTCGACCGACGATGCCGGCATGGCCGCCGAAACGGGTCTGCCAGGTCGCATGGCTGATGATTCCCACCGGCGTCGCCGCCTCGTCCGGCGCGAAGGCCCGCCCGAGCGCGGGCGCGATGCCGAGAAGCGGCAGCAGGCCCGGCGACGTCTGCGCACCCTGCATCGCTTCCGGTTCTCCGGCACCGGTGAAGACCCGTTCCACGCGATAGTACGTCTCGACGCGATCGAACAGCGCCGTCTCGTTCCGCCAGCTCTCCACCATCTCCGCCGGCTGCCTCGGCCCTCCACCGGTCGGCCCCGACTGGTTGAGCTCCACCAGGCGCTGCGACTCGGCGAACGGCACGGCGTTCAGCAGCAGGCTGTCGACAATGGCGAACACCGCGGTGGTCATGCCGACGCCGAGGCCCAGAATGAGAACCACCGCGACGGAGAACCGGGGCGACCGGCACAGGATGCGGACTCCGTAACGGAGGTCCTGCAGCAGCGTATCGAGCCAGTACAGGCTGTCGGCCTGGCGCCGCGCTTCCTTGATGGAAGAGGTGACTCCCAGGCTGCGGTGCGCCGCGCGAGTCGCCTCCCGCTCGCTCATCCCCCGCGCCAGGTTCTCCTCGACCGCCATCTCCAGGTGGGTACGGAGCTCTTCGTCGATTTCCCGCTCGGCGGCGCTCCCGCGCAGGCGCGTCATCAAGCTCGCCAGCCACCTCCGGAGAATCATGGCGTCGCCTCCAGAAACCGAGCGACGATGGCCGCCGTGCGCTCCCAACTCTCCACCTGGCTCCGCAGCTCGCGCCTCCCGGCGTCGGTCAGCGTGTAGAACTTCGCGCGCCGGTTCTTCTCCGACACGCCCCACTCGTACCGGATCCAGCCGTTCTGCTCCAGGCGCAGCAGGGCCGGGTAGATCGACCCCTGGTTGATCTGCAGCCGCCGGCCGGACGTCTGCTCGATGCGCCGGGCCAGGCCGAACCCGTGCAACGTCCCCATCGCGTCGAGGGTCTTCAGCACGAAAAGGTCGAGCACACCGTATGGCACGTCCGTCCGGGACTCAGTCATGTTGCCTCACAACAGGAACATGATGCCTCCGTTCATGTTGCCTGTCAACAGGATTGCGGCGAGTGGAGCGGGAGGACTCCGGTCAGTGCGGCCGACAGCCGGATTCCGTTCCAGCACCGACGATCAATCCGCCAGCCCCATGCAGAATGCGAGCGCCCGGTTCAGGCGACCGACATCCCGCCCGTCCAACCGTCCGATCCGGGCGCCGATACGCTCTCGTCGAACGGTTACCGGCTTGTCGGCCATGACTTGAGAGGTGCTTCGCAAATTGTTGGTCTCGGAGGGCGTGATCGTGACCCGAAAATCCGGGGCATCGGCCAGGGCGGAGGTCATCTGGCACACGACGACCGATGCATGCTCCGGCGGAAACGCATCACTCTGGACGACCACAGCCGGCCGAGGCTTTCCGAAGTCGCCGGACGCGGCGACCCTCACCACGTCACCGCGCCTGAGACGCATCGAAGTCCGAGACCGCCTCGATCCACGCCAGCGCCTCCGCCTCGCCGGCCGGGTCGAGACGGGCGACCGCATCCGCAACTCGCGACCGCACTTCTTCCCTGCGCGCGTCCGGCACGGCAAGTCGGATCTCGCGTTCCGCCAACCCGCGCCGACGCGCACGCAATGCTCGCATCCGCTCCGCGGGGGGCGCCGGCGTGAGTCGGGGTGCTTCGTCCATGAGAGTCACTGTAACGCGTTACGCGAGCTCCGGCAAGATGCCGATGTACCGCGCGGAGCCGGTGAACGACGGTCGGTGAATGAAAGGAAGGAAGGGCCGCGGCCCCCGCCGGCGGGCGGAGACCGCGGCCCCGAGAACGGGAGGAGCTACCAGCTCAACTGCGTCGACAGCCGCAGCATCCGTCCGAGCACGTAGCGGCTCGGCTGCGCCCAGACGCCCGACGTGTAGTTGGTCGACGCCTCCGCGTACCAGACGTCGGTGTTGGTCACGTTGTAGATCTCGAGCTGCGGGCGGAACTCGACGCCGGCCGCGTTGAAGATCCGCTGGAAGCTGAAGTTCAGCATGTTCGTGCGGGGCAACGTGTGAATCGTCCCGGCCGGCGCGACAGGCACCGTGATCGACGACTGCACCATGTCCGGGATGACCGGCATCCCCACCACGCAGGGCGCGCCGTTGATCGTTGCACCCTGACACGTGGGGGAGCGACCGGTGGATCCGCCGTCCGCCGCGTACACGGTGTTGCGGGTGATGACCCAGTTGACCGGCAGCAGCTCGTCCACGCGCTGGATGTCGCCCGTCAGCCGGCCGGTCACGCTGTTCAGCACCAGGCTGAACTGCGCCCCGCCGGGCAGCGGGAAGTAGCCGCCGAGCTTGAAGTCGCTCTTGAAGTCGACGCCGTCGTAGGCGATCGTCGAGCCGCCCGGCAGGCTGACGTTGTACCGGTTCATCTCGGTGCGGTCGCAGAAGCGGTCTCCGTTCGGGTCGCCCCGGTTGTCGCACTCGCTCGTGATCTTGCGCTGCGTCGTCAGGCTGGAGATGAGCTGTCCCCCGCCCGGCAGGCGCGCGTTGAGGGCGACCTCGATCCCGTTGTAGACGCCGGTGTGGCCGATGGGGTTGGTGACGAGGTTGTCCACCTGCCCCGCGAGGTCCGTGCTCGCGAGGTCGTACACGTTGAAGACCTCGCCGTTGAGCGGGTTGACCACCTCGACGGGCCGGAACGACCCCGGCGCCACCCAGTTCTGGTTGTAGATGAACATTCCCTCGTAGCCGCGGTCGGTGAACAGGATGTCGTGGAACGACCGGCGGTACCACCCGACGCTGAGCGAGACGTTGCGCGTCAGCTCCCGCTCCACGCTGAGCGAGGTCTCGATGTTCCACTCCCGGACCAGGTCCGGGTCGATGTCGTCCAGCCGGCGCGTGCCGAAGTTCGGCGGCAGCCGCGACAAGTCGAGCTCGTGGTCCTGGACGATGCTGTCCCCGTTCGGGTCGCTCCACGGGAGGCCGAACGTCGACCGCGCCATCGGGTTGACCCGGTTCGGGAGCGCCGTTGTGGTCGGGGTCAGGTACTTACCGGTGCTGAACTTCAGCGCTGTCCTCGCGTCGCCGAACACGTCCCAGGCGACGCCGATGCGCGGCGACCACTCGGGCCCCCAGCAGGGGACGCAGGTCACCTCGGCGAAGTCGCGGCCCTTGGCGAAGCGGCCGTCCGGCACCCGCTGCGGGGGCACCGACCCGTTGAGCCAGTCGGCGCGCAGCCCGCCGGTGATCGTCACCCGGTCGACGGTCCAGGCATCCTGGACGAACCAGCCGGTCTCGTTGACCGAGTTCAACCGGATGAAGGGGTAGTTGCCGGCCACGACCTCATAGGCGCGGCCGTCGCGTATGTTGATCCGGTCTATGTCGCCGTTGAAGAACTCGTGCCGCTCCGCCGTACCCCAGGCGTAGGAGAAGCCGGTCTTGAAGTTGTGCGACCCGGTGACGTAGGACACCGAGGTCATCACCCGTTCGCCCGGCAGATTCCAGGAGAAGTCCCGCACCGAGTCGAACTGGACGTTCCGGTCGAGGTCGCGCTTGTGCACGAACTGCAGCCAGTTGTCCGACCAGCGCGGGAAGACGGTGTTCGGCTGCGGGTCGCTGCAGCAGTCGGCCACGCCGGAGCTGCCGTAACCCGCCTCGAGCAGCAGCCGGCTGCTGATGGTCGACGTCCACTTGGCCTGCCCCTGCCAGTACGGCGCGTGGTGCCAGCCCTGCCCCTTGTTCTGGTAGTCACGCGCGGTCTCCGGATCGGGGCCGCGCTGATCGTCGAGCAGGAACGCCGACTGGATCAACGCCGACTCGGGCGAGGCCTGCCACAAGCCCCGGTAGCGCTGCTCGTGCGGCAGGTCGATGAACGGCCCGCGCCGCTTGTTCAGCCGGTCGAGGGTGGCGCTGAACTTGTTCTGCGGATTCGCCTGGAAGGTGAACCGGGTGACGGTGGAGATGATGTCCTCCTCGTTGAAGAACTGACTCCGGTCGTCGAACAGCCAGCCCGGCTCCGGGGTCCAGGCGCCCCAGTAGCGCAGCGACTCGTGGAACCAGAGCTTGTCCTGGATGATCGGTCCGCCGATCGACCCGGAGTAGTCGAACAGCTTGTTGAAGTCGGCGGCCTCGGTCGTGCCCGCCTGCCGCAGCCGATCCGAGTAGTTGTTCGAGATCCAGCCTCCGGCGGTGTGACCGACGTAGCCCTGGCCGCTGAAGGTGTTGCCGCCTTCCTTCGGGATGATGTTCATCACGACGCCGCCGGCCTGCATCTCGGCGTTGCCGCCCCCGCCGCCCGCCTGCACCGCCATCTCCTGCGTCGCCAAGTCCTGGTTGTACATGACCGGGACCCCTTCGAGCGCGATCAGGTCGAGGGCCATGCCCTCCTGCATGACGGTGGTGTGCTTGGCGTTGGCGCCGCGCGCCTCGAGCTGCAGGTCGTTGACGTAGCGCGAACCGCCGACGTCGACGCCGGCCATCGAGACGCCCGGGACCATCATCGCCTGGGTCCAGGGACTGCCGGTGTTGATGACGTTGTCGAGCACCTCGCGCGAGAGCACCTGCACGCGCGTCGCCTGCTGCACGTCGACCGTCGGCGCCGCGCCGGAAACGGTGACGGTTTCCTCGAGCGCGCCGACCGACAACTGGATGTCGAGCTCGGCCGTGAACTCCGACGGCAGGTCGTAGTTCTCCTGCACGACCGTGCCGAAGCCGGCCAGCGAGAAGGTCAGGCTGTAGATGCCGGGCCGCAGGTTGACGATGCTGTACCGCCCCTGGCCGTCGCTCACGGCCAAGCGGCTGCCCTCGATGAGTTCCGGACTCGAAGCCTCCACCGTGACACCCGGAAGGATGCCGCCGGTGTTGTCGGTTACCTGACCGCCGATCGCGCTCTGGGCCGCGGCCGACGCCGGCCACAGCGCCAGCCCCGCGAGCAGGAGCCAAGCGAGATTTTTCGTGTGGACGCGATGCACCTTTGCCACCTCTACCACCTCCGTTCCGAGTGTTCCGACGAACGAGGCGTTCCGGGGAGACGGGAACCGATGGGAGGAAAACCGTACGCAGCAGCAGGCGGGGGCGCGAGCGCCGGCACCGGCCAGTCCGAAGAGGTTGGACCCATCATCGCTTCCGCTTCCAGGGTGAACGCCAACAACGGACGACGCGAGCTCGACCGCGAACGACCCGAGCCGCGGCCACCGGATGTGGCGGCGGCCCGGTCAACCCCTCACTATACTCCTCACGCCTCACGCCTCACGCCTCACGCCTCACGCCTCACGCCTCACGCCTCACGCCTCACGCCTCACGCCTCACGCCTCACGACGCAACCCTGAGCGCCTCGTCCGCTTTCCTCCCCGGACAACGGATACGCCCTTGACGTCCATCTTCCTCGGGGGCATGCTCGGCACGAACGGTCGCCGCCATCCGTCGCCGACGAGCGCCGGCCGCACCGCAACACGGAGGACCGTCATGAGCAAGCGTTTCGCAGGCGCGTCGATCATCGCCATGCTCGTCGCCGCGGCGTTGATATCCCTCTCCGCGTCAGGCCGCGCCGCCAGCGGCGTGCAGGCCTCGGAAGCGGACATCGGCGGCGTCGTCACCAGCGCCAACGGCCCCGAGGAGGGCGTCTGGGTCATCGCCGAGACCACCTCCCTGCCGACGAAGTTCGTCAAGAGCGTGGTGACCGGCGACGGCGGCCGGTACCTGATTCCCGATCTCCCGGACGCGACTTACGACGTGTGGGTGCGCGGCTACGGCCTGATCGATTCCGACCCGGTGGCCGCCATGCCGGGCGACAACCTCGACCTCGAAGCGACCGTGGCCCCGACGCCGGCCGACGCGGCGAAGGTCTACCCGGCCAACTACTGGTACTCGCTGATCGAGCCGCCGGCGACGAACGAGTTCCCGGGCACCGGGGAGGACGGCAACGGCATCGCCGCCACCCTGCAGCACCAGGATCAGTGGGTCGACGTCCAGAAGCAGGGCTGCATGCTGTGCCACCAGCTCGGCAGCAGGATCATCCGCGAGATCGACAACCTCGACCAGTTCGACTCCAGCCTCGAGGCCTGGAACCACCGCGTGCAGATGGGCCAGCGCGGCGGGCAGATGACCAACGTCATGAACCGCTTCGGGCGCGAGCGCGGCCTGCGGATGTTCTCCGACTGGACCGACCGGATCGCCGGCGGCGCCGTGCCGCCGACCCCGCCGCGTCCGCAGGGGATCGAACGCAACGTCGTGGTCTCGATGTGGGAGTGGGGCACCGAGATCGACTACATCCACGACGAGATCACGACCGACAAGCGCGATCCCACCATCAACGCCGACGGTCCGGTCTACGGTGTGAACATCTCCAACGACGCGCTGACGATCCTGGATCCGGTGACCCACACCGCCTCCAGCCTGGACGTCCCCCTGCGCATCGACCCGGACAGGGTGCCGGGGATGATCGCGCAGTCGATGCCGGCGTCGTCACGGTTCTACGGCGACGAGCTGATCTGGAAGGACCCGGCCAACCCCCACAACCCGATGATGGACCAGAAGGGGCGGGTCTGGATGACGTCGGCGATCCGCAACCGCGCCAACCCCGACTACTGCAAGGAAGGCTCGGACCATCCCTACGCGCGGTACTTCCCGCTGGCCACCGGTTACCGGTCGGCGGTGTTCTACGAGCCGGACCAGGAGCAGTTCGTGCTGGTGGACACCTGCTTCGGGACCCATCACCTGCAGTTCGCCGAGGACGACGACCACACGCTGTACTTCAGCGGCGGCGGGCAGGTCATCGGCTGGCTCGACACGAAGCTGTACGACGAGACCGGCAACGAGCAGCTCTCGCAGGGCTGGTGCCCGACGGTGCTCGACACCAACGGCGACGGCGCGATCACGAAGCCGTGGAACGAGCCGGCGCGGCGCGGTCAGGCGGCAGAGCTCGACCCGGCCCTCGATACCCGCGTCGTCGTCGGCAGCTACGGCGTCATCGCCGACCCGACCGACGAGAAGGCGGTGTGGATCAGCTCGAACCGCTTCCCCGGCAAGCTCGCCCGACTGCACGTCGGCGACAACCCGCCGGAGAGCTGCGTGACCGAGATGTACGAGGTGCCGTCGGTCCTCGATCCGAACGTACCGCCGGAGAAGCGCGGCTTCGGCTCGCGCGGCCTCGACATCGACCGCGACGGCGTCCTCTGGACCGCCCTGTCCGGATCGAGCCACCTCGCCAGCTTCGACCGCCGCAAGTGCGTCGTGCACAACGGCCCCACCACCGCCGAGGGGCGCCACTGCGTCGAAGGCTGGACCCTCTACCCCACCCCGGGGCCGACGATTCCCGGCACCGAGCCGCCCGTGCGGGCCGACTACCACTACTACAACTGGGTGGACCAGTGGGACACCCTCGGACTGGGCAAGGACGTCCCGATCGCGACCGGATCGAACTCCGACTCCCTGCTGGCCCTCGATCCGGACAGCGGCGAGTGGGTCGTGCTGCGGGTGCCCTATCCGCAGGGCTTCTTCACGCGCGGGCTCGACGGCCGCATCGACGATCCCGACGCCGGCTGGAAGGGTCGCGGCGTGTGGGCCACCTACGGCGCGGCGGTCACCTGGCACATCGAGGGCGGCCCGGGCGTCAAGCCGGGGATGCTGAAGTTCCAGGTGCGGCCCCACCCGCTGGCCAACTGAGGCACGTCGCGTTCGCCGGCTTGCCCGGCACGTGAACGTCGATGCCCCCGCGGGTAGTGGCTCGCCGGCCACTGCCCGCGGGAGCTTCCTTCCGGGGAGCCGGCGCCGTGCTCCGCGGGAAACGGCCGCCGATACCGCCGCATCGGGCTACCTCCCGAGCCGAGAACAGCCAAGTCGCGTATTCGGCCCGGAAACACGGTTCTTCGCACACAAAAAGCCTTGTATTTCCACATGACTTACGACAAGAATACATGCTATTCAGTCAGAAGTACTCGTGCCGAATGTACTCCAACGTCGAGAGATCGGCTATCTGGAGGCTTGGGCGGCGCGCCGGCCGCACAAGCCGATCGTGATTCGTGGCGCACGGCAGGTCGGCAAATCCACTCTGGTGCGCGAGTTCGCCCGCGCCGCGCGACTGACTCCGGTGACGGTCGACTTCGAACGCAACCCGGAACTGCGGGAAGCCTTCGCCGACCGGGATCCGGCACGCATTCTGGCGCTGCTCAAACTATTGACCGGGAAGACGGCGGCGGCGGGAACGCACCTCCTTTTCCTGGACGAAATTCAGGCGGCGCCCGAAGCGCTCGCGGCGCTGCGTTACTTCCACGAGGAAATGCCGGAACTGCATGTGCTGGCCGCCGGCTCGCTGCTGGAATTCGCGCTGGCGCAGACACGCTTCCCGATGCCCGTCGGCCGCGTGGAGTACATGCACCTCGGACCGCTGCACTTCGAGGACTTCGTGATTGCCATGGGCGAGGCGGATGTGGCCGACTTTCTGCGCGGCCTCCCGCTCAGCAGCGTCAGGAAGAACGCCGTGCCCGCGGTGCTGCATCGCAAGTGTCTCGATCTGGTTCGCCGCTACTGGGTCGTGGGCGGACTCCCGGAAGCCGTCGCCGCGTTCGTCCGTGCGCCGGGCCGCGGAACCGACTTCGAACCGGTTTCGCGCATATTGCACAACGTCGTCGCGACCTACCGTGACGACTTCGGAAAGTACGGCCGGTCCCGCGACCGCATTCGGATGGTCTTCGACAGGCTGCCGCACCTGGTGGCCCGGAAGTTCAAGTACGTGGACGTCAGCCGCGAGCATCGCGCTTCCGAAATCGCCGCGGCGCTCGAGCACTTGTGCATGGCCCGCGTAGCCTGCAGGGTGTTTCGCTCGGCCGCCAACGGCGTGCCGCTCGCGGCGGAGACCAACCAGCGATTCTTCAAGTGTTTGCACGTTGACGTCGGCCTGATGTGCGCCGCCCTCGGACTCGACGTGCTCGATCTGGAACGGCAGGGAGACCCGACGCTCGTCAACCGCGGCGCCGTCGCCGAGCAGTTCGTGGGCCAGCACCTGCTCTACCAGGACGCGCCGTACCTTGCTCCGGCGCTGCACTACTGGGCTCGCGAGGCCAGGAACGCGGCAGCCGAGGTGGACTACGTCGTCGCCGTGGGAAGCCGGGTCGTGCCGGTAGAGGTAAAGGCTGGCGCTACCGGCTCCCTGAGATCGCTGCAGCAGTTCGTTCGCGAGAAGTCCTCCGACCTCGCCCTGCGTTTCAACGCGGATCCGCCGAGCCTGCTGCAAGAGTCGCGGACGCTGCCGGATGGAACGACGGTGAGCTACGCTCTGCTGTCGTTGCCCCTGTATCTCGTCGGCCAGGCGCGCAGGCTGATCGGGGAGGTCGCGAAGAAGCGATCCTCGTAAGTCGAGGCGTGCGCCTGCGGTGCGCCCGCTGCACGATTCCGCGCTGATCACCCGCGCGGTTCCCCTTGGACTGTGGCAGAATGGCAGGATGAAGCGGCCGGCTGTCGTCGGCGCCGCGTTCGCCGTGATCCTGGCCCTCGCCGCCAGTGCCGCGTTCGGCCAGTGGGGCTGGCGGACGCGCTATCCGCCCCGCATCCGGCCCGCGGAGCAGCGCGACGCCGGGTTCTCCTTCTGCCGCTTGATGTACTCCAGCGAGTACCGGGGCCGGGGCATGGGCCGCTGGTCCACCGACTACCCCTACGCCGACATCAACTTCATGATCCGGCTGTCGGAGATGTCGACCACCGACGTCAACTTCGATCCCGACGACGAGCCGATCCACTGGGTGGTCCCGGTCACCAACGACGCGCTGTTCGGGTGCCCGTTCATCATCGCCTCGGCGGTCGGGTCGATGGTGCTCTCCGGCGAGGACGCCGGCCGCCTGCGCGAGTACCTGCTGAAGGGCGGCTTCCTGTGGGTCGACGACTTCTGGGGAAGCTGGGAATGGGCGCAGTGGGTCAGTCAGATCCACAAGGTGCTGCCGGCGGGGCAGTACCCGATCGTCGACCTGCCGATCGAACACGCGCTGTTCCGGACTCTGTTCAACGTGTGGGAAGTGCCGCAGATCGCCAACATCGGCTTCTGGCGGCGGTCCGGGGGGCGCACGTCCGAGCGCGGCTCCGACAGCGCCGAGCCTCACTTCCGGGTGATCTTCGACGACCACGGGCGGATCATGGTGGCGATGACCCACAACACCGACATCCAGGACGCCTGGGAGCGCGAGGGGGACGACCCGCGCTTCTTCGAGAACTTCGCGCCCGACGGCTACTCACTGGGGATCAACGTGCTCGTCTACGCGATGAGTCACTGACGCTCCGGTAAACGCGTTCGCGGCCGGCGGGGTCATCGAGAGCGGACCCGAGGAGGTCCACCGAGACGACTCCTGCGCGGTCGACACACTGGAGGTAGACAATGAGAAGCGGAATTCCGGCACTGCTGGCGGCGGCAATCGCGTTCGGCGCACTCGGCACGCTCGGCGCCCCCCCGGCGGCGGCCGAGGACATCGAGATCACCGAGTGGCTGGTGCCGTGGGAAAACACACGGCCGCGCGACCCGTACGTGGACGGCCAGGGGCGGGTCTGGTTCGTCGGCCAGCGGGGCAACTACCTCGCCTATCTCGACCCGGCGTCGGGTGACTTCAAGCGCTACGAGCTCGACCCGGGCACCGGCCCCCACAACCTGATCGTCGACGACGACGGGTTCGTCTGGTACGCCGGCAACCGGGCCATGCACATCGGCCGGCTCGATCCGGAGACCGGCGACATCGAGAAGATCATGATGCCGACCCCCGACGCCCGGGATCCGCATACGCTCACCTTCGACCACAACGGCGACATCTGGTTCTCCGTGCAGGGCGGCAGCTTCGTCGGCAAGCTGGGCACGCGGACCCGTACCGTCGAGCTCATCCCGATCGAGGGCCGCGGCCGGCGCCCCTACGGCATCGTGGTCGACGCGAACAACCGGGCGTGGTTCTGCCAGTTCGGCACGAACAAGCTGGCCACCGTCGACCCCGAGACGATGGAGCTCGAGGAGTTCGAGCTGCCCCGCGCCGAGGCCCGTCCGCGCCGGCTGGCTCTCACGTCGACCGGGAACCTCTGGTACGTCGACTACGCCGGCGGCCACCTCGGCCGCTTCGATCCCGACACCGGCGAGGTTCAGGAGTGGGCGGTACCGGGCGGCGCGATGGCGCGGCCCTACGGGATGGCCGTCGACGACCAGGACCGCCTGTATTTCGTGGAGTCGGGGACCATGCCGAACCGCTTCGTCGGCTTCGACCCGGCCACCGAGGAGTTCTTCGCGGCGACCGAGATCGCGAGCGGTGGCGGGACCGTGCGCCACATGTACTTTCATCCGCCGACCGGCGACATCTGGTTCGGCACCGATACGAACAACATCGGCCGCGCGCGCGTGCAGTAGCACGGGAGTCGAGTGGCCCAGTACGACGAGATCGCCGACGCGTACCAGGACTCCAAGCAGCTCCCCTTCCGGAAGGCCATCGAGCGCTACACGCTGTTCGAGGCGCTGGGAGACGTCGGCGGGATGAGGATACTGGACCTCGCCTGTGGCGGGGGCTTCTACGCGCGCCTGCTGAAAAGGGCCGGCGCCGCGGCCGTTACGGGGGTCGACGTCTCGGCGGAGATGATCCGCGTGGCCGAGCGGGAAGAAGCACGGGACCCGCTCGGCTGCTCCTA
Source organism: Vicinamibacterales bacterium (assembly GCA_965222905.1). Classification (GTDB taxonomy): domain Bacteria; phylum Acidobacteriota; class Vicinamibacteria; order Vicinamibacterales; family UBA8438; genus WTFV01. The sequence goes on along the minus strand of OZ244976.1, from coordinate 5,218,704 downwards.
TCTCTGCCGCGACGTCGCCGACCTCGAGCCGGAGCCCGGAGCCGCGGATCTGGTCGTGGGCATGTATCTGCTGCACTATGCGGGAACCCGGGAAAAGCTGCTCCGCTTCCTGCGGGTGTGCCACGACGCACTGAGACCCGGCGGACGGATCGTCGGATTCAACGACAACGTCATGCATCCGCCGCGGGGAACCGTCTCGTGGCTTCGGTACGGCATCGAGAAGACCGGCCCATCGCCGACTCCCAACGAAGGCGACCCGATTCACTACCGGTTCACCAATCCCGACGGCGGGCAGTTCGAGTTCGACAACTTCTTCCTGAAGCCGGAGACCTACCACGACGCCTTCCGGGAAGCCGGGTTCCGCGACTTCCGCTGGCTCGGCGTCTCCCTGGAGCCCGACGAGCGGAACAACCCGTTCTGGAACGACTTCCTCGACAACCCTCCCGTGATTGCCTACGCGGCTACGAAGCAGGACGGCGCGTGTCAGGAATGAGCCTGGAATAGACTTGACGGTCGGCCCGCCCGGACGGAACGCGGTCGCCGATATTCCGAACCATCGGAGGACCGAGACAATGAGCCGTTTTCGGGCCGGGCCGGGTTTCCTGGTCGCCGCCGCCTTCATCGGACCTGGAACCCTGGTCACCGCGAGCCGCGCCGGCGCCGGGTACGGGACCGCCCTGCTCTGGACGGTCCTGTTCTCCGTCGTCACCACCTTCATCCTGCAGGACATGGCGGCGCGGGTCGGCCTCGCCGGCCGGCGCGGGCTCGCCGAGGCCATACGCGACAGCCTGGCGAACCCGGTCGTCCGGGCGGGTGCGCTCGGCCTCATAGCAACGACCATCCTGATCGGGAACGCGGCGTTTCAGACCGGCAACCTGCTCGGCGCGTCGCTCGGCATCAGCCTGCTCACCGGGCTGCCGCAAGGGCTTCTGGTGGCGATCGTCGGCGGGCTGGCCGGCGCCCTGCTGATGACCGGGACCTACAAGACGATCCAGAATGCGCTGGTCGCCCTCGTGGGACTGATGAGCGTGGTGTTCTTTCTGGTCGCCGTGCTCTCCGCGCCCGACTTAGGAGCGCTCCTCTCCGGACTGCTGATTCCACGCATCCCTCAGGGAGGGATGCTCACCGTGCTGGCTCTGATCGGCACCACGGTCATTCCCTACAACCTGTTCCTCCACGCCAGCGCCGTCCTCGAACGGTGGCCGGACGCGGAGAGCAACGAAGCGAACATACGGGAGAGCCGGCAGGACACTCTGTGCTCGGTGGCGCTCGGGGGCCTGATCACGGCGGCGGTGGTGATCGCCGCCGCTCCGCTGCTCGGGCAGGGGGCGGACGCCGCCGATGCGGCGACGGTCGCCGCGCGCCTCGAACCCCTGCTGGGGCGAGCCGCACCGTTGTTCTTCGGGATCGGACTCTTCTCCGCCGGGCTGACGTCGGCGATCACTGCACCCCTTGCCGCCGCCTACGCGGCCGGCGGCGCGATGGGCTGGGGCGCGGACCTGCGGAGCGGCCGCTTCCGCCTGCTCTGGGGGTTCGTACTACTGACCGGCATGTTCTGCGGTATCTTCCTTGGTGCGTCGCCGTATCAGATCATCCTGTTCGCCCAGGCCGGAAACGCAGTCGTCCTGCCCCTGACCCTTGTCCTGCTGCTGATCGCGGTGAACCACCGCGGCATCATGGGCAGGCACCGCAATTCGCGACTCGCCAACGTCCTCGGCGTGCTCGTGGTGCTCGTAATCTTCGGACTCTCCATGGTCCAGTTGGCCCGGGTGTTCGGCCTGGCGGGATAGCGTCGTACCTGGCGGAGGTGCATGCGGCGATGGCGCAGATCGAGCGGCCCGCGGGCGAGTCGACGCGGATGACTTGGCGTATCGCCGTCTGCACAGGCGGCCTGACGGCGGCGTTGCTGTCCGCCGCGCCCCTGCCGGAGGCAGCGCGACCGGCCGCCGCCGGACTGGAGGCAGCCTACCTGGACGGTCCGCCGCCGGCCCACGCCGGCGGTTTCGGCAGCGACACCTGCCACGCCTGCCATTTCGAGAACGACCTCGACGCCCCGGGAGGCATGCTCACGCTCGGAGGCGTGCCCGACGCGTTCGATCCGTCGGCGACCTACCGCATCACGGTGTCACTGGAGCGGCCCGGGATGGGGCGCGCCGGCTTCCAGTTGGCGGCGCGCGTGAGCGAAGGGGACAGTGCCGGCGGATCGGCCGGCGCTCTGCTGGCCCTGGGCGGCGATCGGCGCGTACAGGTAGTCACCGGTCCGGACGCCGTGACTTACGCACAGCATACCGAGCCGGGGACGGCACTCACAGGCCCCGGAACGAGTTCCTGGACCGTGGAATGGCGCCCGCTCGACACCAACGGGGTATCGGTCACCTTCCACGTGGCGGCCAACGCCGCGAACGACGACGCCTCCGAGTTCGGCGACTTCATCTACACGGCGTCGGCGACGACGCGTCTGGTTCGCCCCTGACGAGCGATCCGGTGCGTCGTATACTTGAGTCGTGGAGGCTGTACTCGAGACGCCGTCGACGGACCTGCGTCGCGCCCTGTGGAACGGCCGGGTCGAAGCCGACATGCGTCAGCGCTACTTCTCGCGGATGGCTCAGGCCGCGAACGTCCGTGACCGCGTACTGCGGGTCATCGTGTTCTTCACGTCGAGTGCGACCGGTGTCACGGCGCTCACGGATCTCGGTCTGGGTCCTGAACCGTTCGCCTTCCTGACAGCTTTTCTGGTCGCTGTCTCGTTCACTCTCGAATGGGGCTCGGTGGCCATGAAGCACAGTGGTTTTGCCATCGCCTGGGGAAGGATCCATCAGGACGTCCTCGACCTCTGGACCGAGAGTGAACAGGGAGGGCTTTCCCATCAACAGGTGCGCGCCGCCCTGCGTGCTATCGAGCGGCGTATCGAACCCATCGACCAGCAGTCCATTCCGTATCACGTGAACAGGAGAGTTCTCGCCCGGTGCTTCGAGCAAGCCGAGGCGTATGCGTTCGGGTCATGAAGGCAATCGCCTCACATTTGGTCAGGGGCTCGTGAGCATCAAGCAGAGCATCGGTCATCCCGCGCCACCCCGGCCGCCGAGAGAACCCCCGAAACCGAAGCCTCCGTCACCCAAGCCGAAGTCGTAGGCTCGGTTGTGCTCAGGCGATCCAGGAAAGGACCACACCATGCACGCCGTCAGGGCATTTACCGCCAATGGACTGCGAAGCCGGCTCGCATTGCCGACCTTGCTCGCCACGGCGCTGACCCTGGGGCTCCTGACCGCCGCGACCGCCGGGGCGCAGGAATGGGAGAGACTGCCCGACATGCCGGTGGAGAAATGGGAGCCGGGCACTGTCGTGCTCGACGACAAGCTCTACCTGTTCGGCGGCTACACCGAGGGTGTGAGGTCGAGCAGGCTGGCCCACGTCTTCGACCCGGCGGACGGGAGCTGGACACGGATCCAGGACCTGCCGAGCGCGATCACGCACATGAACCTGGTTCTCGACGGGCGGCGGGTGTGGTTCGCGGGCGGTTTCAAGGACGGCTACCGCGGGCACACGATCGCCGAGGTCTGGAGCTACGACTTCGACGCGGACCGCTACACGGCGGCGCCGCTGCTGCCGGAGACGCGCGGGGGCGGCGGCCTCGCCCTCGTCGGCCGCAAGCTGCACTATATGGGAGGCGTCGAGGCGGACCGCGACACCGACTCGACGGCCCACTGGGTGCTCGACCTCGACGCGTGGGCGCAAGGCCGCGCCGCATGGATGGACGCCGCGCCGATGCCCGTGCCGCGCAACCAGTTCTCGTGCGTGACGTTCGACGGGAAGATCTACGCCATCGGCGGCCAGTTCCACCACGACAGCGAGCAGCTCGACCAGACGCGGGTCGACGTCTACGACCCGGCCAGCGACACCTGGACCAGCGGTCCCCCGCTGCCGAAGGGTCACTCGCACGCCGAGGGCTCCACCTTCGTGCACGACGGCCGCATCTACATGGCCGGCGGGCACACCACCGCGCCGGGGGAATCCAAGCAGGTCGACCCGGACATTCTGGCGCTTGCCCCCGGCGGGGACTGGGAGCTGGCCGGCACGCTGCCGATGCCGTTGTCGTCACCGGCGGCGGCCATCATCGACGGCCGGTTCTACGTGGCCGGCGGCTCGCCGGGCCGCAGCACGGTGCAGGCCGACATGTGGGTCGGGAGAATGCCATGAAGACGGTCGGCTTCGTCGGCTGGCGCGGGATGGTCGGCTCGGTCCTGCTGGACCGCATGATGTCCGAAGGCGACTTCGGCGGCTACGACCCGGTGTTCTTCTCGACCTCGCAGGTGGGACAGCGGGGTCCCGAGATCGGCGGTGGCGAGCCGTTGCGGGACGCAAGCGACGTCCGGGCCCTGGCCGAGACCGACGTCGTGGTGACGTGCCAGGGCGGCGACTACACGAAGTCCGTCCACGGCGCGCTGCGAGAGCGCGGCTGGAACGGCTACTGGATCGACGCCGCGTCCGCCCTGCGGATGAGCGACACGAGCGTCGTCATCCTCGACCCGGTCAACCGCCGCGTCATCGACCAGGCGCTCGACGCCGGCACGAAGGATTTCATCGGGGGCAACTGCACCGTCAGCCTGATGCTGATGGGACTGCAGGGTCTGTTCGATCAGGGGTGGGTCGAGTGGATGACCTGCATGACCTACCAGTCCGCGTCGGGCGCCGGCGCCCGACACATGATCGAGCTGGTCCGCCAGATGGGCGACCTCGCCAGCGGCTACTCGCCCGGCCAGACGGCGCTGGAGCTCGAGCGCCTCGTCACCGGACGCATGGCCTGCGGCGACCTCCCCACCGACAACTTCGGCGTGCCGCTGGCCGGCAGCCTGATTCCCTGGATCGACCGGGCCATGGACAACGGCCAGACGCGGGAGGAATGGAAGGCCGCGAACGAGGCCAACAAGATCCTGGGTACCCGGCGGTTCGTTCCCATCGACGGGCAGTGCGTCCGGATCGGGGCAATGCGGTGCCACAGCCAGGCACTCACCGTCAAGCTGACCTCCGACGTGCCGCTCGCGGACATCGAAGCCGCCATCGCGGGCGCCAACGACTGGGTCGAGGTGGTGCCGAACGAGCGCGAGGCCACGTGCCGGCGACTGACGCCGACCGCCGTCTCCGGCCACCTGCACGTGCCGGTGGGACGGATCCGCAAGACGACATTCGGTCCGGACTACCTGACCTGCTTCACGGTCGGCGACCAGCTCCTCTGGGGCGCCGCGGAGCCGCTGCGCCGGATGCTGCTGATCCTGCAGGGCAGGCTCTGAGCAGGCCCGCCCTGCTCATCGACAGGCGGCTTGCGTCGGGGGCATTTGCCCGCCCCGGCCACGACGCCCGGGCGCCTACGGTGCCGGTCAGCGCGCCACGAACGGCGGTCCGACGAGCAGCGCGGGATCCGCGTCCGTCTTCGGCACCAGCTTCTGCGTGCGCCCGTGCTGGTTGTCGCCGCCGTACAGGTTCCCCTCGGAGTCGACAGAGAGGGCGTGCACCTCGAGGAAGCCGGTCGGCCCGTCGTTCGAGACGTTCCAGGTGTAGAGGCGGTTGCCGTCGAAGTCGAGCTTCACCATCTTGAGCGGCCGCAGGTCCGAGACCCACAGGTGGTCCTCGTTGACGATGAGATCCAGCGGCAGGCCGAAGCCGGACCACGTGGCGAGATGGTCGACCTCGGGGTGGTATTCACCGGAAGCCTGGCTCGAGATGCGGAACTTCTGCAACCGGCCGTTGGCCCGGTCGAGGGCGAAGATCAGTCCGTCCGGCCCCACGCCCAGCGCATGGATGCCGTTGAACCGGCCCGGCTCCGTCCCGAACCCGCCGAACTCCGACTGGTAGCGGCCCTCGGCATCCAGGATGATGATCCGGTGGTTGTCGAGCCCGTCCGCCACCAGCACCCGCCCGTCGGGCAGGAACGCCACGTCCTGGGGCCGGCCGAAGTGGGTCTGGTCGCTGCCGCCGACGTTCTTCTCGCCCAGCGTCATCAGCAGCTCGCTGCCGTCGTTCGACAGCACGAAGATCTGGTGCCGGGTCTCGTTGATCACCCATACGCGACGTTGCGGATCGTAGGGGCTGATGCGGATGCGGTGCGGTCCGGGACCGTCCGAGTCGGCGCACAGGTGGTCCCACTGGTCCCAGACCTCGAGGACGTTGCCGTCGCCGTCGACCACCATCAGGCAGTTCTGCCACGTGCGCAGCTCGGCGTCGCGCAGTGCGTTGATCCCGATGGAGCCGACGTAGCCGGCGAACTCCGGGGGCACCGGATCGGGCAGGCGCGTCTCTCCCCGCTGCGAGATGAGGATGCGGTTCGGCGACTCGGCGAACACGCCCGAGCTGCCACCGAAGGCGAAGCCCTCCGCGGCGAACGGCTTGTGCCAGCTCTCGACCACCTCGTAGGGGCTGGGTCCTATGGGACCAACGTCCTGCGCCGTGGCCGAACCGGTTAAGAAACCCGCCAGCAGCAACATGCCTGCCGAAATGAAGTACCGCATGATCCTGGAACCTCCACGGCCCGGCCCACCCGGACCCGCCACTCGTCTCCGGAACCCGGTGTCTCTATGGCCGCGCCCGCGTGCGACGCCGCCGAGTATACAGGCCGCTCCGTCTGCCGCTCCGCGATTCGCGGGCCGATCACGACCCGCGGCACGCTTTGCTGGAGGCCACGCAGTCCCGTTGCACTCCGGCGGCATGCGCCAGGCGCCGTGTGGTAGTGTTCCCGCGCCGTGATTCAAACCCAGGCCGCGCTCGCCGACCTCGCCGCGCGCATCGCCGGAACGGACCGCCTCGGCGTCGACACCGAGGCCGACAGCCTGCACTGCTACCACGAGAAGGTCTGCCTGGTGCAGGTGGGACTCCCCGACGCCGACGAGCTCGTCGACCCACTCGCCGACCTCGACCTCCCGCCGCTGCTGGAGGCGCTGGCAGGCACCGAGATGGTGCTGCACGGCGCCGACTTCGACCTGCGCATGCTGTATCGCCTCGGTCTCGCGACGCCGTCCGGCGTGTTCGACACCATGATCGCCGCGCGGCTCACCGGCGCCGCCCGCTACGGCTATGCCGCCCTCGTCGCGGAGCACTTCGGCGTGACCCTGCCCAAGGGCCAGCAGAAAGCCAACTGGGCGTTCCGCCCGCTGGGACCCACCCTGGAGCAGTATGCGTGCAACGACACGCACTATCTCCTGCCGCTTGCGGAACGGCTCGAGGCGCGGCTCGTGGAACTCGGCCGCCTAGCCTGGCTGGAGCAATCGTGCCGCCGCGCGGTGGCCGCGGCGCGCGTGGTTCGCCAGCGCGATCCCGAGACCGAGTGGCGTGTGCGCGGCAGCCAGGTGCTGGGACCGCGCGCGAGCGCCGTCCTGCGTGCGCTGTGGCACTGGCGCGAAAACGAGGCGCGCTCCGTAGACCGCCCTCCGTTCCACATCCTGTCGAACGCGGATCTCGTGGACGCGGCACGACGCCTCGACCACGGCGACGCTGTTTCCCCCCGCGCCCTGCGGGGCGGGCGGCGCGCGCGGTTCTCGCAGGCGGCGGACACGGCCCTGGCGATCGATCAATCCAAATGGCCGGAGCGCCCGGCCGTCAAGGGGCGTCCGCGCCTGACGAAGCCCCAGGAGAAGCATGTCGCCGCCCTCCGTCAGAAGCGGGACCGCACTGCGAAAGAGCTGGCCATCGAGGCGGAGCTGATCGCGTCGCGGGCGGCGCTGGAACGCATCGCCACGGAGGGGGCCGACGGTATGGACATGCTGCTTCCCTGGCAGCAGTCGCTGCTCGGCCCACCCGACTGAGCGGGCCGGCAGAGGTCGAAGAACCATGACCGGACCGTCCGACCTCACCTGGGTGCACTACCTGCCGGCCGCGACCACGGTCATCGCGGCGGTGTTTGCGTTCATTCTGTTCCGCAAGTACCGGGCCCGGCCGACGCCGCACCTGGGCTGGTGGGCGGCTGGCGTCGCCACCTACGGCACCGGCACGCTGCTCGAAACGGCGATCACACTGGCCGGCAATACGGTCGTGCTCACGAAGCTCTGGTACGTCGCGGGCGCCGTCCTCGGGGCGTATCCGCTGGCCCAGGGCTCCCTCTACTTGCTGTACTCGCGTCGCTTCGCCAACCGCGCCACCGCGGTCAGCCTGCCGTTGGTCGTCCTGACCGCACTGCTCGTCCTGCTCTCGCCGGTCGTTGCAGACGCCCTGGAGCCGCATCGACCTTCCGGCGCCGTGCTGGCCTGGGGGTGGGTACGCCTGCTCACCCCGTTCATCAACAGCTACGCAGTGTTTTTCCTGGTCGGCGGCGCCGTCGTCAGCGCGTGGCGCTTCTGGAAGACGACGAACGCCGGACACCGGGCCGCCGGCAACGCCCTGATCGCCTTCGGTGCGCTGTTGCCCGCGATCGGCGGCACGTTGGCCAGGATCGGGCTCGTGGAGGCGTTGTACGTGGCCGAGTTCTTCGGCCTCGTTTTCATCTGGGTCGGTGCACGGACCTGCGCCGTGCGCCCGGCGGCCCATATTGCAACGCCAGTTCAACCAGACCGCATCGCCACCAGATAGAGCCAACGAGCCGATGCCACCCCTCGGTGGCGTCAGCCCTGAGCGGACAGGACGGTACGAACCCGTGCCACGAACGCGCGCGCTGCCTCCAGGTCTTCACGGGCGCCGTCGTCATCGACCACGAACGCAGGAGCGTAGTCGGCTTCCTCCCGGAACTTCTGCAGCCGCGCGATCAAACCGGAGGTAGCCGGCTCGAACCGGCCGGTCTTGACGAAGTGCAGGTTGAACAGATGCTGTGCTCCCCTGTGCGTGCGGGGCTCGAAGCCCTCGGCATAGAGCTGTGCGCGCACCGCGTGAAAAACGGCGAAGTACATGCGCCCGACAGCGATCCGGGGGATCCCGTCCGCAAGCAGCGCTTCCGCGGCGCGCAATTCCTCGTCGGCCAGATCGAGCTCGGCCCCTGCGCTCTCACGCCGGCCCTCCCCGGTCATAGAGGCAGCCCGTCGCGCTCCATGTCCATCACGAACAGCCGCTCCTGTGCGCGCCAGCGTTGGAACGTCTCCCGGTCGAGCACGGTCGGCGAGAGCAGCACGTCGTGCTCGAGTCCGATTCCCGCCGACAGGTCGATAACGTCCCGCTTCGTCCGCCAGTCGACCTCCCTCAGCACCACGGCGACATCGACGTCGGAATCCTCGCGCATCTCGCCGCGCGCACAGGAGCCGAACAGCCGCACTTCTACGAGCGCGTCCCGATAGCGCTCGCGCAACGCGCCAGCGAACTGACAGGCCGCGCGCCGCGGTCCCGGCGGAACGATACCGGCGTTCGGATTCATGTGTGGTTTGCGACTGTCCGCTCGGCGCCGCGCAGGGACACGGCGCAAGCAAGCACGCCGGCAAGCATCTCCGGTTCGGCCATCGGTGTCATCGGATTCGGACGCGTCTATTCAATGGTTCTAGACGGGCTCTGGTTCGTCAAGCCGGGAATCGTCGACGATCCGCTGGCGCATGGGACCATCCCGCCGGTCGCTGTCCTGGCGATACAATGGGCGCCTGAGCGCAACCCATCCCATCCGCGGAGATCTCCCATGAACCGACAGAGTCCCCTTCGCCCGCTGCACGCCGCGACCATCGGGGCCGGCCTGGTCTTCCTGTCGCTCGGCGCAACCGCAACCCAGGCGCAACCTCCCATCGTGCAGCCGGGTGCGCCGGGCCAGCCGAGCCGGGTGATCACGGCGGCCGTGGCCTCCGACCTCGCCGGCATCCGTTTCACCGAGGGAGACGCGAGATTCATGCAGGGCATGATCTCCCACCACGCCCAGGCGCTCGAAATGACCGAGCTGCTCGATACCCGGACCGGCAGCGACGCGATGCGGCAGATGGCGCGGCGGATCGAGCTCTCGCAGGAAGACGAGATCGCGATGATGCAGGACTGGCTCCGCGCGCGGGACCAGACGGTCACCGAGATCGACGCGCACCATGCGCCGGGCTGGCAGCCGATGCCTGGCATGCTGACCGCGGAGGAGATGGAGAGCCTCGCGGAGCCGGAGGGGGCCGCGTTCGACCGGCTGTTCCTCGACCTGATGATCAAGCACCACCGCGGCGCCCTGACCATGGTCGAGAACCTCCTCGACCAGCGCGGCGCGGCGCAGGATTCGCAGCTCTTCGCGTTCACGACCGACATCACATCCGACCAGACGATGGAGATCGACCGCATGGACGCGATGCTGGCCGGGCTGACTCCCGACCCGCGGGTGCAGCTCGCGGCCGGCTTCGAGGACGCCGGCCAGGCGCTGTGGAACATGGCGCTGGTGGCGTCGCGGCCGAAGCCGGACGGCTTCTACGACCCGCATGCACCGGCGGGACGCCCGATGCCCGCCGGGACGCCCGCAGAAGCGGAGCCCGTCGAGGCGGCGCCGGCCGAGGGGGAGGAGTCAGGCGACGGCGCCGAGCATGACCAACACGCCGAGCACGACCACGACGCCGAGCATGACCACGACGCCGAGCACGACCACGACGCCGAGCATGACCACGACGCCGAGCACGACCACGACGCCGAGCATGACCACGACGCCGAGCACACCGGTGACGATGCGGAGCAGGAAGGCGCCGTCGCGGAACAGGAAGAGGCCGAAGAGGACGAAGCGGACAACCCGCAGCGGCGCGGACTGCTCAACTTCGGGAACACCGACCTCGCCTTCGCCGGCGACCGGCTGTTCGTCGGCAGCTACCACGGCTTCAACACTTACCGCGTCGAGGTCCCCGCGTCGCCCCAACTGGTCACCTCGGTGGTGTGCCCCGGCGGACAGGGAGACGTATCGGTCGTCGGCAATCTGCTGATCATGTCGGTCGAGCAGACCCGCGGGCGACTCGACTGCGGGCTGCAGGGGGTCGCCGAGCCGGTCAGCGAGGCGCGCTTCCGCGGGATCCGGATCTTCGACATCGGCGACACGCGGATGCCGCGGCAGGTGGCGGCGGTGCAGACCTGCCGGGGATCGCACACCCACACCGTCGTCACGGACCCCGACGACGAGGGCAACGTCTTCGTCTACGGGTCGGGGACCGGCGCGGTCCGCCCCGGCGAGGAGCTCGAGGGTTGCTCGGACGAATCGCCGGCCGAGAACCCGGACAGCGCCCTCTTCCGGATCGACGTCATACGCATCCCGCTGGCGAATCCCGAGAACTCGGGCATCGTCAGCCGCCCCTTCGTCTTCCGGGATCCCGAGACCGGTTCCGCCGCGGGCCTGTGGCGCGGCGGCGACCACGGACCGGGCACGCAGCGCACCGCCGAGAGCAGCCGCTGCCACGACATCACCGCCTTCCCCGAGATCGGCCTGGCCGCCGGCGCCTGCTCCGGCAACGGCATCCTGCTCGACATTTCCGACCCGGTCAATCCGGTGCGGATAGACGACGTGGTCGACCCCAGCTTCGCCTACTGGCACTCGGCGACGTTCAACAACGACGGCACCAAGGTCATCTTCACCGACGAATGGGGCGGCGGCGGGCGCCCGCGGTGCCGCGCGTCCGACCCGCGCGAGTGGGGCGCGAACGCCCTCTACGACATCGTCGACGGCAGGATGGAGTTCCGCAGCCATTACAAGCTGCCCGCCCCGCAGACCGAGCGGGAGAACTGCGTGGCGCACAACGGCTCCATCGTGCCGGTGCCGGGCCGGGACATCATGGTGCAGGCGTGGTACCAGGGCGGAATCTCGGTCTTCGACTTCACCGACTCGTCGAACCCGGTCGAAATCGCGTTCTTCGACCGCGGTCCCATCGACCCGGACCGCTTCGTCATGGGCGGCTTCTGGTCGGCGTACTGGTACCGCGGCTACATCTACGGCACCGAGATCGCCCGCGGTCTCGACGTGCTGGAGTTGCTGCCGAGCGAGTATCTGACGGAGAACGAGCTCGCCGCTGCCTCCTCGGTGGCGCCCGCCGCCTTCAATGCGCAGCAGCAGCGGCAGATCGAGTGGCCCGTGCGGCCCGTCGTGGCACGCGCCTACCTGGACCAGTTCGAACGCAGCGACACGCTGACGGCGGAGAGGCGGACGGCTTTGGCGGACCTTCTCGACCGCGCCGACGGGGTCGGATCAGGAAGCGATGCGGGCGTCGCCGCGGACCTGACCGCAGCCGTGGAAGACCTCGAGAACGACACGGCGGAAGCCAGCGGGCGCACCGAGCAGCGCCTCCGCGGGCTCGCGGAGACCCTCACGAGTCTTGCGGAGCGCCTGCGATGACGCATGAAGATGAAGTCCGTGCTGCGAGGCGAGAACACTTCGGACGTTGAGGTCACCAACGTCTCGCAGCACGGCTTCTGGATCTTCATTGGGAATCGCGAGGTTTTTGCCTCGTTCGCCGAGTTTCCCTGGTTCGAGCACGCATCCATCAGGGAACTCACGACCGTCGAGCTGCCGGGTCCGCAGCACCTCTACTGGCCTGAACTGGATATCGATCTCGCCGTCGATTCTCTGGACCATCCTGATCGTTATCCGCTCGTCAGCCGCAGCCATCTTCGCCGGAAGCAGGCAGCCGGCTCGGTGAGCTGACTCGTCCGCCTCGTTGGGTGTCGCTGCCGGGGGAGAGTCTTGGGATCATCAGTGAGGAGATTTCTCGGCTTCCTTCACCTCGCCATGGCGGTGGCCGTAGCCGTGCAGGCTTTCGCCAGCGAGTCCTACGACCCGGAGGTGTCCGGCACGGTCTGGCTCATCCTGAACTGGCTGATGGCCGTCGCGGTGATCACGGCGGTCGTGTTCAGCTACTTGCACTGGCGTGGCGGCGCCATTTCCATTCCGGGTGCCTGGGTCACTCCTCGCGTGCTGCTGATCGCGTCCGGCGTCTTGCTCGTCCTCTATTTCGAGCAGTGGTCGTCCGAGTTCGGCGTTGGCACCGAGGGACTGTCCTCGATCCGGCGCACGATGTGGTTGCTCATCGACGCCCTGTTCGTTCTCGTGAACGCCACCGTCGGCATGCGACTCTTGCGCCGACGGTAGGCGCCCTGCTTCGTGCTCAGGCCAATACGGACTCACGGACCGTTGCGGAGCCGGTCCACGAGCCGCCAGACGTCGGTACTGGGGTTCTCTCGGGGCGGAGAGCCGTTGCCGGCGTGGCGTTCGTCGAGCGCCCGGGCGCGCTGTCTTGCCGTCTCGAAGTCTTCGACGAGCGCGTCCCACGCGGTATCAGGGATTTTCTTGTCATCCGCGAGACCCAGTGTACTTGCCAACCGTTGCACGTCGTGGCGATCAATGTGGGCCGTCTGCTCACGCGCGTGCAGCACGAGCCAGAGTTCGAAGCACGGATTGGAGACCGCTACTTCGATGTCACTCTGCCCGGATTCATTGATCGCCTGTGCCAGGTTCGCGTGCTGATCCGTATCGAACACGCACCAGATCTCGTCGAAGTCTCGATCTGCACGTCTCCTTGGCTGGGTGCGCACGTATTCCCTGGCCCGCCGAACGAGGGTGGCAGGTGTCATCCCTGCGTCTTCAAGCTTGATGCCTACCGTCTGTCGATTGCGGCGCGCCCATTCGTGGAGATAACTCGGTTCCGTGACCTTGCCCTCGCTCAGAACGCGAAGAATGTAGCGAGGGGGCCGCTTCCAGGCTCGGCTGCGTCGCGGAAAACGACCGGAGGGTTTCGTCATGACCCGGTCACGTCCGCAGCTTGTTCGAAATCCGCCGCGTTCAGCACGGGGACGCCTCCGTAACGTCCCTGAAGGTAACGCCTCCCGAGGGCTTCCTCGCCCTTCGGCCCGAACTCCGCTATCGAGTAGAGCGTGGTCGCGCCGTCCGCGTTCTTCTCGGTGAGCCAGATCTGGTCTCGACCGAGGGAACGCTGAACGGTGTCTCCAAGAATCGTGGGGTCGTGAGCGTTGAAGATGAGCTGGGCACACCTGGGGTTGGTCCTGCGGCTCTGAAAGAGCTGGATGAACCGTTGTACGAGGTGCGGATGCAGACTTCCGTCGAGCTCGTCCACCAGGAGCGCCGACCCTCTGCGTATCGAATCGAGCATGGGTCCGAGCATGCCGACCCACGCGAGCGTTCCTTGAGACTCATGCTCGGGATCGAGGGGAAAGGAATCCTCGGCTCCCGTGTGATGGAGGCGCACGAGGTCATCGGGCAAGAACCGCAGCTCCTGCCCCGGCCGGGATTCTTCTTCGAGTCCGTTGAGAATGCGGAGCGCTCGCTCCAGACGTTCGGCGAATTCCGGATCGATTGGGAGTCGCTCGATCTTCGTGATGCCCAAATCGGCAGCCTGGAGCAGGCCGATGATCCCTGCTTTGTCCTTGGGAGCCTCCAAACGCTTGGCGGTGTACGTGATGCGCGCTCCCCGGTTGTCGGGTTCCATCAATCCCAGATTGGTGCGGAACCAGTTGAACAGCGGACCGATCAGCGTGGCGATACCGGGTCGCTCGTCGTCGGAACCGTCCGCAACGGCACCAGCCACTGACAGGAGGAGCGCGTTCTTCCTGACGAGCTGTCCAAGCGCGCGGCCGGAGGAGCGAAACGCCGGTCCGAAACCCGGGTCCCGGTCATCCGGGTTGCGACGGAAGACCAGCGCCTGCCGCCCCTTCGGATAGTAGTAGGCGTACTCGTCGAGAACCTCGTGATCGTTGATTTCGAAGCCGTACTGCCAGCGCACGCCGTTGAGGATCAGATCTATCGAGAAACTGGAGGGGCGTTCAGCCCCCTCGCTGCGGAGGAGGAAAGCATGTCTGGAGAGCCTGGTTTTCTGATCGCCCTGCCGAAACGAGTTGAGAACCACCAGGCGCATGTCCGCCATGGCGCGGAGAATCGTCGACTTCCCCGAGGCATTGGCGCCGAAGATGCCGGCAACCGGCAGGACGGTCACGGGCGAAGGGCTTCCCGAGATCGTCAGCTCCCGGACGATCTCCGCCTCGGACAACCTGGTTCCGAGCAGCGAGAGAGTTACCTCCTCCCAATACGAACGCACGTTCCGGGCCGTGAACGACAGGAGCGCGCTCGCGGCAGGAGAACAGGAAGATTGGCCACTCATAGGGGCGATTATTGCGGAAAATCCGCACAAATCACAAGATGGACTCGGCTTGATGAAGCAGAATGCGAACGGGTGGCGTCGATCTGCTGGAAGCGTCGGCCCGATTCCCGCCGACTCAGGGCCGGCGGGAACGGCGGCCGCGCTGCATGGCGCCAACGACGCCGGCCCCGGCCACGAGGCCGCCGGACAACGCGGCGACCCAGACCGGGAACTGCAGCCAGATGGCCGCCCCGGCCACGGCGCCGGCGGCGGCCAGCGCCAGCAGCACCGTGACGAGGTACTTCGGAATGCGGATGGTCGCGCGCGCCTCCCATACGTCCGCGGCGCCGTCCGTTGCGGCGGGCGGCCGGTCGGCGCGCGACCGGCCTACCACGAGCAGGAACAGGACAATCGCCCCGATGACCGCGATTTCGGCCAGGCCCAGCATGAGTCCGTTCACCGGTCGACGAGCACGGAGACCACGTCAGTCCTGGGTAGTGCTCCCGCTCCCGCGGGCCAGCTCTACGATCACGTCCGCATCGGCTGCGAGCAGCAGCCGCTCACCCACCAGCGCGTCCGCCGCCTCGGAGACCGCCTGGATGTACGCAGCGTGGTCGGGATAGCGCGCTTCGAGCGACGCACGCGGATCGCCGGAATCCGCACGTGCGGACTCCGTGGCCGCGAACGGAATGAACGAACCGGTCCCGGCGCACTGCCCCCCCTCGCCGAAGCCGGCGCGCCGCAGGTTCCAGCCGGTGTAGGTCCCGACCGGCGCGGCCAGGTTCGGGTGGCGGACCCCGTCCACCATGTTGCCGTCGTCGTCGATGCGCCCGACGAGCACCGGATAGGCGTCGCCGTACATAGGCGGCAACGAGCGGTGATCCGCCAGATGCAGCGGATTGTACGACCCGGAGTAGGTCACGCCGGGAATGTCGGGAAAGCCGAGTTCATTCGCGCTGACCAGCCCGCCGCCGGCGACGGTCGGGAACCGGCTCGGCGGCGGCTCGACGCCGTTCGCCACCCACTCGTACAGGGCAACGCTGAGGGCCGCCCGCGTCTGGGCCAGCGCCAGCGGATTGCTCAGGTTCTGGCACATCCCCTGGCTCGGCGACCGCGTGTGGACACCGGGACCGCCGCCGTGCTGCGTGCCGGACAGCAGGTAGACCCGCACGTTGTCCGGCAGGTCGATATGCCCGCCCGTTGGGTCGGTGACCACCAGGGACGAGCGCGCCTGCCACAGCTCGGCCTCGCCGTCGCTGTGCACGATCTTCGGGCAGGTATTCGAGACGCCGCACCGTTCCTGCAGCCCGTCGGTCCGGCCGCTGAGCGGGTCGGTGAGCGTGGCGTAGGTGAACGGGAACTGATCGCCGGGATACACGTGGTCCTCGTGCTGCTTCTGCCAGCGGCCCGGCTGGCCGAACTGGTAGTTGGTGAACGTCTTGCGCGAGCCGGCGATGTTCGGGTGCATGCCGTCGAACACGATCCGCCCCGCGATGTCCTCGTTGAAGCCCTGGTAGAGGAAGTCCCGCTGCATCCGGCCGCTCTGGGAAATGCCCAGCGAGATGGCCTTGGTCGGCAGGCCGTGCTCCGCGAGCGGGTTGGGGTTGCCGTCGCGGTCGGCCGCCTCGTAGCGGAGGAACGAGATCGCGTCGCGCATCGCCGCGAATCCGATCCCGAGCACGATCGGGTCCTTCGCCTCGTAGATGAACTCGTAGATCGCGCCCCCGTCGAAGCCCGCAGGACGGTCGATCTCGATCTCCGTGTCGCTGACGTAACGCCACTGCAGGTCGTCCGGCCGCTTGCGCTCCGCATCCTGCGTCGCTCGCACCGACAGCATGCCCCCGCGCGGCTCGAGCGAGGCAGCCGGATACGTCAGCCCCCTGCGGGAAACGGACTCGGCGTCATTGAAGATGAACTCCTCGAGCGCCGGGCCGACAATCGACGAGCCGTCGGGATTGGTAGCCACCGGCAGGTAGGCGACGATGTTCGACTCGGTCGGCACCAGGTCGCCCTGCCATCCGACCCGGACGAAGGCGAAGCCGCGCTCGAGCAGCGCCGGCTCGGCCGCTCCGGCCCCGCCCCGGTTGGAGACCGTGTGATAGAGCGCCCGGTTCCAGCGGGCCATGTCGATCGGCCGGTAGACCTCGACCGTCGCCCGGTATTCGACCCGCCCAGCCGCATTGCGGGGTGCGTTCGCGAGGTTCACGATGTGCTGGTGGCGGGGATCCGCCGGATCGACCTCACCGGCAACTGTGCCGCGCAGCAACTCGTACTGGCCGACATCCCCGAAGGACCCACCGCCGAGCGCCGGCGATTCCACGACGTCCAGATCGAACGCGGTGATCTGCGCCAGACCGCTTCCCGGCGCCAGCAGGCACGCGACGACCGCGATGACGAGCGCGCGTTTCATGTTGCTCATGATGTCTCCCGGCTCCGATGATATCCCGCCGCGTCGGAAATCGTTGCCCGGCACCTCGCCGCCCTGCTTTTCGGGCGGCTCTCGCAGCGCTTCGTTGACCGGTCCCGGCCCTCGGTCTCGACACGTTCGACATGTCCGGCGGAGCGGTTGCCGACGACTTCGACAACGACGGCTACCTGGACATCTTCGTCTCGACGTGGGACACGCGGGGACAGATCCGCTTCTTCAGGAACAACCGGGACGGAACCTTCACCGAACGCACCGCCGAAGCGGGCCTGCTCGGATTGTACGGCGGTCTGAACATGGTTCAGGCGGACTACGACAACGACGGCGACGTGGACCTGCTGGTCCTGCGTGGCGCGTGGCTGCGGGCGGACGGCCGGCACCCGAACTCGCTGCTGCGGAACGACGGCGAGGGCACATTCACCGACGTGACGTTCGATGCGGGACTCGGCGAAGTGCATACCCGAGCCCTACGGCAGCCTGGGGCGACTACGACAACGACGGCGACCTCGACCTGTACGTCGGCAACGAAACGTCCCGTGCACTGGTCGCCCCGAGCCAGCTCTTTCGCAACAACGGCGACGGCACGTTCACGGACGTTGCCGAAGCTGCCGCCGTCATGAACTACCGCTACGCCAAGGCGGCGGTCTGGGGCGACTACGACGGCGACGGCCTGCAGGACCTGTACGTGTCCAACTACGGGGGGAGCAACCGGCTCTACCGGAACACGGGACGGGGGTTCTTCATCGACGAGGCGCAACGGCTCGGGGTTGCGGGCCCGACGGGAAGCTTCCCCGCCTGGTTCTGGGACGTCGACAACGACGGGCTCCTCGACCTGTACGTCTCGGCCTATACCGCCGGCATCGAGCATCTGGCGGCCAGCGCGCTCGGCCGCCCCGCCGCCACGGAGGCTTCGCGCCTCTACCGCAATCGGGACGGGCGCGGCTTCTCCAACGTGACGGCTCCCGCATCCGGGCCGTCGTCGTCGACGAGCGAGGGGGCGGTCGGCGGTCCATCTACCGCCATGTGAACGGCGGCGGCAGCTTCGGGGGCAATCCGCTTCGTCAGACCCTCGGGCTCGGCGGGGCTTCGCGCATCGAACGGCTCGATATCTTCTGGCCCGCCACCGGCAGCACGCAGACGTTCACCGATCTCGCGGTGGATCGAGCCATCCACGTCGTCGAGGGCGAACGGTCCTATTCGACCCTCGCGCTGCAGTCGCTCACGTTCGGCTCGCAGAGACGATAGACATCGGAACGCACGGCGTCTTCCCGGCTTCCCGGCTCCGATGTCATCCCGCCGCCGTCAGCACTCGTTGCCCAGCACCCCTCCGCCGCCGCAGTAGCTGACGTCCTGCAACTGCAGGCGCACGCCGTCCGGGGCATCGACCAGCACCTCCTTCGTCACCCCCGCGCGCAATCGCAGGTGCGCGGTGACGCCGTGCTCGGCGAGCCGGTCCATGACCGCGTCGGGATCGAACCCTTCCACGCCCAGGCCGACGTGCGGGCGGAAGGCCTCCGGGCCGCCACCCTCGACCAGGGCAAGGTGCTGCGGCCCCGGTCCCACCCGCAAGACCGGGATCGGACGCCCCTCGTAACCTTCGGTCCGCGGTCCCCCTTGCGGCTCCTGCCAGGCCGCAACCGGCATGTCCGTCAGCCGCTGATACCACGCCAGGGCGTTCGACAGGTCGGATACGTAGTACTTGACGTGGTTCAGCGTCCGGACCGGGATCGGCGGCGGGTCGCCCGGGCGCCGAACCGCCTCCGCGCCGATGTCGCACACCTCTCCCAGGAAGCCCAGTCCGCCGCAGGCGATGATCGGGTTGAACTGCAGCGGGGCGCCGTCCGGGCCGTCGAAGTTGACGCCGTTGATGGTCGTGCCCTCCCGCAGCACCGACCGGGCGAGCGCGGGCATCTCGGCGAGCCCTTCGAAGATCCGGTGGACGTTGAAGTCCTCGATGCCCCAGCAGAAGTGGGGACGCCGCGCTGTCACCACCTGCAGGCTCTCCGGGCTCCGCTGCGAGAGGGCCATGTATGCCGGCGGATCGTTCGACACGCGGAGCACGGTCTGCCCTCCCCCGTAGTCCTGGAACGCGTGGCGGGGAATCGCGAGAACCCTCTCGTACCACTCGACGGTGCTACGCAGATCCGCGCAGCCGAAGCTGACGTGGTTCAGCGTGCCGACCCGGATCGGCAGCGACGACTCGGCCGCGGCCGATGCCACCATCGGCCGGGCCAGCGCCGCCGCGGGCCGTGCCGCCACCGCCGCGAAACCTGCGAGGAGCACGTCCCTCCGCGTCATCGTCCCGCCGCGCCGCGCGTGCATCGCTTTCTCGATCTGCATCGCCATGAGCACCTCCGGTTGACGATTATCGGTCGGGCGGACCGACGATCCGAAACGGACGCCGCACCCGGACCACCTCGACGGGCGTCGCGCATGCGCTCCCAAGCCGGCTCGCGCCTTGCTACTGCGATGGGACCTCGTCGATCCAGACGCGGATCTGACGCTCGTCCTCACTCACCCGGACGATGTCGCCGCGCAGCTCGCCGAGCCGCTCGACCGCCGCGCGCACGTTGAGCGTCTCGCTGTCCCCCGAAAAGAGCGCGTCGACCACGAAGATCGGGAGTTGGACGTCGACCGTCTCGTTGCCCTCCTCCACCTGCACGGTGATCTGATCTCCCGCCCGCGCGATACGGACCGTCTCGTCCCCACCCTCGACCGTCACGAACTCCGTGTCGCCGACCTCCATGAGCGCCCGCCAGAGATCGCGCATGGCGGCAACGTTGATCGGCAGGTCCCGCCCGGCCAGACTGAGCTGGCCGTCCGACAGGATCCGGTGCGGCACCAAGGCCAGCATCGGCTCCGCCACCGACAGCGGCACGTTCACGCTGACGTTCTCCGCGCCGTCGTCTTCCCCGGTGATCTGCACGTGCAGCCACGGCTGGGGGGCGGCATCCTGGGCGGCGGCAGCTCCGCCGAGAAACAACAGGCCGGTTACGATGAGTACGGACCAAGAAGCACGAGTCGACATGGGGGGCTCCCTCCGGGCCACACAGCCGACGACGGGCAGGGATGCGCGTCCTCGTGCGGGCCTCTTTGTCAAGGTAGACGGATGCCCGTTGCCCGAAGTTCACGCATCCGGGACTCGACGCGCCTTCAGCGCAACCGGGCTTCCGCTTCGAGGGAGCCCTGCTCGACCCACGCGTTGCGGATGCGCCGGCGTACCGATTTCATGCCGAAGAACACGCCCAGGTCGATCTCCATCCGGGAATCTGCGAGCCCCCAGAGGTGCGGTTCGATCCACTGGAGCTCGAACTGCCCTCTGGCGTGCCGGAGGGTGCCGGCGATCCCCCAGAGCCAGCGGAAGGGACGCTGCATCTCGAAGGTGACCCGGGCCACCCGCTGGTCGTCCTGCGTGATCCAGAGGAAGCCGGCCGCGCGGTTCAGCGCCTTGTCGATGCGGCGGTTGTCCGGCAGCCTGCCCTCGCGGGGCTCGAACCGGATGACCCAGCACGAGTCGCCTCGAACGACGTCCGTTCCGGCGAACGTCGCGTGGTAGCGGTCCATCAGGTCGGCGTCGAAGTCGACGGACATCTCGTCCGGTTCGTACCGCTCGCCCCGCGCGGCGTGCCGCTTCACCTCGCGGACGAAGTCCGTCTTCCGCTTCCGCTCGGCACGGGCGTCACCCGCATCCAGAGGCCGTCCGTCGCGCTCGATCAGCTCCGAGTAGAGGTAGCCCTCGAGCGGATAGTGCCGGCGCCGAGTGGTTTCGGTACGGGTCACGTTCCCGTCACCGTCAAGGAACTCTACCGTTCCCTCGGTGACGTACTCGAAGCCGAGCTCGGCGGCCGATTCCTGTTGCCGCATGCCCTGTTCGAGAGCGCGCTTCACGATCGCGGCGGCGTCCGCGGAGCCGGCCGCGGCGTTCACGAACGCCTCCTGCGCCGTCGCGACAGCCGGCGCCGAGACCAGACCCAAAGAGCACGCCAGCACCCCTCGCGCGGCTGCAGACACCATCCGCCTCCCGTTTCGCAACATGCCCACGAAACGTCTTATCGGCGGCTGCGTGTTTCCTCTTTAATCCCCGGGTCGCCCGGCCTACCGAGCCCGGCATCCAGGCCGACGCAATGCTCGGCTCGTGCAGATGCTCCCAACGGCCGGCGGACATCCGCGGCGGCTTGCCGCGGTCGGACGAGAACGCCAGCATCCGGCCGTCCGGAGACCAGCTCGGACGGTAGTCGCCATCCGGCGTCTCGGTGAGTTCCGCACCTCCCCGCTCTGCAGATCCAGAAGATGGATGTCCGTGGAGCCGGCGCCGCGGGTCGAGACGAAGGCCAGCGATCGGCCGTCCGGCGACAGCGCAACCTGATCGTCGAAGGCCGCGTAGTCCGCGTGCAACAAGCGGCTGTTGCGGCCGCCAAGCCCCCGGGGAGCGTACAGCCGACGACAATCAGCAGCGGCCGTCCGGCGGCGTGCCCTCGAAGCGCTCGCCGGTCGCGGACAACTGCACGACCACGCCGTCCGGATCGGGAACCAGCACGCTCGTCGACCCCGCCTGACGGACGCTCTCGAACCCGGCCGCCTCCAGACTCGTCGCAACGCGCTCGGCATCGAAGTTCTCGACCCCGATACCGAAGTGGTCGATCTGCCCCGCGACGGCGTCCGATTCTGTCAGGCTGCAGTTGCCGCCCACCGTCGGACAAAGGCTGATCAGCCCCCCGTCAGGAAAATCGAGCGCATAGGCGTCCCCGACGATGTAGCGCCGCGCCGGCAGGCCGACCAACCGGCGGTAGAAGTCCTCCGACCGAGCCACGTCGCT
Source organism: Vicinamibacterales bacterium (assembly GCA_965222905.1). Lineage (GTDB taxonomy): Bacteria > Acidobacteriota > Vicinamibacteria > Vicinamibacterales > UBA8438 > WTFV01. The sequence goes on along the minus strand of OZ244976.1, from coordinate 5,196,482 downwards.
CACCCCGAGGTTCACATGCTGGAGTGAGCGTGCCTGGACGCCGCTCTGGCGCTGCGCGCCCCCCGCAACCGCTGGTACCGCCACTGCGGCCAGGGCCGCCAGCAGCTCGCGCCGGCTCAGCCTTCCCTGCTCGTACTTCGTCAACAGGCGATCGAACGACCTCGTCATGCGTGCCTCCCGGTCTGGATCTGCGCAGTCGGCGCTCTCATGCCGCGAGTCTACAACCCTGCGGCGCCGCGCTCCAGGCCCACCGGCGTCGCGATACCGCCTCGGCAGGAAGCTACGGACGCCGGTGGAGCACGATGAGGCGCTCGCGCTCGGCGTTGGTCAGCGGCAGGAATCCTGTCTCGTCCGGCTCGGACGTCAGCGGCTGGCACGGCCCGCACATGAGCGTGTGCGGATGATCGTTGTGCAGCAGCCCGAGCGCGTGGCCCAGCTCGTGGGCGACGACGTGGCGGCTCACCATCGCATCGCCCCGATCGAGCCCCCGAGCCCGGCGAATCACGACCAGGTGCCGGACCGGGTCGAGCCGCGGCAGCGGCCACGTGTAGGACAGGATGTCCTGGAGCGACAGCAGCACGACGATATCGGCGTCGAGACTCGTCAGCTCCCGCGGTGCGTCAGGCTCCGCTTCGCCACCCGGCAGGCGGACGCCGCGCTGCGCGACGCTGCGCGCGTAGTTCTCCACGGCGCGCGCCACCGGCGACGCTACGACGAGCCGCGGCCCGGCCAGACGGGTCGCCGCGCCGATCTCGGCCAGTCTCGCGTTCCAGAACGCGATCGCCTCGCGCGCCGGGTCGATGCGGTCGTCTTCCGACGAGGGGACGAGCACGAGTACCGACCGATCCTCGGCCGACACGAGCGGCGCACCGAACAGCGCCCCAACCAGGATGGCGGTTGCAGTCCATCCCAACAATGCTGTCCGCATGTGATCAGGCCCGGAACTCATGGCTGTCCCCGTACGCATGACCACGCGGTTCTGTGCATGCCCTAATATAATTGTTCCCAATCGTGGCGAGGAAACCGACATTCTGGCATCGTGAGGGGGACGTGGTATTCGAAGCACGGCAGGGATCGCCCGGCTCCGGGGAGTACCATGGATATCCCCTGGAGCCTTCGCATCCGGTACGATGTCTCGAATGAGCGTCAGCTTTCGATTCGGATGGGTCGACGCGGGACCGTCACCCGACACGCTCAGCCAAGTCACAATGGCGACCCTTTCCGTCGAAGCAGGCGGCGCCACCGTCACGTCCGTGCTGAACCGCAAGAACCGAATCTATAGCGACGAGGTAGTTGTCCCTCTGTTCAGCGTCGCCGAGTGGCTGGTCACCAACTGGTGGCACATCTGGTACGAGGTCGAGGATACCGGCGAGCAGCGACCCGAATTCGAGGCCAGACACAACCTCTCGTTCGCCGGCGACGGATTCGTGCTGCCGCATCTGACCATGACTCCTGCGTCCGGGCGAATGCGATTGCGTTGGACGCGTTACCGGCCGCGGTACACGCAGATCGAATTCGTCGACGAGGGACAGGAGGATGTTGATTGCGAGGCACTGGAATGGCAGTTCCGGGATCTCATCGACGCCGTGATCGAACGACTCCACGGTCGTCCCGAGACCAGTGCCGCTGCCGACAATCTGCACCTTGCGTGGAACGCCGTCAACGATCTGAACCCCGACGAGCGCGAGTTCAGCCGCGCCGCCGGCCTGCTCGGCATCGATCCGTTCGACGTGTACGATGGCGTTGCGGAAGCCATCGTGGCCTTCTGGGAGGGGACGGCCCCCTCTGTCCGAGACGACGCCTTGGCGGTCGCCAACGAACACTCCCTGGCCCGGATCGGCGAGTGGTTGGACGGAGCCCTGGATATCCTTGCGGACGATGAGCAGGACAATGGCTGGTCTGACGTCCGGCGCGCTTTGCCGCCTCCACTTGGCGTCGAACCCTGGACCCGAGGCTGGGCCCTTGCGCGCGCTGCCCGTGAGCGCCTGGTGCTGGGCGGACGCGGTGGCCGGGTGGACTTCGCTTCAGATGGACATCTGGCGATTCCGCGGTACGAAACGAAGCCCCCGTCGAGCCGCATTCACGGACTCGTGGCGGCCGATTCGCCTGCTTGCGTCACAGCGCAAAGAGGAGAATCCGGCACGCGGTTTCTGACGGCGCGCGCCCTCGGCGAGTATCTGGGACGCTCAGCCTTTGGCCCTGGCCTGCTGACTTCCGTATCCACCGATTCCCAGGCGCAGTCCCGCGCCTTCGCCGCGGAATTCCTCGCACCGGCAGAAGCGCTGCAACGGCGACTCGCGGGCAACGATGTGGAACCGGAGCGAGCGGACGACTTAGCCCAGGAGTTCGGCGTATCGAGCCAGTTGATTCGCCACCAGATCCAGAACCACAACTTGGCGACGATCGTCGAGTACTGATCCGGCGACGCATCCAGACGCGGCCCTGCGTGCGTAGCGACACGACCTTCGGGCAGCTACATCATGGTTTCGCCGCTGCGGACGGCGAATTCGACCGCCGGAACTGCTTGCTGAGGGCCAACTCCTGCCGTTGGTAGGACGACCCGATCGACGTGCCGTAGATCCTCTCCGGCACCTCGAGCACGCGGCTGTAGACGAGGCGGCCGACGACCTGGCCGTGCTCGATCACGAACGGCGTCTCGTGCGCCCGGACCTCCAGGACGGCGCGCGTGCCGGTTATGTTGCTGTCGCCGTATCCGAATCCCGGATCGAAGAAGCCGGCGTAGTGAATCCTGAACTCGCCGACAGATGGGTCGAACGGCACCATCTCAGCCGCGCACTGCGGTGGAACCCGCACGCGTTCGCGCGATGCGAGGATGTAGAAGTCCCCTGGATTGAGTATCAGCCGACCATCTGAACGACTGGGAATAGTGTCCCAGAACTGGTCGATCTCGTAGAAGTCGACTTTCTTGAGATCGACGAGCGGCGTGTTCTTCTTCCCCCTGTATGCGACCACGTCCGCGTCCCGGTCGCTGCGGAGACTGACCGAGACGTTCAAACCGTCCCGAATCAGCGCCGTACCCGGATTGCTGTCGTCCAGGTAGATGAGTCCCTCTTCCCTGTCCAGATCCCGCAGGTGCGCATCGGACGACGGCGCACGTTTCCGTATGAAGCGAAGCTGGGAGAGACTCGATCCCGGGTGCACGATCACGGAGAACGTCCGGGGCACGATCTCCGCGTAGAGCGGTCCCACATAGCCCTTCGGCACATGCTCGAATTCCGGACCGTAGTCGGTGATCAGACGCGTGAACACGTCCAGCCGACCGGTGGTGCTCTTGGGGTTCGCCCTGGCCTCGATCTCGTCGGGAAGCCGCAACTCCTCCAACAGCGGCGCCAGGTATACGCACCCCTTCTCGAGCACGGTCGGACGCGTCAGGTCGAGCTCGGCCATGGCCAGGCCGTCCAGCTTGCGCCGCACCGTCGACTCCCGACCGGGCAGGAAGCTCGCTTGCAGCCGGTAGGCAACGGATCCAAGCCGCAGGTCGAGGCTGGCAGGCTGAATCTGCGACGGTTCGACGGGCTCGACCGCGTGGATCCGCCCTGCGCGGATGAGCTTCTCGATGTCCTGCGACGGAAGCACGCCTTCCTGAACGGACGGAACGCTGCTGCTCGCGAGTTCCGGAAACAGTTCGAATGCGTAGTCGCCCGTCACTTCTGCAGGACCTCTGCCATCTTCCCCCGGCGGCCGCCTCGCCCTCGGCGGCCCCAGGATCGTTGCCTGGGGCGGCACGTGCGAAGAGCATTTCGTGAGAGATTATGTCATGCGATAATTTCTCACGATGACTGCATCGCCTCTCGATCACGCTCGCCACACGGTCGCGCGGGACCAGGGCACCGTCGTGACGAAAGCTCTCCTGCGCGCTGCCGAGCAGCTCGGCGTCACGGCCAGGGCGCTGGCCCCCGTGGTCGGCTTGAGCGAAGCGACCCTGTCCCGCATGAAGAAGAACGAGTTCTCGCTCGACCCGGGGACCAAGCCGTTCGAGCTCGCGATCCTCTTCGTGCGGTTGTTCCGATCGCTCGACGCCATCGTCGGCGGTGACCCGCAGGTCGGGCGGGCGTGGCTGAACAACGCCAACACTGCGCTTGGCGGCCGTCCCGTCGAAAGGATCCGGACCATTGCGGGGCTGCTGGATGTCATCGCCTATCTGGACGCCCGACGCGCTCGCGTCTGAAGCAGGGCGGTACGCAGGCAGCGGCTGGCGCTTCGTCGAGGCCCAGCATCAGGTGTCGACGCTGAAGCTGGTCGACACGCTGGAGGAACAGCGCATCCTCGAAGGTCTCATCGAGACGACCAAGCCGGTCGTCCCCGCAGACTGCCGGCATCTCGACTACCTGCTCGCCGCGCCGTTCCGTTACGGCGCCTCACTTCCGAGAGGCTCCCGGTTTCGACGCGCGGGACGCACCCGCGGGGTCTTCTACGCGTCCGAGCAATGCGAGACCGCCGTCGCGGAAATCGCCTTCTACCGCCTCCTCTTCTTCGCGGAATCACCCCGGACGCCGTGGCCGCGGGAGGCGGTCGAATACACCGCGCTCACGGTCGCGCTGGCCACCGATCGGTCGGTCGATCTGACGGTCCAACCGTTCGTGGGGTACCGTGCAACCTGGATCGACCCGGTCGACTACGAGCCCTGCCAGGAGTTGGCGGACGCGGCAAGGGGCGCGCGACTCGCGCTCATACGATACGAGTCCGTACGCGATCCGCACAACCGCGCCAATCTGGCTGTCCTCGTCTGCGGGGCGTTCTCCCGATCACGCCCCCTCGACCGCCAAACCTGGCGCATTCGAATCGGACCGACCGGCGTGCAGGCGATCTGCGAGTTCCCGAGATACGGTATTGAGTTCCCGCCGGGAGCGTTCACCGACCCCAGACTGGCTTCGCTCGAATGGAGTAGATGAAACCTGCTGCTCACCGCGGCGGCGCACCGGCAGAAGGCGGCGACGGCGCCGGGGGCGTCTGCGGCGCGTAGATGTCGACGCCCTTCGCGTCCTCCTCGCTCGACGGCGCGACGCCGGCCTCGTCCATCACCCGTTCGAGTGCGGCGACCGTCACCGGCGACGGCTTGAAATTGCCGAAGCGGTAGCCGCGGGCGATGGTGAGCGGCGTCCAGCCGTAGCGGTTCTCCTCGTTCCAGATGTCGATGCTCGCGCCGTTGGCGGCCAGGAACTCGACCACCTGCGGGAGATTCTTGTACGCGGCGCCGTGCATCGCCGTCTCGCCGTTGTCGTCGACGGCGTTGATGTCGTCCCCGAGCTCCAGGACCAGCTCGATCGCCTCGAGCACCTCTTCCTCGGTGCCGGCGTCCTCGCCCGGCGAGCGGGTGCCGAGCCCCGCGGCGGCCATCAGCGGCGTGCTGAACTCGTCGTTCTTCGCCAGCGGGTCGGCGCCGAGCTCGGTCAGGGTCCGCATCAGCTCGATGTCGGCGACGAGCGCCGCCAGCATGAACGGCGTCGATCCGACCTCCTGGTGCCGGGTGGCGTTCAAGTTGCGCCGCGCCGTCATCCGCGCGTCCAGGTCCGCCCCGTGCTCGGCCAGCTTGCGAACGAGATCGAGGCTCGACGTCCGACCGGAGCCGTACGGGGCCGGATCGTTGTCCCCGACCCCCGGCTTGCGAACCCGTGGAATCAAGTGCAGCGCGGTGTAGCCGGAACCGGCGGCGTTCGGGTCGGCGCCGGCGTCGAGCAGCGCCGCCGCGACGTCCCAGTGGGCGTTGGTGACCGCCACCATCAGCGGCGTGGCGCCGACGTGGAGCGGCCGGCCCGTGCGGTACTCCCGCTCCCGGCGGATCACCTCGTCGACCGTGCGGTTGACGTCGACGCCCGCGGCGAGCAGGGTCCGCACGACGCCCAGGTGCCCTTCGCGAACGGCGAACAGGAACGGGGTGAACCCGGAATCGAGCGGCGCGCGGAAGTCCGCCCCGACCTCGACGAGCGTCTCCACCACGTCGACGTGACCCTCGGCCACCGCCCACATCAGGGCGTTCTGCCCGCGCGCGGGCTCCCCGGCCTCGATGTCGGCGCCGGCTGCCAGAAGGGCGCGAAGCGCGCCGACCCGACCGGTGCGCGCCGCCGTCATCAGCACGGTCTCGCCGCCGGGCAGCGTGGTGTTGGGATCGGCGCCGGCTTCGAGCAGCCGCTCGACCATCGCGACGTTGGCGTTCTCGGCCGCCAGCGAGAGCGGCGTCACACCGTACCGGTTCGCCGCATGCACGTCGGCGCCGGCCCCCACGAGCCGTCCCACCAGATCCGTGTCGTCGTGGTACGCGGCCCAGTGGAGAGCCGTCATGCCGTCCACCTGCCGCGCGTTCACGTCGATCGACGCCTGCAGCAGGTCACCGACGGCCGTGCGATCCATCCGCTGCACCGCATCGGCCAGCGGTGCGTCCGCGGCCGCCGCGACGCGCGGCGCTGCCGCGGCCAGCGGCGCCGCGACGAGCAGAGCAACGGCGAGCCAAGCCCCCATACAGCGTGTGCGGCGCATCACTTTGCTTCTCCCCAGATCCTGTCGATGTTCCGCCGTGCCCCCCGCTCCCAGGTGAGCGTCGTCTGCGCCGTTTCTGCGGCGCAGACTCCCGGCACCCCCTCAGCCGGCCAGCGAGAGCGGATCGAGCAGCGTCTCGATCCGCCGCGTGCTGTCCGCGAACTTGTCCAGACGCACGCCCACCGCATCGAGCAGCGCCAGGTGCAGGTTCGCCATCGGCTCCGGCTCCGCGTACTGCAGGTGCCGCCCGCCCTTCGACCGTCCCGCCCCGCCGCCGGCGACGACGATCGGCAGGTTGGTGTGGTCGTGTACGTTCGAGTTGCCCATCCCGCTGCCGTACAGGTAGAGCGAGTGGTCCAGCAGCGAGCCGTCGCCGTCGGGCAGCTCGGCCAGCTTCTCCAGGAAGTACCCGAACAGGGAGATGTGGTACTGGTTGATCTTCGCCAGCATCGCGAGCTTGGCCGGATCGTTCCCGTGGTGCGACGTCGGATGGTGCGGGTCCGACACGCCGATCTCGGTGTAGGTTCGGTTGCTCGTCTCGCGGGCCAACTGGAACGTGACGACGCGCGTCACGTCGCCCTGCAACGCCAGGAGCTGCAGGTCGAACATCAGCTTCGCGTGATCGGCGTAGGCGGCCGGGACGCCGACCGGGCGGTCGAGGTCCGGCAGCGGGCTGTCCATCGTCTCCGACTCGGCCCGCTGGATGCGGCGCTCCACCTCACGCACCGTATCGAGGTACTCGCTCACTTTGGTGCGGTCGGCGGGGCCGAGCTGCCCCTGCAGGCGCGCGATGTCGTCGCGAACCCAGTCGAGCAGGCTGGCCCGGCGGCCCAGTGCGGCGCGTCGTTCCTCCGCGCTGCCCCCTTCCCCGAACAGCCGCTCGAAGACGACCCGCGGGTGCGCCTCGGACGGCAGCGGCGTCGTCGGCGAAGACCACGACAGGTTGTTCTGGTAGACGCAGGCGTAGCCGTTGTCGCACTGCCCCACCATGTCCATCAGGTCCATCGCCAGCTCCAGCGACGGCAGCCGCGTCTCCTGCCCGATCTGCTGCGCCGCGATCTGGTCGACCGTCGTGCCCAGATGGTAGTCGCTGCTCTCGGTCCACTTCGCGGTCGCCGCGCTCAGAAACGCGGCGTTCGAGGTGGCGTGCGTGCCCGGATAGGCGTTCCGCAGCTCCAGGTTGGTCAGAACGGTGAGCTGATCCTGCACCGCGGCCAATGGGCTGAGGCTCGGCGACAGCGTCGGCAGCGCGCCGCCCTCGTCCGGCGGGGTCCAACTCGCGATATCCGAGCCCATCGGGATGTAGACGAAGCCGAGCCGCCGCACCGGGGCGGCCGCCGTCTTGGCCAGGGCCGTCATCGACGGCACCATCGCATCGAGGAGCGGGAGCGCGACGGTCGCGCCCATGCCCCGCAGGAACGTCCGCCGCGGCAAGGCCTTCTTCGAGATGATCATGATGCTTTCCTCATCTGGAACGGCGTGCTGTTGACGATTTCCAGGACGAGCGACGAGAACCGGAAGCCGTCCGCCTCCGCTTCGCGCACGATCCGGCGGATGGCGGGCGCGTCGTAGTACTCGATCCCCCTCCCCGTGGCGAACGTCAGCAGCTTCTCGGCAAGGGTGGTGACGAACAGCTCCGGCCGGGCCAGCAGGGCGTCCTGCAATTCGCCCACGCCATCGAAGCTCGAGCCGTCGAACAGCGTCCCGGACGCGTCGATCGGCGCGCCGCCGTCAGCGATCCGCCAGCGCCCGACCGCGTCGTAGTTCTCGAACGCGAACCCGACCGGATCCATCAGGCGGTGACAGCTCGCGCACGCGGGGTTGGCGCGGTGCCCGGCGAGCCGCTCGCGCATCGAAACCGCCCGTGCGCCGGTCCCCGTCTCCTCCAGCTCCGGCACGTTGGCCGGCGGCGGGGGCGGGGGCACGCCGAGCACGTTGTCGAGGATCCACTTGCCGCGGATCACGGGCGACGTGCGGGTGGCGTAGGAAGTGACCAGCAGGATGCTCCCGTGGCGCAGCAGTCCGCCCCGCGGCGCGTGATCCTCGTCGCCGTCGAACTCGACGCGGCGGAACCGGCTGCCGTAAACGTGCGGGATGCCGTAGTGCTTCGCCAGACGCTCGTTGACGAACGTGTAGTCGGCGCGCAGCAGGTCGAGCACGCTGCGGTCCTCGCGCATGACGCTGTCGACGAGCATCTCCGTCTCCCGCCGGAAGGCCTGCCGGAGGTTGTCGTCGAAGTCCGGGAAGATGCGCATGTCCGGCGCGATCGACGCGAGGTTCCGCAGGTGCAGCCACTGCCCGGCGAAGTTGGTCACGAGGTTGCGCGAGCGCGGATCGGCCAGCATCCGCCGCACCTGCCGCGCCAGAACCTGCGGATCCCCGAGCATGCGTCGCTCGGCCAGGTCGAGCAGCTCGTCGTCGGGGATGCTGCTCCAGAGGAAGAACGACAGCCGCGACGCCAACCCCAGGTCGTCGAGGCGATAGGTCTCGCCCGCCGCGACGCCGTTCGGATCCTGCTCGATGCGGAACAGGAACTCGGGGCTCACCAGCACCGCGGCCAGCGCCATCTCCACCCCCGCCTCGAACCCGTCGGCGGCACGCGCCGCGCGGTAGAGCGCGAACGGCCCCTGCAGGTCCGCCTCGGTCACCGGCCGGCGGTACGCGCGGCGCATCAACTTCTGCAGGATCCGCGTCGCGCAGGCGTCGTCCTCGTCCGGGGCGGCCGGCCGGCAGACGAAGACCTGCTCCCGGCTCGGCGTCCTGCCCGGCCCGGCCGCGTCGTACGGACCGGTGATGGACACCTCGTAGACGGCCGGCTGGATGCGCGGATGCCGGTAGTAGTTGAAATGGGCCTCGTAGGGCTGGCGCGCCGTCTCGACGAGCAGCGACGGACGCTTCGGGAAGGTCACCCCGAGCGTGTGCGGGCCCGCGGTCACCGGCATGCGGAGCTTCAGATGCGCGTCCACGCTGTCGTGGGACGGCTGGTAGATCAGCGCCTGGTCTTCGCGGTAGGAGGGCGGCTCCACCGTGAACAGCTCCATCCGCTCCCCGTCCAGCAGCAGCTCCAACTGATGGGGCCCGCTCAGGCCCTCGACATGCTCGTTGCGATCGCGCGCCAAGCGCACCGACACTTCGTAGTGGCCGTCGACGGCGAACGTGTGCTCGACGATGACCCCGCCCCGCGTGCCGACCGGCAACCCCGCGATGTGCTTCTCCTGCGTCACGTCCGGACGGATCCGCACCGTGGCGCCGCCCGGCGCCCGGCCGGCCCGCCCGACCGCGAGCTGGCTGATCTTCTCGGCCGCGGAGACGTACCGCTCGAGCAGCGTCGGCGAGAGATCGCCCACCGTGATGTTGTCGAAGCCGTAGCTCGACGAGTCGCCCGGCAGCAGGTCGGTGACGTCGACCTCCAGCGCCAGCAGGTCGCGGACCGCGTTGTGGTACTCGGTGCGGTTCAGGCGCCGGAACGTGTCGGTGCGGCCCGGATTCGGATGCGCCGCGGCCACGCCGTCCAGCGCGCTCTCCAGAGAGGTGAGCGCGGCCTTGTAGGCGGCCTCGTCGGGACGCCGCCCGCCGGCCGGCGGCATCTGCCGCGCGCGCAGCTTGCGGGCGACCTTTTCCCACGCCTCCCGGTTGTCGCCGAGCGCCTGCGCGTTGATGGTCTGGAGCGCGAGCCCGGCCGTCCGGGTCCTGTCGTTGTGGCACGACAGGCAGTAGCGGTTGACCAGGGTGTGGTGGGGCGCTTCTGCCGCAACCGCCACGGCGGCGGGCTCCTGCGCCTCGACGGGAGCGGCCAGGCTCCCGGCGCCCAACACGCCGGCCATGATCACGCCGACGATGCCGATTCGCCGAGGGTTCAGCATGCTATCTTCTCCTGCACCCGGTTCCCGCGGGCGATCATCCTGATTCGCCGTAATTCTATATCTTCCTGCGGCAATCCTGCAGCCGCCGCGGCCTGTCATTTCCTGGTGAACTTGCGCAGCATGTTGCCCCGCACTTCGCCGGCAAAGACGTTGCCGTGCCTGTCGGCCATGATCCCTTCCGCGATGACCGGCTCGATGCGTGAGGTGATCGACCCGTCCCTGGCGTTACCGACCAGGAGCGCCTCGTGCTTCTGGTAGTCGGCGACGTAGACCACGTCGTCGGCGGTGATGTAGATCCCGCTCACCATGCCGAACTGATCCCACGACTCGAGAAAGTTCCCGTCCTGGTCGAAGATCTGGATCCGCGCGTTCGACCGGTCGCCGACGAAGACGCGGCCCTGCGAGTCGATCGCGATCGAATGCGGCAGGTCGAACTCGCCCGGCGCCGTCCCTTTCCGGCCCCACGCCTTGATGAACGTGCCATCCGCCGAGTACTTGACCACGCGATTGTTGAAGTGGCCGTCGGTGATGAAGACGTCCCCGTTGTCGGCCACCGCCACGTCGGTCGGCCCGTTGAAGGTGTCGGGCCCCTCTGCGCCGACCCCCGCCGTGCCCAGCGTCATGAGCAGCTCACCGTCGCGATTGAACTTGAAGACCTGATGTCCCTGCCCGTCGCGGCCGCTCTGGTCGGTCGCCCAGATGTACCCGTCGTGCGACATGTGGAACCCGTGCGGCCGGACGAACATGCCGTCGCCGAACGTCTTGATCAGGTTGCCGTCGGGGTCGAACTTGAGAATCGGCGGCTCCGCCCGATGGAACGCCCACACATGCTCGCCGTCCGGATCGGGGTCGACCGAGATCACGTTGCCCCACGCGATGTCCGACGGGAGCTTGGCCCAGCCCTCGACGTGGGTGTAGTCATCGGATCTGAACTCGCCGCCGCCCTGGGCGGCGGCGACAGCGGCGAACCCGAGGACGACTACGGCAACCGATGCGACCAACGGTGCGAAACGGTTTGCTGAATGCATCTCAAACTCCTCATGACGCGTCCCGGCGCGGCGAGCCTACGCCGAACGCAGCGGCCGGAAGAAGGTTCGCAGATCCTGCACGAGCAGCTCCGGCTCCTCGATGGCGGGGAAATGCCCGCCGGTGTCGTAGACCGTCCAGTGTGTGACGTTGTCCGCGGGCTCGCTGAGGAACGACCGCGGCGGATGGGCGCGCAACGGAATGCCCACGAACTCCGCGAAACCCTGCGGGACCTGCACCGGCCCGGCCGCCCCGCGCCGGCGGCGCGAGCTCCCCAGTCCGTTCGCATGGTAGTAGCGCACGCTCGTCCCGATGGTGCGGGTGTGCCAGTAGATCGACACCAGCGTGAGAATCTGGTCCTTGCTGAACCGTGACTCCACGTCGCCGTCGCAGTCGCTCCAGGAGCGCAGCTTCTCCGTGATCCAGGCCGCGAGGCCGATCGGCGAGTCGGTCAATCCGAACGCGAGGGTCTGCGGCTTGGTCCCCTGGATACGCTGGTAGCCGGTCTCGTCGACGGACCAGAGGTTGGCGCGGGCGAGATAGTCCCGTTCCTCGTCGGTCTCCGGCTCCCGCGGGAGGCGTGGCGGCGCGCCGGGGGTGTGAACCCCGGCCAGACGGTCCGGGTAGCTCGCGCCGAGCACCCGGGTGATCCCGGCGCCCCAGTCGCTGCCGTAGGCGCCGAAGCGCTCGTAGCCGAGCCTGTCCATCAAGCCGACCCAGAGCTCGGCGGTACGCACGACGTCGGTCCCCTCGGCCGGCTCGCCGGAGAATCCGAAGCCCGGAATCGAGGGCACCACCACGTCGAAGGCGTCGGCGGGGTCGCCGCCGTGGGACGCCGGGTCGCTCAGCGCCATCACCGACGGGAGCATCTCCCAGATCGTGCCGGGCCAGCCGTGCGACATGACCAGGGCCAGCGGGGCCGGGCCGCGTCCGCGCTGGTGCACGAAGTGGACGAGCTGGCCCTCGATCGTGGTCGTGTAGTGGTCGAACGCGTTGAGCGCCGCCTCGTGCGCCCGCCAGTCGTACTCGTCCCGCCAGTAGGCGATCAGCTCCTCCAGGTACGCGCGGTCCGTGCCGTACGACCAGGGCTCCCCGGGCGAATCCGGCGGCCACCGTGGCGCTTGCAGGCGGCGCCTCAGGTCGTCCAGATCGGCGTCGCCGACCCGCACCGCGAACGGATCGATGCCCGCGGGTGAAGACGCTTGCCCGGCGCCACCCGCCGCGCGGACCGTCGCCGGCCCGGACCCGATTCCGCCCACCGTCGCCGATGCGCCGGCCGCACCCATCAGCTTCAGAAGCGTCCGCCGATCCACCTGGTGCCGCTGCAATTCCGACATCGATTCCACTCCTCGAATCTTGGCGCCGGGTGACCTTGCTCTCACCTGAGAAACGAGAGCGTCCGCTCCCACGCCAACCGAATGGCGTCGGCGACCGCGGCCGGCGCGCCGTCGTCTGCCGACTGCACCGCCGCCCCGCCGTCACGCCTCCGCACCAGCGCCACGTAGTCGATGGCGCCGCTTCCTCCGCCCGCGAACCCGCGATCCATATCGGGATAGACGTGATAGGTGAACCGCTCCCCCAGCCGCCGCTTCGTGGCCAGCGCCTGCGCGGTGGTCTGGAAGTCGTACTCCGCGTAGTGTCCGAGCACGGGCGTCCGAATCCTGTCCAGCCGCCGGTCGTCCGACGTGGTCCCGTAGAAGACCACCGCGCGGTGCAGCGCCGGGGTTCGCTCGGCCAGCTTCCAGGTCCGCCAGCCACCCCAGCCGAATCCGACCGCGGAAATCCGCTCCGCATCCACCTCGGGATCACCGGCCAGGAACTCGAACGCCGCCGTCACGTCCTGCACCGTCGCTTCGAGCGGCAGCCGGGCCACCCGTGCCGCCGGCCTCCCTCCGGGGGCCGGAGCCGGCCCGTCCGGCAGACGAGACACCAGATCGGGCGCCAGCACGACGAACCCCTCGGCGGCCAAAAAACGCACCGCATTCCTGACCGCATCCGTCAGCCCCTGGTCGTCGTGCACGAGCACGACAGCCGGGCGCCGGCCGCCGTCCCCGGCCGGGCGTGCGAGGTAACCCGCGATCTCCGCGGATCCGGACGCGTATCGAACCGTCTCGGCCTCGACGCCGCCCGCCGCCGGCGGCGCGGCCGCGACCTTCAGCGCCTCCCGCTCGTCCGCCGTAAGGAACTCGAGCTTCGCCATCTTGCTCGAGCCCCAGTACGGGACGCCGACCTGCGTACGCCCGTCGACGGTCACTACCTGGAGCCCGTGCGACTCGGTGCCGACCGTCGGCAGGTCGTACCACGTCCACTCCTCGGACTCGGGATCGAACCGCCCCACCGCGTCGGCGTTGGTGAAGACCGTCCAGACGATCCCGTCGAGGTCGACTACGGCCTGGTAGCAGCCGCCGTCCCGGTAGGGGAACGGGTAGAGCGTCACGTCGTGCGTCTCGATGTCGATCTTGACCAGGTGGTCGCTCGTCCAGCCCGGACCCCACGCCGCGTTGCTCGGCTCTCCGCCGCCCGGCTTGCGAATGGTGTGCATCCAGGGGTGGCCACGGCCGTGGAACAGGCTGCCCCCCATCATGTCGAAGATCCGCCGGTCGTCGCCGACGAACAGATCGTCCGGCGGCGCGTACGGCGACTGCGGCAACTGGATGCTGTACGACTCGCCGGTAGCGTACTCGTGCTTGACCATCACGTCGAAGCCGTACTGCGAGAGCCAGCCGTTGCCGTCCCGGTCCCCCGCCATGCCGTAGGTACCCGCGGAGCCGCGTTTGTCCTTCTGGATGGGGTTCCGATACTCGGTCGCGGTGCGTGTCCCCGGGTCGTAGCGGATGGCGCCGCCCCGGACGGCGCCCCAGACGCCGCCCAGGCCGTCCTTGTCGTGGAACCCGCCGGCCCGCACGAGCTCGCCGTCGGGCGTCGTCACCGCCTCCCACTCCAGCGTGTCGGGATCGAGCGCGATCAGGCGGCCGTCGGCCCCGAACCACAGCGTCCCCTCCTGATCCGCGATCAGGTCGTGGACGGCCGACGCCATCTCCGGCGTCCGCCGGCGCGGGACGTGGACGTTGGTGACCAGTCCGGTCGCCGCGTCGATCTTCCCGACGCTGCGGTAGGGGTTCGTATTGAGGTCGTCCGAGAAGTAGAGGTTGCCGTCGAAGTCGAGCGTGCCGTCCATCGCGTGGTGGTTCTTGCGGCTGGTCTTCGACGGGGCGCCCTCGATCCAGTTGGTGCCGTCCTCCCACATCGGCAGCCCGTAGCCCTGGCCGGGCGTGTCGTACTCGCGGATGACGGCCAGCACCGCGTCACCGGTGGGACGCGGGCGCGGCACGAAGTTCATCGGCGACGGGCCCGGTCCGCGGACCTTCGCCAGGTAGCGGGCCAACCGCTCCTTGTAGTAGTCCATGAGCGGACTGGGAGGACGGTCCTCCCGGGCCGGGCCGGGCGCCATCGGGCTGGCGACCCAGCCCGCCGTGGCGATCCGACTCATCACGGTGATGATGTTCAGCCAGCCCTGCTCGTCGAAGCGGGTCAGCAGCGCCGTGTTCTGGCTGTGGCAGCCGCCGCACGACACGCGGAAGACGGTCTTCATCCGCCGGTCCTCGGGCGTGTCTTCGGGCAACGCCGCGACCCACCGATCGCCGGGAAGCTGCGCCTCGAAGTTCTCCAGGGACTCCAGCACGAAGTCCTGCCGCTGCATCGCGCCCCGCAGCTCCGGATCGGCGCGGCCCGCCTCGTAGCTCACCGCCTGGGCCCAGAGCTGGTAAGACCCCGCCGCCGTACGGGGGAACACGTATTCGCCATCCCCGTCGGTGTAGACGCTCGTCGTCAGGTTGGACGCGGTGGCCCGCACCGAGACGACCACGCCTTCCATCGGCTCGCCCGCGGCGTCGGTGATGCTCCCTGCCAGCAGGACGTCCGCGCGCTGCGGGAGCTCGCCCGCGGACTGCGCCTGGGCTCCGTGGGCGCCCGGCCCGGCCGCGAGGCCGGCCGCGAGCACCATGGCCGGAATGACGGCGCGGGTCGGCCGGATGGTCGGGTTGCGCATGCTTCATCCCGAGAGACGGCCGCGGATCACTCGGTCAGTAGGCCGGCTCGTACCGCTCCACCGTGCCGAGGTAGTCGACGATCAGATCGATCTGTGCCCCGGTCAGGCCGTACTTGAACGCCGGCATCCGCTCGGTCCCGTCCGCGATGACGCGACGGACCGCGTCCTCCCGCCCGTTCACACGCTGGCGCGTCAGGAACGGACCATAGGCGTCCATCGAGTTCATGGCGGCTCCGTGGCAGACGTTGCAGCGCTGCATGAACAGCCGGGCCCCCTCGCGCTGCGCCTCGGTGAGAGCCAGCAGCGTCCGCGTGCCCCAGATCGGGTCGTCGAGGGTCTCCGGATCGACCGGCTGGCCGAACGTCGTGCGGACCCAGGCGTCCATCGCGGGATCGCCGGTCAACGGTGCCGGCTCGCGTTCTCCACGCTGCTGCGCGGACGCGACCGTGGCCGCCTGTTCACGTCCTCCCCGCTCGTCCGCGGATGCGAGCGTAACCATGGACGGCGCCGACGCGAGCAACGCAATGAGGATCCCGGGAGCGCATCGGCGTCTTCTAGACATCGGTCAACCGACCGAGCGGGCCCGTGCTGTCGCCGAAAGCCTCGACCGGCATTCCCAGCTTCTCCAGGACCGTGACCCACAGGTTCGCCAGCGGCGTGCCCTCCGGGTACCGCACGTAGCGCCCGCCCTTGATACCGGCCTTCGTCCCGCCTACGAGCGCGATCGGCAGATCGTCGTAGAAGTGCGTGTTGCTGTCGCTGATACCGGTCCCGTAGAGCATCAGCGTGTGGTCGAGCATCGTGCCGTCGCCCTCGGGCAGCGCCGCGAGCTTCTCGACCAGATAGGCGAACTGCCGGAAGTGGTGCTCGTTGATGCGGTGCAGCCGCTCCAGCTTCGCCGGCTCGTCCTGGTGGTGCGAGAGCGGGTGGTGCGAATCGGACACGCCGACCTCCGGATACGCCCGGCCGCTGATCTCGCGCGCCAACATGAAGGTGCTGATGCGGGTCAGGTCGGTCTGCCAGGCGAGGGCCAGCAGGTCCATCATCAGCCTCGCGTGCTCGGCGTAGTCGCTCGGCACGCCGACCGGCTGATCGACCACCGGCAACTCCCGCGCGCTCTGCTGCTCGGCCATCTGGATGCGCCGCTCGATGTCGCGCAGCGCGTCGAGGTACTCGTCGAGCTTGCCCCGGTCGCTGGCGCCGATCACCAGCTCCAGATCGCTCAGCGCCTCGTTGACGCTGTCCAGAATGCTGCGGTCCCGCCGCATGCGGGCGAGCCTCGCTTCCGGATCGGTGCTGCCGGTCGTGCCGAACAGCAGCTCGAACACGGCGCGCGGATCGTTCTCGGTCGGCAGCGGCGTCGTGGGCGTGCGCCAGGAAATCGTGTTGGTGTACGCGCAGGACGCTCCGCCACAAGTTCCCAGCATCGAGTTCGGCTCGATCCCCAGCTCCAGCGAGGTGATCTGCGTCTCCTTCGACAGCTCCCGAGCCGCGATCTGGTCCATCGTGGTCTCGGCGTAGACGTCGGCGCCGTTCGTGTGCCTGAACGGTACGCAGGTCAGGAAAGTGCCGGCCGCGCGCGCGTGCGCGCCGCCCCCCTTGACCAGGTTCGCCGCCTCGTCGTTCAGGCCGCCGCACATCAGGATCCGGTCCGCGAAGCTTTTCGCCGATTGCAGGGTCGGCGGCAGATTGTCCGCTTCGAGCGGCCCGTCGGCCTTTGGCGACCAGTACGGCATCGACATCCCGTTGGGCACGTAGAAGATGCCGAACCGCCGCACCGGCGTCGCGGCAGTCCTGCTGATCGCGGTCAGCGCCGGAACCATGCAGTCGAGCAGCGGCAGCGCCACCGTCGCGCCGATTCCGCGCAGCATCGTCCGGCGCGGCAGATGCATCTTGCTGATGAACATGCCTTCTCTCCTCTTGATGCGAGCTCCGTGACGATGCCTTGCAGAGGTCGTTGCGAGAGCGCGTGCCCCCGCTCCTCCGCCGACGCTCTATTGCTGCCCGACCGCCGCGACCGGTGCTACGGCGCCGGCGTCGGGAATGCGTTGCATCCGGAACGGATCGCTCGCCACGACCTGCTGCACGAGCGCCGACCAGCGGTAGTCCTCTCCGTGAAGACCGCGCACGATCCGCCGAATCGTCGGCGCGTCGTAGTACATGACCCCGCGTCCGAGCGCGTACGTCAGCAGCTTCTCGGAGACTGTTCTGACGAACTCGCCGTCCCCCTCACGCAGCAGCGCCTGCCGAAACGCGCGCGGGCTGTCGACGGTCGCGCCGGACATCTCGATCATGGCGTCGATGTCGGCCCCACCGTCGCTGTCTCGCCAGCGCCCGATCGCGTCGAAGTTCTCGAGGGCGAAGCCGAGCGGATCCATCCGGCGATGACAGGTGGCGCAGACCGGATTCTGCCGGTGCGCCTCCATCCGCTCGCGCAGGGACGTGGGCCGGGCCGCGCTGCTCTCGGCGAGCGGCGGAACGTTGGCCGGCGCCGGCGGCGGAGGCGCGCCGAGCAGCGCCTCGAGCACCCATTTGCCGCGCAGGACCACCGACGTCCGGTTGGCATACGACGTCACGGTCAGCAGGCTCGCGTGCCCGAGCAGGCCGTGCCGCCGGTCGTCGTTCCAGAGCACGCGCCGGAAATGGCTCCCGTAGACGTCCTCGACGCCGTAGTGCCGGGCCAACGGCTCGTTCAGAAACGTGTAGTCGGCCTCGAGCAGCTCGGGGATCGGACGGTCGCCGCGCACCTGGCTCTCGAAAAAGAGCTCCGTCTCGCGAACCATCGCCGCGCGCAACGTGTCGTCGAACGCCGGGAACAGCCGGCCGTCGGGATCGTGCGACCGGATGTCGCGCATCTGCAACCACTGGCCGACGAAGTCGTTCATGAACCGGGCGGCGCGGCGGTCGGCCAGCATCCGCCGCACCTGGGCCGACAGCACGGCCGGATCGCCCAGGCGGCCGCTCGCCCCCAGATCGATCAGCTCGTCGTCAGGCAGGCTCCGCCAGAGAAAGAACGAGAGGCGGGACGCCAGCTCCAGATCGCTCAGTGGATGTACCTGGCCCGGCTGCGCGTCGACCGGCCGAGCCTCGACCCGCAGCAGGAACTGCGGCATGGCCAGCAGCGTCTCCAGCCCGCGCTCGATGCCGGCCTCGAAATCGCGCTCCGTGCGGCCCTCGCGGTACGCCTGGAGCAGCGACTCGACCTCCGCCCCGGCGACCGGCCGGCGATAGGCGCGCCGGGCCAGCGACCCGAGGATCTCCCGCGCGCAGGCCTCCTCGGCGGCCGGCGTCGAATCGCCTGGCCGACAGACGAAGATCTTCCCGCGGCTGACCGTCTCCGCGGGGACGGCGCCGTCGAACGGACCGGCGATGTAGAGCATCCCGATGGCCGGCAGATCGGTGGCGGTGGCCGGGCTCGGGGCGGCGTCGACGAACGCAACGGACACGAGCCGCGTGCCGGCCGCGAGCGGCAGGCGGAAGCTCATCCCGTCGTCGGCCGTCATGCGGTACTCGTGGAGCCGCTGCCCCGCGACGTCGTCCTCCCGCGGTGCGATCAACGAGCCGGGATCGGGACCGGGGTACTTGCCGCCGACCTCGTACCGCTCGACGAGCGCGCGGTCCACCCGCACCTCGATCTGGTGCGCACGCTCCCCAATCCCTTCGATGGCCTGGCTGGTCCCGTTCCGCTTCATCCGGATCGTGAAGACGTACTCGCCGTCGAGCGGAAAGTGATGCCTCACGGCCAGGCCACCGCGGCTGGCGAACGGCATCTGCTCGCCGAGCCGGACGTCGCGACGCTCGAAGCCCGTGCGATAGACCTGCATGACCGGCCGGTTGTCCGGGCTGCCGACGGCAGCCCGGCTGATCTTGGTCGCGGCCGCGATGTAGCGGGCCATCAGCGTTGGGGTGATCGACAGCACCTCGGCGTTGTTGTCGAAGCCGAAGCCGGCCATGTCGCTCGGCAACAGCGCCTCGCCGTCGATCTCCAGTCCCAGGAGATCCTCGATGGCGTTGACGTACTCGACGCGGTTCAGCCGGCGCGAGACGACCCGCCCCGGGTTGGGATCCGTAGCGGCCACGCGGTCGAGAGCCGTCTCGAGCGAGGTCGCGAAGGCATCGATGGCGGCCGGCGCCGGTCGCGGCCGACCCTCGGGCGGCATCTGCCCGGCCCGCAGCTTGCGCACGACCTTCTCGAGGATATCGGCGCTGCCGGGCACGTCCCCGATATCGAGCCGGTCGAGCATGAGGCCGCCGGTTTGCAGCCGTTCGTTGTGGCAGGTGATGCAGTAGCGGTCGAAGATCTCCCGCGAGAGGGGCTCCGGAGACTGAGCCGCCGCCGCCGCAACCGTCACGATCCCAACGAGTCCCACGGCGCCCAACAGCCTCGGCATGAACATGGTCGTCAGCCTCATGGTCCGCGATCCGGAAGCCGTTCGTACGTGGTTCGGGCTCGCAGTATATCACCGGCGGTCCCCACGAACCGCCGCATCGCCATGACCGGGCGCATTCGGATGGACGGCTCCCGTGCGCCTGCGTATAGTGGGCATGCGGTCCGGAATCGTTGTCGTAGTCGACACGCGAGCGCGAGGAGACAGGACGATGAGCGCCAGCATGTATCGATCCGCAGGTCTGTTGGTCGTCGCGGCGGCGGTAGCCGGGGCGGCGCCTCTTTTGGCCGCGCAGGACGTGCGCGTCGTGGAGGCGGCGGCCGGGCAGGATGCCGCGGCTGTCCGCGCTCTGATCGACGAGGGCGCCGACGTCAACGCGCCCTGGGGGGACGGCTCGACGGCGCTGATGTGGGCGGCGCATTGGGACGACCTCGACATGGCCGAACTGCTGCTCGAAGCGGGCGCCGAGGTGCACGCGGCAGACGATCACGGCGTGACGTCCCTCGAGCGCGCCGCGGAGAACGCCAGCCTCGTCATGGTCGAGAAGCTGCTGGCGGCGGGCGCCGCTGCCAACGCGGCGCAGGCCAGTGGTCTGACGCCGCTCATGGTGGCCGCCCGGACCGGCAGTCTTCCGGTCGTCAACGTGCTGCTGGCGGATGGTGCGGATGTGAACGCGCGCACGGTCGCAACGCAGGGCACGGCGTTGATGTGGGCCGTGGCCGGCTCGCATACGAACGTCGCCCGCGCCCTGCTCAACGGCGGCGCCGACCCCGCAACGTCGACCGCGGACGGCTTCACGCCGTTCCTGTTCGCCGCGGCCAACGGTGACGTTCCGATGGCGGAGACGCTGATTGCCGCGGGCGTCGGCTTGAACGACACCGGCGCGGACGGCACACATCCCCTGCCGTACGCCATTGCGAACGGGCAGGACGAGTTCGCCCGCTTCCTGCTCCGGCGGGGCGCCGATCCGAACGGCTCGATGGGCGGCATCGACGCACTGCACGTCGCCGCCGCCAACGTGGGAACATGGCTCGGGGACTGGTCGCGCCGGCACGGTCACGGCGGCCGGTTCCGCGGCGGGAACATCGCGCCGGATCGGCGGCTGGCCCTGGTGCAGGCGCTCCTCGAGCGCGGCGCCGACGTCAACGTGCGGATCACGGCGTCCGCCATGTTCATGAGCTACATCGGCCACCCGACCAAGGGCGCGTTCGAGGGCTTCTCCACGGGCACCGGGGACCTGCGGGGGGCCACGCCGCTGTGGGTGGCGGCGTACGCGGCCAACGCCCGCGGCGGCGCCGGCGCGCTCGAGATCATCCGGACCCTGCTGGCCGCGGGCGCCGACCAGCACCTGACGACCGACGACGGCACGACGCCGTTCATGGTGGCAGCGGGTCTCGGTCGCGCGACTTACACCCCGCGCGAGCCGCGCGGGGTCCGCTCGGAGAGCGCCGAGGCCGCCGTCAGGCTCCTGCTCGAAGCGGGGGCCGACATCAACGCCACGAACGAGGCCGATTTCACGGCGTTGCACGGCGCGGCGTACCGCGGGCTGAACGAGGTGATCGAGTACCTGGTGGCCGAGGGCGCCGACATCGATGCGCGCGACTTCCGGGGTCGCACGCCGTACCGCATCGCCGAGGGGACCAAGCAGTCCTTCCAGTTCCAGAGCTGGCCGGAGAGCGCGGCCTTGCTCGAACGCCTCGGCGCCAACACGCGCCTGGGCATTCCGGGCACCGTGCAGGAGAAGATCCGCGACGTCCCCGCGGCGACGAACGACCAGTTCTGAAGCGGCATATTCGGTGCTCAGAAGCTGATTACCAACGCCGTGCGGAAGATGGCGTCCAGCCCGTCCTTGCGAATCTGCCCCGTGCCAAGCTCGATCGCTGCCCCGCCGGCCGCCACCGTCTCGAACAGCTCGTCCCCGCTGCCGGGCACGCCGTCCGGATCGATCAGCGCGACGCGTGCGACGATGCCCGTGTCATCGAGCGCCGGCCGGTGCTCGTAGAGGTGCTGCAGGCTCACTCGCAGCGACAGGTGATCGTTGATGGCGACGCCGAGCGCGTTCGTCACGTTCAGCGAGTAGTCGGAAGCTGACAGCAGGTTCACGTTGAGCGCCGCGTCGCTGTCGAGCTCCAGCGCCGCCCCGAGCCGCTGGTGGTAGTCGCTGTCGACCCGGACGCCGCCGAACCGGTCGTCCTTCGCCGGATCGGGCTCGGTTTCCTCGCGACCCGTATAGCTGAAACCGTAGCCTGTCGAGAACGACAGATCACTCCCGTCGGCCCAGACGTTCCCGACGCCGCCGAACGAAACGTAGCGGTTGCGGATGCCGGCGTCGTGATTGCGGTCCCAGCTCGCGCCGGCGTTCCAGAAGAACCGGTCGCTGATGGTCAGCTCGGCGCGTCCCTCGACGAAGTACTGCTCGACGTCGGGTGCGCCACCCAGACGGGAGACCCCGGTCTCGAACTCGGCCGGCAGTTCCCCCGGCAGGAAGCGGAGCCCCGGCTCGACTACCAGAATCAGATCGCCCGCGGTCCGCGCGCGGACGCCGTCCACGCGCAGCCGCAGCCGCGCGGCGCTCCAGTTGCGGCGCAGCGTGTTCTTGAAGCCGAACGTCTGGGTCGCAGCGTTGCCCTGGGTGCGGACGAGGCTCAGCTCCGTAGCGTTCGTCCAGCCGGGAGGTTCATCGTCGTCCCCGGCGCCGCCCGCCTGTGCAAGACCCTCTGCCTCCTGCGCAAAGCCGGTCGTGGCCAGCGCCAGCCACGCCAGAACCGCGAGGATCCCGCACCGGTCCATCAACAGCCGCATGTGTTCCCGCATCGTGCGCCCATGGATCGAGTCTATCCGTCCACCGCGTTCCGGGATACGATGGCCCCTCGCAGCGCGCTCGGCCGCCGCACCAACGCGCCTATCGCGAAGGAGACGCCATGCGCAGGAACTGCCGTCGACGCTGTCTGGTGGCTGCCGTCCTCCTGATCCTTGGAACCACGGCGCTCGGCGCCCAGGAACCGGGCGTCGCACCGGTCACCGACGCGATGCTCCAGGACCCGGACCCCGCAGACTGGCTGAGCTGGCGGCGCACCCTCGACGGCTGGGGCTACAGCCCGCTGGACCAGATCGACCGGGACAACGTCCACCTGCTGCAGCTCGCCTGGGCCTGGCCGCTGGCCGCCGGTCTCAGCCAGGCGACCCCGCTCGTGCGTTCCGGCGTGATGTACATCCCGAACCCGGGCAACAGCGTGCAGGCGCTCGATGCGGCGACCGGCGATGTGCTCTGGAATTACGCGCCGCCCGCCGAGGATTCTCCCGCGTCCGACGGACCCCGCCTCCCGAGCCGCGGCAGCCGCTCCATCGCGCTGTACGGCGACAGGGTGTATCTCAACACCACCGAGGCCCACATCGTGGCGCTCGACGCGCGCACCGGCGAGGTGGTCTGGGATCAGACCGTCGCCGACCACGCGCTCGGCTACCGCTACTCCAGCGGGCCGATCGTCGTGAACGGCAGCATCGTGGCGGGCATGACCGGCTGTCAGAATTACAAGAACGACGTCTGCTTCATCTCGGCTCACGACCCGGATACCGGCGAGGAGGTGTGGCGCACGTCGACCGTCGCACGACCCGGCGAGCCGGGCGGCGATACCTGGGGCGACCTTCCACTGGCCTTTCGCGCCGGCTCCGATTCGTGGATCCCGGGCAGCTACGACCCGGAGACCAACCTCACCTACTGGTCGACCTCGCAGGCAAAGCCGTGGGCCCGCGTGTCGCGCAACACCGACGGCGACGCGCTGTACACCAACAGCGTGCTGGCGCTGGATGGAGACACCGGCGAGCTCGCCTGGTACTTCCAGTTCGTGCCGGGCGAGACGCTCGACCTCGACGAGGTGTTCGAGAGCGTGCTGATCGACCACCACGGGCGGCGCTCGCTCTTCAAGATGGGCAAGCACGGCATCCTGTGGGAGCTCGACCGGGTGACCGGGGCATTCGTAGCGGCGCACGATCTCGGGTATCAGAACGCCCTCGACGTCGATCCCGAGACCGGCGCGGTGGCCTACCGGCCCGGCATGATCCCGGAGGCCGGCGTGGAGTTCGAGTTCTGCCCCAACCTGCTCGGCGTCCGCAACTGGCGCGCGAGCGCCTACCACCCGGAGACCGAGGCGCTCTACATCCCGATCCACCCGACCTGCGTGACCGGGGTGTTCACCGAGCTGCCGCAGGAGATAGGCAACGACTACTACCGCAACCGGGGCTTCATGCAGCGGAGCAGCAGAGTGCATCCGGCCAGCGGGGAGCACGCCGGGCATCTGATCGCCATGGACATCGACACCGGCGAGCTCCTCTGGCGGCACTCGATGGAGACGCGGCCCGGGGCGGCGGCGTTGACGACGGCCGGCGGGCTTGTGGTCGGCGCCGACACCGACCGCTACCTGTACGTCCACGACGTCGCGACCGGCGATGTCCTGTTCCGAACGCGGATGCACGCCTCGGCGCAGGGGTTCCCGATTACCTACGCGGTCGACGGACGGCAGTTCATCGCGGTGCCGGTGGGCGGCAACCGCACCAATGCAATCTACAGCTTCGCTTTGCCGCAACCGCGTTAGAGGCCCCAGCCTTCGCGGTACTCCTCGTCGATGAACGCGTTGGCCTCGGGCACGTTCGTGACGCGCATCCGCTCGGCGTCCCACTCGATGGCGGCGCCGCTGCGGACGGCGAGGTTGCCGAGCAGTACGACCTCGGTCAGCGGACCGGCATGCTCGTGGAAGCTGGATCCGGCGGTGCCGCGGCCCTTGCACGCGTCGACCCACTCCTGGTGGACGCCCGGCGAACGCGGGTACTTCTTCGGCGGCGGGCTGGCCATCAGTTCCTTGTGCAGCGCTGTCGGGAATACGCGCGGCTCGCGGCCGTACATGTCCGCGCCGATCACGCCTTCGTCACCCACGAACAATTGCCCGCTGCTCCCGCCGGGCAACTGCTCCCCGTCCGCCATCCGGGGCGGGCGCGGCGGCGCAAGACTGCCGTCGCGCCAGACGAACCGGATCGGGGGCCGCTCGCCGCGAGCCGGGAACTCGTACACGATCCGGGAGACGGCCGGCGCGGTCTCCACGAAGAGCGGGGTCGTCTCGGCTTCGATGCGGGTAGGCTGGCCGAGTTGGAGCGCCCAGAACGCGGCGTCCATGGCATGACAGGCGATGTCTCCCAGCGCGCCGGTGCCGTAGTCCCACCAGCCGCGCCACCGAAACGGGTGATAGGCCGGATGATAGGGCCGGTGCGGGGCCGGACCGAGAAAGAGATCCCAATCCAGGCCGGGCGGTGCGTGGTGCGCCTCGGTCGGCCTCTCGATCGCCTGCGGCCAGATGGGCCGATTGGTCCAGTAGTGGACCTCGCGCACGGTCCCGATGACGCCCGCCTCGAGCCACTCGCGAATCTACCGGGTCCCCTCCCCCGCATGCCCCTGGTTTCCCATCTGCGTCGCCACGCCGTGCTCGCGGGCGGCCGTGGCCAGGGCGCGGGCCTCGGCCACGGTGCGCGTCAGCGGCTTCTCGCAGTAGACGTGCTTGCCCCGCCTCATCGCCTCCATCGCGATGACGGCGTGGGTATGGTCCGGCGTTGCGATGATCACCGCATCGAGGTCTGCCTCGCGGTCGAGCATCTGCCGGTAGTCCTGATAGACCCGGGCGTCGGGAAACTCGCGAAACGTGCGTGCGGCGAACCCCAGGTCGGCGTCGCACAGCGCAGCGATGTTCTCGCTGCTACAGCCCCGAACGTCGGCGCGCCCCCGGCCGCCGACCCCGATTCCGGCGATGTTGAGCGTATCGCTCGGCGCCTGCACGCCCGGACCGCCCAGGACGTGACGCGGCACGATCATCAACGACGCGGCCGACGCCGAGGCCGCGGCCACGAACCGACGACGCGAGATCTGCTTGCCCACCAGATTCCTCCACTCTGACGACGACCCGCCGCCGAACGCGCGTGCACGCCCGAATCCGCGAGCGACGAATCGATTTAGGAATCATAATGAATCGGATCCGTCTTCCATCTCGAAGGAGTTCATCATGGTGCGCTCACCCTGGCGTCGATGTCTGTCGGCCGTCATCCTGCTCGTCATCACGGGAACCACGGGCGTCGCCGCCCAGGAGCGAAGCGTCGAGCCGGTGACGGACGCGATGCTCCAGAACCCGGACCCGGCCGACTGGCTGAACTGGAGACGAACGCTCGACGGCTGGGGCTACAGCCCGCTGGCTCAGATCGACCGGGAGAACGTCCACCGCCTGCAGCTCGTCTGGGGCTGGCAGATGAACACGGGAACCAACCAGCCCACCCCGCTCGTGCACGACGGCGTGATGTATCTCGCCAACCCCGGCAACGTGGTCCAGGCGCTCGATGCGGTGACCGGCGATCGCATCTGGGAGTACCGGCGGGATCTCGACGACGTGGTCGAGTCGGTGCTCGCCCCGCGCAGCCGCTCGATCGCGGTCTACGGCGACAAGGTCTACCTGAACACGGCGGACGCCCACATCGTCGCCCTCGACCGGGACACCGGCGAGGCGGCGTGGGATCACGAGGTCGCCGACAACGCCCTCGGCTACCGCTACACGAGCGGGCCGATCGTCGCCAACGGCAAGGTCGTGGCCGGCATGACCGGCTGCGAGCGCTTCAAGGAGGACGTCTGCTTCATCTCGGCCCACGACGCGCAGACCGGGGAGGAGCTGTGGCGGACCTCGACCATCGCGCGCCCCGGCGACCCGGGAGGCGACTCCTGGGGCGACCTGCCGCTGCTGTACCGCGCCGGGGCCGATTCATGGATTCCCGGCAGCTACGATCCCGAGACCAACCTGACCTATTGGTCGACCTCGCAGGCCAAGCCGTGGGCCAGCGTGACCCGCGGAACCGACGGGGACGCGCTCTACAGCAACAGCGTCCTGGCGCTCGACGCCGACACCGGCGAGCTGTCGTGGTACTACCAGTTCACCCCCGGCGAGACCCACGACCTCGACGACGTGTTCGAGAGCGTGCTGATCGATCACCGCGGGCGGCGGTCGCTCTTCAAGATGGGCAAGCTCGGCATCCTGTGGGAGCTCGACCGCGATACCGGAAGGTTCGTCGCGGCCCACGACCTCGGGTACCAGGACGTCCTCGATATA
Source organism: Vicinamibacterales bacterium (assembly GCA_965222905.1). Lineage (GTDB taxonomy): Bacteria > Acidobacteriota > Vicinamibacteria > Vicinamibacterales > UBA8438 > WTFV01. Next base: position 5,169,529 of record OZ244976.1, on the reverse strand, counting down.
GACCATGAGACGGGGGCCGTAACCTACAAACCCGAGATGATTCCGGAGGCCGGGGTCGAGATCGCGTTCTGTCCCGACTTCGGCGGCATCCGCAACTGGCGGGCGTCGGCCTACCACCCGGAAACGCAGGCGCTCTACATTCCCATTCACCCGACCTGCGTCAGCGGCGTCTTCACCGAGATAGAACGGATCCCGGGCGCGCGCTACTACGCGAACACCGGCTGGCTCTCACGCGGCAGCACGGTCCATCCGGACAGCGAACCCTACCGCGGCCACCTGATCGCCATGGACATCGACAGTGGGCGCATTCTCTGGCGGCACTCGACGCCGACACGCCCCGGCACGGCCGCGTTGACGACGGGCGGCGGCCTGGTCGTCAGCGCGGATACCGACCGCAACCTGTTCATCCACGACGTGGCGACCGGGGACGTGCTGTTCCGCGTGCGGCTGCCCGGCTCGGCCCAGGGGTTCCCAGTCACCTACGCGGTGGGCGGCCGGCAGTACCTGGCGGTACCGGTCGGAGGAGATCGGTCGAACGCCGTCTACGTCTTCGCGCTGCCGCCGGACCGTTCGTGAGGGCGGCCGGCGGCGAGGCGCACCTGCACGTACTCAGCGGCCGGGCGACGCCTTGTCCGGCGCCAGCCCGAGCCGCATGACGAGCTTCGCAAGACCCTGCCGGGACACGCCGAGCTCGCCCGCCGCCAGACTCCGCCGGCCCCCGGCGCGCACCAGCGCATCGTGCACGAACGCCCGGTCGAAGGCGCGGCGAGCTTCGGCCAGCGTCGGTCTTCGTTCCTCTGCGGCGCGGCGGATCGCGGCCGGAAGCAGCTCCGGTCCGACCTCGCCGTGCAGTGGAGCGGCCACGGCGAGCGCGGCAAGCACGTTCTGCAGCTCCCGGACGTTGCCCGGCCATTCGTGCGCCACGAGAGCGGTCATCGTTTCGCGGGCAAGCCGCGCCCGGCCCCGGGTCTGCATCAGGGTGCGATCCCAGTAGTGGACGGCGAGCTTCGCGATATCCCTGCCCCGATCACGCAGCGGCGGTACCTGCAGATGCACCACGTCGAGGCGATAGAGCAGGTCGCGCCGGAACCGGCCCTCGGCCGCCTCCCCCGCGAGAGTACGGTTGGTGGCCGCCACTACCCGCAGGTCGAGGCGACGGCTCACGTTCTCGCCGACTTTCCGGATCTCCCCGTCCTGGAGCGTGCGGAGCAGCTTCGCCTGAGCGCGCGGCGACAGCTCCCCGACCTCATCCAGAAACACGGTGCCGCCGGACGAGGCCTCGAGCAACCCGCGGCGGGACTGCACCGCCCCGGTGAACGCCCCTTTCGCATGCCCGAAGAGCTCCGTCTCGATGAGGTCGTCGCTGAACGTCGCGCAGTTGACGGCGGCGAACATTTCGTCCCGACGTGGCCCCTCCTCATGCAGGGCCCGCGCCACGAGTTCCTTGCCGGTGCCGCTCTCTCCCTCGATCAGCACCGGAAACGGTGCGGCGGCGGCCCTCCTCACCGCTTCCCGCAGAGCGGCCATCGCTTCGCTGTCGCCCATCAGACGTGCGACTCCGGTGGGACTCCGTTCCGAGCGTCGCAGGTCGCGCCATTCCGTGTTCACCCCCACACGGCGAGTCCAAGCAAACGGCGCGCCATCCATTCAACCCGCGGTGGAGGCGGCCCCGACCCGCGACCCGGCGTCAAGAGATCGAAGTTTCCGCACTACAATCGAGCGGATGATTCGTCCGATTCTGCGCTACGGCGACGACGTGCTTCACCGGCCGGCGACCGACATCGATGCAATCACCCCGCAGGTCGAAAACCTGATCGACGACCTGATCGACACCATGTACGCCGCGTCCGGAGTCGGCCTCGCGGCGCCGCAGGTCGGGGTGCCGTTGCGGCTCTTCGTCGCCGATCCGTCGTCCGGACACGAGTCCGGGGCGCTGATCGTCATGATCAATCCCACCTTCATCGAACGCGACGGCCTGCAAAGAGAGGACGAGGGCTGCCTGAGCGTCCCCGGCTTCAACGCCGCCGTGCCGCGCCCATCGCGTGCCGTGATACACGGCACGGATCGTGACGGGGCGGCGCGTGAGGTGGAGGCGACGGGAACCCTGGCGCGCGCCTTCGAGCACGAAATGGATCACCTGGACGGATCGCTGTTCCTGGATCGTCTCCGCGGCATCCGCCGCGAGATGATGCTCCGCAAGATCAACAAGCTGCGACGCAGCGGCAAGTGGTGAACGTCGTCTTCTACGGCACGCCGGACTTCGCGGTACCCGCGCTGACCCGCCTGCTCGATTCGCCGCATCGCGTGGCTGCCGTCGTCACCCAGCCGGACCGCCCGCGGGGGCGAGGACAACGCGTTGCCGAGTCCCCCGTCAAACGGGTCGCAGCGGCACGCGGAACGCGGGTCCTCCAGCCGGACCGGCTCGGGGACGGTACGTTTCTCGACACGCTTTCCGCGCTCGAGCCGGACCTGGCGGTCGTCGCCGCGTACGGCAGGATGCTGCCCGACGCGGTGCTTGCAGCGCCCCGCCTCCGCACCGTCAACATCCATCCCTCGCTGCTGCCCAAGTATCGTGGCGCCGCCCCGGTCCAACGGGCGATCATCGCCGGAGAGACCGAGACGGGGGTCACGATCATGCGGCTCGTGCGCGAAATGGACGCGGGCCCGACGTTCGCCCGGCGTACGCGGCCCATCGCGCCGGACGATACGAGCGACGTCGTAGAGGCCGACCTGGCTCGCCTGGGCGCAGATCTCCTGCTGGAGGTCATCGGTGCGCTCGAAGCCGGCACGGCGACGGAACGCGCGCAGGATCACGACGCGGCCACGCTCGCGCCACGGCTGTCGCGCGAGGACGGCCGGATCGACTGGCGTGCGCCGGCGGCGGCGATCCACAACCTGGTACGCGGTCTCCATCCCTGGCCGCACGCCTCCGCGTCGCTCGACGGGGCGCGGTACCTCATCCACCGAACCGCGATCACCGCCCCCCCGTGCCCGGACCCGGCCGCGCCGGGAACTCTCGTCGAGGCTTCGGGCGACCGGCTGCTCGTCGCTACCGGACGCGGCGGCGCCATCGCCATCCTGGAGATCCAGCCGGAGGGCAGGCGACGAATCGCAACCCGGGCCTTTCTGGCAGGTCACCGCTGGTCGCCCGGCCAGCGATTCGATACCGTTTCCGCGTGACCGCACCGGCCCGGCGGGCAGCGCACGACGTGCTCCGCGCCGTCCACACGGGGCGCAGCGATCTCGCGACCGCCCTCGATCGAGCACGCCGGCGCCTGGCGGACCCGCGCGACCGCGCGCTCGCCGGCGAGATTGCCATCGGCGTGCAGCGCCGCCGGGCCGCGCTCGATCATCTCCTCGGGCAGGCCGCATCACGGTCGCTGCCGGCGATCACACCCGTCGCGCTCGATCTGTTGCGGGCTGCCGCCTATCAGTTGCTGTACCTCGACCGGGTGCCCGCCCACGCCGTGGTCGCCGATACCGTGGAACTGGCGCGTGCAGCCGGCGCGCAGCGCGCAGTCGGCTTCGTCAACGCCGTGCTCCGGACCCTTGCCGACCGGCGGCGGCCGTTCACGCTGCCCGCGCCGCCGGAAATCGACGGAGCCGGGGCGGGCAGCGACCGGGACCGGCACGCAGTGCTCGACTACCTGGCCATCACGCTGTCCCACCCGCGGTGGCTGGTCGAGCGCTGGCTCGACCGTCACGGCCTGCAGGCCGCCGAGGCCTGGGCGCAGTTCAACAACCGCCCGGCGCCGGTCACGCTGCGCGCGAATCCCGCCCGGAACACCGTGGCGGAGCTGCAAGCCGCGCTCGAAGCTCACGAGGTGCGTACCGTCGAGACGAAGCTCGCGCCGCACGGACTCGTGGTGACGGAGGGCGACCCGCTGGCGACACCCGCCGCCGACGGCTGCTTCGTGGTGCAGGAAGAAGCCTCACAGCTCATCGTCGAGCTCGCCCCGCCCGCGAAAGGCGCCCGTGTCCTCGATCTGTGCGCGGCTCCGGGCGGCAAGACGGTCGGTCTCGCCGGGTGCGCAGGCCCCGGTGGTTTCGTCGTGGCTTCCGATCTCAGGCCCCGGCGGGTGGCGCTGCTGGCCGGCATGCTGGCGCGCGCCAGGTCGCAGCGCATCGCGATCGTGCGCCTCGACGCTACCGCTCCGCTCCCGTTCGGCCCGGCCTTCGACTGCGTGCTGGTCGACGCCCCCTGCTCGGGCCTCGGCACCCTCCGGCGCGATCCCGACGTTCGCTGGCGGCGCTCCCCCGACGACCTCGCGGCGTTCGCCGCGACGCAACTCGAAATGCTGCAGCGCGCCGCGGAGGTGGTGCGGCCGGGCGGACGGCTGATCTACGCGACATGCTCGAGCGAGCCCGAGGAGAACGAGCACGTCGTCGCCCGGTTCCTCCAGCGCCACCCGGGATTCGTCCCGACCGTTCCGGACACCGTCCCGGCCGTCAGCCGCGTGCTCGACCGCAAGGGCCACCTGCGCACGCTGCCGTTCCGTGACGGCGTCGAGGCGTTCTTCGCCGCCGTCCTCGCCCGCCGACCCGGCTGACCTTGTGTGGCCGTCGGCACCTCCTCTACACTGGAAGGTCGGATGCGACTCCATATACGATTGCTGGCGGCCGGCAAGCTCATCGTGATCGCAGGCGCGCTTGGCGGGACGTTCGGCCTCTCCGCCTTCGCCGGCATGCAGCTCGCGCTGAAGACGCGGGAGGTCTCGACGCCGGACCTGCGCGGACTGTCGCCGCAGGAGGCCGACCGCCGGCTCGCCGATGCGGGACTTCGTACGCGCATCGAACCGTTGCGCCGGATCCACCAGGCGATCGAGGTGGGGCTCGTTGCCCAGCAGGACCCGCTCCCCGGCGTCACGACGCGACGCCGGCGCAGCATAAAGCTGTGGCTGAGCTCGGGTCCGAATCGGGGTCAGGTTCCGGCGCTCATCGGGGAATCCGAGGCCGGGGCGCGACAGCGGCTGAGCGAGAACGTCTTCCTGCTCGAAGGCGTCTCCGAGATCCGCTCGAATCGCTATCCGACCGATTCCGTCGTAGCTCAGAATCCCCCTCCCACCAGCAACGGAGACACCGTCTCGCTGCTGGTGAACCGTGGAGAACGCGGCCGGACCTACGTGATGCCCAATCTCATCGGCGTGGCCGGAGACGGGGCCGCGGATATCCTGCGCGCACGGGGGTTTCGTGTGACCGTCGTCGGCGATCACCCCTATCCCGGGGTCGCCGCCGGCATCGTGCTCCGGCAGGCGCCGGAAGCGGGGCTGCAGATTGCCCAGAGCGACACGATCTCGCTCGAGGTGAGCCGTTGACGACGGTCGCGAACGTCCGGATCGCCCCGTCGATTCTCGCCGCCGACTTCGCCGCGCTCGGGGACGCGGTGCGCACCGTCGAGCGCGGCGGCGCGGATCTGCTGCACGTGGACGTCATGGACGGAAGGTTCGTCTCGAACATCACGATCGGCCTGCCGGTGGTGCAAGCACTGAAACGCACCGCCACCGCGCCGCTCGACGTGCACCTGATGGTCGTCGAGCCGGAGCGCCACGTGGAGGCGTTCATCGCGGCCGGGGCCGCGATGATCTCCGTACATCTGGAAGCATCGCCGCACCTGCATCGCACACTCTCGACGATTCGGGCGCTGGGAGCGGCGGCGGGAGTCGCCATCAATCCCGGCACCCCGGCCGGCGCTCTCGAAGCGGTGGCCGAGGCCGTCGACTACGTCGTCGTGATGTCGGTCAATCCCGGCGCCGCCGGTCAGCCGTTCATTCCCGGCAGCACGTCGAAAGTGCGGGAGGTCCGCGCACTGCTCGATCGGGCCGGGAACAGCGCCCCGATCGAGATCGACGGCGGCGTCGGCCCGGCCAACGCCGAGCAGGTCGTCGGCGCCGGCGCGGAGATCCTGGTCGCTGCCTCGTCCATCTTCGGGACGCCCGACCCTGCCGGCGCCACCCGCAAGCTCCGCGACCGGGCGCTGGCCGGCATGGCGGTAGCGGAGAACGCGTAAAGCAGGCCGTGCCGACCAGCTCGTGTCAGATTCGTGTGCGCTACGCGGAAACCGACAAGATGGGAGTCGCCTATTACGCGAACTACTTCATCTGGTTCGAAGTGGCGCGTTGCGAGTTGTTACGATCGCTCGGCGGCCGATATCGGGATCTCGAAGCGAACGGCGTCCTGCTTCCCGTGGTCGAAGCGCACTGCCGCTACCGCGCCCCGGCTCGCTATGACGACGACCTCGACGTCGTCACGAGCGGCTCGATGCGATCACGGGCGCGGGTGGCCTTCCAGTACGAGGTCCGGCGGCACGCCGACCAGAACCTGCTGGCGGTCGGACACACGGTCCACGCCGCCACGGATCCGTCAGGCAAGCTGCGCCGGGTGCCCCCCGACCTGCAGGAAATACTGACATGAGAGCGCTCGTCACCGGCGCCGCCGGCTTCGTCGGCTCGCATCTGTCCGACCGGCTACTCGAGCAGGGGCACGAGGTCGTCGGCATCGACTGCTTCACGGACTACTACCCGCGCGCGGTGAAGGAAACGAACGTGTCGTCGCCTGGCGCTCGATCGCGGTTCAGTTTCGTGGAGTCCCGTATCCAGGACGCACGCTGGCCCGTGCTGCTCGACGGCGTCACCCACGTGTTCCACCTTGCGGCGCAGGCCGGCGTACGCAGCAGTTGGGGATCGGAGTTCTCCATCTACACTGCCGCCAACATCGAGGCCACCCAGATGCTTCTGGAAGCCTGCCTCGATCGCCCGATCCAGCGGTTCGTGTACGCCTCGAGCTCCTCGGTGTACGGGGACGACGTCGCCATCCCCATGCGCGAGGACGCACGCCCCCGGCCGCTCTCGCCGTACGGCGTGACGAAGCTGGCAGCCGAGCACCTCTGCATGCTCTACCACGCGAACTGCGGCGTGCCGGCGGTCGCGCTACGCTACTTCACGGTGTATGGTCCCAGGCAGCGGCCGGACATGGCGTTCCATCGGTTCCTCAGCGCCCTGCTGGCGGCGCGCCCGCTCAGCCTCTACGGCGACGGCGAGCAGACGCGCGACTTCACCTTCGTGGAGGATGCCGTCGCCGCCACCGTCACGGCGGGCGAGCGAGGCATCCCCGGCGCCGTCTACAACGTCGGCGGCGGATCGCGCGTCTCCATGAACCAGGTCATCGACGTCATGGCCCGCTGCACCGGGCGCACCCCCGACGTGCGCCGCAGCGCGCCGCAGAAGGGCGATATGCGCGATACGTTCGCCGATACCGCGCGCGCCCGCGCCGATCTCGAGTTCGTCCCCAAGGTGACCCTCGACGAGGGCATTCACGCGGAGTACCAATGGCTCGCTACGTCTCTTCCCGTCACCCCTTGAGGAGCTTCGCCCGCGGGCTCGGTTGCGGGCTGCCGGCGGCCTGCCTCCTCCTGATCGGCGCCTTCTCGATGAGCGCCTGCGGAGGTCGGCAGGCAGAGCTTCCCGCGCTGACCGAGACGGATGCCGACGGCATCCTGTTCGAGCGCGGAGGCCAGGCGCTGGAAGAGGGCTCATGGTCCACCGCCCGCGAGTACTTCGTACAGATTCGCGACAATTATCCGCAGAGTCCGCTTCGCGCCAGATCGCGACTCGGCATCGTCGAATCGTACGAAGGAGAGGGCACGGAAGTCGCCTATCTCTCGGCGCTGAACGAGCTGCGGGAGTTCCTGCGCCTGTACCCGCCGACCCACGAGCTGGCTCCGGATGCCCAGTTCAAGGTGGGCATGGTGTATTTCAACCAGATGCGCCGGCCGGAACGCGACCAGACCGAGACCCGCGCGGCGATCGACGAGTTCGAGACCTTCATCGAGCTGTACGCCGAGTTCGCCGACCCGCAGCTCCTCGCAGAGGCACGGGCGCGGCTGCGCGATTCGCGAGACCGACTCAGCGATTCGAACTACCTGGTGGGCCGTTTCTACTACCGGCTCCGCTACTACCCCGGCGCCATCGACCGCTTCCGTGAGATCCTCGATGAGGATCCCGGCTACACCCGCCGGGATGCCGTCTACTTCCACCTGGGGGACGCGCTCGCGACCATCGATCGCGGACCGGAGGCGCTGCCGCTGCTCGAACGCCTGGTCTCCGAGTTTCCGGCGACGGAGTATCTCGTGGACGCCAACCTGCGGATCGCGGAGCTCAAGGTGGCGATGGATCTCGACCGCCCGTAGCGGGACGGCGGGAGCGACTCACCCGACGTTGCGTTTCTTCTCTTCGGCGTCGGGCCGGTGGTTCGCTGCCTCGAAGGGGGCGACCCTCGAATGCGCCAGGGCGCCCCCGAACCGACGGTAGTAGTCGATCGCCGACCAGAGCGAAGCCACCAGCACCAACCACAGCGCCACCTGACCCAGCGCCCAGAAGAGCCAGACCTGGTTGCCGAGAATCAGGAGCAGAATCGCCACGACCTGCGTCACCATCTTGACCTTGCCGAGGGAGGACGCCGGGATCGTGACCCCGCGCGCATAGGTCAGGCTGCGAAACACCGTGATGGCGAGCTCCCGTCCGAGGATGACGGCGACCATCCAGGCTGACGCCATGCCCATCTGTACCAACGACACCAGCGCCGCTGTTATCAGCAGCTTGTCCGCCAGCGGGTCCATGAGCTGACCGAGTTGCGTCACCTGCCGGCGGCGTCGGGCGAGGTAGCCGTCCAGCCAGTCCGTCAACGCCGCGGTCCCGAATATGGCGGCGCCCAGGATCTCCCTCGGCATGCCGAAGACGCGCTCCGCCTCGAAGCGCGTCAGCAGAACCACGACGAGGAGCGGAACGAGGAAAATGCGGGCCAGCGTCAGCGTGTTCGGCAGGTTCATCGGGGTTGCTCTAACGCCTGACCCGGCAGTCATTGTACCCCGGTCGCCGTAGCGCGACTTGGCCCCGGCCAACGACCCGGCGACACGCTATGATCGACGGTCATGAAAGCGGTCCTGCTGGCCGGGGGATTCGGCACGCGCCTCCGACCGCTGACGCTCAACACGCCGAAGCCGATCGTACCCATCTTCGATCGCCCGTTTCTCTACCACCAGATCGACCTGCTGAAGAAGGTGCCGGACATCGACGAGGTCATTCTGAGCCTCAACTACCATCCCGAGCGCATCGAAGCCGTAGTGGGACAGGGCCAGGACGTCGGTCTGCCGATCCGCTACGTCGTCGAGCCGCAGCCGCTGGGCACCGGAGGCGCGGTCAAGTTCGCCGAGCCGTACCTCGACGGCACGACGATCGTCTTCAACGGCGACGTGCTGACGGAGATAGATCTGGCCGCCCTCGTCGAGCACCACCGGACGCGCCGCGCCCGTGCGACGATCGTCCTCGCGCCGGTCGCCGACCCGACTCGATACGGACTGGTCGAAACGGACGGTGCCGGCAACGTCACGCGGTTCCTCGAGAAGCCCGCTCCCGAGCAGATCACGTGCAACACGATCAACGCCGGCATCTACGTGCTGGAGCCCGACACGTTCGATCGGATTCCGCCGAACACCAATTACTCGATTGAACGCCGTTACTTCCCCTCCCTGATCGAACGCGGCGATGCGTTCACGGCCTACATCGAACGAGGGTACTGGCTGGACATCGGGACGCCGGCGGCCTACCGGCAAGCGCACCGCGACATCCTCGACGCCCATTGCCGGTCGGGATGCGCCACGCTGGCCGGCGACGGCGAGCCGACGGTCGCCAGCGACGCGTCCGTCGCGGCGACCGCACGACTCCACGCCCCCTGCTTCGTCGGCCCCGGCTCCACCGTGCATTCCGACGCCGAGATCGGCCCCTACGCCGTCGTCGGAAGCGGCAGCGTGATCGAGTCCGCGGCCAGGGTACGCGACACCGTCATCTGGCCGGAATCGATCATCGGCGCCGGCGCAACGGTCGATGGCGCCATCGTCGGCCACCGCTGCCGCATCGGCGGACACGCGCGCATCGATCCGGGCCTCGTCCTCGGCGACGACTCGACGTTGACCCGCTACACCCGTTTCGAATCCGCATCTTCGACGCCATGACAGACACGACCGATCCGAACATCTTCAAGGCCTACGACGTACGCGGCCTCTACGACGCCCAGATCACTGCCGACGTGGCGCAACGGATCGGGCGGGCCTTCGTCTCCTATCTCGGCGCCGGCCGCATCGCGGTCGGCCGCGACATGCGGACCAGCGCCCCCGAGATCGCCGGCGCGTTCATCGACGGTGCGCTGCGGCAGGGCGCCGACGTGGTCGACTACGGTCTGATCGGGACCGACATGCTCTACTACGGCGTCGCGCGGGACGAGCTCGACGGCGGCGCGATGATCACCGCGTCGCACAACCCGAAGGAGTACATCGGCATGAAGCTGGTGCGGCGGCAGGCGCTCCCGCTCAGCGGCGACGCCGGCATCGGCGACATACGCGACATGCTCCTCGGCGACCGCGTCCCGCCGGCGGCCCGATCCCCCGGCAAGCGCACGGCGACCGACATCCTCGCCGGCTACCTCGAGCACGTGTTCTCGTTCATCGACGTCGATGCCATCCGCCCGTTCGACCTCGTGCTCGATGCCGGCAGCGGCATCGGCGGGCTCGTGGCGCCCCACCTGTTCGAGCGGCTTCCATGCCGCACGACACGCCTCTGCTTCGAGGTCGACGGCACGTTTCCGCACCATGAGGCGAATCCGTTGCTCGAGGAGAACCGGCGCGATCTGGTCGCGCGCGTCAAGTCCGACGGCGCGGACGCCGGCATCGCCTGGGATGGCGACGCGGATCGCTGCTTCTTCATCGACGGCGACGGCGAGTTCGTGGCCGGCGACTTCATCACCGCCCTCCTCGCCGAGGCGTTTCTCCGCAAGCAGCCGGGCGCGAAGATCATCTACGACGTGCGCGCCAGCCACGCGGTCAAGGACACCGTGGCGACCTACGGAGGCACGGCGCTCATGAACCGTGTCGGCCACGCGTTCTTCAAGGCGCGGATGCGCAAGGAAGATGCGCTCTTCGGCGGCGAGGTCACGGGACACTACTACTTCCGCGACAACTTCTTCGCCGACAACGGCTTTATCCCGGCGCTGCTCCTGCTGGAGCTGATGTCGGTCCACGGACGCACTCTCGGCGACCTGCTGGCGCCGCTTCGGGAGACGTACTTCATCTCCGGCGAGATCAACACCCGCATGCCGGACATGGACGCGGTCGAGGCCACGATCCACCGTCTGGCCGACCGCTACCGCGACGGACACGTGTATCGGCTCGACGGCGTCTCTGTCGAGTACGACTCGTGGCACTTCAACGTCCGGCCCTCGAACACGGAACCGCTCATCCGGCTCAACCTGGAGGCGACGAGCCGTGCCGAAATGGAGCGGCAGCGCGACGAGGTGCTCGCAATCATCCGGCGCTAGTGCGCTGTCCCGGAAATACGCATCGCGATACGCGCCACCTTGTCGAGGATCGACTGCGCGGTGGCGACCCAGACGAACTCCTCGTGGCGGTGCCGCTTCCGGCACTGCCCGAATACCTCTCCAGTGGCGATGTCCAGCGCGGCGAACAGCGTCGTCGTGCCGTGCCGGACGTAGTCGTGGGTGTAGCCTTCGGCGTAGCCGAGGCCCATCGGCAGCGTCGGCTGGGTGCGATTGAGCGCCTGAATCTGCGACTTCTCGTCCACGCACAGGACCATCGCGTGGTCGGGCGGGTTGAGGTACAACCCGACGATGTCGCGCACCTTCTCGATGAAGAACGGATCGCTGGACAGCTTGAAGGTCTGCGCCAGATGCGGCTTGACCCCGAAGAGGGCGAGCCAGCGCTGTACCGTGCTCTTGGCAATGCCCTCAGCTCGCCCCAAGGTGCGTGTACTCCAGTGCGTGGCGGCGTCGGGCTTCTCCTGCAGGACACGGCTGATCACCGCCGCCACTTTGTCGTCGTCATAGGTCCGGGGACGACCGGGGCGGAGTTCGTCGTGCAGGCCCTCGATGCCGGCCGTTCGGAAGCGCCGCCGCCACTTGCCGACGGTGTGCGGTGTGACGCCGACACGCTTGGCGACGGCTACGTTGGTCAAGCCTTCGGCGCTGGCGAGGATGATGCGGGCCCGCACGACCAGGGCGTAGGGCCGGGTAGCCGATTGAGCAATCCCCTGGAGCTGATTCTGTTGCTCGTCGGTGAGCGTGAGCGAGGCCAGTTTGCTTCCGCGTGGCATGGGCAGGCTCCTTCGGGTGCGAGTCTGCCCATGATGCCATGGATTTGAGGGTCAGGACACTAGGAGTCTGCGCCGCAGGAGATTTGCGGCACGAAACGGGTCTTCAGCCCACGACCTGAGTCACGTGTCGGGGCAACGTCGCCGGTCGGCAGCGCGGGGTAGATTTTCGGTGGTTGGCGGACAGAGAGCAAAATTCGGTCCTCGCGGGCCGCAGGGGCCGCCAGAGACCGCGACGCGCGTCGATTTGTCGCCGTTGCGAGCCTCATAACCCTGCCCTCTACGCCGCCATCAGCACGTGCAGGCGCTTGACGTTCAACGCCAGGCACACCAAGTCCCACTCGCCCCGCACCTTCGCCAGTCCACGCAGGCTGAAGCGCCGGAAGCCCAGCACGTGCTTGATCCAGCCGTTGGGAGCCTCCGACAACCACTTGCGCTCCGCATACGCCGCCCGGCCCGCCGGCGTCGCCAGCTTCTCCACCATGCGACCCGTCGCCGGATGCTTCTCCAGATCGCGGGTAGCCGCCTGCTTGCCCTCCCGGCCCGGCGCCACATACCCGTCAACGCCCCGCTCTTCAAGGTCCTTCAAATCCCGCTCGTTGCAGTACCCCGCGTCGGCCAGCACCCTCTCCGGCTGCGCGTCGAACGTCTCCTTTACCGCGTCGAGCAACACCGGCAACCCGCCCTGGTCACTCGCGTTCGCCGTCAGATCCGTCGCCACCACCAACTGCTGCTCAGCGTCCACAGCCACCTGCGCGTTGTAGCACTGCTGGAATCCCTCGTTGCTCGTCTTCATGATCGAGCTTTCCGGGTCCGTGAAGTTGCTCTGCGCCTTGTCGTCCGGTTCGCCATACGCCCGCTTGTACGGCGGCCCGCCCTTCGGGTTCCGGTCCTGGCCCGGCTGCCGACCCCGCGCGTCGTCCGCCGCCCGAGCCGCCGCTTCCAGACGCGCCTTCGCCGCCCGGATCGCCGCCAACCGCTCCTCCCGCCGGCGCAACTCCGCCGGCAGTTCATCGCCCCGAACCTCCGCGCCCAAGCACGCGTCCTCAGCCGTGTCGGCCGCGTCCGCCTGGCGCAACAGCGCTTCGATCTCGCTTTCCAGGCGCCGTTCCTCCTCCCCCATCCGGTCGTAGCTCATCGCCTTGCGCTTGCTCGCGTTCGCGCGCACCTTCGTCCCGTCGATCGACAACTTCCCCAAGCGCGCCAGACCCAACTCCTGCGCCAGACGGACCACCTCCACGAACAGCGCCTGGAAGTCCGCCAGGTGCCGCCGCCGAAACTCGCACAGCGTCCGGTGTTGCGGGAAGTTGCCCGCCGCCAGCATCCGGAACGCAACGTCCTCTTCCAGCTTCCGCGCGATCTCCCGCGACGAGAAAACCCCCGTCGCGTAGGCGTAGAGCAGAACCTTCACCATCATCCGAGGCGCATACGGCGCGTTGCGCCGCCCGTCTCCGTCGTACGGGGCGTAGAACGCCGTCAGGTCCAGGCCGTCCACCAGATCGCTGACGTGGTGCGCCAAGTGGCCTTCGGGCAGCCACTCCCGCACGTCGGGCGGCAACAGCAGCGACTGGTCCGGCGCGTAGGGGCGGAATGTTGTCGACATCGAGTCCTTCCGTCGTCGGCTCGCCTACAATTGTCGCATCTGTTTTCTGCGGCGCAGACTCCTAGTGCTGCGCCACGACTAAATGTTCGAGTGTGCGATGTGTGATTCGTCAACGATTGCGCGCTGTAAATCCATGTCCGTGTCCGAAGATTAGGGCGTGACGGACCACTAGGAGTCTGCGCCGTAGAACGGTGCAGGCTGCTAGTCAGGCCTGGTTGGGCGGCAACCGGAGCCGCAGGCGACGATTGACGGGCCAGCGTGACGAGGACGCCGGCGCAGGCCGGTCGCGCACGATCCCCGGTGCTAGAATGAAGACATGCCACACGCGAGCGGGAGTAACTCAGTGGTAGAGTGTCAGCTTCCCAAGCTGAAGGTCGCGGGTTCGACCCCCGTCTCCCGCTCCAGCATCCCATGTACACGCCGCGTCCGGTGAACGGCGGCGCCGGCGACGGCCACAGCCTGGACTCCCTGCCGGAGTTCGATCTTCCGGAGGGGGTATCGTCGCTCGCGCAGGGCCTCGTCGCGACCGGCGAGCTCACGGCGACGGAGCATCTGATCATCGAGGGCTCGTTCGACGGGCGCGTGTTCGTTCCCGACCACGACGTCGCCGTCGGCCGCCGCGGTCAGATTTCCGGCGAAGTCCTCGCCAGCAGCATCACCGTGCTCGGCCGGGCGACCGGGCGTCTGGTCGCGGACCGGGTGGAGATTGCAAACGGAGCGACGGTGGAGGCGGAGATCGTCGCGGAGCAGATAGTGATCGCCGACGGCGCGTTCTTCCACGGCGTGGTCGATCCGACCCGGACCAACGCCGCGTTCGCCGTCTTCCGCCACGAGCGCAGCAAGCGGGGGTGACCGCCGCGCCTGCGCTCGACCCCGACCCCACCACGTCGGTGCCTCACGACGACACGACCGCAATGAGAGGAATGGAGGAAGTGCGGTCGATCGGAGCGCGACTTCACCTCGCCGACCGCGTGCGCCCGTACGCGGACCGCCGCTGGCGGCCCGCAGATCCGCCGGCGCCGACGCTCCACCTCGAGGACGTGTCGGCCATTCCGTTCCTCAGCGGCATCGCCGGTGTCGCGGAGTATCAACATCGCGCCCGGGTCCGTGCGGCTGCGGGCGACGCGTACGCCACGGTGACCGGCTCGGAGACGGCCTACGACGCCTACTGCACCGATCGCCTGCACCTCGCCCCGGTGCCCCGCATCGCGGTGCGGACTGACGACGCCTCATCGGCTCTCGCGGTCGCCGAGGGCTGCATGGCGGGAGAGGCGTTCGATCGAGCAACGGAACTCGCACGCCGTAGCGGGCGGCTCGTGCTCCACCCGTACATGGCGATCGAGCCGGTCTGGGAGCTCGCGCGGCGCATTGCCGCGCGGGCCGGAGCCACGGTCACCGTACTCGGACCGCCGCCGCCGGTCACCTGGCTCGCGAACGACAAGGACCTCTTCGACGGGCTGGTCACCGCCGTCCTCGGTCCAGGCTGGACGCCGGAGACCCGGCGGGGCGCGACGATGGCCACAATCGCCGCCAACCTGCGCGCGCTGGCGTCGACGCACCCGTCCGTGGGCCTGAAGCGGACCCGTTGCGCCTCGGCGATGGGCAACCAGGTCTTCGAGAGCGCTCGTCTGCGGGAACGGCCGGTGAGGGAGATCGAGCGCTCGGTCGCACGGTTTCTGGAGCGCACCGAATGGGCAGCCGGCGAGACCGTCCTGGCCGTCGCGTGGGAGGCGGCCTCGACCTCGCCCTCGACGCAGTGGTGGATTCCGCCAGAGGGCGCGGGCCCGCCGCGTCTGGACGGGATCTACGAGCAGATTCTCGAAGGCGCCCGGAAGGTCTTCGTCGGCAGCCGCCCCAGCACCCTGCCGGACACGGTCAATGGTCTGCTGGCGCGGGCCGCCCGGCGCGTCGCTGAGGCGTTGCAGGCGCTCGGCTACGTGGGCCGGTGCTCGTTCGACCACCTGGTGCTCGGCGATCCCGACGGCGACTTCCAGCTCCGTTTCACGGAATGCAACGGTCGCTGGGGAGGCACCAGCACCCCGATGCACCTCGTCGACCGGCTGGCAACCGGCACCCGCGGCGGGCGACCGCCGTATCGCGCGCAGGACGTGACGGCGCCCCATCTGGCCGGCGCGCGCTTCGACCAACTGCTGGAGCTGGTGGGCGACGCGGCGTTCGACCCCGTGCGCGGAACCGGCCGCTTCGTCTTCTACAACGTCGGCCCCCTGGCCGGGTTCGGCAAGTTCGACGTCATCGCGCTGGGCCATACCCAGGACGAGGCTGAACGGGCCGCGGTCGAGACCCTGCCGCAACTCCTCCGCGCCTGACCGGCGCGCCTCGCTGCGCGGACCCGTAGAATAGAACCAGAATGACACTCGATTCCGGCACCACTCTTGCCGCCCAGCCGGGAACGACAATCGCGCGCATGCGGCAATTGCGCCGAACGTTCCATCTCCGGCCGGAGCTCGCCTACGAGGAGGTCGAGACGGCGCGAACCCTCATGGCCGAGCTCGACCGCCTCGGCATCCCGTACGACTACGGAGGCAAGGGCGGAGGCGTCGTCGGGCGCCTCTCGGGCCCGGGCGCCGGCCCGCGCGTTGCCGTGCGGGCGGAAATGGACGCACTGCCCTGCACCGAGAGGACCGGCCTGTCGTTCGCCTCGGCAGTACCGGGCCGCATGCACGCCTGCGGTCACGACGCCCACATGGCGATGGTGCTCGGGTCGGCGGCGCGCCTCGCCGCCGACCCGCCGCCCGGCTCGGTCGTGTTCGTGTTCCAGCCGGCCGAGGAACAGGGCAACGGCGCGCGCGTCATGCTCGACGCCGGAGCGCTCGACGGCGTCGACGCCATCTTCGCCGGCCACGTCACTACCCAGTACCGGGTCGGCGAGATCATGGTCGCCGACGGCACCATCACCGCCCACTCGGACCGTTTCAGCATGGAAGTGCATGGCGAGAGCGGGCACGGCGCACGACCGCACGAGGCGATCGACGCGGTCGTCGTGACGGGACTCCTCATCACCGCCATACAGTCTCTGGTCTCACGCCACGTGAACCCGGTCTCGCCGTCCGTGGTCACCATCGGATCGGTCCACGCGGGCACCGCCGCGAACATCATCGCCGGCCACGCCGCACTGGAAGGGATTGTTCGCACCACCCGGCCCGATGCGCGCGAAGAGATCATCGACGGCCTGCACCGTGCCGCCCGCGCGCTCGGCGAGCTGTATCGAGCGCGGATAGACGTCACGCTCGGAGAGAGCTGCCCGGCCGTCGTCAACACGCAGCGCGAGACCGGCGTCGCGGCCGCCGCCGCGCGCGACGTCGTTTCGGCGGACGGTATCGTCGGGCAGGAACACCCGAGCATGGGCGCCGAGGACTTCTCCTATTTCCTGCAGGACACGCCGGGATGCTACGTCCGCTTCGGTGCGAGCGCGGACGGCGCCTACATTCCGCTGCACCATCCCCGCTTCGACGTGGACGAAGACGTGCTCGATGTCGGCGCCCGCTTCTTCGAGCGCACGGTCCGGCGCGCGATCGCAGGTGACGCCCTCTGATGTCGCCACCATCGGGAAACAGCGTGCCTTCGCGGTCCCGCGGCCCCGCCCGGCCCGCGGCGGGTGCCCTCCTCCTTGCCCTCGTGGCACTGGCGGCATGCGCGGGTCAGGCGACCGATCCCACCTGGGCCGGGTTGGAGACGCGCATCGCGAAGACCTTTCCCGACGTCCCGTCCATCGACACCGCCACCCTGAGCGAGCTGATGCAGGACCCGCTGCAGCCGGTCGTACTGATCGACGTACGCGAGGCGGACGAGTTCGCGGTCAGCCATCTGGAGAGCGCCGTGCGGGCGACCTCGATCGAGCAGGCCGCAGCGCTGGCCGACAATGCACCGGAAGGGGCCACGATCGTCGCGTACTGTTCCGTCGGCTACCGTTCGGCCGCCCTTGTCGCGAAGCTTCAGGAGCGCGGTCTAGCGGGGGTCTTCAACCTGGAGGGTTCGATCTTCCGTTGGGCCAACGAGGACCGCCCGCTCTACCGCGGCGAGCTCCCGGTCCGTCAGGTGCACCCCTTCGACGAATCCTGGGGCACGCTCCTGCAGGCCGAGCGGCGGGCCTATTCGCCCTGAGCAGGATTCCGCACCGGTCCCGGCGGACAAGTTAGCGATCCGCCGCGCGGATCACCTCGAGCAGCCGCTCGACCGGCGGCCGATGACCGGGTCCGGCGCCCACGTGCACGAGCCGCACGATACCGGCCGGATCGATCAGTACGTCACCACCTTGCTGCACCGGATCGGCGGCCGGCCAGCGCGGGAGACGTCCCCGCGCCGCCTCGCGGGCGTAGGCGAGCAACGCGGAAGGTCCGAGCAGGTGTCGCCAGCGCGCACGCCCCATCCCGTACGCCCGGTAGAGCGAACGCGACTCATCGCTGACCACCGGCCAGCGGATCTTCGTCTCGTCGACGTAGGCGCGCGCGGCCGGGCGCGCTTCGAACGTGACTGCGACCACCCGGATTCCGAGGGTCTCGATCTCGCGTTCCGCCTGCTGCAACTGCAGCAGATGCCTTCGGCACGGCAGTCAACGCAGGTGGCGGTGCAGCACCAGCAGCACCCACGCGCCGCGGTGGGCCTCGAGCGTGTGGACGCGACCCCCGGCGTCCTTCAACCGGAACGGGAACGCTGGATCGCCGGCCCGGCAAGTCACGGCTCCGATTGTACTGCCGGGGAGACACCTGCCGTTTGACACCGTGCGGTCGCCGGGGCATGCTTACCGCTCCAGGGAGGAACTCCGAGTGCCCGACAAAGCCGCCGGTACCACGCTGCTTCAACGCGTCGTGATGTGGATTCTCCACGCCGTGATGTTCTACGTCGTGGCGTTGTACCCGGTCTACCTCATGGCGAGGTTCGAGCCCGACGACGTCGTGCACTACGGCTTCCTCCGCTGGATGGCCGTCACGCTCATTCTCTACTGGGCGGCACTGCATCTCTTCTTCACGGAACGGCCCAGCGAATCGCGCGTCGGCCGGATGTTTCTGGCCGTCACGGCGGCGATCGTGCTCATCATCGGCACCTTCTCGCCGATCGTATCGTTCTCGTTCATCGGCGAAATCGACTACTTTCGCGGAGGCTACGGCGACGGGTACATCCTCCTCATCATGGCGGGCCTGGCACTGGCGCTCGCCGTCACCGGCCGCTGGAAGCAGGTCCTGGTTCCCGCGCTCGGCAGCCTCGCCGCGATCCTCTGGACGTTCCTGGGGGTCCAGGACACGATCACGCAGGCCCGCTCCGGCGCCGCGGCACAGCTCACCGGCAATCCGTACGAGGGGCTGGCGGCCTCGGTAATGCAGTCGATCCAATGGGAGTGGGGTTGGGTCCTGCTGCTCACGGGCAGCGGGCTGCTCGTCTATTCCGCGGCTCGCCGAGACCAGCCGGAAGACGAGCCTCCGCCACTGATGAGCGTCGAGGTCGAGGAAGAACGCGAGGCGGTCCCCGCCGAAACCGCCAGCGCGACCGAGGCGGAAGCGGCGGCGGCCCCTGCCGAGGAAGCGGCGGCCGCCCCTGCCGAGGAAGCGGCGGCAGAGGAAGCGGCGGCAGCGGCGGCAGAGTCCGTCGACACAGCCGAGCCGGCTGAGCCGGCTACCGAAGCGCCGGCGGAACGGTCCGAGGCAGCCCCCGAAGCCCCTTCGGGGCAAGCTGAAGCGGCAGCAGAATCACCCGAAGCCCCGGAGCCCGCCGCGCCGCAATCCGTAGAGGAAGCCGAAGCCACTCCGGCGCCCGAGGCGAAGCCGGCGGAAGCGGCCGAAGTGCCCGCCCCCGAACCCGAGACCGCAGCCGCCGAGACCGCCTCCGCCGCGTCCACGGACGAGGCCAGGACCGCCCCCGCACCTTCGGGAGAGGGATCCGAGGCCGCCGCCGGCGAACCGACTCCCGCGGAGTCCGCTCCTCCCACAACGACCGAGCCGGCCGCCGAAGCCGCACCGGCACCCGTGAGCGCGCCTGCCGAAGCCGCCACCAAGGAATCCGCGGCTGCGGCGCCGGCCGAAGCAGAAAAGGCCTCCACCGACAAGCCAGCGTCCGCCGCGGCCGAGCCAGGGACCGGCGCGAGCACTGAAGCCGCCACCCCGGCCTCCGAAGCGACGCCCGATGCGGTGAAGAAGTAGGACCGGAAACGCGCCTCGCGGCATTCTGGCCGGGGATCAGGCCAGGATGCCGTCGATGACCCTGCCGTGGACGTCCGTCAGGCGGAAGTCCCGCCCCTGGAACTGGTACGTCAGCCGCGTGTGATCGATGCCCAGCAGGTGCAGCATCGTCGCGTGCAGGTCGTGGATGTGCACCGGGTCCCGGGCGATGTTGTAAGAGAAGTCGTCGCTCTCGCCGTAGGTCGTGCCCGGCTTGACCCCGCCGCCCGCCATCCAGATGGTGAAGCAGCGTGGGTGGTGATCGCGGCCGTAGGTCTCCTCCGTGAACACGCCCTGGCAGTAGGCGCTACGGCCGAACTCGCCGCCCCAGACCACCAGCGTCTCGTCCAGAAGTCCGCGGTTCTTCAGGTCCTGCACCAGCGCCGCCTGCGCCTGATCGACGTCCCGCGCCTGCCGCTCGATACCTCTCGGCAGCCGCGTGTGCTGGTCCCAGCCGCGGTGGAAGCACTGAATGAACCGCACCCCCCGCTCCGCGAGGCGGCGTGCCAGCAGGCAGTTGCGCGCGAAGGTGCCCGGCTGCCGGGCGTCCGGGCCGTAGAGATCGAAGACGCTGTCCGGCTCGTCGGACAGGTCGGTCAGCTCGGGCACCGAGCTCTGCATGCGGTAGGCCATCTCGTACTGGGCGATGCGCGTGCTCGTCTCCGGGTCCCCGAACTCCTCCTCCTTCAACTGGTTCAGCGCCCCGAGGTCGTCGAGAAAGCGGCGGCGCGTGTTGCGGTCGACGCCGGGCGGGTTCGACAGGAACAGAACCGGGTCGCCGGTCGAGAGGAACTTGACCCCCTGGTAGCGCGTCGGCAGGAAGCCGCTGCCCCACAGCCGGTCGTACAGCGGCTGCCCGGTCTGCGCCGATCCCTTCGAGACCATCGCCACGAAGGTCGGCAGGTCCGAGTTCATGGTGCCGAGCCCGTACGACAGCCAGGCGCCGATGCTCGGCCGGCCGGCGAGCTGTGCGCCGGTCTGGAAGAACGTGATGCCCGGATCGTGGTTGATCGCCTCGGTCTGCATCGACTTGACGAAGCAGAGATCGTCGACGATTCCGGCGGTATGCGGCATCAGGTCGCTGACCCACGTGCGCGACTCGCCGTGCTGCCGGAATGGGAACTTCGACGGTACGAGGGGAAAGCGCTCCTGCGCCGCGGTCATCGTGGTGACGCGCTGGTTGCCGCGGACGGAAGGTGGCAGATCCTCCCCCACCATCTCCTGCAGCTTCGGCTTGTAGTCCCAAAGCTCGTGCTGCGACGGCGCCCCGGACTGGAACAGGTAGATCACCTGCTTGGCCTTGGGCGCAAAGTGCGGCAGGCCGGACAGCCCGCCGGCCGCCGCCGGGGCCGCCCCGGGCACCGCCTGGGGTGCCGCGGCCGCCAGATCCTGGCCGAATACGGTCGCCAGCGCGGCCGAGCCGATGCCTGTGCCGGCAAGCTCGAGAAAACGCCGCCGCGTCAACCACTGCTCAAGAGGCGTACTCATCGTCATTCCTTGGTGATGGTCCCGTCGAAGTTCAGGATCAGATTGGCCACCATCGTGTAGGAAGCCAGCTCCGCCACGTCCAGGGTCTGGTCGCGCGGCGACTCGCCCTGGCTGATCAGGTCCAGCGCCGCGCCGCGGTCCGCCCGATAGCGCTCCAAGTGCCGCTGGAAGCCGTCGACCAGGATCGCCTCGGCGGCGGGCGGCGGGCGGTGGGCGGTGGTGAGGCGGTAGGCGAAGTCGACGCGTTTGGCCGGGGTCTCACCACCCTCGACCATCATCCGCTCCGCGAGCCGGCGGGCGGCCTCGACGTAGGTGACGTCGTTCATCAGGTTCAGGGCCTGCAGCGGCGTGTTCGTGCGGCCGGTACGGACGATGCAGGTCTCGCGGGTCGACGAGTCGAAGGTCATCATCGTCGGCGGGCCGAGGGTCCGCTTCCAGAAGGTATACAGGCTGCGGCGGTACAGGTCGTCGCCCTCGCTGGGGACGTAATCGCCATAGCCTCCTTCGACCATGTCGGCCCACAGCCCCTCGGGCTGATAGGGCTTGACCGACGGTCCTCCGAGCCTCTCCGCGAGCAGACCGGACACGGCGAGCGCCTGGTCCCGGATCATCTGGGCCGGCAGGCGCAGACGCGGTCCGCGCGCGATCAGCCGGTTCTCCGGATCTGCCTCGTACTCTTCCGCCGTCACCTTGGACGCCTGCCTGTAGGCGGCGCTGGTGACGATGGCCCGCTGCAGCGCCTTGACGTCCCACCCCGAGTCGACGAAGGAGGTGGCCAGCCAGTCCAGCAGCTCCGGATGGCTGGGATACTCGCCCTGCGTACCGAAGTTCTCGGCCGTCTTGACCAGTCCCGTGCCGAAGTACGTCTGCCAGAAGCGGTTGACGGTGACCCGCGCGGTGAGCGGGTGATCCGGATCGACGAGCCAGCGGGCGAACGACAGCCGGTTCGCCTCCGCGCCGTCGGGCAGCGGCGGCAGCACCGCGGGCACGCCCGGGAACACCTCTTCGGCCGGATTGTCGTAGGCGCCGCGGTTGAGCCGGAACGTCGGGCGGCGCTCGGCCATCTCCTCCATCACCATGACGGTCGGAAAGCTCGCCCACAGGTCCGCGCGCTCGCGTTCGAGCGCGGCGACCTCGGCCGCAGCCTCCAGAATCTCCGTCGGCGCGTACTGGTCGAGGAAGGCGAGGCGCAGCTTCTCGGTCTGGGCCGGCGTTCTCCGGTCCGCCGGAATCCGCGCGATGGCGGTTACCGACTCGGCCGTCGCCACCACCGCCGCCCGCTCGGGCGTCAGGGCCGCTCCGTAAATCCGAACATCGTCGATGATCCCCTCGAAGCGCGGCTTGGTCGACCCGCTGGCGCCGATGCGCAACGGGTAGCGCTGCGGCATCCGGTTGCCGACCAGGTCGAGCATGGGCTGGAGCTCCCACGACTCGGCGTCCACGTAGATGCGGATGCCGCCCGGCGTCTTGGAGCCGTCGTAGGTCGCCAGCACGTGCTGCCATTCGTTCAGGCGTACGTCCGC
Organism: Vicinamibacterales bacterium; assembly: GCA_965222905.1. Lineage (GTDB taxonomy): Bacteria > Acidobacteriota > Vicinamibacteria > Vicinamibacterales > UBA8438 > WTFV01. The sequence continues at coordinate 5,146,593 of OZ244976.1, read as the reverse complement.
CAGTGTCTCCGCGCTGACGCCGTCGTCGAGAATCCGCGTCGACATGTTGAACCGGAGCTTGCCCTCCTCGAGGTAGAGCCCCCAGCCCACCTCCCCCTGGTCGCTGGCGTCGGCGCGCGAGACGATCACGCCGCTGGACGCGGTCGGGTAGATCCAGGCGGCCAGGGTGAACGGATCGTCGTAGCCGAGGTCGGGACTGAGGCCGGCGTTGATGAAGCGCTGCCCGTCGAAGGCGGCGGCATCCCCGACCCGGCCGTCGACGAAGTGCGGCCGGCCGTCCTCGAGCACCGCGGTCACGAACGTACCGTTGTGCACCCCGGCGATGTCGCCGTCGAGGGCGTGGTGCGCCAGCAGGTCGTCGCGCAGAGTCCAGTCGACGCGCCCGGCGTTGGCGAGCGACGCCTCCCAGGCTGCCTGCGCCTCGGTCGCGTCGTCCTCGAGAGCGGCGAACGCCTCGCGGGCCTCACGCAGCTTCTGGTCCAGCTCGGCGAGCCCGGCCTCCTGCTCGACCGTCGGAGCGGTGATCAGCGGGGGCGAGTTGACGTACTTGAACGCCTTCCCCCGCTCCGGGATGTTGTTGAAGTTCGCCAGGACCTCGTAGAACTCCTTCTGCGAGAGGGGGTCGAACTTGTGGTCGTGGCAGCGGGCGCAGCCCAGCGTCAGGCCGAGCCAGACCGTGGAGGTGGTCTCGACGCGATCCACCGCGTACTCGACCAGGAACTCGTCGACGACGATGCCCCCTTCGCCGTTCTGGCTGTGGTTGCGGTTGAACGCGGTGGCGACCCGCTGGTCGCGGGTGGCGGCGGGCAGCATGTCGCCCGCGAGCTGCTCGATCGTGAACTGATCGAAAGGCATGTTGGCGTTGTAGGCGTCGATCACCCAGTCGCGCCAGCGCCACATCGACCGCTCGCCGTCCGTCTGATAGCCGTTGGTGTCGGCGTAGCGGGCCGCGTCGAGCCACTCGGTCGCCATCCGCTCGCCGTAACGCGGAGAGCCGAGCAGCCGGTCGACCGCCTGCTCGTAGGCGTCAGGAGAATCGTCGTTGAGGAACGCCGCGAGCTCGCCCGGCGTGGGCGGGAGTCCGGTCAGGTCCAGCGTCACCCGCCGCAGCAGCGTCGCACGGTCGGCTTCCGCCGACGGTCCCAACCCCTCCGCATCGAGGCGGGCCAGCACGAAGCTGTCGATTGGGCTGCGGACCCATTCCGGATCGGAGACCGGCGGCACGGCGGGACGCTCGGGCGGGATGAACGCCCAGTGCGACTCCCACTCCGCCCCTTGATCGATCCAGAGCCGCAGGGTCTCGACCTGCTCGTCGGTCAACGGGTCGGCGCTACGCGGCATCCGCAGCCGGTCGTTCTCGGTCACCAGCCGCTCGAACAGGCTGCTCTCGGATGCGTTCCCGGCCACCACGACCGGCCCGCCCAGGCGGCCACGGTCCTCGAAAAGCCCCTCCGGGACGTCGAGCCGCAGACCGCGCTGCCGCGTTCCTTCGTCCGGGCCGTGGCAAGAGAAGCAGTTGTCCGACAGGATTGGCCGCACCTCGCGCGCGAAGTCCACGACGCGCTCGGGGATCGCTCCGGTCGCAGCTTGTCCGCCGCCGCCCGGCTCGGCGCGCAGATCCGCGGACAGCAGACCGCCGCACGCTGCGGCGGAGAGCAGGGACATCAGAAAACGCGCACGCCGACAGATCGTACTCATCGAATTCTCCCAACGGACGTCAGACGACCGACTTGCCTGGCAAGCCCATCCCGGTCCGCCGCCGGAACCGCCCCCGTCTGCCCGAAGCCCGTACCGAAAACTACCTGATGCCGCCGGCGCGGTTGGCGGAGCCGCCCAGGAACAGCCGCTCGCCGTTCTCGAGTATGAAGTTGCGACCGACAGCCTTCTCGGTGCCGTCCTTGGCGCGGTAACCCTCGACCGCGAGGAACGTGCCGACCTCGACGGTGTTCCGGGTGACGCCCTGCCGGATGAGCTCGTTCGGGCTGCCGCCCTCGACCAGCCAGATCGATACGGTACCGTCCTCGGCCTCCACGTCGATGTGGAACCAGGAGTGGGGATTGATCATCTCCCACTTGACGAGCTGCCCCTCCAGGGTGAGCGGCTGCTCGATGTCGAATTCCGCCGAAAAGGCATGATGCCCGGACAGCGGCACGGTGGCCAGCAACACGGCTGCGCCGAAGGCGGCGACGGCTCGGTTCATTCTCATCAGACTTCTCCTTGTCCGCACCCGCTACTGTTCCACCTTCTTGCGAAGATGGCCGTAGATGAGATCCTCGACGAACTCGACGCAACGGAACTCCATCAACCCGGCGTTCGGCTCCACGCGCCGGTAGAGCGGCATGCGCATGCTCCATGGGCGCGTGTAGACGTTGGGATCCTCGATCGTCACGTGGTAGTCCAGCGTCTCGGGACTGCGCGCGGTGAACCGCTCGACGAGGCGCAGCGCCGTGCTGTGATGGTTCCCGGCCCGGTCGAGCCACGTCGACCCGTAGAAGCCGCTCGTTTCGACCACGAGCGTCTCGCCCTCCCAGCGCCCGTTGGACCACCCCATCCAGGTGTCGGCCGGCGACTCCATGTGGTCCTCCATGTAGATGGTGCGCACGGCGCCGGCGAACTCGTGGAGGATCATGACGTGCGAGCGGCTCTGGATGATCTGGAACGGATACGGCATGTACATGGCCCGCGGCACGCCGGGCAGGTAGCACTTGATGGCCGGATCGCGCTCCAGGCGGTCGGCGAAGTTCTCGTCCCGCTGCGCAAGGGCCTCGGGCGTGTACGGAATCGTGCCGCCTTCCACCACGCCAAGCCCGCCGGGAACCGCGCCGAGCGCGCCGAGCTCCCGCACCGGGCTGAAATCCGCCGAGTGGGGCTCGACGTCCCAGTGCGCGTTGTTCAGCGCCTGCCAGATCCCGTTCAGATCGGGCGTGCCGTCCGCCGTGCGGGGCGCCGTGTAGCCGGCCTCCTGCGCATGCGCAGTCGGCGCGGCGAGCCCGAGCGCGGCGGCCGCCAGCGCGGCCCCCATCGTCCATACGAACAGCCGGTGTCGTTGCATCGCACGCCCCGTCATTTCTGCGACTCCTCCCGCGCGGCCGCCTCCGCCGCACGCTGCTCCTCGAGGCGCGCCCCGACCAGAGTGTTGTACAGACCGTAGTTGCCCTCGTGGCAAGCGTGCTCGAACAGCGGTCCGATCGTCTCCTTCATCGGCATCTCCGCCGTCCAGGGCCGGTCCCACGTCAGCGGATCATCGACGGTGAATCTGTACAGGATCGTGTCGTCCGCCACCCGGGTGAACCGTTCCGTGACGCGCATCCGGTCGCTGGAGCCGTTGAACGGGTTCTTGCCGTTGATGTTGGTCGTCTCGACCACGAGCGTGTCGCCCTCCCACCGGCCGCGCGACATGCCCATCCACTGCCGTGCCCGTTCCGGAGGGGCCGGTCGGCCGTCCAGCGGGATGATCCGCGCGTCGTGGATCATCTCCACCAGGAACATCACGTAGTCCCGGTTCTGGACGATCTGGTAGTTGGCGTTGTAGCCCGCGTTCATCATGGGCGGGCCGGCGCCGCGCATGATGATGCAGCGGTCGTCGAGCTGGTTGGCCTCCGCCGAATCCCAGCGTCCGCCCAACCGTTCGCGCTCGGCCGCCACTTCGGCGGCGCGCCGGCGTCCCTCGGCGTTCACCGGAGGCAGCCGGCCGTTCGGCGGGTCGACGATAAGGGAGGTGCGCAGGTTGCGGGCGAAGGGCGACTGGCTGCGATCGAGCCCGAACTGCGTGAAGTCGTAGTGGACGTCCGGGATGGTGCCGGGCGTGGTCTGCGCGAACTCGCGGGAGGCGCGGCCCTGCTCGATGGCGGCTGCCTCTTCGAGGGTGTAGAACGCCTTTTCGACGCCCTCCGGCCGTTCCAGCGGCGTGTAGGTCTGGTTCGTCCAGAAGCCCTGCAGGTCGGGGTGTCCGTCGGGCGTCCGCGGAACCTCGTAAGGCTGTTCCGCTTCCTGCGCGGCCCCGGCAGGCGCCTGGCCCTCGGCCGCGACCGGAATCAGCCAGACGCCGGCGACCACGAGCGCCGCCACGGCCGAAGGAAACCATCGGGAACGATGATGCATGAGGACTCTCCTCCCCCGCGGACTGCCCGCCTTCGCGTCCGAAGGCATGAGAATGGTCGGGATGACTGGATTCGAACCAGCGACCCCCTGACCCCCAGTCAGGTGCGCTACCAAACTGCGCCACATCCCGACGATCTACGAAACCCGATCGAAGACCGCGGCAGAACCTTCACGTGCCGCGTCCCGGCCCGGCGTCCGCCGACAGCAGGTCGAGAATCGACCGGAGCCCCTGCTTCACTTCAAGGATACGCTCCCGGGCCTCCGGCCCGATCAACTCGACGACGACCGGATCCGGCGCCGGCTGCGCTTCGCTGGACAGCCTCCGTCGCGCCGCACCGAGCGTCAACCCCTCGACGAAGAGCAGGCGCCGGATCTCGATAACCAACTCGACGTCCGCTCGCCGATAGACGCGTGCTCCGCTGGTCGTCGACGTCCCCAGCGCCGGAAACTCTCCCTCCCAGGACTTCAGCACGTAAGGCTGCACCCTGGCGATGGAGCAGACTTCGGCGGCCTTGAACAGTGGCCGGTCGGGAATCTCGATGTCGACTGTCGGCGACCTGCCCATCCTCTATCGTGGTAAGGCAGTATAGCGCAGTATCGTATCGGGCAACGGCCCCGCGCGGGACGGACCTGCTAGGGGCGCCGGCCGCGTCGCGGCGGCTCGCGCCGGGCCCGCGCCCTGACCCGGATCGGTGACCCCTCGAAGCCGAAAGCGTCCCGGAGCCGGTTGCGGAGGTACCGCTCGTACGAAAAGTGAAAGCGCGTCGCGACGTTGGTGAAGAAGAGGAACGACGGCGGCCGGGCGCCGATCTGGGTGGCGTAGAGGATCTTCACGGCGTGGCGCCCGGGGCTCGCGGGACGATGACGGGCGGTGATTCGGGCCACCACACGATTGAGCTCCGCCGTCCCGACGTGAATCGCCCGCGCCGCCGCGACGTCCACGGCCCGCTCGATCACCCGCGGCGCCCGCTCCCCGGTCAACGCGGACACGTGCAGGATCGGCGCGAAGTCCGCAAACCGCAGGCCGCGGCGCAGATCGGCATCGAACGTCTTCGAGAATCCCTGACCGCGGTCCTTGACCAGGTCCCACTTGTTGGCCGCGATGACCACGCCGCATCCGGCCCGTTCGGCTTCGCCGGCGATCACCGCGTCCTGCCGCGTAACGACACCTGTCGCGTCGACGAGCACTACCGCCACGTCGGCGCGCGCGAGCGCGCGCCGGGAGAGGACGACGCTGACCGACTCGACCGCTCCCGCCTGTGCCACGCGCCCCGGACGACGGATCCCGGCGGTGTCCACGAGCCGGATGCGCCGTCCGTGCCAGCCGACCACGGTGTCGACGGCATCGCGGGTGGTGCCTGGGCGCTCGCTCACCAGCACCCGATCTTCGTGCACGAGCTGATTGACCAGCGAGGACTTCCCGACGTTGGGACGGCCGACGATCGCGATGCTCACCTCGCCGTCCTCGCGTCCGGCATCGACCGGCGCCGAGCTCGATTGCGCGGGGCGCCGGCCGCGCCCGGGCAGATGTTCGACCACGGCGTCGAGCAGGTCGCCCACGCCCAGCCCATGCTCGGCGGCGATCGACAGCGCGGGCGCCACGGCCAGACGTTCGAACTCCGCCGCCCCGGCTCCGGCCCGCACATCGTCGACCTTGTTGACGGCCAGCACCATCGGCGCACCCGTACGCCGCACCTGCCGCACGACGTCCTCGTCGGCGGGTACCAGCCCCTCGCGGGCGTCGACCAGGACCACGATAACCCCCGCGGTACCGACCTCGCGGAGCCCGCGTTCGGCGACCGCCGCCTGCAGCGGGTCCGTGCTGGCGCCGAACACGCCGCCGGTGTCCACCAGCTCGAACTCCGTCCCGAGCCACTCCACCGGATGCCGCATCACGTCGCGGGTGGTCCCGGCCACGGGCCCCACGATCGCGCGGCGGCGGCCCGACACGCGGTTGAACAACGTCGACTTGCCGACGTTGGGCCGCCCTACGAGCACCACGCGCGCGCCGCCGCTGCTCTTCTCACCCATGCAAATCCGGCTTGACAGCCGTAAATTACGGTATCTATGCTAGTTATACCAGCTCAGGAGCACCGCGCGACATGATCAAGGTCGACATCGTCAACCAAGTCTCCAAGGCCGCCGACATCACCAAGGTAAAGTCGGAGCGGGCCGTCGACGCGGTCTTCGAGGCCATGCGCATGTCGATGCAGCGCGGCGAACGCATCGAGTTGCGGGGGTTCGGCGTCTTCCAGGTCAAGCCCCGCAAGCGGGGTATCGGCCGCAACCCGCGCACCGGCAAGGAAGTCCGCATCCCTCCCGGTCGCACCATCCGCTTCAAGCCGGGCAAGGACCTGCAGAACATCCGTGCGTAACGACCGGAGGTGGCTGCCGCTGGCGCTGTTCCTCGCCACGCTGGGTAGCACCATGTGGATGGGCAGCCTGTTCCACGCGGGGTTCCTGTCGGACTCCGCCACCGAGGCCCCCGTGTCCGGCTTCCTGCACGGGGCATGGTACAGCCTCACGATTCTGGCGATTCTCGGGGTGCACGAGCTCGGTCACTACTACGCCTGTCGGTTCTATCGGATCGACGCCTCGCCGCCCTACTTCCTGCCGGCGCCGTTTCTCGCCGGCACCGTCGGCGCCTTCATCCGCATCCGGCAGCGGATTCCCACCAAGACGATGCTCTTCGACATCGGCGCGGCCGGACCGATAGCCGGCTTCGTCGTGGCCGTGCCGGCGCTCTTCGGCGGCCTCCTGCTCTCGCGCGTGACGCCGCTGCCGGAGAACGACGTCGGCACGATCATGCTGGGCGAGCCGCTGCTGTTCAAGGCCGCCGCCTGGCTCATCTGGGGCGAGCTTCCCGCCGGCCACACGATCATTCTGCATCCGATGGGCTTCGCCGCCTGGTTCGGCCTGCTGGCGACGGCGCTCAACCTGTTCCCGATCGGCCAGCTCGACGGCGGACACATCTCGTACGCCGCGCTCGGCAGCCGCTCCACCGCCGTCACCGTGACCGGAGCCGCGGTCGTGGTCGGTCTCACGTTCTTCTCCCTGAGCTGGCTGGTCTGGGCGGTCCTGATGGTCGTCATGCTCGTCGTCTTCGGGCCCCGTCATCCGCGCACGCTGGACGACCACGTGCCCCTGGACCCGCGGCGCCGCTGGGTCGCACTGGCCACCGCCGTCATCTTCCTGCTCTGCTTCACGCCGTCGCCCATCCGGATCGACGGTTCATGACCGATACCTGACGCTCCCCCGGGCTACAGAAGGTTGATCGGATCCACGTCCACGGTGACGCGCCGGCCCAAATCGGGGCTGGCGTCCAGCGCCGCCCGCAACGCGATGCGCATCGCGTGCCGATTCCTCCCCTTCAGGAAGATCTGCGCGCGGTGCTGGCCGCGCAGTCGCGCGATCGGCGCCACCGCAGGACCGAGGACCTGGAAAGACGACCCGGCGGCGCGCAACGCCCCCGCCACCCTGGCCGCGTCGCGCATCGCCGCGTCCAGCGTGCGACCGCGCACCACGGCGTTGACCATCGACAACACCGGCGGATAGTGCAACGCCGTCCGGTAGCGCATCTCCTCCTCGAAGAACGGGCCATACGCCTGCCGGCAGGCGTGCACGATGCTGTAGTGCTCGGGATGGAACGACTGCAGGATGGCGCTCCCGGGGCGGACGCCGCGACCGGCCCGCCCGGCGACCTGGGTCAGGAGCTGGAACGTCCGTTCCGCCGCCCGGAAATCGGCCACCTGCAACCCGGCGTCCGCCGAGACGACCCCGACGAGGGTCACGTTCGGGAAATCGTGCCCCTTGGCGATCATCTGCGTCCCGACCAGCACGTCGATGTCCCCCTCGCGGAAGCGCGCCAGCAGCGCTGCCCCGGCGCCGCGACGGCGCGCCGCGTCGCGGTCGAGACGGGCGATCGTGGCGCCCGGAAAACGATCCGCCACGTCGGCCTCGAGCCGTTCCGTACCGAAGCCGACGGTATCGAGGTACGGTCCGGCGCAGTGGGCGCAGGTGGACGGCCGCGTCACCGAGAAGTTGCAGTAGTGGCAACGCACCCGGCCGGCGCGGCGGTGGAGCGTGAGCGACACGCTGCAGTTGGGACACTCGCAGGTCCGCCCGCACTGCCGGCAGAGCACGGCCGTCGCGAATCCGCGCCGGTTCAGCAGGATCAACGCCTGCTCGCCCCGGGCGAGCGTGCCCTCCAGCGCGTCGGCGAGCGGCCGGCTGACCGCCACGTCCGTCCCGCCGCTGGCCACCTCCGCGCGCATGTCGACGACCCGCACCTCCGGGAGCGGGCGCCGGTGCACACGCTCGTTCAGCGCCACGCAGCGGTAGCGGCCGTTGCGGGCGTGGTGGAACGTCTCCAGGGACGGCGTGGCCGATCCGAGCACCACCAGCGCGCCGGCGCGCTGGGCGCGCACGATCGCGACGTTGCGCGCGTGGTAGCGCGGGCTCTCCTCCTGCTTGTAGGACGTGTCGTGCTCTTCATCGACCACCACCAGGCCCAGTGCGTCCAGCGGCGCGAACACCGCCGACCGCGTGCCCACCACCACCTCGATCTCGCCGCGCCGGACGCGATGCCACTGGTCGTGCCGGGCGCCCGGGGACAGCCCGCTGTGCTGAATCGCCACACGGTCGCCGAACGCCCGCCGGAAGGTCTCCGTCACCGCCGGGGTCAGCGCGATCTCCGGCACGAGTACGAGCACACGGCGCCCGCTCGCCACGACGTCCCGGGCGAGGCGCAGGTACACTTCGGTCTTGCCGCTGCCGGTCACCCCGTGCAGTAGCGCGACGTGGAACGCCTGCTCGGCCGCCAGGCACGCCATGGCCTGGAGCGCGGCCCGCTGCTCGGCCGTCGCCTCGCGCCCGGCGCCGCCGCCCGCCGGTCTCGGCTCCTCCGGCCCCTCGGACGCGAAGGGGTCGCGTTCGACCCGCCGGGAATCGACCGCCACGAGACCCCGTTCCCGGAGGCGCGCCACCGTCGGCGCCGCTATCCCGTCCTCCCGGAGCCGCGCCGTTGCGAGCCCACCGGGCGCGCCGCCGAGATGGTGCAGTGCCGCCCGCTGTTTCGGACCGAGCGGGCCCGCCGTCCCGGCCACCAGCGCGTCGCGCCCGGCCGCCGTGAGGCGGACCACCCGCTCCGTCCGGAATCCGCCGCCGCTGCTCCCGGACGCCGACAGGGCGAGCGGCGGCATCGCCGCGGCGACCGATTCACCGGGCCCGCAGGCGTAGTACTCCGCCACCCAGAGCGCGAGGTCGACCACGTCCGGCGGCAGATAGGGCTCCGGATCCAGAGACTCCAGCAGATCGCGCAGCTCCACCGACGCGGTCCCCGCGACGGCATCGGGGTCCGGCCCGGCGGCGGGATCGGGAACGACGCACCCGGTCACGACCCGCCGGCCGAGGGGGACGCGGACGCGTCCACCGACCGGCGGAGGGGACATGCCGTCCGGCACCCTGTAGGTCAGCGCCGGCAGCGCCGGTACCGGGACCGCGACCGTCACGAGCGCGGACATCAGTCGCCGCGGAGGATGGACCGGACCCGCTTCATGTCATCCCAGACGTCGCGCTTCCGCTCGGGACTCCGCAGCAGGAACGCCGGATGGAAGGTCGGGATCAGCTTCGCGCCGCGGCACGCGTAGACCCGGCCGCGCGCCCTCGAGACGGGCAGCCTCTCGTCGTCGAGCAGCGTGCGGACCGCGAACGAGCCGAGGGCGACGATGACCCGCGGTGCGACCGCGTCGATCTGCGCGAACAGGAACGGACGGCAGGTCTCCACCTCGTCCGGTTCCGGATTGCGGTTCTGCGGTGGCCGGCACTTGACCACGTTCGCGATGTAGACGTCCTCCCGCCGCAGCTCTATCGCCTCGATGATCCGCGTGAGCAACTGCCCGGCCCGGCCGACGAACGGCTCCCCCTGCCGATCTTCGTCGCGTCCGGGCGCCTCCCCGACGAACATGAGGTCCGCGTCGGGCCTGCCGACGCCGAACACGAGGTTCGTGCGTCCGCCGTGCAGCTTGCAGCGGGTGCAGTCGCCCAGCTCGTCGCGAATCCTCTGCAGGCGTTCCGCCGGCGGGACTTCGTGCGAACCTGCCGCCGGCACCGGCGTCTCGGCGGCCCCGCGGTCGGCCGGCCTCGTGCGCCACACCGGATCGCGGCTGAGCCCCTCGACGCCGAGCTCTTCGAAGAACCTCAGATGCTCGGCGAGCTGCTCGCGGTCGGTCACCGGCTCCCTTCCAGGATCACGTCGTCTCGCTCCGGGCCCCGAGCCGCGCTTCGATCCGATCGAGGATGACCCGGGCCAGATCCCGCTTCGAACGCCTGGAAACCGGCTCGACGCCCGCGACGCTCACCAGCGTCGCCACGTTCGTATCCACCGCGAACCCGGCCCCCGGCTCGGTGACGTCGTTGGCGACGACGAGGTCGACCCGCTTGCGGGCGAGCTTCGCGCGGGCCCGTTCGACGGCGTCGCCGGTCTCCGCCGCGAACCCGACCAGCACGGGCCCCGGCGCGTCCCCGCGGCGCGCTCCGAGATCCGCCAGCACGTCCGGCGTACGACGTAACGCAAGCACCAGGTCGTCGTCCGTCTTCCGGATCTTGGCAGCCTGCGCACCGGCGGCCGGGGTGTAGTCCGCCACCGCCGCCGCCATGACCACCGCGTCGACCTCTTCGTCGAGAGCGAGCCTGACGACCGCGGCGTGCATCTCGCCGGCACTGCGAACCGCGGTCAGCTCCACGCCGGCCGGAGGCGCCAGCGCCGTCGGACCGCTGACGAGCAAGACGCGCGCGCCGCGCGCCGCAGCCTCGGCCGCCACCGCGTAGCCCATGCGTCCGGTCGACCGGTTGCCGAGGTAGCGGACCGGATCGAGATCCTCGTACGTCGGGCCCGCGGTCACCAGAATCGACCGTCCCGCCCACGCGCCGCCACCGCTCAGGATTCCGTCCGCCGCCGCCACGATGGTCTCGGGCTCCGCCAGGCGTCCCCGCCCCACCCAGCCGCAGGCGAGATAGCCGTCGCCCGGGTCGACGAACCGCACGCCGCGCCCGGCGAGCGTGTCCAGATTCGCCCGCACCGCCGCATGCGAGAGCATGTTCGTGTTCATGGCCGGCGCCATGAGCACGGGCGCGGTGGTCGCCAGGTACAGCGACGACAGGAAGTCGTCGGCGATGCCGTTCGCGAGCTTGCCGATGACGTCCGCCGTGGCCGGTGCGACGAGCAGCAGCTCGATCGTCGAAGCCAGTGCGATGTGATCGATGTCGGCGTTGATCCCCGGCGCGAACTGGTCAACCGCGACCCGGCGCCTCGTGATCGCCTCGAACGTCAGCGGCCCCACGAACCGTTGCGCGTTGGCGGTCATCACCGCCGCCACGTCGTGCCCGCGCTGCTGGAGCCCGCGGGCGACCTCCACCGCCTTGTAGGCGCCGATCCCGCCGCTGACGCCGAGCGCGACGAGTGCCATGATTTCAGTCGGCGCCGGACCTCTGCCCCGGCGCATCGACCGCGTGGAAGGTCTCGACGATGCCGCGAGCCTGCTCGCGCATGACCGCCGCTCGCGACCGCTCGGCCAGTACGATTTGTCGGAGCCGCTCGACGCACGCGTCGACCTCGTCGTTCACGACCACGTAGTCGTACTCGTCGACCATCTCGACCTCTCGACGGGCGGTACGGAGACGCCTCTCCACGTCCAAGCCGCGGACCGCCGCGGCGCCACGGCCGCGGAGCCGCTCTTCCAGCACGCGGAACGACGGAGGCAGCACGAAGACGCTCACCGCATCCTGCGCGTGACGCCGGACCTGCCGCGCCCCCTGTACGTCGATCACCAGCACGACGTCGCTACCGGCCGCCCGACAGCACTCCGTCGCGGCGGCGCCGGTGCCGTAGAGTCGGCCGAACACATCGGCCCATTCCAGGAAATGGCCTGCCGCGATCATGTCACGGAAACGGGACGGAGCCACGAAGTGGTAGTCGACGCCGTCGACCTCGCCCGGCCGCGCGGTGCGGGAGGTGTACGACCGCGAGCGAACCACATCGGGCACGCTCTCGACCAGCCGGCCGACGAGCGTCGTCTTCCCGGTTCCGGAGGGCGCCGACAGGATGATGAGGAGCCCGCGCCGGCCCGTGCTCGCGCCGGTCGCCGCGGACGCTACGGGGGTGACGTCGTCCTTCCGCACCGGTCACTCCACGTTCTGGGCCTGCTCGCGCAGCTTCTCCAGCTCCGCCTTGGCCGCCACCACGAGCTCGGACGTCTGGTGCCCATCCGCCTTCGATCCGATGGTGTTGATCTCGCGGTTCATTTCCTGAAGCAGGAAATCGAGCTTCCGCCCGCACGGCTCGGGGGCGTCCGCCAGCGAGCCCCAGTGCGAGACATGCGCCCGCAAGCGGACGATCTCCTCATGGATGTCCGACCGCGCCACGAACCGGACGACCTCCTGCGCCAGCGCCGCCTGGTCGGCGTGCACGTCCGGCCCGATCTCCGCGAGCCGCGCCGTGAGCCGTTGGCCGAGCGCCTCCGCGGCCTCGCCGGCGCACCGCTCGACACGATCGATCAACCCGCCGAGCGCCACCAGACGCCCGTCGAGATCGGTGCGCAGGTGGCCTCCCTCGTTCGTGCGCATGCAATCCAGCTCGTCCAGCGCCTCGCCGACCGCATCCGTCACCGCCGTCTCGATGTCCGGGTCGGCCTCCAGCTCCGCCGTCCGGGCCGCAACCGTGACCACCTCCGGAAATCCCAGCAGCTCGCCCACCGTCCAGCGGCCGCCGGTCGCACGCTCGACGTCCGGACGGGCGGCGACCTCCACGAGGGCGGCGATCAGCTCCTCGTCGACTTCCACCTCGACCGGAGGACGGTTACGGCGACGCGCCGCGATTCGAACCTCCACCCGGCCGCGGGCCAGACGCCGCTGCGCCTCCTCGCGAACCCGAGGCTCCAGTCGCAGCAGGCTCGACGGCAGATGGACCTGCAGGTCGAGGTAACGGTGATTCACGCTGCGCGCGGTGACGCTCACGGTCAGCGCCTCGTCTTCCCGCGTCAGGGACGCGAAACCGGTCATCGACTTGATCATGGGTCGCAGACTCCTCTCTCCGCCGCGGACTGCTACGGCTCGCCGTCGGCCGCCACGGTGGCGCGTAACGGGACGAGACCCACCGCGGGCGCCCCTGCCACACCGGCCGGGCTCCCGGACGCAACGGCGGCCGGCGTCCTGTCGAAGAACTGCATCGCGTAGAGCCGTGCGTAGTGGCTGTCCGGGTCCGCCAGCAACTCCTCATGCCGCCCGATCTCGCGCACGCGCCCGTCCTCGAGCACGATGATCGCGTCGGCCCGCCGGACCGTCGAGAGACGATGCGCGATAACGAACGACGTGCGGTTCAGCATCAACTGCGACAGCGCATCCTGCACCAGCAGCTCCGACTCGGCGTCGAGCGAGGAGGTCGCCTCGTCGAGGATGAGGATGGGCGCGTTCCTGAGCAGCGCGCGGGCAATCGCAATGCGCTGCCGCTGGCCGCCCGACAGCCGCTGACCGCGTTCCCCGATGGTGGTGTCGTAACCGGACGGCAGCGCCGCGATGAACTCGTGGGCGTGCGCCGCCCGCGCCGCCGCCTCGATCAGGGCCGGCGATGCGTCGGGCAAGGCATAGGCAATGTTGTGGGCGATGGTGCCGTCGAACAGGACCGTGTCCTGCGTGACGATGCCGATGCTCTCGCGCAGCGAGGCCAGGGCGACGTCGCGAACGTCGACGCCGTCGATCAGGATCGCGCCGCCGCTCACGTCGTAGAACCGCGGCACGAGGTTCACCAGGGTCGTCTTTCCGGCGCCGCTCAGGCCGACGAGGGCGACCACCTGGCCCGCCGCGACCTCGAACGACACTCCGCGCAGGACCGGGTCGCCCGCCGTCTCGTCATAGGCGAAGCTGACGTCCCGGAAGCTGATTGCCGATCGCAGAGGCGCCAGCGGACGCGCGGACGCGCTGTCCGCCACCTCGCTGCGCGTGTCGAGCATCTCGAAGACCCGCTCGGACGCCGCCCGCGCCTGCTGGATGTTGGCGTTCACGCGGCTCAGCTTCTTCACCGGCCCATACATCACCAGCAGGGCGGCCAGGAACGCCGTGAACTCCCCGGTCGTCATCTCCCCGCCGGCAATCCGGCTGGATCCGTACCAGAGGACCCCGACCACCGCGAACGCGCCGAGCCACTCCATGAGCGGCGGCAGCACGGAGAGGCTGCTGGTCACCTTCATCGCGATCCGGTAGACCCGTTCCGACGTGCGCGCGAACCGGCTCCCTTCGAACGCTTCGGCCGCGAACGCCTTGACGATTCGGTGTCCCGTGAACGCCTCGGCGGTGACGTGGGACAACCGGCCGAGCTCCTCCTGGCCGCGGTAGGTGTTGCGCCGCACCCGCTGCCCGAGCCGCACGAGCGGGTAGACCACCAGCGGAGCGCAGCTCATGGCCACCAGGGCCAGCCGGGCGTCGAGGAAGCAGAGCCAAACGGCCAGGCCGACCACGGTGATCGTCTCGCGCAGCAGGTCGCCGAGCGTCACCGTGACCACCTGCTGAATGCGCATGATGTCGTGCATCATGCGCGACATCAGAGCGCCGGTCGTGTTTCGCGCGAAGAAGCCGGCGGACTGCCCCAGAATGTGCCGGAACAGCTCGTTGCGCAGGTCGCGCACCACCCGCTGTCCGACGTCGGCCATCAGGAAGACGGAGAAGTAGTTCCCGACGCCCTTCGCCAGGCCGAAGCCCAGGATCATGCCCGCGATGATCCAGAACTCCGACCCGAGCCCGGCGCGCAAGTCCGCGACGGAGGCGTCCCCCAGGAACAGCGCCGCGACAACCCAGAATTGCGACTCGCCGCGCGGGGCGTCCTCAGGAATGAGAACGTCGTTGAAGATCGGGTCGATCAGAGCGACAAGCGCCACCGACGCCGCCGCGTAGACCCCCATGGCCGCGACCGCCCCGCCGAACCGCCACCGATGCGGAATCCCGTACCGGGTGAGGCGAACGACGGGATGCAACCGACTACCTCCCTATCGAGTAGTAGGTGAACCCTTCGGTCCGCATCTGCTCCACGTCGAACACGTTGCGGCCGTCGAAGATCACCGGCGTCCGCATGAGCAACCGCATCCGCGCGAAGTCGGGCTCGCGAAACTCGTTCCACTCCGTCACGATGGCCAGCGCGTCGGCCCCCTCGAGGGCGTCGTAGCTGCGCGCGGCATACGTGATCCGGTCTCCGAAGATGACGCGAGCCGCCCGTTCCGCCTGCGGATCGTATGCCTGAACGAGGGCCCCCGCAGCCAGCAGCCCTTCTATGGTCGGTACCGACGGCGCCTCGCGCATGTCGTCGGTGCGCGGCTTGAACGAGAGTCCCCATACGCCGATCGTCCTGCCCGTGAGCGAGTCGAAGTGCCCGCGCATCTTGTCCACGAGGCGCACTTTCTGCGCGGCGTTGACCGCCTCGACCGACTCCAGAATCCGGCAGCGGTAGCCCTCGCCGCGCGACGAGCTGACGAGCGCCTTGATGTCCTTGGGGAAGCAGCTTCCGCCGTACCCGATGCCGGGAAACAGAAACGACGGACCGATACGCCGGTCGGCAGCCATCGCGCGCCGCACCTTGTCGACGTCGGCGCCGAACAGCTCGCAGACCGTCGCGATCTCGTTCATGAACGAGACGCGCGTCGCCAGCATGGCGTTCGAGGCGTACTTGCACAGCTCGGCACTCGCGCAATCCATGAGCTGAATAGGTGCGCCGGTGCGCGTGAACGGCGCGTACAGGGTCTGCATCAACTCCGCCGCGCGCTGGTCCTCGGCGCCGATCACCACGCGGTCGGGACGCATGAAGTCGTCGATCGCGGCCCCCTGCTTGAGGAACTCGGGGTTGCTGACCACGCTGAACGGCTGACTCGTTTCGCCGCCGATGACTTCGCGCAGCCGGGCGGCGGTGCCGACCGGCACGGTGCTCTTGGTGACGACGACCGTATAGCCGGACATGGCGTGCGCGAGATCGCGGGCCACCGAAAGCACGTGCGTCAGATCGGCCGAGCCGTTCTCCCCCGGCGGCGTGCCCACCGCGATGAAGACGACCTGCGCGCTCTCGACCGCCGGCGTCAGCTCGGTCGAGAACCCAAGTCGCTTCTCCAACCCGTTTCGCGCGACCAGCTCGCCGAGGCCCGGCTCGTAGATGGGCAGCCGCCCCTGCTGCAACGATTCGATCTTCGCGGCGTCGCTGTCGACACAGACGACGTCGTTGCCGTTCTCCGCGAAGCACGCCCCGACGACCAATCCCACGTAGCCGGTTCCAACGACCGCCAGCTTCATCTACTAGAACTCCGTTACCGGTCCCTCAGCAAACCCATAAGGCTAGCACGCGTCTTCTAAACCTGTAAAAAGCATTGCAGCACAAGGACTTGGCCGATTTCATGGCGCGTCCGAAACGGCGGGTCGAGCCGCCGCCATATGGTACGATCCCGCCGCATGCGCGTCCTGATCGACTATCGGCCGGCGTTGCGCCGCCCGACAGGAGTGGGTGCGTTCGTACACCATCTCGTCACCGCCCTCGCCGAGTTGGAGAGCGAGGGGGCTCCCGATGACCCCGTCGAGGTGACGGTCTTCAGCGCGTCCTGGAAGGACCGCCTAGCGGACGCCGACCAGCCGTTGCCCGCGGGCGTCCGCACCATCGACCGCCGCATACCCGTCCGGCTGCTCAACCTTGCCTGGCACCGGGCCGGCTGGCCAGCCGTCGAAGCGATCGCCGGCCGGCGTTTCGACGTCGTGCATTCGCCGCACCCTCTGCTGATGCCGTCGCGCGGCGCCGCCCAGGTCATTACGGTCCACGATCTGGACTTCCTCGATCACCCGCACCGTACGACCGCGGAGGTGCACCGGGACTACGCCGCGCTCGTCCGGCGCCACGCCGCACGGGCGGCGCACGTGGTAGTACCCTCCCGGCACACTGCCGCCGAGGTCGAGCGCCGACTGCACGTTCCCCCGGAGGCGATATCCGTCTGCCCGAACGGCGCGCCCGACTGGCCGGCGCGGGACGCCCCGCCGGCTACCGGGCACGTGCTCTTCGTAGGTACGCTCGAGCCCCGCAAGAACATTGCCGGCCTCCTCGATGCCTACGCACGGCTCGTCGCGCGCTCTCCGGGCGTTCCGGACCTGGTCCTCGCCGGCGGGGGCGGGACCCGCGCTCGGGGAGCCGCCGACTGGTTGCAGCGCATGGAACGCCCCCCCCTGGCCGGCCGCGTCCGGCGTACCGGATATCTCGACAGAGGGGCGCTCAGGACACTGTACGCCGGCGCGCGGGCGCTGGTGCTGCCTTCGCTCGACGAGGGCTTCGGGCTGCCTGCTCTGGAAGCCATGACCGTCGGCGTACCGGTCGTGGCCTCGAATCGGGGCGCACTGCCGGAGGTGGTCGGCGATGCGGGTCTGCTCGTCGACCCGACCGACGCAGAAGCAATCGCCGACGCCCTCGAGAGCGTGCTGACCGACGACGCGCTGGCCGGGCGGTGTGTCGCCCGGGGGCTCCGGCGGGCTCGGGAGTTCACCTGGCGCGCGTCGGCGCGGTCGCTGCGCCGCGCCTACCGCAAGGCGATCGAGTGGCGGGCGCGGCGCGCGGGGACCGCCGCATGAGAATCGGCATCGACGGCCGGGAACTGCTCGGCCGCCGCACCGGCGTCGGCCGCTATCTCGCCAACCTGTGCGCCGAGTGGACCGGCGCGCCGGCCCATGCGGGACACGAGCTGATCGTCTATACGCCGCGCCCCCTTCCGCCGGGAGCGTCGCCCCTCGACCGGCCCGGGGCCGGAGCACGCCTTACCGGCTCGACGATACCCGGCGCCGGCGGCTCCTGGTGGGAACAGAGGGCATTGGCGCGGCGGGCGGCGCGCGACCGGCTCGACGTCTTCTTCGGTCCCGGCTACTCGGTGCCGCTCGCGCTCGACGTCCCCTCGGTCGTTACGCTGCACGACGTCTCCTTCACCGCACACCCCGAGTGGTTCGGGTGGCGTGAGGGACTGCGCCGGCGATGGCTGGCGGCGCGCGCGGCGGCCACCGCGCGGACCGTCATCGCCGTATCGGAATTCTCGCGACAGGAGATCCTCAGACATCTGGGCACGCCGCCGGCGCGGGTGCGGGTGGTCCACAACGGCGTCGCGGCGCCCGCCGGCACGGAGCCGCCGCGAGCGCTCCCGCCGCCGGCCGCGTCCGGCGCACCGCTGGTGCTGTACGTCGGCGCCCTGTTCGCACGCCGGCGGCTTCCCATGCTCATTGCCGCGTTCGAACAGGTCGCCCGCGCGGTACCCGGGGTCGAGCTCGCCATCGTCGGGCCGGACCGCACGTGGCCCCCCGAAGACCTGCACGGAATCGCCGCCGCCCACGGCGTCGCCTCGCGCGTGGCGTTCCTGTCGTACGTCGACGACGCCGAGCTCGCCGCACTGTACCGGCGGGCGTCCGTCTTCGCCTGGCTCTCGGAGTACGAAGGGTTCGGTCTGACCCCGCTCGAGGCGCTCGCCGCCGGCACTGCGGTCGTCGCGGGAGACACCGCGGTCGCGCGCGAGATCTACGGGAACGCGGTGCGCCACGTCCCCGTGAACGACCCCGGTGCGGTGGCCGCGGCGCTCGTGGAGGTCATCACCCGGCGCGACGTCCGCGAGACTCTGCTCGCGCAGGCGGGACCTCTGCTCGCCCGCTACACGTGGACGCGCGCCGCGGCGGAGACGCTTGCCGTACTGCGGGACGCCGCGGCGCAACTGCCATGACCCGCCTGGCCATCGTGATCGTCAGCTTCAACACGCGGCGGGACCTCCACACCTGCCTGCAGTCGCTGCACGACGCACCGCCCGACCTGACACACACCATCGTCGTCGTCGACAACGGTTCGTCGGACGGCAGCGTCCAGGCGATCCGCACCGCCTGGACCGACGTGCGCGTCATCGAGATGGGAAGAAACGCTGGATTCGCGGCCGCGACCAATACCGGAATCCGGGCCTGCGAGAGCGACCTGGTCTTGCTGCTCAACAGCGACACCGTCGTCCCGCCGGGGAGCATCGAGCGCCTGGCCGGCGCTCTCGACGACGAGCCCGCGGCGGCCGCGGCCGGGCCGCGCCTCGTCGGGCGCGACGGTGCGGTCGAGCTGTCCTTCGGGCGCATGCTGTCACCCTGGAACGAGGCTCGGCAGAAGCTCATCGCTCTCGGCCTCGCCCGCGGCATCGGCCCCGTCGTCCGCTGGTTCGAGCGCCGTGTCACGACGGCCCACCATCCCGAGTGGGTCAGCGGCGCGTGTCTCCTCGTGCGCCGCGATGCCGGCGCCGCGGCCGGCTGGCTGGACGAACGGTTCTTCCTGTACGGGGAGGACGTCGACTTCTGCGCGGCGCTGCGCGCCGACGGGCACCGCGTCCTCTTCACGCCCACCGCCGAGATCATCCACGCGAGAGGCCGATCCGGCGCTTCCGATCCGGCTGCCGCACGCGCAGCCTACCGGCGCAGCCAGATCGCGTTCTACGTCAAGCACCACCCGCGATGGGCCTGCGCCCTGCGTCTCTATCTGCTCGCGCGCGGACTCCACCCCCCGGCTTCGCTATAGTTGGGAACCGTGCGAGTCGCGATCGACGTACGCAAGCTGCACGACTTCGGGATCGGTACGTACGTCCGCAACCTCGTGCGCCAGCTCGCCCGGATCGACCACGAGACGGACTACGTGCTCCTCTGCCGGCGTGACGACGAGGGACTCGCCACGACGCTCGGCGAGAACTTCAGGACCGTCGCCCAGGGCGCGCCCAACTACTCCGTCCGCGAACAGCTCATGGTACCGCTCAGCCTCGGCCGCAGCGGCGCCACCCTCTTCCATGCGCCGCACTACGTGCTGCCCCCGCTGACGCCGTGCCGCGCCATCGTCACCATTCACGACTGCATTCACCTGCGGTTTCCCCAGTACCTGCCGAACCGCCTGGCCTACGGCTACGCTTGGGCGCAGATCTGGTCCGCCACGCGGCGCGCGCGCCGTGTCCTCACCGTGTCGCAAGCTTCCAAGCAGGACATCGTCCGCTTCTTCGACGTCCCGGAAACCAAGATCACGGTGATCCCCAACGCCATCGACGAGCGTTTCCGCCAACCGCCGGCGGACGCCGACCTCGTCCGCGTCCGCGAGCGCTATCAGCTTCCCGACCGCTTCATCATGTACGCCGGCAACGTCAAGCCGCACAAGAACCTCGAGCGCCTCATCGAGGCGTTCGTCACGGTCCGCCGGCGCGGGTTCGACGACCTCGGACTGCTCCTGACCGGCAGCGAGGTATCGCGGTACGCCATGCTGCGGCGCGCAGTGCACAGGCACAACCTGCACAAGCACGTGCGCTTCCTCGGCTACCAGACCACGGAGACGCTGGCCGTGCTCTATCGGCTCGCGGACGTGTTCGTCTTCCCGTCCCTGTACGAAGGGTTCGGGCTGTCGCCT
Source organism: Vicinamibacterales bacterium (assembly GCA_965222905.1). GTDB lineage: Bacteria > Acidobacteriota > Vicinamibacteria > Vicinamibacterales > UBA8438 > WTFV01. The sequence continues at coordinate 5,126,039 of OZ244976.1, read as the reverse complement.
CTCGAAGCCATCGCCAGCGGCACCCCCGTCGTCGCATCGAACGTCTCGTCGCTGCCGGAGGTTCTCGGCGATGCCGCGATCCTGGTCGAACCGCTCGAAGCCGAATCGATAGCCGACGGAATCACGCAGGTGCTCGATGACGACGATCTTCGCGCGGACCTGCGCCGCAAGGGGCTCGCGAGAGCAAGCCGTTTCTCGTGGGAGCAGTCGGTGAAACAGGTCCGCCGCATCTACCAGGAAATCGAGGGCGAGCGCTGAGCGACCGAACCCCGGCCCCACCGGCGGTCGCTCCGGCCGACCTCGGCGGGCGCCGCGTCGCCGTCGTTCACGACTGGCTGACCGGCATGCGCGGAGGCGAGGTCACCCTCGAGGCCATCCTGGAGCTCGTTCCGGGCGCCCGGCTGATGACGCTGGTCCATGTACCCGGGAGCGTGACGCCGGGCATCGAGACGCACCGGCCCAGACCGTCATTCCTCCAGCACCTGCCGCAGGCGCGGACGCGCTACCGGCAGTACCTGCCCCTGTTTCCCGCCGCGGTCGAGCAGTTCGATCTCGACGAGGTCGAGCTCGTCATCAGCACGAGCCACTGCGCCGCCAAGGCCGTGGTGCCGACGGGGCGCGCGCGCCACCTCTGCTACTGCTTCACGCCGATGCGCTACGCCTGGGATCAGTTCGACGCCTACTTCGGACCGGCGCGGGTCGGCGCGCTGAGGAGCCGGCTGTACGGACTCGCGCTGGGGCGCCTGGCCCGTTGGGATGCAGCGACCGCGGACCGCGTCGATCGCTATGTCGCCATCTCGCGGTACGTGGCCAACCGGATCGACCGATACTATAATCGGACTGCCGACGTGCTCGAACCGCCAGTCGACACGCGTTTCTACCATCCGGACGGGTCGCCGCCCGGCGACTACTTCATCATCGTTTCGGCGCTGGTTCCGTACAAGCGCGTGGACCTCGCGATTGAGGCGTGCCGTCTGGCGAACGTCCCACTGCGCGTGGTCGGCGCCGGCCCGGAAGCCGACAGGCTGCGCCGCCTCGCCGGTCCCGCGGTGGAATTCATCGAGCACTGCTCGCAGACCGAGCTCCGGGACCTGTACCGCGGCGCCCGCGCGTGCCTGCTGACCGGCGAAGAGGACTTCGGCATCGCCCCGGTCGAGGCCCAGGCCTGCGGGCGTCCCGTCATCGCCCTCGCCAGCGGCGGCGCGTGCGAGACGGTGGAGCATGGAGCCACCGGCCTGCTCGTGCCGCAGGCGACGGCCGCTGCGTTCGCCGCGGCAATCAGGGCGCTCGACGACCGGGCGTTCGACCCGGTGCGGCTCCGCGGCTCGGCGTCGCGTTTCTCCCGGCCGGTGTTCCAGAAGCGGATGCGCGAGACGATCGAAAGACTCGCCTCATGACGCAGGGCGCCGAGCGCAAGACGATTCGGCCGACGACATGACCCGGCAGACGAGAGTCCTCATCGCGTGCCACGTCGTGCTCGACTTGACCCTCGGCATGGCGGCGTTCGCGCTGGCCTACTTCCTGCGCTTCGAGGTCGGCCTGTTCGCGGCGCCGAAAGGACAGCCGGACTTCGTTCCGCAGTACCTGGTCCTGATGCCGTTCATCGGCCTGCTCGTACCGCTGGCGTTCCACCTGCAGGGCGCCTACCGCCTGCATCGCCACCGGACCGGCGTCGACGATTTCTTCAACCTGCTCGTCGGCACGCTGCTCGCGGTGATCGCGGGGCTGCTCGGCACGCTGTACGTGCAGGTGTACTCCGCCTCGCCGGCCGACCGGGACGCCGGGGCGTTCGAGGTCTCACGCCTCGTCTGGGGCCTGTTCGTCGTCCTGAACGTCGGCCTGACCTACGCGTCCCGGGACCTGCTGCGGCGCTACATGCGGCGCCGGTTCGCAGCGGGCATCGGACTGCGGCGCGTGCTCATCGCCGGCACCGGCGAGCTCGCGCGGCACGTCGCCGACCGCTTTCTACGGCACGCCGAGTTCGGGTACCACGTCACCGGCTTCCTCGACGACGACGTCGCCGGCGGCGATCACTTGGGATATCGCGGCCTGCCGCTGCTCGGGACGCTGGCCGATGCCGGGGACGTCGTCACGCGTGAACACATCGACCAGTTGTACGTGGCGCTCCCGCTGGACCGGCACGTCAAGATGCTCGGGCTGATCGAAGTAGCCAACCGGGAGTGCATAGACATCAAGGTGGTGCCCGACTTCCTGCAGTTCGTCACGCTGCGCGCCCGACTGGAGGATCTCGACGGGATTCCGCTGATCAACGTGAACGACGTCCCGCTCCAGGGCCTGAACGCCGCCGTCAAGCGACTCATCGACATCGGTTGCACGGTCGCGGCACTGCTGGTGCTGGCGGTGCCGATGGCGGCGATCGCCGCCGTCATCCGCCTGACCTCTCCAGGCCCGGCGATCTATCGGCAGGAGCGCATGGGACTCGACGGTCGCCCGTTCATGACACTGAAGTTCCGATCGATGTTCACCGACGCCGAACGACACACGGGACCGATCTGGACGCGCAAGGACGATCCGCGCTGCACACCGGTCGGTCGCGTGCTGCGCCGCTTCAGCCTCGACGAGCTGCCGCAGCTCTGGAACGTACTGCGCGGCGACATGTCCCTGGTCGGACCGCGTCCCGAACGGCCGTACTTCGTGGAGCAGTTCAAGGATCGGGTTCCGCAGTACATGCTCCGTCACAAGGTGAAGGCCGGACTGACGGGCTGGGCGCAGGTGAACGATCTGCGCGGGAACACCTCCATCGAGAAGCGCATCGAGTACGATCTCTACTACATCGAGAACTGGTCCGTCGCCCTCGACTTCAAGATCATGTGGCTGACGGTGCTCCGCCTCTCGTTCCACCGCCACGCATACTGACCCGGACCCGCGTCGATGCAACGCGCCGTCATCACCGGAGTGGCCGGTTTCATCGGCTCCCACCTCGCCGACAGCCTGCTCGAACGAGGCTGCTCGGTGGTCGGGATCGACAACCTGCTGACCGGAAGCCTCGCCAACATCCGGCACCTGCGTGACCGGAAGTTCGAGTTCATCCAGCACGACGTCACCAGGGACATCGCGGTCGCGGGACCGGTGGACCTGGTTCTGCACTGGGCGAGCCCGGCAAGCCCGGTCGACTACCTCGAGCTCCCGATTCCGACACTCAAGGTCGGCGCCCTGGGCACCCACAACGCCTTGGGGCTTGCCAAGGCCAAGGGCGCCCGCTTCGTGCTGGCTTCGACGTCGGAGGTGTACGGCGACCCGCTGGAGCACCCGCAACGCGAGAGCTACTGGGGCAACGTCAACCCCATCGGACCGCGCGGCGTCTACGACGAAGCCAAGCGCTTCGCCGAGGCGATCACCATCGCCTACCATCGCTACCACGGGCTCGACGCCAAGATCGTCCGCATTTTCAACACCTACGGTCCGCGGATGCGGCTGCACGACGGCCGCGCCATCCCGAACTTCATCACCCAGGCGCTGCGCGGCGAGGACGTCACGGTCTACGGCGACGGCGACCAGACCCGCAGCTTCTGCTACGTCAGCGATCTGGTGCGCGGGATCATCGCGCTGGCGGAGTCCGACCTCAACGAACCGGTCAACCTCGGCAACCCGGCCGAAATGACGATTCTAGAGATCGCCGGCGCCATCCTCTCCGCGACGGGATCGCGGTCGCGCATCGTGCGGATGCCGCTCCCCACCGACGATCCGAAGGTGCGTCAGCCGGACATCACCCGCGCGCGAACACTCCTGGGATGGGAGCCGAAGGTGTCGCTGGCCGAGGGCCTGGGGGTGACGATAGATTACTTCCGCGCAGCACTGACGACCGCCGGCGCACTCGAGCGGTCCGCGGTGGAACCCGCGCCGCACAGGGAACACCGAGGCGCAGCGCCTACGACTCGTTGACCAGGCGCGCGACGTGCACGATGTAGTGCAGCCCGGAAGCGACGGTCACGAACAGGGCCGCGTACACCAGAACATCGACGACCACGGAGGCACGCCCCAGGTAGTTGAACAGGAGCGCAAAGGCGCCCGTCAGCACGTAGAGCAGCGTGGCGATCTTCCCCAACGCGGACGGATGGAACTCGCGTCGGCCCATGGACAGATTCACGACCGCCACGGTCAGCACGATCACCACGTCGCGGCTGATGACGAGGACGGTGAGCCAGACGGGAAGCTGATTCGGAAGCCCGAGCGGCAGTGTAAGGACGACGAAGGTCGACACCAGCAACAGCTTGTCGGCCATCGGATCGAGGAAGGCGCCCAGGCTGGTGTGTTGGCCGGCACGACGCGCGATCACGCCGTCGAGCGCATCGGTGATTCCTGCGACCGCGAAGGTGACGAGCGCCCATCCGTTGAAGCCGTACAGCACCAGGATGACCACGCAGGGCACCGCGAGGAGTCTGAACAGCGTCAGTTGATTGGCGGTTGTCATCAGGGCCGTCATCGCGCATCACCCCGCGCCGGCGGCCAGACGTGCAAGCTGTTCGACGGCGTCGACGGCTTCCGGGCCGCTCACCGGCCGGGTCGGATCGAAGCGTTCCTCGCCGGCAATCCGCAGCACCCCCGCGGCGACCGCCTGCGTCGCACTCTCGTAGTTCAGGTGTCCGGGATTCATGTCCGAGAACTCCACGCGCGCCAACCGCCAGCGACGCGCCGCCTCCGGATCGATCTCGGCGATCAGGTCGAGCGCGCCGGCCACCACGTCGGCAAGGTCTCCCCGGCGCACGATCCGTTCCGGCTCGAACCGGTTCCCCGCGCCGATGCCCATGACACCGGCCCGCGTCACCTCGACGATCCAGGCAGTGGCCCAGTGGCCACGCGTATCCGTCAGGATCGGCGTCGGCGCACCGAACGCCGCGTCATCGAGAAAGTCCGCCAGCCGGACGCCCAGCAGCGCGGCCAGGTCGCCGCGCGCAATCGACTCGCCGGCGGCGATGCCGCGGTACTCGGACGGCAGTCCTGCAAGCTGCAGCTCGCGACGGACGCGCGCCAGACCCGCAGCCGACGCGTCGGTCGGATCGAGCGACTCGGCAAGCACGTACGCGTCCTCGGCGGCCGACAGATCGCCCAGCGCTTCGAGCAGCGCAGCTTCCAGCAGCACCGCGCCGCCATCGTTCGGATCGAGCTGCCGGGCGCGCAGCGTCTGCCCCAGCGCTTCGACCGTCTCTCCCTGCCGTTGCTTGAGCTCGGCGAGCGCCACGTACAGGAAAGCGCTCTCGGGAGACGCCGCGATCACGTCCGCGTAGGCGGCTTCGGCGTCGGCCAGCCGCTCCTCGGCCTCCGCGGCCTGCGCGTCGGCCAGCCGCTCGGACATCACCCGCAATCGGAGTTCGCCGATGAGCCGCTCGACCCGCACCAGGGCCGGGTCCGCCGCCAACGCTCCCTCGAAGCTCGCCAGCGCGCCACTGACGTCGTCGGCAGCCAGCAGCGCATCGCCCCGCCCCACCAGGGCGGGCACGTAGTCCGCCGCGTCATCCAGCGCGTCATCGAAATGCGCGATCGCGTCGCGGTAGCTGCCACGCGCCAGGTCGACCCACCCGAGTCCTGCCGTGGCCGGGAAGAACGCGCCGTCGCGGGCAAGCAACGCGGCGAAGCGCGCCTCCGCCTGCAGCAGGTCGTCGGCCTGGAGGAACGCCCAGGCATCCTTCTGCTCGCCGGCGGCGGGAGACTCCGCGTAGAAGGGCGGCGCGGCAGGAAAGACGAAGTCGGGGTACGCCGGAGCGGTCACGACCGGCACGCGGGCCGCACAACCACCTGACAGCAGAGCGGCGACGAGCAGGACGCCGGCCGTCGTGCGCAGCATCACGACGGACGCTCCTGGTCCGGCCAGACACCGCGCCGCCAGCGATCGACCAGATGCGACGGCGCCTCCACGTCGAGCACCGCCCGGCCATCGTCGCTGACGTGACGCAGAACGCGGCCATGTCGATAAACCGTCGACATCCCGTGACGGTCCGCCGGCCGGCGGTCGTCGAAAGACAGCCGGATCCGCTGCATCTCGACCCGCAACCGGCCGGTCAGAGCATTGATCAGGTCCTCGCGGCCGCTGCCGCTCAGCGCGGACGTGAAGACGGCGCCCGGGTACTCGGCGCGGAGTCTCTCCAGCGTCGTGGCATCCACGAGGTCGCTCTTGTTGAATACCAGTTGCGCCGGCCGGTCCGCGGCCCCTACTTCCGCGAGCACCCGGTCGACAGCCGCCATGCGCGATGCACGCTCGCCGTGACCCGAATCAACGACGTGCACGAGCAGGTCGGCTGACGTCACCTCCTCGAGGGTCGCCCGAAACGCTGCGACGAGCGTGTGGGGCAGCCGATCTATGAAGCCGACGGTATCCGACAAGAGCACGGTACGGCGGTCCGGAAGCTTGAGCGAGCGGACCAGCGGATCGAGGGTCACGAAGAGAGCGTTGGACGACTCGGCCTCGCCCCCTGTCATCGCGTTGAAGAGCGAGCTCTTGCCAGCGTTCGTGTAGCCGATCAGCGCAACCGTCGGCGCTGCCCGCTGGCGGCGACGGTCGCGAAGCTGGCTGCGGCGGCGCCGGACGAGCTCGATATCGCGCTCGAGGCGGCCGATGCGCTGCCGAATGCGCCGTCGATCGGTTTCGAGCTTCATTTCGCCCGGTCCGCGCGTGCCGATCCCGGCGCCCAGGCGCGACATGCTGCTCGCCGACCCGGCCAGCCGCGGAAGCAGATACCGCAACTGCGCAAGCTCGACCTGCAACTGCCCCTCTCGCGTACGGGCGCGCGCGGCGAAAATGTCGAGAATGAGCTGGGTGCGGTCTAGAACGCGACAGTCGAGAACGCGTTCCAGGTTACGGAGCTGACCGGGCGTCAACTCGTGATTGACGACGACCAGATCGACCTCGGCCTCTTCCAGAGCCCGCGCCAGGATCTCGGCCTTCCCGCTCCCGACGAAGAGTGCCGGATCGGGTTTGAGACGCTCCTGGATCGCCCGGTAGGCGACCGTCGCCCCCGCAGCATCGACCAGTCCGGCGAGTTCGTCGAGTGACGACTCGACGGCGGTGCGACGACTCGGCCCGAGCTGGAGACCGACGATCGCCGCCCGCTCACGCGTGACGGCGTGGCGCGCCGCCACCGCGGAGCCCTTCACGCGAGCGATTGTAGCACGCGGTCCCATGGGACCACCCCTTCCCGCACGAGCACCGGCACGTCGCCCCGGGCGTCCACGATCGTCGACGGCGGACCACCCGCGGTCGGCCCACCGTCGACCACCAGGGCCACCTCGCGCCCCAGAGCCGCGGCCACGGAAGCCGCATCGGCACACGGGGGCTCGCCGCTCCGGTTGGCGCTCGTAGCCGTGATCGGGTGATGGAAGCTCTCCGCGAAGCGTCGCGCCAGGGGATGCGCGGGCACCCGGAGCGCGACGGTACCGGCCGCATCCACCAGGAGCGGGTCCAGCGCCGGCGCCGCGTCCAGCACGATCGAGACCGGGCCGGGCCACCAACGGTCGGCGATCCGCCGGGCGAGCGGCGAGAAACGTCGCACGACCATTTCGATCTGTCCGGCGTTCGCGGCCACGAGCGGCACCGCCAGACCGGCCGGGCGGCGCTTCACGGTGAACAGCCGGCGTGCCGCGTCGGACCGGCGGGGATCGACCGCCAGACCGTACAACGTGTCCGTCGGAAACGCGACCACCTCGCCGGCCGCGAGCGCGTCGACGGCAGGGCGAAGAGCGGCCGTATCGGGACGGTCCGGATCGAGAGTCAGGGTTCCGCCCGGCACTGCTAGAACCGCAGCCCTCGCCGCCCGGCCTGCTCCTTGACGTGAATCGTGTCGATGAACTGGACGCGGTGCGGGTCGGTCTGCATGACGACGGAACTCGTGCGGCAGCCTTCTCCGAAGAACCGCACACCCTTCATGAGCGCCCCTTCGGTCACGCCGGTCGCGGCGAAGATCAACTGCTTGCCGGACGCGAGATCGGCCGCGGTGTAGATGCGCCGCGGACTGTCGATGCCCATGGACTTGGCGCGGGCTTCCTTCTCCGGCGTATCGATGATCAGCCTGGCGAAGATCTCGCCGCCCAGGCAGCGCATCGCGGCGGCGGCGAGAACTCCCTCCGGCGCGCCGCCGCTGCCCATGACCGCATGAATCCCGCTGCCGACCACGGCGGCCGCGATGGCCGCGGTCAGGTCTCCGTCGCCGATCAGTCGAATCCGCGCGCCGGCGGCGCGAATCTCGGCGATCAGCGGCTCGTGCCGCTTGCGCTCGAGCACGACGACGACGAGATCATGGACATCCCGGTCGAGGCACCGCGCGATCTGGCTCAGGTTGTGGGCCACCGGCGCATCGAGATTGACCGAGTTCTTCGACTGCGGCCCCACGACCAGCTTCTGCATGTAGATGTCCGGCGCGTGGAGCAGCCCACCCCGCTCGGACGCGGCCAGCACGGCTATGGCCCGCGGAGACCCGGTGGCGCACAGATTCGTCCCCTCCAGCGGGTCGACGGCGATGTCGATCTCCGGCAGCCCCTCCTCGCCGTTCGCGCCGCGCCCGACGCGCTCGCCGATGTACAGCATCGGCGCCTTGTCGCGCTCCCCTTCTCCAATCACGACACGGCCGTCTATCGGAACGTGATCGAGCCGGGCGCGCATCGCCTCCACGGCGACCCGATCGGAACGATGGCGATCGCCCAGACCCATCGTGTGCGCGCAGGCGATCGCCGCCTGCTCGACGACGTCCAGGAATCCGTGGGCCAGATCGGAACTGTCGACCGTCATGCCTGCACCGCCTCGCGGTAGGCGGGCAACTGACAGCGCGTCGGCTTGTCCACCCGGTAGCCGAGCGCGTAGTCCGCCTGCATCACCTTGTGGATTTCGCGCGTGCCCTCGTAGATGACGGCGCCCTTGCAGTTGCGATAGAAGCGGCCGACCGGGTACTCGTCCGAATAGCCGTTCGCGCCGTGAATCTGCACGGCGTCGCCCGCCGCGCGCTCGGACGCCACCGTCGCGAACCACTTGGCGAGGCCGGATTCGCGCGTGTTGCGGCGCCCCTCGTTCTTCAACCACGCGGAGCGCATCCAGAGCAGCCGCGCCGCCTGGTAGTCGGACTCCATCTGCGCGATCATCTCCTTGACGAGCTGGTGCTGGCCGATCGGAACGCCGAACGTCCTGCGCTCGGTGGCGTACGCGACGCTGGCGTCCCGGCACGCCCGGATCAGCCCCGTCGCCCCCGCCGAGACGCTGAGCCGCCCCTGATCGAGCGCGAACATGGCGATCTTGAATCCCTCGCCCTCGCGGCCGAGCAGATTCTCCTCCGGCACCTCCACCTCGTCCATCTTGAAGAATCCCGTGTTCCCGGCGAGGATTCCCCATTTCTCGGTCAACGTGCCGCTCGAGAAGCCGGGGAAGCTCCTCTCCACCAGGAAGGCGCTGATGCCGGAGACGTCGCGCTTCTGCTTCTTCTCGAGGTCGCTGTAGGCGAACACGAGGAAGTGATCCGCCACGTCGGCCAGCGAGATCCACATCTTCTCACCCGTGAGTACATAGCGATCCCCCCGCTTGACGGCCACCGTCTGGATCCCGCGAACGTCGCTGCCCGCTCCCGGCTCGGTGAGCCCGTAGCTCGCGATCTTCCGGCCCTGGGCCTGCGGCACGAGGTAGCGCCGCTTCTGATCCTCGGTGCCCCAGGTCAGCACGGACAGCGAGTTCAAGGCGAGGTGCACGGAGAGGATGACGCGCAGCGACGTATCGACGTACTCGGTCTCCTCGCACGCCAGGCCGTAGCTCAGGTAGTCCATGCCGGCGCCGCCGTACTCGCGCGGAACGCACATGCCCAGCAGTCCCAGGTCCGCCATCTGCGTGAGGATGGCGGGATCGAATCGATGCTGGCGATCCAGTTCGCGAATCCGCGGGGCCACCTCACGGCCGGCCCATTCGCGCACGGACTGCTCCAGCAGCCGCTGTTCCTCGGTCAACTCGAGATCGAACATGTGCGTCCTTTTCCCTTGTCTGTGCCCGTCGCATCCGCTCGTGCGGCGCCTTCACGGGCGGCTGACGACGACCCTCGCGCCGCGTTCGACCGACAGGCGCGCCGCCGCGCTGGCGCAGTTCGCCGAGAATTCGAGGTGATCCGTGCTTCCGAAGAGCGCGCACACTTCGTCCGCACCGATGTCGGCATAGGTCTCCACGAGGCGGCCGATGCTCTCGCCGCCCAATTCGATCCGGATCGCGCCGCCCCGGCAGAGGACGTCGAACGTCTGCCTGTCGATGTTGGTCATGAGATTGCCGAAAGTGTCGACCCGCAACACCTCGCCGGCGATTCGCCCATCCCCCGTCTCGGCGGTCGGGACGCCGATGCTGCAATAGTCGTCGAGCGGCCGTCCGAGGGCCGGCAACTGGACGCCCCTGGCCAGCCACGCCGCGCCCGGGGCAAAGCGGTCGCGTCCTTCGAAGGTCCGGCTCACCGTCGGCCGGGCATACCTGCGCTCCGTCAGCTCGACCACACGTTTCGGCGGCGCCTCCCGAAACACCGCCGTGAGGACACCGTTGTCGGGCGCCACGAAGCGCTGGTCTCCGGCCTCGGCAGCCAGCCCCCGGCGGGCCGAGCCGACCCCCGGATCGACGACGATGAGAAACACCGTGCCGGCCGGAAAGTAACGGTAGGCGGCCGCCAGCTCGAAACCGGCGGCCAGCACGTCGTGCGCCGGGACATCGTGGGAGATATCGACGATGGCCGCCTCGGGGCAGATTCCCAGCACGACCCCCTTCATCGCGCCGACGTAATGGTCTCTGGTGCCGAAATCGGTCAGCAGGGCGACGATCGGTCGGGCCATCCTGTGGAGACTTACGCCTCGAGCCGTGTACGCGACGGCTCGCGCATGCGGGTCGCCGTCGAGTGCGACGGCTTTCGAAACACCATTTCCTGCGCCCGAGTCGCCAGCAGACACGCATCGACCACCGAGAGATCCCGAAACGTCTCCGTGACCTCGCGACTCGTCAGAACGCGCATCTGCCGCGACACTCCCGCATGAAACTGGCGGCGCAAGCTCGATCGGTCGACGATCCCGTAGGTGGCGTATCCCGGCTCCGTGCGCCACTCGCCGCTGAAGCTCAACAGCAGCACGCCGTGCGGCTTCAGTACGCGAATCAGCCTCGCGGCCAGGATCTGCCCCTCGACAGCCGACAAGTGCTCCAGCGTGTCCCAGCAGAGAACCGCGTCGACGCTCTCGGGATCCTGTCGGATCCGCCCCGCGATCCACTCCTCGTTCCGACCCTCGGCCGGCTCACCCGCGGACAACCGTTCATCCAGGTCCGCAAACAGGTCGGCTACGACCAGCCGGCATCCGAGCTGCGTCGTATAAAAAGCGACGTTCTCGCCGACGGCCCGACCGAGATCGAGCAGCAGCGGCGACTCCCGGCTCCGCAGCGCATCGACGAGAATCCCGATCGCACGGGTCGGCAGAACCCGCTCGGGAACAGGAAGCGCGGCGGCTTCGTCCCGAGTAGGCTGGTCGCGGCCGAACGAGCCGCCACCGAGACGCGCGACCAGACCGGCCATCGAGCGCGGGCGCACCAACCCCGTCACGCAGAATCCTCCTTGCCTCGACCATGGCGCCGCAGCGCGCCCGACGATCTGCCGGCCGCTACCTGACCTGACGCCCGCCGCCCGCTGCGCGCCCCATCCTGGGCGCCTGTGCCTGACCCGGCTGCGGGGTGGTCGTGGCGGGAGGAGCCGCCGGCCCCTTGGGAGCGACGGGCGCCCTGGCGATGGCCGGCTCCCTCGGCTTTGCCTCCACGCTGTCGCGGCGCATGTCCACGCTGCCGCGGAAATGCGCGCCGTCCGCGATGGCGATGCGCGGTGAGGTGATGTCCCCGTCGACCGCACCGTTCTCGCGGATGCTCACCACATCGACCGCCATGATCTTGCCCGTCACCCGACCGAGGATGTCGACCGACTTCGCGAACAGCATTTCCGCCTTGATCTTGCCGTTGGGGCCCACCGTCAGCACGTTGTCGCGCAACTCGATCTTGCCCTCGAACTGCCCCTCGATCGTCAGGTTCTCACTGCCGCTCAACTCGCCCTTGATGACCACGGACTTGCCGATATTGACTACGTCGCGCGCAGGAGCTCGTTCGGCGACAGGCGCACGCCTCGGGGCACCCGAGCTTGCGAGACCGGCCAGGGGATGTTCCTCTACGTCATTGTTGTCGTCCGGCTGACGCACATCGTCACGTTTCCACATGAAGCTTCCTCTGCTCGCTGGGCCACCACCGCGTGGCGAATCAGAAACCTGAATTGTCTGGATCAGTATACCGAATGGCATCCAGAACGTGTCTAGTCCTTTCTTTGCTGGCGGTTAGCTCCGGTGCTGGGAGCTGCGCCGTAAAAGCGGCGCAGCCTCCCAGGCAGGCCCGGTTGGGCGGGAATCGGAGCCGCAGGAGACGATTTCGGGCTAGGAGTCTGCGCCGCAGAAAAAACGATGCGACAATCGTAGGCCAGACCGACGACGGAAGGACTTGATGTCGACGACTTTTCGCCCCTACGCACCGGACCAATCGCTGCTGTTGCCTCCCGACGTGCGGGAGTGGCTGCCCGAGGGCCACTTGGCGCACCACATCAGCGATCTGGTGGACGATCTGGATCTGACCGCGTTTTACGCGCCGTACGAGGGAGACGGCCGCCGCAACGCGCCGTATGAGCCCCGGATGATGGTGAAGGTTCTGCTCTACGCGTACGCGACCGGGGTGTTCTCGTCGCGCCGGGTGGCGCGGAGGCTGGAAGAGGACGTGGCGTTCCGGGTGCTGGCGGCGGGAAACTTTCCGCAACACCGGACGCTGTGCGAGTTTCGGCGTCGGCACCTGGAGGATTTCCAGGCGCTGTTCGTGGAGGTGGTCCGTCTGGCGCAGGAGTTGGGTCTGGCGCGCTTGGGGAAGCTGTCGATCGACGGGACGAAGGTGCGTGCGAACGCGAGCAAGCGCAAGGCGATGAGCTACGACCGGATGCAGGAAGAGGAACAGCGCCTGGAAAGCGAGATCGAGGCGCTGTTGCGCAAGGCGGACGCGGTTGACGAGGCCGAGGACGCGCGCTTGGGCGCGGAGGTTCGGGGCGATGATCTGCCGGCGGAGTTGCACCGGCGGGAAGCGCGTTTGGCAGCGATTCGGGCGGCGAAGGCGCGTCTGGAAGCAAAGCAACGGGCGGCAGACGACGCGCGGGGTCGGCAGCCGGGTCAGGACCGGAACCCGAAGGGCGGTCGGCCGTACAAGCGGGCGTATGGCGAGCCGGACGAGAAGGCGCAGAGCAACTTCACGGACCCTGAGAGCTCGATCATGAAGACGAGCAGTGAGGGGTTCCAGCAGTGCTACAACGCGCAGGCGGCGGTGGACGCGGAGCACCAGTTGGTGGTGGCGACGGATCTGACGGCGAACGCGAGCGACCAGGGTGAGTTGCCGGTGTTGCTCGACGCGGTGAAGGAAACGTTCGACGCGCAGCCGGAGACGGTGCTGGCCGATGCGGGGTACTGCAACGAGCGGGACCTGAAGGACCTGGAAAAGCGGGGCGTTGACGGGTATGTGGCGCCGGGCCGGGAGGGCAAGCAGGCGGCTACCCGCGATCTGGAGGCCCATCCGGCGACGGGTCGCATGATGGAGAAGCTGGCGACGCCGGCGGGCCGGACGGCGTATGCGGAGCGCAAGTGGTTGTCGGAGGCTCCCTACGGTTGGATCAAGCACGCGCTGGGCTTCCGGCGCTTCAGTTTGCGTGGACTGGCGAAGGTGCGCTGCGAGTGGGACCTGGTGTGCCTGGCGTTGAACGTCAAGCGCCTGCACGTGCTGATGGCGGCGTAGGATGCGGGGAATGCGGCTCGCCACGGCGGCAAATCGACGCGCACCGCGGTCTCTGGCGGCCCGTGCGGCCCGCGAGGACCAAATTTTGCTCTCTGTTCGCCAACCACCGAAAATCCACCCCGCCCGGCCGACCGGCGAAGCCGCCCCGACACGGAGCTCAGGGCGTGGGCTGGCGACCCGTTTCGTGCCGCAAGCGTCCTGCGGCGCAGACTCCTAGGATCATTCCAGGTGCGGATATATCTCGATCACAACGCCACTACCCCGGTAGCCGCCCAAGTGGCCGACGCCATGCACGAGACGGTCCGGGGCTGCTTCGGCAACGCGTCCAGCATCCACACGTTCGGCCAGGCGGCCAAGGCGGCCCTCGACGACGCACGTTCGGCGGTGGCGGACCTCCTCGGCGCCCGCCCCAACGACGTCATCTTCACGGGCAGCGGGACCGAAGCGGACAACCTGGCGATCCGCGGGGTGGCCGAGGCGTCGGTGCCGGCCGGTAGGCGCCATCTCATCGCTTCGGCCATCGAGCACGAGGCGGTCCTCAACACGCTGAAGGCGCTGTCGAAGCGTGGCTGGACCACGACGCTCCTGCCGGTCGGTGCAGCCGGCGTCGTCGAGCCGGCGGCGCTCGAAGCGGCCACCACCGACGACACGGCGCTCGTCTCCGTCATGCACGCCAACAACGAGATCGGCACGCTGCAGCCGGTCGCGGAGCTGGCCGCGATCGCGCACCGCCACGGCGCCCTGTTCCATACCGACGCCGTGCAGACCGCCGGGAAGCTGCCGCTCGACGTGACCGCCCTCGGGGTCGACCTGCTCTCGCTCTCCGCGCACAAGTTCAACGGTCCCAAGGGCGTCGGGGCGCTCTGGATCCGGCGCGGGATGCGCCTGGTCGCCCCCACGACCGGCGGGCGGCAGGAACGGAACCGCCGCGCGGGCACCGAGAACGTGCCGGCCATCGTGGGACTCGGCGTGGCGGCGGGGCTGGCCGCACGCAAGCTGGCGCACGAAGCGACGCGGCTGAGCGCTCTGCGCGACCGGCTGGAGTCGTCGCTGCTCGACCGCATTCCGGGCGCGACCGTGAACGGCAGCGGCACGCGTGTTCCCAACACGACCAATATCAGCTTCGACGGCGTCGAGGCCGAGGCGTTGCTGATCGCGCTGGACCTGGAGGGCATCGCCGTCTCGACCGGCTCCGCCTGCTCGTCGGGAACGCTCGAGCCCTCGCACGTGCTCAGGGCGATGGGGCTGACGCCGCGACGGGCACAGAGCTCCATTCGCTTCAGTCTCGGCCTCGGCAACACGGACGGCGAGGTGGACCGGGTCGTCGCCGTGCTGCCCCCCCTGGTCGCCAAGCTCCGTGCGCTCTCCAGAACCGGCGCGTACGCGCACGCCTGAACGCGGCGGCGCGTCCTGCCGGCCTCGAATCTGTACACTGGAACCGGACCGATGCGAATCGTTGCCGCGATGTCGGGTGGCGTCGACTCGTCCGTGGCGGCCGCGCTGTTGGCGGCCGACGGGCACGACGTGGTGGGCCTGTCGATGCAGCTCTACGACCAGCGCGACGGCACGGAGTCGTTCGGCTCCTGCTGCACCCTGGACGACCTGCACGATGCTCGCCGCGTCGCCCGGCGCATCGGCATCCCGCACTACATCGTCAACTTCGAGCGCCAGTTCGACGAACGCGTGGTTGCCCCGTTCGTGGAGGAGTACGCGGCGGCGCGCACGCCCATCCCCTGCGTACGCTGCAACAGCGACATGAAGTTCGCCAGCCTGCTCGACCGGGCGCGCGGATTCGACGCCGCGCAGGTGGCTACCGGCCACTATGCGCGGGTGGAGACCGTGTCGGCGAGCGACGGCAGCAGCTCCATCCGGCGGCTCCGCCGCGCCATCGATCCCGCAAAGGATCAGTGCTACTTCCTCTTTTCACTCACGCAATCCCAGCTTGCCCGCGCCAGCTTCCCGCTGGGCGACATGCGGAAGGCGGAGGTCCGGGACTACGCCCGCGACCATGGCCTGCTGGTGGCCGACAAGCCGGACAGCCACGAGATCTGCTTCGTGCCCGACGGCGACTACGCGGCGTTCGTGGAAAGGCGACTGCCCGACGGCCCGCGCGGCGGCGTGGTCGTCGATGCGGCAGGGCGGGTCCTGGGCCGCCATCACGGCGTCCACCGGTTCACCGTCGGCCAGCGCAAGGGGCTCGGCGTCTCGAGCACCGTGCCCCTGTACGTCACGGCCCTCGATGCGGCGTCGAGCAGCGTCACCGTCGGTCCCCGCACCGCTCTGGAACGGACCACGCTGACCGCCGGCGGTGTGAACTGGATCGAGGGACCGCCACAACCGGGGCATCCGGTCACGGCGCAGATCCGCCACCATCATGCGCCGGCCCCGGCCCGCGTCTGGCCGGTCGACGGGGCCGCCCTGCGCCTCGAGTTCGACGATCCGCAGCCGGCGATCACACCCGGCCAGGCCGTCGTGATGTACGACGGCGACGTCGTGCTCGGCGGGGGCTGGATCGACTGACCGTACCCGCAACGCGTCCGGACGGAACCTCCTACATCGCGGACGTAGCCGCCCCGACGGCCTGCACGTCCTCGGCCGGCAGACTCTCCAGGTACCGCTCGGCGTCGATGGCGGCCATGCACCCCGAACCGGCCGCGGTGATGGCCTGCCGGTAGACATGATCCTGCACGTCGCCGCAGGCGAACACGCCGGGTACGTTCGTGGCCGAACCGCGCACCGGCACGATGTATCCGTTCGGGTCGAGATCCACCTGTCCGTCGACCAGCTTCGTGTTGGGCGTATGGCCGATCGCGATGAAGACCCCGTCGACGGCGAGTTCCTTGACCGCGCCCGTCCGGACGTTGCGCAGGACGACGCCGGTGACGACGCCCTGCTCGACGTCCCTCACCTCGTCGATCACGGTATCGAGCTCGAACGAGATCTTCGGGTTGGCGCGCGCCTTGTCCTGCATGATCTTCGATGCGCGGAACGCGTCCCGGCGGTGGACGAGGGTCACGTGAGACGCGAACTTCGTCAGAAAGGTCGCTTCCTCCATCGCCGAGTCGCCGCCGCCCACCACCACGATCGGCTTCTCGCGAAAGAAGTAGCCGTCGCAGGTGGCGCAGGTCGATACGCCGTGCCCCATCAGCGTCCGTTCGGAATCGAGCCCCAGCAGCCGCGCCGATGCCCCCGTCGCGAGAATCAACGCACGCGTCTCGTGGACGCCGCTGCTCGTGGTGATCCGGAAGGGCGACCCCTGCAGCTCCAGGGCGGACACGTCGCCCTGCACGATCTCGGTACCGAACCGCTCCGCCTGCGCCCGCATCTCGGCGATCAGGGCCGGCCCCAGGATGCCGTCGCGGAATCCCGGGAAGTTCTCCACGTCGGTGGTCAGCATCAACTGGCCGCCGGACTCGAGACCTTCGATGAGCAGCGGACTCAGGTTGGCCCGCGCGGCGTACAGGGCGGCCGTCAGTCCCGCGGGCCCCGACCCGATGATGATCACTTCTCGCATGAGTGCGTTCTTCCTCCCCTGCGGTCTCGCCGGCGACGACCGAAGCGCGCCCGCTAGTTCGCGCGCGGCCCGGGCTCGAGCAACGAACGGCCCGTCGTCGAAATCCAGTCGATGAGGCGGCGCGCCTCGGTGAAGCGTCCGCCGTTCGACCCGGCGCCGAGCACGACCAGCACGATCGGGTCGGCGTCGGGCACCTCGAACATGGCCGTGAGACAGAACCCGGCCTCGGAGATGTATCCCGTCTTCCCGCCCTGGATCACGTGCCGGGACCGGACCAGCCGGTTCGTGTTGCGGATGTTCACGCTACGCCGATCGGTACGCACGCGGTGCGTCGACTTGCGCATGATCCGGGAGATGGCCGGCACCTCGATCGCGGCCGCGATCAGCCGCGCGACGTCGTACGGCGTCGAGACGTTGCGCTCGTCGAGTCCGGACGGCTCGACGAAGCTCGTTCCATCGAGCCCGAGCGCCGCCGCCTTCAGGTTCATCTGCGCCACGAAGCGGCGCGTGCCCCATCCGGACGCACGGGCGAGGATTCGAGCGGCAACGTTGTCGGACGCGATCAGCGCCAGGTGCAGGAGCGCATCCAGGGTGACCCGCTCGCCGCGCCGCAGGTAGGTGGTGGAGGCCCGGCGCACGTCGCGCCGCGACACGACGACGTCCCGACCGAGATCGGGCTCCCGGTCCAGCAGGACCAGCGCCGTCATCACCTTGGTGATGCTGGCGATCGGTCGCGGGTCGAGACCCCGTCTCTCCCAGAGGACCTCGTCCGTGCGCGGGTTGTACAGGATGGCGGCCGCGGCGCGCACCCGCGGCCGCCGAATATCCCCGATGTCGAGAAAACGCGGCGAAGCCGATTCGGGCGTTGCAACCGCAGCGCCGCCGGCGATCCCGATCGGGGCTGCATCCGGGGTAGCCACCGGGACCGCATCGGCGGCAGCAGCCGGTGACGGTGCGGCGGCGGCCACGCCGGGCGACGCCCCGGCAACCGCCACGGACGCCGATGCGGCTGCCGCCATGCCGGGCAGTGGCGCGGCCGGGGTCGCGGTGGGACCCGGCAGCCGGCCAATCCCAAGGAACAGCGCTCCGAGCGCCGCCAGCGTTGCTGCGAGCCCGGACGGCCCGACGCCACGATGAGGTCGTCGCATGTACGTCATATGCCCTGTACAGCAAAAGCCCACCCGCGATGGGTGAGCCCCTGCATCATTGCATCCTCGGTCCCCGCGCCGCCGTCACGGCAGCGGAGGGCCGGCGTTCTCGCTGCTCCGCGCGTAGGTGTAGTGCGTGCGATGCTGCACGTCGAGGTCGTCGCGGTTCACCTCGACCCGCAGCCGCCGGGTGCGGAACGTCGGATCGGGGTTGCTCGAGTAGAAGCCGACGACGTAGTAGTCGCTCGTCTCGGCATCGATTTCCCTGAATGCGTCGTCGAAGTCGTTGCGGTTGACGACCGCCCGGCCGCCGGTCAGCTCGGCCAGCGACCGCAGACTGTTCTGCGTCGTGAACACGAAATCCTGGAACGCCTCGGTCGGCCCGTTGTAGTCGGGGTCCGGCCCGGCGACGAGCCCGCGCGGGTCCACCGTATAGAACGACGCGTTCGCCCGGTTCGCAGCCTTGGTCAGCTCGGCGATCTCCATCGCGAGGTCGGCGTCGTTGAACACCTCGCCCTGGCGCGAGATCCGCTCGAAAGGATCCATCATCGGATCTCCGATGCCCTCGTACAGACCGGCCGCCTGGTCCTGCCCGAACATCGATCCCCAGCGGCCGGAGTTCCGCATGTCCCCGTAGATCGGCGAACGCCCGAAGACGCGCTCGTGGGCGAACGGGTTGAAGTCGTAGCCGCTGCTGAAGTAGATGACCACCTTGCGCCGGTTCTGCACCCGCTCGAGGTTCTGCACGACGTCGCGCATCGTCTTGAACGCGACGTGGGCGCGCCACGACAGCTCGCTCGGTCCGCGCGGCCCCGGAGCCAGGAAACGGATCATCTCGTTTGGATTGAATCCATCACCGGTCAGACGATCCGCCGACGACTTGATGAGGCTGCGGTCGTAGGTCATGTCGACCCGGATCGACGACGGCCCGGTCGAGACGATGCCGAACATGTCCCCCTCGTGGATGAGGTTGTCCATCAACTGTTCGAAGATGGCCCGCGCCCGCGGCGTCCTGCTCGTCTCGATGTGCAGGTCGTCGACGAGGATGACGAAGATCCGTCCCGCCGTGTCGTTGACCGCGCGCGTCGGCGGCAGGATGATGCCCTCCTGAGCCTGCGGCGGCGGTACGAGCTGGTTGAAGACCCGGCCTCCATGCACCAGGACGAGGGAGGCGACCTCCTGCGACCGCTCGTCCTCGAAGACGCGGAAGTCGCTCTCGGTCAGGTCGGGCACGAAGACGCCGCTGCCGTCGCGCACGATGACGTCGGTCGTCACCAGCGTGACGCCGGATCGGAAGACCGTCGCCGGATCGCCCGCCGCCGGCCGTCGATCCGGACCCAAGGATTCCTGGGACCGCAACGGAACGCCGACCATGACACCGAGCGCCACGATCAGTCCGGCCGTGCGAACCCAGCGGTGAGCTTGCCGTCGAGTAGTGCACGTCATCATGTCTGGCATGATAGCAAAGCGCCCCGGCGGATGCTACTGATCGCCCGTCGCGTCACCGCGTTCGCCGTCCTGCCCCGCTGGCGGCGCCTCTCCCGTGCCGCGCCGGCCCCGCGGCGCGCGCCGCCGGCGGCGTCCCAGATCCGCCTTGATGGCCGCCGCCTCGGTCTCGAACCGCTCGATGCCGAGCACGGTCTCTTCACCCGGACGCCAGGCATCCGGATTCAGCGCCTCGACCCGCACGGACGCCTTCTCGCGCAACCGGGGCTCGACCCGGCTCTCGGTCAGCCGCGCCCGGAGCTCCGCGTACTGCGCCCGCAACCGGGCCAGCCCGTCGTCGCCGACCAGCGCCGCGACCGGGTGCCCGGGCGCCGCCGCGGCAGTGGCCTCCTGCCCGCCACCGGGGCCGGCAGCGTTCCGGGCGGTTTCGTGCCCACTGGCGCGGCTCGCATCGGCGCCCGCTGCCGGCTGCCGGCGCGGCGCATCCGTCGCGTCACCGGCAGCGGCGATCTCGGGCGCCGCCCGTCGCCCACGCCGCGCCCCGCTCCGGGAGCGCGTCCGGCGTCCATCCTCGTCCGGCCGCACCGGCGCCGGCGGCGGCTTCACCCGCAACATCTTCGCCCAGTCGAACGTGAGGTCCGCGTTGGCATCCTCTATGGCGCGAATCGCGTCCTCGTCCAGAGGCAACCGCCCCACGTTGACGTTCGGCGGCGTGCGAAACCAGTACAGCAGCCGAGGCCGGGAGCCCGTCCGCAATCCATGGAGCACGTACGTATGCTCGTAGCCCCGCTCGTCACGGGAAAATCTCAGATAGGGCATGGGCCGCAACCCACCAGCCGCATCCTAGCACGCCCGCAGCCCCCGTGCGCTACCGGCCGCCGGCCGCCGGCTCGTAGTACGATCCGCAGGTGAACGACCGTTTCCTGCGCGCCTGCCGGCGCGAGCCCGTCGATTGCACCCCCGTGTGGTTCATGCGTCAGGCGGGGCGCTACATGCCCGAGTACCGCGCGATCCGCGAGCGGCATTCGCTCCTCGACATCTGCCGGCAGCCGGAGCTGGCCGCGGAGGTCACGCTGCAACCGGTCGACCGTCTCGACGTGGACGCCGCCATACTCTTCTCCGACCTGCTGCTGCCCCTCGAGCCGCTCGGCATTCCCTTCGATTTCGTCAAGGGCGAGGGACCGGTCATCCACGAACCGGTCCGCACGGCGGACGACATCGACCGCCTGCGGGGGTTCGAGCCGCGTGAAGCGCTCGGCCACGTGCTGGCCACCATCCGCCTGCTGCGCGGCGAGCTGGCCGACCGCGTCCCCCTCATCGGTTTCGGAGGCGCCCCGTTCACGCTGGCGTCCTACGCCGTCGAGGGCGGACCGTCGAGCCACTACGCCAGGACCAAGGCGCTGATGTACGGGGAGCCCGACGCCTGGCACCGCCTGTGCGAGACACTGTCGATGGCCGTCGCCGACTACCTGGTCGCCCAGGTCGAGGCCGGCGCGCAGGCCATACAGGTCTTCGATTCCTGGGTCGGAGCGCTCAGCCCTTCCGACTACCGCGAGTTCGCCCTGCCCCACACCCGGCGCGTGTTGACCGCGGTGACGGAGACCGGCGTGCCGGTGCTGCACTTCGGGACCGGCACCGCCACCCTGCTGGAGGCGATGACCGAGGCGGGGGGCGACGTCATCGGCGTCGACTGGCGCGTCCCCCTCGACGAGGCGTGGGCGCGCATCGGGCCGGAGCGGGCGGTCCAGGGCAACCTGGATCCGACGCTGCTGCTCGGGCGGGTCGACCGCCTGCTCGCGGGGGCCGCTGACGTCCTGCGGCGCGCCGGCGGACAGGCCGGGCACATCTTCAACCTCGGTCACGGCATCCTCCCGGAGACCCCCGTCTCGCATGTGCAGACCCTGGCCCGCTTCGTCCACGAGTGCGGCTAGCGCAGGCAGCCTGTACCGCGGGCGGACCGCGGAACGCACGCCGCGCCCGGGCAGGAGCGACGCATGAGCCACGTGGCCGTCGCCGTCATCGGCGGGGGCATCAGCGGACTGTCGGCGGCCTACGAGCTCCACCGGCGCCGGACCCCCTTCGTCGTGCTCGAGAAATCCGAGCGTCTCGGCGGAGTGATTCGGACCGAGCGCACCGGCGGCTTCACGATCGACGCCGGACCGGACTCGCTGGTCGCGCAGAAGCCGGCGGCAATCGCACTCTGCGAGGAGCTCGGGCTCGCCGGCCGCCTCATCCCGACGCGCACGCCGCGCGCCGCGTACGTCGTGCGAGGGGGAACGCTGCACCCGCTGCCCCGCGGATCCGTCTTCGGCATCCCGACCGGACTCCCCTCACTCGCCGCCGACCGGCTACTCTCCTGGCGCGGCAGGCTGCGCCTGGGGCTGGACCTGCTGATACCCGGGAGGCGGAGCCGGCAGAAGGGAGAACATCGCGAGGAGACGATTGGCGCCTTCTTCCGCCGCCGCTTCGGCGCGGAGGCGACCGACTACCTGGCGGAACCGCTTCTCGCCGGCATCCACTCCGGAGACGTGGAGCGCCTCTCCATGCACGCGCTCTTTCCCCAGTTCATCGACGCCGAGCGGGTGCACGGCAGCGTGCTTCGAGCGTTTCGGCGCACCGCGGCGGACCGCGCCGGTACGCCGGAGCGCCACGGCCCGTTCCGCTCGTTCGCGACGGGACTCGAGACGCTGCCCCGCGCCCTGACCGCGCGCCTCCCGGAGCACGCCCTCCGATGCGGGATCGAGATCACGGGGCTGAGGGCCGGACCGCCGTACACGCTGGAGACGGCGCACAGACCCGGCATCACGGCGGATCACGTCGTCTGCGCCCTGCCCGCCCACGCCGCCAGACCGCTGGTTGCCGGCGTCGACGATGCGCTCGGCCGCCTGTGCGAGTCCTTCACCGACACCTCGGTCGCCATCGTCGTCCTGGCCTTCCCCCGAGCCGCGGTCGCCCACCCGCTACAGGGCAGCGGTTTCGTCGTCCCCCGCGTCGAGCCCGGACTCTCGATCACCGCCGCCACCTGGATCTCGTCCAAGTGGCCGGACCGCGCCCCGCACGACCACGTCCTGCTGCGCGGCTTCGTCGGCGGGACCCGCCACCCGGACGCGCTCGCGCAATCCGACGGGTCGCTCATCGACACGGTGCGGGGCGATCTGACCCGGCTGCTCGAGATCCACGGCGAGCCGGCGCTGGCCCGCGTATACCGCTGGCCGCGGGCGAACCCGCAACTCAACGTCGGTCACCTGGAGCGCGTCGCGGACATCGACGGCCGCCTGGCGCGGACGCCGGGCCTGCAGATCATCGGCGCCGCCTTTCGCGGCGTCGGCATCGCCGACTGCGTGGCGGCGGGACGCGCCGCCGGTCGCGCCGCGGCGGACGCCGTCCGGAGCACCGCATGAAGCCGGTTCACGTCATCGGCGTGCCGCTGGACCTCGGGGCCGACCGGCGCGGAGTCGACATGGGGCCGTCCGCCCTGCGCATCGCCGGCCTCGGCGACCGCATCGCCGCGCTGGGCTGCACGGTGACGGATCGCGGCAACCTGGACGCGCCGGTGCGGGAGACCAGGCCCCCGGGGAACCCCCGCAAGAAATACATCGCCGACATCGCCGGCGTCTGCAAGCACCTGTTCGAGACCGCCGCCACCTCGCTGACGGCCGGGGCCGTCCCCGTGGTCCTCGGCGGCGATCACAGCCTGTCCGCCGGATCCGTCGCCGCCAGCGCCGCCGCGGCGCGGCAGCGGGACGAACGCCTCGGCCTGCTCTGGATCGACGCCCACGGCGACATGAACACCCCCGACACCAGCCCGAGCGGCAACGTCCACGGCATGCCGCTCGCCGCGCTGCTGGGTCCGCAGCCGGCCGAGCTGTCCGCCATCGGCGGGGCGCCGGCGGCGGTCGATGCCGCCCGCACGGTCCTCATCGGCGTCCGCAACCTCGACCCCGCCGAGCGCGAGCAGGTCCTCGCGTCCGGCATCCACGTCTTCACGATGAAGGACGTCGACCGCCTCGGCATGGCGGCGGTCGCCGAACGCGCCCTGGAGCTGGCGGGAGACAGCACCCACGGCCTGCACGTCTCGTTCGATCTCGACGTCTGCGACCCGACCATCGCCCCCGGCGTGGGCACCCCCGTCAAGGGCGGTCTCAGCTATCGGGAAGCGCACCTCGTCATGGAGACCGTCGCCGACAGCGGGCGCCTGCGCGCGCTCGACCTGGTCGAGCTCAACCCCACCCTCGACCACCGCAACGCCACCGCCGAGCTGGGCGTGGAGCTCGTACTCTCGGCCCTCGGTCTACGGATTCTGTAGTCGTGGGCCGGCACCCCCACCGGCGGGCACAGCCGTAATACTGCGGGTCGGACGGCAGACGGCGCGTCCGCCCGACCACCGACGGGGACGCCCCCGGTCCCGCGCGAAGAACACCGGGACGCGTGCTATTCTTTCCAGATCGACAGACGAAAGGGAGACTCGATGAACGTGCGTAATCTGCTACTCACATCGTTCCTGGCGTTCCTGACGGTGACCTTCGTTGCAGCCTGTGGCGGCGGCGGAAGCGAAGCTCCGGAAGCCGAAGCGATGGATCACGAAGGTGCGGATCCGGACGCCGACGCGGCGGATGCGGACAGCATGGAGATGCTCGGCGGCGGCCACGCGACGCAGGTCCACGAGGGCACCGCCGGCAGCCCGCACGTGAGCGTCCACTGGAGCGTCAACGACGGGAACATCACGATCGACTACGGTCGCCCGTACCTGAAGGACCGCGTCGTGGGCGAGAGCGTCGAGCCGATGGCCGACACCGTCTGGCGCCTGGGTGCGGACGAGGCGACCACGCTGACCACCGACCGCGACCTTATGCTCGGCAGCGGGCACGTTCCGGCCGGCGAATACACGCTGTGGACCATGCAGGCGAACGAAGAGGTCCACCTGGTCGTCAACAGCGAGACCGGCCAGTGGGGCACCGCCCACAACGCCGAGCACGACCTCGTTCACGTCCCGATGACGGTCGGCGCGCTCGACCCGCCGGCCGAGCAGCTCGTGATCTCGATCGGCGACGGCGCCCTCGGCTTCGAGTGGGGCACGCTGACTGCCAGCGTCCCGCTGATGGTGCACTGACGTCCGAGGGCGGCCGGCTTTGGCCAGATGCCCTCACCGGAGTCGCGGCTTCTCGGCCGCGGCTCCCCCGTCGGGCCGCTACTGACCATCGGCTTTCTCTCACCATGAAATGCCGAACCTCTGCTTCATGGCCGGCGTCCTCCCCCAGGGCTCGCCGGGCAACCGATCGATCAGGATCACGAACACTCGGCGAAACGACTCCGCCGTCGACTCCGCCGTCAGAGCCTCGACCTGCGCGGCCGGTAGCAGTGGGCGCATATCGAGCAAGAAACGCCGATTGGCCAACTTCGCGAACATGCGGTCTTGGGCCTGCGCCCGCGAGACAGCCTGGCCGGAAAGGGCAACGTACTGCCCGAACATCTCGACAATACGGTCGGTATCGAGGCCCTCGAAGACCTCGAGCGCGTGCGCAAGGTCGTAGAGATCGCGTCCCTTGTTCCGTTGCAACAACGCGCGCAGCTTGGTCGCCAGCATTTCCTCCCGCGAGAATGTCGAAATGGCCGCCCTACCGGAGAACCACGGATTCGCGACCTCGAGCGGCAACGCCGTCGCCGCATCGAAGGCTTCGATCTCGCGAGTGTTGATCTCGATCTTCAGCCGGATTGGCACGCCGCTGCCATCCTCGGCCTCGACTCGAAAACGGAACTTCGGCGCGACAGGGCTCTGCACTAGCTGCGCCCGCCCCAGCCACGGTTCCAGAACGACACGCAACTGATCGAGGACTGGACCGATCGGACCGTGTGAAGTACGGACAAGATCGATGTCCTCTGAATAACGTAGCGGCGCCGGGAAGTGCAGCTTGTTGAATGCCGTTCCGCCACGACACCGTAGCGCTTCGCGCAGCATTGGGTCCGAGAAGATCTCGACCAGAGCACGGCTGATGATGAGGTCCTGCTCGACCTGTCGCGCGTCGGTCCAGGGAACGACATTGCCCCAGGCGACGATGTTCTGCGCGGGGATCATTCGTCGGGCTCCGGCACGCGCCGGACAATGACGCGCCATCGCGGATCGCGCTGCAGCGGTTCAGGCTCGAAGTCCGGATCCCGTACCTCCTGCTGGTCGAGCTCGGTCCAGGGCAGCGATCCTCGCGCTTGCAACGACTCCAGCATGGATCCCGCCAGGGCGTAGTGACCGAGATGCTCCAGCAGGTGCCCTAGACGCTGCACGACCGGCCGCTCCACCAACGCCGAAAGCGTGGCGAGTTGCTCGGGATCGATCTTCTTCCCGAGGTCCGAAAGGACCGTCGCGACATTGTCGATGCCGCCTGACGCCTGCGGATACCGCAGGAGATCGAGAGCCGTCAGCGCGGCCGAGGAGATCTTCATCGTACCGGTATCGGTCTTGCGACCCTCGGTCCCTGCCGTTACCGCCTCCACGTTCTTGCGGAAGTAGAAGGCGATCAGGTTGCGACCGGCGCGGATCTTCGGCAGGCGCTTGGCCGAGATGACCTGGAACTCCATGACACCCTGATGCGTCGCACCATGAAGCTCCGCGGCTTTCAGCAGCCCAACGTAATAGGCTTGGCCCTCATGGCGCATGAGCGGGTCGATGTACCAAGACGGTGGCGGTCCCCCCCAGGACGCATATTGCGGTGGGACGACGATATAGAATCCTCGCCGCGGATTCAGCAGGGCCTCGCGGCGCTGCAGGCGCTCGGCGGCATCCAGGAACGCACCCCGTCCGACGCCGAGCGCCTGCTCGGCTTCCTCGGCGGTGAACACCGTACGGCCCGCGGAGAGCAATCGACTGACATAGCTTGACAGCGCGGATCGCCGGTCGTGAACCATGACGTATTTTCCGCTGCATGTGCGGACTTGTAAACATGATTTAACTGGATCACCCGCAGAGCGGTTGGCGAACTCCGCGCAACGTGCGGATGTCCCGGCATGATTTGTCACCCCAAACGCCTCGCCCCGACTGCACCGGCACGCCCAGGACGTGGTACGCTGATCGCAACGTGAATTCGGCTTGGCATTGCTCTTGGGACGCTCGGCTGGAAGCGACGGCGGTGAACTCACCGCAGTCGCTGGAAACCGGCGGGAGGCAAACGGCGTGGAATTCGGCAGCACGTGTCGAACGGTCCACCGGCGGCAAGCTGACGAGCCGGTTTCGGCTGCCAGTGCCGGCTGGCAGTACTTTCGGAGACATTCGTAAGTCCTTATTAATCAGCAATTTGGGCCGCTAGCTCAGTGGTAGAGCACCTGACTTTTAATCAGGGTGTCGCTGGTTCGATCCCAGCGCGGCCCACCAATAGAATCAACAACTTACAGGCGAGAATCGCACTTTCGCCTCGCTGCAAAACCGATTTGACACCCTAACTGACACCCTAACTCGCTGATTCCTGACACCCACCGGACGCTCACTCCCCCGCTCGAAGGTCGTCGAGGAACTCCGAGCCCGGGTCGACGCCGGTCACCAGTCGCCGGTCGCGTGCGCGGGTGCAAGCGACGTAGAGCAGGTGCCGCTCGGTGCCGTAGACCTCCTTGAAATCCGCGTCATCCCCGACGCGTTCGATCCGGGTCTGCAATGGAATTACCTCGTCGTCGCAGGCGGCCACCACGACCGCCCGGAACTCCAGCCCCTTGGCCAGGTGCATCGTGCCGACTGCGACCGACCCGGACACGTCCGAGGACCCGTCGTCGAGTTGCACGGGTCGCATGCCCGCTGCCTGGACAGCCGAGAGCGACCGCCCGATCTGCTCCGGCGACCTGACGAACACGCCGGTCACCCATTTCCGACGACGCGCTGCGCGGCCTGCCGCGCCCCGACCGACGCACTCCTCCCGCGCCCGCGCTGGCGCCGCGACCGCGACGTCGAACGCGAGCGCGTCGCGGTCCGCCGTGCGTTGTTGATCGGCGGCGTGCGCACGCTGGCTGCCGGTCGTCGAGGACATCGTCGGCGACGAGGATCTGGCGGCCCTGATGGACGCGCGCTACCGGCCGGCCGAGCATGTCGGCTGCTCGCGCACGCTCGTCGGCAAGGAGCACGGGTTTCCGATCTGGACCATTGAGCACGCCGGCTGGAACGCGCTGCTGCGCGCCGCCTTCACGTTACTGCTGCCGCTGCAGTGCGAGGGCCAGGCCGCCCCGTTGCGGGTCACGCAGGTCAAGGAGCGTTACGGCCGGCTGGTGATCCACGTCCGCGCCTGTGATCCGTTCCTGCCCGGCCTCGTCCGCTTCTTCCGGGCTCACAGCGCGAAGGTCTGCATCCGGTGCGGGGGTCGCGGCACTCTGCGCGACGGGGATGACGTAGGCAGGGTGCGGCCGGAGTGCGACCGCTGCTGGTCGGTCCGGCCCGAACGGGCCTGAAGTCGCCTCGCCGCCGGCGTGCGGCCGCCCGGGCGGCCGAGCCTCAAGCGCTCCCGAGGGCGATGCGATCGGGCAGGTTATAAGTACCCGTAACCAGCCCTTTCAAGGTGCACGTCACTAGCGAGGCTCCGCCTCAGACCAACAAGCATGTAGGTTGAGCGTGCGCCTCGCCGCGTGGCCCTTTGGCCATTGGGGGCGCTATGGTAGCGAAGAAACCACGATCAAAACCTGAACTTGACTCAACTGTAAAGATCCCGGCCGCTCAAGGAATCTAGTGTACCCGCTGACACGTATACCCAGCATCTCGTATCCGAGCGTTGAAGTATCGCCCTTTGGAATCCGCAGAGCGCAACTCGAGGTAGACCGTCTCAGGAACGGAGAAATACCGGTACTCAGCGCCGCGCTGAAAGCGGATCCCGAGCGTGCGCGTCGAGCGCTCATAGGTAATCGCCGCCACGGTTGAGGACGAGACGTGCCGGTAGCTCCTGGGCCCCTCCGAGTCGCGTGGGAGTGTCATCGTTTCTTCCCCAAGAGCTTGGCGGTGGAAACGTGGGGCTGGCCGGCATGCATGGTGCGCTTGGGCTTCGGCTTCTTGGGCCCGCGGGGATGCTTGCGGTACTTCGCCAGATCCACCGCCCGGGCAAGCCCCATAAGAAGCGTGAGGAAGGCTTCATGCGAGAGGGCCTGCACCTGCGTCCACTGGTCGGCCGGGACGAACCCCAGCAGCGCTTCATAGGTCCGGCCGATCTCGCCCGCGATGTAGTAGCCGGAGACCGTGTCGTGGATCGTCTGCTCGCCGTGCAGGCCGCGAAGGGCCCCCTTCACCACCGCCAGCACGTTATAGGCCACGAGCGCGACGCAGAACGCGAACAGGGCGGCCGCGGGATACCCGAGCGTGTTCACTTCCGAGTGCAGGTGCGCTTCCAGCTGCTGGAACATCGTCTCAATCGTCCACCGCCGCCGATACAGCTCCGCGACTTGCTTCCCCGTGGCGGCCGACTTCGACAGGTCGGTCAGCAGGAGCAAGGTCTTGTCGCCGCCGCGGGTCGCACGGGTGAGTTCGACCCGGACCAGGCGATAGATGCGGACGTCGTCCGCGTCCTCGCCCGGGCGCGGCGCCATGAGGACTTCGACCTGCTGTTCATACACTTCCCCGGTCTCGATCGACCCCACGAACCGCGCCGGCGCCAGCGCGGTCACCGGCAGGCCTTTGTGGTAGCGGCACAGGAATGTGCCGGCGCGGGTCTCGATGCCGGCCAGGAACGCACGGACGCAGAAATTGCGATCCATGATCCAGAGATCGCCCGCTTGGACCGTCGGCACCACCTCGCCCAACAGGGCCCGTTCTTGTGCGTGCCCGTCTTCGCACGGGAAGACATCGATCGCCATCTCCACCGCCGGGTCATAGACCACCAGCGCCTTGCCTGGCAGCGGTCCCGCGGCGGTGGTGCGCAACACCTGCAGGCGATGCTCCGTCGCTGCAATGCAGTTCCCATCCAGGACTTTCACCCGATAGCCCGGCAGCCACGGGCGACAGCCCCCCTGCACGTCCTCGACGAGGTGGCGGAGGTGCCCCGCGGTGTCGCGCACCAACGCCCGGGAGGTCTGGGCCTCCACGCCGTTGAGCTTGTTGTACACCGACGTGACGGAGACCGTGATCTCCCCCGCCGTCCGCTTCGCCTGATACGCGGCATGGACACTCCCAAAGGCTTTGAAGACCACCACACTCATCAGCTCGAACGCCGACGAGAACAGCAGCTCCCGCGTATACTGCTTCTCGGTGACGGCCTCGAACCAGTCGTTGAGGCGGGCGGGTTCGAAGACGCGTTCGAGCAGCGCTCGCAGCATCACCGGGATCGGAAACGTCTCGCTGGCTCGGCGGAAAAACGCATCCAGTACCATGGCACCTCCAATCGCGCCCATCGAGAGAGGCGCTCTCCCAGACGAGTCTGGCGATCGGAGGTGCAAATGTCCAGCGGTTTCTGGGATTGGAACGGCGCATCACGCCCGACGCGGAGGCCCCTCCAAACGCCAAGCGAGCAAGCCGACCGTGCCCTTCTCTGGCAGCCGCAGAAGCCTGGCTAATGACTAAGTCCTTGTATGAGTATCAATTAGCACCTTGAAAGGGCTGGTACCCGTAACCTGAGCACGCACCTGACCGACGTACTGCCGGGGAAACCCGCGGCATCCGAGAAGGCGAAGGCGACCAAGTCGGCGATCGCCCTGTCACCCGCCGCGTGTCCTTCTGCGCAACGCGACGGACGTGACGTTCGTGATGAAACCTGGGGCAGAAGACCAATCCATTTATTTTCAGTCGTTTAGAGAGCTACCGCCCTGGGCCGTGTACATTTCCGTGCACAATATTCGTGATTCGATTGCACCGGATCATTCTAGCCCTCCGCGGACGGGTCCAGCGGCGCGAGCGACCCTCCCAGAGCCTTCCCATGCATGTCGACCTATGGCGTTGCGCCAGCCGAACCCGCCTGCGATGCGGCCGCGGATCGAGCGCGCCATATCCATCGCCGCCACGCGAGGGCCGGCTCCGCTCGGGTCGTCAAGCTGCGCCGACTGTGACCGCCGGGAGCCCCTACGCCCACTCTGGAAACGAATCGAGTTCCCAGGACCACCACGATTTCGCCTCGATGTAGAATCGGTCCCGATTGCTTGGGGTACGTGACGGTCTCGACGCAGCGCGCAAATCATCATGACCAGAAGCGGAGGCATGCATGGAGCATTACAAGTTGGTGAATGGGGACAAGACGATTGAGATTACCCGGCCAGAGTTTGAAGCAGCGCGCGGAGATCGAGACGAGCTGTTCCAACAGCTCGAGACAGAGAGTTGGTTCGCCGAAGTGAGGACAGCGGTTATCGCCTGGCTAGAGGGGTTGCTTAGGTTCGCCGCCAGGATGGATCCGGCAGCGCAACGGGAATTCGTCCGGATCCAGACCGATTGCGAGTCGACGAGCCGAATGGGAGCCGTTCTGATAGCCACTCACGGACTCCGACCGCGTATCGACCAGAATCATGATGACTGCCCATGCTCGCCTGCTTGTACAATCGCGTGGACTCTGAGGGATTCTTGCGCACACAGAACTACTCGACTCTTCAACACCACGTCGACTCTTGACGACCTCTGGCTGAAGGGCTCGCACTATTCCCCAGTGGGGACATTGACGTGATCGCTGTTATGAACCGCCATATCGCATGCGTGAACCGGTCGATGGCAGCCTATAGGTCGAAGGTTCAAGACCCAGTTGCCAGCCGCAACGAACTTCTTGCCCGCTATGGTTTCACGGGCAAGCCTATGGTCTACATCCGGCATGGAACCGAAGACAAGATATGGCTGGGCGAACCGTTTGATCAGATGCTGGATGATCGCAATAGGCTTCGCCAAGAGCACCACAAAGCTCCTATCTTTGAGCTTATACAGTTTGGCCGAGGTGAATTCCGTGCTGGTAGCCTAGAGGAAGCCCGCGACTACACGATTGCGTTGCTAGCTGATCGCGGGCTTAGTTCTTGGAAGACGGAGGAAGCAGCAGCGGCATTGGATCTAGATTCCGGGTATCCAGGAGAGGCGCTGTGCAAGGACGCGCCACCATTGTTTGAGGATGCTGTCGAGCGCCTTTACCAGCGGGCACAAGAGGCCGCAACCGCGTTGCGGTGGCCAGGCCACACCTTGAGAGTCCTGCCTGTGAGACTTCGTGGATACGAGCCGAAGGCGTCACCGCGAATGAGTGATCCGGCTCGTGTCATCAAGGAGGTACGTCACGTACCGTTCCCTTTGCCTCGTCCCACGGTTGATTCCCGCTCCTGCGGGTGAAGTGCGTAGCTTCTCTTCTCCCGTGTGCGGTGGATCCCCACGGTCGCGGTGGGCGTTGGCGCTGCGTCGATCCGCGTTCGTCTCGCGGCCGGCCCGTCATTCCCGCCGGGCGGGACGTTGCTCGATCTTGCTTGCTCACGCGGCAAACGGTGCTTCCAGATGGGTGGCGCCCGCCGGGGCGGGCGCGGGGTTTGGCCCGCTGCAGGCCTCCCGTCGAGGCGCATGGTACCCGCCGCGGCCGGCCGGCAACCGCCTTGTCCACGCGTGCTCCAATCATTACTGACCGATTCATTCCCGCACTTCGAGCCGGCGACGAAACCGGGAACGGGGCGGCCTTCAGCCCTTGCGGCCCAGAATCTCGTCCATCTTCGCCGCAGCCTGGCGCTGCAACTTCGGCACGACGTGCGTGTAAGTGTTGAGCGTCAGGCTGATCTGCGAGTGGCCGAGGGTCTCCATGATCGTCCGCGGGTCAACCCCCTGTGCCAGCAGGAGGGTCGCCGCCGTGTGACGAAGATCGTGATAGCGGATGTCGGGAAGGCCGGCCTCCGTGAGCATCGCCTTGAACGTGCGGTGCAGGCTGTGCGTGCCGATCGGAGTTCCAATCGGCGTCGTGAACACCAAACCCGAGTCGTTCCACCGCTCCCCAGCCGTCAGACGTTCCTCCAGTTGCCGCTTCCGGTGTGCGCGGAAGGACGCAGCAACAACACCAGGTAGTGTGACCGTTCGGCGGCTGCGTGCTGTCTTTGGCTTAGCGAGCCGGAGGCTCGTCCCGACCGTCTCAAGCCGGCGCTTCACGTCGTCGAGTTCCGTGGCGATTCGTTGCCGGATCGCCTCGTCAGCCGTACCGCTCAACCGGGCTCGCAACTTCGTGCGTTCTGCCAGCAGGGTCTTCCGTGCGGTAGCGTCGCCACCGGACCGCTCCAGCGTGTGGCGCACCGACAACTTCCCAGTCTTCAGGTCAACGTCACACCATCGAAGGCCGAGGGCTTCCCCGCGCCGCAGCCCGAGTCCGACCGCGACGGTGATGAGTGCTTCGAGGCGATGACCGGCGACCGACGCCAGGAGGGTCTTGGCCTCCTCGGGAGACAGCGGTTGGATCTCTCGCGGCTCATG
This sequence comes from Vicinamibacterales bacterium, assembly GCA_965222905.1. Taxonomy (GTDB): domain Bacteria; phylum Acidobacteriota; class Vicinamibacteria; order Vicinamibacterales; family UBA8438; genus WTFV01. The sequence goes on along the minus strand of OZ244976.1, from coordinate 5,092,779 downwards.
CCGTGGCGCGTCGCTGAGCGCTGCGGCGTTGCGGGCCACCAGTTCCCACCGGAGCGCTTGATTGAGCGCCGCCCGCAACACGGAACGGGCGTACTGAATCGTGCGGGCGCCAGCACCCTGCGCATGATGGCGGCGGAACCACGCGCTCACGTCGAGCGGCGTGAGCCTCGCAAGCCGCACGCGCTCGAGGCCTGGCAGCAGATGAATGCGCACGAGATTTTCGTAGCTCTCGTAGGACCTTGGCCGGAGATCAGCTTTCTTGAACTCTAGCCACCGGTGAAGGAACGCGCCTACGGTTTCCTGCTCGGGTACGAGCGGCAGCCCCTGGTCCGTCCGGTGCAACATCTCGCGCAGCTTGTCCTGGACCTCTCGCTTTGTTTGACCGTAGAGCGTCTTGCGACGGCGCTTGCCGTCCTGCCAGCCGAGATCGACGCGGGCCATCCATCGTCCGTCCGCTCGCCTCGTTATGCTGCCGTCACCCCGTCCGCGACGCGTTGCCATCGTCCGATATCCTCCTGTGGTCGATTCGGCGTAATGCGCTCGATGCCTCTCGATCCAGCACGTCGTGAAACGACCACCCGGTACGCCACCAGGTACTTCTCCGAAGTTCCTTGCCGACCTCGTTGCGGACGGCATCCCGAGTTCCTGCCGACCATCGCGGCAACGTGCCCCGTGCCGCGCCGCGTGCGCGCGCCCGCACCACTGCGCTGTGGGCTGGTCGGTCGTGCACGCGGCGGCGAGCACACATCGTCGAAGCCTGCTGCCTGCGTTCGGACTCCGGTCACCGGTCGGGCCCGCTGCCCCTACGGCGTGCCGCGTCTCGTTCGATCAACGACCCTCGTCCGTATGAGTTGCCGAAGTGTCTCCACGGGCACGCGGCGGACCCTTCCCACCCGCACCCAGGGGATCTCGCTCGTGTTCATCAGCTCGTACAACTTGCTGCGGCTGACCCGAAGAGCCTCGGCCGCTTCGACTGGCCGATAGAACAAAGGCTCCATTTGCGGCACTCGCGGGTGACTCTCTCCAGCGAGTTGCCGAATTGCCTCCACGGGCACGCGGCGAACCCCTCCCAACCGCATCCAGGGGATCTCGCCGCTGTTCAAGAGCTCGTGCAACTTGCTGGGGCTGACCCGAAGAAACTCGGCCGCTTCGGCTGGCCGATACAGCAAGGGCTCTACTCGCGGGCGACTCTCTCCAGATCGAGCCTTCCGGTCTTGTGGTCCGGGAAACATGTCTCGCTCCTTCGGCGCGTCCAACCTTCGCGTCCAAAAGGAGCGTAGTGACCCGCGGTCGTTCTCCTGCCGCCGGGGCGCACGACTGCAGTCGATGCCGGCTATGGAGCACTAACGTGCCGGAGGATCGTCTTCGTCACGCAGGAGCGAACGCGCTCGGCATTGACGCCGGCCACGGAGCCGGCCGGCGGATGGCCGCTGCGTGGCCGAACGACGGCCTCGCCCCCGATACGCCGGGACTGCCGCGCGGCGGCGGCGCGGCCGTGAAACCACGGTCTGCCGCCATTCCGCTGCGGAAGGGAAAGGGCTGGGTCGCGCCCGGGTGCGCCACGGCAAGGGCGACGAGCGGGCATGAGCGTTCCGATGCCGGACGGGTCGGTCGGGCTACCGACGCTGCTGCGTCGTTCAGTCGGCCCGCTTGGGCGAATTGCCGTGGCGAATAGGGGCGGCTGGCTCGACGTCGTCGGCCGCATACACGCGGTACTCGCCGTGCTCGGCGGGCATCACGACCCAGTACCGGTTCGGGCCGGCACGATGGACCTCGTGTTCGAACCAACGCCGGAAATCGGCGAGGACGGCGGTATCGGTAGCGGTGGTGGTGTTCTTACTGGCGTCGCACATGGTGTCTCCTTCGTACGGCCAGGGCTACGGCCCGGGCGGCGAGAAGGCCGGGCTGATCGACGTGCAGGCCGGCGACAAGGTGTTCGAGAAGGACGACCACCAGGCCCCCGACGTGCAGGAGCTGCGCGGCACCTGCAAGGTCTACCACGTCACCGATCTGAACGTCGCGAACGTGCGGCCGCGCGCCGCGCCCAACGCCCCCGCAGCCCTCGGCGTGCCGCTGGGGCGACCGCCGGGAGGACGCCGCCCCTGTCGTGCTCGACATCGCGCCCGCCCGCCTGAAGCCACGCTCTCCGCGGCCGCAACGAGGGCGTCGCCACTGTCGTTCTCCACACCCCGCCGCGCACGGAAGACCGCGGCCCTCGCGACGCCGCCCGGGCGGCTTGGGTGGTCATCCCGTGCCGGCGGCAGATGGTCGACCGCGAGACCGTTCGGCGACGGTCAAGCTGCGGCAGTTGCTCGGCGGTCCGGCGACCGTCGCGGTCCTGCTCGCCGTTCCGCCTCGTGGCCAGCGGACCGATCAGGCTCGCGGGGACTGCAGCGCCTCAGCGTGCGGGTGTGCCCGCACACGACCGGGCATCGCGCCGCCTGGGGCGATGCCGTCGCCCTGGGCTGACAGTGGCCGAGCATCAGCCCACGGGCCGTGCCGCGGCCGAGCTGCGGCCGCCTGGTCCTTCCCGAGTCTTCGGAACAACCGGAGCTGCTCAATGGCGAAGAAGCCCAATCTTGCGTTGGTGGCTGATGCTGCTGCCGGCCGGAAACCGGCCCCCGGCTGCGCCGGCGCGGCCTCGGGGACGCGTCGGGACCGTTGCCCTGACCATTGACGTCCATCCTGACGTGAGGCAGCAGACTGAAGATCCCCGTGCGTCCGGCCTCTCCTGGTTCGGCTCGGCGACACGACTCGCCCCGCGCCGCCAGAGTGGTTGCCGAACTCCTTGTTCTGCGCCGTGATCGCACGGTCGGCACCCTCCGGCGCGGTGTGCGGCGGCGGCGATGTTCAACCCAAGCATCGGCACGCTGAACGCCGACGCCCGGCGGCGTCGATCCCCCTCTCCGGCCCGGTGCTCGCCATTCCGACGACGAGCGACTCATCCTGGGCGTGTGTCCACCAAGTCCGTATTCGAGTGATGCTCCACACCACCGCTTAGGCGTTCGATGATCGGGTCGACATCCTCGATCTCGATGCCGATCCACCCCCGCTCGCGCTGCTCGCACACGGCATACGTAGTGCCGCTTCCGCCGAAGGGGTCCAGCACGATGTCGCCCGGCTCGCTGCTCATTTCCACGACCCGCTCGAGCAGCTTGGTGCTCACCGAGTTGGCGTGCCGGGATGGCGGCTTGAACGTCGGGTGGCGGACCGGCGGGATGTCGGTCCAGATGTCCTTCAGAGTGACGCCATCGGCGTTCATCGCCGCTCGGTGGCCGCCGTAGTCCTTGATCTCTCCGCCGCAGTGCCGGCACTGCTCGATCGGGGTGCGGAGCCGACGGAACGTCTTCGGTTGCCCCTTGCTGAAATAGAGCAACGCGTAGTGGGCCGGGTACAGCTGCCCCGGGATCGGCAGGCGCCCGGCCTGCTCGACGGCGATCCAGTGCCGGAAAGTCAGGCCCAATTCCTGGAGTAAGCCCGCGATGCGGATGTTCCACTTCGGCAGGTGGTACGCGAAGAACGATCCGCCAGCGCTCAGGGTGCGAACGCACTCGCGCAGCCACCGTCGGCACCACTGCAGGTACTCCCGAGTCGACTGCTTGTCGCTCACCAGCTCGCCGTAGTCCTTGCCCAGGTTGAAAGGCGGATCGGTGAAGACGACGTCGACCGACTCGGTCTCGATCCCGGGAAGCACCTCCATGCAGTCAGCTTGGTAGAGGCGCCCGAACCGCGTCTCGACGACAGGGAGGCAATCGGTCCGGATCGGTAGTGGCCTGCGCATCCCGTCTCGATCGTCGGGGCTCACTGCCGTGGACCTGAGTCTCGAATTCTCCAGGGAACGTGCCGGGTTGCGGTATTGCCAGCGAAAGGCCCGCTCCTGACCGAGGCAGGCCTGGATGTAGCGGTGCAGTTGCCGGGCCAGACCGGTGGTGGACGTGCGGATGCCTGGCCGTGGGACGACTGGCCGCACCTTGGAGAGCCACAGCTCAACCTGTTTCAGCCACGCTGAGTGCGTCGGCGTGAGCTGCAACTGGACTTCGGGGTGCTGGTCGAGAAACGGGCCCAGCGTATCCGTCTTCTCCGCGAACCGCTTGTCGAGGATCAAGCGGATCTGCTGGTTGGGCTCGCAGGTGGCGACCACCTCACCGAGAAACCCGACCAGGTCCTCTCTCCGGTGGCGAGCGGCAGTCTTGCTGCGAACCCTCCCGCTGCGGGTACTCAACGCGGCGTGCAGCGACAGCGCACCGTGGAGCCTCTGCTCCGATGTCCGGTCCTCGGCGCGGGCCGGCGCCAGCGGCAATAGTCGCTCCCCAGCGTTGGGCCCGTCGATACCGGTCTCCTCATCCACTCGGAACACCGCCGCCGTCCGCGGCGGGTCGAGGTAGAGGCCGACAATGTCGATGATCGTCTTCTCGAAGTCGGGGTCCGTCGAGGCCATGTAGCGGGCCAGCCGATGGACCCTCAGGTCCTCCTCGCGCCAGACACGCTGCACGACGTCCTTGCTCACGCCGAGGTGAGCGGCCAGGCGGCGGCACGACCAGCGTCTCTTCCCATCCGGCGGCGGGCGGCGCGTGGCGGCCAGTACACGGGCGCGCACGCGTCCGGTCAACCTCCACGGCGCACGCCCCGGGTGGCGGCTCTTCAAGCCCTCCACGCCGGAGTCGAGGAACCGGCGGCGCCACTTGGCGAGGGTCGGGCGAGAGATGTCGAGCTTGGCGCCCGCGGCTCGTGCGGAAGCGCCTTCGGCCAGCAGCAGCACGATCCGGGCGCGCTGCACGAAGCGCGCGGCCAGGACGTGCGAGCCGGCGATCTCCTCGAGCTCATTGCGTTGCGCGGGGGTCAGGTGAATCGGTGGTCCTTCGAAGGGCATCTATGGAAAAGACGACAGTGCGACAGCATTGTTTCTCCGCGACGATTCCGGGTGGGCGGCGCGCAGCTCGTGGGAACGTGCGGCTCCGGCTTATCCCGGCGCTGACCCGATCCGTTGCCGGGTGGTCCCAAGGCCCATCCAGGATGTCGAATTCGACCCTATGTCCATCCCGCCGCCCGCACCGGCGCGCAGACTGCTCGCATGCATCGGCTCGCACGATGCCGGTCGCGCCCCGCTGATTTCTGCTCCGGCAGGTGGCCGAGGCGTTCGGCCGCGCTCCCGGAGCGTTCGCCTCGAAGCAAGCGGGTCGCACGCCTGAAGTGCGTCACGCTGCGGCCGGTCGGCAAGTTCGACGGGGTCGACGCGCGCCGCGCGAGGTTTGATGAGGGCGCCGAGACCAATCGTATGCGGCGGCGTGTCGCGTCGTGACGCCGCGGAGATCGTCGGCGCGGAGGGGGACCGGCGCCGCGAGACGCCTACCAGGACCCTGACCGTGTGAGCGCCGGCCGCGTGCCCGGCATGATCGACTCCTACTCTGGCGACGCTCCCGACTTCGGCTGCTGTGTCGAGCCCCGCTCCGTGATCGAACCGGTGCGATTCCGTGTCCACAGATTGCACGCCGCCCGCACGAGGGTTGCGACGGAGAGCAGGTCATCCAATGGCCGGACGACACGGACTCGACCCGTGACGCGCAGGGGCTGGGAGTCAGCTTCACGAGTGCCAAGCATTCGGGCAAGTCGTGCACCCGCTCCGACTGGCGCGTCGGCCAGGTCATCAGCGAGCGGCAGGCCCGCCGGGTCTTCAACGCGCTGTGTGGTCGACCGGACTGCCGCTGTCGCGACTTCGCACTGTCGGGCGCCTCGCTGGAAGAGGTCACGGATAGCGCGCCCGGATTGGGCCGGCAGTTCGTAGTCCGTCAGGCCCGGTAGCGGCACGAGAAGAGGACACGAACCGCTACCGAGGTCGTGCATTTGGCGCTGGGCCGCGGGCTGTATCGCAGTCGCCCGGCTCGGCGAGGCACCGAGCCTCGGCGCGGAGCCGGGAGAGCTCGTCGTGCAGCTTGCCGCTGTCGTCGCCCAGCGCCCCGTAGAGGACAAGCGCGCTGATGAGCACGCTGCCAAGCAGCACCAGGAACCGGAACCATCGAGCGTCCTCCTGGATTGAGAAGACCCCGTTGTTGGCTTTGCCGGCGCATCCGGGGTCCGTGCCCCCGGCGTGCTCCGCGAATCGGACGTCACCCCGTCTGCGGCCGTGCACTCGCGGCCCATGCCCGCGACCGGCTCCAGGTCTACTCGTCCCCACCACACCCGTATCGAGATCCGACTTCCGATAGCCGTTCGAACGCGGCCGCCTTTCGCGCCATCGCGTTGCGCAGCGCCTCGGCGAGCTCAACCAGTGCGGCCCGACTCTGCTGATGGCGTGCCCGGGCCAACTCGGCCGCCGCGGTGGCATCGGCGACCCGGGCGGCCTCTCGCCGCACAGCGTCCGACTCGCGGCCGACAGCCGCCAGGCATTCCCACAGCAATGCGATCTCGTCGCCTGTGGTGGCGGCCTCGCCGTGCGCCGCGCCATCGTGCGGACTCTGCCTCGGCGACGGGCAACGGATCGCCGCGCGCGGCGGGTAACCCGCACTGGGGTTGTCACGCTCCAGCAGTTCGCCAAGGCGGCGGTTGACCCGCCGTACGCCCCGGACCCTGGCGTCCTCGCCGACCCGGTTCAGGATGCAACTGCTGACGACCGCGCCGTTCCGCAGGCGCGTGATCCCACGAATCACCTCCCAGGCGCTGCGGTGCGCCCAGAAGACGAGATTGACACGCATGCGAGGGGATTCTTCGTTCATCAGCGTGCGGAGCCCGCGGTCGCCGCACGGCGTTTCCCCGTGCACGGCGTACGCGATCACGCGTCGGATCGACGCCTCGTCAACTCGGCCCTCGCCGACGATGACGATTGGCTTGGCGCCCACGAAGGCGATCTCGGTCGGCGGGCCGGTCTTCCAGGGCCGCATTCCCCGAACGACCAGGTAGAGTGGCTGCATCTGTCTTTCTCCCGTGATTGTTGACGTTGACCTGCGGCACGCCCGTCGGGGGCGCCGAGGCGAAGGGTTGACGAGTGCGCGCTATTGGCCGAAGGCACCAGCGCGTCGGGCTGCAAGATGTCGGTGATGCGACTCGCTGTCCAACTCCGGGAGCTCATCGCTCTCCGGCGTCCACGGCTTGATCATGCGTCCGTAGAATCCCGGCATCTGCTGGGCTTGTCGAAGGAACCGAATGCTGTAGCCTCCGTTGTCGTGGTCTTCGTCGTCGTCAGGCCGGTGTGACGCGTCACCGACGGCTGCCGAAGGCGGCTCCTGACCGTTTCTTCGTTTGTCCGTTCTCCTGCCCGTTGTGTCGTTGTTGTTGTCGTCATTCCCCCGTTAGTGGTGCTATCCGACCGCCCGGCGGCCGGTTTCTCAGTGACTTCGCTTCCGCTTTGAAACGAGGGTGCTGTCGCGGTGCGCAGGCTTGTCCCTGGAGCCGGTGCGCGCGTGGGGTCCCGAGAATTCACGCGGGAGTCGGTCGTCTCACGACATGCGACGCGGAGGCGTTTGTCCGGGGGTGTGGCTCTGGGCGCATTCCCGATTTCCCGGTCACGCGTTCACACCCACCGGCGTCATGGCCATCCGCTGCAAACAGTTCCATCTGCCGGACTTATAGAAAGACCGCAGGAGAAGAATCGCGTCGACGCTCTCCGGTAGCCAATAGATGGATGCGCCCTTGATGCGGAGATTGATGACGCGACGGATGTGTAGAGTCGAGGGGAGGCGCGTAACCGGTAGGGAGTCGGTGGCTCATCCGGCGCTTTCGCACCGGGCCGCAGTCCGAGTCCCGTGGGCACGTTTCCAGCTCCCGCCTCGTCAGTAGGGTCGAGAACTGGCGCGCCGCCGGTAGGGTCCGGTGGATGCTCCGTCGCTTTCGCTCCGGGCCGCAGTCCGGCTCCCGTGGGCACGTTTCCAGCTCCCGCCTCGTCAAACCCAGCGTGCCGCTTTCCGGCACCTTATGTGTTCGACAACATAAGGTGCCTCATGTTGCGATCTCGATTATGTGGCGAACTCGACGAAATCTCCCATCGGAGCTGGAGACGGCGGCGAAGTTCGCCACATAATGCGAAGGACTACAGGGCCGCGGGAAACCGGCAATTCACTGTTCGCGTGCCAGTTGGGCGTGTGTTCCGGCAGGGGATCCGAACCGGAAACGGCGCATATCTGCAACGCCTTTGCCTTCATTTCAGGTCCACACTCGGCGTAGCGATTGGTCGTCTCGAGGGAGACGTGTCCCAGCGATGCGCGCGCATCGTGAACAAGGAAACCACCATGCCAGATTCATTTATGTTGTGAAGTTGCTCGCTGCCATGCGGCTTTCCAAGCGGTTGAGACAACTTCGCCACATAACCGAGATCACAACATAAGGCACTGGGCTTTCCTGTTGACTTCGTCCCAAGGTTTATGTGACCGTTCGAGCCGGGAGCGCTTTCGGCAGGTCGCCCTGCCTACTCCATCTCTTCCGGCCGAGCCCCAGTCGCCTGGTCAGCCTTCCCCTTGAGATACAGTCTCCTTCTCAGGTCTTGCACCGCTGGACGTCTTTATCATCCCGTCCTTGCCTTCCGTGTTGTCGGAGACCCGCCAGCAGCAGGGCGCCTTCGCTCCACGGGAATTACCCCGCCTCCACGCTACTACTCGCCCATCCGCCACCCTCTCGCCTTCGGCCCACTTCCCGGTGTTGCCGGTTATAGAGCCTACCTTGCTCCGGTGATTTCGCACCGGGGCGAGGAGGGCTTCTCCAGTTGCTCGGCCCGTCCTTGTCATCGTGCTGCCGCTATCACCCCGCCGAAGTGGGTCAGCCGTGTCAATCAGCTTTCGGCCGCCCATGCTGCCTTCGCCCCCGGGTTGCGGGCTCGGCCTTCGGAATACATTGTCGAGGCCACCTGTGCGTTCACTCGCGTTAGGACAGTGATCGATATAAAGTCTTCAACTTGATCGGGGTAACAGTTTGTAATTCCATTCCCCGTGAAACGCATCGGGGACCAGCGCGAGTGCGTCCATCTGTTCCTTGGTCACCGTAACGCCTGTGGGATATTCCCCGGCGTCGAGTTCGGCCCGGACCCGGAGCCCGGTGGCTGTCCGGACGTTCCCGATGCGGTCGACGATGGTCTCGTACGTCGTCAGCGGGGTGCCGCGCCAGTTCGCCGTGATGTGACAGAAGAGCCGGTGCTCGATCTTGTTCCACTTGCTGGTGCCGGGTGGAAAATGACTCACCTCGATGGTCAGTCCGGTCTCGTCGGCCAACTGTTGAAGCTCATGCTTCCAGGCGCGCAACCGATACCCGTTGCTCCCGCCCGCATCGGCCGTGATGAACAGGGTCGTGGCCTCGGGGTAGGCGCCGCAACCCATCTGATGCCACCAGTGTCGAATCGACGCCACCGCGAACGCCGGTGTGTCGTGGTCCCAGCCCACGCTCACCCAGGCTTCGTTGCGCGCCATGTCGTAGACGCCGTACGGAATCGCCTTGCCCTCGGCGTCGGTCGGGAAATCATGCACCAGCACCGCCGGCGGCGTGCCCTTCGGCTGCCATTCCCGCCCGCCGTTCTTGAAGTTCCCGACCAGCTCCTTCTTCTTCGTGTCGACCGAGATCACCGGCTGGCCGGCGGTCAGATGCTCGTCCGCGGTCTGGTTGATGTGCTCGAACTGCGCGTTACGGTCCGGATGCGTGGCGCCTTCCTGCCGTTTGCGCGGCGATTGCAGCCGGTAGCCCAGGCGGTGCAGCAGCCGGCCCACAGTGGTCGAACTCACCCGCCACCCCTGCTCGGTCAGCGCCGCCGCCAGCTTCGCGCGACTCTTGCACGTCCAGCGCAGCGGCGAGGTCGGGTCGCCGCGCGTGAGCGGATCCACCAGCGCTTGGAGCGCGGCCTGGATGCCGGGTTGATCCTGCTGGATGCGGGGCCGTCCGCCGCCAGGGCGTCGGATGCGGTCCGTCGGCGCCTCGTCGCGGGCAATCTCCCGGCGCCCCTTGCGAATCGTCTCCCGAGCCACACCGGTGGCCGACGAAACCACCGCGTCGCCGCCGTAGCCGATGGCGAGCGACTCGGCCGCCGCCCACCGGCGGCGACTGCGCTCGTCCAACACGGGCGCGACCACGGCATACTTCGCAACCAGGGTCGCTTCCAGCTCGATGTCTCGCTTCATACCTGCAGTATGACCAGCAACCCAGCAGATGGCAAACTAGTTTCGCGCAGTGTCCTTACGGCCCGATGACTCGCAATCTCCCCAAGGGAGACCTTGTCGATAGGCTTCAGAAATTCGGTTTCCCTCCTCCCTGCTATCTAAGCTACGGGGCTCCTGATTCTTACCCCGGCGGGACTGTCTCCCGCTGAACAGGCCAGCCTTCGCTGGACACACAACCCAGCGTGCCGTTTACGGCACCTTATGTGTTCGACAACATAATGCAGAGCATTTTTCAGTTGGCGGCGCGGCAGCAAACGTCCGGCAGTGGCAAGGCGTGTCACCGCGCCGGTGACCGAAAAATGGGATTGGACTGAACCGCTACCCCGCCGCTCGGCTATGGGCGTTGCATTGTCGGCGGACGGAGCGCCCGGGCGTCCCACGGGGCGTTGCATGGAGGTTGCCGGCCGACGGCGGTCGGCGAGGATGACCGGGAAGGCCGTTCCGCAGCCGTCGGGAGGGGTCGGAGACGCAACTCTACCGGCCCGGGGCCTCCCGGGAACTGCGAAGGGTGCCTGGCGGGCGTCGATGGGCTTGTCACGACGAATCCAGGATGACCGGACACCACCCCCAGGCGCCGGCGAGGTCAACGGCCTGCATGTTCCCGTCGTGGCACCGGGGACACCGGCGCAACGAGCGACCGGTCAACGCCTCATAGCGATCCCGATAGTCAGTGGCGACCGGGCCGGCCTCCGCTGCCGGTGGTGGCGTGCATAGCAAGCGGCGGCACTCGGTGAGCTTCTGCTGGCGGTTGCGATTGGCGAGGAAGCCGTAGTGCCGAATGCGGTGGAAGCCGGGCGGGAGCACGTGGAGCAGCATGCGCCGGATGAACTCGGTCGCCGTCAGCGTCATGGTCTTCTTGCGCGACGCGCCAGCCCGGCGGTAGTCGGTGTAGCGGAAGCGCACGGAGTCGTCGTGGAGGCTGCACAGGCGCTGGTTGCTGATGGCGATCCGGTGGGTGTACCGGCCGAGGTAGTCGAGGACCTGTTCGGGGCCGGCGAAGGGTCGCTTCGCATAGACCACCCATTCGGTCTCGCGGGCCGGCCGAAGGTGCTCGGCGAAGCACCGGGGGTCGGAGAGGGGCTGTAGCGCCCCGGCGAAGCGCAGCTGTTCGGACTCGAAGGCGTCCTCCAGCGCCGCGAGAAGAACCCGACGGAAGTAGCGCGAGAGCACCCGGACCGGCAGGAAGAATCCGGGTCGGCAGGCAACCCAGCCACTGCCGTCTCTCGCGAGCCCCCCACCCGGGATGACGCAGTGCAGATGGGGATGATGGACGAGCGTCTGGCCCCAGGTGTGCAGGACGGCGAAGAAGCCGATCTCGGCGCCGAGGTGGCGGGGGTCGGCCGCTATGGTGCGGAGCGTCTCGGCGACGGCCCGGAAGAGGAGACCGTAGACGACGGCCTTGTTCTGGGTGGCGACCTCGGCGATCGCCGGGGGCACGGTGAAGACGACGTGGAAGTACTCGGTGGGCAGCAGGTCCGCCCGGCGCCGTTCGAGCCACGTTGCGCGGGCCAGCGACTGACAGGTCGGACAGTGGCGGTTGCGACAGGAGTTGTACCAGACGCGCCGATGGCCGCAGTGGTCACACTGCTCGACGTGGCCGCCGAGGGCGGCGGTGCGGCATTGCTCGATGGCCGTCATCACGCGGCTGTGCGCCGTCGAGAGGGCGGCTCCGACTTCGGCCCGGAAGGTATCGCCGTAGCGGCGGAACACCTCCGCCACGGTAAGCGCGGCGCGCGGCACGACCGTAGCTCAGTCGACGACCTGGGTGCGTTCTGGGACGGGCCGTGGGAGCAGATCCAGCGGACTCGCGGTCGAGCAGACCGTGGTGGTCGCGATCCGCAGGTACTGCGCCGTGGTCGCCAGACTCCGATGCCCGAGCAGGAGCTGGATGGTGCGCAGGTCGGTGCCGGCCTCGAGCAGATGGACGGCAAACGCATGGCGGAGCGAATGTGGCGAAACCGCTTTGGCGAGGCGCGCGCGGCGGGCGGCGATCTGGCATGCACGCTGGACCGCTGCCCGCGTGATCGGCGTCTCGGGACGCTCGCCGGGAAAGAGCCAGTGGCGGGGCCGTTCGACTTTCCACCAGGTGCGCAGGACCGCCAGCAGCTTCGGCGAGAGCATCACGTAGCGGTCCTTCTGTCCCTTGCCCTTCGCGATGCGCAGCACCATGCGTGCGCTGTCGATGGCGGACACGGTGAGGTGAACGGCCTCGGAGATGCGCAGACCGGCGGCGTAGCACGTGGTCAGGATGGCGTGATGCTTCGCGGCTTTCACCCCGTCGAGAAACTGGACCACTTCTTCCGGGCTGAGCACGACCGGTAGGGACCGCGGCTTCTTCGGCGCGGGGATCATGTCGTCGAAGACCCACCGCTTCTGGAGCGTGACCCGATAGAGGAAGCGAAGCGCCGACACGGCGACGACCAGCGAGCTCGGGGCGAGACGACGTTCGTTGGTCAGGTAGACCTGGTAGGCGCGAATCTGCTCCGGACCGAGACGAGCCGGGGAACGGTCGAAGTAACGAGCGAACCGTGCGACGGTCTCGACGTACGTCCGTTGGGTGCACTCCGACAGCCGCCGCACCTGCATGTCTTCGAGCATGCGTTGACGAAGGGAAGCCATGAGACGCTCCTCTGTGGAGGGCCTGGGGGATTCCAGGCACTCGCAGACCAGCGTATGGCGAAGCTCACGACGGGCTGTGGGGGCTCGACGATCTGGCCGGACGTCTCAGTGTCGGCGGGTCGATCCGCCGTCTACCGCGGAGCGGTTTAGTCCAAGGTGCTCTATGTTGTGTTCGCGATTATGTGGCGAAGTCTACGGACTCTCCCATCGCAGCTCGCACCCCCGCCACGCCGCGACGCCGGCAACGCAATCCGCCCCGCCTTGTGCAGCGTGTTGAGCGCCTTGAGACAACCCGCGAGTTGGGCCGACCCGCGCGCATCGACAAACCCGAACTCCGCGCACACCCGCCGCCCCACCGCCGCCCGGGTGTTCAGCGCCTCCTGCGCCACAATCCGCTCGAGGCGAGCTTGCGACTCAGGCCCACGAAGGGTCTGTAGTATCTGGTTCTGGTGCTCCATGCCGTGACGCTACACGGCGGAAGCTGATTTGTCCAGCCCTGAATGCGGGTACAGGGCAGGGCTAGCGCGCCGGCAAGAATAATTGTCGTCGACCGGCAAAAGTAGTTGACGCCGAACACCGCCACGCGTGGCGGTTCAAGGGCACCGGCGTGACCGACCCCGTCAGGCCCCTGCGTACATTCCGCATGTCTCGACGACCCGGTCTACTGCTCGCACCCCCCGCCACGCTTCAAGGCGTGGCGCCTTCCATTGCGACGTGGCGGTGGCTACCGCCACGTCACTCTTTTCGCAGTCCGTGGCGTCTGTTCTCCGGAGCGCGCTGCTCGGCCGTGCCGCCACGCTTTTTCGTTCAACCGCCACGCGTGCCCGCGTGGCGTACCCCTCGTCATCTCGTACGCCACGTGGCGTACGGTCCTCTACGGCGTGGCGTACCCGGGTCGTCGTGCTGCCTCTACCCGCCACGCCTGTTTCGGGCGTGGCGGTCAGCACCGCCACGTGGCGGGGCGTGGCGCCCCCCGGCTGTTCAGTACGCCACGCGTGGCGTACCGCCGTTCCCCCTCACCCGCCACGCGGCTGGGCGTGGCGCTTGGGTACGCCACGCGTGGCGTACCCCCTTCTTCTAGTACGCCACGCGTTCGCTCCCGCCCGCCCCTGCGTACTTTCTGATCGCGCCTCCGGGCCTCGTCCGGCGTGCGGTCCTCCCTTCGGTAGGGCCGTCTCCCCTCTCCCCGGGGAGTGCATCCGTCAGTCCTCGTTGCGTGCCACTGGCTGGCAGGAGGCCGCCGCAGGTGTCGTTCTTCCGAGGGTTTCTTTACTTAGGGTCTGGTTCACTCCAGCCGCTCGTCCGGCTTCAGGCTGTTGACGCCCCGGCTGCTCCGGGCGCGGTGGCGGCGGAGCTTGGCGTGGCATCCCGCTTGGGTCCGCGCGGCCGAGCTCGCGTCTGGCTTTGGCTTCGCCGGCCGCGATGTCCGCGGGCAGCCCGGCCCCGTCCATGCCCTCGATGTATTCGGCGACGGCTCTAACGCGGATCATTCATGAGGGGTCCTGACCGACCACCGGCAGGGTGTGATCGGCTCGCGAATCGGGCCGCACAAGCGTCTGGATTACGCCGTCGACCGGTGATGGCGTGGTCGAGCAGCAATACGAGGCACGATGACCGTCATGGCGGGCTGGCCAAAGACAGCTTCGCCGTGATGGCGGCTGTGCACGCGGGTCCAGACGCGCGTTGGACGCGCGTTACCCGGCGCGCGCCCCGAGGGAAAGGGCGATCTTGCGCCACGCGTCGAGATTCGGCGTCGAGCGCGGCAGATGCAGGACGAGGCGGCGGACGGAGCTGACGACGTGGACGCTGAGCTTGAGTAGCCGATCGCGCAGCCACATCACCTGGGTTCGGGCACACGCGGTGCGCGCCGCGTGCAACCGCAGTTCCTGCATGAGCACGTAGGCTGCGGCGGTCAGAAAAACGCGCAACTGGTTCGCCCGGAGTCTGCAGCAGCTCGTGCGGTCGAGCTGCAGGTCCTTGAGTTCCTTGATCCGGTTCTCGACGTCGCCACGGGCGCAGTAGACCTTCTCGTAGAGAAACTGCGGCGTCTGCCGCATGTTCGTCACCACGAAACGCGGGTTGTCCCGCGGCTCGCGGTCCCCGAGACGGACGACTTCGGCCTTGATGATGACCCGGCGCGCGGCGCTCCACGTGCCCGCCGCATAGCGGGTGTCCATGTAGAGATGCTCGGTCTGCTCGCTGCGCTCGCTACGCGCCCGCGCCACCAGCATCGCCGGCTCGGCGTGCCGCAGCAACACGGCGTTGCTCGCCATCGCCACCACGTAGTCGAGCCGCGGCTGTGCACCCAGGAAGTCGAACAGCGCCGGGGACGCAAAGCCGCCGTCGAGCCGAACCAGAAAGCGCGCCCGTGGAAACGCGCAGCGCAGCAACGGCAGCAGCCGCGCCAACAGGGCCACGCCCCCTTCGGAGGCGACCGCCTTGCCGTGCCGCAACACCGCCGAACACAGATACTGCTCGGGTTCGCGGTCGAACGTCAGGAACGCGAGCAGCGGCAAGTAACACCAGTTGTCATAGTACCCATTGAAGAGGCTGTACTGCTGGGCGCCGTGCGTCGGGTCGTCGGTCGGGTCCAGATCGATCGTGATGCGCCGCACCCGCCCCAGCCGGCGGCGGTGCCGCTCGACAACACGCGCCGCCAACTCGCACCCCATGTCGTAGAGCGCGCCGCGGCCGGCCGCGTTCTCGAACCGCGACAGCGTCGGCTGCGAGGCCAGTGACTCGCCCGCCACCGGGTCGCGGCCGAGCAGCAGCTTGTGGATGGGGTCGTCGGCGAGGTGCTCGGCATCGTTGCAGTCGGGATGGCCGCAGGCGATGCCGAAGATGCGCTGGCCGATCAGGTCCGCAAGCGTGTGCCGAATCTTCTCCGGCGCCCGCTTGTCGCTCAGGCACCGGGCGAACGCCTTCACCAACCCGTACACGCGCTCGGCCGCCTTGAGCAGGACCGCCCCGCCGTCGGAGCTTGCCTGCTCCTGGTTGAACTTGGCGACCAGCGGCTTGTCGAACAGATCCGGGAACAGAACAGTCTGTGGTACAGTGTCGGTCGTCACGCAGGGGCCTCCGTGGTGGTCAAAATGCCTGTGAACACTGCATCTTTACCATACGGAGGCTCTTGTGTCTCTACCTGGATCGGCCCCGTGGTGCATGATCCGGGCTAAGCCTCAATACTGTTGCTTTAGAGATCTGACGCCACGATACGCGGTGTCCAGTCCCACTTGCGGTTGGATATCGGACCAGGGCCTCGCAGTGGATAGCCGCTCATCTTCCGCTTGACGCCGCGGGGTTTCTTCTGGCCGCGACTCGAGACCACCCGCTCTTCGAGAATCTCGTCCAGCACGCGCTCGCGGAGCCGCTCATTCGGAGACGAGGGGGGAAACGCCGGGGTTCTCGACACGGCGGCGCACGACCCGTACGGCGTGGACGAACGAAAGGCGGTCCGGGTCCTCGTCGACCTTGCGCGCCGCCTCATGGATCAGACGCCGCACGGCGTAATGCGCCAGCATCAGCCCGTGGACCTCCTGCAACACCAAATCCGGCGTCTTGCTGCGCAGGATCGCGCCGGGGCCCAGGATGTGGGTCTTGACCTCGTCGTAGGCGGTCTCCACCTCCCAGCGTTCGTGGTACAGAGCGGCAACCTCGGCGGCTGGCGCAACGGCCGGGTCGAGCAGGGTGGTGGCCAAGCGGTAGACGGTGTCGCTCGGGTCGTCAAGCCTGTACTCGACGACCCGGACGGGACATTCACCCCGACTGCGCCGGCGGTCCTGGCCGCTGCCCCGCAGCACGCTCCGGTAGGAACCGTCGTCGAAGCGCTCCAGCACCGGCAGGCGCAGGTTCGCCTTCATGCGCCAGAGCAGGTCTGCGCCGGTGCTGGCCGCCCGCCGCCAGAGCGGGAAGCCGCAGTAGCCCCGGTCGGCAAGCACCAGCATGCCCGTGGACAACCAAGGCAGCAGCGCCTCGACCTGTGCCTCCTCCGATTCGGCATACGCGCCCGCCCGCCACGCGAACGCCGCGCGCGTCCCCACCTCCACCAGCGCCGTCAGGCGAACCTGGGGGAAAGCAGCTCGGCCACGTGACGCGCCGGGCGCTCCGAACGCCTCCCGGTTCGTCGCTTCGTCGGGCACGTTCAGCGTGGACCCGTCGAACGCCACCAGGCGCCGGCCGCGATACCACGACCCGCGCGTCGCCGGGTCCGCCACCGGCTCCACCCGGGCCGCACGCAACGCCTCGAACGGCGCAGACCCCAAGCGCGTCCGCGCGCGCGAAATCGACGACTTTCCCGACACGCGTAGCGTCGCGTCCGACGACACCCACCGCAGCCCCTCCATCAGGCAGCGCAGCACCTCCCGCGCTGACACGGACCGGAACAGCCCCAACGCGACCACGTAATACACCATCGCCTCCGCCGGCAGAGCGCGCTGCCGAAGGCTTGCCCGACCGCACGACGCCAACGCCTCGCGTACCGCCGCGATCGGGTACACCTGTGCAAGCACCCCGATGCTGAGATAGTCCGACAGCCGCGGGCCACCTGGCAGAACCGCTTGTGTCCGGGACATCCATCCCCTCCGCATTTCCGCTATCAGAGCAGAATACAGGGGTGCAGATGTTAAAGCAACAGTATTGGGGCTAAGCCTGACTATTCGCGGCATGCGGACAGCTTGTCGCTCAGGTCGTTCCCCGTGCGTGCGGCGGCGTCGAGCGTGTGACCGGTTGATCCCCGTGCGCGCGGGGGACCCGCTGGCAGGGCCGCGAGCTCTTGCTCGGCAAACGGTTCATCCCCGTGCCTGCGGGGAACCTGCGGCCGGTCAGGCAGTATCGAGTGCGTGAAAGGGTTATCCCCGCGCGTGCGGGGAACGTCCATTCGGTCCAATCTCCTGTTTGGCCTGAGGGTGGATCCCCGTGCGCGCGGGGCAACCTAGCGCGACGCGCTGCTTCAGACGGTCGCCGAGGGTGGATCCCCGTGCGCCCGGGGCAACCCCGATCCGGACCCGCAGCCCTTCTATCGCATCGGGTGGATCCCCGTCGGTGCGGGGAACCGCGATGCGCATCGGCGATGGTCAGCCGGAACCGGGTCGATCCCCCTGCGTGCGGGGGAGCTCGCGCAAGGGCGTGCGCTGTTTGGCGTCAACTGCGGTCGATCCCCGTGCGGGCGGGGCACGGCTCATTCCCCAGGGCCGTCCGGGTCTGACAATAGGGCGATCCCCGTGCGTGCGGGGGATCGGCCGCCTGTTGGCGTTCCCTTGCCTCCGAATTCGATTATCCCCGCGCAGGCGGGGAACGGCGATTGACTGCCCTGGCCGGTCTCGGCCATGGTTCACCCCCGTGCGAGCGGGGAACAGGTCGATCGTACCGTAAAACCCCGTCCGTGCGGGAAACGGCAGATCACCGCCCAGCAGCGCGTGGTCAAGGAGGTCGATCCCCGTGTGCTCGGGGACCCGCCGTCGCCGTCAGGCCTGTCCTGAACCAGGCGGCCCGCACCCCGTCCGTGCGGGGCACCCGGTAGATACGTCCACGGGTCGGGCGCCCAGATCGGCCGATCCCTCTGCGCGCGGGGGGCACCGATCCGAGGCTTCGTCGCGAGCCCGCTGTGTGGGACGATCCCCGTGCGCGCGGGGGAACCTCGCAAGCTGCACGCGCCGCTCGACGTGGTAGGGGACGATCCCCGTGCTCGCGGGGGAACCGCTGTTGCGCTCAAGGAGGGATCATCAAGCGCTGGTCGATCCCCGTGCGGGCGGGGGAACCGGGGTTGACAAAGCACGCACCTAGCACGGCGCGCGACGATCCCCGCGCGGGCGGGGCGGGCGGGGCTCACCCTCGCTTGTCGCTCTTCCCGCGCGGGCTCTGTACCACCTCGAGCTGGCCGGGCCGCATTGCGGCGAGCCTCGTCAGGATGCTGTCGACTAGTGGCCGTAGGTCCACCATGCGGTTTGATGGCGCGCGGATGATCAGGATCCGCAGCCCGAGGCCGCTTGGGTTCTGCTGGTGTGCCAGACCCCGGTCCATGCTCAGCAGCGCGTCGAAATGCTCCTTGGCTTTGTGCAGCAACGCCCCGTTCTCCGTGCCTGCCCAACCCTCGGCTTGGACGCTGCTGACCTCGTGGCCAGCGAGTTCCGCCGCCAGAGCATGCGGCAGGTTCTCGTCAAGCAGGACGCGCACGGCTAACAATGTAGTCGCGCGCCAGACTGAGCGCGGCGCGCGCCTGTTCCTTCGACACTGACGGGAATTGCTTGACGAACTCGTCCAGGCTCTCGCCGCCTTCCAGGTAGTCGAAGAGCGACTGGACAGGCACCCGCGTGCCCCGAAAGACCGGTGTTCCTCCGGAGATATTCGGGTCGCTGTGGACTACGACTTCCGCTTGCATCGACTGCGTCATCGTCTGTTACCCCGTTGAGGCCCCTCCGTGCTGGTCTCCACGCCCGGACCCTTTGGATTCTCGCACATGGCGCTCCTGTGCAGCGCACGCTCTCGCTTGGCTCGAAGCTCCCTTGGAGGCGGCCCCGTGCCTACGGGGGTGAACGCTGTCGATGATCATCTCGACGATGCGTCGCCTCTCCCTTGCATCCCCGTGCCCGCGGGGCAGCCGGTGCCGACTGTCCAGGATCTCCACGCCGAAACGGGTTTAGCCCCGCGTGCGGGGCAGGCGGGTGCCTGAAGATGCGACCGCAACGATGGCGGCGTTCGAGCACGCGGGTTCATCCCCGTGCGTGCGGGGTAGCCGCGGTTCGCCGGGGTGATCAGGGGGCTATCCACGGGCGATCCCCGTGCGCGTGGGGACTCGCTGCAGGTCCCTTTTCCACCGCCCGTCGGTTGAGGTGCATCCCCGTGCGCGCGGGGCAACCCTGTGAAATGGTCCGCGTCGGGCCGGTGGTCAGGGTGCATCCCCGTGCGAGCGGGGCTGATGGCCATGAGTGCGGTCAGCACTAGGCGGCCTCTGGTTCATCCCCGTGCGCGCGGGGGGATCCGTATTCTGTCAGTGATCGCATCTTCACTTCCGCGCCGATCCCCGTGCGTACGGGGAACCACGGCAGCTGCTGGAGTCGGCGCTGCCATCGATGATTGCCCACGGCAACTTTCTGTCTAGACGTTTTCGATTTGAGATTCTTCGCGTATACGCCATCCCCCGCCCAGCTTCGCCCGGCGCGCCGGCCGCTCGGTACGCTCCCGTTGTGCCGTCCTCGCCGCCTTCTGTACCGCCATCGCCCCCGGGGCTTCCGTTCGCCGGCCACGCCTTCGCCCTCGCCGGCGACGTCGGCGCCTTCCTTACGCGCCAGTACCAGAGTCTCGGGCCCGTCTTCCGCCTGCGCGCGTTCGGCCGCCGCTTCACGGTCTTGGCCGGTCCCCAAGCCAATCTGTTCGTTACCCGTTCGGGCGCCCGCCACCTGCGCTCGCAGGAAGCTTGGTCGGACTTCGACGCCGAGCTCGGCGCCGGCCGCTCTCTCGTCAGTATGGACGGTCCCGAGCACACCCGGATGCGCAGCGCGCATCAGTCCGGCTACTCGCGTTCGCTGATCCAGTCCCGCCCGGGCGAGGTCGTCGCCATCACCCGCCGGCAGGTCGCGGACTGGCCGCTCGCCCGGTCGGTGCCCGCGCTGGCGGCGCTGCAGCGGATCGTCAACGAGCAGCTGGGCACGCTTGCGGCCGGCGTGTCGCCCGCCGAGTGTCTCGACGACCTCATGGTCTTCGTTCGCACTCTGCTGGCGGCGCGCGTCACGCGCCAGCGCCCGGCGCTCCTGACTTGGCTGCCGCGCTTCGGCCGCGCACGCCGGCGCGTCGAGCAGCTGTGCGCCCGCGTGCGCGCCGCGCACGATCCGGCGCGCCGCTCGGGCGCCGCGCGCGACCTGGTCGACGACCTGCTGGCGCTGCATGCCGCCGACCCGCTGTTCCTGCCGGAGACCGATCTGGTCCCGGCGCTTCTCGGCCCCTTAGCCCGGACTATTCATGGCGACCGTGACTTGGCCCCTGGGAGGCGGCACCGGAACCGGACTCGGTCACGGACAACGGGCAATGAGCAGTGGGCGGCCGCTGGAACGTCTCAACCGCGTGTGGCAGGGTGGTTGAGCGCCGAATGGACGTGATGACGGGTGCCGCCGGGGAGGACAGCGCACACTTCCCCCGTTGCGGGCGGTTGGCAGCCTCCGTCAGTCAGCGATGCGGCGCTCGCCGAGCGGCTATCCGGCGCGCGCCCCGAGCGCGAACGCGATATGCCGCCACGCCGCCAAGTCTGGTGTCGCGCGCGGCAGGCGCAGGACGATGCGACGCACCGAGCACACCACCTGGACGCCGAGCTTCAGCAGCCGGTCGCGCAGCCAAGGCACCTGCGCGCGGGCGCACGCGGTGTCGGCGGCGCGCAGCCGCAACTCCTGCATCAGCACGTAGGCCGCCGCCGTCAGCAGGACGCGCAACTGATTCGCCGAAAACGTCTGGCAACTCGTGCGGTCGATCTGTAGGGCCTTCAGTTCCTTGATCCGGTTCTCGGCGTCCCCGCGGGCGCAGTAGACCTTCTCGTAGAGGAAACGCGGCGTCTGCCGCATGTTGGTCACGACGAAGCGCGGATTGTCCCGTGGCTCGCGGTCTCGGTGGCGGACGACTTCGGCCTTGATCACCACCCGCCGCGCGTGGTTCCACGTGCCGGCCTGGTACTCGTTGGTCTCGGTGTAGACGTGCTCGGTCTGTTCGCTGCGCCACGTCCGCGCCCGCGCCACCAGCATGGCCGGCTCGGCGTACCGCTCCAACACCGCGTTCTTCGCCATCGCGATCACGTAATCGAGCCGCGGCTGCGCCTCCAGGAACGCGAAGACCGCCGGGCTGGCAAAGCCCCCGTCGAGCCGAACGAGAATGCGCGCCCGCGGAAACGCCCGGCGCAGCCGCGGCAGCAACCGCGACAACAGCCCGACCGTCCCCTCGGAGGCGACCGCCTTGCCGTGCCGCAACAGCGCCGCGCACAGATACTGCTCGGATTCGCGGTCGAAGGTCAGGAAGCCAAGCAGCGGCAGGTAGCACCAGTTGTCGTAGTAGCCGTTGAAGAGCGTGTACTGCTGCGCCCCGTGCGTCGGGTCGTCCGTCGGGTCCAGATCGATCGTGATGCACCGCGCCCGCCCGTCCAGACGGCGGCGATGCCGCGCGATGACCCGCGTGGCCAACTCGTCGGCCATGCGGTAGAGCGCGCAGCCGTTGACTGCGTTCTCGAACCGCGACAGCGTCGGCTGCGACGCCAGGCGCTCGCCCGAAACCGGGTCTCTGTCGAGCAGCAGCTTGTGGATGGGGTCGTCGGCGAGACGGTCGCCATCATTGCAGTCGGGATGGCCGCAGGCGATGCCAAAGATGCGCTGGCCGATCAGGTCCGCGAGCGAGTGCCGGGTCTTGTCCGGCGCCCGCTTGTCGAACAGACACCCGGCGAACGCCTTGACCAGGCCGTAGATGCGCTCGGCGGCCTTCAGCAGGATCGCCCCGCCGTCGGAACTGGCCTGCTCCTGGTTGAACCGGGCGAACAGCGGCTTGTCAAACAGATCCGGGAACAGAACAGTCTGTGTTACAGTGTCGGTCGTCACGCAAGGGCCTCCGTGGTGGCGCAAGTGGTTGTTAACACTGCACTTGTACCACACGGGGGCTCTTGTGTCTGTACCGGAATCGGAACACGCCACGAATTTTCCGGGTTAGTGGCCGGCCTCGACACGGTCGGCGGCACCACCGCCTTCATGCTCTACGCTCTGCTGACGCATCCGGAGCTTCTCCCGCGGATGCGCGCCGAGGTCGACGCGCTGTTCGACGACGCTCCTGTGACCGCGGAGGCGCTCGGGCGCCTCGACGTCACGCATCGCGTGGCCCTCGAGACCTTGCGCCTCTACCCCATCGCCCCGGCGCTGACCCGCACGGTCACCAACGCGTTTGATTTCGGCGGCTACACGATTCCGGCCGGCGAGCGCGTGATCGTCGCGACGACGGTGTCCCATCACCTGTCGGAGTGCTTCCCCGAGCCTGCGCGCTTCGACATCGACCGCTACCTTCCCGAGCGCCGCGAGCATCGCCGCCCCGGCGCGTTCGCGCCCTTCGGGGTCGGTCCGCACGTCTGTCTCGGCGCCGGCTTCGCCGAGGTCGCCATCCTGGCCACCATGGCGACCATCGTGCGCGAGGTCGACCTGGTCCTCGACCCGCCCGGGTATCGCCTGCGGATCGATCCGGTGCCGACGCCGCACCCCGACGATCGTTTCGGCTTCCGTGTCACGGCGCGGCGCCGGCCGCCGTCTCCCGCCCTCGTCTGAGTCCGTCCCCGAGACTTGCCTGTCCGTGGCACGGCGGCGTGCGCTGGCTAGCCTTAGATGCGGCCGTACCGGCTTTCCCGGTGTCGCCTTTCCGGAGTCGCTCCCATGAAAAGTCTCCTCGCCGTTGCTGCCGTTCTCGTCGCGCTGTGCGCTTCGATCGCTCCCGTTGCAGCGCAACCGGCCGGCGTGCTCGAGGCCTCGGTCGTTGATCCGTACGGCGCCTCGGTCGCCGGCGCCGAGGTGACTGTCCGCTCGGTGTCGGGCTACCGCGCCGTCGCCCGCACCGGTCCGTCGGGGCGCGCCCGTTTCGACGCGCTCGTCCCGGGGTCCTACACCGTCGGTGTGCGGGCCGATTTCGGCCGCGGCGGCGGTGTAGACGTCGTCGTCTCCGTCCTGGAGCCGGGCAGGGTTCGCCTGGTCGTCGAGCCGGACGTCTCGCCCGGGTTCGTCGCCCGTCCGCTCGATCCGCAGGGTCTCGCGCTGCCCGGCGCCGTCGTCACCGCGGCCGGCCCCGCCGGCGAGGCGCGCGAGGCGGTCACAGGGTTCCGCGGCACCGTCCCGCTGACGGATCTTCGGCCCGGCACTTGGCGCGTCGCGGTGGCGCTGTCCGGCTTCGTCGGCGAGCCGGTCGACGTCGAGGTGGCCTGGGGTGCGCCGCCGGTGGTCGATCTGCCGCTCGAGCTGGCCGGCTTCGGCGACGTCATCGTCGTCACCGCCACGCGTACGCCGGTGCGCATGGTCGAGGCGCCGGTGAGCACCTCGGTCATCAACGCCGATCGGATCGCCACCTCGGCCGCGGGCGACGTCGCCGACATGCTGCGCGCGGTTCCCGGGGTCAACGTCGTGCGCTTTTCCCCGCGCGACCTCGCGGTGACGACGCGAGGGGCGACCACGCCGGCGGCCAACTCGCAACTCGTGCTCGTCGACGGCCGCAGCGTCTACGTCGACTTTTTCGGGGGCGTGCTCTGGGACACGATGACGTTCAACCAGAGCGACGTCGAGCAGATCGAGGTGGTGCGCGGTCCCGCCTCGGCCACCTGGGGCGCCAACGCGATGACCGGCGCGGTCAACATCCTCACCCGCGATCCCCGCCGCTCGGTCGGCACCGACGTGACGCTGTGGGGCGGCGTGCACGACCGCAACGCCGGCTCGACCGCGGATCTGGGCGCGGGCACCATCTACGGTACCAACGCCAGCGTCACGCGCGCTCCGAGCGCCGACGTCGCCTATCGGATCAGTGCCGGGCACTATCGCAGCGACGGCTATCCGCGTCCGGCCGGCCGCGTGGCCGAGGCGGACGATCCGCGGGTCGACGGCCGCCGCGTCGGCGGCGCCGTCTTCCCCGACCTGTTCCACCCGGCGGCGAGCCAGATGAAGCTCGACGCCCGGCTCGACCATCGCGTCCACGGCGGCTCGGGCCGCCTGTCGTACTCCGGCGGCGTCGCTACGCCGCAGGGCGCCACCCACACCGCGCTCGGACCGTTCGACCTGCGTCAGGGCTACCGCGGCTACGCCAAGCTGAACTACGAGCGCGACGCTCTGTCGGTGCAGGTCTTCGCCAACCTGCTCGACGGCGTCGCCCCGAGCCTCCTCTTCCCCGACACGCGCCTATCGTTCGTCAGCCGCACGCTCGACGGCAAGGTTGTCCACCGCCGCACCGTCGGCCGCCACCGGCTCACCTACGGCGGCAACCTGCGGCGCGTGTCTTTCGACGTCGACATCGCTCCCGGCGCTCCGAATCGCACCGAGGCGGCTGGCTTCGTGCAGGACGAGCTCGACACGGAGCACTTCCGCGCCGTTGCGGCCGCGCGGGTAGACAAGTTCGGGAACATCCAGAAGCCGTTCTTCTCGCCGCGCGTCGCGCTCGGCGTCAAGTTCGGCCCCGACCACGTCGTCACCGGCTCCTACAGCCGCGCGTTCCGCGCCCCCTCGGCCGTGGAGGCCTTCCTGGACCAGCCGGTGGTGGTCCCCATCGACTTCAGCCCGCTGGCGGCCTTCCGGCCGCTGCTCTCGTTCCTGGTGCCCCAGACCGTCACCGGCCCGGCCCGCGCGGCCGCTGTCGGCGCGCTTGAGACGGCGCTCGATGCGACGACCTCGCAGCCGTTCCCGCTCCATACGCGCGCCATCGGCGGGAGCGTTCCCTACTACAGCGGCGTCGGCCGCTCGGACCTGATCCAGGAGTCGGTCGACTCCTACGAGTTCAGCTACAGCGGCACCGTCGGCCCGGCGCGCACCGCGGTGGGTGCGGCCGTCTACCGCAGCGACTTCGCCGACCTAGTCGGCCTGCTCGAGGTGCCTCCGGACACGGACCCGTTCACCCAGGGTCACCCGCCGCCCGGCTGGCTGCTGCCGCCGAGCCTGCTCCCGATCCTGTCGGCCTTCGGCGGCAGCCTCCCGCGCACGAGCCTCGCCTACGAGAATCTCGGCGACCTGTCGCAGCGCGGGCTCGAGGTCTGGGTGGAGCAGCGCGTGGGCGCCGCCGCGTCGGTGTGGGGGAACTACTCGTGGCAGGACCGGCCGACCGTCCTGGAAGGGGACGACCCGTATCCGCTGACGCGGCTGAACCTGCCGCCGGCGCATCGCGTCAACGTCGGCGCGTCGCTCAACGGCCGGCGCTTCCTGGGCGATCTGACCGTCCACCACGCGACCGCGGCGTTCTGGTCGGACGTGCTGACATCGGACTACCACGGCTACTCGCCGGCCAACACGCTGGTGAACGTGACTGCGGGCATCAAGTGGCACGACGGGCGCTGGACGACGCTCGTGCGGGTGGGCAACCTGCTCAACACCACGATCCGGCAGCACATCTTCGGCGACCTGCTGCGCCGTTCGGTGATCGGCGAGCTTCGCATGTCGCTGCCGTAGTTCCGCAGTCAAGCGCGGGGCGCTTCGTCATCGCTCTGTCGCGGCGCTTCGTCGCAGCTGACGACGTGGTTTGCCGTGATGGGGCGAGTCACCGCTGCGCGTCCCTGAAAAGAGGGCGGATTGCACAGCGTCGGCAACCCGTCCTTGGCTCCTCGCTTATCAGGCTTGAACCCCGCGCGTGCCGGGAACCTGCCCATGCAGTAGTCGCACCAGTGCCTCGGGATGGCAATCCCCGTGCGGGCGGGGGAACGCTCGACAGGTGGCCGCGGTCTTAGTGGTGCGCGGGACCATCCCCGTCTGGCGCGGGGCAGTCATGTCCGTGATGTTGCGCCGGTGCGGGACACCGGATGATCCCCGTGCCTGCGGGGGAACTGAGTGTGTCAAGCCTAGCGACGTCACTAAAGTTCTGTACCCCGTGCGCGGCCGACAGGCGGCTGCTCAGCCGGTCCTGGGGGGTTGGGTTGGAGGAGGGCTTGCGCTGGCGAGCAGTGCGTCTCGCAGCAGCACTCGCAGGACGTCCTCCACAGCCCGGTTGTCGGTCCCGAGCTCGTAGGCGGTCCGTGCCACACGGCGCTGCCATTCCGTGTCGAGGCTGCTTCCGACGTGCCGCTGGCAGAGTGCGTCGATCTCGAACGGCTCGAGCCCGTCGGTTTCCGGCCGCAGCCGTTCTCTGGTGCCCGCGACCCATTCGGCGGGTTCGATCATGACTTCGATCTTCTTCCCGAACTCGGTCAGTTTCAGCGGGCTGCTGCCTGCCGTTGATGGCGTGCCGCCGCCCACGCGCAGCAGGAGGGTGTCCAGCGTCCGGCGCGTTTCGGCGTGCTCGTGGCGCATCTCGTCCCGGAGTGTCTTCAGGCCGTGGCGCGTCTCCTCCTGGAGTGTCTTCAGGCCGGTGTCGATTCGCGCTTCGAGTTTGGTGACCTCGGCGCCCATGCGTTCGCCGAGCGACTTCAGTCCGTTCTCGATCCGTCCCGTCCAGCGCCTGCCCTGCCAGATCAGGCTGATGATGGCGATCACGGCCACGATGATCGTCGGGTTCGAGCTCCAGTTGGAGAGCCAGTTCTCCATGTGTCGATTCTGCCTTTCTGCCGTCGTTCGGTCAACTGCTCGCGCTGCAGTTCATCACGTCGTGTCGGGCCTCGTCTCGTGCCGGCAGCTCTTATCCTCGTGCGTGCGGGGAGCCGTCGGATCTGCAGGCCTTGGTTGGCTTGATAGCCGGTTGATCCCCGTGCGTGCGGGGCGGACCAGACCCTTCGCTTTGTGGTCCAGGATCATGTGGGTGTACCCCCGTGCGTGCGGGGTGTTGTCGAGGCTCCCGAGTACGAGTGCTCCTGGAGAAGGCGCATCCCCGTTCGTGCGGGGCAACTACGCCGGGTCGGCTGACTCATCGTCCTGACCCGGGGTGCATCCCCGTGCGTGCGGGGCCGACCCCGAGGGCGCGGGCCACCTGCGTCAGGCTTCGGGACGATCCCCGTGCGCGCGGGGCCGACTCTCCTAACCTGTGCGCCAAGGTACTGACGTGCGGTTCATCCCCGCGCGTGCGGGGCGGATGGAACACACTAGGGCCTGCGGTCGCGCAGACGGGTCGATCTCCGCGCGTTGGGAGCGGGCACCACGGTGCCCGCGGTGCGGTACAGCCCTGCTGGAGGCGGCGCGTTTCGGTTCGTCCCGGCGCGTGCGGGGCGACTCCTGCATCGCGCACATCGGTCTGTGGGTGCGTGGGCGGGTCTCTTCCCGCCGCCCGCGGGGCAACGGCGTCGTGGAGCCTATCGGACCCGTCTCGGCGCCCTTGCGGCGTCCTTTGCCGCTCTCTTGCCGCCCTGCCGCGCCGGCGCGCTTACCCCGGGGTCGCCCCCTGGCTGCACCGGCTTTCGGGCAGTCGGCCGGGGGCCATCGACCGGCGACGACGCCCGGGTCGCGGATCGCCCGCCGACCGTAGACGCAACCTCGGCGGCGGCGACGTGGGGCTCAGGGGGCGAAGCTTGCTCCTTTGCGGCTCGTGTCCGTGACGCCGTCGTGGTAGCAGCCGCCTTGCGCGCTCGTGCGTTCTTGCTGTCGTCCCGCCTTCCGAGCGGCTCTGATTGCGTCTTCGCCGTCGCCTGCAGGGTTTCCGCTTGCGTGAGCGATCCTGCTTCGTACACCGTTTGATCCCGTCCGTCTGCCACGGCGCTGGCGATGTTCATCCCTATCCGGCGCATCGATCCGTTCGTGTTCTCGTGGATGTAGTCTGCCAGTCCTGTCACGACCAGTCCGCTCTTCGCTCTCGCCGGGCTCCACTCGTGCGAATGTGTCCTTCCGTTTCGGGTGCATCTGGTCGCTAGCACTCGGCCCTTTCGCAGCTCGATCCTCACGTATACCGTGCGGTGGTCGTCGATTGCGCCGGACGCCCTTCTTCCCAGCTCCTCGGGTGCGATCCGATCCGGCCCGTGGGCCGTGATTCGCCGTTGCGCCGCTTCTGCTATTGCGTTCCTCCGTTTACGCAGGTCGGTGGCGATTCTCTTCGCGCGTTCATCCGGTAGCATTCCCACCGCGGCCGTCAGCGCTTCGGGGTCGCACTTTGCTGCCGTTGCCAGGTCGTATGCGTCGCGTACCGGTCCCGGGTCCTCGGCGCGCTCCAGCTTTCCGCGCAGTATCTGTGTCGTGCTCAGGACTGTTTGCCGCCGTCCGTCGATCTCGACGTCGTACGCGCCTCGGTTCGGTTGCGTTCGCACCGTCGACACGTCGATCACACCATCTTCGAGGCGCACTTTCACCTGGTTGCGCGCGTCGAGTTCCCATTTGCCGCCGAGCCGCTGGGCGAGGTCGCCTTCGCGTCCCTTCCGGATCTCGGTCAGGTCGGTCGTGCCGGTGATTTGGACGTCGATATCCGTTGATTGGGGGTATCCATTTAACCGGAGTCAGGGGCGTAACTGGGGCCACGGATCGCCCGGCGAGGGTTGTTTCGGGGCTTGAAGTCGTGGTCGCTCACGAACCGATGCGCTACCGGGGCCTCATCGCCGCCGGACAGCCCCGCCAGCACCCCCACGGGGTGCGTGGGCACCCGCCGAGCCTCGCGTGTCCTTCAGCGGCCGCCCGCGGCGAGCACGGCGCCGGGCAGCTCCGGTTACATGGATACCCCAGTCCGTTGATATCCGGTGGTTCCATCGTGCGGCCAGAATCGTGCCGCCGCCGAGCCGCGTCTTCACCGCGCGCTCGACGAGTCCGAGGTCGCCGATTGTGTCGCGCGTCTTTCGCCAGAGTTTGTTCGCCGGCTCCGGCAGTTCCAGGTTCTTCATCCGGCCGGTCCAACCCCTATGCATCGGTTCAGCCATCGCACCTTGCGCGGTGGCATGCTCTGCGTGAATTGCATCCACCAAGCGAGGTCTTGTAGGCAGTAGCTTCCCTGTTGCTCCCCCTCGGCGAGTTCCACGATCGTCGCTTCACAAATGACGGTCTCGGCGATATCGATCTCGCGTTTCGTCGGCCTGCGCGTGCGCATTGCGCGTAGCGCTTCGTCGACGGTTGGTGGTTCCGGCCACCCGCAACACTTTCCCGCGATGAGGCCCCGCAGCATTCTGCCGTTCTCGGCCTTCCCCCCGTTCCGCTCATCGTTCTCGTCTCGGAAGTGTCCTGTCGTCGGAAACCGGTCCGTCGGTGCCAGGGTGACGTTTGGGTTGTCGTCTTCTTCGAGTCGCCGAGCCCGTGTTTCGGCTCGTATCCACTCTCGCAGCTCTTCGCGCGTTCGCGGATGCGTTCCCGCTTCGGTGTTCAACCGTCGGCTCCTCGCCTTCAACTTTGCTCGCCTCTCCGTTTCGTGTCAAGCAGCGCGCCCGTGTGTGAGACCTCTGCGGCTGCCCGTCCGCGATCGGCCCGTTCGTGAGCCGCTTCGTCCCCGTACGAGCAGGGCGGCTTGGGTCCTCACGGCCGATGCCGTGCGGGACTCGGGTTCATCCCCGTGCGTGCGGGGTAGCCGCGGTCCGGCGCGGTGATCAGGGTGCTATCGACGGGTGGTCCCGCTGCGCGTGGGGACTCGCTGCAGGTCCCTTTTCCACCGCCCGTTGGTTGAGGTGTATCCCCGTGCGCGTGGGGCACCCTCTTGCCGCCGCTGTTGTGTCCTGACTCCATGGGTGGATCCCCGTGCGTGCCGGGCAGCCCTGGAACGGCTCATTCCCGAAGCGGAGGCCGACGGTAGATCCCCGTGCGCGCGGGGCAGCCGGTGGTCACGCTCACACCGATGAAGCCGGCCACGGTGGATTCCCGTGCGTGCGGGGGAACCGGACACGGGCATCTGCTGGTACTCAGAAGGCGCGGTCGCTCCCCGTCTGTGCGGAGAACCTCTCGGCCTTACCAGCAGTGCCTGGGTGCAACTCCTCGGCCTCCTCCTGCGGCCAGTGTGGGACCTGTACAGGCTTGCTCGCTGCGAGTGTTTTCGTGGACCCGTCCGGCCACGTACGCATCTCGATGCCGCTTTCGGCCTCGTGGCGGTCGCGTGTCCCGTTCGGCCACTCGGTCACGATGATTCCCGGCTCGTCTTCCGGCTCGTACACGCAGGGCTTGCCTTGGTCGAAACATGCCTGCCGGCTGTCTTCCGCCCGGTGGTCGAGGTTAGCGACGCCCGTTGTTCCATGGTTGGTCATGAAATCTGTTCCTCTTCGCGTTGTTCCCTTGCGACTCTATCTGGCTGCTTGCCTCTGGGCAATGGGGGCGGTCCCCCCGCGCGGGGCGGATGGCTACGCAACGGATCGCCCGGCCTCGTCGTCCGGTTGGTCCCTGCTCGCCCCGGGGCGGACATCACCCTTCAGGAGGCGGAATCGTGGCTGGATCGTTCCCCGTCTGCTCGCCGGTGAGCCGCCGGCGGCGATAGTTGCCGCGCTCGACGTCTCTCGTGCTCCCCGTGCGCGCCGGGGAACCGCACATCAGCGCGAAGCAGCGCCTGGTGAAGGAGGTCGATCCCCGTCCGTGCGGGGCGGATGGCCATGAGTGCGGTCAGCACTGGGCGGCCTCTGGTTCATCCCCGTGCGTGCGGGGGCAACCAACACCGACGCCTCCAAAGCCTGTATCAGCACGGTGGATCCCCGTGCGTGCGGGGGCAACCCTCTCTCGCCGTTGGTGCTGTTACATGAGGTGGGTGGATCCCCGTGCGTGCGGGGGAACCTATTACGCGATCCGATCTTCGAATCGGACGAGAGGTCGATCTCCGTGCGTGCGGGGCAATCGAAGACCCGGTCGCTGGGTGCGTGGGCTGTCAGGCTTAGGGACGCTCCCTGTGCGCGCGGGGCCGAGTCTCCTTTGAGATTCTTCGCGTATTCGCCGTCCCCCGCCCAGCTTAGCCCAGCCCGCCGGCGGCTCGGTACGCTCCCGTTGTGCCGTCCTCGCCGCTTTCTGTACCGCCATCCCCCCCGGGGCTTCCGTTCGCCGGCCACGCCTTCGCCCTCGCCGGCGACGTCGGCGCCTTCCTTACGCGCCAGTACCAGAGTCTCGGGCCCGTCTTCCGCCTGCGCGCGTTCGGCCGCCGCTTCACGGTCTTGGCCGGTCCCCAAGCCAATCTGTTCGTTACCCGTTCGGGCGCCCGCCACCTGCGCTCGCAGGAAGCTTGGTCGGACTTCGACGCCGAGCTCGGCGCCGGCCGCTCTCTCGTCAGTATGGACGGTCCCGAGCACACCCGGATGCGCAGCGCGCATCAGTCCGGCTACTCGCGTTCGCTGATCCAGTCCCGCCTGGGCGAGGTCGTCGCCATCACCCGCCGGCAGGTCGCGGACTGGCCGCTCGCCCGGTCGGTGCCCGCGCTGGCGGCGCTGCAGCGGATCGTCAACGAGCAGCTGGGCACGCTTGCGGCCGGCGTGTCGCCCGCCGAGTGTCTCGACGACCTCATGGTCTTCGTTCGCACTCTGCTGGCGGCGCGCGTCACGCGCCAGCGCCCGGCGCTCCTGACTTGGCTGCCGCGCTTCGGCCGCGCACGCCGGCGCGTCGAGCAGCTGTGCGCCCGCGTGCGCGCCGCGCACGATCCTGCGCGCCGCTCGGGCGTTCCGCGCGATCTGGTCGACGACCTGCTGGCCCTGCATGCGGCGGATCCGCGGTTCCTGCCGGAGACCGACTTGGTCCCGGCGCTCCTCGGCCCCTTCGTGGCCGGGCTCGACACGCTTGGCGGCACTACCGCCTTCATGCTCTACGTCCTGCTGACGCATCCCGAGCTCCTTGCCCGGATGCGTGCCGAGGTCGACGCCCTGTTCGACGACGGCGCGGTGACCGCGGAGGCGCTCGGGCGCCTCGATGTCACGCATCGCGTGGCCCTAGAGACCTTGCGCCTCTACCCGATCGCCCCGGCGCTGACGCGCACGGTCACCAACGCGTTTGATTTCGGCGGCTACACGATCCCGGCCGGCGAGCGCGTGATCGTCGCGACGACGGTGTCCCATCACCTGTCGGAGTGCTTCCCTGAGCCCGCGCGCTTCGACATCGACCGGTACCTTCCCGAGCGCCGCGAGCACCGGCGCCCCGGCGCGTTCGCCCCTTTCGGGGTCGGCCCTCACGTCTGCCTCGGCGCCGGCTTCGCCGAGGTCGCCATCCTGGCCACGATGGCGACCGTCGTGCGCGAGGTCGACCTGGTCCTCGACCCGGCCGGGTATCGCCTGCGGATCGATCCGGTGCCGACGCCGCACCCCGACGATCGTTTTGGCTTCCGCGTCACGGCGCGGCGCCAGCCGCCGTCTCCCCCGAGACTTGCCTGCTCAATACCACGATCCGGTAGCACATCTTGGGCGGCCTGCTGCGCCGTTCGGTGATCGGCCAGCTTTGCATGTCGCTGCTCTAGTTCCGCAGTCGAGTTCGGGGCGCTTCGTCATCGCTCTGTCGGGACGCTTCGTCGCAGCTGACGACGTCGTTTGCCGTGATGGGGCGAGTCACCGCTGCGCGTCCCTGAAAAGAGGGCGGATTGCACAGCGTCGGCAATCCGTTCTTGGCTGCTCGCTTATCAGGCTTGAACCGCGCGAGTGCCGGGAACCTGCCCATGAAGTAGTCGCACCAGTGCCTCGCGAGGGCAATCCCCGTGCGGGCGGGGGAAACCTGGACAGGTGGCCGCGCTCTTACTGGTGCGCGGGACCATCCCCGTCCAGTGCGGGGTAATCATGTCCGTGATGTTGCCCGGTGCGGGACACCGGATGATCCCCGTGCGTGCGGGGCCGACTCTCCTGATCTGTGCGTCACGGTACTGACGTGCGGTTCATCCCCGTGCGGCCGGGGAAGCAGCCGCCGCCTTCTCCGCTGCCGCGTGCGGCCCGGGATCATCCCCGTGCGTCCGGGGGAACTGACCGTCTCAAGCCTCGCGACGTTACTAAAGTTCTGTACCCGGTGCGCGGTCGACAGCCGGCTGCTTGGCCGGTCCTGGGGGTTGGTTCGGAGGAGGGCTTGCGCTGGCGAGCAGCGCGTCTCGCAGCAGGACTCGCAGGACGTCCTCCACAGCCCGGTTGTCGGTTCCCGCCTCGTAGGCCGTCCGTGCCACACGGTGGTGCCATTCCGTGTCCAGGCTGCTTCCGACGTGCCCCTGGCAGAGTGCGTCGATCTCGAACGGCTCGAGCCCTTTGGTCTCCGGCCGCAGCCGTTCTGTGGTGGCCCTTACCCATTCGGCGGGTTCGATCATGGCTTCGATTTTCTTTCCGAACTCGGTCAGTTTCAGCGGGCTGCTGCCTGCCGTCGATGGCGTTCCGCCCACGCGCAGCAGGAGGGTGTCCAGCGTCCGGCGCGTTTCGGCGTGCTCGTGGCGCATCTCGTCCCGGAGTGTCTTCAGGCCGGTGTCGATTCGCGCTTCGAGTCTGGTGAGCTCGGCGCTCATGCGTTCGCCGAGCGACTTCAGTCCGTTCTCGATCCGTCCCGTCCAGCGCCCACCCTGCCAGATCAGGCCGATGATGGCGATCACGGCCACGATGATCGTCGGGTTCGAGGTCCAGTTGGAGAGCCAGTTCTCCATGTGTCGATTCTGCCTTTCTGCCGTCGTCCGGTCAACTGCTCGCGCTGCAGTTCATCAGGTCGTGTCCGGCCTCGTCTCGTGCCGGCCGTTCTTGCTCCCCGTGCGCGCGGGGAAATCCTTCCGAGTTTTCGCGGCGCTCCGCAAACGAGCGGATGATCCCCGTGCGTGCGGGGAAATCGTGGTCTTTCACCGCCCTGTCTCCATAGCCAGGGTGCATCCCCGTGCGCGCGGGGAACGATGCAACCGTCCGCGTGAATCATCCGCGCATGGGGGTCGACCCCCGTGCACGCGGGCGACGCCTCATCGCGTCGGCCACATTGGGATCAGTCCGAGGTCGATCCCCGTGCGCGCGGGGCGACGCAGGGCACCGGTCATGCCCGCCTGAGCCCCGTGCGCGCGGGGAGTCGGGTAGATACGTCGTCGGGTCGGGCGCTCCGCTCGGCAGATCCCCGTGCGCGCGGGGGAATCCGGCTTGATGACCTGGACGACCGGCCCTTTTCGTGGACGATCCCCGTGGGTGCGGGGGACTAGGCCGCGCTCGAATCGTCGTGATCGCACATGGGGTTGATCCCCGTGCGCGGCTCCTCTTTGGTCGCGCTAAAGCTTCTGCTTACAGGCACTTGCCGCTATTCCCGGGGTACTGCCATCTGAAACTGCCAGCCGAACCGGCTGGCGAATCGTCCTTCGATGCTGATGGTGGTGCGGTGTCGCAGCCGTGCGTCATCCCGCTTGAGCGCTTCACTCATCGGAATATGGCTCCTCGCCACCCGTCGTCCGCGTGCGGACTCTCCTTTCTTGCTGGGATGCCCGCCAAGGTGTACGGGGCCTTCGTGTTGGGGTCTCTCTGCGTTCGGAGGACTTGGTGCGGCTCCTGCCGTTCTGTCGGAACCGCGGCCTGTCGTCGCCGTTCCGCGACGGTCTACCTGCCCACTTTCCCTCTGTGGGACCCCTCTCGGATCGGCGGCGGTCGCAGGACCAATCGTCTACCACCGACGCGTTGTGCATGAAAGGCTCCGCGCTCAGCCAAGTCCGCCACTGGGCGACGGTATCGCGGCTGCGGCCGAACAGCTTGCATGTGGCCTCGTCGATCGCGGCGCGGACGGGGTCCCGACCCGCACCGGGTGGTGACGCGGAACCGTCACGTTGTGATCTCTGGTCGTTGTGGGGTCACGGCAGGTCGAGCCATCGTGACCGTGCTGCTAGCTCGGTCGCATGCCCCTTCTGCTGGTCCCGCGCCTCATCTCCGACGATGTTCAAAAAGATGTCAGCGTGATAGATGTTGTCGGGCTGCGGCGTGGCCTCGGCCGTTCTCCTGTTGGACGCTGCTTTTCCTACGGTTATCACCGCCCAGCCGTGAAGCTGCCGTGGCGGTTTCCTGTTCTGCGCCCGCTTGCGGCCCAGAACGGCCATCTTGTCGAGCGTTGCGTGATCCATGCGGTCGACAGACAGGGACGGCGCCCCCTTCGCCTCCAGAAAGACGTTCCGGATGATAACGCCTTTCGTGCGCGCCTTCCTTGCGGCTTGGCTTTCCACAATGCTTCTGCCCAACTGCTCGTCCTGCGTAAGCTCGGGCAGAGCCTCCAGTGGTGGGAGCGGCATCATGCCCCGGGCTCTGCGGCCAACGCCTCGATCTGCGCCATCACGAACGCGTCCGGCAGATCGGATGAGTCATCAGAGCGGAGCCGCCGGTTCCTTCCCCGGATGCTCGAAAACCACGCGCCCTGTCCGTCATTGCTCAGTTCGATCAACACGGCCGCCGGCACGCCCGGCGACTGGAAGTGAATGACGAGTTCTCCGTCGTCCGTGAGGTAAATCGTCGGCGGAATCGTTCGTCCGGCCAGTTCCCGCAGGATCCTCGCCGCTTCTCCCTTCGTTCTCGTGCTGATCGCGGGCAGGCCGTCCTCGAGGACTTCCTGGTCGATCTCTTCCAGTTCATCAAGGGCGCTTTGGAGCCAGGTCGTAGCAGGCTGTGTGGGCTCACGCCCCATTGCCGGCATGCTGTTCTCCAGATGCCGGATCCAAATAGCGCGAAGAACGGAAGCTGCTGATTCCGCACCGGCGGGATCGACGCCAGTGCGGAAAGGATTCTCCTCTTTCGCCCCGAACGCTGACGCCGCCGTCGGCCGTATCGTCCTTCCGAGGTGCTCGCCACCCGGAAAAGGATTGCGCCACGGGCGCTCCCGTGCCGGCGGCGGCGGCGGCGCGTACGGGTCTTGCCCCACGTTCCCGGGCATTGAGGGAGCTTCCATCATCAGCCTGCCCTCTGCAATCCGACCGCCCGATCCGCCATCGCGTGTAACCGGGCGACAGCCTGCTCCAGGCCGCCGAACCCTTCGAGTTGCGACTCGGGCATGTAAATGCTCGTTGTCACGAACAGCCTCTTGCCAAGGGTCGCCGACTCCTCCACTAAGCGCTGCAGTTGCCAATGCTGGTCGTGTTCCTTGAACGTTACCCGTATCGACGGCCGATACCTGATTCCTGGCTCGTGTTTCGTGATTGCAACTGCGCCTTTGTGTGCAAATTGCCCAAGGTAGGTGTCGACTGCGGCGTCGTCTGAAGCCGTCACATCCTGACTTGAGTGCAGCGAGAACCAACTAACTCCGTTCTCGGGCAACTCTGACGTCAGAAACTCCCAGCCTCGTCGAATGGTTTCGAATACGACCTCGTACGCAGGCCGCTTCACGTTTGCGAAACTCAGGTTGAGCGTGTCCGCGTTGAGGGAGATGCTCCCTGCGCCCCCGAACAGTCGACAGGTGCATGACGCGTCGCGCAGCGAGTTCGCGTAGCTCATGCTGACATCCTGCGGCTGGATCGCCGTCAGCTCGTGGAGCCGGTGCGGAACCCCGGCGACGAATTTGCGCTGAGCAGACGGCCAGTCCGTGATGAAGTATCGCAGCTTGATGCTGAGCTCGATCTGTTCAGGCTCCGGCGTCACCCGCAGCGTCTTCATGGGAGTCGCGTCCTCCGGGTCCAACCTGCGTAGTAGGCCCTACCCGGCGCTGACACGGCCCGGCCCTGGTTGCGGCGAGATTCCGGACAACGCTGGGGATGCGATCCCATGTTTCCTCATTGCACCGACGGCCGGTCTGCAATCATGACCAGTCCAGCACCTGACCCTCCGGGGCGGGCGCCCTCGATTCATCCGCTCAGGCGGGCTCCTACCTGCCCGATTTGCGGGCATTCTCGCTTCCGACGCCCCCCCTGTCAACGGGGCGCCTGCGCTCGATGCGTCGTCGCCGGACCGCTCGGCCGTCCGTCGTCGCGGCCTCTCTGCTCCATCGTAGCATCGCCGCAGCCCTGTTGTGGGCGGAGATTGGGCACTGCAGCGCGAGCAGGAGCGCTTCGTCCGGGGCCTCTGGCGTCATCGCCCCAGCTTGTGCTGCAGGTGCTCGACTGCTGCCCGCATCTGGTCGGCGTTCCATGCGGTCCAGTCGTTGCTCTGCGGCAACCCCGGCACCCCGGTGCTGCGTCCTGCGGCGACGATCCTGACCGCGAGCTGTTCGGAGCCGTACTGCTGGCACAGGACCAGGAACCTTGTCGTCAAGGCGACCGACGGCAGCTCGTTGGCGTCCGCAGGCGGCTGCTCGCGGGCGCATTCCCGATTTCCCGGAGCAGTGCAGTGTGTAGGCAAAGATGGACTGTGAGGCTGGGGGAGGTTGAGCCGGTCTTCGGACAGACGGGGAGGGTGGTACTGGACATTACGGCTCGGACTGCCCATGATGGTGCGTTGAAATGGACAAGACCATCGACACCCCGAGCCGCGAGATCGATCTTGGCAACATTCCCGTCCACCTGCGCACTGCCCTCCGGCGGGCGCTGGAGTTTGAGGCGCGTGCTCCAGCGCCCAGGTCGGCAGAGGAAACGGAGCAGTGCGAAGAGCAGCTGCGGGCCATCGCGGACGAGTTCTTCGGCGCCCTCCTCACCCCCGTGCTGCAACGCGCGGTGGGCTCCGCCGCGGTTGGCGACGCGGCGAGCGCCCTCGTCCGCCACCTGCCCCGGCGGATGCGGAGCGACGGCCTGGAGACCGTCAACGTTCGCACCTCGCGGGGCACGACGGTGCCGGTCACGACGCCGTACTACCGCGAGAAACACGCCCGTCGGGCGAAGCGCAGGCCGGGACTCTACCCCGCCTTGGTGGTGCTGGGCATCTACGACCGGTGCACGCCGAAGCTGGCCTCGGATGCAAGCCGCGCGGTCGCCATGCTCAGCTCGCTGGCCGAAGCGCAGGCGCAGCTCCGCTCCGACGGCATCGCCCTGGATATCAAGACCCTCCGCTCGACCGCCTATCGCTACGCTGCGCGGGCCCGAGCGGCCCAGCAGAGCGCGGCGTGCGGTCTGCTGGACCGCGTGACCGGGAAGCGGGTGGTCGTCTCCCTCGACGGGGGCCGCGTCCGTGTGAGGCGCAAGAAGCGTGGCCCCAAGACGAAGAAGGGGCGCAACCGATTCCATACCGACTGGAAGGAACCGAAGCTCCTCATCCTGTACGTCGTCGGCGACGACGGGCGACCGTCTCAGACGTGGGCCCCGATCATCGACGGCACGCTCCGGGGACCGGAGGCGGTCTTCGCCCTGCTGTTGTCGTACGCGCGGCAGATCGGCCTCAACGCCGCTGACAAGGTGCTCTTCATCGCCGACGGCGCGCCCTGGATCTGGCGACGCGTCCAGCGCCTCATCGCCGCGCTCGGGCTCTCGCCGACACAGGTGCTGGGGCTGATCGACTTCTATCATGCCGCCAAGCAACTCTCGGACGCGGTCAAGCTGCGCCGCTGGAGCGCGACCCAACGCACCCGCTGGCTCAACCGCACGCGGGGGCTGCTCAAGCGAGCACGGGTGGACGAGGTGATCACGGCCCTGCGGGAGCTGTGCCGCGGGCGCACCGCCGGCAAGATCCGCACGCACCTCAACTACTTCCTGAAGAACCGTCATCGTTTCGCCTACACCACAATGGTCGGGCTCGGGCTTCCGCGGGGCAGCGGCGCCGTCGAAAGCGCCATCCGTCGCGTCATCAATCTCCGCATCAAGGGCGCATCCATCTATTGGCTACCGGAGAGCGTCGACGCGATTCTTCTCCTGCGGTCTTTCTATAAGTCCGGCAGATGGAACTGTTTGCAGCGGATGGCCATGACGCCGGTGGGTGTGAGCGCGTGACCGGGAAATCGGGAATGCGCCCCTGCTCGCGCGCCGCTGGTTCGTCCTCATTCTCCTCTGGACGTGATCCTGTTCGGCTGCCGCCGTTCGCTCTCTGGTAGCCGACGACCTGTCCGGTCCGGTACGACGTCATCCGCACCAAGCCGCATGACGTCTTCGGAGCGTGCCTCGGCGACATAGCGCTTCACGAGCGCGCTCGTATCGAGATAGAGGAATATCACCTGCGGTTTTCGATGACCAGATCGCTGACGCTGCCCGTCCCGCGGACGCGTACGCTCGGCTTCGTTTTCTTCAGTCGGCGGCCGCTCCACATGATCGTCCACGCGCTCCTCAGCGCTGCGAGCGTCTGCGAGCGTCTCCTCGCTGGAGTCCAATTGCGGGCCGATGCGCGCCACTTGGCGTCCGTGGTCTGTCACGACGATTGTCGTCCCCGCTCTGACTTCTCCCAGGTACTCGCTTAGCCTCGATCGGAGCTCCCGAATCCCCACGCGTTGCTCTCGCGTTGCCGTTCCCTCGGTCTTGATCGATTCGGGCTGGGCATCGTCAACCCCTGCGGTCGGCCCGCTCGGTCCCATTGCCCGCGATGATAATGCCGTTCCCCGCTACGAGGAAGCGTTCTCGTCGGCTCCTTGTTGATCCGCGGCTCGCAACCGCTCGATCGCCTTCTGGTGCTTCTCGAGTGCCGCCGGCGCGTAGATTTTCGTCGTCTCCGGGTTCGTATGTCCGTACATGTCCTGGATGTCGGCGATGTCCGCGCCGCTCTGCCGCAGCCCGCTGGCGAAGCTGTGCCGGATCTGGTACGTCGTGAACCGTTTCCGTCCGGCCTTCTCGGCTGCCTTGGCCAGTGCCTTGTTCGCCGGTTCGGTTCTCCACTTGCCGAAGGCATCCAGGTCGATGAACTGCCGGGCTGCGCGGAGCCCGTCTTCCAGCAGGGGGATTGCGCCGACTATCCCGTTCTTCACCCGCGGCGAGACGACGTGCGGAACCTTGTGATTCAGGTGGAAGTTGTCCGGTGTCAGTAGCCTGATCTGCGCCGGTCTCATTCCGGTCAGCCACCGGGGCTTCGGCGGTGCCTTCCGGAAGGTGACCAGGTCACTCAATCCCGTAGCAGCCCTGTCTCCGTAGAGCACGCGCACCAGGTTCATCAGGGCGTCCCGTCGGTGGTTGCACGTGGCTCCTGACTTTTCTTTCCGCCATGAGTCCAGCTGCGCGTTGAGCTCGGGTACGTGCTGCTCGAGCACCAGCGTCCGAAGATGGCCGAACCGTTCGAGCCACATTCCGAGAGATCGCCGCCGGTCGTTGATACTGACGAGCTGGCCCTCCTTCTGTTTCAGGTACCGCCCGGCGTCGTGGCGCAACGTGTGCTTTGCGCCCTTCGGGAGTGTCCGCAGGTTCCCGCGCATCTCGTCCCGCCACGCCTGGATGGTCCGCAGTGGTGTTCCGCGCGGGAACCGGTGCTCTCGCTGGATGTCGTTTACCTTGACGGTGGCGGCCAGGCCCCAGCGGTCCCGGTAGACGCCCTTCGACACGCGGACGCGCTTCTTGGCGCCCTTCTGGCTCGGTCTCGGTTTCTGCGCTCCCTGGCTCTTGCCCGCCTGAGCGCTCGGTGTGCCGCCTGCTCCCTGCCGTGCCTTCTCGGGGGAGGTCCTGGTGGCCGTATCGGCCGCCTTGCGTCGGGCTCGGGCCAATTTGTCCTTCCTACGGTAGTGATCGGCCCACCCATTTCACCTCGCCGATGACCTGGGCGTCTTCGGGCCACGGGTGCGTCGCCCATGTCCTCTTGTTCCGGTTGTCGCTGACGAGCAGCCATCCGGCTTCACGGTCCCTGACGGTTCGCTTGACGACTAGGTCGTCGCCGATCCTGATCACGAAGATTTTTCCGTCCTTTCGGTGCTTGCTGTCCAGGTTGATCAGGATCGCGCTCCCGTCGGGCAGCGTCGGATCCATGGACTCGCCGACGACTCGGATGATCCGGCACCTGCCTGGCCTCAGCGTGCGCTGGCGCAGCCATCTGGACGGGAACTTCATTCGGCCGGTCACGGCCTCGTCGTGGACGACGGCTCCGATTCCTGCCGACGTGTCGATCTCGCTGATCCCGACGTAGTCCCCCCAGTCCTCGTCGAGTTCCGGTCTTTCCTCCTCCAGGTCGCGCATGCGCGCGATCGATGTCTGCAGCTGCGTCAGCATTTGCCTTGATGGTCTGGGGTCGCTGACCAATCCGACCAGGTAGTCCATCGAGACGCCCAGGGCCTTCGCGGCCGCCAGGGCCATCTTCAGCGACATTCCGGCCTTGCCGTTCTCGACCATTGAGATCTGGCTCGATGCCGTCCCGATCTCCCGCGCGAGCCGTCTCTGCGACAGTCCCGCGGTCTTGCGGGCCTCTTCCAGCCGGTATCCGAGTATTTCCATGCCGGTCGTTTTCCCTTGACTGCTCTCTCTCATATAACCATACTCGATATTGCTCTCGGAGGGGGAGCGGCGGTTCACGAAAATCCGGTGGCCGTACCGGAAACCGCTGGTCACTAGAGACCACTCTGGGAGCTTCACTTGGCTCGCCCGCCGCTCCGAGCGGTTGTGCGGCCGCATCGCGAGGCGCGTCGCGCCTCTGGAGGACGAGAGATGTCGAAGAAGGTTTTGGTTTTGGATCCCGGCAGCCACAATGGCCTGCCGGACGTGCTTTTCGTCGAAGATCTGGCCGCGGTGCTTCGCTGCTCGCCCTCGACGATTCGCCGCCGGTTGAAGGCGGGTGTTCTCTGCATTCCCACGCTGCCGGGCGTGGACAAGCGGCCCCGCTTCGGCCGCCCTGCCGTCCTGGACTTCCTCCGCCGCGGCCGACGTGCTAACCGCTGACAGCGGACTGTCTTCGGACGGTCGTCATGTTTTCGTGTTTTTGCCCGTCGGGTGTTCTCCGGGTACTTGCGCCGACGTCGTGCCTGCCCGTCTTGACCTGGTCGGGCAGGCGTTTGCTGCCGGCTCGTCTGAGGCTGTGTTCCGGACCTGGTCCGCTGATTGGGGGGAGGACGCCTTGGGCCTACACTTGGTTCGCCTTCCCGCTCCTTGGCGCCTGATCGAGCTGGTATCCGGGCAGCCGGTCCACGTCTGTCCGGC
Organism: Vicinamibacterales bacterium; assembly: GCA_965222905.1. GTDB lineage: Bacteria > Acidobacteriota > Vicinamibacteria > Vicinamibacterales > UBA8438 > WTFV01. The sequence goes on along the minus strand of OZ244976.1, from coordinate 5,050,696 downwards.
GTGCTGGCCGGCCGTCCGGCCTCTGTTGCCTCCGGGTGGAGCGGTGACCGTCCGGCCGGTGGTGCCCAGGCCCCGGTGGGCGCAGTGTGCTGTTTGGGAACCGGATCCGGTCTGCTAGATCACTGGCCTGCCGGTCGCCTGACTCATGCTCCGCTCCGCTCTCCGCCATGCCGCACACGCTGCTTGTGCGGCAGTCTCGAGGGGTCTCGTTTCCCGCGACGGGTTGGCTGGCCGTTGCCGGGGGTCCTTTCACCGGGCCCCGGCTGCCTTGTCGGCTTGCCGGCGCCCGGCTCTGGTCGGTCGGTAGGGCGCGCGCGCGTCCCGCTACCACTGCACGGTCGCGTGCCCGAGGACGCGCTGGTCGGTGCCTCCGCTCTGCTCTTGCAGGTGGAAGATCGGATTCTCCCGCCGTTCGGCGTCCACGCCGAGCTGCAGGTTCAGCGGTCCCTGTTCGAGCACCTGCATCCCGTAGCCGATCCGGTAATCCCCGCCGTACTTGGACGTTCGCACCCCGGCCCGCGGTGTGCCCACGAAACGGCTGCCGATCGGCAGTCCGTACCCCACTTCGGTGTCGAGCCGTTGGCCCCCGCCGTTCATCAGCGGGTCGTGGCTCATGCCGGCCATGCTCTCCCGGCCCCACAGTGCCTGGGCGCCGCTCATCGCGTCCCCGCCCCAGGCGGGCGAGACCCGCGCAGAGAACCCCAGTGGGGTAGACGGCGTCGGGTTGTACCTGACCGAGATCGCCATGCCGCTCTCGGCGAACCCGGCGGCCTGGTGGACCAGGAGCCTGCGCACGCGGATGTCGACCGCGAGCCCCGTCACGCCGTCTGCCAGTACCAGGCCGGCTCCGAGGTCGATGCCGCGGCCGGTCTCGGCGTCACCGCCGTCCTGCCGGATCCCGACCTCAACGCTTGGCGTCAGCGCCATGCGGCCGGCGATCGTCATGCTCTGCGAGCCCTTGAGCGCGGTGCGAAGCCGGCTCACCCCCGCGCTGGTCGAGTCGAGGTTGCCGCCCGGCGTGCTCGCGGCTTTCGTCCGCATTCCGACCCACAGCGTGTCCGCCTTGAACGCGAGGCCGAAGCCTTCGCCGCCGCCGAGGAGCTGCCCGCGGCCGCCGCCGGCCGCCATCGCCATCGACAGCCCCGTCTCGATCGGTGCTCCCGCCCCCGGACTGAGCATCAGGCCGTCGGCGCCGTAGCCGGCGATGGTCCAGACGGTGACCCGTTCGCTCGCCTTGTAGCCGATCCAGGGGTAGAGGCCGGTCACCGCCGAGTTGACCTGTCCGCTGTCGACGCCGGCGTACGTTCCGAGCCCCCGGCTGTGCGACAGCGACACGCCGGTGACCATCCGGCCCTTGGCGTAGTCGGCGCCGAACATCGAGGTCCGGACGTCGCCGTTGAGCGCCAGGGCGCCGTCCCGGCCGTGGAACCGCGACTGTGCGCTCCGGCTCCAGAAGGAGAGGACGCCGCCGCTCGACGTCGCCCGGTTGAGCGCGAAGCCCGAGCCCTGCAGCAGCCTGTCGCTCCCGAGGCACATGCCCCCGTTGTACGCCTGTCCCGGGTGCAGCCCTTGCATTCCGTCCGGGTTCATCCCGTGGCCGAGCCCGTTCTGCGGTCCGAGGCTCGACGTCATGCCGCTGTTGCCGACCCGCGGGTCGCTCGCCCCGGCGGCCGTCACTCGCCCGCCCGGTTGGGTTTCCTGGTACCCGTACCCCCCGCCGCCGAGCTGCTGCAGGAAGTCGAGCGTGAACTCGCGCCCCATGTTTCCGTTCATCTGCCGGCCGGCGAGCCGGCTGTCGAAGCCGGGCTGCCTCGGTGCGTTCACCCGCTCTTCGATCTGCTCGACGATGTGCACCGCGGCGGTGCGGCCGAAGCGCAATGAGGGCCTTGGGCAGCGGGTCGCTGTTCTCGATCGTGCCGGTGGCCGTCGAGTCGCCCAGAACGCCGTTCGACGCGTTCGACAGCGACAGCGTCAGCGTCTCGCCGCCGTCGTCGTGCGAGTCGTCGAGGACGGTCACGTCGACCGTCGCCGAGGCGCTGCCGGCGCTGATGGTTAGCGTCCCGCTGGTGGCGGTGTAGTCGGCGCCAGCCGTGGCGGTGCCGTCGGAGGTGGCGTAGTCGACGGTGACGTTGCTGCCGGAGCTGCGGCTGAGCGACACCGTGAAGGCGAGGACCGCGCCGGCTGCCTCGGTGACCGTCGCGTCGGCGACGGAGATCGACGGGGGTCCGGCGACTGTCGCCGAGGTCAAGTGGCTCATCTTCCGGCCGTTGTCGGTGCAGATGCTGCGGTTGCTGCTGCAGCTGGTCGTCTCTGGCAGCGTGAGGCTGATGGCGTCGTTTCCGTCGGGCTCGACGGTGATTGTCCAGGCCTTGTTCTTCTCCGTTGACTGCGGGTTCTTGCGCTTGGCGCGGGTGACCTCTCCCTCATCGACGGTGAACGCGTGGTCCCGGAGCGTTCTGAAGCTGACCTCTGGGTTCTCGCTGAAGTGGAGCTCGAAGGTGAACTCGCTGCCGTCGTGCTCGGACGGCATGTTCTCGAAGCGGGCCGTCAGCGGGACCACGTAGCGGTTCTCGACGTCGCGCATCCTGCCACTATGATCTCCGAGTTCCGATGTATCCCTCGGCATGAGATGTGGTGGTTTCAGGCATGATCAGTCCAACCGAATCTTTGGTGTTCTCCATGCACGCCAACCCTGGCGTCTACGCGATCTTGGCTGGATCGGGCGTCTCGCGGGCGGCGAAGATTCCGACCGGTTGGGACATCACCCTCGACTTGGTCCGCAAGCTCGCGGTGCTCCACGAGGAGAAATGCGAGCCGGATCCGGAACAGTGGTATCGGAACACGTTCGGCAAGGAGCCGGACTACTCGGATCTGCTCGACGCGGTCTGCAAGACCCCTACCGAACGGCAGCAGTTGCTGCGCCCCTACGTGGAGCCGAGCATCGACGAACGCGAGGACGGCGCGAAACAGCCGACGGCTGCACACCGTGCCGTTGCGGCACTGGTCGCGCAAGGCTTCATTCGGCTCATCGTCACGACGAACTTCGATCTGTTGTTCGAGACAGCGCTTGAGGACGCCGATGTCAAACCGGTCGTGCTCAGCACGCGGGACCAGGTACACAGCGCGCTGCCGTTGATTCACACGAGCTGCTCCGTGGTCAAGCTCCATGGCGATTACCGCGACCCGCGCATCAGAAACACCCGCGCAGAACTCGATTGCTATGACGAGGAGTTCGATCAGCTGCTAGACCGGATCTTCGACGAGTTCGGCCTCGTCGTTTGCGGCTGGTCGGCAGCGTGGGACGCAGCGTTGCGCAACGCGCTATATCGCGCGAGATCGCGCCGATTCACGACGTACTGGGCGACACACGGACCCGTGGAAGAGGACGCGCAGCAGCTGATCAATCACAGGCAAGCCGAGTTGATCCCGATTAAGGATGCTGACAAGTTCTTTACCACCCTTCAAGAGGGGGTGCAATCGCTTCACGAGTTCGCGCGCCCGCATCCACTCTCCACCGAAGCGGCAGTCGCGAGTCTGAAGCGCTACCTAACTGAACCACCGCCTCGGATCCGTTTCTCGGATCTAGTGGACGATATCGTTGAGCGAGTCGTCGAGACGACGTCTGGCGACCTGTTCGCACTGGATCATCCGAGCCCTGACACTGTATCTGTGACTGCAAGGGTCAGGCGCTACGAAGCAGTCTGCTCGATGCTGTTGGCTGTCGCCGCAGTGGCGGGCGTGTGGTTAGAGGAAGAACACGTTGCCGTATGGCAACGAGCGTTAAGTCGTCTGGGTTCCACCTCAGCCGCGAGTGGTAATACATACTGGCTTACGCTGAGAACTTATCCGGCCACTCTGCTCTTGTACGCGCTCGGAATCGGTGCAATACAAAACGGGCGATTGCACTTTCTAGGACGTCTCCTCGAAACCCCAATCCGCGATTACCAACATAAAAGTGTGCCAGCCGTACAGGTGCTTCCTCCATCGTGCCTGTTCAACCACATTCGGGCCATGCACATACTAGAAGGTATGGATAAACGTAAGCTGCCATTAAACGACTGGCTCTGCACCGCACTGCGTACACACACCATGCGGGTCGTTCCTGATGAACGTCGCTACGAGTTCATCTTCGACCAGTTTGAGATGCTGGTAGCACTCAATTACATTCACCTTGACCAACACGAACGGTACAGCCCTTGGGCTCCGCTTGGAGCTTTCAGCTATAGACTGGAGAAATACCGAATCGATCAGGAAATCGAAGAGTCGTTATCGGTGATGCAGGTCGAATCGCCCTTTCTCAAGTGCGGCCTTTTTGGGCATACAGTCGACCTGTGCAAGAAGAGGCTCGCAGCATTGCGAGAGTTCCTTCGCACAGTACGATTCTTCTGAAACTGCGGGCTCTCTCAGCGTTCTATGCGGCCAGCCAGCATTTTTAAGTTTGTGCAGACAGGTGACCCATTCCCGGTGGCTTCGCGTACCCTTTCTCCGCTTACAGAACGAGCAGAGTAGTTGCCGGTTGTCGAAGTGGTCAGTGCTCCCCTTTGCTTTCGGTTCGTGCTCGGAGATCTCGTTGTCCCTGGCGACGTCGATGTCGTTGACCGTCGACCTTTCCTTGAACGGCGCCTCGGCGCGGATTGCACAGGTCCTCGACCCCTAATCGGGATCGCCCGCGTCGCGGCCGTGGCGCGAGCGCGCCCGTAACGCGTGCCGGCTCCGCGCTGCTTTCGATTGCGGTGACCGCGGCCTCGCGGTCTCGGGCGCACCGCGTTTCGGTTTTCGTCGCGCCGGGCGCCGGCTCGATTATTTTGGCGCCCGCTCGTGGTGAATTCTTCGTGGCAGCGGGCGCGTCCCGCTACCACACCACGGTCGCGCGCTCGAGCACGTGTTCGTCCCGCCTGACTTGGCCCGGACGTTCCAGCGCTGGTGCCACCGCGCTCTTGGTCTTCAGGCGTTCAGGCGGCCCACGCGTTTGAGCACCCAGGTCAGGCTTACCGGGGCGTAGTCGGTGCGCTCGACGGACACGTTGACGCGGCGCTGGCTCGGCGCTTCGCCAGCATGGGTGTGTCCGTGGACGTTGACTGCCGTCGGCGGCACTCTCCCGAGCGGCAGATGGCTCAGAGCCAGCGGCGGATCGCTGGCGTACAGGGCCGCGACGCACATCGTCTCGAAGCCGGCGTCGTGCAGCCCTTCGGTGTTGTGGTCGTGGTTCCCAAGGACCAGGACTCGCTCGCCTGGACAGTTCCGCACGTCGAGCACCAGGCGCCGGTCGCGCTAGGCGTCGGGATGGGCGACATCGCCCAGGCAGCTGATCGTGTCGTCGGCGTGTACGCGCCGGCTCCATTCCCTCAGCAGGTGCCGGTTCATCTCCTCGATGTTCCGGAACGGGCGGTTCCAGGCCGCCAGCACTGCACGGTCCGCGAGGTGCAGGTCCGACCAGATCCAGGTCCCGTTCCGGCGGACTGTTGATGATCGGGATTGGTGCGTTCTGCATCAGCGTCGCTAGGCGAGCTTCCTCCGACGCCTGGCTCGTGTCCGGGCTCTCCAGTGCGAGTTCGGCTTCCCCCCAGGTCGCGCACGGCTTCGGCCCTGCCCGTGTCTGCTCTCGTTCGTTCCGTCAACTGGCATCCTCCCTGAAGTTGGGGGTTGCCGCCCCGAGTCCTGGACCTCGTCCCTGACTTCGCGACGGGGATGGTCACGCCCCGGCATCCGGAGGGCGTAGTGTCGGAACTCCCGTCGATGTCGGGCAGACTGCCTGACTTTCGTGCTCGCGTCCACTGTCAGCGCATTCGAGGCCGTAGGCCGTCCAGGTGCTGGCGCCTGGGCGCATGCGGGGATCCGGTAGAGTCGTTTGGTCGGCCCCCAAGTCGACCAGTTGGGGGAGGGAGTCGCACTCACGGGACCATGGCCGTGGGCTCCTCCCTCCCATCGGCTGTTGCTGGGATTCACTCTGGTCGTGGCGCGTCCTCTCTTGTCCCGCATCGCCGTGACCCGGTCGGCGAGCATCACGCGGTGGCCGACCCGGCGGCCCGGCCGGTCTGCGTGTCGCCCCTGGTAGTCGGCACTGGTAGCTGTCGGCGGCCCCCGATTCGCGCCGACTCGGCTCCCCCGCAGACTGCTCCGAAGTCTCGTTTCGTGCGCGAGCCTGCTGGTTGGTTGTAGGCTATGCGGCGGCAGACGCTCGCGTCAGTCTGACGTGCGCGTTCTGCTTTGGAGATTGCGCCTATGGCTCGAGGACGATCGGGGCAACAGCGAGACGCCGCACCGGTGGTTCCTTGGCCTTGATGGGCGCAGTTCGCTGTCTGCGCTCCCGATCTACTCTGCTAGGCGAGCTTCCACTGTCTGCTCTTCCCTGACTTGGCCGTAATTCATGCATCTTGAAGACCTTCAACCCCGCTGTGTCGTTCGGGGCGTGCATCCGGATGGCCTGGTCACTGTTGTCAGTGTCCAGTGGTTCGGTTCCGAAGCGCTTGAGCTGACCTACAAGAGGTCTGATGGTACCGTTGGCAATCAACTGCTGTACCGCGAAGATGAGCCCGGCCTTGAGCTTGTTGCCCAGGGTCGACCGTGGGCCTTTGACGGCGATGGCGCATTGTTCCGTCTGGTCTCTGAAGCCCAGCGCATCCGCCTTGCGCACCTGTTCGATCCGCTGCTGGCGGTCCACACGTCGGTGGTCGATCCCTTGCCGCACCAGATCACCGGCGTCTACGACGCGATGCTGCCGCGTCAGCCGTTGCGCTTCCTGCTTGCCGACGACCCCGGCGCGGGCCCTGGCCTCTGGCGGGCGATTGCGCGGTTGCGCGGTTGCTTGGCTCGCCGGCGATCACGGCGTGCACCAGGTCGGTGTCGACGCCGTGCCGCTTGGCGGTCGCGGCGACCATGCCGGTGAACGGCCGCCTGGCGGCCGGTCGGGCGCGCGAGGAAGCCGGCGCCTGCTGCGAGCACCAGGAACGCGAGGCAACGGCAGGGGAAACGCGACCGGCGGCATGGCGAACGCGCACCACACCACATCAAGGGCCGTACGCCTCGCGTAGAATTGGAGGTCCCACCGGCTGAGCAGAGAGTGGCCGTCCCGCGGGCGGATCTGGGAGTCAGGGACGGCATCCGTTGAGCGACCAGCGGCTGATCGGCGCTCATCTTCGGTGATGCATCCCGAAGAGGCCTGGCGGGGGCCCGAAACAGGTGGCAAAGACACGCTGCTCCCGATGATGTAGCCGTTCAGGCATGCCCGGTACCAACCTGAACAAGAGCGCTGTCGTAGCTCTCCCGGTCGCCGCGTTGATGGTCGCCTGTCGAGACGACACGCCCGGGCCGTCCGGCCCGACCGGCGCCGAGAGCACGCCGACACCGCCGCACCGACGGGCTCGCTCGCGCTTCAACGTTGAGTGTGAGCTGCAACGCGTGGAGCGGGCCGGACGATGGACGAGCAGGGACGCCCGCGCGAGCTATGCGCGAGGGCGGGCAAGACGGCCGAGCCAACGCCACGCGCGAACGGCCAGGCGCCAGAGGCTGGCGCAGACCCGCTGGACGAACTCGATGATGGCGCCGAAGATGATGCCGCCGACAAGCTCGGCGAACCAGACATACCCACCTCCCGGACAAGACCGGGGCGCCGAGGCGAGCGAGGCGCTGCGGGCGCCGACGACTCGAGCACCCGAGACCTCAGCAGGTAGCGGCGAGGAGCCACATCCTGGCGACGACGGCTACGGGGGCCGGAACCCAGCGCCCGGGCTCGGACGGATCGTCACCGGGCAGCCAGAGCTGCCAGTAGAGGTCCCCCGCGGCGCTGACGGCGACCACCCTCGCCATGTGCGACCGGGGATTGGGAACGCTCCAGGCAGAAGCTTGACCCTCGAGCCGGTACCACGACACCGGACGGTCAGGAGCACGCTCACGCCACCGCCGGCCCTCGCGGATCTGATCGACGACCGTGATCGCCTGCCAGCCTCCGGCCCAGGGCACGGCTGCCGGGTCCGCCGTGATGAGCAGGCCGAACTGCCCGTCCAGGCAGACGGCGGCGATCGCGCCACGATGACCACGAGCGACGACCGCTTCCTCAATCGGCATGAGGCCGCAAGAGAGCGGCAGAAAAAGCAGGACACCGAAGAGAGGGCGCATTGTTCCAGTCAGCTCCCAGGGCAAGAGACGGGCCATCGACTACCGCCGCGGTTCGCGGAGGAACCGGGACCCGATGGTCGAGACGTTCTCCCGGAGCCAGGCCCGCAGGCGAGTCCGGCCAACGGGCTCCTCGACCGAGTCGAGCCGGTTGCGCGACAGGCCCTTCAGCTCGTCAGTGGTCAGAATCGTCTCGCGCATGAGGGTCGAGGCAACCCGGTAGAGGACCGCGCAGGCAGGGATCGGCAACCGGACGACGCGGGCCCGCCCGCCGGTCAGCGACGCCAGGTAGTCGACCAGCTCGCCGAACTCGATCCGATCGGGCCCGGTCGCATCACGCACGAAGGTGCGGGTCGCACTGACGGCGTCGACCACCGCGCGGGCGTAGTCGTCGACGTGGATCGGGCGGATGCGGTACCGGGGCCCGGCCGGGATCGGGAAGCACGGCAGGCGGCAGGCGGCCCACGCGATGTTCTCGATCAAAATGCCGCCGGGGCCGAAGAAGCACGCGGGCCGCAGAATCGCATGCGGCAGGCCGCTGCGCTCGACGAGGCGCTCGACCGCCGCCTTGCCGGCGTAGTACGACAGGTCCGGGTCGAGGCCCGGATTGGCGATAGAGGTCCAGACCAGCCGCGAGACGCCGGCCGCGACGGCGGCGTCGATGATGCGCGCCGAGCGCTCGACGGCAAGCGCATGCGACGTCCACGGTCCGTGATGACCGAGCGGGGCGCGATCGTGCTTGGTCCAGTACGCGCAGGCGAGCACGTCCACGCCTTGCAGAGACCGCTCGAGGACGCCGGGAGCGAAGTCGTAGGGAATGCGGGCGACCGCGCCGGCATGCGGATCGGGATCCGGAACCGGGCGGTTCGTCAGCGAAACGACCGTGCAGCCGGCGCGAAGCAGGCGGGCGGAGACGCGGCGGCCCGAGTACGACCAGGCGCCGGAAACGGCGACCGTGCGCTCACTCACGACGACCCCCTGCGCGCCACCAACGCAGTGTAGCGGCCCAAGGCCAGCCGCCTCACGGTCGGCTCTGGAGGGAGATCACGGGGGCGCCGATGGCGCTGCGACGGCGGCGGGGCAAAACCGTGACGGCGATGGAGCGCATCCGTGAGGGAGCAGGGGCGCGTCCGCGAGCTGCAGCACGTGCTCGTGAACCTGACCGTCACCGGGCCGCGATCGGACGGCGTCGTCCCGATCACACTCTGGAGCGGCGCCGGCCGAGCACCTGAAGGCGTCAACTAACGATGTCCGTTGCCGCCTCGGGCGCGCGGGCGGTCCGCTGTATCCCCCCTGCGCGCCACACTCCGGCCGAGGGACGGACGGCTTGCTGGCCCTCGGGCACGCGGCGGTTGCGACAGGCCCCCGCCCCTCTTCGACCCGACGGGTAGGCCCTAAAGGTCGCGCGGTCGGGGCATCCGGTAGCCGACCCCGCGCTCGTTGACGATGTAGGCTGGCCGGGTCGCGTCGTCGCCCAGCTTGCGGCGCAGCGTCTTCACGATGGCGCGCACCCGCTTCGGGTCGCCGGAGCCCGGATCCCGCCTGCCCCACGCCTGGCGGAGGAGGGCGTCGTACCGCAACACCTGTCCCGCGTTGACCGAGAGCACCCGGAGCAGTTCGAACTCGGTGGCCGTCAACTCCACGGGACGGCCGGCCACGGTCACCTGGTGCTCGTGGTAGCGGATGGCCAGCTCCCCCAGCAGGAAGGGCTCCGGCTCGGCACGCCGGCGCAGGGCCGCCCGCACCCGCGCCGACAGCTCCGTCGGCGAGAAGGGCTTGACGATGTAGTCTGCCGCTCCCGAATCGAGCGCCTTGACGATCGTCTCGTCCCTGCCGTAGGCGGAGATGAAGATGACCGGCAGGTCGGCCAGCCCGGGGACGCGCTGCATCAACTCGATACCGTCCGTGCCGGGCAGCAAGAGGTCCAGCAGGACCAATTGGGGCTTGTGCGTCTTGAGGAGGCCGGGCAGTTCCTGCGGGTCGCCCGTCGCGACCGGGATGTAGCCGGCCGGGACGAGCGCATCACGAACGTACCGTAGCGTCTGCGGGTCGTCGTCGACCACCAGGATGCGCGTCTGCCCCTGCCCCTCCCGGGTCGAGCGGGAACGGCTCGGGGCGGCGCCGGTCGCGGCGCCTTCGCCGGCCTCCTCGGCCACCGGCACCGTGAAGGTGAACCGCGTGCCCCGGCCGGCGCCGCCACTCTCGGCCCAGATGCGGCCGCCGTGGGCCTCCACCAGCCCCTTGCAGATGGCCAGGCCCAGGCCGAAACCTCCGCCACCGCGCTCCCGGTCGCCGCTGGCGACGTCGGCATGTTTGCGGAACAGATGCGGCAGCTTCTCGGGCGGCACGCCCCGGCCTTCGTCGGACACCGAGATCGCGACGTGAACGCCGTCCCGCGCCGCGTCCACCCGGATCGGGGACGACTCGGGAGAATGCCTCGCCGCGTTCGAGAAGAGGTTGTTGAGGACCTGGACGATGCGCTGCGGGTCGACCATCACCCGCGGCAGCTCCGGCGGCAGATCGATGCGCAGCGCGTGCCGGCCGCCGCCGCTCAGAAACGTGTTCCGGGCTTGGTCCACCAGGCCGGCGACCTCCGCCGGCTCGGGCGAGACCGACAGCGTGCCCGCCTCGATGCGTCCCTGGTCCAGCAGGTCGCCGATCAGGCCGCGCATCTGATTCGCCTGCTCGTTGATGACCCGGAAGAACTGCAGCATCTCGGCCGGACCGGGGGGCGGCGAGGCGTCCAGCACGGTGGTCGCCGAGCCCTTGATCGAGATCAGCGGGGTTCGCAGTTCGTGGCTCACCATGCCCAGGAACTCGGCCCGCTGGCGCTCCAGCTCCTCCAGGGGGGCCAGATCCTGCATAGTGACGACCACCGACTCGACCTCGCCGTCCCCCGATTGGATCGGCGTGGCGTTGATGAGCGTGGTGACGCTCCGGCCGTCGGGGACCGATAGCACGATCTCCTCGGCGCGCACCGTCTCGGCGCTGCTCAACTGCTGCGCCAGCGGAAACTCGGCGAGGGACACCTCCCGCCCATCGGCGCGCCGGCTGGTGATCACCTCCAGCAGCTGTTCCGTGGAACCATCCGGCGTGCGGAGGCCCTCGACGATCCGCCTCGCCTCCCGGTTGAACGAGACGGGCTTCCCGGTCCGGGCGTCGAAGACGACGACGCCCACCGGCGAGGTCTCGATCAGAGTCTCCAGGTCGGCCCGGGCGCGCCGCTCGTCGCGGTGCGTGCGGGCGTTGGCGATCGCCGTCGCCGCCTGTGAGGCGAACAGCACCAGGACCTCCTCGTCCTCGACGGTGAACTCTCGTCCGCCTTCCTTCTCGGCGAGGAAGAAGTTGCCGACGTGGACGTCGCGGTGGCGCATTGGCGTTCCCTGGAGGGTCTTCGACCGCATCAGGTCCGACGAGAAGCCGAGCGCGCGGACGTAGGCGGGCAGGTCTGCCAGACGCAGCGGCGCCGCAAGGTCCCGGAAGTGCTCGAACAGCCGCAGCCCGTCGGACCAGGAGGCCAGCTGCTGGTGCTCTTCGGGCGTGAAGCCGGACGTGACGAACTCCTGGACGCGCCCCGCGTCGTCGACCGTCGTGATCACGCCGTAGCGGGCATCGGTCAGGGCGCGGGCGCTGTCGACCACCTCCTTCAGGACCGTGTCGAGGTCGAGGCTCGCGTTGATGCGCAGGACGGCCGCGCCTAGCAACGGGTCACAGTTGACACAGGAGCGGTTCCGGCATTCGGGCTCAGCACGGCCGGGCGACGGTTTCAGGGTGCGCGCGCGGCTTGCATGAGGCGCGCCATGGTCCGCAACTGCACGCATGCCCGCCACATGACCTGGTTGCCTGGCAGCGGACTTCGCTTCGAGGGGTGCCAGCCGGCCATGCGCGCCAGCAGCACCACCCAACTGCGAATGTCGGGCGGAAACGGCTTTCCCCGCTCGGCCGGCGGCAGCAGCCGTTCGGCCCGCACCACGGTACCGATCACCTGCCGCTCGTCGTCGGTCAGCACCTCGTCGGCCGGCGTGTCGGGCGCGTCCCGGGCGTAGCGGTCCAGGCTGCACACCCGCCAGGCCGTGATAGCGTCGAAGGCTAGGCACTTGACCAGCGCGTCGGCCTCCTGCAGCCGCCGGTCCTCGATCCGCGTTCCGCTCTTGAGCACCCGGAAGTACTCCTCGATGCCCCAGCGGGCCTCATACCAGCCCACGATGCGTTCGGCCCATTCGGCCGTCGGTCCCCCCTCGCTCGACACCAACAGCCACTCCAGCGGCGCTTGTCCCGCCGGCGGGTCGGTCTCCAGCACGCGCACCACCCACGCGGTCACCGGACCGTCATCCGGCCGCTCCTTCGGCGGCTGCAGTGCCACCTGCCCGATGCACAACTCGGTCACCGCCGTCCGCTTCCGCCGCGCCCGCTTTCCGCCCTGCGCGCCGATCCGCACCGCCCGGCCGGTCCGCACCGGCGTCTCGAAGTCCGGCTGCGACCCCAGCGTGCGCAGCATTGTCGCCCGCAGGTGCGGGTCCCACACCTGCACCCGCCGTCGCCGGCTCGCGTTCGCCCGCACCACCAGACCCGCCTCGGCCGCGTGCTCGGCCTGCCACTTCAGCAGGGCGTAGATGTCGCTCTCGCGGTCCCCGACCACCACCACCCGCGTGTGCGGGCAGGCCCGCCCCAATGCCCGGCCCTGGTCGAACCCCCGGAACCAGCGCCGGCTCTCCTTCTCCCGCTCGGTCTCGGGTTCGGCTTCCGGCCGCGCCCACGTCTCCAGGCCGCTCACCCCCAACGCCCGCCGACCCTCGCTGAACGCCACCGCCGCATGCACGAACAGACCCCGCGCGCTGCTCGTACGTTCCTGAAGCGGACCCAACCCCTGCGTGCTCTCCTTCAACCCGGTGTAGTTCAGCGTCGTCGTATCCTGCACCAGCAGCACCGCCGATTCCTGCCGGCAGCGTTCCACCAGCGCCTCGCGGTGCGGTTGCAGGATGTCGTCGCCATGCACCTTCTTATTGTGCAGGAAACGATACGCCGCCTGTTGCTCGGCGCTGCCCGGAAAGACCGCCGGCAGCGGCGCGCCCGGATGCCGCTCCCAGGCCCCGCCCAACCGCTCCAGACGCGACCGCAAGCGCCCGTCGGCCAGGTCCGAACGCCCGAACTCGCGCCGCGCCCAACACGACGCGTCTTCGGCCCCGAGCGCCGGATACGACCCCGGCGCCCGAACCGCCGGCCGCCGCAACGTCTCCGCCCAACCCGATTCCAGACCCCGCAGCCACACCCCCTTCGGCGCGACCGGCGCCGCAGACCCCGGCGGCCGACCCGCCGTCCGGCCCACGCACTCCCAACCCGCCGCACGGTAGCTGGTCGCCGGACGCGACGCCTCCACGCACGTCTCCACCAACACCGGCCGAACCCCGTGCCGCGACGACCAGTCCGACGCCAGACGACCCACCGCACGCCCCAACACGTGCGACGCCAAGTGCGGTACCCGAACCGAAGGCAACAGCAGAAAGCGGTCGTTGGAAACAACCTGCCCGATGTGCAACCCCCGCGTGCGGTCGTCCCAACCCAGGTGCGCGTCGCGAGGACCCAACCGCAACGGCGCCGACACGAAGCTCAGAACCCCCAACACGCCAGACTCCGCCTCCAACAGATACGTCAGACGGCAGCCCGGCGCGCGCGACCGACCCAGCGGGTGGCACGCCTCCAGAAGACGACCACACAACCGGCGCTCCGCTGCCGTGTCCGCCACCCGCACACCGACTGCGCCCAACGCCGCCAGGCTGCCGCTGAATGCCGTCAGCGGCAACCCCGACGCGCACGCCGCCGGACCGCAACCACGACGCAACGGACCCGGCTGCGCCGGCGGCAGAGACAACCCCAACGCCGCCGCCAGACGCGGCAGTGCCTTGCGAGCCGACGCCGCGCACAACGCCCCCCGCGCGTTGCGCCACCCGTCACGCGCGCACAGCTCACGCCCCAGAGAAGCCCGCGACTGCTCCCCACGTTCCAACGCCCCGCGCAGCCATTCCACCGTCTCCGGCTGCAATATCCGCAGACCAATCCGCACACAGCACGTTCTACACGGAACCCCTTGCCTGTGTCAACTGTGATTGACTGCTAGCGGCCGCGCTCAGCCTGGAGACGCGTTCCTGCAACGCCTCGATGTGCCGGTGCAGCTCGTCGGAACTCTTCCTCACTGGCCCCTCCGTTGGGACTTGGCGCGCGCGGAGCGGACGACGGCCAGAACATCGCGCACTTATCACTATAATGCAGAGCATTTTTCAGTTGGCGGCGCGGCAGCAAACGTCCGGCAGTGGCAAGGCGTGTCACCGCGCCGGTGACCGAAAAATGGGATTGGACTGAACCGCTACCCCGCCGCTCGGCTATGGGCGTTGCATTGTCGGCGGACGGAGCGCCCGGGCGTCCCACGGGGCGTTGCATGGAGGTTGCCGGCCGACGGCGGTCGGCGAGGATGACCGGGAAGGCCGTTCCGCAGCCGTCGGGAGGGGTCGGAGACGCAACTCTACCGGCCCGGGGCCTCCCGGGAACTGCGAAGGGTGCCTGGCGGGCGTCGATGGGCTTGTCACGACGAATCCAGGATGACCGGACACCACCCCCAGGCGCCGGCGAGGTCAACGGCCTGCATGTTCCCGTCGTGGCACCGGGGACACCGGCGCAACGAGCGACCGGTCAACGCCTCATAGCGATCCCGATAGTCAGTGGCGACCGGGCCGGCCTCCGCTGCCGGTGGTGGCGTGCATAGCAAGCGGCGGCACTCGGTGAGCTTCTGCTGGCGGTTGCGATTGGCGAGGAAGCCGTAGTGCCGAATGCGGTGGAAGCCGGGCGGGAGCACGTGGAGCAGCATGCGCCGGATGAACTCGGTCGCCGTCAGCGTCATGGTCTTCTTGCGCGACGCGCCAGCCCGGCGGTAGTCGGTGTAGCGGAAGCGCACGGAGTCGTCGTGGAGGCTGCACAGGCGCTGGTTGCTGATGGCGATCCGGTGGGTGTACCGGCCGAGGTAGTCGAGGACCTGTTCGGGGCCGGCGAAGGGTCGCTTCGCATAGACCACCCATTCGGTCTCGCGGGCCGGCCGAAGGTGCTCGGCGAAGCACCGGGGGTCGGAGAGGGGCTGTAGCGCCCCGGCGAAGCGCAGCTGTTCGGACTCGAAGGCGTCCTCCAGCGCCGCGAGAAGAACCCGACGGAAGTAGCGCGAGAGCACCCGGACCGGCAGGAAGAATCCGGGTCGGCAGGCAACCCAGCCACTGCCGTCTCTCGCGAGCCCCCCACCCGGGATGACGCAGTGCAGATGGGGATGATGGACGAGCGTCTGGCCCCAGGTGTGCAGGACGGCGAAGAAGCCGATCTCGGCGCCGAGGTGGCGGGGGTCGGCCGCTATGGTGCGGAGCGTCTCGGCGACGGCCCGGAAGAGGAGACCGTAGACGACGGCCTTGTTCTGGGTGGCGACCTCGGCGATCGCCGGGGGCACGGTGAAGACGACGTGGAAGTACTCGGTGGGCAGCAGGTCCGCCCGGCGCCGTTCGAGCCACGTTGCGCGGGCCAGCGACTGACAGGTCGGACAGTGGCGGTTGCGACAGGAGTTGTACCAGACGCGCCGATGGCCGCAGTGGTCACACTGCTCGACGTGGCCGCCGAGGGCGGCGGTGCGGCATTGCTCGATGGCCGTCATCACGCGGCTGTGCGCCGTCGAGAGGGCGGCTCCGACTTCGGCCCGGAAGGTATCGCCGTAGCGGCGGAACACCTCCGCCACGGTAAGCGCGGCGCGCGGCACGACCGTAGCTCAGTCGACGACCTGGGTGCGTTCTGGGACGGGCCGTGGGAGCAGATCCAGCGGACTCGCGGTCGAGCAGACCGTGGTGGTCGCGATCCGCAGGTACTGCGCCGTGGTCGCCAGACTCCGATGCCCGAGCAGGAGCTGGATGGTGCGCAGGTCGGTGCCGGCCTCGAGCAGATGGACGGCAAACGCATGGCGGAGCGAATGTGGCGAAACCGCTTTGGCGAGGCGCGCGCGGCGGGCGGCGATCTGGCATGCACGCTGGACCGCTGCCCGCGTGATCGGCGTCTCGGGACGCTCGCCGGGAAAGAGCCAGTGGCGGGGCCGTTCGACTTTCCACCAGGTGCGCAGGACCGCCAGCAGCTTCGGCGAGAGCATCACGTAGCGGTCCTTCTGTCCCTTGCCCTTCGCGATGCGCAGCACCATGCGTGCGCTGTCGATGGCGGACACGGTGAGGTGAACGGCCTCGGAGATGCGCAGACCGGCGGCGTAGCACGTGGTCAGGATGGCGTGATGCTTCGCGGCTTTCACCCCGTCGAGAAACTGGACCACTTCTTCCGGGCTGAGCACGACCGGTAGGGACCGCGGCTTCTTCGGCGCGGGGATCATGTCGTCGAAGACCCACCGCTTCTGGAGCGTGACCCGATAGAGGAAGCGAAGCGCCGACACGGCGACGACCAGCGAGCTCGGGGCGAGACGACGTTCGTTGGTCAGGTAGACCTGGTAGGCGCGAATCTGCTCCGGACCGAGACGAGCCGGGGAACGGTCGAAGTAACGAGCGAACCGTGCGACGGTCTCGACGTACGTCCGTTGGGTGCACTCCGACAGCCGCCGCACCTGCATGTCTTCGAGCATGCGTTGACGAAGGGAAGCCATGAGACGCTCCTCTGTGGAGGGCCTGGGGGATTCCAGGCACTCGCAGACCAGCGTATGGCGAAGCTCACGACGGGCTGTGGGGGCTCGACGATCTGGCCGGACGTCTCAGTGTCGGCGGGTCGATCCGCCGTCTACCGCGGAGCGGTTTAGTCCAATAGCCAATAACATCGCTCACATATCACACGCCATCGTCTATGATTGGCGCGCCTGGTCGGTTCATGCCCATGACGATGGGATGCGGGCCAGTCGACCGTCCGGGACCGCGTCGCCGAACTTGGTCCCACTTCGGGGGAGGTTACGGTGGACGTGGACGAAAAACTGGGAACGGGATCGCCTGAAACCAAGACGTTGCGGAGCCCGCTCGGGGGTCTGCCTGCCTCGCCTTGGCGGCTCTCGCGCGCGCGCGGAAACCCCGAGGTACCCCCCCCCCCTGTACACCTTAACTTGCGCATTGCGGGCGCATTCACCCATAGGTTCCGGCCGTTTGCGGGCGCAGCCGAGGGTGGCAGCGTGAACCGTAGCGCATGGCCGCTACCGGCGCGGCGCCTCCGCCGACGGCTGACCGGCCGGTCCGACGCCCCGGAGAAACCCCGCGTGGCCGCATCGCACGGGCCGCTGCCGCGGACGACTACGGGCCGCTGGGCGGCGGCAGTCTGCGCCGAGTCTGCCCGCCTCGCCCTGACGGCCCTCGCACTCGCCTTCCTCGCCGCGCCGCAATACGCGCAGGCGCAGTCGAACACCGTCACCGTCGAGTTCACGAAGTCGGGCAACGGCGGCAGCGTGGTCATCACGTGGACCGACGCCGGCACCTGCGCGGCGGGATACCGGGCCTACTACAGTTTCCCGGGCGTTCCGAACGTTGCGCCGGTCGCGGTGACTGACTCCGACGATAGCGACGGCAACCAGGTTACTACGACGCTCAGTTCTATCGTGACGGACCTCCACGTGGGCGTCTACTGCGGAACGAACACGTCCGGGCGGCTGTTGGGGCGGGTGCTCATGGACAAGGACATGTCGGGCACGTCCACGAACAACACGGCGACGGGCCTGGCGGTGACGGGCACGGCACAGGTCGGGCAGACGCTGACGGCGGCCACCTCGGGGATCACGGACACGCAGGGCGTGACCAGCGCGTCGTACTCCTACCAGTGGATCCGCGTGGCCACGGGCGGCACCGAGACGAACGTCGGGACAGATTCGAGCACCTACACGGTGGTCACGGACGACGTGGGCAAGACGCTGAAGGTGCGGGTGGAATTCACCGACGACGACAGCAACCCGGAGAGGCTGACCAGCGCAGCGACGGCGGCAGTGACGGCGGCGGCCGCGCCGGTGGTGTCGATCGCGGCGTACACCGGCAGGGAGAGGGTCCCGGAGGCGGCGGACGTGGATTTCGTGCTGACGCGCACGGGGGCGACGACCGCTACGCTGGCGGTGACGGTGGCGGTGAGCGAGAGCGGCGACCATTTGCCGGCGACCGAGGAAGGGGACAAGACGGCAACCTTCCAGATCGGCGATTCGGAGGCGAGGCTGACGCTGAATACGGAGCCGGACGACACGGTGTGGGAGCCGCACTCGACGGTGACCGCGACGGTCAAGGCGGCCCAGGACGGCGGCTACACGGTCTCGACGAACGCGGGCTCGGACGACGTTTCGGTGGTGGACGACGACCTCCCGGAGATGACGATCACGCTGGATCTGGGGACGATGCCGCTCGCGGAGGACGCCGGCGCGGTGGGCACGCTGGTCTACGAGACGGCGCGCGACGAGCAGCCGCACGGCGACATAACGCTCGGATTCAGCCCCACCGACGGCACGGCGACGGAAGGCGACGATTACACCGTCGCTTCCGACTTCACTCTTCGGCCGGGTTTATTCAGACTCGTCCTCGGCGAGAGCACGCCGGTGTGGAGGTTCACGATCCCATCGTACCCCGGGGCATGGGTGACGGTGATCGACGACGCGCTCGACGAGGCGGAGGAGCCGCTTCGAGCTGGCGGTGGTGGACCGCGGCACGCTGCCGTCCGTGGTGACGCTCCCGGCGACCCAGACGGTGCGGATCGCCGACGACGATGAGGTTCCCGGCGCGCCCACGAACCTGGACGCGACGGCCGGCGACGCCAAGGTCACGCTCAGTTGGGGCGCGCCGTCCGACGCCGGCACGTCCGCCGTCACGAAGTACCAGTACCGGGTGAGCGCGGACGCCGGGACGACCTGGGGCGCATTCCCGATTTCCCGGTCACGCGCTCACACCCACCGGCGTCATGGCCATCCGCTGCAAACAGTTCCATCTGCCGGACTTATAGAAAGACCGCAGGAGAAGAATCGCGTCGACGCTCTCCGGTAGCCAATAGATGGATGCGCCCTTGATGCGGAGATTGATGACGCGACGGATGGCGCTTTCGACGGCGCCGCTGCCCCGCGGAAGCCCGAGCCCGACCATTGTGGTGTAGGCGAAACGATGACGGTTCTTCAGGAAGTAGTTGAGGTGCGTGCGGATCTTGCCGGCTGTGCGCCCGCGGCACAGCTCCCGCAGGGCCGTGATCACCTCGTCCACGCGTGCTCGCTTGAGCAGCCCCCGCGTGCGGTTGAGCCAGCGGGTGCGTTGCGTCGCGCTCCAGCGGCGCAGCTTGACCGCGTCCGAGAGTTGCTTGGCGGCATGATAGAAGTCGATCAGCCCCAGCACCTGTGTCGGCGAGAGCCCGAGCGCGGCGATGAGGCGCTGGAGGCGTCGCCAGATCCAGGGCGCGCCGTCGGCGATGAAGAGCACCTTGTCAGCGGCGTTGAGGCCGATCTGCCGCGCGTACGACAACAGCAGGGCGAAGACCGCCTCCGGTCCCCGGAGCGTGCCGTCGATGATCGGGGCCCACGTCTGAGACGGTCGCCCGTCGTCGCCGACGACGTACAGGATGAGGAGCTTCGGTTCCTTCCAGTCGGTATGGAATCGGTTGCGCCCCTTCTTCGTCTTGGGGCCACGCTTCTTGCGCCTCACGCGGACGCGGCCCCCGTCGAGGGAGACGACCACCCGCTTCCCGGTCACGCGGTCCAGCAGACCGCACGCCGCGCTCTGCTGGGCCGCTCGGGCCCGCGCAGCGTAGCGATAGGCGGTCGAGCGGAGGGTCTTGATATCCAGGGCGATGCCGTCGGAGCGGAGCTGCGCCTGCGCTTCGGCCAGCGAGCTGTGCATGGCGACCGCGCGGCTTGCATCCGAGGCCAGCTTCGGCGTGCACCGGTCGTAGATGCCCAGCACCACCAAGGCGGGGTAGAGTCCCGGCCTCCGCTTCGCCCCACGGGCGTGTTTCTCGCGGTAGTACGGCGTGGTGACCGGCACCGTCGTGCCCCGGGAGGTGCGAACGTTGACGGTCTCCAGGCCGTCGCTCCGCATCCGCCGGGGCAGGTGGCGCACGAGGGCGCTCGCCGCGTCGCCAACCGCGGCGGAGCACACCGCGCGTTGCAGCACGGGGGTGAGGAGGGCGCCGAAGAACTCGTCCGCGATGGCCCGCAGCTGCTCTTCGCACTGCTCCGCTTCCTCTGCCGACCTGGGCGCTGGAGCACGCGCCTCAAACTCCAGCGCCCGCCGGAGGGCAGTGCGCAGGTGGACGGGAATGTTGCCAAGATCGATCTCGCGGCTCGGGGTGTCGATGGTCTTGTCCATTTCAACGCACCATCATGGGCAGTCCGAGCCGTAATGTCCAGTAACACCCTCCCCGTCTGTCCGAAGACCGGCTCAACCTCCCCCAGCCTCACAGTCCATCTTTGCCTACACACTGCACTGCTCCGGGAAATCGGGAATGCGCCCCCCTGCCTCGTCAGGCGGTCGCCGCGCGCGTTGCGGAACGCATGGTCGGGCGCGGCTTCGCCCTCTTCGTCGAACCACTGGCGCAGGCAGCGGCTGGTCCTGGTCCACAGGGGTACGGCCCGCTCCTTGCGGCCCTTTCCGAAGAGCTGAACGACCGCGGTGGGGCCGAAGCGTACGTGGGAGCGCCGCACGGCAATGAGTTCGGAGACCCGCGCCCCGGTGTTGTACAGCGTCAGCAGGAGGGCGTGGTCCCGCCGACCGCCGTGGGTCGAACGGTCACAGCCTGCCAGGATGGCGTCCATTTCCGCACGCGTCAGGTAGGCGACCTGTCGTCGTGGGGTGCGTTTGCGGGGAATCGCCAGGACGCGAGACGCCAGGTCGACGCACTCAGGCGTACGTAGCGCTGCGAACCGGACGAAGGAGCGGACGGCGCCCAGACGCGCATTGCGGGACGCAATGCTGTTGGCGCGGTCTTCTTCGAGGTGGTCGAGAAACGCGAGGATGACGGGAGCATCGAGGTCGTCGAGTGTGAGCACCTCGGGCTTGCGCTGACGGTGCTGTTCCAGAAACGTCAGCAGCCGGCGAAAGGCGTCGCGGTAGGCGTGGATGGTCTGTGGGCTGACGGCCTTCTGCTGCAGGAGATGGTCGGCGAAGAACGCACGGAGCAATGGGCCGAGCGGGGCACGGAGAGTCATGGCGCCCCCTTCCCGTGGACGAACGCCTCGAACCGCGCGGCGGCCGGTTCGAGCACCGGCGGTGTGGCCGTCAGATACCAGTAGGTGTCTTGCGGGCTGACGTGGCCGAGGTAGACGGCGAGCGCGGGGAGCCGATCGCGGACTACGACTCCTTGCTGCGACCAGGCGGCGAGCCTGCCCACGGCGAAGCTGTGGCGCAGCTTGTGCAGGCTGACGCCCGGGGTGCCGACCGGCCCGCGCAGGCCGAGCCGGCGAGCCAACTGCACGAAGGTCCGGGCGAGGACGTGGTAGTGGAGTCTGGCGCCGCTTTCGGAGACGAAGAAGGCGCTGCTCAAGCCGTCGTAGCCGAGAACCCGACGTTGCTCGGTGTAGGCCCGCAGCGCGGCGGCGGTCGTGGGATGGAGCGGCACGAGGCGCGACTTCCGGAACTTGGTGTTCTGAATCTCCAGGCATGGCGGAGTCCCGACGAGATCGACGTGATCGATGTCGAGGCGAATCGCCTCGCTGGCGCGGAGGCCACAGCTCGCCAGCAGCCCGATCACGGTGGCGACGGTGTGCGGACGCAGCGCATTGGGTGGTCCGAGGGAGCGGGCAGCGTCCATCAGAGCAACGATCTCGTCGGGCGCGAGGATGCGCGGGATGGGACGTTTGTACGTGCGAACCAGCCCGGCGCCGGGCACGTCGACGTCGGGCTCGGCGGCGCGGACCATCGTGAGAAACCCGCGCACGATGCTCAACCGCCCCGCGTGCTGGCTTTCGGTGCTCGCCGAGGCCCACTCGACGGCGACCTGCGCGACCGGGGCGTCGTGGCCGCGCCGTTCGATATGCGCGACGAAGTCGTGCAGGAGGCGTTCTTCCCGTTGCATGCTGAAGCCGATGGCGCGGCGCAACGCGACGTAGGTCTGCAAGTACTGGCGCCAAGCCTCGCCGGTCATCGTGCACCTCCGGGCCACGGCAGAGCGATCGTCGCCAGGGTCTCGCGATCCAGCTTCGCGTAGATGGTGGTGGTCTCCAGGCGGGCATGGCCAAGCAGGTCCGCGACGGTCTTCATCGGCACGTCGCGGCGGACCATCTGGGACGCAAAGGCGTGCCGGAACAGGTGGGCGCCGGGCCGCGGGACGATGACGCCGGCGCAACGCAGCGCCCGTGTGGCGATGGCCGAGACGGCCGACCCGCCGAGCTGCCGATACGGCGGCAGCGCGGTGACGAAGATCACGTCCGGCGGACTCGCCGGGGGCCGCGAGCGCAACGTGGCGACCAGGGCCGCCCCGACGTCGGCCGGCAACGGGAGTCGTCGCTCCTTTCCTCCTTTGCCGGCCACACGGACAATCCCGTTGTGCCAGTCGACGTCCTTCACCGTGAGGGCTGCTGCCTCTGCTGCCCGGAAGCCGAGCCGGCTCAGCAGCAGCAGGATGGCGCGGTCACGACGGCCGTTGGGGCGCGTCTCGTCCACCGCGGCCAGCACCCGCTGCACCTCGGCATCGGCGAGGGCGCCGGGCAGTCTGGCGTGCTTCCATTCGCGGATGGTCGGCACGGCGCCCGCGATGCCGGCCGGAACCACGCCGTGGGCGGCCAGGAAGCGAAGAAACGCACGGGTGGCCGTGGCCGGGTTGCGGCAGGACGACTGACAAAGCCCGCTGGCTCGGGCCTGCACGAACGCCGCGATCGTCGGTACGGTGAGGCGGGACCAGTCGGGCGTCGGCGTCCCCGCGCACTCGGCAAGAAAGGCTGCGGCGTAGCGCCGGTACATCCGCCGGGTCCCGACGACCAGGCCATGCGCTTGCACGAGGTGATCGTCGAAGCGCTGCAGCCACTGCTCGGACTCGCATGGCGCGGCGACCGGGACAGGGCGCACCGCTACCCCTTGAGTCCACAGATGCGCGGCCAGCAGACGGACGCCGTACACCACATCCGAAAGCCGGCCGCTCGGGCGCGTCGAAGACGGTCGCCGTGACAGGCCGGTCACGAACCGAGTGACCAGCGTCTGGTCAACGTCCGTCGCCGCGACGCGCTGCTGGTCCAGCCAGGCACTGAAGATCGCGGCGGCTCGCACGTACCGGCGCACGGTGCTCGTCGCGTACCCGCGCGTCACGAGTACGTCGACGAAGTCGTCGACGCAGTGACCCAACGGCCCGGACCGGATCTGGTCGCAGATGCGTGGGCGAACGGAGAGCGTTTCAAGCATGGTCTCCTCCTTGGCCCCCTGACACTGGGAACCCGAGAGACCATGCGTACTATGTCAAGCTCGCGGTAGCGCCGATCCCCGCTGCGCCAGGGGCAACAGCGCTCGCCTGACGGTTACTTGTCATAACGCGACGCTGGTCATACTGATCAGTATGACCAGCTGGTCATACCCGTCACTTCTCGAGGCTCGTTGACAGCTCGACCGCCTATCGCTACGCTGCGCGGGCCCGAGCGGCCCAGCAGAGCGCGGCGTGCGGTCTGCTGGACCGCGTGACCGGGAAGCGGGTGGTCGTCTCCCTCGACGGGGGCCGCGTCCGTGTGAGGCGCAAGAAGCGTGGCCCCAAGACGAAGAAGGGGCGCAACCGATTCCATACCGACTGGAAGGAACCGAAGCTCCTCATCCTGTACGTCGTCGGCGACGACGGGCGACCGTCTCAGACGTGGGCCCCGATCATCGACGGCACGCTCCGGGGACCGCAGGCGGTCTTCGCCCTGCTGTTGTCGTACGCGCGGCAGATCGGCCTCAACGCCGCTGACAAGGTGCTCTTCATCGCCGACGGCGCGCCCTGGATCTGGCAACGCATCCAGCGCCTCATCGCCGCGCTCGGGCTCTCGCCGACACAGGTGCTGGGGCTGATCGACTTCTATCATGCCGCCAAGCAACTCTCGGACGCGGTCAAGCTGCGCCGCTGGAGCGCGACGCAACGCACCCGCTGGCTCAATCGCACGCGGGGGCTGCTCAAGCGAGCACGGGTGGACGAGGTGATCACGGCCCTGCGGGAGCTGTGCCGCGGGCGCACGGCCGGCAAGATCCGCACGCACCTCAACTACTTCCTGAAGAACCGTCATCGTTTCGCCTACACCACAATGGCCGGTCTCGGGCTTCCGCGGGGCAGCGGCGCCGTCGAAAGCGCCATCCGTCGCGTCATCAATCTCCGCATCAAGGGCGCATCCATCTATTGGCTACCGGAGAGCGTCGACGCGATTCTTCTCCTGCGGTCTTTCTATAAGTCCGGCAGATGGAACTGTTTGCAGCGGATGGCAATGACGCCGGTGGGTGTGAGCGCGTGACCGGGAAATCGGGAATGCGTCCCCGGAGTCTGTCGTGACCACGAGTTTCTTCTTAGTTCTCCACCCGGCGGCACCGGACCCGCGCATGCATGAAACAGGGAGGGATATTGTGTAGAGCGTGATGCTGGCCCAGAGGTCGAGATACGGCCGACTGCCAGCCCGGCGCAAACTTGACTCATCTGTAAAGATGGTGCTCGTTCAAGGAATCTAGTATCTCTCCAGACCCCGAGGCCCATCCACGTGGCCACCTCCTCAACCCCCTCGCAGGCGGTCCGGAACGGTCGGGTTCGATCGAAATACGCACGGTTCCGCCATGATCTCGGCTCGGAGCTCCGACAGGCGACCGAGGATGTCGTCGTAGCCAAGAACCTCGCTGCCGGCATTGATGAGTGTTTGTGCGGCCGCAATCACGAACTTGTCACCACGCGACACCGGGATGTCCGAAGCCGCGAGCTTGTCGGCCCGCTGGCTCGAAGCCCCTGCCGCAGCCACGCTCTCGCGTTTCCTGCACACCAAAATCGCGTCGATGCTGATCGGGTCCTTCGCGGACGACTTCGGGCTCGCTACCCGGAGCTCCGCGTAGACCGGATGGGACGCTACAACGACAAGACCGGCATCTTGGATCGCTTCGTAGATTGCTGCCCATCCATCTGGGCGGGAATGATGGAAACTGAACGCGAGCACCCCGTCCAGCTTGAGTACGCGGCGACACTCCGAGAAGACCCGCGCGAGCTTTCGGGCGAACGAGCGCGGGTCCTTATGCTGGACCTCGCCACCGGCGGAGCAATCCGCGCGTCTCATCCACGAGTATCGGTCCGTAAGGGCGGGCGACAGCCACGCGAAGAAGAAGTCGCTCAGTTCGCTGTAGTAGACGAAGTCGAAGTACGGCGGGTCGGTGACCACTGCGTCGACGGATGCATCGGGAAGCGGCAGCGACGCACTGTCGCCGTTCAAGACCATGACCGCTTCGGGGGAGTTCAGTAGCTCATCCCACGTGCCGACGCAGCGTGGGTCGAGCGGAGCACTTGCTACGGGTTTCCGCGTCCCGCAAGGTTCGCCGAAAAGGTTGCGCTGAAGCTGAAGCTCGAACGGGACGTCGAGGTATCGCTTCGCCCGTACGAGGCGTGACTCGAACAGTGTGCTGAAGGTCCCGCTGCTCTTGTCGGTCCCCCAGACGGAGTTCTCCAGGGGCGCCCTCTCCGGCTTCAGTATGTGGTGCGAGAACATGTGGCGGACGGCACCGGTGCCCTCGCCCTTGTAGCTGCAGAAAAGGTTATTAAACTCGAGCGTGCTCGAGAAGAGACAGAGCATCTGTTCCTTCACGCGCTGGTCTTCGATTTCCAAGATGTGGCGCAGGAGCAGGCCGAGGCACAGAAGCTGCCTACCGTTAAAGAAGTCGCGCCAGTGCAAGTAGTTGTAGCCGCGTGCCTGATCCGTGTTGTGTCCCGGACGGACGGTGAGGGTCGGAAGGGGCAGGTCTTCCTCGCCAAGCCGGGCCACCGCTTCGGCGTAGAGTGCATGGTCCTCGGGCCGGGCAGCAAGGTAGACCTTCTCGCCGCTCGGGCGGACGGCCAGCATCGCGTAGAGCCGGTGTGCCGGCGGCGACCCGTCAGCCGGGAGCCTATCCTTAATCTTATGCCGCGAGCCATCCGGTGCCCACACGTGCTGGCCGCTCACCGGACCGTTCTGCGGGTTGAAATGGCGCGCGCATCGTGGGCACTCCAATGAAGTGGCGTCATATCGGCTCTCGAAGGTCGCCCAACAGCCCGGGCACACCACCCAGGCTCGGGGCTTTCTCTTCGGGTAGGCGTTCTGGGCGAAGACATAGCGCGAGAAGAGCGGCACAACGTCGCCGCCGGGCATCGTGACGGTCTTGCACCAAAAGAAGTAAAGAACCGGAATCTTCTCGCCGGTTTCCGGATCGCGGGTTTCGTAGTAACGCCGGATCTCCGACGCGGCCTTTGCCTCCAACACCGCCAACGCCTCGCGAAGTTCGGCCTCGCCGACCCGCGTTAAAGCCTGACGCACGAGAAACGTACTCATTGGGTTGATATCGCACCCGATCGCGCGGGCGCCGAGCTTCAACGCCTCGCCGAGCGTCGTCCCGCTCCCCATGAAGGGGTCTAGGACGACTTTGTCCGCCAAGTCGTGCCGCTTGTAGAAGCCATCCCAAATATCGGTGTCCGCATCGGCCAGAGCCCCCAGAGTAATGCCGCGGAAGACCGATCCCAGCCGCGTAGCCCACCACTTGTGGATGTGGTAGAGCGGTCTGTTGATCTCTTTGCGCCAGCTCTCCTGCTGCGCGAGTTCGCTGATTTCGAGGATCGGAAACCCTGCTTCCAGGGCGGATACCTGATGGCTTTTCTTCCCGTTGCGCAGCGAACGCGTGCTCATGCTCCGCCTCCCGTGCGCTGCCGCGACATAGTCACCGACTTGTCCGACTGGCCGACCACTCGATAGGCGACGAAGCGGTGCTCCACCCCTGCCCTGGGGTTTGGTGCGCGCTTCGCTACGAGCTCGTTGGAGCGAAGGTCAAACCTGTAGGCGACCACGAGTTCGGTGGCCTCCGTTCGCTGGAGACGCCCGACCTCTCGGAAGTCGTCGGGAGCCGCCATGTCCTCGGGAACGATGAGCGTCATGAGGCCGGTCGTACCCTCGGTCAGGGCGAACGGCGTCGGAGCCACGTACATCTTCCGGTCACGGATCATGATGTCGCCGTACGTCCCAAAGCCCTTCACGCTCTTGTTCGCGTGCACGTACTCATGGTCGGCATTCAGGAAATCCCCGTGGCAGACCACGAGATCGATGACTGGGTACTGCCGGCGGCCGCCGTCCAGATCCGCGTACGGTTGGAGGTCGGCGGGATAGCGACCGAAGACGTAGAAGATGCGCCGACCATTGTGGAAGCCGGTCGGCACCTGGCTGTTGGCGTCGTAGTCACGCTCTCGGCCGGGCCACGCGAGCCCCTTGATTTCGTACCCCTCGGCGTACTCCACCAAGGCGAAGTCCGGGTAGGTGTTGCGACCGCCAACCTCGAAGTGCACATCAAGCTGCTCCAGCCGGGCTTGGAACCAGTTCTGGAAGTGGAATTCCTTGTCCCTGGCGCTCACGGACTCGATAAGCTCGCCGGCGTCGACCGCCTGAACACACTGCTCGAAGACCGTGAAGCATCTGGAGTCCGTCATGTCCACCTATCGACAGCAACCCGCCGCTGTGGCCTCACGGCCGGTCGTCTGTGCTCACGCACGCCCCTCCTCGGGCGACTTGTGAGCAACGCCGGCGCGGGTCGAATACCTGGCCGACCTCGGCCCTGCCCGCCGCAATCCGCGTTCCCGACCACCCCACATGTGAGGCGAACCAGTGCCGGAGCTTCGCCTCTCAACGACGTTCCCCCATTCGATACCAAGGCACGACAACAGCGAATCATAGCATCGTGGTCCATCGATCCTGCGTGTCGGGAGGCACGTGGCCTCTCCACCGGCAGACGCTCGGTCTTCCTCATAGCACGCTTCAGTCGGGGCCTCGATCCGGGCGCCGTCGACCTCGCCGCGATCCACGTCACGGGATGTCCAGTCGGCACTGATGGCGCGTCGGGCTTTGGCCGGCAGCGTCACGTGAACGATCGCGTCGCCCAGGTTGACCTCGCCGATGACAGTTGCGTCGCCGGGCCAGAGCGGCGTCGGCAGTCTTGTGCGCACGGCATCCGACCACAACCCCGCGGGCGGCTCGTCGCGTGCCGATCGGCCGATTGCGCCACCCGAGCCTGTGATCGGGTACCGTCGGCCGAGTCACAGCCCCAGTCACACCGGGATCACACCGTCCGCCCTGTGGAACGGCCGGGACCCGCAGCCGCTCCAGCAGCCGGCGCAGCACCTTCTCTTCGAGCGGCTCCCCCCCGCCGTTCGTGAACACGAACGCGCCGGGGCTGTCGCCATGCGTCCGCGTCGCGTCGAGGATCTCGACGGCGCGGCGGCACCGCGGAACGCGGTGCTCGCGGTTCGCCTTCATCCTCGTTGCCGGGACGGTCCACACGTGGGCCTCTGTGTCCATCTCGGCCCATCGCGCCCCGCCCCACCGTGCCGCCGTCAGCACGAGAAACTCGAACGCGAGCTTGACGGCCTCGGCCGTGTCCGACGCCCGCAACGTCGCGACCGCCGCCGCCACGTCCCGACGCGGCAGCGCCCGCATGTCCCGCACGACCTCGTGCTGCTTGCCGAGCACCGGTCCGAGCCGGTCGCAAGGGTTGTCCACTCTCAGGTTCCATCGCGATGGCCCACTGCATCATCGCGCTGATGCGCTGGCGCACGCACGGGGCCGTTCTGGACCATGACGTGCTAGTGTGCTGTCCCTGAAATACGCATGGCAATGCGCGCCACCTTGTCGATGATGGACTGGGCAGTGGCAACCCACACGAACGGCGTCGCAGAGGCATTGTAGCTGTCGATGAACGCCTGGATCTTGTTCACCAGGTCCGAGACGCTGTGGAATGAGCCGCGCGCGATCGCCCGCTGGCTGAGCAAGCCGAACCACCGCTCCACCTGGTTCAACCAGGACGAGTAGGTGGGCGTGAAGTGCAGGTGGAAGCGCGGGTGCGCCGCCAACCACTGCTTGACCTTGGCGTGCTTGTGCGTCGCGTAGTTGTCCAGCACCAGGTGGATGTCCAGCTCCGCCGGCACCTCCCGGTCGATCAGCCGCAGGAACGACAGGAACTCCTCGTGGCGGTGCCGCTTCCGGCACTGGGACAGCACCCGTCCGGTGGCGATGTCCAGGGCGGCGAACAGCGTCGTCGTGCCGTGCCGGACGTAGTCATGGGTGTAGCCTTCGACGTGGCCCAGGCTCATCGGCAGCCGCGGCTGGGTGCGATTGAGCGCCTGAATCTGCGACTTCTCATCCACGCACAGGACCATCGCGTGGTCCGGCGGGTTGAGGTAGAGCCCGACGATGTCGCGCACTTTCTCGATGAAGAACGGGTCGGTGGACAGCTTGAAGGTCTTCGCCAGATGCGGCTTGACCCCGAACAACGCGAACCAGCGCTGCACCGTGCTCTTGGAAATGCCCACGGCACGTCCCAAGGTGCGCGTGCTCCAGTGCGTGGCGGCGTCGGGCGTCTCCTGCAGCGCGCGGCTGATCACCGCCGCCACCTTGTCGTCGTCATAGGTCCGGGGCCGACCGGGTCGGAGTTCGTCGTGCAGGCCCTCGATACCGGCCGCTCGGAAGCGCCGTCGCCACTTGCCGACGGTTTGTGGTGTGACGCCGACGCGCTGCGCAACGGCGGCGTTGGTCAAGCCTTCGGCGCTGGCGAGGATGATGCGGGCCCGCAGGACCAGGGCGTAGGGCAGGGTGGCCGAGTTGGCTATCCCCTGGAGCTGATCCTGTTGGTCGTCGGTGAGCGTAAGCGGCGCCAGTTTGCGTCCGCGTGGCATGGCAGCCTCCTTGACTTGAAGCCTGCCAATTATTCCATGAATTTGAGGGGCGAGACACTAGATCGGCGTCAGGACCTCTAGGAGTCTGCGCCGCAGAAAACAGATGCGACAATTGTAGGCGAGCGAGCCGACGACGGAAGGATTCGATGTCGACGACATTCCGCCCCTACGCACCGGACCAATCGCTGCTGTTGCCTCCCGACGTGCGGGAGTGGCTGCCCGAGGGCCACTTGGCGCACCACATCAGCGATCTGGTGGACGATCTGGATCTGACCGCGTTTTACGCGCCGTACGAGGGAGACGGCCGCCGCAACGCGCCGTATGAGCCCCGGATGATGGTGAAGGTTCTGCTCTACGCGTACGCGACCGGGGTGTTCTCGTCGCGCCGGGTGGCGCGGAGGCTGGAAGAGGACGTGGCGTTCCGGGTGCTGGCGGCGGGAAACTTTCCGCAACACCGGACGCTGTGCGAGTTTCGGCGTCGGCACCTGGAGGATTTCCAGGCGCTGTTCGTGGAGGTGGTCCGTCTGGCGCAGGAGTTGGGTCTGGCGCGCTTGGGGAAGCTGTCGATCGACGGGACGAAGGTGCGTGCGAACGCGAGCAAGCGCAAGGCGATGAGCTACGACCGGATGCAGGAAGAGGAACAGCGCCTGGAAAGCGAGATCGAGGCGCTGTTGCGCAAGGCGGACGCGGTTGACGAGGCCGAGGACACGCGCTTGGGCGCGGAGGTTCGGGGCGATGACCTGCCGGCGGAGTTGCACCGGCGGGAAGCGCGTTTGGCAGCGATTCGGGCGGCGAAGGCGCGTCTGGAAGCAAAGCAACGGGCGGCAGACGACGCGCGGGGTCGGCAGCCGGGTCAGGACCGGAACCCGAAGGGCGGTCGGCCGTACAAGCGGGCGTATGGCGAGCCGGACGAGAAGGCGCAGAGCAACTTCACGGACCCTGAGAGCTCGATCATGAAGACGAGCAGTGAGGGGTTCCAGCAGTGCTACAACGCGCAGGCGGCGGTGGACGCGGAGCACCAGTTGGTGGTGGCGACGGATCTGACGGCGAACGCGAGCGACCAGGGTGAGTTGCCGGTGTTGCTCGACGCGGTGAAGGAAACGTTCGACGCGCAGCCGGAGACGGTGCTGGCCGATGCGGGGTACTGCAACGAGCGGGACCTGAAGGACCTGGAAAAGCGGGGCGTTGACGGGTATGTGGCGCCGGGCCGGGAGGGCAAGCAGACGGCCGCCCGCGATCTGGAGAAACATCCGGCGACGGGTCGCATGGTGGAGAAGCTGGCGACGCCGGCGGGCCGGACGGCGTATGCGGAGCGCAAGTGGTTGTCGGAGGCTCCCTACGGTTGGATCAAGCACGCGCTGGGCTTCCGGCGCTTCAGTTTGCGTGGACTGGCGAAGGTGCGCTGCGAGTGGGACCTGGTGTGCCTGGCGTTGAACGTCAAGCGCCTGCACGTGCTGATGGCGGCGTAGGATGCGGGGAATGCGGCTCGCCACGGCGGCAAATCGACGCGCACCGCGGTCTCTGGCGGCCCGTGCGGCCCGCGAGGACCAAATTTTGCTCTCTGTTCGCCAACCACCGAAAATCCACCCCGCCCGGCCGACCGGCGAAGCCGCCCCGACACGGAGCTCAGGGCGTGGGCTGGCGACCCGTTTCGTGCCGCAAGCGTCCTGCGGCGCAGACTCCTAGCAGGTTTTGCCCCATTCCCCCCCCCCCCTTCCTCTGTGGGTGTACCCCCCCCAGGGGGCTGAGACCTCGGGTGCTCATGAAGCAGTAGAGGGCGGTACGGGACACGCCCGTGGTGGGGGCTCGACGATCGGCGACGTCGTGGCGAACTCGGGCTGAGAACCCGCGGCCGATGCTTGCGAGAATCGGGATCGCGGGGCCGCCGCGGCTCAGCAGGCGGTTGGGGCCGCAAGGATCAGGTAGAATTTTCCACATGATCACCGAACCCGTTGCGGAGCAAGGCGACGCAACCCCTGCATCCAGCGACGCCAGCAAGGAACTGCGAGCGGCTTTCAGGGATCATCTCCAGATCACTGGCATCCGCGACGCCTACGATCGCCTCCTGGCGACGACTCGGCTGTTGCCGAAATTCGAAGATGGCGGTGATTCTAAGGTGAAGAAGGTGGTTTCGCTCCAGCATACCGATGGCCGCGTCTTGTATAGGCTGGAGCTATACAGGTGGGCGCTGCTGCTCTCTATCTGCGAGCCGGCACAAGAGGCTTGGCGACAGCGAAGCGAAGCCGCAAAGTTTCATTTCTTCCCCAGATTCGTCGGAGTTGACGACAACGCGCGCGCGAGCCTCGACGAGGACAAAGAGCTACCAGGCCTCCGGATCATCTCGGTCGCCGATGTCAGGGATGTTATCGACTTCGCGCGAAGCACTGATTATCCGCTCTGATCCGACCCTCGCCGTCTACATCGCCGAGCTCCACGACACCGGGCACGACGCCACTGGTTCGGCGGAGTCGGGCTCCACCATCAAGGTCCGGTCTGCTGGCCGGCCGCAGACGGGCGACCAGCGAATGGTCGTACGTGTCCCCCCATTCGACCACCCAAAAGTGACCCGGCACACACGGCGGGTCAATGGATCGTCTCCCCGACGTCATGGTCGACGATCACAAGCTCACCGGCAGCTGCTTCCAAGATGCCGATGGCGATCTCCGCGACCAAGCTCGCGAACGTCCACGCCCACCAGCGCGGCCAGCCGTGCAGCACATGCAGCTTCACCGCCTCAATGACCATCGCCAGTTCCAGCGCTTCGAATGGATGCAGCTCGCGGTCGAGCGTGACCCACTCGCCGGTCGCCCATTCCGCGCTTGTCGGCTCGTCCACCGTTGCTTCCTTCCGCGTCGCCTTCGACGAGCGACAAGTTCTGCGGGGGATCGCGGTCCCGAACCATCGCCGCCATCGTCCGGATCCGCATCGCGTCGAACGGCAGGCATCACGGCCTGGCCCGCACCATCGAGGTCCCCACGCCGGACGCCGCGGCCGCGCCGCCGAGCGGGGCGCCCCGGCTGCGCCTCGGACCCCTGCTCACCGTTGATACGCCGTCGCCGCCCCCGAACCCGCATAGCGCACCACCTGCCCCCGTCCGATACGACGTCAGCTGCACCAGCCCGCAGGCCTGGCACACGTCCGCCTGGCAATCCGTAGTCGAACGCTCCCGAGCTTCTGCTCCGGCATCAGCCCTGTCGGCGCGTCTCGAGCCCCTCCGCCAGCCGGTGGCCCAGGACTGCTTCGAGCGTGCCGTCACCGACACTGACAACCCGCGTGCCGTAGACCCGCCACCGTCCGCCGCCGTCGCACGCCGCATAACCGCGCGCCACGCGAACCGCCTGACCCAGCGACTGGAACACCGACCAGACCCACCGCCGCGGCCGGCCCGCCGACCGCCACCCGACCGCGTACAGCTCGTCCATCACCGCCACCAAGTTCCGGAGCCGTCAACCGACATCGACGTCGTCGCCCGTGCGTTCGGCCGCGTCAACGCGCTGCACCGGGTACTCCGCCGCCCCGAACAGCTCCCGCTGCCGGAGCGCCGCGTCCACCTCGGCCGCCGTGGCCGGACGGAACCCGCTGCCGTCGTCCACCTCGATCGCGAACAACCCACGGCCGCGACCCGCCACGCGCCAGCGACGTTCAGGCATCCTTCCACAGCGCAAGGCAATCGCGGTCCCGGCCCGCTCCCTCCTGCCGTTCGGCCCCACCGGAATGTTCCCAGCCGGCGAACCACGGACCGGGACCGCGAGGCTCACTCACATCATCTTTCCGTTCGACGCCGCCGGCATCGCGACATCGAGCGCGTCGTGCAGCGCGTCGACCAGCTCCGCGTCCGCGTCGTGTTCGGCCAGCTCGATCAGCTCCCGCAGGATGCGGCCCACGACGAATCGCAACGTCATCGTTTCGCCCTCTGGATCCGTAGCGCGTTGAACGGCGGTCGGCCCGGCGGGGACGGTCCCTCGATGTCCGCGCGGGCGAGTACGTCGGCGCCGCAGTCCGGACACACCGCCGGCAGCGGCAGCCGCACGTCGATGGCGAACTGCGTCAAGCAGCCCAGGCACTCCCCCGCCACCGTCTCCCGCCGCTCCGGATACACCGCCGGCAGATGCGCCCCCAGCAACCGGCGTGCGCTCAACTCTCCTCCACCGCCAGGCGCACGACGTCGTCCGTCCCCGCCGCCGCCGACTCCAGCCAGCCGGAGTCCAGCGCCCAGCGGTCCGCCTCGATCGGCGCGATGACGTCCCACTTGAACCGCTGATAGAACCGCTCGGCCGTCGCCTCGTCGGTCACCGCCAGCAGGATGGCCAGCGCCAGCTGGGCCGGGCCCGACCCGCCGTAGCCCCACGCCGGTCCTGTCGGCGAGTGGTTCCGCACCGCCAGCGACGACCGCCAGTCCAGCGGCGCACCGTCGGCCGTCACCACAACCTCGACCTTGCGCCGCTCGCCCCGGATCGTCATCCGACCGGCAGCGTACCACGGTCTCCAGACGTGCTCGACATCGTCCCGGAGCCCAATCGAGGGCGACGAAATCACTCGGAGCGGCAGTTCCAGGACCGCCCTCCAGGGTGAAGGGCGGCCGCTCTGCAACAGATCCGGCGCGGCCCGACCACTCTCTGCTCAGCCGGGGTAGGACCTCCAGTCTACGCGAGGCGTTCGGTCCTTGATGTGGTATGGTGCGCGTTCGCCATGCCGCCGTCGTGTTCCCCCTTCCGTTGCTTCGTGGTCCTGCTGCTCGTTGCCGCCGCCGGCTTGCTCGCGCGACCGGCCGAGGCCAGCAAGCGGCCGTTCGCCGGCATCGTCGATTCCGCCGCCCGCCGGCACGGCGTCGACCCCGACCTGGTGCACGCCGTCATCGCCGTCGAGTCCGGGTACCGCGCAACCGCCCAATCGCCCGCGGGGGCCCAGAGCCTGATGCAGTTGATGCCGGGCACGCAGCGCGACATCGGCGTCGCCGACGCCTTCGACCCCCGCCAGAATGTCGACGCCGGCGTCGCTTACCTGCGCCGCCTCACCGACGAGTTCGGGACCGTGCTCGCCCTCGCCGCCTACAACGCCGGGCCCGGCGCCGTGCGGCGCTACAACGGCATCCCGCCATTTGCGGAGACGCGCGCCTACGTACGGGCCGTTCTCGACCGCGGCCGACCAGCTGTCGGCGCGAAGGCAACCGAGGAACATGACCCGTCCAAGGACCGGGCGCTCGCCGTGGGGTTTCTGAGCGGCCGGAGCTCGCCCCGAGCGACCGATTCAGGTACGGCGAACGAGTAGCGTCCCAGCAGGTTGATGTGCTCGTGGCCGAGCGGTGACAGTCTCGCCTCGTCTTCTGGACGCACCGAGTGGCCATCTGCGCGATGCAGGTCGAGGGCCGCCTGCATATAGATGGTGTTCCACAACACAATCATGTTGACGACGACGCCGAGTGCGTCGAGCTGGTTTTCCTGGCCTTCACGGTAACGTTGCCGCAGTTCGCCACGTTTGCCGTGGAAGACGGCGCGGGCCAAGGCATGGCGACCTTCTCCCCGGTTCAGCCTGGATCAGCGTGGCGCGACGTTTGGCCTCATCGTCGAGGTACGTCAACGTGTGGATTGTCTTGTCGATCCGTCCGAACTCCGCGAACGCCTGCGCCAGGCGCGTTGGCCGATCCCCCACCTGCAGCGTGCGCATGATACCGGTGGCCGGTACGCGCCCGAGTTTCAGCGAGCCGACCGTCCGCAACATATCGTCCCACTGTGGGGTGATTCGGTCGTCGAGGTTGACGGATTGGCGTGCCACGCGGTTAAGCGGGCCGTAGTCGGCCCGGGAATCGATCCGCCAGAAGCGGGTACCGCCGATGTCGGCGAGCCGCGGACTGAAGCGGTAGCCGAGCAGGCGGAAGAGACCGAACACCACATCCGAGTAGGCCCCGGTGTCGGTCATGATCTGCGTGGGCTGCAACTCTGTCTGCTGTTCGAGCGCGACCGCGAGCAGCACCAGGCTGTCGCGCAACGTCCCCGGGACCGTAATGCCGTGCAGGCCGGTGAACTGATCGGACACGAGGTTGTAGTAGGTGACGCCCCGGCCGATACCGAAGTACTTGGGGTTGGGCCCCGCGTGCACGGTGCGCACCGGCACCACGAAGCGCAGGCCGTCGGCGGAGGCCACCTCACCACCGCCCCAGGCGCGCGCCAAGGGGATCCCGGTTTGCGCCGCGACGAGGCGCGCGTTCGCCGCGCGCAAGGTCTCGTCGCGCAGGTAATTCTGGCTGACCCAGGACAGGCGATCGCGCCGCAAGCTCTGAGTCTCGTGGCGCACGAGTGGCTCGAGGCCGGTGTTGCAGGCTTCCGCCAGCGGCACGGCGCAGACGCTGACGCCAAGATCCGTGACCCGCGCCGCGCGTTCGCTGACGTGCGTAAACGCGACGGCGAAATCTGTACGCGCGGCGATCTCGAGCAGGATCTCCGGCAGATCGACACGGGGCAACCGTCCCGCGATGGCGGTCCGCAGCGCCACCAGCGACGCGGGTTCCTCGACCTTGTCGAGGGGGCTCACGATCAGCTCGTCCTTCCCGTCGATGCGTTCGAAACGCACGGCTGGATTGTTGGGGAGGCGCGCGGCCACCGCGCGGTAGGTCTGATCCAGCTCGTCGCTTAACGCGGCAAGGATCGGTTCTGGGCGAGGACTGTAGCCAAGCGTTCGACACATGATCGGCCACGCCGCCTCCCACTCGGCGCCAGCCAGGAGATTGCGCTGCGGATCGGCATACCGCCAGCTCGGCGTCACGAAGACATCCCGCCGGCGCAGCGCCTCGCGCAGTTGGTCGAGGACGCAGAAGGTGTAGGCCCGGTGATCGACCGCGTCGTTCGCGCCGTACACGTATCGCCGCCAGGCTGTCGTCACGACCGCAGACGGCGCCACGTCCTGGGCCCGCGCCGGCGCTTCACGACGCTTGAGATACTCGAGCGCTGCGACGACAGCCGCGCCGGCCGGAGCGGCCTCAAAGTGCACCTGGTGCAAGAGGGTTGGCAGGAACAGCCGCACGCGTCGGTACCTCGTCTGCAGCTCGGTGTAGAACACGTCATCCGGCGGCCGCACCAGTGTGCTCAGTGTCCCGAGGGCCTCGGCCAGGGTGGCGCGGGGGACACGCGCGAACACGTGGTCGCGCAGCACGTTGTCCGGGAGAGCGGGATCGAGGAGCGCCGCGCAGGCGTGCGCCAACGTGAGGGCAAGCGCATCGAGATCCTTAAGGCTGCGCAACCGTGCTTTCCGATCCGCTTTTTCGGCGGCACCAAAGATGTCGCGTAACAGTCGGTCGAGGACCTCGAGCGCGTCATCCTGTGCGGAGGCTTCGAGCGAGTGGACGAACGCGACCAACGTGGCGGCTCGGCGTAACGCTGGCAACCGTGCGACCGCGGTGACTTTGGCTTTCTCCGCAAAGCGCGCCAGGGCTGCAATTCGCGTCGGCGCGATCGCGGCGGCCGCTGGCACGGTGATGCTGAGGCTACCGACGGCGTTCAGCCGCTCGAGCGCACGCACCAACGCCGGGCCACTCACCATCGCGGCACCCGTCCGCAGCGTCACGAGTGATGAGCTGCGCCCTTCATCTGGCACGCGCAACAGATCTTCGAGGCGGCGCTGCTGTGGCGGACTGATGCCGCTCGCCAGCACGCGCCACACGCGCACGTCGACGCGGTGCCGCAGCTTGGCCACGAAGCGCTCCAGCGTCGTCGCGCCCGGCAACAACACCTTGTGGGCGAGCATCCAGGTCGTCGCCCGATCGAACAGTGCGCTCGGACGTTCGGTGCCCGTCCAGCACTGTGCGTAGAGCCATCGCGTGAGGCTGAACCCGGCCGCGCGATCCGCGAGGTCGCGATACCCATGTTCCGTCCGGATTTGTGCGGCATGAGCGAAGCGCCACTTGCCGTCTCGATAGCCGGTCAAGTCCGTGGTCGTATCGATGCCAAGTTGCCGGCTCATCGTGGCGAGTACCGCCGGTGGCACGGCCGTCGGATCATCGAGGAACGTCCCCACGAAGCGCACCGTGGTGAGCTGCAGAGCGAATCCGAGACGGTTGGCATCGCCGCGCTTCTCGACGATCTGCGTGTGATCGCTGTCATCGAGGTGGAAGTACCTGGCCAGCTCTTGGGTTGACGGGTCGCCCAGGTACTGGCCGTAGCTGTCGCGCTGCGCCGGGCTCAGGAAGCTCACGGGCATCGCGGCCTCCCGACGTGGCGGAGTTGCATAAACGATGGTTTGCGCACGGAGGGGCGATCGGCAGGAAACCCCACGTTTACAGGGTGCAAAACAGTATTGCATTACCAGGCGCGTATGCAATACCTTTACGCAATCATGCTCATCGGCTACGCGCGCGTCTCCACTGGCGAGCAAACTACCGCCGCTCAGGTCGCCGCGCTCAAAACCTCCGGCTGTGAGCTCATCTTCCGCGACAACGCCTCCGGCGGCCGCTGGGATCGGCCCGAGCTGCACAAGCTGCTCAGTCAGCTCCGGAAAGGCGATGTGTTGGTCGTCTGGACACTCGATCGCCTGTCACGCTCCCTGCGCGATGTACTGACCATCATGGAGCGGGTGCAAGAGCGCCACGCAGGCTTTCGCAGCCTCAAGGAAGCGGTGGACACCACCACGCCCGCGGGTCGGATGATGATGCAGATGGTCGGCGCGTTCGCCGAGTTCGAGCGCGCGATGCTCAAGGAACGGACCAAGGCGGGCCTCGACGCCGCGCGCAAGGAAGGCCGGATCGGCGGCCGGCCGCCGAAGCTCAAGCCCCACCAGCAACAGGAAATTGTGACGCTCGTCAAGCAGGGGAAGAAGACCGCCGCTGACGCGGCGCGCCTGTTCGGCGTCCACCCGGCAACGGTGTCGCGGCTACTCCGGCGGACCTAGATCGAGTCTTCTACCGTACTTTCGGTTCCATTGCTCCCCAAGCCCCACGTTCAACGTGAAGACCCTTACCGTAGGATTTCGCCCCCTCCCGCAAACAACCCGAGAAACAGCTCCCACTCGACGGAGCAGACCTCCCGCAAAACAACCCGCGCTTGACCTCTCGGAGGTGGCTGCCGCGCCCTCTTTGCCTTGACACTCTATGCGAGTCGCATCTATACTTAGGCTTCTCGCCAAAATAACTTGATTATTATGTTGTCTCTCGGGGCCTAAGACTGTAGTTCCAGTCGCCGTGAAACTTGTCCCGCTTGAGCGAAAGACTCTCCATCTGTTCCGCCGTCACCGGCTGGCCCGTCGGGTAGCTGTTCTCGTCCAACTCGGAACGAATCGCCAAGCCGCTCTGCGTCGTCGTGTGGCCGATCAGGTTCACCACCACCTCCCGACTCACCAACGGCCGGCCCCGCCAGTTCTCCGTGATGTGACAGAACATCCGGTGCTCGATCTTGTTCCACTTGCTCGTCCCAGGCGGAAAGTGGCACACCGAGACCCGCAGCCCCATCTCGTCGGCGAACTGCTGCAACTCCCACTTCCACAGACGGTTGCGGCTGCCGTTCGAACCGCCACCGTCAGCCGTGATCAACAACCGTCCCGCGGCCGGATACGAGACGCAACCCATCCGCCGCCACCACCGCCGCAACGTCTCCACCGCGAACGACGCCGTGTCGTGATCGACGCCCACGCTCACCCAGCCGGCGTCGTGGGTCAGGTCGTACACGCCGTACGGAATCGCCTTGCCGAGGGTCTTGTCCGGAAAGTCGTGGACCCGAACCGGCTCGGGGTGACCGTGCGGACGCCACTCCCGCCCCGCGTTCTTGAAAGGGCCGACGAGCTCCTTTTTCTTCGTGTCCACCGACACCACTGGCTGGCGCCGCCGCTGAAAAGCCCGCACCCGGCGGTTGATGTGGTTGAACTGCGCGTCCCGATCCGGGTGCTGTTTCCCCTCCAGCGTCTTACGGTTCGCTTGCAGACTGTAACCCAACGCGTGCAGCAGCCGGTTCACCGAACGCTCGCTGATGCGATGGCCCGCCTCCTGGAGTTCCCGCGACAGCCGCGCCGCACTGCTACAGGTCCAGCGCAACGGTCCGGTCGGGTCGCCGCGCGTCGCCGGATCGACCAGCCTTTCCAACGCCGCCACCAAGCCGGCGTCGTGCTCGGCCAGCGCCTTGCGGCCTGCGCCCGGCCCGCGCAACCGTCCCGCGGCATCGTCGTCTTCCGGTCCTGCGGCCAATTCCTGCAGGCCCGCGCTGATCGTCGCCCTCGACAACCCCGTCGCCTCGGTCACCCGCGCGATTCCACCGCGTCCGAGTGCCCTTGCCTCCACCGCGGCCCAACGCCGCCGCGTCCTTTCGTTGAGCAACGGTTCAATCGCGGCAAACTTCTCCTGAATCACTTGTGTCAGTACGTTGTCCACGGAGTCCGACGATAACACACCAAGTCTTATAAATCACTATTTTATTATGGCGAGAGGCCTTAGACAACTTTTGCATAGATAGTGTCAGCCAGAAAACCCCCGTTTCGGGCGGAGATCTGCGCCAATTCGTGGCATTCTGGGGGTGATGTTGGCGCAAATCCGGTCGCGACGAAGGCGCCTGACGGGCTGCGGGCAAGCGAAGGACAGTATGTCGCCCGGATGTCCTGTTTCAAAGGACAGTAGACCCGTGCCGTCTTTCGACGGCCCGGAATCCGGTCTGATTACGAAGACCGATTGGTCAGGCCACGCGTCGTCGTCGTTTGCGCTCCCGCTTCTGCAGAATCAACCCGATGCGGTGCAGGTTCGCCGCCAGCACTGACAAGGCAACCGTACGGGCGAAGCCCTCCGCACCATGGCTGCGAACGCGGTCGAGTCCCCGATGCTCCAATCCGTTGATGGCAGACTCAATCGCCGGATGCGCTCGCCGCGCGGCCACAAACGACTCCTCCGCCTCCCGCTCGCGGTTGGCCTTCGAAAGATAACCCTTGCCCGGCAACGCATTGACGTCGAGTAGCGCATCGAGCCCGACCCGGTTGGCGGGACTGTGAAAGCCCCGGTCGAAGCTGCACGCCCGCAACTCCGGATACAGTACCTGCGCTTGCTTCACCATCGGCACCACCACGTCCACATCCTCGCCCTCCCACAGGACCTCGTGGTGAAGGATGAATCCATACTGGTCTTCGATAAGGGCGACAGGAACTCCGAGTTCAACCGGCGTGCCCGCCTTGCCTTTGGAAATCCAGCGCGTGTGGCCCTCGAAGATCGAAAAGACCTTCTCCTCGTGAGGAATCGTCTCACCACGCAGAAGACGCCGCTCCACCTGGTCAATCTGCCGCCGCGCATGAGCGACAAAGCCTGCGATGGAGCGACAGGTGAATTCCGCCACGCCCTGGTTCCGCAACGCGTCGAGTGTTGCCTCTGCTCGCTCAACCAGCGTCCGGCAGCGCTCCACATACGCCTCCACCCGCTCCGGATGCCGCTGTGCCCGCCGCGTAGAGCGCACCTTGTTGAACAGTTTCTTGACCTCGCGGCACAGATACCGCCACTGACGCCAGCCGCCCACCGCATGTTTCTCAGCCGCCCGCCCCGTCTCCCGCAACAGGCACCGCACCGCGTCCCACAACAGGTTGACGTCGGTCGGATAATGCACGTCGGTTTCGACCACGAACGAATCACACCGCCCGCGCAATGGCTCGCCAGGCTTTTTTTTGGCGACCTTGTGACCGCTCTCCACCACCAGGCGCCCCACCGCCGACAACAGCTCGGGCGTCAACAACGACACGTTGTCGACCACCGTCTGGTACTCGTAATGCGTCTTGTCACCGAAGTCGCTGTGGCCCAGGAACGCGCGTATCGTATCGTGGTGGTTCGTCAATTCATGAATACGGTCGAAGTCGCAACCCAGCCCCTGCTTCAGGACCCCAAGCACCAGAATCTGCCACAGCTCCATTCCCGGACGCCCGACCGTGCGGTCGGCCTCCGGAAGAATATGTTCGTCCAGCAGCGCAAACAGCCGCTCGCGCAACTCCTCGTCACACCAGATGTGCTGAAGCCCCTTCAACACCGCCGGGATGTCGTCCCGCGACTTCGGGTTGATCCAGATTTCCTCGATCGGCACCTGCCCGAGCTGGAACTGCGATCTGTGAACTTCTCTCATGATGGCAATGTCGCGAAGATGGTCCCGAAATGGGTCGATCCTTGGGAGATCACCCGCAAAGAATACGACATCTCGACGATCTTCGCCACTCAAAATCGGCGGTACACCCTGTAGAATCAATGACTTGCGGGTTTTCCGCCGAACACTAGATAGCAAAGGAAGGGAGGCAAGGGAATGGCCCAGCGGAATCCGGAGATGTTGCGCGGCACGGTCGAGTTGCTGATCCTGACGACGCTGCGCGGCGGTCCTCGCCACGGCTTCGGCATCGCGCGCTGGCTGGAGCAGACGTCTGACGACGAGCTGCGACTCGAGGAAGGCTCGCTCTACCCGGCGCTGCATCGCATGGAGCGGCGCGGTTGGCTGGAGTCCGAATGGGGGATCTCGGACAACAACCGGAACGTGAAGCTCTACCGGCTGACGTCGCGCGGCCGTGCTCGGCTCCGGAGCGAGACCGAGGGATGGGCGGCATTCGCGGCGGCCATCGGCAAGGTGCTGCGGGCGGCGGAAGCTGTTTAGCGGAGGTCTGCAGCCGTTCCAGCTCGATCCGGAACCGGGTGTCGACCCACCGCGGTCTCTGCACCCAACGAGTTTCACGAGAGATTCCGAAAAAGACTGTAATCGATCGGCCGCTCGAACCCTCTATAGAGACGTATGAGGAAGCAGCTGGCAGCCGCCGCCGCGAAAACCAGAGCGCCGCCGTAGCCGGATTAGTTTCTCCGAGCAGGCGCGTGGGCCGCACAATTTTGCCGGCGCGCTTCCATTGACGATGGAGGAAAGCTCAAAGGAGGATTTCCATGGCTTCTCGATCTGTGCTGGCGATCATTCTGGTTGTCGCGGTCCTTACGTTTGTGCCGCTCGCTTCAACGAGCGAACAGTCTGCCGGCGTCCTGTTCGGTGCTGGCGATGCCTGCGCCGATGGTTCTTGCAAGCCGATGGCGGGCTGGTTGTGCAACATTGGCGGCGATGACTGGTACCATTTCTGTCGTTCTTCCGACGGTGAAACCTGCAGCTAGCAAAGAGCTGGCAGCGTTGGATGAAGAGACGCGCTCGAGCGTCTCTTCATCCAATGGCTAACGGACGAAACCAAACAAGGAGGTTTGCGACATGCCACTTGTACGCTGGTCGTCACGCAGCATGCGCATCGTCCCGCAGGTGCTGGGGCCGCTCGGCGCAATGGTAGGACTCATCTGGGCAGCCCTTTCAAGGTGCACGTCACAAGAACTAGCGAGGCTCCGCCTCAGACCAACAAGCATGTAGGTTGAGCGTGCTCCTCGCCGCGTGGCCCGTTGGCCATTGGGGGCGCTATGGTAGCGAAGAAACCACGATCAAAACCTGAACTTGACTCAACTGTGATCCCGGCCGCTCAAGGAATCTAGTGTACCCGCTGAAACGTATACCCAGCATCTCGTATCCGAGCGTTGAAGTATCGCCCTTTGGAATCCGCAGAGCGCAACTCGAGGTAGACCGTCTCAGGAACGGAGAAATACCGGTACTCAGCGCCGCGCTGAAAGCGGATCCCGAGCGTGCGCGTCGAGCGCTCATAAGTAATCGCCGCCACGGTTGAGGACGAGACGTGCCGGTAGCTCCTGGGCCCCTCCGAGTCGCGTGGGAGCGTCATCGTTTCTTCCCCAAGAGCTTGGCGGTGGAAACGTGGGGCTGGCCGGCATGCATGGTGCGCTTGGGCTTCGGCTTCTTGGGCCCGCGGGGATGCTTGCGGTACTTCGCCAGATCCACCGCCCGGGCAAGCCCCATAAGAAGCGTGAGGAAGGCTTCATGCGAGAGGGCCTGCACCTGCGTCCACTGGTCGGCCGGGACGAACTCCAGCAGCGCTTCATAGGTCCGGCCGATCTCGCCCGCGATGTAGTAGCCGGAGACCGTGTCGTGGATCGTCTGCTCGCCGTGCAGGCCGCGAAGGGCCCCCTTCACCACCGCCAGCACGTTATAGGCCACGAGCGCGACGCAGAACGCGAACAGGGCGGCCGCGGGATACCCGAGCGTGTTCACTTCCGAGTGCAGGTGCGCTTCCAGCTGCTGGAACATCGTCTCAATCGTCCACCGCCGCCGATACAGCTCCGCGACTTGCTTCCCCGTGGCGGCCGACTTCGACAGGTCGGTCAGCAGGAGCAAGGTCTTGTCGCCGCCGCGGGTCGCACGGGTGAGTTCGACCCGGACCAGGCGATAGATGCGGACGTCGTCCGCGTCCTCGCCCGGGCGCGGCGCCATGAGGACTTCGACCTGCTGTTCATACACTTTCCCGGTCTCGACCGACCCCACGAACCGCGCCGGCGCCAGCGCGGTCACCGGCAGGCCTTTGTGGTAGCGGCACAGGAATGTGCCGGCGCGGGCCTCGATGCCGGCCAGGAACGCACGGACGCAGAAATTGCGATCCATGATCCAGAGATCGCCCGCTTGGACCGTCGGCACCACCTCGCCCAACAGGGCCCGTTCTTGTGCGTGCCCGTCTTCGCACGGGAAGACATCGATCGCCATCTCCACCGCCGGGTCATAGACCACCAGCGCCTTGCCTGGCAGCGGTCCCGCGGCGGTGGTGCGCAACACC
This sequence comes from Vicinamibacterales bacterium, assembly GCA_965222905.1. GTDB lineage: Bacteria > Acidobacteriota > Vicinamibacteria > Vicinamibacterales > UBA8438 > WTFV01. The sequence goes on along the minus strand of OZ244976.1, from coordinate 5,006,128 downwards.
TGCAGGCGATGCTCCGTCGCTGCAATGCAGTTCCCATCCAGGACTTTCACCCGATAGCCCGGCAGCCACGGGCGACAGCCCCCCTGCAGGTCCTCGACGAGGTGGCGGAGGTGCCCCGCGGTGTCGCGCACCAACGCCCGGGAGGTCTGGGCCTCCACGCCGTTGAGCTTGTTGTACACCGACGTGACGGAGACCGTGATCTCCCCCGCCGTCCGCTTCGCCTGATACGCGGCATGGACACTCCCAAAGGCTTTGAAGACCACCACACTCATCAGCTCGAACGCCGACGAGAACAGCAGCTCCCGCGTATACTGCTTCTCGGTGACGGCCTCGAACCAGTCGTTGAGGCGGGCGGGCTCGAAGACGCGTTCGAGCAGCGCTCGCAGCATCACCGGGATCGGAAACGTCTCGCTGGCTCGGCGGAAAAACGCATCCAGTACCATGGCACCTCCAATCGCGCCCATCGAGAGAGGCGCTCTCCCAGACGAGTCTGGCGATCGGAGGTGCAAATGTCCAGCGGTTTCTGGGATTGGAACGGCGCATCACGCCCGACGCGGAGGCCCCTCCAAACGCCAAGCGAGCAAGCCGACCGTGCCCTTCTCTGGCAGCCGCAGAAGCCTGGCTAATGACTAAGTCCTTGTATGAGTATCAATTAGCACCTTGAAAGGGCTGGACTCATCTGGGCCATGCCGTTCATAGGCTCGCTGTTCGGCAGCGCTGACAGTCCGCATGGCGCATCCGGTGAACGCGTTTCTCTGTCGAGCCTCCTGGACGAGTCGCATCGCCGCGACCGGCTGCCCGTGCTGAGTCGCCTGCACACGTTCGATGCCCCAGACGACTTCCAGGGGACCCTACTGTTCGCGGATGCGCTGGACGATCGCCTGATGATGGTCGGGAGTACGATGTTGGTGCCGGTCGACCTGCGGAACGGTACGGTCGAACCAGCCATCGATCTCAGCGGCTTCACGGACACTGTCGGGAGGGTGTTGACTGCAACCAAGGCGTCTCCGTCTGAACTATGGATCGCGGGAACCGATGGCTTCGCGCTGGTCGACCCGGCTGCTCCCGACCGGCCGGCACGCGTCGTGACTCTGGACGACGAAGCAGTCCGACCCATTTGGTTCGGGGATGTCATCGTAGCAGCGGGCCGCACTACACTGCTGCGCTTCTATGCGACGGGCGCCGCGGACGACACTATCGCAACCCTAGTTCGCGAGGCTGGCGAGCCATTGTTTCCTATCGTGGATTCTGGCCTCCAGGTTTTTTTCAACCTAGTGTCCTTTACAGTCCATCCGGATCAAAAGCAGTTCGCCATGGCGTTTCAACTTGCCGATCGTTTGCACATCTACAACCATGACGGGGCGGTGACAAGAGCCATCACCGGGCCGGTCGAAGTGAAGCTCGATTTTGATATCGTGCCGAGATCTTCCGCCGTCGGTGGTCACACGTTCGGCATCAACGGCGAGACCAGGATGGCGTACCTCGACGTCGATTCGGATGGCGATGTCATTGCGTCCCTGTTTGCCGGGCGCAGCCGCAACGCCGGCGCAGCAGATATCTTCTCCGCCGATGAGCTGCACGTCTTCCGCTGGGACGGAACGCTGGTCGGTGTCTGGCGCCTGCCCGAAGCTGTCATCTCCTTTCGGCTCGATGAGGTTCGGCGGCGAATATACGCCGTGCGCCGTAATCCGTCCTGGTCTGTCATCGAACTGGACGCCAGCCCGATCTACTCCGGGGATGACCTGTGACCGCCGTGCGCCTTGCGTGGCGAGGCTGGCGGCGCAGGCCGCTGCACCCGATCGCGATCTTCCTGCTGCTGACTGTCGGAATCACCGGCAATGCCGTCGTCTTCATGGGCGTCGAATCGCTGCTGATTTCTCCGCTGGCCGCCGTTGACCGACCCGAGTCTCTGGTTTCCTTCGGCCGCCTTTCGATCCCCAACTACCGGTCGTTCGGCGACCGGCTCGACGGAGTAGCGGAGGTGGCGGCGTTCTTCAACTCGCCGCTAACGTTGACCGGGGAAGCGCCCGAATCGGTCCGCGGGGCGTTCGTCAGCGGCAACTACTTCGCGGTGCTGGGGGTCACCGCCGTTCGCGGCCGCACCTTCGACGTCGATTCCGCCGCACCGACGCGCTCGACCGACGCGCGCACGGCCGTCATCAGCGAACGGTTCTGGCGCACCGCCTACACAGCCGACCCCGCCGTCATCGGCCGGTCGCTATGGCTCAACGATGTGGCGGTCACCGTCATCGGGGTCGTTCCGGGCGCCTTCCGGGGCACCACCCTCGATCATGTTCCCGACGTGTGGGTGCCTCTGTCGCTGCAGGCCGAGGTGCGCCCCGACCTTGCCGACCTGCGCGAGAATCGCATGATTCCGCGCGTGACCGTCATCGCCCGGCGATCGAACGACACGTCGTCTGCAGGCCTGGATCTGGCCGTCACCCGCCTAGTGGATGCTCTGATTGCGGAGTACCCCCGCGACAACGATCGTCCGAGCGTGCGAGGCATCGCCGCTGTGTCGCTGGCGCAGACCGCCTTCGACCCAGACCGCCGTGATGCGACCGGGTGGGAGCTCGGGTTGCTGCAACTGGCGGTCGCGGCGGTATTCCTTATCTGCCTCGCCAACGTCATCATTCTGACGCTCGTGACTGCCGAGGCGCGGCGCAGCGAATTCGCGGTGCGTCTCGTACACGGCGCGCGCTGGTGGCGCATCGTTCGTCACCAGACGGTCGAATACTTGCTGCTGGGTGGTCTGGCCGGTCTGTGCGGCATCGCAGCCGCAAGTGCGGCCATTGACCTGCTGACCCGATTGCAGATCGTACCGCCTATAGAAATCGGTCCCTGGACGCTCGCGCTGGTCGCCGGGCTGGGGCTGGCGTCGCCGGTAGTGACCGGGACGCTGGTGGGCTTCCGCGTCCGCCGGATGGAAGCGGTCGGTGCGTTGCATTCGCTGGCCGAGCGGCGCGGCGCGACAACGCGCTCTACGCTGATGCACGTGTTCCTGGCTGTGCAGGTCGCCCTGTCGCTTGCCTTGGTCTGCAGCACGCTTCTGCTCGTTCAGAACCTGCAGCACAGGTTGCGCATGGATCACGGATTCGAGTCCGCCGGCGTCCTGAGCGTGCGGTTACCGCTCAGCCGGGCGGGATACACGGAAACGACAACCGGCACGTTCCGGCGCGAGGTGGTGCGCGAGGTGGCGGCGCTACCGGGGGTGCGTCGCGCAAGCTGGGCCTGCTCGGTGCCGTTCAACGGCATCACGGTCCTCAACGAGGTGGTGTCTGGTCGAGGTTCGCAGGATGATCCGAGTCTGGTGATCGTCAACTACGTAGACCGCCATTTCTTCGCGACGATGGGAATCCCCATCGTGCGCGGGCAAGGCTTCTCGGAGGACGAGCGACGGCAACGTGAGGTCGTCGTCAGTCAACGACTGGCGGCCATCCTGTGGCGGGGCGGGGATCCGGTAGGCCGGCGGCTGCGCACGGTGCACGACAACCGCCTCTTCGACGTGGTTGGCGTCGTGGGTGACGTACGTTACCGCGACCCGGAAACCGCAATCGAGCCAATGGTTTATTTCCCTCCGAACGACGCAATCCCCTCCGCGCATTTGCTGGTACAGACCGACGCGCCGCCATCGTCGATGGTAGCCGCGGTGCGGGCAAGAATCAAGGCGCTCGATACCCGTGTGCTGACGCACGACGCCAAAACGATGTACGAATTCATCGATGCCCTGCTGTCCCAGGACCGGCGCGCCGCGGCCGGCACCGGGCTGTTCAGTGCTATCGGTCTCATGCTGGTGGGGTTGGGCCTGTACGGAGCCGCGGCCCGGCTGGTCGGACTCAGGCAGCGCGAGATCGGGGTCCGGCTCGCGATCGGCGGCCGGCCCCGGGACATGTGCCTACTCCTACTCGGGGAAGCGGGTATTGTGGCAGTCTGTGGTGCCGTGGCAGGGGTGGGAACACTCCTCGGTGGATGGCGTTTGGTCCGCAACCAGATCCCGGCGCTGGACACCACCGGTCTGGTAGGCGCGCTCGGTGTGTCGTTGCTGGTCCTTGGTGGGGTCGTGGTTCTAGCCGTGCTAGGAGTCTGCGCCGCAGGACGCTTGCGGCACGAAACGGGTCGCCAGCCCACGCCCTGAGCTCCGTGTCGGGGCGGCTTCGCCGGTCGGCCGGGCGGGGTGGATTTTCGGTGGTTGGCGAACAGAGAGCAAAATTCGGTCCTCGCGGGCCGCACGGGCCGCCAGAGACCGCGGTGCGCGTCGATTTGCCGCCGTGGCGAGCCGCATTCCCCGCATCCTACGCCGCCATCAGCACGTGCAGGCGCTTGACGTTCAACGCCAGGCACACCAGGTCCCACTCGCAGCGCACCTTCGCCAGTCCACGCAAACTGAAGCGCCGGAAGCCCAGCGCGTGCTTGATCCAACCGTAGGGAGCCTCCGACAACCACTTGCGCTCCGCATACGCCGTCCGGCCCGCCGGCGTCGCCAGCTTCTCCATCATGCGACCCGTCGCCGGATGGGCCTCCAGATCGCGGGTAGCCGCCTGCTTGCCCTCCCGGCCCGGCGCCACATACCCGTCAACGCCCCGCTTTTCCAGGTCCTTCAGGTCCCGCTCGTTGCAGTACCCCGCATCGGCCAGCACCGTCTCCGGCTGCGCGTCGAACGTTTCCTTCACCGCGTCGAGCAACACCGGCAACTCACCCTGGTCGCTCGCGTTCGCCGTCAGATCCGTCGCCACCACCAACTGGTGCTCCGCGTCCACCGCCGCCTGCGCGTTGTAGCACTGCTGGAACCCCTCACTGCTCGTCTTCATGATCGAGCTCTCAGGGTCCGTGAAGTTGCTCTGCGCCTTCTCGTCCGGCTCGCCATACGCCCGCTTGTACGGCCGACCGCCCTTCGGGTTCCGGTCCTGACCCGGCTGCCGACCCCGCGCGTCGTCTGCCGCCCGTTGCTTTGCTTCCAGACGCGCCTTCGCCGCCCGAATCGCTGCCAAACGCGCTTCCCGCCGGTGCAACTCCGCCGGCAGGTCATCGCCCCGAACCTCCGCGCCCAAGCGCGTGTCCTCGGCCTCGTCAACCGCGTCCGCCTTGCGCAACAGCGCCTCGATCTCGCTTTCCAGGCGCTGTTCCTCTTCCTGCATCCGGTCGTAGCTCATCGCCTTGCGCTTGCTCGCGTTCGCACGCACCTTCGTCCCGTCGATCGACAGCTTCCCCAAGCGCGCCAGACCCAACTCCTGCGCCAGACGGACCACCTCCACGAACAGCGCCTGGAAATCCTCCAGGTGCCGACGCCGAAACTCGCACAGCGTCCGGTGTTGCGGAAAGTTTCCCGCCGCCAGCACCCGGAACGCCACGTCCTCTTCCAGCCTCCGCGCCACCCGGCGCGACGAGAACACCCCGGTCGCGTACGCGTAGAGCAGAACCTTCACCATCATCCGGGGCTCATACGGCGCGTTGCGGCGGCCGTCTCCCTCGTACGGCGCGTAAAACGCGGTCAGATCCAGATCGTCCACCAGATCGCTGATGTGGTGCGCCAAGTGGCCCTCGGGCAGCCACTCCCGCACGTCGGGAGGCAACAGCAGCGATTGGTCCGGTGCGTAGGGGCGGAATGTCGTCGACATCGAATCCTTCCGTCGTCGGCTCGCTCGCCTACAATTGTCGCATCTGTTTTCTGCGGCGCAGACTCCTAGCGCCGTGCCGCCGAGCCATGGCGGTTAGGGCCTGTTAACACTATTGGGCGGTTCGTGATATCGTTGCTGGATGGAGCTCACCGAGACGCAGTACGCACGCATCGAGCCCTGCCTCCCGCGACAGCGTGGCAATGTCAGCATGCCCAATTTGCAGGTGCTCAACGCGATCCTGTACGTCGCCGAGCAGGGGTGCAAGTGGCGAGGGTTGCCGAAGCGCTTTGGGAACTGGCACACGATCTACACCCGTATGAATCGTTGGTCCAAGAACGGGGTGCTCGACCGGGTCTTCGAACACCTGCAACGCGCCCAGTTGATCCGTATCAAGCTGGAGGCGGTGTCGCTGGACAGCACCGTCGTCAAGGTCCATCCCGACGGCACGGGGGCTCGAAAAAAAACGGCCCCCAAGCCATCGGAAAGTCCCGCGGCGGGTGGACCACCAAGATTCATCTGGTTGCCGCGGATGCTCGAACGGCACTGACGTTCGCGCTCTCGCCCGGCCAGGCCCACGACAGCCCGGAAGGCCGAAAGCTCCTGGCCAGCATGGGGCCGCAGGATGACAATGTGGCCTTGGTGATGGACCGCGCGTACCAGGGCGACGAAACTCGCCAACTGGCGCTGGACCTGGGGTTCACACCCGTGGTGCCGCCGCTCAAGACTCGGACGGACCCGTGGGAGTACGACCGGGAGATGTACAAGCGACGTAACGAGGTCGAGCGTCTGTTCCGCCGGCTGAAGGGCTATCGCCGGATATTCTCCCGATTCGAGAAGCTGGATGTGATGTTCATCGGCTTCATCCACTTCGTGCTCATCTTCGACGCGCTGAGGTAAGTGTTAACAGGCCCTAATCCGGCCGTCTCCCTGCGAGCGGAGTGAGCATGTCCGCGTCAGGAGGCCATAGCGCACGGGTGAGAACGCGGAGCGTGCCGCCCCCCCCCCCCCCGGCCTTGAGCACGCGCCAGCGGCGTTCGGACCACGGTTTCGCGGGGCGTCGACGCCGCTGTAAAGTAACGAAGCACGGTGGTGTCATCTCGTCGCGGACCTTGAGGAAGACCCGCAACTCCGCATCGCCGACGTCGGGATCGAGCAGCACCGCGCCGAGTCGGTGGTAGCGGTGAACGATCCGGTCGACAGCGTGGCGTTGCGCCTTGAGCATGTCGTCGAGGCGGTTCTCGACCAGCTTGCGATTGCGGTCGAGAAGCTTGCCGTACATGTCGACGGCCTGGTCGAGCGTGTCGCGCCACGCCTAGTGCAGGAAGCACACCAGAGCCAGGTGACGGCGTGGGGCCGCCATCCTGCGTACCCGGTCGGCTGACGCGGTCCGCACGCTGTGGAACAGGGATCCGCTGGTAGTTGCCGTTGACCCAGCCCACGTCGATTTCCAGCACACCGGTCGCCTCGATCAGTTCCAGCCTGGCCAGAAGCCGCTTCATGCCGCCGACCGACGGGTTCGACGGGCTGGCCTTGATGCGGTGCAGGGGCGAGTGCGGCTGGTCGTCGTCGACGGCGACCAGCGCATCAAGACGGTCGCGGAGGGCGCATTCCCGATTTCCCGGAGCAGTGTGTAGGCAAAGATGGACTGTGAGGCTGGGGGAGGTTGAGCCGGTCTTCGGACAGACGGGGAGGGTGGTACTGAACATTGGACTAAACCGCTCCGCGGTAGACGGCGGATCGACCCGCCGACACTGAGACGTCCGGCCAGATCGTCGAGCCCCCACAGCCCGTCGTGAGCTTCGCCATACGCTGGTCTGCGAGTGCCTGGAATCCCCCAGGCCCTCCACAGAGGAGCGTCTCATGGCTTCCCTTCGTCAACGCATGCTCGAAGACATGCAGGTGCGGCGGCTGTCGGAGTGCACCCAACGGACGTACGTCGAGACCGTCGCACGGTTCGCTCGTTACTTCGACCGTTCCCCGGCTCGTCTCGGTCCGGAGCAGATTCGCGCCTACCAGGTCTACCTGACCAACGAACGTCGTCTCGCCCCGAGCTCGCTGGTCGTCGCCGTGTCGGCGCTTCGCTTCCTCTATCGGGTCACGCTCCAGAAGCGGTGGGTCTTCGACGACATGATCCCCGCGCCGAAGAAGCCGCGGTCCCTACCGGTCGTGCTCAGCCCGGAAGAAGTGGTCCAGTTTCTCGACGGGGTGAAAGCCGCGAAGCATCACGCCATCCTGACCACGTGCTACGCCGCCGGTCTGCGCATCTCCGAGGCCGTTCACCTCACCGTGTCCGCCATCGACAGCGCACGCATGGTGCTGCGCATCGCGAAGGGCAAGGGACAGAAGGACCGCTACGTGATGCTCTCGCCGAAGCTGCTGGCGGTCCTGCGCACCTGGTGGAAAGTCGAACGGCCCCGCCACTGGCTCTTTCCCGGCGAGCGTCCCGAGACGCCGATCACGCGGGCAGCGGTCCAGCGTGCATGCCAGATCGCCGCCCGCCGCGCGCGCCTCGCCAAAGCGGTTTCGCCACATTCGCTCCGCCATGCGTTTGCCGTCCATCTGCTCGAGGCCGGCACCGACCTGCGCACCATCCAGCTCCTGCTCGGGCATCGGAGTCTGGCGACCACGGCGCAGTACCTGCGGATCGCGACCACCACGGTCTGCTCGACCGCGAGTCCGCTGGATCTGCTCCCACGGCCCGTCCCAGAACGCACCCAGGTCGTCGACTGAGCTACGGTCGTGCCGCGCGCCGCGCTTACCGTGGCGGAGGTGTTCCGCCGCTACGGCGATACCTTCCGGGCCGAAGTCGGAGCCGCCCTCTCGACGGCGCACAGCCGCGTGATGACGGCCATCGAGCAATGCCGCACCGCCGCCCTCGGCGGCCACGTCGAGCAGTGTGACCACTGCGGCCATCGGCGCGTCTGGTACAACTCCTGTCGCAACCGCCACTGTCCGACCTGTCAGTCGCTGGCCCGCGCAACGTGGCTCGAACGGCGCCGGGCGGACCTGCTGCCCACCGAGTACTTCCACGTCGTCTTCACCGTGCCCCCGGCGATCGCCGAGGTCGCCACCCAGAACAAGGCCGTCGTCTACGGTCTCCTCTTCCGGGCCGTCGCCGAGACGCTCCGCACCATAGCGGCCGACCCCCGCCACCTCGGCGCCGAGATCGGCTTCTTCGCCGTCCTGCACACCTGGGGCCAGACGCTCGTCCATCATCCCCATCTGCACTGCGTCATCCCGGGTGGGGGGCTCGCGAGAGACGGCAGTGGCTGGGTTGCCTGCCGACCCGGATTCTTCCTGCCGGTCCGGGTGCTCTCGCGCTACTTCCGTCGGGTTCTTCTCGCGGCGCTGGAGGACGCCTTCGAGTCCGAACAGCTGCGCTTCGCCGGGGCGCTACAGCCCCTCTCCGACCCCCGGTGCTTCGCCGAGCACCTTCGGCCGGCCCGCGAGACCGAATGGGTGGTCTATGCGAAGCGACCCTTCGCCGGCCCCGAACAGGTCCTCGACTACCTCGGCCGGTACACCCACCGGATCGCCATCAGCAACCAGCGCCTGTGCAGCCTCCACGACGACTCCGTGCGCTTCCGCTACACCGACTACCGCCGGGCTGGCGCGTCGCGCAAGAAGACCATGACGCTGACGGCGACCGAGTTCATCCGGCGCATGCTGCTCCACGTGCTCCCGCCCGGCTTCCACCGCATTCGGCACTACGGCTTCCTCGCCAATCGCAACCGCCAGCAGAAGCTCACCGAGTGCCGCCGCTTGCTATGCACGCCACCACCGGCAGCGGAGGCCGGCCCGGTCGCCACTGACTATCGGGATCGCTATGAGGCGTTGACCGGTCGCTCGTTGCGCCGGTGTCCCCGGTGCCACGACGGGAACATGCAGGCCGTTGACCTCGCCGGCGCCTGGGGGTGGTGTCCGGTCATCCTGGATTCGTCGTGACAAGCCCATCGACGCCCGCCAGGCACCCTTCGCAGTTCCCGGGAGGCCCCGGGCCGGTAGAGTTGCGTCTCCGACCCCTCCCGACGGCTGCGGAACGGCCTTCCCGGTCATCCTCGCCGACCGCCGTCGGCCGGCAACCTCCATGCAACGCCCCGTGGGACGCCCGGGCGCTCCGTCCGCCGACAATGCAACGCCCATAGCCGAGCGGCGGGGTAGCGGTTCAGTCCAATCCCATTTTTCGGTCACCGGCGCGGTGACACGCCTTGCCACTGCCGGACGTTTGCTGCCGCGCCGCCAACTGAAAAATGCTCTGCATTACGGCTCGGACTGCCCATGATGGTGCGTTGAAATGGACAAGAGCGCCATCGACACCCCGAGCCGCGAGATCGATCTTCGCAACATTCCCGTCCACCTGCGAGACCGTCAACGTTCGCACCTCCCGGGGCACGACGGTGCCGGTCACGACGCCGTACTACCGCGAGAAACACGCCCGTCGGGCGAAGCGGAGGCCGGGACTCTACCCCATAGGCGCTAACTTGTTTTCTCGGCGTGGCCGGCGTATCCTGACCTGCGGATGCAGGACACGGAAGCCGGCACGGTGGACGAGGACTGGGAGGTGCTGTTGTCGTTCCTCCCGCAGGATTGGCGCGAACTGGCGCAGGATACCGGGGCGCTGAAGGGGCTGCGCAAAGACAAGGCGGTCGACAACCTGCTGCGGACCCTGCTGCTGCATCTCGGCTGCGGACACTCGTTGCGGGAAACGGTGGTTCGCGCCCGACAGGCGCATCTGGCGGACCTGTCGGACGTGGCGCTGCTGAAGCGACTGAAGAAATCCAAGGGCTGGTTGCACGCGCTGTGTGTCCGTCTGTTCGAGGAGCAGGGCTTGGCGGTCATCCCCGGCGGCGCGTTCCAGGTTCGGGCCGTGGATGCGACGACGGTGAAGGAACCGGGACCGAGCGGGTCGCTGTGGCGCCTGCACTACAAGCGTGGGCCTGCCGTCGCTGACGTGCGACTTCTTCAAGCTGACGGGAACCGAGGGGCCGGGCACGGGAGAATCGTTGGCGCAGTTCCCGATCCGCGCCGGCGACCATGTGCTGGCCGACCGCGGCTATTCGACCGCGCGGGGCATTCGCCACGTGGCCGACGCGGGCGGGCGGCTGATTGTGCGTGTCAATACCGGGTCGCTGCCGCTGTGCACGGCGGGCGGACGGCCGTTCGACCTGCTGGCCGCCGTGTCGTCGGTCACGCGTCCTGGCGCGGTCAGCTCCTGGGCGACCATGGTCGCGGCGCCGGGCGACGACCGAGGCCCGGCGTGCGAGGTTGCGGGCCGGGTCTGCGTGCTGCGCAAGTCCGCCGAAGCCATCCGCTTGGCGCACCAGAAAATCCGTCGGGACGCTGCCCGCAAGGGCAACCAGGTGCAACCGGCCACGCTGCGGTTCGCCGAGTACGTGATCGTCTTCACGACCTTTCCCGAGCCGCCCTTTTCCGCCGAGGACGTGCTGGAGTGGTATCGCCTGCGCTGGCAGGTCGAATTGGTGTTCAAGCGCTTCAAGTCGCTGGCCCAGTTGGGGCACCTGCCGAAGTACGACGACGACAGCGCCAAGGCGTGGCTCTACGGCAAGCTGTTCGTGGCGCTGCTGGTCGAAAAGTTGATTCACCACGCCCGCGCGATTTCCCCCTGGGGCTACGACGTGCCGGCGCCGGCGCCCCCGGAGCCGGTGGCGTGACTTCAAGTTCATGCTCAACCAGGTCGCGCGCACCATCGAACCGCCGCTCCCGTTGGCGCGCCTGTTCAGTGACTGGCGAACGATCTCCGGTGCGTTGGCGGAGCCGCCACGTCGCCGACAGCCGCAACTCTCGGCGTACTTCGGCTGGACCGAGCTGCAGGAGGATCATGCTGCCCAAACAAGTTAGCGCCTATGGGACTCTACCCCGCCTTGGTGGTGCTGGGCATCTACGACCGGTGCACGCCGAAGCTGGCCTCGGATGCAAGCCGCGCGGTCGCCATGCTCGGCTCGCTGGCCGAAGCGCAGGCGCAGCTCCGCTCCGACGGCATCGCCCTGGATATCAAGACCCTCCGCTCGACCGCCTATCGCTACGCTGCGCGGGCCCGAGCGGCCCAGCAGAGCGCGGCGTGCGGTCTGCTGGACCGCGTGACCGGGAAGCGGGTGGTCGTCTCCCTCGACGGGGGCCGCGTCCGTGTGAGGCGCAAGAAGCGTGGCCCCAAGACGAAGAAGGGGCGCAACCGATTCCATACCGACTGGAAGGAACCGAAGCTCCTCATCCTGTACGTCGTCGGCGACGACGGGCGACCGTCTCAGACGTGGGCCCCGATCATCGACGGCACGCTCCGGGGACCGGAGGCGGTCTTCGCCCTGCTGTTGTCGTACGCGCGGCAGATCGGCCTCAACGCCGCTGACAAGGTGCTCTTCATCGCCGACGGCGCGCCCTGGATCTGGCGACGCCGCCAGCGCCTCATCGCCGCGCTCGGGCTCTCGCCGACACAGGTGCTGGGGCTGCTCGACTTCTATCATGCCGCCAAGCAACTCTCGGACGCGGTCAAGCTGCGCCGCTGGAGCGCGACGCAACGCACCCGCTGGCTCAACCGCACGCGCGGGCTGCTCAAGCGAGCACGGGTGGACGAGGTGATCACGGCCCTGCGGGAGCTGTGCCGCGGGCGCACGGCCGGCAAGATCCGCACGCACCTCAACTACTTCCTGAAGAACCGTCATCGTTTCGCCTACACCACAATGGTCGGGCTCGGGCTTCCGCGGGGCAGCGGCGCCGTCGAAAGCGCCATCCGTCGCGTCATCAATCTCCGCATCAAGGGCGCATCCATTTCTCCTGCGGTCTTTCTATAAGTCCGGCAGATGGTCATTGAGCGGCAGCGTACCACGGCCCCAGGCGTGCTCGAAGTCGACCCGGAGCCCGCTCGAGAGCCACGAAATCGCTCAGAGCGGCAGCTTCAGGACCGCCCTCCGGGCGAAAGTCTCCCGATCGGCAGCGGATCGGCCGATCCCTTCGCATCGAAGGGAGCAGCTTTCATCGCCGGGAGGCTGAACTCAGCCAGCAGGAGCGCAACCGCCAGCGTCCCGGCTCGCGACGAAGACACCGAATGACGCGATCAGCAGGGTCGTCCACAGCCAGTCGGGACGGAACTTCAGAAATGGCCGGTATGACCAGCATCGCGTTATGACAAGTGACTGTCAGCCGAGCGCCGTTGCCCCTGGCGTGGCGGGCGTCGGCGCCGCCGCGAGCTTGACATAGTACGCATGGTCTCTACGGGTTCCCGGTGTCAGGGGGCCAAGGAGGAGACCATGCTTGAAACTCTCTCCGTTCGCCCACGCATCTGCGACCAGATCCGGTCCGGGCCGTTGGGTCGCTGGGTCGACGACTTCGTCGACGTACTCATGACGCGCGGGTACGCGACGAGCACCGTGCGCCGGTACGTGCGAGCCGCCGCGATCTTCGGTGTCTGGCTGGACCAGCAGCGCGTTGCGGCGACGGATGTTGACGAGACGCTGGTCACTCGGTTCGTGACCGGGCTGTCACGGCGACCGTCTTCGACGCGCCTGAGCGGCGTGCTCCCGGATGTGGCATACGGCGTCCGTCTGCTGGCCGCGCATCTGTGGACCCGAGGGGTAGCGGCGCGCCCTGTCCCGGTCGCCGCGCCATGCGAGTCCGAGCAGTGGCTGCAACGCTTCGACGATCACCTCGTGCAAGCGCATGGCCTGGTCGTCGGGACCCGGCGGATGTACCGGCGCTACGCCGTAGCCTTTCTTGCCGAGTGCGCGGGGACGCCGACGCCCGACTGGTCCCGCCTCACCGTGCCGACGATCGCGGCGTTCGTGCAGGTCCGGGCAAGCGGGCTTTGTCAGTCGTCCTGCCGCAACCCGGCCACGGCCACCCGTGCGTTTCTTCGCTTCCTGACCGCCCACGGCGTGGTTCCCGCCGGCATCGAGGGCGCCGTGCCGACCATCCGCGAATGGAAGCACGCCAGACTGCCCCGCGCCCTCGCCGATGCCGAGGTGCAGCGGGTGCTGGCCGCAGTGGACGAGACGCGCCCCAACGGTCGTCGTGACCGCGCCATTCTGCTGCTGCTGAGCCGGCTTGGACTCCGGGCAGCAGAGGCCGCAGCCCTCACGGTGAAGGACGTCGATTGGCACAACGGGATTGTCCGTGTGGCCGGCAAAGGAGGAAAGGAGCGACGACTCCCGTTGCCGGCCGACGTCGGGGCGGCCCTGGTCGCCACGTTGCGCTCGCGGCCCCCGGCGAGTCCGCCGGACCTGATCTTCGTAACCGCGCTGCCACCGTATCGGCAGCTCGGCGGGTCGGGCGTCACGGCCATCGCCACACGGGCGCTGCGTCGCGCCGGCGTCATCGTCCCGCGGCCCGGCGCCCACCTGTTCCGACACGCCTTTGCGTCCCGGATGGTCCGCCGCGACGTGCCGATGAAGACCGTCGCGGACCTGCTTGGCCATGCCCGCCTGGAGACCACCACCATCTACGCCAAGCTGGACCGCGAGACCCTGGCGACGATCGCCCTGCCGTGGCCCGGAGGTGCACGATGACCGGCGAGGCTTGGCGCCAGTACTTGCAGACCTACGTCGCGTTGCGCCGCGCCATCGGCTTCACCATGCAACGGGAAGTACGCCTCCTGCAGGACTTCGTCGAGCATCTCGAACGGCGCGGCCACGACGCCCCGGTTGCGCAGGCCGCCGTCGAGTGGGCCTCGGCGAGCACCGAAAGCCAGCACGCGGGGCGGTTGAGCATCGTGCGCGGGTTTCTCACGATGGTCCGCGCCGCCGAGCCCGACGTCGACGTGCCCGGCGCCGGGCTGGTTCGCACGTACAAACGTCCCATCCCGCGCATCCTCGCGCCCGACGAGATCGTTGCTCTGATGGACGCTGCCCGCTCCCTCGGACCACCCAATGCGCTTCGTCCGCACACCGTCGCCACCGTGATCGGCCTGTTGGCCAGCTGCGGCCTCCGCGCCGGCGAGGCGATTCGCCTCGACATCGATCACGTCGATCTCGTCGGTACTCCGCCGTGCCTCCAGATTCAGCGCACCAAGTTCCGGAAGTCGCGCCTCGTGCCGCTCCATCCCACGACCGCCGCCGCGCTGCGGGCCTACACCGAGCAACGCCGGGTTCTCGGCTACGACGGCTTGTGTGGCGCCTTCTTCGTCTCCGAACGCGGCGCCAGACTCCACTACCACGCCCTCGCCCGGACCTTCGTGCAGTTGGCCCGCCAGCTCGGCCTGCGCGGGCCGGCCGGCACCCCGGGCGTCAGCCTGCACAAGCTGCGCCACAGCTTCGCCGTGGGCAGGCTCGCCGCCTGGGCGCAGCAAGGAGTCGTAGTCCGCGATCGGCTCCCCGCGCTCGCCGTCTACCTCGGCCACGTCAGCCCGCAAAACACCTACTGGTATCTGACGGCCACACCGCCGGTGCTCGAACCGGCCGCCGCGCGGTTCGAGGCGTTCGTCGCCGGGGAGGGAACGCCATGACTGCCCGTGCCCCGCTCGGCCCATTGCTTCGTGCGTTCTTCGCCGACCATCTCCTGCAGCAGAAGGCCGTCAGCCCACAGACCATCCACGCCTACCGCGACGCCTTTCGCCGGCTGCTGACGTTTCTGGACCAGCACCGTCAGCGCAAGCCCGAGGTGCTCACACTCGACGACCTCGACGCTCCCGTCATCCTCGCGTTTCTCGACCACCTCGAAGAAGACCGCGCCAACAGCATTGCGTCGCGCAATGCGCGTCTGGGCGCCGTCCGTTCCTTCGTCCGGTTCGCAGCGCTACGTACGCCTGAGTGCGTCGACCTGGCGTCTCGCGTCCTGGCCATTCCCCGTAAACGCACGCCGCGACGACAGGTCGCCTACCTGACGCGTACGGAAATGGACGCCATCCTGACAGGCTGTGACCGTTCGACCCACGGCGGACGGCGGGACCACGTCCTCCTGCTGACGCTGTACAACACCGGGGCGCGGGTCTCCGAACTCATTGCGGTGCGGCGCTCCCACGTACGCTTCGGCCCCACCGCGGTCGTCCAGCTCTTCGGAAAGGGCCGCAAGGAGCGAACGGTTCCCCTGTGGACCAGGACCAGCCGCTGCCTGCGCCAGTGGTTCGACGAAGAGCGCGAAGCCGCGCCCGACTATGCGTTCCGCAACGCGCGGGGCGACCGCCTGACGAGGCAGGGCGTCACCCATCTGCTCGATCAGGCCTGC
Source organism: Vicinamibacterales bacterium (assembly GCA_965222905.1). GTDB lineage: Bacteria > Acidobacteriota > Vicinamibacteria > Vicinamibacterales > UBA8438 > WTFV01. The sequence continues at coordinate 4,990,343 of OZ244976.1, read as the reverse complement.
CGGCGAGCTCGCGAGCGATGTCCGAGCCTGGACGCCAAGCGCGTGTCGCCGCATGTCGTCCGCCACACTACCGCGATGCACCTGCTCCAGGCCGGCGTCGACATGGCGACCATCGCGCTGTGGCTCGGCCACGAGCGACTCGAAACCACCCATCAATACGTCGAGGCGGACCTGCAACTCAAGGAAGACGCTCTGCGAAAACTCGAGCCGCTCGGCCAAAGAACGCAGCGGTTCAAGGCCGACTCCTCGCTGTTGGCCTTCCTGGCGAGCCTCTGATTATGACAAGCAGACGACCTGCTGGACCCCGACCGCCACCGTCTCGCCGACGGTCACTTGTCATAACGCGATGCTGGTCATACTGCAGAGCATTTTTCAGTTGGCGGCGCGGCAGCAAACGTCCGGCAGTGGCAAGGCGTGTCACCGCGCCGGTGACCGAAAAATGGGATTGGACTGAACCGCTACCCCGCCGCTCGGCTATGGGCGTTGCATTGTCGGCGGACGGAGCGCCCGGGCGTCCCACGGGGCGTTGCATGGAGGTTGCCGGCCGACGGCGGTCGGCGAGGATGACCGGGAAGGCCGTTCCGCAGCCGTCGGGAGGGGTCGGAGACGCAACTCTACCGGCCCGGGGCCTCCCGGGAACTGCGAAGGGTGCCTGGCGGGCGTCGATGGGCTTGTCACGACGAATCCAGGATGACCGGACACCACCCCCAGGCGCCGGCGAGGTCAACGGCCTGCATGTTCCCGTCGTGGCACCGGGGACACCGGCGCAACGAGCGACCGGTCAACGCCTCATAGCGATCCCGATAGTCAGTGGCGACCGGGCCGGCCTCCGCTGCCGGTGGTGGCGTGCATAGCAAGCGGCGGCACTCGGTGAGCTTCTGCTGGCGGTTGCGATTGGCGAGGAAGCCGTAGTGCCGAATGCGGTGGAAGCCGGGCGGGAGCACGTGGAGCAGCATGCGCCGGATGAACTCGGTCGCCGTCAGCGTCATGGTCTTCTTGCGCGACGCGCCAGCCCGGCGGTAGTCGGTGTAGCGGAAGCGCACGGAGTCGTCGTGGAGGCTGCACAGGCGCTGGTTGCTGATGGCGATCCGGTGGGTGTACCGGCCGAGGTAGTCGAGGACCTGTTCGGGGCCGGCGAAGGGTCGCTTCGCATAGACCACCCATTCGGTCTCGCGGGCCGGCCGAAGGTGCTCGGCGAAGCACCGGGGGTCGGAGAGGGGCTGTAGCGCCCCGGCGAAGCGCAGCTGTTCGGACTCGAAGGCGTCCTCCAGCGCCGCGAGAAGAACCCGACGGAAGTAGCGCGAGAGCACCCGGACCGGCAGGAAGAATCCGGGTCGGCAGGCAACCCAGCCACTGCCGTCTCTCGCGAGCCCCCCACCCGGGATGACGCAGTGCAGATGGGGATGATGGACGAGCGTCTGGCCCCAGGTGTGCAGGACGGCGAAGAAGCCGATCTCGGCGCCGAGGTGGCGGGGGTCGGCCGCTATGGTGCGGAGCGTCTCGGCGACGGCCCGGAAGAGGAGACCGTAGACGACGGCCTTGTTCTGGGTGGCGACCTCGGCGATCGCCGGGGGCACGGTGAAGACGACGTGGAAGTACTCGGTGGGCAGCAGGTCCGCCCGGCGCCGTTCGAGCCACGTTGCGCGGGCCAGCGACTGACAGGTCGGACAGTGGCGGTTGCGACAGGAGTTGTACCAGACGCGCCGATGGCCGCAGTGGTCACACTGCTCGACGTGGCCGCCGAGGGCGGCGGTGCGGCATTGCTCGATGGCCGTCATCACGCGGCTGTGCGCCGTCGAGAGGGCGGCTCCGACTTCGGCCCGGAAGGTATCGCCGTAGCGGCGGAACACCTCCGCCACGGTAAGCGCGGCGCGCGGCACGACCGTAGCTCAGTCGACGACCTGGGTGCGTTCTGGGACGGGCCGTGGGAGCAGATCCAGCGGACTCGCGGTCGAGCAGACCGTGGTGGTCGCGATCCGCAGGTACTGCGCCGTGGTCGCCAGACTCCGATGCCCGAGCAGGAGCTGGATGGTGCGCAGGTCGGTGCCGGCCTCGAGCAGATGGACGGCAAACGCATGGCGGAGCGAATGTGGCGAAACCGCTTTGGCGAGGCGCGCGCGGCGGGCGGCGATCTGGCATGCACGCTGGACCGCTGCCCGCGTGATCGGCGTCTCGGGACGCTCGCCGGGAAAGAGCCAGTGGTGGGGCCGGTCGACTTTCCACCAGGTGCGCAGGACCGCCAGCAGCTTCGGCGAGAGCATCACGTAGCGGTCCTTCTGTCCCTTGCCCTTCGCGATGCGCAGCACCATGCGTGCGCTGTCGATGGCGGACACGGTGAGGTGAACGGCCTCGGAGATGCGCAGACCGGCGGCGTAGCACGTGGTCAGGATGGCGTGATGCTTCGCGGCTTTCACCCCGTCGAGAAACTGGACCACTTCTTCCGGGCTGAGCACGACCGGTAGGGACCGCGGCTTCTTCGGCGCGGGGATCATGTCGTCGAAGACCCACCGCTTCTGGAGCGTGACCCGATAGAGGAAGCGAAGCGCCGACACGGCGACGACCAGCGAGCTCGGGGCGAGACGACGTTCGTTGGTCAGGTAGACCTGGTAGGCGCGAATCTGCTCCGGACCGAGACGAGCCGGGGAACGGTCGAAGTAACGAGCGAACCGTGCGACGGTCTCGACGTACGTCCGTTGGGTGCACTCCGACAGCCGCCGCACCTGCATGTCTTCGAGCATGCGTTGACGAAGGGAAGCCATGAGACGCTCCTCTGTGGAGGGCCTGGGGGATTCCAGGCACTCGCAGACCAGCGTATGGCGAAGCTCACGACGGGCTGTGGGGGCTCGACGATCTGGCCGGACGTCTCAGTGTCGGCGGGTCGATCCGCCGTCTACCGCGGAGCGGTTTAGTCCAATGACGGGTATGACCAGCTGGTCATACTGATCACTTCCTCGAGCTCGCCAACATCCGCGAGTCATTCGGACCTGAGAAGCCCCCAGACCGGGATGCGGACCGCGCGGACGGCGGGCACGAGGCACCCGGCCGCCACGGCCGTCAGGACGACCAGCACCGCCGTGCCCAGCACGACCCAGTCGTGCGGCGACACTTCGTAAAGCAGCGCCGCCATCGCCCGGCCCGCCGCGGCCGAGACGCCCAGGCCGAGCCCGACCCCGATCGCCGCCGGGCGCATGCCCTGCCGGAGCACCATCGCGACTAGGCGGCGCGCGCCGCCGCCGAGGGCGAGGCGAATCGCGAATTCGGTCCGCCGCCGCGCCGCCCACGTCGCCACCACCCCGTAGCCCCCGAGTCCCACCAGCAGCACGCCCGCCAGCGCGAAGGCGGCAGTCAGTGAGAACTGGGCGCGGCGCAGGGCGACCGCGCGCGCCAGGACAGCGTCCATCGTCCGGAAGTCGTGCGCCGGCACCAGCGGGTCGACCCGCCGGACCGCCTCGGTTATCGACGCGGCCATCGCCGTCGGATCGATCGCGGTCCGCACTACGTAGATGCCGCCGGCTATGGGCAGATCCCAGTAAGGGACGTACGCGACAGGACCGGCGTCAAGCTCCATGGAACGGATTCGCGCGTCGACGGTCACGCCGACCACTTCACGCGGGTCTTCGCTCCCGCGACGCACCAGCCGCCCGATCGGATCCTCCCCGGGCCACAGGGTCCGGGCCGCGTGCGCGCTGATCACGACGGGATGCCGCCCCCGATCCGCCTCGGTGAACATCCGGCCGCGGCTGACGGCGATGCCCATCGTCCGCAGGTAGTCCGGGTTCACGAAGCGGTAGTTCGCCGACGGGTGCTCCCCGCTCGGCCGCTGATCGTCGACCCGGGCGAGCGTGTCGACGAAGAAGGCGCCCTCGAGCGGCAGGCGCTGGACGAGGCCGACCCCGCGCACCCCCGGCGTGTTCCGCAACTCGTGCAGGACCTCGTCATGGAAGCGGGTAACGCGTTCCGGGTCCTGGTAGTGCGCGGGCGGAAGCAGGACGGCCGCAGCAAGCAGGTTCTCGACTTCGAAACCTCGGTCCGTGTTCAGCACGCGCAGGAAACTGCCGAGCAGCAGTCCGGCGACGATCAGCAGTCCCGTTCCGAACGCGACCTCAAGGGCCACGAGCGTGCCCGGCCCCGTTCCTTGGCGCCGCGCGGCGGCGTTGTCCATCTTGATCGTCTCCATCGGGTCGGCGCGGCGGGCCTGCCACGCCGGTGCCAGCGCGCACGACACCCCGCAGACGAGCGTGACGCCGGCCGCCGCCGCGAGCACCGACCCGTCAATCGCCACCTCCTCGAGCCGCGGCAGGTCGGCCGGCAGGAACGCGAGCAGGGCGCGTAGCCCCGCGTGGGCCGTCACCAAGCCCCCGACCCCGCCTGCAGCGGTGAGCACGAGGCACTCCCGCAGCACGAGCAGTATCACGTCGCGCTGCGGCGCGCCCAACGCCCGCCGCAGCGCCACCTCCCGCCGGCGTTCCAACCAGCGTGCGCCGAGCATGCTGGACAGGTTCACGACGGCAATCAGTAGCACCGCTGCGGCGGCAGCCAGCAACAGCCAGAGTGGACCGCGCGCGGCGGCGGTCACCGTCTCGGACAGCGGCCGGAGCTGCACCCGCGGGTGAACCGGCCCGCCTGCGAACGCATGCTCCAGAACCGCGTTCATCTCCGTGGCCGCCTGCGCCGCCGTCGTGTCCGGCGGCAGGCGCAGCAGCGCCGGGTGGTCCCAATTGCCGAACGACTGCACCTGCCATTCGGGCCAAGTGAGTGTTGCGTAGAATTGCGCCCGCCCCGACGGGACCTCGACAGACATCAGATGCTGAAGCCGCGGAAAGCGGAACGACGCCGGCAGGACCCCGACGATCTCGACTGGCTGATCGTTGAGGGTGACGACGCGGCCGAGCACCGACGGGTCGCCCCCGAAGCGGCGCTGCCACAAGCCGAAGGTCAGGACCACGGCCTGTTCCCGCTCACCGAAGCCGAACACCTGCCCGAGCAGCGGTTCGACGCCCAGCAACTCGAAGAAGCCGGGCGTGACGCGCCATCCGTCGAGCGCTTCCGGCGTCCCGCCTGCGCCGCCGACAATCATCCGGTCCGCGAACATTGCGGCGACCTCGCGGCAACTCGTTTCGCATCCCCGCCACCACGCGTCGACGGCCCGAGGGCTGGGCACGGTCTCGCGCTCCCATTCCGGAATGACGACCTGCACCGTCATCAACCGTTCCGGCTGTGGATACGGAAGCGGCGACAGCAGGACGCCGTCGACGAAGGAATAGACCGCTGTCGTCGCCCCGATCCCGAGGCTGAGGGTGGCGATGTTCACCACCGTGAACAGCGGGCGGCGCCGCAACGCCCGCAGTGCGACCCGGAACCCCCTCATCATGCTGCACCCCTTTCCTGCGTCGGGGCGGCGCCCCCGGAATCGGCTTGCGCCGAAATCCGCGGACGCCGAACCGGTTGCTCCACTGCCGGATCCAGCCGTGACCCGGCTATTCCGTTCTTCCGGTCTCCGGCGCCTTCGATCAGCTCGTCCACCATGAACGCCGGTCCCGCGTCGGCGAGAAACCGATGCATGAACGTCGCGATTCCCGCGCCCCCGGTCCCGAAATCGCAGCTTATGCGCATACATCCCTCGCCCGGAAACGCCAGTCCCTCGCGCTTTTCAATCGCGAACAGCATGACTCCATCGAGCACCTTCCTGCATATCCTGCGAGCCCGCGGTGCCTGATAGCCGAACTGCATCATGTCGACGGCGAAGTCGCCGATTCCGGCCAGTCCGGCGAATCGGCCCGGAAAGACGGCGTATTTCCTGTCGCAATCCACGACCACATGCTTCAGTGTCTCTTCGACAACCGGGTCGTTATTCGCGGCGCGGTACCGGAGAAGCACGGCTCCGATGCCGGCGCTTCCCCAGCGGTGGTACGGCATGTGCGTCACGTGCTCCTCGTATGCGAGCCAGCTCCGGCCGCCGTCCGGCGTAACCCGCGCCTTCGACACGATGAACCTGACGCCGTTCCATCCGGCGTCCCTGAACGCCGAATCTCCAGTGGCGAGATGAAGATAGAGTAGGAACAGGCTGACGCCGGCCGCCCCGTGGCCGAACGAACAGCCGGTCTGCCCCAAAGACCTCCACGTCCAGCCGTCGCCCGTCTCGACCCTGGCGCGGACAAGCTGGGCGCCTGCGTCTACCGCGCGATCGAGATATCGTTGCTCTCCGGTCCACAAGTGGAACTTCAGGTTCGCCATTCCCCAGCCGGCGACGCCGTAGAACAGGTCCGGGCACTCAACGATCGACCCCAGTCTGCGGTGCGATTCGTCGATGAGCGTCATCGCCTCTTCGACCAATCCGATTTCGTACAATCCCCACGCGACGCCGGACAGGCCGACGTACAGCCCCGCCGTCATTTCCTGCATCGGCCCATCTGCCAACCGGCGGCGAATCCATTCGATCATCCACGCCGGCACCTCGCCATCGATCCGTTTCAGGCACCACGCCACTCCGGTGGCACCCCACGCAACGTTGAGTCCGTTCGTTCGAAAGACACCGGGGTCCGCGGGAACAAGCCGATCGAGCCGGTCCGGCGATCCGTGGGCCAAGATATAATCAATGGTTCGTCGAAGGCTTTCCCTCGCCGCTGCGCGACGCGCGCCGTTCCGGGTTCCGGTGGTTCCGGTCCGCTTCCCCGGTTCGCGGGGGCCCCGGCGAAGCGCCGCAATCGCAGTGTCCACGCTCATTCGTCGTTCCGGGTCGTGATGCATCAGGCCCCGCACGACCGCCGCGTATTCCATCGGCATTCCCAGATCATCCCGCCACGCGTCGAGAAACCTCTCGACGGCCTGCCCATCCAGGGTCAGGACGTGATTGACCGGCATCACGCCGGCGAACATGAGCGCCCCCAGACCATAGCAGTCGTCGGCGCGGGTCGGAGTCCACCGGCCGGTCAGCCTTCGGGACGTGAATCCAGGCGTTGCCAGCGGCAGGGGCAGGTCTACTCCTGCTTCGAAGGCGCCTTCGAAATCGATGAAGCGTACTTCCTCGCCGTCCGGGGACACCATAAGATTCGCGTGTGACACGTCTCCGAAAACAACGTGCCGCTCGTGCATAGTCCGCAACGCCAGCGCAATCCTGAGATAGAGGCGGCGGTAGTGTTCGAAGAACTTCCGCAGGTCGGCGCGGCCGACGCGGGTCCGAATCGCCACGAAGCGCGGCGCCATGTGCCGCCGGAGGTTGGTGCCCGTGATGAACTCCTGAACGAAGTAGTAGTGCTCCCAGTCTCGAAAGAAGTCCAGCGGCCGGGGCGCGACGTCCGTATCCTCCAGCAATCGATGAATTCGATGCTCCTTTCTGAGCAGCGCCACGGCGTCGAGTCCGTTGCGCATCATGCTCGCGAAAGGCCTGGCCTCCTTGATCACGACTTGGCGGTCGTTCGGCCGGTCGCGTCCAAGATACACTCCGCCGGAGTTCGAGAACGAAATGGCGGACTCGATGATGTAGCGGCCGTTTTTCAGGGTCATCGTCGACCCGTCTTGGTGATCAGTCGTGTCCGGAACGAGATCGGGAACTTCTGCGGGAAGATCGAAGTATGGCTTCCGAAGGTCCTCGCGAAGCTGGCCGCCGGGCATGCGAAGCAGATGGATTCTCTCCCCCCGGGCGGTAAGGCGCTTGTTCGGCGTGAAGCCGCCGTATCGATAGTGGACCACCCGGCTGTCCTTGTAACGCCGGTCCGACAGGACGTAGGGACCGTCGTACCCGTACAGCGAATCGCAAAGAAGATCGAGCAGCGCGCGGCACTTCGCGGCGTCCGCCGGATACCCGGTGATGAACTTCCCGGACCCGCTGCGCGACCACGACTTGCCGTTCTGCAGCGACAGGATGAACTCGTCGATCGCGAACTTGAATGCCGTTCCCTGACGGACGAACAGACGGGTCGCGATCGAGAGCACCGCGGGGGCGTCGTTCGGCGTGCTGGACACGTGGATTTTCCAGCCCTGTTCGGGAAGACGGACGTCATCTGGCCGGCACATGCACCAGATGCCCTTGTGGCTCATCGTCCACTGCGAAGGCAGATGCCGCGCGGTAACTTCCTGAAATCCGCGTGTTTTCGGTTCGTACAGCTCCAGACTTTCGTAGAACTCGTCGTCCATCAACGTGTCCATGGGGCTGACGTCAATCAGAAGCGGCATGGCATCTCCTCATGCTGACGCAGGAAACTCATTGACGCAGGAAAAACGAATGGAAGGCGGGCGGAGCGGATCGCTCCGCCCTCCGGTGGCGGCCCTAGTCGCAGCCGGTACTGACGGTCGAGCAGGCCTCGTAACTGATGGTGCTGTCCGCGTAGTGGTCGGCCGGCAAGGCGCCGGCGACGGGCAGGGACTGCAGAGTGAGAATTCGAGACATCTTTTCCTCCTTCGTCCAGCCATCGACTCATTTCGATGGCATGCTGAGGCGAATGCATCGGAGAACGTTCGGCGCTGGCGGGTTCGTCCGGCCCGTGGCGCCTTCATCGTACTCATGTCTTATAGAGGGTCCGACGAACGGATCCGTCCCAAAGAAAATTGCTCGGCGCACGGATTTCTCGATCGATTCGCCCTTCATGCGGGCCTCAGGAGGCCTTCGGGTGCCCACCCGGTCTGCACCTGCCGGCCGACGACGTCTTCAGCGAGTGACGAGGGTTTTCGACGCTGTGGCGGGTTTAGGTCCCCTCCGGCGCCCCATCTGACCTTCCAGCCGGGCTCGAAGCAGACGGTGCGCCCGCTGCAGGCGGGACGCCACGCCGGACGGGGTCAGATGCAGGCGCCCGGCGACGTCGACGGTCGAGCGGCCTTCGAGGTCCCGCAACCGCACGACCTCCCGGTAGCGGGGAGGGAGCTGCCGGATCGCCTGCGACAGCAGGCCCGTCGTCTCGCGGGTCTGCAGTTCGCGCTCGGGAGTCGGCCGCGTGGAGGCGGGCACGACCGGCTGGTCGTGCAGCGCGACCTCGCGCCGCTCCGCTCCTCCGCGTGCCGCTTCGCGCCGTACGATAGTCCAGACCCAGGGACACGCCACCGGGCCGCCCCGGAACTGGCCCAACTTGGCCTGCACGATCAGCAGGCTGTTCTGGAGCGCGTCGCGCGCCGTCTCGTTGTTGCCCGTCACGCCACGCGCAATCGGAAGGAACCGGCGAGTGCAGCATCTGGCCCAGGCTTCCAGGTCGCCCCGCAGGAGCGGGCACGCGGACGCCGATGCGTCTTTCCGAGCCCCGGCGTCCACCGGAGGCGGTCCGACCGGGATCTCCCCGCGCCGCCTCGTTCCCGTTTTCGCCGCTGGCGTCGAGCCGTGGTCCGCACTCATGCCATCCTCCGTTTCCGGTCCTACCCGCCGCGACCTTCGGGACCGGTCCTCTCCGTCCTCTCCTGTCCTTATATGGAGGGTGCGTAGCCCCTTCCGATTACACAGAAATCGAACTTGTGGGACCGAGCCGTTCCGCCGCGGGCAGGCACCGAAAGCGGGGGCGCGCGGAAGGGCGCGCGGGACGGGCCAGACTGCTGTCAGCCAGCCGGCGGATCGACCTGGTCTCCTGTCGGTCGCCGTCCGGTCGGAAATCGCTGCCGCGTCGCTGCTAGCGTATGCTAGCATCGCGATGCTCATGCCAGAGACCACGCCGCGCCCGCTGCCCGAACTGGCGATGATCCGTGCGACTCGCTCGGTCAGCACGCGAGACGTGTCGAAACCGACCATAAAGGAATCCGTCCGGTGTCCGCTGCTGAACCAGGACGCAGAGGCGTGGATCCGCTGCTGCACGGCCCGATTCCTGCCGCTCGCCCGCCGCGTCGCTGGGGATGACGCGGTAGCTCACGACGCACTGCAAGAGAGCTGGATCATCGTGCTGCAGAAGCTGCGACAGTACCAGGGTGGTCCGCCCGCATGTGCCTGGGTGGCGGCTATTGTGCGCCACGAGGTGATACACAGCCTGAAAGCCGAGCATCGCGAACTGCAACTAGACGAGTCGGAAGGTGAATCAGCCTCACCCTGGCAGCAATCCTCCGCTGCAGCGTCTCCCGAAGCGAGGGCGTACTCCCACGAGTTGACGCGCGTGCTGCTGGAGATGATCGACGAGTTGCCGCCTGCGTTCCGTGACGTCGTGCGGCTCCGGGATCTGGAGGATCGTCCGCCCGAAGAGGTCGCGAGCCGTTTGCATCTTTCCCGCCAGAACGTCGCGGTACGCCTGCATCGGGCGCACCGGTTGCTGCGCTCGATCATCGAGCGCCGACTCGCTGGGATTCCGCGCGCGAGTAGCCGGAATCCAGAAAAAGATCGCCAAGGCCTGTAATCGCAGGCCACCCAAGACCCTCTTGGAGAGTGAAACCGCCGAGACCCCAGGGAGGGGGGATGGCGGGACGAAACGGATCGGCTTGGCGCCGAAAGGGGGGCTGGTATGCGGGCCGCACAAGACCTTCGCCGGGGCGCCCGATCCTTCGTTCGTGATCTTCGCGGGTACGGCGTCGCATGTTTGCATACCGCCCTTGTGTGAGAGGAGCAGATCATGGACATTGCCCGACCGGATCTCGCACGAAAGAAGAAGCTGAGGCACAGCCTCTACACCGTGGCGGCGCTCACCGCCGTCGCCGTGATCACGGTTGGCGTCTCACGACTGGAGCCGGCGGCGCCGCGGGTCGACCGCGACACCATCTACCTGGATACCGTGCAACGCGGGCCGATGGTCCGCCAGGTGCGCGGCACCGGCACCTTGGTCCCGGAGCAGATTCGCTGGATCCCTGCCACGACCGACGGCACCGTCGAGCGGATCGTCATTCGGCCCGGTGCGCTGGTCACCCGCGACATCGTCATCGTCGAGTTGACCAACCCCGAGTTGGAACAGACCACGCTCGAAGCCCGGCTCAACCTGGACGCGGCCGAGGCGCGCTATAGCAACCGGCAGGTCGAGGTGGAGCGCGAGTTGCTGAACCAGCGCGCCGTGCTTGCCACGTTGGAGGCGCAGCTCAAGACGGCGCGGCTGCAGGCGGAAGCCGACGAGCGGCTTTTTGCACAGGGACTCGTCTCGTCGCTCCAGCTTCAGCAGTCGCAGGCAGCGGAGCAGGAGTTCGCAACGCGCTACGCGCTGGAGCAGGAACGGCTGCAGATGGCCTCCGATACCGTCGAGGCGCAGCTTGCGGTAGAGCGGGCCGAGGTGGACCGGTCGCGGACGCTGTACGAGTTGCGCCGGCAGCAGGTCGACGACCTGCACGTGCGGGCGGGGATGCCCGGCGTGCTGCAGCAGGTGCCGCTGGAGGAAGGGCAACGCGTCACTATCGGGACCAACTTGGCGCGGGTGGGCGACCCGACGGTGCTGAAGGCGGAGCTGCGTATCGCGGAGACGCAGGCCAAGGACATCCAGACCGGCCAGTCTGCGGCCATCGACACTCGCAATGGTGTCATCCCGGGTCATGTCACCCGCATCGACCCGGCTGTGGAGAACGGCACGGTGACGGTAGATGTCGCGCTCGACGGCGCGCTGCCCCGCGGCGCCCGTCCCGCTCTGACGGTGGACGGCACCATCGAGCTGGAGCGGATGGACGACATCCTCTTCGTCGGCCGGCCGGTGTTCGGTCAGGAGGAGAGCGTGGTCAGCCTGTTCAAGGTCGAGGCGGACGGGACGCACGCGGCGCGCACGCGGGTGAGCCTGGGGCGTGCCTCGGTGAACACCATCGAGGTGCTGGAGGGGTTGCAGCCGGGCGACCGGGTGGTCCTGTCGGACATGTCGACCTGGGATCAGTTCGACCGGGTGCGCATCGAATAGGGGCGAGACCGATTCGCGACATCGGCGCGCCGGCGGATTGAACTACCGAAGGAGGTGTGACGATGAGCGGGAACGGAGCGACGAACGAGGCGGCGCTGATCGACCTGGAGAACGTCTCGAAGATCTTCTACACCGACGAGGTGGAGACGCATGCCCTCGACGGCATCGATCTCGCCATCTACCCCGGCGAGTACGTCGCCATCTCGGGTCCTTCCGGTTGCGGCAAGTCGACCCTGCTGTCGATCCTCGGGCTGCTCGACTCGCCCACCGCGGGCGACTACACGCTGAACGGCTGGCCGGTGGCGCAGCTCAGTCAGGCGGACCGGGCGCGGACCCGCAATCGCGAGATCGGCTTCATCTTCCAGAGCTTCAACCTGATCGGCGACCTGACGGTCTACGAGAACGTCGAGCTGCCACTCACCTACCGCGGCATGGAACGGGCGGAACGCCGCGAGCGGGTGACCGAGGCGCTCGAAAAGGTTGAGATGGCCCACCGGGCGAAGCACCTGCCGAGCCAGCTCTCCGGAGGGCAACAGCAGCGCGTGGCGGTGGCGAGGGCGGTCGCCGGGCAGCCGGCCATTCTGCTGGCCGATGAGCCTACGGGGAACTTGGACTCGAAGAACGGCGCCGCGGTGATGGGGCTGCTACAGACGCTGCACGACGAAGGCTCGACCATCTGCATGGTGACGCACGACCCGCGCTATGCCGAGCACGCCACGCGGAAGATTCACCTCTTCGACGGACAGGTTGCCGCTGCTGCGTAGGAGGGCTCTTGCCGTGGTTGAGGGCACTCTCGGGGTTTCGCGAGGAGGGATCGCATCATGCTGAGCCGAATTGGTCTTGTCGTTCTGATGGGGCTACTCGCTGGTGGTCATTTGCTCGGTGCCGCACGCGATGCGCATGCGCAGATGCCCCGCTCCGTGGTTGACGGCGTGGTTGCCGGGTCGGTGCGACACGTGGGTCGCGATGCGACACTGGCCCGCCACTTCGACCTCTCGCTCGACGATGCCGTGCAGCGGGCTCTCCAACGGAACCTTGACATCGCCGTCCAGCGTATCGCCCCGCTCGTGCAGGACATGGCGGTTGCCACGGCCAGCGCGGCGTTCCTGCCGTTTGCCTCGTCCGGCTTCGGCCTCAACCAGACCACCGCTCCCAACCGCTTCGTGTTCGACGGCGGCGGGCTTCGCGGCCAGCCCATCGTTTCCGACCAGGGCACCTATGACCTCGGGATCGGCCAGCAGGTTAAGTGGGGCGGCGGCCGGTACGACGTCACCTGGGACAGCACACGGTCGGAGTCGACCAACATCTTCTCGACCTTCAACCCGAGCTTCGGCGCGAACATGACGCTGCAATACACGCAACCGTTGCTGCGCGGCTTTCGGACCGATTCGCGGCGCACGCAACTGGTTGTCTCGCGTATCAACCGGGACATCTCCGACATCGACCTCGAGGAGACCGTCGTCAACACGCTCGCCAACGTGAGCCTGGCCTACTGGGATCTCGTCTATGCACGCGCCGCCGTGGGCGTGCAGCGGCAGGCACTCGATCTGGCCGAGCAACTCGTGCAGGACAATCGCGCGCGCGTCGAGGTCGGGACGATGGCGCCGATCGACGTCGTGCAGGCGCAGTCCGAGGCCGCAGCGCGCCGCCAGTTGGTGGCGCTGGCCGTCGAGACGCAGCGCACCAGCGAGCTGGCCCTGAAGGAGCTCATCGTGGGGGGCACGTCCGATGAGCTCTGGAACGCAGAGATCAACCCGACGGACCAGCCGCGGATCGAGGCGACGCCAATCGACCTGCAGGAGGCGATTCGCGGGGCGCTCGATCAGCGCACCGACGCTTCCCGTGCGCGACGCCAGCTCGACGTCAACGAAGTGACCGTCGGCAATCTCCGCAACAGCACCCTGCCGGCGCTCGATTTGGTCGGGAGCTACCAGTTGACCGGTCAGGGCGGTTCCCGGCTGGTTCCGGCGGGGAACAGCTTCGAAGACATCTTCGGAGGCGGCGGCGGCGTGGTCCCGGGAGGCTACCGGGATGCGCTCCACAACATAGCCAACGCCGACTACCCGGTCTGGAGGGTGCAGTTGCAGATGAGTTACCCGCTCGGTCGGAGCGCCGATCGGGCCGCGTACGAACGAGCCCGGCTGGAGCTGCAGCAGAACCGGACCCAGATTCGCCGCATCGAGTTGCGGATAGCCAGCGAGGTCACCAACGCGGCGCTTCGCATCGAGTCGATCCGCGAGCGCATCGAGGCCGCGACGGCATCGCGGGAGCTGGCCGAACGACAGCTCCAGGCGGAGGAGAGCAAGTTCGAGGTCGGCCTGTCGACCAACTTCTTCGTCCTGCAGTCGCAGCGCGATCTCGCCACCGCACAGGATGCCGAGCTGCGCGCCATCCTCGACTACCAGCGGGCGCTGATTGAGTTCGAGCGCACGCAGCGCGCTTCGCTCGGTGCCGCTGGCATCGCCTTGGTCGGCGGCACCAGCGGGCAATTCTGAAACGATCGAGGGTACCCCGACGGACATACTATGCCAGAGACCATGCAGTTGAACGTCCGCGTCTCGCGCGTGCTCGCCGAGCGTATCTCACGAGTCACCTCCACTATGGGCGTAGGTCGCGCCGAGTGGGTACGCGCGCGCTTGGTCGAAGCGGTCGACGATGCCGAGCGGCGCATGCTGGACCTTACCGCGGAACACGAAGCGCGGGACGTCGCACCCGTCGCGGATACCGCTGTTGACCCGCGACGGTGAGATTGAGCTTGCCAAGCGGATCGAGTGCGGCGGATCCGACGGCGACCGGGCCCATGCGGAATCGGCGCCGGAAGATCGATTCGGCGCTTGATGCCCTCAGCCCGAAGGAGCGCGCGGTGATGCGGGCACGCTTCGGCCTTGACGACGGCGTCGAGCGGACGCCGGCCGAAGCGGCCAGGAGTCTCTCGCTGACGCGCGAGCGCGTTCGTCAGATTGAGGCCGCGGCCCTCCGCAAGCTGCGGGGATCCAAGGCGCTCTCGACAACATATCGCACCTCCTGAACGCATAGCCCTGTCAGAACCGGAACCGGAGCCCCATCGTGGCATGTACGCCACCCAGAACCCCCCGCGCTGATTTCCTCCGAAGTCGTGCCGGAAGTAACGAATGCCGCCGCCGATACCCACGTACGGCATGAAGAACCACGTCGCATCGAACCCGACGTGCGCACCGAGCCTGCTCGGCAGCGGATCGGCCGATCCCGGCGTAACCTGATGCGCCCAAGTCGGAAGAACAGAGCACACCAAAGCCGACTAGATCCAGCGAGCGGAGACTGGCATGGAATCCGGAACGGGCACCGGTGCGGGCTGGCCCAGAGCAACCGTTGACACGAACGAGGACGGAACGGGAGAATCCAGGAAATGGACGCGACATCTTGGACGGTGGTCGGAATGGGCGTAACGATCCTGATCGCCATGGGAGCCAGCTTCCAGAAGCTGCGGGACCGGATCGACGCGCAGGGCAAGGAGACCAGCGAACAGATGGCACATCTGCGGGAGCGAATGGCGAAACTCGAAGGGCTTCTGGAGGGGCTGCGCGAAGCGATCACCGGCAAGCGCGCCGCGTAGCGCGGTCAAAGAACGAACGAGATCATCCTCGGAGCGACTATCGGTCATCCCCGGAGCGACGATCGGAACGATCCTGACGACGGCAATCCGACTGGCCGTAAGGCCTGCGCGCAGACATGAGGACTAGCAGGCACCGACGACGACAACGTAACCGACCGGCGTGCCCACCCAGGCCGGGCGCGTTTTCGCCTCCCGTCAGATCACGATGCGTTCGATCTCGTCGAGCGTGACCGTGTCCGCCGTCCGGTCGTACAGCTTCGTCGTCCTCGGCGACGCGTGGCCGGCAATCTGTTGCGCGTGCTCGAGCGTACCCCCGTTCGACAGATACGCCGTGATGCCCGTCGCACGGAACGTGTGGCAGCACGTCGACGCCGGTAGACCCGCGGCCGCCGACCGGCGCTTGATCATCGCCAGCACCACGCGCCGCGTCAGCGACCGACCGCTCAGGCGGCGCGACCGGTCGACACTTTGAAACAACGGCGCCTTCGCGTCCTCGATCCCGCCGGCGACCAGATACGCATCCACGGCGGCTTCGGCCCGGTGATGGGCCGGCACGTCGTGACGCTTGCCCCCCTTCTCGTGCAGCCGCAGCCACCCACGCGTCCCCTGCAGGAAATAGTCCCGCCGCCGCATCCCCACGACCGCGCTCACCCGCGCGAAGCTGTACACCATCACGCTCAGCAGCGCCCGGTCACGAAGACCGACCAGCGACCCCGGGTCGATCCCATCGAGCAGCGACCGCGTCTCGGCCGGCGTCAGCACCGGCGTCGCCCCTTTGGTCACCACGTGCTTCGGTCCCCGCACCGCCGCGGCCGGATTCACCGGCAGCACCTGGTGGACGACGAGCCAGTCGCACAGCACCCGGATGGCGGCCAGGTGCTGTTTCACCGTCGGCGCCGACCCCGGATGCGTGCGGATGTAGACCGCCACATGCAGCGGGGCGATCGCGCGCAAGCCCAGGCCCCGAGCCGCACACCACGACAGGAACCGCCCCACTGCCCGCCCGTACGCCGCCCGCGTCCGCCCGTTGGCGATCGAGGCCGCGAAGAACTCCAGGAACCGCTCGACGGCCACCGGTCCCGCGTCCACGATCACCGCCGGCAGCGCCATGGCCGCCGTCCCGGTGCGCGCGGCCGGCGGCCGGGTGACCACCGGAACCAGGGCCTCGCTCATCCCGAACTCCCCTCCCCCGCCACGAGCGCTTCGAAGCGCTCGTAGTCGTGGTTCAGCGCCTGCGCCAGCGCCACCAGCTTCACCACGGCTTCCTTCGCGCCCGCGTACCGCACTTCGATCCGGTCGCGCTCGACCACCACGCCCGCCGGCAGGCCCGACAGACGCCCCTCGAGCGCTTCGACCGGAACCGTCACCCGAATGCCGGTCAGCCGCGCCTTCCGCAGCTCGGTCATCAGATGCTCGCGCCGGACCTGCTCCACGCGGAACTCCGTGCCCTCCCGGTACGTCCGCAGCAGCCGCAGCAGCCTGGTGCGCGGGAGCGTCCGCGCATACCCGGTCAGATCGGCGCCGAACGTGTGCATCAGCTGCGCCGCCCGCGCGCGCGAGACCCCGAACAGCTGCTCGATGTCGCGCCGCACGAGCAGCTCCCGGTCCAGGGCCTCCAGTTGCCGGATGGCGTCCGGGATGGCCAGCAGCCACTGCGGCCTAGCGGGCACCGGGCGCGCCTTTCGCCTGCAATTGCTGCTCCGAGTGCTGGTTGCCGAGGTGGTCGGGCATGCTCGGGTCTCTCTTGCAGGTTAGTAGACGGTCGTACATAATACAAGATGGCCGGCGGAGCGGACGAGACGCCCATAAAGGACGTTGTGCGCCGCCAATCCGGCGGTTTCCTCGACCCGCAACCGCTGGAGGTTCGCCAAGCTCGTCAGGGTTGTCTTCTGCAGCAGGTGCGCCAACGCGGACGCGGTGTCGAGTCCGATGTGGCTCTTCGAGCGCGGGCGTCTGGATGCGGTCGCCGGTTCATGGCCGGGATGCGGCAGAGCGAAGCGGCTTTCCCACAGATCGTTCCCAAGTTCACCGAAGCGGGCCTATCGGATGTCCAGGTGCTCCAGATACTCGACCGCGGCCCCGCATCTGGCCAGCGCCCCACGTCGTTCAGTCGTCGCTTTCAGGCAGCCCTGGAACACCGGTGGCGCGGCCCACGGCGACGAGCTGGACCCCAGATGTTGCGAGCCGTGGTGCTCGCACAGGGCCAGGAGCCGCTGCGTCAGGGCGACCGAGGGAAGCTCGCTCACGCACGAACATCGTGCCCCGAAAGTTGGCGGGGCGGGCGACGAATGTGGCTGCTGTGGCGCGCGGCCAGCCCGCCCCGCCCGCGTGACGACGATCAACCAAGACGCCTTGAGCGGCCAGAGTCTTTACCAGGGGGCCCAGGCCGAGTTGAACGGAATCGCCCAAGTCACGCGGCCTACATGTCCACGCGGCCCTGCAACTGCGCCCCGTCGGCCATGACCAACCGCGGAGCCGAGACCGCACCTTCGACCGAGCCGGTTGAGGTGGTCCCGGTCGTTTGGACCATTCGAGGGCTTCGTTAAGGTGTATTCCGGTTGCGAAACCACGCCCTCGTCGTCTGTCTGGTATCTGATCATAGATGATGATGAGCTGTGGGAATCTTGCGGCCTCATGAGTGAGTCCGCGAAGCGCGGCGGCGAGCCCCGGGAGGGGGTCCGGGGGAGGGGACGAAAGCGCCGCGGCGACTGGCGCACGAAGCACCTGCGGGCCTGCCTGCTCTGCGGTCGGGTATGGCGTCCTGGACGACGCCGGACCTGTCCCGTCTGCCACGTCGACCGCTCGATCTGCCTGACGTGCGATCAGGTGGCCGTCGAGGACCGCGCGCGGCGCTGCGCCACAGACGAGGCGTTGCGCCGCTTGGTCAAGGCCTGCGCCGGCGAGTGGGAGCGGGCGCGCCGAGCGCTCGATGCGGCCGGCGGCGACGTCCCCCGCGCCCTCGCGCGCGCCGAGCGGGCCGGGTCCGCGAAGCGCGTCAGCGGGCGAGATGGTCGACGATGCTCTGGAGAATGACAGCACGCGCGTCCCTGGAGACGCCGAGAAACGGCCGCGCGGGAATCCCGCGACGAGGGTCCCCGCAGTGGTGGGTCGCAGCGTAGACGAGGTTGATGCCGTCACGCTGCCCGCTCCTCGCCGTAGGCCTCGGCCGGCGTGCGACCCCCGAGCGCCGAGTGCGGACGTACGTCGCTGTAGAACGTCATCCAGCTCCCGATCACCCGCTCGGCCTCGAACCCATCGACCAACTCGTACGGATACACAGCTTCGTACTTCAGCGACCGCCGGCCGCGCGCCGCTCGCGCCACCGGCGCTGTTTTTCGGCATTTGCGCCGCGGTCAGGGGCGTCCCGATTGCATTGTGCCGCGGTTACGTAACCAGCCACTGCGACCGGATCTGCCGCGACCGAATTTCGCGCGCTCCTCGCGCTGCTGAGCGTCTTCGGTCCGAAACCGAGCACGACTCCGGCGGTGACGTGCCGAGCGTGTTCTCGGCCGTGGTCGAGCTCGTTGAGCCCCTGCTCGATGCCGAACATGCGGTGCACGAAGGGGGCCGCCTTCGGAGGCTTCCCTCTCCTTGTAGCACCGTAACGTAACGGCGACGGGACGCTGGCAGCGCCGCCTGACGGCGAGGGCTTGTCAGCTCCAGGCCGGCGGTCGAGCACCTGTGCGTCTTCTCGCCGAGCCGGCAGCCTTCGCCCTGGATGCCGAGCGGCGTCACCTGGACCATCCGCCGGTCGAGCGCGTCCAAAGCGCTGCACGCCGCTGACATGTTCACGCTGCACGCTCCTCGCCGTAGGCCTCGGCCGGCGTGCGACCCCCGAGCGCCGAGTGCGGACGTACGTCGCTGTAGAACGTCATCCAGGTCCCGATCACCCGCTCGGCCTCGAACCCATCGGCCAACTCGTGCAGATACACCGCTTCGTACTTCAGCGACCGCCACAGCCGCTCGATGAAGACGTTGTCCAGGCACCGCCCGCGGCCGTCCATCGAGCATCGCGCCCCCGCCGCCAGCACCCGCTCGGTGAACGCCGCGCTGGTAAACTGCGTTCCCTGATCGGTGTTGAATATCTCGGGCGTGCCCGTCCGAAGCGCCGCTTCCAGCGCCTCGATGCAGAAGCCGGTGTCCATCGTGTTCGACAGTCGCCAAGCCAGCACGTGACGGCTGGCCCAGTCCATGACCGCGACCAGGTACAGGAAGCCCGCCGTCACCGGGATGTAGGTGATGTCGGCGCACCAGACCTGGTCCGGGCGCTCTATCGTCAGCTCTCGAAGCAGATACGGATAGATGCGGTGACCCGGCTGCGCGGCGCTCGTGCGCGGCTTGCGGTAGACCGCTTCCAGCCCCATCAGACGCATCAGCCGGCGGACCCGGCGCCGCCCCACCGACACGCCCTCGCGGCCCAGGTGGCGCGCCATCTGCCGGCTGCCGTAGAACGGGTACTGCAGCGACAATTCGTCCATCCGCCGCATCAAGGCCAAGTTCTCGGCGCGCTCTTCCCGCGGCGTGTAGTACACCGACGAGCGGTTGATGCCCAGCAACGCGCACTGGCGCCGGATGCTCAACGCGCCGTCCCGCTCGACCAGTTCCAGCCGTGCGGCGCGGCTCAGCGTTGCAAGCCGCGCAGAAAAAAATCCCGCTCCACCGTCAACTCGCCGATCTTCGCGTGCAGGTCCCGGACCGTCGCCTCGTGCTCGGAGTCGCGCGACACTCTGCCGCCCGCGAAGACATCCTCCAGCCCGTCGACCGCCTGGCGCTTCCACGCGCCCACCTGGTTCGGATGAACCTCGTGCTTGGCCGCGATCGCCTGCACCGTGCGGTCCCCGCGCAGCGCCTCGAGCGCCACGCGTTTCTTGAAGTTCGCGGTGAACTGCCGCCGTCGTTTCGTCGTCATCCCAGTGCCTCCTCCAGGCTCTGGAATACACCTTAGCCAGTGGTCCGAAAAAGCGGGACCACCTCAGCGAGCACCCCGTATTGCGAGACCGGAGATGTTCCGGTGAGCGCGCCCTGTAGATTTCGTACCGGCGGACTCCACGCCAGCGCCTTTGCGATCAGGAGGTAACGCATGGAAGTCTTGCATGCCCGGTGCGCCGGGTTGGATGTCCACTCGCGGTGCGTGAACGCGTGCGCGCGCATCGCGGCCGGTCGGAAGGTCACGACCGAGCATCGGGAGTTTGCGACCACGACGGCGGGCCTGCTCGCACTGGCGGCCTGGCTGTCTGAGGCGGGCTGCACGCACGTGGCGATGGAGGCGACCGGCGTGTACTGGAAGCCGGTGTGGCACATCCTCGAAGACGAAGAGTCGTTGACGCTGGTGCTCGCCAACGCGCAGCACATCCGGAACGTTCCGGGCCGCAAGAGCGACCGCAACGACGCGGCCTGGATCGCCGACCTGTTGGCGCACGGGCTGATTCGGGGCAGCTTCGTGCCGCCGGCCCCGATTCAGGAGCTGCGCGACCTGACGCGGACCCGCAAGCAACTGGTCCGTGAGAGCGCGCGGCACACCCTGCGCCTGCAGAAGACGCTGGAAGACGCGAACGTCAAGCTGACGCGCGTGGTCACCGACATCCTGGGCGTCAGCGGCCGGGCGATCCTGGCGGCGCTCATCGCCGGGGAGACCGATCCCGAGCGGTTGGCTGATTGCACCAACGTCCGCGTGAAGGCCAGCCGCGCGGACATCGTCGCCGCGGTGCACGGCCGGGTGACGGCGCACCACCGTTTCCTGCTGGAGCTGCACCTGGGGCAGATCGATGCGTTGCGCGCCGCCGTGCAGAAACTGGAGCAGCAGGCCGACGAGGTGCTGCGCCCTTTTCGCGAGGCCGCCGAGCGGCTGACGACGATGCCCGGGGTCAGTGAGACGGTCGCGCGGGTGATCATCGCCGAGGTCGGCGTGGAAATGACGCGGTTTCCCGGTCCGGGCCATCTGGTCTCGTGGGCGGGCCTGTGCCCGCGGCTGGACGAGAGTGCGGGGAAGCGCCGCTCGACCCGGATCCGTCACGCGACTCCCTGGTTGAAGACGGTGCTGGTCCAAGCCGCGTGGGCGGCGACGCGGAAGAACGGGAGCTATCTGCAGTCCCAATTTCGGCGCCTCAAGGGCCGGCGCGGCCCGAAGAAGGCGATCGTGGCGGTCGCCGCCTCCATGCTGACCGCCGCCTACTTCATGCTCCGCGACGAGACGGACTACCACGACCTCGGCGGCCGATACTTGGCCGACCGCGACAAGCACCGCGTCACCCAGCACCTCCTCCGGCGTTTGCAGGACCTTGGAGTGGAGGTCGAAGTGAAGACCGCCTGAGTCAGTGATCACCGTGAGTTTCTCTGTAGGTGGAGCCTCGTTAGCCGATCCCGTGTTTTCGGAACAGCTCGTCGAAAAACGAGCCGACGATCCGCCTGCCGGCGTCTCCCTGCAATTCGTAAGCGCCAAAGCGGTACACGTCGTATCCACACAGCTTGAGTTCCCGGTCCGCGCAGGCCAGTTCCGCATAGCGTTGGGGTGCTGCCCGCCCGTCGGAGGAATAGTGATTCTGCCCGTCGACCTCCAGCACGACCCGCACGCCGGCTGGCAACAGCATCAAGTAATCCATCCGCTGGCGGAGCAACGCCTCTTTGCCCCTTTGGCGGACGGTCTTTGGATCGTAGTGCAGCCAAACCTCGGGGATGAGCGCGGGCAGGCTCGGCACTCTCTCTCGAAAGTGCTCGAAAAAGGCCTCGAACAGCAGCCGTTGAGGAGGCGATGTCATCGGTAGACTGTTCAATAGGCGCCGGTACAGACGCCGTTTCGCGAGTCCGGGTTCGTCGATTCGCTCGCGCCGTGCCCACCAGGACTGCAGATCGCGCCACAGCAAGGCGCCGCGGATCGGCTCATCGTATACCAGCACTTGCTCCCCGCCCGTAACGATCTCGATGTCGTTGTCCACCGCGTCTCGAAACCGGAGGTCAGGCTTGGCGGGGGACGCGAAGATCAGGTTCTTCGGCCGGCCTCGAGCAGGATCTCCCGTCCGGACGAAGGAGAAAACCGGGTAGCCGTCGTCTTCTCCAGTCTCGATGAGTTCAAAACCGTGCGCAGCGAGCCCCGAATTCGCGGTCTCCACGAACGACCTCTGGCTCGTTTCATCGGGCCGCGCCTCTGGCCCCGCGAGAGCTTCGACCAATCTTCGGAATCGCTCACTGCTGCACGTGAACGCACCGATCTCCTGAAAGAGTTGGTCCACCGACCAGTCTTCCGGATTCCGGATCGCATGCTGACGGATTCTCCAGTGGAGCGAGTCGCGCTCGTTCCACATCGAAACGCCATCCGGATCGAGGACAAACAGTTTGGACAGGACGTTGAGAAACCCGTCTGGATCCGTGAAGAGCTCCACCCGATCGAGTGTCGACGCCAACTCGCGGCGTACTCTCCGCGAGACGCAGGGCTCTCGTGCATCCCAGAGCAGTTCCTCGATCTCGTACGTCGCGTCGTTGGCGAGTTCGCCGACGGGATACCGGATGGCGAACTTGGCGGCGACATCGCGTGCCTGTTCATCTTGCGAGAGCTTCTCTAGGCGACTCCAGATGTATACCCGTTTCGTCAGATTCTCATCGTCGGGCGCGCGGGGAAGACCAATTTCGTCGCAAAGCACCGGGAGGTCGACCCTGCGGCGTGGCTGCAGTTTCGACTCCACGGCGGCGCAGAGCTTGTCAAGAAGCCGGTCGGGACCGGTCGACAACTGCTTTTCCGTCGCCATGTGGTTCATCTTCGCGCTGGACTCCCGCGAACGAAGCGAGAGTTCATTCGCCGTTTGTGTACGGCCCGAGAAATCGCTCCCCGTTGAAGTGAATGAGGTGCTCGGGCGCGTCGGCAACCCATACCTCCGTCTCCCAGGCGATCTCTGGCAAGTACTGGCGCATCGCCGCGCGGTTGAGGAATGTGGTCACGAAGACCAGTCCGGCTGTCGAGCCGGCGAAGAGATCCTTGAGTTGGTTGTGGCGGAGCACGTTCACGGGACCGTGTGAGGTCACGGCCTCAACAAGGACGAGCCAGTTGCGCTCAACGTGGTGGATCACGACGTCCGGCATCCTGCCATGCGGATCGATCTCGACTCCCAGGTCATGCAGATACTGGGCATCGTAGAGCAGATGCTTCTCGGCCGTGTCGCCGACGTAGATCACGTGTCCGCCGGGCGTGAAGCGCGGCGCAAACTGCTCGACGATCTCCTTGACGAGCACGTTCTGGCCACCGGCTGTGAGTTCGAGCAGTTGACCGTCCGGGAGATCGACGGGGATGAATTCCATCCGTCGTGGCGTTTCGCGAAGGCGGTTGACCCCTTCCATCGACGCGAGATACGCGGCAAGGTTGCGGTCCCACGCCTCCGTCTCGAAGCTCTGCAGCAGGTCAAGCGCTGGGGCCTTGATCTGATAGACGTTCCTCGGGCTGTTGGGCGGCCGGCCGGGATCATCCGGATTGAGCGCGACCATCCCCATCTCGATGAGTTGGTGCAGCGTGAACCGGCGGATCGTCTCACGCGTGTTCGGCGCGTACTGCTTGCCGTAGTTCTCGGCCATCCAGTCCATGATTTCCGTGACGCCGCGGAGCGGCGCCTTCGCATCGTGCCATGGGGTCAACGGCGCGAGGTCGAGCAGCCCAAGCAGCGTGAGGGCCGACCGCTCATTGCACTGCGCCCGCGGCGCACCCATCGCTTTCAGGACACCCTCGGTGGCTTGCACCCGTCGCTTCACTGCGACCGGATCATCCCCTCCACGCATGGCAAGAATCTCCTCCCGGACGACTCGATCGATCTCATCCTGAGCCGGCATCGATTGATCGACGTGGCGGCCGAGGCGCTCAAGGTCACGAGAGGCCGGAAAGCGCAACGACCGCAGATCCTCGGCATTGACCTGAGTGTGTCCGCTGAACTGCCGGAAGTACGCGTCGACCACCGTGCTGTTCAGGAAGATTGCGAGTCCCTTCGCCAAGTGCTCCGGCAGGCCCGCGTTGCCGCCATGCAGCACGTTCAGCTTGTTGTCGAACGCAACCGCATCCGCGTCCACGCGTGCCGGATCGTAGAGCGCGGCGACCACGCGGCGCCTCTCTTCCTTGGCGCTAAAGCGGCGGACCAGGACGTACCAGCCTGCCGGCAGCAGGAGATCGTCATAGGGACCAGAAACCGCCAAGGCGTTCGGCTTCGAGCCGGCCGCCTTCGGCCATGCCACGAAGCCCTGCGCGAAGTGCCGGGGCATGATCAATGGGGCATCCCCAACGGCGGCCTCGACTCGCAGGCGGTCCTGTGCCCGAAATCCGACCACTCGACCCGTGGAGACGGCAACTCCATGCCCAGCAAGCGTGCTGGGTAAAGCTCGCATCTGCGCGGCGATCTGGGCGTCGATGCTGTCGGGCACGACGTGCAGCACGCATGACGGATCGTCCGGAAGGACCAACTCCGTCGGGTCAATGGTCCGCTCCGCGAGACCTTCGTCGACAGGACCGTACGAAGTAGTGATCCTGACTCTCCCGCGTGTCCCTCGACGAATACCGTGGAAGATGACGTTCTCCTGCAGCACGGCGTCGCCGGCAAACGTCACATCTCGCGCGTCGTAGACGTGCACGCGCCGGAACGCGAACTCGCTGGTGAGTGCCCGGCGAAACGGACGAAAATACGCCCCGTTCATGAAGCTGCGGGGGGTAATCGCGACGAGCTCGCCGCCGTCCTCCAGCAGCTCCAAGGCGAGCCAGACGAAGGCGGAGTATAGATTGCTGGTTTCGATGCCAACCGACCTCATGACCCCGCGTTCCGCGCTCTCGCTTCGGAGTTTGCGGTAGGGCGGGTTCAGAATCGCCGCGTGAAACCGAGGACCTTCATGGACGCGAAAGAGCCCCCCGTTGTTGACGAGGCGGGCTGCTTCGAGGACGAAGTTCTCCTGGTGGAGAGTTCCTGTGAATCGGATGCCTGCGGCGTCGCAGACTCCGCGGCAGTGCTCGAAGGTGCGCGCGAGGTCTGAGACGAGCCGCTCGTCGATCTCCCAGACCGTCGCGTTCAACGCTTCAGGCCGCGTTGACCTCGGTCGCGTGCAGAGCGTAGCGGCCACAGCGGCAGTGAGCATGCCGCTCCCGCCACCGGCGTCGAGCAGGCGGAGTTCCTGCGGCGGCTTGGGAACCCGCAGCATGGCGGCCATGAAGCGGGCCACGCTGGCGGGCGTGAAGAACTGACCGAGATCTGCACGGCGCTCCGGGTCAACCGCGATGCGGTTCGAGATCTCCAACCGCTCAAGATCGAGGCGATCGAGAAGACTGGCGGCGGTGATCCCCGCATGAGCGGTCTGGCTGAGGAGTTGTGCGTCACTGGCAGCCACGGTTCTCTATGCCTTGGGGTGAGTTCCGGCGATTCCCCGCCGTCTACCCCACGGTTTCTGTCCAGACCATGGAGCCAATGCTCAACGGCGCACCGGACGGCCCGCCGCTATTGCGTCAGCGTACTGTGCTTGGGAGCCGGCTTCGGGCGCCGAGGGTATCACGCGTGCGGCGAACATCTCAGTCTAGTCTATCGTGTTCGTCGACGACGGGGTATTCGTCCAGAAGGGGTGTCCGCCAGCGGTCACCGGGCTCGACCCGGCGACGCCGCGACGGAGGTTTCGGTGGTCCCGCCGGTTCCGACCGGGTGTCGAGCCGAGGCGCGGGCGCACCGTGCGTACGCCGCGACAGTCGAGGTTGGTAGCGGCCTTCGCGCACAGAAGACCGGTACAAAAGGGAGCGATCCGACCGAGGGTCGTCGTCGACTACGACAGGTTCGGTCCAGTTGAGCCGGCGGGCACGGTCCGCGAGCCCATCCTGCCGCCCCTGCCGCCGCCGGTTCTCGTGGTGGTGCCTCAGTTGGTCTCGCGTCGATGCTCGGACAAAGACGAAGCCTGATGGCCTGCCGTTATGGAGTCGTTCAGACTGTGGCGGTAGCTTCCGTCTTGTCGCTCGCACACTGCCGTCCGTCCAGACTTGTACGGCTGTCGCTGCGTTCGGTGCGGAAGCCGCTGGTCGTGTACAGGAGTGGAAGACCCCAGGCGTTCTGTCACTCCGCCCGCAAGGTCGACGCCGGGTCAATCCGTACCGTCTGCCAAGCGGGCACGGCACAGGCGAGCAGTGCCGCCGCGACGAGCAGCATGGGCGCGCCGACGAGCAGAACCTGATCCCCGACAAAAGCACCCAGGACCTGAGCGTAATCGGGGTCCAGGGCGGAAAGCGCACGAGAGAGGGCGAACGCGCCCGCGGCGCCGAGCACCACGCCCGTGACGACCAGGAACGTGCCTTCCCGGAGGACGAGCCACAAGACATGGGGGCGCTCGGCGCCGAGCGCCAGCCGAATTCCGATCTCGCTCCGTTGGCGGGCGACCGCATAGGACGTGACGCCGGTCAGGCCGATGGTGGCGAGCACGAGACCGAAGAGACTCAGGCCGGCGAGCTGGCCGACAGCGATCCGGACCATGCGCTCGAATCGCTCGAGGTACTCGTCCATCGTGCGAGCGTCGAAGATGGTCAGCCGCGGGTGAGTCCGCCTCAGCTCGCCGCGGACGGCGGCCATCGGGCTGCGTTCGGACATGCCCCGGACCAGCACGGTTGTCCCCTGGATCGAGGCGCTGTCGAAGCGCGCGACGGGGATCGGGGCGAACGCGGTCGCCACCGGGGTGTTCGGGGTCATGTTGAGCAACCCGGGCCTGACGTCGGGGACCACGCCGACCACGACGTAACTTCGGCCATCGTCGTCCGTCCACAGGCGGCTTCCGACCGCCGAGCCGGCTCCGAAGATTCGCTGCTCCGCCGTCTGATTGATGACGATGGGTGTCTCCGATTCGCGGGCATCCTCCGCGCCGCCGCCCACAAAGTCGTAGGTTCGCCGCCAGGATGGATCCGGCAGCGCAACGGGAATTCGTCCGGATGCGGAAGGGAAAGGGCTGGGTCGCGCCCGGGTGCGCCACGGCAAGGGCGACGAGCGGGTGTGAGCGTTCCGATGCCGGACCGGTCGGTCGGGCTACCGACGCTGCTACGTCGTTCAGTCGGCCCGCTTGGGCGAATTGCCGTGGCGAATAGGGGCGGCTGGCTCGACGTCGTCGGCCGCATACACGCGGTACTCGCCGTGCTCGGCGGGCATCACGACCCAGTACCGGTTCGGGCCGGCACGATGGACCTCGTGTTCGAACCAACGCCGGAAACCGGCGAGGACGGCGGTATCGGTAGCGGTGGTGGTGTTCTTACTGGCGTCGCACATGGTGTCTCCTTCGTACGGCCAGGGGTACGGCCCGGGCGGCGAGAAGGCCGGGCTGATCGACGTGCAGGCCGGCGACAAGGTGTTCGAGAAGGACGACCACCACGCCCCCGACGTGCAGGAGCTGCGCGGCACCTGCAAGGTCTACCACGTCACCGATCTGAACGTCGCGAACGTGCGGCCGCGCGCCGCGCCCAACGCCCCCGCAGCCCTCGGCGTGCCGCTGGGGCGACCGCTGGGAGGACGCCGCCCCTGTCGTGCTCGATGTCGCGCCCGCCCGCCTGAAGCCACGCTCGCCGCGGCCCGCAACGAGGGCGTCGCCACTGTCGTTCTCCACACCCCGCCGCGCACGGAAGACCGCGGCCGTCGCGACGCCGCCTGGGCGGCCTGGTGGTCATCCCGTGCCGGCGGCAGATGGTCGACCGCGAGACCGTTCGGCGACGGTCAAGCTGCTGCAGTCGCTCGGCGGTCCGGCGGCCGTCGCGGTCCTGCTCGCCGTTCCGCCTCGCGGCCAGCGGACCGATCAGGCTCGCGGGGACTGCAGCGCCTCAGCGTGCGGGTGTGCCCGCACACGATCGGGCATCGCGCCGCCTGGGGCGATGCCGTCGCCCTGGGGTTGACAGTGGCCGAGCATCAGCCCACGGGCCGTGCCCTGGCCGAGCTGCGGCCGCCTGGTGCTTCCCGAGTCTTCGAAACAACCGGAGCTGCTCAATGGCGAAGAAGCCCAATCTCGCGTTGGTGGCTGATGCTGCTGCCGGCCGGAAACCGGCCCCCGGCTGCGCCGGCGCGGCCTCGGGGACGCGTCGGGACCGTTGCCCTGACCATTGACGTGCATCCTGACGTGAGGCAGCAGACTGAAGATCCCCGTGCGTCCGGCCTCTCCTGGTTCGGCTCGGCGACACGACTCGCGCCGCGCCGCCAGAGTGGTTGCCGAACTCCTTGTTCCGCGCCGTGATCGCACGGTCGGCACCGTCCGGCGCGGTGTGCGGCGGCGGCGATGTTCAACCCAAGCATCGGCACGCTGAACGCCGACGCCCGGCGGCGTCGATCCCCCTATCCGGCCCGGTGCTTGCCATTCCGACGACGAGCGACTCATCCTGGGCGTGTGTCCACCAAGTCCGTATTCGAGTGATGCTCCACACCACCGCTTAGGCGTTCGATGATCGGGTCGACATCCTCGATCTCGATGCCGATCCACCCCCGCTCGCGCTGCTCGCACACGGCGTACGTGGTGCCGCTTCCGCCGAAGGGGTCCAGCACGATGTCGCCCGGCTCGCTGCTCATTTCCACGACCCGCTCGAGCAGCTTGGTGCTCACCGAGTTGGCGTGCCGGGATGGCGGCTTGAACGTCGGGTGGCGGACCGGCGGGATGTCGGTCCAGATGTCCTTCAGAGTGACGCCATCGGCGTTCATCGCCGCTCGGTGGCCGCCGTAGTCCTTGATCTCTCCGCCGCAGTGCCGGCACTGCTCGATCGGGGTGCGGAGCCGACGGAACGTCTTCGGTTGCCCCTTGCTGAAATAGAGCAACGCGTAGTGGGCCGGGTACAGCTGCCCCGGGATCGGCAGGCGCCCGGCCTGCTCGACGGCGATCCAGTGCCGGAAAGTCAGGCCCAATTCCTGGAGGAAGCCCGCGATGCGGATGTTCCACTTCGGCAGGTGGTACGCGAAAAACGATCCGCCAGCGCTCAGGGTGCGAACGCACTCGCGCAGCCACCGTCGGCACCACTGCAGGTACTCCCGAGTCGACTGCTTGTCGCTCACCAGCTCGCCGTAGTCCTTGCCCAGGTTGAAAGGCGGATCGGTGAAGACGACGTCGACCGACTCGGTCTCGATCCCGGGAAGCACCTCCATGCAGTCAGCTTGGTAGAGGCGCCCGAACCGCGTCTCGACGACAGGGAGGCAATCGGTCCGGATCGGTAGTGGCCTGCGCATCCCGTCTCGATCGTCGGGGCTCACTGCCGTGGACCTGAGTCTCGAATTCTCCAGGTAACGTGCCGGGTTGCGGTATTGCCAGCGAAAGGCCCGCTCCTGACCGAGGCAGGCCTGGATGTAGCGGTGCAGTTGCCGGGCCAGACCGGTGGTGGACGTGCGGATGCCTGGCCGTGGGACGACTAGCCGCACCTTGGAGAGCCACAGCTCAACCTGTCTCAGCCACGCTGAGTGCGTCGGCGTGAGCTGCAACTGGACTTCGGGGTGCTGGTCGAGAAACGGGCCCAGCGTATCCGTCTTCTCCGCGAACCGCTTGTCGAGGATCAAGCGGATCTGCTGGTTGGGCTCGCAGGTGGCGACTACCTCACCGAGAAACCCGACCAGGTCCTCTCTCCGGTGGCGAGCGGCAGTCTTGCTGCGAACCCTCCCGTTGCGGGTACTCAACGCGGCGTGCAGCGACAGCGCGCCGTGGAGCCTCTGCTCCGATGTCCGGTCCGCGGCGCGGGCCGGCGCCAGCGGCAATAGTCGCTCCCCAGCGTTGGGCCCGTCGATACCGGTCTCCTCATCGACTCGGAACACCGCCGCCGTCCGCGGCGGGTCGAGGTAGAGGCCGACAATGTCGATGATCGTCTTCTCGAAGTCGGGGTCCGTCGAGGCCATGTAGCGGGCCAGCCGATGGACCCTCAGGTCCTCCTCGCGCCAGACACGCTGCACGACGTCCTTGCTCACGCCGAGGTGAGCGGCCAGGCGGCGGCACGACCAGCGTCTCTTCCCATCCGGCGGCGGGCGGCGCGTGGCGGCCAGTACACGGGCGCGCACGCGTCCGGTCAACCTCCACGGCGCACGCCCCGGGTGGCGGCTCTTCAAGCCCTCCACGCCGGAGTCGAGGAACCGGCGGCGCCACTTGGCGAGGGTCGGGCGAGAGACGTCGAGCTTGGCGCCCGCGGCTCGTGCGGAAGCGCCTTCGGCCAGCAGCAGCACAATCCGGGCGCGCTGCACGAAGCGCGCGGCCAGGACGTGCGAGCCGGCGATTTCCTCGAGCTCAGTGCGTTGCGCGGGGGTCAGGTGAATCGGTGATTCTTCGAAGGGCATCTATGGAAAAGACGACAGTGCGACAGCAATATTTCTCCGCGACGATTCCGGGTGGGCGGCGCGCAGCTCGTGGGAACGTGCGGCTCCGGCTTATCCCGGCGCTGACCCGATCCGTTGCCGGGTGGTCCCAAGGCCCATCCAGGATGTCGAATTGCAGAGCATTTTTCAGTTGGCGGCGCGGCAGCAAACGTCCGGCAGTGGCAAGGCGTGTCACCGCGCCGGTGACCGAAAAATGGGATTGGACTGAACCGCTACCCCGCCGCTCGGCTATGGGCGTTGCATTGTCGGCGGACGGAGCGCCCGGGCGTCCCACGGGGCGTTGCATGGAGGTTGCCGGCCGACGGCGGTCGGCGAGGATGACCGGGAAGGCCGTTCCGCAGCCGTCGGGAGGGGTCGGAGACGCAACTCTACCGGCCCGGGGCCTCCCGGGAACTGCGAAGGGTGCCTGGCGGGCGTCGATGGGCTTGTCACGACGAATCCAGGATGACCGGACACCACCCCCAGGCGCCGGCGAGGTCAACGGCCTGCATGTTCCCGTCGTGGCACCGGGGACACCGGCGCAACGAGCGACCGGTCAACGCCTCATAGCGATCCCGATAGTCAGTGGCGACCGGGCCGGCCTCCGCTGCCGGTGGTGGCGTGCATAGCAAGCGGCGGCACTCGGTGAGCTTCTGCTGGCGGTTGCGATTGGCGAGGAAGCCGTAGTGCCGAATGCGGTGGAAGCCGGGCGGGAGCACGTGGAGCAGCATGCGCCGGATGAACTCGGTCGCCGTCAGCGTCATGGTCTTCTTGCGCGACGCGCCAGCCCGGCGGTAGTCGGTGTAGCGGAAGCGCACGGAGTCGTCGTGGAGGCTGCACAGGCGCTGGTTGCTGATGGCGATCCGGTGGGTGTACCGGCCGAGGTAGTCGAGGACCTGTTCGGGGCCGGCGAAGGGTCGCTTCGCATAGACCACCCATTCGGTCTCGCGGGCCGGCCGAAGGTGCTCGGCGAAGCACCGGGGGTCGGAGAGGGGCTGTAGCGCCCCGGCGAAGCGCAGCTGTTCGGACTCGAAGGCGTCCTCCAGCGCCGCGAGAAGAACCCGACGGAAGTAGCGCGAGAGCACCCGGACCGGCAGGAAGAATCCGGGTCGGCAGGCAACCCAGCCACTGCCGTCTCTCGCGAGCCCCCCACCCGGGATGACGCAGTGCAGATGGGGATGATGGACGAGCGTCTGGCCCCAGGTGTGCAGGACGGCGAAGAAGCCGATCTCGGCGCCGAGGTGGCGGGGGTCGGCCGCTATGGTGCGGAGCGTCTCGGCGACGGCCCGGAAGAGGAGACCGTAGACGACGGCCTTGTTCTGGGTGGCGACCTCGGCGATCGCCGGGGGCACGGTGAAGACGACGTGGAAGTACTCGGTGGGCAGCAGGTCCGCCCGGCGCCGTTCGAGCCACGTTGCGCGGGCCAGCGACTGACAGGTCGGACAGTGGCGGTTGCGACAGGAGTTGTACCAGACGCGCCGATGGCCGCAGTGGTCACACTGCTCGACGTGGCCGCCGAGGGCGGCGGTGCGGCATTGCTCGATGGCCGTCATCACGCGGCTGTGCGCCGTCGAGAGGGCGGCTCCGACTTCGGCCCGGAAGGTATCGCCGTAGCGGCGGAACACCTCCGCCACGGTAAGCGCGGCGCGCGGCACGACCGTAGCTCAGTCGACGACCTGGGTGCGTTCTGGGACGGGCCGTGGGAGCAGATCCAGCGGACTCGCGGTCGAGCAGACCGTGGTGGTCGCGATCCGCAGGTACTGCGCCGTGGTCGCCAGACTCCGATGCCCGAGCAGGAGCTGGATGGTGCGCAGGTCGGTGCCGGCCTCGAGCAGATGGACGGCAAACGCATGGCGGAGCGAATGTGGCGAAACCGCTTTGGCGAGGCGCGCGCGGCGGGCGGCGATCTGGCATGCACGCTGGACCGCTGCCCGCGTGATCGGCGTCTCGGGACGCTCGCCGGGAAAGAGCCAGTGGCGGGGCCGTTCGACTTTCCACCAGGTGCGCAGGACCGCCAGCAGCTTCGGCGAGAGCATCACGTAGCGGTCCTTCTGTCCCTTGCCCTTCGCGATGCGCAGCACCATGCGTGCGCTGTCGATGGCGGACACGGTGAGGTGAACGGCCTCGGAGATGCGCAGACCGGCGGCGTAGCACGTGGTCAGGATGGCGTGATGCTTCGCGGCTTTCACCCCGTCGAGAAACTGGACCACTTCTTCCGGGCTGAGCACGACCGGTAGGGACCGCGGCTTCTTCGGCGCGGGGATCATGTCGTCGAAGACCCACCGCTTCTGGAGCGTGACCCGATAGAGGAAGCGAAGCGCCGACACGGCGACGACCAGCGAGCTCGGGGCGAGACGACGTTCGTTGGTCAGGTAGACCTGGTAGGCGCGAATCTGCTCCGGACCGAGACGAGCCGGGGAACGGTCGAAGTAACGAGCGAACCGTGCGACGGTCTCGACGTACGTCCGTTGGGTGCACTCCGACAGCCGCCGCACCTGCATGTCTTCGAGCATGCGTTGACGAAGGGAAGCCATGAGACGCTCCCCTGTGGAGGGCCTGGGGGATTCCAGGCACTCGCAGACCAGCGTATGGCGAAGCTCACGACGGGCTGTGGGGGCTCGACGATCTGGCCGGACGTCTCAGTGTCGGCGGGTCGATCCGCCGTCTACCGCGGAGCGGTTTAGTCCAATCGACCCTATGTCCATCCCGCCGCCCGCACCTGCGCGCATGCATCGGCTCGCACGATGCCGTCGCGCCCGCTGATTTCTGCTCCGGCAGGTGGTCGAGGCGTTCGGCCGCGCTCCCGGAGCGTTCGCCTCGAAGCAAGCGGGTCTCGGCGCGCAGCCGGGAGAGCTCGTCGTGCAGCTTGCCGCTGTCGTCGCCCGGCGCCCCGTAGAGGACAAGCGCGCTGATGAGCACGCTGCCAAGCAGCACCAGGAACCGGAACCATCGAGCGTCCTCCTGGATTGAGTAGACCCCGTTGTTGGCTTTGCCGGCGCATCCGGGGTCCGTGCCCCCGGCGTGCTCCGCGCATCGGGCGTCACCCCGCCTGCGGCCGTGCACTCGCGGCCGATGCCCGCGACCGGCTCAAGGTCTACTCGTCCCCACCACGCCCGTATCGAGCTCCGACTTCCCATAGCCGTTCGATCGCGGCCGCCTTTCGCGCCATCGCGTGGCGCAGCGCCTCGGCGAGCTCAATGAGTGCGGCCCGACTCTGCTGATGGCGTGCCCGGGCCAACTCGGCCGCCGCGGTAGCATCGGCGACCCGGGCGGCCTCTCGCCGCACAGCGTCCGACTCGCGGCCGACAGCCGCCAGGCATTCCCACAGCAATGCGATCTCGTCGCCTGTGGTGGCGGCCTGGCCGTGCGCCGCGCCATCGTGCGGACTCTGCCTCGGCGACGGGCAACGGATCGCCGCGCGCGGCGGGTAACCCGCACTGCCGCTGTCACGCTCCAGCAGTTCGCCAAGGCGGTGGTTGACCCGCCGTACGCCCCGGACCCTGGCGTCCTCGCCGACCCGGTTCAGGATGCAACTGCTGACGACCGCGCCGTTCCGCAGCCGCGTGATCCCACGAATCACCTCCCAGGCGCTGGGGTGCGCCCAGAAGATGAGATTGACACGCATGCGAGGGGATTCTTCGTTCATCAGCGTGCGGAGCCCGCCGTCGCCGCACGGCGTTTCCCCGTGCACGGCGTACGCGATCACGCGTTGGATCGACGCCTCGTCAACTCGGCCCTCGCCGACGATGACGATTGGCTGGGCGCCCACGAAGGCGATCTCGGTCGGCGGGTCGGTCTTCCAGGGCCGCATTCCCCGAACGACCAGGTAGAGTGGCTGCATCTGTCTGTCTCCCCCGTGATTGTTGACGGTTGACCTGCCGCACGCCCGTCGGGGGCGCCGAGGCGAAGGGTTGACGAGTGCGCGCTATTGGCCGAAGGCACCAGCGCGTCGGGCTGCAAGATGTCGGTGATGCGACTCGCTGTCCAACTCCGGGAGCTCATCGCTCTCCGGCGTCCAGGGCTTGATCATGCGTCCGTAGAATCCCGGCATCTGCTGGGCTTGTCGAAGGAAGCGAATGCTGTAGCCTCCGTTGTCGTGGTCTTCGTCGTCGTCAGGCCGGTGTGACGCGTCACCGACGGCCGCCGAAGGCGGCTCCTAACCGTTCCTTCGTTTGTCCGTTCTCCTGCTCGTTGTGTCGTTGTTGTTGTCGTCATTCCCCCGTTAGTGGTGCTATCCGACCGCCCGGCGGCCGGTTTCTCAGTGACTTCGCTTCCGCTTTGAAACGAGGGTGCTGTCGCGGTGCGCAGGCTTGTCCCTGGAGCCGGTCCGCGCGTGGGGTCCCGAGAATTCACGCGGGAGTCGGTCGTCTCACGACATGCGACGCGGAGGCGTTGACTGCTGGGACGGCAAGCGCGACATCGAGGCGGTTGGTTTCAGCGATGGCGGTTCAATGCTCATGCATCCCCTCATTCTGCAGGGCGTCAGATCACGCCGAAGACCTCTCGATACACCCGCTGTTCCACCAGCATGCTCCCGAAGGTCTCCATCAACGGACGAATCCGATCCTCGGGCCAATTGGGAAGATGGTGGTACAGCATCAACCCTGCCGAAACAACGAATGCGTCCGCCGTTTCACCGTGTTCGCCTTCAACCAACGGTCATACCCGATCCGCTCGCCCGCCGCACCCAGCAACGACAGCACGGCAATCGCCAACGCGCTGAGCAACAGCAGGCGGTCCCGCCGGTCCGGGCGCGACACATGCATCGATGACAGACCCATCCCGAAGCGCATGTCCTTGATGTCTCGAAAGCCAGCCTCGATCCCCCAGCGCTTGCCGTAGTAGCGAATCAACACCCGCGTCGGGACCGACGCTTCGCTGGCCACCAGACACCACGGTTCGTCCATCTTCTGATCGTGTACGCACACGACCGCGCCCACCAGCCACTCGTGCACGTCGGTCACCCGAGCCTCCACCAGCCGCCGCGCACGCCCGCCGGCGCCAACCCACGCGGCGGCCACTCGCCGCTCGCCGCGCGCGTTCGTCACATAGACGTCCCCGCGCAACCGAATCACGTATTCGAAGCCCAACTCGGTCGTCAACGCATAGAACAGCTTGCAGTCCGCAAAGCCCCGATCGGCCACGATGGTGACTTTCACCCCGTCGGCCAGCACTTCGCGCAACCGGCACAGCACCTCGTACTCATAGCGCCGCTGATTGTCCTTCAGCGTCGACGACGCCACCGTCTTCCACAGCAGGGGCGTTGCGCGCCCGTGCCCGGTCAACATCGACAGCACGATGGGCGCATTCCCGATTTCCCGGAGCAGTGCAGTGTGTAGGCAAAGATGGACTGTGAGGCTGGGGGAGGTTGAGCCGGTCTTCGGACAGACGGGGAGGGTGGTCCTGGACATTACGGCTCGGACTGCCCATGATGGTGCGTTGAAATGGACAAGACCATCGACACCCCGAGCCGCGAGATCGATCTTGGCAACATTCCCGTCCACCTGCGCACTGCCCTCCGGCGGGCGCTGGAGTTTGAGGCGCGTGCTCCAGCGCCCAGGTCGGCAGAGGAAGCGGAGCAGTGCGAAGAGCAGCTGCGGGTCATCGCGGACGAGTTCTTCGGCGCCCTCCTCACCCCCGTGCTGCAACGCGCGGTGTGCTCCGCCGCGGTTGGCGACGCGGCGAGCGCCCTCGTGCGCCACCTGCCCCGGCGGATGCGGAGCGACGGCCTCGAGACCGTCAACGTTCGCACCTCCCGGGGCACGACGGTGCCGGTCACGACGCCGTACTACCGCGAGAAACACGCCCGTCGGGCGAAGCGGAGGCCGGGACTCTACCCCGCCTTGGTGGTGCTGGGCATCTACGACCGGTGCACGCCGAAGCTGGCCTCGGATGCAAGCCGCGCGGTCGCCATGCACAGCTCGCTGGCCGAAGCGCAGGCGCAGCTCCGCTCCGACGGCATCGCCCTGGATATCAAGACCCTCCGCTCGACCGCCTATCGCTACGCTGCGCGGGCCCGAGCGGCCCAGCAGAGCGCGGCGTGCGGCCTGCTGGACCGCGTGACCGGCAAGCGGGTGGTCGTCTCCCTCGACGGGGGCCGCGTCCGCGTGAGGCGCAAGAAGCGTGGCCCCAAGACGAAGAAGGGGCGCAACCGATTCCATACCGACTGGAAGGAACCGAAGCTCCTCATCCTGTACGTCGTCGGCGACGACGGGCGACCGTCTCAGACGTGGGCCCCGATCATCGACGGCACGCTCCGGGGACCGGAGGCGGTCTTCGCCCTGCTGTTGTCGTACGCGCGGCAGATCGGTCTCAACGCCGCTGACAAGGTGCTCTTCATCGCCGACGGCGCGCCCTGGATCTGGCGACGCATCCAGCGCCTCATCGCTGCGCTCGGGCTCTCGCCGACACAGGTGCTGGGGCTGATCGACTTCTATCATGCCGCCAAGCAACTCTCGGACGCGGTCAAGCTGCGCCACTGGAGCGCGACCCAACGCACCCGCTGGCTCAACCGCACGCGGGGGCTGCTCAAGCGAGCACGGGTGGACGAGGTGATCACGGCCCTGCGGGAGCTGTGCCGCGGGCGCACCGCCCGCAAGATCCGCACGCACCTCAACTACTTCCTGAAGAACCGGCATCGTTTCGCCTACACCACAATGGTCGGGCTCGGGCTTCCGCGGGGCAGCGGCGCCGTCGAAAGCGCCATCCGTCGCGTCATCAATCTCCGCATCAAGGGCGCATCCATCTATTGGCTACCGGAGAGCGTCGACGCGATTCTTCTCCTGCGGTCTTTCTATAAGTCCGGCAGATGGACCTGTTTGCAGCGGATGGCCATGACGCCGGTGGGTGTGAGCGCGTGACCGGGAAATCGGGAATGCGCCCCAGCACGATCGTCTCCTGCTCGTCGGCCGCAAAACTCGTCCAATCCAGCGCGACGACCACTTCGGTGCGGGCGCCGATGAGGTACGGCGTCCAGTAGGCGAAGAAGGTCCAGACGTCGACGCCTCGATTGCTCAGGAGCCGGTCCACCTGCTTGACGCCATGCTTGGTCAACGTGCCCATGGCTTGCGCCAGGCCGCGCCCCACCGCATGGATTGCCAGCGACGCACTCATCAGCACGCCCAGGGTGGCGTTGGCCAGTAACAGCACTCGCTTGGCATGCAGGTCGCCTTCGTACAAGATGTTGATGAAGTTCAGGAGGTCATGTCTCCGAAGCCATCGCCCGGATGACGTTTGCCGGTTCCCTGTGGATGCATGGGAACATATTCTAACTCAGGTGCGCTATTTTGCAAACATCAGAATGCCAGACATTCTATCTCGAATAGGGCTTGTGTCCTATTCTATTCATATAGTAAAATGAGGGGATCTCTAAGAGGCGTGAACGTCGTCCAGCAGGTCGACGAGATCGACCAGGCCAGCTTCCGTGTGCAGGCCGGCGTACCCACCATCGAGGTCCCGCCGGGCAACAAGTTCCACGACGTCCACGAGCAGGCCCTCCTCTGTCCTGCAGGCCGTCTCCCATGCCCACCTGTACACGCAGGCGAAGGCGCAGGTCGCGCAGGCCAACGATCGGGGCGAGGTCGACGAGAAGGCCCAGGCCCGGGTCGCCATGTACGAGGCGCCCCGGAACACCCGCGAGAAGTCGGACGAGTGGGCGAAGGCCGAGCTCGCCGCGTCGTACGCGACCATGAACCGCACCACCGCGATTCCGGCCACGTACGTCCCGGCGGAGTCCGCCGCCAATCCGGCCATCGCCGAGAAGTGGGCGAAGCAGCTCGAGGCGCCGGGCGGCATGGCCGAGGTCTCGCGCGACATCACCTCGGTCGAGCTGGCCTACAAGTCGGATCGCACCGAGACCCAGCGCGAGATGCGCAAGGAACGGACCCAGCAGCGCAACGAGCAGCACCAGCAGGAGACGCAGGAGGCGCACGGGCACAAGCCGGTTCAGCCCGGCGGCGACTCCGGCGTCGAGACGCCGGCGGCCCGTCCGGCCTCGGCTCCCGCGCAGCCGGCTCAGACCCAGGAGCGCGACCAGGGGCAGCCGGCCCACTAGAGGCCGCGTTCCCGGTCCGGTCCCTGACCGGCCGTTGAATCGAAGGGCCCCGGCGCCGAAAGGCGCCGGGGCCTTTTCTTCTTTCCGTCCCGGTCGGTTGCTCCGGTTCGCTGGTTAGGCTTCGGGCAGTGCCGTCGGGGACTTTTCCCGATGCGTGCTTCTTCTTCCTTGATCGGAGCTCCTCTCATGAGCTCTGTGCCCGTTGTGGGTCGTCAGGCCCTCTATCTCCAGATGCTGGGCGAGGAACTGGCCACTGCCACTTGGGAGGGGCGTGCTCCCAATCAACCTCCCACCGGGATGCTGCCCCCCGAGCTTGCGCCCACCGCTCGTCCTCCTGCCGGTGGTTCCCCCGACCGACCCAAATTCGTTTCCATGGCATACGGCGCCCGGCTGGCGGGCGCCAATTCCATTGCCGTCCGCATGTCGGCGGCCGAGTGCGGGATCACGGATCCCCGTGTGGCCTCTCTCGACCGCGTGAAGTTTCACAACGCCATGGCCGGGGAGGGCGGTCGGCCGCCGTTTCGGCCTTCGGACGATCCGGACGGTCCGCGGCCGGTCATCCTGGTTTCTCACAAGGCCATTCCGATTCAGGCTGCTCATGCCGTTGACGGCAGCGGTTACTCCGCGAGCGGCGATGGGCAGCTTGTTCCCGTGCGCGCCGGCGATCCCGTCCGGAGTCCGGACGGGAAGCCCCTTCATCATGTTCATGAGCTGCGGGACGTCTACAAGGCCTATCACTTGGCCGATGTCGACATGGTCGGTGTCGGCGAGCGCCGTCCCCCGTTCTCCAGCAATCGCGCGATCGCGCGGCAGGATCAGGAATTTGCGGACCGTTGCGTCGAGCAGGGCATTCCGGCTCGTCTTCCCGATCCGGCCGAGCGCCACAAGCTCGTGGTCGAGTCCGGCATCGATCGCATGGTCGAGGCGGCTCTTCGGGGGCGCATTCCCGATTTCCCGGAGCGGTGCAGTGTGTAGGCAAAGATGGACTGTGAGGCTGGGGGAGGTTGAGCCGGTCTTCGGACAGACGGGGAGGGTGGTCCTGGACATTACGGCTCGGACTGCCCATGATGGTGCGTTGAAATGGACAAGACCATCGACACCCCGAGCCGCGAGATCGATCTTGGCAACATTCCCGTCCACCTGCGCACTGCCCTCCGGCGGGCGCTGGAGTTTGAGGCGCGTGCTCCAGCGCCCAGGTCGGCAGAGGAAACGGAGCAGTGCGAAGAGCAGCTGCGGGCCATCGCGGACGAGTTCTTCGGCGCCCTCCTCACCCCCGTGCTGCAACGCGCGGTGGGCTCCGCCGCGGTTGGCGACGCGGCGAGCGCCCTCGTGCGCCACCTGCCCCGGCGGATGCGGAGCGACGGCCTCGAGACCGTCAACGTTCGCACCTCGCGGGGCACGACGGTGCCGGTCACGACGCCGTACTACCGCGAGAAACACGCCCGTCGGGCGAAGCGGAGGCCGGGACTCTACCCCGCCTTGGTGGTGCTGGGCATCTACGACCGGTGCACGCCGAAGCTGGCCTCGGATGCAAGCCGCGCGGTCGCCATGCACAGCTCGCTGGCCGAAGCGCAGGCGCAGCTCCGCTCCGACGGCATCGCCCTGGATATCAAGACCCTCCGCTCGACCGCCTATCGCTACGCTGCGCGGGCCCGAGCGGCCCAGCAGAGCGCGGCGTGTGGCCTGCTGGACCGCGTGACCGGCAAGCGGGTGGTTGTCTCCCTCGACGGGGGCCGCGTCCGCGTGAGGCGCAAGAAGCGTGGCCCCAAGACGAAGAAGGGGCGCAACCGATTCCATACCGACTGGAAGGAACCGAAGCTCCTCATCCTGTACGTCGTCGGCGACGACGGGCGACCGTCTCAGACGTGGGCCCCGATCATCGACGGCACGCTCCGGGGACCGGAGGCGGTCTTCGCCCTGCTGTTGTCGTACGCGCGGCAGATCGGCCTCAACGCCGCTGACAAGGTGCTCTTCATCGCCGACGGCGCGCCCTGGATCTGGCGACGCCTCCAGCGCCTCATCGCCGCGCTCGGGCTCTCGCCGACACAGGTGCTGGGGCTGATCGACTTCTATCATGCCGCCAAGCAACTCTCGGACGCGGTCAAGCTGCGCCGCTGGAGCGCGACCCAACGCACCCGCTGGCTCAACCGCACGCGGGGGCTGCTCAAGCGAGCACGGGTGGACGAGGTGATCACGGCCCTGCGGGAGCTGTGCCGCGGGCGCACCGCCCGCAAGATCCGCACGCACCTCAACTACTTCCTGAAGAACCGTCATCGTTTCGCCTACACCACAATGGTCGGGCTCGGGCTTCCGCGGGGCAGCGGCGCCGTCGAAAGCGCCATCCGTCGCGTCATCAATCTCCGCATCAAGGGCGCATCCATCTATTGGCTACCGGAGAGCGTCGACGCGATTCTTCTCCTGCGGTCTTTCTATAAGTCCGGCAGATGGAACTGTTTGCAGCGGATGGCCATGACGCCGGTGGGTGTGAGCGCGTGACCGGGAAATCGGGAATGCGCCCCTCTTCGGTTTGCCGACGCGCGGGGCGCCCCCTTCGTCGTCGAGACCAGCCCGGATCTGACCCAGGCGCGCTTCAGCGCCGTTTCTCGACCCCCGGTCGTCGAGGTTCCCGATTCGGCGTCGTCTCTGGGCGTGGACGAGCGGGCTTCCTCCATTGCCCGAGCCGTCTCGCAGGCCGCTCTCTTCGCCTCGCTCTCGGAGCGTGCGGCTCCTGTCGAGGTCGCGCGCATCGCCGCCTCGGAATTGCCGGGCCCTTTCCAGGTCCAGCAACCTTCCTCGCAGGTTGTACAGCGCGTGGCGCAATCCGCGGAGCGCCCGTCCTATCTGGATCAGGCGCATCTGGACCGCGCCTCGCTGGTTGCCTCCTACGCCGCGCTGAATGCCGTCACCGCCATGGGCGCGAGCTACGCTCCTGGTCCCGAGGCACAGGACGACAGGGTGCGCTCGGCCTGGGCCCGCGAGCTGCACCGTATCGGCGGCATGGAGGATCTGTCGCGCGAGCTCACGCAGATCGAGCGCGGTATGGCCGTCAAGCCGGTTGCTGCCGGTCTTCCTGCCCGCGTTCGCGAGCGCACCCCGGTGCCGGGGCCCGGCGATGGCGGCGGCGGCTCGCCGCCTCCCCCTCCGTCTCGCGTTCCGGAATCCGATCTCCAGGATACGCCGCCTCCGCCTGCCCCGCCGCGTCGGTCCCAGGTTTATCTCCCCGGCGCTGATCCCCCGGACCAGCCTCTTCCTCCCCAGCGGGTGTTGCCCGGCGAGCTGCCGATCGCTCCCGATGTGCCGCCGCCTCGCGGCGCGACGGTTCCTCCGCACGCGCCTCCAGCGGAACCCCGTGTCTCGGTTCGCGCGGGCGGCGATCCTTCGGTGGCGGCGCCGGCGGCCCGCCCGGCGCCTCAGCTGCCGCCTGCGCGCGCTCCCGAGCGCGGTCGTTCCGGCGGGCCCGACCGTTAGTCCTGCGGCGGCTTTCCGGGCTGCTCGGGCACCCCGGAAACGTCGCTTTCCGGGGTGCTCGCATGTCGTCCCGGGGGTGTTTTCCTCTCCGTAGAACCTTCCTCTCTCCCTCTTTCGGCCGGATCTCGAAAACCCCCGGAAAACCTGGCTTTTTTTCGATCCGTGTTCTGCTGTGGAAATCGCGTTTTTGCAACCCTTAGGTGGCGTTTAACGCAAGATCTCACGGATCCGCGTTATCTCTCGTTAGCGCCACCCAGGGGCCCGCCAAAAGCGCTTACGCTGCGTGCCGCCGGCGGGTCTCCGGGACCCCGTTTTTCGCCCTCTCGCAGGTACTCTTTTCTGTCTTCGGGCCTTCCATGTCAGCCACGCGATCGGCGCTCTTGCGCCGTCTTCCGATACCGAGCTGCGACGACTTGATGACGGCGGTCGCCAACGGCCAGCCGGCCTGCGACGCGCTCGCTGCGCGCTTCGCTCCCTGGGGCTTGGCCGACGCGGTACCGCA
Source organism: Vicinamibacterales bacterium (assembly GCA_965222905.1). Lineage (GTDB taxonomy): Bacteria > Acidobacteriota > Vicinamibacteria > Vicinamibacterales > UBA8438 > WTFV01. Next base: position 4,947,685 of record OZ244976.1, on the reverse strand, counting down.
GATCGTGATGAACGCCCTTGATCCGCTCCTGGTCGAGACCGTGCTCGGTCCGGTGCACTCCAGGCGCTGGCTCCCCCTGCTCCGCGAGCACTACCGGCAGGTCAAGCATTCCTATCCCGGCGACTTCGCCGATGTCGAGGCGTCCTGGCGCCAGCAGCGGGCGTGGTGGATGCAGTTCACCGAGCCTGCCGACGAGGATTCGTCCGGTGGCGGCAAGGGTGCTCTCGACCGGGCTGAACCGGTTGCGGCCGAGCCGGCTCACAGGCGCTCTCCGCCCGCGTCGGCCGCCGATCAGCCCCCCAAGCGCTCTTCAGCCCCTGTCGGTCCCGCCGGCGTTGCCGGCGGCGCCCACCAGGCTGCGACCACGGCCGAGCCGGTTGCGCATCCGCCCCTGGCCGGTCCGGAGGACCCGGCCGAGCGTGTAGACGACATGGCTCCTCCGCCGGCTCGTCCGGCGCCCTCGGCGCCTTCTCCGCCCCGTTCCACCACGGTTCGTCCTCCCTCCGCCCAACAGGCGGTTGCGCCGGCTCGCCGGTCGCCTTCTTCCCGGTCCGGCTCTTCCAGGGTTCCCGGCCCCGCTCGTCCGGCACGGACTTCGAAGCCGCCGGCTCGGCCGGCGGTCGTTTCGAAGGCCTCCCAGGCTGTTCCCGGCCGCGCCGCTTCGGTGGCCTGGACCGGAAAGGTCAGCGCCGGCGCCCGGGGCCGGCAGCTCGTCGAGGCGGCCGGCCAGTCTCTGGCAGCGGTTCGCGCCCACCAGCTTGCCTGGGCCCAGCAGACCGGCCCTGCCCCGGTAAGCGATTGGCACAGCTGGTCGCTTCCGTCGACCCTGCTCCAGGGGACTGCCCGCGACCGCGACCGAGGCTCTCCCGTCCGCTAGATCTTTGTGTTGTGTGGTACCTCCAGAGTCCCACCAAGCGGTCTCCGGACCGTTCTGCGAAGAAGAGGGAGCCTGCTCCGTCTCCCATTCAGCCCCTTCCGGTCGTGGAGCCGGATTCTCGTGACTCCGAGCGTCCCGTTGACGCCCCTCTCGTCCGTACCCGTTCCGATTCCCAGCGGCCCGATCCGCGTTCGGCTTCGTCCCGCGGGTCGGTCCGTGACACCGGTTCGCCGTTGTCGCCGGTGGAGTTCGTTCACCGGCCTCGTGATCGGGAGCTCGCCATGCCCGACCGCGCTCATCGGGGTCGTCGTCAGGATCGCACCTCGAAGCTGCGACTCTCGCGTCAGGAACGCGAGGACGGTCTCCTTGACCTGCTCGGTGTCTTCCGGGTGGCCGCGCGGCGCTCGATCGTCAATGCGGTGTTCGACGGCCATCCGTTCGCCGCCAACCGTACGTTGGCTTCCCTCGAGCGCCGGGGTCTCATCGACAAGAAGACGGTTTCCAGGGGCAAGACCGGCTATCAGGTCTACATGCTGACCGGCCGGGGTCGGGATCTGACGGCGGTTCGTTCCCAGTCGTCCCCGCAGCCGGGCAGCGTCGCCGGACCGCAGCGCTATTGGTGCGCCGGCGGCGATCCCCGCAACCTTCGGCACGACCACCATGTGCTCGATGCGGTAAGCGCCGAGGTGGCTGACTGCCATCCTCGGGGTGCAAGGGTAGTCCGGGTCCGCCTGGAGTCGGAGCTCAGGGGTCGTCTGGCCGCGGCCGACGCGCTGGGCCGCCGCGCCGGCGGGGACAAGGGCGCCCGCGATGCCCGCCGCAAGGAGGCCAGGCAGCTGGGTCTGCGCGTGTTCGTGGGCGCGGTGCCGCTGCCGGACGCGATTATCGAGATAGAGGAGTCGGACGGCTCCCGGAGCGTGCGCGCCGTGGAGGTCGCCAGCGGTCATTACAGCAGCAAGCAGCTTGCCGAAAAGCGCTCCGCCGGCTTCCGGGTCTATCACGTTCCGGGCTTCCGTACCGATGACGGGCGCCGGCGGCGCGCTACGCTTCCCGACGAGGAGTTTCCGCTGTCGTGGGGTGGACGCTGACGTTCTTCCCCTTCCCGCTCGGTCGCCGCCGTTCCGGTGGCCCCCGTACTTCGACAGGAGCCGACAAGTGCAGCCCTGGCAGGTCTCGTTGGGCGTCTCGCTGGCGTCGCTTGTTCCCTTGTACCTGCTCGTGTCGCACGAGCTGACCTACCTGGCGCCTTTCTGGCCTCTGGTCTGGTCCCGTTTCGGCTTCCATCTGGTGTCGGTAGTCCTGATGGTCTACCTGGGCGTGATGTTCGGGGTCTATCAGGTGACCCGTGTTCTGGTCATGGGTGACGTCGGTTCCCGCGTCGCCGTCTTCGATCGCACGATCCGTGAGGGGCGGGCGGGCGATCCCGAGCTTTCGGACGCGCTGGCGCGCGAGGAGAGCGGCGATTTCGATTCGTAACGTTCACATCGGCGCCGGACACACGGCGTCAACACCAGGAGGTTGGCATGCAGATGGCATCGGCGTATTGCTCCAATCGGATCTCGCTTCTCTTCGGCCCGCTGGCTCTGGCCAGCGTGGTCCTCCTTCGTCTGGCCCTGGGCGTCGGTACTCAGGCGGACTGGAGCGCCTTCGTCAACTACGCTCCCGCGGCAGCCACCCTTGGCGTCGTTCTCTTTGTCGTATTGGTGCTTGCTCCCGAGCTTCACGCGGGGGGGGCAACAGCCCATAGGCGCTAACTTGTTCACGCCACCTGCTCCGGCGGCTGCTCGGTCCAACCGAAGTACGTGGAGAGCTGCGACTGCCGGCGCCGTGGCGGCTCCGCAAGCGCGCCGGAGATCGTTCGCCAGTCGTTGATCATGCAAGCCAGCGAGAGCGGCGGTTCGATGGCGCGCGTGACCTGGTTCAACACGAACTTGAAGTCACGCCACGCGCTGCGGGGGCGCCGGGGCCGGCACGTCGTAGCCCCAGGGGGAAATCGCGCGGGCGTGGTGGAGCAGCTTCTCCACCAGCAGCGCCACGAACAGCTTGCCGTAGAGCCACGCCTTGGCGCTGTCGTCGTCGTACTTCGGCAGGTGCCCCAACTGGGCCAGAGACTTGAAGCGCTTGAACACCAATTCGACCTGCCAGCGCAGGCGATACCACTCCAGCACGTCGGCGGCCGAGAAGGGCGGCTCAGGGAAGGTCGTGAAGACGATCACGTACTTGGCAAACCGCAGAGTGGCCGGTTGTACCTGGTTCCCCTTGCGGGCGGCGTCCCGGCGGATTTTCTGGTGCGCCAGGCGGATCGCCTCGGCGGACTTGCGGAGCACGCAGACCCGGCCCGCAATCTCGCCCGGCGGGCCGCCGTCGTCACCCGCGGCCGCGACCGTCGTCGCCCAAGAGCGCGCTGCCCCCGGACGCCTGACCGACGACACCGCGGCCAGCAGGTCGAACGGCCGCCCGGCTGCCGTGTGCAGCGGCAGCGACCCCGTATTGACACGCACAATCAGCCGCCCGCCCGCCTCGACCACGTGGCGAATCCCCCGCGCGGTCGAATACCCGCGGTCGGCCAGCACATGGTCGCCGGCGCGGATCGGGAACTGCGCCAACGATTCTCCCGTGCCCGGCCCCTCGACCCCCGTCAACTTGAAGAAGTCACACGTCAGCGACGGCAGGCCCACGCTGTAGTGCAGCCGCCACAACGACCCGCTCGGTCCCGGTTCCTTCACCGTCGTCGCATCCACCGCCCGGACCTGGAACGCGCCGCCGGGGATGACCGCCAGACCCTGCTCCTCGAACAGACGCACACACAGCGCGTGCAGCCAACCCTTGGATTTCTTCAACCGCTTCAACAGCGCCACGTCGGACAGGTCCGCCAGACGCGCTTGGCGGGCCCGAACCACCGTTTCCCGCAACGAGTGTCCGCAGCCGAGGTGCAGCAGGAGGGTCCGCAGCAGGTTGTCGACCGTCTTGTCCTTCCGCAGCCCCTTCAACGCCCCGGTGTCCTGCGCCAACTCCCGCCAGTCCCGGGGCAGGAACGACAGCAGCACATCCCAGTCCTCGTCCACCGTGCCGGCCTCCGTGTCCTGCATGCGCATGTCAGGATACGCCGGCCTCGCTCGGAAAACAAGTTAGTGCCTAATGGGGCAACAGCCCCCTGGGGGAAGGGGCGCAGGCGTGGCGTACCTCGGCAGCCTTGCTTGCCGTCCGGCCCCGCCACGTGGCGCCTTGATCCCTTGTGCTCTTCGGCTCCTGGTGCGCATCTCGGCCCTTGCCGATCTCTTCTGAGTCGGCTTTTCCATGGCCTTCTCGGTCGCGCGCCTCGGCGCGCGGTCGTGTTCTCTTCGATCGCACTCGCCTTCGGGGTCCGTGTTCCGTAGCCACGCGTGGCGGCTTCATGCTTCTCGGGTTCTGCTTGATGTCTGGCTTTTCGATCTCGACTGGGCTGTTTGGGCCGTCGTTTCGTCTGCGGTTTCACTGCTGGTGAGTGCTTCTGTCGGCCATGCGTGGCGTACCAGGAACTCTTCCTCTGCCGCCACGTGGCGCTTCGGGCACTCTATCACCGGGTGCGTTTTTCTCTTGGTGCCGGTGGTTCCCACGGTTTTTCGCTCCCGTCTGCCCGTCGACGGTGCGGGCGTGTTCGTGATAGACCGCTCGTTTCGCTTGATTTGTTTGTCTCGCAAAACTGTCGCGCACCTGGGCGTGGCGTACCAGGCAATGGTCTCTTGCCGCCACGTGGCGCTTAAGGGGCTCTTTCCCCGCTTGGGACCGCTGCGGCCGTCGCCGCAAGTCTGCGCGTCGGCGCCTCGCGTCAGCGGCGGGGAGGCCTGGTCGCCGCCGTGTTCGACGCCGGCGAGCCGGCGGCGATTGCCGCCGGCTTTCGGGTCGGCATCAGGAGTGACCGCGCACCCTGACGGGCGTTTTCACCTGCTGATCCGGACGGCGCGGCTGCTTGCCGACTTTCGGGCTGGGTCGTCCATTGCGGCTGGAGTATCCCCGGGCGTGCGGGGCGGCCGCTCTGGTGTTTCCTCCGCTGTGGGCGGGGGTCGATTCCCGCTTTGCCTGCTAGTCTGCCCTCGTTTCTGCGGCTGCGTCGGCCGCTTGTTCTGCCTTCCGCTTGCGCCAAGCCTTCGCCTCGATCTGGTTTTCCTGACGGTCGCGAAACCTTTTCGCGTCGACCTTCTTCTTCGTCACGGGTTCGTACACCCAATCGGGCCAGGGGTCAGGGTCGCGTTCCGACCGTTTCGGTCTTGCTCCCTCCGGCAAGACTGCCTCGATCAGGCCGCGGACTTCTTCCGCCGTTATCTCGGTGTAGCATTCCTCGCACCATCGGTCGACGATGCGCACTGCCCGGTCGTTCTTGAGTCGGTCGCCGCACAGTCGGCAGTAGAACAGGCCGTACCATGCGCACACTCCGATGCGCATGGCTGAGGACAGGCTCCCTTCGGGAACGATCTCCCGCAGTGCGTGGTAGAGTTCCTCGCTCGCTTTGAACGAGTACCCCTTCACCCTGTCGGTGGTCCCGCGTTCCTGTTCTTCGTCGGCGATTCCGATCGCTTCGGCGGTGTTCTTCTCGAAGTCCTCGTTCACGGCAGACCGTCCCCTTCCCTCGGTTTGCTGCTTCCGATTCCCCGTCACTCTACGGGGTGTCGATCGCTTCCTTCCGTCGGTCTAGGTTAGCCTCTATTGTCCGGCCTTCGGCTCTCGGTGCCTGTTCACTGGGCGGTTTCTGCTCCTGTTTTCCTCCCTGCTGCCAGATTCGATGCCGTCTGGCCCTCTGGCTCTCTAACCTGTTGGTCAACAACGCTTTATCCGTACGTCGCGCCGCTGTTCGCTCTGTTCTTCTCTTCGAGCGGTCCGCTTCCCTCTCCTCGTTCCTTCGCAACCTCCCAAGCTGTTGGTAAACCAAGGTTTAGGGCCCCTGGTCCCGCCTTTTCCGCCGTTCTGCTCGGCTTGGCTGTCAGTACGGTCCTTCGTCTTTCGGGTATACCTTGCAACCTGTTGGTAAACTTGGGTTTACGCCCGCGGCACCCGCGGCTTCTCCCTGGTTCCCCTCGTTGGGCTTCTCCCAACTTCGGTATACCGTGCAAGTTGTTGGTAAACCAAGGCTTACGCTTCTCGCCCCCGTGTTTCGGCTTCTCTGTCCATTTTCGGTCTTTCCCGGGTCCCGGTATACCGTGCAAGTTGTTGGTAAACCGGGGCTTACGCTTCTGCTCGAGGCTGTTCTAGCCGGGCTTCCCTTCCTCCGGCTCTCCCGGGTCCCGGTATACCGTGCAAGTTGTTGGTAAACCAGGGCTTACGCCTCCCGTCTCAGGCTGGCTCAGCCGGCATGTCCCTCCGTTTTGGTCCTCTCAGCGCGGTATACCGTGCAAGTCGTTGGTAAACCTGGGTTTACGCCTCGGCCCCATTGCTCTCTTCGGTGCCCGTACGCACCGCCTGTAAACAGGGGTCGAACATGCCCCTGTTTGCCTAACAGGGGCAGGAGCATAACAGGAGCAGCTCCTGTCCCTAACCGGCCCCCAATGGGGGTCGTACCCCCAGCCTTCCCGCAGGGAAAAATCAAGGATGAGCGACCACCGCAGGGTGGTCGCTCACCCTCGTTCCGAACGTGTAGCAAACAGGCGCAGGAACAGGAGCAGCTCCTGTTCCGGTCCATGCGCGGACGTTGCGCCGCAACGCCCAAAACAGGGGCACATGCCCCTAACGTGCGCCTGTTGTGCGCCTAAACCGGCAATGTAAGCGCTACTGGAGGGCCACAACAAAGCGGCTTTTAGGGGTCGTTTTCGGCTTTGCACAACTCTGGTGCAAAACCGTGGGGGTCGGTTAGGCCCCTCTTTAGGGGCCGCGCCGGCCCCTGTTTGGCCTACGTCCGATATGCTCCCTTGACATGGTCAAAAAGAAGGTCGCGATCTTCCTCGAACCGGATCTCGTCCAGCGCTACGAGGCGCTGGCATTCTCGTCGGGCTCAAAGCGTTCCGCTCTCATGCGGCATGCGCTCCGTTCGGGAGTCGATACCCTCCGGGCCGCTCTGGCGGCGGACCCCACGCGCTTCGCCGTCAACGCGTCTCCGGTCGGCGTCCGGCCGTCTCCGTCCTCGGCGCCGCCCAGAGGTCGTGACTCGGCTCTCGGTCCGTTGAGTCGTCACCTGCAGGCGCTCATACGGGCCAATCAGAATCTGTCGGCTGCCGAGCTCAGAGCGTTCGCCGAGCAGGAGCTCGCGGCGCTGCCGCCGTCTTCCCGTCCGGCGGTCGATGCCGTCGAGCAGCTCGTCGTCGACCTCGCCGCGTCGAACGACGACGACCTTGAGGCGCTCCCCGGGGATGCGCCGCCCGTCTGATCTGTCAGACTATCTGTCCAGATGGCTGAGGTCTCCGGCTGGCGTCCATTCCGCCATGTGGTGAAGCTCAGGGTCACCTCGGACCAGCTGAACCACCTGAACGGCTTGACGGCGACCTTGGGCGTCTCCCGCTCCTGGCTCATGCGCCGTGCGCTGCACCTGGGGCTGCGCGGTGTGCTCAAGGAGTTCTCCGTCCGTGACTTTGCTCTCCGCGCCGCCCGGGGCCGGGGCCACGTCGAGGGTCCGCGGCGCGGTCCCCGCGGCGACCTTGATTCCTTCGCCGCGTTCTACAGCTCCGACGATCTCGTCGAGGAGCTTCCGCACTTGTCGCAGCCCGAGGCCGAGGAGGACTGAGATCGGTGTTTTCTGCCCTCCGGGTGCTCCCGGTCTACTGTGTGATCCCCTCTTTTCGGACCGCCACGCGTGGCGGTCTGAAGGCACAGGCGTGACCGACCCCTATCAGGCCCCTGCGTACATTCCGCATGTTTCGACGACTCGGTCTACTGCTCGCACCCCCCGCCACGCCTCATGGCGTGGCGCCTCCCATTGAGACGTGGCGGTTGCTGCCGCCACGTCCGTCTTTCCGCAGTCCGTGGCGTTTGTTCTCCGGAGCGCGGTCCTCGGCCGTGCCGCCACGCTTTTTCGTCCAACCGCCACGCGTGCCCCCGTGGCGTACCCCTCGTAATCTCGTACGCCACGTGGCGCACGGTCCTCTACGGCGTGCCGTACCCGGGTCGTCATGGTGGCTCTACCCGCCACGCCTGTCTTGGGCGTGGCGGTCAGTACCGCCACGTCGCGGGGCGTGGCGCTCACGGCCGTTCAGTACGCCACGCGTGGCGTACTTCGTCCTTTCCCGCGTCTACGGCCCGCCACGTGGCTTCGGCCTTCCGGACGCGTGGCGTACCGCCCTTTCCCCCCAGCAGCCACGCGGCTGGGCGTGGCGCTTCGGTACGCCACGCGTGGCGTACCCTGTTCCTTTCGTACGCCACGCGTTCGCTCCCGCCTGCCCCTGCGTACTTTCTCATCGCGCCTCCGGGCGTCGTCCGGCGCGCTCTTCGCCCGCTCGATCGGGTTTTCTCCCCTGTCCCGGGGAGTGCCTCCATCAGTCATCGTCGCGTGCCGCTGACTGGCAGGAGTCCGCCGCAGGTGTCGTTCTTCCGGGGGTCTCTTTACTTCCGGTGTGGTTGAGCCAGCTGTTCGTCCGCCCTCAGGCTGTTGAGGCCCCGGTCGGTCCGGGCGCGCTGCCGGCGGCGCCTAGCGTGGGATCTAGCGCCTGGCGCTGCCGGCGGTCTTCGGTCCCTGGAACAGTGCCCTGGCCTGCTTGTCGTCCAGTCCGAGGACTTCCCGGCCGATTTCGTACAGGCTGGGGTCTTCGTCCCGGCTGATGCGTTGGGCGCGCAGCGCGCGCGCCCTGTCCGCGTGGAGCGATACGGCTACGCCTTCGATTCCCGTGATGCTGCCGTCGGTGCTGCTTCCGATGTCCAGGTTCGGAGCCTGCGGCCCGTCGCCGTTCAGCGCCGCGTCGATGGCGACCGGTTCGCTCCGCTTGAGCGTGTAGTCTTCCCGTTCCTCCGGCCTGTTCCAGCGGCACGCTCCTTTCTCGACTTGGGTGGGGGAGTAGGTCTCGGCCGCGATGTCCGCGGGCAGCTCGGCCCCGTCCATCCGTTCGATGTATTCGGCGACGGCTCCCAGCTCGTCTATTCGAAGCATGCGCACAGGTTCTCGATCACGTCGTTCCCCGTGCCTCAATGGACGGGTCAAAACCGGCCATTTGTGGACACCTCAAAACCGGCCATTTCCGGCGGCCCGAGACTGGAGTTGAGATCTACTTCACGGCGTCCTCTGTTGGCAACGTGTTTGCCGGCGCGCCAGCGCTAGCCGTCACGCCCGAAGCCTCTGGGCAGTTCGACAGCCTCCAGTACCGACAGATCCAGATCGCAGACCTGCTCGAGCAACTCCGCGGTCGCGGACCCGGCAAGCGATTCCGGCAACGCGTCCCGCCACTCCCGGTACTGTTCCTGCAACTCCAGGAGCGTCTGCACCGCGTCGTTCCACTGCTGTGGCCGCGATCTGCGGTCCGCTGGCCGACGGTACCGGATCCGGGATTCGCCGGCCTTGCGCCGCTCCCGGTAACGTGCCTGCCGCTCCGCGTTCGTCAATGCCACACGACCATGCTGCACCGTTACGTAACGGAGCAAGGGGGAAGCGGTCGGCCGAGCGATCGAGGCGCAAGTGTGGCGACAGACCCACCGCTCGGTTGTCATCGGTATCGGTGTATGCGTGCGCGTTGGTCCGCGACAGCGTGCGCGAGGTAATGCTCCGAGCGTAGGGAGGGCCTTGTCTGGTCTGGTCTCCCGGGTGGGTTCCGAGCCGGACGTCGGTGTTGGTCATGCCCGGCCGGGGTACCCTCGCGAGACGGAACGGCCGGGCTGGGCCGGACGGTGTGGTCGACGACGACGAAGTGGAAAGGGCGTTGCGTCGAGCGACCACTCGAGTGCCGCGGAAGGCTCGTCTGGCGCACGCGGCGGCGGTGGGGACGGTTGAGGTTGCCCCGATCCCGTGGACGGGTTAACGCTTGCGGGCTCAGATCATCATGACACACTTTCAACGGTCATGAGTGAGTCCGCGAAGCGCGGCCCGCGAGCCCCGGGAGGGGGTCCGGGGGAGGGGACGAAAGCGCCGCGGCGACTGGCGCACGAAGCACCTGCGGGCCTGCCTGCTCTGCGGCCGGGTAAGGCGAGCCGGCCTCCCATTTCCCCCGAGCGTTCCCAACTCAACCATGCACCGTTACGTAACGGGATTCAAGCCCCTACAGCAACGCCGGTGACGGCGTGAGTCGTCACCGGAAATCTGAGTTCCACCTGATTCGTGGGCGCCTGCAGCGTCTCGACCGGCCGCTCAACGTCGACAGCAGCTGCCGCATGGCGACGTTCGAACTCCAACGGCGACACGTACCCCAAGGCAGAGTGGCGGCGCAGCGTGTTGTACCAGCCTTCGACGAACTGGAACAGGGCCGCCCGCGCCTCGGCGTGCGTCGACCATGTCGTCCGGTCGAGCAGCTCGCACTCGAGGGTCGCGAAGAAGCTCTCCGCCATAGCGTTATCGAAACAATCCCCCACCGAACCCATCGACAGCGCGACGCCCGATTCGCGGCAACGAGCCCCGAAGGCCAGCGACGTGTACTGGCAGCCTTGGTCGGAATGATGGACGACCGCTTCGGGCCGGCGTTGCTCGATGGCCATCTCAAGCGCTTCGATCACCAGCTCGGTGCGCAGGTGCGAGGCCATTGACCAGCCGACGACCCGCCGGCTGAAAACATCCAGGACGATGGCCAAGTAGAGGAAGCCCGCCAGGGTCGGCACGTAGGTGATATCGGCGACCCACAAGCGGTTCGGCTTGTCGGCCTCGAAGCGGCGCTCGACGCGGTCCGGCGCCGGCCGGGCTCGCACATCGCGGCGCGTCGTGCGGGGGCCGCGGCGCCGGCTCACCCCGGCGATGCCCGCGGTGCGCATCAACCGCGCGACCCGCTTGCGGCCGACCGCCACGCCGTCTTCGGCCAATTCGGCGTGAATCCGCGGCGCGCCGTACGTACTCCGGCTACGGGCATGAATCGCTCGCACGCGGTCCGTCAGCTCCGCATCGGCCTGCGCCCGAGCTGACGGTGGACGTTGACGCCACGCATAGTACCCGCTCGGGGAGACGCCGAGCACGCGGGCCATCGTGGCGACGCGGAAACGACCCTGATTCGCGCTCATGACCCGGTAGTCCTCCCGGGTCCGGTCTCCCGCGCGAACCAGGCGGTTGCTTTCGCCAAAATTTCGCGTTCTTCGCGCAGCTGCCGGTTCTCCCGGCGCAGCCGACGAATCTCCTCATGTTCTTCGGTGCGCAGGCCGTCGGAGCGCTTGCCAGCGTCGCGATCAGCCTGCGCGACCCAGTTTCGTATCGCCTCGGCCGACGGCTCGAACTCCCGAGCCAGCTCTCCCGGTGTACGTCCGGACCGAACCAGCTCGACCATCTGCTGTCGGAATGCCGCCGGGTACGGCGGTCTCGACTTCGGCATCGTGGACTCCTCCTCCTCGCCAAGAGGATAGGTGTCCACGGAACTGGGGCAACTCCAGGTACTGGCGGCGTTAACACGAACGCTTCGAGATGAAGGGTATGATCAGCTGGTCATACCCTTCAGTTTCGGATGACCGTTGACACTTGGGTGTTCCTCCTGACGCATTCTCGAACGGGTGCTCGAAGACGGCGACGAGAAACTCGCTCTGTTCGCGGTCGGCGACGACGACCGGAACGTCTACGCCTTCAGCGGCGCCTCGGTTCGTTTCATCCGGCGCTTCGAGCAGGGCCACGGCGCCGGGATCGCGTTCCTCACGGACAACTACCGGTCCACGGCGCACATCGTCGCGGCGTCCAACACGGTCATCGAGCGGACGGCCGCGTGAAGGCGGGGCGTCTCATCCGCATCGACAAGGTTCGCCGCGACGACCCACCGGGCGGCGACTGGGAAAGTCTCGAGTCGCTGGCTGGGGGCGCGTGCAGGTTCTGCCGGTGCGTGACGATGCGGTGGATTGAGACTGGTCGCGCTACGCCGTCATCGCCCGCGAAATGGCGCTACATCGTGCCGGTACGCGCCTGCTGTGAGCATGGCGGCATCGGGTGCAGTCGGCCATCGAGGCCGTGCCGAACATCTGGCGCTTGCGAGAGACACAGGCGCTGCTGGCGGCGCTGCGCGCTGGCGGGACCGGCCTAGTCGAGGCCTAGTCGGGCACGCGGCGGTCGCGGCGTGGCGAGACGGCCAGCCGCGCGGGCCATGGATCGAGTTGTTGGCCGTAGCGATAGATGAGCACCACGCCGAGACCGGCGGGGCCGACACGCCGCTGGTCCACTTCGAGGAGTGGTTAGCCAGAGTGAGGACGCGATGCGCGCCGCCGGCAGCACGGGCTGCTGCCGACCGCCCACCGGGGCAAGGTGTTGGCGAGCTCGAGGAAGTGATCAGTATGACCAGACTGGTCATACCCGTCACTTCTCGAGGCTCGTTGACACAAGGGCCTGGAGTTCGATCACGTGGTCGTCCTCGACGGCGGGTGGAACCGTGTCGGCGATGGAGAAGACGTGGACGCGCCGCGGCGGCTGCGCTACGTGGCCATGACCGGTGCGCGCCGCACGCTGGCGCTCGCCTGATTCGAGGGCGCAGGCTGCGGGCGAAACGCGCTGCCAGCCGGGCCTGCCGTCCTGTGCCAGGCGACGCTCGACCCGCCGCCGCGGTCGGCCGCACTCGAACGTCGCTATCGGCGCCTCGGTCTGGGGCGATTCGACCTCGGGTTCACCGGACGCCGGCCACCCGGCCACCCGGTGCATCGCGCCATCGCCTGCCTCGCGCCCGGCGACACGCTCACCGTGCAGGTGACGGGTGATCGGTGTGACCGGTGGCACCCGCTCGCTCGCAACGGCACTCGCGTGGGACAGCTTGCTCGCGCGTTCGAGCCGCCGATGGGAATGCGCTGCCGTTCCGCGACGGTGCTCGCCGTCGTGGCATGGAACCGGGCGATCTCCGACCCGCGGTACCCCGACGGCATCGAGTCCGAGGCATGGAGGGTGCTGGTCTCCCGAACTGGTGTTGGAACCCGATGCGTGATCGGATCGACGTTACGCGAGGCGCGGAGTTGGCGCTTCTCGGTTCCATATGCCGGCCTGCTTGCGGTCGATGCCCAGCATGGTCGTGCTCGTATCCCCGACGCTGAGCCTCAGGGTGCCGCGGCGCGTCATTGGCGTCGTCCGAACGCGCGCGCAGGCGGGCGTTGCGATGCGCGGTCCTCGTCGTCGGCCACGGTTGCAGGCGATCAGGCGGCCGCTGTGGAGAGTCCGAGGGTTGAGCAGAGCGTGTCGAGGGCTCGGTCGACTGTGCGCAGCGCGGCTTCCACGGTGCTCGGGTTCTCGCTGGGTGGCTTTGGAGCCAGGGTCGGGTCGGCGAAGAGGGGGCCGAGCAGACGGGTGCGGATCTTGACGAGCAACGCGCCGAGCCGCACGCCGTCAGGCGTGAGTCGATAGCGCCGACGGCGACCGTTCCGCTCCGCCAAGCCATGGGCGCGGAGCTTGCCCAGGTCGTAACCGAACCTGACCGAGGGTGTAGTCGTCCTCGCCGAGGCGGTGCCGGGCCACGATGCGTTCGTGCAGTTGCCGCGTCGTCCAGTCCCCGAGCAGGCCACCGGTATACAACAGGTTGTCGAGCAGTCGGATGAGAACGGTCGTCATGCGGCTTGATGCCGGGGACGCGGCGCGTCCCGGTAGTTATAGTTACCGGCGCCGCCAGCGCAGCCAGCGCGCCGCGATCCCACAGTGGAATCGAGCAGTTCGGCTTGCTGCGCAAGGTAGCGGTCGGTCGTGGCGGCCAGGTGCTGCTTGATCGCAGGCAGGTTGTCGAGCTTGCGTCCGATGGCGAGATGGTAGGTGTCGTTCAGGCAGGTCTCGGTGCGCAGCAGCGGGTCGCCCTTCTCGTACTGCTTGACGTAGAAGCTCTTGTAGTAGGCCCGCAGCACCGGGAAGCCCTCATCACGACGCTCCACGATGGTCTCGAGCTTGCCGTGGCAGCGACAGTTGATGCGGCGCCCGAAGAGGTGCCGCGTCTGGGTGGCTCCGCCCAGCGCCACGCCGATCTCGACCGCGCGCTGGAACGGTCGTGCAGCCGCGCCCGGCGATAAAGATCACGTCGCGGGCGAATTCGATCTGCGCCACGGACCACTGGTAGTCGAGCCCGCACGCGGCGCGCGCGCGGGGGACTGAACCTGGGGGTCAGACGCGAGGCCCAGCAATCGGCGCGCTGCCGCAGGATCTGCTCGTCGAGGCGCTCGGCAACGGCAGTCGGAAGAACCGGTAAACGGCGCCACGCCCCTCTCCGGGCTCGACATCGATCAGTCTGTGCCGGCAGTACGCGGTCGCGCGGCATGACGCCGTCACGCATGGCTGGACGCGCTGTTGACCATCAACCTGCCGCCCTCCGTGCGCCACCCGGCGGTCGGAGCTTCCGGAGGTTCACTGTAGCCACTGGAGGCCAACAAGCAGCCTGACAACCTTGAAAGCGCACCGACGAAAGAGCTACCATTGGTCAAGGCTCGAACAGGAGCGGCATGAACAGGAAGATTGCCCATCTCGAAAGGGTGCGGCTCTTCTTCGTCGACGGCTGCAAGGGTCTCTGCGAGCGACATGACAAGACCTACTTGACCCGTCGAAGGCGTGGTGGGGACGGCGGCTCGGACGGCTCGGTGACCGGCGGCGGGGTTCGGTCAGCGTAGTGCTGGGCGTGGTTCCGCTCGTACTCGCGCGCCTCGTGGAACTCCCAGTAGGCATCGAAGTCGCCGCTCGCGCGTAGCGCCCGCAGCTTTAGGACCGCCTCGGCGCCAGCCAGTCGCCAACGGGCGCCGGTCAACTCCATCCGGTCGCGGACCAGGTACCGGCACGCCCCTTCGATCACCCCGGTGGCGATGGGATAGCCCGCCGCGAGGTAGCGGTCGTAGTGCAGATACGGCGCATACTTGCGCAGGTAGTCGGCACACGTGTCGACCGGCTTGCGGGCGTCGGGCGACAAGCCGGCGACGGTCGCCGCACCGCGCATCGACGCCGCCACCGTGCGGGCCCTGCCCTCGAGAATGCGCCGCACGCGCGTCCACGCCCAGCACGCCAATTCGAGACTCCCCGCAGGGTGGAACGCATGCGCCGCCTTCCAGACGTACTCGACCACGTGGATGATGTCGAGGATCACCGTGACGTCCACGCCGCGGGCGGCGGCGGCCTCCTCTACCAGAGCGAGCTGCGTCTCGGCGCCATCGACGAGCGCCACCCAATGCTTGACGTGCTCGGGGTCCCGGTGCTCGGCTTCCAGCGTCGCCTCGGCGACCACATCCAGAGGCTCCCGCTCGACGCTCGCCCAGACCCGTTTGGCCACCGGGCGGGGCCGCACCGACCGGGTTCGGGCCCCGGCCGCCGGCTGTGGCGGCATCAAGCTCTGCAAGAACTCCTCGGGGCTGCGCACGAATGGCGCCGTCGTGTAGACGGCGGCCACCGTCGCCATGCGCTTGGCGTGCTTCTTCTCTCCCGGCTTCAGACGCGTGAACAGCGACAGATGCTCCCGGTCCCGCCGGCGCTTCTCCGCGGCCTTGCGCGTCGCCTCGCGCAGGTCGTCGCGATGCAGCACCACACCCTTGCCGTCGAAAGTGAGCACGACGACCGACCCCGCGGGAGGCGACCGGCCCCGCTCGGCCTGACGCGCCTCGTAGAAGGCGTCGAAGTCGGCAGCCGCGCGAGCCACCAACTGTTCCGCCTGACGCTTGGGTACCTGGGCGGCGGTACTGCCGGACAACTCGAACAGCGCTTCGTCGAACGAACGCGAGGCGGCCGCGACGGCCACCCGGCGGCGCACCTCAAGCGAGTAACGCTCCGGCGGCAGGTTCAGCGCCGCGTCGAGCGGATGCAGACTGTCGTGACCCGCGCGCGCGTAGCCGGTGCGCTCGACCGCCACCGTGCCGAAGGTCGTCTCCAGGCGGCGTTCGTGCACCCGACGCTCCGAGCGCTCGACACCGTCGGCGCCGGCGACCGGACCGGCCGCTTCTCCCGGCCTGCGTTGGTCGAGATGCCCTTGCAGCAGCTTGCGCAGCAACGCGCGGCCCCGCCGGTCCAGTTCCCGTTCGAGGTCGCTCTCGCTCATCTGACGGGCTTCGCGCGAACACAGATAGGACTTGGCCTCCGCATAGGAGACATCGGCCGCCGCATACGGCGCCGGCGCGGGTGCAGCAACAGGTCGGGTGAGGGCGCGCATCGCTCAACGCTCCCGCAACCGCCGCTGCGCATCCGGGACCAGAGGATAGACCAGAACCGTCCGGGGCGCCGCACCGACACGGCGGCGGTGCCGGTCCATCCGGCCGCGACCGCTCGTGGCGCCCAACGCAACGAAATTCGCGGCGCGGTAGCAACCGCCGTGGTGACGGCGCGCATCCACGAGCGTCTCCACCAGCCAGGGCTCAAGGTGGTAGCGCCGCGGCCAGTCCACCCGCAACTGCCCGAGGCCGCGAGACAGCACCGCGCTCGCCAAGTTCTTCACCGTCACCCACGGCAGCAACAGGAAGCGGCTGTTGTTGACCACGCGCTGCAGATTCCGCACCCGAGCCGACTCGTCCCAGCCGACCCAGCGGTCCCGCGCCGCCATGCGCCACGCCGGACTCGAAAACTGCAGGCAGCCGACCACCGCACGCGCGGGCCGCGACGCAAACACCAGATAGCGCAAGTGGGCCCCGAACGGAACCTTGTGCCCCAGATAGTGGTAGCGGCCCACCAACTCCCGGAACAGCAGGCGCCGGGCAGGCTCGCACACCAACTCGAACTTCAGCGGCTCGACATCGCGCACACTGCCAACCAGCGGGCGCCCCGGCTCGCACGCCGCCGTCCGCGGAACGCGGGTCACCGACCCAACCGCGCGACCGCGCCGCTTGTCCGGCAGCACCAGCGCGCCCTCGGCGTCGAGCCGCTCAAGGAACTCTCGGCACTCGCGCGCCTTCAGACTGCCGTTCGGACGCCGCCACCGCAACAGCTCGCACACCGTGCGCGCCAGCTCCATCCGGCTCAAGCCCGAACACTCCCGCACCACGTCGCGGATCAGAGCCAACTCCCGCACGCTGAACGCGCGTCCCGAGAACCTCGTCGTCGCCACCGTGTCACCGGTCGTCGCAGCAGAGGGCATGTCCTTGCCACGACACCGTACAAGAACGCCGCGCGAATGTCCAGCAGCGCGCAGGTGGGTCAGGCCGAATCAAGCACCAGGGGGGCGGGGGCCAGGCGGCGTGGGGCACCCGAAGAAGGCGGGTGGACCGTCCCGGTGGGCCGCCGGCCTGAAGCCGTCCCCCCGAAAACGCACTGGAGAGGGCTCATCCGTGGTCAAAAACGCCCGTGAAATGGGCGAAAAGTACTCTACGAAGAAGAGCCGCACCCATCTCGAAATGGTTCAGGCGGTAATCACTAGGATGGCCACGAACTCGTTCCTCATCAAGGGTTGGAGTGTGACGCTCGTGGCGGCCTTGTTCGCGCTCGCGGCGGCCAACACAAGCCCGCGCTTCGTGTATCTGGCCTACTTCCCGACGGTCATGTTCTGGGCGCTCGATGCGTATTTCCTGCGCCAGGAGCGCCTGTTCCGCAAGCTGTACGACCACGTTCGGACGAGCGAGGACGCCACCGTCGACTTCTCGATGGACACACAACCCTTCGCGAAAGATGTAGCCGACACTTGGTGTGTGGCCTTTTCCCATACGCTTCGCCTGTTTCACGGGACCATCACGGCCACGGTTGTCGTGGTGATGGTTGTACTGATCGGTACGTAGGAGAAACCGCATGGCACGCAGAGCATTCTTCAGTTTCCACTACAAGCCAGACGCCTCTCGCGCAGGGCAAGTGCGCAATATAGGTGTAGTCGAGGGCAATACGCCCGTTTCTGATAACGATTGGGAGACCGTCACGAAAAAGGGCGACGCTGCCATCAAGAAATGGATTGCCGAACAGATGTACGGGCGGTCCTGCACAGTTGTCCTGGCCGGTAGCAACACCGCCGGCCGCAAGTGGATTAACCACGAAATTGTCAAGTCCTGGGACGATGGGATGGGTGTGGTCGGCATTCACATACACGGCCTGAAGAACCTGGACGGCAAGGTCGCAACAAAAGGCAGTAAGGACAGTGATCGATATAAAGTCTTCAACTTGGTCGGGGTAACAGTTTGTAATTCCATTCCCCGTGAAACGCATCGGGGACCAGCGCGAGTGCGTCCATCTGTTCCTTGGTCACCGTAACGCCCGTCGGATACTCCCCGGCGTCGAGTTCGGCCCGGACCCGGAGCCCGGTGGCTGTCCGGACGTTCCCGATGCGGTCGACGATGGTCTCGTACGTCGTCAGCGGGGTGCCGCGCCAGTTCGCCGTGATGTGACAGAAGAGCCGGTGCTCGATCTTGTTCCACTTGCTGGTGCCGGGTGGAAAATGACTCACCTCGATGGTCAGTCCGGTCTCGTCGGCCAACTGTTGAAGCTCATGCTTCCAGGCGCGCAACCGATACCCGTTGCTCCCGCCCGCATCGGCCGTGATGAACAGGGTCGTGGCCTCGGGGTAGGCGCCGCAACCCATCTGATGCCACCAGTGTCGAATCGACGCCACCGCGAACGCCGGTGTGTCGTGGTCCCAGCCCACGCTTACCCAGGCTTCGTTGCGCGCCATGTCGTAGACGCCGTACGGAATCGCCTTGCCCTCGGCGTCGGTCGGGAAATCATGCACCAGCACCGCCGGCGGCGTGCCCTTCGGCTGCCATTCCCGCCCGCCGTTCTTGAAGTTCCCGACCAGCTCCTTCTTCTTCGTGTCGACCGAGATCACCGGCTGGCCGGCGGTCAGATGCTCGTCCGCGGTCTGGTTGATGTGCTCGAACTGCGCGTTGCGGTCCGGATGCGTGGCGCCTTCCTGCCGTTTGCGCGGCGATTGCAGCCGGTAGCCCAGGCGGTGCAGCAGCCGGCCCACAGTGGTCGAACTCACCCGCCACCCCTGCTCGGTCAGCGCCGCCGCCAGCTTCGCGCGACTCTTGCACGTCCAGCGCAGCGGCGAGGTCGGGTCGCCGCGCGTGAGCGGATCCACCAGCGCTTGGAGCGCGGCCTGGATGCCGGGTTGATCCTGCTGGATGCGGGGCCGTCCGCCGCCAGGGCGTCGGATGCGGTCCGTCGGCGCCTCGTCGCGGGCAATCTCCCGGCGCCCCTTGCGAATCGTCTCCCGAGCCACACCGGTGGCCGACGAAACCACCGCGTCGCCGCCGTAGCCGATGGCGAGCGACTCGGCCGCCGCCCACCGGCGGCGACTGCGCTCGTCCAACACGGGACCGACCGCCGCATACTTCGCGACAAGGGTCGCTTCCAGCTCGATGTCTCGCTTCATGCCTCCAGTATGACCAGAAAACCCACAGATGGAAAACTAGTTTAGCGCAGTGTCCTAACCCGTTCGCCAACATCACGCACACGCCGAGTGGCAAGAAGCTCTCGTCAATTGTGAACTGTTACAACCCGGCGGGGAGCGACAGCAAACAGCGATATGCCTGGATTAAGAAGCACTTGGCAAACGCAGTTGAAGAAGCCATCAGAATTCGGAAGGCCAACTGAGCCTGCTCTAAACTAACTAACAGCCCGTGGAAGAAGTCTGTTTACTGAGCCTTGCTGCGCAGGCAGCTTTGCGATGACCCATTTAGCCGAAGAGCGCCGTCGGTGTCCATTTGAACGGGCGCATTCCCGATTTCCCGGTCACGCGCTCACACCCACCGGCGTCATGGCCATCCGCTGCAAACAGTTCCATCTGCCGGACTTATAGAAAGACCGCAGGAGAAGAATCGCGTCGACGCTCTCCGGTAGCCAATAGATGGATGCGCCCTTGATGCGGAGATTGATGACGCGACGGATGGCGCTTTCGACGGCCCCGCTGCCCCGCGGAAGCCCGAGCCCGACCATTGTGGTGTAGGCGAAACGATGACGGTTCTTCAGGAAGTAGTTGAGGTGCGTGCGGATCTTGCCGGCCGTGCGCCCGCGGCACAGCTCCCGCAGGGCCGTGATCACCTCGTCCACCCGTGCTCGCTTGAGCAGCCCCCGCGTGCGGTTGAGCCAGCGGGTGCGTTGCGTCGCGCTCCAGCGGCGCAGCTTGACCGCGTCGGAGAGTTGCTTGGCGGCATGATAGAAGTCGATCAGCCCCAGCACCTGTGTCGGCGAGAGCCCGAGCGCGGCGATGAGGCGCGGGAGGCGTCGCCAGGTCCAGGGCGCGCCGTCGGCGATGAAGAGCACCTTGTCAGCGGCGTTGAGGCCGATCTGCCGCGCGTACGACAATAGCAGGGCGAAGACCGCCTGCGGTCCCCGGAGCGTGCCGTCGATGATCGGGGCCCACGTCTGAGACGGTCGCCCGTCGTCGCCGACGACGTACAGGATGAGGAGCTTCGGTTCCTTCCAGTCGGTATGGAATCGGTTGCGCCCCTTCTTCGTCTTGGGGCCACGCTTCTTGCGCCTCACACGGACGCGGCCCCCGTCGAGGGAGACGACCACCCGCTTGCCGGTCACGCGGTCCAGCAGGCCGCACGCCGCGCTCTGCTGGGCCGCTCGGGCCCGCGCAGCGTAGCGATAGGCGGTCGAGCGGAGGGTCTTGATATCCAGGGCGATGCCGTCGGAGCGGAGCTGCGCCTGCGCTTCGGCCAGCGAGCTGAGCATGGCGACCGCGCGGCTTGCATCCGAGGCCAGCTTCGGCGTGCACCGGTCGTAGATGCCCAGCACCACCAAGGCGGGGTAGAGTCCCATAGGCGCTAACTTGTTTGGGCAGCATGATCCTCCTGCAGCTCGGTCCAGCCGAAGTACGCCGAGAGTTGCGGCTGTCGGCGACGTGGCGGCTCCGCCAACGCACCGGAGATCGTTCGCCAGTCACTGAACAGGCGCGCCAACGGGAGCGGCGGTTCGATGGTGCGCGCGACCTGGTTGAGCATGAACTTGAAGTCACGCCACGGGCTCCGGGGGCGCCGGCGCCGGCACGTCGTAGCCCCAGGGGGAAATCGCGCGGGCGTGGTGAATCAACTTCTCGACCAGCAGCGCCACGAACAGCTTGCCGTAGAGCCACGCCTTGGCGCTGTCGTCGTCGTACTTCGGCAGGTGCCCCAACTGGGCCAGCGACTTGAAGCGCTTGAACACCAATTCGACCTGCCAGCGCAGGCGATACCACTCCAGCACGTCCTCGGCGGAAAAGGGCGGCTCGGGAAAGGTCGTGAAGACGATCACGTACTCGGCGAACCGCAGCGTGGCCGGTTGCACCTGGTTGCCCTTGCGGGCAGCGTCCCGACGGATTTTCTGGTGCGCCAAGCGGATGGCTTCGGCGGACTTGCGCAGCACGCAGACCCGGCCCGCAACCTCGCACGCCGGGCCTCGGTCGTCGCCCGGCGCCGCGACCATGGTCGCCCAGGAGCTGACCGCGCCAGGACGCGTGACCGACGACACGGCGGCCAGCAGGTCGAACGGCCGTCCGCCCGCCGTGCACAGCGGCAGCGACCCGGTATTGACACGCACAATCAGCCGCCCGCCCGCGTCGGCCACGTGGCGAATGCCCCGCGCGGTCGAATAGCCGCGGTCGGCCAGCACATGGTCGCCGGCGCGGATCGGGAACTGCGCCAACGATTCTCCCGTGCCCGGCCCCTCGGTTCCCGTCAGCTTGAAGAAGTCGCACGTCAGCGACGGCAGGCCCACGCTGTAGTGCAGGCGCCACAGCGACCCGCTCGGTCCCGGTTCCTTCACCGTCGTCGCATCCACGGCCCGAACCTGGAACGCGCCGCCGGGGATGACCGCCAAGCCCTGCTCCTCGAACAGACGGACACACAGCGCGTGCAACCAGCCCTTGGATTTCTTCAGTCGCTTCAGCAGCGCCACGTCCGACAGGTCCGCCAGATGCGCCTGTCGGGCGCGAACCACCGTTTCCCGCAACGCAGTGTCCGCAGCCGAGATGCAGCAGCAGGGTCCGCAGCAGGTTGTCGACCGCCTTGTCTTTGCGCAGCCCCTTCAGCGCCCCGGTATCCTGCGCCAGTTCGCGCCAATCCTGCGGGAGGAACGACAACAGCACCTCCCAGTCCTCGTCCACCGTGCCGGCTTCCGTGTCCTGCATCCGCAGGTCAGGATACGCCGGCCACGCCGAGAAAACAAGTTAGCGCCTATGGGGTAGAGTCCCGGCCTCCGCTTCGCCCGACGGGCGTGTTTCTCGCGGTAGTACGGCGTCGTGACGGCACCGTCGTGCCCCGGGAGGTGCGAACGTTGACGGTCTCGAGGCCGTCGCTCCGCATCCGCCGGGGCAGGTGGCGCACGAGGGCGCTCGCCGCGTCGCCAACCGCGGCGGAGCGCACCGCGCGTTGCAGCACGGGGGTGAGGAGGGCGCCGAAGAACTCGTCCGCGATGGCCCGCAGCTGCTCTTCGCACTGCTCCGCTTCCTCTGCCGACCTGGGCGCTGGAGCACGCGCCTCAAACTCCAGCGCCCGCCGGAGGGCAGTGCGCAGGTGGACGGGAATGTTGCCAAGATCGATCTCGCGGCTCGGGGTGTCGATGGTCTTGTCCATTTCAACGCACCATCATGGGCAGTCCGAGCCGTAATGTCCAGTACCACCCTCCCCGTCTGTCCGAAGACCGGCTCAACCTCCCCCAGCCTCACAGTCCATCTTTTGCCTACACACTGCACTGCTCCGGGAAATCGGGAATGCGCCCGATCCCGCTCTCGCGCGTCCGCGAGTGCTGCATCGGCGAGTCCTTTGCGCCCCTGCGATACCGGTCGCATCCAGATAGGCGTCGAGACATTCCTCCGCCTGTGGGTGCTTGCGCGTGCGGTGTCGGATGAAGGAGCCGTAGGGCTTTCGTTCGACCAGCGCCCCGGGGAGCCGGTCGAGCCGGCCGACCGCTACTGCTGTCGCGAATCCCCTCGTGCCTTTGGTCGTAGCTGAACGGAGCGACGTGGCGGCAGCTCTGCCGCCCGGGCCCGTCTGCTCGGACCACGATGTAACCTCACGTTCGTTTGCTGCCCGCGCGCGGGGTGGACCTTCGACCGGAACCGGCTTCCCAGACCACCATCGGTTCATCCCTGCGCTTGCAGGGAACACTTGACGTCGTCCTTCGATTCGACCCGCAGAACCGGTCCGTCGCCGCGTGTCCGGGGTCCGTTGGGCCCCGGACCCGGAGAACCCGTACTGGCAGGTTGATCCCTGCACGCCCCACCCCGCTGGCGACCAAAGTCGCGACAATAGAGACGCGGAAGCTGGACGGGCTGCCGGCCTCGCCCCCGCCGTTCGGCGCGACCAACTGGTTGGAACCCGACGACGCTCGCTGCGTCGGCGCCCGCTCGGGCGTGCTCCGCGACGAGCACGAGATCGTCGATTGAAATGGCGCCGACCAGATGGCCCATGTCGTTCACCACCGGCAGACAGAGACGACTCGTCGACACGTCAGGTGTGAGGGTCCCTGTACCTGTCCGTAGCTGGCCCAGGTGGTCTCGTAGAATCCCGACCAGAATTGCGTACGGAATTGGTCATGGCCACGCGCGCGTGTTCATGGAATTCCATTGGGAACAAGGCGGTTATCCGCTGTTGGCGGCCTTCGCACCGAACGCGGCGGCAGACGTGCAACTCATTGATTTGCATGGGTTTATAGAATTAACCCGGCCACCGTGTACATTCTCATGCACAATTTCCGACCGGATTGGACCGGACGAATTCAGCCGTGTCTGGATGGACGGAAGGTAAGCGTTCGGCCAAGCCGGTATTTTGTACTGGTAACGCGATTCGATATTCGCTATGGTCTCGGCCATGGCGAGTCGGGACACGGAATCCCAACCGGTTACCGACGGGGCTTCGCTGCCTGGGCGGCCGTGCTGGCGACGGCTGTATGAGCAGGCGCGCGATCGTGCCGAGGCGGCGGAAGCGCGGTTGGAAGCGCTGAAGCGGGCGGAGATGTCCGCCCGTTGCGAAGCGGGCTATTGGAAGTGGCATTTCGAGTCGTCGCGGCGCAAGCGGCTGGCGGCGGTCGAGCAATCGAAGGAGGCCCGCCGCGCGGCGAAGGACGCGTTGGCGCTGCAGGCGGAGGTAGCCCGTCTCGGCAAGCTGCTTGCGGATGCCGGCGTCGAGTCGGGCAGGTACAGCGAGACGTCGTTGCGCCGGGAGATTGCCCGGTTGCGCAAGGCGGCGCCGGCGGCGGAGGTCCAGGGGGCGCATTCCCGATTTCCCGGTCACGCGCTCACACCCACCGGCGTCATGGCCATCCGCTGCAAACAGTTCCATCTGCCGGACTTATAGAAAGACCGCAGGAGAAGAATCGCGTCGACGCTCTCCGGTAGCCAATAGATGGATGCGCCCTTGATGCGGAGATTGATGACGCGACGGATGGCGCTTTCGACGGCGCCGCTGCCCCGCGGAAGCCCGAGCCCGACCATTGTGGTGTAGGCGAAACGATGACGGTTCTTCAGGAAGTAGTTGAGGTGCGTGCGGATCTTGCCGGCGGTGCGCCCGCGGCACAGCTCCCGCAGGGCCGTGATCACCTCGTCCACCCGTGCTCGCTTGAGCAGCCCCCGCGTGCGGTTGAGCCAGCGGGTGCGTTGGGTCGCGCTCCAGCGGCGCAGCTTGACCGCGTCGGAGAGTTGCTTGGCGGCATGATAGAAGTCGATCAGCCCCAGCACCTGTGTCGGCGAGAGCCCGAGCGCGGCGATGAGGCGCTGGAGGCGTCGCCAGATCCAGGGCGCGCCGTCGGCGATGAAGAGCACCTTGTCAGCGGCGTTGAGGCCGATCTGCCGCGCGTACGACAACAGCAGGGCGAAGACCGCCTCCGGTCCCCGGAGCGTGCCGTCGATGATCGGGGCCCACGTCTGAGACGGTCGCCCGTCGTCGCCGACGACGTACAGGATGAGGAGCTTCGGTTCCTTCCAGTCGGTATGGAATCGGTTGCGCCCCTTCTTCGTCTTGGGGCCACGCTTCTTGCGCCTCACGCGGACGCGGCCCCCGTCGAGGGAGACGACCACCCGCTTGCCGGTCACGCGGTCCAGCAGACCGCACGCCGCGCTCTGCTGGGCCGCTCGGGCCCGCGCAGCGTAGCGATAGGCGGTCGAGCGGAGGGTCTTGATATCCAGGGCGATGCCGTCGGAGCGGAGCTGCGCCTGCGCTTCGGCCAGCGAGCTGAGCATGGCGACCGCGCGGCTTGCATCCGAGGCCAGCTTCGGCGTGCACCGGTCGTAGATGCCCAGCACCACCAAGGCGGGGTAGAGTCCCGGCCTCCGCTTCGCCCCACGGGCGTGTTTCTCGCGGTAGTACGGCGTCGTGACCGGCACCGTCGTGCCCCGGGAGGTGCGAACGTTGACGGTCTCCAGGCCGTCGCTCCGCATCCGCCGGGGCAGGTGGCGCACGAGGGCGCTCGCCGCGTCGCCAACCGCGGCGGAGCCCACCGCGCGTTGCAGCACGGGGGTGAGGAGGGCGCCGAAGAACTCGTCCGCGATGGCCCGCAGCTGCTCTTCGCACTGCTCCGTTTCCTCTGCCGACCTGGGCGCTGGAGCACGCGCCTCGAACTCCAGCGCCCGCCGGAGGGCAGTGCGCAGGTGGACGGGAATGTTGCCAAGATCGATCTCGCGGCTCGGGGTGTCGATGGTCTTGTCCATTTCAACGCACCATCATGGGCAGTCCGAGCCGTAATGTCCAGTACCACCCTCCCCGTCTGTCCGAAGACCGGCTCAACCTCCCCCAGCCTCACAGTCCATCTTTGCCTACACACTGCACTGCTCCGGGAAATCGGGAATGCGCCCGGTCCAGGCGGCCGAGATTCGCCGGCTGCACAAGGTTCTGTGCAAGGAGCGCGACGACAATGCCGCGCTGCGCCGGCTGCTGCACGAGACCGTCCGGCTCTGGGATGGGACCAGGCGGCTTCGCGACCAGCACGACCGGGTTGTGTCGCTGTCGGACGAGGTTGGGCGGCTGCGGTATGCGTTGCAGCGGTCCGAGGCGGTGAAGGAGCGCCTGAAGGTCCGACTGCTACGCAGGGCCGAGTCGGCGCGGGCGATGTCGCCGGCTGCGTCGAACGTCGCTGTGCGCAAGGCTCTGGCGAAGTCGCGGCGCCGGAAGGCCGCGCTGGTCCGGCTGCGGAAGGAGAACGCGCGGCTGCGTCGGACGGAGCAGGCGTTGCGGCGGCGGGTCGGGACGCAGGAGGCGGAGCTTGTGAAGCTGCGTGCGACCCGGGCGGTGCTGTCGAAGGCGTTGCGCGGCCGCAAGAGCGAGAAGCGGGAGCGGCCGGGCACTGGTCGCCCGCGCGGCCAGCGGTGTGGCGCTCCCGGCCACGGCCGCACGCCGCGTTGCGGCCTGGAGGAACGCATCGAGGAGCGCACTCTGCCGGACGCTGCGCGCCGATGTTCCGGTTGCGGAAGCCCTACGCGGCGGTCGGCGTGGAGGAGTCGGCCCTGGTCGAGATCGAGGTCCGTGCCCACCGGCGGGTGATCCGCCGCCGACGCTGGCGCCGGTCCTGCGCGTGCGCCTCGTCGCCGGCGGAGGTTTCGGCGCCGCCAGCGCCGCGGCTGTTCGACAAAACGCCCTACGGCACCAGCGTCTGGTCGCGGGTGCTGTACGAGCGCTACGCGTGCCTGCGCCCGCTTCAGCGCGTCGGCGCCTGGCTGGGCGACCAGGGGCTGCCGGTCTCGTCGGGGACACTGGCCGACAGCGTGCCCCGCTTCGTGCCGCTGTTCGAGCCGGTTGCCGGGGCGATCCTCGCGCACCAGGACGCGGCGGCGTTGCGCCACGCCGACGAGACCACGTGGCGCGTGCAGGCGCTGCGCGGGGAGGGCCAATCGGGCCGGGCCTGGCTGTGGACCGCGGTCGGCAACGACGCGGTGCGCTTCCACATCGACGCGAGCCGCAGCGCCGAGGCGGCGGCGAAGCTGTTCGGCGACCTGGCGCCCGAGACGGTGATCGTCTGCGACCGCTACAGCGCCTACAAGCGGCTGGCGCGGCTGCTCGGCGGCACGGTCGTGCTGGCGTACAGTTGGGCGCATATGCGACGCGATTTCATCCAGTGCGCCGCCGCCCAGGTCCGCCTGACCGGTTGGTGCGAGGCATGGCTTGCGCGGGTCGCCGCGATCTACCGCCAGAACGAGGCGCGGCTGGACTGCTACGACCCCGACATCGAGCGCCAGAGCGTGGCGTTCGACGCGGCGCAGGGCGCGCTCGCGGCGGCGCTCGACAGCCTGTTCGCGACGGCGCAACGGGAACTGGCCGACCTGCCGGAGCACGCGCGCGAGGGCAAGCCGCTACGCTCGCTCGTCAACCACCGCGAGGGGCTCAGCGTGTTCGCCGACCGTCCCCGGGTGCCGCTCGACAACAATCTCGCCGAGCGGCTGCTCCGGGGGCCGGCCATCGGACGGCGCCTGTCGTTCGGCTCCGACAGCGGAACCGGCGCGCGGTTCACGGCGCTGATGTACTCGGTGGTCGGCACCCTGATACTGAACCGGATCGATGTCCTGCGCTGGCTCGAAGCGTGGCTGGTGGCCTGCGCCCACAACGGCGGCCGGCCGCCGGACGACACCGCGGCGTGGCTGCCCTGGTCGATGGACGCGGCGCGCCGACGCGAACTGACGGCGCCGACATGCTCCGGTCGAGTGCCGCTACTACGGCCGCGACTTCACGACCGCGGAGATGGCGCTGCTGCGCGCGCTGATCGCCGGACCGCCAGCGCTCAACCGCCACGCCCTGTCGAAGGAGTTCTGCCGCCGCATCGGCTGGTGCAAGGCCGACGGCGGGTACAAGGACGGCCCGCGTCGTCATGCTGGCCATGCACCGGGACGGCCGGATCGAACTGCCGCCGCCGAAGTGGCGCCAGAACCGGCCCGGGCCGATCACCTTCGGGCCCGACACCGAACCGCCCCTCTTGCCGCCGCCGACCACGCTCGACGCCGTCCGCCCGCTCGAGATGCGCACCGTCGTGCGCGGCGACCGCGGGGGGAAGCTGTGGAACGAGTACGTCGCCCGCTACCACTACCTCGGCTACAAGACCCTGGTCGGCGCCCAGATGCGCTACGCCGTGCACGCGAGCGACGGCACGCCGCTGGCCATGCTCGGCTTCTCCACCGCCGCCTGGACGCTCGCCCCGCGCGACCGCTTCATCGGCTGGTCGCGGCGACACCGCGAGAAGAACCTGCCGCTCGTCGTCGACAACCCGCGCTTCCTGATCCTGCCCTGGATCCGCATCCCCAACCTCGGCTCGCACATCCTCGCCCTCGTCCGCCGCCAGCTGCCGGCCGACTGGATCGCGCGCTACAAGAAGACCCCCGTGCTCATCGAGACCTTCGTGGAGACTCCCCGCTACACCGGCGCCGTCTACCGGGCCTCCGGCTGGATCCGCGTCGGTGTCACCCTGGGGCGCGGTCGCTACAACATGAACAACCGCTCCGACAAGCCCAAGAAGGACATCTGGCTGCGGCCCCTCCGCAAGGACTGGAAGCGCACCCTCAACCGGTAGAAGCAGCCAGATACCGGCTTGGCCGAACGGTTACGACGGAAGCGCGCGAGCGACATGCCGGGGGCTGCGGCCATAAAGGCTGGCGACCACATGGCGGCAGGGCCATCAGACTCCCGTCTACGTCCGACGAGACGGGAGAGACGACGTGCGACCCACCGGAGAGCCGGCATCGGGAGTAATGGGGCTCGCGGACCGTGAACGCTGGTTCGGCTGGAGCGAGCCGATCGCGTCGTGGACGAGATCGAGATCATCGTGTGCGGCGAGTGCATGACGGCCCCGCCCAGTTTCGACTGGCAGCCGGGCAGCGAGCACACGCTGGAGGTGCCGTCGCCGCAGTTTGGGCCGGGAAGCCGGTTCCTGTTTGGGCGCTGGACTGACGACGGGCGCACACGATCACGGCGACGCGCGACACGACACTGTAGTACGCGAACGAACTTCGTCGCGCAGTACCAGGGGTATCCACGACGGTCGACATCTCGTGCCGCGGCGCGACGACGTGCTCTCCCGACGACGGCGGCATCACCATCACACCACAGAGCCCGGACGGCCACTACACGCTTCGCAGGCCCATCGAGGTCGCGGCGGCAGAGCGCCACGCAGACCCTGCGCACCGACAACCCTACGGCCGACCGCTGGACCAGAGCGCCGCACCGCCCGCGGCCCGGAGCACGACGTTGCAGTCGTTCTGGATGCCAAGGTACGCGCCGGGACTCCGAGTGCGGGTCGACCAGCGGGCCACACCGTCGGCGTCGCGGACGACGAAGTTGCCGTCGGACTGCATGACAGCAGCCCCGCCGCTGGCACCCTGCGTTCGGGCACTCCAATATGCGACGAGGTCCTTGGAGGCGACCAAGTTGCCGTCGGTCTGGAACGAGAGCTTGCATGCCTCAGCCGGAGCCTGGATAAACTGCCCGGGCCGCAGCCGTTGCCCGCTAACGAGCCGATTGCCGTCGCCGTAACGCCTGACTCTCGCTGTGAGGGTGCCTTCGAGCGTCTGCGCCTGCAACGACTCGGCGCCTCGGACGAGGATGAAGTAGGCGGCCGGCCACCGCGTGGGCGGGCGCCGGATCCTGATCGTCGTCACGACACCATCACGCAGAATTCGGTGCGCGTCCTCGTGACGGACCCGGCTTGGCCACAGGTCCCCAGAATCGACGAACAAGCCCGCTTCGGCGCCAGGTGTCGCCATTCGCGTTGAGGACTCCATCTCGAGTTCGCTCGCCTCGGGAGGGATCTGCACGTAGTACTGCTTGCCGACGTCGCGGTCGCTTGCGTTCCAGCGCAATGAGACTTCGACCGGCACGCCGGGATGCAACTCCGTCGCATCCAACGCGAAGACCGCCTCGGCAAGCTTCCCGTCGTCCATCACTACGAGGGCCTGAGGGTCCCGACCCACGACGTCGCTGTTCCAGCCGATGAACTTCGCAGGCGGCCTCGCCGACGCTGTCACGCGTACCTCGGTTCCTTCGAGGTAGAAGCCATCCTCGGATGGCGGCGCGACCAGGATCGCGTTCCCGTGCCAGTCCCGCCAAGCCTCAGTCACCAGCCTGAATTCGGTATCCACCGTGAGCTGCAGGATGGTGTCGTCGGTGCGCGAAACATCGACGGCGTGAGTTGCGTCACCACCGTCGCTCCAACTCCGAAAACGATCCCGGTACCCCTTGTCGTGCTCCAAGAAGTCCTTCCCCAGGCCCACCGTTACGCGTGCGGGCAACGAGTTCGCCTCAAGAGCGACCGGCGTCCGGTACTCACTGCCGTTGATCTCGACGGAAGTCGGATCCGCATTGGACTCGACTCTCAGAACCGTTCCCTCGATGAAGACCGCCGTGTACGAGAGCCCCGGCATCGCGAAGGTCCGCGCCGGGTTTGCCGACACACCGTGCGTCTCGTGCGTGACCAGGAATTGCCAGCGGTAGTCCGAACTGATCTCCCATCGCAGGAACCTGAAGCCGCTCCCCGGGGTCGGTTCAGCCGACATCGTGACCTCAGATCTAAGCGGATAGTAGCCGTCGGAACTGCCGGGACTGATCGTGACCGTGCCGGCGCCTTCAGGACGGACGCGCGTTGAGATCGTGTGCGCTGCGACGAAGTTGGCGTCGTACAGCGTCGTGTCGGTTGTCGCGAGGATCGTGCGAGTACCAGCGCCACCGGCGTCGCTCCAGCGCCCGAATCGATACCGGCCGTCCGGCCGCACCTGCGGGGAGGGAACTCGGAGGGTGTGCTCGCTGCCCGGCGACCAGTCGAAGGAGACCGGCGTCGTCACCTCCTCGCCGTCGACGACCACGGCCAGACCGAGCGGGTTCGTGGAGACTGTCCATGCCTGCGGAGTCACCCCGAACATCCTGGCTACCGTGTCCGCATCTCCCGGAGTGATGGAGGTGGTTCGCCCGCCGGGGCTGAGGTAGCTCATCTCTCCGACGGGCATGTGCGGGGGAATCGTCTCGATTGCCGGGGGAGCACCTCGTCGGTTCCGTTTGCTCGACAGGAAGCCATAGTGCATGACGGACTGGTAGTTGTACGGACTGATGTCAGCGTGGTAGAACGGCCGCGGATTCCAGCTCCGCCCGTGATGCGGGCTGATGTGGTCCTGGAAGGCCCGAATGTAGCGGTCCCGATCGCGGCGTTGCTGCTCATGCTGCAGGCCGAGTCCGTGCCCCAGCCCATGTTGGTTGTTGGAGCCGGACCTACTGGGGACGAAGCAGCTGGGCTGACGGACGCAGTCCGCCCAATGCTCCACAACGTGGATGAAGTCCGGTTCGTCGGTCCTGGGGACGAATCTCAGTACGGTCGCCTCGGTCCACGCCGCCATGGCCGTCTCGGCGCGTTCCCTTGCCCAATCCGGCAGATCCTCATCCAGGACATACGGGATGACGCCTCCGAACCACCCAGGGGGAATCGGGCCGTCGGGGTACATGTACGGGACGCCGCCGATCGCATTCAGTCCGAAGAACAGCAACGCCAGCATCATGGACGCGCGCGTCACGACCACCGCTCTCGTCATCGAGTTTCCCTCATGGTCCAACCGAGCACAAGCGTGCCGAGCTCGCCCAAACTTGCAGGAGAGATCGGCGGGGAGACTGCGGTCATCGAAGGGGGCCAACCGGGCCCATCACCTCAGCTACGGCCGGCCGCTAGACCACAGCGCCGCCCCGCCGGCGGAACGGAGCACTATGTTGCAGTCGCCCTGGATGGCGAGATACGCCCCAGGATTCCCACCAGTACGCGTCGACCAGAGCGCCATGCCTTCCCTGTCCCGGACGACGAAGTTGCCGTTTGACTGCATCGCCGCCCCCCCTCCGCGAGCGCGAGTCCGGGCGTTCCAGTACGCCACGCGGTTGTGGTAAGCGACCAGGTTACCGTCGGTCTGGAACACGAGCCTGCATGCCTCGCCCCTCGCCTGAATGAACTCGCCGGGCCGCAACCGCTGCCCGCCCAAGAGCCGGTTGCCGTCGCCGTATCGCTTGACGCGCGCCACGAGCGTTCCTTCGAGCGTCGGCCTGTCCGATTCGGCGCCCCGGACGAGGATGGAGTAGGCGGCCGGCCAGCGCTTGGGCGGACGGGACACCGTCATGCGTCGCACCTCCCCGCCCCGAAGGACCAGGTCGGCGGTGTCCTGCAAAACGCGGTGCGGCCAGAGGTCGACGTCGGCTACGAACAGGGCGGCCTCTCCACCGGTCGCCGCTCGCGTGCGAAACTCGACTTCGATCTCGCTCGCGTCAGGGGGCGGCACAACGTAATATCGCTCGAAGTCGGGAACCCTTCCCTCCCAACGTCGTCCCTCCAGGGAGACCTCGACCGGCACCGCCGCCTGCAACTCTGTGCTCCAGGTATCGAAGACCGCCTCCACGAACTGTCCGTCATCCATCGTCACCACCGCCGCGGGGTCCCGTCCGGACACTGCGCCGTTCCAGCCGATGAACCTTGCAGGTGGCTTGGGGGAGGCGAGCAGCCGTACTTCCGTGCCTTCCGGGTACCAACCGTCCTCCGAGGACGGCGTGACGAGGATCCGGTTTCCATCGGAGTCCGGCCAAGCGTGAGTCGTGAGCCTGTATTCCGTGTCCAGGGTCAACCTCAGCGTGGTGTCGGTGTCCTCCGGCACGTCGATCGTGTGCGTCTCGCCCCCGCCATCGCTCCAGCTCCTGAAGCGGTGTCGGAAGGCTCTTCCCGAGGTATCATGGAGCTTCAGCCCGACGGTTCGCGTTCCCGAGAGGTTTTCAGGGACAGCGAACACAACTGGTGTTTCTCCCCACCAGTCACCGATGGAGATCGGTACCGGATCGACATTCGAGTCGACCTGTAAGATCGGTCCGTTGCCGAATTGCGCCACGTAGCTCAACCCGGGCATCGCGAAAGTGCTGGCTGGGTTTGACGCCGCACCATGGAGAAAAGATCGAAACCCTCCCCTGTAGTGGTTGTGCTGCACGTCCCACGATAGCAACCTGACCGAGCTCCCGGGCCTTGCCGTCGCCGATACCTCGATTGGCGTGCGCAACGTGTAGTACCCGTCAGGACTCGCCGGACTGACGGTGACGTTGATGCTCTCCGCGTCTTC
Organism: Vicinamibacterales bacterium; assembly: GCA_965222905.1. GTDB lineage: Bacteria > Acidobacteriota > Vicinamibacteria > Vicinamibacterales > UBA8438 > WTFV01. The sequence continues at coordinate 4,914,877 of OZ244976.1, read as the reverse complement.
GCAGGCGGCGTTGGCGTCGCGGCACCACACCTTCGCTCCGGTCGACACCTGATGCTGGGCGATGAAGCTCGCCTGGTACAGCGTCGTATCCGAGTGCGCGGTGATTCGGTGAGCCCTTCCCCCATCATCGCTCCAGCGCCCGAACAGGAAGCGGCTTCCCGGCCGGAACTGCGGAGATGGGACCTCCAACGTGTGTTCGCTGCCGACTGCCCACGCGAAGCTGGCCGGCGCGGTGATCCGCTCGCCGTCGACGATGACTTCGAGGCCGGCGGGATTGGTCGAGACCATGTACTCGCCTGGAACGTGGCCGTACAGTCTCGCAACGGAGTCGACATCGCCCGCAGACAGCTCGCCCGTCACACCGAACGGCATGCCGGGAGGGATGGTCTCCGCCTGGTACGGCCGCGCGTGGTTCCGCTGCTTTTGAGGCTCTATGAACTGATAGTGCATGATGGAGCGGTAGTCGTAAACGCCTATATCCGGGCCGGCCCTCAGTTTCGGATGCCACGCCCTCTGGGCTAGCGGAGTCTCGGCAATGTTGTCTCTGAGAACGGTCAGCCAACGATCGCGATCCCTGCGCTGGTTTTCGTGGTCCAAGCCGATAGCGTGGCCAATGTTGTGCAGTAGGCTCACCAGAGTGTCGCCCTGTGCGACTTGGTGGACCTGCTCTACTGGGCCGCTTTCTCGGTGGCAGATCCTGGTCCCCGATATCGATCCCAGCGTGAAGCGCTGGTAGTGCTCATGCTGTGGTGTCCGCTCGACAAAACGGAGGACGGTTTGTGTATCCCACATGCGAATCGCATCCAGGATGACTGTTCTCAGGCTTCTCGGCACATCGTCATCGATAACGTACGGAACGATTCCGTCGGGCCAGGTACACAAGAGACCGGACGGAGGGTAACCGGTAGGCGCTACGTCAAAGATGAAGCCTCCTCCGCTCGCCGGTCGGACCCGCTCCGCGCTCCACGCAGCGACTTCCTCGGCGGTGCCCAGGATGATGTCCCCCGCGTGAACCGCGAGCCCGTCGACGACCTCGTACGGAAGCTCCATTCCGCGAATCAATGCCGTTCGGACGCGAGACCCATCCTGTCCAAAGCTGTTGACGGCCATCAACGCGAGGACCACGATGCCGGCAAGCGTCCTCATCAACTGCTTCCCTCTCCAGCCGCGGACGTCCCGAAGGGGTTTTTGACGAACAGGCAATTGCTGGGTCCTCCCACTGTCAGTACGGAACGCCCGACCGCTCTCGGCCGAACCACGGGTGTTGCTTCCGGATACGGCTGCGCCGGAGGGAGCAAACCCCGAAACAGATCATGTCACAACACTCATTAGAGAAGCGTGTAGATGTTAACCCGTCCACGGGACCGGGGCAACCTCAGATGGGTGCGGCTCTTCTTCGTAGAGTACTTTTCGCCCATTTCACGGGCGTTTTTGACCACGGATGAGCCCTCTCCAGTGCGTTTTCGGGGGGACGGCTTCAGGCCGGCGGCCCACCGGGACGGTCCACCCGCCTTCTTCGGGTGCCCCACGCCGCCTGGCCCCCGCCCCCCTGGTGCTTGATTCGGCCTGACCCACCTGCGCGCTGCTGGACATTCGCGCGGCGTTCTTGTACGGTGTCGTGGCAAGGACATGCCCTCTGCTGCGACGACCGGTGACACGGTGGCGACGACGAGGTTCTCGGGACGCGCGTTCAGCGTGCGGGAGTTGGCTCTGATCCGCGACGTGGTGCGGGAGTGTTCGGGCTTGAGCCGGATGGAGCTGGCGCGCACGGTGTGCGAGCTGTTGCGGTGGCGGCGTCCGAACGGCAGTCTGAAGGCGCGCGAGTGCCGAGAGTTCCTTGAGCGGCTCGACGCCGAGGGCGCGCTGGTGCTGCCGGACAAGCGGCGCGGTCGCGCGGTTGGGTCGGTGACCCGCGTTCCGCGGACGGCGGCGTGCGAGCCGGGGCGCCCGCTGGTTGGCAGTGTGCGCGATGTCGAGCCGCTGAAGTTCGAGTTGGTGTGCGAGCCTGCCCGGCGCCTGCTGTTCCGGGAGTTGGTGGGCCGCTACCACTATCTGGGGCACAAGGTTCCGTTCGGGGCCCACTTGCGCTATCTGGTGTTTGCGTCGCGGCCCGCGCGTGCGGTGGTCGGCTGCCTGCAGTTTTCGAGTCCGGCGTGGCGCATGGCGGCGCGGGACCGCTGGGTCGGCTGGGACGAGTCGGCTCGGGTGCGGAATCTGCAGCGCGTGGTCAACAACAGCCGCTTCCTGTTGCTGCCGTGGGTGACGGTGAAGAACTTGGCGAGCGCGGTGCTGTCTCGCGGCCTCGGGCAGTTGCGGGTGGACTGGCCGCGGCGCTACCACCTTGAGCCCTGGCTGGTGGAGACGCTCGTGGATGCGCGCCGTCACCACGGCGGTTGCTACCGCGCCGCGAATTTCGTTGCGTTGGGCGCCACGAGCGGTCGCGGCCGGATGGACCGGCACCGCCGCCGTGTCGGTGCGGCGCCCCGGACGGTTCTGGTCTATCCTCTGGTCCCGGATGCGCAGCGGCGGTTGCGGGAGCGTTGAGCGATGCGCGCCCTCACCCGACCTGTTGCTGCACCCGCGCCGGCGCCGTATGCGGCGGCCGATGTCTCCTATGCGGAGGCCAAGTCCTATCTGTGTTCGCGCGAAGCCCGTCAGATGAGCGAGAGCGACCTCGAACGGGAACTGGACCGGCGGGGCCGCGCGTTGCTGCGCAAGCTGCTGCAAGGGCATCTCGACCAACGCAGGCCGGGAGAAGCGGCCGGTCCGGTCGCCGGCGCCGACGGTGTCGAGCGCTCGGAGCGTCGGGTGCACGAACGCCGCCTGGAGACGACCTTCGGCACGGTGGCGGTCGAGCGCACCGGCTACGCGCGCGCGGGTCACGACAGTCTGCATCCGCTCGACGCGGCGCTGAACCTGCCGCCGGAGCGTTACTCGCTTGAGGTGCGCCGCCGGGTGGCCGTCGCGGCCGCCTCGCGTTCGTTCGACGAAGCGCTGTTCGAGTTGTCCGGCAGTACCGCCGCCCAGGTACCCAAGCGTCAGGCGGAACAGTTGGTGGCTCGCGCGGCTGCCGACTTCGACGCCTTCTACGAGGCGCGTCAGGCCGAGCGGGGCCGGTCGCCTCCCGCGGGGTCGGTCGTCGTGCTCACTTTCGACGGCAAGGGTGTGGTGCTGCATCGCGACGACCTGCGCGAGGCGACGCGCAAGGCCGCGGAGAAGCGCCGGCGGGACCGGGAGCATCTGTCGCTGTTCACGCGTCTGAAGCCGGGAGAGAAGAAGCACGCCAAGCGCATGGCGACGGTGGCCGCCGTCTACACGACGGCGCCATTCGTGCGCAGCCCCGAGGAGTTCTTGCAGAGCTTGATGCCGCCACAGCCGGCGGCCGGGGCCCGAACCCGGTCGGTGCGGCCCCGCCCGGTGGCCAAACGGGTCTGGGCGAGCGTCGAGCGGGAGCCTCTGGATGTGGTCGCCGAGGCGACGCTGGAAGCCGAGCACCGGGACCCCGAGCACGTCAAGCATTGGGTGGCGCTCGTCGATGGCGCCGAGACGCAGCTCGCTCTGGTAGAGGAGGCCGCCGCCGCCCGCGGCGTGGACGTCACGGTGATCCTCGACATCATCCACGTGGTCGAGTACGTCTGGAAGGCGGCGCATGCGTTCCACCCTGCGGGGAGTCTCGAATTGGCGTGCTGGGCGTGGACGCGCGTGCGGCGCATTCTCGAGGGCAGGGCCCGCACGGTGGCGGCGTCGATGCGCGGTGCGGCGACCGTCGCCGGCTTGTCGCCCGACGCCCGCAAGCCGGTCGACACGTGTGCCGACTACCTGCGCAAGTATGCGCCGTATCTGCACTACGACCGCTACCTCGCGGCGGGCTATCCCATCGCCACCGGGGTGATCGAAGGGGCGTGCCGGTACCTGGTCCGCGACCGGATGGAGTTGACCGGCGCCCGTTGGCGACTGGCTGGCGCCGAGGCGGTCCTAAAGCTGCGGGCGCTACGCGCGAGCGGCGACTTCGATGCCTACTGGGAGTTCCACGAGGCGCGCGAGTACGAGCGGAACCACGCCCAGCACTACGCTGACCGAACCCCGCCGCCGGTCACCGAGCCGTCCGAGCCGCCGTCCCCACCACGCCTTCGACGGGTCAAGTAGGTCTTGTCATGTCGCTCGCAGAGACCCTTGCAGCCGTCGACGAAGAAGAGCCGCACCCATCTGGATGCCGTCGAAGTGCCGGAGCACGCCGCTCCACTTGCCGTAGAGATGCGCCGCGGGAAAGCCCCGCGGCACAGCGGACCCGCGTTCTGCTCGTCGAACCGCCAGCCCGTGTCTGCGATGGCGACATCGTAGAGCAACGGTCGTTCGACAGCCGTCGTCGCCAACCTCGGCGCCGAGCAGCCGATGGCAGTCATGGCCGTTCCACGCACCGTTCGTTCGGTTGCTCACGCCGCCCGCTCCTCGCCGTAGACCTCGGCCGGCGTGCGTCCATCGAGGGCTGAGTGCGGGCGCTCGTAACCGTAGAACGTCATCCACGCCGAGATAACCCGCTCGGCCGCGAACCCGTCGGCCAGCGACCGCCACAACCGCTCGACGAAGACGTTGTCCAGGCACCGCCCGCGGCCGTCCATCGAGCACCGCGCGCCCGCCGCCAGACCCCGCTCGGTGGCTCAGCGTTCCAACGGTGAGCCGTTCGCGCTCGATCTGATCCGTGCCGCCTACGGCCACGGTGCCCGCGCGGGCGGCAACCCGGAACTGACGGTGCCCCCCTGCTCGACGATCCTGACATCGTGGTAAAGTACGTGGTAAGTGCCGTTGGACTAAACCGCTCCGCGGTAGACGGCGGAGCGACCCGCCGCCACTGAGTCGTCCGGCCAGATCGTCGAGCCCCCACAGCCCGTCGTGAGCCTCGCCGTACGCTGGTCTGGAGTGCCTGGAATCCCCCAGGCCCTCCACAGAGGAGCGTCTCATGGCTTCCCTTCGTCAACGCATGCTCGAAGACATGCAAGTGCGGCGGCTGTCGGCGTGCACCCAACGGACGTACGTCGAGACCGTCGCACGGTTCGCTCGTTACTTCGACCGTTCCCCGGCTCGTCTCGGTCCCGAGGACATCCGCGCCTACCAGGTCTACCTGACCAACGAACGTCGTCTCGCGCCGAGCTCGCTGGTCGTCGCTGTGTCGGCGCTTCGCTTCCTCTATCGGGTCACGCTCCAGAAGCGGTGGGTCTTCGACGACATGATCCCCGCGCCGAAGAAGCCGCGGTCCCTACCGGTCGTGCTCAGCCCGGAAGAAGTGGTCCAGTTTCTCGACGGGGTGAAAGCCGCGAAGCATCACGCCATCCTGACCACGTGCTACGCCGCCGGTCTGCGCATCTCCGAGGCCGTTCACCTCACCGTGTCCGCCATCGACAGCGCACGCATGGTGCTGCGCATCGCGAAGGGCAAGGGGCAGAAGGACCGCTACGTGATGCTCTCGCCGAAGCTGCTGGCGATCCTGCGCACCTGGTGGAAAGTCGACCGGCCCCACCACTGGCTCTTTCCCGGCGAGCGTCCCGAGACGCCGATCACGCGGGCAGCGGTCCAGCGTGCATGCCAGATCGCCGCCCGACGCGCGCGCCTCGCCAAGCCGGTTTCGCCACATTCGCTCCGCCATGCGTTTGCCGTCCATCTGCTCGAGGCCGGCACCGACCTGCGCACCATCCAGCTCCTGCTCGGGCATCGGAGTCTGGCGACCACGGCGCAGTACCTGCGGATCGCGACCACCACGGTCTGCTCGACCGCGAGTCCGCTGGATCTGCTCCCACGGCCCGTCCCAGAACGCACCCAGGTCGTCGACTGAGCTACGGTCGTGCCGCGCGCCGCGCTTACCGTGGCGGAGGTGTTCCGCCGCTACGGCGATACCTTCCGGGCCGAGGTCGGGGCCGCCCTCTCGACGGCGCACAGCCGCGTGATGACGGCCATCGAGCAATGCCGCACCGCCGCCCTCGGCGGGCACGTCGAGCAGTGTGACCACTGCGGTCATCGGCGCGTCTGGTACAACTCCTGTCGCAACCGCCACTGTCCGACCTGTCAGTCGCTGGCCCGCGCCACGTGGCTCGAACGGCGCCGGGCGGACCTGCTTCCCACCGAGTACTTCCACGTCGTCTTCACCGTGCCCCCGGCGATCGCCGAGGTCGCCACCCAGAACAAGGCCGTCGTCTACGGTCTCCTCTTCCGGGCCGTCGCCGAGACGCTCCGCACCATAGCGGCCGACCCCCGCCACCTCGGCGCCGAGATCGGCTTCTTCGCCGTCCTGCACACCTGGGGCCAGACGCTCGTCCATCATCCCCATCTGCACTGCGTGATCCCGGGTGGGGGGCTTGCGAGCGACGGCAGTGGCTGGGTTGCCTGCCGACCCGGATTCTTCCTGCCGGTCCGGGTGCTCTCGCGCTACTTCCGTCGGGTTCTTCTCGCGGCGCTGGAGGACGCCTTCGAGTCCGGACAACTGCACTTCGCCGGCCGGCTACAATCTCTCAGCGACCCACGGCACTTCGCCGAGCACCTCCGGCCGGCCCGCGAGACCGAATGGGTCGTCTATGCGAAGCGACCCTTCGCCGGCCCCGAGCAGGTCATCGACTACCTCGGCCGGTACACCCACCGGATCGCCATCAGCAACCAGCGCCTGTGCAGCCTCCACGACGACTCCGTGCGCTTCCGCTACACCGACTACCGCCGGGCTGGCGCGTCGCGCAAGAAGACCATGACGCTGACGGCGACCGAGTTCATCCGGCGCATGCTGCTCCACGTGCTCCCGCCCGGCTTCCACCGCATTCGACACTACGGCTTCCTCGCCAATCGCAACCGCCAGCAGAAGCTCACCGAGTGCCGGCGCTTGCTATGCACGCCACCACCGGCAGCGGAGGCCGGCCCGGTTGCCACTGACTATCGGGATCGCTATGAGGCGTTGACCGGTCGCTCGTTGCGGCGGTGTCCCCGATGCCACGACGGGAACATGCAGGCCGTTGACCTCGCCGGCGCCTGGGGTGGTGTCCGGTCATCCTGGATTCGTCGTGACAAGCCCATCGACGCCCGCCAGCCACCCTTCGCAGTTCCCGGGAGGCCCCGGGCCGGTAGAGTTACGTCTCCGACCCCTCCCGACGGCTGCGGAACGGCCTTCCCGGTCATCCTCGCCGACCGCCGTCGGCCGGCAACGTCCATGCAACGCCCCGTGGGACGCCCGGGCGCTCCGTCCGCCGACAATGCAACGCCCATAGCCGAGCGGCGGGGTAGCGGTTCAGTCCAATCCGTTTTTCAGTCACCGGCGCGGTGACACGCCTTGCCACTGCCGGCCGGTCGCCGCCGCGCCGTCAACCGAAAAACGCTCTGCATTACTGTATTTATATAACCTCATTTTCTATCAACATTTTGCGGATAATTCAGTTCTGTAGCGCGAACACGACCAGACGTTTCGTTCCCGCGCGGGGTTCGCCGGTCGCCGCGACGTACTGTCCTCGGGACGGCCTCGACGTTGTAGTCGAACGCGGCGGACCACAGCTCGTCGCCGGTGCGGGAGTCGAATGCGCGGACCCGCCGGTCGCTAGTGGCCCCGATGAACACAAGCCCGCCGGCGGTGAGGATTGGCGCCGCCGACGCTCGGGGTGCCTACCCGCCGCCCGGCCGGCGGCGTCGAAGATCGGCGCCTCGAACGGCTGGGCCGGCGAGCGGACGTAGGCCACTTGATCGTCCGCATCCGAGGGGTACAACGGGTTCACGTCCATCCAGCCGCTGATCGGCTGGTCCTTGGAGTTCACGAAGATGTAGCCGAGCTCCGGATCGTAGGCGGTGCCGTTCCAGTTGACCCCGCCGCCGGTGCCCAGAACCTCACGTTCGGGGCCAAGCGCCCCGGCTCTTCATCCCGGCCGAGGGCGGCAGTCAGGCCTGGCAGGAGCTGCGCGAGCGCCTCGTCTCGCCCTCGGTGGGCGCGCCGTGCCGACGGCAGCAGAGCTGCGTCTTCCTCACCCCGCATGTCCGGGGGTCGTCCGGGGCCTGCATTCTTGCGCCGATCGGGGTTGGGCCCTCCTCGAAGAATGCTTCGCGAAGCGTACTCATGGTTGTGACAATTGCATCTGCCCGGGTTTTCGCCCTATTTACGGGGGGTTGCCGGTTTCAGCCGAGGGTTGTCGCCGCCAAGTGCGTAGAACCCGTATTCTTACCAGCAGAGCGTCTACAGGGAGCCGGTTTCAGGCGACTTCGGGGCGAAGGCGCGCCGGCCCGGCGGTCGATTTGCGGCGCAGATGCCCGGAAACATTGGGTCGTTGAAGGGTCGTTGAAGTTAACGGAACTCGCCGTTATCGGACCCTGGGGTCTGCTTTCAGCGCGGCGGCTCGATCGAGCTGCAGGCGGCGCGGGCGCGCCGGCCGGCCTCGTCGAGGCGCTCGCGCAGCTCATTCCAGGCCTGACTGCCGCCGGCGGCCGGCACGAAGCTGGGGCGCCGGGCCCCGAACGTCAGGCCCTGGACGCGGTTGACCGCCTGGGCCACGCGGCCCTCGGCGTTGATGGCACGTCGACGAGCGCGAGAACCAGTCTGCCGGAGCCGGACGCGGCCAGCTCGGCATCGGCCGCCGCCCGCGCTCGGCTGCGGCGACCGCGGCGTCGATCTGGCGCACCCAGCCGGCGAAGTCTCCGGCCGGCTCCGACTCGATGTCGGCGGGACGATCCACGTCGGCCTGACCGGGAAGCGCCGGATCCGGGTCGCGCTCGTACTCCCGCGCGGCCTGCTCGACCAGACTGGACGTGGGCTCGGCACCGCCCGCGAGGCAAAGTTGCTGAAGGGAGCTCGCCGGGACCAAGCCGGCGGCCGGAAGCTGAAGAAGCCCGTCTACCACTTACTCGTTGTCGTGGGCGCCGCATGAGACGCCCAGCCGGGCCGAGATGCTCGAGACCGCAGAGGCCAGCCTCCAGGCCATCGGGCATGGATGGCCCACCCGCGGCCGCGGCCCGCCGCCACGCCAGCGCCGGGAGCAGCACCACCCGCCACCAGCCGCGCCAGAGCCCCGAGGTGCCCGCCACGCACCAGCCCACCAGCCCCGGCCAGCCGGCCGCCCGACCGCGGCGCAGGAGCGCCCCGTCGGCGGCCGTGACGGCCAAGTCTGGTATCAGGGGTTGTTCAAGGGTTAGGATCAGGGGCATGGATTACGAGGTGAACGTCGTCCTCAACGACAACGGCGGCCTTAACGTCGCCGCGAATCCTTGGCTCACAGAGATCAAGTGTCCGTGTCACCTGACTCTGACTTCCCAGCACCACCGGTTTTGTGTCGTAGCACCGTTCAGTGGCCGGACGGGGGAAATGTACCGGATCTCACCGTCTGCGCTGACGCTCGCCAAGAAGCTGTCCTTTACGGGTGACCATCTCTCAAGCCGTAATCCGGTTGACTTCACTGCCAAGGTCGACGGCGACGACTGAACGGGCGATTTGCGGTAGGATTGGACCCGTGAACGATTGGTGGGTCATCGGCGCCGTCGTTGTGCTGGCCGGTGCGATCGCGGGCTGCGATATCGGTGCATCACAGCGTGCCATGGAAGCCTCCCGGCGAAATGCACCCGCAGCGCGCCGGGTTTGGGAGGATTCGCGCCAGCGCAAGTGGGACGAATATGTCGCGAGCGTGGACCGCGCAATCCTCGCAACCGTATGCGATGATGCGTTGCGGTCATGGGCTGCCGACAATGACGCGCACTACCCGTTCACGTGGTTCGGCGGCGCAGTAACGGGGGAACGGCGCATTGGTAAGCAGCCGGGTATTCCTCACTTCATCACATGGCAGGCGGAACTTGAGAATATGTTCGGCGGCACGGTCGTCCGCACGGTTCGTTGCGAAGTCAGGGGTTCAGGAAGTGAACTGGAAGACTACCGAGCGCAAATCATCAGCGTGAGTCGGTAAAAGCGGAAGCTCAGACCCTGCGACGCGGACACGAACGGGCAGGCAGTTGGCGTGCGCCAGCGCGCGTGGTTGACGCCCCGCCCTTTATCCGCTTCCCCCGGAAGAGCCTGGCGACGGCGCCGTCCTCGACGTCGACGGGCCGAGGCGTAGCGGGCGACCTTCGCGGCGCTGCGCCAGCCGCCGGCGGCCTGGACGGCGGTCGTCTAGGCGCCGCGGCGGACGAACTCCGACGCTAGTGTGCCGTCCCGGAGACACATGACACAATTCGGTCTGTACCTTGGTGAGGAATCAATGGCGTCTCCGCGGTCCTGAACAGCGAGGAATTCTGCATCGAACTTGAGAGGCAGGACACTAGGCCCCGGCGTCCGGAGTGCGACGAGACGCCCTCGAGGGCCCCGCGCGGCGGCCAGGACCTGGACACGGCGGTTGACCTGGTGCGAGCTGAGCGGGAACGACGCGCTCGGCCCGCGGCGGGCTCCTCCTCCGTGCGTAGCGCGTCGACGGCGCGGGCGCGAAGGGGCCGGCGAGCAGCCGACGAGGCTTCCCGGTGCTGTTCTGCCGGGGAGCATGACCGGCCGCGCCGGAACCCAACGAAACCGGGGTCCTGCCGCGACGTGGAAGGGCGGTATCCCACGCTCGATCCCACGCCTGGCCGCGGTGACGGGAACGGGGGCGCGCCTATCGGTGCAGAGCCGGGGCGTTGACGTGCGCGTTGTGGGCCGTCTCCAGCGTGTCGACTCTCGCGGAGAGCTTCCCGAACTGGTAGGCGTTCCACAGACCGACACCGAACGCCCCGAGGGCCGCGGCAGCGGTCAACAGGTCAACGAGGATCTGCATGGATTCGGTCATCCCGTTCACTATCGTACCTCGGCGATCGTCCATGCGAGAAGGAGGAGCATCGCGGGTGAAACTGATCGTCTTCGGGGCAACCGGTAAGACCGGACAGCATGTCTGGCAGAAAGCGCTGGGTCGGGGTCACGACGTCACGGCCTTCACGCGCTCGCCGCACAAGCTCGAGCGGTCCGCCGGCCTTCGTATCGCTCAGGGCGATGTCACGGACGCTGCTTCGGTCGCAGCCGCCATCGCTGGCCACGACGCGGTGATCGTCGCGCTGGGCAGCAACGGCCTGCGCGACCGGACGACCCTGACCACGGGGACGAGGACGATCGTGGACGGCATGACGAGGCACGCTGTTCGAGCGCCTCGTCATCCTGTCGGCCGCGGGAGTGGGGGAGAGTTGGAGGCAGGTCCCGTTGCTGGCCCGGGTGCTGTTCAGGACGCTTCTGCGCAACATCCATGCGGACCACACGGCGCAGGAAGCGCTCGTGAGGACCAGTTCGATGGACTGGACCATCGTCCGCGCCGCCATTCTCACCGACGACCCGGCTTCAGGCAACGTCACCGCCACCAACACGGGGAAGATGGGGCGCATCGGTCGCGCTGACCTCTCGGACTTCCTCCTTCAGGAAGCGCTGGCCGGGGCCTACAGCAGGCAGGCCATCGCGGTCACATCCTAGCGGCGCGCGATCCGCAACCCGCCATTCCGGGCACGGTAGGGTACCGACACGATTCGTGCAGAAATACACTGTAAGGACTCGGCCTGAGCCCCCCGTTCTGAGCCATTTCGTCGCCCTTGACCGGGCACGAGATCGACTTCGAGGCCCTGAGCGGCAGTATCTTGCCGGCGATCAACAGGGGCGGAAGACAAGTTGGGGGTCGGAGACCGGAACGATCATCCTTGTCAGGCACAACGCTCGTTTCTGCCTGAACAGTTCAGCAGCCTCGAGATCGGATCAACCCCTAAAACGCGCGAGGATGCCCTGTACGGTCGTTCCGGGTCCGGAGGTCCTGAGTATGGCCCTGGCCGGAGAATCGCCGCCTGCAGGGACCGCGTGGCGCAATTGCGCCAGCGGCCGATATCTGGGGCATGGCGCACTACCACGTCTGGGTCCGGAGGGGGCAGATCTTCACGATGCGGCCGCCGGCGTGGGGCCGGATTGCGCGCGCCGCCGCCGCGGTCGGGCTCCCGGCGGGAGATGTGCGCCAGGCGCTCGACGCGGCGCGGGCGGCGGACCGCGAGCGGGAAAAAACCCCCGGAAACACTGGGGCTATTCTAAGCTTCTCGGCGACAGCCGCTCAAGCGCATCCCGCATGACCTCGACCAGCTTCGCGTCACCGTTCGCCTCGCCCACGTCGACCCACTTCCGTACGTCCGCGACCGCGACCTCGCGCAGCCCTTCAACCATCCGATGCCTGTCGCCGGTCGTCAACAAGCATCCGAACACCCTTCCGTCACCGCCATCTTCATCCATCGGTTGCTGACCCGGTGACAGTCGATCGAGCCCATCTCGCATGACCTCGACCAACTCCCCGTCGTTGTTCGACTCCCCCACCTCGATCCACTTCCGCTGCTCTGCGCAAGCAATACCCCGCAGCCCCGCCAGTAGGCGATCCCTCGTGCTTCCCAAAACAGAACACCCGAACACGCGCTCCATCCCGTTTCCTCCTGGACTTTCCCGCCATGTGGGAATCACCGCTCGCCGCGGAAGACAACGAACAACGTATCGAACGTGGCCGACCGGACCTTTACGTTCTGCTCTTCGGGATCCGGATCGCGTTGAACGGCGGGTATCGCGAGCTTGGTCCGGCCATCGAGGGCCCCAAGGGTCCGGACGCCGCGGACCTCGACCTCGACCAGCGCTCGATGTCCGCCTCACCGGCCGGGCGGTCGACGCGGACCATCGAACGGCAGGCGCCGCGCTACCGGCTCGACCTTCCCTGGGGCGACGACATCGCCCCCGCAGTCCGGGCACGTCGCCGGCGACGGCAGCCGCACGTCGACCGCGAAGCGCGTCAGGCAGCCCGAGCACCGCCCCGGCCGCGTCTCCCGACGCTCGGGATGCGTCGCCGGGAAGATGAGCGCGCCGATCAGCCGCTGGTCGCTCACGATGCCGTTCCCTGCCGCCAGTCGACCGCCTTTGATCCCTCGTTCACGCCGGCCGGGCCGTTGTACTCGCTCAGTTGTACTCGCTCACCTAACGGCTACGCCGAGCGCACGAACCAGGTGGTGAGCTTTGCCGTAGGTCTCTCAGGCGAGGCGTACGGCCCTTGATGTGGTATGTTGCGCGCTCGCCATGCCGCCGCGTTTCTCCTGCCGTTGCCTCGTGTTCCTGCTGCTCGTCGCCGCCGGCGACGGCTTCCTCGCGCGCCCGGCCGAGGCCGGCAAGCGGCCGTTCGCCGACATCGTCGACTCCGCCGCCCAGCGGCACGGCGTCGACCCCCGACCTGGTGCACGCCGTCATCGCCGTCGAGTCAGGGTACCGCGCGAGCGTGATCAACGAGTGGGGCTCCCGATGGAACCTGGTGCCGGCGATGCCAAAGCCGTCGATCACCGCGCCGCTGCACGTTCCGGTTGAAACGATGGCCACCTCGGCGTCGAGGACCTTTCGGCTCCTGTTCCTGGTGCTTTTCCTGGCACCGGCCGCGGTCGACGCCCAGTGGTCGGTGAGGCGTTCTGCTGACGGCACGGTATCAGCCTCGGCCGTGGCTCCGGACCGGGTCATGGGGGTGCTGATCACCTGCGACCCGGCTGGCCGCAGCATGATGGTTGGGGTGGGAAGCTACCTACTGGCCGCGAGAAGTGGTAACTGGCAGGTGGGCTGGTGGATCTACCCCGGAGGAAACGAGGTTGTCGAGACGTGGGACGCAGTCGTCGCTGGCGGCGTGCCGTCGCTGCTGGCACCGGATCCGCTTCAGTTTGCTCGCACGCTCGCGAGATCGAGCGGCGAGGTAATCATCGACGTAGGGGACACCATCGCGTCTATCGACCTACGAGGATCGTATCGCGCCATCGCTCAGGTGGCGGCGGCCTGTGGGTGGACACCATGAAGCGAGCGGCGGCGGCGATTGAGTCCCAATGCTTTTGACCGGGCGTGCGCGGGGGGATGCTATCCGATGTCAGATTTGACGTGTTCTAGTGTGCTGTCCCGGAAATACGCATCGCAATGCGCGCCACCTTGTCGAGGATCGACTGCGCTGTGGCGACCCAGACGAACGGCGTGGCAGAGGTATTGTAGCTGTCGATGAACGCCTGGATCTTGCGCACCAGATCCGCGACGCTGCGGAACGAACCCCGCTTGATCGCCCGCTGGCTGAGCAACCCGAACCACCGCTCCACCTGGTTCAACCAGGACGCCGAGGTGGGCGTGAAGTGCAGATGGAAGCGGGGTCGCGCCGCCAGCCACCGCTTGACCTTGGCGTGCTTGTGCGTCGCGTAGTTGTCCAGTACCAGGTGGATGTCCAACTCCGCCGGCACCTCCCGGTCGATCAGGCGCAGGAACGACAGGAACTCTTCGTGGCGGTGCCGCTTCCGGCACTGCCCGAACACCTTTCCAGTGGCGATGTCCAGGGCGGCGAACAGCGTCGTCGTGCCGTGCCGGACGTAGTCGTGGGTGTAGCCTTCGGCGTAGCCGAGGCCCATCGGCAGCGTCGGCTGCGTGCGATTGAGCGCCTGAATCTGCGACTTCTCGTCCACGCACAGGACCATCGCGTGGTCGGGCGGGTTGAGGTACAACCCGACGATGTCGCGCACTTTCTCGATGAAGAACGGATCGCTGGACAGCTTGAAGGTCTTCGCCAGATGCGGCTTGACCCCGAAGAGGGCGAGCCAGCGCTGTACCGTGCTCTTGGCAATGCCTTCAGCTCGCCCCAAGGTGCGTGTACTCCAATGCGTGGCGGCATCGGGCTTCTCCTGCAGGGCACGGTTGATCACCGCCGCCACTTTGTCGTCGTCATAGGTCCGAGGACGACCGGGGCGGAGTTCGTCGTGCAGGCCCTCGATGCCGGCCGCTCGAAAGCGCCGTCGCCACTTGCCGACGGTTTGTGGTGTGACGCCGAAGCGCCGCGCGACGGCAGAGTTGGCCAAGCCTTCAGCACTGGCGAGGACCATCCGGGCTCGCTGGACCAGGGCGTAGGGCAGGGTGGCCGACCGGGCAATGCCGTTGAGCTGATCCTGCTGCTCGTCGGTGAGCGTGAGTGGTACCAGGGGGCGTCCGCGTGGCATGGCAGTCTCCCTTGCTTGAAGCCTGCCACTTACGATACTCATTTCCGGGACGCTACACTAGCTGCGGGCGGCAGATCTGGGATCCAACGGCGTTCGTGCCGAGCGACAGTAACCCGGACGCGCCGCCGCGTCCATCGCTGTGCGCGGCGTGCCGCCGGTCTCCAACGGCGCAGCGCGCGGGAAACCAGACCACCACGGTTCCACCGAATCCCGAATCGGATGCGGGTGAACGAACGGGCAAGGAATTCGTGGCCCTTATCGCGTTTCTCGCGTTGTTGTTGGCGTTCGTTGTTGTGAGCATTTCTGATGATCCGAAAGGCGCAGAGCGTCAGGAGCGGGCGGCGGAGCAAGCCGAGAGGGATGCTGAGCAGCAGACGCCAGCGCAGCGTGGCGAGGTCGCCGCGCTCGTTCGGTGTCCCGAGCGTGTTGAACGACTCGCCCAGTACACCCATCGTTGGACGGATGGATTTCTTGAACCGAAGTTCAGCCGTTCGCGCCCCACAGGGAACCGGAACGTGGTCACCTATCTCGGTGACCGTATCGAATTCCAAAATGGCTTCGGTGCGTGGCAGCCGCACGTCTACGAGTGCGACTTGAACGTCGTGACGAGACAAGTCGTCGCTGTGCGGGCGAGACCGGGGCGCTTGCGCTGATCCGGTCGCAGCCCTCCCTTGACCTGCGTCCGATAACGCCGCATTCCGTTAACCTCCGCTCGGCAGCTGGGGCGAGTCTGCGCGAGGGGGCTCCGCATATCACGAGACGTGGGGATTCAGTCAATCCAGAGACTGGATCTATGGGGCTTGGGGAGCAATGGAACCGAAAGTACGGTAGAAGACTCGATCTAGGTCCGCCGGAGTAGCCGCGACACCGTTGCCGGGTGGACGCCGAACAGGCGCGCCGCGTCGGCGGCGGTCTTCTTCCCCTGCTTGACGAGCGTCACAATTTCCTGTTGCTGGTGGGGCTTGAGCTTCGGCGGCCGGCCGCCGATCCGGCCTTCCTTGCGCGCGGCGTCGAGGCCCGCCTTGGTCCGTTCCTTGAGCATCGCGCGCTCGAACTCGGCGAACGCGCCGACCATCTGCATCATCATCCGACCCGCGGGCGTGGTGGTATCCACCGCTTCCTTGAGGCTGCGAAAGCCTGCGTGGCGCTCCCCTCGACAAGGTCGAGGAACCCGCCCACCTCACCACCGCCCCAGGCGCGCGCGGAGGCTTCGAGCGAGTGGACGAACGCGAATCCTGGAACGCCCGTATTATCCAGCACTTACAGCGTCATGCGGCCCTGGTTCCCTTCGTCGCATCCCTTGTGTTGCAGGGGATCGCAGCAGACGGAAGAGGCCGTTCGCGGACGGATTGGGACCATCGCCGTACCATCGCCGATTCGGTATCGCCAATGCCGTAGCCCGAGTACGGCCGCTCGCGTGCGCCCGTGGTAGGATGAGCCTGTGTTCCACATGTGCCGTGACCCCCGGCCCGTGGTGCTGACGACGGACGACCGAGTCCACTGAGCCGGCTACCCCGAACGATGAGAAGGGCGATCACGCCGCAGAGTACCCTTCGGACGGGACGACACGCTGCAGGACTACGTGGCCAGTATCGTCACCGACTTCCGCAAGCTCCGGCGCGTACTGACGGGAGACGGAACCGTGTGGCTGAACGTCGGCGAGGCCTACACCTCGGGGAATCGCCGTTTACCGCGCGCCGGACAGGGAAGAAGAATCGGGCGCGCGCGATGTCGGTCCGGCCCCAGACACCCGGGGGCATCCGCCTCCCAGGCAGCGGAAGGCTTGGCCCTCAGTGCTCTCCCGCCAGTGAGGAAAAGGATCCATGCGCCTATCCCTGCTCCCCTTGGCCATCCTTGCGTTCGCCGCGCCGTTGGCTGGCCAAACGGCTTCGGATGCCGGTGATTTCGGCGACGACTCCAGCGCGTGGGCCAGCGACGGCGCCTGCGACGATACGCGGTTCATCGGCGATCGCGGGGCCGGGGCATGGACTGCCAACGGTGATCACGTCGGAAAGGATGCGGCGGACTGCCGGAACCTCCTGAACGCGGGCCGTATTCGGTGGGGGACGGTCTCCGAGAACATTGACCGCTTCCAGCTCTTCACTCGGTGCCAGCAGCTAGAAATCAGCGTGTTTGTGCAGGGCGACCAAGCGGACGCAATTGACCTCACCGAGGAGCGCGTCCGAACGATGGTGGAGAGTCGCTTGCGGGCCGCGCGGCTGTACGATTCACGCGAGGGTGTTCCGTATCTGCAAGTAACCATCTTAACGCTTGACGATGGCCCGGCGTTCGTGAGGACGATGCAGCTGTCGAAGTGGAACCGTGACGATATGACCGGATTGGAGCGGGGGACCTTCACGTGGGAGAGTCTCGGCTTTGGCACACACGGCGGGGATGCGGGTTTCATCATGCAAGAGCTCTCCGAGGCCCTAGTGTCCCGTCTCGCAAGTTCGATGCAGAATTCCTCGCCGTTCAGGCCCCGCGAAAACGCAATCGATCCGGGCAAGGTGTAGACCAAATTATGTTACGAGTCTCCGGGACGGCACACTAGATAAATTCATCATCGAGTACCTGCGCGTGAACGAGGACTTCTGTTAACTCTGCCTCGCGTCTCAGAGCCACGGAGCTCGAACCCGTCGCACCGGCTGCACCCCTGCCACCTCTTGCGCCGGATGACGTGGATCTGGTCTACTGGATAGGGATCGAACTACGGGACGTGATCTCTCGACCACGCCGACGGCATGATGCCGCTGGGTGAAGGTACGCACGGCTGGCGACCGCGCGCTAGGAGTCTGCGCCGCAGGAAATTTTCGCCCCAATATGAAGGGTGTCGTGCAGTTCATAACCACAACATATAGTGGCCGATCGAGCCCAAAATCGTTCCACGGCGCAGACTCCTAGAGGCACCAGTCGCCGCCGTCAGTCGACCTTCGATCTCGATTGGGTGCGGCTCTTCTTCGTAGAGAAGTTTTTGCCCTATTCATGGGCCTTTTTGCCCGCGGATGCGTCTCTCCAGTGCTCATTTCGGGGGGACAGCAACCAAGCCAACGCGTACCCGCGTCTTTCCGGCGGCCAGCCGAGCCTCGAAACGGATAGGCGCTAACTTGTTTGGGCAGCATGATCCTCCTGCAGCTCGGTCCAGCCGAAGTACGCCGAGAGTTGCGGCTGTCGGCGACGTGGCGGCTCCGCCAACGCACCGGAGATCGTTCGCCAGTCACTGAACAGGCGCGCCAACGGGAGCGGCGGTTCGATGGTGCGCGCGACCTGGTTGAGCATGAACTTGAAGTCACGCCACGGGCTTCGGGGGCGCCGGCGCCGGCACGTCGTAGCCCCAGGGGGAATCGCGCGGGCGTGGTGAATCAACTTCTCGACCAGCAGCGCCACGAACAGCTTGCCGTAGAGCCACGCCTTGGCGCTGTCGTCGTCGTACTTCGGCAGGTGCCCCAACTGGGCCAGCGACTTGAAGCGCTTGAACACCAATTCGACCTGCCAGCGCAGGCGATACCACTCCAGCACGTCCGCGGCGGAAAAGGGCGGCTCGGGAAAGGTCGTGAAGACGATCACGTACTCGGCGAACCGCAGGGTCGCCGGTTGCACCTGGTTGCCCTTGCGGGCGGCGTCCCGGCGGATTTTCTGGTGCGCCAGGCGGATGGCTTCGGCGGACTTGCGCAGCACGCAGACCCGGCCCGCAACCTCGCACGCCGGGCCTCGGTCGTCGCCCGGCGCCGCGACCATGGTCGCCCAGGAGCTGACCGCGCCAGGACGCGTGACCGACGACACGGCGGCCAGCAGGTCGAACGGCCGTCCGCCCGCCGTGCACAGCGGCAGCGACCCGGTATTGACACGCACAATCAGCCGCCCGCCCGCGTCGGCCACGTGGCGAATGCCCCGCGCGGTCGAATAGCCGCGGTCGGCCAGCACATGGTCGCCGGCGCGGATCGGGAACTGCGCCAACGATTCTCCCGTGCCCGGCCCCTCGGTTCCCGTCAGCTTGAAGAAGTCGCACGTCAGCGACGGCAGGCCCACGCTGTAGTGCAGGCGCCACAGCGACCCGCTCGGTCCCGGTTCCTTCACCGTCGTCGCATCCACGGCCCGAACCTGGAACGCGCCGCCGGGGATGACCGCCAAGCCCTGCTCCTCGAACAGACGGACACACAGCGCGTGCAACCAGCCCTTGGATTTCTTCAGTCGCTTCAGCAGCGCCACGTCCGACAGGTCCGCCAGATGCGCCTGTCGGGCGCGAACCACCGTTTCCCGCAACGCAGTGTCCGCAGCCGAGATGCAGCAGCAGGGTCCGCAGCAGGTTGTCGACCGCCTTGTCTTTGCGCAGCCCCTTCAGCGCCCCGGTATCCTGCGCCAGTTCGCGCCAATCCTGCGGGAGGAACGACAACAGCACCTCCCAGTCCTCGTCCACCGTGCCGGCTTCCGTGTCCTGCATCCGCAGGTCAGGATACGCCGGCCACGCCGAGAAAACCAGTTAGCGCCTATGGGGTGGGGTGGGGGGGCTGTGATGTGGGAATCTGTTGATAGGAAGGACTTGGCTGCTTACCGAGTGTAAGTTCAGGTGTGACTGGGGGTGTAAGTTCGGCCGCTTGTTCTCCTTACACCCTTACTGCGGTATTATCGGTGTAAGTTCGCCTGGGTCTTGGCTGTGATCGGGCGGCAGGTCGGATCACACTCTCATCGTCGTCGCTCGGTTCCTCATCGTGCTTCCGTGCTCCTCGCCTCCTGGTCGTGTGCGCCGATCAAATAGCCTTTGGCCGGTGTTCCGGCTCGTGCACGCGGAAGGGAATGCGGTCGGAGCCTTAGGGTCCGCGCGAAAATAAGTTCCTAGAAGTGCCTGTAGTCTCGCAGTAGAGCACACGGGCCGGGCAACTCTCGTGATCGGCGACCAGTCCCGCCAGGACGGATATTTTCTGAATTCTGAGAGGTGCGGCGCGTCCGGGTTATGGCATCATTGTGGGAATGTTAACCCGCAATGGTGCCATAATGAGACCAACCCAGTTCTCCGCCGACACGATCATCGCCCTGCTCCGCAACCAGACCGTCGCCTCGCTGGCCGAGGTCATGGCGACGCTCGGCGCCCGCGCCAGCAGGCGCACCGCGTTCCGCAAGCTCAAGGACATCGACGCCCGCACCAGCTACTCGCATCGCGGCGGCTACTACACCCTCGACCAACTCGCCGACTTCGACGAGCGCGGCCTGTGGTCCTTCGCCGGGGTCCGCTTCTCCCGCGCCGGCACCCTGATCGCAACCGCCGAAACGTTCGTCAATCACGCCGAAGCCGGACACTTCGCCGACGAGTTGGACAATCTGCTCGGTGTCGGCGCCCAGGACGCGCTGCGCAAGCTCGTCGCTGACGCGCGGCTGACACGGCACAAGCAATTCCTCTACTGCGCGGCCGACCGACCGCAGCAGACGCACCAGGTGCGCGCCAGACGCCTGCTGCTGGCCACGCCCGGACTCGGACAACCCCTGCCCGACGCCGACCTGATGCCCGAAGAGTTGCGGGCCGCCATCGTATTGTTCGCCAGCCTGCTCGACGAGCGGCAGCGGCGTCTGTTCGCCGGCCTCGAAGCGCTCAAGTGCGGGTGGGGCGGCGACCGGCGCATCGCTCGGCTGCTCGGCATCGACCCGTCGACGGTCGCCGCCGGACGGCGGCAACTGGTCGAGCGCGACGTCGAGGTCGACCGGGTGCGGCGCGCGGGCGGTGGACGCACACCAACCGAAAAAAAACGCCGGAAGTCATTGCCTGCATCAAAGCCTTGATGGACCACGAGACGGCCGGCGACCCGGTCAGCGGCCTGAAGTGGACACGCCGTACGACCGCCAAGGTTGCCGACCAACTGTGCGCGCTCGGCATCGACGTCTGCCCCCGGACGGTCGCTCGATTGCTCAAGGCGATGGGCTATTCGCTGCGCGTCAACCACAAGAAGCTCGCCGGCGCCTCGCATCCGAGGCGCGACGACCAGTTCCGGAACATCACCGAACTGCGCGAGCGTTGCGCCGCCGACAACGTCCCGGTCATCAGCGTCGACACCAAGAAGAAGGAACTCGTCGGCGCGTTCCGCAATCCGGGCGCCAAGTGGGATCGGAGCCCCGAACGGGTCAAGGACCACGACTTTCGCTCAGACGCTGAGGGACTCGCCATCCCCTACGGCATCTACGACCCGCGGGCCAACGCCGGCACCGTCTTCGTCGGCCAGACCGCCGACACCCCGGCGTTCGCCGTCGACTGCATCGAGAAATGGTGGCGCACCGAGGGCCGCAAGCACTATCCCGACGCCAACGCGTTGCAGATCCTGGCCGACGGCGGCGGCAGCAACAGTTGCACGGCGCGCGCCTGGAAATTCAACCTGCAGCACCGCCTCTGCAACCGGCACGGCCTGCGCGTGACCGTCGCCCACTACCCGCCGGCCACCTCGAAGTGGAATCCCATCGAACACCGCCTGTTCTGCGAGGTCACCAAGAACTGGGCCGCCCGCCCGCTGGACAGCTACGAGACCATCCTGAAATACCTGCGCACCACACGCACCGCCACGGGGCTGCGCGTGCGCGCGCACCTGGTGCGCAAGACCTACAAGACCGGCGTCAAGGTCACAGATGCCCAGATGCGGGAGCTACGCATCACACCCGACAGCTCAATGCCCAAATGGAACTACACCATCGAACCCATGTAACGAAAAAACGGATGTTATTCTTGCGCCGGCCCTTACTCGCCGCCCGGAACCTTCGTGCGTGTGCTCGGCCGATTTCCCCAACAGACGCCCCTGGACGGGGAGATCCCGAGGTTCGCGGCCCTGCAGCTGGGGGCCGAAGACGAAGACGATCCACGCCTACGCGCGCCGGCAGCAGACGGTCTCCGAGCATCAGCAGCGCATCGGTGAGTACCTGCGTCTGCGCACGTTCGACACCGCCGCCGGCGAACGGCTGGTGCGGTTCCTCGAAGACGAAGCGCTGCGGCTCGACCGCACGGCGTCGCTGCTGGCGCGGGCGCGGGGCTGGCTCCGCGACGAACACGTTCTCGCGCCGGCCGACTCGGTGCTGCGCCGTGCGGTGGGGGCGGCCCGGCACAAGGCCCGCGCCCTGCTGACGCAACGCATGGCGGAGCGGCTGTCGGCGCCGATGCGCGACCGCCTCGACGAGCTGGTCGAGGCGACCGGCGTGCTGGACATCGACGTGAGCTGGGTCAACGGCAACTACCAGCGGATCCTGTTCCACAGCGTCCGGACCGCGTCGGCCGACCGGGTGCGCGAGATGGCGGCCCCGCGTCGCCACCTCGCGCTGGTGTGCTTCCTGCACCAAGCGTGGCGCGACACGCTCGACCAGGCCGTCGACATGTACGGCAAGCTCCTCGACCGGAATCGGAAGCTGGTCGACGAACGCCTCGACGGCATGCTCAAGGCGCAACGCCACGCCGTCGACCGCATCGTTCAGCGCCTACCGCCGGCTCGGTGCCGTGCTGCTCGATCCCGACGTCGCCGACGACGAGTTGCGGGCCCGACTGCTGTCGATCGACCGTGCCGGAGGCGCAGTTGCACGAGGACCAGTCCGACCTGGCGAACTGGACGCGGGGCGACCGGAAGGCCCGCTTCGAGCAGACGGCTGAGCGGCACGCCGGGCTGAACCAGTTCGCCGGGCCGTTTCTGAGCAGGATGAAGTTCGTCGACGAGCAGGGCGAGGGCACCTCGCCGACCCTGGCGGCGTTGCGGGTCTACCGCGAACACCGGGCGGGACGCCGCGGCGTCCCGCCCGGATCGACGATGATGCTATCCACCGGTCACCGTGTGCCAGATGAATCCAAGGATGACCGCGACGGTCGCCACAGCTGCGCCACCATACAGGATGATGAAGGCGACTACAACAGCGATGAGGAGGAATTCAATCAGCCGCACGGCTCTTTTTCCTCCGCCCATACCCGGCCGAGCGTTGCGCTAGGTCGTCGCCGTCCGTGATCAGCTCCGTATCGGACGGCACGCCATCGGGCCACGCATCCACGGGCGGCTGCCCGGTTCTCTTCTCGACAATCCAGCGCGTGCGCAGGTCCTTTCCGAGCATCTGCGGCTCAGTGCGAACATTCCGAGCTGTCGCAACGTCGATCGCGCCGGCGACGGCCTGAAAGGTCGCACGGACTTGGCGGTCGTCGAGGAAAGTTAGCACCAGCTCAAGCGTTACCACGCGCAGCCTCTGGAGCCGATCTCCCGAGTCCCACCCGGCCCGGCCCGTTCAGCCAGTTTCCAAATGCCGATCTTGCACAGCTTCATCGTCGCCCCTCCCCCTTGGTGGCTGTTCAGACAAGTTGGCCACCCTCCCGAGAGACACTTTCAGCCGAGGAACCGCAGCGCCGCGACGACCACGGCCGCGATCGCGATGCCGGCCGTGACCAAGCGCCAAGCCAAGCGGGATTCGAGCTGCGCGAGCGCCGTGTCGAAGTGCGCCCGCGTGACCAGCTCGTCGGTAGCCTCCGTGCTCGCCTCGCGCGCGACCTCGACCACCGCCACCGCGAGCGCCTCGTCGGCGCCAGCGTCGGTCAGCGTCTTCACGGCCGCGTGCGTGTCAAGGGCCATCACCGACAGCGTATCACGCACGCGCATAGATGTTCGGAACGTGCGACGGCTACTGACGCACGAGGGCGTCGCTCCCAGGGCGCGCCCAGTCGGGGCAGGGACGCGCCACGCTATGCTTTCGCCGGAATGGTTGAAGTCCTCGCCGCCGTCTTGCTGTTCATCGTCGGCGTCCGGGTGGGGGAGGTGGCTGGAGCGCCGGAAAGGTGAAGGTGATCGACGTCGAACCCGTCCGGCGGTCCTGGTGGCGCCGGCCTGCGCCCGCCCGGTTCTCACCGACGCCGCAAGGGCATTCTCCTTTCGGCGACGACGCCGGAAAACAGGCGGTGACGTGCGGTCCACGCCGTCGCGGACCGCGTCCTCTCGCGCTCGCGCCTTCCACCAGGCCGACGACGCGCGGATCGTCGCCCGGCCGGAACAGCGTCCGGACCGCGTCGGCCGACCGGGTGCGCGAGATGGCCGCCCCGCTCGACTAGTGCTGCGCCACGCCATAATTTTCGGATACGGACATGGGCTTGCAGCGCGCAATCGTTGACGAATCACAGCACCGCACACCAGAACGTTTAGTCATGGCGCAGCACTAGGCCGTCGACAATGTACGGCAAGCTTCCTCGACCGGAAGGTCTGAAGCTGGTCGAAGACCGCCTCGACGACATGCTCAAAGGCGCAGCGCCACGCCGTCGACCGGATCGTTCAGCGCTACCGGCGGCTTGGCGCGCCTAGTGTCGGGCCGGTTACCATTCTCAGAGACCCGATGGCCTACGACCACTCCCGCAAGGCGGGCAATCTCGGCGACGTCTGGAAACACAACGTGCTAGTCGCGTTGGCCGATGTCATCCGCGGGAACAGCGAGCCGTTTCGGTACGTCGAGTGCCACGCGGGCGCGCCGACCCACGAGTTGACCGAGAACGCCGCGTTGCGTCGCGGCGTCGGCACGTTCACCAGAGACGCCCCGGGCGATTCCCGTTACGCCACGAAGGCGCGGGAATGGCTGGACAGGAAACGATACCCTGCCAGTTGGGTGTTCGTCGCCGACAGACTCGCCCGACGGTTCCAGCAGGTCCGGATCGAGCTGTTCGACTCCAGCCACCATGTGACGGCGCAGTACGGAGCTCCACGGGATCTCCACGTCCCGGATAATGTGCAATGGAGCTTCCGACAGGCAGACGGGTACGCCGAGGTGGCCCGGCTCAAGAGTGCCGACTTGGTGTTTCTCGATCCGCCCTACTCACCGGATGCTCAGAAGGACTGGCAGCGTCTTCGGCACGCTTGTCGGACACTGATGTCGCAGCGGACCCCCTTCGCGGCATGGTACCCGTTCTACTGGCCCACACGTCCTGCGGAACTGCGGGATTCCACGACATGTGAGTCATGGGAGGTCGCGTGGGCACCGTGTGGGCGCAGACCCAGTCAGAATCTTAAGGGTTGCGGAATGCTCGTGTCCCCAGGTCTTGCCGCGCTCCTGCCGCGGATCACGAAGGACATTCACGCGGTGGCAACGTGCATGAACTGGACCGTGTCGATGCGCCGACCTGGCTGATGGGATCGAGCGCTTGGTGGATCCTTCAGAGCCTGCAGCGCCAGATAGAGGAAGTTCCCCGAGCCGCACGCCGGGTCGAGCACTGTGAACCTGCGCAGCCGCTCGAGGAACGCCCGTAGCCGGCGCTCAGCCTCGTTCCGCCGTTTCGTCCGCGCGGCGCTGGACTTGGCGGCTTCCGCACGGTCCAGTTCCGCCGCGATCCGGCGTAGCGCCCCCGCGCCGCGCCGCCCGGCAGCAGCTGCGGGTCGTGGATGTGGCCGAAGGCGCAGTACAGCGCGCGCTGGAGTCCTTCGACGTGAGTCGCGTAGTCCTCGCCGACCGTGATCCGCCGCTCCGACTTGGGGGTTGTCCCGTTCGCTGTTGAACTTTGGAGTGGCAGACTCCCTGTTCCTCCGTCAATATTACGCCACTTCAGCAACGACCTCGTCGGGCGGGGCCAGCGCGTCGAGGGCGCCCACCAGGTACTGCACGTCGCGGTAGCCTCGGAGCCGCCGGAAGCGCGGTTCCGCCTCCACCAGCGCGCTCGCCACCCAGCGTTGAATCATCTGCCCGCCACGCCACCGCTTGACGTTGCGTGTGTAGCGCTCGACGCTGCCGTTGAGGTTCTCGATGATGTTCGTCGTACGCAGCGTACGCTGTAACGCCCCCGTCAGGCCGAGTCGCTGCACGGTCAGCGTCTCCTCGAGTCCCTCCCGGATGGACGCTGCGGCGCCGGGATGGTCGCGTTCCAGAGACCCGGCCAGCCGTTCCAGCACCCGCGCCGCGCGGTCCGCCGAATCGAGATTCCACGCATCCCGCAGCGCCTTGCCGATAGAGGCGTGCAGCCGCTCGGGAAGATGGCCGAGCACGTTTCTGCACTTGTGCACTTGACAACGTTGCACCATGCCGCGAGAACCGAACACGTCGGTGATGGCCCGGCGCAGCCCCGCCGCGCCATCGACGACGAACAGCAACGTCCGGTCGGTCGGCAGGCCCCGCGTCACCAGGTCGCTGAGCAGACCGGTCGTGACAGCGGCCGTCTCGGTGGCGCCTTCGCGCAGGCCCAGCACGTGTTTCCGGCCCTGTGTGTCGATCCCCAGCGCGATCACCATGCAGTGGTCCCGGAACACCTTGCCGTCGATGCAGACCACCCGCAGGTCCAACCTCGCCCAACGGCCGGGAGAGAAACGCATGCAGGCGCTTGGTCGACAACGCCACGAACCGCCGGGATACGGCGCTGCTCGACGTCACCCGCTCGTTCACCTCAGCCGGTACCGGATCCAACGTGCCCGCGTAACGGCGCGTCGACACCCCGGCGGCGACCGCGGCCAGCGTGTGCTCGTCCAGCGGGTCGGTCGATGCCGCCCACTGGAAGCTCGCCAGTGGAACTTCACCCTCGGCGCTGCGCACGCGCAGCCGCGGCACCTCGACCTGCCGGCCGCCGAGCGTCACCTGGCTGTCGACACTCCCGCCGCGCCACGCGGGCCGCTCGACCTGGTGGCGTCCCTTCGGGCCACACAGCGCTTCCCGATCCGCCTCCATCATCGCCTCCAGGACCTGCAGCCCGGTTGCGATGCACAAGCCATGGAGCGATTCCCGAACACCGTTGATCACGCCGAGCACCGGCAGCGGCACCTGAATCGTGACGGGTTGCGAGCTGCGGGAACTGGGGGGTTGGCCGGACGTCTTCCGCCTGTCATGCTTCGCCATGGGTGGCTCTCCTTCTTTTTGAATCCACCCCTGTCCTACCACAGAACAGGGGCGAGGAGTCGCCACCCGCTTCACTTCAAGTTCAACAGCGTCCGGGACATTCCCCCCGCGCGACCTCCTGCAGCAGGTTGGCCTTGCGCAGCATCTTCGGTCCTTCAGATTCTCAAAACAGATTAGTTAGTTAGTGTCAGCCAGAAAACCCCCGTTTCGGGCGGAGATCTGCGCCAATTCGTGGCATTCTGGGGGTGATGTTGGCGCAAATCCGGTCGCGACGAAGGCGCCTGACGGGCTGCGGGCAAGCGAAGGACAGTATGTCGCCCGGATGTCCTGTTTCAAAGGACAGTAGACCCGTGCCGTCTTTCGACGGCCCGGAATCCGGTCTGATTACGAAGACCGATTGGTCAGGCCACGCGTCGTCGTCGTTTGCGCTCCCGCTTCTGCAGAATCAACCCGATGCGGTGCAGGTTCGCCGCCAGCACTGACAAGGCAACCGTACGGGCGAAGCCCTCCGCACCATGGCTGCGAACGCGGTCGAGTCCCCGATGCTCCAATCCGTTGATGGCAGACTCAATCGCCGGATGCGCTCGCCGCGCGGCCACAAACGACTCCTCCGCCTCCCGCTCGCGGTTGGCCTTCGAAAGATAACCCTTGCCCGGCAACGCATTGACGTCGAGTAGCGCATCGAGCCCGACCCGGTTGGCGGGACTGTGAAAGCCCCGGTCGAAGCTGCACGCCCGCAACTCCGGATACAGTACCTGCGCTTGCTTCACCATCGGCACCACCACGTCCACATCCTCGCCCTCCCACAGGACCTCGTGGTGAAGGATGAATCCATACTGGTCTTCGATAAGGGCGACAGGAACTCCGAGTTCAACCGGCGTGCCCGCCTTGCCTTTGGAAATCCAGCGCGTGTGGCCCTCGAAGATCGAAAAGACCTTCTCCTCGTGAGGAATCGTCTCACCACGCAGAAGACGCCGCTCCACCTGGTCAATCTGCCGCCGCGCATGAGCGACAAAGCCTGCGATGGAGCGACAGGTGAATTCCGCCACGCCCTGGTTCCGCAACGCGTCGAGTGTTGCCTCTGCTCGCTCAACCAGCGTCCGGCAGCGCTCCACATACGCCTCCACCCGCTCCGGATGCCGCTGTGCCCGCCGCGTAGAGCGCACCTTGTTGAACAGTTTCTTGACCTCGCGGCACAGATACCGCCACTGACGCCAGCCGCCCACCGCATGTTTCTCAGCCGCCCGCCCCGTCTCCCGCAACAGGCACCGCACCGCGTCCCACAACAGGTTGACGTCGGTCGGATAATGCACGTCGGTTTCGACCACGAACGAATCACACCGCCCGCGCAATGGCTCGCCAGGCTTTTTTTTGGCGACCTTGTGACCGCTCTCCACCACCAGGCGCCCCACCGCCGACAACAGCTCGGGCGTCAACAACGACACGTTGTCGACCACCGTCTGGTACTCGTAATGCGTCTTGTCACCGAAGTCGCTGTGGCCCAGGAACGCGCGTATCGTATCGTGGTGGTTCGTCAATTCATGAATACGGTCGAAGTCGCAACCCAGCCCCTGCTTCAGGACCCCAAGCACCAGAATCTGCCACAGCTCCATTCCCGGACGCCCGACCGTGCGGTCGGCCTCCGGAAGAATATGTTCGTCCAGCAGCGCAAACAGCCGCTCGCGCAACTCCTCGTCACACCAGATGTGCTGAAGCCCCTTCAACACCGCCGGGATGTCGTCCCGCGACTTCGGGTTGATCCAGATTTCCTCGATCGGCACCTGCCCGAGCTGGAACTGCGATCTGTGAACTTCTCTCATGATGGCAATGTCGCGAAGATGGTCCCGAAATGGGTCGATCCTTGGGAGATCACCCGCAAAGAATACGACATCTCGACGATCTTCGCCACTCAAAATCGGCGGTACACCCTGTAGAATCAATGACTTGCGGGTTTTCCGCCGAACACTAGTTAGTGTCAGCCAGAAAACCCCCGTTTCGGGCGGAGATCTGCGCCAATTCGTGGCATTCTGGGGGTGATGTTGGCGCAAATCGGGTCGCGACGAAGGCGCCTGACGGGCTGCGGGCAAGCGAAGGACAGTATGTCGCCCGGATGTCCTGTTTCAAAGGACAGTAGACCCGTGCCGTCTTTCGACGGCCCGGAATCCGGTCTGATTACGAAGACCGATTGGTCAGGCCACGCGTCGTCGTCGTTTGCGCTCCCGCTTCTGCAGAATCAACCCGATGCGGTGCAGGTTCGCCGCCAGCACTGACAAGGCAACCGTACGGGCGAAGCCCTCCGCACCATGGCTGCGAACGCGGTCGAGTCCCCGATGCTCCAATCCATTGATGGCAGACTCAATCGCCGGATGCGCTCGCCGCGCGGCCACAAACGACTCCTCCGCCTCCCGCTCGCGGTTGGCCTTCGAAAGATAACCCTTGCCCGGCAACGCATTGATGTCGAGTAGCGCATCGAGCCCGACCCGGTTGGCGGGACTGTGAAAGCCCCGGTCGAAGCTGCACGCCCGCAACTCCGGATACAGTACCTGCGCTTGCTTCACCATCGGCACCGCCACGTCCACATCCTCGCCCTCCCACAGGACCTCGTGGTGAAGGATGAATCCATACTGGTCTTCGATAAGGGCGACAGGAACTCCGAGTTCGACCGGCGTGCCCGCCTTGCCTTTGGAAATCCAGCGCGTGTGTCCCTCGAAGATCGAAAAGACCTTCTCCTCGTGAGGAATCGTCTCACCACGCAGAAGACGCCGCTCCACCTGGTCAATCTGCCGCCGCGCATGAGCGACAAAGCCTGCGATGGAGCGACAGGTGAATTCCGCCGCGCCCTGGTTCCGCAACGCGTCGAGCGTTGCCTCTGCTCGCTCAACCAGCGTCCGGCAGCGCTCCACATACGCCTCCACCCGCTCCGGATGCCGCTGTGCCCGCCGCGTAGAGCGCACCTTGTTGAACAGTTTCTTGACCTCGCGGCACAGATACCGCCACTGACGCCAGCCGCCCACCGCATGTTTCTCAGCCGCCCGCCCCGTCTCCCGCAACAGGGTTGCGGTAGGGAACCGGGTTGCCCCGGTCCCCCCGCTCAGATCCGTACGTGCGCGTTAACGCATACGGCTCCTACCTTGGGTGGTTGACGGCAAACCGCGTGGCGTCGCAGCTTGCCGTATCCGCTCAACCGCCTGTGACACGCCGTCCCGGCCCTGCGTCCGGTGCGTGCTTTGGTCTCGCAGATTCCCCTTGGTTGAGGCCCTTCCCTCCGGCGACTCCGCAGGCGTTTGCGCGCCCTTGTTCGCCGCCTTCACCGGTACTATTGCCTCATCCGACTTCTTCATTCCGTGCATCATCGGATACGGAATCCTCCTTCCCGCTGCGGCCCCGGTTCGACTGCCGGGGCAGAATGAAGACCTCCCAGGTCCCGACGAAGGACGTACGAACGTGCATGGGTTCTCCGACACCGTGGAGCCCGCCATCCCCTCACCATTGCGGTGATGTCGGTGTTGCCTTCGACCGCTGTGACAGTCTCGGCGCTCCAGACGTTCACGCTTTCGATGCTCAATAGCCCTGCCCGTCCGCGCCCCTGTCAACGCTTCACCTGCCGCCTCACAGCGACCGGCGCATGACTCGGGGCGAAAGTGGTTGGTTACTCCTTCTTTCCGCCGGACTTCCACCGGCTGTCCTTCGCCAGTTAGCCTGGCGCACCACCGCACCGCGTCCCACAACAGGTTGACGTCGGTCGGATAATGCACGTCGGTTTCGACCACGAACGAATCACACCGCCCGCGCAATGGCTCGCCAGGCTTTTTTTTGGCGACCTTGTGACCGCCCTCCACCACCAGGCGCCCCACCGCCGACAACAGCTCGGGCGTCAACAACGACACGTTGTCGACCATCTCGACGATCTTCGCCACTCAAAATCGGCGGTACACCCTGTAGAATCAATGACTTGCGGGTTTTCCGCCGAACACTAGTTAGACGGCTATTGGCGCGCAAAGGTCAGCGTTCCTTCGTCGGTGGCCGGCGGTTGGCAGGAATCGTTCGTGGCCCACGTCGCCTCCATCATCGTCCGGTTGAAGGAAGTGACATTCACGTCGAGTGCGCAATCGGTGCCGCCGAAATAGGCCGTCAACGCTTCGAGGAACCCGAACGAGAGCACGGCGGTCGTCGCCGTTGCTGTTCCCGTTATCGGACCGGCGAGGTCTATGTCCGCGGGAGCATTGCGGGCTACGAGCGGAGCGGGCATCGGTGCTGACCAATCGCCGGTCACTATCGTGCCAGTCTGGGCCAGTTGCGCTTGCCCATCGCCGGAGAACAGCGTGCCCTCGAACGTTCCGGACCACGTCCCGGTGAGCACCACGAGTTCGCGCTCTTCGGCGCGAGGAGCCGTCGGTGCCGTCGGCCCGTCGTCGCCGCACGAGCCGGCCAGAAATGTGAGGGACAACAGGAGCGCCAAGCGGGCGCCGTTGCTTCTCAACATGAAATACGCTCCATTTCCTTACTGATTCCAAAACGGGCAGGGCTGATCGGTGTCGGCGCTGTGGCTCCTAGCTAGTGTCAGCCAGAAAACCCCCGTTCCGGGCGGAGATTTGCGCCAATTCGTGGCATCCTGAGCGTGATTTCGGCACGACCCGGCCGCGACGGAGGCGCCTGACGGGCTGCGGGATAGCAAAGGCCAGCAAATCAGCCCGGATGTCCTGTTTCCAGGGACAGTAGGACCGTGCCGTCTCTTGTCGGCTCGGAATCCGGCCTGGTTGTCAGGGCCGGTCGGTCAGGCGACGAGTCGTTGTCGTTGTCGTTTGCGCTCCCGCTTCTGCAGGATCAATCCGATGCGATGCAGGTTGGCCGCCAGCACCGACAAGGCAACCGTCCGCGCGAAGCCGTCCGCACCATGGCTGCGAACGCGGTCGAGTCCCCGATGTTCCAACCCATTGATGGCAGACTCGATCGCCGGATGCGCACGCCGCGCGGCCGCAAACGACTCCTCCTCTTCACGCTCCCGGTCGGCTTTTGAAAGATACCCTTTCCCCGGCAACGCATTGACGTCGAGCAACGCATCGAGGCGGACCCGATTGCCGCGGCTGTGAAAGCCCCGGTCGAAACTGCACGCCCGCAACTCCGGATACAGTGCCTGCGCTTCCTGCACCATCAGCACTGCCACGTCCACATCCTCGCCCTCCCACAGGACCTTGTGGTGAAGGATGAGTTGATACTGATCCTCGATAACGGCGACAGGAACCCCGAGTTCGACCGGCGTGCCCGCCTTGCCTTTGGAAATCCAACGCGTGTGTCCCTCGAAAATCGAAAAGACCTTCTCCTCGTGAGGTATCGTCTCGCCACGCAGAAGACGCCGCTCCACCTGGTCAATCTGCCGCCGGGCGTGAGCGACGAGGCCTGTGATGGATCGACAGCGCAATTCCCCCACGCCCTGGTCTCGCAACGCGTCGAGCGTTGTCTCCGCCCGCTCCACCAGCCCCCGGCAGCGCTCCACATACGCCTCCACCCGCTCCGGATGCCGCTGCGCCCGCCGCGTCGAGCGCACCTTGTTGAACAGTTTCTTGACCTCTCGGGACAGATGGCGCCACTGACGCCACCCGCCCACCGCGTACTTCTCAGCCGCCCGGCCCGTCTCCCGCAGCAGGCAACGCGTCGCGTCCCACAACAGGCTGACGTCCGTCGGGTAGTGCACGTCCGTTTCAACCACGAACGAATCACACCGCCCGCGCAATGGCTCGCCAGGCTTTTTTTTAGCGACCTTGTGACCGCTCTCCACCACCAGGCGCCCCACTGCCGACAACAGCTCGGGCGTCAACAAGGACACGTTGTCGACTACCGTTTGGTATTCGTAACGCGTCTTGTCATCGAAATCGCCGTGTCCCAGGAACTCACGTATCGTCCCATGATGGTTCGTCAGGTCGTGAAGACGGTCGAAGTCGCAGCCCAACCCCTGCTTCAGCACCCCCAACACCAGAATCTGCCACAGGTCCATTCCCGGACGCCCCACCGTGCGATCCGCCTCCGGCAGAATATGCTCGTCCAGCAGTGCCAACAACCGCGCGCGCAACTCCTCGTCGCTCCAGATGTGCTGAAGCCCCTTCAACACCGCCGGGATGTCGTCCCGCGACTTCGGGTTGATCCAGATTTTCTCGATCGGCACCTGCCCGAGCTGGAACTGCGATCTGTGAACTTCTCTCATGATGGCAATGTCGCGAAGATGGTCCCGAAACGGGTCGATCCTTGGGAGATCACCCGCAAAGAATACGACATCTGGACGATCTTCGCCACTTGAAATCGGCGGTTACACCCTGTAGAATCAATGACTTGCGGGTTTTCCGCCGAACACTAGCTAGTCGTCGGGTGGTTCCGCGTGTGCTCAAGCCGGCGGTTAATTGCTGGTGGCACGGCCCCGAAGGAGTCGGCGACGAGCCATTCACGCGTGGCGTGCGCTGGCGCGGGTGGGACGCTGGGCGCGCGAGGGAACCGGCCCCGACGACATGCCGCTGCCGCGTTCGCTCGGCGCGGAGGGGATGGCCGCGGGGCGCACTGCGGAGCTCGCCGAGGTCGTGTGCAGCACCCCTCCGCGTGCGCCGAGTTCCGGTGTTTCGGCGAGTTTCCCCACGCATTGGCCGCGCTCGCCGCGGTTCCGGGCAACGTGCTCATGGCAACGGTGCTCGCCTGCGTGGACGACCAGAATCTCCTGCGCCCGCGTCGGTCTTCCGGACTGATGTGAGCGTCAATCAACGCCCACCCGGAACGTCTCCCACGCCGGAATCAGCTCCGTACCACCCGCATTAACTGCGCCGCCACCGCCCAGCACGGCAACGAGGTAAAGGCCGCTGCTTGCCTCCAGCGCGATGGAGTCCCCACGACGAACCGTCCCGTCACCAGACCGTCGATGCAGCGTGAACGTTTCCCATGCACCGGATGTTGTGCTCATCGCATCGAGGCGGCCTTCCGGGTCAGCTCGCAAATAGAAGCCGTCAGCTGTTCGCAGCGACAACCCGGCACCGTCCTCGATACAGCCGCCGGCAGGAAACTCCACCTGGAAGCGCTCCCACGCATCTACATCGTCGCGGTCCGCCAGTACTGCTCCGGCACCGCCATTCTCCGCCGTGAGAAAGTGACCGCTCCTCGCTTGAAGGCTAATCCGCGTCCCGTCTCGCAGACAGGGCGCTACGCGGAAGTTGGCGAGAATATGCCGCGTCTCGTTCAGCGTGCGCCGGCCATTAGCAGGCCCCGTGATGCTCAACGAGGGTTCACTGCCGGGTACGCCCATTGGATCGCCAAGGTGGGTCTGCTCCGGGTCCGAAAAACGGTGCAGCAGCGTGCACCGAAGGCCACTATCCTGACACTGTGTGAAGTAGGCCATTATCGTGGTCCAGCGACTCGACAGCGGCGCGCCGGCCTCGAAGGACCGCTGATTCACGTAGCCGAAACCGTAAGGGAGGGGGTACCGGCTGATATCTCCGTGCTGTTCTATCGGGTTTTTGTTCTCCTCGTAACGATCATGCTCCATTCCCAGGTTGTGGCCGAGTTCATGCGCGAGTACATATGAAGTATCCGAACGATAAACATTAACCCAGACGGCAGAGTAGCGCTCTCTACGACCCCAGTTCACTCCACCCTGCGCACCACCACCACTATCATGGAACGCTGCGTACAATGCTATAATGTCGGCTGCATATTCGTCGCGGATAGCGTGGACTTCATCCATATGCCCGTCATCAGGAATTCTCAGATGGGCAGCGAGTTCTCGCCGGTCCTTAGCATTAGCCTCGTCGTAGTCCGTTTCGGTGGCAAGCAGGAGATTGATCCTCGCCAACACACCGCTCTCCGTAAACGCCCGGTTGGTGGATGCGACATTCAAATCGATAAGCGCTTCGATTTCGGCGCTCCCGCCTTCCTTGTCACGCGCCCCCGGCGTGTACACGGCCAGAACGTCTAGGCTGGAGCCGTCGTCCTCTGGTGGAGCCTGCGCCATCTGCATCGTGGGCGCTGTGGGCGGACGAATCGGTCGCGCACTGGGAATCGCGCGGCGCGGCGGATCAAGTAGCCGGAAAGAGTCATCGTCCAAGGGCAATTCTGGATCGAGCTGGCGAATGGTGTGTACACCGTTACCGACTGACCGAATCGTGTAAGTTGCACCGAGGACACGGATTTCGCCGGCCACGACATCACGGTTTACTACGAGCGTCACAGAACTCAGCGGTTGTCCCTCGATCCGGCCAGAGATCCAGTAACGTCCCGTAGTAGGTCCCGTTCGTTCCACTATCGCATCAAGAACGACGCCATCGAAGAGGTTTAATCGAAGAATCTCAGGCTTGTCGGTGTCAGCATTCACGCGCGCAGTCCTGAGCAGATTTGGATCGAGCCGTACAAGGCGTTGTATCGCGCCCGGTTCGACAACGAACAGGCTACGGTCCTGGGCATTGACACTACACGTGAGAAGAAGAAGCATTGCCGCCAGCGAGCAACGTAGAGCACTCATTCGTCTCTCTCCTCTCTTCGAAAAAGTGGGCGGCTGCATGGCGCGGGGTTGGTCGGGTAGCTCAGCCATTCGGCTTTCGCCCCCACAGATCCCGACGCGCTTCCGGGGGCAACGCCATGCCCGTGTCGCTCACCTGCTCCCACGACCGCGGAGGAGTCAACGCCGTGGCCGCCAGCTCCTCCGTGAACGACCAACGCACGTTCTCCTCTCCCCCAGTGTCCACCTCAACCTCGCTGCAGCCGGCCATCCCGTAGATCCCGTCCGTTCCGTCATTCCCCCACGACCTGCCGAGCAACTCGTTGACCACCAGATGCTCCTGCGGCGCCCGGCACCAGACGGAGAAACGGACGCTGCTCCCCGAAAACGACGTGCGAACCCAGACACGCGAGGTGTCGGTCGGCTTCTCGAAGAATGCCGGCCCCCGACCCGAGTGCGACCACGCCGCAGATTGTCCGCCCCCGGCGTCACGACACCGGATCTGGAAGACGATCCGACCGGGCGGAAACTCGGCAATGCTGCCCTGATCGCACGCCGACCCGACGGCGGGAACGAACGTCCGCATGTGGTGCTGCTGCGACGGCTCGGGAATGCAGTTGTACGCGCGCGTCGCACCCTCGTCGTAGCCATGGCACGTGAGATCGAGCATGAGGGGCACGGTTCGGGTCGTGGCGCGGAATGGCGCCCAGTCGAGAGCGTCCGTACCGTCATCCGGCCCGGAAGCAGTACGAAGCTCGAGCCTCGCGCAGCCGTCCTCGTCGGCAGTCGGCGCCGTGCCGCGAGTACTCGCGCCCGGCCGCGGGTTTATCCAGGAACCGTCCGGCCGCCGCCAACGCCGCTCCAGCTCGGCCGCCGCGGCAAGGTCCTGAAGCGCTTCGGCGGGCAAATCGCCGCCCGCACCGCTCACTCGCTCCCACGACCGGGGCGGCGTCAACGCCGTGGCGGCCAGCTCCTGCGCGAACCGCCACTGCAAGTCCTCCCGCGCAGTGTCCACCGCAACCTCGCGGCAACCGGCCATCCCGTAGATCCCGCTCGTTCCGTCGTTTCCCCACGCCGCGCCGAGCAACTCGTTGACCACCAGATGCTCCTGCGGCGCCCGGCACCAGACGGACAAACGGACGCTGCTCCCCGGGAACGACGTGCGAATCCGGACCCGCGACGTACCGGCCGGCGTCACGAAGGATGCCGGCCCCCGGCCGGAGTACGACCACGCCGCGGACTGTCCGGGGCTGCCGTCCTAGGAGTCTGCGCCGTGGGACGATTTTCGGCACGATCGGCCACTACATATAGTGGTTGTAAGCGTCGTTGGCCACTGCATATTGGGGCATATTTTTTCTGCGGCGCAGACTCCTAGCCCGGAAAATTCGTGGCGTGTTCCGATTCCGGTACAGACACAAGAGCCCCATGTGGTACAAGTGCAGTGTTAACAACCACTTGCGCCACCACGGAGGCCCTTGCGTGACGACCGACACTGTACCACAGACTGTTCTGTTCCCGGATCTGTTTGACAAGCCGCTGTTCGCCCGGTTCAACCAGGAGCAGGCCAGTTCCGACGGCGGGGCGATCCTGCTGAAGGCCGCCGAGCGCATCTACGGCCTAGTCAAGGCGTTCGCCGGGTGTCTGTTCGACAAGCGGGCGCCGGACAAGACCCGGCACTCGCTCGCGGACCTGATCGGCCAGCGCATCTTTGGCATCGCCTGCGGCCATCCCGACTGCAATGATGGCGACCGTCTCGCCGAGGACCCGATCCACAAGCTGCTGCTCGACAGAGACCCGGTTTCGGGCGAGCGCCTGGCGTCGCAGCCGACGCTGTCGCGGTTCGAGAACGCAGTCAACGGCTGCGCGCTCTACCGCATGGCCGACGAGTTGGCCACGCGGGTCATCGAGCGGCATCGCCGCCGTCTGGACGGGCGGGCGCGGTGCATCACGATCGATCTGGACCCGACGGACGACCCGACGCACGGGGCGCAGCAGTACACGCTCTTCAACGGCTACTACGACAACTGGTGCTACCTGCCGCTGCTTGGCTTCCTGACCTTCGACCGCGAATCCGAGCAGTATCTGTGCGCGGCGCTGTTGCGGCACGGCAAGGCGGTCGCCTCCGAGGGGACGGTCGGGCTGTTGTCGCGGTTGCTGCCGCGGCTGCGCCGGGCGTTTCCGCGGGCGCGCATTCTCGTTCGGCTCGACGGGGGCTTTGCCAGCCCGGCGGTCTTCGACTTCCTGGAGACCCAGCCGCGGCTCGATTACGTGGTCGCGATGGCGAAGAACGCGGTGTTGGAGCGGTACGCCGAGCCGGCCATGCTGGTGGCGCGGGCGCGGACGTGGCGCAGCGAACAGACCGAGCACGTCTACACCGAGACCAACGAGTACCAGGCCGGCACGTGGAACCACGCGCGCCGCGTGGTGATCAAGGCCGAAGTCGTCCGCCACCGAGACCGCGAGCCGCGGGACAATCCGCGCTTCGTCGTGACCAACATGCGGCAGACGCCGCGTTTCCTCTACGAGAAGGTCTACTGCGCCCGCGGGGACGCCGAGAACCGGATCAAGGAACTGAAGGCCCTACAGATCGACCGCACGAGTTGCCAGACGTTTTCGGCGAATCAGTTGCGCGTCCTGCTGACGGCGGCGGCCTACGTGCTGATGCAGGAGTTGCGGCTGCGCGCCGCCGACACCGCGTGCGCCCGCGCGCAGGTGCCCTGGCTGCGCGACCGGCTGCTGAAGCTCGGCGTCCAGGTGGTGTGCTCGGTGCGTCGCATCGTCCTGCGCCTGCCGCGCGCGACACCAGACCTGGCGGCGTGGCGGCATATCGCGTTCGCGCTCGGGGCGCGCGCCGGATAGCCGCTCGGCGAGCGCCGCATCGCTGACTGACGGAGGCTGCCAACCGCCCGCAACGGGGGAAGTGTGCGCTGTCCTCCCCGGCGGCACCCGTCATCACGTCCATTCGGCGCTCAACCACCCTGCCACACGCGGTTGAGACGTTCCAGCGGCCGCCCACTGCTCATTGCCCGTTGTCCGTGACCGAGTCCGGTTCCGGTGCCGCCTCCCAGGGGCCAAGTCACGGTCGCCAGTAGAGTCGAGGGGAGGCGCGTAACCGGTAGGGGGTCGGTGGCTGATCCGGCGCTTTCGCACCGGGCCGCAGTCCGGTCCCCGTGGGCACGTTTCCTCCCCCCGCTCTCCGAACCCGGCGTGCCGGTTTCCGGCACCGGGCTCTCCAGTGAAATCATGCGGCTCGCACACGGGTTTCCCGGTCGCGACGAGCGGGCGGGTCGCGCGAGCCGTGGCACCAGGCTCGCACCCTTGCGCTGGTCGGGCCGGTGCGTCGTCAGACCTGTTGACGCCCGGACGACGGCGACCACTCGGGTCGTCCCCTTCGCTTATGCATGTGATGACGTCCGGCATTGCTGCTCATCATCGGGGTACTAGGCCATCGGCCACTCCCGTGAGCCTGCTCCCTTTCGCCATCGCTTCCACCTGCGGCCCCTTCCCTCCGCCGGCATTACCCGGCTTCACCGGTACTACGGGCCTCTCCGCCACCCTGTCCGGCCCGACCTTGCCCTCACGGGTCGTCGGTTGGCGCGTGCCGCGCCACCGGCAGGGCTTCCCGTGTTGCGCTCATCCCCCTCTTCCATGCGTGCCGCCGCCATTACCCCGGCGGAACCGGTCGGTGCTCGCGTCGCTCACTTCCCGACCGCTGGCAGCCTTCCCCGTTATTCAGGCGGGTCGGCTTCCGCATTACCCGTTTCGAGGCCTGCGCGGCGTTCATGACATTGCGGCCCTCATGGTCGCTGAACCGCCCAGGGCGGCCCTTTGTCATCGGAGTGCTTCAGCCGATGTCGTTACCTCCATCGTCCGCTCCGACTGCTACCGGCTGGAACGACAGTTGCCGGGCGGGATTCGCACCCGCTGAGGAATGGCGCCTTGTCACGGCGCACTGAATAGTCCGGGCTAGTGCTGTGGCATCAATAAACATTAGGACTATCGGGGAGCTCGTCTCGAACCGAGAGAGCTTCCATGCCGCAAAAGAGGTACATCGTTCGACTCACAGCCCAAGAACGCGAGGTCTGTCGAGAGACGGTCCGCAAGCTCAACGGGAGCAGCGAGAAAGTGCGCCGCGCGCAGATTCTCTTGAAGGCCGATGCCGACGGACCGGCGTGGACCGACGAGCGGATCGCCGACGCTTTTTCTTGCCGCACCAAGACGGTGGAGAACATCCGTCAACGCTGCGTGCTGGAAGGGTTCGAGCGGGCGCTGGAACGCAAACGGCGGGGGGCGCATTCCCGATTTCCCGGTCACGCGCTCACACCCACCGGCGTCATGGCCATCCGCTGCAAACAGTTCCATCTGCCGGACTTATAGAAAGACCGCAGGAGAAGAATCGCGTCGACGCTCTCCGGTAGCCAATAGATGGATGCGCCCTTGATGCGGAGATTGATGACGCGACGGATGGCGCTTTCGACGGCACCGCTGCCCCGCGGAAGCCCGAGCCCGACCATTGTGGTGTAGGCGAAACGATGACGGTTCTTCAGGAAGTAGTTGAGGTGCGTGCGGATCTTGCCGGCCGTGCGCCCGCGGCACAGCTCCCGCAGGGCCGTGATCACCTCGTCCACGCGTGCTCGCTTGAGCAGCCCCCGCGTGCGGTTGAGCCAGCGGGTGCGTTGGGTCGCGCTCCAGTGGCGCAGCTTGACCGCGTCCGAGAGTTGCTTGGCGGCATGATAGAAGTCGATCAGCCCCAGCACCTGTGTCGGCGAGAGCCCGAGCGCAGCGATGAGGCGCTGGATGCGTCGCCAGATCCAGGGCGCGCCGTCGGCGATGAAGAGCACCTTGTCAGCGGCGTTGAGGCCGATCTGCCGCGCGTACGACAACAGCAGGGCGAAGACCGCCTCCGGTCCCCGGAGCGTGCCGTCGATGATCGGGGCCCACGTCTGAGACGGTCGCCCGTCGTCGCCGACGACGTACAGGATGAGGAGCTTCGGTTCCTTCCAGTCGGTATGGAATCGGTTGCGCCCCTTCTTCGTCTTGGGGCCACGCTTCTTGCGCCTCACACGGACGCGGCCCCCGTCGAGGGAGACGACCACCCGCTTCCCGGTCACGCGGTCCAGCAGACCGCACGCCGCGCTCTGCTGGGCCGCTCGGGCCCGCGCAGCGTAGCGATAGGCGGTCGAGCGGAGGGTCTTGATATCCAGGGCGATGCCGTCGGAGCGGAGCTGCGCCTGCGCTTCGGCCAGCGAGCTGTGCATGGCGACCGCGCGGCTTGCATCCGAGGCCAGCTTCGGCGTGCACCGGTCGTAGATGCCCAGCACCACCAAGGCGGGGTAGAGTCCCGGCCTCCGCTTCGCCCCACGGGCGTGTTTCTCGCGGTAGTACGGCGTGGTGACCGGCACCGTCGTGCCCCGGGAGGTGCGAACGTTGACGGTCTCGAGGCCGTCGCTCCGCATCCGCCGGGGCAGGTGGCGCACGAGGGCGCTCGCCGCGTCGCCAACCGCGGCGGAGCGCACCGCGCGTTGCAGCACGGGGGTGAGGAGGGCGCCGAAGAACTCGTCCGCGATGGCCCGCAGCTGCTCTTCGCACTGCTCCGCTTCCTCTGCCGACCTGGGCGCTGGAGCACGCGCCTCAAACTCCAGCGCCCGCCGGAGGGCAGTGCGCAGGTGGACGGGAATGTTGCGAAGATCGATCTCGCGGCTCGGGGTGTCGTCGATGGCGCTCTTGTCCATTTCAACGCACCATCATGGGCAGTCCGAGCCGTAATGTCCAGTAACACCCTCCCCGTCTGTCCGAAGACCGGCTCAACCTCCCCCAGCCTCACAGTCCATCTTTGCCTACACACTGCACTGCTCCGGGAAATCGGGAATGCGCCCTTCGCGATTCTGCTCGACCTGGGCGACAGTGGACTGTCGCACGTACACGACGGCGGCGCGGCGCAGGTGGGTGGGCTGAACTTTCGTTTCACTCATCGTCGTCCTCCTTCTCCGGTTCGGGTCGCGCCGCCTGCACGATGAGTCTCTCCAGCACGTCGAGCACCGCGATGCGCTGCTCGTCCTCCAGCACCGCCCACACGTCCGGGCCGGGGCGCGGGTTCTTCAGAAAGCCGAGGTTCAGTTGCATGCTCCTCCTCCGTTTCGAGGCGACGGAGTAGAGCGTCGACAATCGTCCGCGTCTGCAACAAGTCGGCAATGCCGGCCAGAGTGTGTGCGGCGTGGGCGACACGGTCGTTCGCGCCGTCTGATGCGGCGTCGGTCCAGGCGACCGGCACCAGGCGCCGGTTCCCATCCGGAAACACCAACAGGAACTGATGCCCGCCTTGCCGGTGCATCCGCCTCAAGACCGCGAGACGGTGCCCCTTGAAGGGATGCGCCTCACGAGTGATGGTGGCGAAGTCGGGAAGGTCTTCGAGATGGGTAGTGTGTCGTGTGTTCCTTCGACCGAGTCAACCAAGACCGCTTGATGGCCCGCGTGGCCGAGCGGATATCCGACAAGCGCGTGCTCACCCTCATCCGGGCGTTTCTTCGCGCCGGGGTGCTGGAGGACGGGTTGGTACGTCCGACCGAGGAGGGTACGCCGCAAGGCGGCCCGCTTTCCCCGTTGCTGAGCAATCTGGTACTCGACGAACTGGACCAAGAATTGGAACGGCGCGGCCATCGATTCTGTCGTTACGCCGACGACTGCAACATCTACGTCCGCAGTCATCGAGCCGGCGACCGTGTCATGAGCAGCGTCTGCCGATTCGTGACCACCCAACTGCGGTTGAAGTGAGGTGGTCCCGGTCGTTTGGACCACTCGAGGGCTTCTCGAAGGTGTATTCCGGTTGCGAGACCACGCCCTCGTCGTCTGTCTGGATCTGATCATAGATGATGATGAGGCCCTCCTGAGTGAGTCCGCGAAGCGCGGCCGCGAGGCCCCGGGAGGGGGTCCGGGGGAGGGGACGACAGCGCCGCGGCGACTGGCGCACGAAGCACCTGCGGGCCTGCCTGCTCTGCCGGCCGGGTGTGGCCGTCCTCGACGACGCCGGACCTGTCCCGTCTGCCACGTCGACCGCTCGATCTGCCTGACGTGCGATCAGGTGTTCGTTGTCGGCGTCAACTACTTTGCCGGCCTTCCGCCCTCCCGGCAACGTGCCTGTCGCTCCGCGTTCGTCAACGCCACACGACCATGCTGCACCGTTACGTAACGGCCGGACGTCGGTGTTGGTCATGTCCGGTCGGGGTACCCTCGCGAGACGGAACGGCCGGGCTGGGCCGGACGGTGTGGTCGACGACGACGAACGGGAAAGGGCGTTCCGTCGAGCGACAACTCGAGTGCCGCGGAAGGCTCGTTTGGCGCACGCGGCGACCGTGGGGACGGTCGGTGTCGGTTGTTGCGCCAAGCGAGCCTGGAGGCGGCGCTCTCTCGCGCGCGGACCACGTCCGGGTGGGCGTTGACGCTCGGCCGCGCGCGAATCCTCCGCTCCGCAACGCCGGGCAACTGGCGGAACGCTGCGGACGCCAGCGGAACGCTGGCACAACCGCCAGCTCGCCGATGTCTCGGACTACCCAGGTCTCAGGAAAGCAGTGGGTCAGTGGCGCGTTCAAGGCGCTGCCGGCCGTGCGGACCCTGCTTCCCGCTGCTCGCATGGTCACGCTGCCCGCTCCTCGCCGTAGGCCTCGGCCGGCGTGCGACCCCCGAGCGCAGAGTGCGGACGTACGTCGCTGTAGAACGTCATCCACGCCCCGATCACCCGTTCGGCCTCGAACCCGTCGGTCAGCTCGTGCAGATACACCGCTTCGTACTTCAGCGACCGCCACAGCCGCTCGATGAAGACGTTGTCCAGGCACCGCCCGCGGCCGTCCATCGAGCATTGCGCGCCCGCCGCCAGAACCCGCTCGGTGAACGACGAGCTCGTGAACTGCGCCCCCTGATCGGTGTTGAAGATCTCGGGCGTGCCCGTCCGAAGCGCTGCTTCCAGCGCCTCGATGCAGAAGCCGGTGTCCATCGTGTTCGACAGATGCCAAGCTAGCACGTGGCGGCTGGCCCAGTCCATGACCGCGACCAGGTACAGGAAGCCCGACGACACCGGAATGTAGGTGATGTCGGCGCACCAAACCTGGTCCGGGCGGTCGACCGTCAGGTCCCGAAGCAGATACGGATAGATGCGGTGACCCGGCTGCGCGGCGCTCGTGCGCGGCTTGCGGTAGACCGCTTCCAGCCCCATCAGACGCATCAGCCGGCGGACCCGGCGCCGCCCCACCGACACGCCCTCGCGTCCCAGGTGGCGCGCCATCTGCCGGCTGCCGTAGAACGGGTACTGCAGCGACAATTCGTCCATCCGCCGCATCAAGGCCAAGTTCTCCGCGCGCTCTTCCCGCGGCGTGTAGTACACCGACGAGCGGTTGATGCCAAGCAACGCGCACTGGCGCCGGACGCTCAACGCGCCGTCCCGCTCGACCAGTTCCAAGCGTGCGGCGCGGCTCAGCGTTGCAAGCCGCGCAGAAAAAAATCCCGCTCCACCGTCAACTCGCCGATCTTCGCGTGCAGGTCCCGGACCGTCGCCTCGTGCTCGGAGTCACGCGACGCTCTGCCGCCCGCGAAGACATCCTCCAGCCCGTCGACCGCCTGGCGCTTCCACGCGCCCACCTGGTTCGGATGGACCTCGTGCTTGGCCGCGATCGCCTGTACCGTGAGGTCCCCGCGCAGCGCCTCGAGCGCCACCCGCTTCTTGAAGTTCGCCGTGAACTGCCGCCGTCGTTTCGTCGTCATCCCAGTGCCTCCTCAAGGCTCTGGAATACACCTTAGCCAGTGGTCCGAAAAAGCGGGGCCACCTCAAAGGTCAACGTGTCCAAGAGCGCCGTGGCTCGGCCCGAGGAGCGTAAGTTCTTGGGCTTTCGCATCACGAACGACGGACGTCAGCGGCAGATTGCGCCGCAGGCGCTCGCCCGGTCCAAGATGCGCATCCGGGAGCTGACTCGCCGGACGCTCGGCCTGAGCTTGCCGCAGCTCGTCGAACAGCTGGCGCCATACCTCGTCGGATGGCGCGGCTACTTCGGCTTCTGTGACGCTCCCCGAGTGCTCGCCAACCTGGACGCGTGGATTCGCCGGAGACTCCGGATGTACCTCTGGCGGCAGTGGCAGTCTGGGCGGCACCGCTTCCAGGAACTGAGGCGACGAGGCGTCTCCCAGTTCCACGCAGCAGTCGCCGCAGGGTCACCGACCGGGTTCTGGCGGATGTCCCGCCACCCGGCCGTCCAGCAAGCCTTGCGCAATGCAGAGCATTTTTCAGTTGGCGGCGCGGCAGCAAACGTCCGGCAGTGGCAAGGCGTGTCACCGCGCCGGTGACCGAAAAATGGGATTGGACTGAACCGCTACCCCGCCGCTCGGCTATGGGCGTTGCATTGTCGGCGGACGGAGCGCCCGGGCGTCCCACGGGGCGTTGCATGGAGGTTGCCGGCCGACGGCGGTCGGCGAGGATGACCGGGAAGGCCGTTCCGCAGCCGTCGGGAGGGGTCGGAGACGCAACTCTACCGGCCCGGGGCCTCCCGGGAACTGCGAAGGGTGCCTGGCGGGCGTCGATGGGCTTGTCACGACGAATCCAGGATGACCGGACACCACCCCCAGGCGCCGGCGAGGTCAACGGCCTGCATGTTCCCGTCGTGGCACCGGGGACACCGGCGCAACGAGCGACCGGTCAACGCCTCATAGCGATCCCGATAGTCAGTGGCGACCGGGCCGGCCTCCGCTGCCGGTGGTGGCGTG
The DNA here is from genome assembly GCA_965222905.1 of Vicinamibacterales bacterium. Taxonomy (GTDB): domain Bacteria; phylum Acidobacteriota; class Vicinamibacteria; order Vicinamibacterales; family UBA8438; genus WTFV01. The sequence continues at coordinate 4,869,906 of OZ244976.1, read as the reverse complement.
CATAGCAAGCGGCGGCACTCGGTGAGCTTCTGCTGGCGGTTGCGATTGGCGAGGAAGCCGTAGTGCCGAATGCGGTGGAAGCCGGGCGGGAGCACGTGGAGCAGCATGCGCCGGATGAACTCGGTCGCCGTCAGCGTCATGGTCTTCTTGCGCGACGCGCCAGCCCGGCGGTAGTCGGTGTAGCGGAAGCGCACGGAGTCGTCGTGGAGGCTGCACAGGCGCTGGTTGCTGATGGCGATCCGGTGGGTGTACCGGCCGAGGTAGTCGAGGACCTGTTCGGGGCCGGCGAAGGGTCGCTTCGCATAGACCACCCATTCGGTCTCGCGGGCCGGCCGAAGGTGCTCGGCGAAGCACCGGGGGTCGGAGAGGGGCTGTAGCGCCCCGGCGAAGCGCAGCTGTTCGGACTCGAAGGCGTCCTCCAGCGCCGCGAGAAGAACCCGACGGAAGTAGCGCGAGAGCACCCGGACCGGCAGGAAGAATCCGGGTCGGCAGGCAACCCAGCCACTGCCGTCTCTCGCGAGCCCCCCACCCGGGATGACGCAGTGCAGATGGGGATGATGGACGAGCGTCTGGCCCCAGGTGTGCAGGACGGCGAAGAAGCCGATCTCGGCGCCGAGGTGGCGGGGGTCGGCCGCTATGGTGCGGAGCGTCTCGGCGACGGCCCGGAAGAGGAGACCGTAGACGACGGCCTTGTTCTGGGTGGCGACCTCGGCGATCGCCGGGGGCACGGTGAAGACGACGTGGAAGTACTCGGTGGGCAGCAGGTCCGCCCGGCGCCGTTCGAGCCACGTTGCGCGGGCCAGCGACTGACAGGTCGGACAGTGGCGGTTGCGACAGGAGTTGTACCAGACGCGCCGATGGCCGCAGTGGTCACACTGCTCGACGTGGCCGCCGAGGGCGGCGGTGCGGCATTGCTCGATGGCCGTCATCACGCGGCTGTGCGCCGTCGAGAGGGCGGCTCCGACTTCGGCCCGGAAGGTATCGCCGTAGCGGCGGAACACCTCCGCCACGGTAAGCGCGGCGCGCGGCACGACCGTAGCTCAGTCGACGACCTGGGTGCGTTCTGGGACGGGCCGTGGGAGCAGATCCAGCGGACTCGCGGTCGAGCAGACCGTGGTGGTCGCGATCCGCAGGTACTGCGCCGTGGTCGCCAGACTCCGATGCCCGAGCAGGAGCTGGATGGTGCGCAGGTCGGTGCCGGCCTCGAGCAGATGGACGGCAAACGCATGGCGGAGCGAATGTGGCGAAACCGCTTTGGCGAGGCGCGCGCGGCGGGCGGCGATCTGGCATGCACGCTGGACCGCTGCCCGCGTGATCGGCGTCTCGGGACGCTCGCCGGGAAAGAGCCAGTGGCGGGGCCGTTCGACTTTCCACCAGGTGCGCAGGACCGCCAGCAGCTTCGGCGAGAGCATCACGTAGCGGTCCTTCTGTCCCTTGCCCTTCGCGATGCGCAGCACCATGCGTGCGCTGTCGATGGCGGACACGGTGAGGTGAACGGCCTCGGAGATGCGCAGACCGGCGGCGTAGCACGTGGTCAGGATGGCGTGATGCTTCGCGGCTTTCACCCCGTCGAGAAACTGGACCACTTCTTCCGGGCTGAGCACGACCGGTAGGGACCGCGGCTTCTTCGGCGCGGGGATCATGTCGTCGAAGACCCACCGCTTCTGGAGCGTGACCCGATAGAGGAAGCGAAGCGCCGACACGGCGACGACCAGCGAGCTCGGGGCGAGACGACGTTCGTTGGTCAGGTAGACCTGGTAGGCGCGAATCTGCTCCGGACCGAGACGAGCCGGGGAACGGTCGAAGTAACGAGCGAACCGTGCGACGGTCTCGACGTACGTCCGTTGGGTGCACTCCGACAGCCGCCGCACCTGCATGTCTTCGAGCATGCGTTGACGAAGGGAAGCCATGAGACGCTCCTCTGTGGAGGGCCTGGGGGATTCCAGGCACTCGCAGACCAGCGTATGGCGAAGCTCACGACGGGCTGTGGGGGCTCGACGATCTGGCCGGACGTCTCAGTGTCGGCGGGTCGATCCGCCGTCTACCGCGGAGCGGTTTAGTCCAATCGCTATTTCGACTCGGTTGGCCTTCCGAGACGGGTGCGGCTCTTTTCCGTAGATTGCTATTTCACTCATTCATAAGGGTTTATGCACGAGGACGCTCCCTCTTCAGCGCGTTTTGAGGGGTGACAGCGTCTGGCGAGCGCCCTGTCCCTCTCTTTCCGGCCGCCGCCCCATCCCCGATCACGACGCCGGCGCGCGCCAGGCTGTCGCCTCCGTTGCCCCCTGGACATTCCCGCGGAGTTTTAGTACGGTGTCGGGGGAAGGAAACGTCCCTGCGATGGCCGTGGCGACGACGGCGACGACGAGGTTTTCAGGACGCGCCTTCAGCGCGCGGGAGATGACGCTGATGCGCGAGATCGTGCGGGACTGTTCGGGCCTGAGCCGGATGGAGCTGGCGCGCACCGTGTGCGAGCTGTTGCGGTGGCGGCGCCCCAACGGGAGGCTGAAGGCCCGCGAGTGCCGGGAGTTCCTCGAGCGGCTCGACGCCGAGGGGACCGTGGTGCTGCCGGACAAGCGCCGGGGCCGCGCCACCGGTTCGGTCACCCGTGTGCCCCGGACCGCCGCCGGAGAGCCGGGGCGTCCGCTCGACGGCACCGTGCGCGACGTCGGGCCGCTTCGGGTCGAGCTGGTGCGTGAGCCCGCCGAGCGCCTGCTGTTCCGCGAGCTGGTGGGACGCTACCACTACCTCGGGCACACGGTCCCTTCGGCGCGCAGCTGCGCTACCTGGTGTTCGCGTCGCGGCCGGCCCGCGCGGTGGTCGGCTGCCTGCAGTTCTCGAGCCCGGCGTGGCGCATGGCGGCGCGGGACCGCTGGGTCGGCTGGGACGATCGGACACGGGCGCGGAATCTGCAGCACGTGGTCAACAACAGCCGCTTCCTGTTGCTGCCGTGGGTCACGGTGAGGAACTTGGCCACTGCGGTGCTGTCGCGCGGCCTCGAGCAGATGGTGGCGGACTGGCCGCGCCGCTACCGCCTCGAGCCGTGGCTGGTGGAGACGCTGGTGGACCCGCGCCGCCACCACGGCGGTTGTTATCGCGCCGCCAACTGGGTCGCGTTGGGCGCGACCACCGGTCGCGGGCGCATGGACCGGCACTGCCGCCGTGTCGGTGAAGTGCCCAAGACGGTTCTCGTCTATCCTGTGGTCCGGGATGCGAGGCGGCGGCTGCGGGAGAGTTGAGCCATGCAAGTCGCCACCTGCGCCGCTCCACCCACCCCGGTGTATGGGGAGGCGAAGACCACCGGCGGTGCGACCCGCGGGGCTATCCCGTCAGCGTAGCGCTGAGCGTGGTTCCGCTCGTACTCGCGGGCTTCGTGGAAGTCCCAGTACGCATCGAAGTCGCCGCTGGCTCGCAGCGCCCGCAGCTGCTAATCGAATATGATCTGGGCCGAGCCCGCGCACGCACTGTCGATTCTCGGTCGGGCCACCGCCGCGATCCTGGGTTTCCGGTTCTTCCTCGTGGCGCTCGCGCAGCGCGTGACTGGCCGGCAAGGAGGTTCGACGTGACATGTGGCAGCGACCTCAACGAAGGGGGACTCATGGCAACCCGTATTCTCCTGGTGCTGACGGCCCTCGTGCTCGTCGTCGCGATTCCAACGTCGGCGCAGACCAGCACGATCCAGCACATCCCGACTACGGTCGGCGAGGTCGTTGAGGTCTGGGACGGGAACTTTCACAGGATCGTGAGGATCCCGTTCTGGGTCTTCCCGTCCAGGGGAGGCCGTGCGCCCGAGTACGTTCTCAGGTTCCCGGCAGCGATGTACGGCTCGGACGCCGGTCAGTTCACGGCCGACAACGTGTACACGACCCGGGCCTCGTGCGCGGACGGCCTTGAGGACGCACAGCGGGAGACGGTCCGTGGCCGGCCCGCGTACGTGTGGGACAGCCAAGCGCTCTCGTACGGCGTCCAGCTCTTTGCGGGGGCTGGCACCTTCACGCGGGCCGACACGCACCACCTGCATGCGGCCATTCAGGTCACGCCCGGGACCTGCATGCGGCTGCAGTGGACCATCGGCGTAGAGCCGGAGGTGTGGGACGTGCGCTCGGCCAACATCGCCCGGGAGGTCAACGACTCCTGGTGGGACGAGGGCCACGGCGTCCGCGCCGCGCTGCGACGCCTCCTGGCGCGCGTGGACTTTCGCTGCGTCAGTCAGTGCTGACAGTGTCCTTCGCCCCTCGGCCGGTAGGGCCATTGCCCGACCCGAACGCCGAGAGCGACACTCGGCAGGGTCATCAGGATCCCAACGGATACGGTCACCATCGGCGGACTCCGGCAGGGGGGCGACGATGCCGCTCGTGGGCCAGACCGCCGGCAGCCGAGGACGGCCGCCTGGCACATCAACTTGGCGGTCGACGCTCCGAAGACGATGCCGACACCTTCCGCTGGCCCCGTCCCCCCTCTCGACGACCCTGCGTGCAGGGCGCGGCTGCGCAAGACAGCGACCGCCCCGGTCGTCCTGGTGAAGCCGGAGAGCTTCGAGCCGACGGCGGCCGAACTCGAGGAGGAGTTCACGCTGCCGCCAGACACGACCGTCGCGCCAGTCCGCGAGCTCGTGTTGGTCAGCTCGCGCACGCCGCGCCGCAGCTCGCCCATGTCACACGCCGCAGCTACGTGAGCGGCGCGACCAGCAGCGCCGGCGTGAGCCAAGGCGTCGAGGTGTCTCCGCCGCGCCCGATTCGCTCCCCCCTATTGGCGCGCTGCAAACAAGCCGAGATCACCAACGTGAGGGCATCGGTCGAAGGACGCAAGGTGCGCCGCGCGAACGTTCGCCATGCGGCGACCGCCGGAACGGGCGCGACGACGACAAACGCCGCCAGATTCCTGCATGTGACACTGCCTACGAGCCTTCTGCGCGATGTAAAGCCTTGCCCCCTGGGAGAGGACGGTGTCGCGGCGCTACGCAAGATTCTCTTGCCGAAACTGGCTCGCGGTAGCGTCCGTTCTGCCCGCTCGGCCACGCTACCGGCTCACCGGCAGCCTGCATGCGGTGGGCGGCCGCCTGTTCGAGTTGCGAGCTCGACACAGCCCCGGGTTCGTCGTGGCCCGGATCGGCATCGGTTGGCGAGACCACGGCGCGAATCTGGTCTGGGCGGCCTGCTGCGCTCGAAGCCGCATGGCGGAGCCGCGGCGCCCGTGGGTGGTCGACGCGCTCGACGCGGCCGGTGTAGCGATGCTGAAGCCTGACGAGGCGGCTGCAATCAAACTTTGGGTGCCGGTGCTCGCCAGGGACCTTGCGTGGGTCGTAACGCCCCCGGACGCATTCCTCTGGGGCCAAGTCCTGCGCCCCGTAGAGGAAGACCACGCGTGGGAAGTCCGCGACACCCGCGAGTGCGGGCCTCACACGAGCGACCCCCGCGAGAACGACGTTGCGGGGGAGGTCCTGCTGTGGCCCAAGCGTCCCATCCCGCCACGTCCGCCTACCGAGCCGACGCTCGGTAGGGCCGCTATTCGTCCCCGTTCCAACGTTGCGAAGGTGGCAGTGCGATGAGTGTGCTCGACGGCTGGGGGACGTCTGGACGGGTACCTGGGAGTCATCCTCCTCCTCCACGCCACCGTCTCCCAACGCTCCGGATACGCCGCAGGAAGATGCGCACCCAGCAGCCAGCGGCGCGCTCAACTCTCCTCCACCGCCAGGCGCACGATGTCGTCCGCCGCCCGCGCCGACTCGAGCCAGCCGAAGCCGGCGCCGGCGTCGAGCGCCCGGCGGTCCGCCTCGATCGCCGCGATGACGTCCCATCCCTACCTCACAGGATCACTCGCGTCCACTCGCTGCGGTCCTCGTCGGCGCGCACCCGGAACAGAACTCGACCGCCGTGATCGCGGAAGACGGCCACGCGCACGTTGTCGCCTGCCTCCGTCGTCTCCGTCCACGCGTCGACCACCTCGACCCGACGCCCGTCAGTCCCGATCAGAACATCCCCCGGCCACGCGTGCGCGGGCCTCACGACCGCACCTCCGGCGGGATCGACCACCGCCGGCAGCAGCGCGTAGTCGACCACGACGGCGTCGGCGACGTCGCGCGCCACGTAGCGGTCGGACGCCACGATCACCGCGACCGGGTCGCCGACGAAACGGACCGTGTCGACCGCCACCGCGCGGTGCTCCGGCGACGGACAAGGCGTCCCGATAGGCATCGGGACCAGGAACCCGGCGATGTGGGCGCCGGTGAAGACCGCCTCCACGCCGTGCATCGCCTCCGCGCTGGTGGTATCGATGGACCGGACTCGGCCGTGCGCGATGTCGCTGCGCTTGAACGCGAGGTACCGCATGCCGGGGATCTTCACGTCGTCGACGTAGGTGCCGCGCCCCTGGATCAGGCGCGGGTCCTCGCGCCGCTTGACGGGCTGGCCGACGAGCTTTTCGGAAGAACGGACGCCGCGGCCATGGTCTATCTCCGGTCCGCGTCGTGCGCGTCGTGGCTGTCATCGCAGCGCACGGCATCCTGCTGTTCGGCGTCAACTACTTTTGCCGGTCGACGACAATTATTCTTGCCGGCGCGCTAGCCGTCACGCCCGAAGCCCCTGGGCAGCTCGACGGCCTCCAGTACCGACAGATCCAGATCGCAGACCTGCTCGAGCAACTCCGCGGTCGCGGACCCGTCAAGCGATTCCGGCAACGCGTCCTGCCACTGCCGGTACTGTTCCTGCAACTCCAGGAGCGTCTGCGCCGCGTCGTTCCACTGCTGCGGCCGCGATCTCCGGTCCGCGGGCCGACGGTACCGGATCCGGGACTCGCCGGCCTTGCTCCGCTCCCGGTACCGTGCCTGCCGCTCCGCGTTCGTCAGCGCCGCACGTCTATCCTGCACCGTTACGTAACGGACCGCAGAAGCGGTCGGCCGAGCGATCGGGGCGCAAGCGTGGCGACAGACCCACCGCTCGGTTGCCGTCGGCATCGGTGTACACGTGCACGTTGGTCCGCGACAGCGGAGCGGCTCCCCAGCGCCGCACTTCCGGGCAGTCGAACGTGGGCCAGCCTTCCGGCTGGCCCGCAAGGGCTTCCCGCACGCTCGGCCACAGGCAGTCACCCGAAGGGCCGGAGCGTAGCGGAGGACCCGCGCAGCGGGTTGACGGCCTGTGGTTGAGTGTGCGCGAGGTAAACGTTCCGAGTGCAGCGAGGGCCTTCATAACCGCCAGCTCGCCGATGTCTCGGACTACACAGGTTTCAGGAAGCAGCGGGTCGACGGCGCCGCGGCAACAGCGGACCCGGCGGACGGCCACGACGTGCTGGCGGTGGTGATGGCGCCGGCGACGTCGGCCGCGACGGGTCAGTTCGATAGCTCGGCACGTCGAACTCGAGTACCACCGAGTGGTGTACCAGCCGGTCGATCGCCGCGGCAGTGGCCATCTGGTCGCGGAAGATCCGGTCCCACTGGCTGAACACCAGGTTGCTGGTCACCATCACCGAGCGCCGCTCGTACCGCTCGGCGAGCAACGTGAACAGCACCTCGGCCTCGTCGGGACTCTGCTGCACGTAGCCCAGGTCGTCGGCCAGGATCACCTCAAAGAGGTCGAGCTTGCGCAGTGCCCGCGGCAGGTCGAGGTCGCGTTTGGCGCCGAGCAATTCCTGGACCAGGGCGTAGGCCGGCACGCACAACACGCTGTGGCCGGCTTCGACCAGCGCGTGCGCGACCGCGCACAACGCGTGGCTCTTGCCGACGCCCGGCAGACCGAAGGCAAGCACATTGGTCGCCGTCTCGAGGAACGCTCCGGTCGCCAGCGTCTTCAACTGCTGTACGACCGGCCCCGGTAACCGGCCCGTGTCGAGCGTCTCGAACGTCTTGCCGGGCGGCAGACGCGATGCTCGTCGCAGCCGGGCTATCCGGCGCTGGCGGCGTGCTTCGGCTTCGGCCTCGAAGACTTCCAACAGCACCGGCAGCGCGTCGTGGTGACCGGCCTGCGTCAATCGCGGCACCAACTCCTCGGACGCCGTCGTCAGGTTGAACTGCGTCAGCAGCGTCGTCACCTGCGTGCTCGGTGCCGTCATCCTTGCAGGCCTCCGGTCAACAGCGCGTCGTACCGCGTCAGGTCCGGCCGAGGGATGTTCACCACGGGAATGGTCGGGACCGGCGGACTCACCTCGGCCTGGACGCTGGCATAGTCGCACGCGAGGCCGGCGTCGAGTCGGGCCCGAAGCGTCGCCTCGACCTGTCCTTCACTGGTCGTGGCCGCCAAGTGCAGCAGCCGCACATACTCGACGTCGGCCCGCTCGCCGTGCGTCCGCCCGAGCGCGTCATACGCCGACCGGAAAGTCAGCGACGGAAACAGCTCTTCCCGGAAGCGATACCGGGCAAAGGCGCCCGGCTTGCGGACCAGACTCCCGATGATGTGGCGATACTCGATCCGGTGGTCCGCCGAGCCCCGCAGCCGTGGCATCGTGCACAGCACCCGGCCGCCGTAGAGGACCTCGACCGTCGACGGATGCTGGCGCGCTTCGACCGTGTGACCGATCAGGCGCGACGGCACCGAGTAGATCCGGCTGCCGATGCGAATCGTGCTCCACTTGCGCACCCGGCACTGGAACGTCGTGTACTCCGGGATCCGCGCCGCCGGCAACGGCCGCAGAGACAGACGCTCCTCGGCCAGCCGAGCCGCCGCCGGCCTGTTCCGCTCCTCGTCGACGACCGCACGCACGAAGCCCAGATACGCCGACTCGTCCGCGAAGTCTCTTTCGCCCCGCAACAGCAACGCCTGCTCGATGGCCGTCTTCGTGCGGAAGTGCGCCTGCTCGGCCACCCCGTTCTCGTGCGGTTTCCCCGGCTGGATCCGCGACGAGTCCAGCCCGTAGTGGTCCAGCACTTGCCGGAACCGCGCCGTCAACTGACGCCCACCGCTGCGTTTCAGCTCGTGCGTCGCCGCCGACAGGTTGTCGTGACGGAGCACTGCCGGCACCGCGCCCAGCATCCACAGCGCCCCCTGCAGGCCCGCCACCAGCGCCTCGAACGTCTCGCTCAGCGCCAGTCCCACATACGTCCACTTGCTGTAGCTCAGCACCCACTCGAACAGCAGGTGCGCGAACGGCACGCCCCGGATCGTCACCCGCAGGTCGCTCGCGTCGGTGAAGTCAAACGCCGCTTCCCGGCCCGGGACCGCCACCTGCTCGAAGTACACCTCGCGGTCCGCACCGTACTGCACCCGCCAGTCGCGGACCCGCCGCTGCAGCGTCCGTAGCTGTCCCTCCTGAAAGCGACCCGGATGCCGCCGGCACAGCGCCTTGAACAGCGTCAGCACCTGCAGCCGGCCGTCGGTGTCGGCCGCCAGCTGCGGCACCACCTCCGACTCCCACACCTCGGCGAACGGGTCTTCCCGCGTCCGCCACGTCCGCGGCCCCTTCGCCGTCGACGGCAACGCGCCGCTCTGCCACTGTCGCGCTGTCCGCTCGCTCATTCCCGCGGCCGCCGCGGCCGCCGCCAACGTCTTCCCCGACATCCGTTTCTCTCGCAATCGTCGAACCTGCGCATCCGTGACCAACCCGTCCTCCACGAGGAAAACGGGCAGTCTCACACGACTCTGGGTGGGTCCACGAACCGGCGATCGCGTCCTCGGCAACCGGCAGAAATAATTGTCGTTGATCACACGTCCCGCGACAGGCGAATGGTGGTTGACACCTTCGGATTGGCGCTCGGTGGCCGGCGCCGGCGAACGATCGCCCGAGCGAACTTCTCCGGCCAGCCATCGGTGGAAAGGTCCGGAGCGACCTCCTGTTCAGAACCAGGGGCCGTAGAGCGTTCGTTCCCGTTCATTGGCTTTCCTCATGCCGATGATCCGGTGCGCCCCGTCGCGCGGCGTCCAGACGAGGACCACCATCGTGGCGTCGAGGAACCCGATCGCGATGAAGCGGTCCTCTCCGTAGTCCTCCCGGTCGTCTTCGACGGTCAGTGTTGCGCCCGCGAACAACTTCGTCGGCCCGGGCCATGTCGAGTCCCCGAGCCTCGAGGGTGGCCGTGCGCTTTGCCGCGTCGTATTCGATCGGCACAATTCATGTTACTACAAAAATGGGATTCAACCGTCGCAGATCGAGCACGACGAAACGATGCGCGTGCCGAGCCACCGTTCCGGAACTGCCATTCGAGCCCGATGTACGAGGGGGGAATCACGCTCGGCGGCGTCCGAGATTTGACACCCTACGGAGCGGACGCGGACGCGATTTCTGGACGTGGCTGGATCCGGAATTCGTGAATTCCCCTAGGAAAGCGACGATCTGGACACCTCTGGACGTGGCTGGACGGTCCACGATGTGATTCGTAATCAGCAGGTCAGCGGTTCGAGTCCGCTCGCCGGCTCCAATAGAATCAATAACTTACGGAGATCCAGGGTTCAAACCGATCTAACCCGTGTCACCACTGTGTCACCACCAATTCGACGGTGAATCGGCCTCGCCACACCCACGCCGCGAAGGTCGACCAACTCAAGTGGACAGCCCGCGCACTCGACCCGAGGCCAGCCGTCACCACCGCCGGACAGGTGCGGAACCGACCGGCGAAGTCCCGCCAGTCTGAAGGCGTGCGACACGAACCAGCCGCCGTCTCCGGAGGTCCGGCCGGCAGGACGCTGTCGTCAGTGACGGCCACGCCCGGTCGGACGCCGCCCTTGGTTCTCCCGTTTGCGAACGCCCCAGGCGGCATGCCCGCCTCGGGGCGTTAGGTTGGCGCGCGGCCGTGCGGCCGGCTCGGTGGTGTGTTCGGCCCTCTGGTCGACCGCGCGTCGTCTCTGATTCCGCGCCGAGTGCGCGTCTTCGTGTCGTCTCTCGGCGGGCCTCGCGGCCCGCTGTCCCTGTTCTGCCTGGGTCCTCGTTCTCCGCGCGCCGTTCCGAGTCGGGCTCGTCGACTCGGACTCCCCGCAACGCGTTGGCGTGGGGTGTGCGCGGCGTCCTGCCCTCGGCGCTGAGCTCGACGTTCATGCCGCGGCCGATGACGCGCATGCGGACCATCCTCCTGTCGGCGGGGTTGCCTGTTGGCCACTTCCCTGGGTGGTGGTGGTTCGACGGATTAGCGCAGGGCCAGGACTGGCCCCTCCGGATGGCGCGGCGTGAGCGTCCGGTTCCTGCAATCAGCGATCAGGTCGAGCGCCTCGACGATTTGGCCGATCAGCACCTCGCTTCCCGGCGCTCCGATGATGCACTCGGTTTCGGTGGCCAGGTTCCCAATCTCGGATCGTGACCAGTCCGACCGGCCGCTCCTCGCGGCGTTCGTCTGCGTAGACGACGGTCCTCGTCCTCCTGTGGCGGAGGCCCAACTCCCTCGCGACCTCATTCCGGCAGCATCAGCGCGACTGCCTCTGTAAGTGCCTGAATATAAATACGTTCACGTGCATGCCATGACACAGCATCCCACGGCGTACCCCACAACGTCGGGAACGCTCTGCCAGCCTCTGAGCCAAAGAGCCCCGCAGCCCCGCCTCTGGTCCCATGCCGACCACCGGCTCGGATCTTGAGGATCTGCGCTTGCCGCTCCCCGAATGCCGCGCCGGACCGGTGGTGATCATGTAGCCCATCCATGATAGGCCGAATCCCACGGGTGCGAGCCGCCGCAGTCGAATCCGTGGGGGATTCAGCGGTCGTTGAACAGGGGCGGCCTCGGGCGCCCGCCAGTACGCCGGTGCTGTCGGGACGGAGATGGCGACGACAACGCCACCGGCATCCTCGTCGCAGCCCAGACCGGGCGGCTGCTCGTTCGCGTGAGACAGCCCATCAAGTCGCGGAGCTTCGCCCCCGGGTCTCACGGATCCCGGTCTTCCAGCCTCCGGGAAACCCAGCCACCGGGGCAGGTTCTCGTCGCCCCACTTGCGGTAGTCGGCCATCGTGTGGAACGCGCGGCCGGGTCCGTCGTCGAGCACGGGTCTGTACGTCCGGATGAAGGACAGGTCGAGGTGCTGTTCGAGCGTCCGTTTTCGCCCGTTCTCGAACTGCGCCAGAGTAGCCGGGTCGATGTCGTCGGTCGTTTCATCGCCCCCGGTGACCGTAGTTTGCGCTGGTCGTGGGCGTCAATCGCCTACCAGCCGAGTGTCAGGATCTGCAGCTCGCGTGGTCCTGGGTGACCCTGACGGTCGGCTGGATCTCGACCCGGCACCGAGTCAACGGGTCGATGGCCACCGCGGCGCCGGCCGCGGCGATGCCCAGCCCGATCGAGCTCTCGTCGATCGGCCACTCGGTGTGGGAACGCGCGATCACAATGCCGATGGCGACGAGCGCGGCGCCCTTGGCGATCGCCCGCCTGCTCTTCCAGGACATATGATCGGTTTCGATGCCAACCGGCGGCCACCACGAACACAGCGACCTCGCCCAGGGGCGCTTCTCGACCGCCATCGTCGAGAAACTGTTCACCGCCAGCCGCTACCTCTTCGCCGTCAAGCCCTGGACCGTCGTCAAAGCCCACCAGGTGCTGCGCATGGACATCCCGACGCTCGGCATCGACGGTGCCTGTCTGTCGATCATCGGACAGCTCGGCGAGAGTCGAGGCGTACTCATCTTCCCCTCGCTCGATGGCTTCGAACGATTCCTCGCAGCCGCGAACGCCGGCCAGCGCGAACATGGTGCGATTGCGATGGGCACCGATGTGCTCTCGATCACCTTACAGCACGCCACCGAATTGCCGCCGTCGATGTACCGCGATGCGATGCGCAACGCATTGCCGGTCGAGAGCCCGGACGCCTACCCCCTGGTCGCTCACCGAAACGCGAACGGCATTCCACGACCGCTCGGCGACCGTGACGTCGAGACCGCCACCGCCTGCGCTCTCGCGCTGAGCGCGTTCCTCCCCAAGCACGCCGGCATCTTCCAGGCCGACTCCTTTACTCCAGTCTGCGAGTCGTACTTCGACGACGACGACCGCGAGGTGCGGTTCACCGTGCCCTACGAAGCGATCGCCGACTTCCAACTGCACGAACCCGCGGAACAGGAGCGCGACGCCTGTCTCAGCCCCACACCGCCGGCAGAACCGTTCCAACCGCGTGTGGGACGCAATCGACCCTGTCCCTGCGGCAGCGGCCGCAAATACAAGAAGTGTCATCTGCCGGCCGACGAAGCCGAGCATGACGCAACCCGAAGCCTGGCCGCCACGCTTCCCCCTCTGCGCGACCGGGACGGGGACCACTTGGTGACCACCTTGGACCACTTCGAGGTCACGCTCGGAGCCATGCCCAAAATCGATGCCCGGCTCGCCCACATCGAGGGCGCGAAGCGGGAGAGAGCCGACGAAGACGCGATCGCATACGTGGTCGCAACCAATGACGAAACCCAACCAGGCGCCGGCAAGACCGTAATCGGCCGGGTATGGTTGACTCCCACCGCGCTACGCCTCGAAACTGGCTCGCAAGAGCACGCCGACGCGCTGCGCCAACTGGTTGAGGCGCTCTGCGGCGCGCGTATCCGACATCGCGCGCGCGAGCACACTGACCTGCCGGCCGCACCTGCATCATGAGAGACTGCTGGCCGACCTGACGGGACGCGTCACGGGTGAAGATCCCTGGACCTGTCCGCAAACTGGCCCGGGTGGTCTCGTAGAATCCCGACGCCGCGGTCATCCACGGTCGATCAGCAACGGCGGTCGTGTCGCCCGAGTTCGGCGACCCGCTCCCGGTCGATGACACCGTCGCGCCGCGCATTCGGACGAGCCCGCCTCGCGAATCCCCTAGAATTCAGCACACGGGATGCCACGGGACCGACTCGGCGTCCGGCGGGTTGCACCATGGATGCCACCTCGCCCCGCTGGCAGGCGATCACGGACTCGGAGTTTCCCGTGGGAGCGGGACGCGCTCACGTTCGTGCGCGACCGGTTGCACGATCACGACCCCTACCGCGCGTGGGCGAACTTCGAGTTCATTGCCGACGACGGGTCGATCAACGAGGTGGACCTGCTCGTCCTGACGCCGAAGGGCTTCTACCTCGTCGAGATCAAGAGCCGGCCCGGAATCGTGGAGGGCGACCAGGGGACATGGACGTGGCGCGGCGGTGGTCGTGTTCACACGGTGGACAACCCGCTGCTGCTGGCGAACCGCAAGGCGAAGAAGCTGATCTCGCTCCTACGCCGACAGCCGGCGCTGCAGAGGAAGCCGTCCAGCCCTTTCCTGGAGGCGCACGTCTTTCTGTCGTACGAGGATGTCGACTGCCGTCTCGCGCAGGACTTGCGCGACCGGGTGCATCTCCGCGACACCGGCGCCGGGCGCGACGAGCGGCCCGGGATCTTCAACTGGCAGACCGGCGCGCGGGAGGCGCTCGACACCGGCACGACTGGACCGGCCACCTCGGGAGCGAGCCGTCTGGACCCGTTCGTGGAAGAGACGGCCTGGGTCTACATGGCGCCCGAGGCGGTGACCGAGCGCGGCCCGGCGGGGGAACAGCTCGACGTCTTCTCGCTAGGCGCCATCGCGTACCACCTCTTCTCGGGTCGCCCGCCGGCGTCGAGCCTCTTCGAGCTGACCGAACGGTTGCGGGATGAACAGGGTCTCCGGATCTCGTCCGTGCTCGACGGCGCCGGGGACCGTCTGCAGCTTCTCGTGCAGTACGCGACCCATCCCGAGGTGACGACGCGCCTCGAATCGGTCCGCGAGTTTCTGGAAGAGCTCGAACGGCTCCAAGACGAGCTCACCCGGCCGGAGAACGTTCCCGGCCCGACCCTCTCGATGCACGCCCGGGCGACGAGCTCGATCACGGCCTCGTAATGCAAGGACGGCTCGGCAAGGGGGCGACGGCGCTCGCGTTGCTCGTCGAGCGCGACGGTCAGGAACATGTGCTCAAGGTTGCACTGTCTCCGGAGCACAACGGTCGCCTACGCGCGGAGGCGGACGTGCTCGGCGCCCTGCGCCATCAGTATGTCGTGGAGTTCCATAAGGTCCTGACGTTCAAGGACCGCACGGGCAACGACCGTGTGGGTCTGCTCATGGCCCGGGCGGGCGACGCCACGCTCGACGACCGCCTGCGGCGAGGAGGGCCGCCTCCATCTGGAGTTGCTCGAGCGGTTCGGTGAGGACCTCCTCACGACGATCGACTGGCTCGAGCAGAAGGGCATTCCGCATCGCGACATCAAGCCGGAAAACCTGGGCACGGCGAAGATCGGCCACCAGCTCCATCTCGTCCTGTTCGACTTCTCGCTCGCGCGCACGCCTGCCGAGAACATCCTGGCTGGCACGCACCATTACCTCGACCCGTTCCTGCAGACGCGCAAGCCGCCGCGCTGGGACACCTGCGCGGAACGGTTCGCGGCAGCCGTGACGCTGTACCAGATGGCGGCGGGATCGCTGCCGCGGTGGGGCGACGGGCAGAGCGAGCCCGCCGTCTTCGTCTGCGAAGCGACGATCGACGCCGATGTGTTCGAGCCGGCGGTTCGCGAGGAGATGACAGCGTTCTTCAAGAAGGCGTTGCGGCGCGACTACCGCGCGCGTTTCGACAACGCCGAGGAGATGCTCCGCGCCTAGCGCCAGCTCTTCCTCGCGGCGATGCGGCCGGAGACCGACACGGACCACGCAGACCCGACACCGCATTTCATCGCGATCGAGGAGGCGCGTCTCGAGACCCTGCTCAGTGCGCTGGACCTCAGCGCGCGTGGCCTGAGTGCGGTCGAACGAATCGACGTCCGCACCGTAGCCGACCTGCTGCGGTTCCCGTTGATTCAGGTGAACCGGATGCGCGGTGTCGGCAGTCGGACGCGAAGAGAGTTGACGCACTTGGCCCGGCGGTTGGCCGAGCGATTCCCCGAGGCCGCCAGGACGCCGAAGACCGCACCCACCGGAGACCACGCGGACCTTCCCGACGAGGCGGCGCACGCGAGCGTGGACGAGCTGCGTCGTCAGCTTTTGCCCGCTGGCCGAACCGAGCAGTCGAGGCGCGACACCGATCTGGTGGCGGCCCTGCTGGGATTGCGCGACGACGGACCGGTCAGTACGTGGCCGAGCCCGAGCGACGTGGCGCGGACGCTCGGCGTCACTCCCGTGGCGGTCAGCCACGCGGTCGCGCGGTCGCGCCAGCGCTGGAGCAAGATCTCCGCCCTGACCCGGCTCCGGCACGACGTAGTCGAGATGCTCGAGGCGCACGGGAACGTGATGACGCAACGGGAGCTCGCCCAGGTGCCGGACACCGTCCTCGTGCCGGAACCGACCGCGAGCGCCGAGGCGGTCGCCCGCCGCGTGGAGCTGCGCCGCGTCGGCCGCCTGCTCAACGACGCGGTCCGCGCGGTGCACGCCTTGCGCGGGCGCCCCGACCCGGGGACGCTCGACGCGCTGCGCCGGACGGCCGACGCGGTCGGGCACGAGCTCGGGAGGTGGTCGTGATCGGTCGCATCATCGGGTCCGGCCGCGGGATCGCCGGGATGGTCGCCTACATCACCCACGACCAGACGTCGGCCGACAATCGCCGGCCCACGACCTCGGAACGGGTAGCGTGGTCCGCCTGCCTCGGCATCCCGACCGAAGACACCGACCTGATGGTCCGCGCGATGCAGGGGCTGACCGCCGACGCCCCGGCGCTGAAGGCGATGGCCGGGATCAGCGCCCGAGGGCGCAAGCTGAAGAAACCGTACACGCACATCGTGTTGAGCTGGCCGGAGGGGACCGAGGCCCTGCCAAAGCAGGACATGCTGTCGGCCGTCGGCGGCGCCCTGAAGAGCCTCCGCCTCGACGACCGCCACTACGCGGTCTGCGCCGCCCACATCGACACGGCCTGCCCGCACGTCCACATCGCCGTCAGCCGCGTCGACCCCGAGACGGGCCGGGCCGTCAACCTCGACTCGCGCGCCACGAAGCGTCTTAGCCGGTGGGCGGAGCAGTACGAGCGCGACCACGGCGGGATCGTCGTGCCGACGCGCGTCGAACGGCGCAGGGCGCAGGCGGCCCGCCGGGACCTCGAGCGCCGCTGCCGCAAGGGCGGGCTGCCGCGCGAGCAGGCCCACTCGACCGCCGCGCGGCTGCACCCGCGGCCGCCGGCGAAGCCGGCCCGGAAGAGACCCCCCTCACCCGCCGGTTCCACGCCGGAGGACCGTACGCAGTGGAAGCGCCTGGTCGAACGCCAGGCGGAGCAGACGCGGCGCCAACGGACCACGGAAGAGGAACGGGTGGTGCGCCGGCGACGCGAGTGGCGAAGCTACCGGGCGGCGCGGGCGCAGGCGCGGTCGACCGGCGCTGTAGTCCCATCCCGGCCGGGCAGTGCGTCGGTCCGAACTCTGCGTGCGGACGGTGCTCGCGAGCGCATCGAGCTGCGACGCAGCCACCGCGCCGAGCGCGCGTCCCTGGCGCGCCGCCTGGGCCGCGCCGCCGTTGCCGTCTGGCTGCGCGGCACCGCCGCCATCCGCAAGCTGGTCCGGTGGCCTCGGCGCGACATCGACCGCGAGGCGGACCGCCGCCGGCTCGACGCCGAGCTCGCCGACGCGCGGCGCAGCAGGACCGAGCAGACCCGCGAGCGCCTCACCAAGACCGTGCACGATACCAAGCTCCGGTACAAGCAGGCGTACGCCGCCTGGTCCTTTGAAGACGGCGGGCTCGTCAGACTGGTCATCGAGCCCGGCCTTAGACGAGAAAAGGAGAAAGGTCAGAGCCGCGTTCGAGGCTTCGGAAGCCGCCTACGCGACCTATGACCGCGCCGACAAGCGCCTTACGCCGTTACGAACGTGCAGTCGACGCGGTAGAACGTCCCGGCCGCGCGTACCGTGCGCCATACTCCTCGTCGCTGGAGCACGCGGTGGTCGAGGCGGACCGCCGGTTGGCCCAGGAACGGCAGCTCGACAACCGGCGCGATCACGCGAGGCCGCGCGCCGATCAGCCATCCCCGGCTCGTGTCGTCGAGACGGCGCCGGCGCGACCACCTGCGTCGCCGCCGGCATCACGGCAGCGCCGGCCGCCGCCGAAACCGCCTTCGCGCACCGAGGCTTCGCGCACCGGGTCCGGCATCGGCGTGCCCGACGGCGTGTTTCCCGACAACCCGGAGACGCCGCCGGCCCGCGCCGGCAGCACGCCGACCGACGCGCCCGCGCCGACGCGGCATCACGGGCGCCAAATATAGATAGCCGTCAATGGCGTCGCGCCGGCCGCCCCCGCCTGCCGTTGCCGGCGTGCGGATCGACTGAACGTGGCTGGGGCGGCCATCATCGGCTACTCTGATTGCGCCCATGACACCGTACGAGTTTGTCGCCAAGTGGCGCGCCTCGGCGCTCAAGGAGCGGTCGGCCTCGCAGGAGCACTTCATCGACCTGTGCCGGCTGCTCGGCGAGCCGACGCCGGCCGAGGCCGACCCGACCGGCGAGGAGTACTGCTTCGAGCGCGGCGCTCGTAAGGACACCGGCGGCGACGGTTGGGCCGATGTCTGGAAGCGTCACCACTTCGCTTGGGAGTACAAGGGCAAGCGGGCCGACCTCGACGCTGCGTTCCGACAACTCCGGCTCTACGCGCTGGCGCTGGAGAACCCGCCGCTGCTGATCGTCTCCGACATGCTGCGGTTCCGCATCCGCACCAACTGGACGAACAGCGTCAGCAAGACCTACGATTTCGACCTGGACGACCTGACGGACGCGGCAACACGCGACAGGCTCAAGTGGGCGTTCTCGGACCCTGAGCGGCTGCGGCCGGGCGAAACCCGGCAGTCGCTCACCGAGCAGGCGGCACAGTCGTTCGCGACGCTGGCGCAGTCGCTACGTGAGCGGGGCCACGACCCGCACGCGGTGGCGCACTTCGTCAACCGGCTCGTCTTCTGCATGTTCGCCGACGACGTGGGCCTGCTGCCCGACCACATGTTCACGCGCATGCTTGAGCAGGCGCGGCGAGTCCGGGATCGCTTCACCGACCTCGCGGGAGCGCTCTTCCAGGGGATGGCCAAGGGCGGGCTGGTCGGCTTCGAGACGGTCGACTGGTTCAACGGCGGACTGTTCGACGACGACATGGCGCTGCCGCTGGAGAAATCCGATATCGACGCCGTGCTGGCCGCGTCGCGCCTCGACTGGTCGGAGATCGACCCGTCTATCCTCGGGACGCTGTTCGAGCGGGGACTCGACCCCGACAAACGCGCCCAGCTTGGCGCGCACTACACCGACCGCGACAAGATCATGCTGATCGTAGAGCCGGTGGTGATCCGCCCGTGGGTCGCCGAGTGGGCCGCGGAGAAGGGCAAGATCGCCGCCGAGCTGGAACGTGCGGAAGCCGGGAAGTCGTCGGCCACCCGCACGAAGCGGCGAAACGAGGCTGAGCGGCGTTATTGGACGTTTCTCAACCGGCTGAGAACGTTCACGGTGCTCGATCCGGCGTGCGGTTCAGGCAACTTCCTCTACTTCGCGTTGCAAGCGCTCAAGGACCTGGAGCACGGCGTGCAGTTTGAGGCCGAGGCGCTCGGCTTCCAGCGGGCGTTCCCGGAGGTCGGTCCGGCCAACGTCAAGGGAATCGAGATCAACCCGTATGCCGCCGAGTTGGCCCGCGTCTCGGTCTGGATCGGCGAGATCCAGTGGATGCGGCGCAACGGCTTCTCGGAGGCGCGCGACCCGATCCTGAAGCCACTCGACACCATCGAATGCCGCGACGCGATCCTGACACCGGACGGCACCGAACCGGAATGGCCAGAGGCGGATGTCGTCATCGGAAACCCGCCCTTTCTCGGCTCTGGACTTCAGATCTGGAAGCTCGGCGGAGACTACGTGGCTCGACTCCGACGAGCCTACACCGGTCGTGTTCCCGGCGGTGCGGATCTCGTCTGCTACTGGTTCGCGAAGGCTGGTACGCAGATTGGCTCGGGTGCCGCAACACGGCGGGACTCGTCGCAACCAATTCCATTCGGGGCGGCGCGAGCCGGCGGGCGCTTCAGGCGGCGACCGAGACACGGCGTCTCTTCGAGGCGTGGAGCGATGAGCCGTGGGTCAACGAGGGCGCGGCGGTGCGAGTGTCGCTGGTCTGCTTTTCGCGCGCTGACGACCAGTTCGTGTTGGACGCGCGGCTCGATGGACACCACGTCGACGACATCTACGCCGATCTGACGGCGCGGCGGGACAGCGGCGGCACCGATCTCACCCGTCTCCAGGAGCTGCCTCCGAACGCTGGCCTCGCCTTCAAGGGCGACACGAAAGGTGGTCCCTTCGATGTCGCTGGTGACCAAGCGCGCGAGTGGCTCCGCCTGCCCGCCAACCCGCACCGGCGGATGAGCCATAAACACATTGCCTCTTGAGACGCCAATCAAGTACCGGCCGGTTTCGCCAGCCGGTGATCACACGGTCGAACTGGAAGTTACCTTTTGCCTTCGTGGAGTAGTGCCGCATAGCTGGGGCAACTCCACGCGTGGATTGCTCGTTCTCGCGGCCGCGGGCTACTCGCGATCTGAGGTGGAACCGACGGCGGCGGGTGTCGCTGCCATGCATCGAGGCTCCGGTGCGCCCAACGGCGAGATTTCCTCCTGTTGTCGCCGAGCTGATGGGCGTAGGCGAACGCACGGTCGAAGCGGGTTGGTGAGTCGCGCATTAACGGGGTAGGATGCGGGCAAGGGAGCCCGCAATGAGAATCAGCCGGCCGCTCGGCGTACCAGTTCTGGCACTGGTCGTTCTCGCGTCTTCGTCGTCCGCTCAGTCCTTGGTAGGGGCGCTCGCCGTCGACGAGCGTCAGGGCGACCGGTGGGGCTGGGCGGTGGACTACGAGACGACCGCCGCGGTGCGGGCCGCGGCGCTGCGTGAATGCGGCTCGGGCTGTGCAGTGGTGTTAACGTTCGCGCGGTGCGGGGCGTATGCGGCCGATCATGGTGACGCGAGCACGGCGTACGGATGGGCCGAATCGTATGCCTCGGCGGACGGCGCCGGCCAGCGCGCGCTGGCCGAGTGCCGTTCGCGCGGCGGATCCGAATGCCTGGTGCGGGCGTGGGGTTGCAACGGTCCAGTGGTCGAAGACCGGCTGCGGCTCGACAGGGCGGCGCGGCAGCGCATCCAGGAGGGCCTCAAGTCGGCGGGCTTCGATCCTGGAACAACGGATGGTCAGTTCGGCCCGCGGACGCGGGCGGCGATTCGCAACTGGCAGTCGGCGAGTGCCGCCCGGGCAACCGGGTACCTGAACAATGAGGCCGCCGAGGCCCTACAGTCCCCCGACCCCGCCGCGTCTCCACTGGCCCAAGCCGCCACCGGTGCGTCTCCGTCGTCGTCTTCGGTTACAGCAGAGCAGGAGAATCTGTTCTGGCAGTCGATCATGAACAGCACGAACCCGGCGGATTTCGAAGCGTATCTGCAACAGTTCCCCGCTGGAGTTTTCCGCCTGCTCGCGCAGAACAGGCTGACGGCGTTGCGAAAGCAGCTAGCTCGACGGCCTGCGGTGGATGGCCCCCGAGGCCGGCCGGCGGCCGAAGCGGCCGATGCGCGGGTGCCAACGCCGCGACAGTCAATCGATTTCGGTGACGATACGAGTGACTGGGCGCGGGATGGTGAGTGTGACGACCTCCGCTTTTACGGCGACGGCATGGCCTTCGGATTGACCTTCGGCAACCGTGGCCGCGACGCCGGCGATTGTCGCCGGCTATACGATGCAGGTCGCATTTCTCTGTTCGGTATCGACCCTAACTCCGGCTATATTGACTTCGGCGATGATGCGAGCAGCTGGGCGCGGGATGGCGAATGCGACGACCCTCGTTTTGACGGCGCCGGCATGGCCCCCCTCCCGCTTGCTAGAGACCGCGGCCACGACGCCGCCGATTGTCGCCGGCTGTACAATGCGGGCCGCGTACGCCTGTTCGGTGTCAGTACCGTCAGTACCGGGGGTGTCCGATGATGCCGCCTTCCGTAACTCAAGGAGGCCGGCCAAGTGGTGCCACAACTACCATGTCTCGCAGCAACGTCTTTACTCTGCGGCTTCCGTGGTTCCGATACGGCGACCCTCAACCAGTGCCCGAACGATCGCCGGTTCCGTGGAATTGCCGGACACACGCGACAGTGGACGACCCTTACAATATCATACAATTGGCCTAAGCTACGAGGAGCCCGATGACCACTAACCCCTTAGGCGCTGAACACGAAGACCCGGGGACCACCTCGGCTACGTACCGTCTCCGCAAAATTACTGGCGCGGACATCTTGGCCGTCATCGGCACCATCGCCGCCTTGTTTACCACTTTCGTGATCGTGGAGCCCTGGATTCTCGTCTTTCCTCCGTGGGTCAAGCCCTTGCTCGCCACCCTTTTGGTGGTGTCTTGCATCACCCTCACAAGGGCACCCTACGAGCCATTAGAACGCTATTTCGATATTATGCCCTTGATTCGTCATCTCCTCGTTACCGCGGGAGTCATTCTCTTCATCCTCTTGCTGACTTGGACGCCACCGACCTCCCAATTGATGGCTCAGCAAGTGCTTGCGAAGCAAGGCATGTTCTTACGCCGTCTGTACTACAAGACGGCATTGGAAATCGGTAACGTAACAGGGGTAGGGTTGTTCCATCAGGCGGGCTTCAAGAAGTCGCTGGCGTTTGAACTCCTCGGGGAGCGCGCCGAGACAGTTCGGGACCGCAGATCTGTAGACGTCTTCCTCAACAACGACCCGGCGGTATTCAATTCACTTCTCTTGCTCTTTGCCTCGGAGAGTGACTCCACCGAGACCGGGTTACCTCCACAATCTGACCTCGGACTCGACACTCCAATACGGTACCGGGATAGCGACGCAGGAGCAGATACTGCCCCGCGCCTTGTATCGGATATTTCAGTCTCCGCGTCTACTAGCGAAACCGTCAATCAGCTTCTAAATTCGGAAGGAGTGCCGTTGCTCGGCCACGCCGTACTCGGAAGGGCCGCCACCGCCGTTGAAGCATTGCTCCGTTCTGGTGCGGATCCCACACTTGGCTCGCTCCCGTTGCTAGCTGCCGGACACTCGTTCGACGAAGGCTTCGAGTTGCTGGCCGTCGACCCTTTTCTCTATGTCGAAACCGAAATGCACGGCCAGCCAGAAGCACTCAGCCAAGTCCAGGAGGCGATGGAGAACAGGGAGATCCGACCATCTGTGTTTGCTGAGTACTCGACCGAAATTCCCGCATGCGAATCGCAGTTGGCTTCCTTTAGGCGTGATGATAGATTTCTTGGATATCGTCAAGCCCCTAGTGGTACGGACGTTGCTCACGAGTTGGTCGAGTTCCTCGTGCGAAATGTCTTGCGGTGTCAGGAGGAAGCGCGTGATCCGCATGAAGCGGAAGGAGCGCTTCGCTTCGCCGGAGACAGTGAGGTCCGGAATGCCATCCTGAGGGTCGTTTCGCATGGCGTCGTTGAGAACGAGCGAGCTAGTTCTCGATTGGCCAGTTTGACAACAAGGGCTAGCGACAACTCCGTTTATGAGCACTACATCGGTACATACTCGAACGTGGCGACCGGCGGGAGCGGGTCAAGTAGACGCCTTCTCTCGGGTGAATCTGTAGCCGGCTCCCAGAATGAGTGGTCCATCGCGCTGATCTCAACGGAGGTCGACATTGATGGTGTGGAGGCTCGAGTCCGAGACGTGAGAAACTTGACAGTGAGAGCCGCGCCTATTGACTGCGAAGGCGAAGATCTTGACCTAAGCGTACCGGGGACGAAGTTGAGCTGTCAGTCGACCGCCAGAATTAGCTGGGAAGGAAGCCCGCAGGATCACCTTATCGTGATCGAATCTGAGGATTCACAACTGCGTAGATATGTGGTTTCTGCCGATGAAGATGCCGTAGACCTTCCAGAAGGCAGGTACTTGCTTGTTCCAATTCCATTGTCCACAACCGCCCGTAGCGACGATGAGCGGTCCTTCAAATTCGCATACCAGCGCACGGTGCCGATCGTGACAGAGCCGGGAGACGATACATCGGCC
The DNA here is from genome assembly GCA_965222905.1 of Vicinamibacterales bacterium. GTDB lineage: Bacteria > Acidobacteriota > Vicinamibacteria > Vicinamibacterales > UBA8438 > WTFV01. Next base: position 4,846,100 of record OZ244976.1, on the reverse strand, counting down.
CTCTGGCCAAGTGACGAGATAGGAATCACCGGCGAGCTAGGAGCGGAGGAAGAACGGTTTGTGAATCTGAATCTGGAAGAATGGGCTGATATAGTCGTCAGACTAGAGAATCTTAATAGTGATGTGGATATCGAGCTCGCGGGTCGGGACAACGAGGCTTTTCAGTTCGCATCGCTGAATGCGGCGGCGAACAGCGAGAGAATTGCAGAAAGGCTTGCCCCTGGCAGATATCAGATTACGCTTAGTTCCTTCGGCGAGGCATCCAGCTACCGGCTCACCGTGTCAAGTGCTGCTGTCGACGTTACGCCGTTGACAGATAGCGGCAACGGGTACCTGCAGAGTGACTTTGATGGCCGTCAAGAAGAGAACTGGTTGTCGTTTGCCACCGACGGACCGGGTAGAGTGCGTGTTTGTCTCCAGCCGCGGGAGAACGACCTTGATTTGCAAATATTTGATTTGGGAGGCTCGATTTTGGGAAGTTCGACAGAGGCGGGAACATTGCCGGACGTTGTAGACCTCGAAGTCGACAGCGGTACCTACTACGCGAGGGTGTTTCGATATGGAGAAGATCGGGGCGGCGTTGGCAGACACAGGGTGACCGTGTCGAACGATTCTGTTGAACTTGTGGCTTGTCAGGATGACCTTGGAGAGTAGGACGTGGCACTTCGGGTTGGCGGTTGGCATGAATGCGGCTCAAGCGCACGCGTGCATTGCGAGCGATCGGTCCCGGCCCATGCTCGGGCAGGATCCGGTCCGCCTCGTGTTAGACACCTTTCGCCGCACCGGGTCGGCTGGCGCGGTGGTGCGATACTTCCAGCAGCAGCAGGTCTCGTGGCCGCGCCGGGTCGTCAACGGGCGGGAGTACGCCGCACATCCGGAGCCCCGAGCGGCAGTGGACACTCGATCTGGCGGGTTGCGCCACCCCGCCAGCAAATGGACACCCGAGCGTCATGGTCTTGTGGCGGGCGGCGCCGTTGCTGCGGTAGTCGGTGTAGCGAAAGGGTGTGGCTCTTCTTCGTCGACGACCCAGGGGGCTTGTGCGAGCGGCATGTAAGGGCTACTTGACGCGTCGAAGGCGTGGTGGAGAGGGCGGCGGGGGCGGCTCGCTGACCGGCTGCGCTGTCCCCTCAGCGTATCGCTGGGTGTGATTCCGCTCGTATTCGCGGGCTTCGTGGAAGTCCCAGTACGCGTCGAAGTCGCCGCTGGCCTGTAGCGCCCGCAGCTTCAGGACCGCCTTGGCGCCGACCAGGCGCCAGCGGGCGCCGGTCAATTCCATCCGGTCGCGGACCAGGTACCGGCACGCCCCTTCGATGACCCCGGTGGCGATGGGATAGCCCGCCGCGAGGTAGCGGTCGTAGTGCAGATACGGCGCGTACTTCTGCAGGTAGTCGGCGCACGCATCGACCGGCTTGCGGGTGTCCTTCGACAAGCCGGCGACGGTCGCCGCACGCCGCATCGCCGCCGCCACCTTGCTGGACTTGCCCTCGAGAATGCTCTGCACGCGCGTCCAGGCCCAATGCGCCGCGTCGGGGCTCCCCTCGCGATGGAACACATGCGCCGCCTTCCAGACGTATTCGACCACGTGGATGATGTCGAGTATCACCGTTACGTCGACGCGTAGGCGGCGGCGCCCGCTTCGACGAGGTCGAGCTGCGTCTCGGCGCCGTCGACGAGCACGACCCAGCGCTTGACGTGCTCGGGGCCCTGGCGCTCGGCTTCCAGCGTCGCCTCGGCGACCACCACCTCCCAGGGCTCGCGTTCGAGGCTCGCCCAGACCCGTTTGGCCACCGGGCGGGGCCGCACGGCCCGGGGCTTGGCCACCGGCTGTCGTGGCATCAAGCTACACAGAAACTCCTGGTGGGCACGGGATCATGCGGTCTTCACTTCCACGAGCACTCCGAGGTTCTGCAGACGCCGGAGGAGGTGCTGAGTGACGCGGTGCTTGTCGCGGTGCTCCAGGTATCGGCCGCCGAGGTCGCGGTAGTCCGTCTCGTCGCGGAGCATGAAGTAGGCGGCGGTCAGCATGGAGGCGGCGACCGCCACGATGGCCTTCTTCGGGCCGCACCGACCCTTGAGGCGGCGAAACTGTGCCTGCAGGTAACTGCCGTTCTTGCGGGTCGCCGCCCACGCGGCCTGGACCAGCGCCGTCTTCAGCCAGCGAGTCGCGTGACGGATTCGGGTCGAACGGCGCTTCCCGGCGCTCTCGTCGAGCCGCGGACACAGACCCGCCCACGAGACCAGATGGCCCGCGCTGGGGAACCGGGACATGTCCACGCCGATCTCGGCGACGAGCACCCGCGCGACGGTGTCACTGACCCCGGGTATCGTCGTCAGCCGGTCGGCGGCCTCGCGAAAAGGTCGCAAGAGCTCGTCGGCTTGATGCTCGACTTGCTGCACGGCCGCGGTCAGCGCATCGATCTGCGCCAAGTGCAGCTTCAGCAGGAAGCGATGATGCGACGTCACCCGGCCGTGGACCGCGGCGACGATGTCCGCCCGACTGGCCTTCAGGCGTCCGGTGGTGCAATCGGCCAGCCGCTCGGGGTCGGTCTCCCCGGCAATGAGCGCCGCGAGGATCGCCCGGCCGCTGACGCCCAGAGTGTCGGTGACCACGCGCGTCAGCTTCACGTTCGCGTCTTCCAGCGTCTTCTGCAGCCGCTGCGTGTGCCGCGTGACCTCACCAACCAGTTGCTTCCGGGTCCGCGTCAGGTCGCGCAGCTCCTGGATCGGGGCCGGCGGCACGAAGCTGCCTCGAATCAGTCCGTGCGCCAACAGGTCGGCGATCCACGCCGCGTCGTTCCGGTCGCTCTTGCGACCAGGAACGTTTCGGATGTGCTGCGCGTTGGCGAGCACCAGCGTGAACGACTCTTCGTCTTCGAGGATGTGCCATACCGGCTTCCAGTACACGCCGGTCGCTTCCATCGCCACGTGCGTGCAGCCCACCTCGGACAACCATGCCGCCAGTTCGAGCAGGCCCGCCGTCGTGGTCGCGAACTCCCGATGCTCGGTCGTGACCGTGCGGCCGGTCGCGATGCGCACGCACGCATTCACGCGCCGGGAGTGAACATCCAACCCGGCGCACCGAGGATACAAGACTTCCATGCGTCACCCTCCTGGACTGCGAAGCGCTGGCGTGGAGTCCGCCGGTACGAAATCTACACGGCGCGCTCACCGGAGGATCCGGTCTCGCAATACGGGGTGCTCGCGGGACTCCGGGTCAAACTAAGAAACGGGCTCTTGGCACCATAGAGAAACCGACCTCTGGGCCAGCGCCAAGCCCCTACACGATATCCTGTTTCATGAATACGCGGGTCCGGCGCCCGCCGGGTGGAGAACTAAGAAGAAACTCAGAGCGCCCTTCCGGTTCAGGCGACCTTCACTTCGACCTCGACGCCAAGGTCGTGCAGACGCCGGAGGAGGCGCTGGGTGACGCGGTGTTTGTCGCGGTTCGCCAGGTACCGGCCGCCGAGGTCGTGGTAGTCCTTCTCGTCGCGGAGCATGAAGTAAGCGGCGGTCAGCATGGAAGCGGCGACCGCCACGATGGCCTTCTTCGGGCCGCGCCGGCCTTTGAGCCGTCGAAACTGCGCCTGCAGATAGCTCCCATTCTTCCGCGTCGCCGCCCACGCGGCTTGGACCAGCACCGTCTTCAACCAGGGAGTCGCGTGACGGATCCGGGTCGAGCGGCGCTTCCCCGCACTCTCGTCCAGCCGCGGGCACAGGCCCGCCCACGAGACCAGATGGCCCGGACCGGGAAACCGCGTCATGTCCACGCCGACCTCGGCGATGATCACCCGCGCGACCGTCTCACTGACCCCGGGCATCGTCGTCAGCCGCTCGGCGGCCTCGCGAAAAGGGCGCAGCACCTCGTCGGCCTGCTGCTCCAGTTTCTGCACGGCGGCGCGCAACGCATCGATCTGCCCCAGGTGCAGGTCCAGCAGGAAGCGATGGTGCGCCGTCACCCGGCCGTGCACCGCGGCGACGATGTCCGCGCGGCTGGCCTTCACGCGGACGTTGGTGCAATCAGCCAACCGCTCGGGATCGGTCTCCCTCGCGATGAGCGCCGCCAGGATTGCCCGGCCGCTGGCGCCCAGGATGTCGGTGACCACGCGCGTCAGCTTCACGTTCGCGTCTTCGAGCGTCTTCTGCAGGCGTTGCGTGTGCCGCGCGACCTCGCGGACCAGTTGCTTGCGGGTTCGCGTCAGGTCGCGCAGTTCCTGGATCGGGGCCGGCGGCACGAAGCTGCCCCGAATCAGCCCGTGCGCCAACAGATCCGCGATCCAGGCCGCGTCGTTCCGGTCGCTCTTGCGGCCCGGAACGTTCCGGATGTGCTGCGCGTTGGCGAGCACCAGTGTCAACGACGATTCGTCTTCGAGGATGTGCCACACCGGCTTCCAGTACACGCCGGTCGCCTCCATCGCCACGTGCGTGCAGCCGGCCTCGGTCAGCCAGGCCGCCAGTGCGAGCAGGCCCGCCGTCGTGGTCGCAAACTCCCGATGCTCGGCCGTGGCCTTCCGACCGGCCGCGATGCGCACGCACGCGTTCACGCACCGCGAGTGGACATCCAACCCGGCGCACCGGGGATGCAAGACTTCCATTCCGTTACCTCCTGTATCGCAAGGCGCTGGCGTGGAGTCCGCCGGTACGAAATCTAAGAGTCGCGATCCCCGGATCCACCGGGCTCGCAATGCGGGGTGCTCGCGGGACTCCGGGTCCAACTACAGAACGGGCTCTCGGCACCATAGAGAAATCGACCTCTGGGCCAGCATCACGCCCTACACAATATCCCTCCCTGTTTCATGCATGCGCGGGTCCGGCGCCGCCGGGTGGCGAACTACAGAGAAACTCACGGTGATCACTGACTCAGGCGGTCTTCACTTCGACCTCCACTCCAAGGTCCTGCAGACGCCGGAGGAGGTGCTGGGTGACGCGGTGCTTGTCGCGGTTCGCCAGGTACCGGCCGCCGAGGTCGTGGTAGTCCTTCTCGTTGTTGGCGAGCTCGAGGAAGTGACGGGTATGACCAGCTGGTCATACTGGCCGGTATGACCAGCATCGCGTTATGACAAGTGACTGTCAGCCGAGCGCCGTTGCCCCTGGCGTGGCGGGCGTCGGCGCCGCCGCGAGCTTGACATAGTACGCATGGTCTCTACGGGTTCCCGGTGTCAGGGGGCCAAGGAGGAGACCATGCTTGAAACTCTCTCCGTTCGCCCACGCATCTGCGACCAGATCCGGTCCGGGCCGTTGGGTCGCTGGGTCGACGACTTCGTCGACGTACTCATGACGCGCGGGTACGCGACGAGCACCGTGCGCCGGTACGTGCGAGCCGCCGCGATCTTCGGTGTCTGGCTGGACCAGCAGCGCGTTGCGGCGACGGATGTTGACGAGACGCTGGTCACTCGGTTCGTGACCGGGCTGTCACGGCGACCGTCTTCGACGCGCCTGAGCGGCGTGCTCCCGGATGTGGCATACGGCGTCCGTCTGCTGGCCGCGCATCTGTGGACCCGAGGGGTAGCGGCGCGCCCTGTCCCGGTCGCCGCGCCATGCGAGTCCGAGCAGTGGCTGCAACGCTTCGACGATCACCTCGTGCAAGCGCATGGCCTGGTCGTCGGGACCCGGCGGATGTACCGGCGCTACGCCGTAGCCTTTCTTGCCGAGTGCGCGGGGACGCCGACGCCCGACTGGTCCCGCCTCACCGTGCCGACGATCGCGGCGTTCGTGCAGGTCCGGGCAAGCGGGCTTTGTCAGTCGTCCTGCCGCAACCCGGCCACGGCCACCCGTGCGTTTCTTCGCTTCCTGACCGCCCACGGCGTGGTTCCCGCCGGCATCGAGGGCGCCGTGCCGACCATCCGCGAATGGAAGCACGCCAGACTGCCCCGCGCCCTCGCCGATGCCGAGGTGCAGCGGGTGCTGGCCGCAGTGGACGAGACGCGCCCCAACGGTCGTCGTGACCGCGCCATTCTGCTGCTGCTGAGCCGGCTCGGACTCCGGGCAGCAGAGGCCGCAGCCCTCACGGTGAAGGACGTCGACTGGCACAACGGGATTGTCCGTGTGGCCGGCAAAGGAGGAAAGGAGCGACGACTCCCGTTGCCGGCCGACGTCGGGGCGGCCCTGGTCGCCACGTTGCGCTCGCGGCCCCCGGCGAGTCCGCCGGACCTGATCTTCGTAACCGCGCTGCCACCGTATCGGCAGCTCGGCGGGTCGGCCGTCACGGCCATCGCCGAACGGGCGCTGCGTCGCGCCGGCGTCATCGTCCCGCGGCCCGGCGCCCACCTGTTCCGACACGCCTTTGCGTCCCGGATGGTCCGCCGCGACGTGCCGATGAAGACCGTCGCGGACCTGCTTGGCCATGCCCGCCTGGAGACCACCACCATCTACGCCAAGCTGGACCGCGAGACCCTGGCGACGATCGCCCTGCCATGGCCCGGAGGTGCACGATGACCGGCGAGGCTTGGCGCCAGTACTTGCAGACCTACGTCGCGTTGCGCCGCGCCATCGGCTTCACCATGCAACGGGAAGTACGCCTCCTGCAGGACTTCGTCGAGCATCTCGAACGGCGCGGCCACGACGCCCCGGTTGCGCAGGCCGCCGTCGAGTGGGCCTCGGCGAGCACCGAAAGCCAGCACGCGGGGCGGTTGAGCATCGTGCGCGGGTTTCTCACGATGGTCCGCGCCGCCGAGCCCGACGTCGACGTGCCCGGCGCCGGGCTGGTTCGCACGTGCAAACGTCCCACCCCGCGCATCCTCGCGCCCGACGAGATCGTTGCACTGATGGACGCCGCTCGCTCTCTCGGACCGCCCAATGCGCTGCGTCCGCACACCGTCGCTACCGTGATCGGGCTGCTGGCGAGCTGTGGCCTCCGCGGCGGCGAGGCGATTCGCCTCGACATCGATCACGTCGATCTCGTCGGGACTCCGCCATGCCTGGAGATTCAGAACACCAAGTTCCGGAAGTCGCGCCTCGTGCCGCTCCATCCCACGACCGCCGCCGCGCTGCGGGCCTACACCGACCAACGCCGGGTTCTCGGCTACGACGGTTTGAGCAGAGCCTTCTTCGTCTCCGAACGCGGCGCCAGACTCCACTACCACGCCCTCGCCCGGACCTTCGTGCAGTTGGCCCGCCAGCTCGGCCTGCGCGAGCCGGCCGGCACCCCGGGTGTCAGCCTGCACAAGCTGCGCCACAGCTTCGCCGTGGGCAGGCTCGCCGCCTGGGCGCGGCAAGGAGTCGTAGTCCGCGATCGGCTCCCCGCGCTCGCCGTCTACCTCGGCCACGTCAGCCCGCAAAACACCTACTGGTATCTGACGGCCACACCGCCGGTGCTCGAACCGGCCGCCGCGCGGTTCGAGGCGTTCGTCGCCGGGGAGGGAACGCCATGACTGCCCGTGCCCCGCTCGGCCCATTGCTTCGTGCGTTCTTCGCCGACCATCTCCTGCAGCAGAAGGCCGTCAGCCCACAGACCATCCACGCCTACCGCGACGCCTTTCGCCGGCTGCTGACGTTTCTGCAGCAGCACCGGCAGCGCAAGCCCGAGGTGCTGACGCTCGACGACCTCGACGCTCCCGTCATCCTGGCGTTTCTCGACCACCTCGAAGAAGACCGCGCCAACAGCATTGCGTCGCGCAATGCGCGTCTGGGCGCCGTCCGCTCCTTCGTCCGGTTCGCAGCGCTACGTACGCCTGAGTGCGTCGACCTGGCGTCTCGCGTCCTGGCCATTCCCCGTAAACGCACGCCGCGACGACAGGTCGCCTATCTGACGCGTGCGGAAATGGACGCCATCCTGACAGGCTGTGACCGTTCGACCCACGGCGGACGGCGGGACCACGCCCTCCTGCTGACGCTGTACAACACCGGGGCGCGGGTCTCCGAACTCATTGCGGTGCGGCGCTCCCACGTACGCTTCGGCCCCACCGCGGTCGTCCAGCTCTTCGGAAAGGGCCGCAAGGAGCGAACGGTTCCCCTGTGGACCAGGACCAGCCGCTGCCTGCGCCAGTGGTTCGACGAAGAGCGCGAAGCCGCGCCCGACTATGCGTTCCGCAACGCGCGGGGCGACCGCCTGACGAGGCAGGGCGTCACCCATCTGCTCGATCAGGCCTGCCGGCGAGCTCGCGAGCGATGTCCGAGCCTGGACGCCAAGCGCGTGTCGCCGCATGTCGTCCGCCACACTACCGCGATGCACCTGCTCCAGGCCGGCGTCGACATGGCGACCATCGCGCTGTGGCTCGGCCACGAGCGACTCGAAACCACCCATCAATACGTCGAGGCGGACCTGCAACTCAAGGAAGACGCTCTGCGAAAACTCGAGCCGCTCGGCCAAAGAACGCAGCGGTTCAAGGCCGACTCCTCGCTGTTGGCCTTCCTGGCGAGCCTCTGATTATGACAAGCAGACGACCTGCTGGACCCCGACCGCCACCGTCTCGCCGACGGTCACTTGTCATAACGCGATGCTGGTCATACTGATCATTTCTGAAGTTCCGTCGACTGGCTGTGGACGACCCTGCTGATCGCGTCATTCGGTGTCTTCGTCGCGAGCCGGACGCTGGCGGTTGCGCTCCTGCTGGCTGAGTTCAGCCTCCCGGCGACGAAAGCTGCTCCCTTCGATGCGAAGGATCTCGACGTGGTGGGTCAGCCGGTCGATCAGGGCGACGGCGCACGAGGCGTTGGGAAAGACGGTGTCCCAGTTCTTGAAAGGCAGGTTGGTGGTGATCAGCAGGGAGCGGTGTTCGTAGCGGCGGCTGACGAGCTGGAAGATCAGGTCCGCGGCACGGGCGTCGTAGGCGAGGTAGCCCAGTTCGTCGACGCACAATAGCGCGGGGCGCGTGTAGTGGCGCAGACGGCGTTCGAGTGCGCGGGCGGTCTCCTGTCCGTTGAGGTCGAGCAGCAGGTCGGCGGCGGTGGTGAAGAGTGCGGAGTGTCCGGCGAGGACAGCCTGATGGGCGATGTTCTTCGCCAACATTGTCTTTCCCAGGCCTTGCGCGCCGAGAATTACGACGTTCTCGCCGCGGGCGAGGAAGTCGAGCGAGAGGATGCGTTCGAGGGCAGGTCGGTCCAGCGCGGTGGGCCAGTCCCAGTCCCAGTCGGCGAGCGGTTTGAAGCGTCCGAGTCGGGCGCGCTTGAGCCGGCTCTCGACGCTGCGGCGCTGTTTTTCTTCGAGTTCGGCGGCGACGATGTGCTCGAGCAGGACGGTGGCGCTCCAGCGCTTGCGGGTGGACTGGGCGATGATGTCGTTCAGCTCGTCGGCGGTGCGGTTGAGCCCGAGGCGGCGGAGGTCAGTCGCCAGCGTCGTCGGGGTTTTTCTGTCCGAGGGCATCGTAAGTCTCCAGGTCGTGCGGCCGGACATCGAGGTCACGCAGCCCTGGCCGGTCGGGCAGCGTGAGTCGGAGCGGGGGTTTGAGTCCGCGCTGCCGGCGTCGGGTTTCGAGGATGTGGGTGATGGAGCCGGCGCCGAGGGCATCGCGTTGGAGGGCGATGTCGACGGCGGCGGCCAGCTCCTGCGGCCCGTAGTCGTCGAGCAGGGCGAGCAGCCGGGTGGCGTGCGGTCGCAGGGCCTCTCCTCGCTCGGCAAGGCGCTCGAAGAGCGTTGCGGTGGCGGGGACGGCGGCGCGCAGCCGGTCGCGGGTGGTGTGGACGTTGGCCTGGCGAGTGGCGGCGAGCAGGCCTTCCAGATGGGCGGGGTCCTCGACGGTCAGCCCGGTGTTGTATGTGCGGTGATGGTTGGCCAGCTCGTTCTGTCCGTCGAGGATGCGGATGCGGGTGGCCGAGGCGACCAGGGTCAGCGGCTTGCGGACGTGGGTGTGGGGAATCGAGTAGAGGTTGCGGTCGAAGCGGACGTAGGGGGTCTTTCCGGAGCGGACGGCGCGCACCAGGTCGGTCTCGAAGGGATGGGCAGGCAGCGGCAGCAGGCGGGGCTTCTCTTCGGCCCAGACGTCGGCGACACTGCGGTCGGGGTGGTCGGGATGACGTCGGCGGTGGGCGACATCGTCTCGCCAGCGGCGGAACTGGGCGTTGATGTCGTCGAGGTCGCGGAAGGGCCGCGCGGCGAAGAACGCGTGCCGGAGGTATTGGATCTGCCTCTCGATTTTTCCCTTCTCATTCCCGCGTCCGGGTGTACAGGGGCGCGGTGCGAAGTGGTAATGGCCGGCGAGGTCGAGCAGGCGGGGATGAAACTGGACGGCGGCGCCGCGGCGGTCGAGCACGGCGCTGCGCAGATTGTCGTACACCAGGTTGCGTGCGGCGCCTTCCAGCGCGTCGAAGGCGGCGACGTGACCCCGCAGGAAGCTCTCCAGCGTCTGGTCGAGGGTGAACAGCGCGGCCAGCGCCCGCGAGTAGCCGAGGACCATGACGAATCCGGAGACGGTGCGTGTGCCTTGTCCGATGCGGACCTTGCCGAACGAGCCCCAGTCGACTTGTGCGGATTCGCCAGCCAAGGTGACGACCCGGCGGTAGACGGCGCGGCTGGTCTCGGGCCGCAGGCGCCGCACGAGTTTGCGTACGGGGAAGACCGAACCGGCATAGCCACGCTGGCGCACCATCTCGTGGATCCGCGTCGCGCGCAGCCGTGGGTACTGCGTCAGGGTGTCGCGGATGAACGGCAGATACGGGTCTATGATGCTGGACCGCCACACGCTGGGAGGGACGTCTGGCGACTCGCGCTCGACCGCGGCGCGGACTGTCTCACGGTGGAGGCCGAGTTGGGCCGCGATGGTCCCGATCTTCCAGTGCTCGGCGTAGTACAGGCGCCGGATCTCGGCGCGTTGCGCGGGCGTGATCATCCTTCCTCCTTGTCCCCGCGATGCGCGGCTCGCGCATCGGAACCAGCCACTGGCTCGTCCGCCCGCAGACCACGCAACGCGTGGCAACGAGGGGCTGAACCGGGGCGGCGTCAGGGACGGGGAGTCTGGTCGATCGCAGCGCTGCGGGGGAAGACTGATCCATCACGCCGCGGCGGCGGTCGCGGTAGGCGCGCTGCTGGTCGCGGTGGTCGAGACGGCCCTCGGGACTCCGCTGATGTCGCGCCCTGGCAGCCCGCACCGATCGGCGACGGCCGGCCGCCTGGCAGCGCAGCGTGCAGTAGGCATGGCCGCGATCACACGCTACGCAGATGGCGAACAGGCGGCTGCAGTATCGGCAGGTCTTCTGGCGTAACGGCTGGTCCACGGCGTCGGAGCGCGTGGGCCAAGCTCCGACTGGACAGCGCCGCGCCGGCCGTGGCACAACAACGGTGACCGGCTCGGTCTGTCGGAGCTCGGGGCGGTCACGAGGGTCCGGCTCTATCCCGGGCCCTCACCCCCACGCTTGAGTCCGCTTCAACGCTACCCGACTGCGGTGGAACCTCGCCAGCCCAGCGGTCGTCCCGAACTCCCTCCGGTCAGGCACGCGCGCCGACGACCCGTTCATCGGCGAGCTGGCGGTTATGCCGGCGTTGCGCTGGCGTCCGAAGGCGTCCGTAGCGTTCCGCCAAGTGCCCCGGAGTCGCGAAGCGGAGCGGAGGATTCGCGCGCGGCCGAGCGTCAACGCCCATCCGGACGTGGTCCGCGCGCGCGAGAGCGCCGCCTCCAGGCGCGCCTGGCGCAACAACCGACACCGAGCGTTCCCACGGTCGACGCGTGCGCCAGACGAGCCTTCCGCGGCACTCGAGTTGTCGCTCGACCGAACGCCCTCGCCGGTTCGTCGTCGTCGACCACACCGTCCGGCCCAACCCGGCCGTTCCGTCTCGCGAGAGTACCCCGGCCGGGCATGACCAACACCGACGTCCGGGACGTCATGCCCGGCCGCAGAGCAGGCAGGCCCGCGGGTCCTTGGCGCTTTCGTCCCCTCCCCCGGACCCCCTCCCGGGGCTCGCCGCCGCGCTTCGCGGACTCACCTGCGATTTCCTCAGTGACCATTGACAGGCGGTCTTGAACCGATTTGGCTTCAATTTCCGTCACTTCTCGAGGCTCGTTGACATCGTCGCGGAGCATGAAGTAGGCGGCGGTCAGCATGGAGGCGGCGACGGCCACGATCGCCTTCTTCGGGCCGCGCCGGCCCTTGAGGCGCCGAAATTGGGACTGCAGATAGCTCCCGTTCTTCCGCGTCGCCGCCCACGCGGCTTGGACCAGCACCGTCTTCAACCAGGGAGTCGCGTGACGGATCCGGGTCGAGCGGCGCTTCCCCGCACTCTCGTCCAGCCGCGGGCACAGGCCCGCCCACGAGACCAGATGGCCCGGACCGGGAAACCGCGTCATGTCCACGCCGACCTCGGCGATGATCACCCGCGCGACCGTCTCACTGACCCCGGGCATCGTCGTCAGCCGCTCGGCGGCCTCGCGAAAAGGGCGCAGCACCTCGTCGGCCTGCTGCTCCAGTTTCTGCACGGCGGCGCGCAACGCATCGATCTGCCCCAGGTGCAGCTCCAGCAGGAAACGGTGGTGCGCCGTCACCCGGCCGTGCACCGCGGCGGCGATGTCCGCGCGGCTGGCCTTCACGCGGACGTTGGTGCAATCAGCCAACCGCCGGGATCGGTCTCCCCGGCGATGAGCGCCGCCAGGATCGCCCGGCCGCTGACGCCCAGGATGTCGGTGACCACGCGCGTCAGCTTGACGTTCGCGTCTTCCAGCGTCTTCTGCAGGCGCAGGGTGTGCCGTGCGCTCTCACGGACCAGTTGCTTGCGGGTCCGCGTCAGGTCGCGCAGTTCCTGGATCGGGGCCGGCGGCACGAAGCTGCCCCGAATCAGCCCGTGCGCCAACAGATCCGCGATCCAGGCCGCGTCCTTCCGGTCGCTCTTGCGGCCCGGAACGTTCCGGATGTGCTGCGCGTTGGCGAGCACCAGCGTCAACGACTCTTCGTCTTCGAGGATGTGCCACACCGGCTTCCAGTACACGCCGGTCGCCTCCATCGCCACGTGCGTGCAGCCCGCCTCAGACAGCCAGGCCGCCAGTGCGAGCAGGCCCGCCGTCGTGGTCGCAACTCCCGATGCTCGGTCGTGACCTTCCGACCGGCCGCGATGCGCGCGCACGCGTTCACGCACCGCGAGTGGACATCCAACCCGGCGCACCGGGCATGCAAGACTTCCATGCGTTACCTCCTGATCGCAAAGGCGCTGGCGTGGAGTCCGCCGGTACGAAATCTACAGGGCGCGCTCACCGGAACATCTCCGGTCTCGCAATACGGGGTGCTCGCGGGACTCCGGGTCCAACTAAGAAACGGGCTCTTGGCACCATAGAGAAACCGACCTCTGGGCCAGCGCCAAGCCCCTACACGATATCCTGTTTCATGAATACGCGGGTCCGGCGCCCGCCGGGTGGAGAACTAAGAAGAAACTCAGAGCGCCCTTCCGGTTCAGGCGACCTTCACTTCGACCTCGACGCCAAGGTCGTGCAGACGCCGGAGGAGGCGCTGGGTGACGCGGTGTTTGTCGCGGTTCGCCAGGTACCGGCCGCCGAGGTCGTGGTAGTCCTTCTCGTCGCGGAGCATGAAGTAAGCGGCGGTCAGCATGGAAGCGGCGACCGCCACGATGGCCTTCTTCGGGCCGCGCCGGCCTTTGAGCCGTCGAAACTGCGCCTGCAGATAGCTCCCATTCTTCCGCGTCGCCGCCCACGCGGCTTGGACCAGCACCGTCTTCAACCAGGGAGTCGCGTGACGGATCCGGGTCGAGCGGCGCTTCCCCGCACTCTCGTCCAGCCGCGGGCACAGGCCCGCCCACGAGACCAGATGGCCCGGACCGGGAAACCGCGTCATGTCCACGCCGACCTCGGCGATGATCACCCGCGCGACCGTCTCACTGACCCCGGGCATCGTCGTCAGCCGCTCGGCGGCCTCGCGAAAAGGGCGCAGCACCTCGTCGGCCTGCTGCTCCAGTTTCTGCACGGCGGCGCGCAACGCATCGATCTGCCCCAGGTGCAGCTCCAGCAGGAAACGGTGGTGCGCCGTCACCCGGCCGTGCACCGCGGCGGCGATGTCCGCGCGGCTGGCCTTCACGCGGACGTTGGTGCAATCAGCCAACCGCTCGGGATCGGTCTCCCCGGCGATGAGCGCCGCCAGGATCGCCCGGCCGCTGACGCCCAGGATGTCGGTGACCACGCGCGTCAGCTTGACGTTCGCGTCTTCCAGCGTCTTCTGCAGGCGCAGGGTGTGCCGCGCGATCTCGCGGACCAGTTACTTGCGGGTTCGCGTCAGGTCGCGCAGTTCCTGGATCGGGGCCGGCGGCACGAAGCTGCCCCGAATCAGCCCGTGCGCCAACAGATCCGCGATCCAGGCCGCGTCGTTGCGGTCGCTCTTGCGGCCCGGAACGTTCCGGATGTGTTGGGCGTTGGCGAGCACCAGCGTGAACGACTCTGCGTCTTCGAGGATGTGCCACCACCGGCTTCCAGTACACGCCGGTCGCCTCCATCGCCACGTGCGTGCAGCCGGCCTCGGTCAGCCAGGCCGCCAGTGCGCACAGGCCCGCCGTCGTGGTCGCAAACTCCCGATGCTCGGCCGTGGCCTTCCGACCGGCCGCGATGCGCACGCACGCGTTCACGCGCCGCGAGTGGACATCCAACCCGGCGCACCGGGGATGCAAGACTTCCATTTCGTTACCTCCTGTATCGCAAGGCGCTGGCGTGGAGTCCGCCGGTACGAAATCTAAGAGTCGCGATCCCCGGACCCACCGGGCTCGCAATGCGGGGTGCTCGCGGGACTCCGGGTCCAACTACAGAACGGGCTCTCGGCACCATAGAGAAACCGACCTCTGGGCCGCCGAGAGCCCGTATTTTGAGTTGGCTCCGGAGTCCCGAGCACCTTGTATTTCGAGAACGGATCGTCCGGGCGTGCGGCTCCTCTGCGCAGACGGCCCCCCCTGTTCATAGGCGTTCTCGCTCGCGGGCACTCCCTCTTCGGCGCGCCTTGCGGGGGGACAAGTGCGCTACTAGACAGCCCGCCCGCCTGTTTACGGACCACCATTCCGACCTGATTCCGGGCGCCGGGGCGCCTCGGTGTGTCTTCTCCGGCGTCCCCCCTGGACATTCGTGCGGTTTCTGCCTACAGATTCTGCGGAAGACCAGAGTCCGCCAGTGGTGGCGCTGACACTGCTGGCCACCCTGGCTTGCGGCGGCGGAAAACGGCGTCACGGGTCCGCGCGTGACGCCCGGCAACGTGGTCGAGGTCACCCTCGAAGAGGCCGCCGCGACGCTACCTGCGAGCGCGCCCCTGGTGATCGAACGCCGACCTGCGCCGGCGGACCCCAAGCCTTGTACTCCAGATCGTCGAGTAAACCGGCCACGTGGACTCTCTTGGGGCCGTAGTCGAACCGACGCAGAGACTTCTCGAACGCCCGGAGGGTCCGATTCCACGCCGTCCCAATCGCGCCGACGAAACCCATGACCAAGTCGTGCCGCTCAGGCCGGGGGTCGACCAGCTGCCTGAGCGCCTGTCGCGAAGGGCTGTCCGCGACGTCCGCGACCGACCCTCCAATTCCACTCTTCTCGTTCATTGCCAGACCGGTTCTCCCGTCCCGGATTCTACCTCACGGCATCTGTCGCATCGGCGGCCGCCGGGGTCCCAGCGGCGCCCCGTGCACCAGCGACCGCCGCTTGCTCACGGCTCGAAAGCACAACCCAAGCGCAACCCGGCTCCTCGAACGCCACGACCCGGAAAAGTCCCGACGCGAAACCCGCCGCCGGCCAACCCTGCGGGGACGTTGAGGACAGACCCGCCGGTCAGATTCGCAGCGCGTGGCCGAGGCCCGCCGATCCACGCGCGTCGTAGCGGCGCACCTGCACGTGGCACCGTCACTACCCACGGGTCGGCCATCCCGCAACCAGAGCTGCCATGCGCCGCTCACCTGGGCTTCGCCAAGCGCAGTTTCCTGCTCGCTAGCTCCACGACCGTACGCGACAGAGCCGCGTATTCCCGCTGAGCCTCCGACTCCGCGTTGAATTCCTCCCACAAAAGGTTCCTCAACTGCGGATTCTTGCAACGTTCAATCGAATCCAGCATCCTCCAAAGACGGGCTTGTCGTTCCTTTCGCCTTTCAACTAAGTCTGTTCTATTGAGATCTAGCAATCGTTCCGTTAAAGCCGCCGCGTCGCAGCCAGGCTTCGGATATACTATAGGACCCAATTGCCAGAAGTGTTCCTCTGGATCCACGTTATACGGATCCACAAACTCGCCACTCCCAACCGGTGCATCTGCCTTGTTGGTGTTGCACACATCACAGGCCAACGTCAGATTGGACCACCTGAACCACTTGGATGGATCGTCCGCTTTAGGGACGACATGTTCAATGTCCCCGTAACTAATATGCCTCAGCTTGCTCTCGCAATACGCACACTTCCCGTGCGTCTCCGCGACCAGCCCTTTCAAGGTGCACGTCACAAGAACTAGCGAGGCTCCGCCTCAGACCAACAAGCATGTAGGTTGAGCGTGCTCCTCGCCGCGTGGCCCTTTGGCCATTGGGGGCGCTATGGTAGCGAAGAAACCACGATCAAACCTGGTAGAGTCGAGGGGGAGGCGCGTAACCGGTAGGGCTCGGTGGCTCATCCGGCGCTTTCGCACCGGGCCGCAGTCCGAAGCCCATAGGCACGTTTCCTCCCCCCGCTCTCCGAACCCGGCGTGCCGATTTCCGGCACCGGGCTCTCCAGTGGAATCATGCGGCTCGCACACAGGTTTCCCCGGCGCGACCAGCGGGCGGGTTTCGCGGAGCCGTGGCACCAGGCTCGCACCCTTGGGCCGGTCGACCGGGTGGGTCGTCAGACCTGTTGACGCTCTGACGACGGCGACCGCTCGGGCCGTCCCCTTCGCTTATGCATGTGATGACGTCCGGCATTGCTGCTCATCTCCGGGGTGATAGGCCGTCGGCCACTCCCGCGAGCCTGCTCCCTTTCGCCATCCCTTCCACCTGAGGTCCCTTCCCTCCGCCGGCATTACCCGGTTTCACCGGTACTGCGGACCTCTCCGCCACCCTGACCGGCCCGACCTTGCCCTCACGGGTCGTCGGTTGGCGCGTGCCACGCCACCGGTAGGGCTTCCCGTGTTACGTCCATTCCCCTCTTCCATGCGTGCCGCCGCCATTACCCCGGCGGAACGGTCGGTGCTTGCGTCGCTCGCTTCCCGACCTATGCCAGCCTTCCCCGTCAAGTTGGCGGGTCGGCTTCCGCATTGTTGGTTTCGAGGCCTGCGCAGCGTTCACTTCGCGTTGCAGCCCGCATGGTCACTGGGCCACCCAAGGCGGCCCTTTTGCATCGAAGTGCTTCAGACGATGTCGTTACCTCCATCATCCGCTCCGACTGTTACCGGCTGGAGCGACAGTTGCCGGGCGGGATTCGCACCCGCTGAGAAATGGCGCCTTGTCACGGCGCACAACTTGACTCAACTGTAAAGATCCCGGCCGCGCAAGGAATCTAGTGTACCCGCTGAAACGTATACCCAGCATCTCGTATCCGAGCGTTGAAGTATCGCCCTTTGGAATCCGCAGAGCGCAACTCGGGGTAGACCGTCTCAGGAACGGAGAAATACCGGTACTCAGCGCCGCGCTGAAAGCGGATCCCGAGCGTGCGCGTCGAGCGCTCATAGGTAATCGCCGCCACGGTTGAGGACGAGACGTGCCGGTAGCTCCTGGGCCCCTCCGAGTCGCGTGGGAGCGTCATCGTTTCTTCCCCAAGAGCTTGGCGGTGGAAACGTGGGGCTGGCCGGCATGCATGGTGCGCTTGGGCTTCGGCTTCTTGGGCCCGCGGGGATGCTTGCGGTACTTCGCCAGATCCACCGCCCGGGCAAGCCCCATAAGAAGCGTGAGGAAGGCTTCATGCGAGAGGGCCTGCACCTGCGTCCACTGGTCGGCCGGGACGAACTCCAGCAGCGCTTCATAGGTCCGGCCGATCTCGCCCGCGATGTAGTAGCCGGAGACCGTGTCGTGGATCGTCTGCTCGCCGTGCAGGCCGCGAAGGGCCCCCTTCACCACCGCCAGCACGTTATAGGCCACGAGCGCGACGCAGAACGCGAACAGGGCGGCCGCGGGATACCCGAGCGTGTTCACTTCCGAGTGCAGGTGCGCTTCCAGCTGCTGGAACATCGTCTCAATCGTCCACCGCCGCCGATACAGCTCCGCGACTTGCTTCCCCGTGGCGGCCGACTTCGACAGGTCGGTCAGCAGGAGCAAGGTCTTGTCGCCGCCGCGGGTCGCACGGGTGAGTTCGACCCGGACCAGGCGATAGAGGCGGACGTCGTCCGCGTCCTCGCCCGGGCGCGGCGCCATGAGGACTTCGACCTGCTGTTCATACACTTTCCCGGTCTCGATCGACCCCACGAACCGCGCCGGCGCCAGCGCGGTCACCGGCAGGCCTTTGTGGTAGCGGCACAGGAATGTGCCGGCGCGGGCCTCGATGCCGGCCAGGAACGCACGGACGCAGAAATTGCGATCCATGATCCAGAGATCGCCCGCTTGGACCGTCGGCACCACCTCGCCCAACAGGGCCCGTTCTTGTGCGTGCCCGTCTTCGCACGGGAAGACATCGATCGCCATCTCCACCGCCGGGTCATAGACCACCAGCGCCTTGCCTGGCAGCGGTCCCGCGGCGGTGGTGCGCAACACCTGCAGGCGATGCTCCGTCGCTGCAATGCAGTTCCCATCCAGGACTTTCACCCGATAGCCCGGCAGCCACGGGCGACAGCCCCCCTGCACGTCCTCGACGAGGTGGCGGAGCTGCCCCGCGGTGTCGCGCACCAACGCCCGGGAGGTCTGGGCCTCCACGCCGTTGAGCTTGTTGTACACCGACGTGACGGAGACCGTGATCTCCCCCGCCGTCCGCTTCGCCTGATACGCGGCATGGACACTCCCAAAGGCTTTGAAGACCACCACACTCATCAGCTCGAACGCCGACGAGAACAGCAGCTCCCGCGTATACTGCTTCTCGGTGACGGCCTCGAACCAGTCGTTGAGGCGGGCGGGCTCGAAGACGCGTTCGAGCAGCGCTCGCAGCATCACCGGGATCGGAAACGTCTCGCTGGCTCGGCGGAAAAACGCATCCAGTACCATGGTACCTCCAATCGCGCCCATCGAGAGAGGCGCTCTCCCAGACGAGTCTGGCGATCGGAGGTGCAAATGTCCAGCGGTTTCTGGGATTGGAACGGCGCATCACGCCCGACGCGGAGGCCCCTCCAAACGCCAAGCGAGCAAGCCGACCGTGCCCTTCTCTGGCAGCCGCAGAAGCCTGGCTAATGACTAAGTCCTTGTATGAGTATCAATTAGCACCTTGAAAGGGCTGGTCTCCGCGACCAACGCTTGCTTAATCTCAACGTGGTTGTACCGACGTCGCTCCGCGTTCGCGGGCTTTTCGCCCGCCGCGATCTTTTCGACAACAACGGTTGTCCAGTCCGCCCAGTTGCGAGCCAGAACCGCGGGTTCCTCGCCTTTCTCCAACTTTATCATTAGTCACTGTCCGTCTGTTAGAGCTGCGAGCGCATCGGGGTATAGAACGTCGTACCCTAATTCAGCGAGGTCACTCTTGAGAGCCGACAACGTGGCGCGATTGATTTCCCTCCCCCGATACTGCGCAACGATGGCTGCAAGTTCTTCCTCTGCCCACTCGGGAACTGTCGTCTTGACCCCCAGGACATCGCGAAGTATTTCGCTTGCATCCCCCGCTCTGTTGACGGTATCCAGCTCTTGGCTAACAACCCGGCTAGATTCCGACGCGACAATGGGCTCGCCATCATCGATCGCGTCCTTCTCGGTACTCGTGTAGCGCAAGACATACACGTTGGAATCCTTGACCGAGGACACCATGAAGGGACTATGTGTCGCTACTATGAACTGCGTCTTTGGGAATGTCGTTACCAAGCGCCGCAGCAAAGCGCGCTGCATCGTTGGATGAAGATGGTTCTCAGGCTCGTCGATAGTTACTACGAACTCATGGTGCGTTCGGGAGAACATGTACAGGCGCCACGTCAGGTCGATAATCGTCATTACGCCACCGGACGCGGCGTCGATAATAAACTCCCCGGAGGTAGTTACAAGGACGACTTCCGGTGGCCGCACGGCAATGTCGCGGAAGCCAAGCGACTCTGGCAGCATCGTGCGCAGCGCCTTAACGAAGCCCAGGTAAGCACTCAACACTTCTTCGTTGCCTAGCACATGCTTGTTGCCTTCTCCGAACATTGCCATCGCGATAATGGCTTCCTTTAGGCGGTAAGGACAGTGATCGATATAAAGTCTTCAACTTGATCGGGGTAACAGTTTGTAATTCCATTCCCCGTGAAACGCATCGGGGACCAGCGCGAGTGCGTCCATCTGTTCCTTGGTCACCGTAACGCCTGTGGGATATTCCCCGGCGTCGAGTTCGGCCCGGACCCGGAGCCCGGTGGCTGTCCGGACGTTCCCGATGCGGTCGACGATGGTCTCGTACGTCGTCAGCGGGGTGCCGCGCCAGTTCGCCGTGATGTGACAGAAGAGCCGGTGCTCGATCTTGTTCCACTTGCTGGTGCCGGGTGGAAAATGACTCACCTCGATGGTCAGTCCGGTCTCGTCGGCCAACTGTTGAAGCTCATGCTTCCAGGCGCGCAACCGATACCCGTTGCTCCCGCCCGCATCGGCCGTGATGAACAGGGTCGTGGCCTCGGGGTAGGCGCCGCAACCCATCTGATGCCACCAGTGTCGAATCGACGCCACCGCGAACGCCGGTGTGTCGTGGTCCCAGCCCACGCTCACCCAGGCTTCGTTGCGCGCCATGTCGTAGACGCCGTACGGAATCGCCTTGCCCTCGGCGTCGGTCGGGAAATCATGCACCAGCACCGCCGGCGGCGTGCCCTTCGGCTGCCATTCCCGCCCGCCGTTCTTGAAGTTCCCGACCAGCTCCTTCTTCTTCGTGTCGACCGAGATCACCGGCTGGCCGGCGGTCAGATGCTCGTCCGCGGTCTGGTTGATGTGCTCGAACTGCGCGTTACGGTCCGGATGCGTGGCGCCTTCCTGCCGTTTGCGCGGCGATTGCAGCCGGTAGCCCAGGCGGTGCAGCAGCCGGCCCACAGTGGTCGAACTCACCCGCCACCCCTGCTCGGTCAGCGCCGCCGCCAGCTTCGCGCGACTCTTGCACGTCCAGCGCAGCGGCGAGGTCGGGTCGCCGCGCGTGAGCGGATCCACCAGCGCTTGGAGCGCGGCCTGGATGCCGGGTTGATCCTGCTGGATGCGGGGCCGTCCGCCGCCAGGGCGTCGGATGCGGTCCGTCGGCGCCTCGTCGCGGGCAATCTCCCGGCGCCCCTTGCGAATCGTCTCCCGAGCCACACCGGTGGCCGACGAAACCACCGCGTCGCCGCCGTAGCCGATGGCGAGCGACTCGGCCGCCGCCCACCGGCGGCGACTGCGCTCGTCCAACACGGGCGCGACCACGGCATACTTCGCAACCAGGGTCGCTTCCAGCTCGATGTCTCGCTTCATACCTGCAGTATGACCAGCAACCCAGCAGATGGCAAACTAGTTTCGCGCAGTGTCCTAAGTCGGCGAATAGCCGGTGTGGCCTCCCTGGTACTTCTGGAGGACTTCGTTATTGTACGTATTGTATGCAGTCTCCGGATTGATGATTGTTGTTGGTATTTGGCCAACCTGCTGGAAATGCGTAATGGGGGCATGGGAATCTATATGGATCCCCGAAACAGCCTGTTGTTGGCGTATCTTAACGTGATATTGAACGGCGGATTGCGTCGGTATCTGCAGCTCCGATTCTACGCCGTTGGAGTAGGTAATGGCCCCGACGTTGGACATGTCGGAGCGCTTGGTCCAGAACCTGCGCCAGGCTTTGGCGATGGTATCCGTGAAGAGCCCGGTCAAATACGAATATCCACCACCGGATTGGCGCATCGGTGTAGCCAGGAAGGGCTGGTCGATGCCGAAATGCCTCTGGAATACTCTGAGCAGCGAGCTCTTTCCGGCGCCATTGGCCCCGGTCAGTACCGTTAGCCGCGGGTGTAGGGCGATGTCCACGCGGCCGAATTGCCGCCACCCTTCGATCCGCAGTGCCCTAAACTTCGTGGGAGACATGAAGGCGTGATCCTGGTTTATGCGGTCAGCAACTGGATACGCTCAGACGCCCGGACGGTGCTGGATGCCCAAGGTCGGTAATACTAGCACGCTGGGTGAACACCGTGGGTTGCGGCTCGACGATCGACGTGCGCCGAATGGGAATACCGCGTCGGGCCAGCGGCCTGACCAGCGTCTCGCTGGTGATCTCCACGGTTCGCCGAGTGGGTTGGTTGCGACGATCTCGGGAGACGTCGCTCAGCGACGTGCTCCGGCTTCGACTGGCCGGCTTCGTAATCCGCAGCTGGCGCCGGGTCGAATCGACCCCGGTCCCGTCCGTGGCCAGCGTCGCCGTCGGGGGACTTGTGTGTCGCCCTGTCGTCGGCAACGCTCCGTTCTCGCTCGCGGGCCATGAGCCAGACGGAGATCCGCTGGGGTGTGCCGCGCGACCTCACTGACCAGTTGCTTGCGGGTTGTGCAGGCAGCGTAGAGTTCGGTGCGGACTCCCGGCTTCGTGAGTGATGCCCCTGGTTCCTGAACGAAAATGGTGAGGACGGCGTCGGCGTACCCATTTCCATGTGCAATCGACGCGTGGATTGTGTCGGACCCGACTGGACGATGATCTCGTGCTGCGAGAACGGCAGGTAGTCGTCAAGGACGCCGGCGTCGAGACGCCCGTGGTCGTCGTGGTGGCGGACCGCGCGCACGAGGACGCCCCCGCAGCCGGGGAACGTGATGTCGCGAGCGGGTGCGCTTCCCTGCACCGTCCACCACAGGTAGTACTGCATGCCCCCGCTGCCGCCGAGCGGCGAGCGCCGCCAGCCGCGGTTCGCCGGGTCCCGGCAGCCCTTCACCACGGTCGTGCGCCCGTGCGCGGCCAGATGCTGCAGCACGATGCCCAATCGCTGGCGAAGCGGCGTCATCCCGCCGAGGCCGTCGGGGAACCTCGGGGTGGGCCCACAGGCCGTGCGGCAACCTGCCGAAGGCGAGTTCGCCCCTTCGCGCGGGAATCGCGCTTCAATGCCGGCCGTCGCGTCGGGCGTGGACTCGACAGCGAGAACGGTGTCGACGCCGACGCCCACGGGTCGGGCTTGCCGAGCGCCTGCGCGATCTGCCGGCAGTGGTTCCGGACATCATGAGCGCGGGGTCCCACACCATCTCCACGGTCAGGCCGACCACCCGCCGCGCGGTTCTGGAGACCTTGCGCTCGGCAACGTCGAGAACACGTGACAATTGTTCGATCGTCTGCGTCTGTGCCTTCATCCGATCCGCTCGTTGCAGGTCCGACAGTGCTGCGGGAGGACGAGATCGTACCTCGGCTACCGCGACAAGTCCGGCCGGACATCGGTCGCCGGCCGGCGCCACCAGGGTCAGCGTCTGGACCGACTAATCGACCCGCTGTGCTGCGAGCAGACGGCCGAAGGAGGCTACGCGGCGAGGGCCCGCTGCATCGAGAAGCAGGCTGGCGGACCGCGGCGGACCGCGGCGGAATCGAGGAACGCGCGCAACGCCTCGGGAGACAACGGCGGCGGTACGGGCGCCAAGCCAACACGGGGACGTGGGCGGGTTGTCACTGACAAGTGTGTAGAATGCCTATTCTATGCACTTGTCAGTGTCACCCCAGCGCGTCCCGCTCACTCTCGGTACGGTCCCTTCCGTTCCGATCTCCGCGGTCGTGCTTGGCCGGATTCGAGCCAGCGCCGTATCGCTCAACAGGTCGGGCGTACCCAGCAGTACGTCAGCAAGGTGCGCGCCCAGGTGACAACTAGTTGTCACCTTCCCGATCGCGTCGTCGGTACTGATGGTCATTCCTATCTTGCTGTTCGCTCGGCTCCTTCGTCGCCTGCCGATTCTGTTGTCATCGTCCGCGCCTCCTGCCGACCGTGCCAGCGCGCCTCTGTCGCGTAGCCCTCTGGGACTCTGACGGATCCGAGGTCCTGGGAACACCCCTGGAACACCCCCTGAGCAGGACGTCTCCTCCGTGCCTTCATCGTCTCGGTCGGTTCGCGAGCGTTCGAACCGCATTGTTTTCGCTGTTGCCTACGACGCGAGGAGCAGCACCGCGAGGGTCCGTCCTGCTGCAATCCGACGGTCGGCGGGGTGACGGGAACAAGTCCTCGATACGGCAAACCGAAATAGGCGGAGAACTTCCAGCCATTTTCGACGGTAGTGGTGCGATAACGCCCGCGGGCAACATCGCTAACGTAGGGCTGCGTCAGGCGGAGTGCCTTCGCGAGGGTCACCTGCGCCACTCCCGCCAGGGCCATGGCCTTCGCCACGCGGGTGGAACCCAGTTCCGAGCGAAGGGCCGCGAACTGCTGCTCGGTGAGCATCTCCAATGGAGCTATACGTGTGAGACCTTCGCCACGTTTTCGACCGCATGACGCAGGCGGGACTGCCGCCGTCAAGGTGGGAGGACATGCGGTGCAGGCTCGGCGATCGGCATCACCGCTCGGCGTCAAGCCTGGCTCGGGTCCCCGGGCCAGGAACAGCCGGCCCACGTAACGTCACGCCTGCGCCTCCTCTTCCTGCGCCTTGGCCGCTCGGCGGGAGGCCCAGTAGTTGCGCATCCGCTCGGCGACCGCCTTGCGCTGCTCCTCGGTCATCGCACGCTTCCGTCTAGCGACCGCCTTGGCGGCCTTCTTCCTGCCGGGCCGGGCGCCCTGCGGGGCGTTGCCTTCCATCGCCTCAATCGCACGCTGAATGGCAACGAGCTGGCGCCTCAACGACTGTTCCTCGTTCCGTAGTGCGTCCAGGATTCCACTTCTCGACATCGTGACCTGCTTCCTTCAATACGATCCGCCACAGATCGGGCCGATGCGTCGCACGCGCGAATCAGCGGCATCGCCACCCCACGCCGTCCTTGTCCGAGCAGCAAGCTGCCGGTCGGCGCGGCTACCGGTGCGGTGCTCCGGACTCGGTCAACCCGGCAAGACACTCCGCCACCTCCCAGCGATCGCGGCGACGGCCGCTTCTGCCGAACCCCACCGGTCGCATAAGCCAGGGACCGCATCGTCATCTCGACGCCGGAAGCGTGTCGGCCGGTTCGATGTTGACGTCGCCGTCCTCAGCCCTCATCGACAGCTCTCGCACCGGTTATCGGTCGTGCACGAGGCGATGGCCATCCCTGCAGCAGCAAGGCCCCTGTTCACCTCTCAGGACTCAGGAAAAGCGTGGAGCGGCGGTGCGTGACGTCGCACCGCCTACGGCGCCTGGCGCGCATTCCCCGCCGCTACGGGGCTTTGCCGTCCGTCGCGGGTCTCCGGTTCATCCCCGCTCGCGGGGGGTGCAGACAGCTTCGTCGGTTTGGTCTACACCGAGGGGTCGTCGAGCTCGAGGTCTTCGGGCGGGTTCTCCCACTAGCCCGGTACTCCTGCTGGCTCAGCTTGGTGTTTGCCATTCGTTGGTCGTCTCTTGCTGTGCCCCCCGCGAGGGTTCCGGCGTTCCGTCCTCCCGGCGATTCTCCCCGCCGTGGCGGGGTGAGTTCGCATATTCGGCCTGCGCCCGGCGTGCGCGTTCGCCGTCGATTGGCAGCGAGACGGCGCTGCCGTCGTCGAACAGCGGGCTGGCGGCGGCGCCGTTCGCCGAGTCGAAGTCCTTTCGGCTCAGGATGATCTTCATGATGTCTTCGCGGTCTTCCCGATGCGCGACGTCAGCTTCGTGGCCCATTCGGGCGTCGGTGTAGCCGGGTTCGTGGTCCCGCCTTCCCGGATGCGCGTGATCCGCCGCATGCGCGGCCCCGTGCTGTCGATCAGATCGATGACGTCGATGGCCGCGGCGGTGTTGACGAGGTTGTCCTGCGACGCCTTCCAGCGCCGCTCGACCTCGGACCGCGGCACGTGGTGGCCGGTTGCGGTGGCCACGCGCGCGGCCACGCGCTCGGCGTTGATTGCCGCGCTCTCGGTCCCTATCAGGATCGCGTGCGTCCGGTAGCCGAGCCGCTTCGCTTCGGTCACCATGCCCGGTCTCGAGTTGCCCGAGTACGTGCTCTCGAAGCCGAAGTCGTCGTCGTTCGCCAAGTGCCCGTGGATGCGGTTGTCGACCAGTTGGCGGGCCTCGCGCTGCGCGTTCGGGCTGTTCCAGTCGCCGAAGCCCTCGGCTATCGAGTCGGCGTTGTAGAAGTGCTCGGGAAGCTCGTGGCGGTGGCGCCTGCACCAGGTGGTCTTCCCGGCGCCGTTGCCCCCGATCACGATCGTGAGTTTCGGCATCGCGCTCTCCGCGTTCTGGTTATGCGGTCGGCCGCGGCCAGTGCGGGAACGTCAGCGGCGCGTCCGCCGGCTGCGTGTCGATCGCGCCGTCGGGCCAGCGCCGCGTTCTCGTGTTCGCCGCCGGGTCGTTGCGGTCAACCGTTCCGTTCGGCCACTCGGTGAGGATGACGCCGGGGTCGTCGGGCGCCGCGTAGATGCACGGCTTGCCCTGCTGGAAGCACACTTCGCGGCTGTCCTCGGCGGCGGGGATCGGCGTCTCGCTCGTGTTCGTGTTCGTCGTCATGGGTGGATTCTCCCACGTTAGTACCGTACTGCTGCTCTTCGGGTCGCGGGGATTGCCTGGAGCGGCCGGCGTTACCGTTCGTTGGATTGGCGACTGCCTGGTGGTACCGGCCGGCAGGCCCGTCTGCGGCGGCAACACGGCGCTGCGCCTGCTTGACCTGGTCCCGGAGCCCGTCACCGGAACGCTGCGGCCCGGCCCCGGAATCCGGGTCTGACGCGGCTCCGGCTCCTGCCCCAGGATCACGACCGGGAGCCGACCGCGCCCGGTGCCGGGGCCTGGAGCCGGCCCCGACCGGCGGCGTATCCCACGTGGTCTACCACGGGCGGCCGCCGGTACCACCCCGGGAGCGGTTGGCGCGCTCACTTCCAGGCCTTCAGCTGGTGCCACGCGATCTCCCCGCTCTCGACCAGCTCGAAGAGGCGGTCGGTGTTGCAAACGCTGGCGATGACTGCACGGCAGGGTTTTTTCGAGAGGCGCTGCATCAGTGCCGCGTGGCTTCGCGCCCGGTCGGCATCGTGGAGGTCGCCCCTGTAGGCTGCTTCGACCGCGAGGTAGGTCGTATTTCCCTCCGCGTCCATGGCCTCCGCCATGATGTCGCTGGCGACGAAGCTCTTGATCTTGTCGTCCTGCAGGTCGGCTCCGTTGTCTCTGGCGGCGTGCCTGAGTTCGACTCCCGGAACGATCCGTCGGTACTCCAGATCGAGCTCGTCGGCGATGACCTCGATGTTGGCGCGGGCCTTCGTTTCGGCGTGGAAGTCCCCTGCAGAGTTCGGCACCAGGCCATCGGGCGGTGCTGTCACGACCATCGTCTCTCCCGCATTCTACGCCGTAGCGCATGGCGAGGTTCCGCCGCTCGACGCGCCCGCCAGCGCGCGCCGACTGCCTACCGTGCGCGCGGGGGAGCTCGGCAAACCCGGTGGCCGGGGCAGCGGTTGGGAGGGTTCATCGCCGCGCGCGCGGGACCGACGCGGCTATCCGGCCTTCGTGGCGGGCCGGTCCCGGTTCATCCCCGCGCGCGCGGGGGGGCAGCCTTTCCCGGCCGTGTGCTCCACGTCGCTGCAGCGGATTCATCCCCGCGCGCGCGGGGCTCATTCCGGCGCCGCGAGCCACGTCTGGCTCGACCCAGGTTCATCCCCGCGTAGGCGGCGGCCGCGGCCGGCTCGCCGGCCAGCGTCTCGACCGCGTCGCGCAACCGCTACGCCACCGGCGGCAGCGCCTGCCGCAGCCAGCTCCCGCCAGAGTCGGATTCTGTTCACGGGCTCTGGCGGAATCCAGATCGATTGGCCCGAGACTCGGAACGGTCTGCCATGGCCGGGAGTCCTGGCGTCGGGCCGTGACGTCTGCGTTCCAGATCATGCCCTTGACAAGGTTGCTGCCGGGGGGCAAGCCTTAACTCAAAGGCATGTGTCCCGAGTGGAGGAAGCGGTCATGAATCAACTCACGAAGACGCTCGCGGTCGCTCTCGTCGTGACCGTTGGCTGTTGCTGCGTCGCTGCGGAACGTGCCCGCGCGCAGGGGCCGGAGAGTAGCCCGCTCCTGCGGGCCATGGAGGAGGAGCTGCGGCGCTCGATGAACGAGTTGAGCGGGAACGCCGACCCGCCTCCCTATTTCATGAGCTACTCGGTCACCGAGACCGAACAGACGAGGCTCGCCTCGTCATACGGGGCGTTGCGTTCGACAACGTCCAGGCGGTCGCGGCTTCTCGATGTCGAGGTACGGGTCGGCGACCACCAGCTGGACAACACCCACGAGGTTCGCGACGCGATGCCCTTCGCGCGGCTGCCCGACTTCAGCGGGCCCGTGGCCATTCCACTGGAGGATGACATCGATGCCATCAAGAGCATTCTCTGGCTGCACACCGACCGCAAGTACAAGGCTGCCGCGGATCAACTCGTCAAGGTCGAGACCAACCAGGCGGTGACGGTCGACGAGGAGGACGCCTCGGCGGACTTCTCCCGGGAATCACCGGAGGTGGCCATCGGGTCGCTCGCTTCCATCGCAATCGATGTGGAGCCATGGAGAGAGCGCCTGAAGGAGTACTCGGCCCTGCTTGATTCGTACCCCGAGATCCACGAGTCCAATGCCACGCTGACAGCCGTCGCAACCAACAAGTACCTCGTCAACAGCGAGGGCACCAGGGTTCAGCACGGCACGGTTCAAGTACGCGTCACGCTGTACGGGGCGAGCAGTGCGGACGACGGCATGGAACTGTATCGGTACGAGTCGTTCGATGCCCACTCGCCCGATCGGCTCGTGCCGGACGACACCATGCGGCAAGCCATCGACCGGATGGCGACCGATCTGCTCGCACTCCGTGAAGCGCCGGCGATCGAGCCCTACGCCGGGCCGGCGATCCTCTCGGGTCGTGCCGCGGCCGTCTTCTTCCACGAGATCTTCGGTCACCGGATCGAAGGCCACAGGCAGAAGAGCGAAACGGAGGGTCAGACGTTCACCAGGAAGATCGGCGAGCGGATCCTGCCGGAGTTCGTCTCCGTGTACAGCGATCCGACCCGGGAACGCGCTGGCGGCACCGACTTGGCGGGTCACTACCGGATCGACGACGAGGGTGTGCGGGCACGCCCCGTAACGGTGGTTGAGAACGGCGTGCTGCGGAACTTCCTCATGTCGCGGTCACCCGTGGAGGGCTTCGCTCGATCGAACGGACACGGGAGGAGGCAGCCGGGACTGGCCCCGGTTGGGCGCCAGAGCAACCTGATTGTCGAATCCTCCCAGGCCGTGTCGGACTCGGAACTGCGGGAGCTGCTGGCCGAGGAGATCGAGCGACAGGGGAAGGAGTTCGGCCTGCTCTTCACCGACATCGCCGGCGGCTTCACCTTCACGGGGCGCATGGGTCCGCAGGTGTTCCAGGTGACCCCGATCATGGTCTACCGGGTGTACGCCGACGGGCGGCCGGACGAGTTAGTTCGCGGCGCTGACCTGATCGGGACTCCCCTGATCTCGTTCAGCGGGATCATCGCCACCGGGACCGAACGGGAAGTCTTCAACGGCTTCTGTGGCGCTGAATCGGGAATGGTCCCAGTCTCGGGGGTCGCTCCTGCCATCCTCACGGCGCAGATCGAGATACAGAAGAAACCGAAGGCCGCCGACAGACCACCGTTGCTGCCTCGGCCGGAAAGAGAGGGCCGGTGATGGCTGGCTCACGCATCCGGTCGGCCCGTTTCTGCAGTTGGGTCTTGCTCCTCTCCCTCTGTGCCCATCCTGCAGCCGGAGAGCGGCAGACGGCGGGAGGGCAGCCGGGAGCTGCACAGCGATCCGACGTTCTGCTGCGCGCGATGCGCGATTAACTCGTACGGTCTACCGACACGCTGCAACTGGAGGAACTGGAGCGGCCGTACTTCATCGAGTACGCGGTGGTCGACACGGAATCGACGGTTCTCGAGGCGACGTTCGGGGCGAGTGTGCGCAACGACCAGACGCACATGCGGTCGCTGCGCGTCGATGTCCGTGTCGGAAGCCACGAGCTCGACAACAGCGAGTTCGTCGCAGTGCCGTCCTTTATCCAGATCGGGCGTTTTCCGCGGAATCTCGTGCGAGACGAGGACTATGACGCCCTGCGCCACGATCTCTGGCTGGCGACCGATGCCGCGTACAAGGAGGCGTTGGAGCAGCTTGCACAGAAGCGGGCCTTCCTCCAGAACCGGGTTCAGGACGAACCCGTGCCCGACTTTTCCGTCGAGGGGGCTTCGGTGCTGGTCGAGCCCCCTGCGGAGTCCACGTTCGATGCGGAGTCATGGCAAGGGACCGTGCGGAGGTTGTCCGCGGTATTCAGGGAGTACCCGGCGATTGACGAGTCCAGTGTGACGTTGCGCGTCGAGAGGGGCCACAAGTACCTCGTCAACAGCGATGGCAGCGTAGTCCGCCGGCCAGCTTCACTCGCGGTCCTTTATGCGCGGGCGGCCACCCGGGCGCCAGACGGAATGCGGCTGAAGCACTTCGTCCCGTTCCATGAGCACGCCGTTGAGGACCTACCGGCGGAAGCTGAGATGGAAGCTGCCGTCCGAAGCATGGCAAGCGAGTTGACGGCCCTGGCTGCGGCTCCCGTTCTCGGTGACTACATCGGCCCGGTCGTGGTCTCCGGGAAGGCCTCTCCTGAGCTCTTCGCGCAGCTTCTCGGTGCCCAACTGTCTGGTCATCGGCCGCCGCTCTTCGAGGACGAACGCATGGCAGCGATGATGCCGTCCAGCAATCTCGCAAACCGGTTGAATCGCCGGGTGCTGCCGGCATCCTTCGATGTCGTTGACAATCCGACACAAGCGGCCTTTGCGGGCGAGGCCCTCATCGGGAGTTACGCCGTCGATGATCAGGGCGTGCGTTCTCAGCCGGTGACGCTCATCGAACGCGGTATCTTGCGAACGCTGCTGATGTCTCGTCGGCCGCGTAGCGAGATCCCCCAATCCAACGGGCATGGTCGCGCTGGAGGGTTCGGCTCGGCGACTGCGCAGCCCGGCAACCTCCTCGTGCGGGCCGAGGGCGGGCTGACCGCGAAGGAGTTGAAGGACGAGCTGGTCGACCTGGCACGGGACATCGGGCTCGACTACGGCCTCCTGATCACCGTGCTCGACGATCCTGGAATCACCGGGACCGACCTCGCGAACCCGGCAAGCATCTTCCTTCTGATGCAGGGCGGAATGTCGCAGTCGCAACTCACGAGCCCCATCCTCGCGTACAGGGTCTACGTCGAGGACGGCAGGGAGGAGCTGGTGCGAGGTCTGGGCTTTCGGGATGTGTCGGTGCGGAGCCTGCGGGACATCGTGGCCAGCGGTGAGGATCAGTACGTCAACAATCGCTTCCTGGAGTCAGGCGGAGGCGGGTTGTTTCGCGGCCTTGGCGCTTTCATGCCCCGAGGCTTTGCCGGACCCGGCGGCCAGGGCATCCCGGCGGCTGTCGTCGCTCCGTCGGTTCTGTTCGAGGATCTCGAGATCGAGCGCATTGGCGGGCCGCAGCAAGCGCCCATCCTCATGGAACATCCGTACTTCCGCCAGAAACAGCCGTGACGCTCACCGTCGCGCCTTGCCGCGCGCGCCACGTGGGTCACGGGTGCTACACAGGATTCCACCACGGACGCGGAGCGGACTACGACGAGCCCGGTACGGGAGCTGCTGCGGAAGCCGGACGCTGACTCCCCTCCCGTCATCGGCTCGGTCCAGTATCTCGCTGACGGTCTGCGCCCCGTACCAAGTTGACCGCTTGCCCCGACCGCCCCACGTCGCGCAGTGCGAAGGCGCGCTCTCCCAGCGAAGCGCTGCCACTTTCCGGGGGATGGGCTACCAGTCCATGCGCTACGAGGGTGGCGCTGGGAGGTCGGCCAGCGGTTCAACGTCAACGTCGAGGGCGCCCGGCAGGGCGGCTTCTCCGGCGCCGGCGCCTTCGACGGTCTCGGCGGCGTTGCCTCGGGCCCCGGCCGTCTCGGCGAGTCGTCGCACTCGGTGCAGCTCCGCGGCGGCGTCTCGTTCTGACCTGACGGTCGGCAGATTGGGCGGCACGGCCCGCCGGGCTGACGGCGAGCCGCCGTCCTCTGCTACGGAGTCTCATGCATGAACGAGCTTCCCTCGGTCGCCTTGACGGAGCGGTTCCTACGCTTGTGCCAGGACTACGGGTCGCAACATCTGGCCGTCAAGATGGTCGCCGTCGGCCGCCACACCGGCGTATCCGGACTGCCCGCGAGCGACGACTGGACCACATGGGACGCCCACGAGATGCGAGCCGCGGTCGAATACCTGCATCACAAGCGCGGCGGCCGGTGAGTCGCACCGTTCGCCGCGCGGTCGGTCGATCGTTCTACGTGTCGCGACCATGCTCTCTCGTCCGGCCCCGGGCCGGCGAACGCCTGCCCGGTTGCTGACCGGCCGCCGATGACGGCTCCTTCCCATCCAGGTCCAGGCCTGGAACGCCATCGGCGGCGTGTTCACTCGTTCAGCCGCAACGCCCTTGCCAGTGCCTGGTCGCGGCGCTCCCAGCCAGCGTCCTCGTCAAGGATCATCGTCTTCATCAGGACGACGAACTCGTGCGCCGAAAGGCTGATCGTGCCGCAGCTTCCGTCGCCGAGGCCAAGGCCCTCGCGGAGGCGGCAGACGTCGCGGGTGGCGTGATAGGCCGTTTCGAGTGCGTCGAGCCGATGGGTGAGTTCGGTGTCGAACGCTGCGTGTGCGTTCGGGCCGCGGGGCAGCGCGTACGTAGAGCGCCTTGAGGCAAGCCACCGCGCACCGGTAGGTCCGGGCGCGCTCGGCGCCGGGCTGGTCCCTCCAGTCGATCTGCGCGCACGCGGCTGCAGCCGCGAGGAGTTCCTCGGTCGCGGCATGCGCCTGCGGCTGACACAGCGCAGCGCAGCCGAGCAACGCAAGCGCCGCCGCGACGGACGGCTAGGGGTGAGTGAGTCGGAGCATGGTTCCTCCAAAGCGTCGGTGCCCGCGTTTCGTCATCTCGATCCTGAGCGCCGAGCCGGCTCCTGCACGAAGCGCAACCCGATCCGCGAGACGTTCTCCCGCAGCCAAGCCAGCAGTTTGTCGGCTCGTTCGCCCGGCTCCTTACGCGGTCGCCGCCGTGATCGCGCCCGGCGACCGCGCGACGGAGCACGTTCGCGGCGACGCGGGCCGTCGTCGATGCGGTCCGTGCTGGCCGGACGCTCCGTCCGGTCATCGCCGTCGTTGGCCACCGCGGAGAACCGAGGTGATGCCCACCAACATCATCGTATCGGCGCCGGGGTCGAGCCCGGGCGTCCATCAGCACGACGCGCCACCCGGGCGACTTCCCCGGGCCATGAGCCGATCCCGTGCTCGTCCACGCATTCTCTCACTGGAGCCCCTTGGTGGGTTCGGGAGGTGCAGAATGACGGGATGGGGTTGTTCCTCGCGGGTCGTCGCGACCTGCGCGGCACTGGCGGTTATCGCTCTCTCCACACCGGCGCGCGCCCAGGAGAGCGACGTTCCCCCGCAGGCGCCCGCCCAGTTCGGGGACGTGCTGGAGTTGCAGTTCGGCGGTGGGTATCTCTTCCGCGAGGGCGACCTGGCGTCCTTGCCGAGCGTGGAGGTCGGTGTCGTCCTGTGGTGGAACGAGTCGTGGGGGTTCTCGCTGCGGCGCTCAAGGACTATCGGAGAGCACATGGCGTCGTACGACTACGGCGACGGCACGCGGACCGGGGGCCGCGACTTTCGTCACTGGACCGGGACGCTACGTTACCGCCGCGCCCTGGACTCGACACTGGAGTTGAACCTCGGTGCAGGACTGACGCTTGGCGCCTACGACCATCTCACTTGGCATCCTGGCGCAGCGCCGAGTTCGCCGGAGGTCTGGACGCAGGGCGGCTTCGGCGGGCTCTTGGGGGAGGTGCTCGTCGGTAAGCGGATCGCGCCGCGCTGGGGCGTGAAGGCAGGGCTCGTCACCTATCTGGTGCTCGACGAGGCCCCGGCGGTGGTACCCGTCGCCTTCGGGGTCATGTCGTTCTAGTCGGAAGTCCGTGTGAGACGCCGCGTGTACACCGTTTCAGCGGCGCGGGGAGTCCTCTGCTCGGTGCCGTCCGTCCAGATGCGCCGCCCAATCGTCCATCAACCGCCGCCGCCGCTCGAACAGGTCCGACCTCGCATAGGCCGCCTCCACCTTGTTCCCGACGACAT
Source organism: Vicinamibacterales bacterium (assembly GCA_965222905.1). Taxonomy (GTDB): domain Bacteria; phylum Acidobacteriota; class Vicinamibacteria; order Vicinamibacterales; family UBA8438; genus WTFV01. The sequence goes on along the minus strand of OZ244976.1, from coordinate 4,812,029 downwards.
GGGCGAGCGCTGCCTCGATGACCTCGCGCCGGTGCTCCGTCTCCTCCGCCGCCCAGTCCCGGAACGACGAGCGGAAGCCGTGCGGCACAGCCGCGACCCGGTGGTACTCGAGCATCTTGGGCAGCGTCGACATCGAGATCGCCTTGCCCTCGGCATCGGGAACACCAGCCGATTGCCCTCGTCGAGCGTCCCCGCGACGTCGAGGATCTCCAACGCCCGCACGCACAGCGGCACGCGGTGCTCCCGCTTGGCTTTCATCCGCTCGGCCGAGACCGTCCACACCTGCTCGGCCGTATTCATCTCGGCCCACGTCGCCAGCCGGACTTCCGCGGACCGCGCCGCCGTCAAAACCAGAAACTCGAACACCAGCTTGACCGCAGCCTGCGGCGACCCCGACGCACGCACCGTCGCGATGGCCGACGCCACGTCCTTGTGCGGCAGCGCCCGATGGTGCGTCACGATGTCGTTCTGCGGGCCGAGCACCGGCAGAACCCGATCACACGGATTGTCGTTGCGCAGGTCCATGGCGATGGCCCACTCCAGCACCGACCGGAGCCGCTGGCGCACCGCGCGGGCCGTCTCCGCCTTCACGTGCCAGATGGGCGAGAGGATCTCCAGTACGTCGGCCGTGTTGACCTCGGAGACCGGCCGGCCGCCGATGCGCGCCTGTCTCGCCGCGTCTGATCATCGCCAGGGAATCCGCTGTTTCCGGGTGCTCAGGGGGTCCCTTTTCAGATGGCCACGGGGTCCCTTTTGTACTTGCCATTTCCACCGTGACAGCGTCGGCGAGTACCCGCCGCGTGGCCTCGCCATCGCCGATCCCGACCAGGGTCAGGTTGTGCGCGGCCAGGTTGGCGAACGCGGCTGCCTGTTCCCGCAGGTCCTGGAAGTTGGGGTACGAGAAGGAACGGTAACCGCCCGGTGCGGTCGTCCCCTCCCCGTAGACCCCGACCAGCTCGCCAGGCCGGTGAATCGGCAACGGTTTCAGCAGCATCGCGTTGATGATGCTGAAGATCGCACTGTTGGCCCCGATGCCGAGCGCAAGCACGATGATCGCAGTCGCGCTGAAGCCGGGATGCTTCAGCACCATGCGTACGCCGTAGCGCAGATCCCGCCAGAGATCCTCGGCGACACGGAAACGCTGTACGTCGCGACATTCGTCCTTGACCATCTCCAGCCCCCCCAGACGGGCGAGCGCCGCGCGGCGCGCCTCCTTCGGCGCCATGCCCCGGCGGATGTTCTCCTCGACGTCCAGCTCCAGGTACGCCTGCAGCTCCGCGTCGAGCTCGCGCTCGATGCGCTCGCGACGGAACAGATTCACCAAGCGAACGGCGGCATCCCGTAAGTGGCTCATGACGACTCCTTCGGGGAACGCCCTATCGGGTTTCGATAAGTAATCGGAAGTCAATAGATCGCTCCGGCGCCGCCCTCCATCGCACCACCGACCACGGCGATGCCGGCAGCCCCGAGGGAAGCCCGCTGCGTCCGGTCGAACTCGATCAGCGCCCGCTGGTAGTCGAGAATCGCGCGCAGCTCGGCATCCTGTGCCGCGGCCAGATCGCGCTGCGACTGCAGGACGAAGAAGTTGGTCGACAGGCCGACCTCGAACTTGCTCTCCTCCGCCTCGAGCTGTCGTTCGGCCAGCTCCCGCGACGCCATCGCGGCCTCGATGCGCTCTCGGATCGACTCGATGCGAAGCGCCGCGTTGGTGACCTCGCTGGCTATCCGCAACTCGATGCGGCGAATCTGGGTCCGGTTCTGCTGCAGCTCCAGCCGGGCTCGTTCGTACGCGGCCCGATCCGCGCTCCGGCCGAGCGGGTAGCTCATCTGCAGCTGCACGCTCCAGACCGGGTAGTCGGCGTTGGCGATGCTGTCGAGCGCATCCCGGTAGCCTCCCGGGATCACGCCGCCGGCGCCGCCGAAGATGTCCTCGAAGCTGTTCCCCGCCGGAACCCGCCGGGGACCGCCCTGACCGGTCAACTGGTAGCTCCCGACCAGATCGAGCGCGGGCAGGGTGCTGTTGCGAAGATTGTCGACGGTCGCTTCGTTGACGTCGAGCTGGCGACGCGCACGGGAGACGTCGGTGCGCCGATCGAGCGCTCCGCGAATCGCAGCCGGCAGGTCGATCGGCGTCGCCTCGGTCCGCGGCTGCTCCGTCGGGTCGATCTCCGCGTTCCACAGCTCATCGGACGTACCCCCCACGATCAGCTCCTTCAGGGCCAGCTCGCTGGTGCGCTGCGTCTCGACGGCCAGCGCCAGCGACTGGCGGCGCGCGGCGGCCTCGGACTGCGCCGCCACGACATCGATCGGCGCCATCGTCCCGACCTCGACGCGCACGCGGTTGTCCTGCACGAGTTGCTCGGCCAAGTCGAGTGCCTGCCGCTGCACGCCCACCGCGGCGCGCGCATAGACGAGATCCCAGTAGGCCAGGCTCACGTCGGCCAGCGTGTTGACGACGGTTTCCTCGAGGTCGATGTCGGAGATGTCCCGGTTGATGCGCGAGACGACCAGTTGCGTGCGCCGCGAATCGGTCCGGAAGCCGCGCAGCAACGGTTGCGTGTACTGCAGCGTCATGTTCGCGCCGAAGCTCGGATTGAAGGTCGAGAAGATATTGGTCGACTCCGACCGGGTGCTGTCCCAGGTGACGTCGTACCGGCCGCCGCCCCACTTGACCTGCTGGCCGACCCCGAGGTCGTAGGTGCCCCGGTCGGAGACGATGGGCTGGCCGCGAAGCCCGCCGCCGTCGAACACGAAGCGGTTGGGTGTGGTCTCCTGGTTGAAGTCGAAGCCCGACGAAGCGACAGGCAGGAACGCCGCGCCGGCCGCGGAGACACGCATGTCCTGCACCAGCGGGTGGATGCGCTGGACGGCGATGTCGAGGTTGCGCTCGAGAGCGCGCTGCACGACATCGTCGAGCGTGAGGTCGAAGCGGCGGGCCGGCTGCCCGGCCCAGCTGGGCTGCCGTGCGACGGCGGCGACCCGCTCGCCGACAACGGTGCCGAAGCTCTGGGCGTGCGTTGCGTGCGCCGCCGCCGCAAGCATCAGACCCGCGATGAGTGGCCCGAATACGAAGGCACGGTCACCCGTTCGCGCCGTTCCGGCCGCTTCATGCCGCGGTAGGTGAGCGGCAGCTCGACGTTCTCGTAGACCGTCAGGTCGCCGATCAGGTTGAAGCTCTGGAAGATGAAGCCGACCTCGCGGTTGCGGGTCCACGCCCGGTCGGCCTGGCTGAGCTGCGCCACCGGTTGGCCGTTCAGCGTCTAGTCGCCGGTGGTAGGCGAATCGAGCAGACCGAGGATCGACAGCAGCGTCGACTTGCCGCACCCCGACGGCCCGGAGATGGCGACGTACTCGCCGGGGTGGATGGACAGATCGATGCCGTCGAGGGCATGTGTTTCGACCTCGTCGGTGTAGAAGACCTTCGAGACGTTCTGCAACTGAATCAAGGCTGACGCTTCACTCATCTCGGCATGCCTCCGTTTCAGACGTGACCCTGCTCCGGACCGGTCTTCCCCTTGCTCGACGCTGGAGAGCGGCCCTATTCGATACGCACCCGATCGAACTGATCCCAGGTCGACATGTCGGACAGGACCACGCGGTCGCCCGGCTGCAAGCCATCCAGCACCTCGATGGTGTTCACCGAGGCGCGCCCCAGGCTCACCCGCATGCGGGACGCGTGCGTGCCGTCCGCCTCCACCCTGAACAGGCTGACCACGCTCTCCTCCTGCCCGAACACCGGCCGGCCGACGAAGAGGACGTCGTCCATCCGCTCCAGCTCGATGGTGCGGTCGACCGTCAGGTCCGGGCGGGCGCCCCGCGGCAGCGCGCCGTCGAGGGCGACGTCGACCGTCACCGTCCCGTTCTCCACCGCCGGGTCGATGCGGGTGACGTGGCCCGGGATGACGCCGTTGCGGGTGTCGACGGCGGCCGACTGGCCGATCTGGATGTCCTTGGCCTGCGTCTCCGCGACGCGCAGCTCGGCCTTCAGGACCGTCGGGTCGCCCACCCGCGCCAAGTTCGCGCCGGCGGCGATGCGCTGCCCTTCCTCGAGCGGCACCTGCTGCAGGACGCCCGGCATGCCGACCCGCACGCGCAGGTCGGCCACCTGCTGCTGCCGCAGCTCGTACAGCGTCCGCAGCCGATCCACCTCGGCCTGTTCGACCGCGAGCTGCGCCTCGACGGTGTCGGTCGCCATCTGCAGCCGTTCCTGCTCGAGCGCGTAGCGCGTTTCGTACTCCTGCTCGGCCGACTGCGACTGCTGGAGCTGAAGCGACGAGACGAGGCCCTGCGCAAAGAGCTGCCCGTCGGCGTCCGCCTGCAGGCGGGTGGTCTTCAGTTGCGCTTCGGTGGTGGCAAGCGTCGCCCGCTGGTTGAGCAGCTCGCGTTCCACCTCCACCTGCCGGTTGCTGTAGCGCGCCTCGGCCGCTTCGAGATTCAGCCGCGCCTCGAGCGCGGACTGCTCCAGCTCGGGGTTGCTCAGCTCGAGGATCACCGTGGCGGGGGCGACGCGGGCGCCGGGGCGGATGACGATCCGCTCGACGGTGCCGTCGGTGGTGGCCGGAATCCAGCGAATATGCTTCGGGACCAGCGTCCCGGTGCCGCGCACCTGCCGGATCATCGGGCCGCGCTGCACCGTGTCCAGATAGATCGTGTCGCGGTCGACGCGCGGCGCCGCCGGCTCCAGGCGCGAGACGCCCAGCGTGATGACAGCCACCGCCAGGACCGCGGTCACGGGATACAGAGCCTGGCGCAGCTTCTTCTTCCGTGCGAGATCGGGTCGGGAGAGATATCCATTTGTCGTTACCGCCTCTGTAGATCTATCGATTTCCGATAGCACTTATCTATAGAATTTCTATACGTAGCGGGTTGCGATATGGTTCCGCCCGAAGGGGGTCCGTCGTGAACCGCCGGTCGACCTGCGTCGGTTCGGCTCGTTCGTCATCTTTCCCGACCATTCCCAGTCGCTGTACGCCAAGCAGTTCCTGCGCCCGGGCGAGGAGCTCCACTTCAGCTCGTCCTGCGAAGCAGTCCCGTTCTCTCCGACACCTTGATTATCGACACCAGGACGCGTACTGTAGATTGCCGAGGTAAGGGGCGCCAGCTTGCCACGCGTGCGGGAACTTGATCCCTTGCCACCGCGTCAGACGGATCGGGCCGTTGTTCCTGCGACGCGGCTTTCCGGAGGTTCCGATGCGATCGATGCTGCTGACGTGCGCCGTGGTGCTTTGCCTCCCGATCGCCGGGATCGCCGGCCAGTCCCCGGACGTGCGGATCGAGCCGTTTCCAGAACGCCCCTATCTCAACGCCACCCGCGGCGGCCTCGAGCTCCACAACGACTTCATCGTGTCGAACGACTCGGCCCGGTCGCTGACGGTGACCGGCGTCGAGCTGTCGGTGTTCGGCCGCGACGGCCGGCTCGCGCAGCGCCGCTTCGTATCGGCCGCGAACGGCGGCCCGAACTCGGGTCTGCTCACCATTCCCCGCCGCGAGATCGGGCCGGGCGAGAAGCTGACGCTGTTCAACCCGTTCCATCTGCTGGACGCCGACCTGGACATCGGGCGCGCGGTATTCGAGTTCACGTTCACGGGAGCCTCAGGGACGCTGAACCGCTCGGTCTCGGTGCGTCCCGTGCGCTACGAATCGTCGACGAGCCTGGAGCTTCCGCTCCGCGGACGCTCTCTCGTATGGGACGGCCACGACTTCTATTCGCATCACCGCCGGCAGGATCCGAGCAGGCTGCCTCTCGCGGAACAGGGCATCATCGATGTCCCGGTCCGCTACGCCTACGACTTCAGCGTGATCGATGAGGCCGGCAACCTCCACCAAGGCAACGCGGCGGTTCCCACCGAGTGGTACGGCTACGGCACAGCCGTACATGCGCCCGGGAGCGGGGTCGTCGTCGCGGTCGCGAACGGGGTTCCCGACAATCGCATCGTCGACGGCGCGTTGCGCTACCCGCGGCCGCCCCCGGCCGCGCTGAACGCACGGTTGCTGGGCAATCACGTCATCGTCGACCACGAGAACGGCGAGTACAGCGTCCTGGCCCACCTGCGCGCGGGGTCGGTGGCGGTCCAGGCAGGCGACCGAGTGACCCGGGGAGACCGTCTGGGGGAGATCGGCTTCTCCGGCGACACCGGATTCCACGTCCACGTCCACTACCACTTGGCGAGCGGTGCCGAGCTGTTCGGCACCCGGGCGCTGCCCGCGCAGTTCGAGCGGTTCCGCCGCGTGCTCGGGAGCCGAACCGCGTTCACCGAGCGAGGCCCGATTACGACGGGTGACATCCTCGTGAGCGACGAGGGACGGTAGCGCATCGGCCCTCATTCGGCACATCGATTCTCCCGGGTCAGCGTTCAGGCGGCGAGCGCCTGCCCTTCCCAGAGGTGGCCGACCTCGCGGTCGTACAGGGCGACGGCTTCATGCAGCCGCGTGGTCGATTCCCCGTCGAGCGTGGCCGACAAGACCGGACCCAGGACGCGCGCCTGCGTGCGGTGATAGGCCAGCGCGATGCACAGCCCTTCGGCGGTGAGTTGATACCGCTGGGTGTCGGGAATCCGCACGATGATGCCGCGCAGCCGGAGCCGGCGCAGGTCGTAGGTCATGCGGCCCGGACCGTATTCCTCCAGCGAGAGCCCGCACAGCGGGGCCACTGTCTCCCGTAGCTCGCGGTTGCGGAATCCGTGCGGCAGCAGGTCGAACTGCAGCAGGGCGGCGCACAGCGCCTGCACCCGCGGGTCGCCGAAGCGCAGTGCCGACGCGCGTTGTCCGTCGATGTGCGCCGGGCGGTGGAGACCGTCGAGCACGTCGGCTCCGATGGTGCAGTCGTGGCTGAGAGTCTGGACGCCGAGCAGGCGTCGGTTGGCGGCGAAGCCGATCTTCTTCAGATCATCGAGGTTCCTCAGCCGGCGGCCGATACCGAAGTCGTACGTGTCGTTGATCACCGTCTCGGTGCGTAGCGCGCGGCCCTCCTTGTAGTACTGCTTGATGCGCGAGCGTTTGTAGTCCAAGTGCAGCGACGGGATGACCCCGTCGGTGATGACGCGGGTGCGATACCGCGATGGGGTGCGTCGGTTGACGCGCCGGTTGAAGATCAACTGCACATGGTCGGGACGGCCCATGTCGAGGTTCTCGCGCAGCACCTCTTCGAAGAAGACCCGTCCCTGCACCGGCCGGTCGAAGACCTCGGTGCGGGCGAACTCGGCTTGCAGCACGGAGATGTCGTAGCGGATGCCCTGCTCCCGGTCGCCGGCCTCGAAGGGGTGCGGCAGCCGGGCCAGCCACTTGCGCAGCAGCGCATCGATCTTGTCTGCCGTCAGTCCGTCGGCGAGCCGCTGCATCGCCTCGGGGTCCGCGCAGCTCCGGATGCCGTTGTCGAGCGGCTCGAACGCAATGCCCCGCTTGGTCAACTGCCGCTTCAGGTACTCGTGCCCGTTGATACACAGCTTCGCGTTGTACGGGAAGTACGAACAGAACTTCAGGAAGAACGGCCCGAAGTCGTCGTCGACCGCGTAGAAGTAGAAGTGGTTCACCATCGCCGTCGACGAGACCAGCCACGCGTAGGTGCCGCCGGTGGCCGGGTTGTGGCGGCGCTCGGTGCGCAGCACACGCGCCTTCTCCTGCGCCTTGCCGATGTAGAGCACGCCCTCGTCCCCGGTCCACTGGCGCAGGTACTCCTGCGTGCGGTCGTCCTTGCGCTCGCCGCGACGGAACGACACGATGTCGATGCGGTTGTGGTCAGCGAAACGCTTGATGGCATCGACGAAACGCTGCGTGATCGGCGCCATCAACACCGACGACGGCACGCTGCAGCCCCGGATCGTGCGGAAGAAATACGCCGCGCCCGCCGCCCTCTGCAGCACCGGCACGTAGACGTTCAGGTACAGCCGGTCGATGCACTCGAGCGCCAGCGTCGTGTGCTGCGACAGGACCTCGGCGACGGATCGTGCTACCTTCATGGCTCGGGTTCCGGTCGATGGGCTCCCCACCGGCCAGTCTATGGCCAACGCCGCCATTGTGCGACTATGAACGCGGCTTCGCGCCGCAGAGGGAGCAGCGGCCGGAGTCCGACCGACCGTCAGTCAGCAGACACCGAGACATCCATGCTCGTCGGTCTGAGGCGGAGCCTCGCTAGACGATATGGAATGACCGGCTCGCAATCGTACGGTCGTCGTGCGCGAGCACGCGACAAGGTGGCCGAGGCCGCCTAACGATTCGCGGGTTGACACCGAACGCGGCGTCAGAGCCGCAGACGAAAGGAGCCGGTCATGAGCGAGCCTATCACCTACGTGGGAATCGATGCGCACAAGGTGGAGTTACACGTCGCGCTGCTGGCGCCGGATGCCTCCGCTCCGGTCACCTGGAAGGTACAGAACGAGGCTCGGGCGGTGGAGCGGCTGCGCCGCAAGCTGGAGAAGACCGCGCCCGACGTCCGGTAGTTGCCGCATCTGTCGGGGAACTGCGAGACGCTCCGAGCCGTGGTCCTCGCACAGGGCCAGGAACCGCTGCGTCAAGGCGACCGATGGGAGCTCGTTCAACGAACGGACCTTGCCCAGTGAAAGGCGAACGGCTGCGTATCGCGCTACCAGCCCACAGTGGCCCGCCCGACCACGCCGTTGCTCGTGCCGCCCAGCAGCGGACTCTCCCGCCGCTGCGCGTCCACGCCCAGCTCGAACGTCAGGCTCTCGCGGTCGAGGACACCGAGGCCGTAACCGACGCGATAGTCCTGGCCGTACTCCGAGGTGCTGAAGCCGACCCGGGGCGTTCCCACGAAGCGGCTGCCCACCGGCAGGCCGTAGCCGACCTCGCCATCGAGGCGGTTGCCCTGCGCGACGCCGCCGTGGGCCATTCCCGCCATGGTCTCGCGGCCCCACAGCACCTGGGCCCCGCTGGTCGCCTGCCCGCCCCACGACGGGGCCACCCGGGCCGTAAAGCCCAGCGGCGTCGACGGCGTCGGGTTGTAGCTGAACGACACCGCCATGCCGCGCTCGGAGAACCCAGCGGCCTGATGCACCAGCAGCGTACGCACCCGCAGGTCCACCGCCAGCCCGGTCGCCGTATCCGACACGATGAGCCCCGCGCCGACGTCCATGCCGGCCCCGGTCTCGGCGTCCCCGCCGTCGTGCCGCAGCCCGACCTCGACGCTGGGCGCCAGCGACATCCGGCCGCCGAGCACGAAGTCCCGCGAGCCCTCGAGCGCGGTCCGCAACCGGGTCACCGCCGCCTCGGTCGCGGACATGCGCCCGGCCGGGCCGTCGACGCCGTCGGTCGCCGTGCCGACCCACAGCGCGTCGGTCTTGAACGCCAGCCCGAAGCCGCCGGCCCCGCCGGCGACGATCTCGCCGCGCGTCCCGGCGGCCGCCATCGCCATCGACAGGCCCGCCTCCAGCGCCGCCCCGGTGTCCGGCGTCAGCAACAGCCCGCCCGACCCGTAGCCGGTCACCCCCCACACCGTGATGCGGTCGGTGGCCTTGTAGCCGACCCAGGGGTAGAGGCCCGTGACCGTCGACGCCACCTGCCCGGCGGCGACGCCGGCGTAGTGGCCCAGCCCCCGGCTGTGCGACAGCGACAGGCCGGCGACCAGCGGGCCCTTCGCGTAGTCCGCCCCGAACATCGTCGTACGGACGTCACCGCCGAGCGAGAGCGTGCCCTCGCGGCCGGAGAAGTGCGACCGCGCCCCCCGGCTCCAAAACGAGAGGATGCCGCCGGAGCCCGTCTGCTGGTTGAGCGCGAAGGCCGAGCCGGTCAGCACGTCCCCGCCGCCCAGACCCATCTGCAGCAGTCCGCCGCCGTACAGCCCGCCGGCCGGACCGGCCGCTTCGCCCATCGGACCAGCAGAGGCGCCCGGCGCCGGACCGCCGCCCATCGGCGCGGCCTTGGCGCCCATCGGGCGTGTACCGGCCGTGTACGCGCCGCCGGCGGCGAGCCCCAGCGGCCCGCTGCCGGCAACCGCCGACCCGGCCATCGGATCGTGGACGCCGCTACCGGCCGGACTCGCGCCGGCAACGCCGCCCAGGCGGTTGAGGAAGTTGAGCGCGATGTCGCGCTCCATGCCCCGCCGCAGCTCCCGGCCCGCGAACCGGCCCCGGAACCCCGGCGCGCGCGGCGCCGCCACCCGTTCCTCCACTTGCTCGACGATGTGCACCGCCGCCGTGCGCCCGAAGCGCGCCAGCAGCGCCCGCGGCAACGGGTCGCGGTTCTTGATCGTTCCTGTCGCCTCGGCGTCGGTCAGCCGCCCGGACGACGGGTTCGACAGCGTCAGCGTCAGCGTCTCCTCGCCCTCGTCGTGCACGTCGGATGCCCGGCCCGGCTCGCCTGCCGTGCGACGGCGGTCACCGCAGCGCTCGCAGCCTTGCTGGTCGTCGCGGCTGGAGCGGCCTTCGCCGCCGCGTTGCGGGCCACCCGCATCAGTCCGGTCGACGTGCTGCGCGGCAACTGACGTCGTCTCCTCGATATTCTGCCGGGCGACACCGTGGGCGACGTGGGGGCCGGCGACGGATGTTTGAGCGTCGAGGTTGCAGCGGTGGTCGGTGAAGCCCCGAGCTGTCCTCGCGTCGCCGCGACGACATCCGCGAATCTGTGGCCGTGGCCAGGCTCGGAAACCGTCACCGTCGTCGAGGCCGGTGAATGCGAGACCAACCTGGCGCCGGGCTGCTGCGAGGCAATCTTCATGCGCCGGTCTACCACCACCGACCGAACCGGCGGCGTACAACGCCAGCCTGTACGCCTCGCTCAAGCCCGGCGACCGCCTGGCGGTCGTCGAGTTGGAGTTCGATGGCATCCTGAGCCTCCCCAGAACGGCCCAACATCACGAGCCGTCGCCAGCGCCGACGGTAGCGATGTTGTTGTCCGGGTTGCGGTCGATGAGCTTCATGAACGGATCGATGCCTGCCCGCCGCGGCTCCTCATTCACGACGAGATCGAACACCGTCTCGGCGGCGTCGATCCTCCGCTTCTCCAATGCCAGCAACTTGCCGGCCGGCGATGCTCCCTGCTCCCGGTCCCCGAACACGGCGATGTCGATCAAGTCGTCGACCGGGATCTCCGTCTCCACCCCCTGTCCGTCGGCGCGGAACTTCCGCGACTCCACCTCCAGGGTCACGACGTAAGTGCCGTCCGGGCCCGGTTCGTAACTCCCCGCCACCAGCCGGTTGTCGTAGAGGGTGATGGTCTCGAAGAGGTCCTCGATGATCGACTCCATCTCGGGCGGGACCGCCTCGCGCACGAACGAGAGGAACTCGCGGGAGTAGGTATACGGCGGTTCTTGGAAGCGCACCGCCTCGACATAGCGCTTCAACGCCGCGTTTAGCGCCTCCTCTCCGATGTAGTCGCGCAGGGCGTACATGACCAAGCTGCCCTTGCGGTAGTGGATGTAGCCCTGGTTCTCCACCCGCAGAAGCGGCAGCTCCTCGAGCAGCTCGCCGCCGCGCGCGCGCAGATAGCTGTCGAGCTCGTACTTGAGGAAGCGCCGCATATGCTCGCGCCCGTACTCGCGCTCCATGATCATCAGGGCGGCGTACTGCGACATCGTCTCCGACAGCACCGTCGAGCCCTGCACGTTGCCGCCGATGACCTGGTGCGCCCACCACTGGTGCGCCACCTCGTGCGCGGTGACGTAGAAGACGTAGTCGATCGCCTCGTCGTCTTCCTCGTCGAGCTTCGCGATGAAGCCGATCGATTCGGAGTAGGGGATGGTGTTGGGCAGCGACTGGGCGAAGCCGGCGTAGCGCGGGAACTCGACGATGCGAAGCTGGCGATGCTGGTAGGGGCTGAACTGGCTGGTCAGGTAGTCGAGGGACTTCTTCACCGCGTCGATCATCCGGTCGACGTTGTAGGGGTGCGCACGGTGGTGGTAGATCTCGATGGCGACGTCGTTCCACCGGTCCCGCCTCACCTCCCAGTCGGCCGAGAGCCAGGCGACGAGGCCCAGAATCGGGGCGTCCATCTTGTAGTGGAAGTAGCGGCGGCCGCCCTCCGTCCACTCGCGCTGCAGATAACCGGGGGCCAGCGCGATCTGGTCCGTGCTGGTCGAGACCACGGTCTCGAAGTCGATCCAGTCCGACTCCGCTGTCAGGTAGTGGTGGGCGCGGGCCGCCGCGTCGTCGATGGACGGCATGCGCCGTATCGGTGGGAGTTCGAGCCGGCGCCTGTCGTTCGGATCGCTGAGCTCCGACCGCGGCGAGTACCCGATCCGCGGGAAGTAGGTGAGGTTGTGGAAGAACGTCCCGTTCTCCACGATGCTGGTGTTCGACCCGTTGTTGACGAACCCGGGGTTCTCTATTGCGACCTCGAAGGAGAGCTCCAGCTCCGCGCCCGGCGCAAGCGGTGCGCCCAGCGTGTAGACCCTGTACCCGAGGGTGTCGTCGTCGACCTCAAGTCGGAGCCCCGGGGCGTCTATCGACCGCAGCGTTGCCTGCGGATTGACGCTCACGTGGAGCGTGGCCATAGGCGAGCCGCTCTTGTTGCGGAGGTTGTACCGGCCGCGGATGTCGACCGCCCGGCGTTCGGGATAGATGTCCACGTCGGCGTAGAGCGCGGTGATTTTCGGTTGCGGCAGATCTTCGTACTGCTTGTACTGCTGCTCGTAACGCGCCTGCCGCTCTTCGCGCACGTCGCCGGGAACGTACTCGTTCAGCACGTTGGTGTTGTAGTAGATGTAGCCGCCGGTGGCGACGAAGCCGAGCCCCAGCGCCGCCAGGGTGGCCTGCGCCGCCGGGGTCAACCGCTGCCGCGCGAGCCGCAGGCGATCCCGCAGGCTGCCGGCCATGCCCCGTACCCACAGCAGATGAATGGCGACGGCCAGCATGCCAGCACACAACGTCCAGTAGAGATGGAACCAGAAGAGCGGCTCGACGAAATGGCCGAAGCCGTTCATGTCCGAGTAGGGGGCCCTGGGCGCCCTGCCGTACTGATACAGATTGTGATCGAAGTCCCAGGCCGACAGGACCGGGACGCTGATGAAGTACAGGATCATCAGCAGGTACCCGAGATAGCGGTTGTCGGCCACAACCTGCAGGAAGACGGCGAGGATCGCCATCAGCAGGAACGAGACGCCGGTCACCAGGAACATGCCGCGCAGGTAGAGGCCGACCTCGAAGTCGTAGTAGCCGCGCCAAGCCTGAATGCCCATGCCGGTAAGAATCGTCGTCGCCAGCAGCGCCGCGACGACGACCACCAGGGCCGCGACCTTCGCGCCCCACAGCGCCCAGTTGGGCATCGGAAGCGCGCCGATCACCTCGTGGACCCGCGTCGTCCGTTCGCGCCAGACCAGCTCCCCGCTGTAGAAGGTGAGGATGATCAGGACGAACAGGAACCCGCTCTGCAGGATGGCGATCATCAGGTGGGTGACGGGATGGACAGGGGTGCCGAAGATCTGATCGATCGACGACGAGTTGCCGATCATGTTCAGCACGCCGAACGCGAGGATGACGATGAACCCGGTGCTCCGGACGACGCTGCCGACCTCCATGCGGGTTTGCAGTGCGAGCTGGCGGAGGCCGGAAAAAATCAGCGTCGGGCGGGGAAGGGCCACCGGCAGCGCCTGAACGGCCGACTCCGTGGCCTCCGCCGTCTCGGCTTCCTCACGTGCGAGGGCGGCTGCCGCTCCGTGCTTGCGCCACCCCCACCGCCGTCCGCCGCGGCGCTCTTCGACGGTGAACGAGAAGCGGGTGTAGGCGACCGCAAATACCAGGGCGCCCACGGCGAGGACGACGAGGCGGTTCGCGAGAAGGCCATCGTCGAACGGGAGCAGAATCGTGTTGCGGTCGGCGACGGTCCAATAGCGCGTGGCCAGCCCCAGGGCCGCTACGCCGAACGGGTCGAGCATGGCGGCGAGGGTCTCGTTCTCGATGTCGGATGCCAGGTTGCTGGCGACTCCGTAGGCGACGAACATGCCGACGACGCTGGCGTAGGTCGCCACGAGGCTTCGGGTCGCGGTGGCCAGCGAGAAAAGGACGCATCCCGTGAAGACCGTGTTCGGCACCACGAAGATTGCGAGACCCTGAAGATAAGGACCGATCATGAACGGACCGACCCGTTCCGGCTCCAGCCAGGGCATCAGGCTGCCGAGAATCACACCGAGGAGCACCGGCACGAAGGCGGCTACGGCGACCGCGAGCGCGCCTGCGAAGCGGCCGAGCAGGTAGTCGCGCTTCCGTAGCGGCGTCGAGAAGAAGAGCTCCTGCGTGCGCGTCTCGTGGTCGCGCAGCACGGGGCTGGCCACGAACGCCGTCGTCATGAAGACGCCGACCACGCTCATGGCGCCCAGGATCTGCAGGATGACGAACGGCGCGTTCCGATTGACGTTGCCGATCGCACCGCCGATGCTGACCGCGTCGGTCGTAATGGCCAGGAACGTCAGCAGAAAGAAGAAGGCGCCGGCTATCAGGAAGACCGGCTGCCGGAACTGGTAGCGCAGCTCGAAGCGGAGGATCTCGGCGAACATCATCTGGTGGCTCTCCGGCCGGCGGTCGGCCTACGCGGCCGCAGCCGCGCGCTTCAACGTCGAGAAGTACACGTCCGTCAGTTCGGTCCGGACGCGCTCGAACCCGTCGGCGGGACGCTCGTCCGCGTAGACGTGGATCACGATCCGCCCGCCGGACAGCCGCGTCGAGATGACGTGATGGTCGCGCTCGTAGTCGGCGAGCTCTTTGCGACCTACGACCCGGCTCCAGATGCGCCCGTCCAGCCGCTCTATCGCGCACGCCGGTTCGCCGGTCAGCAATACCTCGCCCTTCGAGATGATCGCCATGCGGCTGCAGAGGTCGCTGACGTCCTCGACGATGTGGGTCGAGAGGATCACGACGATGTTCTCGCCGATCTGCGACAGCAGGTTGTGGAAACGGAGCCGCTCGGTCGGGTCGAGACCGGCGGTCGGCTCGTCGACGATGATTAGCTTCGGATCGCCGAGCAACGCCTGCGCGATGCCGAAACGCTGCCTCATGCCGCCGGAGAAGATGTCCAGCCGCCTCTTGCGGTCGACCCACAGGTTGGTCTGCCGCAGCAGCGCTTCCACTGTCTCCTTGACCAGCGGCGTTGGGACGCCCTTGAGCGCGGCCAGGTGGCTCAGCATCGCCTGCGCGGACAGCCGCGGATACACCCCGAACTCCTGCGGCAGGTACCCCAGCAGCCGGCGGACCTGATCCTTCTCCCGCAGCACGTCCAGACCGCCGAGCGTGATGCTGCCGCTGTCCGGCTCCTGCAGCGTCGCGATGGTCCGCATCAGCGTGCTCTTGCCGGCGCCGTTCGGCCCGAGGAGCCCGAACATTCCGGTTGGAATGCGCAGCGACACGTCGTGCAGCGCGCGCACCCCGTTGGGGTAGGTCTTCGACAGATGATCGAGCGTCAGCACGCGGCTCATTGTAGTTCCGTCTCTCGTCTTCAGTGACTCGACACATGGCTGCCGATGTCGGGTCTCCAAGCCGCGGCCGCGCCAGAAGCGGCCGCGGGCCGGCGAGTCGGGCGAGGTGGAGATTCCGGCGTATACGGCGTTGCAAGCGGACCAGCGTCTGGCGGATCGGATGCTGGCGCTGGTGCTGCACGGCGTGTCACGCGCAAGTACCCGATCAAGATGGCCGAGCAGTGCATCCGGGATCTCACAAAAGAACCTGCAGGCGGCGCCGCGAAACACGGGAAGTCTGGGGTTCGCGGCGAATACATGGCGAAACACGGATGACCGCGATCCTGCCCCAAGGCGCGACCGTTCGCGTGTACTTCAACGCGAATCTGGTCGGTTCCCTGATGACGCCCCTACGATCTTGGTGTGGACGGGTCGGGAGCACCGCTCAGGCCTGAGCAGTGCTTCCAGTGCAACGTCAGGTTCTCGATCGCCTCACACGAAAGGACCCAACAGGATCGTGCCGACCTCACGAGCCTCGGGTCGTTCTGGCTGCCGCCGGCCGACGGTGCGCCTCCAGACGAAGCCGCGAGGTTCGAGGCAAGGTGCCTTGTCAACGTCGAGCGCCGGTCCACCGATTCCGCAGGACTCACGCGCCGAGGCGGTTGCACGTTGTCGGCCTGAGACAGGATATCATGTTTGTCAGTGCATCAATCCGGCTGAAGGCAGTCATGTCCGTCAGTCCGCTCCATCCGGGTCGCGCGTGGTTCTCCGCAGCGGTGCAGGTGTTATGGCGGGGTGTGCCGGTTGCCGCCGGCGTTCTCGTCATCGTCGTGCCGTTCGGCTATGCGGCGGGCGGAGACTACGCGGACGTGGTGACGGCGGCGGGCTACGGTCTCGTCGTCGGCGTCGGGATCTCGCTTCACACCCAGCGGTCGGCACGCGTGTGGCTCGGGCTGCTGGTCGGGTCTGTCGTCGGCATGGTCACGATCCAGATCCTCGCCGAGCTGCCCCTCGCCCGGCAAGGCCCGTCCAATACCCTGCCGACGGCCATGGCTTTGGCGTTAGCCTTGGTCGACGGCTTCGGGGAGCCGCGCCTGCGGGGATATCGCGACGCGATTCGAGAATCGTTCGTCGTGGGCTTGCTGTTCGTGGGGCTGGCGTTCGTGCCCGGTAACAGCGGGTTGCTCTTAGCCCCCTGGTTCCTGATGCCATCGACCGCCGTCATTGCCGGATTCTTCAGCCCGACGGCCGACGGGAGGCGCTACGTCCGCCCGCCGGCCTGGCTGATTGTCGCAACGCTGGCGATGCTGGCGTTGCTCTGCCTGCTGTTAGTGGCTGGTGGGGAACTATCCAGTATCCGAACCGCTGCTTGGGTCGTGCTGCGAGACGCCGTCGCCGTGCCGGTCGCGGTCTTTCTCTGCGCGCGCGCCGCCGCAGTCTGGCTCCACCCGCGTCTGCTGGTCTACGGCCAGCTCACCGCCTATCTGCGTGTGATGTGGGTGCCCATCGGCGGCTTCGCCATCGGTTACCTGGCAATCATCGTCGTGTTCGCCGGGTTCTACGGCATGCTGGCGCACTTCAACCCCGACGCCTTCACCGGGGTCGGTGAAGACGCGGGGATCATGACCTGGGTGTCGTTCGCGTTCTTCACCGGGGTCGGGCGCGAATACACGGGCATCGTTCCGGTTTCGGACGGTGCGCGGGCGCTGGTGGGCGCGCAGTTGATCCCCTCCATCGGCTGGGCGCTGGTGGTGTTCGCGGCTATGATGGCGCACATTCAGCCGCAGCTCGAACGGATCGCGCGGCGCGACGCGGAACGGCACCGTGACTGAAGCGCCTGCCGTGGATTCAACGAGGCGCATCGCGTTGCGGTGGTTCGCAGGCGGACTGGTCGCCGCGCCTTTGGGTATTCTTCCACACGAGATCGGCCACTACTTGGTCCTCCTCGCCGTCGGGATCCCCGATCTGGCTCTCCACTTCGTGGGGGTCACCGGGGATATGGAGGCTTTATGGGGGCTGTCGTGCGCGAGGACTACGCGAGTGCCGCGGCGATCGCCCCGCTCTGAGGAGTAGCGCTCGGCGAGACCGCCGGACCGCTCGTCACCTACGCGGTCGTGCTGGCATCCTGCTACGGTTGCGTAGCTTGGCGCCCGCACCCCGCGCTCGTCGCTGTCGCGTACTTCGCCCAGGCCTGCATGAACGTCGCCGCAACGCACGTGTTCCGGCGCCTGTTCAACGACGAGCTTCCAAGCGGCCTCGACGCGTTCGCGGCCGGTGCGAGTTTCGACGAGCTGCGCTTCGCCGTCCTGACCGGGATCCCGGTCCACATTCCCGTCTGGTTCGCCGTGCTGTTCCTCGCCGTTACCGGCATCTGGTTGCTGCGCTACCTGCCGCGCGGAAGGGGGATCGTGGCAGTCGTGTCCATGGTGGGTGGGATGATTATCAGCCTCGTGGCGTACGCCAGCTACGTCGGTCCATGGCTGCTGCCGTAGTGAGGGTTCTACAGAGCACTTCGTCACGAATGGTATCAGTCGCTTCGGCGTAGTAGCCAGCGACGTCTGACCTGGCCCCGGTTCCAGCAGTTGCTCGAGCCCTTCCCGTTTCCGCGGGCTTCGATCACTCATCCCCGCCCGATTCATGCCTGATGCCTTGTTCAATCTCCAGGAGGAGCCAAGTCCGGAAAGCCGCACGCTCGGAACTGTGGGGGCAAGAGCCGAATGGATGAGCTACCGGACCACCCCCCCAAGCCCCGCCTCTTGCCACGGGCTGATCGCTCACACAACTGAATCACGGAACGTCGTGGGAATGAAGACCGAGCGGGAATCACTCAGCTCGCAGCGCCTTCGCCGCGTCAACCCGACTAGGAGTCTGCGCCGTGGGACGATTTTCGGCACGATCGGCCACTACATATAGTGGTTGTAAGCGTCGTTGGCCACTGCATATTGGGGCATATTTTTTCTGCGGCGCAGACTCCTAGCTCGCCTCGCGGGAACGTACGTAGCAATCAGAGATACCGCCAGCACCAGCGCGGCGGCCCCCGCGAAGACGAACAAATTCCCAGGTCCCACGCCGTACCGAACGCTCGCGAAGAACCGCCAGATAGGAAAAGATGCCGCGAGTCCCAGGACCGCTCCGACACAAGCGATCTTCAGACCTTTCAAAACAACGCCCCGAACGATATCGACCTGCCGAGCGCCGAGAGAGATCCGCACTCCGATCTCTTGTGTGCGGCAGGCAACCTCGTAACTCACCACGCCGAACAACCCAACTGCGGTAAGCGCCAAAGCGCATACACCGAACGCCGCCATTAGGAATAGCGAGAACTGCCGGCGACGGAGCGCCTCACCTACGATGTCCGTCATCGAATATGTCTCGTTAACAGGGAGATCTCTGTCGATGGTCCATATCGCCTGACGCATATCCCCGAGAATCGACGCTGCGTCGCGCGTAGTCCGCACCGCGAAGGTCGGCGCGGGCCAACCATCCAACCGGAGCAATGATTGGTACACAAGCGGTGTCGGCGCACGCTCCAGACCTCTTGCATGCACGTCGCCCACGACGCCCACTATGGTGTCCCACGGTCTATCGACATCATAAGCACCGATCTGCGCACGCTTGCCAAGTGGAGCACCTCCTGGCCATAGTGCCCTGGCGAGCGACTGGCTGATGATGAGGCCGCCTCCCGCTGCCCCAGCCACGTCAGAGTCGTTGAAATCACGTCCACTCAGCAGGGGAATTCCCATTGCCTCGAAATAGCCTTGACTTACTGCTGCAGTTGACACCACGTTCAGTTGAGACCGATCTCCGCCTTCTACCGTCAGTACGACGTTCCAATCGCTGGTCAGTGGGAGGTGCGAAGCCGCCGCAGCTCGGCCGTCCGGTATTCGGCGCAACCCTGCAAGAATCCCACGGGACACGACATTCCGGGATTCCGGTGTCGGATAACGGGTGTCGGGTACAGCAGTCTGGATCGCGGCAACGCCGTCCACGCGAAACCCCGGGTCCACGCCCACAAGGCGAACGAAACTGCTCACAAGGAGACCGGCGCCCACCAACAAGACCAGCGCAGCACCCGTCTCAGCGACGACTACGAATGAACGCAAAGTGCCATGTCCCCGTTCCATTGCCGGTCCGGCCTCTTTCATCGATGAGGCCAAGCGAGATCTCCCGATGGCCACGGCAGGAATGACACCACAGAGCAACGACGTAAGTATGGAAATAGACGTAGCAAAGAGCACGGCGCGCCAATTCAGAATAGCAGCGTCCAGTCCTGCGACGTCAGTCGGTCCGAAGCGCCGAACAATCTCCACGATACCTCTGGCAATCAACGTCCCGATCACCCCAGCCGTCGCAGACAGAGTTAGGCTGTCGACAAAGAGCAAACGTACAATACGCCCGCTTGTCGCTCCCAACGCCACGCGCATGCCCAACTCAGCTCGCCTACCGGCTCCGCGGGCGATGAACAGACCCGCAACGTTAGCGCACGCGGTCACCAACAATAGCCCAACAGATACGAAAAGCATGACGACCCACGACCGATCCTCGCCTAGCACCTCCTCCCTTAGCGGAGTGAGAACCGGGACAGTCCGCGTGGTGCGGTACACCTCCGGATGCTCGGTGTGGAATACTCTAGCAATTGCCTCGAGTTCCCGTGATACCTGCCCCCTCGTGAAGCCTCCGCGCAGCCGCACAAGCATGCCGGTGCCAAACCTGCGTCCACGGGCCGCAACATCGTCCTCATTCAATGCAAAGGGAACCCACAACTCGGGTTGCCGGGCAGTGCCAACCCCGGCGGGAAACCGCAACTCGCGGGGCAGAACCCCAACGACTTCGAATTGTCGGTCGTCCAGCAGAAGCGACCGGCCGACGACATCCTCGGCGCCCCCCCAATGGCGCTGCCAAAACCCAAACGCGAGCACTACCACGCCGTCTCGCCCAACCGAGTCCTCGTCTGGCAAGAACGTGCGGCCCAATGCGGGGCGGACACCGAGAAGCGGGAACAGAGTTGCCGAGGCCCGGCCCACCTGAAGACGTTGTGGATCGCCAACGCCCGTCATAGTTCGAGGCCATATCTCAAACGCGGCCATTCCCGCACATGACCGACAACGATCCCTATAGTCTGGAAACTCGGCAGCAGACAACGGCACGATTCGCTCGGTGGCCGTTCCCGCGAGCCGTCCTCGGAGAAGCGCCAGACGATCCGGTTGGTCGAAGGGCAACGCACGCAATACAACCGTGTCGAAGATGCTGAAGATGGACACAGCTCCAGCTATCCCTACTGCCAAGGTAACAACAGCCGTCATTGCAAACGCTCGCTCCCTCAGGAGAGAGCGTACCGAGAACCGCACGTCATGGCCGATCGATTCGAGCATCGGGAATCCCATCTGGTCTCTGAGCGATTCCTTGATCTGCGTGACCCCGCCGAACTTGGCTCGGGCCATCCGGCGGGCTTCGGCGGGAGACGCTCCGGCACGGACGTACTGAGCAGTGAGGAGGTCGAGATGCATCTCGATCTCCCGGTCCGCCTCCTGCGAAAGCTGGTGGCGCACGAACAGATCCCGCAGACGCGAGACGAACGCGACGACGGGTCGCCAGACGCTCATGAGTCCGGGGACAGTCGAAGGAGGCGCGCCATGACATGGGCGATGCGCTCCCAGTCTTCGGTCTGGGCGGCGAGCCGCCGGCGCCCCGCCCCGGTGATGGCGTAGAACCTGGCTCGGCGGTTGTTCTCCGAGCGCCCCCAACTGGCCGAGATCCAGCCCTGCTGCCGGAGCCGGAGCAGCGACGCGTACACCGTGCCCTCGTTGAGCCGCAGCACGTCGTCGCTGATCTGCTCGAGCCGCCGCGCGATTCCGAAACCGTGCTGCGGTCCCATAGCCTCGAGAGTCTTGAGCACCATCAGATCCAGGGTGCCCTGGAGCACGTCGGTCCTGCCCTCCCCTATGGCCATCCAATAGAAACTATGCGCGAGGACCTGTCAACTGTCAACAAGAAGACAACGAGAAGAAGACCCAGGGTGCGCGACGCCGACATGGCCGACATCGATCGACGCTGCCGTCGGCCGCGTTGATCGCGGTCTTGACACTTCCAGTGCATCTCCGGCATGCTTCCATCGTTATACGATGGGAAGAAAAAGCGGCCCCGAGCTCTTGCCGGGCACCCTCGACCTGCTGCTCCTGCAGACCCTCGCCGCCGGCTCGCAACACGGCTACGGCATCGCCCACCACCTGAAGACCGTCTCCGACGACGTGTTGCAGGTCGGCGAGAGCTCGCTGTATCCCGCCCTGCAGCGCCTCCTGCTGAACGGATGGGTCGAGGCCGCCTGGGGCACGTCCGACAACAACCGGCGCGCCCGGTTCTATTCCCTGACCGCGGCCGGGCGGCAGCAGTTGACGCACAAGCGCGACGAGTTTGACCGGATCATCTTCGCCATCCACCGCGTCCTCGACGCGACGTAGGAGGTCGTGCATGACCAGGCTGCTCCGTCGCCTCCGGTACCTGCTCCACCGAGATCGTCACGAACGTGAGCTCGACGACGAGCTGCAATTCCACCTGGAGATGAAGCGGCAGGATCTGGAGTCGCGCGGACTCGATCGGGCCGCGGCGACCCTCGCGGCCCGGCGGGCCCTGGGCAACCTGCCGCTCACCCGCGACCTCGTCCGCGACGTCGGGATTGCGCCGTGGCTGGGCGCAATGCAGGACGTCCGCCACGGGCTGCGGACCTTGCGGAGGCACCCAGGGTTCGCCGCTCTCGCGATCGCGACGCTGTCGCTCGGTATTGGCGCCTCCACCGCCACCTTCAGCATCGCCGATGCTGTGCTCATGCGGCCCTTGCCCGTGCATGAGCAACGGAACCTGTCGGTGCTCTGGGGCGTCGACCCGGCCGGCGGAGCGGGGCGCGTGCCGGTCCCCTACGGCGCGTTCAAGGGATTCGCGGACGCCTCGCCGAGGACGCTCTCCGCCATAGCCGGGGTCGACTATCACGGCGCAGGCACCCTTTCCGTCCGCGAGCGAGGGGAGGGCGTGAACCTCAAGGTCGCGCTGGTCACCGGGAATCTGTTCGACGTGCTCGGCGTCACGCCCCTGCTCGGCCGCAACATCCGGGCGGAAGATGACAGCGTGGCCGCGGCGCCGGTGGTCGCCATCAGCTACGACCTGTGGCAGCGTCGCTATGGAGCGAACCCCGCGGCGCTTGGCCGTGTGCTCACCATTCGAGGGCAGGCGGCGACGATTGTCGCGGTGATGCCTCGCGGCTTCGGATTCCCCGCCTGCACGGAGGTGTGGGCGACGGCGCGTCCGTTCCGCCCCGTCGCGGAGACCGGCCCGCCGAACTTCCATGTGTACTTGGTCGGCCGTCTCGCGCCCGGGGCGACGATCGAGCAGTCCGCGTCCGAGCTCACGAACTACCTCGAGAGCAACCTGGCGGCGCTTCCCATGCTGCTGCGCGGCATGACCGCGGCGGCCGAGACCTTCGACGACGACCTGCTGGGCGACGTGCGTCCCGTCATTCTCCTGCTGCTGGTGGCGAGCGCCCTCGTGATGCTGGTGGCGATCGTCAACGTCGGCGCCCTGTTCCTTGCACTGGAGCTCACCAGACGGCAGGAGCTCGCCGTGCGGGTGGCGCTGGGCGCCACGGCGCGGCGCTTGTTGCTGCTGGCGCTCGGAGACGCGTTGATCGTGGCGGTCGCGGCCGCTGTCTTCGGCGTGGCCATCGCCCATGGCGTGGTGCGGGTGGTCGTTGCATTCGCGTCGACTCAACTGCCGCGCACGGACGCGATCGAAGTGAACGGCGTGACGCTCGCCTTCGCCGTCGCGGTCGCCGTAGCGGCCACGGTGGCGTTCGCGATCTCCCGCGTGTACGGCGAGCGGCGTCTCGATCCCTCGCGTGTGCTCAACGCGGCGTCTCGCGGCGGCACGCACGCGGCGCGGCGAACCCAACGGGTCCTGGTGGTCGCCCAGGTGACACTCGCGGTCGCCGTGATCCTGGGCGCGGGGCTCGTGGCGCGGAGCCAGTTGAATCTCGAAACGTTGGATCTGGGGCTCGCCGGCGACCGCATCCTGATGGTCCAGGTCATCCCGCCACAACAGGACGACTGGGCGAATCCGAGACGATTCAACGCCAATCTGGACCGGGTCATCGAGGCCATCGCGCCGCTCCGCGGCGTACAGGGCGTGGCGCCGGTCCTCACCGAGCCCTTTGCCGGCATGTCCGATGGCTGGGATGCGCGGTATCAGCTGGAAGGACAGGCGCCGGAGGTACAGACCCGCCAGCCGCTGCTCAACTTCGGTATCGCGTCGCCCGCCTTCTTCCGCACGCTCGGCATCGGGATCGTCCGCGGGCGCGCGTTCACCGACGAGGACAGTGCCGAGGGACGTCCGGTCCTCATCCTGAACGAATCCGCGGCAGGGCTGGCATGGCCAGACAAGGACGCGGTCGGCGAGCGCATGAAGATCTCCGGCCAGCCCTGGGCCACCGTGATCGGCGTGGCGGCCGACACCCGCTATCGAGAGCTGACGGCCATTCGGCCAACGGTCTACCGGCCGCGCGCGCAGTTCGAGGCCGCGCCGGGCTTTCTCGCCGTCCGCACGGCGGGTGACCCGATCGCGCTCGCTCCCGCGATTCGCAGCGCCGGCCAGGCGGAGTGGCCGGGTGTGACGTTCACGTCGTTACGGCGGCTCGACGACTACTTGTCCGAGCCGCTCGCGCGCTCACGCGTGACCGCCGCTCTGTTCGTCGGGTTTGCCGCGATCTGCCTGCTGCTGTCCACGATCGGCCTGTTCGGCGTCGTGACGGCCCACGTGGCGGAGCGCACCCGCGAGGTCGGCATCCGGATGGCGCTCGGCGCGTCCAGGAGTGTCGTGCTCCGAACCGTCCTACTCGAGGGCGCAACGATGACGCTCATCGGGTTGATTGGCGGCGCGGTGATCGCCGCGCTCTTCAGCGGCTGGCTCGAATCGATCCTGTATGGCGTCGGCCGCCACGACCCCGCGACGATCGCCGGTGTCGCGCTGCTCGTGGGCTTCGTGACCGGTGCCGCGACCTATATTCCTGCCAGACGCGCCGCAAGCGTCGAGCCGACGGTGGCGCTCCGCGAGTGATGCGGAGATGGTGGTCTCCTCGCCTTCGATTACGCTCACGCAACTCAAGGCGATGGTCGACGACCTGAGCGGCCCCGACGTCTCGGGTACGTGTACCGTACATTTCAACCAGGATCTCGCCGAGTATCTGGGCATCGAGCTGTATCGAGAGATGGCCAGCCAGCCGTCGAGCGTGTGCGGCCGATTCTTCCGGCCATACGCGGTTCCCGGCGCTCACCGACAACGAATGGCCGCACGTCACCCGGCACGCTCGCACCCAAAGCCGGGACGGTTCAACACGGCGGATGGTCGCAGGGTTGGTCGTCGTTGAACAATGGCCGCGAGCCTTCGCTACGGTCGTTCCGTCCGTAGCGCGAGCGCGGGGTCCACGCGACTCGCTTGGCGGGCGGGGAGCCAACGGCGAGTAGCACGTTCATGCGATGAGCAGCAGGACTTCCGACCGCGGCTACGACAAGCAGGAGCGAGGACCGGGAGCCACGAACCATGCCCCCCCGTAGCGCTTCGACTCCTAACCTGTAGTGGTGGTCCGGCACAGGAATTGTGGCCGCCGGGTCCGACACAGGAATGCGGGCCAAACGGCCAAATTCCGTGGATGCACACCACCAGCCCTTTCAAGGTGCACGTCACAAGAACTAGCGAGGCTCCGCCTCAGACCAACAAGCATGTAGGTTGAGCGTGCTCCTCGCCGCGTGGCCCGTTGGCCATTGGGGGCGCTATGGTAGCGAAGAAACCACGATCAAAACGTGAACTCGACTCAACTGTAAAGATCCCGGCCGCTCAAGGAATCTAGTGTACCCGCTGAAACGTATACCCAGCATCTCGTATCCGAGCGTTGAAGTATCGCCCTTTGGAATCCGCAGAGCGCAACTCGAGGTAGACCGTCTCAGGAACGGAGAATACCGGTACTCAGCGCCGCGCTGAAAGCGGATCCCGAGCGTGCGCGTCGAGCGCTCATAGGTAATCGCCGCCACGGTTGAGGACAAGACGTGCCGGTAGCTCCTGGGCCCCTCCGAGTCGCGTGGGAGCGTCATCGTTTCTTCCCCAAGAGCTTGGCGGTGGAAACGTGGGGCTGGCCGGCATGCATGGTGCGCTTGGGCTTCGGCTTCTTGGGCCCGCGGGGATGCTTGCGGTACTTCGCCAGATCCACCGCCCGGGCAAGCCCCATAAGAAGCGTGAGGAAGGCTTCATGCGAGAGGGCCTGCACCTGCGTCCACTGGTCGGCCGGGACGAACTCCAGCAGCGCTTCATAGGTCCGGCCGATCTCGCCCGCGATGTAGTAGCCGGAGACCGTGTCGTGGATCGTCTGCTCGCCGTGCAGGCCGCGAAGGGCCCCCTTCACCACCGCCAGCACGTTATAGGCCACGAGCGCGACGCAGAACGCGAACAGGGCGGCCGCGGGATACCCGAGCGTGTTCACTTCCGAGTGCAGGTGCGCTTCCAGCTGCTGGAACATCGTCTCAATCGTCCACCGCCGCCGATACAGCTCCGCGACTTGCTTCCCCGTGGCGGCCGACTTCGACAGGTCGGTCAGCAGGAGCAAGGTCTTGTCGCCGCCGCGGGTCGCACGGGTGAGTTCGACCCGGACCAGGCGATAGATGCGGACGTCGTCCGCGTCCTCGCCCGGGCGCGGCGCCATGAGGACTTCGACCTGCTGTTCATACACTTTCCCGGTCTCGACCGACCCCACGAACCGCGCCGGCGCCAGCGCGGTCACCGGCAGGCCTTTGTGGTAGCGGCACAGGAATGTGCCGGCGCGGGCCTCGATGCCGGCCAGGAACGCACGGACGCAGAAATTGCGATCCATGATCCAGAGATCGCCCGCTTGGACCGTCGGCACCACCTCGCCCAACAGGGCCCGTTCTTGTGCGTGCCCGTCTTCGCACGGGAAGACATCGATCGCCATCTCCACCGCCGGGTCATAGACCACCAGCGCCTTGCCTGGCAGCGGTCCCGCGGCGGTGGTGCGCAACACCTGCAGGCGATGCTCCGTCGCTGCAATGCAGTTCCCATCCAGGACTTTCACCCGATAGCCCGGCAGCCACGGGCGACAGCCCCCCTGCAGGTCCTCGACGAGGTGGCGGAGGTGCCCCGCGGTGTCGCGCACCAACGCCCGGGAGGTCTGGGCCTCCACGCCGTTGAGCTTGTTGTACACCGACGTGACCGAGACCGTGATCTCCCCCGCCGTCCGCTTCGCCTGATACGCGGCATGGACACTCCCAAAGGCTTTGAAGACCACCACACTCATCAGCTCGAACGCCGACGAGAACAGCAGCTCCCGCGTATACTGCTTCTCGGTGACGGCCTCGAACCAGTCGTTGAGGCGGGCGGGCTCGAAGACGCGTTCGAGCAGCGCTCGCAGCATCACCGGGATCGGAAACGTCTCGCTGGCTCGGCGGAAAAACGCATCCAGTACCATGGCACCTCCAATCGCGCCCATCGAGAGAGGCGCTCTCCCAGACGAGTCTGGCGATCGGAGGTGCAAATGTCCAGCGGTTTCTGGGATTGGAACGGCGCATCACGCCCGACGCGGAGGCCCCTCCAAACGCCAAGCGAGCAAGCCGACCGTGCCCTTCTCTGGCAGCCGCAGAAGCCTGGCTAATGACTAAGTCCTTGTATGAGTATCAATTAGCACCTTGAAAGGGCTGATGCACACCACCTACCGGGCCGCCAGAGACCGGTGGGCGCATGCGGCGCTACAATCGACCTTGTCAGGCTAAGTGTGCCGGCAGTTTCGGCGCAGGGACGCCCGACAAGCGTTGTCCGAGGCCGAGTGGCGGTGTCATCGTAGCTCCGGCCTCCGGTCGTCGTCGACCCCGGACGCAAGGAGAGCCCTTCGTGCGCAACCAGTCATCGACGCCGCCGCGCTTGGCCGCCCTGCTCCTGGCGGGGATCTCCGCAACCTACGCGGTCGGCTTGATGTTCTCGCAACCCTGGGACCGGTCAGGCATCGGCTGGGCCCTGCTCCAGGTCTGGGTCAGCTCGATTCCGTTCGTCTTCCTGCTGGTCGCCCTGACGGTCCTGTTTCAGCGCCTGCGGGATCGGAACGCCTGGGTGATGGCGCTCATGTTCTGCGGCTTCATGAGCCTGATGAACCCGGGCGCGGCAGGGGCGGCCCCGGCTTTCCCCGGATTCATGATGGCGTATCGCATGACGCTCCTGATGATGGCGCCGGGGTTGTTCGGCTTCTTTTTCCTCGTGTTCCCCGCCCGCTCGCGGCTCGACGAACTCGCTCCGTGGTTGAAGTGGCTCCTCGTCGGGTTCGGCGCGTTCCTGTTTCTGACCGGCGCTCCGTGGCGGCCGCTCCTCGGTCAGCCGTTCTCGGGCAACTTTGCGGGCGAGTCGATCCTGTCCGGCCGGCTGGCCCTCTGGCGAGCCTATGGCGTGTTCGGGCAAGTTTTCCTGGGAATCGGCGTGGGAATCCTGGCCCTGATCGGGCACGCGGCCCGCGCCGCGTCCTCCGAGGTCCGGCGCAAGGCGCGGGTTCTGGCGTGGGGCACGGTGGCGGGAATCGCCCCCGCGCTCGTGATCGCGGCAGTCGAGGTCGTCGGTTCCGTCCCCGACTGGCTGGGCGCGTGCGCGCTGCTCGCGCTTCCACTGATGCCGCTCGCCTTTGCGTACGCCGTCGTCAAGCACCGCGTGATGGCGGTTCCAGTGCTGGTGCAGCGCGGCGCCCGGTACCTTCTGGTGCAGCGGGGGTTGGCCGTAGTCAGCGTGGCGTCGAGCCTCGCGGTGGCGGTGGCGCTGGCGGTGCTCGCCCAGCGGTGGCTTCCGGCGGGGTCCGACGTGGGGCTGCCGGTCGCGGTCGTCGCGGCCGGGCTCCTCGGCGTCGGTGTGGCGCGCGCTGGGGAGCGGGTGGAACGGCGCATCACCGACCGTATCGACCGCGCTTTCTTCCCCGAGCGGTACGAGGCCCGCCGGGCGCTCGAGGAGTTGGCGGACCGCACGCGGACCGCCAGGGATCGCCCCGCCCTCGCGGCGCTGCTGCAGGCCATGCTCCGCTCCGCGTTCCGGCCGGTGTCGCTGGCCGTCTATCTCGAGGACCCGGCCGGCCGGCTGGCCGCCGCGGACCTGCGGGAATGCCCAGGGACTCTGGCTCGCGATGCCGGGGCGCTCGCGGCGCTCGCCAGCCGCGCCCGACCCGCGGTCCTTCCCCCGCCAGGCGTCGACGACGCGGCCGACGAGTTGCACCGCATGCTCGCCCCCCTGCAGCCGGAGTGCCTCGCGCCGATGGTCGATCGGAACGGACGTCTCGTCGGCATCGTGGCGCTGGGGGGGCGGCAGTCGGAGGAGCCATACTCCGGCGAGGACATCCGGCTGCTCACCGTGGTGTCGCTGCAGTCCGCGTTGACGGTCCAAACCATCTGCCTGAGCGAGGAGATGGCGGCCCGCATCGAGGCCGACCGGCGGGCCGAGCACGAGGTGGAGATCGCCAAGGAGGTGCAGCGGCAGTTGCTACCGGCGGCCGCCCCGGTGCTGTCCGGATTCGCGTGCGCGGGCGAGTGCATCCAGGCGAAGTCGGTCGGCGGCGACTACTACGACTTCGTCGAGCTGGGGGCGGACCGCATGGCGTTCGTGCTCGCCGACGTCTCCGGCAAGGGCATCGCGGCGGCGCTGCTCATGGCCAATCTGCAGGCGACGCTGCGCAGCCAGTACGCGAGCGAGGCCGGTGATCCGGCCCGGGTGCTGGAGCGCACGAACCGTCTCTTCTTCGACTCGACCCCCGGCAACCGCTACGCCACGCTTTTCCTCGCGGAGTTCAGTCAGGCGACCCGCGAGCTGCGCTACGTCAACTGCGGCCACGTACCGCCGGTGCTGGCGCGCGCCGACGGCGCCATAGAGACTCTGGAGCCGACCGCCACCGTGATCGGTCTCTTCGATGACTGGTTCGGTGAGTCGGCGGTGGCGGTGCTCGAGCCCGGCGATACGCTGATCGTCTGCAGCGACGGGGTGACCGAGGCGCTGAGCGACGACGAGGAAGAGTACGGCGACCACCGCCTGCGCGATGCCATCGCCGCCCACTGCGGCCTCCCCGTCCCGGAGCTGCTGGCCACCCTCCAGACCTCGGTGCAGCAGTTCGCCGGCGCGGTTCAGAGCGACGACCTGACGCTGCTGGTCGCGCGCGCCCTGCCGCTGCCCGCGGCCGCCGTGGACGCCGCCGGTGCGACCGCAACAAGTACTGTAAGCGTCTGCAGTTCGCGCGCTGGTCCGAGGTCCCGTCCGTAACCCATACCTCCGTCTCCCAGGCGGATCAATAGCTCGCCAAGTGAACAGGAGAGTCGAATGGCCTTTTCTCAGATTCCGGCGCCGGACGGTTCATCGCAGCAAGGACCAATCTGGTCGTCGGTCGCGCTGTACTATATCGTCGCCTGCGCCATCTCGTGGCCGTTGTTCTGGAGATTGCAGGTTCTCGGGCTCCCGACGTCGTTCTTCGCCATCATGTGGGGACCGGGAATCGCCGCCGTCGCCACCTTGCTACTGTTTCGCAGCCGGCATGTGCGAACGATAAGGACAGTGATCGATATAAAGTCTTCAACTTGATCGGGGTAACAGTTTGTAATTCCATTCCCCGTGAAACGCATCGGGGACCAGCGCGAGTGCGTCCATCTGTTCCTTGGTCACCGTAACGCCCGTCGGATACTCCCCGGCGTCGAGTTCGGCCCGGACCCGGAGCCCGGTGGCTGTCCGGACGTTCCCGATGCGGTCGACGATGGTCTCGTACGTCGTCAGCGGGGTGCCGCGCCAGTTCGCCGTGATGTGACAGAAGAGCCGGTGCTCGATCTTGTTCCACTTGCTGGTGCCGGGTGGAAAATGACTCACCTCGATGGTCAGTCCGGTCTCGTCGGCCAACTGTTGAAGCTCATGCTTCCAGGCGCGCAACCGATACCCGTTGCTCCCGCCCGCATCGGCCGTGATGAACAGGGTCGTGGCCTCGGGGTAGGCGCCGCAACCCATCTGATGCCACCAGTGTCGAATCGACGCCACCGCGAACGCCGGTGTGTCGTGGTCCCAGCCCACGCTCACCCAGGCTTCGTTGCGCGCCATGTCGTAGACGCCGTACGGAATCGCCTTGCCCTCGGCGTCGGTCGGGAAATCATGCACCAGCACCGCCGGCGGCGTGCCCTTCGGCTGCCATTCCCGCCCGCCGTTCTTGAAGTTCCCGACCAGCTCCTTCTTCTTCGTGTCGACCGAGATCACCGGCTGGCCGGCGGTCAGATGCTCGTCCGCGGTCTGGTTGATGTGCTCGAACTGCGCGTTGCGGTCCGGATGCGTGGCGCCTTCCTGCCGTTTGCGCGGCGATTGCAGCCGGTAGCCCAGGCGGTGCAGCAGCCGGCCCACAGTGGTCGAACTCACCCGCCACCCCTGCTCGGTCAGCGCCGCCGCCAGCTTCGCGCGACTCTTGCACGTCCAGCGCAGCGGCGAGGTCGGGTCGCCGCGCGTGAGCGGATCCACCAGCGCTTGGAGCGCGGCCTGGATGCCGGGTTGATCCTGCTGGATGCGGGGCCGTCCGCCGCCAGGGCGTCGGATGCGGTCCGTCGGCGCCTCGTCGCGGGCAATCTCCCGGCGCCCCTTGCGAATCGTCTCCCGAGCCACACCGGTGGCCGACGAAACCACCGCGTCGCCGCCGTAGCCGATGGCGAGCGACTCGGCCGCCGCCCACCGGCGGCGACTGCGCTCGTCCAACACGGGCGCGACCACGGCATACTTCGCAACCAGGGTCGCTTCCAGCTCGATGTCTCGCTTCATACCTCCAGTATGACCAGCAACCCAGCAGATGGCAAACTAGTTTCGCGCAGTGTCCTAACCTTGTGCGGCGGGGCTCCGAAAAGAGCCTACTGTTCTACGTGCCGATGCTGATTCTGGCGCTGGTGGTCGGAAGTACATCGGAAGAGATCGAGTTGAGCGCGACTTTCTTGGCGTTGACTATTGGGGGTCCATTTGCCTTCGTTCTCGGCGAAGAACTGGGTTGGCGCGGATTCCTTCAGGACGCGCTCCGTCTGATACCGAAGCTGGGCAGATATGTACTGATAGGCGTCATGTGGGAGTTGTGGCATTTCACCACTCGCATCCACAATAACGAGGACTTCTTCCTGACGTTGGCAATCTCGTACCCAGTGGTAATCCTCCTTTCATGGGCCATCGGAGAGGCGACGGAACGGTCTAAATCGCTCTTCGTAGCAGTGACCCTGCACGCATGGGTCAACGGCCTGTTCGAGTATCGCATGTACCCTGTTACCTACGTCATCTTCCTGCTCGCGCTCCCGTTCTGGATCTACCTGCTCTACACGTGGGATGCGAGAGGGCGAGCGGCCGCCGCGGCGTGATGCAGCGTGTTCCTAGAGCGATCTGGGGTCGAAGTTGTCCCGGCTATGCGGAGCTGCGGCGCGAGTACTCTCGCAATACGAGAGTTTGGGTCTTCAGGGAATCGTGTAGTGTAGATGATGTCCCGCCGCGGGGCTAACTAACTAGGGCCTGTTAACACTTACCTCAGCGCGTCGAAGATGAGCACGAAGTGGATGAAGCCGATGAACATCACATCCAGCTTCTCGAATCGGGAGAATATCCGGCGATAGCCCTTCAGCCGGCGGAACAGACGCTCGACCTCGTTACGTCGCTTGTACATCTCCCGGTCGTACTCCCACGGGTCCGTCCGAGTCTTGAGCGGCGGCACCACGGGTGTGAACCCCAGGTCCAGCGCCAGTTGGCGAGTTTCGTCGCCCTGGTACGCGCGGTCCATCACCAAGGCCACATTGTCATCCTGCGGCCCCATGCTGGCCAGGAGCTTTCGGCCTTCCGGGCTGTCGTGGGCCTGGCCGGGCGAGAGCGCGAACGTCAGTGCCGTTCGAGCATCCGCGGCAACCAGATGAATCTTGGTGGTCCACCCGCCGCGGGACTTTCCGATGGCTTGGGGGCCGTTTTTTTTCGAGCCCCCGTGCCGTCGGGATGGACCTTGACGACGGTGCTGTCCAGCGACACCGCCTCCAGCTTGATACGGATCAACTGGGCGCGTTGCAGGTGTTCGAAGACCCGGTCGAGCACCCCGTTCTTGGACCAACGATTCATACGGGTGTAGATCGTGTGCCAGTTCCCAAAGCGCTTCGGCAACCCTCGCCACTTGCACCCCTGCTCGGCGACGTACAGGATCGCGTTGAGCACCTGCGAATTGGGCATGCTGACATTGCCACACTGTCGCGGGAGGCAGGGCTCGATGCGTGCGTACTGCGTCTCGGTGAGCTCCATCAAGCAACGATATCACGAACCGCCCGATAGTGTTAACAGGCCCTAAGTGTCAAGTCTTTGCGTTGAAGTGTGGAGTTCGGTGCGGAAGCCACGCATGGTGGCATCATGCCCGTAATTCTTGGCGGACGGCAGCGGCCAGGGCATGGTCGCACCTCATTCCGTGTTCAATTCGCGCGCGGATTGCCTCGGACTACGGCGGACGACTCATGCTGGCACCACACCGGGCGGTGTGCGGTGTCGCTCAGAACAGCGACGCGTTCGACAGCGGGCTCGTCGGCGCCCCGTGCTGGTCGTTCTGCAACAGTCTGTTCTGAGCGAGACGGTCGACAGCAGTCCCAGTTGGCGACCGGTAGCGGTCCACAGGGGGACGCGGATATCGGTCAGGTCGAATCGGGGACCGCGCTGTGCCTCGATGCCTCGCGAGGACGCCCCGGCGGCGGGCGGCCAGCGTGGCAAGCCTTGGCCGCACGCCTCGCTCGTCCGATGTCGACCGGGTTGAACGGCTTCCCGTACCAGCTCACCACCTCGTTGTGCTTTACGTCGAGCGGATCGAGCGCTGCCTCGAGAAACTCCATGAAGCCGGGGACGCGGCCGACGTCCTCCGGCGGGCAACGCCGCTCGCCGCCGACGAACGCCGGGTAGTCGACGTCGGCCTCGCCATCGCGGACCGATTCGATGAAGATGTCGGCCTCCAGTCGTCGCCGAAGTCGTAGACGCAGAGGAAGCGCTCGACGCCACGCTCGATCGGGCATCTTCAGGCGGATGCCGGCGGCCTTGCATGCGACGCATGCGACGGACCGGACCGCGGCCCCGGCTTCCTGAGGTCGTGTCGCGCGTCGCCCGGCGAGCTGAGCTACGCGCACGAAGCTCCGACCCGCAGATGCGTGCATTGACTGCACGCGGCTGCCGCACCTCCCTTCTACCGCGACCGCCGTCGGTTCAACGGCCGCCAGGCTCTACCCCGCCGTGGGAGGCGGCGCTGGTAGAACGACCCGCGGTCGCTACATTTCACTGGCGAGACCGAAACCCCGCTCCATCGCGGAGGCAGCAGTGGCGCGGACTGGAACGGGCGCCTCGCCAACGCAGGCGTCCGCGAATGGCCGGCGAGGGCCGCATCGCCGTCGGGCGCGGGCAGCGGCGCCCATCGGGTACAGGTTCAGGGTTCGTCCTGACCGCGTGATCACGCGGTCGCTCAGGCCGTGGCCGTGAGGTCGCGGCAGTGGAGGTGGTGAGCTGTTGGTAGGGGGTCCCGTGCACAGCACCAGGGAACTGTGGCTCGCGAGCGCAGTGAAGGCGTTGCGACCGTCGTTGCGAGAGCATGCCGGGCTGTCCGTACCACGCGTCCGGCTGTCGTGCGGCGTGCAATCGCGGCGGCGACGGGGCGAGGTCTACATCGGGAAGACGGTAGATGACGTCGCCGAAGTGAACCTCAGCCTGTTGCACACGGCTGAGGCTTCCGCCGTCCTGGGTACGCTGATGCGGCTGTGCATCTATGTCGCGACGGGAAGCCAAGCGCACGGGCATGGCTTCCAGCGCATCGCGCGGAAGTGCGGCCTCGTGCCTCTGGACGGTACATGGGCGACCGCTGGGTACCCGGATGCGACTGCTGTGCCCTCGTGGGCCCGTCCGGTCCTGGAGCAGCTGGGACCGTGGCCGGCGCCGCGCCTTCAGATCGAGGACCGAGAGAAGAAGACGCCGTCGCGCTGGATCACGGTGGTCTGTGAGGAGTGCTCCTTTCGCTGGAAGTCCTCCGGGTTACATCTGACGGAGGCTCAGATCCGATGCCCGCGCCACGGATGCGATGGAGAGCAGGTCATCCAATGGTCACACGACACGGATTCGTCCCCTGACGACGAGCGGCCGGGAGTCAACTTCACGAGTGCCAAGCACGAAGGCAAGTCTTGCACTCGCCCCAGCTGGTTCGTCGGCAAGATCATCAGCGAGCGGCAGGCCCGCCGAGTCTTCAACTCGCTGTGTGGTCTACCGGACTGCCGCTGTCGGGTTTTCGCACTGTCGAGCGCGGCGCTGGAGGAGGTCAAGGAACGCGTGCCCGGATTGGGCCGGCAGTTCGTAGTCCTTCCAGCTCAGCAGCGGCACGAGAAGGGCACGCGGCCCTCGAGGCCGGCCGTCGCGCAGGAGGCCGCAAACCGGGGGTCACCGGGTCGACGCTGAGACCTGCCACGTGGCCGCGGGGTTCCGGCACCGCTGCGGCGTGCAGACGGCGGGTCGCGGCCGCGCAGCGGCCGGCCGGCGAACGTCAGGCCGTGCGCCGGTCAGGTTCGGCTTCGAGCGGCGGACGGTGACGACGACGTCATCGTTCCATCGGTTTCGACATCACCCGGCGCGGAGCTGCAACCTCGCCGCGTAGCGCACCGTGGAAGAGCAGCGCGACGATCACGCCGTCGACGAGGCCGCGGCGCTCGGCCGTTCCGGGCGCTCGAGGCTGCAGACTGGTACGGCGCACGGCGACACGTAAGACTGACGCCCTGGCGACATTCAGAGCGCCGGGGCGGTCCGCCGTTACCCCTGAGCCGTCCAGTCCAATCGCGTTCCACGTCACGGGCATACTCGGTAGGCGCCGGCTCCGACGCGGTCGGCCCCTCGTCATGCCCGAGGACCGGGAGGGCGCGGTCGCGCCCGGGTTGCGCAACGCCTTGACGCAGCCCGCGGGCCGGCTCGCCGCGGCAACCTGATGTCATCCGTGTCGCCGACGCGCCGACCGCTGCCGTTCGTCGCGGCGGCCGAATCGGTCCGCTCGCGCCGGGCGCCGGCCGGCTGGGACCTGCGCGGTCAGCGCTCGATGGGCAGCGTCCGACGAGCTCCGCAGGATCCGGACGCGAACGACGTCGAGCGATCTCGTGAGGCGCTGCTCGGACTCCGTGAGGAACGTCGGCCTTTCGCCGTTCCCGAACGCAATGACGTCGCCTTCGGCGAACGTCAGGGCTTCCCGGACTTGTCGCGCCGACACGCGGTTCAGCCTGGAGGTCGATGTTGCCAATCTTGAGCTCCTGGCCGTTCACCGCGCCCGGCGTACCCAGCCCGCAAGCGACGAGTCCGGCTGCCGCAATGGCGGTCCTCGGTTCATGAGTCGAACCCTCTGGTGAACTCTCGCAGCCGCGGATCGTCGCTCGACTGGTTCTCCGATCTGGTCGGGAACTCGACGCGAGATCGCGTCAGCCTTGCGCCGGCGTGAACGTGTCGAGGTCGCCAGAACCCTCGACCTACTCGGCCGGGGCGACTTTCGGCGGCCAGAGATCGCCGAGGCTGAAGGTGACGGCGTCGAAGGGTCGGATGCGGACGGGAGCGTCATCCTGCGCGGTGGCGATCAGCACCCATTCGCCCTCGCGCAGCTCGAAGGCCTCCAGGGTGCGGTCGGCGGGGTCGACGAACCACAGATGACCACCTGTTCGCGCCCATAGGCGGCGCGCTTGCCGTGGAGGTCGAGCTTGCGGGTCGAAGGCGAGAGCACTTCGCACACCCAGTCGGGGGCCAGCGTGGCGTACGGCGCGTCGGGAAAGACAGGCATCCGCTCCCGCCGCCAACCGGCGAGGTCGGGTGCGAGGATGTCGTCGCCCAGATGCAGCTCCGGTTCGTCGATGATCCACCAGCCCCCGGGGCCACCCGTATCGTGGTGAAATGGACCGCCGATCTTCGTGCCCAGCGACGAACTGGCGTGCGCGTGGCGCATGGCCGGCCGCGGGTTCGTGTGGAGCACGCCGTCAACAACCTCGGCGACCCGATAGGGGGGAGCATCAAGCACGTCCTGGTAGGTCGCCCGACGGCGCTCAGCCGAGTCATGCCGCAGGCTCGCGGTGACTGCTTCGCTCATGTCGCCTCCTGCGATGATTCTATCGCCCGGTGCGATCAAGCATCGTCCGCAGTGGGAGCCTCGCTGGCGACCCGAGCCCGGCCGGGGAACGGGTACCGCTTCGACGGCCCGGGTCCTCGCCGGCTACCGGCGGACCGCCAGTAATCGGAGGCGGGGGCAGGGGCGGCGGACCTCGCCGCCGTCCTCGCCCACCAGCCACCACCCGCGCCGACGCGGCCGCGGCCGCGAGTCCGAGGGGTCGCCCTCGAGCGCGGGCCGCCTCGACGCGGTGATCGTGCCCGCCTCGAGGGATCGGCGGTTCCTCGGGCCGGGGCGCAGCTTCACCGGCGCCGGACACAGCCGCGGGCTCGGGGTTCCTCGACGTGAACGTTGGCGAGGTCGACACGCGGGCGCTCGGGCGTGGGCGGCAGCTTCACCGGCGCCGGCACAACCGGCGCCAAGCTCTCGACATCGCGGTCGGCGGCCAGGTCGACGCGTGGGTGCTCGGGCGTGGGTGCGAGGGCGACTGGCGGCGGCGCGGGATCTGTTGGCGCTCTCGAGGATCAGCGTCGTATGACCAGCTGGTCATACGACGCTCTTTTCGGTGACCGTTGACACCGCGTGCCCGCGGCAGCGGTTGGGTGCATGAAGTTCCACCGCAGCGGCCCGCTTCGATCCCCGCTCGACAAGCGAGTCGCGTGGATCCCGCGCTCGCGCTACGGACGGAATAGCAGTAGCGAAGCGTCACGACTGTCTTCGCACTCCTGCGCGGAGGGGCGGTCCGCGCACAACCTACATGCGCCGGAACAGGTGTCCGTAGGCGGCGCTCACCCGCAGCACCTCTCGGCGCTCCTTCAGCGTCAGGCGGTAGCGTCCGCGCAGATCGCGGCGGGCCGCCTGGATCGCGGCGGCATTGACGATGCCGCCGCGGTGGATTCGCCAGAACCGCTCGGGGTCGAGGCGCGCCGCCAGCTCCCCGATCGGTGTACGCACCAGGTGCTCCCGATCCCTCGTCAGCGCCGCGGTGTACTTGCGGTCGGATCGGAAGAAGCAGACATCGTCGACGGCGACGAGCTCGACCCGCTCCCCCTGGCCGACCCGCAGCCAGTGCAGGTACGCGGGCTTGTCGGCGAGGCGGCGGATCAGCGACTCAAGTGTCCGCGGATCCAGCCCGCTGCGGTTTCCATGGGCCAACCACCGCTGCAAGCGGTTCACGATTTCCTGCAGGCGTGAGCCGAGCACGGGCTTGAGGAGATAGTCCACGGCCGCCCGCTCGAACGCCTCGACGGCATGGGTGTCGTACGCCGTCACGAACACGACGGCGGTGCCGGCGCCGGCGCGCCGCGCGACGTCGAGGCCCGAGGGCGGCGGCATGCGGATGTCCAGGAAGGCGACGTTCGGCCGCAGACGTTCCATGGCCTCGAGCGCCGCCGCTCCGTCCCCGACGGACGCGACGATGGTCAGCTCCGGCCACGTCTCCGCGAGCAGGCGCTCGAGCTCGACGCGCAGCGCCGGCTCGTCGTCGGCGATCAGCGCCGTCGCGGCGTCGATCACCCTCAGTGCACCTCTGTGGCCACGGCGGGAGCGGCAGGAAACTGCAGCTCCGCGCTGACGCCTCCGCCGGGATTTTCGGAGAGCGCCAGCCGGCCGCCCTCGCCGAACGTTGCCTGCAAACGCTCACGGACGTTGGCGATGCCGACGCCGTGCGGGGCGGTGTCCGGATCGAG
The DNA here is from genome assembly GCA_965222905.1 of Vicinamibacterales bacterium. GTDB lineage: Bacteria > Acidobacteriota > Vicinamibacteria > Vicinamibacterales > UBA8438 > WTFV01. Next base: position 4,773,823 of record OZ244976.1, on the reverse strand, counting down.
CCCGACTCCGTCGTCGGTCACCCGGACCTGCACCACGCCGGCGGACCGTTCCGCGTGCACCACCACGCGCCCGCCGGCCGCCGACGGCTCGATGCCGTGGAGCACCGCGTTCTCCACCAGCGGCTGCAGCAGGAGCGGGGGCATGCGCACGGCTTCGAGGCCGGGATCCACGTTCAACTCGAAGGTCATCCGTCCCGCCATGCGCAACGACTGTATGTCGAGATAGGCGCGCACCACCGCCAGCTCGTCGCCCAGCGTCCCGTCGGCGCGGCGCGTCCGCGACAGCGAGGCTCGCAGCAGCGACGTCAGCCGCTCCAGGAGCCGCGCGGCCCGGTCGGGGTGCGTGTGGATCAGCGAGATGACGTTGGCCAGCGTGTTGAACAGGAAGTGCGGCTCCACCTGGGCCTGCAGCACGCGCAGCTCGGCTTCCGCCAGAGCCTTGTCGCGGACCAGCGCCTCCCGCCTGGCCCGCTCGAGGCGGTTGCGCACCTCCCACAGACGTTCCGCCGCGATGGAGCCGGCCAGACCGACTCCGCTCAGGAGAACCGCGATCAGCAACCACACGTTGCTGCCCAGCAGGAACATGGGGTGGCCGTCCAGCAAGACGCCGCCGAGGCCGAGACCGAGGACCAGCCCGCAGGCCGTCGCGGCGGTCTCGCCTACCCACCGGGACAGCCACGCAGGCCCGTGCCGGTGCGTGCGCCCGTGCGCGGCCAGATGCTGCAGCACGATGCCGAGTCGCTGGCACAGTTGCGTCAGCCCGGCGAGGCCGTCCGGAACGTCGGGGTGGACCCACAGTCCGTGCGGCAGGTTGCCGAAGGCGAGCTGGTTCTTTGCAAACGGGTCGCGCTTCAACGCCGGTTGTCGCGCCGGCTTCAGACTCGCCAGCGCGGACCATTCCGATACCGACGCCCACACGTCGGACTTGCCGAGGGCCTGCGCGATCTTGAGGCAGTGGTTGGGGGACGGACGGAACGCTGGGTCTCTCACCTCCGTCGCGCTCAGACCCAGAACCCGCCGCGCGGTACTCGACACCTCTCGCTCGTCGACGTCGAGAACGCGGGCCAACTCATCGATCGCCTGGTTCCGTACTTTTATCCGAAGCCCTCATGTGGCGCCGAGACTGCCCGCCGACAGCGTAACCCGGGCGGCTCCCCCGGAACAGATATCGTATTGCCCACTGCGACTACCCCCGGCCGGGGGTGGTGATCGCGGGTTCCGAACTCGCCTGGGTGGATTGCGAACGTGCCGGCACGACGCGGCCGAGGGGTCATGCCGGGCAGTGCGTCGTTGATTCTCCCTTGCCCGAGATACGATGGTCGCTGGTGCGGCGTTCTTTGTCTCCCTCACCGTGCGAGGGTGGATGATGGGGCAGTGGAACGACGGAGACCGCGCGCCGCTGCTGATGCTCTCGCGCGGGGGCGGACCGCTCGGCGATTGATGGTCATGAGGCTCCGCGTGCGGATTGCCTGCCTCGAGGCGGAGCAGGCAGCCGACTCTCTCGGATCGGCGAAGTCCGGGCAGGAGCTTCGCGCGTTGACCGGGCAGGCCGGAATTCGCAACCACGCGCTGTCCGGGCGAGACCGCTTCGCCCCCGACTTGGTGCACGCCGTCATCGCCGTCGAGTCGGCGTACCGCGCAACCGCGCAATCGCCCGCCGGAGCCCAGGGCCTGATGCAGTTGATGCCGGGCACGCAGCACGACCTCGGCGTCGCCGACGTCTTCGACCCCCGGCAGAATGTCGACGCCGGCGTCGCCTACCTGCGCCGCCTCACCGACGAGTTCGGGACCGTGCTCGCCATCACCGCCTACAACGCCGGGCCCGCCGCCGTGCGGCACTACAACGGCATCCCGCCATATTAAGGAGACGCGCGCCTACGTGCAGGCCGTTCTCGACCGCAGCCGAGCAGTTGCCGATGCACAGGCGGCCGGGGAACAGGACCCCTCCAGAGACCGAGCGCTCGCCGCGGACGAGACGGACGTTGCTGAAGGCAACCCCGGCGATCGGCAGCTGCAGGATGACCATCTGGCGGCAGACGGCGCGGCCGGACTCGAACCGCAGGCGCTGGACCTCGATGACCGAGCCCGGACAGCCACGCGGCCGGACGCTGTCTGCAATCCGCGGGGCGCACAGACAGGGGCGCTGCGCCAGGATGTCGCCGATGAACGGCCGGTACGAGTCGGCGCTGGATCGGCACACGCCGCGGCCGACGCTGCCCTGCTCGTGCTCCACCACGGCGCGGAACGGCTGCGGCGCCAGACGTGGTGTTGCTCGTCACCCGTATGGATTCCACGCCGGAGCGCCGGCCCGCAGCGCCGCCTCCAGCCGGCGCTGGATGTCCTCGGGCGTCAGGATCGACGCACCGCCCTCCCGGTACATTCGCGGGGTGATGTGCTCGACCCCCTCGAAGCGCCATCGGCCACCGGCCCCGTCCTCGCGGGTCATCTCGCCGGCCAGCGCAGTCAGGTCGACGCGGAGCGCCGGCCGACGCGAGGCCATCTGGACCCAGCTCTCGTAGCGGTAGCGGAACTCCACGCGCGGGCCGTGGACCAGCAGCAGCCGAGTGGCCGCCGTGCGAGTGTGCACCGCCATCGGATGCCACTCGCCGGCCGACGGCCCCCGCACGACGGCCAGATCCAGCTCCGGCTGCTCTTCGATCGTGATCCGGCCAGCGTCGAAGAGGTGCTCCGTGTTCGTGAGCGCCGCGTCCTCCGGGCCCCACAGCGATCGGTACTCATCGACATCGGCGAGCAGCCGAGGCAGGACGTCGAGCAACGCCCGATACAACCCCTCCTCGACCTGCGGCGTGGGGCGGTCGAATAGTGGCCACGGGAACGGCGACCTCGCCGGGTCCGCATGCGCCGAGATGGCGAACGCGATTCGGGCCGCGCGCCGGCTCCTGCACACGCCGAAGTCACCGGCCAGGGCAACGTCTATCAGCAGGTCGCGGCGAGACGCCGCGGCGTCGGGCTCCAGCAACGCGTAGATGCCGAGGAGCCCGTCCTCGTCGAAGTGGTTGTTGGAGACGACATCGGCCGGAACGTGCAGGTCGGGGCGGTCGAGATAGTTGAACACGATGGCCGTCGACGTGTCCGCCATCAGGTCGGCAGGGGTGCCGCTCCGACGCCAGTGGGACAGCGTAATCAGCGTGCGATCATTCGCCATGCCGTCGACGATGACGTTGGGCGCGGACGAGGCGGCGGCGTACGGCAGGTATCGCATGAGAGCCCGCTCCCGGCAGGTGTCCCCCGAACTCGAATCCCGCGCCCGCGAAACACTCGGGCAGACTACCACGCGTCCCGCGGGACTCCAGGGCTGCCCCCGCGGGCCGTCCGAGACGTGTTGCGGCAGCTCGATCGTCCCGTCGACCTTGCCGTCGACGACGAGGTCGTCGTCCCGTTGACCTCGCCCTCGATGACGACGCGCCTGAGGGCGAGACGACAGTCGAGCGCCTCAGGGCGATTCGGCATACTCGGGTGATATCGCTGATCCACCACGACGCCAGACTGGTGGGAGAGGCTTCCCGCTGCGCCCAAGGAACCGGTGGCCTCCCCGCTCTGGCCCGTGCCCGTTCCCATGATCCCTTTGGATGCTGATCATTCACGCTGCCGACGAGGCCCCGCTCGAAGGCGCAACCAGCGTGGAGCCTCACAAGACGCCGTACACCCTCGAGCAACTCCTCACCACCGTCAAGGCGCTCCATGTCTGGCTGCTCGAGACGACGCAAAGCCGACCAGCTCGGATCGACGAGCTCGATGACCCGTAAGACATCGACGTGAACGGGCTCACGCTGCCGAGTCGCCGGCGATGTCGACGATGGTCGGCGCGCCCCGGACCACGGCGTGCCGGCGTGCTGATCAGGACCGCGAAGCGCATGGGACAGCCGCACTGGACAATGGGACACTGCCCATGTCCATCGCCCGCAGAACGTGACAGCGGGACCAGGGCTGTCCCTTCGCCACGCGGGGCCCGTTTGCGCGTCCGGCCGCGCGGATCAACCGGCCGCGACGGCTACGAAGTCGACGCCATGATCGGCGCTCCTGTGTACCCGTTGGCGCGCAGGACGTGTCCCCACCGGCCGAACCTGGCGAGCAGGCCGGCAGCGGACTCGTCGATGCCGAAAAGGTACAGCGCCATCCTGCACGCCGGCGTCCATGTCTCCGCGGTCCCGCCGAGCCGGTACGGTCGCCGGCCGTTCTCGATCACGACCACGCGGAGACGATCGTGAGCGAGGACACGGTCCAGCCAACTGTCGGTCAGATCAAAGGGTGCGAGCAAAGTGGCCCGGGGCACACGGCCAGCGTCCAGCTCGTCCAGCACCTTCGGGGCGAACGCCGGCACGCGGTCGAGGGGGGGAAACACATGGACCGAGCCCTTCCACGGTCGCTTCAATCCGTCCTCGTCGGCACCAAACCAGGCGGTGGCTTGCACTTCCTTCTGCGCCGTCTCCGACGAGCAGGGGTCCAGATCGATGGTGCCGAGGGCGAGGCGTACGTCCTTCAGCACCACGGGGGGAGAGAGAATCTCCTCGGGAACGGACAACCACGGCTTCCCATTGCGCGCAACAGCAATCGCCGAAACTGACGAGGGATCCGACGGACCCTGGCCAGCGGACGTGCCGGGAGCCTTTGGCTTCTGCGCCGCCCGGGTCTCTCCAGTCCGAGCCTGAGCATGCGGCACACGGACAGCACGTTTGGCGGTCCGACTCTTGCCGCTCTTGACGGCCTCGACTGCTTTCTTTCTCTTCTGCTCGGGGAGCTTGCGAATCGCGTCAGCGTCGCCCAGCTTGAGCGTCCCGTCGAGGATCGCTTGCTCCAGGTCGGGTGCATCCTTGACGATGCCCACCGCGCGAGCCACCGTTCTACGACCAACACCCAGAGCGGCGGCCGCCTTCGTCTGCGTCAAGACGTCAGCGTCCGACGGAGGACGATGACGCTCGGCCTTCTGCGAGGGAATCGGCGGAAGCAGAGAGAGCTGCTCCGACGATGATGCACTGTTGCCCGAATGGGTGTGCTGATCGGAGGGGCTCTGCGTGTCAGACGCACGCTTCGGTTGAGTCACTGGGCGGCCGTCCGCGTGCGGGGGGGATTGGGCCATTCCAGAAACAGCGGGACCGCCCGAAGCGGCAGCGGTACGTCCCCCCTCAGCGTCAGATAGCCGATTCGCTCTCTCGGTAGCCTCACGATGCGCATGCAACCGCTCAGCTCGTACCGACAGGTCCATGAGACGAACGGCGATCATCGCACGCTGCGATGTCGTCAGATGTCGCCGGTGAAGATTTGCCGAGGCTACGAAGGCGTACACGTCCACATCGCCGCCGAGCTCCTCAAACCGGACCGTGACCCCGGCTCTGAGGGCCGCCCGGAGCCGGTTGCGTCCGTCGACGATCTCCAGGCCCCGCACGAACACCGGCTCACGGAGGCCGTTCATCGAGATGTCGTAGAGGAGCTCATCGAACTGCTTGCCCTCCAGACGCGGGAAGAGGCGGGCGGCAGGGTGAACTTCGTAGGTCACACCGTCAACCTCGTAGCGCTCGCTCTCCTCGGGTCCAACCACGCCGCTGCCCCTGTCATCACCCGTGGTCGCCATCGACTCCCTCCCCTCGTGGCACAAGGCCACGATTGACCGCGCAGAAGGGTACCGAGCCGCGGTCGCCCGGCTGGGTGACAACGGACGGACCAGCCGGTCGGGAGGGGTGCTCAGGGACGTCGGAGCGGAAAGCGCACGATCGCCTGCTGCATGATGCGAGCCGGCCATTGCCGACGCGACGTATCGGGACTCGGAGCGCAGTGATCCCGCAAGGGGCCGAGCCTGTCCTGTCGATCTTCGACGGGAGAGTGCCATTTGGCATTCTTGGGCGGATGTTCTACTGGAGAGTGCCGTTTGGCACTCGGTGCATCTACTAACCAGCCCTTTCAAGGTGCTAATTGATACTCATACAAGGACTTAGTCATTAGCCAGGCTTCTGCGGCTGCCAGAGAAGGGCACGGTCGGCTTGCTCGCTTGGCGTTTGGAGGGGCCTCCGCGTCGGGCGTGATGCGCCGTTCCAATCCCAGAAACCGCTGGACATTTGCACCTCCGATCGCCAGACTCGTCTGGGAGAGCGCCTCTCTCGATGGGCGCGATTGGAGGTGCCATGGTACTGGATGCGTTTTTCCGCCGAGCCAGCGAGACGTTTCCGATCCCGGTGATGCTGCGAGCGCTGCTCGAACGCGTCTTCGAGCCCGCCCGCCTCAACGACTGGTTCGAGGCCGTCACCGAGAAGCAGTATACGCGGGAGCTGCTGTTCTCGTCGGCGTTCGAGCTGATGAGTGTGGTGGTCTTCAAAGCCTTTGGGAGTGTCCATGCCGCGTATCAGGCGAAGCGGACGGCGGGGGAGATCACGGTCTCCGTCACGTCGGTGTACAACAAGCTCAACGGCGTGGAGGCCCAGACCTCCCGGGCGTTGGTGCGCGACACCGCGGGGCAGCTCCGCCACCTCGTCGAGGACGTGCAGGGGGGCTGTCGCCCGTGGCTGCCGGGCTATCGGGTGAAAGTCCTGGATGGGAACTGCATTGCAGCGACGGAGCATCGCCTGCAGGTGTTGCGCACCACCGCCGCGGGACCGCTGCCAGGCAAGGCGCTGGTGGTCTATGACCCGGCGGTGGAGATGGCGATCGATGTCTTCCCGTGCGAAGACGGGCACGCACAAGAACGGGCCCTGTTGGGCGAGGTGGTGCCGACGGTCCAAGCGGGCGATCTCTGGATCATGGATCGCAATTTCTGCGTCCGTGCGTTCCTGGCCGGCATCGAGGCCCGCGCCGGCACATTCCTGTGCCGCTACCACAAAGGCCTGCCGGTGACCGCGCTGGCGCCGGCGCGGTTCGTGGGGTCGATCGAGACCGGGAAAGTGTATGAACAGCAGGTCGAAGTCCTCATGGCGCCGCGCCCGGGCGAGGACGCGGACGACGTCCGCCTCTATCGCCTGGTCCGGGTCGAACTCACCCGTGCGACCCGCGGCGGCGACAAGACCTTGCTCCTGCTGACCGACCTGTCGAAGTCGGCCGCCACGGGGAAGCAAGTCGCGGAGCTGTATCGGCGGCGGTGGACGATTGAGACGATGTTCCAGCAGCTGGAAGCGCACCTGCACTCGGAAGTGAACACGCTCGGGTATCCCGCGGCCGCCCTGTTCGCGTTCTGCGTCGCGCTCGTGGCCTATAACGTGCTGGCGGTGGTGAAGGGGGCCCTTCGCGGCCTGCACGGCGAGCAGACGATCCACGACACGGTCTCCGGCTACTACATCGCGGGCGAGATCGGCCGGACCTATGAAGCGCTGCTGGGGTTCGTCCCGGCCGACCAGTGGACGCAGGTGCAGGCCCTCTCGCATGAAGCCTTCCTCACGCTTCTTATGGGGCTTGCCCGGGCGGTGGATCTGGCGAAGTACCGCAAGCATCCCCGCGGGCCCAAGAAGCCGAAGCCCAAGCGCACCATGCATGCCGGCCAGCCCCACGTTTCCACCGCCAAGCTCTTGGGGAAGAAACGATGACGCTCCCACGCGACTCGGAGGGGCCCAGGAGCTACCGGCACGTCTCGTCCTCAACCGTGGCGGCGATTACCTATGAGCGCTCGACGCGCACGCTCGGGATCCGCTTTCAGCGCGGCGCTGAGTACCGGTATTTCTCCGTTCCTGAGACGGTCTACCCCGAGTTGCGCTCTGCGGATTCCAAAGGGCGATACTTCAACGCTCGGATACGAGATGCTGGGTATACGTTTCAGCGGGTACACTAGATTCCTTGCGCGGCCGGGATCTTTACAGTTGAGTCAAGTTGTGCGCCGTGACAAGGCGCCATTTCTCAGCGGGTGCGAATCCCGCCCGGCAACTGTCGCTCCAGCCGGTAACAGTCGGAGCGGATGATGGAGGTAACGACATCGTCTGAAGCACTTCGATGCAAAAGGGCCGCCTTGGGTGGCCCAGTGACCATGCGGGCTGCAACGCGAAGTGAACGCTGCGCAGGCCTCGAAACCAACAATGCGGAAGCCGACCCGCCAACTTGACGGGGAAGGCTGGCATAGGTCGGGAAGCGAGCGACGCAAGCACCGACCGTTCCGCCGGGGTAATGGCGGCGGCACGCATGGAAGAGGGGAATGGACGTAACACGGGAAGCCCTACCGGTGGCGTGGCACGCGCCAACCGACGACCCGTGAGGGCAAGGTCGGGCCGGTCAGGGTGGCGGAGAGGTCCGCAGTACCGGTGAAACCGGGTAATGCCGGCGGAGGGAAGGGACCTCAGGTGGAAGGGATGGCGAAAGGGAGCAGGCTCGCGGGAGTGGCCGACGGCCTATCACCCCGGAGATGAGCAGCAATGCCGGACGTCATCACATGCATAAGCGAAGGGGACGGCCCGAGCGGTCGCCGTCGTCAGAGCGTCAACAGGTCTGACGACCCACCCGGTCGACCGGCCCAAGGGTGCGAGCCTGGTGCCACGGCTCCGCGAAACCCGCCCGCTGGTCGCGCCGGGGAAACCTGTGTGCGAGCCGCATGATTCCACTGGAGAGCCCGGTGCCGGAAATCGGCACGCCGGGTTCGGAGAGCGGGGGGAGGAAACGTGCCTATGGGCTTCGGACTGCGGCCCGGTGCGAAAGCGCCGGATGAGCCACCGAGCCCTACCGGTTACGCGCCTCCCCCTCGACTCTACCAGGTTTGATCGTGGTTTCTTCGCTACCATAGCGCCCCCAATGGCCAAAGGGCCACGCGGCGAGGAGCACGCTCAACCTACATGCTTGTTGGTCTGAGGCGGAGCCTCGCTAGTTCTTGTGACGTGCACCTTGAAAGGGCTGATCTACTAACCAACCCTGCCGCCGCGCGGTCTGCCGCTCGAACGGCTGGCGGTGTCGCCGGGCACGTGCGACAACTGAGTCGCGAGTGCGATTCCTGAACTCCGTGCCGCTTGAACGGACCGCATGGTCAAGTGTTTGCCGGTGCCCCCCTCATCAGGGTCGTTTCGTTCCCGACGTGGGTTCAGCACGCCGGCACGTCGTGGACCGGGGCGCGCAGACCATCGTTGACATCGCTGGCGACTCCGCAGCGTGACCCCGTTCACGTCGATGTCTTACGGGGCATCGAGCTCGTCGATCCGAGCTGGTCGGCTTTGGGTCGTCTCGATCAGCCAGATATGGAGCGCCTTGACGGTGGTGAGGAGTTGCTCGAGGGTGTACGGCGTCTTGTGAGGCTCGACGCTGGTTGCGCCTTCGAAGCCCGGGAACCGAGGAGGTAGGCGAGGGGCAGGAGGTCGGCGCTTCGGTTCCTGCTCATCAGCCTGCCCGCTTTAGCTTCAGCAGCGGGTAGTCCTCGTAGCGGGAGCGTGAGAGTCCGGTTCGTGCAGTCGGCGATCAGGTCGAGCCGTTCGAGCACGACCTGGCCGATGAAGACCTCGCTCAGCGGAGGTCCGACGATGCAGTCCATGGTCATCGAGCGGTTGCCGATCTGCACGACCACCGGGCCTGCCAAGGGGCGTTCCTCGCGCCGTTCGTCGGCGTAGGTGACGAAGGGGGTTCCCTGCGTCTGCAGGCCCAGGCGCTCGACGACGTTCTGCGGCAGGACGAGTGTCACAGCGCCGGTGTCGACTATGCCGTCGTGCATGTCCTCTGGACTGACCTCGGCGTGTCCGGCCAGGTCGGAGATCGTCCACCCACCTCCTCTTCCCGTACCATCCCATCCGACATGCCCACGACCGTTCCAGACAGATCCACCGCTCGGTACGACCATGAACAGCTCCTGACCACGCTCAACGAACGCCAGCGCGAAGCGGTCACCGCCCCCGACGGACCGATCCTCGTCATCGCCGGCCCCGGGTCCGGAAAGACCCGCGTGATCTGCGCCCGCATCGCCCACCTCGTGCGCACTGGCCGTAGCGAGCCCGCCCGCATCGCGGCGCTCACCTTCACCCGCAAGGCGGCCAACGACATGGCGCAACGGCTGCGCACGATGCTCCCCGCCGACGACGCGCGAGCCGTGTGGATCTCCACCTTCCACCGCCTGTGCGGCAACCTGCTCCGCGAGCACGGCACCGCCATCAGGGTGCCCGCCGATTTCCGGATCGTCGACGAGACAGAACGGATGAACGTCATGCGCCAGTGCATGTTCGACGCCAACGTCGACACCCGGGTTCACAAGCCGCAGGCCCTGCTGCACCGGATGAGCGTCATCAAGAACCGCATGCAGGTGGCCGCGACCCCTGACAACTGGGACGGGGACGAGTACGCCGTGCGCAACGCACGCCTCTGCGCCGCCTATCAGACCGTGCTCGCCGAGGCCAACCGGCTCGACTTCGACGACCTGCTGCTCGCCACGGTCCGCACGCTGCATGAGCACCCCGCAGCGCGCCGCGCCGCCGGCGACCGCTTCCCGCGCGTGCTGGTCGACGAGTTCCAGGACACGAACCTCCCGCAGTACGTCCTCGTGCACCAGCTCGCCGAGGAACACAACGACGTGTTCGTGGTCGGGGACCCAGACCAGGCGATCTACGGCTGGCGGGGCGCCGAGCTGACGAACATAATGAGCTTCCAGCGCGACTTCCCCGCCGCACGGCGGATCGACCTGCAGCTCGCCTACCGCTCAAGCGCGCGCCTGCTCGAGGCCGCCACCGCGATGATCCACCACAACGCCAACCGCCTCGACCACCGCCTGCGCTCGGTCAACCTGCCGGGCCTGCCCCCGGCCGTCCACGACGCAGCCGACCCGACGGCCGAAGCGAGCTTCGCCGTCAGCCGCGCCGCCGCGCGGATCGTACGCGACAACGGGTCGGTCGCGATCCTCTACCGCACCAACGCGCAGTCGAGAGCATTCGAAACCGCCTTCAAGCGGGCCGGCATCCCGTACCGGATCACTGGCGACAAGAGCTTCTACGACCGGCCGGAGATCCGCGATGCGCTCGCCTGCCTCCAGGCCGCCTCCGACTCCGACGCCGACGACGAGGCGATGCGCCGGTTCGTCGACCTGCCGCCGCACCCGCGCACCGGCCAGAAGGCCGCCGCCCAGATCGACCGCATGCGCGCGCCCACGTTTCTGGAGCCGCGCGGCACTCGCCGTACGGACCGGAACCCTGCCCGACCGCCACACCGCCAACCTGCGGCTGCGTTTCGAGATCGCCGCAGTGCTCGCCGCCGCCGCCCGGCGGCTGCCGCTCGACGACCTCGTCGACACGGTGTTGCGCGATACCGGATACCACCAGGCCGTCGGCGCCTCCGGCGACCCCGACGCGGCCGACCGGCTCGACAACCTGGCCGAGCTCGGTTTCGACGCCGCGGTCTTCCGCCGCGACGCCGGACAAACCGACACGGCAGGCCCCGACGCGCGCCTGCAAGTCCTCGCGGAGTTCCTCGATCACTGCCGGTCGATGCGCGCGCCCAAACGCGCCCGGGCGGCCGACATTCGCGTGACGCTGTCCACCCTCCACGGAGCCAAGGGGCTCGAGTTCGACACGGTCGTCATCGGCGGCTTCGACACCGAGCACCTGCCGCACCGCGGCACACTCGCCTCCGCCGACGACAACCAGAGCGCCGTGGAAGAAGAACGCCGGCTGGCGTATGTAGGCATGACACGCGCCCGATCCGAGTTGTACCTGAGCGTGCCAGCCGTCACCGGCCACGGCGCACGGCAGCGCCCCACCGAGCCGTCGCCCTTCCTGACCGAAATCCCCGAGAACCTGAGAACCACGACGGACAACGCGGACATGTCCGCAGGGCCGCTTGGACCCGAAAGGCCGGTGTTCGCAGTCTGAATACGTAACGCGCGTTGTGGTCGGAGCGCGTGCACGACCGGCTCGACGGGGCGATCACGGGCTTCGAGCGACAACTCAAGGTGGTCGGAACATGCCCGCCGGACCGGAGATTTCCCATCCGCTGGGGAAAGGACATCCACTGGGTGAACAGAATGGGGCAGGGTCATGATGAACTGCAGCGGAACAGACGCGACGTGCCACCACACGCTGGATGGAGCCCGGGGCTGCGCGAGCTGCTCAGCAAAGAGACCATCGAGGAGCGCATGCCGCAGACGCCGTCGAGCCAAGAACGGGAAGCCGCAGCTGACGCTGCAGCAACGTGTGTTGGTGGTGAGCCTGCCGACGACGAACCGGCTCGGTCATCCAGCCGTTAGCGAGGAAGACGCTTCGTTGCGGGCTGTGACCTCTCAACTCGTAGGCTGGCGCGGCGACCACCGCTCGCTAGACTGCTGAGTGATGCACGCGGGGTTCGGCGGATGGCCCGCCGGCCGGCTGCGTCGGAAAGGCGAAGGAACAATGGACCTAGCTCGGGAACTCGATAGACCCGTCCGGCAGTTCGTGACGGATATGCCGCTCACGATGGAAGGACACGAGGTTGTGCTATTCCAGGACGTCGAGACCGCCGACGATCCCGAGGTAGCACGCGTCTTCGAACAGCGCCGGTGGGAGGCGATCCTGAAGTCTGTACTCGTGCAGTTGGCGCGTGCTGCTGGTGACAAACCCATGAGCGTCGAGATGACGTACGATCCGGTGGGCAGTCCGCACAGGCCGATCCACGGGCCGATCTACGGGCCGGCGCGGGTCTAGCTGTCCGTCGCGAAACTCTCCGACCGGGATCGACTCGACCGATCGATCCCGGCCTTTCGTGTGCGGTCGCAGGTGCTTGCGGAACGCCGGCCGTATCCGGGCCAGGGTTTCCATCGGCTGGCCCCTGGTCGTCAGCGCCGCCAGCGTCTTCTTCTCGTTCATCGTTTCGCGAAGCGGCGCTGCCGGCCCTTTCCCAACGGTGGAGTCCGGTGCCGAAGCGACGCATGGTGACATCAGGCCCGCTATATCTTGGCGGACGGCATCGGCGAAGGCATGCTCGTCCCGCATTCTCCGTATGCAATTGGTGCGCGGATTGCTTCGGGACTGCGGCGGACGAACACCGTGGCCTTCAAGGTCGCCGACCCGGCACGGGAGCAAGGCCAATGTGCGCGTGCTGGCGGCGACCCTGGTTCACTCGTTGGGAGTCGTGAAGTCGGCCAGCGCGGGATTGAAGAACGGTCGGCGGTCGGCGCCTGGTCGCTACGGAGTCGGCTCTCCTGGTTCGGGTCAGGTAGGCCCCGGTCTTTCGTGGGCCGAGCATCGGCTCGGTCTTCTTGGGCTCGGCCAGTGTGCGGCGGCAGCCATGCGGACAGCACCATCCCGACCATGCCAGGGATTCTCGCAGGCCGGGCGCCGACAAGCCGACGATCCTCCGGCACGCTCGTTATCGTCGGCGAGCCGGCAGGCCGCGCTCGAGCGCCAAGCGAAGCGCCGGACCGGAGTGCCTTTTCCTCGCAGAAGGCGGGTTGGTCACGGACGCGCAGGTGCTGCGATTGCGCGAGCAACGGATGAGTGGGACGACTCTGGCGACGGCTGCGGCGGCGGGGACAAGCCAGCGGACAGCGCGACACCGGCCGAGCGGCGCGTTGCCCTCGACCGCGAAGATACCGCGGAGGTGCCGACGCGGGAGGATCCATTTGCCGACGTGTGGGAGTCGGAGGGTCGTGCCCACGGTTGGTGGCGGATACGGTGGAACGGCCACAGCTGCTGAAGCTGTTCAGGTAGTTGTGCCGACAGCATCCGTGTTGCTTTCAGCCGGGGCAGCTACGGACGCTGCAGCGGCGTGCCCGCGATTGGCGTGTGCACTACGGCGCGGACACCCACTCCTCGTCACTGCTCCCGGTTCTCGTCACGTGGTTCGAAGACGATGCCGCTCAGACGTCTGCTCCCGCAGCCTCGTAGCGCACCACCCTGCCCGTCCGATACGACGTCAGCCGCGGCAGCGCGCACGCCTGGCGCACGTCCGCCTGGCGATCCGTAGTCGAAGGTTCCCGGTCGAACCGCCACAGGTGCCCGTTCTCGCGGCGCGGGCACGCCGGGACCACGAGCTTCTGCTCCGGCATCAGTCCTGTCGGCGTGTCTCGAACCCCTCCGCCAGCCAGCGGATCAGAACCGCCTCGATCGTGCCGTCGCCGACCTCGGCAACCCGCGTGCCGTAGACCCGCCACCGGACGCCGCCGTCGCACGCTGCATAGCCGACGCGCCACGCGAACCGCCTGACCCAGCGACGGGAACACCGACCAGACCCACCGCCGCGGCCGGCCTGCCGACCGCCACCCGACCGCGTACAGTGGTCCATCAACGCCACCAGAGCCGAGGCCGTTCAACCGACGTCGACGTCGCTCACGTGCCGCCATCGCTGCTCGAAACCACTGGCGGCGGACCGGGGACCGCGAGGCTTACTTAGACCTACCGGTCGACGACGCCGGCGTCGCGACATCAAGCGCCGTCCAGCACGTCGATCAGCTCCGCGTCCGCGTCACGTTCGGCCAGCTCCCGCAGGATGCGACCCACGATGAAACGCAACGTCATCGTTCCGTCCTCCAGATCCGCGCCGGGTCGAATGGCAGCCGGGGCTACGTTCACCCTTGATGTCCGCGCTGGCGACCACATCGGCCCCGCAGTCCGGACACGTCGCCGGCAGCGGCAGCCGTACGTCGATCGCGAACTGCGTTCGGCACCCCAGGCACTCCCCCGCCACCGTCTCCCGCCGTTCCGGAGACGCTGCGGGCAGATGCGCCCCCAGCAACCGCCGCGCGCTCAATTCTCCTCCACCGCCAGGCGCACGACTTCGTCCGTCCCCGGGGCCGCCGACTTGAGCCAGCCGACGATCTAGCAGGAGTCAAGCGCCCAGCGGTCCGCCAAGATCGGCGCGATGACGTCCCACTCGAATCGCTGATACAACCGCTCAGCCGTCGCCTCGTCGGTCACCGCCAGCAGGATCGCCAGCGCCAGTCTGCGCCGGGCCCGGCCCGCCGTAGTCCCACGCCGGTCCCGTCGGCGAATGGTTCCGCTCCGACAGCGACGACCGCCAGTCCAGCGGCGCGACGCCGACCGTGATCAGGACCTCATCCTTACGTCTCTCGCCCCGGATCGTCATTGGATCGGTAGCGTGCCACCGCCCCAGGCGTGCTCGACGTCGGCCCCGAAGGAGCCGGCTCGAGAGCCACGAAATCGCTCAGAACGGCAGTCTCGGGATCCCCTCCGGGGCGAAAAATCCCCGGTCCGGCGCATTGGCGACGCTCCGCGATCTTCTCGTCGAGGTCGCCGATCTGAACTTCCCACTCTCCGTGCGAGAATCCGCAGGAACGTTCGAGCCATCCGCGAACCGCGCGGCACCGTGGTCAGCTCACGGTCTTCCCGCAGTTCAGCGTCAGCAACTTGCGCTAGAACCTCAGCGCATTGCCCGCGACCCGCTCAAGGCCTGCTCGTCCCCACCACACCCGTATCGAGCTCCGACTTCCCTTAGCCGTTCGATCGCGGCCGCCTTTCGCGCCATCGCGTTGCGCAGCGCCTCGGCGAGCTCAATGAGTGCGGCCCGACTCTGCTGATGGCGCGCGCGGGCCAACTCGGCCGCCGCGGTGGCATCGGCAACCAGGGCAGCCTCTCGCCGCACAGCGTCCGACTCGCGGCCGACAGCCGCCACGCATTCCCACAGCAATGCGGCCTCGTCGCCTGTAGTGGCGGCCTCGCCGTGCGCGGCGCCATCGTGCGGACTCTGCCTCGGCGACGGGCAACGGATCGCCGCACGCGGCGGATAAACCGCACTGTCGTTGTCGCGCTCCAGCAGTTCGCCGAGGCGGTGGTTGCCCCCCCGTACGCCCCAGACCGTGGCGTCCTCGCCGACCCGGTTCAGGATGCAACTGCTGACGACCGCGCCGTTCCGCAGGCGTGTGATCCCACGAATCACCTCCCAGGCGCTGCGCTGCGCCCAGAAGACGAGATTGACACGCATGGCAGGCGATTCTTCGTTCATCAGCGTGCGGAGGCCGCAGTCGCCGCACGGCGTTTCCCCGTGCAACGCGTAGGCGACCGCGCGTTGGATCGACGCCTCGTCGACTCGGCCCTCGCCGACGATGAGGATCGGCTTGGCGCCCAAGAAGGCGATCTCGGTCGGCGGGTCGGTCTTCCAGGGCCGCATTCCCCGAACGACCAGGTAGAGTGGCTGCATCTGTCTGTCTCCGTGATTGCTGCTCGAGCGCCAAGTTGATGTGGCGGGCGGTCGGCTCCGTGCCCTCGTGGACTCCCCAGCCGTCAGGCCGTGCCGCACCGGCCGGAACCGGCGACCGGCCGTGCTCGATGTCGAATCAGCGAGCAGGACCGACCAAAGGCATCCGCTACCCTGCAACGAGGCAGCGGCCGGCGGCAGCCCAGTGGCCGGCGCCCCGTACACCTGGACCGAATGAGCCCGGTTGTCGGGCCCCGCCCAGAATCCCTCATCGCGTCAAATCCGGCTCTGACCGTGGTTGGCGTCGGTCGGATCGTTTCCGCTTCGCGAAGCGCCGAATGTCGTCGCGGAGCTGGCCGATCTGATAGGCCAGGGCCGTGTAGAGGAACATCGCTGTCACAACGTTGAAACCAACCAGCGGAGAGATGTCGTACGTATCCTTTGCCTGCTCCGTTCCCAAAATCGTCGTTCTCGAATCGCCCGCCTCACCCCTGAAGGTGCGACCGACGTGTCTCGTCATGTGCGGGCACGGCGGACGGGGTCGCGCCAGACTCTCCTGCCGACGACACCGTCCACGCCGGTGCCGGACACCTGCGCTGCCCGTGCTCGACCACCGGCGGTCCGGCTTGACCGGCCTACGGTGCGCAGGACGCCGCGCAGCGTGGCCGGCGGGCGGACGGCGGCCACGCTGCCGGCCACGCGCCGCTGCCCGGCGCCGCCGGAACCTCCAGTGACTGATCTGCATCTCGGACCGCAGTCGCGCGACGTGACACTCGTTCGGCTCGGCGAGACACAGGATCTCGACCCCAAGCCCGTCGACCTCGTCGTGCAGCTCGCCGATGTCGTCTCTCAACGTGCCGCTTTCCGCTGATGTGCGCTCTATCCCGCCGACGCATGCTCACTGCAGTGGCCGGGCGGACCGGCGTCGCCCCGACGCCCGGCCACGGGGGCTCAGGACACCCGGCCGTCCGGCGTGGCCGCCGCCGGCGGCGCCGGCCGCAACGCCAGCTCCAGCAGGTCGTCGATCTGCGTGACATAGTGGACCTCGACCGCGCGCCGCAGGTCGTCGCCGAGGTCCTCGTCGACCTGCTTCCGGTTCTGCTGGGGCAGGACGACGCGGGCCACTCCGTAGCGGTGAGCGGCTAGCACCTTCTCCTTGATGCCGCCGACCGGGAGCACCTGGCCGGAAAGGGTGATCTCGCCGGTCATGGCCAGGTCGCCGCGGACCACCCGCCCGGTGAATGCGGACGCCAGCGCGACCGCCATCGTGACCCCGGCCGACGCGCCATCCTTGGCCACCTCGCCCGACTGCACGTGCAGATGCACGTCGCTGTTCCGATGGAAGGCCGGGTCGAGGCCGTATCGTCCAGTGTTGGCCCGCAGCCACGACTGGTGGCGGCAACATGAAAAGGGACCCCGTGGCCACTTGAAAAGGACTCCCCACCATTTTGCAAGTAGCATCTTCGTGTTTTCTTCGTTCTGCTGCCGACATGTTTCGATCCGCCGATTCGGACACGTGACATGCCCGTCACAACTACTGGGATGGTGAGTGGTTTGACGGTGCTCCGAGGGGCGACGGGATGTCACCAAAGGCCCTCGCTTCGCTCGGATCGCGTTCACCACGCACGGTCAGCCACGGCCGTCAACCCGCTTCGCGGGTCCTCCGCTACGCTCCGGTCCTTCGGATGACTGCCGCGGCCGACCGTGCGGGAAGCCCTTGCGGGCCAGCCGGAAGGCTGGCCCTCGATCGACTGCCTGCAAGTGCGACGCCTGCGATCCGCTCCGCTGTCGCGGAGCACCGTCGACACCCCCCGGACGGGATCACGTGCGCCTTCCCGGCCGCGAGCGACGGCCAGGGCATCCAGACACCAAGAGCTACGGCCGCGGATCCGGCTCACGTAGCCGTGATCTCGACACGGTGCGGGTCGAAGCAGGCGCCGTTGCGGAGCATCGCGCAGGCGACGTTGAGCAGGCGGTCGGCCACCGAGCGCAGGGCGCGCGCGTGTCCGTGGCCACGGGCGCGGAGCGACCGGTACTTGTCGTGGCTGACCGGATCGCGTTGGGCGGCGACACGGGCCCAGTGGTAGGCGGCGTCGCGCAGCCGGTCGTGGGCCGCCTGTCGCCGCGTCACGATCATGCTCTTACCCGAACGGCGGGTGACTGGAGCCACCCCACAGAGACAGCGAAGTGCGTCGTAGTCCCGTCGCCGCACCGCGTCGTTGCCCTCGGCAAGCAGCGTGGCGAGCACCTTGTTGCCGATGCCGGGCAGCGACAGCAGGATGGCCGCATCGGGCGGTTTTGTCGACGATGTCTCGTCCTCGGTGGACGCGTTCGGGTCGTGTGTCGGAGCAGCCTGGGCGAGCTGATGCACCAACCCGTCGAGCTCGCGGCGCACGTGCTCGAGCTGGCGGTTGACCAGGGCGAGGCGTTCGGCGACGAGCCGTACATGCGTGACGGCGGCTTCGGCCGCGCCCGGCGTCAGCTTGATGGCCGGGGCCCGCAGCCGAGCGCGCAGCGTCGCGGTATCGATCCGGCGGATGCGGTGCTGTTTCAACACCCTGGTCAGCGTTACCTCGCGAACCCGTTGCCCCGCGCGCGGCGTCGGCAGGCTCTGCCACAGGTCGAGCGCCCACGGCGCCGCGACGTCGTCGTCAACCGCGTCGAGGAACTGCGGGTAGTAGCGCCAGAGCTGGTCCCGCATTCGGTTGGCCAGGCGAACGCGTTCCCGCGTCAGTTCCTCGCTCAGACGCGACCACTCGCGCAGCTCGACGATTGCCGGGTCGGTCGGCTCCAGCCGCCGCAAACAGTGCGGGTCGGTACGCAGCGCCGAGGCGAGCACTCGCGCGTCCCGCCGGTCGTCCTTCGCGCCCGCCGGCGAGAGGCGGTCGCGGAAACGGTCGAGCTGTTTCGGGTTGATCGAGTGGACGGCGAAGCCGCGCTCCATCAGGCTTTCGACCACCGGCCCGCGTGGCGTCTCGACCGCCACTCCGACTTCGCCTGCGTCTCCCGTCGCGAGCGACAGCACCCAGCTCGCCATTTGCGACAGCCCTGTACCGCTGTGCTCGAACTCTCGTTCTCCGAGCACCTTCCCGGCAGCGTCAAGCACGCACACCTGATGTTTCTCAGACCCCCAGTCGACCCCCGCGAACCAAGCCAGCTTCAATTCGAACCTCCCCTCTGCAGAATCGAACGGGCGCGCCCCGATGCCTGCCGGTCCCTGTACTGGCGCTCTACGGCGCAAACTCCCCACGGGGCATCCATCGGTGGCTGGACCGCCGGGGCACAAGTCCTTTTCAGGTGCTCGCTGCACATGGGACCCCTTGGTGCTCCCGGCGGCCTGCCCGACTCCGCGAGATCATCCCGCGAAGTCATCCGGAAAGGTACAGGGACCCCCTGAGTACCCGGAAACAGCGGATTCCTGGCGATGATCTGACGCGGCGAGACAGGGTCGTCTCGTCGACAGAGCCAGGAGGACGCGGAGGTGATCAGGATGTCTCAGTGGGCCGAAGTCCGCCACCTGCATCTGGTGGAGGGTGTGCCGAAGAAGGAAATCGCCCGGCGGTTGAAGTTGGACGTCAAGACGGTCCGGCGGACCATAGGCCGGCCGACACCGCCGGTGCGGGTGTCGCCGCAGCGGGTCAGGAGTCTGGACCCCTGGCAGAAGCAGATCGAGGAGTGGCTGCGCGACGACCGGCGGTTGACCGCGAAGCGGGTCCGGCGGTTGCTGCTGCCGTTGGCCGGGCCGGTCTCCCAGCGCACTGTACGCCGTTACGTTGCGGCGCTGAAGAGCGAGGTGAAACCGAAGGAGGCCTTCGTGCACCGCAGCGCGCTTCCCGGCGCGACGATGGAGGTCGACTTCGGGGAAACGTGGGTCGACCTCGCCGGGGCGCCGTGCAAGGTCAAGTACCTGGTGGCGACGCTGCCGTACTCGAACGCGTACTTCGCCAAGGCGTACCCGATCGAGCGGCTCGAGTCGCTGCTCGACGGCATCGAGTCCGCCTTCCTCTATTTCGGGGGCGCAACGGCTCGCGTCGTCCTCGATAACACGTCGCTTGCGGTCAAGGAGATCCTGACCGGCCGGGACCGGGTGCAGACCGAAGCGTTCGAGGCGTTCCGGGGCGCGTATCCGTTCTGGGCCGACTTCTGCGCGCCGGCCAAGGGCTGGGAGAAAGGTTCGGTGGAGGGAGGCGTCAAATACGCACGGAATCTGGTGTTCCGGCCGCGGCTGGCGGTCGACAGCTGGGCGGCGCTCAACGCGGCGATCCTCACCGAGTTGGAGGCCGACCTGCCGTTGCGCCACCTCGACGACGGGCGCTCGGCGCAGGAAGCCTTGGCGCTGGAGCGGCAGCATCTGCGGGCGTTGCCCGAGCATCTTCCCGCCACCTGCCGCGTCGTCGCGCGGGTGGCCGACAAGTTCGGACACGTCCGCGTGGACCACGTCACCTACTCGGTGCCGATCCGCCACGCCTACCGGCCGGTGTGGGTGAAGCTGTACCACGACCGGGTGGCGGTCGCCGTCGGCGCCGAGGTGGTGGCGCAGCATCGCCGAGTGTTCTGCCGGGGCGCGAAGGTCCTTGATGCGTTCCACGTGCTGCCGTTGCTGGAACGCAAGCACCGGGCGGTGGCCGAGGCGACGGCGCTTGCCGACTGGCGGCTGGCGCCGGTGTGGGAGCAGGTGCGGGCCGAGTTGGCCAAGCACACGCGCAAGCCCGACCAGGAATGGGTCCGGATGCTGCGGCTGATGGAGACGCACCCAACCGCGGCTGTCGAGCGGGCGGTGGCCGCCGCACTCGAACGGCATTCGCCGCGCCTGGAGACGGTGCGGCTCATCCTCCGGCAGCAGCAGGCCGGTCCGCCGCCGGTGTGCCCGCCGGTCACAGGGGTGCATCCGGCGTTGGCGCGCATCGCGGTGCCCGCCCCGACGCTGGCGGCCTATGACGCACTGGTGGGAGGGGATCGCTGATGGTGACTGCGATTACCGAGCCCCCGCATCTGGAGACGGACCTGAAAACGCTGAATCTGTCGACGGTCGCCGCGCAGTGGCGACCGTTGGCCGAGCAGGCCGCCCGCCAGCGCCAGGCGCCGGCCGATTACTTGGCGCTGCTGGTACACCTGGAGGTGACCGGACGCCGGGAGCGCCGCATCCAACGCCGCATTCACGAGGCTCGCTTCCCGATGCTGAAGACGCTCGACGCCTTCTCCTTCGAGGCGCAGCCGGAGTTGGACCGCGACGCGGTCCTGCAGGTCTTCGACTGCAGCTTCGTCACCGAGGCCGCCAACGTGGTGTACGTCGGCGGCGTCGGCACCGGCAAGACGCACTTGTCCATCGCCCTGGGGATGGCCTGCTGCCAGCACAACTACCGGGTGCGGTTCGTGACCGCGGCCGAGCTGGTCACGCTGCTCGTCGAAGCGCAGCAGCAGGGCCGGCTGGCTCGCAAGCTCGACCAGCTCGCCCGCTTTGACCTCATCATCGTCGACGAGCTGGGCTACGTTCCACTCGACAAGGCCGGGGCCGACCTGCTCTTCGGCTTCATCAGCCAGCGTTACGAGCGCCGCAGCCTCGTGGTGACGACAAACCTGCCGTTCGCGCGCTGGTCCGAGGTCTTCCTCGACCCGACGGCCGCCGCCGCGGTCATCGACCGGATTGTTCACCACTCGACGGTGCTTCAGACCTCGGGCTCCAGCTACAGGCTGGCGGCCGCCAAACGAAACCAGGCGCTGACGGCCGACGAAAAGGAGCAAACGCGTTGATGAGCCCGGACCGTGCTCGGACCACGATGCGTTGGGGTGATGCGCCCTCAGGCGCGCCCCGTTCGCATCCGCTCACTACGTCAGCGCCCATCCGGGCGCAGAGAGGCGACCGCCGAGAACCGGTCCGGTACAAGCGGAAACCACCTACGGCGGCCGGTTTCGGACGCCTCCGGGAGCGTCTGCAGACAGACGCACCCTGCGCGCCCGACTGTGGCTTCTCAAGGCACATGTCACGATGTGAACCGCGAGCGTCAACCCGTCCGCGAGATCCGAGCAACCTCGAAACAGTCTCCAGGGAAGGAGGTCATGGACTGACGAATTGACAGAAACTGGGGGGTCCCTTTTCACGTGGCCACAGGGGTCCCTGTACCTTTCCGGATGACTTCGCGGGATGATCTCGCGGAGTCGGGCAGGCCGCCGGGAGCACCAAGGGGTCCCATGTGCAGCGAGCACCTGAAAAGGACTTGTGCCCCGGCGGTCCAGCCACCGATGGATGCCCCGTGGGGAGTTTGCGCCGTAGAGCGCCAGTACAGGGACCGGCAGGCATCGGGGCGCGCCCGTTCGATTCTGCAGAGGGGAGGTTCGAATTGAAGCTGGCTTGGTTCGCGGGGGTCGACTGGGGGTCTGAGAAACATCAGGTGTGCGTGCTTGACGCTGCCGGGAAGGTGCTCGGAGAACGAGAGTTCGAGCACAGCGGTACAGGGCTGTCGCAAATGGCGAGCTGGGTGCTGTCGCTCGCGACGGGAGACGCAGGCGAAGTCGGAGTGGCGGTCGAGACGCCACGCGGGCCGGTGGTCGAAAGCCTGATGGAGCGCGGCTTCGCCGTCCACTCGATCAACCCGAAACAGCTCGACCGTTTCCGCGACCGCCTCTCGCCGGCGGGCGCGAAGGACGACCGGCGGGACGCGCGAGTGCTCGCCTCGGCGCTGCGTACCGACCCGCACTGTTTGCGGCGGCTGGAGCCGACCGACCCGGCAATCGTCGAGCTGCGCGAGTGGTCGCGTCTGAGCGAGGAACTGACGCGGGAACGCGTTCGCCTGGCCAACCGAATGCGGGACCAGCTCTGGCGCTACTACCCGCAGTTCCTCGACGCGGTTGACGACGACGTCGCGGCGCCGTGGGCGCTCGACCTGTGGCAGAGCCTGCCGACGCCGCGCGCGGGGCAACGGGTTCGCGAGGTAACGCTGACCAGGGTGTTGAAACAGCACCGCATCCGCCGGATCGATACCGCGACGCTGCGCGCTCGGCTGCGGGCCCCGGCCATCAAGCTGACGCCGGGCGCGGCCGAAGCCGCCGTCACGCATGTACGGCTCGTCGCCGAACGCCTCGCCCTGGTCAACCGCCAGCTCGAGCACGTGCGCCGCGAGCTCGACGGGTTGGTGCATCAGCTCGCCCAGGCTGCTCCGACACACGACCCGAACGCGTCCACCGAGGACGAGACATCGTCGACAAAACCGCCCGATGCGGCCATCCTGCTGTCGCTGCCCGGCATCGGCAACAAGGTGCTCGCCACGCTGCTTGCCGAGGGCAACGACGCGGTGCGGCGACGGGACTACGACGCACTTCGCTGTCTCTGTGGGGTGGCTCCAGTCACCCGCCGTTCGGGTAAGAGCATGATCGTGACGCGGCGACAGGCGGCCCACGACCGGCTGCGCGACGCCGCCTACCACTGGGCCCGTGTCGCCGCCCAACGCGATCCGGTCAGCCACGACAAGTACCGGTCGCTCCGCGCCCGTGGCCACGGACACGCGCGCGCCCTGCGCTCGGTGGCCGACCGCCTGCTCAACGTCGCCTGCGCGATGCTCCGCAACGGCGCCTGCTTCGACCCGCACCGTGTCGAGATCACGGCTACGTGAGCCGGATCCGCGGCCGTAGCTCTTGGTGTCTGGATGCCCTGGCCGTCGCTCGCGGCCGGGAAGGCGCACGTGATCCCGTCCGGGGGGTGTCGACGGTGCTCCGCGACAGCGGAGCGGATCGCAGGCGTCGCACTTGCAGGCAGTCGATCGAGGGCCAGCCTTCCGGCTGGCCCGCAAGGGCTTCCCGCACGGTCGGCCGCGGCAGTCATCCGAAGGACCGGAGCGTAGCGGAGGACCCGCGAAGCGGGTTGACGGCCGTGGCTGACCGTGCGTGGTGAACGCGATCCGAGCGAAGCGAGGGCCTTTGGTGACATCCCGTCGCCCCTCGGAGCACCGTCAAACCACTCACCATCCCAGTAGTTGTGACGGGCATGTCACGTGTCCGAATCGGCGGATCGAAACATGTCGGCAGCAGAACGAAGAAAACACGAAGATGCTACTTGCAAAATGGTGGGGAGTCCTTTTCTGCTTGCCATTTCCAGCCACGACAGCACGGTCCGCGCCGACTCCCGCATGACCTCCCCCTGGCGCCCGGTCAGGGTCAGCGCCCCGGAGCCGGGCATCCGGCTCGCTTCGACGAAGGACAGCTCGCCGCCCGCCGCGGTCCGGCACAAGCCGACGGCAACGCCCGGGCGTGCGGTACGACCGGCGACCTCCTCATCGGGATGCGCCGGCGCCCCGAGCATCTCCACGACGGTCTCCGGCGTGACCTCGACTGGCGCTTCGTTCCCTTGGTGCTCATCGTGCTCTCCGTGTTCTTCTTCGCTTTCTGCATGCTCTTCTTCGTTCTCACCGTACTCATCGTGCCCCTGCCCCTCGGCACGCCGGCGCACCACCTTGGCGCACAACGCGCCGAGAATCCCCGCCAAATCCCACACCCCCGCCTCCCGTGTGTAGCCGCGGATGACGGCATCGACCGCCTCGTCGGTGATGCGGACCTGACCGGCCGTCAGTCCGTGCAACGCGAACTGCAGCGGCAACAGGTGCCCGGTCGCGATGACCCGCTTCTCCGCCTCGGTGTACCCGGGCAGCTCGATCACCGCCATCCGTTCCCGCAGCTTCGACGGCACCGAAGCGAGACTGGCCGCCGTGGCCACGAAGAGCGCCTCGGACAGGTCGAAGGGCAGGTCGAGATAGTGGTCGCGGAAGGCCGCCCCCGGCGCCGGGTCGAGCGCTTCGAGCAGCGCCGCCGACGCGCCGCCCGCCTCGTCCAGGCGGTCGATCTCGTCGAGGACGAACACCGGGTTGCGGACGCCGACACGCCGCAGTTCCTCGACGATTCGCCCGGGCTGACCTGACCGGGCGCCGTGCAGTGCCGACGCGCCGGCCAGCGTCCCGCAGGACACCCACGCGCACGCCCGCCCGAGCGCCGCGGCGACGAGGCGCGACAGCGACGTCTTCCCGACGCCGGGCGGGCCCACCAGACAGAGCAACGGGGACGGGGCGTCCGGCTTCGCCAGGCGCACGGCCACATAGTCGAGCACGCGCTCCTTCACCGCGCGGTGAGCGGCATGCCCCGCATCCAGGATGGCCCTGACGCGCGCCAGGTCGAGCGGTACAGCAGCGGTACGCCTGGTCCACGGCAGGCTCACCAGCCATTGCAGATACTCGCGCGTCCGGGCATGGTCGGGACCGGTTGTCGCCCACGCGGACAGCCGCTCGAGGACATCCCGCCCCCGAGTTCGCACGGCGGGCGGCAGCGTGGGCGCGTCGAGCTGTTCGCGCACACGGGCGAGCCCATCCGTGTGGCCGGCGCCCGGCTCCCCGAGAAACGCGCGGACCTGCCGCGCCGTGATAGGGTCGCGGACCAGCGAGGCGTCGCCGGTATCGAGGCCGAGCGTCACCTTCCGGCAGATCGCCTGCAGGCAGCGGGCGAGCTGGCGGATCCCCCGCTCGTTCGTGTAGTCGCGGATGATGCGCCGGCAGGCGCCCCGCGTGAACCGCACCGGCGTGTCCGTCAGTCCGGCGGCCTGGTTCTGCGCCTCGATCAGGTGTGACTCGGCGATGGCGACCTTCTCGGCCTCGGTATAACCGGGCAGGTCGATGATCTCGATCCGGTCCCGTAGCGCCGGCGGGATCCGGGTCGGTTCATTCGCCGTCGTGATGAACAGAATCTCCGACAGGTCGAAGGGCAGCTCGATAAACGCGTCACGGAAGTGCTCCTGCTGCGCCGGGTCGAGCGCCTCGAGCAGGAGCGCGGCCGGCGCGGCGCCGAGCTTGTCGATCTCGTCGAGTACGAAGACCGGGTCCTTCGAGCCGACTCGCCGCAGCTCACGCACGATCCAGCCGGGCTGCGAGTCCTTCCAGGTCCGGTTGTGGCCCCGCAGGTCCGACTCGTCCCGCAGCCCCCCGCAGGACAGCTTGACGAACCCGCGCCCGAGCGCCTCGGCGACGCAGTGCGCCAGCGACGTCTTGCCGACGCCGGGCGGCCCGGCGAAGCAGAGCACCGCACCACCGCGCGGGTTCCGCCGCCGCACGGCGAGGTACTCGATGACACACGCCTTGGCCTGTTCGAGGCCCGCGTGCCCGGCATCGAGCGCCGCGCGGACCTGCCCCAGATCGATCGGCGCCTCGGCGCGCCGGGTCCACGGCAGATGCTCCAGCCACTCGATCCAGTCGTTCGTCGTCGCGGCGTCGGCGCCCGACGAGTCCCCCAGGCGCCGGCGCTCGCGCGCAATGGCCCCCCGCACAGCCGGGGGCAGCGCGTCGCCGTCGCCCAGCACCTGCCGCACCACCACCGGCGTGACCACCTCCGGTCCCCGGCTTCCCGGCGCCGGGCGGCGCCCTGCCACTTGCCGGCAGACCGCCGCCAGCTTCGCGTTCAGGTCCGCCACGCCGGCTTCGTTCGTATGGTCGCGGATCACCCCGCGGATCGCCTCGGGCTCGAAACGGACATCACCCGTGCACGCCGCCATCCGCCACGCCTCGGCGGGGTCCGCCGACGGCGGCCCCGCCGACAATGCTCCCTCCCAGAATGAGGAGAGTTCCTGGTCCCACAACACCATCGGACCGTCCGCGGCGGCATCCGGCGCGGCCGTCAGGGGCGGCGCCTCCGGCTGCGGCGCCAGACACCCCGCCGGCGTTCCACCGGGCTCGTCGAAGGGTCGCTTCAGCAGGTACTGCTCCGCGATGGCCAGCTTCTCCTGCTCGGTGTAGCCCGGCAGCTCGATCACCTCGAGGCGTTTGCGCACCGGCTCCGGTATCGCGCCCGGATCGGTCGCCGTCACGATCCACAGGACACCGGACAGATCGAACGGGACATCGATGTACGCATCCCGGAACGCGGTGCGGCGCGCGGGATCCAGCACGTCGAGCACCGCGTCGGCGGCCTCCTGTTCTACTTTGTCGACCGCCTCGAGGATGAAGACCGGGTTGTTCACCCCGGCCTTGCGCAGTCCCCGGATGATGCGCCCGGCGGTGCAGCCCGCCAGACCTCGGATCACCGGCGCGGCGTTCGGCATGCCCAGCGGGACGCGCACGTGGGTGCGGCCGAGCGCCTCGGCGACGGCCACGGCGAGCGACGACTTTCCCGTACCCCAGGCGCCGGCCAGGCAGGGAACCAGGGCCTGGTCCCGGGGCGGTCCGGGGCGCACGACCAGCGCGGGCCTCTTTGTCTCCGCTCCCGCGCCGCGGAGCGGGCCTTCCACCGTGAGCGGGCCACGAATCTGCGGGCACGCCGCCAGCAGCTCGAGCAAGCGCTTCTTGACCTGCTCGAGGCCGCCGTGGGTGCGGTCCAGCGCCTGCTTCAGATGCACCGGGTCGAACCGTGCCGACTCGCGCGTCCGCCACGGCAGCGACAGGACCATCCCCGCCCGGTCCAGCACCTCCTCGACCGCCCTCGCCTGCGGCGCGAGCGTCCGCCGGAGTGCGCGCCGCAGCGACTTGCAGACCGGGTGCGGCAGTCCGGCGCCGTCGAGGGCCCCGACCACCTGGTCGACGCGCGCGCCGGGGGTGACCAGCGCGCGCACCGCCTCGAGCGCCGCAGCAGCGGACCGGCCGCCGGCCGCCGCCGACGCGGCCCCGGCGGCAGCGGGCGGCTCGTCCACGGCCGCCGGCCCGACAGCCCCGTCTCGGAGCAGGCCGAGCGCCTCCCGCTCGTCGACTACCGGCACCCGGCCGCATGCCGCCAGGTCGGGCAGGCCCCACCGGTCGCGCTGTTCCGCGGTCGTGACGACCCAGGCGCCGTATGCGGGCTCGTGTCCCTCCCCGTCCGCGTCAGGGCCGCGGCCGGCCGGGCCGCCCGGACGCCCGAGGGTCGTCAGCGCCCGGCCGTGTTCGTCCATCGTCGCCGGATAGACGAGCAGCAGAATGTCGTCGTCGTCCCCCCGGAGCAGTTTCGTGCGCATCTTCTGTACGTCCTCTCGAAGTGGTCTTCGTCCTTACGCGGGTGAGCGTTCGCCGAGCCCTGCCGGGCGGGCAAACGGACAGTCGAAGCAACAGTGGTGCAACTGCCAGCCTGCGCCCAGCCGCCACGGGAGCAGACCAATCCGAGTGCTTCGGTGGCGCCTCCCCACCCACTGCTGACGACCGCGCCCCGCCGTGCGCGCGGCTCTCGACCGTCCTTTCCTTCGTCCGTTCCCCTCCTCGTCTCGTGTTCTTCTCGTCAAATCCCCTCGTTGGTAGCCCACCCCGACCGACCGCGGTCGGTTTCACTGACTCAGAGTCGCCTCGATTCGAAAACGAGGCGGCGTGGCCGGTGCCGGTCCTCCGCGTCGAAGCTGTGGAGGCGGCCGTGCTCATGTGCGAGTCGTCTCACGCCATGCGGTGATGCAGACCTGCTTGGAATCCGGGCACCCTGAACGGCGTGTAGGCGCCGACAGCGCCATCGACGGCTACAACCGGCCGTACATCACCGCCGACGACATGGACCAGTCGCTGATCGAGGCCTGGGCGGGAGAGGTCAGCCCGCGGGACCGGAGCATCTGCGCCGATGGCGCACCGGCGGGTCCTCCACGGCGCCAACCTGGAGGACTGGCAGAACTTACTGGGAACAAAGGTAACGGTCTCCGGATCACGCGATGTGTCTCGGGTGGGAAGATCCAACCAGAGCCCGTTCGACGCCATCAAGCCGGTAATCACGATGACGACGAAATCGCCGTTCGCGACGAGCGCGATGGTGCCGGAAACCGTCCCCGCAGGGAAGCTGAAGGTGTGCGAAAACGCCCGAGAACGTTTTCGACAATCGCACGTCCGGCAACAAGGACTTCAGCGAGCCGGGCCGCTGCGAGACCCTTCTTCCTCCATACGCTGATGCTGGCCGGCGGCAGGTCCCGACCGCCGAGACGACCTCCTGCTTCGGCATGCTGGTCAGCCGCCGTCACGGATCAGCGTCGATGTCTCCGGCCGGCACACGAAAGCGAGGTCCGCTGGATTGGTTACTGCGGCAGAATGACCGGCCTGGGTGGTGGCGGGTCGACACCACTATTGCCCTGGGGCCTTACCTGCGTCCGGTTCTGGGCCAAGTCCTCCGGAGTCAGTCTCCCGGGGCGATACACGCGGCCGCCGGCCTCCAGGTATGGCTTCAGGTATGCCTCGACTACGCCGCGGATCACCATCGATCGGGATTGGCCCAGCATCGCCGCTCCCGCGTCTACCTCGGCCAGCCACGCGCCGGGAACCGCCAGCGAGAGGCGGCTGTCGCACGGACCTGTCCGCTTGCGTTCGCCATCGTCCGGTCTCCTCTGGAACGGCGGGTGGACGAACTCCATCCGTTCCCTCATCGCCCGCTGGTAGTCCTTTGACAGTCCCATTTGCCGCCTCCTCTGGATTCTGATGATTCTTCCGTATACGGCGTCCGGCAGGCCGGAGGCGTAGACCGGCGTGTCGGCACCCGGCCGCTCCTGCCGGGTGCCACGCTCGTCTTGGCGGTTCCGGTGCACGTCTCTCACGCGTCCGACAAATCCGCCATCGTGTCAGGGTCCCACCCCTTGATTTTCTTCACCAACTCGCGGCCTCCTCTGTTTGAGGCCATATTTCGAATCTCTACCACGGCTACCGTCCCGGGCAAGTGTCTCAGGACCGGGAAAATCCGATCCCGCGTCCACCTGCAAGGGTCTTCGACATCGTCCGGAATCAGTACGCTGATGAGGCACGCCGACGGGTGCACCGGCAGTACGTTCTTGACGCCTATCGCCTTGCCCAGGATGTCCATGCTACCGGACGCCGCAATGACCATGAGTACCATCACCTTCTCCTTTCGTTGGCGCTCGTCGGCTATGCGCGTATCGCTAGTCCGCGGCGCTGATCGAAGCCTATCGGATCACTGCCGTCAGAGACTGGAGCCACGCCAAACAGGGAGCGGATGCCCACGCGCCAGTTCGGCATCGGTCGGTCCACTTGTGGTCCAGTCAGAGGGTACCGCTCCGTCGCCGCCAGCGCTACCGCGGCCGGCGCTCGTAGCGATTCATGGCGCGCCAGGCATTCGTCGGCGACGGCGACGGGCTGCCGCCCTGACGAAGTCGCAGTTACAAGCGACGGTAGGTAGTGGGTCAGGGCCTGCCTCTCGGCCTTCGCATTGGTACGACACGCATCCAGCGGCCTCCCTCGGCCTCGCCGGCTCGGCTGGCACTCGTCGACCATTTCCAGTAGCCGCCGTCGGCCTCGTACGGCTCAGGCGGCATGGCTGGCCGGCCCGGTCGGCCGCCCTTCGGCGGCGCTTGGCCGAGCATCTGGTAGGGCGGCTTGTCTTCTGCCTCCCGTTCAGTCGGAATGCGGGCCTGATCGTCTTCACTCAACCCCTGCGTTCCCCGCCGTTCGATGTTGGTGCGACGACGTCGTTCGATCTCACCAGTCAGGCCGCAGAGGAGTATTTGCTTGAGGTCGGCGTTGTCGTCCGACTTCGTGAACACCAAGCACTTGTCCTCGCCTCCGGCCACGGTCTCCGCGCGGGCGTAGGACCGAGCGTCTTTCAGCAGCGGGACTGGGATTCTTAGCGCGAACGGCGTCGACGACTTCGATGGGGCCTTCGGCCGCTTTCGACTCTTGGCCTCAACAGGCCGCCGCTTGTTTGGCATGCTTTTCCTCCATCAGCGCACGCAGTCGTCAGTGTATCCAGAGCATCCCGACGCCCGTCGAAACACGGTGTTCCGTTGGCCCTAACTCTCGACAGAATCGTTGCTCCCTCGGGTTCGCGGCTATTCAACAAGGCGTTAGGATTGGTAAGCGGCCTATTCTCGAAACCGGCTACTCGCGAAACCGGTAACCGGGGCTGCTCGCGAAACCGGTAACCGGCTGCTCGCGAAACCGGTAACCGGCTGCTCGCGAAACCGGTAACCGGGCTGCTCGCGAAACCGGTAACCGGGCTGCTCGCGAAACCGGTAACCGGGCTGCTCGCGAAACCGGTAACCGGCTGCTCGCGAAACCGGTAACCGGCTACGCCTTCCCGCAGGGAAAAATGGCTCAGGCCGAGCGACCTACGTGCATACATGTAGGTCGCTCGCTAGTTAGTACGCGCTAACGTCTTCTGCACACGAGGTTTGCGAGGAAAGGCGTCCTGATGACCTCGCACAGTTATGGCGCGAGTCCGCCGGGCCACCGGGAACTGCTCCAGCCGGAACCGGCCGCTGGCGACGCGGCCGGCAGCACCACGGGACCGCGGCAACCGGCACGCCATCAGCGCCCACCCCACGAAAGCGGGAATTCCCCGTCGGGAAGCCCGGAGTAACGCCGCCGCCGGCCTTCGGCGCGGAAGCCCGGAATGCCGTAGACGCGGAAGCCCGCATCGCACTTCTCGCGCACCTGCTTGTTGGAGTAGTGGCCGCTGGCGACCTCGATAGCGCGGACCGAGCGGGTGCCGTCCGGCTCCTCGATCTCGACCAGCGCATCCGGCAACGGCACCGACTGCGCGAACACGCGCAGGCCGAGCTGCCGGGCCTCCTGGCAGCGTGCCTCGCGGGCGCCGGCGCGCCCGCCGGCCGTCCGGCCAACCGCTTCGGCAGCGGCCAGCCGGCCTCGGAGCTCGGATTCGAGCCGGACCCGGACGACCCGGCCGCCCCGGCCGATGCAGTCGGCGACATCGGTCGTAACCGCATCGACGACGTAGTGATCGTGGCGCAGCTGCCGCAGGTCGCCGCCTGCTACCCAGTATCGCTGGGGACCCGCGACACTGTCCGGGCGGCCGGCGCCGCTAAGGCCTGCGGCCACCAAGTCCCGACCCTTTCCGGTCAGCATGTAGACTTGGTAGCCGCTCTTGCCTCGGGGAACCTTCTTCTGGACGATCAGGCCCCGGCGAACCAGCGACCCCAGGGTCGGGTTGGCCGCGAACGGGTGCCCATCGAAGATCGCAGTGACGATGGAACGGCGCGAGGCGACACGGAAGACCCCGAGCATCTCGAGCAGGCCGTGTTCGCGCTGCTGGCGGGTGATGTGCACGGACGAACGGCGGTCGAGGCGGCGTCCCCGATGAGGCTGACCGGGTGGTGCCAGCTCTTGAACGAACGGCTGATGGAGCGCCTCGAACCGGGGTACGGGGGTACCAGGCGAAGGCGCCGCCGACGCCCGTCGCGGGTCGACCGAGGGCTTATCGTCACGGTGGGCCCTGGGCCTGTCGGTGGACCCTTCCGGGCTCGGACGAGGATCGTCGGTCACCGGGGGCGGCGGCACGCCGGAGAGCGCCGGCACCGACCGGCGGTCGCGCGACGTGTCGCGCTTCCGGCGCCGTTGCTCTGGAGTCTGCAGGTACCACATGGCCGGGACCCTCAACGGTAGCGGACGGCGCGCTCGCCCGCGCACGCCTTGGTGGCAAAGAGAGCCGACGGCAGCGACCGGCTGTGCCAGTCTGGTGGGCGGGCGTCCTGACGCGCACACTGAGGGAGCAGGGCGCGCACCGCCTCGTAGGAGAGGCTGGCGGCATCGAGCAGCTGCGGGCCGCGCAGGCACGCGCTGGTTTGACCGGCGCGGCCCGAGGCGGTGGCCCAGCCCGGCCCGGCCACAGTCCCGGCGACAGGGAGCGCCGGGATTTGCGGAGCGCGTATACGCAGCGGCGAAGCCGGCCGCGCCGGCGGCGGGGCCGGGCGGCGATGAGCTGCAATGACATCGGGCGACTGCACAGCGGGCATGTCGGTAAAGATACCGTCCGTAGTCCGTCGGCCGCGCCGCCCGGCGCGCGGCCGACGCCGCTGACCCGAGCGGCGGGAGCCCAGACGCGGACGCCGGCGCAGCGGGGCGCAGGCCGCCGGGACGGCTATCTATATCTATCTATCGGCGGCCCAACCGGACCGGACCGGCCGACCGCGCACGATGTCCCCTGCGCCGGCCGAGGGCTCGGTGAACTGCATTCACCACTCGCGCTGCAGCCGCCAGGGATGCTCAACATCCGCGAAGTCGCCGGGATAGCCACTGCTTGACCTGCCGTTAGTGCTCCCGGAGGAGGGGAAGCCAACGCCTGGAGTGCACGGGACCCAGGACGGTCTCGACCAGAAGCGGGTCCAGAGCGTTCATGACGATCTGCGGTACCGCTTCGGCAAGGTCCCAGGGAGCGAAGCGGGCAGCCAGCGCACACAGGCCGGCTGGCCGTTGGCGACCGCCGTCATCAAGTCGTCGCAGCTCGGTATCGGAAGACGGCGCAAGAGCGCCGATCGCGTGGCTGACATGGGAGGCCCGAAGACAGAAAAGAGTCCTCCCGGGACGACATCGGAGACGGCGGAAAACGTCGCAGAAAATGTTTCTGTCGAACTGTCATCTTTCCCATAGATGCCCCGCGAAGGACCACCGATTCACCTGACCCCTGCTGGTTGCTTCAGTCCAGAACGGCCACCGTACCACCTGCTGCTGGAACGGGGAGCGTTGTGGATGCCCGCGCGGTCCGGCCGGA
The DNA here is from genome assembly GCA_965222905.1 of Vicinamibacterales bacterium. Taxonomy (GTDB): domain Bacteria; phylum Acidobacteriota; class Vicinamibacteria; order Vicinamibacterales; family UBA8438; genus WTFV01. Next base: position 4,740,391 of record OZ244976.1, on the reverse strand, counting down.
TGCGGTCGTGCACCGGTGGGTCAGGGTCAGGTCCCCGCTTGCGGACCGTCGATCGGTCGGACGGTTTGAGCGGCTAGCCATTCGTTGAGGTCCGAGCCGCGGTAGGCGACTCGCGAGCCGAGCTTGATGAACGCCGGCCCGCGACCCTCACTCCTCCAATGCGCGAGAGTTGAAGGGCGGCCCAGCACCAGCAACGCCGGATCACCGGCGAGATACAGTTTGTGGTCTTCGAACATTAGCTTGCCTCCGTTGCGTTCCGAAAGCAAGTATGCCCACCGCGTGCCATGCCAAGGTCAGTCGCGAACCCCTCCCCCGACCATCGCCGCCGCCATCGCGGCGCCGACGGCGCGCCGTGCGTCCGCGACTGGCGAGCCGACCGCCCGCACGTACCGGTCCGCCATCGCCGTAGTCTTGTGACCCAGCAGGTCTCGCAGCACGTGCGCGCCGACACCCGCCGCCGCCGCGTTCGTCATGACAGTCCGCCGTAGATCGTGCAGCCGAACGTCCGTCGGTCCCGCCAGCCGCGCCGCCGCCGCGAAGTGTGTACGGGCGGTTCGATACGTCAACGGCCCGCGCGCGTCGACCGCGAACACGTGGTCATTCCTGTTGATCTGCGGCCGGGAGCGGATGACGACAAGCGCCGCAGCCGGGAAGTGATGCACCCGCCGTCTGGTCTTGGTCTGCGGGAGCGTCACGCGCCCATTCTCGAAGTCGACATGCTCTCACCGAATCGAGCACACCTCCGATATTCGCAGTCCAGTCAGCGCGCGCGAAGTCGGACGAGTGGGCGAAGGCCGAGCTCGCCGCGTCGTACGCGACGATCAATCGCACCACCGCGATTCCGGCCACCTACATCCCGCCGGACTCCGCCTCCGATCCGGCCATCGCCGAGAAGTGGGCGAAGCAGGTCGAGACGCCGGGCGGGATGGCCGAGGTCTCGCGCGACATCACCTCGGTGGAGCTGGCCTACAAGTCGGATCGCAACGAGACCCAGCGCGAGATGCGCAAGGAGCGTACCCAGCAGCGCCAGCAGGAGACCCAGGAGGCGCACGGGCACAAGCCGGTCCAGCCCGGCGGGGACCCGGCAGTCGAGACGCCGGCCGCACGTCCGGCCTCGGCCCCGCGCAGGGGGCGCATTCCCGATTTCCCGGTCACGCGCTCACACCCAACGGCGTCATGGCCATCCGCTGCAAACAGTTCCATCTGCCGGACTTATAGAAAGACCGCAGGAGAAGAATCGCGTCGACGCTCTCCGGCAGCCAATAGATGGATGCGCCCTTGATGCGGAGATTGATGACGCGACGGATGGCGCTTTCGACGGCGCCGCTGCCCCGCGGAAGCCCGAGCCCGACCATTGTGGTGTAGGCGAAACGATGACGGTTCTTCAGGAAGTAGTTGAGGTGCGTGCGGATCTTGCCGGCGGTGCGCCCGCGGCACAGCTCCCGCAGGGCCGTGATCACCTCGTCCACCCGTGCTCGCTTGAGCAGCCCCCGCGTGCGGTTGAGCCAGCGGGTGCGTTGGGTCGCGCTCCAGCGGCGCAGCTTGACCGCGTCGGAGAGTTGCTTGGCGGCATGATAGAAGTCGATCAGCCCCAGCACCTGTGTCGGCGAGAGCCCGAGCGCAGCGATGAGGCGCTGGAGGCGTCGCCAGATCCAGGGCGCGCCGTCGGCGATGAAGAGCACCTTGTCAGCGGCGTTGAGGCCGATCTGCCGCGCGTACGACAACAGCAGGGCGAAGACCGCCTCCGGTCCCCGCAGCGTGCCGTCGATGATCGGGGCCCACGTCTGAGACGGTCGCCCGTCGTCGCCGACGACGTACAGGATGAAGAGCTTCGGTTCCTTCCAGTCGGTATGGAATCGGTTGCGCCCCTTCTTCGTCTTGGGGCCACGCTTCTTGCGCCTCACGCGGACGCGGCCCCCGTCGAGGGAGACGACCACCCGCTTCCCGGTCACGCGGTCCAGCAGACCGCACGCCGCGCTCTGCTGGGCCGCTCGGGCCCGCGCAGCGTAGCGATAGGCGGTCGAGCGGAGGGTCTTGATATCCAGGGCGATGCCGTCAGAGCGGAGCTGCGCCTGCGCTTCGGCCAGCGAGCCGAGCATGGCGACCGCGCGGCTTGCATCGGAGGCCAGCTTCGGCGTGCACCGGTCGTAGATGCCCAGCACCACCAAGGCGGGGTAGAGTCACTCATGCATCCCCTCATTCTGCAAAGCGTCAGATCATGCCGAAGGCCTGACGGGGGCGTTGCAGCGTACGCTGCGCACGACGAACATCATCGAGAACCTCAACGGCAGCGTCGAGCGCTACACACGCAACGTCAAGCGGTGGCGTGGCGGTCAGATGATTCAACGCTGGGTGGCGAGCGCGCTGGTGGAGGCGGAACCGCGCTTCCGGCGGGTCCGGGGCTACCGCGACCTGCAGTACCTGGTGGGCGCCCTCGACGCGCTGGCCCCGCCCGACGACGTAGTTGCTGAAGTGGCGTAACATTGGCGGAGGAAACAGGGAGTCCGCCACTCGCAAAGTTCAACAGCGAACGGGACAACCCCGCCCTCACGCCCGAAGCCCCGACTTTCGCCCTGCTTCGATGTCGTCCTGGGGGCGTTTTCCCCTCCGTGGAGCCTTCGCTTTTCGCTCTCTGAGGCGGATCTCAAAAACGCCCGTAAAACCTGACCTTTTTTCGATCCTGGTTTTTGTGCTTCGATCGCGTTTTTGCAACCCTTAGGTGCCCTTTAACGCGAGATCTCGCGGATCCGCGTTATCTCTCGTTAGCGCCACTCAGGGGCCCGCCAAAAGCGCTTACGCTGTCTCGGCTTCGACGGTCTCCCGGACCCCGTTTTCGCCCTCTCGAAGGTACTCTTTTCTGTCTTCGGGCGTTCCATGTCAGCCACGCGATCGGCGCTCTTGCGCCGTCTTCCGATACCGAGCTGCGACTAGACTCCTTGACCGGCCCGCATCTTTACAGATGAGTCAAGTTCAGGTTTTGATCGTCTTTCTTTCGCTATGACTCTCTTGAGCAGACGGGCCGGTCACGCTTGACCTACATGCTTGTGGGTCTGAGGCGCAGCCTCGCTAGCTAGTGTCAGCCAGAAAACCCCGTTTCGGGCAGAGATCTGCGCCAAGTCGTGGCATCCTGGGCGTGATTTCGGGGCGAAATCCGGCCGCGACGACGGCGCCTGACGAGCTGCGGATGGGCGAAGGTCGACAAGTCAGACCGATGTCCTGTTTCCAAGGACAGTAAGACCGTGCCGTCTGTTGCCGGCTCCGAGTCCGGCCTGATTACGATGACAGGTGGTCAGGCGATACGTTGCTGTCGCTTGCGCTCCCGCTTCTGCAGAAGCAACCCGATGCGATGCAGGTTGGCCGCCAGCACCGACAGGGCGACCGTTCGCGCGAAGCCCTCCGCGCCATGGCTGCGAACGCGGTCGAGTCCTCGATGCTCCAACCCGTTGATGGCAGACTCGACCGCCGGATGGGCACGCCGCGCCGCCGCAAACGATTCCTCCTCTTCCCGTTCCCGGTCGACTTTCGAAAGATACCCTTTCCGCGGCAACGCATTGACGTCGAGCAGTGCATCGAGGCGCACACGGTTGGCGGGGCTGTGAAAGCCGCGGTCGAAACTGCACGCCCGTAACTCCGGATACAATTCCTGCGCTTCCCGCACCAGCGGCACTGGCACGTCCACGTCCTCGCCCTCCCACAGGATCTTGTGGTGAAGGATGAATTGATACTGATCCTCGATAAGAGCGACAGGAACCCCGAGTTCGACCGGCGTGCCCGCCTTGCCTTTGGAAACCCAGCGCGTATGTTCCTCGAAAATCGAAAAGACCTTCTCCTCGTGAGGAATCGTCTCGCCACCCAGAAGACGACGCTCCACTTGGTCAATCTGCCGCCGCGCGTGAGCGACGAGGTCTGCGATCGAGCGGCAGCGCAATTCCCCCACGCCCTCGTCCCGCAAAACGTCGAGCGTGGCCTCTGCGCGCTCCACCAGCGCCCGGCAGCGCGCCAAATACGCCTCCACCCGCTCCGGATGCCGCTGCGCTCGCCGCGTCGAGCGCACCTTGTTGAACAGCTTCTTGACCTCCCGCGACAGATGGCGCCACTGACGCCAGCCGCGCACCGCGTACTGCTCAGCCGTCCGCCCCGTCTCCCGCAGCAGGCAACGCACCGCGTCCCACAACAGGTTGACGTCCGTCGGATAATGCACGTCCGTCTCGACGACGAACGAGTCACACCGCCCGCGTAATGGCTCGCCAGGCTTTTTTTTTGCTACCTTGTGCCCGCTCTCCACCACCAGGCGCCCGACCGCCGACAGCAACTCCGGCGTCAACAACGACACGTTGTCGACCACCGTCTGGTACTCGTAATGCGTCTTGTCACCGAAGTCGCTGTGGCCCAGGAACGCGCGTATCGTATCGTGATGGTTCGTCAATTCGTGAAGACGGTCGAAGTCGCAGCCCAGCCCCTGCTTCAGAATGCCCAGGACCAGAATCTGCCACAAATCCATCCCCGGACGCCCGACCGTGCGGTCGGCCTCCGGCAGGATGTGCTCGTCCAGCAGCGCAAACAGCTGCTCACGCAACGCCTCGTCGCACCAGATGTGCTGAAGTCCCTTCAACACCGCGGGAATGTCATCCCGCGATTTCGGGTTTATCCAGATCTCCTCAATGGGCACCTGGCCGAGTTGAAACTGTGACCTGTGCACTTCTCTCATGATGTCAATGTCGCGAAGATACTCCCGAAATGGGCCGATTCCTCATGGATCGCCCCCAAGAATACGACATTCGGACGATCTTTGCCACTTGAAATCCACAGTATCTCCGGTAGAATCAACAACTTATGGGGTTTTCTGCCGAACACTAGCGAGGCTGCGCCTCAGACCCACAAGCATGTAGGTCAAGCGTGACCGGCCCGTCTGCTCAAGAGAGTCATAGCGAAAGAAAGACGATCAAAACCTGAACTTGACTCATCTGTAAAGATGCGGGCCGGTCAAGGAGTCTAGCTAGATCTTTCTCTTGTGTGGTACCTCCAGACTCCCACCAAGAGGTCTCCGGACCGTTCTGCGAAGAAGACGGAGCCTTCTCCGCCTCCGATTCAGCCGGCTCCGGTCGTGGAGCCGGATTCTCGTCAGTCCGAGCGTCCCTTCGACGACTCCGGGGTCCGTACCCGTTCGGATTCCGAGCGGCCCGATCTCCGTTCGGCTTCCTCCCGCGAGTCGGTCCGTGATACCGGTTCGCCGTTGCCGCCGGTCGAGTCCGTTCACCGGCCCCGTGATCGCGGGCTCGCCATGCCGGACCGCGCTCATCGGGGTCGTCGTCAGGATCGCACCTCGAAGCTGCGTCTCTCCCGTCAGGAGCGCGAGGACGGCCTCCTCGACCTGCTCGGTGTCTTCCGGGTGGCGGCCCGGCGCTCGATCGTCAATGCGGTGTTCGACGGCCATCCGTTCGCCGCCAACCGTACGTTGGCTTCCCTGGAGCGCCGCGGTCTCATCGACAAGAACGGTTCCCAGGGGCAAGACCGGCTATCAGGTCTACATGCTGACCGGCCGGGGCCGGGACCTGACGGCGGTTCGTTCCCAGTCCTCCCCGCAGCCCCGCAGCGTCGCCGGACCGCAGCGCTATTGGTGCGCCGGCGGCGATCCCCGCAACCTTCGGCACGACCACCATGTGCTCGATGCCGTAAGTGCCGCGGTGGCCGACTGCCATCCTCGGGCTGCAAGGGTAGTCCGGGTCCGTCTGGAGTCGGAGCTCAGGGGTCGTCTGGCCGCCGCCGACGCGCTGGAGCGCCGCGCCGGCGGGGCCCAGGGCCCCCGCGATGCCCGCCGCAAGGAGGCCAGGCAACTGGGTCTGCGCGTGTTCGTGGGCGCGGTCCCGCTGCCGGACGCGATCATCGAGATAGAGGAGTCGGACGGCTCCCGAAGCGTGCGCGCCGTCGAGGTCGCCAGCGGCCATTACAGCAGCAAGCAGCTTGCCGAAAAGCGCTCCGCCGGCTTCCGGGTCTATCACGTTCCGGGCTTCCGTACCGATGACGGGCGCCGGCGGCGCGCTAGGCTTCCCGACGAGGAGTTTCCGCTGTCGTCGGGTGGACGCTGACGTTCTTCCCCTTCCCGCTCGGCCGCCGCCGTTCCGGTGGCGCCCGTACTTCGACAGGAGCCGACAGGTGCAGCCCTGGCAGGTCTCGTTGGGCGTCTCGCTGGCGTCGCTCGTTCCGTTGTACCTCCTCGTGTCGCACGAGCTGACCTACCTGGCGCCGTTCTGGCCCCTGGTCTGGTCCCGTTTCGGCTTCCATCTGGTGTCGGTCGTCCTGATGGTCTACCTGGGCGTCATGTTCGGGGTCTATCAGGTGACCCGTGTTCTGGTCATGGGCGACGTCGGTTCCCGCGTCGCCGTCTTCGATCGCACCATCCGTCAGGGGCGGGCGGGCGATCCCGAGCTTTCGGACGCGCTCGTGCGCGAGGAGACCGGCGATTTCGATTCGTAACGTTCACATCGGCGCCGGACACACGGCGTCAACACCAGGAGGTTGGCATGCAGATGGCATCGGCGTATTGCTCCAATCGGATCTCGCTTCTCTTCGGCCCGCTGGCTCTGTCCGGCGTGGTCCTGCTTCGTCTGGCCCTGGGGCTCGGCACCGAGGCCGACTGGTCCGGCCTGCTGCGCTACGGTCCGGCGGTCGCCACGGTCGGCGTCGTTCTCATGGTCTTCATGGTGTTCGCGCCGGTTCTCGATGCGGCCAGTATTGCGGCGAGGCTCGCGGGGTGCCTCTCGTCGAGCCGGTCGAGGGCAGCCGACAGCGCTGCCTGCTCGCCGGAGTCGAGCGACACCCGCACCGGGTTCGTGTGTTGCGGTCGCTCGCCATTCCCACGTCTCGAAGAGGTTGAAGAACCGCGAGACAAGCGCGAGCACGCGGTAACGCGTCGCGTCGGCCGGCGCCTGACTGCCCCCTCCACGCTCCGCCGCGCCACGTTGTCGACGCGACGCTTGCCGAGGGCCGGTCGGACGTAGAGCTTGGTCCGATTGCGATGGGTCTGGAGCGTCCGCCGCGAGAGCAGACCGAGCGTATTGCAGCGCAGCGAACGCGTAGTCATCGACCACGGACCTCTATGGGGTAAGTTAAAATGCCGCCGCGCTCAATCCCCGCCTGCCATCCAGGCGGCGATCGCCGCACCTACCTGCTCGCGTGCGTCCCGGACAGGGTTTCCGACCGCCCGGATGTAGCGATCGGCCATCGCTGTCGTCCGGTGTCCGAGTAGATCGCGCAGCACGTGCGAGCCGATGCCGCTGGCCGCGGCCGCGGTCATGACCGTGCGCCGCAGGTCGTGCAGCCGCACGTCCGGCAGTCCGGCGGCGGCCACCGCTTCTCGGAAACGAACGTGAGCGGTTCGGTAGGTGAGCGGCGCCGGTCGCCCCGTGGTGAACACCCAATCGTTGAGACGCGGAACGCCGGCCAGGATGTCGAGCGCCGCCGCGGGCAGATGGTGAACGCGGCGGCCCGTCTTCGTCTCGGGCAGCGTCAGCCGGCCGGACTCGGAATCGACGTGTTCGAATTTGATCCCCAAGACTTCGCCGATGCGCAGCCCCGTGACGGCGGCGAACCGGATCGCCGCAACGGTCGCGGGGAACTTCTCGTTCATGTCGTTCAGCGCCGCCGCGAGCGCGGCCAACTCTGAAGGCGTCAACACCCGGTCGCGCGCTTCCTCACGGGCCCGCTCAATGCCCCGCACCGGGTTGGAGTGCTGCGGGCGCCACTCCCAGGACTCGAACACGCGAAACAACCGGGACACGAGCGCCAACGTCCGGTTGCGCTGCACCCGTGGCAGCGGCTCGATCATCCGCTCGACGTGCTGGCGGGTCACGTTGGCGATCTTGAGATCGCCCAGGGCCGGACGGATGATCCCGCGCGCTTGGTAGCCGTACTCCTCGACGGTCTTGGGCGCCAGGCGGCCGATGGCCTGCCGGGCAGGGACGTACTTCCCGAAGAAGCGATCCAGGCCGTCGGCAACGGTGGGCGCTTCTCGCGCTTCGCGCTGGCGCTCGAGCGGATCCCTCTCGCCCGCCCGGATGCCGGTCAGCTCGGAACCTGCACGTTCACGCGCGGCGCACAGGGACATGGCCGGATACCGCCCCAGGGTGGCGCGTCGCTCCCGGCCGGCCACGCGGTAGTTGAGGATGAACGCCTTGACTCCGCCGGGCGTGACTCTGACACCCAGCCCGCGCACCTTGGCGTCCCAGAGAATGCGGGTCTTCTGTCCCGGTTTCGCGTCGCGGATCAGGCGTACCGTCAGCATGATTCTGCTCTCCGTGGCGACCGTGTCAGTGGGTCCCCACACAGGGACACAGTGCAGCCCCGTGTCAGCACTGTGTCAGCACGGAGACAGAATATCGGCGCAACTCGAGGAACGCAAGCGAAAGACAAGCGTCCCAGTACGTGGCGTGTTTACGGTGGTTACGGAACACAACCGCAGGAAGGCGCAACGCGGCGAGAACCGCAAGTCTCTGACTTTTAATCAGGGTGTCGCTGGTTCGATCCCAGCGCGGCCCACCAATAGAATCAACAACTTACAGGCGAGAATCGCACTTTCGCCTCGCTGCAAAACCGATTTGACACCCTAACTGACACCCTAACTCGCTGATTCCTGACACCCACCGGACGCTCACTCCCCCGCTCGAAGGTCGTCGAGGCACTCCGAGCGCGGGTCGACGCCGGTCACCAGTAGCCGGTCGCGTGCGCGGGTGCAAGCGACGTAGAGCAGGTGCCGCTCGGTGCCGTAGACCTCCTCGAGATCCGCGTCATCCCCGACGCGTTCGATCCGGGTCTGCAATGGAACTGAACTACCTCGTCGTCGCAGGCGGCCACCACGACCGCCCGGAACTCCAGCCCCTTGGCCAGGTGCATCGTGCCGACTGCGACCGACCCGGACACGTCCGAGGACCCGTCGTCGAGTTGCACGGGTCGCATGCCCGCTGCCTGGACAGCCGAGAGCGACCGCCCGATCTGCTCCGGCGACCTGACGAACACGCCGGTCACCCATTTCCGACGACGCGCTGCGCGGCCTGCCGCGCCCCGACCGACGCGCTCCTCCCGCGCCCGCGCTGGCGCCGCCACCGCGACGTCGAACGCGAGCGCGTCGCGGTCCGCCGTGCGTTGTTGATCGGCGGCGTGCGCACGCTGGCTGCCGGTCGTCGAGGACATCGTCGGCGACGAGGATCTGGCGGCCCTGATGGACGCGCGCTACCGGCCGGCCGAGCATGTCGGCGGGCGCATTCCCGATTTCCCGGAGCAGTGCAGTGTGTAGGCAAAGATGGACTGTGAGGCTGGGGGAGGTTGAGCCGGTCTTCGGACAGACGGGGAGGGTGGTCCTGGACATTACGGCTCGGACTGCCCATGATGGTGCGTTGAAATGGACAAGAGCACCATCGACACCCCGAGCCGCGAGATCGATCTTGGCAACATTCCCGTCCACCTGCGCACTGCCCTCCGGCGGGCGCTGGAGTTTGAGGCGCGTGCTCCAGCGCCCAGGTCGGCAGAGGAAGTGGAGCAGTGCGAAGAGCAGCTGCGGGTCATCGCGGACGAGTTCTTCGGCGCCCTCCTCACCCCCGTGCTGCAACGCGCGGTGCGCTCGGCCGCGGTTGGCGACGCGGCGAGCGCCCTCGTGCGCCACCTGCCCCGGCGGATGCGGAGCGACGGCCTGGAGACCGTCAACGTTCGCACCTCCCGGGGGCACGACGGTGCCGGTCACGACGCCGTACTACCGCGAGAAACACGCCCGTCGGGCGAAGCGCAGGCCGGGACTCTACCCCGCCTTGGTGGTGCTGGGCATCTACGACCGGTGCACGCCGAAGCTGGCCTCGGATGCAAGCCGCGCGGTCGCCATGCACAGCTCGCTGGCCGAAGCGCAGGCGCAGCTCCGCTCCGACGGCATCGCCCTGGATATCAAGACCCTCCGCTCGACCGCCTATCGCTACGCTGCGCGGGCCCGAGCGGCCCAGCAGAGCGCGGCGTGCGGTCTGCTGGACCGCGTGACCGGCAAGCGGGTGGTCGTCTCCCTCGACGGGGGCCGCGTCCGTGTGAGGCGCAAGAAGCGTGGCCCCAAGACGAAGAAGGGGCGCAACCGATTCCATACCGACTGGAAGGAACCGAAGCTCCTCATCCTGTACGTCGTCGGCGACGACGGGCGACCGTCTCAGACGTGGGCCCCGATCATCGACGGCACGCTCCGGGGACCGGAGGCGGTCTTCGCCCTGCTGTTGTCGTACGCGCGGCAGATCGGCCTCAACGCCGCTGACAAGGTGCTCTTCATCGCCGACGGCGCGCCCTGGATCTGGCGACGCCTCCAGCGCCTCATCGCCGCGCTCGGGCTCTCGCCGACACAGGTGCTGGGGCTGATCGACTTCTATCATGCCGCCAAGCAACTCTCCGACGCGGTCAAGCTGCGCCGCTGGAGCGCGACCCAACGCACCCGCTGGCTCAACCGCACGCGGGGGCTGCTCAAGCGAGCACGGGTGGACGAGGTGATCACGGCCCTGCGGGAGCTGTGCCGCGGGCGCACGGCCGGCAAGATCCGCACGCACCTCAACTACTTCCTGAAGAACCGTCATCGTTTCGCCTACACCACAATGGTCGGGCTCGGGCTTCCGCGGGGCAGCGGCGCCGTCGAAAGCGCCATCCGTCGCGTCATCAATCTCCGCATCAAGGGCGCATCCATCTATTGGCTACCGGAGAGCGTCGACGCGATTCTTCTCCTGCGGTCCTTCTATAAGTCCGGCAGATGGAACTGTTTGCAGCGGATGGCCATGACGCCGGTGGGTGTGAGCGCGTGACCGGGAAATCGGGAATGCGCCCATGTCGGCTGCCCGCGCACGCTCGTCGGCAAGGAGCACGGGTTTCCGATCTGGACCATTGAGCACGCCGGCTGGAACGCGCTGCTGCGCGCCGCCTTCACGTTACTGCTGCCGCTGCAGTGCGAGGGCCAGGCCGCCCCGTTGCGGGTCACACAGGTCAAGGAGCGTTACGGCCGGCTGGTGATCCACGTCCGCGCCTGTGATCCGTTCCTGCCCGGCCTCGTCCGCTTCTTCCGGGCTCACAGCGCGAAGGTCTGCATCCGGTGCGGGGGTCGCGGCACTCTGCGCGACGGGGATGACGTAGGGAGGGTGCGGCCGGAGTGCGACCGCTGCTGGTCGGTCCGGCCCAAACGGGCCTGAAGTCGCCTCGCCGCCGCGTGCGGCCGAGCCTCAAGCGCTCCCGGGGGCGATGCGATCGGGCAGGTTATAAGTACCCGTAACCTGAGCACGCACCTGACCGACGTACTGCCGGGGAAACCCGCGGCATCCGAGAAGGCGAAGGCGACCAAGTCGGCGATCGCCCTGTCACCCGCCGCGTGTCCTTCTGCGCAACGCGACGGACGTGACGTTCGTGATGAAACCTGGGGCAGAAGACCAATCCATTTATTTTCAGTCGTTTAGAGAGCTACCGCCCTGGGCCGTGTACATTTCCGTGCACAATATTCGTGATTCGATTGCACCGGATCATTCTAGCCCACCGCGGACGGGTCCAGCGGCGCGAGCGACCCTCCCAGAGCCTTCCCATGCATGTCGACCTATGGCGTTGCGCCAGCCGAACCCGCCTGCGATGCGGCGGCCGATCGAGCGCGCCATATCCACCGCCGCCGGGCGAGCGCCGGCTCCGCTCGGGTCGTCAAGCTGCGCCGACTGTGACCGCCGGGAGCCCCTACGCCCACTCTGGAAACGAATCGAGTTCCCAGGACCACCACGATTTCGCCTCGATGTAGAATCGGTCCCGATTGCTTGGGGTACGTGACGGTCTGGACGCAGCGCGCAAATCATCATGACCAGAAGCGGAGGCATGCATGGAGCATTACAAGTTGGTGAATGGGGACAAGACGATTGAGATTACCCGGCCAGAGTTTGAAGCAGCGCGCGGAGATCGAGACGAGCTGTTCCAACAGCTCGAGACAGAGAGTTGGTTCGCCGAAGTGAGGACAGCGGTTATTAAGCTGGAAATAAGTATCCTGACCTCGCAGTATGCCGAAATATGAGGAAATCAGGCCGGAAATTACCTGTCTGATGTCAGGCAACCAATGACCCTGTTAATATCGCCTGGCTAGAGGGGTTGCTTAGGGTCGGCGCAAAAATAACTTCCTAGAAGCGCCTGTAGTCTCGCTATAGAGCACACCGGTCCCGCAACGGTCGTGGCGTCGACCCGCCCCGCCAAGGCAAAGGTTCTCTGGATTCCGGGAGCAGAGGCCTGCCCAGATTTATGGCATAATTACGGAAACAGAAATCCGCAATGGTGCCACAATGAGACCAACCGCGTTCTCCGCCGACACGATCAACGCCTTGCTCCGCAAGCAGACCGTCGCCACGCTGCCCGAGGTAATGGCGGCCCTCGGCCCCCGCGCCAGCAGGCGCACCGCGTTTCGCAAGCTCAAGGACCTCGACGCCCGCACCAGCTACTCGCATCGCGGCAGCTACTACACCCTCGACGCACTCGCCGACTTCGACGAGCACGGCCTGTGGTCCTTCGCCGGGGTCCGCTTTTCCCGCGCCGGCACCCTGATCGCAACCGCCGAGTCGTTCGTCAACCACGCCGAAGCCGGACACTTCGTCGAGGAGTTGGACAACCTGCTCGGTGTCGGCACCCAGGACCCGCTACGCAAGCTCGTCGCCGACGGGCGGCTGACGCGGCACAAGCTCGCCGGCCAGTTCCTCTACTGCGCGGCCGACCGCGCGCACCAAGCCCACCAACTGCGCGCGCGGCGCCTGTTGATGGCCACGCCCGGACTCGTGCGGCCCCTGCCCGAGGCCGACCTGATGCCGGAGGAGCTGCGCGCCGCGATCGTGTTGTTCGCCAGCCTGCTCGACGAGAGGCAGCGGCGTCTGTTCGCCGGACTCGAAGCGCTCAAGTGCGGGTGGGGCGGCGACCGGCGCATCGCGCGACTGCTCGGCATCGACCCGTCGACGGTCGCCGCCGGCCGGCGCCAACTCGTCGAGCGCGACGTCGAGATCGACCGGGTGCGGCGCGCGGGCGGCGGGCGTCCGCGGACGGAAAAAAAACGCCGGAAGTCATCGCCCACATCGAAGCGCTGATGGACCACGAGACGGCCGGCGACCCGGTCCGCGGCCTGAAGTGGACACGCCGTACGACCGCCAAGGTCGCCGCCGAACTGTGCAAGCTCGGCACCGACATCTGCGCGCGCACCGTCGCCCGGCTCCTCAAGAAGATGGGATTCTCGCTGCGCGTCAACCACAAGAAGCGTGCCGGCGCCTCGCATCCGAACCGCGACGACCAGTTCCAGCACATCGCCGAACTGCGCGAGCGTTGCGCCGTCGACAACACGCCGGTCATCAGCGTCGACACCAAGAAGAAGGAACTCGTCGGCGCGTTCAAGAACGCCGGCGCCAAGTGGGACCACAGCCCCGAACTAGTCAACGACCACGACTTTCCATCCGCGGCCGAGGGCCGCGCCATCCCCTACGGCATCTACGACGTGCGCGCCAATGCCGGCACCGTCTTCGTCGGCCAGACCGCCGACACCCCGGCGTTCGCCGTCGACTGCATCGAGAAGTGGTGGCGCACCGAAGGGCACAAGCACTATCCCGAGGCTGAAGCCCTGCAGATCCTGGCCGACGGGGGCGGCAGCAACAGTTGCACCGCGCGCGCCTGGAAGTTCAACCTGCAGCATCGCCTCTGCAACCGGCACCGCTTGCGCGTGACCGTGGCCCATTATCCGCCGGCCACGTCGAAATGGAACCCCATCGAACACCGCCTCTTCTGTGCGGTCACCAAGAACTGGGCGGGCCGCCCGCTGGACAGCTACGAGACCATCCTGAAGTACCTGCGCACCACACGCACCGCCACCGGACTACGCGTGCGCGCGCACCTGGTGCGCAAGACGTACAAGACCGGCGTCAAGGTCACCGACGCGCAGATGCGGGAGCTGCGCATCACACCGAACAGCTTCCTCCCCAAATGGAACTACACCATCGAACCCATGTAACGAAAAACGGAAGTTATTTTTGCTCCGGCCCTTAGGTTCGCCGCCAGGATGGATCCGGCAGCGCAACGGGAATTCGTCCGGATCCAGACCGATTGCGAGTCGACGAGCCGAATGGGAGCCGTTCTGATAGCCACTCACGGACTCCGACCGCGTATCAACCAGAATCATGATGACTGCCCATGCTCGCCTGCTTGTACAATCGCGTGGACTCTGAGGGATTCTTGCGCACACAGAACTACTCGACTCTTCAACACCACGTCGACTTTTGACGACCTCTGGCTGAAGGGCTCGCAGATCGACCGCATGCCGGTAAACGGAAACCGACATGCTTTTGAGCTACATGTGCAGGGCGGAACACTGCTGGAGCAGGCACGCAAATCCGAGCGGCGGAACCTACAGAAAGCTGTCGCGGAACTATTCCCCAGTGGGGACATTGACGTGGATCGCTGTTATGAACCGCCATATCGCATGCGTGAACCGGTCGATGGCAGCCTATAGGTCGAAGGTTCAAGACCCAGTTGCCAGCCGCAACGAACTTCTTGCCCGCTATGGTTTCACGGGCAAGCCTATGGTCTACATCCGGCATGGAACCGAAGACAAGATATGGCTGGGCGAACCGTTTGATCAGATGCTGGATGATCGCAATAGGCTTCGGCAAGAGCACCACAAAGCTCCTATCTTTGAGCTTATACAGTTTGGCCCAGGTGAATTCCGTGCTGGTAGCCTAAAGCTATTCGACCGCGCGGGGCATTCGCCACGTGGCCGACGCGGGCGGGCGGTTGCACGCGCTGTGTGTCCGTCTGTTCGAGGAGCAGGGCTTGGCGGTCGTCCCTGGGGCCGCGTTCCAGGTTCGGGCCGCTGTTGTCGCGGTTGCTGCTCAAGGTTGGGGGCCGGGTCTGCGTGCTGCGCAAGTCCGCCGAAGCCATTTCTCCCGTGCCCGGCCCCTCGGTTCCCGTCAGCTTGAAGAAGTCGCACGTCACGACCTTTCCCGAGCCGCCCTTTTCCGCCGCGGCCGCGCCGGCTTCCGTGTCCTGCATGCTCAACCAAGTCGCGCGCACCATCGAACCGCCGCTCCCGTTGGCGCGCCTGTTCAGTGACTGGCGAACGATCTCCGGCGCGCTCGCGGAGCCGCCACGTCGCCGACAGCCGCAACTCTCGGCGTACTTCGGCTGGACCGAACTGCATGAGGATCATGCGGCCCAAACAAGTTAGCGCCTATGGGATGATGTCCCGGACACAAGCGGTTCTGCCAGGTGGCCCGCGGCTGTCGGACTATCTGAGCATCGGCGTGCTTGCGCAGGTGTACCCGATCGCGGCCGTCCGCGAGGCGTTGGCATCGTGCGGCCGGGCAAGCCTTCGGCAGCGCGCTCTGCCAGCCGAGGCGATGGTGTATTACGTGGTGGCGTTGGGGCTGTTCCGGTCGGTGTCAGCGCGGGAGGTGCTGCGCTGCCTGATGGAGGGGCTACGGTGGGTGTCGTCGGACGCGACGCTGCGCGTGTCTGGGAAGTCATCGATTTCGCGCGCGCGGACGCGCTTGGGGTCGGCGCCGTTCGAGGCATTGCGCGCGGCGCGGGTGGGACCGGTGGCGGACCCGGCGACGCGCGGGGCGTGGTATCGCGGCCGGCGCTTGGTGGCGTTCGACGGGTCCACGCTGAACGTGCCGGACGAGGCGACGAATCGGGAGGCGTTCGGGGTGCCCGGCGCGTCGCGTGGCCGTGCTGCTTTCCCCCAGGTGCGCCTGACGGCGCTGGTCGAGGTGGGGACGCGCGCGGCGTTCGCGTGGCGAGCCGGCGCCTATGACGAATCGGAGGCGGCGCAGGTCGAGGCGCTGCTGCCCTGGTTGTCCACGGGCATGCTGGTGCTTGCCGACCGGGGCTACTGCGGCTTCCCGCTCTGGCGGCGTGTGGCCGGCACCGGCGCCGACCTGCTCTGGCGCATGAAGACGAACCTGCGCCTGCCGGTGCTGGAGCGCTTCGATGACGGTTCCTACCGGAGCGTGCTGCGAGGCAGCGGCCAGGACCGTCGGCGCAGTCGCGGAGAATGCCCCGTCCGGGTCGTCGAGTACAGGCTCGACGACCCGAGCGAGGTCGTCTATCGCCTGGCCACCACCCTGCTCGACCCGGCCGCCGCGCCAGCCGCCGAGATTGCCGCGCTGTATCACGAACGCTGGGAGGTGGAGACCGCCTACGACGAGGTCAAGACCCACATCCTGGGACCCGGCGCGATCCTGCGCAGCAAGACGCCGGACTTGGTGTTGCAGGAGGTACACGGCCTGATGCTGGCGCATTACGCCGTGCGGCGTCTGATCCACGAGGCGGCGCGCAAGGTCGACGAGGACCCGGACCGTCTCTCGTTCGTCCACGCGGTGCGGGTCGTGCGCCGCCGTGTCGAGAACCCCGGCGTTTCCCCCCTCGTCTCCGAATGATCGACTTCGTGACCGCGTGCTGGACGAGATTCTCGAAGAGCGGGTGGTCTCCAGTCGCGGCCAGAAGAAACCCCGCGGCGTCAAGCGCAAGATGAGCGGCTATCCACTTCGCGGCCCTGGCCCGCTGTCCCGCCGCAAGTGGGATTGGACACCGCACATCGTGGCGCCAAATACTTAAAGCAACAGTATTGGGGCTAGAGGAAGCCCGCGACTACACGATTGCGTTGCTAGCTGATCGCGGGCTTAGTTCTTGGAAGACGGAGGAAGCAGCAGCGGCATTGGATCTAGATTCCGGGTATCCAGGAGAGGCGCTGTGCAAGGACGCGCCACCATTGTTTGAGGATGCTGTCGAGCGCCTTTACCAGCGGGCACAAGAGGCCGCAACCGCGTTGCGGTGGCCAGGCCACACCTTGAGAGTCCTGCCTGTGAGACTTCGTGGATACGAGCCGAAGGCGTGACCGCGAATGAGTGATCCGGCTCGTGTCATCAAGGAGTACGTCACGTACCGTTCCCTTTGCCTCGTCCCACGGTTGATTCCCGCTCCTGCGGGTGAAGTGCGTAGCTTCTCTTCTCCCGTGTGCGGTGGATCCCCACGGTCGCGGTGGGCGTTGGCGCTGCGTCGATCCGCGTTCGTCTCGCGGCCGGCCCGTCATTCCCGCCGGGCGGGACGTTGCTCGATCTTGCTTGCTCACGCGGCAAACGGTGCTTCCAGATGGGTGGCGCCCGCCGGGGCGGGCGCGGGGTTTGGCCCGCTGCAGGCCTCCCGTCGAGGCGCATGGTACCCGCCGCGGCGGGCCGGCAACCGCCTTGTCCACGCGTGCTCCAATCATTACTGACCGATTCATTCCCGCACTTCGAGCCGGCGACGAAACCGGGAACGGGGCGGCCTTCAGCCCTTGCGGCCCAGAATCTCGTCCATCTTCGCCGCAGCCTGGCGCTGCAACTTCGGCACGACGTGCGTGTAGGTGTTGAGCGTCAGGCTGATCTGCGAGTGGCCGAGGGTCTCCATGATCGTCCGCGGGTCAACCCCCTGTGCCAGCAGGAGGGTCGCCGCCGTGTGACGAAGATCGTGATAGCGGATGTCGGGAAGGCCGGCCTCCGTGAGCATCGCCTTGAACGTGCGGTGCAGGCTGTGCGTGCCGATCGGAGTTCCAATCGGCGTCGTGAACACCAAACCCGAGTCGTTCCACCGCTCCCCAGCCGTCAGACGTTCCTCCAGTTGCCGCTTCCGGTGGGCGCGGAAGGACGCAGCAACAACACCAGGTAGTGTGACCGTTCGGCGGCTGCGTGCTGTCTTTGGCTTAGCGAGCCGGAGGCTCGTCCCGACCGTCTCAAGCCGGCGCTTCACGTCGTCGAGTTCCGTGGCGATTCGTTGCCGGATCGCCTCGTCAGCCGTACCGCTCAACCGGGCTCGCAACTTCGTGCGTTCTGCCAGCAGGGTCTTCCGTGCGGTAGCGTCGCCACCGGACCGCTCCAGCGTGTGGCGCACCGACAACTTCCCAGCCTTCAGGTCAACGTCACACCATCGAAGGCCGAGGGCTTCCCCGCGCCGCAGCCCGAGTCCGACCGCGACGGTGATGAGTGCTTCGAGGCGATGACCGGCGACCGACGCCAGGAGGGTCTTCGCCTGCTCGGGAGACAGCGGTTGGATCTCTCGCGGCTCATGCCGCGGCGCGTCGCTGAGCGCTGCGGCGTTGCGGGCCACCAGCTCCCACCGGAGCGCTTGATTGAGCGCCGCCCGCAACACGGAACGGGCGTACTGAATCGTGCGGGCGCCAGCACCCTGCGCACGATGGCGGCGGAACCACGCGCTCACGTCGAGCGGCGTGAGCCTCGCAAGCCGCACGCGCTCGAGGCCTGGCAGCAGATGAATGCGCACGAGATGTTCGTAGCTCTCATAGGACCTTGGCCGGAGATCAGCTTTCTTGAACTCCAGCCACCGGTGAAGGAACGCGCCTACGGTTTCCTGCTCGGGTACGAGCGGCAGCCCCTGGTCCGTCCGGTGCAACATCTCGCGCAGCTTGTCCTGGACCTCTCGCTTTGTTTGACCGTAGAGCGTCTTGCGACGGCGCTTGCCGTCCTGCCAGCCGAGATCGACGCGGGCCATCCATCGTCCGTCCGCTCGCCTCGTTATGCTGCCGTCACCCCGTCCGCGACGCGTTGCCATCGTCCGATATCCTCCTGTGGTCGATTCGGCGTAATGCGCTCGATGCCTCTCGATCCAGCACGTCGTGAAACGACCACCCGGTACGCCACCAGGTACTTCTCCGAAGTTCCTTGCCGACCTCGTTGCGGACGGCATCCCGAGTTCCTGCCGACCATCGCGGCAACGTGCCCCGTGCCGCGTGCGCGCGCCCGCACCACTGCGCTGTGGGCTGGTCGGTCGTGCACGCGGCGGCGAGCACACATCGTCGAAGCCTGCTGCCCGCGTTCGGACTCCGGTCACCGGTCGGGCCCGCTGCCCCTACGGCGTGCCGCGTCTCGTTCGATCAACGACCCTCGTCCGTATGAGTTGCCGAAGTGTCTCCACGGGCACGCGGCGGACCCTTCCCACCCGCACCCAGGGGATCTCGCTCGTGTTCATCAGCTCGTACAACTTGCTGCGGCTGACCCGAAGAGCCTCGGCCGCTTCGACTGGCCGATAGAACAAAGGCTCCATTTGCGGCACTCGCGGGTGACTCTCTCCAGCGAGTTGCCGAATTGCCTCCACGGGCACGCGGCGAACCCCTCCCAACCGCATCCAGGGGATCTCGCCGCTGTTCAAGAGCTCGTGCAACTTGCTGGGGCTGACCCGAAGAAACTCGGCCGCTTCGGCTGGCCGATACAGCAAGGGCTCTACTCGCGGGCGACTCTCTCCAGATCGAGCCTTCCGGTCTTGTGGTCCGGGAAACATGTCTCGCTCCTTCGGCGCGTCCAACCTTCGCGTCCAAAAGGAGCGTAGTGACCCGCGGTCGTTCTCCTGCCGCCGGGGCGCACGACTGCAGTCGATGCCGGCTATGGAGCACTAACGTGCCGGAGGATCGTCTTCGTCACGCAGGAGCGAACGCGCGCGGCATTGACGCCGGCCACGGAGCCGGCCGGCGGATGGCCGCTGCGTGGCCGAACGACGGCCTCGCCCCCGATACGCCGGGACTGCCGCGCGGCGGCGGCGCGGCCGTGAAACCACGGTCTGCCGCCATTCCGCTGCGGAAGGGAAAGGGCTGGGTCGCGCCCGGGTGCGCCACGGCAAGGGCGACGAGCGGGTGTGAGCGTTCCGATGCCGGACCGGTCGGTCGGGCTACCGACGCTGCTGCGTCGTTCAGTCGGCCCGCTTGGGCGAATTGCCGTGGCGAATAGGGGCGGCTGGCTCGACGTCGTCGGCCGCATACACGCGGTACTCGCCGTGCTCGGCGGGCATCACGACCCAGTACCGGTTCGGGCCGGCACGATGGACCTCGTGTTCGAACCAACGCCGGAAACCGGCGAGGACGGCGGTATCGGTAGCGGTGGTGGTGTTCTTACTGCGTCGCACATGGTGTCTCCTTCGTACGGCCAGGGGTACGGCCCGGGCGGCGAGAAGGCCGGGCTGATCGACGTGCAGGCCGGCGACAAGGTGTTCGAGAAGGACGACCACCACGCCCCCGACGTGCAGGAGCTGCGCGGCACCTACAAGGTCTACCACGTCACCGATCTGAACGTCGCGAACGTGCGGCCGCGCGCCGCGCCCAACGCCCCCGCAGCCCTCGGCGTGCCGCTGGGGCGACCGCCGGGAGAACGCCGCCCCTGTCGTGCTCGATGTCGCGCCCGCCCGCCTGAAGCCACGCTCGCCGCGGCCCGCAACGAGGGCGTCGCCACTGTCGTTCTCCACACCCCGCCGCGCACGGAAGACCGCGGCCCTCGCGACGCCGCCCGGGCGGCCTGGTGGGGTCATCCCGTGCCGGCGGCAGATGGTCGACCGCGAGACCGTTCGGCGACGGTCAAGCTGCGGCAGTTGCTCGGCGGTCCGGCGACCGTCGCGGTCCTGCTCGCCGTTCCGCCTCGTGGCCAGCGGACCGATCAGGCTCGCGGGGACTGCAGCGCCTCAGCGTGCGGGTGTGCCCGCACACGACCGGGCATCGCGCCGCCTGGGGCGATGCCGTCGCCCTGGGCTGACAGTGGCCGAGCATCAGCCCACGGGCCGTGCCGCGGCCGAGCTGCGGCCGCCTGGTCCTTCCCGAGTCTTCGGAACAACCGGAGCTGCTCAATGGCGAAGAAGCCCAATCTCGCGTTGGTGGCTGATGCTGCTGCCGTCCGGAAACCGGCCCCCGGCTGCGCCGGCGCGGCCTCGGGGACGCGTCGGGACCGTTGCCCTGACCATTGACGTGCATCCTGACGTGAGGCAGCAGACTGAAGATCCCCGTGCGTCCGGCCTCTCCTGGTTCGGCTCGGCGACACGACTCGCGCCGCGCCGCCAGAGTGGTCGCCGAACTCCTTGTTCCGCGCCGTGATCGCACGGTCGGCACCGTCCGGCGCGGTGTGCGGCGGCGGCGATGTTCAACCCAAGCATCGGCACGCTGAACGCCGACGCCCGGCGGCGTCGATCCCCCTCTCCGGCCCGGTGCTTGCCATTCCGACGACGAGCGACTCATCCTGGGCGTGGGTCCACCAAGTCCGTATTCGAGTGATGCTCCACACCACCGCTTAGGCGTTCGATGATCGGGTCGACATCCTCGATCTCGATGCCGATCCACCCCCGCTCGCGCTGCTCGCACACGGCGTACGTGGTGCCGCTTCCGCCGAAGGGGTCCAGCACGATGTCGCCCGGCTCGCTGCTCATTTCCACGACCCGCTCGAGCAGCTTGGTGCTCACCGAGTTGGCGTGCCGGGATGGCGGCTTGAACGTCGGGTGGCGGACCGGCGGGATGTCGGTCCAGATGTCCTTCAGAGTGACGCCATCGGCGTTCATCGCCGCTCGGTGGCCGCCGTAGTCCTTGATCTCTCCGCCGCAGTGCCGGCACTGCTCGATCGGGGTGCGGAGCCGACGGAACGTCTTCGGTTGCCCCTTGCTGAAATAGAGCAACGCGTAGTGGGCCGGGTACAGCTGCCCCGGGATCGGCAGGCGCCCGGCCTGCTCGACGGCGATCCAGTGCCGGAAAGTCAGGCCCAATTCCTGGAGGAAGCCCGCGATGCGGATGTTCCACTTCGGCAGGTGGTACGCGAAGAACGATCCGCCGTGGCTCAGGGTGCGAACGCACTCGCGCAGCCACCGTCGGCACCACTGCAGGTACTCCCGAGTCGACTGCTTGTCGCTCACCAGTTCGCCGTAGTCCTTGCCCAGGTTGAAAGGCGGATCGGTGAAGACGACGTCGACCGACTCGGTCTCGATCCCGGGAAGCACCTCCATGCAGTCAGCTTGGTAGAGGCGTCCGAACCGCGTCTCGACGACAGGGAGGCAATCGGTCCGGATCGGTAGTGGCCTGCGCATCCCGCCTCGATCGTCGGGGCTCACTGCCGTGGACCTGAGTCTGGAATTCTCCAGGGAACGTGCCGGGTTGCGGTATTGCCAGCGAAAGGCCCGCTCCTGACCGAGGCAGGCCTGGATGTAGCGGTGCAGTTGCCGGGCCAGACCGGTGGTGGACGTGCGGATGCCTGGCCGTGGGACGACTGGCCGCACCTTGGAGAGCCACAGCTCAACCTGTCTCAGCCACGCTGAGTGCGTCGGCGTGAGCTGCAACTGGACTTCGGGGTGCTGGTCGAGAAACGGGCCCAGCGTATCCGTCTTCTCCGCGAACCGCTTGTCGAGGATCAAGCGGATCTGCTGGTTGGGCTCGCAGGTGGCGACCACCTCACCGAGAAACCCGACCAGGTCCTCTCTCCGGTGGCGAGCGGCAGTCTTGCTGCGAACCCTCCCGCTGCGGGTACTCAACGCGGCGTGCAGCGACAGCGCGCCGTGGAGCCTCTGCTCCGATGTCCGGTCCGCGGCGCGGGCCGGCGCCAGCGGCAATAGTCGCTCCGGAGCGTTGGGCCCGTCGATACCGGTCTCCTCATCCACTCGGAACACCGCCGCCGTCCGCGGCGGGTCGAGGTAGAGGCCGACAATGTCGATGATCGTCTTCTCGAAGTCGGGGTCCGTCGAGGCCATGTAGCGGGCCAGCCGATGGACCCTCAGGTCCTCCTCGCGCCAGACACGCTGCACGACGTCCTTGCTCACGCCGAGGTGAGCGGCCAGGCGGCGGCACGACCAGCGTCTCTTCCCGTCCGGCGGCGGGCGGCGCGTGGCGGCCAGTACACGGGCGCGTACGCGTCCGGTCAACCTCCACGGCGCACGCCCCGGGTGGCGGCTCTTCAAGCCCTCCACGCCGGAGTCGAGGAACCGGCGGCGCCACTTGGCGAGGGTCGGGCGAGAGACGTCGAGCTTGGCGCCCGCGGCTCGTGCGGAAGCGCCTTCGGCCAGCAGCAGCACAATCCGGGCGCGCTGCACGAAGCGCGCGGCCAGGACGTGCGAGCCGGCGATTTCCTCAAGCTCAGTGCGTTGCGCGGGGGTCAGGTGAATCGGTGATTCTTCGAAGGGCATCTATGGAAAAGACGACAGTGCGACAGTAATATTTCTCTGCGACGATTCCGGGTGGGCGGCGCGCAGCTCGTGGGAACGTGCGGCTTCGGCTTATCCCGGCGCTGACCCGATCCGTTGCCGGGTGGTCCCAAGGCCCATCCAGGATGTCGAATTCGACCCTATGTCCATCCCGCCGCCCGCACCTGCTCGCATGCATCGGCTCGCACGATGCCGTCGCGCCCGCTGATTTCTGCTCCGGCAGGTGGTCGAGGCGTTCGGCCGCGCTCCCGGAGCGTTCGCCTCGAAGCAAGCGGGTCTCGGCGCGGAGCCGGGAGAGCTCGTCGTGCAGCTTGCCGCTGTCGTCGCCCGGCGCCCCGTAGAGGACAAGCGCGCTGATGAGCACGCTGCCAAGCAGCACCAGGAACCGGAACCATCGAGCGTCCTCCTGGATTGAGTAGACCCCGTTGTTGGCTTTGCCGGCGCATCCGGGGTCCGTGCCCCCGGCGTGCTCCGCGCATCGGGCGTCACCCCGCCTGCGGCCGTGCACTCGCGGCCGATGCCCGCGACCGGCTCAAGGTCTACTCGTCCCCACCACGCCCGTATCGAGCTCCGACTTCCCATAGCCGTTCGATCGCGGCCGCCTTTCGCGCCATCGCGTTGCGCAGCGCCTCGGCGAGCTCAATGAGTGCGGCCCGACTCTGCTGATGGCGTGCCCGGGCCAACTCGGCCGCCGCGGTGGCATCGGCGACCCGGGCGGCCTCTCGCCGCACAGCGTCCGACTCGCGGCCGACAGCCGCCAGGCATTCCCACAGCAATGCGATCTCGTCGCCTGTGGTGGCGGCCTCGCCGTGCGCCGCGCCATCGTGCGGACTCTGCCTCGGCGACGGGCAACGGATCGCCGCGCGCGGCGGGTAACCCGCACTGCCGCTGTCACGCTCCAGCAGTTCGCCAAGGCGGTGGTTGACCCGCCGTACGCCCCGGACCCTGGCGTCCTCGCCGACCCGGTTCAGGATGCAACTGCTGACGACCGCGCCGTTCCGCAGCCGCGTGATCCCACGAATCACCTCCCAGGCGCTGGGGTGCGCCCAGAAGACGAGATTGACACGCATGCGAGGGGATTCTTCGTTCATCAGCGTGCGGAGCCCGCCGTCGCCGCACGGTGTTTCCCCGTGCACGGCGTACGCGATCACGCGTTGGATCGACGCCTCGTCAACTCGGCCCTCGCCGACGATGACGATTGGCTTGGCGCCCACGAAGGCGATCTCGGTCGGCGGGTCGGTCTTCCAGGGCCGCATTCCCCGAACGACCAGGTAGAGTGGTTGCATCTGTCTGTCTCCCCCGTGATTGTTGACGGTTGACCTGCCGCACGCCCGTCGGGGGCGCCGAGGCGAAAGGGTTGACGAGTGCGCGCTATTGGCCGAAGGCACCAGCGCGTCGGGCTGCAAGATGTCGGTGATGCGACTCGCTGTCCAACTCCGGGAGCTCATCGCTCTCCGGCGTCCAGGGCTTGATCATGCGTCCGTAGAATCCCGGCATCTGCTGGGCTTGTCGAAGGAAGCGAATGCTGTAGCCTCCGTTGTCGTGGTCTTCGTCGTCGTCAGGCCGGTGTGACGCGTCACCGACGGCCGCCGAAGGCGGCTCCTGACCGTTCTTTCGTTTGTCCCTTCTCCTGCCCGTTGTGTCGTTGTTGTTGTCATTCCCCCGTTAGTGGTGCTATCCGACCGCCCGGCGGCCGGTTTCTCAGTGACTTCGCTTCCGCTTTGAAACGAGGGTGCTGTCGCGGTGCGCAGGCTTGTCCCTGGAGCCGGTGCGCGCGTGGGGTCCCGAGAATTCACGCGGGAGTCGGTCGTCTCACGACATGCGACGCGGAGGCGTTGACTGCTGGGACGGCAAGCGCGACATCGAGGCGGTCGGTTTCAGCGATGGCGGTTCAATGACTCATGCATCCCCTCATTCTGCAGGGCGTCAGATCACGCCGAAGACCTCTCGATACACCCGCTGTTCCACCAGCATGCTCCCGAAGGTCTCCATCAACGGACGAATCCGATCCTCGGGCCAATTGGGAAGATGGTGGTACAGCATCAACCCCTGCCGAAACAACGAATGCGTCCGCCGTTTCACCGTGTTCGCCTTCAACCAACGGTCATACCCGATCCGCTCGCCCGCCGCACCCAGCAACGACAGCACGGCAATCGCCAACGCGCTGAGCAACAGCAGGCGGTCCCGCCGGTCCGGGCGCGACACATGCATCGATGACAGACCCATCCCGAAGCGCATGTCCTTGATGTCTCGAAAGCCAGCCTCGATCCCCCAGCGCTTGCCGTAGTAGCGAATCAACACCCGCGTCGGGACCGACGCTTCGCTGGCCACCAGACACCACGGTTCGTCCATCTTCTGATCGTGTACGCACACGACCGCGCCCACCGGCCACTCGTGCACGTCGGTCACCCGAGCCTCCACCAGCCGCCGCGCACGCCCGCCGGCGCCAACCCACGCGGCGGCCACTCGCCGCTCGCCGCGCGCGTTCGTCACATAGACGTCCCCGCGCAACCGAATCACGTATTCGAAGCCCAACTCGGTCGTCAACGCATAGAACAGCTTGCAGTACGCAAAGCCCCGATCGGCCACGATGGTGACTTTCACCCCGTCGGCCAGCACTTCGCGCAACCGGCACAGCACCTCGTACTCATAGCGCCGCTGATTGTCCTTCAGCGTCGACGACGCCACCGTCTTCCACAGCAGGGGCGTTGCGCGCCCGTGCCCGGTCAACATCGACAGCACGATCGTCTCCTGCTCGTCGGCCGCAAAACTCGTCCAATCCAGCGCGACGACCACTTCGGTGCGGGCGCCGATGAGGTACGGCGTCCAGTAGGCGAAGAAGGTCCAGACGTCGACGCCTCGATTGCTCAGGAGCCGGTCCACCTGCTTGACGCCATGCTTGGTCAACGTGCCCATGGCTTGCGCCAGGCCGCGCCCCACCGCATGGATTGCCAGCGACGCACTCATCAGCACGCCCAGGGTGGCGTTGGCCAGTGACAGCACTCGCTTGGCATGCAGGTCGCCTTCGTACAAGATGTTGATGAAGTTCAGGAGGTCATGTCTCCGAAGCCATCGTCCGGATGACGTTTGCCGGTTTCCCTGTGGATGCATAGGAACCACATTCTAACTCAGGTGCGCTATTTTGCAAACCTCAGAATGCCACACGTTCTATCTCGAATAAGACTTGTGTCCAGCCCTTTCAAGGTGCACGTCACAAGAACTAGCGAGGCTCCGCCTCAGACCAACAAGCATGTAGGTTGAGCGTGCTCCTCGCCGCGTGGCCCTTTGGCCATTGGGGGCGCTATGGTAGCGAAGAAACCACGATCAAAACCTGGTAGAGTCGAGGGGAGGCGCGTAACCGGTAGGGCTCGGTGGCTCATCCGGCGCTTTCGCACCGGGCCGCAGTCCGAAGCCCATAGGCACGTTTCCTCCCCCCGCTCTCCGAACCCGGCGTGCCGATTTCCGGCACCGGGCTCTCCAGTGGAATCATGCGGCTCGCACACAGGTTTCCCCGGCGCGACCAGCGGGCGGGTTTCGCGGAGCCGTGGCACCAGGCTCGCACCCTTGCGCCGGTCGACCGGGTGGGTCGTCAGACCTGTTGACGCTCTGACGACGGCGACCGCTCGGGCCGTCCCCTTCGCTTATGCATGTGATGACGTCCGGCATTGCTGCTCATCTCCGGGGTGATAGGCCGTCGGCCACTCCCGCGAGCCTGCTCCCTTTCGCCATCCCTTCCACCTGAGGTCCCTTCCCTCCGCCGGCATTACCCGGTTTCACCGGTACTGCGGACCTCTCCGCCACCCTGACCGGCCCGACCTTTGCCCTCACGGGTCGTCGGTTGGCGCGTGCCACGCCACCGGTAGGGCTTCCCGTGTTGCGTCCATTCCCCTCTTCCATGCGTGCCGCCGCCATTACCCCGGCGGAACGGTCGGTGCTTGCATCGCTCGCTTCCCGACCTATGCCAGCCTTCCCCGTCAAGTTGGCGGGTCGGCTTCCGCATTGTTGGTTTCGAGGCCTGCGCAGCGTTCACTTCGCGTTGCAGCCCGCATGGTCACTGGGCCACCCAAGGCGGCCCTTTTTCATCGAAGTGCTTCAGACGATGTCGTTACCTCCATCATCCGCTCCGACTGTTACCGGCTGGAGCGACAGTTGCCGGGCGGGATTCGCACCCGCTGAGAAATGGCGCCTTGTCACGGCGCACAACTTGACTCAACTGTAAAGATCCCGGCCGCGCAAGGAATCTAGTGTACCCGCTGAAACGTATACCCAGCATCTCGTATCCGAGCGTTGAAGTATCGCCCTTTGGAATCCGCAGAGCGCAACTCGAGGTAGACCGTCTCAGGAACGGAGAAATACCGGTACTCAGCGCCGCGCTGAAAGCGGATCCCGAGCGTGCGCGTCGAGCGCTCATAGGTAATCGCCGCCACGGTTGAGGACGAGACGTGCCGGTAGCTCCTGGGCCCCTCCGAGTCGCGTGGGAGCGTCATCGTTTCTTCCCCAAGAGCTTGGCGGTGGAAACGTGGGGCTGGCCGGCATGCATGGTGCGCTTGGGCTTCGGCTTCTTGGGCCCGCGGGGATGCTTGCGGTACTTCGCCAGATCCACCGCCCGGGCAAGCCCCATAAGAAGCGTGAGGAAGGCTTCATGCGAGAGGGCCTGCACCTGCGTCCACTGGTCGGCCGGGACGAACCCCAGCAGCGCTTCATAGGTCCGGCCGATCTCGCCCGCGATGTAGTAGCCGGAGACCCTGTCGTGGATGGGTGCGGCTCTTTTGCGTCGGCGGTCCAGAGGGGTCCAGGAGGGGCTGCGAGCGGCATGGCAAGAGCTACTTGACCCGGCGAAGGCGAGGTGAGGAGGGCGATGGGGGCGGCTCGCTGACCGGCGGTGCTATCCCGTCAGCGTAGCGCTGGGCGTGGTTCCGCTCGTACTCGCGCGCTTCGTGGAAGTCCCAGTACGCATCGAAGTCGCCGCTGGCCCGTAGCGCCCGCAGCTTCAGGACCGCCTCGGCGC
Organism: Vicinamibacterales bacterium; assembly: GCA_965222905.1. Classification (GTDB taxonomy): domain Bacteria; phylum Acidobacteriota; class Vicinamibacteria; order Vicinamibacterales; family UBA8438; genus WTFV01. Next base: position 4,712,397 of record OZ244976.1, on the reverse strand, counting down.
CGACCAGCCGCCAGCGGGCTCCGGTCAACTCCATCCGGTCGCGGACCAGGTACCGGCACGCCCCTTCGATCACGCCGGTGGCGATGGGATAGCCCGCCGCGAGGTAGCGGTCGTAGTGCAGATACGGCGCGTACTTCTGCAGGTAGTCGGCGCACGTATCGACCGGCTTGCGGGTGTCGCTCGACAAGCCTGCGACGGTCGCCGCCCGCCGCATCGCCGCGGCCACCTTGCTGGACTTGCCCTCGAGAATGCTCTGCACGCGCGTCCAGGCCCAATGCGCCGCGTCGGGGCTCCCCTCGCGATGGAACACGTGCGCCGCCTTCCAGACGTACTCGACCACGTGAATGATGTCGAGGATCACCGTCACGTCGACGCCGTAGGCGGCGGCGCCCGCTTCGACGAGGGCGAGTTGCGTCTCGGCGCCGTCGACGAGCACGACCCAGCGCTTGACGCGCTCCGGGTCGTGGCGCTCGGCTTCCAGCATCGCCTCGGCGACCACCTCGGCCGGATCGTGTTCGAGGCTCGCCCAGACCCGTTTGGCCACCGGGCGAGGACGCACCGCCGGGGTCTTGGCCCGATTCTTGGCCTTGGCCGCCGGCTGTCGGGGCATCAGGCTCTGCAGGAAATCCTCCGGGCTGCGCACCAACGGCGCGACCGCGTAGACGGCGGCCACCGTCGCCATGCGTTTGGCGTGCTTCTTCTCGCCCGGCCGCAGGCGGTTGAACGGGGAGAGCTGCTCGCGTTGCCGCCGGCGCCTCTCGGCCGCCTTGCGCGTCGCCTCGCGCAGGTCCTCGTGATGCAGCACCACGCCCTTGCCGTCGAAGGTGAGCACCACAACCGACTCGTCAGCGACCGGCTCGCCCGCCGCCGCTCGGCGCGCCGCGTAGAAGGCGTCGAAGTCCTCAGCCGCGCGAGCGACCAACTGTTCCGCCTGACGCTTGGGCACATCGGCCCCGCTATGGCGAGACAGCTCGAACAGCGCTTCGTCGAACGACCGCGATGCGGCCGCTTCGGCCACCCGGCGGCGCACCTCGAGCGAGTAACGCTCAGCCGGCAGGTTCAGCGACGCATCGAGCGGATGCAGACTGTCGTGACCGTGCCGCGCGTAGCCCAGGCGCTCGACCGCCACCGTCCCGAAGGTCGTCTCCAACTGCCGGTCGTGCAGCCGCCGCTCCGAACGCTCGACGCCGTCGGCCCCCTCGACCGGACCCGCCGCCTCCCCCGGGCTGCGTTGGTCGAGGTGCCCTTGCAGGAGCTTGCGCATCAACTCCTGACCACGCCGGTTCAACTCCCGTTCGAGGTCGCTCTCACGCATCTGCAGGGCCTCGCGCGAAGAAAGGTAGGCTTTGGTCTCCGCGAAAGAAGCCTCCGCCGCCGCATAGGGCGCCGGGGCGGGTGGAGCGGTGCGGCGGAGAACAACTTGCATGGCTCAACGCTCCCGTAACCCCCGTAACCGCCGCTTGTCCAGGCCGCGCGCCAGCACCGCGCTGGCCAGGTTCTTCCTCAGTACGCATCCAGGCTCCGGCTACCCGCGGCGGCTGCGGACCGCCGCAACTGGAGCCAAGTGTCACCGTGCGCCGGTCGGCTCCCATCGGATCGCGGACCAAATGCCGACAGGCCCTTCGATGAGCCGGCGACGAGCACCGCACGCCGCGTCGCCGCTGCCACGTGGATGATGTCGAGTACCACGGTGGCTTCCAGGGCGTACGCGGTGGTGCCCGCGAGGCGGTCGCGATGGTCACGCGGCGGCGCATCTCGACCCAGTAGCGCTCCGGCAGCAGGTTCAGCGCGGCATCGAGCCGATGCAAGCCGTCGTGACCGCGCCGCGCGCAGCCCAGACCCACAACCTGCATCGTGCCGGAGGCCGTTTCGGCGTGGCTTTCGTGCTCGCGCGGCTCCGAGCACTCGACACCGCTGGTGTCCTCGGCCGGACCAGCAGCCTCTTTCGGGCTGCGTTGGTCGCGATGTCCTTGCAGGAGCTTGCGCACCAACTCCTGGCCCCGCCGGTGCAGTTCCCGTTCGAGTTCGCTCTCGCTCATCTGCCGGGCTTCGCTGGACGAGAGGAAGGCTTTGGCATCCGCGAAGACAGCATCGGCCGCTGCGCACGGGGCTCGCCTCGGGGGATCGATGCAAGGGACGCAGGTTCGGGGCACGTCGAATGTACGTCCCTGGAATCCTGTCGTCACAGCCATCGCAGGTCTGCCTCCCTTCCCACGGCACCGTACCAGAACGCCGCGCGAATGTCCAGAAGGGAGCGCGCCTGTCGGGGAGAAGACCGAAGGTGTTCGGCGCCGTGACGAGGCTCGGCTGGCTGCCGAAAAGACGCCGGTACGCGCTGGCCTGCTTGATGTCCCTCCCGAAATGGCCACTGGGGAGACGCATCCGCGGGCAAAAGAGCCCATGAATAGGGCGAAAAATCCTCTATGAAGAAGAGCCGCACCCGTCGTGGATCGTCTGCTCGCCGTGCAGGCCGCGAAGGGCCCCCTTCACCACCGCCAGCACGTTATAGGCCACGAGCGCGACGCAGAACGCGAACAGGGCGGCCGCGGGATACCCGAGCGTGTTCACTTCCGAGTGCAGGTGCGCTTCCAGCTGCTGGAACATCGTCTCAATCGTCCACCGCCGCCGATACAGCTCCGCGACTTGCTTCCCCGTGGCGGCCGACTTCGACAGGTCGGTCAGCAGGAGCAAGGTCTTGTCGCCGCCGCGGGTCGCACCGGTGAGTTCGACCCGGACCAGGCGATAGATGCGGACGTCGTCCGCGTCCTCGCCCGGGCGCGGCGCCATGAGGACTTCGACCTGCTGTTCATACACTTTCCCGGTCTCGATCGACCCCACGAACCGCGCCGGCGCCAGCGCGGTCACCGGCAGGCCTTTGTGGTAGCGGCACAGGGCGGCCCGCCCTCGCTATCGTGCCGCGCTCGTGCCGGCCGACGCAGTCGCGCCGCCGGCAAGGGCTTCGGCGCCACCGGCAAGGGCTTCGGCGCCACCGGCAAGGGCTTCGGCGCCACCGGCGAGAAGGGCGGCATGGTCGACGTGAAGGCCGGAGACCCGGTGTACGGCGCCGACGGCAAGCAGGCTTCCGACACCCACGAGCTGCGGGACACCTACAAGGTGTACCACGTCAGCGATCTCAACATCGAGGAGCTTCGCACCCGGACTCCGCCGAACCAGTCGGACCGCGACCATCACGGCGCAGAACGAGGAGTTCGCGGCGCAGCTCAAGGAGGAGGGCAAGCCGGTTCGCGAGCCCACTCGGGACGAGCGCGACGTGATGATCGTTCCGACGGAGGTCGGCAAGGTTCTCCATGACATCGAGCGGCACCACGAGGTGAGCGTCTCGCAGAAGGTCAAGGAGCTCGATCAGGCCAGCTTCCGCGTGCAGGCCGGTGTTCCGACCATCGAGGTTCCGCACGGCAACAAGTTCCAGGACGTCCACGAGCAGGCCTCCTCGGTTCTGCAGGCCGTTTCCCACGCGCACCTGTACACGCAGGCGAAGGCGCAGGTCGAGCAGGCCACCGGCCGGGGCGAGGTCGACGAGAAGGCCCAGGCCCGGGTCGCCATGTACGAGGCGCCCCGGAACACCCGCGAGAAGTCCGACGAGTGGGCGAAGGCCGAGCTCGCCGCGTCGTACGCGACCATGAACCGCACCACCGCGATTCCGGCCACGTACGTCCCGGCGGAGTCCGCCGCCAATCCGGTCATCGCCGAGAAGTGGGCGCAGCAGCTCGAGACGCAGGGCGGGATGGCGGATGTCTCGCGGGACATCACCTCGGTCGAGCTGGCCTACAAGTCGGATCGCACCGAGACCCAGCGCGAGATGCGCAAGGAACGGACCCAGCAGCGCAACGAGCAGCGCCAGCAGGAGACGCAGGAGGCGCACGGGCACAAGCCGGTTCAGCCCGGCGGCGACCCCGGCGTCGAGACGCCGGCGGCCCGTCCGGCCTCGGCTCCCGCGCAGCCGGCTCAGACCCAGGAGCGCGATCAGGGGCAGCCGGCCCACTAGAGGCCGCCTTCCCGATCCGGTCCTGACCGGCCGTCGAATCGAAGGGCCCCGACGCCGAGAGGCGTCGGGGCCTTTTCTTTTTTTCGTCAGCGCCGGTTGTTCCGGCTCGCTCGTTAGGCTTGGGGCAGTGCGTCGGGCGCTTTACCCGAAGCGTGTTTCCTCTTTCTTGATGGGAGGTCGTCTCATGAACTCTTTGCCCGTTGCGGGTCGTCAGGCCCTCTATCTCCAGATGATGGGCGAGAATCTCGCCACTATCTCCCGGGCGCTGATCCCCCGGACCAGCCTCTTCCTCCCCAGCGGGTGTTGCCCGGCGAGCTGCCGATCGCTCCCGATGTGCCGCCTCGCGGCGCGACGGTTCCACCGCCAGTGCCTCCAGCGGAATCCCGTGTCTCGGTTCGCGCGGGCGGCGATCCTTCCGTGGCGCCGCCGGCGGCCCGCCCGGCGCCTCAGCTGCCGCCTGCGCCTGCTTCCGAGCGCGGTCGTTCCGGAGGGCCCGACCGTTAGTCCTCCGGTCGCTTTCCGGCGTGCTCGGGCACGCCGGAACCGTCCCTTTCCGGGCTGCTCGCATGTCGTCCCGGGGGTGTTTTCCCCTCCGTAGAACCTCCCTCTCCCCCTCTCTGAGGCGGATCTCGAAAACCCCCGTAAACCTTGATCTTTTTTCGATCCGCGTTCCGCTCCCGAAATCGCGTTTTTGCAACCCTTAGGTGCCCTTTAACGCAAGATCTCACGGATCCGCGCTATCTCTCGTTAGCGCTACTCAGGGGCCCGCCAAAAGCGCTTACGCTGCGCCCTGCCGGCGGCTCTCCGGGACCCCGTTTTTCGCCCTCTCGCAGGTACTCTTTTCTGTCTTCTGGTCTTCCATGTCAGCCACGCGATCGGCGCTCTTGCGCCGTCTTCCGATACCGAGCTGCGACGACTTGATGACGGCGGTCGCCAACGGCCAGCCGGCCTGCGATGCGCTCGCTGCGCGCTTCGCTCCCTGGGGCCTGGCCGACGCGGTACCGCAGATCGTGATGAACGCCCTCGATCCGCTCCTGGTCGAGACCGTGCTCGGTCCGGTGCACTCCAGGCGCTGGCTCCCCCTGCTCCGGGAGCACTACCGGCAGGTCAAGCATTCCTATCCCGGCGACTTCGCCGATGTCGAGGCCTCCTGGCGCCAGCAGCGGGCGTGGTGGATGCAGTTCACCGAGCCTGCCGAAGAGGATTCCTCCGGCGGCGGCAAGGGTGCCCTCGACCGGGCCGAACCGGTTGCGGCCGAGCCGGCTCACAGGCGTTCTCCGCCCGCGTCGGCCGCCGATCAGCCCCCCAAGCGCTCTTCGGCCCCTGTGGGTCCCGCCGGCGTTGCCGGCGGCGCCAACCAGGCTGCGACCACGGCCGAGCCGGTTGCCCATCCGCCCATGGCCGGTCCGGAGGATCCGGCCCAGCGTGTAGACGACATGCCTCCTCCGCCCGCTCGTCCGGCGCCCTCGGCGCCTTCTCCGCGCCGGTCCACGACGGTTCGTCCTCCGTCCGCCCAACAGGCGGTTGCGCCGACTCGCCGGTCGACTTCTTCCCGGTCCGGCTCTTCCAGGGTTCCCGGCCCCGCTCGTCCGGCACCGACTTCGACGCCGGCGGCTCGGCCGGCGGTCGTTTCGAAGGCCTCTCAGACTGTTCCCGGCCGCGCCGCTTCGGTGCCCTGGACCGGAAAGGTCAGCCCCGGCGCCCGGGGCCGGCAGCTCGTCGAGGCGGCCGGTCAGTCCCTGGCGGCGGTTCGCGCACACCAGCTTGCGTGGGCCCAGCAGACCGGCCCCGCCCCGGTCAGCGATTGGCACAGCTGGTCGCTTCCCTCGACCCTGCTCCACGGGACCACGCGCGACCGCGATCGAGGCTCTCCCGTCCGCTAGATCTTTGTGTTGTGTGGTACCTCCAGAGTCCCACCAAGCGGTCTCCCGACCGGTTTGCGAAGAAGACGGAGCCTGCTCCGCGTCCGGTTCAGCCTCCTCCGGTCGTGGAGCCGGACTCTCGTGACTCCGAGCGTCCCGTTGACGACGCTGTCGTCCGTCTCCGTTCGGATTCCCAGCGGCCCGATCCGCGTTCGGTTTCGTCCCGCGGGTCCGTCCGTGACACCGGTTCGCCGTTGTCGCCGGTGGAGTTCGTTCACCGGCCTCGTGATAGGGAGCTTGCCATGCCCGAACGCGCTCATCGGGGTCGTCGTCAGGATCGCACCTCGAAGCTGCGACTCTCGCGTCAGGAGCGCGAGGACGGCCTCCTCGACCTGCTCGGTGTCTTCCGGGTGGCGGCCCGGCGCTCGATCGTCAATGCGGTGTTCGACGGCCATCCGTTCGCGGCCAACCGCACGTTGGCTTCCCTCGAGCGCCGGGGTCTCATCGACAAGAAGACGGTTCCCAGGGGCAAGACCGGCTATCAGGTCTACATGCTCACCGGCCGGGGCCGGGATCTGACGGCGGTTCGTTCCCAGTCCTCCCCGCAGCCGGGCAGCGTCGCCGGACCGCAGCGCTATTGGTCCGCCGGCGGCGATCCCCGCAACCTTCGGCACGACCACCATGTGCTCGATGCCGTAAGTGCCGAGGTGGCCGACTGCCATCCTCGGGGTGCAAGGGTAGTCCGGGTCCGCCTGGAGTCGGAGCTCAGGGGTCGTCTGGCCGCGGCCGACGCGCTGGGCCGCCGCGCCGGCGGGGACAAGGGCGCCCGCGATGCCCGCCGCAAGGAGGCCAGGCAGCTGGGTCTGCGCGTGTTCGTGGGCGCGGTCCCGCTGCCGGACGCGATCATCGAGATAGAGGAGTCGGACGGCTCCCGGAGCGTGCGCGCCGTGGAGGTTGCCAGCGGCCATTACAGCAGCAAGCAGCTTGCTGAAAAGCGGTCCGCCGGGTTCCGTATCTACCGTGTTCCGGGCTTCCGTACCGATGACGGCCGTCGTCGGGGCGCTACGCTTCCCGACGAGGAGTTTCCGCTGTCGTGGGGTGGACGGTGACGTTCTGCCCCTTCCCGCTCGGCCGCCGCCGTTCCGGTGGCGCCCGTACTTCGACAGGAGCCGACAAGTGCAGCCCTGGCAGGTCTCGTTGGGCGTCTCGCTGGCGTCGCTTCTTCCCTTGTACCTGCTCGTGTCGCACGAGCTGACCTACTTGGCGCCCTTCTGGCCCCTGGTCTGGTCACGTTTCGGGTTTCATCTCCTTTCGGTCGTCCTGATGGTCTACCTCGGCGTGATGTTCGGGGTCTATCAGGTGACCCGTGTACTGGTCATGGGCGACGTCGGTTCCCGGGTTGCCGTCTTCGATCGCACGATCCGTGAGGGGCGGGCTGGCGATCCCGAGCTTTCGGACGCGCTGGTGCGCGAGGAGACCGGCGATTTCGATTCGTAACGTTCACATCGGCGCCGGGCACACGGCGTCAACACCAGGAGGTTGGCATGCAGATGGCATCGGCGTATTGCTCGAATCGGATTTCGCTTCTCTTCGGCCCGCTGGCCCTGTCCGGCGTGGTCCTGCTTCGTCTGGCCCTGGGGCTGGGCACCGAGGCCGACTGGTCTGGCCTGCTGCGCTACGGTCCGGCGGTCGCCACGGTCGGCATCGTTCTCATGGTCTTCATGGTGTTCGGGCCGGTTCTCGAAGCGGCCAGCCCCTGGGAGAAAGGCGTCAAGAACCTCTGCGACCTGTTCCTGGGCCCGGTCGGCCGGGGCCTGTCCATCGTGGCCGTCATCATCGGCGGCTTGATGGCAGCAAGTCGGCCATCGCCGGGCTCATCTTCGGAGCCGGCATGGTCCTGGGCGCCGTGCAGTTCCTCAACTGGCTGGACTTCGGCGGCGGCACCGTCAGCGGCTGCGTCTAGTCGTCGCCGTGTTGCGGCCTCGACATCTGCAGTTCCGGCCTCCGGCTCGGCGGATGGGCGGTAGCCTTTTCGTCGAGCCGTTCTCTTCTCTACCGACCCCATGTCCAAGAACATCTTCCTCGGTCATCAGCAGTGGCAGGGTTATCCCATGCTCTGCCGTCCCCTGGAGGTCTTCGGCATCGACCGCCGGGCGGTGGCCCTGCTGACCATCAATTTCATCATCTGGTGGCAGGGCTTCGGCTCCTTCCTCCTCGGGGTGGGTTTCACCTATCTGCTGTACTACTTCTTCCGGGTGATGACCCGGCACGATCCCCAGTTCTTCTTCGTGCTCCGGAGCGCCGCGCGGTACCAGGGCGCCTGGTACGACCACGGCGATCCGCCCAAGAATTTCGGTGCGCTGGTCGTCTCCGATCGCTCGATCATCCAGGAGCTGGAGACGCGGGTTCGCGCCCAGCAGCGTGCGCAGCGGCCCCAGCACGGGTTCATGGCCCGTCTGCGCGGCCTGCGTGATCTCTTCGCCTCGGGGGACGACGAATGATCAAGATGTTCAAGCCGGCCGGCGCGTCGCTGGTCGACACCATCCCGTACTGGGGCTTCGTGGCGCCCGACGTCGTCCTCACGGTGAACGGGCAGCTCCTCTTCTTCGCCGAGATCACGCAGTCGTCCATCGACGGGAAGTCGCCGGCGGATCTGGATTCGGTGACTGTGGCTTGGCAGAAGCTGCTCGGATCGGTCGAGCCGCCCCACCGGGCGTTCATCCTGTTCCGGCGTCCGGAGATGCAGGTTCCCGCAGACTTCGACGAGCTGGACGACGTCGCCGGTCTGGCGCAGCGCAAGCGCCTGGCTTACGTCTGCAACGCCGTCAGGCGCATGCAGGCGGTCCTGGTCGTGGCCTTCGATCCGCGCCTGAAGGGCACCGTCGACGCCAGCCAGTCGCACTGGATTGTGGCCAACATCCGGCGCTGGCTTCTGGACCGCCGGCGCCAGCATCACTTGAGCTTTCTCTTCACCGACGTTCTCAAGGACGCGGTCGCCTATTTTTACTTCGTTTCTCTCGCAGGCGTGGCGTACATCGGCAGCCTTATTCGACTTCCGGCGCCGCCACGTGGCGCCTTCATCCCTTGTGCTGGTGCGCATGTCGGCGGTTGCCGATCTCTTCAGAGTCGGCTTTTCATGGTCTTCTTCGGTCGCGCGCCTCCGCGCGCGGTCGTGTTCTCTTCGATTCTTCTGGACTCGCGGCTCCGTGTTCCGCAGCCACGCGTGGCGGCTTCGTCGTCTCCGCTTCTGCTTGCTGTCCGGCTCCTCGACTGGGCTCGGTCTGTTTCAGCCCGGCGTTTCCGCTTGGGTTTTTCTGCTCCTGGTCGCTTCTCGCCGCCATGCGTGGCGTACCAGGACCTGTTCGTCTGCCGCCACGTGGCGCTTCGGGGACTGTATCACTGCTTCCGCCCCTCTCCTTCACGGGGTGGCTTCCACGCCTTTTTCCTCACCTCTACCGATCGACGTTGCGGGCGGTTTCGTTCTCCACCGGTCGTTTCGGTCGACTGTTTTCTCTCCGTGATCTTGTCGTACGCACCCCGGCGTGGCGTACGTGGCGCTCCTGTGTTGCCGCCACGTGGCGCTTCAGACCCTCTCTTGGCACCGTCCCTTCCTGGCGCCGGTCCTCGTTCGCCGGGGCTTTTCGGTTCCTGGCATCGCCGAGAGTCGGTTCCGCGCTCGTGCATTCCGGTCCTGGTCCAAGCCCCTGTTCCCCGTTGGCAGCGGTCCGGTACCTTGGCATTACCATGCTCAAGAAGCACGGCGGCAACGAGACGTCTCTCGCCCAGCTCGCGCCGTTCATCCGGCCGCGCGACCCGCAGGAGTGGGGCATGATCGTGCTGACTCCGCCGGAGGCTCGCGAGCTCGTCCGCAAGTACGGTTTCGAGAAGCAGCGTCTCGCCGACGCCAAGCACGTCGGCGCACTCGCGGAGATGATGCTCCGGGGCGCTTGGCGCGATCTCTCCCTTCTGACTTTCGTGATCACCGTCCATGGGGAGGTCAAGCTCGTCGACGCCCAGCACCGCCTGCTGGCGCAGTGCAGCTTGCCGGACGACTTCCGGCCGTTCCGCTGGCTGGTCCGGGTCCTGGTCGGCGAGGACCCGAGAATCACCTATGCCTACCTCGACAGCTATCAGAAGCAGCGCTCTCCGGCCGTGCTCGCCCGCTCGCTCAGTTTCGCCGGCCTCTCCGACGCCGGCCTGTCCATGTGCGTGGCCACCGCCGAGCGGGTCCTGTTCTACGACACCGAGCACGAGCCTTCCGAGCGGATGCGCCGCCGGGTTGCCCTCGCTGACAAGGTGGGCTACATCGACGCGCATCTGCCGGCGTTCCGGCACGTCGACACGCTGTTGCAGACGGTCGTCAGCTCGAAGCTTCGCCGCCGGCTGTACGGCGGCCGCATCCAGGCCGTCATGGTGGCCACGGTGGCCAGCAGCGGCGAAACGGCCGTCAAGTTCTGGCGGGGCTTCATCGAGGCGCCGACGGGTCTGCTTCGCGACGCCGCCGATCGGCTGCATGGCGAGCTGCCGCGCAACGCCCCTCGCTCTTACCGCACGCGCCTGATGGCGGGCGTCTGGAACAACTACTACTCGAACGCTGATCGCAAGCGTGCGGCCGTCATGACGAACGCCGTGCGCATTCGCTCCACGTCGCTGGTCATCCCGGCAGGCCAGTGAGTTCCCGGTGGCCGCGCACCGACTGTTTGCGCGCGCTCGATGTGGCTCTCCTTCCGGCGGACGAGCGCGCCGAGTGGGACGATGGCGACGGCCTCTGTTTTCGTTGCGGCACCCATCCGTCGACCCGGTTCTTGCGGCGCCGGCGCCCGGCGGCCCGCACCGGCGTCGGGTTCTATACCTGCGGGGAGTGCCGCGCGGAAATCCGTCGGACGGGAGGCTTCGAGCGTGCAGGCCAGGGGGATCGGCGGCTCACGCTTGCCGACGTTCCGCACGACTACCGCGATGGCGGTCTGTGCCTCCATTGCGGCGGCCCCGCCAGGCTTCAGGAGCACATCCCGGCAGGGGCGCATGCGCGTGCGCTGGCCGAGATCCTCAATTCCACCGTCGCCCGATTGTCTACCCATGAGCACTGCACTGGCTGCGATCCCCGCAGGCAGCCTTTCTGCAAGCGGCATCCGGGTCGCCGGGTTCTGCCGGGCCGCGATTACTGCGGTCGCTGCCGCAGTCTCCGGCCTGGCGCCTCGCGCCGGCGGCGCGAACGCATAGTCGCAGCTTTGTTCGACGGCGGTGAGCCGGCGGCCATTGCCGCCGCCTTGCGGGTCGGCATAAGCAGTGTGCGCATGGTCTGGAAATCGTTTTCCCCTCCTGATCGGGCCCGTGTACGTTCGGCCCGCGCTGAGCGCCGTGAGCGGGAACGTGCGGCCATGGCCGCGCGGCTGCTTGCGGACTACCGGGCCGGGTCGACCATTGCTGCATTGTGCCGCCGGTACCGGGTCAGCTATCTCCGGATTGCTGAAGCGGTCCCGGCTGCGGAACGTGCCAAGCGGCGGATCACCGATGCGGAGCGGTCGTTGATCCGCCAGCTCTATGGGGAAGGCGTAGCCATGCAGGCTATCGCCGCTCGGCTTCATCGTGCTCCGTGCACCGTGTCGGAGGTTCTGCCTGCGGCGGATCGACGGCCGGCGCGCCACCCCTCTGTCCTGGCTGTCGACAAGGTTGCCACTCCGGAGCTGCTCGCCGAGGTCGCTCGTCGCTACGAGGCTGGGACGTCGGCCCAGCAGATCGTCAAGGACATGCCGGACGTCACGTTGGCGGTTTGGCAGAGGGCGGTCCCTGCGGACCGCCGTCGCGTCCGCTCCCCTCCGTTGACGCTGGAGCTTCGTTCTGCGATCGTCCGGCGTTCGCGCGCGGGCGCGTCGGTCGCGAGCTTGATGGTCGAGTTCTCGATCACCCGGTCCCGGATTCAGGCGGTTCTCCAGGGTGACTGATCGCTACTCTGCCGTTTTCTGCGGCAGCGGCAGCCGCCAGTTCCGCCTTTCGGTTGCGCCATGCCTTGGCTTCTATCTGGTTTTCCTGACGGTCGCGAAACCTTCTCGGGTCGACCTTCTTGTCGGTCACGGGTTCGTACACCCACTCCGGCCACGGGTCAGGCTTCCGCTCCGACCGTGCGGGCACTGACCCCTCGGGCAGTGTCGCTTCGATCATCCCGCGGACTTCTTCGCTTGTGATTTTCCCGTAGCACTCTTCGCACCATCGGTCCACCACTCGGGTTGGTCGATCGTCCTTCAGTCGGTCCCCGCACAGGCGGCAGTAGAAGAGGCCGTACCACGCGCAGACTCCGATCCGTAGTCCTGCGGAGAGGCTCCCTTTGGGGATGATCTCCCGGAGTGCGACGTACAGCTGGTCGCTCGCCCTGAATGCGAAACCCTTCAGTGTCTCGCCAGCGGTCTGGCCGGACTCTTCCTCCGCGATCCCGATAGCTTCGGCGCTGTTCTTCAGGACGTCGTCCTCCACGGTTCTACTCCTTTTTCCAGGCTTTGCCGGGCTCCTCCTTATACTATCGCTCGTCCGTCGGCCCCTCTGGCCAGGCGTCACCACGCCGCGCCCGGTTGTTGCGTGGTGTGTTTTGTGTGTCTGGTCGCAGACGCCGTAACCCCTTGCGAACAAAAGCGTTTACGCGACGCGGCTGCTTTTCCAGCAGCTAGCGCTGCCGTTCTCGCCGTAAACGCCGTAACCTCTTGCAAACAAAAGCGTTTACGCGACGCGGCTGCTTTTCCAGCAGCTAGCGCTGCCCTTCTCGCCGTAAACGCCGTAACCCCTTGCGAACAAAAGCGTTTACGCGACGGCCTCCTGGGCTGGCGTCTCCCGTACTCTCCCCCTGTAAAACAGGGGTCGAACAGGGGTCGCACATGCGCCTGTCACAGTAGCAGGTGCAGGAGCATAACAGGAGCGGCCCCTGTTCCTAAACGGCCCCCAATGGGGGTCGTGTCCCCAGCCTTCCCGCAGGGAAAAATCAAGGGTGAGCGACCACGGCAGGGTGGTCGCTCACCCTCGTTCCGAACGTGTAGCAAACAGGCGCAGGAACAGGAGCAGCTCCTGTTCCTGTTACTGCGCGGACGTTACGCCGCAACGGTCAAAACAGGGGCATATGCCCCTAACGTGCGCCTGTCATGCGCCTAAACCGGCAATGTAAGCGCCACTGGAGGGCCACAACAAAGCGGCTTTTAGGGGTCGTTTTCGGCTTTGCACAACTCTGGTGCAAAACCATGGGGGTCGGTTAGGCCCCTCTTTAGGGGCCGCACCGGCCCCTGTTTGGCCTACGTCCGATATGCTACCTCCACATGGTCAAAAAGAAGGTCGCGATCTTCCTTGAACCGGACCTCGTTCAGCGCTACGAGGCGCTCGCGTTCTCGTCCGGCTCGAAGCGTTCCGCTCTCATGCGGCATGCGCTCCGTTCGGGAGTCGACACCCTCCGGGCCGCTCTGGCGGCGGACCCCACTCGCTTTGCCGTCAACGCATCTCCGGCCGGCGCCCGGCCGTCCCCCTCCTCGGCGCCGCCCAGAGGTCGTGCCTCGGCCCTCGTGCCGTTGAGTCGTCACCTGCAGGCGCTCATCCGGGCCAATCAGAATCTGTCGGCTGCCGAGCTCAGAGAGTTCGCCGAGCAGGAGCTCGCGGCGCTGCCGCCTTCTTCCCGTCCGGCGGTCGATGCCGTCGAGCAGCTCGTCGTCGACCTCGCCGCCTCGAACGACGACGACCTCGACGCGCTCCCCGGGGATTCGCCACCGGTCTGATGTGTCAGACTGTGTGTCCAGATGCCTGAGCTTCCCGGCTGGCGTCCATTCCGCCACCTGGTGAAGTTCAGGGTCACCTCGGACCAGCTGAACCACCTGGACGCTTTGGTCGCCTCGTTGGGCGTCTCTCGTTCCTGGCTTCTGCGTCGTGCGCTGCACCTCGGGCTGCGTGGTGTCCTGAAGGAGTTCTCGGTCCGTGACTTCGCTCTGCGTGCCGCCCGAGGCCGGGGTCAGGTCGCCGGCCCTCGGCGCGGGCCACGCGGAGACCTCGATTCGTTCGCTGCGTTCTACAGCTCCGACGATCTCCTCGAGGAGCTTCCGCAGCTCTCGCAACCCGAGGCCGAGGAAGACTGAGCCCGGCGTCTGTTTTCCGGGTCGTGCCGGTCTACTGTGCGATCCCCCCTTTTGGGACCGCCACGCGTGGCGGTCCCAAGGCATAGGCGTGACCGACCCCTGTCAGGTCCCTGCGTACATTCCGCATGTTCCGACGATCCGGTCTACTGCTCGCACCCCCCGCCACGCTTAATGGCGTGGCGCTTTCCATTCCGACGTGGCGGTTGCTGCCGCCACGTCTGTCTTTTCCGCAGTCCGTGGCGCTTGTTCCCCGGAGTGCGGTGCTCGGCCGTGCCGCCACGCTTTTTCGTTCAAGCGCCACGCGTGCCCGCGTGGCGTACCCCTCGTGATCTCGTACGCCACGTGGCGTACGGTCCTCTACGGCCTGGCGTACCTGGGTCGCCGTGGTGTCTCTACCCGCCACGCCTGTTTCGGGCGTGGCGGCCAGCACCGCCACGTGGCGGGGCGTGGCGCCCCCCGGCCTCTCAGTACGCCACGCGTGGCGTACGTCGTCCTTTCCGGCCTCCCCCGTACGCCACGTGGCTTCGGCCTTCGGGACGCGTGGCGTACCGCCGTTCCCCCTCACCCGCCACGCGGCTGGGCGTGGCGGTTGGGTACGCCACGCGTGGCGTACCCCCTTCTTCTAGTACGCCACGCGTTTGTTCCCGCCTGCCCCTGCGTACTTTCTGATCGCGCCTCCGGGCCTCGTCCGGCGAGCGGTCCCTCCCCGCGGCAGGGTCGTCTTCCCTCTCCCCGGGGAGTGCATCCGTCAGTTCTCGTTTGCGTGCCACTGGCTGGCAGGAGTCCGCCGCAGGTGTCGTTCTTCCGGGGCTCTCTTCGCTTGCGGTGTGCTTGGGCCAGCTGTTCGTCCGCCCTCAGGCTGTTGAGGCCCCGGTCGCTCCGGGCGCGCTGGCGGCGGAGGCTGGCCTGGGATCCCGCTTGGTCCGCGACCGAGCTGGCGTGTGGCTTGGCTTCGCCCGATCAGCTTCTTCCGACTGAGCTGGATCGTGCTCGTGCCTGCTCTGTTCTTTCGGCGACTGCGGTTGCGGGCCGTACCGGTGCGGCGGCCGTCGCACGGCGAGCCGTTCCCTCGAACGTCTCGTTCGGGTACACCCTCTCGTGCGGCGGCACCTCTGTTCCGGCTCTCACCCTGCAGTTGTCGCCGACGGTGGCGCGTATGCCTATCCGCGCGCCTTCTTCGACGACGCTTGCCGCTCCGACGTCGGCTCCGGCTTCGACCGATGCGTTGTCTCGTATGACCGCGCCGGCGCCCGCGCGGCTTCCTGCCTCCATCACGACGTTGGTTCCCAACTGGGCGTGGTGTTCGACCTGGACCCCTCCCCGGATTTGCGTATTCGCACCGATGCATGCGCCCTCGCCTATCGTTGCGCCCGGGCTGACCGACGCCGTCGGGTGGACGTGGGCGCTCGGGTGGATTCGCGCCGGCTCCACCCATGGCTTCGGCGTGTGCTCGGCGGTCCCGTCGCCGGGAACCGCAATCGCTCCGCCCTGCAGGCGGGTTACGTCCGGCCTTCCGAAGTCGGTTCCTGCTCGGACCACGGCTTCGGCGCCGATCGTGGTTCTTCTCCTCACCCGGCAATCTCGCTCGATTGTCGCCCCGGCGCGTACGTTCACGTCGTCTTCGACTACCGAGTCGGTGCCTACCCTTACTCCCGGGTCGATCCACGTAGCCCTTCCGATTGATGCGCCCGGTTCGATGCGAGCTCCGCGCCCGATTTCGCTGCTCTTCCCGATTTTGGCTCCGGGCCCGATCTGCGCTCCCGGGTGCACGATAGCGCTTGGTGCGATTTCCGCTCCTCCAGACACGCCCGGTGGCCACGTTCGGGGTCCCCGCTTCCCCATGTGGCTGGGCCTGTTCCATCGACTGTCCCTTGTACCGATGTCTCCGTGTCTCGTGCCGGCAGCGACCCGACGTTGCGTTCGGTCACCGTCCACCCTGGCGGTACCACTGTTCCGGGCTTGTCTATCGTCACGCCCTTTCCGACCACCGCGCCGCCGCATACGGTGATTGGTGTTCCGGATCGCTTCCCTTCGTGTTCGGTTTCACGTTTCTGGCCCATGCGGACGCCGGCTTCGATCTGGACTCCGTCCTCGACGTGTCCGTCGATCACGCAGTTCGGCTGGATGTGCGAGCGTTCGCCGACGGTGGATGCGCTCCGGACCACTGTTCCGGCTTCGATCGTCGCTCCCTGGGCGACGTGGACGCCGGATTCGAGTCGGACGTTCTCGCCGATGTAGGCGCCGTTGTCGATCTGTGTTGCCGGTCGCGAGAAAACGCGCTTTTCTGCACAGGCATCGACCAGTCTCATTGACGAGGTGAGGGTCACGGTCATTCCGCCGCGTGATCACGGTGCGGACGCTGGCGGTTGCGCTCCTGTTGGCTGAGCTCGGCCTCCCGTCGGCGATAGCTGCGGCCTTCGATGAGAAGGATTTCGACGTGGTGGGTCAGTCGGTCGATCAGTGCGACGGCGCACGAGGCGTTGGGAAAGACGGTGTCCCAGCGCTTGAATGGGAGGTTGGTGGTGATCAGCAGGGAGCGGTGCTCGTAGCGCCGACTGACGAGCTGGAAGATCAGGTCGGCGGCGCGTGCGTCGTTGGCGAGATATCCGAGCTCATCGATGACCAGCAGCGTTGGGCGCGTGTAGTGCCGCAGGCGGCGTTCGAGCGCGCGGGCGGTCTCTTGTCCGTTGAGGTCGAGCAGCAGGTCGGCGGCGGTGGTGAAGAGAGCGGAGTGTCCGGCGAGGACGGCCTGGTGGGCAATGTTCTTCGCCAGCATTGTCTTCCCCAAGCCCTGCGCACCGACGAGGATCACGTTCTCGCCGCGGGCGAGGAAGTCGAGCGTGAGGATGCGTTCGAGGGCCGTGCGGTCCAGCGCGGTGGGCCATTCCCAGTCCCAGTCGGCGAGCGGCTTGAAACGACCGAGGCGGGCTCGGGTGAGTCGGCTCTCGACGCTGCGGCGCTGTTTGTCTTCGAGCTCGGCGGCGACGAGGTGTTCGAGCAGCACGGTGGCGCTCCAGCGCTTGCGGGTGGCCTCGGCGATGCGGTCGTTCAGCTCGTCGGCGGTGCGGTTGAGGCCAAGGCGGCGGAGGTCAGTCGCCAGCGTCGTCAGGGCTGTT
Source organism: Vicinamibacterales bacterium (assembly GCA_965222905.1). Classification (GTDB taxonomy): domain Bacteria; phylum Acidobacteriota; class Vicinamibacteria; order Vicinamibacterales; family UBA8438; genus WTFV01. The sequence continues at coordinate 4,695,314 of OZ244976.1, read as the reverse complement.
CTGTCCGAGGGCATCGTAGGACTCCAGGTCATGGGACCGGACGTCGAGGTCTCGCAGTCCGGGTCGGTCGGGCAGCGTGAGGCGGAGCGGGGGTTTGAGTCCGCGCTGTCGCCGTCGGGTTTCGAGGATGTGGGTGATGGAGCCGGCGCCGAGGGCGTCGCGTTCGAGCGCGAGTGCGACGGCGGCGGCCAGCTCCTGCGGCCCGTAGTCGTCGAGCAGGGCGAGCAGCCGGGTGGCGTTCGGTCGCAGCGCCTCTCCGCGTTCGGCGAGCCGCTCGAAGAGCGTGGCGGTGGCGGGGACGGCGGCGCGGAGGCGGTCGCGGGTGGTGTGGGCGTTGGCCTGGCGGGTGGCCGCGAGCAGACCTTCCAGATGCGCGGGGTCCTCGACGGTCAGTCCGGTGTCGTAGGTGCGGTGATGGTTGGCCAGCTCGGTCTGCCCGTCGACGATGCGGATGCGGGTGGCGCCGGCGACCAGGGTCAGCGGCTTTCGGACGTGGGTGTGGGGAATCGAGTAGCTATTGCGGTCGAAGCGGACGTAGGGGGTCTTGCCGGAGCGGACGACGCGCACCAGGTCGGTCTCGAAGGGATGGGCGGGCAGCGGCAGCAGGCGGGGCTTCTCTTCGGCCCAGACGTCGGCGACACTGCGGTCGGGCTGGTCGGGGTGACGCCGGCGGTGGGCAATGTCGTCTCGCCAGCGGCGGAACTGGGCGTTGATGTCGTCGAGGTCGCGGAAGGGGCGGGCGGCGAAGAAGGCGTGCCGTAGGTATTGGATCTGCCGTTCGATTTTCCCCTTCTCATTTCCGCGTCCCGGTGTACAGGGCCGGGGTGCGAAGTGGTAGTGGCCGGCGAGGTCGAGCAGGCGGGGATGAAACTGCACGGCGGCGCCGCGGCGGTCGAGCACGGCGCTGCGCAGGTTGTCGTACACCAAGTTGCGGGCGGCGCCTCCCAGCGCCTCGAAGGCGTCGACGTGCCCCCGCAGGAAGCTCTCCAGCGTCTGGTCGTGGGTGAACAGCGCGGCCAGCGCCCGCGAGTAGCCGAGGACCATGACGAATCCGGAGACCGTGCGTGTGCCTTGTCCGATGCGGACCTTGCCGAAGGTGCCCCAGTCGACCTGCGCGGACTCACCGGGCAGGGTGACGACGCGGCGGTAGACGGTACGGTTGGTCTCGGGCCGCAGGCGCCGCGCGAGGCGGCGGACCTGGATGACCGAGCCCGGATAGCCGCGCTGGCGGACCATCTCGTAGATCCGCGTGGCGCGCAGATTCGGATACTGCGCCAGGGTGTCCCGGATGAACGGCAGATACGGGTCGAGGATGCTGGGCCGACACAGGCTGGGGCGGACCCCTGCCGTCTCGCGCTCCACCGCGGCGCGGACCGTCTCATGGTGGAGGCCGAGCTGGGCCGCGATGGTCCCGACCTTCCAGTGCTCGCCGTAGAACAGGCGCCGGATCTCGGCGCGCTGCGCGGGCGTGATCATCGTCCCTCCTTCTCCGGTCGACGCGGGACTCCCGCATCGGGATGAGCCACCGGCTCGTCCGCCCGCAGACCACGCATCGAGTGGGAACGGGCGGCCGAACCGGGGCGACGTCAGGGACGGCGAGTCTGGTCGATCGCCGAGGTGCGGTGGAAGACTGATCCGTCACGCGGCGGCGGTCGCGATAGGCGCGTTGCCGGTCGCGGTGGTCGAGACGGCCCTCGGGACTCTGCTCATGGCGGGCCCTGGCAGCCCGCAACGACCGGCGACGACCGGCCGCCCGGCAGCGCGGCGTGCAGTAGGCATGGCCGCGATCACACGCCGCGCAGAGGGCGAACAGGCGGCTGCAGTGTCGGCAGGTCTTCTGGCGTAGCGGCTGGTCCACGGCGTCGGAGCGCGCGGGGCGAGCTCCGACTGGACAGCGAGCACGAACCGTGGCACAACGGCAGCGACCGGCTCGGTCTGTCGGAGCTCGGGGCGGTCACGAGGGTCCGGTGGCACCCGGGCCCTCACCCCACGTCTGCGTCCGCTTCAACCCTATCCGAACGCGCCGTTCCTTGCGGGCACGGGTGTCGCGGTGGCTCCGTCCGCTCAGGCACGGGCGCCGACGACGATCCGTCCAGCCGTCGCCGGCCGTCTCACAGCCCCTCGCGTAGTCACGTACAGCCTCTTCCGCTGCCGGTCCCGCGCTCGGCTACCGCACTCCGCAAACGTCCGCAGACGGACGTTCGCTCCGCTTGGTCTTCTGCTTCTTCAGAAAGCGACTTGAACCGACCCGCGTTCAAATTCCTTCAGGAATTCGTGAGCGCTGACAATCTGAACGTCGTCGGCGATCGAGGCGGTCGGGTGCACCGTTGCTCCCGGTTCGATGCCGCGGAACTCCCAGCCCGATCTCTCCCGCTCGTCCGTGTTGGCGGCGCCGGCTTCCCGTGCTGCGGCGGTCGCGATGGCCAGCCGGTCGAACTTTCCCTCCCAGAGCTTCTCGGGGGCGGTTCCCTCCGCGAGTGCCCGGCAAGCGCCGGCGGCGGCCTGGGTTCCGATCCAGCGCCTGGCGCTGCCGGCGGTGTTCGGTCCCTGGAACAGTGCGCGGGCCTGCTTGTCGTCCAGTCCGAGGACTTCCCGGCCGATTTCGTACAGGCTGGGGTCTTCGTCCCGGCTGATACGTTCGGCGCGCAGCGCGAGCGCCGTGTCCGCGTGCATCGATAGGGCTACGCCTTCGATTCCCGTGATGCTGCCGTTTCTGCTGCTTCCGATGTCCAGGTTCAGGGCCTGCGGCCCGTCCCCGTTCAGCACCGCGTCGATGGCGACCGGTTCGCTACGCTTGAGCGCGTCGTCTTCGCGTTCCTCCGGCTTGTTCCAGCGGAACGGTGCTTGCTCGACTTGGGTGGGGGCGTAGGTCTCGGCAGCGATGTCCGCGGGCAGCTCGGCCCCGTCCATCCCCTTGATGTATTCGGCGATGGCTCTCAGCCTGTCTATTCGCGGCATGCGCACAGCTTATCGATCAGGTCGTTCCCCGTGCGTGCGGGGGCGTCGAGCGTGTGACGGGTTGATCCCCGTGCGTGCGGGGCGGATGTGAAGATGCCGCGGACCTGAGCTCGGTAGTCCGGTTCATCCCCGGGCGTGCGGGGGAACCCATCGTGGACACCTCGCCACGGTTGACCGCGTCGGTTCATCCCCGTGCGCGCGGGGCAACTCTGTGAAATGGTCCGCGTCGAGCCGATGGTCAGGGTGCATCCCCGTGCGAGCGGGGCAACCTCATCTCTTGTTCGGTACATCGTTTCGACCAACGGTGCATCCCCGTTCGGGTGGGGCCGATGGCCATGAGTGCGGTCAGCACTAGGCGGCCTCTGGTTCGTCCCCGCTTGTGCGGACCGCGTCGTAAGTTGTTGATCCTGCGCGGCTTACCGCCCGCTGCTGGTCCGGTACCACGTTGAGTCCCACACTTGGGTCGCGCCGGTGTCCTGCTGCTCCCCGTTGCTGGACGGTATCGAAGCGTTGCCGTATCGTCAGGTCGGACTCCGCCCGACCTGCTCGGTCTTCACCTGAACCTCCGTGCGGCCTCGCGTAGTTCGATGACCTGCTCGATCTCGTCCCAGTCGGGGAGCCGGCCGACCCTTGTGAGAAAGCTCTCGGCCACCTCGCCATCTGTTATCTCCGCGTTTCCCTCTGGGTCGATAATCCCGTCGACGTACTGCACGGCCGTGACGAGCTGTCTCAGGTACACCAAGAACGCTCCCGCCCGTGGCTGAACCACCACGTCATTGGGAGTGTCCTGTTTCACGACCTGCCAGGCGATTGTGTGGATCACAGCGTGCACGGCGTCGAGCGCCACCTGCACTTGCCGCAGTGAAGTCGGGGCGAGCGATTCCGCGTCGGGGTCTATGGCTAGACCCCGATCCGCATGGCTGATCCGTCGATTGCGCCAGTCTCGTGGGGCAGCGGCTCCCGCTACTGCCGTGTCGACGAGCGCCTGCACTACTGCGTGCAGTTCCGGGTACTCGGCCTGCAACTGAGGCCGTTGGCAGAACGGCGGGAGCGCTTGCACACCGAGGTTCTCGTGTCTGCCCATGGTTGCCGGATCTGTCAAGCGCGTGACGTGCAGCAGGAGATCGCGCCACAGGATCTGCTGAACGTCCCACATGAAGGCGCCGCCGGCGGCGTTGAGCAGCTTTAGCACATCGTGATCGCTGAACAGTACGCGGTATTCCTTGAGCCTCACCAGCCCGGTGAGCCAGTCGTTCCGGACCTCATAGAGGACGGTGCCGAAGTCCTCGCCGAGCTTCTCTTGGTACTCCCGCTTGAGCGCTTCACTCATCGGAATATGGCTCCTCGCCGCCAGTTGTCCGCGTGCGGACTCGCCTTTCTTGCTGGGATGCCCGTCAAGGTGTAGGGGGCGTTCGTGTTGGGGGCTCTCTGCGTTCGGAGGACCCGGTGCGGCTCTTGCCGTTCTGTCGGAAGCCGGCCTGTCGTCGCCGTTCCGCGACGGTCTACCAGCCCACTTTCCCTCTGTGGGCCCCCTCTCGGATCGGCGTCGGTCGCAGATCAATCGTCTACTGGCGATGCGTTGTGCGTGAAAGGCTCCTCGCTCAGCCAAGTCCGCCACTGGGCGACGCTATCGCGGCTGCGGCCCGAACAGCTTGCATTTGGCCTCGTCGATCGCGGCGCGGACGGGGTCCCGACCCGCACCGGGTGGTGACGCGGCACCGTCACGCTGTGATCTCTGGTCGTTGTGGGTCACGGCAGGTCGAACCATCGTGACCGTGCTGCTAGCTCGGTCGCATGCCCCTTCTGCTGGTCCCGCGCCTCATCTCCGACGATGTTCAAAAAGATGTCAGCGTGATAGATATTGTCCGGCTGCGGCGTGGCCTTGACCGTTCTCCTGTTGGACGCTGCTTTTCCTACGGTTATCACCGCCCAGCCGTGCAGCTGCCGTGGCGGTTTCCTGTTCTGCGCCCGCTTGCGGCCCAGAACGGCCATCTCGTTGAGCGTTGCGTGATCCATGCGGTCGACAGACAGGGACGGCGCCCCCTCCGCCTCCAGAAAAACGTTCCGGATGATCACGCCGCTCGTCCGCCACGTCTTTGCGGCTCGGCTTGCCACAATGCTTCTGCCCAGCCGCTCGTCCTGCTCGAGCTCGGGTAGAGCTTCCCGTCGTGGGAGCGGCATTATGCCTCGGCCTCTGCCGCCAACGCCTGCAGCTGCGCTATCACGATCGCGTCCGGCAGGTCGGATGAGTCATCAGAGCGGAGCCGCCGGTTCCTTCCGCCGATGCTCGAAAACCACGCCCCCTGTCCGTCATTGCTCAGTTCGATCAACACGGCCGCCGGCACGCCCGGCGACTGGAAGTGAATGACGAGTTCTCCGTCGTCCGTGGGGTAAATCGTCGGCGGAATCGTTCGTCCGGCCAGTTCCCGCAGGATCCTCGCCGCTTCGCCCTTCGTTCTCGTGCTGATCGCGGGCAGGCCGTCCTCGAGGACTTCCCGGTCGATCTCTTCCAGTTCCTCGAGGGCGCTTTGGAGCCAGGTCGTAGCAGGCTGTGTGGGCTCACGCCCCATTGCCGACATGCTGTTCTCCAGATGCCGGATCCAAATAGCGCGAAGAACGGAAGCTGCTGATTCCGCAGCGGCGGGATCGACGCCAGTGCGGAAAGGATTCTCCTCTTTCGCCCCGAACGCTGACGCCGCCGTCGGCCGTATCCTCCTTCGGAGGCGCCCGCCAACCGGAAAAGGATTGCGCCACGGGCACTCCCGTGCCGGCGGCGGCGCGTACGGGTCTTGCGCCACGTTCCCGGGCATTGAGGGAGCTTCCATCATCAGCCTGCCCTCTGCAATCCGACCGCCCGATCCGCCATCGCGTGTAACCGGGCGACAGCCTGCTCCAGGCCGCCGAACCCTTCGAGTTGCGACTCGGGCATGTAAATGCTCGTTGTTACGAACAGCCTCTTGCCAAGGGTCGTCGACTCCTCCACTGAGCGCTGCAGTTGCCAATGCTGGTCGTGTTCCTTGAACGTCACCCGTATCGACGGCCGGCACCTGATTCCTGGCTCGTGTTTCGTGATTGCAACTGCGCCTTCGTGTGCAAATTGCCCAAGGTAGGTGTCGACTGCGGCGTCGTCTGAAGCCGTCACATCCTGACTTGAGTGCAGCGAGAACCAACTAACTCCGTTCTCGGGCAACTCTGACGTCAGAAACTCCCAGCCTCGTCGAATGGCTTTGAATACGACCTCGTACGCAGGCCGCGCCACGTTTGCGAAACTCAGGTTGAGCGTGTCCGCGTTGAGGACGATGCTCCCTGCGCCCCCGAACAGTCGACAGGTGCATGACGCGTCGCGCAGCGAGTTCGCGTAGCTCATGCTGACATCCTGCGGCTGGATCGCCGTCAGCTCGTGGAGCCGGTGCGGAACCCCGGCGAGGAATTTGCGCTGAGCAGACGGCCAGTCCGTGATGAAGTATCGCAGCTTGATGCTGAGCTCGATCTGTTCAGGCTCCGGCGTGACCCGTAGCGTCTTCATGGGAGTCGCGTCCTCCGGGTCCAACCTGCGTAGCAGGCCCTACCCGGCGCTGACACGGCCCGGCCCTGGTTGCGGCGAGATTCCGGACAACGCTGGGGATGCGATCCCATGTTTCCTCATTGCGCCGACGACCGGTCTGCATCATGACCAGTCCAGCACCTGACCCTCCGGGGCGGGCACCCTCGATTCATCCGCTCAGGCGGGCTCCTTCCTGCCCGATTTGCGGGCATTCTCGCTTGCGACGCCCCACCTGTCAACGGGGCGCCAGCGCTCGGCGCGTCGTCGCGGGACCGCTCGGGCGTCCGTCGTCGCGGCCTCTCTTCTCCATCGTAGCACCGCCGCAGCTTCTGTTGTGGGCGGAGATTGGGCACTGTAGCGCGAGCAGGAGCGGTTCGTCCGGGGCGAACGCGGTTGGCGGCGCCAGCCGCGGCGCGGACTAGGCCCCGTGGCTCGGATGTGCCACCAGCCCAGCGTAGAACGGCTCGGAGCCGGACCGCTGGCACAGGGCCGGGAATCCTCCCGTCAAGGCGACCCAGGCACCCTCTCGCCCGAGCGGGGCGCTCCTCCTACGCCGAACCACTGCCCAGCTCGACGTGCACACTCCAGGAGGTGAACGTCTGGCCGCTGGCGTCCAATTCGACCGGCATCGACTGTCCGGCCGCCAGGTCCACGCGCGGCGTCGGTCCCAGTTCCACGCCGTTCGACAGGTGGATCTCGACGCGCACCTGCGTGACCGTGGCCGACGTCGTATTCACCACCTCGCCGCGGAACGTCTCCGCGGTCGCGTCGTAGCTCATGGTCAACTGGACGCCGCCGCGAGTCTCGACCGCGGTATCCGTCAGGCTGTACTGCGTCCCGGACTCGCCGGCTTCGCCGCCGCCGCCCTCCGGCCCGTGCTGTTCGCCGCTTGGCTCGGTCGGAGAACCGCCGCACGCCAGCGCCGTGAGTAGAACGAACGTCACCATCAGTCGTCGCATTCTGAACCCTCCTGTTTCCGGCACCCCAAGCAGCCCGTGGAACAAGGTTGTCGACGGCCTGACACCGGTTGAGGGGGTGCGGATCTGAAAGTGTAACATGGGGTTTGAGCTGGCCAGCGGCTTTTCCAAGCTCACGCCGCCTCAAGATGAAGCATGGACCGTTTCAGCCCCCACACCCGCCTCAGGCGCTCCCAGCAGCCCCGCCAGAGCCCGATCAGGCCGTAAATCGCCGACAAAGCCCGCCCCTGCAGGCTCCGGGGCGTACCAACGCCGGTCTGCCGGCGCAGGAGCAGCCCGATGTTGCAGGCGGCCGCCTGGATCAGCACGCGCTTGCGGACATTGTCGTGGCCGCGCACCCAGACCCGACGCATACCGCCCGTCTCATACATGTGCGCGAAAGTACGCTCCACCACTTCGCCTCGGCGGCGTTGCAGGCGACGACCCCGCCGCCCCCGCACACGCCGGCGGTTCGCATAGTGGCGGTAGGGAACCGGGTTGCCCCGGTCCCCCCGCTCAGATCCGTACGTGCGCGTTAACGCATACGGCTCCTACCTTGGGTGATTGACGGCAAACCGCGCGTCAGGCCAAGGGTGCCGAACCCTCGCGAGGGGCCAATATAGCGCCGTGAGGCGTGCCACATCGGCTATCGTCGTCCGTGTCCGCTGGGACCGCCGGCGCAAGGTCTTGTGCCAAATCCACTCAAGGCGTCGTACGAAGCCGCCAAGGGTCCGGGAACTGGTCGGCACGGCGTAGTAGTTCAGCCATCCGTTGACCACCTTTCCCAACCATTGCGCCGTCTCGTGGACGTCTTCGTGCATCCGCATGCGGAGTCGCTCCTTGAGCCGTTTCAAGGTTCGCGTGACCCGCTTCGCAATCGGTTTGCGCCCCAAACCAAAGCCGCCGTTCCGCGTCTTCCGGCAGTAGTGCGTGAAGCCGAGGAAATCGAAGGTCTCCGGCCGACGTTCCCCGCGCGCTCGGCGGTTCGCCATCGCGAAGCGTCCGAACTCGATGAGGCGCGTCTTGTCAGGGTGCAACTCAAGCGCGAATTGGCTCATCCTCTCCCTGAGGTCGAGGAGAAGCCGCTCCGCATCCGCCTTGCGTTGGCAACCAACGACGAGGTGAGTCGCCCGGGGGAATCGCACCCCCGGGCGCTCGCAGAACTGTACGTGAACGTCTCCGCTCATACAGCTCCCATCATCCAGCCGCCGGCGTCAGCCCCAGCAGATGCCAGTGGGCGAACAGCCGGGGCTCGCGACGAGCAAGGGCGCCGAGCCAGTGACTGGCTCGACGGCGATGTCGCCGTAGCCTTTTGTATTTCCGCATGGCCCATCGAACCAACAGGCCATTGAAGTGGCGAAAGACCGGATACAGGGCCGATTTGTAGAAACGGCCGTAGTATTGAATCCACCCTCGAAGGACAGGATTCCACAGGCGGGCCAGGTCGTCGATGGCCTTGTCGCTGCGCCGAGGAAGGTGCCGACGTCGCATCGCTTGTCGCATCCGCGTCGCTGCCGCATTGCTCACCGCCGGCGCGAAGTTGATGAAGTACTTACCCCACCGATTCTTCGACCGACGCGCGCGAAACGTGTACCCCAAGAAGGTGAACTGCTCCGTGGGATACTGCCCCAGCCGGGGGTGCGGCTCTTTTGCGTCGGCGGACCAGAGGGGGCCAGGAGGGGCTGCGAGCGGCATGGCGAGAGCTACTTGACCCGGCGAAGGCGAGGTGAGGCGGGCGATGGGGGCGGCTCGCTGACCGGCGGTGCTATCCCGTCAGCGTAGCGCTGGGCGTGGTTCCGTTCGTACTCGCGCGCTTCGTGGAAGTCCCAGTACGCATCGAAGTCGCCGCTGGCCCGTAGCGCGCGAAGCTTCAGGACGGCCTCGGCACCCACCAAGCGCCAGCGGGCGCCGGTCAATTCCATCCGGTCGCGGACCAGGTACCGGCACGCCCCTTCGATGACGCCGGTGGCGATGGGATAACCCGCCGCGAGGTAGCGGTCGTAGTGCAGATACGGCGCGTACTTCTGCAGGTAGTCGGCGCACGTATCGACCGGTTTGCGGGTGTCGCTCGACAAGCCGGCGACGGTCGCCGCCCGCCGCATCGCCGCGGCCACCTTGCTGGACTTGCCCTCGAGAATGCTCTGCACGCGCGTCCAGGCCCAATGCGCCGCGTCGGGGCTCCCCTCGCGATGGAACACGTGCGCCGCCTTCCAGACGTACTCGACCACGTGAATGATGTCGAGGATCACCGTCACGTCGACGCCGTAGGCGGCGGCGCCCGCTTCGACGAGGTCGAGTTGCGTCTCGGCGCCGTCGACGAGCACGACCCAGCGCTTGACGCGCTCCGGGTCGTGGCGCTCGGCTTCCAGCATTGCCTCGGCGACCACCTCGGCCGGCTCGTGTTCGAGGCTCGCCCAGACCCGTTTGGCCACCGGGCGAGGCCGCACCGCCGGGGTCTTGGCCCGATTCTTCGCTTTAGCCTTGGCCTTGGCCGCCGGCTGTCGGGGCATCAGACTCTGCAGGAACTCCTCCGGGCTGCGCACGAACGGCGAGACCGCGTAGACGGCGGCCACCGTCGCCATGCGCTTGGCGTGCTTCTTCTCGCCCGGCTGCAGGCGGTTGAACGGGGAGAGCTGCTCGCGTTGCCGCCGGCGCCTCTCGGCCGCCTTGCGCGTCGCCTCGCGCAGGTCCTCGTGATGCAGCACCACGCCCTTGCCGTCGAAGGTGAGCACCACAACCGACTCGTCAGCGACCGGCTCGCCCGCCGCCGCTCGGCGCGCCGCGTAGAAGGCGTCGAAGTCCTCAGCCGCGCGAGCGACCAACTGTTCCGCCTGACGCTTGGGCACCTGGGCCCCGCTATGGCGAGACAGCTCGAACAGCGCTTCGTCGAACGACCGCGACGCGGCCGCTTCGGCCACCCGGCGGCGCACCTCGAGCGAGTAACGCTCAGCCGGCAGGTTCAGCGACGCATCGAGCGGATGCAGACTGTCGTGACCGGGATGCGCGTAGCCCAGGCGCTCGACCGCCACCGTGCCAAAGGTCGTCTCCAACTGCCGGTCGTGCAGCCGCCGCTCCGAACGCTCGACGCCGTCGGCCCCCTCGACCGGACCCGCCGCCTCCCCCGGGCTGCGTTGGTCGAGGTGCCCTTGCAGGAGCTTGCGCATCAACTCCTGACCGCGCCGGTTCAACTCCCGTTCGAGGTCGCTCTCACGCATCTGCAGGGCCTCGCGCGAAGAAAGGTAGGCTTTGGTCTCCGCGAAAGAAGCCTCCGCCGCCGCATAGGGCGCCGGGGCGGGTGGAGCGGTGCGGCGGGGAACAACTTGCATGGCTCAACGCTCCCGTAACCGCCGCTTGTCCAGGCCGCGCGCCAGCACCGCGCTGGCCAGGTTCTTCCGCAGTACGCATCCAGGCTCCGGCTACCCGCGGCGGCTGCGGACCGCCGCAACTGGAGCCAAGTGTCACCGTGCGCCGGTCGTCTCCCATCGGATCGCGGACCAAATGCCGACAGGCCCTTCGATGAGCCGGCGACGAGCACCGCACGCCGCGTCGCCGCTGCCACGTGGATGATGTCGAGTACCACGGTGGCTTCCAGGGCGTACGCGGTGGTGCCCGCGAGGCGGTCGCGATGGTCACGCGGCGGCGCATCTCGACCCAGTAGCGCTCCGGCAGCAGGTTCAGCGCGGCATCGAGCCGATGCAAGCCGTCGTGACCGCGCCGCGCGCAGCCCAGACCCACAACCTGCATCGTGCCGGAGGCCGTTTCGGCGTGGCTATCCTGCTCGCGCGGCTCCGAGCACTCGACACCGCTGGTGTCCTCGGCCGGACCAGCAGCCTCTTTCGGGCTGCGTTGGTCGCGATGTCCTTGCAGGAGCTTGCGCACCAACTCCTGGCCCCGCCGGTGCAGTTCCCGTTCGAGTTCGCTCTCGCTCATCTGCCGGGCTTCGCTGGACGAGAGGAAGGCTTTGGCATCCGCGAAGACAGCATCGGCCGCTGCGCACGGGGCTCGCCTCGGGGGATCGATGCAAGGGACGCAGGTTCGGGGCACGTCGAATGTACGTCCCTGGAATCCTGTCGTCACAGCCATCGCAGGCCTGCCTCCCTTCCCACGGCACCGTACCAGAACGCCGCGCGAATGTCCAGAAGAGAGCGCGCCTGAGGGGGGACAGACCGACGGTCTTCGGCACCGTTTCGAGGCTCGGCTGGCCGCCGGAAAGACGCGGGTACGCGCTGGCTTGGTTGCTGTCCCCCCGAAATGAGCACTGGAGAGACGCATCCGCGGGCAAAAAGGCCCATGAATAGGGGAAAAACTCCTCTACGAAAAAGAGCCGCACCCCCCAGCCGGTCGTCATCCTTGCAGTAGACGATGTGCGTCTTCTCCGGATGGACCTCCAGCCGGCATTGCGCCAGACGACGTTTGATGTGCGACAGGACCTGCTGCGCCTGCGCCTCCGTCCGACAGTGCGCGACGATATCATCCGCGTACCTCTCGAACGGAACATCCGGGTGCGTGGTCCGCATCCAGTCGTCGAACGCGAGGTGCAAGAAGATATTGGCCAGGAGCGGGCTCGCGACGCCCCCTTGGGGCGTTCCCATCGTGCGCGGCACCAGGGTTCCGTCTTCCTGCTGCATGGGAGCGGTAAGCCACCGCTGCACATAGAGCAGAATCCACTGGCACCGGGTGTACTTCCTGACCGCACGCATGACGAGCGCGTGGTCCAGGTTGTCAAAGAAGCCGCGGATATCCAGATCGATCACCCAATCATAACGCCAGCATCGCTGCCGGGCTGTCCTGAGTGCGTCAATCGCGGACTTCCGCGGGCGATACCCATACGAATCGGGGTGGAACTGTGGCTCCACTTCCGGTTCCAGGTACATCTTGACCACCGTTTGGGCAATTCTGTCGGCGACAGTGGGAATGCCCAAGCGGCGCTCGCTTCCGTCCTTCTTCGGTATCCCAACCGACCGGACCGGAGGCGGGAAGTACGTGCCCGACGACATCCGATTCCAAATCTTGTAGAGATTGTTCTTCAGGTCCTGCTCGAACATCTCGACAGACTCAGCATCGACGCCAGCTGCTCCGTGGTTCGCCTTGACCCGAGTGTAGGCCTCCCAAACCACCCACTTGGAAATATTGAACGGCTTCGCGTGGCTCGACGGCTCCTCCCGCGCGCGCGGTTGACCGTCGGGACACGCAGGATGACGCGACCCCTTTGCTCCATCGAGTTTCCCCGACTTCATCGCTCGTACGGGTCGCTCCGCCCCTGTGCCTCGCATCGGGCTTCTCATCCTTGGGGGTCGGCCCCTTGGATTTCTCCCTTCACATCGAGGCGACAGGTTCCCACGTTCCACACAAGGGCCTGGTGCAGGGTCACGCCACCTTTATGCCGGGTGCCGCCCAGCCAAGCTGCAGGCTCCCGCTGGACTTGTCCCGGGTTAACGACTCGCCCCGGTTTCGACACCGTCCCTACGCTTTCGACACGTTGCCGGTGGTTCATACACTTCGTCTCCCTGTACCCTACCTGACGCGGTCAAGCCGCGCCGTTTCCGTGACGCTTACCACCTCGGCTCTTGACCGAAGCAGCGCACGGCGGTTTGAAGCCTCCCCCTGCCGGGCGGCTCCGAGGGGCCTGCCCTCATCCCTCATGCAGCATGGCTGCAGCTAGGTGGCCATCTCGGCCTCCTTTCCGCGCCTTCGTGGCGCACAATCATCGGCGTAACGCACGATGATAGTGTCCCCCGTAGCCTTTCGGGCGCGCCACTTCTTCTGGAACCAGAGGTCGAGGACATAGTGCAGGTAAACGTTGGCGAGGATGGGTGAAACCACCGCGCCTTGCGGCGTTCCCTGCAGGTCGTCCTTCCACTCACCATCTTCCATGACGCCGGCGTTCAGCCACTTGGTAATCAGCCGGAGTACCCGTTTGTCCCCTATTCGGTCCTCGAGAAACCGCAACAGGTGGTCTCGTGAGAGCCGGTCGAAGAACGCCCGGATGTCCGCATCGATTATCCAGTTGACCTTATGCCGTGCAATCCCGAAAGCCAGGGCGTCAAGCGCATCGTGCGCCCCGCGCCCCGGTCGGAACCCGTAGCTGAACCCGAGAAACTCCGGCTCGTAAATCGGCGTCAGGATTACATCCACTACCGCCTTCTGGACGATCTTGTCCTCCAGGGCAGCAATGCCGAGCGGTCGTGTCCCGCCGTCCGGTTTGGGTATTTCAACCCGCCGCGACGGCAGCGCCCGATACGCTCCCGTGTGTACGCGTCCGTGCAGGTCGAGCAACCGCTCTTCCAGTCCGTCCTCGTACTCCTTCCACACCAGACCATCCACGCCAGCCGATGCGGTCTTCTGTAAATCGTAGAAGGCGCACCGCAGCGCGGCCGTCGTGATGTGGTGCAAGAGCGCAGTCAGTTTCTCCTGCGGCTTTCTCGTTGCAGCTTGCCGTATCCGCTCGACCGCCTGTGACACGCTCTCCCGACCCTGCGTCCGGTACGTGCTTTGGTCTTGCGAATTCCCCTTGGTTGAGGCCCTTCCCTCCAGCAGCTCCGCAGGTGCTGTCGCTCCCTTGTTCGCCGCTTTCATCGGTGTCGGGTCGGAGGAGGCGCGCCCCGCGGGCGCTGGCCTCCGTCCGCCGCTCAAACGGTACGTGCGGTTTTCCCGCATACCGCTTTCACGAAGACGTCTTCGCGTGATGAGGACCGATGGAGGAATCAAAGAGTGGACCCTCCTCCGGCCCGTCGGGTTCAGCCAGTCGGCAAGTCTCCTCGGTCGCTGATGTTGGGGTCTTTCACTCATGGAACTGTCCACCTCAGCGCCCTTGCTCATCTCACCGTCCTGTCCGGTCCCGACCGTCTTCGCCGGCCGCCTTCCCCAACCCACTCGGTTGCCGCCCCCTGACGGTCACGCGGCTTTCACCGCGCTTCAGGTACTATTCGGCCGTCCGACTCCTCGACGAGCATCCCTTCCCACTTCGCTCTCGCTTATAGGGTCAGTTGCCGCGGCGCCACCCGCGGACCCGCCGAGGTCTCCCAGGGTCACGCACTGGTCTTCCATACCGTGCCGCCCGCAAACACCTTGGTGCGGTGGGTGGATGAGATCGCCTTCGCCTCTGTAGTGCAGGCTCGACCTTGCCCCACCTTTGGCCGACCGGTTCGTCATGGGGTCGCCCCCTCGACTACGGCCCGGTACTGCTCCGCAAACCCTTCGGACCCCACCTCACGGTGGGCGCCCTGTCCTCCGCAGTTCCGTCGTGGCGGCTCCAGGTCCACCTTGGCTGTGTCCAGCTTTCGCCTGCGTGCCCGTCTAGGTATCTCCATACCTGCCACCTGCGGCCGGCGAGGCATTACCCCCGCCTTTGGATACGGCCCCCCTCATCCGGGGGCCGGAGGGACTTCAACCCTCCTGACCAGTGCGCTGCCTGGCGCACACTACTGCCTCATCCGACTTCTTCATTCCGTGCACCATCGGATACGGAATCCTCCTTCCCTCTGCGGCCCCGGTCCGACTGCCGGGGCAGAATGAAGACCTCCCAGGTCCCAACGAAGGACGTACGGACGTGCCTGGGTTCTTTGACACCGTGGAGCCCTCCATCACCTCACCTGTCCCGGCGATGTCGGTGTGGCCTTCGACCGCGTTGATAGTCTCGGCGCTCCAGACCTGCATGTTTTCGATGCTCAATAGCCCTGCCCGTCCGCGCCCCTGTCAACGCTTCACCTGCCGCCTCACAGCGACCGGTGCATGACTCGGGGTGAAGGTGGTCGGTTACTCCTTCCTTCCGCCGGACTTTCACCGGCCATCCTCCGCCAGTTTGCCTGGCGCACCAACGCTTTCTGCGCAGCACGCTTCTCCGGCGGCGTCTCGCCCGTCTTCTTGTCCTGCCAGCAGCGACGGCCGCGCTCCGGCTCCGATACGTGACTCCGAACCCCTACCTCGCCGAGCGCCACCAGCGTCTCGTCGCTGTGATAGCCCTTGTCGGCCACCACCTCTTCGACCCCCGCGCCCTCCGGCTGCACCGCTTCAACCTGTTCGGCCGCGATGATCAGCGTCTCCGGCAGCGTGGCCGTATCACCGTCCGATGCATCCTGCACCGTCACCGAGACGATGGCGCCCGTGTCCATGTCGACCCCGTGCTCGGCCTTGTGAGCCAAGTGCGTCCGACCGTCCTTCATCTTCGCGATCTTCGCGTCAGGATCCTGCGGCGATTTCCACTCC
Source organism: Vicinamibacterales bacterium (assembly GCA_965222905.1). Lineage (GTDB taxonomy): Bacteria > Acidobacteriota > Vicinamibacteria > Vicinamibacterales > UBA8438 > WTFV01. The sequence goes on along the minus strand of OZ244976.1, from coordinate 4,679,651 downwards.
TTGTTCGACGTCTTCTTGTTCTTCCGAGACCGGTCGAACCGAGCCAGCTCCGCCCGCGTCGGCGTCTCCACACCCGACGCTTCCGCCAACCGCCGAATGAACGCCTCGTAGGATTCGCCCGTGTCCCGACGCTCGATGCTCCGCATCGCCGCGTTCGCTTCCAGCGTCGTCGCATCGATGCCGACCGTCTTCCCGACGACCAGACCCGCTTCAGACAGGCGCTCCAGAACCCACGTGAAGACCGCCTCGTGCGTCTCCACGTCGATCAACCGGCGCGTCCGCGACAACGTCGAGTGATCCGGCGCCGACTCGGTCAACTCCAGGTCCAGGAACGACCGCAGGCTCAGTGAATCGGCCACCCGCCACGCAATCCCCCGCTCCGAAGACAGGCCCTCGAAGTAGCCGATCAACAGCATCCGGAAATACCGCCCAGGACGCAGACTCGGCCGGCCCATCCGCGCCGCGTAGAAGGCCGAGCACAACCCTTCCACGAACGCGTCGAACCCGCAGTCCTCCAGGACCCGATTCAGGCGCTCGAAGAAGGGATGACCGTCGCTCGTCGGAAGGTCCGCCGTTTCCACCCACAGCGGCGACGCTTGGCGCGCCACCGGTCTCTTGCCCATCGCCATGCCGTGCAGTCTACGGGGTTCGGCCGCGCCGGGGCCAGGCCGAATCCGCGACTTTTGCCACGGGCTGCAAGGCATCCACGGATCTCGGCGGTCATCGAAGCAGGGCAGCGCTGGGTACAGCGTTTCCGGCGTCACCGGCCCAGCTTGTGCTGCAGGTGCTCGACTGCTGCTCGCATCTCGTTGGCGTTCCACGTCGTCCAGTCGTTGCTCGGCGGCAACCCCGGAATCCCGGTACTGCGTCCTGCGGCCACGATCCGGACCGCGAGCTGTTCGGAGCCGTATCGCTGGCACAGGCTCCGGAACTTGGTCGTCAAAGCGACCGACGGCAGCTCGCGGGCGTCCGCTGACGGTTGTGCCTCCGGCGCGTTCTCGGTGCGCTCGTCGCCCGCTCGATGTCGAGTCCGTTCCGCCTCGCTCTGCGGTTCGTTCTCTGCCGGCGAGGCTGACGTGCCCGGTTGCGCGCCGTTGCTGCGTTTGGCGGTTCGGGCGCGGCGTCTGTCACGCTTGCGTCTGGTGTGCTTCGTCACCGCCTTGAGTCTCCGTTTCCAGTCGGCGAACGGGTCATCAGCCCAGCGAGCCTGGCCGAGGGCCCCGTTGTCGGCCTGCCCACCATTCCGCTTTCGCGCCGCTACGCGTCCACGCCCAGATCGAAGTCCAGGCTGCTCCGTCGGCACCCGTAGTAGGCGGTAGCTGACCCGGTGGTCCCGACCCGTACGCCGACGGTCAAGAGCGGGCGCGGCCGAGACGGGCCCGGTGGCCTGCCCTTCGGTGGCCTCGCGCACCATAGCAGCTTGGGACCATCGCCCAGTTCGAACGCGTCGAGGCTGACATTCGGTCGTCGAGACACTGAAGTCGCGAGGACTTCAAGCGCGTGGTCGAGAAGTGGGGCAGCCGGGGCGCTGAGCACTGCGCTTCCGGTGTCACGCGCCCAGCTTGCGCCGCAGGTGCCGGACTGCCGCTCGCATCTCGTCGGCGTTCCACGCCATCCAGTCGTTGCTCTGCGGCATCCCCGGCAGTCCCGTGCTGCGTCCCGCGGCAACGATGCTGACTGCAAGCTGCTCCGATCCGTGCTGCTGGCACAGCGCCAGGGACGTCGTGGTGAGGGCAACCGACGGCAATTCGTTGACGCCCGATTGAGAGCCGTTCGCTGCCCAGTCTGCTCGCCCTCGCGTCCCGGCAGCGCCGTGCTGTTGGAAGTTTCTGTCGGCTCGCTCGTAGCGCACGACCTGTCCTGTCCGATACGACGTCATCCGCACGAGGCCGCACGCCTGGCATGCGTCCGCTTCGTACTCTCTCGTCGAGCGCTCCGGCGCGAGCCCCCATCCGTGTCCGCTGGCTCGTCGTGGGCACGGCGGGACCTGCAGTTTCTGGTGTGTCATCTCATCGCGTGAAGGCATGACTGTTCGGCCGTCACCGAGGCGGTGTCACCAGCCGAGCGTGGCCCGGCCCAGGAGCCCGTTGCTGGCCCCGCCCGCCGTCGCGCTCTCGCGGCGCTGCGCGTCGACGCCCAGCTCGAAGTTCACGTTCCCCTGCTCGAGCACCCGGAGGCCGTAGCCGGCCCGGTAGTCCCGGCCGTACCGCGACGTCGTCAACCCTACGCGCGGGGTCCCCACGAACCGGGCGCCCAGCGGGAGCCCGTAGCCGATCTCGGCGTCGACCCGGTCGCCGGAGCCGTACATCTGGTGCGAGCCCATGCCGTAGGCCATCTGGTTGCCCCACAGCGCCTCGGCGCCGCCTGTCGCCTGCCCGCCCCACGACGGGGCCACCTTCGCGGTCAGCCCCAGCGGGCTCGACGGCGTCGGGTCCCACCCCAGCGACAGCGACATCCCCCGCTCGGTGAACCCTTCGGCCTGGTGCACCACCAGCGTCCGCACTCGCACGTCCAGCGACAGCCCCGTGACCGCATCGGTGAAGGCGAGCCCGCCGCCGACGTCCATGCCCGCGCCCGTCTCGGCGTCGCCGCCGTCCCGCCGCAGGCCGATCTCGACGCTCGGCGTCAGCGACAGCCGGCCGCCGCCGAGGATGAAGCCCCGCGAGCCCTCCAGCGCCGTGCGCACGCGCGTCACCCCCGCCTCCGACGCGTTCAGCCGCCCGGTCGGACCGTCGAGCAGCTCGCTGGCCGCGCCGACCCACAACGCGTCGGCCTTGTACGCCAGCGCGAAACCGCCGGTGGCCCGCGAGCCCACCAGCTCGCCCCGCGTCCCCACCGCCGACATCGCCATCGACACACCCGTCTCGAGCGCCGACGCGCCGTCCGGCGTCAGGCTCAGCGCGCCGGTGCCGTAGCCGGTCACTCCCCACACCGACACCCGGTCGTTGACCTGGTAGCCCACCCACGGGTAGAACCCGGTCATCGACGTGCTCATCCGCCCGCCGCTCGGGCCGCTGTAGCCGCCCAGCCCGAGCGTGCGGCCGACCGACAGGCCCACCGTCAGCGGGCCGCGCGCGTAGTCGGCCCCGAACATCGTCGTCCGCACGTCGCCGTCGAGCGACAGCGCGTCCTCGATGCCGCTGAAGTGCGACCGCGAGCTGCTGCTCCACACCGACAGGATGCCGCCCTGGCTCTCGCGGTTCAGCTCGAACTCGGAGTTGGAGAACAGGTCCCCGCCCATACCCATCGAGCCGAACAGGCCGCCGCCGCCCGGCCCGTAGCCGGGTGTCGTTGCCGCGCCACCCATCGGTGCATGCTGGCCCGTCGTGCGCATCGCCCCCGTCAGGCCGCCCATGGCGCCTGTGCCGGTCATGCCGCCCGCGCCGGCGGTCATGCCCATCGCGCCGCTCATGCCGGGCATGTCCGCGCCGGGGAGGCCGGCCGCGTGGGAGCCCATCCCCATCGGGGCCGCGCCGCCCATCGGGGCCGCGCCCGCCGGACCCGTGCCCATCGGCTGCGCGAACTGCGTCAGGAAGCCGAGCGCGAAGTCCCGCTCGCTGCCCGGCCGAAGCTCCCGCCCCGCGAACCGCGCCCGGAAGCCCCGCCGCCGCGGGGCCGCCATCCGCTCCTCGATGTGGGTGACCACCTGCTCGGCTGTCGCCCTGCCGAATCTCGCCAGCAGTGCGGCGGGCATCAGGTCGGCATTCTCGATCGTGCCGGTCGCCTCGGTCCTGTTCAGCCGCATACCCGAGGGGTTCGAGAACCGGAGCGTCATCGTCTCCTCGCCCTCGTCATGTGCGTCATCCAGTACCGCGACCTGAATCGTCTTCGTTTGCTCGTTGGCGCCGAACCTCAGCGTGCCGCTGGTCGCCGTGTAGTCCTCTCCCGCCGTCGCCGTGCCATCGGCGGTCGTGTAGTCCACTGTCAGCGACCCGCCCGGGGCGACGTCCAGCGACACCACGAAGTCCAGCGTCGCGCCCTCGGCTTCCTCCACCCTGGCGTCCGCTGCGGACATCGCTGCCGTCGTCAGGTTCTCGGCAGGCTCCGAGATCGGGTTGGCCACCTCGTTGCCGGCGAGGTCCGCGATCCCGCCCGTGGGCTCGTAGAGCACTTTGAGCGTCTGCCCGGGCCGCATTGGCGTGCCCATGTTCAGCGTCACGACGCTGCCGCTGATCGAGATGCTGTTGGGATGGAACGAGCCCGGCGAGACGTCGATCGCCCAGGACGTGAGCGCAGTGAAGCTGCTCGTGTCGGTCTGGGCCAGGTCCTCGTCGAAGAACACCTTCGCCACTCTGCGGTTCACTTCGGCCCTGACGAACTCGGGCGGGGTGACGTCCAGTTCCCAATCCACCTTGTGGTTCGGATCGTGGCCCAGGCCGGTGTGCGCCAGATCGACCGATGCTCCGGACGGGCCCTGGATCGTGCCCCCGCTCAGCGCCAGCGAGTTGGCCAGCACCGCGATGCCTTGGGTCGACTCGTTCGGCTCCACCACCGTGTAGGCGAAGGCCAGCGACGCCGTGCCGCCGCCGTTCTCGTACGACGCCCACTTCGCGCCCCAGTCGGCCGGATCCATGTCGATCTTCAGCCGCGGCGACCCCGTCACCTCCACCGTCTCGTCGAACGTCACCGTCACCCGGATCGTCTCGCCGAGCGTGTACGTGTCGCCCCTTCCCGGCCGCGACGACACCGCCACGCCGGTCGCCGACGGGGCGCTCGCCTCCGACTCCAGCTCCCAATCCACCTTGTGGTTCGGGTCGTGGTCCAGGCCGTCATGCGACAGCTCCGCGTCCGCCTCCGTCCCGGTCGACCGGATCGCGCCCCCGTTCAGTTCCACCGTGTTCGCCAGCACGGCGATGCCCTGGGTGGACTCGTTCGGCTCCACCACGGTGTAGGCGAAAACCAGGCTGTCCGTGCCGCTGCCGCGCTCGTACGACGCCCATTTCTCGCCCCAGCCGGCCGGGTCCATGTCGATCTTCAGCCGCGGCGACCCCGTCACGTCCACCGCCTCGCTGAACGTCACCCGCACGCGGATCGTCTCGCCGAGCCCGTACGTGTCGCCCGTTCTCGGACCCGACGACACGGCCACGCCGGTCGCCGACGGGGGGCTCGGCGCCGGGGGCTCCACCTGCCAGTCCACCTTGTGATCCGGGTTGTGGTCCAGGCCGTCGTGCCCCAGGTCCGCATCCGCCTCCGTCCCGGCGGAGCGGATCGCACCTCCGTTCGCCTCCAGCGTGTCGGCGAGCACCGCGATGCCCTCGGTCGAGATGTTCGGCTCGACCACGGTGTAGGCGAAGGTCAGGCTGTCCGTGCCGCTACCGCTCTCGTAGGACGCCCACTTCTCGCCCCAGTCGGCCGGGTCCATGTCGATCTGCAGCCGCGGCGCGCCGGTCACGTCCACCGCCTCGCTGAACGTCAGCCGGATGCGGATCGCCTCGCCCAGGCCGTAGGTCCTGTCCTCGCCCGCGTCCGAGACCACCTCGACCCCGGTCACCGCCGGCGCCGCCGGCGCCCCGTTCGTCACCGTCACCCCGGAGAAGTCCGCGATCTGTTTGCCCTCGGTGTCCCACAGGCCGGGTTCGCCCACAGGCCGTTCGTAGCGCGCCTCGACCGTCTCGCCGGGCGCCAGCGCGCGGTCCAGCGTGAGCGCCACGCCGGCGGCGTCGGCGGTGTACGCCGCACCCGCGACCGCCGGGGCCGACGCGCCCGCCAGCCGGAACGCAGACGCCTGCAGCGCCCTGCCCGTGTCCAGCGTGCGCTGGAACTTCAGCGTCACGCTCTTGCCCTGCCCGCCGCTGTTGCCCGACACACCCTGTGACTTCGTGCATCCGGTCTCCCGGTTATTGGCCACCACCTGGTGCGAGATCGCGGCCGCATTCCGGCCGTCGATGCCCTGGACGTTGGGCCCGCCGGTCTTCTGGGCGTAGGTCACCGTCGGCTCCGGGTCGCAGGGGGTAACGGGGTTGGACAGCTGCAGCACGACCTTCTTGTTCCTCACCGCGACCGCGGCGACGCCGACCGGGTATTCCTCCCGGTCGGCGGCCGTCTCGCCTGTGCGCAGCTTGTAGTGAAGCGTGAACCTCTCCGGACCCGGCACCTTGGCCGGATTGAGGGGCAGGTCGTAGGTCAGCGTCAGGCTCGCGCCGTCCACGGCCGGCGCGTCCGTCCCCGACGTCTGCAGCACCGGCGTGGCGGCCGTGGTGGCCGTTATCAAATGCCCAAAGGTCGCCGCGGCGTTGCCCGCCAGGTCGAGGATCTTGTTCGTCCCGGGCTGGTGGCCCAAGCTGACGGTCGTACCGCTGGCGAGCGCCTGGTTCAGCGTCAGCGTGACCGCGTCGCCCTCGACGGCGACCGACGAGGCGGTCACTTGGCTGCCGGCCACGAGTAAGGAGAAGTCCCCGGTCGCCGGCACGGAGCCCGTGTCCAGCGGCTCGTCGAAGTACACGACCACCTTGGACACGTCCGGGCTGAACGACGTCTGCATGGCCTCGCCGCCCGCGAACGCCGGGGGTATGCCGTCATACACCGTCTCGACCCGGAAGCCCTCGAACGCCAGCACGTAGTAGCCACCGGCGTTCTGGAGCGGGTTGTCGCTCGGAGCCGTGTAGGACACCGACACCAAGTCGTCCGCACCCACCGGATTCTCGTTCTCGTCGAGCGCGACCGTGACCGTCGCCCCCGAGACGACTGCCGTGCCCGTGCCCGCGATGGTGCGCCGGTCGTCGTCGAGGTCCGACGTCTCGACCAGGAAGGCGCTCCCCGCGGGCGCGCTGTCCTCGTCCAGGTCCCCGTCGAAGATCAGCTGCAGCGTCCTCGCCCTCACCGACGCGCGCAACGGCGCGGGCCCCGCCGTGCCTGCCGTGTTGTTGGTCACCGCCAGCTCGACGAACGCCGGCGCCATCTTGTCGTTGGTGTCCTCCAGCGGCCCCTCGTGATCGATGAGCTTGTAGGTCAGCGTGACCGTGTCGCCGGCGCGGGCCGGATCGCCCAGCGTCAGCACGAGCTTTGCGTTGTTGCCGGTGGCGAACGATACCTGGGAGGGGTGCTGGTAGGCGTTGCGGTTGCCGGCGCTGAGGCCCGTGCCCTGCACGCTGAAGTACGACGGCAGCTCGCTCGTGTCCACCGACGTGTCCAGCGCCCTGTCGAAGGTCACCTCCAGCGTGGCGCCGTTCACCGTCGCGCCTGTGGGGAGCGGCCCCCTGTCGCTTGCCTTCTTGCTGCCGTCGACCTTGGTGAGCGAAGTCGTGCCCTCCCCCGCGGTCGGCAGGCCGGTCTTGGTCAGCTCCGCCGCTTCGCCGGTGGCCGCGCTCACCACGGTCACGTTCGTCGGCAGGAACACCACCTGGTCCTCCGACCCCGCTGTCTCCACCCAGACCCCGTCCGGGTCCACGTCGTTGCGGTTCGTGTTCGTGTCGTGGCCGTCCACCGTGTACCCGAAGCGCAGCGTCATGCCGCCGTGGAGCACGCTCTCCAGATCCATCCCCTGCCTGTTGTCGGCCAGCGCGGCGCTGTCGTCTCCCAGTTGCAGGCGCAGCCGCGGCGTGCCGGTGACCGAGACCGGCTCGCTGTACTCCACGTCGACGAGGATCTTGTCGCCCCGCACGAAGGTGTCGCGCTTACCGTCGCTGTCCGCGTCGAACGTCGGCGCCGAGACGATCCGCACCAGGTCGATTGTCGGGGTCGGCCCCACCTTATTCGTTACCGCCTGAGTGAAATCCTGAATCAAACTGGCGCTCCCGCTGAACTCCTGCAACGGCTTGGTATCGCCCGCGAGCCGGCTGTAGCTGACGGTGACGCTCTCCAACTCGCGGACCGGTTGAGCCGGCTGAAGCAACACTGTTCCCTTGGCAGTTCCTGCTATTGGCTGGTTAAGTATAACAGCCTGCGTTAGCTTCACCACGCGGCCGTCCGCGGTGACGGAAAACCGGTCCACGTCAGGATTGTTCGTTGTTTGAAGGGTATTGGTGAACTGGATCGTAATCGTCCCTCCGTCTGCTGACGTGAAGGCGTCCTCGGTGGTCACGGACGACCAGGAACCCGAGGTGATATCCATCAGGCTAAAGCTGGCCAGGAGGTTACCGTCGGAGTCTTGCGGAGGGTTGGTGGCCGGCGGGGTATAGGCCACCGTAACTGTTTCGTCCGGGGCCAACTGGGCCCCCATTAGCACGACCCACCGGGTTCGGCCGGTAGGTGAGGTTGTGACTGTCACACCACTAACGGCCACAGACGTGCCGTCGTAGTCGACGGTGAAATCCGTCGTGGCCGGCGAGTTTGTCAGACCCTCGCTAAAGAGTATGTTAGCGGACGTCGTACCAAAATTCAGAATCTGGACTGTGGGCGCCGTTCTGTCTGTCTGCGCCCAAGCGGTCCCCGTGCCTATCAGCAACAGGCCCGCCGCGAACAGCATCCCGCGACATGCTTTCGGCATCGTCATCCGGTCCCACCGAGGCCTGCGGACGGGCGTTCGGCCGCCTCGCCGTCTTCCTTCCCCCGTCGGCGGCGCGGGCAACGCCCCCCCGCGCGCACGCAACCGAGGGAACAGACCGGCACCCGGCGAGGCCCGGATCATGTCCCGGCCCTCCCCGCATCCGGTCTGCCGGGCGGGCCTGTCCGGGCCCCGGCCGGCATCCGCCGCCGGGGCCGCACTCGGTCCGGCCCTCACCGGCCGGACCGACAGAGAATCAACTAATGCTGGCTGGCTGGCTGGCTGGGCAAAAGTCATGCCACTCATGCCCCAATCCGTCACGGTTGTCCGGACCCACATTCACATCCCTCCAAATCGGCGCGGCTGCGCGCCCGTTGCATGCCCTCGACGTCCCGCTTCGCCAAGCTGCCGCAGTGGCCGTCGCGGTCTGCCCGACGCTCCCCTCTCTAGCTCGCACCTGACCCCAGCTCCACGTGGACGGTCCACCAGTCGAAGGCCTGGCCGCGAGCGTCGAGCTCGACCGGCCGGGTTTCGCCGGCGCCCAGATCGACTCGCGGGGTCGGCCCGAGCTCGACCCCGTTGGAGAGGTGAATCTCGACCCGCACGTCCCGGGCGGTCTGATTCGTCGTGTTCCGCACCGTGCCGGAGAACCTCTCGGCCCCCTGCTCGAACCGCATCACCAGCTCGACCCCGCCGCGAAGCTCGCGCGCCTCGTCCCCGGGGCCGTACCGCGTGCCGCTCTCGCCTGCCTCGCCGCCCGTTCCCTCCGGGCCATGCGTCTTGGTCGGTTCTGTCGGACTTCCCGAACACGCCGGCGCCAGCAACGCCGCGAGCAGGACTGACTCTGGACACTCGTCGCACCTGCCAAGGACATCCCTGTCCGCGTACTGCGGGACGACGGCGCCGGGGTAGCCGTCCGCCAGGTACTCGCAATTCCGCTCTTGGCTTGGTGGCTGGCACTTCACCGTCCTGCGGCGCTTCACGGCGACGCGGCCCGGCGCGGCGAGAGCAGAACCGATCCTGCGCATAGCAACGCAGAGGCACTCCCAACGGGGCCATCGTAGCACTCTTGCAATCACCTTAACGTAGCCAAAACGCCCATAATGGTATCCTTTTCATAACCTGCGATCTGACACGCCTGCGCGGGCCATCGACCGACCGAGCCGGCCGGCATTCCGTACCGGAACCGGAAGGAGGACCCATTGAGCAGCAACAGCGAGCCGGGGCGGGAGGTCGAGGCGCTGCGCGAACGGATCGCCGCGCTCTCGGCGGCCATCCTGCGCATGAGCGCGAGCCTCGACGTCGACACCGTGCTGCACGAGATCGCCGAGTCCGCCCGCGCGCTGACCGGCGCCCGCTACGCCGTGATCACCACCGTCGACGGCGCCCGCCGGCTCGAGCACACCGTCCTCTCCGGCTTCACGCCGGACGAGACGCGGCAGGTCGAGCAGTGGTCCGACAACCTGCGAGCCTTCGAGGCGCTGCGCGATTTGCCGTCGCCCTTGCGGGTGGCGGACATGCCCGCCTATATCGCCTCGCTCGGCTTCTCCACCGACGGCGTGATCATCAAGACCTTCCAGGGCGCGCCGATGCGCCATCGCGGGGTGCAGGTCGGCAACTTCTTCCTCGGCGAGAAGCAGACCGGCCCCGAGTTCACCGCCGAGGACGAGGAGACGCTCGTGCTGTTCGCCTCGCAGGCGGCCACGGCCGTCGCCAACGCCCGCACCCACCGCGACGAGCAGCGCGCGCGGGCGGACCTCGAGGCCCTGATCGAGACCTCGCCGGTCGGCGTCTTGGTGTTCGATGCCCGCAGCGGGCGCCCGGTGTCGATCAACCGCGAGGCGCGGCGCCTCGTCGAGGGACTGCGCACGGCAGGACGCCCGGTCGAGGAGTTGTTGCAGGTCGCCGCCTGCCGCTTCTCCGACGGGACCGAGATCGTGCTCGGCGAGCTGCCGCTGCCGCAGGTGCTCGGCAGCGCCCGGACGCTGCGCGCCGAGGAGGTCGTGGTCTCGGTCCCCGACGGGCGCAGCGTCACCACGCTCGCCAACACGACCCCCATTCGCTCCGACGACGGCGAGGTCGTATCAGTGATCGTCACCCTGCAGGACCTGGCGCCGCTTCAGGAGCTGGAGCGGTTGCGGGCGGACTTCCTCGGCATGGTGAGCCACGAGCTGCGCGCGCCGCTCGCCGCGATCAAGGGCTCGGCCGTCACCCTGCTGGAGGACTCCGCCGCGTTCGAGCCGGCCGAGCGGCACGAGTTCTACCGCATCATCGCCGAGCAGGCCAACCACATGCGCGGGCTCATCGGCGACCTGCTCGATGCCGGGCGCATCGAGGCGGGCACCCTCTCGGTCGCCCCCGAGCCGTCGGAGGTGGCGGCGTTGGTCGACCGGGCGCGCAGCACGTTCCTGTCCGCCGGCGGCCGGCACACCGTGCTCATCGACCTGCCGCCGGACCTGCCCCGGGTGATGGCCGACCGCCCGCGCATCGTGCAGGTGCTGAACAACCTGCTCTCGAACGCCGCCCGGCACTCGCCCCACTCGGCCCCGATCCGCGTCGCGGCCGAGCGTGACGGCGCGCACGTCGCCGTCTCGGTGCGAGACGAGGGCCGGGGCGTGGCGCCCGAGCGGCTGCCGCACCTGTTCCGCAAGTACGCGCACGCCGACGGCGGCGGCCGGGCGGCCGCCGGCATGGGCCTCGGGCTCATCATCTGCAAGGGGCTGGTCGAGGCGCACGGCGGCCGCATCCGGGCCGAGAGCGGCGGGACCGGCCAGGGCGCCCGGTTCATCTTCACCGTCCCGGTGGCCGAGGATGCCCGGCCGGGCGAGCCCGCAGGCCCCGGCCCGCGCCCGGCCGCCGCGCCCCACGAGCCGCACGAGCCCCCCCGCGTCCTGGTGGTCGACGACGACCCGCAGACGCTGCGCTACGTGCGCGACACGCTGACCGCAGCGGGCTACGCCGTGGCGGTGACGGGCGACCATGCGCAATTGTCGCGCACCATCCGCATCGAGCGGCCGCACCTGGTCCTGCTCGACCTGGTGCTGCCCGGCGCCGACGGCATCGCGCTGATGGGAAGCGTTCCCGAGCTCGCCGACCTGCCGGTGGTCTTCATCTCCGGCTACGGCCGCGACGAGACGATCGCCGGGGCCCTGAAGGCGGGCGCCGCCGACTACCTCGTCAAGCCCTTCTCGCCGACCGAGCTGACCGCCCGCGTCGGGGCGGCGCTTCGCCGCCTCGCCCGGCCCGAGCCGTTCGCCCTCGGCGAGCTGACCATCCACTACGCGGAGCGCCGGGTGACGGTGGCCGGGCGGCAGGTCGAGCTGACCGCGACCGAGTACGAGCTTTTGCGCCTGCTCTCGCTCAACGCGGGACGCGTCGTCGCCAACGATGCCCTGGTGCGCCAGGTCTGGAGCGGTCGCAAGACGGGCGACGTCAACCTGGTGCGCAACTTCGTCAAGAAGCTCCGCAAGAAGCTCGGCGACGACGCGCAGAACCCGGCCTGGATATTCAGCGTGCGCGGGGTCGGATACCGCATGCCGAACCCCCGCGACGCCTGATGCGCCGCCCGCCGTGGGCGGCACGCCAGCGAGGACGCACCGAAGCGGCAAGCGGCAAGCGCCGCCCCGCAGCGGCCTCGATGCGCCGCGCCGGCGTGCAACCTCATCCTCGCCGCCGAAATGGCGGCCGCAGTCGCACCCTGGCGTGGTCTGACAACGTGTGGAAGCGCCGCACTCGAGGCCGCGCTCGACACGTTGTGCCGGAAGGCGGCGCGCCGCCGGACCGAGGGAGACGAGTCGAAGGCGGTCGTCACGCCGGAGACGGTCGCCGAGGCGCTCGGCGCACCCACGTTCGTCGAAGCCGACGTTACGGATCGGGTGCGGCTGCCGGACGTCGCCGTCGCGCTGGGGTGGACGCCGTACGGCGGCGACGTGCTGTTCATCGAGGTCGGCCGGATGCCCGGCGCCGGCGAGCTCACCCTGACGGGATCGCTGGGCGACGTGATGAAGGAGTCGGTCAGGACGGCCGTCTCCTGGGTTCGGGCTAACGCCGAGCGGTACGGTCTGGACGCGGCGGTCTTCCGGGATACCGATCTGCACGTGCACGCGCAGTCGGCCGCGGCGACGAAGGACGGGGCCTCGGCCGGAGTGGCGCTGGTGGCCGCGCTGGTGTCGTCGTTCACGGGGCGTCCGGTTCGCGCCGACCTGGCCATGACCGGCGAGATCACGCTGGCCGGCAATGTTCTCCCGGTCGCCGGCGTCAAGGAGAAGGTGCACGGTGCGTGTCGGCGCGGGCTGACCCGCGTGGTCCTGCCTCGGCAGAACCAGAAGCACTTCGAACGGGACGTCGGCGAAGACGTTCGGCGCCGGATCACGGTGCACTACGTACGGCGCGTCGACGACCTGCTGGACCTGGTCCTGCTCCCTGCCGAGACGGCCGAGGACCGCCCGCTCGAACCGGCGCGGGTGCGGCTCTAGCCGTTCGGGGATAACGGGAAATGGTCAGCAGGTCCGTCTTCGTTCTCGGCTGGCGCCCGATCGGTTCGAGCAAGCGCCGCTGGCAGCTCCACTACTGCGTCGACGTCGCCGAGGCGGCCCGCCTCGCAGCGGGGCTGGCGCGTTCCGACGGGGGCGGCCGGTGGAGGGTCTACGACATGGCGACCGTGCCCGCGGGAGGCGGCTCGGTGGCGCTCGCGGGCCGGCATCTGGTCGCCGAGGGCGTGGTCCGCCCGGGCGTTCGGTGTTCCGGTTCTGCCGCCGGTGTGGATCGGTGACTTCATCGTCTTCATCTCGGAGACTGCTCGTGGGTCCTGTATTTGTCTGTCGCATTGGCGCCGAAAGCGCCGATCCGTCGTACCTGTTCGGTGGCGAAGTTCCCGCGTCTGACCTCCGTCGTGCGGCTTGGCTCGGGTGGCTCCCGCTGACGCTGCTGGATTATGCGGGCCCCGGCCCCGCCCTGGCTGGCGACATGTGGTTGGCCGCACCGTCGTGTGGGCTGGCTCCGCCCGGGCCACACCGAGACCATCCGGGCTTCCGGCGGCCGTTCGGGACCGCCGAAGCGGCAGGGTTCATCGGCGTGTTCTCGTTCCGAGAGCGCGCCATTCCATACGAGCTGCGCAAACACGAAAGGTAACAGACATGTCTGAATCCATGGCTGCAACGGCTGCAACAGGGCTTCTCATGATGCTCGGCGTCACGCCCGCGGCCGCCGACTGCCTCAGCGCACGCCAGGCGCTCCTCATGGCGCGATACGAGGTCGGCGCAGCCGGCCTCGCGGAGATGGCGGCGAGCGAGCGCTATATCGCGGCCCGCTCCGCGTTCGAAGCCGCCCGACTGCGCCGCGAGCGCGAGGAACGGCGGGCGCGGTACGCCGCGCGCGTCCACGCCGAAGCGCCGAGCGCCGAGCGCCGAGCGCCGAGCGCCGAGCGCCGAGCGCCGAGCGCCGAGCGCCGAGCGCCGAGCGCCGAGCCTCTCTACATCGCCTAACGCGCCCCGCCAGCATCGCTAGCAGACGTTCCGAATTCCTGCCGGCGAGGCGGCCCGGCCCGGTCTCCTCCCCAACCCACGCAACGGAATCCTCGCCGCGCGGCAGGAGCCTCCGCGCGGTCGCCGTCGCCGCGCTGGCGTGCGCCGCGCTGATGGGATTCAGCGCACCCGCGCAGGCCCAGACCGAAGTCTGGTCGGCCACGCTGACCGTGAATGGCTTCGGCCTCATACTCGGTTGCTCAAACGACGCTTCCAGCGCACGGTGCAGTGATTTTCTTTCTGACGATGAATTTACTTATGACAGCACCGACTATGAGATCACCCACATCCAACTCCGCGCGTCCGGACGGTTGGAGATCTTATTCGATACCGCCCTGACAACCGCCAGCCAGACCTTGGCCTTGGATGTCGCCGGCACGACGTTCGCCTTCGCAGACGCCACTACCAAGCCGGCCAGTGGCAGGTATTGGAACAGCTCCGGCCTGAGCTGGTCCGCCGGGGACGCCGTCGTGATGAAGCTAACTGAAACGGTACCCACGATCACCGAGACGGAGGTGACGTCGTCTCCGGCGTCGGGGGACACGTATCGGCACGGCGAGACGATCGCGGTGACGGTGACGTTCAGCGAGGCGGTGGACGTGACCGGCACGGTGCTGGCGACGCTGTGGTTCAGCCAGTCCACGTCCACGTACCGGTCCGCTCCCTATGTGCGGGGCAGCGACACGACCGCGCTGGTCTTTGAATATACCGTCGCGGAAGGCGACACCGACACGGACGGCCTCCAGGCCGGCCCCCACCTCCTGGCCCAGGGCGGCGCCCCGGCGATGGGCGTTCAGGGCGGCGGCACGATCACGCGCAAGGACGCCAGCACGGTTGCCGCTGATCTCACGAGCGCCGCCCTGTTCAGCGATGCCGACCACAAGGTCGATGGCAGCCGGACCGTCCCGGGCGCACCGACCCTGACGGCGACGGCGAACGGGGCGACGCAGATCGACCTGTCGTGGACCGCGCCGACGGATACCGGCGGCGCCGACATCACGGGCTACGAGATCGAGGTGTGCGCGCAAGCGACCGAGGCCGACTGCGGCACGACCTGGACGGCTCTGATCAATATCCTCGGTGCCGCCACCACCACCCACTCGCATACCGGGCTCACGGCCGGGACCACCCGGCACTACCGGGTCGCGGCGGTCAACTCCGTCGGCACCGGCGCGTGGTCGAATGTCGACAGCGCCACCACGGCGGAGGCTACGAACAGCGCCCCGACGTTCACCAGCGCCGACGCCTTCTCGGTGGAGGAGAACACCACGGCGGTCGGCACGGTGGCGGCCACGGACTCCGACACTGACGACGACATCGAGAGCTACAACGTCGGCGGCTCGGCGGACCAGGCGAAGTTCACCATCGACTCCGGGACGGGTGCGCTGGCCTTCGCGGCGGCCCCGGACTATGACAGACCGGCGGACTTGGCGAGCACGACGCCGATGAATGCCGCGGCGAACAACGAGTACATCGTGCAGGTCCTCGTGCTCAGCGGCACCGGCGCCCGGACGATGAACGCGACCCAGACGATCACCGTGACGGTGACCAACGTGATCGAGCCGCCGGCCGCGCCGTCTGAGCCGTCGCTGACTCTGGACCCGACCGACCGCACCGTCCTGATTGCGAGTTGGGCGCCACCGAGCAACATGGGTCCGGACATCACGGACTACGACTACCGGTACCGCGTGCTGATGGATCCGCCCTCGGGAGCCTGGAGCGAGGTCACCACCACGGCCATCCTAACGGGCATCCGGACGGTGATCACGGGTCTGACCGCGGGCACCGCGTACGAGGTGCAGGTGCGGGCGACGAACCCCGAGGGCACGAGCGATTGGTCGGCCTCGGGCACCGGCACGACCCCGGCGGCGACGGTCACCGCCCCGGGCGCGCCGACGGGGCTGAACGCCACGGCCGGCGACGCGCAGGTGACGCTGCGCTGGACGGCGCCCACAAGCAACGGCGGGGGGGCCATCACGCGCTACGAATACGAGACGAACGGTGGCGGCGCCTGGCGAACCACGGGCGGTACGGCCCTCAGCTATACGGTGACCGGCCTGACCAACGGGCAGGCCTACACGTTCAAGGTGGGGCCGTGAACAGCGCCGGGGCTGGCGCGGCCTCCGCCGCGTCGGCGAGCGTCACGCCGACGGCCATGGTCACGGTCAGGGCGCCTGACGCGCCGACGGGCCTGAACGCCACGGCCGGCAACGCGCAGGTGACGCTGCGCTGGACGGCGCCCACAAGCAACGGCGGGGGGGCCATCACGCGCTACGAATACGAGACGAACGGTGGCGGCGCCTGGCGAACCACGGGCGGGCCGGCAACCAGCTACACGGTGACCGGCCTGACCAACGGGCAGGCCTACACGTTCAAGGTGCGGGCGGTGAACAGCGCCGGGGCTGGCGCGGCCTCCGCCGCGTCGGCGAGCGTCACGCCGGACCCCGACCCCGACCCCGACCCCGACCCCGACCCGGACCCCGACCCCGACCCCGACCCGGAGCCCGACCCCGACCCGGAGCCGACGCCGACGCCGGCTCTCCCGCTGCTCTGGCAACTGCTCCTGGCTTTGGTGCTGGGGGTGGCGGCCTTGCGGCGCCGACGGCACGCCGGCGGTGGCGTGTGACGCTACGCTGGACGGCGCCCGCCAACCACGGCGGGGCATGGAGCGCGACATGGCGCTCAACTTCCTGCGCCAGCTCGGCGGTTCGGCCGGCGTGCATCCGGCCGGCATGGGCAGCCACACGGCGATGGCCGGCTCGCCGGCCGCGGGCGCTGCCCCGCTGGGGACGCCCGGGCGCGGCGGAGGCGGCGCGCTGATGATGGGCGGCGGTGGCCCGATTTCCGGCGCCGCCGGGATGGCCGGCGGCGCAGCGCCGCTGCAGACGCCGGGGCTCGGCGCGGCCGGGGTCGGCGGCGCAGCGCCGCTGGGCGCAGGTCCGATGGGCGGGCCGCACGGCGGCGGCTTCCTGCAGATGGGACTCGGCGGCGGCGACCTGCTGACTGGCTCGGACTTCGCGATGAACCGCGAGAGCCGCGGCGGCATCCTCTCGTTCTGGAGCCGCGGGCGCAGTCGCACTTCTCGGGGCGCGAGGGCGCGCTGTCGCTCGGCGGCGACGTGCGCACGACCATGTTCGGGGCCGACTACGCGAAGGGGCCGGTGGTGGCGGGGCTGTCGCTGTCGAACAGCCGGGGTCTGGGCGAGTACGCCGGCGCCGCCGGCGGCCAGGTGGCCTCGTCGGTGACCGGCCTCTACCCGTGGCTGGGCTACAAGATGACCGAGCGCGTCACGGTGTGGGGGCGTGGCCGGCTACGGGACCGGCGGGCTGCTGCTGACGCCGGACGGCGGGCAGGCGCTCGAGTCGGGCCTGTCGATGGGGATGGCGGCGGCGGGGACGCGGGGCGAGCTGCTGGCCGGGGGCGCGAGCGGCTTCGAGCTGGCGTTCAAGGCCGACGCGTTGTGGGTCGGCACGGCCATCGACGGCGTCGACGGGCCGGCGGGGCGGTTGAAGGCGACCGACGCGGCGGTCACCCGCTTCCGCACCGGGCTGGAAGGCTCGCGGGCCTACAGCCTGGGGGGGGCGGCTGTCGCTGAAGCCGAGCGTCGAGGTGGGGCTGCGGCACGACGGCGGGGACGCCGAGACCGGCGCCGGCATGGACGTCGGCGCGGGCGTGGTGGTGTCGGACGCGGGGACCGGTCTGGCGGTGGACGTGCGGGTGCGGACGCTGCTGGTGCACCAGGACGAGAACTTCTCCGAGCGGGGCGTGTCGCTGTCGCTCAGCTACAACCCGACGCCGTCGACGCCGCTGGGCTTTCTGGCGCGCGTGGCGCCGTCGTGGGGCGGGCAGGCGATGAGCGGGGCCGAGGCGCTGTGGGGCCGCGAGACGATGGCGGGCATGGCGCACCGCGGCGTCGCGCAGGGCAACCGCCTCGACGGCGAGGTCGGCTACGGCCTGCCGGTGGGCAGCCGCTTCGTCGGCACGCCGCGGGTCGGCTTCAGCGCCTCGGAGTACGGCCAGGACTACCGGGTCGGCTACGGCCTCGGCGTGCTCGACCGCGAGAGCATGAACTTCGAGCTCGGGGTCGAGGCGCAGCGCCGCAACAGTCCGACGCTGGGCGGCGCGAGCAACGGGATGCTCGGGCGGGCCACCCTGGGCTGGTGAGGAACGCGCAGCCCTTCCGCTCCCACCCGGCCAGGGTGTGCTCGTGAACGAGCTTCCGTCGGTCGCCTTGACGCAGCGGTTCCTGGCGCTGTGCGAGCACCACGGCTTCCAGCGTCTCGCTGTCCGTCTGGTCGCCGTGGGCCGCAGCACCGGGGTGCCGGGCCTGCCGCGCGGCGACGACTGGACGGCGTGGAACGCTGAGGAGATGCGGGCGGTCGTCGAGTATCTGGAGCAGATGCGCATCCGCTAGTGCCGGTCGAAGAGCCTCGGCGGTAGCAGTCGCAGCCCCACGCTTGCCTGGTGACCAGGCGCCCCTTTCCCAACACGTTCGCAGCCGCTATTCTGCCGTGCATGGAACGACAGCAGAAGGTGATGTGGTTCGTTGATCTGGCCAGATGCCTGTTGTGCGCCGCGGCACTCCTGCTGCCGATCGGGGTCGGCAGCGTCGGTGTCGCCGCCGGCAGCGCCGCCGGCTCATCCCAGGGCGGTGCGACGCACGCCGGCCGGTCTGCTGAGCCGGTGCCGGTCGCCCAGCCGCTGCCGCTGACGCTGGACTCCTTCCGGATGGGAGACCCGCCCTGCTACGACCGATCCGTGCAGCTCCAGACCGCCATCGTCGACACGCACGTCCACTTCCGGCCGTTCGGCGGACCTGCCGTCCCGTTCGACGAGGTTGTCGAGTACTTCGAGGCGACCGGCGTCCTGTTCGCCAACGTGTACGGCATCGGCCAGATGCTGCCGGCGTCGTCGTCCTGCACCTACTATCTCGACTGTCCCGGCACCCCGGTGACGCCGACGCTGAAGAATGATTTCGTCAACGCCGCGAACGTGGTTGTGAAGACGCCGAAGAGTCTCCATCTGACGCTGTCGATGGCCTTCCCGGATCTGTCGGACCCCGGCTCGGTCCTGGCCGGGGTGCAACTCCTCGATGCGGAGTACCCCGCCCTCTTCCGCTGGATGGGTGAGGTCAACCTGGTCAAGCAGGCCCTGTTCGACAACGGGCACGAGCCTGTGCCGGCGGCCACCATCCCGGAGTGGGCCCCCTTCATGGAGCTGTTGCGGGACCGCGGCATTCCTCTCGCCGTCCATGCCGATCTTGGCAGCGACGACGAGCCGACACGGTACCTGCCGCTGATGCAGGAGGTGCTGCGCCGGTATCCGGAGAACGCCATCGTCTGGGTGCACATGGGGCTGTCGCGCGAACTCACCACCATGGATCCGGCCCGGCACCTCGCGCTGATGGTGTCCCTTCTCGACCGTCATCCCAACCTGATGCTGGACATCGCGTGGCGGGTGATCGACGACGCATATTTCTCGACGCCGCGGGGCCGCGCGGTGTACGTGCCGTTCCTGAATGCGTACTCGGACCGGATCCTGCCGGGCACCGATTTCCTGGCGTCGCGCGACAAGGACCTGGAGGTCTACCGCGAGGAGCTGGAGGTCACGGGCCGCATCCACCGTTACCTCAACGATGATGCCTTCCGGAACATCGCCCTGGGCGAGAACTACTTCCGGCTGCTGGGACTGCCCTATCGGGCGCCGCCGGTCTGTTCCCGGTAGCTCGTTGACCGACACCAGCTCGGCGCGCTGCAGCAGCGTGTCGTGTCCCACGGCCAGCAGCGCGCGGTCCTGGGCGTCGATTAGCCGGTCTCCGCTCGCCACCCGGTGCGGCGCGGCCCCTCAGCGGCATCCTGGGCTGATGCGCCGGAGGCCGACCACAGCACCAGGATGCTGGCGGCTGACGCGATGAACGATGCGAGACGCATGAATACCTCCCACGTCCGGTCTTGTCACGTAACGGCGGTCGCGGTTGTGGTCGGTTTCTTGGCCCCCAGTCCCCCACACCGGGGACTCCTGCATGGCAGCATGGCAAGAGCCAACTGGTAGCCAGTGCCACCAACGGGATCCGACTGCACGATGGAGTGTACCGCGACTGTCGCAAACCCTTGAACCGGTAGCGGACCCCTCGCGGCCGGGAGTCGGGACGGCGCGCAGAACTCCGGCATCGGCGACAACGCCGGCTCCCACCCTGGCTGCAGCGCTCCGATCCGCCATCGCGACGTGCGCCGGGCGGTCGGCAGCACATGCATCCGAGCGCCCCGGTGCGCAGGCGCCCGGGCACGCCAGCGGTGTCGGTCGCGACACTCGTGTAGCCGAGCTGCCTGACAGCGACGACTGGAGCGCGTCGGCCGCGGGCGACATGCGGCCGCTCG
Source organism: Vicinamibacterales bacterium (assembly GCA_965222905.1). Classification (GTDB taxonomy): domain Bacteria; phylum Acidobacteriota; class Vicinamibacteria; order Vicinamibacterales; family UBA8438; genus WTFV01. The sequence goes on along the minus strand of OZ244976.1, from coordinate 4,659,330 downwards.
AGAATCTGCGACGCAACCGCGGTGACTGTCGTTCGCGAGTACCGGTGTTGCCGATGCGGGCCCGTGATGTGCCGATCCGGGGGATGCCTGCGTCGGCGTCCAGGCGCTGTCCGCTGGTCGTCGTCCGGTGACCGTTCGCGCGTTATGATCGGCTCGTCTGATGGATGACCCTGCGTACAAGCGCCTGTTTTCACGGCCCCGGATGGTCCGGGACCTCCTGCGCGGCTTCGCTGCCCGGGACTGGAGCGCCGAGCTCGACCTGGCGTCGCTGACGCCGCTCCCGGCCAGCTACGTCAGCCACGACCTGCGGCAGCGTCACGGCGACTTGGTGTGGCGCGTCCGCCTCAAGGATGACCGGTGGCTGTACGTCGTGCTGCTCCTGGAGTTCCAGTCCGCGGTCGACCGTTCGATGGCGGTCCGCATGCTGACGTACACGGGGCTGCTGTACCAGAAGCTGATCGCTGAGGGAGTGCTGCGGGACCGTTCCGCCCTGCCGCCGGTCCTGCCCGTGGTGATCTACAACGGTCGGCGGCCGTGGACGGCGCCGGCGGATGTGGCGGAGCTGATCGCCTCTGGCCGCGGGGCGGCGTTGGCGCGGTACCAGCCGTCGCAGCGGTACTTCCTGCTGGACGAGGGCCGCGTCGGTGGTGCCGACCTTCCGTCGGGCAACCTGGTGTCCGCGTTGATCGAGCTGGAGACGAATCGGGACCGGCTGCGCGCCCCGGAGTTGCTGGAGACGTTGATCGATCTGCTTCACAAGCAGGATGATGAGGAGCTGACGGCGGCGTTCACTGAATGGGCGGCGCAGGTGCTGCTGCCGCGTCGGTTTCGCGGGTCGGTGTCCGGGCCGCTGCCGCGGCTTGAGGAGGTGCGCACGATGTTGGCCGAGACCGTTCAGGAGTGGACCGCTGAGTGGGTCGAGCAGGGTCGTGAGGAAGGGATCCAGGGGCAGCGTGCGTTGTTGTGCCGTCTGGCGACGCGGAAGTTCGATGCAGTTGCGGGCGAGCGGTTGGCCGCCGCGCTTGCCGGTGTTGCGGACCCGGACCGCTTGGCGCAGGTCGGCGACTGGATCATCGAGTGCGAGACGGCCGCCGAGCTGTTCGCTCGCTTCCAGGATGGTTCGTTGTAGGCAGTCAACGTACCGCAGGTTGATGTTTCAGGGTGTGCCTCGTCAGCAGAATCTGTGGGCCAACTCCTCCGGACCGGACTCGCGTGGGCGAGTTGCTGTAGCACCCAGGTGAAGACCGTGGCATGATGCGCGCTGCCTCCCCAGCTCGGCTGCTGCTCGTCGGGTACTTTCAAGGAACGGGCTCGGAGCGCTCGACCGCGTGGTCGATGCTCTCGGAGTTCAGTCCGCGTAGGACGTCGAGGTTGTCCCGCGTCCACATGGTGCGGTTGGCGAAGTTCGGGGGCGGGGCGCTGGCCACGATCGAAGCGTAGCGACCGGGTGTCGTTACCCACCGGATTCCGGTGCTTTGTCTGGCCGCGCGCGGCCGCCCGTCCTCCGTGCCGCTTCTTCTGGCGGCTCACCTTGTCCTCGCTGCGGATGACCGTTGAGCGGCTCCCTTTGAGCTTGCTGGTCCCGTCGTGCAAGTTGCCGATGTCCTGGCTGGTGTCACGTCAGTCTTGAGACAGTCCTGGATTGCTGATGGCCTTCCGCAGTTATTCGTGGAATAGGCATCGTTCGGTTCGCCGAATCTCTGTGCTGAGGCCTGTACTGCCAGCCGTACTGCCAGCCGAACCTGCTCTACGGGGGTCGTTTCTGCTCGGATCTGCGTACATCTGCACCCGAAAACCCCAATAAACACCGTTTTCACTGGTGATTTGGGTGATCTGCGCGTAGGGTTCATCCCCGTGCGCGCGGGGGGATCCGTATTCTGTCAGTGATCGCATCTTCACTTCCGCGCCGATCCCCGTGCGTACGGGGAACCACGGCAGCTGCTGGAGTCGGCGCTGCCATCGATGATTGCCCACGGCAACTTTCTGTCTAGACGTTTTCGATTTGAGATTCTTCGCGTATACGCCATCCCCCGCCCAGCTTCGCCCGGCGCGCCGGCCGCTCGGTACGCTCCCGTTGTGCCGTCCTCGCCGCCTTCTGTACCGCCATCGCCCCCGGGGCTTCCGTTCGCCGGACACGCCTTCGCCCTCGCCGGCGACGTCGGCGCCTTCCTTACGCGCCAGTACCAGAGTCTCGGGCCCGTCTTCCGCCTCCGCGCCTTCGGCCGCCGGTTCACGGTGCTGGCAGGCCCCGAGGCCAACCTGTTCGTCACCCGTTCGGGCGCGCGCCACCTGCGCTCGCAGGAGGCCTGGTCGGACTTCGACGCCGAGCTCGGCGCCGGCCGCTCCCTCGTCAGCATGGACGGTCCCGAGCACACCCGGATGCGCAGCGCGCATCAGCCCGGCTACTCGCGTTCGCTGATCCAGTCCCGCCTGGGCGAGGTCGTCGCCATCACCCGCCGGCAGGTCGCGGACTGGCCGCTCGATCGGCCGGTGCCCGCGCTCGCGGCGCTGCAGCGGATTGTCACCGAGCAGCTCGGCACGCTCGCGGCCGGCGTGTCGCCCGCCGAGTGTCTCGACGACCTCACGGTCTTCGTTCGAACCCTGCTGGCGGTGCGCGTCACCCGCCAGCGCCCGGCGCTCCTGACTTGGCTGCCGCGCTTCCGCCGCGCGCGCCGGCGCGTCGACCAGCTGTGCGCCCGCGTGCGCGCCGCGCACGATCCGGCGCGCCGCTCGGGCGCCGCGCGCGACCTGGTCGACGACCTGCTGGCGCTGCATGCCGCCGACCCGCTGTTCCTGCCGGAGAACGATCTGGTCCCGGCGCTTCTCGGCCCCTTAGTGGCCGGCCTCGACACGGTCGGCGGCACCACCGCCTTCATGCTCTACGCTCTGCTGACGCATCCGGAGCTTCTCCCGCGGATGCGCGCCGAGGTCGACGCGCTGTTCGACGACGCTCCTGTGACCGCGGAGGCGCTCGGGCGCCTCGACGTCACGCATCGCGTGGCCCTCGAGACCTTGCGCCTCTACCCCATCGCCCCGGCGCTGACCCGCACGGTCACCAACGCGTTTGATTTCGGCGGCTACACGATTCCGGCCGGCGAGCGCGTGATCGTCGCGACGACGGTGTCCCATCACCTGTCGGAGTGCTTCCCCGAGCCTGCGCGCTTCGACATCGACCGCTACCTTCCCGAGCGCCGCGAGCATCGCCGCCCCGGCGCGTTCGCGCCCTTCGGGGTCGGTCCGCACGTCTGTCTCGGCGCCGGCTTCGCCGAGGTCGCCATCCTGGCCACCATGGCGACCATCGTGCGCGAGGTCGACCTGGTCCTCGACCCGCCCGGGTATCGCCTGCGGATCGATCCGGTGCCGACGCCGCACCCCGACGATCGTTTCGGCTTCCGTGTCACGGCGCGGCGCCGGCCGCCGTCTCCCGCCCTCGTCTGAGTCCGTCCCCGAGACTTGCCTGTCCGTGGCACGGCGGCGTGCGCTGGCTAGCCTTAGATGCGGCCGTACCGGCTTTCCCGGTGTCGCCTTTCCGGAGTCGCTCCCATGAAAAGTCTCCTCGCCGTTGCTGCCGTTCTCGTCGCGCTGTGCGCTTCGATCGCTCCCGTTGCAGCGCAACCGGCCGGCGTGCTCGAGGCCTCGGTCGTTGATCCGTACGGCGCCTCGGTCGCCGGCGCCGAGGTGACTGTCCGCTCGGTGTCGGGCTACCGCGCCGTCGCCCGCACCGGTCCGTCGGGGCGCGCCCGTTTCGACGCGCTCGTCCCGGGGTCCTACACCGTCGGTGTGCGGGCCGATTTCGGCCGCGGCGGCGGTGTAGACGTCGTCGTCTCCGTCCTGGAGCCGGGCAGGGTTCGCCTGGTCGTCGAGCCGGACGTCTCGCCCGGGTTCGTCGCCCGTCCGCTCGATCCGCAGGGTCTCGCGCTGCCCGGCGCCGTCGTCACCGCGGCCGGCCCCGCCGGCGAGGCGCGCGAGGCGGTCACAGGGTTCCGCGGCACCGTCCCGCTGACGGATCTTCGGCCCGGCACTTGGCGCGTCGCGGTGGCGCTGTCCGGCTTCGTCGGCGAGCCGGTCGACGTCGAGGTGGCCTGGGGTGCGCCGCCGGTGGTCGATCTGCCGCTCGAGCTGGCCGGCTTCGGCGACGTCATCGTCGTCACCGCCACGCGTACGCCGGTGCGCATGGTCGAGGCGCCGGTGAGCACCTCGGTCATCAACGCCGATCGGATCGCCACCTCGGCCGCGGGCGACGTCGCCGACATGCTGCGCGCGGTTCCCGGGGTCAACGTCGTGCGCTTTTCCCCGCGCGACCTCGCGGTGACGACGCGAGGGGCGACCACGCCGGCGGCCAACTCGCAACTCGTGCTCGTCGACGGCCGCAGCGTCTACGTCGACTTTTTCGGGGGCGTGCTCTGGGACACGATGACGTTCAACCAGAGCGACGTCGAGCAGATCGAGGTGGTGCGCGGTCCCGCCTCGGCCACCTGGGGCGCCAACGCGATGACCGGCGCGGTCAACATCCTCACCCGCGATCCCCGCCGCTCGGTCGGCACCGACGTGACGCTGTGGGGCGGCGTGCACGACCGCAACGCCGGCTCGACCGCGGATCTGGGCGCGGGCACCATCTACGGTACCAACGCCAGCGTCACGCGCGCTCCGAGCGCCGACGTCGCCTATCGGATCAGTGCCGGGCACTATCGCAGCGACGGCTATCCGCGTCCGGCCGGCCGCGTGGCCGAGGCGGACGATCCGCGGGTCGACGGCCGCCGCGTCGGCGGCGCCGTCTTCCCCGACCTGTTCCACCCGGCGGCGAGCCAGATGAAGCTCGACGCCCGGCTCGACCATCGCGTCCACGGCGGCTCGGGCCGCCTGTCGTACTCCGGCGGCGTCGCTACGCCGCAGGGCGCCACCCACACCGCGCTCGGACCGTTCGACCTGCGTCAGGGCTACCGCGGCTACGCCAAGCTGAACTACGAGCGCGACGCTCTGTCGGTGCAGGTCTTCGCCAACCTGCTCGACGGCGTCGCCCCGAGCCTCCTCTTCCCCGACACGCGCCTATCGTTCGTCAGCCGCACGCTCGACGGCAAGGTTGTCCACCGCCGCACCGTCGGCCGCCACCGGCTCACCTACGGCGGCAACCTGCGGCGCGTGTCTTTCGACGTCGACATCGCTCCCGGCGCTCCGAATCGCACCGAGGCGGCTGGCTTCGTGCAGGACGAGCTCGACACGGAGCACTTCCGCGCCGTTGCGGCCGCGCGGGTAGACAAGTTCGGGAACATCCAGAAGCCGTTCTTCTCGCCGCGCGTCGCGCTCGGCGTCAAGTTCGGCCCCGACCACGTCGTCACCGGCTCCTACAGCCGCGCGTTCCGCGCCCCCTCGGCCGTGGAGGCCTTCCTGGACCAGCCGGTGGTGGTCCCCATCGACTTCAGCCCGCTGGCGGCCTTCCGGCCGCTGCTCTCGTTCCTGGTGCCCCAGACCGTCACCGGCCCGGCCCGCGCGGCCGCTGTCGGCGCGCTTGAGACGGCGCTCGATGCGACGACCTCGCAGCCGTTCCCGCTCCATACGCGCGCCATCGGCGGGAGCGTTCCCTACTACAGCGGCGTCGGCCGCTCGGACCTGATCCAGGAGTCGGTCGACTCCTACGAGTTCAGCTACAGCGGCACCGTCGGCCCGGCGCGCACCGCGGTGGGTGCGGCCGTCTACCGCAGCGACTTCGCCGACCTAGTCGGCCTGCTCGAGGTGCCTCCGGACACGGACCCGTTCACCCAGGGTCACCCGCCGCCCGGCTGGCTGCTGCCGCCGAGCCTGCTCCCGATCCTGTCGGCCTTCGGCGGCAGCCTCCCGCGCACGAGCCTCGCCTACGAGAATCTCGGCGACCTGTCGCAGCGCGGGCTCGAGGTCTGGGTGGAGCAGCGCGTGGGCGCCGCCGCGTCGGTGTGGGGGAACTACTCGTGGCAGGACCGGCCGACCGTCCTGGAAGGGGACGACCCGTATCCGCTGACGCGGCTGAACCTGCCGCCGGCGCATCGCGTCAACGTCGGCGCGTCGCTCAACGGCCGGCGCTTCCTGGGCGATCTGACCGTCCACCACGCGACCGCGGCGTTCTGGTCGGACGTGCTGACATCGGACTACCACGGCTACTCGCCGGCCAACACGCTGGTGAACGTGACTGCGGGCATCAAGTGGCGCGACGGGCGCTGGACGACGCTCGTGCGGGTGGGCAACCTGCTCAACACCACGATCCGGCAGCACATCTTCGGCGACCTGCTGCGCCGTTCGGTGATCGGCGAGCTTCGCATGTCGCTGCCGTAGTTCCGCAGTCAAGCGCGGGGCGCTTCGTCATCGCTCTGTCGCGGCGCTTCGTCGCAGCTGACGACGTGGTTTGCCGTGATGGGGCGAGTCACCGCTGCGCGTCCCTGAAAAGAGGGCGGATTGCACAGCGTCGGCAACCCGTCCTTGGCTCCTCGCTTATCAGGCTTGAACCCCGCGCGTGCCGGGAACCTGCCCATGCAGTAGTCGCACCAGTGCCTCGGGATGGCAATCCCCGTGCGGGCGGGGGAACGCTCGACAGGTGGCCGCGGTCTTAGTGGTGCGCGGGACCATCCCCGTCTGGCGCGGGGCAGTCATGTCCGTGATGTTGCGCCGGTGCGGGACACCGGATGATCCCCGTGCCTGCGGGGGAACTGAGTGTGTCAAGCCTAGCGACGTCACTAAAGTTCTGTACCCCGTGCGCGGCCGACAGGCGGCTGCTCAGCCGGTCCTGGGGGGTTGGGTTGGAGGAGGGCTTGCGCTGGCGAGCAGTGCGTCTCGCAGCAGCACTCGCAGGACGTCCTCCACAGCCCGGTTGTCGGTCCCGAGCTCGTAGGCGGTCCGTGCCACACGGCGCTGCCATTCCGTGTCGAGGCTGCTTCCGACGTGCCGCTGGCAGAGTGCGTCGATCTCGAACGGCTCGAGCCCGTCGGTTTCCGGCCGCAGCCGTTCTCTGGTGCCCGCGACCCATTCGGCGGGTTCGATCATGACTTCGATCTTCTTCCCGAACTCGGTCAGTTTCAGCGGGCTGCTGCCTGCCGTTGATGGCGTGCCGCCGCCCACGCGCAGCAGGAGGGTGTCCAGCGTCCGGCGCGTTTCGGCGTGCTCGTGGCGCATCTCGTCCCGGAGTGTCTTCAGGCCGTGGCGCGTCTCCTCCTGGAGTGTCTTCAGGCCGGTGTCGATTCGCGCTTCGAGTTTGGTGACCTCGGCGCCCATGCGTTCGCCGAGCGACTTCAGTCCGTTCTCGATCCGTCCCGTCCAGCGCCTGCCCTGCCAGATCAGGCTGATGATGGCGATCACGGCCACGATGATCGTCGGGTTCGAGCTCCAGTTGGAGAGCCAGTTCTCCATGTGTCGATTCTGCCTTTCTGCCGTCGTTCGGTCAACTGCTCGCGCTGCAGTTCATCACGTCGTGTCGGGCCTCGTCTCGTGCCGGCAGCTCTTATCCTCGTGCGTGCGGGGAGCCGTCGGATCTGCAGGCCTTGGTTGGCTTGATAGCCGGTTGATCCCCGTGCGTGCGGGGCGGACCAGACCCTTCGCTTTGTGGTCCAGGATCATGTGGGTGTACCCCCGTGCGTGCGGGGTGTTGTCGAGGCTCCCGAGTACGAGTGCTCCTGGAGAAGGCGCATCCCCGTTCGTGCGGGGCAACTACGCCGGGTCGGCTGACTCATCGTCCTGACCCGGGGTGCATCCCCGTGCGTGCGGGGCCGACCCCGAGGGCGCGGGCCACCTGCGTCAGGCTTCGGGACGATCCCCGTGCGCGCGGGGCCGACTCTCCTAACCTGTGCGCCAAGGTACTGACGTGCGGTTCATCCCCGCGCGTGCGGGGCGGATGGAACACACTAGGGCCTGCGGTCGCGCAGACGGGTCGATCTCCGCGCGTTGGGAGCGGGCACCACGGTGCCCGCGGTGCGGTACAGCCCTGCTGGAGGCGGCGCGTTTCGGTTCGTCCCGGCGCGTGCGGGGCGACTCCTGCATCGCGCACATCGGTCTGTGGGTGCGTGGGCGGGTCTCTTCCCGCCGCCCGCGGGGCAACGGCGTCGTGGAGCCTATCGGACCCGTCTCGGCGCCCTTGCGGCGTCCTTTGCCGCTCTCTTGCCGCCCTGCCGCGCCGGCGCGCTTACCCCGGGGTCGCCCCCTGGCTGCACCGGCTTTCGGGCAGTCGGCCGGGGGCCATCGACCGGCGACGACGCCCGGGTCGCGGATCGCCCGCCGACCGTAGACGCAACCTCGGCGGCGGCGACGTGGGGCTCAGGGGGCGAAGCTTGCTCCTTTGCGGCTCGTGTCCGTGACGCCGTCGTGGTAGCAGCCGCCTTGCGCGCTCGTGCGTTCTTGCTGTCGTCCCGCCTTCCGAGCGGCTCTGATTGCGTCTTCGCCGTCGCCTGCAGGGTTTCCGCTTGCGTGAGCGATCCTGCTTCGTACACCGTTTGATCCCGTCCGTCTGCCACGGCGCTGGCGATGTTCATCCCTATCCGGCGCATCGATCCGTTCGTGTTCTCGTGGATGTAGTCTGCCAGTCCTGTCACGACCAGTCCGCTCTTCGCTCTCGCCGGGCTCCACTCGTGCGAATGTGTCCTTCCGTTTCGGGTGCATCTGGTCGCTAGCACTCGGCCCTTTCGCAGCTCGATCCTCACGTATACCGTGCGGTGGTCGTCGATTGCGCCGGACGCCCTTCTTCCCAGCTCCTCGGGTGCGATCCGATCCGGCCCGTGGGCCGTGATTCGCCGTTGCGCCGCTTCTGCTATTGCGTTCCTCCGTTTACGCAGGTCGGTGGCGATTCTCTTCGCGCGTTCATCCGGTAGCATTCCCACCGCGGCCGTCAGCGCTTCGGGGTCGCACTTTGCTGCCGTTGCCAGGTCGTATGCGTCGCGTACCGGTCCCGGGTCCTCGGCGCGCTCCAGCTTTCCGCGCAGTATCTGTGTCGTGCTCAGGACTGTTTGCCGCCGTCCGTCGATCTCGACGTCGTACGCGCCTCGGTTCGGTTGCGTTCGCACCGTCGACACGTCGATCACACCATCTTCGAGGCGCACTTTCACCTGGTTGCGCGCGTCGAGTTCCCATTTGCCGCCGAGCCGCTGGGCGAGGTCGCCTTCGCGTCCCTTCCGGATCTCGGTCAGGTCGGTCGTGCCGGTGATTTGGACGTCGATATCCGTTGATTGGGGGTATCCATTTAACCGGAGTCAGGGGCGTAACTGGGGCCACGGATCGCCCGGCGAGGGTTGTTTCGGGGCTTGAAGTCGTGGTCGCTCACGAACCGATGCGCTACCGGGGCCTCATCGCCGCCGGACAGCCCCGCCAGCACCCCCACGGGGTGCGTGGGCACCCGCCGAGCCTCGCGTGTCCTTCAGCGGCCGCCCGCGGCGAGCACGGCGCCGGGCAGCTCCGGTTACATGGATACCCCAGTCCGTTGATATCCGGTGGTTCCATCGTGCGGCCAGAATCGTGCCGCCGCCGAGCCGCGTCTTCACCGCGCGCTCGACGAGTCCGAGGTCGCCGATTGTGTCGCGCGTCTTTCGCCAGAGCTTGTTCGCCGGCTCCGGCAGTTCCAGGTTCTTCATCCGGCCGGTCCAACCCCTATGCATCGGTTCAGCCATCGCACCTTGCGCGGTGGCATGCTCTGCGTGAATTGCATCCACCAAGCGAGGTCTTGTAGGCAGTAGCTTCCCTGTTGCTCCCCCTCGGCGAGTTCCACGATCGTCGCTTCACAAATGACGGTCTCGGCGATATCGATCTCGCGTTTCGTCGGCCTGCGCGTGCGCATTGCGCGTAGCGCTTCGTCGACGGTTGGTGGTTCCGGCCACCCGCAACACTTTCCCGCGATGAGGCCCCGCAGCATTCTGCCGTTCTCGGCCTTCCCCCCGTTCCGCTCATCGTTCTCGTCTCGGAAGTGTCCTGTCGTCGGAAACCGGTCCGTCGGTGCCAGGGTGACGTTTGGGTTGTCGTCTTCTTCGAGTCGCCGAGCCCGTGTTTCGGCTCGTATCCACTCTCGCAGCTCTTCGCGCGTTCGCGGATGCGTTCCCGCTTCGGTGTTCAACCGTCGGCTCCTCGCCTTCAACTTTGCTCGCCTCTCCGTTTCGTGTCAAGCAGCGCGCCCGTCTGTGAGACCTCTGCGGCTGCCCGTCCGCGATCGGCCCGTTCGTGAGCCGCTTCGTCCCCGTACGAGCAGGGCGGCTTGGGTCCTCACGGCCGATGCCGTGCGGGACTCGGGTTGATCCCCGCGCTCAAGGCTACCGGCAGAGGCGCACAGGCCTCGATTCAGCGGGCGAGCGCGGGCGGGTCCGGGATCGAGTTCGGGCGGGGGTACAGCGTCCTGATCGTCGGCGAAGTCGCGGTCGCGCTCTGGCTCCTCGCCATCGGCTCCACGGCCCCCACCGCGCTCTCCGAACCGGATGGACTCGGCGTTTCCGCGGCGCGCTACCTGCATGCGTCCCTCCGGCTTCCGCAGGTCGACGCGACGCCTAGAACGCCCGGCGATGCGGGGGGCCGACCGGTGATGGTCGAGCAGCGCGCCAGCATCCAGGAGGAACTGGTCCGCCGTCTCTCGGCAGAGCCGGGTCTCGGGCCGATCGCCGTCGCGAACGCCCTGCCGGGCACGACCCACGCCACCCGATACATCCAGGTCGAAGGTCTGCCCCGAGCCGAAGACGCGCCGCACCAGCACATCTCGTACGAGTCGCGCGGGTGGACGTGGGCTATCTCTGTACCCCGCGTCCGCCAGCACCGTCTCCGGCTGCTCGCCGAACGTCTCCGCCACCTCGTCGAGCAGCGCCGGCAGCCCGCCCTGGTCGCTCGCATTCGCCGTCAGGTCCGTCGCCACAACCAACTGGTGCTCGCCGTCCACCGCCACCTGCGCGTTGTAGCACTGCTGGAATCCCTCGCTGCTCGTCTTCATGATCCCGCTCTCGGGGTCCGTGAAGTTGCTCTGCGCCTTCTCGTCCGGCTCGCCATACGCGCTTCTACGGCGGCCCGCCCTTCGGATTCCGATCCTGGCCCGGCTACCGCCCGCGCGCGTCCTCCGCCGCCCGCTGCGCCGCCTCCAGACGCGCCTTCGCCGCCCGGATCGCCGCCAGACGATCCTCCCGGCGGCGCAACTCCGCCGGCAGGTCGTCGCCGCGCTCGTCCGCCCCGAAGCGCGCGTCCTCCGCCGCGTCGGCGTCCCCCGCCGCCTCCAGCAGCCCCTGGACCTCGCCGACCAGGCGCCGTTCCTCCTCCTGCATCCGCCCGTAGCTCATCGCCTTGCGCTTGCTCGCGTTCGCGCGCACCTTCGTGCCGTCGATCGACAGCTTCCCAAAGCTCGCCAGACCCAGCTCGCGCGCCAGACGGACCACCTCCACGAACAGCGCCTGGAAATCCTCCAAGTGCCGCCGCCGAAACTCGCAAACTGAGGTGGTCCCGCTTTTTCGGACCAGTCGTACCCTCGTCGCGGGATTCCCGCGCGGCCGTTTCTCGGCGTCTCCAGGGACGCGCGTGCTGTCATTCTCCAGAGCATCGTCGACCATCTCGCCCGCTGACGCGCTTCGCGGACCCGGCCCGCTCGGCGCGCGCGAGGGCGCGGGGGACGTCGCCGGCGGCCGCATCGAGCGCTCGGCGCGCCCGCTCCCAGTCGCCGGCACAGGCCTTGACCAGGCGGCGCAACGCCTCGTCTGTGGCGCAGCGCCGCGCGCGGTCCTCGACGGCCACCTGATCGCACGTCAGGCAGATCGAGCGGTCGACGTGGCAGACGGGACAGGTCCGGCGTCGTCCAGGACGCCATACCCGACCGCAGAGCAGGCAGGCCCGCAGGTGCTTCGTGCGCCAGTCGCCGCGGCGCTTTCGTCCCCTCCCCCGGACCCCCTCCCGGGGCTCGCCGCCGCGCTTCGCGGACTCACTCATGAGGCCGCAAGATTCCCACGGTCATTGTCGATGACTGACACGGAAACGACGTTCATCCGATGATGTGTCATGATGTGAGCCCACAAGCGTTAACCCGTCCGCGGGATCGGGGCAACCTCAACGACGCGATCATGCAGCGAGCGGCTTGTTTCGTCGAACACCCCAAGGACCCTCTTCGGCGGAACTACGACGGGAAGGGGGCGGAACGTCTTCTTGCTGATCTCGGCAAAAGGTGGAGCCACCCGAGATGTCCTTGATGTGCTCAAGGTTCTCGTGGCACCAAGACAGCACATACAGGGCCGGCAGCCGCTTCCGGCAGATCATGGCGATGAACCCTTGGTTTACGGCGGTCGGCACCTCGGTGATGGCCAAGTAGCCGATCGGCGCTCGCGACGACAAGAGCACCGTCCCCACGCGGGAGAAGCCCCGAACTGATCTTCCGTACGCCCGCGCCGGTGATCTTCCGATCCGTCCCCAGCAACGCAGGCGACGACAGTTTCGAGAGATCCTTGGGTGTAGCCCACCAGTGCTGGCCACCGTTCCAGTAGGCGGGCTCCTTCGTGCTGGGAGTCCCGCCGCCCACGGCGTCAACCTCCGTGCCGATCTCCGAGACATCCCAGCCGCCTGGAATCTCCCCCAGTTCCGAGTCCACGAGCCGGTCGGGGAACAGGTCGGCGATCTCCTTCGGCAGTCCGGTGTCGCGGCCCTCCATCTTGGCCCGCACCGGGTCGAAAATCGACGAACCAGGACCGGAATCCTCGGTGGGCACCCAAATCCGGCCAGTATGACCAGCTGGTCATACTGGCCGGTATGACCAGTGGCGCGTTATGACAAGTGACCGTCGGCGAGACGGCGGCGGTCGGGGTCCAGCACGCCGTCTGCTTGTCATAATCAGAGGCTCCCCAGGAAGGCCAGCAGCGAGGAATCGGCCTTGAACCGCTGCGTTCGTTGACCGAGCGGCTCAAGTTTCCGTAGCGCGTCTTCCTTGAGTTGCAGGTCAGCCTCGACGTATTGATGGGTGGTCTCGAGTCGCTCGTGGCCGAGCCACAGTGCGATGGTCGCGATGTCGACGCCAGCCTGGAGCAGGTGCATCGCGGTAGTGTGGCGGACGACGTGCGGCGACACGCGCTTGGCGTCCAGGCTCGGACATCGCTCGCGAGCTCGCCGGCAGGCCTGATCGAGCAGATGGGTGACACCCTGTCGCGTCAAGCGGTCGCCCCGCGCGTTGCGGAACGCATAGTCGGACGCGGTTTCGCCCTCTTCGTCGAACCACTGGCGCAGGCAGCGGCTGGTCCTGGTCCACAGGGGAACCGCTCGCTCCTTGCGGCCCTTTCCGAAGAGCTGGACGACCGCGGTGGCGCCGAAGCGTACGTGGGAGCGCCGCACCGCAATGAGTTCAGAGACCCGCGCCCCGGTGTTGTACAGCGTCAGCAGGAGGGCGTGGTCCCGCCGTCCGCCGTGGGTCGAACGGTCACAGCCTGCCAGGATGGCGTCCATTTCCGGACGCGTCAGGTAGGCGACCTGCCGTCGTGGCGTGCGTTTGCGGGGAATCGCCAGGACGCGAGACGTCAGGTCGACGCACTCAGGCGTACGTAGTGCTGCGAACCGGGCGAAGGAGCGGACGGCGCCCAGACGCGCATTGCGCGATGCAATGCTGTTGGCGCGGTCTTCTTCGAGGTGGTCGAGAAACGCGAGGATGACGGGAGCATCGAGGTCGTCGAGTGTGAGCACCTCGGGCTTGCGCTGACGGTGCTGGTCCAGAAACGTCAGCAGCCGGCGAAAGGCGTCGCGGTAGGCGTGGATGGTCTGTGGGCTGACGGCCTTCTGCTGCAGGAGATGGTCGGCGAAGAACGCACGGAGCAATGGGCCGAGCGGGGCACGGGCAGTCATGGCGCCCCCTTCCCGTCGACGAACGCCTCGAACCGCGCGGCGGCCGGTTCGAGCACCGGCGGCGTGGCCGTCAGATACCAGTAGGTGTTTTGCGGGCTGACGTGGCCGAGGTAGACGGCGAGCGCGGGAAGCCGATCGCGAACTACGATTCCTTGCTGCGCCCAGGCGGCGAGCCTGCCCACGGCGAAGCTGTGGCGCAGCTTATGCAGGCTGACGCCCGGGGTGCCGACCGGCCCGCGCAGGCCGAGCCGGCGAGCCAACTGCACGAAGGTTCGGGCGAGCGCGTGGTAGTGGAGTCTGGCGCCACGTTCGGAGACGAAGAAGGCGCTGCTCAAGCCGTCGTAGCCGAGAACCCGACGTTGCTCGGTGTAGGCCCGCAGCGCGGCGGCGGTCGTGGGATGGAGCGGCACGAGGCGCGACTTCCGGAACTTGGTGTTCTGAATCTCCAGGCATGGCGGAGTCCCGACGAGATCGACGTGATCGATGTCGAGGCGAATCGCCTCGCCGCCGCGGAGGCCACAGCTCGCCAGCAGCCCGATCACGGTAGCGACGGTGTGCGGACGCAGCGCATTGGGCGGTCCGAGAGAGCGAGCGGCGTCCATCAGTGCAACGATCTCGTCGGGCGCGAGGATGCGCGGGGTGGGACGTTTGCACGTGCGAACCAGCCCGGCGCCGGGCACGTCGACGTCGGGCTCGGCGGCGCGGACCATCGTCAGAAACCCGCGCACGATGCTCAACCGCCCCACGTGCTGGCTTTCGGTGCTCGCCGAGGCCCACTCGACGGCGACCTGCGCAACCGGGGCGTCGTGACCGCGCCGTTCGAGATGCGCGACGAAGTCCTGCAGGAGGCTTTCTTCCCGTTGCATGCTGAAGCCCGTGGCGCGGCGCAACTCGACGTAGGCCTGCACGTACTGGCGCCAAGCCTCGCCGGTCATCGTGCACCTCCGGGCCACGGCAGGGCGATGGTCGCCAGGGTCTCGCGGTCCAGCTTGGCGTAGATGGTGGTGGTCTTCAGGCGGGCATGGCCAAGCAGGTCCCCGATGGTCTTGATCGGCACATCCCGGCAAACCATTTGGGACGCAACGGTGTGTCGGAAAACGTGGGCGCCGGGCCGCGGGACGGTGACGCCGGCGCGACGCAGCGCTCGCTCGGCGATGTCCGACACGGTCGAACCGGTGAGCTGCCGATACGGCGGCAGCGCAGTGACGAAGATCACATCCGGTGAGTTGGTCGGGGGCCGCGAGCGCAACGTGGCGACCAAGGCCGCCCCGACATCGGCCGGCAACGGCAGCCTTCGCTCCCGTCTTCCTTTGCCGGCTACACGGACAGCCCCGTTGTGCCAGTCGATGTCCTTCACCTTGAGCGCTGCGACCTCTCCTGCTCGGAGGCCGAGCCGGCTCAGCAACAGCAGGATGGCGCGGTCCCGACGACCGTTGGGGCGCGTATCGTCCACCGCGGCCAGTACCCGCTGCACGTCGTCATCGGTGAGGGCCCGGGGCAGTGTGGCGTGCTTCCATTCCCGGATGGTCGGTACGGCGCCCTCAATGCTGGCGGGAACCACACCACGGGTGGCCAGGAAGCGGAGGAACGCACGGGTGGCTGTAGCCGGGGCACGCGAGGACGACTGACCAAGCCCGCTGGCCCGGGCCTGCACGAACGCTGCGATCGTCGGCACGGTGAGCCGGGACCAGTCGGGCGTCGGCGTTCCCGCGCAATCGGTAAGAAAGGCTGCGGCATAGCGGCGGTACATCCGCCGGGTCCCGACAACCAAGCCATGTGCTTGCACGAGGTGATCGTCGAAGCGCTGCAGCCACTGCTCGGCCTCGCATGGCGCGGCGACCGGGACAGGGTGCGCCGCTACCCCTCGGGTCCATAGATGCGCGGCCAGCAGACGGACGCCGCTTGCCACATTCGAGGGCAGGCCGCTCGGACGCGTCGAAGACGGTCGCCGGGGCAGCCCGGTTACAAAACGAGTGACCAGCGTCTCGTCAATGTCCGTCGCTGCGACGCGCTGCTGGTCCAGCCAGACGCTGAAGATCGCCGCAGCTCGCACGTGCCGGCGCACCGTGCTGGTCGCGTATCCGCGCGTGATGAGTACGTCGACGAAGTCGTCGACCCAGCGACCCAACGGCCCGGACCGGATCTGGTCGCAGATGACTGGGCGAACGGAGAGCGTTTCAGGCATGGTCTCCTCCTGGGCCCCCTGACACTGGGAACCCGCAGAGACCATGCGTACTATGTCAAGCTCGCGGTGGCGCCAATGCCCGCCACGCCAGGGGCAACGGCGCTTCGCTGACGGTCACTTGTCATAACGCGACGCTGGTCATACCGGCCATTAATGGGCGGCTGAAAACCGGCCATTTCCGATAGCGGCCCGAGACGTTGACGCCGGCCTGGAACACGACGTTCCTGCCCCGGCATGAGCAACGTCTTGAAGGAAGAGAAACGACAACAGGTTCTCGCGCTGGGACGCCTCGGCTGGTCGCTGCGGCAGATCGAAGAGGCCACCGGGGTCCGGCGTGAGACCGCCAGCGGGTACCTGAAGGCGGCCGGCCTGAAGGTCCGGGGCCGTGGACGGCCTCCCGCTCGCCCGGCAAAACCGTCCATTTCTCCGGAGATGCCCACCGACTCTTCGCCGGCTACGGCGGCCGGCAAGGGCACCGCCGCCGCGGCACCCATCCCCGCGCAACAGCCCAGTCGAGCGCCACAGGCGAGCGCGTGCGAGCCCTACCGCGAGCTGATCGTCGACGCGCCGGCCGCGGGCGCAACGCCATGGCCATCTGGCAGGACCTGGTCGACGACCACGGCTTCCCGGCGGGCTATACGAGCGTGCGGCGCTTCGTCTCGACCGTCCGGCAGCAGCCCGCCCTCGAGGCCCGGGCAGTGATCACCACGGACCGGGGCGAAGAAGCACAAGTCGACTACGGCGAGGGACCGATGGTCCGTGACCCGGACTCCGGCAAGTACCGGCGAACACGGCTCTTCGTCCTGACCCTGGGCTACTCGCGCAAGGCCGTGCGGCTGCTGGTCCAGCGGTCGAGCGCGCAGGTCTGGGCCCAACTGCACGAGCGGGCGTTCCGACGGCTGGGAGGCACCGTGCGCGTCGTCGTGCTCGACAACCTCAAGGAGGGCGTCCTCACCCCGGACATTTACGACCCGGCGCTCAATCCGCTCTACCGCGACGTGCTGGCCCACTACGGGGTCGTCGCCCTGCCGTGTCGGGTCCGCGACCCCGATCGCAAGGGCAAGGTCGAAGCCGCCGTCGGCCACGCCCAGAAGACGCCGCTGCGCGGACTCCGCTTCGAGCGCCTCGACGACGGTCAGGCGTATCTGGACCGCTGGGAGCAGCGCTGGGCCGATACGCGCATTCACGGCACGACCAAGCGCCAGGTCGCCGCCATGTTCGAGGAAGAACGCCCCGCGCTCGGCCCGTTGCCCCTCGAGCCGTTCCGCTACTACCAGTACGGCCGCCGCACCGTGCATCTGGACGGTTGCGTCGAGGTCGCAGCGGCCTACTACTCGGCGCCGCCCGGCTGGATCGGACGCCGCGTCAACGTGCAGTGGGACGACATCCACGTCCGCCTCCTCGACCCGGGCACCGGCCAGCTGCTGCGCGAGCACCTGCGCACCCAGCGGGGCTGGCATCGCATCGCCGACGACGACCGGCCCACCCGCACACCGCCGAAGACCCTCGCCCTGCTCGCCGCCGCCAAGCGGGCCGGTCCCGCCATCTCCACCGTCTGCAACCACATCCACCGCCATGAAGGCGCCGTCGGCGTCCGACGCATCCTCGGCGTCCTCTCCCTCGTCAAGAAGCACGGGGCCGCCGTCGTCGAAGACGCCGCCACCGGCGCGCTCGAACTCGGCGTGCCCACCTACCGCTTCCTGAAACGCTACCTGGACCGTCACCCCGTCGCGCCGCTGTCGCTGCGCCAAGTCGACCCGCTCATCCGCGAACTGACCGTCTACCGCGATCTGATCGACCGCAGAACAGGAGACCCCTCATGAAGCTCGTCGAACTCGACCAGGCGCTACGCAAGCTGCGCCTCTCCGGCATGGCAGACGTCCTCGATACGCGCCTGCTCCAGGCCCAGACCGAGCAGATGGCCCCCATCGACCTGCTCGCCGCGCTCGTCTCCGACGAGCTCCAGCGCCGCGAGGACCGCCTGCTCGCCCGCCGGCACAAACAGGCCCGATTCCGGGACCCCGACCGCTCGCTCGACGGCTTCGACTTCGCCTTCAACAAGAAGATCAACCGCGCGCTCGTCTTCGAGCTCGCCACCGCACACTTCATCACCCAGCGGGAAGACGTCCTGCTCATCGGCCAGCCCGGTACGGGCAAGAGTCACCTCGCCCAGGCCATCGGGCGCGCCGCAATCCAGCAGGGCTACCGCGTCCTCTACCGCGAAACGCACACCTTCCTCGAAGAACTCGCCGAGGCGACGCTCGCCGAGACCCGCAAGGACTACCTCGCCGAGCTGGCCCGCGCGCACCTGCTCATCATCGACGACCTCGGCATGCGCAAGCTGCCCCACACCGCCGCCGAGGACCTGCTCGAGCTGATCATGCGCCGCTACGAGCGGGCCTCGACGATGCTCACCTCCAACCGGCCGGTCGACGAGTGGGGGAAGCTGCTCGGCGACACCGCCGCGGTCACTGCGCTGCTCGACCGGCTCCTGCATCACGCGCACGTGCTCAAGTGCGGGCCGCGCAGCTGGCGCACCCGGGTGCGGACCACCTTGGTAGAGTCGACGGGAGGCGCGTAACCGGTGGGGAGTCGGTGGCTCATCCGGCGCTTTCGCACCGGGCCGCAGTCCGAACCTCGTGTGCACGTTTCCTCCAACCGTTCTCCGGTAGCCGGCGTTGGGCTGGCGTCCGAAGGCGTCCGCAGCGTTCCGCCAGTTACCCCGGCGTTGCACAGCGGAGCGGAGGATTCGCGCGCGGCCGAGCGTCAACGCCCATCCGGACGTGGTCCGCGCGCGCGAGAGCGCCGCCTACAGGCGCGCCTGGCGCAACAACCGACACCGACCGTCCCCACCGCCGCCGCGTGCGCCAGACGAGCCTTCCGCGGCACTCGAGTGGTCGCTCGACGCAACGCCCTTTCCACTTCGTCGTCGTCGACCACACCGTCCGGCACAGCCCGGCCGTTCCGTCTCGCGAGGGTACCCCGGCCGGGCATGACCAACACCGACGTCCGGCTCGGAACCCACCCGGGAGACCAGACCAGACAAGGCCCTCCCTACGCTCGGAGCATTACCTCGCGCACGCTGTCGCGGACCAACGCGCACGCATACACCGATACCGATGACAACCGAGCGGTGGGTCTGTCGCCACACTTGCGCCTCGATCGCTCGGCCGACCGCTTCCCCCTCGCTCCGTTACGTAACGGTATAGCATGGTCGTGTGGCATTGACGAACGCGGAGCGGCAGGCACGTTACCGGGAGCGGCGCAAGGCCGGCGAATCCCGGATCCGGTACCGTCGGCCAGCGAGACCGCAGATCGCGGCCACAGCAGTGGAACGACGCGGTGCAGACGCTCCTGGAGTTGCAGGAACAGTACCGGGAGTGGCGGGACGGGTTGCCGGAATCGCTTGCCGGGTCCGCGACCGCGGAGTTGCTCGAGCAGGTCTGCGATCTGGATCTGTCGATACTGGAGGCTGTCGAGCTGCCCAGAGGCTTCGGGCGTGACGGCTAGCGCTGGCGCGCCGGCAAACACGTTGCCAACAGAGGACGCCGTGAAGTAGATCTCAACTCCAGTCTCGGGCCGCCGGAAATGGCCGGTTTTGAGGTGTCCACAAATGGCCGGTTTTGACCCGTCCATTGAGGCCGGAATAGCGCCCGCGCCATCGCCTCCAGCGTCGCGTTCATCCGACGGTTCAGCTCGATCTTGTCGTCCAGCGTGCCGAGGATGTGGGCAATGGACTGCTGCTCGGGGACGGACGGCAGGGTGATGAACATGCGCGTCTGGTCGGTGAGGCTCACGTACTCAGCCATGTCCGTTTGTCCGGCAACGCCCCTGAACTGCCCGAAGAACTCCGGCCCCCTCATCCAGCAGTACAGGAAGTACGGGTCAATGACCCCACGGTCCAGCGAGCGCCAAAAGCACAATTGCGGCGAGTAGACGAAGCGCTCGGTTGCGAGTGGGACCTGTTAAACTTGGGCTAGTGTGCCGTCCCGGAGACTCGTAACATAATTTGGTCTACACCTTGCCCGGATCGATTGCGTTTTCGCGGGGCCTGAACGGCGAGGAATTCTGCATCGAACTTGCGAGACGGGACACTAGTCCAATGCATGCTGATGAACATTTCAGTTACGGACGCTGCCTTGGAAGAGGCGATGAAGGCGATCCCTCCCGGTCGCAGGTCTCAGTTCGTGTGCGATGCGATCCGGGCGTGGATCGGCATGACGGATCCGGACCTCTTCGACTCGGCCGTTCAGCGGGGTATCCAGTACGCGATAGAGGTCGAAGGTCGTCTGGCCGATGCTGCACGTCGACGCCACTGCCGGGCGGCCGCGCTCATCGAGTCAGGTTGCGATCCGCTTGCGGCGGCGGCGCGGGCTTCGCGTGAGCTCGCCGAGGTACTCGAACCGCTCCCGAAGCGCCCGCGTGCCCCGCGGCGTGTGAACGGCGAGCCGGCCGGGGTGTCGTCGTGACGCTGTTCGGGGCGCCGGCCGAGATCGCGGACCTGGACCCGCGCGACGCGTACGACCGCGGCGTTACCGACGGCCAGATGTGGTGATGGCGGTCTCTTCCGGGCCGGCTTCGCCGGCGGCCGCGGGTGCAGCCGCGCGGCGGTCGGGCGGGCCTGCCCGCGCGGCTTGCCCGCCCTTGCGGCAGCGGCGCTCAAGGTCCCGGCGGGCCGCCTGCGCCTTGCGCCGTTCGACGCGCGTGGGCACGACGATCCCGCCGTGGTCGCGCTCGTACACATCGCGCGGACCATCAGGTCGGTGTCGTTGGTCGGGATGCCGAGGCAGGCGGACCATGCTGCTTCGGCGGGGCCTCGGTCCCCGCCGGCCAGAGCCGGTGCGTGGCGGAGGCCGGCGTCAGGGACGCGGCGTCGCGGGCCGGGAGCAGCACGCCGAGGCGTTGGTATGCCCGCCCGCGTCCTTTCCCTGGCCGCCGCCGGAAGCGCGTGCGCACGCGCCAGGCGTCGGGTCCTCGTCGATGCGTGGTCTCGACTCGCCGCTGTCCCGCCGCGCGTTCGGCGTCTCGTCGGGATTTATCCCAACCCTCTGCTGTGCCGAGGGTTACAGGCTACAGGAACCTTCCGGATGCCAGCCAAGCCGCGCTGGCTGCTCGCGATTCCGGACGCCATCGGGCAGCTCGAGGAGCTGGAGCGTGAGTTGCTGACGCGCCGCGACCTCGAGCGGTTGTTCGGTGTCTCGCGAGCCCGGGCGGCGACGCTGATGAGGCTGTTCGGCGCGGAGCTGACCGGCTACGCGCTGACGCTGCCGCGCGTCGAGTTGCTGCGGCAGCTGCGGACGTACCGGAAGCGGGGCGTCTTCCGCGCGGAGGAGCAGCGGCGTGCGCGTCTGCTGACCGAGCTGCGCAAGGCGCGTCTGACCGGGATCCGGGTGCCGGTCCCGGCCGAAGCGCTGCAGGCGCGGCTGTCGGGCCTGCCGGCGGGCGTGCTCGTCGAGCCGGGCCGGATTGAGATTCGGTTCGCGAAGGAGGCTCTGACGCGGCTGTATGCGCTGGCCCAGGCGTTGGTGAACGACTTCGAGTACTTTGACGCGCTCGTCGGCGAGGAGAGGACTTCGAAAGATCGAGACTGACGGGTCCGGGGATCGCGCCTGCGGGCAATGGCTCCATCACGCCTTCCGCCGCCGCTCGATCATCACGACGATCGCGCGCGCCACATCGCCCGCCGGCCGCGGCCAACCTGGTGAGCCGCGTCGGGCTGGACGATCGCGATGACGATGTTTCGAGGTTTGGTATGACGGGTCCGGGGAGCTGAGGGTTGAGTGCGAAGAGGAGAACGGACTGATGGCGCAACTTGCTCATCGCCCGCCGCCGTTCAGCGCCAGCAACTCGCGGAGAACCTCGTCGTCGGAGACGTCTGCGGACCAACCGTACGCGGCAGCCACTGCGGCGTCAAACGCGTCGTGCGCATCGACGGGCCACTGCGGACGGGACGCGCTGGTGCGAATCCGCGACGCCGCGTTTCGGCCGCGTGAGCGGCCCCGATTGTGCAGACGCCGGGCCGCGGGGCGTCGACCGCGTCATCGAAGGCTACGAGTGGCGCTCAGATGCTTCGGTCGGATGCTGTTCCAGTTCGAGGCCCCGGCGCGTGCCGATGGTAGGACAACCCTCGCCGGCCGGGTCATGCACGGGGTGGAGACCGGAGGCTACTGGGACCAAGCCTGAAGGTCTGTGGGCGTTGATGCGGCCGGGCCAGGGTCTTCGGGACTGAACGGTTTCGATGCCTCGCACGGCTGCTATGGGCAGCGTTTTCAGCGTGCGCCCGTCATCGTTGCGGAACACCCACCAGCCGTCGGCCGCCACAACGACCGCCGCCTCGATGACCAGTGGGCCGCCGTCCTGCTCGGGCCGCTCCACGGCGAAGAGAGTCATCATCGAGAGGTATCGGTTCGGCCGGAGCCTGAGAACAGAGGAGTTGACGGTTGAACCACCGGGGAGCTTGCCGACTGGTTCGCAGGAATGCCGCAGGAGGATGGAGGTGCCGTCGTGCTCCTCCGAACCGGCAGAACCGAACGCCAAGTGCCGCACCGCCACTAACGGTTCGGGATGCGGTCCCGCCCCCCAGGGGTGACGGTCTCAAGACCCAGCACCTCTTCGACACGCAGGGATGCCAGCCGCTGGCCGTCGGCGCTCCGAAACACCAGCCAACCGTCGGCCGCCTCGGCGGTCGCCGCCTCGACACGAGCATGGTGTCGTGTCCCTGCCGCTTCACCGCGAACAGCGCCATCGGGACGGCTCCGGACTCGTTGCTGAGAGGAGAAATCGCGGTCCTGACCGACTCTCCCCCCGGTAGCTGTTCGTTCTGCCGGTATGGTGTCCAGCCGGCAGTCCAGGACCGGGACCACTGACCGAACATGCTACGCTGTCGGCGGTCGCATGCGCACGGTAATCGGTCGGTGCTTCGCCACGTCCCGCGCGACCGGCCACTGTCCCTCGTGTCAATCGGCGTTGCCGGGCCTTGAGCCGGAGCAGCGGTCGCTGGTACCCGGCGGTTTTCGCGTGTACGTCGGCGGTCGGGTGCGGATGGTCTGGCCGTCGGCGCTGGAGGGCCAGACCGGGGTGGTGGCGTCCGCCAACGACACGCGCCAAGTGGTTACGGTCCGGATCGACGGCGCGCGCTGGCGTGGCCGAGGACCGGTTCATGTGTCTCGCGACGAAGTCGAGCCGGTAGCCGAAGTTTCGGGCCGATGCAGCTCGGGCGGCGCATGCTGCCGGGGCTGACCGCAGGTATCCACGATGAAGCATCCGGGACTGGCGACGGACGTTCGGCGTCGGCGTCGGTGTTACGTGCGGGCGTTGCAGGGGGCAGGCTGGAACCGCGACGTAGCGGCCGAGCGGGTGCGCGACTTGGCGGCCAGCGCGCTCGAAGCCGCTGGAGTCGAGGTGCGGCAGGGCAGGGATGGCCGGGTGCGGGCGCTGGTCGACCGGGCCGTGCGGCGGCTGACTCTGGTGGCGGATCTGGAGGCTGGGCCATGATGGACGGACTCGGCTACGGGTTCAGAGCCGGCTTCCCGTTGCCCTGTTCGTGTTGTCGGCCGATATCGGTTCGACGACAGACCTCTTCGGAGCGGCCTGCCGGCGAAGGCAGGTTCGGGAACCTTGGGTCAGGAGACTTTGGCGTAGAGCCGGTTCGCCCGGCCGGCGTTGTTGCCAGCGTGCGCCCAGGCGCGCCCCCGCGCATCGCCGGCCGCAAGCCCGTCGATGGCGCACACTGCCGCCGTGGGCAGCGTCGCCACCGGCCGTTCGTCGGCGTTGCGGAATACCCACCAGCCGTCGGCCGCCACGACGACCGCTGCCTCGATGACGAGCGACGCGTCGCCTTCGGCCCGCTGTACGGCGAACAGTGGCATCAACACAGGGTATCGGCCGTAGCGGTTCCCGCCATCAGGCCGAAGGGACGATTTCAACTTCGTCCCGTGTCATCAGCGGCGGTTCGCGCCAACACTTCACCCGTCGCGGCCGGGTCGCCGTCCCAGTGCGGAGAGACCCAAACGGACATGATGAATCGGCGGCAGCTTCGCGCAGCCGGTGCTGGTCACGGGCAGCGTGGTCAGCACGAACCACTCCAGCGGCTCGGCCGTGGGCGGCGGATGTTCCTCGCGCGCATGGACGACCCACAGCTCGACCGCCGCGGCCCCGGGGCAGGGCAGCGCCACCTGCCGGTAGCGCAGTGTCACGTCGGCGAAGCGCGCCGCCCGGCTGTCCTTGCGGGCCTGTTGCGGGCCTTCACTCGACTGCGCAGGCGCCGCCGGGGGGCGCGTTGCGCACCTGGTCGAACAGACGGCGCGACACCGAGTGCCCGTCGGGCGTCTTCTCCGTGCCCAGCTCGCACGCTGCCAGCGGCCACGCCCATCGTGGAAATCGAACGCTTCACAAACGCGATCGGCGACCTGCCCGAGGCTGCCAATGCCCTGTGAGACCGCCCCGTCCAGCACGTCGCGCAGTCGGGCGAGGTTACCCCGCAGGCTGCGCCCGACCTGATTCTGAACCTCCACGCCGGCCACGGTAGCGAAGTGGCTTCATGAAGTTCAGCGAAAAAGTTGTGGGGTACGGGCAGCCCTAGCCGGCGATCCGCGGCCGGCGGCCAACCCCTCCCAACCGGCGCCATCTCCGAGGGTACTCTGGACCCTATTGGATAGGGACGAACCAGCCGAAGATCAGCAACGTGAGCGCAGGCGGAGGACGCAGGGTGCGAGAAGCGACCATTCGCCAGGCCGCGAACGCCGGCACGCTCGCGCCGCCCACGACAACATACACCACCACGAGGTTCCTGCATGCAACGCTGCCCGAGGGCAGGGTGCGCGACATCGAGCCGTGCGCCCTGGGACCGGACGGCATCGCGGCGATCCGCGAGATGGTCTTGCCGAAGTTGGCTCGCGGAAACGTGGTCCTGCCCGCCCGGCCGCGCTACCGGCTCGGCGGTAGCATCACCGCCCCGGGCGGGTGCCTGTTCGAGTTGCGCCGGCGCCACGGCGCCGGTCTCGTCGTGGCGCGAATCGGCATCGGCTGGCGGGACCACGGCGCGAGTCTGGTCTGGGCCGCGTGCGCTCGCCGGAACATGGACGAGCCGCGGCGCCCGTGGGTGGTCGACGCGCTCGATGCAGCCGGCGTAGCGTTGCTGAACGCTCGCGAGGCGGATCGGATCAGCCGATGGGTGTCACTACTCGCCAGCGACCTCGCGTGGGCCGTAACGCCGCCGAGCGCTTTCCTCTCGGACCCGGTCCTGCGCCCCGGCGAGGAACCCCCGTGGGAAGCGCGCGAGACCCGCGAGTTCGGACCACTTACGCGCGACTTGCGCGAGAACGACGCCGCGGGGGAACTCTTGATGCGGCCGGGCCGCCCCGGCGCGGCGCGGCGCGCGAACCCAACCGACGCTCGGAGAGCCGCTGCGCGCCTCCGCTCCGCCGTGACGAAGGTGGCGACGCCATGAGCGTGTTCGAGGACCGCTTCCGCAAGCGCACCATCGAGCACGTCACGCTGCCCGAGGGCGCCTCGCGCGCGGCGGCGCGTTCCCAAATCGACACCGACACGCTCGAACGGATACGAGAAGACGTGCTGCCGGCGCTCGCCACGGGCGTGGCGGTAGCCGTGCCAGGGAATCCGGACTATCTGCTCCGTCCCGTCGCGGCAAGCGAAGGCGCGCTCGCCGTGCGGCTGGAATCCGTCGCGGGGGCGGAGTTGATGACCATCGGAATCGGCTGGAGCGATCCGGGCGCATCCGAGGTCTGGCGGTCGATGGCCGTGGCGACCGAGGAACCGCGGCGCCCGTGGATTGCTGACGCGCTCGCGCTGGAGAGCCTGACGGCGCTCGGCGATGAGGGCGTGGCGGTGGCCTTGTGGTCCGGAGAATTGGCGCGCTGCTTGGCGTGGGCGGCGGTGCCGGATGTCTGACTGCCGCCGACTGCCGCTCCTCCCCCCCTTCCCGCACAAGCTGTTGGACTCTGACGGACGCTCGCCTACTATCTTGGACGTGGGGTCCGGTCGAGGGGTTGTCCCGTTCGTTGTTGAACTTCCGGTGGCGGACTCCCCTGTCTCGGCAGTCCGTCGGTAGCCGGCCAGCACCCGGGCCGTGCGTTCGCCGGCCGGGGTCGGCTGACCTGCGAGCTTCGCGCGGAAGCACGCCGCGGCGACCGCCATCGAGGCGCTCGAGGACGCTCGGCCGGCGTCGTGCAGCTCCGCAAGGTAGGTCGCCAGCGCTGCGGCGTCGAGCCGCCGCAGCGCGTCCGTGTAGGCGCAGGCGCCGAGCCGCGACGGCGCGTGCTACTCTGACCGTATACTCGACACGCTCGCCGTCGCCCAGCAGCTCGCCGCTGGCGGCGTCGCCCGCGAGGCCGAAGTCATCGCCAAGGCGATCCGCGACGGTGTCGAACAGGGCGACCACGTCACCTCGGACCAGTTCAAGGCCGGCCTCGCGGAGGTGCGAACCGGCGCCCTCCGCTTGGCGAAGACGGCCTCGTCGAGCTTCAGCGTGTTCCAGTAGATGATGATGCGGCCAGCAGGTTGAGGCCGGCGATCCGGTCCCGGATACGCGGAACGAACGCGTAACCGAGGACCAGGTTGAGGGCTTCGCTGCGGCCGGCGGCCACACTCGCAGACCGCGTGACTTCCTGCAGCGATCCCTCAAGAACAAGCGACCCGGAATCCCCTTGCAGCGAGAGCTCCACTTCGAACTGCCCGGTCATCCGGCCGGGAGTATCGGCTCGGGTCTCCCAGGAGAGCACCTCGGCGTGCAGCTCCAGCCCCGCTTCGCTGATCATCACCGCGCTGAATGTCAATCGAAGTGTGCCGTCGATGGAGACCTCTCCCGACTCGACCTCCAACGGCTCGGCGCGCGGAGCGTTACCCACCGCCAGCTCCCCGAGGTCCACGGTGCCATCCACCAGAGCACCGTCCTGCGTGAGGGCGGCCATCAGCGGAGAACCCACAAGGTCCGGGCTCGCCTTCAACAGGGCGCACAACTGCGTAAATAGCGGCGAGCCCGACGCCGTGCAATCGGCCGCGCGCCACCACCCAGTCCAGCTCCCCCGGAACTCCGGATACACGCGTATTCGTACCGAGCCGCGATCGCCCGGGTTCGTCTCGGCCGAAATCGTCGCCTCACCCGCTGCGACCGCCGTCACCAAGCCCGCCGACGACACCGTCGCCACGGCCGGAGCGTCGGAACTCCAGGTGGCGTCGGCGGTGGGCTGCTCGGTGCCGTCGCCCAACGTCACCGTAGCTTCGAACGGGCGCATTCCCGATTTCCCGGTCACGCGCTCACACCCACCGGCGTCATGGCCATCCGCTGCAAACAGTTCCATCTGCCGGA
Organism: Vicinamibacterales bacterium; assembly: GCA_965222905.1. Lineage (GTDB taxonomy): Bacteria > Acidobacteriota > Vicinamibacteria > Vicinamibacterales > UBA8438 > WTFV01. Next base: position 4,632,037 of record OZ244976.1, on the reverse strand, counting down.
CTTATAGAAAGACCGCAGGAGAAGAATCGCGTCGACGCTCTCCGGTAGCCAATAGATGGATGCGCCCTTGATGCGGAGATTGATGACGCGACGGATGGCGCTTTCGACGGCCCCGCTGCCCCGCGGAAGCCCGAGCCCGACCATTGTGGTGTAGGCGAAACGATGACGGTTCTTCAGGAAGTAGTTGAGGTGCGTGCGGATCTTGCGGGCCGTGCGCCCGCGGCACAGCTCCCGCAGGGCCGTGATCACCTCGTCCACGCGTGCTCGCTTGAGCAGCCCCCGCGTGCGGTTGAGCCAGCGGGTGCGTTGCGTCGCGCTCCAGCGGCGCAGCTTGACCGCGTCCGAGAGTTGCTTGGCGGCATGATAGAAGTCGATCAGCCCCAGCACCTGTGTCGGCGAGAGCCCGAGCGCGGCGATGAGGCGCTGGATGCGTCGCCAGATCCAGGGCGCGCCGTCGGCGATGAAGAGCACCTTGTCAGCGGCGTTGAGGCCGATCTGCCGCGCGTACGACAACAGCAGGGCGAAGACCGCCTCCGGTCCCCGGAGCGTGCCGTCGATGATCGGGGCCCACGTCTGAGACGGTCGCCCGTCGTCGCCGACGACGTACAGGATGAGGAGCTTCGGTTCCTTCCAGTCGGTATGGAATCGGTTGCGCCCCTTCTTCGTCTTGGGGCCACGCTTCTTGCGCCTCACGCGGACGCGGCCCCCGTCGAGGGAGACGACCACCCGCTTGCCGGTCACGCGGTCCAGCAGGCCGCACGCCGCGCTCTGCTGGGCCGCTCGGGCCCGCGCAGCGTAGCGATAGGCGGTCGAGCGGAGGGTCTTGATATCCAGGGCGATGCCCTCGGAGCGGAGCTGCGCCTGCGCTTCGGCCAGCGAGCTGTGCATGGCGACCGCGCGGCTTGCATCCGAGGCCAGCTTCGGCGTGCACCGGTCGTAGATGCCCAGCACCACCAAGGCGGGGTAGAGTCCCGGCCTCCGCTTCGCCCGACGGGCGTGTTTCTCGCGGTAGTACGGCGTCGTGACCGGCACCGTCGTGCCCCGGGAGGTGCGAACGTTGACGGTCTCCAGGCCGTCGCTCCGCATCCGCCGGGGCAGGTGGCGCACGAGGGCGCTCGCCGCGTCGCCAACCGCGGCGGAGCACACCGCGCGTTGCAGCACGGGGGTGAGGAGGGCGCCGAAGAACTCGTCCGCGATGGCCCGCAGCTGCTCTTCGCACTGCTCCACTTCCTCTGCCGACCTGGGCGCTGGAGCACGCGCCTCAAACTCCAGCGCCCGCCGGAGGGCAGTGCGCAGGTGGACGGGAATGTTGCCAAGATCGATCTCGCGGCTCGGGGTGTCGATGGTCTTGTCCATTTCAACGCACCATCATGGGCAGTCCGAGCCGTAATGTCCAGTACCACCCTCCCCGTCTGTCCGAAGACCGGCTCAACCTCCCCCAGCCTCACAGTCCATCTTTGCCTACACACTGCACTGCTCCGGGAAATCGGGAATGCGCCCGCTTCGAACTGGACTTGATTGCCGATGAAGATCGTGCTTCCGACCGGCTACGTCACCGAGATGCTTGTCCCGGTTGCCGACGGCGCAGTCGGACTGCCGTCTCCGCCACATCCGGCGGCCAGGAGGAGTGCGGCAACCAGCGCACCTCGGACGAAGGCCCCCGAAGACGCCACTCTGCGAACTCTAGCCATCCATGCCTACTCTCTCTCTCCGAGGAACGAAGGTGTCCGGCCGGTCGTGGAGAGAACCGGACCAGGAGGTCCGTGAGCCTGCGCGGCTCGGCCTGCGCGCGCCGGAACGCTGGTACTCCGCACCGTCGGCCCAGGCACTGCCGCGCAACACACGGCGGCCGCAGTCGCCCGCCGAGCAGTCCTCCACTCCAACAGATTTCCCCACCATGTCCGACAGGCCGGCTGCGTTGGAACCGTAGGAGCCGACCGGACAGGTTCCACGGTTTCCCGTCCGGTTGGCTGACGGCCTTGACACCGGCAGCCCGCACGGTCACAGACCAAGCCTACCCAACAGCCGAGGAACAGTTCCAGCCGGACGTCGAGGAGACCCGCTCGCGCAGCCGCCGGAACCTCGCGGAGACAGGGGTCGCCGAGGTCGGAGAGGTCGTCGAGGGTCGGGACGACGGCGGGAAGGTTGTCGAGCGTGTCGTCCTCGCTCGCGCGCTGCAGGGTGTCGTTTTCGAGGATGGCGGTGACGGCGACCTCGGCGCCGTTCAGGGCGTGCTTGATCAGCCACCAGCGGCGCTTCGTGCAGTGGATGCAGCGCTGCGACTCGGCGTGCACCATCCGCCCGCAGGTGCCGGCATCGAGGGGCAGGTCGACACCGACGCAGCACAGCTTGCGCGCCTCGCGGGCGCGGCGCATGTGCTCGCGGTTGGCGAGGCGCTTGCGCAGTCGCCGCAGCCATTGCCGGTGCGGGGGACGGAGCATGTTGATCAGTGTCATCGTGTCCTCCGGGGATGAGCCCGACGGGGCCGGCTGGCGTAGCGGCGACCCCGGCCGGTGGGCCGCAGCGGCGCGTTCAGCCGCTTCAGGCGTCGAGCGTGTGCGGGGTGATGGCCCGGCAGGGCCGGTGCGTGGCGGAGGCCGGCGTCAGGGACGCGGCGTCGCGGGCCGGGAGCAGCACGCCGAGGCGTTGGTATGCCCGCCCGCGTCCTTTCCCTGGCCGCCGTTCCGATCTATGTCATTGTCGCCCGTGTCGTTCTCTCTCCCGGGGTACGTTCGTCCGCGCGCCGACTCCGGGAGGTGCGCGGGGCCGGCAGGCCAATGGAGGGTGTCCCGGTCGGGCGCGGTGCGCCGCGCGGCGTGTCGGTCGAGGCAGGCTGAGAAGGCGTACCGGTCGCCGATGTCGGTCTCCGCTCTCGACACCAGAAGCCCAGGTGAGCGCACCGGGTGACGGCGCCGTTGCGCTCGACGAGCGAACGGCGGATCGAAAGAGCAATCGGCCTGCTTTTCTATAGGACATGTCTCAGGGAGACTGCGCGCCGGGTGGGCCACCACGCCGGCGACACTTCGGAGCCGGGCCGGCCGGCCAGCGTGCGGTACGCCGGTGACCAGCCGCAGGCGGACGGAGACACCGCAGCCCTGTTGGCGGCCATGTGGTTGTCGGCGTAGGCGCTCTGGCCCGTAGCGGCGCTCGTTCCGGATTGACCGCTACATGTATCACTCTCGGAAATGCAGACGGCAACGGAGGCTGGTCGGTGACGAAGACGACCAAGTCAGGGCGGCGTGCGGCTTTCTTCCGATCCGCGATCTCCTCGATGCGTGAGGACCGCCCTGGCGCGCGGGTAACTGGCAGGTTTCGGGGGTGCGGTCGAGACCGAGGCGGCGGAGAACCGATGCGCGGGAACCTGACCGCGTACAGCCGGCGGCGCTCGCGCCCGCCGACCCGCCCAGCCGTCCCCTGAAGCCGGTCGGGAAACCTGACGGTTAGCTGGCAGGTTTCGGCGCCGGTCCGACACCGTGATGCCTCCTCGGCTTTGCGAATTACTGACCCACCACGGGACGCGAAATGCTCTATGGGGGGACCGCTTCCATCAGCCTGCCCGCGCGGTCGGTGCGGCGGTACCGTCGTCAGCGACCAGGCGTCACGGCTCGCGCGCGGGCACTGCCGGCGGCCGGCCGCATCTGATCGCGTTCGACTCGCGTGACCGCGGCGCGTCCCGTTGACCTGGGCCCGGGAACGCTTCACGAATCCGATGCATCACACTCGCGCTGGCGACCGACATAGGCTGCCCAGTCGTCCATCAGCAAGCGCCGACGTTCGAACAGGTCGGAGCGCGCGTAGGCCGCCTCGGTCCGGTTCCGCACCATGTGCGCCAGCGCCGCCTCGATCACCTCCCGGGGGTGGTCTGTGCGTTCCGAGGCCCAGTCCCGGAAGCTGGACCGGAATCCGTGCGGCACAGCGCCGATGCCCAGCTGCTGCAACACGCCCGACAGCCGGGCGTCGGCGATCGCTTTGCCGCGCTGGCTCGGAAACACCAGCCCGGACGCCATGACAGCGGTCGAGTCGACGCCGAGCCGGCGCGCGTCGTCGAGGATCTCGACCGCCCGGCTGCACAGCGGCACCCGGTGCTCCCGCCCCGCCTTGGTGCGCGCCGCGGGCACCGTCCACTCTCGAGCGTCCAGGTCGATCTCGTCCCAACTGGCCAGCCGCGCCTCGGCCGAGCGCGCCGCCGTCAGCACCACGAACTCGAAGACCAGCTTCAGCCCGGCCCACGCCGCCGACGCGCGCACCGTCGCCACCGCCCCGGCGACCTCGCCATGCGGAAGCGCGCGTTGGTGCCGCACCGGCGCCGACCGCTTCGGCAGCGCCGCCGTCAGCGCGTCGCCCGCCGGATTGTCGTTCCGGTAGCCTTGGGCGATGGCCCACTTCATCACCGTGCCGATGCGCTGGCGCACCTTCTGCGCCGTGGCGTGCTTGCGGGTCCAGATGGGCAGCAGCACGGCCATCACGTCGGCCGTTGTGATCCGGTCGACGCCCTTTCGGCCGAGGCGCGGGCAGGCGTACTCGCGCAGCGTCGCCTGCCAGCCTGTTGGCGTTGCGGCCGCCGGCTTTCCACGTGGCGCCGTGGATAGCGAGCACGGTGGCGACCGCCTCGTCGAAGGTCGGGATGCCGGGGACGCGGCGGGAGGCTGGGCGCGGGTCGCCCCCCGAGCGGGCGACCCGGCGGTTGGCGAGGGCGCGTTCGCGGGCCTCGGCCAGTGGCACGAGGGCGAAGCTTCCGAGGCCGAGCGCGCAGCCCTTGCCGTGGATGACGAGTCGCTGCACCCAGTGGCGGGTGCCGGACGGTTCGACGTGCAGGTAGAGTCCGTTCCCATCGCAGTATCTGCCCGGCTGGGGGACGCTGCGGCAGAAGGCGGCCGAGAGCGCCTTGTGGGGATGGGGACGCCTGGGCTTGGTCTTTCGGGGGCGGTTGCCGGGAACTTCCATATGATATCCCATGTGCAATTGGGTCCTCGCGGTCGCCCCGGCGGAGTAGTGCGCGACCATCCTGGAGGTCTTCCGGTTGCCGGCGAGCATCACGTCGGTGGTCGACTAGGGCGTCTTGGGCCGCGGAATCTGGTAGTCGCGCCAGCCCTCGACCTCCGTGTAGAACAGCGGCGTCGCGTCGCGTTCGGTGGCGAGGTTGTGCTCGATCACGCTGGCGGGCCGGACAGCGTCGCGCGCGCTCGCTTCCTGGGTTTCCACCCGGTCGAACAGGATGCCGCCGAAGGCCAGGTAGGCGGCGGCCAGGGTGAGCACGACGTTGAACGCCTGCCCGGTGAGGTAGAGCTGAATGGGTTTCCCGCCCGAGGTGTGGCGGGCGAGGTCGCGCAGGCTCGATTCCAGGCCGATGCTGACGAACGCGAGGCAGAACAGCCAGCCCCGCACGTCGGACGTCAGGTCGAGCGCCTCCGCCACGCGTGCCTCTCCGAGAGACGGGGTCAGCACGAACGAGAAGAGGAGCGACGCGGCGACGAAGCCGATGATGAACTTCGGCAGGCGGTGCCAGATCTCCGTCGCCGCCGGTTTGCGTTCGCCCGTCGCCTCGACCCGCGTCACCCAGAACACCGCCACGAGAAACGCCACGACGCCGATCAGGATGTTCTGGATCATCTTCACGACGGCGGCGATCTGTTCCGCCTGCTCGCCGAGTATGGCGCCGGCCGCCACGACGGCCCCGGTGGCGTCGATGGTGCCCCCGATCCAGGCGGCCCCGACCACCGGATCCATGCCGGCCCAGCGGATGCCGAGCGGCATCACGATCATCATCGCCACGGTGAAGATGAGCGACATGCCGACGGCCAGCGTCAGCTCCTGCTTGCGGGCGCGGGCCGCGGCGGCGACGGCGATGGCGGCCGAGACACCGCAAACGGAGGTGGCTGCGGCGATGACCATCACCAGCGACCGGCTGCGGATCCGCAGGAACCGAACGCCGAACTGGTACATGAAGATGATGACGACCGGCGTCACCAGCCAGGCGACGAACAGCCCCGGCGCGCCGAGGCGCAGGATGTTGCCGAACAGCACCTCCGCCCCCAGCAGCACGAGGCCCGTCTTGATGTAGAGCTCGCTCCGCAGGGCCGGTCTGAGCCAGTCAGGAGTTCCGCCGGTGTTCGCGATGATCAGGCCGATGATCAGGGCCCAGAAGGCGTAGCCGAAACCGGCGGCGCGCACGCCCGCCTGGTTGGCCAGGGTGTAGGCGGCGACGGCCAGCACGAAGAGGGGAACGAACGCGACGGCCTGGCGCCGGGCGGAGTGGCCCATGATCCGCACGGCGAGCGCGGAGAGGGCGGCCATGACGATACCGAGCCCGGTGAGTCCCGCCGCGCGGCCCGCGAACGCCTCGGTCGGCAGCGCCGTCCAGCGTCCGACGCCGGGCACGGCGCCGATGGCGCCGGCGACCACGCCGGCCATGACGAGCCCGGCGAGCCAGACGGCCCACCAGTCTTCGGATGCAACGAGGGGGTTCCTGGAGGGCGTCGGGGCGTCGGGCATGGTGCGCACCTATAGTCCGCGAGATTCTCGTGGAGTGGAAAGTTCAGCCATGATGTCCAGGTACGTTCCTCGATTCGCGGAGGCCGTCGCCGCCCGGCGCGCTCACGGGTCCCCACGTTGGCCGGTCAGTACCGGAACAGATATTGAATCTTGGTGAAGATTGGGTAGTGTGTGGTTTTGAAATCGACAGGGCCACTCCGTCATCGTTCATGTCGTGAGCAATACGTCTGGCGGCTGTCTGGCGATAAATCGGTCTGCATCTGGAGATCCATGAGGATCGTGACATGATTCGGCGTGACCAGTGCAGTAGGCATTAGGTTATCTTCCCCTGACTCGCAGGCTGATCTTTCTGACTCGCAGGCAAACCAGCACCAGAACGACGTCCATGCTTTTCTCCTTCATGTAAGTGTGGGTGTCAAGGCTGGCGGATTGTTATTAATATGACCACTTGTCAGCCGCTTCCAAAGAATCGACTTTAGCTGGCGCTGGCGGCCGGCGTCAATAGCTACCTCGCGACGCTAGACAGGCACTCGTTCAGAGCTTCCAGGTTTCGTATCCCTGGAGGCGGAATACAGTCCATGTTGCTCAGGCGGAGAATCACGTCGGGGTTGTACTCCCTTTCGAGCAACACCGCGTCGATCGACTCGTTGACTTCCCGAATGAGAACTGAACTGCCCCGTAGACAGTCAGCTATTGCCTGTGCAGCCGAGGGACGTTGCTTGCAGAACGAGAGAATTTCCTCAGTGGGGCTGCTGGCGAGCCAGTCCGCCCAGGAGCTGAGTTGGGCGGTGGCATAAATGAGTGTTCCGAGATCGGGATCCTCCGTGGACTGGGACACAGCGGATCTCCGGTCTCCCAGGACGATCCCCGCCAGCACGAGGGCAATGGCAGAACTCAGGACGAGCGGGATTGCGATCCACCTTCGCATGTCGCCTCCTCAAGCCCGTGCAGACCGCATCAGGAGGATGGGTCGCCGGGCCACAACCGCCGCAGGATAGCATGCGTCATGGTCATTCATCACGGACTCGCGGTTGTTGCACCGATTACCGCACCCATAGCTGCGATCCCTCCGACGAGGGCGCATGCATGCACCGTCCGGCCGGCCGACGGGGACTCACCCGTCGTCATCACGAGCCCCATGCCGAGGGCACAGCCGGAGAAGGCACCGAGTAGCACACCGAGGCGCACGCGGGCACCCTGCGTCGGTTTCGGCTCCGGTTCCGGCTCTAGCTCGACAACCGGTGTCGCCAGCCGGTAGACATCGACCGTGCGGAGGAGCGGAGCACCGTGCAGAGTGAGCGCCAGTACGACCGCACCGACGGTGGTTGGAGTCATCATCTGCCTTTCAAGCGATTTATCCCGGAAGCGGGAGCGGAATCGGGAGCGGGTCCGCCATGCCGCCCCGTACTCCGCGGTCGATGATCCACGAGTGCTCGTAGTCCCCGGTCCAGCGGTCGCTCCGCAGGACATCCGCATTCGTCGGCCGGAACGTCATGAACTCGCACCTTGGCATGCAGGCCGGGATCATCGCGTGCAGCAGCAGCGCAGCCACCAGGAAACACAGCCACAGCCACCAGTCTTTACGAGTCACCCACTCACCTCCGTTGGCCGATCCTTGCTGCCCGAGAGCCGAGGATCGCCGGTTCCGAGCCCCGCCGCGTGCCCATCGTAGCCTTCAAGCTCACAGCACAGGCTATCACGCCGTGTTGACAGCCGTGGTAGATTCGGCACGAGGAGGACTAGGAATCATGGAAGCACTACTGGCAGCCCTTTTAGTGTTATTTATAACGCCATCGACCTTGACGCTCAATGGTCAACCCCTTCCCAGGACCGTTGATGTTTATCAACTGGCTGAGCCGGTCGAGCAGGCAGATGAGGACGAGGAGGGTGATGCCGCTGGGGCCAGGTGGCAGAAGAGCCTGTGGATTGGAGCCGTCATTGGGTGCCTGTTCGGGACGCTCGTGCTCCGGCTGGTGTCCGATGACGACGAGCACACCTTCAACGAAAACCTGGCGGCGTGCGGCATCGTGGGCGGATACGGCGCCGTAGGTGGTCTGGTGGTGGGGCTCGTTGCGCCCTAGTGTAGCGTCCCGGAAATGAGTATCGTAAGTGGCAGGCTTCAAGCAAGGGAGACTGCCATGCCACGCGGACGCCCCCTGGTACCACTCACGCTCACCGACGAGCAGCAGGATCAGCTCAACGGCATTGCCCGGTCGGCCACCCTGCCCTACGCCCTGGTCCAGCGAGCCCGGATGGTCCTCGCCAGTGCTGAAGGCTTGGCCAACTCTGCCGTCGCGCGGCGCTTCGGCGTCACACCACAAACCGTCGGCAAGTGGCGACGGCGCTTTCGAGCGGCCGGCATCGAGGGCCTGCACGACGAACTCCGCCCCGGTCGTCCTCGGACCTATGACGACGACAAAGTGGCGGCGGTGATCAACCGTGCCCTGCAGGAGAAGCCCGATGCCGCCACGCATTGGAGTACACGCACCTTGGGGCGAGCTGAAGGCATTGCCAAGAGCACGGTACAGCGCTGGCTCGCCCTCTTCGGGGTCAAGCCGCATCTGGCGAAGACCTTCAAGCTGTCCAGCGATCCGTTCTTCATCGAGAAAGTGCGCGACATCGTCGGGTTGTACCTCAACCCGCCCGACCACGCGATGGTCCTGTGCGTGGACGAGAAGTCGCAGATTCAGGCGCTCAATCGCACGCAGCCGACGCTGCCGATGGGCCTCGGCTACGCCGAAGGCTACACCCACGACTACGTCCGGCACGGCACGACGACGCTGTTCGCCGCCCTGGACATCGCCACTGGAAAGGTGTTCGGGCAGTGCCGGAAGCGGCACCGCCACGAAGAGTTCCTGTCGTTCCTGCGCCTGATCGACCGGGAGGTGCCGGCGGAGTTGGACATCCACCTGGTACTGGACAACTACGCGACGCACAAGCACGCCAAGGTCAAGCGGTGGCTGGCGGCGCGACCCCGCTTCCATCTGCACTTCACGCCCACCTCGGCGTCCTGGTTGAACCAGGTGGAGCGGTGGTTCGGGTTGCTCAGCCAGCGGGCGATCAAGCGGGGTTCGTTCCGCAGCGTCGCGGATCTGGTGCGCAAGATCCAGGCGTTCATCGACAGCTACAATACCTCTGCCACGCCGTTCGTCTGGGTCGCCACAGCGCAGTCGATCCTCGACAAGGTGGCGCGCATTGCGATGCGTATTTCCGGGACAGCACACTAGTGTGGCGTTGAACGTCAAGCGCCTGCGGCCACTGATGGCGGCGTAGAAGGCGGGATATGAGGCTCACAACGGCGACAAATCGACGCGCATCGCGGTCTCTGGCGGCCCCTGCGGCCCACGAGGACCGAATCTCGTCATCTGTTCGCCCACTACCGAAAATCTACCCCGCCCTGCCGACCGGCGAAGTCGCCCCGACACGTGACGCGGCATAGGCGGCGCAGGAGCGCCGTCGAGACGTCGATGACGATCTGCCAATCCATACTCCGCATGATCTTAGCCCTCTGCCTCCCTGGTCAACCCTTCCGCTGGACCTGACTCGTACGCCCGACAGGATGCGGCAGGCCGACATCTCCCCCGGCCATTTGCGCTCAATCGGCTCCATGCCAGTCCTGCATGTGTCGGCGCTGGGTGTCGGTCAGCGCTTCGGGACGATAGTGGCGCTCGTAGAAATCGGGGTCCACGTGGCCGGCCTGGAAGCCGAGCACGGTCCGGAACGGTTGCTGGTAGGCCGGGAACCGTCCATAACGGTCGTAGATGTAGCTGCAATAGGCGATCGTCGCCCCTATCGCGTCGGCGCTGTGCGGCTCCACCGCCGCGGCCACCGCGTTCGGATCGCGCCACCAGGTGTGGCGCGTCCCTGCGCGATAGACGCCGTCCCTGCCGAACTTGAAGTCGACGACGGCGCGCACCGCGGCCTCCATCGTCGGGAAGTAGGGCGGGCAGTAGGCCGTGAGCAGCGACTCGCCGTCGCGCTCGAGCCCGAGGCCGATCGTGGACGGGACGTCCTTGCCCAGCATCCTCACCACCGTCGAGAGCAAACGGCCCATTCCCAGGTAGCGGCTCGCCGGCATGCTGCGCGTCCTGAAACCGAGGGCTTCTAGCCAGCCCCAGGGATGCGCGGCATAGTGCGGGAACCCCCCCAACCCCATGGCCTGCGTCATCAGCCCCAGATTCTGCAGCACCATACCCTGCTCGATCGTGGCGAGCTCCGTCACCAGCGTATCGAGCTGCTGCACCGTGACGATCCGTTCGTCGGCGGGGTCGTCGTGCAGTCGCCCCCCGCGGCTCCTGGCGAAGCGCCGCAGTCCGGCCGGGCGGAAGCCGGCGCGTTCGTCGACGATGAAGCACCGGTTGGGCTCGTCCAGGATCGTGAGCACCCCGTTGATGTGGAGGAACGTGAGCTCGTTGATCGGCAGGAAATAGGTGCTCGCCGGATCGTACAGCGACCAGTGGTTGACCGAGAGGTTGTAGGGCAGGCGCAGCGGAGCTTCGACACGGCCGTCCGCGATTCTGATCCGGCTGCGGCGGAAGAGCTCCGTGAAGCGTCCGCCGCGGGCCAGGGAGACCAGATCCGGGATCGCCTCCGGTGCGAAATCCCGCGGTCGTTTCAGCAGGTACGTCGCCTCGGCGTTGGACACGATGACCGAAACGGTGTGGATCGCGTCCGCGCTGGCGATGGTTCGCCCCTGGAGACCAGCCAGGATCGTGCCGCCCTGCCCCGGCCCGTAGTCCAGGTCGACCAGGGCGGGCCCGGTGACGCCGCAAGCGGCGAAAGCCAGCAGCGCCTCTTCTTCCTCGGTAAGTGGCACGCCCTTGCGCCGGCTGCTGAAGGCCAGCGGTCCCGGCCCGATCTTCATGCCCCTGCCGAAGCGGCGCGAGCGGCGGTCGATCAACGCCTGGAGCAGCGGGTAGCGGGCGAGTCCGGACCGGGCATCCTCGATCGACAAGCAAGCCTCCCTGGATGTGGACCGGCCTCACTCCATCCGTTGCAGGTCCGGCCGGGCGTCCCGCGTCGCCGACGCGACGCGGGAATATTCGGTTTCGAGCGGAAGCGTGCGGATACGGTGGCCGGTCGCGGCGGCGAGGGCGTTCGCCACGGCGGGAGCGATTACCGGCACGGCCGGCTCCCCGACCCCGGTCGGCTCGGCGTCGCTCTCGACGATGACGACGTCGACCTCCGGCATCTCGTTCATCCGCAGCAGTGGATAGGTGTGGAAGTTGTCCTGCTCGACGCGGCCGTCCCGGTACGAGATGCGCTGCTTGAGCGCCGCGCTCAGGCCGAAGACGATGCCGCCCTCCATCTGGGCGCGCACGAGGTCCGGATTGACGACGCGGCCGCAATCGACGGCGCAGATCACCCGCCGCACCCGGATACGGTCGTTCTCCACGGAGATTTCCGCCACCTGCGCGACACAGGTCTCGAACGAGAAATGCTGCGCGATGCCGCGCGCCGCCACGCTCTCGGGGAGCGGGGCGCTCCAGCCGGCCCGCTCGGCCGCGGCGTCGAGGACCGCCCGCTGTCGAGGAGCGTTGGGCAGCAGCTCCCGGCGAAACAGATACGGGTCCGCGCCAGCCGCCGCGGCCAGCTCGTCCACGAAGCTCTCTATTGCGAACGCGGTATGCGAATGGCCCACCGACCGCCAAGAGCCGACCGGCACGCCGCAGTCGTGCAGCGCTACTTCCACACGGAGGTTCCGGACGGCGTACAGCGTGTCGTCGGCCCCTTCGGATGACGTGTGATCGGCCGCCCACGCAGCATTGAACACGCCGCCGGCCGCGCGGCTCAGCCAGCGGTCGACGACCCGCGGGACGGCGTCCGGCGTCATCGCCGGCAGCGACTCCGGCAGAATAGCGCCGACGATCGTCGGCGCGGCGATCCGCTGCCGCCACGCCACCGGGACGCCGTGCTCGTTCACCGCGGCGTGGAAGTGGTGCCGCACGTGCGGCCGGAGGAGGCTGTGGCGCTGGTCGTCTTCGCGCGACCAGATCACCTTGACCGGCAGGCCGACCCGTTCCGACACGTGCGCCGCCTCGAGCACGAAGTCCGCGGCCAGCCGGCGCCCGAAACTCCCGCCGATGAAGGTCGTGTGGACGACGACGTTGTCGAGCGGGATGTCGAGCGTCCTGGCGACGACGTCGCGGGCCACGCCGGGCGACTGTGTGGGCGCCCAGATTTCACAGCGGTCTCCTTCGACGTGCGCCGTGCAGTTCTGCGGCTCCATCGGCGCGTGCGACAGATGGGGTAGTTCGTAGGCCGCCTCGATCGTCCGCAGGCCGGAGGCGAGCACCCCCTCGGCGTCGCCGTCGTCGCGCACCGCGCTGCCGGGAGCCGCCGTAAGCCGCCGGAGCTCGCCGGCCAGGGTGTGCGAGTCGAGATCGCGCCGCCCACCGTCCCACTCGACCGTAACCGCCTCCACCGCTGCGCGCGCCTGCCACCAGGTGTCGGCCACGAGCGCGACACCCTCGGGAACGTCGACAACCGCGCGGACGCCGGGTCGGGCCACCGCCTCGCGCGCGTCGAACCCTTTCAACCTCGCCCCGAGAACCGGGGGGCGGATGACGACGGCGGTCGCCAGGCCGGGAAGGTGGACGTCGATGCCGAAAGCGGCCGAGCCGTCGACCTTCGCCGCGGCGTCGGCGCGGCGAAGGGATCTGCCGAGCACCTTGAAGTCGGAGGCGGCCTTGAGCGGCGGATCGGGGAGCGGCTGCTGGGCGGCCAACCGCGCCAGCGAGCCGTAGCTCCGCTGCTCTCCGGTCCGGCGATTGACGATCACTCCCCGATCCGCGATGCAGTCGTCGAGCGGCGCATCCCACGCCCCGGCGGCCGCCGCGCGCAGCATCTCGCGGGTCGCCGCGCCGGCGCGCCGCAACCGCTCCCACGACGTCCGGACGCTCGAACTGCAGCAGGTGACCTGAATGCCGAGCTCCGGATGCACGTACCGGTGGTCGGCGACCGCGAACTCGACCTCGATGGCGGCAGGATCGACCTCCAGCTCCTCCGCGATCAGCATCGGGTGGGAGGTCATCGTCCCCTGGCCCATTTCGACCCGGTCGAGCGTGAAACCGATGCGGTCGTCCGGATGAACGGTGATCCAGGCGTTCGGCCGAAATGCGCCGGTCGTCTCTGCGATCTCCCGGATCGCCGCCTCCCGGCGGCGCCGGCCCACGACCGGAGAGAGCACGACGCCTACCACCAGCGCGCCCGCCGCGGTGGCTGCCACCGCCAGGAACCGGCGGCGGGTCCACGTGCGATCCTGCTTGCGGCGGCTGCGTCCGGGCGGCCGGGTCACGCGCGCTCCTTCCGGATTTCCGCCGCCGCGCGCTGGATGGCGCGCCGGATGCGCTGATAGGTGCCGCACCGGCAGAGATTGCCGCTCATGGCGCGGTCGATGTCGTCGGCGGTCGGTTCGGGGTTGCGGACCAGCAGGGCCGCCGCCGACATCAGTTGTCCGGATTGGCAATAGCCGCACTGGGGGACGTTCTCGGCGATCCACGCCTGCTGGAGCGGGTGAGGGCCGCGGTCGTCACCCAGCGATTCGATGGTGCGCACTTCCCGTCCGACCACCGCGCCGGCGCGCATGACGCAGGAGCGGACGGCGCGACCGTCAACGTGTACGGTGCACGCCCCACAGAACGATCGGCCGCAGCCGAACTTCGTGCCGGTGAGGCCGAAGTGCTCGCGAATCACCCACAACAGCGGCGTGTCCGCGACCACGTCCAGCGTCACCGGCCGGCCGTTGAGCCGGAACGAAATCGCCATGCGCGTCGGTGCTTTCCTACGACAGGATCGAGGGCGGTTGATCCTCCGTGAACAGATCGTAGTCGCTCGATTCCAGCCAGAACTTCACGCCCAGGGAATCCCGGACGACCTGGGGCAGCAACCACTCGAACCGCGCCGAGATCCAGATCAGGGAGAGGACGCCGTAGACCAGCAACCGCCGTTTCCGGCGCGGCGCGCCCAGGCGGTCGGCCAGATCGTCGCCGAGCAGGTGGCGCGACAGCGGATAGAGCACGTTGACGAACAGTCGTCCCAGATGCTCGTTCTCGATCTTCATGAACGTCGGGCCGGCTTCGATCATCGACCGGTACAGGCGTTTCGATGTTGCGTCCGGGTCGAACTCCAGGCTGAACGCCACGTCCACGAGCCGCTGGGCCTCTTCTTCCGACGTATAGACCAGTTCGGGATCGATGCCGGACAGGTGACTCACGTAACGCCAGGTCAGCAGGACGCTCTCCACCTCCGCGCGCGAGAAACGCAGGCCCAACCGTCCCAGCCCCTTGAGCATGTAGAACGAGAAGAAGACGATGCCCATGGCCATGTGCGACTGGTTGATCGGGATCTCGTACGAATGCGGAACCCAGTCGCCGGACCTCAGCATCATGCGTCTCGCCCGGGCGTGCAGGTAGCGGACGAGCACCGCGAACCTGAAGCCGTCGGCACGCCGCTGCAGACTGTCCGGCATGAAGCACTCCACGACGAAACGCGCCGTGCTGGCGTAGCGGTGCGCCGTGGATTCGGTCAGCTTCGCACTGAACGAGAGCGGCTTGTTGAAGGTCGCGAGGTAACAGTACGGCAGGGCGCAGGTGGCGAACGAGACCGAGGTCAGCAACCCGTTGCGAATGATCTTCTCGCTCGCGAAACGCATGCGGTCCCAGTCGACCCAGAACGGCACGTGGTCCAGGTGCTCGAACAGGGCGACCAGCGGCGGCGGCGGGGCATCGACCGCATCGATGCCCTGTTCGATCGCCGCGGCCAGCAGCACGTCTCCTCGTCCGTCCGGCAGTTGCTCGAAGCACTCGACGAGCGCGTCGGCGAGCGGATCGCCCAGGCGCAGATGGTCCAGGTACTGATCGACGGCGTGGCCGTAACGATCTCTGGCCGCGTCGATCCGCTCAGCCGACAGCGGCGCGTGAATGGACGTTCCGGGTGTGGTTCGCACGTACCTTGCAGGGCGGCGCGGCAATGACGCCGGTCAACTGAAACACCGTGGCGACTGTATCACAGGTCCTCGCCCGGCGGGACCCGGCGGAACTAGCAACGGGTCACAGTTGACACAGGAGCGGTTCCGGCATTCGGGCTCAGCACGGCCGGGCGACGGTTTCAGGGTGCGCGCGCGGCTTGCATGAGGCGCGCCATGGTCCGCAACTGCACGCATGCCCGCCACATGACCTGGTTGCCTGGCAGCGGACTTCGCTTCGAGGGGTGCCAGCCGGCCATGCGCGCCAGCAGCACCACCCAACTGCGAATGTCGGGCGGAAACGGCTTTCCCCGCTCGGCCGGCGGCAGCAGCCGTTCGGCCCGCACCACGGTACCGATCACCTGCCGCTCGTCGTCGGTCAGCACCTCGTCGGCCGGCGTGTCGGGCGCGTCCCGGGCGTAGCGGTCCAGGCTGCACACCCGCCAGGCCGTGATAGCGTCGAAGGCTAGTGCTGTGGCATCAATAAACATTAGGACTATCGGGGAGCTCGTCTCGAACCGAGAGAGCTTCCATGCCGCAAAAGAGGTACATCGTTCGACTCACAGCCCAAGAACGCGAGGTCTGTCGAGAGACGGTCCGCAAGCTCAACGGGAGCAGCGAGAAAGTGCGCCGCGCGCAGATTCTCTTGAAGGCCGATGCCGACGGACCGGCGTGGACCGACGAGCGGATCGCCGACGCTTTTTCTTGCCGCACCAAGACGGTGGAGAACATCCGTCAACGCTGCGTGCTGGAAGGGTTCGAGCGGGCGCTGGAACGCAAACGGCGGGAGTCGCCCCCGGTCCCCAAACTGCTCGACGGCGAACAGGAGGCTCACATCATCGCGCTGCGTCTGGGGCCGCCGCCGAAGGGCTATGCCAACTGGTCGTTGCGCCTGCTGGCGCGGCGGGTCGTCGAGTTGGCGATCGTCGAGTCGATCAGCCGCGAAACCATCCGGCGGACGCTAAAAAAAACGAGCTGACGCAGCGGAAAATCCAGTATTGGGTGATCCCGCCGCAGGCCGATGCCGAGTTCGTGGCGCACATGGAACAGGTCCTGGATCTGTATCAGAAACCTTACGACCCGGATTGTCCCGTCGTGTGCATGGACGAGCAGCCGGTGCAACTGGTCAAGGAAGTGCGCCCGCCGCTGGCCGCCACGCCGCAGCGGCCGCGCCGCGTCGACTACGAATACGAACGGGCCGGTACGGCCGCGGTCTTCCTGTTCTGCGAGCCGCTGGCGGGTTGGCGTCAGGCGACGGCCCGGGCCCGGCGTACGAAGGCGGACTGGGCGCTGGAGGTCGCCGCGCTGTTGGAGGGGCGCTACGCCGACTGCCCGAAGATCGCCTTGGTGAGCGACCACCTCAACACGCACACGCCGGGCGCCTTCTACGAAGTGTTCGAGCCGACCCGGGCACGGGAATTGGTTCGTCGCATCGAGTTCTGCCACACGCCGAAACACGGGAGCTGGCTGAACATCGCGGAGAACGAACTGAGCTCGATGACGCGCCAATGCGTGCGCCGCCGTCGCATCGGCGACGTCGGGACGCTGCACGACGAAGTGTCGGCATGGTCCACCGACGTCAACGGCACGCAACGCGGTGTCGACTGGCAGATGAAGGTCGACGATGCGCGCTGCAAACTCAAGTCCGTCTATCCGAAGATTATGAAGTGACGGACCACTAGGCACTTGACCAGCGCGTCGGCCTCCTGCAGCCGCCGGTCCTCGATCCGCGTTCCGCTCTTGAGCACCCGGAAGTACTCCTCGATGCCCCAGCGGGCCTCATACCAGCCCACGATGCGTTCGGCCCATTCGGCCGTCGGTCCCCCCTCGCTCGACACCAACAGCCACTCCAGCGGCGCTTGTCCCGCCGGCGGGTCGGTCTCCAGCACGCGCACCACCCACGCGGTCACCGGACCGTCATCCGGCCGCTCCTTCGGCGGCTGCAGTGCCACCTGCCCGATGCACAACTCGGTCACCGCCGTCCGCTTCCGCCGCGCCCGCTTTCCGCCCTGCGCGCCGATCCGCACCGCCCGGCCGGTCCGCACCGGCGTCTCGAAGTCCGGCTGCGACCCCAGCGTGCGCAGCATCGTCGCCCGCAGGTGCGGGTCCCACACCTGCACCCGCCGTCGCCGGCTCGCGTTCGCCCGCACCACCAGACCCGCCTCGGCCGCGTGCTCGGCCTGCCACTTCAGCAGGGCGTAGATGTCGCTCTCGCGGTCCCCGACCACCACCACCCGCGTGTGCGGGCAGGCCCGCCCCAATGCCCGGCCCTGGTCGAACCCCCGGAACCAGCGCCGGCTCTCCTTCTCCCGCTCGGTCTCGGGTTCGGCTTCCGGCCGCGCCCACGTCTCCAGGCCGCTCACCCCCAACGCCCGCCGACCCTCGCTGAACGCCACCGCCGCATGCACGAACAGACCCCGCGCGCTGCTCGTACGTTCCTGAAGCGGACCCAACCCCTGCGTGCTCTCCTTCAACCCGGTGTAGTTCAGCGTCGTCGTATCCTGCACCAGCAGCACCGCCGATTCCTGCCGGCAGCGTTCCACCAGCGCCTCGCGGTGCGGTTGCAGGATGTCGTCGCCATGCACCTTCTTATTGTGCAGGAAACGATACGCCGCCTGTTGCTCGGCGCTGCCCGGAAAGACCGCCGGCAGCGGCGCGCCCGGATGCCGCTCCCAGGCCCCGCCCAACCGCTCCAGACGCGACCGCAAGCGCCCGTCGGCCAAGTCCGAACGCCCGAACTCGCGCCGCGCCCAACACGACGCGTCTTCGGCCCCGAGCGCCGGATACGACCCCGGCGCCCGAACCGCCGGCCGCCGCAACGTCTCCGCCCAACCCGATTCCAGACCCCGCAGCCACACCCCCTTCGGCGCGACCGGCGCCGCAGACCCCGGCGGCCGACCCGCCGTCCGGCCCACGCACTCCCAACCCGCCGCACGGTAGCTGGTCGCCGGACGCGACGCCTCCACGCACGTCTCCACCAACACCGGCCGAACCCCGTGCCGCGACGACCAGTCCGACGCCAGACGACCCACCGCACGCCCCAACACGTGCGACGCCAAGTGCGGTACCCGAACCGAAGGCAACAGCAGAAAGCGGTCGTTGGAAACAACCTGCCCGATGTGCAACCCCCGCGTGCGGTCGTCCCAACCCAGGTGCGCGTCGCGAGGACCCAACCGCAACGGCGCCGACACGAAGCTCAGAACCCCCAACACGCCAGACTCCGCCTCCAACAGATACGTCAGACGGCAGCCCGGCGCGCGCGACCGACCCAGCGGGTGGCACGCCTCCAGAAGACGACCACACAGCCGGCGCTCCGCTGCCGTGTCCGCCACCCGCACACCGACTGCGCCCAACGCCGCCAGGCTGCCGCTGAATGCCGTCAGCGGCAACCCCGACGCGCACGCCGCCGGACCGCAACCACGACGCAACGGACCCGGCTGCGCCGGCGGCAGAGACAACCCCAACGCCGCCGCCAGACGCGGCAGTGCCTTGCGAGCCGACGCCGCGCACAACGCCCCCCGCGCGTTGCGCCACCCGTCACGCGCGCACAGCTCACGCCCCAGAGAAGCCCGCGACTGCTCCCCACGCTCCAACGCCCCGCGCAGCCATTCCACCGTCTCCGGCTGCAATATCCGCAGACCAATCCGCACGAAGCACGTTCTACACGGAACCCCTTGCCTGTGTCAACTGTGATTGACTGCTAGACCCGGCGGACCTTCGTGCCCGGGCAGCCGACGCACGTACCCCGTCCTCGGCTTCCGGCTGCGGCGTGGGTAACAGTGCAGCCACCGCGGCCTCCCGCGCAAGACGCAACGCCCGCCAAAGGAAACCTCGGCGTCGCTCGAACTTCGACGTTCCAGGCCCTTTCCATGCCCGTGTCTATTGACGAATCACCCGGTAAACGAAGACGATTGACTTTACGACGGACATCAACGTCGCAATCTATTTTGCGGCTGGGGAAGAGTGGGGTCGAGATGGCCGAGTGATCTTGATTCGCGCCACCGATTACGCCGCTTGGCGTCTCGATGCCAAGACGCCGCCACATCGAGCAAGTGCGCAGAAGAGCGTGTTCATCAGGCATCCGCGCGGCGTTGTGAAGCCGTGGTGGCAGGTTCCCGTGAGGGCGGGCGACAAGTTGGCGATTCTGACAGAACTTGGAGAACTCGCGGAGCCCATTACGACATGGAAGATGTACAACGACAGGAAGATCAGCGCCGCCGTGCCGCCGCCGCCCTCGTAGACCGCCCGCTTCTCGCCCCAATCCGCCGGGTCCATGTCGATCTAACATCCGCGGCGCGCCCGTCACCTCCACCGTCTCGCTGAAGGTCAGCAGCATGCGGATCGTCTCGCCCAACCCGTAGGTATCGTCGCCGCCAGCGTCCGAGACCACGCCTCCCCGGTCACCGACGCTGCCTCTGCCGCCAGCGTCAACTGCCGGCCGACCTCGTTGCGCCGGACTCCAGTCGTCAGTCATGGTCCTTTCCTCCCCGGATGCCCCGGATGAGCGGCTGCTGCAGGTACGGCGATTCCTCGACCAGCTCCGCCGACTTGTTCGCCTTCGGACTCATCGTGATCTCGATGAACGCCACGTCGCGGCGCCGCACGTGCGCCGCCCCGCTCCGGTGCAGAATCGTCAGACCCATCCGCCCGTCGTGCAACATGTCCACGTCGCGCACCTGTTCGACGTGACCCGATTTGTAACGCAACGTCACCAGCACCCGCGCCACCTCCAGGTCGAAAGCGGGCCGGCCGGATCCCCCAACGGGTCATCGTCTCCGGCCCGCGACCAACGATCCAACATGTGCTGATGATCCCCCGTCTATCTGTCGACTCTCAGCACGTACGCATCCTCCAGCCCGAACGTCTGAAATTCATACCGCGGGCAGGCCAGAGACGAGCAGAGCCGCAGTTAAAAGGCCCACCCCGAACCACCGATTAAGACGCTTCACGGTGCCATGTCCAGATCCCGCACGAGAACCGGCCGCCGCAACGCTCGCGCCACCAGCGCCCGCACCCTCCCGTCACCCCGGCCGCGGCGCACCTCCGCCGCTGCTTCCATCAACGAGGCCGCCGCCAGCTCGCGAGCCCGCACCACGGCCGCCGGCCGCGACCACCCGAGCCCGCGCAGCAGCGCGAGCAGAACCCGACGACGTCGACGCGTCTCGACCGAACCGCCCGGATGCCGCAACGTCACGACCCCCACCGCGGCCCGTTGAACACGGCGCGACCACGACCTGGCCCGCGAGCGCCACCCGCTCGACCGTGAGCCCGTCCCGAACCACCACCGGATCCCCGCGACGGCCGCCGCACCCGCACTTCAACCCGTATTCGACGTGGGACGCATCGCAGACCGCCGGCACGGTTCCCGTTCCACCGCGGCGCACCCGCATTACCGCTCGCCAGCTTCGAACCCACCGCGATTTCCCAGTCGCGACTGACCGTGCGCCCGGGCCCGTAGGTGTCGCCGCTCGCCGGCGACAACGTCACCGACAACCCAAGTCACCTCGGCACCGTAGTGCGCCTCTGCTCTTTCCGCGACGAGCAGCAGGGTGAGGGCGACGGCGAGCGCGGCGCTCATCGGGACCGTGCGGCGAAACGTCATGGCGCCCGGAAGCGCTCATCGGGGAGCGCCGGACACGCGGCCGGGACCGCGGAGGACGGCGCCGGGCTCCAGGCGCGGCGGCGAGCGGTAGCGCCGCAGGCGGCAGTACCATCCGGCTGCACTGGTACATCATGGGGTACATGTTAGGAAAATTTCGTAAAATGAGTGTGTGCTAAGAGATCCATTTTATGTCGGCTGCATTAAAACCTGACGCTTATCAGCCCGTGGAACAAGGTTGTCGACAGCCTGACACCGGTTGAGGGGGTGCGGATCTGAAAGTGTAACATGGGGTTTGAGCTGGCCAGCGGCTTTTCCAAGCTCACGCCGCCTCAAGATGAAGCATGGACCGTTTCAGCCCCCACACCCGCCTCAGGCGCTCCCAGCAGCCCCGCCAGCGCCCGATCAGACCGTAAATCGCCGACAAAGCCCGCCCCTGCAGGCTCCGGGGCGTACCAACGCCGGTCTGCCGGCGCAGGAGCAGCCCGATGTTGCAGGCGGCCGCCTGGATCAGCACGCGCTTGCGGACATTGTCGTGGCCGCGCACCCAGACCCGACGCATACCGCCCGTCTCATACATGTGCGCGAAAGTACGCTCCACCACTTCGCCTCGGCGGCGTTGCAGGCGACGACCCCGCCGCCCCCGCACACGCCGGCGGTTCGCATAGTGGCGGTAGGGAACCGGGTTGCCCCGGTCCCCCCGCTCAGATCCGTACGTGCGCGTTAACGCATACGGCTCCTACCTTGGGTGATTGACGGCAAACCGCGCGTCAGGCCAAGGGTGCCGAACCCTCGCGAGGGGCCAATATAGCGCCGTGAGGCGTGCCACATCGGCTATCGTCGTCCGTGTCCGCTGGGACCGCCGGCGCAAGGTCTTGTGCCAAATCCACTCAAGGCGTCGTACGAAGCCGCCAAGGGTCCGGGAACTGGTCGGCACGGCGTAGTAGTTCAGCCATCCGTTGACCACCTTTCCCAACCATTGCGCCGTCTCGTGGACGTCTTCGTGCATCCGCATGCGGAGTCGCTCCTTGAGCCGTTTCAAGGTTCGCGTGACCCGCTTCGCAATCGGTTTGCGCCCCAAACCAAAGCCGCCGTTCCGCGTCTTCCGGCAGTAGTGCGTGAAGCCGAGGAAATCGAAGGTCTCCGGCCGACGTTCCCCGCGCGCTCGGCGGTTCGCCATCGCGAAGCGTCCGAACTCGATGAGGCGCGTCTTGTCAGGGTGCAACTCAAGCGCGAATTGGCTCATCCTCTCCCTGAGGTCGAGGAGAAACCGCTCCGCATCCGCCTTGCGTTGGCAACCAACGACGAGGTGAGTCGCCCGGGGGAATCGCACCCCCGGGCGCTCGCAGAACTGTACGTGAACGTCTCCGCTCATACAGCTCCCATCATCCAGCCGCCGGCGTCAGCCCCAGCAGATGCCAGTGGGCGAACAGCCGGGGCTCGCGACGAGCAAGGGCGCCGAGCCAGTGACTGGCTCGACGGCGATGTCGCCGTAGCCTTTTGTATTTCCGCATGGCCCATCGAACCAACAGGCCATTGAAGTGGCGAAAGACCGGATACAGGGCCGATTTGTAGAAACGGCCGTAGTATTGAATCCACCCTCGAAGGACAGGATTCCACAGGCGGGCCAGGTCGTCGATGGCCTTGTCGCTGCGCCGAGGAAGGTGCCGACGTCGCATCGCTTGTCGCATCCGCGTCGCTGCCGCATTGCTCACCGCCGGCGCGAAGTTGATGAAGTACTTACCCCACCGATTCTTCGACCGACGCGCGCGAAACGTGTACCCCAAGAAGGTGAACTGCTCCGTGGGATACTGCCCCAGCCGGTCGTCATCCTTGCAGTAGACGATGTGCGTCTTCTCCGGATGGACCTCCAGCCGGCATTGCGCCAGACGACGTTTGATGTGCGACAGGACCTGCTGCGCCTGCGCCTCCGTCCGACAGTGCGCGACGATATCATCCGCGTACCTCTCGAACGGAACATCCGGGTGCGTGGTCCGCATCCAGTCGTCGAACGCGAGGTGCAAGAAGATATTGGCCAGGAGCGGGCTCGCGACGCCCCCTTGGGGCGTTCCCATCGTGCGCGGCACCAGGGTTCCGTCTTCCTGCTGCATGGGAGCGGTAAGCCACCGCTGCACATAGAGCAGAATCCACTGGCACCGGGTGTACTTCCTGACCGCACGCATGACGAGCGCGTGGTCCAGGTTGTCAAAGAAGCCGCGGATATCCAGATCGATCACCCAATCATAACGCCAGCATCGCTGCCGGGCTGTCCTGAGTGCGTCAATCGCGGACTTCCGCGGGCGATACCCATACGAATCGGGGTGGAACTGTGGCTCCACTTCCGGTTCCAGGTACATCTTGACCACCGTTTGGGCAATTCTGTCGGCGACAGTGGGAATGCCCAAGCGGCGCTCGCTTCCGTCCTTCTTCGGTATCCCAACCGACCGGACCGGAGGCGGGAAGTACGTGCCCGACGACATCCGATTCCAAATCTTGTAGAGATTGTTCTTCAGGTCCTGCTCGAACATCTCGACAGACTCAGCATCGACGCCAGCTGCTCCGTGGTTCGCCTTGACCCGAGTGTAGGCCTCCCAAACCACCCACTTGGAAATATTGAACGGCTTCGCGTGGCTCGACGGCTCCTCCCGCGCGCGCGGTTGACCGTCGGGACACGCAGGATGACGCGACCCCTTTGCTCCATCGAGTTTCCCCGACTTCATCGCTCGTACGGGTCGCTCCGCCCCTGTGCCTCGCATCGGGCTTCTCATCCTTGGGGGTCGGCCCCTTGGATTTCTCCCTTCACATCGAGGCGACAGGTTCCCACGTTCCACACAAGGGCCTGGTGCAGGGTCACGCCACCTTTATGCCGGGTGCCGCCCAGCCAAGCTGCAGGCTCCCGCTGGACTTGTCCCGGGTTAACGACTCGCCCCGGTTTCGACACCGTCCCTACGCTTTCGACACGTTGCCGGTGGTTCATACACTTCGTCTCCCTGTACCCTACCTGACGCGGTCAAGCCGCGCCGTTTCCGTGACGCTTACCACCTCGGCTCTTGACCGAAGCAGCGCACGGCGGTTTGAAGCCTCCCCCTGCCGGGCGGCTCCGAGGGGCCTGCCCTCATCCCTCATGCAGCATGGCTGCAGCTAGGTGGCCATCTCGGCCTCCTTTCCGCGCCTTCGTGGCGCACAATCATCGGCGTAACGCACGATGATAGTGTCCCCCGTAGCCTTTCGGGCGCGCCACTTCTTCTGGAACCAGAGGTCGAGGACATAGTGCAGGTAAACGTTGGCGAGGATGGGTGAAACCACCGCGCCTTGCGGCGTTCCCTGCAGGTCGTCCTTCCACTCACCATCTTCCATGACGCCGGCGTTCAGCCACTTGGTAATCAGCCGGAGTACCCGTTTGTCCCCTATTCGGTCCTCGAGAAACCGCAACAGGTGGTCTCGTGAGAGCCGGTCGAAGAACGCCCGGATGTCCGCATCGATTATCCAGTTGACCTTATGCCGTGCAATCCCGAAAGCCAGGGCGTCAAGCGCATCGTGCGCCCCGCGCCCCGGTCGGAACCCGTAGCTGAACCCGAGAAACTCCGGCTCGTAAATCGGCGTCAGGATTACATCCACTACCGCCTTCTGGACGATCTTGTCCTCCAGGGCAGCAATGCCGAGCGGTCGTGTCCCGCCGTCCGGTTTGGGTATTTCAACCCGCCGCGACGGCAGCGCCCGATACGCTCCCGTGTGTACGCGTCCGTGCAGGTCGAGCAACCGCTCTTCCAGTCCGTCCTCGTACTCCTTCCACACCAGACCATCCACGCCAGCCGATGCGGTCTTCTGTAAATCGTAGAAGGCGCACCGCAGCGCGGCCGTCGTGATGTGGTGCAAGAGCGCAGTCAGTTTCTCCTGCGGCTTTCTCGTTGCAGCTTGCCGTATCCGCTCGACCGCCTGTGACACGCTCTCCCGACCCTGCGTCCGGTACGTGCTTTGGTCTTGCGAATTCCCCTTGGTTGAGGCCCTTCCCTCCAGCAGCTCCGCAGGTGCTGTCGCTCCCTTGTTCGCCGCTTTCATCGGTGTCGGGTCGGAGGAGGCGCGCCCCGCGGGCGCTGGCCTCCGTCCGCCGCTCAAACGGTACGTGCGGTTTTCCCGCATACCGCTTTCACGAAGACGTCTTCGCGTGATGAGGACCGATGGAGGAATCAAAGAGTGGACCCTCCTCCGGCCCGTCGGGTTCAGCCAGTCGGCAAGTCTCCTCGGTCGCTGATGTTGGGGTCTTTCACTCATGGAACTGTCCACCTCAGCGCCCTTGCTCATCTCACCGTCCTGTCCGGTCCCGACCGTCTTCGCCGGCCGCCTTCCCCAACCCACTCGGTTGCCGCCCCCTGACGGTCACGCGGCTTTCACCGCGCTTCAGGTACTATTCGGCCGTCCGACTCCTCGACGAGCATCCCTTCCCACTTCGCTCTCGCTTATAGGGTCAGTTGCCGCGGCGCCACCCGCGGACCCGCCGAGGTCTCCCAGGGTCACGCACTGGTCTTCCATACCGTGCCGCCCGCAAACACCTTGGTGCGGTGGGTGGATGAGATCGCCTTCGCCTCTGTAGTGCAGGCTCGACCTTGCCCCACCTTTGGCCGACCGGTTCGTCATGGGGTCGCCCCCTCGACTACGGCCCGGTACTGCTCCGCAAACCCTTCGGACCCCACCTCACGGTGGGCGCCCTGTCCTCCGCAGTTCCGTCGTGGCGGCTCCAGGTCCACCTTGGCTGTGTCCAGCTTTCGCCTGCGTGCCCGTCTAGGTATCTCCATACCTGCCACCTGCGGCCGGCGAGGCATTACCCCCGCCTTTGGATACGGCCCCCCTCATCCGGGGGCCGGAGGGACTTCAACCCTCCTGACCAGTGCGCTGCCTGGCGCACACTACTGCCTCATCCGACTTCTTCATTCCGTGCACCATCGGATACGGAATCCTCCTTCCCTCTGCGGCCCCGGTCCGACTGCCGGGGCAGAATGAAGACCTCCCAGGTCCCAACGAAGGACGTACGGACGTGCCTGGGTTCTTTGACACCGTGGAGCCCTCCATCACCTCACCTGTCCCGGCGATGTCGGTGTGGCCTTCGACCGCGTTGATAGTCTCGGCGCTCCAGACCTGCATGTTTTCGATGCTCAATAGCCCTGCCCGTCCGCGCCCCTGTCAACGCTTCACCTGCCGCCTCACAGCGACCGGTGCATGACTCGGGGTGAAGGTGGTCGGTTACTCCTTCCTTCCGCCGGACTTTCACCGGCCATCCTCCGCCAGTTTGCCTGGCGCACCAACGCTTTCTGCGCAGCACGCTTCTCCGGCGGCGTCTCGCCCGTCTTCTTGTCCTGCCAGCAGCGACGGCCGCGCTCCGGCTCCGATACGTGACTCCGAACCCCTACCTCGCCGAGCGCCACCAGCGTCTCGTCGCTGTGATAGCCCTTGTCGGCCACCACCTCTTCGACCCCCGCGCCCTCCGGCTGCACCGCTTCAACCTGTTCGGCCGCGATGATCAGCGTCTCCGGCAGCGTGGCCGTATCACCGTCCGATGCATCCTGCACCGTCACCGAGACGATGGCGCCCGTGTCCATGTCGACCCCGTGCTCGGCCTTGTGAGCCAAGTGCGTCCGACCGTCCTTCATCTTCGCGATCTTCGCGTCAGGATCCTGCGGCGATTTCCACTCCTTGTTCGACGTCTTCTTGTTCTTCCGAGACCGGTCGAACCGAGCCAGCTCCGCCCGCGTCGGCGTCTCCACACCCGACGCTTCCGCCAACCGCCGAATGAACGCCTCGTAGGATTCGCCCGTGTCCCGACGCTCGATGCTCCGCATCGCCGCGTTCGCTTCCAGCGTCGTCGCATCGATGCCGACCGTCTTCCCGACGACCAGACCCGCTTCAGACAGGCGCTCCAGAACCCACGTGAAGACCGCCTCGTGCGTCTCCACGTCGATCAACCGGCGCGTCCGCGACAACGTCGAGTGATCCGGCGCCGACTCGGTCAACTCCAGGTCCAGGAACGACCGCAGGCTCAGTGAATCGGCCACCCGCCACGCAATCCCCCGCTCCGAAGACAGGCCCTCGAAGTAGCCGATCAACAGCATCCGGAAATACCGCCCAGGACGCAGACTCGGCCGGCCCATCCGCGCCGCGTAGAAGGCCGAGCACAACCCTTCCACGAACGCGTCGAACCCGCAGTCCTCCAGGACCCGATTCAGGCGCTCGAAGAAGGGATGACCGTCGCTCGTCGGAAGGTCCGCCGTTTCCACCCACAGCGGCGACGCTTGGCGCGCCACCGGTCTCTTGCCCATCGCCATGCCGTGCAGTCTACGGGGTTCGGCCGCGCCGGGGCCAGGCCGAATCCGCGACTTTTGCCACGGGCTGTTATGGGCCGCCTCGGAGCATCGCGCCTCCGGCACAGCGACGAACCGTGATTCCTGCCCATTGGCGAAGGGAGGAGCCTTGACGGATTCCCACGACGCGAGACGGGAGAACGAGACGCTGCGCGAGCGCATCTCCACCCTCAACGCGGCCATCCTGCGCATCAGCGCGACGCTCGACCTCGACACCGTGCTCCCCGAGGTGGTCGAGAGCGCCCGCGGGCTCACCGGCGCCCGCTACGGCGTCATCGCCACCGTCGACGAGGCGGGCGCACCCCGCGGACTTCTTCTTCTCGGGCTTCACGCCCGAGGAACAGCAGGAACTCTTCACTTGGCCCGACAGCGGCCGCCTGTTCGAGCACCTGCGCGAGCTGCCGGGGCCGTTGCGGCTCGCCGACCTGTCGGGCTACGTCCGCTCGCTCGGCATCGCGCCTGCCCGGACCTTCTCCCGGACCTTCCAGGGCACGCCGATGCGCCACCGCGGCGAGGACGTGGGCAACTTCTTCCTCGCCGAGAAGGCCGACGGCGAGGAGTTCACCGACGAGGACGAGGAGGTGCTGATGCTGTTCGCCTCCCAGGCCGCGACCGCGCTCGCCAACGCCCGCACGCACCGCAACGAGCAGCGCGCGCGGGCCGACCTCGAAGCCCTGGTCGAGACCTCGCCGGTCGGGGTCGTGGTCCTCGACGCCAGGAGCGGCCGGACGGTATCGATCAATCGCGAGGCCAAGCGGATCGTCGAGAGCCTGCGAACGCCGGGCCGCCCTCTCGAGCAGCTCCTGGAGGTGATTTCCTTCCGGCGCGCCGACGGCCGCGAGGTGTCCTTGAGCGAGTTCCCCATCACGCAGCACCTCAGCACCGGCGAGACGTTACGCGCCGAGGAGATCGAGATCTCGGCCCCCGACCGGCGCAGCGTCAGGACGCTGCTCAACGTCACGCCGATCCGTACCGAGGGCGACGCTATCCGCTCGGTGGTGGTGACCATGCAGGATCTGGCTCCGCTCGACGAGATCGAACGGATGCGGACCGAGTTCCTGGGCCTGGTGAGCCACGAGCTGCGCGCGCCGCTGGTTGCCATCAAGGGCTCGGCGGACACGCTGCTGGAGGAAGCGGCCGAGCTCGACCGGGCCGAGATGCGCGAGTTCTTCCGCATCATCGCCGAGCAGGTGAGCCACATGCGCGGGCTGATCGGCGACCTGCTGGACGCCGGGCGCATCGACTCGGGCACGCTCTCGGTCGCGCCCGAGCCTTCGGAGGTAGCCGCCCTGGTGGAGCGGGCGCGAAGCACCTTCGTGAGCGGCGGCGGCCGGCACGCCGTCGTCGTCGACCTGCCCACGGGGATGCCCCCCGTGATGGCCGACCACCGGCGCATCGCGCAGGTGCTCAACAACCTCTTCGCCAACGCCGCGCGGCACGCGCCGGAGTCGACCCCGATCCGGGTCGCGGCCGGGCTTGAGAACGCGCATGTCGCAATCTCGGTCTCCGACGAGGGTCGGGGGGTGGCGCCCGAGTTGATGCCGCATCTGTTTCACAAGCACGCCGGCGGCCGGGCGGGGGCGACGGCGGGCCACGGCCTCGGGCTCGCCATCTGCAAGGGGCTCGTCGAGGCGCACGGCGGCCGCATCCGGGCGGAGAGCGCCGGGGCGGGCCGCGGCACGACGTTCACTTTCACGCTGCCGGCGGCCGGGGAGGCCGGCGCCGAGGGGCCCGGCCACGCCGCCCGCCCGCGGCCGGTCTCCGAGCCGGGTGAGCCGTCGCGCATCCTGGTCGTGGACGACGACCCGCGGATGCTGCGCGTCGTGCGCGACGCGCTCTCGAAGGCCGGCTACGCCCCGCTGGTGACCGGCGTGGCGAAGGATCTGCCGCGCATCATCCGGACCGAGAGGCCGCGGCTGGTGCTGCTCGACCTGATGCTGCCCGACATCGACGGCATCGAGCTGATGCGGCAGGTCCCGGAGCTCGCCGACCTGCCGGTCATCTTCATCTCCGGCTACGGCCGCGACGAGACCGTCGCCAAGGCGCTTGAGTCGGGCGCAGCCGACTACATCGTCAAGCCCTTCTCGGCGACGGAACTGGTGGCGCGGGTCCGGGCGGCGCTCAGACGGCACGAGGCCCCTGAGCCGTTCGTGCTCGGAGAGATCGCCATCGACTACGAACAGCGCCGGGTGACGGTCGGCGGGGAGGCGGTCGAGCTGACGGCCACCGAGTACGAGCTGCTGCGCGTGCTCTCGCTCGACGCGGGACGCGTCGTCGACTTCGACACGCTGCTGCGCCGGGTCTGGGCCAAGCGCGACAATGCCGACGCGAACCTGGTGCGCATCTTCGTCCGCAACCTCCGCCGCAAGCTCGGCGACAGCGCGGCCAGCCCCGCCTACATCTTCAACCAGCGCGGCGTCGGCTACCGCATGGCGAGACCCCCGGACGGCTGAGGACACGTCTCCGGCGCCGACTCAGCGCACCGCCTCCTTCGTATGGCCGCCGGTCGCTGCGCCGGGGCATCGGGCGGCGGTGGCTGGCGCCGCCCCACAAGGACGTGGCCGCGGCCATCGAGACGGTGCGAGCGTCGTCTTCCGGGTAGCCCGCCGTCAAGCTGGCGCTCGAGTCTCTGGTGCTGACCGCCGGGCGATCCGCTGAGGTGCGACAGGCGGCGTGGGACGAGATGGACGTGGCCGGCCGCGTGTGGACCATTAGAGGCACCGAGGAGCCTCACCAAGTGCTCCCGCTGCCGAGCGAGCGGACGTAGCCCGCCAGGTCCGCGAGGCGTAGCGGCCCCGGCAGCTCGCGCACGTGCCACGTTGGGCGAAGGCGGATGGCATCGGGTCGGTGTCGCGGCTGGCCGCGCTCTCGACCGCGGCGTTGTAGCTGACCGACCCGCGGTCGCGCACGGGCCGGCCCGCCTTGTCGCACCCTTCGGCCGTCCACACGGTGGCCAGCTTGACCTCGCGGGTCTTGGCCGAACCGTCGGGCTGCTTGCCGCGGCGGCCTTCGACCTCGGTTGGGCGCACCGGCACGCCGGTGCCGTCCAGCCCCAGGTACATCGTCGGCGCGGGGCTGGGGACGGTTTCGGCCCCATCGCGTTCGTCGGCGGCGACCTCACGTCCCAGGGCTCGGGCGGCGCGCTCGACCTGCTTGGGGTCGACGCGCACCCCGGCCAGTTCACACAACAGGTCGCTGGCCGCGGCGAAGCTGAAGTCGGCCGCCGCCAGCCCTACCATCCGTAGCGCGCCGGGCGACAGCGACGTGGCGTGCAGGCCCAACGCCCGGTCGCGCGGGCAGATACCTGCGCGGCAGGTGTCGCAGTGGTAGTAGGCGCGTTCGAGTGTCAGCGGTCCCAGGACGGTCGTGAAGGTCTTGGGGCGGCGGCCGGCGTAGCGCGCCCGTCTGTCCGCAGGCGCACGCTATCGTCGAACCCGAATGGTCGGAATCGTCCGCGTTGAATCGCTGCGCCATCGCCTGCGCGGCGATTCCGAGGGCTTGGTGACGGAGTGCCTGCTCAAGGGCCTCGAAGTCTTGCGCGTCGGCCCTCCCCGGCCCGATGAGCGCATCGACTTCAGCCGTGATCGCGGCTACGAACGCTGCGCCCCAACCGCCTGGACGACCCGCGTCGCCGTGGCGAGCGCTCGACGGTGAACTGTCTGCAAGAGGGTCTCGAAGTCCTGCGCATTCACGCTTCCTCGTCTGATGAACGCGTCGACGTCGGCCTCGACTGTCGCCTCCAACGCTGCGAACATCTCCTTGAAGCCCCCTTTTTCGGCCGCGTGATCGAGCGGTCCAGTCAACTGCGCCTCGGGCATGGTCGGAGTCCTCCCTACCCAAGGAATCGGCCGATCAGCTCTCGCTCAATACCCCCGTACGGCAAATCCTCACTTTCTTGTCGTGCACCCCGGGCGCGGTGTTCGCCTTGGAGGCGTCGCGGCTCGCGCGCAACAACCGCGACTGGTATCACCTGATCGACTTGTGCGCACTGACGGACACGCTGATCCTCGACGGCGATGGGGTCTATACCCGCGCGGGCTGAACGACCGGCTACTCCTGGGTTTGAAAGGTAGCATGGCAGAATTCGAGCTCGGCCTCCTCAGACAGCGTGCGCGCGAAGCCTTCGAGCAGAAGATCCAGCGCGGTCATGCGTTGTGGGAGCTCCCGGTAGGCTTCGTGCGGACCGAGGAGGACCTGGTTGAGAAGATTGCCGACCGCCAGGTACAGGAGGCCATCGCGAGTGTGTTCCGCAAGTTCCGGGAGTTCGGGTCCGTCCGGCAGACGACGTTGTGGTATCACGATCAGCGCATCCCGCTGCCGCACGTCCGGCCGGGCACGGGCAGCAGCGACATCATCTGGCAGCTGCCGACCGGGCATCGCCTCTATCAGATCGTCAAGAATCCGATCTACGCGGGTGCGCTGGCGTATGGCAGGACGGCCGCCAAGACCGTGGTCGAGGACCAGCGTGTCAGAACGGCCTCGACCCGCCGGCGGAAGCCCCCGGAGGAGTGGACCATCCTGATCCGCGACAACCATGCGGGGTACATTTCGTGGGACGAGTATCTCGCGAATCAACGTATCCTGGAGGCGAACGTGGCCAGACGGGGAGGCACGACGCCGGGCGCCGCCAAACGAGGCCCCGCGCTGCTGGCCGGCCTGTTGCGCTGTGGACGATGCGGGCGCAAGTTGTTCGTCGCCTACAGCGGCCGGGGGCGGCCGGGTGCCGCGCTATGCCTGTGCCGGGAGTCGCACCGGACAGGGTCCGACCACCTGTCTCTCGCTCGGAGGCGTGACCATCGAACAGGCCGTGACGGACCAAGTGCTCGAGGCGATCCAGCCGGTGGGCATCAAGGCCTCGCTGGCCGCGGTCGACCAGTCTGGCCCGCACGCACACCGAGCAACGCCGGGCCTTGGAGCTGGCCCTGGAGAAAGCGCGCTATCAGGCGCAGCGTGCCGAGCGCCAGTACCACACTGTCGACCCGGACAACCGCTTGGTCGCCGGCGAGCTTTGAAGTCAGGTGGAACGATGCCCTCGCCCGGGTCGGCCAGCTCGAAGCGGACCTCGCCGCGCTCGCCGACACGCAGACGGTCTTGACCTCCGAGCAACGGCAGCACGTCCTACAGCTCGGCAACGACCTCCCGGCGCTGTGGCACCATCCTCACGCCTCGCCCGACCTGAAGAAACGGATCCTGCGCACGGTGCTTCACGAGATCGTCATCGATACCGATGAGGCCCACCGCGAACACGTCCTCCATCTGCACTGGCAGGGCGGCGTGCATACGCAACTGCGCGTGCCGTGTAACCGGACTGGTCACCGACGCGTGAGAACGGATCGGACCGCGATCGATCTGATTCGAGAGTTGTCCAAGGTGTGCCGCGACGCCGCGATCGCCGCCATTTTGAACCGACTCGGCTACCGGACCGGAGCTGGCCAGACGTGGCGCGTGCACAGCGTGCAGAACACTCGGCACTATTACCATCTCCCCAACCATCGCAACGACGATACCTGGCTCACCATCGAGCAGGCGACCGCGAGGCTGGGTGTCAGCCACACCGTCGTCAAACGCCTGATCCGGCAGCAGACACTGCCCGCGACACAGGTCGTCGCCTCCACGCCATGGATCATCAACCGCCAGGATCTCGACTTGCCCGCCGTGCAAGCGGAAATCGAAGCCGTCCGCGGTGGCCGCCAACTGCGCCGGACAGATCCCAACCAGGCACGAATCCCCTTGGAAACCGGCCTTCTTGAGAAGGTGTAGCACTATGTCGAAGCGTTCCGGAGCGAATGTGGCGAAACGGGCTTGCCGAGGCGCGCACGCTGGGAGGCGAGCCGGCAGGCAAGCTGGACCGCGCCGCGCGTGATCGGCGTCTCGGGGCGCTCGCCGGGAAAGAGCCAGTGCCGGGGCCGTTCGACTTTCCACTAGCTTAGGCGCGCAGGACCGCCAGCAGCTTCGGCGAGAGCTTCGAGAAGGTCGACGGTTACCTGCGCGTTCTCCAACGCGCCGCCGCAAAGCCCCAACACGTGCTTGCGGCCATCGGCATCCACGCCCACCGCCGCCAGCACGTGGTAGTCCCCGAACACGATCCCGTCGAGGTAGACCACCAGCACGTCCAACTCGCGCAGGTCCCGTTCGGCCAACTCCTTCAGAACGCGCGTCCCCGCCTCGATGGTCTCCCGCGAGACCTCCGACTTGCTCACGCCCACCTGGTCGGCCATCGCCGCCACCGTCTCGTACTTGCGCGTCGACACGCCCTGCAGCACCAGCTCCAGCATCCGGTCCGCCAGCCGCTGGTCCGCCTGCAACGCCGTATACGCCGGAATCTCCACCTCGCCCGGCTCGTCGGCGCGCGCCCGCTTCTTCCGCAGCCGCGGCTTGTCGACCTGCAACTGCCGTTCCTTCAACGCCACACGCCCCGCCTGCACGCCGTGCCAGTACAGCTCCCGGTCGGCGTCGCGGCGTCCCTACTCCTTCGGTCCCGCCACCTGCACGGCGCTCATCTGCAGGACAGCCTCGATGGTCGCCCGGCCCAATCACGTCGATCACCTCGTCGATGGCCCGCTCGCCCTTCTCCAGCAGTTCGACCAGCGGAATCAGCAGTTGTCCGTCCTTCGCCAGCCAGTCCGCCAGCTCCCGGCTGTTCGGCGTGGACGCGCCAGACACGATCTTGTACGGTTTCTTCATCGGTGGCCTCTCCTCCTTGTTGAACACACCCGACTGATACCACAGCCGGGCAGGAGTCGCCACCGACTTTCCACTACGCTTGGGGCACCCGCCAGGTTGACGTCGGACCGGATGAAGGACTCAGACACGACAGCAGCGTACATTGCGACAAGTTGGTCAGCCTGCCGAAGGCGCGGTTGACCCGATACGTCGAAAGCCTCGGCCCGGCCGAGCTGCAGCGTCTCGACACGGCGCTGATGGCCGTACTGGGGATCGATTCGGCGGGAAGGAAAGGACGATGGCTTCTTCACGACGGCGATTTCTGATGCACGCGGCCGCGATGGGCGGGGCCGCCTTCGCACATCCCGGCCGAACCTTGGCCGTGGCGGGTGAACCGGCAACGTCAGCGGCAGGCGCCGCGCCCGAGACGTTCTCTCCTCCGGAGCTCCTGGCTCGGCAGGCGGTCCGCGCCCGGAGAGCCGCGGCGGCGGCAGCGACCAACCGGGCAACGGCTCCTTCCGCGGCAGTGCAGTCCGGCGGCGAAGCCGACTACGCCGCCATGTACCGCGACCGGCGCAACTGGGGGCGCTGGGGCGACGGCGACCAGGTCGGCGCCATCAACCTCATCACCCCCGAGAAGCGGGCCGCGGCGGCCGGGCTCGTGCGCACCGGACGCACCGTCTCGCTGAGTCGCGTCTTCGAGCCGCCGCAGCACTTCATCCAGAAGAGCTCTCGGACCCGGCGGCGGCTACGTGATGGACTACCTCGGCTTCATCTATCACGGCTCCACCGTCACGCACGTCGACGCGCTGTG
Organism: Vicinamibacterales bacterium; assembly: GCA_965222905.1. GTDB lineage: Bacteria > Acidobacteriota > Vicinamibacteria > Vicinamibacterales > UBA8438 > WTFV01. Next base: position 4,597,151 of record OZ244976.1, on the reverse strand, counting down.
CCACCTCTGGGACGACGACGGGATGTGGCAGGGGCACGATCCGGACGTCGAGATCACGACCCAGGGCGCGCAGTTCGGCGACATCACGCACTGGAGCAGCGGGATCATCACCAAGGGCGTGCTGATCGACGTTCCGCGCCACCGCGGCGAGCCGCACGCAGCATTGACGAGCCGGTGCGGGGGACGAGATCGAGGCGATCGCCAGCGCCCAGGGCGTCTCCGTCGAAGCCGGTGACGCGCTGCTGGTCCACAGCGGCTGGACCGCCTGGATGGCGCGGCGACGACGGCAGCCGCGGGCGCCCGGGGCTGCATCCGAGTTGCGCCGAGTTCATCCGCCACCACGATTGTCGCCCTGCTCTGCTGGGACCTGATGGACGCCCGCGCAAACAGCGACCTGCCGTGGCCGGTGCACGGCGTCCTGTTCAACTTCGGGGTCGCGTTGCTCGACAACGCGCTGCTCGAGCCGGTGGCCGCGGCGTGCGCCGAGGAAGGTCGCTGGGAGTTCCTGTTCCAAGCGCTGCCGCTGCGCTGGCGCGCGGCACCGGGGAGCCCCGTCAACCCGATCGCGATGTTCTGAGTCCGCCCCGAAGGCTGTCATGACCGGCTGGATTGCCTGGTTCGCCAGGAACCCCGTCGCCGCGAACCTGATGATGGTCTTCATCATCGTGAGCGGCCTCATCGGGGCCACCACGGTCCGGGAGCAGGTGTTCCCGGAAATCGAGCTCGACCGGATCAGCATTCGGGCGCCGTACCTCGGCGCGGCGCCCGAAGAAGTGGAGGCAGGGGTCGCCATCCGGATCGAAGAGGCGATTCAGGGCATCGAGGGCATCAAGCGGATCCGGACGACCGCGGCGGAAGGCGCCGCATCGGTCATGGTCGAAATCGACTTCGGCGCCGACGCCCGCCGGGTGGTCGACGAAGTCAAGAACAACATCGACCGGATCACGACGTTTCCGGCCGAAACCGAACGGCCGCTCATACGGGAGATCAAATCCATCAGCCAGGTCATCGACATCGCGATCTCGGGCCGCACCGATCCCCGTCACCTGAAGGAGATCGCCGAGCGGGTGCGCGACGAACTGTCGGTTCTGCCGGAGATCACCCAGGTCGACATCGTCGGCGCGCCGACGTACGAGATTTCGATCGAGGTCTCGGAGACGGCGCTCCGCCGGCACAGGATGACGTTCGACCAGCTCGCGAACGCCGTCCGCCGGTCCTCGCTCGACGTGCCCGGCGGCTCCGTTCGCACCGCCGGCGGCGAAATTCTCCTCCGCACCGTCGGGCAGGCGTACCGCGGCGAAGACTACGAGCGCCTCGTGCTCTGGACGCGCCCTGACGGAAGCCGCCTGCACCTTGGCGACGTGGCGACGGTGGTCGACGGCTTCGCGGACACCGACCTGTTCGCCCGCTTCGATCAGGAGCCGTCCGTCACGGTGTCGGTCTCCCGGAGCAGCGATCAGAGCGCGCTCGACATCGCGGACGCCGTCCAGCGATACGTCGAGGATGCGCGGGCCCGCCTGCCGGCAGGCATCTCGATGACCATCTGGAGAAACCAGGCCGACGTGCTGATCGACCGGCTTTCGCTGATGCTGGAAAACGGCGCTCACGGGTTCGTCCTGGTCTTCATCGTTCTGGCGCTCTTCCTCGATCTGCGCTTCGCCGTCTGGGTCAGCCTCGGGATTCCGATCTCGTTTCTCGGCGCAATCGCCCTGATGCCCGGGCTGGACGTGTCGGTCAACAACGTCTCTACGTTCGCGTTCCTCCTGGTGCTGGGCATCGTGGTCGACGACGCCATCGTCGTCGGCGAAAACGTCTACCGGCACCAGTCCGGGCACGACGACGGCCTGCGCGGCGCGATCGACGGCGCACGTGAGATCGGGACGCCGGTGATCTTTTCCGTCCTCACCACGGTGGCGGCGTTCCTGCCGATGCTGTTCATACCCGGCACGATGGGCAAGATCTTCCGGGTCCTGCCGCTCGTCGTCATTCCGGCGCTGCTCTTCTCGCTGCTGGAATCGCTCGGCATTCTGCCGGCGCACCTCTCGCACCGCCCGCGGCGGGGAGCGCCGGGACCGTGGCGCCGGTTCCAGCGCCGGTTCGCCGACGGACTCATGTGGTTCGCCGACACCTGCTACCGGCCGATCCTGGAGGTCGCGCTTCGCTGGCGTTACGTCACGACCGCGATCGGCTGCGCGACGCTGATGCTGACCCTGGGGCTCGTGGGCGGCGGACTGATCGGCTTCCACTTCTTCCCGTCGATCGAGGCCGAGACGCTGGTGGCGTCGGTCACGATGCCGCAGGGCACCCCGGCAGGCGTGACCTCCCGGGCCGTCGAGCAGATCGAGGCGGGCGCCGCCCGGCTGCGCGCCCGGCTGCTGGACGAGACCGGGGTCGACCACGTACGCCACATGTCGGCGGTGATCGGCGACCAGCCGGTCACGACGGTCGGACTCGGCAACCCGCTGGTGGTCCGCGGGAACGACTCCGCCGCCAACGTGGGAGAGGTGGCGATCGAGCTCGCACCGACCGAGATTCGTTCTTTCAGCAGCGAGCAGCTCGGCGTCCTGTGGCGCGAGACCACGGGACCGATTCCCGAAGCCGTCGCGGTCACTTTCCAGATGTCGTTGATCGCGCCGGGCGCCGACATCGACGTGCAACTCGCCGGACCGAACCTGGACACGTTGCGCGCCGCCGCCGAAGAGGTCGAGAGCAGCCTGGCGGCCTACGCCGGGGTCCACGAGATCGCCGACTCGTTCAGCGCCGGCAAGAGGGAGATGCGGCTCGGCATCAAGCCGGCGGCGGAAACGCTCGGCCTGACCCTGCGCGATCTCGGCCTCCAGGTCCGGCAGGCGTTCTACGGCGAGGAAGCGCAGCGGATCCAGCGCGACCGCGACGACGTGCGCGTGATGGTGCGCTACCCGCAGGACGACCGGCGATCGCTGGACGCCCTGGAGAACATGCGCATCCGTACGCCGCTCGGCGGCGAGGTGCCGTTCCGGCAGGTTGCAGCGGTGGCGCCGGGCCGCGGCTTCGCCACGATCAGGCGGGTCGACCGCAACCGGGCCGTGAACGTGACGGCGTCGGTCGACGAGACGGTCACGTCGGCCGGCGCGGTCATCGCCGACCTGCGCGCCCGCGTCCTGCCGGAGGTGCTCGCGAAGTATCCGGGCGTGTTCTACACGTTCGAGGGCGCCCAGGCGGATCAGGCCGACACCATGGCCGGCCTGCAGCGGGGTTTCACGCTCGGCCTGCTCATGATTTTCGCCCTTCTGGCCATCCCGCTCAAGTCGTACGTGCAGCCGTTGATCATCATGGCGGCGATTCCCTTCGGACTGGTCGGCGCGGTCTGGGGCCACGTGCTGCTGAACATCGACGTGACGGTCTTTTCGATGCTGGGGCTGGTCGCCCTGACCGGCGTCGTCGTCAACGACAGCCTGGTCATGGTCGACTTCATCAATCGCGCCCGGCGGTCCGGCCGCCACGCGCCCGGCGACATCCACCGGGCGATCCGCGAGGCGGGCGTCATCCGCTTCCGGCCGATCCTGCTGACGACCTTCACCACCTTCGTCGGCCTGGTCCCGTTGATGCTGGAACGCAGCATGCAGGCGATGTACCTCGTGCCGATGACGGCCTCGCTCGCGTTCGGCGTCCTCTTCGCCACCGCCATCACGCTGATTCAGGTGCCGGTCACCTACGCCATCGTCGCCGACGTTCAGCGGCTGGCGCGGCGGGTCGGGCGCTGGCCGGTCAACGCGGACACCTGACGGGCCGGCGGCGGCGGAACGGCCGAGGCGCCGGTTCGGCGCCGAAAACCGCGCTCTCCCCGGCGCCGCCGGTGCCCGCGCCGCCGCCCGCCGGCCCCGCCGGGTAAAAATAGCACCTTGCCGACGACCGTACCGACCTGGGTGCCGGGCCGAATCGCCTGACCCGCTCACGCGCGCCCGGGCTCATGCCGATGCCGGCCGCGAGAATGCGCCCGGCTGCCCTCAGCCCATCGTGGTGCACCGCCGCTGCCGGCACACCCGAACGGGACGACGACGACAGCGACGGCGACCTGCACGGATCCCGACGCCATGCAGCCCCCGCTTCCCGGTCAACGATCGAACACCTGGGACGGCGCTCGCGGTCTATCTCGCCGGCCAAGGCCGGGGTCGGCGTCACCAGACTCATGACCGCCGGAGGCGCGGCCACCTCGAGGCTCCGTCCTGCTTTCAATCCGACGGTCGGCGGGGTGACGGGAACAAGTCCTCGATACGGCAACCGAAATAGGCGGCGAACTTCCAGGCATTCTCGACGGTAATGGTGCGATAACGCCCGCGGGCGACATCGCTGACGTAGGGCTGCGTCAGGCGGAGCGCCTTCGCGAGGGTCACCTGCGTCACTCCCGCCAGGGCCATGACCTTCGCCACGCGGTTGGAATCCAGTTCCGAGCGAAGGGCCGCGAACTGCTGCTCGGTGAGCATCTCCAATGGAACTATACGTGTGAGACCGTCGCCACGTTCTCGACCGCATGCCGCGGGCGGGACTGCCGCCGTCAAGGTGGGAGAACATGCGGTGCAGGCTCGGCGATCGGCGTCACCGCTCGTCGTCGAGCCTGGCTCGGGTCCCCGATCCAGGAACAGCCGGCCCACGCAACGTCACGCCTGCGCCTTCTCTTCCTGCGCCTTGGCCGCTCGCCGGGAGGCCCAGTAGTTGCGCATCCGCTCGGCGACCGCCTTGCGCTGCTCCTCCGTCATCGCACGCTTCCGTCTGGCGACCGCCTTGACGGCCTTCTTCCTGCCGGGCCGGGCGCCCTGCGGGGCGTTGCCTTCGATCGCCTCGATCGCACGTTGAATGGCAACGAGCTGGCGCCTCAACGACTGTTCCTCGTTCCGTAGTGCGTCCAGGATTCCACTTCTCGACATCGTGACCTGCTTCCTTCGATACGATCCGCCACAGATCGGGCCGATGCGTCGCACGCGCGAACCGGCGGCATCGCCACCCCCGCCGTCCTTGTCCGAGCAGCAAGCTGCCGGTCGGCGCGGCTACCGGTGCGGTGCGCCGGACTCGGTCAACCCGGCAACGGCCTCTTGACGGTACTCGACCGGCGCCCTCATCTCGACCGCCGTTCCAGGCTGGCCAGTCGTCCCGGACCGGTAACCCCGGCAAGACACTCCGCCGCCCCCCAGCGATCGCGGCGACGGCCGCTTCCGCCGAACCCTACCGGTCGCATAAAGCCAGGGACCGCATCGTCATCTCGACGACGGAAGGGTGTCGGCCGGTTCGATGTTGACGTCGCCGTCCTCAGCCCTCATCGACAGATCTCGCACCGGTTATCGGTCGTGCACGAGGCGCCGGCCATCCCTGCAGCAGCAAGGCCCCCCGTCCACCCCTCAGGGCTCAGGAAAGCATGGAGCGGCGGTGCGTGACGTCGCACCGCCTACGGCGGCTGGCGCCCCATTCCCCGCCGCTGCGGGGCTCTGCCGTCCTTCGCGGGTCTCCGGTTCATCCCCGCGTGCGCGGGGCAGTACCGGGGTCGTCCGGGTCGCTCACTCGCAGTTCTCGGGTACATCCCCGCCTGTGCGGGGTAGCCCTTCAAGCGTGTCAGCGCTGTAGCAGCAGCTTAGCCCATCTTTACCAAGATTGGCGGTCGTTTTGCGGATTTGGGCGGTTTTCGGGGAGTGCGAGGCCTGTAACTTGTTGATTATAAAGGATCGGGTTTTGCCAGAGACAAATGTAGTGCCAGAATCGTATAAGCATGGTTGCCTGGGACAGGGTGCGTCCGCTATGGTGGGGGCCATGTTCATTCGGCGCACCCAAACCCGCCGGACTGAGGACGGAAATCCCTACTTCTCTCATCGCCTCGTGCACGCCGAACGCCTCGGCAGCACCGTGCGCCAGCGCACCCTCCTCAACCTCGGTCGCCACTTCGATATTCCCCAAGCGGACTGGCCGCTGCTGTGCGCCCGCATCAACGATGCGTTGAGCGGTCAGGCACCGCTGGTGGCCGATTGCCCGCCTGCCGTGGAGGAGGAAGCGCAACGGATCGCGGCGCAGTTGATCGCACGCGGCGCGGCCGCGCCGACCGCCGGACCGACCGATGTGCAGCCGGTCGATGTCGACTCGTTGCGGCTGGTCCGCCCCCGCAGCGTCGGCGTGGAGCAGGTCGGCCTGTGGGCGCTCGAGCAACTGGACCTGCCGGCGCTGCTGACCCGGTTGGGCGTCAACGGCGCCCTGCGCAGCGCGGCCACCGGCGCCATCGTCGGGCGTCTGGCCGCGCCCGCCTCGGAGCGCGCGACGCACCGCTGGCTGCAGCAGCGCAGCGGTCTCGGGGAGTTGCTCGGCGTCGACTTCGAGACCGTCGGTGCGATGCAGCTCTACCGCGCCTCGGACGTGCTGGTGAAGCATCGCGAGGCGATCGAGGAGCACCTGTTCGACCGCGCGATGGGGCTGTTCGACCTGCAGCCGACGGTGACGCTCTACGACCTGACCAACACCTACTTCGAGGGCGAGGCGAGCGACCAGCCGCAGGCGCAACGCGGGCACTCGAAGGAGAAGCGCAGCGACTGCCCGCTGCTGACCCTGGGCCTGATGCTCGATGCCAGCGGCTTCGTGCGCCGCTCGAAGGTCTTCGCCGGCAACGTCCGCGAACACCGGACGCTGGCCGGGATGCTCGAAGCACTGGAGGCGCCGGTCGGCGCCCTGGTGGTGATGGACCGCGGTGTCGCCACCGACGCCTGTGTGACTTGGTTGCGCGACAACGGCTACCGCTATCTGGTGGTCAGCCGCGAACGCCACCGCCGCTTCGATGCCGATGCCGCCGTGTCGCTCCAGACGCAGTCGGACCAGACCGTGCACATGCACAAGGTGGTCTCGACCGACCCCGACGAAGTGCGCCTGTACTGCTACTCCGAGGAGCGGGCCAACAAGGAGCGGGGCATCGTCGAGCGTTTCGCCTCCCGCTTCGAGACCGCCCTGACGAAGCTCAACGACGGGCTGGCCCGCCCCCGCGCGCACAAGCGGCTCGACCAGGTCTGGCAACGCATCGGACGGCTGAAAGCCAAGCATTCCCGCGTCGCCTCGCACTACCAGATCAGCGTCACCGCCAACGAGGCCGGCAACCAGGCCGTTGCCGTCACCTGGACCCGCCGCCCCCAGGACGGCTCGATGGTTACCCATCCGGGCGTCTACTGCCTGCGCAGCAGCGAGACCGACTGGGACGAAGACGCCTTGTGGCGCACCTACACCACGCTCACCGACGTCGAGGCCGTCTTCCGCTCGCTCAAGTCCGAGCTCGGCCTGCGTCCCATCTACCACCGCAAGCCGGCGCGGGCCGACGGCCACCTGTTCATCACCGTCATCGCCTACCAACTCGTGCAGGTCATCCGCACGCGGCTGCGCGCGCACGGCGAACACGCCAGGTGGACCACGCTACGCTGCGTCCTCGAAGGCCAGCAGCGCGTCACCGCCACCTTCCGCCGGCCCGACGGACGCACGCTGCATGTGCGCACGGCAACCAAGCCGAACCCGATCAGCGGGCCATCTACGACGCGCTCGGCGTCGACCCACATCCCGGCGGCGTCCGCAAGACGCTCGTCTGACCGACCGATTTCCCGGTTCGTACGCGTTTGTAGTGCCACTCGGGCATTTCTGTCGGTGTAAACCACTGATTCTAAAATGGTTTAGTTTTGTGGTTGGTAAACTTGGGTTAGGTTTATCCCCGCGCGCGCGGCAGTCCCGAGGGCGTCGAGATGTTGGCCAACTGGTGCGGGTTCATTCCCGCGCGTCCGGGTCGGATGGAACACACCAGGGCTTGCGGTCGCGCAGACGGGTCGATTTTCGCGCGTTGGGAGCGGGCACCACGGTGCCTGCGGTGCGGTACAGCCCTGGTGGAGGCGGCGCGTTTCGGTTCGTCCCGGCGCGCGCGGGGCGACTCCTGCATCGCGCACATCGGTCTGTGGGTGCGTGGGCGGGTCTCTTCCCGCCGCGCGCGGGGCAACGGCGTCGTGGAGCCTATCGGGCCCGTCTCGGTGCCCTTCAGGCGTCCTTTGCCGCTCTGTTGCCGCTTTGTCGAGCCGGCGCGCTTACCCCGGGGTCGCCCCCTGGCTGCACCGGCTTCCGGGTAGTCGGCCGGGGGCCATCGACCGGCGTCGACGCCCGGGCCCTGGATCGCCCGCCGACCGTAGACGCGACCTCGGCGGCGCCGCCGTGGGGCTCGGGGGGCGAAGCCTGCTCCTTTCCGGCTCGTGTCCGTGACGCCGTCTCGGTCGCAGCCGCCTTGCGCGCTCGTGTGTTCTTGCTGTCGTCCCGCCTTCCGAGCGGCTCTGATTGCGTCTTCGCCGTCGCCTGCAGGGTTTCCGCTTGCGTGAGCGATCCTGCTTCGTACACCGTTTGATCCCGTCCGTCTGCTACGGCCCTGTCGATGTTCATCCCTATCCGCCGCATCGATCCGTTCGTGTTCTCGTGGATGTAGTCCGCGAGTCCTGTCACGACCAGTCCGAACTTCGCTCTCGCCGGGCTCCACTCGTGCGAATGTGGCCTTCCGTTTCGCGTGTATCTGGTGGCTCGCACTCGGCCCTTTCGCAGTTCGACCCGCACGTATACCGTGCGGTGGTCGTCGATTGCACCGGACGCCCTTTTTCCCAGTTCGTCGGGTGCAATCCGATCCGGCCCGTGGGCCGTGATTCGCCGTTGCGCCGCTTCCCCTATTGCTTTCCTCCGTTTACGCAGGTCGGTGGCGATTCTCTTCGCGCGTTCATCCGGTAGCATTCCCACCGCGGCCGTCAGCGCTTCGGGGTCGCGCTTTGCTGCCGTTGCCAGGTCGTATGCGTCGCGTACGGGTCCCGGGTCCTCGGCGCGCTCCAGCTTTCCGCGCAGTATCTGTGTCGTGCTCAGGACTGTTTGCCGTCGTCCGTCGATCTCGACGTCGTACGCGCCTCGGTTCGGTTGCGTTCGCACCGTCGACACGTCGATCACTCCGTCTTCGAGTCGCACTTTCACCTGGTTGCGCGCGTCGAGTTCCCATTTGCCCCCGAGCCGCCAGGCGAGGTCACCTTCGCGTCCCTTCCGGATCTCGGTCAGGTCGGTCGTGCCGGTGATTTGGACGTCGATATCCGTTGATTGGGGTATCCATTTAACCGGAGTCAGGGACGTAGCTGCGGCCACGGATCAACCCTCGTGCCCGGGCGAGGTTCTCCCGGGTGCTTGAAGTCGCCGACGCCCGCAAATGGGTACGCTACCAGGACCTCATCGGCGCCGGAGAGCCCCGCCAGCACCCCCGCCGGTGCTCGTGCGCCAGCCGAGAGCGTCGCGTGTCGTTCACCGCCCACCCGCGGCGAACAACCACATGGGGAACTCCGCTTACATGGATACCCCAGTCCGTTGATATCCGGTGCTTCCATCGTGCGGCCAGGATCGTGCCGCCGCCGAGCCGCGTCTTCACCGCGCGCTCGCCGAGTCCGAGGTCGCCGATTGTGTCGCGCGTCTTTCGCCAGAGCTTGTTCGCCGGCTCCGGCAGTTCCAGGTTCTTCATCTGGCTGGTCCAACCCCTATGCATCGATTCAGCCATCGCACCTTGCGCGGTGGCATGGTCTGCGTGAAGTGCATCCACCAGGCGAGGTCTTGCAGGCAGTAGCTTTCCTGTTGCTCCCCCTCGGCGAGTTCCACGATCGTCGCTTCACACATGACGGTCTCGGCGATATCGATCTCGCGTTTCGTCGGCCTGCGCGTCCGCATTGCGCGTAGCGCTTCGTCGACGGTTGGTGGTTCCGGCCACCCGCAACACTTTCCCGCGATGAGGCCCCGCAGCATTCTGCCGTTCTCGGCCTTCCCCCCGTTCCGCTCATCGTTCTCGTCTCGGAAGTGTCCTGTCGTCGGAAACCGGTCCGTCGGTGCCAGGGTGACGTTCGGGTTGTCGTCTTCTTCGAGTCGTCGAGCCCGTGTTTCGGCTCGTATCCACTCTCGCAGCTCTTCGCGCGTTCGCGGATGCGTTCCCGCTTCGGTGTTCACCGTCGGCTCCTCGCCTTCACCTTTGCTCGCCTCTCCGTTTCGTGTCAACTGGCGCCCCCGTGTGTGAGACCTCTGCGGTTGGCCGTCCGCGATCGGCCCGTTGTTGAGCCGTTTCGTCCCCGTACGAGCAGGGCGGCTTGGGTCCTCACGACCGATGCCGTGCGGGACTCGGGTTCATCCCCGCGCGTCACGATTCCTGTCTGTCCGTTACCGCCCAGGATTCTTGTGGCGGCCGTCTCGGCCAACCTGGCCGAGGCGGAGGAGCTCTTTCTGGGCACCTTCGTGCGGGGAATCTTCGAGTCGTGGTTCTCCACGCCGGCCTGACGCGTCGGAGGCCGCTTCGCCGTCCCCGCCGCGCGGCTTCATAAGGGCGCCACGATTCCGAGCCCCACGCGCTCGGTGCTGGCGACCGCAGCCTGGGCGATGGCGATGTCCTGGGCCGCGTTCCCTACGGACTCGAAGACCGTGAAGTCGTGGTCCCCCCGTCCGCCGGCCGCCGTTCCGTTGACGATCTCGCCGAGCTCGGCGTCGACGATGTCCCTGCCGATCAGGCCGGCTTTCAGCGGGACGACGAGATCGCCGGCTTCCGCCAAGGCCGCCTCGCGCTGATCCACCACGACGCGGGCGCGGCGCACCACGTCGGCGTCGAGCTCCTGCATGTCGGGGCGGTAGGAGCCCACGGCGTTCACGTGCGCGCCGGGCTCCAGGTCGCGACCGTCGAACACCGGGCGCGTGCTGCTGGTCGCCGTCACGACCAGGCTTGCGCCGTCCAGCGCCTCGGGCGCATCCCGAACCGCGCGCAGGACCGGGGGCGGTCCCGAACGGTCCTCCGGCGTCAAGGTGTCCGCGGCTTCCGACAATCGGGCGACCAGGCGCTCGGCGCTCGCCCCCGACCGCGACATAATCCGCACTTCCCGCAGTCGGCGCGTCCGGGCGAGCAGCTCGACGTTCGATCGTCCCTGCGCGCCGGCGCCGAACACGGTCAGGACATCGGCGGCGCGGGGCGCGAGCAGCTCCGTGGCGAGCGCGCGGCCGGCGGCAGTGCGCATTTCGGTCAGCGACGCCCCGTCGAGCAGCGCGCGGGCGCGGCCGGTCTCCGCATCGAGAACCAGGACCGCGTCCTGAACCATCGGTGCGCCCCGCAAGGGGTTGTCCGGAAAGACCGACACCACTTTCGTGCCGAGCGCCCCGTGGTTCCCGAGCACGGCGGGCATGGTCAGCATGAGGCCGCGGGCGCTTTCCAGGTGGCCGCGGACCGGGACCGTCGCGGTGCCGCCGGACAGCTCGCCGAACCCGATGCGCATGGCGTCCACCGCTTCGGGCGCGGTGAGCGCTCGCCGAATGTCGGCGGCCGCAAGGACCCGGACCTCCGTGCGGCCGTGGTCGCCCGAGACCCGCAGGGTCATCGGTGGCCACCGACCTACGCGTCGATCATCCACAGGGGGTTGTACGCCATGCTGCGCACCATGGCCTTTCGCTCCATTGCGTGAACCTGCTCGCCGGACTTCAACGTGATCGTCGTGGGGGCGAGAACCGCCCGTGCCGGATCCTGAGGCTCCACCTTGGCGACTTCTCCTATGGGATCAAGCGGGGGCGCCGAGTACTGGGTTTCGTGGCAGGCCATGAACTGTGACATCTGCAACCTCCCGTGTGTAGCAGGTATCGGAAGCGCGGTCTCGCAGATCATGCGGCGCTCCGGCATCGACCACACCCACGACGAGGTCTGCTCGCTCGTCTCCTGCATCGAGCGGTTGAAGCCGTTTCCCGACGTGCTCGAGGCGCTCGGCCGGCTGCGCCAGCGGTATCGGCTGGCGATCCTCTCCAACGGCGATCGTCGAGGACTTCGCGGCCCTGGCGCACGCCATGTGCGCGTGACATGTCGGTCTCCTGCCGGCAGCCGAAAGCGCACGCTCCTGTTGACAGTCGAAAAATCCGGTGGCAGCCTTGCGCGCAGGGCAGGTCCACGAATGGAGCACCCGCAACGCATCGCGTGGCGGCACCGTCCCGTAGTCTCGACGCTCGCGGGACTCGGCGTGGCGTGGGGCGGCGTGCTGCTGGTGCTCGGCCCGGCGGGCCGACTGTTGGGACCTTCGGACCGACTGCTCACGGATGTCCTCGCACAGCTGTACCTGTGGCTCCTGGCCGGTCTGATCGTCGTGATCGTCGTTCACTGGGAGCGGCAACCGCTTGCGTCCTTGAACCTGCGGCCGTTCCACTGGTCGTCGGTGACGTGGGGCCTTCTCCTGGCGGTGGTGGTGCGTTACGTCGTCATGCCGCCGCTGATATGGGCGGCGCAGGCGGCCGGCCTGCCCGGATTCGAACCCGGAATGAGCAGGGCTCTGGAAGCCCCCATCGGACTCAGAGCCTTTCAGGTCGTGACCGCCGGTGTCGTGGAGGACACACTGTTCATCGGATACGCCTACACGCGGCTCACGCGCCTCACCGGGAGCGGCTGGTTCGCGGGAGCACTGGCGGTGACCGTCATGGCGTTGTTACACCTTCCGAACTGGGGGGTGGGCTCGGTGCTGATCTACCTGGTTACCGGGAGCGTATACGTCGCCTTCTTCGCTTGGCGCAGGGATTTGCTGGCCAACATCACCGCGCATACCACCGTGGACGCGTTGGCGCTCGTCATTGTGCCGCGGCTGGCGAACTGGCGGCTTCTGCCGTGACTCCGGCCAACGAGGCGCTTTGCTCGGATGCAGGAGAACGTCGGTAGAGATCGTAGGAATGACCTGCGCGGTTGGGGGAGCCGATGAGCGATTCCGTCGAGTTGAAGGGCGTCGAGGAGACCTTGATGATCCCTCTGTGGGCGAGGGCCCTCGCCACGAAGCAGGGAGGGCTGATCGATGACCGGGCGGCGGTCGGGCTGGTCGAGCGGCTGGAGTACGACTTCGATTCGAAGCTCAAGCAGGCGCGAAACGATCGTGCCCATGCTCGCGGTGCGAGCCGCGCGTTTCGACGAAGCGGTGCGCGATTTCATCGACAGATACCCGGACGGCGCGGTCGTCGAGCTCGGCTGCGGGCTGGACACGCGCTGGGAGAGGTGCAATGGCAACCGGGTGGACTGGTTCGATCCTCGACATGCGGGCGGTGATTGCCCTGCGCCGGCGGTATTTGCAGGACGGCGAAAGGCAGGAGGATGCTCGCCGCTCCGCTGCAGGACACCGCATGGCGCGATCTCGTGGGACCAAGGGAACGTGGGTGCACGACAGATTTGTGAGAGGCCTCTCAGGCGGCGTTTGCGGCTCGTCGCTCCCAGAAATCTTCGAAGCGCCCGCTGAGCAGAGAGCATCGCAGGGCGATGATGGCGTTGGCGCCGGCCACGGTCCAGCGCATGCCGGCGTGCTTGAGCCGTGCGCCGATCTGCTTGCATCCGGCCTCGACGACGCCCGAGGCGACGCACAGTCCCTTGGCGCGGAACTGCGGATAGCGCATCCGGTGGCGGTTGCCGAACACATAGTGGATGCACTTTCGCGCCTCTGGCGTGGTCTTGGCATGGGAGCGCAGCGCGGCGACGAGCGCACGGAGCCGGCCGGCGTCCAACTCGGCATGCCGGTCCTTGGCCCACGCGTCGGCCAGCTCGGTCCCGGCGCCGTAGACGGCCTTGGCCACGTCGCACAGATGCTGCTTGGCGTGGTAGATATCGACGATTTCGATGGCGCCGGGAAACTGCTCCCCCGACAGACGCCAGATCCAGGCGGCGCCGTCGCCAAGGACGACACGGCGGGCCGCGGTGTCGAAGCCGCGCCGTTGCGCCTCGCGATAGACGCGTTTTGCGAAGGCGGCTGGCAACGGGTCGGTGTCGCGGCTGGCCGCGCTCTCGACCGCGGCGTTGTAGCTGACCGACCCGGGGTCGCGTACGGGCTTGCCGTCCTTGTCGCGGGCCTGAGCCGTCCACACCGTGACCAGCTTGACCTCGCGGGTCCTGGCCGAGCCGTCGGGTTGTTTCCCGCGCCGGCCCTCCACCTCGGAGGGGCGCACCGGCACGCCGGTGCCGTCCAGCCCCAGGTACATCGTCGGCGCCGCGCTGGGTGCGGGTTCGACCACATCGCGTTCATCGGCGGCGACCTCGCGTCCCAGGGCTTCGGCGGTACGCTCGACCTGCTTGGTCTCGATGCGCACCCCGGCCAGCTCCCACAACAATCCGCTCGCCTTGGCGAAACTGCCCTCGGCCGCCGCCAACCCCACCATGCGTGTGGTGGCGGGCGACAGCGAGGTGTCTTCCAGGCCCAACCTTCGGTCGCGCGGACAGACGCCTGCGCGGCAGGTGTCGCAGTGGTAGTAGGCCCGTTCGAGGGTCAGCGACCCCAGGACACTCAGGAACGTCTTCGGGCGGCGGCCGGCGTAGCGCGCCGCCTGTCCGCAGGCGCACGCCACCGTGGGGCCGACATAGTCGCTGTGGTCCGCGTTCAACCCGCGCTCGACCGTCTGCGCCGCCTCGTCGAGCGCCTTGCGGCGGGTCGCTTGCTCGAACGCCTCGAAATCCCACCCGTCGGTCGCGCCCGGTGCTACCAGCGCGTCGATTTCCGCGTCGACCGCGACCGCGAACGCTGCTTGCTGTGAAACGCTCCCTTCGCACAGGCACACGGAGGGTGTGGCCGCGGATCGGGCGGTCCTTGGGCGTCGGACGTACGGTTCCGGATCGTGATGGGCGGTGCGGGCAGCCCCGTTCTATGGCCCGTCACAGCGCCGCGTGATCCGGCGCGTTCGGGTCAGCCGCGCGCGGCTGCTTGCGCTTCGTCGAGGAAGCCATGCTGCTTGAGCATGCGGATCCAGCGCGGCGCGTTGCGCTCGACGACGAGCTGCTCGTAGTCGACGTCCGGGTCGGTGTACGGCCGATCTTCACGCAGTACGGTGTGCATGACTCGCAACAGCTTGTGGGCGGTGGCGAGGATGGCTCGTTTGTAGCCGATGCGACCGGCCAGCATCCGGTGATAGTCGTAGAACTGCGAGCTTTTGGTCCGCGCGGCGCCGTGGGCGCACTCGGCCAGCGTGGCCCGCAACGTCGGGTTGCCTTTGCGCGCCCGCCCGGAACGGCGTTTGCCGGCGCTGGTGTTGTTGCCCGGGGCCACCCCGGCCCAGGCGCCGAGATGACGCGCCTCGCGGAAGGCGCCCAGGTCCGGTCCGATCTCGACGAAGAGGGTGCAGGCGCTGCCGAAATCGATGCCCGGAATCGTTTGCAGCAACTGCAAGGGGCGCTGGTGATCGGCCAGTTCAGCCCGGATGCGCTTGTCCAGCGTGGCGAGGGCGGCGTCGGCCCGGTCGAGGGCTTCCATCTGCATCTGCAGCTTGAGCAGCGCGAGCGGGTCGAGCGTGGCGGCCAGCGCCTGGGCCAGCGGCTCCAGCTTGGCCGCCACGTGGCTCGTCAGACCGGCCAGGATGCGGCGCGGCGGGCGCCCGGCGACCAGCCCGTCGAGGATGCGCCGCCCGTTGACGCCGAAGATGTCCGACAAGATGCCGCCCAGCCGCAGGCCGTCGTGGTCGAGGGTCTTGTGGACCCGGTTGCGGGTCCGGCTGCGCTCGGCGACGAGCGTCCGGCGGTAGCGGGTCAACTGGCGCAACTGGCGGAATCGACGGGGCGGGACGTAGCTCGGTAACGCAAGACCGAACTGGCAGATGCGGGCCAGCCACAGGCTGTCGCTGGCATCGGTCTTCTTCCCGCGGATCTGCTTGACGTGCTGGGCATTGAGCAGGTCGGCGTGAATGCCGGCGTCTTCGAGCGCCTCGAACGGGGCCTTCCAGTAGACCCCGGTGCCTTCCATCGCGGCGGCGGTGACGCCGTGCGACCGAAGCCAGCCGGTCATCGCCCGCAGACCGTCGGGCAGCGCACTGAACTCGCGCACCGCCGTGCGCGCGAATCCGCGGCCGGCCTCGCACAGGCGCACCGCGGCGGTGATGCACATCTTGTGGACGTCGAGGCCGCCCGCCCGGGGGCAGACCACGTGCATCTCGTCGATGTGCAGGGTGTCGGTGTCGACCCTCTCGGACAGCATCAGGTACCCTCCTGGAAGGCGGAAGCGGGGTCGCGCGCCCGGTTGCAGGAAACACCCGCCTCGCGGCGGGGTTCGATTTGCTGCTCGTCCACGGCCTGAGGCCGGGTACGGTTCGGGGCTCGATGCCGGGCGCGCAGCGTCAGTTTGAAGACGGGGAAAGGGGTTGCCCCTGGGGTTGCCCCCGCCCCGAAAAAAGCTACGACGACTGTCCCGCTTCCGCCCCTTGAGGATGGCACGACACGCACGTCGGCAGCGAAACGCCGGCGGCTTCGGTGGACGGAAGCCGGTCGCGTTTCATGACGTCGGGGTGATCGGCGCGCCGATCATGAGAGTTTGAAGCCCCTTTTTCACCGTCTCGGCCGGCTCCGCGGTCTGCTCGCACCCGGCCGCCAGACGCGCTTCGCACAGTGCACTGCTGACCTCCAACAGCGCCTGCGACAATTGCCGGAAACGCCGGCATTCGGCAATCTGCGCCCGGGTTTGCGCCTCTGCATCCGGCCGAATCAGGCGCGTGACAGTCTTGCCGTTGCGCTTGCGCGTCAGCGACAACTCCGGGCCGTGTCCGGGGTCGCCGGGCTTCGCGCAATGACAACCTGCTGTACCACAGCGTCGGAACCGTAGGGTCAGCGAACCGGGGCGCATCTGGCCGACCGAGGCGAGCTGACCGACAAGCTCGGCACGGCGCCGTTCCAGGTCGGTAATCTGTGCATCCAGCGTCATCGGGACCTCCTCACCGACAGCCTGCTTCACTGCCGGTTATCGGCCGATCACGCCCGTCCCTACACCCCCGACGGAACCTCCTCACTTTCTTGTCGTGCACCCAGGGAACGTCCGTTCCTGTTCGTGGCGGAGGCCGTGCTGTACTATCTGGAAACTTGGCGAGGTGGCGCAGTTCCTCCGTTCGATTTCCGCGGGCTTTCCCTTCAGCAGCATCTTGCTCGATGCAATCGGAACAGGCGCGATGAACCGCCAGGACAACCACCCGCTGATGCGACATTTCGATGCACGATTCAGGTGGGCGGTGGATGACGTCCGGACGCTCGTCGCCGACAATCCGTACACCGTGGCGAGCTCCGAGTTCCTCGCGGACCTGCGACGTGAAGAGCTCAGGTGCCTGCCGCTCATGAGCAGACTGCTCCTGATGGTGATGCGCAGGATGCGCTGGTTCAGAGAGTCCTCCCGCTTGGTCCGCTTGTCCTCTGTCGACGAGTGACGCGCTCGACGGGCCGGCCCGCTGATTGGCGCTGAGCCCCTTGCCGGGGGGCGTAGGCGTTTGCAGCGCCGGCCCTCACAGTCGATTCTGGGTGACGTCCTGAAACTGGCGGGTACGCGTCGCTGTCGACGTTGGCTCCTCGGAGTCCGACACGAAACCTGGGCCCCCAGTCTTCGCCCCACTGCGGTCTTCCTCGTGGCCGTGTCGGGCGAAGAGCCTCTCCTACCGTTCGCAGGCCCGGCCGTCGTTGTCGCGGTCCATCCGCCGTTGATACGAACAGTGGCCACGCCGGACGCCGGTGGGGTGATCGCGCCTCAGCGCCGTGCAGTTGCGGTACGGTCCGCACCCGGTTCCCGACGCCCGCGGCGACGACGGCGAACTTACTGGCGACACGCCGCGGCGGCCGGACTCGCACACCACGCCGTCGCCGTCGCGCATGAACGGATACGCCGGATGGTCGCGCGTCACCGGAGCGATCCCGTGCGCTCGAGCTTCCGCGCAACTGACGCGACCGTTCCGGTTGTCGTCCCACGTGTCGATCTCCTCGGGAACGCTGGCCGCGGCCGCGGCTGTGGCCGGGACCTCGCCACGCGCGAAGGTGATCAACTCCGTTGAGGTGCATCCTGCCAGTACCTGGTCCAGCGCGTCCGCCTCGCGTCGGTCAATGGTCAGCCCGTAGCGCTCCCGGACGGCGATCACCCGGGCCGCGCGCCCTTCAAGCACGGCGTTCGCCCAGCGACGGAGGTCTCGCTGGAGTTCCTGCTGCTCGGGAGTCATCGGCAGAGTATCGATGCCGGGTGTGACAGCCCGGGTCACAGGTGCCGAGCGCAGACCATAGTGGTCGATTCCAGGTGGTTCGATTCCGGCCGGAGCAGGCCGCTGCCGGGGCGGTTCTTTCCGAGCCGAGGGCGGGGAGGGTACTGCACCGCCTGGGCGTGTTCGCCATCCATAGACTGCATTCCACCGTCCGGTTGCATGTGGAGGGCCGATGGGACGCCCAGCCCGCTCCATCCGCCGGTGTCGCCAAACCCGCTGTACCGCGGCCCGGGACCGGGCAGTTCGGTGGCGATCTCCCAATCCGGAGTCCAACACATTGGGACGACATCTTGGCCGATGGGACGCCCAGCCCGCTTCAATGGGACAGGCCCATGAGAAGCGGCGGCGACGCGGAGCACGTCCCCTTGGGATTCCTGACCACGTCAGCCGCACGTCGGACGTGGCTGCCCGTTACAGACTCCGCCCGGCACGTGGCTGCCGGTAACGCGGTGGCTGAGTGGTCGACTTCACTGTCATAGTCTTACGGAATACACACTGCAAGTTCCCACGTTGATTACCACTCAGGGTTCTGCCCCGGCCGACCCGGCCACTACCAGCGACAGCTCAGCCAGCGCCATTTCGTAATCAGCGGCGCTATGAGTACGAGTTGCTGTGCCGGTTGCGGGAGGTGCTGCCGGCGGGGGTGAAAGTCACCGTTGTGGCGGACCGGGGCTTTGCGGATTGCAAGCTGTTCTATGCGTTGACGACGGAGCTGGCCTTCGAATACGTGATTCGGTTGCGTGGAGACATCTACGTGACGAATGCGCGGGGCGAGCGGCGAGCGGCCGCCGCGTGGGTCGGCGCCGGGGGGCGTGCGCGGCGGCTGGTGGGTGCTCGGGTGACCGACACGTACGAGCTGCCGGTCGGCGTGGTCGTGTGCGTACACGATCCGAAGATGGACGAACCGTGGTGCCTGGTGGCCAGCGAAGCGACAGTCCCGACGCGGGTCCTGATTCGCTACTACGGCAAGCGCTGGGGGATTGAGGCGGGCTTTCGGGACATCAAGGACATGCGCTTCGGGATGGGGCTGTCTTCGATGCATGTTTCGCGCCCGGACCGGCGGGACCGCCTGTTGCTGATCAGCGCGTTGGCGATCGCCGTGCTGTCGTTGCTGGGTGCGGCGGGCGAGCACATCGGCTATGACCGCTGGTTGAAGGCGAACACGGTGAAGCGGCGGACGCATTCGTTGTTTCGGCAGGGGCTGATGCTGTACCACCATCTCCCCAATTGGCCCGAGGATCGGATTCGTCCGTTGATGGCGACGTTCGGCAGCATGCTCATGGAACAGCGGGTGTATCGAGAGGTCTTCGGCGTGATCTGATGGCTTGCAAAATGAGGGGATGCATGAGCACGCACAGGGCTCTTTTCGGCGCGTTCCAGCTTTCCGCGCAGTATCTGCGCGGTGTCCAGTACCGTGATGGTCACGCCGTTCACTTTCGCGTTGCGTTCCCGGAGGTTGGGTTCCGGCTGCAACCTCGAGATATCGAGTGCGCACTTGTTCAGCGCCTGGTTTTTCTCGAATCGTACTCGCAGCCGCGCTGTGGGGCTTCGTTCCTCTTCGACGATAGCTCCCTGCAGTTCTTCGGCCAGGGCCTGGACGTGTTGCGTCGCGCCGTCTCGGACCTCCTTCAGGTCCGTGTTCCGTCCCACGGTTATGTCGATGTCGAAGCTCGTCCGGTGTCCCCAGCGTGCGGCCAGTATCGTGCCGCCGCCGATCCGCCACTCGTGCGGCCCGTTGGGCGCTTCGTCGAGGGCTGCCCGCAGCCGCGCGTGGCTTTTGTCCCACAGCCTTCCTACTGCTCCGACGATGGTCAGCTCTTCGGCTTTCATCTCGCGATCCAACTGTTGATCGTGTCGATTCGACGTCCCCAGTCGAACTCGGCCCGTCGTAGCGCGCTTACCAGCCTGCCTCATCGTGTAGGCGTGCTGTGCCCACCCGACGATGATCTCGTCGACGCTCGCTTCCGTTCCCCACGTGCGGATCAGGTGTCCCTGCCGTCGGTCCGGCGCTCCGGCTCGGATGGCTTCGTAGAGTTCGCGGCTCGATGGGTGCCGTGTCCATCCGGCGCAGCATCCCCTGAGCACGGCCTGGACGATTCTCGCGTTCGGGCCCATTTCATCAGGCCCGGTTCCGGGACACAGCTTCTCTGTCTCCTCCCGTGTTGCCAGCTTGTCGTCGAACCGCTGGGGGTCCTCGAGCTCGAGGTCTTCGGGCGGGTTCTCCCACCTGGCCCGGTACTCCTGCTGGCTCAGCTTCGTGCTTGCCATTCGTTGGTCGTCTCTTCCTGTGCCCGACGCGAGGGTTCCGGGCGTTCCGTTCTCCCGGCGATTCTCCCCGCCGTTGCGGGGTGAGTTCGCATGTTCGGCCTGCGCCCGGCGTGCGCGTTCGCCGTCGATCTTGTCACATCGCTTCGGCCTGGCCGTTCGCCTTCACCTCCCGCGCCCGGTGCCCGCCCTCGACGCGGCGTCGCCTGTTGCACGCCGGCGGCCGGCACGCTCCGTCCGGCTCTTTACGCGACGCGCGTTTCGCCTTCCCTCGGCTGCTCCTTCCCGTTGAGCCACCGCTGGTACAGCTCGTCGATCTCGGCGTTCGTCAGCTGTCGTGGCGACGTTCGTATCGCGCCGTTGTTGAGCCAGATCATCTGCGAGCCGTCCGGCAGGTTCCATGCCGTCGCCGTCGACATCGCGGTGATCTTCACTGGCTGGAACCGCTCCTCGTCCACCCCCTTCCAGGGCTCGTTCCGTGCCAGGGCGCGGCGCAGTATCGCTGCCGCCTGCTTGGCGAGCGTTGCGCCTTCGCGTGCCTGTCGGGCCGTCGTCTCGGGCATCTGTGCTTTCTCCTTCGTGCGAGCGGCGCCAGCGGCGGCGCCGTCGGCTGGCGCCGCCGCTGCCTTCTCGGTGGCGTTCTGCTCCTTTGATTCTGCGCGTGGCCTGCACGCTGCGCTGCGGCTGCCTCGTCTGCTCGTCCCGGCTTCGCGCCACCGTGTCGGCATCCCCGTGTCACCGGGGCGTCCGTCGGCTCCGGCGCCCCCCGCACGTTGAGGTGCTCTTCCTCCCCCGTCATCCCCGCGCGTGGGGGGTGCAGCCGAGCGTCGATCTGCATGCGTTTGCTGCTGGGGTTGATTCCCGCGGCCGCCGCGCGGCGTCGCGTGTCGGCTCGGTGATGTTGCGGAAGTGGTTGATGCCGCGGCTCCCCAGCGGTCGGCCTGCGGCTCGCTGGAACAGGTCCTTGAGCTCCTTGACGCTTTCGATCCCGATCTCGTCGGCGATTTCGGCCAGGACCTCCGGTTGTATCCACTCGGGGTGTTCGAAGATCGTCACGAGCCGTTCCGGGCTAATCACCTCGGTGACCACCAGGTGCGGCCGGTGCCAGATGGTCGCGGGCTTGGGGACGCGGGGCGGCTCGCTCCCTCGCAAGCGGCCGAACCAGGTGGCTGTGTCGGCCGTCTCGTCGCGCAGCGCGGTGCGCAGGTGGTTGCGCACAGGGCGCTCGCCGATGTTGTACCGGCAGTTGTGCCCGCGCTCCGTGGTCAGGGCGAAGGCGACGACGGCTCCGCTCGGCAGCAGGAAGACGCATGCTTCGAGGGCGTCGCGCCTGAGCGCGTCCTCGACCTGCTCGAGCGTCGTGCGTGTCGCCTTGTTCATCGCCGGTCCGGTCCTTTTCTTCCCGGTCCTCCAGGCGTTGGTGCCTGGCCGCCTGCTTCGAGCTTCCCGCGTTCGGCAGCGGCGCGCGCCGGGTCGGTCAGCAGCGCCTTGACGTTCTTGCGCCGCTCGTCGCTCAGCTGGTGTCCCGGGAACGCCCGCTGGTGGATGGCCTCGGCCTCTTCGATCCTCTTCGTCCCGGTTTCCTTCAGCAGGCGTACGATGTCGCCCGCGTCCTTCTCCCGGCCGGCTTCGATCTTCATGGCCAGCAGCCATTCCGGTCCGGCGCTGTTGACGCGGACCCGCGACCCCTCGTACGACGTTCGCTCGTCGGGGTCCGCTACCCTCGGAAGGTTCTTGTGGGCCTTCGCCGTCTGGTTCAGCCAGTCCGGCTCGATGTCGGCGTTTTCTGCCGCCACTGCCTCGGCTGCGGCGAGCACCTCGCTCTCGTACCGCCGTATGACAACGTCGATATCTTCGGTCTGCCGGACTGCGTCGTACTCGAGGGCCATCGCGGCCCCGCCGACCACGTAGATGTCCGCCGGCGTGTGCACCGGCGGCATCTTTTCGTTCAGCTTGTCGAGTAGCTCGTAGCACCGCCGCCGGTCGAGCAGTCTTCGTTTCTCGGTGCTCCAGTCGATTTCATCCATCGGCGAGGCTCCTGTCCAGCTCGCTGATCGCCTCGTCGCTGAGCGGCTCCCCGAACACCACGGCCTGCAGCTCGCTTATCGCCCTGCCGTCTGTGCAGCCTGCAAGGCTCGCCAAGTGTTCCACCACCGCCTTGGTGTATTTCCCTGAATGGCGCGCTGCCATCGTCAGCGCGTGTGCGGCGCTCGTCCCGGTCACCACCAGGTGCCGGCTGTTCCATGCCACTGCCGCGATTTCTCCGTTGCCGTTGGCGCCGAGCTCGGCTGGTGTGGGCGGCCGCCCGGCGGCCGCCCCGATTCGTTCCCACGCCTCGGCGACCGGTTCCGGTCCCAGGTTGCCGGTCTTCTCGCCGTCCCTCCCGGCGCCCGTTGCGAAGCTGACTGTCGTCTCCAGGTCAACGACCAGGATGTGCGC
This sequence comes from Vicinamibacterales bacterium, assembly GCA_965222905.1. Lineage (GTDB taxonomy): Bacteria > Acidobacteriota > Vicinamibacteria > Vicinamibacterales > UBA8438 > WTFV01. The sequence continues at coordinate 4,574,435 of OZ244976.1, read as the reverse complement.
GCGCAGTCGGTTGCGCCGCATCAGGCTCTCCAGCTTCCGCAGCGCCTCGGCGGTCTGTGCCGTCATGGTCCCTGGCTCCAGTTGACCAGTTCACCGCCCCGTTCGTCGAGGTCCCGCGGGTCTGCGATGATCCCGTGGCGCAGGAACGCAGCCGGCGCCTTCCCGATTCGCTCCATCACCCCCTTGGCGTCCAGCTTGCGGTACATCGCAATCGGCCGCGGCGGTATCCAGAATCGTTCCCGTTCGCTGACCCATTTCGGGGGCTGATAGCCGTGCAGCGCGGCGACGTGCTCGACGACGGCGGCGATCAGCGCGTCCCACGCCGTTGCGGTCAGCGCCGGCCGCGTGGCGAGCAGCTGCCGTCTTCTTTCTTCCCCGGCCTGTCGGAAGTGTCGGGCGATGCCCGACATTGTCAGCTTGTAGAGCTCTCGGTCGGTCCATCCGTCGCGGATCCCCGCGACGATTTCGTTCACCATCGTGTCGCTTGCTGCGGTTTCGTTGCCTCTGCGGGGGTCTTCTGTCCGCGGGGCTCGTTTCCTGGCGGCGCCGACCTCGTCGACCCCGGCGCTGCTCAGTTGCGCGGGCCTCATGTTGTCGATCGTAGGCCATTCCGCACCCGCCTGTGCGGGGCACACGCTCTTGCGTAGTCGCCGTGCAGCGCGGCGCTCGTGACTGACGTTCGGCTCATCGTGCTCTCCTGGTCGCGGGTCGATCCCCGTGCGTGCGGGGGTCTCGGCGGGCGAAGGCGGGGAAGTGAATCGGTCCTCGGTCCATCCCCGTGTGCGCGGGGCAACCCGTTCCTCCCTGCTGGCGTGCCGCTGGCTGGCGGCATTCCGCCGCAGGTGTCGTCCGTTTGGGTCTCTCTTCGTGTTGGGACCGGTTGCGCCCAGCCGTTCGTCTCCCTTGGGGCTGTTGAGGCCTCGTTTGCTCCGGGCGCGCCGGCGGCGCAGGCTGGCGTGGGATCCCCCTCCCGGTCCGCGCGGCCGAGCTGGGCGCGTGGCTTGGCTTCGCCCGATCAGCTCCTGGTGAGCGACCCGGACCGTGTCCGTGCCTGCTCTGTTCTGTCGGACCCTGCGGTTGCGGGCCGTACCGGTGCGGTCGCGGCGGCACGGCGCGCCGTTCCGTCGAACGTCTCGTTCGGGTACACGGTCCGGTGCGCCGGCACTTCTGTTCCGGCTTTGACTCTGCCGTTCTCGCCGACGCTCGCGCGTATTCCTACCCGCGCGCCTTCTTCGGTGACGCTCCATGCGCCGACGTCCGCTCCGGCTGCGACGTATGCGTTCTCTCGTATGACCGCGCCGGCGCCCGCGCGGCTTCCTGCCTCCATCACGACACCGGTTTCCACCCGCGCGTGGTGCTCGATTTGCACCCCTCCCCCGATTTGGGTGTTCGCGTCGATGCATGCGCCCTCGCCTATCGTTGCGCCGGGAGCGATCGACGCCGTCGGGTGGACGTGGGCGCTGGGGTGGATTCGCGCAGGAGCCACCCAGGGTCTGGGCGACTCCTCGACAGTCGGGTCGCCGGGAGACGCGATCGCTCCTCCGTCGAGGCGGCTCGGCTCCCCTCTTCCGAAGTCGGTTCCTTTTCGGGCCACGGCCTCGGCGGCGATCGTGGTTCTCCTTCTGACGAGACACTCGGGCTCGACTGTCGCTCCGGCCCGTACGTGGACGTCGTTTTCGACTACCGAGCCGGCCCCTACGGTCGCTCCGGGGCCGATCCGCGTTCCTTTCCCGATTGATGCGCCCGCTTCGATGTGCGCTCCGCGCCCGATCTCGCAGTTCTCACTGATCTTCGCTCCGGCCCCGATCTGTGCTCCCGGCAGCACCAGCGCGCTTGGGTGGATGTCGGCTTCCGGCGACACCCCCGGCGGCCGCGATCCGGGTTCCCGCTTCCCCCATCTGGCAGGGGCTGTTTCTTCCAGTAGCCCTTGTACCGATGTTTCCGTCTCTCGTGCCGGCAGCGAGTCGACGTTGGCTCCGGTGACCGTTGTGCATCCACACGAATACTGGCCGTTCGGCCAGTATTCGTGTGTTTTCCGATCCGGCCAGAATTCGTGTGTTCGAGAACTCGGATGTCGTTCTGCCTATATGATTGGATCCAAGGGTGCTCACCACGGGACAGCTTGCCGTTTGTTCGCGCCTCGCCGCGAACAAACCGTGTAGCTAGCTCTGCCCGTGCCCCGGATGTCCGAGGCTGGACTGCAATGAGCAGGAGGTCATCCGAATTCGTCCCGTAGTTCAAAGCCGAAGGTCATGGCAACCAGTTGGGTGTAGCCGTGCCACATCAGTTGTGCGCCGGGCGGGTCGCGTTGGCGTCCGAGCCAACCGCCGAGGCGCCCGACCAGACCGACCGCGTCGCCGAGGCGCGTCGGCGGCGGCAGCTTGCGTGAGCGGGCGAAGGTGGCGAGCACGCGCAACTCGCCATCGGAGAACAGCAGGTCGCCCGGCAGGTCGGGCACTTCGCGCCCGAGTTGGACCATCAACTGGATGCGCCACGCGATGACCATCTTGATGGCCATGGCGCGTTCGAGCCGCTCGGCCGTGTGGTGCTGCAACTCCTCGACCTTGCAGCCGGACTTGAGCACCCGGAAGTATTCTTCGATGCGCCAGCGCCGGACGTACCATTGCAGGATGCGCATGGCGTCGTCGGCGCTGCTCACGGGCAACGTGGTCAGCAGGAACCACTCCAGCGGCTCGACCGCGGGCGGTGGTTGTTCCTCGCGCACGTGGACGACCCACAGTGCGACCGGCTCGTCGCCGGGGCAGGGCAGCGGCACCTGCTGGTAGCGCAGCGTCACGTCGGCGACCCGCTCCGCCCGGCGGTCCTTGCGGGCCTGTTTGCTGGCCTTCACGCGCGCGCTCAGCCGCTGCACCTCGACCTTGGCGGCGCCTCGGGCCGGCGCGTTGCGCACCGTATCGAACAGACGGCGTGAGACCGTCTGCCCGTCGGGCGTCTTTTCCCTGCCGAGGACGCGGTCGGCCTTGGCGCGGACCAGCAGGTCGACCTGCTGGGCAGCCGCGCGGTGCTCGACGAACAGGTCGAGGAAATCGGCCTCGCGGTCCATCACGCACACCACGCGGGTCTCGGACAATTGTTCGGCTGCCTGCGCGCAGTCGCGCAGCCCCTCGATCCAACGGAACGACTTGCGCTCCTCGCGCGGCTTCGGGGGCGGCTCGCCTTCCGCCTCGGGATTCGGGGGCGCAGGCGCGTCGAAGGCGGCCCGCAGCACGCCCAACGCCAGCCCGTCGGGATTGACGGCCAAGGTCGTGTGCAACTCCAGGCCGCGCGCCACCGCCCCGGTCTGGTTCGAGCCGATGGCCCCCAGCCCCTGCGTCTGCCCGCGCCGGGTGAAGTTCAACCGGGTGCCGTCCTGGATGCACAGCACCGTGTCGTGCGCCTGCATCCGGCGCAGCGTCTGCTCGCGATGCGGCGCGAGGATGTTGTCGACCGTCACCGCACTGTCGGCGGGCTGGTCGATCAGCCGGTAATGGCCCTTGACCATCGCGCGGGCGCCGTGGGCGGCGCCGGTGATGGCGCGCATCGGAGACTCTGCCATTTGCTGCGCGCTCTGTACCAGCCGCGCGCTCAGACGCGCGTCGCCCAAACGCGCCCCGCCGAACTCGTGGTCCGCCCAGACCGCGGCGTCGAGACCGTCGCCAACCGCCAGCGGCGCCAAGACCGGTGCAGGCACTGCGAGGCGGGTGTGCCACGCCGGCTCCAACGCATACATATACACCGCCTTGCGCGTTTCCGGCGCCGCGTGCGTGCGGTCCTGGCGACCGCGACCGCAGGTCTCACCCACCCGAACCCAGTTCGCCGCGCGCACGCTCGCCCCCGTCTGTTCGGTCTCGTCCACGAACGTCTCCAGCAGCCAGGGGCGATAGCCATACAGACCCTCGCAGTCGTCGCCGACCGCCCGGACGACCCGGCCCAGCACGTGCGAGGCCAGGTTGCGACACACAATGCCGGGGCGCACCAGCAGCCGGCACAGTCCCAGCACCCGGTGCAGATGGGCGGCCCGGCCGGTATCGTCCCACCCGACCCAGGCGTCGCGGGACCGCAGCCGCCGCGCACTCGCCGCAAACCCGACGCCGCCCAGCCAGCCATGCGCCGAACCCACCAGATACCGCAGTTGCGGGCCGACGAACGGACCGGCCCCGCGCGGGTGCTCGTAGGCCATCAGCGTGTTCCAGACCTGCCGCTGCTCGTCGGTTTCCACCAGCTCCAGGGTCAGACCCACAACCGCGCCGACCGTGCCCGGCACGTCCACCGCCGGCGCCAGCGGGTGCGGGAGCACCCGCGCCCGGCCCCCACCACCGCGGGCACCTCGACCCGCAGGCAGCGAGACGTGGCCGGCCGCCTGCAGGTCGGACAACGCCCGGCAGCAGCTCGCGCGCTGCCACCGGCCCCGCCCGTCGCGGAAATCGAACGCTTCACAGACGCGATCGGCGACCTGCCCGAGGCTGCCGACACCCTGCGAAACCGCCCCGTCCAGCACGTCGCGCAGGCGGGCGAGGTTGTCCCGTAGAATACGTGAGACCTGATTCTGAATCTCCATGCCGGCCACCGTAGCGAAGTGGCGGCAGGAAGTCCAGCAAAAAGTTACGGGGCAGGGGCAGAGCTAGCTACCGCGATCTCTCTCGCGGGTGTCACCCAGGTAACCCTCGCTGAAGCCATCGGCGTGACGCAGGCGTAGGTCACCAACGTAGCCCGGCAGCCGACTAGTGGCTGGTCGTGGGCCGTGCTTCCAACTCGGCCTGCCATGCGTCGATCAGGGCGCCGTACGCGCGGACCTGTTGTCAGGCGTCGATCGTTCGCCTGCTCGCCCTCTGAAGACTCCGTCGCCTTCTTGTTCCACCTTCCACCCTGGTGGCGGTCGACTCTCTATGATCGCTTGGACGATCTCAGGCTGGTCTTCGTGTCCGAGGTCCGCAGCGATCGCTTCGTGCTGGTTGATTCGTCGGTGTCCGTGTTCTCCGGTTCTCGTCGCTTTCGCTTTCAGGACCGGGTAGTCCGGATGCCGCGGCGCCAGCGTGTGGTTCGCGCAGTCCGCGATCAGGTCCAGCAACTCGAGCACGACTTGCCCGATCAGCGGCTCGCTCCGCGCAGGCCCGACGATGCAGTTGGTCACCATTTCCCGGTTGCCGATTCGGACGGTCACGGGGCCGGCCAGCGGTCGTTCGTCCTGCCTCTCGTCGGCGTAGGTCACGACAACCGTTCCGCGCTGGTTCAGACCCAGGCGTTCGACGATGTCCTGCGGCAGTATCAGGTTGACCGCTCCGGTGTCCACCATTCCGTCGACGGTAGTGTGTCGGACGTCGGTCTCCTGCCCCTGGCCTCGGTCGAAGACGCCGCGGTCGACCGTGTTCTCCAGCATTACGTTCGAACGGATTTCTCCCATCGGTTCTTCCTTCGTTGATTCTTGTCCGTCCGGTGATCGCGGCGCAACCCCCCGCGAGCACCGCCTCTGTGGTCGTATCACGCTCGTTGGTCCGGTCGGATTCTTGTTGCTTCCGGCAGTTCCGGCCGGCGATCGTGTGTTGCGGCGGTGCGGTTTCGGTCTCAGCCGCGTTCGCGCGGCTAGTTTTCGTGCGTTTTGTCGGCTCCATTCCCGTGGAAGCACAACCGTCCACCCTGGCGGTACCACTGTTCCGAGCTTGTCTATGGTCACGCCCTTTCCGATGACCGCCCCGCCGCATACGGCGATCGGCGTTCCGGATCGCCTGCCTTCGTGTTCGGCTTCCCGGTCCCGGCCGACGCGCGCGCCGGCTTCGATTCGCACCCCGTCGCCGACGTGTCCGTCGATCGCGCAGTTCGCCTGGACGTGCGAGCGTTCCCCGATCCTGGATGCGCTCCGGACCACTGTTCCGGCTTCGATCGTCGCTCCCTGGGCGACGTGGACGCGGGATTCGAGCCGGACGTTCTCGCCGATGTAGGCGCCGTTGTCGATCCGGACGTCGTCGGCGATCGAGGCGGTCGGGTGCACCGTTGCTCCCGGCGCGATTCCGCGGACATCCCAGCTGATCGACTCCCAGTAGCTCGTCCTGTCGGCGGCGGCTTCCCGTGCTCCGACGGTCGCGACGGCCAGCCGGTCGAACTTTCCGTCCCAGAGCTTCTCCGGAGCGGTTCCGTCCGCCAGCGCGCGGCAGGCGTCGGCGGCCGCCCCGGTTCCGATCCAGCGCCTGCCGCTGCCGGCGGTGTTCGGTCCCTGGAACAGCGCCCTGGCCTGCTTGTCGTCCAGTCCGAGGACTTCCCGGCCGATTTCGTACAGGCTGGGGTCTTCGTCCCGGCTGATGCGTTCGGCGCGCAGCGCGAGCGCCGTGTCCGCGTGGATCGATACGGCTACGCCTTCGATTCCCGTGATGCTGCCGTCTCTGCTGCTTCCGATGTCCAGGTTCAGGGCCTGCGGCCCGTCGCCGTTCAGCACCGCGTCGATGGCGACCGGTTCGCTCCGCTTGAGCGTGTTGTCTTCGCGTTCCTCCGGCTTGTTCCAGCGGAACGGTGCTTTCTCGACTTGGGTGGGGGCGTAGGTCTCGGCAGCGATCTCCGCGGGCAGCTCGGCCCCGTCCATGCGCTCGATGTATTCGGCGACGGCTCTCAGCCTGTCTGTTCGCGGCATGCGCACAGGTTATCGATCAGGTCGTTCCCCGTGCGTGCGGGGGCGTCGAGCGTGTGACCCTAGAGTGCCGACTAGCGCGCGGGTTGATCCCCGCGCGTGCGGGGACACACGCCGCGCCCGCGAGGTTATCGAGTCGGTCTCGCTGTTCCCGTCGGACGAGCCCGCCTTTAGTCCTGGCGGCGCTCGGGTGTTGGCCCGCCAGGTTCTGGCGGTCGTTTGCTCGGCTGCTGCGGCACACGCACTGCCGGGTCACCGCCCGTTCACAGGGGCGTGCGGTCCTCCATGCCCGGCCAGCCCTGGCCGGCGGCCTCTTGCTCGTAACGGTTGATGACCTCGTTCGCCTGCTCGATGCTGCGTACGACACCATCGCCGCTCGTCCGCTGTAGCACCCACTCGTCGGCGCTCTCCTCCTCGCCGGCGCTTGACGGGTCGGTTACGCTCACGTCGAGCCGCTCGCCCGCCGCGTCGCTCCGGATCCACTCGGCACGGTAGCGCCGGCCGCGCTCGCCCTCGGCTCTCAGTACCTCGATCGGCTCGAGTTCGACGGGCGTTTCCATTGGCGGCATCCCGTCCCGGGTGCGCGCCTGGCGCTCGTAGGCGTTGACCGCGGCGTTGGCGCCCCCGAGCGTGCGGATCGGGCCCGGCGCGCCGTACACCCTTCGGACGGGCCGCTGCTCGTCGTGATCCGGCGCCTCGGGGTCGCGCACCGTCACGTGCAGCGTCTCGCTGCCGTCGGCCCGCTCCTCGGCCATTACCTCGTAGCGGCGGCTGCCGGCGCCTTCGGCGCGCAGCGTCGTGTTCCTCTCGAGTGTCAGCTCGGGCACCGGCTCGCCGCGTTCTTCGCGCCCCTCGGCGATCGCGTCGCCCACGTTCCTGCGTGTCCTCTCCACGACCAGCCAGCCCGGGTACGCCCGTTCGCAGATGCGGATCGCGTCGCTGGTTCTGGTGATGCCGAGGATTGCGGTCAGGTGCTTGATGTCCTCGAGGTCCGGCCGCCGCCCCGCGAACACCTTCATCGCCAGCAAGTGCTCGGCCGAGGCCCCGGTGACGAGCAGTCCCGGGCTGTTGTGGATGGTCTTCGCGCGGACGTCGTCGCCGCGCGGCACGAACTGCGCCGCTCCGAGGTCGAGCCAACGCTCGTCGAGCCCGTGGCGCGCGCCGATGGCCGCCGCGGCGGCGAGGACCTCGTCCTTGGCTTCGTCGATACGCACGTCGACGTCCTTCGTCGTGCGGTTCCTGCCGTAGCCGGTGATCATGGCGCCGCCGCCGATCAGGTAGACGTGGCCCCGCACGCCGCGCGTTTCGAGCGCTGCCGACAGCTCATCGAAGAGCTGTCGGATCAGGGCGTGATCCAGGGATCCAGACATGTTTCTCTCCGCCCCGTGCGTCGAGGTCGCGGGCGTTTGCGAGCGCGCCGTGCCGAACGAACGCCGCCGGCGCGTACACCACGGTCTCGATGTAGTCGTGACGGGTGGTGAAGAAGTGCGGGATGTCGACGAAGCGCTCCCGCTCCTGACTCCACGTCGGCGGCTCGAGGTTGTGCAGCTCACAGACGTGCTCGACCATGGCGGCCAGCAGCACGTCCCATGGCGTGCCCGTCAGTGGCGGGCGCTCGGCGAGCACCTCGATGCGGCGTTTCCGGTCGAGTCCCATCAGCGAGCGCGGCAGCTCGTGCAGGTGCAACCGCAGCAACTCACCGTCGCTCCAGCCGTCGACGACGGCCTGGGCGTATTCCGGCATTCTGGCCGGGCTCAAATCCATATTGTCCTGTACCCGGAACCCGAAACTATACACACCCGCGACGCCCTTGTCTGTCAGGCCGTCGGCCCGGTCCTGGTCTGTTCTCGCCGCAGCAATGGCATGGTCGTCGATGCGACCATCTGTGTGCCGTCAACGGTTCGTCCGCGCCGGCGCCTTTTCTTCCTCCCATCGCGCCGTGGTTCCCCGACGGCGTCGCCTCCACCTCGTGCGACCGTCTCTCAGCCGCCTCGCCGCTAGTCCGCGTACCGGTCCTACTGCCACCGCAGCATCATTCGTACGGGTACATCCCCGCGCGCGGCGGGCTGTCACCGGAAGCCGCCGCTACGGCGGATCATCTGTGGGTTCATCCCCGCGCGTGCGGGGCGATTCCGGCGCCGCCGGCCGAGCCGTGGTGTCCGAAGGGTCCATCCCCGCGCGGGCGGGGCGAGCGGGCCTCACCCTCGCTTGTCGCTCTTCCCGCGCGGGCTCTGTACCACCTCGAGCTGGCCGGGCCGCATTGCGGCGAGCCTCGTCAGGATGTTGTCGACTAGTGGCCGTAGGTCCACCATGCGGTTTGATGGCGCGCGGATGATCAGGATCCGCAGCCCGAGGCCGCTTGGGTTCTGCTGGTGTGCCAGACCCCGGTCCATGCTCAGCAGCGCGTCGAAATGCTCCTTGGCTTTGTGCACCAACGCCCCGTTCTCCGTGCCTGCCCAACCCTCGGCTTGGACGCTGCTGACCTCGTGGCCAGCGACTTCCGCCGCCAGAGCATGCGGCAGGTTCTCGTCAAGCAGGACGCGCACGGCTAACAATGTAGTCGCGCGCCAGACTGAGCGCGGCGCGCGCCTGTTCCTTCGACACTGATGGGAATTGCTTGACGAACTCGTCCAGGCTCTCGCCGCCTTCCAGGTAGTCGAAGAGCGACTGGACAGGCACCCGCGTGCCCCGAAAGACCGGTGTTCCTCCGGAGATATTCGGGTCGCTGTGGACTACGACTTCCGCTTCCATCGACTGCCTCATCGTCTGTTACCCCGTTGAGGCCCCTGCGTGCTGGTCTCCACGCCCGGACCCTTTGGATTCTCGCACATGCATCCCCGCGCGCGCGGGGCGATCCGGGGACTGCGGACTGGACGAGCCGGCCGTGCGCATGCATCCCCGCGCGCGCGGGGCGATCCCGAGCTTCTTCAGCAGCCGGCGGACGACGCTGGGGTTCATCCTCTTCCGACGGGGTCCTCTGTGGCTCGGCGGATTGGACGGAGGTAGGATGGGGCCCGCCGGACGGTACGACGAGCACGGCCACGATGGTGGTCAGGAACGCCCACCCGGCGAGGAACAGGAAGACCGGTTTCAGAGCGACACGGATGCAGCTCATTGGTTGTCCCTTTCAGGAGATGACGACAGAACCGCCCAGTGGCCCGCCGCACGGGGGGCAGGCTCGGCATCGAACGTACGCGTGGTGCGACACAGGCAGCCTAGTGGTGTGTCACTAGATTCCTTGAGCGGCCGGGATCTTTACAGTTGAGTCAAGTTCAGGTTTTGATCGTGGTTTCTTCGCTACCATAGCGCCCCCAAATGGCCAAAGGGCCACGCGGCGAGGAGCACGCTCAACCTACATGCTTGTTGGTCTGAGGCGGAGCCTCGCTAGCCCTGCCCGTGCCCCGGATGTCCGAAGCTGGACTGTAATGAGCAGGAGGTCATCCGAATTCGTCCCGTAGTTCAAAGCCGAAGGTCATGGCAACCAGTTGGGTGTAGCCGTGCCACATCAGTTGTGCGCCGGGCGGGTCGCGTTGGCGTCCGAGCCACCCGCCGAGGCGCCCGACCAGACCGACGGCGTCGCCGAGGCGCGCCGGCGGCGGCAGCTTGCGTGAGCGGGCGAAGGTGGCGAGCACGCGCAACTCGCCATCGGAGAACAGCAGGTCGCCCGGCAGGTCGGGCACTTCGCGCCCGAGTTGGACCATCAACTGGATGCGCCACCCGATGACCATCTTGATGGCCATGGCGCGTTCGAGCCGCTCGGCCGTGTGGTGCTGCAACTCCTCGACCTTGCAGCCGGACTTGAGCACGCGGAAGTATTCTTCGATGCGCCAGCGCCGGACGTACCATTGCAGGATGCGCGTGGCGTCGTCGGCGCTGCTCACACGCAAAGTGGTCAGCAGGAACCACTCCAGCGGCTCGGCCGCGGGCGGCGGTTGTTCCTCGCGCACGTGGACGACCCACAGTGCGACCGGCTCGTCGCCGGGGCAGGGCAGCGGCACCTGCTGGTAGCGCAGCGTCACGTCGGCGACCCGCTCCGCCCGGCGGTCCTTGCGGGCCTGTTTGCTGGCCTTCACGCGCGCGCTCAGCCGCTGCACCTCGACCTTGACGGCGCCTCGGGCCGGCGCGTTGCGCACCGTATCGAACAGACGGCGTGAGACCGTCTGCCCGTCGGGCGTCTTCTCCTTGCCGAGGACGCGGTCGGCCTTGGCGCGGACCAGCAGGTCGACCTGCTGGGCAGCCGCGCGGTGCTCGACGAACAGGTCGAGGAAATCGGCCTCGCGGTCCATCACGCACACCACGCGGGTCTGGGACAATTGTTCGGCTGCCTGCGCGCAGTCGCGCAGCCCCTCGATCCAACGGAACGACTTGCGCTCCTCGCGCGGCTTCGGGGGCGGCTCGCCTTCCGCCTCGGGATTCGGGGGCGCAGGCGCGTCGAAGGCGGCCCGCAGCACGCCCAACGCCAGCCCGTCGGGATTGACGGCCAGGGTCGTGTGCAACTCCAGGCCGCGCGCCACCGCCCCGGTCTGGTTCGAGCCGATGGCCCCCAGCCCCTGCGTCTGCCCGCGCCGGGTGAAGTTCAACCGGGTGCCGTCCTGGATGGTTGCGGTAGGGAACCGGGTTGCCCCGGTCCCCCCGCTCAGATCCGTACGTGCGCGTTAACGCATACGGCTCCTACCTTGGGTGGTTGACGGCAAACCGCGTGGCGTCGCAGCTTGCCGTATCCGCTCAACCGCCTGTGACACGCCGTCCCGGCCCTGCGTCCGGTGCGTGCTTTGGTCTCGCAGATTCCCCTTGGTTGAGGCCCTTCCCTCCGGCGACTCCGCAGGCGTTTGCGCGCCCTTGTTCGCCGCCTTCACCGGTGTCGGGTCGGAGGAGGCGCGCCCCGCGGGCGCTGGCCTCCGTCCGCCGCTCAAACGGTACGTGCGGTTTTCCCGCATACCGCTTTCACGAAGACGTCTTCGCGTGATGAGGACCGATGGAGGAATCAAAGAGTGGACCCTCCTCCGGCCCGTCGGGTTCAGCCAGTCGGCAAGTCTCCTCGGTCGCTGATGTTGGGGTCTTTCACTCATGGAACTGTCCACCTCAGCGCCCTTGCTCATCTCACCGTCCTGTCTGGTCCCGACCGTCTTCGCCGGCCGCCTTCCCCAACCCACTCGGTTGCCGCCCCCTGACGGTCACGCGGCTTTCACCGCGCTTCAGGTACTATTCGGCCGTCCGACTCCTCGACGAGCATCCCTTCCCACTTCGCTCTCGCTTATAGGGTCAGTTGCCGCGGCGCCACCCGCGGACCCGCCGAGGTCTCCCAGGGTCACGCACTGGTCTTCCATACCGTGCCGCCCGCAAACACCTTGGTGCGGTGGGTGGATGAGATCGCCTTCGCCTCTGTAGTGCAGGCTCGACCTTGCCCCACCTTTGGCCGACCGGTTCGTCATGGGGTCGCCCCCTCGACTACGGCCCGGTACTGCTCCGCAAACCCTTCGGACCCCACCTCACGGTGGGCGCCCTGTCCTCCGCAGTTCCGTCGTGGCGGCTCCAGGTCCACCTTGGCTGTGTCCAGCTTTCGCCTGCGTGCCCGTCTAGGTATCTCCATACCTGCCACCTGCGGCCGGCGAGGCATTACCCCCGCCTTTGGATACGGCCCCCCTCATCCGGGGGCCGGAGGGACTTCAACCCTCCTGACCAGTGCGCTGCCTGGCGCACACTATTGCCTCATCCGACTTCTTCATCCCGTGCATCATCGGATACGGAATCCTCCTTCCCGCTGCGGCCCCGGTTCGACTGCCGGGGCAGAATGAAGACCTCCCAGGTCCCGACGAAGGACGTACGAACGTGCATGGGTTCTCCGACACCGTGGAGCCCGCCATCCCCTCACCATTGCGGTGATGTCGGTGTTGCCTTCGACCGCTGTGACAGTCTCGGCGCTCCAGACGTTCACGCTTTCGGTGCTCAATATCCCTGCCCGTCCGCACCCCTGTCAACGCTTCACCTGCCGCCTCACAGCGACCGGCGCATGACTCGGGGCGAAAGTGGTTGGTTACTCCTTCTTTCCGCCGGACTTCCACCGGCTGTCCTTCGCCAGTTAGCCTGGCGCACCACAGCACCGTGTCGTGCGCCTGCATCCGGCGCAGCGTCTGCTCGCGATGCGGCGCGAGGATGTTGTCGACCGTCACCGCACTGTCGGCGGGCTGGTCGATCAGCCGGTAATGGCCCTTGACCATCGCGCGGGCGCCGTGGGCGGCGCCGGTGATGGCGCGCATCGGAGACTCTGCCATTTGCTGCGCGCTCTGTACCAGCCGCGCGCTCAGACGCGCGTCGCCCAAACGCGCCCCGCCGAACTCGTGGTCCGCCCAGACCGCGGCGTCGAGACCGTCGCCAACCGCCAGCGGCGCCAAGACCGGTGCAGGCACTGCGAGGCGGGTGTGCCACGCCGGCTCCAACGCATACATATACACCGCCTTGCGCGTTTCCGGCGCCGCGTGCGTGCGGTCCTGGCGACCGCGACCGCAGGTCTCACCCACCCGAACCCAGTTCGCCGCGCGCACGCTCGCCCCCGTCTGTTCGGTCTCGTCCACGAACGTCTCCAGCAGCCAGGGGCGATAGCCATACAGACCCTCGCAGTCGTCGCCGACCGCCCGGACGACCCGGCCCAGCACGTGCGAGGCCAGGTTGCGACACACGATGCCGGGGCGCACCAGCAGCCGGCACAGTCCCAGCACCCGGTGCAGGTGCGCGCGCCGGCCCGCATCGTCCCACCCGACCCAGGCGTCGCGGGACCGCAGCCGCCGCGCACTCGCCGCAAACCCGACGCCGCCCAGCCAGCCATGCGCCGAACCCACCAGATACCGCAGTTGCGGGCCGACGAACGGACCGGCCCCGCGCGGGTGCTCGTAGGCCATCAGCGTGTTCCAGACCTGCCGCTGCTCGTCGGTTTCCACCAGCTCCAGGGTCAGACCCACAACCGCGCCGACCGTGCCCGGAACGTCCACCGCCGGCGCCAGCGGGTGCGGGAGCACCCGCGCCCGGCCCCCACCACCGCGGGCACCTCGACCCGCAGGCAGCGAGACGTGGCCGGCCGCCTGCAGGTCGGACAACGCCCGGCAGCAGCTCGCGCGTTGCCACCGGTCCCGCCCGTCGCGAAAATCGAACGCTTCACAGACGCGGTCGGCGACCTGAACGAGGCTGCCGACGCCCGCCCCGGTCGCCTCGTCCAGCACGTCGCGCAGGCGGGCGAGGTTGTCTCGTAGAATACGTGAGACCTGATTCTGAATCTCCATGCCGGCCACCGTAGCGAAGTGGCGGCAGGAAGTCCAGCAAAAAGTTATGGGCCACGGGCAGCGCTAGCCCGGAAAATTCGTGGCGTGTTCCGATTCCGGTACAGACACAAGAGCCCCCGTGTGGTACAAGTGCAGTGTTAACAACCACTTGCGCCACCACGGAGGCCCTTGCGTGACGACCGACACTGTACCACAGACTGTTCTGTTCCCGGATCTGTTTGACAAGCCGCTGTTCGCCCGGTTCAACCAGGAGCAGGCCAGTTCCGACGGCGGGGCGATCCTGCTGAAGGCCGCCGAGCGCATCTACGGCCTGGTCAAGGCGTTCGCCGGGTGTCTGTTCGACAAGCGGGCGCCGGACAAGACCCGTCACTCGCTCGCGGACCTGATCGGCCAGCGCATCTTTGGCATCGCCTGCGGCCATCCCGACTGCAATGATGGCGACCGTCTCGCCGAGGACCCGATCCACAAGCTGCTGCTCGACAGAGACCCGGTTTCGGGCGAGCGCCTGGCGTCGCAGCCGACGCTGTCGCGGTTCGAGAACGCAGTCAACGGCTGCGCGCTCTACCGCATGGCCGACGAGTTGGCCACGCGGGTCATCGAGCGGCATCGCCGCCGTCTGGACGGGCGGGCGCGGTGCATCACGATCGATCTGGACCCGACGGACGACCCGACGCACGGGGCGCAGCAGTACACGCTCTTCAACGGCTACTACGACAACTGGTGCTACCTGCCGCTGCTTGGCTTCCTGACCTTCGACCGCGAATCCGAGCAGTATCTGTGCGCGGCGCTGTTGCGGCACGGCAAGGCGGTCGCCTCCGAGGGGACGGTCGGGCTGTTGTCGCGGTTGCTGCCGCGGCTGCGCCGGGCGTTTCCGCGGGCGCGCATTCTCGTTCGGCTCGACGGGGGCTTTGCCAGCCCGGCGGTCTTCGACTTCCTGGAGGCGCAGCCGTCGACTGGCGGGAGCACGTGCTGTCGCTCACCCAGGCCAAGACCGGCCGCATCCTCACCCTGCCGCTGCTCCCCGACGTCGCTGACGCCCTGATCGCCTACCTCCGGAACGGCCGGCCGGCGACCCAGTCGCGATATGTGTTTGTCCGGCACAAGGCTCCGTTCGAGCCATTCGTGGCCACGAACAACCTGGCCACGATCATGCGGCAGGCCCTGCAGCGCGTGGGGCTCGATCAGCGGGAAGGACGCCGCGGGCTCTACTTGCTGCGCCACACCTTGGCGTGTCGGATGCTGGCCAGCGGCAGTCCGCTCAAGCGCATCGGAGATGTCCTTGGGCATGCGTCCACCGACGCCACCATGGAGTACGCCTCTGTCGACCTGACGGCCCTTCGACGCGTGGCGATCACCGAAGCGGAGGTGCATCCATGACGGCGGGAACGGCCGGGCCGCACTCGACGTGGTCGTCTCCGCTGGCCGCTGCGCTGCAGCGGTTTCTCGATGGCAAACGAGCCGCGGGGTATCGCTACCGCGCCGAAGCCCAGGCGCTGGGCGCACTCGACCTTTTCCTCGGCAAGGCCCTCTCGCCGGCCGACCCGGTGATCACCAGCGACATCGTACGTGCCTTCGTGGCGCGGCGCGGGGCCGAGTCGGAGACCACGCGTGTGCATCGGCTGACGCTTATCCGGGAGGTGTGTCGCTTCCTCGCACTCGATGACCCGCGGACGTTTGTGCCCGCGGCACGATTCCTCGGCATCCACCGCCGCACCAACGTGCCGCGTGTCCTCTCGCTTGATGAAGGCCGCCGGTTCCTCGACGCCTGCGACACCTTGGACCGGCGCCGCAGCTCGCCCTGCCGCGACCTCGTCCTCCGGACGTTGCTGGTGCTGCTCTATCTCACGGGGTTGCGTGCCGGAGAAGCCCTTCGCCTCACCCTGGCGGACATCGATCTGGAGACGGCTGTGCTCCGCATTTGCGACACCAAGTTCGGCAAGTCACGGCTCGTGCCCCTCGCCGCCGACGTCGCAGCTCGACTCGCGCAGTGTCGGGACACTCTCACAGACGAGCTCGGCGAGCGGACACCGGGCGAGCCGTTCTTCCCAGCGCCCTCCGGCCAGCCGTACTCGATCTCGGCCCTGCGTGACGTCTTCCACGCGGTCCTGGCCGCAGCGGGGATTCCCCGCTGGCAGGGAGGGAGATCCTTGCGGCTGCACGACCTGAGACACTCGTTTGCAGTTCTCCGCCTGACACTGTGGTATCGACAGCAGGCCCCGCTCGGGAACCTCCTGCCGGCGCTGGCCACCTACCTCGGGCACGTGGACATCGCCAGCTCGCAACGCTACCTCCAGATGACCGAAGACATCGTCGCCGACTTCACGCACCGTTACGCGGCGCGGTTCGGGCACCTTCTCTCCGATGGAGGGCCGCGGTGACTACCCACGACCTTGCGCCCTTCGTCACGACGTTCTTCACGCGGCATCTCCCGGCCGAGCGCAACGCAAGCCCACATACCATCGCCGCGTATCGCGATACCCTCAAGCTCCTGCTGCGTTTCCTGGCCGCGTCGATGCATCGTACGGCCGCCACACTGCACGTCGAAGACCTCACGCCCGAGCGGATCCTCACATTCCTGGAGGACCTCGAAACCACTCGACGCAACACCATTCGCACGCGCAACGCTCGGCTCGCCGCCATCCACAGCTTCTTCCGCTACGTGCTCGATACCGAGCCCGCTCTCGCGCTGCCCTGTCAACGCGTGCTCGCCATCCCCGTGAAAAAGGCGCCGCGTCCCGTGCTCGGCTACCTCAGCGATACCGAGCTGGCGCACATACTCGCCCAGATCGATCGCTCGACGCAGGTCGGCGAACGCGACTACCTCTTGGTGGCCCTCCTCTACGACACGGGAGCGCGCATCCAGGAGCTCCTGGACCTGGCTCCGTGCGATGTCCGATTCGCCCCACCCCCATTTGTCCGGCTCTTCGGCAAAGGCCGGCGCGAACGGCTCACGCCGCTGTTGCCGCAAACCGCTCGGCTGGTGCGACGCTTCCTCACCGCGGCAGGACGCCGCGAAGACGACACGGCGCCGCTCATCCAGAACCGCGGCGGCCAACGCCTCACGCGTCACGGCGCACGCTACCTCCTGGACAAATACGTGCAGCGCGCCCAGGCATCGCTCCCGAGTCTCGCCCGGACCCGCATCAGTCCTCACACGTTCCGCCACACCAAGGCGATGCATCTCCTCCAGTCGGACATCCCGCTCGTCACCATCAAGGACTTCCTGGGCCATGCCGACGTGAAGTCCACCGAGGTCTACGTCCAGAGTGACCTCGCGATGAAACGCGACGCCCTGGACCGTGCCGGCACCCCAGTCCGGGTCGGCCCAAAGCCTCGCCGGATCTCCAAGGACCTCCTCGAATGGCTCGAGTCCCTGTAGGAATTATGTGAAGTGCGACGTCGCCACGACGCGGGGAAAACGGCCCTCCCGATCTCCCTCGCCTCCTGGGACTCAACATAACGCGCAACTCAACATAGGACTCGCCAGCCAGGGTGACGACCCGGCGGTAGACGGCGCGGCTGGTTTCGGGCCGCAGGCGCCGCACGAGTTTGCGTACGGGGAAGACCGAACCGGCATAGCCACGCTGGCGCACCATCTCGTGGATCCGCGTCGCGCGCAGCCGCGGGTACTGCGTCAGGGTGTCGCGGATGAACGGCAGATACGGGTCGATGATGCTGGACCGCCACACGCTGGGAGGGACGCTTGGCGACTCGCGCTCGACCGCGGCGCGGACCGTCTCACGGTGGAGGCCGAGCTGGGCCGCGATGGTCCCGATCTTCCAGTGCTCGGCGTAGTACAGGCGCCGGATCTCGGCGCGTTGCGCGGGCGTGATCATCCTTCCTCCTTGTCCCCGCGATGCGCGGCTCGCGCATCGGAACCAGCCACTGGCTCGTCCGCCCGCAGACCACGCATCGGGTGGCAACGGGAAGCCGAACCGGGGCGGCGTCAGGGACGGGGAGTCTGGTCGATCGCAGTGCTGCGGTGGAAGACTGATCCATCACGCGGCGGCGGCGGTCGCGGTAGGCGCGCTGCTGGTCGCGATGGTCGAGACGGCCCTCGGGACTCTGCTGATGTCGCGTCCTGGCAGCCCGCACCGAGCGGTGACGACCGGCTGCCCGGCAGCGCGGCGTGCAGTAGGCATGGCCGCGATCACACGCCGCGCAGATGGCGAACAGGCGGCTGCAGTATCGGCAGGTCTTCTGGCGTAACGGCTGGTCCACGGCGTCGGAGCGCGCGCAAGCGAGTTCCGACTGGACGGCGCCGCGCCGGCCGTGGCACAACAACGGTGACCGGCTCGGTCTGTCGGAGCTCGGGGCGGTCACGAGGGTCCGGCTCTATCCCCGGGCCCTCACCCCACGCTTGAGTCCGCTTCACGCTACCCGACCGCAGTGCAACCTCGCCAGTCCAGAGGTCGTCCCGTACTCCCTGCGGTCAGGCACGCGCGACGACGACGATCCGTCCAGCCGTCGTTCGCGCACCCAGCGCCCCTCGCGTAGTCAAGTCGCGGCTCATCCTTGCGGGATCGCGCGCTCAGCTACCGCACTCCGCAAACGTCCGCTGCTTCCTGAAACCTGGGTAGTCCGAAACATCGGCGAGCTGGGCGGTTATGCCGGCGTTGCGCTGGCGTCCGAAGGCATCCGCAGCGTTCTGCCAGTGGCTCCGGCGTTGCAAAGCGGAGCGGAGGATTCGCGCGCGGCCGAGCGTCAACGCCCATCCGGACGTGGTCCGCGCGCGCGAGAGCGCCGCCTCCAGGCTCGCCTGGCGCAACAACCACCACCGACCGTCCCCACGGTCGCCGCGTGCGCCAGACGAGCCTTCCGCGGCACTCGGATTGTCGCTCGACGCAACGCCCTTTCCGGTTCGTCGTCGTCGACCACACCGTCCGGCCCAGCCCGGCCGTTCCGTCTCGCGAGGGGTACCCCGGCCGGGCATGACCAACACCGACGTCGGGCTCGGAACCCACCCGGGAGACCGGACCAGAATTTGCTCCGCTTTGTCTTCTGCTTCTTCAGAACACGGTCCGAAGCGACCCGCCTTCAGAAATGATCAGTATGACCAGCATCGCGTTATGACAAGTGACTGTCAGCCGAGCGCCGTTGCCCCTGGCGTGGCGGGCGTCGGCGCCGCCGCGAGCTTGACATAGTACGCATGGTCTCTACGGGTTCCCGGTGTCAGGGGGCCAAGGAGGAGACCATGCTTGAAACTCTCTCCGTTCGCCCACGCATCTGCGACCAGATCCGGTCCGGGCCGTTGGGTGGCTGGGTCGACGACTTCGTCGACGTACTCATGACGCGCGGGTACGCGACGAGCACCGTGCGCCGGTACGTGCGAGCCGCCGCGATCTTCGGTGTCTGGCTGGACCAGCAGCGCGTTGCGGCGACGGATGTTGACGAGACGCTGGTCACTCGGTTCGTGACCGGGCTGTCACGGCGACCGTCTTCGACGCGCCTGAGCGGCGTGCTCCCGGATGTGGCATACGGCGTCCGTCTGCTGGCCGCGCATCTGTGGACCCGAGGGGTAGCGGCGCGCCCTGTCCCGGTCGCCGCGCCATGCGAGTCCGAGCAGTGGCTGCAACGCTTCGACGATCACCTCGTGCAAGCGCATGGCCTGGTCGTCGGGACCCGGCGGATGTACCGGCGCTACGCCGTAGCCTTTCTTGCCGAGTGCGCGGGGACGCCGACGCCCGACTGGTCCCGCCTCACCGTGCCGACGATCGCGGCGTTCGTGCAGGTCCGGGCAAGCGGGCTTTGTCAGTCGTCCTGCCGCAACCCGGCCACGGCCACCCGTGCGTTTCTTCGCTTCCTGACCGCCCACGGCGTGGTTCCCGCCGGCATCGAGGGCGCCGTGCCGACCATCCGCGAATGGAAGCACGCCAGACTGCCCCGCGCCCTCGCCGATGCCGAGGTGCAGCGGGTGCTGGCCGCAGTGGACGAGACGCGCCCCAACGGTCGTCGTGACCGCGCCATTCTGCTGCTGCTGAGCCGGCTCGGACTCCGGGCAGCAGAGGCCGCAGCCCTCACGGTGAAGGACGTCGACTGGCACAACGGGATTGTCCGTGTGGCCGGCAAAGGAGGAAAGGAGCGACGACTCCCGTTGCCGGCCGACGTCGGGGCGGCCCTGGTCGCCACGTTGCGCTCGCGGCCCCCGGCGAGTCCGCCGGACCTGATCTTCGTAACCGCGCTGCCACCGTATCGGCAGCTCGGCGGGTCGGCCGTCACGGCCATCGCCGAACGGGCGCTGCGTCGCGCCGGCGTCATCGTCCCGCGGCCCGGCGCCCACCTGTTCCGACACGCCTTTGCGTCCCGGATGGTCCGCCGCGACGTGCCGATGAAGACCGTCGCGGACCTGCTTGGCCATGCCCGCCTGGAGACCACCACCATCTACGCCAAGCTGGACCGCGAGACCCTGGCGACGATCGCCCTGCCATGGCCCGGAGGTGCACGATGACCGGCGAGGCTTGGCGCCAGTACTTGCAGACCTACGTCGCGTTGCGCCGCGCCATCGGCTTCACCATGCAACGGGAAGTACGCCTCCTGCAGGACTTCGTCGAGCATCTCGAACGGCGCGGCCACGACGCCCCGGTTGCGCAGGCCGCCGTCGAGTGGGCCTCGGCGAGCACCGAAAGCCAGCACGCGGGGCGGTTGAGCATCGTGCGCGGGTTTCTCACGATGGTCCGCGCCGCCGAGCCCGACGTCGACGTGCCCGGCGCCGGGCTGGTTCGCACGTGCAAACGTCCCACCCCGCGCATCCTCGCGCCCGACGAGATCGTTGCACTGATGGACGCCGCTCGCTCTCTCGGACCGCCCAATGCGCTGCGTCCGCACACCGTCGCTACCGTGATCGGGCTGCTGGCGAGCTGTGGCCTCCGCGGCGGCGAGGCGATTCGCCTCGACATCGATCACGTCGATCTCGTCGGGACTCCGCCATGCCTGGAGATTCAGAACACCAAGTTCCGGAAGTCGCGCCTCGTGCCGCTCCATCCCACGACCGCCGCCGCGCTGCGGGCCTACACCGAGCAACGCCGGGGTCTCGGCTACGACGGTTTGAGCAGAGCCTTCTTCGTCTCCGAACGTGGCGCCAGACTCCACTACCACGCCCTCGCCCGGACCTTCGTGCAGTTGGCTCGCCGGCTCGGCCTGCGCGGGCCGGTCGGCACCCCGGGCGTCAGCCTGCACAAGCTGCGCCACAGCTTCGCCGTGGGCAGGCTCGCCGCCTGGGCGCAACAAGGAGTCGTAGTCCGCGATCGGCTCCCCGCGCTCTCCGTCTACCTCGGCCACGTCAGCCCGCAAAACACCTACTGGTATCTGACGGCCACGCCACCGGTGCTCGAACCGGCCGCCGCGCGGTTCGAGGCGTTCGTCGACGGGAAGGGGACGCCATGACTCTCCGCGCCCCGCTCGGCCCATTGCTCCGTGCGTTCTTCGCCGACCATCTCCTGCAGCAGAAGGCCGTCAGCCCACAGACCATCCACGCCTACCGCGACGCCTTTCGCCGGCTGCTGACGTTTCTGGACCAGCACCGTCAGCGCAAGCCCGAGGTGCTCACACTCGACGACCTCGATGCGCCCGTCATCCTCGCGTTTCTCGACCACCTCGAAGAAGACCGCGCCAACAGCATTGCGTCGCGCAATGCGCGTCTGGGCGCCGTCCGCTCCTTCGTCCGGTTCGCAGCGCTACGTACGCCGGAGTGCGTCGACCTGGCGTCTCGCGTCCTGGCCATTCCCCGCAAACGCACGCCACGACGACAGGTCGCCTACCTGACGCGTGCGGAAATGGACGCCATCCTGGCAGGCTGTGACCGTTCGACCCACGGCGGTCGGCGGGACCACGCTCTCCTGCTGACGCTGTACAATACCGGGGCGCGGGTCTCCGAACTCATTGCCGTGCGGCGCTCCCACGTACGCTTCGGCCCCACCGCGGTCGTTCAGCTCTTCGGAAAGGGCCGCAAGCAGCGGGCGGTTCCCCTGTGGACCAGGACCAGCCGCTGCCTGCGCCAGTGGTTCGACGAAGAGGGCGAAGCCGCGCCCGACTATGCGTTCCGCAACGCGCGCGGCGACCGCCTGACGAGGCAGGGCGTCACCCATCTGCTCGATCAGGCCTGCCGGCGAGCTCGCGAGCGATGTCCGAGCCTGGACGCCAAGCGCGTGTCGCCGCACGTCGTCCGCCACACCACCGCGATGCACCTGCTCCAGGCCGGCGTCGACATGGCCACCATCGCGCTGTGGCTCGGCCACGAGCGACTCGAAACCACCCATCAATACGTCGAGGCGGACCTGCAACTCAAGGAAGACGCCCTGCGAAAACTCGAGCCGCTCGGTCAAAGAACGCAGCGGTTCAAGGCCGACTCCTCGCTGTTGGCCTTCCTGGCGAGCCTCTGATTATGACAAGCAGACGACCTGCTGGACCCCGACCGCCACCGTCTCGCCGACGGTCACTTGTCATAACGCGATGCTGGTCATACTGACGTGTATGACCAGCTGGTCATACACGTCACTTCTTCGTGCTCCCTGACACCGGATCGACCGCACCAACGTCGCGCGCCTGCGGATTGCGTGGCGGCGGCCGGCCGTCGATGCGTCGTTCACCCGGCCGTTTCCCGAGCTGGAGCCCTCCGGCTACCTGCGCGCCACGCCGATCCTGGTCGACGGCGTCCTCCACGCATCGAACGCGGTGGGGCTCGTCGAGGCGTTCGATCAGGGCACGGGAGAGACGATCTGGCTGCAGCGGCCGGCGCGGGCAGGAGCCGCTGGTGAGTCACTTCGGGCCGTGACGTAGCTGCTCCGCTTCCCGCCGCCCGTGGTGATTGCCTCGCCGCCCGTAGACCGCCATGATCGAAGGTGCGGAACGGCCGTTGCGGATCGCGGCGGCTCGACCGTCTTGGTGACGCGCGCCCGCGTGTCGGTCCGGGAAGCTCGGGTAGGATCAGGGATTCAGGGCAATAGGTCGTGTCGCGCGCGGTGCTTCGGGCATCACGATTCTCGACCTCGACCACGATCACGAAGGAGCCTGGGCGTGACGGAGGCATTCGATTGGGCGTTCTGGTTCCGGGAACTCGCCGTGAAGATCGCGGAAGGAGGCGAGGATTGGCTGATTCAGAAGGCCAAGCTGGTGGATTGGGGCAGGGAACCCGAACTGCTCAAGCATGGCGACCAGGGCGTTGACCCGTTCTCGTTCTTGTACTCGCTGGCTCAAAGGAACACCACGAAGCAGCGGCCGGCGATCTATCCCAGTGTCACGAAGTGCTTCGGGCTGGAGTCACCGCTACCCGATCCCGGCAACGAGGACCTTTACATCTTCCCCACTCCGATCGCCACGGCTGCCACCTGCTTCCACGACAGCAGCCACTTCAGCCCGAAGCTGCTGTGGAAGCTGTTCAGACAGGTGGTCGAGCACGAGCCGCAAGTCGATCCGACCACATTTCGGGAAGTCTTGGAGATCCGATATGTCGCACCCGTGAAGCTGACTCACACATTGTTTCTCATCAATCCCGACTACTTCGTACCCGCGGATGCGCTGCAATACGTCCCAGCGAACAAGGGGATGGACCCAAGAAAGTGTGACCACGACGGCTACATGGCGGCCATGGACAAGGCCATGCAAACATTTCGGGAATGCCGTGCGTGCGAGATCAACACGTTCCTGTTCTTCCAGTACATGTCGAAATCGCCGCTGCTGACCGCCGAATCCCAATTCTTCCAAGTCAGCACGAGAGCATACGACAGCGATTGCTGGGACGATTTCGACCGCAGCCACGCCGTGTACACGGATGCCTCCCGAGGAGGGGGGGCACCTGGGTCATGGGACGAAGGGACAACTGGCGACGACGGACGAGCTGCCGCGTATCCCCTGACGGAGCCCCGACGAGGCGACGTTGTCCTCGTCCGCACGGGGTTCAGGGGACGCGCAATCGGCATCGTTCACAGCAACGACTACGCTGAAGCGAATGGATTGAGTGAGAGCAGCAGACTGCACGTGTACTGGATCAACAAGGCGTCGGCCGACTTCTCGGGTGCGCAGACCACCCAGAGGGCCTTCACGCGCGTCAAGCCGGGTAGTTCCAGCCACAAGGCGTTTTCGACGGCGGCTCTTTACGAGCCGACGTTCGCGCTGATCGACAAGGCGAGAGGAATCTCCGGCAAAGAACCCGTCGATGTGCCGGACCCCAAACCGCCGCCCTCGATCCATGCCCTGAACACGATCCTCTACGGCCCGCCCGGTACTGGGAAGACGTGGCACACCGTCACGCGCGCGGTGGCGGTTGTCGAGGACCGGGAGGTGGGTGACGTGGCGCAGGAAGTCCGCCCCGCGGTCAAGCGCCGGTTCGACGAACATCGAGGTGCCGGACGGATCGAGATGGTGACGTTTCACCAGAACACCACCTACGAGGATTTCGTCGAAGGCATCCGGCCCGTGCTGACGCGCGGTGGGGACGCTCCGGCCGAACCCGAAAGCCTCGGAGATGTCCAGTACGAACTGTCGCGCGGCGTGTTCCGGCGCATCGCGGAGCGCGCCGCGCTGGACCCGAACCACCGCTACGTGCTCGTCATCGACGAGATCAACCGCGGCAACATCGCCCGGATCTTCGGCGAGCTGATCACCCTGATCGAGGAGTCGAAGCGGATCGGCCAGGACGACGAGACGCGGGTGACACTTCCGGGCTCGAAGACGGACTTCGGCGTGCCGGCGAACCTGCACGTGCTCGGGACGATGAACACCGCGGACCGATCCATCGCCCTGCTGGACACGGCGCTGCGCCGGCGGTTCGTGTTCGAGGAGATGATGCCGGATCCGTTCCATTCGGGCATCTGCAAGGACGTGGATGGCATTGATTGCCAGAAGCTCCTCGCCGCGATGAATCGGCGCATCGCCGCTCTGCTGGACCGGGAGCACCAGATCGGACACACCTACTTCCTGCGAGTCGATACCCTGGTGGCACTTGCCGGCACGTTCCAGAACCGGATCGTCCCGCTGCTGCAGGAGTACTTCTACGACGACTGGGAGAAGATCCGAGCCGTCCTGAACCAGAACGCATTCGTCCGGAGGTCGGATCCGCCGGAGGAGCTGATTCGATTGGATCTGGTGGATTCCAGCCGGGCCGTGTACGAGCTGCTGCCTGCTCGGGACGGCCAATGGATCGCCGTGGCGGAATACCGGAAGATCTACGAAACGAAGACGCTGGCGGACGACGGCGGCGCGGCACAGGGCGACTGACCGTGCCGACCGTGAGCCACATACCCAGCGGGCCGGCCGCCGTGACCCAACCGGGCGATACTCCGGACGGCGAACCCCGGTCGTGGGCCCGCGCGTTTCCCTCACCGACGCGCCGGTCGGGGCACTTGCACCGCCGCGCGCCGCGCGCTCTGGTCGTTCGAGAGCACGAGCCGCTGACGGGATTGCGTGAGGACGAACAGCGTGATCTGGAGAAATTCGCACTCGCGCAACCGACCGGCGAACAGGGTCAGCGCCGGCCCGTCCTCGCGCTCAGGAACGGTCGGCTCCACGCACAGAACTACGTCGGGATCATCGAAACGCGCCGCGGAACCGTGATCGAAATCCTGCCGAAGGTCGATCTCTCGAACGACGGGGACGTCACGAAGAGGACCAGCGGCCACGTCGGCGAGCAGACCGAACGCCGTCGTGAGTCCATGACCGGCGGGGACGAAAACACCCGGCGGGCCTTCCTGACCATGCTGCGGGATTGGCGCGGTCTCCGGCCGGCGCAGCTTGACGGCGCCGGCATCCGCGCGGTCCGCCGCCTCGACATGTTCGAGGCATTCGTCCATCTGTTCCTGGCGAGCGTCGTTCTGCTGACCCAGCGTGGCCTCGCCCGGGCGTACCGGACGCAGGAGGCGAATCTCACCTGCCTGCGTGGGCGGATCCTGTTCCCGCGGCACGTCCGCAAGAATCTCGTCGACCGCTCCCGGTTCTACGTCGGCTACGACGAGTTCACCGCGGACCGACCCGCGAACCGTCTGATCCACCTTGCGTTGCGCCGGCTGATAGGTGTCGTGCGTCATCCCGCCAACCAACAGCGGGTCCACCAGTTGCGCATCGTCTTCTCCGAAGTGCCCCCTTCGACGAATCTGGACGACGACTGGGCGCGGCATCGCGTGGACCGTTCGATGCGGAATTACGACACCGTGATGCCATGGGTCGGGTTGTTCCTGTTCGGCCAGGGTCTCGCCACGTTCGCCGGTCCGTACGTCAACCGGGCGCTGCTGTTTCCGATGGAGGAGGTGTTCGAGGACTTCGTCACCGCCGCCGTCCGCCGATACCAGCGGCGTTTCACGGTGCGCGCCCAAGGGCCGATGCGGCATCTGGCGACAGACAGCGCCGGCAGGGACGCCTTTCGGCTGAAGCCGGATGTCGTTCTGCTGGAGCGCGGACAGGTCCGATTCATCCTGGATGCGAAGTGGAAGCATCTCGACCTGGACGCGCGGAACCATGGCGTCAGTCAGGACGACGCGTACCAGCTCTTCGCCTACGGGAAGAGATACGGCTGCCGGCGCGTGATGCTGGTCTATCCGAGGACGACGGTGTTTCACGAGACGCTCAGGTTCCGATTCGTCGATGACCACGATCTGGAACTCGCCTGCTTCCCGTTCAACGTGGCCGATGCGGCAGGAACCATTGGCAAGATGATGCGCGATCTGCTGGGCTGACCGCCGTGGTTCGGCTCACCTGCCCCACCTGCCCCACCTGCCCCACCTGCCCCACCGCTCCGGATGCTCCCAAAGAAGGGCTCCTTGGGGAGCGCCTGCGGCGATGGACAACGAGCAGAGTTCCCGGCCGCCTTCAAGCTCGGCGGATCCACAAAGTGGTCAGAGCGGGAAATCGAAGAATGGTGCACTGCCCGACTGCGCACGACCCGTCGGGCAGCGTAAGGGTTGACCAGGATAGCGGAGACTGAGCACGGCTATTTCGGCGTTGACAATAGCAAAGCCGGCCGCTTACTGCGTAACGTAGGCCGCCCAATCTTCGCATGCGGTCCCAACTCACGCGAGACGGGGAGCGATGCCGCAAGCAATTAGTCTATCCAGATCAAGGGCGGCCGATCTCTTACAAACCTGAACCGGAAATTCGGAGGCTGCCGAGACTCGGCGCTGGTCCATACACTTGCCTCACCATCCGCTCTGACCACGACACGGGTTTTTCGCGAGACAGCGCCTCGGAGACGCTCGTACTCCCCGAGGACCCCAAGGGCTAGAGATACGTCTTGCGCGCTGTCGCTGTCACAGTCCAGGATCACGATGCCGGGTGCTCGGTGACGCGGGATGATCCTCGTGTCCGAGAAGTCCCAGTCGAACGTGAGCAGCGTCCGGTATTCTCGCCAGCACCGTGCTGCTTGGTCGGC
The DNA here is from genome assembly GCA_965222905.1 of Vicinamibacterales bacterium. Taxonomy (GTDB): domain Bacteria; phylum Acidobacteriota; class Vicinamibacteria; order Vicinamibacterales; family UBA8438; genus WTFV01. The sequence continues at coordinate 4,547,191 of OZ244976.1, read as the reverse complement.
GTCCGGCCGGCCCGCCATCTGAAGTTGTCTCGTCGTACTGAAGTTGTACCCGCGCCGGTGCAAGACCTCTTCGACAGAACGAGGGACTGATTCGTCCAGATGGAAGCGGGAACGTTTTCTGCGCCGTCCCGTCGATCGCGCGAGGCGTTGCCAACCCATCCTGCTCCGAATCTACGGTGAGGGAATGGTAAACCTGAATCCACGTGAGCCGCTAGTGCTCTCGATCTCTCGGTGGATGAGGGTCGCGGCCATAGCTATCCTTCGAACGGATTCTCCCGTCCCGACCATGAATCACGAGATCGACTGCACCCTGCCGCGCCGTCGTTTTTCCGGCCTGGATTGCGTTGGCTTGAGTGCGGTGCGAGGAAATCCGAGAACCGGCCCGAGTGACCTTCCACCCAGCGCCGTCCTTTGACACGTGTACGTTGCTGCTTCTTGGCACCGTTTTTGCCCCCTTGGGCACTACTGCGACGGCTGAACCAGTGTAGCAGAGCGGACCGCTGGTGGGATTTCGTGAATCGGTTCTGGTCGGAGACGAGGAACCGCGTCCCGAGCGAGGTGTCCCGACCGGAGAGCGAGAACGAATACGGCATTAGTCTAGAGGCTGAGCCCGAGGCCGCGACGCTTCTGCGTCCCTTCGCCGGTGCTCGTGCGTACCTCCGACGTAGCGAGCGGTGGATTCTGCCGATGCATGACGCCTCGCCGGCCATCCTCGCGCGGCTGCCGCACGTGTCCGAGAGCACATTGCTGCGGTCCGCGCGTACCGAACGGGCAGCCAGAGCAAGCCGACGCAGCAACTGGCGAAACGCCCACCCTCTACCACGTTGACGGTTGTCGGCCGCGGATTGAGTCGTGAGTCCAGGGTTCGGCTCGGCAGCCCTTGAGTTCACGCACCAAGACGGCGGCCGGCAACGCTCGGCCAACGAGGTGCTCTGCCGTCACCACGGATCCTTGAACACCTCTGGCTCACCGCCGCCGGTGAAGTCGAACGAGTACGGCTCGATAGCCGCCATCCACTTGAAGCTCGACGCCCGCTCGCGCCAGTCCAGGAAGTTCGCGGGCGCGGGTTCCGCAGGGCGGTTGCCGTTGTTCGGATCGGTCTGCCACAGCGTCACCAACCGGTCCGGTTCCGGAAACGGCGGCGGCTGCTGGCGGCTGCAGGCTCTCCGCGAGTGAGGAGGTGGCGCTAAATCAAAGGGAGAAACCACGACCGTCTCCCGCCAGGGGACGGAACAGTCACGCCGGTCCTCGAGCGACTATCCGGCCGTGCCAAGCGTCAGGCCGTGACGGCCGTGACACGTTCGTGGCGTTCGGTGCGGAAGCCACTGTCTTGGATGACCGCCTCGTCGCCAACTGACGACCGCGCGGCCGGCCGAAGCAATCTGCCCAGGAAGCCACGGCCGCCCGATATCCTCTCTGGCGCCCTCGCGACCGCGCCCGAGTTGGTCCCGCGCGGCGATGTGCCGGCTGGCCCTTCCTATTCCCTTGCGCGGACGAGCGCTTCGTCGTCGCCACCGGCCGCCGGTACGCTTCTGATGCACACGGTCTCCGAGCGAGCGGAGCTACCCGGCCCGACCGCGCGTATCCGGCGTGCGCTCAAGCGACATCGTGTTTCCCGATCCACTCGCGGAGTGCAACGTCGATGCGCGTCTGCCATCCGCGACCGTCGGCCTTGAAGTGCTCGATCACGTCCCGTGAGAGCCGGATGGTGGTTGACACCTTCGGATTGGCGCTCGGTGGCCGGCCCCGGCGAACCGTGGCCTGAGCGAACTTCTCCGGCCAGCCATCGGTGGAGAGGTCCGGAGCGACGTCCTGTTCAGAACCTGGCCCCGTAGAGCGTTCGTTCCCGTTCATTGGCCTTCCTTATGCTGATGATCCTGTGCGCCCCGTCGCGCGGCGTCCAGACGAGGACCACCATCGTGGCGTCGAGGAACCCGATTGTGATGAAGCGGTCCTCTCTGTAGTCCTGCCGGTCGTCCTCGACGGTCAGCGTTGCGCCTGCGAGCACTTCGTCGGCGCGGGCCATGTCGAGTCCCCGAGCCTTGAGGGTGCCCGTGCGTTTTGCCGTGTCGAACTCGATCGGCACAGTTCATGTTACTACAATAAATAGGATTTCATCCCGGATCAGATCGCGCGGACGGTCGTCGGCAGAAGCGCGATGATCGTCGGATACGGACGGGAGCGGACAACACGTGACGTCGATGCCCGGATCGAGTACGCGAAGGACGAAGTGCTGGCGGCAGCCGAAGAGATAGCGCCAGAGTAGGGCCTGGACCCGAACTCGCTCAACGAGAAGCCAGGCTGTTCATGCCGCCGGCCAAGGACGATCGGCACGTACCGTCTTCAACACCCCCGGCCTGGTCGTGACAGGCGCATCGGCGGAGCACATGCTGGCGATGAAGATCGACGCCGCCAGGAACAGCGACGAGGACGACATCGGCGTACTGGTTCACGCTGTTGCTGACCTCGTAGCGAGAACATCGATCGTCCCGGAGCGGACCGGGCCTGTGGTCCTGGAGACGAAGACAATGGAGCGCCGCCTCGCGCTGCTGCGGCTGCGCAGCGCTCTCCGCCCTCGTCCTGTCGGCATTCAGCTACGATTCCGTGTCGCGTTGAGAGACGGAGTCCGTGCCACGGTCGTCAAGAACTTCACGATGGCTGAGCTTCGCTGCCAGCGGGTGAGGTGCGGAGCGGCAGGACGCTCGCACCGTGTGAACGTCCGGCGCAGAATGTCCTCGGCGGCCAGTCGTCGGTGATCTCGGCTTCGAGGATGACGGCGGCTACTCTGCCGCCGAACGTAGACGAGAACACGGTCATGCCCGCGAAGTTGTACTCCGGCGGGGCCTCGTTCATCTCGCGCTGCATCGTTCCGGTCCGGTTCGTCGCGAGCAGGATGTAGCGGAAACGGCGGCCTTCCGGGTCGAGCGCCATGATGACGACCGCTTCGCGACCACCGAAGGCGGTCTCGCCGCCCTGGGTGCCGGCGAAGCGGTAGCCGCGCGCTCCGGCCTCGTTAAGCTCGTCCTGCATGGTCCCTGTGCGGTTGGTTGCGAGGAGCAGGTACTTCTCGGGCTCCTGGGCCATCGCGGATGCTGCTAGGACGAGCAGGGTCAGGGTGATTGCGATCGTGGTTTGAAGCTTGCGCAAGGGTCTTCCTTGCAGGGGAGCACGCTGTGCCGAGTCGTCGAGACCCCGCGGTTGGGCGATCTGCTTTCGATGCGGTTCGCGGATCAACGTGGGAGCGTCGGAGACGCTTGGAGAGGATCCTAACGGACGTGTCGGGCGGCGTACGTGCCGAGGTCAAGAACGCCGTTCCTGGGCGCTCCAGCTCCGGGCGTGTACCTGTCAGCAGTTCCAGGACGTGACCGATCGAGTCGTTCGTGCCGAAGCTCGTTCGTCTCGGTCCAGGATCACCATCCGAATCGTCCGCGTCGAGCGGACCCTGCTCGGCTGCCTCGACCTGATGATCGCTCGGGGCGATGTCATCGTCAGTGCGCCCCCCAGGCACGGGCGGCCGATGCCGGAACGCCTTAGGATCGGGATCTGCACCCTATGTGCACCCTGCGCGAGCAGACACCACGGACGAAGAACTTGGCTTGCGCTCGTAAGTGTCTGATCACTAAGGAGAAAATCTGGAGCCGGCGAGCGGACTCGAACCGCTGACCTGCTGATTACCCTTCAGCGTCGAGGACGCCACCGTCTTCCACAGCAGGGGCGTCGCGCGCCCATGGCCAGTCACCATCGACAGCACGATCGTGTCCTGCCCGTCGGCCGCAAAGCTCGTCCAATCCAGCGCGACGACCACCTCGGTGCGGGCGCCGACGATGAACGGCGTCCAGTACGCGAAAAAGGCCCAGACGTTGAGGCCTCGATTGCTCAGCAGCCGATCCACCTGCTTCACACCATGCTTGGTCAACGTGCCCATGGCCTGGGCCAAGCCGCGCCCCACTGCATTGGATTGCCAGCGAAGCGCTCGTCAGCACGCCCAGGGTGGCGTTGGCCAACGACAGCACCCGTTTGGCATGCAGGTCGCCTTCGTACAAGGTAGTGATGAAGTTCAGGAGGTCGTGTCTTCGGAGCCATTGCCCGGATGAGGCCGGCCGGTTTTGATGTAGATGCATACAACCATATTCTAATTCAAAGTGCGCCACCTTGCAAACTTTCTAATGCGAGACGTCTGTTCAAGAGGGGTTTTTTCTTATTGATTCCATATGGTAAAATGAGGGGATCTCTGAGGTATACAGGGCCGATTTATAGAAACGGCCGTAGTATTGAATCCACCCTCGAAGGATAGGATTCCACATGCGAGCCAAGTCGTCGATGGCCTTGTCTCTGCGCCGAGGGAGGTGCCGACGTCGCATCGCTTGTCGCATCCGCGTCGCTGCCGCATTGCTCACTGCCGGCGCGAAGTTGATGAAGTACTTACCCCACCGATTCTTCGACCGACGCGCGCGAAACGTGTAGCCCAAGAAGGTGAACTGCTCCGTGGGATACTGCCCCGGCCGGTCGTCATCCTTGCAGTAGACGATGTGCGTCTTCTCCGGATGGACGTCCAGCCGGCATTGCGCCAGACGACGTTTGATGTGCGACAGGACCTGCTGCGCCTGCGTCTCCGTCCGACAGTGCGCGACGATATCATCCGCGTACCTCTCGAACGGAACGTCCGGGTGCGTTGTCCGCATCCAGTCGTCGAACGCGAGGTGCAAGAAGATATTGGCCAGGAGCGGGCTCGCTACTCCCCGAACGCAAAAGGCAACTTTCAGTTCGATCGGGTGATCACCGGCTGGCGAGACCGACCGGTACTTGACTTGCGTCTCAAGCGGTAATATGTTTACGCCTCATGGCGCGGGCCACCAAGGCCGACAAGGCGCGCTTGCTCAACGCCGCGTACCGGCTGCTCGGACAGCAGATGGAACGCGCCGAGGCGGCCCGCCATCTCGGTCGCGAGTTTGCATTGTCCCGCCGGCAAGCCTACCGCTATCTCCAGGAAGCAGCCGGGCTGAGCGCTCCGCTGCCGGCGGTCGAGCCGACCGTCGCGATCACCTTCAAGCTGCCGGTCAGCACCGTACGCGCAATCCGCGCCTATGCCCGCCAGAGCGGACTCTCCCTCGGACAAGTCGTCACCCAGGCGGTGACGGCGTTCCTGGCCACCTTCCGTCAGCGACGTGGGTGAACGACAACCACGGAATGCTCTGCGGCAGGTGCAACTCGATTGCACGTGCGATCGGCTTCGCGACAGCAAGCTCGCCCAAGCCTACTCGTTGCTGGTGCCGGCCCGTATGCGTCCGGTTGCAGCCCACGGAATGGAGCGTCCACATGCAGATGGCGGCGATTTACACGCGCGTGTCCTCGAACCAGCAGCGCGAAGCGCACACGATCGCGAGCCAGACGGCGGGGCTGGTCGAATGGGCCGCGACGCTCGATCTGGAGGCGCCCCGGCAATGGATCTTCGAAGACGAAGGCTATAGCGGGGCGACTCTCGAACGGCCGGGATTGGAACAGGTGCGCGACCTCGCAGCCGCCGGCGACATCCAGGTGGTGCTCGTGCACAGTCCGGATCGGCTGAGTCGGAAGTACGCCTACCAGGTGCTGTTGATCGAAGAGTTCGCCCGCCAGGGGGTCGAAGCCCGCTTCCTCAATGCTCCGTCGAGCGCCACGGCCGAGGATCAGCTGCTGGTGCAGTTTCAGGGCATGATCGCCGAGTACGAACGCGCTCAGATCCTCGAACGGTCGCGTCGTGGCAAGCGGCACCGCGCGCGAGCCGGTGAGATCAGTGTCCTGGGCGGCGCTCCCTATGGTTATCGCTACATTCGCAAGCGTGAGGACAACCCCGCGGCGTACGTCGTCATCGACGCCGAAGCGCGCGTTGTCCGCGACGTCTACGAGCACTACACCGTCACGGGCTGGAGCATCGCGGCGATCACCCGCTGGCTCAACGAGCAAGGCGTGCCCACGCGGAAGGTCGGCACCCGTTGGGAACGCTCCACCGTATGGGCGATGCTGCGCAACCCGGCCTATCGCGGCACGGCGTGTTTCGGCAAGACGCAACGAGCCCAACGGCAGCGCCTGACGCGCCCACTACGGCTGCGCGGCGGCGCCGCCAGTCGCGACAGTGCGAACCACGAACGGCCGCGCGAGGAATGGATCGAGATCCCGGTGCCGGCAATCGTGGACGAGGCGACCTTCGCGCGCGCACAGGAACTGCTGCACGAGAACAAGGTGCACGCCCGGCGGCGCACGATCGAACCGAGCCTCGTGCAGGGGCTGGTAAGTTGCCAGAAGTGTGGCTACGCGCTCTCGCGCGCGTCGGCCCGGTCGAGCGCCCGGAAGATTCACTACTACCGCTGCATCGGATCCGACGGCTGGCGGCACCTCGGCGGTCCCCGGTGCGACACGCGCCCCGTGCGGCAGGACCTGTTGGACGAGGTCGTCTGGACCGAAGTGATACGGTTGCTTGAGGAACCGGCACTGATCCAACAGGAACTGGACCGCCGGCTGGCCGCCGCTCAGGCTGCTGACCCCGCGAAGACCCGCACGCAGGCGGTGGAGCGGGACCTCGCGCGAGTCGGGAAGAGCATGGAACGGCTGCTCACCGCCTACCAGGAGGATCTGCTGTCGCTCGAGCAGCTACGCGAGCGGATGCCGTTGCTGCGTCAACGCGAGCAGACGCTACGCCACGAGTTGAACGCTTTGGTCGAGCAGACTCGCGAGCGCGCCGCGCATCTGCGCCTGGCCGAGACCCTGTCGGCGTTTCTCACGCGCCTGCGTGCGGCGGCCGCGACGCTCGACATCGTGGAGCGGCAGCGAATCGTGCGCCTCGTCGTCAAAGAGGTCCTCGTCAATGACGACACGATCGTGATCCGCCACTGCATTCCCGTGCCCTCGGGGCCACCGCCAACGAACGGTGGCGGACCGAACAACGCCCACAACGGCGCGGATCCTCGAAGTTACCTTTTGCGTTCGGGGAGTAGCGAGCCCGCTCCTGGCCAATATCTTCTTGCACCTCGCGTTCGACGACTGGATGCGGTCGACGCACCCGGACGTTCCGTTCGAGAGGTACGCGGACGATATCGTCGCGCACTGTCGGACGGAGACGCAGGCGCAGCAGGTCCTGTCGCACATCAAACGTCGTCTGGCGCAATGCCGGCTGGACGTCCATCCGGAGAAGACGCACATCGTCTACTGCAAGGATGACGACCGGCCGGGGCAGTATCCCACGGAGCAGTTCACCTTCTTGGGCTACACGTTTCGCGCGCGTCGGTCGAAGAATCGGTGGGGTAAGTACTTCATCAACTTCGCGCCGGCAGTGAGCAATGCGGCAGCGACGCGGATGCGACAAGCGCTGCGACGTCGGCACCTCCCTCGGCGCAGCGACAAGGCCATCGACGACCTGGCCCGCATGTGGAATCCTGTCCTTCGAGGGTGGATTCAATACTACGGCCGTTTCTACAAATCGGCCCTGTATCCGGTCTTTCGCCACTTCAATGGTCTGTTGGTTCGATGGGCCATGCGGAAATACAAGAGGCTACGGCGACATCGCCGTCGAGCCAGTCACTGGCTCGGTGGCCTTGCTCGTCGCGAGCCCCGGCTGTTCGCCCATTGGCATCTGCTGGGGGTGACACCGGCGGCTGGATGATGGGAGCTGTATGAGCGGAGACGTTCACGTACAGTTCTGCGAGCGCCCGGGGGTGAGATTCCCCCGGGCGACTCACCTCGTCGTTGGTTGCCAACGCAAGGCGGATGCGGAGCGGTTTCTCCTCGACCTCAGGGAGAGGATGAGCCAATTCGCGCTTGAGTTGCACCCTGACAAGACGCGCCTCATCGAGTTCGGACGCTTCGCGATGGCGAACCGCCGAGCGCGCGGGGAACGTCGGCCGGAGACCTTCGATTTCCTCGGCTTCACGCACTACTGCCGGAAGACGCGGAACGGCGGCTTTGGTTTGGGGCGCAAACCGATTGCGAAGCGGGTCACGCGAACCTTGAAACGGCTCAAGGAGCGACTCCGCATGCGGATGCACGAAGACGTCCACGAGACGGCGCAATGGTTGGGAAAGGTGGTCAACGGATGGCTGAACTACTACGCCGTGCCGACCAGTTCCCGGACCCTTGGCGGCTTCGTACGACGCCTTGAGTGGATTTGGCACAAGACCTTGCGCCGGCGGTCCCAGCGGACACGGACGACGATAGCCGATGTGGCACGCCTCACGGCGCTATATTGGCCCCTCGCGAGGGTTCGGCACCCTTGGCCTGACGCGCGGTTTGCCGTCAATCACCCAAGGTAGGAGCCGTATGCGTTAACGCGCACGTACGGATCTGAGCGGGGGGACCGGGGCAACCCGGTTCCCTACCGCCACTATGCGAACCGCCGGCGTGTGCGGGGGCGGCGGGGTCGTCGCCTGCAACGCCGCCGAGGCGAAGTGGTGGAGCGTACTTTCGCGCACATGTATGAGACGGGCGGTATGCGTCGCGTCTGGGTGCGCGGCCACGACAATGTCCGCAAGCGCGTGCTGCTCCAGGCGGCCGCCTGCAACATCGGGCTGCTCCTGCGCCGGCAGACCGGCGTTGGTACGCCCCGGAGCCTGCAGGGGCGGGCTTTGTCGGCGATTTACGGTCTGATCGGGCGCTGGCGGGGCTGCTGGGAGCGCCTGAGGCGGGTGTGGGGGCTGAAACGGTCCATGCTTCATCTTGAGGCGGCGTGAGCTTGGAAAAGCCGCTGGCCGGCTCAAACCCCATGTTACACTTCCAGATCCGCACCCCCTCAACCGGTGTCAGGCCGCCGACAACCTTGTTCCACGGGCTGTTAGCTGCAGTCTCGCGCTCCGGCTCTTTCAGTCTTCCGCGGGGAATACCCGCGGCCTCATTGAAGCCCTGTAGCTCTCATCCATCACGCCAGCCTGTAGCAGGTCTTCCGCGGGGAATACCCGCGGCCTCATTGAAGCCGCGACAAATCCGGCGGGGAGATTCACGACGGGCGCCGTGGTCTTCCGCGGGGAATACCCGCGGCCTCATTGAAGCCGCTGTTCAGGTTAATCAAGGCGAACAACAGGTTTTCGGTCTTCCGCGGGGAATACCCGCGGCCTCATTGAAGCGGGAGCATTCCGGTGTCTTCGCAGAACGCGCATTGCGGTCTTCCGCGGGGAATACCCGCGGCCTCATTGAAGCGGTCCGTACCGCCCGCAGACGCACGCGGTAGCGTTCGTCTTCCGCGGGGAATACTCGCGGCCTCATTGAAGCCCGATGAGCCATATCGAGAAACGCGGCCGAAACCAGAGTCTTCCGCGGGGAATACCCGCGGCCTCATTGAAGCTCTCCAGGCCTCCCAGGCCCCCCAAACCTCCGACCGTCTTCCGCGGGGAATACCCGCGGCCTCATTGAAGCCCACTGGTCCGTGGCGATGGTGTAGGCATCGACCGAGTCTTCCGCGGGGAATACCCGCGGCCTCATTGAAGCAGCAAGCAAGACGTCCTCCTCGCGGGCCTGCAGGTGAGTCTTCCGCGGGGAATACCCGCGGCCTCATTGAAGCACCCACCGCTCGTGCGATGCGACACCGTACCGCTCGTGTCTTCCGCGGGGAATACCCGCGGCCTCATTGAAGCACTTTGGTGGGCGGGCTCTGGCGACGATGGAGAACCTGTCTTCCGCGGGGAATACCCGCGGCCTCATTGAAGCGTTTTCCGACAGAGCCTTTCTGACGGAGTCGTAGACGTCTTCCGCGGGGAATACTCGCGGCCTCATTGAAGCGCTTCATCTCTCGCTCAGTCGCCGAAGTCGCGATCCGTCTTCCGCGGGGAATACCCGCGGCCTCATTGAAGCCTGTGATGCGGAGCGATCACGAGCGCCGCGGGTTCGGCGTCTTCCGCGGGGAATACCCGCGGCCTCATTGAAGCGCAAGGGAAGCGTTCAGCTTCGGCGTACCTCCCCTAGTCTTCCGCGGGGACTACCCGCGGCCTCATTGAAGCGAAGAGGGGAAGCGCCTGTTCTCGGCGATCGGGAAGGTCTTCCGCGGGGAATACCCGCGGCCTCATTGAAGCAGCGGACATCGTGTCACGCGCGACCTCCACCTGTTCGTCTTCCGCGGGGAATACCCGCGGCCTCATTGAAGCGAGGGCTCCGAGTACCTCATGGCGTGGCTCGACGAAGTCTTCCGCGGGGAATACCCGCGGCCTCATTGAAGCATCGAGATAGACGTCCAGGTCCGACTTGGCCTCGGCGAAGGCGGCCTCGGCCGCCGCATACGGCGCCGGGTCGGGTGCAGCAGCGCGGGGAGGAACGGCTCGCATCGCTCAACGCTCCCGCAACCGCTGCTGCGCATTCCGAACCACAGGATAGACCAGGACCGTCTTGGGCGCCTCGCCACCACGGCGGCCGTGCCGGTCCATGCGACCTCGACCGCTGGTCGAGCCCAACGCGACCCAATTGGCGGCGCGGTAGCAACCCCCGTGGTGGCGGCCAGGGTCCACCAGCGTCTCCACCAGCCAGGGCTCCAGGCGGTAGTGGCGCGGCCAGTCCACCGCCAACTGCGAGAGGCCGCGCGCCAGCACGGCGCTGGCCAGGTTCTTCACCCCGACCCACGGCAGCAACAGGAAGCGGCTGTTGTTGACCACATGCTGCAGATTGCGCGCCCGAGTCCGATCGTCCCAGCCGACCCAGCGGTCCCGGACCGCCATACGCCACGCCGGACTGGAGAACTGCAGGCAGCCGACCACCGCCCGCTGAGGCCGCGACGCAAACACCAGGTAGCGCAGGTGGGCGCCGAACGGGACCGTGTGCCCGAGGTAGTGGTAGCGTCCCACCAGCTCCCGGAACAGCAGACGTTGGGCGGGCTCACGCACCAGCTCGACCTCCAGCGGCTCGACATCGCGCACGCTGCCGAGCAGCGGGCACCCCGGCTCCCCCGCCGCCGTCCGGGGAACGCGGGTGACCGAACCGACCGCGCGGCCCTGCCGCTTATCCGGTAGCACCAGCGCACCACCCGCGTCGAGCCGCTCGAGGAACTCCCGGCACTCCCGGGCCTTCAGCCTCCCGTTCGGCCGCCGCCACCGCAACAGCTCGCACACGGTGCGCGCCAGCTCCATCCGGCTCAGGCCCGAACAGTCCCGCACAATCTCGCGGATCAGCGTCACCTCCTGCACGCTGAACACACGTCCCGAGAACCTCGTCGTCGCCACGGCCATCGCAGGGGTTTCTGCCATCCCACGACACCGTACCAAAGCGCCGCGCGAATGTCCAGTGGGACGCCGCAGGGGGCGGGCCGGAGGGGACCGACCGAAGCGGTCAGGCGCCGTGATCAGGACGGGCTGGCTGCCCGAAAGAGGCGGGTGGGCGCTGTCCGGAGCTCTGTCCCCGCGCAAAATAAACAGAAAAGGAACCGTCCGCGATCGAAAATGCCTATGAACAGGCGAAAAAACGGTCGACGAAGAAGAGCCACACCCTCATGCGACGGGCGGTGTCAAGAACCTCGAAAGTTGCGAGGAGCCCAAGAGTTCTGCGGAACACTGGATGCAGATACTGATCGGCGACATGCATGCGACCCCGATGTACGCGCGCGCGCGTACATCGGGAGCGCGATTCGCCGGAAAATCCTCGAGTGCCGCTGTCAGTAGCGGCAGGGCTCTTTCTCTTACGATCCTCACGAATGGATACGTCGACAGGTTGGTCGGCATTGTGTTCATTCACCTCGAAGGCTCGGGGGACGCCCAACATTCGGGTGTCCTCAGGTCCCCTGATTTCCGCAGCCCGTCGCCGCGCGCCCGGCCGACTCCTATACCCGCGACCCGCCCGCGAACGAAGGGCCGCCGGGGTGCGGGAGGGCTACATCTGCATCGGCTGGGACGAAGTGGGCGATCTCTCAAAGTTCGAATCGAAGGAGGCGTTCCGTGCCCGGTTCGAAGATGCCTACCCCTACAACGGGCTACTTGCCCAGGCGAGGCGGAAGGGCAACGAGCTGTGGGCGCTCACCGAGCTTGAGAACCCGCAGTCGTCCACCTCGACCGTGAACAGCACGCGACCGCGGGCCATCACGGGCCAGCAACGTTCAGGCATGCACGCGTTCCGGACGAGCTCGTGTCCGGCCCCTGTCTGCTGACACACGGGACTGGCAGCAAGTGCGTGCGACCAGGTCGGGTCCCCAACAGGCTTCCTACCCCCGCTTGACGATCACCAGCGTGATGTCGTCGGCCGGCACACTGAACGCAAGCATGTCGGCCAGGATCGCCTCGCATATCCCCTGAGCCGACCGGTTCTTCACCTTGCGCAGCTGTCCTTCCAGACGGTCCGGAAAATAGCGGTCGTCGGCATGTTCGGTGATGCCGTCGGTGTAGAGCAGCAGAATGTCGCCCGAGCCGAGCAGCGCCCACTCGTTGACCTCGTACTCGTCCTTGAAGCCGAAGGGACTCTCCTCGGCGTAGCGGTCGATCACGTTCAAGGACGGCTGGATGCCGAGAGGTGGCGCCGACACCCGCCGACAGGCTTCGATGTCGATGAACCGATCGAAGCGGTGCGAGAAGACGCGCGGAAGGGGCTGACCGGCGGAAAGGAACCGGAACGTCCCCTCCTCGGAAACCTCACCGTAGAGCAGCGAGACGAACTTGTGCGCACCCGACGAACGGTACAGCCGCGTGTTCAGGTTCTCGAACAGCCGGGTCGTGATCTGCCCGTACCGGTCGAGCTCATACAGCGTCCCGAGCAGGAACGCCTGGTGAATCATGGCGGCCAGCAGGGCGTCGGTCATCTGGTGTCCCGCCGCGTCGAGCACGGCGATGCCCGCCCGGTGACCACAACGCCGCAATCCATCAACAACCGTCGCCGCTCCCGCCGCTTCCGCCTCGGCGATTCTGGCTTGCAGGTCGTAACGCTGCTTGAAATCGACGTAGATGACGTGGTCGCCTCCCACCGCGCCGCGGAGCGCACGCGTGCTTCCCCAGACATCGATTCCGTGCAACCTGGGGACCTCTCCCGCTTCCGGCATGAGCCAGTGGGCGATCTCCTGGAAGTTCCGTAGCTCCCTGGCGAGGGAGGCAGACGAGTCGCCCGTGTCCGATCCAGTCACTGCACTGCCCCCGAGTCTTGCGTGCAGGTCGGCGCATCCATACACCATGGTCTCACGAAGAACAGGCGTCGCGCTTGTAGCGAAGCTCGTGGTTCGTCCAATCGTCCAATCGATCGTGTGCGGCTTGGCCGTCTTGCCGGTGCTGGCCGTGCGGGAGCCGCTGATCGCGTGGCCCCGCGCAGCCCCAACGCGCGCAGGCGGTTGCTGCGGGCTTCGCGGTCGTCCTGTCGCACGCGCTCTCCGCGGTCACCTTGATGTTCGGATCGGCGGCCGCCACGCGCGTAACAGGTGGCGGCCGCAAGCGAATGCCCGCATGCGGCCGGCCGATCCCTGAAGTGCCTGCCTGCGCCTGAACGGCGCTCGGGTCGGCATTGGTGAGACAGCCTGGCGGAGAGCGACCCACTACTGCTCGAGTTCAGTGACGACATCGTCATCGGCGGTGGGGTGCACCACTCCGTGCTATACGGTCAAGGGTGGCTTTGTGAAGACTGAGCCCGTCCGCCTGGGAGCGACACCGTCGGGCTCGGCTCGCACGCCGGGAACAGGTCCTCGATGCTGCAACCGAAGTACCGCGCGCACTGCGAGGCGCTCTCGGCTGACAGCCGATGCGTTTCCCACTGGCGAACCGCACTCCGTGTAAGGTATCCGGCGGGTCATGACCTACGCTGAACGTGTTCCCACCGATTCTCCGGACGTCCGCGGCCGCTTGGTCGAGGCCCTGAAGCTCGATCTGGTCGGCCCCTGGGCGGGGCATGATCTCGGTGCCGAGCGGTTGCCGGGCCGCGAGCGCCCGTCGAACTGGTACGTCGCCGGCTTTCTGATCCCGACCGGTACGCCACCGGATCGGAGCGCGGACGCCGACGAGGACGACGATCTCGACACGGTCCCCGAGTCGGCCGGCCTGGCCGAGGAGTCGAACGACGAGCGCAAGGCGGCGCGCAAGGCGTTCTTCCCATCGTCGATGGGGCTGAGCTTTCTCGTAGCCGGGGTTTGCCGCGCGCTGGCGGTCGCGGTGCGGTGGGGGGACTACGCGCCGGCCGAGATCGAGGACGCCGACGGCGGCAAGACACCGGTGTGGCAGCGGACGCCACGCGAGGCGGCGCTGTCGGTCCCGCTCGGCGCAGGGCCGGTCGTCCGGGACATCCCCGGCTCGGGCGGCCTGCAGCTTCAGGCCGTTGAACGCGCGATTGATGCGATGGGTCTGAGCGGCGCGGGACTGCCCGCCGGCACGCGCTCGGTGTCGTGCTTTCTGGTGAACAGGCGCGCCCCGGACGCCGGCCAGCCGGATCGCGCCTACGCGTTCCAGGCCGAGATCGAGGTACTGAGCGACGCGGGCTTCCTGCCGCGGCCGGATCTGCGCGGGGCGCATGCCGCGGAGTGGGACGATCGGGTCGCGGACCTGCATTACGCCGATACGCGGGAGTATGCCGCCGAGCACGGGGTGTCGGCGGAGTGGGAGTTCGCCGACGGCGAGTGCCGGCTGATCCGCACGGCGTGGATCGGGACCGCCGAAGTGGAGAATACGGTCCCGGCGAAGGTGCCCGGCATCGAGCTGTCGATGGAGGTGCTGGGCCGGCTCGGCGACGCAAGTGCGGCGCAGCAAGCGCTCGATCCCCTCGTGACGCAATACCGCGAGTGGATCGAGGCCCGCCGGCAGGATGTGGCCGCTGGCGCGTCGGAGGGCGACCGAGGGGAGACGGCCGGGCAGCTGCTCCACTACGCCGGGGTCGCGGCCGAACGGATGGCGCGCGGCGTGGCGCTGCTCGGCGAGGACCCCGATGTCCTGGACGCGTTCCGGGTGGCCAACCGAGCCGTGGCGCGCGCCCTGCGGCAGCGCCTTGGCGAGCGGCTGGGACCGGCCGGGGCGCGTTGGCGTCCGTTCCAGCTCGCGTTCCTGCTGCTGAACCTGCCCGGCCTCGCCGATCCGCACGACGTGCACCGCGAGACGGTGGACCTGCTGTTCTTCCCGACCGGCGGCGGGAAGACCGAGGCGTACCTGGGTCTGGCAGTGGTGGCGATGGTGCTCAGGCGCCTGCGGCATCCGGGCGACGACGGGCTGGCCGGCGCCGGGGTCAGCGTCATCATGCGCTACACGCTGCGGCTGCTGACGCTGGATCAGCTTGCGCGCGCCGCCGGACTGGTCTGCGCGCTGGAGATCGAGCGGAGCGAGGCGGACGGGCGCTACGGCAGGTGGCCGTTCGAGATCGGTCTCTGGGTGGGAAAGGCGGCCACGCCGAACATCCTGGGACGCAAGGGGGATGGCCGCCAGGATTCGGCGCGCGCGAAGGCCACCGCGTTCAAGCGCAACCCCGACCGGAACCCGTCGCCGATCCCGCTGGAGAACTGTCCGTGGTGCGGAGCGGCATTCCAGCCCGAGTCGTTCACGCTGTCGCCCGACGCCGACCGCCCGCGTGAGTTGCGCATCGTCTGCTCGGATTGGGAGTGCGCGTTCAGCGGCGACCGCCCGCTGCCGGTCGTCGGCGTCGACGAGCCGATCTACCGGCGGCTGCCGGCGTTCCTGATCGCGACGGTGGACAAGTTCGCGGCCCTGCCGTGGGTCGGGCAGGCTGGCGCGCTGCTCGGCGGCGCCGACCGTTTCAACGGGGACGGGTTCTACGGGGCCGCCGACCCCGGGACGGGGCGGCGTCTGGAGGGGCCGCTCCCGCCGCCCGATCTGGTTATCCAGGACGAGCTGCATCTGATCGCGGGGCCGCTCGGCACGATGGCCGGCCTCTACGAGACGGCGATCGAGGCGCTGGCGGCGCGCGAGGCGGACGGACGGACGATCAAGCCGAAGACCGTCGCCTCGACCGCGACCGTTCGGCGGGCGCAGGACCAGGTCCAGGCGCTGTTCGCGCGGCCGGCGACGCAGGTGTTCCCGCCGCCCGGGCCGGATCGGCGCGACACGTTCTTCGCCCGCACCGTGCCGTCGTCGGAGACGCCGGCGCGTCTGTACGCCGGGGTCGCCTCGCAGGGCCGGAACCCGAAGGTGCTGATGCGGCGCGTGCTGCTGGCGCTGATGGGCGCGGCGGCGCACGCCTGGCAGGCGGCCGGCGGCGAGCGGAATCCGCAGAATCCGGCCGATCCGTACATGACGACGCTCGCCTACTTCAACAGCCTGCGGGAGCTGGGCGGTGCGCGGCGGATCCTGGAGGAGGAGGTGAGCACCACCGTCAAGCGCTACGGCGCCCGGCGGCGGATTGGCGAGGCGCGACGGCTGTTCCAGGACCGCACGACCTTCTCGGAGGTGCTGGAGCTGACCTCGCGGGTGTCTACCGACCAGGTGGCCGAGGCGCGGCGGCGGCTCGAATGCCGGTTCAACGATCGAACCAGGCGCGTCGACTGCGCGCTGGCGACGAACATGATCTCGGTTCGGTCTCGACATCCCGCGGCTGGGACTGATGCTGGTGCTCGGGCAGCCGAAGATGCCCGCCGAGTACATCCAGGCGACGAGCCGGGTCGGACGCTCGGAGGAGGGTCCGGGTCTGGTGGTGACGCTGCTGAACGTGCACAAGCCGCGCGACCGGTCGCATTACGAGCGATTCCGGCACTATATCACGAAACGTTCTACCGCTCGGTGGAGCCGGCCAGCGTGACCCCGTTCTCGGCCCGCGCGCTCGACCGCGGGTTCGCGGGCGCGCTGGTGGCCCTGGCGCGGCACCTCGAACCGGCGCTGACGCCGCCGCGGGGCGCCGAGCGGATCGCCGACGTGCGCGCCGCCCTGGAACCGCGTCTGCTCGACGCGTTCGCGGGCCGGGTGGAGCAACAGGCGTTCGGTGAGGACGACGAGCGCGAGGAACGGATTCGCAGCGTGCAGGACCGGGTCGGGGATCTGCTCGACTCGTGGCGCCGGGTTCTCGATGACTATCGGGGAGACGGCGTGGAGCTGCAGTACCAGCGCCACGAGCTCCAGCAGCCGAAGCCGCTGCTGCGGGAGATGCTCGATGAGCGGTTCGAGACGGAGCATCACCGGAAGTTCCGAGCCAACCGCTCGTTGCGGGACGTCGAGCCGGAAGTCAACCTGTACCTGCACGACCTGCGGGCACCGCGGCGGCCGGAGGGCGCGGGAGGCGGAAGGCGCACGGCCAGGTGCGCCGCAGCCAGGTCATCACGACCTACGGCCCGGGGTCTCTCATCGACCTGCCGCAGGAGTCGGCGATCGTCGCGGGGCTCGACGAGTGGCCGCCGCCGCACAAGCTGGAGGATGTCGACGAGCCGCGGCTGGCGCGGAAGCTGGCGGGGATTACCGGCGTCGCGTCGCCGCGCCTGCTGGCGCCGCCGCCGGTGTCGTCCGATCCCGGGGCGGCGCCGGCGGGCATCGGGGCGTGGCGCTTTCCGGAGTGGTTCGTCGTGCAGCCGCCCGCGGCCGGCGAGGGCGCAGCGCAGACGGGGGTCCGGCGGCTGGTGCACCGGAAGGCGCTCGACGACCGGCGGCGCTTCGAGGGCCGGGAGGTGGTGGCGACCCGTTTCGTCCGCGGCTGTCCGCGCGGGCACGTCGACGATCTCGCCTGGAGCCGGTTCGCGCATCGGGGCGGCGGCGAGTGCCCGCGGACGCGGCCGCTGTGGCTGGACGAGCAGGGGACGACCGGGGACCTGGCCGACCTGCTGGTGCGTTGCGAGTGCGGCGCGGCGCGGCGCCTGTCGGATGCGAGCATGCTGGAGGTCAACCCGCTGGGGACGTGCCGGGGAGCGCGGCCGTGGCTCGGGCGCGACACGAACGCGGAGTGCCAACTGCCGAGCCGGCTTCTCGTGCGAACCGCGTCGAACGCCTGGTTCCCGCAGGTGCTCAGCGTGCTGTCCATCCCCGAGCGGGGCGCGGCGGTGGAGACGGTGGTGCGGGAACTCTGGGACTACCTGGACATCGTCGACGACGCGGCCAGTCTGGGGGTCGTGAAGCGGAAACCGCAGGTGGCCGCCGCGCTGTCGCCGTTCGGCGACACGGAGGTCCTCGCGGCGATCGCCGGGATGAAGGGAGGCGCGGCGGGAAGCGACCGTTCGGTCAAGGAGATCGAGCTGGAGGCGCTGCTGGCGGCGCCGGCAGGATTCGGCGACGACGTCCCGGTCAATCCGGACTTCCATGCGCGGCGGCTGCCGGATGCGGTGTGGCGGCGGTCGGAGCGGGCCGCGGGGGTTGCGGCGGTCATCCAGCTTCACCGGCTCCGCGAAGTGGCGGCCCTGTCGGGCTTCACACGGTTCGAGGCGGTGACGCCGGACATCCACGGCGAGTACGAAACGGACGTCGAGCGCGCCGCCATCGCGATCGAGCCGACCTGGTTTCCGGCGGTGGAGAACCGGGGCGAGGGGTTGTTCCTGCGGCTGCGCACCGAGGCGGTGGATGCGTGGCTGGCGCGGCCCGCGGTCCGGGACCGGCTGGACGCGCTGGGGAGGGGGCATCGGCAGTGGGCACAGCAGCGCAAGTCGGCGCCTCCGTTCCCCGACGGTCCCTACTTGTTGCTGCACACCCTGTCGCACCTGCTGATGCAGTCGCTGGCCATGCACTGCGGTTATCCGGCGAGCTCGTTGCGCGAACGAATCTACGCGGAGGAGGACGGGTACGGGCTGCTCATCCATACGGGCAGCCCGGACGCGGAGGGCACGCTCGGCGGTCTCGTGCAGCAGGCGCGGAGCCTCGACGGACACCTGGCCCGGGCGCTGGACGCGGGCGGGCTCTGCTCGAACGACCCGACCTGCGCCGAGCATGCGCCGGGCGACCGCATGACGGGGCGGTGGCTGCACGGGGCCGCGTGCCACGGGTGTCTGCTGGTCGCCGAGACATCGTGCGAGATGCGCAACGACCATCTCGACCGCGCGCTCGTCGTGCCGGTGCTCGGCGTGCCGAACGCCGCGTTCTTCGGGCCGGCGGGATGACCGACACGTTGCTGGCGTTGCCGCCGCACCTGCGCAAGCGGCTGGAGCGCGCCCTCGATTCGGGGCTGCTCGCACCGCCCTACCGCCCGGTTGCCGTGAGCGCGGCGCTGGGCGGCGCGGCAGAGAGCGGGGCGGTAGCCGCGGCGCTGGGAGAGCTCGACGGGCTCGGCGTCTCCCGCCGCGGGTGCGCGGCGTGGCTGCGCAGCTTCGAGCGGGTGGCCGGCCGGCGCACTGCGCCCGCCTTCGTCTGGTCGGGTCCGGAAGTCGCCGGCCTGCACGCGCGCGATACGCGGCGCGTCTACGAGGAGCTGCTCGGCTCGGCGGCGCGCTCGGCGTGGGTGGCGACCTACGCCTTCTTCGACGGTCCGCGCGCCTTCGAGGCGCTGGCGCGCCGGATGGACGATGCGCCGGACGTGGCCGTCACCCTGCTCCTGAACGTGCAGCGCCGCCGAGGCGACACGACCGGCGCCGACCACTTGGTCCGGCGCTTCGCGGATCGCTTCTGGACCGAGGAATGGCCCGGAGCGACCCGGCCGCGGGTCTTCTACGACCCGCGTTCGCTCGATCCCGCCGGAGGCGCCGGCGTGCTCCACGCCAAGGCGGTGGTCGTCGACGACGAGGCGGTCTTCGTGACGTCGGCGAACCTGACGGCGGCGGCGCTGGACCGGAACATCGAGATCGGCCTGCTCGTCCGCGACCGCACGCTGGCGGCGACTGTGACGCGCCACTTCACGACGCTGATCGAGGGGGCGCTGCTGCTGCCGTTGCCGGCGTGATGCGGATGCCGTGGGGTTGATGGCCGGGTGTGGCCGGGTGACGACCCGCGCGTTCTTCTAGAATGGCGGCTGCCGCCGTGCTTCGATCGCCCCGCTGTTCGATGACTCCACCCGATCCGATCCGCGCGCTGCCGGAACGCCCTCCGAAGGTGGGCGAACTGGTCCAGGTGCGCTCCCGCCGGTGGCTGGTCGAGGAGGTGGCCTCGTCGGAGACCCCCGGCGCCTCGCCGGTGGTGGCGCTGTCCTGCGCGGACGACGACGCGGCGGGGGAGGAACTGCGCGTCTTCTGGAACTACGAGCTCGACCGCCGCATCCTCGAGGAGGAAGGCTGGGACCGTCTCGCCGAGCGGGGCTTCGACGACCCGCGCCGGTTCGCGGCGTTCCTGCACACGCTGCGCTGGCACTGCGTGACGGCCACCGACGCGAACCTGTTCCAGGCGCCGTTCCGCGCCGGCATCCGGATCGACGCCTACCAGATGGAGCCGCTGCGCAAGGCGTTGCGGCTGCCGCGGGTCAACCTTTTCATCGCCGACGACACCGGGCTCGGCAAGACGATAGAGGCGGGGCTGATCGCCCGCGAACTGCTGCTGCGCCGCATCCTGGAAGGCCAGCAGCGCGTCACCGCGACCTTCCGCCGTCCCGACGGACGCACGCTGCATGTGCGCACGGCCACCCAAGCCGAACCCGATCAGCGGGCCATCTACGACGCGCTCGGCGTCGACCCACACCCCGGCAGCGTCCGCAAGACGCGCGTCTGACCGACCGATTTCCTTGGTTTGTGCGCGTTTGTAGTGCCACTCGGGCATTTCTGTCGCCGTAAACCACTGATTCTAAAATGGTTTAGTTTTGTAGTTGGTAAACTTGGGCTAGACCGAGGAGCTGGTTCGCGTCATCCCGATGGAGCCCAGCGGGCAACTCACGCTCGCCAACTTTATCAGCGGCGAGATCGTCGTGACCGGGGTGGACGGTGACGACCTGACGATTCGGGCGACGAAGCGGGTCGCCGGCCGCGGCAGCGCCGCCGCCGACGCGTTGGACCGCGTCGAGATCGACATCGAGGAGCGTGGCAACCAGGTCATCGTCGAAACCGACTACCCTCGGCACCGGCGTTCCTTTCTGCAGTCGCTGGGCAACCTGCGCGAGTCGGAGGGCCGCGGAGCGTACCCGCTCGATGGAGACGACGGGAACGCCGACGCGTTCGGACTCGGCGGTCCGCAGAACGCGAGCCTCCTGTGGTACAGCCTCCGGGTAGTACGACGCCACGAGGCCGGCGCGATGCTGGCCTGGACAGCCCGCCAGCGCCCCGAGTACACGTTGAACGTGCTGGCCGGGGTGTCCTACTGGAACTCCCACGTCAGCGACTGCCTGGCGCGGGAGGGCCCGATCGAGCAGGTCATCCCGACACCGGAGGAATACTCCTACGATCCGGACCGCATCGTGTACGCGTGGCGCCGGACCGAAGGCGACCGGGCCAGGTGCCGGAAGAGGCGCGGGGGCTCGATCTGGGGCAGCACCGGAATCTGGCCCAGCGCCGGCGTCACCCTCGACGTGCCGCTCGGGGAGAGGGCCTACTTCCGCGTGGGGTACGCTGTTTCAGGCGACAGTCGGGCTCGGGGTGAGGTTCTGAACCGGAGGGTGGGTGGAGGTCGAGAATTGATCAGTCTGGGGCGTACAGTCGGCACTGCTAGAACGCCGCGTCAAGGCGAGTGACGGAAACGACGGAGTCCGGCGCGTCGCCATGGCCTTGCGGCCTTCCGCAGGAAGAATTCAAGGAGGGAGCCCTGTACCCTGTCCGTAGCTGGCCCAGGTGGTCTCGTGGAATCCCGACCAGAATTGCACACCGAATTGGTCATGGCCACGCGCGGGTGTTCATGGAATTCGATTCGCAACAAGGCGGTATCCGAAGTTGGCAGCTTCCGCACCGAACGCAGCGACAGGAGTACAACTCATTTATTTGCAAAGGTTTATAGAACTTTCCCGGCCGCCGTGTGCAGTCTCATGCACAATTTCCGATCGGATTGGAACGGACGACTCCAGCCGTGTCTGGACGGACGGCAGTTTTGCGCGAGCGACAAGACGGAAGCTACCGCTACAAGGCTGGGCGACTACATGACGGCAGGCCATCCGGCTTTCGTCTCTGTCCGACAATCGACGGGCGTGAGCCGCGTGTCTCCTCCCGAGAAGGATCCGTTCGACCGACAGAACTCCAGCCATCCACTCGGCAACATAGAACGTCTTGTTTCAGAGACTTCAGAGCCTTCTCGACGGATTTCTTCACTTGCCAGCGCCATCTTGGATCCTCCATTTGGCAACAGATGGCCGCTGATCCTACCGAAGCGGCGCGCGCTTGTCCAGCCCGGCCAGCCTCCCGCCGCTGTCCAGCCCGGCCCGAATCGCTGGAGAGCGACCCGCCCCCATTCTCCAGGCCACGGATCCCGCCGCGAAGATGGACGCGATTCTGACGCCCTGATTTGCGAAGATCCGACCCCGCGACCGCGCCGACCACGGCGCCGCATCCTGACGGGTCTCGGTCTCGGGGCCGCGTTCGGCTGCGGCGTCGGCATGGCGACCCACGACTCGGAGCCGGCCGGTCTATGGGCGTGCTTGGTGATCGGCGGTCTCGGTGCCGGCATCGGCGCCGCCATCCTTGGTCACGTGGCTCGCCACGCACGACTCGTAGCCGCTACCAGCGGCCGAGCCGGCCCTCCAGCGGGCGAGGAATACTCGAGTACTTCTCCTACGGCTCGGCGGACGGTCAGAATCGAACACCGGCACCGATGCTGACACGGTTCACCCGCGCTTCCGCCCGGAGCAAGAACCTCGAACCGATCGGAGAGTCGACCGCCACCCCGAACCACGGCCCAAACACCGGGTGCGTGTTTCGGTCGGCCGTGCACCGCCGCCTGTCGTCCGCAGTCAGCTCAGCGCGGAACACCACGTAGTCGGCTGGCCAGTCGGACGGCGTCGGGATACGAACAGCCGGCCCGTCGAAGGCGTGGCACCACTTCCGTAGCGAGTGCCAGTAGGCCACACCGAACAGAACGTGCATCGTGTAGCGAGGCCGGTGCAACGCCCGCCAGGACACCAGCACGCTGCTCCCGTGCCGGGTCTCGATGTCGAGGTCGGCCCGCTGCACGCTGGCCCTCCGTCCTTCGAGCTTGATGTCCGTGCACTCACCGGATGGCGAGCAGGTCTGCTCGATCTTGAGCAACCCAGGGGGCAGGCTCGCGTTGAACCAGGTGCAGTCGCCGGCCGGCGAGCAGGTCTGCTCGAGGGGATAGTTGCCGAGGCCCTCCTGCTGGCGGTAGCTCCGCAGATAGTCGACGTGCAGGCGGAAGCGACCGGACCCGAACGTGATCCATCCGCCGACCGGGCAACAGTCGAGCGGCTCGTCGATGTACTGGGCGTGCACGGGGGAGATCGTCACACCGGCGTCACCGTGCGTCTGCGCGGGGGCGGCGTGGGGTCCGAGCACGGCGACGACGGCGACGGTGAGCAGGAAGCGGTATCGCATGGGAGCGTTCCTCCTGCCTCTGAGTGCGTAGAGGCGCGGGAAACCGGCTCACCCGGTTGGCGCGGCACCCGCTGAACGCAGGCGGCGACCGACCTCAACCTGTGTGGAGGGGCGGCCGGGCGCACGATCCTGCGTGCAGCCGGGCTGCCGAACATCCGGTACGGTGCGGTGACTGCCGGACTGGACAGGGCCGGAGCGGCGGGGCTATCGTGGCTTCCCAGGACACAGTAGCGGTCCCGAAGGAACTGGCACTGAAGATCATCCTGAGGCTGCCTGTCTTCTGATCGGCATGCCTGGAAACTACCTGGACTGGAGGCAGACACGTGATGCGATACGCAGGCGCGATGGGCCTGATTCTATTGGTGTCGGGGGCGGTCCCGGCCGGGGCGCAGCCGGGAGGGGTCGCTGGCGGCGTCAGCGACGAGACCGGCGCCGTGCTGCCGGGGGCTACGGTCACGTTGACCGGTCCGGACGGAACACGCTTTGCGCAGACCGATGGTAGCGGCGAGTATGCGTTCGCAGAGGTTGCCGCGGGCGCGTACGCCGTAACCGTGGCGCTTGCCGGCTTCGCGGACGCGACGGTGGAAGATGTCGTCGTCGCGGACGCGCCCGTCGAGGTGCCGCGCATCACGCTCGCGCTCGCCAGCTTCGGCGACACGGTGGTCGTCACGGCTTCGCGGACCGAGGTCCGGGTGGTCGATGCGCCGGTCACCACGTCGGTCATCCCGGCCGCCAGGCTGGAGACGACGGCGACCCAGAACTACGGCGACGCGTTGCGCTCGGTGCCCGGCGTCAACGTGATCCAGCTCTCGGCGCGCGACGTCAACGTCACGAGCCGCCAATCGACCGGCGCGCTGGCCAATTCGCAGCTCGTCCTGGTGGACGGGCGCAGCATGTATCTGGATTTCTTCGGGCTCGTGCTCTGGGATCTCATTCCCGCCAGTCCGAGCGACATCGAGCAGATCGAGGTCGTGCGCGGACCAGCGTCGGCCACCTGGGGACCCAACGCGATGACCGGAGCCGTCAACATCATCACGAAACGACCTCGAGAATCGGTCGGGACGACGGTGACGCTCAGCAGCGGCTGGGTCGATCGGGAGGCCGGTTCGACGATCGGCCAGGGCGCCGGATCGATGTACGGCGCGAACGCGACGATCACGCGCGCCCCGACCGACCGGCTGTCGTACCGCGTCAGCGGCGGGTACTTCGCGTCGGACGCGTTCGCGCGGCCGACGGGGCGGATTCCGGTGGTCGCCGACCCGCGGGAGCCGGGACGAATGGTCGGGGGAGCGTCCTATCCCCTCGACGGCGCCGGCGCCTTCGGCTCCGCCTTCGCCAACCGCGGCACCAGCCAGCCGAAGTTCGACGTGCGCGTGGATCAGGAGCTGTCGGACGCCACGCTGTCCTATTCCGGCGGCGTCGCGGGCACGCAGGGTCTCGTGCACTCGGGTGTCGGCCCCTTCGACATTCAGGAGGGCTCGTCCCTGGGCTACGCGAAGATCAACTACACGCGGGGCGACCTGCGGGCGCAGGTGTTCGCGAACCTGCTCGACGGCGACGCCCCGAACCTGCTGCTCCCCGACCCGGCGACCGGACAGGCGCTGCAACTCGGGTTCAAGTCGCAGACGTTCGATGCAGAGATCGGCCACTCCACGGTTCTCGGCGGGAACCACGTGCTGAACTACGGCGGGAACGTCCGCCGGAACACCTTCGACGTCTCCATCGCGCCCGACGCCGGGGACCGTCTGGAGGTCGGCGCCTACCTGCAGGACGAGATCATCCTGGATCCGTTCCGGATCATCCTCGGCGGGCGCGTCGACAAGTTCGGCAACCTGAGCAGTCCGGCCTTCTCGCCGCGCCTGGCGTTCATGATCAAGCCCGGCGTCGACCACTCCGTGACGTTGTCGTACAACAGGGCCTTCCGGGCGCCGTCCATCGTCAACAACTTCATGGAGCTGAGCATCGTCAACCCGCAGGACTTCAGCGCCCTCGCGGCCTTCCTGCCTGAGCAGCTCAAGCCGGTCATCGCGCCGCGGCTCGCGCAGCCGTTTCCGCTGGTGGTCCGGGCCGTCGGCAGCGACGTACCGTTCGGCGAGGTCGAGCGGCCCGGTCTCCAGGAGGAATCGCTGACGGCGTACGAGGTGAGCTATACCGGCTCGATCGCGCGCGGCACCACGATCGGGGCGGCTGCGTACGCCAACCGGCGGGACAATCCCATCAACTTCGTGGCCCTGCCCTTTTCCGCCGATCCGTACACGGCGCGGAACCCGCCGCCCGGGTGGGCCGAGTTCCTGGGGGCGAGCCAGCTTCCCTCGCCGTTGGCGGAGGTGGTGCCGGGGCTGCTGCTGCAACAGATGGCGCAGTTCGGCATCCTGCTCCCGCGGACCGCTTTCACCTACACGAATCTGGGCCCGGTCCGGCAGACTGGCATGGAGCTGTGGCTGGATCAGCGGCTGGGCCGTTCGGCGTCGGCTTGGGTCAACTATTCCTGGCAGTCCGAGCCGGAGATCCTGGACGCGCCGAATCCGTACCTCGCGGAGGAGCTCACCCTCCCGCCGACGCACCGCTTCAACGCCGGCTTGTCGTGGAACGGGTCGCGGTTTCTCGGCAACGCGTCGGTCAGCGCAGCCACGGACGCATTCTGGGCCGACGTGCTCACGCGCGAGTTCCACGGTTACTCGGACGGCTACACCCTGGTGAACGGCAGCTTCGGCCTCAAATGGGGCGGCGGGTCCGTCACGACGCTGCTCAGGGTGACGAACCTGTTCAATCAGAGCATTCAGCAGCACATCTTCGGCGACATCCTGCGTCGGACGGTCGTCGGCGAAGTGCGGTTCAGCCTGTAGTGGGCTAATCTGGCAAAACCCTTTTTGCAGCAGGTTACGGCACGGAGGTTGCTCAGAGCCCGCGTTAAGGATGAGCTCCGCATACGCCCGCGTCCACGACCGTACGGGTCCTTGCCCGTCAACTTCTACAATCAGAGGAGGCAACATTTGGACACAACCGGCTTTCGGAAATGGCTTGAACAGAGCGACCTGCGTCAATCGAGCGTCAAGGCTTGCATCTCGGACGCCAAGCGAGTCGAGAAGTGCCACGGTGACCTGACAAGCACTATGCGGAAGATCGCCTTGCCAGCGTTCTCCAACAGCTCTCGTATTCGGCGGACGATGCGCGAAAGAATGCACCCAACCCGTCGAAGATCCCCACCGAGCCCAAGAATCTCTCGGCTTACAAGGTGGCCATCAATAGGTACCGCGATTACCGAGAGGCGGACGGCACTCGTCCGGATCTCGACCTCGCTGCGCAAGGCGAGGACGACGGGCGGGCACGGCTCATCGGGCTTGAGCGGGATCTTCAGGCGGCGCTCCGCGACTGCATTGAACAGCTCGAACCGGGCTTGGCCATCATCGATGGCGGTGCCGAGCGTTCCGTAGCTTCGGGCTTCATCGACATCACCGCGAAGGCCCCCGACGGCACGGTCGTCGTAGTCGAACTCAAGGGGGTGCGGCTCTTCTTCGTAGAGGAGTTTTTGCCCTATTCATGGGCCTTTTTGCCCGCGGATGCGTCTCTCCAGTGCTCATTTCGGGGGGACAGCAACCAAGCCAACGCGTACCCGCGTCTTTCCGGCGGCCAGCCGAGCCTCGAAACGGTACCGAATACCGTCGGTCTGTCCCCCTCGGGCGCGCTCCCTTCTGGACATTCGCGCGGCGTTCTGGTACGGTTCCATGGGCAGGGGGACAGACCTGTGATGGCTGTGACGACAGGATTCCAGGGACGTAGATTCGACGTGCCAGAGGCGCGAACCGGCGTCCCTCGCATCGATCTCCCGAGCCCGGCCCCGTGCGTAGCGGCCGATGCTGTCTTCGCGGATGCCAAAGCCTTCCTCTCCTCCAACGAAGCCCGGCAGATGAGCGAGAGCGAACTCGAACGGGAACTGCACCGGCGGGGCCAGAAGTTGGTACGCAAGCTCCTGCAAGGACATCACGACCAACGCAGCCCGGGACAGGCTGCCGGTCCGGCCGAGGACGCCAGTGGTGTCGAGTGCTCGGCGCGGCGCGAGCACGAAAGCCACGCCGAAACGACCTCCGGCACGATGCAGGTTGTGGGTCTGGGCTGCGCGCGGCGCGGTCACGACGGCCTGCATCCGCTCGATGCCGCGCTGAACCTGCTGCCGGAGCGCTCCTTGGTCGATATGCGCCGCCGCGTGACCATCGCGACCGCTTCGCGGGCACCACCGCGTACGCCCTGGAAGCTACAGTGGTACTCGACATTATCCACGTGGCAGCGGCGATGCGGCGTGCGGTGCTCGTCGCCAGCTCATTGAAGGCCTGTCGGCATTTGGCCCGCGACCGGATGGTAGTCGACCGGCGCACGGTGACACTTGGCTGCGGTTGCGACGGTCCTCAAGCCGCCACGGGCCGCCGGCGCATTGATGCGTACTGAGACCCTCCACCAAGCGCGCGAGTACCAGCGGAACACCCCCAGCCGTCGCTGACGGCACAAGTACCATCGGCCACCGGTCCCCTCCGCTGCTCCCTCACCACGCCGTGACGGACCCAATTGCCTCCTGCCTCGCTGCCGCAGAGACTGATTCGGCCGCCGACGAAGAAGAGCCGCACCCAACTCAAGGTCGGCACAGCTTAGGCGCGAGGCAATCGGCCAGATTCTCAGTTACATGGGAGACGTCGCTGAAGAGGAACCCGGTGGAGTCCGGGGGATTCTCGTCGCTGGCACGTGCAAGAGCCGCGCGAAACTGGCGGCGGCGCTGTCCGAGCAGGGATGGCGCGTGAGCTCGACCACGGTGGGTCGGCTGCTCCACCGCTTGGGCTACCGATTGCAGTCGGTGCGCAAACGGCAGGAAGGCACGGTCCATCGGACCGCAACGAGCAGTTCGAGCACATCAATGCGACGGCGGACCGGTTTCTGGCCACCGGACAGCCGGTGATCTCGGTCGACACCAAGAAGAAGGAGCTGGTCGGGAACTTTTCGAATGCGGGCCGGGAATGGCAGCCGAAGGCGACGCCGCCCGCGGTGCGGGTGCACGATTTCCCGAGCGACGCGGAGGGGAAGGCGATTCCGTACGGCGTCTACGACATGGCCCGCAATGAAGCGTGGGTGAGCGTTGGATGCGACCACGATACGCCGACGTTTGCGGTGGCCTCGATTCGGCACTGGTGGCAGCGAATGGGTCAGAGCGCCTACCCGGATGCCACGACCCTGTACATCACGGCGGACGCCGGCGGGAGCAACGGGTATCGGTTGCGTGGCTGGAAGCACGAGCTTCAGAAGCTGGCGGACGCCGGCGGCGCCGTTTCGTCGTCATCCCAGTGCCTCCCCAAGGCCCTGGAATACACCTTAGCCGGTTGTCCGAAAAACCGAGACCACCTCATTGATCCACGAGGCGCTCGGCTGCATGATCAGGCCGCGCTTACCAGGACTGTCCTCCCCCGTGGACGATTCGTCCCCTCGGCGGAACAAGTCGCGCCCGGGCGGCCGGGAAGCACGGCTTGTTTCCCGGCCTCGGACTGCTTGGCGCGAGTCTTGCTTCCACGTGAGGTGACGCCCGCGGTCATTGAGTTCGGGACACACGGACGCGCAGAGAGGTGACGGTCGAAGCTCTTGGATAGACCAAGGGGTTCCCACGAAGACGTGGTGCTGGCGTCGCCATGCATGGCGACCGCCGATAAACCGTGCTTGAATCACAGAGGATCGAGATGAAGCTACTGAGAATCGTCGCCATCGCCGGCGCCATGGCAGCCGTCAACTGCAATGGCACACCGACAGAGCCAAGTGAAGTGCATGGACCCGAAGGACAAGGCGGCGAGTCAGGTGAATCCGGCACGCGGTTCGCGCCATCGGATACGGCCAGAGAGACCCGCAGCGGGGTCGAGTTGATTGTCAACTACGACAGCACGCGTCAAGTGTTCACCGGCACGGTCAGAAACACGACGACGGCCACGGTCACACAGGTTCGTGTCGAGATCCATCTGTCGAACGGAGTCGAGCTTGGTCCCACGCCCCGCACGAATCTGGCGGCGGGAGAGACGCAGTCTATTGAACTCGACGCTCGAGGGCAGACTCTCACCTGGTTCACTGTCCACGTTGAGATCGGTTCCGGCTCGGCGTAGTCCCACGCAGTCCGGAAGGGTTTCGGAGCAGAACAACCTCGGACTCGACCATCCGTTGAACTTCCAGGGCTGCCGCATCGGAGACCGAACGAGAAGCGGCGCGTCAGGAGGCCCAAGCCGCCCTCGCCACCGCCGACGAACGGGAGACTGCCGCGGCTGAACTAGAGCAGCGCGCGGACGCTGCTCTTGCCACAGCGCAACAGGCCCAGGCGCGTGTGGCGGAGCTGGAGCAGGCACGGCGTCTGTTCGCGATGGCCGTCGTCGCCGCCGGCTTGGCGCTTGTGGCGGTGATGTTGACGACATGGCGCCTTCTGTCGCGGCGGCGGCGGCAACTGGCGCATTCCGAGGCGGAGCGCAAGGCGACGGGCGCCCGCCTCGCGGAGGCGGTCACGCCCGCGACATTCTCCTGTCTTCTCGAAGGCGCGGACCAGGATGGGCGGAACCTCGTCGTCAAGATTGGGGCGGAACAACTCGGCTTGTCCGAGGGAGTGGTCGTCGGCCGCAATCCAGCGCGATCAGGGGTGATTCTTGATCACCCGGAGGCGTCGCGTGAGCATTTCCGGCTCTCTGTTCGCGACACGCGGCTCGCCATCGAGGACCTGCACTCGACAAACGGCACGTTCGTCAACGGAAGAGAGGTCGCCGTCGGCCAGCCGACCGTCCTGTCGCCGGGCGATCAGATAAGCGTGGGCGAGGCGATTCAGTTGACGCTGTCGATAAACCGGTGACACAATGAAATGCGCGAGCAAGGAGATCAACGTCTTCAGTATCTCGGCGCTCGATCTGTTTGCGTCGGCACTGGGAGCCTTTATGATCGTCTCGTTCATGTTGTTCCCGTATTTCCCGAACACCAGCCGGACGCCGCCGATGCCGATGCCGACCGAACCGGCTCCGGAGTCACCGGCGGACATTTCACCCGCGGAAGTGGATGCTTTCAGGGAGCAGGTGGCGCGGGCGGAAGCAGAACTCACTGCGGCGCGAAGCCGCGAGCAGGAGTTGGCGCAGGCCCTTCAGAAGGCGGCAGAGCAGGCAAGGCCAACGGATCCACAACCGACAGTTGACATCTCTCCGGCGGAACTCGCGGCACTTCAGGAACGGATGGCTCAGACGGAAGCCGCACTCGACGCCGCCCGCGCTCGCGAACGCCGTCTGGCGCGCGCCCTTCACGAGGCGACCTTTGCGGTGCAGCGGCTACCCCCGCTGGATCTGGTGATTGCACTCGATACCACCACCAGCATGAGGAGCGAGGTCGCCAGCCTGCGCGAGGCAATCGCCCAGCTGGCGGAACTGCTGGTTCAGGACCGTTGTGATCTACTCACCGCGTTGCGCGTGGAGCCGCTCCGCCGCCTCGACGGCCCATCCGTACACCAACTTACCGCGGTCGCGCAGTCCATGCGGCCGGGATCGTCGCGCTGCAATCGGTCGGAATCCGAAGACTACGCCGAGGCGCTGCGGGCCGCCGTCGCAGCGAACTGGCGTCCTGTCAGCGAGCGACGGTCCATCGTCATTGTCTCCGACACTCCAGCCCACGACGATATGCGCCGCCAAGCCATCGCCGACGCCGGTCAGTTCGCGCGCTGTCCAGGAGCACGGCACGCCGTCTCGTCCATGCTAGTTGACACGACGACAGTCGGCCCCGCGTCATCCCGAGGCCGCGTCCTTCATGCAGCAGATTGCAGAAGCTGGGGCCGGCCAGTCTGTGCGCTCGGACGAGAACGTCTCGTTGTCGGTGACGATCTTGAGGGCCGTCTTTGATGAGTGACTGCGTACCGAGCAATGCGGCAATGCGGGCCCCGAGCCGCTCGGAGTAGCGGCGAGCTCAGGGGTAAAGAAGCGGAGAAGGAAACTCCGCACTGGAGGTGTAATGTGCGACGGTTGAGCATAGCCGTGTTCATGGTGTTGACCCTGATGAGTGGGTGTGAGCTGAGCCCAGAAGACGCTCGCGAGGAACTGGGGCGTCTTGGTGTGCCGTTCACACCGGGAGGCTTGGTGCAATCTGCAACAAACAACGACAAGAGAGCGGTCGAGCTTCTCATTCGAGCTGGAATGGACCTTGATGGCGTTGTCACAGGCTGGACTGAGAGCCAAACCGCTCTGGAGGCTGCCGCCGAAGCAGGCCATGTAGAAATTGTACCGCTCTTACTTAATGGCGGAGCGTCCTTTTCCTCTCGAGCCCTGTCGGTTGCAGCAGAGAATGGGCGCGACGATATCATCAGAATGCTACTTGCAGACCACACGGACGTCTTGTCCCCTACCGTTCTTTCTGGTGGGCTGTCAGCCGCCGCCAGAAGAGGGAATATGGAGGCTGTAGAAGCGATACTTGGCGCGGGAGCCGAACCATCAGATGGCGTGCTTGGTGCACTTGACGGCGCGCATCCCGAGATACTTGCCTTGCTTTTGGCGGGCGGAGCGGTACTAGACGATCGGGAGGCTCGCCGGCGGTTGTTTGCCGCGGTTCGGGACGGTTCTGTCAATGTCGTTCGGATGCTCCTTGACGCGGGGGTTGATGTGAGTGTCGTGGCCAGGGCCAACAGCAGCAACGAAGGCTCCACGGCGTTGATGGTGGCGGCGCGGCAAGGCGACGCGGCAATGGTCCGGATTTTGCTTGAGGCTGGTGCAGACGTGGACACGAGCCACGACGAGAGTGGCAGGACGGCGTTGCATAACGCAGTTGACGGCGGGGAACGTGAAGTGGTGCAGATGTTGATCGACGCCGGTGCAGACATCAATCGACACAGGTATGCCGGCCGGCGTACGAACGGCCGACCTATCCGGGGATCAACGCCCTTGCTGGAGGCGGTCTCCGAGAACGACCTTGAGGTAG
This sequence comes from Vicinamibacterales bacterium, assembly GCA_965222905.1. Classification (GTDB taxonomy): domain Bacteria; phylum Acidobacteriota; class Vicinamibacteria; order Vicinamibacterales; family UBA8438; genus WTFV01. The sequence continues at coordinate 4,515,033 of OZ244976.1, read as the reverse complement.
CCCAACTGTTGATCGATGCTGGTGCGGACGTGGACCTCGGCAATGATCTTGGAACTACTCCACTGATGGCTGCGACGGTTCGCGTGCGTCGCGACGACCGACACCATTGGCGGCCGATGGCGAATCTGTTGCGGGCCGCCGGAGCCGAAGAGTGATGGGCGGATGGGAGCCTGCGCCGGTGGCGTCCGTGCATGCGCGGTGAACAACTGTGTTGTGATGTGGGACTGCGGTGCTGCTTCAGAGAGCGGCGCTGACGTCAACACGAGGGATGCGGACCGCATGGTCACTGAACCGTGTTCTTGCCGATTCCGCTCGTCGTGGACGGCACGTTCGTCAACGGAAGAGGAGGTCGCCGTCGACCAGCCGACCGTCCTGTCGCCGGGCGATCAGATATGGTGTGGGCGCCGCGATTCGGTTGACGCAGTCGATCAGCAGGTAAGGCCATGAAGCGCGCGAGCAAGGAGATCAACGTCTTCAGCATCTCGGCGCTCGATCTGTTTGCGTCGGCGCTGGGAGCCTTCATGATCGTTTCGTTCGTGTTGTTCCCGTATTTCCCGAACACCAGTCGGACGCCGCCGATGCCGATCCCGACCGAACCAGCTCTGGAGTCACCGGCGGGCATCTCGCCCGCGGAAGTGGATGCTCTCAGGGAGCAGGTGACGCGGGCGGAAGCAGAACTCACTGCGGCGCGAAGCCGCGAGGAGGAGTTAGCGCAGGCCCTTCAGAAGGCGGCGGAGCAGGCAAGGCCACCGGATCCACAACCGACAGTTGACATCTCTCCGGCGGAACTCGCGGCACTTCAGGAACGGATGGCCCAAGCGGAAGCCGAACTCGATGCCGCCCGCGCTCGTGAGCGTGGTCTGGCGCGTGCCCTTGACGACGCGACCTCTTCGGTGCAGCGGCTACCCCCGCTCGATCTGGTGATCGCACTCGACACGACCACCAGCATGAGGAACGAGGTCGCCAGCCTGCGCGAGGAGATCGCCGAGTTGGCGGAACTGCTGGTTCGGCTCGCCGAGGACGTCGCTATCGGCGTCATCGACTTCAAGGACCGTTGTGATCCAGCCACCGCGTTGCGCGTGGAACCACTCCGCCGCGTCGACCGCACATCCGTGCGCCAACTTACCGCGTTCGCGCGGTCCATGCGGCCTGGATCGTCGCGCTGCAATCGGTCGGAATCCGAAGACTACGCCGAGGCGCTGCGGGCCGCCGTCGCGGCGAACTGGCGTCCTGTCAGCGAGCGACGATCCATCGTCATGGTCTCCGACAACCCAGCTCACGACGACATGCGCCATCAGGCAGTAGCCGACGCGGGCCTGTTCGCGCAACGACCGGGAGCGCGCCACACCGTGTCGTCGGTGCTCGTCGACACCACTGCAGTTGGGCCCGTCGCCCGGACGCGGTGTCCTTCATGCAGAGCGTCGCGGAAGCCGGAGGAGGGCAGTTCGTGCGGTCGGACGAGGACGCGTCGCTGTCGGTGACGATTCTGCGGGCCGTTTTCGATGACTGAGCCATACTGTCGGCCTGGGACTCAGCGGGCTTCGTCCCAGATTGGTACGTTGTCCCGCACCGTTACCCCGTAGTGCGGGGTTGGCATCTGTCTCCGCGACACGCCGATGTCAGCCTTGAGGAGGACCTTCATGAGATTCTACGCCACGTTCGCACTTCTCGTCGCCTGTACTGTCGGGTGCGGACTCTCGCCCGATGACGCACGACGGGACCTGACGGCGATCGGCGTCGACTTCACGTCGGAGCAGTTCATCCAGTCTGCGATGACGAACGACCGCCGAGCTGTAGAGCTGTTTCTCGTGGCGGGCATCGACGTAAACTCCGTCTTTCGGGTCGGGGCCGATAGTGAAACGGTCCGCTCAGCTTTGAGCGCAGCGATCTACCAAGGCAACTTAGACATCGCGTCGGCGCTCATCAAGGCCGGAGCGGAGGTCAATGGAACATACTCCGAGATTGTGGCACCGCATGAGTACGACGACATGGACCTACTAAATCCTCGCTACACGGGCAACGTTAGCTACACGCCGCTCGCGAGAGCGGTGTGGTGGATGGGCTGGTCGTCAGAGTTCGGGGATCGAGCAGGAAGTATTGTGGCGAGAGGCCTAATCGTCGAAATGCTTGTCGAGGCTGGCGCAGACGTCAACGGAACCTATGTGGAGACTTGGCGACCGTCCGCCTACTACGCGGGTTTTGGGGGCCGTTCGAATGACACGGTACTTACGTTGGCAGCGTTAGTTCCGGACATGGCACTCATGAGGTTGCTCATCAATACCGGAGCGGACGTCAACGGGACGAGCTCCTATCGGTACCCTCGCGACAGCCCTTTCGTATCGCTCACGGAGCAGAACGACACGGTGTTGAGTATCGCCCAGCTTCAAGTTCCCGCGGTGCGCGAAAGCGCCGAACGTGGCGAAGATCTGAATGGACTGCGGGAAGAAGATCGTCAGAAAATCGTGGATCTCCTGATCGCTGCCGGCGCTCGCGAGTAGGTCTTCATTTAGCGGGTCCGGGCAAGAATCCGCATGTTGGGGGTTGAGGAGAGTGCGCTGAATTAGGTTGCCATCTTGTGGGATTCCGGTCATAGCAGCCCGTGGAACAAGGTTGTCGGCGGCCTGACACCGGTTGAGGGGGTGCGGATCTGGAAGTGTAACATGGGGTTTGAGCCGGCCAGCGGCTTTTCCAAGCTCACGCCGCCTCAAGATGAAGCATGGACCGTTTCAGCCCCCACACCCGCCTCAGGCGCTCCCAGCAGCCCCGCCAGCGCCCGATCAGACCGTAAATCGCCGACAAAGCCCGCCCCTGCAGGCTCCGGGGCGTACCAACGCCGGTCTGCCGGCGCAGGAGCAGCCCGATGTTGCAGGCGGCCGCCTGGAGCAGCACGCGCTTGCGGACATTGTCGTGGCCGCGCACCCAGACCCGACGCATACCGCCCGTCTCATACATGTGCGCGAAAGTACGCTCCACCACTTCGCCTCGGCGGCGTTGCAGGCGACGACCCCGCCGCCCCCGCACACGCCGGCGGTTCGCATAGTGGCGGTAGGGAACCGGGTTGCCCCGGTCCCCCCGCTCAGATCCGTACGTGCGCGTTAACGCATACGGCTCCTACCTTGGGTGATTGACGGCAAACCGCGCGTCAGGCCAAGGGTGCCGAACCCTCGCGAGGGGCCAATATAGCGCCGTGAGGCGTGCCACATCGGCTATCGTCGTCCGTGTCCGCTGGGACCGCCGGCGCAAGGTCTTGTGCCAAATCCACTCAAGGCGTCGTACGAAGCCGCCAAGGGTCCGGGAACTGGTCGGCACGGCGTAGTAGTTCAGCCATCCGTTGACCACCTTTCCCAACCATTGCGCCGTCTCGTGGACGTCTTCGTGCATCCGCATGCGGAGTCGCTCCTTGAGCCGTTTCAAGGTTCGCGTGACCCGCTTCGCAATCGGTTTGCGCCCCAAACCAAAGCCGCCGTTCCGCGTCTTCCGGCAGTAGTGCGTGAAGCCGAGGAAATCGAAGGTCTCCGGCCGACGTTCCCCGCGCGCTCGGCGGTTCGCCATCGCGAAGCGTCCGAACTCGATGAGGCGCGTCTTGTCAGGGTGCAACTCAAGCGCGAATTGGCTCATCCTCTCCCTGAGGTCGAGGAGAAACCGCTCCGCATCCGCCTTGCGTTGGCAACCAACGACGAGGTGAGTCGCCCGGGGGAATCGCACCCCCGGGCGCTCGCAGAACTGTACGTGAACGTCTCCGCTCATACAGCTCCCATCATCCAGCCGCCGGCGTCAGCCCCAGCAGATGCCAGTGGGCGAACAGCCGGGGCTCGCGACGAGCAAGGGCGCCGAGCCAGTGACTGGCTCGACGGCGATGTCGCCGTAGCCTTTTGTATTTCCGCATGGCCCATCGAACCAACAGGCCATTGAAGTGGCGAAAGACCGGATACAGGGCCGATTTGTAGAAACGGCCGTAGTATTGAATCCACCCTCGAAGGACAGGATTCCACAGGCGGGCCAGGTCGTCGATGGCCTTGTCGCTGCGCCGAGGAAGGTGCCGACGTCGCATCGCTTGTCGCATCCGCGTCGCTGCCGCATTGCTCACCGCCGGCGCGAAGTTGATGAAGTACTTACCCCACCGATTCTTCGACCGACGCGCGCGAAACGTGTACCCCAAGAAGGTGAACTGCTCCGTGGGATACTGCCCCAGCCGGTCGTCATCCTTGCAGTAGACGATGTGCGTCTTCTCCGGATGGACCTCCAGCCGGCATTGCGCCAGACGACGTTTGATGTGCGACAGGACCTGCTGCGCCTGCGCCTCCGTCCGACAGTGCGCGACGATATCATCCGCGTACCTCTCGAACGGAACATCCGGGTGCGTGGTCCGCATCCAGTCGTCGAACGCGAGGTGCAAGAAGATATTGGCCAGGAGCGGGCTCGCGACGCCCCCTTGGGGCGTTCCCATCGTGCGCGGCACCAGGGTTCCGTCTTCCTGCTGCATGGGAGCGGTAAGCCACCGCTGCACATAGAGCAGAATCCACTGGCACCGGGTGTACTTCCTGACCGCACGCATGACGAGCGCGTGGTCCAGGTTGTCAAAGAAGCCGCGGATATCCAGATCGATCACCCAATCATAACGCCAGCATCGCTGCCGGGCTGTCCTGAGTGCGTCAATCGCGGACTTCCGCGGGCGATACCCATACGAATCGGGGTGGAACTGTGGCTCCACTTCCGGTTCCAGGTACATCTTGACCACCGTTTGGGCAATTCTGTCGGCGACAGTGGGGACGCCGGCTTCATAATGCACCTCCTGCAGCACGGCTTCGGGATTCTCGTGCGACCGTTCAAATTCTCGAGGAGTTTCGGACCCAGGCGCGCAATGTCTCCTTTTTGTCGTCGTCGAAGGCGATCCAGTACGGCGAGCCGTGGTTAGGTCGTCGAGCCGTGACTACGCCGCGGTCGATCCAGTAGTAGACCACATTGCGGCTGACGCCGAGTTCGTCGGCGACCTGACGGACGCTGCGCTCGCCGGGGCGCTTGAAGTCGGGAGCCGGAATCCGGTGCTTGTGGCGGATCCAACGGACCATCGAGACGTTGAATGCCCCGCCTTTGGCGCTCCGGCGACCCTCCCGGTTCAGCGCTGCTGCGACCTGCTCGTCGGAGCGCTCGCGAGCCAGCTCGCGCACCCGGTCGACGACCTCGTCGGGATACCGGAGGCGATCGGCAATGTTGGCGGGCAGCGTAACCTCGAGGTCTTCGCAGGCCCCACCCTGCCACCGGACATGCAAGATGGCGGTCTTGCGTTCGCCGAACCGCTCGACGGTGATGTCCTTGATCACGAGCCGGAGGATGCGCTTCTTGTCCTTCGCCTTGGTCGTGGGCGCGTTCCACAGGCGGGGGAAGTCGTGGGCGAGCGCCGCCACCCGGGCGCGCTGCTCCGGCGTGACCACGAGCGCTTCCTTGCTCTGAAAGTCAGCAAACTGCGTCCTGACCTCTTCGAGCCGCACCAGGGCGTCGTTCCAGCGCTGCTCGAGCGTCGCGGCCACGAGGCGATTCGACGGATCGACCTCCTCGTAGCGGCGCTGGGCCAACTGCGCTTCGTACTCGGCTCGTTCCAGGCGCATGCGCCATTGGCCGGACATCGCCTTGTCCCGGTGTTCGAGCTGCCGTAGCGCTTCCTCGGCGACCTCGAGCTCGGCAGGTTCGAGCACCGCCAGCATCCGCTCCGAGACCGCGGTGTCCAGCAGGTCGCAACGCAGGCTCATGCAGCTGGTGGTCGCCACTCCTTCGCGCCGCCGCGCGTTGCATTCGTAGGTCGGGTAGATGCCGCCGTTGCCCTTGTAGCGGACGGTCAGTCGGCGACCGCAGCGCCCGCACAGCAGCAGGCCTTGGAGCAGTGCGAGTCCTTCCCGCGCGGCGCCGCTCAAGAGCATGTGCTCGGCATTGGTACGGTTGTTCTCGAGCAGCTGCTGGTTCCGCTCGTACTCCGGCCAGGAGACATAGCCGTCGTGGTGATTCTGGATCCGCACGAGCCAGGCGTCCAGCGGGACGCAGCGCGTGCGCATGCGGACGTCGCCTTCGGGGGAAACCTCCTTCGTGCTCTGGTGACGCCCGAAGACATACGCCCCGGCATACGTGGGGTTCTTGAGAATGTCGAGCACGCGGTTGTGGTTCAGCCGACCCCAGATGAGTCTGCCGTCCCACGCCCCGCCGTAGGCGCGCTTCGGGAACCGCAGTTGCTGTCGGCCGAAGTGGTGCACGACCGCGTAGGCGCTGCCCGTCTGGCGGAAGACCTCGAAGACCAGCCGGACAGCGCCCTGGACCTCCTGGTCCGGATCGAGCACGATGCGCCCCTCGTCGGCGTAGCACAGGCCGATCGGCAACGGGAAGCGGAGCTCACCCTTCTGGGCCTTGTGGAGCTTGCCGCCCTGGAGGCGCGCGCGAATGACGTGCAGCTCGGCCTGGGCGATGGTGGCCTTGAGGCCCAACAGCAGCGCGTCGTTGAAGTCCGCCGGGTCGTAGCAGCCGTCCTCGTCGATGACCAGCGTCCGGGTCAGCGCGCAGATCTCGATCAACCGATGCCATTCCAGGTTCGAGCGGGCCAACCGTGAGGCTTCCAGGGCAAAGATCGCGCCGACGCGGCCCAGCGACACATCGGCGACCAGCGTCTTGAAGTCCTCGCGGTTGGTCGTCTGCGCCCCCGACTGCCCGAGGTCCTGGTCGAGGATCCGGATTCGCTCCGGCGCCCACATCATCTCGACGGCCCGGTTCCGCAGGTCGTACTGCCGCTCGGTACTCTCCTGGTGATGGCGCACCTGCCCCATCGTCGACTGCCGGATATAGATGTAGGCCGGCTTCTGCAGGTGGTGGCTCTGTACTTTCGACATCGTCAGCACCACCCTCGATCAGTTCCTGACGGGTGTGGGACGGAAGCGCGTGCCCGCTCGTCGCAGCGGCCGCGCGCTCGGAAGCGATCCAGCACTGCAGCATGTTCGCGGTCAACAGGCCGGCGGTCTGGACATCGACGGGCACGGCGGCCGCCATCTGCATTCAGTCGATCGGCTCCCGACGTCGCAGCAGCTCGAGGTTGATCGCGGCGATCTCGTCGAGGAGCTGTCGCGTCCGGCGGTAGTTGGCGACGAACTGCTCGACCTGGCTGCGATGCTCCTGCGGCACGTAGACCATGACCGGTCGCGCCTTCGGCATGCTGACCGACAGGTACAGCTTCGGACCGTGGCCGATACCGCGCGCGCACTTGCACCCTGGTCGTCCGCAGCGCTTGAAGCGTTCGATGAGCGAGCCGCGCAGGATGGCCTTCAGGGACGGGAGCTGCCGCAGCAGCATTGTCCGGCGCCTCCGTAACGTACTCGCCAAGCGTGTTTTCAGACCAGTCATAAAACTGGTCTGATACTACACCTCTCGACCTCATTTGGGAAGCCCTCGGTCGTCGGCCTGCTCCAAGGCCGCCAACAGCTCGGTCAGCGCGATGAGCTTCACGAAATCGAGGACATGAGCGCCGCTCGCAAGATCCGCCGCCGCGGCCGGAACCTCTCGATCCGTCCACTCGCGGGGCACGCAGAACGTACCTCCGGAGGTGCCCTGCAGAATGAGCGTGTCGATGCCGGAGACGCGGCGCGTCTTCAGGATCGGAAACCGCCGACCCCGGAGTGGATGAAACGGGTGGGTGATCTCAGTCCACCCCGACGGCTCGTTGGGGCGATGTGCAGTTCGCGATGACCGTGGGTATGCCCAACGGCCGAAACTTCCCGCGTTGCTTCTTCGGGATGAGAACCTGCCGTACCGGTCGCGGCCGGTAGGTCCCTTCTTTCAGGTCCCCCGCCAGTGCTCCCAACCACCGGTCCACCCCGAGCGACTCGACGTCCGCGACCGTCTCGCCGTCCACCCCGGCCGCGCCGCCGTTGCGACGCACAGCCTGCCAGGCGACCACGAGCACGTCGTCGCGCCACACCTTGTCGCACAGCGAGTAGAACCGGAAGCCCGGAGCTTCCTTCGCTTTCGCATGTAGCGCCGTCTGGAGTCGCTGAACTCTCTCTGAGGCTGATAGGCTCACGCCAGTCCCCACGTCCCTTCCTCCGTCATGCGCTGCTCTCGAACCAAGGCCCCTTCCCTCCACCGGCGTTACCCGGCTTCCCCGGTACTGCGGGCCTCTCCGCCACCCTGCTCGGTCCGACCTGGCCCTCGCGGGTTGTCGGTTGGCGCGTGCCACGCCGCCGGCAGGGCTTCCCGTGTTGCGTCCATCCCCCTCTTCCACACGTGCCGCCGCCATTACCCCGGCGGAACCGGTCGGTGCTCGCGTCGCTCGCTTCCCGACCGCTTGCAGCCTTCCCCGTAATCCAGGCGGGTCGGCTTCCGCGTTGCCCGTTTCGAGGCCTGCTCGGCGTTCAATCGCATTGCGGCCCACGTGGTCGCTGAACCGCCCAGGGCGGCCCTTTGTCGTCGGAGTGCTTCAGCCGATGTCGTTACCTCCATCGTCCGCTCCGACTGCTACCGGCTGGAGCGACAGTTGCCGGGCGGGATTCGCACCCGCTGAGGAATGGCGCCTTGTCACGGCGCACTGAATTCATGGGCGAGAAGCTCTGGCCGCTCGCACTGGTCACCGACAGCATCGTCGCCACGGCAACGCATGAAGCGTCTTGCTAGGCGGCCCGTTTTCCGCTGATCGCTTCCCGCAGTCCTTCCAGCAGCCCTTCGAGCTTGGCCATTCGCTCGCGTAGCTGTCCGAGCTGCTCCGAGCAGTACTGCTGCGGCCGAGCCCATGCCGGTCAGCACGATCGGGATGATTCCACTGCTGTCCATCTCTTCTCTTCTACGGAGTGCGCCGGAGGACTACGGAATGCTGTCTCATTCCGGCAGTGCGAACACGTAGACCGCGTTCGCCCGGCCGCCGCCGACCGGCGCCGCCAGGTACTGCCGGCCGTCGACCGCGTAGGTGATCGGGAAGCCCTGCACGGACCCGGGCAGGCGCGTGCGGAACAGCACCTCGCCGGTCTCGACGTCGTGGATGAACAGGTTGCGGTCGGTGTCGGCGCTCACCACCAGGCCGCCGGCCGTGGTGAGCGCCGCCCCACCGGGCCGCGTGGCCATCGAGTGGCGCCAGAGGATCTCTCCGGTGTCGATGTCCATGGCGATGAGGTGGCCGGCGTGCTCCCCGCTGTCCGGATGCACCCGGCTCCCCCGCGAGAACCAGCCGCGGTCGGCGTAGTAGTCGTTACCCTCGACCTGCTCCAGCTCGGTGAACATGCCCGTCACGCAGGTCGGGTGGATGGGGATGTAGAGCGCCTGCGTCTCCGGGTGGTAGGCGCTCGCGCGCCAGTTGCGGATGCCGCCGAAGTCGGGACAGAAGTCCAGCTCGACACCCGCCACCGGGATCATCTCGGGCCGGTAGGTCACCTCGCCGGTCTGCGGATCGACGTCGAGGACGTTCTGATAGCCCAGGTCGTGCGCGGCCACGAACGCGCCCGTGGCCCGGTCGAGCTCCCACAGGATGCCGTGCTTGCCCATCTTGAACAGCGACTTCCGCCCGCGGTGGTCGATGAGCACGCTCTCGAACACGTCGTCGAGATCGTGGGTCTCGCCCGGCACGAACTGGAAGTACCACGCCAGCTCACCCGTCGCGGGATCCAGCGCGAGCACGCTGTTCGTGTACAGCGCGTCGCCGTCGGTTTTGCGCGAGATGCGCGCCCACGGCTTGGCCTGCGAGGTCGACCAGTAGGTGAGATTGGTCTCGGGGTCGTAGCTGCCCGGGATCCACGAGTCGGCGCCGGCCCGGAAGGTCAGCGGCAAATCGCCCCAGGTGTCGCCGCCCGGCTCGCCGGGCTGCGCGATGGTCGACGTGCGCCACACCTGCTCCCCGGTGTCGGGGTCGTGCGCGGAGATGAAGCAGACGTCGTTCTTGTAGTTCTGGCACCCGGTCATGCCGGACACGATGTTGCCGTTCACCACGATCGGCCCGCTGGTGTAGCGGTACCCCAGGCGGTAGTCGGCGACGGTGTGATCCCAGGCCACCTCGCCGGTGGCCGCGTCGAGCGCCACGATATGGGCATCCGAGGTGTTGACGAAGATCTTGTCGCCGTAGATCGCGATCGAGCGGGTGCGCATGCCCGCCCCGACCGAATCGAGGAGGTCGGTCGAGGCCTCGAACTGCCGGCCGTACTCCCAGATGCGATCCCCGGTCACCGCGTCCACCGCCTGGACGACGTTGCGGGCGCTGGGAATGAACATCACGCCGTCGTGCACGAGCGGCGCCGCCTGGCTGAGCCCGTCTCCGAGCTGCCAGCCCCAGACGAGCTGCAACTGGTCGGCGTTGTCCCGGTCGATCTGATCGAGCGGGCTGTAACCCCAGCCGTCGAGCGTGCGCCGCCAGTTCAGCCAGTCGGCCGGATCGGGACTCTGCAGCATCTCGTCGGTGACCGGCGCGAGCTCGCGGCCCTGGGCGCCGGCCGAGGCACTGCCGAGGAGGACGACGATCGCCGCCAACGCCGCAGTGCCGATCCGGTCTGCCAGCAGATTCCGAGCGCGTGCGTTCATCGCGGTCATGGGAGGCCCTCCCCTGTTGCGTTCCTCCGACTATAGCCGACGCGTCCTGCCTGCCGCTCTGGAGACTGCACAGGCCATCGAAAGTCTTCCTCGGCCACGGAAAGACGCCGCCGCCTCTGGTCGCCGACTCGGCTCGCTTTGCGCTGCGTCTGATCCAAAGCCTGCTCTGGATCTGCCGACGTCGAGCGGCAAATCCGAAGTATACTTCAGATATGTCTGACGCGTGGATCGACAGGACGTTTCAGCCGGTCCTGACCACCCCTGCGGAGCACCTGAAGCTCTTTCCGGTATGGCTGCTGCTGGGACCGCGGCAGGTGGGAAAGAGCTCCCTGCTCCAGAGGTGTGCGAACGGCCACGCATACATCAGCCTCGACGACCTGGATACGCGGGAACGCGCCAACCGGGACCCGGCCCTTTTCGTGCGGGAGCTCACGCCACCGTTCGTCATCGATGAAATCCAGTACGCACCCCGGCTGCTGAGTCCGATCAAGCAATTGGTGGACCGTGGGGGGCTCGAACCGGGCGCCGTCCGCCTGACCGGTTCACAGAGCTTCCAGGTGATGGAAGGCGTGACCGAGACGCTGGCCGGGCGCGTGGCCATCCTCGATCTGTTGGGACTCTCGGACGAAGAAAAGGCGCTGCCCCGCGTCCTGCCGCCTGACGACTACTTTCGCAGGATCCTCGAAACCGGTTTCCCCCGGTTGCATGGAACCGAAGATCGGGCCGCGCGCGACTTGTATCTCTCGTCGTACGTGCAGACCTACATCGAGCGGGACATCCGCGAGCTGCTGCGCATCGAGAAGCGCCGGGAGTTCGAGACCTTCGTCAAACTGTGCGCATTGCGCACCGGCCAGATCGTCAGCTACGACGACTTGGCGCGCGACGCCGGCGTCGCCGCGGCGACCGCCAAGAGCTGGCTCAGCCTGCTGGAAGACGCCTTCCTCATTCGCTTGCTGTCGCCGTACTTCACCAACCGGACGCGGCGAATGATCAAGAGCCCCAAGCTGTACTTCCTGGATGCCGGTCTGGCCGCCTGGCTCGGAGGCTGGCGTAGCGCCGAAGAAGCGCGCCTCGGCCCCATGGGCGGCGCCCTGTTCGAGACTCACGTGCTGGCAGAGGTGATCAAGCGCTTCTGCCATCGGGCGCGCGAGGTGGACATCCATTTCTGGCGCACCCGCGACGGGCAGGAGATCGACTTTCTGATCGAGAGCGACGGCAGGACCTGGCCGGTCGAGGTCAAGCTCGGCTCGCCGCGCTACGACCGGCTGGCGCCGCTGGAACGGATCGCAGAGTCGAGCTGGCAGGACGGACAGGTGGTCTCCCTCGCGGCCGCGGCGGAACCTGTTCGGATCACGGATTCCTGGACCCTGTGCGCGCCCGACGTGCTCGATATCGGCCTCGCCCGGCGCCCGAAGGCCGGGTAGCCCCGTCCGGCGCACGGGATCCACAGACCCGGATGCGAGCCCCCCCGAAGAAGCCGGGGCGCTGAACACTACCCTGGCACCGGCAGCTCGACCGTGTGGAACGCCTCGAGCGCGTCGATGGCGTCGAGCGGTTGGCGGTCCACGTCCCACCGGAACTGGCGCAGCACGATGCGGTCCGGCAGGAAATCGGCGATGGTGAACCCGTGGTCCTCGATGGGCGCCACCGACTCCTCCATGTCGAGGTGTGCGGGCGGCGTTGCGCCGACCCCGCGCACCACGGACGGAAAGCCTCTGACGGAGGTGCCGATCGGGCCGCTGAGCACCGTCGTGACGGGACGGGCGTTGAGATTCAGGGCGCCGGCGCGATGCATCCGCCCCATCCCGATGGCGTGCAGGTCGCCGCTGACGACCAGCGGCACGCGCTCCCGCTGTCCGGCGATGGCCTCCACCAGCCGGTCGTGCTGGCGCAGCCAGCCCTCCTGCCAGTAGCCCTTCTCGATGGCGGTGGTGAGCGCTCCGCTCTCGCGGTCGAGCACGTCCGGGTACCACTCGCCCCACTTGCCCGCGCTCCAACCGAAGGGGTTCGAGGGCGCGTGGACCAGGTGCCGGGTTTCCGTCGACCCGGTCCGCTCGCGCAACCAGCCTTCCACCTGCCGGTCGATGAAGACCGCGTTGGGCCCGGACAGGCTCACCGTCCGCCGCACGTCGTAGAGCAGGATCTCGGCCAGGTTGCCGTAGCGCAGCGTGCCGAAGCTTTCGGAGAGGTCGCCGCGGTCACTCGTCCCCGACCACGGGAGCCCGGCCGGCCGCCCGGCGTCGGGCAGGAACTCGGGATAGTAGAGCTGCTGCGTGGCGCGTGCGAGCTGGAGCTGGAACCAGGGGATCGGGAAGTTGGCGATCTCGTCCGTGACCGCGTCGTTCTCCCAGTGGTCGTGGTCGTCCTGCAGGAAGCAGATCGGCGTCGACCGGAAGTCCGTGCCGTAGACCGGCACTATCTGCGGGCCGGCCGCCGCCTTCATGGCCGCCTCGTTGCCGGCGCCGAACACCGACGCGGAATAGTCGAAGTTCGAGGTCCGCCCCGCCGGGCTGAGCTGGCCGGCGTTCTCCCCCTGCCAAGTATGCAGGTCCCAGTAGATGTGGTCGCCGTTGGCGACTGCCGCGTCGGGCTGGAAGGACAGCGCCCGCCGCAGGAGCCGGTTGCGGATCGCGGTCGGCAGGAAGCCGCTCCGGTCGCCGATCCCCCCGTAGGTCCCGCCCGGACCGCCGGCGCAGGTGAAGAAGAGCATCCGGAGCCGTTCGGGAGTGGCGTCCCGCGCCGGGAACGTCGACAGCGGCCACGGCTCGCACAGCGATGCGCCGCCGGCTCCCACGAGAGACAGCTCGTAGCGGCGGGCCGGTTCCAGCCCCGTGGCGTAGAACTGCCAGTACTCCCCCGCCGTGTCGTTCATGCGGCCGGTGACGCCGGCGCTTCCGATCCGCAGCGTCGGCGCGGCCGACAGCGGACCGTCGAACGACGCCTTCAGCAGCAGGCGCGAGTCGCTGACGGCGGGCAGCAGGTGTCGAACGCGACCGGTGTCCCAGTCCTCGACGGCCGGCGGCGCCCCCTGCTCGGCCAGCAGGTCGAGCGGCAGCCGGCCGAAGACGGCGGCGCCGAGCGCACCGGCGCTCCCGGCGAGGAATCTGCGACGATCGACGGGCCATGGCGTGGTCATGATCTGCTCCGGGGTAAGTGAGACGGCCGGACGGCCTCCAAGCGGTCCCATTGTAGTGCCGGTGCAACGTCCGCCCGCTGCTACAATGAGGCACTCTTCCGAGAGCATCCGCCCGCACGTGAGAGCCGCCGTCCGGAATCACCCAGGAGGTTGGTCATGACCCGTCGATTCCCGATGTCTGTCGGCGCCGCCTTGCTGGCCTGCGCTATCGTCGCGTTGCTGCCTGTCCACGCCGCGGGCCAGGCAGCCTCGTTCCTGACGCCCGACGGCCACCCGGATTTGCAGGGCGTCTGGAACTTCTCGACCGCGACGCCGATGGAACGGCCCGCGGATCTCGCCGAGCAGACCACGCTGACGGCCGAAGAAGCCGCCGCCTGGGAGCAGCGGCTCGCCGAGCAGCGCGCGGCCAATGAATCCGAGCGCGAAGATGCCCCGCTGGGAGCGCAGCTCGGCTACTCCGTCCGAGTCTGGTTCGAGCACGGACATACCCTGTCCGAGCAGCGGACGTCGCTCGTGACCGACCCGCCCGACGGGCGCATTCCCGCCGTGCGCCCCGAGGTGGAAGCGCGTGCGGAGCTGCGCCGCATCCTGCGCGGCCGGCACGCGCACGGTCCGGAGGATCGCGGCACCTCGGAGCGCTGTCTGCTCGGGTTCAACTCCGGACCCCCGATGACGCCGAGCGCCTACAACAACAACGTCCAGCTCTTCCAGACCGCGGACCACGTGGTCATCCTCAACGAGATGGTGCACAACGCGCGCATCGTTCCCCTGGACGGGCGCCCCCACCTGCCGGCCCACCTGCGACAGTGGGTTGGCGACTCGCGGGCGAGCTGGGACGGCGATACGCTCGTGATCGAGACGCGGAACTTCCTCGGCGAGACCTCCCTGCGAGGCTCGAGCGCCAATCTGCACCTGGTCGAGCGCTTCACGCGCGCCGGCCCCGACACGTTGATCTACGAGTTCACGGTCAACGATCCGACGAGCTGGGCGGGCCCCTGGACTGCACAGGTGCGGATGGCCCGCACCGATGAACCGCTGTACGAGTACGCCTGCCACGAGGGCAACTACTCCATGGCCAGCTCGCTCTCGGGCGCCAGGGCCATGGAAGATCGAGAGGCCGCGGCGGGCGACGAGTCGCCCTGACGGAGCTTGGCGCGCCGCGAGCCCGATGCCAGCCGCTGGGTTCGCGCGAGCTTGAGCGCCGGAGCGCGCGGTCGTCGTCCTCATGCCGCGGATGGAGGACACCGTGGTAAGCTGATCCCGTGCTCGACACCCACGGGATCGCTCCCCTCACGCCGACCGTGCCACAAGGAACGTCGCGCTCGCGCGCTACTTCGGGTGGGCTCGGACGTGAAGGACAGAACGCATGAGCACCGACACAAAGGCGATCGTTGTCGCCATCGTGACGGCAACACTCGGACTCGGTGGCCTGATGGTGTCGCAGCACGCCGGCATGAACGCCCGCATCGATGACGTGCTCGTCAGCATGCGCGCCGAGCATGACGCCATGCGTGCCGAGCACGCCGAGATCCGGACCGACCTTCGGCGCATCGATGACCGCCTGCGCGCCGTCGAGATCCTGATCGGACCGAAGCCAGACCAGCCCGCTGAGTAGCAGGTAACCGTCCGTCGCCGCGCCCATCCGCTCGGCAAGGAATTGATGGTGCGTGTCATCGATGCCGCGGTCCAGGAAACAGCCGCCACGAAATCAGACCTGAAGGACCGACGGTACGCGCTTGCTTCCACCGCCACGGTCGTCGGACTCCTTCTGGCAACGAGCCTGGCCGCGGAAGCAGGGCCGGCGCCGACTCAGCGGCGTGCAAGTCTCCCCTCGGCGGCAGTCGCGCCCGATGCCGTCACCTTCAACGGGGACATCGCACCGCTCATCTTCCAGCACTGCTCCACCTGCCACCGCCCCGGCACCGCCGCTCCGTTCAGCCTCTTGAGCTACAGCGACGCCCGGCCCTGGGCTCGCGCCATCAAGCAGGCGACCTCGAGCCGGTCGATGCCGCCCTGGAAGCCGGAGCCGGGGTACGGCGGTCCGTTCATCGGCGACCGGCGGTTGAGCGACGGCCAGATCGATCTGATCGCCAGGTGGGTGGATGCCGGGGCGCCTGCAGGGGACCCGGCCGACCTCCCGCCGCTACCGGAAAGGCTCGGCGAATGGCGGCTCGGCGAGCCGGACCTCGTCATCGAAATGCCCGAGCCCTTCGCGCTTCGGGCCGACGGGGACGACGTCTTCCGCAAGTTCGCGATCCCGATCCCGATAGGAGAGACGCGGTTCGTGGAGGGCCTCGAGTTCCAGCCGGCTGTCCAGGGCGCCGGTTCCACGTGGGCATCGAACCCCAGGGTCATCCACCACGCCAACATGCGGCTCGATTCGACACCGGCCTCGCGAACGCTCGACGCGCGGGACCCCGGACCCGGTTTCGACGACGTCACTCCGTTCGACGCACAGTTTCCCTTCGGCCACCTGCTCGGCTGGACGCCCGGGCAGGACCGGCCGCTGGTTGCCGAAGGGATGGCCTGGCGCCTGGACGCGGGCACCGACATGCTCCTCGAGCTGCACCTGATGCCGAGCGGGCAACCGGAGGTCGTGCAGTCCCGCATCGGGTTCTATTTCACCGACGAACCCCCGGCGAAGATCCCGTTCACGATCAGGCTGGGGAAGCAGGACATCGACATCCCGCCGGGGGCCACCGATTACCGCAGCCGGGATGGGTACGTGCTCCCGGTCGACGTCGAGGTGTACGGCATTCATCCGCACGCGCATTACCTGGCCAGGGAAGTGAGGGCGCTGGCGACGCTTCCCGACGGGACGAGCCGGCGGCTCCTCTACATCAGGGACTGGGATGCCTCGTGGCAGGACTACTACTTTTACGCCGAACCGTTCCTGCTTCCCAGGGGCACCGAGCTGACGATGGAGTTCAGGTTCGACAACTCGGTCGGCAACCGGCGCAACCCGCACTTTCCCCCGCGGCGGGTCACCTGGGGCCCGAGGTCGTCGAACACGATGGGCGACGTGTCGATTCAGGTCCTGGCGCGCAGCGCTGCCGATCGCGAAATCCTCGCGGCCGACCGCCGGCCGCGCGAGATGGCCGAGGACATCGTGGGATTCGAGACGGTCCTCGAAACCGATCCCGACAAGGCGATGGTGCACGACGACGTCGCGCGCCTCTACCTGCTGTTCGGGGAAGTCGAGCAGGCCCTTGCCCACTTCAGGGAGTCGGTACGCCTGGAGCCCGAGTCTCCCGCCGCGCAGTACAACGTGGGGACGACGTTGCTGCAGTTGGGAGTACTCGACGAAGCCGTTGCCTTTTTCGAGCGGGCGCTCCGACTCGATCCCGAGTACGCGCCGGTGCACAACAACCTCGGCGCGGCGCTGCGATCGCAAGGCAGGCTGGGGGAGGCGATCCGTCGCTTTCGACAGGCGGTGCGGGCCCGGCCCGACGACGAGGACGCGCTCTACAACCTGGCGAGCACGCTGACGTTGCGGGGTGAGTTCACGGAGGCGATCGGGCTCTACCGGCGGGTGCTCGCGCTACTGCCCGACTCGCCGGAGCCGTTCGCCGAGCTCGCGTGGATCCTTGCGACCCACCCGCATCCCACCCCGCGTGACGTGCAGCAGGCGGTCAGCGTTGCCGAGCATGCGGCGCAGCTCACGAGTCGCCGGGACGCGCGTGTGCTCAACACGCTCGCGGCGGCCTATGCCGCGGCGGGCCGCTTCGACGAGGCCGCGGCGACGGCTCGCGCGGCCCTCGCGTCGCTCCCCGCCGGCGGGAGCGAGCTTGCCACTACGATCCGGCAACTATTGGACCTGTACACGGAAGGCCGCCGGTACAGGCGTCCACGCTGACCGACGCACCGACCGCACGGCTCCTCAACGATGCCCCGTTGCGTTTCACCGGGCGCAAGAGTAGATTGGTCGGGCGGGTGTCGCAGCCGGCCACACGTACGTTTTGGAGGTATTCAGATGCCGTATCGCACGCTCTCGGCGAGTCGGACAGGTCTGGCGATCTGTCTCGGGCTGACGTTATCCCTCGTCGGCACATCGAACGCTAGCGCTCAAGTGGTCAACGCGTCCGCCATCGAAGGGCTCGTGACGGACGCAACCGGCGCCGTGCTGCCCGGCGTGACGGCAACGCTCGAGAGCCCGCAGTTGACCGTGCCGCAAGTCGTTCGGGTGACGGATGGCGAGGGCGCCTATCGGTTCACCGGTCTGGGCATCGGGACGTACACGGTCACGTTCGCGTTGCCCGGCTTCTCCACGGTCATCCGCGAAGGGGTCCGGCTGACGGATCGGTTCACGGCCCGGATCAACGTCGAGCTGGAGCTCTCGACCGTCCAGGAAACCATCACCGTGAGCGGCCAGAGCCCCGTCGTCGACGTGACGAGCGCGGCCACCGTGCAGACCCTGACGCGGGAGGTGATCGAGTCGGTTCCCAACTCGGGCGGCCAGTTCGAGCTGATGGCGATGGCGCCCGGCATGCGCGTCGGCCGGATCGACGTCGGCGGCAGCACGATGGCCAACTACCAGTCAGCCCGCGCCTACGGCCAACGCGGCCAGATCACGCCGACCCTCGACGGGATCAATACGCGGCAGTACACGTCGTCGATGGGCTCCTACTACGACTACGCGTCGCTCGACGAGGTCACCATCACGGCCGTCGGCAACACCGCGGAAGTCGCGACGGCCGGCATGAACTTCGCCGCCATCATCAAGTCCGGCACCAACGATTTCCACGGGCGCTATTTCGGCGCGTACCAGGACCGGCGGATGCAGTCCGACAATCTGGACGCGGCGCTGATGGAACGGGGCGTCACGCAGGGCAGCTCGTTCAAGGACTACAGCGATCTCTCGGGGTCGCTGGGCGGCCCCATCTGGAGGAACCGGATCTGGTTCTACGGCGACTACAAGCGGCAGCGCAAGGCGCAGAACGAAGTCAACTTCGCGCTCGACGGCGGGCCCGACGGCATCTACCTGACGCCGGACGACACGACCGAGGACGGGCGCGGGGACGGCCGGCGCGAGCTCAACAGCCAGACCCTCAAGACCACGTTCCAGCTCTCGCAGGGCTACCGGATGGACGCGTTCTATCACCGCAGCGGCAAGGTCATGCCCGAGCGGTTCGGCACCCAGTTCCGGCCGCTCGAAACGACGAACGACTACCTCTTCAACCCGCAGACCGGCAAGATCGAGCTCAACGGCACGCCCAGCAACAGGCTCGTCTATACCCTCACGCTGGGTCGCCACTACTACCTCGCCGACTACCAGCCGCGCGCCGGCGTCGACACTCCCACCCGGTTCGATCGCGACTCCGGCGTGTACACGGGCTCGGCGGCCCGCGCCGACAGACGCCCCCGCAATCGGTGGCAGTACCTCGGCAGCGTCACTTACTATCCGGGAGGCGCCCACGCGATCAAGACCGGTGTCCAGATCTATCGGGAGACGCACGGCACCGGCCAGGCCAGCCACGCCGGCGGCAACTTCGGTCTGGAGTACGAGGGAGCGACCCTGTTCGATTCCGGGATGGTGGGAAATCCATCGCGGGTCAAGCTGTTCAACTACCCCGTAGACCCCACCAACCGGGTGGACGTGAACTCCGCGTACGTCACGGACGAATGGCGTGTGACCCGGCGGCTGACCGCGAACATCGGCCTGCGGTTCGACCAGTACACCTCGTACGTGCCGGAGCAATTCAAGGGCCCCGACGATTTCGGGCTCTTCTTCCAGGGACAGGTCGACAGACTGGACGTGGTGGACTGGAAGGGCCTTGCGCCGCGCATAGGGCTTGCCTACGATCTCCGCGGGGACGGCAGGACCGTGCTCCGAGGCGCGTACAACTACTTCCAGCAATCGCTGGGCGACAGCTTCGCCTCGTCGTTCAACCTCAACGCGATCGCCTCGGCGACGTACGTCTGGAGGGACTCGATCCCCGACAATACCTACACGCCGGGAGAAGTGAACCTCGACCTCAACGGCCCCGACTTCGTCGACATTACCGGGGCCGCCAACGCCATCCTGCCGAACGACCCGCGATTCGGCCGCGAGCTGACGCAGTCCAACACGCAGGAGATGTCGGTCGGCATCCAGCATGAGCTGATGCCCTCGGTGGCTGCTCGCGCCGTGTATGTCTACAAGCGTGAAACCGGTCTGTTCGATACGCGGGGGTCGACGTCCTCCGGGGTGGGAGGTGGTCCGAACATTCTCCGCCCACTCAGCGCCTATACCATCCCGGTGAGCCGTCGGGATCCGGGACCTGACGGGGTTCTGGATACCGGCGACGACACGGGCAACATGATCCAGTTCGCCGACTACGGTGATGAATATCGGGGCGCCGCTTTCGTCGGGAACCAGCGGATCAACTATCCCGAGCCGGATTCCTACAACAGCTACGAGTTCACGCTGGAGAGACGGTTGCGGGACGGGTGGCAGGGTCTCGTGTCGTTCATCGGCACGCAGAACCACCGCTGGCTCGTGAATGCCAGCCTTCCCGAATTCATCAGCCCGCAAGACGCCCTCAACGGGCTCGACGAGACCTGGGAGTGGGGCCTCAAGGCGCATGGCAGCTACATGTTCCCTTGGGACGTCCAGCTCGGCTTGTTCTACCAGAGTCTCAGCGGCTTGCCGCTGCAGCGGACCGTGCGGTTCCGGCGGAACGACCCCGACGGGCTGTTCCCCTTCTTCAACCAGGGAACCCAGACGATCCGGGTGGAGCCGTACGGCGCGTCGAAGCTCACCGCCCAGCACGTCTGGAACATCCGTCTGTCGAAGTTCCTGGACCTGGGTCCGGGCCGGTTCCAGATGGCGGTCGAGGTGTTCAACCTGCTCAACGCGAACGACATCCTGCGCGTCCGGACGGTTTCGGGCCCGACGTTCGGCAATGTCCGGGAGAACATCCCGCCGCGGATCGCGCGGATCAGCGCGACCTACGATTTCTAGGAGGTCAGGTTGGCGGAACGGGCCGCGCCCTTGACGGGTGCGGCCCGTCGTTCTTTTCGGCCCTGGGAGGATTCGATGTGCGGAAGGAAGTCAGCCCCAAGCAACAGCCCCGCCGCATTCGAGCGGCGACGCATCCCGCGTGAACGGCGTTGCTCCTCCGCCGTCGGCGTCCTGCTCGCTGGCGCACTGGTCTTCTTCACCGCTCCGGTCTTCGCTCGGAGTCAGCCCTCCGGGCCGGAGCGTTTCGAGGGACGCATCGCGAATACCGGTACCTTCGGCAACGCCGGCAGCAACTTCTTCAGCATCCAGGTCGACGAGTACACGAGCGACGAAGAGTTCATCGAGTTCATGGAGATCCTGGCCGGCGGAGGTCCGAGACGGCTGGAGGATGCGTTCCTACGGTCGCGGAAGGGGCGGATCGTCATCAACAGCCAGGGTTACGACGTCGCGCTGGCCCGTTCCACGCCGACGGAGAGCGGGCGCGTGGTCCGGGTATTCACCGTCCGGCACCTCGGTTTCGACGAGTCGACGCGTCAGACTCGGAGCCGTGAATATCCCTTCGGCATGATCGAGCTCCAGCTCAACCACAACGGCAGAGGCGACGGGGTGCTGGTCGTGGCGGTCAGGCTTCAACTGAACGCGGACGGGAGGCTCGAGGTCGAGACGTTCAGAGAGACGTTCGGCACGCCGGCGTTTCGACTGCTGAACGTGGAGGCGAGGTGACCCCCGCCTCCACGCAAGTCCAACCCGAATCAGCAGTCCTGTTCCAACCCCAAGCTGGTGTGCTGCCCTGTTCAGATTCCTGCCAACGGACTCATGGCGGCATCGAGGTTGAGCGGCGTCTCACGGCTGTTGGCAATCCGCTCGACGGGCACGCCGAGCTTGTCCAGCACGGTGACCAGGAGCGACGCCGACGGCTCGTGCTCGTACCGCAGGTGACGCCCGCCCTCGAAGTGGTAGTGGTCCCGCGATCCGACCAGCATCAGCGGAAGATTGTTCGAGTCATGGGTGTTGCTGTCCGCCATGCCGGCCCCGTACAGGAGCAGCGTATGGTCCAGCAGCGATCCGTCGCCATCGGGCGTCCCACGCAGCTTCTCCAGGTATGACGCGAACAGCGAGGCGTGATACGCGTTCAGCTTCGCGAGCAGCGCAATCCTCTCCGGATCGCCCTGGTGATGCGACAGCGGATGGTGGGCCTCGCTGATGCCGATCTGCGGGTACGTCCGCCCGCTGTACTCGCGGCCCAGCATGAACGTCACGACGCGTGTCAGATCACACTGGTAGGCCAGCACCTGTAGATCCAACATCAGTGCGCAGTACTCTTCGTAATTCGTCGGGATCCCGCCGGGCTGCTCCACCAGCGGCAGGTCCATCGCGCTCTGTTCCTCGGCGTTCTGGATACGCCGCTCGACGTCGCGCACGGCCGTCAGGTACTCGTCGAGCCGGGAGCGGTCGCCGGAGCCGAGCTCGTGTTCGAGGTCCGAGAGGGACTCCATCAGCGAGTCGAGAATGCTGCGGCTCCGCCGCAGGCGCATCCTGCGCTCGGCCGGGTCGGTCGTCCCGCTGTCGCCGAACAGCCGCTCGAACACCACACGGGGGTTGTCCTCGGCCGGCGCCTGCGTCGTCGGACTGGTCCACGAGAGCGAGTTGATGAAGGCGCACGTCGTGTTGTCGCACGTACCGACGAGATCGAGGCGATCGAGCGAGAGCTCGAGCGAGGCCAACTGGGTGTCCCGGCCGAACTGCCGTGCCGCGATTTGATCGATCGACGTGCCCGCCTCGATCCCCTGAGCGGTCCGCTTCCCGACCACACCCGTCAGAAACCTCGTCGCCGCGGTCGTATGGGTGCCGCCCCGGTTCTGCATGCCGTCCAGCCCCGAGAACACGAGCATGCGGTCCTTGAAGGGCGCCAAGGGTTGGAGTATCGGCGAGAGGTCGAGCGCACCGTCGGCGGACGGTGTCCAGGCGGGCATGATCATCCCGTTCGGCACGTAGACCACGCCAAGGCGCCGGACCGGCGCCGCCGGCGTCTTCGCGAACGCGGTGAGCGCCGGCACCATCGCATCCAGCACCGGAAGCGCCACCGCGGCACCCATGCCGCGCAGGACGCTACGCCGTGGCAACGCCGTCTTCGTGATCATCATGGTCGGGGTCTCCGCATCGGTTGAACGAGGGTCCGCATGGCGTGACGGCCGGCATCCCTCAGGGGTTGACCGCAGCCGCCGACCGTGTCGGTGAAGGATCCACGAGAGCGCGTCGCATCTGGAACGCCGGGCTCCTGACGATGCCCAGAATGATCGCGGACAGGCGATAGTCACTCGATGCGGCTTCCCGCACGATTGCGCGCACCGTCGGGCGATCGTAGTACTCGAGCCGGCGTCCCAGCGCATACGCCAGCAGTTTTTCGGTCATTGCTTCAACGAACTGCCGTGGCTGGCTCACCAGGAACGCGCGGAGTCCGGCCGGGCCCCGAAACTGCGTTCCATCGGGCAACACGGCCGAGCTGTCCACGGGCGTTCCGCCCTCTGAATCGCGCCAGCCGCCCACCGCATCGAAATTCTCCAGGGCGAACCCCAGGGGATCCATCGGCGCATGACAGGTCGCGCACGCGGGATTCTCGCGGTGCCGTTCCAGCCGCTCGCGGACCGACGCGGGCCGGCCGCCTTCGCCACGGTCAGGGAGACCCGGCACGTCGGCCGGCGGTGACGGCGGCGGCGTGCCCAGGAGGCTCTCGAGGACCCAGCGGCCTCTCAGCACCGGAGACGTTCGATTCGGATACGACGTCACCGTCAGAAAGCTCCCCTGGCCGAGCAACCCGCCGCGGGGCTCGTCGTCGCCGAACGTGACGCGCCGGAAGTGGCTGCCGTACACGTTCGGGACGCCGTAGTGCCGCGCGAGTCTCTCGTTCATGAAGGTGTAGTTCGCCCGCAGGAGGTCGACCACGCTCCGGTCCTCCCGGAACATGCTCTCGACGAACAACCTCGTCTCCCGCTCGAACGCCTCGCGCAGGTTCTCGTCGAAGTCGGGGAAGGCGTTCGGGTCCGGCGCCGCACTCGGCAGATTGCGCAACAACAGCCACTGGCCGACGAAGTTGTCCACGAGAGCCTTCGAGCGGTCGTCGGCCAACATGCGCCGCACCTGCTGCTCGATTCCGTCGGGAGCGCCGAGCTCCCGGCGAGCCGCCAGACCACGCAGCTCGGCGTCGGGAATACTGCTCCACAGGAAGAACGAGAGTCGCGCTGCGAGATCGAGATCGCTGACCGCATACACGGTTCCCGGGGCGAGGTCGACCGGCTCCCTTTCGATGCGAAACAGGAACTTCGGGTCGGCCAGAAGCCGCTCCAGGGCGAACTGGACACCGTCATCGAATGTGCCATCGCGCCGGCCCTCGCCGTAGAACCGCAGGAGCGTCTGCACCTCGCGCCCGGTCGCGGGCCGGCGATACGCCTCACCGGCGAGCGCCGCGAGAATCCGCTCCGCGCAAGGCTCCTCCTCGCGCGGCTCCGTTGGCCGGCAGGAGAATATCTTGCGACGGCTCGGGGTGTCGCCCGGGCCCGACACGCCGTACGGACCACTGATGGCGACGGTGTGAACCCACGGGTTGCTCTCGAGCGACTCGTCACGCTCGGGGTATCTCGGCGGGTGGGGAACTCCATCCTCGACCTCGGTCGGACGCCCCAGAAACGAAACGGTCACGAGACGCGAGCCGGCCTGCGCCTGGAACCGCACTTCGAGGCCGGCGTCGGCGTTCCGGGCGTACCGCTCCCACGCGGGATCCCCGAAAATGTCTCCTATGAATCCGGCCGGCGGGGCCCCGCCGGTCTCTTCGCCACCGACGACCGAAGAAAGAATCCGCTCGCCATCCACCCGGATCTCGACCTCGTGCGGCGAACCGAGCCCAATGACGTAGTCGAACAACTGACGGTACAACCGGACCTGGATACCGTATTCGCCATCGACTGGAAAGCGATGGCGAATGGCGGCGCCTCCCCGCGACCCGAACGGCAGGTCCTCGCCCAGATAGTCGTCCTGATCGAGCCGGACCCGGTATTCCTCGGTGGCGGGGGCACCCGGAGGAAGTCCGACCGCCAGCCGGCTCAGCCTCCGCGCCGCCGACAGATACCGGTCCAGCAGGGTCGGCGAAACCGACAGCATGCTGGCGATGTTGTCGAAACCATGTTCGTCCGCACTGTCGGCCGGCAGCAGCGCCGTGACGTCGACGTCCAGCGCCAGCAGATCGCGAATCGCGTTCTGGTATTCGGAGCGATTGAGCCGATGGACGCTGTCCGTCCGGCCCGGATCGGGATCGAGCGCGGCGGCGGCGTCCAGCTCCGTTTCGAGCCACGCGAGCGCGTTCTCCACGACCGCGGGGTCGGGCCGCGGCCGGCCCGGCGGCGGCATCGCGCCACTCCGGAGCTTGCGGATGACCTCTTCCCACACCTCCGCGCCGTCGGCGACGTGGACCGCATCCAGCGTCTCCAGCGAGAGGTCCCCCGTCAGGAGCCGGTCATTGTGGCAACCGACGCAGTAGCGGTTCAGTACCGGACGCAGCGGAGAGGGTTCCGCCAGCGAAACCTGCGACCGTGGGGACGACGTCTCGTTGGCCGCCAGCGGAGACAGCAGAACGAACCACGCCGCCGCCATCAGCCCGCCAACGGAGCGCCAGCGCGACATATCCTTGCCTCCCTGCAGCCGTTCAAGTCGGATAATAGCACCGCGACCCGGGGAAGCTCGGTCTTTTTTCATGACAGGTCCCACTCCGCGACCGTGGTAGACTCGGCGAACTGCCGGTTTTTCCGTCGCGTACGCGTCGAGTCGCTGTACAGGGAGGGCACGAACATGCGCATCTCGACGAGATGGCTCTGTGGGCGGTCTATCGGGCTGCTGGTGGTCATCGCGACACTAGGAGCGAGCGCCGCCACCGGAGCGGGCGCCGCCGACGTCCAGTTGGTTCAAGCTGTCAAGAACGGCGATGCGACCGCGGTGCGCGCGCTCCTTGGTCGGGGCGCCGACGTGGATGCACGGCAGAGCGACGGCGCGACCGCCCTCCACTGGGCCGCCCACCTGAATGACCTCGAAGCGGCGGATCTGTTGATCCGAGCCGGCGCGGCCGTAGACGCCACGAACGACCTGGGCGTCACCCCGCTCTGGGTCGCGACGACGGCCGGCAGCGCGGCAATGGTCGCGAAGTTGCTGGAGGCGCGCGGCGACCCGAACATCGCGCCGCACACCGGGGGCACACCGCTCATGATCGCCGCCCGCCAGGGCAACGTCGCCGCGGTCCGGTCACTGCTTGCCCACGGCGCCGACGCGAGCGTCAGGGAAGGCGCGCAGGGACAGACCGCGCTCATGTGGGCCGTTGCACGGCGGCATCCGAGGGTCGTGCAGGTCCTGCTGGAAACCGGAGCGGCTCTGAACGCCCGGACGAAGTCGTCGCGCCGGCATGTCCTGTTGTGCTGCCAGAAGAGTCTCGGCAAGACCGAGGGTATCGTGTGGGTCGAGCAAGGCGGATTCACACCGCTGCTGTTTGCCGCGCGGCACGGGGCCGCAGCCTCGGCCGAACTCCTGGTGGCCGCCGGCGCGCCAATCGACGACACGGCCGCGGTCGGCACCACCCCGCTGGTCGTCGCGGCCCAGCACGGTTTCAACGAGGTCGCCGCGGTCCTGCTGCAGAGGGGTGCGGACCCCGACGCCGCCGGTGCCGGACAGGCCGCCCTGCATTGGGCCGCGTTGCGCGGCGATCGCGAGCTGGTGGAGACACTCCTGGCCCACGGCGCCAATCCGGATGTGCGGCTCACGCGGGGCTCGCTGCTCAAGCACGACCGGGGTGCGTTCGCCTTCGACAAGTTCCTGATCGGCGCGACGCCGTTCGTGCTGGCCGCCCGGCGATCCGATACCGAGATCATGCGTCTCCTGGCCGCCGGCGGCGCCGACACGTCCCTGCCGTTGCAGGACGGCCGGACGGCGGCCATGGTTGCGGCGGGTGGGAAAACCACGGGGCTGCTTCGACTCAGGCTCGCGGAGGAGCAGATTCTGGAAACGGTCAGGTCGGCGCTCGACCTGGGCGTGGATGCGAACGCCGCCAGTCTGTCCGGCGATACCGCCCTGCATGTAGCGGCGGGCAGCAAATTCGATGGCGTCATTCGGCTCCTCGCCGAGCGTGGCGCACCGGTGAATGCGCGCAACCGAATGGAACAGACGCCGCTGGCGGTTGCGCTCGCGCCGCCCGAGGCTCCCGACGGATCGGCCATCGGCGGCGCCGCCCTCGGACGCTATCGAGAGGTCTACGCGGCCTGGGCGGCCAGCCGGGGGCAGACGCCTACGGCAAACCTGCTTCGCTCCCTGGGCGGGACCGAATAACCTGCACGCGTTCGGTCGCCCCTGAGGGCGATCGCCGCTGCTGCGGACCACGAGGTGGTACTCCGTTGACGACGGAATGGCTCGACACCGGGTATCGCTCCGGCCGGAGCGATACAGATCACTCACCGGCGCGATTCATCACCACACCGGATGAGGCGTTAGCGTGGCGGTTCGGCCACAGGAATGATGACGCGTTCGAGCGTCAGCAGGCGTTGGTCGACTTTGCCGAACGCGACCTCGATGTTCCGCAGTCGGGTGCGCATGTCGCGCACGTCCGTCTTGAGGTCGTCGACGTCGCTGCTGACGTTATCGACCTGGCCGGTCAGTTCGATCCGCAGGCTGTCGATTCGGTTGGTCAGATCGGTGCGCAGGTCGTCGATTCGGGTGGTCAGATCGGTGCGCAGGTCGTCGATTCGGGTGTTCAGGCTGGCGTTCTGGCTGGTGAGCATCCCGCCAAGGACGCCTGCCAGCACCACTCCGGTTCCGACGATCGTACCGATGATTGCCTTGGTGTCGCTGCTCATGGGAGTTCGTCCCTGCTCACAGCATTCCCATCCTATCATCTCCGGGTCCCCGCGGGGACCCGGAGATGACCTCGTCTCCGTCTGCATCCTATTGAAAGAACGGAAGATACGGCTGCCTGGTGGGCCCGTGGTAGCATGAGTCGGTGTTCGACATTCGCCCGGCGACCGCCTGCCGGCTGACTCGTGCCGCCGACAGAGGCGCTGAGTGCCGTGACCACGCTCTTTCCAATCGAGTCCACTGAGCCAGTTGCCCCGCAGGATGCCCGGGGCGACCACGCCCCACAGTACCTCCGTCTCGATGCGGGGATTGACGGTGAACTCCCTGCTCTGCCGGCCGCCACGCTGATTCGCGGAAGAGCCTCGGATGCGCTCGACCTGCTGCCCGCCCAGAGCGTGCGGACGGTCGTTACGTCGCCGCCGTACTGGTCGCTGCGCGACTACGACGTCGGAGACCCATTCGGACGGGACGACACGCTGCGCGACTACGTAGCCGGCATCGTCACCGACTTCCGCAAGCTCCGGCGTGTGCTGAAGGGCGACGGAACCGTGTGGCTGAACATCGGCGATGCCTACACCTCGGGGAATCGCCGCTACCGGGCGCCGGACAGGAAGAACCGGGCGCGCGCGATGTCGGTCCGCCCCCAGACGCCGCGCGGACTCAAGCCCAAGGACCTGATCGGGTTGCCCTGGCGCGTGGCGTTCGCGCTGCAGGATGACGGCTGGTGGCTGCGGTCCGAGGTGATCTGGCACAAGCCGAACGCGCACCCGGAGTCGGTCGCAGACCGGCCGACCAAGGCGCACGAGACGGTCTTTCTCCTGTCGAAGGACCAGGATTACCACTACGACGTCAACGCCGTCCGGGGAGTCAACGACCGGCGCCTGAGAACGGTATGGGATATTGCCACCAACCCGCGCCGGCGCGGTCAAGTTCCCGACGACGATCAGCCCGCGCCCATGCCGATCGGCCTGGCCCGCCGCTGCGTCACGCTCACGAGCGAGCCGGACGACGTGGTGCTGGATCCGTACGCCGGCTCCGGCACCACCCTGCTCGCGGCGGCGCAGCAGCGGCGGCGGTGGGTCGGCATCGAGCTCAAGGAGGAGTTCGTGCGCCTGATCGAGCACCGCATGGGCAGATGAACGATCGCGACCGTCTCAAGGCGCGCATCGGACGCGACGTGGTCGGGTCACGCGGAATGGCGTCTGGCGGTCGCCAAGCCCCGGCGACCGCCAGCAGCACCTCCTCGTGTGAACCCCTCTCCTATCCGAGCGCCTCGAGCTCCGCCGTCACCTCGTGCGGCAGCCGCAGCTCGTTGGTGACCGAGAAGGCGTTGAACTGCCCGGCGAGCGCCCGCGCCAATTGCCGGTCGGTCTCGCTGTCGACGACACCCGTGAGCGTCACGTGCCCCCGATTCACCACGATGTGGATCGACGGATTCGCGCTCGCGGCGTAGTGCCAGAAGTTCGGATTCCCGTAGATCGCGCGGGAAACGACGTACCGCAACCGGTCGTCGAACCGCGACACCGGAAGCACGGCGATCTCGTTGATCACCGTGGTCACGCCTTCGAGCGCGTCGACGCGCTTCCCGATGGTCTTCGCCTTGTGTTCCGCGGTGACGTGGCCGGTGAGCACGACGTGTCCCTCGCCGGCAATCTCCACGTTGACGTTGTCGAACACCGTGAAGAACGAGTAACGGAGCACTTGTTCCTGAACTCGCTGGAACAGATCGTGCTTCGGCCCGTCGGCGGCCGCCGGCGACACCGACAGTGCCGCCACGGCGAGCGCCATCAGGGGCAGGGCGATTCGGCGTGTATTCGACAGAGTGTGCATCGTGAGTGTCCTTTCTGCGCGTGTGTGTCTCACCGGACCCGGATGGCCGCACGCGCTACCCTCACTTGGAAGCAAGACGCGTGCCAGGTGCATGAGGCCGGGAAACAAGCGCTGTTCCCGGCGGCGTGCATGCGACTCTTCCGCCAGGAGAGGCACGAGCCGTCCACTCAAGAGGACAGTCTTGCAAGGCGCGCTGCCGCCTCGGCGAGACCAACGGGTTGCGGAGGCGAGGAGTGGCGACGGTGCCCCTCGGGATTCACTCGCCGCTTCGAAGAATCTCCGCCGGGTCGGTGGACGCCGCCCGTCGGGCGGGAATCCAGCATGCCGTCACGGCCAGGAGCGCCATCCCGCCGGAGACGGTGGCCAGCGTGACCGGATCGAGCGGGGCGACACCGAACAATACCGCGGCCAGGGCGCGCGCTCCCGTGGCGGTCGCGGCAAGACCCGTGACCAGTCCCGCCGCCGCGAGCCGCAGCCCGCGCCCCGCGACAAGGCGCCGCAACGCGTGCGGGCTCGCCCCCCCAGCGTCGAGCGTATCGCCATCTCGACCCGTCGCTGTCTCGCGTCGAACGACACCGTTCCGAACAGACCCACCAGGATCAGCGCGAGCGTCACCACTCCGAAGGCGATGGAAATCTGCACCGCGAGTCGCGGGCGAGCGAGCTCCGCGGCGAGCAGCTCGTCCATCGGCGTCAGCGTATCTATCGGTATCGACGGCTCGATGGCCCGAATCGTGTCGCGGATGGCGGACAACAGCGTCGAGGGCGGCCGCCCGGTGCGAATCGCGAGGCTGCCCGGTTGGAAATGGAACGACTGCGTGGCCGGGTAGTAGACCGTCATCCAGTTGTTGGTGAGCTCGCGATACCGCAAGTCGGTGGCAACCCCCACGACCGTCGCACATTCGAATCGCGGGCTGATCCGGACCCGTTTGCCGAATCGGCTGCGCGCCGGGCCAGTAGCCCGCGGCGGCGCTCTCGCTCACGATCGCCACACGCTGCGCATCGACGGTGTCGGTGCTCGCGAAGGCGCGTCCGCTCACGATGGGGATCCCCAGCGTCTCGAAGTACCGCGGCGTCGCGATACCCCAATTGGCCCACTCGTTCGTCGCCGACTCATCTCCTTCCTCTTCATGCGTGCGCGCCCTTCAGAGTGCGTCATACTTCGCCAACGTCATGGGGCCCGAGCACACCAACGTCGAAGTCACGGACGAGTTTCGCGCTTGGTGGGACGGTCTCGACATCCGTGACCAGCGAGCGGTTGCGAAGGTGGTCGACGCGCTGGTTCGCCGCAGCCCCCGCCTTCAATTCCCGTACTCCTCCGGCATCAAGGGCTCGCGGCACCGCCACATGCGCGAGCTTCGGGTACAGGGGCGTCCCCCGATCCGCGTGTTCTACGCCTTCGACCGCCACCGCACGGCCATCCTCCTGATCGCCGGCCATAAGGCGGACTCGGAGCGCTTCTACCGCGACTACACCCCGCGCGCCGACGCGATCTATGATGAGTACCTTCGCGAGATCGAACACGAACGGCAGCGCACCATCACGCGGGGAGGCCCAGAACGATGAGCGGACATCACCCGTGGAGCGAGCTGACGAAGCACTTCACCGCGGAGGACCGGGAGATCGTCGAGGCCGGGGCGGCCGAGATCGTCGAGGACAGCGACGGGCGCGAACGCCAGGAAGAACGACCCGCCCGACCGCGTCGCGTCTCCCAGCAAGGCAGCGCTTGCCCGCCACCGACCCAGGTTCCCGTAGATCTCGGTCACGACAGGTAGAGCGTTCAGCTTCACCGTCGACGGCCGCCTCTGAGGTGGGCCCGCAGGCTCAGTCGCCGCTCCGGAGCACCTCGGAGGGGTCGGTGGACGCCGCCCGTCGGGCCGGAATCCAGCATGCCAGTACGGCCAAA
Organism: Vicinamibacterales bacterium; assembly: GCA_965222905.1. Taxonomy (GTDB): domain Bacteria; phylum Acidobacteriota; class Vicinamibacteria; order Vicinamibacterales; family UBA8438; genus WTFV01. Next base: position 4,483,798 of record OZ244976.1, on the reverse strand, counting down.
AGCGCCAGCCCGCCGGAGACGGTGGCCAGCGTGACCGGATCGAGCGGGGCGACACCGAACAATACCGCGGCCAGGGCGCGCGCTCCCGTGGCGGTCGCGGCAAGACCCGTGACCAGGCCCGCCGCCGCGAGCCGCAGCCCGCGCCCCGCGACAAGGCATCGCAGCGCGTGCGGGCTCGCCCCCAGCGCCGAGCGGATCGCCATCTCGACCCGTCGCTGTCTCGCGTCGAACGACACCGTTCCGAACAGGCCCACCAGGATCAGCGCGAGCGTCACCACTCCGAAGGCGATGGAAATCTGCACCGCGAGCCGCGGGCGAGCGAACTCCGCGGCGAGCAGCTCGTCCATCGGCGTCAGCGTGTCTATCGGTATCGACGGCTCGATGGCCCGAATCGTGTCGCGGATGGTGGACAACAGCGTCGAGGGCGGCCGCCCGGTGCGAATCGCAAGGCTGCCGGGTTGGAAGTGGAACGACTGCGGGGCCGGATAGTAGACCGTCATCCAGTCGTTGGTGAGCTCGCGGTACCGCAAGTCGGCGGCAACCCCCACGACCGTCGCCCATTCGAATCGCGGGCTGATCCGGACCCGTTTGCCGATCGGCTCCGCGCCGGGCCAGTAGCGGGCGGCGGCGCTCTCGCTCACGATCGCCACGCGCTGCGTCTCGGCGGTATCGGTGCGCGCGAAGGCGCGCCCGCTCACGATCGGGATTCCCAGCGTCTCGAAGTACCGCGGCGTCGCGATATCCCAATTGGCCCACTCGTTCGTCGCCGACTCATCCGGCGTCTGGCCTTCGAACTGAAACGGAGAGCTGAGGCCGGTCGTGGCCGTTCCCGGCGGCAGGTGAAACGGCGCCGCCGAGATCACGCCGGGAAGCCGTTCTATCGCTTCGACCGCCCGGTCGTAGAACGCGCGGACCTGGTCGGGCGTGCCGTAGCGTTGCCACGGCAGGTATATGCGCGTGGTCACGACACCGTCGGACTCGAGCCCCCGGTCTATCGATTGCAACTGCCAGAGCGACCGGGTCAGCAGTCCGGCCGAGACGAGGACCACCACGGCGAACGCAATCTGAGCGGCGGCCAGCACCTGGAGCCGGCGGCCCGTCCCACGGGACACCTCGGCGGAGCGCTGCGCGAGAAAGCCGCGCAGTCTCGTCACGCGCGTCTGCCACGCAGGAGCGGTGCCGAACGCCAGGACCCACGCCGTCATCGTGGCGACGGTGAACGCGATGACCCCGGGACCGAGCGACGCCTCGTCGATTCGCGGCGCCTGACCCGGATCGATGACGCTCGTGAGAGCGAGCAGTCCGCGACCCAGAATCAACGCTCCGCCCACGCCCGCCGCACCGAGAACCAACGCCTCGATCACGGTCTGTCGCAGGAGCTGTCCGCGCGTCGCGCCCAGCGCCGACCGCACGGCCATCTCGACGCGGCGTGACTCGGCCCGCATGAGCAGCAGGATGGCGACGTTCGCTCCCGCGACGAGAAACACGAGCGCGGCGCCGGCCAGCAGGAGCACCAGGATGGGCCGCACGTGACCGACGACGGTGTCGACCAGCGGCGTCACCACGATCGGCATTCGCGGATAGTCCTCCGGATACGCCGCGCTCAGGCGCCCGTGGATGACCGCCAGCTCGGACCGCCCCTGGCCGCTGGAGACGCCCGGCGCGAGTCGCCCCACGACGTGGAACTGCGTGGTCCGCGGGCTGTCCAGGGCCGCGTCGGGGTCGCGCGTGAACGCCGGAACCAGCGGAAGCCAGATGTCGGCGTCGACCGGGTAGGACACGTCGGGTTGCAGGACCCCGACAATCGTGAACGGGGTGTCCCCGGCGTCGCTGAGGCGCTTGCCGACGAACGTCGGATCGCCGCTCACCCGTCGCCAGAAACGATGGCTGACGACGGCAACGAGCTCGGCGCCCTCGACGTCGTCTTCGGCCTCGAGGAGGCGCCCGTAGGCCGGCCTCGCGCCGACGACATCCAGCAGATCGGCCGAGGCCAGCACGCGGTTGGCCGTGACCGGCTCGTCATCGACCAGAAAGGCGTTCGTCGCGCCGTCGGCATAGTTGATGGCCGCGAGTGCGTCGAAGCTCGTCGCCTCCTTCCATACCAGATACTCGGGATACGAGATCGGAAACAGCAGTCCGCCGCCCCGTTCGACGTCGTCCTTCCAGATCCGAACCAGCCGGGAATCGCTGTCGCCGATCGGCTGCAGAATCACCGCGTCGGTCACCGCGAACAGCGCCGTCACGGACGCGAGGCCGAGACTCAGCGTGGCGACCGCAACCGCCGCGGCGAGCGGTCGGCGAACGAGGCCGCGAAGTGCGAACCGGAGATCCGACACGACTCCCGATCAGAGACCGGTCAGCCGCCCCGTGCTGTCGCCGAGCCGCTGGGGCCGTACCCCGGCCATGTCGAGCATGCTCAGCAGCAGGTTCGTCATCGGCGTCTCGGGCCTGGTGCGCAGGTGCCGGCCACCCTTGAACCGGCCGGCGGCCCCGCCCGCCAGCACGATCGGCAACGGCGAGTGGTTGTGCAGGTTGCCGTCGCTCATGCCGCTCCCGTAGAGGAGCAGCGTGTGGTCGAGCAGCGTGCCGTCGCCGTCCGGCGTGGCCTGCAGCTTCTCCAGATACGAGGCGAAGGTGCCGACGTGATGGGCGTTGACCTTCCCCAGCTTGGCGAGCTTCTGGTCGTCGTTCTGGTGGTGCGACAGGGCGTGGTGGGGATCGTTGATCCCGATGGCCGGGAAGGTCCGGTAGCTGGCCTCGCGGCCGAAGGCGAACGTGATCACGCGCGTGAGATCGGCCTGATAGGCCAGAACCTGCAGATCGATCATCAGCCCGGCATGGGTCTCGAAGTCCTCGGGCACGCCGATGGGCCGGTCCGGGACCGGGAGCTCCTGCGAGCGGTTGTACTGCTCGGTCCTGCGAATGCGCCGCTCGGTATCGCGAATCGCTTCCAGGTACTCGTCCACCCGCCGCTTGTCCTGCGCGCCGAGACCCGTATGCAGCCGTCCGATCTCCTCCGTGACCGAGTCGAGCAGGCTGCGATCCATCTCCATCTCGCGCAGCCTATCGCCGGTGCTGTCGCCGTCGCCGAACAGGCGCTCGAACACCGCGCGCGGATTGCGCTCCATCGGGTTCGGCGCCGTCGGCGTCCGCCACGAGATGGTGTTCATGTAGGCGCAACTGTAGCCGGCGTCGCAGTGGCCGACGATGTCGGCAGCATCGAGGGCGAGCTCGAGCGACGCCAGGGGCGTCGTCCCGCCGATCTCGCGGGCAGCGATCTGATCCGCGGTCGTGCCCACCTCGACGTCCGCCCCCTCGGTCCGCTTGGCGTGCACGCCGCTCAACCACCCCGCGCTCGCGCGGGAGTGGTCTCCCCCTCCGTCGCCGAGCGACTCGAGCTGGCGGTGGGCCAGGTTCGTCACCACGACCACCTGATCCCGGAACGGCGCCAGCGACTGCAGCGAGGGCGACCACGCGAAGTCGCGGCCCGTGCCTTCCGGGGTCCACGCCGCGTGGTAGGCGCCGTTGGGGATGTAGATGAATCCCAGCCGCCGCACGGGCTGCGCCGGCGTACGCGTCATGGCCGTCAACGCCGGCACCATGGCGTCCAGCAGCGGCAGCGCGACCGCGGCTCCCATTCCCCGCAGCACCGTCCGGCGAGGCAACGCCCTCTTCGTGATGATCATGGCTGTACTCTCCGCATCCGAAACGGCCTGCTGTCGACGATGCCCGCGATCAGCGACGAGAAGCGATAGTCGCTGCGGGCGGCATCCCGGACGACCTGCCGGACCACGGGCGCGTCGGCGAGCTCCACGCCCCGGCCGACGGCGTAGGTCAGCAGCTTCTCGGCCAACGTCGTGATGAACTCCTCCGCACGGCTTTCCAGGACACCGCGCAGTCCCCGCGGTCCGTCGAACCGGGTACCGTCGGGCAGGACGCCGGAGGCGTCGATCGGCGCGTCGGACTCGCTGCGCTGTCTCCAGCGGCCGACGGCGTCGAAGTTCTCCAGCGCGAGGCCCAGCGGATCCATCTGCGCGTGGCACACGGCGCAACTCGGGTTCTTGCGATGCTGCTCCATGCGCTCGCGCATCGACAGCACCTGGCCTTCGGCGCTCTCCTCTTCCAGCTCCGGCACGTCGGGCGGGGCCGGCGGGGGCGGCGCGCCGATGATGTTCTCCAGAATCCACTTGCCGCGCGTCACCGGCGACGTCCGGTTCGCGTAGGACGTCGCGGTCAGCAGGCTGGCGTGCCCCAGCACGCCCGCGCGGTTGGCATCCTCCAGAGTCACGGGCCGAAAGTGGCTGCCATATACCCGCGGAATTCCATAGTGTCGCGCCAGACGCTCGTTGAGAAACGTCGTGCGCGACGTCAGGAAATCCAGCGCGCTGCGGTCCTCGCGGATCACCCGGTCGAAGAACATCTCCGTCTCCCGCTGCATCGCCTGCCGCAGGTTCTCGTCGAAGTCCGGAAACTGGATGGGATCGGGCGAGGCGCCCGTGAGGTTGCGCAGGTACAGCCACTGCCCGCCGAAGTTGGTGACGAGGGCCTCGGAGCGAGGATCCTGCAACATCCGCCGCACCTGCAGGCCGAGAACGTCCGGATCCGTGAGCCGTCCCTCCTCCGCCACGTCGAGCAGCTCGTCGTCCGGAATGCTGCTCCACAGGAAGAACGACAGGCGCGAGGCCAGCTCCAGGTCGCCGAGCGGCCGCACGGCGCCGGCCGCGTCTCCCGGAAGATCGCGTTCGATGCGGAACAGGAACTCGGGACTCACGAGCACGCGCTGCAGCGCCCGCCCGATGCCGTCCTCGAAGCTGCCGTCCCGGCGGCCCGCCTCGTAGAAGCCGAGCAGCACCTGCAGATCCGCCTCGGTGACCGGCCGCCGATAGGCGCGGCGGGAGACCATCGCCATGATTTGCCGCGCGCACGCGGGTTCCTCGTCCGAGTGAGCCGGGCGGCAGACGAACAGGCGCCGGCGGCTCGGCGTGTCTCCGGGTCCAGTGGCGCCGTACGGGCCCCCGATGGCCACGCTCCGGACATGCGGCGGGCCGGCCGTGTCGGCCGGATCGATGTTGCTGCGCAGCAACGGCCGGCGGATCGTGGCGACCTGTGCGGACGTCTTCCCGAGAAACGCCACGGCGACCGTGCGGGGACCCGCCTCGACCGGCAGGCGCACCTCCAGCACAGCGTCGGCGTTCATCGAGTACTCCAGCGCCGCGTCCCGCGCCGCCCGCCGCGCGGCGTCCCGGGTCGCTTCGTCGGCATCGTCGCCAGGGTCGAACGCGTCCGAGCGCGGCTGCGCGCCGCCGATGGTGAAGAGCCGGACGCGTTCGCCGTCGAGACTGACCTCCAGCTCGTGCGGCTCGCCCAAGCCCCGAATCGTGTCGATGACCGTTCGCAGCAGGCGCACCCGGATGACGTACTCGCCGTCGAGGGGAAACTGGTGGCGCACGACGATGCCGCCTCTCGTTCCGAGCGGCAGACCGTCGAGATGGTCGTTCTGCGTAAGGACCGTCGGCACGAGATAGGTCGCGATGGTCGGACGGATCGCGGCGCTGCCGACGGCGAGCCGGCTGATGCGCCGGGCCGCTCCGAGGTAACGCTCCAGCAGCAGCGGCGACACACCCAGAGCATCGGCGATGTTGTCGAACCCGTAGCTGGCGTCATCGGGCGGCAGCAGGGACGCGACGTCGACGTCCAGCACGAGCAGATCCCGGATGACGTTGGCGTACTCGGCGCGGTTGAGTCGATGGAAGACGGCGGTACGCGGGAGATCGGATCGCTCCGCCCAGGCGGTGTCGAGATCGGCCTCGAGCCGCGCGAGAAACGCGTCCCGCATCTTCGCGTCCGGACGCGGACGGCCGGCGGGCGGCATGGCCCCGGCACGGAGCTTGCGGGCCACGCTCTCCCAGGTCTCCGCGTCCGTCCCGACGTTCGACGGATCCAGCGTATCGAGGGTCAAGCCGACCGCGCGGAGCTGAGCGGCGAGCGGCGAGGCCGCACCGCCGCGGCCCTGCACGACGCGCTCGTTGTGGCAGGCCACGCAGTAGCGGTCGAGCAACTCGCGCGAGGAAGCGGCATCCTGGCTGGCTGCTCCACCGTCCTGTCGAGTGAGAGCCTCCTGCGGTGGGGCGCCAGCGGCATGGAGAATAGACGCAGACGGCAGGAAAGCGAGCCAGCAGGCGCCGAGGACGCTCAGGCAGATTGCGCGAGCCCTGCAGGACCTACGCTGAGATCGACATGGCCGGGCCGGGTTGCGATGCATCACCTTACCTGCGAGACCCCACGAGGCTCTCGACGCCGGCGACCCGAATCAAGCTGTGGAGGCGAGTTCCCGTAGTCTATACTGCGGCTGTTCGTTCCGCCACCGCCGTCCGGCTTCACCGCTATCGGAGGGCATCCACATGCGCGTCACCTGCTTATACGGGTTGTTGATCCTCCTGCTCTCGTCGGCCGGTCCGGCCCTCGCGACCGCTGACGAGCGACTGATCGAGGCGGTGCGGAGCGGCGACTACGCCACCGCCCGTGCGCTCGTGGAAGCAGGGGGCGAGGTCGACACGCCCGAGGCCGACGGCACGACCGCCCTGCACTGGGCAGTGCGACAGGACCAGGCCGGGATCACAAACCTGTTGCTTCACGCGGAAGCCGACGCGAACGCGGCGAACCGCTACGGCATGACTCCCCTGTTGCTGGCCGGCACGAACGGCAGCCCCGACATCGTCGCCTCGCTGCTCGACGCCGGCGCGGACCCGAACCTCGCCACGCCGAAGGGCGAGACGCCGCTGATGACTGCGGCGCGCACCGGGAACCCGGAGGTGCTGCGCCTGTTGCTGACCCACGGCGCCCGGGTGGACGACAGCGAAGCGTGGCGCGGACAGACTGCTCTGATGTGGGCGGCGGCGGAAGGCAATGCCGCGGCAGCACGCGTCCTGCTGGATGCCGCCGCGGACGTGGCAGCCCGCTCGTTACGGGGGATGACCGCGCTGTTGTTCGCGGCGCGGAGCGGTGACCTGGACACGGTCCGGGCGCTGCTGACCGGCGGTGCGAACATCGACGAAACGGCGATGGACGCCGTGCCGGAGCGGCGCCGGGCGGAGCACGCGCACGAAGACCTGCCGCCGCGCCTCGGCTCCAGCGTCCTCGCCACCGCCATCGAGAATGCGTATTACGACCTGGCGGCTTGGCTGGTCGCCGGGGGAGCCGACCTCAATGCCGACGGCCCGCGCGGAACCGCGCTCCACGGCTTGGTGCGGACGCGCAACTGCGAGCGGACGGCGCTCCCCTGCCCGGTGCGCTCCGGCCCGCTGGACAGTCTGGATCTGGCCCGGCTGCTGCTCGCCCACGGCGCCGACGTGAACGCGCGCATGACCGCGAATCCGCCCCGGAACGGCACCTACGACTACACCTACATGAGCCACGTCGGCGCGACGCCGCTCTTCCTCGCGGTCAAGGCCTCCGACACGGAGATGATGCGCCTCGTGCTCGACCACGGCGCCGAGCCGTCGACCGGGAACGACGAGCGCACGACGCCGCTGCTCGTCGCGGCCGGCATCGGCTACATCGAAGGACAGATCCTGGCGTCCGAAGAGAAGGCGTTCGACGCCGTGCGGATGCTGGTCGAGCGCGGCGAGGACGTCAATACGACCAACGACAAGAACGAGACGGCGCTGCACGGCGCCGCCTACCGGGGCGCGAACTCCATCGCGCTGTATCTGATCGACCGCGGTGCGCGGCTGGATATCGCGGACGAGCTGGGACGTATGCCGGTCACGATTGCGGACGGTGCCGTCGCCGGCCCCTACTTCCGCGCACACGACGAGACCGCGGCGCTGTTGCGCGAGCGGATGGGTCCGAGCGCCCCGCCGAGGCCCACCACGCAGGGCGCACGGTAGCAGGACGGGCCCGATCCTCTGCGCCTGTCGGCGTTGCAGGCGATGCTGTCTTATGGAGCGTCCGGCTCGCTCGAGTCGCTCCGCTCGTGCGCGCGGGCGACCATCGTTCGCGCGAAGCCGGACAGATCGTCCAGATGGTCTCGAATGACTGCCGTGATGATGTCGATGTCGAGATCCCGGTACTGATGCACGGCGACGTTGCGCAAGCCGACCATCGCCTTCATGTTCACCGCCGTCGCTGCCGGGATCATTCCCGCTTGCGCAAGAAGATCGAAGCTCTCCCCGCTGGTCCGAGGCCAGCCGAGCTTCTTCACGTTCACGACATGGTTGGCCATGTCGATCACCTGCTCGCAGGCTCGTTGCAGATTGAGGACGATGATGTCCTGCTTGTCGTAGTCCTCCTCGAACGGTAGCGGCGAGGGCTGCGCCCAGGCTTGGCGCACGCGGGCGAGGCAGCGCTCGATGCCCTGCTGCTTGCCGATCAGCACGTCGGTCACGGCGTCAGCGCCCGCGCGTTACCGATGATGGTCTCGCGTATCCCGGCTCGCTCGTCGTTCAGCTTCTGATACATCGAGAGGACCAGTGTTTCGAACTCCAGCCGGACACCCTCGTCATGGCAGTAGATCAAGCGTCCGGTGCGCAGAATCTCGGCCTGCAGCGTCGTGTCGGCGCGGCGCAGATTGATGACGTCTGCGTGCTCCGCCCCCACCGCGCCGGCGAGCCTCACCGCGAGCAGATGCCACTGCCAGCGGTCGACCTGCGCCGCATTCACGTGCGGCAGGAGTACGGCGACGTCCACGTCGCTGTCCGGACGCTGGGCGTCCGTGCCCCAAGTGCCGAACCGGTAGATGGCCAGGGTGGTCGGGTGGCCTTGCAGGATGAGACGATTGATGCTGTCGTCCAGCGCGTCTGAGCCGCTGGCGCTCGGCAGAGGACTTCCCACCGGATCAGTCTACCCGGAGCCGCGGCCACCGGTGCGGGGAGGCCGTCGCCTCCCCGTTCATGTATTGACCGGCAAGAGACCGCGGTCAGGACGGATTGACGGCGCAGCAGGCCCCTACCGCGCGTCCGGCTCCCGCAGGATGTCCGGCGGGCTCGGCTCGGCGCCCAGCTTCAGCAGGAGCGCGGCCGTCGTGTCCGATTTGATGTAGTTGCCGCCGGTGTGGATGCCCTCGGCGATGACGAGCGGCGTCCACTCGCGGAGGTTCTTCGCATTCATGTCGGCGCCGCGGTCCACCAGGAACTGCACGATCGAATCCGCGCGTTCCCGCCACGCCGCGCCGTGCAGCGCGGTGTCGCCCTTGTCGTTGACCGCGCTCAGGTCCCCGCCCATCTCCACGACCAGATGCACCGCCTGGAGCGCCTCCGTTTCCGTCGACCGGGTGATGCCGGGCTCGTGGCCGACGCCGGCCGCGTGCATCAGCGCGGTCGTCCCGTCGACGGTCGGGATGAACGGGTCGGCGCCCGCCGCGAGCAGCTCACGCATGACCGGCAGGTCGTTCGCCTTGGCCGCGATCACGAACGCGGTCGAGCCGCGCATGTTCCCGAGATGGCCCTTCACCTGGATGCCGAACCCGGGGTTCCGCGCGGTCCGGAGGTTCGGGTCGGCGCCATGCTGCAGGAACAGCCGCACCATGCGCAGCCGGTCTTCCGCGTGCAATCCGCCGAACGGACTCCACTGGTTGCCCTCGGCGACCCCGTTGGAGAGGTCGTTCAGCTCCGTGTCCCACTTCCCCGCCGCCCAGTGCAGCGGCGAGAATCCCGGCCCGAGATTGGGATCCGCGCCCTGGGCGAGGAGGAACTCGGCGAAGTCGATGTGCCGGCGAATCGTGGCGACGAGCAACGCGCTCGTGCCGTCCGTCGCGACGGCGTTCACGTCCGCACCCGCCTCCAGCAACGCCTTGGTGGTCTCCAGGTAGGCTTCCCGCGCCGCAAGCACGAGCGCGGTGTACCCGGTCGTCGTCCGCGCATCCACCTCGGCGCCATGCGCGAGCAGCGTGCGGACCACGTCCGTGTGCCCTTCCCAGGCGGCCCACATCAGGGCCGTCTGGCCATTCGTCGCTTCACCCGCGTTCACGTCCACACCGGCCGCGAGCAACGGGGTGACCGCGTCCACGACCCCTCCGCGGGCGCAGGTCATCAGGACCGTTTCGCCCGTCGCCTGGGCGGTGTGCGGATCCGCACCGGCTTCCAGCAGGCGCGTGACCATTCCCGGGCTGGCGTTCGTGCAGGCGAGCACCAGCGGGCTCACGCCGTAGCGGTCCGTCGCGTCCACGTCGGCGCCCGCGCCGATCAGCAACTCGGCCAATACCGCGTGATCCCACTGCGCCGCCCAGTGCAGCCCCGTGAAGCCGTCGGCCTGAGCCGCGTCCACCGCGGCTCCCTCAGCGAGCAATGCGCGGACGGCCCCGGCATCCTGGCTCCTCGCCGCGTCGGCGACACGCGCATCGGGCGGCGCCGCGACGGCGAGGGCGGACAACAGCAGAACGATGGCGGCAGCGCTCACGAGTCGGATGGTTGTGCGCATCTCTTGTCCGTCCTTCGAATCCCGAACCCCGCGGGGCGAGGCGCGGCGAATGGACATCGCCGCGGACACTCGCACCCGTTGCATACACACCCCGGTAGCTGGGAACCTGTCAGCTAGACACCCGACAGGATCGGCAGCTCGCCGGTGCTGTCGCCGAGTCGCTCGGCCGGCATGCCCATCTTCTCGAGGAGCGTCAGGTGCATGTTGGCGAGCGGTGTGCCCTCCGGCAGCCGGACGTGCCGGTTGCCCTTGAGCGTCCCGCCGCCGCCGCCCGCCACGACGATCGGCAGGTCGAGCGGATCGTGCGCGTTGCTGTTGCCCATGCCGGCGCCGTAGATGACCATCGACTGATCGAGCAGCGTCCCGTCGCCGTCGAAGGTCCCTCGCATCTTCTCCAGGAAGCGCCCGAACATCGACATGTGGAACGTGTTGATCTTGGCCAGCTTGACCAACTGCTCCTCGCGCTGCCGGTGATGCGAAACCGGGTGGTGCGGCTCGGCCACCCCGATCTCGGGGTAGGTGCGCACGCTCTTCTCCCGTCCGATCAGGAAGGTGCAGACGCGGGTCAGATCGGCCTGGTAGGCGACCAGCATCAGGTCGAACATCAGGTTCGCGTACTCCTCGAAGTCGGCCGGAATGCCGGCCGGCTGGGCCACCTCGGGCAGCCCGCGGTCGCTCTGCGACTCGGCGATCTGAATCCGCCGCTCGATGTCGCGGACCGAATCCAGATAGCCGGCGAGCTTCGAGCGGTCGCCGCGGCCGAGTTGCCGCTGCAGGTCGGAGATCTCCGCGTTCACCGAGTCGAGAATGCTCTTGTCCCGGCGCAACGCCCGCGCCCGCGCGGCCGGCTCCGTGCTGTCGACGGCGCCGAACAGGTGCTCGAACACCGCGCGCGGGTCGGTCTGCATCGGCAACGGCGTGTTCGCGTCGCGCCAGGCGATGGTGGCGCTGTAGGCGCAGCCGTAGCCGTCCTCGCACTGCCCCACCAGCTCGTTGGCTTCCAGCGACAGCTCCAGCGAAGCGAGCTGGGTGTCGTCCCGGAGATCGCGCGCCACGATCTGGTCCATCGAGACGCCCACTTCCAGGGTCGTGTTCGCCCCGGATGCCTTCACCGCGTGCGCCCCGGTCAGGTAGGCCGCCTGGCACCGGGAGTGGTCGCCGTCGCCTTCGTCCAGCCGCTGCTTGGCCTCCTTGTTGGCCATGCCGCTCAGCACGAGCAACTGATCCTTCACCGGAGTCAGCGGCGACAGGACCGGCGTGATCTCGAGGGCGCCCTCGGTGGGCGGCAGCCAGCGCGCCATGCTCATGCCGTTCGGCACGTAGATGGCGCCGACCCTCTTGATCGGGCGGGCCGCGGTGTTCCGAATGGCGGCGAACGCCGGCACCATGCCGTCGAGCAGCGGCAACGCGATGCCCGCCCCGAGACCCCGCAGCATCGTTCGACGTGACAGGTGCTTCTTCGTGATGACCATCAGCTACTCCTCATTCCCGGGTCAGCGCTCCGGACCGACGCTACGGCTATTGCTGAGCGACCACCGCCGCGCCCTCGCGCACCCTGCGCATCTGGAACGGCGGACTTTCGACGATACCGAGAACCAACGACGACCAGCGGTAGTCGGCGGGAGCGGCCTCGAGCAGGATGGCGCGCACCGCCGGGATGTCGTAGTGCTGAACGGGCCGGCCGAGGGCGTAGGTCAGCAGCTTCTGCGTGAACGTGCGAACGAACTCGTCGCGGCGGTCCAGCAACGCCTCGCGGAACTCGACGGGACCGTCGAACGCCGTCCCGTCCGGCAACACGCCCGACGCGTCGATCGGGGTCGCGCCGTCCACCTCGCGCCAGCGCCCGATGCCGTCGAAGTTCTCCAGCGCGAATCCCAGCGGGTCCATCCGCAGGTGGCAGGTGGCGCAGGCGGGGTTCCGGCGGTGGGTCGCCATGAGCTCGCGAATCGAGGCGGGCTCGTGCCCGTCGCCGGCCGACTCCTCCAGCGCCGGCACGTCCGCCGGCGGCGGCGGCGGCGGCGCGCCCAGGATGTTGTCGAGCAGGTACTTGCCGCGCACCACCGGGGACGTCCTCGTCGCGTAGGAGGTGACGGTCAGGATGCTCCCATGGCCGAGAAGTCCCGCCCGGTTGGGATCGCGCAGCGGCGCCCGGCGGAAGTGCGCGCCGTAGACGTTGCGCACCCCATAGAACCGCGCGAGCCGCTCGTTCAGGTACGAGTAGTCGGCCGTCAGCAGCTCCGCGAGCGGACGATCGTCGCGCATCTGGCTTTCGAGGAACAACTCCGTCTCGCGTGCGAAGGCATCGCGCAGGTTGTCGTCGAACTCGGGGTAGGCGCTGGCATCGGGATCCACGGCCCGCAGGTTGCGGATGTGCAGCCACTGGCCGCCGAAGTTGCGCGCCAGGGCCGCCGCCCGCGGATCGGCCAGCATGCGCTGCACCTGCGTCTTCAGGACCTCCGGATCCCGGAGCGTTTTGCCGGCCGCGACGTCGAGCAGCTCGTCGTCCGGGATGGTGCTCCACAGGAAGAACGACAACCGCGAGGCGAGCTCCAGGTCGCTGATCGCGTAGACGCCGTCCGCCGCGAGATCCGCCGGATCGCGCTCGATGCGGAACAGGAACTGCGGCGAGACGAGCAGGCGCGCCAACGCTTCCTGAATCCCCCGCTCGAAGCCGCCCTCGTCGTGCCCGGCACGGTAGAACCGGAGCAGCGTGTCCACGTCCGCATCGGTGACCGGCCGGCGATAGGCCCGCCGGGCGAGGGCTCCCAGGATTTCCTTCGCGCACGGCTCTTCGTCGGCCGCGCCATCGGGCCGGCAGACCAAGATGCGGCGCCGGCTCGCCGTGTCTCCGGGCCCGGTCGAATCGAAAGGCCCTTCGAGCCGCACGAAGTCGATGTCCATCCGCGGCGCGGTGTAGGTGGAGCTGGTGTGCCGCGGCGGCAGCAGCGCCGGCCCCGGCCCCTCGGTCAACACGCTCTTCCTGACGAACGCCACCCCCAGCGAGTGCATGCCGGCCGAGGCCGGGAACCGCACCCGGAGGGAGTCGTCCGCGGTCAGGTTGTAGGGCGACGTGCGATAGATGCCGGTCCCGCTGCAATGGGGTGCGTCCGAATCGATGCACTCACCGCCGATCGTCATCCGGGAGACGAGCGCCCCGTCGAGCAGGACGTCTATCTCCTCCCGCGTGTTGATGGCCCGAATACGCGAGTTGGTGTAGTTCCGCCCGAGCCGGATCTGCACGACGTAGTCGCCGTCGAGCGGAAAGTAGTGGCGCATGAGCGCGCCGCCGCGCGTACCGTACGGCAGGCCCTCGCTCATGCGAGCGTCCTGCCGCAAGCCGCGCGACAGGTCGAACGTCTCGACGGCCGGCCCGATTCCCGGATCGCCCACGGCGAGCTGGCTGATCCTGCGCGCCGCGAACATGTAGCGGCCGAGCAGCGTCGGCGACATCGACAGCACCTCGGCGATATTGTCGAAGCCCTGGTCAGACTCGTCGGCCGGCAGCAGCTCGGCGGCGTCGATCTCCAGATCCAGCAGGTCGCGGATGGCGTTGCCGTACTCGAAGCGGTTCAGGCGGTGGTCGGCCACGCGGCCCGGATTCGGATGCGCCGCGGCCTCGCGGTCGAGCTCGGTCTCGAGCCACGTCGCGAAGGAATCGAGCGCCGCCGGCTCGGGACGGCGGCGGCCGGGTGGCGGCATCGCACCGCTCCGCAGCTTGCCCACCACCTTCTCCCAGGTCTCCGCGCCGGCGCCGACGTGCGCTACGTCGGCCGCGTCGAGCAGTAGCCCGGCCGTCCGCAGCCGCTCGTTATGGCAGGCGACGCAGTAGCGGTCGAGAAAAGCACGCGCATCGGGCGCTGCCGCGCCGCTGGAAGCGGACTGAACGGTCGGAGCCTGGACCGGACCCGGCGCGGCCTCCGCGGCGTGGAGCGGCACTGCGTTCAGGGAGAACGCCGCCGCCAGGACGACGATGCACCCCAACGGAACGACGCGTGACAACCTGAACATCGTGCCTTCCTCCTCCGCCGAGCGGGACGAATCACGGACGGTCGGGCTTCCGGGATGGTCGTCGGACCAAGTACGCGCTATTCAGGGTAGTATAGGCTCTCTTCGCCCCGTTTCGTCAAGTATTTGCGGATGCCTCGGGCGGTCGGGCCCGGCGGCCGATCCGACCCTTCGCCGAAACGTCTTGCGTGTCCAACAGCGGCCCGCTACAGTGCGAGATCGTACGGGGAGGACACCTATGCCCAAGTCGACACGGAAGGACGCGAGCGTCAGTCGGAGAGCCTTTATCAGGAAGGGCGCGACCGCCGGCGTCGGCGCCACCGCGCTGGCCGGCCTCGGCGCACGGAGCAGCGAGGCGGAGGCGCAGAACTTCTGGGACCTGTCGGCGGATCTGGTCACCATCGGCGCCGGCACCGCGGGGCTCGCGGCGGCCGTCTCCGCTATCGACAACGGCGCGTCTGTGATCATGGTGGACGAGAACACCGACATCGGCGGGCACGGCATGTGCTCGGGCGGCCAAGTGCACCTCGGCGGCGGCACCAGCAACCAGAAGAAGCACGGGGTCGAGGACTCGGCGGAGCAGGTGTTCCTGGACTGGATCCGCCACGACCACATGCAGAGCCGCTACAGCGACCGCGACCTGGTGCGCGCCTTCGCGGACGAGAACGCCGCGACCTACGAGTTCCTAATCGAGAACGGCGTGAAATTCCAGGACCACCTGGTCGGGCCGAGCCAGGCGTCGCGGGTGCGCCGGCAGCAGCGCACCATCCAGTGGCCGGTCGCCAGCGAACGGGTGACGCATCATCCGACCCGTGTCGGTTCGGGTCTCGTCCGGGCGCTCGAAAAGAGTGCTCGGGCGCAGGGCGCGGAGGTCCTGCTGCGCCACAAGATGCAGAGCATCGTGCGGGAGAGCCCGTCCTCGGGCCGCGTGCTCGGCATCACCGCAACCCGCGACGGCCGCACCGTGAACATCCGCGCGAACAAGGGCGTCCTGGTGGCCACCGGCGGCAGCACCAGCAACGTGACCCTGCGCCGCACGTTCGACCCGCGGCTGACCGAGGAGTACCAGGTGGCGGGCGAGCCGTGGTCGCGCCAGAGCGGCGACGGCGAGCTCGCCGCGATGGCGGTTGGAGCCGCGCTCTGGGGGACTGCCAACCAGACCTGCGAGGAAGGGATCGCCATTTCCAAGACCCGGCACATCGGGTGCCAGTGGGGCTACTCCAGCCTGATCTGGCAGACCGACAGCCGCATCTTCGATCTCGCCCGCGCATCGGGGCTGACCGTCATCGACTGGCAGGACCTGATCATGGTCAACCAGACGGGACGCCGGTTCTGGAACGAGGTGGACGCCCGCTACGACTTCTTCGCGGCGGCCATGGCCTGGAGCGGGGACGAGAACAAGCTGAACGGGGGCGGGCCGATCTGGGCCATCTTCGATCAGGATGCGGTGGAGCGGGAGGAATGGGATCCGAAACCGCCCAACGTCGACCTCGACGGTTTCTTTTTCCAGGCCGACACGCTGGCCGAGCTGGCCGGGGCGATCCGCAGTCCCCACCAGTCGAAGCCGATGTCGCCGGCGGTGCTGGAGGAGACGGTCGCCCGCTACAACAGCTTCGTCGACCTCGGAGCGGACGAGGACTTCGACAAGCCCACGCCCCGCTACAAGATCCAGCGTCCGCCCTTCTACGCGGCGTGGTCGACGCCGATCCTCCACGACTCGCTGACCGGCCTGCGCACGAACCCGAAGGCGCAGGTCATCGACACGCGCGGCCAGATCATTCCGGGGCTGTACTGCGCCGGCGAGTCGCAGGGGGGCTTCGCCCAGCACGGCCTGGGCCGCTGCCTAGTGTTCGGCCGCATCGCCGGGCGCGACGCGGCGCTGAACGGGGGCATGGCCTAAACCCGGACGCAGCGCCATGACCGATCGAGGGCAGCAGCAGATCGCGCCGGACGGTCCCGCGGGCAAGGAATCGAGGACGGCGCCCCATCCGACGAGCATCGCCGTGTGGGGCGTCCCGTCGCCGGTCGTGGTGGATGGCCGGTTCGCGGTTCAGGTCGGGGTGAAGTGCGCGACCGGCTGTGCCCTCGCGGGCCAGCCGGTCGTGGTCCGCGACGAGGCGGGCGCCGACATCGGGCACGGACGACTGGACGACCGGCCGGAGCCCGGCACCAACGCCCTGTACGCGGCGGAGGTGACGCTGGAGGCTCCCGCCGAGGAGGGAGTCCACGCCTGGACCGCCGTGTTCGACGGCGCGGAACCGGACCCGGCTCACGAATCGAATCCCGGTCCGGAGGCGTCCCCAGGCCACGAAGCGCCATCGGGGTCCGGGCGGCCGCAGCAGGCGGTGGCGCACGCGACCGCCACCGCCGCGTTCAGCTTCCGCGCCGTGTCGCCGCCCGAGCACCGCGTCACGGTGAGGGTCGTCGATCGGGACGCGGAGACGCCCCTCTGCGGCGCCGAGGTGCGGGTGGGCGTCTACCGGGGGACGACCGACGCCAGCGGGCAGGCGCAGGTCGAGGTCCAGGCGGGCAGCTACCAGTTGTACGTCCGCAAGGTGGGCTACGGGCCGCACACCGACAGCGTGGAAGTCTCCGGCGACGTCGCCCTGCGGGTCGCTGCCGCGCCGGTCTCGGAGGTGGACCCGGACGACGAACAGGTCTGGATGTGACGGGCGGCGGCTCAGGACCGGTGCCGAACCGCCGTCCATGACTGACCGATCCGACCTACCGTCCCTGACCCGCTTCCTCGGCGGCCCGCCGCTCCTCCTCCCGCGCGCCGGCCAGGATGTTCGTCAGCCCGTAGTTCCCCTCGTGGCAGGCGTGCTCGAAGATCGGACCGATGGTCTGTTTCATCGGCATCTCCGCCGTCCAGGGAATGTCCCATGTCTCCGGGTCTTCCACCGTGAAGTCGTAGACCAGTGTGTCATCGGCGACGCGAGTGAACCGCTCGGTCACCCGCAGGACGGGGCCGGAACCGCGGAACGGGTTCTTGCCGTTGAAGTTGGTGGTCTCGACGACCAGGGTGTCGCCCTCCCAGCGCCCGCGCGACCGGCCCATCCAGCCCCGCGCAGCGGCCGGCGGCGACGGACGGCCGTCGAGCGGAATGATCCGGGCGTCATGGATCATCTCTACGAGGATCATCACGTGGTCGCGGTTCTGGACGATCTGGTAGTTGCTGTTGTACCCGGAGTTCATCATCGGCGGTCCGGCGCCCCGCATGATGATGCAGCGGGCACCGAGCGGGAGGTTCTCCGCGGCGTCGTACTGCCCGCCGCGCGCCTCGCGTGTCGCCTGCCGATCCGCTGCCCGCTGCCGGCCCTCGGCGTTCACCGGCGGCATCCTGCCGTCCGGCGGATCCACGATCATCGACGTGCGCAGGTTGCGGGCAAAGGTCGACTGACTCCGGTCGAGCCCGAACTGCGTGAAGTCGTAGTGCACGTCCGGGATGGTGCCGGGTGTGGTCTGCGATACCTCGCGCACCGCCCTCCCCTGCTCGATGGCCGCCGCTTCCTCCGGCGTATAGAAGGCCTTGGTCACGCCGTCCGGCCGCTCGAGCGGCGTGTAGGTCTGGTTGGTCCAGAACCCCTGCAGGTCCGGTTGGCCGTCGGGGGTCCGCGGCGCCGCGTAGGCTGCCTGTTCCGCCGCCTGACTCGTCGCCGAAGGTTCCTGGCCCGCGACCGGAACCATGGCGGCCAGAGTCACGATTCCGGCGAGGACGAAAGCGCGATGATGCATGGCGATTCTCCTTCCAGCGCCCCGATCTCCCCCGATTCGACGTCGGGCAGCGACCGGGCGGCTCGGACCGGCGGGTGCAACGTCCACTGCCCGCCACTCTACTACACTCGCTGCGGATCTCGGGTGCGACACGATCCATGCTACGATCGGCTTTCGAGTCCTGAATCGCGAGCAGGTTTCTTCCACCCGGAAGCCCGCTCAGAGTAGCGGGTGTCGCCGGACACGCTCTCCGGCCCTTCCCTCTTCCTCCCAGATTCTCTTCCGGACGCCCGTCGTGTCGACGGGCGGTCACCGTCAACGCTCTGCGCCCGGGTGAGCGCGGAACCTGGAGCACATACCCGTATGAAGTTCGCCGACCTGGGCCTGCGCCCGGAAATCCTTCGCGCGGTCGACCGCGCGGGCTACGAAACCGCCACGCCGATCCAGGCGCGCGCCATTCCGGCGGCGCTGGACGGGCAGGATCTGATCGCCTGCGCACAAACCGGCACCGGCAAGACGGCGGCCTTCCTGCTGCCGATTCTGCAGCGCCTGAGCAGCGGCCAGCCGTGCCGGCCGCCGCGCGCGCTCGTGGTCACGCCGACGCGCGAGCTCGCCGCCCAGATCACGGAGGCGGCCCGGCAGTACGGCTGCTACCTGCGGCTGCGCAGCGCCGTCATCTTCGGCGGGGTCGGCATGGAGCCGCAGGAGCGCCGGTTGCGCGCCGGCCTGGACTTGCTCGTTGCCACTCCGGGGCGGCTGCTCGATCACCTCGGCCGGGGGCATGCACGGCTCGACCGCGTCGAGACCCTGGTCCTCGACGAGGCGGATCGCATGCTCGACATGGGCTTCCTGCCGGATATTCGGCGCATCCTCAAGGCCCTGCCGGCGAAGCGCCAGAACCTCTTCTTCTCGGCGACCATGCCGGACGAAATCGAGGCGCTCATCCGCCGGACGGCGACCAATCCCACCGTGATCGAAGTGACCCGGCGGGCGACGCCGGTCAGCGCCGTCCGGCAGGTCGTCCACCCGGTCGCCATGACCAGCAAGAAGGACCTGCTCAAGACGCTGCTCGAACGCGCGGACATGGGACCGACGCTGGTCTTCACACGCACGAAGGCCCGCGCCAATCAACTGGTGCGACGCCTGGAGACGTCCAGCCGGCAAGTTGCCGCAATCCATGGCAACAAGAGCCAGAGTGCACGCACCCGCGCGCTCGCCGGCTTCCGCGATGGCAGGATCGACACGCTGATCGCCACCGACATCGCCGCGCGCGGCATCGACGTCGAGGGGATCAGCCACGTCATCAACTTCGACCTTCCGCACGTCGCCGAAGACTACGTGCATCGCATCGGCCGCACCGCGCGGGCCGGGGCGAGCGGGAACGCGGTCACGCTGGCGGCGCCGGAGGAGCGGCTGCAACTGGCCGCGATCGAGCGACTGGTCGGGAGCTCGATCCCGCGCGAGACGGTGGCGGGGTTCGACGCGACGCTCGACGTGGCAGCACCCGCGCGCCAGCGCCAGTCGCCGCGCCCGAAGCAGCGCAGTTGGCGACGTGGTGCAGACGGGCACACCCGCCCGGCAGCGGCGGCGGGCGAAAGAGGCTCGCGCACCCGCACGCGCCAACGCCCTGCTCGTTGATTCAACGAAGCAGGGCCGGCGTCGGTGACCGGTCACGGCGGACCGGTCACGGCGCTACTCGTCGAGGTGGACTTCCGCGATCGCGATCCCGCTCTCACCCGCGACGGCGTACAGCAGGAAGACGCGTCCGCTGGCGGCGTCCTCGAAGATCGCCGGGTCGCGGAGCTGGTTGACCTGCCCGTAGGCGGTGCTCCGAACCGACGGCTCCAGCGGCGCGTCGGCCCCCTCCCAGTCGAACTCGGGTCGCAGCACTTCCACCCCGGGCGTCTCCATCCAGCTCATCCAGTCACCGGAGAGATCGATGGTGCTCAGCTTGATGTGCTCCGGCGCCTCGCCGACCTGCGTCCAGAAGACGAAGAGCGTGTCGTCGCGCTTCAGCAGCGCCGCGTGGCGCATGCTCGGGTTGAAGAGCAGCGGTCCTTCCTCGAAACCGCCGAGCGGATCGCGCGAGCGGTAGAACTGCCCCGGCATCGACATGGCGTAGGTGTAGCCGTCGTGCCCGAACACGCGCATGTAGGTCCGACCCAACCGTTCCGGCCGCGCCTCGAAGTGGATGCCGTCGGGCGAGGTCGCCACGCGCGTCACCTGCGTGCTCACGCCGTCGAGGCCGTGGAAGTACATGACGATGCGGCGGTTGGCGTCGTCCACGTGCACGTCCGGCGAGGCGATGTGGGGCGTGGTCGCCTCGAACAGTCCGTCGTGCGACATCGGCACCCCACGGCGTTCCTGCGAGGCGCGCAGCCGCGCTGCGACGTCGGGCGCAACCTCCGGCGGCTCGGTCAGGAAGTGCGAATCCGCGATCTGCAGGCTTCCGGGCGGATGGACCGTCCACGGCCCGACCAGGTCGTCGGCGTACGCCAGCCGGATGTACAGCCCCTTGTGGTCGGCGAAGTAGAGGTAGTAGGCCCCGAGCGGATCCTCGACCCACTCGGGAACCTGAATCACTGACGGCCCCTGGATGTTCACACCGATGCTCGGATGCACGCCCGGCGTGATGATCGGCCCGTCCAGCAACCGCTCGACGCGCGCCCCCGGCTCCGTCGTCTGTGCGCCAGCCACGGCGGCCCCGAGAACCATGGCCGCAGCAGTTGAGCCGGCAAGCGCTCGCATCGTCGTCACGTCGATTTCTCCTCGAATTCGTCGCCCGCCGCCTCCAGCGCCTCGCCTTCCAACCGGTCACGGGCGCAGTTCGCGCCCCTGCGCCTCGAGCCGGCGCGCCCCGCCTAGAATGCCGGTGAGCCCGTAGTTCCCCTCGTGACAGGCGTACTCGAAGAGCGGTCCGTCGGTGCGCCGGAAGGGCATCATGACCGTGTACGGCGCGGTGTAGACGGTCGGATCGGTGACCGTGAACTCGTAGGCGACGGTGTCCGGATCGATGCGGGTCAACCGTTCGATCAGGTGCATGTTCGGCCCCGTGCCGCCGCTCTGGCCGCCCCGGAACCGGGTGGTCTCGATGACCAGGGTCTCCCCTTCCCAGTGGGCGCGGGACACGCCGGCGAACTGGGCAAACGGCGGCCTGGCAATGTCGCTGTCGATCGGGATCATCCGCGCGTTGTGCACCATCTCGTTGAAGATGGTCACGTAACCCGGCGTCTGGAAGATCATCACGTTGTTGTTGTACGCGCTCGACCGCATCGGCGGACCCGAGTTGAACCCCATGATGCAGCGGTCGGCGAGGCTGCGGTTCTCGTACGAATCGTAGCGGTGCTCCTCCCGGTAGGCGCGGCGCTCGGCCGCAGCCAGCGCCGCGGCCTCGGTCTGCGGCGGCAGCCGGCCGTCGGGCGGGTCGACGACGAGCGACGTGCGCTTGTCGGAGGTGAGCTCGATGCCCCGCTCGTACCAGAACTCGTTGTAAGACAGGACGCCCCCTTCCGCGCGCGGGCGATAGCCGGCCGCGCCCCTCTCGGGGTCGAAGAGGTCGCGGTTCAGCCGCGTGCGCTCCGCCGCCTCGAACGCCGCGGCCTCTTCGAGGGAGAGGTTCTCGCGTCCCTCGAACTGCTGGGGCCGCTGGAACGGCGTCAGAGTACGAAAGGTAAACGTGCCGGATACGTCCGGCTGACCGTCCGGCGTCCGCATCGGCATCGTGCGGTCTTCGGGCTGCGCGGCGCCCGGCGCGGGCATGAGGGTGAATGCAACGGTCAGCACGGCAAACGCCGCGAGACATTTCCTGAGCATCTTTCCAACCTCTCCTGTGCCGGCGACGGCCGGCGGGCTCTCGATCGATCGCAGTACGAGAATCTCAATCGATCACAGTAGACGCGGGCGCATCGAAACGCAAGCGCGTCATTCTTCGTCCGCCACGCGGTCCGGATGTCCGGCCATCCAGGTCGCTACGGCGGCCACCATCTCCTCGATGTCGCCGATCCGCCGCGCGAGCAGGTCGTAGAGTTCGCGCGCGGTGACCTCGCCGTACCCATGGACCAGACGATTGCGATATCGGGCCATCAGAACCAGCCGTTCGGACTGCTCTCTTGACACGACCTGCACTTCGCCGAGCTGCCGCGCCACCTCGGCGTACTCCGATGGACCGCGCCCGAATCCTTTGGCCAGCACGTGCCGGGCGATGTCCAGCAGCGCCTCGAGCGTCCGGCGCAGGTACGACTCGCCCGCGGCCACCATCCGCGGATCGCGGGTGAAATCGTCGAGGTCGTCCAGCGGCAGCGTGCCGACCTCGTCGACGAGGCGGCGGATGAGGGCAACGCGGTCCGCGACGACCGCGCGGCTGACCTTCCCGGCAGTCATGTTGCGGAATCGAGGAGCATCGCGCGGCGCACCCGTTCGAACGGCAGCAGGTCACCGGCACGCCGCAGCACGTACAGATCGAACAGATCCGCCTCGACCTCGCGCCGGACATAGATCCGGTCGCCTCGCACGACGGCCAGTGCGAGGAACGGCGTGGCCCGAGCCGCGTCTACCAGGTCGACCTTCGTGCCGCTCGCGCGGTGCAGCGCTTCTTCCAGAGCAAGGGTCTTTTCTGTCGGTTGACGAGAAGCGTAGAGGACGCCGACGTCCAGATCCGAGTCCCGACGCGCGGACCCGTCGATCCGCGATCCGAACAGATAGAGCGCACACACCGAGGGATCCTGCTCGGCGACGGAGCGCAGCGCCCGCGTCAGGACGTCCGGCAACGACATCGGCGCAGTATACGACCGGCTCGGCCGGAATGGCTCACTACGATGGAATCCCCATCACGGCGGCCGCCGTCCCACCCGCCGACGATCCGACCAATGATATTGCCCATGATATAATCACAGTCTATGGCGGTTCGCGTCGTGCTCGACACGGACGTCCTTGTCGCCGCCATTCGCAGTCACGCCGGGGCATCGAGACGTCTCGTCGAGAACGCGCTCGACGAGCGGTATTCGCTGCTGGTCTCCGTGCCGCTGATGGTCGAGTACGAGGCGGTCCTGACTCGCTCGGAGCACTTGGCCGAGTCGCGCCTGTCCGCGGATGACGTGCAGGCACTTCTCGATGCGGTGGCGGACGTGGCCGAACCCGTCAGGCTGTCGTACCTCTGGCGTCCGATCCTGTCGGATGCGCAGGACGACATGGTTCTGGAAACGGCGGTGAACGGTCAGGCTGACTTGCTCGTCACGTTCAACCAGCGACACTTCACTCGGGCGGCGGCGACTTTCGCCCTGCAGGTGCTGAGACCGGCGGACACGCTCCGCCGACTGGAGAAACGGTCATGAAGAAGAGCAACTTCGCGCTACGTCTTCAGCCCGCGTTGTTGGAAGAAGCACGCAAGCTGGCCAGCGCCGAAGGCGTGGCGGTGAACCAGTTGATCAACGTCGCGGTCGCCGAGAAGCTGTCCGCGCTTCGAACGGAGCAGTACTTCGCCGAGCGCGCGGCCCGAGGCGACGTCTCCGCGGCACGGGACATCCTCAGGCGCGCGGGGGCTGGCCGCCCGCCGGCACCGGGAGATGAAATGCCGTGAGCGGCGACATCTGCCATTGGACAGCCGCCTGCTTCACGCGCCAGCCCCCATCGAGGGATGTCGTCCTACGTCGTGACACGCCCGCCTCGATCATCCTCCCGACGGCAGGCTGAACGCGGCCAGTGACGGCGCCTCTCCGCCGACGGTCACCGCGATGTACTGCCGGCCGTCGAGCAGGTAGGTCATCGGCGTCCCGATGGCTCCGCCCGGCAGGTCGATGGCCGCCAGCAACTCCCCGGACGCCTTGTCGTAGGCGACGAGCCGTGGCCCGTCGCCGGTGCCCCCGGCGCTCAGCGACTGCACGAGGAGGGTCTTCGTCACCAGAGGCCCGTTACGCCCACTGTCCCCGCCGAGCGGCGGCAGCTCGAGGTGGCGCAGGAGCGGGTGGTTGCGGACGCGGTCGCCGTTGCCGAGGGGCGTCATCCAACGATGTTCGCCCGTGTTCATGTCGATGGCGGTCATCCGCGAGTACGGCGGCTTCCAGAGCGGCAGCCCCTGCGGCATGACCGGCGTGCGCCGCGGGTTTCCGCCCTCCAGGAACGGCGCGCCGCCGCGGCTGAGGACGTAGCGCAGGGTCGAGTCCTCGCCCGGCTCCGGCTCGCGGAACCGCATGACCGACTGGACGTTCCGGGATGGGATGTAGATGATGCCGTTCTCCGGATCGACGGCCGCCCCGCCCCAGCTCGCGCCCCCGCCGGCGCTCGGCCGGAAGATGGTGCCGTTGAGCGACAGGGGCGTGTACAGCGGACCCAGCCGGAACCCCTCCACGGCGTCGACCGCCATCTGGCGGACCTGTGGGGTGAAGTCGATCAGGTCATCGATAGACGCGCCCTGGTACTCGAACGGAGCCGGCCGGGTCGGAAACGGCTGCGTCGGCGCCAGCACCTCCCCTTCCAGGTCGGTGTCGGTCGCCACCGGCCGCTCCTCGATCGGCCAGATCGGCTCGCCGGTGACCCGGTCGAACGTGTATACGAAGCCCTGCTTGGTCACCTGGGCCAGGGCCTTCACCCGGCGGCCGTCGACGGTGACGTCCAGCAGGTTCGGGCCGGTCGGGTTGTCGTAGTCCCAGACCCCGTGGTGCACCATCTGGTAGTGCCAGACGCGCTGGCCGGTCTCCAGGTCGACGCAGATGAGGCTCTCGGCGAACAGGTTGTCCCCGATCCGGTGCCCGCCGTAGTAGTCCGACGTGGGCGTACTCGTCGGCAGGTAGACGTAGCCGAGCTCCGGATCCGCCGCGATGTTGCCCCAGACGTTGGTGTTCCCGGAGTAGCGCCACGCCTCGTTCAGCCACGTGTCGGACCCGAACTCGTCGGCGCTCTGCGGCACGGTGTGGAAGTCCCACTTGTGCCGGCCCGTCCGCGCGTCGTACGCGCGGGCGAAGCCCGGCGCGTTCTCCCTCTTGAGCAGGTAGTCGTGCACCGACGAGCCGACGACGATCGTGTCACCGACCACGAGCGGCGGCGAGCGGGACGGCGGCGGCAGCCGGCTCGGGTTCTCGCGTGCCCGCGGGATGCCGTCCTCCAGGCTCACGCGCCCGTTGTCGCCGAAGTCCGTGGCGGGCAGCCCGGTGCGGGCGTCGACCGCCGTCAGGTAGCCGTCTCCCGTGCCCCAGATGATGCGCGCCTCGTCACCGTCCTCCCAGTAGGCCACCCCGCGGTGGTTCCAGGGGGACGGAAGCGGCGGGCTTCCGGCCTCGTAGACTCGCGGGTTGTGGACCCACAGGGTCTCGCCGGTGCGGGCGTCGACGGCGGCGGCCTGGTAGAGGGGCGTCGCCAGGTACAGCACGCCGTCCACCATCAGCGGCGTCGCCGACAGGCGCGCGATGCCTGGCCGCGTCACCCAGAGGTCCGGATTGGCTGCTTCCAGCCGCTCGAAGACGGTCTCGAACGGAACCAGGGAGACGCCGTGCTCATCCTGCACCGGAAGATGGGCGTCGGCCGTGCGCCAACCCCAGGCCAGCTCCAGGTCGCCGAAGTTGTCACCGTCGATCTGGTCGAGCGGCGCGTACTTCGTGCCCCACGCGTCGGCGGCGTAGGAGCGCCACTCGCCACCGGTGGCGCCTTCCTGGGCGCCCACCTGGACCGCCGCGAGCCAGATGACCAGGAGTGCACGGGTCAGGATCCCTGCGTTCCGTCTCATCCGACACGCTCCTTTCGACAGGGACTGCCACCGCCGACGGGCCGACGCCAGGGACTGCCGTCGCCGACGGGCCGACAGGCCCTCACCGCTGCTCACCGCGACGCGACGGAAGCGTGTCGGCAAGGCGCAGCTTGATCAATGCTTGCCGCGTGACTCCCAGTCGTCGAGCCTCCCGATCGATCTCGGCGAGCAAGTCCACCGGGAAGTCGACATTGACGCGGCGGGTCTCTCGGCCGGGCCGCCTGGAGCCGGCAAGGTCCATGTGCGGTGTCAAGTCGTCGCCGGCATCGTGAAGCGCATCGAGTCGAGCCGCGCTCAACTGCTCAGCGGGCGAAGTACCTTGCTGCTTCTTCCGGCCGCGCCCGCCTGACCGAGATGATGCGGATTCGTTCATGGCGATAGGTGATGAAGGCCGACCACACAGTGTGTCCGATCGTACCGATGACCTGCCACCGCGGCTCGTCGATGCTTCTGGCTGCACCTCCTGACAAACCAGCCGAAGGAAACACGGCAAGAGCGCGCAGTCTCCGCAACGCAGAGCCGCCCTCCGGCGCGAACGGAGAACGGCCCCGCCACGACCGACTATTTCAGGTCGGCGAACGACACGTCGCGCGCCCGCAGCGCCGCGGTCAGCAGGCGCCCCGCGTTCACCGCCGCCGGCCACCCGGCGTAGAACGTCACGTGCAGGACCACCTCCGACAGCTCCTGCGGGGTGACGCCGTTCTGGTCGAGGGCGCGATCGATGTGCAGCCGGAGCTCGTTGGTGACGTACAGCGCTTGGTTGACGGCGACCGTGACGAGGCTCCGGTCGCGCTTGGACAGCAGCGGACGCTCCCAGATGTTGCCGTACAGCAGGCTGTTCCGCAGCGCCCCGAGCCGCGGCACCGCCGCGTAGGCATCGCTCAGTCCGCCCGGCGTCGTCACCGCTTCCGGCAGCTCCGGCGCCTCCGGCAGTTCGCCCAGGGTCACCCCCCGCGCCTCGAAAGCCTCGGCCGCCGTCAGCGACGCCTGCACCCCGGTCGGCCACCCCGCGTAGAACGTGACGTGCAGGATGATCTCGGAGATTTCCTCCGCCGTCAGCCCGTTGTCGAGTCCCCGCGGGATGTGGATCGCCAGCTCCTCGCGGGCCAGCGCCTGGAGCACGGCGATGGTGATGAGGCTCCGATCACGTTTCGACAGGTACGGGCGCTCCCAGACTTCACCGTAGACCAGGGAGTTGCGCAGCTCGCGCAGGTACGGGGAGCCGGCGTACAGATCGGGGGACGGGAGGGCGGGCACTTCGGCCTGCTGCTCCGCCGCGGGCGCCGCACCGACGGCTGCATGTCCGAAAGTCAGAGCGACCGCCGCGACCGCCCCGACCGCCGCAACGACGTGCACCAAGTGTGATCTCTTCATGATTCGTGCTCCTCGCCCGTTCTCCGAGCTTCGCTGCCGCCATTGGGCACCGCCGTGCGCGGCGACTCGCCTGTGCAGGCAATCGTACCGCGTTCGACGCCGGTCGGCACGAATTCGGGTAGTGTGGTAGTTTGGCTTTCCCGCACCTTGACCCTCACACCATCACCGAAGTACCGTCGTGATCATGCCGAAGGGACCAAGCGGCCAGTGGCGGCCGGACGGCGACAACGAGTGCGCGGCCTTGGTGTGCCGCATCTCACTCGGCGAGACTCCCGAAGTATACGCGCCGCCGGCACCGACCAGAGAACGCCAGCGCATGATGCTGGCGCGGGCCAGCAAGGGCGGCAAGGCGCGGGCGGAGAAGCTGGCGCCGGAGCGCCGGAGCGAGATCGCCGCGGGAGCGGCGGCAGCTCGGGAGTCTCGGAAGAAATAGCCAGTCCGGTCCGGTCCACTCGGTCAGCTTCTCGATGTCGAGCGCCGGAACCACCAGCCCTGCAGCCATCGAGAAGCCAGCGTGCGGCGGCCGTCCACCCCGGTCCGTACCGTCCACGCGAGCCACCCGAGCCACCCACGATCTGCTGTGATTTCAGCTTCGGAGTCCGTCTCGACACTCGCAAAACTGTGCATAGTTCTCTTGCCTAGAAGGAGAATTGCTTTCGATACCACCAGACTGTCTAGGGTAGGGCGCAAGGTGGATAGACTCGCAGTGATCTGGCCGAGAGATATGGCAGTATTCTGCCCCGGTTGCGAGAGACCGATACTGCTAGGTCCAGCCAGCAGCATGTCGGACTGGTGATCGTCGTCGAGCCCTAGACGGAAGAACACACCCTTCGGGTTGGCATGGACGCTGTGACTGGCGAGCTTGTAGTAGGGCCTGAGATGGTCCAGGCTTATGTTCCCCTCGATTCTATCGAAAGTCACACGCTTACCCAATCGCCCAGACGCCCAGCCGTAGGTCTCCTTATAGTTCTCGCCGAATCGCTGTTCCAGCCCAGCGACCTTCTTCTCCAGCGCGACGACTTCCGCGTCGGCTAACGGATCGAGGTTGAGTTTAACGGTGTGCTGCCTGTATTGTCGTGCGATCCTCAGCGACTCGACTGCATTGTGCAGGCAGTAGCGTTCTGCCAGCTCCTCATCCTTTCCGATGAACATCGAGACGACCGCCGTCTCGTGGAGTGCACGCCAACGCGCCATGGCACCCTCGGCAAAGCCGGCGGAGAGAAGGGTGAGTACCTCCCGAGCGGTCTGGCACGCCCTAGCCCGGAAAATTCGTGGCGTGTTCCGATTCCGGTACAGACACAAGAGCCCCCGTGTGGTACAAGTGCAGTGTTAACAACCACTTGCGCCACCACGGAGGCCCTTGCGTGACGACCGACACTGTAACACAGACTGTTCTGTTCCCGGATCTGTTTGACAAGCCGCTGTTCGCCCGGTTCAACCAGGAGCAGGCCAGTTCCGACGGCGGGGCGATCCTGCTGAAGGCCGCCGAGCGCATCTACGGCCTGGTCAAGGCGTTCGCCGGGTGTCTGTTCGACAAGCGGGCGCCGGACAAGACCCGGCACTCGCTCGCGGACCTGATCGGCCAGCGCATCTTTGGCATCGCCTGCGGCCATCCCGACTGCAATGATGGCGACCGTCTCGCCGACGACCCCATCCACAAGCTGCTGCTCGACAGAGACCCGGTTTCGGGCGAGCGCCTGGCGTCGCAGCCGACGCTGTCGCGGTTCGAGAACGCAGTCAACGGCTGCGCGCTCTACCGCATGGCCGACGAGTTGGCCACGCGGGTCATCGCGCGGCATCGCCGCCGTCTGGACGGGCGGGCGCGGTGCATCACGATCGATCTGGACCCGACGGACGACCCGACGCACGGGGCGCAGCAGTACACGCTCTTCAACGGCTACTACGACAACTGGTGCTACCTGCCGCTGCTTGGCTTCCTGACCTTCGACCGCGAATCCGAGCAGTATCTGTGCGCGGCGCTGTTGCGGCACGGCAAGGCGGTCGCCTCCGAGGGGACGGTCGGGCTGTTGTCGCGGTTGCTGCCGCGGCTGCGCCGGGCGTTTCCGCGGGCGCGCATTCTCGTTCGGCTCGACGGGGGCTTTGCCAGCCCGGCGGTCTTCGCGTTCCTGGAGGCGCAGCCGCGGCTCGATTACGTGATCGCGATGGCGAAGAACGCGGTGTTGGAGCGGTACGCCGAGCCGGCCATGCTGGTGGCGCGGGCGCGGACGTGGCGCAGCGAACAGACCGAGCACGTCTACACCGAGACCAACGAGTACCAGGCCGGCACGTGGAACCACGCGCGGCGGGTGGTGATCAAGGCCGAAGTCGTCCGCCACCGAGACCGCGAGCCACGGGACAATCCGCGCTTCGTCGTGACCAACATGCGGCAGACGCCGCGTTTCCTCTACGAGAAGGTCTACTGCGCCCGCGGGGACGCCGAGAACCGGATCAAGGAACTGAAGGCCCTACAGATCGACCGCACGAGTTGCCAGACGTTTTCGGCGAATCAGTTGCGCGTCCTGCTGACGGCGGCGGCCTACGTGCTGATGCAGGAGTTGCGGCTGCGCGCCGCCGACACCGCGTGCGCCCGCGCGCAGGTGCCTTGGCTGCGCGACCGGCTGCTGAAGCTCGGCGTCCAGGTGGTGTGCTCGGTGCGTCGCATCGTCCTGCGCCTGCCGCGCGCGACACCAGACTTGGCGGCGTGGCGGCATATCGCGTTCGCGCTCGGGGCGCGCGCCGGATAGCCGCTCGGCGAGCGCCGCATCGCTGACTGACGGAGGCTGCCAACCGCCCGCAACGGGGGAAGTGTGCGCTGTCCTCCCCGGCGGCACCCGTCATCACGTCCATTCGGCGCTCAACCACCCTGCCACACGCGGTTGAGACGTTCCAGCGGCCGCCCACTGCTCATTGCCCGTTGTCCGTGACCGAGTCCGGTTCCGGTGCCGCCTCCCAGGGGCCAAGTCACGGTCGCCATGAATAGTCCGGGCTAGCATGCAGTCTGGTCTGAGCTTCGACTAGATGGGGCTCGGGGCATGGCTGCCGGCTGCGTAGACGGGAGTTCACAGTCTGACCTAGCTCGGTGCACACGACGATAAACTGTTCTAGCTGGCGCAGTGGCTCGCGCCAACGATTTCGTAGCTGCCTGGAGAACGATCTGAGTGTTCGACGCTGGCGCCTTTGTTCCGCCTTCCAGCCACGATCTAGCGCGCGAACGAGGTCAGGGGCGTAGTCATCGACGATCGACGGGAGCTTCTTCAGCGCGTCCCGTAACTCCCTATCGATTACCGAGAGATCGGCATCCGTAAAGAGCAGCTCTACCTCGGTATCGGATGAGATTTCGCGTCCTTGCAGAGCACTGCGTAGGACATCTAGCTGGCGTTTCCCCAGCACTATGCCTTGATCGGCGAGCTTCTTCCCGGCGATATGCAGCAGTAGAGTCTCGACGTTGAGGTCAGTC
Source organism: Vicinamibacterales bacterium (assembly GCA_965222905.1). Lineage (GTDB taxonomy): Bacteria > Acidobacteriota > Vicinamibacteria > Vicinamibacterales > UBA8438 > WTFV01. The sequence continues at coordinate 4,453,097 of OZ244976.1, read as the reverse complement.
ATCTCTCATCGAAGTCGAGTGAGTGCGGATACTCGCCGGTCAGAGGGATCGTGACGCCGTGCCCGCAGTTGCAGCACGTGAGCGACAGCCGGGTGACGTCGCTGACAGCGAACGTCGTGGAGTACTCGGTGGTCACCCAGAGGAGTATACCCTCGGACGACCACCGAGCAGGTCGTCAGTCGTCCAGCGGGTTGTACCCGCGCAGGATCCGGGTGTCGTCCAGGTTGCACTTGAACTCGCCGCCGGTCGTGACCAGGATCACTTCCACGTCGTTGTCCTCGGCGATCTCGATCACGTCGGCGCTGGCGAACGTGGCCACGACGCCTTGAAGCTCTGCGGTAGCGCCGAACAGGTTGCCGACCGTCTCCGACCCAGCCACGTCGAGCGTGAGCGGCTGGACTGTGTAGCGTCCATCCTTGTCTCCGCGCGGTCGGATGACAATGTGCTCGACCCCGGTGTCAGCAAGGCGCGCCGCCGTGATCATGCTGCCGTCTGACCGCGGCCAGATCCGGATCGTGAACACGTCGTTCGCCGCCATGCCGACGATATAGTCATCGGTAGCCTGCGGAGTCGGTTCGTACCGGCGCCGAGCGTCGGCTGCGTACACGGCCACGCGGGCCATCGGCGGCTGACCGGCAATCCGGAACCGGCGGATTCCGTGGTACTGGCCGAACGCTTGCTGAGCGGTCAGCGCCTCGCTGAGCTTGTTCCAGAAACCGCCGATGTTGGCGTCGCAGGCGTGTTGGATCCGGTCGATCCGATCCCTCACGCCGATGTTGATGGCCGCTTCGATCTCGGCGCGACTGTATGACGGCTCTTGCGCGTAGCTCGGTAGGGCAAAGATGAGCAGCGCCGCTCCGGTGACGAGGATCCGTGTGGTCATGTGGTCTCTCCCTTCGTGACGAATGGTCGCCGGCAAAGTCAGAATCCGAACGACGCGCCGACCCGGCCGCCGCCCGGTAACGGGGCGAAGCCGATGCTGTTCGCTGGCACGTCCGACCAGACCGTTGCGAACATGACTCCAGCTCCGACAAGACCTGCGGCAACCAGAACGCCGCCAGGGTGGTATTCCGTGCGCTTGTACCTGCCGATTCCCCTTTCGACGCCGACCGGGACGACCAAGCCAGCCACGATCAGGCCAACGCCGCCCCACGTGCGCGCCATCGACCGGTGGCGTTCTGGTTCGTCGTCGCTCTGTTCGGTCGCGAACCGGACAGCGGCAGCCTCAGCGGACTCCAGCAGGCCGGGTGCGCCTTCTGCGGCGACGAGCGACGGCAGCAGGGCAGCCGTCAAGACGAGAGTCAGAATCCGGTGCATGTGTGGCTCCCCCGACCCTCCCCCGACCCTGACCGGAATTGGTCACCGGGCCGGATGCCACTCAGGACGCACGTGTTCGTGCGGGCTCCCGCTTGTTCCCTGCTGGCGCAGGTCTTCTATTCAGCGAGCGGCCCGATGTCGGGCCACGCGCATCCTGAGTGGCGGGACCAGTCTACCCCAGTCTCACAGCACGAACAGAATCACGTACACAACCACGAAGATCGCGGTCCGCACGAGGAGCTTTCGGTCCACCATTGGGCAGATCCCTCCCGTAATGGCCGCTTGAATTCTCGTTTGCGGGTTGACGGCTCCAGGTCCGGTAGGCGATACTGACGGGTGAGTCTACCGTCTACCGAGCGGCCGTACCAGGTGGGGGTTCCAGCCCCCGCCGCCGCTCCCACGTTCTGATCAGTTCAAAGCCCGTTCGATACACATGCCCCCGGTTGTCGGTTGACGCTGGGTCGCATGGTCTCTGCCAGCCGGACGGCTGGCGGTCGGAAAGTCGCGGCCGAGTCCGCTGCTGCGAGTCTAGCACGGCGTGGCGCGCCGTACCCAGTCGGGATCGGGCGGGTACAATTCCACACGCAGGAGCGTCGGCGATGAGAAACCACAGCACGCTGAAGCAGCAGAGAATCCGCTTGTTCGAGCGCGGGAACGACAGATGTCCCATCTGTCTGACCCCGTTCACACGACAAGACGTCGAACGAGGCGTGGCCAGTCTGGAGGACGTGCCCGCGAAGTCACTGGGCCGCGCCATCGCAATGTGTCTCACCTGCAGGCCGTGCAACAGCCGCACCGGACGCGTGGAGCAGGCAGTTGCAGACGCCATCCATGCGGAACGGCGCGGCGGCGAAAAAGTCACACTGACGCTCTCCGCCCTGCCGGAGCAACCGCAGTCTGTGCGAATGACCGTGCAACCCAACGGCGATATCGTCGCGGCTATGCCGGAGAAGCCGCGTGTACCACAGGACGAGTTCATGAAGGCGATGACGGCCGGCAAGATCACCATCCGGTGGTACGCGCCGACGCGCAAGGCGGCGCGGATGCCCTGGCTGAAAGCTGCGTACCTGTCTGTATTCTCCCTGCTCGGCCCTTGCGGCTACTGGTACGCGGAGGGGACCGCCATCCGGCAGATCCGAAGACAGATCCTGGAACCGAGCAAGGAGATCATTCCCGCCCCCATCCTCTCCGGTGTCGGACATCACCCGGAGTGGCCAGAAGGCGGCATCCATATGGATCGAGACGGCGGATACTGGATGGTGAAGATCGGGGATCGGCTCATTCCCCTGCCTACAAGCTCGGACGAATCCCTCTACGAGCGACTGGCGCGGAAGTGCCCACTTCCGCAGGATGGGAAGGCCCGAGCCGCTTACACCACCTCCAGGGGACCTCTCTGGTACCGGGCCAGGTTCGGGGAAGCGCGCAGCTTCTGCCACGTCTCGACATCTGGCGTGCCTTTTGCGACCACAGGGACCGCGACTCACGGCGACGCATCGATCCGGTTCATCGTCGCAGACAGCAGAGATCAAGTCCTGACAGCGCTGATCACCGATCGACTTAGGACACTGCGCGAAACTAGTTTTCCATCTGCTGGGTTGCTGGTCATACTGGAGGTATGAAGCGAGACATCGAGCTGGAAGCGACCCTGGTTGCGAAGTATGCCGTGGTCGCGCCCGTGTTGGACGAGCGCAGTCGCCGCCGGTGGGCGGCGGCCGAGTCGCTCGCCATCGGCTACGGCGGCGACGCGGTGGTTTCGTCGGCCACCGGTGTGGCTCGGGAGACGATTCGCAAGGGGCGCCGGGAGATTGCCCGCGACGAGGCGCCGACGGACCGCATTCGACGCCCTGGCGGCGGACGGCCCCGCATCCAGCAGGATCAACCCGGCATCCAGGCCGCGCTCCAAGCGCTGGTGGATCCGCTCACGCGCGGCGACCCGACCTCGCCGCTGCGCTGGACGTGCAAGAGTCGCGCGAAGCTGGCGGCGGCGCTGACCGAGCAGGGGTGGCGGGTGAGTTCGACCACTGTGGGCCGGCTGCTGCACCGCCTGGGCTACCGGCTGCAATCGCCGCGCAAACGGCAGGAAGGCGCCACGCATCCGGACCGCAACGCGCAGTTCGAGCACATCAACCAGACCGCGGACGAGCATCTGACCGCCGGCCAGCCGGTGATCTCGGTCGACACGAAGAAGAAGGAGCTGGTCGGGAACTTCAAGAACGGCGGGCGGGAATGGCAGCCGAAGGGCACGCCGCCGGCGGTGCTGGTGCATGATTTCCCGACCGACGCCGAGGGCAAGGCGATTCCGTACGGCGTCTACGACATGGCGCGCAACGAAGCCTGGGTGAGCGTGGGCTGGGACCACGACACACCGGCGTTCGCGGTGGCGTCGATTCGACACTGGTGGCATCAGATGGGTTGCGGCGCCTACCCCGAGGCCACGACCCTGTTCATCACGGCCGATGCGGGCGGGAGCAACGGGTATCGGTTGCGCGCCTGGAAGCATGAGCTTCAACAGTTGGCCGACGAGACCGGACTGACCATCGAGGTGAGTCATTTTCCACCCGGCACCAGCAAGTGGAACAAGATCGAGCACCGGCTCTTCTGTCACATCACGGCGAACTGGCGCGGCACCCCGCTGACGACGTACGAGACCATCGTCGACCGCATCGGGAACGTCCGGACAGCCACCGGGCTCCGGGTCCGGGCCGAACTCGACGCCGGGGAATATCCCACAGGCGTTACGGTGACCAAGGAACAGATGGACGCACTCGCGCTGGTCCCCGATGCGTTTCACGGGGAATGGAATTACAAACTGTTACCCCGATCAAGTTGAAGACTTTATATCGATCACTGTCCTTAGGTGACAGTAAGTTGACTCCGCATCTTGCTTACCGTATACTTATGACATGAACCGACTGAGCACGGCCAAGCGCGCGCATCTGATCGACTTGCTGGTCGAGGGCATGTCGCTGCGGTCCGTCGAGCGCGTGACCGGCGTTAGCATCAAGACGATCACCAAGCTGCTGGTCGCCGCGGGCGAGGCGTGCGCCGCGTACCACGATGAGCACGTCCGCAACCTGCAGAAGACCCGCCGGGTGCAGGCCGACGAGACCTGGTCGTTCACGTACGCGAAGGCTGCGAACGTCAAGCACGCGAAGGCTGCGCCGCCGGAAGCCGGCGACACGTGGACTTGGCTCGCGATGGACGCCGACCACAAGCTGGTGATCTCGTGGGCCATCGGGCCGCGGGATCTCGGGACGGCCTACGGCTTGATGGTGGATCTAGCCGAGCGGCTGGTGAACCGGGTGCAGATGACCACCGACGGGCTCGCGTCCTACGTGCCGGCTGTCGAGGACGTGTTCGGCGCAGACGTCGACTTCGCGCAGTTGATCAAGCTCTACGGCAAGTCGAAGGACACGGACGAACAGACGACAGCAGCCCGCTACAGCCCGCCGACGTGTCACGGGACGCGGGTCCAGCGTGTGACCGGCGCCCCGGACCCGAAGCACATCGCGACCAGCTACATCGAGCGTCAGAATCTCACGCTGCGGATGGCGAACCGGCGCTACACCCGGCTCACCAACGCGTTCTCGAAGAAGGCGACGAACCACGCGGCGCACGTCGCCTTGCACTACGTGTTCTACAACTTCTGCCGCGTGCACAAGACGCTGCGGATGAGCCCAGCGATGGCGGCCGGCGTGACGGAGACGCTGCGGGACTCGACGTGGATCGTGGGGCTGGTGGACGCGCGGGCTCCGGAACCGCGGAAGCCGGGACCGGCGAAGGGCGCGAAGTACCGGCCGCGGAAGCCGCGCCGTGGCCTGTAAGGCATAAGGCGATATACACTCGGTTCATGCCCATGCAGACGGGCTAGAGGGACGACATCATGGAGAACGTGATCCCGGCGCTCGACACCCAGAAGCTCACCGAAGGCGTCCCGCGCGGGCAGTGGGTCGCGATAGCGTCAACCCGAGACCACCTGGTCGCGCACGGGGACACCTTGGACGATGTCATGAGCAAGTCGGAGGCCAAGGGGGAGACCGAGCCCATCGTCATGCGGGTGCCCGAGACAGCGACATTGATCCTGTGATGCCGTCGTTCAGCTTCGACTACGGCAGGTACGAGTTCCCGCCCAGCGCGACCCACCCGCATGGGCGCACCGTCCTGCGCCCATGGCTAACGGCGCGTGTGTCGACGGCGTCCGGAGCGCCGTTCGTGAGCTGTACCGCGTGCCTCGACACAGGCGCCGACGACTGCGTCTTCCCTTTGCCCATCGCCGGGCGCATCGGCCTGGACATCGCGAGCATGCCGAAGGGCGAGACGGTGGGCGTGGGCGGGAAGAAGGACATCTACTACGCGAACGTGTGCATCGAGATCCTTCTGCCGCCCGGACAGGGCAACTCGATGGTCTTCAAGACGCGCGTCGGCTTCGTTCAGGATCTGGGCATCGGGCTGCTGGGTCAGGTCGGCTTCTTCGACCGGTTCGACGTGAGCTTCTCGCAGAGGCGAGGGATCTTCACGATCAGCGACTGAGTGCAGGAGGGCGATGGGGCGGCCCGCGGCTGATGATCCCGAGTGGCTGCCGAGAGCGCACCCGCAGACCGACGACCCCAGCGAGGAAACACCAATGGTAGAGATCGAATGCCCGGAAGAGCCGACGTGGAAGAGCATCACCGTTCGGCGCACGAACGAGACCATCGAACTGCGTTTTGTGTCCAGGAAACGCTCCGAAGGCGACCGCTACAACATACCGCGCGCCGCTGCCGCGCGTTGCATCGCCCATCTGCTGCTGGCGGCTGCGGAACACCCGACCGATGGGAAGGGCTCTAGCGAGATGCCGTCGATCACCAGACGCACGAAGACCGAACAGGTAGAGTTGCGCCTGTGGGGCAGCCCGCCAGTCCCCCTTGCCTTACTGTCTCTAGCGACTGCCCGACGCCTTGCCCACGGGCTGATGGCCGAATCGCAGTGACGGCCGCGCGGGGAAAGTCAAACTACCACACTACCCGAATTCGGTCGACAGTGCAGCTACGGGAGATATGGTGCAACTACGGAAGAACCCGGAGCAGGGCTACGGTCAGCGTGACGATGCCGATGCCCTGAAGCCACAGCGCGCGATAGATGTCGGCCTTGAACTCGCCTATCTCGCTGCGCACACGTTCGATGTCGGCTCGAGTGGCGATGTCGTGCGCGAGCGGGATCGCGCTCGCCGCCGCTTTGGAGGCAGATTCGTCGACACCCGCCGCGCGAAATGCTTCGTAGACCTCGGTCACGAGATGACTCACGGAGCCCCTGCCCTTCCTGGTGGGGGGTTCGGAAGCGGAGACGGCTCAAGTATATCAAATGGGAATGAACGCTCGACCGTCAGAATCCGGGCTGCCGCTCCCATGCGCAGAGCTCCGGACGCGACCCCAGCCAGTGGAACGGCGGATCGCCGATCGGGCTGCCCGGCGGCGCGACGGGCGCCGGACCCACCGGGATCGGTACCGCACTGCCGGGCCTGGCGAGAAACCGCTCGATATCGCCCGCCAGGACCCGGCCATATACCGCTTCCGCCCGCGGCTCCAGCCGGGCGCGTCCCACGACGGCTTCGAGTGCGCTCCGCGCGTGCGCACGCACCTCGACCATCGGGGCCCGATCGGCGAGCCCCATCAGCCTTTCGACGACGACCCGTTGCACGGCCCGCCGAACCGCGAACTCGTAGGTCGTGCCGGCGGCGGCATCGAACACGGCGTCGATCAGCGTGCCGATCACCTCGCCCAGATCGGGGAGCGTCTCGTCGAGAATCGCCTGCCCGACCAGGCGCGCGGCGCGCGTGGGAGTCAGGATCTGCGACACCGTCAGATCCGCCGCGACGATGGCCGGAGTCAGCGCGTCGAACACCGGCCCGGTCCGGCGCGGGAACAGCTCCCGGTGCAGCCCATGCCCCGGCGGCCGGGGCGGTATCCGTTGCAGCACGCTCCGGGGCAGCGTCAGCTCCGCCGGCTCGAGCGTGCGCAGCAACGCCGCCAGCGCCGCGCGCTGCCGGTCCCCGGGCACTGGGGTCACCGGCACGCGGCCGTCGCCCCGCATCGCGTAGACGTAGTCCACCCCGCCGAGAGCGGAGGCCGCGGCGTCTATCTGGTAGCGGTGGTGCAGATAGAGAGGCACGAGCGCCTCCTCCAGCGTGGCCAGCGGCCGCCCGGCGGGAATCGCGCTCTCGCCGAAGCGGTCGAGAGCTACACGGCGCACCCGCAGCATGCGCTCCAGCTCCCGCGCCGGATCGGTCCCGTTCGCCCACTGATGGACGCGCGGGTGCGCGGCGGCGTCCTGGTTGGTCAGGTACCGCACGTCCTCCTCCCACGCCTCGTCGAGCAGACTCTCCAGCGCGGGAGCCGCATCCGTGCCCGCCGGATAGTCCTGGTAGCCGTACGCGATCGCCACTTGGTCCCACTCGCCGATGCCGACGTCGTAGGCGTCGGACAGGTCGATCTGCGCGTCCGGCCCCAGCGTCACGAGCGGGTGCGGGTAGTCCATGACCGAGATCCGCCCCTGGCGGCTCGCGTAGTAGTTGTGCCCCAGCCCCAGCGTGTGCCCGACCTCGTGGGCCGACAACTGGCGGATCCGTGCCAGCGCCAGCTCGGCCAGCTCGGGCGGCTCCTCGTGGCCGGTCAGATAGGGCGAGAGCAGCCCCTCGGCGATCAGGTAGTCCTGCCGGACGCGGAGCGAGCCGAGCGTGACGTGCCCCTTGATGATCTCGCCGGTGCGTGGATCGGTCACGGAGCTGCCGTAGCTCCAGCCCCGTGTCGAGCGGTGCACCCACTGGATGACGTTGTAGCGCACGTCGAGCGGATCGGCCCCCTCCGGCATCAGCTCCACGCGGAACGCGTCCCGGTACCCGGCCGCCTCGAACGCCTGATTCCACCAGCGCGCACCGTCCAGCAGCGCCGAGCGGACCGGCTCCGGGGTGCCCCGGTCCAAGTGGTAGACGATCGGCTCTATCGCCTCGCTGACCTCCGCGCTCGGGTCGCGCTTCTCCAGGCGGTGCCGGCGCAGGTAGCGGCGGGTCATGGGCTGGCCGAGCGGCGTGGCGTAGTCGACGTAGGACACGGCGCCGTAACCGGCTCGCGGATCGTAGGGCCGCGGCGTGTAGCCGTCGTCCGGCAGGGCCACGAGCGACTGGTGCTGGCGTACGGTGACGGCGTCCGCGCTCGGGGCGACCGCCTCGATGGAGCCGCGCCCGAAGCCGGGTCCGTCTCCGCGACGCTCGCGCGCGAACGTCAGTCTCGCCTCCATCTCGGTGTTCTCCGGAAACGCCTTCGTCCGTGGGAGATGAACGGCGCTGCGCTGGCCGTCGAGCCGGTACGCGCCCGGCAGCCGGTCGGCGACCCCGTGGACGTCGCGCAGCAGAAACGGCGTGGCGTCGACGAGGAAACGGTCGTCCGTGCGCGCGGCAACCGTGAACCCGAACAGGACCGAGGTGGCGAAGGCGTCCTCCACCGCCCGGCGCTCGGCGGGATTCGACGTGGTTGCGCGGTAGCGATAGTTCGGCTGCACCATCAGGACCTTCCGGCCCACGCGCTCGAACCGCACGATGCGCGATCCGCCGAGCTGGCCGCGATCGAGACCGATGTCGTTCGAACCCACGCCGGCGGCCAGCGCGTTGACATACAGCACCTCGTCGCCCAGGTGGCCGATCTCCAGCCACAGGGTCCCGGCGTCGTCGTCCCAGTACAGCGGAAAGAAACCGTCGAACCGCTCGAAGCCGGCCGTATGGGACTCGATCGCAGGCAGCCCGCCGTCGGCCTGCGCGTACGCCGCCCCCGGGAGACCGGTCAGGCCGGCAAGCACCATCGCCGGCGCCGCCAGCAGCAACACTCCCTTCGCCTTCGTCATCCGTTTTCTCCTTCAGCGAGTCGCATGCCGCCCGCAGGGTAGCATGCGGCCTCGCCGCCCGCAGCCTGACGCGGCACGGGAAACAAGGCGGGATTGGAAACGCGCGGGGGCGGTCAGTCGCGAAACGGCTCGGACTCGTCGACAACCACCTGGAAGCGGCGAAAGTGACTGTAAGTGGCCGTGCCCTCGACCTCCGAGCCGCTCCGCAGGTTGTGGTAGGTCTCCCGCATCTCCACCGGCACCAGGTGCCCCAGTTCCTCGGGCATGCCGTAGAGGACGGTGACGAGCGACTCGACGGCGTAGTCTTCCAGGATCAGCTCGCTGGCCAGCACGCGCCCCGTCGCCGGCTCGATCCAGAAGGCCCCTCGCGCGGGCACATTCCTGCCGTCGCCCCCGCGGACCACGGTGGTCGGCGATGTCTCCCGGTACGAAACGACCCATACGCCAGCGCTCTCCGGCTGTTCGATGCCCAGGGCCGGCGCCCGGTCGGCGACACGTTCGAACTCGAACCCTCGCTTGTACGACTGTCGCAGAAAGAGCAGCGCCAGGGTCGGCGTGTTCGTGGTGCGCCGGATGTCGCCGACGTTGTATCGCGCGCTGTCCGCCAGGATCCCCTGCACCCGCCTGTCCAGCGACGACCCGGCGTCGAGAAAGAGTCTGGTCAGCCGTTCGTCGCGGTCGCGCACCCGGCTGCCGTTGACTTCGAAGACGTCGCGGAACCCGAAGTGCCGGTGCGATCCCTCCGGACGCACGAGCAGGTAGTCCGACCGCAGCGTGACCCGTACGACGGCGTCGCCCGCGATCCCGCGGACCGCGGGCGGCACGGACGCACGCTGTTGGTAGCGTTCCTCCATCACCACGCCCGCGAGCTGCGTCTGGAACTCTTCGGCGTAGTGGGTCGCGCGGACGAGCACGCTCCAGAGAGACGCCTCCTGCGCCGCGCCTGGCGACGGCGATGCCAGGACCAGCGCCAGTGCCGCGCCGACCGCCGGAGTCACGACCGAGGATGTGCTTCTCATGTTCGAGCGCCTCACCTCGCGCTGGTTCTTCGTAGCGGCGGGTCAATTGCGAAAAGGCGCCGACTCCTCCACGACTACCCGGAAGCGACGAAAGCGGCTGTAGGTGGCGGTGCCTTCGACGCGCGAGCCGCTCTGCTGGTTGTTGTAGCGCTCCCGCATCTCGACCGGCGCGAGGTGCTCCAGCTCTTCCGGCTGCTGGTAACGGACGGTGACGAGCGAGTCGAGTTCATCGTCCTCGAGAACGAGCTCGGTGACCAGCACGCGACCGGTATCCGGCTCGACCCAGTAGCGGCCCCGCGCCGGCAGGTTTCCGCCGCGACGCCGCCGGATCACGCTCGTCGGCCACGTTTCCCGGTAAGCGATTACCCAGACGCCGGTGCGCCGATCCGGCTCGTCGACGCCCAGGCTCGGCGAGCGGTCCGAGACGCGCTCGAACTCGAACCGCGGCTTGTACGACTGGCGCAGGAAGAGCAGCGCCAGGGTCGGCGTGTTGGTGTTGCGCTGGATGTCGCCGACGTTGTAGCGCGCACTGTCGGTCAGGATGCCCTGCACCCGCCGGTCCAGCGTCGACGTGCCGTCGAGAAAGAGCTGCGTCAGCCGCTCGTCGCGGTCGCGCACCCGGCTGCCGTTGGCCTCGAAGACGTCCCGGAAGCCGAAGTACCGCTCCGAGCCCTCCGGCCGCACGAGGAGGTAGTCCGAACGCAGGGTGACGCGCTCGTAGGAGTCGGTCCCGAACCGTCCGAAACTCGGCACCGACGCCCGCTGCTGGTACCGCTCCTCCATCACCACGCCGGAGAGCTGCGCATGAAGCTCCTCGACGTGCTCCGTGGCGCGGGCGAGCACCTGCGGCAGCGACGGCTCCTGGGCCCGACCGGGGAGTGCCGACCCGAGGGCCAACGTCAAGGCCGCGATCGCCGCCGGCGCCATGCGCACCGCCAACATCAGGCGCGGCCGCCGGCGCACCTCGCAGGAGACGATGCTCGCCCCGGTCCAACGTCGGCTCATGGGCTCCAGACGACTATACCGCCGTCGGGCGAAGCGAGCCAGCATCGAACGCCAGCCCACCAGCCGCGCTCGAGACGGGCGCAGCCACCAGCCGCGCCGCGCGCCGCCGCGCGACGGACTCAGTTGCGGAACGGCGCAGACTCCTCGACGAGCACCTGAAAACGGCGAATTCGCGTATACGTGGCCGTGCCCTCGACGCGGGACCCTGACAGAAGATTGCGGTAGCGCTCACGCATCTCGACCGGTACGAAGTGCCCGAGAGTGTCGTTCGCCTCGTAGCGGACGGTGACGAGAGCCTCGATGCTGTCGGCGTCCAGGACGAGCTCGCTGAGGAACACGCGGCCGGTCGCCGGTTCAATCCAGTAGCGCCCCCGGACAGGCAGGCGCTGATCGTCCCGCCCGCGAATCACCGCGGTCGGTCCCGTCTCCTCGTAGTCGACGACCCACAGGCCGAAGCCGCGTGCGGGTTCATCGATTCGCAGGCTGGTCGTCGTGTCGGTTCCGCGCCGGAACTCGAATCTGTGCTTGTACTCGGTGCTGAGAAAGAGCAACGCCATGGTGGGCGTGTTGATGTTGCGGTCGATATCGCCGATGTTGTGCCGGGCGCTGTCAGCCACGATTCCATCAATCCGCCGGTCCACCGATGCGGAGCGGTTGAGAAACAGCTCCGTCAGGCGTTCCTGGCGGTCGCGGACCGCTCGGCCGTTGACTGCGAAGACGTCCCGGAACCCGTAATGACTTTCGGATCCCTGCGGCTGCACGAGGAGGTAGTCCGAAAGAAGCGTCACGCGACGCTCGCGCACCGGGCCGAGGTGGATGCCCGGAAGTCGCCTCATCTGCCTGTCGTTCGAGGACGGCTCCCGCGCGCGCTGCTCGTACCGTTCTTCCATCACCACGCCGGTGAGCTCCCGGTGGAGTCGGTCGACGTAGTCCGTCGCCTGCGTCAGCACGGTAGCCAGCGAGGGCTCCTGCGTCCCGCCTGCCGCCGGCGTCTGCGTCAGGGCGAGCGCGACGAGCGATGCCGACCACAACCCGGTCGCGGAAAACCTCATGGTTCCCTCCCGATGGGCGCCGGCCGGCGGCGCGGCGACCGCTCGCCGGCGGCGCCTGACCGGCAGCGAGTCAAGCATAGCCCGGTCGCCGGCGGATCGGGCGCGCGGCTCGTGTGGTACCGTGCGCAACGAAGGAGTTTCGACATGCACCATTCGTTTCCAGTCGGCCGATGCGCTTCCCTGCTGACCGCCACGCTCCTGTTGGCGACCACTGGTCCCGTGACGGCTCAGAGCTCGACGGACACCGAATTCGTTCCGGTCACCGACGCCATGCTCCAGAACCCGGCGGACGGCGACTGGCTGATGTGGCGCCGGACGCTGGACGGCTGGGGCTACAGCCCGCTGGAACAGATCGACCGCGACAACGTCGGCGATCTGCGGATGGTCTGGACCCGGGCCCTCGCGCAGGGCGCGCAGCAGGGCACGCCGATCGCCTACGGCGGGACGCTGTTCATGCCGAACCCGAACGACATGATCCAGGCCATCGACGCGGTCACCGGCGACCTGCGGTGGGAGTACCGCCGCGACATCCCGGACGACGCCAACGACTACCTGGGCGGGCTGATCAGCGTCAACCGCAACATCGCGATCTACGGCGACATGATCATCGACACCGCCAACGACGATTATGCCTTCGCGCTGAACGCGACCACCGGCGAGCTGGTGTGGGAGACGCAGCTCTTCGACTACACGCAGAACCCCGCCCGCCACTCGGCCGGTCCCATCGTCGCCGACGGCAAGGTGATCTCCGGCCGGAGCTGCCGTCCGCTGCGCGGCCCCGAGGCGTGCGTCATCATGGCCCACGATGCGGAGACCGGCGAGGAGATCTGGCGCCGCCGCCTCATCCCGGCCCCCGGCGAGCCGGGCGACGAGTCGTGGGGCGGCGTGCCGTACGAGGAGCGGGCGCACGTCGGATCGTGGATGGTGCCGAGCTTCGATCCCGAGCTGAACCTGGTCTACGTCGGGACGTCGGTCACCTCGCCGGCGCCCAAGTTCATGCTCGGCGGGGTGGACAACAAGCACCTCTACCACAACTCCACCCTGGCCCTCGACGCCGACACCGGCGAGATCGCCTGGTACTACCAGCACCTGAACGACAGTTGGGACCTCGACCATCCCTTCGAGCGGCTGCTGGTCGACACCGCGGTCGCGCCGGACGCCGGCGAGGTGACCTGGATCAACCCGCGCATCCAGCCCGGCGAGGTCCGCCGGGTCGTGACCGGGGTGCCCGGCAAGACCGGCGTGGTCTACACGCTCGACCGGGAGACCGGCGAGTTCCTCTGGGCCCGGTCCACCGTCACGCAGAACGTTATCAGCGACATCGACGGCGCCACCGGCGCGGTCACCGAGAACGCCGAGCTCGTCTTCAGCGCGCTGGGACAGGAGGTGCTGGCCTGCCCCACCTGGAACGGCGGCAAGGACTGGGAGGCCGGTGCCTACAGCCCGCTCACCAACACCATGTACATGCCGTTGCGCAATGCCTGCGCGCGGATGCTGGCGACCACCGCGGCCGGCACCTCGCACTATGCGCTCGCCGTCCGCAACCAGATCGCGCCGGGCACGGACCAGGTGGGCACCGTCCACGCCATCTCGGCCGAAACGGGCGAGACGGTCTGGCTGCACGAACAGCGATCGGCCACGATGTCTCTCGTCACCACCGGCGGCGGGCTGGTCTTCGGGGGCGACGTCAACGGCCGCTTCAAGGCGTGGGATCAGGAGACCGGCGAGGTCCTCTGGGAGATCAACCTCGGCTCGGCGGTGACCAGCTTCCCGATCAGCTACGCAGTCGACGGCAGGCAGTACATCGCCGTCGGCACCGGCACGGCGAGCACCGCATCGATGTTCAGCCGGTTGACACCGGAGCTCCGGCCGAGCGCCGGCAACAACCTTTTCGTGTTCGCGCTTCCGGAACGCTACAACGTTCCGTGACGTTCCGCGACGTGTCGTTTTCACCAGTCCTGCTCTCGACCAGATCGGGCGGGCCGACGTGTTGAAGGTGCTTACGCCAATCTGGACCGACAAGGCGGCGACAGCGCGCAGACTGCGCGGGTGGATTTCGCGGGGTGCTGTCGTGGGCGCAGGCTCACGGCCACGTTGAGCACAACGTGGCGGGAGAGATGATCGGCGGCGCGTTGCCTGGTGCTCGCTGTTGCGGCTTCCATGAGCGCAAAATGTCGCCCCTCTCTTTGGCCGTTCGCGGTTGCGGGTGACCGGACGGATTGTCTAACATTGGCTCATGGAGGCCTTCGACGTGATCGCCGGTGTCGGCGCCCTGATCGCCGCGGCCGGAACGCTGTTCAACTCGTGGCAGATCCTCCGGCTTACCGGCCGCGTCGACCACCTTACCGGCCGCGTCGACCACCTTACCGGCCGCGTCGACGAACTGAGCCGCGCGGTCAACGCCCGCTAGGAGTCTGCGCCGCAGGACGCTTGCGGCACGAAACGGGTCGCCAGCCCACGCCCTGAGCTCCGTGTCGGGGCGGCTTCGCCGGTCGGCCGGGCGGGGTGGATTTTCGGTGGTTGGCGAACAGAGAGCAAAATTTGGTCCTCGCGGGCCGCACGGGCCGCCAGAGACCGCGGTGCGCGTCGATTTGCCGCCGTGGCGAGCCGCATTCCCCGCATCCTACGCCGCCATCAGCACGTGCAGGCGCTTGACGTTCAACGCCAGGCACACCAGGTCCCACTCGCAGCGCACCTTCGCCAGTCCACGCAAACTGAAGCGCCGGAAGCCCAGCGCGTGCTTGATCCAACCGTAGGGAGCCTCCGACAACCACTTGCGCTCCGCATACGCCGTCCGGCCCGCCGGCGTCGCCAGCTTCTCCATCATGCGACCCGTCGCCGGATGGGCCTCCAGATCGCGGGTAGCCGCCTGCTTGCCCTCCCGGCCCGGCGCCACATACCCGTCAACGCCCCGCTTTTCCAGGTCCTTCAGGTCCCGCTCGTTGCAGTACCCCGCATCGGCCAGCACCGTCTCCGGCTGCGCGTCGAACGTTTCCTTCACCGCGTCGAGCAACACCGGCAACTCACCCTGGTCGCTCGCGTTCGCCGTCAGATCCGTCGCCACCACCAACTGGTGCTCCGCGTCCACCGCCGCCTGCGCGTTGTAGCACTGCTGGAACCCCTCACTGCTCGTCTTCATGATCGAGCTCTCAGGGTCCGTGAAGTTGCTCTGCGCCTTCTCGTCCGGCTCGCCATACGCCCGCTTGTACGGCCGACCGCCCTTCGGGTTCCGGTCCTGACCCGGCTGCCGACCCCGCGCGTCGTCTGCCGCCCGTTGCTTTGCTTCCAGACGCGCCTTCGCCGCCCGAATCGCTGCCAAACGCGCTTCCCGCCGGTGCAACTCCGCCGGCAGATCATCGCCCCGAACCTCCGCGCCCAAGCGCGCGTCCTCGGCCTCGTCAACCGCGTCCGCCTTGCGCAACAGCGCCTCGATCTCGCTTTCCAGGCGCTGTTCCTCTTCCTGCATCCGGTCGTAGCTCATCGCCTTGCGCTTGCTCGCGTTCGCACGCACCTTCGTCCCGTCGATCGACAGCTTCCCCAAGCGCGCCAGACCCAACTCCTGCGCCAGACGGACCACCTCCACGAACAGCGCCTGGAAATCCTCCAGGTGCCGACGCCGAAACTCGCACAGCGTCCGGTGTTGCGGAAAGTTTCCCGCCGCCAGCACCCGGAACGCCACGTCCTCTTCCAGCCTCCGCGCCACCCGGCGCGACGAGAACACCCCGGTCGCGTACGCGTAGAGCAGAACCTTCACCATCATCCGGGGCTCATACGGCGCGTTGCGGCGGCCGTCTCCCTCGTACGGCGCGTAAAACGCGGTCAGATCCAGATCGTCCACCAGATCGCTGATGTGGTGCGCCAAGTGGCCCTCGGGCAGCCACTCCCGCACGTCGGGAGGCAACAGCAGCGATTGGTCCGGTGCGTAGGGGCGAAAAGTCGTCGACATCAAGTCCTTCCGTCGTCGGTCTGGCCTACGATTGTCGCATCGTTTTTTCTGCGGCGCAGACTCCTAGACTCGCTAGACGGCGACCAGCCGGAGCCGGCGTCGCCGCGCCGTGAGCGGGCGGAAGTGGCGAGCGTGGACGGCGAGGCCTGCCGCGTCCCACAGGTGATTCGGTCGCCCTTCGATTGGCTTTCCATCGGAGCTTTCCGCGGTCGATGGTCAACGCTTCCGCGGCGCAAAGCTCGCCAATCTCCGACCGGGCAATCTCGCGCGGCAGGTGGACCCGGCCCGGGGAGATTCGGCCCGGCCACCAAGCGCAGGCATCGTCCTTCCCGGCTGTCGTCACGCCCTGCCCGCCCATCGACCGGGCGATCGGCTTCCCTTCGCCGGAGCGGGACACGACGGGAATCCACCAGCGGCGCCGCGAGTGAGGCGGCGGATCGGCGATTCGGGCCGCTGGTCGAGTGGATCCGCGCGGCGTGTCGGATGCGGCTGCACTTCGAGGAGCGGCGCGCGCTGCGGGAGGGAAGACGTCGCCGGCGAGTTGGTCATCTGCGCCGCGGCTCGGCGGCGGATGGCGCGCGCGGCCGGACCGGTTCAACTGCCGCTGATCCCGCTCGGGCTCGACCCCGCTGGTTCCCACGCATGGGACTCCGCGGCGTATACTCCGCGCCATGACTGTAACGATTTGCTGTCAGGAATGCAGGGGCCGGCACGTCTTCGACGACCCACAAGCCATAGACGACCACGTGATCATTCCGCGTTGCCGTGTGGACACGTGCAGCACAATCACTTCTTGGAGCGGGCGCTCGCGACACTGCTGGAGTACGAAAACAGCGGGGGCAGGCACTCGGTAGAGATTCGGCTCGGGTGAAGCCCAGGGCGAGCATTCCGGAAACACGGGTTTTTTTGAACCGGACGGAGAGGTGGAGCACGTGGAGATTCCCTTCAAGAACACCGACGGTGACAGCATGGCTGCGCAGAGCGGCGAGAGTCATGCCGACGTCAGATTCATCAGGCTCCCCCCGGATGGAGGCCCTCGCTGGCGCACGTCACGTCCCTGGGAGTGTGCGATGTTCCTACGGCGTTTCGGTCTATCCGTCGCAGTGCCGGCCATCGTCGTCTTCACGTCGCTCGCCGTGGCGGCGGCACAGTCCGATGAAGATGCCGGTTTCGTTCCCGTCACCGACGCCATGCTCGAGGATCCGGCGCCGGGCGACTGGCTGATGTGGCGCCGCACGCAGAACGGCTGGGGCTACAGCCCGCTCGACCAGGTGAATCGCGACAACGTCGGCGAGCTGCAACTGGTATGGACGCGGGCCCTGGCGGCGGGCGCCCAGGAGGGGACGCCGCTCGCGTACGGCAGCGTGCTCTTCATGCCGAACCCGAAGGACCACCTGCAGGCGATCGACGCCGTCACCGGCGACCTGCTGTGGGAGTACCGCCGGGACATCCCGGAGGATGTCCCCGAGATCATGGGCGGCCTTACCGACAACAACCGCAACGTCGCCATCTACGGCAGGACGATCATCGATACCAGCAACGACGACTACGTCTATGCCCTCGACGCCGTGACCGGCGAGCTGGCCTGGGAGACGCAGATTTTCGACTACCGGGTGCACCCGGCCCGGCATTCCTCCGGTCCCATCATCGCCGGAGGCAGGGTCGTCTCCGGGCGGAGCTGCCGTCCTCGAGCCGGGCCGGTCTCGTGCGTCATCGTCGCGCACGACGCCGCCACCGGCGAGGAGCTGTGGCGAACGGGCCTCGTGCCGGCGCCGGGCGAACCGGGCGACGAGACCTGGGGCGGCGTGCCGTACGAGGAACGGATGCATGTCGGCTCGTGGATGGTCCCGAGCTACGACCCCGACCTCGACCTGATCTACGTCGGCACGTCCGTCACGTCGCCGGCGCCGAAGTTCATGCTGGGCGGCGTCGACAACAAGCACCTCTACCACAACTCGACCCTCGCGCTCGACGGCGATACAGGGGAGATCCGTTGGTACTACCAGCACCTGAACGACCACTGGGATCTCGATCACCCCTACGAGCGCATCCTCGTCGACACGGCGGTCGCGCCGGACGCGGACGCGGTGTCCTGGATGAACCCGCGGCTCCGGCCGAACGAAGTCCGCAGGGTCGTGACCGGGATTCCAGGGAAGACCGGCGTGGTGTACACGCTCGACCGCGAGACCGGCGAGTTCCTCTGGGCGACGCCGACCGTCGCGCAGAACGTCATCAGCGACATCGACGGCGCCACCGGCGCCGTGACGGAAAACGCCGAGCTGGTGTTCACCGCCCTGGGCCAGGAGGTGCTGTCATGTCCTTCCTGGAGCGGCGGCAAGAACTGGCCGGCCGGCGCCTACAGCCCGTTGACCAACACCCTGTACTTCCCGCTGCAGAACACCTGCGCGCGGGTGCTGTCGACCATGGAGGGCGGGCTGGCAATCTACCGGCTGGCCGCCCGGTTTCAACTGACGCCGGGCACGGACGACCTCGGTACGGTACGGGCGGTTTCCGCGGAAACCGGAGAGACGGCCTGGCTGCACGAGCAGCGAGCCGCGACGTACTCGCTGGTCGCGACCGGCGGCGGGCTCGTCTTCGGCGGCGACGGGAACGGGCGGTTCCGGGCGTTCGATCAGGAGTCGGGCGCGGTGCTGTGGGAGATCAACCTGGGATCGCCGGTCAGCGGCTTTCCGATCACCTACGCGGTCGACGGTCGCCAGTACATCGTCGCCAGCACGAGCACGCGGATCTCGGGGTTGACGCCGGACCTGCGGCCGAGCGCGGGGAACAACCTGTTCGTGTTTGCGCTGCCTGAATGACCAACGGGTGACGGGCATCGTCGAGGTGTAGCGCTCTCCGCCGAGCCGCGCCGATACCTCGTCCACGTACAGGCGTGAAATGCACGCCGAGGCCGTGGCCGCTCGCTCGCGCACCGTGACCCTCGGGCCGACCGCTCGCTGCCAGGCGGCGAAGGACGACTACGAGTCGAACCGCCTGCCGCTCGAGACGTTTCCTCGCTGCGGCCCGGACCCTCGTCCCGGCGCTCCGGCGCGACGACCTGCACCCGGGCGGCACCGGGATTCGTGACCGCGGCGCCCCCGCCGACATCGGTAGCGATTAGCCGGTCCGCTCGTGCAGGTGACGGGGATCGATTCGCTGGGGCTCACGGCCTGCCTCGCCATCCTGCGCGGGGCCGCCGAACTCGTCGACGCCGTGCTCGATTCGGGCGAGGACGAGCGCTGACGGATCGTGCCGCGGGCGCGCCGGGGGCGGGCCTCGGTCCACGCTGCCGGGGGCGTGGGGACTGATGCCGTGCAGCGCTGCGCTTGCCGACTCAAGGCCGGCACGACGGCTTGGTCCGTCCCGGGCTTTGGCGTAGGATTCGCGGCATGCACGCCCTGTGGCGAGTCCGGGTCCCGCTTCCGGGAGCGTCCGGTGTCACGTCGCACTACATCCTGGCGGGCGTACTGCTGACGCTCGTCTGGCTCCTCGTGCGAGGCCTGGCTCCGGCCGGCGGACTGACGCGCAGCTTCCACTATCCCTTGGCTCCGGCGGCCAACCCGCTCCGACTCGACATTGCCAGGATCCCCGCCGCCGAGGAACGGGCGGCGGACGTCGATCTGGCCTTTCTCGACGAGCTCCGGCGGCCGACCCGTCACTACTTCGTCCGCTGGCGCGGCGTGTGGTTCTCCCCCCGCGCGGAACGGATCGCTCTGTGGGCCGGAGCCGACGACGGTGTCGTCGTGCGGATCGATGGCGAGATCGTGCACGAGCGCCATCCTGCGGTCGGCATGCACACCGTGACCCGCTCCGTCGCGCTCGAGGCCGGTCCCCACACGCTGGAGATCGACCACTGGCAGCGAGGGGGCGGGAGGAGCCTCCACGTGCAGTGGGCGCCGGCCGGCGGCGAGCCGCGGCCCCTCCGCGGCCGGCTGTTCCCTTCCGACCCAGGCGCCGCCGGCTACTGGATGTCAGCCGGGTCGGCGCTGCTGGCGACGCTGGTACCGCTCGTCTGGGCTGGCGGCGCCGTGCTGCTGCTCGGCGGGACGGCGGGGCGGGGAGTCTCTGCGCTGACCGTGCGGGAGGCGGGAGCGCGCCTGCGCACCGTAGCGTTCCCGGCGCTGCTCGGGCCCGCCCAGGTGTTCCTCTTCGGGCCCTGGACGGTGCACGCGACGAATCGCAGCCAGTTCCTGCTGCCGTTCTGGAGCTTGGCGCCGCGCTGGATCGCGTTGCTCGCGCTCGCCTCGGCACTCCTCGCCACGGTAGGGCTCGTGCTGCCGCCGCGCGCGTTCCGGCGCTACGTGGCGGGTCTCTGCGCGGCAGGCGTGCTGCTATGGGCGCAGGGCAACCTGCTCGTCGCCGACTACGGGGTGCTGGACGGCGGCGGTCTCGACCTGGCATCGCACATCCGGCGGGGACCGGTCGAGGCCGGCCTGTGGGTTGGCGTGTTAGCCCTGGCGCTCGTCCTTCCCGGCGCCGCGAGCCGCGCGGCGCCCACGGCCAGCGCGCTGCTGATGGCGCTGCAGGCGGCCCTCCTGCTGCTGGCGCCGCTCGCCCCGGCGGAGGCTCGGCCGGCGTCCGGGAACGCGGCGGACGACTGGCGGCTGCCTCCCCCCGAGATCTACGAGCTCTCCGCCCGCCGCAACGTCATCCACATCGTGCTGGACCAGTTCCCCACGTTCGCGTTCAGCAAGATCCTGGACGCCGATCGGCCCGCCTTCGACCGCAACTGGTCGGGATTCACCTTCTTCAGGGATCACCTGGGGGCGTTCCCGTCCACGAAGGCGAGCGTACCGGCGATGCTCACCGGCATTCCGTGGCGCAACGAGGTGCCGTTCCACAGCTACCTGCGGCGGGACCCCTCGATCTTCGACGCCCTCGGCCGCCAGGGCTATCGGCTACGGTCCCTCACGTCCTACGGGCCCCGCCACGGCGGGATCGGGCGGATCTCGGGGGTCGAGTCGGCCGTCCGCTACACCATCCCCGCGCCGTACGGCAGCTACGGCGACTACGTCGACTCGGCGTCGGCCCAGTTGCTCGATCTTTCGCTCTTTCGGCATGCGCCCCACGGCCTGAAGGCTGACGTCTACCGCGACGGCCAGTGGCTCCTCCAGGCGGGAACCGCGACGGGCCAGGGGGCGGCGCCGAAGCGGGCGTTCGGCGACGCCATGTTCATCCAGGACTTCGCCGATCGGGTCTCGGTGGGCGACGACGCCCCTCTCTACGTGTTCCTGCACGTGTTCACGCCGCATACGCCGCTCGTCACGGACGCGGAATGCACGTACACCGGCCGGCACATGCCACTCACGCCCGACAACTACTTGGCGCAGGCGCGGTGCGCGCTGCGGGTAGTGGGATTGCTGCTCGATCGCCTGCGGCAGCTCGACCTCTACGACCGCAGCGCCATCGTCGTCACCTCCGACCACGGGACGGCGCGGTTCCCGCGGAGCGACAGTCCGCTCGCCGCGTTCGCGTCGCCGGCGGGGACGTCGCTCCACGCGCTGGAGCTGAACGCCACGCCGCTGCTGCTCGTCAAGCCGTTCGGAGCCGGGGGGCCGTTACGGACGTCGGACGCCCCGACCGCGGTCGCGGACCTCCCGGCCACGCTGCTCGACCTGGCCGGGCTCCCGAACACCCTCGGGACCGGTACGTCGGTCCTCGCGCTCGACCCGGTGCGGCGCCGCGAGCGCACGTACGCACACCATTCGTGGAGCCTCCGGCTGACCGCGAACACGTGGGCGAGCCCCTGGTTCGACGTGCTCCACCTCTTCACGGTCGAGGGGCGCGTGGGCGACCCCGCCGCGTGGCGCTACCGGGAGGCGCTCTTCGGACCGGCCAGGGACCGGGACGCACAACGCCGGACGCATCGCGTCGGGCTGACGGAGGAACAGCACCCCGAGGCGGCGCCGGCCGAGCCGAGCCTTTACCGGATGGGCGAGTACGCCGCCTTCTTCGTACCGGCCGACACCGGACGCATTGCGTTCGACGTGCGCCGGGCGCCGGGGCACGGAGTGTGACAGTACGGGTCGACGGTGAGGTCGTCGGCCGGCACTCGCTCGCCGGCGAGGTGTGGCGCACGCTGGAGTACGCGGTCGCCGCGCGCGACGCGGACAACAGCCCCTACTGCGTCGAGCTGCTGGTGGATCCGGTCCGGCGCGAGGCCGGCGGCGTGACCCGCGGCGTCCTCCTGCGGGGCGACTTCTGAGTCGATCGCCCGCTGCCGCGCTCCGGCCTGTCCGGCTACGCGAGCTTCAGGCCGGGCACGTCGCTGAAGTCCTTCGGGTTCAGCGTCCAGAGCGCCGCTTCGTCGCCCAGGGCGCAGGCAGCGACTGCGAAGTCCGCCGCACGTCCGCGAGAGCGGGCCAACGTGGAATAGAGCTTCGCGGCCCTCGCCGCGGCGGGAGCATCGAACAACACGATCTGCTCGCGTGGAAAGAGCTCCTCCTGTACGCGAAGCTCGCTGACCGTCCGCGGTCCGCGCAACCATTCGTACAACACGATCGTCGAGAGCCGCACACGGTGGCCAGCGTGTATGAATGCGTGCAGCCGCTCGATCGAGTCGCGCGGTTCGGTCAGCACACCGACGAGCGCCGACGTGTCAAGATGGATCGTCATAGACGGAACGGCGCTCCCAACCTTCCAGGCGGGACAGACGTATCTCGCGAAGCTCGGCCTCGGCGCTCTCCCGAGAGCGCTTGACCGGCTCCTTGCGCCAGCGGTCGAGCACTTCGAGCATGCGCAGGCGCTCGGATTCGCTCAACCGATCGGTGCGCGCGTCGTACTCGGCGACTGCCTCGCGGACGACGTGGCTCTGTGGCTTGCCGAGACGCTCCGCCGCCCGGCGGACCCGCCGCACGGTGGCGTCGTCAAGGGAATAGGTCACCTTGACCATACTGTTGCAATACTACCATACCCTGGCAACACGGCTTCTCGGCCGACTCGCGTTCCTGCGCGGCCCAGCGGGTGGCCACGGCGCAGAGCGCGGCGACATCATCGAGCGTCACGTCATATGATCGGCGCACGCGCAAGGCGGTCGCGACTGCCACGCGCGAACCGAATCCACCGGGAGGACTCCTATGGCCACGGGCCGATCTCTTCGTTTCTGCCCGACTGGCGCGGTGGCAGTTTCTGCCGCACTCGCGCTCACGGCTCCGCACTTCGCGACGGCTCAGTCGACGGCGGACACCGAGTGGCATCACTTCGGCCACGACGCCGCCAACACGAAGTACTCCCCGCTCGATCAGATCACGCCGGAGAACTTCACCGACCTGGAGATCGCCTGGCGCTGGCGGTCCATCGAGACCGAGGTCACCCGCGAGCGGGAGGAGATCCGGCCCGGCCCGTTCAAGTCGGTGTCGCTGATGATCGACGGCCGCGTCTACCTGAGCACGTCGCTCGGGCAGGTGGCGGCGCTCGACGCCGGCACCGGCGAGCTGATCTGGTCGTACGACCCACAGACGTACGACCGGCTCGACCGGCCCGCCAACATGGGCTGGCAGCATCGCGGCGTCTCCTACTGGGAGGACGACCAGAGCGACGACGCCCGCATCTTCATCGCCACGCACGACCTGCTGCTCGTGGCCCTCGACGCCCGCACCGGCCGGCAGTACGCCGGTTTCGGGGCTGACGGCGCGCTGGACCTGAGCACGTCGCTCGGCCGAGATGTCGACCGCGCCAGGCTCACCCACTCGCAGCCGCTCGCGATCGCGGGGAACACCGTCATCGTCGGCAGCATCGTGCAGGACACGAGCCTGACCCGCCGCGAGGCCGACCCGGGCCACGTGCGCGGCTTCGACGCGCGCACGGGCGAAATGAAGTGGATCTTCCACACCATCCCGCAGGGCGAAGAGTTCGGCGCCGACACCTGGCACGACGAATCGTGGCGCTACAGCGGCCACTCCAACGTCTGGGGCACGATGGCGGTCGACGAGGAGCTGGGCTACGTCTACCTGCCCACCGGCACGCCGACCAACGACTGGTACGGCGGCATGCGCCCCGGCGACAACCTCTTCGCCGAGAGCATCATCGCGGTCGACGCCGAGACCGGTCAGCGGGTCTGGCACTTCCAGGCCGTCCACCACGGCCTCTGGGACTACGACTTCCCCACCGCCGGCAACCTGCTCGACATCACCGTCGACGGACGCGAGATCAAGGCCATCGCGCAGTCGAGCAAGCAGGCGTTCACCTACGTCTTCGACCGGATCACCGGCGAGCCGGTGTGGCCGATCGACGAGCGCCCGGTGCCGCAGGGCAGCGTGCCGGGCGAGTGGTACTCCCCCACCCAGCCGTTCCCGACGAAGCCGGCGGCATTCGACCTGCAGGGGATCACCATCGACGACCTGGTCGACTTCACGCCGGAGCTGCGCGAAGAAGCGATCCGCATCGCCGACCGGGCCCAGCTCGGGCCGATCTTCACGCCACCGCCGGTGCGCGGCGAGGGCAAGCCGATCATCCAGGCCCCGGGTCCGGGCGGGGGCATCAACTGGCCCGGCACCGCCGTGGACCCGGAGACCGGCCGGCTGTTCGTGCCGTCCCAGACGCGCCTCCGGGCGGTGGAGCTGATCGAGTACCCGCCGCCGGCCACCGTCGGCTACTTCACCGACCCCTGGGCGGTGCCGGTGCCCGGCCCGCGGGGCCTGCCGCTCGTCAAGCCGCCCTACAAGCGCGTGACCGCCATCGACCTGAACACCGGCGACCACGTCTGGATGGCGCCGCACGGCGACGGCCCGCGCAACCACCCGGCGATCCGGCACCTGAACCTGCCGGCCCTCGGCGGCCACGGCGGCATGCACGGCGGCGGCCCGCTCGTGACGAAGACGCTGCTCGTCGTCAATTCCGGCGCCCGCTACGTCGAGGACCAGATCGCCTCGGCCAGCGCCGTCACCGCCTACCACAAGGACAACGGCGAGTATCTGGGGTCGGTAGAGCTGCCGGCCATTCCCTACGGCAACCCGATCACCTACCTGCACGAGGGTAGGCAGTACATCGTGGTCGCCGTCGGCACCGGCAGCAGCGAGTCGGCGCCGCCGGAGCTGATCGCGCTGGCGCTGCCGTAGCGCGGCGACGACCTCAGATGGTGATTGTGATGTCGCCATGTCGCGCGGACCGGCGCACGTCGGCGAGAAGCGTCTCGTCGTCGGCGCCGCGGCGCGTCAGGATGACGAAATCGCTTTCAGCGACGCGGTCGCCGAAGAAGACGTAACAGCGGTCACTGCCCTCGCGGCTCGAGATCCAGACCATGCCGTCCGCATCGGGGACCGAGCGGTGCACTGCCTCGGCCCAGGCGACCGTTTGCGTGTAGTACCTTGCGGGCGCCCGGATCAGTTGTTGGTCCGTGACTCTCCAAGCGATGAGGTTCCGGCGAAACAGCGGCGCGAGGTGCAGGTCGCGCGCGGTCCTCAGAACGGAATGCGCAACGGCCTCGATCCTGCTCGCCGGCCACGTACGGCTGGCGGGTCCGGGGCCGACGGCGTGGAACAGCGATTCGTAGACGGCGACATCGAATGTTCCTCCGGCATACAGAACCGGAATGCGGCAACCGGCTTCATCGGCGAGCGGCGCGAATCGAGATCGGTGTCCACTGGCGTTGAACTCTCCGCCCCGCCATCGAGTGCCGTGGATGCGATGCAGCCGCGAACCAGCGGGTAGTCGGTCAAGCTGCGGGATCGGCTTGAGCGTGCGTGGCGGCTCCGGCACCGGCACGTGCGAGGCCCTAACCGATGTCCTCGGATGCAAGATCGGCGGCGGCCTCGAGTACGTGATCCATGTCGTGCAGAGCGTCCTGGGGCGCCTTGTCGTCCTCGATCCAACCATTGCCCGACACGAACCAGAACGCGATCTCCCACGGGGACATGTCGGCGGGAAGCACTGTCAGGATTCGGGCGATCTCGGGTCGCGGCCGGCCGTCGGCAAACTGGAACGCCGGATAGCGATCCTGATTACCGACCGGCACGCCGAAGATCCGCCGGCGTCGCTTCCAGCGTGACGCGGGTTCGGACCGATTCCTTGTGGGCAATCCCGACAGCTCCCTGACCTCGCGACTCGTGTACGTCTTGTTGCCGTCGAGGTACTGGGCGCGCAGAATCGCGTTGTCCACTTCGAGGTCGGCAGCCAGATTCGATGGCGGATCAAGAGTGGTGATCGCAGCCAATAGCGCCTGCGTCCGGGATTCACTGAGCGCCGGCCGGCGGGAGAGTCGCGACGCGAGCACGCGCAGCAGCCGGACGACATCCGGCACGTCTCCTGCCGGGACGGTAACCGCGACTACCTCGGCCGAGCGACCAGGCTGCAGCCCAAGTTGGGCACGCAGGGCCTCCGGCATCCGCGCGATGACATCTCCCGGAATCACTATCGGTTCTGGCATGACCATCCAGAGTGAGGATGCTGATGTCACTATGTTATCAGCATTCTCGGCGGTCCCGCCGCGGCTGCTTGCCCTGCGTCCCACGATCCTGTAGAACCTGCACCCGTAGCCTGCCGCGACACCGTTCGACAACCCACCCGCGGCAGCGGAGGATCACAGAACGATGAGTGACGTATTGACCGGAGCCGAGTTCAAGCAGCAACTGCGCGAGGGAATGCCCAAGCTGGGCCTGTTCCTCAATGCGCACAGCCCCACCGTCGCCGAGCAGCTCGCCCACAGCGGCTACGACTGGCTGCTGGTGGATTCCCAGCACGGCCCGATGGGCTTCGAGACGCTGTCGGCGATGATCGCCGGGATCTCCAGCGGCGGGGCGAAGTCGCTGGTGCGGGTCGCCGGCTGCCACGACCGCGGCGGCATCCAGCAGTCGCTCGACGTCGGCGCGGACGGCGTGCTGGTGCCGTACATCAACACCGCGGAGGAGGCCCGCCAGGCGGTGAGCTGCTGCCGCTACCCGACGGCGGGCACACGCTCGGTCTACTTCCCGCAGCGCAGCATGAACAAGGGCGGCCTGCTCGGCTATGCCGGCGCCGCCAACGACAACGTGATCATGGCGCTGCAGGTGGAGACGGCCGACTGCATCAGGAACATGGACGAGATCGCCGCGGTGCCGGGGGTCGACCTGCTGTTCCTCGGCCAGAACGACCTGTGCATGTCGCTGGGGCTGTACGAGAAGTACCAGTTCCCCGACATGTACTTCTCGGACGAGCTGCGCGACGCGACCGATCGCCTGCGCGCCGCCGCCGCGAAGAACGACGTGATCCTGGGGCTCTTCCTGTTCGGGACGGACCGGGTGGGCGAGTTCCTCGAGAAGGGCTTTCCGTTCATCAGCGTCGGCAACGACCTGCACCACGTCCTGACCCAGGCCGGGACCTACGTCGGCAACGTGGAGGGAATTTCGC
This sequence comes from Vicinamibacterales bacterium, assembly GCA_965222905.1. Lineage (GTDB taxonomy): Bacteria > Acidobacteriota > Vicinamibacteria > Vicinamibacterales > UBA8438 > WTFV01. The sequence continues at coordinate 4,425,564 of OZ244976.1, read as the reverse complement.
AGGACAAGGGCAGGCAGCCCTGGCAGCGCCGCTCGACGGCGCTCTTCTAGGAGGGACGGGGAAGGCGGCTACCCGCCGTCTTCCCGTTCCAGCACCAACGTCGCAAAGGGTACTTCCCGCACCATCGCGGGCAGGTCGTCGATCGGCCCGATCGGCTCGTGCGGGGTGACGTCGGCGTCTCGGGCGGTGAACGTCGTTCCGCTGTCCGTCCCCGCGTCGTAGCCGACGAGATCCGTCTCGATCCGCGGCGTCCAGCAACCGCCCTGCTGCAAGGCGATTCCATCGACGCCGACGAACCAGTCCGGGCTGGGCGCAATCATCGACACCAGGGTCAGGAACGGAGAACCCTCGTCCACGTCGAACGCGAGGGTCACCGTGCCGGGTGACCGAAAGGAGGCTTCCTGTCCCCTGATGCAGCCGCCGGCCCGGCCACCGTCGACCTCGGCCTGCACCTCGTTGCAGAAGGCGGTCACGGCCCCGGTCTCGGCCATGCTCTCGATACCGCCGGTGGCGATACCCCCGCTGCTCCAGAACGAGAGCTCCTCGACATGGGTGGCGCCGACCACGCGGGAGAAATGCGCGCCGGACGGAAACGGCGGCGAGCTGCCGTGAGACGCCGCGTCCCAGGTCGCCCTGAAGGTCACGCCGTACGTCGCCGAAGCGGGACAGATCTCTGTCGATCCCGTAGTCACCTCCGGGTCGGTCGGGGCGACCGGCGCATCGCCGCCGTCTCCGCATCCGGCCGCACCGAACGCGACGATCCCGGCGAGCAGCAGTCCATCGCGCACGACGTGGTCTCCGCTACGGCACCAGTTCACGGATTACGCCGTCGTGCTTGTTGAGCAGGAAGATCCGCCCTTCCGGCCCGGTGTCCAGGCGCACGTCCGCACGTGTGACCGGCGTCCGCCCCTGACTGATGTTCTTCTCCCGGATCATCTGCAGCAGCGTCTTCGTCTCGCCGCGGTCGTCGAACAGGACGCGGCGCATCGCCTCCTGGCCGCCCTCAGGCAGTTCGTCGGCGGAGAAGTAGAAGACCTCGCCGCTGGGACCGTCGCCGAAGAGCACCAGGTCCGCGAGCTGCGGAACCGCGTCGTCCCGGTAGACGACGAGTCCGGTGGATGCGGAACTGCGCTGGAAGAGCGGGTCGAGTTGGCCGTACTCCACCACCGGATAGGACAGGCCGGCTTCGCCGCGCGCATCGACCAGGCTGACGGCCTGGCGGCTGATGAACCGGAAGCTCCCCTCCCAGTCGTTCCAACCGAGGTTGCCTCCACGCGGCACGAGGCTTATCTCCTCGACGATGTTCTGGCCGATGTCGGCGACGAACAGGTTGCCGTTCCGCTCGTCCCAGGCGAAGCGTTGCGGATTGCGCATGCCGTAGGCATAGATCTCGCCGAGGGTGGACGGGTCGCCGTCGCCGGCGAACGGGTTGTCGGCGGGGATGCCGTACTGGCCGTTGGAGCTGTTCGAGCCGAGCGGATCGATGCGCAGAACCTTGCCGAGTATCGATCCAAGGTTCTGGGCGAGATCCAACGGATCGCCCCCGCTGCCGCCGTCCGCCGACCCCACGTAGAGGAGGCCGAAGTCGGGAGCGCCGGGCGCCGCGAGCGGGTTGAAGCCGAGCTGTCCGCCGTTGTGGTTGCGGAACGGCTGCTCGACGCGCAGCAGCTCGCGCGGCGGACCGCCGTCGTAGATCGCGGCGGTCGGATCCGCGGCCGTCCACTCCAGCAGGATCGTGTCCTGCGCGTCGGAGCCGCCGTTCGGCACGAAGTCGGCCGGCGGCCCGGTGTTGCTCGTATCGGTGTAGGTGTAGAGCCTCCCGAAGCCCCGCGTGCCGGGCACACCGAACTGCGGGTGCACCGTGAAGCTCTGGAACCCGCGCTCGCGGCGGGACGCCTCGACGTCGAGCCCCCAGCGCGGTTCCCTGATGTCGAGGTATTGCGCGACCGTTCCGCCGTCGTAGCTGACGGTGTAGACGAGACCCCACATGTCGTTCACGAACAGGCGGCCGGTGCCCGGCTCGTCGACCAGCCGCATCATCCGCGCCGACTGGCCGTCGACGAACGGAAGAGAAGCGAACTCGACGACGCCGACCGTGATGACGTCGTCGCTCGCGGGGATCGGATCCGGGAACGGGTCGTTGGTGGTCTGTCCGGCGGCCGCCGAGGCCGCCAGCACCACCATCGCCGCGCCGAGACGTACGCAAACGCCGTGCAGTGTCTCCATATAGCCCTTTGACGCCACGCGGCCGGCAAACCTTTCTCTCCACGCAGGGCGTAGAAATGCCCCGTCACCACGCGAGAGAAGCTGCCTCGATGCAGGGGCGTGGCGACGGAGCGTTCTCCCGGGACGCTAACGGCCGTCGTAGACGTACTGCATCGTCGTCCGCAGGCTTCCTTCGGGCGCGGCGAAGTCGCTGTACTCGTCGGGCACGCTGTAGACGGCGAGCACGTCGTCCAGTGACCGGCCGGCGGCCCTGCCGTTCTGCGCCTTGCTGACGACGTCGTTGTAGAACCCGCTGAAGTCGACGAACTCGGCCCACGTTACCGGCGTCGGGTTGTGACCCGGGATGACGGTGTCGACCTCCGAGATACCGGCGATCGCCTTCTTCAGCGTCTCGCCGAACTCGCTGGCGCTGCCGTTTCCGTTGGCCACGTCGATGAACGGCAGCCCCTTGCGCTGGAACATGTCGCCGGTGTGCATGGTGCGGGCCGTCCTGAAGACGACGAACGTGTCGCCGTCGGTGTGGCCGCGCCCGAAGTGGTAGAGGTCGATCTGATCCGGCCCGCTGAACAGCGACATACGGTCGGAATAGGTCGTCTGCGGCAGGTACTTGGCGTTGTCGCCCTTGAACGCCTCGCAGTTGGTCACCGGCTCGCAGGTCTCCCGCGCCATCTGCGCACGGGTGTTCTCGTGCACTACGAAGTGCACCGTATCGGGCAACTCGATGTTGCCGCCGCTGTGGTCGAAGTGGGTGTGCGTGTTGATGACGGTCGTGATCGGCTTGTCGGTGACGCCGGCCACGTGGGCGATGATGTCCTGCCCGTAGCCGTTGATCTTGGTGTCGACCAGCGCGACGCCCCCGGCGGTGACGAAGATCGCGGTGTTGCCGCCGCCGCCCATCCCCTGCACGGACGAGGCGTTGGCCAGCACGTAGAGGTTGTCGGTGACCTGCTGGACCTCGAGGGCCGCCCGTTCCTGCCGCGCCTCGTAGGTCGCGACCGTCAGCAGGACGCCGGCCAGCGTCAGGATTCCAAGGCACAAGCTGCGTCTCATCGATCGTTCCTCCCTCGTTCGTTGGATTTCGGCGGTCGAAGGAGACCGCAGTGGGCATTCTAGGAGATTGCGCCGTAGAACGCGACGCAGTGAGTTCTGAGGCGCAGGGTCCTGGGGCGGTGGGGGCTGGGGCCGAACACGGAGCCCTGCGACGGGTTTGGCGGCGCTAGCCGACCCTCGGCACAGGACCGGGGGCAGGTTTCCGCCCGGCGTCGCGTGTCGCACGAAGCCTGCGGTGTCGGACCGATGAGTCGCGCGATCACTCGCGCCGGCGCCACGGCGGATTCCACACGGCGTTCAGATCGACCATGACGCCCGGCAGCCCGTCGAACGCGATCCGCTCGCCGAACACGCCGACACGCACGAGCAGGTTTCCCCGACGGCGGTACTTCTCGACCTCCTGCTTCACCGGATCGATGATCCAGTACTCGTGCACCCCGGCCCGCTGATAGAGAGCCAGCTTGATCTTGCGATCGAGGCGGCGGGACGACGGCGACAGGATCTCCACCACCAGGTCGGGAGGCCCCGCAACCCGGGTTTCCTTCAGCAGTCCATCGTGCTGTGCCGACACGACCAGCAGGTCGGGCTCCACGACGTCGAAATCGGAGAGCTGCACGGCGGTGGGCGCGGCGAAGACCTCTCCCTTGCCCTGCCGCTCGATCTGCTCGTAGAGCTGGAAATGGACGTGTTTCGAGACGCGCTGGTGGGTCAGGGCGTGAGACGCGGTCACTGACGCGGTCACGTAGTGGTCTCCATCGACGATCTCGTGGCGCCTGCCGTCCTCGGGAAAATCGAGATAATCGTTCCAGGTGAGCTTGCCGCCCAGCGTGCTCTCGACCGTGACTGCCATGCCGACACTCCTTGTCCAGGCAAACGTCCTGCCAGGACTTCGCCGATGCCGCACTACTCTACTCCTCCCGATCGCATGTCCTGCGTCTCGCGCGGGTAGAATCGCACCGTCGGTCGTGCCGGCATCACGCCGCACGAGGGGAGTTCCGCCATGCACCGAGAGAGCCTGACGACGAACATGCACGTGTTCCTGTTCTTCTTCGCCCTGGTCCTGTTCGCCGGGCCTCTCGCCGCGCAGGACGAAGGGCCCTTCGACCTGCTCATTCGCGGCGGCCGGGTGGTCGACGGCAGCGGCAATCCCTGGGTGCGGGCCGACGTCGCCGTGCGCGGCGACCGGATCGCGCGCATCGGCCATCTGCCGGACGCCGGTGCCGACCGCGTCATCGACGCCGACGGACTCGTGGTGGCGCCCGGGTTCATCGATCCGCACACGCACGCGGTGCGCGGCATCTTCGACGTGCCGACGGCGGACAACTACCTGCTGCAGGGCGTGACGACGCTGACCGAGGGCAACGACGGCAGCTCGCCGTGGCCGATCGGCGAGCACCTGGCGCGCATCGCGGAGACGGGCATCAGCCCGAACTGGGGGGTCTTCGCCGGCCAGGGCACCATCCGCCTCAACGCCATGGGCAGCGACGACCGGGACGCGACGCGCGACGAGCTCGACCGGATGCGGGCTCTTGTCGCCGAGGCGATGGAAGAAGGCGCCTTCGGGCTGTCGACCGGCCTCTTCTACGTGCCCGGCAGCTTCACCTCGACCGAGGAGGTCATCGAGCTGTCAAGGGTGGCGGCGGGATACGGCGGCATCTACATCTCGCACATGCGCGACGAGGCGCTGCGGCTGCTCGACTCCGTTCAGGAGACCATCCGCATCGGCGAGGAGGCCGGCCTCCCGGTCCAGATGACCCACCACAAGGCGATCAGCCGCGACATGTGGGGCCGCAGCGCCGACAGCCTGGCCCTTGTGGACGCGGCGCGGGCGCGCGGGGTCGACATCACCATCGATCAGTATCCCTACACGGCCTCTCAGACCGGGATCACGGCGGTCGTGCCGCAGTGGGCGCAGGCGGGCGGGACGCAGGAGCTGATCGCACGGCTGCGGGATCCGGAGACGCGGCGGCGCATCCGGGGTGAGATCGTCTTCCGCATCGAGCACGACCGCGGCGGCGGCGATCCGGCGAACATCGTCATCGGCCTCTGCGAATGGGATCGCTCGCTGGAGGGCAAGAGTCTGGCGGACATCCTCGCCGAGCGCGAGATCGAGGTGACGGTGGCCAACGCCGCGGACCTGGTCATGGAGATCGTCACGAGCGGCGGCGCGCGCGCGATCTATCACGCGATGGACGAGGGGGACGTCGAGCGCATCATGCGGCACCCGGCCACCGCCATCGGCTCGGACGGCGGCGTCTCGGTCTTCGGCGCCAGCGTGCCCCACCCGCGCGAGTACGGCACGTTCGCCCGCGTCCTCGGGCGCTACGTGCGAGAGCGCGGGGTGCTGACGCTCGAGGAGGCGGTCCGCAAGATGAGCGGCGCCACCGCGCAGCGGCTCGGCCTGCAGGACCGCGGCCTGCTGCGCGAGGGGTTCTTCGCCGACGTCGCCGTGTTCGACCCGGACCGCGTCGTCGACCGCGCCACTTTCCCGGAGCCGCACCAGTACGCCGAGGGCGTCGAGTACGTGCTGGTCAACGGCACGCTGGTCGTGGACGGCGGCGAGCACACCGGCGCCCGGCCCGGACGCGTGCTCCACGGACCGGGCCGGCGATGAGCGTTCGCGCGTGCGCCGGCGTCAATCCTGCGGCGGCTCGATCTGCGGATACTCGATGCCGAGCTGCTCCAGGTACGTGTCGTAGCGCGTCTCGTCGTAGTAGAGCTCCTCGAGCCGCGGCTTGAAGCGCTCCATGATGTCCCGGTTCAGCCAGATCGCCGGCTCGTCCTGCTCGCGCAGGAACGTCGTGTACTGCCGGTCCTTCGTCTGGACGTTATTGAAGTAGTCCCGCGCCTGCTGCACCAGCTCCGGCTGCAGCAGGAAGTCGAGCAGGGTCAGGGCCTGCACCTTCGCGCCGGCGGCCGCCCCCTGGTGGGCGATCGGGGTGGCCATGGCGATTCCCTTGTTCCAGTTGTGGCCCGCTCCGCCGGCGATGTTGGACGGGAACCGCAGCGTGGCGGTCGGCGCCACCCACGAGATGTCGCCGATGTCGTCGGAGCCGCCGCCGCGCCGCTCGTTGTCCGGAATGCGCTCGGCGCCGTCGAGCTCCTCCGCCACCTCCGTCAGCAGGCCCTGCTCCTCCACGCCGAGCATCTTCTGCACTGCGTGGGCGAAGCGCTGATCGTCCTCCGACCAGTCGGGCATCCCGACCCGATGTATGTTGGTGAACATCGTCTCGGCAATCACCCGGTTGTGGTGCTGCGGCCAGGCTGCGCCGAGGACTCGCGAGCTGACGGTGGTGTCGGTCATCCTCGCCGCGCCTTCGGCCATGGCGTCTCCGATCCGCCACATCCGCATGATGTTGTCGTAATCGCTCTCGCGGAAGAAGTACCAGACGCTGGCGGTGGGCGGCACCACGTTCGGCTGGTCGCCGCCGTCGCTGATGACGTAGTGCGAGCGCTGCTGGATGCGCAGGTGCTCGCGCCGGAAGTTCCAGCCGATGTTCATCAGCTCGACCGCGTCGAGCGCGCTGCGGCCGTTCCACGGGTCGCCGGCGCCGTGCGCCGATTCGCCTTCGAAGGTGTACTCGACCGAGACCATCCCGTTGCCCCGGCTGTCGCCCCAGGCGGTCGTCATGGCGCTGCTGATGTGGCTGTAGAGGACGATGTCGACGTCGTCGAACACCCCCGCCCGGACGAAGTGCGCCTTGCCGCCGAGCTGCTCCTCGGCGATGCCGGGCCAGATCACGAGCGTGCCCTCGATCCCCTCCCGCTCCATGATCTCCTTCACGGCGAGCGCCGCCGCGATGTTGACCGCCTGGCCCGAGTTGTGACCCTCGCCGTGCCCCGGCGCGTCCTCGATCAGCGGCTGGCGGTACGCCGCGCCGGGCGTCTGCGACGACTTCGGGATGCCGTCGACGTCGCTGCCGAGCGCGATCACCGGTCGTCCGGAACCCCACCGGGCCAGCCAGCCGCTCGGCATGCCCGCCGTGCCCAGCTCGATCTCGAAACCCTCCCGCTCGAGGATCCCGGTGAGGTAACGCTGAGTCTCGAACTCCTGAAAGCCGAGCTCGCTGAAGCTGAACTGGGTGTCGACCATCCGCTGGATGAAGTCCCGGCGGGCGTCGACGCCGTCGAGCACCTCTTTCTTGAGCTGCTCGACGCGGTCGTCGGCCGCGGATTGCGCCTCGGCGGAGGGACGCGGTTCGGCGGCGGACACACCGGCCGGCCCGATGGCGGCAACGATGGTCATGATCGAGACGGCGGCAACAATCGATCTCAAGAGCATGGAACGCACAATGGTCCTCCTGAACACCGCGAAATCATACCGCGTCTCCGCGGTCGGTTTACGAGGCCGCGCCGGACCACACGACCCGCCAGGCTCGGTACTCCGCGGGCCTGATCCGGTAGCGCGCAAAGTTGCCCTCGTGCAGTCCGAGCAGCTCGCTCTCGGCCAGCTCCCTGAATCGGTCGCGGCTGGCCGGCTCGACGTTCGCGTGTGCCCAGCCGGCGATATGGCCGACCGCCGTCCGCCTGTCCATCGGCCGGCGCACGACCTCGCCGACGATGGTGCCGAGTGCCGCGCGATGACGCAACCTGAACGGATCGGGCTCGCCGAGTGACTGCCGCACGGCGGCGTAACGGGCGGCGGATCGTTCGTAGGCCCAGATGAACACGTCCCTCAGCAGGTCGACCCGGTTCAGCTCGTACACGCCGAGCACGGCCTCGGTGTAGGTGGACCGCGGCACGTCGGTGAACGACAGCGGGCACAGGTTGTGCCTGATGAACGGGATGTTCGCGGCCAGGCGCGAGACGCGCTTGTTGACGTCGTCGAAGGGCTGCAGGTACGGCAGGTGCACCATGATGAAGAACGCCTGCTCGAACGGATCGCCGATGGCGGCGGTCGTGGTCAGGATCTGATCGAAACACTCCTCGATGAGTTGGGGCACCTCCAGCGGGTGGAAGACCGATTGCTCGATGCCGACGGGAATCCGCCGCAGCCGGCCCGACGCCGCCTCGTCCGGCAGCAGGTTGCTGGCCAGGATGGCATGGAGATTGAGGAGGGTATGGCGGTTGAAACCGATGTCGTCCGCCGCGTCGACCAGGAACTCGATCGCCTCCTTGTGGTTCAGGATCATCTGGGCTTCGAGACGCGCACGACCGTCGGCCTCCTGGCCGAACTCGATGAGACGCCTGGTGTCGAGCAGCGAGTAGGTGTTCCCTTCGAGCCGGCTCGAATTCCAGGACAGGTCGATCAGCAGCCGGTCCAGAATGCGTCGTGCGTAGGTCCCGGCCGGCTCCGCCGTCACGGTCGACCGGCCAACCCTTCCGAGATGAGATCGTTGAGTGACAGAGAGATGGAAGCTGACATTGGGCCGGTAGGCTTCGAGGAATCCCCGGCGGTAGCCGGCCGGCGTCCGCGCCGCGGGCGGCTGACGGAGATACGCCCGGATATCGGTACCGCGCTTCGAGAGCGGCACGGCCGCCCCTCGCTCCGTGTCGGTCCGCGTATCGGCGCCCGCAACCTGCGGTTCATCCGCTGCCGCCGGAACGAGATACCTCGCCGATCGCCTCTCGCCTTCCATGACGAGGCGTCCCCGACCCACGAGCAGCTTCAGGCGGTATTGCAGCGTACGGAGCGGCAGGTCGGCTTCGAGGGCGGAGGCGATCTGCCTCGTCGTCGCACCGTCGGGATGGCGGCGAACAGCCGCCTCGATGACCTCCAGCTCCCCTTCAGGAGTGCGTCTCGCCACCCGTTTCGTCCTTTGCGAACGCGGCGCCGGCGCGTGGGGCTTGGTTGCCCGCATCCTTTACGCGCAACAAAGACCAGTAATCGCGCAAGATTGACAATTTACACGCAACATAATATTGCGCGCAAAGAGAATAGTTGCGCAACAGGGCAGCGGGCGGATGGGTGGGGGCAGCGACACCGATCCCTCGATCGGCAGCGCCGGGCGGCTCGGCGCGCCGTTTACCACTCTTCGGCGCGCCGGCCGCCCGCACGAGCGACATCGAGTCGTCGCTGCTACTCGCCGAGCTCGTCGTACGCCACGCCGAGCACGCCGCTCAGGCTGAGCAGCGCAAACGGCGATACGTGGTCTTCGAACCCGGGCAGCGACGCGGTGCCGGTAATCTCGTCCCTCGACCGGCCGGCCGCCATTTCGCGCCGCGTCAGCTCCAGCGCCGCCGTGAAGTAGTCGCGCAGGTGTTCGAGCTCGCTCCGGTCGCCGGTCACGCCGGCGCCGGGGGTCCCGTGCCCGAAGATGTAGATCGTGTCGGCCGCATGCTCCGCCGGCACCTGCTCCAGCGTTTCGATCCAGCTCGAAATCCGCGCTCCGGAGGAGCGGTCGACGAACGGGTGCAGGCGGTTGAACATCAGATCGCCCATGTGCACGACGTTGGCCTGCTCGAAGGTCACCACGCAATCGCCGCTGGTGTGACCGGCGCCGTGGTACTTGGCCACGACGGTCTCGTCTCCGATAGTCGTCCGCCATTCATCGGTGAAGGTCTCGTCCGGATAGGCCTGGGCGTCTTCGTTCCCCGCCTGTTCAGCGGCCCGCCGCTGCCACGCCGCGCTGTTCTCGTGGGCGACGATGGAGCCGACCACCGGGCGGAACGTCTGGTTGCCGCCGACATGGTCACCGTGGTGGTGCGTGTTGACGAGGAGGTCGATCGCGCGCGACGACCGCTCTCCGATTCCGTCGATGCACGCCGCCGCGGCCGCGGCGTTCTGGCTGTCGATGATCAGGATCCCGTCCGCGTTCACGAGCCAGCCGATCGTGCCCCCCTGGCCGTTGAAGATGCCCACGCCCCGGCGCAGGTCCTCGAACGACGTGGTGAGCCCCTGCCAACCGATGAGAGGCAGATCCCCGAGCGCGGCGCCCATCACCGTCATGCCCGACGTTGCGAGAAACCGACGTCTATCCATGATTCCAGTCTCCTTCTGTCGCTGCCTGCATTGAATCGTCCACGACCGTCCGCCGCGGATCTTCGACGCGCCCGCCGCGCCGGCGGAACGCCGCCAGCAGCGCATCGACGTCCCGCCCGAACGGCTCCACCGCCAGCCATCCCGAATCGACGAGGCGCACCACGTCGGCAGCACGCAACTCGCGATCGACCTCGCTCAGCAATTGCCCGGTCGTGCGCTCGGCAAACCGGGCAGGGGGCTCCAGCTCCGAGAGGTCGCACAACTCGGCCGCCGGACCGTCCGGCGCGGACCGCACGGTGGCGCCGGCCTGCTGATAGTGCATGTACAGCCGCTCGCACGACAGCTCCGCCACGCGCGTCGCCCGTTCGGTCCTGAGCAGCAGAAACTGGCGCCGGTTCACGGGCGGGCTCCCGGATCGTCGATGGTCAGCGAGAACAGCACGTCGCGCACGCCCGGCACGGCGCGGACGATCGCGCCGGCCGACTGTTGCTCCGTGCCGCTGGCCAACCGACCGCTCAGCGTGACCACGCCGCCCGCGGCCTCCACGGTGAGTGTCTCGGCGCTCACGTCGGCGGCACTGGCCAGTGCCGCCTCGACCCGTGCCGCGAGCCGCGCGTCGCCGTCGGCCGGCGCCGTGCCGGTACGCGCCGCGCACGCGGGCGTCGCCGCCGCGGCGGCAATCAGGAGGGCGAGACAGACCACCGCGACACCGGTCGCCGCAATCCGGCTCGCCACCCCGGCAGCCCTAGCCCGAAAACCGTCGCCTGTGGCTCCGATTTCCGCCCAACCGGGCCTGCCTAGAAGTCTGCACCGCTTTCTGCGGCGCAGACTCCTAGCGCCGCCAAACCCGTCGCGGGGCTCCGTCCTAGCCACGTGCGGCGAGCTCCACGAGCGTGCGCTCGACGACGCCCCTGGTCAGCGGCACCTTGTAGGCGTTCTTCGACAGCGGCCGGGCGCCGGCAACCGCCGCTTCGGCGGCGCGGGCGGCCAGCGGTGCGGTGATCGGCTCGCCGACCAGAACGGCCTCGGCGTCGGGCACGCGCCACGGCACCGGCGCCACCCCGCCGAGGACGATGCGCGCCGCGCGGCAGATCGCGCCGTCCATCTCGAGGACGACGGCGGCGCTGACGATCGCGTGCGTCCAAGCCTCGCGGTCCATGACCTTGTGATAGGCGCTCCGCGTCCCGGCGGCCGGCGCCGGCAGCTCGGCCGCCGCCAGCAGCTCCCCGTCGCCGAGCACGTTCTCGCGCGCGGGATCGCGCCGGGGACCGACGAAGAACTCGGCCGCCGGCACTACGCGTGCGCCCGCCGGGCCGACGACCGAAAACGTCGCGCCGAGCGCGACGAGCGCCGGGGCGGTGTCCGACGGATGGACGATGTAGCTCGGCCCGCCACCGAAGATCGCATGGAACTCGTTCTCTCCGGCGAACGAGAAGCACTGGTTGCCGCCGGCCTTGTAGCAGGGAAACCCGTTCCGGAAATACCAGCACCACGGCCGCTGGCACACGTTGCCGGCCAGCGTGCCGACGTTGCGGATCTGCGGGGTAGCGACGGTGCCGGCGGCTTCGGCCAGCACCGTGAACGTGCCGCGCAGCAGCGGATCCCGGCTGAGGGCATCGAGGGTGACGAGTCCGCCGATCCGCACGCCGCCAGCCACCGGCGTCAGCCGATCGTGCCCGCGCACCGTCCGCAGGTTCACCAGGACGTCCGGCGCGACGATGCGCTCCTTGACCAGGCCGAGCAGGTCGCTGCCGCCGCCGCTGAACGCCGCACGACGCCCCGCGCGATGCGCCTCGGCGGCCAGCGTCACCGCCTGCTCCAGGTCACGTGCGTTGGCGTTGGTGAAGGTCTTCATGCGAGCGCGCCGAGAATCTTGTCCCGGGTAATCGGCAGGTCCTTCATGCGCCGGCCGATGGCGTTGAAGATCGCGTTGGCCACCGCGGCCGGCGCCAGGACGATGCCGGATTCGCCGACGTACTTCGCCCCGAAGGGACCGTAGCCGTCATCGGTCTCGATGAACGTCGTCTCGATCCGCGGCGCGTCGAGATGGGTCGGCACCCGCGCGCCGTAGAAGCCGGACGTCAGCGGGTAGCCGCTGCGCCGGTCGTACAGCAGATCCTCGTGCAGCGCCTGCCCGATGCCCTGAATCGCCGCTCCGCGGATCTGGTCCTTTGCCGTCTGGTGGTTGATGATGCGGCCCGACTCGTGCACCGCCACGTACTTCGTGATGCGGACGTGTCCGAGACGCGTATCCGCTTCGACCTCGACGAAGTGGGCGCCGAAGCAGTTGCGGACCTTGCCGTCGGTCCCCGGGTCGGGGGTGGTGGAGGCGATGAGCACGTCCTGGCCCGTCGGCAGCCCCTTTGCGCCAATCTGGCGCTGCAGATCGCGCGCGGCCTCCACGACCGCGATCCCGGTCATCACCGTGGTCCGCGCCCCCGACTCCCCGACCGAGTACGGGCAGCGGTCCGTATCGCCGGAGACGACGTCGACCTGCGACAGCGGCACGCCGAGCGCCTCGGCCGCGATCATGCCCATGGTCGTCTTGGCCCCGCCCCCGACGTCGGTGACCCCGACGAACAGCGTGTACCGCTCCCGCGCATCCACCCGCAGGATGGCGCTGCTGCGCCCGACGCCCGAACGGAACAGCATGAACGACATGCCGGCGCCGCGTTTGATCGGGCCTGGATCCGATCCCGGGACCGGCCGCCGGCGCCGCTTCCAGTCGAACCGCGCCGCGCCGTCCGTGATGCACTCGTCGAGCGTGTAGTTCGTGAACTGCAGGTCGGCGCTCGGCCGCTGGCAGTTCCGCAACACGAAGTCGACCGGATCCAGCCCCATCCGGTAGGCCACGTCGTCCATCATCGACTGGATCCCGAAGAAGCCCTGCGGGTAGGTCGGCGCGCGGAAGTTCCCCGACACCGTGCGATTCGTATAGACCGGATAGATGCGGCGCTCGACGTTCGGACAGGCATAGAGCTCGATGCCGCTGATGCCGCCGCTGTTCTTGCGATAGCCGCCCATGCCGCTGTAGCCGCGGAGCTCGATGGCGGTCACCGTCCCGTCGGCCTTCGCGCCCACCCTGTAGTGCTGCACCGTCGGCCAGCGGCCATGCATGCCGAGCCAGTCCTCGTTGCGGGACAGCTCCAGCATGACGGGCGCGCCGGCCGCCCGGGCGAGCATCGCCGCGATGAGATCGGCGTCCTGATTCTGGTTCTTGTTGCCGAAGCCGCCGCCCATGTACTTGCAGACGACGCGGACCTTGTCTTCCGGCATCCCGAGATCGCGCGCCGTGTCGTGGCGGCAGTTCGAGATGCCCTGGGTCGGCGTGTACAGCGTCAGCTTGTCGCCGTCCCACGCCGCCACCGAGGCACGCCGTTCCATCTGGGCGTCGTGGGCGAAGGCGGTCGAGTAACGGTCCTCGAAGACGCGGTCGGCGGCCGCGAACCCCGCCTCGGTATCGCCGCGGCGGGTCGTCATCGGCTGCAGCCCGTTGTCGACGTCCGGCGCGAGGTTCCCCTCCGGCCAGATTTTGACGGCGTCCGGCTCGAGCGCTTCCTCCGGCTCGAGCACGAACGGCAGCGGCTCGTAGTCGACCGTAATCAGCCGCAGCGCCTCTTCCGCCACGTGGCGGTCGACCGCCGCGACGGTCGCCACCGGATCGCCGACGAACCGCACCGGGTTGTTGAACAGGAACCGGCGATGCCTGGTGATCTCCTTGATGGAGTCGTTGTACTGCCGCCCTCCCGAGACCGAGCCCGCCCCCCAGACGACCGGCGCACGCTCGTGGGTGATGACCGCCAGCACCCCCGGCAGCGCCTCGGCCTGCGAGACGTCGACGGCGCGGATGCGCGCGTGGGGATGTGGGCTCCTGAGCACGCGTCCGTACACCATGCCCGGGAGCTGGACGTCGCCGGTGTAGGCGGCCCGCCCGGTGACGCGCTCGACCGCGTCGATCCGGGGCGTGGGGGGACCGACGGTCCGCAACGGCGGAAAATTGCCGCGCACGGCCGGCGGGTCGACCGCGACTGCGTCCGGCGCACCCTCGGCGGCGGCCACCACCGCCTCCACGATCGCGTTGTAGTTGGAGCAGCGGCACAGGTTGCCGCTCAGCGCGGTCTGCACCTCGCTCGCATTCGGGTGCGCCTCGTCCGCCAGCAGCGCCGTCGCGGACATCAACTGCCCGGACGTGCAGAACCCGCACTGCGGGCCGTTGTGGTGCACGAACGCCTGCTGCACCGGCGACAGCCGGCCGTTCGCGTCCTCGAGGCCTTCGACCGTGTCGACGCGCCGACCGTCGATCCAGGCCGCGAGCTGGCTGCAGGAGTACACCGGGCGGCCGTCCAGCAGCACCGTGCACGCGCCGCACTCGCCCCGATCGCAGCCGATCTTGGTCCCGGTCAGACCGAGACGGTCGCGCAGCACCTCGACCAGCGTCCAGTGATCTTCGATCTCGAGATCGTGACCGGCGCCGTTGACGGTGACCTGAATCCGGGAGGTCGGCACGTCGGCGGCGGCAACCGCGGCCGCCGGCTCGCTCCCGGCCTGCGCGGCCGCGGCGGGCGCCGGCGACACCGCGGCAGCGGCCAGCACGCCCCCGGTACCCCGCAGAAACGTCCGGCGGGAGACGTCGCCCGTCTCGTCGTCGTTCATGCCGTCGTACCCCTCACGATAGGCGTAGCCTAGAGCATAACCGGCCGGCGTCACTCGCGGAAAATGTCGTCGACCGGAAAGCCGAGCTCCGCCACGCGGGTGGCGACCACCTCGTCGCCTCGCTCCCGCACCTGCTGCACCGAGTATCCATCCGGGCCCGGACCGGTATGGACGGTGACGGCGCCGGCCTCCACGTCGACCAGCCACGTTTCGGGAATGCCGGCCCTGCCGTATCGAGGCAGCTTCTCCGACTGGTCGTAGCGCAGGGACGAGTCGGCCACCTCGATGACGAGAAGGATGTCGTCCGGCTCGGGATGGCGATCGGCGTAAGCGTCGCTCCTGCGCGCAACGACCAGGTCGGGTTGCGGCTCGGTATAGCTCCCCAGGCGAATCGGATTCTGGATCCGTACGTGTACCTTGCCGGCTAGACGCCCCATGATCAACTCGTTGAGGCGATCCACGATCCACGCGTGCAGCGGGCCGATGGGCGTCATTTCCAGGATCTCTCCATCGACCAGCTCCACCCGGTCGTCCTCGGTGAAGACCCCGGCTTCGCCCATGCGGGCGAACTCGTCGACGGTGAAACGGTACCGGTGGACATCCGCGACGGGTTCCCGCTCTGCTGCTACGGCCATGGTGCGCCCTCATCGACTGCCGGCCAGCTCACGCACCATCATAGACAATCACGTCGCCGACGGGCGCGCGGGTAGAATCGGATGGTCCCGGCGCCGACGCATCGAGCCGCCGCCGGGCGTGACACCGACAGCCGAAGGAGCGTCTCCATGCGCCGACACGCGTACGCACCCTCAACCGTTCCGGCCACCGCGTTGCTGCTGGCCGCATCCGCGCTGCTCCCAGGCGCCGCACGGGCGCAGACGGCAACCAGCGGCTTCGTGCCCGTCACCGACGCGATGCTTCAGGACCCGGCCCCGGGCGACTGGCCGATGTGGCGGCGGACGCTCGACGGCTGGGGTTACAGTCCGCTCGACCAGATCGACCGGGACAACGTCGGTGACATCCGCATGGTCTGGTCGCGCGGCCTGGCCGAGGGGAGCAACCAGGGGACGCCGCTGGTCTACGACGGCGTCATGTACATGCCGAACCCCGGCGACGTCATCCAGGCGCTGGACGCGGTCACGGGCGACCTCCGCTGGGAATACCGGCGGGACCTCCCGGACGATCTCGGCGACCACGTCTCCGGGCTGTCGCGGACCAACCGGAACATCGCCATCCATGACACGTTCATCATCGACACCAGCGCCGACGACTACGTCTTCGCGCTCGACGCGACGACGGGCCGGCTGGCCTGGGAGACCGAGATCCTCGACTACCGCACGCTGCCGGCGCACCAGTCGTCGGGGCCGATCATCGCCGGAGGGAAGATCGTCTCCGGGCGCGGCTGCATGCCGGAGGCGGGACCGAACGCCTGCGTCGTCACCGCCCACGACGCGGCGACGGGTGAAGAGCTGTGGCGCCGGCGCCTGATTCCGGGTCCGGGCGAGCCGGGGGACGAGACCTGGGGCGGCGTGCCGTTCGAGGAACGGCGCCACGTCGGCGCCTGGATGGTGCCGAGCTACGACGCGGAGCTGAACCTGGTCTACATCGGCACGTCGGTCACCTCGCCGGCCCCGAAGTTCCTGATCGGCGGAGTCGCCAACAAGCATCTGTACCACAACTCGACGTTGGCCCTCGACGCCGACACCGGCGAGATCGTCTGGTACTACCAGCATCTGAACGACCACTGGGATCTCGACCACCCGTTCGAGCGGCTCCTGGTCGACACCGCGGTCGCGCCCGACCCGTCCGCCGTGACCTGGATCAACCCGCGCCTGCACCGCGGAGAGCGGCGCCGTGTGGTGACCGGCATCCCCGGCAAGACCGGCGTCGTCTACACCCTGGACCGCGAGACGGGCGAGTTCCTCTGGGCGCGGCCGACCGTCGCACAGAACGTCATCAGCGCCATCGACGGCGCCACCGGCGCGGTTACGGAGAACGCGGAGGTCGTGTTCACCGGTGAAGGGCAGACCGTCATGGCGTGCCCCACCTGGCAGGGCGGCAAGGACTGGGAAGCGGGCGCCTACAGCCCCTTGACCAACCTGATGTACATGCCCCTCCGCCACACCTGCGGCCGGATGATGGCCTCGGCCGGCGTCGGCTGGTACGCCCTGACGGTGCGGACGGAGGTGACGCCGGGCGAAGACCAGCTCGGCACGATCCAGGCCATCTCGGCCGAGACCGGCGAGACCGTCTGGACGCACGACCAGCCGGCGTTCACGATGTCCTTGGTGGCGACCGGCGGTGGGCTGGTTTTCGGCGGCGACGCCAACGGCCGCTTCAAGGCCCTCGACCACGAGACCGGCGACGTGCTGTGGGAGATCAACCTCGGCTCGCCGATCACCGGCTTCCCGGTCACCTACGCCGTCGACGGCACCCAATACGTCGCGGTGAGCACCGGCAACTCCCTCAATACAGGCGGACTTCGCCGCCTGACGCCCGACCAGCGTCCGAGCAGCGGCAACACCCTGTTCGTGTTCGCGCTGCCAGAACAGGATAGTATTCCGTAGCGTTCCGGTCAGTGCCGATTCCCTCATAATTTCAGGGATAACACTGGATCTTCTGTTCCCGTTCATTTTCGCCGTCCCGCACTTGCACCGCTCGATTCTCCCCCTGGCTGGAGCGGATTGCTTCCCGGCAGTGGCGGTACCGCGTCGAGTTGATCCTCGCGCACTCCGGCTTTTCGCAGGAGCGTGCGGATCTCGGTCAGGAATGTGGTTGCCCGGGTGCACTGTTCGTGCGCCTGGCTTTCCGGGACGTCTCTCGACACGTCGTAGTCCGCGCTGGTGCGTCGCCGCTGGCCGCTGGCGAGGTCTCTCCCGCGCTGTTTGTCCACCTCTCCGGGTTGCACCAGGTGCTCGTTGAACAGCGTCTGCGTTCCCTTGTGCGTCTTCGGCTGCAGGCCTTTCATTGCGAGCGCGGCGTTTGCCGCGTGCATCATGGCGTAATAGCCCCGGGATACTGCGTTCTGCGGATCGCGGCTGACGGTGTCTCGGTTTGCCGCGTTGAGCGCATTGGTGGCCCACTTCCAGTGGCGTTCCGCGATGACTTCGCGCTTCACAACAGGGTGACCCCCTCGCCTTCGACCGCTTCATGGAAGGCCAATCCCCAACTGAGGCCCTTGGCCCATTCTGACTCGGTTCTCGTCAGCACGCACGGGGTGGCGCTCCAGCACTCTGCGGAGAATACGAGCTCCTCGCCCATCTCCGCGATCCTCTCCTGTGAGTTTGCCGCCTTGTCCTTGACGATCACCATCACGTCGATGTCGCTCTCGGCTGTCCAGTCCCCGCGGGCTTTCGACCCGAAGAGCAGCGCCTTCTTGACGGTCTCCGGGTAGTCGGCAGCCAGGGTTTTGCGGAAGCGCTCGAGCCAGCGTTGCTCGTCGGGGTGCCACCCTTTGGTCACCTCCCGGTGTGTTCGCGTCGGGTTCGGCATTGGTCCCATCCTACCAGCGGTGGCCGGTCTCGGGCCGCCGCGTGGTCCGCCAGCGACGCCGGAGATACTGTTGGCCTCGGTGCGCGCAAATTCGGCTTGCGGCATCGAGATGTCATAGCGGATGCCCTCCGGTTCCCCGCGACGAAGACGCGGCGAAGGCGCTCAAGAAGCGCACGCTGACGAACCTCTACAATTCTCGCCCGCAGCCGCAGTGGCTCGCCGATACACACGACGCTCTTGACGCGGCTGTGGCGGCGGCGTACGGTTGGCCCGCAGACGTCTCCGCCGATGAGGTTCGGCGTGAGTTGCTCACGCTGAACGGCGGCGCGGGGTGAGCAAGCTGGAATCCGGTGCGGTCCGGCGTGATTCGCGACGACGACAGTTCGACTCGAACAGCCTGGACCGAAGCCCGTCCATCAGGATGCCCCCAATGACACCAGACATCTCACTCTCCCGGTTCTCACGTCGCAGCGCGCTGGCAACCGTCATCGCGGTCATCTGCACGGTGGGCGCACCCGCGCTCGCGCAGGAGGCGCCAGCCGCCGCGCCGCCCGTGGTCTGGGTGCTCGCGACCGGCGGCACCATCTCCGGCGGCGGCGCCTCCGCGACCAGCCTGACGGAGTACCGCGCGGGCGCCTTCTCCGGCGAGGAACTCGTTGCGGCCGTGCCGGACCTCGCACGGCACGCCAGCGTCCGGGTCGAGCAGGTCGCCAACATCGGCAGCACCAACATCACCTTCGACGACTGGCTCACGCTCGCCCGCCGCATCGACGCCATCTTCAGCGGCGACCCGGACACCGCGGGGATCGTGATCACCCACGGAACCAACACCCTCGAAGAGACGGCCTACTTCCTGAACCTGACCGTCCGCCACGACCGTCCCGTGGTGCTGGTCGGCGCGCAGCGGCCGGCGACCGCCATCAGCGCCGACGGCCCGCTCAATCTGCTGAACGCGGTCCGCACCGCGACGGCCCCGGAGGCGCGCGGCAAAGGGGTGCTGGTCGTCATGAACGACGAGATCAACGCCGCCCGTGACGTCACCAAGACCAACACGTACCGGGTAGAGACGTTCAGCTCCCGCGAACTCGGATTCCTCGGCTACGTCGACGGCGACCGGGTGTCCTTCTACCGGCAGCCGACGAAGCGGCACACGGCCGTCTCGGAGTTCGATCTGACCGGCGTCACCACGTTCCCGAGAGTCGACATCGTCTACTCCTACGTGGAGGCGAACCCGGTGCTGATAGAGACGTTGATCGCGGACGGCGTCGACGGCATCGTCGTGGCCGGCACCGGCGCCGGCGGCATGTCGCGCCGGGAGCGAGCGGCGTTCGATCTCCTGACCGGGCTGCCGCCGGACGCCAGGCCGGTCATTGTGAGATCGAACCGGGTCGGGAGCGGTCGCGTCGTGCCGCGCACCGCGGATGACGAGATCGCCATGATCGCCGGCGACACCCTCAACCCGCAGAAGGCGCGCATCCTGCTGATGCTCGCCCTCACGAAGACGCGCGACCTCGACGAGATCCGGCGGATGTTCGGCGAGTATTGACGTTTCGCATCATCCGGGCGCAGCCAACGCCACGGCGCGATTTCTCTTGACCGGGCAACGCGAACAGGAAACACTGGTGGCCCTCGTCGACGGCGGCGTACAAGGGTTCGGGCTGCGGCTCCCATGGGGCTAGCACTGCCCTGTACCCACATTATTCGTTCTGGACAACTCCAGCACGCGCCCGTCGTCCAATGCGGTAGCCGATGGTTGCGATGGACATTCGTTCGTAACCGCGCCACATGATCTGGTGTCCGGGGGGCGGGTCGTGCGTTCGGTTCTGGTAGCCGCCGAGGATGGCCAGCAGAAGGACTGCGGCGGCGAGATGGTCAGGGGGCGGCAGGCCGAGTTCTTCGGCATAGTCGGTCAGGAAACGCAACTCGATGTCGGTGAACAGCAACTGGGCGTCGCACCCCGGCACGTCACGTCCGAGGAGGGTCATCACCATCAGGCGCCAGGCGATCACGGTATTGATGGTGACCGCGCGTTGGAGCCGGTCGGCGGTGTGGAACGCGAGCTGTTCGACTCGGCATCCGGACTTGAGCACCCGGAACAGGTCTTCGATGCGCCAGCGCCGCAGGTAGTAGCCGATGACCGCGACCGCGGTTTCGGTGCTGTCGACGTCGAGGCTGGTGAGCAGGAACCACTCGACCGCCGGCTCACCGGGCGGCGGCGCGGTTTCGCGCACATGGACCGTTGACAGCGTCACCGGTTCGGCGCCGGCGATGGTCGGCGGCGCCACCACTTGGCGATGGCGCACCTCGGCCCGCGCCACCCGCCCGATGCGTGCCGGGCGGGCCTGCCTGCCGCTGGATTTGCGGCGCGCGCTCAGGCGGTCGATCTCGATCTCGACGTGCCCGTCGGCGGCGCCGGCGCGCATGGCGGCGAACAGCTTCGGGGCGCCCTTGGCGAGACAGCGGTCATGGTGGGCGCGCACCAGCACTTCCACCCGGTTCAGACGGCGCTGCTCGTCGAACACCGCGAAGCAATCCGCCTCCCGGTCCATGACGCTGAGCACCCGCGTCTTGCGGCTCAACGCCGCCGCCGCCCGGTCGATGTCGCGCAGGCCGTCGACCCAGCGCCGCGTCTTGGGGGCCGTCTCCTGCGCCGCCTTGGGGGCTTCCTGCGCCGTCTTGGGGGCCGTCTCCTGCGCCGCCGCCGGCGGTGGCTCGTCCGCCAGCCGCGCCGCGCCGCCCGGCGGCGCCTCGAAACCGCAGCGCAGCACGCCCAGCGGCAGACCCGCGCCATCGACCGCCAGGGTCAGATGCAGATGCAGGCCGAGCGTCTTCGAGGCCGTCTGGTTGCGCCCGATGATGCCCAGCCCCTCGCAGTGCGGGCGCGTCGCAAAGTTCAGATCCGTCCCGTCCTGGATGCACAGCACCGTGTCCTGGCCGCGCATCCGCTGCAGCGTGCGCGCCCGGTGCGGCGCGAGAATGTTCCCGGGCGTGACCGCCGACGACACCGGCTGGTCGATGAGCCGGTAGTAGCCCTTGACCGCCGCGCGGTCGTGGGACGCGTTGGCGGTGATCGCCTCGCCGGGCAACGACGCCAGCAGCCCCGCGCTCTTGACCAGACGCGCCGACAACCGCTGATCGCCCAACGGCGCCCCTCCAAACTCGTTCCCCGTCCAGGCGGCGCTGTCGAGACCGTCAGCCGGCGCCAGCGCCGGCGCCGCGTCGACCCGCGCCACCCCCAACCGCCGCCGCCAGTGCGGCTCCAACTCGTACATATATACCGACTTGACCGGACGAGCCCGCGCGTGGTCGCGGTCCTGGCGCCCGCGACCGGCCGTCTGGCCGACCCACACGAAGTTGGCCGCCTTGAAGCTGGCGCCGTCATGCGCGGGGCCGACGAAGGTCTCCACCAGCCACGGACGATACTGGTAGCGGGCTTCGAAATCCTCCGCCACACGCGCCAGCACCTGGCCCAGCACCTGGCTGGCCAGGTTGCGGCATTGCACCCCGGGGCGGATCAGGAACCGGCTCAGGCACAGCACCCGGTGCAGATGGGCTTGGCGTTGCTCAGCGCTCCATCCCATCCACGCCTCGCGCGCCCGCAATTGCAACGCCGCGGCCGAAAACCCGACCGCGCCCAGCACCCCGTGCGCCGAGACCACCAGATAGCGAACCTGGCAGCCCGCAAAGGTCGTCGTCCCCTGCGGATGCTCGAAGTGCAGCAAGGTATTCCACACCCGGCGCTGCCCGCCTTGCTCTACCCGCTCCAGCGACAACCCCGCGACCGCCTCCACCGTACCCGGCACCGCCGTGGCCGCTGCCACCGGCGCGTCGAAACGCTGCGGCGTGGGCGCGCCCCCGCCGCGCCGCGACGCCGGCAACGCAATCCGCCCCGCCTTGTGCAGCGTGTTGAGCGCCTTGAGACAACCCGCGAGTTGGGCCGACCCGCGCGCATCGACAAACCCGAACTCCGCGCACACCCGCCGCCCCACCGCCGCTCGGTTGTTCAGCGACTCCTGCGACACAATCCGCTCGAGGCGAGCTTGCGACTCCGGCGCACGAAGCGTCTGTAGTATCTGGTTCTGGTGCTCCATGCCGTGACGCTACACGGCGGAAGCTGATTTGTCCAGCCCTGAATGCGGGTACAAGGCAGGGCTAGCAGCCGCTCGGGAACGTGAGCGCGCGATGTTGTCGCTGCTACGTTTCGTTTACCTTGTCTCGTCGGTGGCCGGTCCGCCGGTAGCGGTAGCGGACCGCCGGCCGCTCGTTCGCTGGTCAGCCATTCCTCCAGACCCCGTTCCCCCCGACGGCGCCCCGCGGCGGCCGAAGGTCCCCGGCGTCGCCGACCCGCAATCGACGGGAGTCCGCGACCGATCGTTCACTTGCTATGCGCACGGTCCATCAGAGAAAGGAGTCCATCCCCAAGACACCCGGCACGCGTGGACCAACGGTTTGTCGTACCACTCCATGAAGGGAGAAGAGCAATGGCAACCAGAGCCATCGTCGGTCTGACCCTCCTTGCAGCAATACTGGCCATGGTGCCCGCCGCGAACCCCGGCGGTGCGATGGGGATTCTGCTGGTCCTGCTGGGCCTCGCCTACGCCTACGTGGCGATCGACGCCGAGGACGCGACGAACTACCTGGTCGTCGTCCTGGCGGTCGGGGCGGCAGCCGGTTCGGACGTGTTCAACGCCATCCCGGCGGTGGGCATGTATCTGGACGGCATCCTCGGCGGCGTGTCCACCGCGTTGTATGCCAGCGTGGCGACGATCGCGGCGGTCTGGATCGTCAATCGACTCAAGGGCTGACGCGCGGCCTGAGGCGGTCCCCGCCGGAGACCGCCTCAGGCGCAAGGCCGGTTCAGGCGCACGCCAGCCGGCACCGCGCAGACCGGCGCGGGCGCGGAGATGTCACCGGCTTTCCGATCGCAGCGCGAAGACCCAGATGACGCCCCCCTGCGGGACGAGTCTCTCAGCCTCGAAGTGGGCGTTCACGGCGCGCTGCATTCCCGCCGCGTCGACGCCCCAGCCGGACTGCACGGCGATGTACTGCACGCCGTCTATCGCGTAGGACGACGGTACGCCGATGACTCCCGAGTTGGTCCGCTGCTCCCAGACCACGTCACCGGTCTCGGCGTCGAACGCCCGGAAGTAGCGGTCGTTGGTTCCGCCGGCGAAGATCAGTCCGCCGCCGGTGGCGAGAATCGGCCCCCAGTTCTGCGAGCTGCCGAACTCGTGTGTCCAGACCTGCTCGCCGGTGGCGAGATTCCAGGCCTGGATCTCACCGATATGGTCGGCGGCATCCACCACGAACACCGTCTGCGACGCGCCGGTGAAGCCCCGGCCCGGCACGTAGTCCACCTCCACGCCGACCATGGTCGAGCAGAGATTCTCGTTCGCCGGAATGTAGAGATATCCGGTCTGCGGGCTGTAGGCGGCCGGCGGCCAGTCCTTGCCTCCCCAGAGCGACGGGCAGAAAGTAGCGGGCTTGTTCGTTCCCGGCTTCCGCTCGAGGTCGTACTCCGGCCGGCCGGTCACCGGATCGATGGACGTGAACACGTTCTGGTCCACGTACGGCTGCGCGTCGACGAAGCCGATGGAATCCGGCCTCCGCTCCAGCATCCAGAGGTAGCCGTTGCGGGCCGGGTGGACCAGCGTCGGAATCGTGCGGCCTTCGCGCGCGACGTCGATCAGGATCGGCGCCGATACCTCGTCCCAGTCCCAGGAGCCGTTGTGGTGGTACTGGTGATAGCCCTTCAGCTCGCCGGTGTCGGCGTCGAGAGCGACGACGGAGTTGGTGTAGAGGTTGTCGCCGGGGCGCTGGTCGCCGATCCACGGACCGGGGTTGCCGGTGCCCCAGTAGGTCAGGTTGAGCTCCGGGTCGTACGACCCGGTGATCCAGATCGAGGCGCCGCCGGTGCGCCATGTCTCACCCGGCCAGGTCTCGTTGCCCGGCTCGCCCGGCCCCGGGATGGTGTGCGAGCGCCACACTTCCTCGCCGGTCTCGGGATCCAACGCCGCCACGAACCCGCGGATGCCCCGCTCCCCGCCCGAGGCCCCGACCATCACCTTGCCGTTCGCCACGAGCGGCGCCATGGTCATGTAGTACCCGGTCCGGTAGTCGGCGACGGCCTTCTCCCAGACGAGCTCGCCCGACACCGCGTCGAGGGCGACCACGAACGCGTCGTGCGTCGTATGGAAGACCTTGTCGCCGTAGAGGCCGACGCCGCGGTTCGTGCGGTGCGGATGCGCCATGTCCTCCGGGAACTGCCGGTTGTAGATCCAGAGCTGCTCGCCGGTGCGCGCGTCCACGGCGATGACCCGGTCCTCCGGCGTCGTCACGAACATCACGCCGTCGTTGACGATCGGCGGCGATTCGTGTCCGGACGTCACCCCGGTCGACATCGACCACACCGGCACCAGGTCGCCGATGTTCTCCGTCGTGATCTGGTCGAGCGGGCTGTAGCCCCAGCTATCGTATGTACGGCGGTACATCAGCCAGTCGCTCGGATCGCCGGCGCGCAGCCGTTCGTCCGTGACCGGGCTGTACTCGATGCCCGCCTCTTGCGCAGGCGTCACTTCCGAGGCCAGCGTCACGGCCAGCGCTGCGGCCAGCGCCATCACGACCCATCTCCCGAGTGGCACTCTCGTCATGTTTCTCTCCACCGTCATGCGCATACTGCGCACCATCGAGTACACCATTGCGCCTATCCGTCCAGCGTGGTCATCAGCACCCACATCGGGTTGTTGCCCACCTCGTAGGTCTCCAGCGGCGTAAGGTCGCCGCTCTCGTGATCGACGCTGTAGGACGCCAGCCGGCCCGACTGCTGCCCCGCCGCGAACAGGAAGCGTCCATCCGGATCGAGGCCGAAGGCGCGCGGCACCGGTTCGGTCCCGACCCGTCCTGCCGCCGTCAGCCGGCCGGTCGTATCGTCCACGCGGAAGCTCGCCACGCTGTTGTGCCCGCGGTTGGGTGCGAACAGGAACTCGCCGGAGGCCGAGATGCGGATCTGCGAGCAGGTGTTGTTGCCGCTGTAGCCCGCCGGCAACGTGGAGATGGTCTGGAACGGCTCGAGCGTCCCCTTGTCGGGATCGATCGCGTACGCGGTGACGCTGCTCCCCTGCTCGTCCGAGAAGTAGACGACGTCGAGGAACGGGTGGAACGCCAGAGCGCGCGGGCCCAGGTACTCCTCGGGGGCGTGAAACGGCTGATCGTTCGGGGTCAGGCGGCCGGTCTGCTCGTCGAACCGGAACTGGAAGATCCGGTTCGGACCGCGGTTGGCGATGTGCGGAACGTAGGCGAAGCGGTTCGACCGGTCGGTCAGAATCGCGTGCGCCCCGTGCGCGGTGAACTGCCATTCGACGGGGGGGAACGTGGCCACGCCGTCGTCGTCGACGGCGTGCACGGCGGCCGTGCTCTGGTAGTAGTACGCCGAGAGCACGAAGCGCCCGGTCCGGTCGGTCGAGACGTAGACCGGCTCGCCCTGCAGCGGCGCCGTCCCGAGGAACGACAGGCCCCCGGTCCGCTGATCGACGCTGTAGCTGGAGATCTCCTGGCTGACCCGCCGGCCGACGTAGAGCACCCGCTTGTCGGGCGAGAGCGCCAGCGGCGCCGGCCCGCCCTCGATCGCCACGTCCTCCTGCCAGCTCAACGCGCCGGTGGAGGGGTGCATCGTGAAGATGGAGATCTTGTTGTCATCCTGAAGCGCGACGTACATGTGATGCCGCGTTTGCCGCCTGCTCATCGTTCACCTTCCTGACCGGAATCTGCTGGTCCGACACGAACGCATGACAGGGCACGACGGCGGCGCACGACCGCCGGCGTGCCCTGTCGGTCGCAATCGACCGGAACCCTACAGCTCCCGGATGCGCACGTTGCGGAACTTCACGACGCCGAGCCCGTACTGCAACGCGATCGGGCCGTCGGCGAACTGCGTGTCCTCGACGTCGACCATGGGCAGCCCGTTCAGCGTCACCAGGATCCGCGAGCCTTCCACGCGGATGTCGTAGCTGTTCCACCGCCCGCCGGTCATCACGACGCTGTTCGGCGCCGCGATGTGGACGATGCCGCCGGTGCGGTAGGTCTGGTCGCCGCGCGTGTCGTAGATGTTCACCTCGTACGAGTTGCGGTCGTTGACGCTCATGGAATCGGCGCAGCGGACGAAGATGCCGCTGTTGGCCGGCTCGTCCACCCAGAAGTCCAGCGTCAGGTGGAAGTCCGAGTACGACTCCTTCGTCACCAGGAAGCCGCCGCCGCTGTCGGCCTGCACGACGCCGTCGACGATCTCCCAGTTGGCGTCGCCGATCGGGTTGAAGTTGTCGAGGTCGGATCCGTCGAACAGGACCGTGAAGTCCTCCTGCGCGGCCACGCCCGCCGAGTGGAAGCCGGCGATCCCGATGGCGAACAGACCCAGCACGACGATTGATGCGAGCTTCATTGGAGCCTCCCTCCAGGTTTCGTTTCAGGCGGCGAGTATAGCGCGACCGGGTAACGCCCCCGAGGTGGCCGCTTCGGTGCGCATCCGGCGGGTCGGCCGTCTACGCCAACAGCTCGAGCAACGCCGACGACACCGCCTCGGGCCGCTGCGGCGCCAGGTCGTGCCCCGCCCCGTCCACGATGCGGCGCGCGACCAGATTGGTGAACCGGCGTTGGTCGCCCGTCGGATCGGTCGTGGGCCGCCCGAAGCCGCTGTCGTTGCCGCGCAGCACGATGGCCGGCACGGTGATCGGGGGGCGCTCGGCGAGCCGCCGCTCGACGTCGAGGAAGCGCTCCTCGCCCGGAGCGTAACCGTGACGATGCCGATAGGAGTGGATCACGACGTCGACGAAGTCCGGATTGTCGAAGGCCGGGGCCGAGCGGTTGTACGCCTCGTCGGTGTACTCCCAGGTCGGCGACCAGGTCTCCCAGAGGTAGCGGACGATCGCGTGGCGGTTCGCTTCCAGGCCGGCCCTGCCCCGCTCGGTGTTGAAGTACCACTGGTACCAGAGGCGCGCTTCGGCGGCCGCCGACGGCGACGGTGCCGACGGGGACACCGTGTCCTGCACGGAATAGCCGCCGATGGCCACTTGCGCGCGCACCCGCTCGGGGTGCAGGATCGAGGTGATGCACGCGGCCCGGTTGCCCCAGTCGAAACCGGCCAGCGCCACCTGCTCCAGACCGAGGGCATCGGCGAAGTCGGAGACGTCCTGAGCGATCGCCGCTTGCTCAGCCATCCGCGGCGCGTCGGGGTCCCGGAAGCGCGTCGTGCCGTAGCCGCGCAGGTAGGGCACCAGCACCCGGTAGCCGGCAGCGACCAGCGGCGGGACCACGCCGTCCCACGACCGGATGTCGTATGGGAAGCCGTGCAGAAGGACGATCGCGAACCCGGCGGGATCGCCGCTCTCCTCGTAGCCGATCTCCAGCACCTCGGTCTCGACCGACCGCAG
Source organism: Vicinamibacterales bacterium (assembly GCA_965222905.1). Taxonomy (GTDB): domain Bacteria; phylum Acidobacteriota; class Vicinamibacteria; order Vicinamibacterales; family UBA8438; genus WTFV01. The sequence goes on along the minus strand of OZ244976.1, from coordinate 4,397,802 downwards.
CACGGCGGCGCCCGACTGCGTCCGCGCGCTTGCGCCGGCGGACCGAGCCGAGCCGCCGGCCACCGCCATCGCGCCCGCAACGCCCGCGCTCTTCAGGAACTCTCTCCGGCTTGGACCCATGACCGTTCCTCCTCGGCGATGGTGTAGTCTGGTCGTTGTAGACAGGTGGTAGGAATTCCTACGCTTTGAGTATGGTATCAAGACTCACTGTCAAGGGTCAGGTGACGATTCCCAAGCCGCTCCGCGAGAGCCTGGGACTCGAGCCCGGCCAGGAACTCGAATTCGAGGAAAGTGAAGGCGCGCTGATCGTCAGGCGCCGCGCGCCGGCGGACCCGCTGCGGCGGCTCGTCGGTCTCGTCACGGAGAGGGTCGACGTCGACGCCTATCTCGAGGAGACGCGCGGACCCCGCTGGAAGGCCGACCTGGACGGCGGCGAAGGATAGCCTCGCGTGGTCACGGCCGGCCCATGCCCAGACCCGAGCGAAGGCGCTCCTGACCCGCGACCGGGGATTCTATCGACGCTGCTTTGCGAACCTCAAAGTCGTGACTCCCGAGCCGACGAGTTGACTGGCCTCCAGTTCCCCCTCCCCGGTCCGCAAACCGCATCCACTACTTTCGGATGCTGTAGATCTTCGAGCTGGTTCGGATCAGCAGCCGGTCGCCGACGATGGCCGGCGACGCCATCGCCATCTCGTCGAGGCTGTTGACGCCGATGACCTCGTACTCGCGCCCGGCGCGGATCACGTAGGTGTCGCCCTGCTCGCTCAACGCGAAGATCTTGCCGTTGTAGGCCCACGGCGACGACGTGAAGCTGGCCCCCACCCGGATGCGCCGGCGCCCGTAGACCTCCTCGCCGGTGACGGCGTCGTAGGCCTCGAAGAACCCGCGGTCGAGCAGGCTGTAGTAGATGTCGCCGTAGATCAGCGGCGACGTGTTGTAGTTGCCGGCCCGCGGCTGGTACCAGGCGACGAACTCGTTGGACCGCTCACCCTCGGCGAGGGTGATGTCGCCGCCGGCGCCCGGCCGGATCGCGTACGCGGGCCGGTGCTCGTCACGGAAGTAGCCGGAGTTGACGTACACGAGGCCATGGCTGGAGAACGGCGTCGCGATGGCCGCCCACGACATCCGCCCGTCCATCTCCCACAGCAGTCGCCCGTCGAGGTCGTACGAGCGGATGCGGTTCACGCCCGACGTGACGATCTCCGTGCGCAGCTCGTTCTCCCACACGTAGGGGGTGGCCCAGGTGGACACCTCGTCGCGCGCCGTGCGCCACAGCTCCTCCCCGGTCCGCTTGTCGAGAGCGGCGAGCCAGGACTCCTCTTCGTTGTCGTAGAGGATGATCAGCTTGTCGTCGTACACCAGGGGCGACGACGCCGAACCCCAGGCCGAGCGGGTCTGCCGATCGGGGATCAGGAGCCGCCACACCTCGTTCCCCTCCATGTCGAAGGCGTACAGGCCCAGGTCGCCGAAGCGCACGTAGACGTGCTCGCCGTCGGTGGTCGGGGTCTCCGACGCGTAGGTGTTCTTCATGTGGCGGGGAAAGTCCGGCCGGCCGTGCCTGACCGAGTGCTGCCACAGGACGGCGCCGGTCTCGAGGTCGAGGCAGTAGACCCGCCAGTCGTGCTCCAGCGGCACCGGGTCCGGGCGCCCGTTCGGGGCGTACAGCCCGGGCTTGGGCAGCTCGAAGTCCCCCACCGCGGTCACCGTGGTCAGGAAGACCCGCTGGCCCCAGACGACGGGGCTCGACCACCCCAACCCGGGGATGTCGGTGACCCACTCGACGTTCTCCGTGCTGCTCCACTGCTCGGGCAGGTTCGGGTTGTCGGCCACTGCCGCGTTCAGGGTCGGGCCGCGAAAGTGGGGCCAGTTGTCGTTCGCGGCGGCGGACCGCACCGGCGCAAGGGCCGCGGTCAACGCCAGAACCGAAAGGGCAATCGCCATCCGTCTCATCGCTCGACCTCCAAGTCACCGCCCGGGCATGCCGTGTCGCCTCGACAGGGACGAAATGCCTCTACATCATCGCACGCCGACGATGGGCGCGCATCCCTACGAGGACGGTCGAAAACCTGAAGGACCGGCACTACCGATGAATCCCCGTACACCACGCGCAGGCCCTGCCGTACATGAAGAAAGGGCCCCGACCCTTGCGGATCGGAGCCCCCCCAGAAGGTTCTGCGATGGTGGCGTTGGGTTACCCCGTCTACTGGGGCGTGTCCCGCCACCCGTTGGAGCGCGGGAGGTCCCTACGAGGACACCACCTCCGCAGAGCCCGTACTATGGTCGTCCACTGGATCACCTCCTTGCTTGGGCACACCCATCAACGGCGGGCCCCAACCCGCCCGGCCTCCGGAGTCGCCCAGACCCACCGGAAGCCGCCGCGCCGTCGGCGCGGAGCGTCTTCTCCTATCGTTGGCTACGGCGCGCCGATTTGTCAAATCCCGAAATCCCGACGCGCCCGCGGCAGCAACGTGCAGCCGGCAGCGGCGTCGATCAGCGGCCCGGAATCATGATGTGCGCCGCGGACGTGCCTACCTCACATGACCCAGGAGCCGGCCCGGGTGTAGCTGCCCTCTTCCGAGAAGCCCGTCGACTCGCCGTTGGCGAACGGGACGGCGATGGTGATGTGCAGGTTGGCCGACTCGGCGTCCGCCCCGTTCAGCGTGTAGTAGACGCTGCCGTAGGCCGAGACCTCGCGGGTGGCCGTTCTCCTCGGCCTCGTCCCGCATCGCGCGGATCTCGTCGGCGGTCTTGCCGGACATGTTGAACGCGCGATTCTGCTGGATGCGGGCGAGGTTCGCGAAGCTCGTGCACTGCACGCTGAACGCGCGCCCGGGCTCGTCCGAGCGGTCCCAGCAAACGAGGTCGTTCGAGCCCTCGCGCAGCACCGTGTAGTCGCCGCCGGAATCGAGCTTGATCACCATCGCATTGGCCCGCAGCGCCGGCGGCGCGACCATCGTGGCCCTGGCGATCTCTTCCTCGGCCGACTGCGCCGCCGGGAGCGCCACGGCCATCGACAACGCGCACAGGGTAAGCACCAGTCTTCTCATCGGTTTCCTCCTATCCCAAGCCGACGATGAATCACGCGGGCACGATCACCGCACGGCTATATCATCGCGGCGCATCGCGCCGGCAGCGCACCGCTCTCCTGGTGGGCGCATGACAACCTCGACTACCATCTGACGTCGGCCCTGAACGCCGCTGTCGTCGAACGAGCCACATCGAGGAGGATCCCGATGCTCCGCCCACCCGTACCGCTCAGCGCCCTGCTCATCCTTCTGGCCGCGGCCGTCGCCTGCGGTCAGACTGCCGCCGACGAGGCCGAACCCGAACCGGGCGGCGCGATGGCTCTCTCCACGGATGCCGGGCTCCCCAAGGCCAGTCCCGCGAACGCCGGGATGTCCTCCGAGGGCCTCGCCCGCATCGGTCCCGCCGTGCAAGCCTACGTCGACGACGGCCGGCTGGCGGGCGTGATGACCATGGTCGCCAGGCGCGGGCAGGTCGTCCACTGGGAGGCGACCGGCATGCGCGACGTCGCCGCCGGCGATCCCCTCGAGCGGGACGACATCTTCCGCATCTACTCGATGACGAAGCCGCTCACCAGCGTGGCGGTCATGAGCCTGGTGGAGGAGGGCGCGGTCGCGCTCGACGATCCCGTCTCGAAGTTCATTCCGGCGTTCGCCGACGTGACGGTACTGAACGGCGCCGGCGAGCGCGTGGCGCTTGCCCGCCCGATGACCATCGAGCACCTGCTCACGCACACGTCGGGCCTCACCTACGGGTTCTTCGGCGACTCGCCGGTGGACCGGATCTACAACGAGTCGGGCTTCTTCACCAGCGCCGAGGGTCTCGGCGACTTCGCGCAACGGGTGGCGGGGCTCCCGCTGCTGGCGAGCCCGGGCGACCGGTGGAACTACAGCGTGTCGACGGACATCCTCGGCCGCGTCGTCGAGGTCGCGTCCGGACAGTCGTTCGATGCCGTCCTGCAGGCGCGAATTCTCGATCCGCTCGACATGAGCGATACGGCCTTCGTGGTTCCGCCGGAGAAGCGCGACCGCTTCACCGCCAACTATGCCCGTCCGTCCGGCAACCTGCAGATGATCGACTCGCCGGTCGACGGGCAGTACACGCAGCCGCCGCGGTGGCTGTCGGGCGGCGGCGGACTCACCTCGACCGCGTCCGACTACATCCGCTTCGCGCAGATGCTGCTGCAGGACGGCGAGCTCGGCGGCGTGCGTGTCCTGGCGCCCGAGACGGTGCGAATGATGCGCTCGAACCGGTTGCCGGACGCGCTGGTGCCGATCCAGCTCGGGACCTTCCTCAGTCCCGGGTACGGTTTCGGCCTCGGCTTCGCCGTCGTCGTCGACGCGGACGCGTCGCCGGAACCCGACAACGACGGCGTGTTCCGCTGGGCCGGCGCCGCGAACACCTTCTTCTGGATCGACCCCGAGGCCGAGCTGATCGGCATGGTCTGGACCCAGTTCAACCCCTTCGCGGCCTACGACATCGAGCGGGAGTTCCAGGCGCTCGTCTACGAGGCGCTGGAGTAGGGATGCGCCCGGATTTGCATTTCCGCAGAGTAATTGCGGGAAAATAGCAGTTTTCAGCAGAACCTCTGCGCTGCAATCGCTCCCGTGGGTACCGAAGCCCGCGGGCTGCCGCGCCGTCTCGACCTGGCCCGCGATCTCCGCACCCGGTCGGTGTTTCTGTTCGGACCCCGGCAGACCGGCAAGACCACGTGGCTCCGGCAATGCTTCCCGGATGCGCCGTGGTTCAACCTGCTGCACGGCGAAGTGTTTTGCGGCTCTCGCGGGACCCCGGCAGGCTCCGCGCCGAGCCGGCGCCCGCCGGAAGCCGGTGTCCCACGCCATGCTGCACTTCTTCGGCGTCGGCGTCGCCAACGTGCTCGGCAACGTTACGCACATCGCAGCCGGCAACCCGACGTTCGGCCCGGCCCTCGAGCAGCTCGTCTTCTGCGAGTTGCGGGCGTGGCTGGCCTATGCCCGCGACCCGCGGCCGCTCACCTTCTGGCGCACCGCGGACGGATCCGAGGTCGATTTCGTCGTGGGCGACACGGTCGGCATCGAGGGCAAGGCGACGGGAGCGGTCTTCTGCCGGTTATGGAGTTCCTGCGAGCGCTCTGGAACGGCGAGTTGCTCGCCGATTGACGCACCGTCGATCCGAAAGCGCGAGAAACTGATCCGTTCGCGTGTATCGCTTGGCCTGAACTCCGCGTCACAACGTCGCACTGCACCCATCCCATGCTGACAAAGTGTCGTTTGTGGTCTCCCGGTCAGACCAAGTCAGACAGGGACTTCGCTTTTCCACGCACATCCACGCAGATCGTCACTCAGGCTCTCGACGAGCGAAATCGCCGCGAGCACAACGGATGCCGCGAAGCCGACGGTCACCTTCGATTCCGGAAACTTGTTCAGGTGCTGGCCAAAATCTCCCACCGATTTCAGATGGTTGATCAGGAGATAGGTCGTCTTCGTCACATATCTGCCCTGGGGCCGGGCAACAGCCGTTCCGGTCACGATTTGCAGTAGGCGGCACTGCGCACCGTCGCCAAGGGGCAGTCCACCTCGGTCATTTGGGAAGTTCTCCTGCACTTGCTTCCATTCGTCGATCCATTCAGCGGGGATCTTCTGGTCTCGTGGAAGCTCGACTTCCCAGATGAGCGTCAGAGCGCGCGTCGCGATGTCTCTGACGCCTTTGATCGCGATTTCCGGGTGGTCCTCGACGTCGCGGACGGCGTGGGTGACGTAGTCATGAAGAACTTTGTCGGTCCGCGGCGTGGCAACCTGTTCGAGGCGCAGCTCAAGCAAGGAACGGATGTTCGTCTCGAATCCGGAGGCAGTACCGAAAAGGCGTTTCAGATTTGCGACAGCCGGCGCCTGCTGCATGGCGTAGCGTTGCATGAACCGGCAGGAAGCTCGCAGGCGGTTTCCCGCCACGCGGCCGAATCCGCGATCCTCGATCGCTCGTACTCGGCGGTCGGAAAGGTCCACTCGCGGTACGTCAGCGGCGGCAAGGCTGGCAAGGTCGCCCATCAACTCAACGCCGCAGTCATCCCACAGTGCCGCGAGGAGATCGCGCTGCTCATCGAGCATCGCCGCGGCCGCTTCGTCGACGTCCGGCTTCGAGAGGCTCGATGTTTCTTGGTGGGTCTCCCACAGCCGCCTCAGAAGCGCGCCCACCAGAAGCGGGACGCCTCCCGTCCAGTTGGCGATCTCCTTCCGCGCCGATCCGTCGAGCGTGTGCCCGGAATCCAACAGCGGTTGCATGAACGCTTCCAGGTCGACATCGTCGAGTGCAGCCACACGGAGGGGTGTCGGATTGAATATCGCCCAGAAATCAGATGTTCGAGACTCTTCGGTCCGGCAGACCTCGCTCAACGGGCGGCGACTTGCGGCGATCAGCCGAAGACTGGGCTTCTGCGCCAGGGCGCGGAGCTGGTCCCACAGGTTCCTCGTCAGGTTGGCCCCACCCAACACGTAGTCGAAGCCGTCGAACACGACCAGCACTCGCGACGATTCCTTGTCGAGCTCGATAAAGATGAAGTCGAGCAATTCATGGATGGAATCTTCCTCGAGATCGAGGTACTCGGCAAGATCCGGTCGGTCCTGTTGCAGAGCCGCCTTGAGTTCCCCGGCAAACCGCCGCTTGAAGTCGGCATCCGACGTGATGGCGCCATGTCGAAGATCGACGTATACAGCCGTCACGTAGTCAGTAGACCGCATCCGATAGGTGTCGGCAACGTGCCGAAGCACGACAGACTTCCCATAGAACGCCGGTCCCACGACCGACACGTGATCGGGCGACGCCTTCAGCAGATGGCGGTCGATTTGCTGAAGGAGCGACGCCCGCCCCAGCAGGCCCGGAATGATGGGGCCGAGAACCGGATACGGATTCACCATCACTACCGAGCCTCGATCGCTTCGTGCTGTGCCTGCACGACAGCCTCCTTGAAATCGACGTTCACCTGCAGCCACCTCGCCATCAACGGTACGGCCAGCCGGTACGTACCTCCGCGGTACGAGTTGTTCAGATCGATCAGTTCCAATTCTCGGAGGTCCTCGATGTCGCTCGTGAGGTCGCGGCGGGAAACCGGCACCTTGTGCTCCTCGAGCTCTGCCTGGAGAAGATCGAGGTTCACCGCATCCGGTCCCTCCGAGAGTCGCTCGCAGAGCATCAGCAGGAGTCTACGGCGCTCGGAGCCGGCGTAGCCCCAGAGAGTTCGGAAATGCTCGTTGTCCCGCACCATCTCCGTCGCAGCCTCCTCTACGAGATCGAGCGTGACCGTCCGCCCGTTTCCCGCCGTCGCCTGCTCGAACACCCGGTTGCAGAGCGACTGCACGAGAAACGGCTGGCAGACGCACAGCTCCACCACGCGCTCGCACGCCTGCGGCAGGTAGTCGAGCATCCCCTCGACCGGCCTGGTAACGAGCCGCCGGGCTTCCTCGGTGGGCAACGCGCTGATCCCGATGCGGTGCCCGAGTCCGAAAAGCGCGGACCAGTACTCCTCTCTGAGCCGCTTCAGCCGGCGCGACCCCGTGATGATCGCACCCAGACCGGCTTGGTGCTGCAAAAGATGGCGGATGTTCTGGGGCACCTGCGGACTCGTGATTCCCGCCTCGATGCTTTCCTGGAGCTTGTCGAACTCGTCGAGCATGAGCAGAACGCGCCGCGGGCTCGACGCCTCGATCGCCGCTGCGATGTAGAGCGCGAACACCTCGAACGGGTACTCCCCTGCAAACGCCTCCTTCAGCCCATCGCGGAAGGCCAGCTTGAACGGCCGGCCGGGATCGCGAGCCGGCAGCTCGGGAAACCAGGTCTCGACGCCGGCATCGTGAAGGGCCCAGCCCGTCGTCCGGGCAAGCAGTCTGAACACGTTGTGCGTGGCGATTCCTCCCCGCCTCGCGTCGCCCTCGGCGTCCTGAAAGGAGCAGTAGACCGGGATCCAGCCCGAGGGTGCGCCCCCCTCCCCGAGCTGGCGAAGGATCGAGGTCTTGCCCGTCCGCCGGTTCCCTTCGAGCAGGATCACGTTGGCATGCGTTCCAAGCTGCCGCTTGATACGCTCCATGACGTCGGCGCGACCGAAGAACATCTCCTGGCGATCCACCGGACTGCCGACGATGTAGGGACTGGCGCCCAGATCGCGGGACCGTACCGTCTCGCATGCCGACCGCACCCGGATCTCGACTTCCTTCGCTTCCCGGACGGTGGTCCCATCCAGACGCTGCGCCCGCCATGACACGCTGAGGCGAACGGGTTCCGTCGCATCGCTCGGACGGACGGCCATTGGAACGTCACGTGTCTCACCGTCGGCCAGATAGGCGATGTGGCTCTTGCCAACCGGCGGTCCGGTCTCATGGCGATCAGCCGACGGTCGGCCGTCGACGAGTCGGGCCTCGATGCGCAGGTTTCGAAGCGGCACCTGGGACGAGTTGGTCAAGCGAAGCTGAATCTCACTGTCGGTCCCGACGACGACTTCGGCGGGCTCCACGCCGATACCAAGGGTGACCGATTCCTGCATCGCTTCGATCTCTTTGTCCAGGATCCCGGTCATCCCCCGTGTGACGGAACGCAGGCGGTCGGCGGTCGGGCCGCCAGCGGCGTCGAGCGTGTGCAGCGCCTCGTACAGGCGCGCTCGGCCGAGTTCGAGGGCCGCGAGACGGCCCGCTCCGCTTGGAATGGACTCGACACCGTCCAGTGTGGCGCCAGCCTGGCGCGCAGCGCCGAACCACGCACCGGTTTGCCCGTTCTCACCCGATGAAGGGAACACACGCTCGGTGCGACCTGCAACGTGCGCGTCGAGCGACAGCAGTGCATTCGTGGCGTCCCGCAACGCCTTCCTCCAGTCCGAAGCATCACTGATTCTTCCGGCGGCGAGCTGAGCTACGAACGGCCCTTCCAGCCAGACCGCGAACGGGGATCTCACCTTTCGGGTGAGCAGACGGGCCAGTACGCCCAGCGCATCGCCGCGCGCTCCCCCGAGCTCGTCGAGCACGGCGTCCTGAACCGGCGGCGGCGGCAGAGGGAGCGGCAGGCTGCGGAGCGTCTGGATCGAGAGCTGCTCGATAGCTGCGCCTCGGGCATGCCCCGACAACCAGTTCCGGTAGGTGGGCGAACAGAGAAGGGCTACCAGGAAGTTCGGTGTGACTCCTCTCAACTTGCGAATCACCACCATGTCCCCGGTTGCGATCGATCCGATCGCGCCCGTAGCTTCCGAAATCAGACCGACCCTTCCTACGGCGCCAGACGTCGTCACGACGACATCTCCTTGACGAAGAATGTCGTGCTCATCCACGAGCCCCTTGCTGTTGTCGATCAGGAACCGGGACGGCGCGCGGACTCCCGTCTCCGTGACGTCTCGCAGCCGCAGGAGGCCGGCCACGACACCGGGCGCGGTGGGGGTGTCTGTCGTAGCACGGCGTACGTACCGCCGCCCCGAGCATGCTTCCGCTACCCGTTCCAATGGTTCGACCCTCATCGAACGGTCCGCGGCGACGACCCGCTCCAGGTCGGCGTTCAGTACGTCACTCCCGGTCTTCTTGGCGACCAGCTCGTAGCCTCGCCGGGCAAGATCACGTACCGACACGTCCCAGGCTTCAATTCCCTCCGGAATCGCCGGCTCTTCCAACTGAGGTGTATGCACCACGTCTGCAAGCCTGTGTGCCAGATCGCCGCGGCCATGGATGTCGTTGCCATCACCCCGAACGGTGTTCCATGCCTTCGGCGAAACTCTGACGAAACGGACGGTTGGACCCGGCTCGTCACGTCGAAACACCACGAGGTTCATGGGGACCTGCGTGAAGGGTGCAAACGTGCCGGCCGGAAGCGAGATCACGGCATCCACGCGATAGCCCGACACCAGCGCCTCTCTCACGCGCTGATCCGATCCTGAACGGAATAGCGTGCGCTGCGGCAGTACGGCGACGGCGCGTCCACGCGGACGGAGGTTCGCCATCACGTGTTGCAGGAACAGGTTCTCGGCATCGCGGCTCCGAAACGGAAACTGGCGGATGGAGGGCGCGGGACTCGACGGCTTCTCCATATCGACGGCGGAAGACGTAGCCGGATCGGCGGATGAACGCGTCGAGGCGATTGCACCCCACGGTGGAGCGGCGAGGATGCAGTCGAAGCCCACCGCCGAGAGCGGCTCGTCAAGTGCATTCCCCAGTTCGAGACGGGGTCGCTCGATGCCGGCAAGCAGTGTCCTGCAGAGTCCAATCGCATACGAGACCCGGTTGATCTCGACACCGAATATGCCCGTGAAGCTTTCTTCCTCGGCCCTGGTGCACGAGGGAGCAGATCGAGCCGTCGCGTGCAGCCTGTGAGCCGCCCCAACGAGACACTCCCCGAACCCGAAGCAGGGGTCGTATACGCTGTCGTCAGGCAGGGGGTTCACCAATTCCAACATCAGGTCGGCGACAGGCGCCGGCGTCGTGAACTCGCCGTTGAACTTCCGTACCCGCCGCAACTCCTCGTCGAATCGCTCGAGAGCATTCGCCCGGCCCTCAGGAGTCCCGATCTCTGTCTCTCTCGCCGTGCTCAGGGCCCGCCGAAGGAACGGTGTCCCTGCAACGTAGATCAGGAGTGGGGCGACGTCGGCGACATAGCGTGCTTTCGCGCTTGCCGTGGCACGATCCGCTGCAGCTCGCTCCAGGGTTTCGATAAAGTGCGGCTCCGTCGGCTGTTCCCACTCCGGCTCCGATTCCTCGTCGCCGAAGTCACGTTCCACCGCGGCGAGGGCATCGTAGAGCGTTCCGAGAGACTGTCGCTCCGATTCGTACCGGCCGACCCACTTGATGACCAGAAGCGCAGCGAGCGGTCCCATCACGAGACTGGAGAATTCACGGCGTCGAGAACCGGAATCGCTGATCACGTCCAGCAGTTCGCGGTACTCTCGGCCGAGAATCTCGTCGTGCTCCGGCAAGGCATTCGACATCTATCGATCTCTCCAGCGCGCGACTGAAGTATCAGCAAAGTGCGTACCATGAACGCGTCCACGGCGGCGACCGGTCGCGATGCCGGCGCAACGTGTTCCGCCCGTCACCCTGCCCTCGACCCACGCGTGCACAGACACAAGGTTTCTTTCCTCCAAGAGAATATTCTTCTCCACGTACCGGGGCCGAATTCCCTCCGGCAGAGGCGCTGATCGACGCTTTGCGATGCTGGCGGCCAGGCTGAAAAAGAGAGTCGTCCCGACATGAGAGAGAGAGTTCGCGGCGTGACTCCGGCGATGTCCGCGCTACCCGGATCCATCGTCGTACTCCCGGATCCAGGCCCCGAGCTCGGGATCCACGAGCGCCCAGCCGCCGGTGTTGGTGTCCGCGAGTCCGAGTCGTTCGAGCCGCCGCAGAGCCGCCTGGACGCGTCCGGGCGACGGCGCACTTTCTCCGATCGCATCTCCGACCTGCTGGCGAAAGGCTCGGCCGAACGGCCGGTCGGCTCCGCCGGCCAATGCGCGCGCCGTTGCACGCTGAACAGGGGTGAGCGCCAGCCAGGTTTCGGGATAGCCGAGGTCGACGGTGATGCGGTCACGGACCCGTGCGAGGGCCGGTTCAACAGCGAGATGCGGATCGTGCAGCAACGTGTCGAGCAGCACCCGAAAGAAATGCGGATTGGCGTGCAGTCGCTCGAAGGCGGAGAGCATGCCGGGGCGGGCCAGCGTCCGCCGCGACACCACCCGAAACGTTTCGATCATGTGATCGACGAACGCCTCTCCCAGCGCCGGCAGGTCGATCGGCGTCGCGAAATGGAAGAACGGCGCCCGCCGCGCCGAGAACATCGCCGCGAGGCCGTCGCGACTCGATCCGGTGAAGACCGTCCTGAGTCGATCGCTTCGCCGGTCGAGGCCGGTTCGCAGCGCCGCCACGAGTGGCGCGTTGCCCGGGCTTCGGGCAAGCTCCTGCACCTCGTCGAGGAGCAGAATCGTCGCCTTGCTCCTCCTGGAGACACGCTCCAGAAGATCGTCCAGATGGACCAGCAGATCGTCCGGGGGGCGTCCTTGCAGCGCAGTGAGATCGACCTTGGCCTCCACCCCGGCACCGAACGCCGAGAGCTTCAGCGTCGGAGTGAGGCCCAACACCGACCTCCGCACGCGTTCGCCGAACGTGCCCCGACGGAGCGACGTTTCCATGGCGTGCAACAGCACAGCCAGCGGCGAAAGCGGCGCCTGCCAGAACGACGCATAGATCACACGATGCCCGTGCTGTTCGGCGAGCGGCGCGATGTCCTTGATCAGGAACTCCGTCTTGCCGGTCCGTCGCGGCCCGAACAACGTCAGAGCCTGTCCCGGACCGTCGCCGAGCACCTTCAGGACGCGCGCGGTGAACTCGCGGCGCGGAAAGTGCCAGGGATCGGCCGCCATTGGCCAACCTTAGCCACAACAAGAAAATTATTCAACAGTGGCCAAGAACAGACAACGCGGTACCGGCCATCCCGGCCAGCCGCCTGCGCCAGCCGCGCGGCGTCGCCGTCAGTCGACGATCGCCTGATACGTCATCGTCGCCAGGTCGTCGCGGATGCGCAGGTGCGTATACGGCCGCATCTGCGTCAGCATGATGCCGATCAGCTCCTCGGACGGATCGACCCAGAAGATGGTCCCGTACGCGCCGCCCCAGTAGTAGGAGCCTTCCGAGCGCGGCGTCCCGGACGGTCCCAGGTCGGTGACGATGGCGTAGCCGAGACCGAACCCATAGCCGGGGCCGGCGAGCCAGATGCCGAAGTCGCCGGTGTGGTTCGCGGTCATCAGCTCGATGGTCTTGCGCCCCAGGATGCGCACGCCGTCGAGTTCCCCGCCGTTCAGCATCATTTGCTGGAAGCGGAAATAGTCGCGCGCGGTCGAGACGAGGCCGCCCGCGCCGCTGAAATAGACGTTCGGCTCGCGGACGAAGCGGCTGTCGGCTGTCGGCGCCTCGGTCAGGACGATCTTCCCGTCGTCGTTCGGCCCGTACAACGCGGCGAACCGGTCGAGCTTCGACTTCGGAACATAGAAGTGCGTGTCCGGCATGTCGAGCGGCTCGAAGATTCGTTCACGGAAGAACGCGTCCAGCGACTTGCCCGACAGCACCTCGACCAGCCGTCCCACCACGTCGGTGGCCCGGCCGTACTCCCAGCGGTCGCCCGGGTGGAAGTTGAGCGGGAGCTTCGCCAGCCGCTTCACCATGTCGCCGACCGTGTCGTGCGGCTTGCGTTCGGCCGTCATCGCCTGAAAGTCCGGCTGGGTCAGGCCCCGATAGGTGTTGGCCAGTCCGGCGGTGTGCGTGAGCACGTGCTGCACGGTGATCGGGCGCGCGGCGGGAACCCGCTTGTAGCGTCCGGTGAGCCGCTCCTGCTCGGGCGCGGGAATCGCCACCTGCATGTCCGCGAACTCCGGCAGCCACTTCGAGATGGGATCGCGGAGCTGGAAGCGCCCTTCCTCGTAGAGCATCATCAGCGCCACCGACGCGATCGGCTTGGTCATCGACGCCATGCGGAAGATGGTGTCGTGGGCCATCGCCTTGCCGTGCTCGACGTCCCGCTGCCCGAGCGCCGAGAAGTTGACGACCTTGCCGCGGCGTGCGACGAGGGTGACGGCGCCCGCCACCTCCTCGCGGTCGATGTAGGCCTGCATCACCCGGTCGAGGCGTTCCAGACGCTCAGAGGACATGCCGACCGCTTCGGGCTCGGCCGTCGGCACCCCGTCCATCACCGGCAGGTCGGCCGACGCGCCGTGCAGAGCGACCATGGCCGCCGTCAGGCAAACCGCACCGAGCACCGGCCACCGCCATGTCGACACCTTCATGAGAACCTCCCCGCCGGCCCGTATCCGACCGGTAACGACCACCTCACAACACGCCGGCGCGCGGAACCGGGACGGCCGGACGCGCCCCTGTCCCATCCGTGCAACTACTTGTCCAGACCGAACGTATACACCGTGTTCCCCACCGGCATCGTGACGTACTGCACGCCATCGACGGCGTAGGTCATCGGGTTGGCGTTGACCGGGCCGCCGAGGGGGATGTGCCAGAGCTCTTCCCCGCTCTTCGCGTCGAGGGCGAAGAAGTAGCCGTCGACGGTCGCGCTGAACACGACGTCGCCCGCCGTGGCCAGCACGCCGGAGCGCGCGCGCGGCTTCATCTCGAACTCCCAGCGGATGTCGCCGGTGGTCGGATCGATGGCCCGGATGGCGCTCCGGTAGTTGTCCATCGGCTGCGGCGACTGCACGCCGCCGCCGGTGTAGCGCTCGCCTTCCACGTAGTCCTCGTCGCGGACGAAGAACTGTCCCTCGCCGTCGAACGCGTTGACGTAGAGCAGTCCGGTGCCGGGGTTGTACGCCGGCGACCACCAGTTGGTGCCGCCCCCCGCGGTGGGCGCCACGACCGTCCCTTCGGGCGAGGGGAACATGCCGGGCACCCGGATGGGGCGGCCGTTCTCGTCGAGTCCCTCGGCCCAGGTCTGGAGGGCGAACGGCTTGCCGAGCAGGAACTCGCCGGTCTCGCGGTCGAGGGTGTAGTAGAAGCCGTTGCGGTTGGCCCACAGCATCGCCCGGCGCGGCCCGTCCTGCATCTCGATGTCGGCGAGCACCGGGATCTGGATCGCGTCCCAGTCGTGGACGTCGTGCGGCGTGAACTGGAAGTACCACCGCATCTCGCCGGTATCGCCGTCGAGGGCGAGCACCGAGTCGGCGTACAGGTTGTCGCCCAGACGCATTTCGCTGCCGTAGTCGGGGCCGGGGTTGCCGGTGCCCCAGTAGACCAGGTTGAGTTCGGGGTCGTACGAGCCGGTGATCCAGGTCGGCGACCCGCCCGTACGCCACGAGTCGCCCAACCACGTCTGGTTGTCGGGATGATCCGGGCCGGGAATCGTGTAGGTCCGCCACGCGCGCTCGCCGCTCGCGGCGTCGTACGAGTCGAGGAACCCGCGGATGCCGAACTCGCCGCCGGCGATGCCGGTCACCACCCGGTCCTTTACGACGAGCGGCGCGGCCGTCTTGCTGTAGCCGCCCCGGTAGTCGGCCACCTCGGCGTCCCACACCACGTTGCCGCTGCGTGCGTCTATGGCGACCAGATGGGCGTCGAGGGTGCTCATGTAGAGCGTCTCGCCCAGGATCGCGACGCCGCGGTTGTTGCGGCCGCAGCAGATCCGCAGGTCGTCGGGCAGCTCGTGCTCGTAGCGCCAGTAGGGGCGGCCGGTGGTTGCATCGACCGCGGTCAGGTTGCTGGGCGACTCGGTGATGAACATGACGCCGTCGACGACGAGCGGGGTCGTCTCGGTCCGGTCGAGCTGGCGGATGCTGTAGGCCCACTTCAGCTCCAGGTCCGCGACGTTCGACGCGTCGATCTGATCGAGCCGGCTGAAGCGCTGGCTGTCGAGCGTGCCGTTGTACATCAGCCAGTTGTGCGGCTCGCCGGCGGCGTTGACCAGGCGCTCCCAGGTCACGGGCTCGAACCGCGGCGCGCCGTCGCCGGCGGTCGGCTCCTGCGCGGTCGCGAGCAAGGTGGAAGCGAGCACGGCGGCGGCGGCGAAGATGGCAATCCGTTTCATGGCGTCATGCTCCCTCTGATTACTCCGGCGCCGGGAAGTACGCGACCATACCGCCCCGGTTGGTTCCGAGCCAGATCTCGTCGCCGATCCGAATCGCCGCGGTGGACGAGCCGAACCCGTCGATCCGCGGATGCTGGAAGATGCGCCGGACCTCCAGCGTCTCGGGATCGATGATCGCGACGTTCGAGGTCTCTTCCGGCGTTCCGAAGTTGCCGTGGCCCGCGGCCAGGATCACCGCACCGCCGTCCACCGACCGCACGTTGTCGGGCCGGAAGCCGATCGGCACCACGTCCTTCTGCCGCGGCGGCCCGCCCCGCGACAGCCGCGTGAGCTTCTCGCCGCGCCAGCCGGCGACGAACAGCCAGCGTCCGTCGGGCGAGATCTCCAGGCCGTTCGGCGTCGTATCGTCGGTCCCCGGGATCACCGACCAGCCGCCGGCGGTGCTCCACTCCCAGACGTCTCCGGTGGACGTGCTCGTCGCGGCGAAACCGCCCTCGGGAAGCGCCACCACCGAGTTGAGCCGCAGCCCCTCGGGCACCACCGCGCACCCGACCCAGGCCAGCGTCATCGGCATCGCCCCGGCGTCCAGCTCGAACACCTCTATCGACTCCCGCCGGCCGTGGTGCACGACGTACAGCGCATGCACGTCGCCCTGGCCCGGCTTCAGGTAGAGGCCGTGCGCCCGGAACTCGTTCTGATCCAGCTCCGCCGCGTCGAGCGGCCCCGGACACGACGGGTAGGTCGCCGCGTCGAGTCGCTCGGTCCGGTCCGGCGTCGGAAAGAGCACCGACGTGGTCTTGTCGGCGACGTCGATGAGGTGGATCCGGCCGCCCTCCTGGTTCCCGGAGACGACGACCCACTCCGCGCCGGGCACGATGGCCAGGTCTTCCGGGCCGATCAGGTCGCAGATGAACCGGATGTCGCCCACCGGCTCGCACGCGGCCGACTCCTGCCCGGCGAGGACCCCGGTTCCGGACAGCACCAACGCGACACACAAGGCCGACAGCTTCCGTGTTCTCACGATGTCCCTCCCCGGGCCGTGCACCGCCGGCGTCCACCACTCCGCGCGGCTACGATGCTCCGCGCGCCGCGCGGGCGAACGCGGCAACCATGCCCCCGCGCCTCCACCGTCGTGCGCGGCAATCCTCGCGATGATACTTCAGTGCGCTGCGGCAGGAGGCCGCATGAAGACCTCCCAACGTGAGGCGCGGCGGAAGACGTCGCAGACGCGCGGCGGCGGTCACGCGCCGACCGGCTCGCGGCCGAGGCGCCGTGCGATGTGCTCGACGACCACCCGGCCGTGGAACCGGCCGTTCTCGATGAACACTTCGCCCCGGTTGGCGCCGGCGACGACCGCGCCGGCCAGGTAGAGACCGGGCACGCTGGTCTCGAACGTCTCGGGGTCGTGCCGCGGCACGTTGTTCGAGGCGACCTGGATGCCCGCCCGGCGCAGGAAGCCGAGATCGGCGAGGTAGCCGGTGAGCAGGAAGACACCTTCGGCGGGGAGCGTCCGACGCACGCCGCCACGCTCGACGACGACCTCGCGGTGGCGGATCTCGACGACGCCGGTCTCGAAGCACGCCGCGATCGAGCCTTCCTTGATGCGGTTCTCGATGTCCGGCTTGACCCAGTACTTGATTGAACTGCCAAGCTCGGGCCGCCGATGGACCAGGGTGACGTACGCCCCGCTCCGGTAGAGGTCGAGCGCCGCCTCTGCCGCGGAGTTCTTGCCGCCGACGACGACCACCGGCTTGCGGTAGAACTCGTGCGGCTCCGTGTAATAGTGGGAGACGTGCGGCAGATCCTCGCCCGGAACGCCGAGCCGGTTGGGATGGTCGTAGCAGCCGCTGGCGATGACCACCGTCCGGGCGCGCCACGTCTCCGGCCCGCGCGCGGCGTGCGCCGTCTGCACCGTGAAGGCGTCATCGTCGCCGCGGCGGATCGCGGTCACCGAGTAGCCGAAGTCGATGGCCAGCTCGTAGGCGTCGACGACGCGACGGTAGTATCTCAGGGTCTCGTCGCGTGTCGGCTTCCCGTGCGGCGTCACGAACGGCAAGCCGCCGATCTCCAGCAGATCCGGCGTCGTGAAGAAGACCATCTGGCCGGGGAAATGAAACAGCGAGTTCACCAGCACGCCCTTCTCGAACGTGCGAAAGTCCAGGCCGGCCTTCCTGGCGGCGATAGCGGCGGCCAGACCGGCGGGGCCCGCGCCGACGATGATGAGATCGTGGATTGACGTCATGCCTGCGTTGCTCGTCCATCCTAGTGTGCCGTCCCGGAGACACGCAACTTAATTCGCCCTACACGTTGCCGAGGAATCACAGCGTTTCGCTCGCTTTCGCCGTCTCGAACCGCCCAGGGCTTCTGCAACGAATTTCGGGGACTGGACACTAGCCCAAGTTTAACAGCCGCAGTACTAAGCAACGCGGAATCAGCAACTTACAGCGACAAAAGCGCTCGAGTGGCACTACAAACCTGCGCAAACCGGGAAATGGGTCGGTCAGATGGTTGTCTTGCGGACGCCTCCCGGTTGCGGGTCGACGCCGAGCGCGTCGTAGATGGCCCGCTGTTCGGGTTCGGCCTGCGTGGCGGTGCGCACGTGCAGGGTGCGCCCGTCGGGGCGCCGGAAGGTGGCGGTGACGCGCTGCTGGCCTTCGAGGATGCGGCGCAGGGTGGTCCAACTGGCGTGTTCGCCGTGGGCTCGCAGCCGGGTGCGGATGACCTGCACGAGCTGGTAGGCGATGACGGTGATGAACAGGTGGCCATCGGCCCGCTGCGGCTTGTGGTGGTAGATGGGGCGCAGGCCGAGTTCGGACTTCAGTGCGCGGAAGACGGCTTCGACGTCGGTGAGGGTGGTGTAGGTGCGCCACAAGGCGTCTTCGTCCCAGTCGGTCTCGCTGCTGCGCAGGCAGTAGACGCCCGGATGGGTGGCCATCGAGCCGTCCTGGGGGCGACGGGTCCAGGTGACGGCGGCGGCCTTCTCGCCGGTCTGGTCGGGGGTGACCTCGATCTGGTAGTGCTTGGCGACGCGGGTATGCTTGGCTCTCAGTCGCCCAATGCGCTGCCAGACCTGTCCGAGGCGCTTGTGGGCGCGGGGGCGCGCCAGCCCCTCGTTGAGCGTGGTCAGCGCGGCCTCGAAGCGGGCGGCGGCCCGCTCAACGATGGCCCGCTCCTTGTGGGCCCGCTCTTCGGAGTAGCAGTACAGGCGGACCTCGCCGGGGTCGGTCGAGACGACCTTGTGCAGATGCACGGTGTGGTTCGACTGCGTGCGGACCGCCACGGCGGCCTCGGCGTCGAACTGCCGGTGGCGTTCACGGCTGACGACCAGATAGCGGTAGCGGTTGTCGCGCAGCCACCCGATGGCGGCCTCGGTGGCGACGCCGCGGTCCATCACCACCAGGGCGCCGGCCGGCGCATCGAGTGCCTCCAGCATGCCGGCCAGCGTGCGGTGTTCCCGGACGTTGCCGGCGAAGACCTGCGAGCGGCGCACGAAGCCGCTGGCGTCGAGCATCAGGCCCAGGGTCAGCAGCGGACAGTCGCTGCGCTTCTCTTTCGAGTGCCCGCGCTTTGCCTGCGGCTGCGCGCCCGCCTCGCCTTCGAAATAGGTGTTGGTCAGGTCGTAGAGGGTCACCGTCGGCTGCAGGTCGAACAGTCCCATGGCCCGCTCGAACAGATGCGCCTCGATCGCCTCGCGGTGCTTCACCAGCGCATCCGAGGCGCGGTAGAGCTGCATCGGGCTGACGGTCTCGAAGTCGACGCCGAGCAACTCGCCGAGGCCGCTGCGTTGCTGCAGCCAGCGGTGCGTGGCGCGCTCCGAGGCCGGCTGGGCCAGGCGTCCGACGACGGCGCCGGTCGCCGCGGTGCGCAACGCGCCGTTGACGCCCAACTCGGTCAGCAGGGCCGGCAGGCCCAATTGCTCCAGGGCCCACAGGCCGACCTGCTCGACGCCGACGCTGCGGGGGCGGACCAGGCGCAACGAGTCGACGTCGACCGGCTGCACGTCTGTCGGCCCGGCTGCCGGTCCCTGCACCGGTGTGCCGCGGGCGACCAACTGTGCGGCTATGCGCTGCGCTTCGCGTTCGACGGCGGCCGGGCAATCGGCCACCAGGGGCGTCTGGCCGGCCAGGATGTCGTCGCTGCGGGAGCAGACCAGCGGCCATTGCGCCTGGGGAATGTCGAAGTGGCGTCCGAGATTGAGCAGGGTGCGCTGGCGGACGGCGTTGCCGATGCGCTCGGAGTGGACGAGGCGATGCGAGAAGTAGGGCTGTCCGTCGGCGGTCCGCCGGGTTTGGGTGCGGCGAATGAACACACGCCCACGATAGCGGGTGCACGTCCCCAGAAGCAACAACCACTCACACGATTATGGCACTACATTCAGTACCGCCAACACCCGATCCTTTAGAATCAACAAGTTATGGGGATGCGATCCTCGAAATATCGCCTAAATCTACAAAATTGTCGGGAATCTTGCTAAAGATGGGCTAGCGGGATACATATCCGAGTTGCAGCTCGCTGATGACCGCAACCGGCCTGCCCGGCGACCAGATGCGTTCCTGGTTGCCGTCGACGCCGGTCAGCTCCAGGATCTGCCCCACGATGACCACCTGCTCCAGATTGGCCGGGATCGTCACGGAGACCCGCTCCACCCCGATGGGCGCAACCGCCTTGACCCCTTCAGGACCGGCGCCCCCCGCGATGCGGTCGAAAAGGTCGTCCGCGGTCCGGAACTCGTTCAGCACGTAGCGCCGTGCGAGCACGTCGCCGGCCGCCGACGCGACCGCCACCTCGGACAGATACCGGGCGTACGCGCGTCCGCGCGTGACGTCGTCCTCCGAATAGGTGTGCCGATTGTGGAGGTTGAAGGACAGTGTCGCCTCGCCCCGACGCGGCGGGAGTACGACGATCACTCCCAACGCGGGATCCTGCTGAGCGAGGACGTCGCAGAAGACGAGGTCCGTCTCGACGCCGATGCCGAGGACCGACGGACAGCGCACCTCGACCGACTCGACGAGGAGTCCCTGTCCACTCGCCGCGCCCGGCACGACGCCCGCCAGCAGGCCGAGCACCGGCCACGACCACCGCCGGATACGCAATCCGCTCATGTCGGCGCCACCTCCCCGGCGCGGGCCACGAGCCGGGCCGGATCGAGCGCGGCGCGCATGTCGCCGCGCAGCTTGAGCAGCTCGAGGAACTCCAGCCGCGTGCGCGCGTCCGAGCGAAACGCGCCGCGCATGGCGCTCGTGAGCGCGAACGCGTTCTGCTTCTCCACTCCCCGCATCAGCATGCACAGATGCGTCGCCTCGATGACTACGCCGACTCCCAGCGGGTCGAGCGTCTCCGAGATGACCTCCGCGATCTGGTTCGTGAGCCGCTCCTGAATCTGGAGCCGCCGGCTGAAGACGTCGAGGAGACGCGGGATCTTGCTCAGCCCCACGACCCGATCGCGCGGCAGATACGCGATGTGGCACTTGCCGAAGAACGGGAGCAGATGATGCTCGCAAAGACTGTAGAAGTCGATGTCCTTGATGATCACCATCTCGTTGCACTCGACCGGGAAGAGCGCGTTGTTCAGCACCGCTTCGACGTCCTGCCCGTAGCCGCTCGTCAGGAACTTCAGCGCCTCGGCGACGCGGGCCGGGGTACGCGCCAGCCCCTCGCGAGTCGGATCCTCGCCCACCTCGGCCAGCAGCGTCTCCACCGCCGCCTTCACACGTTCATCGTTCATCGGCAGCGACATCAGTACGTGTAGAACCCTCGTCCCGTCTTGCGGCCGTGCCGGCCGGCCAGCACCATCCGCTTCAGCAGCGGCGGCGGCGCGTACCGCGGATCCTTGAACTCGTCGTACATGATGCCGGCGATGTAGCAGGTCGTGTCGAGTCCCACGAAATCGAGGAGCGTGAAGGGACCCATCGGGTAGCCGCACCCCAGGGACATGGTCTTGTCGATGTCCTCGATGGTCCCGACCCCCTCCTCATGGGCGCGGATGGCGTCGAGCAGGTACGGAATGAGGAGCCGGTTCGCAATGAATCCGGGCCGATCCGGCGCCGTGACCGGGTCCTTGCCGACGCTCCGGCCGAACGCGAACACGCGCTCGTACGTCTCGTCGCTGGTCGCGAGGCCCCTGATGACCTCGACCAGCTTCATGATCGGCACCGGGCTGAAGAAATGGAGCCCGATGAAACGCTCCGGTCTCCGGGTCGCCGCCGCCAGCTCCGTAATGCAGAGCGACGACGTATTGCTCGCGAAAACGGTGTCCGGCCCGACCACGGGCTCCAGAGTCGCGAACACCTCGCGCTTCGCGTCGACGTTCTCCACAATCGCCTCGACGATCAGATCGCAGTCGGCCAGATCTTCGAGCCGGCTGGTGCCGCCGAGGTTGGCCAGGGTCCGGTCCCGGTCCGCCGCCGACAACTTGCCACGCTCGACACCGGCCGTCAGAAACGACTCGATACGCCCGATCCCGGCCGCGATGGCGGTGTCATCGACCTCGCGCACGATCGTGCGGTAGCCGGCCTGCGCCGACACCTGCGCGATACCCGAACCCATGAGACCGCACCCGACGACGCCGATAGTCCTGTAACCCATGTGCTGACTGCGAACTGCCGTCAGGCGCGCACAAGATCAGATCATAGCAAAGACCCTGCCGCCCGCCGGCGGGCGACGTGCCGGCGATAGTCGCCACCCGTCACGCGTTCGGCCGCCGCAATGGATCGATTGTAGACGTAGACCCAGACGTCGATCACCCGGCCGTCGTCGAGCCGGCAGGCAACGGCGCGCCTGACGTACTCGCTCGTCGCAGGGTCCGACGGATCGAAATGCTCTATCGCATCGACCCTCGCCAACAGCGGCGCCGGCGCGACGAGGGCGTACGCCTCCCCACGCACGCTCCCGTCCGCCTCTGTCAGCCCCGGATACGGTCCGAGATCGAACAGCCCCCCTCCGACTGCCCCGTGGCCGGCGAAGCGGATCCAGCCCTCGATGCCCGACCGCTCGCGCAGCGGGAAACCGCGCATCAGAGTGCCGTAGAAGAAGATGTGGCGCGGCGCGGGAACGGCTGGCGGCAGGTTACGGGGCGGCGGAGACATCCGCATCGGAGCGGTCCGGCAACAGTTCCAGGACCGCATCGGCAGGCAGATCGAAGGTCAGCGTCACGTTCGTGCCGGCGGTGGTCAGGCGAATGGAATCGAGCAGCCCCCGCAGTTCGGAGCGCGAACCGAACTGCAGGCGGGCGAGGGCGAGAAAACCCTGCAGCAGATCCCTCAGATTGCGCCCGGTCTGCTCGTCACGGGCTTCCGCCGTCAGTTTCCCGCTCACGCCGCCGTTGACGCGGACGTCGGCCGCGAACGCCGCGACCTGCGAGACCTGCGATTCCACCTGATCGGGAAGCCACTCGCCGCCGCGCGGATCGTCGAGGCGGCCGATGGTCCACGCGGTGCTCCCGCGCTCCACGTGTTGCAGCAGCCCCATCAACGAGTCGTTCGAGTCGACACCGCCCCCGGTGAATGGCAGATCGATGGTCCGCTTGACCAGCGGCTCCGACCCGATGGCAATCACCCCTGTCTCGAGGAACGCCATCGCCAGCGATTCGCCGGGGATCGTGATCAGCCGGCTCCCCCGGTAGTCGGACGCCGTGCCGTCGTGGTCGAGCGCCAGCGCTTCCAGCCGTTCCGCATCGAACCTTCCCGCGAGGATGGCGATTCCGCTCGTGTCGTCCGCCCCATCCGGCACAAGCCCGCCGACGACGTACTCGATGTCGCGCTCGATGTCGATGCCGGTCCGATCCTGGAACTCGCGCTGTCCGTCGAGCTCGGGCTGGATCTCGCGCAGACGCCGCCGGAGATCCGAATCCATGACCTCGCGCACGTTCGCGAAAGAGAGAATCGCCGCCTCCGGCGGGACATACCGCAACTCGTCGGGCCGCTCCTGCGCCAGTACGAGCGGCGGCAGGCTGCTCACCCAGGCCACGAGCCCGCCCGCGAGCCCGACCGCCACCACGCCGGCGCCGCCGAGCAGGACATACCGCGTGCGCGTCGTCATGGTCATGATTTCGTAACCAGTATACCGGCGAGGTCGGCCAAAAGTTCCGCCTCTTACTGCCCGAGCACGTACTCCCGCCGCTCGACGACCCGCATCGCCCCGGCCAGCGCGGCCGCCCAGATGACGGCGAGCGCGACCAGGTTCGCCCACGTGGCCAGCGGCGTCTGTACCGACGTGAGCAGGGCCTGGATCACGCTGAGCGCGTCGTCCTGGGGCATGGCGTGCGGCGCCAGTCCCTGGAGGTAGTACGCCACGCTCAGATTCTTCATGTACCCGGGAAGAAGGACGACCAGCGGCTCCCACCCGAAGACGAAGACGAGCCCGGTCAGCAGGGGACGCCGGAACCAGGCGCCGACGAGGGTGAAGACCGCGCCGTAGACGGCGAGCCCCGCCCCAATCAGAGCGAGGTCGACCAGCAGAGCGGGAAAGTTGCGGCCGACGCTCCCGCCCAGCAACGGCACGACCAGGAAGTAGACCAGCGTCACCGAGGGCAGGACCACCACCGCCGTGCAGACCAGGTAGGCCAGGTACTTGCCGGCTACAACCGCGCCGCGCGCCACGGGACGGGTGAACAGATAGGTGACGGTCCGGTCCTCGACCTCGTCCGCGATGAGCGCGGTGCCGTAGAACACGCCGAGCACCGGTACCGTGAAACGCAGGTAGAACGTCCAGATCATCAGGCCGAAGATGTCCGGCCCGTCCAGGCTCACCGGCCGCCCGCCGATCTCGCCCGCCCCGCCGTCGAAGAACGGCAGCGAGGCCAGCGCCCGCAGCAGCACCGCAATCAACACCGGTCCACCCGCCACCAGCGCCATGAAGACGGTTCGACGCGACCAGAGCATCTGGCCGAGGCCGAGATCGAAGACCCGCAACGCGGCGGCGCCAATAGCGGGCGCGGCATGCGAATTGGTCATCAGTGCTCGACCAGATAGGAGAAAACCGCCTGCAGGTTGTCGTCGGGCGACGTGACCTCCCCCACCGCGCCGGCCTCCTCGCCGGCCGCCAGCACGGTGAGCTCGGTGTAGAAGGCATCCGGGCGGCTCGTCTGCGCGATCACGGCGCCGTCCTGCAACTGCATGGCGATGACGTGCGAGTAGCCGAGCAGATGGCGCGCGAGCCGGCGGGGATCGTCGGCCGTGATGCGTACGGTGTGCGGATGCTCGTCGATCAGGTCGCGAATCTGGTGCACGTTCCCCTCGGCCAGGATCCGCCCGTTGTGCAGCAGCACGATGTTGGAGGTCATCAGCTCGATCTCGTGCAGGACATGGCTGGAGACGACGACGCTGCGACCGTCGCGGCCCCACGCCTTGATCACGTCGATCACGCGCCGGCGCCCGATCGGGTCGAGACCGGCGAGCGGCTCGTCGAGCACCAGAAGCTCCGGCTCGTGCGCAATCGCCTGGGCCAGCTTGATCCGCTGCCGCATGCCCTTGCTGTAGCCGCCGATCCTCCTGTCGGCGGCGGTCGCGAGACCGACCGTTTCGAGGGCGCGCTCCGCGGCGCCGGCGGCCCGGTCACCCTCGAACCCGCTCAGCCCGAGCAACGCAGTCAGCCAGTCCCGCCCGGTCATCCGCTCGTAGAACGCATCGTGGTCCGGACAGTAGCCGATACGCCGGTAGACCCCCGGATTGTCCCAGATCGGCTCTCCGAGCACCTGCACCTGCCCCTGGCTCGGCTTGAGCTGGCCGGTGACGAGCTTCAGCAGCGTCGACTTGCCCGCGCCGTTGGGCCCAAGCAGTCCGCTGATACCCGACGGGATGGAGACGGTCACGTCGTTGAGGCCGATAACCTGCCCGTACCACTTCGACATCCGCTCGGCGACGACCACCGGCCGGCTCACGTGACGACCTCCACGCCCCGCACCCGCCGTGCGAGCACCCAGGCCGACAGGCCGATCACGGCCGCGACGGCCAGAAGAGAGACGCCCCACGGCGTGTCGTAGCGGGGCTCGACGCGAAAGATGACATCGCCGACCTGCGCCGCGCTCGCGCTGAACGACACCCAGGACAGCCCGGTGCCACCCGTTACGCCGCGCAGCGTCTGGAACACCGCCTCGCTGAAGATCACGGCGCCCGCGTAGAGCATCCCGACGTAGCGCGCACTGGTCGAGAGCGACGACAGGGCCAGGATCGTGATCGACGCGAGCAGCACGTACAGGAATCCGAAGAGCGCGATCGCCGGGATCAGGAACGCGTGCTCCCGGACGAACGCCAGGCTGCCGGTGAACATCGTCTGCAACCCGAGCAGCAGCAGCGCCGGGACCCATGTCACGAACGCCAGCAGCGCCATCACCACGGCGAGCTTGCCCGCGATGTACTCGACCCGCGTCAGCGGCTTCGACAGGTAGATCTGAAGCGCGTTCGCCCGCCGGTCGTTGGCTATGAGCCCGGCGCCGGCATAGACCGCCACGACGAAGACGAAGAACCCCTGCTGGTCGAAGAACTCGCGAAAAGTCGCCGGCGACGGCGCGATGACGTCCGCCTGCGGCACGTTGGCGGCCAGATACAGCATGACCGCGCGCACGAAGAACTGCAGCCACGCGAACAGCAGGACCAGCAGAAACGGGCGCGCCGAGAGCATGCCGCGGATTCCGGCGCCGGCGATGACGGCCCAGGCCCGACCGGGCGGCGTCCGCGTGCCCTGGTAGCGGGCGTAGCCGTGATCGTGAATCGGCATCAGGACTCGCCGATCGCCTTCGCGAAGACGTCCTCCAGGGTCTGCACGCTGGGACGCAGATGGCGCACCTGCACCTCGTATTGCACCGCCAACGCGAACAGATCCCGCGCGCCGCGGTCGTCGCCGATCAACACCCGCATGACGTCGTCGTCCGTGTCGTGGCACTCGACGCCGGCGTCGCGGAGCCCGGCCACGAATCGCGCCAGATCGCCCTTGACGCGCAACTCGAAAGCGCGGCGGCTCTTCCCCTTCAGCTCGGCGATCGGCCCCTGCGCGACGACGCGCCCCTGGTGCAGGACGACGACCCGGTCGCACGCCGTCTCCACGTCCGGCAGCACGTGCGACGACAGGATGACGTTGACCCCTTTGCGCTGCGCCAGGTCCCGAATCAGCGCGAGCATCTCCTCGCGTCCCCTCGGATCCATGCCGTTGGTCGGCTCGTCGAGGAACAGCAGATCCGGATCGTGCACGAGCGCCTGGGCCAGCTTGATACGCTGCTTCATGCCGGTCGAGTAGGTGTCGACCGCGCGATAGCGCGCCTCGCCGAGGCCGACGTACTGCAGCACGGAGTGCGCGCGCTGCATCGCGTCGGCCGCCGGCAGCCCCGCAAGCCGCCCGCAGTAGGCGACGAAGGTGACCGCGTTGACGCCCGGGATGTGGGCGTCCGACTCGGGCATGTAGCCGAGCCGCGCACGGATATCGAGCGGCCGTGCGACCACGTCCATGCCGAGCACCTGCATGCGGCCGCCGTCAGGATGGACGAATCCGAGCAGCGCCTTCAGCAGGGTGCTCTTGCCGGCGCCGTTCGGGCCGAGCAGCCCGACCGCGCCGGACGGGAAGACCGCGTCGACGCTCTGCAGGGCGTGGCGGCGGCCATAGGAAACGGTGACCGCCTCCAGCCGGGCCACCGGCGGAACATCTCCCCTGAAACCTGCCGCTCCGGCGTCCGTCACCGCGTCCTGCGTCGTCGCGTCCACGTCGAACGACTATACGACACCGCACCAAAGCAGGTTCCGCAGCACTGCACGGCGCGCAATCGTATCCTGCGACCATCGAGAATGACCGTGCCGGCCACCGAACGACAACATCCTCAGTCCACGAGCGGTCGCATGCGAATGCGATCGTCAGTCACAACCGAGAATTGACCCGTCCAATCCGATCGGCTGTCGATGATCTGAAGCATGCGGTGATGGTCCGACGAAGGGGGTACGCCTGACAAGCGAAACAGGATGATTCCGCACGGCGCGCGATGGCGATGCCTGAATGCGAGTTCTCCAAAGTCGCCTTCATACCGCAGTTGAGGATTCGCGCGGCGTCGGATACACGCGCTCGGACTTGAGCAGCTCGCCGGCGTACGTCAGGCAGGCCAGGACGTCTTCCGCCTTCAAGTGGTCGTACTCGTCGAGGATCTGTTCCGTCGTCCAGCCTCGCGCCAGCAGATCGATGACGAACTCAACGGCGATCCGAGTCCCCTTGACCACGGGCTTTCCGACCAGAACGTCCGGGTCAATGGCTATGCGATCCTTCCAGGTCATACTTCGCTCCCGCATGCCGAAGGGCGCACTCCACACGCGCCCAATCGTGTCTCTGTTGACGTATGTCGCGATTCATGTTGGTGGACTTCCGGCCGCAATGGTAGACAGGCACCAGCCGGCAGTCGCTGAAGAGCTCTATATTCTCTCTTTCGACTGCCGCGCGGAATGTCGGCTCGCGTGGTCGTCCGAACGCGGAGACCACGGCCCCATACGCTCGTTTACCAAGCGTCACGACGACCGCAGGCGAAACGACTTCAATCTGCCGCCGAAGAAACTCCCGGCAGTTCTCGTGCAGCAATCGTCGAAGCCTTCGTTGTTCTGGAAGTAAGTGACGTCACCCCAATCCTGTCCGACGATCATCAACCTGGCATTTCGATCGCCAAGCCAGCGAGTCCACGGACCGATTTCGTCCGAATCGAAACGCTCCAGCTTCGGGACGGCGGGATTGTGCAACCCAAGCTCCCGACACAGCGTACATTCCTTCCGCTCCCTGACGAGTTGCGCATATGCCTCGTCGCGACGATCCGACGCCACGCGGACTGGCATCTACAGGCTACCCCGGAGGCCGAGCGCGTCCGCCTCCGCCCGCAGGAACCCGATGACGTTGCCGATGTGCTCGTCGAGCGGCAGCCCCAGCTCCTCGGCCCCCAGCCGCAGATCGTCCCGGCTGACCGCGCGGGCGAACGCCTTGTCCTTCATCCGCTTCTTCACGGAGCGCGCCTCGAGGTCGAGCACGCTCTTCGTCGGCCGCACGAGCGCCGCCGCGGTGATGAAGCCGGCGAGCTCGTCGCAGGCGAACAGGGTGTGCTCCAGCCTCGACTCGCGCGGAACGCCGCTGTAGTCGGCGTGCGAGAGAATCGCGCGGATCATGTGTTCCGGCCACCCGCGCTCGCGCAGGATCTCGCTGCCGCGGAACGGATGGTCCGCCGCGTCGGGCCAGCGCTCGTAGTCGAAGTCGTGGATCAGGCCGACGATGCCCCACGCCTCCTCGTCTTCACCGAACAGACGCGCATAACCTCGGACGGCGGCCTCGACGGCCAGGGCATGCTTGCGCAGGCTCTCGCCGGCGGTGAACTCGGTGAGCAGCGCCCAGGCATCGGCGCGCGCCGGCGTCACGACCCGGGCTCCACCGCCCTACCGCCCGCCGGCGCCAGCCCGTTGACGGCGGTCGGGCTCAACTGCCCCTCGCTCGCCGCCACGACCGTGGCGACCGCCGCGTCGCCGGTGACGTTGGTAGCCGTGCGGCACATGTCGAGAATCCGGTCCACGCCGAATATGAGAGCGATGCCGGCGGCCGGCACGCCGATCGCCTCGAGCACGATGACCAGCATCACGATGCCGGCGCTCGGCACCGCGGCGGTCCCGATAGACGCGAGCAGAGCGGTGAACACGATGGTCGCCTGCGCCGCCAGGTCGAGCGGGATGCCGAGCGCCTGCGCGATGAACACCGCCGCCACCGCCATGTAGACCGCGGTGCCGTCCATGTTGATGGTGGCCCCGAGCGGCAGCACGAACGAGGAGACCTCCTCCGAGACCCCCAGATCGCGCTCCGCCCTCTCCATCGTCACCGGCAGGGTCGCCGCGCTGGACGACGTCGAGAAGGCCACGAGCTGCGCAGGCGCGACGCCGCGGAGAAAGCGCACCGGCGTGATCGGTGTGAGGAACCGCAACAGAAGCGGATAGGTCAGGAAGGCGTGGATCGCCAGACCGACCAGGACCGTGATGCAGTACAGACCGAGCGCGCCCAGGAGCTGCGCCACGTCCGCCGGGTCGTCGCCGGCGACCGTCGTGATCGTGCCGGCGATGAGCGAGAACACCCCGATCGGCGCCACCTTCAGGATCAGCTCGACGATCGCGATGATAGCGGCGTTGAGGCTCTCGAACAGGTCGAGGAGCGGCTGCGCCCGCGGGCGCGGGAGCTGCATGAGCGCCACCCCGAAGAGGAACGCCACGAAGACGACGCTCAGCATGGCCCGGTTGCTGGTCGCCGCCCCGAGGATGTTCTCGGGCACCATATCGACGAGCGGCTGCAGCGGCCCGGCTTCCATGGCTTGCTCGATGGCGTCCTGACGGCTGTCGAGATCCCCCTGGTAGGCCTCCTGCAGGCTGTCCCGCAGGCTCTCCGGAATCGACACGCCGGGCTGTATGGAATTGACCAGCACGAGGCCGATGACGAGGGCCACCAGCGTCGTGCCCAGGTAGATGGCAATCGTCTTGCCGCCGATCCGGGACAGCTTCTGCAGGTCGGCCAACGACGCCACCCCGGTGATGAGCGACGCCAGCACCAGGGGCACGGCGATCAGGAGCAGCAGCCGCAGGAAGATCGTGCCGAACGGCGCGATCCAGTCCCCGGTGAACCCGCTCCAGCCGGCGAGAGCCGCCACGACGCCGTAGACGATTCCCAACGCCAGGGCGATCAGAATCCGCCAGTGTGTCTGCCGATGCCAAATCATGGCCCCTACTCTAGCGCGCTCGGGACGACCGCCGCACCCTCCGGCGGCTCCCGCCTGCAACGGCTAGCGCTGCCTTGTACCCGCATTCAGGGCTGGACAAATCAGCTTCCGCCGTGTAGCGTCACGGCATGGAGCACCAGAACCAGATACTACAGACCCTTCGTGCGCCGGAGTCGCAAGCTCGCCTCGAGCGGATTGTGGCGCGGGAGGCGCTGAACAACCGAGCGGCGGTGGGGCGGCGGGTGTGCGCGGAGTTCGGGTTTGTCGATGCGCGCGGGTCGGCCCAACTCGCGGGTTGTCTCAAAGCGCTCAACACGCTGCACAAGGCGGGGCGGATTGCGTTGCCGGCGTCGCGGCGCGGCGGGGGCGCGCCCACGCCGCAGCGTTTCGACGCGCCGGTGGCGGCGGCCACGGCGGTGCCGGGTACGGTGGCGGCGGTCGCGGGATTGTCGCTGGAGGTGGTAGAGCAAGGCGGGCAGCGCCGGGTGTGGAATACCTTGCTGCACTTCGAGCATCCGCAGGGGACGACGACCTTTGCGGGCTGCCAGGTGCGCTATCTGGTGGTCTCGGCGCACGGGGTGCTGGGCGCGGTCGGGTTTTCGGCCGCGGCGTTGCAATTGCGGGCGCGCGAGGCGTGGATGGGATGGAGCGCTGAGCAACGCCAAGCCCATCTGCACCGGGTGCTGTGCCTGAGCCGGTTCCTGATCCGCCCCGGCGTGCAATGCCGCAACCTGGCCAGCCAGGTGCTGGGCCAGGTGCTGGCGCGTGTGGCGGAGGATTTCGAAGCCCGCTACCAGTATCGTCCGTGGCTGGTGGAGACCTTCGTCGGCCCGGCGCATGACGGCGCCAGCTTCAAGGCGGCCAACTTCGTGTGGGTCGGCCAGACGGCCGGTCGCGGGCGCCAGGACCGCGACCACGCGCGGGCTCGTCCGGTCAAGTCGGTATATATGTACGAGTTGGAGCCGCACTGGCGGCGGCGGTTGGGGGTGGCGCGGGTCGCTGCGGCGCCGGCGCTGGCGCCGGCTGACGGGCTCGACAGCGGCGCCTGGACAGTGAACGAGTTTGGAGGGGCGCCGTTGGGCGATCAGCGGTTGTCGGCGCGTCTGGTCAAGAGCGCGGGTCTGCTGGCGTCGTTGCCCGGCGAGGCGATCACCGCCAACGCGTCCCACGACCGCGCGGCGGTCAAGGGCTACTACCGGCTCATCGACCAGCCGGTGTCGTCGGCGGTCACGCCCGGGAACATTCTCGCGCCGCACCGGGCGCGCACGCTGCAGCGGATGCGCGGCCAGGACACGGTGCTGTGCATCCAGGACGGGACGGATCTGAACTTTGCGACGCGCCCGCACTGCGAGGGGCTGGGCATCATCGGGCGCAACCAGACGGCCTCGAAGACGCTCGGCCTGCATCTGCATCTGACCCTGGCGGTCGATGGCGCGGGTCTGCCGCTGGGCGTGCTGCGCTGCGGTTTCGAGGCGCCGCCGGGCGGCGCGGCGCGCCCGGCGGACGAGGCGCCGCCGGCGGCGGCGCAGGAGACGGCCCCCAAGGCGGCGCAGGAGACGGCCCCCAAGACGCGGCGCTGGGTCGACGGCCTGCGCGACATCGACCGGGCGGCGGCGGCGTTGAGCCGCAAGACGCGGGTGCTCAGCGTCATGGACCGCGAGGCGGATTGCTTCGCGGTGTTCGACGAGCAGCGCCGTCTGAACCGGGTGGAAGTGCTGGTGCGCGCCCACCATGACCGCTGTCTCGCCAAGGGCGCCCCGAAGCTGTTCGCCGCCATGCGCGCCGGCGCCGCCGACGGGCACGTCGAGATCGAGATCGACCGGCTGAGCGCGCGGCGCAAATCCAGCGGCAGGCAGGCCCGCCCGGCGCGCACCGGGCGGGTGGCGCGGGCCGAGGTGCGCCATCGCCAGGTGGTGGCGCCGCCGACCATCGCCGGCGCCGAACCGGTGGCGCTGTCAACGGTCCATGTGCGCGAAACCGCGCCGCCGCCCGGCGAGCCGGCGGTCGAGTGGTTCCTGCTCACCAGTCTCGACGTCGACAGCACCGAAACCGCGGTCGCGGTCATCGGCTACTACCTGCGGCGCTGGCGCATCGAAGACCTGTTCCGGGTGCTCAAGTCCGGATGCCGAGTCGAACATCTCGCGTTCCACACCGCCGACCGGCTCCAACGCGCGGTCACCATCAATACCGTGATCGCCTGGCGCCTGATGGTGATGACCCTGCTCGGACGTGACGTGCCGGGGTGCGACGCCCAGTTGCTGTTCACCGACATCGAGTTGCGTTTCCTGACCGACTATGCCGAAGAACTCGGCCTGCCGCCCCCTGACCATCTCGCCGCCGCAGTCCTCCTGCTCGCCATCCTCGGCGGCTACCAGAACCGAACGCACGACCCGCCCCCCGGACACCAGATCATGTGGCGCGGTTACGAACGAATGTCCATCGCAACCATCGGCTACCGCATTGGACGGCGGGAGCGTGCTGGAGTTGTCCAGAACGAATAATGTGGGTACAAGGTAGGGCTAGCGCTGCCCGTGGCCCATAATTTTTTGCTGGACTTCCTGCCGCCACTTCGCTACGGTGGCCGGCATGGAGATTCAGAATCAGGTCTCACGTATTCTACGGGACAACCTCGCCCGCCTGCGCGACGTGCTGGACGGGGCGGTTTCGCAGGGTGTCGGCAGCCTCGGCCAAGTCGCTGATCGCGTCTGTGAAGCGTTCGATTTCCGCGACGGGCGGGGCCGGTGGCAACGCGCGAGCTGCTGCCGGGCGTTGTCCGACCTGCAGGCGGCCGGCCACGTCTCGCTGCCTGCGGGTCGAGGTGCCCGCGGTGGTGGGGGCCGGGCGCGGGTGCTCCCGCACCCGCTGGCGCCGGCGGTGGACGTGCCGGACACGGTCGGCAAGGTTGTGGGTCTGACCCTGGAGCTGGTGGAAACCGACGAGCAGCGGCAGGTCTGGAACACGCTGATGGCGTACGAGCACCCGCGCGGGGCTGGTCCGTTCGTCGGCCCGCAACTGCGGTATCTGGTGGGTTCGGCGCATGGCTGGCTGGGCGGGGTCGGGTTTGCGGCGAGTGCGCGGCGGCTGCGGTCCCGCGACGCCTGGGTCGGGTGGGACGATGCGGGCCGGCGCGCGCACCTGCACCGGGTGTTGGGACTGTGCCGGCTGCTGGTGCGCCCCGGCATTATGTGTCGCAACCTGGCCTCGCACGTGCTGGGCCGGGTCGTCCGGACGGTCGGCGACGACTGCGAGGGTCTGTATGGCTATCGCCCCTGGCTGCTGGAGACGTTCGTCGACGAGACCGAACAGACGGGGGCGAGCGTGCGCGCGGCGAACTGGGTTCGGGTGGGTGAGACCTGCGGTCGCGGTCGCCAGGATCGCACGCACGCGGCGCCGGAAACGCGCAAGGCGGTGTATATGTATGCGTTGGAGCCGGCGTGGCACACCCGCCTCGCAGTGCCTGCACCGGTCTTGGCGCCGCTGGCGGTTGGCGACGGTCTCGACGCCGCGGTCTGGGCGGAGCACGAGTTCGGCGGGGCGCGTTTGGGCGACGCGCGTCTGAGCGCGCGGCTGGTGCAGAGCGCGCAGCAAATGGCAGAGTCTCCGATGCGCGCCATCACCGGCGCCGCCCACGGCGCCCGCGCGATGGTCAAGGGCCATTACCGGCTGATCGACCAGCCCGCCGACAGTGCGGTGACGGTCGACAACATCCTCGCGCCGCATCGCGAGCAGACGCTGCGCCGGATGCAGGCGCACGACACGGTGCTGTGCATCCAGGACGGCACCCGGTTGAACTTCACCCGGCGCGGGCAGACGCAGGGGCTGGGGGCCATCGGCTCGAACCAGACCGGGGCGGTGGCGCGCGGCCTGGAGTTGCACACGACCTTGGCCGTCAATCCCGACGGGCTGGCGTTGGGCGTGCTGCGGGCCGCCTTCGACGCGCCTGCGCCCCCGAATCCCGAGGCGGAAGGCGAGCCGCCCCCGAAGCCGCGCGAGGAGCGCAAGTCGTTCCGTTGGATCGAGGGGCTGCGCGACTGCGCGCAGGCAGCCGAACAATTGTCCGAGACCCGCGTGGTGTGCGTGATGGACCGCGAGGCCGATTTCCTCGACCTGTTCGTCGAGCACCGCGCGGCTGCCCAGCAGGTCGACCTGCTGGTCCGCGCCAAGGCCGACCGCGTCCTCGGCAGGGAAAAGACGCCCGACGGGCAGACGGTCTCACGCCGTCTGTTCGATACGGTGCGCAACGCGCCGGCCCGAGGCGCCGCCAAGGTCGAGGTGCAGCGGCTGAGCGCGCGCGTGAAGGCCAGCAAACAGGCCCGCAAGGACCGCCGGGCGGAGCGGGTCGCCGACGTGACGCTGCGCTACCAGCAGGTGCCGCTGCCCTGCCCCGGCGACGAGCCGGTCGCACTGTGGGTCGTCCACGTGCGCGAGGAACAACCACCGCCCGCGGTCGAGCCGCTGGAGTGGTTCCTGCTGACCACGTTGCCCGTGAGCAGCGCCGACGACGCCATGCGCATCCTGCAATGGTACGTCCGGCGCTGGCGCATCGAAGAATACTTCCGGGTGCTCAAGTCCGGCTGCAAGGTCGAGGAGTTGCAGCACCACACGGCCGAGCGGCTCGAACGCGCCATGGCCATCAAGATGGTCATCGCGTGGCGCATCCAGTTGATGGTCCAACTCGGGCGCGAAGTGCCCGACCTGCCGGGCGACCTGCTGTTCTCCGATGGCGAGTTGCGCGTGCTCGCCACCTTCGCCCGCTCACGCAAGCTGCCGCCGCCGACGCGCCTCGGCGACGCTGTCGGCCTGGTCGGGCGCCTCGGCGGGTGGCTCGGACGCCAACGCGACCCGCCCGGCGCACAGTTGATGTGGCACGGCTACACTCAACTGGTTGCCATGACCTTTGGCTTCGAACTGCGGGACGAGTTCGGATGACCTCCTGCTCACTACAGTCCAGCCCCGGACATCCGGGGCACGGGCAGGGCTAGCGCTGCCCTGTACCCACATTATTCGTTCTGGACAACTCCAGCACGCGCCCGTCGTCCAATGCGGTAGCCGATGGTTGCGATGGACATTCGTTCGTAACCGCGCCACATGATCTGGTGTCCGGGGGGCGGGTCGTGCGTTCGGTTCTGGTAGCCGCCGAGGATGGCCAGCAGAAGGACTGCGGCGGCGAGATGGTCAGGGGGCGGCAGGCCGAGTTCTTCGGCATAGTCGGTCAGGAAACGCAACTCGATGTCGGTGAACAGCAACTGGGCGTCGCACCCCGGCACGTCACGTCCGAGGAGGGTCATCACCATCAGGCGCCAGGCGATCACGGTATTGATGGTGACCGCGCGTTGGAGCCGGTCGGCGGTGTGGAACGCGAGCTGTTCGACTCGGCATCCGGACTTGAGCACCCGGAACAGGTCTTCGATGCGCCAGCGCCGCAGGTAGTAGCCGATGACCGCGACCGCGGTTTCGGTGCTGTCGACGTCGAGGCTGGTGAGCAGGAACCACTCGACCGCCGGCTCACCGGGCGGCGGCGCGGTTTCGCGCACATGGACCGTTGACAGCGTCACCGGTTCGGCGCCGGCGATGGTCGGCGGCGCCACCACTTGGCGATGGCGCACCTCGGCCCGCGCCACCCGCCCGATGCGTGCCGGGCGGGCCTGCCTGCCGCTGGATTTGCGGCGCGCGCTCAGGCGGTCGATCTCGATCTCGACGTGCCCGTCGGCGGCGCCGGCGCGCATGGCGGCGAACAGCTTCGGGGCGCCCTTGGCGAGACAGCGGTCATGGTGGGCGCGCACCAGCACTTCCACCCGGTTCAGACGGCGCTGCTCGTCGAACACCGCGAAGCAATCCGCCTCCCGGTCCATGACGCTGAGCACCCGCGTCTTGCGGCTCAACGCCGCCGCCGCCCGGTCGATGTCGCGCAGGCCGTCGACCCAGCGCCGCGTCTTGGGGGCCGTCTCCTGCGCCGCCTTGGGGGCTTCCTGCGCCGTCTTGGGGGCCGTCTCCTGCGCCGCCGCCGGCGGTGGCTCGTCCGCCAGCCGCGCCGCGCCGCCCGGCGGCGCCTCGAAACCGCAGCGCAGCACGCCCAGCGGCAGACCCGCGCCATCGACCGCCAGGGTCAGATGCAGATGCAGGCCGAGCGTCTTCGAGGCCGTCTGGTTGCGCCCGATGATGCCCAGCCCCTCGCAGTGCGGGCGCGTCGCAAAGTTCAGATCCGTCCCGTCCTGGATGCACAGCACCGTGTCCTGGCCGCGCATCCGCTGCAGCGTGCGCGCCCGGTGCGGCGCGAGAATGTTCCCGGGCGTGACCGCCGACGACACCGGCTGGTCGATGAGCCGGTAGTAGCCCTTGACCGCCGCGCGGTCGTGGGACGCGTTGGCGGTGATCGCCTCGCCGGGCAACGACGCCAGCAGCCCCGCGCTCTTGACCAGACGCGCCGACAACCGCTGATCGCCCAACGGCGCCCCTCCAAACTCGTTCCCCGTCCAGGCGGCGCTGTCGAGACCGTCAGCCGGCGCCAGCGCCGGCGCCGCGTCGACCCGCGCCACCCCCAACCGCCGCCGCCAGTGCGGCTCCAACTCGTACATATATACCGACTTGACCGGACGAGCCCGCGCGTGGTCGCGGTCCTGGCGCCCGCGACCGGCCGTCTGGCCGACCCACACGAAGTTGGCCGCCTTGAAGCTGGCGCCGTCATGCGCGGGGCCGACGAAGGTCTCCACCAGCCACGGACGATACTGGTAGCGGGCTTCGAAATCCTCCGCCACACGCGCCAGCACCTGGCCCAGCACCTGGCTGGCCAGGTTGCGGCATTGCACCCCGGGGCGGATCAGGAACCGGCTCAGGCACAGCACCCGGTGCAGATGGGCTTGGCGTTGCTCAGCGCTCCATCCCATCCACGCCTCGCGCGCCCGCAATTGCAACGCCGCGGCCGAAAACCCGACCGCGCCCAGCACCCCGTGCGCCGAGACCACCAGATAGCGAACCTGGCAGCCCGCAAAGGTCGTCGTCCCCTGCGGATGCTCGAAGTGCAGCAAGGTATTCCACACCCGGCGCTGCCCGCCTTGCTCTACCCGCTCCAGCGACAACCCCGCGACCGCCTCCACCGTACCCGGCACCGCCGTGGCCGCTGCCACCGGCGCGTCGAAACGCTGCGGCGTGGGCGCGCCCCCGCCGCGCCGCGACGCCGGCAACGCAATCCGCCCCGCCTTGTGCAGCGTGTTGAGCGCCTTGAGACAACCCGCGAGTTGGGCCGACCCGCGCGCATCGACAAACCCGAACTCCGCGCACACCCGCCGCCCCACCGCCGCTCGGTTGTTCAGCGACTCCTGCGACACAATCCGCTCGAGGCGAGCTTGCGACTCCGGCGCACGAAGCGTCTGTAGTATCTGGTTCTGGTGCTCCATGCCGTGACGCTACACGGCGGAAGCTGATTTGTCCAGCCCTGAATGCGGGTACAAGGCAGGGCTAGCGGGCCGGAATCTCCTCCAGCGGCAGCGACGCCTTCGCGTTGAGATCGAGAGGGGCCGTCACGCCGGCGTGCAGGCGCCGCAGCCCCGCCGCGCCAATCATCGCCGCGTTGTCGGTCGCCAGCGCGAGCGACGGCAGGAACAGCGGCAGTCCGGCCTCCGCGGCCCGCGCGGCAGCGTCCGCCCGCAGCCGGGCGTTGGCCGAGACCCCGCCCGAAATGCCGACGCTCAGTGCTCCGAACCGCCGCGCGGCCAGGAAGGTGCGGTCGAGCAGCGTTCTGACGACCACGCGCTGGAAGCTGGCGCAGATGCCGGCTATCTCCCCCTCCGGCAGCCGGCCTGCGCATCCCAGGACTTCGCGCCTCCGCTGCACGTGACGCTTCACCGCCGTCTTCAGGCCACTGAAGCTGAACTCGAGCTGCCGGCCGCCGCGGATCGCGGCCACCCCGGCCGGGCGGGTCATCGCCGCACCGGCGTTGCGGTCGTCGTGGGTCATCCGGGCGAAGGGAAAATCGACGGCACGGTCGTCGCCGGTGCGCGCAATGCGGTCGATCACCGGTCCCCCCGGGTAGTCGAGCCCGAGCAGCGAGGCGACCTTGTCGTAGGCCTCACCCGCCGCGTCGTCGCGCGTGCGGCCGATCAGCCGATGCGACAATCCCTCTTCTCGCGCCGCGGTCGTCAGATACAGGTTGGTGTGCCCTCCCGAGACGACGAGCACCACCGCCGGGAGCGGCATTGGGCCGCCCTCCACCACCAGCGACTCGATGTGCCCCGCCAAGTGCTGCACCGGCACCAGCGGTACGTCCAGCGAGGCAGCCAGCCCCTTGGCGAAGGCGACGCCGACCAGTAACGATCCGACGAGGCCGGGTCCCTGGGTCACGGCGATGGCGTCGATAGCGGACCACCCCGCGCCCGCGTCATCGAGCGCGCGCTCCACTACGCCGCAGATGTCGCGTACGTGCTGCCGCGACGCGAGCTCGGGAACCACGCCGCCCCACTCCCGGTGGATGTCCGCCTGCGAGGCGACGACGTTGGAGCGCACCTTCCAGGGCCGCGCCGGGTCGCCGGAATCCGCCACGACCGCGGCGGCCGTCTCGTCGCACGACGTCTCGATGGCGAGAATGTCCATCGGTGGTCCGTGTTCAGCCCCGCTCGCAGACCGCGGCAAGGCTCTCGCCGTACGGCGCACGGCAGATACCCCGCTCCGTGATGATGCCGGCGACGAATCGGTGCGGGGTGACGTCGAACGCCGGATTCCAGACGCCGGCGCCCTCGGGAGCGACGCGCGAAGATCCGACGTGGGTCACCTCCCGGCTGCTCCGTTCCTCTATCGGGATGCCGGCGCCGTCGGCGGTCGCCAGATCGATCGTCGAGGTCGGGGCGGCGACATAGAACGGCACCTCGTGCTCGCGAGCAAGCACCGCCACCGTATAGGTGCCTATCTTGTTGGCGACGTCCCCGTTCGCGGCGATGCGGTCCGCGCCGACCACCACCGTATCGATCCTGCCGCCCCGGAAGAGCGATCCGGACGTTCCGTCGGTGATGATGGTCGTGTCGATGCCGTCCCGCAGCAGCTCCCAGGCGGTCAGTCGGCTCCCCTGCAGGAACGGCCGGGTCTCGTCCGCGTAGACGGCAATCCGCTTGCCGCCCTCCACCGCGGCCCGGATCACTCCCAGCGCGGTCCCGTAGCCCCCCGTCGCCAGCGCTCCTGCGTTGCAGTGCGTGAGGACACGGCCCTCCTCGGGCAGGAGTCCCGCGCCGTACGCGCCCAGCGCCCTGCAACAGGCGACGTCCTCGTCATGGATGCGCCCGGCTTCGGCCACCATGATCCCGCCGATCTCGTCGGGTGACCGTCCCGCCCGCACCGCGTCCGAAAACACCGCCTTCATGCGATCGATCGCCCAGAAGAGATTGACCGCGGTCGGGCGAGTGCCGGCCAGCATGTCGCACAGCCTGTAGAACTCGGCGGCCAGCGCCGCACTCCCCTTCGCCCGGCTCTTCGTCGCGCCGAGCGCCAGCCCCATCGCCGCCGCCACCCCGATCGCCGGCGCACCCCGGATCACCATCTTCTCGATGGCGCGCGCCACCTGCCGCGTGTTGCGCAACTCGACGTAGACCTCCTGGCCGGGCAGCTTGCGCTGGTCGACCATGAGGACGTGGTCGTCCTTCCAGGCGACGGTCGGGAGCATGGGAACGGATCATACAGCCCGGCTGGCAGCGCCCCGGACGGCCGCCCCGCCGACCGCCGCCACGGGGAACGACTACAGCAGGACGGCCGCCACCGCGGCGTTGATCAGCGTTGCCATGAAGCCGGCGAGGAGCGCGCGCGGGCTGAGCCGCGCCAGATCGCCGCGGCGCTCGGGCGCCATGCTGCCGATCCCGCCCAGCACGATGCCGATGGAGCCGAAGTTGGCGAAGCCGGTGAGCGCGTAGGCGGAGAGCGTCCGGGCGCGGTCGCTGATGGTGTCGGCGTAATCGCCGCTCAGCTTGAGATAGGCGACGAACTCGTTCGTGACGAGCTTCGTGCCGAGCAGATCCGCTACCGCCGCCACGTCCCCGCCGGGCACGCCGATGAGCGCGGCGACCGGCGCGAAAACGACCGCAAGAATGCCGGACATCGACAGCCCTGGCCGCAGGAAGCCCAGCAAGTAGTCGAACATGGCGATGAACGCGAGGAACGCGATCAGCATTGCAGTCACGTTGAAGGCCAGGTGCATGCCGCTCGACGCGCCCCCGGCCGCCGCGTCGACGACGTTGACGTGCTCCCGCGCCGGGTTGACGACCACCCGGCCGGCGGTCACCGGCTCGCCGGTCTCCGGAAGGAGGATCTTGGCCAGATAGAGGCCGCACGGCGCCGCCATGACGCTCGTCGTCAGCATCGCCACCGGATCGGCGCCCAGGCTGACGTAGATGGCGAACATGCTGCCGGCGATGGTCGCCAAGCCGCCCGTCATCAGGGCGAGCAGCTCCGACTGCGTCATCCGTGCGATGTACGGGCGGACGATGATCGGCGCTTCTGTCTGCCCCATGAAGACGTTGGCCACCGCCGACAGCGTCTCGGCCCCGCTCGTGCCCATCAGCGGCATCATGACGCGCGCCAGCAGCCGCACCGCCGCCTGGAGGACGCCCAGGTGATAGAGCACCGTGAAGACCGACGACGCGAAGATGATTATCGGAAAGGCGGAGAAGGCGAGCACGAGCCCGTTGGGAAACCGCTCCCCCATCGCCACCGGGTCGGCGAGAACGCCGAACACGAACTGCGCCCCGACGCTCGTGAACTCCAGGAACCGCGTGACCACGGCGGCCAGCACGGAGAACAGGGCGTAGCCCGGCCGGACCCCGCCGACGGCGAACTTCAGGATCAGTACGGCCAGGAACATCTGCAGCCCGATCCCCCAGGCGACGGTGCGCCAGCGGATGGCGGCCACGTTGGCCGAGCAGGCGATCGCGGTCAGGATGAACGCCGCGATGCCCATCAGCGCCCGCAGGCGTCCGGGTAGCAGGTCCTGAAGCGCGAATGCCGTCAGCGCCAGCAGGATGGCGATCGAGGCCGCACCGGCGCGGACCCTCCGGGTCTCGTGCATCATCTCACCAAGGCTCCTCCGTCTCCGCGCGCGACAAGCCTACCTTGTCGCGGCTCCGCGTGGAGGGGTCTCCAAGCCGGCTGTTATACTGGCGATCCTTCCGCGGCCGCGCCCGCGACGGGAACCCCGTGACCGATGCCGTGCTCTCGTTCGCCGTCGTCTTCCTCGCCTTCGGCGGAACCGTAGCCTGGCTCGCGCTCGGCGCCTGGCAGGCGGAGGCGACCAGCGGCCAGAGACTCGTCGCCGAGTTGCGGCTCGCCCAGTTCGCGGCCCTGCTGCTGGCGCTTGCCGCCGCCGTCCCCATGGGCTTCGCTCTCCGGCACGACGACGTCCCCGGCACCGGCTTCGTCGTCGCCATCGCCGCCGGATGCTTCGCGGTCGCGGCCCTGGTCACCACCTGGGAGCCGGTCCGGGCGCTGACGGCGCTGTCCATCACCTGGAGCGTGCATGCACTGGCCGGCCTTGCACACGGCGCCGGGCTGCTCCCGCCGGAGATGGTTCCGGGCTGGTACCCGGCCGCCTGCGCGACGTACGACGTGCTCGTCGCCGGGCTGTGCTATCTGCCGGTCCTGCGGCGCTGAGGAGGACGCGCGCCTCGGCCCGACCGGGGCTCCGCCGTGGACTGCTAAGCTGTGGGCATGATCCGCACCATCGAATCCACGTTCATCGAGGCTGCCCGCACGCGCCTCTGCGTCCACCTTACGGGACAGATTCGCACCTGCCTCGATGCCCTGAAGGTCGAGCAGATCTGGTGGCGCCCCAACGAATCGTCGAACGCGATCGGCAACCTCGTCCTGCACTGCGTCGGATCGACCCGCTTCTATATCGGACACGTCGTCGGAGAACGGGACTTCGTACGTGATCGGTCCGTCGAGTTCGCGGAGCGGCGCGAGCTTCCGGCCGCCGAGCTGCGGTCCAGACTCGACATGGCCATCAGGGAAGCCGACGAGGTGCTGGCGCAGGTGGATCCGGCGAGCCTGATCGAGACGACGGAGCGCACGCCGAAACCGATGACGCTCCTGGAGGTCATCAGTCTGCAGTTGGCGCACTACGCGCTCCACGCCGGGCAGATCGCGTACGCCACGAAGCTGATCGACGCCCGCGCCATTCACGAGATCTGGCGGACGACCCCGGGCCACTGACGGATGCCGGAGATCATTCGGAACGGCGTGACCGGCGCGATCCGCGGACGGGTGTGAGCGACGACAGGGAGTCGGCGACGCCGTTCGCCCGGCGTGTGCTGACGATCGTACGCCGCATCCCGGCAGGACGCGTGGCGACGTACGGAGACGTCGCCGCCCTGGCGGGGCGGCCGCGCGCCTCGCGCGCCGTCGGCAACGTCATGCGAAGGTGCACGGAACCCGGGGTTCCGTGTCACCGTGTCGTCGGCGCAGGCGGGCGGCTGGGCGGCTACGGGGATCGCCTGGTCAAACGCTCCCTGCTCGCCGCGGAAGGCATCCGCGTGACCGGCGACCGGCTGCGGGGCTTCGCCAAGGTGCGCTGGCAGGGTCCGATGCTATGATGTCGCCCATGCATCAGGGGTTTGCGAACGGGTCATGGTTGCCGCTGGCGCTCGCTGCCGTGGTGCTCGCCGCAGCAGCGAGCTCGACTTCGCTGGCCGCCGGGCAGCTCCCGGGAGACGCCGGTGTCCCACTTGGCGAGCAGGCTCTGGGAGCGATAGAGCTCCCGCGCGGCGTCCTGGCGAACGGCGAGCCGCTTCCAGCCGGCACGTACAGCGTGCATCTGACGAATCGGACGGCCAGCCCGGAGACCGCCGGAGCACTGCCGACGCTGGAACGTTGGGTCGAGTTCCGGCAGGAGGACGCGGTGGTCGGCCAGGAGGTTGCCACGATCGTGCCGGCAGCCGAAATCGGCGACGTCGCCAAGTCCCCTCCGCCTGCGACCGGCAGCTCACGCGTGGAGGTGCTGCGCGGGAACGACTACGTACGCGTCTGGATCAACCAGGGCGGTACGCACTATCTGATTCATCTCGCCGTCGGTTAGAGCGTCGCTCAGGTCGCCATCACGTCGAACTGCTCGTGGTGCAGTCGGACGTCCGGCTTCACCGTGACGCCGCGCCCGAGCACGCGCTCGAGCTCTCGAAGCACTCCGCGGTGCTCCTGCCCCAGAACCCGCGCGATGTCCGGATTGACCCGCAACTGCACCGCCTGTCCGTTGAGCTCCGAACCGATCTTGCGCACTTCGGACAGCAGGTCGTAACAGATGGTCGACGACGACTTGATGACCGCACTGCCGGAGCAGTAGGGACACGGGTCGGTCAACTGCCGCTCCAGGCTCCTGCGGACGCGCTTGCGCGTCAGGATGATCAGGCCGAAGTCGGACACCTGGATGGTCTTCGACGGCGCACGATCGCGCCGCAGCTCCCGCTCGAACGTCTGTGCGACCTTCTGGCGGTTCTTCCGGTCATCCATGTCGATGAAGTCGGCCACGATGATGCCGCCGAGATCCCGCAGGCGAACCTGCCGCACGATCTCTCCCGCCGCCTCGAGGTTCGTCTTCACGATGGTGTCCTCGAGGCCGCCGCTCCGCTTCCCGACGTAGCGTCCGGTGTTGACGTCTATCGCGACGAGAGCCTCCGTCTGGTTGATCACGATGTAGCCGCCCGACTTGAGCCACACCTTGCTCCGGATCGCCTTGTCGATCTCCGCCTGCACCCCGTATTCCTCGAAGATCGGAAACTCCTTCGTGTAGTGGCGGACCCGCTCCACCATGCTCGGCATGATGCGTTCGACGAGCCGCACGACGCGTGCGTGCTCCTCCCGGGCGTCGATCCGGATCGCGGAGAAGTCGTCGTTCAGGAAGTCCCGAATCAGCTTTGCGACGAGGCTCTCCTCCTGGTGGATCACCGCGGGCGCCCGCAACGACTCCATGTGGCCGCGCATCTCGGACCAGAGCTCGTGGAAGTAGCGCAGGTCTCCGTCGATGTCCTCCTTCGGCCGCTTGGCCGCGGCGGTGCGGATGATGACCCCGCCGGTGAAGCCGTGCTCCTCGCGAAACTGCCGCACGAGGCCGCGCAGGCGACTGCGCTCCTCCCGCGAGTCGATCTTGCGCGACACGCCGATGTTGTCCGCGGTCGGCATGAAGACCAGGAAGCGCCCCGGGATGCTCGCGTGGGAGGTGACCCGCGCGCCCTTGGTGCCGAGCGGCTCCTTGACCACCTGCACCAGGATCTCCTGTCCGGCCTTCAGCAGATCCTCGATCTGCTGCGTCGGTCTCGGCGCCGAACGCTGGGCCGACCGGCCCCGGCCGTTCCCGCGCGGCCGTGCGGCGTCGCCACCGGACTCGCCGCCGCCCGCGGGCGCGTCGTCAGCGTCACCGGATTCGAGCCGTTCGAACTCCTCGATGGTGTCGACGACGTCGGAGACGTACAGGAAGGCGTCGCGCTCGAGACCGATGTCGACGAACGCCGACTGCATCCCGGGCAGGACCTTGTTCACCCGCCCCTTGTAGATGTTGCCCGCGATGCCGCGCTGGTGCTCGCGCTCGATGTGGATCTCGGCCACCTGGTCGTCCTCGAGAATGGCCGCCAGCGTCTCGTGGCGGTTCGAGGAGACGATCAATTCCTTGTTCATGCGTAACGATCTCCCGCCGGTCCGGGTCGGCAGCGCCGTGGCCGCGCCGAT
The DNA here is from genome assembly GCA_965222905.1 of Vicinamibacterales bacterium. Classification (GTDB taxonomy): domain Bacteria; phylum Acidobacteriota; class Vicinamibacteria; order Vicinamibacterales; family UBA8438; genus WTFV01. The sequence continues at coordinate 4,352,882 of OZ244976.1, read as the reverse complement.
CGGGCGCGCCTCGCGCGCCCGCGGAATCGCGCGGCGGTACGCCCGTATGTCGGGCTGCCATCCGCGCGCCTTCGCAACGCCTCGCGCCGCTGCCCTTCCGGACCATCAGTCAGTTTCTGAACCGGCGCATCCTGACGTTCAGGATGAGTCCGAATCCCATCAGTGTCGCGATGATCGACGAGCCTCCGAAGCTCATCAGGGGCAGGGTCAACCCCTTGACCGGGGCGAAACCCGCCGACATCGTGATGTTGTAGACCACCTGGAACGTGAACCCGGCGACGATGCCCGCGACGAGGTACGTACCGGTGCTGTCCCGCGCAACCCGCGCCGCGTCGAGCGAGCGCAGGATGATGAGCAGATACAACCCCAGGGCGATAGACACCCCGACGAATCCATGTTCCTCGGCCAGCACCGAGAAGATGAAGTCGTTGTGCGCGACCGGCAGGAAGTTGTACTGGTTCTGCGTGCCCTGCAGGAACCCCCGTCCCGTCAGTCCTCCCGAACCGACGGTGATGCGCGCCTGTCGCTGCTGGTAGCCGGCGCCCTGCGGATCCTGCTCCGGGTCGAGGAAGCTGGAGATGCGGCGCTGCTGATACTCCTCGAGGCCGTAGGCCCAGACCAGAGGCGTCGCGAGCACGGCGAGAAGCCCGACGATCACGATCACGCGGAGTCGCAGGCCGGCGAACACCATGATGGTGAGACAGACCGGCAACAGGGTGACCGCGGTCCCCAGATCCGGCTGTCGCGCGATCAGGACGAACGGCAGGGCGATGCCTGCGCCGCCCACGATCCAGTCTCGCAGCGCGCGTCGCCCGGGACTGGTTCGGGCGTACACCGAGGCGAGAACGAGCGCCAGGACGAGTCGCGCGAGCTCCGACGGCTGCCCCGTGAGCGGACCGATGCCGATCCACCGTTGTGCGCCGCCCTGCTCCGTGCCGACCAGCAGCGTGAGGACCAGAACCGCTACCAGCCCGGCGTAGATCAGCAGCGAGTGCTCCGCCAGAGTCCGGTAGTCGACCACCGAACAGGCGATCAGCGCCGCCACCCCGATCGCCAGGGCCGCGAGGTGGCGATAGAACTCGGTGCCGACGCTGCCGCTGGTGGGATCGTAGGTGGCGCTGAACACCGTGGCCGCCCCGATCGCGCTCAGGATCCCGACCGCCCCCAGCAACGCCCAGTCGAGGTAGACGGCCAGGCGATGCTCGAACATCACTGGCCCCCGCTTGCGGCCGGCCGTGCCGCGGCCGCCACGGTCGTCACGGTCGTCACGGGAGGATTCGCCGGCAGAGGAGACGCGGGCAGCGGCAGTCCCTCCTCCTTGGCGAAAAAGGTCTCGATCACGTGGCGGGCAATCGGGGCAGCCAGATAGCCGTGCTCCCCGTGCTCGGCGAAGACGACTCCGGCGATGCGGGCGTCGTCACGCGGGGCGGCGAAGACGAACCACCCGTGGTCCCGCAGATCCACCTCGGATGCGCCCGCCGCCCTCCGGCCGGACAGAGAGACGACCTGCGCGGTACCCGTCTTGCCGATCACGTCGCGTCCCCGCAGGCGCGCGCGCCGGGCGGTTCCCCTCCCGTTCACTGCCATCCAGAGTCCGCGCCGGACGGTGGCGAGGGTCTCGGGTGCAAGCTGCACGCCGGATGCCGCCGGGGCCGCATCCGCCTCCCTCCGGCCGGTCCGGCCGTCTAACGACCGGCGCAGCACCCGCGGCGCCAGGACCTGCCCGCCGTTGGCTACGGCCGCCATCATCACGGCCATCGACAGCGGCGTCACGGACACCTGGCCCTGTCCGATGGCAACCGAGATCGTCTCGCCGGCGTACCACCGCTCGCCGTGCGTGGCCCGCTTCCACGCACTGGATGGGATCAGTCCCTGCACCTCGTGCGGCAGGTCGATGCCGCTCAATCTGCCCAGGCCGAGCGCGGTGGCCCACTTGTGAATCAGGTCGACGCCGAGCGCCTGCCCCAGCTTGTAGAAGTAGGTGTTGCAGGACTGCGCCAGCGCCCGCGCCATGTCCACGCTGCCGTGCGTGGAGTGGCACGCGAAGAACCGGCGATAGAAGACGCCGCCTCCACGACACACCACCTCGTCCTCCGGCTCGATTACCCCCTCTTCGAGAGCCGCTATCGCCATGACGACCTTGAACGTCGAACCGGGAGAGTAGCGGCCCCGCAGGGCCCGGTTCTGAAGCGGGTCGAGCGGGTCCGCGAGCAGTTCCCGCCAGGCGGAGGCGTCGATCCCGGAGGCGAAGGCGTTCGGGTCGTAGGCCGGCCGGCTCACGAGCGCCAGCACGGCGCCCGACCGGGGGTCGAGCATGACGGCGGCGCCGTCGAACCCGGCCGCCTGGAAGCCTTCTTCAGCCGCCCGCTGCAGGTCGTAGTCGATCGTCAGCTCCAACTGCGCGCCCTCGACCGGCGCGACCTCGCGGATCGTCTCGATCTCCCGGCCGATGCTGTTGACGATGACGTGACGGGCGCCGTCCGTTCCCATCAATCGATCGTTGTAGGCGTACTCGATGCCCGCGTGGCCGACGATGTCGCCGCTGCTCAACCCGTCGAAGTGGGCCAGGGGCAGTTGCACGTCGGTGACTTCCCCGACGTAGCCCAACGTATGCGCTCCGAACGTTGCGCCGGGATAGTGACGCGTCGGTACCTGCTCGACGACGAGGCCGGGCAGTTCCGGCTTGCGGGCCGCGACGGCGGCTATCTGGGCCAACGAGGCGTCCCGGATGACCACCACCGGGCGTGACGCCGGAAAGCGCCGGTGCCCCTCGACGATGTCGCCAATCGGCGCTTCGTCGGCGCCAGTGGTGCGAGCGAGCCGTGCGATCCATGCCCCGACGTCGTCGACCTGCTCGCGCACGAGTGAGATGTTCAGGGAGTGTCGGTTCTCCACCAGCACCTGGCCGTCGCGGTCCAGCACTGCGCCTCTCGGCGCACGCAGTGCCAGCCGGCGCTGGTGGTTGTTCTCCGCCAGCGCCAGAAACCGTTCGTGCTGGCCTATCTGGACGTGCCAGAAGCTGACGAGGAGCGCGACGAAGATCAGGACGGCGGCGTGCTGCAGCAACGCCAGCAGGGAGCCGGTCCGGAGCGCGTCGCGCGACGGCGGCGGGATGCTCACCATGGAGCGTACCCGGTTCGCCAGCGGTTCGTGGTCAGCTCCGCGCGGCGGCGGCGCGCGAGTGCCGGCCACCGCCACGCGGGCCCGGCGACGCCGATGGCAACGCTTGCCGCCAGTGCATTGGCGACGGCCTGAACCGCCACGTCCGCGCCGCTGCCGATCGGGGCTGCGCTGGGAATGAGCGCGTAGGTCCCGAAGAAACAACCGGCATGGAGCAGGGTCGCGGCCGCCACTACGAGGCTCCGTTGCCAGGTGGCCGTGACGAGCAGCCTTTCTCCCGCCAGTCCTACCGCGACACCGGCCACGCTCTTGCACAGCCCGCTCACCCCGACGATGCCACCCGACAGCACGTCCTGCGCGAGCCCCGTTGCGGTTCCGGTCCAGAGCCCTGCCCGCGGTCCGCCCGACAGCGCGGCCAGGACCACGACGACCAGCGGCAAATCGACGTTGACGACGGTTCCGCTGACGGTCCACGCCAGCGTCGTCTGTACGGTCACCGCGCCCGCCGCGGCGAGTCCGATCCGCGCTGGGCTCATCGGACGTCGCCGGCTGCCGCGAGCCGCTCGTCGTGCGTAACGATCAGGACATGCTCCATGCGGTTGAACTCTATCGCCGGCTCGACGTCGATCGACTTGTACAGGCTGGGACCGTGCCGGACGGATGTGACCGTTCCCATGGCGAGTCCGTGCGGATAGATGCCGTCGGCCCCGGATGTGACGACGGCGTCCCCGACCCGCACGTCATCGAGATTCGACACGTATTCCATGCGCAGGGCCGAGCCGTCACCGGCCCCGACGACCACACCCGGCACGCGCGTCCGCTCGATGAGTGCGCCGGCCGCGGCGTTCCGATCGATGATCAACTGCACCTTGGCCGCCCGCATCCCGGGCGCGCCTACCACCCGTCCCACCACGCCGCCGGGCGCGATCACCGCCAGCTCCGACCGCACTCCGTCGCGGATGCCGCGGTCGACCGTAATCGTCCGAAACCAGGGTGTCGCGTCCACACCGATAACGCGGGCGCTGAGGGTCATCAGCTCGACCGTCCGGTCGAGCTCGAGCAATCGTTCGAGGCTGCCGGCCTGCTGAACCAGGGCGTCCTGGGCCTGCAGGCGCAACTCGAGACGCGCAATCGTCTCCTGCAGCTCGATCTTCTCCTGATGCGCTCCTCGCAGGGAGAGGTAGCCGTCCCACAGGTCGCGCCCGGCGGCCACCGTCGAGCTCACCATACGCTGCGCCTCGGCCAGCAGGCCGAAGGTGGCGGTGTGCAGCACGCTCGTGCCGGGAGAGGTATCCACCTGCGCTGCGATGACGACGAGGTGCGCAACGAGCACGCCCGGCACCAGATAGCCGGCCCGCTGTCGTCTCTTCATGCTGCACATACCTCGAATCCGGGCAACCGGGAAGCGCGTCCCGTCCGGCTGTCGGCCTCACCGCCAAGCGTGCCAGCCGCCTGGCAATCAGTCAATCGCAATCCTGCGCAGCAGCGTGAAGTCCGCGAGCATCTTGCCGGTCCCGAGCACGACGGAGTGCAGCGGGTCCTCGGCAATCGCAACCGGCACGCCGGTCTCTTCGCGCAACCGCTTGTCCATGTTCTTCATCATCGCCCCGCCGCCGGTGATGACGATGCCGCGGTCGAAAATGTCGGCCGACAGCTCCGGCGGCGTCTGCTCCAGCGCGACGCGCACGGCGTCGACGATGACGGACACGGTGTCCGCGAGCGCCTCCCGGATCTCTCCGTCCGTCACGATCGCGGTCTTCGGCACGCCTTCGATGAGATGGCGGCCCCTGATCTCGATCTTCAACGACTCGTCGAGCTCGGCGGCGGACCCGAGCTTCGTCTTGATCTCCTCGGAGGTCCTCTCGCCGATCAGCAGATTGTGGGCTTTCTTGATGTACTGGGTTATCGCCTCGTCCATCTCGTTGCCGGCCACTCGTACGGCCCGGCTGTACACGATGCCGGCCAGGGAGATGACCGCGATGTCCGTCGTGCCGCCCCCGATGTCGACGATCATGTTGCCGAACGGCTCCGTGATGGGCATTCCGGCGCCGATGGCGGCGGCCATCGCCTCCTCGACCAGGTGCACCTCGCTCGCCTTGGCCCGATAGGCGCTGTCCTTGACCGCCCGCTTCTCCACCTGCGTGACCTCGGACGGAATGCCGATGATGATCCGCGGACGTACCCACACGGTCCGGTTGTGGGCCTTCTTGATGAAGTACGTCAGCATCTTCTCGGTGGCGTCGAAGTCGGCGATGACGCCGTCCTTCATCGGCTTGATGGCCGTGATGTTGCCCGGCGTCCGCCCCACCATGTCCCGGGCCTCGAGCCCGACCGCCTCGATCTGCCCGGTGACGTGATTCACCGCGACGATGGAAGGCTCGTTGATGACGATGCCCTGCCCGCGCGCGTAGACGCACGTATTCGCGGTTCCGAGATCGATCGCGAGATCGCTCGACAGAAAAGAGAGCATCGAACGCAGGCTCACGTCGCTCGCTCCACCGCCGAGTACACGCTCGGTCGCATCCCGGTCCTGTTCCCCCCGTCCGCCTTCACGCGGTACAGATTCCTGTCCGCATGATCCAGGAGCGCGCTGACGGATGTCGCCGGCCCGCTCCTGGTCGCCACCCCAACGGAGGCCGTCAGCCGGATGCAGCCCCCCGCGCCCGGCAGAAACACGTGGCGCGCGATGCGTGCACGCAGCCGGTCGGCGGCCGAGACGGCGTCGTCGCCGCCCGTATCCGGCAGCACGACGGCGAACTCGTCGCCACCGTAACGTGCCACCACGTCAATTTCCCGAGTGCCCTCGCGCAGCAGCGCGGCGACCTCGATGAGCACGCGACTGCCCCGCAGATGACCATGGCGGTCGTTGACCTGCTTGAAGCCGTCGAGGTCGATGACGAGCACCGACAGTGGCCGCCCGGTGCGCGACGCACGCGCCGCTTCCCGGCGAAGGGTACTAGTCAGTGCGCGCACGTTGCAAAGGCCAGTCAGGTCGTCCGTGCCCGCGAGTCGTTCGGCCTGCTCGATGCGACGGGCGTTGTCGAAGGCGATCGCGGCCGGCTCGAGAACCAGGCGCAACGCGCGCCGGAGCGCGCGAGGCAGGCGCGGCGCCGTGGAAGCCACCCCGTTGTCCAGCCCCACGAGCGCCGCCACGGTGCGCGTACGGCACGCGAGCGGTAGCGCCACCGCCGCCACCGCCGGCCCGTGCGGCACGCGAGCATCCACGCTGAGATCGGCTGCGCTCGCCACACGCGACCGCCGCAAGGTCCACGAACCGAAGGCCCGGACGGCCGTCGCCTCGCGAGGGCCCAGCCCGCGCGCGGCCAGCACCACCGGCGATCCACCCGGCCGCGATCCCACAACCGCCCAGCACGGCGCCGGCAACCAGGACGCGGCGCGCGCGACCACCACGTCGGCGACGCGGCCCGGGTCCGGAACTGCGTTTGCCGCCCGCATCAACTCCACGACGGTCGTCGCGCGACCCAGGCGACGAATCAGAAGCGGCGCGCGCCGCGCGACCCGCATCGCCAAGTCTGCGCGACGCCGCGGGACGGCCCGGCGGCTGGCAGAGAACGGGTCGCAAGAAGCCTTGCCTCGCGACTGCACCTGTCGATGGGGGGGGGACTCGTCGACCGCATCGATCCGAACGACCGACTCCAAGTTAACCCGCAACTTGGATTCATAGAGTATCACAGGCGCGACACGCGTCTGCATCGGCATCTGGTTGTAGAATGGCGGCCATGACCATGCTCGACCGGATGCGGCGCCACAAGGGCTGGCTCAAGTGGAGCCTGGCACTCGTCGTGCTCGCGTTCGTCTTTCTGTACGTTCCCGGCTTCATGGACCAGTCCGGCGGGATCGGACTGCCCAGCGACGTCGTCGCCCGAGTCGGCGACCAGGAGATCTCGCTGGTCGATTTCCAGCAGATCTACACCCGTCAGCTTCAGGCGTATCGCCTGGAGTCCGGTGGAGAGATCTCCGAGGAAGTGCTCCGCTCGCTCGGAATCGACCGGCAGATCCTGCAGCAGATGATCGACGGCCACGCGGCGCTGGCCGAGGCGCAGCGTCTGGGCCTCCAGGTGAGCGACGCAGAGGTGCGCGAGCGCATCCTGACGCTGCCGGCCTTCCAGATCGACGGGCAGTTCATCGGAGAGGCGAGCTACCGCCAACTGCTGCAGCAGCAGCGTCCTCCCATCAGTCCCGGGCAGTTCGAGGAAGAGATCCGGAACGAGATTCTGGTCGACCGGCTGCAGGCGGCCGTCACCGGCTGGATGCGCGTATCGGACGCCGAGGTCGCCGACGAGCACCGGCGCCGCAACGAGAGAGTCCGGGTGGACGTGGTCGCGTTCCGCGCCGCCGACTTCCGCGACGAAGTGGAAGCGACGGACGACGACCTGTCGCTGCTCTTCGCCGAGGAATCGACCAACTACGAGATTCCCGAGAAGCGGCGGCTGCGGTTCCTGCTGGTGGACCAGACGGCCATCTTCGACAGCCTCGCCCTGACCGACGACGAGGTCCGCCAGTACTACGATGCCAGTCTGTCGCAGTACCAGACCACAGGGCAGGTCCGCGCCAGCCACATCCTGCTGCGCGTCGAAGGCGACGACGACGAGGCGGTCGCGGCGCGCGCCGCCGAGCTGGCGGCCGAGGCGCGCGCCGGAGCGGACTTCGCCGAGCTGGCGCGACAGCATTCTCAGGACGAGACCAACGCCGCGAACGGCGGCGACCTCGGGTCGGTCGGGCGCGGCCGGATGGTCCCCGAGTTCGAGAACGCGGCGTTCGCGCTGGCGGAGGGAGAGATATCGGACCCGGTGCGCAGTCCCTTCGGGTACCACGTCATCCACGTGACCGAGAAGCAGGAGGAGGTCACGCAGCCCTTCGCCGAAGTGCGCGGGGCTATCGAGAACGTGCTGAAGCGGGAGCGCTCGTCGGCAAGGGCCACCGCCCTGGCCCGCGCCATCGCCGCCGAGGCCACGACGCCGGAGGCGCTCGAGCGGGCGGCGTCCGCGCGCGGTTACGAGCTGCAGGAATCGGGCTTCGCCGCCCCCGGGGAGCCGATCCTCGGGCTGGGCCTGGCGCAGGAAGTGTCCGGCCAGGCTTTCGCCATCGATCCGGGCGCGGTGGCCGGGCCGATTCCGACGCCTTCCGGTCCGGCGTTCGTCACCGTCATCGACATCCAGGATCCCTACATTCCGGAGCTCGACGAAGTGCGCGAGCAGGTCCGCGAGGACGTGATGCGCAAGAAGTCGCTGACCGTCGCCCAGGAGCGCGCGGCCGAGGCGGCCGAGATGCTCAAGGCGGCCGACGACTTCGTCGCCGCCGCCGAGGGAGGCGAGTGGGCAGTCGGATCGAGCGATCTCGTCACGCGCGGGGCCGCATTCCCCGAGGTCGGCGCGAGCGCCGCGGTCGAAGCGGTCGCGTTCGCCATGACGCCGGGGACCGTGAGCGACGTCGTCCAGACCGGAGACGCCGTGGCCATCGTGCATCTCGTCGAGCGGGAGGAGGCCTCGACGGCCGACCTGGCGCAGAACCGCGACACGCTGCGCGACGAGCTGATGTTCCAGCGTCAGTCCCGGTTCTTCACTGCCTACATGAACAACGTGAAGGCGCGTCTCGACATCACCGTCGATCTGGCTGTCCTGCAACAGGCGCTCGGCCAGGCCTGAGACATCGGCCGGCCGTGCAGAAGCCTCGCGGGTGCCCGCGGGGCTCTATCTTCCGCCCGCGACGCCGGGCATCAGGACCAGCGGCACCCCCTGCCCGGCGAGATCCATCTGCGCCCACTGCGCGTAGGCCCCACGCGCGTACGGCGAGGTCAGCCAGCCGGTCTGGCGTCCCACCGCCCGCGCCATGACGGCGCCGGTCAACACCTCCACGAACGAGCGCGGGCCCGGGTACGGCACGAGCGTCACCTCGTCCTCCGCATCGATCCCGGCCCGCACCTGGGCGAGCACGACGGCGCGGCGGAGTCCGCCCAGCTCGTCCACCAGGCCGCGCGCCAGCGCCTGCCGGCCGGTCCACACCCGTCCCTGCGCCACCGCGTGCACCTCGTCGCGCGACATCGCCCGCCCCTCGGCGACCACCTGGAGAAACCGCTCGTAGACGTCGTCCACCTGCGCCTGCATCGCGGCGCGGCCGGCATCGCTGAACCGATCCACCGGCGAGAAGATGTCCGCCTGCGCGCCGTAGGTCACGCCGTCGATGCCGATGCCGACCTTGCCGAAGGCGCCGGCGGCGGCGAACTTGCCGCTGAAGACGCCGATAGAGCCGGTCAGCGTACCGGGCTGCGCAACGATGGCGTGCGCCGGCGCGGCCATGTAGTAGCCCCCCGAGGCCGCCACGTCCGCCATGGATACGACGAGCGGCTTCTGCTCGCGGGCGAGTGACAGCTCGCGCCAGATGATGTCGGCCGCGGTCGCCGCTCCGCCGGGACTGTCGATGCGCAGCACGATGGCGTGAATCGACGGGTCGTCGCGCGCGTCGCGAATCGCCTCGGTCATCGTCCGCGATCCGACGATCTGCGCGGCCCCGGGAAAATCCATGGTGCTCGAGCCGAGGTTGATCATGCCCTCCGCATACACCACGGCGATGCGCGGCCCGGTGTTCAGACCGATATCCTGCTGGTCGACGCGCCGGTAGGTCGCGAAATCGACCTGTACGGGCTCGTCGCCGGACGACAGGCGGGCCAGCAGCTCGTCCTCGTACAACAGGTCGTCGACGAGTCCGAGGCTCACCGCATCGGCGGCCACGAACGGTCCCTGGTCGATCACCTCGCGAACGCGCGGACGCGTCATGCTCCGCCCTTCCGCAATGCCGTCGACGAGCTGCTCGTAGAAGTCGCGGCTCAGTGCCTCCGACACCTCCCGGTGCTCCGGCGTGAACCCCGATTCGGTATACGCGTTGATGGCGGTCTTGAAGTCACCGGCGGACAGCATGTCCGCCTCGATGCCCACCTTGTCGAGCGTGCCGCGGAAGAACAGCTCGTACGACGCCACGCCGACGAGCATGAGAGGACTGGTCGGGCTCATGAAGATCTCGTCGCACGCCGTCGCCAGGTAGTACGCCTGCCCCATGCCGAACTCGATATGGGCGACGACCGGCTTGCCCGACTCCTTGAAGTCGATCACGGCATCCCGAATCTCCTGCACCGTGCCCCACAGCCCCGGCGTGGCCGGCGGGACCAGAACCACCGCCGACACCCGATCGTCGACCTTCGCCTTGCGCAGCGCGGTGACGACGGAGCCGACCGTCGCGCCCTGGTCGAGCAGGCCGAAGACGTCATCCGGCGCCTGCTCGCCCAGGTTCGCCGGAACCCGCAGCCAGAGGACGGAATCGAACTCGACCGCCGGCCCGCGGGTCAGCAGGAAATAGCTGGCCGCCACCCCCGTCATCGACACGATGACGGCGGCAACGATGAACAGCAGAATGAACCGGACTCCCTTTGCGCTTGCCACGTTCGGTCTCCTTGCCGGTCTCATGCCGGCGCTCATGCCGAGTATACGGCCGGGGAAGGAGCCGGGTGTTATACTGGGCGTCTCGCTCCGCTCCCCACTGCGGAAGTGGCGGAACTGGCAGACGCGCAAGCCTCAGGAGCTTGTGGGCCTTAGGCCCGTGGGGGTTCAAATCCCCCCTTCCGCACCACGCCTCCCGCGCCGCATCTCGCCGGCCAACGGGCATTCACCGCTTCCGTGCGGAATGGCCTCGGCGCAAGCGATGAGCCCAACGGCAGTCACCCGTCCGGGAGGGAACGATGCGCGTGTTCGACGGCCGGCAGCACGCGGTGATACGCGTCCGGGTCTACCCTACCCTCTGCGCGTTCGCGCTGCCGGCCCGCCGGAGGCTTCAACGGGCACCGCGTCGCCTACCTGGCTTCCTGCGCCGCCTTGCGCTCGTCCGCACGCGCACCGCCCAGGATCCCCGGCATCGAGTAGTTCCCCTCGTGGCAGGCATACTCGAAGAGTGGTAGCGGATTCCGCCGCATCGGCACCTCGGCCGTCCACGGGGCGGTCCAGGTCCCCGGATCGCTGACGGTGAATTCGTAGAGCAGAGTCTCGGCATCCAGGCGCGTGAACCGCTCGATCAGGTGCCGGTCCGGCGTGGTGCCCCGCCAACTGTGCTTGGCGCTGAACTCGATGGTCTCGACGACCAGGGTGTCGCCTTCCCAACGGCCGCGCGACTCGCCCGTCCACGAATCGATGGCCGGCCGGTCCCGCCCGTCGAGCGGAATGATCCGGGAATCGTGGACCATCTCGTTGAGCACCACCACGTGGTCCGGTGTCTGGAAGAGCTGCATGTTCTGGTTGTAGGCCGCCGGCGTCATCGGCGGCCCGGTGTTGAAGCCGAGGATGCAGCGGTCGAACGAGCTGCGGTCGAGATACGAATCAGCCGGATGCTCCTCGCGCCGCACGCTTCTCTCGTCGGCGCGCCGCTGCCCGTCCGCGGACAACGGCGGAATGCGCCCGTTCGGCGGATCGACGATCAGCGATGTGCGCCGGTTGATGGAGACATTCGTGCCGCGGTCCATCCAGAAGTTGTTGTAGCCGCCGACGTTGCCGCCGGCCTCGGTGCGCCGGGGAGCGGCATCCCAGAGGCGGATGTCCCGATCGACGGCCGCCTGCTCCCGGTTCGCCACTTCCTCGGCCGTCAGAAACTCCTGGTCGCCCAGCTCTTCGGGCCGCTCGAGGGGGGTAATCGTTCGGAAGTCCCAGACGCCCTGCAGATCCGGCGCGCCCCACGGCATCCGCGGCGCCTCACCCTGCCCGGCGGCGGGCGCCGCCAGCAGCGGCGTGAGCGCCATCGCCGCCAGCAACATGACGAAGTATCGACATTTCATGGCAGATCTCCCTCGTTCCGTCGGTTTCAGGTGCCGCTGCCGCGCTACCGGGACTCCTGCGCCGCCTTGCGCTCGTCCGCGCGCGTCCCCGAGAGGATGCCCTCCAGCGAGTAGTTCCCCTCGTGGCAGGCATACTCGAAGAGCGGCAACTCGTTCAGCCGCATCGGCACCTGGGCCGTCCACGGCGCCGTCCACGTGCCCGGATCGGTGACGGTGAACTCGTAGAGCAGCGTGTCGGCGTCCACCCGCGTGAACCGCTCGATCAGGTGCCGGTCCGGCGACGTGCCCCGCCAACTGTGCTTGGCGCTGAAGTCGACGGTCTCGACGACGAGCGTGTCGCCCTCCCAGTGGCCGCGCGACTCGCCGGTCCAGGAATCGATGCCCGGCCGCGCGCTCCCGTCGAGCCGGATGATCCGGGAATCGTGCACCATCTCGTTGAGCACCACCACGTGGTCCCGCGTCTGGAAGAGCTGCATGTTCTGGTTGTAGCCGCCGGGGGTCATCGGCGGCCCCTGGTTGAAACCGAGGATGCAGCGATCGAACGAGCTGCGGTCGAGCCACGAGTCGGCCGGATGTTCCGCCCGGCGGACCCCCCGCGCGTCGGCGCGCTGCTGCCCGTCCTCCGACAGCGGCGGCATGCGCCCATTCTGCGGATCGACGATCAGCGACGTGCGCCGGGTCTCGGCGACGTTCGTGCCGCGATCCATCCAGAAGTTGTTGTAGGCGCCGACGCTCCCGCCGGCCTCGGTTCGCCGCGCGGCCTGATTGAACAGGCGAATGTCGCGGTCGACCGCCTCCTGCTCGAGGTTCGCGGCCTCTTCCTCGGTCAGGAACTCCTGATCCCCCAGCTCCTCGGGCCGCTGCAGCGGCGTGATCGTGCGGAAGTCCCAAACGCCCTGCAGATCCGGCGCTCCCCACGGCGTCCGGGGCGCCTCGTCCTGCCCGGCGGCCGGCGCCGCCAGCAGCGGCACGAGCAGCATCGCCGCCAACACCGTCACGAAACTTCGACATCTCATGGCAACCTCCCTGGACGCGGACAACTGCGCACCCTTGCCGGTTTCCGGATCGGCCCTTGTCCTCGCCACGATAGCCGACCCCCCGTGGTCGGCGCAACATCCGCGCGGCCTCGCCGGCGACACGGTGTTCGACCGGCTGCGGAGCGCCGGGGTCACCCCCTACGATCTCGCGGTCTTCGACGAGGCGCACAAGCTGTCCGCTGCGCGGGAGCGCCGGCGCACCCGCAAGTCGCTCCGCTACCAGCTTGCCGAGGCGCTGGCCGGCTCCACCGCGCCCGAGAGCCGTTTCGCCGGACTGGGCTGGAGCGCGCGCCATCTCCTGCTGCTGACCGCCACACCGCACATGGGCAAGGACTCGCCCTACCACCTCCTCTGGCGCCTGCTCGATCCGCACGCCCTCGGTGCCGAGGAGGCGTTCCGCCGCTTCCCCGCCGCGGCGCGCGCCCGCCACTTCATCCGCCGGACCAAGGAAGAGATGGTCGATCTGGCTGGCCGGCCGGCCTCTTTACCCACAGCGCACCTGCGCCACGTTCGACTACGACCTGTCGACGGGCCCCGACGGCGAGCAGACGCTGTACGACCTCACCACCGCCTGGCTGCGCCGGTCGTACGGCCGGGCACTCGACAACCGACCGGCGGCCCGCCTCGCCCTGAGCGTGTTGTCGCCGAGCGACCGGTTGTCGATCAGCCGGCCGATGACGTCGAACACCTTGTCGGAAGCCGTCGGGTCCGCGGTCTCGGCGAACCATCGGCCGACGGCACCGCCCCACCGCTCGTCGACTGCGTCCACGCGCTGATGCACCGCTGGAAGACCGGGGAGCAGAGCCGGGTCGACGCCTATCTGGAGGAACGCGGCCTCTGGCGTTACGAGCTGTTCGCCTGCGTCGTGCAGGCACTCATCGAGCTGGCCGAAGCCGGCTCCGACGAGCGCGCGACGCTGGAATCCATCCAGAACCACCTGCGCCCCCGCGACGGCGTTCCGGCCATGCCCCGACTGCCGCTGGCCTGAAGGAGTCGCCAACGCGCGCCCCTATCGACGCGCCCGAACGCAAGGGTCAGGTCCGAGGCCGATGGCTGATAGCATTGTCGAAGATCCCGCTGTTCAGCGCGGCACACACGTGTTTCGAGACGGGAGGAGAGAACGAGCAACAAACCCCACGCCGGCCAGTCGTTCAAAACCCTGCTCCGCCGGCTCTCCGGAGCCGGATTCCGTAGAGAGTTCGTGCAGCGCGCCATCCTTCCCGACTGGTGGGCCGATCGTTGCGCCGACGATGCCCGCCTCGTGCAGGACATCGAGATCCGCGTCGCCCGCTTCCTCGGGCTCTCGATATCGGCGGTCGCCGATCCACGATTGCCGCTCGAACCGCCGCGTCATCCGGACGCACAGCTCAGACGCGTTCGCGACACCGACCGCGCCCGGCTGGCGCCCGCGATCCACACGGCCATCCGGACCGCCGCGGCCGTCGTGCGCAACCTGCGCGACATCGTGCCTGCCCCCAGTCTCCCACCGGTGGACGGCCTGGAATGGCGTGCTCGAATCATGCGTGCTCGCACCGCACCGTCGTTGGAGACCATTGCGGGACACCTTTGGGAGATCGGTATCCCCGTCGTCCCGCTGGATGTGCTTCCGGCGCCCAGTTTCCAGGGCATGGCCTGCATCGTTGACGACCGGCCCGTGATCCTGCTCGGCCACAGGCACGACGAACCCGGGCGCGTGGCTTTCGTCATCGCCCACGAAGCAGGCCACGTCGCCGGGGGCGACTGTGCGGCCGGCCGGCCGATCGTGGATGAAGAGCCGGAGATTGCCGACGATGGAGAGATGGAGCGCCGCGCGGATCGGTACGCCACCCACGTTCTGCTGGGAGAACTCGACATGCCGCATTTGGACGACGCCGGCTCGATCCACTTCAAGAACTTGGCGCGGCGAGCCAGCGAAATCGAACGGACGAATGGCGCAGACGCAGGCTTGGTGATTTTCTCCTGGGCACACCGGACGGGCGACTATGCGACGGCCACGATGGCGGTCAAGGCGCTCTACCGCAGCAACGGTGCGCGAAGGCAACTACGCCGGCTCCTGAACCGTTACGTAGACTTCACCGCCGCCGGCGAGACCGACCGTTCTCTCCTCCTGTGCACCCACGGCGCGTCGGCGCACCATGAACCTGCTCGTTGACACCGACGCTTTCTGCAAGCTGGGCGTCGCGGCGCTGCTGGAGGATGCGGCAGGCGTCTTCGGAGCACGCCTGACGGAATGCGGCCGGCTGGCCGCGCTTCCGTACATGCTGCGCAAGGGCAATCTCGTCCGTCGGTACGGCCGCGACACCTGCAACGCGCTCCTTTCGCACGCCGAAGCGATGCCGATTCACCCGACGCCCGGCGCCACGGCTCTCGAACCGTTGACGCAGAAGGAGACCATCGACCCGGGTGAGGCCCAGTTGTTCGCGGCTGCGGCGGAGTTCCGCTGCACGATCATCACGGGCGACAAGCGCGCCGTTCGAGCCTTGAAGCATGTGACGGAACTCCACGCGCAACTCGCCGGGCGTATCGTGACGCTCGAAGCGGTCCTGCTGGAGCTGTATGAGCAACTCGGCCTGGAGGGTCTCCGAGAAAGAACCGGTCCGCTCACCACGCATGACAGGACCGTCGGAGTCTGTTTCCCCCCGGGAAGTTCGGATCCCCGCGATGGCCTGCGGTCCTATCACGAAAGCCTTGCCGGCGAGGTTCGCCCTTTGGTATTGTGGCGTTCTTTCCCGAAGGACTACTCGTGACGTTCGGTCCCAATCACTACTCCGATCCTCAAGACAAAGCGCGCCGAGAAGGCGGCCCTGAGACAACTCCCACTCGCATTGCGACCCAGAGTCACGCCATTGTTCGAGATCGTCGAGCGAACAGCGGAGAAGGCGTTCGAAGATCACCTGAAGACGGCGTTCAAGGGCCTTGCTGACAGCGTGATCGGATACTCGCGTTGCTTTCTCGACGCTCGGGAGATCGAACCAGTCGGCTCGGGAGCCGCCGCAGCAGCGTTCAGCAGGGCGGCTGCCGCGGGCATCACCTTCACGCCGGTTACAGGCGTTACCCGTACGGTGCACATAGGCGCCGCCCTCTGCCATCGGGACCGTGGATTGGCTGTTCGCCTAACGAGGCATGGGCGCGGTCGAGAACATGATTCCTGCCGGCGTCGAGTCTCTGGCTGACGCGTTCCTGGACGAAGTGCCCGATCATGCGAGTTGGCGCACGTTCACGGTTTCGGCCTGTGCATTTCCCAAGAGCATGGGAGGCGTGGAGCGGCACTCTCACGAACTCGTCGAGCGGGCGGACTGGATCGCCTGGAAGGAGAATCTCCACGGCCGCCGCGCAAATCTTCCGCGTCTCCCTACCTTCAGCGACTGCGCAATCCAGCATGTGAGCGGAGTCGAAGGGTTCGACCCGAAGACCATGGCGGCGTCCGCCTCGATTCGGTACGCCCGGGACCAGCATTGGCTGCTCGTAAAGGGAGAGAGCACGAGAAACACGCCGCCCAGCCATCAGTTCCCACAGCTTGCCGCCAGATTGGTCTACGGACCTCTGGAGCAGCATTTTGCCGGGCCGGATCACTGCATCGGCTGCCAATCGATGAAGGCGGCGGCCGATGGGTCACCGGGCCTTGGGTCACTGGAAACGTGGCGACGCCTCGGTACGATCCATCACATTTCCGGGGTCATGCAGGAACTCGGCTCGCTACCCTGGCCTTGAGACCCTCCCGCACCGCAGCGGCGATTTCCTCGACGCCGAAGTGGTCGCAGACGCGCGCCCACACAATTCGACGCGGTTTGCGGCGAACCCCGCGGGCGACACCGCGCCGTTCCAGGAGCCTCATCGCCTGATCGCACCACAGGAGCTCAACGAGTGTGCGTGGGTCTCTTCGCGGGTTCCGTTCCGCGGGGCGCAATACCCGGAATTCCCGGCTCTCGGCCTGTGCATGCACCGTCTCTGGATCTCGGGCCTGCTCTTCGCGTAGCCAGACCCGAAGAGCCGAGCGAATGGCCGCATCGCCGAGCCGTCCCGTTCCCTGCTGCAACCGGGGGAGTGTAGCGGGGAGCGGGTGGCCGCACCAGAGGCCGAGTCGGATCAGCATGCTCCCATCGAGTAGGATCCGCCAGAATCGATGGCCTCGAAACCCTTCCCGCGGCCCTGGCGCGACATCGTTCGCCTGAAGGACGAGTTGTGCACAGGCGAGCTCAGCCTCGCCGAGTTCGCCGCCGACCTGCACGAGGTAACCCTCGCGCTCGGGCGCCGGCCGGTCTACGAGGATCCGGCGAAGTTCTTCGCGCTCACCTTTCCGACGCCACCGCTTCGCGAATTGGTACAGGACGTAGCCGCGCGGCTTGCCGGACAGAGCGACAAGGCGGTACGGCAGCTCGAGCTGACCTATGGCGGCGGCAAGACGCATACGCTGATCACGTTGTACCACCTGTTCCGCGACCCCGACGTGCTGCCCGATCTGCCGGCGGTGCGGGAGTTCCGGGCCGGCAGCGTGCTGCCGCGGGCGGTACCGGTCTCGCTCTGTTTCGACAAAATCGACGTGGAGCGCGGGATCGACGGCGTGCGCGGGCCGAACGGCGACACGCGCACGCTGCGCCACCCCTGGAGCGTGCTCGCCTTCCAGCTTGCCGGCGACGACGGGCTGCGCGCCATCCACGGCGGGGGCGAAGCCGAGGAACGGGAGACGCCGCCGGCCGAGCCGCTCCTGGTCGCGCTGCTCGAACGGCCGCAGGCACGCGGCCTGTCGGCCCTGATCCTGGTGGACGAAGTGCTGATGTACGCCCGCGAGAAGGCGGGTGCCGACCCGATCTGGCGCGACCGGATCGTCGATTTCTTTCAGTACCTGGCACAGGCGGTCGCCAAGGTCGACCGCGCGGCGATGGTGGCGTCGCTGCTGGCGACCGATCCTAAGAAACAAACGCGACGAGACCGGCCAGCGGTTGCAGGCGGAACTGTTCGACGTCTTCCGGCGACCGCGCGAAGAGGGCGTGCAGCCCGTCCGCAAGGAGGACGTGGCGGAAGTGCTGCGCCGGCGGTTCTTCGAGCACGACAGTCTGCAGAACCAGGACGCGCAGCGCGCCCACGTCATTGCCGTGGTGCAACGAATCGCCGCGCTCGACGAGACGCGGCCGGCATCTCCGAAGCGGTACGCGAGTTGGCCGGCGTGGCCACCTCGGAGACGACCGAAGGGCGCAAAGACCGATTGGGCGACGGAACTGCTCGCGCTCGCCACGGGCCGCGAGGCGGAGCAGGCGGTGATTGCCGTGTTCCTCCACTCGCAGCCGACCGGCCACGGACGAGAGCGGTGCGCCGGGGCTGCCGAGGTCGTGGCGGCTCGGCAACCGGCCCAACCTGCGGCAGATGCACGATGAAGCGTGCCGGCAGCGGGTAACCGACGCCATTCTGACGGGCCTTCCACCGGACCAGTAGCTCACCTCCCACCACGACTCTCGTCGCCCATCGCGCGACGCGGGGCCTGGACGCCAGCCAACGGAGCGTCTGCCCCTCTGCATCGGTCGGCATCGAACTTCCCCGATTCCGGTGATGCGCGGCCCCGCGGAGTACGGCATCATGAGACATCGCGGGCGGCACGCACGGTTACCCGCGTGCAGTGACTCGGAGTGGAAAGGAACGAAACGCCATGCTGAAGACTCTGACCCCGGCGTGTGCGGGCATCGTTGTCGTGCTGCTGTGGCTGTCGGGAGGCCATCCGGCCGGACCCGGCGTGGAGGCCGAGCTGGCCGCGGCCGGCCAGGAGCAGGACTTCGTGCCGATCACGGACGAGATGCTCCGCGACCCGGACCCGGCGGACTGGTTGATGGCGTACCGCACCTACGACTTCCAGGCCTTCAGTCCGCTCGATCAGATCACGCGCGAGAACGTCGGTGAGCTCCAGCTCGCCTGGATGCGCGCCATGGAAGAGGGGGACCAGGAGATTCGACCGCTGGTCTACGACGGCGTGATGTACATCGCCCAGCCCGGCTACGATCACCTGCAGGCGATAGACGCCACCACCGGCGACCTGATCTGGGACTACGCCCGGGACCAGCCGGACGACATTCGCCAGT
Source organism: Vicinamibacterales bacterium (assembly GCA_965222905.1). Classification (GTDB taxonomy): domain Bacteria; phylum Acidobacteriota; class Vicinamibacteria; order Vicinamibacterales; family UBA8438; genus WTFV01. The sequence continues at coordinate 4,333,824 of OZ244976.1, read as the reverse complement.
ACGCGCAGTTCGGCGGCCGCACGCGCAACCTCGCCCTGTACGGCGAGCACGTGTATCACCTGACCGGGGACGCGCACATCATCGCGGTCGACGCCCGCACCGGCGAGCTGGCCTGGGAGTCGCGCACGGCGGACTACCGCGAGGGGATCAGCCACTCGTCCGGCGCGATGATCATCAACGGGAACGTGGTCAGCGGACGCACCTGCAGCCCCTCCAGCCTGGAGGCGCGCTGCTTCGTGGCGGCCCACGACACGGACAACGGGACCGAGCGCTGGCGGACCTATACCGCGGCCGGGGCCGACGACCCGGGCGGCGAGACCTGGGGCACGCTGCCCACCGCGCGCCGCGTCCACGTCTCGCCGTGGGGCGTCCCCGGCAGCTTCGACCCCGAGCTGAACCGCATCTTCTGGGGCGTGGCGGTGCCGCTGCCGTATCCCCGGCTGGTCCGGCGCGGGACCTGGGACGTCGGCGACAGCTCGCCGTGCGAGCTGTACTCCAACTCGACCCTCGCGATGAACGCCGACACCGGCGCCATCGACTGGTACTACCAGTACCTGCCGTGCGACGACTGGGACCAGGACTTCGTGCAGGAGCGCACCCTCATCGACACGGTGGTGAACCCCGATCCGGAGGCGGTGCGCTGGATCAACCCGAAGCTGGCCGGCACGGCGGAGGAGCGCAAGGTCGTGGTGGTGCTGGGCGAGCCGGGCGGCCTGTTCGTCAACGACCGCGAGACGGGCGAGTTCCTCTGGGCCGACCCGATCCCGTTCGACAGCACCGAGCGGTACGTAATCTCGGACATCGACGTCGAGACCGGCACCACCTACATCAACATGGACCTGGTGGCGCGCGAGGAGGGCGACCAGTTCATCATCTGCGGCCACAACGTGAAGGGCTGGTGGTCGTGGTCGTACAGCCCGGTGACCGGGATGCTGTATGTCCCGATCAACCGCTCGTGCCTGAACCAGACGACGAACTCCCGGACGATCTCGGGCGCCAGCCCCCGGTTCTCGATTCCCGACCCGGACATCGGGCCGAACGGCGACCTGACCGAGGTGCGGGCGATCGACATCTCGACCGGCAGGGAAGTGTGGCGGTACAGCCAGCGGGCGCCGAACGCCGGGACCACCCTCGCGACCGCAGGCAACGTGGTCTTTTTCGGCGATTCGAACCGGCGGTTCCGGGCCTTCGACGCCGAGACCGGCGACGTGCTCTGGGAGACGATCCTGGGCAGCCAGATCAGCGGCTATCCGGTGAGCTACGCCGTCGACGGCCGGCAGTACCTGACGGTGCCGGTGGGCGGCGTCGGCAACCGGCTGCAGACCTACGCGCCGGAGTTGGAGGCGCCGACCGGCAGCAACATGCTGGTGACGTTCGCATTGCCGCAACGGTAGCCCGCCGAGATCGCTGCCGGCGGAGGGAGCACCCGGGGGCGGGAATCGCCTCCGGGTCGCCGGAGCCTCCGAATCGAGAGACAACGATGCACCGAGACCGGAACGACAGGCGACGCGCGCTGCTCCGGCAGGCGGTCTGGCTCGCGGCGGGGTCGGTCGCCGTGCTGCTGACCGTCCGCGCGCTGCTCGAGGAGGACGCGCTCGACGCGCTCGGCGCCGCGACCACCGCGCTCCGGGCGGCGGAGACGGCGCTCGACGATGCGGCCGTGGACATCGGCGCGGCGGCCGAGGTACAGGGCGGGCAGGATGCCGGGCCCGCCGAGTCGGATCCGATGTCCGATGCCGCGCGAGGGGCGGAGTGGGCGGCTCGCGCGGCGGGGCGCGCTAGCACCGAGGCGCGGACGGTCGTGACCCGCGTCCGGCACATGCGGATGGAACAGCGCGGTACGTTCGCGGAGGCTGTGGCGGCCGTGCGGGCGCTGAGAGACGCTGCCAGAGCGCTGATGGCGGCGGTCGAGGCGCTCCGCAACGCGGCGGAGGCGCTCCGCGGCGCCGGTGCAGTCCGAGCGGCGCACCGGGCGCTGTTGGCAGCGGACGACACACTCGACGCCGCCGACACCGTGGTTCAGGCGACGCAGGCGGCGCTCGACGGCGACGAGCGGTTCGATGTACCCGCCGGACAAACCCGAGGCGCAGACGGCGCGCCGGGGCAACCTCCGTCGTTACCCGCCGCCGCCCGCCGCGGCGGCCCGATCCTCGGCGCGCGCGCCGCTGAGCACGTTCGTGAGACTGTAGTTGCCCTCGTGGCAGGCGTATTCGTAGAGCGGACCCTCGGTCACGCCGCGTGACGCCTGGTTCGTCGTCAGCGGCAGCCGAACGCTCCACGGGCGGGTGAACTTCGCCGGATCGGTCAGGGTGAACTCGTATATCAGCGTGCTCTGGTCGACGCGCGTGAAGCGCTCGACGAGGTGCATCGTCTCGGTCGGCATGCGCCACGTCTGCGCCCAGCGGTCGGCCTTGCGATCGACGAAGCGGGTCGACTCGACGACCAGGGTGTCGCCCTCCCAGTGGCCCCGGATGTCGCCGTTCCACTGCCGGATCTCGGTCGCCGGTCCCTCGCCCAACGGAATGATCCGCCGATCGCGGAACATCTCGTGGAGGATCACGACGTGGTCGGGCGTCTGCACGATCTGGTGGTTCGGGTTGTACCCGAGCCAGAACATCGGCACGCCGTCGGTCATGCAGCGCTCGCCGGTGTCGACGTCGACCCAGGAGTTGCGCTCGCCGCTGGCCCGGTAGATGCCCTGCAGGCGGCTGCGCTCGGCCATCTCCGGCGTGTACGGGATGCGCCCGTCGGCCGGATCGGTAATCAGCGCCGTACGCCGATCCACGAGACGCGTTCCCGGATCGAACCAGATCTGGTTGTAGGTGCCCGGATCGCCCTCGCGGACCTCACGCTCGACGAACCGGGTGCTGTCCGCGCGCAACTCCAACTCCGCCGCCTGCTCCTCGGTCAGGAGCTCCTGGCCGGCGAACCGGCTCGGGCGCTCCAGCGGCGTCAGCGTAGAGCCGGTCCAGATGCCCTGCAGATCCGGGTCGCCCCACGGCGTGCGCGCCGTGTCCTGACCCGCCGCCGGGACCGCCGCGAGAACCACGACCGCCGTGACCGCCGCAAACGCCGCGAATGTTCGACACCCCATGTTTCACCTCTTTCAAGATGGAGCCCTATGGGCTCGTACCCGGCATCTTCCCGCAGGCGCGGCGAGGATGCAACCCGGAAGCGATCCGACCTCCCCGACCGCGCGCGTCGTGTCGGGGCGCCCACGCGAACAGCCCTACAACCGGAGCTCGGCGCGGAGCACGTGCTTGCGGATCTTGCCCACGGAGGTGCGCGGCAGCTCCTTCCGGAAGCGCACCAACTGCGGAACGCGGAAGACGGCCAGCCGGTCCCGGCACCAGCCGATCACCTCGTCCCCGGTCAATTCGGCCAGCGTCCCGTCATCCCCGGTTCGCGGGACGACCACCGCCAGAATCGCCTCGTCGCGCATCTCGTCGGGCACGCCGATGACCGCGCAGTCGAACACGCGGGGGTGCTCGCGGATCACCGCCTCTACTTCACTGGCGGCGACGTTCTCCCCCGAGCGCTTGATCATGTCCTTCGCGCGGTCGACGAAGTGGTAGTACCCGTCCTCGTCCTGCCGCGCGTTGTCGCCACTCCACAGCCAGCCGTCGCGGAGGGTCTCGGCGGTGGCCTCGGGATTCTTGTAGTACCCCTTCATCAGCGACAGCCCCGGCTCGCCCTGCACCACGATCTGCCCGATCTCGCCGCGAGTGACCTCGCAGCCGCCCTCGTCGACGAGCCGCGACGTGTAGCCGGGCGCCGGCAGCCCCATCGACATGTTGCGCCTTTCGCCGTCGAACGGGTTGATGATCGGCGGCCCCATCGTCTCGGTCATGCCCCAGAGCTGCATCAGCGGCGCCCGGAACCGCTCGTCCCACTCGGCGAGCTGGGCCGGCGTCACGCTCTGGGCGAAGATCACCGCGCGCAGATCGTTCTGCGCGTGCTCGCGGCGCCGGGGCTGGGCGAGCAGCATCCGGATGGGCGCCGCGAACAGGCTGGAGACGGTGCAGCGGTGGGCGATGCCCCGGTCGAAATAGCGGCTGGCGCTGAAGCGGGCCATCAGCGCCACGCTGGCCCCGGCCACCAGCGCGCTCATCGTCGAGTAGTACTGGGCGTTGCCGTGGAACAGCGGCATCACGACGAGCTGCCTGTCCTCCGGCGTCAGTCGCATCGCGCGCGCGACCGTCTCCCCTGCGCAGAGGTAGTTGGCGTGGGTGACCAGCACCCCCTTCGGCCGCGCCGTGGTGCCGGAGGTATAGAGGATGGCCGCCTCGTCGGTCGGCGACGGCGACGGCGCCTCGGGCGGCGATTCGGGACAGTGGGCTACGAGCCGGCCGAAGTCGACCGCCGGCGACGGAGCGCCGGCCCTGCAGACGAGCACTTCCTCTACCCGCGGGCACCGGCCGCGCACCTGGCGGGCGAGGTCCAGCCAATCGGCCTGCGTGAAGATCAGCCGGCTCTCGGAGTGAGCGGCCAGGTACTCCAGTTCCGACGCCGACGACGCCGTGTTGACGGGAACGATGAGGGCGCCGAGCTTCGCGGCACCGAACCAGAGGGCGAGGAACTCCAGGCAGTTGGCCAGGAGCAGGGTGACGGTGTCGCCCCGGCGGACGCCGAGTCGGCCGAGGAGGTGGGCGACCCGGTTCGTCTCCCGGTCGAACTCGCGGTAGGTGCGTGTGGTGACCTGCCCCTGCAGGTCGTCGAAGAGGAGGAATGGTGCGTCGGGGTCCGCTCGCGCCCGAGCCTCGAGCAGCGCCGGTAGCGTCTGACGGCCGGCTGAAGCGGGTTGATTGGCCATGAACTACGCCGTCAGGTCACTCCGGTGGCGCCCGGTCGCGCATCGTGCCCGGGAGTGAGCAACGAGGTCCGCCTACCAGCCGAAGGACCGCGAGGCCAGCACCCCGCCGGTCGGCGTCACGCTGACCGCAACCTCTTCCACGACCACCCCGCCGTCCGACCAGATCGTCGCAAGCAGCGCTCCCACCCCCGCCAACGCCAATCCGCCAATCAGATGTGAAACCGGGATGCGCGAAGAATGCACCGCACCGACAGATTGCACCAGGGCATCAGGCAATCGCTCCTCGAACGACGACGCATCGAATCCTGGGGTGGAGATACCTGAAAAACCCGGGTCTATCGACAACGCACTCCGATCGCCCGACTTCAGCAGTTCATGATCCTCCACTGCCCCGTAAATCCGGTCTCCCAATGCATCACTGCGATAATGCCAGCCGTACTCCATCCTGCAGCCACCACGCTGGTTCCAAGAGCGGAAACCGGCGACGTTGATGGTGCCGTCCCGCATTTGAACCGGCGTTCCTCCCTCCCTATTGTTCGGCCCTGCACCGACGACCGTGCAACCGCGTACTCCAATTACCGCTGCGCCCGCGGCCACGGCCACGCCCCCGATCAGCGTGCGCCACATCGACCGGCCCATCTTCTTGGTCGTATCGGCTGAGAACCGACTCGCGGTGGTCGGTACGTCGACCGGCGCTCCCGCCACGGCCGCTTCGCCGAAAGACCGACCCGCCGGAACAGGCATCAACGGAACCATCAGGCGCTCGGTCCGGCCGGTCGTGACCGTCAGCAGGCGACTGGCGCCGACATACCCGTCCCGGGTCAACGACACGCGATATTCTCCCGGCTTCAGCCCCGCCACGCCGACGGGTGAACGGCCCCGCACAATGCCGTCGACCGACACCTGCGCTCCCGCCGGCTCGCTCTCGACGAGGAGTCCCCCCAGCTCGCGCGCCTCGGCCCAGATCTCCAGCACGTCCCGCGGAAACTCCGCCGGGCCCAACTCCAACGTCGGGTCGCGCGTCTGTGCTTCCGCGAACAACTGCCGGGTCTCGTCGGCGTCGGCGACCTGCAGGCGCGCCACGCCCAGGTAGACGTACGCCCGCGCCAGATCGCGCGCGTACGGCGGGCGTCCCTCCAGACCGGCGGCAACCGCCTGCAGCAGGATGGAAGCCGCTTCCCAGCGGCCGGCCTCGATCAGGTCGATGCCGTCCTCCAGCAGATCCACGCACCTCGGCGCATCCCGGCACGCCGGTGCAGACGCCGACGGTTGCGCCGTCCCGCGCGCCGGAACGCCGACGAGGAGAGCGGCCGCGCACAAGAGCCAGGTTGCGCTTCTGACGACCATTGCCATCCTGGCCATGCCGCGCCCTCCCGACTCAACAAACGATGCGCCGACGGCTCTTGGCGTCACGGATCTACCAGCCGAAGGACCGCGAGGCCAGCACCCCGCCGGTCGGCGTCACGCTGACTGCAACCTCTTCCACGACCACCCCGCCGTCCGACCAGATCGTCGCAAGCAGCGCCCCGAGCCCGGCCAACGCCAAGCCGCCCGCGAGACGATCCCGCGGGAAGAAAAGCCCGGTACGTACCCCACCGACGGACTCCGCCAATCCGCCTTTCAGTTGCTCATCGAACGAAGCTCCATACTGACCGGAATCCCGCAACATCGCCTCCACGTACCTGCTCCGCTGCTCTCCGTTAAGCAGCAGTGCGTCGGCGGAATCCCGCAACATCGCCTCATGGTCATCCACTGCTCCGTGGATGCTCCCGTACCGTCCCTGCAGCTCGAACTCATAGCGCATCCTGCAGCCTCCCCACCAGCGAACATACTTCGACCTTCCGTAGGGCGCTGCACTGAGCCTGGTCGTCTGGAGAACGCCGGCGAGCGTCTCAACCTGCTTCCCGTCCTCCCATCTCTGCGCGCCGTCCAGGTCGCACTGCCGCCCTGCGACCACTATGCCCGCCGCGATGCCCATGGCCCCGATCAGCGTACGCCACATCGACCGCCCCATCTTCTTCGTCGTATCGGCCGAGAACCGTTCCGCGGTGGTCAGCACGTCGGCCGCGGCTGCTGCAGCGGCCGCGTCGCTGAGGGAGCGGCCCGCCGTTGTCGACATGCCGTCCGGCTCGTCCGTCCGGGGCACTCCGGCCCGATCCCGGACGTCGTCGGCCGACACCTGCGCTCCCGCCGGCTCGCTCTCGACGAGGAGTCCCCCCAGCTCGCGCGCCTCGGCCCAGATCTCCAGCACGTCCCGCGGAAACTCCGCCGGGCCCAACTCCAACGTCGGGTCGCGCGTCTGTGCTTCCGCGAACAACTGCCGGGTCTCGCCGGCGTCGGCGACCTGCAGGCGCGCCACGCCCAGGTAGACGTACGCCCGCGCCAGATCGCGCGCGTACGGCGGGCGCTCCTCCAGACCGGCGACGACTTCCTCCAGCACCACCGATGCGGCTTCCCACCGGCCGGACTCGATGAAGTCGATGCCGTCCTCCAGGAGATCCAGGCATCTCCGGACCTCCGGACACGGCCCCTCGTCCGCCGCCTGAACCGCCGCCCCGTGCACCGGCGCGGCGCACAGCAGCGCGGTCGCGCACACGACCGCGACGCCTCGACCGAGCTTCACTGCCGTATTCGACACGGTGAGTCCCTTCGATACGCCAATCGTCCCGGGGGCACGGCGCAGCGCCGCCTAGCTAGTCGATCGTTCTCGCCACACGAAACCCGATCGCATGGCTGCGGATGTTCGTGTAGTTGCTCTCCCGGAACGCCGACCGAAGGTCATCCGGCGGCGAAGCCCAGGAGCCGCCGCGCAGGGCCCGGAGCCCGCAGGGCTCGCCGTTGCCCCAGGGCGTCCCGTCCTGCGACGGCGTCCCGGCATAGGAACTGCGCCAGCAGTCGGCCACCCACTCCGCTACGTTGCCCAGCATGTCGTGGATGCCGAACCCGTTCGCGGCATACGACCCCGCGGGCGCGGTATACGACACGCCGTCGTCGCAAGCGGCGCCGGCCCAGTCCGCGAACCGCACCGCCGACGCGCGATCCGCCCCGTTCGCATGTGCGCACTGCCCGGTCGCCCGGTCTCCCCAGTAGCGCCGTGTCGTCGTCCCGGACCGCGCCGCGTGCTCCCACTCCGCCTCGGTGGGCAGGCGGTACGACGCGCCGGCCTGCCCGCTCAACCAGGCGGCGTACGCCTGTGCGTCCGCCCAGCTCACGCAGACCACCGGATGCCGGTCGTCGTGCTGGACGAACCCGGGCTCCCGCCAGGACGCGCGCGGGTCGTTGCCCCTGCCGGCGGCGGCGTTGAGCACGCGGCATCCGACCGGGTCGACACGCCCCGTCGCGTCGACGAAGGCCGCGTACTCCCCGCGCGTCATCTCATGCCGGCCGACAGCGAACCTGCGCACCTGCACGCGATGCGCCGGCCGCTCCGCGTCGTGCTGGTCCGAGCCCATGACGAAAGCGCCGGCCGGCACCACGATCAGCTCCGGACAGGCGCTGCAGTCGTCCCGAAACGAGGAGAACGGAGCAAACGCGTCCATTCCAGCCGGCGGCGCCGGTTCCGTGCCCCGATTCACGTCCGCTGCAGCCGTCCCGCCCGGAAAGGCCGCCGCTGCAGCCGCCGCATCGCCGGCGGCGGTCCCGCCACCGGAATCCGGCGCGGCCGGTGCGCGGCGTCCGTCGAGCGCCGCCCGGTCATCGAGCACCGCCAAGTCACCAAGCCCCACCGCCGGCGGTGAACCATCGGCCTCGCCGAACACCCCGGCCCCCGGCGTCTCCGACTCGCGACCGGCGTTCCGTCCGGCGCCGGACTCGACTTCCGCGATTCCCGACGGTTCGGGTTGCGCCGTTTCCGCCGCGGCGAGGTTCACGCCCTCGGCGAGGCCGGCATCTCCGGTCTGCGGCCCGGCCGCCATCCAGAGCACCGCAGCCGCCGCCACCGCCGCCAGAGCCAGCCCGGTCCCGAGACGCCAGTCCGGCCGGGAGGCCGGCGCTTCCACGTCGTCGTTCCAGGACGCGCGCCACTCCGCCACGCTCCGCGGCCGATCCTCCCCGTCGACGGCCAGCGCCGCCATCACCGCCGCCGCGAAGGGCCCGCTCGTTCCGGGCGCCGCCTGCTCCAGCGACGGCAGGCGATCGACCGGCACCCGCTCGACCGCTTCCACCGGCCGCTGCCCGCTCAACGCCCGGTAGGCCACCGCTCCCAACGCGTATATGTCCGTCCACGGGCCCAACCGCCGCTCCGACGACTTTCCCGAGCCGTACTGCTCGATCGGGGCGTACGGCGGCGTGACCTGCACCAGCTCCGACTGCTCGCCGAACGCCTGGTTCGCCGTACCGAAATCGATGAGCACGGTGGTTCCGTCCGCGCGCAGCATCACGTTGCCGGGCTTGATGTCCCGGTGCACCAGGCCCGCCGCGTGCACCAACTCCAGCGCCTCGGTCAGTTGCTCCATCAGGCGCCGCACGCGCGCCTCCGGCAACCGCTCCACGTCCTTCAGCTCGGCCGCCAGGCTCCTCCCCTCCACGTACTCCATCGCCAGATACGCGGTGCCCGCGGCCTCGAACACCCGCCGCACGCGCACGATTCGCCGGTCGTCGAAGCGGGCCAGCACGCGAGCCTCGTGTAGAAACCGCTCCAGCCCCCACCGGTACTCCGCCGCGTGCGCCCGCGACCGCGGCGCCACCGCTGCATCCTTCCGTCGCACCGCACACCTGGCCGGGAAGTACTCCTTCACGGCCACCTCGCAGGCGAGGCTCGCGTCACGCGCCAGATAGGTCAGACCGAAACCGCCGGCCCCCAGCAGCCGGAGAATCTCGAACTCCGCCACCCGCACGCCGGGCGCGAGGGGCGCGCCGCCGTCCGTCATCGCAACCCCCGTGCGACCAACACGGTCTTCCCCGGCCGGACATGCGCCGCCCGGCCGTACCTCACCGCACGACCTCCACGTTGGCATCGCCGTCCACCAGGACGGTAGCCATCAGGCGCTTCTCCCCGACCTGCGCCAGCCACCGCGGGGCCAGCTCGTAGCGGTCGCTCGAGCCCGCCACTATCGTCCCCCGCACGGCCACCGGGCCGCCGTTGAACAGGTTGCCGTAGATCCGGTACTCGCCCGGATCGGTCAGGTTGGGATGCAGCCACACCTCGTTGCCGGGACCGTGCCGCGAGTCCTCCTCGAACCGCGCCGAGCTGCCCTCGTGGATTCTGGCCCCGTAGTAGAACTCGTTGCCGCGCGGATCGACGACGTGCAGGTCGACGTCGTCGCCGCGCCCTCCGGGCCAGGAGATCATGACCGCCAGGAACTTCCGCCGGCGCTCGCGCTCGAGCGCATCCTGCAACGCGCGGTCCCGGTTCTCCGCGCCGGCGGCGGGCCGGGCCTCCAGACGCTCCTTCAACTGCGCGTTCTCCGCCCGCAGCGACGCCTGCGCCCGCAGGTCGTCCCGGAGCTGCGCGTTGTCGGCGCGCAGCAACTCCTGCCCCCGCAGGTCGCCGCGGAGCTGCGCGTTGTCCTCCTGCAGCGACGCCCGATCCTGCAGCAGCCCCGCGTTCGCCGCCCGCAGCGCGTCCTGGTCCGCCGCGTTCGCCGCCCGCAGCGACGCCCCGTCCTCCAGAAGCCGGGCGTTCGCCGCCCGCAGCGACGCCCCGTCCTCCAGAAGCCGGGCGTTCGCCGCCCGCAACGCGTCCCGATCCGCCAGATTCTCCCGCAGCGCCAGGTTCTCCGCCCGCAGCGCGTCGCCGTCCTGCACGCCCGCCCGGAGCCCCGCGTTCGCCGCCTGCAGCAGTTGCTGCCCGCGAAGCAGTCGCGCGTTCTCGCCCTGCAGCGACGCCCGATCCTGCAGCAGCCCCGCGTTCGCCGCCTGCAGCAGACCCCGCTCCTGCAGAAGCTGCGCGTTCTCGGCGCGCAACAACCCCTGACCATCGCCGCCCCGCTCGGCCAGCGCCTGCCGCAACGTCTCGTTCGCCGCCTCGACCTGCCGGAGCCTGGCGTTCTCGTCCCGCACCGCCGCCAGCTCCCGCTGCGCCGCCGCGCGTTCCGTTCGCGTGCGGTCGAGCTCCTCGAGAACCGCCAGCGCCGACTCGTCGCCCGTCCCCTCCACCTGCTGCCGCGCGGGATCGGGGCGACTCGCCATTCCCGTATTGAGAAAGTACGGAAACACGACGATGGTGAGCAGAATGAACGCGCCCAGCGCCGACGCGAACAGGTCCAGCGACGACATGCTGAAGATCGAGAGCTCGCGGTTCCTGCGCCGCATGTCAGCCCTTCTTTCCTGCGTCGTCCCCGGCGCCATCCTCGACCGGGGCGGCGCCCGGCTGCAGCCGAACCCCCAGCCGCAGCGATCCGACGCTCAACCGCACATCGTCCTCGACCGCGACGCCGGCGCCGGCTTCGAGCGCCGCGTCGCCGAGGCGCGTACCGTTCGTCGAGCCGAGGTCCTCGACCTTCAGCACCCCGTCGTCGGCAAGAAACCGGAGATGCCGGCGGGACACTTCCGGATGATCGACCACAAAGACGCCGTCGAGCGGAACGCGCCCGACGACCGCCCCGGACGGTCTGGCGATCGATCCGCCGGGGATGCGCAGCTCGATTTGTCCGCCGTCCTCGTCGCTCCCCTTCAGAAGCACGTCGGGAACCCCCGCGATCGGACGCGTTCCCCGCGCCGCCGCGGCAGCCCGCGCCTCTTCCAGATCGAGTTCCGCCAGCGCCTTGTCGCGCTTCATGCCGGCAAGCGAACGCTGACTGAGCACCAGCATCACGGCGAGCAGCACCGAGACGCCGCCCATCGCCCAGGCGACGTACCCCTCCCGGGAGCCCGCCTGCGCCGCCTGCACCCCGGCCTGCACGATCGCGTCTATCCGCTCCGACTCGGGCGGACATTCCCGGTCCGCCCGGACCGGCGTCCAGCCGGCGTCTCCGAACACCCGCTCCAGCCAGGCCGCCGGTGCCGCGGTCGGGACCGGTGCGTCGAAGAGCTCCGGATAGTCGACGATCACGCCCAGCAGATTGCCGCAGTTGTCGAACAGCGGCGACCCGGCCCCCCGTCCGCCGGGAACGATAGATTCGCTCACCCGGATCCAGTCCGGCCGCGCCGAATCGGACTCCGAAGCCGCTTCGACGCCCTGAACGACGCCGCGGCGCACGGTGAACCCGGCGCTCTCCCCCGCCGGCGGCGACGTCGCCCCGTAGACGAGGCGTCCCGGCTCGGCGGCAACGCCGGCCAACCGGTAGGGAGCCGGCAGACCTCCGTCCACCCGGAGCAGCGCCAGCCCGGTGGCGCCGTCGTGGGCGATCCCCTCCGCCCGGCGATCGACCTCTTCCTCGCCGTTCCGCATGCGGACGAGAAACCGCCCGCCCTCGATCTCGTCGCCGCCCGCGCCGAGGTGCGCGACGACGTTGCCCCGCCCGTCGGCGACGAAGCCCAGGCTCGCGGCGGCCATGTCATCTCCCACCTCGCGCACCGTGACGAGTCCGCCGGCCGGCGGCGTCTGACCCCACGCCGGCGCGGAAACGCTCATCACCGCTGCGCATGCCGCCGCCTGACAGGTCATGCGCCGCATCGGGCGCCTCCATTCCGCGTGTCCGGCCATCCCACCCTCAATCGTCCCAACAGAAATCCGGACCGCACAGGGGCACGAACCGCAGCGTCGTATCGCCGAGCCGGAGGTGCGCGTGCGGCTCGAGCTCGACCGGGGCGAGCACCGGCTGGTCGTTCAGATACGACAGATTGGATCCCGAGCCGTGCTGCAGGTAGAACTTGCGTCCGCGCGGATCGTAGGTGACGACGATGTGCCGGGACCGCGAGATCAGCGCGTCGCCGTAGTCCAGGGGCACCCGTTCGGTCGCGTCCCGGCCTATCGGGTTGACCCCGTATCCCAACGGGACGACGTTGCCCTTTCCCGGACCGTCCACGATGACCAGCCAGCCGGCCGGCGGATCCTCCATGGCCTCGCGGCCGCTCGTCGAAATCTCCTCTGCCGGCTCGGCCCGACCCGGCCGGTAGAGCTGCGTCGGCTCGTCCTCGACGGGTCTCGATACGAGCACCGTCGCCTCGTAATCCTCGATCGACCTGGGGCGGCTAGATTCCCCCGACATGTTCCTCTCCTTCCGACGGACGAGACTCCGAGCGGCCCTCGGCCAGCCTGTTCACGAAGTTCCGCAGGCAGTACTGTCCGATCCGGTTGAGGGCTCGCTCTTCCCTCCCCTGCACGACGTGCATCGTGGCCATCAGAACCGCCGACTGCAACAACGCCAGCAGCGTCGTGTAGAAGGCGACGCCGAGCTGGCTGATCATCGTCTGCATCGACTCGGACCTGATCCGCGCCGGGTCCGGGCCGGCGCCCGGTTCCGGGATCGCGGCCGGCGAAACTCCCGCCTCCGCGCCCGCACTCGATAGAAAGACGCCCGCCTCGCCAAGGGCCAGGGCGATGCCGGTGACCGTGCCGATGAAACCGAGCGTCGGAATCAGCCAGACGAGATACCGGAGCAGATTGTAGTTGAGCTCGGACTCGTGCTGGTACAGATCGAGTGACGAGCTGAACACGGCGTTCACCTGATCGGTTGAGCCACTGCTCCGGAACCGGGGAACGAGGGTGGTCAGCAGACGCTGCAGCCAGTACCTGCCGTCGGGGTCGCTGCGGCGGACCTCCCGGTAGAGCGATCCGAGCTCCGGCCGGCGCAACACCGCGCGGTCGTCCTCCGGCAGCAGCGCGCGACTCAACTGCCGGCCTTCCGCCGTGCCGACGACATGCCTCAGCAGCAGCTCGCCGGCGCCGACGAAGAAGACGATCCACATCAGATTCTGGATGGTGAACGGGTACGGGAACGTCCTGGAGTGGAAGTCCAGGAGCAGGGCGGGCAGGACGGCGTCCTCCCCGGTGTTCCACAGCAAGGCCGAGAGCAACACGATCCAGGACACGCCGGCCAGCACCGAGCCGGCGAACGTCATCGTTCTGTCACCCATACCGTTGTCCGTCAGGGGCTGAACATTGTGCGCCAACCCGGCGCGATACGCCCCGTTGATTCCACCGCCTACGATAATTGCCCGCAGACCGGCGCGCAAGGCGGGTCCCCGCCTGCCGCGGGCCGACGCCGCACTGCGCACGGAGCCTGCCGCGCATCGGGAAAGACGGAGACGCTCCGCATGCGGTCGCCGTAACCGGCGGTGGCGAGCCGGCCCTCGGCCAATCGACCGCGGCCTCGAAAGCACGATGAGCTGCCCCGGTCGACGTAGAATACGTAACAGGAAGACGCAGGTGGGCAAGCGTACCAGGACGGGCTGCAGACCGAGCGCAGAACGGTTGAATGCCGCGATCGCAATGGTCGTCGACCGGATGGATCCGGATCAGATCATCCTGTTCGGATCCGGGGCTCGCGCGGAGCTGAGGGAAGACAGCGACCTGGATCTGTTGGTCGTCAGCAGAGCGGGAAACAGGCAACGCTACCCTGCCCGGCAGCGCTGGTCCTGTGAGAGGACCGGAGACGATCTCGACATCGTCGTTGCGAGCCGACAGACGGCGGAGCGACGGCGCCGGAGCGCGGCTTACATCCACGGCAAGGCCCTCGAGGAGGGCCGAACGATATACACGCGAACAGGCGCGGAGCTACTGCCAACCGGTTCAGCACGTGTCCGGAACGGGAACACCATGGTCGAGACAAGCCTGTATGAGCCGGATCTCGCGGAGAAATGGGTGCGGCGGGCCGCAAGGAAGCTCAAGCGGGCAGATTTCGAGCTCGACGGAGATCGCGCGGAGCAGTGCCAGGACCTGCAGGAGGCTATGGAGCGAGCGCTCAAAGCACTGATCGTCGCCCAGGGAGACCGGGTCAGGCACGAGCACAACCTGCGGAAGCTATGGCAGCAGGCAGAAAGCCACGGAGAGAAGATCCGGGCCAATCCGGATCCGAGCGAGCTCGACCGGTTGTCGCTGTATGCAGGGCTGTATCAGTACCCGCTGGACGGAACCGACCCGGCGCTCGAGGCCAACTACGATCGGGAAAGGACGTGGACCACGCTGAGAAAGGCCGGCGGGGACCTGATAGCGCAAGCCGAGGAGCGTGTACCCACATTGGTCGAGCAGACCAGGGATCGGCTCGACCGACAGCGAAGACAAGAGCCGGTCCAGCCGCCGGACCCGGCACCGAGTCCGGGCGCGCACCGGCGGTGACCACTGTCCGATGGAAGTCAGTTGCACGCCCGACGCGTGGTAACGTGAGGGCGCATGACGGAGAGCACGACGATTGTCATGTATCCCGCCGGCCGAGCCCACCCGGCGCGCCGACGAAACCGCCCAGCGCGACCGCGATGGTCCGCTCGCCGGTCCGTGCGCTTTCGATCTTCGCGATCACCCCCTTCGTGGTTTCGTTCCACGTCGGGTTGTACCGCAGATGGCTGTCCAGCGCCGTCAACAGCAGCACATCGCCCGCCGGTTCCCGGTTGCTGAACTCCCGCGGCGGTAGCTCCTCGCGAGCCGTTCTCCGTCGCACCCGTGTGGTGTCGCCCTCGACCTCGATCTGGATTCCCGTGTACAGCGCTCCAGCTATCGCTGATGCCATGTGCTTGCTGACGTCGTTTGCGACGTCGGCGTATTCGGTCGGTACTCCCCTCAGCGTCCCTCTCGGGTCGTCGTTGAGCAGATCCTTGTACTCCGCCATGTTCTGGAGGCACTTGAGTATTGCACGGCCGGGCACCGCGTTCACCGCCTCGGCTACTGCCGTAGCGTCCAGTCGGGCGGCTACGCCGAGGTCGTAGGCGTCACGCCGTGTCGGCGCCGTTCTCGTTCGCTCGACCTTCCCCCGCAGTATCTGCGCGTTGCTCATTACATGGCAGCCCTCGCCCATAACGTCCTGCTCGACCTCGAGCCCTGGCGGTCGCGGATCGAAGCACGCGATGTCCAGCTTGCCGTGCCCGATGGCGATCGTTATGTGCGTGGGGTCGGCCTTCTCGAACCGGCCTCCCGTTCGTGCTTCGACGTCAAGCCGTCGCCCCTCCATCCACTCGTTCAGGTGTTCGATTTCCGGGAGCACCAGGTCGATGTCCATGCTCTGCCGGTGTTTCCACCGCGCCGCCAGTACGGTTCCGCCGCCTACGAGCAGCCGGGCGTCCGGATTCGCCTGGTGCAGCAGCTCCTTGATGGTCCCGATGTGATCGGTCCATGTCTTGCGTGCCGGTTGGGGCAGCTCCAGGCCGGTCACAGTCGGCACCCCCGCTGTTCCTCCACCGTTCGCCACGTCTTCTCGATGTATTCGGCTTCGAACGCCCGCCGTTCCTTGTCCTTCCCGGCTCTCGCGAACGCGTTGATCGTTCCGATGACCGCGTCCGGCACCCGCGCGATGCTGTGCGCATGGCGTAGTATCGCCCGCCATGTGAACGCCCGTTCCGCCCACGCGTCGAGCCATTCGTCATCCGTCGCTTCCGTCAAGAAGCACCGCAGGATGGCGCGCTGCCGCGCGTTCGGTGCTTTTTCGTGCACCGCCTCGTAGAACTCGGCTGCCGTCGGTGGCTTCTCCCATCCGGCCGTGCTGGTCGCCAGCCGTCCGCCTACTGCCCGCGACTCGGGCCCGTAGCTGGCAGGTCGGTGCCACGCGACCGTTCCGCAGTAGCCATTGGAGGCATCCTCCGGCCGCACGAGTGCCGGTGCCCTCCTGTGCGTCTCCTCGTGGTACCGCCTCGTCGCCTCGCTTGCGCTCCATCGGAGCGTCTCCGCCAATTCGGCGTCGGTGTCCTCGACCTCATCGATTCCATCGGTCGGTGCCGTCCAGGTCGGGTCGTACTCGCTGGCGAGATCGTCGTCAGGCGTCCATGCGTTCATCCGTTCCATGTTCCCGTCGGCCCACGCTTGCCGGAAGCCCGGATACGCGAACTTCCAGTGGTCGCTTTCCGGTACCGCTATTCGCTCGTCGATCCGCACTCTCTCTCCTCGCATCGACCATCCTTCCGCCTTCTAGTCGTTCCAGTCAAGAATGTTCGCCGCCCAGCGCCGGGGGCTGATGCAGGTCCTCCTGCCGGCGGGCGCCGAGCAGCAGTTCGAGGGTGCTCGAAAAGGTGGTGCAGCGGGCAGGCAGGACCGAAGCCGATAT
The DNA here is from genome assembly GCA_965222905.1 of Vicinamibacterales bacterium. GTDB lineage: Bacteria > Acidobacteriota > Vicinamibacteria > Vicinamibacterales > UBA8438 > WTFV01. The sequence continues at coordinate 4,316,940 of OZ244976.1, read as the reverse complement.
GAGGTACGGCTACCAGCCGAAAGACCTCGACGCCAGCACGCCGCCGGTCGGGGTCACGCTGAGCGCAACTTCTTCCACGACTATCCCCCCGTCCGACCAGATCTCGCCATCAGAGTGCCGCCAAGGGCTTCAACCGGCGCCCCGTTCCCACCCCTCTCGCCGCCGGACACGCCGCACTCGCGTCCCGCGATCGCTGCGCCCCCGACGATGCCGACGATCCCGATCAGCGTTCGACACAGCGACCGTCTCTGCAGCTTCGTCGTATCGGGTGAGAACCGCTGGGCGGTAGCCAGCAGGTCAGACGGCGCCGCGCTCGCGGCTGCTCCGAGCCGGGCCGACGTCGAGACGCCGACCGGCTCGTCCGGCCGGTTCACTCCGGCCGGGGGCCCGAGCATCGACCGCGTCCGGCGCCGGAATCATCGAGACGAACAGGCGTTCGGTCCGGCTGGCGCCGACCGCAAGCGCGCGGCTGGCCCCGACGTAGCCGTCATGGTCCAGTGTGACGCGATACTCCCCCGGCTTCAGCCCCACCACGCGGACAGGTGAGCGACCCTGCACCACGCCGTCGACCGACACCTGGGCTCCCGCCGGCTCGCTCTCGACGAGGAGTACCCCCAACTCGCGCGCCTCGCCCCAGATCTCCAGCACGTCCCGCGGAAACTCCGCCGCGCCCAGTTCCAACGTCGGATCGCGCAGCCGCGCTTCGGCGAACCACTGCCGCGTCTCGTCCGCGTCCGCGACCTGCAGGCGCGCCACCCCCAGATACACGTACGCCAGCGCCAGATCGCGCACGTGCGACGGCCGCCCCTCCAGACCCGTGGCGGCTTCATCGAGCAGGACGGATGCCGCGTCCCAGCGGCCCGCCTCGATCAGGGCGATGCCGTCCGCCAGCAAGTCCAGGCAGCGCTGCGCCTCCGGACACACCCCGGCGGCCGCCGCCTGACCCGCCGCCGCGGGAGCCGGAAACGCGGCCAGCAGGATGGCGGCGACTGCCGCGACGACCACGACCGACTTCCCGCAGGCTGCATTGCGCATCTCGGACCTCCTCAGCTCGACTGCGGCATCTACGCCAGCCGCGGGCGGATGGGCGCGCAAGCGCATGGCCGCTTCCGATCGCTGGCAGGCGAGCAGTTGCACGCAGGGCGCGTTCGTGCCGCTTCAACGTGGAAGAGACCGCAGTTCGCAGCGGAAGCACCTGCGCGTACCAACCACCGAGGGCGTTGATCCGCCGTGAGAGGGAACAAGGCGCCTATTCGACGGTCACGCGAAGTTTCGGCGGCCGCGAGGCGCCAAGCTCCCCGAACCACGCCAGACGTTCCACGACGAGATCGAAGTGGAGGTCGTACACGCCGGGGCTGCCGATGGGCGGAAGTTCGAGTTGGACGGTGACCTCGCGCTCAGGATCCACATCACTGTCGAAATCGGCACGAAACCAGTCGAAGTCGACCACCGGACCAACCGGGTCGCCCGCTGCATGGAGATGGACGCCGACCCGCGTCCATCCGGCGCGCGATTCGCCCACGCCTCGGTGCAGCCAGCAAGTGTCTCCGATGTTCACTACACCGAGGTCCACCTTGAAACCCCGGCCGCGAGACACGGTCACCGCACGGCCGGGGCGCACGATCCGGAGTACGGACGACAGCTTCCCCGGACGCTCCGTCGTGATCCGCGCGGGGCCTTTCCACATCAGCACGTAGTGATGGTAGACAAGCTCCCGACAGAGAGTCCGCCAGTAGCGGCGGAATCCCCGCCCCCCCTTGAAACGTCCTGTGTCCCGCACCGCGATCCTGTGGCGCCTCGCCGGCCCTTCCGCCAGCACTTCGACTTCGTTGAAACCAACGGCTTCCGCCAGGGCCGCCACGTCCTCGATGACCAGCTCGTTCTCAAGCACGCCGGTGCCGGCCGCCTCGGCAATGCTGGTTGGGGCGGAGGCGTGCCCGCGTCCCGGTTCCGACATGGCCACCATGCCGTCCGCGGTCAGCACGCGGTGCATCTCGGCGAGGACTTTCCGCTGGTTGGGAACGTGGTGGAAGGCGTCGTACACCACGATGCGGTCGCACGACTCGTCTTCCAGGGGCAGAACATGCCCATCGTACGGCAGGAACCTTGGTTCGAGTGACCAGTTCGTGTGCGGGTCGCGTTCGAAGAGTTGCCTGCCGAAGGCAAGCGCGGTCTCGGAGACGTCCACCGAGATCGTGCGGCACCCGAAGCGATTCAGAAAGTGGGACAGCCAGCACGACCCGGCTCCGAACTCGACGACGGTGTCACCGGGCCGCAAGCCGGCTCCCGCAACGAGGACGCCGACGGCGATCAGGTGCCCGGCGAAACCAGGCGCATCGCTGAACGGCTTGTCCAGCAGAAACCGCGGGTCGGGATACGCCGTGAAATAACGTTCCGCAGCCTCGTTGTATTCCGCCGTGCGCTGCACGAGATCCTGTCGTTCAACGGTCGAGCCTCGTCTCGGCGGAAGCCGGAACGGCAGCAGGGCGAGATGGAATACCAGATCCCAGGCCACATGGGTCACAGAACGCAGAACCGGGAACCGTTCGAACGTCGATTTCGCACCGGCGCGGAGCAGTCGGAGCATCGGATGCCACTATCGCAGTCTGCCTCCGGCCACCAGCCGAAAGACCGGGAGGCCAGCACGCCACCGGCGGGCGTCACGCTGATCGCAACGTCTTCCACGACCACCGCGTCCGACCGGATCAGGGCCATGCCGTCCCGCAGCAGATCCAGACATCGCCGCGCCTCCGTACACACCGCGGCGCCGCCGCCTGACGTGCCGACCCGTGCGCCGGCACCCCGGCCAACAGCATGGCGGCGGTTGCGACGACGAACGGCATTCGGCAGGATCGATTGCGCATCCCGAACCCTCCCAGCCCGATTCCAGGGGCTATGCTACTCGTCGGTCTATCGGCCGCGCAAGACGTGTTCTACCTGTCGCCCCGCTCGGACTCCCGGCTGCCTACCGTACGCCCCCGGGCATCATGAGCCCTCCCTGGCGGGCGGCCGCGTAGCGTGGCGAGGGGTCACGACTGGTGGCGGCAACATGAAAAGGGACCCCGTGGCCACTTGAAAAGGGACCCCCTGAGTACCCGGAAACAGCGGATTCCTGGCGATGATCTGACGCGGCGAGACAGGGTCGTCTCGTCGACAGAGCCAGGAGGACGCGGAGGTGATCAGGATGTCTCAGTGGGCCGAAGTCCGCCACCTGCATCTGGTGGAGGGTGTGCCGAAGAAGGAAATCGCCCGGCGGTTGAAGTTGGACGTCAAGACGGTCCGGCGGACCATAGGCCGGCCGACACCGCCGGTGCGGGTGTCGCCGCAGCGGGTCAGGAGTCTGGACCCCTGGCAGAAGCAGATCGAGGAGTGGCTGCGCGACGACCGGCGGTTGACCGCGAAGCGGGTCCGGCGGTTGCTGCTGCCGTTGGCCGGGCCGGTCTCCCAGCGCACTGTACGCCGTTACGTTGCGGCGCTGAAGAGCGAGGTGAAACCGAAGGAGGCCTTCGTGCACCGCAGCGCGCTTCCCGGCGCGACGATGGAGGTCGACTTCGGGGAAACGTGGGTCGACCTCATGCCGGGGCACCGTGCAAGGTCAAGTACCTGGTGGCGACGCTGCCGTACTCGAACGCGTACTTCGCCAAGGCGTACCCGATCGAGCGGCTCGAGTCGCTGCTCGACGGCATCGAGTCCGCCTTCCTCTATTTCGGGGGCGCAACGGCTCGTGTCGTCCTCGATAACACGTCGCTTGCGGTCAAGGAGATCCTGGCCGGCCGGGACCGGGTGCAGACCGAAGCGTTCGAGGCGTTCCGGGGCGCGTATCCGTTCTGGGCCGACTTCTGCGCGCCGGCCAAGGGCTGGGAGAAAGGTTCGGTGGAGGGAGGCGTCAAATACGCACGGAATCTGGTGTTCCGGCCGCGGCTGGCGGTCGACAGCTGGGCGGCGCTCAACGCGGCGATCCTCACCGAGTTGGAGGCCGACCTGCCGTTGCGCCACCTCGACGACGGGCGCTCGGCGCAGGAAGCCTTGGCGCTGGAGCGGCAGCATCTGCGGGCGTTGCCCGAGCATCTTCCCGCCACCTGCCGCGTCGTCGCGCGGGTGGCCGACAAGTTCGGACACGTCCGCGTGGACCACGTCACCTACTCGGTGCCGATCCGCCACGCCTACCGGCCGGTGTGGGTGAAGCTGTACCACGACCGGGTGGCGGTCGCCGTCGGCGCCGAGGTGGTGGCGCAGCATCGCCGAGTGTTCTGCCGGGGCGCGAAGGTCCTTGATGCGTTCCACGTGCTGCCGTTGCTGGAACGCAAGCACCGGGCGGTGGCCGAGGCGACGGCGCTTGCCGACTGGCGGCTGGCGCCGGTGTGGGAGCAGGTGCGGGCCGAGTTGGCCAAGCACACGCGCAAGCCCGACCAGGAATGGGTCCGGATGCTGCGGCTGATGGAGACGCACCCAACCGCGGCTGTCGAGCGGGCGGTGGCCGCCGCACTCGAACGGCATTCGCCGCGCCTGGAGACGGTGCGGCTCATCCTCCGGCAGCAGCAGGCCGGTCCGCCGCCGGTGTGCCCGCCGGTCACAGGGGTGCATCCGGCGTTGGCGCGCATCGCGGTGCCCGCCCCGACGCTGGCGGCCTATGACGCACTGGTGGGAGGGGATCGCTGATGGTGACTGCGATTACCGAGCCCCCGCATCTGGAGACGGACCTGAAAACGCTGAATCTGTCGACGGTCGCCGCGCAGTGGCGACCGTTGGCCGAGCAGGCCGCCCGCCAGCGCCAGGCGCCGGCCGATTACTTGGCGCTGCTGGTACACCTGGAGGTGACCGGACGCCGGGAGCGCCGCATCCAACGCCGCATTCACGAGGCTCGCTTCCCGATGCTGAAGACGCTCGACGCCTTCTCCTTCGAGGCGCAGCCGGAGTTGGACCGCGACGCGGTCCTGCAGGTCTTCGACTGCAGCTTCGTCACCGAGGCCGCCAACGTGGTGTACGTCGGCGGCGTCGGCACCGGCAAGACGCACTTGTCCATCGCCCTGGGGATGGCCTGCTGCCAGCACAACTACCGGGTGCGGTTCGTGACCGCGGCCGAGCTGGTCACGCTGCTCGTCGAAGCGCAGCAGCAGGGCCGGCTGGCTCGCAAGCTCGACCAGCTCGCCCGCTTTGACGTCATCATCGTCGACGAGCTGGGCTACGTTCCACTCGACAAGGCCGGGGCCGACCTGCTCTTCGGCTTCATCAGCCAGCGTTACGAGCGCCGCAGCCTCGTGGTGACGACAAACCTGCCGTTCGCGCGCTGGTCCGAGGTCTTCCTCGACCCGACGGCCGCCGCCGCGGTCATCGACCGGATTGTTCACCACTCGACGGTGCTTCAGACCTCGGGCTCCAGCTACAGGCTGGCGGCCGCCAAACGAAACCAGGCGCTGACGGCCGACGAAAAGGAGCAAACGCGTTGATGAGCCCGGACCGTGCTCGGACCACGATGCGTTGGGGTGATGCGCCCTCAGGCGCGCCCCGTTCGCATCCGCTCACTACGTCAGCGCCCATCCGGGCGCAGAGAGGCGACCGCCGAGAACCGGTCCGGTACAAGCGGAAACCACCTACGGCGGCCGGTTTCGGACGCCTCCGGGAGCGTCTGCAGACAGACGCACCCTGCGCGCCCGACTGTGGCTTCTCAAGGCACATGTCACGATGTGAACCGCGAGCGTCAACCCGTCCGCGAGATCCGAGCAACCTCGAAACAGTCTCCAGGGAAGGAGGTCATGGACTGACGAATTGACAGAAACTGGGGGGTCCCTTTTCACGTGGCCACAGGGGTCCCTGTACCTTTCCGGATGACTTCGCGGGATGATCTCGCGGAGTCGGGCAGGCCGCCGGGAGCACCAAGGGGTCCCATGTGCAGCGAGCACCTGAAAAGGACTTGTGCCCCGGCGGTCCAGCCACCGATGGATGCCCCGTGGGGAGTTTGCGCCGTAGAGCGCCAGTACAGGGACCGGCAGGCATCGGGGCGCGCCCGTTCGATTCTGCAGAGGGGAGGTTCGAATTGAAGCTGGCTTGGTTCGCGGGGGTCGACTGGGGGTCTGAGAAACATCAGGTGTGCGTGCTTGACGCTGCCGGGAAGGTGCTCGGAGAACGAGAGTTCGAGCACAGCGGTACAGGGCTGTCGCAAATGGCGAGCTGGGTGCTGTCGCTCGCGACGGGAGACGCAGGCGAAGTCGGAGTGGCGGTCGAGACGCCACGCGGGCCGGTGGTCGAAAGCCTGATGGAGCGCGGCTTCGCCGTCCACTCGATCAACCCGAAACAGCTCGACCGTTTCCGCGACCGCCTCTCGCCGGCGGGCGCGAAGGACGACCGGCGGGACGCGCGAGTGCTCGCCTCGGCGCTGCGTACCGACCCGCACTGTTTGCGGCGGCTGGAGCCGACCGACCCGGCAATCGTCGAGCTGCGCGAGTGGTCGCGTCTGAGCGAGGAACTGACGCGGGAACGCGTTCGCCTGGCCAACCGAATGCGGGACCAGCTCTGGCGCTACTACCCGCAGTTCCTCGACGCGGTTGACGACGACGTCGCGGCGCCGTGGGCGCTCGACCTGTGGCAGAGCCTGCCGACGCCGCGCGCGGGGCAACGGGTTCGCGAGGTAACGCTGACCAGGGTGTTGAAACAGCACCGCATCCGCCGGATCGATACCGCGACGCTGCGCGCTCGGCTGCGGGCCCCGGCCATCAAGCTGACGCCGGGCGCGGCCGAAGCCGCCGTCACGCATGTACGGCTCGTCGCCGAACGCCTCGCCCTGGTCAACCGCCAGCTCGAGCACGTGCGCCGCGAGCTCGACGGGTTGGTGCATCAGCTCGCCCAGGCTGCTCCGACACACGACCCGAACGCGTCCACCGAGGACGAGACATCGTCGACAAAACCGCCCGATGCGGCCATCCTGCTGTCGCTGCCCGGCATCGGCAACAAGGTGCTCGCCACGCTGCTTGCCGAGGGCAACGACGCGGTGCGGCGACGGGACTACGACGCACTTCGCTGTCTCTGTGGGGTGGCTCCAGTCACCCGCCGTTCGGGTAAGAGCATGATCGTGACGCGGCGACAGGCGGCCCACGACCGGCTGCGCGACGCCGCCTACCACTGGGCCCGTGTCGCCGCCCAACGCGATCCGGTCAGCCACGACAAGTACCGGTCGCTCCGCGCCCGTGGCCACGGACACGCGCGCGCCCTGCGCTCGGTGGCCGACCGCCTGCTCAACGTCGCCTGCGCGATGCTCCGCAACGGCGCCTGCTTCGACCCGCACCGTGTCGAGATCACGGCTACGTGAGCCGGATCCGCGGCCGTAGCTCTTGGTGTCTGGATGCCCTGGCCGTCGCTCGCGGCCGGGAAGGCGCACGTGATCCCGTCCGGGGGGTGTCGACGGTGCTCCGCGACAGCGGAGCGGATCGCAGGCGTCGCACTTGCAGGCAGTCGATCGAGGGCCAGCCTTCCGGCTGGCCCGCAAGGGCTTCCCGCACGGTCGGCCGCGGCAGTCATCCGAAGGACCGGAGCGTAGCGGAGGACCCGCGAAGCGGGTTGACGGCCGTGGCTGACCGTGCGTGGTGAACGCGATCCGAGCGAAGCGAGGGCCTTTGGTGACATCCCGTCGCCCCTCGGAGCACCGTCAAACCACTCACCATCCCAGTAGTTGTGACGGGCATGTCACGTGTCCGAATCGGCGGATCGAAACATGTCGGCAGCAGAACGAAGAAAACACGAAGATGCTACTTGCAAAATGGTGGGGAGTCCTTTTCTGCTTGCCATTTCCAGTCACGACCGCTGGCAGGCGAGCAGTTGCACGTAGGGCGCGTTCGTTCCGCTGGCGCCCGTCGTTCCCACCGTGCCCCCCGCGGTCGCGTCGGCGATCGTGCCGCTGACCGTGACCGCTGCCACCGTACCAGCGGGGGAGGCGCCGTTCGTACGGCTCCCGGCGCTGCTGCTTCCGGTAGTGCCGCTAATGTTGACGGTGGCGTTGTTCACGCTCACGCTGACTCCCCTACTCTGCCCGGTGGTTGCCGGCGTCTCGTGACCTTGCCTACGCACTGCCCAGTCGTCGTCGCCGCGGTCGACCGGAACGGCGTTGCCTTGAGGGTCGGTGATGTGTCTTTCGCCATGCGTATGCTGGCTCGACACCGACGTCCCGTGAGAATGGGTGTCGCTGTCGGAGAAGCTGTGCGTGTGGCTCGTCGACGACAACCCGTGCGAGTGCGAGCTGCCGGTGAAGCCGTGGCCGTGCGAGTCGCTGTCCGAGAAGCTGTGCGTATGCCGGGTCGAAGACAACCCGTGTGAATGCGAGCTGCCGCTGAAGCCGTGACCGTGGCTGGCGCCGGTGAAGCCGTGGCCGTGCGTGGCGCCGGTGAAGCCGTGGTTGTGGCCGCCGACGGCGCGGTTCTCCGCCGCCGTCAGCGCGGCGCCCACCGTGTCCCCGCCGGTCCCGCCGGCCACCAGACCCACCAGGTAGCGCCCGGCCCCGGCGGCGTACTCGCTGAACCCGGTCGGGTAGCTCTCCGTGGTGACGAAGATCACCGCCCCGCTCGGGATGCCGCCGCCGACCATGTCCGGCGGCGTCGCCCAGGTGGCGTCCCCGCGCAGATACGTCGCGTCGCTGGCCGTGCCGCCGCCCAACCGCTCGGCCGCCACCGTGCCGCTCGACAGGTTCGACGCGTTCAGCGACGTCAGGCTCGAGCCGGCCCGCACGCGCACCGTCTGCGACAGGAACTGCACCCCCTGGGCCGAGACGCCCTGGCCCAGCCACCACCAGAAGCCGCACAGCGGCGGCAACACGAACAGCATCAATCCCCACTTGATCCACTTGTGCAGTCGTTGCATCGTTTCCTCTACTCCTGTCCGCCGTCGGCGATACGCTGCAGCCAGGCGCCCCACACGCGGCCGTACGAGGCGCCGTCCGTCTTCATCTTCAGTCCGTAGGTCCCGCTCGCCGACACCGTGAAATCGTCGCTCGCGACCAGCACGGGCGTCGTGCTCGTGGTGGTCAGCGTGGCGACCGGCGTCGTGGCGGCCGGGGGCGGGGGGTCCAGGAGCGGGGCCACGGGGGGCGGCGCCGAATCGGCGTCGAGCCGCATCAGCCCGACCGTCACCGTCCCCGCCTCGCCGGCGACCATCGCCTGCAGGCGCCACGTGCCGGCGTCGACCGGCGCCATCGCGCTGCCCGGCACGAGACTGGCGTGGTCGACGCCCGCCGGATAGTCGAGGTCGTTGCGGCCGAAGTCCGCCGACCCGAACAGCGGGATCGCCATGACGGGGACGCTGGCGGGGGCCAGCACCGGGATCCGGGCCGGATCGAACACGCCGCTGGCGACCTTGCCCGCGTCGAGGTCCGGAATGCGGGCCGCGTCGAACACCCCGCTGGTGATCTTCGACGCATCCAGATCGGGGATCCTGCCGACGTCGAGCACCCCGGTGTCAGCCGCCATGTCGAGATTCGTCAGCCCCCGACCCGTCGCCGACGAAGGCCGTAGCGTGCACCGTGCCCGCCAGGTGCGTCTCGGTGTGCGTCGCCGCCGTCCCGATGCGGACCGTGCCCGATTCGTCCACCGCCGCGCCGGGGTGCCCGATGTAGATGTTGTTGCTGCCGGCCGTGTTGACGTTGCCGGCCTCGTAGCCGAGGGCGACGTTGTTCGTGCCGCCGGTGTTGGCGCTGAGGGCGCCGTAGCCGACGCTCGTATTCCGGCTGCCGGCGGTCATGCGAGTCAGCGAGCGGGAACCGACGGCGACGTTGTAGTTGCCCGTTCCCAGCCTGACCAGCGCGCGGTAGCCGAGTGGAGTGTTCTCGTCGCCGTCGGTCAGGCCGCCCAGGGCCCGGGCACCGCGGGCACGGCTACGATGGCCCTTGACGGATCAACGGGCAGGCAGGACCGGAGCCGATTGTGACGACGGAACGGGTGCCCGTCCGGACGGCGGCCTGGGTGAAGACCAACAGCAGGCAGCCGATGTAAGGCACGACTACCAGCAACCGCCGTAGAGACTACCAGCAGCCGCCGTAGAGACGACTACCAGCCGAAAGACCGCGACGCCAACACGCCGCCGCTCGGCGTGATATCGAGCGCGAGGTCCTCGACCACCGTCACGTCCGCCCACAACGTAGCAAACAGCGCCCCGACCGCCACCAGGGCCGCGCCCGGGACAAGCCACTCGGGGGGAACGCGATAGCCGACACCTATATCGCCAACGGACTGTACCAACGCTTGAGGAAGTCGCTCAACGAACGACGGATCCTGCCCCATTTGCCGCGCCAAATCGAGACTATCGCCGTCGTTCCCCGACACTCTGCCCTCGTAAAGCGACGACAACGGATCGTAGGTTCCGGATGTCACCGCTGCATGGTCCACAACCGCTCCGAACCCCAGTCCGTCCGGCCTCTCCCAGTACCAGTCGTAAGCCAGTCCTTCGCAGGCGACCCGATCCCTGGGGCCAAAATAAAAGGTATCGAGGCGGCCGCCGAGAAACTCGATCTGCCTGCCCGCGTTGACCTTCACAACCTGTCTTGTCTCGCCGTAGCCCAGCCAACCCGTGAATTTCTTACCGCCGCCTCTGCACTGAGCGCCCTCGACGAGCAGCGCCACACCCCCGGCCACGCCCAGCACCCCGGCCAGCGTTCGCCACCACGACCGGCCGCTCTTCTTCGTCGTACCGACCGGGAACCGATCCGGGATCGGAAACACGTTCACCGGCGCCTGCTCCACCGCCGCGTCGCCGAAAGACAGACCCGAGGCCGAGACGCCGTCCGGGAGGCCCGTCAGCGGCGCCGCCGACCGTGTCTCCACCGCGCCCGGCGCCGGAACCAGCGGGACGAAGAGGCGTTCGGTCCGCCCGGCGGCCACCGTCAGCACTCGACTGACCCCGGCGTAGCCGTCATACGACAACGCCACCCGATACGCTCCAGCCTTCAAGCCCGCCACGCCGACCGGCGAGCGGCCACGCACCAGCCCGTCGACCGACACCTCCGCCCCCGACGGCTCGCTGTCGACGAGCAGCATGCCCAGATTCCGCGCCTCGGCCCACAGCTCCAGGACGTCCCGCGGGAAATCCGCCGGATCCAAACGCAACGTCGGATCTCGCATCTGCGCTTCGGCGAACCACTGCCGCGCCTCGTCCGCGTCGGAGACCTGCAGCCGCGCCACCCCGAGATACACGTACGCCAGCGCCAGATCGCGCGCGTGCGACGGCCGACCCTCCAGGCCGGCGGCGACCTCCCCTAGCAAGACGGAAGCCGCATCCCACCGGCCGCCCTCGATCAGGGCGATGCCGTCCTGCAGCAGAGCCAGGCACCGCTACGCCTCGGGACACACCCCCGCGTCCGCAGCCTGACCCGCCGCCCCGCGCGCCGGAACCCCGGCCAGCAGGATGGCGGCGACTGCTGCGACGGCCACGAGCGACTTTACGAAGGCTCCATTGCGCATATCGGGCACCTCCGACGGATTCCGTCCCTACGATAACCACGGAGCGGACCGGCGCGCAAGCGGGACGTTTCACCGGTTATCGGCTCGATACCCCGTCGTCCACCGGCAGCCCCCGGGCATCCTGCGCCTCCCACTGCTGGACGCGCAGAGCGCAAGGAGCGGTCACGATCGCTGGCAGGCGAGCAGTTGCACGTAGGGCGCGTTCGTGCCGCTGGCGCCCGTCGTTCCCACCGCGCCGCCCGCGGTCGCGTCGGCGATCGTGCCGCTGACCGTGGCCGCCGCCACTGTGCCGTCGGCGGAGGCGCTGTCCGTCCTGCTACCGACACTGCTGCTGCCGGTGGTACCGAGATGGCCACGCTGGCATTGCCCACCGAGCCGCCGAGGGAAGCGCCGTTCGTACGGCTGCCGGCGCTACTGCTACCCGTCGTGCCGGAGATCGACACGCGCGCGTCATATGCAATCGGGTCGACGGATTGCCCAATGGTGGAGGCGGTACTTCCCTGGGAAGCCTCGCTTCCACCCGCAGGGTGCACATCGTGATTACGGCCACCGTCAACGCGAACTGTCCCCTCCCCATGCCCCACGTTGTGCGTGTGGTCTCCCAGGCCATGCGTGTGCTGGTGATTCACCGTGTGGGTGTGCGAGTCGCTGCCGGAGAAGCTGTTCGTATGGCTCGTCGAAGACAACCCGTGCGAATGGGACTCGCCGCTGAAGCCGTGGTCGTGGCCGGTGCCGGTGAATCCGTGGCTGTAAGTGGCGCCGCTGAAGCCGTGATTGTGGCCGCCGGTGGCGCGGTTCTCCGCCGCGGTCAGCGCGGTACCCACCGTGTCCCCGCTCGTCCCGTCGGCCGCCAAGCCCACCAGGTAGCGCCCGGCCGCGGCGGCGTACTCGCTGAAGCCGGTCGGACAGCTCGCCGTGGTGACGAAGATCGCCGCGCCGCTCGGGATGCCGCCGTTCGTGACCGTGTCCGCCGGCGTCGCCCAGGTGTTGTCGCCGCGCAGAAACGTCGTAGCGCCGGCCGTGCCGCTGCCCAGCCGCGCCGCCGCCACCGTGCCGCTCGACCGTTCGACGCGTTCAGCGACGTCAGGCTCGAGCCGTCCCATGAGGTCGACAACGCGCCGTCGGCATCGCTCCGCACCACCCCTTCGGCCGACGCGGCCGGGAAGGTCAGGTTGTACGAGGGCGTGGCCCGCACCCGCACCGTCCGCGACAGGAACTGCACCCCCCTGGGCCGAGACGCCCTGGCCCAGCCACCACCAGAAGCCGCACAGTAGCCGAGGGCGATGTTGTTCGCGCCGCCGGTGTTGGCGTTAAGAGCGCCGTGGCCGACACTCGTGTTCCGGCTGCCCGCGGTCAACGCGCTCAGCGACCGGGAGCCGACCGCGACGTCGTCGCTGCCCGTCCCCAGCGTGACCAGCGTGACCAGCGTGCGGTACCCCAGCGAGGTGTTCTCGTCGCCGTCGGTCAGGTCGCCCAGGGCCCGGGCGCCGAGGGCACGGTTACGATAGCCCTTGGTGGATCAACGGGCAGACACGACCGGAGCCGATTATGAGGACGAGACGGGTGTCTGGCCGGCGGCGGCCCGAGCGCGGATCGACGGGCAGGCAGGACCGAAGCCGGTATGAGGCACTGCTACCAGCCGAAAGACCGTGACGCCAGCACGCCGCCGCTCGGTGTGATATCGACCGCGAGATCCTCGACGACCGTCACGTCCGACCACAACGTCGCAAACAGCGCCCCAGCCACGATCATCGCGCCGCCCGCGACAAGATACTCTTTGGGAACCCGGCGTCCGACACCTATGTCGCCTACGGACTGCACCAGCGCTTGACGCAGTCGCGGCACGACAGACGGATCCTGGCTCATTTGCCCCACCAACTCCTCAACCTCAATCGGTTTGCGCACGTATAACCACGGATTGTAGGTTCCGGACTTCACTGATGCATGATCCTCCACAGACCCTTCGAACCCCAGGCCGTCCGGCCTCTCCCAGTACCACTGGTAGTCCAGTCCTTCGCAGACGACCCTGTCCCTGGCACGGAATCCGAAGGTATCGAGACGGCCGCCAAGAACCTCGACTTGCCTGCCCATGTTGAAGTTCTTTAGTTGAACTGTCTCGCCGTAGCCCAGCCAAGCCGTGGAGCGCTCGCCGCCGCCTCTGCACTTTGCAGACTGGATCATCATCGCCACACCCGCGGCTACGCCCACGACCCCGGCCACGGTCCGCCACACCGAGCGACCGCTCTTCTTCGCCGTCCCTGCCGGGAACCGATCCGGAATCGGCACGGGGTTGACGGGGGCCTGCTCCTCCCCCGCGTCACCGAGAGACAGGCCCGCCGTCCTGGAGACAGAATCCGGTATGCCCGTCAAGGGCGCCACGCCCGGACTCCGCGCTTCGGCACCCAACGGGACCAACAACACAAGCAGACGTTCCGTCCGCCCGGCGGCCACCGCCAGCACCCGACTGACCCCGGCATAGCCGTCATGCCCCAGCGTCACCCGGTACTCGCCCGGCTTCAAGCCCGCCACGCCGACCGGCGAGTGGCCCCACACCACCCCGTCGACCGAGACCTCCGCCCCGACGGGTTCCGTGTCGACGAAGAGCATCCCCAGGTCGCGCGCCTCCTCCCAGATCTCCAGCACGTCTCCCGGAAACTCGCCCGGATCCAACTGCAACGTCGGATCCCGCATCGGGTGCACGTCAGATTTGTGAGGTGCTGTCTCATGCGGCGGCGTTTCGTCGTTCCCAGAAGGCTTCGAAGCGTCCGCTGAGGATGCAGCAGCGCAGGGCGAGGATGGCATTGGCGCCGTTGACGGACCAGTGCATGCCGGCGCGCTTGAGGCGCGCCCCGACGGCATGTTTGCAGCCGGCTTCGACGATGCCGGTGGCGACGCACAGGCCCCTGGCCCGGAACGCGGAATAGCGCATGCGTTTACGGTTGCGGATGAGATAGTCGATGCATTTGCGGGCCTCGTCGCAGGTTGGGACGTGTCGGGCGAGGGCGGCGACGAGGGCGCTGATGCGGCCGGCATCGAGTTCGTCCCGTCGTTGTTTCGCCCACTGCGCGGCGAGTTCGGACCCGGGTGTGTAGATGGCCTTGGCGACGTCCCAGAGGTGGCTTTTGGCGTGGAAGATGTCGACGATCTGGATCGCATCGGGGAAACACTCGTCGGCGAGGGCCCAGATCCAGGGCGCGCCGTCGCCGAGGATGACCCTGCGGTCGGCATCGGCGAAACGGCGGCGTTCGGCTTCGCGGCACACGCGCTGGGCGAAGGGGGAGGGCTCGCGGTCGGTATCGCGACTGGCGGCCGTCTCGATGGCGGCCGTGTAGGAGACTGAGTCCGGGTCGCGCATCGCGATGCCGGTCTTGGGGTGACGGCGTTCGGCCGTCCAGGCGACGGCGAGCTTGACCTCGCGGGTCTTGGCCGAACCGTCGGGCTGCTTGCCTTGGCGCTGCGCGGTTTCGGCCTTGCGCACGGGAATGCCCGTACCATCCATGCCGAGATACAGGGTAGGTTTTGCGCGGTGCGCCTCCGGCTCGACGGCTTGGCGTTCGTCGGCTGCGATCGCGCGCCCCAGCGCTTCGGCGGTCCGCTCGACCTGCTTGGGGTCGACGGCGAGCCCGGCCAGTTCGTCCAGCAGGGTGCTGGCTTCTTTGAAGCTGACTCGGGCGGCCGCCGCCGCCGTCATGCGGGTCGCCGCGGGCGACAACGTCGTCTCGTCGATGCCCAGGGTCCGGTCACGCGGACAGAATCCGGTTCGGCAGGACGCGCAATGGTAGTAGGCCCGCTCGATGGTCATGGCGCCCAGGGCCGTGCGGATCGTCTTTGCACGCCGGCCGGCGTAGCGGGCCGTGTGTCCGCACCGGCAGGGCAGGCCGGCGGCGTGCTGGTCACTGTGGTCGGCGTTGAGCCGCTCGGCGACGAAACGAGCCGCCACTGCGAGGACGGCGGTGCGCACCGCCGTCTCGGCCGCCTCGAAGTCGCCCAGCGTCTGCGTCGCGTCGCCCCCCAGCAGCCGCTCGATCTCACGTGTCGCTTCGGCCGCCAGCGACTTGGCGATCACCGCGGTCTGCGGTTTTTTTTTGCTGCGCTGCCGGTCGCCAGACGCGCCTCGCTCAGGGCATCGTTGACCTCGATGAACATCTTCGACAATTGCCGGAAGCGGCGATACTCGGCGAGCCGCGCCTGCGTCTCCGACCCGGCGTGGGCCGGGATGATGCGTGTGACCGTTTTGCCGGCCTGCTTGCGCGTCAGCGACAGGACCGGACCGTGCCCGGGGTCGCCTGGCTTGGCGCAATGACACCTGGGCTTGCCGCAGGGTCGGAAGCGTTCGGTCAGCGAACCGGAGCGCATCTCGCCGATGGAGGCGAATTGACTGCGAAGGTGTGCGTGTTGGCGTTCCAGCGCCGCAATCTGTTCATCGGGCATGATCGGGTCCTCGTGCTGACAGTCCATCCACTGACAGACTGTCGGCCGATCAAGCCTTGTCCTATACCCCGGAACGAATCCCCTCACTTTCCTGACGTGCACCCTCCCGCATCTGCGCCTCGGCAAACCACTGCCGCGTCTCGTCGGCATCGGCGACCTGCAGGCGCGCCACGCCCAGATACACGTACGACAGCGCCAAGTCGCGCGCGTGCGACGGCCGCCCCTCCAGGCCGGCGGTAACTCCGTGCAGCACCAGGGAAGCTGCTTCCCACCGGCCGGTCTCGATTAGGGCTACGCCGTCCCGCAGCAGTTCCAGGCACCTCTGTGCGTCCGAGCAGCCCCCGGCGGCCGCCGCCTGACCCGCCGCCCCGCGCGCCGGAACCCCGGCCAGCAGGATGGCGGCGACTGCTGCGACGACCACGACTGACTTCCAAGCAGGTACCAGTGCCCATCCCAGACCTCCCCCGGCTCGCTTCCGACGACTACGATAGCCATGTGCGAACCGGCGCGCAAGATGCCCGGCCGGTCACGACCGCTGGCAGACGAGCAGTTGCACGTAGGGCGCGTTCGTGCCGCTGGCGCCCGTCGTTCCCACCGCGCCGCCCGCGGACGCGTCGGCGATCGTGCCGCTGACCGTGGCCGCCGCCACCGTACCACCGGGTGAGGCGCTGTTCGTCCTGCTGCCGACACTGCTGCTGCCGGTGGTGCCGGAGATAGACACGCTGGCGTTGCCCACGGAGCCGCCGGGGGAAGCACCGTTCGTACGACTGCCGGCGCTGCTGCTGCCGGTGGTGCCGGAAATGTTGACCGTAGCGTTGGACGCGGTCGGGCCGACGGACTGCCCAATGGTGCTGGCGGTGCTTCCCCCGGACGTCTAGTTGTCGGTCCCCGCTTCGCGAACCCTATAGTCATTACCGCCGTCGACTTCGACCGTGCGCCTCACGTATAGCCTGCAGCTATGCGTGTGGTCTCCCAGGCCATGCGTGTGCTGGTGATTCACCGTGTGGGTATGCGAGTCGCTGCCGGAGAAGCTGTGCGTGTGGCTCGTCGAAGACAACCCGTGCGAGTGCGAGCTGCCGCTGAAGCCATGGTCGTGCGAGTCGCTGTCCGAGAAGCTGTGCGTATGGCTCGTCGACGACAGCCCGTGCGAGTGCGAGCTGCCGCTGAACCCGTGGTCGTGGCTGGCGCCGGTGAAGCCGTGGCTGTGCGTGGCGCCGCTGAACCCGTGGTTGTGCCCGCCGACCGCGCGGTTCTCCGCCGCGGTCAGCGCGGTACCCACCGTGTCCCCGCTCTCCCCGTCGGCCGCCAGACCCACCAGGTAGCGACCGGCCGCGGCGGCGTACTCGCTGAACCCGGTCGGGCAGCTCTCCGTGGTGACGAAGATCACCGCCCCGCTCGGAATGCCGCCGCCGGTGACCGTGTCCGCCGGCGTCGCCCAGGTGGCGTTGCCGCGCAGAAACGTGGTGGCGCTCGCCGTGCCGCTGCCCAGCCGCGCCGCCGCCACCGTGCCGCTCGACAGGCTCGACGCGTTCAGCGACGTCAGGCTCGACCCGTCCCACGAGGTCGACAGCGCCCCGTCCGCATCGCTCTGCACCACCCCTTCCACCTTCCGCCGCCGCCGCCGGGAAGGTCAGGTTGTAGGGCGGCGTGGCCCGCACGCGCACCGTGCGCGACAGGAACTGCACCCCCCTGGGCCGAAACGCCCTGGCCCAGCCACCACCAGAAGCCGCACAGCGGGAGATTCGTCCAGCCCCGACCCGTCGCCGACGAAGGCAGGGCGTGCACCGTGCCCGGCAGGTGCGTCTCGCTGTGAGCCGCCGGCGACCCTATCCGAACCATGCCCCGACTCGTCGGCCGCCGCGCCGGGGTGGCCGATGTAGATGTTCTTGCTGCCCGTCGTGTTGACGTTGCCGGCTTGGTAGCCGAGGGCGATGTTGTTCGCGCCGCCGTGGCGGAATCAACGGGGAGGCAGGAGACCGATTATGAGGATGAAACGGGTTCTGGTCGGCGGGCGGCCCGAGTGAGAATCAACGGGCAGGCAAGTCCGAAGCCGGCATGAGGCACTGCTACCAGCCGAAAGACCGCGACGCCAGCACGCCGCCGCTCGGCGTGAAGCCAACCGCGACTTCCTCGACGACCGTCACGTCCGCCCAGAGCGTCGAGAGCAACACCCCGGCCGCCACCAGGGCTACGCCCCCGATCAGGTACTCCTTCGGAACCCGATACCTGGACCCCGCGTCACCAACGGATTGCAGCAGCGCCTGATTCACTCGCTCCCTGAACGAGGGATCCTGCACCAGCCTATCGGCCGGCCCCGGTTCCCCATACGCCAATGGTTCCTGACTTATGGACCGCGGATGGATGTGCTCGAGGGCCGGATCGTATGCGCCGGACTTCACTCTTTCATAGTCACGAACATACCCACTAATGTACGCGCCACCAGCACCGTCGTCCGGGACCTGCAAATTCCAGTTGATTTCCAACGTACACCACCTCAACAAGCCGGGAGCATCCCCTCGAAGGACGCCGCCCAGAGTCTCTACGGGATGCCGGTGGGCATCGAACTGGTGACACCATCGCGATCACGTTTGAGATTTCCGCCACCGGCCCTGCACTCGGCCGTCTCGACCATCATCGCCACGCCCCCGGCTACACCCAGGAGCCCGGCCAGCGTCCGCCACCAGGACCGGCCGCTCTTCTTCGTCGTACCGGCCGGAAACCGATCCGGGATCGGAAACACGTTCACAGGCGCCTGCTCCGCCGCCGCGGCGCCGAGAGACGGGCCCGCCGCCGAGACGCCGGCGGGTATGCCCGCAAGCGGCGCTGCCCCCCGAGTCCGTGTGCCTGCCGCGCCCGACGCTGGAAGCAGAGAGAAGAAAAGGCGCTCGGTACGCCCCGCCGCCACCGTCAGCATCCGGCTGACGCCGGCATAGCCGTCCTGCTCGAGTTCCACCCGATACGCCCTCGGCTTCAGCCCCGCCAACCCAACCGGCGAGCGGCCCCGCACCACCCCGTCGACCGACACCTCCGCCCCCGACGGCTCGCTGTCGACGAGCAGCATGCCCAGACTCCGCGCCTCGGCCCACAGCTCCAGCACGTCCCGCGGGAACTCCGCCGGATCCAACTGCAACGTCGGGTCCCGCATCTGCGCCTCGGCGAACCACTGCACCGTCTCGTCCGCGTCGGCGACCTGCAGGCGCGTCACGCCCAGATACACGTACGCCAGCGCCAGATCGCGCACGTGCGAAGGCCGCCCCTCCAGGCCGGCGGCGGCCTCCTTCAGCACGACGGAAGCTGTTTCCCACCGGCCCGCTTCGATGAGGGCGATGCCGTCCTGCAGCAGTTCCAGGCACCGCCGCGCCTCCGGACACACCCCCGCGTCCGCAGCCTGACGCGCCGCCCCTTGCGCCGGAAGCGCGGCCAGCGAGATGGCGGCGACCGCCGCGACGAGCACGATCGACTCTATGAAAGCTCCATTGCGCATCTCGGGGACCTCCGACGGATTCCGTCGCTACGATAACCACGGAGCGGACCGGCGCGCAAGCGGGACGTTCACCGATTATCGGCTCGATACCCCGTCGTCGACCGGCAGCCCCCGGGCATCCCGCGCCTCCCGCGGCAGGACGCCGCCCGGCGCGCAAGCGCAGGCCCGGTGTTGGCGGTAAGCGCGGCGTAGCCGACGCTCGTGTTCCGGCGGCCCGCGGTCAAGGCGTCTCAGGACGCGGCTGCCGTAGCGGGCGGATCAACGGGCAGGCAGGACCGAAGCCAATATGAAGAACGACTACCAGCCGAAAGAGTGGGACGCCAGCACGCCGCCGGTCGGCGTCACACTCACCGCCAGGTCATCGACGACCGTCACGTGCGACCAGAGCGTCGCCAGAAGCGTCCCGGCCGCTATCATCGCCCCGCCCGCGACGAGGTACTCCTTCGGAACCCGATGCCTGGCCCCCGCGTCACCAACGGATTGCAGCAGCGCCTGATTCACCCGCTCCCTGAACCCGGGCTCCAGCATCAGCTTCTCGGCCCCCCCCAGGTTCTCCAAATACCATGGTTCCTGAGCGAAAGAAATCAGTCTCTCGTTATGGAGAGTCGGATCGTATGCGCCGGACCGCACTCTCTCATAGTCACGAACGTACCCCCCAACCCTCGAACCAGTGTCGGCCGGGACGTCCAAGAACCAACTAAACCCCAACGTACACGGACGCAACCCGCCGTGAGCATACGTTGTAACGATGCCGCCCATAGTCTCGACCGGGATGCCGGTATCATCTTCGAGGTTTCCGCCACCGGGCCTGCACACGGCCGTCTCGACCATCATCGCCACGCCCCCGGCTACACCCAGAATGCCGGCCAGCGTCCGCCACAACGACCGGCCGCTCTTCTTCGTCGTACCGGCCGGGAACCGGGCCGGAATCGGCAACACGTTCACAGGCGCCTGCTCCACTGCCGCGTCGCCGAAAGACAGGCCCGCCGTCGAGACGCCGTCCGGGATGCCGGTAAGCGGCGCTGCCCTCCGAGTCCGTGTGTCTGCCGCGCCCGGCGTCGGAACCATCGGGACGAACAGGCGCTCGGTCCGCCCGGCGGCCACCGACAGCACGCGACTGACGCCCGCATAGCCGGCATGCGCCAGCGTCACCCGATACTCCCCCGGCCGCAGTCCCGCCACGCCGACCGGCGAACGGCCCCACACCACCTCGTCGATCGACACCTCCGCCCCGGAGGGCTCGCTGTCGACGAGCAGCATGCCCAGATTCCGCGCCTCGGCCCACAGCTCCAGCACGTCCCGCGGGAACTCCGCCGGATCCAACCGCAACGTCGGGTCCCGCATCTGTGCCTCGGCGAACCACTGCACCGTCTCGTCGGCGTCGGCCATCTGCAGGCGCGCCACCCCCAGATACACGTACGCCCGCGCCAGGACGCGCGCGTGCGACGGCCTCCCCTCCAACCCAGCGGCGGCTTCCTTGAGCACGACGGAAGCCACTTCCCACCGGCCGGCCGCGATGAACTCGATGCCGTCCTGCAGCAGATCCAGGCACCGCTGCGCCTCCGGACACACCCCCGCGTCCGCAGCCTGACGCGCCGCCCCTGGAGCCGGAAGCGCGGCCAGCGAGATGGCGGCGACCGCGGCGGCGAGCACGATCGACTTCACGAAGGCTCCATTGCGCATCTCGGGTACCTCCGACGGATTTTCTAGCTAGTGTCAGCCAGAAAACCCCCGTTCCGGGCGGAGATTTGCGCCAATTCGTGGCATCCTGAGCGTGATTTCGGCACGACCCGGCCGCGACGGAGGCGCCTGACGGGCTGCGGGATAGCAAAGGCCAGCAAATCAGCCCGGATGTCCTGTTTCCAGGGACAGTAGGACCGTGCCGTCTCTTGTCGGCTCGGAATCCGGCCTGGTTGTCAGGGCCGGTCGGTCAGGCGACGAGTCGTTGTCGTTGTCGTTTGCGCTCCCGCTTCTGCAGGATCAATCCGATGCGATGCAGGTTGGCCGCCAGCACCGACAAGGCAACCGTCCGCGCGAAGCCGTCCGCACCATGGCTGCGAACGCGGTCGAGTCCCCGATGTTCCAACCCATTGATGGCAGACTCGATCGCCGGATGCGCACGCCGCGCGGCCGCAAACGACTCCTCCTCTTCACGCTCCCGGTCGGCTTTTGAAAGATACCCTTTCCCCGGCAACGCATTGACGTCGAGCAACGCATCGAGGCGGACCCGATTGCCGCGGCTGTGAAAGCCCCGGTCGAAACTGCACGCCCGCAACTCCGGATACAGTGCCTGCGCTTCCTGCACCATCGGCACTGCCACGTCCACATCCTCGCCCTCCCACAGGACCTTGTGGTGAAGGATGAGTTGATACTGATCCTCGATAACGGCGACAGGAACCCCGAGTTCGACCGGCGTGCCCGCCTTGCCTTTGGAAATCCAACGCGTGTGTCCCTCGAAAATCGAAAAGACCTTCTCCTCGTGAGGTATCGTCTCGCCACGCAGAAGACGCCGCTCCACCTGGTCAATCTGCCGCCGGGCGTGAGCGACGAGGCCTGTGATGGAGCGACAGCGCAATTCCCCCACGCCCTGGTCTCGCAACGCGTCGAGCGTTGTCTCCGCCCGCTCCACCAGCCCCCGGCAGCGCTCCACATACGCCTCCACCCGCTCCGGATGCCGCTGCGCCCGCCGCGTCGAGCGCACCTTGTTGAACAGTTTCTTGACCTCTCGGGACAGATGGCG
The DNA here is from genome assembly GCA_965222905.1 of Vicinamibacterales bacterium. GTDB lineage: Bacteria > Acidobacteriota > Vicinamibacteria > Vicinamibacterales > UBA8438 > WTFV01. The sequence continues at coordinate 4,294,850 of OZ244976.1, read as the reverse complement.
CCACTGACGCCACCCGCCCACCGCGTACTTCTCAGCCGCCCGGCCCGTCTCCCGCAGCAGGCAACGCGTCGCGTCCCACAACAGGCTGACGTCCGTCGGGTAGTGCACGTCCGTTTCAACCACGAACGAATCACACCGCCCGCGCAATGGCTCGCCAGGCTTTTTTTTAGCGACCTTGTGACCGCTCTCCACCACCAGGCGCCCCACTGCCGACAACAGCTCGGGCGTCAACAAGGACACGTTATCGACTACCGTTTGGTATTCGTAACGCGTCTTGTCATCGAAATCGCCGTGTCCCAGGAACTCACGTATCGTCCCATGATGGTTCGTCAGGTCGTGAAGACGGTCGAAGTCGCAACCCAGTCCCTGCTTCAGGACCCCCAGCACCAGAATCTGCCACAGGTCCATTCCCGGACGCCCCACCGTGCGATCCGCCTCCGGCAGAATATGCTCGTCCAGCAGTGTCAACAATCGCGCGCGCAACTCCTCGTCGCCCCAGATGTGCTGAATCCCCTTCAACACCGCCGGGATGTCGTCCCGCGACTTCGGGTTGATCCAGATTTTCTCGATCGGCACCTGCCCGAGCTGGAACTGCGATCTGTGAACTTCTCTCATGATGGCAATGTCGCGAAGATGGTCCCGGAACGGGTCGATCCTTGGGAGATCACCCGCAAAGAATACGACATCTGGACGATCTTCGCCACTTGAAATCGGCGGTTACACCCTGTAGAATCAATGACTTGCGGGTTTTCCGCCGAACACTAGCTACGATAGCGACTGGCGGACCGGCGCGCAAGCGGGACCCTCACCGGTTATCGGCTCGATACCCCGCCGTCCACCGGCCCCCCCCGGCACCTCCCCGGCATCCTGCGCCTCCCCACGGGTGGACGCCGCACAGCGCACGGAGCGGTCACGACCGCTGGCAGGCAAGCAGTTGCACATAGGGCGCGTTGGTGCCGCTGGCGCCCGTCGTTCCCACTGCGCCGGCCGCCGTCGCGTCGGCAATCGTGCCGCCGGCCGTGACCGTCGCTACCGTACCACCGGGGGAGGCGTCGTTCGTCCTGCTGCCGCCGGCGCTGCTGCTGCCGGTCGTGCCCGAAATCGACACGTTGGCGTTGCCCACGGTGCCGCCGCCGGAGGCGCCGTTCGTGCTGTTGCCGACACTGCTGCTGCCGGTCGTGCCCGAAATCGACACGGTAGCACTCGATGCCCTCGGGCCTACGGATTGCCCGGCGGTGTTGGTGGAATTCGTCGGGCCAGTGGTAGACGCGTTGTTGCCGCCCTCAGGGGTAGAGAGAACCCACCAGTTACCGCCACCGTCGACCTGACGCAGAGTTGTCCCCAAAGGAAGACCGTGCTGGTGGTCTCCTATGGCGTGCGTGTGCTGGTGATTCACCGTGTGGGTGTGCGAGTCGCTGTCCGAAAAGCTGTGCGTATGGGCCGTCGACTGCAGGCTATGCGAATGCGAGCTGCCGCTGAAGCCATGGCTGTGCGAGTCGCTGTCCGAGAAGCTGTGCGTATGGCTCGTCGACGACAGCCCGTGCGAGTGCGAGCTGCCGCTGAAGCCGTGGCCGTGGCTGGCGCCGGTGAAGCCGTGGCTGTGCGTGGCGCCGGTGAAGCCGTGGTTGTGCCCGCCGACGGCCCGGTTCTCCGCCGCGGTCAGCGCGGCGCCCACCGTGTCCCCGCTCTCCCCGTCGGCCGCCAGACCCACCAGGTAGCGCCCGGCCGCGGCGGCGTACTCGCTGAACCCGGTCGGGCAGCTCTCCGTGGTGATGAAGATCACCGCCCCGCTCGGAATGCCGCCGCCGGTGACCGTGTCCGCCGGCGTCGCCCAGGTGTTGTCCCCGCGCAGAAACGTGGTGGCGCTCGCCGTGCCGCTGCCCAGCCGGGCCGCCGCCACCGTGCCGCTCGACAGGCTCGACGCGTTCAGCGACGTCAGGCTCGACCCGTCCCACGAGGTCGACAGCGCGCCGGCCGCGTCGCTCTGCACCACCCCGTCCGCGGCCGCGGCTGGGAAGGTCAGGTTGTACGGGGGTGAGGCCCGCACGCGCACCGTCTGCGACAGGAACTGCACCCCCTGGGCCGAGACGCCCTGGCCCAGCCACCACCAGAAGCCGCACAGCGGCGGCAACACGAACAGCATCAATCCCCACTTGATCCACTTGTGCAGTCGTTGCATCGTTTCCTCTACTCCTGTCCGCCGTCGGCGATACGCTGCAGCCAGGCGCCCCATACGCGGCCGTACGAGACGCCGTCCGTCTTCATCTTCAGTCCGTAGGTTCCGGTCGCCGACACCGTGAAATCGTCGCTCGTGACCAGCACCGGGGTCGTGCTCGTCGTGGTCAGCGTGGCGACCGGCGTCGCGGCGGCCGGGGGCGGGGGGTCCACGGGCGGGGGATCCAGGGGCGGCGGATCCGAAGGCGGGGGATCCGCATCGGCGTCGAGCCGCACCAGCCCCACCGTGACCGTCCCCGCCTCGCCGGCCACCATCGCCTGCAGGCGCCACGTGCCGGCGGCCACCGGCGCCATGGCGCTGCCCGGCACGAGACTCGCGTGGCCGGTCCCCGCCGGATACTCCAGATCGTTGCGGCCGAAGTCCGGCGACCCGAACAGCGGAATTGCCATGACGGGGACGCTGGCGGGGGCCAGCACGGGTTATCCGGGCCGGATCGAACACGCCGCTGGCGACCTTGCCCGCGTCGAGCGCCGGAATGCGGGCCGCGTCGAGCACCCCGCTGGTGATCTTCGCCGCATCCAGATTGGGGATCCGCGCGATGTCGAGCACCCCGGTGTTCGCCGCCACGTCGAGATTCGTGAGCCCCGAGCCGTCGCCGACGAAGGCCGTGGCGTGCACCGTGCCCGCCAGGTGCGTCTCGGTGTGCGTCGCCGCCGTCCCGATGCGGACCGTGCCCGATTCGTCGGCCGCCGCGCCGGGGTGGCCGATGTAGATGTTGTTGCTGCCGGTCGCGTTGACGTTGCCGGCCTCGTAGCCGAGGGCGACGTTGTTCGTGCCGCCGGTGTTGGCGCTGAGGGCGCCGTAGCCGACGCTCGTATTCCCGCTGCCGGCGGTCATGCGAGTCAGCGAGCGGGAACCGACGGCGACGTTGTAGTTGCCCGTTCCCAGCCTGACCAGCGCGCGGTAGCCGAGTGAAGTGTTCTCGTCGCCGTCGGTCAGGGCGCCCAGGGCCCGGCCGCCGAGGGCCACGTTGTCCTCGCCCGCCGTCAGCGATTCCAGGGTGCGGTAGCCGACGGCGGTGTTGCGGTCCGCGCGGGTGTCGCTCCCCCCGGTCGTCAGGCTCGTCAGCGCCTCGTGGCCAACCGCGACGTTGCGCGTGCCTGTCGTCAGACTCGCCAGTGCATCATGGCCGAACGCGCTGTTGCGCTCGCCGGTCGTCAGGTTCGACAATGCGCTTTGGCCGAACGGCGTGTTCTCCACGCCCGTGGTCATCGACACCGCCGGACCTGCCGGACCCGCCGGGCCTGCCGGACCCACCGGACCCGCGGGGCCGTCGCGTCCGGACGCCCCCGCCGGTCCCGTCGACCCCGCGGGGCCTTCCGGTCCGACCACGCCGATCGTCAGGTGAAAGACGGTAACCTCCCCGTCGTTCCGATGGAGGCCCAGCAGATACGTGCCCGCCGCCAACGGCCCCGGCAGCGTCGCGGTGATCGACGTGGCGGACGACGCCGTCACGATCAACGCCGCCCACGCGAGGCTCACCGTCGGCAGTGCAGCCCCGAAGTTCACACCGGAGATCGTTACCGTGGTCTGGTCCGTACTCACCTGGGCGCTCATGATCATCGGGGTGGATTGGGCCGCCGCCGGCATCGCCGCGACCGTCAACGCCACCAGCACGACGGGCAGCATCAGCATCATTCGTATCCGTATTCGCAACGCCATTCCTCCTGTCAACGGCCGCCGGCCGTCGTCCATGCTTGTCTCGGTTCCTGTTGTCCCCAACGCGACGCGCACGCACCCCGCGAGAGACGGCTCGGGATCACACCTCGCGCGCTCGGAGCATCAGCGCGTGGCCTCGCAGGGATTGGCGGCATCATCGCCCGTCGGTGCGCAGACGCCGGTCAGCTCCATCGCGAACATGTAACTCTTGGCGCCGTCGTCCTGGGTGCCAGTGTTTCCCTCGGGCGATCTGACTTCCACGCGACCCTCATAGGTTCCGGCGACGCCGGCCTCCCACACGAGAAGGATCGGAATGTAGCCCTTTCCGGTAACCGCCGTGCTGTCCGCGCTCGTTGCGTCGACCACGACCTCCACCTCGGACCACGATCCGGCCGCAGGCCTCGCCACGACCCTGTAGCTCACGCCGCGCCGTCCCGTGGGGTTGTAGACGTGCTGAGAGCCCAGAATCAGCAGCTTGGCATCGTCAGCGCTGGTGGTGATGGCAAAGCGGTTGCCCGTCGACACCCACGCAGCGCCACCGCTCATGCTCTCCTCGTTCCCTTCGTCTCGCCAGGCGTACCTGACGCTTGCTCCCGAGTCCAGACCTGCCGGGCCTTGCGGCCCCGCAGGACCAGTCTCACCTTGCGGTCCGACCGGCCCGACCGGACCCGCCGGCCCGAGCGGACCAACGAGTCCAGCGGGCCCGGAAGGGCCCTCCCGCCGGCCGCCAGACCCACCAGGTAGCGCCCGCGCGCGGCGGCGTACTCGCTGAAGCCGGTCGGGCAGCTCGCCGTGGTGACGAAGATCACCGCGCCGCTCGGGATGCCCCCGTTCGTGACCGTGTCCGCCGGCGTCGCCCAGGTGTTGTCCCCGCGCAGAAACGTGGTGGCGCTGGCCGTGCCGCTGCCCAGCCGCGCCGCCGCCACCGTGCCGCTCGACAGGTTCGACGCGTTCAGCGACGTCAGGCTCGAACCGTCCCACGAGGTCGACAGCGCCCCGGCCGCATCGCTCCGAACGACACCTTCCGCCGCCGCGGCAGGGAAGGTCAGGTTGTACGGCGGCGAGGCCCGCACGCGCACCGTCCGGGACAGAAACTGCACCCCCTGGGCCGAGACGCCCTGGCCCAGCCACCACCAGAAGCCGCACAGCGGCGGCAACACGAACAGCATCAATCCCCACTTGATCCACTTGTGCAGTCGTTGCATCGGTTCCTCTACTCCTGTCCGCCGTCGGCGATACGCTTCAGCCAGACGCCCCAGACGCGACCGTACGAGGCGCCGTCCGTCTTCATCTTCAGTCCGTAGGTCCCGCTCGCCGACACCGTGAAATCGTCGCTCGTGACCAGCACGGCGGTCGTGCTCGTGGTGGTCAGCGTGGCGACCGGCGTCGTGGCGGCCGGGGGCGGGAGGGGGTCCAGGGGCGAGGGGTTCGAAGGGGGCATCGCCGAATCGGCGTCGAGCCGCACCAGCCCGACCGTGACCGTCCCCGCCTCGCCGGCGACCATCGCCTGCAGGCGCCACATTCCTGCATCGACCGGCGCCATGACGCTGCCCGGCACGAGACTGGCGTGGTCGGTTCCCGCCGGATACTCCAGGTCGTTGCGACCGAAGTCCGGCGATCCGAACAGCGGGATCGCCATGACGGGGACGCTGGCGGGGGCCAGCACCGGTATCCGGGCCGGATCGAACACCCCACCCGTGACCTTGCCCGCGTCGAGGTCCGGAATGCGGGCTGCGTCGAGCACCCCGCTGGTGATCTTCGACGCATCCAGATCGGGGATCCTCGCGACGTCGAGCACCCCGGTGTTCGCCGCCACGTCGAGATTCGTGAGCCCCGAGCCGTCGCCGACGAAGGCGGTGGCGTGCACCGTGCCCGACAGGTGCGTCTCGGTGTGGGTCGCCGCCCTCCCGATCCGGACCGTGCCCGACTCGTCGGACGCCGTGCCTGCATGCCCGATGTAGATGTTGTTGCTGCCGGTCGTGTTGACGTTGCCGGCCTGGTAGCCGAGGGCGATGTTGTTCGAGCCGCCGGTGTTGGCGACCAGGGCGCCGTAGCCGACGCTCGTGTTCCGGCTGCCGGCGGTCATGCGAGTCAACGCCCGGGAACCGACCCCGACGTTGTAGTTGCCCGTTCCCAGCCTGACCAGCGCGCGGTAGCCGAGCGCGGTGTTCTCGTCCCCGTCGGTCAGGTCGCCCAGGGCGCGCGCGCCGCGGGCACGGCTACGACAGCCCCTGGCGGATCAACGGGCAGGCAGGACCGGGAGCCGATTGTGAGGACGAAACGGGTGCCAGGCCGGCGACAGTCCGAGTGAGGATCAACCGGCAAACAGGACCGAAGCCGGTAGGATGTACGACTACCAGCCGAATGACCGCGACGCCAGCACGCCGCCGCTCGGGGTCATACTCACTGCGACATCCTCGACGACCGTCACGTGCGACCACAACGTAGTAAACAGCGCCCCGACCGCCACCAGGGCCGCGCCCGGGACAAGCCACTCGGGGGGAACGCGATAGCCGACACCTATATCGCCAACCGACTGCACCAGGGCTTGACGCAGTAGCTGGGCCGACGACGGATCCTGGGTCATTTGCCTCCCCAACTCCCAACCCTCTCCCTCTGACCTCCTTCCGTCCGACCACAGATCGTAGGTTCCGGATGTCACCGATGCATGGTCCCGCACCGACTCTACTCCGAAGCCCACTCCGTCTGGCCTCTCCCAGCGCCAAGAGTATCTCAGTCCTTCGCAGGCAACCCTATCCCTGGGACCCATAGGACACTGCGCTAAACTAGTTTTCCACCTGTGGGTTTTCTGGTCATACTGGAGGCATGAAGCGAGACATCGAGCTGGAAGCGACCCTTGTTGCGAAGTATGCGGCGGTCGAGCCCGTGTTGGACGAGCGCAGTCGCCGCCGGTGGGCGGCGGCCGAGTCGCTCGCCATCGGCTACGGCGGCGACGCGGTGGTTTCGTCGGCCACCGGTGTGGCTCGGGAGACGATTCGCAAGGGGCGCCGGGAGATTGCCCGCGACGAGGCGCCGACGGACCGCATTCGACGCCCTGGCGGCGGACGGCCCCGCATCCAGCAGGATCAACCCGGCATCCAGGCCGCGCTCCAAGCGCTGGTGGATCCGCTCACGCGCGGCGACCCGACCTCGCCGCTGCGCTGGACGTGCAAGAGTCGCGCGAAGCTGGCGGCGGCGCTGACCGAGCAGGGGTGGCGGGTGAGTTCGACCACTGTGGGCCGGCTGCTGCACCGCCTGGGCTACCGGCTGCAATCGCCGCGCAAACGGCAGGAAGGCGCCACGCATCCGGACCGCAACGCGCAGTTCGAGCACATCAACCAGACCGCGGACGAGCATCTGACCGCCGGCCAGCCGGTGATCTCGGTCGACACGAAGAAGAAGGAGCTGGTCGGGAACTTCAAGAACGGCGGGCGGGAATGGCAGCCGAAGGGCACGCCGCCGGCGGTGCTGGTGCATGATTTCCCGACCGACGCCGAGGGCAAGGCGATTCCGTACGGCGTCTACGACATGGCGCGCAACGAAGCCTGGGTGAGCGTGGGCTGGGACCACGACACACCGGCGTTCGCGGTGGCGTCGATTCGACACTGGTGGCATCAGATGGGTTGCGGCGCCTACCCCGAGGCCACGACCCTGTTCATCACGGCCGATGCGGGCGGGAGCAACGGGTATCGGTTGCGCGCCTGGAAGCATGAGCTTCAACAGTTGGCCGACGAGACCGGACTGACCATCGAGGTGAGTCATTTTCCACCCGGCACCAGCAAGTGGAACAAGATCGAGCACCGGCTCTTCTGTCACATCACGGCGAACTGGCGGCACCCCGCTGACGACGTACGAGACCATCGTCGACCGCATCGGGAACGTCCGGACAGCCACCGGGCTCCGGGTCCGGGCCGAACTCGACGCCGGGGAGTATCCGACGGGCGTTACGGTGACCAAGGAACAGATGGACGCACTCGCGCTGGTCCCCGATGCGTTTCACGGGGAATGGAATTACAAACTGTTACCCCGACCAAGTTGAAGACTTTATATCGATCACTGTCCCATAGCAAAGGTATCGAGGCGGCCGCCGAGAATCTCGATCTGCCTGCCCACATTGTCCTTCACACGCTGCACGCCGCCGTAGCCCAGCCAACCCGTGAATTTCTTACCGCCGGCTCTGCACGACGCCCCCTCTACCATCAACGCCACGCCCCCGGCTACGCCCAGAAGCCCGGCCACGGTTCGCCACCACGACCGACCGCTCTTCTTCGTCGTACCGACCGGGAACCGAGCCGGAATGGGCAACACGTTCACCGGCGCCTGTTCCACCGCCGCGTCGCCGAAAGACAGACCCGGAGTCGAGACCCTGTCGGGTATGCCCGTCAGGGGCGCTGCCGCCCGCGTCGGCGACTCCACCGCGCCCTGCAACGGCACCAACGACACGAGGAACCGCTCGGTCCGCCCGGCGCCCACCGCCAGCACCCGACTGACCCCGGCATAGCCGTCATGTGCCAGTCTCACCCGATACTCCCCCGGCTCGAGTCCCGCCAACCCGACCGGCGAGCGGCCCCGCACCACCCCGTCGACCGACACCTCCGCCCCGACCGGCTCGCTGTCGACGAAGAGCATCCCCAGGTCGAGCGCCTCGGCCCAGAGTTCCAGCACGTCCCCAGGAAACTCCGCCGGATCCAACTGCAACGTCGGATCCCGCATCTGCGCTTCGGCGAACCACTGTCGGGTCTCGTCGACATCGGCGACCTGCAGGCGCGCGACCCCCAGATACACGTACGCCCGCGCCAGATCGCGCGCGTACGACGGCCGCCCCTCCAGGCCGGCGGCGGCTTCCTTCAGCACCAGGGAAGCCGTTTCCCACCGGCCGGCCTCGATCAAGTAGATGCCGTCCTGCAGCAGATCCAGGCACCGCCGCGCGTCGGGACACCCCGCCCCGTCCACCGCCTGACGCGCCGCCGCGCGCGCCGGAACCCCGGCCAGCAGCACGGCAGCGACGGCGGAAACGACCGCGACCGACTTCAAGCGGGTTGCATTGCCCATCGTGGACCTCTTCCGGCTCGATTCCAGCGACTACGATACCATTGGCAGACCGGCGCCCAAGCGGGGCGTAGCCTTGACGCCACTCGATACCCGGCTCTCCACCGGTAGCCCCCGGCATCGTGTGCCTCCCACTGGCAGACGCCGCACAGGGCAGGGAGCGATCACTACCGCTCGCAGGCGAGCAGTTGCACGTAGGGCGCGTTCGACGTGGGACAAGTCTCCTACCATTACGTTGTGCGTGTGGTCTCCCAGGCCATGCGTGTGCTGGTGATTCACGGTGTCGCTGCGGAAATCAAGGAGTCAGCTCCGCGCGACACGCGCCAGCGAGTTGACGAAGATGGGAATGGTGACGGGGACGGCGACCACGACGGAAACGGCGACGTGGGACCGCCGAGCAGCGGAGACGGAGCATGACCCGTCTGGCTCTCTTGACTCTCGGTGCTCTGCTGGCAGCGTGTACAAAGGCACCGCTGATGATAAGCGCTGCGGACGTGGCTCCGGACCCGTGGCTGTTTCGGACGGCTGAGGTCGAAATCTCGTGCTGTTATTCCGGGCAAGTCGTCGTCATCGGGCCACAACTCCAGGCCTACGGCTTCGAGGGGTCACGGTTCGCGGAGCAATGGCCGGTGACGATGCTCGGACGCCGGCACGATCTCACACTGGACGACTTCGAGCCGGCCCATGAGGCGGCACGTCGGCTCGCACGTGAACGCTGGCCCGAACAATTCGAGGCACGATGACATTCTTGGACTCCATCGGGTTCGTACGGTAGTCGAACGAAAGCCCACCGGGGACGGGGCCGCCGCCGGGAAACGGACAGCCGCAGCGCCGGCTGCAACCGCGAAACAACGCGTTGCGCTCAACGGGCGCCCCGAACCCGCGACTCACCTCAGCCGGAACCCGGCACAAAGCGGCACCGGCAGACTCAGCCGCCCGATTCCACGTCCCAACAGGTAGGGAGGCGCGCCAAGAGGGGCGCACTCAGGGGGAACGCAGGCGGCTAAAGAGAGGAAAAATTCGGCAGGATGGTGGCGAAAGGCGCCAGGCGCGAAGTGGCTCGTGCTGGGCAATCACGACCACCATTACGATCCGTGACATTCCGTGACCGGCCGTTATGCCCAGTGGTTACTGGGTTTCATCGAGATCTACGTTCCGCGTCGTTCCATGCGTCGGTGCCCCGTTCCGGTGCCAATAGTGGTATTGTCGTGGTATGGGCAAACTGACAGTCAAGCGGGTCGACGCGCTACGGAAACCGGGCCGGTACGGCGACGGCGGCACGCTGTTCCTCGTTGTCGAGCCGCCCCCGAGCCGGTCGAAGCACTGGGTGCAGCGGTTGACCGTCAACGGCAAGCGCCGCGACCTCGGGCTCGGGGGGTATCCGTTCGTTCGGCTTGCGGAAGCACGCGCGACGGCGTTCCAGAACCGCCAGCACGCCCGCCGGGGCGGGGATCCGATGGCGCAGGCTCGGCAGTCGAGAGTGCCGACGTTCAAGACCGCATGCGACCAGGTCGGGCAAGCCAGCACGTGGAAGGGCCGCGGCGCCGAGTCCCGGCGTCGCGCACTGGACCGGTACTGTGGCCCCATCTTCGATCGGCGCATCGACCAGATCCGCCGGGCCGACGTGATCGCCATCCTCGCCCCGCTCATCGCCGAGAAGCCCGCCGCCGGAGAGAGGCTGCACGGCTGGATCCGTGGAACGCTGGCTTGGGGAGTGGCTAACGAGCACATCGACTACAACCCCGCGGACGGTATCGCCGCCGCGCTGCCGAACGGCCACAGGAAGACACCCCACGCGTCGCTGCCCTACTCGGAGGTAGGGGCCGCGCTGGACGTGATCGCGGCGTCCAGGGCGAGCAGCACGACGAGGGCCTGTATCCGGTTCGTCGCCTTGACCGCCGTCCGGTCCGGGGAAGCCCGGCTCGCAACTTGGGCCGAGATCGACCTCGAGGCCCGCGTGTGGCGCATCCCTGCCGAGCGGATGAAGATGGAAGTCGAACATCGCGTGCCGCTCAGTGGTGAGGCGGTGCGAGTGCTGGAGGTTATGAGGCCGCTCTGCGGTCGTTCCGGGCTGGTGTTTCCCTCGCAGCGCGACAAGCCGATGAGCCGGGCGACGATGATCAGTGCGTTACACGGTGCGGGGATCCACTGCACGATGCACGGTTTCCGCTCGTCGTTCCGCGTGTGGGCGGCCGAGAGGTCGAACGCAACCCGAGACATCGCCGAAATGTGTCTGGCCCACCAGGTCGGTACCGCCATCGAGCGAAGTTACAACCGGGCCGAAATGTTCGAGAAGCGGCGCGCCCTGATGGACGCGTGGGCGGCGTATCTGACCGGCGCGAGGGTGCTTCACGCCGCTTCTTGACGGGCACGGGCGCCATGCGATCGCGGCCGCGCCGCGCACCACGCTTCCACTTCGCGGGCCGACCAGCGCACACTCTTCGCCCCGAGTTGGAACGGCGCCGGGAAGTCACCCCGGCGCATCAACGCGTAGATCGCGGACCGTTTCAATCCGACGCGCTGCTCGACTTCCGCGCGGGTAAGGAATCGGTCCGTAGCTGTCGTTTCCATGCCTCAAAGCGTTGCAGAGTTCCGCGTGCAATTCAAGCGGCGTCTCGGTGAACTCGTACCCGTTCGAGCCATAACTCGTTGACCTATATGGCAGTTGAAAGATCGGTCCGCACTTCCACAAAACTAGATAAAGCGTATGGCGCAGGGCCACACTTTCAAAAAGTCGAAATAGCGTATCGCCGTGATCTGCCAACCGGCGTATCTCGGCGTGCCATCCACGGTATATACTCGGGTTTCAACCCCGCGTTGAAATCCCCTCGCCGCGCCCGCCGGGGACCAAGGGAGTAGCTACCCCCCCGGCGAGGCGGCACCCTACGGGGGATGGCGCAGGGCTGGGGATTTCAAGTCGTGCGGGCATACCCATCATCGGCGGCACCGTCGAAGTCCACGAACGAAAATCCGAAGCACGCCCCGAGCGGTCCAGCCGCGCGGCGGAAGGAGGTCCGCGCCGTCATCCGCGCGATCGGCGCGTCGAAGACGATCACCAGCGTCTGGATGGTGCTCGCTGACCTTGGCGCGTTCGCTGCCGATGGCTGGGCGGAGGCGACGTACGACGGACTCGCCCGCGACTCGCACGCCAAGAGACGGATGGCGATCTACGCTGTGAAGTACGGCGAGGCGATCGGTCTGCTCGCGGTCGACGTGCGGCGACCGGTGCGCGGCGGGCCGAACCTCCCGAACAGATACAGGTTCACGCTCGACCATCTACCGAGCGATCCGAGCGCCGTCGAATCGTTCTGGCGATGGCTCGTCAGGGTGCAAACTTGCACCCTGAAACCTAGGGTGCAAGTTGCACCCGGATCGGTACGTACCAGAATCGACGTGGACGAAGTCCCTTTTGCGAGCCGAACATCTCTGTCAGGGGCAGAGCATCCGCAGGCGGCAACCCCAGGGAAGAACGGCGACGGTCGGAGCGGGTGCTCTGCCCCTGACGGTTCGGCGAGCTTCGGTACGGGTTCCGGGCGCGATTCCGAACAGGAAGCGCGGGCGGAATACCGCGCGTGCCCGCCCGCGAGCGGCGCTGGCGACGGGCCGGAACACGTGGACGGCGACTACGCGGCCGGCGAGGCCGCTACCGAGCGGCAGCGGGTGCTGCGCGAACTGGCCGAGTGGGACGACGACGAGACGCTACCGCCGCGGCTCACACCCGACGTGATGCGCCGGGCGCGGTCGCTCCCGCCGCACACGTGCGAGCGCGGCGGGAGTACGATGGGGCTGATTCGCGCTGGCGCTGATCAGCGCGGCGAGTGGGGAGGGAACAGGATGAGACTGATCGATGCGAACGAGGGCGACAGACTGGAGCGCGGAGTCGAGCCGGTCGAGATAGTCAGTGTCGAGCGGCATCGCGGCTTCGTGACCTACTTCCGGAACGGCGACCGGGCGCGCGTGTTCACGGCGACGGCGACCCATGACGACGCCGGTTCGTCGCCGCCGCGTCGCGCGGCGAGCGGGAGATACGCCAACTGGCGTATCTCCTCTGCCGGGCGCTCCAGAGCGGCGAGTGAAGATCACGTAGGATCACGACATGAGCGAGCTTGAGCGCCGCGTTGCCTACCTTGAAGAGACCATCAGGACGTTCAAGACGCGTTTGGTCCGTCTCGGAAAGGTCGAATGCTCAGACTGCGACCGGATGCGCATGGTGTTGGTTGCTACGAAGATGGGCCGCAAGACGCTCGGGTTGCTGTGCCATGCCTGCGAGAAAGCCGGTCGTAACCCCCCTTGGCAGTACGTCGAATACGACAGTGACCGCACCTGCGAATTCTGCGGGAGCGAGGACACGCGACTGTTCGTCGCCGCGGACGGGCTGACCATCATCGATGACCCACCAGACGCGGAAACTGGCCGACCGGGGTAGGGATCCCTGTCGCCTGTCTGGGGGAGCGCCGCACGGCTACCCCGCGCGCGAAAGTCACTCAATATTCCGCCCTGATGCGCGCTAGACGGCCACCAGCCGCATCCGGCGACGGGTGTTGGTGAGCGGCCGGAAGCGCCGAGAGTGCAGGGCGAGGATCGCAGAATCGAAATGGTGATTGGCCCTTCCTTCGACCGGTCGCCATCGTAGTTTCCCCCCTTCGGCGGTCAACGCTTCCGCGGCGCAGAGCTGGCCGATAGTCGGCCTGTCGATGGCCATCGGCAGGTGGACGTGTCCGTCCCGGACTCGGCCCGTCCACCACATAGTTCAGACCCCGGAGGGCAAGCAGGTGCCGTTCCTCGCCTCGGAGCGCTGACCGATCCCGCCTACGCACCCGGCATAGGTTCTCCGCGGGCCGTCGAGCCGCACGGCGGACCCACGCGCGATGGTCGACCGCATGTTGGGACATTCCCGTTTGTCCCGGCGTGTCACACTGGATCCGTGGCGCGCAAACCCAAGCGGACGCCTGCCGAGCAACGCGAATACGACCGCACCCGCAAGGCGGAATGGCGTCGCCAGAAAGCGGCGGCCGCTTCGCCGCCCCGGTCGCCCGGTGCTCCGCCCCCGCGTGCCGGCACGGAAACGCTCGACGATGCGAAGCGCCGTCGTGCCGTGGCGGATGCGGACCGCGCGGAGATCGCCCGCGACGTTGCCGCGGGTCGGCTCGTTGACCGCGAGACGGTCGAGCGCAACCTGCAGCGGGCGTTCGGCTCCGTCCGGGCGATGCTCGACGCGTTGCCGCGAGCCCTGGCCGGGGTCGTTCCCGCCGAGCACGGCCCCGCCGTCCGTGCCATAGCGGAACGGGAAACCGAGCGGACCATCGACGGGTTGCGCGTCGAGCTGCAGCGGCCAGAGGGCGCCGCATGACGAACCTGTGCGCCGAACCTGCCCAGCACGCGTTCTCCCCGCGGCTGAACCTGCGCCCGTCCGAGTGGGCCGATAAAGAACTCGTGGTGACGGCCGGCGCTCGCCGCGGGGCGAGGTGGACATGTACCGCGGCCCAGCGGGGGATCGTTGACATCTTCCACGCGGAACCTGCCGTCGAAACGGTGGTTCTCATGGCAGCCGCACAAGTGGGGAAGTCGTCGGGGGCGCTTGTCATCGTCGCCTTCTACCTGGCCGCGCGTCCTACGGAGTGCATGGTGGTCACGGCGACGAAGGATCCGGCCGCCTACGACTTCAGCCGGACCAGGTTCGAGCCTCTGGTTAGGTCTAGTCCGGCGCTCGCCGGCATCATGCACCCGCCCTACACCCGCGAATTGGGCGCCGCGGCGAAAGTCCTACTGCGGACGGCGAAGAACGGCGGCAGTTTGGCAATCGCCGGAGCAAACTCCGCGCCTTCACTCGCCGCGCGAACGGTCGAAGTGCTGATACAGGACGAGGTCGACCGCTGGCCTGACCTGGTGGGCGACGAGGGGCACCCGATCGACGTGTCTCGGGCCAGAACCGATCAGTATGCCAGCGACAGGAAGATCGTCATGTGCTCGACACCGACCACCGATGCGGCGCCCATCGCTGTCTGGCACAGTGAAGGCGATCAACGTCGGTGGCACGTGCCGTGCCCGGGGTGCGGGGAGTTTCAGCCGCTCGACTGGGAGCACGTGGACTTCGGAGGGTTGCGGGAGCAAGACCCCGCATCCGTGACCCATCCTGTGATCAGGTGCCGGCACTGCGACCACGGCATCGACGAGTCCGAGCGCCGCGCCATCCTCGAGCGGGGGGAGTGGCGCGCCACGAGTGCCGCGGCGGATCCGACCGTGGCGAGCTTCCACTTGTCTCGGCTCGACTTCCCCGATTCGAGCCTGCGCGACATCGTGGCAGCGTTCCGCCGCGCTCGCCGGAAACAGAAACGCGGCGACCCGCGGTCGATGGACACGTTCAACAACCTGTGGCTGGGCCGGCCTATTCCTGCCCGTGTCGAGCGCGTCGAAGTGGGAGACCTTGTCCGGAGGCGGGAAGCCTACGAGGCGCCGGCTCCGCTGGGCGTGCAGGTTGTGACGCTGGGGGCGGACGTCCAAGCGGATCGGATCGAAACCGTCGTGGTCGGCTGGGGAGACGGTGAGGAGTCGTGGCTTCTCGCTCGGGGGATCTACTACGGGGATACCGCCTCGTCGTCGGCGCCGTGGGAAGCCTTCGACGAAGCTCTCGTCGAGACCTACCGGCAGCCGGACGGATCGGCGCTCGGCATCCGGATCGCGTGCGTCGATTCGCGGTATCTGCCGAGCAAGGTGTACCAGTTCGTGTCGCCGCGGCAGTCGCGCGGTGTTCGTGCTGTGGTCGGTGTAGGTGGCGTGCGTCCGGTGCTCGGTGCGCCCCGTGAGAGGCGCCCGGATCGGCCGTGTGCGCTCTACCAGGTGGGCGACGACGAAGGGAAGTCGCTGATTCTCGGCAGGCTCAAGGTCGAGCACGGCCCCGGTGCGATTCACTTGCCGGCGGCGGATTGGTGCGGTGGCGACTTCCTGAAAGGGATCGCGTCTGAAGCGCTGGAAACGACGATGGTGCGGGGGCGCCCGGTTCAGCGCTGGCGGGTATTGTTCCGCCGCAACGAGCCGCTCGACTGCCTGAAGTACGCGCTCGCCGGGCGCAGGATGATCGGGCGCATCGGGCCGCCCGCGAAGTCGAAGCCTGCCGGCGAGCGGTTCATCCGGACGCCGCCGGGCTGGAAAGCCACGCGGTTCTAGTCGCTCGTCGAGAAGCCTCTTGATGATAAGATGCTTGGTTGAATGTAACTTGGCATCGACCATATCGACGCGGCGAGCCGCGATGACCGTTTCGGCGCGTGGCCGTGGTTGTCCTCGCCGGCAACGCCTTCGTCACTGACGCGGAGCACGGCCCGTGCTCGAGGCCGCGTTGCGTACCAGAACACGGCGCTCGGCCGTCGTGTTGTCGAGCAGCTTGTAGCCGACGCGATCGGGCCGCTCGGCATCCGTCCGGACTTCGACGCGCCCGCGTGGGAAGTCTGGCGGGAACAATGCGATGCCGACTCCGGCCGGCTCGACTTCGCGGCGTTGCAACGTGCAGCGTTCCGGGAGTTGCTGCAAGCCGGGGAAGTGCTCGCTCGGCCGCGGTATCGGCGGTCGAGCGAGCTTCCCGGTATCTCGGTGGTGATCGAGTTGCTCGCTCCCGAAGTGCTGGACGGCGCCGTTGACGTGAATGTCGGCGGCCGCGGCCGCGTCGTGCAGGATGGTATCGAGTACGATGGCCGTCGCCAGATCCGCGCCTACCACTTGCGGCGCTCGGAGCTCAGTTTCGAGACGGCGCGGATCCCCGCGGGGCCGGCGCACAGACGCAATACCCGGCGGTGTCGGGCGATTGGAAGAATACGAACTTTTCGGCGGGGCGGCTCGACAGGCTTTCGTATCAGCGGGTGCTCGATACGCTGGTGGCCGACACGATGGGTCTGTTTCTACGTCGCGTGTGGCGATGGGTGAAGAACGCCAGCATGCCGGGGGTGCTTCCCGATGGGGTGAACTGGTATCAGCAGCGGTTGCCGGCGGCCGATCAGCACAAGGAGACGTTGTCCGACATCGCAGAGGCGCGGGCCGGCCTGCAGACGCACGAGCAGCTACTTCGGGACCGCGGCCGGAACCCTGCGGCCCACATGGCGCGGCTCCGGGCAGAGAAAGACGAGCGGGAACGGCTCGGCCTGATCCTCTCGGTGGACGCCGCCCAGCGGACAGAACAGGGTTACAACCCCCGTGATGAGGAGGGCGCGTAGTGGCCGTCGAGTCCTACCGGGAATCGGATCACAGCGTCGAGATCGTCATTGCGACGGATGGCGCCGTGGCCGAACAGATCGACCCGGAGACGGGCGACCGGTTCGAGGAAGTGCTCGACTTCCGGGCGCTGAATACGGAGCGGTTGCGGAGCGGCGCCGCGGGTGCGTTCGTCGACCATTCGTCCGGTTCGGTGCGAGCGCAGATCGGATCGATCCTCCCTGACACCGTGCACGTGCAGGGTGGTGAACTCCGCGCCCGGATCGCCCTGTCGCGTGATCCTGAAAACGCTGGGATCGTCAACGATGTTGTCGCCGGGATTCGCCGGGCTTGGTCGCCCGGATATCGCGTGTCGTCGTTCGAGCCGGCGGGCGGCATGCGTCGCCGCGCGGCCGAATGGTTGCCGTTCGAGGTGTCCCTTGTCGGCGTCAACGCCGACTTCAGAGCGCAAACGAGGAGCTACACGATGCACCATCAGAACTCGCCCGCGACGCCGGCAGCCGGCGCGACGGCCGTCGATCCGAACGCCCCGCCCGCGGCGGCGGCGCCGGCCGCGGTTCCGCCCGCGGCGACGATGACGCGCGACATGCAGATTCTCGACGTTTGCAGCCGCGCCGGTCTGAGCGCCAAGCGGACGAAGCAATACGTCGACGGCGAACTCTCGGCGGCCGACGTGTTCGAGCGCGTGCTCAATCAGCGCGTCACCCGCCAGTCGCGCGAGCCGAGCATCGATCCGCCCGAAGTCCGGTTCGGTGAGGATCAGCGGGATGTCTTCACCCGGGCGGCGACTCACAGCGTTTGTGAGCGGATGGGCATGCCGGCGCCGAAGTCGCTCCCCAAGGGATGGGACGCCGGCGCCTACCGCGGGATGGCGCTTCCCGATGTCGCCCGGAAGTGTCTTGAGCTGGCCGGCCTGCCGACGTTCGGCGGCGACGGTGTTGTGATGCAGCGGGCGCTCCTGATGGCGCGATCCGGCATCACTCAGACGACTTCGGACTTCGGGGCGATCCTCACCGACTCGGTGAACGCGACCCTGCAGGCGCGCTACCGCGAGGCGCCGACCACCTGGCGTCGGTGGTGCGGCATGCGGGAAGTGGCCGACTTCCGGCAGACGCCGATCATCCGCGCGGCCGTGCTGCCCGGCCCGCCCCGGTTGGGCGAGGGGGGCGAGATCGAGCATCTTGACGTCCCGGACGGCGAGCGAGTCAACCTGCAGGCGCAGACGCGGGCCGCGATCTACGGCGTTTCCCGGCAGACGTTGGTGAACGACCGTCTCGGCGTCTTCCAGACCTTTTCGACCGACGTCGCGATGGGCACGGCCCGCGCCGTCGAGATCGACGCCTTCGCCGCCTTGCAGGAGAATGCCGGCGCCGGCCCGTCCGTCGAGCTTCCCGTGGGCACCACGGAGGCGACGCTGTTTCATGCCGACCGCAACAACATCGCCGACCCGGCATCCCCGCTCACCAGCAACGCCCTCAACGTCGACGCTGCCGGGCTTGCGGCGCAGACGGGGGTGAACGGCGAGCTGCTGGATCTCATGCCCCAGGTGCTCTTGGTGAGCATCGCGAACGCCGGCAAGGCGCGGGCCATCGTGGCGTCCGAGTATGTGCAGGGCACCGGGACGCTCATGGAGAATCCCGCCCGCGGCGTGCTGCCGATGGACGGCGTGATCGGCACGGCGCGGATCACGTCGAGCACGGCCCGGTACCTGTTCGCGGACCCGACCACGGCCCCGACGATCACCGTGGTCTACATTCCGCCGGGAAACGCCGGCATGACGCCGGGAGCGATGACGCTCGCCGCGGGCGGGTCCGGACCCCAGCCGGTGCTCGAGCTGTTGCCGCCCGGTGATCAGGACGGCATCCGCTGGCGTCTGCTCTTCGACGTCGCGATCGGCGTCTCAGACTTCCGCGGCGCGTACTACAACGCGGGCGCGTAGGGGGGCAAGAATGGCCAGTGAGGCCGACGACGCGCGCATCGTGCAGGAGATCGAAGATCCAGCGCGGATAACCGTGTTCGCAGACGAGCGCGTCGAGCAGCACGACATCGAGGCGCTGCAGCGGGTGCTTGGCCGGCGGCGCTCGGCTCGCCGCACGTCGCGCAGCGCTCACCCGAGCGTCGCCAAGTACTCGAGCGAGGGCTGACCGGTGGGGGTGCGGCTCACGGCATCCGAGATCGCCGCCCGGTTGCACGTGACTCCGGAGGCGATTCGCGGAATCCTCACGGCGGACCGCATCGCCGCGGCCGGAACGGAGCCGCGCGAGGTACACCGTCTGCACGACGTTCGCTCCCGCCCGGTCCGCGTCTACGACTACGAGATGGTTTGCCGGGCGGTGGCCAGGCGTCGCCCCCCGGCGGGCATCGACCAGCGGGCGCTTGCCGCGGCGCTCGGCAAGTCTCTATCGGCCGTGCGGGTATGGACCCGCCAAGGAATGCCGCACAGGGCGCTCGGGCGGTACCGCCGGTACGACGTGGATGCGTGCCGGCGATGGCTCGCCGCGCGCCCTGATCGCCGGCAGCATCGCGGACGAGCGCTGAACGGTGGAACGGTCAACGTTCCGCTCGCGGTCGGTATGGAGCTGGCGACGCGCGACCAACTGCGGGCCGTGGCGGATCGGCTCGACGTCTCGATCAGCACGTTACTCCGAGAGGGCGCTCGCCGCGTGCTCGGTGCGCTGGGCGAGCACGTCGAGCCGCCGGAGCGGTTGCCGCACCTGCGGGACGATCACCCGTTCCGGCAGATTCAGGAGCGTCGATGAGCGAGATCGAGGTGGAACTCACGGCGGCCGAACTCGCGCGGGTCGACGCGGCCTGCCGGATGCTCGGCGTCGACCGCGAGACCCTGATCCGGGACGCGATCCGCGAGCGCTTGCGCGGATCCGCGAACTAAATATGACCGCTACCGGCTGGGCGCTCGCATGGCTCCACGTCGCCGCCGCGGCTCGCGGAGTCGCGCTGTGCGGCGCTCACGGACTCCCTGAGACGCACCTGACCCGCTCGGCGGCCGGCGCGACCTGTCCGGCCTGCCGGGAAGCGTGGGAGCGCACCTATGGGCCGCCGCGATGAACGGCACCGCGGGCGTCGTGCTCTGCCGGCTGTGCCGAGACTCCGCGCCCACGACTGGTGGATCTGCCCCGCCTGCGGACGAATCCTCCCGGTAACCGCGTCCGTCTTCCCCGGCCCGCTCTGCGGCGACTGCTACGACGGCGAGCCGTAGCACGTCCTGCACTGATTCACCGGGCGTGCGCGTTCCTGATGTTGTGGGGTACGCCGTGGTATGCAGCCTCATGGTGTCTGCGTAACGCATTGACCTGTAGCTACTTATAAAGCCATTAGTGCACAGCAATCACGACGTCGACCCGGTGAACCAGATCCGCCCGTTCGAGATCGACCGCACAGCGGTGACGCTGTACACGGCAGGCGACCCGCCGCTGCTGCTGACCCACGTGCCGCTGCTGCAGGTGCCGCACGGCGCGGTCGACGTCCACGGACACGTGCACGAGCAGGAGTCGCCGACGCCGAACCGGCACGTCAACGTCAGCGTCGAGCAGTTGAACTACCGGCCGGTGAGGCTGAGCGAGATCCGGCGGCTGGCCCGCCGGCTGGTGGAAGGAAGGACCGTCCCGGGACACCGCACCCGGGCGCGGCTGAACGTCGTCGAACGGGTGATGCCCTGAGTGCGCACGGATCGAAGCTACCTCGCACATTTCGCAACACGGCGGTGGGTGCCCCGAGGGCCTCAACGTCCTCGCAGGTCCAGCCCTTGTGAGGCACGCCAGGCTGACACCATTTGCCGGTGGATCGGCGTCGACCTATCGCCGAGTCGCCTCTTCGAGTTCCGGAACCTCAAGGTCAATCACGTCGTGCCGCAGGCGAAGGGCGGGACCGACGAGGTCCGCGGCTAGCCCTGCCTTGTACCCGCATTCAGGGCTGGACAAATCAGCTTCCGCCGTGTAGCGTCACGGCATGGAGCACCAGAACCAGATACTACAGACCCTTCGTGCGCCGGAGTCGCAAGCTCGCCTCGAGCGGATTGTGGCGCGGGAGGCGCTGAACAACCGAGCGGCGGTGGGGCGGCGGGTGTGCGCGGAGTTCGGGTTTGTCGATGCGCGCGGGTCGGCCCAACTCGCGGGTTGTCTCAAAGCGCTCAACACGCTGCACAAGGCGGGGCGGATTGCGTTGCCGGCGTCGCGGCGCGGCGGGGGCGCGCCCACGCCGCAGCGTTTCGACGCGCCGGTGGCGGCGGCCACGGCGGTGCCGGGTACGGTGGCGGCGGTCGCGGGATTGTCGCTGGAGGTGGTAGAGCAAGGCGGGCAGCGCCGGGTGTGGAATACCTTGCTGCACTTCGAGCATCCGCAGGGGACGACGACCTTTGCGGGCTGCCAGGTGCGCTATCTGGTGGTCTCGGCGCACGGGGTGCTGGGCGCGGTCGGGTTTTCGGCCGCGGCGTTGCAATTGCGGGCGCGCGAGGCGTGGATGGGATGGAGCGCTGAGCAACGCCAAGCCCATCTGCACCGGGTGCTGTGCCTGAGCCGGTTCCTGATCCGCCCCGGCGTGCAATGCCGCAACCTGGCCAGCCAGGTGCTGGGCCAGGTGCTGGCGCGTGTGGCGGAGGATTTCGAAGCCCGCTACCAGTATCGTCCGTGGCTGGTGGAGACCTTCGTCGGCCCCGCGCATGACGGCGCCAGCTTCAAGGCGGCCAACTTCGTGTGGGTCGGCCAGACGGCCGGTCGCGGGCGCCAGGACCGCGACCACGCGCGGGCTCGTCCGGTCAAGTCGGTATATATGTACGAGTTGGAGCCGCACTGGCGGCGGCGGTTGGGGGTGGCGCGGGTCGCTGCGGCGCCGGCGCTGGCGCCGGCTGACGGGCTCGACAGCGGCGCCTGGACAGTGAACGAGTTTGGAGGGGCGCCGTTGGGCGATCAGCGGTTGTCGGCGCGTCTGGTCAAGAGCGCGGGTCTGCTGGCGTCGTTGCCCGGCGAGGCGATCACCGCCAACGCGTCCCACGACCGCGCGGCGGTCAAGGGCTACTACCGGCTCATCGACCAGCCGGTGTCGTCGGCGGTCACGCCCGGGAACATTCTCGCGCCGCACCGGGCGCGCACGCTGCAGCGGATGCGCGGCCAGGACACGGTGCTGTGCATCCAGGACGGGACGGATCTGAACTTTGCGACGCGCCCGCACTGCGAGGGGCTGGGCATCATCGGGCGCAACCAGACGGCCTCGAAGACGCTCGGCCTGCATCTGCATCTGACCCTGGCGGTCGATGGCGCGGGTCTGCCGCTGGGCGTGCTGCGCTGCGGTTTCGAGGCGCCGCCGGGCGGCGCGGCGCGCCCGGCGGACGAGGCGCCGCCGGCGGCGGCGCAGGAGACGGCCCCCAAGGCGGCGCAGGAGACGGCCCCCAAGACGCGGCGCTGGGTCGACGGCCTGCGCGACATCGACCGGGCGGCGGCGGCGTTGAGCCGCAAGACGCGGGTGCTCAGCGTCATGGACCGCGAGGCGGATTGCTTCGCGGTGTTCGACGAGCAGCGCCGTCTGAACCGGGTGGAAGTGCTGGTGCGCGCCCACCATGACCGCTGTCTCGCCAAGGGCGCCCCGAAGCTGTTCGCCGCCATGCGCGCCGGCGCCGCCGACGGGCACGTCGAGATCGAGATCGACCGGCTGAGCGCGCGGCGCAAATCCAGCGGCAGGCAGGCCCGCCCGGCGCGCACCGGGCGGGTGGCGCGGGCCGAGGTGCGCCATCGCCAGGTGGTGGCGCCGCCGACCATCGCCGGCGCCGAACCGGTGGCGCTGTCAACGGTCCATGTGCGCGAAACCGCGCCGCCGCCCGGCGAGCCGGCGGTCGAGTGGTTCCTGCTCACCAGTCTCGACGTCGACAGCACCGAAACCGCGGTCGCGGTCATCGGCTACTACCTGCGGCGCTGGCGCATCGAAGACCTGTTCCGGGTGCTCAAGTCCGGATGCCGAGTCGAACATCTCGCGTTCCACACCGCCGACCGGCTCCAACGCGCGGTCACCATCAATACCGTGATCGCCTGGCGCCTGATGGTGATGACCCTGCTCGGACGTGACGTGCCGGGGTGCGACGCCCAGTTGCTGTTCACCGACATCGAGTTGCGTTTCCTGACCGACTATGCCGAAGAACTCGGCCTGCCGCCCCCTGACCATCTCGCCGCCGCAGTCCTCCTGCTCGCCATCCTCGGCGGCTACCAGAACCGAACGCACGACCCGCCCCCCGGACACCAGATCATGTGGCGCGGTTACGAACGAATGTCCATCGCAACCATCGGCTACCGCATTGGACGGCGGGAGCGTGCTGGAGTTGTCCAGAACGAATAATGTGGGTACAAGGTAGGGCTAGCCCAACCCCGCCGGCCGCTTCCCGCAGCGTGCTTCGCCCCAGAGCGGTCGGCCGCATGGTACGATGCCCTCATGCTTGACCGTTCTCGCGCCGCACGGCTAGGATGCCGCCCGTGACTGCCGAGAGACAGCCCGAACGCGTCCGCTGGCACACTCAGAACCTGCGCCTGACAGCCTTCATGGAGGCGCCAGGAGCGTCGATGCTGGTACGGGATTGGTGGAATGTGGTGGCCGGGACTCCGCCCGTCAAGGTAGTCGAGAATCCCTTGGAAGGGTCTGTGGAGGTGCTGGGAGCGTACGCAGAGGCTCCGCTGCACATGAAGGCCCAGCGTGACCGACTGGACATAACTCGACTCCTTGCCCCGCCGAACGCGGAAGTTGACACGTTCCCGCACCTCGACGAAGTGATTCCCTCCTTCGTGGAGGCAACAGCTCGGTGGCTCGACTGGGACGCTCGCCCACCGCTTCTGAGACTGGGCCTCGGCGCTACATCGATCCGGGTTTTCTCAGATCGCGACGCCTGCCGCTCCGCGCTGGACGGCTACCTGCCGACGGTCGACATGCAGCGAACTGCTCTTGAGAACTTCATGTTTCAGGTCAATCGGCAGTGCGGTTCAGAGGCGATGCCCGATCTCACGATCAACCGCGTCGGGCGGTGGGAGTCGGCTTGGCGAACAGCCCCGAATGGCGCACCGTGGTACGGTATCGAACTGGAACTGGACCTGAACACCGAAGCCGATCGCGCCGACCCGCTCGACAACCCAGCAGCCTTGCTCAGCGAACTCGCGGGTCAAGCTGTCAGGCTCGCAACGGAGGGCGATCATCCATGACCAGCGAAGCAGCAACTGCACGCGACGAACACGCCCCAGGCAGTCTGTCCGGTACCTCTGCAACGCTCCTTAGCTGGCCCGGCGCCCTGCCCGGCGTGTCCCCGGACTTGCAGGCTGATCCGTGGAGGCTGGACAGCAAAACAGGGTCGTGGTCGTGGTCCTGTAAAGTGTCCGGGGTCTTCGCCGATCTGGAACCGGTCTCGGGGTCCAACATCGGAAGACTGATGGAGATGCGCCGCATCGAGACCGGCGACCCAATCAATGCGGCCGTCAAGGGCCTGTTCTCCAAGATCACCGAGAGTCTCAGCCCCGACCTGCGAGGCGTGTCGACCGAGGCCGTCGAGGAAGTTCGCACCGCTCTGACGGCTGCGGCCGTTGCCGCCGTCCTGGAGAGCTATGGCTTCTCCCGTTCTGCCCGACGAATCATCGACCTAGCTGATCTTGGTGCCCAGGATCCGGACGAGTCGGAGATCGACCTCGACTCGTTGAAGCGCGCAGTCGTGACCGTGCTCGAGCATCCCCAGTGGGGGGAGCCCAGCATCACCCTGAGAGGGGCGGGCCTCGTGAGCATGGAGTGGCAGACGCGCGGCGGCGGCACCGTCTCGATCTCGTTTCTGCCCGGAGACCGGGTCTCGTACTCCGCTCTCTCGGCCCCTGCGACGACTCCCGATTTCCTGAACATCGGCGGGCGCCATCTCCAAGAGGAGGGCATCGGCAATCTCCGCTGGTTTACCGACCGAATCGTGCCTCGATGACGCCCGGCGAGCCTATTCCTGACAGCAATCACGTCGCGCACCAACTTAGCGCGACGAGGCTTCGAGCCGAGGATCGTCTACCTGGGCCGGAAGCCTTTGTACCGACCACGTCCAAGTGGGAACTCTCCGCCAACTGGCTGGAGTTCTTCGAGGACGCGCAGCACGCCGCGGCGCGCGTCGACCGCATCCGGGACGCTCTGCTCGAGAAGGGTCGGACTCTCAAGAAGACCCATCGTCTCGTTGTCGTCAACGTTGGCGCTGCCAAGCTAGCGGTGCACAACGCCCTCAAGGACGATGTGGCGTATGCCGAGCTACGTGTCGAGTACGCGCCCGAACCCCGCGATGAGTCGCACGTGGATCTCCTGATACCCGGCGTCCGGCACCCGGAGCACCCGGAGCAGTCGGAACGGGCCTCCGCGGCGATACGGTCCGTGATACACCCGTGCGACGGGTACGAGGCTGTGATCTCGCCCTGAGCGGGGGCTACGCGGGACGGGCGGGGCAACCCTGCAGCAAGAGGGACCAGCGGTGCACCTGCACAACCCCGGTGTGGGACAGAACGTGGTATCGACCCCGGCACCGGGCGATCAGCCGCGCTGGATCAAGAACTTACGACGCGGTCCTCAGAAGCGGGGAACGTCAGGTTGTACGGCGGCGAGGCCCGCACGCGCACCGTCCGGGACAGGAACTGCACCCCCTCGGCGGACACGCCCTGACCCATCCACCACCAGAAGCCGCACAGCGGCGGCAACACGAACAGCATCAATCCCCACTTGATCCACTTGTGCAGTCGTTGCATCGGTTCCTCTACTCCTGTCCGCCGTCGGCGATACGCTGCAGCCAGGCGCCCCACACGCGGCCGTACGAGGCGCCGTCGGTCTTCATCTTCAGTCCGTAGGTCCCGCTCGCCGACACCGTGAAGGCGTCGCTCGCGACCAGCACGGGGGTCGTGCTCGTCGTGGTCAGCGTGGCGACCGGCGTCGTGGCGGCCTGGGGCGGAGGGTCCAGGAGCGGGTCCACGGGGGGCGTCGCCGAATCGGCGTCGAGCCGCACCAGCCCCACCGTCACCGTCCCCGCCTCGCCGGCGACCATCGCCTGCAGGCGCCACGTGCCGGCGTCTACCGGCGCCATGGCGCTGCCCGGCACGAGACTGGCGTGGTCGACGCCCGCCGGATACTCCAGGTCGTTGCGGCCGAAGTCCGCCGACCCGAACAGCGGGATCGCCATGACGGGGACGCTGGCCGGGGCCAGCACCGGGATCCGGGCCGGATCGAACACGCCGCTGGCGACCCTGCCCGCGTCGAGCTCCGGAATGCGGGCCGCGTCGAACACCCCGCTGGTGATCTTCGACGCATCCAGATCGGGGATCCTCGCGACTGTCGAGCACCCCGGTGTTCGCCGCCACGTCGAGATTCGTGAGCCCCGAGCCGTCGCCGACGAAGGCCGTGGCGTGCACCGTGCCCGACAGGTGCGTCTCGGTGTGGGTCGCCGCCGTCCCGATCCGGACCGTGCCGGACTCGTCTGCCGCCGCGCCCGCATGGCCGATGTAGATGTTGTTCCTGCCGGTCGTGTTGACGTTGCCGGCCTCGTAACCCAGGGCGACGCGTTCAGTGACGTCAGGCTCGAGCCGTCCCACGAGGTCGACAGCGCCCCGGTCGCATCACTCTGCACGACACCCTCCGCCGCCGCGGCGGGGAAGGTCAGGTTGTACGGGGGCGAGGCCCGCACGCGCACCGTCCGGGACAGGAACCCGACAGATGCGTCTCGGTGTGGGTCGCCGCCGTCCCGATCCGGACCGTGCCGGACTCGTCGGCCGCCGCGCCCGCATGGCCGATGCGAACAGGACCGAAGCCGGTATGAGGCACTGCTACCAGCCGAATGACCGCGACGCCAGCACGCCGCCGCTCGGCGTGACGCTCACCGCGAGATCGTCGACGACCGTCACGTGCGACCAGATCGTCGAGAGCAACACGCCGGCCGCCACCATCGCCCCACCCGCGACGAGGATCTCCTTCGGCACGCGATGCCGGGGCCGCGCCTCGCCGACGGACTGGATGAGCGCTTGGTTCACTCGCTCCGAGAATGATGGATCCTGCTCCATCCTCGAAAACGACGCCGGATCGTAAGTCCCGGATTTCACCAATTCATGGTCTAAGACGACGGCAGCAACCCTCCCGCGGCCCGGCACGTCCAAAAACCAACTGTACCTCAACTTGCAATCAGGCAACAAGTTCTCAAAGCTCGTGAAGAGGGTCCCGCCCAGAGCCTCGACCGAACGGCCGATTAGAGAGGCAGGCGATGACTTGGTCAAGCCGCCACCACGGGGCCTGCACTGAGCCATCTCGGCCATCATCGCCACGCCCCCGGCTGCGCTCAGCAGCCCGGCCAGCGTCCGCCACCACGACCGGCCGCTCTTCTTCGTCGTACCGGCCGGAAACCGATCCGGGATCGGAAACACGTTCACAGGCGCCTGCTCCTCCGCCGCGTCGCCGAAAGACAGGCCCGCCGTCGAGACGCCGTCGGGGTATGCCCGTAAGCGGCCCTGCCCCCCGAGGCCGTGTGTCTGCCGCGCCCGACGCCGGAAGCATCGGAACGAACAGGCGCTCGGTCCGACCAGCAGCCACCGACAGCACGCGACTGACGCCCGCATAGCCGGCATGCGCCAGCGTCACCCGATACTCCCCCGGCCGCAGTCCCGCCACGCCAACCGGCGAACGGCCCCGCACCACCTCGTCGATCGACACCTCCGCCCCGGAGGGCTCCGTGTCGACGAAGAGCATCCCCAGGTCGCGCGCCTCCGCCCATAGATCCAGCACGTCCCCAGGAAACGCCGCCGGATCCAACTGCAACGTCGGATCCCGCATCTGCGCTTCGGCCAACCACTGACGGGTCTCGTCCGCGTCGGCGACCTGCAGGCGCGCCACCCCCAGATACACGTACGCCAGCGCCAGATCGCGCACGTGCGACGGCCGCCCCTCCAGGCCGGCGCCAGCTTCCGTCAGCAAAACGGAGGCCGCGTTCCAACGACCCGCCTCGATCAGGGCGATGCCGTCCCGCAGCAGTTCCAGGCATGTCTGCGCGTCCGAGCACCCCCCGGCGCCGGCGGACTGCCCCGCGGCCCCGCGCGCCGGAACACCGGCCAGCAGCACGGCGGCGACGACGAAGACGACCGCGACCGACTTCAAGCAGGTTGCATCGCGCATCTCGGACCTCATCCGGCTCAATTCCAACGACTACGATAGCCCCCGGCGGACCGAATCTCAAACGGGTGCGGCTCTTTTTCATAGATTGCTATCTCGCTCATTCATAAGGGTTTATGTCCGAGGACACTCCCTCTTCAGTGCGTTTTGAGGGGTGACAGCGTCCGGCGAGCGCCCCATCCGCCTCTTTTCGGGCCGCCGCCCGACCCGACCACGACGCCGGCACGCGCCGGTCCCCCTCAGGCGCGCTCCCTTCTGGACATTCGCGGGGTGCGGCTCTTCATAGAGGATTTTTCGCCCTATTCATGGGCTCTTTTGCCCGCGGATGCGTCTCCCCAGTGGCCATTTCGGGAGGGACATCAAGCAGGCCAGCGCGTACCGGCGTCTTTTCGGCAGCCAGCCGAGCCTCGTCACGGCGCCGAACACCTTCGGTCTTCTCCCCGACAGGCGCGCTCCCTTCTGGACATTCGCGCGGCGTTCTGGTACGGTGCCGTGGGAAGGGAGGCAGGCCTGCGATGGCTGTGACGACAGGATTCCAGGGACGTACATTCGACGTGCCCCGAACCGGCGTCCCGTGCATCGATCCCCCGAGGCGAGCCCCGTGCGCAGCGGCCGATGCTGTCTTCGCGGATGCCAAAGCCTTCCTTTCGTCCAGCGAAGCCCGGCAGATGAGCGAGAGCGAACTCGAACGGGAACTGCACCGGCGGGGCCAGGAGTTGGTGCGCAAGCTCCTGCAAGGACATCGCGACCAACGCAGCCCGAAAGAGGCTGCTGGTCCGGCCGAGGGCAAGGGCACCAGCGGTGTCGAGTGCTCGGAGCCGCGCGAGCACGAAAGCCACGCCGAAACGGCCTCCGGCACGATGCAGGTTGTGGGTCTGGGCTGCGCGCGGCGCGGTCACGACGGCTTGCATCGGCTCGATGCCGCGCTGAACCTGCTGCCGGAGCGCTACTGGGTCGAGATGCGCCGCCGCGTGACCATCGCGACCGCCTCGCGGGCACCGCCGCGTACGCCCTGGAAGCCACCGTGGTACTCGACATCATCCACGTGGCAGCGGCGACGCGGCGTGCGGTGCTCGTCGCCGGCTCATCGAAGGGCCTGTCGGCATTTGGTCCGCGATCCGATGGGAGCCGACCGGCGCACGGTGACACTTGGCTCCAGTTGCGGCGGTCCGCAGCCGCCGCGGGTAGCCGGAGCCTGGATGCGTACTGAGGAAGAACCTGGCCAGCGCGGTGCTGGCGCGCGGCCTGGACAAGCGGCGGTTACGGGGGTTACGGGAGCGTTGAGCCATGCAAGTTGTTCTCCGCCGCACCGCTCCACCCGCCCCGGCGCCCTATGCGGCGGCGGAGGCTTCTTTCGCGGAGACCAAAGCCTACCTTTCTTCGCGCGAGGCCCTGCAGATGCGTGAGAGCGACCTCGAACGGGAGTTGAACCGGCGTGGTCAGGAGTTGATGCGCAAGCTCCTGCAAGGGCACCTCGACCAACGCAGCCCGGGGGAGGCGGCGGGTCCGGTCGAGGGGGCCGACGGCGTCGAGCGTTCGGAGCGGCGGCTGCACGACCGGCAGTTGGAGACGACCTTCGGGACGGTGGCGGTCGAGCGCCTGGGCTACGCGCGGCACGGTCACGACAGTCTGCATCCGCTCGATGCGTCGCTGAACCTGCCGGCTGAGCGTTACTCGCTCGAGGTGCGCCGCCGGGTGGCCGAAGCGGCCGCATCGCGGTCGTTCGACGAAGCGCTGTTCGAGCTGTCTCGCCATAGCGGGGCCGATGTGCCCAAGCGTCAGGCGGAACAGTTGGTCGCTCGCGCGGCTGAGGACTTCGACGCCTTCTACGCGGCGCGCCGAGCGGCGGCGGGCGAGCCGGTCGCTGACGAGTCGGTTGTGGTGCTCACCTTCGACGGCAAGGGCGTGGTGCTGCATCACGAGGACCTGCGCGAGGCGACGCGCAAGGCGGCCGAGAGGCGCCGGCGGCAACGCGAGCAGCTCTCCGTGTTCAACCGCCTGCGGCCGGGCGAGAAGAAGCACGCCAAACGCATGGCGACGGTGGCCGCCGTCTACGCGGTCGCGCCGTTGGTGCGCAGCCCGGAGGATTTCCTGCAGAGCCTGATGCCCCGACAGCCGGCGGCCAAGGCCAAGAATCGGGCCAAGACCGCGGCGGTGCGTCCTCGCCCGGTGGCCAAACGGGTCTGGGCGAGCCTCGAACACGATCCGGCCGAGGTGGTCGCCGAGGCGATGCTGGAAGCCGAGCGCCACGACCCGGAGCGCGTCAAGCGCTGGGTCGTGCTCGTCGACGGCGCCGAGACGCAACTCGCCCTCGTCGAAGCGGGCGCCGCCGCCTACGGCGTCGACGTGACGGTGATCCTCGACATCATTCACGTGGTCGAGTACGTCTGGAAGGCGGCGCACGTGTTCCATCGCGAGGGGAGCCCCGACGCGGCGCATTGGGCCTGGACGCGCGTGCAGAGCATTCTCGAGGGCAAGTCCAGCAAGGTGGCCGCGGCGATGCGGCGGGCGGCGACCGTCGCAGGCTTGTCGAGCGACACCCGCAAGCCGGTCGATACGTGCGCCGACTACCTGCAGAAGTACGCGCCGTATCTGCACTACGACCGCTACCTCGCGGCGGGCTATCCCATCGCCACCGGCGTGATCGAAGGGGCGTGCCGGTACCTGGTCCGCGACCGGATGGAGTTGACCGGAGCCCGCTGGCGGCTGGTCGGCGCCGAGGCGGTCCTGAAGCTGCGGGCGCTACGGGCCAGCGGCGACTTCGATGCGTACTGGGACTTCCACGAAGCGCGCGAGTACGAGCGGAACCACGCCCAGCGCTACGCTGACGGGATAGCACCGCCGGTCAGCGAGCCGCCCCCATCGCCCTCCTCACCTCGCCTTCGCCGGGTCAAGTAGCTCTTGCCATGCCGCTCGCAGCCCCTCCTGGACCCCTCTGGACCGCCGACGCAAAAGAGCCGCACCCATCTCAAACCGGGCGTCGCCGGTTGTCGCCGCTCGATTCCCGGCCCTCCACCGAGCCGCCGGCGGAGGCACCGTTCGTGCTGCTCCCGGCGCTGCTACTGCACGCCGATGTAGATGTGGTTGCTGCCGGTCGTGCTGACGCTGGCTGCCGGCGGTCCGTGCGGAATGAGGTACGACTACCAGCCGAATGACCGCGACGCCAGCACGCCGCCGCTCGGGGTCATACTCACTGCGACATCCTCGACGACCGTCACGTGCGACCACAACGTAGCAAACAGCGCCCCGACCGCCACCAGGGCCGCGCCGGGGACAAGCCATTCGGGGGGAACGCGATAGCCGACACCTATATCGCCAACCGACTGCACCAGGGCTTGACGCAGTAGCTGCGCCGACGACGGATCCTGGCTCATATGCCGCGCCAACTCACGATCCTCATGGGTGATAGATCCCACGCTCGACAACGGGTCGTAGGTTCCGGATTTCACCAATTCATGGTCCGACACACGCGTTGAGAACCCCAGTCCATCTGGCCTCGCCCAGTGCCAATTGTATTGCAGTCCTTTGCAGGCAATCCTATCCGTGGCATGAAAGGTCGTGGTATCGAGGCGGCCGCCGAGAACCTCGATCGGCCTGCCCAAGTTGGTCTTCACAACCTGCTTCCTCCCGTAGCTCAGCCAACCCGTGAATTTCTTACCGCCGCCTCTGCACTGAGCCCCCTCGACCATCGTCGCCACGCCCCCGGCTATCCCGACGAGCCCGGCCAGTGTCCGCCACCACGACCGGCCGCTCTTCTTCGTCGTACCGGCCGGGAACCGACTCGGGATCGGCAACACGCTCACCGGCGCCTGCTCCACCGCCGCGTCGCCGAAAGACAGACTCGATGTCGAGACGCCGTCCGGGATGCCCGCCAAGGGCGCCGCCGCCCAAGTCCGCGCCTCTGCCGCGCCCGGTGCCGGAAGCAAAGAAAAGAAGAGGCGCTCGGTCCGACCGGCGGCCACCGTCAGCACCCGACTGACCCCGGCATAGCCGTCATGCGACAGCGCCACCAGATAGGCTCCAGGCTTCAAGCCCGCCACGCCGACCGGCGAGCGGCCCAGCACCACCCCGTCGACCGACACCTCCGCCCCGGAGGGTTCCGTGTCGACGAAGAGCATCCCTAGGTCGCGCACCTCGGCCCACAGCTCCAGCACGTCCCGCGGAAACTCCCCCGGATCCAGAGACAGCGTCGGATCCCGCATCTGCGCTTCGGCGAACCACTGCCGCGTCTCGTCGGCGTCGGCGACCTGCAGGCGCGCTACCCCCAGATAGACGTACGCCAGCGCCAGATCGCGCACGTGCGGCGGCCGCCCCTCCAGGCCGGCGGCGGCCGCCTTCAGCACCAGGGAAGCCGTTTCCCACCGGCCGGCCTCGACCAGGCCGATGCCGTCCTGCAGCAGATCCAGACACCGCCGCGTCGGGACACCCCGCCTCGTCCGCCGCCTGACGCGCCGCCGCGCGCGCCGGACTCTCGGCCAGCAGCAAGGCCACGGCCGCGACGACCATGACCGACTTCCACCATGTTGCATTGCGCATCGTGGACCTCTTCCGGCTCGATTCCAACGACTACGATAGCCCCCGGCGGACCGAATCTCAAACCGGGCGTCGCCGGTTGTCGCCCGTCGATGCCCGACCGTCCAGGCATCCTGCGCCGCCCGCGCGCAGACCACCGCGCAGCGCAGGGAGCGGTCACGACCGCTGGCAGGCGAGCAGTTGCACGTAGGGCGCGTTCGTTCCGCTGGCGCCCGTCGTTCCCACCGTGCCGCCCGCGGTCGCGTCGGCGATCGTGCCGCTGACGGTCGCGCCACCCACCGTGCCGCCCGGGGAGGCGCTGTTCGTGCTGCTCCCGACACTGCTGCTGCCCGTCGTGCCCGACATCGACACGCTGCCGTTGTCCACCGTGCCGCCGGCGGAGGCGCCGTTCGTGCTGCTCCCGACACTGCTGCTGCCGGTCGTGCCGCTGATGTTGACCGTAGCGTTGTTCACCGTCACCGTCGTCCCCCTGCTCTGGCCGGCAGCTCGCGTCCAGGTCCGGAATGCGGGCCGGATCGAGCACCCCGCTGGTGACCTTGTGCCGCCGGTATTGGCGATCAGCGCACCGTAGCCGACGCTCGTGTTCCGGCTCCCGGCGGTCAGCGCGGTCAGCGACCGGGAACCCACCCCGACGTTGTAGTTGCCCGTTCCCAGCCTGACCAGCGCGCGGTAGCCGAGCGCGGTATTCTCGGTCCCCGTCGGTCAGGTCGCCCAGGGCTCGCGCGCCGAGGGCACGGCTACGACAGCCCCTGGCGGATCAACGGGCAGGCAGGACCGGGAGCCGATTGTGAGGACGAAACGGGTGCCAGGCCGGCGGCAGTCGGAGTGAGGATCAACGGGCAAACAGGACCGAAGCCGGTAGGAGACACTGCTACCAACCGAAAGACCGCGACGCCAGCACGCCGCCGCTCGGGGTCATACTCACTGCGACATCCTCGACGACCGTCACGTGCGACCACAACGTAGTAAACAGCGCCCCGACCGCCACCAGGGCCACGCCCGGGACAAGCCACTCGGGGGGAACGCGATAGTCGACACCTATATCGCCAACCGACTGCACCAGGGCTTGACGCAGTAGCTGGGCGGAGGACGGATGCTGTCTCATTTGCCGCGCCACTGGCCCGCCCGTCGATAGCCGTCCTTCCGTCCACGGATTGTAAGTGACGGATTCCACCGCTGCATGGTCCCACACATCCCCCCAGACCCCCATTCCGTCTGGCCTCTCCCAGTACCATTGGTAACTCAGTCCTTCGCAGGCAAACACATCCGCGGCACGAAAATTCAGGGTATCGAGGCGGCCTCCGAGAATCTCGACCTGCCTGCCCAGGTACCTACCTAGTCCTCATCTCCCTTGTCTCGCCGTAGCCCAGCCGACCCGTGGTTTTTTTCCCGCCGCCGCGGCGCTGAGCGCCCTCGACGATCAGCGCCACACCCCCGGCTACGCCCAGCAACCCGGCCAGCGTCCGCCACCACGACCGCCCGCTCTTCTTCGTCGTACCGGCCGGGAACCGATCCGGAATGGGAAACATGTTCACCGGCGCCTGTTCAACCGCCGCGCCGCCGAACGACGGACCGGTCGGCGAGACGCCGTCCGGTATGCCCGTCAGAGGCGCTGCCGCCCGAGTCCGCGCCTCTACCGCGCCCGGCGCCGGAAGCAGAGAGAAGAAGAGGCGCTCGGTCCGCCCGGCGGCCACCGTCAGCACTCGACTGACCCCGGCGTAGCCGTCATGCGACAGCGCCACCCGATACGCCCCAGGCTTCAAGCCCGCCACGCCGACCGGCGAGCGGGCCCTGCACCTTCCCGTCTACCGACACCTCCGCCCCGGAGGGCTCCGTGTCGACGAAGAGCATCCCCAGGTCGCGCGCCTCCGCCCAGAGTTCCAGCACGTCTCCCGGAAACTCCGCCGGAGCCAACTGCAACGTTCGGATCCCGCATCTGCGATTCCGCGAACCACTGACGGGTCTCGTCCGCGTCGGCGACCTGCAGGCGCGCCACCCCCAGGTACACGTACGCCAGCGCCAAGTCGCGCACGTGCGACGGCCGCCCATCCAGGCCCGCGGCGACCTCCCCAAGCAAGACGGAAGCCGCATCCCACCGGCCGCCCTCGATCAGGGCGATGCCGTCCTGCAGCAGATCCAGGCACCGCTGCGCCTCCGGACACACCCCGGCGGACACCGCCTGACCCGCCGCCCCGCGCGCCGGAACCCCGGCCAGCAGGATGGCGGCGACTGCTGCGACGGCCACGAGCGACTTCCCGAAGGTTCCATTGCGCATCTCGGATATCCCCGGCTCGATTCCGGCGACTACGATAGCCATCGGCGGACCGGCGCGCAAGCGCAGTGAGCGGTCACGACCGCTGGCAGGCGAGCAGTTGCACGTGGGGCGCGCCCCGTCCGCATCGCTCTGCACCACCCCTTCGGCCGCCGCGGCCGGGAAGGTCAGGTTGTACGAGGGCGTGGCCCGCACGCGCACCGTCCGCGACAGGAACTGCACCCCCTGGGCCGAGACGCCCTGGCCCAGCGACCACCAGAAGCCGCGCAGCGGCGGCAACACGAACAGCATCCCCACTTGATCCACTTGTACATGCGTTGCATCGTTCCTCTACTCCTCCGCGCCGTCGGCGATACGCTGCAGCCAGGCGCCCCAGACGCGACCGTACGAGGCGCCGTCCGTCTTCATCTTCAGTCCGTAGATGCCGCTCTCGGACACCGTGAAATCGGTGCTCGCGACCAGCACGGGCGTCGTGCTCGCCGTGGTCAGCGTGGCGACCGGCGTCGTGGCGGCCGCGGGCGGCGGGTCCGGAGACTGGGGATCGAGGGCAGCGTCGCCGACTCGGCGTCGAGCCGCATCAACCCCACCGTGACCGTCCCCCCTCGGTGGCGACCATCGCCTGCAGGCGCCACGTACCCGCGTCGATCGGCGCCACGACGCTGCCCGGAACGAGACTGGCGTGGTCGGTTCCCGCCGGATACTCCAGGTCGTTACGCCCGACGACTACCAGCCGAAAGAGCGGGACGCCAGCACGCCGCCGGTCGGCGTCACACTCACCGCCAAGTCATCGACGACCGTCACGTGCGACCAGAGTGTCGCCAGAAGCGTCCCGGCCGCTATCATCGCCCCGCCCGCGACGAGGTACTCCTTCGGAACCCGATGCCTGGCCCCCGCGTCACCAACCGATTGCAGCAGCGCCTGATTCACCCGCTCCCTGAACGCGGGCTCCAGCACCAGCTTCTGGGCCGCCGTCAGGTTCCCCAAAAACCATAGTTCCTGAGCGGAAGAAATCAGCCCCTCGTAATGGAGAGTCGGATCGTATGCGCCGGACCGCACTCTCTCATAGTCAAGAACGTGCCCCCGAACCTTCGAACCAGTGTCGCCCGGGACTTCCAATTCCCAATCAAACTTCAACGTACACCGACTCAACCTGCCTTGAGCATACGTTGTAAGGATGCCGCCCATAGTCTCGACCGGGATGCCGAGATTACCTTCGAGGTTTCCGCCACGGGGCCTGCACACGGCCGTCTCGACCATCATCGCCACGCCCCCGGCTACACCCAGAATGCCGGCCAACGTCCGCCACAACGACCGGCCGCTCTTCTTTGTCGTACCGGCCGGGAACCGAGCCGGGATCGGCAACACGTTCACCGGCGCCTGCTCCACTGCCGCGTCGCCGAAAGACAGGCCCGCCGTCGATACGCCGTCCGGGATGCCCGTAAGCGGCGCTGCCCTCCGAGTCCGTGTGTCTGCCGCGCCCGGCGTCGGAACCATCGGGACGAACAGGTGCTGGGTCCGCCCGGCGGCCACCGACAGCACGCGACTGACGCCCGCATAGCCGGCATGCGCCAGCGTCACCCGATACTCCCCCGGCCGCAGTCCCGCCACGCCAACCGGGGAACGGCCCCGCACCACCTCGTCGATCGACACCTCCGCCCCGGAGGGCTCGCTGTCGACGAGCAGCATGCCCAGATTCCGCGCCTCGGCCCACAGCTCCAGCACGTCCCGCGGGAACTCCGCCGGATCCAACTGCAACGTCGGGTCCCGCATCTGTGCCTCGGCGAACCACTGCACCGTCTCGTCGGCGTCGGCCACCTGCAGGCGCGCCACCCCCAGATACACGTACGCCAGCGCCAGATCGCCCGCGTGGAACGGCTGCCCCTCCAGGCCGGCGGCGGCCTCCTTCAACAGGACGGAAGCCGCTGCCCACCGGCCGGCTCCGATGAGGGCGATGCCGTCCTGCAGCAACTCCAGGCATCGCCGCGCTTCCGGACACATCCCCGCGTCCGCAGCCTGACGCGCCGCCCCTGGAGCCGGAAGCGCGGCCAGCGAGATGGCGGCGGCCGCAGCGGCGAGCACGATCGACTTCACGAAGGCTCCATTGCGCATCTCGGGTACCTCCGGATTTCGTCACTACGATAGCCACGGGCGGACCGGCGCGCAAGCGGGACCTTCACCGGTTATCGGCTCGATACCCCGCCGTCCACCGGCACCCCCCCGGCACCCCTCGGCATCCTGCGCCTCCCACGGGTGGACGCCGCACAGCGCACGGAGCGGTCACGACCGCTGGCAGGCAAGCAGTTGCACGTAGGGCGCGTTCGTGCCGCTGGCGCCCGTCGTTCCCACCGCGCCGCCCGCCGTCGCGTCGGCAATCGTGCCGCCGGCCGTGACCGCCGCCACCGTACCGCCGGGGGAGGCGCTGTTCGTCCTGCTGCCGCCGGCGCTGCTGCTGCCGGTGGTACCGGAGATCGACACGGTGGCGTTGTCCACCGAGCCGCCAGCGGAGGCGCCGTTCGTGCGGCTGCCGGCGCTGCTGCTGCCGGTGGTGCCGCTGATGTTGACGGTCGCGTTGCCCACCGTCACCGTCGTATTTCTGCTCTGGCCGGCACTGGTAGGGTTTCTGTTCACCAGGTTGGGTTCGTACACCAGCGCCCAACCATCATTACCGTCGTCAACCTGAATCCTGCTTCCATTTTCACGGCGTTCGTCGCTGTACGCATGGGTATGCTGGCTGTTTACCCCCGTCCCGTGAGAATGGGTGTCGCTATCGGCGAAGCTGTGCGTATGGGCCGTCGACGACAACCCGTGCGAGTGCGAGCTGCCGCTGAAGCCGTGGTCGTGCGAGTCGCTGTCCGAGAAGCTGTGCGTGTGGCTCGTCGAAGACAACCCGTGCGAATGCGAGCTGCCGGTGAAGCCGTGGCCGTGGCTGGCGCCGGTGAAGCCGTGGCTGTGCGCGGCGCCGGTGAAGCCGTGGTTGTGACCGCCGGTGGCGCGGTTCTCCGCCGCGGTCAGCGCGGCGCCCACCGTGTCCCCGCTCGTCCCGTCGGCCGCCAGACCCACCAGGTAGCGCCCGGCCGCGGCGGCGTACTCGCTGAAGCCGGTCGGGCAACTCGCGGTGGTGACGAAGATCACCGCGCCACTCGGGATGCCGCCGTTCGTGACCGTGTCGGTCGGCGTCGCCCAGGTGGCGTCGCCGCGCAGGAACGTCGTGGCGCTGGCCGTGCCGCCGCCCAGCCGCTCGGCCGCCACCGTGCCGCTCGACAGGTTCGACGCGTTCAGCGACGTCAGGCTCGAGCCGTCCCACGAGGTCGACAGCGCCCCGGTCGCATCACTCTGCACGACACCTTCCCCCGCCGCGGCGGGGAAGGTCAGGTTGTACGGGGGTGAGGCCCGCACGCGCACCGTCTGCGACAGAAACTGCACCCCCTGGGCCGAGACGCCCTGCCCCAGCCACCACCAGAAGCCGCACAGCGGCGGCAACACGAACAGCATCAATCCCCACTTGATCCACTTGTGCAGTCGTTGCATCGGTTCCTCTACTCCTGTCCGCCGTCGGCGATACGCTGCAGCCAGGCGCCCCAGACGCGGCCGTACGAGGCGCCGTCGGTCTTCATCTTCAGTCTGTAGGTCCCGCTCGCCGACACCGTGAAGGCGTCGCTCGCGACCAGCACGGGGGTCGTGCTCATGGTGGTCAGCGTGGCGACCGGCGTCGTGGCGGCCGGGGGCGGGGGGTCCAGGAGCGGGTCCACGGGGGGCGTCGCCGAATCGGCGTCGAGCCGCACCAGCCCCACCGTGACCGTCCCCGCCTCGCCGGCGACCATCGCCTGCAGGCGCCACATTCCTGCATCGACCGGCGCCATGGTGCTGCCCGGCACGAGACTGGCGTGGTCGGTACCCGCCGGATAGTCCAAGTCGTTGCGGCCGAAGTCCGCCGACCCGAACAGCGGGATCGCCATGACGGGGACGCTGGCCGGGGCCAGCACCGGGATCCGGGCCGGATCGAACACGCCGCTGGCGACCCTGCCCGCGTCGAGCTCCGGAATGCGGGCCGCGTCGAACACCCCGCTGGTGATCTTCGAAGCATCCAGATCGGGGATCCTCGCGACGTCGAGCACCCCGGTGTTCGCCGCCACGTCGAGATTCGTCAGCCCCGACCCGTCGCCGACGAAGGCGGTGGCGTGCACCGTGCCCGACAGGTGCGTCTCGGTGTGGGTCGCCGGCGTCCCGATCCGGACCGTGCCGGACTCGTCGGCCGCCGCGCCCGCATGGCCGATGTAGATGTTGTTGCTGCCGGTCGTGTTGACGTTGCCGGCCTCGTAGCCGAGGGCGACGTTGTTCGTGCCGCCGGTGTTGGCGATCAGCGCGCCGTAGCCGACGCTCGTGTTCCGGCTGCCGGCGGTCAGCGCGGTCAGCGAGCGGGAACCGACGGCGACGTTGTAGCTGCCCGTTCCCAGCCTGACCAGCGCGCGGTAGCCGAGTGAGGTGTTCTCGTCGCCGTCGGTCAGGTCGCCCAGCGCCCGGCCGCCAAAGGCACGGCTACGATAGACCCGACGGATCAACGGGCAGGCAGGACCGAAGCCGATTTGCGAGGACGGGCAGGACCGGAGCCGATACGAGGGTACGACTACCAGCCGAAAGACCGCGACGCCAGTACGCCGCCGCTCGGGGTCATACTCACCGCCAAGTCCTCGACGACCGTCACGTCCGACCAGATCGTCGCCAGCAGCGCTCCAGCCGCCACAACGGCCCCACCTGCGACAAGGTATTTCTTGGGAACGCGATACTTGGCTCCTGCCCCCCTGCCGATGGATTCCAGGAGCGCCTGATTCACTCGCTCGCTGAACGACGGATCCCGCAGTATCTTCTCAGCCGCCTCTGGTGCTTGCCCTGTTGTCCATTCGCGGAAGTTGAAACCGTGGGGATAGAGTTGACCGTAAGGACAGTGATCGATATAAAGTCTTCAACTTGATCGGGGTAACAGTTTGTAATTCCATTCCCCGTGAAACGCATCGGGGACCAGCGCGAGTGCGTCCATCTGTTCCTTGGTCACCGTAACGCCTGTGGGATATTCCCCGGCGTCGAGTTCGGCCCGGACCCGGAGCCCGGTGGCTGTCCGGACGTTCCCGATGCGGTCGACGATGGTCTCGTACGTCGTCAGCGGGGTGCCGCGCCAGTTCGCCGTGATGTGACAGAAGAGCCGGTGCTCGATCTTGTTCCACTTGCTGGTGCCGGGTGGAAAATGACTCACCTCGATGGTCAGTCCGGTCTCGTCGGCCAACTGTTGAAGCTCATGCTTCCAGGCGCGCAACCGATACCCGTTGCTCCCGCCCGCATCGGCCGTGATGAACAGGGTCGTGGCCTCGGGGTAGGCGCCGCAACCCATCTGATGCCACCAGTGTCGAATCGACGCCACCGCGAACGCCGGTGTGTCGTGGTCCCAGCCCACGCTCACCCAGGCTTCGTTGCGCGCCATGTCGTAGACGCCGTACGGAATCGCCTTGCCCTCGGCGTCGGTCGGGAAATCATGGACCAGCACCGCCGGCGGCGTGCCCTTCGGCTGCCATTCCCGCCCGCCGTTCTTGAAGTTCCCGACCAGCTCCTTCTTCTTCGTGTCGACCGAGACCACCGGCTGGCCGGCGGCCAGATGCTCGTCCGCGGTCTGGTTGATGTGCTCGAACTGCGCGTTGCGGTCCGGATGCGTGGCGCCTTCCTGCCGCTTGCGCGGCGATTGCAGCCGGTAGCCCAGGCGGTGCAGCAGCCGGCCCACAGTGGTCGAACTCACCCGCCACCCCTGCTCGTTCAGCGCCGCCGCCAGCTTTGCGCGACTCTTGCACGTCCAGCGCAGCGGCGAGGTCGGGTCTCCGCGCGTCAGCGGATCCACCAAGGCTTCGAGCGCGGCCTGGATGCCGGGTTGATCCTGCTGGATGCGAGGCCTTCCGCCTCCAGGGCGTCGGATGCGGTCCGTCGGCGCCTCGTCGCGGGAAATCTCCCGGCGTCCCTTGCGAATCGTCTCCCGAGCCAGACCGGTGGCCGACGAAACCACCGCGTCGCCGCCGTAGCCGATGGCGAGCGACTCGGCCGCCGCCCACCGGCGGCGACTGCGCTCGTCCAACACGGGCCCGACCGCCGCATACTTCGCAACAAGGGTCGCTTCCAGCTCGATGTCTCGCTTCATGCCTCCAGTATGACCAGAAAACCAACAGGTGGCAAACTAGTTTAGCGCAGTGTCCTAAGTGCTGAACGAAGGATCCGAAAACGGATCGTAAGCGCCGGATTCCATCAATCTGTGGTCTGCAAACCCTTGGAATCCTACGTCGAGGTCCGGGATTTCCAGACGCCACAAGTACTCGAGCTTGCACGGTATCAACGTGCCGTTCGGGTTGGTTCCGAGGGTACCGCCGAAAGTCTCGACCAGGTTACCGAGCGTGAACCCATAACGATCCCTATTGAGGTTCCCGCCACGGGGCCTGCATTTGGCCGTCTCGACCATCGTCGCCACGCCGGCCAGCCCGGCCAGCGTCCGCCACCACGACCGGCCGCTCTTCTTCGTCGTACCGGCCGGGAACCGATCCGGGATCGGCAACAGGTTCGCAGGCGCCTGTTCCACTGCCGCCTCGCCGAAAGACAGACCTGCCGTCGCCGAGATACCGTCCGGTACGCCCGTCAGGGACGCCACCCCCGGTCGCCGCGCCTCTACCGCACCCAGTGCCGGAAGCAACGGGACGAACAGGCGCTCGGTCCGACCGGCGGCCACCCCCAGTACCCGACTGACTCCGGCGTAGCCGTCATGCGCCAGCGTCACCCGATATTCCCCGGGCTGCAGTCCCGCCAAGCCGATCGGCGAGCGGCCCCGCACCACCCCGTCGACCGACACCTCCGCCCCGGAGGGATCCGTGTCGACGAAGAGCATCCCCAGATCGCGCGCATCGGCCCAGATCTCCAGCACGTCCCCCGGAAACTCCCCCGGGTCCAGCCGCAACGTCGGATCCCGCATCTGCGCTTCGGCGAACCACTGACGGGTTTCGTCGGCGTCGGCGACCTGCAGGCGCGCCACCCCCAGATAGACGTATGCCAGCGCCAGGTCGCGCTCGTGGGACCGCCGCCCCTCCAGTCCGGCGGCGGCCTCCTTCAGCACGACGGAAGCCGTTTCCCATCGGCCGGCTTCGATCAGGGCGATGCCGTCCTGCAGCAGATCCAGGCACCGCTGCGCCTCCGGACACACCCCGGCGGCCGCCGCCTGACTCGCCGCCCCGGGAGCCGAAAACGCGGCCAGCAGGAAGGCGGCGTCTGCCAGTGGGAGGCACAGGATGCCGGGGGGGTCCAGGAGCGGATGCAAGGGGGGCGTCGCCGAATCGGCGTCGAGCCGCACCAGCCCCACCGTGACCGTCCCCGCCTCGCCGGCGACCATCGCCTGCAGGCGCCACGTGCCCGCGTCCACGGGCGCCATGGCGCTGCCCGGAACGAGACTGGCGTGGTCGACGCCCGCCGGATACTCCAGGTCGTTGCGGCCGAAGTCCGCCGACCCGAACAGCGGAATCGCCATGACGGGGACGCTGGCGGGGGCCAGCACCGGGATCCGGGCCGGGTCGAACACCCCGCTGGCGACCTTACCCGCGTCGAGCTCCGGAACGCGGGCCGCGTCGAGCACCCCGCTGGTGATCTTCGACGCATCCAACTCCGGGATCCTCGCGACATCGAGCACCCCGGTGTTCGCCGCCATGTCGAGATTCGTCAGCCGCGACCCGTCGCCGACGAAGGCGGTGGCGTGCACCGTGCCCCCAGATGCGTTTCCGTATGGAACACCGCCCTCCCGATCCGGACCGTGCCGGACTCGTCGGCCGCCGCGCCTGCATGCCCGATGTAGATGTTGTTGCTGCCGGTCGTGTTGACGTTGCCGGCCTCGTAGCCGAGGGCGACGTTGTTCGTGCCGCCGGTGTTGGCGATCAGCGCGCCGTAGCCGACGCTCGTGTTCCGGCTGCCGGCGGCTAATGCAGTCAGCGACCGGGAACCGGTCAGTTCGCCCAGCGCCCGCGCGCCGAGGGCATGCCGCTACGATAGTCCCTTGCGAATCAACGGGCAGGCACGATTGAAGCCGCTTGTGAGGACGAAACGGGTGTCTGGCCGGCAGCGGGGGTGACGATCACGCGCAAGCAGGACCGAAGCCGACATAATGTAAGGCACGGTTACCAGCCGAAAGATCGCGACGCCAGCACGCCGCCGGTCGGCGTGACGCTCACCGCGAGATCCTCGACGACCGTCACGTCCGCCCAGAGCGTCGAGAGCAACACGCCGGCCGCCACCATGGCCCCGCCGGCGACGAGGTACTCCTTCGGCACGCGATACCTCGATCCTGCCCCCTTGCCGACGGATTCCATCAGCGCCTGATTCACTCGCTCGCTGAACGACGGATCCAGCAGTATCCCCTCAGCCACCCCTGGCGGTGGCAACTCGTTCGAGTGGCGCCATCCGCCTCTGGAGAAGTCGATCCCGGGAATGATGCCTTCCTGAGTGGAGATATCCACCAACGGATCGTAAGCACCGGATTTCACCAACTGGTGGTCATGTACCTCCCCTCGAACCCCCGCGTTGAGGTCCGGGAATTCCAAACGCCAGTCGTACGACAACTTGCAGCGCCGCAACAAGCCGGGTGCGCTGGTTCCGAGGACGCCGCCCAGGGTCTCGACCAGGATGCCGTCGTTGAGCCCGCCATAGCGATCCCTCTTGAGGTTGCCGCCACCGGACCTGCATTCGGCCGTCTCGATCATCATCGCCACGCCCCCGGCGACCCCCAACAGCCCGGCCAGCGTTCGCCACCACGAACGGCCGCTCTTCTTTGTCGTACCGGCCGGGAACCGATCCGGAATGGGAAACACGTTCACCGGCGCCTGTTCCAGTACCGCGCCGCCGAACGACGGACCGGTCGGCGAGACTCCGTCCGGTATGCCCGTCAGAGGCGCTGCCGCCCGAGTCCGCGCCTCTACCGCGCCCGGCGCCGGAAGCAGAGAGAAGAAGAGGCGCTCGGTCCGCCCGGCGGCCACCGTCAGCACTCGACTGACCCCGGCGTAGCCGTCATGCGACAGCGCCACCCGATACGCCCCAGGCTTCAAGCCCGGCACGCCGACCGGCGAGCGGCCCCGCACCATCCCGTCGACCGACACCTCCGCCCCGGAGGGTTCCGTGTCGACGAAGAGCATCCCCAGGTCGCGCGCCTCGTCCCACAGATCCAGAACGTCCCCCGGAAACTCCCCCGGGTCCAGCCACAGCGTCGGATCCCGCATCTGCGCTTCCGCGAACCACTGACGGGTCTCGTCGGCGTCGGCGACCTGCAGGCGCGCCACCCCCAGATAGACGTATGCCAGCGCCAGGTCACGCTCGTGCGACCGGCGCCCCTCCAGTCCGGCGGCGGCCTCCTTCAGCACGACGGAAGCCGTTTCCCATCGGCCGGATTCGATCAGGGCGATGCCGTCCTGCAGCAGATCCAGGCACCGCTGCGCCTCCAGACACACCC
Organism: Vicinamibacterales bacterium; assembly: GCA_965222905.1. Lineage (GTDB taxonomy): Bacteria > Acidobacteriota > Vicinamibacteria > Vicinamibacterales > UBA8438 > WTFV01. Next base: position 4,250,249 of record OZ244976.1, on the reverse strand, counting down.
CGGCGGCCGCCGCCTGACTCGCCGCCCCGGGAGCCGAAAACGCGGCCAGCAGGAAGGCGGCGACTGCGACGACGACCACGACCGACTTCCCGCAGATCCCATTGCGCATCTCGGATATCTCCGGCTCGATTCCGGCAACTACAATACCATTGGTCGACCGGCGCGCAAGCGGGGGCGTTGCCTTGACGCTGCCCGATACCGCACCTCCACCACCCCGGCACCTTGCGCCTCCCGCCGGCCGCGGCCGCGCAGCGCAGGGAGCGGTTACGATCGCTGGCAGGCGAGCAGTTGCACGTAGGGCGCGTTCGTGCCGCTGGCTCCCGTCGTTCCCACCGCGCCGCCTCCGGTCGCGTCGGCGATGGTGCCGCTGACCGTGGCCGCCGCCACCGTACCATCGGCAGAGGCGCTGTTCGTACTGCTGCCGACGCTGCTGCTGCCCGTCCGGCCGGAAATGGACACGCTGGCGTTGTCCACTGAGCCGCCGGCGGAGGCGCGGTTCGTGCTGTCGCCGACACTGCTGCTGCCGGTCGTGCCACTGATGTTGACTGTAGCGTTCCTCACCGTCACCGTCGTCCCCCTGCTCTGGCCGGCAGATGTCCTGTTGGTATTGAGGTCGGAGAGCGTCCTGAAAACTACCCGGTCATCGTCGCCATTCTCGACTAGATAGGTCTGGAAATTGAGATCAATCGAGCGGTCGGCATACGCATGGGTATGCTGGCTGTTTACCCCCGTCCCGTGAGAATGGGTGTCGCTATCGGCGAAGCTGTGCGTATGGGCCGTCGACGACAACCCGTGCGAGTGCGAGCTGCCGCTGAAGTCGTGGTCGTGCGAGTCGCTGTCCGAGAAGCTGTGCGTGTGGCTCGTCGAAGACAACCCGTGCGAATGCGAGCTGCCGGTGAAGCCGTGGCCGTGGCTGGCGCCGGTGAAGCCGTGGCTGTGCGCGGCGCCGGTGAAGCCGTGGTTGTGACCGCCGGTGGCGCGGTTCTCCGCCGCGGTCAGCGCGGCGCCCACCGTGTCCCCGCTCGTCCCGCCGGCCGCCAGACCCACCAGGTAGCGCCCGCGCGCGGCGGCGTACTCGCTGAATCCGGTCGGGCAACTCGCGGTGGTGACGAAGATCACCGCGCCGCTGGGAATGCCGCCGCCGGTGACCGTGTCCGCCGGCGTCGCCCAGGTGGCGTCGCCGCGCAGGAACGTCGCGTCGCTGGCCGTGCCGCCGCCCAACCGCTCGGCCGCCACCGTGCCGCTCGACAGGTTCGACGCGTTCAGCGACGTCAGGCTCGAGCCGTCCCACGAGGTCGACAGCGCCCCGGTCGCATCACTCTGCACGACACCTTCCCCCGCCGCGGCGGGGAAGGTCAGGTTGTACGGGGGTGAGGCCCGCACGCGCACCGTCTGCGACAGAAACTGCACCCCCTGGGCCGAGACGCCCTGCCCCAGCCACCACCAGAAGCCGCACAGCGGCGGCAACACGAACAGCATCAATCCCCACTTGATCCACTTGTGCAGTCGTTGCATCGGTTCCTCTACTCCTGTCCGCCGTCGGCGATACGCTGCAGCCAGGCGCCCCAGACGCGGCCGTACGAGGCGCCGTCCGTCTTCATCTTCAGTCCGTAGGTCCCGCTCGCCGACACCGTGAAGGCGTCGCTCGCGACCAGCACGGGGGTCGTGCTCATGGTGGTCAGCGTGGCGACCGGCGTCGTGGCGGCCGGGGGCGGGGGGTCCAGGAGCGGGTCCACGGGGGGCGTCGCCGAATCGGCGTCGAGCCGCACCAGCCCCACCGTGACCGTCCCCGCCTCGCCGGCGACCATCGCCTGCAGGCGCCACATTCCTGCATCGACCGGCGCCATGGCGCTGCCCGGCACGAGACTGGCGTGGTCGGTCCCCGCCGGGTACTCCAGGTCGTTGCGGCCGAAGTCCGCCGACCCGAACAGCGGGATCGCCATGACGGGGACGCTGGCCGGGGCCAGCACCGGGATCCGGGCCGGATCGAACACGCCGCTGGCGACCCTGGCCGCGTCGAGCTCCGGAATGCGGGCCGCGTCGAGCACCCCGCTGGTGATCTTCGACGCATCCAGATCGGGGATCCTCGCGACGTCGAGCACCCCGGTGTTCGCCGTCATGTCGAGATTCGTGAGCCCCGAGCCGTCGCCGACGAAGGCGGTGGCGTGCACCGTGCCCGACAGGTGCGTCTCGGTGTGGGTCGCCGGCGTCCCGATCCGGACCGTGCCGGACTCGTCGGCCGCCGCGCCCGCATGGCCGATGTAGATGTTGTTGCTGCCGGTCGTGTTGACGTTGCCGGCCTCGTAGCCGAGGGCGACGTTGTTCGTGCCGCCGGTGTTGGCGATCAGCGCGCCGTAGCCGACGCTCGTGTTCCGGCTGCCGGCGGTCAGCGCGGTCAGCGACCGGGAACCGACCGCGACGTTGTAGTTGCCCGTTCCCAGCCTGACCAGCGTGCGGTAGCCGAGTGAGGTGTTCTCGTCGCCGTCGGTCAGGGCGCCCAGGGCCCGGCCGCCGAGGGCCACGTTGTCCTCGCCCGCCGTCAGCGATTCCAGGGTGCGGTAGCCGACAGCCGTGTTCCGGTCCGCGCGGGTGTCGCTCCCCCCGGTCGTCAGACTCGTCAGCGCCTCGTAGCCCACCGCGACGTTGCGCGTGCCGGTGGTCAGGCTCGCCAGCGCGTCGTATCCGAACGCGGCGTTGCGCTCCCCGGTCGTCAGGCTCGTCAACGCGTTCTCGCCGAACGGTGTGTTCTCCGCGCCCGTGGTCATCGACACCGCCGGACCTGCCGGACCTGCCGGACCTGCCGGACCTGCCGGACCCGCGGGGCCGTCATCTCCGGACGCCCCCGCCGGGCCCGTCACCCCCGCCGGGCCTTCCAGCCCCACCGCGCCGACCGTCAGATAGAAGACGGCAACCTCCCCGTCGGTCCGGTGGATGCCCAGCAGATACGAGGCCGCCGCCAGCGGCCTCGGCAACGTCGCGGTGACGGACGTGGCGGACCACGCCGTCACGAACAACGCCACCGACGCGAGGCTCGCCGTCGCCCGTGCAGCCCCGAAGTTCACACCGGCGATCGTCACCGTGGTCTGGTCCGTACTCACCTGCGCGCTCGTGATCATCGGGGCGAACTGGGCCGCCGCCGGCATCGCCGCGACCGTCAACGCCACCAGCACGACGGGCAGCATCACTCGTATCCGAATCTGCAACGTCATTCCTCCTCTCGAAGGCCGCGGGCCTTCGTCCCTGGTTGTTGCCATTTGTTGCTGCGCCCAACGGGTCGAATGGCGCGATCCAGCGTGGCGTCGAGGGCCGAACTCACATTGACGGCAACCCCGATCAACGCGCAATCTCCATGAGCGTGATTGCGGCATCGTTCCCATCGTCACGGATTTCCATTCGAGCGTCTACGCTACGCGAGGCGAAGACCTCATACGTAATCGACCCCGAGCCGGGCGCTGTATCCAGATAGTGCGTACCCATCCACCCGCCACCCAATGGGTCGACCGATTCCCAGATGTCGACTACGTCACTCGTCGTGCCGTTGACGGTTCGTCGCAATACGGCGCCGCAGGTGCCCATGTCGGTACGCGGCTCTCCGGTGCCCGTACAGGTCGCCTGCTGCGCGACGAACACCAGCACGTCGTTGCCGGAGCCTACGGTGATGGAGGCTGACAAACCCGTCGACCTCCACGATTCGGCCGGCCAGTCGGCGCCGACCTGACCGGTCGCCGTTCCTCCGGCGACATCGATGATCGAACCCGCCGGCCCGGCCGGGCCCTGCGGCCCAGCAGGCCCGACCGGACCCGCCAGCCCGACCGGCCCGACCGGCCCGACGAGGCCAGCGGGCCCGGCAGGGCCTTGCGGTCCCGGAAGACCCTGTTCGCCCTGGGAGGGCAGGTTGGTCAGCGCAGACCCGTCGCCGACGAAGGCCGTGGCGTGCACGGTGCCCGCCAGATGCGTCTCCGTGTGGGTCGCCGCCGTCCCTATCCGGATGCGGCCGGACTCGTCGGCCGCCGCGCCGGCATGCCCGATGTAGATGTTGTTGCTGCCGGTCGTGTTGACGTTGCCCGCCTGATATCCAAGTGCGATGTTGTTCGTGCCGCCGGTGTTGGCCAGCAGCGCGCCGTGGCCGACACTCGTGTTCTGGTCGCCCGCGGTCAATTCGGTCAACGACCGGGAGCCGACCGCGACGTTGTCACTGCCCGTCCCCAGGTTGACCAGCGTGCGGTAGCCGACGGCGGTGTTCTCGTCACCGTCGGTCAGGTCGGTCATGGCCCGCGCGCCGAGGGCCACGTTGTCCTCGCCCGCCGTCAGCGATTCGAGGGTGCGGTAGCCGAGCGCCGTGTTGCGGTCTGCCTCCGCGTCATCGCCCCCGGTCGTGAGGCTCGTGAGCGCGTTGTAGCCGATGGCGAGGTTGCGCGAGCCGGTCGTCAGGCTCGTGAGCGCCTCGTGGCCGAACGCGCTGTTGCGCTCGCCGGTCGTCAGGCTCGACAGGGCGCTCTCGCCGAACGGCGTGTTCCGTGCGCCGGTCGTCATCGACACGGCGGGACCGGCCGGACCGACCGGGCCGGCCGGCCCCGGAGCGCCGTCCGCGCCCGCGCCCCCCGCCGGCCCCGGCGAGCCGGCCGGACCCGCCGGACCGATCGCGCCGACCGTCAGATGGAAGACCGCGACCTCCTGGTCGCTGCGCACGAGTCCCAGCAGATACGTGCCCGCCGCCAGGGACCCGGGCAGCGTGGCCGTTACGGACGTCGCCGACGCGGCCGTCACCGTCATCTGCGTCAGCGCAAGGCTGATGGTTGGCGGCACCGCGGTGGTCCCCGGGAGCGGGATCGCCGGGGGAGGAGGCAGGAAGTTCAGGCCGGTGACCGTCAGCGTCGTCTGGTCCGCACTCACCTGCGCGCTCGCGATCAACGGCTTGGTCTGCGCCAGGGCCGGAAGCACCATGACCGTCGACGCCAGAGCCACCATCATCACTGCGAGAATCGACTTCGTATTCGTCAGTCGTCGCATTTGTGATACCTCGCTGGGAGGCCGCCGGCCTCCATCTGTCTCGTTTCGGCCGGCGATTCCCCCGCGGAAACCCCTCGGACGAACGGCGCGCCGGTCACGCTCGCTCACGCTGAAGAAATGGTCTCTATCGACGTGTCACTCGAAGCCCTGCTCGGCTACACGCCGCCCGCCGTCGAAGAACGGCGCAACCCGTTTCGGTTCGGCCCGGCGGACGACGCCGGCCGCGACCTGGCGGCGGCAGGCGCATCCGGAGCCGTCCCGGCGGCTATCGCGCAACTGTTGAACTCTCCCGGAGCGTCTGCACCGCTCGCCGCCCCCCCGGCGCTTCCGAGCGCCGCGCCCCTCCGCTTCATCGGCATCGTCGAGGTGCGGGGCCGCAACCGCCGCGTGGCGGTCCTGGCCGACGGCGACGGCGTCCACCACGGCGGGGTGAACGACGTGGTCCTGGGGCGCTACCGCATCGTCGCCCTCGGCGCCGCTGCGGTCGAGATCGAGGACGTCGCGGACCGAACCCGCCTGGTGCTGAGACCGAGCGCTCCCTGAAAGCCTGCGAACGGATGGCGGAATCGCGTTGGTGGGCGGGAGGTCGGGGGCGGAGCATGGCCGTTGTCGTGCTGGCGTGCGTCGTAGTCGTCTCCGGATGCGCGGCCGGCCGCGCCTTTAGCAGCGGCGCCGCTGCCGCGCGGGGCGGCAACTGGGACGCCGCGGTCGAGTACTACCGCATGGCGCTGCGCGACGCGCCCAACCGGCCGGAGTATCGCATCGCGCTCGAACGCGCGATGCTGAACGCGTCGCGCGCGCATCTGGCCGGGGCCCGCGAGCGCGAGGCGGCCGGAGACCTGTCGGGCGCGCTCGCCGAGTACCGGCAGGCCTATGCCCTCGATGCGTCCAACGGAGAAGCGGGCGTCAAGGTCGCCAACCTGCAGCAGGCGCTACGCGAACGGATAGAGGCCACGCGGGCGCCGGCCCCCATCGAGGCGATGCGCGCACGGGCGCGGCGCGACGCGGCGCCGCCGCTGCTGAACCCGGCGTCGGACGAGCTGCTGGTGCTCGAGTTCACGGACACCAACCTGCGCGACATCCTCGACTTTCTCGGCGATGCCGGCGGCATCAACGTCACCTACGACGAGGAGTTCGAGGACCGGCCCGCCGCACTGAATCTGGCCGACGTCACCTTCGAAGAGGCCCTCGACCATCTGCTGTCGTCGCACGGCGCCTTCTACAAGGTGGTCAACCCGACGACGATCATCGTCGCCCCCGACACGCCGCAGAAGCGCGCCGCCTACGAAGATCAGGCCATCCGCACGTTCTACATCTCCCATGGCAACGTCGAGGATCTCGTGGGGCTGCTCACCACCGTGCTCCAGTCGCCGCAGATGCCTGTGCCGCCGCAGTTCGCGCCCAACGCCGCCGCCAACAGCCTCACCGTGCGGGCGAGCACCTCGGTCCTCGGAATCGTCGAGCAGGTCATCGCCGCCAACGACACGCCGCGGGCCGAGGTCGTCATCGACGTGGAAATCCTCGAGGTCAACCGCGAGCGGGCCAAGCAGTACGGCCTCGACCTGTCGCAGTACTCCATCGGCGCGGTCTTCTCTCCGGAGAGCGCCCCGGGGGGACTGCCGGCGGCGGCGAACGGCGACGACGGCGAGTCGGCGGCCCAGGGCGCGGCGTCCGGCTACTTCAACCTGAACACGATCACCCGGGGCGTCAGCGTCGCCGACTTCTACACGGCCGTGCCCACCGCGGTGGTCAACTTCCTCCAGCAGGACACCGACACCCGGCTGGTCGCCCAGCCGCAGCTTCGCGGCCAGGAAGGCACGGAGCTGAGCCTGAATCTGGGGCAGGAGATTCCGGTGCCGACCACCGCGTTCACGCCGCTGGCGGTGGGGGGCGCCTCGTTCAACCCGCTGACGTCGTACACCTACCGGCCGATCGGCGTCATCATCAACATGACGCCGCGGGTGACCTACGAGAACGAGATCATTCTCGACCTCGAGGTCGAGAACAGCACGCTGGGACCGTCGATTCTGATTGCGGGCCAGTCGCTGCCGACCTTCGGCACGCGCCACGTCGAGACCCGCCTGCGACTGCGCGACGGCGAATCGAACCTGCTCGCCGGGCTGCTGCGCGAGCAGGACCGGCAGACGCTCAAGGGCATCGCCGGCCTGATGCGCCTGCCCGTGCTCAGGCAGCTCTTCTCGGCCAGCGACCGCTCGGTGCAGAACACGGACATCGTGATGCTGCTGACGCCGCGCATCGTGCGCGGGCACGAGCTGACCCAGCAGCACGTCAGCCCCATCCACATCGGCACGCAGGGCGACATCGGCATCACAGGGCCGCCGCCGAGCATCGCGGCCGCCCCCGGCGCGGCGCCGGAACCGGAGGCGGGCGAACCGCCGGACCGTTAGCACCATGCGCATCACCCTGATGCTGTCGATGCTGACGACCGCCGCGGCCGCCCTGGCTTGCGACGCGGTACCCCTGGTCGCACCCACGCGGTCCACGGTGCGCCTGGTGGTCGCCGACACGTCCGTCCCCAACGGCGGCTCGACCACGATCACCGCCGCGGTCACCGAGGCGGCCGGCACACCGGTCCACGACGGCACCGTCGTCACGTTCTCGACGACGCTCGGCGCCGTCCATCCCCCAGAAGCGCCCACGGCGCGCGGGCGGGCCGGCGCCACCTTCACCGCCGGCGAGGAGTCGGGCGCCGCGGACCTGGTCGCCTATTCGGGCGACGCCGTCAGCGAGCCGGTTCGGGTCGCCATCGGCGCCGCCGCCGCGGCCGCCGTGCACCTGACCGCCCGGCCCGCCAGCCTGCCCCCGACCGGGGGGACGACCGAACTGGTCGCCACCGTGCTCGACGGCGCGCAGAATCCGCTGCCGAACGTCAGGGTCGCCTTCGCCGCCGCGGCCGGCGTCCTGCGCGATGGTATCGCTGTCACCGACCGGTCCGGCGAGGCCCGCACGGAGCTGGCGACTACGACGGCGGCCGAGGTGACCGCCTCGGTGGGCGATCTCAGCGGAACGGTCTCGGTCACGATCGACCCGGTCACCGCGATTTCGATCACCGCCACCCCCCCGCGCCCCGCCGCCGGCCAGACCGTCTCGTTCGCGGTGACGCTGAGCAACGCGGCGCGGGCCATCCGCGGCGCCGCCATCGCCTTCGGCGACGGGCGCGTGCTGCAGCTCGGCGCCACCGCGCAAGCCACCGCGACGCACACCTACGCGGCGGCGGGCGCCTATGCGGTCACGGTCACCGCGACCGACGTCGCCGGCTACGCGGCCACTTCGTCGATCGGAGTGCAGGTGCGGCCCGCGCCCGCCATTGCGGTCACCCTCACCGCCAGCCCGGCCGAGCCGGTCGAGGAGCAGCCGGTCACGTTCACCGTGGAGGTGACGGCGCCGGCCGGGGCGCCCGCGGTCCGCGACGTCGCCATCGACTTCGGAGACCGATCGAAAAAGCAGTCGATGGGGGCGTTGACCGGACGGGGCTCGGTCGCCCACGTCTACAGGAACGACGGCAGCTACATCGTCACCGCCACGGTGCTCGACGCCGACGGCCGCCGGCACACGTCGTCGATCGGCATCGTGGTCGCCGAAGACTGAGGAGCTCCCATGGACAAGACGACAGGCCTCCGATTTCGCGCAGCCACTACAGCCGCGATCTCCGTCGTGGTGGGGGCCGGCGTCGCCGCCATGCCGTTGTTCGGCGCCGACGAGATCCATTTCGGCATCGACGGCGGCCGCGTCACGCTCGTCGCCACCGATGCCGCGCTGACCGACGTGCTGGGCGAATGGTCTCGAGTCGGCGACACGCGCTTCGTCGGTGTGGAACCCATCGGCGGCGAGCGGGTCACGCTGCACCTGACGGACGCCCCGGAGGCCGAGGCGATTCGTCTCGTCCTCCGCGCCGCGGCAGGCTACGTCGCCGCGCCCCGCCGGGCCGGCAACCCCGGCAGCTCGCGCTATGACCGCGTGACGATTCTGGCGACCCGAACGGCGCCGGGTGGAACCCGGGCGCCGGCACAGGCCCCGGCCCGGAGCGCCGCGGCTGCGGACGCGACGGGGCCGGGCGCCGCGGCGTCACCGGGCCTCTTGCCGATGGAAGACCTCCAACGGCTGCTCGACGCCACGTCGGGAAGACCCGCGAGCCAGCCGCCCGCACCGGCGATGCCCGACCTCACGGTGCGGACGACGCCCTTCCCCGGCGTCGGGGCGGTGGGAGATCCGCCCTGACACCGGACCCGAGCGGGCGCGACTGACGAAGAGGACCCGGCGGTCCCGGCGGCGCGCAGGTCAGCGCCGGCCCGTCGCCTCCCAGGTCCGCTCGGCCCGCAGCAGGTTGGTCATCGCGTAGTTGCCCTCGTGGCAGGCGTACTCGTAGATGATGTAGTCGGGCAGCCGCGGCATGTGCCGCATGCCGGTCCAGGGCCGGGTGTAGACCGTCGAGTCGTCGATGGTGAACGTGTGCTCGAGGGTGTTGTCGTCAAGGCGCCGGAAGCGCTCCACCGCGACGGTGTTCGGCGAGGACGGGAAGCGGTGCTGGCTCTTCGCGCTGAAGTTGCGCGTCTCGACCACCAGCGTGTCCCCCTCCCAGTGGCCGCGCGAGTCGCCGTTCCACTGGCGGATGTCGTCGGTCAGGCGCTCGGGCCCGTCGATCGGGATGATGCGCACGTCGTGGATGTTCTCGACGCGGATCGCCACGTGGTCCGGCGTCTGGACGATCTGGTAGGTGTTGTTGTACCCCGTCGACACCGGCGGCACGCCGTGGTAGGTGATGCAGCGATCCCAGTTGCTCCGGTCGAGATACGAGTCGGCCGGATGCTCCTGCCGGTACGCCCGGTCGGCCTCGGCCTGCGCGGCCGTCTCGGCGGTGACGGGCAGGCGGCCGTTCGGCGGGTCGGTGATGAGCGACGTCCGCAGGTCGGGGCTGACCCGGCCGCGGTCGAACCAGAGGGCGTTGTAGGAGCCGACGCTGCCCGGCGGCGGCTCCCGATCGAGGGTTACCTCCAGGTTGCGCGCGGCGGCCTCTTCGTCGGTGTAGCGCTCGCGGTCGCCGAGGCCGGCCGGCCGCTGCAGCGGCGTGAGCGAGGCGTACGACCAGGTGCCCTGGAGATTCGGATCGCCCCAGGGCGTCAGAGGCTCGCCGTCGGACTGCGTCTGGGCGAGCGCCGCCACGGGCAGCAACGCGGCGACGGCGAGCACGGACAACGACACCGCGATAGTTCGATTGCGCATCTGGGGACCTTCCTTTGGCTTGAAATCCTTGCGGCTACGATAGCCCCCGCCGGGCCGGCGCGCAAGGCGGATCGTGCGGTATCATCTGCGCGAAAGCGAGGGTTCATCATGGCTCGATTCATCGCCTCGTTCGCCCTGGCCGCGCTGGTGCTCGCCCTGGCCGGCGGCGCCGCGGCGCCCGCCCACGCCCAGAACGGGGACGGCTGGGATCCGCCCCGGCTCGCCGACGGGCAGCCCGACCTCAATGGCACCTGGAACAACGTCGGCTCGGCCCACATTCCGCTCGAGCTGCCGGACGCGCTGGCCGGCGCCGAGGTGTCGCAGGAAGACATCGACGCCCTCGTGCAGGCGCGATCGGATTCACGCAAGGCGGTGACCTGGGAGGGACACGAGAACAGCCGCGGCGTGGGCGCCTACGCCAACTACTGGTTCGACTGGTTCTGGAAGGAGCCGGCCGGGGTCGACGCGCCGGCCCTGCTGATCGAGCCGGCCGGCGGCAGGGTGCCGGCCCTGACGCCGAAGGCACGGGAGAGCGTCGCCTGGCACCGGGAACACCTGCACGACTCGTACTCGACGATGGAGACCGGCGACCGCTGCATCTCGCGCGGCACCTACGGCATCATGATGCCGACGGCGTACAACAACGGCAAGCTGTTCTTCCACACGCCGAACCACGTCGTCATCCTGAGCGAGATGATTCACACCTCGAGGATCATCCCGATCGGCGCCGGCGCGCACGTCGACGGCGGGATCGCGCTGTGGAACGGCGATCCGCGGGCGCACTGGGACGGCAACACGCTGGTCGTCGAGTCGCGCAACTTCAAGCCGGTCGCCAACCAGCGCGGCCCCGGCTCGCGCGCGCCGCAGACAGAGGCGCGCCACGTCGTCGAGCGGTTCACCCTGCTCGACGCCGACACGCTGCGCTACGAGCTGCGGGTGGACGATCCCGAAACCTACACGGCTCCGTGGACGGTGACCTTCAACTACAAGCGCGACAACGAGTACCTGCAGTACGAGTACGCCTGCCACGAGGGGAACTACGCGGTCCCCAACTCGCTGAGCGGCGAGCGGGCGCAGGAGAAGAAGTAGCAACCGGAACCGGAAGGAACCGGCGAGAAGCGGCAACGAGGCAACGGAACCAGTTTTTCGTGGAGTGCAGATCATGTCGAGAAGGAATCGTTTCGGAATCGCCGTGGCGGTCGTCATCGGAATTGCGCTGGGCGCGGCCGCCGACGCGGCCGGGCAGAACTATCCCAACCCGTACCGCCTGGTGGACGACTGGGCGCAGTTCACCGACGGCCGGATCGTCGGCGCGGTCGGGGACACGACCGTCGACAACGACGGCGAGCACATCTGGGCGGTGCTGCGCTGCGACGCGGGGCCGGAGTTCTTCGGGTGGGAGTGCCTGGACTCGGATCTCGACTCGATCATCAAGTTCGCGCCCGACGGCACGGCGGTCGAGAGCTTCGGCGGCGGGATGTTCATCTGGCCGCACGGCATCGACGTCGATCCGGACGGCAACGTCTGGGTGACCGACGGGGTGGGCGCGGCGCGCACGCCCGAGGGCGGCAACCGCGGGCACCAGGTGGTCAAGTTCAGCCCGACCGGCGAGGTCCTCATGGTGCTCGGCACGCCGGGCGAGGCGGGCGGCGGCAGGGACCACTTCAACTCCCCCGCGGACGTCGTGGTGGCGGACGACGGCAGCATCTTCGTGGCCGACGGTCACGCCAACGAGACCAACAACCGCGTCGTGAAGTTCGATGCCGAGGGCAACTACCTGATGGAGTGGGGCCAGACCGGCTACGCGCCCGGCGAGTTCCGCACCCTGCACGCCATCGCCATCGACAACGACGGCCGCGTCTTCGTCGCCGACCGCTCGAACAACCGCGTGCAGATCTTCGACCAGGAGGGCGAGTTCCTCGCGCAGTGGACGCAGTTCGGCCGCCCGAGCGGCATCACCTTCGACGCCCACGGCCGCATCTACGTCGCCGACTCGGAGTCGGACGACGTGCAGAACCCGGGCTGGGAGCTCGGCATCCGCATCGGCGACGCGAAGACCGGCTGGGTCACCGAGTTCATTCCGTTCGTCTGGGGCGACCCGCGCGAGGTCGCCGGCAACGGCGCCGAGTTCGTCTCGGTGGACGCCGCGGGCAACATCTACGGCGGCGAGCCGCGGCCGCGCACCCTGCAGAAGTACGTGCGGGTGAAGCCGTAACCGGGACCGATTCGGTCCAAATCCCTGGACGAATCGAAAGGAGATCACGACATGCAACGCCTTCTACTGTTCGTTCTCGCCGCACTCCTGGCGGCCCCGGCCCTCTCCCTCGCCCAGTCCTCGGACGAGGAGCTCATCGCGAGAGCCACCATGGCGGCCCCGCAGCGCGTTCGCGGCGGCGCTGGCGTCGTCCGCTGGGACGACAACAACAACCGGATCGTCGTGAAGGAGAGCGAGAACGGCCTGGTCTGCTGGGATCGCTCGGACGTGCCGGGCACGGCGCCCTTCGCCGTCCAGTGCTCCGCGGAGGCCAACCTCCCCCGCTTCGAGCAGAACCGGACGATCTCGTTCGCGGCGGCTGACGCCGACGAGCGCCGTGCCATGATGGCCACCGCCGAGGAGGACGGCACGCGCGTCCTCGCGGCGTTCGGGTCGGTCTGGTACTCGATGAACGGCGCCGACCAGGAGAACGCCAATCGGCACGCGACGATCGCGGTCCCCAACGCGACCGCCGACTCGGTCGGCCTCCCGGCCGCGCGGCGCTCGGACGGGCTCTGGCTCATGCAGGCGGGCACGTCGAGCGCCCATCTGATGGTGCCCGGGTTCTAGCTGACGGGTCGAGAGTGAACGTTGAACGGCCCGGCCCTCCGTGAGGGTCGGGCCGTTCGTTCTGTACGGCGGCTGGCACCGGCTGGCGGCCTCGGCAGCCGTGATCCGACGCCGGTCGAGACGCACAGCCTCCTCGCAGCGTCCCGCTGCTGCCAGCGGCGCTACTGACCGCCGCCCGCTTCCGCCGCTTCCTGCAGCCGGGCGCCGCGCAGCGTGTTCTCGATCGCGTAATTCCCCTCGTGGCAGGCGAACTCGTAGATCCGGCCGGTGCCGGGCGCCGGCCGCATGTAGATCCTGGCCGTCCATGGCCGGGTCCACGTGGTCGGGTCGTCCATCGTGAACTCGTACTGCAGCAGATCCTCGGCAACGCGGGTGAACCGCTCGACGAGGCGGAGGTTGCTCGACGCGCCGCTGAAGTTCACGTCGCGCTTGAAGTTGGTCGTCTCGACGACCAGGGCGTCACCATCCCACCGGCCGCGTGAATCCCCCAGGTCCTTGCGGATGGCGGCCGGCGGATGCGGGCGTCCGTCGGTCGGAATGACACGCGTATCGTGCATCATCTCCATCAGGATGCCGACCGAATCGGCCGCCTGCACGATCTGGAAATTGCTGTTGTAGCCCCGGCCCGTCATCGGCACGCGGCCGCCCGAGCAGCGGAGGCCGGCGCCGAGATCCTCCGGACCTCTCGGAAAACGCGGGCGTTCGACGGCGGCGCGCGCCTCCGCCCGTCGCTTCCCCTCGTCCGTCATCTCCGGCATCCGGCCATCCGGCGGGTCCTCGATGAGCGACGTGCGGTTGTCGAACCAGCGGTCGATGAGCCAGAACTGGTTGTAGTTGCCGGTCCCCTCCGGGTTCTCTTCGGTGACGCCGTCACCCGACTGATAGTCGGTCCGGTCGGCGAGCGCGGCGCGGAACACGCTGTCGCCGAAGGCGGCGTCGGTCTCGCCGTTGAAGAGCTCGGCGGCGCGTCCCGCGAGGGTCGCGACCTCCTCGTCGGTCAGCAACGGCGTGTCGGCCAGTTCCTCGGGCCGCTGCAGAGGCGTCGCCGAGTCGCTGGCCCAGACACCCTGCAGATCGGGTTGACCGTCCGCCGTACGGGGCACGGTCCAGCCGTCGCCCGACGACTGACCCGCGGCCGGCACCGCGAGGGCCACCAGGCACACGCCGAACAAGAGTCGAACGAAAAGTCGGTTCGTCATCGCACACCTCGCTTCTGCCGCCTCATTGCGGCAATGGGATCGAAGAACGCAGCTCGCCTCCGAGCAGTTGTCGCTCCACCACCGTACTCGACCTGCCGCTTCCGGGTCATCCCCAATCGCGGACTACCTCCGCTACGGGCTGTCTCCTGTTTGGCGGCGATGGAACGGCGCCGCCGGATCCATTCAGCACCGCGTCCACGAGCGTCCTGAAGCTGGGGCTGCGCTGGGCGATCCTGGTCGCGTCCAGGGTTCCGGCGAGCCTGAGGTTGTCGGCATCCGCGAAATACCAGGTCTCGAGGTGCGCCTGCGCGTATGCATACAGAACATCCGCTTCGACCTCACGCACACGGTCGGGCAACTGTGCCCGCATGGGAGCCAGCACCTCGGCCGGATCCGCCCTGTCGACGTCCATGACGACAACGAACTTGTCGGGCGGGGCGTCGAGGCTCTCGTACCATGCCGCCTTGATGAGTCTTTCCGCCATTTCGACATTGAGCGCCATGTTCCGCGGCGGAATTCGAACGTCCTCCGCGATGATGCCGCGAGCTCGGAGATGACGAACCAGTCGTGGAAGCACGCGTCGTTCGGTTTCTCCCGAGGCAACGACAATAACGTGCTTGGGCACGTCAGCTTCCGAATCCTTTTGTCTCGTAGAAGGCCCCGAGACCGAAGCCCGACGCCTCCAGGGCTCTTCGCACGTTGTCCGAACTCACTCCCTTCACGACGGCTGTTCCCAGCTCGCTGCTCTTCACGACCCGCACGGCCTCGGGCCTGTCGATGAAGTCCAGCAGGAGTGGAGAATGCGTCGTCACCATGAACTGCACACGGTCCCGAGCCTCCGCCAAGTATTCAACGAGAGCCGACAGGGCGCTCGGATGGACGTAGTTCTCGGGCTCCTCGATTCCGATGAGGTTGGTGTCCGGATCGGCAAACAGCGCGGACATGAGCGCGAGCATCCGCAACGTGCCGCTGGAAACGCCCATCTGGTGAACGGAATACCGAAGTCCCGGCTCGGTCTGCACGAAATAGAAACGGTCGTCCTCGGACTTCCGGGGCTCTATGCCGGTCGGGAGTCCGACGATGGCGCGGGTGGCTTCGACAATCCGCTCGAGAACCGCGGGTGACGACTGATGAAGTGCGTACAGGGTCTCCCCGAGATTCCGGCCGTAGTGATCGAACCGGCCGGCGTCCAGTCCCGTCCAGTCACGCCGAAGCAGAAACGGATTCGGATCGAAGAACCCCCACCGACCGACGAACTCGGCGACGCCGCGGGCCGGAAACGATGCATCCGCCGCCGCCGCGACCAGTGCGCATGATGTCGGCCCCTGCTTGAGAGCCACTCGATCGCCTTTCTCGCCCGACCACCACCATCCTTCACCGGCACTTGCATCCAGCAGTTGCACCGGCGGGCGTCCGTCCGGCAGCTCGAGGACCTGCTCCACGACATGGAACTC
The DNA here is from genome assembly GCA_965222905.1 of Vicinamibacterales bacterium. Classification (GTDB taxonomy): domain Bacteria; phylum Acidobacteriota; class Vicinamibacteria; order Vicinamibacterales; family UBA8438; genus WTFV01. Next base: position 4,234,521 of record OZ244976.1, on the reverse strand, counting down.
GTACCCTGACCTCACCAGGCACACCGACCATTCGTACCTCGTATCCTCGTGCTGCAGACGTACGACGAGCTCGATCCTGTCCGCGGCTTCTCCCTTCCACGCCAAGTGAACGATACCGCCCCGCGCGAAGACCGGCACCCGCAGATCCCGACCGCGAACCCCCTCGCTCAGGAAGCGGAGTGCGTCGAGGATCGTGCTCTTGCCCGAGGCGTTGGCGCCAATGAACACATTGAGATCGTCCAGGTCGATGTCCTGGTCCCGCAGGCTGCGGTAGTGCAGGGCGTGAAGCGTCAGCAGTCTCATGATGGTCGGAGCGCGCGGCCTCCCCCCGACTGGACGGAATGAATGGCGGTCCGGGGGGTCGCTTCGACGGCTGAGGGGTGCCCGTCGGCACCCCTCGAACCGAATCGTACGGTGGAATCAGTCGCGGTGAATGCACCGCGCACTACTGCTGCGAATCCGCCTCTTCCTTGCGGGCGCCGCCGAGCGCGTTCGGGACGGAATAGTTGCCCTCGTGGCAGGCATATTCGAACTGGACGTAGTCGTCGTCGCGGTCGTAGGGGAACGCCGCCGTCCAGGGCCCGGTGTACGTCTCGGGGTCTTCCATCGTGACCGAGTAGAGCAGCCTGTCCGGTCCGGCGACCGTGATCCGCTCGACGATGTGCTGCGCCTCGGACTGGCGTGAGCGCGTGCCGGCGGTCGCACCGCGCATATTGCGGACCGCTCGGAAGTTGGTCGACTCGATCACCAGGGTGTTACCTTCCCAGCGGCCGCGCGGGTCGCCTTCCCACTGCCGGATCCCCTCGTCGACGTGCGGGGCGTCGTCGATCGGGATGATGCGGGCGTTGTGGATCATCTCGCTGTGGAAGACGACGTAGCCGGGCGGCTGCAGGATGAGGGTGCCGTTGTTGTACTCGGTCGGCATCATCATGCCGAGCACGCCCCGCGAGATGCACCGGTCGCCCGTCTCCATGTTGCCGTAGGAATCGTGGAGCTGCGCCATGTTCAGCGCGATCCGCTCCCGCGCGTCGGCGGTGCGCTCCGGGATGCGCCCGTTCGCCGGCTCGACGATGATCGACGGCTGCCCGATGTCCGTCGGCTGGTCGAAGTACCAGTCGAACCAGTAGAGCCCGTAGCCGCCCACGCCCCCGCGGTTGTTCTCGTGGCCCTGCCACTCCGAGCGTTCGATGCGCCCGGTGCCGCGCGCCGCAGCCCGCTGCTGCAGCTCGTCGGTCGAGATGTCGTCCCGCGCCGCCAGATCGTCCGGCAGCTCCAGCGGCGTGAATATCGCCCGCGTGTTGTTCCACATCCCTTCGATGTTCGGCTGGCCGTCGGCGAGCCGCTCCGGCTGCCATTCGCCGGCTGCCGTCTGCGCGCCGGCGACCGGCACGCACACCACCATCATGGCCCCCGCCAACAGACCCGCCGCCGCACGAACCGGTGAACGCTTGATCACGTGTCTCTCCTTCCGAAAATAAAGTGGCCACCCGGAGCGGCGCGACCGAATCGCGCCGCCCGCGGGTGGCCAGAAAAACAATCCCGGTGCGCCGGTCAGTCGACGGTGACCGTCACGAGGATCGGGGTGACCTTGATCGTGTCGTCGGCGTGACCGCGGAGCACGTGCGTCCCGCGCTCGGAGAAAGTGACGGTCGTCACCGCCTCGCCGCCGCGCCCGCCTTCGATCTGCGTGACCATCGGGTCGAACGTTACCCTGCCCGGCCCGCGGTAATGGGTCCAGGTGACGGCCAACCCGGTCTCACCGGCCTCGAACGCGTTGACGACGTCCTGGTTGATCGGGTGCGGGCGCGACCGGCGCCGTTCGAGCGCCGCGATACGTTCCGGACTGGTCGGCTTCTCGCGCGGCCCCGGAATTCCGTCATCGCTCACGCGCGCCGTCAGGGTCAGGGCGTCCGGGAGCGTGACGGTCAGGTCGGTTCCCGGCTCGACCTCGATGTACGGGAACTGGTTGTCGGCCGGCCAGCCGCTGGCTCCCATGCCGCGGTTGGCCTTGATGACGCCGTCGTCGATCTCCCAGGCCAGCCAGAGCGACGCGATCGCCCGGTCGGTGCGGCCGTTGGAGGTCACCGTCCAGACGAGATCCTTGTCGCCCCAGTCGGCCGGCACCTGCACCCGGAAGACGAACTGCTGGCGCCGCACGTAGAACCGGGTGGGCTGGCCGCGGTCGGCCGGCCCCGGCTCGAAGAAGTTGTCCGCGCCGATCGGCGCGTGCGGCCTCTCCTGATAGTTGCGGTTCATGTACCCGAAGACCATGTTGAAGGTCCCGTCCGGGTTCCGCTCCCACCCCTCGAAGACCGGCGCGACGTTCTGACCCCTGTCGAACTTGAGCTGCGCCTCGGCGTCACTCGCCGCGATGCATGCCAACCCGACCGCGCCGCACAGCAGCACGAAACGCAAACCACCGCTGAACATGATGACGACTCCGTCAGTTGTTGTTGTTGGCGTTCATCGCCTCCCGCTCGGCGACCGCGGCGGCGTACTCATCGTCCTCGAGCTCGAAATAGCTCGTCCACGTGAAGCTCATGTCGTCGCTCGAGCGCTGCCCGAACCCGGCCCAGTTCCGCGGATCCGGATTCCAGCGGTTGGCCTCCGAGTTGTCGTGCCACGTGATGGTATGCATCATCGAGCCGGCCGGCAGCAGCGGCTGCACGTCGTCGGCGTAGTTGTAGACGATGTGCCACCCGAAGTCCCACGTCGCGCAACTGAGCATCTCGGTCTGCCCGTCCGGGTAGATGGCCTCTATGCACTGCCGCTTGCCGCGGTTGTGCAGGTGGGGCTGGAAGCCGGTCAGCCGGACGTTGTTCTCGAACTTGTGGTAGCTGTCGTGGCGGACGTTGTCCTCGCCCGGCGGGATGTCGAGGTCGTAGTTCTGCGCCAGCGCCCGCGAGAAGAGCTCGTGCTTCGGCTTCTCTCCCTCCGGGTAGAAGGTCAGTCCGACGCTGGTGCGGTCGGTGCGATCCTCGCCGATGGAGGCATAGTGCATGTTGAAGCGGATGACGGTGCCGGCCTTCACCAGGCGGCCGGTTCCGGGCGGGAAGATGTCGCCGTTCTTGCCCTGGGCGTACTCGTTGAGGAAGTCGCCCTCGTCGTCATCCGGCGTCTCCTGCACGCGGGTGACCGCGTGGTGCACCACCGGGAAGCCCGTGGATGACGGCTTGGTCTCGACCGCGCTGATCCAGACGTCCTCGGTCAGGCCCGAGTCCGCGTAGAAGTCGCCCCACCAGTTGGCGCCCTCGGCCGGCACGACGAACGGCTCGGGGATCGGAACGATCCAGTCGGGCTCGCCGATGTGCCACATGTCGCGCTCGGCGAACTCGCGCGGCGCCGGCGTGTCGGCGGGATTGCCGCGCGGCGCCCCGGCGTCGACCCACGTGGCGATGGTGTCGATCTGATCATCGGTGAGCGAACGGTCGTACTTGAAGCCCTGCACGCCGATGTTCTTGTCGATGTACCACGGCGGCATCGTGCGCGTCACCACCTTCTCCCGGATGGCGCGCGCCCACGGCCGCGTCTCCTCGTAGGTCATCAGCGACATCGGCGCGATGGCGCCTTCGCGATGGCACGTCTGGCACGAGTCCTGAAGGATCGGAAGCACGTCCTTCGTGAACGTGACGTCGGACTGCGCAAGCGCCGTCCCGGGCGCGGCCGCCGACAGGGCGAACACCGCGAGCACGACGACGCCGAGGGAGCCGAACAGCCGGGTCCATGTCATGGGATCTCTCCTCCTGTACTGTTGGTGTACTTTGCGCTTCCCGCGCCCCGTTGTCAATGACGAACGCGGCCCCTACCGCGCTGCCTCCGCGGCGGCCTCCGCCTCCTCGGCCCGCGCACCGGCGAGAATCACCTCCATCGCGTAATTCCCCTCGTGGCAGGCGTACTCGTAGAGCGGCTCCGGATTCGACTGCATCGGCACCTCGTACTTCCAGGGCCGCGTCCAGGTGGTGGGGTCGTCGATCGTCGCCTCGTACAGCAGCACCTGCGGGGAGACACGGGTGAAGCGCTCGGTCAGGTGCAGGTCGGCGCTCGCACCGCCCCGCATGAAGCTGGTCTCGCGGATGAACCCGATGGTCTCGACCACGAGCGTGTCGCCCTCCCAGTAGCCGCGCGAGTCACCCGTCCACTGGCGCAGGCCGATGTGCGGCCGACCGTCGAGGAGCACGACGCGAACGTTGTGATTCATCTCGTTGAGGAGCGCCACCGAGTCGGGTGTCTGGAAGACCTGCACGTTGTTGTTGTAGGCCCCGGGGGTCATCGGCGGGCCGGAGTTGAACCCGGTGACGCAGCGCACCTGCAGGCCGTTCGGGCCGAGGTCGTCGACCCAGCCCCCGGGAGTAGGCTCGTGCGGCCCGGTGTTCTTCCGCGCCTCGGTCATCGCCGCGCGCCTGCTCTCGGCCGCGGGCGTGAGCGCCGGAATGCGGCCGTCGGGCGGATCGATTACGAGCGACGTGCGCCGGGTCCCGATGACCGAGTCGCCGCGGTCGAACCAGAACGTGTTGTAGTTGCCGACGATGTCGTCCGGCTCCTGGTCGTCGCGGGCGGCATTCTCGGCCGCACGGGTCTCCTCGAGCTCGGCCGCCTCCTCGGTGGTCAGGAACTCCCGGCCGGCGAGGTCCTCCGGCCGCTCCATCGGCGTGATGGTGCGGAAGTCCCAGACCCCCTGCAGGTCGGGGTGCCCCCACGCCGTGCGCGGGACGTCACCCTGCCCGGCGGCGGCCAGAGGAACGAGCGCCGCGAACGACAGAACCGCCAGAATGCACATGACTCTTCGGCGTACCATCTCTATCCTCCCGCCCGGCTCTCGGGGCCGGGCCGACCGGTTGCGCGGCGCCACCCTGCCCCGCGGACATCCGTGGCGCGGTCTGCTGCATACGAACTCCGCCGGCGCCCCCGTCGCCGGGGCTCGCGACGCGAGAATAGCACGGTCGCCCGCGCCGGACCGGCGTTTCCTGCACGTCCGTGCTACATTTTCCGGTTGGGCATTTCAAACGAAGACTCAGGAGTTGCAACGTGTCGGAGACATCGACCAGGAGCACCCACGAATTCCAGACCGAGGCCCGCCAACTCCTCGATCTGATGATCCACTCTCTCTATTCGAACAAGGAGATCTTCCTCCGCGAGCTCATCTCGAACGCGTCGGACGCCTGCGACAAGCTGCGCTTCGAGGGGCTGACGGACGGGGCCCTTCTGGAGGAGGACCCGGACCTGGCGATCCAGGTCGACGTCGACCCCGCCGCGCGCACCATCACGGTCTCGGACAACGGCGTCGGCATGTCGCGGCAGGAGGTGATCGACAACATCGGCACGATCGCCAAGTCGGGCACGCGCGAGTTCGTGGCGCAGCTCACCGGCGACCAGACGCGGGACGCGCAGCTCATCGGCCAGTTCGGCGTCGGCTTCTATTCGTCGTTCGTCGTGTCCGACCGCGTCACCCTGACGACCCGCCGGGCCGGGCTCGGGGCGGACGACGCGGTGCGCTGGGAGAGCACCGGCGAAGGCGAATACACCCTCGAAGCGGTCTCCCGGGAGGCGCGCGGCACGGAGGTCACCCTGCACCTGCGCGAGGGCGAGGACGAGCTGCTCTCCGGCCCCGCGCTGCGGACCATCGTCCGGAAGTACTCCGACCACATCACGATCCCGATCCTGATGCGGAAGGAGGAGATCCCCGGCAAGCTGGCGGACACCGGCGACGTGGAGACCACCGAGAAGGTCAACCAGGCGTCGGCCCTGTGGGCGCGGCCGAAGACGGACATCACCAAGGAGCAGTACGACCAGTTCTACAAGCACGTCGCGCACGACTTCGACGTGCCGCTCGCGCACACCCACGCCCGCGTCGAAGGGCGGCAGGAGTACACCCTGCTTCTCTATGTCCCGCGGCGGGCGCCGTTCGACCTGTGGGACCGCGAGCAGCGCCACGGCATCAAGCTCTACGTCCGGCGCGTCTTCATCATGGACGGCGCCAAGGAGCTGATGCCGGGCTACCTCCGGTTCGTCCGCGGCCTGATCGACTCGAACGACCTCCCCCTGAACGTCTCCCGCGAGCTCCTGCAGCATTCGCGCGACGTCGAGGCCATCCGCAATGCCGCCGTCAAGCGGATCCTCGGCCTGCTCGACGAGTTGGCGGAGAACGAGCCGGACAAGTACGCCGACTTCTGGCGCGAGTTCGGCCGCGTCCTCAAGGAGGGCCTCGGCGAGGACCTCGGCAACCAGGAGCGGCTCGGCAGGCTGCTGCGCTTCGCCTCCACGCACCGGAACGGCGCCGAGCAGAGCGTCTCGCTTGCCGACTACGTGGAGCGCATGCAGGACGGGCAGGAGAAGATCTACTACGTCACCGCCGACAGCTTCGCCGCCGCGCAGCACAGCCCGCACCTCGAGATCTTCCGCAAGAAGGGCATCGAGGTCCTGCTGCTGCACGACCGGGTCGACGAATGGGTCGTAGCGCACCTGGCGACGTTCGACGGCAAGCCCCTGCAGTCGGTGACGAAGGGCGACCTGGACCTTGGCGGCCTCGCCGACAGCGAGGCGGAGGCCAGGCAGAAGGAAGAGACCGAGGCCGACCTCAAGCCGCTCGTCGAGCGCATTCGCAAGGCCCTCGACGACAAGGCCGGGGAGGTGCGCCTGACGCATCGGCTGGTCGACTCGCCCGCGTGCCTGGTGACCGAGCAGGACGGCATGAGCGCCAACCTCGAACGGGTCCTGCGGGCCGCTGGCCAGGCTGTCCCCAACGTGCCGCTCGTTCTCGAGATCAACCCGGAGCACCCGATCGTGACGCGGCTGAAGGACGAGACGGACGACGCCCGGTTCAAGGACTGGAGCCACATCCTCTTCGATCAGGCCATGCTCGCCGAGGGCGGCCACCTCGACGATCCGGCGGGATTCGTCAAACGACTCAACGAGCTGATGCTGGCGATGGCCGGCGAGCCGAAATCGCGCATCTGGACGCCGGGAAGCTGAGGACTGCCGCTCACGGCGGATGCAGAATGAGGGCGCGCCTCCGGCAGTCGGCCATGATCTCGTGCGGCACGATCCCGATCGCGAGCCAGAGGGCGACGGGGATGACGAACAGCTCGTCGATGTCGCGCAGAATCGGGAGGAAGCTCGGGATCAGGTCGCCGGAGCTGACGATGTACAGCAGCGTCCCGGTGACGAACCACCTGACGTGCCATGGCGTGCGCGGATCGCGCAACACGAGCCGGAGCGCCCGCGCGTCGCGCAGCAGGGCTCGAACCCAGTTGGTCCACCTCAGTCTGGACCTCGCGAACAGGATTCTCTTCACGCTCGCCGCGCCTCGGTCAACTCGTCTCGCCGCGGCGGATCCGCTCGATCCGCCTGTCGCGATCGGTGGCGAAACGGGCGAGGTCCCGGCGGTGATTCGCCTCGATCTCCCGTAGCGTCTGGAGGTCGGCGGCGCCCGCCAGGGACGCCTGGTGCAGGATGCGGCTCTCGGCGACCCGCGCCTCGCAGGTGCGCCGGGCCTCGGATATCGCCTCGACCTGGGTCGCCGTCAGCTCCACCGACTCCACACCGGCGGCCTCGTCCTGCCGCTGCAGCTTCTCCATCGCGAGCTCGTACGCGCTCTTCGGTGCTCCGTCCGCCACTTCGACTCCTTGCCGCGTCCGCGTGCCGGTGCCGCTACCGCGCGTACTCGGTCCGGAACGGCGCCCGAGCGCGTCGAGGTCGGCCTCTGGAGCAAGTATAGGCGGTGACTCGTCCGGGAACCGGCGGCCGCCTGTCATGTGTACCCGCCGCGACTTGCCACACGGCCGGCGCTCGGGTATCTTCACAGACGGTCGGCGTGTCGTACGTCTACCCGTGCGTCGTCCTGCTTTGCCACGTTGCGAGCCGATCGAGCCTGTCAACCCGATTCTCCTCACGGCGCGCGCCGAGCAGCGCGTTTTGTTCCGACCGGCGAGCGCACACGACGCCGTCAACCCGTCAGGAGGATCACCATCTCTTCCAGAGTCTTCGTCGGCAATCTGAGCTACGAGACGTCCCGGCAGGAACTGGAGACCGCGTTCTCCAAGGTCGGCCAGGTCGTCGACGTCGTCCTGCCGGTGGACCGCGCCACGGACCGGCCCCGCGGCTTTGCTTTCGTGGAGTTCAGCGACTCCGACCTCGTGTCGAAGGCGATTGAACAGCTCGACGGCCTCGAGCTCGCCGGCCGGACGCTGCGGGTCAGCGAGGCCCGCGAGCGCGCACCGCGACCGTCGTTCGGCGGCGGCGGCTGGGACGATGGCGGAGGAGCCGGTGGCGGCGGCGCGGACAGCCGACCGGGCTGGACCCCGGACCGTCCGCCGAAGTCCTCCCGGCCGAAGGGCAGCCGCCGCGGCGTGCGCGGCCGCAAGCGCGGCTTCTAGCAGTCGCCCCCGAGCATTCCCACCACCGCATCAGTGCGCAATGAAAACCCGTTTCCGCTCACTTCGTTCCACCAGTCTGGAGTACGCAACATGGCAGTAACCGGCACCGTCAAGTGGTTCAACGACAGCAAGGGGTTCGGCTTCCTGACCCGCGACGACGGCGAGAAGGATGTCTTCGTGCACCATTCCGCCATCCAGGGCCAGGGCTACAGGAGCCTCGCCGAGGGTCAGCGGGTCGAGTTCGACGTCGTGCAGGGCCAGAAGGGCCCGGCCGCGGAGAACGTCGTCGCCGTCGGTTGACGGCGGCGACCGTCACTCTGTCCGCCGCGGGCCGGAGTCCGTCCGAGCCGGAGCCCCGCTCACGGCTCCTGGAACGCTTCCCGCTCCTCGGCCCGCGCCCCACGCAGCAGGTTCTCCATGCCGTAGTTCCCCTCGTGGCAGGCGTACTCGTAGAGCGGCAGATCGCTCTGGTTCATCGGCAACCGGCCGCTGAACGACCGCGTGAAGCTGGCCGGGTCGTGGACGGTGAACTCGTAGAGGAGCGAGTCACCGTCCACGCGGGTGAACCGCTCCTCCAGGTGCAGGCCGCCCGCCGCGCCCAGGGCCAGGCCGGTCAGGGCGAAGCTGGCCGTCCGGTCGGTGAAGTTGCGAGTGTCGATGACGAGCGTGTTCCCCTCCCAGCGGCCGCGCGAACTGCCCATCCACTGGCGGATGTCGTCGGTCAGAGCCGGCCGGCCGTCGAGCGGCACCACGCGCACGTCGTGGTTCATCTCGATGAGCAGCACGACCGAGTCCGGCGTCTGGAAGATCTGGACGTTGTTGTTGTAGCCACCCGGCAGCAGCGGCGGCCCGGAGCTGAACCCGAGCAGGCAGCGCTCGGCGAGTCCCCGCTCCTCGGGACCGGCCGTGCCGTACCCGCCGACGCGGATCCGGACCGGCTGCCCGTCCGCGGCCAGCCGCGCCTCCTCGCGCGCCTCGGCCTCGGGCGTGAGAGGCGGAATCCGCCCGTCCGGCGGATCGACGATCAGCGACGTCTGCGTCAGCGCCGTCGCCCGGGCGCGATCCGTCCAGACCGCCTGGCTGTACCCGCCGGGGTCTCCCGGCGGCGCCGCGAGGTCGCGCGCCAGCGCGGCCGCGTTGGCCTCCTGGGCCACGACCGCTGCCTCCTCGACGGTCAGCGTCGCCCGCTCGGCCAGCTCCTCCGGCCGCTCGAGCGGCGTGAACGTCCAGTAGTCCCACACCCCGCCGAGGTCTGGATCGCCCCACGGCGTACGCGGGGCGTCCGAGGACTGCGCCAGGGCCACGGCCGGCAGCAGCACCGCCAGCGCCAGAATGAGCACGGCGCGCATCGTGAATCGTGTCATGAGTTCTTGCATCGGGTTCTCCTCCGGCGTTGCGCCCCCGCAAGGGGCTCGACCTCCGGCGATCATAGCGCGGGGGCCGGACGATGTGGACGGCATGGCTCGTCGACAGAATATTGACTACTATGGTCTTTTATGAATGACCCGAAAGGACAGGAATGCAGACCACCAGCGTGTCGCAACTCAAGATGTCGTTGAGTGCCTACCTGCGTCGAGTCAAGACCGGTGAGGAAGTGGTCATTACCGAGCATGGTCGTCCCATTGCGCGCCTGCTGCCCCTTGCGAGCGCGGCGTCCGTACCCGAGCATGTGAGGCACCTGGAAGCACAGGGTCTGCTCAAACGTGGGCAGGAACCACTGCCCGCGAACTTCTGGGACCTGCCGCGACCCGCGGACCCGCAGGGAGCCGTGCGTGCAGCGGTCCTCCGCGAGCGGGAAGAGAGCTGGTGAGATTCTGGGATGCGTCGGCCGTGGTACCGCTCTGCGTGCAGGAACCCGACTCGGCACCGGTACGAGAGATCCTCGTCGAGGATGCATCCATGGTCGTGTGGTGGGGCACGCGCACCGAGTGCGTCGCAGCCCTGGCACGCCGGATGCGAGAGGGCGGCATGACTTACCCAGACCAACGTGCCGCCCGCCACGTGCTGCAGTCCCTGGCGAACGCCTGGATGGAAATGCAACCGAACGAGGCGCTGCGCAGCATGGCCGAACGGTTGCTGGCTGTTCATCCGTTGCGGACCGCGGATGCGCTGCAACTCGCCGCCGCGATGTTGTGGTGCCGGCAGGTCCCGGCGGGACAGAACTTCGTCACGTTCGACCTACGCCTGCGGGATGCGAGCTCTCGAGAAGGCTTCACCGTGCTTCCGGAAACATGCTGAGCACATCGCTCCGGGCTGATCAACCGGTACGGAATCAGTCGAACATGTCGAACAACCGGCTGAACTTCAGGATCAGGCTCCGCCCGCCGCCGGAGGGTATCGTGTCGTGCAGGCCGCGCGTGTCGTTGTAGACGATGAAGAGCCCGGTGTTGGCCTGCCCGAGCAGCCCCACCCGCAGGTTGGCCGACCAGAGGTCGGCGGCATCGTTGTACTGCACGAGCGCCATGAAGAAGCGACGGGGCGAGAAGTTGATGGCGATCCGGGCGCTGGTCAGGTTGGCGATGAAGTGCCCCCCCGGTAGATCGATGTCGTTGCGGCTCCACTGGACGGACGCATTGAACGTGTCGCCGGTGCGCACGCTCAGAGTCGGTCCCACCGTGGCCCGATGGCCGCCGAAGAACCCCCCGATCCGGGCACGCACGCCAAGACTGACCGGGGCGCCGCGGTTCGACTCGTAGGCGAGCTGCGCCTCGTTGTGGTCGTAGACGCCGGCCGGCACGATGACGCCCTCCGCGATCTCGAACGGTTCGGTCACGCCCTCCCCCGTGACGTTCCAGGCGGTCTTGATGAGCGTGCTGTCGGCGAACTCCAGATCGTTGTCGATGTGCAGGAACGAGCTCTCCTGCAACCCGGCGAAGTTCCAGAACCGGTTGAAGGTGGCGTGCGGCCGCACCTGCTGCAGCCACGGAATGCCTCTCGGGCGGGTGATGAACGAGAAGCCGGAGTCGAGATTGCGGAACCCACGCCGGCGCAGGAACCCGACCTCCGGGTTGAAGTTGTCGGCCACCTCGACGTAGCCGAGCGTGAAGCGCCAACGCTCCGAGTTGTGGTCCCAGGCCACGTTGTAGGCGTGGTCGTCCCCGGCGAGCCCGGGCGTGTCGGTCTCGGCGGCGAACCCGGCGATCTGCCCGTTCGGTCCAATCCCCACCCGTCCGTCCACCCCGAAGGTGCGGTTGTAGTCGCCGCTCCCGGCCAGCGCGCCGGTCGCCTGCCGGTTGACGAAGATCGCGCCGATCTGCGAGCTGTTCGGCAGGTCGCGATACGCCCGCGCCACGGTGAAGTTGTTCGCGGGCGCGAGCCCGTCCACCGCTTCGGTCTGCATGTTGAGCAGGCCGACCGACACCGCGTCGGACACCTTGCCCGACAGACGGGCGCCCCCGAGAATGGGGATCTCCCGTCCACCCGGACCGATGCCGATGCCACGGCTGAAGAACAGCTCCGTCTGACCCGGGTTGCCCCCGGCCACCTGCCGGACGCTGCTCACCGAAAAAATGCCGGCGTTCTCGAGAAAGAACGGTCGTTTCTCGGGAAAGAACAGGTTGAAGCGATCGAGATTGATCTGTTGCTGGTCCACCTCGACCTGCGCGAAGTCCGTGTTGTAGGTCAGGTCGAGGGTCAGGGCGGGAGTGACGGCGTACTTCAGATCGATGCCGGCGTCGCCCAGCCCGATCGTGCGGCGGCGCTCGTCGCTGTGCGTCAGGTCGCCGGCGACGTACGGGACGATCTTCAGACTGCGCTCCGCCGCCGGCGGGTGAATCCCGGACAGTTGCCCGGCCAGCGACAGCCGCAGCAGGTTGTACTGACGGGGCAACGGCGCCCAGTAGACGATCTCGTTGCGGCGGCGGATGTTCCGCTGGACGTTCACGCCCCAGGTCTGGACCTCGCGGACCGGATAGCTCAGGGTCCGGAACGGAATGGCGAACTCGGCGCTCCAGCCGGCGTCCGACAGCGACGTGCGCACCTCCCATACGCCGTCCCAGTTGCCGTTGAACCCGGCGCCGGAGCCGCTCGACGTGGTGGTGCTGCGCCCCAGGCGACCCTCCCCGGCGTTCACCACCTGGCCGTCGTACTCCTGCCCCGCCGGGCTGGTGCCGAAGACGAAGCCGCTCTGCCGGTCGAGGAAGGTATCGAGAATGATCTGGACGCTGTCTCCATCGTCGAGCGATGCGTCCCGCCGGCTGTCCGCAATCGTGATCGACCCGGCGTCGCGGTCATGGCAGATCACCCCGATGTACAGCGTGCTCGCGGTGAAGACGACGCGGACCTCGGTGCGCTCCGAGGCCGGCGCCCCTTCATCGGGCTGGGTCTGCCGGAAGCCGGTGGCGGGCGCCGCGGCGTTCCAGACCGGATCGCCCAGGACGACGCCGTCCAGACGCGGTGGGTCAGCGCTGGCCACGGCCGCAAACGAGGGCGTTGCGGCGGTCGGGATCGCGGCGCCGGCCGGAGACTGGGCCCCCGCCGGCTGAACCGCCAGCAGGATTCCGATCACGACGCCGGCGCCGCCGAACGGCGCGACCGATGACGTGCGGCGCAAATCCGTCGAACGCGGCCGCAGCCGACCCGCCAGGTCTTCGGCAGCGTCCGGACGCCGCGCCATGCCGATCAGTCCTCGTACAACGGACCATGCACCGTGCGGTGCGAGAGGTACCGCCACTGGCCGTCCCGGTGGGCGTAGACCCGGACGTACCAGAAGCTGAAGGAACGCTGGGCTGCAGCCGACCCGCCGGAGCGGGCGCGCACCCGTCCCATCGTGATGGCGACGTCCCCGTGGACCTCGACCTGCTGCGAATCGACCTCCCGCAGGGAATAGCGGCCGTCGAGGGAGGCGAGCCACTCCTCCCTGGCGTCGACGCCGAGTATCGGACGACCCGTGGTCCAGCCGTCCCCGTGGGTGTAGGTGAAGTCGTCGGCAAGGACGCCGTCGAGGTAGGCGACGTCGGCCCGCAGGACCGCCTCCTCGATTCGCTTCTCCAGCGCGAGCACATCCGCCACGGCATCCTCCTGCGCGTCAGGAAGCGCAAAGACGTACAGCGCGTTGCCGCTGCCGGGGTGACGCACCTCCGGCGCGAGCGTGCGCGGCATCAGCCGCGGGCTGCCGCCGCCGAGACCGGTCGAGACCGCGACGTACTGTCTTCCGCCGGCCCGGAAGCTGATCGGAAAGCCCTGCACCGACGTTCCGAGACGAGCCCGCCAGAGCTCGTCGCCCGTCTCCACGTCGAACGCCCGGAACCGGCGGTCGAGATCACCGGCGAAGGCGAGCCCGCCGGCCGTCGTCAGGACGCCGGTCAGGAACGTCGGCCGCTGCTCGATGCTCCAGACCTCCTCCAGCGTCTCCGCGTCGTAGGCGGCCAGCTTGCCGAGCCGGCCGTCGGTGCCGGGCATCTCGCGGAACGGCCGCGAGCTCATCCCGACGCCGCCGGAACCGAGCTCGAAGGCGACCTCGCGGGCCGCCAGCTCCATGCAGCTCTGCGCGAGCGGCAGAACCAGCAGCCCCGATCCCGGGTGGTAGCTCATCGGGTGCCAGTTCTTGCCGCCGGCGGTGCTCGGACACGCCGGCACGAGCTGCTCGAACCGCGCGTCGGCGATGTCCTGCCGGTAGGTGACTGCGCCGGTCTCGGGATCGATCCGGTCGAAGACGTTCTGGTAGACGGTCTCCTTGTGCCCGAGGAACGTACCGGTCTCCCGGTCCAGCTTCCACAGGATGCCGTGCTTGCCGGCGCTGAACACCGCCTTGCGGCCCCCGACGTCCACCAGCACCCGTTCGTACACCTCGTCGAGGTCCAGGGTCTCGCCCGGCACGTGCTGGAAGTGCCATTCGAGGTTCCCGTCGCCCGGCCGGAGGGCGACGGTCGAATTGGTGTAGAGCGCGGGGTCGTCCACCGTCATCCCGCGGCTGAGCGCCACCCACGGCTTGGCCTGCGCCACGCCGAAGTAGACCAGGTCGAGGCCGGGATCGTAGCTGCCGGTGATCCAGGTGTCGCCGCCTCCGCGCAGGTAGTCGGGCACGTTGGCCCACGTGTTGCCGCCCGGCTCGTCGGACCGGGCGACGGTGTTGAACCGCCAGAGCCGCTCCCCCGTCTCCGTGGAATAGCCGCTGATGAAGCAGCTCTCCAGCGTATACCGGTCGCAGCCGCTCAGCCCCTGGACGAGCGTGCCGCCGACCACGACCGGCCCGCTCGTGTTGCGGAAGCCCTCGGTGTGGTCCGCTATGACGGTGTCCCAGACCCGCTCGCCGGTGCGGGCGTCGAGGGCGATCAGGCGGGCGTCGGGGGTGGCCAGGAACAGCTTGTCCCCGTAGATGGCGAGGTTGCGGCTCATGCCGGAGTAGCCGGTCGTCGACACCTCCACCCGGTGCTCCCAGACGAGGTCGCCAGTGGACGCGTCGAGCGCCTGCACGACCGGACCGATGCCCGCGAGGTACATGACGCCGTCGTGGACGATCGGCGAGGGCGCGTTCCAGCCCCCCTCGTTCATCGCCCACACCCAGGCAAGCTCCAGCTCGCCGACGTTGCCGCGGTCGACCTCGGCCAGCGGGCTGTGGCTCCAGGCCTCGTAGTTGCGGCGGATCATCAGCCAGTCGCCGTCGTCGGGATTGCGCAGCATCTCGTCGGTGACCGGCCGGTAGCCCTCTACCGTGCCGGCCGCGGTGACGCCGCCCGTCTCGGGGGCGGAGGTCGAAGCCGCCGCCGCGGCCACCGCCGGGGTCCCACCGTCACCGGCCTGCGCGACGGCCTGCGACGCACCCCCGGCGATCGAGCCGATGGCGACCGCGTTGGCCGCCGCCAGCGCGTCGGCCCCAGCCGGCACGCCGTTCGCCTGCAGCAGGTACGCCACGACCTCCAGGTACGCCCCGTCCGTGAGGGAGCCCACCTGCCCGGGCGGCATCGAGTTGCTGATCCGATCGAACAGATCCCGCGTGCTCAGATCGGCCCAGAACTGCAGGAAGCTCTCTCCGGCGAGTTGCGGAGCCTCGAAGCTGCCCTGCAGGTTGGACTGGTGACAGACGGCGCACTCCCGCTCGTACACCGCGCGGCCCGACTCCGCCTGCGCTGCCGTGTAGGCCCCGCTCTCCGGCACCTGCCGGGCGCCGGGCACGGCCATGCCCAGCACCAGAACCATCGCCGCCGCCGACACAACCGTGGCCTCGGACATCCGGGCGCGTCCGTTTCGTGAACGGTTCATGACCACCTCACCTGATATCGTGGGATCCGCCGATCCGCAGCGAGTATAGTGCGCTCCCCGCACCGGCCATCCACCGCACGACACTTCCGGCCGGGTGGGCAAGGACTCCGACATGCCCAACCGCATCGCCCTCGCCGTCCTGCTGGCGGCCGCTGCCGCCTCGCTGGGCGCCGGCGCCCGGAAGCCGGAACAGACCACCGCGGGGGAACAGACCAGCCCGACGGAACGGACCAGCGCGGGGGAACAGACCACCGCGGGGGAACAGACCACCGCGACGGAGATCACCATCGAGGAGGAAGTGACGGTGGTCGCCAGCACGCGCACCGGGCGCCGCATCGAGGATCAGCCGCTGCGGGTCGAGGCTCTGAACCGGGAGGAGATCGAAGAGAAGATGCTCATGACGCCCGGGGACATCGTCATGCTGCTCAACGAGATGGGCGGCATGCGCGTGCAGGCCACGTCGCCGTCGCTGGGCGCCGCGAGCGTCCGGATTCAGGGCATGCGGGGCCGCTACACCCGCTTCCTGTCGGACGGGCTGCCGCTCTACGGCAGCCAGCCGGGCGGCCTGGGCCTGCTCCAGATCCCGCCGATGGACCTGGGGCAGGTGGAGGTGATCAAGGGGGTGGCGTCCGCGCTCTACGGGGCCGGCGCCATGGGCGGCGTCGTCAACCTCCTGTCGCGGCGGCCGGGTGAGGAGCCGGAACGGGAGATCCTGTTCAACCGATCGACGCGCGGCGCCACGGACGGCGTGGTGTGGATGTCCGAACCGCTGTCGGACTCGTGGCGCATGACCCTCCTCGGCGGCGGCCACCGGCAGGACCAGACGGACGTCGACGGCGACGGGTGGACCGACCTGGCGCACTACGGCCGCGGCGTCGTGCGGCCGCGGTTCTTCTGGGACGACGGGCAGGGCCAGTCGCTGTTCTTCACCACCGGCGCCACACGCGAGAGCCGCACCGGCGGCACGCAGCCGGGCCACGGGCTCCCGGCCACGGGAGCACCCTATCGGGAAGCTCTGGAGACGAGCCGCTTCGACCTCGGCGCCTTGTGGCAGACGCTGGCCGGCCGCTCCGTCGTGACCGCGCGCGCCACGCTGGCGCGGCAGTGGCACGACCATCTTTTCGGAGACGCGCTCGAGCGCGATCGGCACGACACGAGCTTTGCCGAGATCACGGTGCGCCGGGCGACCGGGCCGCATACCTGGGTCGCCGGCGTCGCGGTCGAGCAGGACGCCTACCATCCGACCGACGTCCCGCGGTACGCCCACGCCTTCACCACGCCGGGCGTGTTCGTGCAGGACGACGTCGACGTGCGGCCGTGGCTGGCGTTGTCGATGAGCGGACGGCTGGACCGCCACAGCGCGTACGGCTGGTTCGTCAGCCCGCGCGTCTCGGCGCTCCTGCGGTCCGGCGACTGGTCGACCCGCCTGTCCACGGGAACCGGGTTCTTCGGGCCGACGCCGCTGACGGAAGAGACCGAGGCGGCCGGCCTGACCCGGCTCACCGTCGACGGCCCGCTCCGGGCGGAACGCGGCCGCAGCGTCTCCATCGACCTCACGCGCACGCTGGGACCGACCGCCTACACCGCCACCCTGTTCCGGTCGCGCATCGTGGACCCGGTGCACGTCGACCGGTCGACCTACGTGATGCGCAACCTCGATCACCCGACCACCAACATCGGACTGGAGCTGCTCGGCACGCTCCGGCAGCCGCCGTTCGCCCTCACCGCCAGCTACACCTACGTGCGGTCGCGCGAACGGGTCGGCGGTGTGACCAGCGACGTGGCGCAGACGCCGCGGCACGGCGCCGGGCTCGTCGCGATGGTGGAGAACGAAGACGGCCGCATCGGCTTCGAGCTGTACTACACCGGCCGCCAGCGGCTGGAAGCCAACCCGTATCGCGCCACCGGTGAGCCCTATACCCTGGCCGGCCTGCTGATCGAACGGCGCGTCGGCCCGCTCCGGCTGTTCGTCAACCTCGAGAACCTCACCGGCGTGCGGCAGCAGGCGTGGGACCCGGTCCTGCGTCCCGGCCGCGCCGTCGACGGACGCTGGACGGTCGACGCCTGGGCGCCGCTCGACGGGCGGGTGATCAACGGCGGCGTGCGGGTGCAGTTCTAGTAGACTCGCGCCATGTCCCATCCTGGAGATGACAGCGTCGGCCGGCCCTCCCGCCGGCGGTTTCTGCATCGGCTCGGCGGATTCGCCGCGCTCGCGGCGTCGTTCGGCGCGACCCGCGGCGCGGCCGGGTCGCCTGGGCGCGCCAGCCGGCCGGCCGCCGGTGGCGGCGCTGCCGTCCAGACTCAGGGGCCGCGCATCACGATCCGCGAGGTCGACGCCTACCCCATCTACATCAACCAGCGGTCGGACGGGCTGCTCGATCCGCCGGTGTTCGACTCGGACGACGACCCGCGCCGCTGGCGCTGGGGCGGCCCGTTCGAGCAGCTCCCGTCGGCCATCATCGCCGTCATCAAGACCGATCAGGGGATCGTCGGCTTCGGGATGGGCGCCGGCGGCACCGCCGCGGTGGAGATCATCCGCGGGCATCTGCGCCATCTGCTGGTCGGCACCAACCCGCTCGACGTCGAGCAACGCTGGGACCAGATGTACAGCTCCGGCGTCCTCTACGGCCGGCGGGGGCTCTTCCCGATGGCGCTGAGCGCGGTCGACAACGCGCTGTGGGACATCGCCGGGAAGCACGCCGGGCGTCCCGTCGTCGAGATGATCGGCGGCTGGGCGCGCGAGCGGCTTCCCATCTACCAGACCGGGGGCGACATTCCGGAGGCGCTGGCCCGCGGCGTCCGCAACTTCAAGATCGGCACACCGGTCGGCCCGCACACGCCGCCGGACCAGCAGCGCCGCGTCGTCGAGAGGATCCTGGCCGCGCGGGACACCATCGGACCCGACCGCAACCTGATGATCGACTGCGTCTCGCGCAACGGGACCGCCGACTGGGCGGTCGGCTACGCGCAGCAGTTGCGGCCGGCCAACCTCTACTTCATGGAGGAGCTGCTGTCGCCCGACGACGTCTTCGGCTACGCCGAGCTGGTGCGCCGGATCGGCGGCGGCGGACCCGGCTGGACCCGCGTCGCCTGCGGCGAGCACGAGTACACCGAGCACGGCTTCAACGTCCTGGTCCGCACCCACGCGGCCGAGGTGCTGCAGCCCGACATCACGTGGTGCGGCGGGCTGACCGCCGGCAAACGCATCCGGGACCTCGTCGAGGGGGCCGGGCTGGAACTGATCCCGCACCGCGGCGGCAGCGTCTGGGGCCTGCCGATCGCGCTCACCGCGCGGACCTGCACCATGGCCGAGAGCTTCCCGGCCGGTTCGCCCATCCTCGACGCGATGTCGGCCCGCTCCGACAACGGCGACTTCGTCGCGCCGGCCGCGCCCGGCTTCGGGAGCACGCTGACCGAGGCGATGGTGCTGGACGCCCGCCTGCCGGGCACGTTCTGACCCGCGCGCCCGAACGGACGGCGGCCGCGCTCATCTTCACCGCCTTCCGGCTTCGCGGCATATGCCCGTGATATGCTCCAGGTTGCATCGGCCGCGACCCGTGCGCCACGAGTAGTGAAACGCCATGGAAACGAGCGCCAGACTCTTCACCAACGGCCGCAGCCAAGCGGTCCGGATCCCGAAGGCGTACCAGTTCGAGGGCGTCAGCGAGGTCCTGATTCGCAAGGAAGGTGACGCACTGATCCTCACGCCGGCGCGCAGGACGTGGACGTCCTATGCCGGTGAAGCCCCTCCTGTGGGTGACGATTTCATGGCCGAGCGGCCAGAATTGATGGACGCTGACAGTCGCGTCGTCTTGTGATGCAGTACCTGCTGGACACCGACATCTCCAGCTACGTCATCCGGGCTCGTGATCCCCGCCTGCTCGCCATCATGGAGGACAAGGTCCGCGCTGGTGCGGACCTGTCCATTTCCGCCGTCACGTACGCCGAGATGAGGTTGGGCGCAGAGCGGTCGCGGAACGCGGAACGATACAACTTGGCGATCCGGACGTTCTGCGGTCGGTTGACCGCCATACTGGCGTGGGACAAGAAAGCCGCGGACGCATTCGCGCGTCTTCAGGCCCGACTACTCGACACCGGAAGCCCAATCGGCGGCAACGACGCCATGATCGCCGCCCATGCCCTGAGCCTCCGCCGCGTGCTGATCACCAACAACCAGAAGCACTTTTCGAGGGTACCGGGGTTGACGGTGGAGAACTGGGTCCGTTGACGCGGTCCATCCCCCCCGGGTACCTTTCCGCTTCACCGCTCACTCTTCGGCGATCTTGTACAGATGGCGGTAGCCGCGCAGATACAGCTCGTCGTCCACCAGCGCCGGCGATGCGTCGAACCCGTCGTCGAGTTGATTCACCGCGAGCACTTCGTAGCGCGCACCCTGCCGGATCACGAGCGTCGCGCCGTCGCGGCCGGTGATGTAGACCCGCCCGGCGGCCCCGACCGGGGACGCGAAGACGTTGGGAACCCCCCGTAGCCGCTGCAGAGCGTAGTGCGGCTCGCCGGTCGCCGGGTCGAACGCCGACAGGATGCCGTCGTTGCTCTTGAGCAGATAGAGCGCGTCGTCATAGAGCAGCGGCGACGGTACGTAGGGAGTGTCGCGGTCGAGCTGCCAGACGATGGCGCCGGTGTCCGCGATGTCCCCCCGCGCGTCGGCCAGACGGATGGCCTGCAGGTTGTTGCCGCGGTAGCCGCTCGTGACGTACACGATTCCGCCGGCATGCACCGGCGACGGGATGGCGTTCATGGTGGTGCCGCGGCTGCGCCAGACGATCTCGCCCGTCTCGAGGTCGTAGCTGTAGACCTGGTCCATGGCCGGCGTGATCACCTGCGCGCGCCCGGCGTGCTCGACGACGAGCGGCGTGGCCCACGTGTCGATCTCGTCGCGGTTCGCCCGCCACCGCTCCTCCCCGGTGCGCGCGTCGAGGGCCGCAACGAACGACTGGCCGCCGATGTGGTCCCAGGTGACCACCAGCGTGTCGCCGTGCAGCGCCGGCGTCGTCCCTTCGCCGAAAGCGTTGCGCATGAACCGGGTGCCGAGATCGGCCTCCCACTGCAGCTCGCCGTCCAGGTCGTAGGCATACAGGCCCCACGACCCGAAGAACGAGTACAGACGCTCCCCGTCGGTGACCGCCGAGCCGGACGCATAGGTGCCGTTCGGCTGCTGGTACCCCTCGTGCGGCACTTCCTCACGGGCCACCCGCTCCCACACGGTGGCGCCGGTCTCGCGGTCGAACGCCATGACCATGAACCGATGCATCCGGACCGCCTGTGGACCGCGTCGCCGCCCGCGGCCGCCCCGCCCTTCGCGGCCGCCGCGCCGCCCCGGCGGCCGCTGCCGCGGCGCAACCTCCGGCGCGGCCGCCGGCACGGGATCGCCGATCGGCACGGCCGTCAGCAGGAAGACCTTGTCGCCCCACACGATCGGCGACGCCGACCCGCGCCCCGGCACCTCCACCTTCCAGGCGATATTCTCGGTCTCGCTCCACGTCAGCGGCGGGTCGGCGTGCCGGCCGACGCCGGTGGCCTCCGGCCCGCGCCACTGGCCCCAGTAGCGCTCGGCGTCGGAGGACTGCGCGCCCGCCGGCAGCGTCCAGCCGAGCATCAGAGACAGCGTTGCGACGATGGTCACCGGTCGAGGCACTACATGCATTGCTCGTCATCCCCTGCAGGCCGCACCCTGCGCTTTCCCCGTGTTCCGCTCTCCGGCGGTCCGGCCACAGGACTCGCGGCTCTCTGACGATCAGGACGCCGGCGCGTCGAATTCGTTACGCTCGTAGTTCCTGCGTCTTTCTCCGGATGCGAATCCATGAGTCTACAGACACCTGACATCCGCTATCCCATCGGACAGTATTCACCCGCGGATCCGGTCACCCGAGCCCAGGTCGACGCCTGGGTCGACGACCTCGCGGTGCTGCCGGCCCACCTCCGGCGCACCGTCGAGCCACTGGCGGACGGTCAGCTCGACACCCCCTATCGCCCCGGCGGCTGGACGATCCGGCAGGTCGTCCACCACCTGCCCGACAGCCACATGAACAGCCTCATCCGCTTCAAGTGGGCGCTGACCGAGGACAGACCCGTGATCAAGGCCTACCACGAGAAGGGCTGGGCCACGCTGCCGGACTGCCAGGAACCAATCGCCCATTCGCTCGACCTGCTCGACGCCCTGCACCGCCGCTGGGTGGACCTGCTGCGCGGCCTGAGCTGGCCGCAACTGCAACGCGAGTTCGTACACCCCGAATCAGGCGCGGCAACGCTGGCCGTCACGGTGGGCGGCTACGCCTGGCACGGACGGCATCACCTCGCGCACATCGAGCGGCTGATCGAGCGCGAGGGCTGGAGCTGAGGAGAGCTCAGCCGAACCCGCGACTACCCGAGAGCCATGCCACACCAACCACTCGAGGACAGGGTCGCTGTCGTCGCCGGCGCGACTCGCGGCGCCGGCCGCGGCATCGCCCGCATGCTGGGAGCGGCGGGGGCTACCGTCTACTGCACGGGACGCAGCGTGCGGGGCCGCCCTGCCACGGCGGGACGATCCGAGACGATAGAGGAGACCGCGGAGCTCGTCACCGCGGAGGGCGGCCGCGGCATCGCCGTTCGGACGGACCACACCGTCGAGTCCGAGGTCGAGCGGCTCTTCACACGCGTCCGCACCGAGCAGGGCAAGTTGGACGTTCTGGTCAACGACGTCTGGGGCGGCGACGCACTGACGGAATGGGAATCGCCCTTCTGGCAACTCCCCACCGCCAAGGGGCTGGAGATGCTGGAACGCGCCGTCCACAGCCACATCATCACCAGCCGGCACGGGGGACCGCTGATGATCGAGCGCAACACCGGCCTCATCGTCGAGGTCACCGACGGCGACACGCTCGGGTATCGGGGCAACCTCTTCTACGACCTGGCGAAGAACGCCGTCATCCGGCTCGGCTATGCGATGGCGAAGGATCTGCAGGCCCACCGCGTGACGGCGCTGGCGATCACACCGGGGTTTCTGCGTTCAGAGGCGGTGCTCGAAGGCCTTGGCGTCACCGAGGCGCACTGGCGCGACGCCATCGAGAAGGACCCGTACTTCGCCGAATCCGAAACGCCCTGCTTCGTCGGCCGAGCCGTAGCCGCGCTGGCTGCCGATCCCGACGTGTCGAAGAAGAGCGGCGGGCTGTTCTCGAGCTGGGCGCTCGCGAGGGAATACGGCTTCACCGACCTGGACGGACGACGTCCGGACTGGGGCACGTTCTTCCCGCGCAAGGTGCAGGAGATCGTCGACCGGGACACACCGCCGGACGAGATGGACCTCTTCGTGGTCCGCACCCGCCTCTACCAGGTGGAACTCGAGCCGTCCCTTGCCGCGGAAGCCGCGCGCCTGCGCGCCTGGCTCGACCGGCGGCGGTGATCGGAAGGCATGCCGGCTCACAGACAGCGTCGGCGATGGTTCTTGGCTTGCTCAGATCTGATCCGGGCGACGTCATCGCGAGCGAGCCGACGTAGCCTGACCTCGCGGAGCCCCGCCATTCTTCTCAGCCGAGAAACCGCAGCGCCGCGACCACCACCGCTGCGATTGCGATACCGGCCGTGACCAAGCGCCAAGCCAGACGGGACTCAAGCTGCGCAAGGGCTGTGTCGAAGTGGGCGCGGGTGACCAACTCGCCGGTGGCCTCCGTGCTCGCCTCACGCGCGACCTCAACCACCGCCACGGCGAGTGCTTCATCCGCCCCGGCTTCGGTCAGCGTCTTCACGGCCGCATGCGTGTCGAAGGCCACTACTGGCAGAATATCACTATCACCCGACCAGGTTGGCGCGTACTCCCCCTCACAACAGCGCGACGACCGCTGCCGCGAACGCCCGGAGGTCGCCCAGATCCTCCTGCATCGCGGCATGCACCCGCCGGTGGTCGACCTCCCAGTACACGTGAACGAGGAGATTGCGGAACTTCGCCATGCTCCGCAGCCGCGCCGTGAGATCGGGTGCGAGGATACCCGCTTCTCCCAATAGTGCGAAGCAGCCGGCGTAGTCCGCCGGCGTGGTCCGCAAACGGCGCGACGACACGTGGTAGCACAGCGCAAGCGCCGCCTCGATTGCGACCAGGAGGCGGTACGACGCGATGTCCTGCGCATCTCGATCGGTGAGGAAATCGGAGAGGGGAGTTGCGGCGAGCGCCTCGAGCCGCTGCACCGATTCCTCGATCTCGGCGCACCGCGCGCGGACCACGTCGGGGTTGAGCGTCACGCGCCGTACGCCTCGATGGTGGCCCGGCGCAGCAACGGCTCCATGTCCAGGTACTCCCGGACCGTCCGCTCCATCAGGTCAGCCAGGAGCTCGTCGTTCCGGCTGAGCAGCAGGCGCCCCTCCCGGAAGACATGGAACAGGAAGGGGACCGGGGCGTCGTTCAGCACGCGCACGTCGATCGGAAACCCGGTGTCGTGGTCCAGGCGCACGGCCAAGTCCAGCCCGCGCCGGAAGCGCACGTCCGGCGCCGCGTTCAGGTGAACGCCGACGTCGACGTCGTGGAAGCCTCCGCCGGACAAGAACGAGCCGTGGAGCCAGGCGAACACCAGGTCCGGCTCGCCCTCCAGCGTCGCGGTGAGCCTGCGCAGCACTCGGTCGCGTTCAGCAGGCTCCGCACGATACAGACGCCGCATGACGTCCATCCTATCAACGCGACCGGCCGCGCGCGGCCGGATGGCGCCTTGCCGTGACCTGACCGACGCTTCCGCCTCTACCGCGGGTACCAGTCGCCGTCGCGCACCTCGATGGACTCGCCATCGAGAGCGTCCCGCAGGGCCTGGATCGTGGCGGCGATCTCCATCGCGTTGTCCGGGCGGGGCTGCGTCCGGTCCCCGAACCACCGCGCGGTGGCGTTGTCGTAGTGGATCAGGTAGACCCACTCCGGCCCGAAGGTCTTGACGCACTCGGCGACCGGGATCGGGCGCATGCGGTCGACCGGCAGGTTCATGGGCATGAACGCGACGTCGATGTCCTCGAGCGCCTGTATCTCGGGCACGCACTCCCCCACCCCGGAGAAGAAGAGCCGCCGCCCGCCGAGGGTGACGACGTAGCCGTTCGCCTCGCCCTGCGGATGCCACGGCGTCCCGGGGGTCATGTCGTAGGCCGGGACGGCCTCCACCGGCACGCCGGCGAAGACGCCCTGCGCGCCGTTCGCGAGCACCTCGCCGTCGCCGAACCGCGCGTGCGCCGTCGCGGTAAGCACGACCGGGGCACCCGGCTTGCGGAGCTGCTCGATGGCCGCCGGATCGAGGTGGTGTCCGGGATCGTCGGTCACCAGGATCAGGTCCGCCGGCCTGGCCGCGGACAGGTCGCCGGCAGTCCACGGATCGATGTGCACCACGGTGCCGGCATGCTCGATCTGCACGCTCGAATGGAGGATCGGCGTGATGACGACGTCGCCGCCCTCGGCCGCGAGCCGATCCGACGACTGCGCCGAAACCGGGACGGCGACCATCAGGAACGCCGCGGTGAGTGCCGTGAACAGGGAAAGACGCATGGCGGAACCTGCTTTCAGTGATTCCTCGGCGGCGCATCCGACCACGGCGGCGATGGCCGTGCAGGGCGGAGACGTCGCCGGAGGCGCCGGCAGTGCCGGCGGGGTTCGATGACGCGGCGCTCGTGCCGTCACCCCCGCATGCTATGGCCGCCGTCGTGCGCGGTCAACGTCTCCGTCGGGTCTACGCGGGTGACGCCGGCTGTGCTTCCACACGAATTCTGCCGGGAAAACAAAGGGAATCCTGGCCGCGCAACCGCTGTAACTGAGGCAAGATCCCGACGCTCGAAACAGGAATTGTGGCCGGATCTGCGAATTGCACAGCAATCGTGGCCAGATTTCCGACACCATCAGGCAGCCGCGGGAGAGACCAGTGGCGGCCGCACTGTGCGAGCCGGCCGACACGTTCAGAGGGGGAGGGGGGCACCGCCGCGAGTGCGACTCGACCATCTCCAAGCAACTGAGACGGCAGGCGCGGCCGGGCGGGCAGGTGATTTCGACGCGCATGCTCCGCCGCGTCACGACGTACTCGACGCCGCGGCCCGCACGCGAAGTGCAGCTGCCAACGGCCGTCGTACTGCGCTGGCTGGCCGAGGGCCGGCCGATGCGCCTGTCGGTCTCCGGCAACGCCGTCGACGCCTACTTGTGGTTCCCAGCCCGTCCGGCGCTCGTGGAACCCGCGCGGCTTGCAGCCGCGCAATGCGATGGGGATGACAGATGAAGCGGCTCTCCTACGCGGCTGCGCTCGGATCGGTGGCCGGCATCGTCGGGCTGTTCCTGCTCGGGTTGCTCGGACCGGAAGCACCTCCGCAGCCGTGGGGATCGGCCGCTGTGGAGATCACGGTTCCGAACTTCCCGCTGTACTTTCGCCACGAGCGGCACGAGGGTGCGACCCTGCACGGGGCGCTCGGCGACGAATGGTTGTTCGCGTCTCAGCACGACCGTATCGCCACAGTCGCGGACCTGATGAAGAACTACAGCGGGCGTCCGTTCGACGACGCCTTGCGCGCCGACGCACGGCGTGTGGCGGAGTGCATCACCGCGGTCATGCGCCGGGACCCTCAAGTCGAGGTCCAGCGTGTCGGCGTGGTCATGGACATCTGCAGCGGGGCGCTCGGCCTGGACCCGGGTGAACCAGCCGAGGAACCCGCCGATGAGTCGCGTTGACGTGGGCATCTGGATCGTGATGTTAGCCGAGCTTGAGCCTC
Organism: Vicinamibacterales bacterium; assembly: GCA_965222905.1. GTDB lineage: Bacteria > Acidobacteriota > Vicinamibacteria > Vicinamibacterales > UBA8438 > WTFV01. Next base: position 4,208,233 of record OZ244976.1, on the reverse strand, counting down.
ACGAGTCCAAGGTCGCGTGGCTCATCAATCACCGGAACATCGGCGGAACCAGTTCCGGACGCGGCTCCACCAACGCGTCTGTCTTCGTCTTCTCGCGATATCGGCCGTCTTGGCTTTGCGGTCAGCCGCCTGTCCCATTCGCACCTCCTTCTCGGTCCAGGCGGGACACCAGCGTGTATGGCCTCCATCGATGATGTAGTGGCTCCTGCATGGCAATCGCCAGTTGCCGATGGACGGCCTTACGGTGACGGACTCGCCATCGTATTCGATGCGCCATTCGTTTCGGCCCAATGGCAGGCTGACTTCCGCACCACAGCCGCAGGCGCACAGGTGCTCCGTCAGTCGGTGCTTCACCGATATGTAGAGATTACCGGGCTCAAGCGATGGCGGCATGTCATCGACCCAGATCGCGATCCACGTGGGGGTCTTCAAGCGGGGGAGTCTCCTTTCCGAGCGTGGAGCAGTCGGCCGGTAGAGGCCGAGACGAGTATCGTATCCATGTCGTGCGGCCGGTCGTTCCTGTAGACGCCCACCGTGGCCTTCCACTCGAGGACAGCAAGCGCGGCGCCGAGCATGTTGAGTTCCGCGGTCTGCACGATACCGTATGCTTGGTCCGGTCTTTCCTCGGGAGGGAGCTCGCTCGGGCGGGGATGCCTCGGACGGAACGCGGTTTCCACCTTCACATTGCCGCCGAGCTGATCGTTGGACTCGCCTTCGACTTGGGTGCGGCTCTTTTGCGTCGGCGGTCCAGAGGGGTCCAGGAGGGGCTGCGAGCGGCATGGCAAGAGCTACTTGACCCGGCGAAGGCGAGGTGAGGAGGGCGATGGGGGCGGCTCGCTGACCGGCGGTGCTATCCCGTCAGCGTAGCGCTGGGCGTGGTTCCGCTCGTACTCGCGCGCTTCGTGGAAGTCCCAGTACGCATCGAAGTCGCCGCTGGCCCGTAGCGCCCGCAGCTTCAGGACCGCCTCGGCGCCGACCAGCCGCCAGCGGGCTCCGGTCAACTCCATCCGGTCGCGGACCAGGTACCGGCACGCCCCTTCGATCACGCCGGTGGCGATGGGATAGCCCGCCGCGAGGTAGCGGTCGTAGTGCAGATACGGCGCGTACTTCTGCAGGTAGTCGGCGCACGTATCGACCGGCTTGCGGGTGTCGCTCGACAAGCCTGCGACGGTCGCCGCCCGCCGCATCGCCGCGGCCACCTTGCTGGACTTGCCCTCGAGAATGCTCTGCACGCGCGTCCAGGCCCAATGCGCCGCGTCGGGGCTCCCCTCGCGATGGAACACGTGCGCCGCCTTCCAGACGTACTCGACCACGTGAATGATGTCGAGGATCACCGTCACGTCGACGCCGTAGGCGGCGGCGCCCGCTTCGACGAGGGCGAGTTGCGTCTCGGCGCCGTCGACGAGCACGACCCAGCGCTTGACGCGCTCCGGGTCGTGGCGCTCGGCTTCCAGCATCGCCTCGGCGACCACCTCGGCCGGATCGTGTTCGAGGCTCGCCCAGACCCGTTTGGCCACCGGGCGAGGACGCACCGCCGCGGTCTTGGCCCGATTCTTGGCCTTGGCCGCCGGCTGTCGGGGCATCAGGCTCTGCAGGAAATCCTCCGGGCTGCGCACCAACGGCGCGACCGCGTAGACGGCGGCCACCGTCGCCATGCGTTTGGCGTGCTTCTTCTCGCCCGGCCGCAGGCGGTTGAACGGGGAGAGCTGCTCGCGTTGCCGCCGGCGCCTCTCGGCCGCCTTGCGCGTCGCCTCGCGCAGGTCCTCGTGATGCAGCACCACGCCCTTGCCGTCGAAGGTGAGCACCACAACCGACTCGTCAGCGACCGGCTCGCCCGCCGCCGCTCGGCGCGCCGCGTAGAAGGCGTCGAAGTCCTCAGCCGCGCGAGCGACCAACTGTTCCGCCTGACGCTTGGGCACATCGGCCCCGCTATGGCGAGACAGCTCGAACAGCGCTTCGTCGAACGACCGCGATGCGGCCGCTTCGGCCACCCGGCGGCGCACCTCGAGCGAGTAACGCTCAGCCGGCAGGTTCAGCGACGCATCGAGCGGATGCAGACTGTCGTGACCGTGCCGCGCGTAGCCCAGGCGCTCGACCGCCACCGTCCCGAAGGTCGTCTCCAACTGCCGGTCGTGCAGCCGCCGCTCCGAACGCTCGACGCCGTCGGCCCCCTCGACCGGACCCGCCGCCTCCCCCGGGCTGCGCTGGTCGAGGTGCCCTTGCAGGAGCTTGCGCATCAACTCCTGACCACGCCGGTTCAACTCCCGTTCGAGGTCGCTCTCACGCATCTGCAGGGCCTCGCGCGAAGAAAGGTAGGCTTTGGTCTCCGCGAAAGAAGCCTCCGCCGCCGCATAGGGCGCCGGGGCGGGTGGAGCGGTGCGGCGGAGAACAACTTGCATGGCTCAACGCTCCCGTAACCCCCGTAACCGCCGCTTGTCCAGGCCGCGCGCCAGCACCGCGCTGGCCAGGTTCTTCCTCAGTACGCATCCAGGCTCCGGCTACCCGCGGCGGCTGCGGACCGCCGCAACTGGAGCCAAGTGTCACCGTGCGCCGGTCGGCTCCCATCGGATCGCGGACCAAATGCCGACAGGCCCTTCGATGAGCCGGCGACGAGCACCGCACGCCGCGTCGCCGCTGCCACGTGGATGATGTCGAGTACCACGGTGGCTTCCAGGGCGTACGCGGCGGTGCCCGCGAGGCGGTCGCGATGGTCACGCGGCGGCGCATCTCGACCCAGTAGCGCTCCGGCAGCAGGTTCAGCGCGGCATCGAGCCGATGCAAGCCGTCGTGACCGCGCCGCGCGCAGCCCAGACCCACAACCTGCATCGTGCCGGAGGCCGTTTCGGCGTGGCTTTCGTGCTCGCGCGGCTCCGAGCACTCGACACCGCTGGTGCCCTTGCCCTCGGCCGGACCAGCAGCCTCTTTCGGGCTGCGTTGGTCGCGATGTCCTTGCAGGAGCTTGCGCACCAACTCCTGGCCCCGCCGGTGCAGTTCCCGTTCGAGTTCGCTCTCGCTCATCTGCCGGGCTTCGCTGGACGAAAGGAAGGCTTTGGCATCCGCGAAGACAGCATCGGCCGCTGCGCACGGGGCTCGCCTCGGGGGATCGATGCACGGGACGCCGGTTCGGGGCACGTCGAATGTACGTCCCTGGAATCCTGTCGTCACAGCCATCGCAGGCCTGCCTCCCTTCCCACGGCACCGTACCAGAACGCCGCGCGAATGTCCAGAAGGGAGCGCGCCTGTCGGGGAGAAGACCGAAGGTGTTCGGCGCCGTGACGAGGCTCGGCTGGCTGCCGAAAAGACGCCGGTACGCGCTGGCCTGCTTGATGTCCCTCCCGAAATGGCCACTGGGGAGACGCATCCGCGGGCAAAAGAGCCCATGAATAGGGCGAAAAATCCTCTATGAAGAGCCGCACCCCGCGAATGTCCAGAAGGGAGCGCGCCTGAGGGGGACCGGCGCGTGCCGGCGTCGTGGTCGGGTCGGGCGGCGGCCCGAAAAGAGGCGGATGGGGCGCTCGCCGGACGCTGTCACCCCTCAAAACGCACTGAAGAGGGAGTGTCCTCGGACATAAACCCTTATGAATGAGCGAGATAGCAATCTATGAAAAAGAGCCGCACCCCTTCGACTTCCACACCGATGCCGACGCTGACGTGGTAGATGCCGAGCTGGTTGCAGGCGTCCTGCAGGTCTCGGCGCACAGTCAGATCGTCGACTGCAATAAAGACCGCCGTGAACTTCGCAAGGATATCCCCGCAGTCACCGGTGAGCTCCTCGGTGTGCACATGAATCCCCTCTTCACGAATCGCAGAGTAGGTGCGGCGGTACCAGTCGACCTTGGAGCATGAGCCGCCAAGTTCCTCGACGCGGGCAGCGCCGCACATCCGAAACGCGTTGTGTTGTTTCAGCACATCTTCGTCGAACAGGTGTAGCTCCTTGACGTTAGTCTTTGCCAGGATGTCCATCAGGTAGGAGCCCGTCCCGCCAACCCCGACAATGGCCACGATTTCGTCTTCGATGCGCTGCTCTATGCCCTTCAGGCCATACCGGTAGGTGTTCGTGTCGATGTACTTGAATCGGGAATTGAGCGCGATCGTGGGAGCTTCCCCGGTCTTGGCGGCCTCAAGCATGCCTGGGTGCCTGATATCGGCGTGGTCGGCGACTTCGGCGATGTACGTCGTGACCTTTTCCTCGTAGTCGACGTAGGCGCGCTTCTTGCCATTGGTGACGGGCTTGCGTGACCACCGCATGTAGGCCCTCAGCCCCTCGCCGATGTCATGACCCTCCGGCCAGGCGCCGCAGGAGAGGTATTTTTCCATGCTGGAGCCGTCTGCGCGGAACGGCGGCTTGCCGGTCCACCAGACGGTATGGTCGCCGGGAGGCGTGGCGACCCCGTCGGGGAACTCGATGCTCGTGACCATGTCCGCCCTGGCGAGCCGACCCTCAGCGTTCTCGAGGTAAGGCACGTTCTTGACGACGAGGTAGGCGCCGCGTAGCTCCAGGGCGTAGCCCGCCTCGGTCAGGGCCTTGAGGTCGGGGCTACGATCGATCGGTGAATTTGACATCGAATTTCATCTCCTCGACGACCGGGACGAAATCGTCCTCCTTGAGAATCCCCTCTTCCTCGCCCTTCGGTCCGTCCTTCCAGGAAACGTCGTATTCGTAGAGCGGACCGTGCTTGCCGTCGGGATAGGCGAGATCGACCACCTCCTTGTAGCCGATCTTTTCCCTGTCGAAGGCGTGTTTGCGTCCGCGTACGTAGATGTGGATCTGCTTTGCAGCGGCCATGAGTGTTCTCCCTTGTGTCGTGAGTTGCGAGTAGGTTGACGAAGCGACCTGGATAAGGTCGCGGGAACATCGCCACCCGTTGGGTGGCGTCGCCTGGAGGTGGAGGGCCACGACGACCGGCGTGGTGGCCGGGGCGCTTGCGTCGTGGTGTTTCGCATCTCGTCGATCTGCTCGCGAAAAGTGCGGTCGTGAAGCAGGAAGACCGCCCGGGAATGCGGGTTGCGGCGAGAACCGCCAAGGTTCCGGCACCGTGTCCGTTTCGGGCACGGACGCGCATGAAGCGAGTGGCGAAGATCCCGATGTTGCGGCATGGGCATGTTCTCCTCGGACCACTAGCTGCGGGGTCGCACGCGGTGTGCGAGCGTGATGTCGGCGAGTTCGAGACCCCGGCGGCTGATCTCGTTTCGGACCTCGTCATAGACGGGGGCGGTCTGCTCGAGATCGGAGATTGTCATGACGATGGTGAAGGGCACTCCGGAGGCGGGGAAGGCGTCCCCGGCCCGGATCGAGGACCGCAGAGCGAGGCGCCAGTTGCTCGAAGTGCCGCGTCCTCGAGGCATGGCGAGGTGGTAGCGCTTTACGGGTGTCCATTTGAGTCCAGTCTTCAGCAGATAGGTCTCTGTGTAATCGAGTCCGGCGGGCAGTTCACTGTCGTAACGGTTGAGGCGTGACTGCGCATCGTCTTCGCCGGTGTCGGGGTCGGTCTCGATCTGGTGTAGGTAGGCCTCGAGCTGGATCCGCAGGCATTCGGCATCGAACTGGGGGTCGATCGGTGGCGTGAACACCAGGGTGAGATCGACCTCGCCGCGGCACTTTCCGGCGGGTGTCACAAGGGATCTGGGCCAGGAGAAGACGAACTGGAGCTCGCGGCGGGAGGCAAGGGATTCGGAAAAGACCAGGGTGATCGAGTGGGGCCTGTCCGAGAGGCACGCATCGGCCGGGGGCGCGGTGCCGAAACCGACGAATTCGCGGGCGACATGATGCAGTGCAGCGTGCTGCATGGCTTGGCAGCGGTGCGCGCGGTGGACCAGGAGAGCGATGAGGGTCTCGCGCGGTACAGCTCCATCGAGCCGGTGGTCGATGGTCGCGACGGTCGAGGCGACCAGGGGGGCGGCGAAGCTGGTTCCGTTGTTGTCGACCACGGTGCTGTCGGTTGCGAAGGCGGAGAGCCCGGTTCTGTTTCCGCCGCGCTGCGACACGCCGCCATAGTGAGACAGGTCGGGTTTGCGCGCGCCGCCGACGCCGGGGCCGCGGCGGGTGTAGGTGGTCGGAAGGTCGGCGCCGTGGCCGGCAATGCCGGGGGGATTGAGTGCGCCGACCGATAGCCCGAGCAGGTGTTCGGCGGGTGCAGTGATGAGTTCATCGGCAGCTGTTCCGCGGGCGAGCAGTCTCACCGCGTCATCGCCGTCGCTCGGCCAGGGGGCCCGCGCTGCCGGGCCGGGAAGGTTGCCGGCGGACACGACGAAGAGGATGTCGTGTACGGCGGAGATGTCGTCGAGCGCCTGTGCGAAGACCGAATAGCCAAGGCCCCGGCGCATGCCGGGCGCGCCGAGGCTCAGGTTGAAGACGCGGACGCCGGCATCGGAATTGGCGCGGATGACCTCCTCCTCCAGCTGGTCGAAGAAGTCGGAGAAGACGACGTAGTAGCTGGAAACTAGGCCTGGTCGCGGCATAAGAGGGATGTCGTAGTAGCGGCACCCGCCGGGCTCGAGCCTTGCTTCGATGTGAGGGTTCAAGGCCCTGGCGCCGGCGAGGAGACCGGCGATGAACGTGCCGTGTGCGAGATCGCGATCGGCCGGGTCGATCGGATCGGTGCCGCCGGTGCGCCAGAGCGCAAGCGGCGCAATGTCGGCGACACCGCCATCGATGATGCCGACGACCGGCGCGCCCTGCCGCGGCGGAGGAGGCAACGCGGCAGGGCGCGCCGCCTGGGACCGTTCCAGCGGAGGGATTTCGAGCGAAGGCGGCAGGCTGATGCGCCGTACCAGGGGCTCGGCCGCCATCTGTTCAAGGAAGTGCTGATGACGCTCTACCGTAACGTTCTGCGTGGCCGAACGCAGCGCATCGCCCGGCACGCCTTGGTGTGCCGAAGGCGGGTCGGCGAGGGGAAGCGAAATGAATGACCGATCGACGTCGCGGGTCAGCTGAATGGACATTGCGAGATGGCCTCGGCTCAAGCGCCTGCTCTCGGCCGGGAACAGCGGCAAGGCCACGACGCCGCCCAGGCGGACGAGGCGGCGGCGAAAGCCCTCGACCATCGAGTCGACCGCAGCACGGTCCAGCGTCGGGTCGGGGCGGAACAGCTCAACGAGGTATGCGCCGAGAATGTCGGGGCGGCTGAGCCATTCGGCGGCTTCGCGGGCGGAAAAGGCAATGCGGTCAGCAGGTGCGGGAAGGCGGATGTCCTCGATGGCGCCGAGTTCGCTGCGATAGGCGGAAGGTCGCGGCTCGAGTTTGCCGGTCTCCTCGTTCTCCACCAGTCGAGGCTCGAGCTCTGCCCGGGTTTCGATTCGATGATCCAGCCGGTCGAGCGCGCCTGGCGTGCACTGAAAGAAGATCTCGCCGATGCCCCCGCCCCCGACCAGAGGGAACGAATTGGTTCGCGAAAAAAGGACATTCAGGGGGCGGTAGCTCTTCGCCAATGCTGCTTCACGCATTTGCACAATGACGAACCCGGCCGCCTGGCCGTCGCGGCGCAGGGCTGCGGAGGCATCGCGGATACGTTGACGCATCGTGGACTTGTGACGTGAGAATCCGGGATTGTCGCCGCCGAAGAAATCGCGGTTTCCACCGCGCTGACGGCTTTCGCGCAAGGCGATGAACTGTCCCGTGTCGAGGAAAACCTGGATGGGACGGGAAACGTTGTCCTGCTCAGCCATCGTTTACCCCTGGGGCGTCCTGCCGTGCAGTGCTTCTTCGTGGTCGTGAGACTTGAGGCGCCTTGAAACCGTGCTCTGCGAGACTCCGAGAACGCTGGCGGCTTCGGTTTGCGTGAGGCCTGCGCCTTCGATGAGCGCGTCGAGCAGGGAACCGTCCGAACGAAGGAGCAGCTCCTGCCGGCGGCTGTCGAAGAGCAAGGCGTTGAGGGTGGCCTGACGCCTGAGCGCCGAGAGCAGGGCTGCTCGCGTGGGCCTGCCTTGAGCGTGCGCCCTGCGGCTCTCCTTGGCGTGCAGAACCAGGTAGCGCTTGCCTCCGGTGATCAGGGTTTTGAGATCCGCGCCGCTCATGCCTTCAGTGAGCCAGACCAGCATGCGCATCTCGCTGTCGGACAAGCGAACCGGTACAAGAAAGCGCTTGAGCATGGCGGCTCGCGTGTCGGATCCGGGTTTGGGGATGCGGATGCGGGATTCGAACCGTCGCCACACGGCCGGGTCCAGCAGGTGTTCGTGATTGGTGGCGGCAAGCGTAAATCCCTGAACGTTTCTTGCATCGAGGCATTGGAGCAGGGTGTTGACGACGCGCTTGATCTCTCCGACTTCCTGGCTGTCGTCTCGCGCCTTGGCAATAGCGTCGAACTCGTCGAGGAAGAGAATGCAGCGGTACCGCTCGGTAAAATCGAACAGCGCACCGAGGTTCCGTGCCGTAGTGCCGAGGAACGATGAGACCAGGCCGTCGAGCCTTGCCTCGACGATCGGCAGGTGGAGCTGGTGTCCGATGAACCTGGCGAGAAGCGTCTTGCCGACACCAGGGGCCCCGTAGAGGAGGCATCGCATGTTCGGCTTCACACCCATGCGTGCCAAGTCCTCGACCCGGTCCCATTCCCGCAGCTGATCGGAGATCGCTGCCTCCAGCTCGGGTTGAAGGATCGGAGCGGGATCGTCGCGGTCATCGGGAAACAGCAGGCGCACCAGCGGCGCGCCGGTTTCCCGGTCTGTCGGCAGCGGAGTCGACCGTGACAGAGGTTCGCCGGGCAACTGCAGACCGGCGGGGCGAGCGCGCATCTGTTCGAGAGCCATCGGGGCCGCGTCCTGTCGGCGCTTCTGTCTGGCCAGCAACTTGTCGAGCTTCTGGGCCTGCTTAGGATCGCTGTCACTGAGAGCGTTCCGCAGGCGGGCGATCTGGTGAGCGACCCTCTCCTCGTCTCCGTTGAGCGCCATGCGCGATAACGCGAGGACGATGTCGAAACTCTCCATGTATATGCTCCTATTCGGATATTTTATGCGTATTACGGTTAGAATATACATGAGAAGCGGTTTTGATGCAACCCTGACGGTCTGGGATGCGACGGAGCCTCATCCGGGCAGTCGGTGAAGGCGAAGGCGCGGGGCCTAGTGCCGCACGAGGACGCGAACTACAGCGAGTGGGGCGCGTCGGGCGCGGTGCGAATCGCGCCGGGTGCGGACGGTAGCGGGCTCTCGCTCACGCTCTCCCTTGCCTGGGGCACCGATGCGGGTGGCGCGGAGCGGCTGTGGTCGCTGACTGACGCGCGGGGGCTTGCCCCCGAGGGCGGGGCGGACGAGCGGCCGGCAGGCCCGCGGCTCCGAGACCCCGAGCCGGACACGGACACTGTCGATGCAGGCGGGGCGGCGCGAGGGGCTCAGCAGTTCCCCGGGCCGCCTCAGCCAGGATCTGCTTGTCGAGCGTCAGGTCGGAGACCGCGCGGCGCAGGCCGCCTCGAGACGGACATTCCCGTAACGCCGCCTCAACTGCATGATGCCGAGACAGGGCCGATACCCTGCTCGGCGTGCGGGCGGCTCTCGAGGATGCGGGCAACGAGCCGACCGGTCGCCGGCCCGACCTTCTCGGTCCAGCGGATGAGCCGCGACGGCGACCATTCAGGATGCGCGCGGTGGGCGCTGGGCATGTGCTCGGCCACGGTGGACGACTGTCGGTCATAGCGCCGGCGGTGGGACGCCACGCGCTTGCCGCGATGGAAGACCTCGAGTGTGTTCGTCGTGTAGCAGACCTCGACCTGCTCGCGGACCAGTTGGTACGGCACGCTGTAGGTGGCGCTCGACCTCGACGTTGGTAGTCGAGGTTGACGAGGCACAGCTACCGTCGAAGGTGAGCACGACAACCGACCCTTCGGGCGGCGGCTGGCCCTTGTTCGGCGTCAACTACTTTGGCCGGTCGTGTTGCCTCAACTGCGGATGTTACCCGCTGTCCTCAAAAAGATCGTACCCGCGGTGTCCATCCGAATCGCGCGGGATCGCAGAGCCGACGCGTCCTGCTTGGCGCGTCCGTGGGCGGCGCGTCAGGCGATATCGCCCCGCGCGGGAGCGAGCTGCACGACGCGGCGGCGAGCAGCAGGAGACCAAGCGAAGCGCGCGCCCGTCTGCGGGCGTGCGCGTAGCGCGGTAGCCGAGCGCGCGACGACGGCGGGAATGGCTGGGGGTCGCTACGCGAGGAGCTGTGAGAGGGACGACGGCGGCTGGTCGGATCGAGCCAGCGCTTCGGCGCCGGGCAGGCCTTCCAGACGACCGTACCCCGACCAGCCGGCGGACGACCGCCCCGTTCTTCTGCTCGACCCACGCCTGGTCGTTCTTCCGAAACGGTCTGAACCGCGTGAACTCGATGCCATGCTCCTTGCAGAAGCCGATCAACACCTCGTTGAGAAACTCGCTGCCGTTGTCCGTGTCGATCCCCCGCAGCGGGAACGGGAGGGCGCCGCGTAGCTGATCCACCGCGTCGACCACCAGGCGCGCCTCGCGGACGAGCAGCGGTACGCATTCCGTCCAGCCGCTGGCGATATCGGTCAGCACCAGCGTCCAGACGAAGCTGCCGGCCATCGACCCGCCGCAGTGCGCGACCAGGTCGGCCTCGACGAAACCCGGAGCAGGGTCCTGCCAATCGCCGAAGGTCCGCACCGGCACGCTGCCCCGCACGCCGTCCAGTCGAGAGCGACGGCGTCGGCGTTGACCAGCCGTCACGGCCCGCGACGGCGCCAGACGGCGATCGATAGTGGCCGCGCTGACCGCCATGAGCTGCTCGCGCACCCGCGGGTCCAGGGTCAAGTGCCCGTGCCGCTCGAGTGCCGGCACCAGGATCGGCAGCAACGCCTTCAAGCGCTTCCCGCACACGCGGTCCGATGCCTCCCAGAGGACGACCAGTCCCTCGGTCACGGCCTTGTCGTACACGCACCGGCGTCCCCGCCGCGCCGCGGGCATCGGCGCGCTTCCGTTCAGGGCTCGAATGGCGTGCTTGCGGTGGTACCTGGTGAGCGCGACGAACTCATCCAGGATCCACCCCTTCTCGGTCGCAGTGCCCTGCCGATACCGCTCGGCCACCGCCATCACCAACTCCTGCCGCGCCTCCGGACTGATCGTCGACATCGTGCCCCCCTTTGATAGCAAGGATTCTGAGGCAACGATGCTCGCCTGGTAGCAGATCAGGCGAGGCAATGCGCCGGCAAAAATAATTGTCGTTGATCACTGGCCAAACGGCCATAATTCGTGTGGATGCACACCGGCCTCCGGCTGCGGTACTCTGAACCCTCTACGAGGGAAACGAGCCGACAATGCAATCCAGAGTCGTCACGGTGTGCCTGGCGATCGCAATCCTCGCGGCCGGATGCGGCGGCGATCCCGGAACCGAGCGCCCGGACTCGGCGCTGGAGCCGACCTCCGCCGGTTACCCGCAGGGTGCGCTCACCCTGATCGCTCCCGCCAACCCCGGCGGCGGCTGGGACCAGACGGCGCGTCAGCTCCAGCAGGTGTGGACCGAGACCGGCATCCTCGGTGTCCCCATAGAGGTCGTCAACCGGGGCGGGGCCGGGGGCACCATCGGGCTGGCCGACCTGGTCACGCGCCACCGCGGCGACGCGCGCAACCTGATGGTGTTCGGGCAGGTCATGCTCGGCTCCATCCGCACCAACGCGAGCCCGGTCTCCATCGACCAGACGGTGCCCCTGGCGCGCCTGCTGAACGAGTACGAGGTCGTCACGGTACCCGCCGACTCCCCCTATGGCTCGATCGGCGAGCTGCTGGAGGACTTCCGTCGCGACCCCGCGGCGGTGAGCTGGGCCGGCGGGTCCGCCGGCGGCATCGACCACATTCTGGCCGGTCTGATCGCACAGGCGGCCGGCGCCGATCCGCGCCAGGTGAACTACATCGCCTACTCGGGCGGAGGCGAGGCGGCGGCGGCGGTGATGGGCGGACACGTCACCCTGGGCCTCTCCGGCGTCGGCGAGTGGAAGGCGTACATCGCGACGGGCCGGATGCGGCCGCTGGCCGTCTCGTCGCCGGAGCGCACGGGCGACGGCAGCACGCCGACGCTGCGCGAGAGCGGCCTGGACGTGGTCCTGTCGAACTGGCGCGGCATCTCTGCGCCGCCCGGAACCGATGACGAGACGCGCGACTGGCTCATCCGGGCGCTGGCCGGCATGCGCGAATCCGAGGCCTGGCGGGAGATCCTGCGAGCCAACGAATGGGAGGACAGCTTTCTCCCCGGCGCAGCGTTCGAAGCGTTCCTGCAGGACGAGGTCGTAACGGTCGACGAGACCCTGCGGGCGATCGGCCTCATCCGCTGACGCGGCCGCTGCGGTCGAGGACCACGCCGATGGCCCGGCAGCAGACGTTGCCCGACGCGCGGGAGCAGAGACACGCCATGCACCCGGATCGCCGCCTTGGTCTCGGCCTCCTCGCCCTCGGTGTGGGCTACCTCGCCGCTGCGTTCCTCATCTCGGAACCCGAGGGCGGTTACGCAACCGTCGGACCGCGCGTGTTTCCGATCGGCATCGGGATTGCGCTCGTGACCGGCTCCCTGTGGATCGCGTTCCGCGGAAACGCCGCCGCCAACGCATCCGCACTCGACGGTTCCCGAGGGTCCGCCGACTGGCGCGCCGCCGCGCCGAGTGCGCTGGTCTTCCTCGCCTACATCGCCCTGCTCGAGCCGATCGGCTATCTGCCGGCGACCACGGTGTTCATCGCCCTCGAGTCGCGCCTGCTCGGCAGCCGCCGGTGGATCCGCGACCTGCTCGCCGCGCTCGTCGTCACGGTGTCGGTCTACGCCCTGTTCAGCCTGCTGCTCGGACTCCGGCTACCGGCGGGCGTCCTCGCCGGACGCTGACATGGGCGCGCTGGGCCAACTCGGCGACAACCTCGCGGTCGGCTTCGGCGCCGCGCTCGCACCGCTCAATCTGCTGCTGGGGATCATCGGCGTCACCCTGGGAACCGCCGTCGGCGTGCTGCCCGGCGTCGGCCCGGCGCTGGCCATCTCGATGCTGCTGCCGCTCACCTTCGGCATGGACCCGGTCGGGGCGTTCATCCTGTTCGGCGGCCTCTACTACGGCGCGATGTACGGCGGGTCGACCACGTCGATTCTGGTGAAGATGCCGGGGGAGGCATCGAGCGTGATGACGGCGCTCGACGGGTTTCGGATGACGTGCAAGGGGCGCGCCGGCGCGGCGCTCGCGACGGCGGCGATCGGCTCGTTCATCGCCGGCACGTTCGCCACCCTGATGCTGATGACCGTGGCCCCGCTGCTCGTCGAGGTCGCGCTGACGTTCGGGCCGGCAGAGTACTTCGCGCTGATGGTGCTCGCGCTGACGGCGCTCGCCGGGATGTCGCGCGAATCGCTCCCCAAGGGGATGGTCGCCGCGCTGATCGGTCTCGCACTCGGCACGATCGGCATCGACGTCCAGACCGGCCAGGCGCGCTTCACGTTCGGGATGGCCGGACTGCTCGGCGGCATCAACGTCGTCGTCGTCACCGTCGGCCTGTTCGCGGTCGGCGAGGTGTTCTGGTACGCGGCGACGCGGTCCCGCGAGGCGGGATTGGCCGCTGCCGAGACACGGCGGTCGGTCGGCGGGCCGGTGCGCCTGACCCGCGCGGAGTGGCGCCGGTCGTGGCCGGCGTGGATCCGCGGCACGGTCATCGGGTTCTTCTGCGGGGTGCTGCCGGGCGCGGGCGCCACCGTGGCGAGCTTCCTCGCCTACGACGCCGAGCGGCGCTACTCGAAGACGCCGCAGGAGTTCGGCCACGGCGCCATCGAAGGAGTGGCCGGCCCCGAGGCGGCCAACAACGCCAGCGCCGGAGGCAGCCTGGTGCCGCTGCTGGCCCTCGGCATTCCGGGCTCGGGCACCACCGCCGTCATGCTCGCCGCCTTCCAGATGTACGGGCTCCAGCCGGGTCCGCTGCTCTTCACGCAGGATGCGACGCTGGTATGGGGCCTGATCGCCAGCCTCTACGTCTCCAACGCCCTGCTGCTCGTCCTGAACCTGCCGCTCATCCGGATCTGGGTGCAACTACTCCGCGTGCCGACGCCGCTGCTCTTCGCCGCAGTGCTCGCCTTCGCCACCCTCGGCGTCTACAGCCTCAACAACAACGTCTTCGACGTCGCGGTGGTCTACGTCCTCGGCCTCCTGGCCTGCGTCATGCGACGCTTCGAAGTTCCGCTCGCCCCGACCGTGCTGGCGGTGGTCCTCGGTCCGCTTCTGGAACAGGAGTTCCGGCGGGCGATGGCGATCGCCGGCGGCGACCCGACCGTCTTCTTCACCCGCCCGCTCTCGGCCGCGCTTCTGCTTCTGGCCGTGCTGGCCGCCTCGGCGCCGGCCCTGGCGCGATGGCGGAAAGCCCGCTGATGCGGATTCCTGGATCGTAGAGGGCGGGACGGTTCGATTCGCTTACTTCGCGGATGCGCTCCCGAACGCCCGCGGATTGTAGAGATGCTGGTGGACGGCACTCAGCCGAATCGATGCCGAGTCCAGTCGAGCCGGGCTGGCGAGAACGATGTTATCGAGCCCGCCGGGCACGGCGGCGCTCGGGATCACGAGCAGGGACGCACTGCCGTGCCTCAACCAGTCCGAACCCATCCGCTGTGTGTCCAGTGGATACGGAAACCGATCCCACCCGGACGGCAGGTCATCCACCGTCCAACGCTCCATGGACGGAGTCCCGCCGATGTCGTAGATGCCCAAACGGTAGCCGGCGGGTACCAGGCGGGGCGACGGCAGGTAGTTCGCCATCTCCAGCATCGCCACGCTTGCCGTCTCGGCGAAGTAGAGCACCGCTGTGCCGGGTTCGTTCCAGCGTCCGCCGTCCCGATAGCTCGCCCCAAGTCCGCTGTAGTTGTCGAGATGGTCGACACGACAGATCCGGTACAGCCGCATCAGGGAAACTCGCCGTATTCGATTCTGCGAATCGAGTCCCGCACCAGGCGTCGACCCTCGAACGTATCGCAGAGATCGATCGGTCGTTGACCCCCAAGAGCCGGAAGCGCGGTCTCCAGCCACTCGCGCGCCCGAACAAGGCCCGCGAACGTCCGCTCGGCGCGATCGAAGACCCGCAACGTATCGAGCAGCGCTTCGGACTGCGCCTGACCAAGGGTCTTGCGGCGGTAGACCCGGTGCAGGTTGCCGGACGTGGTACCCAACAGGCGCACGATGAGCTCCCGGTACCCGACGACATCAAGGGTCTGCTTCACCACCTCCCCGCGCAATCCGGTTCGGACAGCCTCGATGAAGGCGGGCCGATCGACGAAGGCGGCGGCCGAGACATCGATGCCCGCAATCCCACCCGCCGGCCGTCCCGTAACCCCATGGGCGACGATTCCCTGCGTCACAAATGCCCTCCTCCCGCCAACGCTTCAAGCATAGCACCACAGTGATGCTGTCTACGCATCAAAGTGACGCATCCGGGCCCCGTCCGTCCGTCTCCGACTGCCGAGCGTCGTGCGCAGCGGGAGCGGTGCTGCCGACCGCACGGGCGGAACATCGCAGCCCGCGAGATCGTCTCCGTGCGTGCGCAGAGGGAGTCTGTACGACATGATCGGCAGGCTCACGATCACGCCCGGCACGATGGCGGAAACGATACCGTCGATGAACCACAAGAACAGCGAAGGATGACCCCATGAACCTCTCGAACGTGAACTTCCTGGCGGTCGGCCTGGCCACCGTGCTCACCTTCGGTCTCGGCGCCCTGTGGTACTCGCCGCTGCTCTTCGCGAAGACGTGGATGGCCGGCCACGGCTACACGCAGGCCGACATCGAGACTCTGCAGGCCAGCATGGGACCGAACTACGCGATCTCGTTCGTCTGCTGGTTCGTGATGGCCACCATGCTGGCGATGATCGCCCCGCACTTCGCGGACGGCCCGGGCACGATCTTCGGCGTCGGCCTGCACATGTGGCTCGGGTTCTCCGCCACCGTGGGGCTGACCAGCAACCGCTTCTCGAACAAGCCGCTGAGCGTGTGGCTGATAGACGCCGGGTACCAGGTGGCGTCGATCGCGATCATGGCGGTGGTGCTGGGGCTGTGGCGGTAGGGCAACCGGCACTCGGAGGTCCGTTCCCAGGGTCACGTCCACGCGAGCCGATAGTTGCATATTGATGATGCCTCATGTGATGCTATGATGCATAAATGCGAACCACGCTGACCATTGCCGACGACATCCTCCGAGAGATGAAGGCGCGCGCTCACGAGACGGGCGTGTCGTTGACGCGTGTGGCGAACGACGTACTGCGTGCCGGACTGGATCGTCGCGCCAACACTCCTCGCCCGCGCCGGCGCTACCGGGAAGAGGTGGCCGATCTCGGCGAGCCGCGCGTGAACCTCGATCGCGCCCTCGCCCTCGCGGCGCAACTCGAAGACGACGAGACGCTTCGCAAGCTCGAGCAGCGCAAGTGACGCTCGTCGATGTCAACGTCGTCGTCTACGCAATCAACACGGCAGCCGCGCATCACGTCGAGGCGCGCACGTGGTGGGAGTCCGCACTCAACGGCGATGAACCCGTCGGTCTCGCATGGGCCGTCGTCACCGGGTTTCTGCGCCTCAGCACGCATGCTGCCGTCCTCCCACGACCGCTCACCGTGGAGCAGGCGTGCACGCGGGTCAACCGCTGGTTGGGCCAGCCGCCGGTTCGTCTGGTACGCGAGACGGACGAACATTGGCGTCATCTGGAACGGCTCCTCTCCGAGACCGGCACCGGCGGGAATCTCACTTCCGACGCTCATCTCGCGGCGCTCGCGATATCTCACGGCGCCACGCTCGTTTCCTTCGACAACGACTTCGCCCGGTTTCCGAACCTCCGCTGGACCAGTCCGGGGCGTTCAGGTCCTTGAGATCGCCAAAGTCGTGTCGACCAGCCGACTCGCCCAATCCCTGGGCCAGAACGGTGCAAATCTCGTCTTCGAAGTCAGATCCCGTGCTCCGCCAGCCCCCAACCGCCTGACATGAAGCGACCCGGGGAACAGGTCACCCAGCAGAGTGATGAGCTTCTCCGAGAGGGGCTCGTCGAAGAGCAGCCGCATGGCGTCACGCCGCCGACACGTTCAGCGTTCGGCGTTCCCGCTCGGCGGCGTAGGCGAGGCAGGCTCGGATATCGTCACGGCAGCGTCGGGCCGGAGCGCACTCTACCTGCCCGGGTACTCCTCGGCTCCCAGCGCGCGCAATAGCGCCTCGGTCGCCGGGGCCGCCTCGATGTTTCCGCGCCCGCGCATCACCACCCCCAGCGGCGTCTGCCCGCGGTAGTTCGCCGCGTTCAGCCCGGCGCCGTGCTCGACGAGCAGCTCGACGACCCGGGGGAAGCCCTTGTCGGCGACGTAGTGGAGCGCCGTGCTGCCGGTCTCGTCGACCGCGTTGACGTCGCCGCCCGCGTCGAGCGCCACCCGCACCGCGTCGAGCGTGCCCTCTTCGTCGGCGTGCTCCGCCTGGAACGCGAAGTCCCGATGGAGCGTCCGCTCGCGACGGTCCCAGACGCCGTAGCGCCAGCTCGCGCCGGACGCCAGCATCAGCGGGGTCCAGCCGTTCCGCAGCGGCAGCACGCCGTCGGCGCCCGCGGCGAGCAGAGTCCGCATGATGTCCGCCTCCGCGAACTTCGCCGCCAGCGCGAACGGCGTGGCGCCGAGCAGGTGGTCGCCGATCATCAGCACCTGGCCGTTGCGAGTGACCCGCGTGGCCCCGGTGACCTGCGCGTCGGGGCGAGCGCCGGCCGCCAGCAGCGCGTCGAGCATGCCGCGGTCGTCCTGCAGCACCGCCGCGTGCAGCGCCGTGTAACCGGCCGCCGACGCGTTGGGGTTGGCGCCCTCCGCCAGCAGGAACTCGACCAGCGCGCGGTGTCCGCTGTGCGCCGCGACGAGCAGTGCGCTCCGGCCGTCCGGCCCGGTGTCGTTGACGTTGGCCCCGGAGGCCAGCAGCAGGCGCGCCGAGTCGACCGTTCCCTGGCGCGCGGCAAAGAGCAGCGCCGTGTAGCCGCCGAGGTCCGTCTCCTCGGCATCGGTGCCGTAGCGCCGGCCGAGCTCGCCGTAGCGCAGGTTCGACTGGAGCCGCCGGCTGATGACGAACCGGCGGACACCGGATCGACGGTGCACGTCGGCGCCACTGTCGAGCAGCACCCCGACGACGGCCGGGTGCCGCTGGGCCACCGCCCACATCAGCGCCGTCTGTTCCTCCTCCGATTCGGCCGCGTTGACGTCCGCGCCGTGGGCCAGCAGCGCGGCCACGGCTTCGGCGTTGCCGGTGCGAGCGCAGCTCATCAACACGGTCTCGCCGGTCCCGATTGCCGCGGTCGCATCGGCGCCCGCCGCCAGCAGCAGATCCACCATCGCCGCGTTCGCGTTGGTGCAGGCGAGCGCCAGCGGGACGACGCCGTGCGTGTTCGCGGCCCCGGCATCGGCGCCCGCGTCGACCAGGAGGCGCGCCGTCCCCAGGTCGTCCAGATAGGCTGCCCAGTGCAGTGCGGTCGCGCCGTCGGCCTGCGCGGCGTTGACGTCGCCGGAGGCGTCCAGCAGACGGCGCACCGCCGTGGTGTCCTGCAGCTTGACGGCGTCGATCACGCGCAGATCGGAGACCTGCGCGCTCGCCTCGATCGAGCCGAGCGCCAGCGTACCGATGACGACCAACAGCCAGAGACGCATCGAACCGCTACACCCCGGTCAGCCGCGGCGCCGTCCCCGCCGGCCCCGCCAGACGCGGGAGCGCGCCGGTGCTGTCGCCGATCCGGTCAACGTCGACGCCCAGCTTGTCGAGCAGCGACACGTGCAGGTTCGCCAGCGGCGTCCGATCCGGGTAGACGAGGTGCCGGCCGCCCTTGAGCTGGCCCGCGCCGCCGCCGGCCAGCAGGATCGGCAGGTCGTAGGGCGAGTGGCGGTTGCTGTCGCTCATGCCGGCGCCATACATGATCATCGCGTGGTCGAGCAGCGACCCGTCGCCGTCAGGCGTCGCGGCCAGCTTCTCGAGGAACGACGCGAACAGAGTCGTGTGGTACGTGTTGATCTTCGTCAGCTTGGCGAGCGACTCCGGCACGTTGCGGTGGTGCGACAGCGGGTGATGCGCGTCCGGCACCCCGATCTCCCGGTAGGTGCGCCCGCTCAGCTCGTGCCCACTCATGAAGGTGACGACGCGGGTGCGATCCGTCTGCCAGGCGAGAAGCTTCAGGTCGTACATCAGCCCCGCGTGCTCGGCCAGGGTCGCCGGGACGCCCTGCGGTCGCTCCAGCAGCGGCACCTCCTGCTCGCCCTGCGTCTCGGCGATCTCGATGCGCCGCTCGACGTCGCGAACCGCGTCGAGGTAGGCCCCCACCTTGAGCCGGTCGCCCGGACCGAGCTCGCGCTGCAGCCGCGCGACGTCCTCGCTGACCGAGTCGAGGATGCTGCGCTGCGCCTCCCGCCGGGCGCGACGCGCCGCCGGATCGGTGCTGTCGTTGTCGCCGAACAGCCGCTCGAAGACCGCGCGCGGGTTGTGCTCCATCGGCAGCGGGGTCGATCCGCTGGCCCACGCGATGGTGTAGGAGAAGGCGCAACTGAAGCCGCCGCTGTCGCACGACCCGGCGAAGTTGGCGCCCTCGAGACCGAGCTCCAGGGAGGCGAGCGGAGTCTTCCGCCCCAGCTCCTGCGCTGCGATCTGGTCCATCGAGGTCGCGTACGGATTCCAGGCGCCCGGATGCTCGGCCGTCAGGAACTTGGTCGAGGCGCGCGAGTGCGACCCGCCGGTGATTCCCGGCGGCGGCGTGCTGTTGAGCCCGGACAGCACCAGCAGGCGGTCGCGGAATGGGGCAAGCGGCTGCAGCGTCGGGGTCATCTCGAACCCGGCGCCGGTGGTCGCCGGCGTCCAGCTCTGCATCACCATCCCGTTGGGAACGTAGACCGCGCCGAAGCGGACCGCCGGCTTCGCGGCCGTGTTCCGGAGCGCGCTGAGCGCCGGCACCATGCCGTCGAGGAGCGGCAGGGCGAGCGTGGCGCCGACTCCGCGGAGCAGCGTGCGGCGCGACATCGCCTTTTTCGTGATCATCATGATTCCGCACTCCTCAACTGAAACGGCATGCTGTTGACTATTTCGAGAACGATGGACGACCAGCGGTAGTCCTCCGCCGCGGCCTCCGACACGATCCGCCGAATCGCGGGCTGGTCGTAGTGCTCCATGGTCCGCCCGACCGCGTAGCCGAGCAGCTTCTCGGTGAACGTCCGCACGAAGCTCACGTCGTACGCCAGCAGCGCCTCACGGAACGCCGCGGGGGTCTCGACGACCGTACCGTCGGCGAGCGCACCCGCCGCATCGACCGGCGCTCCGGCCTCGTCGGTGGCGCGCCAGCGCCCGATCGCGTCGTAGTTCTCCAGCACGAAGCCGGGCGGGTCCATCATGCGGTGGCACGACGCGCAGGCAGGGTTGGCGCGGTGCTGCTCCATCCGGTCGCGCATCGACAGCACCTCGCGCCCGCCGTGGTTCTCTTCGAGGGCGGGCACGTCGGCCGGAGGCTCCGGGGGCGGCATCCCGAGCACGTTGTCGAGCACCCACTTGCCGCGCAGTACCGGCGAGGTCCGGTTCGGGTAGGCGGTCAGCGTCAGCAGGCTGGCGTGGCCGAGCAGGCCGCCCCGCTGCCCCGGGTCGACCGGCACCCGCCGGAACCGCTCGCCGTAGACGCCCGGGATCCCGTAGTGGCGGGCGAGGCGCTCATTGACGAACGTGTGGTCGGCGGTCAGCAGCTCCCGCAGGCCGCGGTCCCCGCGGAGCTGGCTCTCCAGGAACAGCGTCGTCTCCCGTTCCATGTCCGCCCGCAGGTTCTCGTCGAAGTCGAAGAAGACGTCGGCGTCCGGCGCCACGCCCCGGATGCGGCGAAGCTGCAGCCACTGGCTGGCGAAGTTCTCGACGAGCGCAGCGGCGCGCGGGTCGGCAAGCATCCGCTGCACCTGCTGCTTCAGCACCTCCGGTTCGGTGAGCCGCCCCTCCTCGGCGACGGTCAGCAGCTCGTCGTCGGGAATCCCGCTCCAGAGAAAGAACGACAGCCGGGAGGCCAGCTCCAGATCGGTGAGCCTATAGGCGGCCCCGGCCGGAATGTCGACCGGGTCGCGCTCGACGCGGAACAGGAACTCGGGAGCCACCAGCAGCCGTTCCAGCGCCTTCTGGACGCCGCCCTCGAAGCCGCGCTCGGCCCGTCCCGCATCATAGAAGCGCATCAGGGTCGCAACGTCGCCCCCGGTGACCGGCCGGCGGTAGGCGCGCCGCGCCAGCGCCGTCAGAATCTCCCTCGCGCACTGCTCCTCGTCCGCCTCGGCCGCGGTCGCGGGACGGCAGGTGAACAGCCTCCGGCGGCTCGGCGTATCGCCCGGTCCGGTCGCGTTGTGCGGCCCGGCGATCTCCACCCGCTCGATCGCCGCGTTCCCGTGATAGAAGCCGAGCCCACTCAGGGAGAACCCGGACAGCCGGCGCTCCAGCACCCCGGTCGGCTCGGTGCGCGCGTCGACGAACGAGACCCCGACCACGTGCGGGCCGGCCGGCGCCGGGAACCGCAGCACCAGACCGGCATCCGCCTCGTTGGAGACGTAGTCCTCCCAGGCGGGATCGCCCCGGATGGTCCCGAAGAAGCTGTACGCCGACGGGTACCCGTGGCGGTCGGCGTCGCCGACGGTGAAGCTCCCGACGAGCGCGCCGTCGAGCCGCACTTCGATCTCGTGCGACCGCCCCATCCCGACGATGTAGTCGTAGATCATCCGGCGCAGCCGGATACGGACCTCGTACTCGCCGTCCAGCGGAAAGTAGTGACGGATCGCCATCCCGCCGCGCGACCCGAACGGCAGATCGTCGCTGGCCCGGTCGTCCTGATACAGCAGCCGCGGCGTGCTGTAGGTGGCGGCCACGTAGCCCGGCCCGATCGTCGGATCGCCGACCGCGAGGCGGCTCACCCGGTTGGCGGCCGAAAGATACCGCTCGAACAGCGCCGGGGAGATCGAAAGCACCTCGCCGTTGGTGTCGAAGCCCTGCTGATCGACGTCGTCTGCCGGAAACAGCAGCCAGCTCTCGTCGACGTCGAGATCGACAAGGCTCCGGACCGCGTTGACGTACTCGGCCGACGTCATCCGCCGCACCGCCGGACGGCCGGGATACGGCTTCGCCGCCGCCGCCCGGTCGAGCGCCGTCTCCAGCCACGTCACGAAGCCATCGTGCGCCGCCCGGTCCGGCCGCGGGCGTCCCAGCGGGGGCATCATGCCGAGCCGCAGCTTGCGGACGACCTTCTCCCAAGCCTCCGCGTCGGCGCCGACGTCGGCCAGGTCGAGCCCGTCGAAGGCGAACGGGACCGTCCCCCGGTCGCTCATCCGCTCGTTGTGGCAGGTGACGCAGTAGCGGTCGAGCAGCGCCTCGTGCGGTGCGACCGCCGCCCGCGACTCCTCAGACTCCGGCGGAGCGGGAGCGGCCGTCTGGGCCGCCGCCGGGCCTGCCGCCGCCAACGCGAACAGGACGCACGCCAGGATCCGCGGGAGATTCATAATCGCCCATTCTGGCGGGGCGACCATGCGCTGTCAACGACCTTCGGAGGGCCGGGTGCACGACACGAAAGTGAGGCTTTGCCGTACGGGGGTATTGAGCGAGCGCCGATCGGCCGATTCCTTGGGTAGGGAGGACTCCGACCATGCCCGAGGCGCAGTTGACTGAACCGCTCGATCACGCGGCCGAAAAAGGGGGCTTGGAGGAGATGTTCGCGGCGTTGGAGGCAGCGGTCAAGGCCGATGTCGAGGCGTTCCTCAGACGGGGGAACGCGAATGCGCAGGACTTCGAGACCCTCTTGCAGACCGTTCACCGTCGAGCGCTCGCCACGGCGAGCCAAGCCGTGAAGACGATTTCGGCGCCGCGTTCGTAGCCGCGTTTGCGGCTGAGGTTGCTGCGCTGCTCGGACCACGCCGGGGTGACGCGCAGGACTTCGAGGCCCTCGAGCAGGCACTGCGTCGTCGAGCCCTCGACCTTGCCGCGCAGGCGCTGGCGCAGTACTGCAACGCGGACGATGCCGACCCTTCGGATTCGACCGTCGCGTGCGCCTGCGGCGGAAAGGCGCGCTACGCCGGCCGCCGCCCAAAGACCTTCACCACGCTGCTCGGGCCGCTGACGCTGGAACGGGCCTACTACCATTGCGACGCCTGCCGTATGGGGGTGTGTCCGCGCGACCGGGCCCTGGGTATGCACGCCACGTCGCTGTCGCCCGGCGTGCTGCGGATGGTGGGGCTGGCGGCCTCGGACTTCAGCTTCGCCGCGGCCAGCGACCTGTTGTGGGAACTGGCCGCGGTGCGCGTCGAGACCAAGCAGGTCGAGCGCTGCGCCGAAGCCCTGGGACGTGAGGTCGCCGCCGACGAACGCGCTGTGGCAGAAACCGTCCCCAGCCCCGCGCCGACGATGTACCTGGGGTTGGACGGCAGCGGCGTGCCGGTGCGCCCCGCCGAGGTCGAAGGCCGTCGCGGCAAGCAGCCCGACGGTTCGGCCAAGACCCGCGAGGTCAAGCTGGCCACCGTGTGGACGGCCGAAGGGCGCGACAAAGCGGGCCGGCCCGTGCGCGACCTCGGGTCAGTCAGCTACAACGCCGCAGTCGAGAGCGCGGCCAGCCGCGACACCGACTCGCAGCCGGCCGCCTTCGCACAACGGGCCTATCGCGAGGCAATACGGCGCGGTTTCGACACCGCAGCCCAGCGCGTCGTCATCGGCGACGGCGCCGCGTGGATCTGATATGTTGCGTTCACCGTTATGTTGCCTGGGACCGGAAAACCCCCGTGAAATCGGGGCCCGACCTCGATTTACGCAACATTACGGATAGACCTCATAGCTTTCGCAGAAAGGCCATGACGCCGGCATCCCGCTTCCACGGCGGGGCGCCCTGTGGTTCCGCCTGATCGCAAAGCGCGATCGCTTTCGCCTTTGTCTCAAGGTCGATCTCGGCGTAGATGTTGGTCGTGTCGAGCTTGACGTGGCCGAGCCACGCCCGAATCGTGTTCAGGTCCACTCCGGCGCGTAGCAGATGCGTGGCCGTGGTGTGGCGAATCACGTGCGGGGTCACGTTCTTGCCGCTCAGTGACGGGGCTCGCGCCGCGGCGGCTTCCGCGTTGCGGCCGACCAGCCGTCCGATACCGAAACGGGTGATCGGGTGTCCGCGCCGGTTGAGAAAGACGCACTCGTCGGCCGCGCGCTCGGCGATCCGCTCCGCCAAGCCACTGGCCGTGCGGGGCCAGAGCGGACACTGGCGCAGCCTTCCGCCCTTGCCTCGTAGCGTCACAAGGGCGGCCGCCTTGCCTCCCTTGCTCAACTGCAGATCGCCGACCCGCACTTTGGCCGCTTCGTCCGCCCGGGCTCCCGTGTTGTACAAGAACAACAGCAGGATGCTCTCGCGGCGGCCTTGGGGTGTGGCGCCGTCCGGTGCGGCGAGTAGCGCGTCGATCTCGGTCTTTTCCAAGTACGCGACCAGCTGCGGAGTCGCTTTCTTGAAGGGCAGAGCGCGGATCTGCGCGCACCATTCGACGTGAGCGGGACTGCGGCCGCCCACGAAGCGGGCGAACGCCCGGAGCGCGGTCAGCCGTTGGTTGCGGGTCTGCGGCGAGCAGCCGCGCCGGTCTTCCAGGTGTGCGAGGAATGCCAGCGCCAGCTCCGGGCTCAGCTCGCGCACGACCAGCCGCTCGGCGGGCTTGCGCAGGCGGTCGGCCGCGAACGCGAGCAGCAGCTTGAAGGTGTCGCGATAGCTGAGTTGGGTGTTGCGGGCCAGATTGCGCTCGCTCACGAGGTGCTCCTCGAAGAAGCGGCGCAGCCAGGGGCCGAGCGTCTGGACATCAGGCATGGCGGCCCCCGGTTCCGGTCTCGGCGTACCGCTCAAAGCGCAGCGAAGCCTCCCGCAGCAACTCCGGGGTGAGCGTGAGATAGACCTGGGTGCCGGCGACGCTCTCGTGCCCCAAATAGGTGGCCAGAACCGGTAGCAGGCGTTGCACGTCCGCACCCTGTCGGTACCACGAGGTCAGGCGATGCGTGGCGAAGCTGTGTCGCAGATCATGCAGGCGCGGCTGGTAGCGCGCACCGTCCGCATTCCGCACGCCGGCCTGGCGGCGCAAGGCGTCGAAGGCCTTGTGGACGGTTCTGGCCTTCAGCGGCGTCCCGTCGCGGTTGGCGAGAAAGGTCGCTTCGCCCGCGGGCGAAGCGGGGAACGCCGCTCTTGTCGCAGCGTACGCCTCCAGTGCTTGCGCGAGGGGCGGTCCGACCAGCACGAGGCGGCTCTTGTAGAACTTCGTCCCGCGCACGGTGATCAGCGCGCGGGGCAGATCGACGTCCGCCAGCGCGAGCCGCCGGGCTTCGCCGTGCCGCAAGCCGGCTCCATAGAGCAACAGCAGCAGCGCACGGAACGTGGGCGCATCCAACTGCACCGCGCGGCGGCGGCACGGCTCCACGGCCGCGAACAGGCGGTGCAGGTCGTCTGGTGAGTAGATGTAGGGAGGTGCGGATGCAGGTTCCTTCGGTTCGTCCGCAGGCAGCGGCGAGCAAGCCGCGAGGCCGCGCCCGAGCACGTAGCGGTAAAAGCCGTTCAGCGCCGAACGCTTGACGGCCCGGGTGCGGGTGAGGGGGCCGGTGCCGGCCAGAAAGGCGCTCGCCTGGTCGGGGCGGACGGCGTCGCACTCGATGTCATCGCCCACGCTACGGGCGTAAAGGCAGGACGCTCGCTCCGGATTGGAAGCGGGTGCCGCGCGCTTGGCGCCAAGCGACGTATTGTTCGATGGCGGCTTGGAGCGTCATGCCAGTCCCCCCAGCTCGAAGTCCGCCACCTCGCGCAACGCGGCCAAATGAACCCGGGCATACACCGCCGTCGAGGCCGGACTGCGGTGCCCGAGGTGGTCCCCGACGGCCTTCATCGACAGGCCGCGGTCCAGAAGATGCTGGGCGCAGGCATGACGCAGCGCGTGCGGGCCCCGCTTCGGGGCGTCGGTCCCCAAGCGCTGCAAGCGTCGGCTGACCACGCCCCACAGCGCCACGGCGCTGAGCGGGCGGATTGGGGCTTGGAGCGTGAGGAAGATCGCGCGCTCGGCCCGGCGGGGGCGGCTTTCCTGCAAGTAGTGCAGCAGCGCCTCCCCCACGAGTCTGGACAACGGATACAGGTGCGTCCGGCCCGGCTTCGGGCGGCGGACCCGGAGCGTCTCCTCCTCCCAGTCGACATCGTCCAGCAGCAGGCCGCTGACCTCGCCGGCACGCAGGCCGTAGACCGCCAGTAGCAGCAGCGCGGCGCGGTCGCGCCGGTCCGCAGGCCGCTCGCTCTCGGTCGAGGCCAGCAACCGCTGGACATCATCCCAGGCCAGCGCGGCCGGGACGGTCTCCCCCGCGTAGAGGCGAGGCGGCGCAACCGCCTCGGCCAAGCCCGGCGCACACCAGCCCCGGGCTTCCGCATAGCGGAAGAACGCGCGCAGACTCTTCAAGTACGCGTGGAGAGAGTGCCGACCGCAGCCACCGTGTTCGCTCTTGGCCGCCACGGCTCGATCCAGGTCGGCGATCGTGAGCGTTTCCAGAGGGAGATTCCAAGCGTGGAACCGGTCGAGGAAATCGCTCGCCACATGGCACCGGCTGCGGATCGTCGACTCGGCCAAGCCGCGTTCCCGCCGCATCCAATCCGCGAAGTCGGAGACTTGCACGGCGGCCGGCCGGGGTGACCGCTCTCCGCTGTCCAAGCGGCCTGTGAAGCGCAGCCAGCGAACCGCCTCCGCGAGGAAGGCCGCGACGGCGGCGGGCCGGGCCGTCCGGCCGGAGCGCCGCGGGCGCGGCTGCGCCCACCGCTCGGCGGCAACTTCCAGCTGCTCGCCACGGATGGGACGATCCTCCCGCACATCCAGCAGGCGGACGAGCGCCAACTGGCGGTTTGCTACTGCCCGGAGGGTCGCAGGGCGGGCTCCCGACCCGGCCAGGTGAACGAGATAACGCAGGCGGTCTCGTGCGAGGGGAGCGGCGCGGTAGTGCTCAATCACGCCGGGGTATCGGAAAAGCTGTTCGAACATGTTCGGATCTCCTTCCGGAAGGGAATACGAACATGACCGGCGGAATTATTATGTTGCGTAAAATCGAGGTCGGGCCCTGACTTCACAGGGGCGTGCGGGCTCCAGGCAACATAACGGCGAACGCAACATATCAGATCATATGTTGCGCGCAACATATGATCTGGAACATTGCCGCCGAGCAGTTTCCCGGCGCCATCGAGATCGTTGACATCTACCACGCCAAGCAGCACCTGTGCGACGTCGCCAAGGCCATCTACGGTCCCGGGACCGACCTGGCCGACCGGTGGGCCAAGGACCGGCGTGACGAACTCGACGCCGGCCGGCTGTGCGCCGTCGTCGCCGCGCTGCGCATCCACGTCGAGACCACGCCCGAGGCGCGAAAGTGCATTCACTACGTGTTCGGGAACCGCCACCGGATGCGCTATCCGCAGTTCCGCGCCAGGGGCCTGTGCGTCTCGTCGGGCGTCGTCGAGGCCGGATGCAAGCAGATCGGCGCACGGCTCAAGCGCGCCGGCATGCGCTGGACCGTCGCCGGGGCCAACGCCATCATCGCCCTGCGCTGCTGCATCCTCAGCGGACGCTTCGAGGACTTCTGGGAGCGACGTGCCGCAAATGCCGCCTGACGCTCATCCAACAATGATGTCGTGCACCCCGGAGGGCCTTGAGCAGAACGGCCGGCAGTCTCTTCAATTGCTGCGACCGCGGATCGACCTCGAGGCCGCCGGACTCGAGCGCGGTCACCCCGAGCAGGGGCTCGGCGTCGCCGTCGCCGAACACCAGCGTGCCGCCGACGATCTTCCCCATGAACTCGATGCGCCCGACCGTGGTATCCACGTCAATCGGACTGCCGTCGGCCAGCACGTACGTCTCGCGGGCGAGCGGCTCCAGGCCGATCTCTTCCAGGTGTCGGCGCGGCACCAGTGAATCGAAGGCGCCGGTGTCGACGAGGAACCGTCCTGTCCACTGCCGCTCCGGATCCGCGGGGTTTCGAATCGTGACCGTGACGTGCGTCGCGCCCATCGGGCAATCAGCCTCCGTTCCTTCATTGTAGGGCGACGTCAGTCCCGTAGCGGTTCGCGGGCCAGCAGCGCCACGAAGGCATTCGGGCCGGTCCAATCCCGGGCCCGTGCAGTCGCCCGAAGGGCACACCGATCAGGGTCGACGTGGCGGTACGAGTAGCGTCTCGCGAGCAGTCAGCGCACGATGTAGTACCCGACGACGGGCCACTCCTCCGCTTCCGATACGGCGGTGACCCGCTCTCCCGTATCCGGCCGCAGCTCGAAGGCGGCATCGAACTCGAACACGAAGTAGTCGCCGGGCGGCGCGTCGGGCAGGGTCGCCAGACGCTGCGTGCTGCTGAGGGCACGAGACTCGAGTGCGCCGAGCGCGGTGCGCACCTCTTCGAACTGGCTCCGGAACTGCTCCGCCGTCACTCTCTCGCGGAAGGAGCTCCCGGTCGCCTCGTACGCCTCCTCATAGTTCCCGGCGTCGAGCAGCGCCAACCACGCGTCGACTGACTGCCGCGCCGCGTCCTCGTCCGACTGCGTGTCGACCGGCGGCGTGGTGGGGGTCGTCGGCGCCACCGGACCGCCGCCATCGTCGCCGCACGCCGCGAATCCGGCTACAGCCATCGCCAGCAGCACCGCCACAACCGACCTCGTGTAGTGACGTCGTCTCATTTCCTCCCCTCCGTTGGAACCGCTACCCGTAGTGCGCGTTCGTCGACTACGCTCCCTTGCCTACCCGCCCGTACTGCCGAAAGGCGGGAACCTCAGCAGCACGCGAGCCACCAGAACGAGGCCGATGAGCACGCTGAACACGAACCAACTCACAAGCCCTTCCCCGACGGGAACCCAGAGCGGGGCCCCGTAGAGCCAGCGCGCGACGGTCATCTCTCGCCGCCCTGCCGAGCTGCTCGTCGTCTGCCGCGGCATGGGGATATTATCTCCTCCCCCGCCGCGCTCCCCCGGATTGCCGCAACGCTTGGAGCGCGGACGCCGTATCGAACATGATTGGAAGAGAGAGACCCAACGACTCATGATCGACCTGTCCGACTGGAAATCACGCGCCGGCATGCTGCTCGGAACCGTAACCCTCGTGTGGGCGGTGTCCCTGTACGGCCTCTTCCTGGATGAACGGCTCGTCTTTGCCCTCGCGCTCGTGCCGCGCCGGATCGACAGCCTGCTCGGCATCCTGACCGCGCCGCTCGTGCACGGCTCGTTTCCCCACCTGCTGGCGAATACCTTTCCCCTGCTGATTCTCGGCGGCATGGTGGTTGTCCGCGGCGTCGCCCATTACCTCACCGTGACGCTCGCCATCGTCGTGCTCGGCGGCCTGGGGCTGTGGGCGTTCGGGCGAAACGCTGCGCACATCGGCGCCAGCGGCCTGGTCTTCGGCTACTTCGGCTTCCTGGTCGCCAGCGGCTACTACGAGCGCCGGCTGCACTCGATCGCCATCGCCCTGGTGGTGGTGGTCGTTTACGGCGGCATGCTCGCCGGCATCCTGCCGCGGGACGACCAGGTCTCGTGGGAAGCGCACCTGTTCGGGCTGCTCGCCGGCGGCCTGTGCGCCCGCGCGGCGTTCGCACGCGAGTCTTGACGGCGGCGCCTCCTGAACAGGCGCATCGACCACCGACCGTCTACGCCGGAAGCGGGTCGCGCGTGCGGAGCTCCGGAAACAGCGAGAAGTCACGATCTCCGTAAGTCATGGCGCGCAGATCCTGCCACGAATAGGCCTCGAGCGGATCGGCGCCGCCGGCGTTTCCGCTGCTCAAATCGGGCAACCGATACCGGCTCCGGACAGAGGGTGCGGCAAGCATCTGTCGCAGCCCCTCTTCGACGACCGCGCGCAACGGACGGCCGGTCGTGCGGGCGTGTCGTTTCGCCCGCTCCAGCAGCTCGTCGTGGATGTCGAGGGTGGTCTTCATCGGAACCATCTTACCCATATAATGCAATATGGCACAGCAAACGCAATGACCGTGAAGATCGATCTCAAGAAGACGCACAAGGACCTCTTTTCGGCGAGGCGGACGCCGCGGCTCGTCGATGTCCCGCCGCTGCGCTACTTCATGATCGACGGCCAGGGACCGCCCGAGAGCGAGATGTTCCAGGAGGCGATCCAGGCGCTCTACTCGACCGCCTACACCATCAAGTTTGCGGTAAAGAAGGCGGGGCGCACCGACTTTGCGGTCGCGCCGCTCGAAGCGCTCTGGTGGGCCGACGATCCGGAGGCATTCGACCAGAACCAGCGCGACACGTGGTCCTGGACGGTGATGGTCATGCGGCCTGACCACGTCGAGAACTCCGATCTGCAGGCGGCGCTCGGCGAGCAGCGGCGCAAGGGAAAGCGCACCCCGGTCCACGACCGGCTGCGTCTGGCCACGCTGGAGGAAGGGCTCGCGGCGCAACTCCTGTACGTCGGCCCCTACGACGAAATGGGACCGTCGGTCGACCGGTTGGGCGCCTTCGCCGCGTCGGAGGGCTACCGGCCGGCCGGCCGCCATCACGACATCTATCTGTCGGATCCGCGACGCACCGCGCCGGAGAAGCTCAAGACGATCCTGCGCCGGCCGGTCGCGACCATGGCGTGAGCCGGCCGGCCTGGACAGGGCGCGGTCTCGCCACCGGCGGCCGCGAGGCATGGATTACGAGCCTCCGCACGGCGGCCAGTTCAATCGAGCACGGAAGGAGAAGAGATGGCGTCGTTTCGCGCGTTCCGCGTCGAGAAGACCGCAGACCGGCAGTTTCCCCGCAGCATCGTCGAGCGCGACGCCGCCGACCTGCCCGACGGCGATCTCCTCATCGACGTGGCCTGGTCGTCGCTCAACTACAAGGACGGCCTCTCGGCGACCGGCAATCCGGGCGTCACCCGCAACTTCCCGCACACGCCGGGCATCGACGCGGCCGGGACGGTGGTCGAGTCGTCGTCGAGCGATTTCTCGCCCGGAGACGCGGTCATCGCCATCGGCTTCGACCTCGGCATGAATACGCCGGGGGGCTTCGGACAGAAGATCCGCATCCCGGCCGGGTGGGCGATACCGATGCCGGACGGACTGGACGCGCGGTCCAGCATGATCCTCGGCACTGCCGGCTTCACCGCCGCGCTGTGCGTGCACAAGCTCGAGGCGGCCGGCATGCAGCCGGACGGCGGCCCCGTGCTGGTCACCGGCGCCACTGGCGGGGTCGGCTCCGTCGCGGTCAAGCTGCTCGCACATCTCGGCTACGAGGTCCACGCCGTCACCGGCAAAACGGCCAGCCACGACTTCCTCCGCACCCTCGGCGCCCGCGAGATCCTGTCGCGCGAGGACGCCCTGAAGGGCGGGGACCGGCCGCTGCTGAAGCCGCGCTGGGGCGGCGCCGTCGACACCGTCGGCGGCCCCATCCTGTTCAACGCGATCAAGTCGCTGCGCTACGGCGCCAGCCTCGCCGCCTGCGGCCTGGTGGCGTCACCCGAGATCCCCGCGACCGTCTTCCCGTTCATCCTGCGCCATGTCAACCTGCTCGGCGTCGACTCGGTGGAGCTGCCGCTGCCGCGGAAGGCGGAGATCTGGAACAAACTGGCCGGACCGTGGAAGCTCGATGGGCTCGACAAGCTCGCTTCCCCGCTGACGCTCGACACGCTGTCGGACGCCATCGACCGCATTCTCGCCGGCGGGATGGTCGGCCGGGGCGTGGTCGATCTGAACGGGTGAGTCCACTCGGCCACAGTACGAGATCCCGGTATCGCCGCAATGCGGATTCGTGCGGGAACGCTGCGCTATTTCGCGTCGGCTGCCGGCGCGCTGACGTCGATCACGTAGACGGAGATCCTGCGCGCCTCTTCGCGGGTCAGTGTGTCTTCCAGGCGCGCTCTCAGCGCTTCGGGCCCGTCCGGGCAGAGGCCGGACGCGACCGGGGCCGTGCGGTGTTTGTCGATCTCCCCGAACCACAGCACCACGTACATCCCGTACCCGTCCGTCGCCGGATCGCGCGTGTACTGGGCAATCAACTCATTCCGAAGCGCGCTCCAGAGCTTCCGGTGCCCGTTCTTCTTGATCTCTACCGGGATGTGGAAGTCCAGGCACGAGATGCGGATGTCCGCCCGCTTGTCGTTGGCGTACTGACCCTCCGGTTGAGCGTCGACTTCGTCCGGGAGACACTGACGCAGATCTGACAGTAGCGCGTCCCGGCAGGACTCTTCATGTTTCGGTTCGCGGGGGCGGCGGTGCGGGTCTTCGTTCCAGTACTGTCGCCAGTCGTCGGTGTTGCCGTTCCTGATCCGGCACGCGATCTCGTCCAGCCGGTCAGTGACCAGCGCCACCAAGTCGGCGGGATTCGCCGGCGGTCCGTCGTCCAGTGTCCGGCAGATCTGCTCGATGTCTGGATGACGGTAGGCGGCGTCCCGGCGAACCACAAGCTGGTCGTTCCGTGCCTGAATCAGCTCCGCTCGCCACCAGGACAAGGCCGGATCGGACGTCAGAGTCTCCAGCACGGTGCTCGCTTCGTGGGTCGGCGATTCAGCCAGGCGCGAGATCATCCACTGCACACAGTCCGAGGCTTCCATCTCGCGCGTTACCAGACCTGACACACTGGACGGTCCGAACGCCCTGCCAACCAGATGGATGAGCAGTTGGAGTGCCTGAGTCTTCAGTCTATCGATCGAAAACCATGCGTCCGGGCGATAGTCGAGGAATGCCGCGATATGGCGAACGCGTCGTTCTCCACTACCGGCGAATTCTTCCAACGGCCGAAGCCAGGTCGTGGGCGATGCAATGAGACCAGCCGTCAGCCAGCACGCCCTCTGGGCGATATCCATGCTCCCGCGTGACAGCTTCTGCGCGATCAGGTTCTCGAACGAGTCGGGGGCAGCGTACCGGAGCGCGGCCCAGAGCAGGTAACGCAGGTCCGTCAATTGCCTGGTCGCGCTGCGAATTGGGAAGGCGCGCAGCAGCGGCAGACTCGCGATCCGCGCCACTTGCGCGTGGTCTCCGTTGTGGGCAAGCTCGCGGAGACCTGAAACGTACGGCCGGCGGTTCCGCATCTCCGGCTTGGCACTCTCGATGAGCATCTCGGCCACCAATCGTGTATGGAAGACGAGAAGCCGCCGGTACCATACCGGCTCATCGTCGAACACACCGCAGTAGCGGAACGCCAGTGCAGTGCGGATCTGCCGATCGTCAAGGCCAAAGGATTCGTTCGGCGCCACGCGCTCGCCCTCTGCAAGCCCGGCCAGGAACGGTAGTTCCAGATAGTGCTGCCGCCTCTTTCCTCGTAGGCGGATTATCTCATCCGCATCCGGCAGATCGTCACGCCGGACCGCGCCGCGCAGGGCCTCCAGCGCGACAGCGGCCAAGCGACCGTCATTTCGAAACAGGGCGCCAAGCCGCGCCAGAGGATCGGCACCCTCGGCATCGGCCAGGGCTCCGACGTACGCTGCTGCGATCTGGTGCAACAGAAAAGGAGACGCACGGTTGGCTCGTAGCGAGGCTTCATTCGAGCGCACGTAGTCAATCCACTCTTGGTGCTTTTGTTGTCGTTCGTCCTCTCGCTGCACCCTGTCGATTCGCCGCTTCCGGCTCCCGTCGTAGTTGGCGTCGAGGCGACAAACGCTGAGATCGGAGTAGATGCTCGCGAGAATCGGATGGGCGCTCGTGCGCTCGATCAGCACCTCCAGCGACAGCCCGTCATCCCCGGTGAGTTCAATCATGGCGCCGAATACACGCCCAAGGAAGTACCTTGCGACACGTTCATCGGTTGCCGCAACCGCTTGCTCCAGGCACCACAGTCCGAAATCTGCCGGCAAAACTGATCCGTAGAGGCACCGCCAAACCTCGGAAGCGCAGACGGCAATTCGATCTGCATCGATTTCGGCGCAGCGATCGATGCCTTCGGCAATGACTGCCTTCTGAATCTCGGCACGTTGCTCCAGCCAGTGACGAATGCGTCTGGCCGCGTCGCCTGCCTCCGGAAAATCGCGCACCGGCGAAACCAGACCGACATGGAGCCAATCATACAACCGCGTCGTTTCTAGCCCGTCCCCGTGCACCTCGAGACCCCGCGCAAGCAGATCCAGCGCAACATCGTCCAACAGGAAGGCGTGTAGCATCTGAAGTATTTTCTCGCCGCGCGCCGCCAACGCATCGAGATGGTCAGCAACCTGAGAAGGCGTGCACCTCCTGCGAAGAATCCATTTCCAGAACATATGGTACGTGCCCAGACGCTGTTGGTTCGTGGGTAAGGAGAAGTAGTTCCAGACCTCGGATGCAGGCAAGTCGTCAGGATACAGCCTCATCAACAGGATCCCGAGAAGCTCGTCATCCGGATCCGAGACCTGCCCGCCGTGCACGTCCTCCAGAAGCTCCTTCAACCTGCAAGTCTTTTCGCGATCGTCTGGACAATTGTATATGAATGCATCGAGCGCTCTTGCGTTGACGTCCGAAGGCCAAGTCTCGTCCCTCACGACCGCCAGCAAGGTACCGGACAGACAAGGCAAAGCCGAGCCCTGCGCCACAACGCTCAGAGTGAAACTGGCAAATAGCAGGTGTTCCTGTTCTCGGCCCGGATCAGCCAGCACTTGCGTGAACGCGGGTACCATGGAGGACGTCGCAAGCGCCCTGAAGGCAGACGCCGTACGAGACACCGGCGCAAGGCGCCCCACCTGGTGCTGCAAGCGGATAAGGAGATCACGCCGCTCATCGGTCGAGAATCGGCCCACCTCGCCGTAGAGTCCGACACCGATCGCGTCCCGTTGGACCAAATCGCCCCGAGCGATAGACGACTGCGCCGCGAGCCATGCCGACAACCCCCTGAGCGCTGTCACAACGACGCCGTCAAGGCCTGTCATCAGGGCAACGATGCGCCTCACGGGTATGCCGTGTCCACTCGTTGAGCCGTCCCGTTGCCGGCCGTGGATGAGTCGGGCGAGATGCCTGGCCCCAAGAAACTCGGCGATATGGTGATGAATCGGCTGGAATCGACCATCCGCGCTGGCCTTGAACAGTTTTGTGCAAATC
Source organism: Vicinamibacterales bacterium (assembly GCA_965222905.1). Lineage (GTDB taxonomy): Bacteria > Acidobacteriota > Vicinamibacteria > Vicinamibacterales > UBA8438 > WTFV01. Next base: position 4,173,308 of record OZ244976.1, on the reverse strand, counting down.
GCCTGCCGACAGGATTCCTCGTATACACGCCCGCAACTTTTCAGGTTCAGGTAGTCGGCGTCCTGCAGACATTGCGCGAGTGCGTAACCGGCAGCGCCCGAGATGAGGAGCAACGCGCAGAGACGACCGGCGGCATCCAGAACGGCGTCGTCATCCGTCTCCACCGACGCGCGCGACCTCAATGCGATCTCATGCTCCTCATTGTGCTCATGCGCCAACCGGCGGCAAGCTCGTTCGAAGAGCTCCAGACGACTGTCCGGCCAACTCTCACCGTGGCCGACGATGTCAGCCAGCATTTGCAGGCTCTGAGGGTTCCCGAGAAGACCCTCTACCCGCTTCTCCTTGGCGGCCGCAATGAATGCACCCCCGTCGTCGACACCGCGGTGTTCCTTCAAGATCTGCGCAATGCCTTCTTCTGTGAGTGAATCGAGTCGCAACACGGTTACCTTGCCATCGGGGGAGAAGCCGGCCAAGTTCCTCCGGTCGTTCGATCCGAGCCAGTCCGCCTCGCGACACGACAGGCGGAAGCGGGGCCTCCCCAGCGTGTCGAGACGCTGGCAGACCGCATCCAATGGCGTTCGTGCATCGCTACTACCGGCGCGAACCTCGTCGAGCCCATCGATGATCAGGGTCTTTCCCTGCCATTCGGGATGCGCGTCCGGACCGCTGGCAAGAAAACGGCGGGCCGTGACCGGGCACGAGTCCTTCCCGAGGGCATCACATTCGGCTTCGAATGACGTGCTCTTGCCGGACCCGGGATCCCCCAGAAGCACGTATGCCGCCACATCACGGAAGTCGGCAACAGGGCGAGAATGCTCGTCCCGGATCTGCTCTCCGCCCTCCTCCGGAATCTGCGTGCACGTACGCGAAACCCTTACGGTCATTCCTCTTCGAACCACCGACCGGCGGGCGCCGTCAGGAATTCGTGCAGCGGAACCCCGCCTTCACCAACGACCAGCGCACGCTGGGGCCGGAATCGTTCCTTGAACGTCTCAAGGCCGCGCGGGGACGCGCGCTTCGGTCCGCTCTTCACTTCAATGGCTACGAGTCGCGGGCCGCGACGCAGAACGAAGTCGACCTCGTCCGCGTCGTCCCGCCAATAGCACAAGCGTGTGTCCGACGTTGCCGAGTTGTACAGGTGAGCGCCGACGGCGCTCTCGACGAGCCGCCCCCAGAAGCTGCGGTCGGCTCGCGCTTCGTCAAGCGTGTATCCGGAGCAGGCAGTCATAAGCGCCGTATTCAGCACGTTGAGTTTCGGGCTGGATGCTCGCCTCAGCGGCGATTTGGCGTATTTCGGAAGGCCGGCGAGCAGGCCAGCGTCAGCGAGCAGATCGAGGTAGCGCGCCAATGTTGTAGTGTTGCCCGCGTCCTGAAGTGGGCCGAGCATCTTGTTGTATGACAGGATCTGCCCGGACCCGGCTGCCCCGAGCTCGAACAACCTCCTCATCAGCGCTGGTTTGTCCACGCGGGTCATCGAGAGGATGTCCCGCTCGATGTTCGGCGCGACCAACGACCGGAGAATGTAGTCGCGCCACTGCACCGGTTCCCGAACCCATGAAACGGCACCAGGATAGCCCCCGTAGTACAAGTACGCCGGGAGATCGAAACCGAACGCCTCGGCCATTTCAGAAAACGACCAGTGCGTCACCTGCATCAGAACGAAGCGACCGGCGAGACTCTCGCTCAGCCCGGACTGGATCCACAATGGCGACGATCCAAGGATGACGACGCGCAAGGGACGATCCTCGGCGCGGTCGGCGTCCCACAACCCTTTGACCGTCTCCGACCACTGGGAGATCTTCTGGATCTCGTCGAGGACCAGCACGAAACCGCGCGGTGACCGGTCCGCCGCTCGACGGGCATCCTCCCATTGGCGCACCAACCATTCCGTGTCCCGCACCTGCGGCCGAGGCGGAATCGTCTCCTCCGCCGCGGACGGAAAGCGAAGCGTTGGCTGGTCCGGTGCGTCGACCGCAAGGTAGCGCCACGGCCGGTCGATGCGACTCAACGCCTGCCGGATGATGGTCGTCTTGCCGGTCTGGCGCGGGCCGAACAGAGCGATGATGAAGCTGGGCGGCTCGGCCAGCCGATGGATTAGCGTGGCGACCTGGCCGCGCTGGAACGGAGCCATTCATCTGAATTTACACTACTGAGTAAACTTACTCAATAGCGTAACGCGCCCAGCACGGCGGGACGGTCAATCGCGAAGGTCGTTGACCAGTCTCATCGTGGGCACGAGAGATCCAGACGCTCGTGGCGGCAGAAGAAGCACGCCGTTGCGCATGCTCTCCCGCCGACTGGGGGTGAGCGCGGCCCGCGCCAGATCGGAAATCACGCGCCCGGTCGTCAGGCCGCGGCTCGTCGCGAGCTCCTTCGCAGCCTGGAGCACGTCGTCGTCGAGGGTCAGCGTCGTACGCGCCTCCTGATCATGGTGCGTGACGCATCGCGCGTCAACGGACTGCGGGCCATCGTCTGGCTGCCCGTGTACGCGGCACGAACCTCCCTACGACCGGCCTCCACCACGCAGGCGATTCAGCACGACCCGACCGCGCGGCGAGAGCTCGTATCCCGTCGTCAGGCTGACCGTCAGCCCCAGGTTCTTCAGCTTTCTCACCTGCGGCTTCAGCCAGTCCTTCTCGCACCCCAGCCGCTCGGCCAGGGTCCGGGCAACGACACCGGGTTGCTCCTCGACCGCCGTCAACACACGAGTCGTCCACGGACCCGCCGGGGAACGGGCATCGAGCCGCCGCAACCGTCCGACGACCTGTTCGATCTCCGTGTCCGACAGGGCGGCCTGTTGCCGAAGCGCGATGCGCGGGTCCGCGCCCGCGTACTCCACGGCGATGCGATAGACCTGCCCCTCCCGCGAGCCGAGGCCGTCCAGCAAGGCGGCCCGTGAGGAGAAACCCGCCCCGGCCGCGTCCGCCTCGGAGATCTCCGCCTCGGCAACCGGAGCGACGTCGAGAATGCGGAGCACCCCGAGCGCCGTCCGCAGAGTGCCACCGGCACGGACCGTCGGCCGGCGCCAGCGGCGGAACATCAGCGAGACCTCGCCGCGGACGATGCGCTCGAGCACCGCGGTGCGCAGCAGCAATCGCCCCTCCTCAGTCTTCCTTCCAGGGGTTGTTGGCGAAGATGGCGAACTCCGGCCAGAGCGCGCGCGGATTCATGCCGAGCACCGCCATGATGGCCTCGGCGATGTCGATGGCGTACAGCTTGTTCGGGTTGTTGCGCCCGGTGCGACCCATCCAGTCGGTCTGCACCTCGGACGGGCAGACGCAGGTGACGTGCACGCCGTGCGGCCGCAGCTCGGCCTGCCAGCACTGGCTGATGCCGCGCACCGCCCACTTGCTCGCCGCATACACGGTGCCCGTCCCGGCGCCCTTCATGCCGGAGGTCGAGGCGATGTTGAAGATGTAGCCTCGCTCCTGCGCCTTGAGCAGCGGCGCCACGCGGTTCGTCAGGTCGACGAGCCCGAAGACGTTGATGTCGAACAGCGCCCGCATGCGATCCATGTCGATCTCGCCCACCTCGGCGAGATAGCCGACCCCGGCGTTGTTGACCAGCACGTCGATCCCGCCCATCCGATCGACGCACGCCTCGACGGTGCGCTGGTTGTCCTCGGCCCGCGTCACGTCGGCGCGGATGCCGTGGGCGCCGCTCTCGACCGCCACCTTGTCGATGCGCCCCTGGTCCCGGCCGGTGAATACCACCTCGTGCCCCTGCTTGCGGGCGAGCGAAACGAGCGCGGCGCCGATGCCCTGGCTGGCGCCGGTAATCAGGAATCGTTGCGTGTCCATGCGGGATCATCCTTTCCAGAGCGTCTTGACATGGGGGTAGTCGAGCATCCGGGCGTCCGCCGTAACGACCGGAGCGGACAGCCTGCGAGCCGCGGCGACAATGAGCCGATCCGCGGGATCGCGGTGGAACGGTGCGGGCAACGCGTACGCCTCCTCGATGGTATCGAGATCGATCGGCAGCACCGTCCAGCCGTTCAATTCGACGTAGTGACGGAACCAAAGGCGCCAGTGCCGGTCGATCTCGATGCGCCCGCGCTGCGCCGCACAGGCAATCTCCGCGCAACTGATCGCGGAGACGCAGACTTCCGTATCGTCCGCCACCAGGGTTCCCGCCACCCTCTCGGGAAGCCGCGCGGGATCGCTGACCGCCCAGACGATGGCGCAGGTATCGAGCACCACCGTCACGACGGCTCTTCCCGCAGCATCTCCCAGTCCTCGGGCGGAATCATCGGCTCGGTCAGATCCGCCTTGACGATGACGGTACCAGCACCGCGGCCGAGGACCGTGCGGTTGCGGCCAGGGGACCGAATCGGCACGACGCGCGCCAACGGCGCGTTGCGCTTGCGGATCTCCACCTCCTCGCCGTTCGCCACGGCAGCGAGGTACTCGCTCAGGTGGTTCTTGAACTCGGCGATATTGGCCACCTTCATGGCCACATTATAGATGCCGTAAGCTTACTGCCGGAAAATGACCATGAGCACGATGAAAGCCGTCCGCTGCCACCGCTACGCCGGGCTCGACGAGACCGGAAGACCTGTTCCGAAGCCCGACCCGCTACGGGACGTCCTGTCGCTGGACGAGATCCCCGCCCCGGAATGCGAACCCGGACACGTCGTGGTCCGCACGCACTTCGCGGGCGTGCAATATCCCGACGCGCTGCAGGCGCAGGGGCTGTATCAGCAGAAGCCGGACCTGCCGTACGTGCCGGGGATGGATGTGGCCGGGACAGTGCTGGAAGCGGGCGCCGGCGTCGAACACGTGCGGGCCGGCGACCGGGCGGTCGCGCAGATGAACCTCGGCGGCCTCGCGGAAGCGGTCACGGTACCGGCAGCGTCGGTGTGGAAGGCGCCCGACGCAGTACCTCTCGAGCGCTGCGCCAACCTGGGCCGCAACTTCTTCCCTGCCTACCACTCGCTGAAGGTGCTGGGGGAAGTCGGCCCCGACAGCCTCGTGCTGGTCGACGGCGCGTCGGGCGGAGTCGGCATGGCCGCGGTGGAGCTGGCCAAGGCGATGGGCGCACAAGTGATCGCCGGCGTCAGCGTCCCGGAGAAGCAGGACCTGCCCGCGGCGGCGGGGGCGGACCGGGTGCTGTGCTACGGGCGGGACCGGCAGACCTACCGGCGGTTCAAGGACGAGGTGCGGCAGGCCGCCACCGAACTGGGGCATCCGGAGGGCGTGGACGTGGTGGTCGACATGGTCCAGGGGGAGCTGTTCGAGGCGGCCCTGGTCTCGTGCATCCGGCCGCTCGGCCGGATCTGCCTGGTCGGCTTCACGGCCGGTCAGAAACCGATCCGCCCCGGCCTGCTGCTCATCAAGCAGGCGGTCGTCATGGGCAGCATCTGGGCCGGCTGGGCCGCGCGCCATCCGGAGGCGCACCAGCGGCACGTCGCGGAGATGCTCGACTTCCTGGCGACCGGGGCAATCGAGCCCCGCGCCGACCGTGTCTTCGCACTCGACGACTTCATCGACGCCTTCGAGCTGTTCGAGCGGAACCAGGGCCGGGGCAACACCGTGGTCCGCTTCGTGGCGGACTGAACCGGAGCCGGCGGGGAACACCCGCGCGGCATCGAGCCGGGCGAGGCGCGTCGCGATTGGTGCGGCAGACGACCCGTGGTAGCCTCTGCGGGACCGTTCGGCGGCCTGATTGAAACGTTGAGGGCTCAGAATCCAAGGTGGGAACACGACCATGCTGACGAGAAGATCGCTGCTGCTGACTCCCCTGGCCGCTTCCCTGGCACGGGTCGCCGCCGCGCAATCCGCCGCTCCCGGCAAAATGCTGCTGGCGATGCACCAGAACACGTCGAGCGGCGCCGGCTTCCGGGGCTCGCTCGAGGGCTGGTCGCGCGCCGGAATCCGGAACGTCGAGCTCGGCTCGCCGCTCCTGGCGAGCTTCCTGGAGAACGACACGCTGCCGGCCGCGCGGAGGCTGCTCGGCGACCTGGGATTGACGCCGGTTTCGGCCGCGGTGGTGCTGCAGGACATCTGGCTGCCGGGACCCGCGCGGGCGGAGTCGCTCGAAGCGTGGCGCCGCGGCTGCGATCAGTTCGCCGACCTGGGTCTGCAGAAGATCTACTCGCCGTCGATCACCCGCCGGCCGCTCACCGCAGACGACTTCGCGGCAACGCCCGACTGCATCCGGGAGGCGGGCGACGTCGCGGCCGAGTACGGCCTGACCGCGATGATCGAGTTCACCCGCACCTCGACGCACCTGGCCACGCTCACCTCGTCGCTGCAGGTGATTCGGGCGGCGGCGCACCCCAACGTGAGCCCGATGCTCGACTTCTTCCACTTCTGGTCGGGCCTGAGCAAGTTCGAGGACCTCGACCTGCTCGAGCCGGGCGAGCTGGCCCACGCGCACTTTCAGGATCTGCTGGATACGCCCCGCGAGCTGATCGACAACGACTCGCGCCTGATTCCGGGCGACGGCATCGCGCCGGTGGTGCGGATTCTCCGCAAGCTGGCCGAGAAGGAGTTCACCGGCGCACTGTCGGTCGAGCTGTTCCGGGCGGAGTACCAGCAAGGAGACCCGTTCGAGGTCGGCTCGGAGATCCGCGGGAAGTGCGAGGCCGTCATGCGCGAGGCGGAGGTTCTCTGAGACCGGGCTCCGCACGGTCCGCGGTGGTCGTGCGACGGGACGGATGACGTGTGTGAGAAGGGAACGGATGACGCGTAACGGATTGACGCGCGCCTCAATCGTGATGGCGCTGTTCTCAGCCGCCGCCCCGGCCTGCACGAACGCCCCCGCGTCGGACATGGAGCCGACAGCGACGGTCGAAGAGCTGATGCGGTCGATGGTCGACCCGGCCGCCGATGCGGTCTGGGACGCGGTGGTCATCGAGGCGACGGCGGACGGGATCGTGGAGACGCGGCCGGAGACCGAGGGGGACTGGCTGCGTCTTCGCCGCCATGCGGTCACGCTGGCCGAAGCGTCGAACCTGCTGCTGATCGAGGGACGCCGCGTGGCAGCCCCGGAGTCGCGCTCCGAGCTGCCGGGAATCGACCTCCACCCCGACGCGATACAGGAGTTGGTCGCCGAAGACCGGGACGGCTGGGTCGAGGTGACGCAGGGGCTACGCGCGACCAGCGTGGTAGTACTGAACGCGGTGGAGGCACGCGACGTCGACGCGCTGCTTGCCGCCGGGACCGAGCTCGACCTCGCGTGCGAGAACTGCCACGCGCGGTATTGGTACCCCGGCTACGCCGACCCGCGGCCGGCGACGCCGGGGAACCAATGACTCTCGCCGGACGGCCCGGCCGCCACTGGAGGCGGACCCGGCCACCCTCCCGCGGCAGCTAGTCGGCGGGCTGAATCGGGCCGCCGTCCGGGCGCATGATGTCGGCGCAGCAGATACCGTGCGTGCCGGGGGCGCGCGACGGCTGGCCGACGACGCGGATGCGGTCGCCCACCTGGATCGTCTGCGGCGTCCAGCCGCGACGGCTCATCGAGACGGCGGTTCCCATCTCGACCTCCCACGCAATCTTCTCGCCGTTCTCGTCCTCGCCGTCGATGAAGAGGAACGAGTGCGGGTTGCGGAAGAGGAAACGCGTGACGACGCCGTTCGCCTCGACGCTCTTCGTGTTGTCGTAGAACGGGGCGCTCGCGTGGTGCGCATCCGCCGGTGCACCGGTCAGAGCCACTACGGCCACGACTGCCACACCGCCGCCGCCGTCCAAAGCAGGATTCTCACCGACCTACCCTCCTTCCGAACTCTCCAGCAATCTTCGGTGCATGCCAATTCGCGGTGCACTCGCAACGAGCCACCGCGCGACCATCTCGACTCTTCTACCGGTACTTCGGCACCATGAACTTCACCGGCATGCGCGCGATCTCCGCGTCGCAGCCGTACGGCGCCAGCTTGTAGCCCTCCGGCGACGGCAGCCAGCGCGTCGTGTACGACGCCGGCTCGCGCAGGAAGAGCTCGTCCTCCACAGTCACCGTCGCCTTCAGCTCGTCGCCCTCGCGCCAGTAGCGCTCCGTCACCTTCTTGAGCTGCGACGACGGAATGCCGTTGTAGTCGTCGAAGCCGCTGATGTCGAAGGTGTAGTGGGTCGTGTTCACGTGCAGCGAGCCGCCCTCGTAGTGACCGACCGAGACGCCCTGCAGGCTGTAGTCCATCGGCGTCGGCACACGCCCGTCGAGCCAGACGGTCCGGAGCTGGTCGTCCTTCTCGTAGCGCAGGAGGACGCGATCCGGCCACTGCACGATCTCCATCATGTAGGGGTCGTACTGCAGCGCCGGCGGCGTCGACGGCACGCAGTCGTACTTCGCCGCGATCGCCTCGTCGAACACTTCCTGGTACGCGAGCGCCCGCTCGTTCAGCACCGGGAAATTCTCCCCCGGCACCCACGGCATGTTCGGCCCGTTCACCGGGCGCACCCGGCCGCCGCCGTCCCAGACGCCCGAGAGCTGCGGGATCTCCTCCGCCTCGTCCTGCGCCTGCAGCGGCGCGCCCGCCATGCCCCACACCAGCGCGGCGCCCGCGGCCAGTCCGGCCAGGCGCCCCAGCGACTTCCAGTTGATCGTTTGCGTCATGGTTCTCGGCCTCTCGTCATCGTCAGCATCGCCATGCGCGTCCGCGCACCTGCTGCCGCGATTCTACACTCTTCCCGCCGGCGTCCCGAGCACCCCCGTCGCGAGATCGGTTCCCAGGCACCTCGTCAACGACAGGGGCAGCGCCACCTGCTACAAGGGCAGCGCCACCTGCGCCGTGAGCACCGAAGCCTCGAGCGCCTGCAGCTCGCAGCCGAGATACTCGGCGATACCCCGCATCCCGAACCGTCCCGCCTCCTCCTCCGCCTGACTGTTGTAATTGGTGTTGGTGTTGACGTCGTAGGTATAGGGCACGCCGTCACGGTCGAGAATGAACTCGATGCCGGCGATATGGATGTCGTTGTCGGCGAGAAACCGCCGGTAGCGGGAGACCAGGTCGCCGGGCACGCCGTCGACTATGCGGAAGAGCGACACCGGCGCCGCCGGCTCGGAGTCAGCCGGGCAGAAGGCGTCGTCCACGCGGCACGCATCCGCCGGACAGAGCTCGAAACCCTGGCTCGTGTCCACCCGCACGGCGTAGAAGTAGCGCCCGCCGATGAACTCGACCCGCGTGATGCACGGCTCCGGCGCCTCGATGTACTGCTGGATGAGCGTGATGCCGTCGATCGCCGGCTCGAACTCGTCGCTGTCGACGTAGCGGGCGAGCGCCTCCCGGTCGCGGAACAGCCTGACCCCGAGGCCCTTGCCGGCGCGGTTGTGCTTGGTGATGAACGGCGGCTCGAACTCGCGCGCCGCTGCGACGATCTGCGCCCGCCCGATCGCCGCCACGGTCGCCGGCGTGCGGATGCCGCACGCCTCCAGCGCGCCGTACTGCGCCACCTTGCTCACCTCGAGCTGCAGCGCCCGACCGGAGTTCAGCACGCGCCGCTCGTGGCGCTCCAACCAGGCGAGCACCGCCGCCGCGTACTCCGGTCCGTAACGGTGATCGCGCGTATGCGACGACGCGCTCATCCGGTTGTAGAAGACGCCCTGCGGCGGTGGCTCGCGCAGGTCGAGCGTACCGGAATCGAGGAACCATTCCGTGTACGGCAGCCGGCGCTCGTCGAAAGCCGCCCGTAGCGGCTCGACCCAGGCGGCGTTCTCGTGGAGGACGTAGATGCGGCTCATGCGTTCTCGCGTGCGCGGCGTGCGCATGCCTGCGCCGGCCCGGTTCACTGCGACGCGCGTTCGGCCTCGATGACGCGCTTCGGGAGGGCGAAGCTCAGGATGAGGTCCCCGCCGCGCCGGCCGCGGTCGCCGCCGCCCGACGCCACCGTCACGAACTGCTCGCCGTTTGCCATGTAGACCGCGGGCGACGAGAAGACGCCGGCCCCGGTGTTGAATCGCCACAGCTCCTCGCCGGTCCGCGCATCGAAGGCGAAGAAATAACCGGCGACGTTGCTGCCCGTGCCGACGAAGACGACCCCGCCCGAGGTCACCACCGGCCCGGCTTGCCCGTACCCCTCGCGGACATGGCGCCAGATCATCTCCCCGGTGGTCGGGTCGTAGGCCGAGAAGAACATCCGCGGGCCGCGTCCGGCGTCGAACGGCCGGTCGATGGCGTTCACGTAGAGCAGGCCGGCGTCGGGACTGTAGGCCATCGGCCCGTAGCTGGCCCCGCCGCCGAAGCCGGGCGCAAAGATCTGGTTGGGGGCGGTCGGCGTGAAGATCGGTACCAGGGTCTTGCCTTCCGCGTGCTCCGGCGGGATCTCCTCCGGGAAGATCGGCGCGACCGGCTCCATCCGCTCGCCGTCCGCCTTGTGCGGAATCGGCTGCGTCGGCCACGGCTCTTCGCCCTCGCGGTCGGTCTCGGTCGACACCGGCGTCTCGATGATCGAGTGGATCGCCGCGCCCGTCTCCCGGTTCAGCAGGTAGAGGAACGCGTTCTTGTTGGCCTGCCCCAGCGCCCGCACCGGCTCGCCGTCCACCTCCATATCGAACAGGATCGGCTGGCTGCCGTTGTCGTAGTCCCAGACGTCGTGGTGCACGAGCTGGTAGTACCAGCGCAACTGGCCGTTCTCGATGTCGAGCGCGAGGACCGAGTCGGTGAACAGATTCATGCCGTCCCGCTCGGTGCTGTCCCCGAACGGGTTGCCGACGGCGACGTACAGCAGACCGAGCTCCGGATCGAGCGACGGCGTCTCCCAGATGCCGCCGCCGTTGCGGACGCTGCCGACCCAGGTCGGTCCCGCGACGTCCCAGCCCTGATCGTTCTCGTCCTGCGGGATCGTGTTGAAGTGCCAGATCACCTCGCCGGTCGCGGCGTCCACCGCGAGGACGTGACCGCCCGGAATCAGGCTCTCGCTGCGCGTCGTCCCGACGTAGATCACGCCGTCGTGGATCTGCGGCGCCGTGGTGAACCAGTAGCCCATCGAGATGGCGGTCTCGACGTCCGGATACCGGAGGCGCAGCACGTCGAGGATGACGCTGGCCTGGCCGTTGTCGCCGAAGGTCTCGATCGGCTCGCCGGTCTCGGCGTCGAGGGCGAAGATGAACGAGCCGGCGGCGCTGTAGACCACGCCGTCCTCATAGGTGACGCCGCGGTGCCGGAAGATGTAGCCCTCGCGCCGCCCGCCGCCGAGGAGGTCGGTGACGTCGTAGGTCCAGAGATGGTGCCCGTCGTAGGCGTCGACCGCGTAGACGCTGCCGCGCGAGTCGGTGAGGTACATGACTCCGTCGACGATCACCGGCGTGGTCTGGTTGCTGACCCCGTCGATGACGCCGTGCTGGAAGAGCCAGCGCGGGGTCAGCAGATGCGCGTTCTCCGGCGTGATCTGGTCGATCTCCGCGTAGCGGCTGCCGTGCAGATCGAGGTTGTGCAGGCGCCAGTCGACGTTCTGGGCCGGCGCGGGAGACGCGATCAGTGCGGCCAGTGCGACCGCGAACAGCAGGATGCCGGGACGGGTAGGCTTCATCGCATGGACCTCCAACCGGGAAGCATAACGCAGTCCACGCGGGATGCATCGCCGCTCGAATGCAGCGGGGCTCTTGCCACGGGCTCCTCATTCGCGCGGACTCTGCGGAAGTCGTGCAGCGTGACGGACCGCCACGACCCAGACGGTCGGCTCTCTCACGCGGTAGAAGAAGCGGTACGGACGCACTACTACTTCTTCGCGGTAGGGGAGATCCGGGAATTCCGGCACGATACGGCCGGACTCCGGATAGCGCTCGAGTCTGCGCAGGACTTCCTCCGCCCGCCGCCGGAACGAAGCCGCGGCCTCGGGATTCTCACGACGGATGTACGCGATCACGGCGAGAAACTGCGTGCGTCCCGTCGGAGTGAAACGGACGGTCATCCGCCCGCAACGGCCGCATCCACTTCCGCCAGCACGTCATCGAGGTCGTACCCGACGCCTGCCGCGATCTCCTGCTCGCCCCGTACCAGGAGGCGAAGCAGCTCGCGCTCGCGCTCGCCGCGCTCATAGGCGGCTACGCTGAGCATCACCGCCGCGCTGCGACCACGTTGCGTGATCACGAGAGGTTGCGCCGAGGACTGGACGCGTTTCAGCACCGCCGCGGTATCCTGACGCAGATCCTTGACCGGAACGATCTCGGGTATCGGAGCCATAGGTACCTCTAAACGTACCCTAGAGCATACGATAGAAAGGCTCATTCAAATGTTCAGAATCGACCGTCGGCGGTTTCTGGAGGTCGGTACGCTCGGCGTCGGATACGGGCTCGCGACCGGGGGTCCGCGCCGGACGCAGGCGCAGACCGCAACCGGCGCGACCGGCGCCACGGACCGCGTCCGCATGAGCGGCGACGGCCTGGGACTGACGCCGGAGGAATCGGCGCGGCTCTGGACGGCGCTGGCGGCGGACGGCGGCATCGTGCGCGACTCCTACTCGAACGGCGGCGCCGTCGAGCGGCTCGAGAGTGTTTTCGCCGAGTTGCTCGGCAAGGAGCGGGCGGTCTTCATGCCCACCGGCACGCTCGCCAACCATCTCGGGGTGCGCGCGCTGGCCGGCGGCGCCGGCCGCGCCATCGTGCAGGCCGACAGCCACCTGTACAACGACTCGGGCGACTGCCTGCAGACGCTCAGCGGCATCACGCTCATCCCGCTCGGCACCGGACGCCCCGGCTTCACGCTGGAAGAGGTGGAGGCGACCCTCGACCGCACGGCCGGCGGCCGGGTCCGGACGCCGGTGCGGGTCATCTCGATAGAGACGCCGGTCCGCCGGCACTTCGGCGCCACCTTCGACCGTCGCGAGCTCGACCGCATCGCCGCTCTCGCACGGCGCGAAGGGATCCGCCTCCATCTCGACGGGGCGCGGATCTTCCTGCAGGCGGCCTACGAGGGTCGCACCGTCGCCGAGTACGCGGCGCCCTTCGACACCGTCTACGTATCGCTCTACAAGTACTTCAACGCGCCCTGCGGCGCGATCCTGGCCGGCCCTCGCGCGCTGCTCGACGGCATCTATCACACGCGCCGCATGTTCGGGGCGGGCCTGCCGGCGGCGTGGCCGTTCGCCGCGATCGCGCACCACTACCTGCCCGGCTTCGTCGACCGCTACCGGCAAGCCGTCGCCGTCTCCGAGTCCTGGCTCGCGCAGCTCACCCGCCACGACGCGTTCTCGGTCGAACGGATTCCGAGCGGCACCAACCTTTTCCGGCTGCGCGTGAAGACCCGCGACGTCGCCGCGTTCCGGCGCCGGCTGCGCAACCAGGGCGTGACGCTCGGCGCGCCCCGGGACGGCCACATCCTGGTGGGGGTCAACGAGACCTGGAACCGGAGACCGGCCGGCGATCTCGTAGAGCTGTTCGTCAGTTCGCTCTGATGCGTCGGAAGCCGCAAACGCGTGCGGATAGGGGGAGCAGATCGCGGACGTGAATCGTCCACGCCGGGCGGGAGAGCGGCGCTGTCAGGACGCGCGAAGGGCGGCTACGGCCAGCAGCGTCCAGCCGGCGATCATGCACAGACCGCCGATCGGGGTGATCGCCCCCAGCCAGCGGATGCCCGAGATCGAGAGCACGTAAAGGCTGCCGGAGAAGATCAGGATTCCGGCGACGAAGAGCCAGCCGGCGGCGCCGACGAGCGGGCCGGGCCAGCGCGAGGCCGCCCAGGCGACGGCGAAGAGAGCGAGGGCGTGGACGAAGTGGTAGCGGACGCCGGTCTCGAACACGGCCAGCATGTCCGCGGCCAGCCGATCACGCAGCGCGTGCGCGCCGAACGCGCCCAGCACCACGCCCAATCCGCACAAGATCGCTCCCGCCGCAAACCACCCCGCCACCATCGCTCTGTATGATACAGCGTGCTCCCGAACTGGACGGCGTTCACGGAGTTTCTGGATGCGCAGCTCCTGGAGCTGATCGAGACGGACTTCGCGCAGGTGCGCTACGGCGATGCCGGCACCGCGACCCTGATCGCCCTCGTCGTGGGCGCGGCCGCCCTGCTCACCGCCGTGCGCCTGATTCTGCTGCGACGGCGGCACGCGCGACAGCACTCCGGCCACGACGTGCCGCGCCGTTACCAGCGCGGCATCTTCGGCCGCACCTGCCGCGCCCTGCCCAAGATCATCCTGGCGCTCGCCGTCGCGATGGGCGTCGTCGCGCTCTCCGACCCGTTCCTCACATCCACCGAGCAGGTCACCGGCAACGTCGAGTCGCGCGTGCGGATCGATCTCGTCGACACGTCGCTCTCGATGGCCTGGGAGTTCAACAACAGCGAGCGGTCGCGCGCCGAGGTGGCCCGCGAGGCGCACCTCGAGTTCCTGCGGATGCGGCGCGAGAAGAACGACCGGGTCTCGCTCTGGCTCTTCTCGTCGTACCCCTACATGGTCGACGACTTCGTGCTCGACGACGAGCTGTACTACTTCCAGGTGCTGGGCGCGCCGTACGTCACCGTAAAGATCCTCGCCCCCGAACCGGGCTCAAGGCGCGACCGGTTCTTCGTGTCGGAAGACAAGGTCAGCATCATCGATTCGGAGGGGACGACGAACATCACCGGGGCGCTGCAGTCCATCGTGCGGCACTTCGACATCGATGCGTCGGTGGTCAACCGCGGGGCGAACCGGAGCCGCGCGCTGCTCATCATCACCGACGCCGACGTCGACGAGATCCCGGAGGCGGAGCTGGCGGCGCTGGCCGCCCGCAACGTCGTGCCGTACGTCATCTACATCAACACGGATCGCGGACGATCGACGTTGGAAGGCGTCGAGACCCCGTCGCTCATCGAGAGCATCCGCGAGTACGGCGGCGACTACTTCGACGTGTCGACCGAGGACGGCCTCCAACTGGCGTACCGGGCCATCGACGAGCGGGAAACGGTGGCGGTCCCGCTGAGTCATCGCGCCCTCAAGGTGCCGATCTACTCCCGGTTCCTGCTGATCAGCCTGGCCCTGCTCGTAGTGGGCATCCCGGCCGGGTTCGTCGCGGAGCTCGTCTGGGGCGTCCACCCGTAGCCGACCTCGCAACCGGATGAACCCGCAGCTCGCCAAGTGGAACGCGCGCTACGCCGGACGCGCACCGGGAAACCTGCCGGAACCCTCGCCGCCGCTGCCTGACGCGGTCTCCGGCGTGCCCGCCGGACGCGCGCTCGACTTGGCGTGCGGGGCTGGTCGGCATGCCATCTGGCTCGCTTCGCGCGGCTGGCGGGTCGATGCGGTGGACGGCTCGGACGCCGGCATCTCACTGTTGCTGGCAAACGCGGAGCTGGCCGGCTGCCGAGACCGTATCCGACCCCACGTCGCCGATCTCGAAGCCGATCCGGCGGCGTTCACCATCGCGCCGGCGGCCTACGATCTGATCGTCGACTGCTACTTCCTGCACCGGCCGCTGTTCGCGGCTATCCGGGAGGGGGTGCGTCCGGGCGGGCTGTTCGTGGCGGCGCTGCATCTGCCGGCGCCGGCCGCCGGCCGCGGACATGGATACCTGCTGCGCCCGGGGGAACTGGAGCGCATGGTCGCCGGGTGGCGGTGGCACGTCCGCCACAGCTTCGAGCGAACCGCGGAGCCGACGGCCGGCGATGACCTCGGCGTCGCCGAGATTATCGCCAGCCGTTCCGAGCTCCAGCCACCTACTGCTGGGCCGCCGCCTCCCGCTCCGCCGCGCGGGCGCCCGCCAGGATGTTGAACAGCCCGTAGTTGCCCTCGTGGCAGGCGTACTCGTACATCCCCTCGCCGCGCTTCATCGGCAGCGATGCCGTGAACGGCCGCGTGAAGGTGGCCGGATCGTTGACGGTGAACTCGTAGAGCAGCGTGTCGTCGGCCACGCGCCGGAAGCGCTCCGTCAGATGCAGCGTGGAACCGTCGCCGACCGCCGTCGCCACCGACGGGTTGAAGCTGGCCACCTTGTCGCTGAAGTTCGTCGATTCGACCACCAGCGTGTCACCGTCCCAGTAGCCGCGCGAGTCGCCCATCCACTGCCGGATGCTTCCCGCCACGTGCTCGCGGCCGTCGAGCGGCACGATGCGCGCGTCGTGCACCATCTCGTGGAGGATGACGACGTGGTCGGAGGTCTGGAAGATCTGCAGGTTCTGGTTGTACCCGGCCGGCACGATGGGCGGGCCGGAGTTGAAACCGAGCAGGCAGCGCTCGGCGAGCCCGCGGTCCTCGAAGCTGTCGGTGCCTATGCCGGCGGCCCGGACGCGGACGGGACGGGTCCCCGTGCGATCCTCGCCGAGCGACAGCTCGATCAGCTCGAACCCCGGCTGGAGCGGCGGGACGCGGCCGTCCGGCGGATCGACGATGAGCGACGTCCGCTGGTCGTCGACGACGCCGGCGCCCTGGTCGACCCAGTAGTGGTTGTAGCCGCCGACGTTGCCGCCCACCGGCAACGACTCGCCGCCCACCTCGGAGGGCGCATTCAGCTCGGCGCTGCGGGCGGCGGACCGCGCCTCTATCGCCGCCGCTTCCTCGGCGGTCAACACCGCGCTCTCCTGATCCTCCGGCCGCTGCAGCGGCGTCAGGGTGCGGAAGTCCCACACCCCCTGCAGGTCGGGCCTGCCGTCCGCGAGGCGCGGCGGCTCGAACTCCCCCTGTGCCACGGCCGGCGCGGACGGACCCGCCGTCAAGGCGACCAGCATGCACGCGACGGCGAAACCACGAACCCTCATGTCAAACCTCCTTGCCTTCGCTTCTACGATGGTCTTCGTACTCCTCAGCGGCCGGCTTCCACCGCCCGCGACGACGTGAGGAGATTGGTCATGCCGTAGTTCCCCTCGTGACAGGCGTACTCGAACGTCGGCCCTGCGGCGGGACGCCAGGGCACCATCCCGCTCCACGGCCGCGTCCAGACGCTCGGATCGGTCACCGTGAAGGAATACTCGATGGCGTCCTCGTCCCGCCGGGTGAAGCGCTCGACGACGTGGCGGTTCGGGCCCGACCCGAGATAGTCGGTCTGTGCGTGGAAACTCTTCGTCTCGACGACGAGCGTGTCCCCCTCCCAGTGGCCGCGCGACACCCCCAGCCACTGCCGCACCTGATCGGGCAGCTCGGGCTGCTCGGTGACCGCGATGATGCGGAAGTCGTGGATCTGTTCCTGGAAGATGGCGACGTAGCCGGGCGACTGCAGGACGTGGACGTGGTTGTTGTAGCCGCTCGAGGTGATCGGCACATGGCGGTAGACGAGACAGCGGTCGCCCAGATCCATGTCCTCCGGCCCGTGCGCCGGTACCCGCCCCCGCTTGGCAGCGGCCAACCGCTGCGCCTCCTCCGTCGCCTCGTACTTCAGCCGCGCAGACGTCCGCGGCGGCAGCCGGCCGTCCGCCGGATCGGTGACGAGCGACGTGCGGCCGATCGAGATGCCGCGATCCCACCAGAACTGGTTGTAGGCGAGGGCGACGTCCTGCTCGCGGGTCAGCTCGCTCCGCCGCTCCGACGTCGCGCGCGTCTCGGATGCGCGGTTGGCGGCCGCGATTTCCTCGTCGGTCAATCGTTCGCGACCCGCGTATTCCGCGGGCCGTTCGAGCGGCGTGATGGTCCCGTGGTTCCACAGCCCCTGCAGATCGGGGTCGCCCCACGGCGTGCGGGGCGCTGCCGGCCGCTCGTCCGGCGCCACGCTCTGGGCCGCAGCCGGCTGCAGTCCTCCGACAACTACCGCCAGCACGGCGAACGCGAGAACAGGCACTCTCATGCGGACATCCTCCAGGTTCAAGCGGGGGCCAAGCCGGTCCCTCGCATGATCGCCCAGTCGAGCGTCCGGCGCAAGCGCCGCGCCCCGAGACCTGCCTGCTGTAGTATTGTTCGGTTCCGTCTGCGCGTCAGGCGAGAACTCGGAGGTCAGGCGTTCATGCGCATCCATTTGATCAACCCAAGCCACATCGCGTTCGGACTCGCGGTCATCACGCCGCGCTGGCTGTACGTTCTGGCCCATGCCACCCCCCGCAAATGGGGCGACCCGAATATCGTCGACGAGACGCTCGAGCCGCTCGAGCCGGAGACGATTCAGGCCGGCGACATCGTCGGCATCGGCATTCACACCGGCAACGCGTTGCGCGGCTACGAAGTGGGCCGCCTCTGTCGCGAGCGGGGGGCGTACGTCGTCTACGGCGGCATCCACGCCTCGCTCTATCCCGACGAGGCGCTCGAACGGGGCGGCGCACACGCCGCGGTCAAAGGCGACGGCGACGGGATCTGGCCGCAGGTGCTCGACGACGTCGCGGCCGGGCGGCACGAGCGGATCTACGAGGGCGGCCGGGTGACCGGCGCCTCGCTGCAGAAGGCGCGCTGGGACCTGATGCCGCGCGACCGGTACATGTGGGCCTCGGTCCAGACCGTGCGCGGCTGTCCGAAGCACTGCTCCTTCTGCTCGGTCTGGCGGACCGACGGGCAGGAACCCCGCCAGCGGACCGTCGACGCCGTGGTGGAAGAGATCGTCCAGTTGCGCCGGATGGGCTTCCGCTTCATCGCGCTGGCCGACGACAACTTCTACCCGGTGACGCTCGAGGATCTGGCGATGGCCCGCCGGAAGGAGGATCCCTCCCGGCTGCACGAGCTGGAGGGGTTGCGCGAAGAGCGCTTCGAGCTGATGGAGCGGCTGGCGAAGCTGCCGTCCGACACGGTGTTCTTCACGCAGATCACGATGGAGGCGGCCGAGGACCCGGCGTTTCTCGACGCCATGTGCAACGCGCGCATCCGAGGCGCCCTGATCGGCGTCGAGGCGGTCACCGAGGCAGGCCTGAAGGACGTCTACAAGGGCTTCAACCTGGCTGGCGACGCCTTGGTGAAACAGCTCCAGCAGTTCCGCGAGCACGGCGTGCACGTGCTCGGATCGTTCATCTTCGGCCTGCCGAGCGACCGGCTGGACAGCTTCGAGGCGACCGCCGCGCTCGCGCACGCCGCCGACATCGACTTCGCGCAGTTCCTGACGCTGACGCCGTTCCCCGGGACGGTGGACTTCCTGAAGTGGGAGAAGAACGAAGCGGCCGAGTTGCCCGACGTGGACGGCGTCCCGGTGAGCCGCTACTGGCTGATCCCGCCGATCAAGCGGCCGAAGATCTTCTCGCCGCATCCGGCGATGACGGCCGAGGAGATCCGGACCGGCACCCAGCGCGCCTGGGACCGCTTCTACTCGCTCGGCAAGGTCTGGAGGCGCTCGCGTTGCGTCCGCTCGATCCGCTACCGCTTGGCGTTCATGCTGGTGTCCAAGCTGTACCGCCAGATGTACGGCAACACCGGTATCGCCACCGACAGCGCCCGGGTCTCGCGCTCCGCCGCCTGGGCGCGGTGGCTCGCCATTCCGCTCAAGCGCCTGTTCTCGGCAGCTCCGATGCCCGAGCTCCAGGTGCCGGTCCGGTAGCCCGGCGGCAGCGGCAGTCCGGGGCGACGTGGTGGCGCCCGGCATTCCCTGTCCCGCCGCTACCCTGCGCCGGTGTAAACGGGAGAGGCTGCGGTAGCGTCTCCGAAGGTGCCGCCGCGTTCCGGAACGTAGTCCGAGATATCAGGGCGCCGCGGTGAGGTAAGAGCTTATGACTGCCGCCCTACAGCGTGCGACCATCGCGGTCGCACTTCCGACGCTGGCCCTGGTCGCAATAGCGCCGGCGATCTCGAGCGGCTCGCGGGCGTTCGCACAGCCGAGTGCCCCCGCGGGCGCAACGGGCGAGCCGGCGGCGGTCCTGTCGTTCATCAACATCTCGGGTGACTCCGCAGACGACTGGATCGGGACCGGCATCGCCGAGAGCCTCGCATCCGACCTGAACCGCGCCGGGGTCGCGGCGATCCGCGCCGAGACGGAGTCCGTGCCGCGGGCGACGGAGGTGGGCCTGGGCTCGCCGGACGCCATCATCGCGACCGGCCAGACCCTCCGGGCGTCCTGGATCGTGACCGGCGCCTATCAGCGCATCGGCGACCGCCTGCGCGTCACGGCGCGCGTGTTCGACGCCGCCACGGCCGCCGTGATGGACGCCGTGACGGTCGATGGCGCATTCAGCGAGCTGTTCGACATCCAGGATCAGGTCGCCGCGCAGGTACGTGCGGCGCTGGCGTCAGGCTCGCGACGCGCCGCGGGGCAACCGACTGTGGCGCAACCTCCAGTTCCCGCGCCCGAGTCCACGGCCCCGCCGCGCCGGGGCCCGGGCTCCCTGGCCGGACTCCCCGGGCGCGGACCCGGCCCCATGGCCGGTCGTCCCGGAGGCGGTCCCGGCGGACCCATGGGCCGTCGTCCCGGTCCCGGCGGACCCATGACCGGCCGACCCGGACGCGGCCCAGGCGGTCCCATGACCGGCCGACCCGGTGGCCCCGCCCCCGAATCCGGGGCACGGCCCGGCTCCGCACCGCCGGCGCAACCCGCCGGCTTCAGTTCGGTGACCGCGGCGCCCGGCGTGATGATCGACGGCCCTCCTGCGCCTGTCGCCCCCGAGATCATCACGCGCGATGCCGCGGGCCGGGCGACCGTGCGAGCGGTCCGCCTGAACGCACCGTTGCGGGTGGACGGCGTGCTCGACGACGGGATCTACGAAACCGTTCCCTCCATCGAAGGCTTCGTGCAGCAGCTCCCGATCGAGGGCGCGCCGACGACGGAGCGGACCGAAGCGTGGGTCTTCTTCAGCGACGACGCCGTCTACGTCGCCGCCCGGCTCTGGGCCTCCGCGCCCGAGTCCGATTGGATCGCCAACGAGATGCAACGCGACTCGTTCCAGATCATCCAGAACGACTACTTCAGCGTCGGGCTCGATACGTTCTACGACCGGCGCAACGGCGTCGCCTTCATGGTGACTCCCATCGGCGGCTTCTTCGACTACGAGATCACCGACGAGGGCAACCCCAACAACGACTGGAACCCGATCTGGAACTCGAGCACCGGCCGCTTCGACGGCGGCTGGACCGTCGAGATGGAAATCCCCTTCAAGTCGCTCCGGTTCCGGCCGGGCGTCGGTCAGGTCTGGGGGCTGCAACTCGGACGGCGCATCCGCTACAAGAACGAGACCACCTACCTGACGACCGTCCCCATTTCGGCCGGGCCCGGCATGTTCCGCCTGTCGGCGGCCGGGACGCTGACCGGCGTCGAAGTGCCGAGCGGCAACCGCAGGTTCGAAATCAAGCCCTACGCTATCGGTTCGGTCAACAGCAACCTGACCTCGACGCCGCAGATACTGAACGAGGGCGCGGGCGACGGCGGCATCGACGTCAAGTACGGCGTCACGCAGAACCTGACCGCCGATTTCACCTACAACACCGACTTCGCGCAGGTGGAGGCCGACGAGGCGCAGCTCAACCTGTCGCGGTTCAACCTCTTCTTCCCCGAGAAGCGGGAGTTCTTCCTCGAAGGCCGCGGCATCTTCGACTTCGGCCGGGCGGCCGGCACCACCGGGGGCCAGTTCCGCGCCACGCGCCTGGGCGGGTCGGGCTTCTTCGGCGGCGGGGACGCGCCGACGGTGTTCTACAGCCGGCGGATCGGCTTGAGCGGCGGCGAAACGGTGCCGATCCTCGGCGGGGCGCGGGTAACCGGCAAGACCGGCCGCTACACCATCGGGGCCCTGAACATCCAGACCAGGGACGTGGCAGGCACGGCGGCCGGGACCAACTTCTCCGTCCTGCGCGTGAAACGGGACATTCTGCGGCGAAGCCGCATCGGCGGCATCTTCACCGGCCGCTCCGTATCGGTAGACGGCACCGACACCAACGAGGCCTACGGCGTGGACGGCGCCTTCTCGTTCTACGACAACGTCAACTTCTACGGCTATTACGCCCGCACCCGGACCCGCGGGCTCGAGCTGGAGCCCGGGGCCCAGGGCAACGAGCAGAGTTACCAGGCGGCATTCAGCTACGCGGGCGACCTCTACGGCCTGCAGGCCGAGCACCTGGTGGTCGGCGACGCTTTCAACCCCGAGGTCGGCTTCGTCCGGCGCGACGACTTTCTGCGGAACTACGTGCTGGCCCGCTACAGTCCCCGGCCGGCGATGGAGGCCGTGCGGCAGTTCACGTGGGAGGGCAGCTACGACTACTTCGAGAACGGCGCCGGCGTGCCCGAGACGCGGATCGCGCAGGGCACCTTCGGCACCGAGTTCGAGAACAGCGACCGGGTGAGCGCCAATCTCGAGCACCGCTACGACTGGGTGCCGCAGACGTTCGACGCCGCCGGCGTCGTCCCGGTCCCGGTCGGCGAGTACGAGTACCAGAGCATCTTCCTGTCCTACGCGATGGGACAGCAGCGGCGGCTCTCAGGCACGCTGTCTCTCTGGCGCGGCGGCTACTACCACGGCGACATCACCGCGGTCGGCTACCAGCGGGGCCGGGTCGAGATCACGCCCCAGTTCTCCCTGGAGCCGGGCCTGTCGGTCAACCGGATCTCGCTCCCGGACGCGATGTACACGGTGCCGCTGGCGACGAGCCGCGTCACCTACACGTTCACGCCCCGCATGTTCTTCGGGGCGTTGATTCAGTACAGCCCGGTCGGCGAGAGCATCAGCGCCAACCTCCGGCTGCGGTGGGAGTACCAGCCGGGCAGCGAGCTGTTCGTCGTCTACAACGACCAGCGCGACGTGGCGGACTTCTCGTTCGGCGCCAGGCGCTGGCCGGTTCTGCAGAACCGCGCGTTCGTCATCAAGTTCAACCGGCTGTTCCGCTTCTGACGCTCGAAGCCGCTGCCGGGAACCCCGAATACGGGGTCCGACGGTAGGAGAGAGTGCGGGGACCCACCGGCGCCGGCCGGCAGATTCCCCGCAACGAACGTCAGTCGCGGTAGCTGCTGACCGGCGGGAGATGCGCGCCGGTGAGTCCGGTCGGCTCCTCGCCGGCGACCACCGGCATCCGCAGGGTGCCGATGCCGTCGATGCTCGCCTCGACCACCTCGCCCGGCTTCAGGTAGCGGTCCTCTTCGCCGCGCGTGTCCGCCGCGCCGGCCGCGGTACCGCCCGACGTGCCGTTGTTGATGACGTCACCCGGATAGAGCGTGATGATCGACGAGGCGTACTCGACGATTTCCCACAGCGAGTGGATCATGTCGCCGGCGCGCGCGTCCTGCAGCGTCTGGCCGCCGACGCTGAGCGTCTGCCGGAGGTTCGCCATCGGATCGCCGTAGAACTCCTTCGGAGCGATCCACGGGCCCTGCGGGGCGAACGAATCGTGCCCCTTGCCGACGAACCAGTCGGAACGGGTGGCGTTGCCGCCCGGGGGCCGGCCGCCGCGGTCGGAGACGTCGATCGACACCATGTACCCGAAGATGTAGTCCTGCGCGTCGTTCGCCGAGACGTACTTCG
Organism: Vicinamibacterales bacterium; assembly: GCA_965222905.1. Taxonomy (GTDB): domain Bacteria; phylum Acidobacteriota; class Vicinamibacteria; order Vicinamibacterales; family UBA8438; genus WTFV01. Next base: position 4,150,123 of record OZ244976.1, on the reverse strand, counting down.
CGGTCCGGCCGACCACCGCCGCGAGCTCGACTTCCCAGTCGGTCCGGTCGCGGCCGTGCGGAATCACGATCGGGTCGCCGTTGCCGACGACGGCGCCGCGGCTCGGCTTCAGGAACAGGTACGGCACGCCGCGCTCCTCACGCCGGCGGCGCTGCTCCGCCGCGCGCTCCTCGGCAGAGGCGCCTTCGCTGACGTGGCTGTAGAAGTTGACCGCCGCGTTCAGAACGTTGCCCGGGTACATGATCGGCGGACGCGTCCGGAGGTCGCTCACGTCGTGGACGTAGTCGGCCCGGCCGGCGCCCATGAGCATGTCGTTCCCGACGACGTGGTTGACGATCTCGAACAACCGGTACTTGAGACCGTAGTCCCAGCGCCCGATCAGCTCGATCATGTCTTCCGGCATCGGAACCCTGGGGTATGCGGGATCCGATTCGAGGGCCGCGTTGGCCTGCTCGATATCGATGACCAGGCTGTCGCGCAGTACGACTCCGACATGGGGGACGCCATGGATGTCGAAGGTGCCGACCTTGAACCATTCGGCCACTTCGACGTCCGGCCCCTGGGCGTTGGACACGGTCGGGGCGAACAGTGCAAGGACCGCCGCCAGCACAAGAATTCGTCGCATGATTCTCCTCGTGGGTATCGCTTGGGGTGACCAGTGAGTGCGCAGCTACCGGTTGTACTCGCGCCCCGACCCGCTGTCAAGATGGGGACGCTTCTCCAACCTCCACGTCGAATGCCGCCGTCTCGACCGCCGTCCCGATCTTCACCTGGACGACGATTCGATACGCGCCGGGCTCCGGGAAGACGAACGGAAACGTCACGGTGTTCGCTGCCCGGAACGAGCCGCGAATCCGCCCGTCATGGTCGCCGCCGGGCGCCGTGCCGTCGTGGCCGCTGTCGGGTACCCTGCCGTCGTGGCCGCCGCCGGGCGCCGCTCCGGCGTGACCGTCGTCCCCGGGCGCCGCTACGGCGTCCGTCCCCTCTGCCTCGACAAAGCGCCTCTGCGCGGTGAGGTTGATGCTGCCGGGGCGCCGTTCTGCCGCGCGAGCACCATGAGCATCGCGCCGATGCCGATGCCGTAGATCCCCGCGGCGAGCACCACGTGTGGCGGGCTCAGGATCTCGACGTCGAGTCCGTAGGCGTTGTGCCACCAGTCGTCGAACGGGGCCGACACGATCATCGCCAGCGCGCCCCAGATGCACACCCAGGCGCCCAGCGGCCCGCGGAAGCCCCAGAAGGAGACGCCGGCGGCCGGTCGCGTGCGGTTCCGGCGAACGTCGTGTACAGCACCAGCCAGCCGCACGAGAGACCGGCGACCACGCCGCCGAGGTAGATCGCCATGTGGGCCGGCGTCCAGAACGAGTCGCGGCCGATGGTCCGGTGCCAGGAGATGTCCCACAGGATGCCGGCGATGACGCTCGTCGACGCGAACGCGACCGCCCACAGGGGCCAGGGCACGACCGAAGTCGCGGCGGGCACCGCCGTGGCCGGCATGGCGTTGCGGGCCGTCGGGGACGGTGCGGCCGAGGCGATGGAGGACATGACTCAAGCGTAGCCCGAGAATCGTCGGCGAACGCGACCACAAGGTCGCGCTGCGGCCTCCGATTCCCGCCCAACCGAGCCTGACCAGGGGTCTGCGCCTTTCCACGGCGCAGACCCCTGGCCCGAGAATCGTCGCCTGCGGCTCCCTGTCGCAACGCGAGTCCCCGCGTGACCGGCGGCGGGTGTATCCTGCCGCGCAGAGGCATCCCGCAACAGGCGCCGGAGACCGGCCGCGGCAGACGCAGGGCCGGACCGGCAAGGAGGTTGAGATGATCCAGCGAATCGTGACGGCGGCGGCGGCGATCGCGTTCGTGGCAGCAATCCTGGTTCTGGCCCCGCCACTGGCCGAGGCGCAGGACAACGACTGGACGTTGTCGCGCACGCCGTGGGGCCACCCGGACATCCAGGCCATCTGGAACAACGGCACCATCACCCCCCTGGAACGTCCGGAGAACGTCGCGGAGCAGGCGTTTCTCAGCCCGGAGGGGGTAGCGGCGCTCGAGCGGCAGGCCCAGGCTCGCGTGGACAGCGAGAACGCGCCGAGCGAGGTGCGCACCGAACCGCTGCCGGCTGGCGGCAACGTCGGCGCCTACAACAGCTTCTGGACCGAGCAGAGCACGTCGGTGGTGGGCACCAACCGCACCTCCCTGATCACCGATCCCGACAACGGACGGCTGCCGCCGCTGACCCCGCAGGCGCTCGCCCGGATCACGTCGCCGGAGTCCCGACGCCTGGCCGACGCGCAGAACGGCGTCGTCCCCGCCGACGGCCCGGAGGACATGGGCCTCAGCGAGCGCTGCCTGTGGTACCGCGGGATCCCGTCGATCCCGACCGGCTACAACAACAATTTCCACTTCTTCCAGGGACCCGACTACGTGGCGATACTGCAGGAGCACATCCACGACCTGCGGGTCATCTATCTCGACGACCGGCCGCATCTGCCGGCCGGCATCCGCCAGTTCGCCGGCAGTTCGCGCGGGCGCTGGGAGGACGATACGCTGGTGGTCGAGACGACCAACCTGCGCGAGCCGTTCATCCGGCGCTGGAGCCGCCCCGAGCACGCGCTGTCCCGCGGCAAGCTCAGCGAGTCCGCGACGGTGACCGAGCGCTTCACCCGCACCGGTCCCGACACGCTCGACTACACGTTCACCATCGACGACCCGGAGACCTGGACGCAACCCTGGTCGGGCGCCCTGCCGTATGCGCGCCAGCCCCTGCCGATGTTCGAGTTCGCGTGCCACGAGGGCAACTATGGGATGCTGAACATGATGGCCGGCTCGCGTGCCGAGGAGGCCGCGGCCGCGGGCAACGAGGGTCCGTAGTCACTTGCAAGAAGGTCCGGCCGCGATCCGTCGGTCTGTCGCGGTCGGGCCGCGCACGCTGTTTCGCGGAAGCCGGCCCGCTGTGGCATGCAACGGGTCGCCGTTCGGCAGGCGGAGCCCGGCCGCGGGCGGCGAGGCATCATGCGGCAGGAGCCGGATTCCGGCCGCCGCGACGGCCGGCGCCGGACCGGCAAGGAGGTTGAGATGACCCAGCGAATCGTCAAGCTGCCGGCCGCGTTCGTGACCGTGCTGGCACTCGTGACCCTGGCTCCGGCGACGCGCCAGGCACAGGCCCAGGCGCCGGAACCAGGTTGGACGGCGCCCCGTACGCCGTGGGGCCACCCGGATATCCAGGCGATCTGGAACAACGGCACCATCACCCCCCTGGAACGTCCGCAGAATCTGGCGGAGCAGGCGTTTCTCAGCCCCGAAGAAGTGGCGGCGATCGAGCGGCAGGCCCAGGAACGCGTGGACCGCGAGAACGCACCGAGCGAGGTGCGCACCGAGCCGCTGCCGGCCGGCGGCAACGTCGGCGGGTACAACAGCTTCTGGACCGAGCAGAGCACGTCGGTGGTCGGCACCAACCGCACCTCGCTGATCACCGATCCCGAGAACGGCCGTCTGCCGCCGCTGACACCGGAAGCACTCGCCCGCATCACGTCGCCGGAGTCCGTGCGTCTGGCCGCCGTACAGAATGGCGCCGCGCCCGCCAACGGCCCCGAGGAGATGGGCCTGAGCGAGCGTTGCCTCTGGTATCGCGGGATCCCGTCGATCCCGACCGGCTACAACAACAATTTCCACTTCTTCCAGGGACCCGACTACGTGGCGATACTGCAGGAGCACATCCACGACCTGCGGGTCATCTATCTCGACGACCGGCCGCATCTGCCGGCCGGCATCCGCCAGTTCGCCGGCAGCTCGCGAGGCCGCTGGGAGGGCGACACGCTGGTGGTGAAGACCACCAACCTGCGCGAGCCGTTCATCCGCCGCTGGGCCCGGCCCGAGCACTCGCTGTCGCGGGGTAAGCTGAGCGAGTCCGCGACGGTAACCGAGCGCTTCACCCGCACCAGCCCCGATACGCTCGACTACACGTTCACCATCGACGATCCGGAGACCTGGACGCGACCGTGGTCGGGCGCCCTGCCGTACGCGCGTCAGGACCTGCCGATGTTCGAGTTCGCGTGCCACGAGGGCAACTACGGGATGCTGAACATGATGGCCGGCTCGCGCGCCGCGGAGGCCGCGGGCAGCGAGGGACCGCCGGGTCGGCCTTGATCCGGCCGGCGGAGGCCTCGATGACACGGCAGGAAATCATCGCCAGACGGCGCGCATTACGCTCGCCGGGCTGCGTGACCCTCGCCGCTGTTGACATGGAAGGCGACTGGGTATCGCCCATCCAGAAGACCGGCGGGCGGGGCACCTTCGCCTCGAAGTCGACCTGAATCGACCAAGCGCGCCGGAACTGTTCGTCGTAGCGCGGTGCGTGGTAGTCTGCCACTATGAGCACCGACACGAAGTGGATCATCGGGACCGGCGTGGCGATCATCACGGCCATCGTCGGAACCGGTGCTGTGCTCGCGGGACTGCTGTTGACGTCGATCGCCGGTGTGAACTCCCGGATCGACGACCTCGATGCCAGCTTGAACGGTCGCATCGATGACCTCGATGGCAGCTTGAACGGTCGTATCGATGACCTGCGAAGCGAGTTGCAGAACTTCCGCGCCGAAGTCAATACCCGCATGGCCGGCTTCGACAGTCGGCTGCGCAACGTCGAGATTGCCTTCGGCAAGGTCGACCAGAGGCTGCTCATCATCGAGCGCTTCGTCCTGCCGACGCCAGAGCAGCCCGCGGAGTAGTCGGGGCAGCAACCAATAGCCGCGGCTCGCTTCGAGGTCTCGCCGGCGGCAGCCTGGTGCCGGCCGCGACTTGTAAGCAAGCCCGGACTCGCACCTCAGTCCCGCGCTGAGCCGTCGAGCAGCGGTTCCAACGGGAGCAGCTCGGCGCCGTTCTCCGTGCAGACGGCGTAGCGGCTGGCCTCGCCCGAGTACAGGGACACGCCCGCGTGCCGTCCCTGTGCATCCAGGATGTAGAACGACAGGCCGAACGCGGGCAGCCCGCGGCTGTTGAGCAGCCGGGACTCGGCTGTGTCGGCCTGGACCCGGCGGAGCGCTTCCATCCCGGCGTCCTTCGGGTGCATCCCACCTCGCATCTGCTCGACGATCAGGAACGACGCCAGGTTGTAGAGGTTCGCCTCGCCGCGCCCGGTGGAGCCGGCGGCGCCGACCGCGTTGTCCACGTACAGTCCCGCGCCCAGGATCGGCGAGTCCCCTACCCGGCCCGGGATCTTCCAGGCCAGACCGCTCGTCGTGGTCACTCCGCAGATTTCGCCCGCCGCGTTGATGCCGTCGCAGTTGATCGTGCCGTAGAGCTCCTCTGCGGTGATGACGCCGGCGGCCAGCATCTCGCTGTCGACGTCGCGCCCGCGCGCCGCGGCATCCGCACCGCCCTCGTTGGCGTCGGCGGTCCGGTCCGGATCGAGGTAGTGGCCGGGATCGGTGCGGCGCTTCCATTCCAGCCACATCCGGCGCGAGCGGTCGGTATTGAGGTCGTCCTCGACAGTGAAGCCAAGCTGCCGCGCGAACCGTTGCGCGCCGGCCCCGACCAGCAGGTGATGGTCGGTCAGGTCGGCGACCATCTGCGCCACATTGGATGGCGTGCGCACTCCTTCGAGCGCCGCGACCCCGCCGGCCCGCCGCTTCGGTCCGTGCATGCAGCACGCGTCGAGCTGCACCACGCCGTCCGCGTTGGGCCGGCCGCCATAGCCGACGCTGGCGTCCGCCGGGTCCAGCTCGACGATGTTCACTCCCGCGATCAGCGCATCGAGCACGTCCGTCCCCGACGTCAGCAGGCGAAACGCGGTCTCCACGCAGGTCTCCGTCCCGCCGTTCGTGTAGCGATGACCGTTCGCCGATGCCACGACGACCGGCGAAACGCTGCGCGACGCCCGCACCGCGGGGGCCCGGCCGAAGGCGGAACCCGGCGCGGCGGCGGCCAGACCGACGGCGGCGGACGTCACGAACTGACGGCGATCGAGCTTGGGGGCCATGAGACGCTCCTCTCGCGGGCGAGAAATGTCGATTGACGGACGAAAAACGGTTGGATCGAGAGCCGCACGGGGCTATCATGACGGATGCTCGTGACAATCAGGCAGCAGTGCGTCCGGCTCGCCGCCGCGGGGCTCCTGTGCAGCGCGTGGGCGGCAGGTCCGGCCGCGGGCAACTCCGACCCGCAGATCGTCGACGCGGCGAAGGACCGGGACTGGGCCACGGTCGGCATCCTCCTGGACCGGGGCGTCGACGCCGACACTCCACAGGGCGACGGCGCGACGGCGCTGCACTGGGCGGCGCACTGGAACGACCTCCCCACCGTGGACCGGCTGCTCGGGGCCGGCGCGAACGTCGACGCGGCCAACGATCTCGGCGCCACGCCGCTGTGGGTCGCCTGCGCGAGCCGCAACACCGGGATCGTACAGCGCCTGCTCGCCGCCGGCGCGGACGCCGCCCGCGGGCTCCTCGCGGGCGAGACCGTGCTCATGCGCTGCACGGCGACGGGCGATCCCGTGGCGGTGGAGGCGCTGATCGAGCACGGCGCCCAGGTGGACGCCACCGAGCCGGAGAACGGGCAGACCGCCCTGATGTGGGCTGCCGCCCACCTCCAGCCGGACGTCGCGCGTGTACTGCTCGAGCACGGCGCGGCGGTCGACGCCCGCACGATCACGAGGCAACAGTTCCGGGGCACGGGCCTGCGGAGCACGACCAGCCCGGCCGGCGCCACCTACTTCGGCGCCGGGGGCTTCACGCCATTGCTCTTCGCGGCGCGCCACGGCGACGTCGAGTCCGCTCGCCGCCTGCTGAACGCCGGCGCCGACGTCGACGAGACCGGCGCGGACGGCAACAGCGCTCTGGTGCTGGCGGCCATGAGCGGTCATCCGCGGCTGGCCGAGTTCCTGCTCGCCCGCGGAGCCAATCCCAACGCGGGCGGCGCCGGCTACGCCGCGTTGCACGCGGCCGTTCTGCGCGCCGACCGCTCCCTCGTGAGAATGCTGCTGGCCCGCGGAGCCGACCCGAACGCCCGTCTCACCCGGAGCACCCCGGTGCCCCGCTGGACCTACGAGTTCGTCTTCACGCTCCGGGAGAAGGGCGCCACGCCGTTCCTGCTCGCGGCCAAGTACCTCGAGCCGGAGCTCGCCCGGATGCTCGCCGCCGCGGGCGCCGACCCGCTCGCCCGCACCGACGACGGCACGACGGCGCTGATGGCGGCGGTGGGACATGGACTCAGCCGCAGCACCACCCGCCGCAGCCGCTTGATCGCGCCGGAGCTGGTCAGCGCCCAGTGGAGCGACGAAGAGCTCGTGCTGGAGACCGTCGAGGCCGCCGCCGACGCGGGCGCCGGCGAGACCATGCGCGAGACGATCCGCGCGGGCGAAACGGCCCTGCACGCGGCGGCGCGGTACGGATTCACGAGCGTGGTCGACTACCTGGTCGGTCTCGGAGCCGATCTGGACTGGGAGACCGAGGACGGCACGACGCCGCGCGATCTGCTGGAACAGTACCTGGCGCGAATGGCGAGCCGGGATTGACGCGAACCGCCGGCACGGAACCGAGCCCCGGATCGGACAGGACACGAGGGGCTCTTCACGGAGGCGCAACGATGTCACGCTGGATACTCGCGGGCGTGGGAATGGCGGCGCTCATCGGCGCCGCGCAGCTCGACCTGCACGCGGAGCCACGGCCGGCCGCGCAGCATGAGGCCGCCGCCGAAGTCGGGACCGCGGAGGCGCGGGCCCTGCTCAACCGCTACTGCGTGGCCTGCCACAACCGGCGCACGCTGACGGCGGGGCTGGCCCTCGACACGCTGGACGTCGCGCAGGTGGAGACGAACGCGGCCACCTGGGAGCACGTGATCCGCCGGCTGCGCGCGAACGCGATGCCCCCGGCCGGCCGGCCGCGCCCGACCGCCGCGGCGACCCACGGGTTCATCGAGTGGCTGGAAGCCGAGCTCGACCGGACGGGCCTGGAGAATCCCGACCCCGGACGCCCCGCCGTCCACCGCCTGAACCGGGCGGAGTACGCCAACGCCATCCGCGACATCTTCGGCCTTGAGATCGACGTCAACGCCCTGCTCCCGGCCGACGACGAGCAGGAGGGGTTCGACAACATCGCCGAGGTGCTGTCCGTCTCGCCGACCCTGATCGAGCGCTACCTGGCCGCGGCGCGGCGCATCAGCCAGCTCGTCGTGGGCGATACGAGCGTGCGCTCGGTGGCCGAGGTCTATCCCATCCACGGCGCGGTGGACCAGGACGGCCCCGTCAGCGACGACCTGCCCTTCGGGTCGCGCGGCGGCGTCGCGATCGAGCACCACTTCCCGGTCGACGGCGAGTACATCATCCGGTTCAGCCTGCGGAAGCAGGAGTACGGCTACGTGCGCGGCCTCGGCCGGGCGCACGAGCTCGACGTGCGCGTGGACGGCGAGCGCGTCGGCGGCTTCACGGTGGGCCGCGACTGGGAGCACGGCCAGCGTCCGCCGATGGGGTACGCCGGCAAGTTCGAGAGCATCTACGACTCGAGCTCCTTCCCCGAATGGGAGCTGTACTCGCTGCACGCCGACGAGAGACTGGAGGTCCGCACGCCGGTCTCCGCGGGCCGGCACCAGGTCGGACTCTCCTTCCACCGGCGCCCCGCCCTGCCGGAAGGGATTCTGCCGCTGCCGCTCGACCGCTCGACGTACTCTTTCGGGCAGAACGAGTTTCAGGAGGGCAACCCGGGCGTCTCCGAGGTGCAGATCATCGGCCCGTACAACCCCAGCGGCGCGGCCGGGCTGCCGAGCCGGGAGCGCCTGTTCGTCTGCGAGCCGACCGGCGGCGCGGCGGACGAGGAGCGCTGCGCGCGCACGATCCTCTCCGCGTTGGCGCGGCAGGCCTATCGCCGGTCGGCCACCGTGGCGGACGTCGATACGCTGCTGCCCTTCTACCGCGACGGCCGCACCGAGGGAGGCTTCGACGCCGGCATCCAGGCGGCGGTGGAGCGGATCCTGGTCGACCCGGAGTTCCTGTTCCGCATCGAGACCGATCCTGCAGGCGTCCCCGCGGGCACGCCGTACCGTCTGGCCGACCTGGAGCTCGCGTCGCGCCTGTCCTTCTTCCTGTGGAGCAGCATCCCCGACGACGAGCTGCTCGACGTCGCTGCCGGGGGCCGGCTGAGCGAGCCGGACGTGCTCGACGAGCAGATCGAACGCATGCTGGCCGACCCCCGCTCGAAGGCGCTGGTCGAGAACTTCGCGGGCCAGTGGCTGCAGCTCCGCAAGCTGCGCAACGCGACGCCGGATACGGCCACCTACACCGCGTTCGACGAGAACCTGCGCGAGGCGATGTGGCAGGAGACCGAGCTCTTCCTGGAGAACGAGCTGCGAGAGGACCGCCCGGTAGTCAACACCCTGCGAGCGAACTACACCTTCGTCAACGAGCGCCTCGCCCGGCACTACGGCATTCCGGACGTGCACGGCGTGCACTTCCGCCGGGTGGGGTACCCCGACGACACGCGCGGCGGCATCCTCGGCCACGCCAGCCTGCTCACCATTACGTCGTACGCCAACCGCACGTCGCCGGTGGTGCGCGGCGTCTGGCTGCTCGAGAACGTCCTCGGCACGCCTCCCTCGCCGCCGCCGCCGAACGTACCGAGCCTGCCGACCGCCAACGAGGGCGGCACGCCCCGCTCGGTCCGCGAGCGGCTGGAGCAGCACCGGAACAACGCCATCTGCGCGAGCTGCCACAGCACGATCGACCCGCTCGGATTCGCCCTCGAGCAGTACGACGCGATCGGCCGCTGGCGGGCCACCAACGGCGGCAACACGCCGTTCGACACCGGCATCCCGATCAACGCGTCGGGCACGCTGATCGACGGGACCGAGGTCCACGGGCTGACCGGACTCCGGAACGTCATCCTGAACCGCGAGGACCAGTTCGTCGAGACGGTCACCGAGAAGCTGCTGACGTACGCCCTCGGCCGCACCCTGGAGCACTACGACATGCCAATCGTCCGGCAGATCAGCCGGCAGACGGCGCCCGGCGAGCTGACCTGGTCGACCCTCGTATCGTCCGTCGTCAAGAGCACGCCGTTCCTCATGCGGAGGTCAGAGTCATGATGATTGCGAAGAAGGCCATTCCCCGCCGGACCATGCTGCGCGGCATCGGCGCCACCCTGGCGCTGCCGCTCCTCGACGGGATGGTCCCGGCGCTCACCGCGCTGTCGAAGACGGCCGCCAAGCCGATCGCCCGCTTCGGCACGGTGTATGTGCCGAACGGCATCATCATGGCCGGGTGGACGCCCGAGACCGAGGGGAACGACTTCGATTTCACTCCCACGCTGAAGCCGCTGGAGACGCACCGGAAGCATCTGCTGTTGCTCAGCGGTCTCGACAACACCGGCGCCAGCTCGCGCACCGGTGGCTCCGGCGCCCACGCCAAGCCGGCCGGGGCGTTCATGACCGGCATCGAGCCGCTGCGGACCACGAGCAGCGCGAGCCTGCAGCTCGGCACCTCGATGGACCAGATCCTGGCCCAGACGATCGGGCAGGAGACGCCGCTGCCGTCGCTCGAGCTCGGTCTCGAAGGCACCGACACCGTCAACGGCGTCGGCACCTGCGACGTCGGCTTCAGTTGCGCCTACCAGAACCGGCTGGCCTGGAGCAGCCCGACGACGCCGCTGCCGGTCGAGGCGAACCCGCGCGTGGTCTTCGAGCGGCTCTTCGGCAGCATCGAGACCACCGACCCGGCCGTGCGCAAGGCCCGCCTGCGCCGGCAGGGCAGCATCATCGACTCGGTGCTCGACAAGGTGCACGCCCTGGAGGGCGACCTCGGACACCGCGACCGCCTGAAGCTGGGCGAGTACGTCGACTCCGTGCGCGAGATCGAGCGCCGCATCCAGAACGCCGAGACGCGCGGGCGCGAGTTGCCGCTGGTGGATTCGCCGGCCGGCATCCCGGTCAGCTACGACGAGCACGCGCGGTTGATGTTCGACATGCAGACGCTGGCCCTGCAGACCGACACCACCCGCATCATCACGTTCCAGATCGGCCGCGAGCAGAGCGGCGCGACCTACCCGCAGATCGGCGTCTCCGACTCGCACCACCCCATCTCGCACCACGGGGGCGACGAGCAGAAGATCGCCGCCCTGCGGAAGATCAACACGTACCACGCGTCGCTGTTCGCCTACTACCTCGACAGGCTCGCCGAGACGCCGGACGGCGACGGCTCGTTGCTGGACAACGTGGTCATCCTCTACGGCAGCGCCATCAGCGAAGGCAACCGGCACGACATCCGGAGCCTGCCGATCCTGCTGGCGGGCGGCGGCGCGGGCCGCATCGCGAGCGGCCGCCACGTGAAGTACCCGGACCGGACCCAGCGGCTGACCAACCTGCAGTTGACGCTGCTGAACACGATGGGTGTCCCGACCGAGCAGTTCGGCGACAGCACCGGGGAGCAGCTCGATGAGTTGTCCGGCGTCGCGAACGCCACGAACTGAGCCGCGCACGACCGATTCCTTCCAGCGGACGCCGTGAACGTGATTCGCGGCATCCGCACGGACGGCAAAGGGCGGCTGATCACAAACTGATCAGCCGCCCTTTTCTTTGCTCAGAACACGACGGCTCGTCAGAACATCGCAATCGGATTGACCGGCGAGCCGGTGCCGTTCGGAATCGGCAGCGGCGCGATGGTCACCATGAACTCCCAGCGGTTGCGCTCCGCGGCGGCGTTGGCGAGCGCCTGGAAGTCCGCACGGTCGAGCACCTGGATGCCGAGGATCGTCAGTGCGAAGTTGTGCAGCGCGCTGCGCGGCAGGTCGCCCTCCGGCTGCGGCACGTAGCCCGGGGTCTCCCAGCCCGCCACCGCCACGTCGCGCTCCTTCAGCCACGGTATCACGTTGTTGTCGAGGCCGGCCGATTCGCGCCCGGTATCGAAGGGTCCAAGCGCGTCCTGGCGCGCCCAGCGCCCCCAGCGGATTAGAAAGGCGTCGCCCGGGCCGACCCTGACGCCGGCCATCTCCTCCCACGCCTCCAGGTCCTCGACCGTGATGCGGGTTCCCGGCTCCAGCCAGGGCACGCCCTTGAGCCGCGGAATGTCGTACAGGACGCCGCGCGTGACGATCCCGTTCTTCATCGTCATGATGGAGTTCTTCGCGGCGCCGCCCTCCATCGTGACCAGGCCGTCGACGTCGTAGCCGTTCCACATCTTGCCGTCGAAGAAGACGTGGGCGAACGCATCGAGGTGCGTGGTGCCGGGACCGTGGATGCACGGGTAGGCGATCGTATCGCTGGCGCCCGTGCGAGTGGCGCGCGACATCGACCACTCCATCGGACACGGCACGTCGGCGCTCTCGTAGTTCTGCGCGTTCGATGAGAGCGACACCGTGAACCCCTCGCTGACCAGCGCCGCGGCGGCGGCACGCCTGGCCGGCGTGATGAGATTGAACGCGCCGAGCTCGTCGTCCGGTCCCCAGCGACCCCAGTTGGAGAGCTCGACCAGCCAGCGATCGAACTGCTCCTGGCTCACGAGCGGGGCCTCGGACGTCTCCTGGGCCGACGCCGGAAGCTGTCCTGTCACCGCGAGAGCCGCCGCCAGGGCGCCCACCGCAATCGCGCACGTCCACCATACCTTCATGTCTCACCCTCCTCGCGTGTCATCGGCCGTGCAGCGACCGACCGCCGCCGCTACGGAATGCCCTCGCCGGCCGTTCCCGGCACCTTACCACCGCGGTCCGTGAGGCGGTCAAGGGAATCGGTGTCCGTTGAAGAGGGACCTGCGCATCGCCCCTCACCCGCGAAGTAACGCGCCGACTGCCGCCGGACTATCATCTCTCTGCATGGAGTCGTCGGTCGTTGCGTCCCTCCGGGGCCTCGTCGGTCTTCGCGTCACGTTGCCGGGCCACTTCGCCGAACCGGTAACCGTCGAGGACGCACGCCCGCTCGGATCGGGTGCGGAGCTTCGTGTGCGGCTGACGACGGGAGAGCTCGACGAGGCGGTGCTGTCTCGCGAAGACCTCGCTCCTCTGCTGGCGGCCGAACCACGAGAGCGAGCAGCGCGTGCCCCGGCGGATCCCGAGAAGCTGCGGTTGCTGGTGGAATCCACCCGTATCCGCCTCGCCTACGCGTACGACCGGCAGTTCGCCGTCAGTCTGTCGGGAATCCGCACCCTGCCGCACGAAATCGAGGCGGTCTATCGGAAGATGCTGCCGCAGCCCCGGTTGCGCTTCCTGCTCGCCGACGACCCCGGCGCGGGCAAGACGATCATGGCCGGGCTTCTCGTCAAGGAACTCAAACTCCGAGAGGCCATCGACCGGTGCCTGATTCTGGTCCCGGCGCCGTTGACCATTCAGTGGCAGGACGAGCTGCTCCGCTTCTTCGGCGAACCGTTTCAGATCATCCACTCCGCGAATGACCAGCAGCAGCTTCTGAATCTCTGGGAGCGCGAGGACCAGGTCATCTCGTCTATCGACTACGCCAAGCAGGACGACGTCCGGGAACGAGTCTGGCAACAGCGTTGGGATCTCATCATTATCGACGAGGCCCACAAGTGCAGTGCGTACACGAAGAGATCGGCCGGACGCGGCGACGAGGTGGAACGCACCAAACGTTACCAACTCGCGGAACGGCTTTCCGAGCATTGTGACAACCTGCTGCTGCTGACCGCGACACCTCACCACGGGGACGACGACCGTTTCGCGCACTTCATCCGTCTGCTGGACCGCGATCTCTTTCCCGAACCACATCGCGCCGGCGAGGAGGCCAAGCGCGTCCGCCGCGATATCCTTCGCCTCGGCGAAGACTGTCCGTGGTCGCTCCGCCGATTGAAGGAGGACCTGAGAGACTTGCACGGGCGCCGGCTGTTCCCCGACCGTCACGTCGGAACGGTCAGCTTCGACCTCGGACCCGAGGAGTACGCCATCTACAAGGCGGTCACGGCCTACATCAACGAGTTTCTGCCGCAAGCCACCGGGAAACGGAAGAACAGCGTCGCGCTCGTACGTACGGTCTTCCAGCGGCGTCTGGCCAGCTCCACACGCGCAATACACGAATCAGTGCTCCGCCGCAGGACGAAGCTCACAAATCTCGTCGAGGAACTGGAGGGCCTCACTCCAACCCAGCGAGGGAAGCGGCTTGCGCAGCTCGCCGGTCGACTCCCCGACACGGAGCCGGACGAGGGTGATCTGGATGAGAACGCCCGCGACGAGCTGATCGACGGTGCAACGGCGGCAATGGAGCTGGACCAGCTCAGGGCTGAGATTGCAGCGCTCGGCGAGGTAGCAGCGCGCGTCAGCCGCGTCCGCGACAGCGGGCGCGACTCCAAGCTGGTCGCACTGCGCGAATGCCTGACGCGGGCGGAATTCAACGAATTGAAGGACGGCCGCGGCAAGCTCCTCATTTTCACGGAACACCGGGATACGCTGAACCACTTGCAGGAACACCTCGCATCCTGGGGATATTCGACCTGCGAAATCCACGGCGGCATGAACCCGCATGAGCGCAAGCGAGCGCAGGAGGAATTCCGGACGAGCCGGCAGATCTGCGTGGCAACGGAGGCGGCCGGCGAAGGGATCAATCTGCAGTTCTGCCACCTGATGGTCAACTACGACCTGCCCTGGAACCCGACCCGTCTCGAACAGCGCCTCGGCCGTATCCATCGCATCGGGCAGCCGCGCGACGTGTACGCGTTCAACTTCGTCGCGACGTCCTCGGAGGACGGTCAGCCGGTCATCGAAGGACGCATCCTGGAACGGCTCCTGAGCAAGCTGGATCGCATGCGGGACGCGCTAGCCCAAGTTTAACAGCCGCAGTACTAAGCAACGCGGAATCAGCAACTTACAGCGACAAAAGCGCTCGAGTGGCACTACAAACCTGCGCAAACCGGGAAATGGGTCGGTCAGATGGTTGTCTTGCGGACGCCTCCCGGTTGCGGGTCGACGCCGAGCGCGTCGTAGATGGCCCGCTGTTCGGGTTCGGCCTGCGTGGCGGTGCGCACGTGCAGGGTGCGCCCGTCGGGGCGCCGGAAGGTGGCGGTGACGCGCTGCTGGCCTTCGAGGATGCGGCGCAGGGTGGTCCAACTGGCGTGTTCGCCGTGGGCTCGCAGCCGGGTGCGGATGACCTGCACGAGCTGGTAGGCGATGACGGTGATGAACAGGTGGCCATCGGCCCGCTGCGGCTTGTGGTGGTAGATGGGGCGCAGGCCGAGTTCGGACTTCAGTGCGCGGAAGACGGCTTCGACGTCGGTGAGGGTGGTGTAGGTGCGCCACAAGGCGTCTTCGTCCCAGTCGGTCTCGCTGCTGCGCAGGCAGTAGACGCCCGGATGGGTGGCCATCGAGCCGTCCTGGGGGCGACGGGTCCAGGTGACGGCGGCGGCCTTCTCGCCGGTCTGGTCGGGGGTGACCTCGATCTGGTAGTGCTTGGCGACGCGGGTATGCTTGGCTCTCAGTCGCCCAATGCGCTGCCAGACCTGTCCGAGGCGCTTGTGGGCGCGGGGGCGCGCCAGCCCCTCGTTGAGCGTGGTCAGCGCGGCCTCGAAGCGGGCGGCGGCCCGCTCAACGATGGCCCGCTCCTTGTGGGCCCGCTCTTCGGAGTAGCAGTACAGGCGGACCTCGCCGGGGTCGGTCGAGACGACCTTGTGCAGATGCACGGTGTGGTTCGACTGCGTGCGGACCGCCACGGCGGCCTCGGCGTCGAACTGCCGGTGGCGTTCACGGCTGACGACCAGATAGCGGTAGCGGTTGTCGCGCAGCCACCCGATGGCGGCCTCGGTGGCGACGCCGCGGTCCATCACCACCAGGGCGCCGGCCGGCGCATCGAGTGCCTCCAGCATGCCGGCCAGGGTGCGGTGTTCCCGGACGTTGCCGGCGAAGACCTGCGAGCGGCGCACGAAGCCGCTGGCGTCGAGCATCAGGCCCAGGGTCAGCAGCGGACAGTCGCTGCGCTTCTCTTTCGAGTGCCCGCGCTTTACCTGCGGCTGCGCGCCCGCCTCGCCTTCGAAATAGGTGTTGGTCAGGTCGTAGAGGGTCACCGTCGGCTGCAGGTCGAACAGTCCCATGGCCCGCTCGAACAGATGCGCCTCGATCGCCTCGCGGTGCTTCACCAGCGCATCCGAGGCGCGGTAGAGCTGCATCGGGCTGACGGTCTCGAAGTCGACGCCGAGCAACTCGCCGAGGCCGCTGCGTTGCTGCAGCCAGCGGTGCGTGGCGCGCTCCGAGGCCGGCTGGGCCAGGCGTCCGACGACGGCGCCGGTCGCCGCGGTGCGCAACGCGCCGTTGACGCCCAACTCGGTCAGCAGGGCCGGCAGGCCCAATTGCTCCAGGGCCCACAGGCCGACCTGCTCGACGCCGACGCTGCGGGGGCGGACCAGGCGCAACGAGTCGACGTCGACCGGCTGCACGTCTGTCGGCCCGGCTGCCGGTCCCTGCACCGGTGTGCCGCGGGCGACCAACTGTGCGGCTATGCGCTGCGCTTCGCGTTCGACGGCGGCCGGGCAATCGGCCACCAGGGGCGTCTGGCCGGCCAGGATGTCGTCGCTGCGGGAGCAGACCAGCGGCCATTGCGCCTGGGGAATGTCGAAGTGGCGTCCGAGATTGAGCAGGGTGCGCTGGCGGACGGCGTTGCCGATGCGCTCGGAGTGGACGAGGCGATGCGAGAAGTAGGGCTGTCCGTCGGCGGTCCGCCGGGTTTGGGTGCGGCGAATGAACACACGCCCACGATAGCGGGTGCACGTCCCAGAAGCAACAACCACTACACGATTATGGCACTACATTCAGTACCGCCAACACCAGATCCTTTAGAATCAACAAGTTATGGGGATGCGATCCTCGAAATATCGCCTAAATCTACAAAATTGTCGGGAATCTTGCTAAAGATGGGCTAGTGTCCCGTCTCGCAAGTTCGATGCAGAATTCCTCGCCGTTCAGGCCCCGCGAAAACGCAATCGATCCGGGCAAGGTGTAGACCAAATTATGTTACGAGTCTCCGGGACGGCACACTAGGGGATCGGGTGTTCGATGTCGTCGGCGAAGTGCTGTCGCTGAACAGGGTCAACCTCCCGGACATGCTCCGCGAGGCGGCGTACGAGCCCCGGCGCCTCGACGACTACCTCGATGCAATCGACCGGATCGACCCACAACAACTCGATCTGTACGAAGAGGCGACAGGGATCGCCCTGGCACGGGCGCATGTGGACTGCTCGTCGTTCGCCAAGGCAAACCTGGAAGCGGAAGAACGGCGACTCATGCCGCGGCACGTCGAGTCCCATTTTCACAGCGCCGCCAAGGCCGTGGGACTTCGGAGCGAAGCGAGAGCGGACGGACTCTGGCGCATCGAACACGTGCTTGCCGATCTCCGCTCCGAGCGTCTCGCCGCCGTCCGGCGACTCGGTAAACCTGACGTCCGCCGAGTCGGTCGCCCGGAAGGCGCGATACGTCGGCAGCGCCGAGCACAAGGGCTATCCGAGCGCAGCCGGTCCGCCAGCGTTGCGTTCAGATGCGACGCCGTGCGATCCGGGCATCTCCAGCGCCGACATCGGCTCGGCGCTTGCCGAAGGGATTCGCCGCGGCTGTGTCAGCGCACTCACCGAGCAGGGCTTTCCCAAGTACGTATGGGGATGGCTGGGTGACGATCTCTACGAAGCGCGGCACATCAACGGGCCCGCCGGAACGTACAAGGGCTATAGGATCGAGGAATCGGAGCGTCCTCTCGACCGTTATGGCCGATTGAACCGGGAAGACAGCGCATGATCGAGTTCCGTGTCGAGTGGCAGCAGGCGACCGGCGTGCGAGACCGGGTCCTCGCGCGTACCTGGTGCCGGCTGACCATCGAAGCGGATGGGCAGGTCGTAACCCGCGCCATCGACAACCGTGCGCGCAGCGTGCGGGACGGAGTCTACGGGTCCGCCTTCCCGCTCTGCGGCTGGATCGTCGAGAACTGGTGGTTTCTCCAGCATGAAGCCTATCGATTCCGCTGTCCCCTCGGGTCACGCGATCTGGCTCGGAACGGTGACGATCGCGCCTGGGTCCGGCGGCACAGCCTGCTGGCGGCCCGCGAGGGGGGAGCGCTGCCGGATCTGACACTGTTTCGCGACGGAGACGCCGTCGTCGCCCGCTGGCTGCCGGACGACCGGAACGCCACGCACCCGTTCCTTCGCTTCGCGAGTGAAGGGCAAACGAGAATGACTGTCGAAGCCGCGGAGCACGGCCTGGCGAGTTTCGTCGACTGCGTCCTCGAACGAGTCGACGACCTGGAAGCGCCGGAAATCGACGCCTTCCGCCGGGACTGGGCGGCAATCTCGGAAGCGACGGCGGACGAGCGCGAGTTCTGCGGCTGGTCGGCGCGCCTCGGCATGGATCCGTACGATCCTGACGAACTGACGGACCAGCACGAGAGATTGATTCGGGCGTCGGTGTCGCCATTGGAAGCCGAACTGAGAGAGGACCTCCTCGACGCCTCGACGGCCGACGGGCTGCCCGCGGATCTGGCCTGGATCGCTGCCGCCCACGACATCGTCAGCAGCGCCGACGCCCGCGCTGCATCGAAGCCGGAACGACCATCGATACCCACGGTGCTCAACGCGACCGCCCATGAAGCCGGCTACGAGTGCGCTCGAGCGCTCAGGCAGAACCTGCCCGTCTCGAATGGCGGCGCGGTGACCGATGTGCGGGACGCCATGCAGGAGTTCGGCTGGGGGCAGTCTCCGTTGCTGACCACGCCGTCGAAGCCGGCCAGCCTGATCGATGCCATGGTGGATCGCAGCCCGAGCGGGGCCGCGGTCGTCGTCGCACCCGCCGACTGCGGCTTCAGACAGGAGCGTTTCCGGCTGGCGAGAGCACTGTTCCTTCACCACTTCGCCGCGACGCCGGGGCGACGGCTCGTCACCTCCGCGCACACGTGGGACCAGCGGGCGTCGCGGGCCTTCGCCGCCGAATTTCTCGCGCCCGCCGCGGCCCTGGCCAAGCACGTCGGGGCACGCATTTCATTGCGCGACATCGACGAACTGGCGGACGAATATCAGGTCAGCCCACTCGTGGTCGAGCACCAGATCGAGAATCACCGACTCGGCTCGTTGACGGATGCCTGAGCGACCGCCATCCGGGAGACTGGGCGACGCTGTCCGGGAGCGTGATCCCGTGAGAGCGCCGTCAGGTCTTTGCGTGACGACGGGAGCGGACGACCGCCGGCTGATCGAGGACTACCTGCCGCCGGACGTGTTGAACGCCATAGCGTCCAAGGAGAAGCTCCATCCCCGCAGGTATGTGGAGTTGGTCCACTACTGGCCAGCCCGCCGCCCAATCACCGCGTCGCGCGCCGCCGTGTACGCTGCGCTGGCTCCGGCACCGAAGTCGGACGCCGAACGGGTGGAGGCCGGGTCATTCGTTGCCAGTCTTGCCGCGTACAGGCCCGATCGGGAAGTCCTCGGCGAGGCGCGCGAACGGATCCCGACGTCGCACGGCGGGCGGGCGCCCAAGGTGCTGGATCTGTTCGCTGGCGGGGGCGCGATCCTGCGTCGCGCTGTCCGCTACCTGCTCGCCGTCGAGCGGGCCCGGAGCAAGTCACGAGAGCACAACCTCACGGATACGCAGAAGAGCCAGCTCAGAGAACGCGAGGCCACCGAAAAGGCCGCGGCCGAGTCGGCGCTCCTCAAGCTGTACAACGAAGTCCTGCTTCCCGGCTCCGCCAAGGGCGCGCTCTCCCTGAACGTGGTCAGCATGGGCGGCCGACCGCTCCGGACGACGCTCGATGAGAAGAAGCACGCCCAGATCCATCAACGACTGCTGGAACTGCTGACGACCGTCCAACGCAAGGTGTTCGGAACCGTGGCGCCCGGGAAGATCGTCGACCTGTTCAAGCTCGGCGCACCCGAATCCGACAGTCCCGGCATCCAGACCGACAAGGTGGTCGCCGGGTGCTTCTCGTTCCTCGGTTTCCCGCGCCTGCAATCCGAAGACATAGTACGCAAGGCGATCGCACGCGGTGTAGAGTCCGGCCTGTTCGGATACGCCACGGGCCGTCCGGCACTGGATGACACTGGTCGCTACCAGATCGACCGGAGCCGCGTCGCCTTCGAGCGCGGCATCGCCGACGATGAAATCGACCTCGATTCTGGCTTTCTCATGCTACCGGCCGCCCTGCCCGAACAGCCGGCGGCAACGACGAGCACCACGGACGGTGCATCCGCCGGTGAAGACACTACCTACCCTGAGCCTGGAGGCACAGCCAGAATCAGGGAGAAGCCGGATACCGCCAGCGAGGGGAAGCTGTCCCCCGACGAAACGCCCGGCGAACTCACCATTTCGTTCACCGCCAGTCGGAACGATTTTTACGCTGCCTGGAACGCTCTCGCCAACCTCGCCGACATGGCCGGCAGGGTCGCCGTGACCGTGAAGGCCACATCGGACGCAGCCTTCGACAAGGCCAGGATCGAGAACGGGGTCCTGGAACCGTTGCGGGAACTCGGACTACTCGATGACCAGCAATCGTGACGTCGCGTCATCATCGGGCAACGTCCACGCGCAGCCCCCGGGAGGCTGCTGAATGGCGCGTTCAAGCCTTCTTCTGGACTTGGTTCGAGCCGGTGCACGCGGGGACCAGGCGCTCTTCCGCAAGGCCCTGGAAGCTCTCGTCGCGGAAGAGCGCGCCAAGCAGCACCATGTGCTCGCCGACCGTCTGGCGGGTGCACGACAAGAAAGTGAGGGTTTTTTCGTAGGGGGGGTATCGAGCGAGCGCTGATCGTCCGATTCCTCGGGTAGGAGGACTCCGACCATGCCCGAGGCGCAGTTGACGGAACCGCTCGCTGGCGCGGCCGAAAAAGGGGGCTTCAAGGAGGAGATGTTCGCCGCCTTGAAGTCGGCGGTCGAGGCCGATGTCGACGCGTTCCTCAGGCGGGGGAGCGTGAATGCGCAGGACTTCGAGACGCTCCTGCAGACGGTTCGCCGCCGCGCGCTCGCCACGGCGACCCGGGTCGTAGAAGCGGCTGGGGCGCAGCGCTCGTAGCCGCTATCGGGGCCGAAGTCGATGCGCTCGTCGGTCCCGGGTGCGCCGAGGTGGCGGACTTCGAGGCCCTCGAACAGGCGGTCCGTCACCAAGCCCTCGACATCGCCGCGCAGTGGATGGCGCAGCGCTTCAACGCAGACGATTCCGACCATTCGGGTTCGACCACAGCATGCGCCTGCGGCCGGCGGGCGCGCTACGCCGGCCGTCGCCCGAAGACGTTCACCACGCTGTTGGGGCCGGTTACCCTGCAACGCGCCTACTACCACTGCGACGCCTGCCGCAGCGGGGTGTGTCCGCGCGACCAGGCCCTGGGTCTGCAAGGTAGCTCGCTGTCACCGGCCATCATGCGGCTGGTGGGACTGACGGCGGCCGAGGGCAGCTTCGCCAAGGCGAGCGAGTGGTTGACCGCCCTGGCCGGGGTGGATGTCGAGACCCGGCAGGTCGAGCGCTGTGCCGAGGCGCTCGGACGCGACATCGCCGACGACGAGCGCTCGGTCACCGAGCAGACCGCCGCGGCGACCGCGCCGACGATGTACCTGGGGCTGGACGGCACCGGCGTGCCGGTGCGCCCAACCGAGGTCGAAGGCCGCCGCGGCAAGCAGCCCGACGGTTCGGCCAAGACCCGCGAGGTCAAGCTGGCCACCGTGTGGACGGCCGAAGGGCGCGACACACAAGGCCGCCCCGTGCGGGACCGCGGGTCGGTCAGCTACAACGCCGCGGTCGAAAGCGCGGCCAGCCGCGACACCGACCCGCAGCCGGCCGCCTTCGCACAACGGGCCTATCGCGAGGCAATACGGCGCGGTTTCGACTCTGCGGCCCAGCGCGTCGTCATCGGCGACGGCGCCGCGTGGATCTGGAACCTGGCCGCCGAGCACTTTCCCGGCGCCATCGAGATCGTTGATATCTACCACGCCAAGCAGCACCTGTGCGACGTCGCCAAGGCCATCTACGGCCCCGGAACCGACCTGGCCGACCGGTGGGCCAGGGACCGGCGTGCCGAACTGGACGCCGGCCGGCTGTGCGCCGTCGTCGCCGCGCTGCGCATCCATGTCGAGACCACGCCCGAGGCGCGACGGTGCATTCACTACCTGTTCGGGAACCGCCACCGGATGCGCTATCCGCAGTTCCGCGCCAGGGGCCTGTGCGTCTCGTCGGGCGTCGTCGAGGCCGGATGCAAACAGATCGGCGACCGGCTCAAGCGCGCCGGCATGCGCTGGACCGTCGCCGGGGCCAACGCCATCATCGCGCTGCGCTGCTGCATCCTCAGCGGACGCTTCGAGGACTTCTGGGAGCGACGTGCCGCAAATGCCGCCTGACGCTCATCTCACAATGATGTCGTGCACCCCCGTCTGGCGGCTCACTTGCACACTGAGGGCGCGCGTGGTAATGGTCCCGTCGCGCCGCCTACGCGGCGCGACGGGACCATTACCAATCTGTACCACGAAATCACGACAGAACGGCGTCTTCGTTTAGCGGGGTCCCGGCGAGAAATCCGCGTGTTGGGGTAAAGGTTTGGTGCGCCGTGCCGATAGAAAAGGGGCGTGGGCCTGCTACGCTGCATACGCTCCATTCTGGACAAAGCTCCGCCCGAGCAGGACCCTCGGGACGTTGTCATCGAGCAACAGGACCGGGAGCTCGGGCGACTGCGTGACGATCTGGCGTGCCACAAGGGCGTGCACCGGGAGAATGGCCGCCTGCAGCGCCGGAACAACGGCTTGCAGCGTCAGAACGAGCGCCTGCAGCGCGAGAACGAGCACCTGAAACAGCAGTTGGGGGCGGAGCGCCGCGCGGGACGCCGGCAAGCCGCGCCTTTCGCCAAGGACCGGCCGCAGGGGCGCGGGGGCCGTCCCGGCCGGCGGCCCGGTGCGGGCTATGGCCGGCAGGGACGCCGTCAGCGCCCGGCGCACGTCGACGAGACCTTGGCGGCGCCGACGCCGGCGACCTGTCCGGACTGCGGCGGCGCGGTCGAAGTGACCGGCGCGGCGTCGCAGTATCAGGAAGACCTTCCCCCGGTGCGCCCGCTGGTGCGCCGCTTCGACATCGAGGTCGGCCACTGCTCGCAGTGTCGGCGGCGGGTGCAGGGCCGCCACGCCCTGCAGACCTCCGACGCGTTGGGGGCGGCCAGTGCACAGCGGGCGCATTCCCGATTTCCCGGTCACGCGCTCACACCCACCGGCGTCATGGCCATCCGCTGCAAACAGTTCCATCTGCCGGACTTATAGAAAGACCGCAGGAGAAGAATCGCGTCGACGCTCTCCGGTAGCCAATAGATGGATGCGCCCTTGATGCGGAGATTGATGACGCGACGGATGGCGCTTTCGACGGCACCGCTGCCGCGCGGAAGCCCGAGCCCGACCATTGTGGTGTAGGCGAAACGATGACGGTTCTCAGGAAGTAGTTGAGGTGCGTGCGGATCTTGCCGGCCGTGCGCCCGCGGCACAGCTCCCGCAGGGCCGTGATCACCTCGTCCACGCGTGCTCGCTTGAGCAGCCCCCGCGTGCGGTTGAGCCAGCGGGTGCGTTGGGTCGCGCTCCAGCGGCGCAGCTTGACCGCGTCGGAGAGTTGCTTGGCGGCATGATAGAAGTCGATCAGCCCCAGCACCTGTGTCGGCGAGAGCCCGAGCGCGGCGATGAGGCGCTGGAGGCGTCGCCAGATCCAGGGCGCGCCGTCGGCGATGAAGAGCACCTTGTCAGCGGCGTTGAGGCCGATCTGCCGCGCGTACGACAACAGCAGGGCGAAGACCGCCTCCGGTCCCCGGAGCGTGCCGTCGATGATCGGGGCCCACGTCTGAGACGGTCGCCCGTCGTCGCCGACGACGTACAGGATGAGGAGCTTCGGTTCCTTCCAGTCGGTATGGAATCGGTTGCGCCCCTTCTTCGTCTTGGGGCCACGCTTCTTGCGCCTCACGCGGACGCGGCCCCCGTCGAGGGAGACGACCACCCGCTTCCCGGTCACGCGGTCCAGCAGGCCGCACGCCGCGCTCTGCTGGGCCGCTCGGGCCCGCGCAGCGTAGCGATAGGCGGTCGAGCGGAGGGTCTTGATATCCAGGGCGATGCCGTCGGAGCGGAGCTGCGCCTGCGCTTCGGCCAGCGAGCTGAGCATGGCGACCGCGCGGCTTGCATCCGAGGCCAGCTTCGGCGTGCACCGGTCGTAGATGCCCAGCACCACCAAGGCGGGGTAGAGTCCCGGCCTCCGCTTCGCCCGACGGGCGTGTTTCTCGCGGTAGTACGGCGTCGTGACGGCACCGTCGTGCCCCGGGAGGTGCGAACGTTGACGGTCTCGAGGCCGTCGCTCCGCATCCGCCGGGGCAGGTGGCGCACGAGGGCGCTCGCCGCGTCGCCAACCGCGGCGGAGCACACCGCGCGTTGCAGCACGGGGGTGAGGAGGGCGCCGAAGAACTCGTCCGCGATGACCCGCAGCTGCTCTTCGCACTGCTCCGCTTCCTCTGCCGACCTGGGCGCTGGAGCACGCGCCTCAAACTCCAGCGCCCGCCGGAGGGCAGTGCGCAGGTGGACGGGAATGTTGCCAAGATCGATCTCGCGGCTCGGGGTGTCGATGGTCTTGTCCATTTCAACGCATCATCATGGGCAGTCCGAGCCGTAATGTCCAGTAACACCCTCCCCGTCTGTCCGAAGACCGGCTCAACCTCGCGCAGCCTCACAGTCCATCTTTGCCTACACACTGTTCCGGGAAATCGGGAATGCGCCCGTGCACAGCTCGGCCCCGATGTGGTCGCGCTGGTCGTCGCGTTGCACACGCACGGCGGCATGCCGCTGGCCAAGGTCGCCGACCTGCTGCAGACCCGCTTCGGCCTGCAGGTGACGCCGGGGGGCCTCGCGCATCTGCTGCATCGTGCGGCACGCGACGCGACGCCGGCCTACGAGGCGTTGCGCGAGCAGGTCCGCAACGCTCCGGTGGTCACGGCCGATGAGACCGGTTGGCGCGTCGGCGCCCGCAGCCACTGGTTGTGGGCGGCCGTCACCCCGACGACGACCGTCTACGCCATCTGCGCGGGCCGCGGATTCGACGACGCGCAAACGGTCCTCGGGGCCGACTTCGACGGCGTGCTCGTGCGCGACGGGTGGGTGGTCTATCGCCGCTACACCAAGGGGGAGCACCAATCCTGCCTGCAGCACCTGGGCCGACGCTGTGAGCATCTCCAGGACGTTCATCCCCACAATCCGTGGGCCGGCCAAGTGCACGACGTCTTGCAGGCCGGCCTCGCGCTGCGCGACCGGCGCGACGCCGGCGGTCTGAGCGACCACGGTCTGGCTACCGCCCGCGGCCGACTGCTCGCCCAGCTCAGCCGGCTGATCGACAACCCGCCGCCGCTGGAGGACGCCGAGCGCTTTGCCGCCCATCTGGCCAACGAATTCCCCGCCATCTTCACGTTTCTGTGGGACCCGTCGGTCGACGCCACCAACTGGCGCGCCGAACAAGCCATCCGGCCCGCCGTCGTCATCCGCAAGGACGCCCCTATATGTCAAGAAAGGGTGGGAACACCGCCGCGAGCGGAACTGGATCTGAAGTGGAGCGGACACAAAGCTCGTGGAAGACGGCGGGGCATCTCCCGGGGGAGGACGAGTGTTCGGGACCCGGATCGCCGGTGCCGACTCGCGTCGTCACCGGCGTTCCTCCAAAGACAGCCGTGCGGCGGAGAGGTAGCCTCTGCTCCCGCCGAGTGAAGGCGCTTCGCGCCTCCTCCGCTGCGCTACGGCCCTTCGGACTCCCCACCATTCGTCAAGCAGTATTTTCGTGTTCTCTTCGGTTCACGACCGACTGTTTCGCTCCATCGACCCGGGGCCCGTGACATGCCCGTGACAGCCACTGGGATGGTGAGTGGGTTGAGGCCGCTCCTCGGAGCGACGGGATGTCGGCAAAGGCCCTCGCTTCGCTCGGATCGCGTTCACCACGCACGGTCGGCCACGGCCGTCAACCCGCTTCGCGGGTCCTCCGCTGCGCTACGGCCCTCCGGGTGACTGCCGCGGCCGACCGTGCGGGAAGCCCTTGCGGGCCAGCCGGAAGGCTGGCCCTCGAATCACTGCCTGCAGGGGCGACGCCTGCGAGCCGCTCCGCTGTCGCGGAGAACCCGTACGGGACCACATGCACCTTCCGGCCGCGAGCGGCGGCGAGGGGCCATCCAGACACCAAGAGCTACGGGTCGCTGATCCGGCTCACGTAGCGGTAATCCCGACACCGCGCGGGTCGAAGCAGGCGCCGTCGCGCAGCATCGCGCAGGCGACGTTGAGCAGGCGGTCGGCCACCGAACGCAGGGCGCGGGCGTGTCCGTGGCCGCGGGGCGCGTAGCGCCTGATACTTGTCCTGGCTGACCGGATCGCGTTGGGGGGCGACGCGGGGCCCAGTGGCAGGCGGCGTCGCGCAGTCGGTCGTGGGCCGCCAGACGCCGCGTCACGACTAGTGCTGTGGCATCAATAAACATTAGGACTATCGGGGAGCTCGTCTCGAACCGAGAGAGCTTCCATGCCGCAAAAGAGGTACATCGTTCGACTCACAGCCCAAGAACGCGAGGTCTGTCGAGAGACGGTCCGCAAGCTCAACGGGAGCAGCGAGAAAGTGCGCCGCGCGCAGATTCTCTTGAAGGCCGATGCCGACGGACCGGCGTGGACCGACGAGCGGATCGCCGACGCTTTTTCTTGCCGCACCAAGACGGTGGAGAACATCCGTCAACGCTGCGTGCTGGAAGGGTTCGAGCGGGCGCTGGAACGCAAACGGCGGGAGTCGCCCCCGGTCCCCAAACTGCTCGACGGCGAACAGGAGGCTCACATCATCGCGCTGCGTCTGGGGCCGCCGCCGAAGGGCTATGCCAACTGGTCGTTGCGCCTGCTGGCGCGGCGGGTCGTCGAGTTGGCGATCGTCGAGTCGATCAGCCGCGAAACCATCCGGCGGACGCTAAAAAAAACGAGCTGACGCAGCGGAAAATCCAGTATTGGGTGATCCCGCCGCAGGCCGATGCCGAGTTCGTGGCGCACATGGAACAGGTCCTGGATCTGTATCAGAAACCTTACGACCCGGATTGTCCCGTCGTGTGCATGGACGAGCAGCCGGTGCAACTGGTCAAGGAAGTGCGCCCGCCGCTGGCCGCCACGCCGCAGCGGCCGCGCCGCGTCGACTACGAATACGAACGGGCCGGTACGGCCGCGGTCTTCCTGTTCTGCGAGCCGCTGGCGGGTTGGCGTCAGGCGACGGCCCGGGCCCGGCGTACGAAGGCGGACTGGGCGCTGGAGGTCGCCGCGCTGTTGGAGGGGCGCTACGCCGACTGCCCGAAGATCGCCTTGGTGAGCGACCACCTCAACACGCACACGCCGGGCGCCTTCTACGAAGTGTTCGAGCCGACCCGGGCACGGGAATTGGTTCGTCGCATCGAGTTCTGCCACACGCCGAAACACGGGAGCTGGCTGAACATCGCGGAGAACGAACTGAGCTCGATGACGCGCCAATGCGTGCGCCGCCGTCGCATCGGCGACGTCGGGACGCTGCACGACGAAGTGTCGGCATGGTCCACCGACGTCAACGGCACGCAACGCGGTGTCGACTGGCAGATGAAGGTCGACGATGCGCGCTGCAAACTCAAGTCCGTCTATCCGAAGATTATGAAGTGACGGACCACTAGGCTCTTGCCCGAACGCCGGGTGACTGACCGGAGCCACCCCGCACAGACAGCGAAGTGCTTCATAGTCCCGCCGCTGTACGGCGTTGCGACCCTCGGCAGGCAGCGTGGCGAGCACCTTGGTGCGAATGCCGGGCACCGAGAGCAGGATGGCGCGGCGGGCGGCTGTTTCGACGACGCTGCCTCGGCCTCCGTGGACGCGTCCGGGTCGTCCGCCGGAGCAGCCTCGGCGAGTTGACCCACCAACCCGTCGAGCGCGCGGCGCGCGCGATCGAGCTGGGGGTTGACCAGGGCGCGGCGTTCGGCTACCAGTCTGCACATGCGTAATAACGGCGGCTTCGACTGCGCCCGGCGCTACCTTGACAGCCGGCGCCCGCAGCGTCGCGGCGTCGGTTCGGCGGATGCGATGCTGCTTCAACACCCGGGTGAGCGTCACCTCGCGAACGCGTTGGCCGGCGCGCGGCGTCGGCAGGCTCCGCCACAGGTCGAGCGCCCACGGCGCCGCGACGTCGTCGTCAACCGCGTCAAGGAACTGCGGGTAGCAGCGCCAGAGCTGCTGCCGCATCCGGTTCGCCAAGCGAACGCGTTCCCGCGTCAGGTCCTCGCCTCAGGCGCGACCACTCGCGCAACTCGACGATCGCCGGGTCGGTCGCCTCCAGCCGCCGTAGACAAGTGCGGGTCGGTACGTAGCACCGAGGCGAGCACCCGCACGTCCCGACGGTCGTCCTTCCGAGACGCTCTCTACGAGCGGTCGCTGAGAATTGAGCGACCCTGGGGGCGGAACGCTCGGCGAAGTAGCAGCCGCCCCGTGCGGGAGCCAGGACACCGAGAACGCGACCACGTCAGGCAGCCTCGGCGCAGGCCGCACCGGCTCGGTGGTCGTCGATCAGCGCGTGGTAGACCTCCCGGGCGACGAAGCGCTTCAGACAGCGGATGATGTCTTTCTTCGACAGGCCCTCGGCGGTGCGTCGGCGGACGTAGTCGATGGTCGGCTGGTGCCAGCGCATGCGGACGATCACGATCCGGTAGAGCGCCGCGTTGGCTTGGCGGTGGCCGCCGCGGAAGAGCCGATGCCGGTTCGTGACCCCGCTCGAGGCGGGAATCGGGCACGCGCCGCACAGCTTCGCGAACGCGGCTTCGGATCGGATCCGGGTGGGGTTGTCGCCGGCAACGATCATCATTTCGGCTGCCGAGTCGGCGCCAATCCCGAACGCCTCGCGCAGGGTCGGCGTCGCCGTCCTGGTCAGGGTGTCGAGCACCTCGTCGTGGGCGGCGACCTCGGCCGACAACGTGCGCCAGCGTGCCGCGAGCGCCCGTAGCGCATGCTTCGCGGATGCGGTCGGGTCGATGATGTCTCCTGGTCGTAGGGCCACGCAGCGCTCGATGAGCTTTTGGTCGGTGAGCGGCTCGAGTGCTTCGCGGAGTGCGCCCGGCGCGTTCACGATGAGCGTCTTGAGCGTCGTGATCGCGACACTGCGCGCCTTGATGGCCGTATCGCGGGCGATCTTGATCTGGCGGACCATCTCTGCCGTCCCGTCAGCGACCTTCGGGATGGCGGTCGCGACGCCGGCGAGCACCGACCGCGCGGCGGATTCGGCGTCGAGCGTGTCGTTCTTACCGTTGTTGCGCCGCTTCCGCCGGTCGCCATGGTTGACCTCGACGCCGCGCAGTCCCTGTCGGCGCACGAAGCGCGCGAGGCCGACACCGTAGGAGCCGGTGCCTTCGATCCCGAATGCTTCGACGGCGCCGAGCGTGCGCGCCCAGATCACCAGGTCCGCGTAGCCGGCGCGGTTCGCTGACGCCCTGCACGTCCCGAGCCGAGCGCCCAGGTCATTGATCGCCACGGCGACATGCTCGTGCTTGTGGGTGTCGACGCCGACGATGATCTTGACCGACGGCTCGTCGCGCGCGATGCTGTTCGCCATGTTGCTGGCCTCCTTCAGGGCTGGCGACGCCGTCTGGTCGGGCGGGCGGACAGGACTGTGACGGGACTTTCAAGCCAGGCCCCTATTCGGTCACTGCCCTCCCGGCCAGACAACATCTCGGTGCGTGCTGCCCGGCCGGGCCGACAGATCCTTGCCAGGACACGAAGTCGGTCTGCGGCGGAGTCAGAACCGGCCGGGCAGCAGCACGATTATGCTCACAGTCTGCGGCGGCAACCGCACCCGCAAGGGCGCCGACACCCAGCAGGTCCTCGCCAGCGTCGTACGCACCGCACGCCAACGAAACCTCGACCTGCCTGCGCTGTTCGCCACGATGTTGCGCGCCCCCGACTCCATCGTCCCCGACGCATTCGGGCTTCCGCCGCCGCCCGCGTCAAGCGCAGCGCCGGAACGAGCGCGTTGACGCGCGACCGACCCGCGGCTGACGGCCGCGCCGGGTGAAATGCCGAGACGCTGACCCCCAAGGCGCGGCAGCCCGATGCCTGGGTCGGGTGCTTCCAACCGTAGCTGGCCTCCGCAGCCAGCAGACCTTACCCTTCGTGCCCGGGCAGCCGACGCACGTACCCGTCCTCGGCTTCCGGCTGCGGCGTGGGTAAAAGTGCAGCCACCGCGGCCTCCCGCGCAAGACGCAACGCCCGCCAAAGGAAACCTCGGCGTCGCTCGAACTTCGACGTTCCAGGCCCATTCCATGCCCGTGTCTATTGACGAATCACCCGCTAAACGAAGACAGAACGGCGGCTGGATGACCTCGTGCTTCCGGACTCGGTGGCGCATGCCGGCCAGGAACTGGTCGAGGAACACCGGCGCGCCGAACTGCTGGCGGCGTACAACCTGCAACCTCGGCACCGTGTACTTCTCACCGGTCCTCCAGGGAATGGAAAGACATCGTTCGCCGAGGCCATCGCGACGGAATTGGCGGTGCCCCTGGTGTCGGTGCGCTATGAATCCGTCATCGCCAGCTACCTGGGAGAGACGGCGGTCCGCCTCTCGCGACTGTTCGATCAGGTGCGGATGCGACGATGCGTGCTCTTCTTCGACGAGTTCGACGTGGTCGGCAAGGAACGCGGCGACCTCCATGAAACGGGCGAAATCAAGCGCGTGGTGAGCTCTCTCCTGCTGCAGATCGACACGCTGCCGAGTTCCGTGGTCGCGATTTCGGCCACGAACCACCCGGAATTGCTGGACCGTGCGGTCTGGCGCCGCTTCCAGCTTCGTCTCGCACTTCCTTCTCCGACGCCGGCGCTCGCGCGGGAGTGGTTTCGCCGCTTCGAACAGCGCGCTGAACTGAAGCTGGGAATTTCGCCGTCTACGTTGGCCAGACGCCTCGAGGGCCTGAGTTTCGCCGAGTTGGAGCAGTTCGGTCTCGACGTGCAGCGGCACTACGTGCTGCATCTGCCGGACGGGGACGTACGCGCCATCGTCAGGGAACAGTTGAAACAATGGCGGGAGCGCGTGCCGGTCACGAACCGTCCGACGGAGCCAACGGGCGAGAACGATACCTGAACGCCCGCTGCTGATTCTGCCGAGTCCCGGTGAACCTCTTCCCCGCCGCAGGAGGGGCGGTGGCGGAGGAGCACCGCACCTCCGAGTCTCGTGCGGCAGGCCGAACGGCTGGATCCGAAGTTCGACGCTCTGCAACAGGCGCTGGAAGCACGGCGCGTGCGGGTGCAAGCCGAGTCCCATGACCTCGTTCCCGAGGAGGTCGTCGTCCTGGAGACGATCGACACGGTCGAGCATTTCATTCGCGCCGTAGAGAAAATCCCGGGAATGGAATGGCTTGCCGAGATCGAGGAAACGGATATTCCGCCAGATGACGATTTTTTGAAGTCACGGACAGCGGAGAACGACGCCCCGACAAGACTCTCCGTGGGCGCCTGTTCATGCTGTTCACGAACCAGGACGCGCTGCGAATAGTCCTGTCGACGTGGAAGGAATGGCACGAAAACGGCCGCCTTCCCCGCGGACGCGGCGCCTGGAAGCGGGTTTTCGAGCGGCTGCGCGACGTACGGCTGTGGGGAGTGAAGGACCGTCTGCATGAGACAGGAGTACTGGACGGCGCGCGGCGAGGAGGTGGTGCCCTGCGAGATTGAACTGTGGCATCGGGGCACGCATCCGCAACGCCGCGACGCCCGGGATCGCGTCGCCGCGCTCGTTGCGGAACATGGCGGGCGGATCGTCACCGAAGCCACCATCAATGAGATTGCCTATCACGCGCTTCTGGCGCACCTGCCGGTGACGTTCGTTCATTCGCTGCTGGAGGAGAACGACGATGACGTCGCCCTGGTCCAGTGTGAACAGATTCAGTTCTTCCGCGCCAGCGGCCAGTCGGCGGTGACGGTGTCGGATGACCATCGGGAAGAAGACAGGGCGGCGCTGCCAGGCGAGCCTCCTGCCGGAAGCCCCGTGATCGCATTGTTCGATGGCCTTCCCCTGCAGGCCCATCGAAGACTTCAGGGACGCCTGCTCATCGACGATCCCGACGATTTCGAGGAAGACTACCCGCCCGACCGCCGGCGCCATGGGACCGCGATGGCTTCACTGATCGTTCACGGCGATCTCGCGGCCAGCGAAGCGCCGCTGTCGCGGCCCCTGTACGTCCGCCCGATCCTCCGTCCGGACCGGCGAGACTGGAGAAACAACGACGAGTCGGTTCCGGAAGATGCGTTCGTCGTCGATCTGGTCCATCGAGCGGTTCGCCGATTGTTCGAGGACGAAGGCGAAGGAACCGCGACAGCCCCGAGCGTCGCCGTCATCGACCTGTCGATCGGGATCCGGGATCGTCCATTCGATCAGGCCCTCAGCCCCCTCGCCCGCCTGTTGGATTGGCTCGCATGGCATTACAAGGTGCTGTTCGTGGTCAGTGCAGGCAATCACACGCAGCGGATCGAACTGTCGGTTCAAACACGTGATCTGGAGTCGATGTCCGCCCCCGAGATACAACGAGACGTCGTCCGCTCGGTAGCGGCCGATGCGCGCCATCGGCGGCTCCTGTCGCCGGCGGAGGCCGTAAACGCTCTGACCGTGGCGGCAGTTCACCACGACGCTTCGACAGGAAACCCGCCTCCTCGACAACGGGATCCATACCTTGCCACGGGGCTGCCCAGTCCAGTCAACGCGCAGGGAATGGGATACCGGCGGGCGATCAAGCCCGACATCCTGGCCAGTGGAGGGCGCGTCGTCATGCGGGAACAGTTGACGACCCGCGACGAACGGGCGAGATTGGACATTTATGGCGGAACTCTCGCGCCGGGCCAACGCGTCGCTGCACCCGGTTCGACGCCCGGCGATCTGGCAGCCGCAAAATACACGCGGGGTACCAGCAACGCGGCCGCCATGGTCAGTCGCGCCGCCGGGTCGCTGTACGAGGTTCTGGAAGAGCTGCGGTACGACCCCGGCGGCGAGATGATCGACACCGTGCCGCGGGCCGTGTGGGTCAAGGCCCTGATCGCTCACGGGGCCGACTGGGGAACCGTTGCGGAAACCCTCAGGACGATGTTCAGTGACGGAGACAGGGCCCGATTCCGGGAACAAGCGACACGCTTGCTGGGATACGGCGCCGTGGATACGAACCGCGTGCGCGAGTGCACGGCCAGCCGGGTAACCACACTCGGTGCGGGCTTGCTGAAAGAGGATCAGTCCCACGTGCATCGCTTTCCGTTGGCGCCGTCACTGAGCGGCTGGCGAGGTCATCGCCGGCTCACGATCAGCCTTGCATGGCTTTCTCCGGTGAATCCGAGGCATCGCGGGTGGCGACGCGCTCAGCTCTGGTTGTCGCCTCCCATGGCGGAACTGGGCGTTGCGCGGCGACAGGCGGATTGGCAAGCCGTTCAGCGGAGCACCGTGCAACACGAGATACTGGAAGGCGAGAGTTCCCGCGACTATGCGGACGACGCGACTCTGGAGATTCAAGTGAACTGCCGGGCGGATGCCGGCGCCCTGGAGGAAGAGGTGCCGTACGCGCTTGTCGCGACCGTCGAAGTGACGAGCGATCTCTGGGTCTCCAACATCTACGACGAAGTACGTGCAGCCGTACAAGCTGCGCGGCTGCGCGTCGCCGCGGCGCGCGTCGATCTCTCGTGATGGCGGCGACATGAAAGCTCCGCCCCCTCCGCCTGACGCTGCGTTACAGCGACCATCAGCGCGTCGACGGAAGACGTCATCGGAGGGGGTGTCTCGGTGTCATCGCACGGACCCTCGGGCACAGCAGAAGTTGGACCGCGACGATCGAAATCGAGCAGAACGGAAGCTCCCTCTCCTAGAAGTCCCTGGATGTCGAAGGTCTCACCTGCCGCTTCGCCGGCTTGGTCATCGGCAGCACGGTGAACGCGTGTACGCCCGAAACCCTGTCCATCGGACGTTCCCGGCTGTGTGGCTCGGATCCTTGGCGCCCGGAGGCGCTGCCGCTGATCCTGACGGGCCGTTTCCGGATCCACCATTACCGCAACCCCAGTGCGTGCGCGACGGTCGGCCAGCGGGGACAGCTCCCACGCCGTGTCGGCCACCGACCAGCTCAGCATGACCCGATGAAACGCGCCCAGCCCGCCGCTCAGCGCTGCTGGTCGGGAAACTGCGGCGGCTACTGGGCCTCGAGCGAGGCGCGGACTATCTCCCGTCCGTTGCGCATGACGATGTGCCGGTTCGCGTACGCGGGGTACGACCAGAGCACCGCGCCGAGCTCGCGCCGCCGCGGGACCGGCGACGTCGGCTCGAGCAGATGGGTGCGGCTCACCACCTCGAGCCCGCGCGGCGTGAACCGCGCGATGATCAACTCCCCGCGATCGTTGTTGATGAAGTAGCGGTCGCCGTTGCGCACGAAGAAGGCGGTCGCCTGCCGCGCACGCTCCACCGTCAGCGCCTGGCTCTCCCACAGCCGCTCGCCGGTCCGCACGTCGAGGCAGCGCAGCTCGCCGTAGCTGTCGATCCCGTAGAGGTAGTCGCCGTCGATGACCGGCGTCCCGATCATCGAGTGCAGCTTGTCGGTGGCGACCTCGTTGCTCTCCTCGCTGCGCCAGACGAGCGATGCGTCCGGACGGTCGAGGTTCAGGCGCAGCATCCGCGACCCGTTGAAGAAGGACGAAACCAGCAGGTAGGGGCCGCCCCGCACCGGCGTCGCGATGGTCACGCCGAGCTGGACGTCGAACGGAACCTCCCAGTACTGCTCGCCCGTCCGGGGGTCGAGCGACGTGATCGCACGCGGATGCCAGACGATGAGCTGCCGGACGCCGCCGACGTCGAAGACGACGGGCGCGTTGTAGCCCGGGTCCCAGTCGGACGAGAGCGCGCGCCACACCTCCGCGCCGGTGTGCTTGTCGAAAGCGATCACCTTCCCGTCCGACTCGGCGCCGGCGAGGCAAATCAGCAGGTCGCCCTCGACGAGCGGCGCCCCGGCCATCCCCCACGCCGGGACCTCGGTCCCGAGGTCGGCGACATAGTCCTTCGACCACCGGACGGCGCCCGTGGCGACGTCGAGCGCGAAGAGGCGCCCCGTCGCCCCCTGCACGTAGACCCGGTCGCCGTCCACGGTCGGCGTGGCGCGCGGGCCGATGGCGTACAGCGGCTGGATCCCCGCGTAGTCGGCCTCCCACTCGCGGCTCCACAACGTCTCGCCGGTCTCCTCGTCGAGACAGAGGACGCGCTCGACCATCCGCATGCCGCGCGTGCCGGCGGGGCGCGCATCAATGACGAAGACTCGCCCGCCGGCCACGGCCGGTCCCGCGTAGCCGTCATGGATGGGGACACGCCAGGTGAACGACAGCCCGCCGGGAGGAAACTCCTCGAGGATGCCGGTCTCCGTCCAGACGCCCTGGCGCCCGGCGCCGCGGTACTCCGGCCAGTCGTCGGCCGCGACGATGGCAGGCACCGCGATGCAGAGGAGCACGGCGGCCAGCATCAAGTGCCGGCCCTGCTGGAGGCGGGCCGAGCGCGAGACGCGTCCCATGGGATCCAGCCCCCCCGGGCCGGACCGGGTAACGCCGTCTTGCACCGGCAACGTCGAAGACGAAGGCTGTGACATCTGGTGCATCGCCGAGTTCCCTGAGTGGCTCATCGTAGCGCCTCGAATCCACGTGCCGGTCGAGATGCGCAAGGAAACGGCTCGTCAAGTTGCTTCCTTACGACATCGGACACCCGCTGCACGACCTTGACGCCGTGGCGGAACAGGCCGAGGCGCAAGCATGACACATGCTTCCGCCGACACAATCGTGCGCACCCCGGCAGCCTGCAATTGCCACGCAGACTCCTAGCTGCTCTCGGTGCTACGCGGGGTTTCACCAGGGACTCCCAGCTCCTCCATCAGCGTGATCAACGCCGACAGGTCGTCGCGTCCCCGTCCCCGCCCGTGCAGTCCGTTGATGAACTGCATCGTCAACGCACCGGCCGGCAGCGAGACGCCGAGGTCGTGGGCCAGGCTCAGGACGATGTCGAGATCCTTGTGATACAGCCGGCTCTCGATGCCGGCGTCGAAGTCGCGCCGCGCCATCCGGTCGCCGAAGAAGTCGAGCACGCGGCTCGACGCCATCCCCTGCAGCATCGCCTCCCGGACCTTGCCCGCGTCGAGCCCGGCGCTGCGAGCCAGCGTCAACGCCTCCGCGACCCCCTGCGCGGTCACGAGCAGGAGGAGCTGGTGGCACGCCTTCGTCGCCTGACCGGCGCCGTGGTCCCCCATGTGCAGCACCTTCGTGCCGATGCAGTCGAAGAGCGGCCGGGCGCGGTCGAGGGCGTCGGCCTTCCCGCCGACCATGATCGAGAGCGTGGCGTCGCGGGCGCCGTGGGGGCCGCCGGAGACCGGCGCGTCGAGCATGTCCACGCCGCGTTCCCCGAGCCGCACCGCGATTGCACGGGTCGCGGTCGGATCGATGGTGCTGGTGTCGACGACCACCGTGCCGGGCCGGGCGCCGTGCACGACGCCGTCGTCGCCGAGCAGGACCTGCTCGACGTCCGCCGTACCGGTCAGCATGGTGAAGACCGCGTCGCAGTCGGCGGCCAGCGCCGCCGGGGTCGCCGCCGGGGCCGCCCCCCGCTCGACCAGCGGCTCGAGGGAGACCGGTCGCCGCGCGTAGACCGTCAGGTCGTGGCGCGCCCGCAACAGATTGAGCGCCATCGAGCGCCCCATCACGCCCAGGCCTATGAATCCGACTCGCATGATCGTCCCTCCCGTCGTGACGACACCGGCCGGCGCCACCTGCCGAGCGTACAAAATCGCGGCGCGGCGCGCCGGACTGTATTAGAGTGAACCCGCAACGCGGCAAGCTCGACAGTGCGCGAAACCCGCAATCGGAAAGAGGCAGTCGTCATGCGATTCATGCGCTACCCCGTCGTCGTCGCCGGCGCCATTGTGTGCGCGTTCCTGCTCGGCCGCCTGTCCGCACAGGACGTCGAGCCTTCCTGCCCGATGTGCCCCGCCACCCACGTCGCGGCGGAGGAGCTCGCCGAGTACGCGTTCGTCGGACGCGCGGGCGGTCTGGTCGATCAGCAGGTGCGGTCGATCGACATCGGCAAGGCGAAGGTGCAGATCGCCATGGCGCACCGCGGCCGGCTCCCGGAGCGGCGCAACCGGGTGGCGGAGCACGATCTGGTCACCGAGGTGTACGTCGTCATGAGCGGCGGCGGGACCATACTGACCGGTCCCGATCTGGTGAACCCGGTACGGCGTCCGCCCGACAACCGCGCGGTGCAGTTCCTCAACGGCCCCGGCAACAACGCCCAGGACGTCCGAAACGGCGCGACGCACCAGCTCAAGCAGGGCGACGTATTCGTCATCCCCGCCGGCACCGGGCACGAGTTCACGCGGATCGACGACCACATCACTTACATGATGGTGCGGGTCGATCCCGACAAGGTGGTGCCGCTGATGGACGCGGCGGCGTCGCGCGCCTACCTCGACGAACGACAGTGAGGCAGACCATGACTTATCGACGATTCGGATACGGACTTCTCCTCTGTGCGCTCGGCGTGGCGCTGGCCGTCGTGGCGGCGGCGCCGGGCGGCGCGTCCTCCACCGGAGTCACCACCCAGTCGGGTGACGGCGCGCTGGGCGGCGCCGGCTTCGCCTTCGATCCGTACTGGCCGAAACCGCTGCCCGACAACTGGACCCTCGGCAACGTCGTCGGCGTGGCGGTGGACTCGCGCGACCACGTCTGGATCGTCCACCGGCCCGGCAGCCTCAACCAGCAGGAACGGGGCGCCGACGCCGACCCGCCGCTCGCCGAGTGCTGCCGGCCGGCTCCGCCGGTCATCGAGTTCAATCAGGCGGGCGACGTCGTCCAGGCCTGGGGCGGCCCCGGCCACGGCTTCGAGTGGCCGCAGTCCGAGCACGGCATCTTCATCGACCACCTCGACAACGTCTGGCTCGCGGGCAGCGGGGGCAACGACTCGCAGATCCTCAAGTTCACCCGGCACGGCCGGTTCCTGCTGCAGATCGGCGCGCAGGGCCAGGGCCAGGGGAGCAACGACCTCGCCAACTTCGGGCAGCCGGCCGAGATCGACGTCGACCCGGAGACCAACGAGGTCTACATCGCCGACGGCTACGGCAACCGGCGGGTCGCGGTGTTCGACGCCGACACCGGCGAGTACCGCCGGCACTGGGGCGCCTACGGAAACGTCCCGACCGACGATGCCTACACCTACGATCCGGACGCGCCGCTGTCGCAGCAGTTCGGGCGGCCGGTGCACTGCGCGACGCTGTCGGACGACGGGCTGGTCTACGTGTGCGACCGCGTGAACGACCGGATCCAGGTGTTCCAGCGGGACGGCACCTTCCTTGACGAGGTGCTCATCGCCCCGCGGACGCGCGACTTCGGCTCGGCGTTCGACGTCGACTTCTCGCCCGACCCCGAGCAGCGGTTCATGTACAACATCGACGGGATGAACCAGAAGGTCTGGATCATCTCGCGCGAGGACCTGTCGATCGTCGATTCGTTCGGCTTCGGCGGACACCGGGCGGGCGGCTTCACCGCGGCCCACAGCCTGGCCGTCGACGCGAGCGGCAACATCTACGTCGGGGAGACGCTCGAAGGAAAACGGGTTCAGCGCTTCGTCCGGCAGTGACCCTCCGCGACCCGCTGGCGTGCCCGCGTGCGCGGACCGGTCGGCGTCGTCCACTGGGTACAATGGTCCTGCGCGGAGGACGGGCGCGTCGGTCCGGCGCACCCGCGCCGCGCTGCGATGCGAGGAGGGGCACAGACCGTGATGTTGAAGGCGACGAAGGCGATAACCACCGCGGCGGTCGTGCTGGCCGGGATCTCCATCCTGGCGGTCGGCCCGGCCGCCGCCCAGTCGACCGACTTCGAGCCGCCCCTGCTGGCGAACGGCAATCCCGACCTGAACGGCATCTGGCAGGCGCTCAACGCGGCGCACTACGACGTCGAGCCGCACATCGCACGGCCGGCGATGCAGCTTCGGCAGGGGCCGCGCAGCCCGCTTCCCGATGTCCCGGTCCTGCGGCTGGGCGCGGTCGGGGCAGTCCCCGGCAGCATGGGGGTCGTCGACGGCGGTGGCCGAATCCCGTACACGGCGGAGGCGCGCGCGCGGAAGGAAGAGAACCAGGACAACTGGATCGACCGCGACCCGGAGATCAGGTGCTACATGCCGGGCGTCCCCCGCGCCACCTACATGCCCTTCCCGTTCCAGATCTTTCAGAACGAGAACAACATCTTCATCGCCTACGAGTTCGCCGGAGCCGTGCGCGACATCTATCTGGAAGACGTCGGGCCGGCCGAGACGGACTCGTGGATGGGCCAGTCCGTGGGCCGCTGGGAAGGTGACACGCTGGTGGTCGAGGTGACCGGCCAGAACGATCAGACCTGGTTCGACCGGGCCGGCAGTCACCATACGAATCAGTTGCGCGTCGTCGAGCGCTACACGTTGATCGGCCCGAACCACATCCAGTACGAGGCGACGATGGAAGACCCCAACGTCTTCACGGAGCCCTGGACCATCCGCATGCCGCTCTACCGGCGGATCGAGCCGGGCGCGCGGCTGATGGACTTCAAGTGCGTCGAGTTCGTCGAGGAGCTACTCTTCGGCGATCTCCGGCGAAGCCCGCTGCCGCGCTAGGCGGCCGGCGACGATTCCGCGTGGAGCTAAGGATGTCCGGATGCGAATCAACAATCGATATCGGCTCGCGTCGGGCGCCGCGCTGGCGGTCGGCCTCGTGATCGCCACGGCCGCCGCGGTGGACGCCCAGGAGATTCCACGCACCGCGGGCGGACGCCCGGATCTGTCGGGTACGTATGACACGGCGACGCTGACGCCGCTTCAACGCCCCGCGGAATTCGGTGACCGCCTCACGCTGAGCGAAGAAGAAGCAGCGGCGATCGCCCAGGGCGAGCCGCTGGCGCTGGCCGCCGTGTTCGGCATCCCGCCCGACCGGAACATCGAGAGCGCGCCGCCGAGCGAGGCGCCGCCGGTCGGGGGCGACGGATCGACCGGGGCCGCGGGCGCCGTCGGCGGCTACAACACCTTCTGGATGGATCGCGGCAGCGGGGCGTTTCAGATCGACGGCGAGTGGCGCACGTCGATCATCACCGCACCGCCGAACGGCCGGCGGCCGCCGCTGACGGCCGAGGCGCAGGCGCGCATGGCCGAGGCGGCTGGCTTCTTCCGGCCGAACAGCGGCACGGCGTGGTGGCTGGTAGAGAACGGCCTCGACGCCCCCGGCCCCTACGACGACCCGGAGATCCGGCCCCTCGCCGAACGCTGTCTGCTCGGCTTCGGGTCGACCTCGGGGCCGCCGATGCTGCCGGTGCTCTACAACAATCTGAAGCGGATCGTGCAGACCGACGACCACGTCATGATCCTGGTCGAGATGGTGCACGACGCCCGCGTCGTCCGGATGAACGACGAGCACGCGCCGCCGGAGATTCGCAAGTGGCTCGGCGACTCGGTCGGCCACTGGGAAGGCGACACGCTCGTCGTCGACACGACCAACTTCACCGACACGCCGGCCCTGAGCGGGGCGTCCGGCAATCTGCACGTCGTGGAGCGCTTCACGCGGATCGACGCGGACACGCTGCGCTATCAGTTCACCGTCGACGATCCGACGGTCTGGAGCGCCCCGTGGAGCGGCGAGTATGTCTGGCCGGCCACCCGCGACCGGGTCTACGAGTACGCCTGCCACGAGGCGAACTACTCGTTCCGGGGCATCCTTGGCGGCGCGCGCATTCTGGAGCAGGATGTCCGCGAGGGGCGCCAGCCGTAAGGAACAGGAACCGATGGAGGCTCTCATGCGCAATCGAGCCCGTGCGCTGGCCGTGATCGTGTCTGCTGTCGCCACATTGACGGCAGGATCCGCCATGGCGCAGTCCGAGGACGTCCCCCGCACCGCCGGCGGGCGTCCCGACCTGTCCGGCACCTACGACATCGCGACGCTGACGCCGCTGCAGCGGCCCGAACGCTTCGGCGACAAGGCGTTCCTGACGGAAGAGGAAGCAGCCGGGATCGCGCGCCAGGAGTTCGAGCGCAACGCCAGCCGCAACGAGGCGAGCGACCCCAACCGCGAGGCGCCGCCCGCCGGTGGCGACGGATCGCCCGGCGCGGCCGGCAACGTCGGCGGCTACAACACGTTCTGGATCGACCGGGGCAACGACGCGTACCAGATCGACGGCCAGTGGCGGACGTCGATCATCGTCGACCCGCCGAACGGCCGCCAGCCGGCGCTGACCGATGCGGCGCAGGAGCGAATCGCCGCCCGCCGGGCTCTGGGCCGTCCCAACACCGGTACCGCCTGGTGGATGATCGAGAACGGCCACGACGCCCCGGGACCTTACGACGACCCGGAAATCCGGCCGCTCGCCGAGCGCTGCCTGCTCGGGTTCGGATCCACCGGCGGGCCCCCGATGCTGCCGGTCCTCTACAACAATCTGAAGCGGATCGTGCAGACCGACGACCACATCATCATCCTGGTCGAGATGGTGCACGACGCCCGTATCATCCGGATGAACGCCGAGCACGCGCCGCCGGAGATCCGGAGCTGGCTCGGCGACTCGGTCGGGCACTGGGAGGGCGACACGCTCGTCGTCGACACCACCAACTTCAACGACACGCCGGCGCTCCGGCAGGCTACGCGCGACCTCCACGTGGTGGAGCGCTTCACGCGCCTCGACGCCGACACGCTGCTCTACCGGTTCACCGTGGAGGATCCGAACGTGTGGACCGCGCCGTGGACCGGCGAGTACGTCTGGCCGGCCAGCGATACACGCGTCTACGAGTACGCCTGCCACGAGGCGAACTACTCGTTCCGCGGCATTCTCGGCGGGGCGCGGGTTCTCGAGCAGGACGTCCGCGAGGGACGGGTCCCCGAACCGCCGCGGTAGACCGGTAAAAGAAACACAGGACTCGGAGGTACACGCCATGATCACGCAGTCACGCCATTCGTCACGCCTCACGCTCTGCCTGCTGGCCGCCGCTCTGCTTGCGATTGTCGCGACCAGCGTCCCGGCCGTCGCGCACCATGCCTTCGGCGCCGAGTTCGATCCAAACCGGCCGGTGCTGCTCCGGGGTCCCATCGTTCGAGTCGAATGGGTCAACCCGCACACCTGGATCCACCTGGAGGTGACCAACGACGACGGCACCAGCGAAGTGTGGATGGTCGAGGGGGGCACGCCCAACACGCTGCTGCGCCGGGGCCTGCGGCGGAACTACGTGCAGCCCGGCACGGTAGTGGTCGTCGACGGCTATCAGAGCAAGGATCGCACGGCCCGGGCGAATGCGCGCGACCTGACCTTCGAGGACGGCCGCAAGTTCTTCATGGGCTCGTCCGGCACTGGCGCCCCGTACGACAACGAGCGGCGGGATCGTTAGCACGATAACTGAGCGGGCGGCCCCGGGCGGCCGCCACGTCCTGCCATCGGCCCATGTTCTCTTCACTGCCAGGATCGGCGACACTGCGCGTCCCAGCTCGCGTTCTTGTGGCGCCGCACGCGCCTGGAGCGACTATAAGGAGGTCGACGCACACCCCCCGACCATCGAACCCGAACTCCTCTGATTCATTTCGCCGACCAAACGACGAACGACGCTTCGCGGGGTCACTGGACTCGTTGGTCAGGACTACCGTTTGACCTTGGAGCAAGAGATGACTGCGCCTGCTCTCGAGACCGATTTGACCGTGGAAGAAACCGAAACGGAAGACGAAAGCGTTACCGTCGATTACAACGTCGCAAGCTATCCGTCAGACTTCACGCTTTCCGGAATCGCAGAGATGTGGAAGGACGGCGATATTGTCGTACCGGACTACCAGCGCAGCTTCGTCTGGTCCATTCAGCAATCTTCACTCTTGATCGATTCCTTTCTCTCCGGCCTACCGGTGCCGCCGGTATTCTTTTATGTCGGCGACGACAACAAGAACATAGTCGTCGATGGCCAACAGCGAATACTCAGCATCGCGTTCTATTTCGAGGGGTACTTCGGCCAGGAGAGTGTGCATGGCAGACGGCAAGTTTTCCGTCTGGAGGGGTTGGACTCGAAGAATATATACCATAAGCGGACGTTCGATGAACTGGACGACTCCGCGCAACGAAAATTAAAGCGGGCGGTGTTGCGTGCCATCAACATCCGACAACTGAACCCGACTGGAGAAAGCACGAGTGCCTATCATATCTTTGAAAGGCTGAATACCGGCGGTACGCCTCTGAAGCCGCAGGAAATCCGCAACTGCGTGTTTCGTGGCCCGTTCAACGATCGCCTGAAGGAGGCGAATGAAGACAGGAACTGGCGGAAGATTTTAGGCAATCCGTACAACGACAGGTATCAGAAGGACATTGAACTTCTGCTTCGTGTTTTCGCACTCACGGGCTCAGTCGAGCACTACGAGAAGCCGATGAAGGAGTTCCTGAACGCGGCCATGAAGGAACATAAGCGGGGGCGCATGAAGAAGGTCATGACCTTCTTCGACGCGTTTCCTCGTGCAACCAAGCTAGTTGTCGATAAGCTTGGTGAGAAACCGTTCCATCTGCGAGGCCCTCTGAACGGCTCCGCATTGGATTCTGTGCTGTGCGTACTGATCGAGAACGACGGGCATCTCGACTTCGCCGACCTAGCGGACGGATACGCTAGGCTGAAGCAAGATGATGGCTTCATGAAGGAGGATACCCGGCTCAACACTACTGATACGAGTACCGTCAAGCACCGCATTGACACCGTGAAGCACTACTTGCTTGGCTGAGTCCATGGCATACGTGGATCAATTTCAGCACGCCGACGACGTCGTGACGCACCTCAACAGCATTGTCCCTCAGATAGGGACTACGAATCCGCTTCTTGCTGCAAAATACACTGGTTTCGTCTCAATAGCAGGTGTAACGGTATACGAATTGGCGATTAAGGACATATTCACGGAGTTCGCGCGCAAGAAACATAAGACGTTTGGTCATTTTGTCGACGAGCATTTCAATCGAATCAATGGGCGCATCAAGTTGCAGGTCATTCGGGATGACTACATCAGCAGATTCGGCAAGAAGTACAAGGAGAGATTCGAAAGGAAGATCCAGAAAAGGTCACATGACTACCTGTTGGCCCATCACAGGGACATCAAGAGCGCCTACGGGAACCTCATCACTTGGCGCAACCAGTTTGCGCACGCAGGTCAAATGAACTCGACCGTGACCTATAACGAAGCAGTGCAAGCATACGAAGACGGTAAGAACATTGTCCACTGCCTCGCTGAGTCCATGGTCAGATAGACGGACAGAGGGGGGCGGCATCTTCGGCCGCCCCTTCACTCTTCCCTACTCGTAGAACCCCGGCGCCGTCTGCAACGTCTCGAACAGCGCCAGGTCGTGCTCGATCCAGAACGTGGCGTTCCGCTCGGCCACGAACGTCTCGACCTTCTCCATCGACTCCAGCGACATCTCCGCGTCGAAGTTGAAGGTCGGCACGCGGCGCTCCTCCCGGCTCAGCCGGAAGTGGTAGAGGTCACCCGAAAGCACGAGGGGCCCCGTCTCGGCGAGGTCGAGGAAGAGCACCTGGTGCCCCGGCGTGTGGCCCGGGGCCGAGACGATCTGAACTCGGCCGTCGCCGAACACGTCGTGGTCGCCGTCGAGGACCATCCGCTCGAGGTTGCGCATGTTGTCCAGGAGCGGCTGGGCCGCCTCCGCGCCGGTCCCCTCCGGGAACGCCGCGTCGAGGTCGCCCTGCTGCACGAGCCACGTGCCACCCGTCAGCTCGCCCGCCACGCCGACGTGGTCGAAGTGGATGTGGGAGAACGCGACGTAGTCGAACGACCCGAGGTCGACGTCCAGGCCGTACTCCGCGAGCTGCTCGGCGAACGTCCGGTCGAGACGCTGGCCGCTGTCGCTCCAGCCTTCGGTCTCGGCCACCGTCGACGG
The DNA here is from genome assembly GCA_965222905.1 of Vicinamibacterales bacterium. Lineage (GTDB taxonomy): Bacteria > Acidobacteriota > Vicinamibacteria > Vicinamibacterales > UBA8438 > WTFV01. The sequence goes on along the minus strand of OZ244976.1, from coordinate 4,105,293 downwards.
CAGCCCACCGTCCCACAGCAACGTGCCGTCGGGATGGTCGACGACGTAGCAGGGCACGATCAGCTCCCGGACATCGGTCTCGTCGTCGGCGATGCTGAAGCGTTCCACGGTGTCGAAGCGCAACCGCCCGCACTCGAAGACGTACAGCTTGAGCGACTCCTCGGCGGCCGCCGGCTCCTCCGCAGCGGGCGCCGGCGCCGGCTCTCCCCCGCCGCCGCACCCGGCGGCGCCGAGCATCGACGCGAGCAGGACGGCTGCCAGCCGCATGCAGACGTTTCGTGTCATGCCACCCGCCTTCACTGTCCGCCCGCTTCCCGCTCCTCGAGGCGCGCGCCGCCGAGGATGCCCGGCATCGCGTAGTTCCCCTCGTGGCAGGCGTACTCGAAGATCGGGTCCATGGTCGACTCGTGAAGCAGCTCGACCGTCCACGGCCGCGTCCAGGTCTCCGCGTCGTTCAGCGTGATCTCGTGCCGCAGCATGCCGGGGCCGATCCGCGTGTAGCGCTCGACGAGGTGGAGATTCTCGGTCGCGCCGCTGAAGCGCGCCTGGGGCGAGTAGTTCGCCGTCTCGACGACCAGCGTGTCCCCTTCCCAACGCCCGCGGGAATCGCCGGCCCACTGCCGGATGCCGTCGTCGATGTGCGGCCGGCCGTCGAGCGGGATCACCCGTGTGAAGTGGCCCATCTCCTGGAAGATCGCCACGTGGGTCGGCGACTGGACGACCTGGAAGTAGCTGTTGTAGCCGGCCCCCATGCGCGGCGCCTCGAAGTGCAGGCAGCGGTCGCCCAGGGTCCGATCCTCCGGACCGTCGGAGGGATGCTCGGCCGCGTAGGCCCGCCGCTCGGCGGCGCGCGCCGAGGCGGTCTCGGTCAACGCCGGAACGCGCCCGTCGGGGGGATCGACGATCAGCGACGTCCGGTTGTCCAGATGGCGCTCCACCAGCCAGAACGCGTTGTAGTTGCCGGTGACGACGTCGAAATCCTGAAACTCGGCGTTGCCGAGCGCCTGCTGAATCAGCCGGTCGCCCAGCAGATCGCCCGCCTGCTCGGCGTCGCGGAACTCCTGGATCCTCTGGGTCAGCTCCGCGAGCTCCTCGTCCGACAGCGTCGCCTGACCCGCGAGCTGCTCGGGACGCTCGAGCGGCGTCGCGCTGTTGTTCGTCCAGATGCCGGACAGGTCGGGCTGTCCGAACGGATTTGTGGGCGCCGTGTAGTCGCCCTGCCCGAACGCCGCGACCGGCGCCAACGCGAGAACCGCGGCCATCGCCGCCCATGCCGTGAAACAGCGGCTATTCATGGAAACCTCCCCTGCGCCTTTGTGGAATACCGTCCGGCGAGGCGCTGCCGGCGCGTTATCCGATCACGATAGACGGCTGCGCCCGCCAGCGCAAGGCGTCCGTGGTACAGTCGCCCGACATGTCGACCGCGACGCTCTGGCAACGCTGGGTCCGTCGTCCACAGTCGTTCTGGCTGCGCAGGGCGGTCTTCCAGGTGCATCTCTGGTCGGGCCTCGGGATCGGCCTCTACGTCATCGTCATCTCGGTCAGCGGCAGCATCCTGATCTACCGTAGCGAGTTGCGCCAGACGTTCGAGCCGCAGCCGCGCTTCGTCGAGATCGTCGGCGAGCGAATGACGGAAGAGGAATTGACCGCGGCGGCCGAGCGCGCCTACCCGGACCACAGCGTACGGCGGGTGATCCTGCGCGACGATCCGGCGCAGGCGAGCACGGTCACGATCGTCCGCGACGGCGAGCCGTCCCAGATGGTGTTCGACCCGTACACGGGAGAGGACCTCGGGCACCGGCTGCCGCTACCCTACCGTCTCACGACATGGCTGCTCGACCTGCACGACAATCTGCTCGGCGGGCAGACCGGCCGGCACGTCAACGGCGTCGGGGCCATCCTGCTGACGCTGTCGGCCCTGACCGGCTCGATCATCTGGTGGCCGGGCATCGCGGGCTGGCGCCGCGCCCTCAACGTCGACTGGCGCGCCAACTGGCGCCGGCTAACCTGGACCCTGCACGGTGCGATCGGAATCTGGACCCTGCTCTTCGTCCTGATGTGGGGGGTCACCGGCATCTATCTGGCGTTTCCCGACCCGTTCAACGCGCTCGGAGACTACCTCGAGCCGTTCGACGAGGAATCGTTCGAGCCGCGCACCGTCGACACGATTCTCTACTGGGTGGCCCGCGTGCACTTCGGCCGCTTCGGCGGGACGGCCACCAAGGTCTCCTGGTTCGCGATCGGACTGCTGCCGCCGGTCCTGTTCGTCACCGGCGCGATCATGTGGTGGAATCGTATCGTCCGGCCGCAGATCGCGACGGATGCCACACGCCGCGCCGCCGAGTAGCCGGCCGCGACCGGAGAGTGAGGACACTCCCATGCACACTTGCAATCGACCGCAGCCGTTCCGCGTCGCCGGAGTACTGATCGTTACGGTACTGCTGACCCTGACACACGCCATGACCGCAACAGCCCAGAACCGCATGCCTCCGCTGTCGGAGGACCGGATGACCCCGGAGCAGCAAGCCGCCGTCGAGGAGTTCAAGGCGGCCCGCAACACGGACGGCTTCGGCGGGCCGTTCATGGTGCTGCTCCGGAGCCCCGAGATGATGAACCGCGCGCGCAACGTGGGCGACTACGTGCGCTTCCGCAGCGCCCTGCCGCCGCGACTCAGCGAGTTCGTCATCCTGCTGACCGCGCGCCACTGGACGCAGAACTACGAGTGGTACGTCCACGCGCCGATTGCCGAGCGCGAGGGACTCGACGCGGCCGTCATCGAGGCGGTGGCCGACGGGCGCCGGCCGGCGGAGCTCGCCGACGACGAGGCCGCGGTCTACGACTTCTGCATGGAGCTGCTGCGCACCCACGGCGTCAGCGACCCGACCTACGCCCGGATGGTGGAGCACCTGGGCGAGAAGGGCGTCATCGACGCCATCGGCATCCTGGGCTACTACCAGTTGCTGGCGATGGTGATGAACACGGCGCGGACGCCGCTGCCGGACGGGGTGGAGCCGGGGCTGCCGGCGTTTCCGCGGTAAGTGATCCCGGACCGGTGGACGACTGCCTCGACCCGTGAGGCGTTCACTGCGAGAATCCAGAGCCAGGGCGCGAGAGCATTCGGGGGCGGTCAAAAGGCGGTCAAGACACCCTTGACTGCCTTCTCTTCAATGCGTCTCCGAATATCCGCCGCCACCTTGAGCACTTCCGCGGGGGCACGAACCGCTTCGCCGCAGCGCTCCCGCAGGGCCGCAATCAGAGGCGCCAGCGTTCTGGCCCTTGAGCTGTCGCTAGAGAGCACCTCGACGAGGTCACTCTCCGACCCACCGAGGGCGATCATGTTGAGTACAAGCCTGATCATGGTGGGCGTCGCCACTTCACTAGCGGAAGGAAATTCGGCATAAGCGGAACGGAAGGCGTCGACGGCCGCTGCATCGCGCCGAACCATCAGCGCCATCGCACGCGCGCTCAACGCCAGCCATTCAATCCAGGTTCTCCAGACTCCGCTCAGATGGCCCAGGTTTGTCTCAAGTTCCTCACATCCCCGCAGGGCGTCTTCCGTACTTCCCATTTCGGCCTGCCGCAGGCTAAGGAACCCTGCCGTTAGCATTACTGTCTCACGGTGGCCAGCGTTGTGACCGAATGTGTCGATCAACTCCTGGTAGGATGCGATCTCCCCCTTGAAGTCGCTGAGGCTGGCTTGGCAGAAGCCGCGGTTGAGGAACGCTGACGCTAGATCGTCCCCAACGTCATCCATGTTCAACCCTCGTGCATGTTCGATCGCTTCGTCGTACGCCGAGATGGCCGTTTCACGGTGATTGTGCTGCAGCCGCAAGATGCCGCCCTTCGCCAGGAGCGCCCCGACAACCGCCTTCCGGAGCCACGGTGCGTCGCTGTCGTGGAAGCGGGTCACGACGCCGTCGAGCAGCGAAGCAGACGCCCCAAAACGGCGCAGTTTCCTCTCCGCTGCCGCCTGAAGAATCAGTGCCTCCGCGACGAACAGCTGGAAATCGGGATCGTCGTAATCTCCAAACCACTCCACCAGTTCGCGCGCGCTGGCAACCGTTCCCTCGAAGTCGTTCAGCCTGAAGTGGGCCGCAACCTTGCGAAAGATCACACCTGCGCACCTATACAGGACAAATGCATCTCGGGTTGCGCGGAAACGATCGATGATCTCCGCCCCGATGGCTATCACCTTCCGGAAATCGCCCAACTCCAAATGCGCGTCCGCTTTCACGCGCGCCACGTAGGCGGTCTCGTGCTCGCGCATGTTCGGCGCCAAACGGTCCCATCCGTCAGCGACGTAGCGGTCGACGAGTTCGATAACCCTGGCGAATGCACGGTTGCGGAATGCTGCCTCGACCTCTTTCTGAAACCGTAGTTGAGCTTCCGCATGACGATGGTTGGCAATCTTGTCGGACGCCTCCTGGAGACGATCCCAGACCATCCGCGACCCCATGTCGACGTCCGGCGGTCTCCTCGCGAGCGCGCGTTCGATGCCGCTGTGCAGCGACGGCTCGTCCTGCGATTCCGACCAGAGCAGATCGAAGACTCTGTAGAGCACGAACGGGTCATAGAAAGCGACCATGAAGAGAACGAGATTCTCGACCACGGCCGCTTCATCCCGCTCGCGCCGCAGCTTGTAGTAGATGCTGTAGAGAGGCTCGGTGACCGTGTAGCGCCGCCGTTTGCCGCTGCCGCTCGGTTCGGGAACCACCGCGCCCCGATCCACCAAACGACCGAGCATCGTCGAGACCTTCCGGATGTCCATGCGCGCACGCGCCGCGATCTCGCCCGTGCCGGATGGTCGCCACAGATCGAGCAACGCCACGTAGACGCGACGCTCGCTGTTGGGCAGGACCTCCAGATGACCCCGGAAATACTCCGTGTGCTCGTCGATCAGCACGACGAGCTCTTCCATCAACTGTCGCAACGATCGGTGCCTGGCGAGTCCGGCGACGATGACCAGAAGGCGGGGACTGCCGCCGGTCAGGATCTCGAGCGGCCTGATTTCGCGTCCGCTCGCCGAGTCCCCGCTCACCGCTTCCCACAGGCGGCGGCATTCGTGGCTGGCCAACGGTTTCAGCTCGACGATGCGAAACAGCTCGAAGAAGGGCTGCTCCGCATCGTCCAGCGCCTGGAATCGGCTGAGAGCGGAACCGACCAGCATGATCTGAGGTTCCGACTGAAGGACCGCGCGAAGCTGCCAGCCGAAGTCGTCGTCCACGTTGTGACTGAGCGCCTGGAGGCTCTCGACCATCAACACCAGCTTTCGGTCGAGGCGATCCGCCGCATCGAGTACGGCGGCGCGGGCGTGCTCGTGCAGCGCTCTTTCGAACCATCGCTCGCAAAGGGACGCGTGCGTCGCCCGCAGCTCCGCCGCAAGCTGGGGATGCGCCGAGGCGCTGATCCTGGCGAGATGAAACAGCGTCTCGAGCCAGAAGTCGGCCACGGTTGCAATCTCGTGGTTCTCTTCCATGAACCGGACCGGCAGCAGGTGCGCGGAGAGTTCCTCGTTCGTACGGAGTTCCGCTTCCGCACGGGCAAGCAACATGGTCTTGCCCCGCCCGCGGGGCGCGACGACCAGGATGTGCTGGCACGATGCCGACTCCATGTTGCCGCGCAGGACCTCGAGCACAATGTCCAGCTCGTGGCGCCGAACCACGAACTGGTCGACGATCTCCCGGTCCGACTGGTGCGTCCCCGGATTGAACTTCCGGACCTCGCTGCCGGCCGGTTCGCTTGTTGCGTCGGCCTTGCCCACAGTGCGCGCCTCCGTCAACCGTCACCGCCACGGCGGCTGGCGAGTGGTACGTGATGGTCTCGAAAACGTGCCGACCACCAGTCCCGCAGAAGACGTGACGGAAAGCGGTAACCGCTTCCGGAAACCTCCAGATAGCCGTCGTGAACCAGGACGTCGAGCGTGTCGGTGATGCGTTCCGACGCATCGCCCGCGACGGCCGAGTAGAGCTCGTTCAGACGGCGGCGGGCGTCGGGAGTGAAGGCCCCTTCGGTGGCCGCCTCGGCCAGGATCTCCATGGCAAGCGAGTGGTCTTCGTCGTCCAGCGCTTCCTTGAGGCGTGTCTGGTAGTGCACGAGGTCGTTCTGGCCCGAAGGCCCCAGGAGCTCGTTGCGGTAGACACTGTCGACGTCTTCTACTCGCAGGCGTTGACGTCCCCGCATCATGGCAAAGTCCCGCAGGCGCGCGAAGAAGGACTGCACGTGGTGCGGGATGCCGACACCGAGCGCGTCGTACACCGCTTCGGCGACGCCAGCGTCAACTGGCAGGTTGTGGCTGGTCGCGAGCCGCTCCAAACAAGCAACGCTGGCTTCACGGCTCCACGGACCCAGGCGGACGGTATGGAGGTGGTTGATGCGGTCGGACAGGCCGAGCCTGCGCACGAGAGGCTCGAGCCCAATGCTGCCGGACGCGATGAGCACCGGACCGCGATCACCAAGCCCCTGGAGAGCCCCACGCAACCAGCTCAGAAAATCGTCCACCTGCTCTGCGTCACCGTCGCGACGGAGCATGCGTTTCAGGAAGATCGGCAACTCGTCGACGACCAGGAGCACCGGCTTCTCTTGTGCCGCGCAGCCGCGAAGCAGATTGTCACCGTGACGCCGCCAGCTTCCTGGATCCAGCCCGGCTCGGAACTTCACACCGAAGTCGAAGGCGCTGATTTCATCGACGTTGTCGGTGAGCCAGCGCTTCATGTCCGAAGCGAGACGCACGGCCACGGGGCGAACGGCGTGTGCAGCCTGTGCGATACTCGCGATGGCATCCTCCGGGCAGGTCGCTCCCTCGACGTCAACGAAGAGAAAGATCCAATCGTCGGATTCCAACCGGCGTCCGAGTTCCTGAAGGATGCTCGTCTTGCCCATGCGCCGCTGTCCGGTGAGCAACAGGTGATTTCGGTCGCGAACCCGCGCCTTGAGTACCTCGATTTCGTGCTCGCGGTCGAAGAAGTCGCTTCCGCTCACCCAGCGTCCAGTGGACGATCTCATCATGGTGTCCTCGTTCAACTTCATCACACAACAAAATTCATGTCAACAAAGCTGATGACAACAATATAGTGCCGTCCTCCGACAAGTCAGCAGATCGGTATCCGTCCCGGTGAATCGCCGCATCGCGTCGTCAGCCAGCCGCGGCTGTGGCGTTTACACCCCATCTATTGGTCCACTGACCTGATGTCGATGATGCAAAGGCGGGCGTCATCGGTCGTCGACGGCGGCTCTCACGCCGGCCGGCCACGGCAGCCCACGCGGCGTTCGTGATCGGACATGACCCGAATCGACGACGCCTCACGCATTCGGTTGTAGGAGGACACGGAACATGACTACGACTGCGACGCGACGAATTGGGGTGGTGCTGGCAGTCAGCAGCCTGCTGGCAGGCGGACACGCGGCACGAGCGGAAGAGTCCAGCGCGATCCACCGATCCGGCCTGACGATGGGAGGCGAGCCATTGGCTCGGTTCCTGCACGCCGACTCGACCCTTCTCGATTCGCGCACAGCACAGGCGCGCTCACACCTTGTCGCAACCGCGCATTCCGCCGCGAGAGCCGACCGGCGCGACGACCGAAAGAAGAGAATTGGCCGCGGGGCCGCGGTCGGTGCCGGGTTCGGTACCGCGATGGGGTTCTTCTCCGGCTATAGCTGGTGCGACAACGAAGCGGCGGGAACTGCACCGGCGACCCATTGACCCTGGGCTTCTCCGGGCTGGGGGCGCTGGCCGGAGCCGGGATCGGCGCCGCCCTCGCGGCGCTCGGCGGCAGATAGGACGGCTCGTGCGCCCGCGGTCCGCTGGACGCGGACGTTGCCGCGCGGGGTGGCCACCGCGGCCGCCCCGCGCGGTGAATGCAACTACTCCGGCAGCGCCAGCGTCACGAGCGACCCCGGCAGCCGATTCGGACCGCCCGCGACGGGCACGACGATGTACTGCCGGCCCTCGTGCATGTAGCTCATCGGGATGCTGGTGGCCGGCGCCGGCATCTCGACGGCCCCGAGCTGCGTGCCGTCGGCCTTGTCCACGGCGTACAACAACGGCCGGCCGCCGCGTCCCTCGCTGTACATCAGCAGCGTCCTGCTCACCAGGGTCAGCGCCTGGTTCCGCACGCCGGTGTTCGGCAGGTCCACGCCCTCCAGAGCCGGGTGGTTCTTGATCCGCTCGGGCGTGTCCCCGGTGGGGATCATCCACAGGGTGTCCCCGGTGTTCATGTCGATGGCGGTGATCCGGCCGTAGATGCGGCCCTCGCCGTTCACCACCTCGTAGGCGACGCCCTTCCCGTAGTTCTTGCGCATGGAGTTCTCCCAGCGCTGCGTCGTCGGCTCGCGGAAGGTCCAGAGGGTCTCGCCGGTCGCCGGATCCATCGCGACGACGGTGCGGCGGTAGCCGGCCACGCCGAACAGCTTGCCCTCGGCGTAGATCGGCGTCGACCGCATGACGTTGTCGACGGTCGGCCCGTAGTTGTCGCCGCGCCAGAGCCAGGCGACCTCCATGTCCTCGAAGTTCTCCGCATCGATCTGGTCGAACGGCGTGTAGCGGGTGCTGCGCTCGTCGCCGCCCCAGTGGGTCCAGCCGCCGTCCTGCGCCGACGCCGCACCGCCACCACCGAAGAGCCCGGCCAGGACCAGCCCGGTGACCAGGGCTCTACCCCATCGCGATCGTGTCATCGTGTCGATCTCCCCTGTAACGAAATCGGATCATTATGTCCCATATGATGAACAGAATCAGGAGGTCGAGCCGCGACGTGGCACGCTTGGTTGCCAGGACCTCGACACCCGTACACCGGAGGAGCCATGCCGACGATTCCGCGCGCCGTGGCGATGGCGGTCATCATTCTCACGGCCGCCACCGCGCCTACCCGGGCCCAGGACGAGAACGAGCGCGAGTACCTCACCGACCTGCACGAGATCAACGTGTTCGTCGACGACCTGGCCCCGGACGCCGAGGCGGCCGGATTGACCCGGGACGCTATCGAAGCTGCCGTCGAGGCCCGCCTGCGGGAACGCGGCGTGCCGCTGGGCCGCTCGCAGCTCGCCGGCGATCTCTACGTGCGCGTCGCGACGCATCAGGGCACGACCGGCCTGTACGCCTATTTTGCGCGGGTGTCGCTGCAGCAACTCGTCACCATCGAAGGCAACCAGGAGCGCGCGTTCGTCGACACCTGGGACCTGGACTCGCTCGGGACGGTCGGCGAAGCCAACCTGCCGCAGGTGGAAGGGGTCGTGCTGCAGATCGTCGACGTGTTCATCGACGACTATTTCTCGGTGAACGACCCGCGCTAGGCCTCGACGAAGTCGTGCACGACCTCTTCCTGCGCGTCGTCAGCCGCATAGAACTCGGCGACTGCGCGCAGCTCGGAGTTGGAACCAAAGATCAGATCGACCGGCGTGGCCGTCCATTCGAGATCACCCGTGGCGCGCTCACGACCTTCGTAAACGCCCTCGGTGGATGACCTGGTCCACTGCGTCGACATGTCGATCAGGTTGACGAAGAAGTCGTTGCTCAGTGTGCCGGGACGGTCCGTGAACACGCCGTGCGCAGAGCCCCCGGCATTGGCATTCATGCCTCGAATGCCGCCGACGAGTACCGTCATTTCAGGGACCGTAAGGTTCAGCAGAGCCGCCTTCTCTACCAGCATCTCCGCCGGAGATCGGGCGGCGCCGTCGGCGAAGTAGTTGCGGAACCCATCCGCGGCCGGCTCCAGCAGAGCAAAGGAGTCCACATCGGTCTGTTCCTGCGAGGCGTCCGTGCGACCGGGCGCGAAGGGCACATCCACGTCGACCCCAGCTCTCGCCGCCGCCTGCTCGATGGCAGCCGCACCGCCGAGAACGACCAGGTCCGCCAGGGAGACCCGTTTGTCGCCGGACTGCGCGCTGTTGAAATCACTCCGGATTTCCTCCAGGGTCTCCAACAGGCGGTCCAGTTCGGTCGGATCGTTTACGGCCCAATCATTCTGCGGCGCCAGACGAATACGTCCCCCGTTGGCGCCGCCGCGCATATCGGTCCCACGGAAAGTGGATGCCGAGGCCCAGGCGGCCCTGACCAACTCGGCGGTCGACAACCCGGAATCGAGAATCCCGGCCTTGAGCGCCTCCGCATCTTGCGCATCGATCACCCTGTGATCGACTTCGGGAACAGGGTCTTGCCATACGAATTCCCGGTCGGGCGCCAGATCGCCGAGGTAACGCGACGTCGGCCCCATGTCGCGGTGGGTCAGCTTGAACCATGCCCGGGCGAACGCGTCCTCGAACTCTTCCGGGTTGTCGAGCCAGCGCGATGTGATCTCGCGATAGGCCGGATCAACCTTCAGTGCGATGTCGGTGGTGAGCATCATCGGCGCATGCCGTTGCGACGGATCGTGGGCATCCGGCACCAAATCCGATGCGGCACCACCAGCGGGCCTCCACTGGATTGCGCCGGCGGGGCTCCGAGTCTCCTCCCACTCATAGCCGTACAGGTTCTCGAGGAAGTTATGAGTCCAGGCCGCGGGGTCTATCGTCCAGGCGCCCTCCAGGCCACTGGTGATCGTGTCCGCGCCATGGCCACTGCCGTAGCTGTTCCGCCAGCCGAATCCTTGCGCTTCGATATCGCCGCCCTCCGGCTCGACACCTACGTACCGGGACGGGTCAGCGGCGCCGTGGGCCTTGCCGAAGGTATGGCCGCCGGCAATCAGCGCAACCGTCTCTTCATCATCCATCGCCATGCGACCGAAGGCCTCACGTATGGCGTCAGCCGCCGCCTGCGGATCCGGGTTGCCTCCCGGGCCCTGAGGATTCACGTAAATCAGGCCCATCTGCGTAGCACCGAAAGGATGATCCAGCTCTCCGTCTTCATTACGCCGATCGGCGCCGAGCCACTCGCCCTCAGGTCCCCAGTTCACTTCTTGGGGTTGCCAGGCATCGATACGACCGCCCGCGAAACCCAGGGTCTCGAAGCCCATGGATTCCATGGCGACGGTGCCCGCGAGAATCATCAGGTCGGCCCAGGAAATCTTGCGACCGTACTTCTGCTTGATTGGCCAGAGCAGTCGGTGCGCCTTGTCCAGGTTTCCGTTATCGGGCCAACTGTTCAGCGGCGCGAGGCGTTGCAGACCACCGTCGGCGCCACCCCGGCCGTCGATGGTTCGGTAGGTGCCCGCACTGTGCCAGGCCATACGTATGAAAAAGGGCTTCTCAGGACTGGTGGCCGGCGGACTTCGGTCACTACGGGCCGAGCCTGCTCCGTTCAGAACGTGAAGTCGTCCTCCGGATTGCGTCTCGTCGCAGCGTGTTCGTCGAGCCCGACGCCGCGGACACCGTGATCGTGAGCGTCACGGTCGCGACGATTGCGCGACAGAGGTGAGCGTGAGTGCGGCGCATTTCGGTAGAATCAGCGGCGCTCGGAGACGGAACTTTTCCGCTCCCGGAGGAAAACCATGCGATTCACTACCATTGCCGTCATCGTCGTCGCCTCGTTCACGATCCTGCTCGCGGGAACCGCGCCCGTCGCCGCCCAGTCGTGGTCTCCGCCGTCCCCGGACGAGCGCTGCCCCAGCAAGTGGGGCGCCGGCGACGAGCGGGGCGCGGCCAACCACATGGGCCCCGAGACGGTGCTCAAGGCGGCGCGCCTGATCCAGGCCGGCCGGGTGATCGAGCTCGGACAGGTACTGAGAAGCGACATGCCGCTCGGCGCCCGGCACTTCGACCTCTACATGAAGCCGACCGGCCCGAACGTGGGTTCCAACCAGCGCGGCTCGAACGAGGAGCTCGTGGTCACCGAGCTGGGTCAGGTGGGCACGCAGTTCGACGGCTTCACCCACCAGACCATCGGCGACAGCCTCTACAACTGCTTCGACCAGAACGAGGTCGGCACGCGCAGCGGCTTCACGCGCCTCGGCGTCGAGAACGTCGGCACGCTCATGACCCGCGGCGTACTCATCGACGTGGCGGCCCTCAAGGGCGTCGACATGCTGCCCGACCGGTACGAGATCACGGTCGACGACCTGCAGCAGGCGCTCGATCGGCAGGGGGTGGCGCTGGAGCCCGGCGACGCCGTGCTGATCCACACCGGGTGGGGCGTCCTCTGGGACACCGACGCCGAGCGCTTCATGGCGACAAACCCGGGGATCGGCGTGCCGGCGGCACAGTGGCTCGTGGATCAGGATCCGATGCTGCTGGGCGCCGACAACCAGCCGGTGGAGGTCTCGCCCAACCCCGATCCGGAGCTGTCGCTGCCGATCCACCAGATGATGCTGGCGGTCAACGGCATCCACCTGGTGGAACGGATGAGGCTCGACGAGTTGGCCGAGGCCGGGGTGTACGAGTTCGCGTTCGTCGTGCAGCCGCTCAAGATCGAAGGCGCTACCGGATCGACCGTCGTCCCGGTGGCGATCTACTGACGATCGGAATCCCGCGCCCTCCAGAGACGGCCCCGCATGGAGCGCGTCCCTGGTCGGCGCGGGGTAATCCCGCGGCATGGGTCGGACGCCTCGAACACACGCAGGTCGGACCGGCACTCCGTCTACAATGACCCCATGTCGGACGCCGATCACGTCAGGGGTGTTCTCGACGCCCTCGCCCGTCAGCCGGCCGAGCGCAAGCCTTTCGTCCTCTCCGTCCAGTACCTGCGCGACGTCGCACGAGTCGAGGCGCTCCCGGAGAACCGGGACGGAGCAGACAAGACCTGGGTGCTAAAGCTCACAGAAGAGATGGTGCGGCTGCAGCGCAACGCGGTACGCACGCGGTGAGCTTCGACCTGTTCCTACCGCCAGACCCGGACAACCTGCTGCAAACCTGGCATGTGTGCGACGAGCTCGGCTTCTCTCTGCGGGCCGGCCGTGAACCGCTGGAAGTGCCGCGCGACCGCCTGCTGGCCCGACGCGTAGTGCACCGTCGCGGCCTCGTGCGGGCAACCGCCGCCGGCGGTCTCGCCATCGATCTGACGCTCGTCATGAGCGCCTTTGATTTCGAGCAGGTCTGGTCGGAACGACGGAGGTTCATCATGGACGGCGTCGAGATTCCGGTCGCCCGACTAAGCCACATCGTCCGTTCGAAAACAGCCGCCGGACGGGACAAGGACCGCCTGTTTCTCGCCACCCATGCCGACAGCCTGCGTCAGATGCTGGAAGACGACGAAGACGAGCGATAGTTCGATTCCACAGCCGGATCCCAGCCATACGTCCCCGCTCTGGTACACCGATCCCGCTCGCTTCATGGGCGGTGGGCCGGGCATCGGGGTGGCCGCTGCCGAGTGGCTGGTCGACCGGGATCCGATGCTGCTCGGTGCCGACAACACCCCGGTCGAGGTATCGCCCAACCCGGACCCGGAACTGTCGTCGCCGGTCCACCAGATCATGCTGGTGGTCAACGGGATCCATCTCGTGGAGCGGATGAAGCTGGACGAGCTGGCCGCCACGGGCGTCCACGAGTTCGCATTCGTGGTCCAGCCCCTCAAGATCCAGGGCGGAACGGGATCGACCGTCGCACCAGTGGCGATCTACCGAACGCAGAGAGGGTACGGGAGACGGCCCCTGCCACCGCCGCCCGTACCCTCGGAACTCACTGCTGTCCGCCGGCCGCCTCCCTTGCTTCCAGAGCCCGGGCCCCACCCAGCATGACGGGCATCGAGTGATGCCCTTCGTGGCAGGCGTACTCCCATTTCTCACCGTCGAGCATCTTCATCGGCACCTCGAAGGTCCACGGGCGCTCCCAGGTCCCGGGGTCGTTCACCGTGGCCTCGTAGAGCAGCGTCTCCGCGTCGATGCGGGTCAGCCGCTCGATCAGGTGCATGCTCCCGGTGGTGGAGCGCCACTGGCGACGGGCATCGAGGTTCGTCGTCTCGATGACGAGCGTGTCTCCGTCCCAGTACCCGCGTGACTCGCCCGACCACTGGAGCATGTCGGACGGCAGCGGCGGACGGCCGTCCAGCGGGACGATGCGCACGGTGTTCACCATCTCGGTCACGATCGCGACGTGGTCCGGCGTCTGGAACAACTGCATGTTGTTGTTGTAGGCGCTCGGGGTCATCGGCGGCCCGGCGTTGAAGCCCAGGATGCAGCGGTCGTAGGTGCTGAAGTTCAGCCAGGAGTCGGCCGGCTGGTTCCGGCGGTGTTCGCGGTACGCGTCCAGGCGGCGTTGCCCCTCCGCCGTGAGCGGCGGATAGCGCCCGTTCGGCGGATCGACGATCAGCGAGGTCCGGCCGGTCGCGACCGCCTCCAGCCCCTGATCGAGCCAGGTGTGGTTGTAGGAGCCGTTACCGCCGTCCGGCCGCCGGTCGACGTTCGTTCCCGCCTCGGTTCGCTGCGCCGGCGTCTCCAGAAAGTCGTTCAGGCGGTCGAGCGCCTGCTGCTCCAGGTCGGCCACTTCCTCGGCGGTCAGGAACTCCCTGTCGGCGAGCTCCTCGGGCCGCTCCATCCGGGTGATGCTGCGGAAGTCCCAGACGCCCCCGAGGTCGGGCGCTCCCCAGGCGGTCCGCGGCGGCTCGGTCTGGGCGCCGGCAGGCGCCGCCGCGAGGGCCAGGATCGCGACCGCCGCCACGACGGCGCCCGCGAACGTCGTCATTCGATAGCTCATCTCGTCCTCCATTTCACAGTCACTCCGCGAGCGGGTCCGGCCGGAGCTGGAAGTGGATGATCGAGCTCCGCCGGCCCTGGCCCCCCTCGATGTGCCAGTTCAGGTTCGAGCCGTAGTTGGCCCAGAGGCCCCGCCCCTTCCAGCCGGCGTCCGCATCGTCGATCCGGCCGTCCAGGCCGCGGGCAAAGAAGCCGAGCGGGTACGGCACGCGCAGCACCACCCATTCGCCGGTCTCGGGAAGCAGGGCCAGCAGCGAGTCCGATCCGGACCCGGGGGTGATCGGCACGTTGGTCCCCAGCCCGAGCGTGTCGAACTGGTCCACCCAGTTGTAGTAGTGGTAGTCGGCGCTGCCAGAGTCGGTGACGCCCTTCATCTGCGGTCCCGGCGTCGGATACAGAGTCCAGCCCTCGGGACAGTGCTGGCCGGTCGCCGCCGGACCGTTCAGAACACGGCACTTGCGGCGATCGAAGCTGGCCATGTGTCCGCTGCCCGAGAGCGCGGTCCAGATGACGCCGTTCCGGTCGACGTCGACGCCCCGCGGTGCGTGCCCGGTCCGTGCGGGATCGACGTCCGGATTCTCCGTCGAGGGCGGCTCGTAGACCTCGGCGATGCACGTCTCCGGCGGGTTGTCCCCGCGGTCGAGCCGGACGAGCCGGCCGGGGAACGGTCCGGTCCGGGCGATCCAGGCCGAGTCGTCCACCGGGTTGGCGATGACCCCGTAGGCGAACCCGGCCAGGCGGGTGTCGCGTGCAGGGTCCACCGCCTCGCCCGGCTCGTTCCACGGGCGCGTGATCCGTCCGTCGCCGTTGGTGTCGATCACCGTCGGACACCAGCCCTGCGATGCCTGCTCGTTGCCGGTCTCGTCGTACATCCGGGTGTCGAGCCAACCGACCACGTTCGGGTCGCCGCTGAACCAGAGGGTGTCGCTGTCGTCCTCCGCGAACTGCAGGTGGTGCGTCCCGTAGCAACTGTCGATGAGCGTGAACGTCTCGGTCGCGGGGTCGTACACCGAGATCTGACGGCCGCTGCGCTGGACCGGGAAGTAACGGGCGGATGGATGGGCCGATCCGTCCTTGCACCAGTCGGGATTGTTGCGCCGGCGGATCGTCGAGGTCAGCCAGACCCGCCCGCGGGCGTCCATCATCGGGTTGTGCGGGTTGGCCGGCGCGTCGAAGATGATCTCGTCCCCCCAGTACGGCGACGGCTCGAAGCCGGGCGCGGTCGGGAACATCGACGGCACCATCTCGGTCGGCTCGCGGAGCGGAATGCGAATCTCGGTCGATTCGTGCCGCGCCGTGTCGGTGACCACCAGCGTGTCGTGCGTGATTGACACGCCGTAGACGAGTCCGTCGGCGTTGACGGTCGGCCGCCGCTTGTCGGTGGTGACCTCGTCGTGGACGTACGACGTCTCCCCCGCCCACTCCCACATGGTGAGCACGAGGTTGCGTTCGGCGCCCTGCGGCCGCGGCGGGGCCGCCGGCACCTCGCCGGCGGCGATCCGGTCGCTCCAGTCGGCGAACATCGCGAGGCCGCGATCGCGGCCGAAGCGGTTGACGACGCCGCTCATCTGCGCCCCGCGCTGCCCGAAGGTGACGCGGTGGTCCCACGCTTCGACCGACGAGTCGAACCGGTCGAGGTGGCTGGTGTCGAAGGTGAACCGGTTGCCCATCTGGTGGCAGAGCTGGCAGCCCTGCTTGGTAACGTCTACCCACGCCGCCTGGCTGCGGAGCGCCGGAGAGATGCCGTTTCCGTCGGATCCGGTGCCGGGGAACTCGTCGGGCGCGGGCGGCTCGAGCAGCGAGTACCAGTAGTTGGCTGGATAGACCGCGGCTGCTTCCTGCGGCGTGGCCGCCTGCGTCGCCTCCAGGGTCACGGACTCCCCGGGCCGGACCGTCACCGGCTCGGAATCGACGAGCCCGTAGCCGCGGACCCAGACGCGATACGCCGCGTCCGGCAGATCCGGCACGAGAAACCGCCCGTCGTCGCCGGTGACGACGATCTTGCGGAACAGCGTGTCGAGATCCTCGGTCTCCGCGATGACCCACACACCGGCTTCAGGGTCCTCAACGATCCGGCCGGGCTGCGCACGACGCCCTGCAGGTCACCGTCCTCAACGATCTCCTGCGGCTCCTGAGCGGCGCCGAGTGAGCCAGCGAGTGCCGCGACGACCGCCGCTGCGAGCCACTTGATTCGAGTGTGCCGTGTCATCGATCTCCTCCGGCTCCCAGGCTCGGAAGCCACCTGTTCCGTGATCTCCGTATCGCTCGTCTACGGCAACGCCAGCGCCACGTACTCGCTCGGCAGATCGTCCCAGCCGACCACCACCACGATGTACTGCCGGCCGCCGGCCATGTAGGTCATCGGCGCCGATGTGACCCCGCCCGGCAGCTCCATCTCCCAGACCACGGCCCCCGTCGCCTTGTCGTAGGCGCGGAACATCTTCCCGCCGCTGAACGGGGGCAGGAACGCCGCCCCGACGTTGGCGCCCTCGCCCAGGAAGACCAGGCTCTTCGTGACGAGCGGGGCGGCGCGTCCGCCCTGGCCGAGGCGTGGCAGGTCCAGATGCGCAATGGCGGGGTGATCGCGCGGCCCCTCGCCGTTGGGCACCGTCCAGAGGATGTCGCCCCGGTTGAGATCGATCGCCACCAGCCGGCCGTAGGGCGGCTTGAACAGCGGCAGCCCGCGCGGGCCGGGAATGTGCCGCGCCTGCTTCATGACCCAGTCGACGTCCGAGCGGGGATGCTCCGAGCGGGCCAGTCCCACGACGGTGCCGCTGTGCACTGACGGCACGTAGAGGATGCCGGTCTCCGGATCTACGCCGGCGCCGTTCCAGTCGCTCCCGCCGACGAGACCGGGCACGACCAGCGTCCCCTGCGTACCGCCGGGCCGGTCGTCGATGAGCGCCGGCGGCGTGAAGAACGGCCCCCACACGTAGTCGTCGAGCATGGCCAGCGCCTCGGCGCGCAGCGCCGGCGTGAAATCGATGAGGTCGTCCACCGACACGCCCTGCTGGTCGTACGCCGGCGGCTTCGTGGGAAACGGCTGCGTCGGCGCGTACCACTCGCCGGGCACGTCGCCGGCCGGCACGGGGCGCTCTTCTATCGGCCACACCGGCTCGCCGGTCACCCGGTCGAACACGTAGGTGAACGCCTGCTTGCTCGGGATGGCGACCGCCTGGACGGGACGCCCTTCCACGGTGATGTCCACCAGCAGCGGCGCGGCCGGGAAGTCGTAGTCCCACAGCCCGTGGTGAACGGCCTGGAAGTACCAGACGAGCCGACCGGTGCGCGCTTCCAGGCAGACCAGACTCTCGGCGAACAGGTTGTCGCCCGGCCGGTGACCGCCGTAGTAGTCGCTCGTTGGAGTGGAAAGCGGCAGGTAGACGTAGCCGAGCTCCTCGTCGCCGGCCGGCGACGCCCACATGTTCGTGTTGCCGGTGTACTCCCAGGACGCGCGGTCCTCGTTCAGCGCCGAGAGCCATGTCTCGTTTCCCGGCTCCCCTTCGCGCGGGATGGTGTGGAAGATCCAGAGCTGCTCGCCCGTCCGCACGTCGAACCCGCGCACGTCGCCCGGCGGCATCTCCTTGAGGGCCGGCATGGTGTGGCTCGTGATGTCGCCTATCAGCGATCCGACCACGATGACGTCGTTGACCACCAGCGGCGCCGAGCGCCAACGGAAGCTGTCGACGGTCCGATCGTCGTAGCCCTGCGTCAGATCCACCGCGCCGCCGTTCCCGAAGTCCGGGTAGCGGGCGCCGGTCTTCGCATCCAGCGCAACGAGTCGCGATTCCAGGATGGCGAGGACGCGCGCGTCCTCGCCGTCGGTCCAGTAGGCCAGCCCGCGGGTCGCAAAGCTGCGGCCGATCTCCTCGCCCTCGCGGGCCGGCGGAGCGTCGAACCAGACGACCTCGCCGGTGACGGCGTCGAGCGCCGCCACCATGCCCAGGCCCGTGCTGATGTAGAGCAGCCCGCCGGCCATGAGCGGCGTGTTCTGCGAACCGCCGGGCGCATCCATCGCGTTCCCCTGCCGCGTCGCGTCGGGGATCGTCGACTGCCTCCAGGCCACGCGCAGGTCGTGCACCGACTCGGCGTCGACCTGATCGAGCGGCGAGTACTTGGTGCTCGCCTTGTCGGCGGCGTAGGCGCGCCACTCGCCTTGCTGTCCGGCAGCAGAGAGCGGGACCGCGGAAGCCAGAGCCGTGACGAGACCGAACATCCCGATGCGGCGCAGGCGCCGAGCGACCGGATTCGACATGCGAGCCTCCTCTATCAGTCAACGGCCCAGGACGACGTCGAGCCCGGACAGCAGCAATTCGAGCTTGGCCTCCGGGAGCTTGCCGGCGCGATCATCGAGCAGGTTCCTGTCGAGCGCGACGACCTGCGACACGTTGGCTACCGAGTCCTGCGGAAGACCCGTCGTCCTTGCGGCCAGGAGCACGTTGCCCGGTGCCGCCGCCCACCGCAGGTTGCTCGTCAGCGGCACACACGCCGCAGTCGCGAGACGACTCCGATTCAGGGCATCACCCTGCACAACCACGACCGGTCGTCGAAACCCGGGACCGGATCCGACGGGCGCCGGCAGATCGGCCCACCAGATCTCGCCCTGCGAGATCACCACTCTACGCGCTCCAGGACGCGGCGCGCCGCTTCGGCCACGAACCCATCCGATTCGCCGCCGACCTCATCCCATACACGATTCATGGCAGCGGTAACTTCATCCGGTGCATGGCGCGCCACGTACTCCCGAAGCGCAGCGCTGTAGACCTCGCTCCGGGACCTCTTCTCGCGTTCCGCCTGTCGCTCAGCTTTCTCGAAAACCTCGTCGGGGATGGAAACCGCCGTCTTCATACCGAAAGTATAACCACGGATCGCGGCGACGAGCGCCTATGTTCCGCGAAGTGACGGAACCCTCGCCGCGACGTCCGAATGCTCGTACAATAGGGGCGCTCTCGGGCGCGGAACCACGGTGAAATCTGGAGCAGGAAACAATGAGATACATCTCGCGTGGATTGGTGGTAGCGGTGGCCGTAGCGCTGCTGATGGGCATCGCATCGAGTGCGGCGGCGCAGGACTGGCCGCAGTGGCGCGGCCCGGAGCGTGACGGCGTGGCGGCGGCCTTCGACGTGCCTGCGAGTTGGCCGGACACGTTGCGCCGGCAGTGGTCCGTGGACATCGGACTCGGTTACGCCAGCCCCGTGCTGATCGGAGACCAGCTCTACATGTTCACTCGCCAGGGCGAGGAAGAGGTGCTGACCGCGCTGGACGCGGCGACCGGCGAGACGGTGTGGCGGACGGGCTACGCGGCGCCGTTCAACATGAATCCGGCGACGGCGCGGCATCGCGCGGGGCCGAAGTCGACGCCGACGTTCGCCAACGGCCGTCTCTTCACGCACGGCATGACCGGCACCGTCACCGCCTTCGACGCCGCCGGCGGCGAGCAGCTCTGGCAGTACCCGGGCACCGGCCTCACACCGCTCTTCCACACGGCGATGTCGCCCCTCGTCGACGGCGACCTGGTCATCGTCCACGTGGGCGGCCACAACGACGGCGAGCTGACGGCCTTCGACGCCGCCACCGGCGCGGTGCGCTGGACGTGGGACGGCGACGGGCCGGCTTACGGCTCGCCGATGCTGTTCGAGCTGGGCGGCACGCGGCAGGTGGTCGTCTTCACGCAGGAGCATTTCGTCGGCGTGTCGCTCGAAACCGGTGCGCTCCTCTGGAGCCGCCCGTTCACGACGCCGGCCACCACCACCTCGCAGACGCCGATCCTCCACGAGGACATGGTGATCGAGAACGGCCGCGGCAACGGCGTGACGGCGTTCCGCGTCAGCCCGGGCAACGGCGGCTGGACCACCGAGAACGTCTGGCACACCGACGAGGTCGGGCTCCACATGACCAACGGCGTCGTCAACCACGGCGTCCTCTACGGACTCTCGCATCTGAACAGCGGCCAGTACTTCGGCCTCGATCTGAACACCGGCGAGGTGCTGTGGACCAGCGCCCCGCGGCAGGCCGAGAACGCCTCGATCCAGCGCTCCGGCGACACCATCCTCTCGCTGGAGGACGACGCCGAGCTGGTCGTCCTGGCGCACAGCCGCAGCCAGTTCAGCCCGTTGAAGCGCTACGACGTCGCCGACAGCGAGACCTGGACGGCGCCGACCCTGTCGGGCAACCGCCTCTTCATCAAGGACATCTCCTCGCTGGTGCTCTGGACGCTCGACTAGCCTCCATCCGGCCCGGCATTCACCAGGGAGTGGGCGAAATGACGCTGACTACCTCGGCCGGTAACGGCAGCAAGAGAGGGACGCGGGGCAGGACGGTCCGCTCCGCGTTCCGCCGCCGTTCGGCTGCCTACGCGGCGGCCATCGGCGTCGGCGCGCTGGCGCTGGTCGTCGCACCGCCGATCGCGGCGCAGGAGACGGAAGAACCGTCGGTCTGGGACGGCGTCTACTCCGCCGAGCAGGCGATGCGCGGCAAGAAGCTCTACGAGGCGACCTGCTCCCGGTGCCACGGCGAGGATCTCTCCGGCGCCAACGCGCGGCCCCTGGCCGGCGAGAGCTTCATCCGCGACTGGGGCGGCCTGAAGCTGGACGGCGTCCTCACCCGCGCGAAGACCATGCCCCCCGGCGCCTCGGGCAGTCTCGGCGAACCCGGGTACGTCGACATCATCGCCTACGTGCTCGAAGTGAACGAGTTCCCGCACGGCGAAGCGGAGCTGACCGCCGAGCGCGCCGGTGACGTGCTCGTCTACGGTGCGGACGGTCCCGACGCGGTGCCGAACTTCGCCATGGTGCAGGTGGTCGGCTGCCTCTCGCGCGACGACCGCACCTGGATCGTCACCGACGGCAGCGAGCCGATCCGCACGCGCGATCCCGACGCCTCGACCGGCGACGTGCTCACGCTCACGCAGGCGCTGGCGCTGGGCACCAACACGTTCGAGCTGATGTATGTCTTCCCCGATCCCGATCCCTACGAGGGCCACCGCGTCGAGACCAAGGGGTTCCTGATCAGGCGGAACGACGCCGATGCACTGGACGCGATCAATGTGACGACGGTGGCCAGCCTGGACGCCGCCTGCCGGCCGTAGGCTGGCTGAATCGTAGATACGGCGATCGCCAACGGCTATCGCGCCTTCCGGTCGCCACAGCGCAAAAGCACGTATGGTCAGTCGCTACGCACGCCTCCTGACGGCCGGGGGACTCGTCGTCACACTGCTCGCATGCGGCGAGTCGGCCGGCCCCTCGGATAGGGCCGGGTCATCCCCGCCGGAGGCCCTGTCCGAGGCAGGGCGCCGGTTCGTCGGCGCCTGGACGCTGGCCGGCATCGAGCGACGCAACGCCGGCGGCGTTCTCCTCTCGCCACCCGCCGCGGACCGTCTCGGGTACCTCATCTACGACCCGGCCGGGTACATGGGGGTGACGATCATGCGCCCCGACCGGGTTCCGTACTCGGAGGACGGCCCGACCGCCGACGAGGCGCTGGCGCAGTTCGGCAGCTATGCCTCGTACTTCGGACGCTTCACCGTGGAGGAGGCGGAGGGGACGATCACGCATCACGTCGAGGGGAGCCTGAACCCCAACGGCGTCGGCGCCGACTACAAGCGCTCGTACACCTTCACGGAAGATCGCCTGACCCTCCAGCCGCCGCCCGCGGCCGACGGTTCGAAGGTGCTGCTGAGCTGGATACGGCAGCCCGATCTGCCGGCGTCGGAGGTGAGCGACACGCACCGGCGACTCTTCGGGGCGTATCGCATCGAATCGGTTTCCCGCCACACCACCGACGGCTACGCCATCGAGGCCGAGCAGTACGAGCGTGCCTACCTCTTCTACACGCCATCGGGACACATGTCCGTGCATCTCATGCGTCCCGGCCGAGAACCGTACGCCGGTGATCGACCGACGGCCGAGGAAGCGCTCCACCTCACCGAGAGCTACGGGAGCTACTTCGGCCCGTTCTCGGTGCGTGAGATGGCGGGCTGCATCACGTGCCCCGGACCGCGCGACCAGGGATACCTGACTCATCACCGTGTCGGCAGCGAAGACCCTCGTGGCAGCGGCACGGACGCTCGACGCTACTACGAGTTGACCGACACGCACCTGACGCTGCGGCCTCCCGTGAGCACCGACGACCAGGGGCGAGAAGTGGTGACGGCGCTCCGCTGGGAGCGGCTGCTTCTTCAGTAGGGACGCGACGTCCGGCGGTCCTTCTCCCGGCGCGCCGGTGTACGATGCCTGCATGAAGCCACCGCTACCCGATTCGGTGTTCGAAGCCGTAGCCGCAACGGCGCGTGCGACAGTCGGGCTCGACCTGCTGATCCTGTTCCGCTCACGGGCGCGGGGAGAGGCGCGGCCCGGCGCCAACCGGGAATTCGGATACCTGGCGAACGAAGGGGCCGACGTGCCGGGACTGCGGACCACGCTGGTGGAGGTGCTCGACGACGATCACGTCGACCTGATCGATCTTCGTCGCGCCGGCGGTCTGCTGCGATATCGGGCCGCGTGCGACAGCCTGCTGGTGCACGAAGGCAGGGCCGACCTGTTCCAGAGGTACAGTCTCGAAGCGGTGCAGTTCTGGTGCGAGAACGCCCCGGTCTTCGAACGGGGCTACGACGAGGTTCTGGAGACACTGTGGTCGTGAGCGGCCTCGGCCACGCATGGCGAGCGGCCGGGCCAGCCGCTCGACAGACGACGCTGCCACCGGCTATTGCCCGACGGCAACCGGCACGCCGGCTGCTTCCATCGCCGTCCGCATAGCGGCGGCGGTAGCGGGACTGCTCTGCACGTTCATGCCGCGATGGACGCCGGCGACGATCTCCAGCGGCGTCCAGCCCTCGGAGTTCGGCTGGTTCCAGACGTCGATGTCGGCCCCGGCCTCGGCCAGGAACGTCACCACGCTCGGCAGATGCTTGTAGGCGGCGCCGTGCATGACGGTCTCGCCGTTGTCGTCGACCTCGTTCAGGTCGCCGCCGAGCTCCAGTGCCACCTTCACCGCTTCGAGCACTTCCGGCTCCGTGCCGGGGTCTTCACCCGGCGACGACGTGCCGACGCCGGCCGCCACCATGATCGGGGTGGTGTTGTCGTCGTTCGGCAGCAGCGGGTCGGCGCCCAGCTCGGCGAGCAGCCGCATCAGACCGGCGTCGCCGGTGCGCGCCGCGAGCAGGAACGGGGTCCCGCCGAGGAAGTTGAGCCGCGTGATCCCGGCCGGCGGACGGCTCGTGACGCGGGCGTTGACGTCGGCGCCCGCGGCGACGATCTTGCGCACGAACTCCAGGCTCGTCATGTCGCCGGAACCCTTGGGCGACGGGTTGTTGCTGCCGGCGATGCCCGCCTTGCGCACCCAGGACACCTGGTGGAGCGCCGTCCAGCCGCGGGAGGCGACATTGACCTCGGCCCCCCTGTCGACCAGCAGCGCGGCCAGCTCGTAGTGGGCGTTGGCCGCGGCCAGCAGGAACGCATTCAGGCCGGTGGCCGAACGCTCGGCGCTGGTACCGCCGCGGCGCGTCTCCTGCGCGACCGGCAATGATTCCTCGACATCGACCCCCGCCTCCAGCAGGGTCTGAACCACGTCGATCCGCCCTTCGCGCACCGCGAACAACAGTGGAGTCCAACCCTTCGTGGACCGCGCGGAGACGTCGGCTCCGTACGACAGCATCGTCGGAATCAACTGCTCGTGCCCCTCGGCCGCCGCCCACATCAGGGCCGTCTGCCCGCGCCAGGACTCGGCCGCGTTCACGTCCGCGCCCCGTTCGAGCAGCAGCCTGACGACGTCGAGCGCACCGGTGCGGGACGCGGTCATCAGGGCCGTCTCTCCCTCGGCCAGGGTCGTGTCGGCGTCGGCTCCGGCATCGAGCAGCAGCTCCGCGATGGCGGCGTTGCCGTTCGTGCAGGCCAGCGACATCGGCCGCACGCCGTAGCGGTTCGCCGCGTCGGCGGCGGCGCCCGCCTCGATCAGAAGCCCGACGATGGCGGCGTCGTTGGCGTGTACCGCCCAGTGCAACGGCGTGGTGCCGTCGGGGTCCGTAGCGGTGACATCTGCGCCGCGCGCGAGTGCCGCGCGCACGCCCGCATCATCGATGGCCTTGATTGCGCCGATCAGGCCGGCGTCGGCTGCTTCCGCCGCCACGGCGGCATTGGCGCCGCCCGAAGCAACGGCAATCAACAGGAACGCGACGAACGAGGGCATCAGCCGGTACATGGGAAGCTCCTCACAAATACTGTGCGGGCTGCCGGCCTGACGAAGCCGACAGCCCGCGGTTCCTGCCGTAGCCCGGAAACCGTCGCCTTGCGGCTCCCCTACAGCGACAGCGGCTCGATCACGGCGCCGAGCTGCCCGGTGCTGTCCGCGAACTCGTCGAGGTGCACGCCGACGTCGTCCAGCAGAGTGAGGTGCAGGTTCGCCAGCGGGGTCAGCTCGTCGTACTTGACGTGCCGTCCGCCCGCGATCTTCGACCCCGCGCCGCTCGCCACGACGATCGGCAGATTGCGGTGGTTGTGCACGTTCGGGTTGCCGAGGCCGCTGCCGAGCATGTAGGTCGTGTGGTCGAGCAGCGTCCCGTCGCCGTCCTCGGTCGTCTTCAGCTTCTCGATCAGGTAGCCGAAGAGCGAGACGTGGTACTGGTTGATCTTCGCGAGCTTCGCGAGCTTCTCCGGATCGTCCACGTGGTGCGAGGTCGGGTGGTGCGGCTCCGGCACCCCGATTTGCGGGTAGGTCCGCGTGCTCGCCTCACGCGCCATCTGGAACGTGATGACGCGGGTCAGGTCGGCGCGCAGGGCCAGCACCTGCATGTCGTACATCAGCTTGACGTGATCCTCCCAGACCTCGGGCACGCTGGTCGGGCGGGTCAGGTCGCTCAGCGGCGAGTCGGCGGCCGACACCTCCGCACGCTGGATGCGCCGCTCGACCTCGCGGACGGTGTCGAGGTACTCGTTCACTCTGTGCTTGTCGCTCGTGCCGAGCTGCGACTGCAGGCTGGCCATGTCGTCGAGCACCCAGTCGAGGATGCTGCGGTTGGTCTTCAGCTCCGCCTGCCGCTGCGCCGGGGTCCCACCGTCGCCGAACAGCCGCTCGAAGACGACGCGCGGGTCGGCCTCGGTCGGGTTCGGGGCGGTCGGCGATGCCCACGAGAGGCTGTTCATGTAGACGCAGGCGAACCCGTTGTCGCAGTTGCCGACCTGGGCGATCAGGTCGGTCCCGATCTCCAGCGACGGCAGCGGCGTGTCGCGGCCGACCCGCTTCGCCGCGATCTGGTCGACGGAGGTGCCGTTGACGTAGTCGCTGCCCTCGGTGCGCTTCGGCCGTACGCAGGTCAGGAACGAGGAGTTCGCCGACGCGTGGTTCCCGGAGATGTGCGCCTGGTCGATCTCCAGGTTCGTGATGATGCTCACGTTGTCGAGATGCGGCGTCAGGGGCGACAGCGAAGGCGACAGGCTGGTCAGCTTGCCGACCTCGGCCGGCGTCCACGGCTCGGGGTTCATCCCCATCGGGATGTAGACGTAGCCGAGCCGCCGCGGCGCCGCCGCGGCCGTCTTCGCCATCGCCGATGCGGCCGGGACCATGGCGTCGAGCAGCGGCAACGCCAGGGTGGCGCCCACGCCGCGCAGGAACGTCCGCCGGGGGAGCGCCGTCTTCGTGATCATCATGACTGGGATCTCCTCATCTGGAAGGGAGTGCTCTCGACGATGCCGAGGATGAGCGACGACAGCCGATAGTCGGCGGCCGCGGCCGCCCGCGTAATCGCACGAACCGCCGGCGCGTCGGCGTGGTCGAGGCCACGTCCGAGCGCGTAGGTCAACAGCTTCTCCGCCACCGTGCCGACGAACACCGCGGGGCGCTCGAGCAGCGCGCCGCGCAGCCCGGCGACGCCGTCGAAATCCTCGCCGCCCGGCAGGCTGCCCGCCGCGTCGATCGCTGCGCCGCCCTCGGCGTCCCGCCAGCGGCCGATGGCGTCGAAGTTCTCCATCGACAGGCCGGCCGGATCCATGATCCGGTGGCAGACCGCGCAAGCCGGGTTCCGGCGATGCGCCTCCATCCGCTCGCGCATCGAGACGACGCGCGTGTTCGAGCGGGTCTCGTCGAGCGGCGGCACGCTCGCCGGCGGCGGCGGGGGCGGCGTCCCGAGCAGGTTCTCGAGAATCCACTTGCCCCGCAGCACGGGGGACGTCCGCGTGGCGTACGACGTCACGGTCAGGATGCTGCCGTGCCCGAGCAGGCCGGCCCGCGGGCTGCGCTCGGGCAGGTCGATGCGCCGGAAGTGGTCGCCGTAGATGCCGGAGAACCCGTAGTGCCGCGCCACCCGCTCGTTGGCGAAGGTGTAGTCGGCAGTGAGCAGGTCGACGACGCTCCGGTCATCTTCGAGGATGCTCTGGAACAGCAGCTCCGTCTCGCGGCGGAATCCCTGCCGCAGGTTGTCGTCGAAGTCCGGGAACAGCCGGGCGTCGGGCCGCACCGCGTCGAGGTTCCGGAGGTGGAGCCACTGCGACGCGAAGTTGGTCGTCAGGGTCTCCGCCCGCGGGTCGGCCAGCATCCGCTTCACCTGCGCGCGGAGCACGGCCGGATCGCTCAGCCTGCGGGCGGCCGCCACGTCGATCAACTCGTCGTCGGGCAGGCTGCTCCAGAGGAAGAACGACAGTCGAGACGCCAGCTCCAGGTCACTGACCCGGTAGGGGGCGCCGGGCGCCACGCCGGCCGGATCGCGCTCGATGCGGAACAGGAACTCCGGGCTCGCGAGCAGCGCCCGCAGCGCCGTCTCGATGCCCGTCTCGAAGCCGCCCGCGGCGTGGCCCTGGTGATAGAAGGAGACGAGCTGATCGAGGTCGTCCACCGTCACCGGGCGCCGGTATGCGCGGCGAGCCAGGCCCGCGATGATCGCCGTCGCGCAGTCTTCCGCCTCGGCGTCGGATGCAACGGCCGCCGGCCGGCACGAGAAGATCCGCGTGCGGCTCGGCGTTTCGCCCACGCCGGTCGGATCGAACGGACCGACGATCGACAGCGACCGCACCGCCGGCTGCTGCCGCGGATGACGATCCATGTTGAAGTGGGCGTCGTAGGGCTGCCGCGTCGTCTCGAGCTGCGCCGAGTTCTTCTTGATGAACGTCGCGCCGACCACGTGCGGCCCGGCTGGCACCGCGATGCGGACGTTCAGGTGATTGTCGATGCCCGCGTCCGCGTAGTAGGCGGCGTTCGCCTGCATCACGTAGTTCCGGCTCGGCTCCATCGTGAACAGGGAAATCCGCTCGCCGTCCAGGGTGATCTCGACGTCGTGCGCCTCGGTCAGCCCCTCGACGTTCTCGTTGCGGTTGCGCTGCAGGCGGACCTGGATCTCGTACTCGCCGTCCGCCGGGAACGTGTGATCGACGGCGGTGCCGCCCCGCGTGCCGAACGGCAGGCCGGCGACGTGGTCCTCCTGGGTCCGGTCGGCGGGCACGACCACCACCCGGCTGCCGGGCGCGGGCAGGGCGCTGCCGACGGCAAGCCGGCTCACCTTCTGCGCCGCCGCCAGATAGCGCTCCATCAGGGTCGGTGACAGCCCGCCCGCGTTCACGTTGTCGAAACCGAACGCGGAGTCGTCGCGCGGCAGCAACGCGGTGACGTCGACTTCCAGCGCCAGCAGGTCGCGCACCGCGTTCTGGAACTCCGTCCGGTTGAGGCGGCGGAACGTTGCAGTGCGCCCGGGATCGGGATCGACCGCCGCGGCGGCATCCAGGGCCGTTTCGATGGAGGCCAGCACGCGCGCGTAGCTGGCCGCATCCGGCCGGGGACGCGGTTGCGGCGGCATCGCGCCGGCGCGGAGCTTCCGAACCACCTTCTCCCACACGTCGCGATGCGCGGCGACGTCGGCGATATCGACACCCTGCAGCGAAAGACCGCCCGTATCGAGCCGGTCGTTGTGGCAGGTGACGCAGTAGCGCTCGATGATCTGCTGGTCGGCGGACGCGGCCTCACCGGCGGCAGCGCTCTGGGGAGCGGCGGCTGCCGGGCCGACGGCGCCCGCCGCGAAGAACACGCATACGACCGCCGCCGAGCCGAACTTCAGCCAGCGCATGGCCATCTTGCCTCCGGGTTTGGAATTACGGCGCTCGGCGCTATTCTACACGCCCGGCGACCGGCCCGCTACCCGAAAGGCGAGGACGAAGTCGCGCGCCCAGCGTGTGAGACGGCTCACGCGGAAGCGGCCGTCATCGACGGTTGACCGATGCACACATTACATGCATATTCATGCATATGAGGACGACCATCAACATCGACGACGAGTTGATCGACAGAGCTGCGCGGCTCACCGGAGTCAAGGAGAAGACCGCACTCGTGCGGCAGGGCCTGGAGGCGTTGATCGCGCGCGAGAGCGCCCGCCGCCTGGCGGCCCTGGGCGGCAGCGAGAAGGATCTCCGACCCATCCCCCGGCGCCGGCCGCCGGCGAGCGGCCGATGACCCTGGCGGACACGTCGGTCTGGGTGGAACACCTGCGAAGCGACGATCACGAGCTCGCCACGCTGCTGGAAGACCGCAGGGTGCTCTGTCATCCGTTCGTCGTCGGGGAGCTCGCGTGCGGCTCCCTGTCCGATCGCGAGCACTTCCTGCATCTGCTCGCCGCGCTGCCGCAGGCCGAGGTGGCGGAACACCAGGAAGTCCTGCAGCTCGTTCGCACCCGACGCATTCACGGGCGAGGCCTCGGCTGGATCGACATGCATCTGCTGGCGTCCGCCTTCCTGGCGAGATGCACGCTGTGGACCCTCGACAAGCGCCTGGAAGCAGTCGCCAGCGAGCTTGGCGTCGCGGCCCCGTGACTGGCCGTGGGATGCGTGGCAACCGGGTCGTCCTGTGCTACCTTTTAGCCTTTCCACGGGCAGGCCTACGCATGACCAAGCTCCACCGCGTCGCGTCGTTTACGCTGGTCCTGGCCGTCGCGGCCGGCATCGGGCGCGCGTCCGTACAGGCCACGACCGGTCCGGGCATCGACGACGCGACCCGGCATCCGGCCGCGCCGCTGCTGGAGCAGTACTGCTTCCGCTGCCACGGCGCGCAGACCCAGACCGCCGGGGTCAACCTCGACGGGCTGATCGCCCAGCGCCCGCTGGTGCGCAACCGCGAGGCCTGGACGCGGGCGATAGACGCCGTCGAGGTCGGCAAGATGCCGCCCGCCGGCGCCACGCAGCCCAGCGATGCCGAGCGCGAGACGCTGCACGCGCTGCTGTCGGACTCCATCGACAACTTCGACTACTCCACCGTCGACGACCCCGGCTACGAGCCGGCGAAACGGCTGACGCACCGCGAGCTCGACAACACGCTGCGCGACCTCGTCGGCGCGAACTTCACCCTCACCGACCGCTTCCCCGCCGAGCTGGCCGGCGCCAGCGGCTTCGACAACACCGCCAACACGCTGTTCCTCGAATCGACGCTGATGGAGCGCTACATCGCGGCGGCCGAGCGGGTGGTGGAGCTGATGCTGCCGCCGGAACCGGCGACCGAGGCCGAGCGCCGGGCGCACGAGCTGGTGTTCATCGCCACGCCCGGCGGCAGACTTGGCGACGAGGAAGCGGCCGAGCTGGTGCTCCGTCACTTCCTGGGACGGGCCTATCGCCGTCCGGCCGGCGAGGCGGACGTGGCCCGGGCGCGCGGCCAGTACCGCGCGGCGCGGCAGTCGGGGCAGACGTTCGAGGACGCGGTGAAGGTGGCCCTGCAGGCGATCCTGATCTCGCCGAAGTTCCTGCTGCGCGTCGAGACGCCCCCGGAGACGGCAGACCCCGAGCCCTACCGCATCAGCGACTGGGACCTCGCCGCGCGCCTCTCCTACTTCCTGTGGTCCTCGATGCCGGACGCCGAGCTGCGCGACCTCGCGCACCGCGGCGAGCTGAGCGACCCGGCCGTGCTCGAGGCGCAGGTCGACCGGATGCTCGCCGATCCGAAGGCCGACGCCCTCGGCACCAGCTTCGCCGCCCAGTGGCTCGGCTTCCAGCACGTCGGCTCGCGGATCTGGCTCGACCCCATCGACAACCCGTGGTGCACCGACACGCTGATGACGGCGATGCGCGACGAGTCGTCGATGTTCTTCCTGTCGCTCGTCCGCGGCAACCAGCCGATCCGGCGGCTCATCGACGCCGACTACACCTTCGTCAACGAGGAGCTCGCCACCACCCTCTACGGGATGCAGGGGATCGAGGGCGACCACATGCGCCGCGTGCCGCTCGACGGCCCGAACCGGGGCGGCTACCTCGGACACGGCAGCGTCCTCGCCCTGACGTCGAACTACAAGGACACCAGCCCGGTCAAGCGCGGCCATTACGTCCTCGACGTGCTGCTCGGCACCCCGCCGCCCCCGCCGCCCCCGGGCGCAGGGGTCCTGTCGGAGGAACTCGGCGACCTGCGCCGGCTCAGCTTCCGGGAGAAGCTGGAGATGCACTCCAGCAATCCCACCTGCAGCGCCTGCCATAGCCGCATCGACCCGATCGGCTTCAGCCTGGAGAACTTCGACTACTTCGGCCGCTGGCGCGACACCTACCACTTCCGGGAGCGCGTGGAGGCCGAGGAAGGGGCCGACGAGATCCGCGTCATCGAGGACACCAACGTCTTCACCGAGAAGCGCTTCTACCGGAACACCTACACGCCGATCCAGGCCGCCGGCTCGCTCCCGAGCGGCACCGCCTTCGACGGCCCGGCCGGCCTGAAGCGGTCGCTGCTCGAGGAGCGCCACGACGACCTCGTCCGGCAGACCGCCTCGAAGATGCTCGCCTACGCCCTCGGCCGCCAGCTCGAGTACTACGACGAGCCGGCCCTGCGGAAGATCCTCGCGGCGCTCGAGGCTGACGACTACCGGTTCCAGACGCTGGTGAAGGAGATCGTCGCCAGCTATCCGTTCCAGTACAAGAAACAATAGGGAATAGAGATATGAAAATCACGGTCAAGGCGGTTCCGACAATGATGGCTGTGCTGCTCGTGGGGTTCTCGAGTACCAAGGCATTCGGCCAACGGTTCGTCGACGAGCGCGCCCTGGACACGGTACGTGCGGTCAGGGTTACTACCTTTATTTCTGTCGACAATAGCGACAGAAATTGCGCACCCGACCCCGATGTCTTGAAGACCGAAGCGGAGCTCGTTTTACGGCGTTCTGGAATTACTGTATCCGAAGACAGCATTCATGACTTTCACGTCGACTTGGTTATTCTCAGGACGCAAAGCGGCGTCTGCGCTGTTGGGTATAGCTTTCAACTTCGGGTCAGTCTTCTCGGATCGTTTCTTCAGCATTTCTCAACAATGGGCGTCATGATAGGTCCTCACTACAACTTGCAAGACCGACTCCGCAGTGTGACGAACCAGAGCGCAACGGAACTGGCCAACGAACTGCTAAAGGGAAGGGGAGAATGAACTTATTGCCGGATTCGAAGAGTTGCATAATGCGGCAGTTCTGCAATGACAGCGACTATAAAGACATAGCCATGATGGACAAGACTGGCCAGCACATGCAAATGGACGATCCGATTGTGTTGGCGGCATTCGTCGCATTTTGCAGCGGGAACCGACAAAGGATATTTTTCCGCGGCGCGGTTAAGGACTATCCGAACTCGTTTCCTTCGCTTTTTCGGGATCGTAAGCGTCCGGATGAGCAGTGTTCGCCTCCGGAACGCAAACGACGCTGGCGCGCCTACAAATCAGTAATAGGCCAGCTGCCGAAGCAACTCATGCCGAACGGACACCAGTCGCGATGGCGGCGACGTAACATCGGGGCGGTTCTTCAGCATTATGGGATAAAGACTCCGTGGCTTGATGTCGTTACCAACATTCATACTGCTGTGTGGTTCGCCACTCATGACATTGAGACACAACAGACCAACCGTGGTGGCTGGATCTCAGTATACGTTCGTGGGCTCACCGATGAACAAAGACGTTTAAGGATCAATGATCTTCGCGACGACCAATCGTCGAAGCATTTCAGGCCCCATGCACAGCAGGGCTTGGGATTGGCAATGCAAGAGGACGATGATTCATGTCCATTTCCGAATCAGGACTTCAACGATCACAGGATTGCCAATATACATTGCCTCAGTTCTCCGAAATGGAGTCTATGCGGCCACATGCTATCTGACTCATTTCTGTTTCCTGAACACGATGGCTCCCTCAGACAACTGAAGCATTCAGACGTCAAGGAGATTCTCGATGACGCGTGCAGCAGTAACAACTTGGATACTGGCACGCTCGGAAGTGTGACATAAAACAATGCGCCTGCTTCTAGTTTACGAGAGGGACTGACCCGATGACGACACGACGCATCTCCCGGCGGACGGTTCTGCGCGGACTCGGCGCCACCATGGCCCTCCCACTGCTCGACATAATGCGCCCGGTCTCCGCGTTCGGCGGCGGCGCGCAGGCGGCGCACGGCGCGGCGGCGAGCGCCCGGCGGCTGGCGTATCTCTACTTCCCGAACGGGATCCCGCGCGGGTCGTGGCATCCGGCCGAGACCGGACCCGACGGGCGGTTGCTGAAGCTGAACGAGTGGATGCGCCCGTTCGAGCCGTTCAAGGCCGAGCTGATCATCCCGCGCAACGTCTGGACACCACTTGGCAACGGGCACGTCGGCGGCACCCCGACCTGGCTGACCGGGTTCGACTACGACCGGCAGGCGGTCAGCGCCGGCGGCGTGTCGGCGGACCAGATCGCCGGGCGGCACGTCGGGCAGGAAACGCTGCTGCCGTCGCTGGAGCTGTCGACCAGGGGCGAGGGCTTCTTCTCCAACTCGCTGTCGCGCAACAGCATCTCGTGGTCGGCCCCGGATCGGCCGCTGCCGCGCGAGGTGGAGCCGCGCGCCGTCTTCGACCGCATTTTCCGTCCCCCGTCCGGCGGCGCGAGCAACCGCTCGGTGATGGACGCGGTCCTCGAAGACGCAAGAGCCCTGCGCCGGACCGCGAGCCGGACCGACCAGGTGCGGCTGGACGAGTACTTCGAGTCGATCCGCGCCCTGGAGCGGCGGATCGAGTTCTCGGAGCAGCGTTCGACCCGGATGGGCCAGGACAAGGCGCTGACCGACACCCTGATGGCGCCGGAGCCGGGCATCCCGTCCGACCACGGGGAGTACGTCCGCCTGATGATGGACCTGATGGTCGCCGCCTTCCAGTCCGACGCGACGCGCGTGGTGACCTTCATGCTCGACCACGGGCAGTCGAACCGCTACTTCAACTTCATTCCGGGCGTGCAGGGCACGTGGCACGCGCTGTCGCACTACAAGAACGCGTCGGGCAAGACCGAGGACGACGACGGCGTCACCTCGTGGAGCTCCCCCGAGGAGAAGCAGCGGATGTACTCCGAGGTCATCCGTTGGCACCACGAGCAGGTGGCCTATCTACTCGGCCGCCTCAAGGCCATCGAGGAACCGGACGGCAGGACGCTGCTCGACAACAGCATGATCGTCTACGGGGCAATCCTCGGCGACGGCAACGAGCACGATCCGGACGACCTGCCGACGCTGCTCGCCGGCCGCGGCGGGGGCACCATCGACAGCGGGCGGGCGCTCGACTTCGCGGAACCGACCGATCTGGCCAACCTCCACCTGTCGCTGCTGCAGCGGATTGGGGTGCCGATCGACCGCTTCGGGAACAGCACGTCGCCGATGCACGAGATCGACGCGTGATGACACGGCGGTGAGCGGCTGACACGACGAGAATCGTGTTCAGCCGCGGCACCACACCGCCGCACAGCGCGTTCAGATCACCTTTGCCAGCGCTCCTTGCGAAGCTCATCAGCCGTCGTCAAGAGGTTCGGGCAAGTACCGGCGTGCTTGACGAGGTCCGCCATGCGTTGACGGTCCACTCGGGGCGTCTGCCCGGGTTGTCCGAGCGCCCATCTGCGACGAAGGTCCGTGGCAACCCGGGTAGCCGGTCCAGAACGGCGCGAGCGGTTTCCTTGGCGGTCATGGCGTAGCGCAACTTCTTGATCACGAGCGCGGCGACGGCGGCTCCCGCAACTCGCCCATCTCCACGTAGCGCAGACTCTCGCGACGGGTGCGGGCCCCGGTGTCGTAACGAAGCAGCACCACGTCGGCACGCGGCGTCAGATCGCCCCCAGATGTCTCCAGCTTGTCGAGATGCGCAATCAAGGCCGAGCGGATGGCCCGCTTCGCCGCCGCCGCGGTGTCCGCCGCGGCATAGACCCCAGGCAGACCCGCCACCCACGCGCTGAACGTACCGTTGCTCTCGTGCTCCACGATCACCGGGTAGTGCATCGTCACAATCCCGCCTCCTTCAAGATGCGGTGTGCGAGGCCCGTACCGACCTCTTTCTTCGTGTGAACGGACACGGTGATCACCTTCCCGGTCGCCGAATGAACGAACTGTCGGTGGCTCCCCTTTCCCGTTCGCTGCTCGACGTAGCCGGCGGCCTTCAGGCGGCGGATCAACTCGCCCCAGGTCACTCCATCGATCCTATCCGACGACGCTCGTGGTCGAGGCCGACGGTGTCCTGGTCATGCCCCATCCGCTGACCGATCGCCTGCCGGACGCGGACGATGAGCCGTTCCTGGCCGTTGGGCCAGCCGGTCACGCGCGATGTCTTGTGACCGGCAATCTCAGGGACTTCCCCACCGGTCGGCGCCAAGGCATCCTGGTCGTCTCGCCCCGTCAGTTCCTGGATCTGTGGCGCGAAACCGAACCACCGGAAGAACCCTGACGAACGGCCCCGCATCCGGTATCTCAGCCTCGACCTCATCGTGTGGGATCCCAGGAATCAGGATGGCAGGTGCCGAGCAGTGTCGTGAGACCGTGACGCCATGCGTCCCGAGGCAGCGCCATGGAATCGGTCACTTGACCCATGCCCTCCCCCCGAAGCTACACTCGTAGCTACAAACGCATGGATGGCAGACTACGAGTGGGACGAAAACAAGAGCCGAGAGAACCTGGCCAGACACGGCCTCAGCTTCCACGACGCCGAGGCGGTCTTCGCCGGCTCCTGCGTGACGTCCGAGGATACGCGCCGAGACTACGGAGAGCCCAGGTTCATCACGCTCGGACTGCTGAGAGGCCGTACGGTGGTCGTCGCCCACACGCCGCGCGGCGGGCGCACGCGGGTGATCTCCATGAGAAAGGCGAACAGCCGTGAAGCCAGACGCTATCGGGAGCGACTTGAAGCGCGTCGACGCCTTGCGAGACGAAGACATCGACTACTCCGATATTCCGGAGCTGGACGCCGAGTTCTTCCGGAAGGCGCGGGTCGTGGTTCCGCCCCGCAAGCAGCAACTGACGATTCGCCTCGACACCGACGTGCTTGCGTGGCTGAAGAGCCAGGGCAAGGGGTACCAGAGCCGCATCAACGCGATCCTGCGCGCCTACTATGACGCGCATCGGGACGAGTCTTGATCACGAGGCTGGGATTGTGTCTCTTTCGCGTGTCAGAGCGTTGCGACGGGCTCGCGCGGAACTCGCTACGGCTTCCATGCAGCGGGCGTCATTGGCGGCAGGAACCGATCGGCTGAAACTCTCCCCGCCCGTTTCCGGTAGAGTTGTCCCCACGCCACGGGGGAGGAATCCATGACCCGCACGACGCCGTTCCGCACCGCGCTCGCCGCCGCTGCCGTCATCGCCTGCGCCACGCTGCTCCAGACCGCGGTCGGGGCCCAGAACCGCACCGGCGCCTCCGCGCTCCGGGGCGTGCCCGCCCTGCCGCCGCCGGACCGGCCGGTGGTGCTCTACACGGCTGAGCAGCCGCGCATCCGCGTGGTGCCGATCGTGACCGGGCTCGACCACCCGTGGGGGATGGCGTTCCGCCGCAACGGCGACATCCTGGTGACGGAGCGCGACCGCGGCACGTTGCGGGTCATCCGCAACGGGCAGCTCCTCGACGGGGACATCCCGGGCGTGCCGGAGGTCTTCGCCGGCGTCCGGCTCGCGGGGCTGATGGACGTGGTGGTCCATCCCGAGGACGACACCCTGGTCTATCTCACCTACTCGAAGGCGGAGGAGCGCGACGGGCGGCAGGGCGCCACCGTGGCGCTGGCTCGGGGACGCCTGGACGTCGGGGCGGGGGCGCTGACCGAGGTGCGCGACATCTTCGTCGCCGACGGCTGGGGAGGCGGCATCGCCGCCTCGCGGCTGAACTGGGGCCCCGAGAACAAGCTGTTCATGACCGTCGGCGGCGCGTTCGAGTTCGCCGGCACGGGGGAGTACGCCCAGGATGGGCGCACCCACTTCGGCAAGCTGCTGCGCCTGAACGACGACGGCACGGCCCCCGACGACAATCCCTTCGCCGGCGACCCCGACTACCACCCGGAGATCTGGACGATGGGCCACCGGAACCAGATAGGCCTGGCCTTCCATCCCGACACCGGCGAGCTGTGGGCGACCGAGCACGGCGTGCAGGGCGGCGACGAAGCCAACATCATCCAGCCCGGCTCGAACTACGGCTGGCCCATCGCGTCCTACAGCCGGACCTACGGCGGCCGGCCGATCACCCAGACCCCCTGGCTGCCCGACTTCACGGGACCGCACGTCATGTGGTGGCCGTCGATCGCGCCTTCGGGCCTCACCTTCTACGACGGCGAGCATTTTCCCACCTGGCGCGGCAACCTCTTCGTCGGCTCCATGATGGTGGGCCGGATGCAGCACACCGGGCACCTCGAGCGGATCGTCTTCAATCGGCTGGGACAGGAGATCCGGCGCGAGTGGCTGCTGATGGAGCTGAAGCAGCGGGTGCGCGACGTGCAGCAGGGACCGGACGGCTACCTGTACGTCCTGACCGAGGAGGACAACGGCGCCCTGCTGCGCATCGAGCCCGCCCGCGCCATCACCGAGGCGCCGGGCACCGTCGTGCCGGCCGTCCGCCTCGCCGACGCGCGGGTCGCGCCGCTTCCGGAAGCGGACTGGACCGCCGACCAGCGCGCGCACGTCGAGCAGTACACGGCCGACGGGCACTCCGCGAACGTGGTGCGCACCCTGGCCCGGGTGCCCGCCCTGGCCGACCGGGTGCTGCCGTTCACGAACTATGTCGCCAACGATACGACCCTCTCGCCGCGCCATCGCGCCATCCTGATCCTGCGCACCGCGTGGCTCACCCAGAGCGCCAACATCTGGGCGGCCCACGCGAGCCGGGCGGCCGAGGCGGGCCTGAGCGCGGAAGAGGTGATGCTGATCGCCAACGGTCCGGGGGACGACTGGGATCCCTTCGAGGCGATCCTTCTCGGGTTCGCGGACCAGATGTTCCGCCATTCGGCGGTCACCGACCGGACGTGGGAGGCGCTCGCGGAGCGCTACGACCCCCACAACCTGGTCGACGCGGTGATGACCGTCGGCGCTACCACCACCAACGCCATCCTCTTCAACTCGCTCGGGATTCAGCCGGACGCCGGCATCCCGGCCGAGGCCCTGATGCCGGTCGACGACGTCGGCTACCGCGTCGTGGTCCCGGACCAGGAGCCGCCGCTGACGACGCCGCGCATCGAGCCGGTCGAGGGGGACGGGCTGAGAGTCTCGCGCACGTTCCTGCAGCACCCGGCGATGGTCGAGGTGCGCAACCTGAACCCGCGCTACGTGCTCGACCCGGAGCGTTCGCGGCTGACGCCGCACGACCGGGAGCTGCTCATCCTGCGCATGGGCTGGAACGCCGGCGCGGTCTACGAGTGGGCGAAGCACGTCGGCAGCGTCGGCCGCGCCCGCGACCACGGCCTCGATCCGGTCTGGATCGCGCAGGGCCGCGACCAGTCGGACTGGAACGCCAACGATCTGGCGCTCATCGACGCCGCCAACGAGATGTTCCGCGACTCGATGATCTCCGACGAGACCTGGGCGGACCTGTCGTCGCGCTACGACACGCACCAGATGATGAGCATCGCCCTGACCGCGGCGCGCTACCGAATGGTCTCGATGGCGCTGAACGCGCTCGGCGTGCAGCCGCAGCCGGACGACGAGCGGTTCCCGGTGCTGGAAGGCTACTGATCGACGGAAGGGACTGACTGACGCCGACGCCGGCCGACCATGAAGCGCTTGTGGTCTACGCATGAGTTTGCCGTAGCACAGAAGATAAGTGCGCGATGGCTCGACCGGCGTCGGCGAAGCAATCCAAAACAGGGTGCAGCATCACGCACGGAACCGACGTGGAGACGACCGTCGCGACTGGCGTGCCGGCCAGAACGAGCGTGGACAATGATCACCATCAACATCGCAAAGGAGTTTACGCGCGTACCGGGTCCACGCTATCGCGATCAGGGTGAGGGATCGGGCGAAGAATTCCGGGAAGATCACCTCAAACCTGCCTTCGAGCGCGCTCTGAAGGCCAGAGATCAACTGATTGTTCAACTTGACGGCGTCAGATATGGCTATCCGACGTCATTCTTGGAGGAAGCGTTCGGCGGACTTAGGACAGTGATCGATATAAAGTCTTCAACTTGAT
This sequence comes from Vicinamibacterales bacterium, assembly GCA_965222905.1. Classification (GTDB taxonomy): domain Bacteria; phylum Acidobacteriota; class Vicinamibacteria; order Vicinamibacterales; family UBA8438; genus WTFV01. The sequence continues at coordinate 4,066,385 of OZ244976.1, read as the reverse complement.
CGGGGTAACAGTTTGTAATTCCATTCCCCGTGAAACGCATCGGGGACCAGCGCGAGTGCGTCCATCTGTTCCTTGGTCACCGTAACGCCCGTCGGATACTCCCCGGCGTCGAGTTCGGCCCGGACCCGGAGCCCGGTGGCTGTCCGGACGTTCCCGATGCGGTCGACGATGGTCTCGTACGTCGTCAGCGGGGTGCCGCCAGTTCGCCGTGATGTGACAGAAGAGCCGGTGCTCGATCTTGTTCCACTTGCTGGTGCCGGGTGGAAAATGACTCACCTCGATGGTCAGTCCGGTCTCGTCGGCCAACTGTTGAAGCTCATGCTTCCAGGCGCGCAACCGATACCCGTTGCTCCCGCCCGCATCGGCCGTGATGAACAGGGTCGTGGCCTCGGGGTAGGCGCCGCAACCCATCTGATGCCACCAGTGTCGAATCGACGCCACCGCGAACGCCGGTGTGTCGTGGTCCCAGCCCACGCTCACCCAGGCTTCGTTGCGCGCCATGTCGTAGACGCCGTACGGAATCGCCTTGCCCTCGGCGTCGGTCGGGAAATCATGCACCAGCACCGCCGGCGGCGTGCCCTTCGGCTGCCATTCCCGCCCGCCGTTCTTGAAGTTCCCGACCAGCTCCTTCTTCTTCGTGTCGACCGAGATCACCGGCTGGCCGGCGGTCAGATGCTCGTCCGCGGTCTGGTTGATGTGCTCGAACTGCGCGTTGCGGTCCGGATGCGTGGCGCCTTCCTGCCGTTTGCGCGGCGATTGCAGCCGGTAGCCCAGGCGGTGCAGCAGCCGGCCCACAGTGGTCGAACTCACCCGCCACCCCTGCTCGGTCAGCGCCGCCGCCAGCTTCGCGCGACTCTTGCACGTCCAGCGCAGCGGCGAGGTCGGGTCGCCGCGCGTGAGCGGATCCACCAGCGCTTGGAGCGCGGCCTGGATGCCGGGTTGATCCTGCTGGATGCGGGGCCGTCCGCCGCCAGGGCGTCGAATGCGGTCCGTCGGCGCCTCGTCGCGGGCAATCTCCCGGCGCCCCTTGCGAATCGTCTCCCGAGCCACACCGGTGGCCGACGAAACCACCGCGTCGCCGCCGTAGCCGATGGCGAGCGACTCGGCCGCCGCCCACCGGCGGCGACTGCGCTCGTCCAACACGGGCGCGACCACGGCATACTTCGCAACCAGGGTCGCTTCCAGCTCGATGTCTCGCTTCATACCTCCAGTATGACCAGCAACCCAGAAGATGGCAAACTAGTTTAGCGCAGTGTCCTTACCCGAGAATTCGGAAAGAAGCTCGTTCTGGAAACGCTCTATTTCGAATCTGCGACGGAACCTCTGCTGGACTATGAGATAAAGCGTTATATTGAACGCGCCGACAGCACCGGCACACCGAAGGATGCCGAGGAGAACTCGACCGGGTACCGATAGACTATCTTGCAACTTTGAATCGGAGGATCGACGACCTGGTTGTCCGGTGTCTCGACAATGCGATCTCGAGCAACCGCGAGGAACTACTGGAGAAACACCTGACCCCGCTTGCCAACGAGGTCTACTGGCTGCGCGAGTTCGCGAATAGAGTGGATCGCGACAATGTGCGTCGACTCACCACAAAGCTTGCCGACCACTACCTCGACATGAAGGAACATCTGACAGCCACCGAGGAGATCGATCTGCGATCCGCCTCTCAAGCAAGTCACGAAGTACGTGTGACCGCCTTGGCGGTCAGGTGGCACGTTTGCCGGCAGATTCTCGAACGGCAGCCGGACGTCGCCATTCTCGCTGGCGATTGAGCCGTGGCCGCTCTACGGGAAGAACCATTGGATGACTGGTATCCTCCTGCTCATGACGAGAACAACAGCGATCAACTTTCCCTTGCTCGCCACCCTGACGGCGATGCTCCTCATGCCCGGCGCGGCATTCGCCCAGGACGGCTGGACCGCGCCGCGCACCCCGGACGGCCGGCCGGACCTGCAGGGCCTGTGGACCAACTCCACCACCACGCCGCTCGAACGGCCGCCGGACGTGGCGGAGCGGGCCGTCTACACCGCCGAGGAGGTCGCCGAGATCGACGCCGCGAACGTCGGCCGCAACGACCGCCCGCCGCCGCCGGGAGACCCCGGCACCTACAACGACTTCTGGTGGGAGCGCGGGACGGCGCTCGAGCGAACGTCGCTGATCATCGACCCGCCGGACGGACGCCTGCCGCCCCGGACGGAGGCCGGCGAAATACGCGCCGGCTGGACCCGCGGCGCCGATTCCTGGACCGACCGCGCCATGGCGGAGCGCTGCGTCACCCGCGGGGCGCCCAAGCGGCCGGGCGGCTACAACAACCACTTCCTGGTCCTGCAGGTTCCGGGCTACGTGGTGATGCTGCAGGAGATGATCCACGAACCGCGCATCATCCCGCTCGACGACCGCCCGCCGGTCGACGAGCGGATCCGCCTCTGGATGGGCGACACTCGCGGGCGCTGGGAGGGCGACACGCTGGTCGTCGAGACCACGAACTTCCGCGACGAGATCTACACCAACTCGTTCAACTGCTGCCCCGGCACGAGCGGCGGCATGAAGCTGGTGGAGCGCTTCACGCGGGTGGACGCCGACACCATCGAGCACCACTACACCGTGGACGACCCCGACACCTACACGCGCCCCTGGACCGCCTCGATTCCGATGCGCCGCTTTCCCGGCCCGATGTACGAGTACGCCTGTCACGAGGGCAACTACGGGATGGAGAACCTGCTGCGCGGGGCGCGCGTCCAGGAAGGCGACGTCCCGGCCCGGTAGCGCCCGACGCGACCGGGCGCACGGATGGGCCGCAGCGGCCCGACGGAGTAAACTGCCTCGATCCGGCCCGGTCCGGCAAAGGAGGCACCATGCTCACAGTCGCTCTGCGGCGTCGCGGCGCTCTTGTCATCGCGGCGGCCCTGCTGGCAGGCGCGGCCACTGTCGCCGTCGACGCCCAGTCGCGTCCGGCGATGACCACCGAGGCGGAATTCCTCCAGGCCATGGAGGAACTGTCCAACTGGGGCCGCTGGGGCGCCGACGACGAGCTGGGCGCCGCCAACCTGATCACGCCGGCCAAGCGGAAGGCGGCCGCCGCGCTGGTCACCGAGGGCCGCAGCGTGTCGCTGGCCCACGACATCATCCAGGCGCAGACGCTCGAAGGACAGTGGTACCTCGACCGGCAGGTCGTCAACGTCAGCGAGACCGGCGCGTCCGACCGCTACCAGTACACCGGCACCTACCACGGCGTCATCCACAGCCACCTCGACTCGATCGCCTGTCATGTGATGTTCGAGGGGAAGGGCTATAACGGGGTGACGGCCGAGCAGGTAGTGGCCGCGGACGGCTGTCCGCAAGGGAGCATCCACGCGCTCCGCGAGGGCATCTTCACGCGCGGCATTCTGTTCGATGCGACGCTGCTGCCGGGCAACGACGCCGGACAGGGCTGGGTGGAGCCGGGCACCGCAATCCGCGCCGCGGACCTCGAAGAGCTGGAGCGCATCCAGGACGTGCGGGTGGAGCCGGGCGACGTCATCCTGCTCCACACCGGCCGCTGGAAGCGGCGCGCCGCGCTCGGCCCCTGGAACCCCTCCGAGGAGGGCGTGGCCGGCTACCACTCGGACGTCGCCTACTTCATGAAGGAGCGGGGCGTGTCGTTCATCGGCCACGACATGTGGAACGACGCCTTCCCGCACGAGTACTCCGACGACGTCCGGCTGCCGATCCACCGGCTGGCGCTGGTCGCGCTCGGCGTCGGGATCTTCGATAACCTGGACTTCGACGACCTCGCCGCGACCGCGCGCGAGCTCGGCCGCTACGAGTTCCTCTTCGTGGCCGCGCCGCTCCGCATCGAAAAAGGCATGGGGTCGCCTCTCAACCCGATCGCGACCTTCTGACGGAAGCGAGGAATACCGACGTGCGCACTCCGCCTTCGCTGATCGTGGCCGCCGGTCTGGTCGTCGCGCTCGCCGCGCCCGCGGCGGGTCAGTGGCGCACCGACGGCGAGCCGATGCCCGAGGATTCCTGGCGCAAGCTCCGGGACAATTTCGGCGCCATGCTGGTGCTGTCGGACCGGCCGGACGAGTTCCTCGACAACTGGGTGCAGCGGACCCCGGGGGTCTCCATCCGGACCACGCGGGTCGGCCGCCGCGGCCGGCCACTCGCTCCGTTCATCTTCTTTACCGGCTGCGCCGAGAACCGCCTCGGCGTGTGCGACGCGACGTTCGATCTGGAGGTCCTGCGGCCGGACGGGACGCCCCTCTTCCGCACCCCCGGGCTCGAGCTGTGGCGGGGGAAACCGACTCCGGCGGAAGGGATCATCGGCCTGTCGGTCGGCTACGCCGGGATCGACATCACGGATGCCGACCCGCTCGGACGGTACCTGGTGCGCACCGAGGTGCGCGACGCGAACGCCGGGATCGCGATGACGCTCGAGCAGACCTTCCAGGTCTTCGGCGCAGTGTCGACGATCATCGGCGACGGCATGCCGGGCCTGTCGGACATGCAGGTCAACAACCCTTACGGGGTCGTAATCGGGCCGGACGGCGCGCTCTACTTCTGCGACCTCGACAACCAGCGCATCCGGCGGCTGAACCTCGCGACGGGAACGACGACCACGATTGTCGGCAACGGCGAGCGGGGCTACGGCGGCGACGGCGGGCCCGCGACCGAGGCCATGCTCAACATGCCGCACGAGATCCAGTTCGACGGACGCGGGGATCTCTACATCGTCGAGCGCGACAACCACGTGGTCCGCAAGGTCGACATGCGGACCGGGATCATCTCGACCGTGGCGGGCACGGGCGAGGCCGGGTTCTCCGGCGACGGCGGGTCCGCCGCCGAGGCGCAGCTTCGCGCCCCGCACAGCATCGTGTTCGCTCCGGACGGGCGCCTGCTGATCTGCGACATCGGCAACCACCGGATGCGGCGCGTCGACCTGGAGACCGGGCTGATCGAGACCTTCGCGGGCACCGGCGAGCGCGAGCCCACTCCCGACGGGGCGCCGCTGGCCGGCACGCCACTGAACGGACCGCGGGCGATGGCCCTCGACCCGGACGGCAACCTCTACCTCGCGCTGCGCGAAGGCAACGCCATCTACCGCATCGACCTCGAGAACGAGACGATCCACCACGTGGCGGGCACCGGCGAACAGGGCTACACCGGCGACGGCGGCGCGGCCCGCGAGGCGACGCTGGCCGGCCCCAAGGGGCTCGCCTACGCCGCCGGCGGCACCCTCTACGTCGCCGACACCGAGAACCACGTGATCCGGCGCATCAACATCGCGACCGGTGTCATCTCGACGGCCCTCGGAACCGGCGAGCGCGGGGATGGACCGGAACCGGAGCCGCGGCGGTGCCGAATGAACCGGCCGCACGGGATCTGGGTGGACGAGGCCGGCGCCCTGTACGTGGGCGACAGCGAGGCGCACCGCATCCGGGTGCTCAGGTAACGAGCCAACGGTCCGTTACCCGCCGGGCCTCCTCGGCGCCCGGCCACGGCGGCATGGTCACGATGACGAAGCAGAGGTCTTCGTCGCCGGTGTTGCGGAACTGGAAGTGCGTCCCGCACTCGATGGTCAGGGCAACGGCCGGCTCGACGTCGACCACCGATTCAACTCCGTCCTTCTTGCGCCAGACCTGACCCGTCCCGGCCAGGAAGTACCACGCCTCCTCGACCGTGGTGTGGGCGACCGCCATGGAGACGGCGCCCTTCGGCAGCATGCAATGCACCATGCTGCCTCTCGCGACGGCTACCAGCTCGTGAATCTGCGAACCGTCGGGCGCCAGGACCATCCGGCCCTGCGCAAGACGCATCGTCTGCATCAGACACCCTCCCGCGGAATCACATGGAGCGCCGCCGCTCCGCGGGGCGTGGTCCTGTGCGATTTTCGGTCTCCGCGGCGTTCGGCTGCCAGCCGTCACCCCACCGGCTCTTGCGCGCGGCGCGGTACCGATCGCCCTCGCGGCGCGTCACCAGTTCCCGGCGGAGCCCCTCGCGGGCGCAGAGCCGGAGCGACACGCGGCGCGGCTCGATGACCGGCCGGCGCAGGACTCTCGCGGCGCACGGAACGGCGTCGCCGCGGACCACCGCCACGTAGGAGTACTTCTCGTCCTCGTAAGCCAGCGACCCACTCTTGAGCCGCCGCTGCACACTGGATCTACTGACGCGTACGCCGAAGTGACACCAGTCCCCGTACGGAAGCGGGCAGTCCGATGCGTGCGGGCACGGCGCGGCCACGGTAGCGCCCTGCTCGATGAGGCGCGCCCGCGCCCGAATCACACGTGCCGCGCCAGCCGGCGTACCCGGCTCGACAATGACCAGCCCGCCGGTGGTGACGTCCCAGGCCATATCGACGAGTTCGTCGCGGGCCGACTCGGACAGCTCGCCCAGCACGTAGCCGGCAAGCACCAGGTCGTGCTCCCCGAGTTCGCGTGCACGTGCGAACTCATGTACCGACCACGTCGATTCGACGTGTGCCCCAAAGTGGGGAGCCTCCAGCAGCCGCTGGCCCAACTCGGCCATGCCGGCGTCCATCTCGACATGCGTGGCCTGCGACAGTTCGGGAAAATGCTCGCCGGCGGCCCAGAGTCCGGGCGCCGGCCCCGCCCCGAGCTCCAACAGGCTCTCCGCTCTCAGTTCCGGCGCCCGATGCCTCAGCTCGGCGAGAACCGCCCGGGTGGCTTCGAACGTCGACGGCAGCCTCGCCGCCAGGTACGCCAGCCGATCGTTCGCAGACGTTATCGGAGAGGCGCGCCCCGCTCCTGCGTCGCGATACGCCGCAGTGAGCCGATCCGACGACCGCCGCAGATCGGCGAACGACACCCCGTCCAGCAGCCGATCAATCGCCCCGCGGAGCTCGAGGGACTGCCGCTCGTCCGTTGTCGCCATCGTGAGACACTATACGCACATCGTGCCCACCTCCCGACCAGGCAAACAACGCCCCCACGGCGCCGACGATCTGGCCATCCTGCTTCCCGGCGGCGGCGCGCGCGCCGCCTACCAGGTGGGGTTCCTGCGCTGGGTCGCGAAGCACATTCCCGACGCACACTTTCCCATCGTGACCGGCGTCTCGGCCGGCGCGATCAATGCCGCGTTTCTCGCATCCTACCGAGGCACGCAGGCGGCAGCCGTCGATCGACTGGGCGAGATGTGGAGCCACATGACGTCCGATCGGGTCTTCCGCACCGACGGACCCTCGCTCGGCGCCCTCGTGGCGCGCTGGGGACTCAGGTTGATCGCCGGCGGCACCTCGCTGGCGCCGGCGGTCCAGGGCCTCGTCGACACCTCGCCGTTGCGCGAGACGCTGGCTGACGTCTTCGACGCGCGCGACGATGCAATCGGCGGCATCGCCGACAACATCGCCGAAGGACGCCTCTGGGCACTGGCTCTCCTGACCAGCCACTACGGCACGGGTCAATCCGTTGTCTGGACCCAGGGGCGCGATCTTCGCGAATGGGAACGCCCGGATCGGCGCAGCCGCAACACGGCTCTGACCCTCGACCACGTGCTCGCATCGTCGGCATTGCCGTTGTTCTTCCCCGCCGTGCGCCTGCCGGACGGCTGGCACGGCGACGGCGGCATCCGCCTTACGGCGCCCTTCTCTCCCGCGCTGCATCTCGGCGCGAGCCGCATCCTGGCCATCTCGACACGCTACGCGGCGGACGGGAACTTCGACGACACGGACAAGCGGCGCCACCCTCCTCCCATGCAGATTGCCGGCCAGCTCCTCGATGCCGTCTTCCTCGACGACCTCGATCGCGACGCGCTGGAGCTGGAACGGATCAACCGGCTGCTCCGCGACGTGCCGCCCGAAAAGCGGCGCGGCCTGCGGCCGATCAAGCTCCTCGTGATCCGTCCGTCGGTCGACATCTCCCGACTCTCCGCGGAATACGAGGCGCAACTGCCGCGCGTCTTTCGGCATCTGGTCCGCGGACTCGGATCGCGCGAGGTCCAGTCGCCGGATCTGCTGAGCCTGCTCACTTTCCAGCCGGAGTATCTGATCCGGCTCATGGATCTCGGAGAGGCTGACGCGGAGGCGCGAGCCGGCGAGATCCGCGCCCTTCTGCGCAGCAAGCCCCGCCCGGGCGCGACGGTCTGACCCGGACCGCCGGTCAGGCATCCCGGCCAGGCTCGCCACGCAACACCTGATCGGCGACCACATCGGGTCCGGAAGCGGCCAGTGCGCCACCCGCCGCGGCGCTATAGTGCGGGTGATGCTGGACACCGACCTGTGCGAGCGGGCCCGCCTGTCGCGCGACGCACGGTTCGACGGCCGCTTCTTCATCGGCGTCGTGACCACCGGCATCTACTGCCGGCCGATCTGCCCGGTCCAGCCGCCGAAAGCCGCGAACGTGCGCTTCTACCCCTCTGCCGCGGCAGCCGGTCAGGCCGGCTTTCGTCCCTGTCTGCGCTGCCGCCCCGAGACCGCGCCCGGGACGGCGGCGTGGTCCGGATCCCCGGCCACCGTGCGGCGCGCCCTGCGGCTGATAGGCGACGGGGCGCTCGACGACGGCGGCGCGGACAGGCTCGCGCGACGGCTCGGAGTCGGCGCGCGGCATCTGCGCCGGCTGTTCGATCGCCACGTCGGCGCCTCACCGCTGCAGGTGGCGTCGACGTGCCGCCTGCACCGCGCCAAGCGCCTCATCGACGCCACCGACCTGCCGTTCGCCGACGTGGCGCAGGTAGCCGGGTTCGGCAGCGTCCGCCGCTTCAACGACCTGCTGCGGCGCACCTACGGCCGCCCGCCGCGGGAGCTACGCCGGCAGCGTCGTCGCGCGCAGGCGGTCGCCGAGCAGCCGAACGGTGCGTTGCGCCTCCGTCTGAGCTACCGCGCGCCGTACGACGCGGCGGCGTTGCTCGGCTTTCTCGCGCCGCGGGCGATGCCCGGCGTCGAGGCCGTCGACTCGGTACGGGGCGTCTACCGGCGCGCCTTTCGTCTGGCGGGCGCGGGGCTCGGCGACGGCGGGCGCAAGGGGTCGCGAGTGCCGCGAGCGGCGGATCCCGGCATCCTGCGCGTCGAGGCCGGCGGCCCCGGATACCTGGATGCGGAGGTTTGCCACCCGGATGCGCGCGTCCTGCTGGAGGTGGCGGCCCGGCTGCGTCGTCTCTTCGATCTGGACGCGGATCCGTTGTCGTTCGGTCCGCGCCTCGCGTGCGCCCCGGCACTGGCCGGCCGTCTCGAAGCGCTGCCGGGCATCCGTGTCCCCGGCGCCTGGGACGGCTTCGAGCTGGCCGTGCGCGCGGTGCTCGGCCAGCAGGTCACGGTCAAGGGTGCGACGACCCTGGCCGGACGGCTCGTGGAAGCGCTGGGAGAGACACTGCCGGACCATCTGCGCGGGTCCGGCCTCGCGCGGACGTTTCCGCCGCCTGACGCGGTGGCCGGGTTCGACCTGCGCGCCATCGGGGTGCCCGCGGCACGCGCCGCGGCGCTCTGCACGCTGGCCGCCACCGTCGCGGCCGGGTCGCTCGACCTCGATTCGACCGCCGACCCAGACATGCAACGGGAGCGACTGACCGCCATTCCCGGCATCGGCCCGTGGACCGCGGAGTACATCGCCATGCGGGCGCTGCGCGATCCCGACGCCTTCCCCGCCGGCGATCTGGGCCTGCGCAAGGCCGTCGCACCCGGCTCACCGGTCACCCCAAGGGAACTGCGGGCGATGGCCGCGAACTGGCGCCCGTGGCGGGCCTACGCGGCGATGCTGCTGTGGCAGAACGGCGCGCGGCGCCCCCAGGGAGGCTGAGATGGACACGTCCTACCATGACTTCGACACGCCCATCGGCACCCTGCGCCTCGTGGGCGACGAGAGACACCTCGAACGCGTCGACCTGCCCAACGCCGCGGCACGCGAGCCCAAAACGACGTGGCAAAGGACGCGGCGAACGCTGCCCTCGGCCCTACGTGCGGCGAGGGGCCAGCTCTCGGAGTACTTCGAAGGGACGCGTCGCGACTTCGATCTGCCTCTGGCCCCCAACGGCACGGTGTTCCAGCGCCGGGTGTGGGAGGAGCTCGGCCGCATCCCCTACGGGGAGACGATCTCCTACGGCGAGCTCGCCCATCGCATCGGCAAGCCCACGGCATCACGCGCGGTAGGTGCCGCCAACGGGAGAAACCCGCTCGCCATCGTCGTGCCGTGCCACCGCGTGATCGGGGCCGACGGTACGCTCACCGGCTATGGCGGCGGACTGCCGGTCAAGGAGAAGCTCCTCGCCCTGGAACGCGGCGTCGCCGGTACGGATTCACAATTGCCGTTCCGTGACCGCGCCTGAGGGAGGGCTACCGCCGAAGCCTGCGGTACTCGTCGCACGACTCTCGCAACGACGGCGGAGCAGCTTCGTCGAGTCTCTGATCCTCGTGGCACATCGTGAACAGCGTGTTTGCCTGAGTGACGCAGTCTCCCTCGCGCTTCAACTTCGGGTACGTCGTGTTCTCGTCGACCGCTGTTCCGCCGAGATATTCCAGCCACGTCTCGATGTTCCTCCGCGGTACGATCACGAGCACCGGATCACGGTCATTCCTTCTCGGAATCTGCTTCTCGTCGCACGCCGCGTTCAATTGCACCCGTCGAGTCTCCGTCGAATGAGCATCCGCATCCGTGACGACAATCAGGTAGGCACCCCGCCGTCTGCGAATGGCTCGCAGTTCCTTCGGATATCGTTCTCGAACCCATTGCTCCCCCGACTGGCGCCCACTGGGAAGGGGAAGTGTACGGATGTCCCGACTGCGGAAGTTGCGGTGCTTCAGGAACCGACGGACAAATGCATCCGTCTGCGAGTCTTCGCAGAGGAGGGTGATGCTGACTCCGCTCACTTTCTGTCCCAGCCCCGCGCGACTGTCTCAGACAGCGAGATACTATCGTCCTCCCATTCCGGCTCGTTGCTGACCCGCACCGGGCCGTTTCCGTCCCGGTAGAACCATCTGCCCTTCGCGCCCGCCAAGTAGTCGATCGTGACGGGATGATGAGAAACGACGATTGCCTGCTCCAGGGTGCTTCCGCAATGCTCCGCAACGACGGCAAGCCACGGCTGAATCTCGCGCAGCGCAAGGTAGTTGTCGGGCTCGTCGAGGAACAACGACGTACGTCCGCCATCCGAAAGAAACACCAGGCAATACAATGCGATCAGTGCTCTCTGGCCGTCCGAGAGCTGATCGAATGCGAAGCGGTCGAGACGGCTCCCGTCGGGCGCTCCGCGAAAGTCCACCTTCAGAGCCCGCGCGTTTTCGCCCGACTCTGTCAAGCTGATGGAATCAAAGCCCGGAAGCGCCTCGCCGAGCGCCTCGAACACCGCCCCGATACCGCGCATCCTCTCCTGGGCGGCGTGACGGTACCAGCCGACGAAGTTCTGCATCAATGGTTGAAGAAACTCGTCTTCGGTTCTGGTCTCCGGTTCGAAGAGGGGCGGACACGGACTGGCGATGACGAGATCCGCCATCGCCCGCCTGAACCGGGTCAGCCTCATGAGGAGAGGCATGTCGATCAAGGTCCCGACGACTGAACGCGTCCCGTCGAAGGGATATGAAGGCCCCTTCGCATAGTCGTCGTGGTATAGCTGGGCGGTGCCATCCCGGAACGAGAAGATCGGCTTCTCGTCGTGATCGAGAGTCTCTTCGCCAATCCGCATTCTTCGGCGACGTCGGTCGTGTTGGATACGCAGAGCATAGCGGTAGGAGCCGCCGTCGACCTCTACGTCGAGCTCGATATGCTGTATGTCACGATCCTGGATCAACGAAAGATCGCTCGTCGGAAACACCTCTTCGATTCTGGCTCCCCGCGCGACAAGGTCCTGGAGCCGGCGCAATGCATCCAGGACCGATGTCTTTCCGCTCCCGTTGGGACCGAGGAGAATGTTGGTCTCGTCGAGCTTCAACTCGAAGTTGACCAGGCAGCGGAAATTGTCGACATAGAGTCTCGTCACCATGGAGGCGGCCCTGGCGAATGAGCCGGCGACACACCGCGTGCCGCCGGCGTCGTGCTACGTGATCCCGAAGAGCCGAACCAGACGAACGTGCGCTACGGCAGGCTCAACGCCACCCACTGCGCGGGCACCTCGCGCCCCCCGATCGGCACGACGACGTACTGCTTCCCCTCGTGCAGGTAGGTCATCGGGACGCCGGTCTGCCCCGCCTCGAGCTCCATCTCCCAGACGACGTCGCCGGTCGTCTTGTCGTAGGCGCGGAACCACGGCTCGCCGTAGTTGGTCACGATGTTGAGCGGCATGCCGTCCATCACGCGCCCGCCCGCCTGGATGCCGACGTTCGAGCCCTCGCCGATGAAGAGCAGCGTCTTCGTCAGCAGCGGTCCCGGGCGGCCGGGAGACCCGAGGCGGCCAAGGTTCAGGTGCGCGATGGCCGGATGGTCGGTCGGCCCGTAGCCGTTCGGCGCCATCCATACCTCTTCGCCGGTGTTCATGTCGAAGGCGGTGATGCGGCCGTAGGGCGGCTTGAAGAGCGGCAGCCCGCGCGGGCCGCCGATCCACTGCCGCGTGCCCTTGATGTAGGCGAGGTTGGTCCGGTCGGGATTGCCCTCGATGATGTCGGCGACGAACGGCGAGGTGATCGAGGGAACGTAGAGGTAACCCGTCTCCGGATCGAACGCCGCCCCCTGGATGTCCGCGCCCCCCTGCGAGCCGGGAAGCTGGATCGTGCCCTGGTTGCCGTTGGGCCCGTCGCCGCGCACCGACGGGGGGGTGAACATCGGTCCGATGGTGTAGCGCTCGACGATCTCCAACGCCTCTTCGCGCAGCTCCGGCGTGAAGTCGATCAGGTTCTCGATGGTCGCCCCCTGGCGGTCGAACGCCGGGGGCTTCGTCGGAAACGGCTGCGTCGGGGAGGTCGCCTCGCCCGGCGTGCCCGACTGCGGCACCGGCCGTTCCTCGATCGGCCAGATCGGCTCGCCGGTGACCCGGTCGAACGCAAACGCGAACGCCTGCTTGGTGATCTGGATCACCGCCTTGATGTCGCGTCCGTCCACGGTGAGATCGGCCAGGATCGGCGCGGACGGAATGTCGTAGTCCCACAGGCCGTGGTGGACGAGCTGATAGTGCCAGATGCGCTCGCCCGTTTCGGCGTCCACGCAGACGATCGACTGCGTGAAGAGGTTGTCGCCCGGCCGGTGCCCGCCGTACATGTCGTTGGTCGACGAGGTCGTCGGCATGTAGACGTAGCCGAGCTCCTCGTCGGCGGCGAAGAACGACCAGACGGGGGCGTGCCCGGTGTACTCCCACGAGCGGTCGCCCCACGTGTCGGTCCCGAACTCCCCCGCTTGCGGGATGGTGTGGAACAGCCAGCGCAGCTCGCCGGTGCGGACGTCGAACGCGCGCACGTCGCCCCGGATGTCCTCCTTGGTGTAGAACGTGTCGCCCATGGACTGGCCCATGACGATGACGTCGCGGACGACGATCGGCGCGCCGCCCCAACGGTATCGCGCCCCCTCGGCGAGGCCGGTCTTCAGATCGACCCGCCCGTTGTCGCCGAAATCCGGATACGGCTCGCCCGTCGCCGGATCGAGCGCGTACAGCCACTCGCCGCGGTGCGCGATGATGCGCCGCTGGGTTCCGTCGGTCCAGAAGGCGATGCCCCGGTGCCCGGCGCCGCGGAAACCGGCCGGTCCCTCCTCGAACGGCTGCTGCACCCAGATCGTCTCGCCGGTCCCGGGATCCCACGCCTCGACCAGGCCGACGGCGTTCGGCGCGTAGACGATGCCGTCGACCATCAGCGGCGTCGAGCGGTTGGCGTTGCTGTAGCCCAGATTCGGGACGACGTCGAGAATCGACTGGTCCACGGTCGGACGCGTCCAGGCGATCTGCAACCGGTCGACGTTGCCGGCGTCGATCTGGTCGAGGGCCGAGTACTTCGTGGCGCCATCGTCGGCGGCGTGGGCGCGCCATTGGCCGTCCACCGCCCCGCGCTGGGCGAGCGCGGGAGAGACGGCGCAGGCCAGGACGAGGACGAGCGCACACGCCACGGCGCCGGCTAGAGCGTTGCGATCATGCATCTTCATTTCCTCCAGTTCCAGAGCGGTCAGATGCGATTATAGGTCGCCGTTCGGCGCCGTCTGCGCCAACGCGGTCTCTACGGCGCAGATTCCCGGCCCGCGGCCGGGGCGCGGCCACCGGGAATGCGCTTGACGATGGCGCTGTAGTTCAGCAGCACACGACCATCGGTGAAGATCTGCCCGCGCACGAACGTCAACGAGCGCGTCCGCCGCACCACCTCGCCGGCCGCCTCGACCAGCGCCCCCGGCTCGCCGGCCGCCACGAACTCGCAGTTGCACGACACCGTGACGCACTTCTCTCCCGGCTGGTCCCATACCGCGGTCAGGCACAGTGCGAAGTCGGCGAAGGTCATCAGCATGCCGCCGTGCAGCGTGCCGCCGGTGTTGGCGTGCCGGCCGTCCGCCTGGAACGCAAACGAGATCGTGTTGCCGTCGATCCTGTAGCCCAGGGGCCCTACGTGGTCCTCGAACGGATCCTCGTAGGCGTAGGGCTCGTAGCCGGGGGGAAGCGTGGGATTCATCGTCGAGTGCGGGTCCATGGCCGGAATGGTAGCGAAGTTGGGCAGACGGAGCGCGACCCCGGATGCGCCGACCGGGGAGATTCTTGCTCCTGTTGTCGCAGTGTGGTGGCGCCGAACCGGACGAGCTTCGCCGGCCCACGCTCACCGGCGGGGTTCTTGCTCGCGTCACCGCGGTGCAGGAGAATGAAGTCGACCGCGCGATAACCGCGATGACAAGGGGCCTGCTGCGAACCATCGTCACGGGCGCGCTGCAGGCGACTGCCTTCCTCTCCGCCGCGTGCGGCGGATCGAGTCCCACCGCACCGACCCGGTCGACGCCGACGCCGCGCCTGATTGTGGAAACGGTCTCGGGAGCCGTCGGCCCGGTAGATCTGGAGGTCGGACAATCCGAACAGCTTGCCGCGTTGCTGCACCACGGCGACGGTACCCGGGAGCCCGTGGCATCGGTCACGTGGGAATCGAACGACCCCGCGGTGGCGACCGTCACGACGGAGGGAACGGTCACAGGCCAGGCCCCCGGCGAGACGGGTGTATGGGCAAGAAGAGCCGATGGACTTGGGTACGTAGAGGTCGGGATTCGCCATCGAGTTCAACGCGCAGGAGCAGTACCATGCGCGGCTCGCGTACGAGGTAGGTCGCGGGCAGCCGTACGCCGGCTGGCCCTTCCAGTTCGGCCCTGCTGAGGGCTCCCAGGACTGGCCGACAGGATCCATCCCCGTGATAGTCATAGATGACTGAACGGGACGGAACAGCGTCACCGCGCGAGAGCGGCGATGCAGTCCGGCGTGGCGAGCCAGTGATGCGGCGACGCCTGCGCCAGCACCTCGCGCGGAAACGGCCCCCAGAGGGCGGCAGCGGTCCGAATCCCGGCGGCGCGCCCGGCCTCGATGTCGTGGGGCGAGTCGCCGATGAAGACCGTGTCGGCCCGGACGGCCGAGAGGCGGTCGAGGGCCGCCAGCACCGGCGCCGGATGCGGCTTGTGCTGCGATACGTCGTCGGCGCCGATCAGGACGCCGAAGTACCCGTCGAGCCCGCAGCCCTTCAGTCCGCGCCGGGCCAGCGCGTGCGTCTTGCTGGTGACGACGGCCAGTTGCACGCCAGCGCCGTGCAGAGTGCCGAGCGCGTCGTCGATTCCGACGTAGGACTCCAGGAGCCGGTCGTGATGCGCGTCGGTATAGGCGCGGTAGGTATCGACCATTCGCGAGGCATGCTCCTCGTCCCGCGCGAACTTGCGGAGCTGCGGCCGGAGCGGCGTGCCGAAGCCGGCCCGCCAGGACGTATCGTCCGGCACGGCTCCCAGGTGCGTCCGCATCGTATGCCGGAACGACGCCATGATGAGCGGGATGGAATCGATCAGCGTGCCGTCCAGATCGAAGAGGAAGGTACCGAAGCGTCGACCAGCGGGCACGGCGGATTATAGCGTTGCGGAATCAGCGCGCCAGGCCCGCACCGAAGGCATCTCAGAATCCGAGCCCCGCGCCGGCGTGGAGCCGCACCGAACCGCGGAAATCGTGACCCACGTCGAGATGCAGGCTGCCGAACGGGACCGTCAGGAAGACGCCGCCGCCCGCCCCCTCGAGAAACCGCTGGTCCCGGACCGATCGGCCGGCGTCGTAGGCGGCGGCCGTGTCGTAGAAGACGCGGAAGCCGGCGTTCCCCATCGAGAGCGGCGAGCCGAGCGGCAGCCGGAGCTCGACCGACGCCGCCGCGAGCCGGTCTCCCACCCGCGCGCCGACCGGCCATCCCCGCAGAATCCCGCCGCCGCCGAGGAGCGAGCGCTCGTAGGCAGGCAGCGCGGCGGAGGCGCCCTCGAACAGGACTCTCGCGGCCAGGACCGCCTGCCCGCCCACCCCCTTGAACGCCTGCGCGTCGACGCGCGGCCGGACGACGACCGCAGGCCGGCCGGTGACGGCGATCCGCTCGACCTCGGCGCGCACCCTCACGTCGTCGCGCGGAAACGCGCCGGCCGAGACCCCGTCGTACCGCAGGCCGACCGACAGGCGCGTCACGCCGTCCGCACGGCCAGCGAACCCCACCTCCTCGCGCGCCGTCTCCGCGCGCGCACGCAGCCCGAACGGCAACTCGCGATCCACGCCGGCCCACACGCGGGTCCGCCGATCCTCGACGCCGAAGTACGGATGCGTGCGGCGTCCATGCGACCCGCCCGCGAGCACGCGATGAACCACTCGGCCCGGCAGTGGCCGCTCCACCTCCAACGCCACCCGCCTGTCGCCGCCCCAGGTCGCCGGCACCGACACGCGACTTCCCGGTCCGAGGGTGTCGACGAAGCTGAACCTCGCGCCGTACGACATCCCGTAGCCTTCGTCGTAGCGCAGGATCGGCAGGAACATGGACTGGCTGGCGAGCCGCGCGAACGACCGCACCACCGGGTTGCGGATCGAAGCCCGCGGCCTTTCCCGCACCACGATGATGAGCGCGATCCGGTCGGTGGCCGTCAGCGAACGGTACCGCTTACGGACCTCGACCGCCTCGAACCTGCCGCTGGCCTCGAGCCGCCGTTGGACGGAATCCAGATCGCCCGCGGCGACGACGTCGCCGACCGCGACGCCGGCGAGCGCCAGCACCTCGGCATCCGGAATGGAGTGGTTGCCATGAACCCGGACGTCGACCACGGTCTCCGGCGCCGGCCCCTGCGCGAACGCGCGGGGTGCGGTGAGCACCAGTGTGCACGCCATCGCGGCGGACGCGAGGGCGGCGGCCGCCGCGGGCCGCGCCACCCGGCGGCCAGTCGTCGCGGCGGGCCCGGCGCAGCCGCCCGAACCACGATTTCGCCCGGACCGTCCGAACGCGCGGCGAGGCGTCATCGGGGCAGGTCCGGTCCGACCGCGCGCATGCGCCCGCCCGTCTCGGCCTCGCGGTAGCCGGTGTAGATCCGCGTGGCCGTCGCCTCGTAGGTTCCCGTCGCCAGAGACAGCGCGGCGCGCATGTCGATGCGCGCCGGCAGCCAGACGCCCGGAAACGGCTGCCGCATCGTCATCGACGCGGTCAGGTCGTCCAGACGGAACAGCCAGCGCCCCGGAAGAAAGTCGAAGCCCAGGTTGTCGAACGTATAGCGCACGATCTGATGCTGCGCCGGATCGATCCAGAGCGTGACGAGACTGGTCTTGTCCATCGCCACGGCCTCGTCGCGACCATCGCCGTCCCGGTCGGGCTCCCCGTCCGCATCGTCGCGATCCTCGTCGGCGAACATCCGTTCGGGGTAATACTCGATACGCAACACGTCGTGTCCATCCAGCGTCTCGCGGCCAACCAAGTAGTAGTTGCCCGGCTCGAACTCGAAATCGAGGAAGTACGCGTCGGACATGAAGCGCGGCTCGATGCCGTCCCAGGCCGGCTCGGGCGCGCCCGCCCCCGACTCGCGTCCCGCGGCCGGCGTCTCGGCCAGCGCCTGGAGAGCGCCGCGGCGCTCCGCGAGCGCGGCGGTGCGGGCCTCCCCCACCGCCGGATCCGCGTGCAGGTCAGCCGCCGTCATCGCTACCGGCGCGATGGGCAGCTCGAACCGCACGGCCAAGTCGAACAGTTCCAGGAAACGGGCGAACTCGTCTTCCGTCGCCGCCGGCGCGGCCGGGGCGATCCGCGCGATGGCGCCATCGAGCATCGCCGCCACTTCGTTCGGGAGCAGCCGCGCGGTCTCCAGCATGGCGAACCCGTCGCGCGCCCGCTCCACGGCGAGATCGAAACCGACCGCCGCAGCGCCGCCCAGCGCCTCCAGGATCCGGGCGGCCGCGGCCGCGATCGCAGCGTGGTCGTCGCCCCAGGTCCGGGCCTGCCCCGTGATCGCGTCGAGCAGATCTCCGTCGACGCCGGCGCCCCACAGACGCTCGACCGCCATCCGCACGTTGTCGCGGGTCGACCGCCGCGACGCGCGGGTGGGCGACCTGCGTTCGTCCCGGCGGCGCTCGCTCCGCCGCTGCTCCCGCTGCAGCCAGTCGGCCTCGTACTCCCGGCGGCGAGCCTCGTCGATGGTGACGCCGTCGATGCGGACGGGGCTCCGCACGAAGACGCCGTCGCGGGCGTACCAGGTGTACTCGCCGCGAAATCCCCAGAGCGGCGCGCCGCCGGGCCCGGTAATGCGGAATCGCGACTCCTCGTCGAGCACGTACTCCAGCCGGGCCGCCGCGTTCCGCTCGCGCTGCTCCAGCACCCGCGACATGAAGCGATCGAGCTCGTTGTCGTCGTCGTCTTGAGCCCCGGCTGCCCCGGTGCCGGCGATCAGGACGCCGGCAGCCACGACGGACATGAGAAGCGCCGGGAGTCGGCGGTGAGACTTGCCGGCGCGCCGAGACCCGCGCGGTGTCGGGTGTACTCCGGAATCGATTCGGGTGGTCATCGTCCACGATCTCAGACGCGCCTGCCGCCGCGAAAGTTCGTCCGCCGACCGAGGTTCCGGAACGCTTCCATTCCCCAACTTCCTGCCGCGGCAGTACATCACCACCGATCCCGAGCCCCCCTCACGGGTCGACCAGACTGCTGTATCTTGAATCAGAGGACTCACCCGTGCCGCTGAGAATCACCCAGGTCGACTCGTTCACCGACAAGCCGTTCGGCGGAAACCCGGCCGCCGTTTGCCTGCTGCCCCGTCCGGCCGATGCATCGTGGATGCAACGCGTCGCCCGCGAGATGAACCTGTCGGAAACGGCTTTCCTCGTGCGCCGCGACGACGGCGCGTTCGATCTGCGGTGGTTCACGCCGGCCGTCGAGGTCGACCTCTGCGGCCACGCAACGCTGGCGAGCGCCCACGTGCTGTGGGAGGAGAACCATCTCTCGCCAAACGCACCGGCCGTCTTCCACACTCTCTCCGGCCAGTTGTCGGCCGTTCTGCGCGACGGCTGGATCGAGATGGACTTCCCGGCCGAGCCGGACGAGGCGACGCCCGCTCCCGACGGGCTGGCCGCCGCGCTCGGGACAGAGCCGGCCTACGTCGGCCGCAACCGCTTCGACTACCTCGTCGAGGTCGACACGGAAGCGACGGTGCGGCGACTCGCGCCGAACTTCCGGGGTCTCCGGGCGATCGAGGCCCGCGGCATCATGGTCACCGCACGGGCGCAGACTGACGGGTTCGATTTCGTGTCACGCTTCTTCGCTCCGTACGCCGGTATCGACGAGGATCCGGTCACCGGGTCCGCGCACTGCTGCCTCGGACCCTACTGGCAGCGCCGTCTCGGCGGGGACACGTTCACGGCCTGGCAGGCGTCCGAACGCGGCGGGCTCGTCAAGGTCGCCGTGCGTGGCGAACGGGTCACGCTGTCGGGTCAGGCGGTCACGGTCCTGCGCGGCGAGCTGCTGACCTGACGCACCGCCGCCGCGCCGATCAGCTCAGCACCGGAATCGACACGAGTCCGATCGTGTAGAGCGCATAGAGCATGAGCAGGCCGATGCCGGCCGAGCGCCGGACGACGCCGTTCTTCAGCACCATGCCGACGATCGCCAGGAAGAAGATGCCGAGCCACGGGAACCCGTACCACTGGCTGAACGGATCGAGCACCAGCGGCTGAATCGTCCCGGACAGGCCGACGATAAGGAGCAGGTTCAGGACGTTCGCGCCAATGATGTTGCCGAGCGAGAGGTCGGGCACGCCCTTGCGGGCGGCGCTCACGCCGGTCACGAGTTCCGGGACCGACGTCCCGATGGCGATGACCGAGAAGCCGATGATCGCCGACGGCACGCCGAGCGCCTCGGCCAGTCCCTGGCCCGACGTCACCAGCAGCCGGCTGCCGGCGAGGACGAACGCGCCGCCGACGGCGAACCAACCGACCGCCTTCGCCAGCCCCTTGGAGGCGTTCGGATCCTGCGCTTCCGTCCCGGACTCCCTTCGCGACCGCAGAATGCCCATCAGATCCCAGGCTAGGTAGCCGACGGCCAGCGCCAGCAGCACAATGCCGTAGACCCGGTCCAGCGACAGGTCCCAGGAGAACCCGACTACCAACAGGCCGCCGGCGACCATCCAGCCGGCGCGCCGGACAAAGTCCGTTCGGTCCACTTGCACCGGCATGATGAGAGCCACCATCCCGACGATGAGCCCGATGTTGCAGATGCACGACCCGACCGCGTTGCCCAGCGCGATGCCGGAATCGCCCATCGTCGCGGCGGTCACCGACACGACCAGTTCCGGCGCCGTGGTCGCCAGGCTCACCAGCGTGCCGCCGATGACGAAGCGCGGAATCCGGAGCGCTCGGCCGATATGGATGCTGGAATCGACGAACAGATCGCCCCCCTTGGCCACGAGGGCGAAACCGACGGCGATCAGCAGGATGTCGTAGAGCATGGAGGTTCCGGATCGCCAGGTTGCTACAGTCCCAGAAAGAGCACGGCGGCCCCGCTCGCCGCCACGACGAGCCCGGCCGCAACGTCGGCGTGCAGGCCGATGCGGCCGGCGCCGAGCAGCGCGACCCCGCGCCAGGCAACGGTCACCGCCAGCAGCATCACCGTGATCGTGAGCAGCCCGAACACGCCGACCACGGCGCCTACCGCGAACCAGTCCCGCGTCATGCCGGGCACGACCATCAGTGGAATGAGCGGCTCGCACGGACCGAGCACGAAGACGATGAAGAGCGCCCACGGAGTGACGCGGTCGGCGCCGGCGGCCGCGCCCTGCAGCCGCGCACCGTCCCGGTCGCGGAGGCCTCTCCAGACCGCCCACGCCGCGTACGCGAGACCGAAGCCGATCAGCAGCGCCGCGGCCAGCTCTCCGCGCGCGGATTCGAGCCACAGCAGCGCGTCGGTCGCGATGCCGAGACCGACGCCGACCGCGCCGATGACGACGGAGGACGCGACGTGCCCAGCGCCACATAGCGCGGTCACCAGCAGCGTGCGCCCGAGCGCCCAGTCCCGGGCCCGGCCGAGCGCGACGAACGGGAGCGAGTGGTCGATCCCGAGCAGGGTATGGACGACCGCCAGCGAGGCGGTGGTGCCGAGCAGGAGCGTCGTGGTCTGGGTCGGATCGGGCATCGGGATGATGGTGGGCCGGCGAAGCGTGCGGCCGGACGCCTAACGCTACACTAAGGGTGACCGGTGATTATGACGCCATGACGACCCTCGACGCCAAGATCGCCCACCTTCGAACCCTGCTGGCCGAGCTGGGTCAGGTGGTCGTCTGCTTCTCCGGCGGCGTGGATTCGGGCTACCTGCTGGCCGAGGCCGTCGGCGTCCTGGCCGAGCGGGCGGTGGCCCTGACCGCGGTCTCTCCCAGTCTCGCACCCGAGGAAGGCGCGGCCGCGCGCCGGCTCGCCGAGAGGCTCGGCGCCCGGCATCTGCTCGTCGACACCGCCGAGGTGGACGATCCGCGCTACGCGGCCAACCCGGTGAACCGCTGCTACTTCTGCAAGGTGGAGGTCTACGCCCGGGCGGTCCGCGAGGCGGCGCGGCTCGGCACCCACCGCGTCGTCGACGGCTTCAACGTGGACGACCGCGGCGACCACCGGCCGGGACGGCAGGCCGCCAGGGAGCACGGCGTCCGCTCGCCCCTCGACGAAACCGGGTTCACGAAGGTCGATATCCGGGAGGCCGCGCGCCGGCTCGGGCTGCCAGTCTGGAACAAGCCGGCCCTCGCCTGCCTGTCGAGCCGTTTCCCGTACGGCACCGCCATCACGCCGGAACGGCTGACGCAAGTGGCGGCCTGCGAGCGGGTCCTGCGCGAGCACGGCTTCACGGTCTGCCGCGTCCGCTACTTCGACGAGCGGGCCCGCATCGAGGTCGCCCCCGAGGAAGTGGAGCGCCTCTGCGACGCGGCGCTCCTGGCCGACGTCACCGCCCGCTTCCGGGCGACGGGCTTCGAACAGGTCGAGGTCGATCCCGCCGGGTATCGACCGGGGGCGCTGAACGAACGGGCGGGCGGCTGAACTACGAAGTTCCTCGTAGTAGAATGCCGCCCTCGGCGGACGCAGTCCGGTCCGCCTCGCGCCCGTCCGGGATCAGTTGGTCTCCGCCCGCTGCACTTTCCGGACGATGTCGAAAAACGCGTAGAGCTTCGAGATCATGGCGCGATCGGCGTTGATGAAAGCCGAGTGGTCGCCCCCTTCGACCTCGACGTACACGTGCTCCATGCCGAGCTCGCGCATCTTCGCGACCCACTGCCGGGTGCGGGTGACCGGAACGGCCCGATCTTCGTCTCCCTGCATCACGAGGATCGGGAGGTGGCGGAAGGCCGCGAGCTGATCCGGACTGACCGACGGCGCGGGCGCGGCGACAGCCAGGGCGGCCCAGACGCCGGGGTACTTCGCGGCCAGGTGGTAGGTGCCGGCCCCGCCCATCGAATGCCCCCACAGATAGATGCGGTCGGGGTCGACGTTGAACTCGTCGAGGACCAGGTGCAGCACGTTCATCGCGTCCTGCTCGGCCAGTGCGCCGAGGTTCTCCGGCAGCCCGCCCGCCTGGTCGCCGCGGAGCCGCCGCGGAATACCCGGACCCCGGCTGCCGTACCACGCGCGCGGGTGGTAGCCCTTGGGCGTCACCAGGATGTAGCCGTCCCGCTCGGCCCTGTCGACGTAGCCGTCGTAGCTCATCACCCAGTCGTACGGCCGGCCCAGCCCGTGCAGGCCGACGATGAGCGGCCACGCGCGCGAGGCGTCGTAGTCGGACGGCACGAACAGCGCGTACGGCACCTCGGCGCCGGTCTCCTCGAACGTGTAGGTGCGGCCCTGGAGACGGGGATCGGCCTCGACGGTGCTCCCCGGCTCCTGCGCGAATGCGACCCCGATGCCAGCGCTGGACAGCAACAGCGCCGCGGCGACGCCCGCAACGACGAATCGACGTCCGTTCATCTGATCTCCCCCTATCCGCCGGAAACGGCCCGGAACATCCGCTCGACCGGCACGACCTGCGCACGGGCCGGATTGATGACCAGCTCGAGACCCTCGATCAGCGCGTCCTCCGCCTGAATCTCCTCCGTCACCGCGGTGTTGTAGGCCGGCGGCGCCGGCTCGCCGGCCAGCAACCGGTCGCGGAACGCCGCGGCATCGCGCGTGACGATGCCGATGGCCAGGTTCTCGTACTGCAGGTGGCGGCGAATCGCCGCGTTCACGTCGTCCACGGTCAGCGCCGTCAGTTGCCGCTGGATCTCGTCGATGAAGTACCCGGCGCCGTAGATCGCCGAGTCCATGTGGTAGCCGAGCCGGCGGCTGGCCGTCTGCACGTAGAGCTTCGAGTAGTTCAGCAGGAACTCGCGCGAGGCCTCGAAGTCCTCCGGCGTCATGCCCTCGTCGACCAGGACGTGCAGCTCGCGAATCGCCTGCCGCAGCGCGAAGTGCGCGTTGTGGTGCGGTACCGGGCGGATCCAGATGCTGAAGAACTGTTGGCTGCGCGGGATGTTCGGAACGGGCAGCCGCGACCCGCCGTCCTGGATGAAGTTCTCGATGTACGAGTAGTCGCCGTAGTTGAGGCCCCGCTGCCCCCGCATCTTGTTCATCAGCAGGCCGTTGAACGTGCGGTGCTCGCCGAAGTACGAGTTGGCCACCATCAGCGCGTAGAAGTCGTCGCCGGCGCGGGTCAAGTCGATCGGGAACCCGATGGATATCGCCGTGGCGATGGCGTCCTTGTCGACCAGCAACAGCTCGATTCCGTCGAGCTCCCGTGGGGCCGGCAGGGGCGCGCGTGCCGCCCCCGCCGCTGGCAGCCGGTCGAGGATCTCCTGCTCGACCCGCTCGACGAAGCCGTCCGGATAGCCCCCGGCGACGCCGACGAGCGCCCTGTCGCGCGTATAGTGCTCGCGGTGGAAGGCGCGCACGTCGTCGAGGGTCAGCGCGGCCAGCCCCTCCTCGGTGCCGACGGTGGGCGACTCGTACGGATGCCCCGCGTACATCAAGGCGTTCAGCGCCTCCTTGCCCAATTCCTCGTCGTCGCTGCCGCGCAGGGTCGAGACGACGCTGTTGGTCAGGAAGTCGCGGTTGCGTTCGAAGTCGGATGCCTCGAACCGCGGCGCAAGGACCAGGTCGCGCACGATGGCGAAGAACGGCTCCAGGTGATCCCGATGCACCTCGCCGATGAAAACCGTCATCTCCTTGTCGAACTGCGCGCGGATGGAGGCGGACCAGGGATAGAGCGCCTCGGTAATCTGCTCGAAGCTCAGCGATTCGGTGCCGCCGCGCCCCATCGTCAGCGCGGTCAGCGCGTTCAGGCCGTTCTTGCCGACCGGGTCGTCGACCGACCCGGTGCGGAACCCGATCCGCAGCGTCACGAGTGGCGAATCGGGCGTCGCCAGCGCGATGATGGAGGAATCCTCCCCGCCCGATCCTGACGCCCCGCAACCGGCCGCGGCGACCCCGGCGAGCAGGAGCCCCAGCCCGGCGACCGGCAGGAGGGCACCGCCCGTTACGCTACGGCGAATCGACTTCAGCGGCGTCATTGCCCCTCCTTCTGGGTCAGGATCACCACCGTCCGGTTGGTATCCGCGAAGTAGGCGTTCGCCACCGTCCGGACGTCGTCCGGCGAGACCGCGTCGTACAGCTCGTAGACGCGGTTCACGGTAGCCGGATCCTCGGTGAGCTGCAGGTAGTGGCCCAGCGTCTGCGCGATGCCGCCGGGGTTGTCCAGTCCCATCGCAAAACCGTAGCGCATGTGCGACTTGGTAGCCGCCAGCATCGCCTCGTCGACCGGCTCGGTCTTGAGCCGTTCGATCTCGTCGATGATCGCGTCGCGCACGTACTCGATCCGCGTCGAATCGGTTATGCGCGCGATGATCGTGAACAGCGGCGGGTCGCGGCTGTCGAGCGCGCCTCCCTGCAGCGCGTCCACCACCTGCTCCTCCAGGTACAGCTTGCGGAACAGAGGCGAGGTCTCGGAGAAGAGGACCTGCGACAGGACGTCGAGGGCCGGCATGTCGATTCGCTCGTCCGAGAACGCCGGGGCGTGGTAGCCCATCATCAGGAACGGCAGGGTCGGGTTCGGCCAGGTGACGCGGGCCGAGCGCGCCTCGGTCTGCGCCGGCTCCGGCGGGATCTCCGGCTCGAAGTCGCCGCGCTCCCACCCGTCGTAGTAGGCCTCGGCCAGCCGCTCCAGCTCGGCCTGGTCGAAGTCGCCCACCACCACGACGATGCAGTTCTCGGGGCGGTAGTAGCGGTCGTAGAACTGCAGGCTGTAGTCGTAGTGATTCGGCATGTCCTGGACGTCCTCCAGGAGCCCGATCGTCGTGTGCTTGTAGGGGTGCGCCGTGTAGGCGAGGTCGTGCAGCCTTTCGCGCAGCAGCGACACCGGGTTCGAGAAGTTCAGGTTGTACTCGCCGAGGATCGCGCCGGCCTCGGTACGGAAGTCGTCCTCGCTGTACTGCAGGTTCCGGAAGCGATCCGACTCCAGGTCCATGATGGTATCGAGGGCATCGGAGCTGGCGACGATGTAGTAGGTGGTCCAGTCGCTCGTCGTGAACGCGTTCGAGTCGGCCCCGATCCGCTTGACCACCGCGTTGTAGGCCTCGGTCGGGTACCTCTCGGTGCCGCGGAACATCATGTGCTCGAAGAAGTGGGCGTAGCCGGAGAATCCGGGCTCCACCTCGTTGCGCGATCCCGTGCGCACCACCGTGTAGTAGGCGACGATGCCGGGACTGTCGTAGTCGACCCCGACCACCTGCAGCCCGTTGTCGAGCGCGAACGTGGTGACCGGGAACGGGAAGACCTCGCGGCCGGCCTGCCCCTCCGCGACCGCGGCAGCCAGCACGAGAGCCGCGGCGGCGATGATCGGATGTTTCCAACTCATGGCGACGTTCTCCTCCCGCAGCGCCGAAATCGTGCGCGAGACCGGATGTCCGGAGTGCACCCGAGTATACCGGCCCCGAGCCTCCATCCTGCCTGACGCTCGAAGGGGTGGCCGCCGTTGTCCTCCGGGCAGCCGGTGAAATACACTGGATTGGAGCCAGCGCCTGCCTCGAAAGGGGCGGGACAGAGGGATACGAGAGCCTGCGATATTCGTTGCCGCAGCCGGTCGCCGTACCGATCCTGCACTTCACGAATCCTGCCGACTTTGGGCGAGGCGGGCTCCGTGAGCACCGTAGCGTGCTGCGCAATCTCCTGACGCAAGCGGAGCTGCACGATTGAGTTGGTCGACGTGAACGCCTTGACAAGAGGAACCCCTAGATGACGCATGCACACACACGACCATACATGCCGCTGGTCGTCTGGCTGGCGGCCGCCGGCGCTACGCTGGCCGGCGCCGCCCCGACCCACGCGCAGGCGCCCGTGGGAGACGCGCGGGTATTCATCACCGTCAATGGCGGCCTGCAGACGCTGACCAGGAGCTTCTCCGAGGACATCGTCTTCATGGAGTCGGGAGGCGAGTACCCAACGGAGCAAGGGGTCATCTCCGACGCTGCGGCCCAGGAACAGGCGCGCTTCGAGAGCGACTACCGTTTCGAGAACGCCCCGCTCTTCGACGTGAGCGGCGGGGTGCGCGTCGCGCCGTACTTCGCGCTCGGGATCGGCGTGTCTCGCTTCATGATCGAGGAAACGGCCAGCGTGTCGGCGCAGGTGCCGCACCCGATTTTCTTCGGCCGGGATCGCTCCATCTCCGGCGCTTCGCCGCCTCTCACCCGCGAAGAGAGGGCCATTCACCTGCAGGCGCTCGTGGTGCTGCCGGTCACCCGCTCGTTCACCGTGACCGGGTTCGGCGGGCCCACGTTCTTCGAAGTGAAGCAGCAACTCGTCACCGACGTGAACTTCACTCACGCCTACCCTTACGACACCGCCGAGTTCTCGAGTGCGGTCACCAGCCAGGAATCTTCCGACGCCGCCGGATTCAACGTGGGAGTCGACGTCGCCTTCTACTTCAGCGGCAACGTCGGTGTCGGCTGGCTCACCCGCTACAGCCGGGCGATGGTGGAACTCCCGTCGGCCAGCGGCGAAACGCTCGACGTCGAGGCGGGCGGACTGCATACCGCGGTGGGCCTGCGTCTGCGGTTCTGAGCGCGGCGACGCACGGTGAACCGATGCATGGCATGCCTGACTGCAGGGGAGATCGACACGCAATGAGAACCGCTCCACGACTCGTAATCGCCTCGGCCCTCATCGGGGTCGCGCTCATGGCCACGGAGCAGGACGCCGCGTCCCAGGAATCCGCCGTACTTTCCATCTCCGCCGGACAGGCGGCGGGCGTCGACGAGCTGCGGCAGTGGGACGCAACGGTCGACGGCATGGCGCGGACCGGCGAGCTCGTCGTCATGTCGCGCCTCGGCGACGCCTCCCTCGAGGGACGCGCCCACGAGTATCTCGCGCAGCACCACGCGGGCATTCCGGTGCACGGGGGCGGCGTCTCGCGGCAGCTCGACGCCGCCGGCGTCACCGTGTCGCTGTTCGGCACGCTGCACCAGGGAATCGACGTGAACATCACGCCGGCGCTGTCCGGAGCGGATGTCGCCGCGCTACTGGAAGCGATGCACGGCGGAGAGGTCGTCGCCGGCGGGCAGCCGGGGCTCGGCATCCTTCCGCTGCCGAACGGCTCGTACGCGCTGGCCTATCACATCGCGATGAGCGACGGATACTTCTACTTCGCCGACGCCGCCGACGGCAGACTCCTGCAACGCCTCAACGCGGTGAAGGAGCAGGCGGCGGTCGGGGCCGGCGCGGGCTCGCAGGGCAACCAACGGAAGCTGAGCACGACGCAGGAGGGCGGCCGCTTCCAGGCCCACGACCGGATGCGGCCGGCTGAGGTCGTCACTCTGGACGTGCGGTTCAACTTCGAGCGCTTCCTGCGACTGCTCGCCGACCACTTGATCGACAACCTGCCGCCGGGCGAACCGGTCTGGACGGCGGAAGACTACGCCACCGACGCGGACAACGAATGGGACGACCCGACGGTGGTCGAAGCCCACGCCTACACGGGCTGGACCTACGACTACTTCTCCGCGCGGCACGGCTGGGAGGGCATCGACGGCGCGAACGGACGGACCATCACCATGGTCAACCTCGAAGGGGCGAATGCCTTCTTTGCAAGCCCGCCGTTCGGCCCGGAAGGCAACGGCGTATTCGGGTACGGCCGGGCGACCGACGAGACCGGCGAGGAGCCGTTCACGGTTCTCGACATCGTCGGGCACGAGCTGATGCACGGGGTGACGCACTTCTCCGTGAGCAATCGCACCGGGAGCCCCTTCGGTCTCTCCAACATCTTCCCCGTCGGCGCGAGACTTGGCCCGGAGAGCTTCACGACTCGCGCCGGTACGACCTACTCGTGCGAAACCGCCCGGTTCCCGGGCCTGGTCTTTACCCCCGAAGGACTGGACGTCGGTCTGGTCCCGGCTTGGTGCGAGAACGGCCGGTTCGTCCTGGCCTACTCGGGAGACGGAGCCATCCACGAGGGCTACTCCGACATCTTCGGCGAGTCCCTCGGGTTCTTCTACGAAGACGAAGGCGCCTCCGCCGACTATCTCGTGGGCGGCGACTTAGAGGAGGGACCGATTCGCTCCATGGTCGATCCCAAGTCGGTCCGGGACGGCTTCCATCCGGACGTATACCGCGACCGGTACGAGTTCGCTCTCACGCTGGACGAAGACGGGTTCTGGGACTACTCCGGTTTCATATTCGTCGACGGCCAGTACTGGGACTCCCTCGGTCCCAATGGCGAGGGCGGCGGCTACGGCGGCAGCCATTGGAACTCGCTGATCCTGAGCCACGCGTTCTACCTGGCCATCGAAGGCGGGACGCACCGTACCAGCGGCATGACGGTCGAGGGCGGCGGCGAAGCCAACCGGGAGGAGATCGAACGGATCTTCTTCCGCGCGATGCGGGACCTGATGCCGGCGATGGCATCGTTGCCGATCACCGCGGCGGTCATTCGCCAGTCTGCGGCCGACCTCGCCCCGGGGAGCGACGCCGAACGTGCGATCAACCAGGCGCTTCGCGCCGTGGGACTGGCGCCGGGAGTGCTCTGAGGCCAGACTCGGCGGGCCGGCCGGATCGGAACGGCCGGCCCGCGCACCTCTACCGGAGCCTCTGCTACCGGGGCGTCGGCCGCCCCATGATCTTCGGCTTCTGATCCGACAGGCTGTCGACCACCGCCTGCGTCACGACGTTCGAGAAGAGCGGGCGGATGTCCAAGTGGTTGTAGGGCCGGATCTGGATCATCAGAATCCCGATGAGGTCCTCGACCGGGTCCGCCCAGTACAGCGTCCCGTAGGCGCCGCCCCAGGTGTAGCTGCCGATCGACAGCGCGTCGGGCGCCTGGGCCGAGTTGGTCAGCACGCCGAAGCCGAGGCCGAAGCCGTAGCCGCCGCCGCGAATGTAGACCGGCCGGTCGGCCCCGATGTGGTTGCTGATCATGTTGTCGACGGTCATCCGTCCCAGCAGCCGCGTCCCGTTCAACTCGCCGCCGTTGGCGATCATCTGCGCGAACTGGTAGTAGTCGGCCGCCGTCCCCGCCAGCCCGGCGATGCCGCGGAACATCCGGGTCGGCTCGCGGAAGGTCGGCGACACCATGAGATCGATCTTCCCGTTCTCGTCCGGCCGGTAGACCGAGGCCATCCGCTCCACCTTCTCCTGCGGCACGTAGTAGTAGGTGTCGGTCATCCCGAGCGGCTCGAAGATGCGCTCGCGCAGGAAGTCGTCTATCGACTCGCCGGAGATCTTCTCCACCAGGACCGCGACGTAGTCGGTGGAATCGCCGTACTGCCATTCGTCGCCGGGGTGGAACGCGGCGGGAATCACGGTAGCGTGCGCCACCCGTTCGGCCAGCGTCGGCCAGCCCTTGCCGTGGTTGGTGGCATAGTCGATCTGCTCCTGGCTGAGCCCCTTGCCCTGCGGATTCAGCGTCAGACCGGACGTGTGCGTCAGCACGTGGCGCACCGTGACCGGCCGCGCCTCCGGCACGGTCAGCGGCCGTACGCCGTCGGCGTTGATGCGCACCGTGTGGTTCTCGTACTCGGGAATCCACTTGGATATCGGATCGTCGAGCAGGAACCGCCCCTCCTCGAACAGCATCATCAGCGCGCTCGAGACGATCGGCTTGGTCATCGACATCAGGACGAAGATGGAGTCCTCGGTCATCGGGACGCCGTTCTCCTTGTCCCGCCAGCCCTGCGCCTCGAAATGGACCACCTTCCCCTTGCGGGCGACCAGGGTCACCGCGCCGGCGATGCGGTCGCTGTCGATGTACTCCTGGATGAAGCTGTCGATTCGCTTCAGCCGCTCCGACGACATGCCCACCGACTCCGGCTTGGCGACGACGACGTCCTCGGCCGCCCGCAGGGACGGCGCCGCCAGCATCACCGCGGCCAGCAGAGCACCGACCGCCGCCACCACCCAGCTCTTACGACTCGTTCTCAATTGCGTCATGGCTGTTCCTCCCCGTGAACCGGCTCGTGACCGGTCGTTGACCATCCGCGCGGGTCTCGACAACCCGCGGCATACCTTGAAGATCGGTTGAGTATAGTGAAGGGAGGGATGCCCGCTTCGCCCCGATCAGACCCGGATCGCCGTCCCCCAGCGCCCGTCGGCGCGCAGGAAGCACCGGCGGCCGCGGCGCCACCCATCCTCCCCACCGTCTGGCGCGGCGTGCGGCGGCGCTGCCCCCACTGCGAGCGGGGGCCGCTCTTCGTCCGCTGGATCACCCTCCACCGGCAGTGCGCGGACTGCGGCCTGGTGTACCTCCGCAATCACGGAGACATCTGGTTCTTCTGGATCGTGATGGACCGGATTCCCATCCTGGTCGGCATCGCCGCGATCTTCTTCGGCTTTCGGATCACGTCGTGGCTGAACGGCCTCGGCTTCTTCCTGGCCATCGCCGGACCCCTCATCGCGACGATGCCGCAACGGCAGGGCGCGGCGGTGGCGCTCAGCTACCTGTCGCGCGTCTACTTCCGGGACCCTTCCGACGCCCTGCCGGAACCGGTCGACGACGGGAGGGCCGCGGACCGGACCGGGACCCGTGCCGCCGGCCTCTAGTAATCCGCGGCGGCCAGAGAGACCCGAATGATCTCCTCGTCGTTGCGCGTCACGAGGTGCCGGTTCGCATAGGCCGGCTGCGTCCAGTTGACGGCGCGGTCCTCGAAGCGGCGCGGCCCGTAGCCGGCGCGGGAGGTGGGCTCGATCAGCCGGGTGCGGTCGAGCTCCACGTAGCCCTCCGGCGTGAACCGCGCGATGATCAGGTCGCCGGCGTCGTTGTTGACGAAGTACCGGTCGCGGTGGCGCACCAGGAAGGCGGCGCCCCAGCGGCGCTGCACGGTCATCCGATCGCTCACCCAGAGTCGCTCGCCGGTCGTGGCGTCCAGACCGCGCAGCTCGCCGTAGCTGCCGACGCCGTAGATGGTGTCGCCCTCGATGATCGGGGTCGTGATGAGCGAGTGGAGCCCCCGCGTGTCGGGCGGCATCTCGCTCGTACCGCGCGCCTGCCAGAGCGGTGTGGCGGCGGGACGGTCGGTGTCGAGGCGCAGCATCAACGAACCGCCGTAGAACTGCGTGAAGAAGAGATAGTTGTCGCTGCGCACCGGGGTCGCGACGGTGATGCCGGACGGGGCCTCCCACGGCTGCTCCCAGTACACCTCACCCGTCTCGGGATTGAGCGAGCTGACACCTGCCGGGTGCCAGACGATGAGCTGCCGTGCGCCGCCGGCTTCGTAGATGATCGGCTGCGCGTAGCCCATCTCGGTCATCACGTCGATCGCCCGCCAGACTTCCTCGCCGGTGCGCTTGTCGAAAGCGACGACCAGCGCGTCCGGTTCGCCGCCGACGATGGAGATGACCAGATCGCCGTCGACCAGCGGCGAGCCCGCGGTGCCCCAGACCGGCACGGTCGTGTCGTACTCCGCCACGGTGTCATGCTGCCACACGACGTTACCCGTCTCGACGTCGAGACAGACGATCATCCCGGCGCCGCCCGCGACGTAGACGCGGTCGCCGTCCACCGTCGGCGAGGCGCGCGGACCGGTCGCGTAGGACAGCTGCAGGTTCCGGTAGGCCGCCGGCCACTCGTGCGTCCAGAGAATCTCGCCGGTCTGCTCGTCGAGCGCAAGTATGCGCTCGGCGCCGTCCATCACCCTCGTCTCGGGCAGGAACTCGAAGTCGGTGACGAAGACGCGCCCGTCCGCGACCACCGGACCGGCAAAGCCCCCCTTGACCGGCGTCCGCCAGACCACCTTCAGGCCATCGGCCGGAAACCGCTCGATGATGCCGTCCTCGGTCCACACCCCCACGCGTCCCGCGCCGCGCCACTCGGGCCAGTCCGCCGCGAACAGCGATGTTCCCACCAGCGCGGCGCACAGCACCGCGGTCACGCACAGCAGCCGCAACGTTCGCATCGTCGTCTTCCCTTCGGATTCGCTCGCCATCACTCGTAGTCGCTGGCCGCCAGCGACGCGCGGATGATCTCGCGGTTGTTCCGGTGCACGATGTGCCGGTTGGCGTAGGCCGGATGCGTCCAGTTGACCCCTCGATCCCAGCGCAGCCGCGTGCCGGACCCGATGCCGGAGCGGCCGTCCGCCTCGATGAGCCGCGTGCGGTCGAGCTCCACGTAGCCCTCCGGCGTGAACTGCGCGATCATCAGATAACCGTCGTCGTTGTTGACGAAGTAGCGGTCGCCGTGCCGCACGAAGAACGCGGCCCCCCAGCGAGCCTGCGCCGTCATCTCGTCGCTCATCCAGAGACGCTGTCCCGTCCGCGCGTCCAGGCCGCGCAGCTCGCCGTAGCTGCCGACGCCGTAGATGTAGTCGCCGATGATCAGCGGCGTGGTGATCAGCGCGTGCAGTCCGTCCGTCTGGTCCGGCATCTCGCTGCGGGCGCCGCCCTTCCAGAGCATCGACGCGGCGGGCCGATCCTGGTTGAGCCGCATCATCATCGAGCCGTTGTAGAACTGCGAGACCAGCAGGTAGTCGCCGCTCCGCACCGGGGTCGCGACCGACATGCCGGCGCCGACCTCCCACTCCTGCTCCCAGTAGACCTCGCCGGTCTCCGGGTCGAGCGACACGAGCGCCGCCGCGTGCCACACGATGAGCTGCCGCGCACCGCCGGCCTCGTAGATGACCGGCTGGCCGTAGCCCATCTCGCCCACGACCTCGACCGCACGCCAGATCTCCTCGCCGGTCCGCTTGTCGAACGCGACGACGAGCGCATCCGGCTCACCCCCCACGACCGCGATCAGCTTGTCGCCGTCCACGAGCGGCGCGCTGGCGGTGCCCCAGGTCGGGATGCTGGTGTCGTACTCCTCGACGTAGTTCTTGCTCCAGATGGCATCGCCGCTCTCGACGTCGAGGCAGAAGAGGCGTCCGGTGGCGCCGGAGACGTAGACGCGGTCCCCGTCCACCGTCGGCGTGGCCCGCGGGCCCTTCGCATAGGACACCATCAGCATCCGGTAGGTGGTCTGCCACTCGTGGGTCCAGAGCACCGCCCCAGTCTCCTCGTCGAGGGCGACGACGCGCTCGGTGCCGTCGAGGGTCCGCGATTCCGGATCCTCCAGCCAGTCGAGGACGAACACGCGGCCATCCGCCACGGCCGGCCCCGAGTAGCCCGACCGGAGCGGCGTCCGCCACCTGACCTTCAGCCCCTCTTCCGGGAACGACTCGATGATGCCGTCCTCCTGCCAGATCCCCAGCCTATCGACACCGCGCCACTGCTGCCAGTCGTCCGCCGCCACCGAAGCCGTCAGCAGCCCGCACGCGACCAGCGCCAGCGCCAACTTCCGTACAACCGTCATGAGCCACCTCTCGCTTTCCATGTCATCGAGCCTTTCGCCGCGGCCCTCCCAGTCGCCGGCCGGTGACGGTCGCGCCGGAGGCCGCCCTATTGTGGACCGAACCGCGAGCCGGACGAAACCTCGGGACTGAAACGACCGCTTGCAGCGGAAAGCGGACACCGGCCTGCCCGCTGCGGGGGACAGGCGCCCGGAGTCCTGATGGTTCAACGCAGTGAATGCCGGACTCCGGATTCTGGCACGGTCCCTGCTACACTTCGTACCGCCAGCCTGCCTGAGGAGATTCGTGATGTTGCGTACCGCTTCCTGCCTCGTGGCGGTTTCTCTCGTGCTGTCGCTCGTCGCGCCCACGGCCTGGGCCGACGAGGGACAGCGGACCCGGCGCCGCGACGGGGGCGGCGGACGGGCTGCCCCGCCCCGCTCGGCCCCCGCTCCCCGGGCGCAGCGTCCGCCTGCGCGTCGTGCGCCGGCCGCCCGCCCGCAACGGCCCCCGGCTTCGCAACGCGCCCAGCGTCCGCCCGCGCGACGTGCGCCGGCCGCCCGCCCGCAACGGCCTCCGGCTTCGCAACGCGCCCAGCGTCCACCGGCACGCAGTGCGCCGGCCGCGCGGCCCCAGTCGGAAGGGCGCCGCACGCGGGCGGTGCCGCGGCGCTCGCCGGACGCAGCACCCGCACGGCCCGCGCCGCGCACGGCGAGGCCCACCCGACCCGCGCCCCGCACAGCCGCCCGGCCGGCGGACAGGCCGCAATCGCAGCAGGGCAGGTCGCGTGCAGTACCGCGGCGGGCACCCGAAGCCGCAGCCGGCCGACCCACACCCCGCACAGCCGCCCGGCCGGCGGACAGGCCGCAATCGCAGCAGGGCAGGTCGCGCGCGGTACCGCGGCGCTCTCCCGCCGCCGCGCCCGCACGCCCCGCGCCGCGCACGGCTGCCGCGCCGGCGGGGCGCACGCAACCGCAGGCCGGAAGAGCGCGGGCGGTACCACGGCGCTCTCCCGCGGCGGCCCCCGGCCGCGCCGGCGGCCGGCCTGGCGGCGTCGTCCGGGATCGCCCATACGCCAGGGGACGGCAGCCGGCGCAGGTCGGTGGAGGCGGGCGCGGACGGCGGACGGCCGTCGTCGACACACACGGACGCGCCGTCCCGCGCGCCCGCGCAGGGGGCCGGCCCGGCCCGGGTCCGGACTATCGCGGCCGCTACAGTCCCCGCCCGCGGCCCGGCTACCGCTACGGGTACCACTATCGCGGCGGTTACGGCTACTACCGCCCCTGGTACGCGCCGCGCCGGCACCGCCACGTCAGCTTCGCCCGGTACAGCCGGCCGAGCATCTACGGCAACTACTTCTACTTCCCCGGCTTCTCCTTCGGCGCCGGGTTCGGCTACTCGCCGCACGTGCACGTCGGCGTAGGCTATCCGTACTCGGGCTACGGCTATCCCTACGGCGCGTACGACCCGTACGTCCGCTACGGTTACGCGCACGTGGCGGACGCCTATACCGGGTTCCTCCGCCTGAAGGTCCGCCCGCGCTCCGCGGAGGTCTACGTCGACGGGTACTTCGTAGGAATCGTGAACGAGTTCGACGGCGTGTTCCAGCGGCTGCGGATCGAGGAGGGAACGCACACCGTCGAGCTGCAGCATTCCGGCTACGAGCCGCTCACGCTCGACGTGCTCATCGTGGCGGGCGAGAAGGTCACGTTCGAGGGTGACCTGATCCCGCTCCCGTAACACCTCGGAGTCCACGGGGGGCGGTCGTGCCGGTCACGGCTGCCGCCCGCGATCCGCCCCGCAGCTCCAGCACGCCGTGAACTGCTCCTCGACCGTCTCGCCGCACGACCGGCAGCGCCAGACGGCGCCGCCCTCCGTCTCCACCGGCTCCTGCCTCCTCGCGGCGTACTCGTCGGCGATCTCGACCGCGCGGGCGTAGCGCCCCGCGTCGTCGTCGAGCACCCACACCGTCGTCAGCATTTCGATATAGGAGAGGCTCCCGCCCTGCAGCGGCACCATGTCGTCGCCCCGGATGACGGCGTCGATCCCCTCGACCTCGAGCAGGCCGCGGAGGACGTGGGCATCGCCCGGACCGTCCGCCTCGTAGATCTTCTTCAGGTCGGCCATCTCCCTTTCATACCATGGACCGTCAGGGGAGCGCGCTACGTATACTCCCCGTGATGGGGACCGACCGGCGCGAGGACGATTTCTTCGAGGTCTACACGAAAGACCTCACGGGCGAGGACGTCCAGCGTCTCTTCACGCGCGACGCCCGCGACGCGTACCGGTTCTTCACCCGCCACATCGACGAAGCGGCATTCGCAGGGCTGCCGCCGCTGAAACGGTTCGCCCTGCGCGCACGCCTCGTGTTCCTCGCCTTCACGCTGAAGCTGTCGCCGGCCCGCCGGGCGCTGTTCGGCACCGCGCTCGTGGCGACCATCATCGGCCTGATCGAGCTCTTCGAGGGCGTCGGCCTGATCCACGTACCCGTACTGCCCTTCCTCGTGAGCATTCCTCTCCCCAGCTTTGTCTGGGCGGACGGCACCGGCTGGCTGGCGCTCGGCTTCGTGCTCGTCAACCTGCTGGTGCTGCTCGAGGTGGCGGATCGCCTCACTCTGAAGAACGACCTGGAAGTCGCCCGGGAGATTCAGCTCGCGATGCTGCCGCAGAAGACCCACGCCGTCCGGGGCCTCGAAGCCGCAGGCCGCACCCGGCCCGCGAACACCGTCGGCGGCGACTGCTACGACATCCTGCGGCTACCGGAGGGTCGGTTGCTGCTGATGCTGGGCGACGTCTCCGGCAAGGGCAGTCCCGCCGCGCTTCTGATGGCCCTCGCCATCGCGATGCTGCGGACGCTGGCCGCGGAGGACCTGACGCTGGTCGGCCTGATGGAGCGGCTCAACCGGCTGGTGTACGAGCAGACCCCGGGCTCGCGGTTCATCACGATGTTCGTCGCCGCCGTGGACCCCGCCACCTGGACGCTCACCTACATCAACGCCGGACAGACGCCCCCGCTGCTCCGCCGGCGCACCGGCGCCATGGAGGCGCTCACGACCGGCGGCATGGCCCTCGGGATGTTCGACCGCGCCACCTACGAGGCGGCGGAGCTGACCCTCGAGCCCGACGACCTCCTGGTCGCCTACAGCGACGGCGTGACCGAGGCGGAGAGCCCCGCCGGCGTGCCGTTCGACGAGGTCGGGCTCCGCGGACTGATCGAGACGCATCACGGCGGCGGGCTCGACGACCTCGGCGAGGCGATCGTCGCGGGGGTGGTGGCGCATGCAGACAGCGCGCGGCTGGCGGACGACCTGACCGTGCTCGCGGCGCGGCGCCTGCCGCCAGTCCCGACCGACGCCTGAATCCCGCGGCCGGCAGAGGCTACGGCGCCGCCGGCACCTCGATGTCGAGCTCGGCGCCGTACATCGCGGTGCGATCCTGGTCGGTCGCGACCCAGCGCAGCAGCGTGGCGACGTCGGGCTCGACCATGCCGGCGAAGGCCGTGACGCCGTTGACGACCACCGAGATCGGCTTGGTGAAGTCGAACTGCTCCGGGGAGATCAGGAGCGTGAACCGCCGGACCCCCCGCGTGTAGGCCATCACGGTGTTGCGCTGCTGATCCAGCTCCACCCGCCCCGGCGCAAGCGTGTGCGGAAACGCCTGGCGGCCGCGCGGCGCGGCTTCCGCGGGATAGTCGAGCGTTACGTCGATCCGCTCGCCGCCCCGCTGCACGACCATCGGAATCCGCTGGCCCGGCGCGAATCCTATCAACGCCTGCTTCAGATCCTCGACGGTCGGGCCGGACTGCCCCTCCACCTCGACGATCGTGTCGTCGTTCACGATCCCGGAGGCCGAGGCGATTGAATCCGGAGCGACCTCCAGAACCCGCAGTCCGGAGCCGTCGACCATCTGGCCGATCATGTTGATGCCGAGCGGCAGACCCGACGCCCCGTCGAGGATGGTGTTGTACGCGTCGAGAGCCGGCTCGCCCGCGGCCTCCCCCAGCTCGGTGATGACCAGCCAGTGCGCGCGGTTGTAACGGTCGGTCCGCTCCGTCTCCCAGGACAGACGGGCCGGGAGCGGCCGGCGCGCCTGCTCGCTCATGAAAGCGTCCATGGCCGGCTTCTCGTCGTCCCACCAGCTCACGTCGTGGCCCGCCTCCTCCTGGGGCCGGAAGTCGAGGAACACGCCGGCCTGCTGGAACAGCCGCATGAAGGGGACCACCGACGCGACCGGATACAGCGGATCGCGGCCGCCGTTGACGATGAACAGCGGCTTGTTGCGCAGGTTCGTGACGTGCATCTCGCCGTCGACGTCGGACGCCGGGTTGGCGAGCACCACCGGGTGGCCGTTGAACGGCAGGAACGCCGCCCACGGCGTGGTCGCCTTCATAGCGTGGTAGAACACCCCGGTCGCCCCGTCGGAGATCCCGATCAGGTAGGCGCGGTTCTCGTCGAGGTTGTACGTGCGCTTCAGGTCGTTGATGACCCCGGCGAGGTTCTCGATCTGGGTGTCCTGCCACCAGAGCGATTCGTTCCAGGAGGCGGGCGCCACCACGATGGCGTCGTCACGCGCGAGCCGCTCCTCCCGGCGCCACCAGGTCCCGTCCTCCCGCTTGGGACGCGACACACCGCCGTGCAGGTAGACGATGACCGGATACCGCGCCGCCGGATCGTAGTTCTCGGGCACCCGTACGACGTAGCCGTGCTCGACGCCGTCGCGGTTCTCGCGGGTCAGGAGCCGCCGCCCGGTCGGAACGTCGCGCTCGTAGGCGCGTCCCGCGCGCAGCCGCCCCCAGATCGCCTCGATGCCCGGCTCGGTCGCCAGAATGGCCGCCGTGGCGGCCGCGATTTCGTCGATCGAGGCCGCGGACCAGAAGGCGGCCAGCGCCTCGTCGAGCGCATCGTCAGCCGACTGGCCGGCGAGCGCGGGCCCTGCGCCGCACAACGCCAGCGCCGCCGCCAGCCCGAGGGCGGCGGCGGCGCGGGGAACGAAACGACCGGACTGCGGCCGAGAACGGCTCGGCCGCAGTCCGGAGGAGCGGGTCACTGCTGACCCTGGGTCGGCGCGG
Organism: Vicinamibacterales bacterium; assembly: GCA_965222905.1. Classification (GTDB taxonomy): domain Bacteria; phylum Acidobacteriota; class Vicinamibacteria; order Vicinamibacterales; family UBA8438; genus WTFV01. The sequence goes on along the minus strand of OZ244976.1, from coordinate 4,027,217 downwards.
GCATGTCGCCGAGCCCGTGCGTCCCGAGGAACGCCTGGATGGTCTCGAAGATCGCGATCGTCTCGTCGCGGTTGAAACCGCCGTGGCCGCCGCCCGGTACCGTGTGCAGCTCGTTGTCCACCCCGGCGGTGGAGAGCTCTTCGTGGAGCCGGATCGCGTGCCGATAAGGAACGACCGGATCGGCGTCGCCGTGAATGGTGAGAACCGGCGGCAGGCCGTCCCGAACGTAGCTGAGCGGCGACACTCGGCGGGCGACGTCGAGCCGGTCCGGCAGGCTGCCCGTCCAGCGGACGGCGTACGACTTCTCGTTCTCGCCCTGCAGCAGGTCGCCGACGTCGGTTATGCCGTACCAGTTGATGATCGCGGCGACACCCAGATCGTCCTTCGGCTGGCACTCGAGGTCGAGCCCGGCCGAGCCCGGCACCATGCCGGTGGTCAGGGCCAGATGCCCGCCCGCCGAGTTCCCGGTAACGACGATGCGCGACGCATCGAAGCCGTACTGCTCGGCGTTGCTCTTCACCCAGTGCAGGGCGCAGAGACAGTCCTCCACGGCAGCCGGGGCGCGCGAGATGCGGCCGAGCCGGTACTGCACGTTGACGACCGCCCAGCCCTTCTCCAGCCAGGGCAGCAACCGCAGGACGTTGCCCTCCTTGCTGCCGCCGACCCAGCCGCCGCCGTGGATGTACATCAGCACGGGCGTGGGCCCGGCGGCGTCGCGCGGCAGATAGAGATCGACGCTGTTCTCGAAGCCGTTCGCGACGTGGTAGGTCACGTTGGGCACGACACGGTACTCGTTCGAGACGTGCGAGGCCCACGCCGCGGTCTGGTCGAGCTGGGCGACCGACGCGGACGGCGCCAGCACGAGGACGCCGAGCGCCAGCAGACACGTGAGGCCGAAGAATCGAGTGGACATGCGGCTTGCCTTTCCCTTTGCGCGAGGTTCAGAAATCCATGGGCGGCCCGCCGGGCTCGATGCCTGGGTCGAAAATGCAGGCAACGCGGCGAATCCGCCGCAGAACGGTTAGTATAGCGAACAGCCTTCTACCATGACTTCAGAACGGCGAAGTACTTTCGCGCGCGCCGCCGGGGGCCGACTCGGCGCGGCGGTGCTCGCGGCAGCCGTGGCCGCGACCGCCGTGGCCGCGGCATCGCGGAGCCCCGGGGTGTCGCCGGAACGCACGGCGGAGCCGGCGCCTGCCGCCGCACCCGCCGGCGAGTCCCTCAAGCCTGTCGTCGTCGAGTTGTTCACCTCCCAGGGGTGCTCGAGCTGCCCCCCGGCCGACGCGGTGTTGCGCACCCTCGAACGGAACCAGCCCGTCGCAGGCGTACTCGTCGTGCCGCTCAGCGAGCACGTCGACTACTGGAACCGGCTGGGCTGGCGCGACCCGTTCTCGTCTCCGCGCTTCAGCGCGCGCCAGCGGACCTACGCCGACGCCCTCGACATTCCAGGCCTCTTCACCCCGATGCTCGTCGTCGACGGACGATTCGTGGTCATCGGCAGCGAGTCCGGCGACGTGCGGCGCGCGATCGTCGAAGCCGCCGCGGCCCCGAAGACTCCGGTGGCGGTCCAGATAGCCGGACAGGCAGCCAGCCGGATCGTCGAGCTGACGGCGACGGTCGGGCCGGCGGCGCCTCCAGACGTCGAGGGAGAGACCGAGGTCTGGCTCGCCATCACCGAGACCGGGCTGGCGACCGACGTCATGGGCGGCGAGAACCTGTTCCGCCGGCTCCGGCACACCGGGGTCGTGCGCCACCTCGAGCGGCTGCAGACCGGCACCATTCCCGCCCCCGGGGCCCCCGCCTGGCGCATCACCAGGCGCCTGCGGATCGAGGCGGACTGGAAGCGGTCGAACCTGCGTGCGGTCGTCTTCCTGCAGGATACGCGCACGTCAGCCATCCGCGGCGCCTCCACGGTGTCGGTCGGCTGACGACGTTCTCTCGGCTACGAGACGTTGACGCGCAGCCGCGGCGGTCTCGACGCCCCGCGCTCGGCGAACCACGTCAACCCCTCGACGACCAGATCGAACTGGAGATCGTACGCCCCGGCGCAATGGATGGCCGGAAGGTCGCACCGCACCCGGGCGCTGCTCTCGGGTTCTACGTCGCCGTCGAATCCGGCGCGGTGCCAATCGAAGTCGATCACCTTGCCGACCGGCTCACCCGCTTCGTGCATGTGAACGCCGACCCGCGTCCATACCCGCGCGCGAGCCGCCGACGCCTCGATAGAGCCAGCACGTATCTCCGGTATTCGCCACGCGCAGATCCACCCGGAGACGCTCGCCGCGAGACAACTCCACGGGGCCGGCCGGGCCGACGATCTGCAGCTCGCACGACAGCTTGCCGGGACGCTCCGTCGTCGTCCGCGAGCTGCCCTTGTACAGCAGCATGTAGTGGTGGTGGACGAGCTCGTGACAGAGACTGCGCCAGTAGCGGTGGAATCCCCGCCCTCCCTTGAACGGCCCGACGTCGCGCACCGGAATCTCCTGGCGCCTCGTGGGCCCTTCCGCCAGGACGTTCACTTCACGGAAGCCCACGTCTTCGGCCAGCACCGCCAAGTCCTCGATGACCAGTTCGTTCTCCAGCACCCCCGTGGTCGCGGTCTCTGGGAAACAGTGGTTGCGCCGTCTGACCACCAGCCGTGCCGACCTGCTTTACGCCAACCGGCGCGATATCCAGAGTCGCACACACCGAAACGTCAATCGCCGTCGCGCCCGCGCCGGTGTCGATCAATGCCTTCCCGACAACCGGCGCAGGAGTCGCCACGCCATCCTTCTCGAGCTTCGCCGCCAACGCCGGCTGCACGGAGATCTCGGCCCTCGGAACCGCACCAGTACCCCGCAAGGAGGCCGCGCTGGGCTGCCGCTTGTCGTCAAGAACGAAGTGGTTATAGATGGGCACGAAGCAGCCCCAAGGAGAGCGCCGGCAGCCTGACCACCTCGTCGTGTTCCCGAATCTCCTTGATCAGGAACGGCACGTTTCCGAACCGGTTGACGCCGTTCTCGTAGGCCGCCTCGTGGGTGTCGAACGTCCCGACGAGCTTCTTCCCCTTGATCAGCGCGTACTTTCCGTGGTGCTCTGCGAGAAGGTGCCCGCGCCGCTCCTGGAAGTACGCCAATTCGACATGCAGGATCTCGTCGCCAGCCATGCCACCCTCCTTATCAAGACCATAGAAGCAAGAACTGTGCCACGGCCAGACCGACGAGGCCATCGAGCTCATGCCGCGTACAGGGGGGCATCATTCGTCGGATGCCTCGACTCCCGCATCCGCTCCGAGCACTTCGGAATTCACGTAGGCGCGAAACGCATCTGTCGTGGTGAAGCACCTGTACCCGGCCGCACTGGCAAGTGAGAGCACGTCCACCGGTTCATTGAGCAGCCCTGCCACCCGGTCGCTAAGGACAGTGATCGATATAAAGTCTTCAACTTGATCGGGGTAACAGTTTGTAATTCCATTCCCCGTGAAACGCATCGGGGACCAGCGCGAGTGCGTCCATCTGTTCCTTGGTCACCGTAACGCCTGTGGGATATTCCCCGGCGTCGAGTTCGGCCCGGACCCGGAGCCCGGTGGCTGTCCGGACGTTCCCGATGCGGTCGACGATGGTCTCGTACGTCGTCAGCGGGGTGCCGCGCCAGTTCGCCGTGATGTGACAGAAGAGCCGGTGCTCGATCTTGTTCCACTTGCTGGTGCCGGGTGGAAAATGACTCACCTCGATGGTCAGTCCGGTCTCGTCGGCCAACTGTTGAAGCTCATGCTTCCAGGCGCGCAACCGATACCCGTTGCTCCCGCCCGCATCGGCCGTGATGAACAGGGTCGTGGCCTCGGGGTAGGCGCCGCAACCCATCTGATGCCACCAGTGTCGAATCGACGCCACCGCGAACGCCGGTGTGTCGTGGTCCCAGCCCACGCTCACCCAGGCTTCGTTGCGCGCCATGTCGTAGACGCCGTACGGAATCGCCTTGCCCTCGGCGTCGGTCGGGAAATCATGCACCAGCACCGCCGGCGGCGTGCCCTTCGGCTGCCATTCCCGCCCGCCGTTCTTGAAGTTCCCGACCAGCTCCTTCTTCTTCGTGTCGACCGAGATCACCGGCTGGCCGGCGCTCAGATGCTCGTCCGCGGTCTGGTTGATGTGCTCGAACTGCGCGTTGCGGTCCGGATGCGTGGCGCCTTCCTGCCGTTTGCGCGGCGATTGCAGCCGGTAGCCCAGGCGGTGCAGCAGCCGGCCCACAGTGGTCGAACTCACCCGCCACCCCTGCTCGGTCAGCGCCGCCGCCAGCTTCGCGCGACTCTTGCACGTCCAGCGCAGCGGCGAGGTCGGGTCGCCGCGCGTGAGCGGATCCACCAGCGCTTGGAGCGCGGCCTGGATGCCGGGTTGATCCTGCTGGATGCGGGGCCGTCCGCCGCCAGGGCGTCGAATGCGGTCCGTCGGCGCCTCGTCGCGGGCAATCTCCCGGCGCCCCTTGCGAATCGTCTCCCGAGCCACACCGGTGGCCGACGAAACCACCGCGTCGCCGCCGTAGCCGATGGCGAGCGACTCGGCCGCCGCCCACCGGCGGCGACTGCGCTCGTCCAACACGGGCGCGACCACGGCATACTTCGCAACCAGGGTCGCTTCCAGCTCGATGTCTCGCTTCATACCTCCAGTATGACCAGCAACCCAGCAGATGGCAAACTAGTTTCGCGCAGTGTCCTAAGGCCAACTTGGAGCCCCTCGGGCCAAGCCAAGTCGATCATGGCACGTTGAACACCAGTGGACTCAGTAGTTCTCCAGCTTCCACAAATGTCGATCCCTGGGAATCCACTGTGACGCGAGCGCGCCCGGATGCCTGTCCTCGATCTTCATAATCGAGTGCCGCCACTGGTTTCGGAATCCAGCACTACGGCTCGACGCTCGTCGAGCTCCCTCCCGCCGGACGCAGCTCCGTCGTCGACTCCGTAACCGAGTCGATCTTCGCCCGGGAAAAGAAGATCGGGAAGTAGCGGTCGCGCGCCCATACGTCGAACAGGTCGCGGTAGTGCGGGCTGTCGGGATCGCCGGCCTGGCCCGGGGTGTTCGATCCCACCGAATTGTCCCAGTTCGCGGTGTCCGCGATGATCATGAACGACGCGCCGGAGGTCTGGTTGTCGCCGCCCCCGGTGTTGTGGACGGTGCCGCCGTAGCCACCGCGCGGGAACGGACCGACGTCGAGCCGGCGCCGCAGGTCGGCGTTGACCGCGGCGCTCAGGGGATGGCGGATGAGGGCGTGCTTGAAGAGCTCGCCGCCGTACTTCCAGGTGGTCATGTCGTCGGTGCCGAAGCGGTCGGCGAGGCCGGCGAGCGCGGCGTCGAGGGTCTCGCGCAAGAGGGCGTCGCGGCCCGCGAGCGGGTCGTCGCCGAAGCGCCCGTCCGGAGCGGTCAGCCAGTCGATCATCCGTTTCGTGTTGACGGCCCGGATGTAGTCGCGGGCGCCGGCGGGAACCACCGTGCGGTGCACGGCCGTTCGCAGCTCGCGCTCCCAGCTCACGTAGATCGCCGCCTCCACCGACTCCTTGCCGAGGACCCCGTCCCAGGCGAGCAGCAGCCGGCGGGCGCGGTCCACCCGACCGTCCAGACCCGGCAGGTCGTGCAGCAGCCTCACCAGGTTGCGGGCGGCGACCGACAGCTCGTCCATCATGAGCTGCATGTTGTCGACCACCGTCATGTGCCGGGCGCCCGCCAGCACCTCCTCCACCCGCGCGGCGCGCATCTGGTCGCCCCAGGTATAGTGCAGCGCCTCCCAGTAGGGATAGCGCCCCGGCACGTCCAGCAGGGTGTAGTTGTTCGCCGTGCCGAAGTAGCCCTTCGGGGGATTGAAGACGCTCGGAAGCGCCTTGATCGGCAGGAACCCGTCCCACTCGTAGCGCCCGTCCCCCGGCACCGGCACCAGCCCGCTGTGGTTCGGCCGGATCGGCGACACCCCCACCGCCTGGTAGCCGATGTTCCCGGCGCGGTCGGCCCAGACCATGTTCTCCGACGGGATCCGGCTGTAGCTGCAGGCCTCGACGAACTCCTCCCACGTCGTCGCCTGATCCATGCGCAAGCTCGCGAGGTACGGCGCCGAGCCGTAGTCCAGCCAGGCCGCCGCCACGGCGTACGCGGCGTGGTTGTCCGGATCCTCGAAGACCACCGGCCCGTGGCGCGTGTACTTCAGCTCGACCGTCACGTCGCCCTGCCCCTTGACCGCGATCGTGTCCCGGATGACGGTCATCTCCTCCCACCGGCCGAGATGGCGGTACTGATTCGGATTGGCCGGGTTGGTCTCGTAGACGTACAGGTCCTCGTTGTCCTGGCCGAAGACGGTCAGTCCCCAGGCGCCATGCTCGTTGTGGCCGATGGAGATTCCCGGCAGCACCGGCTCGCCGCCCCCGATGACGTTCCAGCCGGGGGCCACCAGGTGCACCCAGTAGCGCAGAGAGGGGGCCGACTGCGCGCGGTGCGGGTCGTTGGCCATGATCGGGTAGCCGCTCAGCGTCCGTGTGCCGTGCACCACCCAGTTGTTGCTGCCGATGGCGTCGTAGTCGTTGCGCTCCAGGTCGATCTCCGACGGCATGGCCGCCGCGAGCCGCTCGAACGTCTCGCGGTCGCCGCGGTAGGCGACGGTGACGTCCTCCGGCTCGAAGGCGAGCGCCCGGCGGTGCGCGCGGTACAGGTCGAGGATCCCGTCGTCGAGCAGCGAGGCGTCGATGGCCGGATCGATCGTCAGGTCGGGATCGCCAATGTAGTAGTTGAGCTCCTTGACCGCTTCCGCCCCGAGCGCGGCGACCGCCCGCGCGTTGTCGAGTTCCTGGGTTACGTTCGACACGAGCCCCTGGTGGCGCGAGACCACCACCTCGGGCGTCCAGCGCCCCGGCGTGATGCCGAGCAGCTCGAACTCGAGCGGCAGCAGGTCCGGCTCGCGTTCGGTGCGGGCAATGTAGGCGTTGACGCCCTCCACGAACGCCGGAATGATCGTGTCCCCCCGCTCGTGGTAGTGGCGCATCTCGGTCGCGAGGTCGCCCCGGAAGCGGAACAGGCGGGCGCCGGTGTCGCGCTCGAGCTCCCGCGGGCCGAGGATCTCGGCGACGGTGCCGGTGGCGCGCCGGCGCCAGATCTCGAACTGGAACAGCCGGTCGCGGGCCGCCGCGTAGCCCTGGGCGAAGAACAGGTCATGCTCGTTCTCCGCGTAGATGTGGGAGATCCCCCAGCGGTCGGTCACGATCTCGACCGGCGCAACGAGGCCGGCCGCATCGAGCGCCTCCTGCCGCGCCTCCTGGGCGCCGGCCACCGACCCGCCGGCCGGCAGGACCAACGCCAGCGACGCCGCGAACCGAAGAATGTATCTGGACATCATGGCTGGACTCCCCGCTCCACGCAATATCGTGCATTATAGGCGCGCCATGCCCGACGCCCCGACGCCCTCCAGGAACCCCCCTCGTTGCTTCCGAAGACTGGTGGGCCGTCTGGCTCGCCGGGCTCGTCACTAGCGCCCCGTGCGGCGGCGGAAGTACTCCACTTGGAACTCGCGCACGTTGCGGTTGTGCTCGCGCAGCGTGTTGGCGAAGGCGTGGGTGCCGTCGTTGCGGCTGACGAAGTAAAGGTAGGTGGCGTCGGCCGGGTCCAGCGCCGCCTGCAGCACGTCGCGGCCGGGCGCCGCGATCGGACCCGGCGGCAGCCCACCGTAGCGGTAGGTGTTGTACGGCGAGTCGACCCGCATGTTGGCGCGCGTCAGGTTGCCGTCGTACACGTCGGCCTGCTCGAGGGCGTAGATGACGGTGGGGTCGCTCTGAAGCGGCATGCCGATCCGGAGCCGGTTGCTGAAGACCGCCGACACGAGCGCGTGCTCGGCGCCACTGCCGGTCTCCCGCTGGATGACGGAGGCCAGCGTCACCGCCTCCCGCACGCTCAGACCGCGCTCGGCGGCGCGGGCGCGGAGCCCGTCGTCGAAGACCGCCCGGAACTGCGCCACCATCGCCGCGACCAGGTCATCGACCGTCGCGTCGCGCGGCAGCGAGTAGGTCTCGGGAAACAGATAGCCCTCCAGGTCCGTCGCCTCGGGATCCAGGTCGGCGATGAGCGCGGTCCGGGACGCCGCTATCGCGAACGCCTCGGCGGAGCCGAGGCCCTTCGCCTCCACGATGGCCGCCATCTCCGGCAGCGTCAGCCCCTCTGGAAAGGTAATCGGGCGGAGGTGGACCCGACCGTCGGCGATCTTCGCCACCGCGTCCAGGGGTGACACCGGGGCGCCGAAGAAGTACTCGCCGGCCTGCAGGTACCGGTCCCGGCCGCTGCGCCGGGCGGCGAAACGGAAGGTCCACTCGTCGGCGACGATCCCGGCCGCGACGAGCCGGCTCGCAATCGCCGCGACGGAGTCGCCCGGCGCTATCTCGACGAACACTCCCGCGGCCGCGATTCCGGGATGCGGCGCCTCGATCCGCGCCAGCAGCTCCTGCCAGGCGAACGCGGCAACCCCGGCTCCCAGGAGAATCAGGCAGGCCAGTGCCATCGAAAGCCGCTTCAGCATCGGCCTACGCCTCCTCGCCAGAATCCGAATCACCCATCAGCGGCGGCCGGCCGCGGCTCGCCGCGCTCCGGTCCAGATAGTCCTGCAGAATGACCGCCGCGGCCGCCGCGTCGAGCCGTACCTTCCGCTTCCGCCAGTCGCGCTCCCGCACCGCCAACCGCTCCTCCGCCTCGACGCTCGTCAGCCGCTCGTCCTGCAGCACCACCGGCACGCCGGTGAGGGCACGGAGCACGTCGGCGAAGGCGAGCACACGCTCGGTCTGACGATGCGCCGCGCCGTTCAGCGCACGCGGGACGCCCAGGACGACCACCACCAGACCGTCGGGCTCCGCGGCTACCGCCGCCACCTCGGCGGCAACGGCGGCGGCCCGTTCCCGCAACGTTCCACGCGGCGCCACCACGCGCAACGGGCGTGCCAGCGTCGCGGACACATCGCTCACCGCGAGCCCGATGCGGCGATCCCCGTAGTCGATACCGAGTGCGCGCATGCTCCCCGCCGGCCAACGGCCTCTCCCCGGCGCCCTCCTGCCCGCTCCAGCGTACGCCTCGATTCGATACCGTGTCTATCGGGCGGCGACCGGCCGAACTTCACCGTCGACGGGCCGCAACCGATCCGCTAGAATGGCGACTTGGCCGGTGCGTGTTCCGCCACACGGTCGGATGCTTCCCGCCGCACCCGTCGCGGGTTGCGGCCCGCGGCGCAACGAGCCTGCTTGTGAAGCGAGGACATGTCTTGAAGATCCGGATCATCGTCTTCTTCGCATCGATTCCAATCATCGCCTTCGCAGTCATCGGCGGCTACTACGGCCGCGCGGCGGCCGGCGAGGAAGAGCAGACCTACCGGCACCTGCGCGTCTTCGAGGACGTCGTCTCGCTCATCTCGAACAACTATGTCGAGCTCGTCGATCTCGACGGCGTGCTGGAGGGCGCGCTGCGCGGGCTGGCCGAGGGGCTCGACTCCGACAGCGCCTACCTGTCGCCCGCCGACGCGAGTCGCATCGAGAGCGGCCGACCGCTCCCGCAAGGACGCGTCGGCCTCGACGTCACCCGGCGCTACTATCTGCAGGTGATCGCGGCGCGGGACGGATCGCCGGCCGCGGAGGCCGGCATCGTGCCGGGCGACTACGTGCGGGCGATCGACGGGGAGCCGACCCGCCTGCTGTCGGTCATCGAGGGCAAGCAGCGGCTCCACGGCGAACCGGGAACCACGGTCACGCTGTCGTTGATCCGGGGCAGCACGCAGGAGCCGTACGACATCGCGCTCGTCCGCGAGCGGCTCGCGCCGACGGCGGTCAGCGGCCGCCTGCTGGAAGAGGCGGACGGCGTCGGCTACGTGCGGGTTCCGACGTTCGACGAAGGCGTCGCCGCGGGCATCGCGGATGAGATCGCCACGCTGGAGGCGGGCGGGGCGTCGCACCTGGTCATCGACGTTCGCAACGCGGCCGAGGGCACCTACGAGGCAGCGGTCAGAGCGGCCGAGCTGTTCGTGGCGGACGGGACGCTGGCCATCCGCGAGGAGCACGGCGACACGCGCATACCGCTCGAGGCGACGGCCGGAGAGGACGCCATCGGGCTGCCGGTCACGTTGCTGATCAACTTCGGATCGTCCGGTCCGGCCGAGGTCTTCGTCGCGGCGCTGGTCGAGCCTGAACGAGCGACCACCGTCGGCCAGCGGACGGCCGGACGTACCAGCCTGCAGCGACTCGTTCCGCTGCCGGACGGGGCCGGACTGTGGCTTTCGTGGGCACGCTACCTGACCGCTGCGGGTGAATCGATCCACCCGTTCGGCATTGCGCCGGGGATCGGGGTGGCCGTTCAGTTGCCGGAACTCGGCGAACCGCTGCCCGAAGAGGACGTGGTGCTCGAGCGCGCCATCGACGAGATCGAGGGGATCGCCGCCGAGGCCGCGTAGCAGTGACGGGACCTTTGACGCGACTTTCCCCCGGTTGGTATACTGTCCGTTCGTTTCATGGCCTGTAACGTCCACTCTCCGCGAAAGATAGGCGCGTAGCTCAGTTGGTTAGAGCGCCTGCTTGACATGCAGGAGGTCGGCGGTTCAAGTCCGCCCGTGCCTACCAGGTTTTCCAAGACGGCCTCCCGACCGGTCGACGCAGCATGAGCCAGATCACCGTCACCCTGCCGGATGGATCCACACGCGCCGCCCCCGCGGGCGCGGCGGTGTCCGCCGTGGCCGCCGAGATTTCGCCACGGCTTGCCAAACAGGCTCTGGCCGCGATCGTCGACGGACGCATGGTCGACCTGACGTACCCGCTCGAGGGTGACGCCGCGGTGCGGTTCGTGACCCCGAATGCTCCGGAAGCGCTGAACCTCTACCGCCACAGCACCGCCCATCTGCTGGCCGCGGCGGTGACCGCGCTGTTCCCCGAAGCGCAGTGCGGCATCGGGCCGGCAATCGACGAGGGGTTCTTCTACGACTTCGTCGTCGACCGCCCGTTCGTCCCGGAGGACATCGAGGCCATCGAGCGCAAGATGGGCGAGTTGGCGAAGCGGGACCTGCGCTACGAGCGGAAGATGATGTCGAAGGCCGAGGCCAAGGCGTACTTCGAAGGCCGCGGCGAGCCGCTCAAGGTCCAGTTGATCGAGGAGAAGGGGGGACCGATCGTCTCGTGCTACACGATCGAGGACGCCTTCATCGATTTCTGCACCGGACCGCACGTGCCGTCGACCGGCCGCCTCAAGGCGTTCAAGGTGCTGCACAGCTCAGGCGCGTACTGGAAGGGCGATTCGCGCAACCAGCCGATGCAGCGCATCTACGGGACCGCCTTCTTCAAGGCGTCCGAGCTGACCGCGCACATGACGCGGCTCGAGGAAGCGAAGAAGCGCGATCACCGCAGGCTCGGCAAGGATCTCGGGCTGTTCACGTTCCACCACTGGGCGCCCGGCGCGCCGTTCTGGCAGGCCAAGGGGGCGACGCTCTACCGGCTCCTCTCCGACTACATGCGCGACGTGCTCTCCGGCGAAGGCTATCTGGAGGTCCGGACACCGCTCATATTCAACAAGGCGCTGTGGGAGACGTCCGGACACTGGGGGCACTACCGGGAGAACATGTTCCTGCTCGAGTCCGACGGAGAGCCCGCGGCTTCGGAGTCCGGCAACGGCGGAGGCACCTCGGCCGCCGCATCGGACGACCGGGGCGGGCCGCAGTTCGCCCTGAAGGCGATGAACTGCCCCGGGCACATGCTGATGTTCGCGAGCGAGGGACGCAGCTACCGCGACCTGCCGCTCCGCTTCCATGACCAGGGCGTGCTCCATCGTCAGGAGGCCTCGGGCGTGCTCAGCGGCCTGACCCGCGTCCGCCAGTTCTCTCAGGACGACGCGCACTGCTTCATCACCGAAGAGCAGATCGGCGAGGAAGTGGAGCGCCTGTTGCGGCTCATCGGCCGCGTGTACCGTGACTTCGGCCTGGACTATGCGATCGAGCTCTCGACCCGCCCGGACGACTACCTGGGCGAGCTGGAGACATGGAACCACGCGGAAGCGCAACTGCGCGGCGCCATCGAGGCGGCGGACAGGCCGTTCACCGTCTCCGAGGGGGACGGCAGCTTTTACGGCCCGAAGATCGACGTCCACGTCACCGACGCGATCGGCCGCCGGTGGCAGTGCGCGACGATCCAGCTCGACTACCAGATGCCGCAGCGGTTCGGCCTCAAGTACGTGGGCGCCGACAACACCGACCACACGCCGGTGCTGATTCACCGGGCCCTCTTCGGCAGCTTCGAGCGCTTCATCGCATTGCTGATCGAGGAGTACGCCGGCGCGTTCCCGCTGTGGTTGGCGCCGGTCCAGGTACGCATCCTGAACATCGCCGACCGGCACGCCGAGTACGGCCGGACGGTTCAGGAACGGCTGACGGCGGCCGGCTTCCGTGTGGAGCTCGACGACCGCCGCGAGAAAATTGGACTCAAGATCCGCGAGGCGCAGCTCCAGAAGATTCCGCGGATGCTCGTGATCGGCGACCGGGAGGTCGAGAACGGCACGGTGGCGGTACGGAGTCGCACGCAGGGAGACCTCGGCGCGCACCCCGTCGACGAGTTGGTTCGATCGCTCGATGAGGAGGTCCGGCTGAAACGGGCCCCCGCAACGGAGTAAACTAGCGGTTCGCCCCGAGCGGCGAACGCTGTCACGAAGGGAGCACGATATTCCTCCAGGACGCGGCCCGCGCGGGCCACGCCGCGATTTCCGCCAGCCTCGCACGCGAGTCAACGAACGGATCCGCGTTCGAGAGATCCGGGTCATCGACGACGGTGGCGAGCAGCTAGGCGTGATGGCGCCGCCGCAGGCTCTCGCGATAGCGCGGGAGAAGGGGCTCGACCTCGTCGAGATCTCGCCAACCGCCCAGCCGCCCGTCTGTCGGATCATGGACTACGGGCGGTTCCAGTACGAGGAGCAGAAGCGGACGCGGCAGGCCAAGAAGCACCAGAAGACGATCGAGGTCAAGGAGATCAAGTTCCGGCCGAAGGTCGACGAACACGACTACCAGTTCAAGAAGAAGCACGTCGAGCGCTTTCTGGCGCACGGCGACAAGGTCAAGGCGACCATCTTCTTCCGCGGTCGCGAGATGGCGCATCCGGATTACGGGCGGCACATCCTCGAACGGCTCGTTGACGAGCTGCAGGAGGTCGCCACCCAGGAGACGCTGCCCCGCATGGAAGGCAACCAGATGCACACGATCCTGTCGAGCAAGAGCGTGTCGAAGAAGGGGCGCTAGAAAGAGGCAGGCATGCCGAAGCTGAAGACGCACCGTGGCGCGGCCAAGCGGTTCAACACCACCGGGACCGGCAAGGTGACCCGCAAGAAGGCGTTCTCGCGCCACATCCTGACCAGCAAGACCACCAAGCAGAAGCGCGGGCTGCGCGGTACGACGACGGTGGATACGGCCGACGAGCCGCGGGTCCTGCGCATGATTCCGTACAAGTAGGGAGCAGTCGAGAAGATGCCTCGAGTGAAGCGCGGCACCGTCCGGCGCGCGAAGCGGCAGAAGCTGCTGGCCCGCGCCAAGGGCTTCTACCAGACCAAGAGCAAGCTGTATCGCGCCGCCAAGGAAGCGGTCGACACCTCCCTGAACTACGCGTTCGTCGGCCGCCGGCGGAAGAAGCGGGATTTCCGGCGTCTCTGGATCACGCGCATCGGGGCCGCGGCGCGCCTGCACGGGCTCAGCTACAGCCATCTGATCAACGGCCTCAAGCTGGCCGGCATCGGCCTCGACCGCAAGGCGCTGGCCGATTTGGCCGTCCGCGAGCCGGACTCGTTCGCGCATCTCGCCGAGCAGGCCAGGGAGGCGCGCACGGCGACGTCGTAGGACGACGTTCGCCGGGGACTTGCAGCCCCGGGCTCACCGATGTCCCCTCCTCCCACTGTCGACGACGTGCGGGCCGCGTTCCGGGCCGAGCTCGGACAGGCGGCGTCGCCCGACGAGCTGCAGGAGTTGCGCCACCGCTTTCTGGGCCGCAAGCGCGGCGCGGTCACGGCGTTGCTCAAGTCCGTCTCGCAGGCGCCGCCCGAGACCCGCCGCGACCTCGGCCGGCAGGCCAACGCGCTGAAGCAGGAGATCGAGCAGGCGCTGGCGGAGCGTCGTGACCTGCACTCCTCCACGTCGCTCGGTGGCCTGACACCGGAGGCTCGCTTGTCGGTCACTCCGGCGAGCCGCGGCGACGTAAGGAAGGATGTCAGGGTCCAGGCCGGCTCGGACCTCGGGGTTCGCGGCGGCGGAACACCCGTCATCACGCCGGCGCGCGAACGGCAGGACGTCACGCTGCCGGGCCGCGAGGTCCCGCTCGGCCACCGGCACCCGCTGACCGTCATCCGCGAGGAGATCGAGCAGATCTTCACCGGCCTCGGCTTCGAGATTCTCGAGGGTCCCGAGGTGGAGGACGACTACCACAACTTCGAGGCGCTCAACATGCCGCCGGAGCATCCCGCCCGCGACATGCAGGACACGCTGTACCTGGACGCGCCGCTCCGGACGCGGAGCGGACCGCCCGGCACCCTGCTGCGGACGCACACCTCCGGCATGCAGATCCGCTACATGGAGACGCACGAGCCGCCGGTGCGGATCATCGCGCCCGGACTCGTCTACCGGCGGGACACTCCCGACCTGACCCACTCTCCGATGTTCCAGCAGGTCGAGGGTCTGTTGGTGGGCGAGGGAGTGACCATGGCCGATCTGAAGGGCACGCTGGAGTGCTTCCTGCGGCAGCTCTTCGACCCGGACACGCGGGTGATGTTCCGTCCGAGCTTCTTCCCCTACACGGAGCCGAGCGCCGAGGTGTTCATAAGCTGCGTCTTCTGCAGCGGGAACGGCTGCGCGGTCTGCAAGCGAACCGGGTGGCTGGAGATCCTCGGCAGCGGCATGGTGCATCCGGCCGTGCTCGAGGCGGTCGGCTACGATTCCGAGCGGCTCACCGGGTGGGCGTTCGGCGTCGGGATCGACCGCATCGCGATCCTGAAATACCGCGTCGAGGACATCCGCGCGTTCTACGACAACGATCTGCGGCTCCTGGAGCAGTTTCCCTATTGAGAATCCTGGTTTCGTGGCTGCGTGAGCTCGTCCCTGTCACGGTGAGCGTCGACGAGCTGGCCGAGGCGCTCACCGCGCACGGGTTCGAGGTGTCGGCGATCGAGCCCGCGCCCTCCGTTCCGGGCCGGCCGGCCCGGGGCGAGGATGCGGTTCTCGACCTGGAAATAACGACGAACCGGCCCGACTGCCTGAGCGTCGCCGGCATCGCCCGCGAGGTATCGACAATCTACGGGGGCGCGGTCACGTGGCCGGCCCTGGCCTCGACTCCCACCGGCGACGATGCGCTGCCGGTCACGATCGAGGATCACGCCCTCGCGCTGTGCCCCCGTTACGCGGCCTCGGTCGCCGAGGTTCGCGTCGGTTCGTCGCCAGCCTGGATGGCGGCGCGCCTCGAAGCGGCGGGCGTCCGGCCCATCAACAACATCGTCGACGTCACGAACTACGTGATGATCGAGCTGGGCCACCCGATGCATGCGTTCGACCTCGACCGGCTCGCAGGGGGAGAGCTGCGGATTCGCTGCGCAAGGGCCGGAGAAACCGTGCGGACCCTGGACGGCATCGAGCGAAAGCTGGAGAACGACATGCTCGTCATCGCCGACGGCGCGCGCCCGCAGGCGGTGGCCGGCGTCATGGGCGGAGCCGATTCGGAGGTCTCGTACGGGACGGTGCGCGTCGCGTTCGAGAGCGCGTGGTTCGATCCCGTCTCGGTCCGACGCACGAGCAAGCGGCTGGCGCTGTCGACCGACGCCTCGTTCCGCTTCGAGCGCGGAGCCGACATCGAGGCCCCGGTGCGGGCGATGCGCCGCGCGCAGCGGCTCCTGGACGAGACGGGCGGGGGCACACCGCGCGGCCCGATCGTCGACCGCTACCCCGCGCCGCGAGAACGAGCCGGCGTCAACCTGCGCCACGTGCGGATCGGCCACGTGCTGGGCGTCGAGGTGGAGCCCGCTTTCGTGCCGGCCACCCTGGAGCGGCTCGGGTTCGGCGTCGATCCGGAAGCGGCGGACGGCGCCGGCGCCCGGTGGCGGGTCACCGTGCCAGCGCACCGCGTCGACGTCAGCCGCGAGATCGACCTCATCGAGGAAGTCGCCCGCCACCACGGCTACGAGCGGCTGCCCTCGACGTTCCCGGCGCTGGTCCGCCCGCCGGCGCCGGCCAGCGACACACTCTCCCGGCAGCGACTCCTGCGGCACGTGCTGACCGCCGGCGGCTGCTCGGAAGCCATCACCTACGGTTTCATCGAGGAAGCCGCCGGACGCCCGTTCGTCGACCGGCCCGACGACCTGGTTCGCATCGCCAATCCCCTGTCGGAGAAGTTCGCGGTGCTCCGGCCGTCGCTGGTTCCCGGCCTGCTCGACGCGCTCATCCACAACCGCCGGCGCGAGCATCGCGACATCCGGCTCTTCGAGATCGGCCGGCGGTTCACGGCCGCGGATGGAGAGACGTCGGGCTTCGCGGTGGCGCTCACCGGCGCCTCGACGCCCGGACACTGGAGCGGCGGAGAGCGGCAGACGGACATGTTCGACGCGATCGGCCTGGTCGATCGCGTATGCGACGCCTTCGGGGTCACGCCGGCGTACGAGCCGGCCGTACGAGACACGCTCGTTCACGGCCGCGCCGCCGCCGTGCAGACGACCGCGCCGGGCACCGCGCAACCGGTGGCGCTCGGCTACGTCGGCCAGCTCGCCGCGTCCATAGCGCAGGCACGGGGGCTGCCCGCCGAAGACGCCATCTACGTGGCCGAGCTCGACCTGGGCACGATTGCACGGGCCGGTAACGACCGCCGCCTGATGGTGGCATCACCCCTCCCGCGCTATCCCTCGATCGTCCGCGATCTGGCGGTGGTCATCGACGAAGCCTTGCCCGCCGCCACGGTTCGTGACACGATTCGATCCGTTGCACCGGAAACGCTCCTGCAGGTACGGGAATTCGATCGCTATGCCGGCACGGGCATTCCGGACGGTCGCATGAGTCTGGCGCTCCGCCTGACGTTCCGTGCCGCGGATCGCACGCTGACCGATGTCGAGGTGCAACAGGCGATGGATGCGATCGTCGCTGCGCTGAAGACCACTCACCAGGCCGCGTTGCGGTAGCGGCGACCGGAAGCGCCCCTGAAGGGGTCAAGGAGCAGAGTCGTAGATGTCAGAGACGGCCCAATACGTCGACCTCGCCACCGTGGACCGCTTGGCCCAGAAGGTCACGGCGCTGGTGCAGATTCTGGAGCGGACGCGGCAGGAGTTGGCGGAAGCGCGGACAGAAAACGAACGGTTGAACGAGGAGATCGGTGCGCTCCGGGACAACCTGACCGCCACCCGCCATGAAGCGGAGGAGATCGAAACGCTCCGCGCGGAGCGCGATCAGGTGCGCGAGCGGGTGGCCGAGATGCTGGAACAACTCGAGGCGCTCGACCTGTAATCGGGCGGGCATCGGATCCGGCCGCGCGCGGCCGGATCCGGAAACGTCCCCGCCGTGCACGACGCGATGGACAAACCGACCGACCCCAGCGTGACCCACGTGGAGATCCTGGGCCGGCAGTACCCGATCCGTAGCCGGCTGGATTCGGACGACGTTACACGGCTGGGCGCGTACGTCCGCGAGAAAATGGAAGCGGTCGCGAATCGCGCGCCGCGCCGCGACCTGGTGCACGTGGCGGTGCTGGCCGCGCTCAACATCGCCGACGACTACTTTCGGAGCCTCGACGGGCGCGCCAACGACGAGCGCCACGTCCTGGACCGCATGCTGGCCATCGAGGCCATCGTCGACCGCGCCGTCAGCGGCGGCCGTTCCCCGGACTAGCCCGAGAATCCTCGCCCGCGGCCCACTGACTCCTGGCCCGGGTCTCCCCCGCCGGGGCCCGCGCTCCGCCCGTGAACCGCGCGGCTCCTTGCCCCCACTGCCGCTTCGTTCTAAGATCGCCGCAGAAACGGAGCACGGCACGTGTGTTGGTTTTTTGAGATTCCCTGCAGTACGCGTGATGGTCTGGAGGCTCGTTTGAGCCATTGTTGTATCGAAGTGAACCGCGACGCTTCGCTGTGTGCACGCCTCGGCACGAGGAAGCCTAGAGGCGGGGTTTGACATAGCGGTTCCACCTGCACGCGCAGGTTCATACGACCTCCCCACACGGTAATCGCGGGGGTCCTCGGGTTCGTCCCGCGGCGTTCCAGCATGCCGCGCCGACTCCGTGCGAGTCGCGCATGCAGCTCCTGTCGCCCATCGTCGCCGCCGGCCTCGCGGCCGCTATCGTCGGTCTGATCCTCTTCGGCGTGTGGATAGCCACGCGCCGGAGGATCGCCGCCGAGACGGTGGGGCGCGCGCGCGACGAGGGCGCGCGACTGCTGGAGAGCGCCGAGCGCGAGATTGGCGCCCGGCGCAAGGAGGCGGAGCTCACCGCCCGCGAGCAGGCCCAGAACCTCCGGCACGAGACCGAGAATCACGCCCGCGGGCGCCGCGAGGAGCTGGCCGCGCTCGAACGCGACCTGAACGAACGCAAGCGCGCGCTCGCGGATCGCAGCGCAGGGGTCGACCGGGCCGCGCGTGAGTTGCGCACCCGCGAAGACAAAGTCATCGGACGCGAAGAGGCCACCGCGATCGAGGAGACGCGCACCCGCGAGCTCGTCGAGCAGACCCAGGCCGAGCTGCAACGCGTCTCGGGCATGACCGCCGACGAGGCGAAGGAGCTGCTCGTCCGGCAGCTCGAATCGGACGCCCGCCGCGACGCCGCCAACCTCGTCAAGCGGCTGGAGCACGAGGCGCGCGAGACGGCTGCCGACAAGGCGAAGAACATCATCACGCAGGCGATTCAGCGCAGCGCCGCCGACCACGCCATCGAGACGACGGTGTCGGTGGTCGACCTGCCGAGCGACGATCTCAAGGGACGCATCATCGGCCGCGAGGGCCGCAACATCCGCGCCCTGGAGACCGCGACCGGCGTGGAGCTGATCGTCGACGACACCCCCGGCGCCATCATCCTGTCGAGCTTCGACCCCTACCGCCGTGAGATCGCCAAGCGCGCCATCGAGCAGCTCGTCGCCGACGGCCGCATCCACCCCGCCCGCATCGAGGAAGTGGTCGAGAAGGTCCGCGCCGCGGTCGACGAGGCGACGCTGAAAGAGGGCAAGGCCGCAGCGTTCGAGCTCGGGATTCATGACATGCATCCCGAGATCAATCGCATGATGGGCCGGCTGAAGTTCCGGACCAGCTACGGCCAGAACGTCCTCGCACACTCCAAGGAGGTCGCGTATGTGGCCGGCGTGATGGCGCGCGAGCTCGGCCTCGACGCGCACACCACTATCCGCGCCGCGTTCGTGCACGACGTCGGCAAGGCGATGGACCGCGAGCTCGAGGGCACGCACCTGCAGATCGGCATCGAGTTTCTGCGCAAGCACGGGGAGAGCGACGCCGTGGTGGACGCGATGGCCGCGCATCACATGGACATAGACTGGCCCTCGCTGGAATCGATGCTGGTTCAGGCGGCCGACGCCATCTCCGCCGCCCGCCCGGGCGCCCGCCGCGACATCCTCGAGTCGTACGTCAAGCGCCTGGAGAACCTCGAAGGCATCGCGGACTCGTTCAAGGGGGTCTCGAAGTCCTTCGCGCTACAGGCCGGGCGCGAGATCCGGGTGATGGTCGAAAGCGAGCGAATCTCCGACGAGGACGCGGTCTGGCTCTCGAAGGACATCGCCAAGCGGATCGAGAACGAGTTGCAGTACCCCGGCCAGATCAAGGTCACGGTGATCCGCGAGACCCGCTCGGTGGAGTACGCGCACTGAGCGCTCTGTCGTGCGCAGCTCCGCCACCGTCGCCGACATCGGCGAGCACGCCGTCATTCAACGCATCCGGGACCGGGTGCCCACGCGCGCCCCCGGTGTGGCGACGGGCATCGGGGACGACGCCGCCGTCATCGAGCCGGACCGCGGCACGCTGGCCGTCGTGACCACGGACACGCTGGTAGAGGGAGTCCACTTCGACCGCGCCCACAGCTCCCCCGCCGACATCGGGGACAAGGCGCTCGCCGTCAACCTGAGCGACCTGGCGGCGATGGGCGCGGTGCCGCGCCAAGTTCTGCTCGCGCTCTCGTTGCCCGCCCCCTGCCTCGTGGCGGACGTCGACGAGATGATCGACGCGTTGCTGTCACTCGCGGCTCGCCACGGGACGACGCTGGTCGGCGGCGACGTCACCGCGTCCCCCGGACCGCTCGTCCTCGGGGTGACCGCAATCGGCAGCGCGAAACGGCGGCGCGTGCTCGGCCGCGACGGCGCCCGGCCGAACGACATCGTCTACGTCAGCGGCGCGATCGGCGCCGCGGCGGCAGGCCTCGCATCACTGCACGAGGATGCACGGGACGCAGGCGCCGTCCCGGAGGAGTGCCGGCGGCGCCACCGCCGCCCCGAGGCGCGCGTCGCCCTCGGCGTCGCGCTCGGCCGGAACCGGGCGGCCCGGGCGTGCATCGATCTGAGCGACGGGCTCGGTGACGCCGTCCACCGCATCGCGGTGGCGAGCGGGGTCGGCGTGCGACTCGAAGCCGAGGCGCTGCCGATCTACCCGGAAGCGCGCGCCTGGTTCGAGGCGGCCGGGCTCGATCCGTCATCCACCGCGCTGGCCGGCGGCGAGGACTACGAGCTGGCCTTCACGAGCCCTCCGGCCTTCCGTGGCCGGCTGCGCCACGTGCGGCGGCAGATCGGCGATCTGCCCCTCTCCCCGATCGGCGTCGTCACGAAGGCGCGCGCCGTCTGCCTGCGGCGTGACGGCAGGGACGAGCCGCTGCCCGGCGGGTACCAGCACTTCGCGGGCTCGGATTGAGCCGGCATCAGCCTCCACTCCCCGAATCCGCCACCGCCGGCTCCAGTACGGTTGGCTCGGAGCCCGCCCGCTCCGGCGCCCCCACCCGCTCCTGGTCCCTGTACTGCAACTGATACAGCGTGTGATAGAGCCCGCGGCGCGCGAGAAGCTGCTGGTGGGTCCCGGCCTCGCGCAACTCGCCCTTGTGGAAGACCAGGATCTGGTCCATGTCCTGTACCGTCGACAGGCGGTGTGCGATGGCGATGGTGGTCCGCCCCGCCATCAGGACGTGCAGGGCGTCCTGGATGAGGCGCTCGGTGTCGGTGTCGACGCTCGACGTCGCCTCGTCGAGCAGCAGCACCTCGGGAGCGAAGGCGAGGGCCCGCGCGAAGCTCAGCAACTGCCGCTGGCCCACCGAGAGGGTCGCGCCGCGCTCTCCCACCTCGCTGTCGAGCCCGCCCGGCAGGGGATCGACAAAGCGGTCGGCGTGGACGCTCCGCGCCGCCGCCCGCACCTCGGCATCGCCGATCGCGTCGTGGCCGAGGCGGATGTTCTCCCGCACGCTGCCCGAGAAGAGATAGACGTCCTGGAGGACGAGGCCGAAGCGCTGCCGCAGGTCGGGCAGCGGGATCTCCCGGACGTCGACGCCGTCGATGGCGATCCGCCCGCGATCGACGTCGTAGAAGCGCATCAGCAGGTTGATGAGGGTGGTCTTGCCCGCCCCCGTCGCGCCGACCACGCCGACCCGCTCGCCCGGGGCCACCTCGAACGAGACGTCGCGCAGCACGTACTCGTCGTCGCGGTAAGCGAACCAGACGTGCTCGAAACGGATGCGGCCGCCGCTCGCGACGTCCGGTGCGCCCTGCACGAGGGCCGGAACAGGCTGCGGCGCAGGCGGCGACGCGATCTCGACCGGCGTATCGAGCAGGCCGAAGATGCGCTCGGACGACGCCATAGCCGACTGCAGGATGTTGAACTTCTCCGACAGGTCGCTGATCGGCTTGAAGAAACGCTGCGAATACTGCAAGAACGCGACCAGCGCGCCCAACTCTACCGTATCCTGCACCGCACGCCCGCCGCCGTACCAGATGATGAGGGCGGTGGCGACGGCGCCCAGCACCTCGATGGCCGGGTAGAAGGTGGCGTAGTAGAAGATGGATTCCAGGTTGGCGTCGCGGTGCGCGCGGTTGATGCGCTCGAACTGCTCGAAGTTGCGGGCCTCCCGCCGGAAGAGCTGCACCGTCGACATGCCGGTGATGTTCTCCTGCAGGAACGCGTTGATCCGCGCGATCTGCAGCCGCACGCGGCGGTACGACTCGCGCGCGTTCATGCGGAACCAGTGCGTCACCCACGCTATTCCGGGCAGCACGGCGAAGGTGACCAGGGCCAGGCGCCAGTCCATCCACAGCAGGACGATCATGATGCCGGCCAGCATGAAGACGTCCCGGAACACGGTGACGACGCCGGACGTGAACAGCTCGTTCAGGGTGTCGACGTCGGAGGTGACGCGGGTCATCAGCCGGCCGACCGGGCTGCGATCGTAGAAGCGGAGGTCGAGACGCTGCAGGTGGCGGTAGATCTCCATCCGGAGATCGAACATGATCCGCTGCCCCATCATCTGCATCGTCCACGTCTGCACGTACTCGAGCACGAACGAGCCGACCAGGACGAGCAGGAACGCCAGGGCGATGCGGTCCAGGCCGTCCATATCGCCCGCCACGATGTGGTCGTCGATGGCGACCTTCGTCAGCCAGGGCTGGGCGAGCTGCAGCACCGACCCCGCGGCGATGGCGGCGAGCGCGACCCCCACGGCCCGCAGGTGCGGGCGCAGGTAGCCGAGCAGGCGCCGCATGAGCCGCGCATCGTAAGCCTTGCCGAGCAGCTCCGGCTCGTGAACGGACATCCGCTACGTTTCCTCGAGCGCTTCCTCCAGCAACTGCCTGCGGTGCAGCCCGGCGTAGAGACCGTCCAGCGCCACCAGATCGTCGTGCGTGCCCCGCTCGACGACCCGGCTGTCGTCGAGCACGAGGATCAGGTCGGCATCACGGACGGTCGAGATGCGATGGGCGACGAGGATCGTGGTTCGCTGCCGCATGACCTCCCGCAGCCGCCCGAGAATCGCCTCCTCGGTATGCGTGTCGACCGCCGAAAGCGCGTCGTCGAGAATCAGGATCCGCGGATCGGTCAGGATCGCGCGCGCCAGCGCCGCCCGCTGCTTCTGCCCCCCCGACAGGGTGATGCCCCGTTCGCCCACCTCGGTGTCGAGCCCCCGCGGGAACCCGGCGACGTCGGTGTCGAGGCGCGCCAGCCCGACCGCGTCCGCCACCGCGCCGCGGACGCCGTCCGCGGCACCATTCCTTTCCACCGGCTCGCGAACGCCGTCCGCGGCGCGGGCGCCGAAGGCGACGTTGCCGGCCACCGTCTCCGAGAAGAGCAGCGGCTCCTGCGGCACGTAGCCGATCGCGCCGCGCAGGGTCTCCAGCGACAGATCGCGGACGTCGATCCCGTCGATGAACACCGTCGCGGGCGGCGGATCGAAGAGACGCGGCAGCAGGTCGACCAGCGTCGACTTCCCCGAGCCGGTCGGACCGACCAGGGCCAGCACCTGCCCCGGCTCCACCCGCGCCGACACCCCCGAGAGGACCGCCCGCCCGTCGTAGGCGAAGGTCAGGTCGCGGAACTCGACCGCGCCCCGTATCCGCTCGGGCGTGACCGGCATCTCGGGATCGCGGATGACCGGCTCGACCTGCAGGACGTCGAGCATCCGCTGCCACGCCGCCAGCCCGCGCTGCAGCATGTTGGTCACCCAGCCGAAGGCAATCATCGGCCAGCTCAGCATCGCCACGTAGACGTTGAACGCGACGAATTCGCCCATCGACAGACGCCCGTCGATGACGTGCCGGCTGCCAATCCACAGCACGACCAGCGCCGACAGGCCGAGAAAGAAAGCCAGGGTCGGGTGGAACGCGCCCTGCAGCCGGATCATGGCGCGGCTGCGGGCGACGTACTCCTCGTTGGCCTCCCGGAACCGCTCGATCTCCACCCCCTCGCGCCGGTAGGCCCGGACCACCCGCACCCCGGCCAGCGCCTCCTGCACCACCGCGCTCATGTGCGCCAACTGCGCCTGGATCCGCTCGGACCGCAGGTAGATGGCGCTGCCGAAGCGCTGCACAACGACCGATACGACCGGGAGCGGAAGCAGCGCCAACAGCGTGAGCGCCGGCGACAGGGACAGCATCAGCACCAGGGCGACGACGAAGGTGATCGAGGTGGAGGCCGTGTACATGATCGCGGGCCCCGCCAGCATGCGGACCGCCGACAGATCGTTCGTTGCCCGCGACATCAGGTCGCCGGTCCGATTGGCCTGGAACCAGGCCGGCGGCAGGCGCTGCAGATGCCGGAGGAGGTCGTTCCGCAGGTCGAGCTCGATCTCGCGCGAGGCGCCGATGATGATGCGCCGCATCAGGAAGCGGCAGGCGCCCCCGGCCAGCGCCAGCGCAACGAGCGCGGCGGCGTACGCCGCCAGAGAGGGACCCGCCGCGGCGGCGAGGACGGAGTCGGGACCGAGGCGGGCGGCCAGATGGTCGATCGCATGCTTGATGACCCAGGGCGACAGCAGCGTGATCGCGGTGGACAGAACGAGAAAGACGGAGCCGAGGGCGAAGCGATGCCGATACCGGACCAGATAGGGGAACAGCGCGGACGCGGCGGGCGACATCAATCCATCAGGATAGCAGGCGGCAGGCTGGCCGCGTGATTCTCGAGGCGAAGTACACGCACGTCTACGCCGCGGTCGACTCCAGCGCCGCGAGCGCGTTCGTCGAGGCGCGGGCCCCCATCCCCGCGATCGGCGGGATCGCGCGCTTCTACGTGACGCGGTTCACCCCCATCACCGTGGAAGCCACCGGCTTCGTGCTGCCGGAGGACGCCGTGGAGGGCTACCACGGCCGGTACATCGATATCGACGCGTACGCCACGCTGAACCTGTCGCGACACCTCGGGCTGAACGTCGGCTACCGGACGATAGACGTCAGCTACCTCATCGACCGACACACGGGAGACTACCGGCTCGGCGGCGTCTACGCATCGGCGGTGTTACGGTACTGACGTCGTGCAGCCGGTCATCGATCTCGGCGCAGCGGGACATGGTCGCCGGGCGGTGCTCGTCGCCGTCGGCGCCGGCGTCGCGTCGCTCATCTTCCTGGCGCCAGGTCTCTCGCTGCAGCCCCCGGCCGGTGTCGAGCCCGGAACCTCGGGCCGCGGGATCGACACGGCCTGGACCCTGCTCTACGCCGAGGACTTCTCCACCCCGTTGAACGACGCGGTCACGCCCTGGCTCTCGGACTCTCACTACGAGCGTTCGACACCATCATGGACGATGGCGGGCTGTGGTACCGCAACGACTACGGCCCGGACTGGGAGACCGCCTACAACTCCTTCACCACCTACCGCAAGGAGTTCCCGGTCGGACAGGACGGCTGGCTGACCGCCTCGCTGTCGGCGCGGGACCGGGACAAGGACGGGGTGATCGAGACCCCGCCCTCCATCGGTACCGAGCTGCAGGGAGACAGGCACGTGGCGGTACTGGACGTGCCCGACCACACCGGCGGGGCGATCCTCCGGCCGACGGATGCACTGCCGCCGCGCTACCGGATCGAGTACAAGCTGACGACCCTCGATTTCGGCGGCCGGCGCCACGGCGCGCTCGAGTACGAGGACCGCATCAACGGCTACGACGCCGGGGGCTGCAAGACGCAGCACCCGTGGGGCGAGGGCTCGAACAGCCCGGGCTGGAGCGGAGACGCGTCGGCGCCGTACTGCGAGTGGCAGGACGTGCGGGCGGGCCCGTACGGCTACAACGGGTTCCACTTCCTGGCCATCGTGGACGTCGCCGATCCGGCGCCGCGCAACAACCACTTCTGGCACTACCGCCGCAAGGTGCTGATGGACGCCTTCTCGCAGCATCCCGACCGGGTGGGATCCGGCGCCGGCGGCCAGGTGTGCGACTCCTCGACCAACGGGTACTACGACTACCGGGACAGCAGCTTCAACACCGTCAACATGTGGATCAGCGGGCTCCCCAACTGGACCCCGGCGCCCGGTGGGCTGCCCGGCAACTCGCAGTGGTTCATGACGAGCTGCTCCGGCGGCCTCGCCGAGCGCGGACTCTCCTCGGCCGCGGAGCTCCAGCCCGAGCTGATGCCGGAAGAGATCTACACTTTCGCCATCGAGCGGGACACGGCAGGCTACACCCTGGAGGCGAGCGGCAACTTCGCGCGGGCCGGCCACAAGACGTTGCGCTTCCACCGCGCGTTCGTCGTCGACGAGGCGCCGATCTGGCACTACAACGTGGCGGCCGACGAGTACGACGGCCGGTTCAATGGCGATCTCGTGCAGAACGACGCCTACGGCAGCATGACCTGGCCGGACCAGTGGCCGGCCGGCTCCGCCTACCCGGACTATTTCGTCATCGGTGACCTCTACACCAACGTCTACGAGGGAAGCGCCAGCCTGACCGACATCCGCCTCTATATGCCGGCCGCGGACGCGGCGATGCTACGGTATTGATGGCGTGCATCTCGGCACGTCCGGCGTCAAGGCGATCGTCCTGGACGTGAAGCAGTGGACTGCGGGTCGACACCAACATCGAGGCGGGCATCAAGTACATCAGCCAGATGGTCCGCCGGTTCCGGCGCGAGGACTACGCCGTCGCCGCCTACAACGCGGGACCGGGCCAGGCGCGCCCGCGGAACTAGTCTGCGCCCGGCGCAGACGGTACGGCATCGCGGGCAAACGCCGCGGCCCGCTCGGCGGCCAGCGCCTCCAGGCGCGATCCGGCGTGGCGCGCGAGCAGCTCGATCGCCGGAATCCAGCGCGCGCTGTCCGACCCGCGCTCTTTCGTCCCCTCGTCGGCGTAGACCGCCACCAGCGGCTCGCCCCCGATCAACACGGGAACGGCCACGCCGGCGCGGTCCTCTGGCAGCGTCGCGAACACGGGAGGGCGATCCTGCGCGCCCTCCTCGGCACCGCGGACCACCCACACGCTGCGTCGCTCGTCGATTGCCCGCCCGGCGACGCCGGCGTCCGCCGCCGTCAGAACTCGCTTCGTCTCTGCGGCCGCCGCATCGAATCCGACCAGGCGCCAGCTCCGCAGCCCTTCGTCCGCTGCTACGAACAGGGCAGCCCGGCCCGCTTCCGTGGCGGCCAGATCGGCCAACGCGTCCAGCACACCGCTCAGCGTGGTCTGCTCGTCCAGACGGCGCACCGCATCGAGCAACCGCGACACCACACCCAGCGCGGCCTGCTCGCGCGCCACCGCCACCGCGGCGGAGATCGCCTCCGCGTGCTCGGCCATCGCCTGCCTGCGCTCGCTGGCCCGCAAGGCTTCACGCTCGGCCTCGGCCTCCGCCCGCACCTCGCCGGCACGCGCGGCCAGTTCCTGCGCCAGGTTGCGCACCTCCACCGCCACCGCGTCCTGCAGGCGCGGGACGAGTACCTCGACCACATCCTCGACGCTGCGCGCTCCGGTCATGCCTGATCCGCATTATAATTGTTTAGATGCTCGCCGATGGGGGCGACACGGCTTCGACGGGGGTCATGGAACTGCAGGATGCATGCCGAGCACCATCGACTCGTTAATCCGATGGAAAACCAAGTAACTGCGGACACGCAGCTTCCTCTCGCTGCCTAATCAGGCGGCGCGCCTGTCCTGGCCACGCCCGCGGGCCGGGAGTCAGGTGTCATACAGTGGGCTGGTCGTAGCGCGCGGCACCGACACGCCACGACGAGATTAATCGGGGCTGGGCTTCCGGCGGTTTCCGCCGCCCTTCCACGCCGGGAGCGACACAATCAAGGGCGGATACGCATGTAGATTCCTCCGGTGCTGGATCTTCGGACGCGGGTTCGACTCCCGCCGCCTCCACCATCCAATAGAAGTCGCACCTGGGTCCGGACCACCGTCCGGATCCAGGTTTTCCAGCAACTTGAGCGTGTCGAACTTCGTGCGCGCAACGTAGGACGGGCGGCCGGCAACCGGCACGACCGGCGTGAGCGTGATCGGGCCGAGCAACTCGCGCAGGAGAAGAGCGGACCGCATGGTCCGCTCCTGGAGGAGCGGCCCCAGCTGCAGGCAGCGCGCCTCGACCCAGCCGACGGCGCTCAGCACCGAGCTGAGCCGTCCTCGTGTGCCGGGTTGTAGCTCTCCGGCCGTAGCTCCACGTGCCGCTCGAGATCGTCGTCAAGCGGCGCATCCAACACCCGGAGACCGGCTGGCTCCGGCAGCGCGACAACCGGAACAAACGACGCTGGCCGACGCGGCCGTGGCCGGACGACGGGAAGATCGTGGGCCAAGTGAATTGGCTCGGGCGGACCTTCACGTAAGCAGACGCGGGGCAAGGCACGGCCTCACCCAAGCAGGCCCCCGTGAACGCGTTGCCCGAGCAGCAGCAGCGAAGAGAACCGAACAGCACAGGCCGCCAGTCCGTTGAGCCCAACACGGGCATCAGTCGGGATTCGACAGAGAGCACAAGAACACGGAAACGGCCGTCGACACGCGGGAAGGGGGAGGGGCGAAGTCTGGGCGCTGTACAGCAGCCGTAGACTACGATTCTGCGGATCGCTCAGTGGAAGGAGCTGTTCTCCGATGATTCAATCGCTCGAAGGCATGGACTTGGCCGACCGGCTACGCGAGATGTCGGGCCGGATCAAGCAGCGGATCGACAACGTGAAGACCGAGGAGGCGACGAAGACCGCCCTGGTCATGCCGTTCATCAACCACGTGCTCGGCTATAACGTATTCGATCCAGCGGAGGTCGTGCCGGAGTTCATCGCCGACGTCGGGACGAAGAAGGGCGAGAAGGTCGACTACGCGATCTTCCGGAACGGCGACCCGATCATGCTCTTCGAGTGCAAGCACTACGGCGTCGATCTCGGGAAAGAGCCCGCGTCCCAGCTGTACCGGTACTTCAGCGTCGCCAAGTCCCGGTTCGGCGTCCTCACCGACGGCGTCATCTACCGGTTCTACTCGGACATCGACGAGCAGAACAAGATGGACGCGCGACCGTTCCTCGAGATCAACATGCTCGACATCGAAGCGATCGACGTCGACGAGCTGAAGCGGTTCACGAAAAACGTCGTTCGACGTCGACCAGATCCTGAGCACCGCGAAGGACCTGAAGTACACGCGCGAGATCCTGCGACTGCTCGCAACCGAATGGACAGACCCGTCAGAAGCGTTCGTGCGCCACTTCGCCTCGCAAATCTACGAGGGCGTCAAGACCAAGTCGGTGATCGAGCAGTTCACGCGAGCGACGAAGAAGGCGCTGCACCAGTTCGTGGCGAAACGCATCATCGACCGGCTGAAGTCGGCGCTCGGGAGAGCACCAACCACGAAGAACCCGCAAGCACGGGGACCGCAGGAACAAGCGAAGAGGCCGCGGACACGACGGACGACAGCGGGATCGTGACGACCGAGGAAGAGTGGCAGGAGTACTACGCCGTCACAGCGATCTTGAGCCCCGAGATCGAGCCCAAGCGGATCGTGATTCGGGACGCAAAGAGCCTGTGCGCGATCCTGCTGGACAACACGAACCGGCAGCCCGTCTGTCGGCTGTACTTCAACAAAGCGCAGAAGAAGATCGGCCTGCTGAACGAGCAGAAGGTTGAAGAGCGGGTCGCCATCGACACCACGCCCGACGCCTTGTACGCCGCTGGGCTTCACGGCCCAGACCTCGACACCCAGGTGGGCTACGGACTGCCGATCGATGCAGGGTTCGTCGGGACACCGAGAGCCGGCGTTCGCACATCTCCGAGTACGGCTGCGACTACCGGATCGGCTACGGCATGCGGGTAATCGAGCGGGGACAGACTGAAGCTGCAGCTCGGCGTGGACGCCGAACGGCGGGAGAGCCCGACCTTCCACACTGCACGAGCAGAGGGAAGGCACCGACCAGCGCGTCCTCGGGCGCGCAACCGTACAGTGGTAGCGGGGCGGGCCCGCGGCCCCTATTGACCGACCAGAACCTGCCGCCGGCAGGCCGACAGTGCAGCCAGGGCTCGGTCCAAGGACCACCGCAACACGTCGGGGTGATCCGTTGCCTACCGGCCAGGGAATGGATAGAGTGCAGAAATGGAGCGCACAACGCTCTCGACGGTCCTTCAGGTGCTCACGCTGATGATCTCGCTCATCGGAGCGATCGGCGTCCTGATCATCAACAGCAAGGTGGATCGGCTGACGGGACAGGTCCAGACCCTTCAGGAACCGCTCGTCACACACGTGACGACTCCCGGCGTACACTCGAACTGACCCCGTTCGGCGAAGTCCGGGGTCCGCATGCAACAGCAGCCAGGGGCGACTTCAACGTGTCCGATGAGGGCTCCGACTACGCCCCGGTGGGCTCACCTGGGTGGTCGAACAGGCGAGGGACCAGCAAACGACAGACTCGGCGGGTAAAGTGAACCGATGACCGGCTGGCGACGGCTCATCACGGCGACGGTACGACTCGCCCACCGGGACGGCACCCGTCTCCGACGTCGGCCCGCCGACGGACGGCTGCTGTTCGAGCCGGTTGGCGAGACCACCAACCGCTCGGCCGAGCGCGTTCGGGGGATCGTCACCGGAGCCTGGGCGCTCAGCGCCGAAATCTGCCAAGCCTGCGGTGGCCCGGGAGACCCCGTCACCCTCGGCCGCGGCGGCCGCGGGACCCGGTGCGGAGACTGCCGCGAGCCCGGCGACCGGGTCCTGCCCCGTCCCGCGTGGTGCCGGGAGCGCGAAACCGGGCACGAGGCCGCCGGCCTCCTCGAGGACTCGTCGGCGCCCAGGACCTCGCCGACCTGATGGAAGCGCGCCACACGCCGGCGACACACGGGAGCTGGCCGGTGAGGAGAAGCCAGGGCGACCCCTACATGACGATCGTCTGCCCGATCGACGGAGCCGGCTGGAACCATCTCCTGCGCGGGGGCTTGGCGGTCTTGCTGCCCCTGGAGTGCCCCGGTGTCGCGCCGCCCTGGCGAGCAGGACAGATCAAGGAGCGGCTCGGCAGGCTGAAGATCCACCACCACCACACGCCGTTCTACGAAGGATTCACCAGCTCGGGGTTCCGCTGTTCGAGCGCCCAGCATTGGTCGCACGCCGGGTCCATCCATCCCCGTGTCCGCATGCGGCCGGGAAGGCCGCAGTGGAAAACGACGAGCCGGATCGACATCCCTTCAGCGGAAAGAAACCGTCGGTTCGAGACCCTCACGAGTGAAATGCACCAACCGCGGCGTCAGGACCGCCCACGCTCGTAAGAAGCATTGTCGCGTACCGTCCCTGGTGGTCAACACAGACGCCAGAAGCCGAAAAGTCTAGGGTCTCTATTGTCATTGATTCGCCAAAGAAGGTCTCAAGCTTAGGCTTGGGTCGGAACATCGCCAGGGCGCTTGACCGGAAACGTCGGCGCTGGCAGAAAACCGAACCGGAGCAAATTCCAAGTGGGGTGCCCGGTAACCCGGAAAGAACCCGTACCGACAGGCTGCCGGAGACCTTCTACGGATCCGTAGAACGAGTCATCCCCGCCTCTCGGGAGAAGGACAATGCACTCTCGCATTTTCACGGACCAACAAAGCAGCGGTGACCGCGCCAACGTGATGCCTACGTCGAGCAGGGCGTCATGGAGGTGAATTGTTTCTTTCCGCCCCATAATTCCAACCGTGGCCTTGGGGGGGGCGAATCAAGAGGACAGCCGCCTGATCAATTCCGTGGCCGGCCCCAGCGTTGCACTCCTTGCAGGTCAGGCAGATGGGCCTGCCGCCTAGGGCCCGGGGGGGGCACGTGTTCCAAAGTAACGGCGCTGCCGTCCAAAACGCCAGCTTCCGTGAAGGGCTCCGGGCAGATCGGACAACGAACGTTGCCGGCCTCGTAGAGACGACGGCGAGTGCGCCAGGTGTTGTTCCACCGGTCGTGCGGCCGGTCCGGGAAGTCGCACGACTCCACTACGAGCGTGTCGCCCTCCCAGCGGCCGCGCGGTTCGCCGTTCCACTGCGTGATGTTCGCGTGCGGGCGCCCGTCCAGCGGGATGATGCGCCGCTGGTGGAACATCTCGTGGAAGATCACGACATGCTCCGGGGTCTGGAAGATCTGGTGGTTCGGGTTGTAGCCGAACCAGATCTGCGGCAGGCCGTCGCCGAGGCAGCGCATCAGACAGCACGGCCGCGGTGTTGCCGTTGCCGGATCGTCTCGGGCAAGGGGCGGCAATGGCGACGATGCTGACGCCCGACTTGGCGGGAGCGCTGCGCGGCGGCGTTCAACCGGCTCCACGGGCTCCAGACGGTGGCCCTGGCGCCTCTTCAACGTGTGCGGACCGCGGCAGACGCCGCGCTCCAGGTACTCGGACGTCGTCTCGCACTTCACGCCGGCGTTGCTGGCCGGCCGGGCGCGCACGATCCGCGGCTGTCGTCACCGGTCCACCAGATCATGCTGGTGGTCACGGCATCCATCTACGGGCGGTTACAGACGACGTGCGGTGTCGAGCGTCCGTGAGGACCGGGGAACCGTTGCCGAAAAGATACGTCCAGTGAAGACGATGCGGGGACCCATGAAGGGGCGCCGGCCTCAGTCGAGATCCACCGGGTAGATGAGCAGGCGATTGCTGTCGAGCTGCGGAATCAGGACCCGGCTGCGGCCCGCGTCGAAGCCGATATCGGCGGCCGGGGTATCGGAGATGATCTCGGTCACCGCGCCCGACGACGAGACGTGATAAACCGCGTTGGCGCCGAAACTCGAGACCACCAGCGAGCCGTCTTCCAGCGCCACGACGCCGTCGAGCTGTCCCTGGGGCAGCTCGGCCACGACCGTCAGCTCCCCGTCCGGGGCGACGCCGACGACCGTGTTCCCACCGACCGGGACCATCACGAGGCCCTGCGGGGTATCGATGATGCCGTTGGGCAGGGCCAGCGCGTCGCCTTGCGCGATCGCCCGGGCCTCGCCGCCGGCGTCGAACCGGTAGATGGCGGCCGTGCCGGTCGGCGCGAACCCCTGCGCGGTGATGGCGATGCCGGTATCGGTGACGTACACGGTCCCGTCGGCGCCGACGGCGACGTCGTTCAGGAAGCCGGCGTTGGGCACCGCCCACGCGCCGAGCGGCGCGCCGGAGGTCCGGTCGAACCGGCGGACGACGTCGATGTCCGCCACGTAGAAGCGGTCTCCGTAGACGGCGCTGCCCTTGGGGGCGTGCAGCGTCACACCCGGGTCGGCGCCGTCTATCCACTTCAGATCGAGGACCTGCCCGTCCGGCGACACCCGCGAGATGAACCCGTTGTCGTCGCGGTCGCCCGGCCCGCCGTTGATGTTCGACACGAGGTAGACGTCCGCCTCCGGGTCGTGGAGGGCCGACTCCGGCGTGCTCATGTCTCCGACGGGGATGGGTTCCTGACCGTACAGCGGACTGGCGGCGCACAGCATCGCGGCGAGCGCGAGCGCCCGGCGCCAATGTACGCGGATCTCTCGGTCGCTTGTCATGTCGAGCTCCCGGGACGCCCCCGGCGGGGCGCGGTTACGTTGTCGTCTTGGGTCACCGGCAGAGAGCAGGCGCATTATCGCATGTCGCGACCCCGCGCCGATGCCGGTGGTGAACGGGGACCCGAAGGGGCGACGTCGCCTCTCTCCCCAGTCTGCACGCCCCGGGGAGGGCTGCGCCGAGCGCCCGATGCGGGTGGCCGCGGCGCGCACCAGCGGGCGTTGCGTCCGACCAGATCGCGTCCTTGCCGACCGGCCGAAGTAATTGGCGTTGACCACCGGGTCACCTGCCACCCGCCGCGACGGACGGCAAGCTATGGCCGGAAGCGGGCTTCCGGCCCGGGAACAGACCGGGAGCGACGGAAGCCGTGCTCACGTCGTCGGTGGCCGCCGGCCGCGATCCACCGCGGGTCACCGCTGGTCGCGTACGGAGAAGTCCATGTAAGGCGTCTAGTCCAGAACCGTCAACGCCACGTCCACCCGGATGCTTTCGCCTGTCACGCGGTCCACGGCCGCGGTGTACTGGCGGGACTGGCCGTCTCGCAGCACGAGGGTGTTGCTCGACTCGAACGAACGAAAGACCGGCACGCCGGGTGCTCTGAACGACTCCATTGCTGTCGAGTCCTCCCCGTACACCGACGTCTCCTCGATAATGACGGTGACCCTGTAGCGGTCGTCGGTCAGGCTTCGCGCGAAGCTGTCGATCCGGGTGCCCACGGGCCGATAGCTGAACGCTCCGCCTTCCAGACCAGGCACTGGCGCGCCGTCGGGGGTTGCTGGCTGCACCATTGTCAGTACTGGAACCTCCGCGCCCATACGCAGACTGCCTTGGTCGCGGTCGGACGTCAACGAGAGTACGTAGGGCAGGCTGCTGATCAACTCGCCCCCCTGATAGCGCGAAATGGTTACTTCCACACTGAGATCCACGCTGGCCTCGGCAGACGGCGTTCCAGGGGGCGGGGGCGGCGCAGGTGGCGGTAACGGCGGCTGCGCCAGCGCACCGGTTCCCGAAGCGAGGATTGCTACAAGGGCGACGGCAAGCGTGATTCTTCGTGTCATTCGCCTTCTCCCGTCTTGAGAAGAGTCAGGTTCAACGGCTCGATTGTGATGGGGGGAATGGCGAGCTCGACCGCCGGCTCGATGGCGATAGGGGGAATGACGAGCTCGGCCGGCGGATCCCCGGCGGCGAAAGGAGTGCGCGCTCCTGCCGACACGGGGAAGACGATCGGCTGATCGCGGGCCAGCGTGAGGAGCTGGCGGAGCGCTCCCAGCTCGCCCTCCGAGAACACCACCCGCGTGAACCGTGGGGGCCCGGGCGCTGCCGCTGTCGGAAATGGGCCGGCGAACCTCCCTCCGGGCGCGATAGTCGGCTCGGCGGTGACCGCGAGCGATCGATCGGCGGCGGGCCGTTCCTCCCGCAGGCGTACGGCGCCGGACGACGCAGGCGCTGCGTCCCCGGTCGGGGTGACCACGGCGGCCGGCTCGACCTGCGTGTCCGGCGGCGGCGGCCGGAACACGGCCACGGCGAGCACCAACGCCGCCGCCGTCCCGAACGCCGCCCAGAGCCGGTCGGACCGCCACACGGCCGGCGCCGGCTCGTCCGCAACCCGTGCCCGCACGCTCGCCTCGATTGCCGGCGATGGATCGACGGCGAGGAGGCGCCGGATCTCCCGGTGGAGCGGGTCATCGCTCCCCCGCGCGGTCGGCTGGTGGCCGAGTCGTTCGTCGGTCACGCCAGCATCTCCTTCAGGCGCCGCCGCGCCTCGAACAGGCGCGACTTGACAGTCCCGGGAGGGACGCCAGTAGGGCCGCCACCTCGTCCATTCCGTGCCTCTCGATATTGGCCAGCACCACGACCATCCTGAGCTTCGGGGGGAGCGCGTCGATCGCGTGCCACAGTTCCTGCGCGCGAAGCTGCTCGACCGGTCCCGGCGCCCTCGTGAACGCTTCTTGGGCGACCTCCTCGGCGTCCTCGCATTGCCGGAGGACGCTGTAAGCCACCCGGAACGCCAGAGTCGACGACTCGACGAGGCGGGTCTCGAACTCCCGTGCCGATTCGTCTCGTTCAACCTCGGTTCCGTCCGTGAGAGGCGCCGCTGTCGTCTCCATCCCGGTCTCATCAGGCAAGACGCCGCCGAGCCGAACTCGGTTCATTGGCCGTGCTGTGGCCCAGGACTGACTCGGAGATGCGCAGGCCGGCAGCGTAGCACGTGGTCAGGATGGCGCGATGCTTGGCGGCTTTCGACCGCGTCCAGAAATTGGACCACCTCTTCCGGGCTGAGCACGACCGACAAGGAGCGCAGCCGTTTCGGCCGGGGATCACGTCGTCGAGGGGCCAGCGCTGCCTGAGCGTGACGCAACGTGCGTGTGGCTCGGAGACCGTCTGTCGGCGGGCGCAAGCGCCAGTCCGCGGGCTCAATCGCCCAGGAGCGCGGTCAGGGGGTCGACGCGCGCGGCGCGTCGGGCGGGGAAATAGGCGGCCGCCGCCGCGATGCCCGCGAGGAGGGTGGCCGCCTGAAGGATCGTGACCGGGTCGGTGGGGGCGAGGCCGTGAATCAGGCTCGCCACCAGGCGTCCGGCCAGCAGCACCGTGCCGACCCCGGCCGCGACGCCCGCCGCGACGAGCACCAGCGACTCGCGCAGCACCATCCAGGCGATGCCCGGCGACGGTGCGCCGAGGGCCATCCGGACGCCGATCTCGCCGGTGCGCCGGGTCACGGTGTACGAGGCCAGCCCGAACAGCCCGATGGCGGCCAGCAACGTCGCCAGTCCACCGAAGGAGGCATAGGCGACGGCGAAGAGCCGCTCGTCCGACAACCGCTCCTCTATTGCCGCGGTCTGGGTGGTGACGTTCATGATCGGGAGCCGCGGATCGATCTGGCGGATGCTCTCGCGCACCGCCGGCGTCAGGGCGTTCGGCGGACCGGCGGTCCGTACCGCGAACGTGGCAGAGCGCAGCGGCGACTGGATGGCGGAGCGGAACACCGTCGGCGGCGCCGCGCCTCGCAGGTCGTCGTAGCGGGTGTCCCGGACGACCCCGACGACGTAGAACGGGTTCGTCTGGCCGAACGGCAACAGGCGGCGCGCCGCCCAGGCCACGGGCAGGGCGAGCATCCCGCCGGCGGCGGAGAGGAGCAGGCTCTCGGTCACCAACTGGCGGATCAGCCGCCCGCGCGTAGCGCCGACCGACATGCGGATCGCCACCTCCCGCTGGCGTGACACCGCCCGCGACAGCAACAGGGTGGCCACGTTGGCGCACACGATGAGCAGCACGAGCGTGACGACGACGCCGAGGACGAGTGCCTGACCCGACGACCGGGGGTTCGCGTCGTAGAGACCCTGCCGGCCGGAATCGACGAGCAGCCCGGGCTCCGCGCTCCGGTTCCGGTTCCGCGCGCGCCCCCGCTCCTGCTCCGTCAGGCCGTCCAGGAACGACGCCAGCGCCGATTGCGCGGCGGCCCGAAGCACCCCGTCCAGGTTGCCCTGCACCCGGGCCGGCGTCACCCCCGGCCTCAGCCGTCCCATGATCGGGAGCCACCAGAACGTCGCGTCCGTCAGACGGTCGTCCCCCTCCGGCAAGGGCAGGGTGGCGAGGGGCAGGTGCACGTCGGCCGCCGCGCCGTCCGGCCGGCGAACGCCGGCGTAGCCGGGGGGGAGCACGCCCACGATGGTGGTCGGAACGTCGTTCACGCGGATGACCGTGCCTATGGGGCTTCCCTCCGGGCCGAACCGGCGTTCCCGGAATGAATGGCTGATCATGGCCACCGGCTCGGCCCCCGGCCGGTCGTCGTCCGGGACGATGGCGCGGCCGGCGGCCGGTTGCACGCCGAGGACGCGGAAGTAGTCGCCGGTGGCGGCCAGGCCGGTTGCCATCTCGGCCCGTCCGTCGACGACCAGGGTCAGGGACGTCAGCGTCGCCGCGAGCATCCCGGCGAGGGTCTCGTTAGAGTCGCGCAGTGCTTCGAAGACGGGGTAGGAAAAAGACCCCGACACGCCCATTCCCCCGGTAGAGCCGGAGGACATCACGTTTCGGGCCGCGCCGTTGTCGCCGGTCCAGCGCAGGCGCACGAGACCGTCGGGGTCGGCCACCGGAAGCGTCCTGAAGAGCATTCCGTCGACGGCGCTGAAGAGCGCGGTGTTGGCGCCGATGCCCAGGGCGAGCGAGACCAGCACCACGAGCGTCCAGCCCCTGGCCTTCTCCAGTACCCGGTACCCCAGCTTGAGGTCGAGCGTCAGACCCGTGAGCCACGCCCAACCCCGCCCGTCGCGTAGCGCTTCCTTGTGCGCCTCCACGCCGCCGAAGGCCGCCCGCGCACGCCGTCGCGCCTCCCGGGGATCGAGCCCGGCGTCGCGCACGAGCCGCTCCGTCTCCATCTCGACATGGAAGCCAAACTCCTCGTTCATGCGACGCTCGGCGTCGTCGCGGGAGAACAGGAATTGCACGGCCGGCGTCGATGTCTGCACTCAGTCCCGGTGTCCGGTCAGGGTCTCCAGAATCTCGTCCCACTGGCCGATGTGCCTGGGGTTGCTCAGCATGCCGCTGTGTCCGCCGGTCACTTCGCGGTTGCAGTTGGCGACTTCGAGTGTTCGTGGCCCAAAGCGGTTGCCCAACCAGCGGAACTTGCTCTTCCAGCCCCGTTCGCTGTACAGGTGCATCCAGTAGCTGCAATTTTCCGAGGCTCGGCGGTAGAAGTCGTCCATGTCCCGCCGGACCGGCATGTCGACCGTGACAACGTAGATGGGGCAGATGGCAGTGTGCATATCGGCCAGAGCGTAGGCCAGCGCCTGACCACCGTGGCTGTGCGCAATGATCGTGACGCCGCCGGTATCGAGCAGTTCGCCACGCCGCGCGCGCAGGAAGCCACGCAGGGTCTCGCCGCCCGTCCGCCACGCCGGATGCTTGTCGCGCCACCACGCGAACCACTGGATCAGCAGCCCGTTGACGGCCCCTGACCAATAGCCGTCATCCGGCCGACTCGGATCCCGGTCCTGTTCGACCCGCTCGTAGCCGCGCTTGTTCATCGCCTTGTCGAAGGGCGATCCGCGCCGGTACCACGCGCTCTCGTGGTCGTGCCGCGTGCGCGCCCACGTGCCGGCGATAGGGATGTAGAGATGATTCGGCATCAGCTCGATCAGGATCTGCGTCGTACGGTCACGGGCAGGCCGTTGAAGGCGGCGTTGCCGCTCAGCGTGTCCAGGTGACGTTGGCTCGTCACATCGTTCGCGCTCGCGCCGGCGTGTGCCCGTGCGACGCGCAGACGGATGCCATCGCGGTCGTGCCCCCAGCCGTGCGGCAGGCTGACGACGCCGGGCCGTATCGCGTCGGTCACCTCGACGGGAACGGTCACGGCGCCGGCCTCCGATCCGAGCTCGACGAGGTCGCCAGTAACGATCCGGCGCGGTGCGGCGTCGTCGGGATGGACAAGTAGCGTGCAGCGGGGAGGCCCCTTCACCAGGCGCGGACTGTTGTGCATCCAGGAGTTGTTGCTGCGCAGCTCGCGCCTCCCGATCAACAGCAGGCCGCCCGCCGGTTCGCCGTCCGCCTCGGCGACCAACCGGTTGCGCGCCTCGCGCACGAACTCCTCCGGGGCGACGTCGATCCTGCCGTCGGACGTAGCGATGCGGCCGGCGATGCGTCCCGGCTGGAGTGGGCCGAGATCGACGCCGTGCGGCGCGGCGCGCAGCCTGGCGAGCGTCAGGTCGTGCGGCCCCAATCGCAGCAGCAGGTCCAGGACCCGCTCCGGGCGGAGTGCCCTGGCCGCCCGGGTGACCACGCGGCGCAGTGGCCGCGGCACGAGCGTGCGTCCACCCAGTTCCACCAGAATCTCCCAGTCGTGACGCTCCCCGGGAGTCCGCGCCACCACGGGCTCGGCATACTTCGCCACGTTGCGCACAGCGAAGGCATTGAGGGCCAGGTCGTAGTGCGCCCGCGCCAGCGGCGGCGCCGGCGGCAGCAGGACGTGGGCGTGACGGGTGGTCTCGTTGAGGTACGGGTCGACCGCGACCATGTGCTCCAGGGTCCCCAGCGCCCGTTCGAGGCGGCGTCCGTTCGGAACCGACAGCACCGGATTGCCGGCCACGGTGATCAGCGCCCGGACCGACCGCTTGCCGGTGCACTCGATCTCGTCCGCCACCGCCGCGACCGGCAGTTCGCCGCCGAACTCCGGCAGTCGTTGAACACTGCTCCGCCAGCGGTCGAACGTGCCGCGCCAGCCCAGCCGGGAGAAAATCCCGACGACGTCGACGGCGGGCGTCGGCAGCAACATGCCGCCGGTCTCGTCGAGGCGGCCGGTCACGAGGTTGAGCGCCTGCTGCAGCCAGGCGGCGAGCGTCCCGTAACGCTGCGTGCAGAGCCCCACGCGGCCGTAGCACGCCGCCCGCTCGGCGTGTGCGAAGCCCGACGCGAGCCGCCGTATCGCCGCCGGCTCGATCCCGGTGCGCCGGGCCACGCGCTCGGGCGGTAGATCGCGGATGAACGCGGCAAGCGCGTCGAGATGCTTCACGCGGCCTGCGAGCCGGCCGAGGCGCACCCATCCTTCGGAGAAGATCACCTGGAGCACGGCGGCCAGCAGCAGGGCATCGGCGCCCGGCCGGACGGCGAGATGCTCGTCGGCGGCCGCGGCGGTGTCGGTACGGCGCGGGTCGACGACGACCACGCGTCCGCCGCGCGCCCGAATGCCGGCGAGGCGGCGGCGCATGTCGGGAGCGCTCATCAGGCTCCCGTTGGAAACGAGGGGATTCGCGCCGATGATGAGGAAGAAGTCGGTCCGGTCGACGTCCGGCACCGGGATCAGCGCGAAGTGTCCGAACATGCGCAGCGCGGCCAGCATCTGCGGAAGCTGATCGGCGGAGCTCGCCGAGTAGACGTTTCGCGTCCCGAACGCCCGCCTGAAGGCGAGCCCGTGGGTCAGCAGCCC
The DNA here is from genome assembly GCA_965222905.1 of Vicinamibacterales bacterium. Classification (GTDB taxonomy): domain Bacteria; phylum Acidobacteriota; class Vicinamibacteria; order Vicinamibacterales; family UBA8438; genus WTFV01. Next base: position 3,986,975 of record OZ244976.1, on the reverse strand, counting down.
GAGGTTGTGGGCAACGGGATTGCCGTAGTAGAGCCCGACCGCATCGCGTCCGTGCCGGCGGCGGACGCTGGCCAGCCCGCCGGCGGCGCGATCGAGAGCCTCCTCCCAGGAGGCCTCGCGCCAGTCCGAGCCCGCTCGTATCAGGGGCGTCCGAATCCGTTCGGGATCGTGATGCAGATCGGCGAGCGCCGCCGCCTTCGGGCAGATGTAGCCCCGGCTGAAGGGATCGTCGGGGTCGCCGCGAACCGCCCGGATATGCCGGCCGCCGACGTCGACCAGCAGGCCGCACATCGCCTCGCAGAGCGGACAGGTTGCAACGCGCGGCGCCTGTGGCCGGCTCATGTCGGAAACAGCGAACAAACGGAACGCATCGCACCGGGCCGCCGAACGGACCCCTGCGCCGCGGGGTGTCGAGCGATGCGTTCCGTCGTGGGACGCGCGTTACGCGAGTGCGCCCTCGAAAAGGACGAGCAGACGGCTCCACGCCCGCTCCGCCTGCGCCTCGTCGTACACCTGCGAATCGGGCGGACACCAGCCGTGCAGCGCGCCCTCGTACACCTCGATCTCCGCCGGCAAGCCCGCCTGAGCGAACGCGTCGCGCAGCACGTCCTTCGCTTCAGGCTCGTTCTCGTCGTCGTTCGCGGCGATCGCGAACAGGTAGTGCGCCTGCATCTGAGGCACCAGCAGGTGCGGACTGTCCGGCTGGTCGGTCACGAGGCCGCCGCCGTGGAACGAGGCGGCAGCGCCGATGCGATCCGGCAGGGCGGCCGCCGTACGCATCGTGATCGGACCGCCCATGCAGTAGCCCATCGTCCCCATCTTCCGGTTGCTGTCCACCGACGGCTGGCTGTCGAGGAAGCTCACGAACGCCTGCGCGTCCCGGGCGTGGGTCTCCGCGTTAAGTGTCGCCATCAGCGGCCTGACCGTGCTGCTCACTTCGGCGAAGTTCGTGCTGCTCACGACGGGCGCCCGCTGCGACCGGTAGTACGGGTTCACGACCAGCACCGAGTAGCCGGACTCGGCCAGCCGCCTGGCCATCTGCCGCTTCGCGTCCCGCAAGCCGAAGGCGTCGGGCCAGATCAGGACGCCGGGGTGGGCTCCGCTGGCAGGATGCACGAAGTAGCAGTCCGCCACGCCGTCGGGGGTCGTGACGTCGATCTCGGATTCGGTGACGGCCTGGGCGTTCGCCGCCCGGGGCAACAGCATCGCCAGTCCCGCGCCGGCCGATACGGCGCCGAACTCCCGCCTCGTGATGCCCTTCGCGCGCAGGTACTCGGTGTTGTCGGCATCGGTTCTCTCGTCGCACATGGCGGCCTCCTCGCTGAAGTCTTCCTCGGGGGGCGACGGGTCATCCGCCGCCGGGCTTGATTCTAGGTGATGGATCACCGAACCGGAAAGAAGATGTCGGTACGCCACTTCGACTGGTCCGGCTCGGCGCCGGGGTCGGTGACGTAGACCTCCCAGGGGGCTCCGGCCGCCTCCAGGCCTTCCGACTTCATCCACTCGGTCAGCGCCGCCCAAGTGCCTGGAAGGTTGTCGTACGGCCCCAGGTGAGTGACGGTCGCCACGGTTCCGGCCGGAAGCTCGCAGGACTGGATGCGGTCCGTGCCGGCCATCGGGGATGCAACCGGTATCGCGCACTCGAGATCCACGGTGTCGCCGTCCATCGAGTGGTATCTCGCCAGGGGCATGCCGGCCGGCGCCTGCCCGTGCCGCTGCATATACCCGTGCACCTCGCCGAACAGCGGCCCCATGAGCTGCGCGAGCTTGTCCATGGTGGTCGTCGCTCGGATGCCCAGGATGGGCTGCGCCGAGAGCTGCGTCGTCCCGAATTCCGGTTTCATGCGGTGTCCCTTACCTGTCTCTTGTTCGTCGGAGCAATGAAGCGTCGCTTGTCTACCGTGGCGTCCGGATGTTGTCGGGATCGCTCACTGCAGTGCGCCGGGTCCGAACGCGTCGGGCAGCATCTCGCCGAGCGTATGATGCTCGTTGACACGCAGGCCTGCCCCGCCGGCTTCGTACAGCAGTTGCCGACAGCGACCGCACGGATTGCCCGGCTGCAGATCGTCGACGTCCTTGCCGGCCACGACGGCGACCGCCAGCAGCCTGCCCCCACCGCTGGAATGCAGCGCCGACACCAGCGAGCACTCGGCGCACAGGGCGAGCCCGTAGGAGGCGTTCTCCACGTTGCAGCCCTCGACGACACGCCCGTCGTCGACGAGTCCGGCGGCCCCCACGTGGTAACCCGAGTAGGGCGCGTAGGCATGGCGCGCCACGGCTCGAGCACGCCGAAACAGACGCTCCCAGTCCGGTCGCGCGTCGCTCATTCCTGCCGTAGCGGAAACAGGGCGCCCGGAACAGGTCCGGGCGCCCGAAGCGCGAGGTCGCCGCCTATTTGGCGGCCGCCGCGGCCGCCGCCTCGGTGCGCGCGCCGGTGAGCATCGTCTCCATCGCGTAGTTGCCCTCGTGGCAGGCGTACTCGAAGAGCGGCAGATCGCTGCGCACCATCGGCAGGTTGACGGTCCACGGCGCGACCCAGGTCTCCGGATCGGTCACCGTGTACTCGTACTCGAGGGTGTCCGCGTCGACCCGCGTGAACCGCTCCTCGAGCCGCATGCCGGCGCTCGCGCCCCGCCAGTTGCGGTCGACGTCGAAGTTGGCGGTCTCGACCACCAGGGTGTCGCCCTCCCAGTGCCCGCGCGAGTCGCCGGACCACTGCGCGAGGCTCTCGTCCAGGGCGGGACGTCCGTCGAGCGGCACCGCGCGCACCGTGTGGACCATCTCGGTCATCAGCACGACGTGGTCGGGCGTCTGGAAGATCTGCACGTTCTGGTTGTAGCCGCCCGGCGTGATTGGCGGGCCGGCGTTGAAGCCCATGAGGCAGCGGTCGGCGTTGCTGAAGTCGGTGTAGGAGGCCTGGATCTGATCGCTGAACGAGCCGCGGCCCGCCGCCCGGCGCGCCTGCCCCGCCTCGGTCATCTCCGGCAGCCTGCCGTTCGGCGGGTCGACGATCAGCGAGGTGCGCCGCGTGCCGATGACCCGCGTGCCCCGGTCCATCCAGAAGTTGTTGTAGCCGCCGACGTTCCCGCCGGGCTCGGTGCGCCGCGCCTCCGCCTCCCAGAGCTCGATGTCGCGCTCGACGGCGTTCCGCTCGCGCTCGGCCGCTTCCTCTTCGGTCAGAAACGCCTTGTCGCCCAGGTCCTCGGGCCGTTCCATCGGCGTGATGGTCCGGAAGTCCCAGACCCCCTGCAGATCCGGCGCGCCCCAGTCGGTCCGCGGCCCGCCGTCCTGCGCCACGGCCAGCGCCGGCAGCACCAGCAGGCCGACCAGCGCTATGAGCGCCAGCCTCGTCGTCAATCGTCCACCTGTCATCGCAAGACCTCCACAATCAGTACGGATTCACTATTGATCGCCTACCATAGCATGAGCCGGCGCAGGCAACGACACCGGAGGACCCCCGCGCCGGGACGCTTGGCAACAGACGGGAGACGACGATGACGGAGAGGCAGATCGAGGGCGTCACGCTGGCCGTGGTCGCGGCGATCATGGTGCTCGGCTACGTCTTCATGACGCCGTACAACCGGGTCGCGGGGATTCGGATCGGCGGGGTCGAGACCCGCGCCCCGGCCGACTGGCGCACCGTGGACGACCGGCGCGTGATCCAGCTCAAGACCGGCGGCTTTCCCCCGTTCGTGGTGAACGTCGTCTACGCGGGCGCCGAGGATGGCGTAATCACCGCCACCCGGCCGGACGGCGGCTACTGGGCCCGGCAGGCGCGGGCGAATCCCGACGGCTGGCTGCGGATCGGCAACGCCGCCTACGCCATGCGGGCGACCGAGATTCTGGGCGACGATCGCATACCGCTGCTCGAAGCCTACGGCGCGAAGAACGGCATGCCCATGGACGCGGGCCCGTCGGGCGGCATGATTCGGGGGCAGGCGGAGCCGCTGCGGACCTGGGAGGTCTTCTTCTGGACGCCGCGGTGAGCGAGCACGCAGCCAGCCGCAGGGTCGCGGTCACCGGGGCCAACAGCGCCGTCGGCCAGGCGTTGCTGGCGCAGGTCGCCAGCCGGGAGACGCTTCGCGCGGTAGCCATGGTGCGCCGGGAAGCAGCGCTGGAAGGCCTGCCCCGCTCGCCGCGCATCGCGTCCCGCGTCGTCACCTACGAACAGCCCGAACGGCTCGTCGAGACGCTCACCGGGGCCGATTGCGTCGTGCATCTCGCGGGCATCCTCTTCGAGAGCCGGACGTCCGACTATCGAACCGGCAACGTCGAGAGCACCGGGGCGCTCGTCGAGGCGGCGCAGGCGGCGGCGGCGCGCCACATCGTGTTCGTCAGCTCGCTGGGCGCGAACCCGCACTCGTCCAATGGCTACTTCCGTTCCAAGGGTGAGGCGGAGCGGCTCGTGGCCGACTCCGGCATCGACGCCACGATCATCCGGACACCGCTGCTGCTGGGTCCCGACACGGCCGGCGGCCGCTCGCTGCTGCGCACCGCGTCCGGGACCTCGGCCCGCGTTCTGGGAGGCGGGTCGCACCGCCTGCGCCCGCTCGACGTCGACGATCTGTGCAACGCGATCCTCCGCTGCTGCGAGCAGCCGGTCGCGGGCGTGCGGACCTGCGACCTGGTCGGGCCGACGATGCTCAACCAGCGCGAGCTGCTGCAGCGGACCGCGCGCCTTCTGGGTCACGATCTCTCGATTCGCGCCACGCCGGTGTGGCTGGCCCGGCTCGTCGCCGGTCTCGCGAGCCTGATCCGCACCGGCGGCATGACGCCGGCGGTGATCGACGTCATCACCTCCGAGGAGGCGGTCGAGCGGAACGCCGACGAGGAGCTGGGTATCAGCCTCACCCCGTTGTCCGACACCCTGACGAAGCTGTGCGAGACCCGACGATCATGACTGCAACCTCCGTCGGACCCCCGACCCCGGACGCATCCGCACCGGCCGCTCCCCCGAAGCGGAGCCTGGCCGGCCGCGCCGGCTTTCTCGCCCTCAGCCTCGCCTGCTTCGCCTACCTCTACTTCCGGCTGAACGGCGCAGCGGCGCGCGAAGGGCTCTCGCTGGCCGATTACATGACGGGCGTCTTCGCCAACGTCGAGTGGCTGTCCTGGATCGCCCTGATGGTCGCCTACTCCGGCTTCTACTTCTGCATCGACACGCTGGTCGTCAGCCGCGCCCTCAACTGGTTCGTCTCGCCCATCCGCTACCGCGACCTCCTGCCGATCCGCGCCAGCGCCTACATCATCTCGATCTTCAACGAGCAGATCGGCAAGGGCGCGATGGCCTACTACCTCAACCGGCGCCACCGGGTGCCGGGCTGGGAGGTGGGCTCGGTGATGCTGTTCGTGATGTTCTGCGAGGTGTTCTACCTGCTCTTCTGGGCGACGGTCGGCTTCGCCTTCAGCGGCCCGTCGCTGCCGCCCGCGTTCGCGCTCGTTCCGTGGCTCGCGGTTGGCGCGGTGCTGATCCTCGTCGCGTGGATGCTCTACTTTCGCGGCACGTTCTGGCCGGACAGCGGTCTGCGGGACAGGCGGATCCTCCACGCGTTCCGGACCGCCACCCTCCGGCACTACGCCCTGTTCCTGGCGCTGAGATCGCCGGCGCTGCTGGCCGCGGTGGTGGTGTACACCGTCGCCCTGCGGCTGTTCGGCGTCGAAGCGTCCTTCCTGTCCCTGCTCGGCTACCTGCCGGTGGTCTTCTTCGCCGCCGCCGTCCCGACGCCGATGCGGGCCGCCGCCATCACGTTCTGGGTGATCCTGTTTCCCGAGAACGAGGGCCAGATGGCCGCGTTCGGCTTCGTGCAGCACAACTTCTTCATCCTGTTCAACGCGCTGATTGGCGTGGCGTTCTGGCCGCGGGCGCAGCGGGAGCTGTTGGGGTAGATCGCAGCCTGCGGTTCACGACCCGCCGGCGGGTTGTGCCGTCAACTGCACATGGAGCGCGCGTTCGTCCGGTATCCACGCCGTCTCTTCGTGCGGCGCGAATCCGTCCCCGGCAACGAACACGGTCGTCGGAAGATGACCGGAATCGAGGTCGAGTGTCGCGCGGCCCCGCTCGTCGGTCTTCGCCGACGTTCGGGTCCCGTCCGGAAGGACCGCGATCACATCGGCGCCGGCAACGGGTCGCCCCTCGGCGGAGACCTGAACGAGCGGCTCGACCTGCGGAGGAGCGGCCGAGCGTACGAGGCGCCACGGAGTCAATCGGCCGTGCGTGCGCTGCTGGACATCTTCACCGCCGTAGATCACGACCGCGTCGCATCGCGGGCTCAGCCCCTGCAAGTGCGGACCCACGCGCTTTATACCGGCCAACAGGCTCGACGAAGGCGTGGCTGCGGACTTGGCCTCGATCAGGGTAAGGCCGTCCGGCTCTTCGACCACCAAATCCAACTCGGCGCCGTTGCGGTCGCGGTAGAACGAGAGCCCGCCGCGCGCGCCGCGGTGGATGCGATGCTTGAGCACCTCCGATACGACCCAGGTCTCGAACAGGGCTCCCCGGAGCGGGTGCGAGCGAAGCTGGTCGGGCTCTCGGATTCCGAGCAGCCAGCAGGCCAGCCCCGTGTCGTGAAAGTACAGCTTCGGCATCTTCACCAGCCGCGGGCGTTGCCTGATGCTGAATGCCGGGAGGTGGAAGGCGATGAAGCTCGCTTCCAGGATGCTGAACCAGGCCTTTGCGGTCGGTTGGGAAACGCCGCAGTCGTCGGCCAGGGAAGCATAGTTGAGGAGCTGCCCCGTGCGGCCGGCGCAGAGCTCTACGAAGCGTTGGAACGTGGTGAGATCCCCGACGTTGCTGATCGCCCGCACATCCCGTTCGAGGTAGGTGGCCGCGTAGGACCGCAGCCAGTCCGGGGGATGGAGGTCTCGATTGAAGATGTGCGGATAGCCGCCGCTGAAGAGGGCCTCCTCCAGACCGTTGGGATATCGCGGAAAGCGCCTGATCTCGTCCCAGGAGAGCGGCAGGAGCTGGTGCATCGCGGTTCGCCCGGCCAACGACTGGCTGACCGATTCGAGCAAGGTGAAGTTCTGCGACCCGCTGAGAATCCAGCGTCCGGGCGCAGGGTCGGCGTCGATGATGCCCTGCAGGTACGAGAGCAGATCCGGCACGCGCTGCACCTCGTCCAGGACGGCGCCGCGCGGGAACTGCGCGAGGAATGCTCTCGGGTCCTCCTGTGCGAAAGCCCGGTCGTCGGGCGCCTCGAGCGAGCAATACGGATGATCGGAAAACACCTGCTGGCAAAGTGTGGTCTTCCCGCTCTGCCGGGGACCGGTGAGGGTGATGGAAGGCGCCCAGGCGGCCGCGCGTTCCAGTTCCGCCGCCAGGTCGCGATGGATCACGGAACAGAATGTACCATCGAACCAGGCTGATCCAAAATCCGATTTTGAATTAGCCTACTCAGGCACCAAGAGGCGAAATCCAATGGCAATCCAGGCCCACCTGCTTACCGGCCTGCGGCTCGCGCTGACCCTGCCGACCGCGATCTCCTTCGCGCGGCCGGACTTCCTGAGCAGCGGTCTCGTCGCGCTGCTGCTGGCCGTGGCCATCGCCAGCGACTACTTCGACGGGGTCGCAGCGCGCCGTTACGGCACGGCCTCGGCCGGCGGTCAACTATTCGACCATGGCACCGACTGCCTGTTCGTGACCGCCTGCTCGACCGGCGCAGCCCTGTCAGGCCTGGTCCCGCCGGTGCTGCCGGTTCTGATCGCGGTCGCGTTCAGCCAGTACGTGGTCGACTCGTACTGGCTGCACCGCAGGAAGCACCTTCGCATGAGCACCATCGGGCGCTGGAACGGGATCGCCTACTTCGTCCCGCTGGTCGTGCTGGCGGCCGCGCGGCTGGACGTGGTTCCGCCCCTGACACCGCTGTTGACCTCGGTTGCCCGCCTGGTCGCCTACGTGCTGGTCGCGTCAACCCTCGTGTCCATCGTCGACCGTGCGACCGCGGTCCGACGCGAACGGTAGCGGCCCCGCATCGAGAGAACCCAAGGCTGACGACCAAGCCGGCACGACCCTTGCGTACCGATAGGGCCGTGCTCGCCGTCGCGGACGGCGGGGTGCGGACTTCTTGAGCGCGTGTCTCAGTTTTGCGACAATCTTTTGTACGAAACGTACGGTTCGTCGGATCTTCGCTCGACGATCTTCGCGCCTTGCCGAAGTCCGCACGTCCTACGTGCTGCACGTGTTCACGAAGAAGACACGGAGGACGCCGACACAGGACATCCGGCTCGCGAGGTCCCGACTGAAGGCGCTTCAGTCGCGGTAACGGCGGGAGACATGACCATGGAGATACACACGCGCGAGAGCGTTTGGGATGCCGTCGCGGACGATCCGGTAGAAGCGGCCAACCTCAAGCTGCGTTCTCAGCTCATGGATGCCCTTGAGTCGTACATCGGTCACGAGGAGATTACGCAGACAGAGGCGGCCATGCGGTTCGGGGTGCCGCGGTCGCGGGTGAGCGAACTCGTCAACGGCCGGATCAGCAAGTTCACCATCGACAAGCTGGTGAACATGGCGTCCCGAGTCGGGCTCACAACCAGGATTACAGTGGAGAGGAGCGCACGTCCTCGCTCAGTCGTCGACGCCGCAAACGCACGCGTTGGATTGGAGAACGCGAAGAAGCGGCGGAGAGTCGCACGCACGACCCGGTTCGCGCTTATCGCCGCTGTCGACTGGTCGGCCAAGTCAAGTCCGAGTCCTCTCCGGGAGGCGGCCGACAGTGTCTGGATCGCCTGGAAGCGGACGGGTTGCGAGCCTCAACCGAAGTACTTCCGGACCCGAAGCGACGCGGTTGCGCACCTGGAGAGTCTGCTCGACGAAACCGAGGGTCCCAGCTTGCTGGCCTTTGATTTTCCGTTCGGCTACCCATTCGGGAGCGGCATGGCCGCGAAACGTGATCTGTATGCGGAGATCGCCCGGCGCATCAACGACGAAGACGACAATTCGAACAATCGCTTCGACGTTGCTGCCAAGCTCAATGCCGAACTCAATGCCGGCCGGCCGGGTCCGTTCTGGGGCTGCCCGCAGAACCGGGAGCGTCCGACACTGACCGCGAAGGCCGACAACCGCCGGGGAGGCCCATTCGTGGAACGCCGGCTGGCGGACGAGCGCCTCGCCGGTCGCGGAATCCAGACCTGCTGGAAGCTCTATACGAGAGGTGCGGTCGGCTCCCAGATGCTGCTCGGGCTCCCGGTTCTGCATCGCCTCCTCCAGCGCCCGGACGCCAGGCTCTGGCCGTTCGAGACCGGTTGGGACCGGAAGCTTGACGGTACGGTGCTCGCGGAGATGTGGCCGACCCTGTTCCATGTCGCGTACGACGTGCACCCCATCAAGGATGCGTGCCAGGTTCTTTCATCGGTGCGCTGGATGGACGAACACATCCCGGACGGCCTCGCACGGCCTGCGTCGATCGATTGCGACGAGGAGGCGAGAGTGATGGCGGGCGAGGGGTGGATTCTCGGCCTGGATGCGTGTTGACGTCCCAGCGGAACTCACCGTCGCGCGGCCCGCGTCAACGCTCAGGATGAAGAGGCCGGAGTAGTCGCCGGCGAAGGGTGGATACTCGGTCTGAATGCGCGTTGATCCACCACCGTCTGGTTTCCAGGCCGGGTCAATCCAGGCCCGAAGGTAAATCCGGCCAAGAGGCGGCGTCGTCCTGCCCCGTCGCTCGCCGGTGAATCGCCTGCACCGTCTCTATGGTGTCCGCCTCGGCCGCCGTCTTGTCGTCGCGGTAGCGCTTGACGCGTGCGAACCGCAGAGCGACGCCGCCGGGGTACTGCGGGCTCGCCTGCACGTCGTTGAAGGCGATCTCGACCACCAGCTCCGGCCGCACGAAGACCGTGTGGCGGTCGCGCCCGAGCTCCAGCTCGAGGAACCGGCGGGTCTGCCAAGCCAGTAGCTCGTCGGTCAGCCCTTTGAAGGTCTTGCCGAGCATGACGAAGCCATTTCGCTCCGCATCGCGCGCGCCGAGGTGCAAGTTGCTGAGCCACCCGCGGCGGCGCCCGCTGCCCCACTCGGCGGCCAGCACCACGAGATCAAGCGTCGTGATCGGCTTGATCTTCAGCCAGGCCGCGCCCCGGCTGCCCGCCGCGTAGCCCGCGTCGAGAGACTTGGCCATCACCCCTTCGTGGCCGGCGTCCCGGGCAGAGTCCACAAATGCGGATGCCTCGCCGACGCCGGGCGAGAGCAGGCGGGGCACCAGCGCCCGGCCGCCGGTGAGCTCCGCGAGCGCGTCCGCGCGCCGGCTGAACGGGTCGTCGATCAGATCCTGGCCATCGACGAGCAGGCAATCGAAGAAGAACGGGGTCAGGGGCAGCGTGCGGCGCAGGGCGTCGACGTCGAGCTTGCGGCCGAAGCGGCGCATCGTCACCTGGAACGGCAGCGGGGACCCGTCGGCACGAAGAGCCAGCACCTCCCCGTCGAGGATCAACCGCCGCGACGGCAAGGCGCCCACCGCGTCGACCACCTCGGGAACCGCGGCGGTCACGTCGCGCAGGTGGCGCGTGAACACCCTGACCTCGGTCTCGTCCCTGTGCACCTGAACCCGGGCGCCGTCGAGCTTGTAGTCGAGCGCCATTGCACCGAGACGCGACGCGGCCTCCTCCACGGTGTTCGCGGACTGGGCCAGCATCGGCTGCACCGGATGGAACATGCGGAGCGAGAAATGCGACAGATCCGGGTCGGGCTCGGCCAAGGCGACGCGGGCTACCGGCCCGAGGCCGCCCGCCATCATCACCGCGCGGCGAACCCTGGCCGCCTGCAATCCTGCGGCCCGCGCCACGGCGTCTGTGATCACGCTCTCGAGCGCGCCCTGACGGATCTCCCCATACAGCAACCGCACCAGGAAGTCCTGTTCGTCGCGCGTCGCGCGGCTCAGCAAGTCGCGGAGCTGCTGGACGCGGGCCGCCATCGAACCGCGGCCCCTGGTGGCTGCCACCCGCTCGAACGCGCGGTCGACGGCTGCAAGCGTCAGCACCTGCTGCGAGGCAGCCGGCACGGAGCGGACCTCGCTCAGAGCGGAGAAGCCGACGCCGATCCGCCCTTGCAGAAGCGATCCGCAGAGAAACGCCACCGCGGCCTCGATCTCCTCCGGGCCGAGCTGTCTCAGGAAGACGGCCAATCGGGCAACCTTGTCCAGCCGCCGGCTGGCGTCCCGCACATCGCAAGAGGTCGCTACCAGATCGCCCAGCAGGGTCTCGGTCACGGTCGTCGCACCGTCCGTCACACACGATCCCTCCCGCGTGCATACGGCTTGAGCGCAGCGTAGGCGGTGCGGTGAACCGGGATCGGGATGCCGTGCTCGCTCCCGAGGCGGACGACGGTGCCGGACAGCCATTCGAGCTCCAGGCGCCGTCCCCGTTCGAGGTCGACTAGCTGCGACGTCTTCCCGTTCGCGGGGCTGGAATCGAGGAGCCCGAGCACCCGTTCCTCGACGTCGTCGGGAAGATGTACGCCGAGCGCGCGTCCCACCGCCGCGGCTTCGTCGATGGCACGGACAAGCATCCAACGGGCATCCGGATCACTGCGCACCGGCCCGATCGGAAGGCGTGCGAGCGCGGTGGCCGCGCTCGAGCCGGCGATGAGACAGAACTTCTCCCAGATCATCCGCTCGGTGTCCTCGAAGACCGCGGCCTCGACCCCGGCTGCGTTGCAGATGCTCGCGAATTCGCGAGCGCGCGGGCTCGAACCGCCCCCCGGCTCGCCGAAAGCAATCAACGGCTTGCCCGCCATGCGGCCGAGCCAGGCGATCTCTCCCGGCGCCACGATATTGGCGGGAAAGTAGGCGGCGCCCGCCAGCGTCCGTTCCGGACCGATGACCCCGGCGATCCGAGCCGCACTCTCGACACCGTTCTGTACAGTGACCACGAACGTATCCTGCCCGAGCAGCGGCCGGATCAGCTCGGCCGCAGCCTCGGTATCGTAGAGCTTCACGCAGAACAGCACCGTGTCGACGGCGCCGATCTCCGCGGGACGATCCGTCGCCTGGAGGCCGGACACCTCCAGGGATTCAGCGCCGCTGATGCGCAACCCGCGACGCCGCAACGCCTCCAGGTGCGCCCCGCGCGCGATCAGCGCGACGTCATGGTCCCCGCGCGCCAGCTTCGCGCCCAGGTAGCCGCCCATGCCGCCGGCTCCCATCACCGCGATGCGCACAACACCATCCTCCTGCGAGCATTGTCCCGCGCTCGCGGCCTCGAGGCGGATAGCCACCAGTGGAATCGGTCTGGAGGCAAAGTGTAGCCCGGTCCGTGCCAAGTGACCGATGCCCTACACTGGCTGCGGTTCCGGTTCGCGAGCTTGCGTTCGGACGACGATGTCGGGACAATGCCAGTGATGCAGCCGCCGGAAGACCGTAGCGTCGACTGGACCGGGGTGCATCCCGACGACTCCCCGATCGAACCGCTCGATGGCCGGTCGTTCCTCGCGCGTCTGCGCATGCTCGGCGAACGCACCCGTGACCTGACCCTGCTTCGCAGCGCCCGGACGGAGCAGCCATCGCATGCAGAGCGGCTTCATCGAGATCCTGAACGCGCTTCACGACCGTCGCGTTGAATTCGTGATTGTCGGGGGAGTCGCCGCCGTCCTCCACGGCGGTTCGCGCGTCACGTTCGATCTCGACGTCGTGCCCAGTCTGACCCCAGATTCCTGGGAGGCCGCGGTCGATCTGCTCTGGGGGCTCGGAGCCCGCCCGCGGATCCCTTCCACACGCCGGACGGCAGCACGGAGGTCGATCTGCTGGTCGGGGAAAGCAACGCTCTCGACGAGCTCAAGCAGCGAGCAGTCGAGGTGACCGTCGATCAGCGCACGTTCTTCGTGGCATCGATCGACGATCTCATCTCCATGAAGCAGCGCGCCGGCAGACCACAGGATCTGCTGGACATCGCGGAGCTGCGGAAGATCCAGGAGCGGCTGGTCTGAACCTAGGAGTCTGCGCCGCAGGACGCTTGCGGCACGAAACGGGTCGCCAGCCCACGCCCTGAGCTCCGTGTCGGGGCGGCTTCGCCGGTCGGCCGGGCGGGGTGGATTTTCGGTGGTTGGCGAACAGAGAGCAAAATTTGGTCCTCGCGGGCCGCACGGGCCGCCAGAGACCGCGGTGCGCGTCGATTTGCCGCCGTGGCGAGCCGCATTCCCCGCATCCTACGCCGCCATCAGCACGTGCAGGCGCTTGACGTTCAACGCCAGGCACACCAGGTCCCACTCGCAGCGCACCTTCGCCAGTCCACGCAAACTGAAGCGCCGGAAGCCCAGCGCGTGCTTGATCCAACCGTAGGGAGCCTCCGACAACCACTTGCGCTCCGCATACGCCGTCCGGCCCGCCGGCGTCGCCAGCTTCTCCATCATGCGACCCGTCGCCGGATGGGCCTCCAGATCGCGGGTAGCCGCCTGCTTGCCCTCCCGGCCCGGCGCCACATACCCGTCAACGCCCCGCTTTTCCAGGTCCTTCAGGTCCCGCTCGTTGCAGTACCCCGCATCGGCCAGCACCGTCTCCGGCTGCGCGTCGAACGTTTCCTTCACCGCGTCGAGCAACACCGGCAACTCACCCTGGTCGCTCGCGTTCGCCGTCAGATCCGTCGCCACCACCAACTGGTGCTCCGCGTCCACCGCCGCCTGCGCGTTGTAGCACTGCTGGAACCCCTCACTGCTCGTCTTCATGATCGAGCTCTCAGGGTCCGTGAAGTTGCTCTGCGCCTTCTCGTCCGGCTCGCCATACGCCCGCTTGTACGGCCGACCGCCCTTCGGGTTCCGGTCCTGACCCGGCTGCCGACCCCGCGCGTCGTCTGCCGCCCGTTGCTTTGCTTCCAGACGCGCCTTCGCCGCCCGAATCGCTGCCAAACGCGCTTCCCGCCGGTGCAACTCCGCCGGCAGATCATCGCCCCGAACCTCCGCGCCCAAGCGCGCGTCCTCGGCCTCGTCAACCGCGTCCGCCTTGCGCAACAGCGCCTCGATCTCGCTTTCCAGGCGCTGTTCCTCTTCCTGCATCCGGTCGTAGCTCATCGCCTTGCGCTTGCTCGCGTTCGCACGCACCTTCGTCCCGTCGATCGACAGCTTCCCCAAGCGCGCCAGACCCAACTCCTGCGCCAGACGGACCACCTCCACGAACAGCGCCTGGAAATCCTCCAGGTGCCGACGCCGAAACTCGCACAGCGTCCGGTGTTGCGGAAAGTTTCCCGCCGCCAGCACCCGGAACGCCACGTCCTCTTCCAGCCTCCGCGCCACCCGGCGCGACGAGAACACCCCGGTCGCGTACGCGTAGAGCAGAACCTTCACCATCATCCGGGGCTCATACGGCGCGTTGCGGCGGCCGTCTCCCTCGTACGGCGCGTAAAACGCGGTCAGATCCAGATCGTCCACCAGATCGCTGATGTGGTGCGCCAAGTGGCCCTCGGGCAGCCACTCCCGCACGTCGGGAGGCAACAGCAGCGATTGGTCCGGTGCGTAGGGGCGAAAAGTCGTCGACATCAAGTCCTTCCGTCGTCGGTCTGGCCTACGATTGTCGCATCGTTTTTTCTGCGGCGCAGACTCCTAGCCCAAGAAAACGGGGCTGACCGAAGCCAGCCCCGTTGATCCGCTCTGCTGCCGGCGAAGCGATCCGCCTCTCCGACGCTTCGGCAGCGCCCTACGCGAACATGCCCAGCGTGTCGAACTTGCCGCCGAGCACGTTCTCGGACTTGCGGTAGCCGAGGTACTCCTCGATCAGCGAGGCGTACACCCGCCGGAAGTCGGTGGTGTACTGCAGGTTGTCCCCGAGCACGAGGTCGGTGAGGCTGGGCGGCTTGCCGTACTGGCCCCCGTTGACCCCGCCGCCGAGCACGAAGGAGACGTTGGCGGTCCCGTGGTCGGTGCCCAGGCTCGTGTTCTCCGGCACGCGCCGGCCGAACTCGCTGTGGATGAAGACGGCCACCTCGTCCTGCTTGCCGAGCCGCTTCATCTCCTCGAAGAAGCCCCAGACCGCATCGCAGCAGTACTGCACCTGGCGGTTGTGCGGGCTCTCCTGGTTGACGTGGGTGTCGAACAGGCTGTTGCGGAGCCGCACGTAGTAGAGCCGCGCCGGGAAGTCGTTCTCGATCAGCGCCACGACCTTGTCGAGGTCGAGCAGGCGCACATCGCCGCGGGTGCTCGTGTAGTTCTCCCACGCCTGGCTGACCAGGGCCGACGCCTCGCGGGCGCTCTGGTTGACGTCGAGCAGGAACTTGTGGATCTCGCTGCGCGCCGCCTGCCCGTTGCCCAGCTTGTCGATGTACGGGCTCTGCGGGTGGAAGAGGTCGCGGCGGAACGAGCCCGGATCGTTGAAGACGACCGGGACGTGCTCGTGCGCCCGCACCGCCAGCGACTGCGCCGACGAGATGTTCACCAGGAAGTTGGGAGACCCGGTCGGATCCAGGGCGTCGGCGGTACGCCCGTACCAGCCGTAGGCCTCCCCGCTGTTGGGAGCGCCGGTGTGCCAGAACGAGCTGGAGGCGAAGTGGGAGAACGACGGCTGCTCGTAGCCCGCACCCTGGATGACGGCGCAGTTGCCCTCTTCCCAGAGCCGGTGCATGCCCACCATCGACTTCTGGAAGCCGAAGTGCTCGTCCACCTTGATGACGTCCTCCTCGCGGACGCCGATGGTCGGACGGCGCCGGTACAGCTCGTCGTCGCCGTACGGGACGAACGTGCTCAGGCCGTCGTAGCCGCCGAACCACTCGAACACCACCAGGATCTTGCCCTCGGTGGCGGCCAGCGCCTCCGACGTCGCGCCGAACAGCGGCGGCAGGGGGCCGAGGCCGCTGCCGAGCAGGCCGAGGCCGATGCCGCGGGCGCCGATCTTCAGCGCCTGGCGGCGGGACACGCCACTGGAATCACACAGCTTCTTGCCGCGGTTGGTCAGGGTCATGGTCATGCACCTCTATTCGTGGACGGTCCCCTAGTCGATCTGATACTCCGGCGTGCTCATGATGATGTGCGTCACCATGCGCAACGGGTCTTCCAGGTAGGTTCGGGCGCGGTCGAGATCCCGGGTTCCCAGCTCGCCCTCCAGCAACTCCACCAGCGCATCACGCAGGTCGGCCGCCACCGGCATCCGCAGGAATCGCCCCAGCAGGTGGTCGACCGCCTCGCCGGTGGTCGATGCGCCGGAGTCCAGGACCATGCGGGTCACGTCGAACTGCGCCGCGCCGCGCGGGGTCGGAATCAGCTTGCGCACCGCCTCGGCCCAGGCACGGTAGCCCGACACGCGGGTGTTGAACAACTCGTCCCGCTCCAGGGCGGACAGGTCGAACGCGGTCATCTGGTTCGGGTCGCCGTCGATGGAGATGGCGGCGCCGAAGTCGTAGCCGCTCCGCAGGCGCTCGCCCACCACCCCGTCCCCGGTGCGGGCGAGGAAGCTCGGATCCCGGAAGTCGACGACGTCCGGGAACAGGTAGTTGAAGGCGACGTTGCCCCGCTCCTGCAGGAGCGCCGGCGTGATCCAGGAGCGGCCCTGCGCCCAGCCGGCGACCGAAGGCGGATTCAGCAGGTGCTGGCCCAGGGCGATGGCCGTGCTGTTGAAGTCGGGCACGCCCGGGACGTCCGGGGCGCCGAGCTGGTTCAGCATCGCGATCAGGTGCTCCACCGGCCCCTTGATGTGGGCGCCGTAGCTGGCCTCGCTGTAGAAGTCGCGCGACAGGAAGATCGTCGTCAGCAGCGGCTTGAGCTCGTAGCCGTTGTCCCGCAGCACCGCGCCCAGCTCGGCCTGCAGGGCCGGCGACGGATCCTCGCGGACGAAGAAACGGTAGATCTTGGAGGCGATGTACTCGGCGGTGACCGGCTGCTCCAGGATGATGCGGAGCACGTCGACGCCGTCGAAGTTGCCGGTGCGGCCCAGGAAGTCCTTGGGGTCGTCGTCGTGCTGTTCCTCGTTGACCACGAAGTCCAGGTTCACGAAGTTCCAGCCGGTGAAGGCCCGCGCAGCCTCGCGGACGTCCCGCTCCGTGTAGTTGCCCACGCCCATCGTGAACAGCTCCATCACCTCGCGGGCGAAGTTCTCGTTGGCGGCCCCCTTCACGTTCACGCCGGCATCCAGGTAGTAGAGCATCCCCGGGTCCTGCGCGACGGCGACGAGCAGCTCGCCGAAGTTCCCGGCCGCGTGCCGCTCGAACGTATCGATCTGCAGCAGCATCTTCCGGTAGTCGCGGACCTTGTTCTGGGCAGTGGCGAAGTGCCCGTGCCAGAAGAGCGCCATCTTCTCCTGCAGAGGCCGGTTCGTATCGAGCATCCGCTCGGCCCACCAGTAGCCGACGCGGCGGGTCTCCAGCGCGGTCGCGCGCAGCCAGTAGAAGAAGCGGTCGGAGACCGGCTGCATGTGGCGGTTGACGAACTCCGGCTTCACGCGGATGCCCATGCTACCGCCGCGCACCATGGCTCGCTCGGTCGCGGCGGGCCGGCTCGGCGGGAACTGCATCAGCGTCTCGTCCCAGAAGCCCGAGTGCTCGAACGCCTCGAGGTGGCCGTTCGGGACGTCGTCGTAGTCGACCAGGGCGCTGACCGCCTCTTCCGGCGTCATGTCCGCCAGCCGCTGGACCTCCTCGGGCGTGCCGCTGAAGCCGGCGCGGCCCAGCAGGTGCTCGGCGCGGTCGTAGCTCCAGTCCGCGGCGGTGATCGGGGCCAGGTCCCCCGTCCACGAGGCGGGCCCCGGCTCCCAGTCGTTCGAATTGGCCGCGACGGTGCTGCCGGCAACGCAGAGCGCGAGCACCGCGCCGGCCACCGCTGCGAACCGGTGCTGTCGAGTCTTCATGGGTCGGTCCCCCTGCTGCTCAGTCGGATCTCCGGGCACAACTCCGCCCATCATCCCGGATCGCTCCATTGTGGGCGTCTGGCCGGCAATGTCAAGTGCAGGACGGCGCGCGCCGTGCCCGGTCGAACGGATCGGTCCCTTCGTCGATCGGCCGCCGCCGACATGGCGCAGCCCAGCGGCGCGCGCAAGCACAGGAGCCCACCGTCGTGCCCGTCCAATCGGGAGCGTAAACGCCGTCCAATCGGGAGCGTAAATGCCGTCCAATCGGGAGCGTAAATGCCGTCCAATCGGGAGCGTAAACGCCGTCCATCTGTGCGCCGGTAGCTCACCGCCTACGCCGCCGCATCCTCGACGACGGCATCCTACGAGACGATCCGCGACGCGGCGTCAGCGGGCGAATCCGACAAGCCGGCGAAAACGACGACACACCCCTACCGGGTCGCCCTGGAGCAACTGTGGGTCATCGAACCGCTTCCCGCCTGGGCGCCGACCGGAAACCGACTGCGGCGGCTCGCGGCCGCTCCCGTCCACCAGCTTGCCGATCCCGCGCTGGCGGCCCGACTCCTCGGCGTCGATGCCGGCGCGCTCGTCGACGGCGCCGCCGCGGGACCGCCCATTCCGCGGGACGGCACGCTCCTCGGCGCCCTGTTCGAATCTCTCGTCACGCTCTCGGCCAGGACCTACGCACAGGCCAACGAGGCCCGTGTGGGACATCTCCGTACGCGCGGCGGCGAGCACGAGATCGACCTCATCATCGAACGTCGCGACGGCCGTATCGTGGCCCTCGAGGTCAAGCTCTCCGCGACCGTGGACGACGCCGACACCCGACACCTCAAGTGGCTGGCGGACCGCATCGGCCCCGATCTGCTGGACGCCGCCGTCATCACCACGGGGAACGAGGCCTACCGGCGCGCCGACGGCATCGGCGTCATCCCGGCGGGGCTGCTGACCGCCTGACGGTACGCTCAGGAGCCGAAGACGTCGTCCACGTCCAGCGCGAACCCCGGCAACAGCGGGGAGCACAACGTGTCTCCGCTGGCGAAAGTGTGCGCGACCACCAGTTCGCCGTTCCGCGGTCGGTGAACCCACACCGTCTCGGACGCGGGATCGACCAGCCAGCATTCCGCCACGCCGTGCTTCGCGTAAAGAGCGCGCTTGTAGCCCCGGTCCCGCTCGGCAGTGGTCGGGGAGAGGATCTCGACCACCAGATCGGGCGCGCCCCGCACGTTCTCGCCGCCGCTCAGCAGATGCGCGCGTTCCCTCGAGACGAACAGCAGGTCCGGCTGCACGACGTCGGTGTCGGAGAGTACGACGTCGCAGGGGGCAAAGAAGAACTCGCCGAGCGCATTCTCCCGCACGAATCGAGCCAGCGGCTCCCCCAACCGAACCTGAGCCCGCTGGAGCTTCAGATTCGGCGCCGGGGTCATGACCAGATCTCCATCCAGCAACTCGTAGCGCCTGTCCGGCGGCGCCGTGCGGTAGTCCTCGTAAGTGAACCTGAAGGCGGGTTGCGCGCTGGCCACGGTCGTTCGTCCCTCGTCCAGGGAGCTACAGGATCTCGTCCATCTCCAACCGGAAGCCCGGCAGCACGGAATCGGCGGATACACGTGCCGGCTTCTCCAGGCGCTCCGGCGGCGAGTCGGGACGGTAGACCAGGACCTGTCCGCCCGGCGGATCGATCAGCCAGCCCAACCGGGCGCCGTTGTCGATGTACTCGGCCATCTTGCCCTGGAGCACCGGCAGGCTGTCGCTCGACGAGCGCAGCTCGACGACGAAGTCCGGGCAGAGAGGGATGAACTTCCGCCGCTGTTCGTCGGTCAGGACCGCCAGACGGGCGTTGGAGACCCAGGATGCATCCGGAGAACGGACCGCCCCGCTCGGCAGCCGGAAGCCGCCGGAGGAATCGAACGTCCTGCCCGTCCCGTCCCGCTTCGCCCAGAGCCTCAACTGGAACGTGATTTCCGCGTTCCGGTCGCTGGAGTCTCCACCCGCCGGCGCCATGATCGACAGCTCCCCCGCGGCCGTCCGTTCGATGCGCAGCTCCCGGTTGAGCCGGCAGAATTCGTAGAAGCGATCATCCGTCAGGCACAGTACCGGGGGAAGCCTGACGAGCAGGGCCGAGCCGTTCGCCGCCGGCGAGCCGTGACCGTGCCGGACTTCGGCGTCCATGTCCATCCCCATTGTGACGCGTTCAGTCACCTGACCACATTCACTGTCGGGGGCCGAACGACAAGCTGATGCCTGGACCGCGTCCCCCGAACACGACCGCGGCGTCAATGGTCGCCTTCATGGCACCCTCATCTTCGTGCGACTAGCTGCTGCGCGACACGACGCGGAACGACCACCAGCGGTCCGGCCGCGGGCTGCCGAGCGGCACGGGCTCGTTGGCCGGCTCCTCCAGCGAGTGCAGCTTGTCGAGCCTCGCGACCCAGGCCGTGTCGAGCTCGTCCGGGTCCATCGCTCGCGTCAGTTGGACCGGGTAGACGGTGCCGTCGAGGCGCAGCCACGCCGTGCCGTCCTCGACCGCGAAGCCGGACCAGCGCTTGGTGTCGCAGTTCGAGCAGCTCAGGTACAGGTCGCCGCTCTCGATAGCGAAGCAGTTCAGGTTGATGGCGTGCGGCAGCAGGCCGGCGCGGATCTGGATCTGGCACAGCGTCACCTGGTTCGCGAACGTCCAGTCGCTCACCGGCTCCTCGTGCTCGGCGCCGAACAGAACGGCCCCCGGCATGCGGTCGCACGGGCAGGTGGCCGACCACCCGTAGAAGCCGATCGCCAGCACGACCACGAGGACCACCGGCGCGCTGATGGCGGGCCGGTCCAACGCCTTGTTGAGCAGGTCGCGGATATCTACGCTCATCGATTTACCTCCCTTTGTCTCGTCTGGTCTCCCGGTGAACGAATCTCGCCGGCGCCGGAATCGAATCCGGGCCGGACCAGCGTCGGGCGTGCTCCATCCCGCGCCCAGGCGGGATTCGGGGTCTGCACGATCGGACGCAGGTCCACCGCGTGGAACGACCGTGCCACCTGTGAGGCGGCCGGCTCGCCATACGCGGTGGAGCGCTGCCTCGGGATACGGCCCACACCGCAGATCAGGGCCTCCATCCGCTCCGGCGACAGCTCCTGGCCGAACCCCGCGCCGGCCGCCCGCGTGATGCTCTCGTTCATCAACGTACCGCCCAGATCGTTCACCCCGGCGTTCAGGCACGCGTGCACGCCGCGCGGCCCCAACTTCACCCACGAGGCCTGGATGTTGGTCACCAGCGGGTGCAGCGCCAGGCGGGCCACCGCGTGCATGAGCAGCGACTCGCGGAACGTCGGGCCGCGGCGGGCCTTCCCCTTGAGGTAGATCGGCGCCTCCATGTGCACGAAGGGCAGCGGTACGAACTCGGTGAACCCGCCGGTGCGCTTCTGCAGCGCACGGACGCGCGCCAGGTGCCGCGCCCAGTGCCGGGGCCGGTCGATGTGGCCGTACATGATGGTCGCCGTCGTCCGGAACCCGACCCGGTGCGCGGTCTCCATCACCTCGAGCCACTGCCCCGCCGTCAGCTTGTCGGGGCAGAGGTCCCGGCGAACCTCGTCGTCGAGCACCTCGGCTGCGGTCCCCGGCAGCGTCCCGAGCCCTGCCGCCTTGAGTTGCCGCAGGAACGCATCGAGCGGTACGCCGAGGGTGGCCGCGCCCTGCCAGACCTCCAGCGGCGAGAAGGCGTGCACGTGCATCTCGGGCACCGCCGCCTTGACCGTGCGGCAGATGTCCAGGTAGGTGGCCCCGGTGTACTCCGGATGGATGCCGCCCTGCATGCACACTTCGGTGGCGCCGCGCTCCCACGCCTCCTCGCTCCGGCGGGCAACCTCGTCGAGATCGAGGTCGTAGGGGGCGCCCCGGAGGTTCTCGCTCAGCTTGCCCTTCGAGAAGGCGCAGAACTGGCACTTGAAGTAGCAGACGTTGGTGTAGTTGATGTTGCGGTTGACGACGTAGGTGACCTCGTCGCCGTTCACCTCACGCCGCAACGTGTCGGCCGCACGCACCACGGCCAGGAGATCGTCGCCGCGGGCGGAAAAGAGTGTGGCGATCTCCGCCTCCTCCAGCCCGACGCCACGCGCCGCCTTCTCGCACAGCCCCCGCATCCCAGGGGCCGGGACCGGCGACGCCGGCTCCCGCAGGCGTTCCAGCAGCGGCGCCGGCAGAACCGCATCGGGGTCGCCGGGCGACCAGGCGCTCTCACGGGCGAATCCCTCCGCGTCGGATCCCTGCCGGACGGCCGGCCGTAGCGGCTCCGCCACCCAGGCATCGAGGTCTCTCACGTAGGCGGGATAGACCGTCAAGCGCTCGGTGAGCACTTTGCCCTCGCGGGCCGTCTCGCGGGCCAGCCGCTCCAAGTGTGGCCACGGCGCCTCGGGATTCACATGGTCGGGGGTGACCGGCGACACCCCACCCCAGTCGTTGATGCCGGCCCGGATCAGCGCGCCGAAGCAGTCCGGGGTCAGGTTGGGCGGCGCCTGGATCGCCATGTCGGGACCGAAGATCAGCCGCGCGCAGGCGATCGTCCACTGCAGGTCATCGAGCGTCGGGTCCGGCGCGTCCGCCATCCGCGTATCCGGCTTCGCCCGGAAGTTCTGGACGATGATCTCCTGGATGTGGCCGTGCTCGTCGTGCAGGTCGCGCAACGCGAGCAGCGATTCGATGCGCTCTTCCCGGGTCTCGCCGATGCCGATCAGGATGCCGGAGGTATAGGGGATCGCCAGCTCCCCCGCCATGCGCATCGTCTCCAGGCGCGCGTCCGGGTCCTTGTCGGGCGAGCCGTGGTGGGCCTGCCCCGGCTCCAGCAGACGCCGGGAGACGCTCTCCAGCATCAAGCCCTGCGACGGGCACACCTCGCGCAGGGCGAGCAGCTCCTCGCGTGTCACGACACCCGGGTTGGCGTGCGGCAACAGCCCGGTGGCATCCCAGACCGCCCGCGCAGCGGCCACCAGGTAGGCGATCGTCGTGGGATATCCCAGCGCGTCCAGCTCCGCGCCGGCCTGCGGGTACCGGAGTTCCGGCTTGTCGCCCAGCGTGAACAGCGCCTCCCGACAGCCGGCCTCGGCGCCGCGGCGAGCCACGTCGAGCACCTCGTCGAGGGTCATGTACGCGCGCTCGCCCGGCCGCGGCGGCTGGGCGAACGTGCAGTAGTGGCACACGTCCCGGCAGAGCTTGGTGAGCGGGATGAACACCTTCCGCGAGTAGCTGACGGGCCGGCCGAAGCCGGCGTCCCGCAGCCCCGCGGCACGGCGCATGAGGCCCGGCAGATCGGTTGCCCGCGCGAGATCCAGGGCTGCCTGTCGTGACGGTCGAACGTAGGTCGTGGTGTCCATTGCGATTCCGCGGGAGCGGACGGCCGCTATCCGCAGACGCTTATACCACGTCGGGAGCGGGCTGGGACACCGAGCACCGTCGAACGGTGCACGACGGCGCGAGGCGAGTCGGCAGCGAACCGAACCCGTAGATGTCTCGACATCACAGTGTGCCGTCCCGGAGACTCGTAGCAGCACAATTTCGTCTACACCTTGCCCGGATCAATTGCGTTTTCGCGGGGCCTGAACGGCGAGGAATTCTGTCCTTACGGCGTTCGGTACGCAGGCGCGCCACGTTCATCGTCGCCGGCCGCCGGCGGCCCGTGGTGCTCCAGCACGTAGCCCATCAGTGACGGAATGCCTCGCCTCGAGGTGAGCCGGCAGACCCGGCGTGCCGGCCAGTACCAGCAGAAACGCGGCGTCTGCCCGAACTTCCCGGCTGACGTTCAGCAGAAGCTGACCGACGCCGAGATCGAGCGTGTGGGCCTCGTCGAGCAGGACGACCAGCGCGCGTGCGCGGCAGCGCGCGATCAATCGTTCTGTCAGGAGTTCCGCGGACGGGGTCGCAATCGACCATTCGGCCCTTCCGATCCCCGCGATGCCCCATTTCGCCGGCAGGAGCTTCCAGAGGCCGGCCGCCGGCAACAGCGCATCGACAAGCGCCTTCCGGGTCCGCACCCGGCTCGGCGTCAACCGGACCACTTCCACGCCGCCGTTCTTCGCGCGGCACTGTCGCTCGAACCAGTTGAGCAGGGTGGTCTTGCCGTTGCCGCGCGGCCCGGTCAGTACGACGTCGTGCGGTGGCGCCTTGCCTCCGGCCAGATCCGCGAGGCACGACAGGAAGACCGACTCCTCTCTCTGGCGTCCGGTGAGCGCCGGGGGAAGGGAGCCGGCGCCGGGCGTGAAGACGCGGCGGGCAGTCGTGTTCATCATCACTTGCGGCAACGGCTGCGCGCTCGTCCCGCAGACCGCCGCCGCCGGATCCGGGCGGATCCTGCACGAACCGGCGGACAGGCAAGGATAGCGGCCTCGGGTGACGCCCCGGAGGCAGACGGCTGCAGATGCCATGACATCACTATCGGCGATGCTATGCTGTCAGCATGCGCAGCACGGTACGAATCGACGACGATCTCATGATCGAACTCAAGGCGCGAGCGCACGACCAGTCCGTGTCGCTGACGCGCATGCTCAATCGGACTCTCCGCGCCGGGCTGGCTCGGCCGACGCTCGACGGGCCGCGCACGAAGCGGTTCAAGCAGAAGACGGTTTCCATGGGGCGACCCACGGTCGACCTCGACAAGGCCCTGGCGCTGGCGGCGCGCCTGGAAGACGAAGAAATCCTTCGCAAGCTGGCGCTCCGGAAATGAAGGTCGTCGATCTCAACATCTTGTTGTATGCCGTGAATCCCGACGCACCCCATCATGAACGGATCATCGGGTGGTGGGAAGAAGCGCTGAACGGCGACGAGACCATCGGCTTGGCCTGGGCGGTTACGGTCGGATTCCTGCGAGTGTCGACGAATCCCAGGGCATTCCCCAAACCGCTTACGCCCGAGGGCGCCGTTGACCAGATCGATACGTGGCTGGCAATGGACGTCGTGTCTCCCGTCGCGGAGACACGAGATCACTGGCGTATTCTACGCAGTCTGGTGATCGACACCGGTACCGCCGGCAACCTCGCACCCGACGCCCACCTGGCCGCACTGGCACTGACGCACGACGCTACGCTGGCCTCCTGCGACGCAGACTTCTCCCGGTTCAGGAGACTCAGGTGGGAAAACCCGCTACTCCGCGCGCCGTGAGGCCCGGAGGCTTCCCGAACTCACCGCATTCCCCAAGCCACTCCTCACCCAGGCCTCTCGAAAGCACGACCAACACTACATGTATTCCCGGATTCATCGTGGATCTCGTAGCGCCCTCCGCCACCTCAGAACCGCACGCTCAGCCCCACCTGCCCGCGCCGCGTATCGCCCAACCCGCTCCGCAGCGTCCCGTCGAAGTTGAACAGCAGCGATCCGACCGCGGTGTCGACGTAGTTGTCGGCGTTGGTCAGGTTGAAGACCTCCAGGATCGGCTCGATGACTGTGCCGTTGCCCACGGCAAAGCGGCGCGAGACGCGGATATCCCACGTAAGAAAGGCGTTGTCCCGGCGCAGGGTGTTGCGCGTCAGGATCGTCCCGTCCGCGCAGACGCGGTCCGCCGGCTGGGCGGCCCGCATGCCCCGGTCGGCGCACTGCTCCGAGACGGGCGAAGCGGACAGGTAGCGGACGACGTTGTTCAGTTGCAACTCTCCCGGCAGAGTCGCCAGAAGATAGCCGCTCACCTGGTGGCGCCGGTCGCGGTCGGACCAGCCGTACTCCGGGGCCAGGTTGCTCGCGTTGGCGTAGCGGAGGACGAACGGATCGCGCTCGTTGTCGTCGTCGGAGCGGTCGAAGGCGAGCGTGTAGTGGGTCTCGAAGGTGAGCGGCCGGTTGCGGGCCGCGCCCCGCCCGCGCAAGCCGAGGGTCAGCCCGTTGTAGCGCGACCGCGCGCTGCTCTCCGCCACGGTCAGCGCGTTGATGCCGCCGCCGGCCGGGTGCGTGCCGATCCCGAACGGCGAGCCGAACACGGGGTCGTTGCGGTTGACGAAGCGGAAGAGGTCGTCGGTCCGCGCGTGGACGAAGGTGGCGCTGGCCGCCACGCCGCGTCCCAGGTCGCGGTCCAGGCCGGTGCTGAACGACCAGGTGCGGGGCAGCTCCAGGTTGCGGTCGGCGACCTGGATGTCGGGAAGGAAGGGCGGCGCGCTCGACGCGTCGATCAGCTCGTCGATGGGCGGCACCGGGCCGAGGGCCGGCGCGGCGGCGCTGCTGCGGAAGAGGACCTGCTGGAATGCGCCGTTGGTCGTCAGGTGCTGGGCGAAGACGAGCATCGGGATGCGGGCCACGTACGACCCGCCGTTGGCGCGCAGCACGGTGCGCCCGTCGCCGGCGAGGTCCCACGCCAGCCCGACGCGCGGCTGGAAGTTGTCGAGGTCGTCCGGGATCCGGCCGTCGGACGGAAACCGGGAGTCGTCGAGGTACGGCGCGAAGAATGCGTCCTGCGGCTCGATGAATACCTCCGGGTGCCAGGTCCCCTCCCAGCGGAGCCCCAGGTCCAGCGTCACCCGGTCGTGCGGATGCCAGGTATCCTGCAGGAACACGCCCAGCTCGTGGGTCTGGAACTGCTGCCGTCCAAGCTGCTCGGCCGGAACGCCGGGCACGGTCGCCGCCTGCAGGTAGAGAAGAACCGGCCCGACGACGCCCGCTCCCGCCGGACAGACCCCGAGCGTGCTGGAGGATCCGTCCGAGCAGGTGACGTAGCTGCTCCCGTGGTCGACGAAGCCGATGAAGCCGTCGACCGAATCGAAGATGTAGCGGCCGTTCGCCAGCCCGACGAACTGCTGCTCGGCGCGGGTCCGGTTGTACTCCAGCCCCGCCTTGAAGAGGTGATTGCCGGTGGCGAACGAGACGTTGTCGACCACCTGCAGCCGCGTGTCGAACGAGGGCTCGATCGGCAGGAAGAACGGCAGGCCGATGCGGAAGCCGTCGGCGAAGTCCATGGAGATGTCGGGGAACGGCCGGCCGCCGAGCGCGTCGAACTGCGGCGGACCGGCATGGCGCGCCCCCGGCAGCAGCGGCCCCTGGTACCAGCGCGGCCGGTCCTCGCGCGCCCACTGGATGCGCAGCTCGTTGGAGAGCGCGTTGGTGAGCAGCGAGCGCAGGCTGCCGTTGAACGCGTTCGACTCGTCCCCCTCGATGCCGTTGGCCGACGCCCCCCAGGCGTCGACGTCGAAGGTGCCGTTGACCTGCTCCGCCCACGTGTAGTTGTACTTGAACGACGCTTGGTGCCGGCCGTCGAGGTTCAGGTCCAGCTTGGCGAGCAGAGACCGCGCGTCGTCGGTGCGCCGGATCGACCCGAACTCGTCGTCGAACAGCCCCGGCCAGCGCGTCTGCAGAAAGCCGCCGAGGCGTTCCAGGTTCGCCGGGTTCGCGACGTGGCGTGTCGCCTGCCTGGTCTCGTCGGACGCCTGCTGGTCGTAGGCGAGGAAGAAGAAGGCCCGGTCGCGCACCAGCGGACCGCCCAGCGTGGCGCCGGCCTGGTTCCGCCCGAAATCCGGCTTGCCGCCTCCCCGCACCGCCGAATATGGCGCCGCGATCTCGTCCCACTGCCCGAAGTAGTGCGCCGAGCCGCTGAAGTCGTTGGTTCCCGACTTGGTGATCACGTTGACGAACCCGCCGGCCGAGCGGCCGAACTCGGCGGTGGCGCCCTGGTTGACCACCACCAGGTCCTCGATGGCGTCCTGGTTGAACGTGAAGGCGGGCCGCTGCCCGCCCCGCTGCTCGCCGAAGAACGGGTTGTTGAAATCGGCCCCGTCGACGATGAAGTTGTTGAAGATGCCGCGCTGGCCGCCGATGTTCAGCTCGTCCCCGTCCGGCCCCTGCGAGATCGACGCGCCCGGCGTGAGCAGCGTCAGGTTCAGGTAGTTGCGGCCGTTGCTCGGCAGCCCGTCGACCACGTCCTCCTGGATGCGCTGCGAGCGGGTGACGTCCGTGGTGTCGATCACCGCGGGCGCCTCGCTGACGACGGTCACCGTCTCCGTCACCACGATCCGCAGCTCGACGGTCAGGTCGAGCATCCCCCCGACCCGCAGCACCGCCCCCTCGATGCGCTCGGTGCCGAACCCGGCGGTCGCCGGCGCCACCGTCAGGTCATAGGTGCCCGGCGGCAGCAGGGTGCGCACGAACGTCCCGGACGACGACGTCTCCACCGTCGTCAGCAGGTCGGTCTCGCGGTTCTGAATGACGATCGCCGTCCCCGGCACCGGATCGCCGGCAGGGTCGCGAACGCTGCCGCGGATGACGCCGGTGGTGGTTCCGGCCTGCGCGGCGAGGCTTGGCGCGTCGCAGGTCAGCGCCGCCAGCAGCACCGCGGAGACCGCGCCGCGGACGTTGCGTCGCGACGGGGTGTATCGGAACGGGTGCAGTACGGTTGGTGTCATGGTGCGTGTCGGTACAGGAGGAGGAGGAAACCGCGCCCGGCGCAAGAACCCGGACAGGCTACATCAACACATCAGTTGTACATACATCTGATGTATCCTATATGGGCATCAAATGAGAACCACGCTGGACATCGACGATCCTCTCCTTCGAGAGTTGAAGCAGCTCCAGGCAAGGGAGGGCAAGTCCCTGGGCCGGCTCGTGTCCGACCTCCTGGCGCAGGCGTTGAAGGTGGATGCAGCACCCACCGCCGCGTCTCCACCGGTCTGGATCGCCAGGCCGATGCGTGCCCGGGTCAACCTGGAGGACAAGGAAGCAGTGTACCGTGCCCTGGATCGGTGATTGCGACGAATCAGAGCGCAGCCATGAGCTACTCGCTGGACGTCAACGTCCTTCTCTACTCGTCCGACGCCTCCAGTCCGTTCCACGCCAAGGCCAAGCGCTTTCTGCAAGCCTGCATGCGTCGACGCGACGTGTTCTACCTGACGTGGCCAACGATCATGGGCTACCTGAGGATTGCCACGCATCCATCCATCTTCGATGAGCCTCTCACTCCGGAAGAGGCGATGGCAAACGTGGAGACCCTGCTCAATCTGCCTCACTCCCGGTGCCTGTCCGAAGAAGACGGCTTCTGGGATACGTGGCGTGCAACGGCCGCCGAGGCCCCGGTGCGCGGCAACCTCGTCCCGGATGCCCACCTGGCTGTGCTGCTTCGTTTCCACGGCGTCCGCAGGTTGTACACGCACGATCGCGACTACCGCAGATTCGACTTCCTCGAAGTCCTGGATCCACTCGCCTGACGGGCAGGACCCCATGACGCGCTCAGGCGGACCCGCGGACACGGCCGGCACCGCCTACGAGCACTGGTGGACGCTGGCGGAGTGCGTGCGCCTGCTGCATGGCGCCACAGAGACCCTGCGCATCGAAGCTCTCGGCGCCGGT
Organism: Vicinamibacterales bacterium; assembly: GCA_965222905.1. Taxonomy (GTDB): domain Bacteria; phylum Acidobacteriota; class Vicinamibacteria; order Vicinamibacterales; family UBA8438; genus WTFV01. The sequence goes on along the minus strand of OZ244976.1, from coordinate 3,957,944 downwards.
TGGGCGGAGCTGGTGGTCACCACGAACGTGGAGCGGGAGGTCCACTACGCGCGACTCCATCACCCGGCCGGCGCGTTGAACCTCACAGCTCTCGACACCGGCGCGGCCGGCCTGCTGCAGACCGCCGGCGACCGCCTGGCCGGCAACCACGACCGGTTCGTCCTGGTATCCGGCAGCGCGGCGCGGGAGATCTCCGGTCCCTGCGCGGCTGCGGCTGGTGCGGAGTCGGCGGAAGCGTTCGAGCGCGAGTGGCTGACCACCCGCACCCGCCGGGAGTGGTTCGCGCGGCTGCTCCCCTGCTGGGTCTGCGAGGCGCCGGCGGCGTTCGACCGGCTGCGGCGGATCGACGTCCGCACGGTAGGCGAACGGGACCTCGAACGGCGCGTGCGCTGGGGGCTGCAGGCGCTCTTCGTCGCGGACGTCGGCAAGGTGATCGCACGGCTGCTGGCGATCGTGGAAGGCTCCGGGCAGCGCACGATAACCAGCCGGGGACTCGTCGAGAGACTCGCCCGGCGCGGCTGTCGGCCCCGCCGCCTGCACTGCCCCGACCGTGCGGGCGCCGCCGTGGCGAGCGCGACGGACCGGTACCTGGACGGCGCATGCCGGCGGCTGATTCGGGGAGCGGTGATGCCGCGGGGGGCGGCGGCGAAGCTGAAGGCGCGGTTGGAAGGGACTGCGAGCGAGAGCGTCCTGACCGGGAGGGCCGGCGCCGGCAAGACCGCCTGCGTCGTCGACGTGGTGGACTTCGCGCGTGCGCAGGGCCTGCCGGTGCTGGCGTTCCGGCTGGACCACGTGCTCACGGCGTCGAGCGCCGCGGACCTGGGGCGTCACCTCGATCTCGAGGAATCGCCGGTCCTAGTGCTCGCGGAGGCGGCGCGGACGGCCGGACGAGCCGGGGTCCTGATCGTCGACCAGGTGGACGCCGGCGCCGAGCTGTCCGGCGACGGCTCCGGCGCCGCCAACCTCATCGAGCTCGTGATGCATGAAGCGCGCGGAATCCGCCCGCGGGCCGCGATCCACACCATCGTCGTCTGCCGGGCCTTCGACTGGCGGAACGACCCCGGCCTGCGGCGGCTCCTGCCCGCTGCGGAGGCGCGGATCGATGTATCCGAGCTCGACCGGCGCGAGCTCGAGGAGACTCTGGCGGCGGCGGGATTCGATCCGGGGTCGTTCGGAGAACGCGAGCTGGAGATCCTGCGCCTTCCCCAGCACCTGCATCTCCTGCTCGACAGCGGGTCCGATGCGTCGAGCGCCCCGGCGTTCGCCACCGCGACGGTCCTGTTCGACAGGTACTGGACTGCAAAGCGCCGCGCTGTCGCCATCCGGGCCGCGCCGCACCCGGACCAGTGGATGGCCGTCGTCAGGGTCCTCTGCGACGAGCTGGTCTCCACGCGGAAGAGCACCGTCCCGGCGGAGCGGCTGGACGAGGTCTCCCCCGCGTACCTGGAGCACCTGGTCGCGGCGGGCGTGGTCGCCCTCGACGGGCGTCGCTGCGGGTTCGGTCACGAGAGCCTCCTCGACTACTGCGCCGCGCGCGTGTTCTTCAATCGGCGGGAATCGCTGGTGTCGTCTCTGGAGGGCTCGGTGCAGCATCTGTCGCACCGCACCCGCATCCGACAGACGCTGGCGTATCTGCGGGATGCGGACCCGGCGCTGTACGTGCGGGAGCTGAGCGGGCTGCTCGCCGGCGAGCGCGTCCGGCCGCACGTCAAGGATCTCGCGTTCGCGACCCTCGCCGACGTCCCGGATCCGACGGGGCGGGAGTGGGCGATCTGGGAGAAGTGGATCGCGCCGGCCTTGAAGGCCGTCGAGAACGACGCCGCGAACCCGGACCCGTTGTCGGCGCTCGCGTGGCGGCGCTTCTTCGATTCCCCGTCGTGGTTCGCGTTCGCCGATCGGCAGGGCACGACCGGGGGCTGGCTGGCCTCGGACAACGATCGTCTGGCCGGCGCCGCGGTGGGCTACCTGCGGCGACACCATCGCCACGCTCCCGATCTCGTCGCCGCCCTGCTGGAGCCCTATGCCGATCTCGGCGGCGAGTGGACCCCGCGGCTGCGCGCCTTCATGGAGTGGGCCGACCACGGCGCGAGCCGCCGCCTCTTCGAGCTGTTCCTGCGTCTCGTCGACAACGGCACGCTGGACGAGGCCCGTGGGCGGACCGCGGCGAGCGCCACGTTCTGGAGCATGCTCCAGGGCCTGGACGAGCACCGTCCCGAGTGGGTACCGGAGGTCGTGGCGCGCCGCTTCCGCCGGCGCCTGGCGGTGCTGAGCGCCACGCGCCAGGACCTGGGTGGCCACGATCTGCCGGGCTACGACGACCACGCCGCCACGCTGTTCGCGCGGTCGGCCGAGCACGCGCCCGGCGCCTTCGTGGAGCACGTCCTGCGCCCGCTGCTCGACGTCTCGGACGCCACGCTGACCGGCGGCAGCCCGCCGAGGCACGACGCCGTGTGGCCGATCGTCACCAGAACGGAGTATCCGGAGGCCGACCATGCCTGCCTCGATGGACTGGCCGCGGCACTGGCCGCCCGCGCGCGGGACGGCGATGAAGCCATCGGGAACGTCGTCGCCGACCTGCGCCGCCGCGACACCCACGTCGCGAACCGCCTGCTGCTGTCGCTGTACGCGGGATCCGGCCCGCACCGTGCCGACGAGACGGTGACGTTGTTGTGCGACGAGTCGTGGCGCTTGCAGTGCGGGTTCTCCGACAGCCCACAGTGGTACGCGACGGAGACGCTTCGGGCAGTGGTTCCGCACTGCGCCACCGAGTCGCGCGAGCGTCTCGAGCGCACGCTGCTCGACTACGTGGCCCCCGACGAGCGCGGCATTCGCGGCTACCGGCAAGCCGGACGGGCCCGCCTGGCCCTGCTCTCGGCGATGCCGGCCGAGCTGCGCAGCGCACGTGCGAATGCGGCCGTGCAGGCGCTCGAACGCAGGTTCGGGAAAGCCGGAGACGAGCAGCCGGCGATCTCCGTCGATTCGGTCGAACCCCCGATCGACAGGCGTGTCGCCGAGACCATGACCGACGAGCAGTGGCTCGGCGCCATCGCCGAGCAGCGCCCCAAGGCTCCGGCGCCGGCATCGCGCGAGGAGCTCAAGAGCGGCCAGTGGGAGCTGGCGGGGCACCTCGAAGCGCGCACCGCGGAAGACCCCGATCGCTTCGCCAGGCTGGCGCTGAAGCTGCCTGCGAGCGTACACCCGGTGTACCTGGACCGGATACTGGCCGCGCTGAAGAGCGCCGCGGCCCCATCCACCGTCAAGCTGCAGCTCTGTCACAAGGCCTTCGCGGAGTCGCGCGGCGCCTGCGGGCGGTCGATCGCAGACGTGCTCGGGAGCATCCGGGAGCCGCTGCCGAACGACGCCGTGCGCATGCTCCACTGGCTCGCCACCGAGCACGAAGACCCCGCCACGACGACGTGGCAGGAAGAAGATGTCGGCATCGACACCGCGCGCGGGAGCGCGGCCGGCGCCATCCGCAGACTGATCGTCGACGACGCCGCCTGCATCGCCCGATTCCGGGTCACGCTCGACCGGCTGATCCGCGACCCGAGCGTCTCGGTGCGGGCGTGCGCCGCCGGGACGATCCGGGCGGTCGCCGACCGCGATCCGGCCCTCGGCATGACGCTCTTCAATCGCCTCGACCTGTCCGAGGATCGCCTGCTCGCGAGCTCTCAGGTCTACGGCTTCCTCCGGGACAGCCTGCGCGACCGCTTCGTCGATGTGCGGCCCGTCGTCGAGCGCATGCTGCTGTCGTCCGAGGCGGAGGTCTGCGAAGCCGGCGCGCGCCTGGCCAGCCTGGGCGCCCTGGAGCACGCCGGCGCCGCGAATCCCGCCGCTGGCGCGACGCAACCGGCGGTCGCCGCGATGAGCGCCGAGCCGGAGCCCCGCAGCGCCGCGGATCTGGCCGCCGACGCCGCGCGCGGCGGCCCCGCGCACCGCCTCGGGGTCGCGCACGTCGCCGCCGCCAACCTGGCGATTCCGGAGTACCGGCGCTGGTCGGCCGCGACGCTCACCGCGCTGTTCGACGAAGACGACGCCGGGGTGCGACGCCGGGCGGCGTCCTGCTTCCGGCACGTGAAGGACGCGCCGCTCGACGCCTACGGTGACCTGATCGAGGCGTTCAGCGCCAGCAAGGCCTTCGGTGACGACCCCGCTTCGATTCTCGACACGCTGGAGGCGTCGCGCGAACGGCTGCCGGACGCGACCTGCACGGTCTGCGAGAAGTTCCTCGATCACTTCGGCGACGAGGCGCGGGACACGCGCAGCAGCCGTCACGCCGACGCGCTCACCGTCGCGACGCTCGCCTTCCGGACCTGCCGCCAACACGAGAACGACGAGTGGGCGAAGCGCGCGCTCGATCTCGTCGACCGCCTCTGCCTGCTCCAGATCGGCGACGCGCGAGGCGCGCTCGAGCAGTTCGAGCGCTGACCCGTCCAATGCTGACGAAGCTCACCGTTCGGAACTTCAAGCGCTTCGGCGAGGTCGAGATCGAGCTCGGCGACCCGGTGGTCTTCATCGGTCCGAACAACTCCGGAAAGACCTCCGCGATGCAGGCGCTGGCTCTGTGGGACATCGGCCTCAAGCGCTGGAACGAGAAGCGGTCCGGCAAGAGCACGCCCGAGAAACGCCCCGGCGTGACCGTCAACCGCCGGGACCTCGTGGCGATCCCGATACCGGACGCCAACCTGTTGTGGCGCGGGATGCACGTGCGGGACGTGCGGCGGGAAGACGGCCGGCAGACGACCAGCAACATCCGCATCGATCTCGTCGTCGAGGGTGTGACCGCCGACGAAAGCTGGATCTGCGGGCTCGAGTTCGACTACGCGAACGAGGAGTCGTTCTACTGCCGGCCGCTCCGCGAAACCGACGGCCGGACGCCTGACCGCATGCCGGTACCCGACCCGGCAGGAGGCGTCCGCATCGCCTTCCTGCCCCCCATGTCCGGGCTCGCGGCCACGGAGACGAGACTCGATCAGGGCGCCGTGAACGTCCGCATCGGCGAAGGACGCACCGCCGACGTGTTGCGCAACCTCTGCTTCCGCATTCACGAAGAGGAGCCGGGACGGTGGAACGGACTCGTCGAGCACGTTCGAAGCCTCTTCGGGGCGGAGCTCGATCCGCCGCGCTACATCGCCGAGCGCGGCGAGATCGTCATGAGCTACCGCGAGCAGGGAGTGCGGCTCGACCTGTCGTCATCGGGGCGGGGCCTGCAGCAGACGCTGCTCCTGCTGGCGTACATGTACGCGAATCCGGGCGCCGTCCTGCTCCTCGACGAACCGGACGCGCACCTGGAGATCCTGCGGCAGCGTCAGATCTACCGGCTGCTCACGGACGTGGCGGCCGAGAGCGGCAGTCAGATCATCGCGGCCAGTCATTCCGAGGTGCTGCTGAACGAGGCTGCCGGGCGGGACGTGGTCGTGGCGTTCGTCGGCCCGCCGCACCGCATCGACGATCGCGGCAGCCAGGTCCTGAAGGCGCTTCGCGACATCGGGTTCGACCAGTACTACCAGGCGGAACAGACCGGCTGGGTGCTGTACCTGGAAGGATCCACCGACCTGTCGATCCTGCGCGCCTTCGCCCGGCGACTGGGACACGAACGCGCGCTCCGGGTGCTGGAGCGACCGTTCGTGCATTACGTAGGGAACCTGCCCACGGCCGTGCAGAACCACTACCACGGCCTGCGCGAGGCGCTCCCCGCGCTGCGCGGCGTCGCTCTCTTCGATCGCCTCGACGCGGAACCGCGGGACATCGGTCCGGTCGAGTGCCTGATGTGGAAACGCCGCGAGATCGAGAGCTACGTCTGCTCACGGGCTACGCTCGAAGCGTACGCGAACGCGTCGGCCCCGGAGGAGATAGAGGGTCCGCTCTTCACGGCGGCGGAAGCCGGCCGGCGCGTCCGGGTGATGGGCGACGCCATCAATCAGATCGAGTCAGCTCTCGAGACACTGCGCAAAGGCTCGCCCTGGGACGCGGACATCAAGGCCAGCGACGAGTTCCTGACTCCCCTCTTCGCCGCCTACTTCGCCGGGCTGGGCCTGCCGAATCTGATGGCCAAGCGCAACTTCTACGTGCTGACCGACTACGTACCGGACAACGAGATCGACCCCGAGATCGGCGAGAAGCTCGACGCCATCGTGCGCGTCGCCGAGAGCGCTACACCCGCCGGATGACCGCCACGACCTACCCAGGTTCGTCGCGGCCGGCCACGGAGCCGGCCGCGACGGCCCTGCTACAATTGCGAAACGCGCGCGACGGAAGTGTCCGTCACTGCCCCGCGCCGCTCTCGTACACCTCGTCGGTGACCGGCTCCAGCCACTCGATCGTCAGGTGCTCTCCATCCTCGTTGGGGAACGTGATCGAGACGTGCGTCAGCGCCTCGCCGGGCACTGCGCCGTGCCAGTGGCGGACGCCGCGCGGCAGGTGCGCGGTCTCGTGCAGGCCGATGTCCATGGCCGGCTGGCCCTCGACCTGATAGCGCAGGCCGCCCTCCTTGACGAGCAGCAACTGCTCGCTGTGCGTATGCCAGTGCGTGCGGGCGCCGGCCTCGAAGCCGCGCGACGACACGCGAACGTCCCCGGCCTCGAGCCGGAAGGAAGTGCCGGTGAAAGGATTCTCCTGTCCGGCCGGCGTCGGCTGGGCGATCCAGACGACCGCCACCGCCGCGGCGACACCCATCAACATTCCGACGCGCAATCGATCCCGCTGTAGCTTCCCGCTCATGCCAGTCCTCCTCTCGTGCCCGGCGAGGCGCCGCGATCGGGCGGTCCGCGGCCGGGCGCGCCGTCCCGCTATCTGACCGCGAACCGCGGGTCGGAGTCAACGCCGGAAGAGAGACCGAGCGGCCGGGCGCCTCGCCGCCCGCGGTGCTCCGCGGGGTTCCACCACGGACTGCCAAGGGATACTACGACGATGCGGATCCTTCACGTCGGCGACCGGCTGAGTGACCGAGGGGGAGCCGACCTGGCCCTGCTCGGGCTGCTCGACGCGCTCTCGGAGGGTCACGAGCTGCACCTCGCCGTGGGTCGCGACGACGGCACGGTGTCGCCGCCCTGCCCGGTGAGCATCGTGCCGGGACTCGACTCCAGGACTCGCGCCGGCGCCGCTCTCGATCCTCTGCTGACGCGAGTGCGCCCCGACCTGGTGCACGTGCACAACGTGGTCAACCCCGCGATACTGGAGTGGGCGACAGGCCTCGATGCGGTGATGACGGTCCAGGATCACCGCTTCTTCTGTCCGGGTCGCGGGAAGTGGACGTCGGACGGCCGGGTCTGCGACGAGGCGATGGGGCGCGACATCTGCGCCGGCTGTTTCGACGACCCGAGCTACTTCGAAGGCGCCCTCGAGCTCACCGCGGAGCGGCTGGAATCGTTGAAGCGGATGCGGCTGACCGTGCTGTCGTCCTACATGAAGCGCGAGCTGATCCAGGTAGGGGTCCCGGCGGAGCGGGTCACGGTCGTCCCACCCGTCGCGTACGGTCTCGACCTCGATGCGCGGGCCGACGGCCCGCCCTGCGTCCTCTTCGTGGGGCGGGTCGTCGCGGCCAAGGGCATCCGGGACGCGATCGCCGCGTGGCGACGCTCGGAGTCGGACCTGCCCTTCGTCGTTGCCGGAACCGGTCCGTTGCGTCGCGAGATCGAAGCCGAAGGGGTCGAGGTCTTGGGCTGGCTCGACCGCCGGAGCCTCTCCGCGGCCTATCGGCGCGCCGCCGTGGTCGTGATGCCCTCGCGTTGGCAGGAACCGTTCGGCATCGTCGGGCTGGAGGCCCTGACCCTCGGTACGCCGGTCGCCGCCTGGGACAGCGGCGGGGTGCGCGAATGGCACCCGGGCGGTGAGCTGCTGGTGCCCTGGGGTGATGTCGACGGACTGGCCCGGGCCCTCCGTGTCGGGCCGAAACATCGAGTCGATCCCCCTGAGGCCTTCGAGCGTGACCTCCTCATCCGCAGAGTCGAAGCCGTGTACGCCGCGGGCTGAACTCGGAAAACGACGTACGCCGGCCCCGGAACGGTGTATAAAGGCGTTCGAGACGACGTCACGGCGCGCACCCCGCTCGTGCGCGAACGGATTGAGCAGGAGATCACGGTCATGCGCGCACAGGATCGACGTCACCCCGCCGGCCGCGCCCGGATTTCGGCCATCTGGCTCGGCGCACTCGTCGTGTTCGCGTCCGCCCCGGCGGCGTTCGCGGGCCAGGAGCAACAGCCGCAGCAGCGGCGCGAGCCGGCCAGCTACACCGCGGAGCAGGCCGACGCGGGCTTCGCCGCATACCAGCAGCGTTGCGCCGTGTGCCACGGCGCGAACCTGGACGACGGCCCGTTCGCCCCGCCGCTCCGGGGCACCGTCTTCCGCGAGACGTGGCTCCCCCGCTCGGTGGAGGCGCTGTTCAGGCTGACCGCCGAGACCATGCCGCAGGACCTGCCGGGCACGCTCGACGACGAGACGGTGACGCAGCTCGTCGCGCTGATGCTGCAGGAGAACGACGTGGAGGCGAGCGCCGTGCCCCTGCCTTCGGACCCCGACCTGATGGCCGACCTGTCGCCGGGATGGATCTCGCAGGGCGGCGGCCTCTCGCCGGGCGCCGCGCTGCCCCCGTGGCCCGCCCCGTGGAATCCGCTGGAAGCGATGCAGCCGGTCACCGACGAGATGCTGCACGACCCGCCGGCGGAGGACTGGCTGCTGTGGCGGCGGACCTACGGCGCCTACGGCTTCAGCCCGCTGGATCGGATCGACACGGACAACGTCAACGATCTGCGGGTCGCCTGGTCGTGGGCGCTGCCGCAGGGCCCGAACGAGTCGACGCCCATCGTGCACGACGGCGTCCTGTTCGTGCACGGCTACGGCGACCGGGTCCAGGCGCTGAACGCCGCCAACGGCGACTTCCTCTGGCAGTACTCCCGCCGGCTCCCCCGCGACGTCTCTCCAAGTCTGAAGCGCGGGATGTCGATCTACGGCGACCGCCTCTTCGTGCCGACCTCGGACGCCCACGTGGTCGCCCTCGACGCGAAGACCGGCGACGTCCTCTGGGACACGCAGGTCGGCGACCTCGACGCCGGCCTGCGGATGACCGGGGGGACGCTGGTGGCGCGCGGGAAGGTGATGGTCGGCACCACCGGCCGGCACGAGGGCGGCAACTACGTGGTGGCCCTCGACGTGGAGACCGGCGAGGAGACGTGGCGCTTCGGCACCATCCCGGCGCCGGACGATCCCGGCGGCCACACCTGGAACGGCATCCCGCACGTCGAGCGCAACGGCGCGTCGGTGTGGATCCCCGGCAGCTACGACCCGGTCAACAACCTGGCCTTCTTCGGGACCGGCAACACCTACGACACCGCCCCGATACGGGACCCGGTCGGACCGCCCGGCACGAACAACGACGGGCTGTATCTGGACGCCACGCTCGCCCTGAACCCCGACACGGGCGAGCTCGCCTGGCACTTCCAGCACCAGGCCAACGGGCAGTGGGACCTCGATTGGGCTTTCGAGCGGCAGATCGCGGAGCTGCCTTTCGACGGCGAGCCGAAGAGCGTCGTCGTCACCATCGGCAAGCAGGCGATCTTCGACTTCGTGGAGACGGCAACCGGCAAGTACGTCTCGTCCATCGACCTGGGCCTGCAGACGGGCATCACCTACATCGACCCGGTCACGGGGCGCAAGACCCAGGACCCGACGCTGATTCCGGGCGACGGCGAGACCAAGCGGCTTTGCCCCCACGTCGGCGGCGGCCGGAGCTGGCAGCCGACCGCCTACGACCCGGGCACGAACATCGCGTACGTGCCGATCATCGAGGCGTGCATGGATCTGGTCCCGGTCGCCGAGGGCGAGCGGGGCAGCCTGACCACCGGCGTGCGCTGGACGGTCCGGCCGCGGCCCGAGAGCGACGGGCAGTACGGGCGGCTGGAAGCAATCAACCTGGCAACCGGGGAGACCGCCTGGATCTCGCGCCAGCGCGCGCCGCAGACCACCGCCGCGCTCGCCACCGGCGGCGGCCTGGTCTTTGCCGGCTCGCTCGACCGGCGCATCAATGCCTACGACGCCGCCAACGGCGACCGGCTCTGGTCGACCCGGCTCACCGAGGTCCCGAACGCCCCGCCGATCACCTACGCGGTCGACGGGCGGCAGTACGTCGCGGTGATCGTCGGCAGCGGCGGGTATCTGACCCGTGCCTACTCGGCGCTCGCGCCCGAGATCCGGAACCCGCCGGACCGCGCCGCGGCGCTGTTCGTCTTCGCGCAGCCGGAAGACGGGACGGCCGAAGCCGGTGTACCCTGATCTGCGGGCCATGGCACAGGCCACGATCTCCACGACGGCGGCAGACCCGACGACGGCGCGGACCTCCCAGGCCGAGCTCGACGCCCTGCTGTGCGACTCCATGCCGCCGCAGGGCCGCTGGGGAGAGGAGAGCTACCTGTGGCTCACGGACCGGACCCGCCGCCTGGTCGAGTTCACCGACGGCACCGTCGAGTTGCTGCCCATGCCCGCCGTCGAGCACCAGGCCATACTCTCGTTTCTCAACGACCTGTTCAACGCGTATCTCAAACCGCGCGGCGGGTTCGTCCTGTTCGCGGGGCTGCGGGTGCGCATCCGCGAAGGCAAGTTCCGCGAACCCGATCTGGCGGCGCTCCGCAGCCGCTCGGATCCCCGGAACGAGCCGCGCTACTGGCTCGGTGCGGACGTGGTGGCGGAGGTGGTCAGCTCCGACGACCCCGCGCGGGACCTCGTCGCCAAGCCCGCCGACTACGCGGAGGCGGGCATCCCCGAGTACTGGATCATCGATCCCCGCGTCGAGACGGTCACCGTGCTGACCCTCGCCGGCGGCGCCTACGCAAAGCACGGGGTGTTCTCCCGCGGCGACACGGCGACGTCGGCGCTGCTGGGAGGTTTCGCCGTCGATGTGACGGCCTTGTTCGACTTCGGCAAGGGATAACCAGGAGGAGCATCATGCGCAACCTGAGATTCGCCCTGTTCGTCGGCGCCCTCGCTGCTCTGCCCTTCGTGCTGGGCGGGTGCGCCGCCGAGACACCCACCCCGGCGGCGGAGGAAGCGGCCGTCGAAAGCGCGAGCCCGCGCGATCCCTTCGTCGGGACGTACGTGCTCATCGGACGCAACGTGAAGGACGACAACGGCGAGTGGGCCCCGGTGGAGGACTTCAACTCGCTCGGCTACATCACCTACAGCGACAGGGGGTACATGGCCGTGAACGTCATGCCCCTCGACCGCGAGCCCTTCGCCGACGACGAGCCGACGGCGGAGGAGGTGCAGGCGGCGCTGCAGGGCTACACGGGGTACTACGGTCCGTTCAGCGTCAACGAGGACGAGGACGGCGGGTACCTGATCCACCACCGTACCGGGCAGATCAACCCCGGGGGCGAGGTGGACGCGAAGCGCTACTACGATCTCGTCGACGACAAGCTCATCCTCACCCCCGCGTCCGGGACCGGGATGAAGAGCGACGCCAACCGCCAGGTCGTCTGGCAGCGGCTGCCGAACATGGAGATGTCGGAGGAGGCGCAGCGCTTCCTCGGCCACCGCGAGCTCCTGTACACCGACCGCTACGTCGAGCGCGACGGCGAGCTCGTCGAGCACGGCGAACGGAACGAGGACCGCGCCGGCTCGGTCATTCTCTACACGCCGACCGGCCACATGATGGTGCACCTGATGGCGCGCGAGGGACGCATGCCGTACGCCGGCGACACCCCGACGCCGGAAGAGTCCATGGCGGCCTACCGGACCTACGGGGGCTACTTCGGGCGCTTCACCGTCCACGAGGATGCGGACCCGATATACGTCATCCACCACCAGGAAGGCAGGTCGCGGCCGACCGCCGGGGTGACGGACGCCGAGCGGCTCTACGAGCTCGACGGGGACGTCCTGCGGCTGGGCGGCCGGCCGAACGAGAACGAGGACGGCGACATGGCCGGCGGGCACCTCTACTGGGAGCTGCAGCCCCACCGGGCCGAGTAGCCGGGCTCCAGCTCTCGGATGGCGCCAGGCCGCAGACAATCGAACCGTCTGCGGCCTGGTGGTCCGGGCATCGAGACGCCGACCGTCAGTCGGGCAGCGCGAAGACGAAGATGGCGTTGGCCCCGACGGGACGGCGCTTCTCCGGCGTGAGTTGCTGCGGGATCTGGCTCGTCCAACTGGCGCCCCCGGTGCCGACCGGCACCGCGAGATACTGCCTGCCGCCGGCCGCGTAGGAGATCGGGAAGCCCTGGACCGAGGTCGGCATCCGCGTCTGCCACAGGATCTCGCCGCCGGCCGCGTCGAAGACGTACAGGTGGCGGTCCCAGTCGCCGGCGACGGCCAGCCCGCCGCCGGTGGTCAACGCGGCGCTGTTGATCGGCGTCCGGAATCGATGCCGCCACAGGACCTCGCCGGTCCGCATGCTCAGCGCCAGGAACTCGCCCAACTGGTCCGGACTGTCGGGGTGGAAGTGGTTGGTGCGACGGACGGGTCCGGCGCCGCCGCCGCCTTCGCGCATCTCGACCGGTCCGAAGACGCCGGTCTCGCAGTTGAGGATGAGCGGGATGTAGAAGGCCTCGGTGGCCGGGTGGTACGACATGGCCCGCCAGCTCTTGAAGCCGGAGGTGCTCGGGCACCAGAAGACCTCCTCGCCGAGCACGGGGTTCGTTCCCTCGCGGTAGGCGACCTGTCCGCTCGTCGGGTCGATGTCGGCGACGGTCTGGTAGCCGAGGTCCTTCGCGCTTCGGAACCGGCCGGTCTCGAGGTCGAGCTCCCACAACACGGCGATCTTGCCCATGCTGAAGACCGAGCGCCGGCCGTCGTAGTCGACCAGAATGCGCTCGAACACCTCGTCCATGTCGAGGGTCTCGCCCGGCAGGTGCTGGTAGTACCACTTCATCGCGCCGGTGTCCGGATCGAGCGCGAGGGTGGAGTTGGTGTACAGGGCGTCGCCATCCGTGCCGCGCGCGGCGCGGGCCCACGGCTTGGCCTGCGACGTGCCGTGGAACAGCGTCCGCGTGATCGGATCGTAGCTGCCCGGAATCCACGAGTCGCTGCCGGCCCGGAACATCACCGGCAGGTCGCCCCAGGTGTCGCCGCCCCGCTCGCCCGGCCGCGCAATCGTGGAGGTGCGCCAGAGCTCGCCGCCGGTCTCCGCGTCGAGCCCGACGATGTAGCAGGTGTCGTCCCGATAGAGACCGCACCCGGTCAGGCCCGAGATCACCTTGCCGTCGGCGACGATCGACCCGCTGGAGTATCGATACCCGACGCCGCCCCCGACGTCGGTGTCCCAGACTTCCGCGCCCGTGCGGGCGTCGATGGCGACGATGTGCGCGTCGGTCGAGTTGAGGTAGATCTTGTCCTGATAGATGGCGATGTTGCGATGCCGGCCACCGGCCGGCCGTGCGCCCGAGCCGCCGGCCGAGGCCGCGTCGCGCCGGTACTCCCAGAGCAGCTCGCCGGTGACGGCGTCCAGCGCCTGCACGATCTCGCCCGGATTCGCGATGTACATCACCCCGTCATGCACGAGCGGCGTCGTCTGCTGCGATCCCGCCGCAAGACCCCAGCTCCACGCGAGCTGCAGCCGATGCGCGTTGTCGGTCGTGATCTGATCGAGCGGGCTGTGCCCCCACCCGTCGAGCGTGCGCCGCCAGCTCAGCCAGTCGGCCGGATCGGGATTCTCCAGCATCGCATCGGTGACCGGCACGAAGTCGCGGTCCTGCGCCTGTACCGCCGCGCCGCCCAGGCCCAGGCACACGATGAGAGCCGCCACGAGTGCGCACTGACGTCCATGTCCGTTCATGAGTCCTCCCTGGTCGTCCGCCTCAGCCCAAGATTACCCCGCCGGCGGCGGCACGCGTGGTGGTCAGGACTTCGTCGCCGCAGCCCGCTGAATTCCCTTGCGAACATCCATCTGCTCCTTCGTCTCGAGTCTCTGGCGCGATCATGCCTGGACCATGCCTGGACCTCCGGCCTGCGACGGCTCATTGGCTTCAGGAAGGCCGCATACCGCGGTGTGCCCAAACGGGTGGTGAGTCTCGCTAAATCAGCGCGTCGCCTCTTGGACGAAGAACGTCAGGAGCGATGACACGACCGAGGTGACCGTGATCGTGTTCAATGTCGACACCTGCATCCGGAAGAATGTGCCAGCATGGAGGTGTGACCAGATGCCACAGGCTCATTCCGCCCACGACGCATCCGACCACGGCAACGATCCACATCGCGGACACGCCGATCCGATGCAGGTGTTTCCTGCGAGCAGTTCGGTGCTCATGAGCCTGTTGTTCAAGCTGCCCCTGCTGATGCAGTCTGGCTTCTTCAGTGGCGGCAAAGCTCGCGGTCGGAGGGCCTGGTTCCTGGGGCACCGCGACCGGCGGATGGTCCTCCGCCGGCTGATCCTCACTCCCCGGCATGGCTGGCCTTCAGCTCAGCCGCGCGGCGGCGATAGTAGTCCTGAATGAGTTCGTTCGGAATGATGCGCATGCCGGCATTCCACGCAACTTCCCAAGGCGTTCCCCGTTGATGAGTCAAACTTGACAATCCGATGCCCGTGTACCTGCCATACCCTTGGTATACCTGATCGATCACGTCCCGTTGAACACCGTGTAGCTGTCCGTCGTGCAGCGCGCCTGGCTCACTGATAGGGTTTCCGCGGTACTTCCGGTACTTCCGGTACACACTTCGCACAACGGGACCGTACCGCCAAGCTTCAACCGCCTCCAGGATGAGCGGCTGATCGACCAACCCGAGCATCCAGCCGTGGCTGATGTAGACGAGCTTGAGGATCTGCATCGGCGTCAGCAGGCGCGACGACGTGTGGGCCAGACGCAGCAGGCGCTCGGACACGTACGACGGTGCTACAGCCTGGTGGATCAGCACGCCTCCGTCTCCTTCGTCACCTGCCGACGCCACGCGCCGTCTTTACGACGGCCTACCGACTGACGGTGACGGTGACGGTCACGTCCTCGTGCGTCGCCAGACCGCCGTCGTGGGCGAGGCAGCGGAGCACGTAGGTGCCCGGCTCGCTGAACGTCGCCTGGACGACCCACTTGCCGTCATCCGGAATCTCGGGCGGCTCCCAGCCGGGCGCCCACGGCGAATTCCCGCCCTCGCGGTAGTCCTCCCAGACCGCGAACTGCGGAGGGTCGAACGCGACGTGGTCCTCGCCGCGGTAGACGATCCAGGCCACGCGGAGCCCGCTCGCGCTGTTGGGCGTGCCCGCCCCGCCGCGGCCGAGCCGCCAACGGGGCGGCGGCATCGCGCGCCGCTTCGGCACGCCGTCGTCGCCGGCCCGCGCGGTCAGCACGACCGGCTCGCCGACCCTTGCCTGCCGAGCCCGGGCGCCCTCGACGTCGAGCACCGGCCGCTCGTTGCCGAAGATGTTGTAGGCGCCACCGGCCGGCCCGCCGGCGCCGTTGTTGTTCATGATCGCGATGTCGTTGAGGAAATAGTCGGGGTGCAGCGTCGCGTAGGCGCGCTCGGTCTGGCCGTGGCTGGTGAGCGTCCAGACCACTTCCCCGTCCCCGTCGCCGAAGTCCGCCGGCACGCGCACGCGAAAGACGTGCCGGTTCCGGCGCGGATGGAAGTGCGTCGGCTGGCCGCGATCCGGCCCGCCCGGCTCGAGGCGATTCTCCGGGCCGACCGGGACGTCGATCTCCTGGTCCCAGTTCCGGTTCATGTACCCGAAGACGAGGTTGAACGAGCCGTCGTCGTTCTGCTCCCACCCTTCGTAGGCGGGTGCGATGCTCTGGTCTGTCTGCGGGTACACCTGCGCCGCGGCGGGCGCGATGGCAACGGCCAGCCCGAGGACCGCGGCCGTCACCGCGCACGCCATCGCGGCCGGCGACATCCGTGTCGGCGTCAGCGGCATCCGCGCAGGCATCGTCACTGCCCCCCGCCGTTGTCGTCCGTGGTCGACGAGAGCGCCGGTACATCGGCATAGCCGCACAGCGGACACCCGATCATCGACTCGCCCGACTTCAGATCCAGCCGCTCCCGGCGCGTGGCCATCTCGTCGGCGAACTCCTCGTCGCTCAAGAAGACCGCCTGCCCGATGTTGATCATCATGTTGTCGATCGAGCGGTGCCCGAGGCCGGACCAGTTGCGCGGATCGGAGACGTTGGGGTTGGTCAGCGTGTTGTCGAAGTACCCCGTGATACGCAGGATGGTGCCGCGCGGCAGTAGCGGGGCGTAGTCGTCTTCGAACGTGTACACGCGCACCCAACTGTGGTTGTAGCCGGAGCAGCTCAGCGTCTCGATGGTGTTGTTCCAGATGGCGTCGAGACACATCCGCACGCCGGCGGCGTGCATGTGCGGCTCGTACACCATCATCTTCGTGTGCTCCATCAGCGTGCTGAACGCCTCGAACTTCTGGTCGGCCTCCAGCGGCTTGATGTCGAGATCGAGGGTCGCCGGCCCGATGATCTGCACCGTCCGCGTGGGCTCGTAGCCCTCCGGGTGGAACTTGAGGCCGATCTCCAGGTGGGCGCGCGTGTGGCGGCCGTTGGAGTGGAGATGGGCCGAGGGGAACAGGATCTTCGAGCCCGCCTTCAGCAGCTTCCCGGAATCGGGGTGAAAGACGTCCGCGTTGCGCCCCACCTCGTGGACCGGCCAGAAACCCGCCTCGGCGACCGGCTTCCCGTCGGGGCCGACCGGCATGAGGACCAGGTGGTGGATGACGTAGATCCCACCGATGGTGTCGCGCTCCGGCACGCCCTCGTAGGTGTTCACCTCGCGCATCTCGATGGCCGAGACGTAGCGGTCCCCGGTCAGGCCGGTCGGCGTCTCGCCCATCGGCCCCCACCAGTCGGGCGCCGTCGGGGACACCTCGATCTCCGGCGACGTGAGGACGAGATCGGGCTCGCCGATCTCCCAGCCCGACGCATCGGCGACGGTGGTCTCCACGTCCGCCCCGGCCGGCTCGCCACGCGGCGCACCGTTGTCGGCCCACGCCGCGATGGCCGCGATCTCCTCCGCGCTCAGCGAGACATCGCCCTTGTAGTGCTGGATACCGATGTCCTTTTCGATATACCAGGGCGGCATCACGTCGGGCTTGCCGACGCGGCCGGTGCGGTACTTCATGGCCCGCGCCCATGGACGCGCCTGCTCGTAGGTGAGGAGCGACATCGGAGCCACCGACTCGGGGCGATGGCACTGCTGGCAACTCCGCTCGAGGATCGGCGCGATGTCCGTGGTGTAGGTCACCCCGTTCTCGGCCCCCTCGGAAGCGAGCGCCGGCGAAGCGAGCATCACCGTGGCGCTGACGGCCGCCGCGGCCCGAAGCACGGACCACGTTTTCCGCGAGATCGACACAGACATCATGAAAGTCTCCTCAACAGGACGCCGAAAACACGTCGCGGGACGACAGAGCGTCTCCATCCTAATCGGGCGGCGGACGGTTTTCAACGAAATCCGGCGCGCCGGCCACGTTCCCGCCCGAGCACCGCCCGCAACGCCGGGGACAGTGGGTCCACCGGCGTCAGCGGGGCGCACCGGGGTTATTCGCCGTTGACGATGCGCGTGAAGTCGATGTGCGAGCCGACCAGACCGTGCACGCCGACGTGCCGGGCCACGTCCAGGCCCAGCCGCTCGATGTTCGCGGCCAGGGCCCGCATGCTGTCGTTCGCCGTGGGCCGGTCGGCGCTCGGCAGGGCCGGCGAGTAGAGATCGGCGTTGATCAGGATCCGCTCCGCCGGAAGGTGCACGATGAGCATCGTCCCGGCGTGGCCGAGGTCCTGGACCGCGTGGATGTTCATCACCCGCTCGCCGTCGGTCAGCGTGTAGTCGTCGCTCACCAGCTCCACCGCCGGTATGCGGTTGCCCGCGAACCACGGCATCAGGCTCGACAGGATGTCGGGCTCCAGCGACCGCGTGCCCGGGTGGAGGAACACGTCCATGTAGAAGTCGCGGTTCGCCTCGTGCGTGACGACCGTGGCGCTCTGGGCGACGTAGGTCCGCAGCCCGCCCGCGTGATCGACGTGGTGGTGGGTGTTGACGACGTAGCGGATCGGCTTGTCCGGGACGCGCCGCCGCAGCTCCGCGATCACCGCCAGCGAGCGCGCCTCGGTCTGCGGCGCCTCCACCACGGCGATGAAGTCGCTGAACTCGACGCCGATGCTGTGGTGGCTGCCGCCCGACACGCGCCAGACGCCCGGCGCCATCTGGGTCGAGCGGACGACGATCGGGGGAACCGTCGCCGCCTGCACCGCGTCCGGCACCGCGAGCGGCTCGAGATCGACGTTGGCGTCCACCCCGGTCACCGTGATCTCCATCGAGTTGTGACCGGGATGAATCCGCGGGTCGCCCTGGTGCGAGTGCAGCACGGTCGGGAACATCACGCCGTCGAAGTCCTGGTACTCCGTGTACCGGTGGTCGTAGATCATGTCGCCGAAGTACGCGTTCGGGACCCAGGTCAGAACCCGCTCGACGAGGTTGTCCTCGTTGATCGTGCCGTTGACGCGGTACTTGTCCATAGCCGTGAAGGTCACGATGGTCAGGCTGCGCCCCTCGAGCATCAGCTCGACCGCCGCTGCGTCGTCGGCCTCCGCCGCCGCCTTCAGGAAACCGTGCGGCGACGTCCAGATGTCGAGCTGCCGGACCTCGGCGTTCGCCGGCTGCGGCACGGGATTGTCACCCGCCATCGTCCAACTGTGCTCGCCGGCGGTCAGGAAGACGCGCTGCTGCTCCCCCTGCAGCGGCGTGCCGCCGCCCAGGGCCGGATAGTCGCCCTGACGGCGCGTGTACATCTCGAACGACGCGCGGCCGTCGTAGCTGATGGTGCGGTCGTACGCGGTCACCTCGAACCGGGGCCAGTCGTCGGCCGGCGTGTGGCTCTGACCGATATTGGCCACCCACCCGGTTCCGGAGTACTGGATCGAACTGACGTCGCCCATCGCCTGGGCAGCGGCCTGCAGCACCTCTGCAACGTCCTGGGCCGCGGCCGGCGCCGCCAGCGCGCAAAGGGCGACGAGCACAGCAAGCATTCTACGCATCGATTCCTCCCGGCAATATTCGAATGTGTGCGGAGCCGGATGATAGTCCGGCGTCCGCGGTGACGACAAGGCCGAATCGCGCCAAGCGCGGTGCCAGACCGGCACGTGAACGAAGGATCACGGGCGTATAATGCAAAGATCGACCGTCGCGAACGAAGCCAGGAAACGGCCGCAAGGCCAAGTATTGGGAGGTGTCAGATGACTCGGCCATATTTCCGCGCCGCTTTGGGCGTGCTCGTGCTCCTCGTGCTGGCCCCGGCCGGCGCCGCCGGGCAGGATGCCCCGCGCACTCCCTGGGGCGACCCGGATCTCCAGGGGACCTACACCAACAAGACCATCACCCCGCTCGAGCGGCCCGCGGCGCTGGGCGACAAGGCGTTGCTCACCGACGAAGAGGTGGCGGAGCAGGAGCAGGCGCGGCTGGACCGCAACCAGGAGCTGCTGCTGGCGCCGCCGCGGCGCACCGTCGCCGGCGGCAACGTCGGCGGCTACAACAACTTCTGGCTGGACGGCGGAACGCGGCCGACCAGCCGCACGTCGCTGATCGTCGATCCGCCGAATGGCCGGCTCCCGGCGCGCACCGCGGACGCCGCGGCGCGTAAGGCCGCGCACGACGAGGCGTATCCCGTCGACGGCCCGTTCGACTCCTGGGAGGACCTGGAGCTGAACGACCGCTGCCTGGTCTGGTCGGCCGGACCGCCGATGTTGCCGAGCGCCTACAACAACAACTTCATCGTCATGCAGACCCCCGACCACGTGGTGATCTACGCCGAGATGATCCACGACACGCGCATCATTCCGATCGACGGGCGCGGCCATGTGCCAACCGGCGTACGCCAGTGGCACGGCGACGCGCGCGGCCATTGGGAGGGTGACACGCTGGTCGTCGAGACGACCAACCTGCGGCGGACGGAAGCCAACGCGGGCGCGGTCGGCGGCGACCCGGTCCTGCTGCGCATGGCGAACGGCCAGTCCGACGACACGCTCACCGTGACCGAGCGATTCACGCGGAGCGGCCCCGACAGCCTGCACTACGAGTTCACGGTCGACGACCCGACCCACTTCACGCAGAGCTTCTCCGGGGAGTTCCCGTTCGCGGCGTTCCCGGCCGAAGAGCTGCCGTTCCTGTTCGAGTACGCCTGTCACGAGGGGAACTACAGCATGACCAACATCCTCGGCGGCGAGCGCGCCCGTGAGCGGGCGACCGACCAGCCGTAGGGCTCGCGGCTCCCGCGGCGAGAACCGCACTTGTTCACCGGCGGGTAGCGTCGAAGGTGACGCCGCCCGCCGGATCTCCACCCCACGCGCCCGAGCCGGGCGGCTGCCAGGCTGGTTACGGTCCCGGGATCGGCCCTGCCGTCGTCAACCCGATCCGGTAGAGCCCGGTGCGCGCCGTCATGTAGAGAGTGCTGCCGTCGTCGCCCCACGCGACGTTGGCCGGCACCTCGTCCGGCATGATGGTGCCCAGGTGCGTCCCGTCCGGGGCGATCACCCAGACCCCGCCCGGACCGGTGGCGAAGACGTTGCCGGCGTTGTCCACCTTCAGGCCGTCGGCCGCCCCCTCGCCGGTATGATCGTTGACATCGAAGAAGACCCGCGGGTTGGAGACCCCTTCCGCGCTCAGGTCGTACGCCATCCAGACCTTCTGCTCCGCGTCCGAGTTCGCCACGTAGAGGACCGTCTCGTCCGGCGACAGCGCGATCCCGTTCGGGCGGGACTGATCGCGATACAGCAGCTCGAGCTCGCCGTCCGGACTCAGGCGGTAGATGCCGTTGAAGTCGTGCTCGCGGAGCGGCGATTCGTCGCGTCCCTCGAGCGCGGACCCCGGATCGGTGAAGTACAGCCAGCCGTCCGACGAGTAGGCCGCGTCGTTCGGGCTGTTCAGCCGCCGGCCCTCGTAGCTGTCCACCAGGGTCGTCCGCGTGCCGTCCTCCTCCACGCGCGAGATGAGGCGGTTGCCGTGCTCGCACATGACGAGGCGCCCCTCGGCGTCCATCGTCAGCCCGTTGGAGCTGACCGAGCGCAGGCCGGTCCGGTCGCCCTCGAACACCGGCTCGATGAAGGGGCTCGCCCCGTCCGCCTCGGACCACTGGTAGACGCCGTTGCCGCGCACGTCGGAGAACAGCAGGCGAGACTCGGCGCGGTCCCACACCGGCCCTTCGGTGAAGACGTAGCCGTCGGCGAGCTTCTCGATGCGGGCGGCGGCCGGCACCAGCTCGTCGAAGCGGGGATCGACGCGCAGGATGGTGCCGGCGCCGTTGTCCGGGGCGGCCGGCTCGGCCGCGGGTTCCGCCGGTTCCGGCGCGCCGCACGCCGCCAGGAAGCATCCAACGATTGCGTGTGCGACCGCAGCCGTGAGTCTGGTCATCGTCGCTTTCCTCCACCCCTCTCGGTTCGGGGGCGATATCCGCACGCGTTGAGCCGCGGAGATTCCACCGTACGGCGGTAGGATACGTGGGATCCGGCTGCCGCGTCTCCATCCGACCGGAGCGTGGAGCGCGTTGAGGAAAGGGAGTGAGCTGTGCGTGCACCGATACAGACAATCCGATGGTTGGCGGCGCTCGTCCTGCTCGCGGCGAGCGTCAACGCGGCCGCGGCGCAAACCGGTGCGGACGCGCGGCTGCTGGTGCTGCTGCGGGACGCCAGCGCCCTGGCCGTGGTCGATCCGGCTTCAGGAACCGTGCTCGGGCAGGTTCCGACGGTCAGCGGCCCGCACGAGGTGACCGCGACCCCGGACGGCAAGCTGGCCTTCGTGGCCAGCCCCAGCGACGGGATCTCGGTGATCGACCTCGAAACGTTGACCGAGCTCCGGCGCCTCGACATCGGAGCCGGCAGCGAGCCGCACGATGTCCGCTTCGCCGACGGCAAGCTGTACTTCACCGTCGAGGGCTTCAAGGCGATCGGCCGCTACGACCCGCAGGCCGACGAAGTCGACTGGCTGCTCGGGCTCGGGCAGGACGGCACCCACATGATGGTCCTCAGCCGCGACCGGGACACGATCTTCACGGCGAACCGGGAGTCGGACACCGTGTCGATCATCGAAGACGCGGCGGACGGCCCGCCCGACTGGCAGGTGACCTCGATTCCCGCCGACGGCGCCTATCCGGAAGGACTCGACCTGTCGCCCGACGGCGCGGAGCTCTGGGTCGCCACGCGCAACGACGGTGACGTGTCCATCATCGACGTTGCCTCGAAGACGGTCAGCGAGCGCCTGGACCTCAACTTCGAGGACCCGAACCGGCTGGCCTTCACGCCGGACGGCGCGCGCGTGCTCGTCTCCGACTCGGCCACCAGCGTCGTCGTTATGGAAGCCGCGTCCCGCACGGAAATCACCCGCTTGGACATGGCGCCGAACGCCCTCCTCGTGCGGCCCGACGGCGGAGTCGCCTACGCGGCGCTACGGGGCGACGACCGCGTGGCGGTGATCGACATGGAGACGCTGGAGGTGGTCGGCGAGATCCCGACCGGCGCCGATTCCGGCCCCGGCTGCATGTTCTGGCTGGATCCCGCGGCGTCCGCGTCGGTGGTCGACGCCGCCAGCGCCCTGACGAGCTCGCTGACGTTCCATGCCTCGTTCGACAACGGGCTCGACGCGGACCGGGCGGCGGGCGACTCGCAGCTCTACACGGCGCCGTCGTACGACGAGCAGGACCAGGCCGAGCCCGGGCTGGGGAACCCCGCGGTGATGCTCGCCGACGACGCGGGACGCTTCGGACACGCGCTACGGTTCACGGAGCGGAACCAGCACGCCATCTTCTACAAGGCGGACGGCAACGTCGGCTACTCCACCGAGAACTGGAGCGGGACCGTCTCGTTCTGGCTCAGCCTGGACCCTGCCACCGACCTGGAACCCGGCTTCTGCGACCCGATTCAGATCACCGACGCCGCCTACAACGACGCCGCGATCTGGGTGGACTTCACGGGAGAGAACCCGCGGCAGTTCCGGCTGGGCGTCTTCGGCGACCTGGACGTGTGGAACCCGGACGGCCTCGGGCCCAACGACAATCCTGCCTTCACGGACCGGCTGACGGTGGTCGACGAACCGCCGTTCGCCGGCGACCGCTGGACGCACGTGGCGATCACTTACGCCGGGCTGGGTCAGACAGGCGGGACCGCCACCCTGTATCTGGACGGCGAACGGGTTCCCGGCGGAGCCGAGAACATCGCCGAGCCCTTCACCTGGGACGTCGACCGCGGCGCGATCCGACTCGGCGTGAACTACGTGGGGCTGTTCGACGAGCTGTCTCTCTACGATCGCCCGCTGACCGCTGACGAGGTTCGCGCACTGCACGCCCTCGACGGCGGCGTGGCGGCGCTCACGGCAGATTGAAGGTAGGACGTGACGAATCAGCCATACAGAGCCGACCGTTCGCATGAACCGGTGCGCCGCGGTGTAGCCGGCGCCATCGCCGCGCTGGTGCTTGTGCTTGCCGGACCACCGGAGATACGCGCCCAGGGGCCGGCCGGCGGCACCGAGGAGCTGCGGGGGGCGATCGCCGCGCTGGCCGCGGTCGGCGGCGAGCCGAGCATCGTGAGCGGGGCCGGGATGACGCGGGACGACCTGCCGCTGGTCACCCTCGAGAACGGCTGGCCGTTCGACGCGCTCCGCACAGAGCGCCGGCTGGTGCTCGTCGGCGGCCTCGACGGGGATGCGGGCGCCGCCCATGTCGTGGTCGATGCGGTCCGCTGGTTCAAGACCGAGGCGCCCGAAGCGGAGCGTGCACGGTGGCTGGTGAGCGCGCTCCCGTTGGCCCTGCCGGGTGCGGACGCGGCCGGGCCGCCCGCCACCTTCCCGCCGGTCGACGGATTCTTCGACCACCCTGAGCGGCCGGAGAGCCGTTACGTCTGGCGCTGGGTCGCCTACCAGGCGCCCGACCTCGTCGTCGAGGTCCGCGCCGGAGACGAGTTGAGCGTTCGCGCCGGCCGCGGCCCCGACGCCGAGGGACTGCCTGCAGGCTCACTGACCGCGGCGCTCGCGGACCCTGCGAACCACACCGGCCTCGGTCCGGTCGAGACACTCCTGGCGACCGCCGGGGCCGCGGACGGCGCGGCGGTCATGCGCGAGGTGCTGGCCCGCGCCAGGGACCGGCAGTCGCCGCTACGGAACGTGCTGAACCGCCGTGTGGCGCGTGACCCGCTCACCGTGGCGCGGCTGATGGCCCGGCGCTACCCGGGCACGCCGAGCATCAGCTACATCCCGGCGCTCGCCTGGGTGCACACGCTGCGGATCGCGGAGATGGACGACGACGGGTCATTGCGAGACAAGGTGCTGGAGGAGGTCCGTCCATGGCTCTCCGGAGACCGTCCGCTCTTCGGCAACCGGATTTCCTTCGCCGCGTTGGCGGGAACGATGATCTTCAGCCAGCTCACCGGGTTGCCCGGCGAAGGCGGTGAGACCGCGGCCCGGCTGGCGGCGGAGGGAGTCGCGCTGGCTGCGGCCGAGACCGCGCCGGGATTGCCCGAGCACGCGTCCGGTTGGAGCGACGACTTCTTTCTGGGCACCATCGCCGCGGTCCGCGCCGGCGATCCGGAAGGGCTCGCCGCCGCCGTCCGGCTCGTCACGACCACCGCGGGCCGCCTGCAGCAGCCTGACGGTCTCTTCCACCACGACGCCGACGCCCCGGCCGCCTGGGGCCGCGGCAACGGGTTCGGCGCGCTCGGCCTCTCCGAGCTGCTCACCGTCCTCCCGGCGGACCACCCGGATCGGGCGGCGGTACTCGACGTCCACCGCCGGCACCTCGCGGGCATGCGCACCAGGCAGGCGCCGGACGGCATGTGGCGTCAGATCGTCGACGTGCCCGGCAGCTACCGCGAGACCAGCGTCACCGCGATGACCCTGACCGCGATGGCCCGGGGGATCCGCCTCGGATGGCTCGACGACTCGTACCGGCCTGTGGTCGACCGCGCCTGGCGCGCCCTGCTCGCCCACGTCGCGGCGGACGGCACGCTGGTCGACGTCTGCTTCAGCACCGGGGCAGGCCCTACGCGGCGGCACTACCTCGACCGGCCCGCCGTCAACGGTGCGGACGACCGGGGCGGAGCCATGGTGCTGGGCGCGGCGCTGGAGTACTACGACCTTCTGCGGGCGGACTGAGCCGCAACCTGGAGACGCCGGCGTTCGGGAGTGAACGCAGGACGGCCCCGCTTGCATTACTCATGTAACTGAGTAAAATTACTCATAGTAGTGAGTAATTCACCCAAATACTCCCGACCCCGGACTGGCGAACTGGTCCAGCGCCTGCGCGAGCCGCGCCGCTTCATCCAGGTGGTTGCCGGTTCGCGGCAGGTCGGCAAGACGACGCTGGCCGGTCAGGCGGCCCGGCGGTCCGGCCTGCCGACCCGCCACGCCAGCGCGGACGAGCCGACCCTGCGCGACACGCAGTGGATGGAGCAGCAGTGGGAGGCGGCGCGGAGCCTGGCCGACGAGGCGGACGCGAACGGCGCGCTCCTCGTGCTCGACGAGGTGCAGAAGGTCACGGGCTGGTCCGAGGCGGTCAAGCACCTGTGGGACACCGACTCGCGCACGGGCCGGCGGCTGAAGGTCGTCCTGCTCGGCTCGGCGCCTCTGCTCGTCGAACGCGGCCTGGGAGAGAGCCTCGCCGGCCGCTTCGAAATGCTGCGTCTGCCCCACTGGAGCTTTGCGGAGATGCGCGATGCGTTCGCCTGGTCCCTGGACCAGTACCTCTTCTACGGCGGCTATCCGGGCGCCGCGCCGCTCATCCGGCAACCGGCACGCTGGACACGCTACGTCCGCGACGCGCTCATCGAGCCGATCCTCTCGCGCGACGTGCTGCTCCTCTCACGCGTGGACAAGCCGGCGTTGCTGCGCCGGCTGCTCGAACTGGGATGCGCCTACTCCGGGCAGATCCTCTCCTACACGAAGATGCTCGGCCAGCTCCAGGATGCCGGCAACACCACCACCCTGGCCCACTATCTCGATCTGCTCGCCGGCGCCGGCCTGGTCACCGGACTCCAGAAGTACGCCGGAGGCGTCGCCAGGCGGCGGGCGTCGAGCCCCAAGCTCCAGGTCCTCAACACGGCGCTGATCACGGCGCAGGCGGGAATCACGCTCGGGCAGGCGCGTGCGGATCATGCTTTCTGGGGCCGGCTGGTCGAGTCCGCGGTCGGAGCGCACCTGGCCAACGCCGCGGCCACGGGCGAGTGCGAGGTCCACTACTGGCGCGAGCGCAACCGGGAGGTCGATTTCGTCCTCCGCGCCGGCCGGTCGCTCGTCGCCATCGAGGTCAAGAGCGGGCGCGCTCCCGAGACGTTGCCGGGTATGGCCGCGTTCTCCGAGGCGTTCCGGCCGACCCGCAAGCTGCTCGTCGGCGGCGACGGCATCGATCTCGAGACGTTCCTGACGACACCTATCGGCAAGTGGCTGGAGGCGTGACGTCTCCGCGGCATAGTGGGGATGCGGAACATGATCGACTACGGCAAGTTCCACCTTTCTCTCGAGCGGCTGGAGGAGCAGCACGACAACCATCTGCGATCGGACGAATCGCGTCCGGAGCTGATCCGCGAGGCCATTGCCGAATCGGTTATCCAGCGGTTCGAGACCTGCTACGACTGCCTCTGGAAAGTGCTGAAACGCCATCTGTCCGAGGGACTGGGCCTGCCCGATATGCCGAACAGCCCGAAGCCGATCTTCAGGCTGGCCCATGAAAACGACCTGTTCGACTCGCCGGTGGAACGCTGGCTGCAGTACGCCGATGCCCGCATCGATACGTCGCACGACTACGACGGCGAGAAAGCGAAGTCATGCCTTGCTCTGATGCCCGCCTTCATCTCCGACGCGATAGGCCTCTACCGGAAGATGAGCGGAGCGGCATGGGACTAGAGCGGGACATCGACATCACCGCCGCTCAGTCCAGGACCCTGCTGACGTTGCTCGAGCGGCATCTCCCTGACACGGAGGCCTGGGTCTACGGCTCCCGTGCGAAGCGTACGTCGAACCCGAAATCCGACCTCGACCTCGTCGTGTTCTCGACGCCCGACCAACGTACACGTGTCGGCGACCTGCGCGAGGAATTCGACGAGAGCGACCTGCCCTTCCGCGTCGACCTCTTCGTGTGGGACGATGTGCCGGACTCGTTCCGTAGGCGGATTCGTGCGGATCACGTGGTGGTCTGCCGACCGCGACGACCCCGACGGTCGCCGCCGACCGCGACATGATGCGTAGACGCCGGTGTCGCGCGCAACCGGTTCAGGAACCGCGAGAAGGCAGGACGAGCGTCCGCGAAAATCCGCTGTTTTCCGGCCCCACAGGACGGCGCGGGCGCCCGGCGGCGCTTTCCAACGTGCTCCACGCGTGACATAGTCCCCCGGAGCCGGCAGGAAGCCGGAATGGGAGGAACCGTGAACCGAAGCAGACGGACGGCGGCGAGCTACCGAATCAACCAACGCGCCAGGCGCGCGGGACGATACATGGCGATGTTGGCCGCCGCCTGGCTGCTGATCCCGGGTGTCTCCGGGGCCCAGGGCTTCCAGCTTCTCGAGGCGACGGTCGCGGACGTGCACGCGGCGTTCGCGTCCGGCGAGCTGACCTGCCGCGCCCTGGTGCGGGCCTACATCGACCGCATCGAGGCGTACGACCAGACCGGCCCGGCCCTGAACGCCATCCAGGTGGTCGACCCGCGCGCCCTGGCGAGAGCCGAGGATCTGGACGCGGCCTACGCCGAGTCGGGCCCGACCGGTCCCCTGCACTGCATCCCGGTGCTGCTGAAGGACCAGGTGGAGACGCGCGACCTGCCGACCACCTACGGCTCGGCCCTGTTCGAGGGATTCGTGTCGCACCGCGATGCCACCATCGTCGTGCGCATGAAGGAAGCGGGCGCCCTCATCCTGGCCAAGACGAACATGGGCGAGTTCGCGTCGCGCTATGTCGGCTCCGCGTTCGGGATCATCCGCAACGCCTACGACCCGACCCGCAATCCGAGCGGCTCGTCCGGCGGCACCGGGGCCGGCATCGCCGCCAACTTCGGGATGGTCGGCATCGGCGAGGACACCGGCGGCTCCATCCGCGGACCGGCCGCGGTCCACGCGCTGGTCGGCCTGCGCCCCACCCTGCCGCTGGTCAGCCGCTTCGGGATGATGCCGGCGAACCCGTCCAGCGACACCCTCGGACCGATGACCCGCACCGTCCGTGACGCCGCGCTCCTGCTCGACGCCATCGCCGGCTACGACGCCAACGACCCGATCACCGCCCACGCCGTCGGCTTCGTGCCCGACTCCTACGCCGCCAATCTCGACACCGACGACCTGCGCGGCGCGCGCATCGGCGTCATCCGCGAATCGATGGATCCGAAGACCGACACCGACGCCGAGGACTACAAGGAGGTGCGGGCCCTGATCGACCGCGCCCTCGCCGACATGCGCGCGCTCGGCGCCAGCATCGTCGACCCGGTGGTTGTCCCCGGCCTGGAATCTGCACAGCGGGTGTACGTCACCAACAACTTCGAGACCGAGCGGGCGATGAACGCCTACCTGGCGGACCACCCGAACGCGCCCGTCAAGAACCTCCGCGACATCCTGCTTTCGGGCGTCGTCACCCCCTGGCGGGCCCGGGGCCTCATCAACGTGGTCGGCAGATCGACGGACGACCACGCGTATCTGTCCATCCTCCAGTCCCGCGAACGGTTGCGGCAGAACGTCCTGGCCGCGATGGCGGACGGCGACCTCGACGCGCTCGTCTATGCGACCTTCGACCATCAGACGACCGTGATCGCGCTCGACGCACTGACCAACGCCAACACCCAGGACCAGTACGCGCGAGGCAACAACCGTTTCCTCAGCCCTGCGACCGGGTTCCCGGCGCTGACCCTGCCGGCCGGGCTGACCGCCGACGGGCTTCCGATAGGGCTCGAGATGCTGGGCCGGCCATTCAGCGAGGCCACCCTGTTCGAGCTGGGCTACGCCTACGAGCAGGGCACGCAGCGCCGCGAGCCGCCGACGACGACCCCGGCGCTGGAGCAATGAATGCGGGCGGCGGGAACGGGAGTCTCCCTGACGCCCGCGGTCGCGTTCCGAATCCTGCCATGTACGGCGCAAAGGGAGCGACGACCGGACTCGCCGAGCCGGCCCTGTCCTGCACCGGCGTCGTGAAGCGTTACGGGGACGTGCTGGCGGTCGACGGTCTCGACCTCGAGGTGCGGCGCGGCGAGTGCTTCGGGCTGCTGGGACCGAACGGCGCCGGCAAGACCACGACCATCGAGATTCTGGAGGGGCTGCTCGCGCCGGACGGCGGCCGGGTGCGGATTCTGGGCCGCGCGTGGGGCCGGAACGACGATGCGTTGCGGGCGCGGCTCGGGATTCACCTCCAGGAGTCGCAGATGGACGAGAAGCTGTCGGTGCTCGAGACGCTCAGGCTGTTTCGGTCGTTCTATCCGCGGGGACACTCGATCGAGGACGTGCTCGGGCTGCTCGAGCTGGGCGGCAAGCGCAAGAGCTGGGTCGGCAAGCTGTCGGGCGGTCAGCGACAGCGTCTGGCCGTCGGATGCGCCCTGGTCGGCGATCCCGACCTGCTGTTCCTCGACGAGCCGACCACCGGGCTGGACCCGCAATCGCGCCGGCAGTTGTGGGCGCTGCTGCAACGCTATCGGGCCGACGGAGGGACCATCCTCCTGACGACCCACTACATGGACGAGGCGCACGTGCTGTGCGATCGCGTAGCCATCGTCGATCAGGGTCGGATCGTCAGCCAGGGCAGCCCCGACGAGCTGATCCTCTCGATCGGCGCGCCCCATATCGTCGAGATTGCGTTCGCCCGCGGCGAAACCCCGGAGTCCGACGGCCTGCAGGAACGGATCGCCGCCCTGCCCGACGTGGACACGGTGCGCGCGGGCGAGGCCTCGGATGCCTGGGTCGTCACGGCAACCGCCCTGCACCGGACGCTGCCGGCGCTCGTGGGGGTGGCCGCGGACGCCGGTGTCGAGATCGAGACGCTGGCCACGCGCAGCGCCACCCTGGAGGACGTCTTCGTGGCGCTGACGGGACACCAACTCCGCGATGACTGAGACCGAGTCTCCGGCACCGCGCCATCCGTTCGTCGAGATGACGCTCACCCGGCTGCTCCTGCTGGTGCGCGAGCCGGAGATGATCTTCTGGGTCTTCATCTTCCCGCTGCTGATGGCGCTCGCGCTCGGGATTGCCTTCCGCTCCCCATCCGAGGCGCCGGTGGCGGTCGCCGTCGAGCAGGGAGCCGGGGCCGCGGAGTTGGTAGACGCCCTGTCGGCGCACGAGAGCGTGGAGGTCGTGTCGGTCGCCCCCGGGGCGACGGCGACGGCACTGCGCGACGGTCTCGCGCACGTCGTGGTCGCGCCGGGCGACCCGCCGACGTACCGTTACGACCCGACCCGGCCGGAGAGCCGCCTGGCCCGCCAGACGGTCGACGACCTGCTGCAGCGCGCCGCCGGCCGCAAGGACGTCTGGACCGGCCGGAACGAGACCGTCATAGCCCCCGGCAGCCGCTACATCGACTGGTTGATCCCCGGGCTGCTCGGCATGAACATCATGGGGACCGGCATGTGGGGCATCGGCTTCACGCTGGTGGTGCAACGTACGCGCAAGCTGCTCAAGCGGCTGATCGCGACGCCGATGCGGCGCCATCAGTACCTTGCCGCTCTCGTGACGGCGCGCCTGGTGCTGCTCGGACTCGAGTTGTTGGCCCTTGTCGGCTTCGCCCGCCTGATGTTCGGCGTGCCGATCGAGGGCTCGCTCGTCAACCTCGCCACCGTGTCACTTCTCGGGGCGATGGCCTTCAGCGGGCTCGGACTGCTCACGGCCAGCCGCGCACAGACTATCGAGGGCGTCTCGGGCATCATGAACGTCGTCATGGCGCCGATGTGGATCTGCTCCGGCGTCTTCTTCGCCTCGTCGAACTTCCCGGACGCGATGCAGCCGTTCATTCAGGCGCTGCCGTTGACGGCGCTGAACGATGCCCTGCGGGGCGTCATGCTGGACGGCAACGGGCTGATCGCGAACGGGCCGGACCTGCTCATCCTCGCGGCCTGGGGCGGCGGCAGCTTCGGCCTCGCGCTCAGGATCTTCAGGTGGCGGTAGGCTGTCAGTTGCAAGCGGCCCGCTGCATTCGAGCGTCCGACACCGAGAAGCGGCCACGTCGAAGGAGGCTGCTGGTGCGACTGCTCGGGGGACTACTGCGGACGCGGGGGAACGGGCATGGCCTGCCGCACACGGAATGCGGCGATGTCCGTCCGAATGTCGGCGATCTCGTCTTGCACCGCGGCAACCTCGGTCCGTACCGCGGCAACCTCGGTCCGCACTTCGCCTATCCGCAACAGCACCGCGAACCCCTGTCCCAGGAGGAGCAGAGCGGTTGCAAGCATGAGCCCGACTGTCCAGCGCGAAATACGGTCTGCGTCGCGAGCCCGCCGGTCGGCGTGGTCGGCGGCCCGATCAGCCCGATCAGCAGCTCCCGCGGCCCGCTCGGCCGCTTGCTGGATTGCCGGATTCTCTTGAGCCATCCCTGCGCCAATCATATCCCACGTACGGGGGCCACAAACCCAATACGCCACCTGATGCGGCGTGCCGGCCCGACACCGGGCCACCCTGCACGTCCGTCCAGGCCGTACCAGTGACAGGCGATGCCGTTCGGCCAGCGCTCCTGGATGAACTTCACGTCCCGCGCGACGATATGACGGCGCGCTGAGTCTTCCTCTCAAGAGTCGCAGGAACCAGCAACATCTCGGGCCAGGCGACCGGCCGGCGCAACGTCGGCGCGTGATCCGCCTACCTGCTGGAATCGAAGTGCGACACGTTGCCGAGATCCGCGTTGCGGAGGATGTGGGCAGACCTTCGTTTCCGCGCCGACCTCTCCGCTCCGGGCAAGCAGTCGTCGATGCGGTCCATCTCGTTCCTCATCTGCAGCACGACCGCGGCACCGGGCGGTTTCTCCTCGGCCTCGGCAATCTCGTCCGACGTCGCCTCGTCCTCGGACGGCAGGGCGACGGCCTCCGCCTCCTTCCCTCTCCGACAAGGCTCCTGCACCTGGGGCGTCGCGGACGCCGCAGGCTCCAGCTTCGCCTGCAGCATGGCACGCCGGTTGAGAAGCGCGCTGCGGATGGCGGCGACGGAGCTGGCGGCCAGTTTCTGAAGGGCGGTGAGCACCAGCATCCGGGCAGTCTGCGCCCGCCCGTCCAGGGGCGCCGCGTATGCCCGGCCATCCAGGATGAACCGGCTCAACTGCGTCGGTCGGATCGTCGAGGGTCGGACGAGTACGAGCTGGTCGGGGGCGAGCTCGCTGACCAAGCGCTTGAGATCGAAGGTGACGAGGCCCAGGTCGTCCAGACGCCCCCAGTCCCGATCCGTAAGATCCAATGCCTCGGCCAGGCGAGTCGGCAGCGGCACCACGAAACCGGTACGGCAGTTTCAGCATGACCGGCAGGAGCCGGACCTTGTGCAGGTCGATCAGACACGAGGCGTCGTTGACGATGACGGATGTCACCGGTCACGCGGCCCTCTGATTTCCCGTTGGACGTCGTTCAGCGAGCGCTCCAGCAGTTCCGCCGCCCGAACCGGAGAGATCAGTTCTTCTCCCAGCGCGCGCCAGACCAGACGTTCGAAGCGCCGCGGGCGTTCGAATCGGCGTGCGACCTCCCTCCACCGTACTCAGCGTGACGCGATTGACGCGGCGCGCAGAGTAGCGATCGACAGCGGGTCTGAGGTAATCATTCATCGCCGAGACGGCCGGATCAGGGAGCGCAAACAGTTACGGTAACGACCCGTTCCCCCACTCGGGGCTGAAACGGAGCCTTCGCCGTCACCACGAGTGTGATCGGGATGTATCAAGGCGGCTTACGGCCAGCTCGCCGGGGCGTCCAGGCAGCGGAAGATGGGCACTACTTCACAGGTCTGCCGCCCCGCACACCGTCAGCACGCGGCCGCCCCGCCGGATACGGTAGGGCTGCTTCACGCCGGGGCTGACGACGTAGTCCTTCCCCTCTGGATGGAGGGCGCGGAAAGCACGGATTGCGGTCGCTTCCACGTGGTCCGGATTGATCTTGCACTCCACCAGGTCCACCCGATCCCGGGCGCGGCGAATCACGAAGTCGACCTCGTGGTGAGACTTGTCCCGCCAGTAGTAGACCCGCTCGTCGCCGAACCGGATGCGCAGGGTGTCCAGAACGAGGTGCTCCCACAGCAGTCCGCGGTCTTCGTCGCGGATACGATCCCAACCCTTCTCGAAGGTGACGAAGCCGGTGTCGAAGGCGTAGCACCTGGGACGCCTGACGATCTCTCCCGCGCCGCCGCCGTGAAAGGGACGCAGCAAATGAAGGGCATGGGCGGTCGCCAGCGCCTGCACGTGCGACATGACGGTTGGACGGCTCATCTCGCTCAGCGTCGCCAGACGGCCATAGTCGAGCTGACCGCCGCTCTGGCGCAGCAGTACGCGGAACAGGGCGAGGAACCCGCGCCGGTTGCGGACACCGAACAGTTCCAGGACGTCGCGCGCGTAAAAGCTGTCCATCCATTCGCTGAAGAACGCGGAGGCCTTGCGCGCAGCGAGCAGCGGCTCGGGCAGCCCGCCATGCAACAGGCGGCGGTCGAGATCGGGCGCCCCAAGCCAGTCGGCGCATTCGTCCCACGGCACGGGACACAGATGCACCGCTTCCTTCCGCCCCGTGAGCGCGTCGCGGAACTTGCGCGTCGCGGCCAGCGTGGAGGACCCGGTCGCCAGTACCCGGAGTCCCGGATAGGCATCGGCCGCGATCTTCAACAGGCGGCTGGGATCGTCCAGGCGGTGCACCTCGTCGAGAACGAGCACCGATCCGGGCGGCTGACCGTCGAAGTACAGTTCCGGATCGGCGAGCATCCGTCCGACGGAGGGGAGATCGCAATTCAGATACACCGCATCCGGCAGCATGCGCGCGAGAGTGGTCTTGCCGACGCGGCGGACGCCGGAGAGCCAGACGACGGCCCGGCGGGACCAAGCGCGCTCGATGCGCTCCAGCCAGCGTTTCCGGCTCACCATCTACCGTATTTTACATTTGGTTAAACTAAACGTAAAATACGATTTTCGATCTAAGCCACCGACAACATCATGGCGGCGTTCTCGCTCCTCGATCTCTCGCCCATCCCGGAAGGCGGCGACGCCGCGCTGGCGCTGCGGAATACCGCGGACCTGGCGCGCCACGCGGAACGCTGGGGCTACCGGCGGTTCTGGCTGGCCGAACATCACAACATGCCGGGCATCGCGAGCGCCGCCACCGCGGTGGTCATCGGGCACGTGGCCGCCGCCACGTCGACGATCCGCGTCGGCGCGGGCGGGATCATGCTGCCGAACCATGCGCCGCTGGTGATCGCGGAGCAGTTCGGCACGCTCGCCACGCTCTTTCCCGGGCGCATCGACCTGGGACTCGGCCGCGCTCCGGGCACCGATCAGCGGACCAGCCACGCCCTGCGCCGCAACCTGGATGGCGACGTCAACGCGTTCCCCCGCGACGTGGTCGAGTTGCAGCAGTACTTCGCCGCGCCCGCCGACCAGCGGGTGCGCGCGGTGCCCGGGATGGGGCTCGACGTACCGATCTGGATCCTCGGATCCAGCCTGTTCGGCGCACAGCTCGCCGCCGCGCTGGGACTGCCCTACGCCTTCGCCTCGCACTTCGCGCCGGCCCTGTTGATGGATGCCATCGCGGTCTATCGGTCGCGGTTCGAGCCGTCGGCGCACTGCGCGAAACCGTACGTCCTGGCTGGCCTCAACGTCTTTGCGGCCGACACCGAAGAGAAGGCGCGCCTCCTGCGCACGTCCGCACAACAGTCGATCCTCAGCCTGCGCCGCGGCAGGCCGGGAAAGCTGCCGCCGCCGGTGGCGGACTTCGAGGACCGGCTGTCGCCGCTCGATCGCGAGATCCTGGATCGGGCGCAGTCCTGCTCGGTGGTGGGAGCGCCCGACGCTGTCCGCACCGGCGTGGCGAAATTCGCGCAGCGCACGGGCGCCGACGAGGTGATGATCGTCAGCCACATCTTCGACCACGACGCGCGGCTGCACTCGCTGGAGATCACGGCGAAGCAGGTGATCGCCCAACCCATCGGCGTCTGACGCTCGCCGTCCGGCAACCGGAGCCCCGACGAACCGGCCGGCGGCTATTCCTGCTCCAGGTGCCGGCCGCGGAGCGGACGGCCGGGCTGCACGCCCTCGACCAGCGCGCCGTCACGGACGACGAACGTGCCCCCGACGAGCACGTGCTCGATGCCGGCGGAGTACTGGTCCGGCGCGTCGTAGGTGGCGCGGTCGATGATGCGGACCGGGTCGAAGATCGTCAGGTCGGCGTCGCTGCCGACCTGCACGCGGCCCTTGCGGGCCATCTCGGGCACGATGGACTCGAGCCGCCGGGCCGGCAGCAGGGTCATCTTGCGGAGAGCGTCCATCAGAGAAAGCGCGCCGCGGTCGCGCGCGTAGTGGCCGAGGATACGGGCGAACGTGCCCGCGCCGCGCGGGTGCGCCCGCCCTTCGCTGAACGGAATGCCGTCGCTGGCCGCGATGACGTCGGGCTGGCCGACGATCCACTCGTTGATCTCTTCCGACCGGCCGTGCATGATGACCCAGCCGCCCTGGCGCCGATAGAGCGCGAACGTCTCCGGCGTCAGCCGCTCGCCGGTACCGACCCACTGCAGCGTCCGGTAGGCCTCTCGCGGGCGGCCATCCCAGCCGTCGAACAGCGGCGACTCGATGAGCGACGCGCTCGCGGTGTAGGGATACGCCTCGGTGGTGACGTCGATGCCCCGCTGGCGCGCCCCGCGGATCATTTCGAGCGCCTCCTCCGCGCGCGCGCCGGAGGTGCTGTTCATGTGCACGATGTGGAGCGGCGCACCGGTGACCGCGGCGTTGGCAATCACTTCCTGGAACGGGGCCAGCGCGCCGCCGCGCTCGAAGGCCGCCGATGATCGCAGGTGGATGAACGCCGGCGCCTCGTACTCCGCCGCGACCTGAAACATCTGCAGCAGCTCGCGGTGACTCACGCCCGGCGTATAGCTCAGCCCGAAGCCGAGCCCGATCCCCCCGTCGCGCAGGCCGCGCACCATGAGCTGCCGCAACCCTGCGAGCTCTTCCTCGCTCGCGGCGCGATAGAGGGTATCGTCGTCGCTCTCGCCCAGCGAGAACGTCCCGTCCGGGTTCCCGCGGGCGAAGACGCTTCCGAGGGCGCGGATCCGCGCCGCCTGGTGGCTCGCCGACGCGCCGTAGTTGATCAGCGACGCGCCGCCGCGGCGCGCATACCAGCGGTCGATGGGAAACGCCCCGATCTCGAGTTCCAGCGCCGTAGTCACCCCGTCCATCGCCTGGTAGCGGCTGCTGGTCGGGTCCTGGCCGTGCGCGTGCAGGTCGATGAACCCGGGCGCGACCACCAGTCCCTCCGCATCCACGACGGTCGTCCCCGTCAACGGCGTCTCGGAAACCGCCACGACCGTGCCGTCCCGGATCCCCAGGTGGCGCACGTCGTCGAGTCCGCTCTGCGGATCGATGACCCGCCCGCCGGCGACCACCAGTTCGAGTGCTTCGAGCGCGGACGCGACCGGCTCCGCAGGCGCCGGTTCGCCGCCCGAGCACCCCGACGCCGCGCACGCGACCGCAAGCGCCAGCGCGCCAACCCGGTCTCGCCGCCAGCGCGCCGATTTCGCCGCTCGTCCGACCGCCGACCAGCCGCGCCGAGCCGGATGCGTCGAGCATTTGGTCATCACCACAACCCCAGTACCTTCCACCACGCGATCCCGACCGCCAGCCAGATGACCAGGTTCACCACCGACGAGTAGAACCCGGCGCGCCACCAGTCGCGCAGGCTGACGTAGCCCTCGATGAAGATGACGGGCGACGTCGTCGTGCCGTAGTGGGTCAGGCAGGCCTGCAGGTTGTTGAGGAAGAGCAGGCTGTAGACCACGATTCCGGCCGGCGCGCCGACCCCGACGAGCAGCGTGACGAACGGACCGTAGAGCGCCAGCGCGTGCACCGTCGTGCTGGCGAAGAAGTAGTGCGTGTAGAAGTAGATGACCAGGGTGACGACCAGCACCGCGATCCAGGGAACACCGGTGAACCAGCCGCCGACCCAGCCGGCGAAGGCCGTCGTGGCCCCGGTCTCGTTGAGCAGCCCGCCCATGGTGAGCAGCCCGCCGTACCAGACGAAGACGTCCCACGCCGAGCGCTCGCCGAGGGCGGCCTCCCAGCTCAGCGCGCCGGTGACGAAGAGCACACCCAGTCCGACGAACGCGACCAGCCCGGGCGACAGCCAGTCGACGTACGACGAGAGCACCCAGAAGCCGATGAGGAAGAGGAACACCCCGAGCACGACCGCCTCGGTGCCCCGGATAGGCCCGACCCGGTCGAGCTCCCGCTGGGCGAACTCGCGCGCCGCCGGCGTGCGCCGCACCTCGGGCGGCACGACCCGCAGCATCAGCAGCGGCACCGCCACGCTCGACACGATGCCGGGAGCCAGCCCGGCGATGAACCAGCTCATCCACGTGACCTCGACCCCGGCGAACTCGCGCGCCAGGTCGCCGAGCAGCAGGTTGGCGGCGCTGCTGTAGAAGAACATCGCGGACGCGATGGTGCTCGTCTGGTACATGCACGTCATCAGGAACGTGCCGAGCCGGCGCGACGTCTGCCCCGGCTCCGATTCGTAGAGGGTGCTGATGCTGCGGGCGATCGGGAAGACGATGCTGGCCGACCGCGCCGTGATCGACGGCACGCCGGTGGCGAGCGTCAGATCCGTCAGGTGCAGCGCGTAGCCCAGGCCGAGCGACGTCCGGCCGATGGCGCGCACGAACCAGAGCGCGATGCGCCGCGCGAGGCCGCATTCGCGCAACGCGCGCGACATCATCATGGCGGCCAGCACCATCCAGACGGACGCGGCCGAGTAGCCCGCCAGCGCGCGGTCCATCGGCACGCGGCCGACCAGGATCACCATCGTGATCCCGAGCAGCACCACCTGGGACCCGGGCAGCGGCTGCAGCATCAGCCCGGCGATGATCGCGAAGAAGATGCCGGTGATGCGCCAGCCCTGGGCGTCGACACCATCCGGCATCGGCAGCACGTGCGCGACGAGCACGTAGATGCCGAGCAGGGCGAGCAGCCGAGCCGGCTTGCCAGCCATGACCCGGCCTAGCCGACCCGCTCGAGGACCGCGGCCAGCCCCTGGCCGACGCCGATGCAGAGCGTGACCAGAGCGTAGCGGCCCGCGATCCGCTGCAACTGCCGGACGGCGGTCAGCGTCAGGCGGGCGCCCGACGCCCCGAGGGGATGCCCAATGGCTATCGCACCCCCGTTCGGGTTCACCCGGCTGTCGTCCGGCTCGAGCTCCAGCAGCTTCAGGCAGCCGAGCACCTGCGTGGCGAACGCCTCGTTGATCTCGATGACGTCCATGTCGGCGAGCGTCAGCCCGGCCCTGGCCAGCGCCTTGCGCGACGCCGGCGCCGGCCCGAGCCCCATCACCCGCGGCTCGACCCCGGCCACCGCCGCCGAGACGACACGCGCCAGCGGCGCGGCGCCGGCCTCTTCGCCCGCCGCGCGCGAGCCGACGATCAGCGCCGCCGCGCCGTCGTTGATGCCGGAGGCGTTCCCGGGCGTGACCACGCCGTCCTCGGCCAGGGGCCGCAGCGTCGCGAGCTTGTCCAGACTGGTTCCGGGCCGCGGGTGCTCGTCGCCGGCCACCTCGGTCGTCTGCCCGCGCTTCGGTCCCGGCACAGCGACCGGGTGCAGCTCGCCGGAGTAGAAGCACTCGGACTTCGCCTTCGCGTACCGCGCCTGCGAGCGAACGGCGAAGCGATCGCTCTCCTCCCGGCCGATCCCGAGATCCCGGGCTACCTCCTCCGCGGTCTCGTACATCGCATGATCGCCGAACGCGGCGGTGGCCCGCCGGTTCGGGAAACGCGACCCGAGGGTGGTGTCGAACGTCGTGAGCTGCCGGCCATAGGCGCGTTCGGCCTTCGCCATGACGAACGGCGCCCGGCTCATGCTCTCCACGCCGCCGGCCACGAACAGGTCGCCCTGGCCGCACGCCACGGCCCGCGAGGCGTCGACCACCGCGGCCAGCCCGCTGGCGCAGAGCCGGTTCACGGTCATGCCGGCCACCTCGACCGGCAGGCCGCCCAGCAGTCCCGCGCGCCGTGCGACGTTGCGGCAGTCCTCGCCCGCCTGGTTGGTGCAGCCGGCGATCACGTCCTCGAACCGGTCCGCGGCGAACGGGCTGCGCTCCACCAGCGCGCCGACCAGGTCGCCGAGCAGGTCGTCGGGGCGGACCGGCGCGAGCGCACCCGCGTGGCGGCCGAACGGCGTCCGCAGGCCGTCGTAGATGAAAGCGTCGATCATCGGGTCATTATAGGGGTCCCGCACGAACCGCCGTCGCAGTCCGTTGCAGACTGTCCACGCTCTCGTCGATCGTTCGCCCGTGGGTGCATTACACTCCTGGCGAATTCATGCAATAGTAAGGAGCGAGATGGAAACCGCCAGGATCACGGCCAAGGGTCAGATCACGATACCTAAGAAGGTCCGGACGAGGATGGCCGTGGATGCCGGCGACCGGCTGGCCTTCGAGCTCGACGCCAACGGTGGGGTCCGCATCGTCCCCGTGCGGGATCGCATGCAGCCCCTGCGGGGATTCCTCGCGGCATACGCCACTGGCCGGAAAGCGGATGGCGAGTCGATCCGGCGGGCGCTTCGCCGGCGGGCGGCCGAGAAGCACGGGCGCCCATGATCGCGTTCGACACCAACGTCCTGCTGCGGCTGCTGCTGAGCGACGACGCGGATCAGGCCGGACAGGCGCAGGATCTGCTCGATCGTGCGGTTGCCGCGTCCGACAGGGTGTTGCTGCCGGACATCGTGCTCTGCGAGCTGGAGTGGGTTCTCGAATCGGTATACGCCTTCCCCCGGGCGAGAATCGCGGCGACCGTGCGGCGGTTGCTCGACGCGGAGGAGTTCGGGTTCTCGAACCGGGCGGCCGTCGGCCGGGCGCTCGAACGCTACGCCAGCGGCAAGGCCGACTTCTCCGACTACCTGATCGGCGAGTCCGCCACGCTGGCGGGAGCGACGACTACGTACACCTTCGACCGCGTCCTGAGTCGCAGCGACGGATTCAGTCGGCCGCGCTAGCGCGACCTCACGGTCGCGGCGCTACCGAATGGTCGCGTTGGAGTCTGCTAGCGCGAGACTCCTGCGGCGCAATACTCCCTGGCGCCACCTGCGGCTACCGCAGCAGATCGAAAAGGTGCGTGTACTTCAGTATCACGCTGCGCCCGCTGCCCGGCAGAATGAAGTCGCCGAGGCCGTCGGACTGGTTGAAGACGAAGAACAGGCCGGTGTTGCCCTCCCGCAGCCAGCCGAAGCGGAGATTGACCGACCAGAGGTTGGTGCTGTCGTTGCGCTGCACCAGGCTCTGGAGGAACACGCGCGGGGAGAAGTTGTAGGCGACGCGGCTCGACACCAGATTCGTGACGACGTGATCCGCCGGCAGATCGATGTCGTTGCGGCTCCACCGCAGCTCGACGTTCAGCGCCTCGCCGCGGCGGAAGTTGAAGGTCGGGCCGGCCACCTGCAGGCTGCCCCCGAAGAACCCGCTCTGCTGAAACCGGAACCCGTAGCCGAACTGTGCCGACCGGTCCGAGTTGTAGTTGAGGTTGATTTCGTTCCAGTCGTAGGATCCGGGGGCCACAGGCACCCCGGAGATTGTGAACGGGCGGGTCACGCCCTCCTTACGGACGTTCCAGGCGGTGATCACCCTCGAGCTGTCCTCGAACTCCAGGCCGTTGTCCATGTGGAGCAGCGATGTCTGGATGTAGCCGGTCTCGATGTCCCAGAACCGGTTGAACGTCACGTGCGGCTGCAACTCCTGGATCCGGAACGGATTCGGAGACGGCCGTGACGTGTTGAAGATGCCGGCGTCCATTTTGCGGAACCCGGTGCGCCGCACGAAGCCGACCTCCGGATTGAAGTCCCTGCCCATCTCCATGACGCCGCCGCGCAGCCGCCAGGCCTCCGTGTTGTAGTCGACCGCCAGGTCGAAGGCGTGATCCTGGTCGAAGTGCCGGCCGTCGCGGAACGGCGTCTCGGTCCTGGCCGCGAACCCCGAGATCAGGCCGTTCTGTCCGAAGCCCCAGCGCCCGTCGAAGGCGTAGGTCCGGTTGTAGTTGTCGGACCCGGCCAGCGGTCCGGTGGCCTGGCGGCTCACGAGCAACCCGCCGACGCTCGACCGGTTGGGGAGATCGTGCCGCAACCGCGCCACGGTGAAGTTGTTGGCGGACGTCGTGCTGCCGGTCGCCTCCGTCTGCATGTTCAGGAAGCCCACGGTGACGTCTTCGGACACCCTTCCGGACAGCCGCGCGCCGCCCAGGATGGGAATGGCCTGTCCGGCATCGCCGATGCCGATGCGCCGGCTGAAGAAGAGATCGGTCTGGCCGGGGTCGTTGAACGCCGCCCCGCCGCTGTTGGTCACCGTGAAGGCCCCGGCGTTCTCCAGGAAGAACGGGCGCTTCTCGGGAAAGAAGAGCTGGAACCGATCGAGGTTGATCTGCTGGTCGTCCACCTCGACCTGCGCGAAGTCGGTGTTGTAGGTCAGGTCGAGGGCCAGTCCCGACGTGACGCCGTACTTCAGGTCGCCGCCGAAAGCGCCCAGCGCGAGCGTACGGCCGTCCGGCCGGTCGACGCGATTGACCGTTTCGCCGATGACGTAGGGGGTCATCTGCAGCGTGCGCCAGAGCCCCTCGGGCGCCCGGACGCCTCCCAATTGTCCGGCGAGCGAGACGCGGAACAGGTCGTATTGCCGCGGCAGCGGCGCCCAGTACGCCTGCTCGTTGCGCCGGCGGATGTTGCGCTGGAAGTTGACGCCCCAGGTCTGCTCCCGGCCGGCCGGGAAGCGCAGCGTGCGGAACGGGATGGCGAACTCCGCCGTCCAGCCCACCTCGGAGATGGCGGTGCGCACCTGCCACACACCGTCCCAGTTCTGGTTGAAGCCGCCGCCGGCGCCGCCGATCTGGCCGCCGCCGCCGAACCCCCCCCCCATGCCGCTGCCGCCCGCCCCCTCGTTGACGAGCTGCCCGTCGTACTCCTGGCCGGAGGGGCTGGTGCCGAAGATGAAGCCGTTCTGCCGATCGAGGAAGGTGTCGAGGATGAGCTGAAAGCTGTCGCTGTCGGCGAGGGACGAGTCGCGGCGGCTGTCGGTGACGATGATCGCGGACGGATCCTGGTCGTAGCAGACGACGCCGAAGTAGAGGGTATCCGCGGTGTAGACGATGCGGACCTCGGTCCGCTCGGAA
Source organism: Vicinamibacterales bacterium (assembly GCA_965222905.1). Classification (GTDB taxonomy): domain Bacteria; phylum Acidobacteriota; class Vicinamibacteria; order Vicinamibacterales; family UBA8438; genus WTFV01. The sequence continues at coordinate 3,915,744 of OZ244976.1, read as the reverse complement.
GCCGGCCGGCCCTCGTCCGGCTGCGTCTGCACGAACCCGGTGGCGGGCGGGGCGAGGGCCCAGGCGGGATCGTCGAGCACGGCGCCGTCCAGGACCGGAGCTACCGCGGCTTCCACGGCGGTCGCGCTGCGGGCGCCGCCGATCGCCGCTATCTCGAAGCCGGCCGCCGACTGCGCCGTTCCCGCCGCCTCGACCGGCGCCGGCGACGGTCCCTGCCCGGTCTGAGCCCGCCCCGAGTACGGGGCGGCGAGCAGGGCAAGGGCGGCGAGACCGACAGCCGCCCCCCGGCCGCAACCCCGGGACAGCCTCCGGGCATCGCGCGCCGGCCGATCCTCGCACCGGTCCGGATATCCGCACGTGCACAGTACGCCGCATCGACCCGCCGGACCGCTCGTCATGGGTTCAGGCTGCGTGAAGGCGCCAGGCTCAGTCGAGGACGTCGAACAGGTAACTGTACTTGACGATCACGCTGCGGCCGGCGCCGGTCGGCACGTAGTCGAGGATGCCTTCCGTCTCGTTGTAGACCAGGAACAGACCGGTGTTGGCGTCCTGCAACCAGCCTAAACGGAAGTTCATCGACCAGAGCTGGGCGCTGTCGTTGTGCTGCAGCAGCGTCTGCACGAACACCCGGGGCGAGAAGTTGTAGCCCGCACGGACGCTCGTCAGGTTGGTGACGGTGGTGCCGGACGGCAGGTCGATGTCGTTCCGGCTGTAGCTGAGTTGCAGGTTGAAGATCTCCCCGATGCGGGCGCGCACCGACGGGCGCACGGTGACGATCGAGCCGCCGAAGAAGCCGCCGAACTCGGCCCGAACGCCCGCGCTGACCGGGGCCGACCGGTCGTAGTTGACCGAAGAGCTCATCTCGGCCCAGTCGTACCGTCCGGGCGGAATGGCCAACCCCGACACCGAGAACGTGTCGAACACGTTCTCGCTCCGCACGTCGTAGGCGAAGCCGGCCGACGAGCTGTCCTCGAACTCCCCCTGGAAGTGGGTGTGCAGATACGTCGTCTCCGTGATGCCGTCGAAGTTCCAGAAGTGGCTGTACGACATGTGCGGCCGCAGCTCCTGGAACTTCAGGAACCCCTCGGGCCGCGACGTGTTCTGGACCGCCAGGTCGTAGTTGCGGAACCCGGTGCGGGCGACGAACCCGACCTCGGGATTGAAGTCCTCGCCGTTCTCCTTGTAGCCGCTGCTGATGCGCCACATCTCGGAGTTGTAGGTCCCGGAGAGGGTCAAGGCGTGATCGCGGCCGACCAGTCCGGGGGTCTGCGTGCCGCCGTAGAAGCCCGACACCATGCCGTTCTGACCGATGCCCCACCGGCCGTCGACCGCGTAGGTGCGGTTGTAGTCGTCCGCGCGCGAAAGCTGCCCGGTTCCCTGCCGGTTGACGAAGAGCCCCCCGATGCTGGAACGGTTGGGCAGGTCGCGGCGCACGCGGGTCACGGAGAAGTTGTTCGCGCCGGCGACGCCCGCGATCCCTTCCGTCTGCATGTTGATCACGCCGACGGTGAGATCGTCGGTGACCTTGCCGGACAGCCGGGCGCCCGCCTGGATCGGGATCTGCGTCCCGGCGTCGCTGATCCCGATCCGCCGGCTGAAGAACAGCTCCGTCTGCCCGAGTCTGCGTCCGCTCGCCGACTGGTTGTTCACGGTGAAGATGCCGGCATTCTCCAGGAAGAACGGCCGCTTCTCGGGAAAGAACAGGTTGAAGCGGTCGAGGTTGATCTGCTGGTCGTCCACCTCGACCTGCGCGAAGTCGGTGTTGAAGGTCCCGTCGAGGGTCAGGCCCGAGTTGATGCTGTACTTGAGATCGGCGCCGTACGCGTAGTCGCCGCGCATCGTCGACGCCCCGCCTTCAGCGCTGCGGCGCACGCCGGTCTCGCCGATGGCGTACGGCGTCATCTGCAGGTTGTTGGCGAGCCCGGCCGGGGTGGCCAGTCCTGCGAGCTGGCCGGCCATCGAGACGCGGTACAGGTTGTACTGGCGAGGCAGCGGGGACCAGTAGGAGATTTCGCTCCGGCGACGGATGTTGCGCTGGAAGTTGACGCCCCAGGACTGGAACTCCCGCGCCGGATACCGGACGGTCCGGAACGGGATGGCGAACTCGGCGCTCCAGCCGATGTCCGAGATCGCCGTCTGCACCTGCCACGCGCCGTCCCAGTTGAGGTTGAAGCCGCCCGCGCTGCCCCGCGAGAAGCCGCCGCTGCCCGACGACCGCCGCGAGGAGCCGCGCGAGCCCCCCTCGTTGATGACCTGCCCGTCGTACTCCTGCCCGGCCGGCGTCGTGCCGAAGATGAAGCCGTTCTGCTGATCCTGGAACGTGTCGAGGACCATCTGGAAGCTGTCGGCGTCGGTCATCGACGAGTCGCGCCGGCTGTCGCTCATGATGATCGCCGCCGGATCGCTGTCGTAGCAGATCACTCCGAAGTAGATCGTGTCCGACGTGAACAGAACGCGCACCTCGGTCCGCTCCGTGGCCGGCAGGCCCTCGTCCGGAAACGACTGCCGAAACCCGCCGACCGGCTGCGCGGCGGCCCAGACGGGATCGCCGAGCACGTTGCCGTCCATCCGCGGCTCCTGTTCCACACGCACGGCGCGAGCCACTTTGACCGACGACTGGGCGGCGAGCTCGAATCCGGCGACGGGCCGGCTGTCGGCGGAATCACTGCCAGTCGGCGCACTCTGGGCGCCAGTCGGCGCACTCTGGGCGGCAGCCGGCGCGCCCTGCGCGAGCCCGGCGGCTGCAATGAGGGCGGTGCAGAACATGAGGCGCCGCGCCGCGCTCATCAGACGGATCCGCTTGCAACAAGTTGTGTTCATGTCGGGATTGCCTGTCGCTCGGTAAGACCAACCGGACTCGACCGATTCTCCAACCGGAAGCGGGCGCGTATCGCCTGCAGCCACGATGACGCCCGGCATCCGGCACGATGGCCCCGCCGCGCTTCCGCGCGATCCTCGTGCCCCATCGCGGCCACCGCCACGGCCCCACCGACCGATACGAAGAACTTCCGGCGATCCACGTGCATGAAACCCTCATCAGGCCGGCAATGGCCTCCCACCGACGCACTTGCAGTCTACCGTAAACGCCGTCAAGCTGTATCGACCTTTCGCTCGCATCCGACGCTATCGTGGAGGTTTCCCATCATGCCGCCGCTCCGCCGTCCCGCTCACGCCCCCTGGCTCGCCTGCACCGTCGCGGGCGGCGCTCTGCTGCTGCTTGCCGCCACACCGTCCGCCGCCGCGACCTGCGCGAGCCTCGCGGAGCTGGAATTGCCGGCGACCACGATCCGGAGCGCAGACGTCGTCCCGTCCGGCGCGTTCACACCGCCGGGCGCGGACGCCGCGCTGTCGATTCCGTCGATCTGCCGCGTGGCGGGAGTGACGCAGCCGGCCGTCGCCTTCGAGGTCTGGCTGCCGGTGAACGACTGGAACGGCAAGTTCCACGTCTCCGGCAACGGCGGCATGGCCGGCGTCATCAGCTACGCCGCCATGGCCGGTGCTCTTCGGCGCGGCTACGCCGCCGCCAGCACCGACACCGGGCACGTGCGACCCGGCACGGGCGGCTTCGATGCCTCGTGGGCGATCGGCCGGCCGGATCTGGTCGAGGACTTCGGGCACCGGGCGCTGCACGTCACCGCCGAGAACGGCAAGGCGATCACCACCGCATTCTACGACCGGCCGCCGCGCTATTCGTACTACGTCGGCTGCTCGAAGGGCGGCCAGCAAGGCCTGATGGAGGCACAGCGCTACCCGGACGACTTCGACGGCATCGTCGCCGGCAACCCGGCCAACGACTGGACGCGCTTCTACGCCGGCGCCCATCTCTGGTACGCGCAGGCCACGCTGCGCGACTCCGGCAGCTACATGCCACCCGCGAAGCTGCCCGCACTCGCCGCCGCGGTCAACGCGGCCTGCGACGCGCTGGACGGCATCGAGGACGGCGTGCTCGACGACCCCCGGCAGTGCCGGTTCGACCCGGCGGTGCTCACCTGTCCCTACGGTGAAGACCACGACGGCTGCCTCACGCCGCCGCAGGTGCAGGCCGTGAAGGACATCCGGGCCGGCTCGCGCGACTCCGCGGGAGAGACGATCTTTCCCGGCCTGGTGCCGGGGGGCGAGAACGGACCGGGCGGCGGCTGGGGCTCGTGGGTGACCGGCCGGGAGCCGTTCACGAGCCTGCACTGGCTCGCGGCCGAGGGCTTCTTCAAGTACATGGTCTTCGAGGATCCGGACTGGAACTTCCGCACGTTCGACTTCGACGCGGACCTCGCGTTCGCCCTGGACAAGGTCGGCGCGGCGCTCGACAGCGCCAGTCCCGATCTCGGCACCTTCCGGGACGGCGGCTCGAAGCTGATCGTCTACCACGGCTGGAGCGACCCCGATATCTCGCCGCTCGGCTCGATCAACTACTACGAGAACGTGCTGGCCACGGCGGGTGGTGCGGACGCCGCCGATGGTGGCGCCCGCGACCGCGTGATCTCGGAGACCCAGGCTTTCTTCCGCCTCTTCCTGGTGCCCGGCATGGGGCACTGCTCGGGCGGTCCCGGCTACAACCGGGTGGACCCGCTGCCGGCGCTCGAGCGCTGGGTGGAGGACGGCATCGCGCCGGACACGATCCTGGGCACGCGCGTGGAGGGCGGCGAGGTCGTCCGCAGCCGCCCGGTCTGCGCCTACCCCGGGGCCTCCACGTGGGACGGGGCCGGGGATCCGGACGACGCGGCGAGCTTCAGGTGCGTGGTGGATCGGTAGTGCGCAGGGCTCGCACGAGCGCTCCCTGCCACTACAGCAGGTTCTGCCTCCGAGCTTCCTGCCACACGAAGGGTGACCATTCTCTCAAGGTTTGCTCATCCCCACCGTCAACATAGCGGGCGAAGCGCTTCGCCCGCATCTCGTTGTGCTCCGGGGCTGTCCAGCTTCAATCGAGCGATGGTCCTCTCCGCGTCTCGGGCATTCCTCGACTTTGCGACGAAGTGATCCGTCGACGCCGCACCGATGCACCACTCGAAGTAAATCGCCAAGTATGCGCATAACCCGGAGTATGCATCCCAGAGCTGCCGGTTGGACCCCCGCCAGTACGGCGGAAGAGCTGCGGGATCCGGCGGGGGCGCATCCGGTTCGACGCCGTGACTCTTCATCCAGGTCCGGCCGCGCTGCCGCACGTTCTCGTGGAAGCCCGGCGGCTCCGGCTGCAATTCGACCGGAATCACGGCAGCCAGCCCTTCTTCCTGCAGATGTGGCGCCAGTTGAGCAGGAAATAGTCCTTCGGGTTCAGCGCCGCAACGAGATCGTCGTTCATCCGCGTGATCCGATCGATGATGTCCGGATCCTCCTGGTTCAGAAGGGCCTGGGCCTCGTCGACCAGCCGTTCATACTCCAACGGCCGTCCGCTCGGAAGGTCGAACGCCTCGCTGATGAGCCAGGTTGCGGCGTCGCCGCGCTTTTCGAAATCACGGCGCCGCAGAACCACTCCTTCCTCCTCGAAGTCCAGATCGAACCAGGCATCGGTAACAGCGTCGAACTCGGGTTCGATGGACGCCATGATCAGCGGAGAATGGGTTGCGGCCACGAGTTGCACCTCCGCCTCCGGATTCAGTTCCTGCATGGCCAACAGCACAGCCGGAACGACGCTGCGCTGCCACGCCGGGTGCAGATGGGATTCGATTTCGTCGATGAGAAAGGTGACCTGCCCGGCCGGCTCCTCCCCGAGCTGACTGGCCGCATGCTTGTGCTCTTCCCAGGCCCAGACGAGGCAGTACGCCAACGCCATGATGCGGCGCATGCCGGCCGATGCGTGCACGACGGCCACATCCTGACGATAGGGCATGCGGATCGTCGGCATGTCCCGCACGTCGTCGAGGCTGATCCTCGTCAGCTCGCCCGGCGCCAGCGCCTCACCGCCGGGCGGAGACATCCTCCGCAACAGCCGCTTGAGGTGCTTGAACGGCGCTCCGTTCTCTTTCTGCCATCCGGCCCAGTCGCGAATCAGTCCGTTGCACAGCCAGGTTCCGTTGTCTCCGGGCAGTCCGTCCCATACCTCGGCGGGGTCGAAGACATAGGCGGGACGGCGCTCCTGGATGTCCTCGCCATCCTGATTGCGCCAGTAGTTCCGACTCGGATCCCAGATGGCGAAGCTGCCGTCCGGCAGGGCGTAGAGCACGAGCCCCGGATTGGTCGGGCGCCCGGGACGGCCCGTCCAGGCCTGGTCTCGACGGGAGTAGCTGCTTTCGTAGTCTTCGCTCGTCGTCTTCCCGGTGAAGGAGAACCCAATGACCGCCGTCCCCGAACCCGCCGGCCGGGCCGCCTTCCCCGTGGTCAGCTTCGGGTTGATCTCCGCCGGCCATTTTCGGGTCAGGGACCACCAGGCAATGTCGAGCAGGAAGCTCTTCCCCAACCCGTTGTCGCCCGTCAGCAGGTTGAGGCGCCGACCGAAATCGAGATTCATCGTCGGCGCCGGACCGACGTTGGTCAATCGCAGGCTCTTGAGCATCGTATCGAGTGAGTCGGACGAACGGGAACCGCGCGTGACCCCCGGCGGCCGGTCCGGCGGTCGGCGCAAGCCGGCTGCCCGCGAATCGTGATGTTCCCCCAGGCGCGCTCGGCCGGCTCCGAGTGACGTCGATGAGGCATTATAGGGGGCAGCCCGTCGCGGACGCCGCGCATCCCGTGGCGGAGCGTGCAGTCGATGCGGCGCAACGGTGAACGCCATGAACCTGCACGTCGCCGTGCTCCTCGTCTACGCCGCGATCCTCATGGGCGTCGGCCTGTGGATCGGCCGGCGCGTGCGCAATTCGTCCGATTTCTTCGTCGCCGGGCGCCGGCTCGGCCCTTCGCTGCTGTTCTCGACCATGCTCGCCGCCAACATCGGAGCGGGCTCGACGGTGGCCGCGGCCGGGCTCGGCTACGCCGACGGCCTCAGCGCATGGTGGTGGGTCGGATCGGCGGGGCTGGGGTCCATCGTGCTGGCCGTCTGGATCGGCCCTCGCATCCGGCGCATCGCGGCCGAGCAGGGACTGCACACCGTCGGGGACTACCTGGAGTACCGCTTCGGCGAGCAGGTACGCACGACGATCACCGTGCTCCTGTGGATGGGAACCCTGGCCATCCTGGCCGCCCAGATCATCGGCATCGGGTGGATCCTGAACGTGGTCGGCGGTCTCCCGCCGTGGCTCGGCTGTCTCATCGGCGGCGGGGTCGTCATCGTCTACTTCACGGCCGGCGGGCTCCTGACCGCCGCCTGGGTCAACGCGGTGCAACTCGTGGTGCTGCTGGCCGGCTTCGCCGTGGCGCTGCCGCTCACCGTCGCGAGCGCGGGGGGCTGGGGCGCGGTCCACGCGGCGACGCAGGCCGTGGACGGTTACTGGAACGTCTGGCAGGGCGGAAGCTCGGGTTGGTTCTACCTGGCGATGCTCGGTCCGGCGTTCATCATCTCGCCCGGACTGCTCCAGAAGACCTACGGCGCGCGCGACGATCGGACCGTGCGGCTGGGGGTCGGGCTGAACGCGGCCGTCCTGCTCGTCTTCGCCGCCCTCCCTCCGCTGCTGGGAATGATCGCCCGGGCGGTCGAGCCGGGGCTCGACAACCCCGAGCTGGCGCTGCCGACCCTGCTGATGGAGGCCCTGCCGCCGGCCGTCGGCGCGCTCGGCCTGGCGGCAATCTTCTCGGCCGAGGTCAGCTCTTCCGACGCCATCCTGTTCATGTTGGCCACGTCGCTCTCGCAGGACCTCTATCGGCGCTACGTCGACCCCGACGCAAGCGACCGCCGGATCCTGAAGGTGGCGCGCCGCGCGGCCGTCGCGGGGGGGATTCTCGGCACCGGGCTCGCCGTCGGCGCGGCCTCGATGGTGAGCGTGCTCGGGCTCTTCTACAACCTGCTGACGGTCAGTCTCTTCGTGCCGGTGCTCGGCGGGTTGTACACGCGGCGCGTGGGACCCGCGGAAGCAATGGGCGCCATCGCCGGCGGCGTCGGGACCTACGCGGCGGTGGAGGTGCTGGCGGCTGGCGCACCGGTGCTCGGAATGACGCCTGCGATGGTCGGTCTGCTCGGCGCCCTGGCCGGCTGCGGCCTGACGGCGGCCGGCCGCGCTCGGAAGGGCGCGCCGCGGCGCCGGGAGTCTGCGCCGTAGAACGGCGTAGACTCCCGGTAAGGGTTGGTTGGGCGGCAAGCGGAGCCGCAGGCGACGATTGACGGGCCCGTCACGAACGCTCCGGGACCCGGCCATCCGCCCACCCGGCGTCTGCGATCCGGCGGACCGCCTGCCGCACCGGCGCGGGGACCTTTTGCTCGGCTATGTCGCCCGCCGCCCCGTAGCGGTCCAGGCGTTCGACCTCGGCAACGAGGCGGGACGCGAATGCAGCAGGCGTGCGATCGATCGACCGCAACAGATCGGTCTCCGGCGGGCAGCACCGCACGCGGACGCCGGGCGCCTGGCGTGCGAACGTGGCTGCACAGCGGCGCATCACGAACGGCTTCGCCACGAGCAGCGCAGAGCCGGCCGCGACCCCCTGCCGGCCGAGCGCGGCCAGCCCGTACCGCACGTTTTCGAGCGTGTTGCCTGCGTCGGTCTCCGTGACGATGGCCGCCCGAGGCACCCCGTCGCGCAGAAGCCGATCCCGGAAGACCAGCGCTTCCGGCCGGTCGAAGACTTCCCGAGTCATCCGGCCGTAGCGGCCGCTGACCAGCACGACCGGCGCATGTCCCGCCCGGTAGAGACCGGCCGCGTGAGCCGGCACGGCGAGAGCCTGGCTGCCGAAGACGAAGATGACGTCCGCGCGCGCCGGCGGCTCGGCAACCGCGAGATACTCCCACACGGGAGCGACCAACTGCACGAAACCGTCCGGTGGGACATGCGCACCGCCTGCCGGTGGATCGCTCATGCGATGCTATGATGAAGGGTCAAATGCTCCACGGGAAGCGGCCTCCGACCGACCGTGCCGCTCGCACGCTCACGCTGGCCGGTGCCGGCCTGATCTTCGCGATCGGCTTGCTTCCACTCACCGCCCAGGAACCGGCCGCGGGGCTCACGCTGATCACCGAGGAGGGGCGCCGGTCGCTCGACACGGTCAGCGTGCAGGGCAGCGAGGCTATCGCCCTCGACGATCTCTCCGCCCTGTTTCAACTCGAAATCGGGGAGGAGACCGACGGCCCGACGCTCACCGTCGAGGCCGGCGGCGGAACGGTCGTCCTGACGGCCGGGCAGCCGCTCGCGACGGTCGACGGACGCCTCGTGTCGCTCGACGGCCCCGCGCACCGGGTCGGCGGGCGCTGGTTCGTCCCGCTCGACTTCATCGGCCGGGCGCTCGCACCCATCCACGAGCAGCGCCTGGAGCTGCGCGGGCGCTCCCGCCTGCTGCTCGTCGGCGAGGTGCGCGTGCCCCGCGTGTCGGCGCAGTACCGGCCGCGGGCGCAATCGGGCCGGCTGCGCCTGCAGATCACCCCCAACACCGCGCACGAGGTCATCGAGGATCGCGGACGATTGCTGATTCGTTTCGACGCCGACGCCATAGACGTCGTCCGCGCCGCGGAACCCCGCGGCAACGTGGTCCGCGCCATCGAGCTGCTCGACGAGCTGCCGGGTTTCGCCATCGAACCGGGCCCCTCCTACACCTCGCATCGCATCGTGAGCGGAGAATCCGGCGACTCGACGCAACTCGTGGTCGATCTGGAGGGGGCGGCCCCCGCGGTGGCGGAGGCCCGGCCGGCGGAGCCGGCGAACGCGGTTCCGGACCCCGGTCCCGCCGATGCGGACCCGCTTCCCGATTTCACTACCCCGGCGGAGATTCGCACGATCGTGATCGATCCGGGCCACGGCGGCTCGGACGAGGGGGCGCAGGGCCCCGCGGGAACGCTGGAGAAGAACGTCACGCTGAGCGTCGCGCAGCGGCTGCGCACTCTGCTCGAGCGCCGCCTGGGCGTCCGCGTCATCCTGACCCGCACCGGCGACACCCTCGTCGCTCTCGACCGGCGCGCCGCAATCGCCAACAACGACCGGGCCGACGTGTTGATCAGCCTGCACGCCAACTCGGCCCTGCGAGACGTTGCGACGGGGGCCGAGGTGTACTACCTCGGCATCGACCAGTACGGCCCCGAGGCACGCGAGATCGCCGGCCGCGATGGACGGTACCTGCCCGTATCGGGCGGCGGTGTCCGGGAGATCGACGTGATTCCGTGGGAGATGGCCCAGGCGCGCTATCTCGCGCCGTCCGCCGACCTCGCCGGATTCGTCGGCGACGAGCTGCGCCTGCGGGTTCCACTGAGTCCACGCCCGATCCAGCAGGCCCCCTTCCGGGTCCTGGTCGGGGCGAACATGCCGGCCATACTCGTCGAGATGGGGTTCATCTCGAACCCCGAGCAGGAGCGGCAGATGGCGCAGCCCGGCTTCCAGATGCGTGTGGCCGAGGCCATCGTGGCGGGCGTCATCCGTTTCCGGGACCACCTGGCGACAGACCCGTATGCGCCGGGCGAGGAGACCGCTGCCGGCGCCGATGACGGCGTCCCGGCCGACGCGGTCCAGGACGCGCAGGGCCGCGACTGACCAGTACGGTGGCGGCCGAGGAGATCGTCGGACGCTGATGGAATCGTCGAGCCCGGAGGGCCAACGCGCGGTGCATGGAGGCTTTCGGCGCACGTACCGGATCGCCGGCAGCGTGCTGCTGGCCCTGACGATCGCCGCGGCGACGCTGACCCTGGTCCTGGTCGAGCGTTGGGAAACCGGCGCCGGCTCGCCAGCGGGGCTGGACGGCGCGGAAGCCGGGAGGGAGGCGGGCTCCCCGTTCACGGCGACGATGTACTACGTGGCGGGCAACGGCCTGGGCCTGGTCCGCCGGGAGATCGACGTTCCGTACGCGGCCGACCCGCTCCTGCGGGCGCGCATCATCGTGGAACGGCAGCTCGAGAGGGCCCCGCGCCGACTGCTGTCCCCGTTTCCCGCGGGAACGCGCCTGCGCGCCTTGTATCTGGCCGACGACGGCAACCTCTTCGTCGACCTGAGCGGCGAGGTGACCACGCAACATTCGGGAGGCTCGCTCGACGAGCTGCTCACCGTCTACGCCCTCGTCAACGCGGTCACCACCAACGTCCACGAAGTGGCGGCGGTGCAGATCCTGGTGGATGGCCGCGAAGTGGACACGCTCGCCGGCCATATCGACCTGCGCCAGCCACTCACCCCGAACCTGACATGGGTCGTGGACCTTCCTCCTCCACCTGACGGCGAGTCACCGGCGGCCGATGAGCGCATCCAACCGCCGGCCGGCGCGCCGCCGGACGAATCGGGAGGCCCGGACGAAACGGGCGCGCCGGCGCCCGGCGATGGCGCCGACAGCGGCACGACCGCGCAGCCGGTTCAGCACGAGTGATGCCGTCACTCGGCTTCACAGAAGCGTGCGCCGTAGAACGACTGCAGCCCGAAGGGGTCGACCTCGTAGCCGCACACCTCGCGCCGAACCGGATTGAGTAGCGCCGCGTGCGCCAACGGCACCCAGGGCGCCTGGTCGATGAAGATCTCCTGCGCCCTCCGGTAGAGCGCGGCCCGTTCCGCCGGATCGCTGATTGTCCTTGCGCGTCGGACGATCGCGTCGAACTCGGCGTTGCACCACTGTGCTGCGTTCAGTCCGCCCACGGCGCCGCAGGTCAGCAGCGTGCCGACGAACTCGTCGGCATCTCCCTGATCAGCCGACCAGCCGAGCAGCAGCGCACCATCCCGCTGGTCGTCTGCCGCGATCCGCGGGAAATCCAGCGGCCACACCAGCCTCACATCGGCATCGATGCCCACCACCGCCAAATCCCGCTGAATCAGCTCTGCCGCGAGGGGAAAATTCGGCATGTACGCCCGCTCGATGCCCGCCGGGGCCCAGATCGTCGTCCTCAGCCTGCCGGAGATGCCGGCCGCAGCGAGAAGCCGACGGGCAGCCTGCGGGTCGTACTCGTGGCCTTCGAGATCCTCCGCGTGGAATCGCATCCCGATTGGGAGCGGACTCTTTGCGACGATCGCCGTGCCTCGGTAGACCGCGTCCAACAGCCGATCGATATCGATGGCCATGGCTGTCGCCCGGCGGACGTCCGGATTGTCGAACGGCGGCCGCTGCGTGTTCCACGCCAGGTACGCAACGTTGAGCCCGGGCTTCTCGAGCACCTCCGCGATCTCGGGGTGATTCCGCATGGCTTCGACGTCGGCCGGGGCCGGATGAGACATGATGTCGCAGTCCCCGACCCGCAGCCGGCGGTATCGCGCGACGGCGCTCGGGGTGATCGCGAAGACGAGTCTCTCGGTCGGCGCCGGGCCGCGCCAGTAGCCCGGATGCGCGCGGTACCGGATCTGAACGCCCGGGACGTACGCTTCGAGCTGATACGGTCCGGTGCCGACCGGGTTCGAGTCCAGCTCGGCCAGCGCGTCTCTCGCTCGCAGGTGCTCGTAGTACTCGGCCGAGATGATCGACGTGAAGTCCATGGCCAGAATGGCCGGCAGCGTCGCGTTCGGCTCGCTCAGGGTCATCCGGACCGTGTGGTCGTCCAGCGCAACGACCTCATCGAGCAACTCGCCCAGGTTCATGGCGTCGAAGTACTCGTACACCGCGTCGTCTCCGCGCTGGCGGTCGAGGCTCCACACCACGTCCTCGGCGTTGAAGTCGCGCGTGGGCTCGAACGGCGGACGCGAGTGGAACCTGACACCTCTGCGGAGGTGGAAGGTGTAGACCAGACCGTCGTCGGATATCTCGACCGATTCCGCCAGCGCGGGCTCGAGCTCACCGTCGGGGGTGAACCGGTAGAGCCGATCGTAGACCTGTCGCGAGGAGGCATCGAACGTCGTCCCCCTGGTGTGCATGGCGGGGTCGAACCCTTGGGGGTCACCTTCAGAGCAGTAACCGAGCGACCCCCCTTCGGATTCCGGCGACTCACACGCCCAGGCGACGCCCGCGAGGGCAACAGCGATGAGTACACGCAGCACGGAAGTCGTCATGGCCTTCCACCGTTTCCTTTCCATACGACAGTCGCCGGCACACTACAGCATCGATGCCAGAAACGTGGCCAGGATCAAGGCGATGGCGGCTGGACAGATCCAGCGGATCAGAGAGGCCCACGCTTCCGGCGCGGGAAACCACGCACCCTCCGCCCGGAGCTCGCCCATCGCGCCCGGCTTCCGCCAGACCCAGCCGATGAAAACGGCGGTCAGGCAGCCGGAGATCGGCAGAGCGAAATCGTTCCAGACGATCGCCATCAGGTCCAGAAAACCGCCGCTCAGCGCCGAGGGGACGGCCAGCATGGAGATGACGGCGGCCACCACGCCCACCGCCTTCGCCCGCGACCAGCCCAGGGCGTCGACGCAGTGCGACACCGGAACCTCCAGCAGCGAGATGGTCGAGGTGAGCGCCGCAACGCTCAGCAGCAGGAAGAACGCCGCCCCGAACACGGTGCCGCCGGGCATCTCCGCGAAGATGCGGGGCAGCACGGTGAAGATCAGTCCCGGTCCGCTGTTGCTCGGATCGAACCCGGCGATGGAGAAGCCGACCGGAAAGATGATGAAGCCGGCCAGCAGCGCAATCGAGGTGTCGAGGCCCACGATCCACAGCGCGGCGTTGGCGATGCTGTGCTGGCGGTTGAAGTAGCTGCCGTAGGTGAGGATGCACCCCATGCCGAGGCTCAGCGAGAAGAAAGCCTGCCCGAGGGCGGAGGTGAACACCCCGACGTCGGCCAGCCGGGTCCAGTCCGGGCTCAGGTAGTAGGCGAGTCCGGCGCCCGCACCGGGCAGGGTGACCGCGCGCAGGGCCAGCGCGATCAGCAGCAGGACGAAGAGAGGCATCAGCACCTTCGTCACGCGTTCGATGCCCGCGCGGACCCCACCGAGCAGCACCGCCGCCGTCGTCGCGATCACGAAGAGGGCCAGCGCCGTCGTGGCCGCCCCGTTCGCGGTGAACTCCGAGAAGAAGCGGCCGACGTCGGCGCTGCCGGTCACTGCCCCGGTCGCGACGAACCAGACGTAGGCCACCGCCCAGCCGGCGATCACGGAATAGAACGAGAGGATGCCGGCGGCGGCCAGCACCGCGAGCCCGCCGAGCAGCCACCAACGGCTGCCGGGCGCGAGCGCCGCGAACGAGCCGACCGGACTCGACCGCGTCCGGCGGCCGATGGCGATCTCGCCGGCCATGATCGGCGCGCAGATGAGAAAGACGCAAGCGAGGTAGACGGCCACGAAGGCGGCCCCGCCGCCCGCTCCGACCCGGGTGGGGAATCCCCAGATGTTGCCGAGTCCGACGGCCGATCCGACCGCCGCCAGGATGAACCCGGCGCCGGAACCCCACGAACCGCGCGACGACTCGCTTGCGGCGCTCGACATTTTGCAGTCCCTCCATGGCGGTTCGTTCAACCGTTCTCGCGCGGGGATTCGAGCGGATGGTGGCAGGCGAACCCGACACCATTCGCTCCCCGCTCGAGCGCGGGCCGGCTTCCCTTGCACCCCTCCTGCACCGCCGGACAGCGGGGATGGTACGCGCAACCGCCGGGCGGATTCAGCCGCGAGGGCGTTTCGCCCTTGACCGGCTTCGGGCGACGGCGCGCGGGATCCACGTACAGGATGCTGTCCAGCAGCGCCTTCGTGTAGTGGTGTCTCGGTTCTTCGAATATTCGCGCCGTCGGCCCGTACTCCACGACGCGCCCCATGTACATGATCATCACGTCGTCACTGATGAGCTTGACCACCGGCAACGCATGCGAGATGAACAGGCACGCGAACTTCAACTCGTCCTGCAGCGTGCGAAACAGCGTCAGCACCTCGCGCTGGACAACGACGTCCAGAGCCGCCGTCGGCTCGTCCGCGATCACCACCCGGGGATTCACGATCAGGGCGCGCGCGATGGCGACGCGCTGGCGCTCGCCACCGGAAAGCTGGTGCGCATACCTGTCGTAGAAGTCTTTCGACAGGCCCACTTTCTCGATCCATTCGTGCGCGAGTTCCCTGCGCTCGCGCGCCTCTTTCCTGCCCCTGAGCGGCTCCTGCAGGATCTTTCCCACCCGCACGCGCGGGTTCAACGAACCGTAGGGATTCTGGAAGACCATCCGCGCCGTCGCCGATTTCGTCGCGTCGGCGCCGCCGTCGACACCCGACAGGCTTCCGAGAGCTCCGAAATCGGGATCCTCGATGCGCGCCACCAGCTTCCCTAGCGTGGATTTGCCGCAACCCGACTCGCCGACCACGCCCAGTGTGCATCCCTCCCGCAACACGAACGAGACGCCATCGAGAGCCTTCAGCGGTTGCCGTGGTTTCCACCAGTCCTGGCGCACCGGGTAATGGCGCGCCAGCCCTTCGGCCCGGACCACCTCCGGGCACTCGTTCGTCTTCGGTCGGCTCCCGCCGCCGCCGGAGCGCTCGGGCAGCGCTTCGAGCAGTGACCGGGTGTACGGCGCGAGGGGCGTCGTCAGGTCCTCGGGGCGGCTGCTCAGGTCCTCGACTGGACGTTCCTCGACGATCTCCCCCTCCTTCATGACGATGAAACGGGACGCGTAATTGGCGACCAGCGCGATGTCGTGACTGATCAGGATGACCGACATGCCCAACCGCTCCTGCAAGCCGGCCAGAAGCTCGAGGATCTGTATCTGGGTGGTCACGTCCAGTGCCGTCGTCGGTTCGTCGGCAATCAGGACCCCGGGACGGCAGGAGATCGCCAACGCGATCATGACGCGCTGGGCCATGCCGCCGGACAACTCGTGCGGAAACGCGTGGAGCGCGGTCGGATCGGGAATCCCGACGTCGGCGAGCGATCTCAGCGCCCGCTCGCGAAGCTCTCGGCGGTTCTCGTCCGCGCCACCGTGGAAGGCCAGAGTCTCGGTGAGGTGATCGCCGACCTTCAAGTACGGGTTCAGGCTGGGCGTCGGCTCCTGGAAGATCATCGTCATCTTGCTGCCGACGACTCCGCGGCGACCGCCCGGCTTCAGAAAGTCGTGCCCGTCGAATCTGATGCGCTCCGCCTCCACCGTGCCCGCGCGATCCAGGAGCCCCATCAGCGCCAGCATGCCGGTGCTCTTGCCGCAGCCCGACTCACCGACGATGCCGAGCGTCTCCCCGCGGTCGATGCGAAGCGACAGACGCGATCTGAAGCCGGGTGCCTCGCGGGACGCCCCCGGGAACGTCACCGTCAGGTTCTCGATGTCCAGCAGCATTTCAGCGACTCCTGAGCTTCGGGTCGAGTACCTCCCGCAATCCGTCGCCGAGCAGACTCAGGGACACCACGGTGGCCACAATCGCCATCGCCGGGGCGGCCGGCATCCACCACCTCTGCACCACCCCTTCGTTCTCCACTATCTGGGCCAACATGCTGCCCCATTCCGGGACACCCGCCACCACGCCCAGACCCAGGTACCCGAGTGCAGCGAAGTCGAGGACCGCGTTCGAAACGCTCAGGGTGGCCTGCACGATGATCGGCGCCATGCAGTTCGGAAGCACCGTGACCGTCATCAGGCGCAGAGCGCCGACGCCGTCCAGCCTGGCCGCAGCCACGTACTCCCTGCCCATCTCGGCGCGCGCCGTTGCGCGCAGGAGCCGAACGAAATGGGGCAAGTACACGAAGGCAAGCGCGACCGCGGCGCAGAGCGCGCCGCCGTCGATCGCGAGGCCCCAGACAACGCGGTCGTCTACGTCGAGCATCGTGGCGACGACGATCGCCAGCAACAGGCTCGGAACCGAGAGCAGCAGATCCATCAGGCGCATCAGCACGACGTCAATCACGCCGCCTGCGAACACCGCGACCAGGCCGAGCGCGATCGACAGGAACAGGGACAGTCCCACGGCCACCAAGCTGAAGCCCAGCGAATAGCGGGCGCCATGAATCAGGAAGCAGAGGACACAGTGGCCTGTGGCGTCCGAGCCGAGCGGAAACTCCATCGATCCGAAACAGTAGTCTCTGGCGTCCGGATCCTCCGTCGATCCGTCCGTGCCGGGCGGATCCTCCATCGATCCGTCCGTGCCGGGCGGATCCTCCATCGATCCGCAGGCATGAAAGAACGGCTCCCTGAGAGACCCTACATCTTCGAACACCCCCAGTTCATCGGGCCCGTGCGACGTCACCCAGCCCGGGCCGACGGCCAGAACGAGCATCACCAGGAGGACGCCGCCACCGCCCGCCGCCGCTCGGTTTGCGCGAACGCGGCTCCAGAAGCCGCGTTCGCGCGACGGCGCGCCACGCGACGGCCGGGCGACCTTCTTCATCCTGACCTCACTCTCGTGCGGGGGTCTAGCAACCCGCAGACCAGGTCGATCACGAGGTTGCACACGACGACGAGTCCCACGACCAGTGTCACGGCGCCATGCGCCACGGCGATGTCGTTGGTGGTTATGCTCTTGACGATCCAATTGCCGAGGCCGTCACCACGCGAGAAGACCCTCTCCGTCAAGACTGCGCCACCAAGGAGCACGCTGACCTGCAGCCCGATTACCGTCACCACCGGAAGGAGCGCCCCCCGCAGGGCGTGCCTCCACACCACGCGCCGCGTCGAGAGTCCCCGGGCTCGAGCAGCGCGCACGTAGTCTTCCCCCAGCGCCTCGACCATCGCCGAGCGGGTTTGGCGCGCCACGACCGCCAGCGGGATCGACCCGAGCACGATCGCCGGCGCCACCAGGTGTTCCAGCGCCGAACCGAAGGCCCCGGGCTTCCCCGATATCAGGGCGTCGAGGACGCAGGAGAAGGTCACGTCGGGGATGGTAGGATAGTCTCGTTGATTGATGCAGGCTGCCGTCTCAATCCCCAGCACCACGAACCCCTCGGTAAACAGGTGCCCCCACCAGAAGATGGGAGCCGCGTAGCCGACGACGGCCGCTCCCATGATCAGCCGGTCCACCCGCGACTCTCGACGGGTCGCCGCCGCGATGCCCGCCGGCACCCCTGCCAGTACCGCGAGCACCATCGCGGACACGGCCAGGTCCAGCGTCCTCGGCAATCGCTCGCGGAAGACTCTGACGACAGGCTTGTTTTCGTCCGCAGACACGAGCTCGCCGCGCGCCAGGGCGTTCATGGAGAGGAGGTATCCCCTGAGCAGTGACTCCTTGAGAAAGAGGTCATCTTGGCACTTCTGGTAGACCGCGTCGGATGGCGGGACTGCGTGGCGGTCGCAAGGGTCGCCAGGTATTATCCTCGTCGCACCGTAAATGGCGAATGAGACCCCGACCACCAACAGCACCGCGAGTCCGACCCTCCGAAGCACGACCAGGAGTGATGGCATCATCACCGTCCTTCTTCGCAGAACCGCACGCCGTAGAACTCGTGGAGCCCGTAGGGGTTGGCTTCGTAGTCGCAGACCTCCCGCCGCACCGGATCGAGGATCAACGCGTGCGCGATCGGCACCCACGGAGCCTGTTCGATGAAGATCTGCTGTATTCTCCTAAAGAGTGCCGCTCTTTCGACCGGATCCGTAGTCGACCTTGCGCGGAGGACGAGCTCATCGAACTCCGTATCACACCAAGCCGCTGCGTTGAGGCCCGGGCTGTTACCGCAGGTGAGCAACGATCCCACGAACGTCTCAGGGTCGCCGAAATCTGCAGTCCAGCCGAAGATGACGGCTCCCTGTTCCCGCTGGTCGTCACGCGCGAACTCCAGGAACTCGGTCCACAGCATCGGCTCCAAGTCCGCGTCCACGCCGATCGCCCGCAAGTCGCGCTGGATCAGCTGGGCGGCCAAACTGAACGAGGGCATATACCCGCGCTGGATGTCGGACGGATAGTAGATGGTGGTCGACAGTCTTCCGGAGATGCCGGCCCCCTCGAGAAGCTGACGCGCAGCCTCCGGGTCGTACTCGTGGCCTTCGAGATCGTCCGCGTGGAATCGCATTCCGAAAGGTATGGGGCCCTTTGCGGCGCGCGCCGTGCCGCGGTAGAGCGCCGCCAGCAGCCGGACGTTATCGATCGCCATCCACATCGCCCGGCGGACGTCCGGGCTGTTGAACGGCGGCCGCTGGGTGTGCCAGGCGAGGTACGACACGGTAAGCCCCGGCTTCTCGTGTAGCGTGATGTCGGGGTGCGCCCGCATGGCGTTGACGGCGGCCGGCGAGGGAAGCGCCATGACGTCACAACTACCGGCCCGGAGTCGGCGAAACCGCGCGGTCGCGTCCGGGGTGATGGCGAAGATGACTGTCTCGGTCGGCGCGGGCCCCCGCCAATAGCCCGGGTGGGCCCTGTACACGATTTGGGCTCCGGGCGTGTACGCCTCGAACTGGTACGGCCCGGTGCCGATCGGGCGGGTGTCAAACTCGGCCAGTGCGTCTCCCTCGTCTCTCGTCGCTCGAAGAAGCTGCTCGTAGTACTCTTTCGACACGATGACGGCGAAGTCCATGGCCAGCATGGCCAGCAGCGTCGTGTTCGGCTCGGTCAGGGTGATGCGGACCGTGTAGTCGTCCTCCTCAACGATCTCGGCGAGCAACTCGCCCATTCCCATGGAGTCCCAGTATTCATAACCCGCGTCGCTCTGCCGTTGGCGGTCGAGGCTGAAGACCACGTCCGCGGCCGTGAACTCGCGCGTGGGCGTGAACCAGGGCCGCGTATGGAAGGGGACCCCTTGCCGCAGGACGAAAACGTAGCTCAGCCCGTCGTCCGAGATCTCGTACGATTCCGCCAGCCCGTACTCGAGTCCGCCGTCGGAGTTGCTCTTCAAAAGCGGATCGTAGATCTGGCGCGAGGAGGCATCGAAGGTCGTCCCCGTCGTGTGGATCGCCGGATAAAAGCCTTCGGGATCTCCTTCACTGCAGAACAGCAGCGGCCGCCCGGCCTGGCCTGCGGCTGTTGCACAAGCCGCGACCCCGAGGGCGACGCCGATGAACACGCTTCGCTTCGCTTTCGTCATTGGTCTACCCGTCCGTTCCTTTCGATCACGAGAGTGGGGTTCAAGTTCGAGCCGTAACCGACGTTCTCATATGGCCGCTCCGGAAGCAAGTGGGTCAGAATCGCAACTGGCGCTATATAACGCCATATAGCGCTAATAGAGCGCTATATGTCGCTAAAAGCGCGAAACATTTTCCTGAGTCCGGTTCGGCAAGCAGGCAAGGCGCTCAAGGGGATGCCCTACGCGTTCCTGAAAGCACCCGACGCGGCTGCTGCGCGAGCAGGTCCGGCACGGTCCGGTGGTGACGCCGGATGAAACCGGCTGGCGGGTGAACGCGCTCGGCCACTGGCTGTGGGCGTTCGCCACGCCGGAGTCCTGCCGGATGGACTCGCTCTGCGGGACCGCTTGCAACGCCCGCGACATCAGCGAGCACGGTCTGGCGACGGCCCGCGGCCGACTCGCCGCCCGGCTCGGCCGGCTGAAGGTCTGCGGCGGCAACCGCACCCGCAAAGGCGCCGACACTCAGCAGGTGCTGGCCAGCGTCGTGCGCACCGCCCGCCTTCAATGATGCGGTAATCGGTACGTCACCTCGTTCAACACGTCACCCACCGACTTGCCGCCGTACGGCTTCTCGCTGGTCGACTTTTCCATGGTCGCGAATTTCGCTAACAGTTCTTGCACAATAAACCGGGCGGTATAGTAAGGAACCCCTGTCCTTCGCGCCTTCCTGATCGTCGCTACGGAGTAGCGTGACAGCTCGGCCAACTCCGTGTACGTCTTCACACCTGCAGCCGACATCAGATCCTTGAGCTTCCGCGTGTGGAACACCCTCATGTCTCCTCCGTTTTCTCCTTGCGCGGGAACGCCCTTTTTCATCGCTCATCACCGTCCCTCCATGACTGGTTGCCGATCTATCCGGCGTCTGGATGTTATACTCGTACCCGGTGTCACGTCCCGGAAACCGCCGTTCCTTTCCATATGATCGTCGTATCGGCCGCAAATCGATAATATTACTCATGATGTCGCGCCATTGGCAAGCCGTCCGAAGCGCCATCTATCGCCATGTATCGCCATGCAGCGACACCTGACGACTACTTTTGCCCTGAGTCCTGCCGGCCCCGGTGGCCGCAGTTCGCCGGTAGTATCAGACGTACGTCTTGGCGAAGGAGGGTGGGTTCGGGCCTTGCGGTGGCGCGGCAGTCAATGTCGCCCTCGTCGGGCCGGGTCCGGCCGCCATTGGAAACGAGGAGCTGGTCCAGCGAGCCGGCATCAGCGGGTGAGCGCGCGAACAAGCTTTCGCAGCTTGCTGACGGCGGTGAATACTTCGGCACCGGCTTCCTGGATCCGCCGCCTCTCGGCTGCTGAAATGATGACCGCGCCTTCGTCGCTGTCCGAGGCCGGAATCGCCGGAACCAACAACTCGTCCATCCAGTCCTCCACCGGCTTGTGGCCGTTCGGCTTGTCGCCGTTCGGCTTGTCCATTTCTCTCGAGAGCGCTTGCACGATATTGCGGGCGGTGTCCGAGGGAACCCCTTTCCCTTCCGTTCGCGCTTCCCTGATCGTCGCTTCGCAGTAGCCTGAGAGCTTGGCCAACTTCTTGTATGTCCTCACATCTACATCCAACATCAGATTCTTGAGCTTGCGCCTGTCGAACACCCTTTTCTCATCAGGCATCACCGCCCGTCCCTCCATGACTGCTTGTCGATCTCTCCAGCGTCTGGATGTATCCGTACCCGAGCCGCGTCCCAGAGAACCCCAGAGACCGGCCGTACGATCATGAAACACGCGCGGCGACGCGAAACCGAACGCCGATTCCGCGCAATCTGCCTTTTTTCCCGAACCGCGCTCGCCGGCGGGCTCAGGGAGCGCACTCCGAACCGGCGACGTCGAGAGGCGAAGGCGACCGGCGACGATCAGGCGGAGTCGCGGCGGGGAGCGGCCTGCGATCCACGCTGGCCGCGGGTGATCGCGTTCAGGTCGTCGAGTCTTCGAGCGATCGCGGAGGTGAACCGCCGCTCGCCCTTGATGTCGGTCGTCACCGGGCGGACGATCCTAGAGGTTCGTCCTCCGCCCAGACCACACCGTCGCGGGCCATGGCCTTCAGCACGACGGCCGCATCCGAAAGGTCGCCAGGCCGGGAGGTTCCGGCCTTCTGGAACCAGCAGTCCGGCCACTGATCCGGATCCCGCGCCCAGCGCATGGCGTCGTCTCCCTCTATGTTGAGCAGGTTCGCCGCGTACGCTACGAGCCCCCCGATATACTCAAGCAACTTCATGGGGTCGTCGATTCCACGCATCTCGTCGTGGAGCTTGCCGACCTGATCGGCGGCGACCTTCGCTACGACGGCTTCTTCCAGGGACCCCGGCCGGAATCGCATATCCGGTCTCTCCTCGAATGCCTCGTGGGCCCGACCGATTGCGACCACCCAGCTCACCGCGCAGATGCTGCAGCCATCGCACGAGACATCGTCGGCGTAGCGCTCCATCGCGTCCGCGGCGTCCCAGCAGGATCTTCTTCTTCATCATCGTGCCTCGTTGCTTCTTCCCAAGATCGGAGCACTCGTCGAGGGCGAAATCAAGCACTTGCTAGGACATGTCCTGGATATGTCCTGGATATTAGGACGTCGCTATTGCACTCGTCCGCGACGCAGGGCGCGTTCCCGATTTCCCGGAGCAGTGCAGTGTGTAGGCAAAGATGGACTGTGAGGCTGGGGGAGGTTGAGCCGGTCTTCGGACAGACGGGGAGGGTGGTACTGGACATTACGGCTCGGACTGCCCATGATGGTGCGTTGAAATGGACAAGACCATCGACACCCCGAGCCGCGAGATCGATCTTGGCAACATTCCCGTCCACCTGCGCACTGCCCTGCGGCGGGCGCTGGAGTTTGAGGCGCGTGCTCCAGCGCCCAGGTCGGCAGAGGAAGTGGAGCAGTGCGAAGAGCAGCTGCGGGCCATCGCGGACGAGTTCTTCGGCGCCCTCCTCACCCCCGTGCTGCAACGCGCGGTGTGCTCCGCCGCGGTTGGCGACGCAGCGAGCGCCCTCGTGCGCCACCTGCCCCGGCGGATGCGGAGCGACGGCCTGGAGACCGTCAACGTTCGCACCTCCCGGGGCACGACGGTGCCGGTCACGACGCCGTACTACCGCGAGAAACACGCCCGTCGGGCGAAGCGGAGGCCGGGACTCTACCCCGCCTTGGTGGTGCTGGGCATCTACGACCGGTGCACGCCGAAGCTGGCCTCGGATGCAAGCCGCGCGGTCGCCATGCTCAGCTCGCTGGCCGAAGCGCAGGCGCAGCTCCGCTCCGACGGCATCGCCCTGGATATCAAGACCCTCCGCTCGACCGCCTATCGCTACGCTGCGCGGGCCCGAGCGGCCCAGCAGAGCGCGGCGTGCGGCCTGCTGGACCGCGTGACCGGCAAGCGGGTGGTCGTCTCCCTCGACGGGGGCCGCGTCCGTGTGCGGCGCAAGAAGCGTGGCCCCAAGACGAAGAAGGGGCGCAACCGATTCCATACCGACTGGAAGGAACCGAAGCTCCTCATCCTGTACGTCGTCGGCGACGACGGGCGACCGTCTCAGACGTGGGCCCCGATCATCGACGGCACGCTCCGGGGACCGGAGGCGGTCTTCGCCCTGCTGTTGTCGTACGCGCGGCAGATCGGCCTCAACGCCGCTGACAAGGTGCTCTTCATCGCCGACGGCGCGCCCTGGATCTGGCGACGCCTCCAGCGCCTCATCGCTGCGCTCGGGCTCTCGCCGACACAGGTGCTGGGGCTGATCGACTTCTATCATGCCGCCAAGCAACTCTCCGACGCGGTCAAGCTGCGCCGCTGGAGCGCGACCCAACGCACCCGCTGGCTCAACCGCACGCGGGGGCTGCTCAAGCGAGCACGGGTGGACGAGGTGATCACGGCCCTGCGGGAGCTGTGCCGCGGGCGCACGGCCGGCAAGATCCGCACGCACCTCAACTACTTCCTGAAGAACCGTCATCGTTTCGCCTACACCACAATGGTCGGGCTCGGGCTTCCGCGGGGCAGCGGCGCCGTCGAAAGCGCCATCCGTCGCGTCATCAATCTCCGCATCAAGGGCGCATCCATCTATTGGCTACCGGAGAGCGTCGACGCGATTCTTCTCCTGCGGTCTTTCTATAAGTCCGGCAGATGGAACTGTTTGCAGCGGATGGCCATGACGCCGGTGGGTGTGAGCGCGTGACCGGGAAATCGGGAATGCGCCCGCGACGCATGCTTAGCTTAGCTAGCTAGCGGACCGGCCATTGGAGGGACTGCAAAATGTCGAGCGCCGCAAGCGAGTCGTCGCGCGGTTCGTGGGGTTCCGGCGCCGGGTTCATCCTGGCGGCGGTCGGATCGGCCGTCGGACTCGGCAACATCTGGGGGTTCCCCACCCGGGTCGGAGCGGGCGGCGGGGCCGCCTTCGTGGCCGTCTACCTCGCTTGCGTCTTTCTCATCTGCGCGCCGATCATGGCCGGCGAGATCGCCATCGGCCGCCGGACGCGGTCGAGTCCGGTCGGCTCGTTCGCGGCGCTCGCGCCCGGCAGCCCCTGGTGGCTGCTCGGCGGGCTCGCGGTGCTGGCCGCCGCCGGCATCCTCTCGTTCTATTCCGTGATCGCCGGCTGGGCGGTGGCCTACGTCTGGTTCGTCGCGACCGGGGCAGTGACCGGCAGCGCCGACGTCGGCCGCTTCTTCTCGGAGTTCACCGCGAACGGGCCGGCCACGACGGCGCTGGCCCTCTTCGTGATCGCGACGACGGCGGCGGTGCTGCTCGGTGGGGTCCGCACGGGCATCGAACGCGTGACGAAGGTGCTGATGCCTCTCTTCGTCCTGCTGCTGATCGCGCTGGCCCTGCGCGCGGTCACCCTGCCCGGTGCGGGCGCCGGACTCGCCTACTACCTGAGCCCGGACTGGACCCGGCTGGCCGACGTCGGGGTCTTCACCTCCGCCCTCGGGCAGGCTTTCTTCTCGCTGAGCCTCGGCATGGGGTGCATCCTCACCTACGGCAGCTACTTCAACCGCCAGCACAGCATCGCCAACGCCGCTCTGTGGATCGTGGGCCTCGACACCTCGATTGCGCTGCTGGCCGGCTTCATCATCTTCCCGGTCGGCTTCTCCATCGCCGGGTTCGACCCGAGCAACAGCGGACCGGGGCTGATCTTCACCGTGCTGCCCCGCATCTTCGCGGAGATGCCCGGCGGCACGGTGTTCGGGGCGGCGTTCTTCCTGCTGCTGAGCGTTGCGGCGCTCACCTCGACCATCTCGCTGCTGGAGGTTCCGGTGTCGCACTGCGTCGACGCCCTGGGCTGGTCGCGGGCGAAGGCGGTGGGCGTGGTGGCCGCCGTCATCTCCATGCTGGCCGTCCCCTCGGCGCTGAGCGGCGGTTTCCTGGACCTGATGGCGATCGTCTGGAACGAGTTCGCTCTGCCGATCTCCGGCTGCCTGACCGCCGTTTTCATCGGCTGGGTCTGGCGGAAGCCGGGCGCGATGGGCGAGCTCCGGGCGGAGGGTGCGTGGTTTCCCGCGCCGGAAGCGTGGGCCTCTCTGATCCGCTGGATCTGTCCGGCCGCCATCGCCCTGATCCTGGCCACGTTTCTGGCATCGATGCTGTAGCCTGCCGGCCGCTCATCCAGCGGGATCCGGCGGCGGTGGGCGTCGATGCCGACTTCAACGCCGAGGACGTGGTGTGGCGACCGAGAGACTCGTCTTCGCGATCACCCCGAGCGCCGTCGCGCGATACCGCCGGCTTCGGGTCGGGGACTGCGACATCATGTCTCATCCGGCCCCGACCGACGTCGAAGCCATGCGGAATCACCCCGAGATCGTGGAGGTGCTCGAGAAGCCCGGGTTCAACGTTGCGTACCTGGCTTGGAACACGCAGCGGCCGCCGTTCGACAATCCGGACGTCCGCCGGGCGACGGCTATGGCCATCGATATCGGTGGGCTGTTGGAGGCGGTCTACCGAGGCGCGGCGATCGCCGCAAAGAGTCCGATCCCATTCGGGATGCGACACCACGCGGAGGATCTCGAAGGCCACGAGTACGAGCCGCAGGCTGCCCGTCCGTGTCCGCGGTCGGCGGGGTCGTCGCCTGCAACGCCGCCGGGGCGAGGCGGTGGAGCGTTCCTTCGCGCACGGGGTTCAAATGGACATCGACGCCGCTCGTCGGACGAAGAAGAGCCGCACCCATGGGTCCGTCTACCGGGTGTGTCTTGCTTTCCGCAGTCGGTGTAGTTCGGCGGCTCGGCCACAAGGGCGTCGATCTTGAACTTCTCCTTGCAGTAGTACGTGTTTGGCATGTTCAACTGTTCCCTGTTCCGCGAAATCAGCCAAGAACTGCGCGGGCCGCCTCTCGACAGCTACGAGACCATTCTCAAGTACCCTGCGCACCACGCGCACGGCCATCGGGCTGCGGGTGCTGTTGCACGATGATTCCCGACAAGGGTACCCACCCCTTGCGGCCGTCATCATATTGAATGTGGAGCGCACGACCGACGACCTTGTCAACGGTCCCGCTATGGTATCTACCGTCGCTCCAACGTGCGAGAACACGGCTGCCGACCGTAAAGTCGCTCTTGACTACCTGGGCCTTGTCGACGACGCCGACATCTCCATCTTCGAACACGACAAAATAGCTGAAATCGCCTTCCTCGACGGCGGTGCCGACAAAATAGGCATTTGCCGGTGCGTGTGGCCAGTTAGGACACTGCGCTAAACTAGTTTGCCACCTGTGGGTTTTCTGGTCATACTGGAGGCATGAAGCGAGACATCGAGCTGGAAGCGACCCTTGTCGCGAAGTATGCGGCGGTCGGTCCCGTGTTGGACGAGCGCAGTCGCCGCCGGTGGGCGGCGGCCGAGTCGCTCGCCATCGGCTACGGCGGCGACGCGGTGGTTTCGTCGGCTACCGGTGTGGCTCGGGAGACGATTCGCAAGGGGCGCCGGGAGATTGCCCGCGACGAGGCGCCGACGGACCGCATTCGACGCCCTGGCGGCGGACGGCCCCGCATCCAGCAGGATCAACCCGGCATCCAGGCCGCGCTCCAAGCGCTGGTGGATCCGCTCACGCGCGGCGACCCGACCTCGCCGCTGCGCTGGACGTGCAAGAGTCGCGCGAAGCTGGCGGCGGCGCTGACCGAGCAGGGGTGGCGGGTGAGTTCGACCACTGTGGGCCGGCTGCTGCACCGCCTGGGCTACCGGCTGCAATCGCCGCGCAAACGGCAGGAAGGCGCCACGCATCCGGACCGCAACGCGCAGTTTGAGCACATCAACCAGACCGCGGACGAGCATCTGGCCGCCGGCCAGCCGGTGGTCTCGGTCGACACGAAGAAGAAGGAGCTGGTCGGGAACTTCAAGAACGGCGGGCGGGAATGGCAGCCGAAGGGCACGCCGCCGGCGGTGCTGGTGCATGATTTCCCGACCGACGCCGAGGGCAAGGCGATTCCGTACGGCGTCTACGACATGGCGCGCAACGAAGCCTGGGTGAGCGTGGGCTGGGACCACGACACACCGGCGTTCGCGGTGGCGTCGATTCGACACTGGTGGCATCAGATGGGTTGCGGCGCCTACCCCGAGGCCACGACCCTGTTCATCACGGCCGATGCGGGCGGGAGCAACGGGTATCGGTTGCGCGCCTGGAAGCATGAGCTTCAACAGTTGGCCGACGAGACCGGACTGACCATCGAGGTGAGTCATTTTCCACCCGGCACCAGCAAGTGGAACAAGATCGAGCACCGGCTCTTCTGTCACATCACGGCGAACTGGCGGCACCCCGCTGACGACGTACGAGACCATCGTCGACCGCATCGGGAACGTCCGGACAGCCACCGGGCTCCGGGTCCGGGCCGAACTCGACGCCGGGGAGTATCCCACGGGCGTTACGGTGACCAAGGAAGAGATGGACGCACTCGCGCTGGTCCGCGATGCGTTTCACGGGGAATGGAATTACAAACTGTTACCCCGACCAAGTTGAAGACTTTATATCGATCACTGTCCTAATGAACGACGATACGTTGGTTCTGGCCAGCAACGATCGTCACGGCCGGAATATTCTTGTTCTGGAAGAACCTGAGGAGCAACCTCCGTATTTAGTAACGATACGCAGTGTGCCCGATCATATTTTGGCAATCAAGGCCGACAAATTTCCTCCGCCTGCGTTCAGGGGAGATAGGGGAGAACGCAAGCGGGCAGATTTCGTCATTTTTGCCACAGGTCGCGCTAGAAACTGGATAGTCTATGTCGAAATGAAGGGGGCTAGATCGAAACGGTCCAGGTCCCGTTCGGGGATAGAGATTAGACAGCAATTGATGGGCGCCATGTGCCTTGTAGGTTATTGTCGCAAAATAGGACGAATCTTCTGGCGACAGCCTAACTTTCTGGAAGAGAGAGACTATCAGGAGCGATTTGTCGGAGTAACTGATATTGGCATTGACAAGAGGCCGACGCGCACGAGAAGCGGAAGTCTCCACGACAGACCGGAGAACATGTTGCGAATCAACGCACCCGCTAACGGTCAGATTCGCTTCGAGCGACTCGTTGGAGGAGAGGCCGATTGAGGAGGACTGGAGTTGAACGGGTGAGCTCACCGGCGCGGTACCGGGTAGTGGGCCTCGATGTGGTCTGGCGCCGGGCGGGCGAGATCTCAACGGCCACGTTCATCGGATAGAATCGCTGCGATGTCCGACCCGACGACACCCATTCCGGCCACTGCCACTGCCGCCGCGGAACGCCCGTCGGCCGCCGGCCCGCCCCCGGGCATCGCGGCTCGCGGGGGCGGTCACGACGAGGGCGCCCCCGACCTGCGGGAGCACGGGGCGCCGGTCCGCGGGGTGCCGCAGACCTCGACGCGCCGGCTGTTCGTGCAGCTCCACGTGTTCACCGACTGCCCGCCGCCGGACGGCATCATCGACGCGGTGCGGCGGAGCGGCCTCGACGCCGCCGTCTACGCCGATCTGAACGATCCGCGCGGCCTCGGGGTCCTGCTGATGAGCGAGGATCCGGCCTGTTTCGCCGCGGCGGGGCGCAGCCTGCTCACCGGCGTGTCGTTCAGAGGCCTGACGCGGCGGCCGGAGATGACCATGATCGGCCGTACGTATTCCTCCGGGCGCGAGGCCGACCTCGAGGACTTCCTGCTGCGCAAGGTGCCGCGCAACGTGCTGAGTCCGGAGTATCCGTGGGCCGTCTGGTATCCGCTCCGGCGCATCGGCGCTTTCAACCAGCTTGCCCGCGCGGAGCAGGGGCGCATCCTGATGGAGCACGGGATGCTGGGGCGCCGCTACGGCGAGGCGGGCTACGCGGCCGACGTGCGGCTCGAGTGCCACGGGCTCGACCGGGACGACAACGAGTTCGTGATCGGCCTCATCGGGCCGGAGCTTTACCCGCTGTCGCGGCTGATCAAGGACATGCGCGCCACCCGGCAGACGTCGGAGTTCATCCAGCAGATGGGACCGTTCTTCGTCGGCAGGGCGCTGTTCCAGTCGCCGGTTCCCGGCGCGCCGCCGGCGTGACGGGCTCGGGGTTCGGGCGGTCTGATACGATTGCCGCCATGCCGAACGACCAACCGCCGTGGGCTTTCAGGGGCTGGATCACGATGTTCTACTCGCTGCTCGCGACCATGCTCATCCTGACCGGCCTGCCGTGCCCGGTGTCGGCCCTGCCGCCGAGCGGGTCGGCCGTGGCGGCCGGGCAGGTCGAATCGGATCTGATCGTGAACGTCACGCACCGGGCGCGCGCCCTGCACCCGGGCGAGATCGTCGTCCTGAACGTGCGGACGTCCGAGCCGCCTGCCGCACTTGCGGCCTCGGCGTTCGGCGCCGCGCTGCGCTTCTTCCCGGCCGGACCCGCGAACGTCTGGTCGACGCTGATCGGGATCGATCTCGACGTCGATCCGGGAGACCACCCGGTCACCGTGCGCGTCACGGCAGTGAACGGTGCGCTGGCCGAGACCGTCCACACGCTCGCCGTCGAGCCGAAGCGGTTCGCGACCCGGAGATTGAGCGTCGAGCCGCGTTACGTCGATCCGCCGCCGGCGGTCGTGGAGCGGATCCTGCGCGAAAGGGATCACCTGGCCGCTCTCTTCCCAGTCTCGACCGCCGCGCGATACTGGCGCGACGGGTTTCTGCGACCCGTGCCGGGTCGCGCGAACAGCGCCTTCGGGCGCCGTAGCGTCTTCAATGGCCAGCCGCGCAGCCCGCACAGCGGCGCCGACTTCCGAGCCGGGGCGGGTACGCCGATCAAGGCGCCGAACGACGGCGTGGTGGTGCTCGCCGCCGACCTCTACTTTTCCGGCAACGTCGTGATCATCGACCACGGCTCGGGGCTCTACTCCTTCTTCGCGCACCTGTCGGAGATTGACGTCACGGAAGGCGATCGCGTGCGCAAGGGCATGGCCGTCGGCAAGGTGGGCGCGACCGGCCGCGTCACCGGGCCGCATCTGCACTGGACCGTGCGCCTGAACGACGCGCGCGTCGACCCGCTCTCCCTCCTCGAGTTGTTTCCCGATGGGGGCGACCGCTGATGCGAATTCCCGGTGAGGGAGAGTGCTGATGCGAAGAACGGCGGTCTGGATGTTCGTCGCGGCGTTGGCTGTCAGCGCGGCGCCGGCGTGGGCGCAACAGGTCGGGCCCGCGCGCGGAGCACTCGTGCTCGTGGGCGGGAACATGCAGGACCCGGCCATCGTCGAGCGGTTCCTGGAGCTCGCGGGTGGTCCGGACGCGCCCATCGTCCTGATCCCGACGGCAGGCGGCGCGGAGTCGTACGACGAGACCTGGAGGGGCGGCGACGCGTTTCGCGCGGCCGGGGCAACCCGCCTTGCGGTCTTGCACACCACCGACCGCGACACGGCGAGCACGGACACGTTCGTCGAGCCGTTGCGTCACGCCCGCGGCGTCTGGTTCGGGGGCGGGCGCCAGTGGCGTCTGGCCGATGCGTACCTGGACACGAAGGTGCACGAGGCGCTCCGGGAGGTGCTCGACCGGGGCGGCGTCATCGGGGGATCCTCGGCGGGGGCGACGATCCTGGGCTCGTACCTCGTGCGCGGCGATACGCGGACCAACACCATCATGATGGGCGATCACGAGGAAGGGTTCGGGCTGCTCCGGAACGTCGGTGTCGACCAGCACCTGCTGCGGCGCAACCGGCAGTTCGACCTCATCGACGTCGTTCGCGCGCGCACCTATCTGCTCGGCATCGGCATCGACGAGGACACCGCCATCGTGGTGCAGGGCGACCGGTTCGAGGTCATCGGCCGGAGCTACGTCGCGATCTACGACCACGAGCGCCTGCTCGATTCCGGGGGCCTGTTCTATCTGCTGGCGCCGGGTGACGCCTACGACCTGGCGACCAGGGAGGCCTATCGCCCTCGGCCGGCGCTCGGGCCGCTCGATCGCGTCGTGGCGGGGCCCTGGCCGCCCGCGCGGCGTTGACGCTTCCCCCGGATCAACACACCTTGAACACGAAGTCGTGCTCGTAACGCCGCGCCGTAGTGCCGGGTCTGAACACGTTGGTCTGGCGGTTTCTGATCTCCGTCGTGGTCCCCGCGTGTAGCGCACGGATTCTGAAATCCGAGAGACCGTTCTGGAGCGAGCCCTCGAGGCCAGACAGCAGGTTGTGCTTGTACAGGCCGGTTCCCCCGATGCGCACCACTATCACGGCATCGGGTCTGAGCACTGGCGCGCAGCCCGCCCAGGCCTCGCACAGGAACTGCCAGTACGTATCGATGTTCGTATGGCGATCGTCGCCGAATGTCCTTGACGTCGGTCGTTCCGGCCCTCCCAGGAACCAGAGTCGGAGCCACTGATCCTCGG
Source organism: Vicinamibacterales bacterium (assembly GCA_965222905.1). Taxonomy (GTDB): domain Bacteria; phylum Acidobacteriota; class Vicinamibacteria; order Vicinamibacterales; family UBA8438; genus WTFV01. The sequence goes on along the minus strand of OZ244976.1, from coordinate 3,884,146 downwards.
CGTAGTGCGTGGTGTCGAGGTAGGGCGGAGACGTGACTACGAGGGCCACGGATTCTCGAAGGCGCGGGAAGCTTCTGGACGCGCAGCGGGCGTCCTGCCGCTTGACCACTCCGCGCAGCCGCGCCGAGGGAACACTGAGTCTGTATTGCGCCAGGCGGCGGACGATCGAGAACGCGTCGCGATCGGGAGGTGTGCAGCCTCTCGCCGTCCACCAGCGAACCGAGTAGTCGGGCTTCGTGCTGATCGTCCGCGGCATGCGGTTGCTCAGACAGTTCCGGGACTTGTGAGATTCACCGTGAAGACAACCGAGTACGACGGCTGCCAAAAAGCGGTCGACCCGAGAGGTCCGCCAGTTGAGGTGCGTGCGCAGAAAGAGAAGCTGTTGGAGGGTTCGCGCGTGGAAGCAGGCGCTGAAAAACTCGCCGGAGGGCGTCTCGTAGCGTGGCGCTTCCCGCTGCGAATCCTCAAGAAGCCGCAGTCTCCTGTGTACGGCGACGAGGGTCGGAGTGTCCGCCTTGGCGCCCGAGATGCAGGCGGCGACGGGATTGGTGTCCACGCCGGCTGCGGGACGTCCGTTCAACAGGCTCTCGAACACCGTCGTGCCTCGACCGCTGAACGGGTCGAAGACGGTGTCGCCGCGCTTCGTGTAGGCGTAAATCTGCCTGGCGACGAAGTCCTCCGGGAACATCGCGAAGTACGGACAGAGGGAATGCAGCGGGTGTCTCATGCCGATTCCACCAGCCCCGGGATCTTCAGGGTGGTGTCCACCCACGCCTGGACTCGATCGAACCGATCGTGGCCGTCGACGGGAGAAGGCGCGCCGGGGTTCGTCTTCAGGCAGACGCCGGCGAAGTGTGCGACCCGTAGCCGGTCGAACACGATTCCATATCGCATTTCGTCGCGCAGGAACCTGTTCGCCAGCATCTCGTCAAATGTCGTCGCTGGATCGTCGGGTAGGTCGCGATGCAGGGTGAAAGGGATGAACATCGACGGCAGGCAGTGTCTTGCAGGCAGTTCACTGAACCAGCCGTGAAACGGTTCGATGCGGTCCACGACGGACTTGGTTCTCCAGTCGACACCGGACGCGCACTGGCCGAGCAGATACAGTTTTCCCGGCATGCGGTCGGGGTGATCCCTCCACGCGATGACGTCAATCCCGTCGTCTTTCGTCGCAACCGGAAATCCTGGCGGGACACTCTGTTTCACGGTTCCGGCTCCGAACCGCTCGTACGTAGCGCGCAGTGCAGGCAGAAAAGCAGTGCCCGTCGGGCGCGGAAATCCGAACGACACGACCTCGCCCGCGGTGTAACCGCCCGCTGCAAGGCACGCGCAGACTTGAAACATGTTGGCGATTTCCGACGTCGCGGCGCGGATCAGCCCAGGGGGTTGAATTCTGTTCTCGCGCATGGCCGAAGCGAGAAGGCAGAACAGGTAGACGGAGCGTCCCGGAACGGCCGTGACGTCGGCAACCCGAGCAAGGCCGAGCCGATGGGTGTCGACGGCGAAGGGGTATGCTTCGCCAAGAACCCGCTCTCTGTATTGAAGCTCGCCGAACGCGGCCTCCACGGGTCGATTCCGGTGCGTCTCGAGTATCGATTCGTCGAGCACTTCGCTCGTCTCTTCGTCGAACGGACGAACATTCGCCGCGTCGTCCTCAATGTGGTCGATGACCCCAAGGAGATCCCCAACCGTGGATCTCCCTCTGGTCGAACGGATGGCCTGCAACTCCATCCAGTCCGCGTTGGCGCTGCGCGTGCCGTTCGGTGCCGGTGGGGCGACGAACGCGTTCACCAGTCACTCGTCCTTCTTGCGCGACTTTTCCTGCATGACGACGACCAGGCCATGCGTCGTCTCCTTCAGGTTCGTCGCAACCCGCAGCAGCGTGGGATCGCCGTCATAGGATCCTGAGGCCGCCATCGCCTCCTCGGACTGCCTCGCCGCCTTCATCAGGGCATCCGCGAACCGCGACGACGGAGGTTCGACACGCTCGTAGGCCACCCGCAGATCCCGTTTGGCCAGAAGCATCTGTTGTGCTTCGGGGTGTCCGAGCACTTCGCAGAGCTGGTTCAGATTCGGGTTCTGGCTCTGAACGAGGGTGGGCTCACCCCGCCGCTCCTGGCCGTAGAGCCACGACATCAGCTTGCGCAGGTTGTCGGTGTTCTCTGCGGGAACAGGGTCCGGCTTCGGCGGCGCGGAAAGGTCTTCGGGGGTCAGACCCAGGAACTCCCGCACGGAGGCGCGGGTCAGTGCCGTGTACAGGTGGGAGAACGCGAAGCGCGCCTTGGAGCGGTCCTCGCGATCGAAACCGTCGTCGCTTGCCTGCTTCAATGCGTACCAGCCGTTGACGAGTCGTCTCACGGTGTTGTGGTTGTCCCCAAGGGTGCGGCTGATCGTGACCACGTCTCCGCCGTCCTCGAACCACTCCGCCGCGAACTTCGCCTTGGCCAGCGCGTCCCACTTGAACGGTCCGTTGATGTGCTTGAAGCCGATGAATGCGCGCGCTTCGGTCCGATTGTCGACCCACTTGACGCGGATCCTGTCTGGAAGAGGCTTCGGGTCGGGTACGTCCGGGAGTCGGACCTTCAACCTGTTTCGGAGCGCGTCGTCGCTCAACAACCGCAACGCGGCGAGTCGCCGGTTTCCTTCCAGGACGATCCTGCTTTCACGCTCCACGATCAGCGGTTCGAAGTCGACATACCCGGCGGATCGAATCGACTGCAACAGCTCGTCGACGTCCACGGCGCCCACGAGGTATTCGAGAACCTGTTGCTCCGTTGTGAACCCTTCGTCCAGGAATCGCGGATTCGAAACGTCGAAGCCGAGGTCGGACGGCGCGACGAATCCGATGTCGCTCTCGTCGGGTTTCTTCGTGGCCACCTGTCTCGATGCCTTCCCTCTGTTCGGGCCCTGCGGCTGCCGCGTTCAGGATACCCGCTTCGGTTCCGATCCGGCCGTACCGGCATCACTCTGCGTGAACATCCCGTGTGTCATGCCGGTGTTTCCTGAGGACGATAGAAGCAATCAGCGTGCCGGCGCCGTGTGGGTGGGCACCAGGCGGGTCAGGCGCGCACCGCGCCCGCCACGACGTCCACCAGCGCATCGATGTCTCCGGTGTCGTTGTACAGGTGCGGCGCGATGCGGACGGCGCCGCCGCGCAGCGACACCGACACCCGGCGCGCCGCGAGGTCGCGTCCCAGCCGCGGGACGTCGACGCCGGGCGGCAGCCGGACCCCGAACAGGTGACTGGCGCGCCAGCGGTCGTCGTCCGTCCGGCAGCCGAGATCCCGGAGTCGCGGGACCGCCGCGGCAGTCAACTCGCGCGTGTGGGCCGCGACCGTCTCCGGTCCCCAGTCGAGGACCTGCTCCAGCGCGGCTTCGAGCATCGGCAGCAGCACGAAGTTCGACCGCTCGCCCACGTCGTAGCGGATGGCTCCCGGCTGGTAGTCGTCGCGGTAGTTGACGAGCTCGTTGAAACGATCGCTGCCGCGGCGCGTGATCCAGTTCTCTTCGAGCGGCACGCCGCCGTCGAAGGCGGGGCCGTACCACGCGACGCCGACTGCGTAGGGACCCGTCAGCCACTTGTAGCCGGCACAGATCAGCGCGTCGGGACGGGTGCGCGTGACGTCGAACGGCTGCGCTCCCACCGACTGGGTCCCGTCGACGATCAGCCGGGCCCCGGCGCCGCGCGCCCGCTCGCCGATGGCGTCGAGGTCGAACCGCAGGCCGTCGGTCCAGTGCAGCGGCGGCAGCACCACCGCCGCCGTCCGCTCGTCGATAGCGTCCAGCAGCGCCTCGTTCCACGCTTCGCCGCGCGATCCCTCCGTGTCCGGGGCCGCGACGGTGCGCAGCGTGGCCCCGGCCGCGCGACAGGCCCGCCGCCAAGTGTAGACCGCGCTCGGGAACTGCTCCTCCACGACGACGACCGCCTGTCCGGCGGCCAGCGGCGTATTCCGGGCCACCGTCGCCATCGCGTAGGAGACGGACGGCACGATCGCGACGCGGTCGGAATCGGGGGCGCTGACGAGGCGGGCGAAGAGCCGGCGGACGCGCGTGGCCGGCTCGAAGAAGTCGGCGGTCGCCAGGTTGCTCGGGATCGAGATGCGGCCGATCTGTCGGCGTCCGGCGTCCGCGACCCGCTTCGAGGCCGGCGCCATGTACGCGCAGTTGAGATAGTGGAGACCGGGCGGCAGCGAGAAGAGCGAGCGGTGCGCGTTCGGGCGCGGGGCGCTGCGAAACCACCGGGAGATCGAGGACCCGAGCGCATTGCGGGTTGACGCCATCTGAATCAGCTTATCCCGTCCACCGGCGCGCGGCCGGTGGTATGCTCATCCGTTTTCAGGAGTCTGCCATGGCCCCCACGACGGCGAACGGATCACTGGCGCTCGCGGTGGCCGCCTCGGTCGCCGGCGGGTGCGCCCCCGGCACGCCGGAAGAGCGCGCGGAGCGGGCGCTCGCGAACCGCGCGACCGCGATTCACGAGCGCGTGCTGGCGCTCGACACGCATATCGACATCCCGCTCAGCTTCGCCACCCGCGGCGTCGACCCCGGGGTCTCCGGCGACTTCCAGGTGGACCTGCCGAAGATGCGCGCGGGCGGACTCGACGCCGGTTTCTTCATCGTCTACGTCGGCCAGACGGAGCGGACGCCCGCGAACGAGGCGCAGGCCGGGGCCGACGCGATGACGAAGTTCGAGGCGATCCACCGCATGGCCGAGGAGCTGTACCCGGATGAGATCGAGATCGCGTACAGCGCGGCCGACGTGGAGCGGATTGCGGACAGCGGCAGGCTGGTGGCGGCGATCGGCATCGAGAACGGCTACGTCATCGGCCGTGACCTGTCGCTGCTCGGGACCTACCACGAGCTCGGTGCGCGCTACATGACGCTGGCGCACGGTGGGCACAACGACATCGCGGACTCGGCGACGCCGCGCGAAGCCCTGGGGGACGCGGAGGCCGAGCATGACGGCGTGAGCGCTTTCGGGGAGCAGGTCATCGCCGAGATGAACCGCCTCGGGATGCTGGTCGACGTGTCCCACATCTCGAAGTCCGCCATGCTCGACGCCGTGCGACTGTCCGAGGCGCCGGTCATCGCCTCGCATTCGAGCATGCACGCCCTGATGCCGCACCGCCGCGACCTGGACGACGAGCAGCTCCGGGCGCTTGCCGACAACGGGGGCGTGGTCCAGACGGTGGCGCTCGGCGCTTTTCTGTCCGAGGTCGCGGCCCGGCGGGCCGCCGAGTACCGCAACATCCGGGGCGCTTTCGGCATGATTCCGGGCCAACAGCCCGAGGACCTCGGAGCCGAGCCGTACGAGGACTACATCGGCCGGATCGAGGCGCTGGACGAGCGCTATCCCGATGCGACGGTCGCCGATTTCGTCGACCACATCGACCACGCTGTCGACCTGATCGGTATCGATCACGTCGGGATCAGCTCGGACTTCGACGGGGGCGGCGGCATCTTGGGCTGGAACGACGCGAGCGAGACGCTGAACGTCACCGTCGAGCTCGTGCGGCGCGGCTACAGCGAGGAGGACATCGCCAGGCTGTGGGGCGGAAACCTGCTGCGGGTCTGGGGCGAGGCGGAGGCGGTGGCCGCGCGGCTCGGCCGGTAGGCGGGCGCACAACGGACCATGTCCAGCAGGAGTCTGCCGGCGTCGCCGCGGCCGGCGCGCGTCGCGGCGCGCACCACGCATGCGTTGCCGTGGGCCCTGCATCCGGACGTACGCGGGGTATGGCTCTCCGCGGTCACCCGCGGCGCCGCGGGCGTGTTCCTCGACTACGACGGCACCCTGACGCCGATCGCCGATCGGCCGGAGCAGGCCACGCTCGGCGCGTCGACGCGGGCGCGGCTCGGCCGGTTGGCGTCCCGCTGTCCGGTGACCATCGTCAGCGGCCGCGACATCTCCGTCGTGCGCGACTTCGTGCAGCTCGACGAGATCGGCTACGCCGGCTGTCATGGCCTCGACATCGAGGGGGCGGCCGGCAGCGGCCTGCGCTACGAGGCCGCGGGAACCGTGCTGCCGGCGCTGGACCGTGCGGAGGCCGACCTGCGGCACGGATTATCGAGCATCGCGGGCGCGCTCGTCGAGCGCAAGCGCTACAGCGTCTCCACCCACTACCGGCTCGTCGGCCAGGGCGACGCTCCTCACGTGGAAACGGTCGTTGCCGCCGTAGCGCGCCACTACCCCGAGTTGCGCCGCGAGCGGGGCAAGAAGGTGTTCGAGCTGCGTCCGGACGTGGCCTGGGACAAGGGAAGCGCCGTCGCGTGGCTGCTCGCCGCCATGTCGCTGGAGCCCGGGGCGGCCACCTACATCGGTGACGACGAGACCGACGAGCACGCGTTCGAGCTGCTTGCCGGCGACGGAGTCCCGATCGTCGTCGAGCATGGCGACCGTCCCACCAGCGCGCGCTATCGCGTACGCGATCCCCGCGAAGTGACCGAGGTTCTGGATCTGCTGATAGAGGAACTGGCGTCGGCCTGAGGTGCGTGCGCGCCACCGTTCGGTCGACCGCCGTTCGCACCCTTCCACGCCTGCGGGCCGATTTACGCACAATTTACCAGTTCGTCACGACCCGGTAAACCGCGCCGTCCAAGGTTCGGCGGGCGTCGGCGTGTTGCGGTTCGCGCATCGCTGGGATACGCTCGGGGCAACGTCTTCGAAGGGGTGCGACTTGGATTCGGCTCAAGGTGCCGTGTCGCGCGTCGCCGATTCACTGAACCAGTTGAAGACGCGGCTGCTCGCGATGGGCGGTGAAGCGGAAGAGCAGGTGCGGGCGGCGGTGCGGGCGCTCGTCGACTGCGATCTGGGGCTTGCCGAGCGGGTCCTCTGCGGCGACGAGCCGATCAACCGCCTGCACATGGAGATCGACAAGCGCTGCTACGATCTGCTGGTGGATCATCAGCCTGCGGCGACCGACGTGCGGGTCGTCGTGTCGGGCGTCAAGATCAACAGCGACCTGGAGCGCATCGGCGACGTTGCCGTCAACATCGCCGAGGCGACCTTCAGCTATCTGCAGCATCCGCCGGTCAAGCCGCTCATCGACATTCCGCGCATGGCCGAGCACGCGCAGGCCATGCTGCGGGATGCGCTGAACGCGTACGTGCGGCACGCCACCGACCTGGCCTACGACGTGCTCGACCGCGACGATACGCTGGACGGGCTCAAGGACCAGGTGTTTCGCGAGTTGCTGGGCTACATGGTGCAAAACCCGGCGACGACCGAGCCGGCGCTCGACCTCATCCTCATCTCCCGCCATCTGGAGCGGATAGGCGATCACGCCACCAACATCGCCGAAGAGGTGATCTTCATGGTGTCCGGCCGCGACGTCCGGCATCATGCGCAGGAAGGGAGGGATCCCGCTGAGCATTGAACCGTTGACCATCGCAGCGCCCGACACGGAATCGCCGCCTGCCAACCGCCTGTCCGTCGACGGCGCGGACCGGGTGCTCGTGGTCGAGGACGATCCGGACATTGCGGAGCTGGTGGCGCACCACCTCCGCAAGGCGGGGTACGCGTCCGAGATCCTCACCTCCGGCGCGGAGGTCATGCCGCTCGTCCGCGAGCGTCCGCCGGCGCTGGTGGTGCTCGATCTGATGCTGCCGGGCCGCAACGGGCTCGACGTCTGCCGTTCCATCCGCGCCGATCCGAAGACGTCGGGCGTGCCGATCATCATGCTGACGGCCAAGACCGACGAGACCGACCGTATCGTCGGGCTGGAGCTGGGTGGCGACGACTACGTCACCAAGCCGTTCAGTCCGAAGGAGCTGGTGGCGCGCGTCGGCGCCGTGCTGCGGCGGGCGCGGCGCGAGCAGCCGCCCCCGAGTCTGCTCCGCTTCGGGCCCGTCACGGTCGACACCGATCGGCACCTCGTCACGTGCGACGGTCGCGACGTCCGACTGACGGCGAAGGAGTTTCTGCTTCTGCGCTATCTGATCGAGCATCGCGGGCGGGTCCTTTCCCGGGATGTCCTGCTCTCGGACGTCTGGGGCTATGTCTACACCGGCGGGACCCGCACCGTCGACGTCCACATCCGCCGGCTGCGCGAGAAGCTGCCGATGCTGGCCGGCGCGATCGTCACCGTGAAGCAGTTCGGGTACAAGCTGGTCGAGGAAGACGCCAATCCGTCAGCCCAGGCATGAGACTCCGCACCCGGCTGTTTCTGGCTGCGTTCGGTATCGCGGGTCTCAGCCTGCTGCTGGCCGCCGCGCTCGTGGCCTGGCTGCTCGAGCGGCAGCTCCTCGACCGGATCACGACGGTCCTGGTGGCCGAGGCGCGGCTGGTGGCCGATCTCGTCGCGCGGAGCGGACCGACTCCCACCGTCGCCGAGCTGGACGGGGAGGCCGATTCGCTGGGGCTCAGCCTCGGCGCGCGGGTGACCATCATCGAGCCTGGCGGGCGCGTCGTCGGCGATACGGCCGAAGACGGCCCTTCGCTGGCGGCGATGGAGAACCACGGCGCCCGGCCCGAGATCGAGCTCGCCCGGACGGCCGGCATCGGGGTGACCCGCCGCTACAGCACGACGGTGGAGCGGGAACTGCTGTATGCGGCCGTGCGGGTCGATCATCCCGGCGTGGCGTTCGTCCGGCTGGCGCTGCCGCTGACCGCGGTCGACGACCAGATCGCGTCGGTGCAGCGAGGCACGGCCGGCGGGTTGCTCGTGGCTCTCGCCGGGGCTCTCGTCCTCGCCTGGATCACCTCGGCGGCGATGAGCCGGCGCGTCAGCGTGATCGCGGCGGTGGCGCGGCGCTATGCGGCGGGAGACCTGACGCCGCAGATCGGTCCGTACGGGGATGACGAGATCGGCACGGTGGCCCGGGCGCTCGACGCTTCCGTGCAGGAGCTCGGCCGCCGTCTCGCGGAGCTGTCGCGAAACCGCCGGTTGACGGACGCGATTCTCGCCAGCATGACCGAGGGCGTGCTCGTCGTGGACGGGCGCGGCCTGGTGAAGATGGCCAACGACGCGGTACGCCGCGTGCTGCAGATCGAGGAGACGCCCGTAGACCGCCACTATGTCGAGCTGATCCGGCACCCGGAAGTGGCGAAGCAGATCGGGCGCGCGCTCGAGGCCGGCGGGTCCAGCCAGACGGAAATCACGCTGAGCACCGAGCCGGTCAGGGTCTGCCTGGCGAGCGCCGCGCCGTACACGGAGCAGGACGAGCCGGGCGTGGTCATCGTGCTGCACGACGTGAGCGACTATCGCCGTGCAGTGCAGATCCGCCAGGACTTCGTGGCCAACGTCTCCCACGAGCTGCGAACGCCGCTGACGGCGATTCGCGGTGCGGTGGACGCGCTGGCGGACGAGACGGAGATCGCTGCGCGCCAGCGGTTTCTCGATATCGTTGCGCGCCATACGACCCGCATGGAGAGGCTGGTCACGGACCTGCTGCGCCTCGCCCGCCTCGACGCCGGACAGGAGGTTCTGCGTCCGGATTCGTGCAGCACGGCAACGGTCTTTTCGAACGTCGCCGCGGAGTTGGCCCCCGTGCTGCAGGCGAAGCGGCAACGGGTGCAATCGCGCATCGAGCCGGCCGCGGAGCGGATGGTGGTCGACCCGGTCAAGATCCGCGACGTCATCAGGAACCTGGTCGAGAACGCCGCGCACTACGCGCCCGAGCGCAGCGCGATAGAGCTCGACGCCACGGCCGCCGATTCCGGCAACGTCGTCGTCCTGCGGGTTTCCGATCACGGGCCGGGCATCCCGGACACCGATCTGACGCGGGTCTTCGAGCGTTTCTACCGCGTGGAGCACTCCAGGGCCCGGAATCCGGGGGGGACGGGACTCGGTCTCGCCATCGTAAAGCACCTCGTCGTCCTGCACGACGGAACCGTCGAGGCGGCGCATCGGGCCGGCGGAGGCTCCGTCTTCACCATCGTCCTCCCGAAGCGTGAGACCGGTGTCGGGGCGGTAGCCGTACCCCAGAAGCTCACCGCGTAGCGCCCGGACCATGAATCGCCGGGCGCCGGCTCCGCGGTCAGCTTCGCGTCGCGGCTCGCGCGGCGATGAAGTCCCGTAGCTTGCGGAACGCGCGCCCGCGATGACTGACCGCGGCCTTCCGGTCGGCCGAGACCTCGGCGAGCGTGCAGCCGTACGGCGGATAGAAGAAGATCGGGTCGTAGCCGAAGCCCGCGTCGCCGGCCGGCATCTCGGCGATCCGGCCTTCGATCGTGCCGGCGGCTTCGAACACGATGCGGCCCCGCTCGGCCGCCGCTACGGCGCAGACGAACCGCGCGGGGCTGGAGACAGCGCCGTGATCGCGCAACCGCGCGTAGATTGCGTCGAGCTTCTCCGCATACGTCGCGCCGTTGAAGCGTGCCGAGTGAATCCCGGGTTCGCCATCGAGGCCGTCGATCTCGAGGCCGGAGTCGTCCGCCACCGTCAGATGCGGCACGAGCCGCCCGTAGTACAGCGCCTTCAACCGCGCGTTCTCGGCAAAGGTCCGGCCGGTCTCAGGGGGCGCCGGTCCGGGGGAGTATGCCGCTACCGGTTGGACCACCCAGTCGAGGCCGTCGAGGATGCGTCCGATTTCCGTCAACTTGTGGCGGTTCGTCGTGGCGACGACGAGCGTTCGAGCGGTCTGGGCCTGCACGATCGCGTGGCTCGCGACAAGAGCGCTCAGTCGGCGGTCGGAGCGAGGAATCCGCCGACGATCTCCCGCTGCATGGCGACGAGCCGCTCGATCGCGCCGCCGGCCAGGCTCAGCAGGGCGTCCAGCGCGTGCCGATCGAAGGGCTCGCCCTCGGCCGTACCCTGCACCTCGATGAACCGGCCGTCGCCGGTCTTGACGACGTTCATGTCGACCTCGGCCCGCGAGTCCTCCGCGTAGGCCAGATCGGCCAGCGGACGGCCGTCGACAATTCCCACGCTGGTGGCCGCGACGTGGTCCGTGATCGGAAACCGTGCGATCTTGCCGGTGTCGCGGAGCTTCTGCAGGGCCAGGGCCAGGGCGACGAAGCCACCGGTGATGGACGCGGTGCGCGTGCCACCGTCCGCCTGGATCACGTCGCAGTCGACCCAGACGGTGCGTTCGCCCAGCTCGTCGAGCCTGGTCACCGCGCGCAACGAGCGTCCGATCAGACGCTGGATCTCCTGGGTGCGGCCGCCGACCCGGCCTGTCGAGGATTCGCGGGTGGAGCGCGTCGAGGTCGACCGCGGGAGCATGCCGTACTCCCCGGTCACCCAGCCGGTTCCCTTGCCGCGCAGGAACGGCGGCACGCGATCCTCCACGCTCGCGGTGCAGATCACGCGCGTGAGGCCGGCCTCGATCAGCACCGAACCTTCCGCGTGCGCGATGTAGTGGGGCGTGATGCGGGTCTCGCGCAATTCGGCGGCGTGACGGCCGTCGAAGCGGGGTGCGTCGGTCACCGTGCTCGGCGTAGCCATGGGGAGCGTTAGGGTAACACGTGCCGGCGCGGGGCTGCGACCGGCCTGCGACCGGGGGGCGACCGGAAGCGACCGGGCCGGCTTCGGGGCGCAGGCTTCCACCGGGGGACGACTCGTCATGTGTCATCACGTGAACCCGAAAGTGTTGTTGAATTGACCCGTCTGCGGCGCCGGCGCAAGGTTGCGTCGGGGGTGCACGACAAGAAAGTGAGGGTTTTTTCGTAGGGGGGGTATCGAGCGAGCGCTGATCGTCCGATTCCTCGGGTAGGAGGACTCCGACCATGCCCGAGGCGCAGTTGACGGAACCGCTCGCTGGCGCGGCCGAAAAAGGGGGCTTCAAGGAGGAGATGTTCGCCGCCTTGAAGTCGGCGGTCGAGGCCGATGTCGACGCGTTCCTCAGGCGGGGGAGCGTGAATGCGCAGGACTTCGAGACGCTCCTGCAGACGGTTCGCCGCCGCGCGCTCGCCACGGCGACCCGGGTCGTAGAAGCGGCTGGGGCGCAGCGCTCGTAGCCGCTATCGGGGCCGAAGTCGATGCGCTCGTCGGTCCCGGGTGCGCCGAGGTGGCGGACTTCGAGGCCCTCGAACAGGCGGTCCGTCACCAAGCCCTCGACATCGCCGCGCAGTGGATGGCGCAGCGCTTCAACGCAGACGATTCCGACCATTCGGGTTCGACCACAGCATGCGCCTGCGGCCGGCGGGCGCGCTACGCCGGCCGTCGCCCGAAGACGTTCACCACGCTGTTGGGGCCGGTTACCCTGCAACGCGCCTACTACCACTGCGACGCCTGCCGCAGCGGGGTGTGTCCGCGCGACCAGGCCCTGGGTCTGCAAGGTAGCTCGCTGTCACCGGCCATCATGCGGCTGGTGGGACTGACGGCGGCCGAGGGCAGCTTCGCCAAGGCGAGCGAGTGGTTGACCGCCCTGGCCGGGGTGGATGTCGAGACCCGGCAGGTCGAGCGCTGTGCCGAGGCGCTCGGACGCGACATCGCCGACGACGAGCGCTCGGTCACCGAGCAGACCGCCGCGGCGACCGCGCCGACGATGTACCTGGGGCTGGACGGCACCGGCGTGCCGGTGCGCCCAACCGAGGTCGAAGGCCGCCGCGGCAAGCAGCCCGACGGTTCGGCCAAGACCCGCGAGGTCAAGCTGGCCACCGTGTGGACGGCCGAAGGGCGCGACACACAAGGCCGCCCCGTGCGGGACCGCGGGTCGGTCAGCTACAACGCCGCGGTCGAAAGCGCGGCCAGCCGCGACACCGACCCGCAGCCGGCCGCCTTCGCACAACGGGCCTATCGCGAGGCAATACGGCGCGGTTTCGACTCTGCGGCCCAGCGTGTCGTCATCGGCGACGGCGCCGCGTGGATCTGGAACCTGGCCGCCGAGCACTTTCCCGGCGCCATCGAGATCGTTGATATCTACCACGCCAAGCAGCACCTGTGCGACGTCGCCAAGGCCATCTACGGCCCCGGAACCGACCTGGCCGACCGGTGGGCCAGGGACCGGCGTGCCGAACTGGACGCCGGCCGGCTGTGCGCCGTCGTCGCCGCGCTGCGCATCCATGTCGAGACCACGCCCGAGGCGCGACGGTGCATTCACTACCTGTTCGGGAACCGCCACCGGATGCGCTATCCGCAGTTCCGCGCCAGGGGCCTGTGCGTCTCGTCGGGCGTCGTCGAGGCCGGATGCAAACAGATCGGCGACCGGCTCAAGCGCGCCGGCATGCGCTGGACCGTCGCCGGGGCCAACGCCATCATCGCGCTGCGCTGCTGCATCCTCAGCGGACGCTTCGAGGACTTCTGGGAGCGACGTGCCGCAAATGCCGCCTGACGCTCATCTCACAATGATGTCGTGCACCCTTGCGTCGGAAGGGGGTTGCGTGGGAAGGGGGATCTCGTGACCCGGAAGGGCTTGCTGGCCGAGGTGGTCGACGCCGTGGCGTCGCACCAGCAGGTGGACTGGAACGGGTGCGCCGCGCGCGCGACGGGGGAATCGCGCCGGCGAATTGCGAACCTGCGTGTGGTCGCCACCGCCTTCGCGCCGTCCGCCGACGGGCGACCGGAGCCGGTTCCGTCCGCCCGCCGCGAGTCATCCGGCGGCCGCCGCGCCCTCGGCTGGCTCCTTGCCGTGGCGCTGTGCGAGTGCGTGGCGTCGCTGGCGGTGCTTCCCTGGATATGGGACAGCTACCATCGCTTGCACGGTTTCGGGGCTACGTATCTGGCGGTCATCCTGGTCGGCTACGCCGGCTGCGCCGCGCCATTGCTGTTCAGCCGGCGGCGGGACCCGCGGGCATGGCTGCTCGGTGTCTACTTTGCCTTGATGGCGTCGATACCGGCGGGGAGCATCCTGCCGTTCTTCATCTGGGGGGCGTCCCCGGACGGTGAGGTCGCATACACCATCTATGTGCACCCGTTCGTGCTCCGTTGCGCGGTCCTGTGGCAGTTCACGCGCGAGTTCCCGCGGGTCCACCGACTGACGCCGATCGACCGGGTGGCTCGTCGCATGGTGCCGGCCACGGCGCTCGTCGGCGTCGCGGCGGCGGTGGCGTTCGTTCCGCTGCGGGCCCTCGCGCAGCGCGGGGTCGTCGCACCGGTCGTTCCCAACGGTTACGCGGATGCCGTGTTTGCGCTCTTGACCGCGCTCGAAACGGCGGCGATCGTGGCCCTGTGCCTCCGCGCGCGCGGGGCGTCGCCCGACGAGTTCGCCCGCATCGTGCTCTTCGGCGGCTCGTTCCTGATCTGGTCGGCAGGGTCGGCCGTGTACGATGCGATCGAAGCCTTCAGGCCCGGGTTCCTTCTCGTGAACATGGTGCCGACGCCAACCGTGATCGTACTGGGCGTGATGCGGGCGGCGTGCATCGCGACGATGATCTACGCCGTGATCGCACGGCAGGCGCTGGACGTCCGGACGGTGGTCCGGAAGTCGTACCGGCGGTTGCTGGCCCGCAGAACCCTTGCGGCGGTCGCGGCCGCGCCGGCGGTCGCCGTGGGCTGGCGGATCGCGAACCAGCCCGAACAGACGGTCGGCGCCGTTCTGGCGGATCCGTGGGTCGGCGTGCTCGGCGGGACGGCGACGGTGGGACTGGCGGCGATCGTCGGCCACCGGCGCCTGATCGGCCGCCTGGACGCCTGGGTCTATCCGGAATCGTTGGCGCAGGGGCGAGTGCTGGCCCGGGCGGGCGCTGCGCTGGCGCTGGCGCAGCGGGCGAAGGACGTGGGCGACGTGGTCGTCCGCGTCGTGCGCGCCGCCTGCGGCGCCCCGGCGTCACTGCTGGTCGCCGCCGGGGCCGACGCGTACGCGCACAGCTACGTGGGAACCGCTCCGGAGATTCCGCCGCTGGTGCGTACGTCCGTGATCGCGGAGGTGGCGCACACCGCAAGGGAATCCATGCCGGTCGATCCCGACGACGCGGCGTCGGTCTACGGCCTGCTGCCGCCCGGCGACGCGCAGTGGGTTGCCGAGACCCGAACGGCGGTGGTCGTGCCGGTCGCCGGCACCGGCGTGAGCACCATCGGGATAGTGGCGGTTGGCCGGTGCGTCGACGACCGCCTCCCGACCGCGTTCGACGTGATGCTGATCGAATTGCTGGCGGCGTCGGCGGGGCTCGCTCTGCAACGGATGGAGACGCAGGCCGCGAGCGCGGACGAGTCGCCGGCCGCCTCCGAGTGTCCCGCGTGCGGGTTGCTCGGACCGCCGGATGCGAGCGCTCCCTGCGCGTGCGGAGCCGTCACGCGCGTTGCGCCGGTTCCCTGCCGGCTGGCCGATACGTATCGTCTGGAGCGGCGGCTGGGCGCCGGCGGCATGGGAACGGCCTACCTCGGGCGGGACGACGTCCTCGATCGCCCGGTTGCCGTCAAGACGGTGACGGTATCCTCTCCGGATCTGCTGGCGCGCCTGACGCAGGAGGCGCGCGCCATGGCCGCGATTCAGGATCCGGCGATCGCGCAGATTCACGGGCTGGAAACATGGCGGGGGCGTCCGTTTCTCGTGATCGAGTTCCTCGTCGGGGGCACGCTGGCGGATCGGCTCCGCGAGGGGCCGATACCCGTTCCGGAAGCGGTCGCCATCGCCATCCGGGTCGCCGGCGGCCTCGAGGCGCTGCACGATGCGGGCTACCTGCACCGGGACGTGAAACCGAGCAACATCGGTTTCACCGCCAACGGGGCCGCCAAGCTGTTCGACACCGGGCTGGCCTGCCTGCGGGACGCGGGCGACCAGGCGGTCGCCGGCACCGTGCGGTATCTGTCGCCGGAGGTGCTGCGCGGCGACCAGCCGGGCGAGGCCGACGACGTCTGGGCCCTGGGCGTGGTGCTGTACGAAATGGTCGCCGGGAAGCATCCGTTCTCCGCCGGCGGGGGCGAAGGTCTGGTCGCTCGTATTCGGCGACAGCAGATCCCTCCCCCCGGCGGGGGGCGGGCAGCCGCGTTCAGCGCGGCGTTCCTCACCGCCGGTCCGTCCGAGCGCATCGGCCAGGCGCGCGCTTTCGCCGACGCGCTGCGATTGCTCTGACGCCGCCGGCGCGAGGCGCCCGGCGAACATCGTCGTGTAAGCTGTCGCCGTGCGCGAGCGGGAGATGCAGCCAGCCAGGTCGTCGGCGCCCGGCGCCGGCGCGTCGGATGGACAGGAATACGGTTCCTTCCGGCGTTTGCGGGATCGAATCCGTGGCGGAAGTCGACCGGCGGTCGACGCGATGTGCGCCCTGCTCAGGCCCTGGCTCCGCCGCCGGGCAAAGGGCCGCATACCGGAATGGGCGCGTTATCGCAAGAGCACGAGCGATCTCGTGCAGGACGTGCTGGGTCGTACGTTCTTGCGGCCTTTCGAACCGAAATACCGGGGCGCGGTCAACTCCTACCTCCTGCGGGCTATCGAGAACGGGCGTCTCGACGAGATGCGTCGCGCGCGCAACCGGCCGCTCCGCGTGCCGCTCGGCAAGGCCGAGCCTGTCGCCCAGCCGGGAGCGTCGCCGCTTCAACGGATCGAGGCGCTCGAGGCGAAGGCTCGAGTCCGCGAGGGACTGGCGCGGCTGAGTCCGCGGGACGAGCGACTGATCCGCGGCCGGTTCTGGCACGAATACACCTTCGAGCAGCTCGCCGGCGCCGTTGGCTTCCAGAGCGCCGACGCGGCGCGCATGGCGCTCAAGCGGGCCCTGACCCGGTTGAGCCGTGTCATGCCGGCTGAGTAGCCGGCGCGCGAAGACCTGCAGTCGGCGCATCCGACGTTGGAGGTCCGATACGGGGGATCAAGGGATGCTTTGTGATGGACGAGCCCAAGACCGACGCGCCCGACGACGGGCGGCCAGAAGCTGGAGCAGTCTGGTAGAGAAATTCGGCAGTAGGAACAGCCTTCCGATGGACCCCGTCAAGGTCAGGACCGAAGCCATGAAGGCGGGCTTCGTCCGCCCGGGCGGCGGCACGACGCTAACGATAGATTCGATGGCGTCCGTCATGGAACGTTTCTGTAGAGAAAAACCAGATACCTGCAGAAAGAGGATTCGTCGGGCGGTCAACGGCGAGACTAGCCTTACCTCGAAGAAGGTGTTTTGCGATGTTGCCAAGACGCTCAAGTTGGGTCTGAGAGGTAGGACGACGAAAGTTTCCAATGAAGAACTCATGAGAATGGTCAGAGCGCTCGTGAAGGACGGTTCGTGCAGCGCAGCTCCGAGTGAAGCCCCAGAGACTCCAGAGACCCCAGAGACAGAAGACGCTGACAGCAAGGCCACCGTGGTCGTGAGAACGGAAGTGGTTCTTGAGATCCAAGTGGGTGATACCGTATTCGCTAAGGACACTGCGCGAAACTAGTTTGCCATCTGCTGGGTTGCTGGTCATACTGGAGGTATGAAGCGAGACATCGAGCTGGAAGCGACCCTGGTTGCGAAGTATGCCGTGGTCGCGCCCGTGTTGGACGAGCGCAGTCGCCGCCGGTGGGCGGCGGCCGAGTCGCTCGCCATCGGCTACGGCGGCGACGCGGTGGTTTCGTCGGCCACCGGTGTGGCTCGGGAGACGATTCGCAAGGGGCGCCGGGAGATTGCCCGCGACGAGGCGCCGACGGACCGCATTCGACGCCCTGGCGGCGGACGGCCCCGCATCCAGCAGGATCAACCCGGCATCCAGGCCGCGCTCCAAGCGCTGGTGGATCCGCTCACGCGCGGCGACCCGACCTCGCCGCTGCGCTGGACGTGCAAGAGTCGCGCGAAGCTGGCGGCGGCGCTGACCGAGCAGGGGTGGCGGGTGAGTTCGACCACTGTGGGCCGGCTGCTGCACCGCCTGGGCTACCGGCTGCAATCGCCGCGCAAACGGCAGGAAGGCGCCACGCATCCGGACCGCAACGCGCAGTTCGAGCACATCAACCAGACCGCGGACGAGCATCTGACCGCCGGCCAGCCGGTGATCTCGGTCGACACGAAGAAGAAGGAGCTGGTCGGGAACTTCAAGAACGGCGGGCGGGAATGGCAGCCGAAGGGCACGCCGCCGGCGGTGCTGGTGCATGATTTCCCGACCGACGCCGAGGGCAAGGCGATTCCGTACGGCGTCTACGACATGGCGCGCAACGAAGCCTGGGTGAGCGTGGGCTGGGACCACGACACACCGGCGTTCGCGGTGGCGTCGATTCGACACTGGTGGCATCAGATGGGTTGCGGCGCCTACCCCGAGGCCACGACCCTGTTCATCACGGCCGATGCGGGCGGGAGCAACGGGTATCGGTTGCGCGCCTGGAAGCATGAGCTTCAACAGTTGGCCGACGAGACCGGACTGACCATCGAGGTGAGTCATTTTCCACCCGGCACCAGCAAGTGGAACAAGATCGAGCACCGGCTCTTCTGTCACATCACGGCGAACTGGCGCGGCACCCCGCTGACGACGTACGAGACCATCGTCGACCGCATCGGGAACGTCCGGACAGCCACCGGGCTCCGGGTCCGGGCCGAACTCGACGCCGGGGAATATCCCACAGGCGTTACGGTGACCAAGGAACAGATGGACGCACTCGCGCTGGTCCCCGATGCGTTTCACGGGGAATGGAATTACAAACTGTTACCCCGATCAAGTTGAAGACTTTATATCGATCACTGTCCATAGGTTGCATATGTCTTGCCAGTATTGTTGTTCCCGCAAACTACGGTCAAGTCTCCCAGCTCGAATTCCGCCTGTTTCAGCACGCCCAGGTTTTCTAGACTTATCTTCATGCGACTATACCCAACAGCCTGTCGGCGTCTGGTTTCCCGGGACGTCTACGCTACGCCTCGCTACCGTTTGCGCCAACCGGACCACCCGTCGTCGATCCGGACATCTGAGTGATTCTATACTGATGCTCCACGATGATCGGTGGGCCGGGCGGCAGGGCAGTCCGGCACCGTCCGCGTGGATCGTCGCGTGACAGCATGACGCGGCCCCATCTGATCGCGATCACCGGCGCCTCCGGTAGCGGCAAGACGACCCTGGCCCAACGCCTCGCCGCCGCCCTCGGTTCCCCGGACGCGGCCGTGCTGCCGCTCGACGCCTATTACCGGGATCGCCCGGAGGCAACGCCAGAGGAGCTGGACACGGCCAACTACGATGCGCCGGAGGCCGTCGACGCGGCCCTGCTCGAGGCGCACGTGCGGCAGCTCCGCACCGGACGCGCCATCGAACGCCCGACCTACGACTTCCGCACCCACCGGCGCACCGACGCCAAGTGGACGGTGCGACCCGGGCGCTACCTGATACTCGAAGGCATTCTGGTCCTGTGCTGGCCCACGCTGCGGGACCTGTACGACACCACGGTCTTCGTCCGCATCGACGAGGCGACGGCGCTGGCGCGGCGCGTGGCGCGCGACCGTGAATCCCGGGGGCGCAGCCCGGCGTCGGTACGCCGGCAATGGAACAGGACCGTCTGGCCGATGTACCGGCGCCACGTCGAACCGACGGCGCGTTTCGCGGACGTCATGGTCGACGGCGCCGCGCCGGTCGAGGTGGGCCTGGCCGCCGTCCTGGATCGAGTCCGCGCCCGCGAGAGCGGGAGCCCGCGCACCGGCCGTCAGCTCGGCTGAGTCCCCGCGTCCAGCACCACCTCCGGCGCGAAGGCGGTCCGCTCGCGCTCGACAACGTGGGCGAGCTGCCCGACGGTGCTGACGATGAGCCGCTCCCGCGACGAATCCGGGGCTGTCGGAGTCGCCGCGAAGAGCTCGAGCACGGCGACCACCCGGCCTGCCGACACGATCGGCACCGCGCAGATCGATCGGATGTGGCCGAGGGCATCCCGGCGCGCGTCGGACAGCCGTGGATCGACGGTCACGTTCGCGATCCAGGTCGTCGCGGCGGAGAAGACGGCGCGCCGCAGCACCTGATCGTCCGGATCGTCGCAGCATGCGTCGATCGCGGCGCGGGTCGTCAGGGGCGCGACCTGCTCGTTCGCGACGTGCCACACGCCGGACGAGACCAGCGCCCCGCCGGCGTCCGCCGGCGCGAGGTAGGCAGTGCCGGCATCCCATCCCCCCGACTCGGCCAGCAGCCGCGTCACGTCGCGGACGGCCTGGTGAAACGATCCGGCCTCGCGACCGACGGTCATGGCTTCCTGCAGCATGCGCAGCGCCGCCGCGTGCGCGGTCGCGGAGGGCGCGCTGTCGGCGTCGGCGGTCGCCGCGGCGCGCACGGCGGTGACGTCGGTGTAGACGAGCAGGGTCTCCCCCTGTTCGGTGGGCCGCATGCGGATTTCGACCCAGCGGTCGTCCGGCGTGCGCCGCGTCTCGGTCATCGCTTCGGCTCGCCGGTCAAGCCGCTCCTCGATCCAGCCTTCGATCTCTTCCTCGGGCACGATCACCACGGCCCGGGTCGCGGTATAGCGCACGAGATCCTCGAACTCGAGACCGGGCTTCAGGGTCACTTCGGGATAGAACTCCCGAAAGCGGCCGTTGCAGGCGACGAGCCGGCCGCCGGCATCCCAGACCGCGAGCCCCGCGGCGTCGCTCTCGAGCAGCGCCGCGAGCCGCGCCCGGGCCCTGTCCTGGCCGGCCCGGGCGGCCCGCAGCCGCCATACGAGACCACCGAGGAGGACGAGGAGGAGACCGATAAGCGCACCGGCGGCACCCAGCAGGATCACGGAGCGATCTTACCGGCAGCGCGCCGCACGCCGGGCGCGACGCCCCGAACCGGTGGAGGCGGGCCGCACCCGGGATCTTGACAGCCTGCCCGCGCCGTCGTAGCGTGGGGTTTGGCCGCAGGCCGAGGACAGATGCGACCGACCCTCTTCAGCTTCGCCGTGGCTCTCGGGATTGGCCTCGCCGCACCGGTGGCCGCCGCGGCGCAGGAACCGGACGCGGAGACCGCCGTCGAGGCGGTGGATGCGAGTGCGTTGCCGGTGTCGCTCGAGCGCATCAAGCGCCGGATGGCGGCGACCGAGCGCACGCAGGAGGGACGCCGCGGCCTCCTCGACCTGAACTTCTACGTCGACGTCTACGCGCGGGCGCCGGCCATCGAGCTCCTCCGGGACTTCGACCTGGACAGCGAGACCGTCTCGTACGGCTCACCGACCCACCGCGAGATGCTGGAGGCGGCGACGCCGCGCGAGTGGCGCCCGCGCGCCATCAGCACCGGCAACCTCTTCGGCTGGCGCTGATTCGGTCTTCCCCGGACACCCGGCCACGAGAGTCGGCCCTATACGCGTCACGGGTCCAGTGCCCCAGCGGCACGGATACCAGCAGGTACCGGCGGCGCAGGGCGATGACGTGGCTGGAGTACTCCTGCCTCGGGATCTCGCCGCGCACCTGCCGCGCGCGGAGCCGCCGCAACTCGAAGCGGTACAGATCGCTGACGAACTCGTGCACGAGCTCGGGACGCGTCGATGGGGTCGGGCGGACGCCATGGGTCGCCAGGGCGTCGAGCACCTGTGGCCGGTAGTGATAGCGCACGCCCGCCCCGGCAAACGACCTCGCGTTGCCCGCTCCCCTCCTCCGCCGCGCCCCTATGCGGGCTGCGGCTCGACGGACTCGACCCCGTAGGCCCCGAACCACGACGTCGCGCCGCGCAGCGCGTTGTTGACGTTGCCGATGTTGCGCGCGCCCTCGGTCTCGAGCCATTGGCGGAACGCAGCGCCGCCCTGCGTGGCGTACACCGGAATGCCCTCCTTCCAGGTTGCCCGTCCGCACAGGACGCCGGCGAACGCGACCCCCGACTCGGCGGCCAGCTCCAGCGACTCGGTGAACTCCGCGTTGCTCACCCCGGCCGAGAGGTAGATGAACGGCTTCTGCGCCACCGCGGCGGCCTGCCGGAAGGAGTGAATCGCCTGCTCCTTCGTGCAGGCCTTCGTTCCCTGGAAGCTCCGGGTCCCCTCCACGAACTTCATGTTGACCGGGATCTCCACCTTCATCACGTCGACGCCGTAACGATCCTTGGAAAACTCGGCGATGCTCCCGGCCACGACGTCCGGCTTGCGCTGCGCGAACTCGGGCCCCTTCTCGTCGCCGCCCTCGTGGTCGTAGCCGACGAACTCCAGGAAGAACGGGATGTCGTTCGTGCGGCACTCGTCGCCGATGCGCTCGATGAACGCGTGCTTCTCCTGATTGACGGCCGGCGTGTCGCAGGGCGTGTAGTAGATCAGCACCTTGACGCAGTCGGCTCCCGCTTCCTTCAGGCGGCGGACGGACCAGTGCGGGAGCAGGTCGGGCAGGCGCCCGGGGCGGGTGTTGTCGTAGCCGCTCTCCTCGTACGCGAGCAGGAGACCGGCGTTCGCACTACGACGCTTCGACGCCTCGAGGCCCCACTGCGGATCGAGCAGGATCGCCGAGGCGTGGGGGGTCAGCGCCGCGGTCACGATCGACTTGAACTCCTTGAGCATCGCATCCGTCGCGTCGCTGCCGCTGGCCTTTCCCAGCGCCTTCTTCAGCGATCCGCGCTGGTCCATCGCGGCGGCCGCGATCGTGCCCGTCCCAGTGGACACCGCTCTCATTCCGGCAAGCTTTCCTGGTGTGATCTTCACGTCGGCTCTACTCCCTCCACTGGCAGGCGGCTGCTCCTCCTGCATTAGCAACACTCATAGACAGCACCTGGTATTATACTGGAAACTCATACCGTTCCGGCACCGGGCCGCAGGAGGTACAACGCCGTGTACTCGACAATGAAACGCCGCGGCGCCGCCGGCATCGCCTGCCTCTCCTGGCTGCTCGCCGGCGCTGCAGCCCTGGCGCAGGAACCGGACTCCACGGCCGGCCTCCGGCTTCCGCCCCCGACCTTTGCCGACGCCGCGGCGCACCTGCACGCCGGCCGCCCCGCCGACGCGCTGGCGGCCCTCGAGCGGAACGCTGCGACTGCCGGGAATTCGCCCCGGACTTCGCCCCCCGCCCTGGAGCACACGATCCTGCGCGCCACGCTGCTCGCCGGGACCGGTCGCGCCGTGGAAGCCGAGGCGGCCTGGCAGGCGGTTATCGCGCGCGCTGTCTTCATGCGAACCTTTGCGCGCCGCGCCATCGTCGAGAGCGCCGCCCGCCGCGGAGCGCCGGCGGACGCAGAACCACTCCTCGCCGCGCTGACCCGCAGCGATCCCGCACGGCACCGGGACCTGGTTCTGCGCCTGGCGGAAGCGTATCTGACGACCGGCGCGCCGGACCGGGCGGCGGCGCTCTACCAACAGGTGCTCGCCGCGACGAGCGCGGGGGCGGCTGCCGACGCCGCCCGCCTGGGCCTCGCCGCCGCGCTCGAAGCCGCGGGCGACGGTACCCGCGCCCTGGCCACCCTGCGCGCGGCGCAGCTTCGTCATCGAACCGCCGATGCGTTCATCACGGCGCGCCGCGAGGCCCGGCGGCTGGCCCGCGCCCGTGGCGCGACGCTGGCACCGTTCACCGAGACGGAATACCGGGGCCTGGTCCGCCGCCTGCGCAACGCGTCCCGCTTCGAGCCCGCGCTCGCGCTGCTCGACGAATGGGCCGCGGCATTCCCCGGCCGCGCGTCCCAGGAACGCATCGCGGCGGAACGGGTCGAGACGCTGTACGCCCAGCGGGCCAACGAGGCCGCTGTCGCCGCCTGCGCCGCGTTCTACGATCGCTTCCCCTCCAGTCCCCTGGAGCCCGCCATCCGCCTGACCGACTTTCGGCTGGCCGTGCGCACGGGTGACATGGCGCGAGCCCGGCGGCTCGGCATCGCCCTCTGGGAGGGCCGCGTCCCCGACGCCACGTCCGAACAGCGCCGCGGCGCCGGCGTGCTGCTCGCCGCCGCCCTCGTGGCGACCGGCGACGTCGAGGGCGGCCTGGCCATCTTCCCCGGCCTGTTCGCGACCGCGCCCACGCCCGACGATCAGCGCGCGATTCTCTGGCGGGCCGGCGTGGCGGCAGTGCGAACCGGACGATACGAGCGTGCGCTGACCAACCTCCGCAGCCTCATCGAGCGGCAGCCGGGGGGGAACCTCGCCCTGGCCGCGCAGTACTGGCTCGGCGTCGCCCACGAGCAGCGCGGCGATCGGGCAGCCGCCGCGCGTGCTTTCGAGCCGCTCGCCTTGCGCTACCCTTACCACTACTACGGCCTGACAGCGCGGCAACGGCTGGTGGAGATCCGCAGTGCGCCCGACGCCGGCCTGGACGTTCCCGACCCCCTCGACTTCCCGAGCCTGGCGCTCCGTCCCGCGTCACGCGACCGGGCGGAGTTCCGTGCCGCCATGGCGCTGGCCCGCGCCGGGCTGATCGACGACGCGGCGTGGTACCTGCGCCGCCTTCTGGACCGCAGCCGGGGAGACCGGGGCCTGGCCCTGCTCGCCGCCCGCGCCTCGTCGCAGGCCGGCGATCACGCGAGTGCGGCGCGGGTCCTCTTCAACCACTTCACGGCGTACTTCAACCAGCCGGCGCGCGGACTGCCGGACGACTTCCTGGCGCTGGCGTATCCGCGCCCCTTCTGGGACACCGTCCTCGAATCGGCGCGCACGCACGGCGCCGACCCCATGCTGCTGGTTTCGCTGATGCGGAGCGAGTCTCGCTTCGACCCCGCCGCCCGCTCCGCCGTCGGGGCCGTCGGACTGCTGCAGATCATGCCCTACACCGCCGAGGCTCTCGCCGAGCGGGCCGGGGTCGGCGACATCCTGGCCGGCGGCGCAGACGATGCGGCGCTGGCCGAGCCCCGCGTCAACATCGCCATCGCGGCACGCCTGAACGCGGACCTGCTGGAGCTGTTCGACGGGGCCCGGCTGCCGGTGATTGCGTCCTACAATGCGGGCGAGGACCGCGCCGGCGAGTGGTGGGCCGCGGCGCGCGGTCTGCGCGACGACTTCTTCGTCGACAGCATTCCCTACACGGAGACGCGCAACTTCGCGCGCGGGGTGCTGGCGAACTACGCCGCCTACGAGCGGATCTACGGCGCCCGGTAGCTGTCGATCGGTTGAAGAGGTCGCACCAGTTCCGCAAGAATGAAGCTGGTACCCGCCTGGAGGCACGCACGATGACACGAGCGACCAGCTACAGTGATGCACGTCAGCGCCTCGACGAGCTCATGAACCAGGCGATCGGCCGCCGGGAACCTGTACTGATTCACCAGCGCGGGAAGGAGCCCGTTGCGCTGGTCGCAGCCGCGGAACTCGCCGACTGGCTCGAGACGGCGGCGTACCCGGCGAAGGAAATCGAGGACGACGAGCGCTCCCGACTCGCACGCATTCTTGACGACCTCGAAACGGCCTACCTCCTGTGCTCCCCGGAGAACGCGCGACGCCTGCTGGAAGCCAGCGACCGCGCAGCCGCCGGCGAGGGCGAGTCGCTCTCCGTCGAGGAGCTCGGCGAACGCTTCGGACTCCCGATCCGCGATGAATAGCCGGACGGCGCGGGTAGCCGTGATGGACCCCAACTTCTTGCAGGATCTTGAGTACTGGACGCGGACCGACCGCCGTCTGGCAATGCGAACACTCTCGCTCATGGCAGCCACCTTGCGGGATCCGTTCCGGGGACCGGGCAAGCCCGAAGCGCTCCGCGGACCACTCGCGGGCAAGTGGTCCCGGCACATAAACCAGGAACACCGACTGGTCTACACGGTCGAGGCCGACCGCGTACACTTTCTCCAAGCCCGCTACCACTATTGACGGGGGTTACACGGATCGGCGGCGAGTAATGCGGCGCCCTCAGTATCCGGCCGCCTCGGCATCGGCGCGGCGCGGGTCGGCCGCTCCTTCCAGCACGTCCGCCTCGGCGTCGAAGACGATCGCGTGCGCCGCGCCCTGGCTCGCGCGAGCGGCAAGGGCGTGACCGCGCGCCTCCAGCAGCGCCAGGGTGTCGGGCGACAGGCCGCGCCGCTCGTAGCGCAGCTCGTCGGGCAGCCACTGGTGGTGGAAACGGGGCGCGTCGACCGCCTCCTGCACGTTCATCCCGAAGTCGACGACGTTCAGGATCGTGTGCAGCACCGTGTTGATGATGGTCCGCCCGCCGGGACTCCCGGTCACCATGACGAGGCGGCCGTCCTTC
Source organism: Vicinamibacterales bacterium (assembly GCA_965222905.1). Lineage (GTDB taxonomy): Bacteria > Acidobacteriota > Vicinamibacteria > Vicinamibacterales > UBA8438 > WTFV01. The sequence continues at coordinate 3,858,363 of OZ244976.1, read as the reverse complement.
GCGACGATGGTCGGCGTCATGCTCGACAGCATGCGCTTGCCCGGCTCGGCCAGGTTGGGCGGCGTGCCGATCAGCCCGGCGGCGGTGGTCAGTCCGGGCGCGGCGTTGAAGTCGCCCATCTCGTTGTTGAGCAGGAAGCCGGCCCCCGGCACCGTGATCTTCGAGCCGTAGCCCAAGTTTAACAGCCGCAGTACTAAGCAACGCGGAATCAGCAACTTACAGCGACAAAAGCGCTCGAGTGGCACTACAAACCTGCGCAAACCGGGAAATGGGTCGGTCAGATGGTTGTCTTGCGGACGCCTCCCGGTTGCGGGTCGACGCCGAGCGCGTCGTAGATGGCCCGCTGTTCGGGTTCGGCCTGCGTGGCGGTGCGCACGTGCAGGGTGCGCCCGTCGGGGCGCCGGAAGGTGGCGGTGACGCGCTGCTGGCCTTCGAGGATGCGGCGCAGGGTGGTCCAACTGGCGTGTTCGCCGTGGGCTCGCAGCCGGGTGCGGATGACCTGCACGAGCTGGTAGGCGATGACGGTGATGAACAGGTGGCCATCGGCCCGCTGCGGCTTGTGGTGGTAGATGGGGCGCAGGCCGAGTTCGGACTTCAGTGCGCGGAAGACGGCTTCGACGTCGGTGAGGGTGGTGTAGGTGCGCCACAAGGCGTCTTCGTCCCAGTCGGTCTCGCTGCTGCGCAGGCAGTAGACGCCCGGATGGGTGGCCATCGAGCCGTCCTGGGGGCGACGGGTCCAGGTGACGGCGGCGGCCTTCTCGCCGGTCTGGTCGGGGGTGACCTCGATCTGGTAGTGCTTGGCGACGCGGGTATGCTTGGCTCTCAGTCGCCCAATGCGCTGCCAGACCTGTCCGAGGCGCTTGTGGGCGCGGGGGCGCGCCAGCCCCTCGTTGAGCGTGGTCAGCGCGGCCTCGAAGCGGGCGGCGGCCCGCTCAACGATGGCCCGCTCCTTGTGGGCCCGCTCTTCGGAGTAGCAGTACAGGCGGACCTCGCCGGGGTCGGTCGAGACGACCTTGTGCAGATGCACGGTGTGGTTCGACTGCGTGCGGACCGCCACGGCGGCCTCGGCGTCGAACTGCCGGTGGCGTTCACGGCTGACGACCAGATAGCGGTAGCGGTTGTCGCGCAGCCACCCGATGGCGGCCTCGGTGGCGACGCCGCGGTCCATCACCACCAGGGCGCCGGCCGGCGCATCGAGTGCCTCCAGCATGCCGGCCAGGGTGCGGTGTTCCCGGACGTTGCCGGCGAAGACCTGCGAGCGGCGCACGAAGCCGCTGGCGTCGAGCATCAGGCCCAGGGTCAGCAGCGGACAGTCGCTGCGCTTCTCTTTCGAGTGCCCGCGCTTTGCCTGCGGCTGCGCGCCCGCCTCGCCTTCGAAATAGGTGTTGGTCAGGTCGTAGAGGGTCACCGTCGGCTGCAGGTCGAACAGTCCCATGGCCCGCTCGAACAGATGCGCCTCGATCGCCTCGCGGTGCTTCACCAGCGCATCCGAGGCGCGGTAGAGCTGCATCGGGCTGACGGTCTCGAAGTCGACGCCGAGCAACTCGCCGAGGCCGCTGCGTTGCTGCAGCCAGCGGTGCGTGGCGCGCTCCGAGGCCGGCTGGGCCAGGCGTCCGACGACGGCGCCGGTCGCCGCGGTGCGCAACGCGCCGTTGACGCCCAACTCGGTCAGCAGGGCCGGCAGGCCCAATTGCTCCAGGGCCCACAGGCCGACCTGCTCGACGCCGACGCTGCGGGGGCGGACCAGGCGCAACGAGTCGACGTCGACCGGCTGCACGTCTGTCGGCCCGGCTGCCGGTCCCTGCACCGGTGTGCCGCGGGCGACCAACTGTGCGGCTATGCGCTGCGCTTCGCGTTCGACGGCGGCCGGGCAATCGGCCACCAGGGGCGTCTGGCCGGCCAGGATGTCGTCGCTGCGGGAGCAGACCAGCGGCCATTGCGCCTGGGGAATGTCGAAGTGGCGTCCGAGATTGAGCAGGGTGCGCTGGCGGACGGCGTTGCCGATGCGCTCGGAGTGGACGAGGCGATGCGAGAAGTAGGGCTGTCCGTCGGCGGTCCGCCGGGTTTGGGTGCGGCGAATGAACACACGCCCACGATAGCGGGTGCACGTCCCCAGAAGCAACAACAACTCACACGATTATGGCACTACATTCAGTACCGCCAACACCCGATCCTTTAGAATCAACAAGTTATGGGGATGCGATCCTCGAAATATCGCCTAAATCTACAAAATTGTCGGGAATCTTGCTAAAGATGGGCTAGTGTCCTGAATCTAAAGTTATTGATCAGTGATAGGCGGTCTGCTACCGTCGTCCTCGTCACGGAGGGCAGACGTTGGCCAATCACCACACACGTGCGATTCCCAAGCTCAGGACCATGCAGCGGGAGGAACTCGAACGCTGGGTGCGCCGCCCGAAGACCGCCCAGGCGCTGGCCCTGCGCGCCCGAATCGTGCTGGCCAGCGCCGCGGGGAAGAGCGACCTGGCGGTGGCCGCCGAGTTGGGCACGACGCGGGTGACCGTCGGAAAGTGGCGCCGCCGGTTTCTCCAATCCGGTTGTGACGGCTTGCTGGATGAAGCCCGCCCCGGCACGCCGCGTACGGTGTCGGACGCGGATGTGGAGCGCGTCGTGACCACCACCCTGGAATCGATGCCCCGCGACGCCACACACTGGAGTACACGCTCGATGGCCCGCGTGTGCGGGCTGAGTGCGGCGACGGTCGGCCGCATCTGGCGGGCGTTCGCCCTGCAACCCCACCGCTGCGAGACCTTCAAGTTGTCGAAGGACCCGCTGTTCATCGAGAAAGTGCGCGATATCGTCGGCCTGTACCTGCATCCGCCCGAGCGGGCGGTGGTCTTGTGCGTCGACGAGAAGTCGCAGATGCAGGCCCTGGACCGTACCCAACCGGTGCTGCCGATGCGCCCGGGCCTGCCGGAACGGCGCACGCACGACTACCGGCGGCACGGGACCACGTCGCTGTTCGCCGCCCTGAACGTGGCGACTGGCAAAGTGCTCGCGCAATGCCACCGCCGGCATCGCGCGGTCGAGTTCATCAAGTTTCTGCGCGCCATCGACAAGGCGGTGCCCGCCGACCAGGACATCCATGTCGTTCTGGACAACTATGGGACCCACAAGACGGCGATGATCCACCAGTGGCTCGCGCGGCATCCCCGCTTTCACCTGCACTTCACCCCCACGAGTGCGTCGTGGCTCAACCTGGTCGAGCGCTGGTTCGCCCTGCTCACCGAGAAGCAGATCCGCCGGGGCACCCACCGCAGCACGGCGGAGTTGGAGCAGGCGATCATCGACTACCTCGCCATCTACAATGAGGATCCGAAGCCGTTTGTGTGGACCAAGACGGCCGATCAGATCCTGGAAACGCTCCAGTCTTACTGTGCAAGAATTTCCGATTCAGGACACTAGGATGGATTTCATGACCCCGGAGGCGTTCTCACTCGTGACGACCGGCCTGGGCAGTGTGATTGCGCTGCTGCTCGGTCTGCTGGTCTGGTTCCTCCGGCGCGAGATCAAGCAGAACGATGACGCCCACAAGAATTTCGGACAGCGGATCGACCGGGTTGAAGGCAAGATCGACAGCCTCCGCGAGGATGTAGGGGTGCTCCGCGAGGATGTAGGGGTACTCAAGGGTATCCTCATTCGGGTCTACGGCGATCCCGACCACGGCCGCTAGACCCCAAGCCCTCGTCATCCTCCGCGACCCACGCCCGCAGCCGTAGCGAACCGGGGGTTGACCACCAACAGGCCGGCGCGGGAGCACCGCAATGCAGACATCACGGATCGGACTCGTCGTCGTCGCCCTGCTGGCGTTCGCAGCCGGCGCCGGGGCCCAGGCTCGCGACACGTACGACGCGGTGCTGTTCACGCAGGACGTCATGGTCCCGATGCGCGACGGCGTCCGGCTCGCCACCGACGTCTACCGGCCGGCGCGCGACGGCGTGCCGGTCGCGGAGCCGCTGCCCGTCCTGCTGCAGCGCACCCCGTACGGCAAGGAAGGACGCGGACTGGTCGAACGCAGCCTGTACTTCGTCGAGCGCGGCTACGTCGTGGTGCTCCAGGACACCCGCGGGCGCTACGAGTCGGAGGGCACGTTCTCGAAGTACCACGACTTCGACGCGCCCGACGGCTACGACACGGTCGAGTGGGCCGCGGCGCTCCCCTACGGCTCCGGCGCCGTCGGCATGTTCGGCACCTCCTACGGCGCGCATACGCAGGCGGATGCGGCGAAGATGAACCCGCCGCACCTGCGGGCGCTGCTGCTGAACCAGGGGGGCATCTCGCGCCCCTGGGCGCACAAGGTCCGCAACCACGGCGCGTTCGAGCTGGGCCAGCAGCTCGGCTGGGCCTTCGACCAGCTCCGCGTCTCGCCCGACCCGGTGGTGCGGGCGGCCTTCGAGGCGGAGGCGGTGGCCGACTGGTTCGCGGCGATGCCGCTACGGCCCGGCCTCAGTCCGCTGACCGCCGCGCCCGAGTTCGAGGATTACGTGCTCACGCAGATGACGCGCGGGGACGACGACGACCCGGACGCCGACTTCCGGCACTGGGACCGCATCGGCGTGAGCTGGCGCCGGTACTACGGGCGGACGGCGGACGTGCCGATGCTGCACGTCGCCGGCTGGTACGACCCCTACTGCGGCAGCATGTTCGAGAACTATCTGGGCCTGTCGGCCGTCAAGACGATGCCGCAACGGCTGCTCGTCGGCCCGTGGACCCACGGCGGGAACGCCCGCTCGTACGCCGGCGACGTCGACTTCGGGCCGGACGCCGCGCTTCCCGACTTCACGAGCGAGCTGCACCGGCAGTGGTTCGACCGCCATCTCAAGGGGCGGGCGACCGAAGCCGACGACTGGCCGCCGATCCGCCTCTTCGTGATGGGCACGGGCGACGGCAGCAGGGACCCGAACGGACGTCTGCACCACGGCGGCTACTGGCGCGACGCCGAGGAATGGCCGCTGCCCGAGGCCGAGCCGACCCGCTACTACTTCCACGCGGACGGCACACTGGGCGCGACTCCGCCGGCGGCCGGCGTGCCGCCCACCACCTACACCTACGACCCGGCCCACCCGGTGCCGACCATCGGCGGGTCGTTCTCGGGCGTGCTGAAGCGCGGCGCCTACGACCAGCGGGAACGGGAGTTCAGGAGCCTGCGCGGCGGCTCCGAGAACGGCTTCTACGGCTCGCGGCCACCGTATCTGCCGCTGAAGACGCGGCCCGACGTCGTGGTCTTCCAGACCGAGCCGCTCCAAGAGCCGGTGGAGGTCGTCGGTCCCATCTCGGTCACCCTGTACGCGTCGTCGACCGCCGTCGACACCGATTTCACCGTCAAGCTGGTGGACGTCTACCCGCCGAGCCGGGACTTCCCGACCGGGTTCGACATGAACGTCACGGACGGCATCCTGCGGGCGCGGTACCGGAACTCGGCGAGCCGGCCGGAGTTGATGACGCCGGGGGAGGTCTACGAATTCGTGATCCGGCCCTACCCGACGGCGAATCGCTTCAAGGCGGGCCACCGGATCCGGATCGACGTATCGAGCAGCAACTTCCCGCGCTTCGACGTCAACCCCAACACCGGCGAGCCGCTCGGGCGGCACCGGCGGACGGTCGCCGCGGACAATTCCATCCACCACGAGACCGCCCACCCGTCGCACGTCGTATTGCCGGTCGTTCCCCTGCGGTAGGAGCCGGCGGCCGTAGCGCGGACAGCCGCGGCACCGGGAGCTGGCGGACCCTACTGTCCGCCCTGCGCCTCCAGGAACCGCGCGTTGCGCAGCGCGTGCTCGATCGCGTAGTTCCCCTCGTGGCAGGCGAACTCGTAGATCATCCCGGTGCCGGGGGACGGCCGCATGAAGATGCGCGCGGTCCAGGGCTCCGTCCACGTGGCGGGATCATTCAGGGTGTACTCGTACTGCAGCAGGTCCGGTCCCACGCGCGCGAAGCGTTCCGTCACCTGCACGTCGCGCGTCGAGCCGCCGGCGCCGCGCGACAGGTTGGTGGTCTCGACCACCAGCGTGTCGCCCTCCCAGTGCGCGCGCGAGGAGCCCACGGCGCTCGGCGGACCGAGCCGGCCCGGCGCCGCGTCACGGATCGGGATCAATCGGGTCTCGTGGTACATCTCCTTCAGGATGGCAACGTGATCGGACGTCTGGAAGATCTGGTACGTGCTGTTGTAGCCGCGTCCGCTCAACAGCACGCCGCCGCCCATGCAGCGGATGTTCGGGTCGATGCGGACCACCTCGTCGGCCAGGGTCGGCAGCTCGGGCAGAGGCGACGTCCGCTCCGCCCGCTGCCGCGCGGCGCGCTCCTCCGCCTCCGGGGTCCTGGGAGGCATCCGTCCGTTCGGCGGATCGACGATCAGCGAGGTGCGGTTCTCGAACCAGCGGCCACTCATCCAGAACTGGTTGTAGCTGCCGGTCGACCGCCGCCGTGCCGGCGCCGCCGCCGCGCCACCCTCGTCCGGCTCCTCCAGGGCGCCCAGCGCCCGACGGAACGGCGTCTCGCCGAACACCGCATCGCCCCCGACGGACGAATAATCGTTGGCGTGCCCGGCCAGCGTCGCGACCTCTTCGTCGGTGAGGAACTCCCGGTCCCCCAGTTCCTCCGGCCGCTGCAGCGGCGTCGCCGAGTCGCTCGCCCAGACTCCCTGGAGATCGGGGCGGCCGTCCGCCAGGCGCGGGACCGTCCACCCTTCCGGAGCCTGCGCCGCCGCCACCGCCGGCGCCGTCATCAGCGCCGCCACCGTCGCGCACGCCGCCATGCCCTGCCTGCTCATGTCTGCCTCCCGTCTGGAAACCATGCCGTCCCGGTCGCCGTCCGGTACCGAGACACGATAGGGCCCCCCGGCCGTATCGCGCAAGCGCGCGCTTCAGCCCCCGAGGCCGACGAGGCTCATCATCGCCAGCGTCACGATCGGCACGAGCACGATGGCGAGGACGCCCATCAGGAGGCCGTACTTGATCATGCTGGTGATGGGAATGCGCCCGGACGCGTAGACGATGGCGTTCGGCGGGGTCGAGACCGGCAGCACCACGGCCACCGACGCGCCGAGTGCCGCGGCGACGGCAGGCGTGATCGGATCGACGCCGGCCGCCACGGCGATGGAGATCACGATCGGCACCGCGATGTTGGCGGCGGCCGTATTCGACATCGTGTTGGAGAGCACCACGGTGAACAGCGTGGCGGCGAAGGTGATGGGCACCACGCCGTTGGACGGTACCAGCCCGGTGATCCCCTCGCCGACGACCTGCGCGAGACCGGTGGCGCCGGACAGCGTCCCGAGCGCGAGCCCCCCGCCGAAGAGCAGGATGGTGCCCCAGTCGATCTGCGCCGCCTGCTTCCAGGTGAGGGTCGACCGCTGGGTGCGGCTGACCGGCAGCAGGAAGAGCAGGACGGCGCCGCTCAGCGCCGCCACCGACTCCGGCACGCTGGAGAGCACCGCCACCGCGAAGGGGTGCTCGCGGCCGAGGAGCAGCGGCAGCAGGCCGGGGCCGATCCAGAGCAGCACGGTCACCCCGAACGCGATGACTGCATTCCGCTCGCCCGGCTTCCAGGGACCGAGCGCGCGCTGGCGCTCGGCGATGATCTTCTCCGCCCCGGGAATCTCCGTGACGCCGGTGCGCCCGACCCAGTTCAGGTAGACGAAGACGATCCCCATGAAGATCGCGGTGACCGGCACGGCCAACAGCATCCACTCGACGAACGAGATGCGGACGCCGAGCTGCTCGCCGATGAACCCGATGGCGATGATGTTGGGCGGGGTCCCTACCGGCGTCGCCATGCCGCCGATGGAGCAGCCGTAGGCGGTCATCAGCATGAGCGCCGTGCCGTAGTTCTTCGGCAGCTTCCCCTCGGACTCCATGAAGACGACGAGCGACGCCCCGATCGGCACGAGCATGGCGGTCGTGGCGGTGTTGCTCATCCACGCCGAGAGGAACGCGGCGAGCGCGCCGTAGGCCACGAGAATGCGGGTCGGGCGGGCGCCGATGAAGCGCCAGGACAGCACCCCGTAGGCGATGCGCTCGTTCACCCGGTGCACGAACAGCGCCTGCGCCAGGATGAAGCTGCCGACGAAGAGGAAGATCAGCGGATTGGCGAACGGAGCGAGGACATCGCGCACCGGCGCCACCCGGAGCATGACCGCCAGTACCGGGCCGAGCAGCGCGGTGACGGCCAGTGGCAGCGCCTCGGTCGTCCAGAAGACGATGACCAGCGCCATGACCGCGGCCAGCCGGTGCCCCTCCGGGGTCAGGCTGCCGAACGGCAGGAGAAGCACCAGCAGGAACAGGGCCGGACCGAGCAGCAGGCCGACCCGGCGGCGCAACTCGTCGAACCTGGCCTGCGCGTCCTGGACCGCCTGAACGTCGGAACCGGGCGTGTCGGCCATCTGGCGCACTAACGTAACACGAAAGGTCGCACGGTGTCCGAGTCACGCCCGCGCAAGGGACTGCCGCCGTGTCGTGAGATTGACGCTGGAATCGATCTACAATCGGGGTACGAAGAAAGAGGTCATACGATGCACTCTGAACTGATGCTCGCGCTGCTTGGTCCGGTCGGCCCGATGGAACTGGTTATCATTCTCATCATCGTGGTCCTCATCTTCGGCGCCAATCGTCTGTCCGGTCTCGGCAAGGGACTCGGCCAGGCGATCCGGGGATTCAAGGACGAGATGCGAGTCGACGAGAAGTCCGAGAACTCCGACAATTAGCCGACGGCGTTTCGCACCGAAGAAAAGAACGGCGGACGACACGCTCCGCGTCATCCGCCGTCACGAGCACGTCGATGCGCGTGCCCGCGCCGCCTACTTCCGGGCCACGTCGAGTTCGGCGAGGTCGGCTACGAGATCCAGTCCCGCCCGCGACGGATTCACCCGCTTGTCGATCTTCAGGATTTTCCCGTCGGGACCGATGATGAACGTCCACCGATTGGGCAACGACCAGGCGGAATTCATCACGCCGTACGCGTCGGCGACGCCCCGGCCGGGATCGCTCAGGATCGGGAAGTCGGCGTCGAGCGATTCCGCGAACTGCCGGTTGGTCACAGCGTCGTCGACGCTGATCATGAAGTACTGAATGTCGAACTGCTTCAGTTGGCCGCTGGACTCACGCAGCGACTTGCACTCCGCCGTTCAACCACCGGTAAAGGCCTTGAGGAACCACGCCAGAACCACCGTCCTGCCCTCGTACTGGGCCAGGGTGTGGGTGTTGCCGTCGCTGCCCGGCAGCTCGAACGGCGGCGCAACGTCGCCGGCCGCCAGCTCCGCCGCCGTCGCTCCGCCGGCGCCGAATGCGGCGACGGCCAGAACGGCGGTCAGAACGCACAGTCGTTTCATGCTTCCTGCACTCCTTTGCTCGCGCAGGCACGGGGCATTCCGCGCCGGCATGTGTTCCTCGATCTCTCGCTGCGCACAGGATATTGCAGTCGCGACCGATTCGGCCAGCGGACCGGATCGCGGCCGGCAGCACCCGGAAACGGCAGCCGGCGACGCGGCGACGGGAAGGGTCGGATGACCGCTCCGGCGCGGCTGGAATCGCAGCCGGCCGACCGGCCGGCGAGTCGCCCGCACCGCCTGCCGCGGTTGGCCGCCACGACCGCGACCGTCCTGGTCCTCGCGGCACTGGCCGCCGTCGCCGTGGAGGTGAGCAGGTTCAGCGCCGATCCGCCGGCGGTGGACGCACCGGCGCTGCCGCGCGCCGACAAGCTGCAACGCCCCGCTCCCCCGTCCGCCGGCCCGCGACCGGGCCAACCCGCCATGGGCGGTCCCGGCTGGAAGGTCGTCAGCGCCAACTCCGTCTCGGGCGTGCTGATGGTAGCCGTCGAAACGGAGCGCGTCGACGACATGGCCGCCATCGCCCGCGAGGTGGTGACCCCGGCCGCGGCGCAGCTCCTCGAAGCCCTCGTCTATTTCCACCGCCCCGGGGCGTCACGGGCCGCCGGCCGGGTACAGTGGACGCCCCGCCGCGGCTACGTCCCGCTGACGTTCGCCGAATAAGCGCCCCGAAACGCCTCGCAGGCTCGGAGTTTCGGCCCATCCCATCCTCACCACGACCTTGCGTCTCAGAGCTCCGCTTCGCTGCGTTCTGCGGCGCAAGCTCCTAGCCGCGTCCCGGCACGCACCGCGGTCGGCGGAGGCGCGGGCCGCGACGGCGCGCAGCGAGACGGCGACGGACGAGCAGCGGCAGTCAGCATCGCTGGCCGTCCGGCGGATGCTCGCCGCCGAGTTCGACGCGACGGCGAAGGCTCGCGGGCTGGACCCCGCCGCGCTGACGAACCCCTACCGGGAGACGGCATCATGAGCGCGCCCCCCCGGTCGGCCTTGACACGAAAACCGCGGCTTCTGTACGCTGAGCGTACAGAAGTTCGACGGAAAAGGAGGGGCGAACACACCTTAAAAGTCCGGCGCTCTCCACGGCATTCGAGGTTGGCAATGCCCAAGATCGACTACACGCATAGGAAGCCTCCCCAGCTCGTCTCTGATCAGATTCTGTGGCTGCGAAGATCCATCGCAACGACCCCAATGCACGTGCTCAAGCTGGTTTACTTGTGCCACGGTTGGGCGTTGGGTCTCCACGATTTGGCCCTCATTCACGAGCCTGTCGAAGCGTGGAGATACGGCCCGGTCGTGCCGAGCGTCTACCACACGTACAAGTCCTTTAGGGGCAACGCCATCAACGCGCCTGCCGTGGATCGGTCCAGCGAGTTCAGCGCGCAGCAAATGGACGCGATTGAGCTTGTGCATGACGTGTACAGCGACTTCGACGCCATCCAACTCTCGGCGTTGACGCATCGGCCTGGGACGCCGTGGGACATCACGCGCAAGAAGTACGGGCTCGGCACGCCCATTCCCGATGAGCTGATCCTGGAGCACTTCAAGGAGCTCTAGTGACGGACGGCAGGGATCGTCGCGAGCAATTGAAGCGCGAAGCCCATGCGATCCTCGCCGATCTCGGTGAGCGTGCACCGGACGCGGAAGCGGAGACCTCGGCCGTAGCGGATGGACGGCTGGATCCAGGTGTACACGATGCCTTGATCGGAATCGAGCGCCTCAGGGGGGATATCGCCCTCAAGGCGTCACAGCGCGACCTGAACGCCGTCAAGGTGAGCATTGAGCGTCTGAAGAATTGGGCCATGGGCGCGGCCATCGCCGTTCTACTCGCCTTTATTGGCTTTCTCCTCAACTTGCTGAGCCGACTGCTGGTGTCTACCGTCGCAGACGGCACTCCCGTGCTACCTGTTCCCGTCAGCACCCTCATTCCAGCCTTCTGATCATCCCCGCCCCCGCGGGGGACCCTGACGGCCGGACTTTCGCCTTACTCCTGGCGATTGGGCGAAAGTGTTTACCGAATCTTCGCCGTTGTACGATCGCCGGCATGGGCCGCACGCGAATCTACGCGGACGATGCGGCGAGGGCTCGCGCGTGGCGGGCTCGGCGCCGCCTTGACCGGGCCGGGGCGCCGCCCGACCGTCCGCCGCTCGGGAACGATGCGCGGGCGGTTGTCGAGTGGGCCGCGGCGAAGCTGCGCGTACCGGCCGGGCATCCGCGGTCCGGCGAACCGTTCAATCTGGCGGACCTCCAGATCGCCATCATTGACGACGTGCTGACGGCGGCGAAGTGCAAATTGAGGGTGCCGGCAACGCGAGCGGACACGCGTCCGGATTCGATCTGGCGATCATTGACTAATGTGGAGTGATCGGTAATGTGAAGTCGCGGCGGAGACAGCAGTCGTTTCCAGGGCACGAAGGTGGCCGGACTCCACATTACCGATCGCTTCCTCAGAGCGCTTCAAGCCATTCGAGCACCGACGAGTCCGTGCGCCACAGGGCCGGCCCCGCGGTGGCGCGGGTGGTGGGGCGGGCCTTCGCGAGCGCCTGCCGCTTCATGTCGAGATCGACGGTGGCGTAGCGGTGCGTGGTCGTGACGCTGGCGTGGCCGAGCCACTGACTGATGGTGACGATGTCGACACCGGCCCGGAGCAGGTGGACGGCCGTGCTGTGCCGCATGCTGTGGGGATGGAGGCGCTTGGTGCGCAGGGTCGGCACCGTAGCCTGCGCGCGGGTGCAGTACTTCTGCAGCAAGTAGCGGACGCCGAATCGTGTCAGCCGCATCCCGCGGTGATTGCGGAAGACCGGCTCGTCGGACTGCAGCTCGCGTTCGCGTTCGGCCAGCAGGGCACGCAGCAGGTCGGCGGTCTGGAGCCACAACGGGCAGACCCGTTGCTTCCGCCCCTTGCCGTGCAGGTGGACCTGCGCGGGTGCGTCCAACCGCAGGTCGGCGACGCACAGGGCGACGATTTCCCCGACTCGCGCGCCGGTGTTGAACATGGTGGCGAGGAGCGCGTAGTCGCGGCGGCCGTCGGCGGTTCCGCGATCGACGGCGCCGAGGATGGCTTCGATCTCCTCGTGCTCGAGGTACTCCACGGGGCGGCTGCCGGTCCGCTTGAAGGGGACGGCGAGGACGCGTTGACAGTGTGCGAGTCGTGCGGGGTGCTCCATTGCGCAGTACCGGAAGAATGCGTGGATCGCGGCGAGGCGCACGTTGCGGGTGGCGACGCTGTTGTGCCGGTCGAGCTCCAGGTGCTGAAGGAACGCGAGGACCGGCTGGGGGCCGAGGTCGTCCAGGTCCAGTTGGATGACGGACCGCTGCAACCGGGTTGCGACGAAGCGCAGCAAGAGCACGAGGCTGTCCCGATAGCTCCGGATGGTGTGGGGACTGGTCCCGCGCACCCGGGGCAGGTGGTCGGCGAAGAAGGCCCGGAGGGCTCGCGCCAGGTCATTGGGGACGGCGGCTGTCATCGCGCACCTCCCCCGACGGTGGGTCCGGTGACGAGGTCGCCGCAGTGGTCGGCGAATCGCGCGCTGGCGGCGGCCGCGAGGGGTTCGACGAACTGGAGGTAGTAGGCGGTCGAGACGATTGAGACGTGCCCCATGTAGGTGGCCAGGAAGGGCAGCTTCGCCTGTACGTCGAGTCCGGCGCGGTACCACCGGAGGAGCGCGTTGACGGCGAATCCGTGACGGAAGTCATGCGTGCGTGGGAGATGACCCGTCGCAGTCCGGATGCCGGCCCGCCGGAAGAGTGCGCGCATGGCGCCGCCGAGGCCCCCACCGCTGTAGCCGCCGTTGTCCGGACTGCGGTGCCAGAGGAGCGGGCTGTCCGCCTCGGTCGGTAGTCGCCGTCGGCCGCGGATCTGGATCAGGTGCTCGAGCTCGCGGGCGGTATCCGCCGACACCGGGACGAGGCGCGACTTGTGGAACTTGGATTCCCGGATCGCCAGCGTGCGCTGCGGCGGGTCGTAGTCTCCGACGGTCAGCCGCGTCAGCTCTCCGCGTCGCAGCCCGGTGGTGGCCAGCAGCACGATCGCGAGGCGCATGTTCTCGGGACCGAGTGGCGAATTGGAGGTGCGGGCCAGCGTGCGGGCGGTGGCCAGCAACTGGACGATCTCGCTGTCGGTGAAGATATGCGGCCGGATGGCCTGGTGGACCGGCGGAAACAGCCGCTCGTCGGGGACGAAGCAGCCGGGCTCGCTACGTCTTCGATACAGACACAGGTTTCGCGCGATCCGCATGCGGGCCCGACGCGTGCCGGAGGCCAGATGCTGCAGGGTGAGACACCAGGCGGCGAACGTCTCGGCGACGAGATCGACACGCCGGGCGGCGAGGAACCGATCCAGGTGCGTCAGCACCCATTCCTCCGCGGCGTACTGCCGGCCCAGCGCTCGCTTGAGCACCAGGTAGCTGCTGATGGAGGCGGACAAGCCGGAGCTGAAGGTCGTCATGACGGCACCCCCGGCGCACTGCAATCGACCACGACTGGTAGAGACAAGGCAACGTCGCGGAGGTCGTCAACCGCCAAGCGGAGGTACACGCACGTGCTTTCCAGGGTGCGATGGCCCAGCAGGTCCCCGATCGTCTTGAGCGACAGGCCCGACCGCAAGAGATGCACTGCATACGAGTGCCGCACGCAGTGCGGCCCCTGGAACGGAATGGCGAGGCCGCTTCGCTTCGACCACGCCTGGAAGGCCTCGGTGACCGCCGTCGGTTTGAGGACACCGGTCGGGGTGCGGCCGCGGAGAAACAGCTCCCGATAGCTGCGCGGGGGTCCGCCTCGGAACGGAACGCGCTGCCGACGCACGCTCAGGGCGGAGCGTCCAAGGCGGAGGTAGTCGAGCAGCGCGGTCCCGACCTCGTCGGTGAGCGGCAGCCAGAGTGAGCCGCGTGTCTTTCGTTGCGCGATGCGGAGCCGCTCTGCCCGCCACTGCACGTCATCGATCGTGAGCGTCACGACCTCGCACGCGCGCAGGCCGTAGGTCGCCATGAGGAGGAAGATCGCGTAGTCACGGCGTCCCAGCGGATTCGTGCGGTCGATCGTCTCGAGGAGCGCCCGAACCGTGTCCCAGGGCAGCGCCCGTGGGAGCTTCTCGCCTCGATACACGCGAGGCGTGTCGATCTGCGTGTCGAGCCCGGTCGGGATCTCGCCGGCCGAGGCCAGGAACCGGAGAAAGGCTCGCAGGTGGGCTACCACATGCTGGAGGGATGCACGCGACTGGCGGGGGGCGACGGCACGCACGAAGGCGTCGAGATCCTGGCGGCCAACCGCGGCGAGTCGCGGCGGGTGCTCCTCGTAGCCGATGTGGGCCAGCAGCTCGCCCGCCGTGCGGCCATGGTGGGTGACGGTCGACGGCGCGAACCCCCGGACCTGCTCCAGGTAGGTCCTGTAGACGGCGACTCGTTGCTCAATGCGGGTCAACGCGCGCGGCGGACATAGCGACAACTCGGACTCGCAGTACCGCGTCAGCTGCCGCACCAGGACCGCGAGATTTGGATCCTCCTGTGAATCCGTGGGAGCACAGGCTCGCAACTGCGCTCTGGTCAGGACCGTAAGGGCTCGCACGCCGCGCTGCCGTAGACCACGGACGAGACGTGGCGCCGCACGGTAGTGCTCGCGGAGGCGCTCGGCTGAGTAGCCCTGCTTCAACAGCCATCTGCCGTAACCGTCCAAGACCGGACCGACGATCGCCAACGACGTGTACCGCCGGTGCACCCTGGGGAATAGCTCGACCAACATCGGGACCTCCAAGAAGGCGGTGCCGGGATCGGCACAGCCCCGATGCTACGTACGTAATGTGGAGTCTTGGAGGGAATGCACTCGACGCCGCGGGAGCAAGAGGCGGTTACTCCACATTACCGATCGCTCAACATTAATCGATTAATGTTGAGCTCCACATTAATCGACGAGTTGGGATTGCTACAAGAGCGCCAACGGGCCGCCGTCATGGGCATGCGTTCGTCCACGTCCGCCAAGGGCGGCCGGTTCGTGGCGTTGACCATTCACGGACCGGGGCCGTTCGTCCCGGAGGTCGGAATGAGACCACATCCGCGCTGTGCCCGGCCGGGACTCGCCAGGCCGGAGTGTCCCGGCTGGCCGACCATGCCACGATCCTCAACCCGTTCCGGCGGCCCCTGCCGGCCGGCACGCCCCGCGCACGTGACCGCTACCGCCTCGCCGGGCTGTGCGTCAACTGCGGCCGGCGCCGGGACCGACCGGACCGACTCGCGGTGCAAGCGCTGCCGGCGGCGACTGGGCGGACGCGCAGAACCGCTACCGCAAAGGGCATCCGCCGGACGGTGACCGCCTGTATGCGGATGCTCGGGAGCGGCGGCGGGAACGCATCGCCGCCGGACTATGTCCCGAGTGCAGCGGCGAACGCGATCGTACCGACCGGAGGCTGTGCGCGCGTTGCCGGCGCCGCGCGGCGGACAAGCAGCGGGCGCACCGACGGCGGCCGACGACGCTCACGGCACCAGTCTTGCCAGCGAATCGTCGGACTACCTCGAATCGAGCGCTGAGCCGTCCCTTTGGCGCATCAGAGTACAATTGTCGTAGTCGGCTGTGGTCCGGCTGCCCTTATGTCGGCATGCGGCCTACTGTCGACGGGAGACCTTGACGATGGCCAGGGACCAAGATCGAGAGTCCGTGCGAGAAAAGGCCGCGCGCCGGTTGCGGGATCAACTCCCGTTCGGGAGACGCGACCGTGACGACTACTGCGCGAGGTGCGACAGCTCTCCGTGCACCTGCGAGACTGAACCGCGCGACCAGGCCGAACACACAAAGGGAACACGGCACACCGGAACACCTTAATCTCGCCTGATTCGGATCACAGCGTGTGGCAGTGCGTCAGTTTGACACTCAGGCAGTGGGCCGCGCCGACCCCCACGGCCAACGACCATGCCGACGCTGCCGGCGGGTAACCAACACGACACCGAGCGCCGCGCTGACCGAGCCCAGCAATTCTGCCGCCCCAATCGGGTAAAAAAATCGGGTATCGCCCGGCCCCGGCCGACCCAAAACCCCCGTATTCATTCAACGGACCAGGCGCGTCTCCGGAAACTGCGAGTACCAGCCGAACCAGAACGCACGCTGGGCCGCCACCCGCGGCACCCGGCGCGCAGGATCCGACGCATCGATCAGCGCTTCCTCCGTCACCTGCCAGCGGCCGCCCGCCGCATCGACGACGACGAGGTCTCCGATGAGCCGTTGGAAGGTCGTCGAGCCGGCGTCGTAGACGCGGTTGGCTCCCTCGCGGCTCGTCACGATGAGCAGGCGGCGCCCGGCGTGCTCTTCCAGGTGGAGGCGATGGTCCTCGAGGAAATCGGCCGAGACGGCCAGCGGCAGGCGCTCGCCCCGTGCATCCTCCAGAAGCATGACCAGCACCTCGTCCTTGTTGTCGAGCCGCTCGTCGCGCTCCCTGACGTCGAACATCAGGTCGTCGGTCGCGAAGTAGGCGCGGTAGGCGACGCCCTCGCCGTAGTCCCGTTCGTGGCCGGTGTCCAGCGAAAGGACGGTCGTGTCGGGATGCATGCGGCGCCACTCGCCCCAGGTGGTCGTGACCACCGACCGGTGCGTCAGTCGCCGGCCGGACCCTACGAGCGTGCCGAGCACCGGAATGCCCTCGAAGGTGTTCCAGAGGCTCCGGGTATCGTGGTCGAACATCAACTTGTTCGATCGATACAGCAGGCCGCTCGTGCCGAACCGGATGTGCTCGCCGTCGACCACGCTCTCGTAGGGAATGACGGTGCCGCACAGCGTGCAGTAGACGATGGTCAGCTCGACGCCACCCAGCCGGTCGAGCGCCATCTCGTGCCAGGCCAGGATCCGCTTCGGATAGGCGCGGGTCTCTCCGCCCGCCTCGACCCCGAACACGACGTGGTCGTCGTCGAGGTAATCCGCCTCGCCGGCCGCCAGATGCTCGGGATACTCCAGAGGCGGAATGCCGTTGACCTGCACGCCGCCCCAGTCGATCTCGTCCAGCCGGATGGTCGAGAACACCCGGCGCGGGAAGAAGTCGGCGAAACGGGGATCGATCTGGGCGTACCACTGCCCCTTGAAGAACCCGTAGTCCGGATGCGGATCGTACGGCTGATCCCAGATCCACTGGTGCGCCCGCCAGATGTCCCCGCGGAAGCGCTGCCCGGTCTGCCGCTCGAGAAACCGCATCAGCCGCCGCCACACCCGGGTGCTCGGATGCTCCGGCTGCGTCGGCACCAGTCGCCCGCCGGCGCCCGGATCGGTCGGATCGATCCCGAAACGCGGAGGCCGGATCACCGGCCGGGGAGGGGGCCGCATGAACCGCACGAGGTCCCAGACGATCCCGGCGTAGCCGTTCCGCCAGCGTGCCGCGATCTGCTCCAGCGCCACGTCGGCGACGTCGCCGTCATCGTGGATCGCCTGAAAGAAGAGGCGAATGTCCGGATGTCCACGGGTTGCCGCCGGCTGCGCCCAACCCGCCGAGCCTGCCGCGACCAGCAGCATGACGCCGGCGGCAACGACGATGGATCGTCTCATGGTTGCACCTCCCGAACACTGCCGCGCAGCCGGCCGCGCGACGGCCGCCCGCACTCGCCTCGCCGTCCCGATGTAGTACGCTCGGCTGCGTCGTCCCCATGTCCAGCATGCCGATACCGCTGTACACGGCCGAGCAGATCCGCACGCGTGTGGCCGAGCTCGCTGTCGACCTCGACGGCCGCTTTCCGGCCGGCGACACGCCGCATTTCGTCGCCGTGCTCAACGGCAGCTTCATGTTTCTCGCCGACCTGGTGCGGGCGATGCCGCGGCCCGTCACCATCGATTTCGTCAGGATGCAGAGCTACGATTCGGGCACGACGACGTCGGGCACGCCACGGCTGCTTCACGGTCCGGGAGCGGATCTCCGTGACCGGCACATCGTAATCGTGGAAGACATCGTCGACACGGGCCTGACGCTGCACACTCTGCGGCACAACCTGTTCGCCGGGCGGCCCAGGAGTCTCAACACCGTGACTCTGCTCGACAAGCGGGAGCGCCGGCGGACCGAGGTCCCCGTGGAGCTGGTCGGCTTTCGTATCCCCAACCGGTTCGTGGTCGGCTACGGCCTCGATCACAACGAGGAGTACCGTCATCTACCCTATCTGGCGGTCCTTGAGGCATCATAGCCCGAAGCGAGAAGCTCGATGTCCAGCTCCCCGACACAGGCCGCGCCCCCGAACCAGCCGCCGTCCGACCGCTGGCCGACGGCCATAACCCGCGTCGAGCCCGACAAGATCCTGGTGCGCGGATACCCCCTCGACGAGCTGATGGGCCGCCTGTCGTTCGGGGACGCCATCTACCTGCTGCTGACCGGTGAGCTCGCCTCGCGCACGGTGAGCCGCGTCATGGACGCCCTGCTGGTGGCATCGCTCGATCACGGGGCAACGCCCCCGTCGACGCTGGCCGCACGGCACGTCGCGGGCACCGGCGCCCCGTTGCGAACGGCGGCGGCGGCCGGTATGCTGGCTCTCGGCTCGCCTCTCGGCGGCGGCGGAAGCATCGACGGCTGCATGCGGTTTCTCGACGACGGGCTCGCGCTGGTGAGCGACTGGGTTTCGTACGACGACGCGGCGCGCCGGCTGCTGGATCAATGGAGCGGGAGCGGGATTCCGCCCGGATTCGGGCACCGCCGGCACCGCCGCGACCCGCGCGCCGCCCGTCTGATGCAGCTCGCCTTCGAGTTGGAGCTCGAGGGCGGACATACCCAGCTCGCCCGCGCCGTCGAGCAGGAGTTGGGAGAGCGGCAGGTCGCGACCGGACAGCCGAGGCTGTCGCTGAACGCCGACGGCGCCATCGCCGCCGTGGCCGGCGACCTCGGCCTCGACGCCGAGACCGCCACGATGCTCTTCACCATCTCGCGGGTGCCCGGGCTGGTGGCGCACGCCATAGAAGAGCGGCGGCGTCAGGACGCGATGCGCCCCATCGATCCGTCGAAGCACTTCTACGACGGGCCGGGGGAGCGGCGCCTGCCAGACTCGCCGCTGTAGCGCGATCAGAAACGGAGCCGTCCAGAACCACTGCCGCAAGGAAGTCGAGCAGTGGTGGGCGCTAGTGGATTCGAACCACTGACCCCCGCCGTGTGAAGGCGATGCTCTACCACTGAGCCAAGCGCCCGATCTAGATCGAACGTGAAGTGTACCGGAACACGCGGGCAACCGCCAAGGGCCGCTGCTCAGCGCGCCTCGGCGATCAGCGCCCGCAGCATCCGGGAATACTGGGCGTCGGCGTCCGCATCGCCGTCGAACCGGGCCGGGCCCGATCCGGTATCGACCATGTCGACCGAACCGCCACCGGCGGCCAGCCCGTCGGCGCCCGTGTCGGTGATCAGTATCTTGGTCTGCGGTATCGATGCCGCGTTCAGGTCGATGTAGACCTCCCGATACTCCCCGGCGGCGATCTTCCGCTCGACGTACAGCGGCACCTCGTAGCGCGCCGACACGACGAGGAGCGATCCGGGAAACGAGAGCGCGGCCACGAAACGATCCTCACCCTCGGTGTCCTGGGCCGCGATGGCGCCCATCTGGGCAGCAGTCAGCAACTCGGCCAGTTCCGCGGCCAGCGACGCGGACTCGGAATCCTGCGCCTGCGCCTGCGCCGCCAGGGCAACCACCGCCAGCAAGAGGACAACAGTCACCCGTCTGAAGATCTGTAGATTCGGCATGGTGAATCTCCCTTCGACGGCGCCAGAGCCGGCGCCGGCCCGTCCACACGTTCTATCACCGGCAGGGTCCGCCGTCAACGACCGATTTCCACGGTTCGAGAGCAACGCATGAGGTGCTCCGCCCGCGTTCCGAAAAGGACATCAGGATGCCCCGGCCACGCCGATCTCCCGCTTGCGGAGATCCCGTACCTGATCCCGCAGGGTCGCCGCCCGCTCGAACTCGAGGTTCGCGGCCGCGGCGCGCATCTCCTTCTGCAACGCGGCGATGCGTTCATCGATCTCGGCCTGCGTACGGAATGTCGGGCCGGGCGGCTCCGCGGCGGGAACGGCGACGTAGTCGCGCTCGTACACGCTCGACAGCACGCCTTCGATGTCCCTGCTGACCGAGGCCGGCGTGATCCCGTGCTCGAGGTTCCAGGCCTCCTGCCGCTCGCGCCGCCGGGCCATCTCGGTCAGGGCCGCCCGCATCGAGTCGGTGACCGTATCGGCGTACATGACGACCCGCCCGTTGAGGTTGCGCGCCGCGCGCCCCGACGTCTGGATGAGGGACCCGGCCGACCGCAGGAAGCCCTCCTTGTCGGCGTCCAGGATCGCGACCAGCGACACCTCCGGCAGATCCAGTCCCTCCCGCAGCAGGTTGATCCCGACCAGCACGTCGAATACGCCGCGCCGGAGGTCGCGCAGGATCTCGACGCGCTCCAGCGTGTCGATGTCCGAGTGCAGGTAGCGGACCCGCACCCCCAGCTCCTGGTAGAACTGCGTCAGGTCCTCCGCCATCCGCTTCGTGAGGGTGGTGACGAGCACGCGCTCCCGGCGCTCCGCGCGCAGCCGGATCTCGTGCAGCAGATCGTCGACCTGGCCCTTCACGGGTCGCACGTCGACCTCCGGATCGACCAGACCGGTCGGGCGGATGATCTGCTCCACCACCACGCCGCCGCTGCGATCGAGCTCGTAGGGTCCGGGCGTCGCGGAGACGAACACCACCTGTCCGACACGCCCCTTCCACTCGTCGAACATCAGCGGCCGGTTGTCGATGGCCGACGGCAGCCGAAAGCCATACTCGACCAGTACGTCCTTGCGCGCGCGATCGCCGTGGTACATCCCCCGCACCTGCGGCACCGTCTGGTGGCTCTCGTCGATGATCGTCAGCGCGTCGTCCGGGAAATAGTCCAGCAGGGTCGGCGGCGGCTCCCCCGCCGCGCGGCCCGACAGGTGCCGCGAGTAGTTCTCGATCCCGTGGCAGTAGCCGATCTCCTTCATCATCTCCAGATCGAACATGGTGCGCTGGTGCAGCCGCTGCGCTTCGAGCAGCTTGCCGATCTGCTCGAGCTGCGTGCGGCGCTCGACCAGCTCCGCCTTGATCGAGTCGATCGCCTGGACCGTGTGCTCGCGCGGCATCACGAAGTGCGATTTGGGATAGACCGCGATGCGATCGTGCCGCTGATGCGCGCGGCCCGTCAGCGGATCGAAGCTCAGCAGCTCGTCCACCTCGTCCCCGAACAGCTCGATCCGGATCCCCTGCTCGTCGTACGACGGGTAGACCTCGATGATGTCGCCCCGGACCCGGAACACGCCGCGCGCGAAGTCGTGATCGTTCCGCTCGTACTGGATCTCGACGAGCTTGCGCAGGATGGCGTCGCGGTCGATCCGCTGGCCGCGCTCGAGGGCCAGCAGCATGCCGAAGTACGCCTCCGGAGATCCGAGCCCGTAGATGCACGAAACGCTCGCCACGATCAGCACGTCCCGCCGCTCGAACAGCGCGCGGGTGGCCGACAGCCGGAGGCGGTCGATCTCGTCGTTGATCGTCGCCTCCTTCTCGATATAGGAATCCGTGGCCGGCATGTAGGCCTCGGGCTGGTAGTAGTCGTAATAGCTGACGAAGTACTCGACCGCGTTGTCGGGAAAGAAGCGCTTGAACTCCTGGTAGAGCTGCGCCGCCAGGGTCTTGTTGTGGGCCATGACCAGCGTCGGGCGGTTCACCGCCGCCACGACCTGGGCCATCGTGAACGTCTTCCCCGAACCGGTCACGCCGAGGAGGACCTGGTGCCGGTCGCCGCGGTTCAGTCCATCGACCAGCTCACCGATTGCACGTTCCTGATCGCCGCGCGGCTCGAAGTCGGAGACGAGAGTGAACCGGTCATACGTGGACGGCATGGGGGAAGCGTACGAGCGCTAGCGCGAGTCGGAAGCCGCCTCGGCCTCGTTCCAGCGCGAGTCGGAAGCCGCCTCGGCCTCGTTCCACAGCGCGTAGTACCCCTCGCGGACGCGGACCTTCGCGCGGCGCAGATCGGAGCGTTCCGAACGCAGCCGGACCTCGACCTCGCGCCAGCTCCCGTCCCGGCGCGTGTTGGTCGAGATGAATCCGAGCGAGTACCGCGCGTCCAGCTCCTCGACGATCGTCGCGTAGATCTCCTCGAGCGCGTCGGCCGAAGGGGGGAAGTACGCGATCCCCCCGGTGAGCTCCGTCAACTGGCGCAGGCGCATCCGCTGCCGCTGGCGCACCCGGGCGCGCAGGTTGCGCTGGAAGCCGATGGCATAGACCGTGACGTCCGACGCCCGCAGCAGATCCCGCGCGTCCCGGATCGAGAGACGGCTGCGGGTGTCTTCCCCATCCGTGTAGAGCACCAGCACCTTGCGGCCGTCCTGCTCGAACGCACCGTCCAGGTAGACGCCCAGCGCGTCGTACAGAGCCGTGTAGCCCTCGGGCCGACGGCCCCGGATGCGTTCGATCAGGCGTCCGAAGTCCTGCTGGCCGTAGCGGCCCACCCGCACCTCGGTATCGAAGTCGACCAGCGTGATGTCGGCCGCGTAGGTCAGCGTGTTCAGGAACCTGACCGCGGCGGTCTTCTGGAACCGGTCGTTCTGCTCCATGCTCCCGCTCATGTCGAGCAGCATCCCGATGTGCAGCGGAATCGTCTCCACGTCGCTGGCGAGCCCGACCGAGAAGTAGCCTACCTCCTGGGAACGGCCGTCCTCGAGCACCTCGAAGTCGTCACGCGTCAGGTCGGTCACCAGGTTGCCGTCTCTGTCGACCACGGTCACGCCGAGGTGCACCAGATCGATCCGACTGGTGAACAACGGCTGTTGTCCCTGCCCCGCGGGAGGCGCCAGAAGCAGGACCGCCACGACAAGAGCAAGCCTCTTCATGGCCGCGATGATACCGCATCGCGGCGCGCGTGGACGGCTGTTCGGCGATGCCCGGGGACCTCCCGTACAGGCAGCCGCAGAAAACCCGGCATATAATTCGAGGTTGCCATGAGGTGCGTGGCGGTCTGCCAGGATGCCCTGGTCGTCAGGACGCTGCACCAGGCGCTCGTGCCGTCCCTCGACATCGAGTTCCTGGTAGAGGACCGCGCTCTGGCTCGCCGCCTCCACGACGCCGGCATTCCCGCCCGGGCCGGCGAGCCGCGGCGCGTCGACACTTGGCTCCGCATGGACGTCACGCCGGCTACGTGCGTCATCGTCGAGGACGGTGGGCGGCGCAGCGTACGGGGGATTCTGGAAGCGCTGGCCGACGCCGGCGCGGTGCTGACCTACGTGCTCGACGTCGGCGAACGCCGCTCGAAGCGGTCCGACGAGTGCCTGGCCGCCTTTCCCGAAGTCAGCGCGCTGAGCCTCGGCGAGCTGCTGAAGGGGTCGCTGCTGGGCGCGCTCGGCCGCGCGCTCACCCGTTCGCGGGTCCAGCAGTACCAGCGCTATTTCGCCGACGCCGACCGGGTGCTCATTCTCCTGCACCACGATCCCGACCCCGACGCGCTGGCGAGCGGACTCGCGCTCCGCGCGCTGCTCCACCGCACGAAGGCCACCGCCATCATCGGAGCGTTCCACGGGGTGACCCGTCCCGAGAACCTGCGCATGGCGAACCTGCTCGACATCCAGGTACAGGCCCTGACGGCCGAGTCGCTCGGCGAGTTCGACCGCATCGCTACCGTCGACGTCCAGCCGCACTACTTCGGGGGCCTGCTCGGACGGGTGGACCTGGTCGTCGACCATCATCCGGAACGCTCCGGCTACACGACGATCTTCAAGGACATCCGCCCCGACTACGGCTCGACCGCCACGATCCTCACGGAGCATCTGCGGGCCACCGACGTGAACATCTCGGAACGGATCGCCACCGCGATGCTCTACGCCATCAAGTCGGACACGCTGTTCCTGTCGCGGCACACGAACCGCAGCGACCTGGACGCGTTCACCTATCTCTATCCCCTCGCCGACCCGGCGCTGGTCCGCAAGATGGAGGGTTCCGAGATCACGCTGGAGCGGCTGCGGCACGTGACGCAGGGCGTGCATTCGGGTCAGATGCGCGACCAGGTGTTCGCGGCGCACGTCGGGGAGGCGCCGCGGGAGGACCTCGTGCCGTACGTCGCCGATTTCCTCCTGCAGCTCGAGGACGTCAAGTGGTCCGTGGTGTCCGGCATCGTCGGCGACCGGCTCGTCGTCTCCGTCCGCAATCTCGGCTACTCGCGCAACGCCGGCGAGTTCGTCAAACGGTGGTTCAACGACATCGGCAGCGCGGGAGGACATCGCGCCATGGCCAAGGCGGTGGTCCCGCTCGACGCGTTCCGGACGAAATTCCACCCGGTCGAGGAC
This sequence comes from Vicinamibacterales bacterium, assembly GCA_965222905.1. Taxonomy (GTDB): domain Bacteria; phylum Acidobacteriota; class Vicinamibacteria; order Vicinamibacterales; family UBA8438; genus WTFV01. Next base: position 3,833,758 of record OZ244976.1, on the reverse strand, counting down.
AGCGAGATCGCAACCCGGCTGGCCGACCTGGCCGCCCGGTTCCTGCGCGAGCCGCAGCACGGCGAGCGGCGCGCACCGGGCAGGAGTCTCCGTACGCCTGCGAAGCTTCGCTCGCACGGCTCCTGAACGACTGCCGTCGAGCCGCTCCCGCCAGTCTCGATCACTAGTCCTGACTCGCCAGTCGGGCCGAGAACGACACCGGAGAATCCGCCCGCTCGGCCGGCGGCGCCTCGATGAGCTCGCCACTGGCCCCCAGCACCGCGTCGACGAACTGGCGGAAGCCGTCCTCGTAACCGCGGTCGATCAGCTCGGCCAGGGTCTGCATCCGGTCGGACTGCTCGTCGTAGCACCCGGCCACGTCGAACGCGCCGACCGGGTTGTGCGCGGGCCTGACCTCGAACAGGGACTGGAAGAGCCCGCGCCGCGCCGCGATCGCCTCCCGGAGAGAAACGGTTTCGACCCCGAGCAGATACTCCCCCGCCTTGCCCGGGATATCGCGCCGCGCAGCGCCGAGCGCATGCGGACCGGCGGCGGAGGGTACGGCCGAAACCAGGATGACCTGCTGGACGCCGGTCCGCGCCACCTCTTCCAGCAGGCGCGCCGTGCTGTCCGGCCGGTCGCAGAAGCGGTGCGTCTCCCCCTGCCAGGCGCTCTGGTGCGGGAACGTCACGTGGTGCGGATCGGTAGCGACCGGCAGACACAGCGCGGCGGCGAACGCGTCCATCGGGTGCCACTGCGCACCGCGCGTCAGGTCGACCGTCTCGAGCGGCCGCGCCGCGGCGTCCGGACCGGGTTGTCCCTGCAGAAACTCGTCGCGGTGCGGCTCGGCGAGCAGGGCGAAGGCGACGTCGCGCCGCGCGTCGATGTCGTGGACCAGCATCAGCAGCTCGCGAAACCCGGGCTGGCCCAGGTTCTCCTCGAGCAGCTCGGCGTAGCGTCGCCCCAGATCGTCGTCCTTGGGGCGCTGTACCCGCGAGCCATGCATGATCTGCCACAGCCCCCCGCTGAACCACGCCACGGCCTGCGCCTGATCGATCGGCGCCCCGAGCAGCCGCCACCACAGTCCGCCGCGAGCCGACCGCCGCAGCCCACGGGGCCGCAGGGCGCGTTCGATCGCATCGAAGGCCAGCAGCGCCAGCAGCGAAGCGACCGCGATCACCACCAACCGCGGCAGGTACACCGGCAGCACCGAAGGCGCGAACACCGCGCGGAGCCAGACCCCATAGGCGGCCGAGAGATCCGCGCCGGCCTCGACGCCGATCAGAACCAGAAAGTACCCGACCGGGAACACCACGGCGGCCAGCGCCAGCGCCGCCACCGGCAGCAGCGTGGTCGCGAACGCGGCGGCAAGCATCCACGCCGCACCGCGCAACGTGGGCCGCCAGCGGTAGATGCGGCGCACCCCGCGGCTCCGCCACAGCCCGCTCTGCGCCCACAGGCGGGAACCGCCGTCCACTGCCGCGAACATGGCCCCCACGGCGCCGATCCCGCGACCGGCCACGAGATCGATCTTGACGCCGGCTTCGACCAGGGCGCGCAGCACGCCGGCATGATAGGCGCCCGCCGCGCCGGTACCGGTAAGGACGAGCGCCGTCCGCAACTGCGGGACGTACCGGCGAACCGTGTCGATGGAAGCCACGGACAGACAGGCGGTCAGGAATCGTGGATCGTCGTCAGCTCGATGAGCTCGAACTCGCGGACCCCGCTCGGCGACTTGACGTGGATCTCGTCGCCTTCCTTCCGGCCGACGATGGCCCTCCCGATCGGGGACGCGGTCGACACCCACCGCTTTACGGGATCGGCGTCCTCGGGCATCACGAGCTCATAGGTGACGGTCGCGCCGTCCGCGGCCCGCAGGAGCACGGTCGATCCGAGCGCCGCCCGATCGTGCGGCAACCGGTCGAGGTTCATCAGCGAAATCTCGGCGCGCCGGGTCTGCAGCATGCCGATGCGGGCCTCGACGAGCCGCTGCCGCTCCTTCGCCGCGTGGTACTCCGCGTTCTCGCGCAGGTCGCCCAGTTCCCGAGCCCGCTGGATCTCCCTGGGAAGCTCGCGAGTCCGCTCGCGCTCCAAGGTCTGGAGCTCGTCGTCGATCCGTTTCAGCAGCCGTGCCTTCATGAGAAAACGCAGCTTCGTAGCCTAGCACATCTGGTATGCTCGGCCCGCGCCGCGCACCCCCCGTGGAAACCGTCACCAGCCGCCGGAACGTGCTCGTCGCGCGCTTCCGATCCGCGGTCCGCGCGAACCGCCGTTCCCGCACCCATCTGCTCCTCGACGGGCGGCGCCTGATCGCCGATGCGCGGCGCGCCGGGGTTGCCCTCGAGACCCTGCTCGTCGCGACGTCGGCCCTCCGGCGCGGCGAGCCGGGCCTCGACGCGCTCGTCGCGAGCTGCGAGGCGAACCGGATCGACGTCGTGGCCGGTTCGGACGGCGTGCTGGCGGCGGCCAGCCCCCTTCGCTCGCCCTCCACCGCCGTCGCGCTGGCGCGTCATCGTCCCCCGTCGGTCGATGACGTGCTCGCCTGCGCGGCCCGAGGATGCCTCGTCGCGCCGGTCGGCGTACAGGACCCGGGCAATCTCGGGGCCATCGTCCGGGCCGCCGACGCGGCCGGCACCGGCGGCGTCGTCGTCACCGGAACAGCGGCCGACCCCTTCGGCTGGAAGGCGTTGCGCGGCGCCATGGGCAGCACCTTCCGGCTGCCGGTGGCGGACGCGGGCGAGCGGAGCGACCTGCCGGCACGGGCGCGGCGGGCCGGCTGCACGGTTCTTGCGGCGGCGCCGCGAGGCGGCCGGTCGATGTACGATCTCGACCTGACTCGACCGCTGCTGATCCTGATAGGCGGCGAAGGGGCCGGCATCGAGAGCCCGGTCTTCGAATCCGCGGACGCCGTCGTCTCGATACCGATGGCCGGCGGCGTCGACTCGCTCAACGCCGGGGTGGCGGCTGCCGTGATCGCGTACGAAGCCCGCCGGCAACGGATGGCCGTATGAAGTCGGGCCACCTGTTCGAGTCGAACGCACCGGAACGGCCCGCGGCCGGAGCCCCGCTCGCGGAACGGATGCGCCCGCGGACCTTCGACGAGCTCGTGGGCCAGCGGGAGCTGCTGGCGCCCGACCGGCCGTTGCGAGCCGCCATCGAGCGCGACACCCTGCAGTCGATCATCCTCTGGGGTCCGCCGGGCACCGGCAAGACCACCATCGCCCGCCTGATAGCCACCGTGACCCGCGCCCACTTCATCGCCTTCAGCGCCGTCCTGGCCGGCATCAAGGAGATCAGGGCGGTTATGGCCGAGGCCGAAGCGGCGCGCCGCGAAATGGGACGGCGCACGATCCTGTTCGTGGACGAGATCCACCGCTTCAACAAGGCGCAGCAGGACGCCTTCCTCCCGCGCGTCGAGGCGGGCGACATCGTGCTGATCGGCGCGACCACCGAGAACCCCTCGTTCGAGGTCAACGCGGCCCTGCTGTCGCGTTCGAAGGTCTTCGTACTGCAGCCGCTGGCGACGGAGGAGACCGCCGCCATCCTGCGCCGGGCGCTCGACGATCCCGAACGCGGCCTCGGATCGGCGGAGATCGCCGCGGACGACGACGCCCTCGCTGCCATCGCCCGCCACGCCAGCGGAGACGCGCGGGTAGCGCTCAACCTGCTGGAGCTGGCCGCCACCCTGGCCGGAGCCGGACGCATCGACCGGACGCTGCTGGCCCGCGCCATCCAGAAGCGCGCCCTGCTCTACGACAAGTCGGGCGAGGAGCACTTCAACCTCATCTCGGCGCTCCACAAGTCGCTGCGCAACAGCGATCCCGACGCCGGCGTCTACTGGCTGGCGCGCATGATCGAGGCCGGCGAGGAGCCGCTGTACATCGCGCGGCGCCTCGTACGCTTCGCCTCCGAGGACGTCGGCAACGCCGACCCGAACGCCCTGACGGTGGCCGTCGCCGCGAAGGAAGCGGTGCACTTCATCGGCATGCCGGAAGGCAACACCGCGCTGGCGCAGGCCGTCACCTATCTCGCCACCGCGCCCAAGAGCAACGCCGTCTACGCCGCGTACAGCCAGGCTGCGGCCGACGCGCACGAGCAGGTGGCCGAGCCGGTCCCCCTCCACCTCCGCAATGCGCCGACCCGGCTGATGAAGGACGAGGGCTACGGGCGCGGGTACGCCTACGCCCACGACGACCCGGACGGCGTGACCGGAATGGACTGTCTGCCCCCCGCGCTCGCCGGGCGCCGGTACTATCGGCCGACCGCACGAGGATACGAGAAGGAAGTGGCCCGCCGGCTCGACGCCTGGCGGGAGCTGAGGCGCACGAAGGGGCGACCCGCCCCCGCGCGGAAGGAGGAGCAGTAGCCGTGCCGGGGGTGCTCTACTACGTGGGCCGCGGGCTGCAGCTCCTCGGGATGTGGCTGCTGCTCGTCTCGATCGTCACCGCCGGGCCGCTCGGGCCGAGCCCGCGCCTCTTCGGCGCCGGCGTCGGCGCCTTCGTCGCCGGCTGGTTCCTCGTCAAGCGCATGGTGGGATAGCGACCGGACGACCGGACGCGCGTAAGCCGGCTCCGACCCTCCCGCAGGCTTGCCAAGCTCCCCCGACGCGCCCGGGCCGGCTGAGCACTCGTCGAGTCACTGTTTCTCTGTGGAATCCGTCCCTCGCCGAAACCCCGCGATGAACCCATCGAGCGCGCCCTCGAGCTTCGCCATACGCTCTCGCAACTCCGACACGTCCTTGTGGATTTCCCGCTGCACCGTGCGGAGCTCCCGGTTGAACCACGCATGCGAGGCTACGATCGCCACGATGATCGTAATCACGCCCGTCCAGTCGCCGTTCATGTCTCTCGTTTCCCCTCCACGATGCTACCACTTCCACGGCTCCAGCCCGCGGTTCACCGTGGCGCCGCGCCAATTCGGCTCCGCTCCTCGGCTCCCTCAGTCACGCAGCGCGAACGTCGACAGCGAGCTGCCGGCGATGACCGCCAGGTACTGCCTGCCGTCCACCTCGTAGGTCATCGGGCCGTTGACGATCTGGCCGCCCAGACTCACCCTCCACAGCAGATCGCCGGTGCGCGCGTCGAGCGCCTGGAAGTAGCCGGAGCGGGCGCCGGTGAACAGCAGGTCCGAGGCGGTCGTCAGGATGCCGCTGCTGGTGACGTCGGTCATCTCGAACTTCCACCGCGGCTCGCCGGTCAGCGCATCGAGCGCAACCACGGCGCCGCTCCCCGCCGCGGTAGTCCAGGTATTGATGGGCCCGCGTGTCAACCCCGGCACGGTGGGCGCGTCGGGCACCGGCTCGGCCGTCGTCGGCCGTCCACCGATGAACGAGCGCCCCGGCTCGTATTCCTGCGGCTGCGCATCGAACACCGACGCATAGGACTCCCAGGCCGGGATGTACATCATGTCGGTCCGCGGACTGTAGGAGGGCGAGTACCAGTTGGTACCCCCCTGGACACCAGGGTAGGTGGGCGCGCCGGAAGGCTGGGGTGTCTCGACCGGACGACCGCTGTCGTCGAGACCTTCCGCCCAGTTCACCGTCACGAAAGGCTGCCCGGTGAGGAACCGGCCCGTCGCCCGGTCCAGCACGTAGTAGAAGCCGTTGCGGTTGGCCCAGAGCATCGCCTTCAGCTCGACCCCGTTGCGCTCGATGTCGGCCAGCACCGGGATCTGCACCGAGTCGTAGTCGTACGGGTCGTTGGGCGTGAACTGGAAGTGCCACCGCAACTCGCCGGTGTCGGCGTCGAGCGCGATCACCGAATCCGAGTAGAGGTTGTCGCCGGGCCGCTGCTCGCGGTTGAAGTCGGGTCCCGGGTTGCCCAGACCCCAGTACATCAGGTTCAGCTCCGGGTCGTACGACCCGGTCAGCCACGCCGCGGCCCCGCCGTGCATCCACGCCTCGGGGTCGCAGTACGTCTCCGGATCCGGTGGACACGCCTCCCACGTCTCGTGCCCCGGCTCGCCCGGCCCCGGTATGGTGTGGAAGCGCCACACCTCCGCCCCGGTGGCCGCGTCCAGCGCCGTGATGAAGCCGCGGATCCCGCGGTCGCCGCCGGCGGAACCGATGATGACCTTGTCCTCGACGACCAGCGGCGCCAGGGTGAACGAGTAGGCCAGGTGGCGGTCCGCCAGCTCGACGTCCCACAGTTCGACCCCGGTCGCCGCGTCGAGCGCCACCACGTGCGCGTCGAGGGTGGCCATGAACACCCGGTTGCCCAGTATCGCGACGCCGCGGTTGTTCGACCCGCAACAGGCCCGGTGGTCGGGCGGCGTCGCGTAGCTGTAGACCCAGAACACCCGCCCCGTCCTGGCGTCGAGGGCCACCACGTCGTTGGGCCGCTGCGTCAGGTACATGACGCCGTCGACCACCAGCGGCGTGGACTGCCACGGACCGAAGACCGGGGTCTGGTATACCCACTGGAGCTGCAGGTCCCGCACGTTGGCGGCCGTCACCTGGTCCAGCTCGCTGTAGCGCTGGCTGAAGTAGCCGCCCGAGTAGGTCAGCCAGTCGGCCGGCGCCTCCGCCGCCGCGCGCAGCCGCTCGAACGATACGTCCTGCGCCGCCGCGCCGCCCCCCGCCACACCCACGAGGACAGCCGCCACCGCGATATGCCGCGCCGTCTCCATGCGTCGCATCATCTGCCTCAGCCTTTCAGGGACACGAGATATGCCAGCAGGTCCGCCAGCTCCGCCGCATCGAGCCGCCCCCCGTAGGCGGGCATCGGCGACTGCTCGATTACGCGGAACTCGCGCAGATCGGCCTTGTCGAACGACCGCAGACGCGCCTCGTCGTCGAGGATCTGCACCGTGTAGGTGTCCTCGTTCAGGCGCCGTCCGGTGACGCGCGTGCCGTCCGCCGTCACCAGCTCGACCGGCCGGTCGATGGGCCGCATCGTGCCGGTCGGATCGAGCAGCGACCGCCGCAGGGCGCTCAACGGCCGGACGGCACCAATCCGCGTCAGGTCCGGACCGTTCCGCAGTCCCCGGCCCTGCAGGCGGTGGCAGCTCAGGCAGTCGCCCGCGCCCTCGAAGATGACCCGGCCGCGCGCCGCGTCGCCGAGGGTGGCGGCGTCGATCTCGTAGGTCATGTTGCGCAGATACGCCACGATACCGGTCATCTCCGCCGTGTCGAGGTCGAAGGCGAGCATGCCGGTCCCGGGGATGCCGCTCCGGATGAGCTGGATCAGCTCGCGGTCGAGCGCCGCGCGCCGCAGCCGGCCGCTGCGCAGATCGACCCCGGCCACGCCGTCGCCGGCCTCGCCGTGGCACGCGGCGCACTGCTCCAGATACACGCCGAGTCCGTACTCGATGTCGGCCGGTTCGTACTGGGTGTGATCCTGTGCGTGTCCCTGCCCGATCCCGGCGATCAGACACAGCGCCGCGCCCACGAACAGCCGCCGCCCGGAGATCAATCGTTGCATGGGAATGTCCTCTACCGCATTGTAGATCCGGATCGGGCCGGGACCGGCACCCGAATCATGCGGTGGAACCTCGCGCGCGCCCCTGCGTCATTGCCATGTACGCGTCCTCGTGCAATGGACGCAAGGAGGATGACGATGCGCGTTTCCGGCCCGCGGCTGCGCCTGCTGACCGTTCTGGCCGTCGCTGCCGTGGCGTCCGGAGCCCCCGCGCAACCGAGGCCGCCGCGCTTCACGGCCGGAATCGAGCTGGCGCGCCTCGACGTCGAGGTCACCGACGCGCAGGGCCGACCCATCCGGGATCTTCGCGCCGACGAGGTCGAGGTCATCGAAGGCGGGGTCCGGCGCCCCGTGGCGCTGCTCCGGCACGTGCGCGAGCCGGCCGGGTCGTACGCCGATGCGGCGCGGCGCACGATCGGCGGCGACGTCTCGACGAACCAGAGCGCCCCCCGCGGCCGGCTGTACGTCTTCGTGTTCGACCAGTCGCACATCACGCCGCGCAACGAGCAGGTCGCCCGCCGCGCCGCGGAACGCTTCCTGCGCACTCGCGTCCGCCCCGGAGACCGCGTAGCTCTCTACGGGTTGCCCGGTCCCGGCGCGCGCGTGGGCTTCACCGGCGACGTCGGCCGGGTGATCGCGGCGCTGCCGAACCTGGCCGGAACCCGCGATCCGATGACCTTCACCGGCATCGGCGCGATGCGGGAGTTCGAGGCCTACGAGATCGGCCGCGGCAACCAGGAGATCCTGCAGCAGGTCCTGCAGCGCCTCGCCACGGAACGCGGACCGGCCGTAGGATTCGCCGCACTCGACGTCCGCGATGCCGCCCGCTCGGTCGTGAGCCGGGCCGACTTCCAGACGCGCCAGTTTCTCGACACGTTCGCGGACCTGATCCGGGGACTCCGGCTCGTCGAGGGACGCAAGGACGTGATCCTGGTCTCCGAGGGGTTCTACGATGACAACGTCGGGCGCGATCTGGAGCGCGTCGCCGCCGCCGCCGCGCAGTCCCACAGCGCGGTGTACGCACTCGACGTCAACCGGAGTGAACCGGACATCCGGGCGTTCGCGCCCCGCGGAGGCCAGCAGTTCACCGCGATCCAGAGCCGGGTCTCCCCGCTCGGCACGCTGGCCGCGGAGACGGACGGTGAACTGTTCGCGCAGGCTGCACGCCGACTGGACGCGGTGCTCGAGCGCATCGGAGGTCGGTCGCGCGACTACTACGTGGTCGGATTCGAGCCGGCCGCCGCCGAGGATCGCGACCCGCAGGAGTATCGGCGCGTCACGGTCCGGGTCAACCGGCCGGGCGCCCGCGTCAGCACGCGCACCGGCTATGCAGTGGGCGGCGACGACGTGGCCGCGCGCGGTCGCCGGCAGGCCATCGACGCGGCTCTCGGGGCACCGTTCGCGCTGCAGGGACTACGCGTCGACTACACCACCTACGTGCTGCGGGGCGAGACACCCGGCCTCGCCAGCGTGGTCCTCAGCCTGGAGACCGAGCTGCCGGTCGCGGCGGCCCGGGCGAGGAGCGCCGCGGCCGACGTCGTGTTCGTGGTCCGGGACGCCCGTACCGGACGGGTGGTCGCCAGCGGAACCGACATCATCGCACTACCGGCGGTCCCGTCACCCGGCCGCCCCGCCGGCCGGGGATCCTACCGGGTGCGGTTCGAGGCGCCGCCCGGCGTCTACTTGATGCGGGCGGTCGTCCGCGAGCCGGGCGGGCAGGTTGGAAGCGCAGACCGGCAGTTCGAGGTTCCCTCCCTGAGCGGTCCCGCCGTGTCGGCCGGCGATCTCGTTCTCGGGCCGCCGGCGGAACGGTTTCGGGTACGCGCCACCGTGTTCACCGACGACGGCCTCAGCGGTACGGTGGCATTGTTCGGTCCTCCTGCCGAGATCGAGACCGCCGACGTCGAGTTGACGCTCGTTTCGCCCGGCGACCGCAACCCCGTCACGCGCATTCGGACCGGCGCACTCGATCTCGCGGACTCCGGATCCGGTGGCGGCCGAAGGGCACGGCTCGAGCTCCCGCTCGACGGACTCGCGGCCGGCCGCTACGTGGCACGGGTCGACGTGACGCGGGACGGCGAGACGGTCCATCGGGTACGGCGAGAGCTCGACATCGTGGTCGGATCGCGTCCCGGCGTCGCCCCGGACCCGGTGCGCGCGGTGCCGCCGTCCGAGATCCTTCGCGGGCAGTTGGCGACCCGCTACCTGACCGCCCTTGATGCTGCCACGGGCGACGGCCGGGTGGCCACGGCGCTGGCGCGTGCGCGACAGGACGACTGGCCGGGGGTGGACGCGCTGGTCGGTGCAATGGAAGGCGGGTCCGGATCGGAGCCCGGCGTCGTCGAGCTCGCTCTCAGGGGCCTGGCACGGTTCGCCGGCCGGGACCACGCCGGCGCCACGGAAGCGCTGGAAGCGGCGTTCGCGGCCGACACCGACGCCGACCGCCGCGCTCTGACCGGGTTCTTTCTGGGCTGGGCCTACACGTATCAGGACGACGATCGCCAAGCCGCCAGTGCGTGGCGGCGCGCTGTCTTCCTCGATCCCCAGCTCGTGCCGGCCCACTTGGCGCTGGCGGATGCCTATGTGCGCCTGTCTCAACCGGCGCTGGCGGCGCAGGTCCTGCGGGCGGGCCTGACGACGCTGCCCGATTCTCCAGAGCTTCGCGAACGCCTGTCCCGACTCGCGCGCTGAACACCGAAGCTCAGGTCAGTGCGCGGCGAGGTGCCGCCGCCCGGCGCAGATCATGGATCCGTGGTTCCGGTGGAGACCGGCGGCCGCAACCGGGTCTCGGCCCGCATGCGGTTGTCCGTTGCCTCGCTGAAGAAAGGCTCCCACTGCAGCCGGATCCGGTCGAGCTTGGCCACGTGATCGGGATTGGCCTCGCGACCGCTCCCTGCGACGTACACGAATGCCTGCCTGTGGAGACGCGGCGCTTCGTCGGCGTTCGGCACACGGGGGCCCTCCACCTCGATGATGTCCTGGATCAGCACCTCGCGCCGGGTGCCGTTGAAGGTCACCCCGACCTGCGGCGCCTGTGTGCTGCGGGCCGGCGGCATCGCGTTGGTCGGCGCCTCGACGTAGAAGAACGGCGGCACCTCGTGGTCGTGGCGCAGTCCCATCGCGTACTGATCGAGCGCGCTGTAGCCCTCGACCGCCGCCACGGTGCGGAACGAGCCGCCCCCGAGATCCTCGATGTCGTTGCCCTCCATCACCGACGCGTCACTGTCGAAGAAGAAGCTCCAGTGGGCGTCGGCCCGACCGAGCAGTGCCGAGGACCGCTCGCGGTCGAGATCGCTGAAGTCCATGAAGGCAAGCCAGCGGTGGCCCGTCTCGTGCCCGAGCAGGCCCAGGGTGGTGTTCTCGCGGCTCACCTGCTTCTCCGGATCGTCGGAGTACTTGCCGAGCCAGCCCATGACGACGATGCTGCTCAGCGCGTCGCTCCCGAAGTCGGGGGGAATGTCGTAGATCGCCTGCCCGATGCCCGCGATCGTGTTCGCGATGGTGATCTCGTAGGCGAAAGCCTTGTACAGGATCGGCCGGTCCGTCCAGATGACGATCTGGTCGTAGGCGTCCGGGTGGGACTGCAGGAACTTCCGGGCCACTGCGACCGTGTCGAGCTCGCCCCGCACGGAGAAGCGTTCGCCTACCGCCGCGGCGCCGCCGGACGCTCCCGCTGCTGCCGCGCTCAGGTCGACCGACTCGAACGCGGTCGTACGTCCCGGGGACAGACCGACGATCGCCTCACCGATCCCGATCTCCGGATCGAACGTCATTTCGACGACGCCCGTCGGGAGCAGGCTCACCTGCACCGTCGTCGTGCTCTGCGATTCGAACCCCGGCACGTCGCACCACGTCACGGTGACCGCGTCGGCGCCGGACTGCGCGTACACCCCGCCGCCCGCCGACGGATCGAGGTCGGAGAGAAACAGGGCGGCACGCGGCGGCCCGGACAGCAGGCGGGATACGCCGCGGGCCGTGCCGGCACTGTCGGCCTCCTCGAACGTGATGTTGCCGTCGGAGTTCACGAATGCGCCGGCGTGGGTGGCCGCGTAGTAGGGAAACTCGAACGGCAGCGTCAGCAGCGTGCTGTCGTCGTCGCCGAGCGCCAGGGAATCGCCCAGAAGCGAACGCCAGACGGCGGCCCCGAGGCGCGTCACGTCGTAGCCGCCGTCCTCGTTCGGGGCGAAGCGAAGCGTCACGTCGCGCAAGTCGTAGATGTTGGAGACGCGGAACAGGTCATCCTCGTCCTGCAGCACCGCGATCTCGCCCTCGTCCGCGGCCGACCCGGTCGCGGCCGGCGGCTGCAGGAGTCCGCGCTCGACCGCGGTCCGGTGGTTCCAGACACTGTCGAGCACGGTCCACCGCCCGGCGTCGTCGACGAACCCGAGACGCTTGTCGTCCCCGAACGGCGAGGTCGCGGCAACGGCGCTCCGGAGGGCCGCCTCCGGCGGCGCGGCCGGACAGGGGTTCTGCGCGGCGATCGGATCCGGCGTGCAGAGGGTAGCCCAGACGGCCAGTACCCCGATGGTCGCCGTGCGTCGCATGGGCACTCGGGCTGGCGCTAGAAACCGAGCCGGAACCCGAGGCGCAGCAGGCTCGGGTTCATGATCTCCAGAATCTCGCCCGGACCGGTCGGGCCCTCCGCCGCGCCGACGTCGTACTGCCGGCCCAGCACCGTCCCGGCGTTGAGAATATTGAACCAGTCCAGGTCGACGTTCATCGTGACGTCGTTGACGCGGAACTCCTTCCCGATGCGGATGTCGAAGCTCCGGATGGCGGGCAGCCGGTTCTCACCGACGTCGGGTGTGAGCAGCACGTTCTTGAACGGTGAGACATCCCGGGGATGGGCCTGGATCTCCTGATGGTAGGGCTGCCCGTAGCCCTGGCGGATCAGCAGGTTGGCGGCGACGTTGATCCCGAACGGCGCCTCGTAGAGCCCGTTGGCGATGAACTGGAATTTCGGGGTCACGAAGTAGATGTCCGACTTGCCGCTGCCGCTGGTGCTCGTGATGACCAGACCGCCGTTCACCTTCGGGCTGGTGGGCGACGGCGTCGGGTCGACGAGGGCCGCCGCCCGATTCGTGAAGTACTCCCGGTGATCGTTGTAGGAATAGCCGATCCGGGCCATCCACCGGTTGCTCAGCCGCTTGATGAAGTTGGCCTCCCAGCCCCAGTACCCCTGGTGATAGCCCGCCCGGTTGCGCTGCTCCCGGCCGTTTCCGGGCGGCAGCGCCACTCCCGGCAGCGGCGCATGGACGTCCTGGCTGACCGAGCCGCCCCCGCCGAATTCCGGCAACGTCGCGCTGATGGTGTCCACGACGCCGTAGTCGGCGGAGGTGATCCCGATCAGCGGCTGCCACGTGAAGTTGGTGAATCGGCGGTACGTCACCGACGTGGTCAGGGCCGAATTCGGAATCGGCAGCTCCCGATCGAGACCGAAGATCAGCTCGTGCGTTCGTGGCGACGAGAGGTCGGACGCAATCTGGTTGACGCTGTCGGTCGCCGTCGGATCGTTCAGATCGAAGCCGTACGATCCCAGGGGACCGAGACCGTGCAGAATCTCGTCGCTCTGCGCCACTCCGTCGCCGTTGTCGTCGAGCGCCAAGTAGTAGACGTAAGAGTAGGAGACCGCTCCACCGAGGAACTCGGAAGCCCCGGACTCCAACTGCGACGCGAACTGCCCGTAGCTCGCGCGCACGAGCGTGTCCGACTCCGCGCCGAGCGCATAGCTGACGCCGACGCGCGGCGCGAGAATGTCGAAGATGTGGGTGTTGCTGAGGGCCGGGGCCGTCAGCGCCGGCAGCACGTCCGGGACCAGCGGGTTCGCCGGCCGGCTGGCCGCCAGGGCCGATGTGACCGACCGGTCGAAACGGACGCCGACGTCGATGGTCAGCCGGTCCTTCGAGATCGTGTCGCCGGCGTACAGGCTCAGATACCGCCCCTCGTTGTTCCGGACCGCGTCGGGGAAGATGAGGGGCAGCATCAGACCGTCCTCGGGATAGCTGTCGAGATGGATGGTGAGCTGTCCCGTGCCCGGCCAGACCGACTGCGACTCGACCCCGTTCTTGCGCCAGCCGAAGCCGAGCTTCAGCTCGTGGTCGCCGCGGAAGTAGTTCGCGTCGACGCTGGCGACCCGCTGCGGGCGATACGACCGGTAGTCGACGAAGGAGTTGTGGTACACGCGATTCACGTCGCGATACACACCCTCCACGTCGAGACCCCCGCGGGGCGTCAGGAAGAAGCCGTTGTTGTAGGCGCTGCCGCTGGCGCTGACGACCAGATCGCTCCCGAACCAGTTGGCCGAGCCGGTGAACAGGCCCGCGCCCATGCCCCCCTGGTTCCAGGTGGTCTCGTCCGGCCGCGTCGGGCCGGCGTTCCGCCCCAGCTTGATCTTTGCGCCGTTGAAGTGGTTGAAGCCGAGGCGCAGCCCGTCGGTGGCCTGCCCCTGCACCTTCAGCGCCCGGTTGGTCAGGGTGGTGCGGTCGGCGGTGTCGATGAGCGTGCGCAGCCGGATGTCGGTCTCGCCCAGGGAGCCCCAGGCCCACAGCCGGTCCTCGATGAGCGGGCCGCCGACCTCGAAGCCGTAGTCGGCGTACTGCTCCATCCGGTTGCCCTTCCTGGTCTCGCCGCCGATTGATTCCGCCAGCTCCTCCGACAGGTTGTTGCGCTGGAATCCCTCATTGGCGAAGTAGCCCCGGAGACTGCCGTGGTACTGGTTGGTGCCGCTCTTGAGCACCACGTCCACCGCGGCGCCGGGGGTCTGGTTCCGGACGTCCGCGCCGCCGGTGTTGATGCGCACCTCCTGGAACTGGTCGAAGTCCCAGTAGGTCGGCGACGAGAGCGACGCCATGTCCGTGATCACGACGCCGTCGAGGGTCCACGTGTTCTCGTCGCTGCTCGCGCCCTTGGCCATGTAGTTCGACTGCTGGCCCGATTCGGAACCGCCGACGTTCACGCGGTCGACGATGACGCCGGGAATGGTCTGCAGCACCACCCACGGGTCGCGCGCCGACGGGATCTCCTGCAGCTCCTCGACCGTGACGTGCGTGTCGGTGCTCTGGCGGCGCGGATCGATGATCGGGGCCGTGCCGGTCACCATCACCGTCTCGTCGATCCCGCCGACCGACAGGGTCGCGACCAATGGGGTCGAGGCGGCCGCGCGTACCCGCACCGCCGTGTCGACGAACGCGCGGAAACCCGGCAACGCGACGCCGACCTCGTAGGCGCCGACCGGCAGCCGCAGCAGGTGCGCCTCGCCCTGCACGTCGGTGAAGATGTTGGAGCGGTCTTCCGGTCCCGTGATCGCCACGGCGGCGCCCGGCAGCACGGCGCCGGTGGTGTCCTCGACCGTCAGGTCGATCCGTCCCACGTTGACCTGCGCCACGGCGGGTGACGCCAGCAGGGCAAGCACCAATCCGCCACCGGCGCTCAGAGTCGGACCGAAGTGTCGCCGCTTCATGTCGCCGCCCTCCATCCGTGCGCGGGAGCGGCTGAACCGGCGCTTGGGTCTCGGCGACTCACCGCTATCCCACGACGTCCATGCATGGTAGCAGCAGATTCGCCCAATAACGAACTTTGCGGCATCCTACGTCAATACACGTTCACTGGATCGCGAGCCGGCAGCCCGACTGCCGGCTGCCGGAGGCCTTCAGGGCCGGGCGCCGGCGGCGAGCACGGCGGTCAGACGCCGGATGTCTGTGGCGTAGAAGGCCGGCGGCGCGGTGCGCACGAACCGCTCCAGGTATGGGCGCGCCGCCGCGATGTCGCCCGCGTTGACCAGCTCGGTGGCGAGGTTGAAGAGCGCGTCGAAGTTGGCCGGGTCCAGCTCGACCGCGCGGGTCCAGCTCGCCACCGCCGCCGCCCGGTCCCCCGCCCGAAGCTGCACCACGCCCAGGCCGGCGTGCGCGCGGGAGGATTGCGGGGCGAGGGCCACGGCGCGCTCGAACGCCACGGCGGCCGCGGCCCCGTCGCCGCGCTGGAGGTGCACGGCCCCCATGTTCTCCAGCGCCATCGCGCTGTCGGGGTCGAGAGCGAGCACCCGTTCGAAAGTCTCCAGCGCCCGCGCGTCGTCGCCGCGGCGCGCGTAGGCGATGCCGAGCGCGTTCAACGGATCGAGCGCCGGCCGCTCCCCCGCCACGAGCGCCTCGAGCAGCGGGACCGCCTCGTCGGCCGCGCCGCTCTCGGCCAGGTAGATCCCGAGCTGGCCCGCGACGGCCGGACCCGCGATGCCGGCGTCGCGCGCGCGGGTCAGCGTCCCGACGGCCTCGGCCACCTCGCCGAGCGACCAGTGCAGGAACGCGAGGTGCCGGTGGGCCAGCTCCAGCTCGGGCCGCTCGGCAATCACCTCGCGGTAGGCGTCGATCGCCTCGCGCGGGCGGCCGCGCTGGTACAGGTCCACGCCGCGGTGGATCGCAGCGTCGAGGTGCGCGAGCCGCTTCGGGTCGTCGCCGGCCGTGTAACCGTCCCTGGCGGGCGCCGACCCTCCGACGTAGCCCAGCGACCGGAGGCGCTCGACGACCGCCGCGGTCTCCGCAACGCGCCGGTCGAGCGGATCCGATGGGGGCAGATCCGCGAGCAGGGCTTCCAGCGCCTGCGCCCGCCCCGCCCGGCCGGCGACCAGGTTGTTCGATTCGGCCGGGTCCGCGTGCAGGTCGTAGAGCTCCGGCAGCGGCAGGTCGATGTACTTTTCCCGTCCGGCCAGCACCCCGCGCAGCGGCGCCCAGCCGCGGTTGAGCGAGGCGGACAGCGCCTCGAAGTACGACAGCGGCTCCGCGTCGGACGGCGCCGCCTCGAGGAGCGAGCGGCCGGGCAGCGCCGGCGGCGCCGGCAGCGCCAGCGCGTCGAGGACCGACGGGACGACGTCGACGTGCCGGGCGGGATCGGCCGAGACGACCCCCTCGGCCTCCGGGCCGGTCCGCAATGTCGCTCCGATCTGCGCGACGATCAGCGGCACGCGCAGCGTCGCCTCGTAGGCGAACAGGCCGTGGGTGCGCTCGCCGTGCTCGCCGAGCGCTTCCCCATGGTCGGCGGTGACGACCACCAGCGTCGGGCGCTCGCCGGCCGCGCGGGCGATGGCCAGCAGCGGGCCGAGCGCGTGGTCGGTGTAGGCGACCTCGCCGTGATACGGACTCGCCGCGTAGCGCGCATCGAAGGGGGGCGGCGGACGGTATGCGGCGTGCGGGTCGAACAGGTGCACCCAGGCGAACCAGCGCCCGCGCTGCGACTCGATCCAGGTGCGGGCGGCGGCGACCACCGTCTCGGCCGGTCGTTCTGCGATCGTGAAGTCCGAGGGGCCTTCCGCGTGCCCGAACCGGTCGTCGTAGACGTCGAAGCCGTTGTCGAGCCCGAACCGGCTGTCGAGCGGAAAGGCGGCGACGAACGCGCCGGTGGCGAATCCTTCGGCACGGAGCATCGCGGCCAGCGTCAGACTGTCGTCCGGCAGTCGATAGCCGGCGTTGTCGTGGATGCCGTGCTCGAACGGGTAGACACCGGTGAGGATGCTCGCGTGCGACGGCAGCGTCACCACCGCGTGCGCGTGCGCGAACTCGAAGCGGGCGCCGGCGGCGGCCAGGCGATCGAGGTTGGGGGTAGCCGCCGGACCGCCGTAGCTGCCGAGCGCATCGGCCCGCAGCGTGTCGATGGTGACGAGCAGCACGTTCTGATCGGCGGTCCGTTCGACCAGCGGCGCCGGTGCGCCGCCCGACCACAGCCACGCCAGCACGGCGCCCGCGCCGGCGAGCAGCAACGCGGCGGGCCGACGGCTGCGCGCGACGGCCGCTCGGCTCGATCGCGGCCTCGCCGGAGCGCGCCGGTCTGCGAAGCGCCCGCTGCGAGACGGGGCCGGCGGCGCGGCCGGCGGCGCCGGTGGAGAGGTGCGCTGCGCGGCCGGCGGCGCCGGCGGCGCCGGCGGAGAGGTGCGCTGCGCGGTCGGCGGCGCCGGCGGAAAGGTGCGCTGTGCGGCCGGCGGCCGGGCGCCGCGCGACGACGGCCGCTGCGCACGCGATTTGCCCCGCCGCGGCCTGTTGCGAGACTTGCGGCTCATCGGATCGTGTCGCCGAAGCGGCGGACCGCCTCGGCGCGGACCGCGGCCGCGCGCCGCCGCGCCCCGAACATGTCCCACAACTGCGCCGCCGCCCGGTAGCCGTCCGGTGTAGGCGCCGCCGCGAGAAGCTCGGCGATCGTCCGAGCCGCCGCCTCCGATTGGCCCTGCGACTGGTAGAGCATCGCCAACCCCGATCGCGACCGGGTGTCGGACGGCGTCAGTCGCAACTCTTGCCGGAAGTGGTCCTCGGCCTCGCCCGGCCGATCGAGCCGGGCCAGCGTGTCGCCGAGGTAGAAGTGCAGCTCCGGCAGCATCACCGTGCGGGATCGGAGCTCCGCCAGCGCCCGCTCGAAGAGGGGCAGCGCCTCGGCATGGCGTCCATCCTCGTGGAGCGTCCGCGCCTGGACGAAGAGCGGCAGCGGCAGCGTCGGATCGGCCTCGCGCGCCAGCCCGGCATGGCGCCGCGCGGCCTCCCGGTCGCGCCGGGCGAGCGCAATCCGGACCAGCAGCTCGTGCGCGCGCGCCCGGCGGCCGGCGGTCGGGGCGGCGTCCACCGCCAGCAGGCCGTGCTCCCACGCCGCGTCCACCTGTTGCAGGCGGAGCTGAGCGGACGCGACCGCCAGCAGGCCGGCCGTATCGGTCGGGTTCAGCTCGACCACCCGCCGGTACGACTCCACGGCCCGGGTCACGCGTCCCGTGCGCGTCTGCAGGTTGCCGAGTTGCAACCAGACGTCGGCCATCTCCGGGTTGGCGGCGAGGATCTCCTCCAGCAAGGTGATGGCCCCATCGAGCTCGCGAGCCCCGGCAAGATCGACGGCGGTCCGGTACTGCGCAAGCACGCCGACCTTGTCCTTGGGATCGGGCAAGGTCTCGGCCGGACTCTCCGCGTCGACCGCGCCGCCGCCGAGGTACCCGAGCGAGCGCAACCGCCGCAGCACGTCGTCGGACACCGCGGCCGGCATCCGGAGCGGACCGTCGCCGAGCAGCGCGTCGAGCGCCGCCCGCAGATCGCCCATCGTACGCGCACGTCGCGGCGCCAGGTTCTCGCGTTCGTGCGGGTCGGCGATCAGGTCGTAGAGCTCCTCCCGCGGCGCCTGGATGTAGCGGAACCGATCGGTCGTGAGCGCGTAGAGCTCGCTCCACCCGAAGTGGTAGCGCGGGTAGAGCGCCTCCGAATAGAGGAGTCGCTCCGGCCAGGCACCCCGATCGCCGTCCAGAAGCGGCCGCAGCGAGCGTCCCCGCAGGCCGTCGATCGGCGGAGCCCCCACCAGGTCGAGCAGCGTCGGCAGCAGGTCGATGTGCTGCACCGGGACCGGCACCCGCCGTCCGGCCTCCCGGCCGCCCGGCAGCTTCATCACCAGCGGGACGCGGATGGCCTCGTCGTAGAGAAAGATGGCGTGCTCCTGCTCGCCGTGGTCGCCGAGGCCCTCACCGTGATCCGACAGCAGGATGATCAACGCGTCGTCGTAGAGCCCCCGGTCCCGGAGCGAGTCGAACAGGTTGCCGACGATCTCGTCCGCGTACGCGATCTCGCCGTCGTAGGGCTCGTAGCGCACGAACCGCTCCGGCGGCGCATAAGGGGTGTGCGGTTCGTAGAGATGCAGGAACAGGAAGAACGGAGAGTCGCCGCGCCCGTCGAGCCAGCTCTCGGCGATCGCGAGTGAATCGCTGCCGTCGCGCTGGACCTGCGCGATGGACGTCTCGGGCGAGGCCGCCGGCAGCCGATCGTCATACACATCGAACCCGCGCGAGAGACCGACCTCCTTCCGGAGCACGTAGGACGAGACGACCGCGGCCGACCGGTAGCCGAGCGGCGCCAGCAGTTCCGGGACCAGCGTCTGGTCCGGGCCGAGGGCGAAGCCGAGGTTGTCACGCACGCCGTGCTCGAGCGGCAGCTTGCCGGTGAGCATCGAGGCATGGGCCGGCAGCGTCTGCGGCGAGTGCGAATAGGCCCGTTCGAACAGCACGCCGTCCGAGACCAGCCGGTCGATGGCCGGCGCCGCGACGCCGGTGTACCCGTAGGCGGGCAGCCGGTCGGCGCGGAGGGTGTCGATGGAAACGAGGATGATCGGCCCCGAGACGCGCAACGGAGGTTCGCGCAGGAACCAGACGAGCGCCGCGGCCGCGGCGACGAGCCCCGGCAGCGCGAGCAACGCACGAAGGCCCGCCCGCCGCGGGCGGTCCGTGCGATTCGCGCCGGTGGGACGGGCCGCCGCTCGTGCACCGGACGATCGCCGTCTCCGCTTCGTCATCGTCGCATCCTGATCGAGAGCCTGCCGGACCCGGTGCACGCGATCCGAGCGCCGGGAGCGCTACGTTCCGCGTCGCCGACCGCGCACCGCGCCGGAGGTCTCGTCCATGCGCGTCCCGATCTTCGTAGAGACGGGCCGGCCGGCGCAAGCGCCCGGGTCAGATCTCGACCCCGAGCAGCCCTTTGCAGGCGAACCCGCACGCCATCGACAGCAGCAGGAAACCGACCAGCCAGTCCACCTCCAGCCCGAGCAGGCGAAGGTCGAGCGGCGCATAGGAGACCTCTACCGCCTCGATGCCGTGGCCGCGCGGAATCGGCGGTTCTCCCGGATACAGCAGCGTATCCAGAGCGCCCCGGCCCGTGCGGCGTTGCGCCACCGCCCCCCAGCCGCCGCCTCCGACCAGCGTCTTGTCGACCGTCTCGTCGCCGACCTGCACCCGCAGCAGGTGACGGCCCGCCCGGTGCACCCGCACCCGCCAGGCGATCTCGCGGGTCGCGCGGATCTTCACCGGCGGGGTCTCCACGGTGACCCCCGCGGCCGCCGCGAGCGCAATCGGCCGGTCTAGCTCGAGCTCCAGCGCGGACGCGTCGCGCACCGTCGCCGTGACGACCGCCGCGGCGCCCGGCTCGATCGGACGTACCGCAAAGCGCAGGTGGAGCTGGGCCGCGATCAGCAGCACCGGCGCCGCCAGAATCAGCATCGGGACCGCCGCGAGCCGCAGGTACCGCAGCGTGTCGCCCAGGATCCGCCCCTGCAGCCCCAGAACCACCGCGACGTCGCGCCGGAACAGGCGCACGCCGATCAGGTTGCCCCGGATGCGGTCCCGCACCTCGCGGATCCGGTCCTGGTCGGAGAACCAGCCGAAGAGCCAGACGAGCAGGACGCCGGAGCCGCCCGAAATGGCGGCCAGCGCGGCCATCGGCGGCAGGCTGCCGAACGGAAGGCAGAGGAGGTCGAAGACCGCGGTCAGCGCCGCGTTGCCCAGGTCGACCAGCGCAACCATGGTTGGCAGCCCGCGGCGAAAGCCCCGCTGCATTCGAGCGGCGATGCATCCCGCCCGGAGCGCTACGAAATGTAGCCCAGGCCCTTCAGGCGCTTGCGGATCGCCGCTTCGGAGTCGCCGCCGTCGAGCTGCGCCATCTCCTTCTCGATCGCATGCTCGATGAACTCCTCCACGGTAGCGTAGCCGGCGGCCGCCGCGTAGCGGTTCGCCTTCTCCAGCAATGCCCTGTCGATCTTCACTCGCGAACCGAACATGCGCGTCTCAGCCGGAATTTCGGCGGTCCGTCGCTTCCGCTCAGCGTGGCGCAATCGTATCCCGTCCGATCATATCCGGCAGCGGCGCGACGCCGAACTCGTCGAGCACGGCGACGGTCAGATCCGCGAGCGACGGCGAGTCGAAGGTAATCCGCCGGTTGGTCAGCAGCACGCCCGGCACCAGCCGGTGGTCGTTCTGGTGATCGCCGCTCCAGGGATCGTCGTTGTCCACGAAGACATCGGCCGGAA
Source organism: Vicinamibacterales bacterium (assembly GCA_965222905.1). Taxonomy (GTDB): domain Bacteria; phylum Acidobacteriota; class Vicinamibacteria; order Vicinamibacterales; family UBA8438; genus WTFV01. The sequence goes on along the minus strand of OZ244976.1, from coordinate 3,812,561 downwards.
ACTCGCCCAGGGGGCTCTCCCACGAGCTGCGGTAGCCGCGGGCGTAGCCGACGATCAGGTCCGGCCCCAGATCCAGGTGCGGGCCGTCGTAGCGGTCCCGCGTGCGGTAGACGAGACTGACCGGGTGGCGGCCGGTGCGCGGATCGACCATCGCCAACAGATCACGCTCCAGGTCATCGAGCAGTTGGTCGTAGCCGGCGCCCGGCTCGACCGCGCCGTCGCGCTCGCGGCCCCGCAGGTTGACGTAGATCCCGGCCAGCCCGAAGGCGTAGGCGCGGGTCCCCGACCAGTCGACGTCGAGGAACAGCGGCGCCCCGCTCCGTTCCGCCGGGTCCCGCAGCGTGACGTAGCCGCGCTCCGCCAGCCAGGAGTTCAGGTTGACGCCCGTATGGAAGGGGGCGAATCCGTGGTCCGACATCACGATCAGGGTGGTCTCGTCGTCGACCGCCTGCCGCACCCGGCCGAGCGCCTCGTCCATCCGCTCGTAGAGCGTCCGGATGCCGTCGCCGAGCAACGCGTCCGGCTCATGGAACGGATGCTCCCGGTCGGCGTAGCGGTAGAGCATGTGCGAGCCCTGGTCGACGCTCGAGAAGTAGAAGAACAGCAGCCCCTCGTCGAAGTCGTCGAGGAGGTGGTCGAGCGCGCGCCGCCTCTCCGCGTAGACGAACTGCGCCTGCTCCCAGAACTCGCGCCCGCCGAACACCCCCTCGGAGAACGCCTTCGTCTCCTGCGGCAGCTCCTGCGTGTAGAAGGGGCCGAGCACGTCGTGCAGATCGCCGGCCCAGCCGGCCGGGTTCGACAGCGGCAGCGCCGGGTCCGCCGCATCGATCTGCAGCGGCGTCACGTACAGGCGCAGGACGGGCCGGACCTGCTGCAGGTAGAAGCGGGCCAGGGCGCTGATGGCGAACCCCGGCGCCGCCTGAAAGCCCATCCGCACCCAGTCGCTCCATTCGCCTTCGTTCAGCACCAGGTCCGTCTCCTGGACGGTGATCCGGGCGACGGGCGCGTCGGGGTCGATGCGGACATCGAAGTCGACCGTCAGGTCCGGGTGCTCGTAGTCGACCTCGTCGCCGCCGGCCAGCCCGCGCGCCACCGGCCGGCGCCTGAACGGGTTGGGCGGACCCCGGAGCTGCGCGGCGGCGTGGTGACCGACCACGTCGACCAGCTCGACCCGGCCGGTCATCCCGGCCTCGTTCGCGGGCGGGGCACTGGTGAAGAACGAGTAGGTGCCGTGGGTCCCCAGCAGGTCCGGCGTGCCCATCCCTGCGAACGAGCGCCCCCCGGTTTCGACCGGCGGAAAGTTGACCGGCATCCGGAACACCGTGGTCTCCACGCCCGCCGCGTCGAGCAGCTCCCACAGCGCCTGACCCCGCCGGTACAGGGTGACCTCCCGCCCCCCCAGCGGCAGCACCCAGGATCCCAGCGTGAGCGACCGGCCCGCCGGCGCGATCGAATAGAAGGGCTCGACCGGCTGCATCGTCGCGGGGTCGCGGTGCACGAAGTCGAAGATCCCGTGTCCGCCCGGATCGAGGCCGGTGATGAAGGTGGACCACGCCACCGGGCTGAGGGGCGGCATGGTGGTCTGAAGGGGCGCGAAATCACCGTCTCGGGCGAGGCGCGCGAAGTTGGGCAGCCGCCCGTCGGCCATGAAGCGTTCGAGGAGAGCGTGATCGAGGCCGTCGATGCCGAGCACGACCACCCGCTTGCCGCCGGACCCGGCGCCGCCGCAGCCGCCGGCCCCGAGGCCCTGCACCAGCAACAGTACCAGGAACGGCATCCACCAGAGCGCCAGCCGCGGCGGCGTCGCACCGCTCGGCGCCAACGCGGCAGCCGCCACCCGCCAACGCTTCGGTCTTGCGTACGTCATGGCGCGGCCGCCTCGGCGGACCGGCCCTCCGGCGCTTCCCCGCTCGGCGCGCCCGCCGCGGCCGGCAGCAGCGACCGGCCGTCGCACCACGGCGGGGCCGGCACGCCCAGCAGGTCGAGCACCGTCGGCGCGATGTCCATGATGCTCGGCGACCCGGCGGCGAGCGGCCGGTCGGCGAACAGCATGCCGGGCACGTCGGGCGGGTTGAAGTTGTGGTCGCCGCTCCAGGGGCGGGTGTTGTCGTCGAACACGCGTTCGCCGATGCCACCGGTGACCGAGGTCCAGCCGACCCGGTGACCCGGGCGGAAGCCCACGATCAGATCCGGCGCGTCGTCCACGTAGGGACCGGAATAGACCTCGCGCGCGTCGTAGACCTCGCGCACCGGACGTACCCCTGCGGCCTCGTCGACCAGCGCGCAGAGGCGGTCGCGGATCTCCCGCTTCAGGGCCTCGGCCTCCTCCCCCGGCTGCACGATGCCCAGCGCGTCACGGCCGGCCAGGTTCAGGTAGATGCCGCCGAACCCGACCGCGCAGGCGCGCGTCCGGCCCCAGTCGACGTCGCCGAGCAGGTCGGTCCCGACCGGCTCCTCCCCCCGCACCGCGAGATATCCCTCCTCGTAGAGCCAGCGGTTCAGCTCGACGCCGCGCCGGAACGGCTTGAAGCCGTGGTCCGACATCACGAAGACGGCCGTTTCGTCGCCCGCCGCGGCCAGCGTCCTCCCGACCAGCGCATCCATCTCCCTGTAGAGCTTCCGGATGGCGTTCCGGTGCTTCGCGTCGCGGCCCCGGTTGGCCGGATGCCCCGGGTCGAGGTGCCGGAAGAACATGTGCTGCAGCCGGTCGGTGATGTCGAAGACGCAGACCACGGCGCCCGTCCGGGTCTTGTCGAGCGCGTCGAAGAACATCCGCTCCCGCTCGGCATGGATCAGATACGCCTGATCGAGGAACGCGTCCTCGTCGATCACGCCTTCGTTGAGGGCCGAGGTGTCCTCGGCGATCCCGAGCGTGGCATAGCGCCCCAGGGTCTTGGACAGGTAGACCGCGTAGGTGAACGGATACGATATCGGCAGCGCCGGCCGGTCCGGATCGATGTTGATCGGCGTCATGTAGAGCTTCAGGTGCGGGTCGGTCTCCAGCAGGTAGAACCGCACGATGCCGTTCACCGCCATGCCCGGCCCCGGCCTGAAGCGCAGCCGAATCCAGGGGGTGTACTCGCGGCGCTGCAGGGGATGCACGGCGCCGTCGAGGCGCAGCTCCGCGTGCCCGTCCGCGCCGGCGCGGACCTCGAACGGAAGCTGCAGATCGCAGCCACCCTCCCGGATACTGTTCTCCGGCCCCGTGATGACGGCGCGCGCCACCCCGCCCTTCCAGTCCAGCGGCACCCGCTCGCCGCTCTTCAGGATCAGCCGCTCGTCGGGATCGCTGCTGAAGTAGCAGTACGTCCCCTGGCTCCCCCGCAGGTCGGGCACGCTCATCGCCGACAGCAGCGCGCCGTCGAACGGCTCGGGGGGAAAGGTGATCGGCACCCGCAGGATCGTGCTGGATATGCCGTGATCCCCCAGCGTCTTCCAGAACGGCTGGCTGCGGCGCCCGCGGGTGATGCGAGGCTTTCCGAGAGGCAGACGGAACCGTCCCATCCGCAGGGCGCGCCGCGCCGGCGCCACCCGCGCCGAACAGAGCTCGGGACGGTACGATCGGCGGTTCGGCATCAGGAAGTCGAAGATGCGGTGCTTGCCTGGATTGCAGCCGGTCTGGAACGACGCCCAGGCGACCGGCGACTCCGCCGGCAGCGTGGTCCGCAGCCGGCGGAAGGCGCCCTCGGCGCGAAGCCGGGCGAAGTGCGGCAGCACCCCCTCGTCCATGAGCCGCTCGGTCAACTCCGGATCCTGTCCGTCGAGACCCAGCACGATCATGCGCCTGACCCGGCCCGCGGCCGGCGCACGTCCGCCGCGGACCCTCTGGACCGCCAGGCGAATCGGCCACGTCGCCAGCGTGAGCACCGCCAGCGCCATCGTCCAGAGCAGAACGAACAGGGAGGAAACGAACGCGAACCCCGCTCCCGGCCCCACGTACGCGAGCGCCGGCGCCGGGCCGCACAGAATCGCACCGGCCGCAAGCAGGAAACAACTGGCCAGCGGGAGACCCGCTGTCCACGGCCGGTCTGGGAGCCCGTGGCGCAATCCCCGCTGCATTCGACCGGCGATGCATCCCGGCCGCACTGCGTTGCTCCGCGGTAGACCTGGACGCGCTGGTGTGGACGGTGCCGGCCGCGCGAACGAAGGCCGGGCGGGAGCACCGGGTGCCGCTGTGCAGCCGGGCGGTCGAGGTCCTCGACGAGGCGCGCCGGCTCGGCGTCGACACATGCGCAAAGGCTTCGCACCGTCGCTCAGGTTCCCCTCGAGGTCGCGCTTCGCGGGCCTGCCAAGACCCCGATCTGCCAAGTGATCGTGCCCCGGGTGGCCGAGATGCACGGCCGCGGCATGCTCGTCTCCGTTATCGCCAAGCACTTCGACGTCGACCACCATACGGCCGGTGCGGGGTTTTCGTTGTCCCCTCCGATGGGTCTCCACCTTCAGACTTGCTCATCCCCGCGTGGGCGGGACAGTCTGCCACGATGTGCCATTGCGCTGCGCCAGTGAGCTCTATTCCTGCTACCGGCGCGGCGCCCTGGTTCGTCCCCGTTGTCTTTGTTGCTGCTGTGTTCAGCCCGACTCTACGCCCGCGACATCGCAGTGGCAACCTGTCCGGGCCTTGGTCCGGCTGCCTATTCGATCTCGTCGTTCGGGCGTCCGCCCGTCCCGCTGGCGAGCCACCACCATGGGATCGTCATGTCCCCGTTGTCCTCGATGATATTCGGGAGATCCGGCAGTTCTATCCCGGGGAACGTCCCAACCATGGCGTATCGGACTCCTCGCCGGCGCGCTGACGGTAGAGCCGCGGGTCGACCGCCGCCGCCATCCGGTCGAGGTCCAGTCGGTCGTCCAGGAACCGGTTCACTCGCTCCGCCACCGTCCGCGGCGACTCGATCGCCGCGCGATGCTCGACGTAGAGCACCTTGCAGTCGCTACGGCCCGCCAGCTCGCGTTCGACCCTGTTCAGGTGGGCGGCGAAGGCGCCGGCCAGCCGCCCAGCCTCGGCAGGCTCGCCGACGGGTTCACCGTGGCGCACCAGCATCGTCCGCTGCGACGCCAGGACTTCCGCGAGATCCCTCCTCACCAACACGATCCGATAGCGCTCCCCGGCCGGAAGATGCTTCAGGAAGTACGAGATGACCTTGACGCACTTGCCGCGGGCGTCGCGGACCCAAGCGGTGTCCACGCCGGTCTGGAGCTGCTTGACCCGCTCCAGCTCGAAATAGCCGCGCGGGTTGTCTTCGTCCGGCGCGCGGACGCCGTCTACCAGCGTCTCCATGCCGCCGGCGGCCAACATGCCCATCAGCATCGAGGTCCCGGACCGCGGAAGCCCGGAGACGACGACGACCGACCGCTCCACGCCGCACCGCCCGCCGCCGAACAGCCGGCGCAGAAACCCTGCCAAGACAGCTCCGCGCTAGGGAGCGAAGAGGTCGAGAGAAATGGATCGGCCCATCTCGTAGTAGCCGAGCACGTTGGGGTGGACCCCGTCGCAGTCGAGGGCCGGCTCCAGCCGATCCGCATCGTCCGCCCGCCTGGTGACCGCGTCGAAGTCGAGCACCGCGTCGAACGGGGCCTCGTCGCGCATCCACGCGTTGACGCGATTGCGGATCGCGGTCTTGGCCGGCGTCCACCCGCTGTTGTCGGGAGTCGGCGCGCGGTTGTGGCGCGGAATGATGGTGGCGCCGACGATGGCGATGCCGCGCGCCTGCACCTCGCGGACTATCCGGTCCATGCCCGCGATCACGCCGCCCGCCGTGGCGTCGCGCCGAATGTCGTTGGTGCCCATGAACAGCACGACGTGCGTGACGCCGTGGTGGGAGAAGACGTCGCGCTCGAGGCGCTCGATGCCGGGCGTGCTGACCGGCGGCGGCCGCAGTCCGGCTCGCGTCACCGTGTTGCCGCCGATGCCCTCGTTGACGATCGCCTTGTGGACGTCCTGCTCGGCCGCGGCCAGGGCCAGACGGACGGCCAGCCAGTCCTCCCACCGATCGTGGCCGTCGACGGTTGCGCACGATCCGTCGGTGATGGAGTCGCCGAAGGCGACGACCGTGCCGGCCGAGGTGCGGCTGTGCACATCGATGGCCTTCAGCCACCACATCGACGTCGTCGTCGCGCCGAACGGCTCGCCCGTCTCGTCGGCGGTGACGTCGCCGGCCCCGTCCTCGCTCAGGTAGGAGGTCGTCAACGCGCCGCGATGCCGGCTCGGGCGCACGCCGGCGCCCGGCACGTGCAGGCTCACGGCGAGGTCCTGTCCGGCGCGCACCGCCATCCGCACCGGGTCGCTCGTCACGCGCTCCCCCGGCGGAATCGTGACCGACGCGTTGCCGCCGAACCGCACCGGCGAGTTCGAGCCCGGCGCCAGCCGCGCACCGCGCATCGGCTGGCCGACGGCGGCCGCCCCGATCTCGAGGGGCTCGGCCCCGTAGGTGTTGTCGAGGCGGATGCGTACCGCCTCGCCGGCGGCGGTCACGCGGGCGATCATGCGAACGCTGGCATTCGAGACGCCGGTCGGACCGAGATCCTGCTGCGACGTGGCCCACGCCGTGACCCAGCGCGGGGCGCCCGACTGTGCCGTCACGGAAAGCCACGCACCAACGATGAAGGTAACGACCAGCAGCCCGCACAGAACGGCCGAAGAAACCCGGCTCTTCATCGGAACCCTCTCTCCCCGACACCGGCACATCCTGCCGGCGCCGAACCCGCAGCCACGGCACCCCATGTTACAGCCCCTCTGCGCACGCGCACGCCAGCCCGACCGCCTCCACCCTTTCGCTCATGCGGAATCCAAGATCGCCCGGGAACACCACGAAGAGACGATCCAGGCTGAGATCGACCATTGCCGTCCGCATCGATCGCGTGAGCCGTGGTGCGCTCGTTCGCTTGAATTCGAACCCGATCCGACGCCCGTCCTGGAACACCAGCAGATCGAGCTCGGCTCCCTGGTGGGTCGCCCAGTAGTAGCAGCGGTCCCAGTCGACGCCGAGTATCCGGACGGCCTCCTGCATCGCGAATCCCTCCCACGACGCACCCGCCTTCGGATGCCCGAGGAGAGCGGCCCCGGAGTCGAGCGCGAGCAACGCGTGCAGCAGCCCGGTATCCGCCACGTAGACCCTCGGAGCCTTGACCTGCCGCTTCTTCAGACTCTCGTACCACGGCGCGAGACGACGCACCACGAGCGCGTCCACGAGCGCGTCGAGATAGGCGCCGATGGTCGAACCCGACACGCCGAGAGCACGGCCGATCTCGGCGCTGTTCCAGTGGCTGCCATGGTAGTGGGCCACCATCGCCCAGAAACGCCGCATCGTCGTCGCGGGCACGGACACGCCCAGTTGGGGAAGATCGCGTTCCAGAAAGGTCCGGATGAACGCCTGGCGCCAGCGGACGCTCGCCCCCTCGTCGGGCGCCAGGAACGACCCCGGGAAGCCGCCACGCAGCCACAACCGATCTATCGACCCGGCGCCCGTTTCATCGGTCCGAAACGGCGTCAGCTCGTGGTACGCGATGCGCCCGGCGAGGGTCTCCGACGACTGCCGCAGCAGATCCGGTCCGGCGCTCCCGAGCACCAGAAAACGGGTCGTGTTGCCAGGCCGGTCGACCAGGACGCGCAACAGTTCGAAGAGCCGTTCCTTGCGCTGCACCTCGTCGATGACGACCAACCCCCGCAGCGGCTCGAGCGCCAGCTTCGGGTCCGAGAGCCGTGCTTCGTGGGTCGGATCCTCGAGGTCGAAGAGCGTGACAGGTTCGTCCGCCGCTTCGATCACGCGCCGCGCCAAGGTCGTCTTGCCGACCTGCCGCGCACCGATCAGGCCAACAACCGGAAACTGCCTCAGCAGGTCGCCAATCGCGGCTTCATGGCCGGCGCGAGGAACCACACCCGACAATGTACATGAAAATCGAAAGAACGATTTTCTATTTTCATGCACGCCGGCCTGGACAACCGACCGATGCGGCTCGCCCCAAACGTCTCTCGACGCCGGCTCACTCGGGCAGCGCGAGCGCGATGTACTCGCTCGGCATGTCCTCCCACCCGACGGTGACGACGATGAACTGCCGGCCGTCGACCATGTAGGTCATCGGCGCCGAAGTCGTGCCGCCGGGCAGCTCCATCTCCCAGACCACGTCGCCGGTCAGCTTGTCGTAGGCCCGGAACATCTTGCCGCCCGCGCCGCCCCAGATCGGCTGCAGGACGACCACGCCGGCGTTGCCCCCCTCGCCCAGGAACACGAACGACTTCGTCACCAACGGCGAGACGCGTCCGGGCTGGCCCAGCGGCGGCAGGTCCAGGTCCTTCAGCAGCGGGTGGTCGCGCGGGCCGTCGCCGTTGGCCTTCGACCAGAGGATCTCCCCCTTCTCGAGGTCGATGGCGACCAGCCGGCCGTACGGCGGCTTGAAGATCGGCAGCTCGTTGGGCCCTTCCAGCGGGGCCAGGGTCTGCACGACGAGCCGCATGTCCGAGCGGGGATGCTCGGACGGCACGATGCCGATGACCGCCTCGCTGTGAACCGACGGGACGTACAGGATCCCGGTCTCCGGATCGACCGCCGATCCGCCCCAGTCGGCGCCGCCGACCACGCCCGGCATCTGCAGCGTCCCCTTCGTGCCGCCCGGAGACTCGTCGACCAGCGCCGGCGCGGTGAAGAGCGGTCCGGTGTCGTACTGCTCGAAGACCTCCAGCGCGTCGCGGCGAAGCTCCGGGGTGAAGTCGATCAGGTCGTCGACGCTCGTCCCCTGCTGGTCGAACGCGGGCGGACGGGTAGGGAACGGCTGGGTCGCGGCGTACCACTCGCCCGGCACGTCCCCCGGCGGCACCGGCCGCTCCTCTATCGGCCAGACCGGCTCGCCCGTCACGCGGTCGAAGACGTAGGTGAACGCCTGCTTGCTCACCGCCGCGACCGCCTTGACCGGCTCCGCGCGACCCTCGACCTGCAGGTCGACGACGTTCGGGGCGGCCGGGAAGTCGTAGTCCCAGATGCCGTGGTGCACCGCCTGGAAGTGCCAGACCCGCTCGCCGGTGCGGGCGTCGAGGCAGACCAGACTCTCCGCGAACAGGTTGTCGCCGGGACGGTACCCGCCGTAGTAGTCGTTGGTGGGCGTCGACAGCGGCACGTACACCAGGCCGAGCTCCTCGTCCGCGCTCGGCCAGGCCCACATGTTGGTGTTGCCGCTGTACTCCCACGACGCGCGGTCCTCGGTCAGCGCGGTCAGCCAGGTCTCGTTGCCCGGCTCCCCTTCGCGCGGGATGGTGTGGAAGATCCAGACCTGCCGGCCGGTCCGCACGTCGAAGCCGCGCACGTCCCCCGGCGGCATCTCCTTCATCGCCGGCATGTTCGGATTGGTGACGTCGGACATGGCCGAGCCGATGACGACGATGTCGCCGACGACGAGCGGCGGCGAGCCCCAACTGAACGTCTCCATCGGGCGGTCGAATCCCTGCGTCAGATCGACCTCCCCGCCGTCGCCGAAATCGGGGTAGCGCTCGCCGGTGCGGGCGTTCAGCGCCACGAGGTGGGAGCCGACCACCGCCAGCACCCGGGCGTCGTCGCTCTGCGGATCGTCCCAGTAGGCGACGCCGCGGGTCTGACGCACCCGCGTGAACGGCTCGCCGTCGCGGTCCGGCGGCGTGTCGAACCAGAGCACCTCCCCGGTCTTCGCATCGAGCGCCGCCACCGTGCCGAGGGCCGAGCTGATGTAGAGCCGTCCGTCCGCCATGAGCGGGGTGTTCTGCGCGGCGACCGGCGGGGTGAAGTCCTCGCGGCCCTCCCGCATGACGTCCGGCAGCACGGACTGGCGCCAGACGACCTGCAGGTCGCCGATCGTCTCCGCGTTGATCTGATCCAGCGGGGAGTACTTGGTGCCGGCCGCGTCCGACCCGTACGACCGCCACTCCACGTCCTGGGCGTGCGCTTCCGGCGCGGCGGCAGCAAGGCCGATTCCCACGAATGCAACGACGAGAAGACTCCGCACGGATCGCATCTCACACCCTCCTCCGACCGCCACCCCGGCGGCGGCATTCCATCCGAACGCCGGAGCGGCCACGGCGGCCGCCCAGGGACCCGGTAACCGCGGTGCGACAGGCGCTAGCCCGAAAATCGTCGCCTGCGGCTTCGATTTCCGCCCAACCGGGCCTGCCTGGCAGCCTGCACCGCTTCTACGGCGCAGACTCCTAGCGCTCCGCCGCGATCTCGTCGTAGAAGCCCGGAATGCTGCGGCGCATGAACAGGCCGTTCTCGGCCGTCGTCCAGCTCAGCTCCGGGGTCACGATCTCCGCCGGCGCGTCATCCTTCGCCAGCCCGCCGTCGATCAGCTCCCGCATCCGGGTGCGGACGGCAACGAACTGTTCCCGGAACGCCTCCACGTCGGCCCGCGTCATCAGGCTGCCGTGCCCGGGGATGGCGGTGTCGAAGTCGAGCGCGAGGATGCCGTCGAGCACCCCGAGCCACTCCTGGCTGCTCCCGCCGTTCGCGTAATCGATGAACGGCGCGGTCCCGTGCAGCAGGTCGCCGCCGTGGACGGTGCGCAGGTCGGGGAAATAGACGACCGAGTCGCCGTTGGTGTGCCCGCGGCCGAGGTGGTGCGCGCGCACCTCGACGCCGCCGAGGTGGACCGCGGTCTGGTCGGTGTAGACGATGCGCGGCGGCGCGTCCTGCTCGTTGCGGATCATGTTCTTGCGGGCGTTCTCGTGGGCGATGACGTCCGCCGAATCGATGAACCCGACGTTGCCGCCGGCATGGTCGCCGTGGTGATGCGTATTGATGACGTAGCGGATCGGCAGATCCGTCACCTCGGCAACCCGCGCCTTGATCCCCTCGACGTTACGGGGGAACTTGTCGTCGATCAGGATGACCCCCTCGGACGTCACGCGGACCCCGACGTTCCCGCCGACCCCGTTGATGTAGTAGAGCCCGTCCTTGACCGGCGTCACGCTGAGCGACTCCGGCTGCTGCCCGGCTACGACGATGACGGCCGCGGCCGCCGCGGCGAACGCCGCCACCATGCCCGATCTGGAAATGCCACGCATGTCTCTTCCTCCCCTGACCATGGACCCGCAGGACGGTTCAAACGCCTCGTGTCGACGGCGGTTCGATTATATGCGCCGTCACGGACGCAGCGGGTGTCGCCATCGGAGCCCCGGAAACCGATCGAAGTCGGAGTCGGTCGACACCATCGTGCAGCCATGCTCGATCGCGATCGCCGCGTGTTGTGCGTCTGCTACCAGCTTCCCCGTCGCTCCGGCGGCGCGGCACAGACGCTCGAAGATGGCCATGTGGTCGGGACCGGGACCGACTACACGGGCGGTCGGCCGCTCGACGAGTTCCGAAATGAAGGCGAAGACGTCGTCGAGGGAAGATGGCGGACTGAAGACACGGGAACTGGTGACGATCCGGACGAGACCCGACAACACCGGAACGGAGAGCGCGAACGGCTCCGGGCCTGTCGCCAACGCGGAAAGCCACTCCGCGTAGTCGGAGTGACCGGGGGTCGAATCCCTGCGGTGCGCGTACACCAGCACGTTGACGTCCGGCAGCAACATGCCGATCAGGAACCTCGACGACCGAAGCGAGCTTCGTCCTCAGCCGCGTCGATGGCTCGCGGCCGGTCGAGATCGATCCCTGGACGCGGGCCGCTGCCGCCAACGGTGATCAAACGAAACGGCCTTGGCGGTTCCGCCGGCGTCCGGCGCTGGAGCGCATCGTCGAGCGTCCTGGCGATGAAGGCGCTCACGCTGACGCCCTGGGCGGCCGCCGCGCGGCGCACCTGCGCCGCCACCCTGTCGTCAAGTGAAATCGTCGTGCGCATGTATGCAGAGCATAACATGGACACATCTCTTCATCACCCCAACGCGGCGGCTGACATGCAGAGATGGCGAACGTACCGCCGGTCACACCCCGCCGGAGCCGGCCTCGCGCCAGGACAATTCAGCGAGCAGCGCGCCGCCGTCGTCGCAGTCGATGATCCGGTCGCCGACGTCGGCGAGGCGTTCGGCATCCTCGATCCCGGCCAGCAGCTCGGCCAATCGCTCCGCGGTCGCCGTGTCGAACTTGCGTAGCGCCAGCCTGCCGAGAAGCGCCCGTTGTGCGGCGACACCCTCGGCGCGTCCCGTCCGCAGACCGTCGCCGTGGGCCTGCCGGCGGTGGCGGCCAAGCTGCGGATCGTCATCGGGAGTCGTGCCCTCCTGCCGGCCGAGTCGTCGCCCCACCCGGGTCAGGTCGGCCAGGGTTCGGCGACTCATGAACGTCTCGTTCAGCGAGGCATGGATGCTGGCCGCCGGCCACCCCGGAAACGCGCGGCTCTCCCCGGCAAACCGGAAGCGACCCTCGTCCAGCCGATAGATCGTGAGCCCCGGTCGCAGTCGCCCGGGCCGACTCGACGTCGAGGTGTCCGGCGTCTCCACCCATACTTCCGGAAACCCCCAGGACTCGTACAGCCCGAGCTTGTTGCGGCGGACGTCGGTGGTGTGATCCACCTCCAGGATCACGTCCGGCAGCGGGTCCTCGTCCCTGATGATGGCCGGGTCGCTCGGCTGCCAGCGCCCCGGACGCAGGTAGATGGTCTGATCCGCAACCATCACCCGCCGGGGTCGCCCCGCGCCGTCCCGCTCCATCAGGTAGACGGCCCCGTAGCAGCGGATGCGCGATCCGCGCTCCAGCGATATCCGGGTCAGGATCTCGCTCAGGACGTTGGGCGGGCTCTCGTGGACCGGACCGGCGTCGCGCAGGACCTGCGCCGTCGACGACGCGGCATCCCAGTACTCGATGCGGCCGTCGTAGGCCACGACGTCGTCCCACGTCATCGGGACGGGGTCGCAGCCGGGAAACTCCATCGCCGGATCGGCGCGATCCGCAACGGCGTCGCCCTCTTCCCATGCGAAACCGCTACCCCCGCCCGCGTACTTCGTCGCCATGTCCGTCCGCCTCCTCGGCTCCGAATTCTCATGATGCCACAACCGGCCGGCGATGCGGACTCGGAATAACGCGGCTCCGAAGCCCGCCCGCCTCGATATCAGACCGCCGTATACAATGCGAGCCGAGGGAGAAAAGCGATGACAGAGCGCGCTTCGAGCCGCAGGCGACCGGCCGCCCGGACCGCCGCGATCATGTTCATTCTCTGGTGCGCCGGGGTCATCGCACACGCCGACGACTGGCCGCAGTTTCGCGGGCCGACGGGCCAGGGACACGCGCCCGACGCGGCGATCCCCCTGGAGTGGAGCGAGACCGACAACGTCACCTGGAAGAGCCCGGTCGGGGGCCGCGGCTGGTCGTCGCCGGTCGTCGCCGACGGCCGGATCTGGCTGACGACCGCGGTGACCGATTCCGCCGACGGCAGCTCGCTCAGGCTGCTGGCCTACGACGTCGAAACCGGAGCCGACACCCTCGACGTGGAGGTGTTCGGCAGCGACGAGACGTACCTGCTCAACCCCAAGAACAGCTTCGCCTCGCCGACACCGGTCCTCGATCCGGATGGCGAGCGGGTGTACGTGCACTTCGGGGCCACCGGTACGGCGGCAGTCAGCACGGCCGGCGAGGTCCTGTGGCGCACCCGCTTCCCCTACATCTCCCAACACGGGAACGGCGGTTCGCCGATCTTTCATGACGGGCGGCTCGTGATCAGCATCGACGGCTACGACACCGCCTATCTGGTGGCGGTGGACGCGCGCACCGGCGAGGAACGCTGGCGGTCGCCCCGACCCGACCCCGTGTCCCAGGCCTATTCGACGCCGCTCCTCATTCGCGTGGGCGACCGCGACCAGATCTTCAACGTCAGCGCGTTCCGCGCCAGCGGGCACGACCCGGCGACCGGCCGCGAGATCTGGCGGGTCCGCTATCCCAACGGGTTCTCGAACGTGCCGCGGCCCATCTACGGCCACGGGCTCGTCTACCTGTCGACCGGCTTTCAGACACCGACCCTGCTGGCGGTACGCGCCGACGGCGAGGGAGACGTAACACGGTCGCATGTCGCGTGGCGGCTGCGCCGCGGGGCGCCGCTCACCCCCTCGCCGATCCTGGTCGGCAACGAGCTGTACGTCGTCAACGATTTCGGCATCGCAACCTGCGTCGATGCCCTGACCGGCGACCTCCACTGGCAGCAACGGCTGGGAGGGAACCACTCCGCGTCGCCGGTGTTCGTCGACGGGCGGATCTACTTCCAGAACGAGGAGGGAGTGACGACGGTGCTCGCTCCCGGCCCCGAGTTCCGCGTGCTGGCCCGCAACCGGCTCGATGGATTGACGCTCGCCTCGATGGCGGTCGCCGACGGGGCGCTGTTCATCCGCAGCGACAGCCACCTCTACCGCATCGAAGAGCGACGGTAGCGGTCGCGCGAGCAACCCGCGGCGTCGAACAGAGGCTGAAGAATGCTGGATTGCTGTATACTGCGCTGTATGTCAGCAACCCGAACGCAGATTTACCTGCGGTCGTCCCAGCGCCAGCGCCTCGACGAGATTGCCGGGGCGCGGGGATCGAGCCTCGCCTCGGTCGTTCGTGAGGCGGTCGAGCTATATATCGCACAGGCGCCGGTCGACCCGACGACCGCGCTCGAGAGCACCTTCGGGACCGCACCGGATGCGCAGTTCCCGGAACGCGATGACTGGGAAGCACGATCGAGCAGGCTGCAGGGAGCCGAGCGCTCCGGTGGCTGACCTCCTGGTCGACACGGACGTGTTCATCGACCATCTGCGCGGCGCCAGAGCCTTGAAACCAAGCCGGCACCGGGTCCACTATTCGGTCATCACCCGGTGCGAGCTGCTCTCCGGCGCGGTCGGATCGGCGCTCGTCCAGCGACTCCTCGATCCCTTCCGGGAGCTGGCGGTGGGCCGCAGCGTAGCGGAGCGGGCCAGCCGCATTCGCCGCGAGACAGGCATCGCCACGCCCGACGCCCTCATTGCCGCGACGGCGATCGAGCACGACCTGGCCCTCGTCACCCGCAACCGCAGGCACTTCGAGCCGGTGAAGCAGCTACGGATCCGCGATCCGGCTCGGAGCGGCGCCGATGCACCGAGTGCTGCCGGGGCGCCTACTCCTCCGGCAGCCGGTAGGCGATCAGCTCGCCCGGAAACCCGCCGCCGCCGATCGCCGTGACGATGTACTGGCGCCCCTCGTGCAGGTACGTCATGGGAGACCCGGTCACCCCGGCCGGCATGTAGACGGCGCCCAGCTCCTCGCCCGACATCTTGTCGTAGGCGCGCAGCATCGCACCGATCTCGCCGGACGGCGTGGTGAACGTACCCGCCTCCCCCGCGATCACCATCGTCGGGGTGTTCAGTGTGCCGACCCGGCCGATGCGTCCGGTGCGCGGGACGTCGACGCCTTCGAGCAGCCGGTGGTTGCGGATGTTGTCCGGCGTCTCGCCGTGCGGCACCTGCCAGAGGATCTCTCCCGCCTTGAGGTCGATGGCGGTGATGCGGCCCCACGGCGGCTTGACGATCGGGATCCCCTCGATGGCCAGCGACGCCTCCCGGGCGGAGATCCCCTCCCCGCGTCCGCGGATGAAGTTCATGTCGGAGCGTTCCGGATCGTTGACCAGGCCGAGCGAGACCACCTGCGTGAACGTGTACAGGTAGATGATGCCGGTCTCGGGATCGAGCGATCCGCCCGGCCAGTTGGTCCCGCCCGCCTGCGACGGCAGCATCAGGGTGCCGTAGACGCCGTCCGCTTCGGAGACGGTCGGCGGGGTGAAGATTGGCCCCATCAGGTGGCGCGACGCGATCTCCTCGGCGCGCTGCCGGAGCTCGGGAGTGAGGTCGATCAGGTCGTCGAGATCGACCCCCTGCAGATCGTAGGCGGGCGGCTTCGTCACGTACGGCTGCGTCGGCGCCAGCAGCTCGCCCGGGACGTTGGACGGCTCGACCTCGCGCTCCTCGATAGGCCAGATCGGCTCGCCGGTCACCCGGTCGAAGACGTACAACCACGACTGCTTGCTCGGCTGGGCCACGATCTTGCGCAGCTCGCCGTCGATCATCACGTCGGCCAGGATCGGCGCGCACGGCAGGTCCCAGTCCCACACGTCGTGGTGGATGAACTGGTGGTGCCACAGCCGGTCGCCGGTCGCGATGTCGACCGCCACGAGGCTGTCCGAGTAGAGATTGTCGCCGTGCCGGTGGCCGCCGTAGTAGTCGTTGGTCGGCATCTCGGTCGGCAGGTAGACGATGCCCAGCTCCAGATCGGCGCTGATCTGCCCCCACACCCCGGTGTTGCCGGTGTAGCGCCACGAGTCGTTCAGCCAAGTGTCGTTGCCGAACTCGTCGGCGCCCGGAATCGTGTGGAAGATCCACTTCCGCTCGCCGGTGTCCGCGTCGAAGCCGCGGATGTAGCCCTTCGTGTTGCGCATCGAGCGGGGCGAGCTGCCGGGAACGTGCGCCGCGCCGACGACGACGGTGTCGCCGGCCACCAGCGGCGTGGCGTGCAGGCCAATCTCCCCGGACAGCGGATCGATCTCCTGGTCCATGTTCTGCATCAGGTCGACGATGCCGTCCTCGCCGAACTCGGGCAGCCGCTCGCCGGTCTTCGCGTCGAGTCCGATCAGCCGGTAGCCGGGCGTGACGTAGAAGATATCCCCGTCGCCGCCGTTGTCGCGGTAGGCGAGGCCGCGCCCCGACCGCCGCCGCGGCGCCACCTCGGCCCGCTCGCCCTCGTCGAGGCGGTGCATCCAGAGCAGCTCGCCGGTGCCGGCGTCCACCGCGATCGCCGCGCGGCGCAGGCCGGCGGTGGAGTACAGCACCCCGTCCACCATCAGCGGCGTCGCCTGGAAGTTGAACTCCGGTTCCGACCCGAAGTTGGCCGTGTTCACCCGCCAGGCGATCTCCAGGTCGTTGAAGTTGTCGGCCGTGATCTGGTCGAGCGGCGAGTAGCGCGTGTTGGCGATGTCGCCGCCGTAGCTGCGCCACTCGCCGTTGTCGGTCTGCGCCGCCGCGGGGACGGCACCGGCTGCCAGCAGCCCGCCCAGCACGACGATCGAGGCGATATGTGTTCCGTTTGTCAGCACGTTCGACTCCTTGCTTGCCCGATCACGCCGGGAGGTAAGACCACCGCGCCGCGGGTACATTCGAGCTGCCCGACAGTGTGGCGAAGAATAACAGGTTCCGGCCGGCGGACGCGGGAGGCCGGTTCCGTGGACGAAGGTGTCGGATCCCGCGCGAGCGGCGGCCGTTACCGCCGGCGGACACGATTCGCCAGGAGCCTGCGCCGCAGAAGGGGTGCAGACTCCTGGACAGGGTTGGTTGGGCGGAAAGCGGCACCGCAGGCGACGGTTTCCGGGCTAGGATGGCGCGGATGACCGCGTCAACCCCGAACGGCTCGGCGAACAGCGACGTCGCCTACCAGGCGGAGATCCTGCAAGGCGTCTCCCGCACCTTCGCCCTCAACATCCCGCAGCTTCCCGGCGCACTGCGCGACGTCGTCGGCAACGTGTACGCGCTGTGCCGCATCGCGGACACCATCGAGGACGAGCCGGCTCTGTCCCCCGCCCAGAAGCGAGCGTTCTCGGAACGCTTCATCGAGGTCGTCGCGGGCCGCGCCGACGTGGCGGCGTTCTCGCGGGAGCTCGGCGCATTGCTGTCGCGGTCGAGCACCGAGAGCGAGCGGGAGCTGGTCGCCAACACCGCGCGGGTCATCCGGGTAACCGACGGATTCCGCACCGCCCAGCGCCGCGCCATCGAACGCTGCGTGCGCGTCATGTCGAGCGGCATGGCGGAGTTCCAGCAGAACGCGACCCCGGATGGCCTGCAGGACGTGCCCCACTTGAACCGCTACTGCTACCACGTCGCCGGCGTAGTGGGCGAGACCCTCACCGACCTCTTCTGCGACTACTCGGCGGAGATCGGCAGGCGGCGCGACGACCTGTCCGCACTGTCCGTCTCGTTCGGCCAGGGATTGCAGATGGTCAACATCCTCAAGGACGTCTGGGAGGACCGGCGCCGCGGCGCGTGCTGGCTGCCGCGCGACGTCTTCCGGGCGGCCGGCTGCGAGCTGCGCTCCCTGTCCGCCGGACAGGCCGCCCCCGGCTTCGCCGACGGGTTGTCGGCCCTCGTGGCGATCGCGCACCGCCACCTCGCGAACGCGTTGCGGTTCGTCCTGATCGTTCCCGCCCACGAAACCGGCATCCGCCGATTCTGCCTGTGGCCGCTCGGCATGGCGGTGCTCACGCTGCAGCGGATCCACGCCACGCCGGCGTTCAGGAGCGGGCAGGACGTGAAGATCTCGCGTCGCAGCGTACAGGCGATCACCGCCGTCACCAGCGTCCTGGTGCGCTCGAACCTGGCCCTGAAGCTACTGTTCAAGGGGCTGGCCCGGGGGCTGCCGCGGACCCCGGAAGCGACCTGACGCCGTCCACCGTCCCCGCCTGCACCGCGCGGAGCACTGTCCCGGCCGGACGCCGCCCGACCGGACAGCCACGTCCTTCGGATGACGCCTCGCCGGCTACTCGGGAAGCCGGTACGCGATCAGCTCGCCGGCGAATCCAGCGCCGCTGATCGCGGTGACGATGTATTGCCGGCCTTCGTGCATGTACGTCATCGGCGACCCCGACACCGCCGTCGGCATGTACACCGCGCCGACCTCCTCGCCGGACATCTTGTCGTAGGCCCGCAGCATCGCGCCGACCTCGCCGGACGGCGTCGTGAACGTGCCGGCCTCGCCCGCGATGACCAGGGTCTTCGTGATCAGCGTGCCGACGCGCCCGACACGCCCTGTGCGCGGGATGTCGACCCCTTCGAGCAGCGGGTGGTTGCGGATGTTGTCCGGCGTCTCCCCGTGCGGGATCTGCCACACGATCTCGCCCTCCTCGAGATCGATGGCGGTGATGCGGCCCCAGGGCGGCTTGACGAGCGGGATGCCGTCGACGTTCAGCGCGGCGTCGAGGGCCGAGATGCCCCGGCCGCGCCCGAGGATGAAGTCCATGTCCGACCGCTCCGGATCGTTGACGAGCCCGAGCGAGGCCATCTGCGTGAACGTGTAGAGGTAGACGATACCCGTCTCGGGATCGAGCGAGCCGCCCGGCCAGTTGGTGCCGCCCGCCATCGACGGCAGCATCAGCGTGCCGTAGACGCCGTCCGCCTCCGACACGCTCGGCGGCGTGAAGATCGGCCCCATGCGATAGCGTGAGGCGATCTCCTCGGCGCGCCGTCTGATCTCGGGCGTGAAATCGACGAGGTCGTCGAGATCGACCCCCTGGCGGTCGTAGGCCGGCGGCTTCGTCACGTAGGGTTGCGTCAACGCCAGCAGCTCGCCCGGGACGTCGGACGGCTCGACCTCGCGCTCCTCGATCGGCCAGATCGGCTCTCCGGTCACCCGGTCGAACACGTACAGCCACACCTGCTTGCTCGGCTGCGCCACGATCTTCCGCAGGACGCCGTCGATCATCACGTCGGCCAGAATCGGCGCGCACGGCAGATCCCAGTCCCAGACGTCGTGGTGGATGAACTGAAAGTGCCAGAGCCGCTCGCCGGTCTCCAGATCGACGGCCACCAGGCTGTCCGAGAAGAGGTTGTCGCCGTGCCGGTGACCGCCGTAGTAGTCGTTGGTCGGCATCTCGGTCGGCAGGTAGGCGATGCCCAGCTCGAGGTCGACGCTGATCTGCCCCCAGACCCCGGTGTTGCCGGTGTAGCGCCACGATTCGTTCAGCCAAGTGTCGTTGCCGAACTCGTCCGCGCCCGGGATGGTGTGGAAGATCCACTTGCGTGCGCCGGTGATCGCATCGAAGCCGCGGACGTGCCCCTTGGTGTTCCGCATCGAGCGGGGCGAGCCGCCGGGAACATGCGCGGCGCCGACGACAATCGTGTCGCCGGCCACGAGCGGCGTGGCGTGCAGCCCGACCTCGCCGGAGAGCGGATCGATCTCCTGATCCATGCTCTGCATCAGGTCGACGATCCCGTCCTCGCCGAACCCGGCCAGGCGCTCGCCCGTCCGGGCGTTCAGCCCTACCAGCCGGTAGCCCGGCGTGACGTAGAAGATCTGCCCGTCGCCGCCGTCGTCGCGATAGGCCAGGCCGCGGCCCGACCGGCGCCGCGGCGCCACCGCGGCCCGCTCGCCCTCGTCGAGCCGGTGCATCCAGAGCAGCTCGCCGGTGCCCGCGTCCATGGCAATCGCGGCGCGGCGCAGGCCGGCCGTCGAATAGAGGACGCCGCCCACCATCAGCGGCGTCGACTGGAAGTTGAACTCCGGCTCCGGCCCGAAGTTCGCGGTCTTCACCCGCCAGGCGACCTCGAGATCGTTGAAGTTGTCGGCGGTGATCTGGTCGAGCGGCGCGTATTTCGTATTGGCAACGTCGCCGCCGTAGCTCCGCCACTCGCCGTTGTCGGTCTGGGCCGCCGCCGGCAACGCGCCGGCCGCCAGCAGCCCGCCGAGCACGATCGCCGAAGCGATCCTCATCCTGCGTGCCGGCATGTCTGTCTCCTCGTCGTCATCCGCCCGGCCCGCCGGCCGCCGGTGACGACCGAACCCGAAACCTCTACGACTCGGGCAGCCGGTACGCGATCAGCTCCCCGGCGAATCCGGCGCCGCTGATGGCCATGACGATGTACTGCCGCCCCTCGTGCATGTAGGTCATCGGCGACCCGGACACCGACGTCGGCATGTAGACGGCGCCCACTTCCGCGCCCGACGCCTTGTCGTAGGCGCGCAGCATCGCTCCGATCTCGCCCGACGGCGTCGTGAACGTGCCCGGCTCGGCCGCGATCAGCAGCGTCTTCGTGATCAGCGTGCCGACCCGCCCGATGCGGCCGGTGCGCGGAATGTCCACGCCCTGCAGCGCCGGGTGATTGCGGACGTTGTCCGGCGTCTCGCCGTGCGCGATCTGCCAGAGGATGTCCCCCGTCGAGAGATCGATGGCGCTGATGCGGCCCCACGGCGGCTTGACGAGCGGCAGCCCGCGGATGTTCAGGGCGCGCAGGCGCGCCGGCACCCCCGGCGGGTTCCCCCGGATGAAGTCCATGTCCGAGCGCTCCGGGTCGTTCACCAGCCCGAGCGACGTGACGTTGGTGAAGGAGTACTGGTAGAAGATGCCGGTCTCGGGATCGACCGAGCCGCCGGGCCAGTTGGTGCCGCCGCCGGCCGACGGCAGCATCAGCGTGCCGTAGGGGCCGTCCGGGTCGGCCACCACCGGGGGCGTGAAGATCGGTCCCATGCGGAAGTTCGACACCAGCTCGACCGCCTCGGCGCGCAGCTCCGGCGTGAAGTCGATCAGATCCTCGATGCCGACCCCCTGCCGGTCGTAGGCCGGCGGATGGGTCGGAAACGGCTGCGTCCGCGCCAGCAGCTCGCCCGGCACGTCCGACGGCGGCATCTCGCGCTCCTCGATCGGCCAGATCGGCTCGCCGGTCACCCGGTCGAGCACGTACAGCCAGGACTGCTTGCTCGGCTGGGCGATGAGCTTCCGCTCGACGCCGTCGATCTCCACGTCGATCAGCACCGGCGCGCAGGGAAAGTCCCAGTCCCACACGTCGTGATGAATCACCTGCAGGTGCCAGAGCCGCTCGCCGGTGTCGATGTCCACGGCGACGATGGTGTCCGAGAAGAGGTTGTCGCCGTGCCGGTGGCCGCCGTAGTAGTCGTTGGTCGGCATCTCGGTCGGCAGGTAGACGATGCCCAGCTCCAGGTCGGCGCTGATCTGCCCCCACACCCCGGCGTTGCCGGTGTAGCGCCACGAGTCGTTCAGCCAACTGTCGTTGCCGAACTCGTCCGCGCCCGGGATCGTGTGGAAGATCCACTTGCGCACGCCGGTGTTCGCGTCGAAGCCGCGGATGTAGCCCTTCGTGTTGCGCATCGAGCGGGGCGCGCTGCCGGGGACGTGCGCGGCCCCGATGACGATCGTGTCGCCGGCCACCAGCGGCGTGGCGTGCAGCCCGATCTCGCCGGCCAGCGGATCGATCTCCTGATCCATGTTCTGCATCAGGTCGATGATCCCGTCCTCGCCGAAACCGGCCAGCCGCTCGCCCGTGCGGGCGTTCAGCCCGACCAACCGGTAGCCCGGCGTCACGTAGAAGATCTCCCCGTCGCCGCCGTCGTCGCGGTAGGCCAGGCCGCGGCCCGACCGGCGCCGCGGCGCCAGCTCGGCCCGCTCGCCCTCGTCGAGCCGGTGCATCCAGAGCAGCTCGCCCGTTCCCGCGTCCATCGCAATCGCGGCGCGGCGCAGGCCGGCCGTCGAGTAGAGGACCCCGCCGACCATCAGCGGCGTCGACTGGAAGTTGAACTCCGGCTCCGGTCCGAAGTTCGCCGTGTTCAACCGCCAGGCGACCTCGAGGTCGTTGAAGTTGTCGGCCGTGATCTGGTCGAGCGGCGCGTACCGCGTATTGGCGATGTCGCCGCCGTAGCTCCGCCATTCGCCGTTGTCGGTCTGCGCCGCCGCCGGCAACGCGCCGGCCGCCAGCAGCCCGCCGAGCGCGACGACCCACGCGACCTTCATCCCACGTGCAGGCATGTCTGACTCCTCGTGATGATCCGTCCGTGCTTCCACCTTGACCGCCGCGCCCTGCCCTGCCCGGACACGACGCGCGACCGCGGGCCGACCGCCGACCACCCGGCCGCCGGAACGACCTGCGCACCGGACACCGACGTCTACTCCGGCAGCCGATACGCGATCAGCTCCCCGGGGAACCCGGCCCCGCCGATCGCCATGACGATGTGCTGCCGGCCCTCGTGCAGGTAGGTCATCGGCGACCCCGACACCGACGCCGGCATGTAGACGGCGCCGACCTCCCCGCCCGACGCCTTGTCGTAGGCGCGCAGCATCGCCCCCACCTCCCCCGACGGCGTCGTGAACGTCCCCGGCTCGGCGGCAATCAGCAGCGTCTTCGTGATCAGCGTGCCCACCCGCCCGCTGCGACCCGTGCGCGGTATGTCCACGCCCTGCAACGCCGGGTGGTTGCGGACGTTGTCGGGCGTCTCGCCGTGCACGATCTGCCAGAGGATGTCCCCCGTCGAGAGATCGATGGCGCTGATGCGGCCCCACGGCGGCTTGATCAGCGGCAGCCCGCGGACGTTCAGCGCCCGCCGGCGCGCCGGCACCCCCGGAGGGTTCCCCCGGATGAAGTTCATGTCCGTGAGCTCGGGAGCGTTCACCAGCCCCAGCGAGACGACGTTGGTGAAGGAGTACTGGTAGAAGATGCCGGTCTCCGGATCGACCGACCCGCCGGGCCAGTTGGTGCCGCCGCCGGTCGACGGCAACATCAGCGTGCCGTACGGGCCGTCCGGATCGGCCACCACCGGCGGCGTGAAGATCGGCCCGAGGCGGAAGTTGGAGACGAGCTCCAGCGCTTCGGCGCGCAACTCCGGCGTGAAGTCGATGAGGTCGTCCTCGCTCACCCCCTGCCGGTCGTAGGCCGGCGGCCGGGTCGGGAACGGCTGCGTGGGGGACAGCAGCTCGCCCGGCACGTCGGACGGCGGCATCTCGCGCTCCTCGATCGGCCAGATCGGCTCGCCCGTCTCCCGGTCGAGCACGTACAGCCAGGCCTGCTTGCTGGGCTGCGCGATGAGCTTCCGCTCGACGCCGTCGATCACCACGTCGACCAGCACCGGCGCGCAGGGAAAGTCCCAGTCCCAGACGTCGTGATGGATGACCTGGAAGTGCCACAGCCGCTCGCCGGTGTCGATGTCCACGGCGACGATGGTGTCCGTGAAGAGGTTGTCGCCGTGGCGGTGGCCGCCGTAGTAGTCGTTGGTCGGCATCTCGGTCGGCAGGTAGACGATGCCGAGCTCGAGGTCGGCGCTGATCTGGCCCCAGACCCCGGCGTTGCCGGTGTAGCGCCACGAGTCGTTCAGCCAACTGTCGTTGCCGAACTCGTCGGCGCCCGGGATCGTGTGGAAGATCCACTTGCGGGCGCCGGTGTCGGCGTCGAAGCCGCGGATGTAGCCCTTGGTGTTCCGCATCGAGCGGGGCGCGCGTCCGGAGACGTGCGCCGCGCCGACGACAATCGTGTCGCCGGCCACGAGCGGGGCGGCATGCAGCCCGATCTCCCCGGCGAGCGGATCGATCTCCTGATCCATGTTCTGCATCAGGTCGACGATGCCGCCCTCGCCGAAGCCCGCGAGACGCTCGCCCGTCCGGGCGTTCAGCCCGACCAGCCGGTAGCCCGGCGTGACGTAGAAGATCTCGCCGTCGCCGCCGTCGTCGCGATAGGCCAGGCCGCGGCCGGAACGGCGCCGCGGCGCCACCGCGGCCCGCTCCCCCTCGTCGAGCCGGTGCATCCAGAGCAGCTCGCCGGTCCCGGCGTCCATCGCGATCGCCGCCCGGCGCGTACCGGCCGTCGAGTAGAGGACCCCGCCGACCATCAGCGGCGTCGACTGCAAGTTGAACTCCGGCTCCGGCCCGAAGTTGGCGGTGTTCAACCGCCAGGCGATCTCCAGGTCGTTGAAGTTCCCGGCGGTGATCTGATCCAGCGGCGAATACCGCGTATTGGCGATATCGCCTCCGTAGCTCCGCCACTCCCCGTTGTCGGTCTGCGCCGCCGCCGGCGGTGCACCTGCCGCGAGCAGTCCACCGAGCACGACGATCCGCGCGACGCTCACCCTGCGTGCCGGCATGTTCTGCCTCCTCCAGCTGATCCGATCGTGCTCATACCGTTCTCGCCGCTCCCGGCGACTATTGAACGAGAGGGTTGACCCAGCCGGCCGGCAGCACCTTGTCCGGGTCCGGCCGGATGCTCAGGTAGGTGACGTGGTCCGGGATCGCGGTCCAGCCGTGGAACACGCCGCCCGGGATCACCACGATGTCCCCCTCCGACACGTCGCGCACCCGGCCGCCCTCGGCCGCGGCACGGTAGCTCTCGCCCACCAGCACCTGCACGATGTGGCTGTCCTCCGGAATGTCGCCGCGCTCGGTGATCGTACCGCCGGTCATCAGCGTGCCGGCTCCCGACACGATGTAGTAGACCTCGGTCACCAGCGTGTGCACGATGCCGCGCGCCGGCCCGTCGCTCGGCTCAAGGGCATCGCGATGCAGGATGCCGACCGCGACATTCGACTTGCCGATGTCGACCACCTTGACCTGACGGTCGACGCCCCCCTCCGGAGCGTTCTTGACCGCCATGTACTCCTCCTGCGTCACGTCCGTCGCGGTGGTGATCTGGGCGACCACCTGCGAGGGGGCGAGCAGCGCGACGGCGGCGGCGAATCCGACCGTGAATCCGAGCAGCAACCTGGACATGTCGACTCCTTGCTCTGACCGCATGCGGAGAGCCCTACCCGCGGGCGGCTGAGCCACGTCGCGGGAGTTGCCGAAGCTCCGATGATCGAACCTGACGCACACCCTCCGATCGGCGCAATTGTAGCGCCTTGCTCCATCAGCAGGTGGAAACAGTCCCTACGGGAGACCGCGTGCAAGAAGTCCGTCGAGGGCAAGCTCGAACCACGCGGTAAACGCCCCCGGGTCTTCAGCAAGCTGTGACTGGATCGCCGGCACGCGCTCCCACTTCCACTCCTCCACCTCGCCCGCGTCCGGCGCGGGAGCTCCCTGGAACCGCCCGACGACGACGTGATCGAATTCGTGCTCAACCAGCCCACGGTCCAGCGCGGCGCGATAGACGAAGCCGAACACGGCCTGCAGCGGGCAGTCGAAGCCCATCTCCTCGCGCAGCCGCCGGTGGGCGGCGTCCGGCAGACTCTCTCCGGCCCGCGGGTGGCTGCAGCAGGTGTTGGACCAGAGTCCGCCCGAGTGGTACTTGCCGATCGCCCGTCGCTGCAACAGCAGGCGGTCGGCCGCGTCGAAGACGAAGACCGAGAAGGCGCGGTGCAGGATGCCCTGCCGGTGAGCCGCCATCTTGTCCACGACTCCCGTTTCGCGGTCGTGCGCGTCAACGGCAATCAGGAGCGCGTCGGATTCCTGCATCTCTGTCGCACCTCTCGGCATCACGCTCCGTGCCCGCACCCCGGCGGCCCGTCAGGTGCGTTCGAAGCGCCTCTCGAGCTCCTGCCGCGTCAATCGAAGCAGCACCGGCCGGCCATGCGGGCAGACCGTCGAATAGGCGGTCCGCCGCAGCTCCCGGAGAATGTACGTCATCTTCTCCATCGTCAGGCGGTCGTGCGCCTTGACGGCGGCGTGGCATGCGGTGCTGGCCGCGATCCGGCCGATGGCGTCCGCGACGCTCGCCCCGCGGTCGAGCCCCTCCAGGTCCTCGGCCAGGGCGCGCACTGCGGTCTCGCAGGCGCCGCGGCTGAGCAGGGCCGGGACCGCCGCCACCCGAACGCTGTCGCCGCCGAACGGATCGATCTCGAATCCGAGCCGGGCGAGATCGTCGGCGTGGGCGGCCAGAGCGTCGCGGGCGCCGGCCGGCAGCGCAATCAGCAGCGGCTCGAGCAGGCGCTGCGACTCGAGCGAGCCACGGGTCAACCGCTCCGTGACCTGCTCGTAGAGAATGCGCTCGTGCGCGACGTGCTGATCGATGATGACCACCCCGTCGTTGTCGACGGCAATGATGAACGTGTCGCGGAACTGGCCCAAGGGCATCAGAGGTGCCGGGCCGACGACGGACGGAACGGCGCCGACGGGAACCTCCGCATCCGCACCGTCCCCCGAAGCCGTCGATCGCTCGCGAACGGCGCCGGCGCGACCGGCATCGCCCTCCCTGCGGCGGAAGACGTCGGTCACCGGCCCCCAGCGGCTCGCCGCCCCCATCCCTGCCACGATGCCCGGAATGGCGTGCGCCCGCGGCTCGGCCGGTGCCCCGCGCGACGGCGCCAGCGACACCTGCGGCACGGCTTCCTGCCCCAGCGCGTCGGCCAGACCGCGCCGAACCACCTCGTGCACCAGCGACTGCTCCAGGAACCGGACCTCGGCCTTGGTGGGGTGCACGTTGACGTCGACCCGCTCGTGCGGGAGCTCCAGGAACAGGTGGACCTCGGGGCTGCGCGGCTTGATGGTGGCCCGGCTGTAGGCGTCGTTCACCGCGTGCAGAATGGTGCGATCCTTCACGGCGCGGCGGTTGACGAACAGGTGCTGCGGTCCCCGGGCGGGGCCGTCGGCGGCCAGCGCGGCGACCATTCCCGCGAGCCGAATCCCCGCCGCCTCCTTCCGGACCTCGACCAGCCCCGGCCGATCCCCGTAGACCTGAAAGAATCGATCGGCGAAGCTCGCCACCGGGGGGTAGTCGAAGAGCGCGCGAGGACCGCTTCGCAGCCGAAACCCCACCTCGGCGTAGGCGAGGGCGAGCGCCGTCAGGGCACGCGAGATGTGTCCGGTCTCGGCCCCGTCCGACTTCAGGAACTTGCGCCGGGCCGGGACGTTGTAGAAGAGGTCGCGGACCTCGACGGTGGTGCCTTCCGGAAGGCCGGCCTCCGTCACCCGCGCCGGCTCCCCTCCGTCCACCCCGACCTCGACTCCGCTCGACGCGCCGCGGGCGCGTGTGCGCAGCCGCAGATGCGACACCGAGGCAATGCTCGGCAGCGCCTCCCCCCGGAAGCCGAGCGTGGCGATGGCGGCAAGGTCCCCGAGGCTGCCGATCTTGCTGGTGGCGTGTCGCTCGACGCAGAGCTCCGCGTCGGCGGGGGTCATCCCCTCGCCGTCGTCCTCGACGCGAATCAGACGCTTGCCGCCCAGCTCCAGGGTCACCGCCACCCGGCGGGCGCCCGCGTCGAGGGCGTTCTCGACGAGCTCCTTGACGGCCGAGGCGGGGCGCTCCACCACCTCCCCGGCCGCGATCTGGTTGGCGAGCCCGGCCGGCAGCCGGTTGATCCTGCCCATCCCCCCGCCGGCTACCGGCGCGCGAGCGCGGCCTGCGCCGCGGCCAACCGGGCGGTCGGCACGCGGTACGGCGACGCGCTGACGTAGTCGAGACCGACCTCCTCGAAGAAGTCGATGGAGGCGGGGTCGCCCCCGTGCTCGCCGCACACCCCGAGCTTCAGCTTCGGCCGCGCGCCGCGGCCCCTCTCCACCCCGATGCGCACGAGCGCGCCGACGCCTTCGACGTCGATGGTCTCGAACGGGTCGCGGGTGAGAATGCCGCGCGCCTGGTAGTCCTTCAGGAACTTGCCGATGTCGTCGCGCGAGAACCCGAAGGCCATCTGGGTCAGGTCGTTGGTGCCGAACGAGAAGAAGTCGGCGTCGGCCGCGATCTCGCCGGCGACGAGCACGCTGCGCGGGATCTCGATCATGGTCCCGACCAGGTACTTCACCTTCACGCCGGCGGTGCTGATCGTCTCGGCCGCCACCCGGTCGATGACCTCTTTCTGGTCGCGGAACTCGCCGACGTGACCGACCAGCGGGATCATGATCTCGGGGATGACCTTCGCCCCCTCCTTCGTCAGCCGGCAGGCCGCCTCCAGGATGGCGCGGGCCTGCATCTCGGCGATCTCCGGATAGCTGATCGCCAGCCGCACGCCGCGGTGCCCCATCATCGGGTTGAACTCGTGGAGCTGCTCGACGCGCCGCAGCAGCGCACGCCGCTCTTTCAGGCTCGCCTCGGCCACGCCCTTCTCCTCGGCGCGCGCGATCTCTACCATCAGATCCTCGCGCTTCGGGAGAAACTCGTGGAGCGGTGGATCGATCAGCCGGATCGTCACCGGCTGGCCGCGCATCGCCTTGAAGACGCCGTAGAAGTCCTCCCGCTGCAGCGGCAGCAGCTCGTCGAGCGCCGCCCGCCGTTCGGCCTCGGTCTCGGCCAGGATCATGCGCTGTACGATCGGGATCCGCTCCTCGCCGAAGAACATGTGCTCGGTACGGCACAAACCGATGCCGCGGGCGCCGAAGGCGTAGGCGGTCGCGGCCTGGTCCGGCTGGTCGGCGTTGGCGCGGATGCCGAGGCGGCGGACCTTGTCGGCCCACTTGAGCAGCTTCGAGAAGCGGCCGTAGATGTCCGACTTGCGCTGGTTCAGCTCGCCGGCCAGCACCTGCAGGATCTCGCTCGGCTTCGTCGCCACGCGGCCGATCTTCACCTCACCGGTCAGCCCGTCGAACGACACGTAGTCGCCCTGCTCGAAGCGCTGCCCGTTGACGGTCACCACCCGCTCGGACTCCGATACGTGCAGCTCGCCCGCTCCGACCACCGACGGCTTGCCCATCTGGCGGCCGACCACCGCCGCGTGCGACGTCATGCCGCCGGTGCCGGTCAGCACGCCCTGCGCGACGTGCATGCCGTGGATATCGTCCGGCACCGTCTCCTTGCGGACCAGCAGCACGTCCCGGCCCTGCCCGGCCCACCGGACCGCCTCGTCGGCGGTGAAGACCACCTCGCCGCAGGCCGCGCCGGGCGACGCCGGCAGGCCGCGGGTCACCGCCGGCAGCGCCGCCCAGGCGTCCGGGTCGAAGACCGGCGCCAGCAACTGCGACAGCGCGTCCGGATCGACCATGCGCACCGCGTCCTCCGGCTCGATCACCTTTTCGGCCACGAGGTCGGTGGCGATGACCACCGCGGCGTAGCCGGTGCGCTTGCCGTTGCGCGTCTGCAGCATGTAGAGCTTCTCGTCCTCGATGGTGAACTCGAAGTCCTGCACGTCCTTGTAGTTCTGCTCCAGGCGCTTCGTGATGGTACGAAGCTCCTCGTAGGCGCGCGGCATCACCTGCTCGAGCTCGTTGATCGGCTGCGGCGTGCGGATGCCCGCCACGACGTCCTCGCCCTGCGCGTTGATCAGGAACTCGCCGTAGAACTCGTTCTCCCCGGTCGCCGGGTTGCGGGTGAAGCCGACCCCCGTGCCCGAGCGGTCGCCGGTGTTGCCGAACACCATCGCCTGCACGTTGACGGCCGTCCCGATGGCGTCCGGGATGTCGTAGATGCGGCGGTACTCCTTCGCGCGCGGGTTCTGCCACGAGCGGAACACCGCGTCGCGCGACATCCGGAGCTGCCGCCGCGGGTCGAGCGGAAACGGCTCGCCGCTCTCGCGGATCACCACCGCCTTGAAGCGGTCGACCACCTCGCGCAGCGCGATCTCGTCCAGCTCGGTGTCGAGGTCGACGCCGCGGTGCGCCTTGACCCCCTCGAACTCCTCCTCGAACGCCTCCCTGGGGATATCCAGCACGACGTTGCCGAACATCTGAATGAAGCGGCGGTAGCTGTCGAAGGCGAACCGGCCGTTGGCGGTGCGCGCCTTCAGCCCCTCGACCGCGCGATCGTTGAGGCCGAGGTTCAGGATGGTGTCCATCATGCCGGGCATCGAGAACTTGGCCCCCGACCGGACCGACACCAGCAGCGGCTGATCCGGCGACCCCAGCTTCGCGCCGGTCAGCTTCTCGAGCTCGGCGAGATGCCTGTCCATCTCCGCGTCGATGGCCGCGGGCACCCGGCGGCGCTGCTCGTAGTAGACCGTGCACGCCTCGGTCGACACGGTGAACCCGGACGGCACCGGCAGCCCCGCGTTGGTCATCTCGGCCAGGTTCGCCCCCTTGCCTCCCAGCAGGTCGCGCATCGTCCGGTCCCCTTCGGCGGAGCCGCCGCCGAAGAAGTAGACGTACTTGGCCTTGGACGCCGCCTGCTTCGCGGACGACTTGCCGGTAGACGAGCTGGACCTGGTCTTCTTGGCCGACGGCTTCTTGGACATGCGTCTGATCCGGTCTTCTTCTTCAAGCTCTGTTGGATGGGTTGGACGATGCGATCCGCGCGGCTATTCTAGCGTGAACGCTCGTACACGATCCCGGCCCGCGGCGGGCCGCTCGCAGTCGTGACTCGGCCCCCACACGGCCGCTCAGGCTTGACCTCCGAGCCGCTGTGTGACTACTTTAGAGAGAAAGTGGTTCGCTAGGAGTCTGCGCCGTAGAACGGTGGAGACTGCTAGAGAGGCTTGGTTGGGCGGAAATCGGAGCCATAGGCGACGGTTTCCGGGCTAGAGGATTCCCGTTCCATGATCACCGCCGGCATTCGCGAAGCCAAGGCGCATCTCAGCAGCCTCCTCGCCGCCGTCCGCTCCGGCGAAGAGGTGCTCATCACCGACCGCGGCCGGCCGGTGGCGCGCATCGTCAGGGAACCGGCACGCGCGCAACCGATCGACGAACGCCTCGAAAGACTGGCGGGCACCGGCTTTCTGACCTTGCGAACCGAACCGCATCGACGCGACGACCTGACGACCTACCGGCTCGGCGGCACGCCTCTATCCCGGATCGTCTCCGAAGACCGGCGATGACCGTCTATCTCGACACGAGCGCGCTGATCAAGCGCTACGTGCGGGAGCAGGGCTCCGAGCGGGTGCTGGCGCTCTGGCGGCAAGCGGATCATCTGGCGACGGCGCGGCTGACCTACGCGGAAGCCGTATGCGCCGTAAGACGCAAGGCACGCAGCGAGCCACGCGCAAGGGCAACGCTGGAGACGGCCCTGGCGGACTTCGATCGCGACTGGCCGACGTTGACAATCGTGGAGCTGTCATCCACGCTCGAACCGTCGATCCGCCGGCTTGCGGAGCATCACCCCCTGCGCGGCGCCGACTGCGTGCATCTGGCCTCCTGTCTGGAGTTGGCCCGCCGGCTCGACGAGTCCGTGGTTTTCGCCTGCTGGGATGAAGCCCTCCTGCAAGCTGCGCGCGCCGAGGGGCTGGAGGTGGCTCGCCAGACCACCGCGGACGAACTACCGTCTCGACATTGAGAGTATGGAAGCCGCCATCCGGATAACCGGCGTCACCAAGACCTTCGGGCGGATGACCGCCGTGGCCGATCTCGGGCTGGAGGTGCCGCGGGGCGGGCTCTACGGCTTCATCGGACCCAACGGCGCGGGAAAGACGACCACGATCCGGATGATCATGTCGATCCTCTTTCCGGACGCCGGAGACATCTCCATTCTCGGCCACGCATCGGCCCTGCAGGCGAAGGACCGCATCGGCTACCTGCCCGAGGAGCGGGGTCTGTACAAGCGGATGAAGGTGCGACCGTTCCTCCGGTACCTGGCGCGCCTGAAGGGTGCGGACGGCCCGGATCTCGACCGGCGGATCGGCTATGCGCTTGAGCGGGTCGGCCTGCGCGGCGTCGAGTCGAAGCGCTGCGACGAGCTGTCGAAGGGCATGTCCCAGAAGGTCCAGTTCGTCGCGGCGACGATCCACGCACCGGACCTGCTGATCCTCGACGAGCCGTTCAGCGGGCTCGATCCGGTCAGCATGCGGATGTTGCGCGACCTGATCCTGGAGCAGCACCGCCGGGGCGCCACCGTCCTGTTCTCCACCCACGTGATGCCGCAGGCCGAGGAGATTTGCGAGCACGTCATCATGGTGCACGAGGGCCGCAAGGTGCTGGACGCCGATCTCGCGGCGATCCGGAGCCGGTACGATCCGCGCGCCATCCAGTTCGAGCCGCTCGATCCGGAGGCCGACACGACCGGACTGGCCTCGATGCCCGAGGTGGAACGTGTCCGGCACAACGATCGGGGACTGGAGATCCTGCTGCGCGCAGGGACCGAACCGGCCGCGGCGATGCGGCGGATCATGGACGAGACGCCGGCCGCGCGCATCGAGCTCTCGCGCCAGCGTCTGGAGGACGTGTTCGTGGAGCTGGTCACCGGCGGCGGCGCGGCGACCGAGGCGGACCGTTTGCGCGCGGCGCTCCGGGACGCCGAGGCGGAAGAGGCGCCCGCATGAAGCGCATCCTGCAAGTCGCCCTGCGGGACTTCCTCGCGACGGTGGCCACCAAGGGCTTCATCTTCGGCCTGCTCGTCGTGCCGGCCATCCTCGGCGTGCTGGTTGTCGTCGGGCCGCGAATCTTCGACGACGACGCCTACCGGATCGAGGGCGAGTACGCCGTCATCGATCCGACCGGCGTCGTGTTCCAGGAGATGCGCGCCGCGCTCGATCCGGAGGCCGTCGGCCGGCGGCGACGGGAGGAATTCGACCGCACGCTCGGAAGGGCGCGGGAAGTGCTCGGCGGAATGGCCGACGCCGCGCTCGCGCAGTCCATGGAGGATGCGCTCGGGCCCGCCCCGAAAGTCCGGCTGACGGCGCTGCCGGCCGGCACGGACATCGAAGCCGCAAAGGGCTGGCTCAACGAGGAGGCGGGCGGATTGCGTCGCACGGCGCTCATCGTGATTCACGAGGACGCGGTTGAGGCCGCCGACCGGGACGGGAGGCTTGGCGCCTACGACCTCTACGTGCCGCCCGGCCTCGACGACCGGGACCTCTCGTTCGTCCACCGTAACGTCCGCGACGCGATCGTCGACGCCCGTGTCGCGGCCCGCTCCCTCGACCGGGCGGCGATGGACGCCCTGCTCCGGGTGGCGAGACAGCCGTCGACCACGGTCAGCCCGGAGGGCGAGCGCGAGACGGTCCGCGGATTCAACTCCATCCTGCCCGTGGCCTTCATGGGCCTCCTGGTCATGGGCATCATGGCCGGCGGCCAGACCATGCTGACGTCGACCATCGAGGAGAAGTCGACGCGCGTGGTGGAGGTGCTCCTGTCGGCCGTGTCACCTATGGAGCTGATGGCCGGCAAGCTGCTCGGCGCGGTCGCGACCAGCCTGCTCATGATCGGTCTCTACCTCGGGCTCGGCCTCGTCGCGCTGTCGTCCTTCTCGATGTTGGGCCTGCTCGATCCGTGGCTGATCCCCTACCTGCTGATCTTCTTCCTGATCGGCTTCTTCGTGATCGGCTCCCTGATGCTGGCGGTGGGCGCCGCCGTCAACGACATCACCGAGGCGCAGTCGCTCCAGATGCCGCTGATGCTGATCGTCATGCTCCCCTGGTTCATCTGGCCGGCGGTGTCCCGCAATCCCAACTCGGTGCTCGCCGTCACCATGAGCCACCTGCCGCCCGTCAACACGTTCGGGATGATTCTGCGCATGTCGTCGAGCCAGCCGCCGCCGTGGTGGGAGGTCTGGCTGTCGATCGGCACCGGCCTCCTCTCGGTGGTCGCCGCCGTGTGGGTCGCCGCGAAGGTGTTCCGGATCGGCTTGCTGATGTACGGCAAGCCGCCCGACTTCCGCACCCTGATCCGCTGGGTCCGGGCCGCATAGGAAACCTGCCCGACGGGAGTCAGGCCTCGGCCAGGTCGAGGACCTCCAGGAACGCCTGCCCCACCTGCGCCATCTCGCGCCGCCCGAGTCGCGTGAGCGGCCCCCGGACCAGGCGGCGGTTGTCGATGACCCGGAGCTGGTCGATCAGGGCATCCGAGTCCCGCCGCACATCGCCCCTCGCGGAGACCCTGATCCGGAGCGGCTCGGCGTCGTCCACCAGGCGTGTCGTGAGCGGCGCGACGAGCGTCGACGGATGCCCGGCGTCGAGCAGCGCCTGCGCCTGCACGATCAGGACAGGCCGGGTCTTCCCGGGCTCGGTCCCCCGGCGCGGATTGAGATCCGCGACCCAGATCTCGCCGCGCTCAGGCATCGACGTCCCGTTCGATGGCGTCGAACTCGGCATTGACCCGCATGCTCTCCTGTCGAACTCGACGGGAGGCGGTCTGTAGCCGGTCCGCGCGCAGACGAGCGCGAGTGTCGTGGTTCATGCGCTCGAGTGCCCGGCGGATGTACTCCGCACGCGACAGTTGGAGGGCCGCAGCGCACTGGCCGGACGTAGCGAGCAAGTCCTCCGGAAGCTTCAGGGAGATGGCAGGCATGGATATCCATTATAGGTTCCCTATTGAATATCACCACACCGCACCCACGATGCCCTAGCCAACCCCCCGAGACGAGTCTGCATCCAGGCATCTCGTCAAGCGATTGCGGGACCGATTACCTTGAACACCTATGCATTTATATGCTATGTATTAGATCGAGCCGCGCCCACCGACAGTCTCAACGCGCCGGCAACCGAAACGATGGACATCAGCAAGGACCTGGTCGCCGCCTCCGCCGCACCACTCGTCCTGGCCATCCTGGTCGAGGGCGACAGCTACGGCTACGCAATCATCAAGCGGGTCGGCGAGCTGTCCGGCGGGCAGCTCCGGTGGACGGACGGGATGCTCTACCCGGTACTGCACCGGCTGGAGCGGCTGGGCTGCGTCGAGGCGCGCTGGGCCACCGCGGAGAGCGGCCGGCGCCGCCGCTACTACCGCATCTCCGAAGCGGGACGGGCGCACCTGGCGACTCAGCGGCAGCAATGGCAGGTGGTGGACGCCACGCTGCGCGGGATCTGGCGGAACGCCACCCCGGCGCACGCGCTCGGATAGCCGGGACCACCACGAGGACGGAAGGACGATGGCAATACGTGACGACACGCTCGAAGCGCAGTTCGCTCAGTGGCGCGCCTACCTGCGGCGGCGACCGGCCGTCCGCACCTCGGACGTGGAGGAGCTGGAGGGCCATCTGCGCGACCAGGTGACGGCGCTGATCGAGTCCGGTCTGACCGCCGAGGAGGCGTTCCTGGTCGCCGTCAAGCGCATGGGCAACCTCGACGCGGTGTCGCGCGAGTTCGCGCGCGAGCACTCCGAGCGGCTGTGGAAGCAGCTCGTGGTCGCCCCTGACGGAGCGGACGAAACAACCGGCACGGCGCGAGCGGAGATCCTGGTGGTGGTCGGTCTGGCTGCGGCGGCGGCGCTGGCGATAAAGCTGCCCGAGCTGTTCGGCTACCCGCCGCTGGTCAACGTCGACGAAGAGCTGCTGCCGTTCTACTTCCGCAATCTCGCCTTCTTCGTGCTTCCTTTCCTCGCGGCCTACTTCGCCTGGAAGCGGCGGCTGGACCGGACGGGATGCCTGCGCCTGGTGCTGGCGTTCGCCGCCGCCGCCCTCGTCATCAACGTCTTTCCGTTCACGCCCGGCGGGCACACGATTCTGCTCGCGGCGCTGCACCTGCCGATCGCGCTGTGGCTCGCCGTGGGCATCGCCTACGCCGGGGGCCGCTGGCGCGACGGCGGCGGGCGGATGGACTTCGTGCGCTTCTCCGGCGAGCTGTTCATCTACTACGTGCTCATGGCGCTGGGCGGCGGCGTTCTCACCGGCTTCACCCTCGGCATGTTCGCCGCCATCGGCGCGGACGTCGAGCGGTTCGCGCAGCAGTGGCTGCTGCCGTGCGGCGCGCTGGGCGCGGTCATCGTCGCCGCCTGGCTGGTCGAGGCCAAGCAGAGCGTGATCGAGAACATGGCGCCGGTGCTGACGCGCCTGTTCACGCCGCTGTTCGCCGCGGTGCTGCTCGCCTTCCTGGCCACCATGGTCTGGACCGGCAGCGGGATCGCCATGGAGCGGGAGGTGCTCATCGGCTTCGACCTGCTCCTGGCGGTCGTCCTCGGCCTGCTGCTCTATGCCGTCTCGGCGCGCGACCCGCAGGCCCCGCCGGACGCATTCGACGCGCTGCAGCTTCTGCTCGTGGTCAGCGCCCTGGTCGTCGACGGCGTGGCCCTGGCGGCCATCGCGGGGCGCATCACCGAGTTCGGCTTCAGCCCGAACCGGGTGGCGGCGCTGGGCGAGAACCTGATCCTGCTGGTCAACCTGGCGTGGTCGGCCTGGCTGTACGCGCGCTTTCTCGGCGGCCGCGGCTCCTTCTCCGCCCTCGAGCGCTGGCAGACCGACTACCTGCCGGTCTACGCGGTCTGGGCCGCCTTCGTCGTCGTCGCCTTTCCGCCGCTGTTCGGCTACCTGTGAAGCTCAGTAGCGCCGGACGCGGGTCTCGCCCATCGTGCTGGACAGGTGCAGTCTGACATGCGGCGCCGCGCCGCTCGCGTCGGTCCCGGGCAGGATACGGCCGCTCTCCCCGAGGACGGCCGACGAGTTCGAGTCCGGCGCAACGCGCACGGTGTCCGGAACGTCGATCCGCAACTCGCCCATCGCGTTGTCGACCGTCAGGTCGGCTACGGCGTCGGTGGACCAGTCACCGCCGAGATCGGCAGTCAGACTGCCCATCCGGCCGGATATCTCGATCTCCAGTGCTCTCGCGTTGCCGAGACGCTCGACCCGGATCTCGCCCATGCCGCCTTCCACGTGCACCCGGCTCGGACTTCCTGCGAGCGGTTCGCTGAAGTCGAGCCGGTGCTCTCCCATGACGAGCTCGGCATCGAGCTCGGTGAGAGTCAGACCGCCCAGATCGGTCCGCGACTCCCCGGCGCGCAGTCTCAGGGTCAACGCGATTGGAACCCCTGGCGGAATGGTGACCGTGAGCGCGTTGTGCGCGTGGTCCCCTCCGAACCCGCCGCCGATCAGCCGTACGAACCAGGGGTGGGCGGGACGCAGACGGATCCGGGTGGCGGGTCCACCCGGCTCGCCGGCGGGCGTGTGCTCCTCGATGAGCTCGTAGTACGCCTTCACATACGTGCCGTCCACCTGCACCCCACTGCCGGGCGGACCGGGACGAACCTCGAACTCGCCTTCCTCCAGCTCGATGTCCACGCGTAGCGGCTGGTCAGGGCCCCCCGCGGCCGCGACCTCCGCCCCCGCGGCCTGCGTGGCGCTGGTTCGGGCAACCGGCTCGGGTACCGGTTCGCCCAACTCCTCGACGGTGGACGTCGCCCAGACGAAGCCGACCGCGGTCAGCCCGACGAGAGCAAAGACCAGCACGGCCGCGGCGCCTGCTACTACGAGGAGTACCTTCTTCCAGTCCCAGCCGGTCTGTTGCGGCATCCGTCAGCCCTCCACTATCCGCTTGGACGGCTGCCGCACCGGCGTGGTTCCCCTTTGCCGGGCGCTCACGACCCGACGCCTGCGGTTTCCCGGACCCGTTGCCCCGCAAAGACTCCGACGATCGTCCGCACGTCATAACGGTTGTAAGGCGTTCACGTTCGTCCATCGAGGCGGGAGAGTCCAAGATGCGAATCACCACCGTATTCACCCTGGTGGCCGGGTCGGTACTGGCCGGGTCGCCCGTGCCGGGCGCCGCACAACCGGCGGAGGAAACGGTCACGTTCAACGAGAACGTGGCGCCGATCTTCCACGAGAGCTGCACGACCTGTCGTCGGCCTGGTCAGGTGGCGCCGATGTCGCTTCTGACCTATGAAGACGCCCGGCCCTGGGCCCGCGCGATCCGGCAGAAGGTCCTGGAGCGCGAGATGCCGCCGTGGGGCGCCGACCCGGCCGTCGGTACCTGGGCCAACGATCGCAGCCTGAGCGAGGAGGCCCTCGCCACCATCGTGGCCTGGGTCGACGGCGAGGCGCCGCGGCACCGCAGACCGGACGCCCCGACGATCCGGGCTTCCGTCTCGACCACGAGATCCTGCCGGACAAGGAGATCGACTGGAATCCGGGGATCGCGCAGCTCGAGGGAAGGTCGAAGGGTTATCCCCTCGGGGGCACCACTGTGGGGAACGACCTTCCATCCCGGCACCGCACCCGAGTACGACTTCAACTGGCAGATCGACTACATCTTCGACGAGCCGCTGGCCCTGCCGGCCGGATCGAGGATCCATGCCTCGGCCTGGTACGACAACTCGGCCGCCAACCGCTCGAATCCTGACCCCACGGCCGAGGTGCGGTGGGGCGAGCAGACCGACGAGGAAATGATGTTCACCGCGCTGTCGTTCCTGGTCGACGACGACGCGCCGCCGTCGGCCGGGCAACGGTAGCGGCGGCACGGAGGGGAACCTCCATAGGCCGAGAGCCCGGACGGGACCGCACCGCATCCGCGTCCGGATCCGACGCAGTATCGTCAGGACGACGTCTCGGGAACGATCTCCGAGACGTCCGCGATCTGCAGGATGACCTGCCCAACCCGCTGCATGAGTCCCAGACGGGCATTCCGCAGCTTCAGCTCGTCGGTCATGACGAACACCTCGTTGAAGAAGCGGTCGACGGCGGGGCCTATCCGCGCGGCCTCGGCGAACGCCTCGCGGAATCCGGCGCCCGTCTCGACGGCGGCGTCGATCACCGACCGGCGCGATTTCAGTTCCTCGAGCAACGCAAGCTCGGCCGGCTCGGTGAGCACGGGCTCCTCCCAGGAGCTCCCCTCCGGAAGCTCTCGCGCGATGTTCTTGACCCGCTTGAACAGCGTCGCGAGGGTCCGGAAGTCGGATGTCTCGGTGAACTCCGGAAGCACCTCCAGCTTGCGGCGCGCGTCCAGCGGGCGGATTTCGTCGAGTGGCTGGTGTGTCACCGCGCGTACGTTGCGACGGTCGAACCCCCGCTCCTCGAGGAGATAGCGGAGCCGTTCGCGAAGAAAGCTCACCGGCTTGAGTCGTAGCGTGTACAGGCGCCGTTCCGTCGCCGTGGCCTTGCGTACTTCGGATGGATGCTCCTCGATCAAGTGCTCCACGCGCTCCCGATCCAGCCCGGTTTCCTCGCTGATGCCCCCTATGGACCTGAAATCCCTTCGTTCCGAATCCTGGTCGAGAGCCCAATACACCTTCGACCAATCATCGTCCGTATGCCTCTCTCGGGCAGGTTCGAGAATCTCCCCCACCGAAACACGAGCATCCAAACCAGTCAGTTCGGGAAGGTCGATGAGGATGCGCAGCATCCCTTGCGCCTGACGGCGAATGCCCAGCGGATCTCGCGAGCCGGTCGGCTTTTCCCCCGCGCCGAACAGACCCACCACAGTGTCCACCTTGTCGGCCAGTGCCACCGCTGCCCAGGTAACCGCCGCCTTGCCCAGGTCGTCGTGCGACGGCGGGTCGTCGGCGCCGACGCCGATCGGCAGGTAGTGGTGGTAGATGGCCTTCCAGACCGTCTCGGGTTCGTCTTGCTTGCGCGCATACACGCCGCCCATGACACCCTGCAGCTCCGGGAACTCGCCGACCATGTCGGTGGCCAGGTCGGCCTTGCAGAGCGCCGCAGCCCGCCGTGCGTCACCCGCCGCGTCCGGTTGGACAAACACTTTCGCGGCAATCCGTCCCGCCAGCTGCGCCACCCGGGCCGACTTGTCCCTGTAGCTGCCGAGCCGCTTGTGGAACAGGAGGGTGTCGAGCCGGTCGAGCCGGTCATCGAGCCGCTGCGTCCGATCCGCGTCCCAGAAGAAGCGAGCGTCGCGCAGGCGGGCCACGAGCACCCGCTCCGAGTTGCCGGCGATACGCGCGCCGCGGGCCGGATCGTCGCCCGGCGTGTTGGTTACCGCGAGAAAATGCGCCGAGAGTCGGCCCTGCTCGTCGACGACCGGGAAGTAGTGCTGGTGGTGCACCATGGTGGTCGAGAGCACCTCGTCGGGCAACGCGAGGAACTCCTCGGGAAAGGTCCCGGTCACCACCGCGGGATGCT
The DNA here is from genome assembly GCA_965222905.1 of Vicinamibacterales bacterium. Taxonomy (GTDB): domain Bacteria; phylum Acidobacteriota; class Vicinamibacteria; order Vicinamibacterales; family UBA8438; genus WTFV01. The sequence goes on along the minus strand of OZ244976.1, from coordinate 3,772,630 downwards.
CGACCAGATCGGGCACCTCGGCGTGGAGCGCCGACTGCTGATCGAGCGTCTCCAGCCGGCCGCTGACCTCATTGGCGCGGTCCTCCAACTCGCGAGTGACGCGAGCGCGGCGGTCTTCCCGATCGATCAGCACGCATGCTTTCTCAAGACGGTCGCGGTAGTCGGCGAACGACGTCACCTCGATCGGCGCTCCCGGCGTGTCGCCGTTGCCGAAGAACCGGTGCCCGTAGGTGACGCTGCCGGCCCGGACCGGCGCCACACCGGCAGCCTCTGCGCCCGGGGTGCGGCCGATCTCGAACGGCACCACCCGAGAGGCGTACAGGAAGACGAGCCAGCGGACGGGACGGCCGAAGAGGAACTCGCCGCGCCCGTCGTCCAGGATGGCGTCCCAGCGCATCGCCTTGGGAAAGGCCAGATCGCGCAGCGTGGCGGCGAGAACGCCCCCCAGCACGGACCGCGTGTCCTCCCCGGCCTGACGGCGATGACAGGCGAGATACTCCCCTTTCGGGGTCTGCACGCGCGCCAGATCCGCAACGCCCACCCCCTGCTTGCGGGCGAAGCCGAGCGCGGCCCGCGTCGGCTCGCCGTTCGCATCGAACGCGGCCCGGACCGGCGGCCCGGTCACCGTCTCCTCCAGGTCGGACTGCTGGTCGGCCAGCTCGGCCACCGTGGCCACCAGCCGGCGCGGAGCCACGAACGACCGAACCGGCGTGCGGCGCTCGATCCGCATCTCGTCCAGGCGAGCGGCCAGCCGCTCGGCGAGCTGCGCCTCGATGCCCGGAATCCAGCTCGCGGGCATCTCCTCGCAACCGATCTCCAGAAGCAGCTCCCGGTGCTCGATGCTCATGCGTCTTCACCTGCCACCGGTTCAGTTGGCGAGCCACGGCTTGGCGGTCGGATCGCCGTCCGGACAGCAGCGCACGTGAAAATCGCAACTGTTGATGCTGCCTTCGTGTTTCTGCTCGCATCGGACCACCCAGATGCGTGCGAAGCGATGATTACCGCTGTGCGTGTCGGTCTTTCTTACAAGTAGCAGTCCATTCGGGTTTCGCTCGCCGACCTCAGCCATCGTTCCCGCCTGCAGTCTCTGCGTCAGTCCCTTGGGCAGCCAGTCGGCTCCGCTCCCACGCCGCGTGCGCCTCGGCGACGGCGACGGCCAGCTTTCGCACGCGCAAAATGTAGGCCGCGCGCTCGGTCACGCCGATGCTGCCACTCGCGTCGAGCAGGTTGAAGGCGTGCGAGCACTTCAGGCAGTGGTCGAGCGCCGGCAGCGTCAGGCCCGACGCCAGCAGGCGCTCGCCCAGGTCGTAGTAACGGTCGAACAGGCCGCGGTGCGTCTCCCCGAAATCCCCGAACTTGCCCGCCGACAGGTCGACCTGGCCGAAGGCGTACTTCGACTGCTCCACTTCCTCACGATGCCGTACCTCGCGGTACAAGACGCCTGGCGCCCAGGCGAGATCGTAGACGTTGTCCACCCCTTGCAGGTGCATCGCGATCCGCTCGAGCCCGTAGGTCAGCTCCACCGAGATCGGCGCCAGGTCCATGCCGCCCGCCTGCTGGAAGTAGGTGAACTGGGTGATCTCCAGCCCGTCGAGCAGCACCTGCCAGCCGATGCCCCACGCTCCCAGCGTCGGCGACTCCCAGTTGTCCTCCTCGAAGCGGACGTCGTGGCGCGACGGATCGATGCCGCACGCCTCCAGGCTGTCCACGTAGAGCCGCTGGGCGGCGTCGGGCGACGGCTTGAGGATCACCTGGAACTGGTGGTGCTTGAACAGCCGGTTGGGGTTCTCGCCGAAGCGGCCGTCGGCGGGCCGGCGCGACGGCTGCACGTAGGCGACGTTCCAGTGGCGGGGTCCGATGACGCGGAGGAACGTCTCCGGATGCATCGTGCCGGCGCCCACCTCGACGTCGAGCGGTTGCTGCAGCAGACAGCCCCGCTCGGACCAGAAACGGGACAGCGTGAGGATCAAGTCCTGGAGGGTCATGTCCAAACTAGCGCGCGTTCACCCAGACGGGACTCGACCAGGCCATGGCGATCCGTCCGCGGACCGGGCTTCGCTGGCGCAGGCGGAGGTAGTAGATCGCGTCGTCGCGAAAACCGCCGTCGCGGCCGGACCAGTTGAAATCGAGCGCGTTCGGCCGCAGGTCGTGGATCACGCGGAAGCCGCCGTCCGGCTCCGAATAGCGCAGGATCTCCACCGCCTCGATGACGTCGGTTCCGTGTGCCGTGACCTCGAACCGGGGCGCCAGCGCGGCGGTGACGGCGGCGCGCTCGCCACACTCGGGCGACGTGCCGGCGCACGGCTCCGGCAGCGGGGCCTCGAGCGCGATCTCGCTCCCCATCGGCGCATCGTTCACCCGGAAGTCCAGCAGGATGCGCTGCCCGGTCGTCCCGTAGGTCCGGCGCGCGTGCAGCGCATCGAAGACGGCCTCGCGCGTCAGCTCCGGCGCCCGGACCGCAGCCAGCCCCCAGTGCGGCTTCCCGGGCTGCGAGCGGTGATCGTCCGATGCCGCGATCGTGCTGAGGCGCAGCCCCTGCATCCAGGCATCCTGCGCCGAGACGCCGGTCCGCGCCGACGTCGACCGGTTGGTGAACTCGCTCTGCTCGAACGCGAGGGGATGGCCCGGATCGTACGCCTCGCTCAGGCCGTGCGCCGAGTAGATCTCGAAGTTGCACCGCAGCGCCGGATCATCCTCGTCCCACGCCAGCGGCTGCGGGAACTTGTTCGTGTGGTGCGGAATCGTCAGCGCCTCGCCCGCGGTCAGCGCCGCCCACAGCTCCGGCAGCGTCACCTGATTGGGCGAGAGCAGCGGTCCCGGCTCGCCGCGGAAGTAGACGTTGTGATGGCCCCACGGCGCGGGAAACGACGCCTCGTAGGCATGCAGCGTGACGAACTCGCCCGGCGCATGGTGCGCGTCGGTGGCCGCCGTGTACTCCTCCCAGACGTGGGGACCGAGCCCCCGCGTGAAGCCTTCGCGCGCCGGGCCGGAGCTGTGATCGGTCATTGCGTGGAAATCGAGCCCCGCGACCCAGCGCGCGTAGTCGAAGACGTCGCTGCCCACCCCATCGAAGCTGTGCTCGGTATGCGAGTGGAGATCGCCCCACCACGTCTGCTCCGCCGGGCGCTCGGCGAACGCCTCCATCGGGTTGCTCCGCGCACGGAGAAGATCGGCGCGGGCCACCGCCTCCAGGCGCACGATTCCCTCGCCACGCGGCGTGAACGGCACGGTGGTCCAGCCCTGCCCCGCCGGAAGCTCCACCGTTCGAGCCACGTCGACGTCTCCCTGCAGCACGCGCAGGGTCACCCTCTCGTGGAACGGAACGGCCGGGTTCGAATGCAGATCGACCGCCGCGAGATGCAGCTCCGCCTGCTCCCCCACCACCAGCGCGGAGGGGCCGGCGAGCCGCAGCTCGGTGGCGATGCCGCTGCGGGACGTGAGCGTCGCGTCGTGCTCCACCGGCTCGAACGCGCCGCTGCCGTCGCGGTCGACGCTGACCAGGATCGGCTCCGGCCCGGTGGCGACGATCGCCGCGCGCATCCCGCGGCTTCCCGCGGAGGTGTCGCCGTAGACGACGCTGATCGTTTCGCCCTCGCGCAGCGATCCCGAGACGACGTTCGCACGGACGACGAAGACATAGCGCTCCGACCGCCCGTCGAGCCCCGGCCGCGCCGATTTCACCAGGAAGTCGGATGTCTCCGATTCCACCTCCGCCTCGATTCGGACGTCGGCGCCGGAGCCGTACGCCGCGATGTAGTGATCGTCGGTGGGATCGGAGGCCTGCAGCCGGTTCGCCGAGTTGCGCTCGCCCGCGTGCAAAGTGTCCGGCAACTGCAGGCGCAACGCGCCGCCCGGTGCGATGCCGCCGGTCCACACGGTGTAGGTGATGGTCCAGGTGCCGTAGTGCCCCGCGATCCCGAACGACGGCGAGACCGTCACGGCCTCCCGCGGCTGAACCGCGCTCACCGCCAGGACGCACGCCGCGACGAACGTCGCCGCCGCCAGGACTGCTCTTCGCATGGTCGTTGGGGCCGGATCCCGGTCGTCAGTCCGGGTCTTCCAGCGAATCGTAGAACTTGACGATGTCGCCGCGGTCCTCGGTCTCGTTGAACGCCATGCCGGCCCGCGGATGCTGGTTGAGCACCCCGGTCATCATGTACGGGTAGTCGAAGCCCCACTTCAGGGCATCGCGCATCGGCTCGATGTGGTGCTGGATGCAGTCCAGCACCGGCCGCAGCCGGAACTTGGGGTTGTGCAGGAAGCTGAGCAGCAGCTCCATCGGGCAGTTGCCGGCGCCCCGGCCGAGCCCCGCCATGCTGCCGTCCAGCCGATTGGCCCCCTTGATGGTGGCCTGGATGGTGTTGGCGAACGCGAGCTGCCGGTTGTTGTGGGCGTGCATGCCCACTTCCTTGCCGGCCGGCGCGGCGTAGCCCTGGAACGTGGCCATGTAGTCGTCGATCTGCTCGGCGTAGAGCGCACCGAAGCTGTCGACGATGCAGATGACGTCCGCCTCGGACTTTGCCACCAGGGCCAGCGCCTCGTTCAACTCGCGCTCGGGCACCGTCGACAGAGCCATCAGGTTGAGGCTGGTCTCGTAGCCCTTGTCGTGGGCGTCCTTGATCATGTCGAGGGCCAGCGGGATCTGGTGGATGTAGGTGGCGACCCGGATGAGGTCGAGCACGCTCTCCGACTTCGGCAGGATGTCCTCGGCGTAGTCGCTCTTGTCGGCGTCGGCCATCGCCGACAGCTTCAGGGGCGTGTCGTTGTCGCCGACGATGCGCCGGACGTCGCTCTCGACACAGTGCTTCCACGGTCCGAACTGCCCGGGCGGGAACTGCGTGCGGGAGTTGATGTACCCGATCTCCATGTAGTCGATGCCGCTCTCGACGCAGGCCTGATAGACCGCCTTGACGGCCTCGTCCGGGAACTGGTGGTCGTTCATCAGGCCGCCATCCCGGATGGTGCAGTCCATCACCTTGATCTCGGGGCGGTATGAAATCCAATGGCTCGCAGGGGTGTCCTGCGGCGCTCGCTCACTCATCGCACGGTCTCCTTTGTCGCGTCGTCGCTACTGCATCGGCGAGAAATCGGTCGCCTCCATGAACACCGACTCGACGGAGGCGGCCAGCCGCCCGTCGCGGTTGAGCTCCTCGAACGCGGTCCGCCACTCCGAGTCGATACGGAAGGCGTCCCAGCTCCGCCGCGCCGCCTCGCGGCTGTCGTGCCGCAGGATGTAGATTAGCGTGTTCTCGGACAGCGGTGCATCGCTCGGCACCCAGTAGCCGACGTTCTTCATCCCGTGGCGCTCGAAGATGCGGGCGGCGTAGCCGCGGAACTCGTTCAGCAGCCCGTCCATCTTTCCGTCGTTGGCGGTATAGGTCCGCAGCTCGAAGACCGAGCCGCCTGCCTGCGCCTGCGCGACCCCGCCGCCGCCCAGCGCCACGCCGAGCACGACGCCGCCCGTGAAGACCGCCGCCAGCAGGCCGATGCCGAACCGCTTGTCGATATGCATCTCCATCTCCCTCGTCTTGTGCGTGACCGCGCGAGGATGAACCCGCGCGTTTCAGCCGATCCTGCGGATTTTACAGGGATTCACGAAGCGCGTCGTCGGTCCGGAATCCAGTCCTGCCCCTTGAGTAGCATCCCGCCGCCGACGGAGAGCCAGACGACGAACAGGGTGCCGGTGACAATGTGCATCACCGTCGCGGCATCGAACCAGACGAACTGAATCGCCAGACCGAGCAATGCCGACGCGGGCGCGACCCGCTTGAGCTTGCCCCCGACGCTCCACTGCCGCCGGGCCGCGACCATCAACGCGAGGCCGACCACGGCAAAGCCGACCGCACCGGTGAACCGCCGCAGCCAGACCGTCGCTTCCTGGTGACTGAGCACAACCCCCTCGATGCGGGTGACATCCAGCCATTCCGGCGGCATCGCGGCCAGGCGGACCGCGATCAGCCCGGAACACGCCGTGATCGCCCCGGACGCCGCGAACAGGAGCGGGACGACCGGCGAACCTCGTCGTCCGCCGTCACTCCGGATGTTGAACAGGAACCACGCAGAGGCGATCAGCGTGACTCCCGACACGAACCGACCGGCGCCGCCCAGACCGTAGAGTCCTCGGCTCTCCACGATCGCGGCGAGCGATGCCGCCAGGGTCTCGTGGTCGGCATCGGCGGATACACGGCCCACGACCGCGACGACCGTGGCGATTGCGGTGAGGATGAGCAGCAGCCCTGTCATGCGCATCGATCCGCAGATCATAGCGGCTCGCACGGACCGCGATCAGTACGCCATGCGCGAATTCGATGCCACTCGGAGAACGGCGCGGGTGAGCGTTGACCACCGGCCACTACAATACCTGCGTGCACTGTTTGCTTGACGTGGGGACGAACCCAACGCGGATGGGGCTGACGCGATGTACCTGAAGTCACTGCAGATCGAGCGGTTCCGGAGACGCTGCCGAGCTGAGGGCCCGAATCTCCCGCCGGCACACCACGGAGACCTGCGAATTCGACTCCACAGCGGCACATCCTGTTTGGGAACCCATGTTCCGAGAAGACTCGGCGGCGTTCTTTTTCGTCGGCTACGGCGTCTCCCGCACCGTCGAGAGTCCCGCCAAGGTGGATTCGAGCCTCCGTCGGCGCGTTCGGCACCTTCGTTACGAACGGGTCGCCGGCCTGTTCGAGGAACAGACTACGCTAATGCCACTCGCGGCATGGCTGCCGTCGCTCCAGGTGACCGACCGCGACCGGTACCAGGAAGTCGAGGCGTTCCTGAACTGCCTGCTGCCTGAAGACACGGCCTTCCACAGCCGGATGCTGGATGGCGACTACGCGTTCCATCACCGCGGGCTCGATGTTCCGTTCGGCGCATTGTCGGACGGTTTCCGTGCCTACATCGGGTGGATTGGAGATCTCCTCTACCACATGTGCCAGTGTTGCCCGGACGGAACGACCCTGGTCGATCTCCGCGGGATCGTGATGATCGACGAGGTCGACCTGCACCTGCATCCGGAATGGCAACTCGTCGTGCTGCCGACCATTTCCCGAGCCCTCCCGCAACTCCAGTTTCTGTGCACGACGCACAGTCCGATCGTGGCGGGAACGGTGGAATCGGCCAATCTGTTCCTGGCCGTTCCCGACGGCGAAACCGCATCCGTACTTGTAGCACCCGAGTTGGAGGTCCACGGCCTGACGGCAGACCAGATCCTCACGAGCTCGCACTTCGGACTCGTGTCGACTCGCGCGCCCGACTTCTACGAGGAACTCCGTACAGTGTCCCACGACGTTTCGCGCGGCAAGCCGGGCGCCGCGGTGCGGTTCATGGAGATGACGTCCTTGGGCGGGGGCGCGGCAAACGCCGACGGCGAGTAGGCGCGGCGAGCGGAACCAGCGGCGATGATCGGTTATCGGGTCGACCCGAGAGAGCTACGGCGCCGGATACGGGAGCACGACCCCAACTGGCTCGCTCAAGCTGAGAACAGCGAAGAACCCGCGTGGAGCCGCATCAAGGATGTCTTCGTCAGCATTCAGCATTTCAAGTGCGGGTACTGCGAGCGACCGATGCCTCGCCCGCAGCGGCGCGCCGGCGCAGACGCAGCCGGCCAAACCTGGGGCGGACGACGCGAGTACGATCTTGAGCACTTCAGACCCAGGCGCCGAGTCACGCGTTGGCCGACGGCGACTTCCAGATTCCAGTACGAATTCGAGACCGGCGAGACGCTGCGCGTGAGATTGACACGCTGACCAGGGCGAGCTCCCAGCATGCCAACTGTGCGAGGTGTTTCAGGACCCTCCACGCGACAGAGCGAGCCGCTGCGCAAGAATGCTACGACGCGGCTCGGAATGGATCGGAGCGCCTGCTCGAATGACGCTCCTGTGCGAGGCCTCCCCTCACGGCAACGCCAGCGCGATCAACTCCGCATCGGCGCCCCCGCGGCCTACCGCGACGACGATGTACTGCTTCCCCTCGTGGAGGTACGTCATCGGGTTGCCGCCCGGGATCGCCGGTAGTGGCACCGACCCGAGATGCTCGCCGGTCTGCTTGTCGTAGGCGCTGATGGTGCGCGTGGTGGCCGCCATCAGCCGCGCGGCATCCCCGGTCGGGTCGCCGGTCGCCTCGACCAGCGCGTCGTCCGCCGCCGACTCGAAACCACGTCCCCCGTGGTTCATGATCAGCAGGGTCGGCGTTACGAGCGGCCCGGAGCTGATGCCGCCGCCGCCCCCGAGGGGCGGCAGATCCAGGTCGCGCAGCGCCGGGTGGTAGCGCGGGCCATCCCCGTGCGGCGCCATCCAGCTCTGCTCGCCGGTGTTCAAGTCCATCGCCGTCACCCGCTTGTAGGGCGGCTTGAACAGCGGCAGCCCCCGCGGCCCGGACAGGCCGACGCCCCAGGGGTCGGTGAAGTACCCCACCGTGGCCGGCGGGTCGTAGGGCACCACCTCGACCACGATCAGCGTGCTCGACGAGGAGACGAAGAGCTGTCCGGTCTCTACGTCGACGGCCGCGCCCTGCCAGTTCGCGCCGCCCCCCGCGCCCGGCACCTGGATGAACGGCACCTCGGCCCCGCGTACCACCGGCGGCGAGAAGATCGGCCCGAACCGCGCCCGGCTGGTGATGATCTCCAGCGCCTCGGCACGTAGCTCCGGCGTGAAGTCGATCACGTCCTCGAGGGCGAAGCCCTGCCGGTCGAACGGCGGGGGCTGGGTCGGGAACGGCTGGGTCGGCGAGTACCACTCGCCCGGCACGTTGCCCTGCGGCACCGGCCGCTCCTCGATCGGCCAGACCGGCTCGCCGGTGACCCGGTCGAAGACGTAGGTGAAGCCCTGCTTGCTCACCTGCGCGATGGCCTTGACCGGACGGCCGTCGACGGTGATGTCGAGCAGGTTCGGTCCGGTCGGGAAGTCCCAGTCCCACAGCCCGTGGTGGATGGCCTGAAAGTGCCAGACCCGCTCGCCGGTCTCGACGTCGACGGCGACGATGCTCTCGGCGAACAGGTTGTCGCCGGGCCGCATGCCGCCGTACCAATCGTTCGAGGGCGTGCCGGTCGGCAGGTAGACGTAGCCCAGCTCCTCGTCGACCGCCATGTAGGACCAGACGTTGGAGTGCCCGCTGTAGCGCCACGACTCGTTGCCCCAGGTGTCGGCGCCGAAGTCGTCGCCCCGTGGAATGGTCCGGAAGATCCACTTCATCTCGCCGGTGCGGGCGTCGTAGGCCCGCACGTGGCCGGGAGATGCCTCGCGCAGCGTCAGCCTCCCGTCCTGCACGATGCTGCCGACGATGACCGTGTCGCCGGCGATGGCGACCGGTGACGACCAGGTCATGCGCGACGCGTCCACCTCGCGCTCGAAGCCGGCGGTGAGGTCGACGTAGCCGCCGGTCCCGAAGTCGGGATAGCGCCGGCCGGTCCGCGCGTTCAGCGCAACCAGCCGCTTGTCGTGACTGGCGATGAAGATGCGCGCGTCGTCGCTCTCCGAGTCCTTCCAGTACGAGACCCCGCGGTGGTGCCAGCCCATGTTGGGAGGCCGATCCAGGTACGCGTAGATCTGCGGGTCGTAGGTCCACACCGGCTCGCCCGTGCCGGCGTCGAGCGCCGCCACCTGCCCGAGCGCGGTGCTGACGTAGACGAGCCCGTCCGCCATCAGCGGCACGGACTTGAACTGGCTGGGACGGATCCGCTCGTTGGCCTCGGCCACGGCGGTGGACAGCGAGGTCCAGCGCCACGCGACCTCCAGATCGGTAAAGTTGCCGGCGTCGATCTGGTCGAGCGGCGAGTACTTGGTGTTGGCCGCGTCCCGGCCGATGCATGCCACTCGCCGTCGGGCACCGAGGTCTGCGCCCCGGCGGAACCGCAAATGACCAGTACGACCGCCGCGAGTGGAACGAAACGACGCTGCAGGCTCTGGGTCATCGGAACATCCATTCCCGGCCGTTCGCCGGCTCTCCGCAAGTGTCGGAACAGGCGTCGATCATAGCGCGGCGGGAATCGGGAACGGCGCCCTGTAACGTGTCGGCGACCGCTCCCCGGCGCGGGGCCATGAGCTTGCGCCGTAGAACGCAACGAAGTGAGTTCTGAGGCGCAAGGTCCTGGGGCGGTGGGGGCTGGGGCCGAACACGGAGCCTTGCGACGGGTTTGGCGGCGCTATGCTGGTCGGGCTCCCCGACGAACGCCTGCTCTCTGCTGCAGTGCATGACTCGACCGCGAAGAGAGACGCATGAAGACGCGCATCCTGGCGCTGGCGGTGTTGAACGTGCTCGCGGCCTTCGCCGTGGCCTCGGCCGGCGGACAGGCGCAGTGGGACGAGCGGGCAGTGCAGGGCGGCGTGGAGTTCTGGCTCCTGAACGACGAAGGGACCGCCATCGTCCTCCGGTGTGCCGACCAGGAGGTTCACGCGGCGTTCGTGTTTACCGAGCCGATGGAGGCAGCGAGGGGCGCCCTGGTGATCGGCCAGTTGGCGGACGTGGAACCGGGCCGCATCCTCCCGCCGCACAGGCGGCGCAGCTTCCCGGTCGCTCAGGTCAACGACTGGACCGTCCAGATCGTCAGTGGTCCCGGGCTCGACTTCACGTTGGCCATGCTGGGCGCCGCGGCGAACATCCACGTGCGCACGGCTGGTCGGCGAGCGTCTTTCGAGGTGGCGGGCAGCGACTCGATGCTGGCGCATCGCCCGCGAGCGGAAGAGAGACTCCGTACCGGCTACGGAATATCGGCCTTCGGCAGGTGGGCGGCGGAGCCCGGCGCTGTTGGGAATCGGCACGGGCCGCCCGGGCCCCGCAACACGATGAAGACGTTACGTCGCCTCAACCGGTGACCGTGGTCTTCCGGGACGCTCCGGTCGCCCCGCTCACGGCAGCGCCAGCGCGATCAACTCCGCATCGGCGCCGCCGCGGCCGACCGCGACGACGATGTACTGCTTCCCCTCGTGCAGATAGGTCATCGGGTTGCCGCCCGGCGTCGCCGGCAGCGGCACCGACCCGAGGTGCTCACCGGTCTCCTTGTCGTAGGCGCTGATGGTGCGCGCACTGGCCGCCATCAGCAGGGCGGCGTCGGCGGTCGGGTCGCCGGTCGCCTCCACGAGCGCGTCGTCGGCAGCCGACTCGAAGCCGCGCCCGCCGTGGTTCATGATGAGCAGGGTCGGCGTCACGAGCGGGCCGGAGCTGGTTCCGCCCCCGCCGCCCAGGGGGGGCAGGTTCAGGTCGCGCAGCGCCGGATGATAGCGCGGGCCGTCGCCGTGCGGCTGCACCCAGGCCTGCTCGCCGGTGTTCAGATCCATCGCGGTCACCCGCTTGTAGGGCGGCTTGAACAGCGGCAACCCCCGCGGCCCCGAGAGGCCGACGCCCCAGGGGTCGGTGAAGTACCCGACCGTGGCCGGCGGGTCGTACGGCACCACTTCGACCACGATCAGTGTGCTCGACGACGAAACGAAGAGCTGTCCCGTCTCGACGTCGACCGCGGCGCCCTGCCAGTTCGCTCCGCCCCCGGCCCCCGGCACCTGAATGAACGGCACCTCGGCCCCGCGCACCACCGGCGGCGAGAAGATCGGCCCGAACCGCGCCCGGCTGGTGATGATGTCGAGCGCCCCGGCGCGCAGTTCCGGCGTGAAGTCGATGACGTCCTCGCGGGCGAAGCCCTGCCGGTCGAACGGCGGGGGCTTCGTCGGGAACGGCTGGGTCGGCGAGTACCACTCGCCCGGCACGTTGCCCTGCGGCACGGGCCGCTCCTCGATCGGCCAGACAGGCTCGCCGGTGACCCGGTCGAAGACGTAGGTGAACCCCTGCTTGCTCACCTGGGCGATGGCCTTGACCGGCCGGCCGTCTACGGTGATGTCGAGCAGGTTCGGGCCGGTCGGGAAGTCCCAGTCCCACAGACCGTGGTGGATCGCCTGGAAGTGCCAGACCCGCTCCCCGGTCTCGACGTCCACGGCGACGATGCTCTCGGCGAACAGGTTGTCGCCGGGGCGCATGCCGCCGTACCAGTCGTTCGAGGGCGTGCCGGTGGGCAGGTAGACGTAGCCCAGCTCCTCGTCCACCGCCATGTAGGACCAGACGTTGGAATGCCCGCTGTAGCGCCACGACTCGTTGCCCCAGGTGTCGGCGCCGAAGTCGTCGCCGCGCGGGATGGTGCGGAAGACCCACTGCCTCTCGCCGGTGCGCGCGTCGTAGGCCCGCACGTGACCCGGGGACGCCTCGCGCAGGGTCAGCCGGGTGTCCTGCACGATGCTGCCGACGATGACGGTGTCGCCCGCGATGGCGACAGGCGACGACCAGGTCATGCGCGACGCGTCCACCTCGCGCTCGAAGCCCGCGGTGAGGTCTATGTAGCCGCCGGTCCCGAAGTCGGGATAGCGCCGGCCGGTGCGCGCGTTCAGGGCGACCAGGCGCTTGTCGTGGCTGGCGATGAAGATCCGCGCGTCGTCGCTCTCGGAATCCTTCCAGTACGAAACCCCGCGATGGTGCCAGCCCATGTTGGGCGGCCGGTCGAGGTAGGCATATATCTGGGGGTCGTAGCTCCAGACCGTCTCGCCCGTGCCGGCGTCGAGCGCCGCGACCTGCCCGAGGGCGGTGCTGACGTAGACCCTCCCGTCCGCCATCAGCGGCACCGACTTGAACTGGCTGGGACGGATCCGGGCGTTGGCCTCGGCCACGGCGGTGGACAACGAGGTCCAGCGCCAGGCGATCTCCAGGTCGGTGAAGTTGCCGGCGTCGATCTGGTCGAGCGGCGAGTACTTCGTGTTGGCCGCGTCGCGCCCGATCGCATGCCACTCCCCGTCGGGTACGGACGTCTGCGCCCAGGCGGCGGAGCCGGACACCGTCAGCACGGCGGCCATCGCGAGTGGAACAAGACGATGCTGCAGGCTCTGGGTCATCGGTGCATCCCTTCCCGGCCGTTCGCCGGCATTGGCCGCAAGTCTCGGAACAGGCCCCGATCATAGCGCGGGCGGAAACGGGCACACGCGGCCGGTCGCGCGCCGGTGCCGTGCCCCGGACGGGGGCTATACTGGAGGCGCTCCCCTGACGAACGCCCGCTCTCTGGAGTGGTGCATGACTCAAGATCTTCGAACCGACAGCACGAACGCCGCCCCGCAACGGATAGCGCCGCCGAACCCCGACGCGCCGGTGCGGATCGACGTCGCCATGCCGCGCGGCCTGTACGACCGCCTCACCGATCACGACGAAGCTCCCCGAAGCCGCTACGAGATGGCGACCGGACGTGCGGAGTTCGTCGCCGAACCGGGAGTGAGCCACGAGTGGCGGGCCTGGAAGCTCTCGTCCCTGTTCAGCCGGATCGAGCAGTTGCTGGAGGACGCGGGCCGGCCGCCGGGACTCCTGGTGGCGGGCGCGAGCCGGCTGCTGAGCGACGACGGCGCGTTCGAGCCGGACACGTGTCTCTTCCTCGATCCCGCCCGGGCGCGCGCCGCGATGCGTGTCGACGGCTACCTCGACACGCGGAGAGGCGCGCCGGTTCCCGACATGGTGGTCGAGATCGACCGCAGCGTCGACTCGAGCGACAAGCTCGCGCCGTACTTCCGCATGGGAGTGCGCGAGGCGTGGACCTGGAGCCGCGCCGACGGCATGCGTATCTGGATCGCCCCGGCGGCGGGGGATGACGCCTTCGTGCAGGCAGACCGAAGCAGGGTGCTGCACGGTGTGAACCGGGAGGACCTCGATCGCCTGCTCGCGAGCCGCACGCCGGAGGATGCGTCGCGGCGCGCGCGCGCCGTAGCGCGGCAAGTCGCCCACGCGCTGCTCGGCGCGGATCACGTGGACCCGTTCGGCCAACGGTAAGAGGGGATGGATCTCAACGCGTTCGATCTGCTCCTGCTCGTTCTCGTCGGCCTGCTGGTCCTGGTGGGACTGCTGAGGGGATTCACGCGGCTGCTGATCGGGATCGGGGCCCTGGTGGCGGCGTTCATACTCGCGGCCCGGTTCCATGGGGTGGGCGCCGCGGCGGTGCGGGGCGTGATGGACATGCCCGAGCCGGCAGCCAATCTGGTGGGCTATCTCGCGATCTTCCTGGGCACGATGCTCACCGGTGCGCTCCTGGGCCGCATCATGCGGGGCGTGCTCAGGGCGGCGATGCTCGGCTGGGCCGACCGCCTCGCCGGCGCCGGGGCCGGCCTGGTCGCCGCGCTGCTCGCGGCCGCGCTGATACTTCTGCCGGTCATCGCCTACGTCCCTTCCGGTGAGCGCCTGCTGAGGGATTCCGTGCTTGCTCCCTATGTGGCGCTCGTCGCCGACGTGGCCACTCGGCTCGTACCGGAGGAGCTCGCCGAGCAGTACCAGGAGCGGATGGACGCGCTACGGCAGTACTGGCGCCAGCGTTGGGACGCGGCCGGCTCGGGAAGCGCCGCACCGACACGTCCGCCAAGGGCGGCGGACTCGTAGCGACAAACACAAGTGGAGGATGTCATGAACTGGCTTCGCAGCCTCGTCGTCTTTGCCGTGCTCGGCGTGCTCGGCGTGCTCGCCGCCGTCGTCTCCGCCCAATCGGAACCGGAGACCATCATCCGGGGTGGCGACGTATTCACCGGCGGGGGCCTGCAGGCGGCCGACGTTCGCGTCGTCGGCGCAACCATCACCGAGATCGGCGCCGGCCTCGAGGCGCGCGATGCGGACACGCAGGAGATCGAAGCCGGCGGCCTGCTGGTGCTGCCGGGCGGCATCGATCCCCACGTTCACCTCGGCGGCGTCCGGATGGACGACTACACGTCCGGCTCCGCCGCGGCGCTGGCCGGCGGCATCACCACCATCTCGAACTTCGGCGGCGTTGCGGCCGGGGAGACGCCGGCCGAGACGCTGGCGCGCGCCATGCCCGAGATAGAAGCGCGGACCATCGCCGACGTCATCTTCCACCCCATCGTCTCCGATCCGGCGAGCGCCACCGCCGACTCGCTGGCGGCGCTCGCCGACGCCGGGCAGACCACCATCAAGGTGTTCATGGTGCGCCCGACTTTCGACGCCAACGCCCCCGGGTTCATCAGCACGATGCACGCCGCGCGCGAGACCGGCGTGCTGATGATGATGCACTGCGAGGACGCGGCCATCGTCCAGATCACGGCCGAACGGATGGTCACCGAGGGACGCGGCTCGCTGGCCTACTTCGCCGACGCGCGGCCGGTGGCGGCCGAGGTCGCCGCAACGCAGCGTGCGGTGGCGATGGCGGAGGCGACCGGGACGCCGATCTACATCGTGCACCTGTCGTCGGAACGCGCCCTGCGGGTCGCGGAAGCAGCCCAACAGCGCGGCCTGCCGGTCTACGTCGAGACGCGGCCGATCTACCTGCATCTGACCCGGGAGCGGTTCGACGGCCCCACGCCGGGGTTGTACATCGGCCAGCCGCCGCTCCGGGAACAGAGCGACCTCGACGCCCTCTGGGACGGGATTGCGCGGGGGACCATCCAGGTCGTGGCCACCGACCACGTCGCCTACACCCGCGAGCAGAAGCTCGACCCCGCGCAGAACGTCGCGCAGCACCGGGCCGGCATGAGCAACCTGCAGGTAATGCTGCCGATGCTCTACGCGGACGGCGTCGGTGAGGGGCGCATCTCCCTGGAGCGATTCGTGGAGGTCACGTCGTCCAATCCGGCCCGCCTGTTCGGGCTGTATCCGCGCAAGGGGACGATCGCCGTCGGATCGGATGCCGACCTCGTGCTCTGGGATCCGAACGAGACGCGCACGATCCGCAACGAGGACATGTTCTCGGGCAGCGGCTACTCGATCCACGCGGGACGGTCGGTAACCGGCTGGCCGCAACTGACGATCCGCCGCGGCGAGATCGTCTATCGGGACGGCGAAGTGCTGGGAACTGCCGGCAGCGGCGAGCTGCTGCGCCGTCAACCGTGGCAGGATCCGCCGCTCTGAGCGGCGATTACTTTCCTTCACTCCGGCCGTTCGGCGCGCATGACCTGCAGGGCCGTGCCCTGCCCGCAGCCGGGCGACTCGCTCAACGTCGCCTCGACCAGAACCTCGTCCCCCACGGCAAGGTTCTGCACGTCACCTGTCAACACGTAGAGCTCCTGCCCCTCGCCCGCTTCACGCAGGGTCGGGCAGCCACCGGCACCGTCCGTGATTCGGCCCCGGCGACTCAGGGTCCCGTCCGGCTCCGTCACGTGAAACGCGGCGGAAACCGCCAGCGGCCGGAAGTAGACGTCCACGAGCACGAAGTAGTGGGTGCGGTCGGACGTGGCCCAGTCGGGAACCTCGACGACGGCGGACATCTCGCCGCGCTCGCTGGTGACGAGCTGGCGGAGAACCTCGAAGCTGGAGCGGGCAGCTCCCATCCCGAGGTAGACGGGTGTGAGGGCCGGGAGATCCCGTGTCTCCACGGTCACCTCGACGCCGGGCGCGCCGCTGCGCGGAGAGAAGACGGGAGCGCGGGTGTGGACGGGGTCCAGCGGTTGCGTCACGTGTCTCATCCTACGCCCGCCCGCGGACGCTGGCAATGAAGCGCAAGCCAGGAGCCATTCGGCGGCTCGGCCGTGCTGGCTATACTGCTTCGTGATGGATCGTCGCGTTTTCCTGGACCACGTCCGGCGGACGCACTTTGCGCCCGGCGACCGCGACTCGGCGCAATCCGACGCGACTCGTATCGCTCGCTTCCTCCGGCAACAGGGAGCGAGCCGCGTCGTGGGCATCGGCTCGGCCTTCGTCCCGGACCGGCGCTTCACGACGCGCTCGGACATCGACCTCGCCGTCGAGGGCCTGCCGCCGGAGCGTTTCTTCCGTGCATCGGCGAAGGCCGCGGCCATGACCACCTTCGAGCTCGATATCGTCCCGGTCGAGTCGGCGACCGACTACCTGCGGCAGGCCATTCATGACGAAGGCGTCGAGCTGTGACCCCGGACGAAGCCTTCGCACGGCGGCTCGCGGCCGAGATCGAGCACGAGCTCGAACGCCTGGTGGAACTGCAGGACGAGCTGGCGACTGCGCCCCACGGCGACGACACGTTCACGCTACGCGCCCGGGGCTCGATTCTGCACGACTTCTACAGTGGCGTCGAACGAGTGTTCGTCCGCATCGCCGAAGAGCTCAACGGCGGCGTGCCCCAGGGCGAGCAGTGGCATCGGCAGATCATCACGGACATGAGCCTCGAAATTCCGGGTGTGCGCCCTGCGGCGATCGAACCGGCTCTCGCCCGGGAACTCGGTGAGTACCTCCGGTTCCGGCACGTGTTCCGCAACGTGTACGGCTCGCTGCTGGAGGCAGCGCGCATGCGCCCGCTGGAGGAGAAAATGCCAAGCGTCCTGGCTGCCTTCCTCACGCAGATACGCGCGTTCCTCACCTGGATCGTCGGTGAGCACGAGCGCCATTCCAATCCGTGATCCCGACTCGTCCGACACGAGGGATCTGCGCCCAAGTTCATCTATCGCAATCCCTCGCTTGACCGCTTTCCGACTCGACGCCGACGTTCAATTCCTCTAGAATCTTCCTAGTGCTATCCTGATTTGCGGATTCTGGATTCAAAAACTCCGCAGCCGCGACCAGCCGAAGCCATTCCGTCTTCGGTCCAGGAGCGCTCTTCACGTCGACGTCCTCAGACTCCTGAGTACTCCAGCCGCTCCCCGACCGGCAGGGAAGCACTTGAAGTCGACCGTGCCTTTGCAGAAGTTCGCGCAGCGCTGGCCAGTGGGGTGAATCGAAGATCTTCCTGACAGCCCCTCTGCGGTTCCCGGTGCGTACTGCGTACTGTCGCATTGACAGCCGAGCGAGTCTTTCCAGCAGGTACCATCTCTCGTCCGGGTCTGGACCGCTTCGTTCGGGTATCAAGGACTTCTGCTCAATCCACTCCGACGGCACACCGCCCCACCGAACCTCCCTGAAGTGCCTGTACAGCACCAGAGAATTGACGGTCGGAACACTTGTTCCAAAACGGACAAACGGATCCGCAAGCAGTTCGTTTACTCGGACGCCCGAAAAATGTACTCTTCGAAGGTCCGCGCCCCGAACATCAAGACGGTGGATACCACAACCGACCATGCTGACCTGCTGTGTGCCTAGAAGATCAGCCATCCAAACATCCGTTAACTCCAGACTCGCGAGGACTAGTGGCTCATCTTCTGGCGGGTCGTCCTCCACCAGAGGCGCGAAGGACAACAAGAGCCCGCCGATGTTCGCACGCAGATAATCGTATCCGTTCGTCTCGCGAATGCCGGCACGGAGTCTCTCGCGAAGTAGTTTCTGTTCTTCCAGGGGTTTCCGCCTGGCAACACGATTGAATATCCGAAAATCGTCAGCACTCAACGGCACGCGATGCAGCCCCACGGTCGCGCCGTTTTCAGGGAAATAGTCAAAAATGTTCTGGGCAAAGAAATACGATCTGACCGTCTCGTGAGGAAACGAACGCTTGCTGTCTTCGCCTGCGTCTTTCTCGAGAAGCGCTAGCGCGCCAGCGCGCTGAACCAGTGCGTTGATCATCTCTTGATCGGCGTAACCGCTGAAAACTTCCTCGACTAGGAGTTCCAAGAGACCTACTTCTACCGTAGCGGTCTCATCGTCCACCATCATTCGCGCCGTTTCAGAAAGAACCTTAAGATAGAGCTCGGACGCAAGCGTCGCATCGATATCGGATGAAACGCCGGTGAGTTTTTCGGCCTCCCTTCTGATGATGCAGTCCATGAGGTCGGCAATGGGTTCACCCTGAGCATCCTGGAATCTATCAGGGCCAAGATCCGCTAACTGAGAAATGAAGAACGGCCGCCTGAGGTATTCGCTCTCCTCGATTTGCCTCTTGACGAGGTTGAGCTCTGGTCTTCGATCACGCCAATCCTGGCGTCGGGACAGCCATTCACGAACATCTGCCGAGGGCGGATGTTGGACGTGCAGAAATGTGACGGAACCGTCACCTATCGTATTCCCGAGTCCTTCATGAACCGCATCGCCGTCCAGCATCGTGTCACGCCCAGCCAGTACGCATGTCCCCTGCCCTCGAAGGTCTCGAATGAAGTCCTTCAACGCTCCCCAAGCGCGAACGTAGCCCCGGCTGTCGGACAGCTCATCGAAACCGTCGATCGCCACCTGAATCGCACCGCGTCGAATGAGCGGCTTCAGTTCATCCTCAACGAAGCTGGCACGTAGGCTGGAAAGAGTTCCTGCGATACGGTCGCTCAACGACGTCAGCACCTTGCCGCGACTCTCGACGTGTAACAGCAGGGGCGTTCCAGACTTGTAGGACGCCGGCACGGCTCTACTTCGAACGATGCGCTCAATTAGATGACTCTTGCCGACGCCGGCAACGCCGTTTACAACAAAGACACGAAGCCTGTCTTCCCGTTGTTCCAGTCTCTCACAGACGCTGTCGAAGGTAAGCTCGATTGATTCGTCACCGCACCGGATTTCACCCCCGTTCGGCAGGTAGTCTTTGGGAGCCCCGGTCGCTGGGTCAGCGAGATTTCTGGTACGGTGCATCTGGGCGCTGGCCAAGCGACCAAGATTGGCGAAGATCTCGCTGACCAGCAATCCCCTGAGGTTGCGGTATTTTCGCTGTCCAGGTCCACGCAGAGTCCTGATGGTCCCGTCGGAGTCGCGCCGAACCGCAATCTCTTCGCCTTTTCGCACGAAGGTCGCCGTCCATCCGTTGGACGTCACAGACTTCTTGAATTCCTCGAACGGATCGGCGAAGAGCTGAAGATCCTCTATCTCTTCGATCAGGATGTCCTTCATGGTCTGACGCTCTCGTACGTGGATATGAGGTCCGCGGCATGCGCCATGAACCTGCTCCTCTTTCCGGGTCGGCTCAACATCCCGACACTGGCTCCCACTGCTTCCGCTGCGAACACCCCGGGCAGCATGTCGTCGTCGTCAGACACAACCACATACCGCTGCGCCTCCTTCCGGTTCGCGAGACCGAGGAGATCCACGACGAGCGCGGTGTCCACCATCTTTTCGGTCTGCTTCCCGTCCCCCTGGTCTCTCAGCGTGTCGAGAAGGTGCACGCCATGCTTCTGTACGAGTCTACCGGGAGAAGCGTACGCGAGACGGGCTCCGAGCTGAATGCCGTCGTCTCCTCCCAGGAAGGCGACTCGACCACCACGATAAGTTCGGACCTGATTCGCGTAAGTGCGCTTCACCTTGGTGATGCCCTGAAAATGCGGGGTTCTCGTCGTCCCCTCGTGCCATCCCGTATACAGTCGCAGCCGCACCCGGAACCGCGAGCCACCCGCGGATGCGACCAGGTAGTCCGATACGATGCGTTCCACGTGCTGTAGTGTCGTTCTGGCGGCGGCGTCCGACCGTTTGGTACGCAGTTCCGCACCCGAGGCGACAACCGCAGTGTGCCAGTCGACGAAACCGATGGCCAGATCGAAGCGGCGCATCGACATGCTCCGCCGTTCCGGCTACAGTGCGCCGCCGCGCCCGGCCGCCACCGCGACCGCCTCCGGCTCCGGCGTGAAGTCCTCGCCCGGATTGATGAAGCGGTTCCGCTCGAGCCCGTACTGCTTGTCGTAGAGTTGCTTGTAGCGGCCGTCGAGCACGATCAGCTCGTCGTGGGTGCCCCGCTCGACCACTTCGCCGCCTTCGAGCACCAGGATCTGGTCGGCGCTCTGGATTGTCGAGAGCCGGTGGGCGATGACGAACGTGGTCCGCCCGCGGCGCAGGGCCCACAGGCCGTCCTGGATCATCTCCTCGCTCTCGCTGTCGAGGCTGGAGGTCGCCTCGTCGAGGATGAGCAGGCGGGGGTCGGCGAGGATGGCGCGGGCGATGGCAACGCGCTGCCGCTGGCCGCCGGAGAGCTTGACGCCGCGCTCGCCGACAATCGTGTCGTAGCCGTCCGGGAAGCCGGAGATGAACTCGTCGCAGTGCGCGATGCGGCTCACCTCCCGGATCTGCTCGAACGTCGCGTGCGGGTTGGCGAAGCTCAGGTTCGCCCGGATCGTGCCGTCGAAGAGGAAGTTCTCCTGCAGCACGACGCCCAGACACGCCCGATAGTCCTTCAGGCTGACCGATTCCAGGTCGCGGCCGTCGACCAGGACGCGGCCGGCGGTCGGCCGGTTGAACGCCATTACCATGCTGATCAGCGTGCTCTTGCCCGACCCGCTCGATCCGACCAGCGCGGTGGTGGTGCCGGAGGCCGCGGTGAGCGAGACGCCCTTCAGCACCGGCACATCCGGCTCGTACTCGAACCAGACGCCGTCCAGGCACACCTCCCCGTCGAGCGGCCCGAGCGGCTCGCGCGCCTCGTCCTCCTGGTCCTCGGTCGCCATCTGCATGATCTCGCGGATCCGGTCGAGGCCGGCGAACGCCTCGGTGATCTGCGTCCCGATGGAGGAAATCTGGATGACCGGCGCGATGACGAGACCGGTGAAGAAGATGTACTGGATGAGCTGGCCGTCGGTCCACGCCCCGCTCATCAGCGCGCGTCCGCCCAACACGATCATCAGCGCGCCGATCGCACCCATCACCAGCGTCGAGATCGACGTGACCGCCGACACTCCGGTGACCGCCTTGGCGACGTTCCGGAACAACCGATGCGCCCCACGTGCGAAGACGAGCTGCTCGCGTTTCTCGACGCCGTAGGCCTTCACGATGCGAATGCCGCCCAGCGTCTCGGCGAGCCGGCCCGTCAACTCGGCATTGATCTTGCCCCGCTCACGGAACACGGGCCGCAGCTTCGAGAAGCCGTACGCCATGGTGCCGCCGAAGAGGACGAGAATGCAGAGCGTCAGGCTCGTGAGCTGCCAGTTCAGGTAGAAGAGCCACCCGAGAGCGATGGACGCGGTCAGCAGTCCGCCCGCCAACTGAGCCAGCCCGGTCCCCACCAGGTTCCGGATCCCCTCTGCGTCGGTCATGATGCGCGAGATCAACACGCCGGTCTGCGTGGAATCGAAGTAGCGGATCGGCAGGCGCGAAACATGCGCCATCACCCGCTTGCGCATCTCGGTGATCGCGCGCTGGGCGGCGACGCCGAGCACCTGCGACAGGCCGAACCCGGTGGCCGACTGCACGACGGCGGCCGCGAACCCGATACCGGCCAGCAGGAACAGCTCGTCCATCCTCCCGTTGGGCACGACATCGTCGATTACGTAGGCCGACATCGCCGGCAGCACGAGCCCCGCAAGCCGGCTGACGAGAATCAGCGCCAGCCCGAGCACGAGCCGCTGCCGATAGCGCCTCATCAACGCACGCGCCTCCGCCCATGCGCCGGGCGTGAATGTGCCCTTCTTCTCCGGCTTCTCGATCTTCGTCTCCGTCGCGGCCACGTTCTTCCCCGTCGTTTCCTTACCGGTCGCCATGGTCTTCCATGGTAGTAGACTTCCGCCGTGGCCGTGCCCGCGCGCCGGATCATTCACGTCGACATGGACGCCTTCTACGCAGCGGTCGAGCAGCGCGACCGGCCCGAGTTGCGGGGGCGGCCGGTGGCGGTCGGCGGCCGGCCCGAGGGGCGGGGCGTGGTGGCGGCGGCCAGCTACGAGGCTCGGGAGTTCGGGGTGCGCTCGGCGCTGTCGATGGCCAAAGCAGTGCGGCTCTGCCCGGAGTTGATCATCGTGCCGCCCGACTTCCGCAAGTACCGCGACGTCTCACGGCAGGTGTTCGAGCTCTTTCGCGCCGTGACCCCGGCGGTCGAGCCGCTGTCGCTCGACGAGGCGTACCTCGACGTGACGGAGAACGCGTGGGGCGAGCCGCTCGCCACCACGGTCGCGAAACGTCTCAAGGCCCGCATCCGGGAGGAGACCGGGCTGACCGCCTCGGCCGGCGCCGCCCCCAACAAGTTCCTGGCAAAGATTGCCTCCGCCTGGCGCAAGCCGGACGGGCTGACGGTGGTGGCCCCGGAACGGATGGAGAGCTTCCTTCAGAAGCTGCCGGTCGACGCCCTGTGGGGAGTCGGCCCGGTGACGGCGCGGCGGCTGCGGACGGCCGGCATCGAGAAGCTGGTCGACGTCCGGACCGTTGGCGACGAGACCCTGCACGGCCTCGTCGGACGCCAGGCGGACTGGCTGAAGCGCCTTGCGCTCGGCATCGACGAGCGGCCGGTGGTCAGCGATCGCGAGAGAAAATCGCGCAGCTCCGAGCACACCTACGCCGAGGACATCCTGGAGATCGACAGGATTCGCGCGGAAATCGACCGCATGGCGGCCGGGGCCGCCGACTGGTTGCAACGCACGGACGTCTCCGCCCGCACCGTGACGCTCAAGGTTCGGTACCACGACTTCAAGACCGTCACCCGCAGCGACACCCGGCCGGTCGCCACCGTCGCGGCGGCGGACATCACGCGGCGGGCGCGGGCACTGCTCGACCGTACCGACGCCGGACGGCGACCCGTCAGGCTGCTCGGCGTAGGCGTGCACGGACTGCGGCCCCGGTCCGCTACCGAGACCGCACGCGAGCCGCTGCTGTGGGACATGGCGCCCGGGGCATGAGGAAGCGATTGGCATGACACTCACCGAGCTGGGCTGGGACGACGGCTTCGCGGCGGCGTTCGACTCGCTCGACGACCGCGGGCTGATCCCGGCGCGGGTGGGGATCGAGCACAACCATTTCTACCGCGTGCTGACCTCCCGGGGCGAGCTGACGGCCCAGGCGGCCGGGCGGCTGCGGCACCTCGCCACGGGTCAGGACGACCTCCCGGCGGTGGGCGACTGGGTGGCGATCATCGTCAACCGGCACGATGGCGCCGGGACCATTCGCGCCATCCTGCCCCGCCGGAGCAGCTTCTCGCGCAAGGCGGCCGGCGACCCGACCGCGAAGCAGGTGGTGGCCGCCAATATCGACGTCGTACTGGTGGTGGTCGGGCTCGACGGCGACTTCAGCCCACGCCGCATCGAGCGTTACCTGGTGGCGGCAGCCGACAGCGGGGCGCGGCCGGTCGTCGTGCTGAACAAGGCCGACCTCGAGGAGGATCTGGCGTCGTGCGTCGCCACGGTGCGCGCGGCGGCGCCGGACGTCCCCGTCCACGCAACCTGCTGCAAGTCCGGCCAGGGGCTCGACTTTCTCGCAACCTACCTTGCGCCGGGGCGGACGGTGGCCCTGCTCGGCTCGTCCGGGGTCGGCAAGTCGACCATCATCAACCGTCTGCTCGGCGAGTCGCGGCAGAAGACGCAGGCCGTGCGGTCGGCCGACAGCCGGGGCCGGCACACGACGATCCACCGCGAGCTGATCGCCGCACCGGGCGGCGGCATCATCATCGATACCCCGGGCATGCGCGAGCTGCAGCTCTGGGACAGCGACCGGGCTCTCGAGGACGCGTTCGCCGAGATCGATGCGCTCGCCGCCGACTGCCGGTTCCGGGACTGCCGCCACCGCCAGGAGCCGGGATGCGCGGTCCGCGCGGCGGTGGACGCCGGCCGCCTGCCCGCGATCCGCCTGACGCACTACGTGCGGCTCGACGACGAACGGGCGCACCTCGTTCGGCGGCGCGACGAGCTCGCGCGACTCGAAGAGAAGAAGCGCACCAGGGTCATGCACCGCGCGCTGCGCAAGATGCCAACCTCATCCTGAAAGGACACCGCCATGTCTTCACGCCGCGCACCGCGTCCGGCTCTGCTCGCCGTCCTGCTCACGCTCGCCGCGACCGGCATCGGCTTCGCCCAGGAGGAGGCGCCCGTCACCATCCGCGCCGGACTCCTGATAGACGGCACGGGCGACACCCGGTCGAACGCGCGCATCTTCGTGGACGGCTCGGAGATCACGCGCGTGGACGGCCTGCGCGGATCGGTGGACTACGACCTCTCCGAGCTCACGCTCATGCCCGGGTGGATCGACACCCACGTGCACCTGACGTCGCACTTCGAGGCCGACGGCCGGCTGCACCAGGACGGGGGCACGGAGACGCCCGCCCAGACGATGCTGCACGCGGTGGGCAACGCCTACCGCACCCTGCTGGCCGGCTTCACGACGGTGCAGAGTCTCGGCAGCCCGCTCGACGCCGACCTGCGCGACGCGATCGACCGCGGCGACGTGCCCGGTCCCCGCGTGCTGACCTCGCTGCAGGCGGTGACGAGCGCCACCGGCGACGCCGACGCGATCCGCGCCCGCGTCCGGCAGCTCAAGGCCGACGGGGCCGACGTGGTCAAGGTCTTCGCCTCGGGCAGCATCCGCGAGGGGGGCGTGCGAGCGCTGAGCGACGAGCAGATCGCGGCCGCCTGCGACGAGGGCCGGGCGCAGGGACTCCGGGTTGCGGTGCACGCCTACGGCTCCGAGGTCGTGAGCTCGGTGATCCGGGCCGGCTGCAACTCGGTCGAGCACGGCAACCGCTACGACGACGAGACGCTCGCCCTGTTCGCCGAGCACGGCACCTTCCTCGGCTTCCACCTGGGGCTGCTCTGGGACAACTACGCGGAAAACCGCGAGCGGTTCATCGGCATCGGCAACTACACGCCGGACGGGTTCGCGCGGATGAGCCAGGCCCGCCGCATCGGCATGCGCCGATTCCGCGAGACCCTCCGGAGCCGGGACGTGCAGGTCGTGTTCGGAACCGACGCCACGGCCGGCGCTCACGGCCGCAACGCCGAGGAGCTCATCGTCCGCATCGACGAAGGCGGGCAGAGCCCGATGAACGCCATCGTCTCGGCGACGTCGCGCGCGGCGCGCTCGCTCGGCCTCGGCGAGGAGATCGGCCGTGTGGCGCCCGGATTCACCGCGGATCTGGTCGCCGTCGAGGGCAACCCGCTCGAGGACGTCACCGCCCTGCGGCGGGTCCGCTTCGTGATGCGGGACGGCGTCGTCTACCGTTACGATCCGTAGCCGCACATCCCGTCGGCCAAGGAGGCTTCGATGCGCAACCCATGTCTCGTCGCGATGCCGCTGCTCGCCGCCCTGCTGCTTCTACCGCCCGCCGCGGCCGCCCAGCGCCGCCCGGCCCTGCCGGATACCGTTCGGCATCGGGCCGTCGACATCTGGAGCGAGGGAACCCGCATGGCCGGCGACCTCTACGGGCCGGCCGAGGCCGGCGACCAGCGGCTCCCCGCCATCGTCATGAGCCACGGCTGGGGCGGCACCAAGGCCGGCCTCGCCCGCAACGCGGCGCGGTTCGCCGCGGACGGGTTCGTGGTGCTGGCGTTCGATTACCGCGGCTGGGGCGAGAGCGACGGCAAGCTCGTCGTCATCGGCGACATGCCGGAGCGCGGCGTCAACGGCGAGATGCAGGTCCTCGCCCGGGAGATCCGGCGCGTGGTCGATCCCATCGACCAGACCTTCGACATCCGGCGGGCGTTCGACTTCCTGGAGGGCGAGGCCAACGTGGACGTCGACCGGCTGGGCTACTGGGGATCGAGCTACTCCGGCGCCCACGCCATCTGGGTCGCCGCCAACGAGCGCCGGGCCGCGTGCGCGGTCGGCCAGGTGGCCGCCGCCGACTCGCTCGACCTCGCGCGCACGTCATGGAAGAACACCGGCATCGACATTGCGCAGTACGCGCGCGAGCAGGCAATCCGGCGCGCCCGCGGAGAGATCGCGCCGCTACCCCAGGGCACCGACAAGGCGCCCAACCTGAACGGCTGGGCGCACCTCGACAAGGTCGTGGAGTACCGCCCGGTGGACGACGCCGGCCGCATCGACATCCCGCTGCTGGTCATCGACGCCGAGCACGAAGAGCTCTTCGATCGCCGCCGGGCCGGCGAGCTGGCCGTGGCCCGTGCGAAAGCCAACGGCGCCCGCGCCGAGGGGTGCACGACAGATTTGTGAGAGGCCTCTCAGGCGGCGTTTGCGGCTCGTCGCTCCCAGAAATCTTCGAAGCGCCCGCTGAGCAGAGAGCATCGCAGGGCGATGATGGCGTTGGCGCCGGCCACGGTCCAGCGCATGCCGGCGTGCTTGAGCCGTGCGCCGATCTGCTTGCATCCGGCCTCGACGACGCCCGAGGCGACGCACAGTCCCTTGGCGCGGAACTGCGGATAGCGCATCCGGTGGCGGTTGCCGAACACATAGTGGATGCACTTTCGCGCCTCTGGCGTGGTCTTGGCATGGGAGCGCAGCGCGGCGACGAGCGCACGGAGCCGGCCGGCGTCCAACTCGGCATGCCGGTCCTTGGCCCACGCGTCGGCCAGCTCGGTCCCGGCGCCGTAGACGGCCTTGGCCACGTCGCACAGATGCTGCTTGGCGTGGTAGATATCGACGATTTCGATGGCGCCGGGAAACTGCTCGGCCGACAGACGCCAGATCCAGGCGGCGCCGTCGCCAAGGACGACACGGCGGGCCGCGGTGTCGAAGCCGCGCCGTTGCGCCTCGCGATAGACGCGTTTTGCGAAGGCGGATGGCAACGGGTCGGTGTCGCGGCTGGCCGCGCTCTCGACCGCGGCGTTGTAGCTGACCGACCCGGGGTCGCGTACGGGCTTGCCGTCCTTGTCGCGGGCCTGAGCCGTCCACACCGTGACCAGCTTGACCTCGCGGGTCCTGGCCGAGCCGTCGGGTTGTTTCCCGCGCCGGCCCTCCACCTCGGAGGGGCGCACCGGCACGCCGGTGCCGTCCAGCCCCAGGTACATCGTCGGCGCCGCGCCGGGTGCGGGTTCGACCACATCGCGTTCATCGGCGGCGACCTCGCGTCCCAGGGCTTCGGCGGTACGCTCGACCTGCTTGGTCTCGATGCGCACCCCGGCCAGCTCCCACAACAATCCGCTCGCCTTGGCGAAACTGCCCTCGGCCGCCGCCAACCCCACCATGCGTGTGGTGGCGGGCGACAGCGAGGTGTCTTCCAGGCCCAACCTTCGGTCGCGCGGACAGACGCCTGCGCGGCAGGTGTCGCAGTGGTAGTAGGCCCGTTCGAGGGTCAGCGACCCCAGGACACTCAGGAACGTCTTCGGGCGGCGGCCGGCGTAGCGCGCCGCCTGTCCGCAGGCGCACGCCACCGTGGGGCCGACATAGTCGCTGTGGTCCGCGTTCAACCCGCGCTCGACCGTCTGCGCCGCCTCGTCGAGCGCCTTGCGGCGGGTCGCTTGCTCGAACGCCTCGAAATCCCACCCGTCGGTCGCGCCCGGTGCTACCAGCGCGTCGATTTCCGCGTCGACCGCGACCGCGAACGCTGCTTTGAAGCCCCTTTTTTCACCGTCTCGGCCGGCTCCGCGGTCTGCTCGCACCCGGCCGCCAGACGCGCTTCGCACAGTGCACTGCTGACCTCCAACAGCGCCTGCGACAATTGCCGGAAACGCCGGCATTCGGCAATCTGCGCCCGGGTTTGCGCCTCTGCATCCGGCCGAATCAGGCGCGTGACAGTCTTGCCGTTGCGCTTGCGCGTCAGCGACAACTCCGGGCCGTGTCCGGGGTCGCCGGGCTTCGCGCAATGACAACCTGCTGTACCACAGCGTCGGAACCGTAGGGTCAGCGAACCGGGGCGCATCTGGCCGACCGAGGCGAGCTGACCGACAAGCTCGGCACGGCGCCGTTCCAGGTCGGTAATCTGTGCATCCAGCGTCATCGGGACCTCCTCACCGACAGCCTGCTTCACTGCCGGTTATCGGCCGATCACGCCCGTCCCTACACCCCCGACGGAACCTCCTCACTTTCTTGTCGTGCA
Organism: Vicinamibacterales bacterium; assembly: GCA_965222905.1. Lineage (GTDB taxonomy): Bacteria > Acidobacteriota > Vicinamibacteria > Vicinamibacterales > UBA8438 > WTFV01. Next base: position 3,744,192 of record OZ244976.1, on the reverse strand, counting down.
CCCCGCGCCGAGTACCGCGTGATCCCGGGCATCACGCATTACGACATCTACCGGGAGGCGTTCGAGGAGTCCGGCGAGATGGCCCGCGAGTGGTTCAACGGGTGCCTGAAGGACTGAGGCGCTCACGCGATCGGGATCGTTTTCAGGTGCTTGTCGATGACCTGGACGACATTGGCGGGCAACGGAAGGTGCGTCTTTTCGGCGCGCCAGTGCTGGTGAAACAACGCGACGGTTTCGCGGGCCGTGTCGAGAACGAGTCGCTCCGGAAGCATGGCCTTGGCGGCGAGATGGGAGAGTTCGTCCTCTGAGAACTCGGAGAACTGCCTGGTCCGGCTGAACTTCAACGCGGCGGTATCGTCCGGGATATAGGCAATCGTCGCAACGAAGTCGTACGCCGGCGCCAGGGCCGCGTGACGCCGGTCGGGGTAGAGCAACGACCAGTTCTTCAGGTGCATGTCGGCATTGCCGATCAGCGCGCTGAAGGTCAGCCGCCGGACGAACTCGGCGACGTCCGTGCCTGCGCACTCCGCGCCAAGAACCCGGGCTATGCTACGAGCGCTGGCATTTTCGTACTTTCTCTCGGGATAGACACCGAATACCTGCGCGAAGTCCTCCATGTGAACGGCGCTGCCGTCGGGAAGCCGATCGAAGCGTTCGACGGCAAGCGCCGCCCGTCCGAGCGCGCCCACCCCGTCGGGAAGATTCCCGATCTCGTCGATGCCGACGAGGTGCGTCGGGGGCACGTCCATGCCAATGAGTCGGGCGAGCGTCATCATCGAGAACTCGTTCTCCGGAAGCCCCTCGAATTCGCGCGACGGCAGCTTGACTATCCACGAACCGCCAATGCCCCTGGCCGGGATGGTCAGTCCTCCCCTCGGCTCGTCCAGCGCTGAGAACTTCAGTTGAACGCCGGCAAGCGAAAAGCGCAGGGCGTGTTGGCGGCGGTCGTTCCCGCTCTCATCAACATCGGCGTACATGTGAGATTGAGGTGGCCACGCGCCTCCATCGGCTGATTGGATCGTGACCGCGCCAGGTAGATCCATGCCGAGCACCCAGAGCAGGAAGAACTCGCGTACGGGATCCACCCCCGCGCGCTCGGCGAGATAGCTGCGCATGTGCCCTTCCGGGAGCAGATTCGAAAAGAACGGCAGCAGACGCGTCCGGGTCGGCCTGAATTCGGTGATCAACTCACCGAACGAGTCCTTGAAGCCGAGTCCGAGGACAGGGCGGCTGTTGCTCGCAACGTAGGCATCCGCGAAGCCGAAGATCGTCCGGTCCCCGTCGATGTGGGTCAGCGTGCCGACCGGCTCGCCATGCAGCAGGACATCGAGAACGTGGACCTCAGCCATCGTCGTCGTCGTCGAGACTGTAGGCCGGACGCACGGACGCGGCTTCATCCGCGACTCGACCGTGCGCGAGCGCATCGCGCAGCCCGCGGAGCTCGGACGAAGATCGACGGACGGCATTCAGAGCGACGGGCTCGCGCAGGAGCGTGTCGACCGCCCGCGCGGCTCGCCGAATGGTCGGCAGGTCGAGGAGGGCAGGTCTGAAGCGCCGCAAGTCGCGAACCAGCCGCGGAAGCTCCGCCAGTTCGGTTCCGGACGACAGGCTCCCCGGTAGATGATCCACCGCGTCCTGTAGACGTGCCAGCTCACGGCGGACCTGGCGGGCGCCCCTTCCATCGTGCGCAGCACCAATCTCGGCACCGGCGGCGATCGAGCGCACCGCTGCAACGGAGCCGCGGGGCACGAGCATCAGTTCCAGATCCAGCGCGCGGGCGAGCGCGACCAGGCTCGACACCCGCAAATCGACGGCGGCGTTCTCTATCTTGGAAATGTGCCCTTGCGGTACGACTGAGTTGACGCTCAACTCGCGCTGACTGAGCCCCTTGGCGTGACGAGCGTTACGCAGTGAACGGGCAACGTGCTCGATCGGCGCACTCATCACGAGATAGACTAACGTATCTCCGAGTCATCAGGATATATTTTTCTGCATCGAACGATGAGTCTGAGAAAGCCGGCACAACGGCGGGTTCAGCCTTCCCGCGCACCGCGCCTTCGTCGGCGGCTGCAAGTGCACGGCCTCGGCAACAACTCTCGTCAGTGCACCGCGCCGGTGCCGCCCGGCTGCAGGAACGACGGGTCGGCGCCCATGCGGCGAATGACGGCCTCCCACATAGCGTCCGGGCCTGTGTCGAAGACGATGTCCAGATCGACGTCGGCGTGCAGCCAGGACGACGCGGACAGCTCGGCGTCCAGTTGCCCGGCGGCCCACCCCGCGTAGCCGGTGAGGAGACGCGTGCGAGGCGGCGGCGGCGATTCGAGCAGCCGCCGCAGGAGGCGCGGCGACGTAGAGAGGAAGATCCCGTCGCATACGCGGACCGACTCGACGTCCGTCGGCTCGGCCCCCATCAGGATCCAGCCGCGCTCGGGCTCCACGGGACCACCGATCCAGAGCTCCAGGCTGCTCCCGGAAGTCACCGGGGGCGTCAGCCGCACGACCTCGGACGCCGGGGTCGTCGTGCGCTGGTTGAGGACCAGGCCGAACGCGCCTTCCTCGCCGTGCTCGCACAGCAGGATGACGCTCCGCTGGAAATTCGGATCCTCGAGCTGCGGCATGGAGACGAGCAGCGACGGGGCGAGCGAGGGAAACGGCTTGTCGGGTTGGTTCATCGCGTACGCGCTGTCGAGTCCGGTGTTTATTCTCTCACGACCGGCGGCGTGGCAGAGGGCGCACCGCCGCATGGCCCGGCGCCGCAGGTTCGGAGCGGAAGAGCTCAGCCGGACTGCTCGTCGCCGGTTCCGGCGCCCGGGGCCGACGACCGAGCGAGGCGCCGGCGCGCCCAGTCGACGTGCTCCGCCACCATGGGATCACGTTGCGACGGCGTTGCGGCTGACGCCGGCTCGGCGATCGCCGCCGCGCCCGCCAGCGTGGAGCTGTTGCCGAGCGCGACGGCCACGTTGCGTCGGAATCCCGTAAGTCTGGCCCGTGACATCGCGCTCCGCTCGAGCAACGCGCTCAGCTTCTCGTCGGACCGCCGCCAGAGATCGGAAAGCCGTGGATGATCGAGGTCGGGGGTCGGTTGCCACGCCGGGTCGTCCGATCGGGCCGGCGCCGCGTTGTACGGACAGACTTCCTGGCAGATGTCGCAGCCGTAGACGCGCGTACCCACGTCGGGCCGCTGCTCCTCCGGGATCGCCCCCCGGATCTCGATGGTCAGATATGACAGGCAGCGTGTGGCGTCGAGCACCCGCGGCTCGCGAATCGCATCGGTCGGGCACGCCTCGATACAGAGCGTGCACGTGCCGCACTGGTCGAGCTGCGGTGCGTCGGCATCGAGCGACAGGCTGGTGATTATCTCCGACAGGAAGAACCACGATCCCTGCTCGGGGTTGATGAGACAGGTGTTCTTGCCGATCCAGCCGAGCCCGGCGTGTTGGGCGTACACGCGCTCCTGCACGGGTCCGGTATCGACGTAGCAGCGGGCCGCGAACGGCTCCTCGGCCGACTCGCGCATCCGCTCCAGCAGCGCCTCGGTGCAGCGGCCGATCACCTCGTGGTAGTCCTCGCCCCAGGCATAGCGCGAGATCAGGGCGGCGTCCGGGTCGTTGACCTCGGTCGAATAGGGACGGTCGGTGTTGTAGAGCGTGCCGAGCGAAATGACCGAGCGCGCCGACGGCACCACCTGCCGCACGTCGGAACGCCGCCGCGCGGTCCGCGCCAGGTAGCGCATCTCTCCCGCGTAACCGCGATCGAGCCACTCGTCGAGGAACCCGAGTTCCGGAAAGGACTCCGCCGCCGCGATGCCGCACAGATCGAAGCCCGCCTCCCCTGCGAACGCCTTGACGTCGTCAGCCGTCAACATTCACTCTCCGCGGCAGGCATACCCTCGCGCCGCCTCGCGCCCCGGCCGCGCAGCCTAGCCGCGCGACTGTGACGGTAACAGCATATATGAACGGCCATTGTGGCCACGGCAGCCTCAGAACACGAAGCGCAGGCCGAACTGCATCTCCCGCGCGTGCAGCGCGCTGAAGATGCGGCCGAAGTTCGGCGAGCCGAAGAAGCGGTTCGGCAGGTCGAAGTTGGTCCGGTTCAGGACATTGAAGATCTCCCAGCGAAACTCCAGACGGCTGCCGTCGGCGAGCTGCCAGTTCTTGGCGAGGGACATGTCGACGTTGGCATAACCGGGCGCGAAGACCGGGTTGCGGGGCGCGCTGCCGTAGGAAAAAGGCGCCTGCAGAGCAAACGCGCCGGTGTCGAACCAGCGCTCGACGGTCCGCTCGCCGCGCGGCAGGTTCGGGTCGCGCAGCATGTCCGGCCGCTGCGCGGGCCCGGCGCCGATGTTGGCGCGGTCGTCGGTGACGTTCACCGTGAAGGGGGCGCCGGACTGCACGGTGACGATGCCGTTGACCCGCCAGTGGCCCAGCAGCCCCTCGCGCCAGCCGCCCGCATCGCGCTGGTAGGGAAACTCGTAGGTGGCGCTGCCGACGAACTGGTGGCGGTGATCGAAGCTCGACAGCGCGTTCTCCCCCGGAAAGACGTTGCGCACGTCCTGCGGGAGGTTCGACTCGAAGGCGGTGGCGCCCGGGCTCGACGCGTCGTCTTTCGACTGCGACAGCGTGTAGGCGAAGTCGAACGCGAGGTCGTTGCGCAGCCTGCGGACCGTCTTGAAGGTCACCGCGTGGTAAATCGACTTGCCGTCGAAACGGATCGCGCGGATTCCGGCGAGCTGCGGAATGGCGCGCCGCACGCTGATCGAACCGGGGCCGGGGACCGGCACGTTGCGTACCGTGGAGTTGTCGGCGCCGATGGTGTACGACCCCATGTAGAACACTTCGAACGCCGTGCCGGGGCGGACCTCCGTCTGGACGCCGCCGCTCCAGGTCTGGGTGTACTCCACCTGGAAGTCGTGATCCATGATGCTGCCGCCGATGCTGCCGGTCGGGTCCGCGGCCAGGATGGACCGCGTGTCCCTCGCAGGCACGAACTGTCCGGCCGGGACGTCGACCTGCTTGAGGAAGAAGAAGGGAAGGTTGCGCGCGAACGCCGTCTGGACGCTGTAGGCCCACTGGTTGAGGAAGATGCCGTAGCCGCCCCGGACGACCGTGCGCCCCTCGTCGTCGGCCAGCCACGCGAACCCGAGGCGCGGAGCAAAGCGCGTCCTGCTGGGCCGGAGCAGGCTCCGGTCCCAGCCGATCTCGGCCGACGTCACCCACGGGATCGGGATCAGCGGCAGCAGCTCGTTCGCCGCGGGCGAGATGTTGCCGGCGGCGTCGCTGGCGATGACGTAGCGCCCGCCCGGCACCGACACGTCGATCGTCGACAGGCGGTTGTCGACGTCGCGCATGTGCTGGTTGATCTCGTAGCGCAGCCCGATGTTGAGGGTCAGGTCGTCGTTCACCCGCCAGTCGTCCTGCGCGTAGAGGTGCAGCCAGTTGGTGCGGGCGTCCTCGCTGCCGCGACCGCCTATGCCCGAGCGCGCCTCGACCGGATAACCGAGCAGGAAGTCGGCGAACGGGTTGCCGCTGAACCGGCCGGTGTAGCGGAAGCGGCCGCGCGCCGTGTCCGGGTTCTCGGGCCGGAACCGCAGATGGAACCAGTAGCCGCCGAACTTCATGCGGTGCGCGCCGCGGTCGACCAGGAAGTTGTTGTAGATCTCGAAGTGCTCGTTGCGCCGGAAGATGAAGCTGGTCGGATCGCCCATCGCGCTGTAGAGCCCGGCGGTGTCGATCTGCGGGTAGCCGAGGTCGCGCGGATCGCGGGTGACCCCGAGCAGCCCGGTGGACTGCGCGAAGTCGACGCCGCGGTTGAGGCTCTCCTGGCCGCCGTCGACGCTCATCCACCCGAAGCGCGTCTCGTTGAGCATGGACCTGCCGATCGTCCGCGTATAGCTCGCGGCGAGGTTGCGAGTCCGGGTCGACAGGGTGCGGCCGAAGCCCGGGATCAGCGATTCCTGCTGCACGCTGGTGCCGAACGGCTGCAGGTCGTGCGCATCGAACGTGCTGAACCGCAGGAACATCTGGTCGCTCACGCCGAAGCGGTGATCGAGCCGGACGCTGAACTGGTCGATGTCCGACTCGAGCTGCTCGATGGACGTCAGGTTCTGCACCTCGCCGCCCGCGGTCGGCAGCGGCACCCGATCGAGGAAGGCGGCGGCGACGGGATCGATGCGGCCGTCCGGGATCCGGTTGCCGGCAAAGAACGACCCGCACGCCCCGGTGGCGGGGTCCCGGGTCAACGGGTCGCACACCCGATCGAAGCCCGCGAAGTCTCCCCCGCGGACCGCCGGCGACGGCACCGAGAAGGTCTTCGTCAGCGAGCGCGTGGTGCGCTGCCCCTCGTAGCTGAGGAACGCGAAGGTCCGGTCGCGGACGATCGGGCCGCCGAACGTCCCCCCGAACTGACCTTGATCGAGCGGCGGCACCGCCTCGTCGCGCGGATCGAAGTAGTTGTGCGCGTCGAACCGCTCGTCGCGGACGAACGTGAACGCGCTGCCGTGGTACTGGTTCGTGCCCGCCTTGGTGGCGACGTTGATCAGCGCCGACGCCTTGCCGCCGAACTCCGGCGGGTACATCGACTTCTGGATCTTGAACTCCTGGATCGAGTCGATCGACGGGTTGATCACCAGGTTGTTGAACAGCTCGTCGGTCACCTTGACGCCGTCGAGCAGGTAGATGTTGTGGCCGGCGCGCTGGCCGCCGACATTGGGCAGCGGTCCCGCCTGTTGCAGCGCCGCCCCGCGCGTGCCGCCGGGCGGAATCACCACCGCGGCGCTGAGCTGGGCGAGCTGCAGGAACTGCCGTCCGTTCAGCGGAATCTGCTCGACCTCGCGATTGGCGATGACGTCGCTTATCTCGGCGTTGGTAGTCTGCAGCAACGGCGCGGCGGCCGTGACCGTCACATCCTCGGAGAGCGTCCCGAGCTCGAGCTCGAACGGCAGCTCGAGGGTGCGGCCGATCTCCAGCACGATGCCGGTCCGCACGACGCGCCGGAACCCGGGCAGCTCGGCCGCTATCTCCCAGGCGCCGATCGGCAGCGACGCCATGAAGAAGCGGCCGTCGGCGTCGGTGATCCGCTGGACCGAGAAACCGGTGTCGACGTGCGTCGCCACGACGGTCGCGCCCGGCAGCACGGCTCCCGACAGGTCGCGCACCACGCCGCCGAGATCGCCGGAATTCGCCTGGCCGCGCGCCGGCGCCGGATCGAACGCCAGGAGGCAGACGAGCAGCATCAGCCGATTGGTCGCGGCCATCGCACGCATCCGCAGGTCTTCCCCACGCATCTCGGTATCCTCCGAACGGGCGAGGACAGGCACCCTCGCTGGACCGGACAACGAATTATTGTAACGACTCGCCGCTGTCGTTGGGCGAACACCCGGACCGTGCCCGGCGCGCGGCTACCGCCAGGATGCGCTCGGCGGTCCGCCGACTCGCTCCCGCCGACCCGAGGCGCTCGCGCACGCGCCCCAGCGCCGCGCGCGTCCGCTCCGCCCGCTCGGCATCGGTGAGGAACGCGACCACCTCGTCGGCCACCGCGGCCGGGGTGAAGGCGTCCTGAAGCAGCTCCGGCACGATCCGCTCGCCGGCGATGAGGTTCGCCATGCCCGCGTGCCCGACGTGGGAGAAGGTCTTTACGATCCGGTAGGTGAGGGCCGACAAGCGGTACACGATGACCATCGGGCGCTCGTGAATGGCGGCCTGGACCGTCGCCGTGCCGGACGCCGTGACCACCGCGTCCGCGGCGGCCAGGACGTCGTCCGTGCGCCCCGCGACCACCGCCGCCCCACCGGACGCCACGAGGGAGCCGACCGGTCCCAGCAGGGCGTCGTCCAGGTTCGGGGCGCGGGCCACGACGAACTGCGCCGCCGGCACCCGCTCGCGCACCAGACCCGCCGCGCGCGCGACGTCCGGCAGGATCGCCCGCAGCTCGTTCGGACGGCTGCCGGGCAGCAACGCGACCGTGGGCGCCGCCGGGTCGAGCCCGAGCGACCGGAGAAAGGGCGCCCTGTCCTCCGTCGCGCCCGACAGCTCCAGCAGCGGGTGGCCGACGAACTCGACCGGAATGCCGGCCGCGCGGTACAGGGCCTCCTCGAATGGGAAGATCACCAGCGCGAGGTCGACCAGGCGGCGCATCTTCTCGATGCGCCCCCGCCGCCACGCCCAGAGCTGCGGTCCGATGTAGTAGATCACCGGAATGCCGAGCCGGCGTACCGCGGCCGCCACCCGGAAGTTGATCTCCGGAAAGTCGACCGCCACGAACACGTCGGGACGCTCCGCGCGGGCACGGGCCACCATCTCGCGGTAGACGGCGTACGACCGGGGCAGCACCGCGAGCGCCTCCGAGAGCCCGGTCGCGGCCAGCCCCCGGTAGTGCGCCACGAGCTCCGCCCCGCCGTCACGCAGGCGATCTCCGCCCAGACCGAAGACGCGGGTGCCTGTATTCAGATCGCGCAGGGCGGCGGTCAGCGCACCGGCATAGAGGTCGCCCGACGGCTCCCCGCAGGAGATCAGGATCCTGGCCAACTATGCGGACCCTGGGACAGACGCCACGGACCTTCAGCGGCGAGAGCGGGAGGCGCGCCGAAAATCGGCCGCCGTCAGATCGAGATCGGCCAGGGGCACGACCTCGATGCGGTCGAAGCCGACCCCGGGCAGATCGCGCAGGAATACCGAGGCGTCGCCCACCAGCACCATCGACAGGTTGCCGGGCTGGAGCCAGGTCTCGGCCACGCGCTCGATGTCGCGCACGGTGACGGCGCTGACCCGCTCCGAGTAGTCCTCGATCTCCTCCAGATCGAGGCCGTAGAGAATCGCCTGCAGCACCTGGGCGGCGATGGCGTTCGGCGTCTCGATGGTGATGGGAAAGCTGCCGGCCAGGTAGTCCTGCGCGCTCCGCAGCTCGCGCTCGCGCACACGCTCGCGCCGCAGGCGCGCGATCTCGTCCACGGTCAGGCGCAACGCCTCGGCGGTGGCGGACGACCGGGTGTCGGTCTTGGCCATGAAGTCGCCCGCGATCTGCCGCCCGGCGATGTCGGCCGAAGCGGCGTAGGTCAGCGACCGCTCGGTGCGCAGCACGCTTCCGAGCCTGTTGCCCCCCTCGCCGCCGAGGATCTTGATCGCGACGTCGAACGCCAGGTAGTCCGGATGCGCCCGCGGCAGCGCGACGTGGCCGGCGTGAATGACGGTCTGTACCGCCCCCGGCCTGTTGACGACGATGAGGCGCCGCGTGGGCGACGGGACGTTGTCGGCAGTCACCACCGGCGGGAGCGGACCCCGCTGCCAGTCGCCGAGGGCGCGCTCCACCCCGGCGAATGCTTCTTCCGCGGTGACGTCCCCCACGACGGCCAGCACGGCATTGTTCGGCAGATAGTGCGTGCGATGGAACGCCACCAGGTCGCCGCGCGTGATGGTGCGGACCGACCGCGGCGTACCGCCCTGGGGCATGCCGTAGGGATGGAAGCCGTAGACGAGCCGATTGAACACGACGTTCGCGATATACGCCGGATCGTCGTAGCTGACCCGCAGACCCGACAGGACCTGGTTGCGTTGCCGATCGATCTCGGCCGCCGCAAAGGCCGGGCGGCGCGCCACGTCGGCGAGCAGGTCGAGCGCGAAGTCGAAGCTGTCCTTCATCACGAGCACGTCGAGGAAGCCGAGATCGCGGGCCGTCCCGACGCCCAGGGCGCCGCCGATGCTGTCGATGCCGCCGGCGATCTCCTGCGCGGAGCGGGTGGTCGTCCCCTGATCGAGGAGCTGCCCGACGAGCGAGGCGACGCCGGGCTGGCCGGGCGGGTCGGACGCGGCGCCGGCCCGCAGGATCATCCGCACGTTGACCGCCGGCTGCTCGTGATGGCCGACGTAGACCACCTGCAGTCCGTTCGCCAGCGATCGGATCTCGTAGTCCGGAAAGTCGACGTGGCGACGGAGCAGCGGCGGGGGCGGGTCCTCGCGCGGCCAGTCGACCCGCTGCGCGGACGCCGGGGACGCGACCGCCAGCCCACCCACGATCGCCGCCAGCACCAGAGCGCCGACCCGTGCCGCAAGCGGCCTCGTCATGACATGCCTCCTCCCGTCACCGTCACTGCCCGGCCCGCCGCGAGCCGCGCGGCAGGATGGTCAGCACCAGCCGGTTGTCGTCGCGCAGGTAGGTACGGGCGACCCGCTGGACGTCCTCGCGCGAGACGTTCATGAAAATGTCGAACTCGGCGTCGGCCGTCGTCACGTCGTCGTGGATGACCTGCGCGTGGGCGAGGTGCATCCCCTTCTGCTCGATGCTGATGCGGCCGATCACGTAGTCGCGGGCGAACTGGTTCTTCGCGCGCTGCAGCTCGCCGTCGCCCGGCGGCGCCGCCTTGGCGCGGTCGAGCTCGGCGATCAGGGCCGCCGCGACCGCCTCCGGCGTGCGCCCCGGCTGCACCAGGGCCACCGCGTAGAAGAGGTTCGGGTCCTCGATGATGACGCCCTGCCCGAAGGCCGAGACCGCCACCTGCTGCTCGTAGACCAGGCCGCGGTGAATCCGGGCGCTCTGTCCGTCCGACAGGATCTTCGACAGGATGTGCAGCGGATAGGCGTCCGGATGCCCGTCGTAGGTGATGGGGTGCGCGACGACCACCGCGGGGAGCGGCCAGTTGTCAGCCTCCACGGTCAGCCGGCGGCTCTCGGTCACCGGGGGCTCGCGCGGCAGGTTGCGCGGCACCGGCTTCTTCGCCTTCGGCACGCGGCCGAAGTAGTGCTCCACCATCTGCAGCGCGTAGTCGGTCTCGAAGTCCCCGACGAGGGTCAGCGTGGCGTTCTCCGGCACGTAATAGGTGTCGAAGAACTCCTGCACGTCCTCGATCGACGCCGCCTCGAGATCCGCCATCGAGCCGATCGTCTGGTGCTTGTAGGGATGGGTCGTGAACGCCTCGTCGTAGATGATCTCGGACAGCAGGCCGAACGGCTCGTTCTCGTACCGCCACCGCCGCTCTTCCTTGACCACCTCGCGCTCGGAATCGAGCGTCCGCTGGCTGATGCGCAGCGTGGCCATCCGATCCGCCTCGAGCCAGAGGACGAGCGGCAGGTACTGCGCCGGCACGGTCTCGAAGAAGACCGTGACGTCCTCGGTCGTGTAGGCGTTGCCGTCGCCGCCGACGCTCGAGATCATCGACAGATGCTCGTCGGAGCGCACGTTGTGCGACCCCTTGAACATCAGGTGCTCGAACAGGTGGGCGAAGCCGGTCCGGCCTTCCGGCTCGTCCTTCGACCCGACGTGGTACCACATCTGGAGATTGACGATGGGGGTGGAGTGATCCTCGGACAGGATCACCGTCAGGCCGTTGTCCAGCGTGGTGATGTGGAAGTCGAACTTCGGTGGTCGCACCGCGGCGTCGACGGGCGCCGCGACGGCCGAAGCAAAACCGATGGCCAGCGCGATGAGGGCCACGCACCGGGACGCACGATGGGTGGATCGCATGCCGCGATTATGTCACAGCGCCGCGTGGAAGCAGGTCCGATGATCGGGGACGCCCCCGGGGCGCGTCAGTCGACGACGAAGCGGAACTCCAACCGGGTCCAGCGGATCGGCCGCCGCACGAAGATGTCGGGATCGACGCGCCGCTCGCGGCCGATCAGTATCTCGCCGGCACCGGCGCCGCCACGGAACCGGAGACCGAGGTGCGCGGAGCCGCCGTACACGAAGTCCCGCCCGAACATGCTCTCGTCGGTCAGCGCCGCCGAGCCGTCGACCTCGCCGATCAGCGAGATGCGACCGGTCAGCGGCCGGAGGATGCGAACGGCGGCGTTGGCCTCCTGCTCGTAGTCGACCTCCGAGCTGGTGATGGTGCCGAGCCAGCGTCCCATGACCTGGATATCGAACGTACCCAGGCGCAGCCGGTCCCCGTACGACAGCCCGAGCATGTTCCAGGAGGGCGAGCCGGGATGCTCGCGGTCCGCGCGATGGCGCGAGATGTGATGGAACGTGACGCCGAACTCGCCGCGCGGCAGGCGGCCGAACACCGACAAATCCATCGTGTAGTTGGTCTGGGTCGGATCGATCGCGCGACGCTCTCCGCCGACACCGGTCTCCAGATTGAAGAAAACGTTGCCGCGCGCGAAGAGGAGGTCGAACACGTCCATATCGACCCCGAGATCGGTGTCCCACCCGAACTGCGCCTCACCGATGCCGGCCAGGCCGGCGGCCTGCGTGTGGACGTGGTAGCGGGTCAGAAAGCCGAGCTCGCGGTCGGCGGTCTGCGCAGGCCGCGGCCCGCCGATGACCTGCGCGGTCACGGGCTGCGCCGGCACGAGCAGGATCGGGAGCAGGAAGAGCAGGGCGACGAGAGGACGGTTCATCGGACTGCGGCGTTGCAGCCGCGAGCCGCAGGCGGCCGAAGGGCCGGCGACCACGCCCGACCGGGCCCGGCTCCTCGTCCTCAACGCCGTCGAACCGCCATCCGCTCGACGAACGGCGCCAGGTAGTCCAGGCCGAGCTTGGCCGCGACGTCGCGCACGTGACCCGCCCTCTCGTCCGGGTGCAGGTCGAGAATGCCGCTCAGCTCCCCGAGCGGCTCGCTCGCCCGCGTGCGCCACTGCACGTGCGCGAGACCGTGACGGGCGCCGCGCCAAGCCAGCAGGTGCCCGACGGCCAGGAATCCGAAGTAGTAGCCGATCACGTTGGGCCCGGGCACGAAGAACAACAGGCCGAGGAGCAGGGCCAGGAAGGACGAGGTGAACAGCCGGCGCAGGTGATGCTCGGCGTCGCGGCCCAGCCGGCGGCGCGTCACCTCGAGGGCCTTGTCGCCGTCCAGATCGGCCGGATGCACGAGCTCGAGGGCGGTCTGCTTGCGCAGGTGCCACAGCAGCCGCCACTCGGCGATCGCCTCCGCCACCCAGCCGACGATCGTGTTGCGAATCCGTTTCGGCCAAGGCTGCTTCGTGGCCGGGTCCGCCGGCACCTCCGCCAGCCGCCGAGCCCGCCGCTGTCCCTGTACCTCGGCCATCATGCGGCGAAACCGCACATAGAGCCGATCCGCTCCGGAGCCTTCCTCCAAGGGGTCGACGTCCTCGCCCTCGGCCGATTCGCAGAACAACTCGTACCCGGCTGAACCGAGCGGCACGAGATAAACGTCGGCGGGTCTCAAGGCCGCAACGATACCACCGGCGGGGTTGGCGGAGGGCGCGCCGGAAGCGGGCGCGGGCTGGGGGCCGAGCGCATATGCTCGGCGCGGAGCCGCGTCGTCGTCGATCACGGTCAACGGATCAACCATACCATCGACGCGGCCGATCATGCAGTATCCCCATCGGCGCACCGCGTGCGGTTTGGCACAGGCGGCGGACCGGGCTAAAATACGGTTGTAAGTTCCTGCTAGGAGTCTGCGCCGCAGAGAATGGCGCCGACGCAGACGCGCTGGCCCAGGCACGTCCTCTCCCGAACAACGATGATTCGAGGTTGCGCGGCGCGACGGTGGATTCATGCGGCTCTGACGCTGATGGGCGTCACGCTGGCGGTGACGCTGGCGGTGGTCTGGAACGACGCTGCGGCCCAGGAGCCGGAAGGCTCGCCCGCGGTGGAGAGTGCGGCTCCCGACGCCGGCACGCCGGGGGAACAGCCGATCGCCTTCAGCCACGCCCGGCACGTCGAGCAGGCCGGAATCGACTGCCAGTTCTGTCATGCCTACGCGCGGCGGGGGCCGGTGGCCGGGATCCCCTCGGTGGAGCGGTGCGCCGGCTGCCACCGCGGCATCCTGACCGAGCGGCCGGAGATCGTGAAGCTGCTCGAGTACTGGGAAGAGGAGATGCCGATACCGTGGATCCGGGTCCACGATCTTCCCGACTACGTCCGCTTCAGCCACAAGGCGCACGTACGCAGCGGCATCGACTGCGCCGCCTGCCACGGCGACGTCGCGCGCATGGACATCGCCGTCCAGGTTGAATCGCTGTCGATGGGGTGGTGCGTCGACTGCCACACGGCGCGCGATGCCTCCCGCGACTGCCTGATCTGTCACTACTGAGTAGTCAGGCTCACGACTGGATCGCATGGTGAGTGAGACCCCCCCCGACCCGCACGCCCTGACGGAGACCGTGGGCCGCCGCACCTTCCTGAAGGTGCTCGGCGGCGCGGGACCGGCCGCGGCGGTCGCCGCGTGCTCGCCGGTGCCCACCGAGACCATCATTCCCTACGTCGTGCCTCCGGACGACGTCGTCCCGGGCGTGGCGACCTGGTACGCGAGCGTATGCGGGGAGTGCCCGAACGGCTGCGGCACACGGGTGCGGACGCGCGAGGGGCGAGCGATCAAGATCGAGGGAAACCCGGCGCACCCGGGCAACCAGGGGGCGTTGTGCACGCGGGGGCAGGCGGCCCTGCAGGGTCTGTACAACCCGGACCGCTTCCGCGGTCCGCAGCGGCGCCGCACGACCAACGCCGCCGCCGGACAGTCGGTCTTCGAGCCGGTGAGCTGGGAAGAGGCCGAGGGCGCCCTCGCCGAGCGCGTCCGCACCTGGTCGAGGCGGACAACGCCGACCGCATTGCCGTGGTCACCCCGCTGCTGTCGGGGACGCTGGACACCCTGGTCGACCGCTGGACCGCCGCCGTAGGTGGAGCGCGCAGACTGCGATACGAGGCGTTCGCCTACGAGCCGCTGCGGGCGGCGCACGGGATCGCCTTCGACCGCGCCTCCGTCCCGCACCACGACTTCGGCCGGGCGGACCTGATCCTGTCGTTCGGCGCCGACTTTCTGGAGACCTGGCTGTCGACCGTCAGTCATTCCCGCGCCTACGCGGATGCCCGCCGCCCCGGCAACGGGCGCACCGTGCGCGCCGTTCACTTCGAGCCCCGCCTCTCGCTGACCGCGTCGAGCGCGGACGAGTGGGTGCGTATCGAGCCGGGGACCGAAGGGGCGGTGGCCGCGGCGATGGTGCGGACCATCGTGGAGGAAGGGCGGGTGCAGGCGACCGGGATCACCGGCGACGACCTGGCCCGCATCCGCGCGCTGGTGGCCGACTGGACCCCGGAGACAGCCGCCGCGCAGAGCGGCGTGCCGGCCGGCCGCATCGTCCAGCTCGCGCGGGCGTTCTCGGATCCGGGAGCCGGCCCGGGCCGGACGCTGGCCGCGGGGAGCGGCGTCGCCGTCTCGGGACCGAACGCCACCCAGACCCAGGTCGCCGTCGCGCTGCTCAACTACGTCGCAGGCAACGTCGGCGAGACCGTACGGTTCGCCGCCGAGAGCCTGTGGGACGCCGCTTCGACCAGCCGTGACCTGCTCGACCTGGCCGACGCGATGCGTGACGGTGCGATCGACCTGTTGATCCTGCATCAGGTCAATCCGGTGCACACGCTGCCCGGCGCCGCCGACCTCGCCGGGGCGCTGGACGCCGTGCCCTTCGTCGCGGCGACCTCGAGCTGGCCGGACGAGACGACGGCGCGGGCCGACCTGATCCTGCCGGCGCACACCCCGCTGGAGTCGTGGGGCGACCACCGCCCCGCTGCGGGCCAGTACGGCCTGATGCAGCCGACCATGCGGCCCGTGTACGACACGCGCCATTTCGGCGACATCCTGCTCGTGGCCGGTCGCACCGCGCTCGGGGCAGCGGCAGAGGCGGGAGCCGGTGCGCCGGCCGACGCACCGACCCTTCCCGAGGGAGAGTTCTACGAGGTGCTGCGGGACGAGTGGCGCGCCGTCAAGGCCGCGCTGGACCCGCCGGAAGAGCCGGCGGACGAGCCGGAACCGGCCGGCGAGCCGGAGCCTCGGGATCCCGCGGCGGCCCGGCGCGCCGCAGCGGCGGCCCGGCGCGCCGCGGCCGCGGCCCGACAGGCGGCGGAGACCGAGTTCGAGGGGTTCTGGGCGGACGTCGTCCGGCAGGGCGGCCGCTGGTCTCCGGTCGAGCCGGAGCCGGTGACGCTGAGCGCGGGGCTCGGCGAGATCGACTTCGCAACGCTCGCTGCGCCCGGCGACGAACGGCGCGCGCTGACGCTGATGGCCTATCCGTCGCTGCACTTCCACGATGGACGCGGAGCAAACCGGCCCTGGCTGCAGGAGATCCCCGACCCGCTGCTGAAGACGGCATGGGGAAGCGGGGCGGAGATGACGCCGGAGACCGCCGCCGCCATCGGCGCGCAGGACGGGCAGCTCGTGACCCTCGAATCGGACCACGGCGCGGTCGACGCGACGGTCGTCCTGAACCCCCACCTGCACCCCGGGGTCGTGGCGATCCCGATCGGCCAGCGCCACACCGACTTCGGCCGCTACGCCACGGGCCGCGGCGTCAACCCGATGGTGCTGCTCGATCCGGAGACCGAGGCCACGTCGGGCGGGCCGCGCTGGGCCGGCACGCGCGTCGACGCGACACCACGCGAGCTGCACCGTCCCGTCGCACGCCTGCAGCAGACGTTCGATCAGGATGGACGGGAGATCGCCCAGGCGGTCTCCCGGGCGGCGCTCGACGCCGGCGACGTGCACCCCGATGAACCGCACTTCAGCCTGTATCCGGAGCACGAGCATCCGACGCACCGCTGGGGCATGGCCATCGATCTGAACTCCTGCAACGGCTGCAACGCCTGCGTCGCCGCCTGCTACGCCGAGAACAACGTGCCGGTGCTGGGGGCGGACCGGATGGTGCGCGGCCGGACGATGTCGTGGCTGCGCATCGAGCGCTTCGTGGAGACGCGGCCCGCCGCCAGCGGCGGGGAACAGGTGGACTCGCGCTTCCTGCCGATGCTCTGCCAGCACTGCGACCACGCGCCCTGCGAGTCGGTCTGCCCGGTCTATGCCACCTACCACAACGAGGAAGGCCTCAACGCGCAGATCTACAACCGCTGCGTGGGTACCCGCTACTGCTCGAACAACTGCCCGTACAAGGTGCGGCGGTTCAACTGGTGGGACCCGGAGTTCCCGGAGCCACTCAACCTGCAGCTCAATCCGGACGTGACGGTCCGCAGCGCCGGCGTCATGGAGAAGTGCACGTTCTGCGTGCAACGGATCCAGGAGGGCAAGGACGGGGCGCGCGACGAGGACCGTCCGGTGCAGGACGGCGACGTCACCCCGGCCTGCGCCCAGACCTGTCCGGCGCAGGCGATCGTCTTCGGCGACCTGAACGATCCGGACAGCCGCGTCTCGCAGCTTTCCGCGGCCGACCGCGGGTACCACGCACTGGGCGTCCTCAACACGCGGCCCGCCGTGACCTACCTGAAGAAGGTGCTCCCGTGAGCGTGGCGGACCACGCGCTCAACTACGGCCGCATCGACGCCGACATCCTGGGGACGATGCAGCCGCCGGGCCGGGCGTACTTCGCCTCGCTCGCCCTGATCCTCGGCGGTCTCGCCCTCGGCGCCTACGCGTTCTCGGTGCAGTGGCGGCTCGGCCTCGGCGTGGCCGGCTACGAGCACCCGATGCTCTGGGGCATCTACATCACGAATTTCGTCTTCTGGGTCGGCATCGCCCACTCCGGAACCCTCATCTCCGCGGTCCTGTTCCTGTTCCGGGCCAAGTGGCGCACCTCGGTGGCGCGGGCGTCGGAGGCGATGACGGTGTTCGCCGTCCTGACCGCCGGGCTCTTCCCGATCATCCACATCGGGCGCCCCTGGTTCTTCTACTGGCTGATCCCGTATCCGAACGAGCGGCAGCTCTGGGTCAACTTCCAGTCGCCGCTGGTCTGGGACGTGTTCGCGATCACCACCTACCTCACGGTGAGCGCGATGTTCCTGTTTCTGGGACTCATTCCGGACGTGGCCGCCGCCCGCGACCGCTGCACGGACTGGCGCAGGCCGATCTACCGCGCCATGGCCCTCGGCTGGCGCGGCTCGACGCGGCAGTGGATCCACTACGGCGCGCTGTACGGCTTCTTCGCGGCCCTGGCCACCCCGCTCGTCGTCTCGGTCCACAGCGTCGTCTCGTGGGACTTCGCAATGTCCATCCTGCCGGGGTGGCACAGCACGATCTTCGCGCCCTACTTCGTCGCCGGCGCCATCTTCTCGGGCCTGGCGATGGTGATCACGCTGCTGATCCCGCTCCGCAAGCTGCTGGGGATCGAGGAGTACATCACCATCCGGCACTTCGAGAACCTGGCCAAGCTGATCATCGTCACGTCGCTCATCGTGGGCTATGCCTACGTGACCGAGTTCTTCGTGGCGTGGTACAGCGGCAACCCGTTCGAGCAGGGGACGTTCTACAACCGGATGTTCGGCGAGTACCGCCTCTTCACCTGGGGCATGCTCACCTGCAACGTCGTCATTCCCCTGGTGCTCTTCTTCAAGCGCGTGCGGACGAACCTGGCCGCGCTCTTCGCCATCTCGATTCTCGTCAACATCGGCATGTGGCTGGAGCGCTTCGTCATCATCGTCACCTCGCTCTCGCACGACTTCGACCCGGCCAACTGGACCGGCCTCTACGAACCGACCTGGGTGGAAGGCGCGATCACCGTCGGCAGCTTCTCGCTCTTCTTCCTGATGTTCCTGCTGTTCATCAAGAACTTCCCGGCCGTGTCGATCACGGAGATGAAGGAGGGCTCGGCGCACGCCGAGGTCTTCGACGACAGCCTGGCCCGGTGCCTGACCAGGCACGGGTTTCTGGACCGTTTCTACGAGCTGTTCCTCGCCTCGAGCCCCCACGTCCGGGAAGCGTTCCGGAACACCGACTTCGCCCACCAGAAGAAGATGCTGGCCGACTCGCTCTCGCTGATGACCAACATGTCCGGCGCGCCGGTCGACGAGCTCGAGGAGCTGGACCGCGTCGCGCGCCGGCACGGCAAGCACGACCTCGACATCGGATTCGAGCTCTACGACCTGTGGCTGGAGTCGCTGATGCGGACCGTCCGCGAGTTCGATGGGCACTTCGACCGCGACGTCGACCGCGCCTGGCGCAATGTGCTGGCGGAGGGCATCGAATTCATGGAGTCGAGGCACGAGCGCTAAGGGGACTTGAACACGATGCGGATCCTGGGCGTTTACGACGAACCGGCGAAGGCCGCGGTGGCGGTCGCGACGGCGCAGGATACCGGGCTGACCCGGGTCGACGCCTTCTCGCCGGCCCCGGACCACACCCTGGAGCAGCTCATGGGCGCCCGAGTCAGCCCCGAACGGCTGTTCACGCTGATCGGCGCGCTGATCGGCTGCACGGCCGGGTTCGCGCTGCCGATCTACACGGTGTCGTCCTGGCCGCTCATCACCGGAGGCAAGCCGCTCATTTCGATTCCGGCTTTCGTGGTGATCGCGTTCGAGTTGACCATCCTGTTCGGTGCGATCTTCGGCATGCTCGGCTTCCTCTTGCTGGCCAGGCTGCCGCGGCTCGCGCGAAAGCCGCTCAGCGACCCGCGGTTCAGCAACAACTGCTTCGGCGTGGAGATCACCTGTGACGAACCGCAGGCGGCGGCGGCGAGGACGCTGCTGGCGGACGCAGGCGCCATCGAGGTGCGGACGGATGATTGACGGCTCGGGTTTCCGGCGGCCGGAACGTGGCGTGGCCCCGGCGGTGTTGCTCGCGCTGCTCGTGGCCATGAGTGCGGCGGCGTGCGCCCCCGCGGACGCGCCCCGCGATCCGGACGCGCTCACCTGGGTCCGCAACATGTGGACCGGTCCGGCGGTCCTGCCGCAGACCGAGGCGCGGGCACTTCCGGAGCGTTCGATGGCGGTCGACGCGCCCCGCATCATGAACCGGCGGGAGGCGCGCACGGGACTGACGAACCCGCTCGATGAGACGCCCGAGACGATCGCCCGGGGCAAGGCGCTCTACGACGCCTACTGCGCCCTCTGCCACGGCGACGAGGGCAACGGAGACGGCGAGCTGGCCCGCTACTACCGCCGGATGCCGTCGCTGACCGCGCGGCATGTCCTGAACTACCCGGACGGCTTCGTCTACAGCATCATCCGCGAGGGCGGCCGCAACATGCCGCGCTTCGGTGACGCGCTGAGCGTCGACGAGCGCTGGGCGTTGGTGCACTACCTGGGCACGCTCGCCTCCACGGAGCCGGAACCGGAGGCGGCATCACGGTGAACGGCGTACCGCTCGCGCCGCCGGCGACAGGCCCGCTCCTGCCCCTCGGCGCCCGGCGCTTCCTGCTCGGTCTGGCGGCCCTCGGTGGTGTCGCGTTCCTGATCGGCCTGGCTCTCGACGGGACCCGCGCCTGGCAGGCGCTGCTGGTCAACTTCCTCTTCTTCGGCGGCCTGGCACAGGCGGGTGTGGTGCTCTCGTGCATCCTGCAGGTGACCTCCGCCCGCTGGGGCCGTCCGCTCAAGCGCATCGCAGAAGCGACGGTCGCGTTCCTGCCGGTGGCGTTCGTCCTTTTGCTCGTGCTGCTGGCCGGCACCGCCGCCTGGGCGCCGTGGGTCCACCACCCGGTGGAGGCGAAGGCTCCCTGGCTGAACATCCCCTTCTTCGTGACCCGGGAGCTGCTGGCATTCCTGGTGCTGGGCGGCTTCAGCCTGCGCTACGTCTACCGGTCGCTCCGGCCGGACATCGGCATGCTGCACGAATCGGGCGAGCGGCCCGCCACCGGTGTCGCGGCGCGGCTCATCGCCGGCTGGCGGGGCATCGACTCCGAGCGGGCGATCGGGCAGCGTCGGCAGAGCCGCTGGGCGGTGGCGGTGCTGGTGGCCTACGGCTGGGTGTTCACCCTGATCGCCTTCGACTTCGTCATGGCGCTCGATCCGCACTGGTTCTCGACCCTGCTCGGCGGCTACTACTTCATCGGGAACCTGCTGATCGGCCTGGCGTTCCTGGCCGGCGTCACGGCCGTGGGACGCCGGCGGCTCGGCATCGCGGGCTACGTCGGGCGCCACCAGTTGCACGACCTCGGCAAGCTGCTCTTCGGGTTCTGCATCCTCTGGGCGTACCTGTTCTGGTCGCAGTACCTGGTGATCTGGTACGGCGACCTCGCCGAGGAGACCGAGTTCCTCTACCACCGGATGCACGGAGCCTGGCAGCCCGTGGCGTGGACCGTGTTCGCCCTGGCGTTCGCCGTCCCGTTCGTCGTGCTCCTGAGCCGTGCCGTCAAGACCTGGGCGCCGGGCCTGACGGCGGTGGCGGCCGTCGTCTTCGCCGGCATGTGGCTGGAGCGCTTCATCCTCGTCGCGCCGTCGCTGTGGCACGGCGAGGGAGTGCCCCTCGGCCTGCTCGAGGTCCTGGTCACGGCCGGGGTGCTCAGCCTGTTCGTGGTCGCCTACACCACGTTCCTCGACATCTTCCCCACCCTGCCGGTGTCGGATCCCCGGCTCGCGCCGGCAGAGACCGAGCACTGAGAACCCCGTGTCGGCGTAGAATGCGGGCGGAAACCGGGGGCGTGCCGCGCCGTGCAGCGGCCGGAACATGTACATCGAAAAGCTGGCGTTGACGAACATCCGGACGTTCCACAAGTCCGGTGAAATCGAGTTCGTGCATCCCGGCCGCGATTCTTCGTCGCCACGTGAGAACGGCGCCGGCACACCACGATTACCCAACGTCAACCTGCTGCTGGGGGACAACGGATCCGGCAAGACGACGCTGCTCCAGGCCGTGGCGCTGGCGGCCTTCGGACCAGCCGTGGCGGACGCCAACCTCGGGGCGAGACATCTCGTCCGTTTTGCCTCCACGAGAGAACAGGGAGCAGCCGGCGAGATCCGCGCCGTTTTCCGCCTCCACCGGCAGGACAGCGCCACGGGCTACCGAGCCGATTCCATATTGCAGCTCCAGCGGCGTGGTGAGCTGGAACCGATCGATTTCCGCGGCCGGAAGGAACTCTGGGACCGAGTCTTCGAGTCGAAGAACGACGCCTACTTCATCGTTGCATACGGGGCGACCCGCCGGGTGGAGCCTGGAGAGAGCCTCGACATGGGTGCGCGGGCGAAGTCACGTTTTCTGCGCGCACAACGTGTGCAGAGTGTCTTCCATGACTCCTATTCGCTGATTCCGCTCACGTTCTGGCTCCCCGAACTCCGGATCTCGAATCCCGGGCGGTACAAGCAGGTTGTTCGACTGATCAATCGAATCCTTCGCGCGGAACGCTTCACGTTCACGGAGCAACTTGACGGCGGCGACTACCGATTCGAACGCGGGGGAACGCAGGTGCCGTTTCAGGGTCTCTCCGACGGATACCGGGCATTCGTCGGCTGGGTCGCGGATCTGCTCTATCACGTCTGTTTCGGATGCCCCGCGGGTAAGAAGCTGGTCGACAACCGCGGCATCGTCCTCGTCGACGAGGTGGATCTCCACCTGCACCCGAAGTGGCAGATGAGAGTGGTGGAAACCCTGGCGAAGTCCCTGCCGAGGATGCAGTTCGTGCTGACTTCTCACAGTCCGCTGATCGCGGGAAGTCTGGAGCGGACGAACGTCATTCGGTTACGGCTCCGTCGGAATCGATCCTCCGTGCAGCGCGCGAAGGAGAGCATCCACGGCCTCGACGCCGACCAGATCCTGCTGACGAACCTGTTCGGCCTCGCTTCCACGCGGGCACGGCCCAAGGATCGCCAGCTCGACGATCTCGCGCGCAGGGCGCGGAACGGGGATACGAACGCCGCCAGGCAACTGATCGAAGCCATGGCGACGGGACTCGAAGAATGATCCGGCTCAGCATCACCAGCAGAGCCCTGTACCACCGCATCGGCAAGGACTGGGTGAGACGGGCTGCGAACAAACGGAAACGGCTGCAGGATGATCCCGGCACGAAGATCACGAACATCTGGAGCCGGATAAAGCCGGTCTACATGGCCCTGCAGGGATCGAAGTGCGCGTTCTGTGAACGGGGCATCGAGGACCAGCCGATTGAGCAGGACGTCGAACACTTCCGGCCGAAGAAGACGGTTAAACGCTGGCCGATCCCGAAGAGTATCGAACAGGAACTCGAAGCAGGAGGTTCCCAGATCCGGCAGCCGGCAACCGGATCGGAACGGGGTTACAGACTGCTCGCGTACCATCCCTGGAACTTTGTCGCGTCCTGCAAGACATGCAATTCCGTCTTCAAGCGAAGCTACTTTCCAATCGCCGGACCCCGAGTTCCGGACGCGAGGAAGCCCACGACGCTACGGCAGCGGGAAAGGCCGTACTTGATCTTCCCGCTGGGCGATCTCGACGCCGATCCGGAAGATCTCATCACGTTCCATGGATTGTCGCCCCGACCGGGGCGAAACGGATTCGACCGCCTCCGGGCGCTGGTGACGATCGATCTGCTCGGGCTGGATGACCACCGGAAGCGGAAGGGACTTCTGTTGGATCGCGCCAGAGCCATCGAGAAGCTCTACATCGCACTCGACAGCACATCCCCGGAGGCGGCGGCTGTCGTTACTCGTCTGGCGACGTCACCGGACGAACCGCACGCGAACTGCCTTCGGTCCTTCGAAAGACTGTGGCGCCGTCGACCGCAAGAGGCACGCGCGCTCTACGAGCCGATCAGGAAGCTCCTGAAGGGGACGTCGTGAACCGGCGGTATCGGTTCACCCCGGCAGGCGGGGACGCAGGATATCCGTCCACAGCGTGTACCCGGCGGCCGACGGGTGCAGGCCGTCGTCGACCACGCGGTCCGGTCGCGGCAAACCGTCGGCGCCGATCATCGGCGTGTGGACGTCCACGTAGGTCAGGCGCCGCCCGTGCGTTCAGCACCGTCCGCGTCCGTGATCCTGCATGAGATGCTCCGACCTACTGGCGCGCCGGCAAGTAGCGGTCGAACCACTCGATCATGGCGCCGATGTAGTCCGGCGGGTTCACGGCCCCCGGGAACGTCGGCCCGTGCCCGGCCCTGGGAATGCGCAGCAGGTCCACGGGAACTCCGGCCTTCTCGAGCGCCGCCTGCATGACCTCGGCGTTCTCGTAGGACACGACGTCATCGGCATCGCCATGGATCAGCAGCACCGGCGGATCATCGGCGGTGACGTGGGTCACCGGCGACGCGGCGACGAAGCGCTGGCTCTCGACCGAGTCCTTGCGCGCGGAGCGGCGGAACCCGAACAGCGGGTGGACGGACCCTGACGACGAGAGGGTGAGGTCGGTCGGCGCGGCGCGCGCCACGACCGCCTGCACCTTGGCGCTCGTCCGATTCACCGGGCTGGCGTCCTCGGCTCCGCTCTTGCCGTCCAGAACGCCGAGCATGCTGACGAGATGCCCCCCGGAAGAGCCGCCATGGCTCCGATTCGATCCGGATCGATCCCGAACTCATCCGCGTGGTGCCGCACGAACCGCACCGCGCGCTGCGCGTCCTCGAGATGCGCGGGATGCCGGAATCGCGGGGACGCCCGGTGGTTGATCCCGAACACCGTGTATCCGGCCGCGGCCAGCGGCACGGCGTAGATCTCCTCCTGCCCGCTCTCCTTCAACGGCGTGGCGTCGAGGCCCAGCTCCCGGGTCCAGCCGCTCCCCGAGATGAACACGATGCCGTAGCCGTTGGGATTCTCCGGGTAGTACACGTCCATCAGCAGCGCGAGGCCGGAATACATGCCGAACACCACGTTGCGCTCCACGCGCTCCTCGGCGCCTGCCCGGTCCGCCAGGCTGCCGATCAGCAACATCGCGAGGGCTGCGACCAGAATCCGTTTACTCATTTCCTGCTTCTCCTTCCGTGCTTCCCACGACCGCGACGGCACGATCCTGCCGGGAACGGACGAGCGGCTACCGAACGTCGGCCACCGTGAATACGAAGATCCCGTGTCCACCGGCGGGCCGCTGCTTCTCCGGCGTCAGTTGCCCCGAGATGCCGCTCCACAGCGACGGATCCGTGCCGACCGGAATCGCCAGGTACTGCCGCCCGTCGACGGCGTAGGTGATGGGAAACCCGGAAACGGAACTCGGCATTCGCGTCCGGAACAGGATCTCGCCGGAACGGGCATCGTGCACGTACAGATTGCGATCCCAGTCGCCGACGACCACCAGGCCGCCGCCGGTCGTCAGCGCGGCGCTGTCCATGGCGGTGCGGGTCCGGTGCCGCCACAGCACGTTGCCGTCGACGTCGATGGCGACGAACTCGCCCACCCCGTCCGGCCGTTCCGGGTGCATCAGGTGCATGCGGCGTGAGATGCCGACGCCGCCCCCGCCCTCGACGAGCTCCGGTCCCGGCCCGAAGGTGGTCCGCTCGCAGCTCACGATCAGCGGTATGTAAAAGGCCCGGGTGTCCGGGTGGTAGGCCATCGACCGCCAGCTCTTGAAGCCGGCCACGCTCGGGCAGAACTCCAGCTCCACGCCCTCCTGCGGCAGCATGCCGGGGCGGTACGTGATCGCGCCGGTCTCTGGATGGACGTCGAGAATCGTCTGGTACCCGAGGTCATGGGCGGCGAGCAACCTTCCGGTGCTGCGGTCGAGCTCCCACAGAATCGCCAGCTTGCCCATCTTGAAGAGCGACCGGCGCCCGGCGTGATCCACGAGCAGGTTCTCGAAAGTCTCGTCCATGTCGTGGGTCTCGCCCGGCAGGAGCTGGTTGTACCAGACGATCTCCCCGCTGGCCGGGTCGAGGGCCAGCACGCTGTTCGTGTAGAGCGCGTCGCCGGAGTGCCCCCGCTGGAACCGCGCCCACGGCTTCGCCTGCGCCGTCGCCCAGTAGATGAGGTTGGTGCCCGGGTCGTAGCTGCCGGCGGTCCAGCTATCGCCGCCGATGCGGAACATCAGCGGGGTGTCGCCCCAGGTGTCGCCGCCCGGCTCGCCCGGCCGCGCCACCGTCGAGGTGCGCCACACCTCCTCGCCGGTCTGCGCGTCCCGCGCCGAGATGAAGCAGGGCATCTCCTTGGCCTCGTGGAAGCGCTCGCAGCCGTTCGTGCTCGCCACCACCCTGCCGTCGACGACGATGGGCCCGGCGGTGTAGCGGAACCCGAGCCGGTAGTCGGCGCCGGCGACGTTCCAGACGACGTCGCCGGTCCGGGCGTCGAGCGCCACGATGTGCGCGTCGACGGTGGTGAGATAGATCTTGTCGTCGTAGATGGCGAGGTTGCGGGTGGTGACTATGCCGGCCAGCTCATCGGATTCGTGCTCGTGCCGGTAGCGCCAGAGCAGCTCGCCGGTCGCCGCGTCGAGCGCCTCGACGATTCCGAACGGACTGGCGATATAGAGCACGCCGTCGTAGACCAGCGGATTCGGCTCTGGCCGGCCCTCCGTCCCGATGGCCCACGACCAGGCGAGCTGGAGCCGGTGCGCGTTCTCCGTGTCCATCTGGTCCAAGGGGCTGTAGCCCCACCCGTCGAGGGTGCGACGCCAGTTGATCCAGTCGGCGGGATCCGGATCGAGCAGCATCTCCTGCGTCACCGGCGTGAACGGCCGCTCCTGCGCATGAACAGGCGCTCCGTTCGCGCCCAGGGCCACGCCGGCGGCCAGCAGCATCGACAGCGGTCCGATTCTCATGCTCATGATGGCGACCATCATGACACAGCCTCCGCCCGCTCCACTTCCCGGCAGGCTGTGTCGTTTAGACTCCTCATGTGACGCGCAGCGCCTCCTACCTCTTCGGCCGGCTGGCGGGCCGGCAGTTCCGCAAGGCGGTGTGGATGTGGGACTCGGTCGCCGGCAGCGAGGACGACGCCATCCGCGCCCAGCAGGGGCTCGGCCGGGAAATGGCCGCGGCGGTGCGCGAGCAGGCCCCGGGAGCGGTCGACCCGACCGCGCAACGGCTGCTCGACGAGTTGGCGGGGACACTGGCCGACCGCGTGCGCAACCCCCTCTACCACTTCGAGGTGGCGGCGGTGGCGGGCGACCACCCGACCGCCTTCGCGCTGCCCGGCGGCTACATCTTCGTGGCGCCGGCGCTGGTGGAGATGACCGGTCGGGACCGCGACGAGCTCGCCTTCGCGATCGGGCACGAGATGGCCCACGTCATCCGCGGCCACGCCATCGACCGCATCAAGATCGCGTGGAGCCAGAAGGCGCTGTCGGCCGTCTCCGTGGCCACGCCCGCGGGGCGCACGGTCGCGCCCTGGCTGCGGCGGGTCGGCGTCCGGTGGCTCGAGAAGGCGTACTCCCGCGAGCAGGAGTTCGAGGCCGACGAGTTGGGCGGTCGCCTGATGCGCGCGGCCGGCTTCGATCCGCACGGCTGCATCCGCATGCTGGAGCGCTTCCGCCGGATGGAGCCCGATTCCGATCCGCTCGGCCTCGCCTCCTACCTGTCGACCCATCCGCCGGTCGACGACCGCATCGACAGGCTGCGCGAGCGCCTGGACCTGGACGCGCATGCCTGAACGGCCGCACCAGATCATCACCCGGCCGGACGCCGGGGCGGCGCCGTTCTCGTACGAGGGACGGACCCGGCGCCGCTTCGACCGACGCCTGCGGCTGCTGGGGATTCCCGACGACCTCACCGGCTGGTCGGTGCTCGACGTCGGCGCCTGGCACGGCTTCTTCTCGTTCGAGTGCGAGCGGCGCGGCGCGGACCGGGTGCTGGCGGTGGACAGCTACGCCTGGGACCGTTTCGGCATGGACGAGTTCCTGGCCGCGCGCGAGCGGCTCGGCTCGTCGGTGGAGCACCGGCGGGCCGACGTGCACGACCTCGACCCGGACGAGATCGGACAGTTCGATCTCGTGCTCCTGCTCGGCGTCTTCTACCACCTGCGGAACCCGTTGGCCGCACTCGAGCGGATCGCGCGGGTGACGAAGCGGCTGCTGATCTGCGAGACCCACGTGCTGCTGCCCTTCATCCACGAGCGCTACCCGCTGGTGCCGTTCTTCCCGGGCGACGAGGGCGCGCGGGAGGCGCCGGACGAACTGTGCGCCATGCCGACCCTGACGGCACTGGAGCAGATGTTAGAATCCGTCGGATTCAGCGAAGTCGAAACGGTCTACACTCCGTCTTTTCGCTACTGGAAGAAGCTTGTCGCGCTCGTGACCAACCGCCCCCAGTCGGGGCGCGGGATCGTCCACGCGCGCGTGTCGTACGGCTCGACGACGAAGGAGAAGGACGCAATGAAGATTGCCGTGCTCGGCATGGGAACGATGGGCGCACCGATGGCGACGAACCTGATCAAGGCCGGCTGCGAGGTCACGGTCTACAACCGGACGCGGAGCCGCGAGGAGCCGGTCGCGAAGCTGGGCGCGGCGCGCGCCGACAGCCCGGCGGCGGCGGCAGCGGAGGTCGACATCGTCCTGAGCTGCGTGTCCGACACCGCGGACGTCGAGCACGTGCTGCTCGAAAGCGGTTCCGGCGCCATTCACGGCCTGAAGGAGGGCGGACTCGTCATCGACTGCTCCTCGATAGCCCCCGCCGCGACGCGGCGCTTCGCCGAGCGGTTCCGCGCCAGGGGCATCGGCTATGTCGACGCCCCTGTGTCGGGCGGCTCCGAGGGCGCCATCAAGGGCTCGCTCACCATCATGTGCGGCGGCACGGAGGAGGACTTCGCCCGCGCCGAGCCGGTCCTGAAGATCATCGGCGCCAAGGTCACCCGGATCGGCCCGGTCGGTTGCGGCCAGATCGCCAAGGTGGCCAACCAAGTCGCGATCGCCGGCACGTTCATGGCGCTGGCCGAGGCATTGACGCTGGCCTACCGCGCCGGCGCGAACCCGGAGCGGGTGGTCGAGGCGATCGGCGGCGGCGTGGCCGGGTCGTGGATTCTCACCAACCGGTCCGACAAGATGCTGAACGACGACTACCCGCTCGGCTTCCGGACGCGCCTGCACCGCAAGGACCTGGGGATCGCTCTCGAGACCGCACGCGAGTTCGAAGTGCCCGTGCCGATCGCGAGCATGGTCGCGACCATCGAGGACGCCCTGATCGCCCAGGGCTACGGCGACGAGGACATGTCCAACCTCGCGCGCTTCGTCCGCGAGGGCGCCAACGTCCCCAGCGGACCGATGAAGGCCTGACGGCGCCGGCCGCCGACTCCGATTCCACGCGAGGAAGGAAAATGCCCGGCAAGGTCTATCCCGGCTCGGCTGCCGCCCTCGATGGCCTGCTCCATGACGGCATGACGATCATGGTCGGCGGGTTCGGCCTGTGCGGCGTGCCGCAGAACCTGTGTGTCGCCCTGCGCGACTCGGGGGTGACGCGACTGACCTGCATCAGCAACAACGCCGGGGTGGACGGCGCCGGCCTGGGCCTGCTGCTCGACACCCGCCAGATCACGAAGATGATCGCCAGCTACGTGGGCGAGAACAAGACGTTCGAGGGGCAGTTCCTCGATGGCTCGCTCGAGGTCGAGTTGAACGCGCAGGGAACGATGGCCGAGCGCATCCGGGCCGGGGGCGCCGGCATCGGAGCCTTCTTCACCCCGACCGGTTACGGCACGCCGCTGACGGAGGGCAAGGAGACGCGGCAGCTCGACGGCCGCCGGCAGGTGCTGGAGACGGCGCTGCACGCCGACCTGGCCCTGGTGAAGGCGTGGAAGGCGGACGAGGCGGGCAACCTCGTCTACCGGATGACGGCGCGCAACTTCAACCCGCCCATGGCCGAGGCGGGCAAGGTGACCGTGGCCGAGGTCGAGGAGATCGTGCCGGCCGGTGCGCTGGACCCTCACCTCGTCCACACGCCGGCGGTCTACGTCGACCGGATCGTCGTGGGCGAGGATCAGACCAAGGTCATCGAGCGCCGGCGGACGCGGCCCGCGTAGCCCGCCACGCAACCGAATCCTGAAGGAGCGACGTCGTGGCCCTGACAAGAGAGCAAATGGCCGCCCGCGCCGCGCGCGAGATGCACGACGGCGACTACGTCAACCTCGGGATCGGCATCCCGACGCTCTGCGCCAGCTTCATCCCGCCCGACGTGAGCATCATGCTGCAGAGCGAGAACGGCCTGCTCGGTATCGGGCCGTATCCTACCGACGCCGAGATCGATGCCGACCTGATCAACGCCGGCAAGGAGACGGTGACCGCCGTCGACGGCGCCAGCTACTTCAGCAGCGCCCAGAGCTTCGCCATGATCCGCGGCGGCCACATCGATCTCGCCATCCTCGGCGCCATGCAGGTCTCGGGGACCGGCGACCTCGCCAACTGGATGATCCCCGGGGCCATGGTCAAGGGGCCGGGCGGCGCGATGGACCTCGTCTCCGGCGCCAGGCGGGTTCTGATCGTGATGGACCACCTGTCCAAGCGCGGCGACAGAAAGATCCTGAACGAATGCAGCCTGCCGCTGACCGGCAAGGGCGTCGTCAACACCATCGTGTCGTCGCTGGCGGTCATGGAGGTGAGACAGGACGGCCTGCACCTGCTGGAGCGCGCGCCCGGGGTCTCCGTCGACGAGATCCGCGACGCGACGGAGCCCGCGCTGATCGCGAGCGGCGACGTGCCGGAGATCGCGGTCTGACGCCGGTTTTCGCGGGACGTGACGAGGACAGGTCCACACCGAACACACCCACCACATCCGGTCCATTGTGGCCACGGGCAGGTAGAATCGGCGATGCCGATCACCGGACGTGAACGCGCCCCATGCCCGACCACGGTTACTTCGCCAACCTGATCTGGCAGATCGCCGACGTGTTAGTTTAAGCGGCCCGGACCGCCCGCCGCCGCTGCTCAAGGAACGCGGGTCCTCCCTGATCTCCGCGGCCGTGACCGGGCAGATCGACGTGAGGAGTGCTCCATGAGGGTCACCACGGTCCGCATTCTCAACTTCCGGGGGATCAGGGAACTCGATCTCGACCTGGGCGACATCACGGTCCTCGTCGGCGAGAACAACTCGGGCAAGACGGCGGTGCTCGACGCGCTACGGATCTGTCTCCGGGATCTCGGACCGCGCCGGCGCGTCGTCTTCGAGGCGCTCGATTTCCACCTTGCGAACGCCACGGTGGATCCTGCGTCCGCGGCCCGAATCCAAATCGAGGTCACGTTTTCCGAGCAGACGACGGGTGAATGGAGCGACGAGCTGATTGGCCGCCTCAATCGGGACAACATTCTCCAGGTGGATGACGACGAGCGCAGCCACGTGATGCTGCGGGTGACGTGCGCATACGACCCGGAGAGTCGGGACTTCGATCAGCAGTGGTCCTTCCTGAATCTGGAACGCGAACCGCTGACCGGGGTGAGCGAGCGCGCCCTGGCCGGGCTTCAGCGAGAGGTGTCGTACTACTACCTGCAGGCGCTGCGCGACGTCAGACACCACTTCGGAGAGAAAGGGCCGTTCTGGCGTCCGTTCCTGAAGGATGCTCGACTTCCCGCCGAGCAGAAGGCCGAGATCGAGAGGAAGCTGAAGGAAGTGAACGACCTGGTCGTCAGTTCCCACGACAGCTTCCGGCAGGTGCACGACGGTCTGCACCACGTACAGGATGTCGTTCCGCTGGCGGCCGGCGACGTCGTCTCCATCGAAGCCGTTCCGGGTCGAATATTCGACATGCTGGCCAAGGCCCAGATCAAACCTCGGGTCCGTCACCGGTGCCAGGATTCCCCTGCACCGTCACGGTGAGGGCACGCAGAGCCTGTCGGTACTGATGCTGTTCACGGCGTTTCTGGAAGCGTGGCCGGCGGGCGCGCCGATCCTGGCGCTGGAGGAGCCGGAGGCCCATCTTCATCCGTCGGCCGTGCGGGCGTTGTGGGGTCTCGTAAGGAACTTCACCGGCCAGAAACTGATCTCCACCCATAGCGGCGATCTGCTCGCCGAGACCGAGGTCCATCAGATTCGTCGGCTGGCCCGTACGCGGGGCGGCATCCGGGCCTTTCGAGTTCCCGCCGGCCTGCTTTCCGCTGAAGATACACGCAAGTTCAACTACCACGTCCGGCAGGCCCGCGGAGAGCTGTTGTTCGCCCGTTGCTGGCTGCTCGTCGAGGGCGAGACCGAAGCCTGGATTTATCCCGCCGCCGCGCGCGCGACGGACATCGATTTGCACCGCGAGGGTATCAGGGTCGTCGAATACAGACAGACGGATGTGGGCCTCCTGGCCAAGATCGCGAACGCGCTCGGCATTGCCTGGTACTGTGTGGGAGACGCCGACACCGCGACGGGTGGGATCCAGGCGAACAGGACCAGAGCGAGCCTGAGGGACCATCTCGGCGATTCCGACGAAGCGGATCTGATGGTCTTTCCGTATGAGAACATCGATATCCATCTCCTCGAGAACCGGTACGACGACGTCTACGAACAGTTCATGCCCGAGCAGAACAGAGCCAGGATCAACGGGGTACCGGGTGAGCCGGACTACTGGAGCAAGTACTTCGACGCGTTGCCGGGAAGAGCGAAGACGCGCGCGGCCGCGGCGGTGGCCGCCGAGATGGAGCGACGCGGCGGTGATGGCGTCACAGCCGAGATCCGCTGCGTGCTGAACCGGGTCGTAGCTTTGGCGCGAGATGCATGATGGCGGTCGACTTCGATACCCTCAACGCGAATCAGCGTGACGCCGTGTCGTGGGACGACGGTCCGCTTCTCGTACTGGCGGGACCGGGCTCCGGCAAGACGCTCGTGCTTACCTCCAGGGTCGTCCGGATACTCGATGAGGGCGATGCCGCGTCAGTCCTGGCTCTGACTTTCACGACGAAGGCCGCCGCCGAGATGAGAGCCCGTGTCAACCGAGTGCTTGGCCAGCGGGCGGAGCGTGCTCACCTGTGCACATTCCACTCGTTCGCCGCCGACCTGCTTCGCCAACATGGAAGCCACCTGGGCCTGCGGCCCGACTTCAGCCTGATCACGCAAATCGAAGATCGGATCGCGATGGCGGATGAAGCGGCCGCCTGCCTGCAGAATGACGGCGAGGCCGTGCCGATGGATCGGAGAAGTCTTCTGACGCTGGTCGATCGTCTGTTCGCGGACTCCTACGATGGGGAAGCACTGATGCCGACGCTCGCCGAAACGCCGCCATGGGTTCCCCGGTTGTTCGCGCGCTACTGCCAAGCGCTCGTCACCGCGAACCGACTGGATTTCGGGAGCCTGCTGCACTTCGCCCGGCGCCTGCTTGCGGAAAAGCCGGGCGTGGCGCGAGTCGTGCGGCTGGGTTGGACGCATGTGTGCGTCGACGAATTCCAGGACACGAACCGGGCACAGTACGACCTGCTGCGGCTGATCGCCCCGGGCCGGCGCGCCCGCCTGTTCGTCGTCGGGGACGAGGATCAGATCATCTACCAGTGGAACGGCGCAAATCCCGAGAGGCTGGCGCAACTGCGGCGGGACTACGACATGCACGTCGTGCAGCTTCCGGAGTGCTATCGTTGTCCGGCGTCCATCATCGTCCTCGCCAATCGCCTGCATCGTCCACAACGCGCGCCGATTTCCGGACAAGGCTCCCCTGCAGGCCTCGCGCGCCAGCGGGCATGGCGACGCCAACGACGTGCGGTACGAGACGTTCGCGTCGCCGGATGAAGAAGCGGCCTTCATTCCAAAAGACATCTGCAACCGGGTGCTCAACGGCTCCGAGTGCGTGGTGCTCGGCCGGACCGCGAAGCTGCTGGGACGCGCCGCCGCCGCGCTGGCCGACGCCGGGATCGAGGCGTACGTGACGCAACGCAAGACCGATTTCGAGTCGCCGGCGATAGGCGTTCTGACCGAGGCGTTGCGCCTGGCGAACGCACGGCATGACCGGGACGTTCTGCGCAGACTGTGTCTGGCGTGGGAGCAACTCGCCGACACGTCTCTCGAACTGGATGCCGTCGCGGCGTCGGCTGCGCTTGTGGGCGGCGACTTCCTGCGGGCCTGGGCGGACGCGGCGTCGGTGACCGCCTCGCACGGGACCGAGGCGGTGGTCGAGCGAATTCGGGCGGATCTGGTGGACTCGATCGCGTTTCCGGCGGTCGTTGACTGGTTCCTGCAGCAGGGCTGGCGGTCATGGGCAGGAGAAGACGACGACCTGCTCGCGGAAGAACTGAAGACCTGGCGCGAGCTGCACGACGACCTGGTTCGCGAGCACGGCAGCGGCAGGTTGACACTGAACGTCTACCTCCAGCAGATGGACCTGGTTTCGAAGGCGCCGCGCCCCGGACCTGACGCCGTGCGCTGCATGACCGTGCATGGATCGAAGGGGCTGGGGTTCAGGCACGTCTATCTGATCGGCATGGCCCAAGAGGTATTTCCGTCGTTTCAAGCTCTGCGGAAGGGACCGCAAAGCAGAGAGCTGGAAGAGGAGCGCCGCAACTGCTTCGTCGCCGTCACACGCGTCGAGCGGACGTTGACGTTGACCCGGGCGCAGCACTACTACGGATATCGAAAAGCGCCGTCTCAGTTTCTTGGCGAGATGGGACTCGTCGGGTAACCGCCATGTTGATCCGGAGACTGAAGGTTTCGGGACTCCTGTCGTTCGGACCGAAGGGCATCGATCTGCCGATGGAATCGCTGAACGTGCTCATCGGACCGAACGGCTCGGGAAAGTCGAACCTGCTGGAAGTGCTTGGTCTTCTTCGAGCTGCGCCCAAGAACCTCGCGGAACCGGTCAGGAGACGGGGCGGCATCTGGGAGTGGCTGTGGAAGGGCAAGGAATCGCCCGGCGCGGGGACCGTGGAAGTGATCGTCGACTCGCCGGACGGCGAACGGCCCCTTCGGCACACGCTGACGGTGGTGGACAACGGCGGGCGCTTGCAGGTAATTGAGGAGGGAGTCGCAAACGCGGGAGTTCCGGAATCCGATGCCGATTGGTACTATCGGCTCTCCGAAGGGCGGCACGCAATCACGCTCCGGCCTCGCGACACCGCCCGAATCGAGGTCGCCCACAGTGAAGCGAAGCTTGAAGAGTCAGTCCTTTCCCAGATCCGTGATCCGCACATGTACCCTGCTCTGAACGTGCTGCAGGAGCGATACGAGCGGATTCGCCTGTACCAGAACTGGGCATTCGGCCCGTCGTCGGCACCACGCAGGGACCAGAGCGCGCACGGAACGAGTGACTTTCTCAACGACGGCGCTGAGAACCTGGCGATTGTACTTTCGCACTTCCGGGGAGAGACGAAGCGAAGACTCGTAGAGGCTCTGCAGGAGCTGTTCGACGGCATCGTTGATGTCTCTTGCCCCGTGACGGGCGGCACCGTGGCGCTCTTCCTAGAGGAGCGTGATGGGCGGCAGATTCCGGCGACGCTTCTTTCCGACGGCACGCTCCGGTACCTGAGCCTGCTCGCGATCCTGCTGCATCCTTCTCCTCCACCGCTGATCGCGTTGGAAGAACCGGAGCTCGGCCTGCATCCGGACGTGGTCGCGGCGGCCGCGAAACTGCTCGTGGAGGCATCCCGGAGAACACAGATCGTCGTGACCACCCACTCGCGCGTGCTCGTCGACGCCCTGTCGGACCATCCATCAAGCGTCATCGTTTGCGAGAAGGAGAATGGAGAATCACGATTCGAACGTCTGGATGGGAAACGACTGAAGGCTTGGTTGGACAAGTACAGCCTCGGCGAGCTCTGGAGCTCAGGCGAACTGGGGGGCAATCGCTGGTGAGCGCGGTGATCTACATCGAAGGCGGCGGAGATCGAGACGAGAACCTTGCATGCCTCTTCCGCCGCTCCTGGACGAAGTTCTTCGAAGCTGCCGGACTTGAAGGGCGCATGCCGCGAGTCGTGCGCGGCGGCGGGCGAGCCAGAACCTTCGATCTCTTTCAGACGGCGATTGGGAACCCGCGTCCGGGGCGGGTCCCGCTCCTGCTCGTGGACAGCGAGGCGGACGCGGCAGCCGGCCACTCCGCGTGGCGGCACCTTCAGGCGCGTGACGGTTGGGATCGACCGCCGGGCGCCCGCAACGATCAGGCCTTCCTGATGGTACAGGTCATGGAAACATGGCTTGTGGCGGATCGGAACGCGCTGAACGGATACTTCGGCGCCTTGTTTCGCGAGAACGCGCTTCGGCAATGGCCCCACCTGGAGGAAGTGCCCAAGCGTGACGTCCTCGACGCGCTGACTCGTGCAACCGCCAAGTGCCCACATCCCTACGCGAAGGGCAAGGTTTCGTTCGAGTTGCTGGAACGGATCGACCCCGCCCTGGTCGAGGCCGCGTGCCCACATGCCAGAGCGCTTCTGGACCGCTTGCGAGGCATCTGAAACGGGAGTCAGAACGATGAAGCCGACCAGTGAGGCGGCGTTCGAAACCGTCATCGAAGCGCATCTGCTCGACAACGGCTACGTGCGCCTGTCGGGAGACGGCTTCGACCGCGGACGCGCGATCTTCCCGGAAGCGGCTCTCGGCTTCATCCGCGAGACCCAGCCCCGCGAGTGGGCCAGATTGGAAGCGTTTTCACGGTTCCAGGACAGGCGAGCAGGTCCTGACGGATCTCTGCAAGTGGACGGACGCCGAGGGAGCGTTGGCGACGCTCCGCCACGGCTTCAAGTGCCATGGCCGGACGCTGCGCATCGCCTTCTTCAAGGCGGCGCACGAGCTGAACCCGGAGCTGGAGGCGCGCTACGCGGCGAACCGTTTAGGACTCACTCGACAGCTCCGCTTCCCGCCTCGCTCGGAGCAGTCGCTCGACGTCACCCCTGAGTTTGAACGAAATCCCGATCGTCACGCTCGAGCTGGAACCCGCGATCCCGGACGGAGCCTGGTGCCTGTTCGCATCCCCGGTCACTGGCACCAGAAGCGGAAGGACCGTGCTCGTCGATCCTCGCGCGCGGAATTCGGTGTTACGCTTGGCAAGTGAGCATCGACGAAACCCTCAGGACGCAGATCACCGGCAACGGTGATACGAAGGCGATCATCAGAAGCATCGTCGGGACCGGAATCGGTCTCGCTACCCTGTTGCTGATGCTGGCCGGGCTGATGATCCAACAGAACGCCGCCACGAATTCCCGCATCGACGACGTCAATGCTCGCATCGACGACGTCAACACCAACGTCAACGCCCGCATCGACGACATCCACGCCCGCATCGACGATATCCAGCAGGACATCCGCGACCTGCGCGCGCTGATCATCGACGCCATCAAGCGCCCCGAGCCTGCGGACTGACTCAATGATACGGAGAGCCGCTTCGATGCTCAGGCAGCCCCTACCGCCTGTCCGATAACCACCAGCGCGCGAGCGAGCGCCTTCCGGCGCCAGAGTCCGCCGGCCGGACAGAAGCACTCGACCAGCTCGCGCTTCGCGCGCTCATACGCAGGAGCATCGACTGCGGAATGGTGGTGCGCCCGGTTCTCGGCACGCAGGGCGGCAAGCACGCGCAGCGGCGCGTAGGTTCCGAATTCCAGACATGCGAAGCGGTAGTCGCGCGGCCCGGCGTGACGCGCGAGCGACGCACCCATCACGCCGCGCGCCGCATAGGGCGTGCCGTCCCCGACCGGCGCGACGCGCTCCCGATCGAACCGCGAGTGGTACCGACCGATATCGTGCACGTGCATCGGCTCGATCAGGAGCCGGTAGTCGGCGTACGCGCCAAGGCCGGTATGCAGGTCCAGATGGACGACCTCTTCCGCCCCGCGGGTCCACTCCCAAAACCGTTGCCGAACGAGACGGGTCGACGCCGCGGCCTCACGGCCCCCGAAGAACAGACCGGTCGGGTGTTCGTACTGGCCCGTCGCGACCGCGGTCCGCAGAACCGACAGACCGTGACGCCGGACGGCCCACGCCGCCCGCAGCCGGAACGGATCGAGCCGGGTCGGCGGCGTCGGCGGATTCAGCAGCCGGTGGACGCGGCTGTAGTGCTGGGGCGTACCGGCGTAGGATTCTGCGTCATCGAGGAAGTTGCGGTTGAGGTCGACATTGCCCTCGTCGACGCGGCGACGCCAAGCGAAGCCGAACGGGTTGAGCGTGTGAAGGAGCACGACGAGCGTGCCGCCCGGCACCGACGCACCACCGTCGCGGAAGCGGCGGAGCCACGCGAGCTGGACCGCGGACCCGAAGAACCCCTCGACGCCATGGAGCCCCGACGAAACGACCACCGCGCGCCGCGGGTTCCGCGCGCCGACCAGCGCCACGTCGATGGCCAACTCGCACCCGTCCGGCCCCTGCCCGGCGAGCGCGTGGTGCGCCAGCGGCGCCACGGCCGCGCGGGCGGCCTCCCGGAACCGCCCACGCGCGACGCCGTAGCTTCGAGAGAACGGATCGAACACGGCGCCGCCGGCTACTC
This sequence comes from Vicinamibacterales bacterium, assembly GCA_965222905.1. Lineage (GTDB taxonomy): Bacteria > Acidobacteriota > Vicinamibacteria > Vicinamibacterales > UBA8438 > WTFV01. Next base: position 3,706,404 of record OZ244976.1, on the reverse strand, counting down.
GGGCATCAGGGCGAACGTCCAGATCGAGCCGCCGGTCGGAACCAGGCCGCGCGCGTACCGATTGGCGAGCCCGCCGCCGAGCCCGGACGCGACCGTTATCTGCTGCCGGCCATCGAGCGTGTACGTGACGGCCGTCGCATTGACGCTCGATCCGGTCTGGAACTCCCAGAGCGTCTCGCCGGTCTCCTCGTCGAGCGCGATGAACTCGCCCGTGATCTTCCCGGTGAACAGCACACCGCCGCCCGTTGCGAGCACGCCGGCCGAGCTGGGAAAATCGTGCATCGGGACTTCCCACTTCTTCTCGCCGGTCAGCGGATTGATGGCCACGACGTGGCCGAGCAGATCGCCCGACTCGACGGGCGGGAAGCGGTTGGTGACCCCAGTGGAGCTCGCCCCGAGGACGAATTCCTGCGGCTCGGGGAGAAGCCGCTGGATGCGCGGCACGTGCCACGTAGTCGAGTAGATGTGCCCGGTGTTCGGGTTGAAGGCGATGGGCACCGCGTTCGTGCCGCGGGACGGCCAGATGTAGACCTGCTCGCCGGACAGGAAGTCCCGGTAGATATTGGTCAACGCCGGCCGCCCGGTCTCCAGGTCGATGTGCGTGGCCCAGTTGACGTAGACGTAGGGATGCGCGGCGATCAGCGAGCAGTCGGTGCGGTCGAGCACGTAGAGGAAGCCGTTCTTGTTGGCCTGGATCGTCACCTTGCGCATCTCGCCGTCGACCTCCAGCTCGGCCAGGACATGCTCGTCGATGCCGTCCACGTCGTACACGTCGTTGGGGGTGTACTGGTAGTGGCAGGCGATCTCACCCGTCTTCGGGCGGATGGCGAGCATGCTCGACGCGTACAGGCTGTCCAGCGCGCCGCGCGGCGCGGGATCGTACGGCTCCGCGTTGCCGGTCCCCCAATAGACGAGGTCGAGCTCCGGGTCGTACGAGCCGGAGCGCCAGGTCGGCGCACCGCCGTACATCCAGGCGTCGGTGCCGGCGGGCCAGGTCTCGTGGCCGGGCTCGCCGGGCCCGGGGATCGTGTAGCGGCGCCACAGCTTCTCGCCGGTGGCCGGATCCCAGCCGTCGAGGAAGCCGCGGGTGGTGGACTCGCCTCCCGACATCCCCGAGATCAACACGCCGTTGGCCACGATCGGCGCCCCGGTTGCATAGTAGCCCTCCGACCCATCGGCGAACTTCTGGTTCCAGAGCTCCTCGCCGGTCTCCATGTCCAACGCGAGGACGTGGTTGTCGACGGTCACCCGAAAGAGCCGGCCATCGTAGATCACCGGGCCGCCCCGGTTGAAGCTGCTGCGCCGCCGCGACCCCTCTTCGAGGACGACCGGCGTGCGCCAGATCTGCCGGCCCGTCTCCAGGTCGATGGCGAAGGTCCAGCTCCCGTTGATGGCGTAGAGCACCCCGTCGTAGATGGCCGGCGCGGCCAGCTCGCCCGACTGGTTCATCAGGCTCGTGCTCCAGATGGGCACCAGCCTGTGGATGTTGGACTTGTCGATCTGTTCGAGCGGGCTGTAGCTCTTGCGGTCGTAGCCCATGCTGTGAATGAGCACGTCCTCGGGAGTCTGCGCGTCGTTGAGCAGGTCTTCCGTCGTCTGGGCGAGCCCGGGGGTGGCCGACACGCCGAGGAGGATCGCCAACAGTCCGGCCAGATTCTTCATGATCAGCCTCCAGTGGCCCGCGGCCGGCCGCAGCAGGTCGGCAGGCGTCGGGATCCTGTGCTCTTCGAGAAACATCGCATGCCGGCCATCATACGGGGTCATCGCGAGCCGGTCCAGGCATGGACGCGGCGTTCCGCAGGCCCGCCGACCGCGGGTCTGCTCCGGGCCGGGCGCGTTGCGCTACAGTGAGCGCGTATCGTCAATGGCGGAACTCGCGGGAACAGCCCATCGAGGAGGTGTGTGATGCGGTGCATCAGTATCGTGACCGGCGCGGCTCTCGTCTGCGGCGTGCTCGCCGCCCCGGCGACCGCCGGCGCCCAGGAAGAGACGGTGACCCGGGTCGCGCCGCACGACCGTCTGACCGGCCCGCGCATTTCGCTGCCCGAGGACCCGCAGGGGGCGAGCTCGCTGCGGCAACTCTGCCCGGAGGTGACGGACACCTGCAGCAGGTACTGGGCATACACGATCAACTTCGTCGGCAACTACACGATTCCGCTGCGCGACAAGGAGCTGCTCATCCTGCGCACCGCCTGGCTGTCGCGCGGCGACTACATCTGGGGCCGGCACAACCTCGTCGGGCAGGAGGCCGGGCTCACTCCCGAGCAGATCAGTCGCATCACGGTCGGACCGGACGCACCCGAATGGGAAGACTTCGACCGGGCGCTCCTGGCGGCGGCGGACGAGCTGCACACGAGCCGGTTCATCTCCGAGGCCACGTGGGCTGCCCTCGACGAGCGCTACACGGAGGACGAGTTGCGGGAAGTCGTGCTGATCGTCGGCAACTACACCCAGCTCGCGATGTTCCAGAACACCCTCGGCGCCATGCTTCCACCCGACGTCGAGGGCCTGCCGGGCGAAGGCGGCCAGTGAGAGCACACGCCGCCGCGGCGGCGTACATCGCAAGCGGCACGTAACCCTGAATACCGCCGCGGCCGGCCGGGACGGGTTGGTAGCGCGGCCGGTCGCGGCGCGATGGCGGCGCCCGTCATGCTCGCGCCGGTCGGTCGCGCGGGCCGGCCTGTGCGAGCGCCCACGTCTGGACGAACGACAGCCGGCCTTCCCGCGAGCGCGGCCGCATCCCGGTAGACGGCCCGCCGTCGAGCTCGCGCTCGAGGGCCAGGGTGATGGTTCGTCGGGTGGATACCGGCGTACGCGTGAGATCGAACCACGGATCCACGTCGACCTCGACGTCGCGGGCAGACCAGTGGTCGACCGGACGGCCGGCCGCGCTCAGCAGATCCCGAACCTCGCCGGCGGTCACCGCCCGCGTGTGAGACGGATCCCGCATCCGTTCGAACGCGTTGTACCGCTCGGCCAGCTCCGCGTCATCCGGAGACAACAGATCGACCACCGCCAGCGTGCCCGAGCCCCGGGCGACGCGGGCCATCTCCGTCAGCTCGACCGCGGGATCCGCGAAGTGATGGAGGGCCAGCCGGCACATCACGAGGTCGAAGCGCCCAGCGGCGAACGGCAGACGGCCGGCATCCGCCTGCACCAGGTGCAGGTTGGCCAGCCCCGCCGCCGCGGACTCGTCCCGCGCCGCGCTCAGCATCGCCGCCGTGACGTCGGCGGCGGTGACCGACCGGACGTACGGGGCCACCGCGCGGCTGAGATGACCGGTTCCGGCGGCGACGTCGAGCGCATGCGTCTCCGCCGAGAGTGGCAGAGACTCGACGACCCAGCGCAACAGCTCCTCCCGGCCGAGGGACAGCCCGGAGCCCCCGAACCCCGGGGCCTGCCGGCTGAAGGCGGACTGCACGCGCTGGATCTGGCTCGTCATCTCTGTTCGACGCTACCATGATCCGCATGCCCGTTTCCAAGGTCATGCCGCTCGCCGGGTTGACCGGACTCGTGCCCGACGGCGCGTCGGTCGCCCTGGGCGGGAGCTTTCTCCACCGCGGTCCGTTCGCCTTCGTGCGCGAGCTGATCCGGCAGGGCCGGTCGGGGCTGGAGATCGTCAAGCAGTCGCCCGGCTACGACATCGACATCTTGTGCCGCGCCGGCTCGGCAGCCCGCGTACGCGCCGGCATCGTCGCCATGGAGGGCCACCTCGGCCTTGCCCCGGCGTACCGCCGCGCGGTGGAGCAAGGGCGGATCGAGCTCGAGGAGCACGCCTGCATGACCCTCACCGCCGGCCTGCGCGCCGCCGCCTACGGCGTACCGTTCCAGCCGGTCGGCGGCGTGCACGGCTCGGACCTGCCGGCGCTCAACCGCTGGGCCTCCGTACGCGACCCCTACGGCTCCGGACAGGACGTGTGGGTGATTCCGGCGATCCGGCCGGACTTCGCCGTCATTCAGGTCCACGAGGCGAACGAGCAGGGCGACGCACGCGTCTACGGCACGTCCCACTGGGACCGCATCCTCAGCCGGGCGGCGAAGCGGGTGCTCGTGGTCGCCGAAACGCTCGAGCCGGCCGCGTCGTTTCGGGAGCGCCCGGAGCTGACGCTGATACCGGGGTTCATGGTGGAGGCGGTGGCCGTGGTTCCGAACGGAGCGTGGCCGGGATCATGCTGGCCGCTCTACGAGGTGGACTACCCCGCCGTCGAGGAGTATATGCAGTCGGCCGGCCTGCCCGACGCGCATCTGGCGGGCGCGCCCGAGTGCTTCGAGCCCGCCCATGCCTGAGCGCTGGTCCGCTTTCTCGTACCTCGTCACCAATCTCGCGCGCTTCATCCGGCCGGACGAGGTGACGTTCAGCGGGGTCAACTCGACGCCGCCGATGCTCGCCTGCCTGCTCGCCAAGCGGGCCTACGAGTTCGACTTCGTATACATCAACGTGGCCGGCGGCGTGCAGCCGACTCCCTCGTCGATCCCGCGCTCGAGCTCCGATCCGGTGCTGGCGGAGGGCTCGACTGCCATCTTCGCCAACGAGGACTTCTACGACCTGTGCACCCGCGGCGGGATGGACCTCTGCTTCCTCGGAGCCGCGCAGGTCGACGGGCTCGGCCGCACCAACGTGTCGGTGATCGGCGACTGGCGCAACCCCAAGGTACGGCTGCCCGGAGGCGGTGGCGGCGCGGTCATGCTGCCGACGGCGCGGCGCGCGGTGACGTGGCGCACCGAGCATTCGACGCGCACCCTCGTAGACAGGCTCGACTTCGTGACGGCAGCCGGCGGCATGCACGGCGTGGTCACCCCGATCGCGATCTTCGAGAAGCGCGACGGAAGGCTGGCCCTGCGATCCTGGCATCCGGACGCCTCGCTCGACGAGGTCCGGCAGCGGACCGGGTTCGCGTTCGACGCCTCGTCCGCCGAACCGACCCCGCCACCGACCGCCCGCGAGATCGCGGCGCTGGACGAGCTCGATCCGGAGGGACAGTTCGAGCGCGATGCAAACATGGCGTCGCGGTAGCGTTGCGCCGGCGGTGCCGTGACCGTCCACGACAGGTTCCGCCGCTCGCCACTGTTAGGATCGAGCAACCGGGGCGGCCATCCTTCGGACGCGAAGGGAAGTCAATCATGAGCGACGAAACCGCGGAACAGGTGCGTGGCAGGCGGCAATCGGTGTCGCTCAGTCGCCTCTACCTCGACCCGAACAACTTCCGGTTCGTGGACCATCCGGAGTACCGGCCCGTGACGCCGGAGCACGTCTACAATGCGGACGTCCAGCGTCGTACGACCGGCTTCGTGCTGGGACGCCATCAGGAAAACGTCCGGGATCTAATCGCCAGCATCAAGGAAAACGGTTGGCTCGACATAGATCCGATCCTGGCCCGCAAGGACGCGGCACGGTTTCTCGTGGTCGAGGGAAACCGGCGTGTCGCAACGCTCAAGTACCTGCAGCGCAGGCACGAGGAGGACGCCATCGATCTCGGCAAGCTCGACAGCGCGTGGTTCTCCAGAGTGCCTGTCCTTCAGTACGAAGACGCCGACGAACGCTATCGGGAGAGCGACTACGGCGACCAGTTTCAGTCCGACCAGTACAACCTGTTTCGGGAGGTCCTCAAAAGTGAAGCGGCACGCAACTGGCTCGGCTGGAACCATGCGACGTGCACCGCGTCCAACGGGTCGAACCTGGAGCGTCTTTTCTCGTGGATGTCGCGAGAGGCGGAACCCGAGGAGGGCGAGGATGAAGGCCATGACACTGACGTTCGGACTACGGCCGAACCGGTGATCACTACCGGTGGACACATCCGCGAGCTCGCCAGAATCATCCAGGATCCCAAAGCCGTCAGGCGTCTGGACGAAACCCGCAGCTTGCAGGAAGCCACGCTATCCAGCGATCTGCTCGTCAAGAGTGAAGTCGCCGGGGCGTTCGAGTTTTGCGACAAGGGCATTCAGCGACTCAATTCAAGGACCGGAGATCTGACGCCCGCCGATCTCGACCGGGTCGAGCAGCTCATCGGCAACCTCCAGGGCATCGCGCTGGCCCGCAAACGCCAGCCGCCAGGCGCTGGCCGCCGGTTACCGTGGCAGCCCTTCAACGAAATCACGCAGTCGCAGTTCTCCTCCATCCGCGTGGAGAGCTACCGCGGCATCGACGGTCTCGTCCTCGACAGCCCCGGTCGAGTCAATCTCATCGTCGGTGTCAACAACGCGGGAAAGACGTCACTGCTGGAAGCGATCTATCTGCTTGCCCATCAGAACGACGAACGGGCCCTGCTGGACGCCATCCGCTGGCGAGGTCGGGTGGAGGGAGATCCGGATCCGCTATGGCTCGTCGAGCAACTACCGCGAGCCGCCCGACTGTCGGGACGTTTCGACCAGGTCCCGGGCAACACGACGAGCGTCGAGTTCGAGATCTCCACCGAACCGGAGCCGGACGTGGAAGATCAGACCTCGTTTCTCTCGAAGCTTCGCGTCGAAGCCAGCTACGGCGGACAAGCACAGCATACCGACGTCGTGTTCTTCGAGGACCGTCCGCGACGAACCAGCTTTCAGGGACAGCACTGGCTGTGCCGCGCGGCGTTCACGAGCCCGTTCTCCGCCAACCGTCCTGAAACCCTTGCGCGCTGCAACAAGGAGAGCCTCGAGGCCGGAACGAAGCAGCAGATCATCGACTTCATCCGCGAACGGGTCGATCCCGGACTCCGCAACATCGAGCTGGCCGACCGGTTCAACCGCTTCCTCGTCAGTCACGACGATTTCGACAAGGCGCCGGATCTCGCGGCGTTCGGCGAGGGTGTGCGGCGCGTGTTCGAGATCGGATTGGGTGCGGCTCTTTTTCATAGATTGCTATCTCGCTCATTCATAAGGGTTTATGTCCGAGGACACTCCCTCTTCAGTGCGTTTTGAGGGGTGACAGCGTCCGGCGAGCGCCCCATCCGCCTCTTTTCGGGCCGCCGCCCGACCCGACCACGACGCCGGCACGCGCCGGTCCCCCTCAGGCGCGCTCCCTTCTGGACATTCGCGGGGTGCGGCTCTTCATAGAGGATTTTTCGCCCTATTCATGGGCTCTTTTGCCCGCGGATGCGTCTCCCCAGTGGCCATTTCGGGAGGGACATCAAGCAGGCCAGCGCGTACCGGCGTCTTTTCGGCAGCCAGCCGAGCCTCGTCACGGCGCCGAACACCTTCGGTCTTCTCCCCGACAGGCGCGCTCCCTTCTGGACATTCGCGCGGCGTTCTGGTACGGTGCCGTGGGAAGGGAGGCAGGCCTGCGATGGCTGTGACGACAGGATTCCAGGGACGTACATTCGACGTGCCCCGAACCGGCGTCCCGTGCATCGATCCCCCGAGGCGAGCCCCGTGCGCAGCGGCCGATGCTGTCTTCGCGGATGCCAAAGCCTTCCTTTCGTCCAGCGAAGCCCGGCAGATGAGCGAGAGCGAACTCGAACGGGAACTGCACCGGCGGGGCCAGGAGTTGGTGCGCAAGCTCCTGCAAGGACATCGCGACCAACGCAGCCCGAAAGAGGCTGCTGGTCCGGCCGAGGACACCAGCGGTGTCGAGTGCTCGGAGCCGCGCGAGCACGAAAGCCACGCCGAAACGGCCTCCGGCACGATGCAGGTTGTGGGTCTGGGCTGCGCGCGGCGCGGTCACGACGGCTTGCATCGGCTCGATGCCGCGCTGAACCTGCTGCCGGAGCGCTACTGGGTCGAGATGCGCCGCCACGTGACCATCGCGACCGCCTCGCGGGCACCACCGCGTACGCCCTGGAAGCCACCGTGGTACTCGACATCATCCACGTGGCAGCGGCGACGCGGCGTGCGGTGCTCGTCGCCGGCTCATCGAAGGGCCTGTCGGCATTTGGTCCGCGACCCGATGGGAGACGACCGGCGCTCAGCCGCCGCGGGTAGCCGGAGCCTTGATGCGTACTGAGGAAGAACCTGGCCAGCGCGGTGCTGGCGCGCGGCCTGGACAAGCGGCGGTTACGGGAGCGTTGAGCCATGCAAGTTGTTCCCCGCCGCACCGCTCCACCCGCCCCGGCGCCCTATGCGGCGGCGGAGGCTTCTTTCGCGGAGACCAAAGCCTACCTTTCTTCGCGCGAGGCCCTGCAGATGCGTGAGAGCGACCTCGAACGGGAGTTGAACCGGCGTGGTCAGGAGTTGATGCGCAAGCTCCTGCAAGGGCACCTCGACCAACGCAGCCCGGGGGAGGCGGCGGGTCCGGTCGAGGGGGCCGACGGTGTCGAGCGTTCGGAGCGGCGGCTGCACGACCGGCAGTTGGAGACGACCTTCGGGACGGTGGCGGTCGAGCGCCTGGGCTACGCGCATCCCGGTCACGACAGTCTGCATCCGCTCGATGCGTCGCTGAACCTGGCGGCTGAGCGTTACTCGCTCGAGGTGCGCCGCCGGGTGGCGGAAGCGGCCGCATCGCGGTCGTTCGACGAAGCGCTGTTCGAGCTGTCTCGCCATAGCGGGGCCCAGGTGCCCAAGCGTCAGGCGGAACAGTTGGTCGCTCGCGCGGCTGAGGACTTCGACGCCTTCTACGCGGCGCGCCGAGCGGCGGCGGGCGAGCCGGTCCCCGACGAGTCGGTTGTGGTGCTCACCTTCGACGGCAAGGGCGTGGTGCTGCATCACGAGGACCTGCGCGAGGCGGCCGAGAGGCGCCGGCGGCAACGCGAGCAGCTCTCCCCGTTCAACCGCCTGCAGCCGGGCGAGAAGAAGCACTCGAAACGTATGGCAACGGTGGCCGCCGTCTACGCGGTCGCGCCGTTGGTGCGCAGCCCGGAGGATTTCCTGCAGAGCCTGATGCCCCGACAGCCGGCGGCCAAGGCCAAGGCTAAAGCGAAGAATCGGGCCAAGACCCCGGCGGTGCGTCCTCGCCCGGTGGCCAAACGGGTCTGGGCGAGCCTCGAACACGATCCGGCCGAGGTGGTCGCCGAGGCGATGCTGGAAGCCGAGCGCCACGACCCGGAGCGCGTCAAGCGCTGGGTCGTGCTCGTCGACGGCGCCGAGACGCAACTCGCCCTCGTCGAAGCGGGCGCCGCCGCCTACGGCGTCGACGTGACGGTGATACTCGACATCATCCACGTGGTCGAGCACGTCTGGAAGGCGGCGCATGTATTCCATGACGAGGGCAGCCCCGAGTTGGCGTGCTGGGCGTGGACGCGCGTGCGGGACATTCTCGAGGGCAAGGCGAGGCGGGTGGCGGCGTCGATGCGGCGTGCGGCGACCGTCGCCGGCCTCTCGCCCGACACCCGCAAGCCGGTGGATACGTGCGCCGACTACCTGCTCAAGTACGCACCGTACCTGCACTACGACCGCTATCTGGCCGCGGGCTATCCCATTGCCACCGGCGTGATCGAAGGAGCGTGCCGGTACCTGGTCCGCGACCGGATGGAGTTGACCGGAGCCCGCTGGCGGCTGGTCGGCGCCGAAGCGGTCCTGAAGCTGAGGGCGCTGCGAGCCAGCGGCGACTTCGATGCGTACTGGGACTTCCACGAAGCGCGCGAGTACGAGCGGAACCACGCCCAGCGCTACGCTGACGGGATAGCACCGCCGGTCAGCGAGCCGCCCCCATCGCCCTCCTCACCTCGCCTTCGCCGGGTCAAGTAGCTCTTGCCATGCCGCTCGCAGCCCTCCTGGACCCCTCTGGACCGCCGACGCAAAAGAGCCGCACCCGATCGGATTGCTCTTCGCCGGCGTCCGCGGGGGCGTGCTGCTCGTCGACGAATTCGAGAACCCGATCCATACGGAGCTCCTCGTCGAGTTCACGCGTCTCGTGCAGGACCTTGCGGTCGAGCTCGACGTGCAGGTCTTCCTGTCGACCCACAGCAAAGAGGCGATTGACGCCTTCGTTCTCAACGGACACCGGACCGAAGACGTCGTCGGCTATGCGATCAATCGTACCGACAGTAACGTCAAGGCCAGGCGCTACGACGGTCGCAGGCTTCACAGGCTTCACGACGCCGTGGACTTCGACCTGCGAGGCGTGCGATGAAGGCGGTGCTCGTGTTCTGCGAGGGCTACCACGACGTCGTGTTCGCTCAACGGAGCCTCGGCGCCCACGGAGACTGCGAGTGGGTTGACAAGCCCATCGGTGGATTGCCTTCGCCGTTCGGGAGCGCCGGCAGAGTCGCCAGAAAGGGGCTCATCGGCACGCGATTCGAGCGTCAAGCTATCGACGAACTCAGGCTCCGGAACGCAGCGCGTCCGCCTCTCCCCTGCTTCGAGTCCATCGTCGAGAACACCTCCACGGACACGATGTTCTTCCTGGTGCGCGCCCACGGACAGGATCAGCGAGACCCCGTTATGAACCTGCTTCAGACCCTGGACATCACGATCACCGACGAGCCCGCCGGCACGTTCGACGTGTCCGAATACGCAGCGGCCTTCCTTTTCGACGCGAACGGGGTAGGGGTGACGTCGACGTTGGGGGCGTTTCGTGAGGGCTACGGTGAGCACTTCGGCGATCTCTCGAACGTCGAACACGGCAAGTGGTTGTCGAAAACCACGGTTCCCGTCGGCTGTTTCGTGTTCCACAGGAGCGCCGCGGACGAGACCGGCACGCTCGAGGATCATCTGGCGCCGATGGCCGCATCGGCCTGGCCCGAACGGTACGCCGGCGCTGAGCGTTTCGTCGACGACAACCGGACGCCGGCGACAAGGTGTCCACGGGAGAGGCGGAGCGGCTGAAGGCGATCATCACGGTCAGCGGGCAGTTCGACCACCCGGGAGATCCCCTGTCGATCGTCATCGGCCGAAACGGTCTGCCGCGTGCGCAATTCGAAACGTCTGTGCTGAGTGCGGAACTCGCTGACTTCCTGACGGGAACCCCTTGGACCGCAGCTTGAAGAGGCGTGCAGAGCCGCTCCCTGCAACGCAGAACACCGGCGCCATGTCCTTGTCCTCGCTGAGCCGCCTGCTGCGGGAGAGGATCACCCGGCACGCGCGGGCCGGACGGACGGCGCTGCTCGACCCGACCGGCTCGACGTCGTATGCCGAGCTCGGTACGAGCATCGACGGCTACGCGAGCGCTTTTCGAAGAGTTGTTCGCGGCGCGCTGGTCGGCGTGCCCGCGGCGCGCTCGGTCGACTCGGTTGCGCGCTTCTTCGGCGTCATGCAGGCGGGTGCCTGTCCCTGCTTCATCGAGGCCGGCCTCACGGCCGCGGCCCTGCTGTCGCGGGCACACGCCGTCGGCCTGCGCCGAATGGTGCTCGACGACGGGTCGGAAGCAATCGCGCCCGACCTGGAGCACGGCGGCGTGCAGGTCAACTTCGCGGCGGACCTGCTCCGCGAGTCGCGCAAGTCGGCAAGCACCACGGTCATCCGCGAATCGGTCGGTCCTGCCGACTTGGCGATGATGCAGTTGACCTCGGGCAGCACGGGGCTGCCGAAGGGCGCCCTGCTCACCCACGGCAACCTGCTGCGGCACGCGGCGGGCATCATCGAGAGGACGAGGCTGACTGCGGCGGATCGCCTGCTGCACGTGATGCCGCTGCACCATACGAACGGCGTGAACAACCAGCTCATCGCACCGTTGCTGGTCGGGGCGACCATCGTGCTGGCCGAGCGGTTCCGGGCGGAGGACGTCGAGGGCCAGATCGCCGCTCACGGCGTCACCTACCTGACCGGCGTGCCGACGATGTACTCGCGGATGCTCCCGCATCTGCGCGACCAGGCGAGGCTGCGCTCGCTGAGATTCCTCCGTTGCGGGTCGGCGCCCATCACGGTGCGCCTGCACGAGGAGGTCGAAGCCGCCTTCGGGGTGCCGCTGGTGGTGTCCTACGGGTTGTCCGAGGCCACGTGCACCTCGACGATGAACCCGGTCGGGGCGCGGCGCATCGGGACCGTCGGCACCGCCCTGCGCGGCCAGCAGGTTGGGATCGTCAGCTCCGGGACGGGCGCAGAGGCGCCCGCTGGAGCCCAAGGTGAGATCCGCATCGCAGGTCCCTGCCTCATGCGAGGCTACGCTGGTCCTGAATCGGAATCTCCGATCCGCGACGGGTGGCTGCGAACGGGTGACCTCGGATGCTTCGACGGCGATGGATACCTCACGGTCACCGGCCGCCTGAAGGAGGTGATCGCCCGCGGCGGCGAGAACCTGTCCCCGCGGGCGATCGAGGACGTCCTGGAGCGGCACCCGGGTGTGGCCGCGTGCTGCGTCGTGGGCGCGCCGCATCCCGACCTGGGCGAGACGCCGGTGGCGTTCGTCGTGCGCAGCGGCGCCGAGCCGGTCGACGCCGCGGAGCTGACCGCCCTGGTCCGAGGCGGGCTGTCCCGGGTCCACACGCCGACGGCGGTCCGCTTCCTGGAATCGCTGCCTGTCAACTCGGTGGGCAAGGTGGACCGCAAGGCGCTGCAAGCCTGCAGCGCGCGGCCCGCACGACTATCGGACGGAAGCGACCGTCCTTCTGATCAGTGACGTGAACGCATCGGTGAGACCGTCCGTGCGGGCCAGGATGACGCCTTCCTGGTCGACGAGCGCGTAGGTGGGAAGGGCGCGAACGTACCAACGCCGCGCGACGTCGCTCGCCGGGCCGGCGTGCCAGTTCGTCCACGGCATCGGCTCGTCCCGCGCGAGCTCGATGACAGCCTCCGGCGCTTCGTCAACGCTGATCGCGAGCAGGGTGAATCGATCCGCAGGCAACTCGGCGACCAGCTCGCGCAGCGCCGGCAGCTCGACGGCGCAACGCCGGCACCCGGTCGCCCAGAAATCGATCAGCACGACCCGGCCGGCGTAGGCCGACAGGCGATCCTCCGACCCGTCCAGCCGCCTGCCAACCATCTCCGACAATGCACCCCCGACGGTCGCGTGCCGGATGCCATGGATCAGGCTCGCCTCCGCCGCCGCGAAGGTCGGCGGGATGGATGCGAAGGGATTGCCCGGCTCTTGCGCCGGGGCGAACGCCGCCTGCTCCACCCCGGCGCTCAGACCGGCCGCCGCCTCGAGAGCGCGCCGCCGCCTCGCTTCGCGGACGCCGGGCTGCGACCAGAAACCGTTGGCGGACCGCATCAGGCCGACCGCAACGTAGTAGCGCGCCATGGCGCGCACCGCTGGATCGGCAGCGTTCGCCGCCATCTGTTCGAAGAACGCGTCGATTTCCCGCGCCATCGACTGCCCGTTCGGCGCGAACGTCCGACCGGCGTCCAACTGCATAATGACTCGCGGCCACTCCTCGAAGTGGGGCGCGTGGGCGGCCAGCGTCCGTGCCCCCACGGCCATGTGCCAGTCCGCGTCCGGTTCGGCGTTCGTGTGTGCCACGAGGAACCCCGCAGCCTCGATCAGCCGCTCCTGCGCACCGCCCGCCTCTACAATCGCCGTCGCCGCCGCGATGGCGCGGCGGATGTCCGGACGCTCGGACCACGCATCCTGCCGCCGGCGCCACTTTTCCTCGGCCGGGATGTCCGCGAGGGCGAGCTCGCGTTCGAGATCCGTCCAGGCCCGCTGCCTCTCGAGATTCTCTTCCACCACCGCCCAGTCGGGACCGACGTCGCCCGGCAGCGGCAGACGCGGCGGCCGGAACGCGAACGTTCGGCGCCGTGGCGCCGGAACGGCGGCGGCGCCGCCCGTGAGCGGCAGTCGTCGGATGCGGCTCTGCAACCAGTCGCCGGCGCCATCGGAAACCAGATCCGGCGGCGGTGCCGGAACGACAAGGCCCGGCCGCAGGGCGTACAGGACCGCCGCGATCAGCAGCAGCAGCACGGCTGACCCGGTGCCGACCCAAACGGCCAGACCGACGTGCGATCGCCGGCCGCCACGCGGAATCCGTCGCTGCATCGAGTTCCTAGTAGAACAGCATCGCGACGACGACGAGGAGGATGGCCAGGATGACGACCCACTGCCAGATCTCCTGCTGGTCCTCGGACGGGATGAGCTGGAACGTGATGCTGCGGTGGGCATCGATGGCGTTGCGGAGGAACGACGCCGACGACAGTCCGATGTTCTCCATGACGAACGAACCGCCCCCCGACCGCTGGTCGAACATCGCCACGCCCTCCGGGTTGACCCGCGTGCGGATCCCCTCGAGGTCGGCCTCCAGGGTCTCGTCGAAGTCGATGCCCCGAATGTAGTCCTGCAGCACGATGTCGACGTCGACCCCGGTCCGGGTGCCGATCACCACCGGGTAGACGGCCAACCCCCGCCGGCCGAACTCCGACAGCGCCTGGTCGAGCCGCGACACCTGCGCGTTGTCGGCCGCGAAGTCGCCATCGGTGAACAGCAGCGCGACGCGGTCGGAGCGCTCCTCCGGCTGCCAGTCCTCGTCGCCGCTGTCGAAGCGATCCTGGTTGTCGAGCGACTGGTAGACATGCTCGAACGCGGCCGCGATGTCGCTGTCCCACGGGAACGCGTCGCCCGAGAGCTGCTCCGGCGGCGCGAGCTGCCCCACCTGCTCGACGAACCGCTCGGCGTTCGACGACAGGTGCACCTGGCGCAGCGCCGTCGTGCCGAAGACGAACAGCGCGACCCGGTCGCCGGGTGTCAGGATGTCCTCGGTGTAGAGGCCCAGCGCCTCCCGCACCGCGATCTCCAGACGCGACGGACCGAGGTCGCGGACCCACATCGAGGCGGAGGCGTCGATGATCACGGCCACGTCCACGTCGCCCCGCTTGAAGCTCGACCCGCCGTACACCCAGAAGGGACGCGCCGCGGCCACGCTGAGCACGCTCAGCGCGAGGACCGCCAGGAACCAGAACTTGATGTGTCCGAAGAGCGGATAGGACGACCCGTGGCTCTTCGCCGGGCGGAGACGCAGCCGCAGGACGAAGACCAGGATGCCGAACAGCAGCATCAGCCCGGCGAGCGGCACGAACGTCAGGTACTCGGGATTCTGGAACTCGACACTCTCGCGTAGCGCAGATTGCAGCTCGCCCATCCCGAACGCCTCCCGTCAGGCCTCAGCCGCGCCGGCGGCGGACCGGTGTCCCCTCGCCCCGCATCTGCTCGAGCTGTGGCGGCTCGGCCTCGCGCAACGGCTCGAGAGCGCGACGCACCGCCTCCGGATCGCTGGTCAGATCGTAGTTCCACTTGAAGTCGAAGCGGCCGGACCGGTCGGCGCGCAACGCCCGCTCGTAGTCGGCGTTCACGTCGTCGAGCACTTCCTCGATGATGGCCGCCTTTTTCAACTGGCCCTCGGGATCGTCGTCGGCGATCGCCCGGTACCGCTGGCGCGCGAGCTGGAACTTGGCGCTCGCCAGCAGGTGCGACGCACGCGGGTCGTCGATCTCGTCGGCCAGATCGCGCACCACGGCCTCGAAGTCGCCGGTCAGATAGTTGTACGACGCCTGCTGGAGGAACGCGTCCGCGAAGAGGTAGGCATCGGAGAACCAGCCGAGCCCCAGACTCCGGCTGCGCTCGTAGAATCCGGTCACCTCGGCGAGCTGCAGATCCGCCTGCTCGTAGTCGCCCCGGTCGACCGAATCGCTCAGAGCGTCGAGGTTCGCGTAGAAGCCCCCGAGACTGCGCGACGGGAGCGCCACGCCCGCGAGAAACACGATCGCCAGGACGAAGCCGATCAAGTATTTGAACGACCGTTCCTTGTCGAGAAGGTCCGTCAGTGCCACGTGTGTATTCCCCCTGTCCGGTGGCTGCGGCGCGGCCTACGGTCCCGTCCCCCAGAGCAGCTCCGCGACGAATCCGAGCGGGATACCGACGACCAGCAGCCCCATCGCCAGCAGCAGGAAGCGCCCGTAGATCGGTACCTTCAGGGCGCGGTGACGCTGCTCCACCCGCACCGCCTCGCGCTCGTCGATCGCCTGGTAGGCCGCGAGCAGGCTGTCCTCGTCGGTCACGTCGAAGTAGTCGCCCCCGTACTCGCGGATCATCTCGATGAGGCGCGGCGTGCTCGGGTGCCCGATCATCGCGGTCCGGATGTCGCTCGTGTTGATGTAGATGATGTACGGCGTGACGTTGCGCTGGCTCAGCGCGGCGAACTCCGCGTCCGGGAACTCGTCGACGGCCGCGTCGGTCACGATGAGCACGGCGCGGTTGATCTGGTCGCCGCCCAGCGCCGCGTCGTCCTGATCGAGCTGCCGCGTGATGGACTGCAGCGGCCGGATGATGTTGGTGTCCCCCTCGGCCGGTACGATGCGCACCTTGTCGGGCGGAACCACCATCGCCTTGTCCAGCCGCTGGGTCATCACGTAGGGCGCGTCCCACACCTGGAAGTAGTACAACTCGTCGTCCATGACGAAGTCGTCCACCATGTACGGATAGGTCGAGAAGAGCCACAGCGAGACCCGGTCGTTCTTGCCCTGGCGCATGTCGAGGAACCGCAGGTGGGCGTCGCGCGCCACCTCGGCCTTCGATTTGCCGGTGTCGGGGAACTCCCAGGCCATCGAACCGGAGGTATCGACCAGGTCGACGCGCACCCGCGACTCGATGTAGCCGCTCACCTCCTCGGTCGCCGTCAGGAACGGGTCGGCCGCGGCGAACAGCATCAGGGCCAGCGCGCCGCCCACGAGAAACTTCGGCAGCGAGTGCGCCGTCCGGATCCAGAGCCGCTTCGTGTGCCTGTGGTCGATCACGTGCCCCGAATGCTGGCGCACGTGCTTGCGCTGGCGGAACATGAGCCTCGCGGCGGAGGCGACCGCCACCAGCCCGACCGCAATCGCCAGGGAGGTCGCCATCCCGATGTCGCCGTAGCGTACCTGGGCGAACTCCGTCTCGAACAGTTCCGCCAGGCTCGTGTTCAGAAACGCGACGAACTCGGTCCAGGGTTGCAGCATGATTACCTACTCGTCGAACACGCGCGTGACCGCGCGCCAGAGACGCACGTGCGGACGGAGCGCGCCGAGGGCGTCGTCCAGCAGCCGGGCCTCTTCCTGCGGGTTCGCGATGGTCGACGCTTCGCCCTGCTCGAGCCCCGCGTGGTGCTCCGCGAGCCGGGATGCCAGCGTCGCCAGCGCCGTCTTGCGTCCGCCGGCGTCGAGATCCTCGACGTGTCGCAGAATGTCCTTCGGGGTGTCGCCGCTCTTGAGTGCCGGCAGCTCGGCCCGCAGGTATTCCCGCGTGGAGATGACCAGTTCCTGCTTGAGATCCCCGAGCGCCCCGTTGCCCTCGGCGGCCTGGAGCGCCCGCACGTGGCCCTGCAGGGTCCGGCGCGCCTCCCAGATGGAGGGCGGCGCAGGAACCATCGCCTCCAGGCGCTCGATCTCCTCGATCTCGCGGGCGACCTCGGTGGGCACCACCTCCCGCTTGCGCCACTGCCGCACGAGAAACACCAGCCACACGAGCAGGGGCAGCGGGGCGACGGTCCAAGCCATCGTGCTGAAGAGCACGGCGCGCCCGCCGAACTCGCCGAGCTCGATCGTGTCCCGGATGTCGAGGACCGGGACATCGGTCATCGTCGACACGTAGCGCACCAGCCCCTGCCCGCCGTCCACCTGCTGGATCTCCGCCTCCTCGATGTCCTCGCCGAGGTCGCGGATCAGGTAGTAGAAGCTGAAGGACGGGACGACGTAGACCGCCTTCTCGGGAGCGATGAGCCGGAGCCCGTAGACGAAGTCCCAGATGTGCTCGTCCTCGATCTGCCGCTGCTCCACGTTCAGCGACACCGCCTCGAACGGATGCACCGGCAGGTTCTCCGGCACCATCCGGTCCTCGAGGATGATGATCTCCCGCCCTTCGGAGACGAGGTCCGGGAACCGCAGGCGGTAGATCTGCGTGATGACGTCGCCGGTCTTGACCACCGTCGGCTCGAGCTCCAGCGTCTCCACGCCGACCGGCGCCTGCGCCGCACCGGAACGCGCGAGCACCAGGGCCACCAGGAACGTCACGATCGCGACGCGTCTCACCATGCTTCCTTCCGTTCCAGCTAACGAGCGGTCCGTGCGATCAGGAACTCCGCCAGGGCGTCGGCGTGGTTCTCCGGAGTCAGCACGACCGAATCGACCCCGCTCTTGTTCTTCAGCATGTACTGGAGCTCCGACATCCGCTCCTCGATCATCCGCCGGATGGCGCCGGCCTTGCGGGCGGAGATGACGGTCTGCCGGTCGGTCTCCATGTCGTTGATCCGGATGTAGCCGAGACTGCTCCTGACCTCGAACTCGTCGGGATCGTCCAGGATGAGCATCATCATATCGTGCTTCGCGGCCAGCGTGCGCAAGAGCTTGAAGTCGAGCGAGGCGCGGTCGTTGACGAAGTCGACGACGTCGGAGATCAGGATGAGCGTGTGGCGGTTCTTGAGCCGCGCCGCGATGAACCGGAAAGCCACCGTGAAGTCGGCCGCCCGTTTTTCCGGAAACCGGCGCTGGAGCTCGATCTTCTCGAAGATCTGCTTGGCGATGTAGAAGACCTGCGGGCTGCCGAGCTTCGGCTTGACGAACGTCTCGATGCGGTCGGAGAAGCCGAGCAACCCCACCGGGTCGCGCACGTTGGCGCGGGTCAGCCCGATATTGCCGATCAGGTCGAGCATCAGCATCGCCTTGTTCGAGGCCTGCGAGAGCTGGAACAGGATCGACGACGACAGATCGGCGACGAACAGGGTGCGGAGCTCCTTCGGCTCCATCCGCTCGATGCGGAACAGCTTCTCCGGGTAGGTCCGGAGACTCAGCACCCACGCGATGTCCTTGAGCGGCTGGCCCGGGCGCCACTGATCGACGCCGACGATGTCGTAGCCGGCGCCCTTGAACCCGCTCTTGTGATCGCCGTAGTGAATGGATGTCGATTTCTTGCGCGTCTTGATCCCGTACTTGATGTTCCGGAACCGCGCGAAGACCTCCTCTATTTCCACGGGGGGATCTCCATGTCCGCCACGATCTGGCGGAGCAGGTCCTCCTTGTTCACCGAGAACTCCATCCCCTCGCGCAGCACCAGGCGATGCGCGAGCACCGGCTCGGCCACCGCCTTGATGTGGTCCGGCGTGATCACGGTGTCGCCGTTGAAGAACGCGAAGGTGCGCGCGACCGCCTCGAGATGAAAATGGACGCGGGGCGAGATGCCGACCCGGATGTACTCCCTGACGGTGCGGGTGGCGCGCCCCTGGACCCGGTGCGGCCGCGTGTTGCGGATCAGCCGCACCTTGTACTGCTGGCCGTAGTCCGACATCTTGACCGTGTCGAAGATGTGCTGCGCGATGTCGAGCACCTCGTGGAGGTTGGTCAGCTTCTCGACGTGCTTGCCGACGACGTTGCGGGAGGTGATCTTCAGCTCGTCTTCCTCGCTCTCCGGGTCCAGCATGTTGATCGAGAGCGTGGTGCGGTCGAGCTGCGCCACCGGGTTGGGGAAGGTCCCCTCCTCCTCGCCGAAGATGTTCTCGGTGCAGATCACCATGAAGAAGCGGGGCCCGGTGATGTCGTCGTAGTCGCACGACAGCGGGAAGAGCGGCAGCATCTTCCCCTCGGACAGGTTGCCATAGTCGGAGTTGAGGGTCGCCGAGCTCTCCTCCATCCCCTCGAGCACCGCCGCCTTGGTCTTGCCCGACAGCCGGTTGTCCTCGTCGATGAGGACGATGTGGGCCATCAGCTTGCCCGGCTTGAAGTGGATCTTGCGGCTGCCGTCGACCTCCTCGACGATCGTCTCGTAGCCGAGGATGTCCTCCGGCATGTAGGTCGGCAGGCCCTGGATGCGCTCGAACTTGGCGTCGATCGCCATCGCGCAGGCGCTGACCAGGTCGGTCTTTCCGGTCCCGGTCGGTCCCCGGAACATGATGTGCGGCTGGCGCAGCTTTTTCCCCTGGCTCAGCTTGTCGGTGTACGGCAGGAGCGTGAAGAACGCCCACGAGAGGATCCGCGCCGCGTCGTCGAGTCCGTACAGCCACTTGGTGGACTCGCTCTGGAAGCGCTGCACAACCTCGTTGGCGCGATCTCGATCAACGGCCGGTCTGGTCTCGACAGTCATCGCTCGTACGAGCCGCCTTTCACACGGGGAAACGGCGCACCGGGTCGCTCTGTAGCCGGTGCGATGCGGAAAAGTGGAAAGCATATCAGTGTCGCGGCCCGGAGGCTACCGCCCCGACTTGGCATCCGGCCGGCGGAGTGCCAACATGGACCGTTTGGCCGGCGCGGGGCGTCCGGCACAGGATTGGTGAAAGCGGGAGGAACGGAACGATGCCACTGATGACGGCCGAGGAGTACAAGAAGAGCCTGCGCGACGGACGGACGGTCTACTACCGCGGAAAGCGCGTCGACGACGTCACGACCCACCCGGTTATCGGGCGCGCGGTCGAGCACGCGGCCATCGACTACCGCATGGCCCACGACGCGTCGGACCGCCCGCTGGCCGTCGTCGACGGGCCCAACGGCCCCTGCTCGCGCTACTACGCGATCCCCTGCACGCCGGAGGATCTGCTCCAGCGTAGCGCGCTCATCGAGCGGTCCACGGCCCTCGGGGGCACCCTCGTGATACTGGTCAAGGAGATCGGCACCGACGCCCTGTTCGCCCTGCGCCTGATCGCCGGGCACATGGACCGTAAGAAGAAGACCAGCTACCTGAAGCGGGTCGAGGCGTTCCACGCCCACTGCCGCGACCGCGACCTCGCGGTCGCGGTGGCCCAGACCGACGTCAAGGGCGATCGCAGCAAGGGACCCACAGAGCAGGCGCATCCCGACTACTACGTTCGCGTCGTGGCGCAGGATGCCGACGGCCTGACGCTGCGCGGCGCCAAGGTGCACACCTCGGTCTCGACCAACGCCCACGAGATCATCGTGCTGCCGACCCGCAACCTGTCCGCGGGCGAGGAGGCCTACGCCGTCGCGTGCGCCGTGCCCGCCAACGCGCCGGGCCTGACGATGCTGGCAAGCGGCTACGGCCGCTCGGGAAACGCCTTCGAGTACCCGATCAGCGCGAGCCACAAGATGATGGAGACGCTGACCGTCTTCGACGACGTGAAGGTGCCGTGGGACCGGGTGTTCCTCAACGGCGAGGTGGACATGGCGGGACCGCTCGCCAAGACCTTCGTCGAGTTCCACCGCTTCACGGCGGTGAGCTACAAGCTGCCGCTCGTCGACCTGTTCGCCGGGGCTTCACACCTGATAGCGGAGTACAACGGCGTCCTGCGCGCCGGGCACGTCCGCGACAAGTTGGCGAAGCTCATCAGCTACGCGCAGATCTGCCGCGGCATGACCCGCGAGGCGGCTCGCGAGGCCAGCGTCGTGGACGGCGTCGCAGTCCCGAACGCCGAGCTCATCAACATCGCCAAGCTGCACTTCGCCACGAACTACCACCAGGCACTGGCCTGGGTACAGGACATCGCGGGCGGCCTGCTCGCGACCGGCCCGAGCGCCGAGGACCTCGACGACCCGAAGCTGGGCGCGCTCATCGACAAATACCTGGGCGCCGCGGGGGCGTCGGCGCGCGACCGGCTGCGGCTGATGAACCTGATCGCCGAGATCACCACCACCGACTTCGGCGGCTACCAGGCGGTGCTGGCGGTGCACGCGGAGGGCAGCATCGAGGCCGAGAAGATGACCATCTGGCGCCAGCACGACATCAAGCCGAGCGTACGCTACGCGAAGCGGCTGGCGGGAATCGACGGCTAGCCCAAGTTTAACAGCCGCAGTACTAAGCAACGCGGAATCAGCAACTTACAGCGACAAAAGCGCTCGAGTGGCACTACAAACCTGCGCAAACCGGGAAATGGGTCGGTCAGATGGTTGTCTTGCGGACGCCTCCCGGTTGCGGGTCGACGCCGAGCGCGTCGTAGATGGCCCGCTGTTCGGGTTCGGCCTGCGTGGCGGTGCGCACGTGCAGGGTGCGCCCGTCGGGGCGCCGGAAGGTGGCGGTGACGCGCTGCTGGCCTTCGAGGATGCGGCGCAGGGTGGTCCAACTGGCGTGTTCGCCGTGGGCTCGCAGCCGGGTGCGGATGACCTGCACGAGCTGGTAGGCGATGACGGTGATGAACAGGTGGCCATCGGCCCGCTGCGGCTTGTGGTGGTAGATGGGGCGCAGGCCGAGTTCGGACTTCAGTGCGCGGAAGACGGCTTCGACGTCGGTGAGGGTGGTGTAGGTGCGCCACAAGGCGTCTTCGTCCCAGTCGGTCTCGCTGCTGCGCAGGCAGTAGACGCCCGGATGGGTGGCCATCGAGCCGTCCTGGGGGCGACGGGTCCAGGTGACGGCGGCGGCCTTCTCGCCGGTCTGGTCGGGGGTGACCTCGATCTGGTAGTGCTTGGCGACGCGGGTATGCTTGGCTCTCAGTCGCCCAATGCGCTGCCAGACCTGTCCGAGGCGCTTGTGGGCGCGGGGGCGCGCCAGCCCCTCGTTGAGCGTGGTCAGCGCGGCCTCGAAGCGGGCGGCGGCCCGCTCAACGATGGCCCGCTCCTTGTGGGCCCGCTCTTCGGAGTAGCAGTACAGGCGGACCTCGCCGGGGTCGGTCGAGACGACCTTGTGCAGATGCACGGTGTGGTTCGACTGCGTGCGGACCGCCACGGCGGCCTCGGCGTCGAACTGCCGGTGGCGTTCACGGCTGACGACCAGATAGCGGTAGCGGTTGTCGCGCAGCCACCCGATGGCGGCCTCGGTGGCGACGCCGCGGTCCATCACCACCAGGGCGCCGGCCGGCGCATCGAGTGCCTCCAGCATGCCGGCCAGGGTGCGGTGTTCCCGGACGTTGCCGGCGAAGACCTGCGAGCGGCGCACGAAGCCGCTGGCGTCGAGCATCAGGCCCAGGGTCAGCAGCGGACAGTCGCTGCGCTTCTCTTTCGAGTGCCCGCGCTTTACCTGCGGCTGCGCGCCCGCCTCGCCTTCGAAATAGGTGTTGGTCAGGTCGTAGAGGGTCACCGTCGGCTGCAGGTCGAACAGTCCCATGGCCCGCTCGAACAGATGCGCCTCGATCGCCTCGCGGTGCTTCACCAGCGCATCCGAGGCGCGGTAGAGCTGCATCGGGCTGACGGTCTCGAAGTCGACGCCGAGCAACTCGCCGAGGCCGCTGCGTTGCTGCAGCCAGCGGTGCGTGGCGCGCTCCGAGGCCGGCTGGGCCAGGCGTCCGACGACGGCGCCGGTCGCCGCGGTGCGCAACGCGCCGTTGACGCCCAACTCGGTCAGCAGGGCCGGCAGGCCCAATTGCTCCAGGGCCCACAGGCCGACCTGCTCGACGCCGACGCTGCGGGGGCGGACCAGGCGCAACGAGTCGACGTCGACCGGCTGCACGTCTGTCGGCCCGGCTGCCGGTCCCTGCACCGGTGTGCCGCGGGCGACCAACTGTGCGGCTATGCGCTGCGCTTCGCGTTCGACGGCGGCCGGGCAATCGGCCACCAGGGGCGTCTGGCCGGCCAGGATGTCGTCGCTGCGGGAGCAGACCAGCGGCCATTGCGCCTGGGGAATGTCGAAGTGGCGTCCGAGATTGAGCAGGGTGCGCTGGCGGACGGCGTTGCCGATGCGCTCGGAGTGGACGAGGCGATGCGAGAAGTAGGGCTGTCCGTCGGCGGTCCGCCGGGTTTGGGTGCGGCGAATGAACACACGCCCACGATAGCGGGTGCACGTCCCCAGAAGCAACAACAACTCACACGATTATGGCACTACATTCAGTACCGCCAACACCAGATCCTTTAGAATCAACAAGTTATGGGGATGCGATCCTCGAAATATCGCCTAAATCTACAAAATTGTCGGGAATCTTGCTAAAGATGGGCTAGCGCACGCCGCCGCCGAACGTGATGCCGACGTAGATCTCCCGGTCCGGCGAGGGCTCGTAGTAGCGACGGCCGAACGCGTTGGTGATGGCCGACGAGTTGTAGCGCTCGTCGAACAGGTTGTCGATTCCGAGGAACGGCCGGAACTCGACGTCGCCCCACTGCCCGTCCCAGCCGAAGCGCAGGTCGACCACCGTGTAGGCCCAGTTCGATGCGGCGGCGGCGTTGGCGTTGGTGAGGAAGAACTCGTCCACCCAGCGCACGGTGGCGCTTGAGCGCAGGCCGAACGGCGCCGCGTAGTCGATGCCGGCGAACAGGCGGCGGGGCGGCGCACCCGGCTCCAGGTTCCCGCTGAAGTCGTCGTCCCCCAGCATGAAACGCCGGAACGTGAAGTCCTGGGACGTGTAGGCGAGCCGCGCGCTGAAGCGGGAGACCGGCTGCCAGTTCAGCGCCAGCTCGACCCCGTTGCGGGACGTCTCGCCCGCGTTGTCGAAGTACGTCGCTTCGTCGGCCCGCTGGAACGGCACGAACGCGTCCAGCACGCGGGCGCGGTAGACCGCGATCTCGTACTGCAGCCGGGCCGGCTCGATCAGTCCCCGCAGGCCGATCTCGGCGCTGCGCAGCCGCTCCGGATCGAGGAGCTGGTTGAACCCGCCCGCCCCGGTCGGCGTGTTCGAGAGCTCGACGGTCGTCGGCGTCTCGTAGGCGGTGGCGACGTTGCCGTAGAGGTTGAGGTTCGGGGTCGCCGCCACCGTGACGCCGACCGAGGGGCTCGCGGCCCCCATGGTGCGGTCACCCGACTGGTCGCCGTCGTTCAGCTTCCGATCCGTCGCCCGGAACCGGTAGTAGTCATAGCGCACCCCGGCCGTAAGCGTCACCCGCGCGTGCGGCGAGACGCTCAATTGCGCGAACGGCCCGGCGGACAGCACGTCCTCCTGCTGATCGATCTGCAGGTCGCCGTGGTGCGACGTACTGCCCACCACAAGGGGCGGCAGGAAGCCGAACTCCATCCGGCTGTCGTTCTGCGAGGCGACGTCGAGGCCGGTCGTCCACTCGATCGTCGTCGAGCCGGCCCGGGCCGCCCCCAGATACTCGGAGCGCATCCCGGCGGCGTTGCGATTCAGGTCGATGGCGCGGCCGACGCCGCCCGCGTCGAGCGCGCGCCGGGCGCCCCAGCCGGTTGCGCGAAAGACCTGCGCGCCGGCGAAGCGGTGCTCCAGCGTGACGCCGCCCTGCCCCTGCGAAGCCGACTCCCCCCAGTTCTGCTCGGCGACGGTGAGACTCCGGTGTCCCGAGCAGCCGAAGCGTCCCATGCAGGGACGCGCCTGCCTCGGATTGGGAGCAGTGTCTCCCAGATCGGCGGCCGACAGGCGCGGATCGCCCGCTTGCGCCGCTGTCAGAAAGCTCGCGCTCTCGGCGAACGGCGCATCGTAGTGGTTGAAGATGCCGGAGACGTCGGTCCGGTCGGAAAGCGCCTGGCGCACGACCATGTTGGTCTGGCGGATCTCCGCCGCGCTGTGGTCGCGCCAGCCGTCGGTCTGGAAGCGGCTGAAGCTGCCCATGAACCGCGTGCCGCCGTCGCTGTTGCCGTCGACGCGGAGCTGCTGGCGGTTGTAGCCGTTGCTGCCGACCTGCAGATCGGGGCGGATCGTCAGCCGCCGCGACGGGTCGATCTCGGTGAACAGGCTGATCACCCCACCCGCCGAGTTGCCGTAGAGCACGGAGCTCGGACCGCGGATCACCTCGATGCGCCGCACCGACCCCAGATCGACGTTACCCGGCTCGGTGGTCCCGTCCGCAGTCGTGATGGGGATGCCGTCCTGAATGATGGCCAGTCCGCGCAGGCCGAAGCGCGGCTGCGGCGAGCGAATGCTCAGCCCGATGCCGCCGGACAGCCCGTAGCTGCGGCGGTTCTGGACGAACAGCCCGGGGATGCCCCGCAGCGCCTCGTCGAGCGACGACTTCCGCTCCGTGAAGTCGAGCGACTCGGCCCCCACCACCGCCACCGCGTTGGGCACCGACGCCAGGCGCTGATCCGAACGGGTCACGGTGACCGTCTCGGCCAGCGGCGCGATGGCCAACGTGAGATTCAGGGCCCTGGGAACACCGCTGCCGATCGTCACCGTCGACGGCTCGCCGAGAAAACCGGCAAGCTGCGCCTCGACCTCGTAGTCGCCGGCGGGCAGGCCTTCGATCTCGTAACCGCCGCCGGCGTCGGTGACGGTGCTGCGCGTCAGACCGCTCGCCGCGTCGCGAACCGTCACGGTCACTCCCGGCAGGACGCCGCCGAGCTCGTCCAGCGCGGCACCGGTGACCGAACCGGTACCGCCCTGCCCCGCCGCTGCCGACACGCCTGTCGGACCGAGGCAGAGCGTAGTGATGAAGGCGCCCAGAACGAGGCCGCGGGGGTCGAACCGAGTCATCGAAAACATGCCTTCTCCCGTTGTCGCAGCGCCTCGGGGAACGACTCCCGAGCCCTTGCAAATTCGACAGATAGGCAGGCCTGTTCACTACCCCGGGTCGGGTTCAGGTCCACCCGCCAGACACTGAACCGGGGGACACCTACCACTCCCACTCACCGTCATCGAAAACGGTTTCCGAAGCACCGGCAAGCAGCAGCGGCTCCTCCGCGGCACCCACCCAACGTGATGGATCGTTCCATCCTGAACGCGCTCCTCGGACCACGCTCCGGATCTCGAGATCGACGACGTCACCGGCCCTTGCAGAGATCGTGCGCAACTCGTGGGCGGGGACGATCAGTCCGATGCTGTTGCCCACCTGTCGCAGTCTCGCCCGCATGGGTAATCCTCCTTGCTCGTTCCAACAAAGTAACAACATGTTACCGTATACGGAAAGCGGAACCTTGCGGGTGGATCGAAAACCGTGGCGGTCGACAGGAAGGCTGCGGCTGAACCGTTGGCGCAATCCGCCAGACGAGTTCCGCATGCCGCGGAACTCGTCACGGACGATGCCTCGGAATCAGGTCCGCATCACCCGGAACGCGAGCGGGGGGGCCGGCTTCTCCGCCTCGGCAAGCGCCTCGGCGATCAGGTGATGCTGGGGCGAAAGGTGGCAGACCGGGTCGGTGGCGTTGGCGTCGCCGGTCATCAGGTAGGCCTGGCAGCGGCAGCCTCCGAAGTCGATCTCGCGCCGGTCGCAGCTCCGGCACGGCTCGGGCAGCCAGTCGGTGCCGCGGAACCGCTGGAAGACGTCGGACGTGAACCAGATGTCCTCGAGCGACGAATCCCGCACGTTCGGGAACTCGAGCCCCGGAATCTCGCGGGCGGTCTGACACGGCAGGGCCGCCCCGTCCGGCGCCACCGCCATGAAGACCATGCCCCAGCCGTGCAGGCACGCCTTCGGAAACTCCTCGAAATAGTCGGGGAGCACGTGCACGACGTCCAGCCGCCCCGTACTCTTGGCGAGGGTCTCGTCGACGACGCGCTGTGCGCGCTCGACCTGCGCGCGGGTGGGCATCAATGCGGCCCGGTTGCGAAACGCCCAGCCGGTGTACTGCGTGTTGGCCAGCTCCAGCCGATCGACGCCCCAGTCGAAGGCGGTCTCGATGACCTCGCCGACCCGCTCCAGATTGTGCCGGTGCAGCACGACGTTGAGCGTTACCGGAAAACCGATCCGTTTGGCGGCCAGCACCGCTTCGCGCTTGCGATCATAGGATTTCGCGCCGGCCAGCCGGTCGTTCGACTCGGGTTCGGTGTCGAGCAGGCTCACCTGCAGGTGGTCGAGCCCCGCCTCGCGCAGCCGTTCGATCATGCCCGCGTCGGCTACGGTGGCCCCGGTGCTCAGGTTCGAGTAGAGCTCGAGCTCGCGCGCGGCGCGGATCAGGTCGAGGATGTCGCGGCGGACGAGCGGCTCGCCGCCGGACAGGTGGAGCTGCGCGACACCCAGCTCCGCCGCCTGCTCGAACACCCGTACCCAGGTGGCGGTGTCCAGCTCGCTGTTGTAGCGGGCGAGCTCCAGCGGATTGCTGCAGTACGGGCACTGCAGCGGACAGCGGTAGGTGATCTCGGCCAGCAGCGCGCGCGGCCGGGGCAACTCAGTCGGCGGCGGCGTCATGGACCAGTCCTCTCTCGGCGAGCTGCCCGAGGAACTCCCGTACGTCGTCCTCCGGCGCTGCCCCGGGAAACGCTTCCTTGAGCGCCGCCACCACGTCCTCCAGCGACCTTCCGTCGCACAGCTTGACGATGGCGGCACCCGGCTCGTTGAGCACGATCATCTCCTCGGGGAAGACGAGCTGGTGCTCGTTGCGCACCTTGTCCCAGCGGTAGCGCGCATGCGGCGCCAGCACGGGACGCCGGATGCCGCTATCCATCGTCACCCGGCCGCCCCGTCGGTCGGGGTCACGCACTGATGATAGATGGCGTCGAGCTGCGCCCAGAGCAGGTCGCACTTGAAGCGCAGCGCCGCCGCCCCCCGCTCCTGCTCCTGGCGCGTGATGCAGTGGTCCAGAACGATCCCCAGGCCGTGGTCGGTGTCGCGCGGCGCCTGCGTGAGACGCGAGCGGAAGTACGCCAGCGCTTCGGGATCGATCCAGGTGTAGTGCTCCTCGAACGCGGCCAGCCGGGTCGCCATCAGGTTCGGGGAGAACAGCTCCGTGAGCGACGAGGCGACCCCCTCCACCCATGGGCGCGTCTCGACGAACTTCACGTAGGCATCGACGGCGTACCGCACCCCGGGCAGCAGGCGGCGATCGTCCTCGAGTTCCTCGGGGGCGACGCCGGCGGCGGCGGCCAGCCTGAGCCACTTGTCGATGCCTCCGGGACCGTTCTCCGTGCCGTCGTGGTCGTGGATGCGCTGGATCCACTTCTGGCGGATGGCGCGATCGGGACAGCGCGACAGCAGTATGGCGTCCTTGACCGGGATGTTCTTCTGATAGTAGAAGCGGTTGGCGACCCAGAGCTGAAGCTGGTCCCGGCTCAGCCGGCCGTCGTTCATCAGCCGGTGGAACGGGTGCTTGTCATGGTAGCGGGCCTGCCCGATCGCCCGGAGCTTCTCGGTGAACTCGTCCCGTGACCACGGTTTCATTGGCGCTCCCCACCGATCCGCGGCGGCCGTTGCGCCGCCCGCGGCCGCTCCCTGACTCTTCAGAGATCGAAGACGTCCCCGTCGGCGCCGACCCGGACCCCGGCCGCCGCGACGCGGCGACGCTGGGGGCTGGAGTCGTTCAGCATCGGGTTCGTGTTGTTGATGTGCACGTAGACGCGGTGGCGAACCGGCAACGCGCCGATCCACCCGAGGCTGCCGCCGTCGCCGTCCACCGGCAGATGCCCCATCTCCCGCGCCGTGATGTCGGTGATGCCGGTCGTGCGCGGCTCCTCGTCCGACCAGAAGGTGCCGTCCATCATGAGGGCGTCGGCGCCTTCCACGGCGGCGCGCAACGCGTCGTTCACGACCGGCACGCCGGGTGCGTAGACGAGCCGGGCGCCGCGGGCGACGTCGGTGATCTCCAGCCCGATGACGGACCCTACCGCGTCGGCCGCCTCCATGCCGAGGACGAACCGCGGCACGTCGCGTCCCACCTCGAACGCCCGCAACCGTAGCCCGCTCGGCGCGCCGTCCGCGCCCGCCGGCAGATCGGTCGGCTCATCCAGCGGCAGGTCGATCCAGGGTCGCGGGGCGAAGTGCGACAGCACCGGCGCCACGGGAAAATGCTCGGTCAGCCATTCGCGCACGAGCGGCGTCGAAACCACCGGGAACGAGCAGCCCTCCCGGATGAGCAGGAGCCCGGACATGTGGTCGAGCTCCGCATCCGTGAGCACGCAGCCCGCGATGGCCGTCGCGCGCCCGCCGCCACCGGGCGGCGTCAACTCGGGCATCGCCTGAATCTGCTGTCGGATGTCCGGAGAAACGTTGAAGAGGAACCACCGCGCGCCGTCGGCGGTAATCGCGAGGGAAGACTGGGTGCGTGCGGAGATCCCGGGAGACCCCGCACGCACTCCAGAGCAGTTCGGGCATCGGCAATTCCATTGCGGCAAGCCGCCGCCGGCCGCCGAGCCCAGGATCCGAACGCGCACAGCGAACGACCCTGTCGATCCGCCTAGCGGCTGTTGACGTAGAAGGTGACTTCCATCGACAGCGAGATCGCTTTGAACTCAGGCTTCGTCCAGGTCATCGTGGCACTCCTTGGTAGTTCCGAAGAAAACGCCGTGAACCGTGAATGGGGGAGGATACCACTCTCGTCAAGCGCACGCAAGGGGCGGTGTACGATTTTTCGATTTCGAGTCGGGCGCCGGTATCCCCCCTGTTTGCCGGCGCGGAGGAAGAACGCTGCGGGGCTCTGTCAGACACGGAGCGTGCGCCAGCGCCCGCTACGAAAGAGCCGCTGCATCAGCAGCACCTGCACGGCCGGCGCCACCACCCACGCGAGCAGCGCGCCCTGCGGCTCCCAACCGAGCCCGACCAGCAGGACCAGCGTCAGCGCCAGCAGGACACCCCACTGCGTCACGACGGTGTAGCGGAAGATCGGCTTCGTGTCGCCCGCCCCGGTCAACGCTCCCTGCGTGCCGATGCTGAGCGAGCTGAAGAACTGCGCCACCGCGAACCAGCGCAGCACCGTGGCCCCCAGCGCGGCGACTTCGGGATCGACGATGAACAGCGCCGCGATCGGCTCGGCGAGCAGGAACGTCGCCGCCACCACCCCGGCCATGATCAGCCCGAGCAGCAGCACGCTGCGCTGGCCGACCGAATGCGCCAGATCGAACCGCCGCGCGCCGACCGCCTGGCCGACGAGCGTCGCCGAGGCCACCTGGAACGCCAGGGCGGGCAGCACGCTGACCAGGCGCACCTGCAGACCGACGCCCACGGCGGCGTGCAGCGAGGCCCCGAGTGGCACGACGCCGAGCAGAGCCAGATAGACCAGCCGCGCCCCGTTGCGGGCGATGGCGGCCAGTGCCGGCGACGTCCCGATCCGCAGGATGCGCCGCACCAGTCCCCAGTCGACGCCTCCCCAGGGCCGCAGTCGCAGGCGGGCGTGCGGCGTGCCGCGCACGAGCAGCACCAGATAGACCGCCGCCCCGAGGCCGCGCGCCGCCACCGTGCCGATTGCCGCCCCCGCCACGCCGTAGGCGGGCACCGCCCCGACGCCGAAGACGAAGACGTAGTTGAGGCCGACGTTGAGCACGCTCACCACCGCGGCGAGCTTCATCGGCGTGAGGGTGTCGCCGGTCCCCCGGAAGACCGCCGCGGCCACGACGCTCGTCCAGAGAAAGAGCGTGCCGAGGAAGTAGATGTGCAGGTAGGGGACGCCGTGCGCCAGCGTCCCGGCGCTCGCCTGCAACGCCGTCAGCAGCGGCCCGCTCGCCAGATAGCCGACCAGCATCGTCGGAACGCCGAGCAGTACGACGAGGCGGAAGCTCTGCCGGACCGCGCCGTCGACCTGTTCCCGGTTCCCGGCGCCCACGCCCTGGCTGACCAGCGTGATCACTCCGGTCGCCACCGCCAGCGCCGCCGACTCGAGCAGGAAGGTGACCTGCCGGTTGAGACCGATGGCCGCCGTCGCCTCGCTGCCGAGCCCCCGGACCATCAGGAAGTCGGCCGTGCCCAGGCTCAGCTCCAGCACGCTGTAGACCAGGGTGGGCCAGGCGAGCGCCCAGATGCGGCGGTACGAGCCGCGCTCGGCGGAATCAGGCGAGGAAGCCGGCATCTATCTTGCTGTCGAAGTGCTCGGCGAGGGTCTGAGACCCGCGGCCGAGACCGGACCAAGTGTATATCAAGGTAATATACAACTCAGCGGTGATCGATGTCGGCTCGATCGTTGGATTCCAATGGGATGACGGCAACGCCCGCAAGAGCGCCGTCAAGCATGGCGTCACCCGAGCGGAAGCCGAGCAGGTGTTCCTCACCGAGCCGACGCTGATCGTCGAGGACGTTCGCCACAGCCAAGCCGAGCCCCGCTTTCACGCGCTCGGGGTGACGAGGCAGGAGCGCCGGTTGCACGTCACGTTCACGCTGCGGGAGGACGATACCAGGATCCGCGTGATTTCCGCTCGCGACATGCACCGTACGGGGAGAACCCGATATGACCAGCACGCGTGAACGGCCTGGCCGGTTCCGAAGCGAAACCGAGGAGAGAGCCTTCTGGGAAACCCACGACTCGAGCGCGCACGTCGACTGGGAGCAGGCGACGCGGGTCCGGTTCCCCAACCTGAAGCCGTCGACGAAGGCGATTTCCTTACGGCTCCCGGTCGATCTGCTCGAGCGCATCAAGGTGGCCGCCAACCAGCGAGATGTCCCCTACCAGTCGCTGATCAAGGTCTGGCTGGCGGAGAAGGTCGATGCGATGCAGCGCCAGGAGGAACTCTCCACGTCACTACGACCGGACGACTGACATGACCGGCGCGGACCCCTTCGAGACCGGGAACGCCAACCGCAGGCCGTCTCCGCTGGCGCAGGAGGGTGCACGGCGAGCCGCCGCAAGCCTCACTGCCGCGGTCTCGACGCTGGCCACGCTCGTCGCCTTTCCGACCGTGGCTGCCCCGCCGACGCCGAACGTGCAACTGGCAGCGTTCCGGCGCCTGAAGGAGTACCTGTCGCGCCTTTGCGACGAATGGGACTTCGACGTCGAGGACCACGGGGCAGCCGTCGTGATCGGCCTTGGACGGGCGACAGACCGCCTGGGGATCCTGACCCACGGAGATGTGCAGCCGGCGGACAGCGAGCGGTGGCGCGGCGACCCGTTCAGTCTGGATACGACGAGCGAGCCGGGGCGGCTGATCGGCCGCGGCGTCGAGGACGACAAGTCGTCCATCGCCACCGCGCTCCACGCGATGCGGGCGGTGAGCGACCTCGGAGTCCCGCTGCGGCGCCGGATCGAGCTCATCGTCTCGATGACGGAGGAATCGGACTGGACCCCGTTCCGCGAGTTCCTCCGCGGCTGGGACCCGCCGGCGCTCAACGTGGCCCTCGACGCCAAGTACCCCGTGGTGACCGCCGAGAAAGGGACGGGCGGCATCTTCCTGACGATACCGCCGGACACGCCCGACCAACCCCGGCCGGTTCGGCACGGCGCCCACCTCCTGTCGTTCACCGGCGGCGAGGCGCGGACCCAGGTTCCCGCCGCAGCGGTGGCGGTCATCGAGGGCGCGGGACCGGAGCTGGCGGCGGAGCTGCGCGCCAGCGCAGATCCGTCATGCGGCGTGACGTTCGAGCTGGAACCGGACGGCGACCGGCTGACGGTGCGGGCGCACGGGGTCGCCGCCCACTCGTCCACGCCCTGGGAAGGCCGCAACGCCGTCGCGCATCTGGCGGCGCTGCTGTCGCGCTGCAACTGGCCGCCGACGCCCGCGCACCGCATGCTGCAGCTCGTCGTCGACCTGGTGGGCACTAGCGATCTCGCCGAGCGCTTCGGCGACCTGGCCTGCACGCATCCGTTCATGGGACCGCTCACCCTCGTCCTCACCCGGTTGTACCCGTGCGACGACGGGGGCCTCGAGGCCTGCCTCAACATCCGCTGCCCGGTCGGACGCAGCAAGGAGCAGGTCGAGGCACAGGTCCGTAAGGCGGTGGCAGGCTGGACCGCGCGGCGCGGGGGCGCGGCGCCCGGCTGGAAGCTCACGATGGGCGACCCGTACTACCTGGAGTCGGCGCCCCACGTACCGGTGCTCGTCGACGTCTACCGCCACTACACGGGGCAGCACGACGCGGGTCCGATCGCGGTGGGCGGCGGCACGCAGGCGCGCCTGCTGCCGAACGGGGTGAACTTCGGGCCATCCATGCCCGGCGCGGGCTACACCGGGCACAGCGACCACGAGTTCGTGACGGTCGAGCAGCTCCGGCTGAACCTGATGATGCAGGCGGCGATGCTGGTCGAGCTGGCCGCCGGGTGACGGACCTACTGCTTCTCTCCGGTCCAGTCGCCGGAGCCGTACCAGACGAAGTTACCCTCGTCGCCCGCGATGGCGGCGCCATCGATCTCCCCGGACAGGTTGATCGGCATGTCGCCGTCGAGGTCCGGCACGATGAACACGAACGCGATCGTGTTGCCGTCGACGGAGCCCTCGACGGGCAGGGTGCCCTCGCCGTCGTGCATGTCGATCTCGCCGCCCAGCGTGGCCCCGTGCTGCTCGAACGTGACGGTCCAGGTCTGCTCGCCGGTCTGCGTGTCCAGCGCGATCTGCCAGACGCCGCTCACGTCGGACTGCGCGTGGAGACCTGCGCCGGAGAGGCCGAGCCCCAGGGCGAGGCCGGCGACTCCCAGGATGGCTGTAGCCAACGTGCGTCTCGTCATCATCACTCCTGTCCGCTCATGGGCTCGCCAATTCTACGGCACCGGCCGCGTGACACAAACCGGACTCCTCGTGGCCGATTGCCGGTTCGAGCGCCCTGAACGACGGGACGCGAGTAGAATGTGTGGCCGGCCGGCGCGGGCGACGATTTTCGGGCCAGGCCGTTCGTAGCAGCGGGAACCAGACCGCGACGCCGCCGGGCGTCGAGACGAGAGGAGCGCCCGAATGACTGACGCGACCACAGGCACCGCCGATTCATCGCCGAACCGCTGGCTTCCGCTCATCGGCGGGGTGCTGATGAACCTGGCCCTCGGGGTCATCTACGCCTGGAGCGTCTTCGTGGCGCCGTTCGACGCCGACTTCGGTTGGACGCGCACCGAGGTGTCGGTGGTCTTCACCATCGCCATCCTCTCGGTCGGCTCCTGGTTCGTCGTCGCCGGCTTCCTGCAGGACCGCTTCGGGCCGCAGAAGGTCGCCGCGTTCGGCGGCATCCTCTACGCGCTCGGCTTCTTCCTGGCGAGCCAGACGGAGTCGCTCATCTGGCTCTACATCACGTTCGGGGCGATCGCCGGCGCGGGCAACGGCTTCGGCTACGCGATCCCGATTCCGGTCTGCTCCAAGTGGTTCCCCGACCGGCGCGGCCTCGCGGTCGGCCTCGTCGTGGGCGGCTACGGCGCCGGCTCCGGCATCTACGGACCGCTCGCACGGGAGTGGCTCATTCCGAGCTACGGCTGGCAGGGAACGATGCAGATCTCCGCGGG
This sequence comes from Vicinamibacterales bacterium, assembly GCA_965222905.1. GTDB lineage: Bacteria > Acidobacteriota > Vicinamibacteria > Vicinamibacterales > UBA8438 > WTFV01. Next base: position 3,671,852 of record OZ244976.1, on the reverse strand, counting down.
GATCTTCCTGGTGATGACGCTGGCGGCCGCTTATCTGCTGAAGAACCCGCCGGCAGGCTATCGACCGCCATCCGCGGCGCCCGCCCCGGCGGCCGGCGGAGCACCGAAGGCGGCCGTCCCGGCCACGGCTCGAGAGTTCACCACCGCGGAGATGGTCCGCACCCCGACCTTCTACCTGCTCTGGGTCGCCTACTGCCTGGGCGCGGCGGCCGGCCTGATGGTGATCAGCCAGCTCGTCCCGGTGGGCGCGGCGGCGGGCCTGGGCGCGGCGGCGGCCCTGGGGCTGACGATCGGCGCCATCGGCAACACCGGCGGTCGCGTGCTCTCGGGCTGGATGTCCGACACGTTCGGCCGGCTCAACACGCTGCGGCTCATGGTGCTGGTCTCGGCCGCGGCGCTCCCGCTGTTCCCTCTCTTCGCGGGGCAGGTAATCCTCTTCTATCTGCTGCTCGTCGTCATCTACTACTGCTACGGCACGCTGCTGTCGGTCTTCGCTTCCACCTGCGCCGACTTCTACGGGACGCGGCACATGGGGGTGAACTACGGCCTGCTGTTCTCGGCGTGGGGCGTTGCCGGCATCGTCGGCCCCGTGATCGCGGGACGCGTCTTCGACGCCTCCGGCAACTACGAAATGGCTTTCTATCTCGCCGCCGGACTGTCCGTGGTCGCGTTGGGCGCGCTCATGCTGTCGAAGCAGCCGCAGGCGCCGGCGCAGGCCTCCTGAGCGGATTCGGACAGACCGATGCCTGAACCATCGAACAGCAGCACGGGAAGCATCGTCGCCTTCGTCGGCGATCTCGGGGACAGCCTGTGCCGGTTCACCCAGCGCTGGATTCCGGACTCGTGGGTCGTCTGCATGCTCCTTACCGTGGCGGCGATCCTGCTGGCCATGTTCGGCGCGGAGGCGAGCCTGAACGAGTCGGTCCTCGCCTGGGGCGACGGCATGTGGGCGCTGCTCGAGCTGGGGATGCAGTTCGCGATCGCCATGATCGCGGCGCACGCCTGCGTCTCGTCCCGCCCGGTGTTCCGGTTCCTCGACTGGCTGGCCTGCCTGCCGGACCGCAATCGGCCGGTCCAGGCCATCTTCCTCGTCGGTGCCTACGCGCTGGTCACGGGCTACTTGAACTGGGCGCTCAGCGTGGTGGCGTCGGCGCTGTTCGTGCCGTTCGTCGCGCGGCGGAATCCGAAGGCCGACATCCGGGTGATAATCGCGGCCGCCTACCTCGGAATCTGCACCATCTGGCACGGCGGCCTGTCGGGATCGGCGCCCCTCATTCTCGCCACCCCCGGCAATCCGCTGCTCGCGCCGGCAAGCGGCGAGCCGGTCATCGACCGCGTGATCCCGGTCACCGAGACGCTGTTCATTCCGTTCAACCTCGTCTTCATCGCCATCCTGGGAGCGGTCGCCCTGGCGATGGTGATGCTGCTCCACCCGCGGAAGAACGTCCAGACGCTGACGTCCGAGCAGATCGACCGGATGATGCCGAAGCTCCCCGAGGACCAGGCGCCGGAGACGCCGGCCGCCCGCATGGAAGCGTCCCGCGGCTGGATAATCCTGGCCGCGATCCTGATCGGGTATCCCCTCGGCTACTCGATGGTCACCCGCGGCTTCGGCGCCACGTGGACCATCAACGCCTACAACGCGGTCTTCCTGGTGGCGGCGCTCCTGCTTCAGGGACGGCCGTCCAACCTCGTGCGCGCGTTCGCCAACGGCGCCCGGACCGCCTCCGGCGTCATCCTGCAGTTTCCCTTCTACGCGGGCATCTTCGGCGTCATCAACAACACCGGTCTCGGGGCCTGGCTCGGCGAGTTGTTCGTCACGTTCGCCACCACCGAGACCTACCCGCTGGTGGTCTACTTCTATTCCGGATTCGTGAACCTCTTCGTGCCGTCCGGCGGGTCCAAGTGGCTGATCGAGGCGCCCTACCTGCTGCCGGCCGCGAAGGAGCTCGGCGTGTCCGCCACCACCACCGTGCTCGCCTACGCCTACGGCGACGCGACGACCAACTTCATCCAGCCGTTCTGGGCGATTCCGATCCTCACCGTCACCCGCCTGAAGTTCGGCGACGTGCTCGGCTACACGGGGATCGTGGCGGTGGTCTGCGTGCTGATCAGCGTGATCGCGATGCTGATCATCCCGACGAACCTGTAAGGACAGTGATCGATATAAAGTCTTCAACTTGATCGGGGTAACAGTTTGTAATTCCATTCCCCGTGAAACGCATCGGGGACCAGCGCGAGTGCGTCCATCTGTTCCTTGGTCACCGTAACGCCTGTGGGATATTCCCCGGCGTCGAGTTCGGCCCGGACCCGGAGCCCGGTGGCTGTCCGGACGTTCCCGATGCGGTCGACGATGGTCTCGTACGTCGTCAGCGGGGTGCCGCGCCAGTTCGCCGTGATGTGACAGAAGAGCCGGTGCTCGATCTTGTTCCACTTGCTGGTGCCGGGTGGAAAATGACTCACCTCGATGGTCAGTCCGGTCTCGTCGGCCAACTGTTGAAGCTCATGCTTCCAGGCGCGCAACCGATACCCGTTGCTCCCGCCCGCATCGGCCGTGATGAACAGGGTCGTGGCCTCGGGGTAGGCGCCGCAACCCATCTGATGCCACCAGTGTCGAATCGACGCCACCGCGAACGCCGGTGTGTCGTGGTCCCAGCCCACGCTCACCCAGGCTTCGTTGCGCGCCATGTCGTAGACGCCGTACGGAATCGCCTTGCCCTCGGCGTCGGTCGGGAAATCATGCACCAGCACCGCCGGCGGCGTGCCCTTCGGCTGCCATTCCCGCCCGCCGTTCTTGAAGTTCCCGACCAGCTCCTTCTTCTTCGTGTCGACCGAGATCACCGGCTGGCCGGCGGTCAGATGCTCGTCCGCGGTCTGGTTGATGTGCTCGAACTGCGCGTTGCGGTCCGGATGCGTGGCGCCTTCCTGCCGTTTGCGCGGCGATTGCAGCCGGTAGCCCAGGCGGTGCAGCAGCCGGCCCACAGTGGTCGAACTCACCCGCCACCCCTGCTCGGTCAGCGCCGCCGCCAGCTTCGCGCGACTCTTGCACGTCCAGCGCAGCGGCGAGGTCGGGTCGCCGCGCGTGAGCGGATCCACCAGCGCTTGGAGCGCGGCCTGGATGCCGGGTTGATCCTGCTGGATGCGGGGCCGTCCGCCGCCAGGGCGTCGAATGCGGTCCGTCGGCGCCTCGTCGCGGGCAATCTCCCGGCGCCCCTTGCGAATCGTCTCCCGAGCCACACCGGTGGCCGACGAAACCACCGCGTCGCCGCCGTAGCCGATGGCGAGCGACTCGGCCGCCGCCCACCGGCGGCGACTGCGCTCGTCCAACACGGGCGCGACCACGGCATACTTCGCAACCAGGGTCGCTTCCAGCTCGATGTCTCGCTTCATACCTCCAGTATGACCAGCAACCCAGCAGATGGCAAACTAGTTTCGCGCAGTGTCCTAAGGGATATCGACCATCAGACGGCAACCATGATCGCGTGTCCGGAGCCCAGGTGGGTATAAACTGTCCACCAATACGATGGCGTGGACGATCCAGAACGGCGGGCCCGACGAACGCGAGCTGCGAGCCGTTGTCCGGAAGGTTGTGGAAGCCACCGAGCCGGACATGGTGATCCTGTTCGGGTCCGCCGCACGGCGGCAGATGCGGAAAGACAGCGATATAGACCTGCTGGTCGTGAAAGAGGTCGATGACGTCAGGAAGCTGAAGAGCAGCGCGAGAAGAGCGCTGCTGAGAGAAGACCGGCCAGTAGATGTGCTGGGCGCCAATCGGCAGATGTTGGCGGAGCGGGAAACCGCCGCTCTCGGTGTATTCGAGGAAGCGATCAACGATGGCGTTATCGTCTACGAAACAGGAAACGCCGAAGCGCAGTGCCGGGCATCCGTCGCCGAAAGGCTGGCGGCCGAAAGGCTGAGCGCGGACGAGAAGATGCGAAAACTGAGGATGAGTCGGGAAGCCCTGGCCACGAAGATGCTGGAGCGAGCCGGCATGGATATTCGCTCTCTGAACGCACGAACCAAAGACCAGGCGCCGGAAACAATGGCGATGGTAGCCGAGCAGGGAGCAGAGAAGACGATCAAGGCAATGCTGATCGCGCACGGCGTGAGACGCATCGAAGGCCACCACATTCACAAGATGGCAGAGCAGCTCGAACGAGATGGCGAGGTGCTGCCCGAAGGAATCGACAAGCAGGATCTGGAGATGCTGGCCGAAACCAACATGGGAGGGCGATTCCCCGAATACGACTGGGAAGACTACGAACCCGACTACGACAAGTTCTTCAACATTGCGAACCGAATCCATGAATGGGGACGCAAAAGGGTGCCCGAAATCATTCAAGCGCCGGACAGAGGTGATGAAAGAACGCCCGGAGAAACCAGCCAGGCGGACATGATGCCACCAGTGCGAGGCGAGTAGGCACCGCCGGGCCAACCACCGCACCGACTACGGTCCGAACACTGCAACTGCCATCCAAAGATGACAAACTGAGGAGAGGCCGGACGACCGCTCGAGGTGCTTGCCGCGGTGACCTCGGACACGGGTCCGGGCGCCGTCCGGCCCGGGGCGACCACGGTGTGAGGAATATGATGGATAATCCATACGAAGTCTTGGGGCTGAAGCACGGTGCAACCACCGCGCAGATCAAGGCGCGGTACCGTCAACTGGCAAAGATGCACCACCCGGACAAGAACCGAGGAGATCCTACTGCTGAGTGGGTATTCAAGAGGATTCAGGCCGCATACGACGTGCTTCAGCGTGAACACAAACCGGCACCGGCACCGGCACGGCCAGAGCAGCCACGGCCGCGAGCGACGGCACAGCCACGGCGGGAGACGACCGAGCCGAAACCGGACGAACCGACCGACGGCGTGGATGCGGAGCACCCATTGCCTACTGCGTTGACCTATTCGCTCGGTGTTCCATCCGCCGTAGCTGTCATCTTCTCCATGGAACTAGCCCACTTTCCAGATCTCGTCCTTGTGTGGTTGCTTTTCTTCGGCATGGTTGCGTGCGGAATGAGGTGGCCGGCGGCACCCAGGGACTGGTTATTCTGGTCTGGCGTGCTCGCCTTGGTGGTATATGGTTACGTAGTAGGTTGGTAACCACTGATTCCCAATGAAGCGAGGCGGGCAGGAAGGCTCCGAACACTTCAAATGAACGAACTCGAAAGTGAAACGATCATCGGCACTTTTGGCGAACTGCTGGTCCAACTACGGCTTTTTCAATGCGGGGTTCAAGCTGCGCCACCGCTGAAGGACTCCGGCAACGACCTCATTGCGGTCAAGGGATACGTGTTCAAGGCCGTCCAGGTCAAGACAACCTCCCAGAATCGCGTCAGCTTTCGCAAGTTGCCTGATCGCTATCACCTCTTGGCTCTCGTCGCACTTCATGGGAAGAGAATCAGCGATGCAAGTCTCGACAAAACGAAGGTGTTCCTTCTCTCGCGTCAAGACATTCAGACACTCGCCGTCAAAAGCCGCGCTGTTGAGTGCCTTGCCGAATGGGAATTGAACGCAGATCGGGTTGACTATCTTTTCAATCGGGTACGCGCATGATGCCATAGCCAGGGCTCATTCCTTCGTATTCCAAGGCTCACTTGGCAGAAGCGCGGCGAGACGCTCCAGGATAGTCGTGGCCTCCTGGTCCATATCCCAACGATAGCCATGCGAGAGCAACGGTCCGATATCGGCACCGAACTGCGGATCCGACAACTTGCCGGCAACGTTGCGCTCGAACAATGCGCGCGTCACGTGATGATGTCCGTGGTCCATGTACTGTTGGAACGCTGCGATGATTCGCTCGGGATCCGTTCTTTCGTCTTCGAGTGCCGTGGCCAAGTCGAAGAGGTCCCGGCCTTTCCTCCGCTGGTAGAGCGCGCGGAGCTTCGTGCCGAGAAGCTCGTCCAGTGCGTAGGTGACGACATCGGCATCACCGACGAACCAGCGCGATTCCACTGCGAATGGGACTTCGGTGAGTCCGAACACGGAGAAGTGCTCACGAGTATTGATCTCCACCTTCAAGCGAAGTGGGAGGGGCGGCATGTCCTCGGAATCGAAGCGATACACGAAAGTCACTCGTCCTTCAGTCTGCCTCCACCTGGGCGTGCCCAACCAGGGATTCAGTGTCTCGCGCAGGGCATCCATCAACGGACCAGCCGGACCAGCCTCAATCTGTACCAGGTCGATGTCTTCCGAATAACGCGCCGCAGGCTGTAGATAGAGCTTGTAGATCGCAGTGCCGCCGCGCATCGCGAGCCCTTCCGCCAAGACCGGATGCGAGAAAATCTCGACCAGCGCCCGGCTCAGAACCAAGTCCTGCTCGACCTGAGCATCCTGCACCCAGGGCGCACGTGTCCGCCAAGCGGTGACGTAGTCGCGGGGAATCACGAGTCCGGCTCGACGTCAGCGTTGATCCGCAGCCGCCAGTCGTCGGAACGCGGCGCGTGCTCGTGACCGGCAGCCGGAAGGAGCGTGGCGATTTGCCGCGCGTTCCGCTGGACGTGAGTCTTCAGAGGAGTCACCCTTTCCTCGGCGCCGAGCAATTCGAGGAGATAGCCGAGCCGTTGCGCCCACGGGACAGGCGCCGTCTGTGCCGCAGCCAGCAGCCGCTCGGGTTCGAGATGTTCCGCAAGCTCGGAGAGCACGGTCGCCACGTGATCCAGGCCCCCGGCACGGCGCTCGTAGCCCACGAGATCGACCGCGGTCGCCTCCGGACTCGAAACCAGGATGGTCCCGCGCGGCGTGTTGAAACGCTGCAGCGGCACTGCGATGATGCGCCGACGCGCGATGAACGACGCCCGCACGAACCCGCAAGAAATCGGCTGGCGGTTGCCGGCGACGGCTACCTGGAACTCCTGGGGCCGATGATGCGCGGCGCCATGGTACTGCGCGGCTGACAGCAGCGCCGCATAGTAACGGAGCTTCCGATACTCCATCAACGCCGGGATGAACTGGTCGGCCGGTAGACAGCCCAGACTTCGGTACTCGGGCGGCACGATGACGTAGAATCCGCGGGCAGGACTGGCGACCTTTCTCTGCTTGATCAGCCGCCCCAGCGCGAGCTTCGACGCCGCGCTGGACACGCCGAGCGCGGATCGCATCTCTTCCGCGGTGAAATGGTAGCGACCGGCCGCAGCGAGATCGTCGACGACAATCCTGGCTCTGGGTCGAGGTCGGTCTGCTTCCACAATGACAAAGTATCATTTTTCGATGCTTTCAGAACGTACGCGCTCTCGATCGGCGTGCCGCTTGACGAAGTGATACACGCTATGCCGATCTCGGCCATCCGTCTCGTGAACGCGCCGGCCTCCCGGACCCGGAGCGGCCGCTGCCGTCCCTGCCGGAGAACGACGCGCCGCAGGACGGCAGCGGCGGCAACCCATCCGAGGAGACATCCAACGCCGCGGGCTCGGCGAGCACGCGTCTGGACCGGCTTCCACGAACGCCGACATCATCGTTCCACGTCGCACCGCCGCTTCGCGCCGCCGCTGTCGAGCAGAGCCAGGAAGGGCTGGAAATCCACCGGCGATTGCGGCGGCGTCTGGACGAGAAACATCAAGGGGCGGACAATAGGGCGATGTCGCTCGCGGCACAGATCATCGACCAGCAGGTGTCCGGCATTGTCGAGAGGCACTCGGACGCTTTCGACAACGAACTTCGGCTGGGCGCCGACGAACCCAGGAGACGCTCGATCGCATTCCTGTTTCTCGTCGCCAAGACCGCTTTCGACCTGACCGACGAGCAGACGATCGACGGAATCGTCGACGGAGGCAACGACTTCGGAATCGATGCGCTGTACTTCGAGCCGCCGGACGACGGCGAGCTTCACGTCACCCTGATACAGGGAAAATACAAGACGGATCTCAGCGGCGTTTCCGCGTTTCCCGAAAACGGCGTCGCCGGCATGATCGACGCCATCGGCGCTCTCTTCGACCCCGCGCGGCCGGTGCGATTGAACAGACGTCTGAACGAGAGGATCGAAGACGTCCGTTCGTTCGTCAGGGACGGCGCGATTCCACGCGTTACCGCGGTTGCAACGAACAACGGAGCTCGTTGGACGGCACAGGGACAGCAACGAATCGAGAATGCTGCACCGAGCTTCGGAGAGCAGGTGGAGTGGCGCCACATCGGCTCCGAGGAGCTCCTCGCTCTGTTGCAGGCGCGCAAGCCGATCAACGCCGACCTGAAGCTCATCGGCGCCGCCATTGTCGAGACATTCGACTTTCGGCGTGCACTGACGGGACGCATCTCGGTCGCCGAACTCGCCCGGCTGACCGACGAGTACGACAACCGGCTGTTCGAGAAGAACATCCGCCGCTACCTGGGGTTGGCCGGCAATCGGGTGAACGAGGCGGTCGCGGCCACTTTGCGGGCGCAGAATCAGCGGTCCAATTTCTACTTCTACAACAACGGGATCACGATCACCTGCTCGCAATTCCGCCACAACGCGCTGCAGAGAGAAAACTGGAGCGTGCAGGTGAGCGACCTGCAAATCGTCAACGGTGGACAGACGGCACGCACCGTCCAGCAGATGGCGCGGGAAATCGGTCCCGAGATCGGCGCCGCGGAGGTGCTCGTCCGGATATACGAACTCGAGCAGAACGACGCCGAGCTGGTGGAAGCGATCACTTTCGCCACGAACAGCCAGAACCCGGTCGACCTGCGGGATCTGAAAGCGAACGATGCGCGTCAGCAGGCCCTCGGGCAGTCGATCTCCGAATTGGGATACAGGTACCGCGCCAAACGCGAAGACGGACCCGTCTCATCCGACGAATTCACGAGCGCCGTCGTCGCGGAGGCGGTGCTGGCCATCTGGCGCGAGAAACCGCACCAGGCGAGATTCAGAAGCCGGCAACACTTTGGTGCCCTGTACAGCACGATCTTCACGGCCCATCTGAACGGGGCACAGGCGATCATCGCCGCTCTGTTGCACCGGCATGCCGAGAACCACCGCAAGCGCCCCCCGGATGATGCGCCCGATTTTCTGGCGTACGGTTCGCGCTTCATCGCCATGCTGATGGGGCGCTCTCTGCTGCAAGAGATGGGCATGACTCTCGGTCGGCTCGACCACCGCAGTTTCGGTGACGCACGCGAACTGGTGCACGGGAAGTCGGACGTCTATCTCGCTCGTGCCCAGACGCGAATCGGCGACGCGCTCGACCCGTTGTTCAGGGGCAGGGAGCGAACGCTGCAACGGCTGTCGGCGACCTTCCGGCGGGCCGACCTCGTCGAGACGCTGCTGGGCGTCGACGCGTGACGCAGACGGGTCATGTCCCGGCTGCGCCTTGCCGGTCTCGGCGGGCGGGGAGCGGGGGAGCGCATACCGCGTTCCGGCCCTCCCCCACCGGGTGGAGAAGGACCGGAAAACCGAACGGTGTGAGCGGGTTCCTAGTTCGAGCCCCCCGCCACCGCGCCGGCGAGGATGTTGTAGAGGCCGTAGTTGCCCTCGTGACACGCGTACTCGTACACCGGCTCCGCGTTCTTCCGCATCGGAACCGAGTAGGTCCACGGCCGCGTCCACACGGTCGGGTCGTCGACGGTCACGTCGTACTGCAGCGTGTCGGCGTCGACGCGGGTGAAGTGCTCGATCAGGGTGAGATTGGGCGTCGTCGCCCCCCGCATGAAGTTCGTCTCGCGCAGGAAGTTGGTGGTCTCCACGACCAGCGTGTCGCCCTCCCAGTGGCCGCGCGAGTCACCAGTCCACTGCCGGATGCCGGCGTCGAGATGGTCCCGTCCGTCCAGGAAGACGACGCGGGGGTTGTGGTTCATCTCGGCGAACAGCACCACCGTGTCCTCGGTCTGGAACACCTGCACGTTGTTGTTGTACGCGCTCGGCGCCATCGGCGGGCCCGAGTTGAAGCCGAGGATGCAACGGACCTGCAGCCCGCCGGGACCGAGGTCCTCCACGAAGCCGCCGGGGGTCGGCTCGTGGCCGCCCACGCCGGACCGCGCCTCCTCCACCGCCGCCTGCCGGTCGATGGCCTCCTGCGTCAGCGCGGGAATCCGGCCGTCGGGGGGATCGACCACCAGTGACGTCCGCTCGGTCGTGACCGCGGTCCCCTCGTCGAACCAGAAGTCGTTGTAGGGCACCACGCGGTCCGAGGTGTCGTTGTCGCGGCTGCGGCGCCGGATGGTCTCCTCGGCGAATTCCGCCGCCTGCTCGGCGGAGAACGTCTCGCTCTCGGCGAGCTCCTCGGGACGCTCCATCGGGGTGAGGCTGCGGAAGTCCCAGACCCCCTGCAGGTCCGGCGCGCCCCACGGCGTGCGCGGCGCCTCCATCGAAGCGTCGGTCTGCGCGCCCACCGCGGGCACGAACGCGACGATCGCCAGCACGGTCAGCAGGCCTGCGAGCACTTGACGACTCATGATTCACCTCCTCGGCAGTTTCTCGCCAGACGGAAACGGTTCATTCTACAGCCCTCGCGTGGCGTTGCGGCTACCGCTCGGCGGTAACCGCCCCAGCCTCCTCGACGATGCGTTCCACATCCTCGTCGAGCAACAGCCGCTCACCCACCAGCTCCTGCGCCGCCGCCGTGACCGCGTCCAGGTACACCCGCGGTCCGGGATAACGCTCCTCCAGCGATGGCCGCGGATCCCCTCCGGCGAGCCGCTCGTCCCGCGTGGCGGCGAAGTCGATCTGCTGGCCCGCCGCGTCGCACAGGTCCGGCCCGCCGAACGCCTCCGCACGCAGCCCCCAACCCGTGAACGTGGCCCGCGGAACGGCGACCGCCGGCAGCCGGATGCCGGCCAGATCGTTTCCGTCGGCATCGGTGCGCGGCACGAAGACCGGATACGGCGATCCGCCGGACAGCGGGGGCAGGGTGGTCAGGACGCCTTCATCGAAGTCGGGACCGTAGTCGAACAGGTCGCCGGTGCTCATCAGCCCGGAGTAGCGCACGCCCGGGATGCTCGGAAAACCGACCATCTCGCGCGGCAGCGGAATCGTCAGCGATCCGTCGGCGCGGCGCGGCACCCGACTTGCCGGCGGCTCGACTCCCGTCGCGACCCACTCGTCGAGCGCCGCGAGCAAGGCCCGCAGGCCCGCGTTGGCCACCAGCGGGTTCCGCGGGTGCTGACAGATGCCGAGCCCGCTGGAACCGATGCCGGCCGCGTGCGGCAGGCTCGAGAACAGGTAGAACCGGACCTCGGGCGGGTCGGGTAGATCGTCGCCCTGGAGGTCGGTGTGCAGCAGCGACGCCCCCTTCACCCAGTATTCGTTGGCGGAGTTGGCCTCCATCAACCGGGGACAGGTCCCATTCGCCCGGCAGCGTTCCAGCCGTCCGTCGCTGCGCCGGGTCACCGGATCGGTCAACAGGTGATTGGCGAACGGGAACTCGCGCTCAGGGAACCAGCGCGCGATGTGCTGCCGGTGGGTGCGGAACGGCTGGGCGAAACGGTAGTTGAAGAAGCCGCCGCTGGCGCCGCCGATCCAGTTCAGCACGCCGTCGAACACCTGCCGGCCGCTCTCGTCGGCGTTGAAGCCGAGGTGCACGAAGTCGCGCAGGAAGCGGGCCGCCTGCGAGATGCCCATCGCCAGAATCCGTTCGACCCGATCCGCCAGCGGATTCGGCGCGCCGTCGTCGTCCGAGGCGGCATGTCGCAGGAACGCGGCGACGTCGCGCACCGCCGCGAAGCCGAGTCCGGCGACCCGCGGATCGCGGGCCGGGTAGGCAAGCTCGTACAGGCGACCCTGCTCGAACGCCGTTCCAGGCGGGCGCAGCCGGATCGTGCGGGCGTCGATGTACTCCCACCCGCCGGGATCCATCGGCGCCGGCGAATCCGTGTAGCGGGCGCGCACCGTCAGACTCGCCCGCGTGGTGTCCAGGCTCGCGGCCGGATAGGTGAGGGAACCGGTCAGCGTGGAGTCGTTGTCGACGACGAACTCCTCCAGCGCCGGACCTTCGACGGGCGATCCGTCCGGGTTGACGGCAACCGGTACCGCGATCCGCAGCCGAGTGCCGTCGGGCGCCGCCGTTGCGTCCCAGCCGCTCGACACGAAGGTGTAGCCGCGCCGCATCAGGAACCCGTTGCCGGCGTCGGCGGCGGCGGACGGATCGTTCCCGCCCGAGCGGGCGTCGTTCATCTGGCCCAGCGAGAGCACCCGGCCCCGGTTGTTGACCTCGTAGAAGACGCGCCCGTTCCCCTTCGACACGTCGACCGGCATGAGGATGAGGAGGTCGGCGACGTACTCCACCATGCCGCGGGCGTTCCGCGGGGCCAGCTCGACGTCGGCGATGACGGCGTTCCCCGGGGCGTCCGGATCGACCTCCCCGAAGATACGCCCGACGAGCTTCTCGTACGGTCCCACGTCGCCGAACGAACGCCCCTCGAACGTCGGGGATTCGACCCGCTCGATCTCGATCCGGACCACGCGGGCCTCGGTCGGGCCCGGAACACCGAGCACTGCCGCGACGATCACGCCGAGCAGAGCGCCATGAAGACGCCGCCATGTTGCTGGTCGCATGTACTGCCTCCCTGGATTGGCGTCGGTCCCCGCATTACAACGCCGCGCCGTGCCCCGGGTGCACGGGCAGCGTCGTGCGGAACCAGGTCCTTCCCTCGTCGAAGTCGAAACGGGGCGGCGGTGAGCCGTTCCTCGCCATCGCCTCGAAGATCTTCGCGACGCCGGTCAGGCGCCGTTCGGCCAGCTTCAGCTCCGCAAGGAACTCGCCGATGCGTCGGTTGCGCGCCGGCATGGCCGGCACCGCGGCTCCCGGCAGGAAGTGGCCCGGTTCGATCCCGGGCACCGGACCGGGGTAACTGGTGATGTCGATCCTGTCGGGATAGCAGTAGACCTTCGTCGGCTCCGCTGCATCCGGCTGATAGCTTCGGTGATAGAGGGCATTGACGAGCGCCTCGCGGATTGCGCGAAGCGGATAGTTCGTCCACGAGAGCGACCGCACACGACCGGAGACCTTCCTGATCTCGGTCTGCAGAAGGCTCTCCAGGTACCTGAGACTGCCGCGCAACTGGGTGGCCAGGCCACCGCGGAAGACCCGCTCACGGAGGGTGTCTCCGGCGGGACCGTCGGGAAACAGGACGACGTCGATCCGGGCGCCCGGAAACCAGCGCTCCGGATCGTCGGTAAAGAGCAGCAGCGCAATGTTCCGGGGCAACTTGAAGCCGTTGGCGCGCACCGTCAGCCGCATGCGGCGGTAGACTTCGCCGGCCGACGGCTCGTCGACGAGGCCGCTGCCCACCTCATGAAGGAATTCGCGGACGGCCGCCTCGCGCAGATCCTCGATCCGCGCATCGAACGCCCGCCGGTCGTCCCACGGCACGCGTGCGGTCTGCGCCATGAGCTGCGACAGCAATCCGTTGGCCTGCGCGTCGACCGTCTCCGCACCGAGGCGAATCCAGTACTTCGCCGTCCCCCGCGGCCCGTCGGGCGCCGAGTGCGGCTTCACGTCGCTCGCCGGCGCCCAGAGCACGAGGATGTGGCGGCCGGCGACGACCTCCGGCGACACGACCGGCTGGTAGGGCGGATCGAGACGGTTGCAGTGGCCGCGAATCCACTTCCCCGCCGCGGCGATCCCGGCGGCGGTCAGGCCGGCCGGGGGCATGACGCCTCGGCCATGCTCCTCGGCGACCCCGAGCACGACGTATCCGCCGTTGAGGTTGTGGTAGTCGTTCGCGAACGCGCAGATCGTCTTGAGCGCCTGGTACCCGGTGGTCTGCGGGTCCCAACCGGACTTGAACTCGACGCGCGCGGACTCCACACCGCGACAGTCGAGCAGGTCGCCCAGGTTGACCGGCAGGATGGCGCTCACGCGGCGATTGTCGCGCGCCACGCCCTACCCGCGCAACGAGGATCGGTCGCGAACCGTGCCGGCCACCACGCGCACGCGCTCGGTCCGCAACGCTCGCGGCCGATGGTCACCGTCATCAGGACGGGGACGGACACGCCGGTCAGGCGCCGCTCCGGCGGAATCTACGCCACCTGCCGGTCGAGAATCGCCTCGATCTCGTCCATCACCCGATTCATCCGGGCGATCAGGGCGTCGTAGGGCGCATCGGTCGCCAGGTCGATGCCGCAATCGCGGAGCAGCTCGTAGGCGTACCCCGATCCGCCGGCCCGCAGCACGGCGAGGTAGTCGTCGCACGCCTGCGCGTCTCCGCCCAGCAGCCGCTCGGCGAACAGGGCGGCGCCGGCTATCGACGTGGCGTACTGAAAGACGTAGAAGTTGCTGTAGAAGTGCGGGATGAACGCCCACTCGACGGCGTAGGCGGAGTCGAAGTCCAGCACGCCGTCGTCCGAGCCGTGGTACCGGCGCACGAGCCGCTCGTAGCGCTCGCTCAGCTTCTCGCCCGACAGCGCCTCGCCCTGCTCGGCCAGATCGTGCATCCCCAGCTCGAACTCCGCGAACATGACTTGGCGAAAGAACGTGGCGCGAACCGCCTCTAGTGCCGTCCCCAGGTAGAAGAGGCGTTCGCGGTCCGAGAGATCCCGCGCGAGCAAGTGCTCCTGTAACAGGATCTCGTTGGTGATGGACGCGATCTCGGCGGTGAACGTCGCGTAGCCGGCCGTCTCGTAGGGATTCTGCTGCTTGGCCAGCACCGTGTGCATGGCGTGGCCCCACTCGTGCACCAGGGTCGTGACGTCGTCGTACTCGCCGTTGTAGTTCAGCAGCAGATAGGGGTGCCCGTCGTAGACGGCGCCGTACATGTACGCGCCGGGCGCCTTGCCCTCCTGCGGATAGACGTGCATCCAGTCGCCCGCGAGTCCCTCGCCCAGCAGGGACACGTACTCGTCGCCGAGCGGTGCGGCGGCGGCAGTGGCCAGGGCCTTCGCCTCGTCGAGATCGAAAGACCGCGCCGGCGCCACGAGCGAGGGATAGACGTCGTAGTAGCGCAGCTCGTCGAGGCCGAGCATCCTCCGGCGCAGCCCGAAATAGCGGTGCAGGGAGGGGAGATGCCGGTTGGCCGCGGCGACGAGCGTCCGATAGACGCCCGCCGGGATGTTCGGTCCGGCCAACGCCGCGTCGAGCGCGCTGTCGTAGCGCCGGGACCGGGCCTCGAACACGTGCGCCTTCACGTGGGTGTCAAGAGTTTGGCCCAGCGTCGCCGCGTAGCCCTTCCAGGTCTTCCAGAACACATCGAAGACCAGCTTCCGGTCTGCGCGCTCGCGGGAGGCGCGGTGCTTGCCGTAGGCCGCCTGATCCAGACGCACCTCCTCGCCGGTGGAGAGGCTGATGGTCGGAAACGGAATGTCCGAGCTGGTGAGCATCGCGAACACGCGCTCCGGACCCTGCCGCATGGCGCTCGTGCCCGCGATGACCGCCTCGGCTTCGTCCGAGAGCGTGTGCGGCTCCTTGCGCAGGATGTTGCGCACGTTGAAGGCGTGCCGGGCGAGCCGCGGCTTCGCGTCCAGATAGCCCTCGATGGTCACCGAGCCGACCCGCAGCAGCTCCGGCGAGACGAAGCTGGTCGCCTCCTCGAACGCGGCCAGCAGGAGCATCGCCTCGCCGCGGCGCTCCTGCGCCTCGGCTACCCGCCTGTCCTCGTCCGCCTTCAGGAACGCGAACACGTAGAGCCGGACCAGGTCCTTCTCCGTGGTGCTGATGGCGTCGAGCGCCTCCGAGAGCAGCCCGGCGTTTTCGCCGAGCCGGCCCTTGAACCGCGCCAGCCCCTCCACCGCCTGTTCGAGGCGCGCCTTGTCCGCCCGCCAAGCGTCCAGGTTGTCGTAGAGCTCGACCAGGTTCCACTCGATCTGCGCGGGCGCAACAGGGGCGGGCTCGCCAAGCGCTGTAGTCGTCATCGTCACCCTTGCTGGCGGTAGGTACGCTCGTTCCTCAACTTGCAGTCCTTCAGCATTACCACGCAACCCTCAATGCTGTAGAAGAAGCGCCAGCGCCGCTTGCTGTAGCGATGGTAATCCCAGACTTTACAGATGGGATGTGAACGGCTGCTGTTGTACGGATCCTCCCTCAGCACTGGAAGCATGTCCGCATATACGGCCCTGACATTCGCGTGCTGGCTCGCGTACCCTCGAACACGCTTGTCGAACGACTTCGTAGTCTCCACTTTGAAGGACGGCATCAGTCTTTCTGTGTCAGCTCCGCGAGCAGCGCTTCAGCCGGTCGGGTCCTGCCCTCTCGGGCATCCTGCTCGCTCTCGGCGAGTGCCTCCATGAGTTCCTTGCGCCAGTCCAGATAGTTGTCGAGATCGATGGGATCGATGAAGGCAACAGGCAGGACTCCGTCCTTTTCCAACACGAAGCACTCGTTGTTCGTGCGCATACGCCTGGCGATCTCGCCGAGGTCGCCGACTTCGCTGATCGACACGCGACGAAGGTCGGCCGACTCCTCCTCGGCGTCCAGATCCTGGATGCGATCATCGCGCCAATCGAGATAGTCATCGAGATCGTCGCGGGCGATCAGGGCGACAGGCAAGAGTTCGGTCTCTATCACGAAGTACTCGCGGTTCGCGTAGATGCGCTCGGCGAGCTCCCTGATGTTGCCGGCTTCACTGCTCGAAAGATGACGCACGATTGGATCTGTTGCTCTCCCCACGGCGTCCTCCCTGGGCCTCCTGCCGTCCTCCACCCAGCCGCCGGCGGGCTCGGCAGTCACAGTCATCATCATCGTATCTTCGCCCACCGCTGTCTACGCGGCGGCGATCTGCCGCAGCACGTACGGCAGGATACCGCCGTGGTGGTAGTAGTCGAGCTCGTCCGGCGTATCGATGCGCGCGGTCACCGCGAACTCGACCACCGTTCCGTCGGGACGGGTCGCCCGCACCTGCACGTCGCTGCGCGGGGCCAGCCCCTCGGCGATCCCCGTCAGATCGAACGACTCCTCCCCCGTCAATCCGAGGCTGTGGACGTCGTCGCCGTCCTTGAAGACGAGCGGAAGCACGCCCATGAAGACCAGGTTGCTGCGGTGAATGCGCTCGAAGCTCGTCGCGATGACCGCACGCACGCCGAGCAGCATGGTCCCCTTGGCGGCCCAGTCGCGGGAGGAGCCCGAGCCGTACTCCGCCCCGGCCAGAACCACGAGCGGGGTGCCTGCCTCCTTGTAGCGCATCGCCGCGTCGTAGATCGCCATCTGCTCGCCGTCCGGCTGATGCCGGGTCCAGCCCCCCTCGGTACCCGGCGCCAGCCGGTTGCGCAGCCGGATGTTGGCGAAGGTGCCGCGCATCATCACCTCGTGATTCCCACGGCGGCTGCCGAAGGAGTTGAAGTCCTTGGGGTCGACGCCGTTGGCGATGAGATACCGCCCGGCCGGCCCGTCGGGCGGGATGGACCCCGCTGGCGAGATGTGGTCGGTGGTGACGCTGTCGCCGAGCAGGGCGAGCACGCGCGCCCCGGCGACGTCGGCCGTTGGCGCGGGCGATGGCGCGAGCGTGTCGAAGAACGGCGGGCGCCGCACGTAGGTCGAGTCGTCCATCCAGCGGAACCGGTCGCCGGCCGGGGCCGGCAGCCCCCGCCAGCGGTCGTCGCCGTCGAAGACCTGCGCGTACTTGTCGGTGAACTGGTCGGTGCGGACCGCCGCCGCCATCGCCCGCTGCACCTCGGCGGCCGACGGCCAGACGTCCGCCAGGTGTACGTCGTTGCCGTCCCGGTCCTGTCCCAGCGGCTCGGTCGTCAGGTCGGTCGTCATCCAACCGGCCAGCGCGTACGCGACGACCAGCGGCGGGGAGGCGAGATAGTTGGCGCGGACGAGCGGCTGCACCCGGCCCTCGAAGTTGCGGTTGCCGCTGAGCACCGACGACACCACGAGGTCGCGCTCCTTGACGGCCGCGGCCACCGCCGCGGGCAGCGGCCCGCTGTTGCCGATGCAGGTGGTGCAACCGTAGCCGACCAGGTTGAAACCGAGCTCCTCGAGCGGATCGAGCAGGCCGGCGGCCCGCAGGTACTCGGTGACGACCAGAGAACCAGGCGCGAGGCTGGTCTTGACCCAGGGCTTCGGACGCAGCCCGCGCGCCGCCGCCTTCTGCGCAAGCAGCCCCGCCGCGATCATGACGCTCGGATTCGAGGTGTTCGTGCAGCTCGTGATCGCGGCGATGACCACCGCGCCGTCCTCGAGTGCCGCCCCCACGTCTGCGCCCATGTCCGCGCCCTCGCCTGCGGGAGCGCCGGCACCGGCAGCGGGCCGCTCCCGGCCGCCGCCGAGATCCCCGAGCGCGGATACGAACGCCGACTTCGCCCGGTGCAGCGGCACCCGGTCCTGGGGACGCTTGGGCCCGGCGATGCTCGGCTCCACCGTCGCCAGGTCGAGCTCGGCCACGCCGGTGTACACCGGGTTGTCGGCGTTGGAGGCGAACAGGCCCTGCGTCTTGGCGTACGCCTCGACGAGATCCACCTGCCCCCGGTCCCGCCCGGTCAGCGCGAGGTAGTCGAGCGTCATCCGATCAATCGGGCAGATTGCCACGGTGGAGCCGTACTCCGGCGACATGTTGCCGAGCGTCGCCCGGTCGGCCACCGTCAGCGACCCGAGCCCCGGTCCGAAGAACTCGACGAACTTCCCGACGACGCCGTACTGGCGGAGCCGCTCGGTGATGGTCAGCACGAGGTCGGTCGCGGTCGTGCCCTCAGGCAACTCCCCGACCAGCCGGAAGCCGATCACGTCCGGGATGAGCATCGAGATCGGCTGCCCCAGCATCGCCGCCTCGGCCTCGATGCCGCCGACGCCCCAGCCGACCACGCCGAGGCCGTTCACCATGGTGGTGTGCGAGTCGGTGCCGACCAGCGTGTCCGGGTAGGCCACGACGCTCCCGTTCGACGTGTCGCGGCAGACCACCCGCGCCAGGTACTCGATGTTCACCTGGTGGACGATGCCGGTGTCGGGCGGCACCACCTTGAAGTTGCGGAACGCGTCCTGCCCCCACTTGAGGAAGGCGTACCGCTCGCGGTTGCGCGCGAACTCGAGCTGCGCGTTCAGCTCGAACGCGTTGGCGGTCCCGAAGTGATCGACCTGCACGGAGTGGTCGATGACCAGCTCGGCCGGCTGCAGCGGGTTCACGCGGCCCGGGTCGCCACCGAGGCGCACCACGCCCTCCCGCATCGCGGCCAGGTCGACCACCGCCGGCACCCCGGTGAAGTCCTGCAGGAGGACGCGGGCCGGCATGAACGCGATCTCCTTGCTGACCCCGGGGGTCCAGCGGGCGAGCGCCTCGATGTCGTCGGCGGTGACGGCGCGGCCGTCCTCCCGCCGGAGCATGTTCTCCAGCAGGATCTTCAACGAGTACGGCAGGCGGCCCACGCCGGGATAGCCCGCCGCCTCGAGCGCGCGCAGGTTGTAGACGTCGACGGTCGTGCCGTCGCCGGCCGGCAGGGACTGACGGGTTCCGAATGAATTGGTGCTCATGGATGAGACTCTTGCTGTAGCTGCGGTATCCTCTCTGGCGCCGTTCGCTCGTCCTTGCCGACGCGCGGATCGCCGACGCCACGGATGACCGGGCGGCACGAGTCACGCCGGACCACTCACGGCGGTACGCCGCCGTGACAGGCGAACCGCCAATGATCCTTCACCAACGACCCGCGGCGCAAGCCGGCGCCCGCAGCGCCGTTCCGGAACGATGACCGGGCCCCGACTCGGCGCGCACATGTCGATTGCCGGGGGGACGCCGCGCGCCCTCGAACGCGCGGAAGCGACCGGCTGCGAGGCGCTGCAGATATTCACGAAGAACTCCAACCAGTGGCGCGGCAGGCCGCTCGGCGACACCGAGGTGGAGACGTTCCGCGCGCAGGCGGCACGGAGCCCGGTGGGACAAATCGTCGCGCACACCAGCTACCTCATCAACCTCGCCGCCGCGGACCCGAAGCTGCGCCAGCGCTCCATAGCGGCTCTGGCCGACGAGCTGGACCGCGGCGACCGGCTCGGCCTGCTCGGCGTGGTGCTGCATCCCGGCGCCCACACCAGCGCCACCGAGGCGGACGGCATCCGCTGGATCGCCGACGGCATCGCGGAGGCGCAGGCGCAGCAGACCGGCGACACGCTGCTGCTGCTGGAGCAGACGGCCGGACAGGGCACCATGCTCGGCCACCGCTTCGAGCAGTTGCGCGCGATGATCGACCTCCTGGACGACTCCTCCAGGGTCGCCATCTGCCTCGACACCTGCCATATGCTCGCGGCCGGCTACGACCTGGTCTCCGAGGCGGGCTACGAGCGGGTGTTCGAGGAGTTCGACGCGGTGCTGGGGTTCGACCGCCTCACCGTCTTCCACCTCAACGACTCGCAGAAGCCGCTCGGCAGCCGCGTCGACCGGCACGCCGGGATCGGCCGGGGCTGCCTCGGGGTCGAGCCGTTCCGCCGCCTGGTCCAGGACGAACGGTTCCGCCATCTGCCGATGGTGCTCGAGACGCCGAAGGCGGGCGGGCGGCCGGCGTCGGACCCCGGCCCCGATCCGCTGGACCTCGAGAACCTCGCGATCCTGAAGCGCTTCCGCGACGAACGGCGCGGCTGACACCGCGCCCGCACATGCCAGGAATGCTAGCCCAAGTTTAACAGCCGCAGTACTAAGCAACGCGGAATCAGCAACTTACAGCGACAAAAGCGCTCGAGTGGCACTACAAACCTGCGCAAACCGGGAAATGGGTCGGTCAGATGGTTGTCTTGCGGACGCCTCCCGGTTGCGGGTCGACGCCGAGCGCGTCGTAGATGGCCCGCTGTTCGGGTTCGGCCTGCGTGGCGGTGCGCACGTGCAGGGTGCGCCCGTCGGGGCGCCGGAAGGTGGCGGTGACGCGCTGCTGGCCTTCGAGGATGCGGCGCAGGGTGGTCCAACTGGCGTGTTCGCCGTGGGCTCGCAGCCGGGTGCGGATGACCTGCACGAGCTGGTAGGCGATGACGGTGATGAACAGGTGGCCATCGGCCCGCTGCGGCTTGTGGTGGTAGATGGGGCGCAGGCCGAGTTCGGACTTCAGTGCGCGGAAGACGGCTTCGACGTCGGTGAGGGTGGTGTAGGTGCGCCACAAGGCGTCTTCGTCCCAGTCGGTCTCGCTGCTGCGCAGGCAGTAGACGCCCGGATGGGTGGCCATCGAGCCGTCCTGGGGGCGACGGGTCCAGGTGACGGCGGCGGCCTTCTCGCCGGTCTGGTCGGGGGTGACCTCGATCTGGTAGTGCTTGGCGACGCGGGTATGCTTGGCTCTCAGTCGCCCAATGCGCTGCCAGACCTGTCCGAGGCGCTTGTGGGCGCGGGGGCGCGCCAGCCCCTCGTTGAGCGTGGTCAGCGCGGCCTCGAAGCGGGCGGCGGCCCGCTCAACGATGGCCCGCTCCTTGTGGGCCCGCTCTTCGGAGTAGCAGTACAGGCGGACCTCGCCGGGGTCGGTCGAGACGACCTTGTGCAGATGCACGGTGTGGTTCGACTGCGTGCGGACCGCCACGGCGGCCTCGGCGTCGAACTGCCGGTGGCGTTCACGGCTGACGACCAGATAGCGGTAGCGGTTGTCGCGCAGCCACCCGATGGCGGCCTCGGTGGCGACGCCGCGGTCCATCACCACCAGGGCGCCGGCCGGCGCATCGAGTGCCTCCAGCATGCCGGCCAGGGTGCGGTGTTCCCGGACGTTGCCGGCGAAGACCTGCGAGCGGCGCACGAAGCCGCTGGCGTCGAGCATCAGGCCCAGGGTCAGCAGCGGACAGTCGCTGCGCTTCTCTTTCGAGTGCCCGCGCTTTGCCTGCGGCTGCGCGCCCGCCTCGCCTTCGAAATAGGTGTTGGTCAGGTCGTAGAGGGTCACCGTCGGCTGCAGGTCGAACAGTCCCATGGCCCGCTCGAACAGATGCGCCTCGATCGCCTCGCGGTGCTTCACCAGCGCATCCGAGGCGCGGTAGAGCTGCATCGGGCTGACGGTCTCGAAGTCGACGCCGAGCAACTCGCCGAGGCCGCTGCGTTGCTGCAGCCAGCGGTGCGTGGCGCGCTCCGAGGCCGGCTGGGCCAGGCGTCCGACGACGGCGCCGGTCGCCGCGGTGCGCAACGCGCCGTTGACGCCCAACTCGGTCAGCAGGGCCGGCAGGCCCAATTGCTCCAGGGCCCACAGGCCGACCTGCTCGACGCCGACGCTGCGGGGGCGACCAGGCGCAACGAGTCGACGTCGACCGGCTGCACGTCTGTCGGCCCGGCTGCCGGTCCCTGCACCGGTGTGCCGCGGGCGACCAACTGTGCGGCTATGCGCTGCGCTTCGCGTTCGACGGCGGCCGGGCAATCGGCCACCAGGGGCGTCTGGCCGGCCAGGATGTCGTCGCTGCGGGAGCAGACCAGCGGCCATTGCGCCTGGGGAATGTCGAAGTGGCGTCCGAGATTGAGCAGGGTGCGCTGGCGGACGGCGTTGCCGATGCGCTCGGAGTGGACGAGGCGATGCGAGAAGTAGGGCTGTCCGTCGGCGGTCCGCCGGGTTTGGGTGCGGCGAATGAACACACGCCCACGATAGCGGGTGCACGTCCCCAGAAGCAACAACAACTCACACGATTATGGCACTACATTCAGTACCGCCAACACCAGATCCTTTAGAATCAACAAGTTATGGGGATGCGATCCTCGAAATATCGCCTAAATCTACAAAATTGTCGGGAATCTTGCTAAAGATGGGCTAGGATGCCGGAGATGGCGCGTGAAAGGATGTGGCCCGTGCGACATGGGATCCGACGGTGGGGGCGAGCCGCCCTTTGCGGCCTCGCGGTGCTGATGGCGTCCGGGATGCCGGCCGCGCAGGACTACGCGGCGGAGCTCGAATCCTGGCGGACCGACCGCGAGGAGCGGCTGCAGGCGGACGACGGGTGGCTGACCGTCGCGGGGCTCTTCTTTCTGAACGAGGGCGACAACAGCTTCGGCTCGTCACCGCTCAACGACATCGTGCTGCGGACGGGACCGGCGCACGCCGGCGTCTTCAGCCTGCGGGACGATTCGATCGCCGTGCGGGCGCCGGAGGGAGAGACCCTCTCGATCGACGGCCGCGAGGTCGCGGCGGCGCAGCTCTGGCCCTACGAGGGGCGCGAGCGTCCCACGATCGCCCTCGGCCCGCTCTCGCTGTTCGGCCACTACAGCGGCGATCGACTCGCCATTCGCATGCGGGACCGGGACAGCGACGTCCGGCGCGGCTTCACCGGGCTGCGGTGGTATCCGGTCGACGAGTCCTTCCGGGTGCCCGGACGCTACATCCCGCACGACGAGCCGCGAACGATGCGGCTGCCCAACATCCTGGGCGACGTGGAGGCGTTCCGCACCAGCGGCTCGGTCGCGCTGACCGTGGACGGCGAGGAGTTGCGCATGACGGCGGTCGATTCCGGGGACCAACTGTGGTTCATCTTCCGCGACCTGACGAGCGGCAACGAGACCTATCCCGCCGCACGGTTCCTGTACGCGGACGCCCCGGACGCGGAGGGTCGCACGACGGTCGACTTCAACCGCGCCTACAACCCGCCGTGCGCGTTCAACCCGCACACGACCTGCCCGCTCCCGCCACGCGAGAACCGGCTGCCGGTGCGGATCGAGGCCGGCGAGCTCGACTACGGCACGCACTGATCGACGCTTGGAACGCCAGGGCACAGCGATGCCGCCCCCTCCAAACTGACCGCGCGCGGACGGGACGCGCCTACCGTGGCCGCGCGTAGAGATCGAGAACCCCGCCCATCCGCGTCGCCTCCAGCGTCCGCCGGACGCGCGCACTCACCCAGCCGGACCGTTGCGGCCGCTCCTCGGCCGGCGTCTCCCAGTGCGCCACCCTGAACCCGGCCGCCTCGACGAGCGCCGCCAGCGTCGGCGGGGTGAAGAACCATAGATGGTGCAGCGCGCCGTAGTGCTTCCAGCGCCTGCGCTTCAGGCCGAGCCGGCTCTGCAGGCTCTTGAGGCGGATGCTGAGGCCGGCGAGGTTCGGCACCCCGATCAGCAGGACTCCGTCGCCGGCAACCAGACGCCGCGCCTGGCGCAGCTCCCGGAGGGGGTCCGGGGTATGTTCGAGCACGTGGTTCAGGCGGACGGCGTCGAAGCGAGCGCCGGCGAAGCGGATCTCCGGCAGTTGCCCCTCCCAGAGCCGCGCACCGTGACACCTCGCGTCCTGGGTGACGCTGATGTCGGTACCGCCCACCTCCCACCCCCTCGACCGGGCATAGCCGAGAAATGCGCCCGCCCCGCAGCCGACGTCGAGCAAGGTGGCTGGACGTCGCCGGACGCAGCGTTCCAGCCGGCGCATCTGCCTTGCGAACGTCCGCTCCCGACTGCTGTCGACGGTCTCGTGCCCTTCGGGATGGTACCCGGGCGTGTAGACGGCGGCGGCGAGCTGCTCGAACACCGGTCGGGGATGCTGGAACTGAAGACCGCAGGCCTCGCAGCGAGCGAGGTGCAATCCCTGAAAGTCGACCCCGAACGGTCGCGGCTCACGGCCGCACAGCGGGCAGTCGACCGGCTCGCGGTCCGGCAGGGCGGCCTCGACCTCGGCCCGTGGGCGACCGAAAAGGGAACCCGACACCCCGGCATGATCTCACGGCCGCAAACCGGGCGCGCCGCCCGGCGCCACGCGGAATGCCTGACGGACTCTGCCGCCGTGCCGTGGGCCGCAGCCCGCGCCGGCTGTGGTAGGGTCGTGTCCATGCCCGACCGTCTCACCCGCGCCGACGTCGAGCGGATAGCCGTGCTGGCGCACCTGGATCTCACACCGGAAGAAGTCGAACTGTTCACGCCGCAGCTCGCCGACATCCTGCAGTATGCCGAGCGGCTCCAGGGTGTCGACGTGAGCGCCGCAGGTGAGGCCTGGCACCCCGGCGGCTCCGACTGCCCGCGGCGGCCCGACGCGGTGCGGCCGTCGCTCGCCCGCGACGAGACGCTGGCGAACGCGCCGGACGGCGTCGCGGCCGACGCTTCCGAGACCGGCGGATTCTTCCGCGTGCCGCGAGTGCTCGGGTGATGGCGGGCGCGGCGCGGCCGGCGGACACGGGGACCGCCGCCTCCATTCGGGACGAAATACGGTCCGGACGGCGCTCGGCCGTCGAGGTCTGCCGACAGCATCTCGACCGGATCGCGGACGGCAACGGGCGCTGGAACGCGTTCACCACGGTGTTCCGGGACGAGGCGCTCGCCCGCGCGGCCGAGATCGACAGGCGCCTGGACGAGTGGCGCGACCGACCCCTGCTCGGCGTGCCGATCACCATCAAGGACGTCATCTGCACGCGGGGACAGCCAACGACCGCCGCCTCGCGGATCCTGGCCGGGTTTCGTCCGCCCTACGACGCCACCGTGGCCGGCCGCCTCCGAGAGGCAGGCGCGATCGTCGTCGGCAAGACCAACTGCGACGAGTTCGCGATGGGGTCGTCGACCGAGCACTCCGCTTACGGACCGAGTCGGAATCCCTGGGACCCCGAACGCACGCCCGGGGGGTCGAGCGGCGGCGCCGCCGCCGCGGTCGCGGCCGGGCTCGCGCCGGTCGCCATCGGATCGGACACGGGCGGCTCCATCCGCCAGCCGGCGGCGTTCTGCGGGATCGTCGGACTGAAGCCGACCTACGGCCGCGTCTCGCGCTACGGACTGCTGGCCTTCGCCTCCTCGCTCGACCAGATCGGCCCGCTGGCCCGGACCGTGGCCGACGCGGCTCTCGTGCTGGGAGTGCTGGCGGGACACGATCCGCGCGACGCAACGTCCGTGGACGCGCCGGTCGACGACTATACTGCGGCGCTCACCGGAGACGCCGCAGGATTGCGGGTCGGCGTGCCGCACGCGTTGCTGGAGCACGGCGATGCGGGCATCGACGGCGAGGTGCTGGCCGCCTTTCGCCGCGCGCTCGACGCGCTCGCCGGAGCGGGCGTCTCTCTGGTCGACGTCGAACTGCCGCACGCGGAGTACGCGGTGCCGGTCTACTACCTGGTCGCCCCGGCGGAAGCCAGCTCCAACCTCGCCCGCTACGACGGGGTTCGCTACGGTGCCCGCGCCGCGGCGGACGGGGGCGGCGACGGCGCCCGCTCGCCGCTCGCGGCGATGTACGACCGGACGCGCGACGCCGGATTCGGGGCGGAAGTGAAGCGCCGCATCATGCTCGGAACCTACGCGTTGAGCGCCGGGTACTACGACGCGTACTACCGGCGGGCACAGCGCGTCCGAAGTCTGATTCGACGCGATTACGACCGCGCCTTCGACGACGCCGGTCCCGGCGTGGACGTCGTCGCGATGCCGACCACACCGGCCCCCGCGTTCCGGTGAGCTCGGCGAGCACCTGCAGGATGCAGTTCGCTGGCGATGTATCTGGGGGACGTGTTCACGGTGAGCGCCAACCTCACCGGCCTGCCGGCGATCAGCGTGCCCGCCGGCCTCACCGCGGCGCGCCTGCCGATCGGACTGCAGTTCATCGGACGCGCCTTCGGCGAGGCAACGCTGCTGCGCCTCGGACACGCGTACGCATGGCTGCCGGGAGCAGCCGGCACCCGGATATCTCGGTTGTTTCGTGAACCGGTTTCGGCGCCCGGAGCCGCAAGGCGACGGTTTCCGGGCTGGAACTGGGCTAGAACCGACCAGCCTGGGAAGCGCCGGTTTCCTCGGCCGTTCCGCCGGCCTGCTCGAGAAGCTCGGGCGTCCGCAACTGATCCGCCGGCCCGCTCGGCGCATCCGGTGAGAGGTACTGGACGTGTGCGCCGTCCATCTGATCCACCAGGTTGCGAACCACGAGCGATCCGCGGCCGGTCTTCCGGAACTTCGTGAAACCGGCAACGACCAGGAAACCGATGAAGAGCGCGAGCAGAAAGCCGGTGGAGACAGCCAGACCCATGAGAGTCTGAACGGCCCCGCCGATGATCGACTGGTCTGGCGCCACGATCACTCCCCCGACGGCGGCGCCGGGTCCGGCACCTCGTATTGAATCTTGCCGCGGTCCACTTCCCGCATGGCAATGCGCTCGAGCTTGTGACGCAGTCTCACCGGACCGTCCACCCCAGTATCGCCGGCAAACTCTTCAAGCCGCGGCCGAGCGCCTCGCCGCAACTGCTTCGCGCGTTGCGCCGCCACGTCCACATACAAAAAACGGCTCTCGATGGGCGGTGCCGGCTGCCGCGCGGCTCCGTCGTCGTCTTCCGCAGCCTCCGCGCCATTCTGCGCCGCCTCGAGAACATCAGACTTGTCATCCATAGTCACTAGGATACGCGAAGATCCGCCGCCGGGTCGACATCCGCTCGGCCAGGGTCGGCGCGAGCGGCCCGCGCAGCCGCTCGCGGCTCCGGAAGCGCCTCGAACCACTCGCCGTGCAGCACGTAGTACGCCGGTCGGCCACCGGCGTAGATGACGACGCCGCCGATCGCATCCTCGACCGGAACTATGGCGCGGGCGTCGACGTCGCCCCACTTCAGTGGCACTCGCTCACTCATCATTGGCGAATTGTAGCACACAAACTTAGCATGCAAAAGTAAGCAAATATGAGTGTTTCATGCTAAGCCCACTATCCCGACGATCGGGCCGAGACCGGACGAAATCGCCGGCAGGCAACCTGTGCGATCATTCCATCGGATGCTCAAGACGGTCACACTCCTTTTCGTCGGCGACATCGTCGGCAAGCCGGGACGCACGATCACCCGGCTGGCCCTGCCCCGGCTCGTGGCCCGCCATGGCGTCGACCTGGTGATTGCCAACGTCGAGAACGCGGCCGGCGGCAATGGCATCACCCGCGACATCGGGGAGACGCTGCTCGACGACGGCGTGCAGGTGATGACGACGGGCAACCACGTCTGGGACAAGAAGGAGGCGCTGGCGTACATCGAGAACCAGCCGCGACTCCTGCGGCCGGGCAACTATCCCGCCGGCGTGCCGGGTCGGGGCCACTACGCCGCGCGGACGCGGGACGGCGTCCCGGTCGGCGTAGTGAACGTGATGGGCCGCATCTTCATGAACCCGCTCGACAATCCGTTCCACGTGGTCCGCGAGCAGATCGCCGCGGTGCAGGCCGAGCACGGGGCGCGCATCGTCTTCGTGGACTTTCACGCCGAGGCGACCTCGGAGAAGAAGGCGATGGGCTGGCACCTCGACGGAGAGGTCACCGCCGTGGCCGGCACGCATACCCATGTGCAGACCGCCGACGAGCGGATCCTGCCCAACGGCACCGCCTACATCACCGACGTCGGGATGACCGGTCCCCACGATTCGATCATCGGCGTGGACCCCCGGCCCGCGCTGAAGCGCTTTCTGGACGGCATGCCGGCCAAGTTCGACACCGCGACACGCAACCCGCGGATCAATGCGATCGTCGTGACCGCGGACCCCGAAACCGGCCGCGCACAAGCGATAGAGCGAGTGGACCTTTCCGCGGACGACATCGACGCCCTCGATCGGCAGACAGAGTCGGAAACGTGACGAGACTGCCATTCGGCGAGGCGGCCCCCGCACCGCGCGCGCGACCCGGACGCAAGGTACTCACCGTCGCGGAGCTGACGGCGCGCATCCGGCTGCAGTTGGAATCGGCGTACCCGACGGTCTGGGTCGAGGGCGAACTCTCGAACTGCCGCCGCTGGAACACCGGACATCTCTACTTCAGTCTGAAAGGCGGCACCGCGCAGATTCGCGGCGTGATGTTCCGGTCGGCGTTCCGCTATCTCCGGTTCGAGCCGGCCGACGGCCTGCGGGTCGTCGCACGGGGGCGGATCAGCGTGTACGAACCGAAGGGCGAGTACCAGCTCGTGGCGGAGCACCTGGAGCCCTTCGGCCTCGGCGCCCGTCAGTTGGCGTTCGACCAGCTCCGCCGGCGCCTCGAGACCGAAGGCCTGTTCGACGAGGCGCGGAAGCGCCCGCTGCCGACGCTGCCGCGCAAGATCGGCATCGTCACCTCCCTCGACGGCGCCGCGCTGCGCGACGTCCTGAACGTCCTCGGCCGCCGCTTCCCGAATGCACATCTCATCATCAGCCCGACCCGCGTGCAGGGCGACGGCGCCGCCCGGGAGATCACCGGCGCTCTCGCACGCATCGCGCGCGTCGCCGGTGTCGACGTGGTCATCCTGGCGCGTGGCGGCGGTTCGGTGGAAGACCTCTGGGAGTTCAACGACGAAGGGCTGGCCAGAACCATCGCCGCGCTCGTCGTCCCGGTGATCTCCGCCGTGGGGCACCAGACGGACTACACGATCAGCGACTTCGTCGCCGACCTGCGGGCCCCGACCCCGTCGGCGGCGGCGGAGCTGGTCGTGGCCCAGAAGACGGAGCTGGCGTCGAGCCTCGAACGGGCCGCGGGTCGTCTCGCGGCTGCCGCGCAGGCCTCCATCCACCGGCGGCGCGTGCTCCTGGCGGCGACGCGCCACCGGCCGGGGCTGGCCTCGTTTCCGACCCGGCTCGCACTGCAGAGCCGCCGGGCGGACGAGCTGACCCGCCGGCTCGTCGCGCAGACGCGAGCCGGCGTCGTGCGGCACGAGCGACGCCGCGCAGCGCTGCTCACGCGTCTCGAGGCGCTCGACGTCGCTCCCCGACTGGCCCGGATCCGGACCCGCCTGGCCGTCGCGCGCGAGCGTCTGGCGCGCGCCGCGACCGACGGCCACGCGGCGCGCCGGCGACGCTTGACGGCAGGCGGCGAACAGTTGGCGCGCGCCATGCGCGACCGCCACGCAACCGGGCGGCAGCGGCTCGAGAAGGTTGCGGCGAAGCTCGACTCGCTCAGCCCGCTCGGCGTCCTCGCGCGCGGGTACGCGGTGTGCTGGAACGACGATCGGACGGCCATCGTGCGCCGCGCGGCCGAGGTCGCGGTCGGCGGTTCGGTGCGCATCACCCTGCACGAGGGTGCATTGCGGTGCGACGTCACGTCTCGGGAATAGCATCGGCGAAGGACGTGAAACATGGATGACCCCAACCTCAAGGACTTCGAGTCCGCCCTTGCCGAGCTCGAGACGATCGTCAAGACGCTCGAGGACGGACAGCTCCCGCTGGAGCAGTCGCTCGAGCACTTCGAGCGGGGGATCGCGTTGTCGCGCTTCTGCCACACGCGGCTCGAGGACGCCGAACGCCGCATCGAGGTGCTCACGGAACGGGGCGACACCCGCCCTGCGCCGGCGGCAATCACGGACGCTCCGACAGCGGACCGCGGCGCGGGAGAAACCGACGCGGACGACGGGCCGAGCGGCGATGACGTCCCCTTCTGACGCACCGGCCGAGCCGGCGGCGTTCGATGAGTATGCCCGCGCGCGGCGCGCGACCGTCGACGCCGAGCTCGAACGCCTGCTCCCCGCCCCTCCGGCCTGCCCGCCGCTCATCGCGGACGCGATGCGCTACACCGTCTTCGGGGGTGGCAAGCGCTTGCGGCCGCTCCTTGCCCTGGCGGCCGCCGACAGCGTGTCGCCGGGCGGAACCGCGCAAGACCGGGACGTGCTGCCGGCCGCCTGCGCGGTCGAGCTGATCCACGCCTACTCGCTGGTACACGACGACCTGCCGGCGATGGACGACGACACGCTGCGGCGCGGGCAGCCGACCGCGCACGTCGTCTACGGCGAGGGCATCGCGATTCTGGCCGGCGACGCGCTGCTGACCGAGGCATTCCGGGTGCTGGCGCGCAGTTCCGAATCCGAGACGGCCGACCGCCGCGGCCGCCGGCTGCGCACGCTGGAACGCATCGCGACCGCCGCAGGCGCCGAGGGCATGGTGGGCGGACAGGTCATCGACCTCGCGGCCACGGGCGCGACGGCGGCCTTCGACGCGGATCGGCTGCGCGCGATGCACGGACGCAAGACCGGCGCCCTCATCCGGGCCGCGGCGGTCGCCGGCGCAATCATGGGCGGCGCATCCGACGCCGACGCCGACGCCGTCGACCGCTACGCGGCGCATCTCGGCCTGGCGTTTCAGATCGTGGACGACATCCTCGACGTCGAGGGCGCACAGGAAGCGATCGGCAAGACGGCCGGCAAGGACGCGGAAGCCGGCAAACCGACCTATCCGGCGCTGTTCGGCCTGGACGAATCGCGGCGCCTCGCGGCCGGCGCGATCGGCGAAGCAAAGGCGGCGCTCGAGGCCGCCGGTATCGGCGGGCGCCTCTTCGAGATCGCCGACTGGGTGCTCGGCCGCACGCGGTGAGCGCCCGCGGCAACTTCCGATGGCGAATCGGATCCGGCTGGACGCGCTCGTCGTGGCACGCGGCCTCGCCGCGACGAGGGCGCGGGCCCGCGCCCTCGTCTTGGCCGGCAAGGTCCGTCTGGACGACGTCGTCCAGACAAAGGCGGGAACCGCCGTCGCCCTCGACGCACGGATTGCGCTGACCGTCCCGGATCATCCCTACGTCGGGCGGGGCGGCGTCAAGCTGGCCCGCGCGCTCGACCGGTTCGGCATAGACGTCGAGGGACGGACGGCCCTGGACATCGGCGCCTCGACCGGCGGCTTCACCGACGCCATGCTGCAGCGCGGCGCGACGCGGGTAGTGGCCCTCGACGTCGGACGGGGTCAACTCGACTGGGGGCTCAGGGGGGATTCGCGCGTCATCCCGCTCGAAGGGATCAACGCCCGGCGGTTGACGCCGGAGATGCTGCCCGACGGCTGCCACCCGGTCGACTTCGTGACGATTGACGTCTCGTTCATCTCGCTGCGTCTCGTCCTGCCCGCCGTCCCCTCCCTCGTGACGGACGGCGGCGACGTCGTGGCGCTCGTCAAGCCGCAGTTCGAAGCGACGCGGGGCGAGGTGGGCAAGGGCGGCGTCGTCCGCGATCCCGCGGTCCGGCGCCGGGTCATCGGGCAGGTGATCGCGGCGGCCGATGCGGTAGGATTGGCGTGCGTGTCGACGACGCCTTCACCCCGGCGCGACCCGGCCGGCAACCGGGAGTACTTCGTCCACTTGCGCCGCCGCGCGACACGGTCACCTGATGGCGACCCCGTCCACCGGCCGTAGCGGCTCGCCCATCACGGTCGGCATCGTCGCGCGGCCGCACTCCCCCAATGCGACCGCGGCCGCGCGGGACGCCACGGCTTGGCTGCAAGACCGGGACACACCCGTGGTGCTCGAGAGGGAGACCGCGCGCAGCGCGGGCCTGAGCGGCCACCGGACCACTCCGCGGGCCGAGTTGCCGGGAGCGGCCGACGTGCTGCTCGTGCTCGGCGGCGACGGCACCCTGCTCAGCGTCGCCCACCCGGTCGCACGCCGGGCACCAAACACGCTGATCCTTGCCGTCAACTGCGGGAGTCTCGGTTTCCTCACCGAGATCACCCGTCCCGAGATGCACGACGCACTCGACTCGGTGCTGACCGGACGCGCCGGCATCGACGAGCGGCTCACGGTGCGCGCGCGCGTCCGGCGCGGCGGGCGCGACATAGCCGACAGGACGGTGCTCAACGATGTCGTCATCGGCAGATCGGCCGATTCGGGAATCATCGACGTGTCGATCACCCTGCGCGACCGACTCGTCACCAGTTGCCGCGCCGACGGCGTGATCGTGGCGACGCCGACCGGATCCACGGGGTACAACCTGGCCGCGGGCGGCCCGATCATCCACCCGACCGTCGACGCCCTGACGGTGACCCCCATCGCACCCCATACGCTCACCAACCGGCCGGTCGTCATCCCCGGCCGGGAACCGGTGAAGTTGCAGCCGAAGCTGGCCGAATCGCGTTTCGAAGCGTTCGCCAGCTTCGACGGCCAGCTCAGCGTGGCGCTGGAGGACGGGGACACCGTCGTCGTCGAACGCTCGTCCCACCCGTTGCGACTCGTGCGCGCCGAGTCGCGCGACTACTTCGCGGTGCTGCGGGAGAAGTTGAAGTGGGGCGAGCGCTGAAGGAAGGGTCGGGGAAGCGCCGTCGAGCCGCCCCGGCCCGAGCCCCCTACTCGCCGCTGATCGGCGGGTGGTGGATGATCTGCACGCGATTCCCATCCGGATCGGACACGTACAGCGACCGAGCGCCGTCGCGATGGGTCCGGGCGGGGGCGTCGAGCGCGATGCCCTGCCCGGTCAGATAGTCCGCCCAGGCGTCGACGTCGTCCGCTCTGCGCACGACGAGACCGAGATGGTCGAGAGCGCCGCCCACCGCGCGCTCGGGCGCGTCGCCCCCGGCCGGCCCGCGGTGAAGCGCCAGGTTGTCGGCGCCGGATGTCAGGTAGACGTTGTCCGCGTCCGGCTCCCATTCCACGGTAAAGCCGAGGACTTCCGTATAGAAGCGCTTCATGGCGTCGAACGCGCGGGCGTGCAGCGCCAAGTGTCGCAGGCCGCGGTGCGTCGGACGAGCCGGCATGGTCGATGTTAACAGCCCGCGGCCCCTCGCCGGGGCCTGTTAGAATCCACCGTATGGCTCCACGTTCGGCCGCGCGTACTCCCTGCGCCCTGTGCGGCACCAAGGAGGTCTCCGAACCTCGCGGGGAGGAGAAGTACTGCCACGAATGCTGGGTGAAGAAGATGGCGGTCGAGGACGTCGTCGCCCAGGAGTTCGCCCTCAAGCGGTACATCCGGGCGCACAGCGCGGAAAAGTACCTCGTGTATCACTCGACCCAGAAACGGCCCTGCGGCCAACTGATCGTCGTCGACGACGGCTACGACCTGTTCCTCAGCCTCATTCTCTACCCCACCTTCTCCTGGGACGAACCGGCCTATCATCTGGAGGGCGACCCGGAAGGACGTGCGTTCTCGGAGCTGCTGGTCGACGTCGTCGCCGCCGAGGTGATCGAGCCATGGGGCGGCGGCAAGTGGCATCTGGAGGTGTTCCGGTCGGCCAGCGCCGAGCCGGAGGACTGGAACGGAGAAATGTGACGCACCCGCGCTTGCCGCGGTGCTGCTATACTTTCGCCTCATCTCTGCGAACGATCTTCGGGAGGACATGCGATGCAATCCGTGAACCGCGCACTGCTTTTGGGTGTCATGGCCCTGCTGGTAGCGACGGCCGCCTGCGGCGGCGGCGAAGAAGAGGAAGCGGCGGCCGCTGCGGCAGCCGCGGCGGAGGAGATCGAGGTGAGCCCCGAAGCGATGGCCGCGGCGGAGCGTCTCGCGGCAAGGCTGGCCGAAGGGATCTCGCTCGTGCCGACGCAACGCGGCCAGGCCGAGATCGGCTATACCCAGCCGGTCGCGCGGCGCGGAACCGGCAGCGAACGCGGCTTCAACATCACGTCGATCCGGATCAGGAACCTCTCGCAGAACGCCATTGCGGGATTCCAGGTCGATGAGTTCTGGTACGACACGGACGGCAACACCGTGACCGGCGACCAGGCGCGGCGCCGCCAGCCGATCCTGGTCGGCGAGGTGTGCGACATCGAGCTCCGCGTGCCGCGGGTAACCGCGATGGACCGCAGCAACTACGAGTTCTCCCACCAGAACGGCGACATCAAGGCGACCCTCATCGGAGACATCGAGTTCCCGCCCCAGCCCGAGGTCGAAGAGGTCGAAGAGGCGGAAGACGCCGAGGAGGCCGAGGCTGAAGCAGAGGAAGCGGAGCTGTCCGAGGAAGAGCTCAAGTTCACCTGCCTGCGCGCCGTCGAGATGTCCGAGGAGCCGGCGGAAGCCGCGGAGGCGACACAGGATGCCGACGACGCCTGAGCCGTCTGCCGGTTTGCGCACAGGCAAGAGCCTGCCGAGCCCGGCGCATCATCCCGTTGTACGGCATGGGTGGTGGTCGGGCTCACGGCTTCTGTTCGCCGATACGTCGGAGCTTTCGCGACGTCCGGTTCCGCCGTGTCATTCGGATGTCCGTCCCCGGTCCGACGATCGAACGCAAACCACGGAGCGGGCGGCGGCGTCCTAACTGATCGAGGTCGCGGCGCACGGGCCCCGCGCCAGGACGGTCACGCACGCATGGCATTCGACCTGTCGGCGATTCAGCAGGCGCTCCGCGAGGCCGGCCTCGACGGCTGGCTCCTCTACGACTTCCACGGCTCCAATCCGATCGCTCGCCGGGTGGCCGGCCTGGACGGCAGCGCGAAGCTGACGACCCGACGCTGGTACTACCTCGTGCCCGCGTCCGGGATGCCTCGGGCGCTCGTGCACGGCATAGAGCGGCACAGTCTGGCGCACCTTCCGGGAGAGCGAAGAATCTACGCAGGACGCGCCGAGCTCGATGCGGGTCTGGACTCCCTGATGCAGGGCATGCGCCGGGTGGCGATGGAGTACTCGCCGGCCTGCGCGATTCCCTACGTCTCACGAGTGGACGCCGGAACCGTCGAGCGCCTCCGATCGCGCGGCGCCGAGGTGGTGTCCTCGGGCGACCTCGTGCAACGCTTCGAAGCGGTCTGGGACGATGCGGCGCTCGCGAGCCATCGCGCCGCGTCCGAGCATCTGTACGGTATCAAGGACCGCGCGTTCGAGCTGATCCGCCACCGCGTGACCGGCGGCTCGCTGACCGAGTACGCGGTCCAGCAGGTGATGGCCGAGTGGTTCGCGGACGCGGGGCTGGTCACCGACTGTCCGCCCGTGGTGGCCGCGCAGGAGAGCAGCGGGAACCCCCACTATCTGCCGACCGCGGCCGACCACCGTCCGATCCGGCCCGGGCAGGTCGTCCTGCTCGACCTGTGGGGCAAGCTCGATCGGCCGGGCGCCGTGTACGCCGACATCACCTGGGTCGGCTTCACCGGCTCCGACGTGCCGGGGCAGGCCGCAGCGCTCTTCGGCGTAGCGCGCGAGGCGCGCGACGCCGCCGTCGCGCTCGTCACCGAGCGGGTGGGCGCCGGACGACCGATCAGCGGCTGGGAGGTGGACCGCGCCGCACGGGGCGTGATTGACGCCGCCGGCTACGGCGACCGCTTCATGCACCGCACCGGGCACAGCCTGGGGCAGGAGGTCCACGGGAACGGCGTGCACATGGACGACTACGAGACGCATGACGAGCGGCGGCTCATCTCCGGCACCGGCTTCACGATCGAGCCCGGCATCTATCTGGATGACTTCGGCGTTCGGACCGAGATCAACCTGTACGTGGACGGCGCGGAGGCCGCCGTCACAGGCCCGCGGCAGACGGAAATCGTGCCGCTGGGCTAGGAGCTTGCGCCGCAGAATGCAACGAAGTGAGTTCTGCGGGAGCGAGCTCTTGGGGCGGTGGGGGATGGGGCCGAACACGGAGCCCCGCGACGGGTTTGGCGGCGCTGGAAGTCTGCGCTCCCGCCGCGAGCCGTGCCGGATCGTGGAGCGGCGTTACACC
Source organism: Vicinamibacterales bacterium (assembly GCA_965222905.1). Taxonomy (GTDB): domain Bacteria; phylum Acidobacteriota; class Vicinamibacteria; order Vicinamibacterales; family UBA8438; genus WTFV01. The sequence continues at coordinate 3,635,882 of OZ244976.1, read as the reverse complement.
AGGAATCGATACGAAGGGAGCGGGTGCTCGCCCCGCTGGAGGAAATGATGCCGAGATCGAGGACCACATTCGTTTCCACGTTGCTGATCGCCGTGACGGCCATGGCGGTTGGGATGGTGATCGCTTCGCGTTTCAACTTGGCGCCGCCGTCGGCGGCGCAGTCCATTGAGACGCCGGTATCGAACAGCTCGCCGATCTCCGGCAACCTGACCGCAACCACGTTCCGCGAGATCGCCGAAGCCCAGACGGCGATGGTCGTGACCATCTGGACCCGGCAGCCGCGGCAGCAGCAGGGGAACATGAACGAGTTCGGCGGCAACGAGTTCTTCCGCCGTTTCTTCGGGGAGCCGCAGGAACGCGAGGAGCCGCGCGACGACAGCGACACCACCCGGCCGGCAGCGACCGGAACCGGGTTCGTGATCGACCGCGCCGGCCTGATTCTGACGAACAACCACGTCATCGAGAACGCCACGAACATCGAAATCCACTTCTTTGGCGACGACGACGACGAGCGCTACGAAGCGCGGGTGCTGGGACGAGACCGGCTGACCGACAGCGCGCTCCTCGAACTGGTCGAGCGACCCGACCGGCAGTTGCCTGTCGCGACGTTCGGCGACTCGAGTCAGATGGCGCCCGGCGACTGGGTCATGGCGATCGGCGCGCCCTTCGGCCTCAGCCATACGGTCACCGTCGGGGTCATCTCGGCGCTCGCGCGGCCCTTGCCGTCGGCCCCCGGACGCAGCAACGAGATGCTGCAGACCGATGCGGCAATCAATCCGGGCAACTCCGGCGGGCCGCTCCTGAACATCCGCGGCGAGGTGGTCGGCATGAACACGGCGATCGTGAGCGACCGCAGATCCAACGCGGGTGTCGGTTTCGCCGTACCCATCAATACCGTGCGCGATCTGCTCGGCGAGCTCCGCGGCGGCAAGGTGACGCGCGGGGTGATCGGCATTCAGATACGCGACGTCCCGCGCGACGAATACGCAGTGCTCGGGCTCGAGGAGCCGCGAGGCGTAATCGTCTCACTGGTCAGCCCGGATGGACCTGCGGATCAGGCGGACATGGAAGCCGGCGACGTGATCGTCGAGTACGGTGGCGACCCGGTCGACAACACCCGGGATCTCCAGAACCGGGTCGTCGCGACCCGGCCCGGAACGACGGTGCAGGTCGACATCGTTCGCAACGGCGAGCCGCTGACCCTCGACGTCACCATCGGCGAGCTCGATCTCGAGGTTGAGAGCCGCCCCGTGGTGGTCGCCGAAGAGACCAGCGAAGGGTTCGGCATCACGCTCCAGGATATGACGCCGCCGCTGGCCCGTCGCCTGCGCGTGCCGGCGGACACGGTCGGCGCGGTGGTCGTGGACGTGCAGCGCGGCAGCCCCGCAGAGGCGGGCGGACTGCAGCCCGGAGACGTGATTCTCAGCATCAACCGCGTCGACGTCGCGTCGGCCAGCGACGCGACCGCGGAACTCGGCGAGATCGAGTCGGGGCGAACCGCGTTCCTCCTGGTGCAGCGCCGCGACACGCGCGTGTTCCTGCAGGCGGAGAAGGAGTAGCAGCGGAGTCGACCGGACGGGGCGAGATGACGCTGCGGGAGGTGATCCGGGAGCGGATCCGGACGAAGGGTCCGCTGTCGTTCGCCGCTTACGTCGAGCTCGCCCTGTACCATTCCGAGCTGGGCTACTACGCCCGCGCCGACCGCCGATCCGGCCGCGCGGGCGATTTCTTCACCAGCGTCGATCTCGGCCCTCTGTTCGGCGCCCTGCTGGCATCGCAGCTCGCCGAGATGTGGCGCGTCCTGCGATCGAGGGACGGTGAGACGCGGTTCGACCTGGTCGAGGCGGCCGCCGGCAACGGTCGCCTCGCGCGGGACGTGCTCGACGCCGCCGCCGCGGACGACCCGGCCTTCTACGACGCCATCCGGCTCCACCTGGTCGAGCGGAGCCGGGCCGCGCGCGAGGCCCAGACCGCCACACTCGGGCCCCACGCGACCAAAGTGGCCTCGTCCGGCCCCTGCATTCCGCCGGCGATCCAGGGAGGCATCTTCGCCAACGAGCTGCTCGACGCGCTCCCCCCGCACGTGCTGGAGATGACCGGGGACGGACTCCGGGAGGTGTACGTCGACGTCGACGTCGCGACCGGCGACTTCGCCGAACGCCTCGGCCCACTCTCCGACGCACGCGTGCAGGCGCACGTCCACGACCGGAACATAACCCTGGAGTCGGGGTGGCGGGCCGAGGTCGTGCCGGCCGCGGCCGACTGGGTACGGCAGGCGGTCACCGCGCTCAGCCGCGGATTTTTGCTGCTCGTCGACTACGGCCACGAGGCGCACGAGCTCTACTCGGCAACCCACGCGGCCGGTACGCTCACGACCTACCGCCGGCAGCGCATCGCGGACGCCGCGGACGGAGCGCCCCCACCGTGGCTCGTCGACCCGGGAGAGTGCGATATCACCGCGCACGTCGACCTGACGCTCGTGCGCGACGCGGCCGAAGCCGCGGGCGCACGCACGCTGGGCGTCCTGGATCAGACCTACTTCCTGCTGGGGCTCGGGGCGGTCGAACGGGTGAATCGCAAATCCGACGCAGGCAGCGTCGCCGCGCTCCGGCGCCGGCTCGCCCTGAAGACGCTCCTGGTGCCCGGCGGGCTCGGCAGCACCCACAAGGTGATGCTCTTCGGCAGGAACGTCGGCACGCCAGCCCTTGCCGGTTGCTCCTACCGCATCCGCGCCACGCGCTGATTGTCGGGCTAGAATTCGAACAGAAATCACCGATGAGCGATCATCTCGAGCGCGAGATCAAGCTGTCGTTCGAATCGGCCGGTGCGGCCCGCGACGCGGTCGCGACGCTCGGAGCCGTCCCGTTGCGGGCGCGGCGCCTGCAGGACGACCGCCTGCTCGACACGAGCTCCGGCCGGCTGCGTTCCGAGTGGTGCACGTTGCGCGTGCGCATCGAGACGCCGGAAGCCGGCGGCGGCAGCGTCGCCACCCTCACCTTCAAGGGACCGCCGCAACCCGCCGTCATGAAGGTCCGCGAAGAGGTCGAGACCGGCGTCGGCGACGGGGCCGTGCTGCTCCGGGTTCTCGAGCGGGCGGGATTCGACGTCTGGTTCCGGTACCAGAAGTACCGCGAGGAATTCGAGCGCGACGGCACGATCGTCGCCATCGACGAGACGCCGTGCGGGGTCTTTGTCGAGATCGAGGGCAGCGAAGCGGGCGTCAAGCGGCTCGCGCAGGCGCTCGGCCGCAACCCCGCCGACTACATCACGGCATCTTATCGCCGCGTCTGGGAGTCGGACTGCGCGGCGCACGGGCGTCCGGTCGGCGACATGGTCTTCGGGTAGCGCTCGACGCGATGGCCGGTCCGCTCCCTCCCGTCCTCGTCCTCGCGGCCGGACTCGGAACACGTCTGCGGCCGCTGACGAATGTTCGCGCGAAACCGGCGGTGCCGGTCGCCGGCCGACCGCTCGTGACTCGCGTCCTGGAATGGCTGGCGGCCCAGGGTGTCGCGGACGCCGTCCTCAACCTGCACCACCGGCCGGAGACCATAGCGCGTGTGGTGGGCCACGGCGAAGCCGCCGGGGTACGCGTGCGCTACTCCTGGGAGCCGGTCATCCTCGGCTCCGGCGGCGGTCCGCGACAAGCGCTGCCGCTGCTCGGCCCGCGCTTTTTCATCGTCAACGGCGATACGCTGACGACCCTCTCGCTCCGCGCGCTCGCCGAGACTCATGCACGCACCCGCGCTGCGGTCACCCTCGCCGTCGTGCCGCATCCGGACCCGGACCGCTACGGCGGCGTGCTCGTCGCGGACGACAGCCGCGTGCGCGGGTTCGCGCGCGCCGGCGGCGGGCCGGCCGCCCATTTCGTCGGAGTGCAACTCGTCGAGGCAACAGTCTTCGCGGACCTGCCCGCCGGCCGGCCCGCCGCGACCATCGGCGGCCTGTACGACCGACTTCTGGCGCTTCCGGAAGACGAGAGCTCCGGGGTCATCCGCGCCCACCGGTGCGAGGACGACTTCCTGGACGTCGGATCGCCGGCGGACTATCTGGCCGCCTCGCTGGCCGTGGCTCGACGCGAGGGACACGAGGCGCCGCCGGCCGGAAGCGGGTCGACGATTCATCCGACCGCCTCGCTCAACCGCACCGCGATCTGGGACCGCGCCCGCGTCGGCGCCGACTGCCGGCTGGACGAGTGCATCGTCGCGGACGACGTCAGCCTGCCCGCCGGGACGGTGCTGCGCCGTCGGATTTGCGTGCCGGCCGAGGCCGCGGCGACCGGAGAGGGCGGGAGCGCCGTCGGGAACGCGGTGGTCTACCCTCTCGACGGCCCCCCGGCGAAAGACCGATGATGGGCATGTCCCCACACTCCGACACCCCGGAATCGCGTGCAAGAACCTGGCTGCGCAGCGCCGGCCTGCCTCCATCCACCCGTCTCGTGCCGCTGGCGGGCGACGCCTCCGATCGCCGTTTCGTACGTGTCGTTCCGCCGGCCGCGCCGTCACGCATCCTCGTGGTCCACGACGGTTCGATCGACCCCGAGACGCTGCCGCTGATCCGGGTCGCCGAGCTGTTCCGCGGGTTTCCCGTGCGGGTGCCGGCCATCCACGGCGCGGATGCGGGACTGGGAATCGTCGTGGTCGAGGACCTCGGCGACACGCTGCTGGAGGACGCCGTCGCGACCCTGCCGGCCGTCGAGCGCGGCGGGCGCTACCGGGAAGCGGTGGAGATCATTGCCACGATTCAGGACGCCGGCCGCCGGTTTGCCGGATCGGGCGCGGGTCCCTTCGGCCTGGCGTTCGACGTCGCCAAGCTGACGCAGGAGCTCGACTTCTTCGTCGAGCACTTCGTCGTCGGCTTCCGGCGCCAGAGGCTCACGGCGGCCACGAGGCGCGCCCTCGGCGACGAATTCCGCACCCTGGCCTCGGATATGGCGGCCGAGCCGCGCGTGCTCTGCCACCGCGACTTCCACAGCCGCAACCTGATGGTGCACGAGGACCGACTCCACGTCATCGACTTCCAGGACGCGCGCATGGGGCCGGACACCTATGACCTGGCGTCGCTGCTGCGAGATGCCTACGTGGCGCTGGACGCGGACGAGGTCGACCGGCTGCTCACCCACTACCAGACCATCGCGGGCGTGCGAGACGGACCGGGACTCCGGCGACGCTTCGTTCGCACCACGGTGCAACGGGCCCTCAAGGCACTGGGCACGTTCGGGTTCCAGATTGCCGTGCGCGGCAACCCGCGGTATCGCGATGCGGTGCCCCGCACGTTGGCGTACGCCCGGGAGGCGATCCGGCAGGATCGGGACCGACAGCATCTCGGCGACCTGCTGGCCGCCGTGCTGGCGGAAGCCGCCTCGTAGTACGCTACGAGCATGGGGGCGACCACGACGAGCATCGAGGCGATTGCCGACCATGTCGGCCGGGAGATCGCCATCCGCGGGTGGCTGCACCAGCGGCGATCGAGCGGGAAGATTCACTTCCTCACCCTGCGCGACGGCACCGGATTCGTTCAAGCCGTGGTGTCGAAGGCCGCCGTCGGCGACGAGACGTTCTCGGCAGCCGACCATCTCGGCCAGGAAACGTCGCTGATCGTCGAAGGGACGGTCCGGGAGGACGCACGCGCCCCGGGCGGCTACGAGATCGACGTGTCGACCCTCACGGTGGTCGGCGAGTCCCGCGACTACCCGATAACCCCGAAAGAGCACGGCGTCGACTATCTCCTCGATCGGCGTCACCTGTGGATCCGCAGCCGGAGGCAGGCGGCGATCCTGCGCGTGCGGCACGAGGTCGTCGACGGTATCCGCGATTTCCTCAACGGTCGCGGCTTCATCCTGGCGGACACGCCCATCTTCACCCCGGCCGCCTGCGAAGGCACGACGACGCTGTTCGCGGTCCCCTACTTCGACCATGCGACGGCCTACCTCACGCAGAGCGGCCAGCTCTACAACGAGGCCAACGCGATGGCGCTGGGGCGGGTGTACTGCTTCGGGCCGACGTTTCGCGCCGAGAAGTCGAAGACGCGGCGCCATTTGACCGAGTTCTGGATGGTCGAACCCGAAATGGCCTACGCCACCCTCGACGACGCAACGGATCTGGCCGAAGCGCTCGTCGTCTCGATCGTCGAGCGCGTTCTCGAACGGCGCGCCCGTGAGCTGGAGGTGCTCGAAAGAGATACCGCAACGCTCGAGCGGGTACGGTCGCCGTTCCCGCGCATCGCCTACGACGAGGCGGTCGAGATCCTGAAGGCCCGCGGGTTCCCGTTCGAGTGGGGCGGGGACTTCGGCGGCCCGGACGAGACGGCGCTGGCGGAGCACTTCGACCGGCCGGTCGCGGTGCAGCGCTTTCCCGCGGCGATCAAGGCCTTCTACATGAAGCCGGATGCGGAGCGGCCGGACCTGTCGCTCTCCGTCGACGTGCTGGCCCCGGAGGGATACGGGGAGATCGTAGGGGGCGGCGAACGCCTGGACGACTACGCGCTGCTGCTCGAACGGATTCGCGAGCACGAGCTGCCGCAGGAGGCATTCGAGTGGTACCTGGACCTGCGACGGTACGGAAGCGTGCCGCATGCGGGCTTCGGCATGGGCATCGAGCGCGTCGTCGCCTGGCTCTGCGGGATAGAGCACATCCGCGAGACCATCCCGTACCCGCGCATGCTGTATCGCCTGACGCCGTAGCAGCCGGCTTCCATGATATACTCCCCCGGCTACGAGAGACGAAGTCCTGCAGAAGTGGGCAAATTGCCCACTTCTTTGTGTTTCAGGGCGCAGTTGCAGGGCAAGGCGGGGTAAGACAGGGTGAAGCCCGGTGAAGGCCGGGTTGCGCAGGTCTGGTCCATTGCGGAGCGGGTCGGCCGCGACTTCGGGCTCGACGTCTTCGACGTCCAGCTCCAGCGTGAGTCGGTGGGCTGGCTGCTGCGAATCGTCATCGACCGGCCTCTTGGCGCGACCGGCGAGGATGGCAACGCCGCGGCCGAAGCGGTTACCCTCGACGATTGCCAGCGGGTGAGCACGGACGTGAGCGTGGTGCTCGACGCCGAGTTCGACTTCGAGCACCCGTACACCTTGGAGGTGTCGTCGCCGGGGCTCGACCGCCCGTTGCGGCACTTGGGCGACTGCCGGCGCTTTCGTGGTCGGCTCGCCCGGTTCGTGACGTCGGAGGCCGTCGACGGACAGCAGTTCATCTGCGGGCGGATCGCGGGCGTGGAACCGGCCGGCGGCGAGCCGCCGGCGGACAGCGGTTGCGTCGTGGTGACCGCAGGGCAACGCGTCCACCGTATTCCGTGGGCGCTGGTGACGCGGGCTCGACTGGAAGTGGAGTTGTGAAGTCGTCGCGCGGGCAGCGGCCCGCGCGCGAGAGCAGGTCATGAGCAATCCGCTGCAACAGATGATCGACGCGCTGGCCAAGGAGAAGGGCATCGAGCCCGATGTCATCGTCACGGCCATCGAGGACGCGGTGTTGACAGCCTCGCGCAAGCACTACAAGTCGACCGAGAACCTGCGGACGAAGTTCGATCACGCGACGGGTGAGGTGGAGCTGTTCTCGGTGCGCCAGATCGTAGACGAGGTCACCGATCCGCTGACGGAGATCTCGCTCGCCGAGGCGCAGGAACTGTACGGCGACGAGGCGGAAGTCGACATGGAGATCGAGTTTCCCAAGCAGATCAAGGGGGTGCTCGGACGTATCGCCGCGCAGACCGCGAAGCAGGTGATCTTCCAGAAGGTGCGCGAGGCGGAGCGCGACAACGTCTACGCGCTGTACATCGACCGGGTCAGCGAGGTCATGAACGGTACGGTCAAGCGGTTCGAGAACGGCGACATCGTCGTGGACGCCGAACGCGTAGAGGCACTGCTCCCGCGACGCGAACAGTCGCGCGCCGAGAACTACACGACCGGCGACCGCATCCGCGCGGTCATTCGGGAGGTCAACAAGAACACCAAGGGCCCCCAGATCATCCTGTCGCGTACCGACCCCACACTGCTGACAAAGATGTTCGAGCAGGAGGTCCCCGAGATCTACGACGGGACGGTCACGATCCGCGGCGCCGTGCGGGAAGCCGGGGACCGGGCCAAGGTCGCAGTCCATTCGCGCGAGCGCGACGTCGACCCGGTCGGCGCCTGCGTCGGGATGAAGGGCACGCGGGTGCAGGCGATCATCCGCGAGTTGCGCGGCGAGAAGATCGACATCGTCGAGTGGTCGGAGGACCCCGTCGTCTTCGTGACCAACGCCATCAGTCCGGCCAGGGTGCAGCGGGTGACCGTCGTCGACAGCGAGGAGCCGATCGTCGAAGTGATCGTGGAAGATCGCCAGCTCTCGCTCGCGATCGGCAAGAAGGGACAGAACGTCCGCCTGGCGGCCAAGCTGACCGGCTGGAAGATCGACATCAAGAGCGAGGAAGAGAAGCGCCGTGAGGTGGAAGCCCAGTTCGAAGAGCTCGCGGATGGCGAGGACGCCGGCACGCTCACGTTGCCCGGACTCGAGGACGCGCAACTCCTGCGACTGAGCGAGGCGGGGCTCGATACGGCCGACCGTCTGCTCGAGGTCGAAACGGCCGAGCTGGCCGAAGTCGCGGGCGTGGACGAGGCAACCGCCAGTGAACTGCAGGCCACCGTTCGGGAACAGGTCGACGCCGCCACGAGAGCAGTCCAAACGGACGAAACGGGCGACGCTTCGATGAGCGCCCCAGCGGGGACTACGCCCGAAGCGCCGGCGGACGCGCCCGGCGAGACACCGACAGCGGAGTGAAAGCGCCCGTGGGCACAATTCGCATCTACAAGATCGCTGAGGTTCTCGGCATTCCGAGCCAGGAAGTCGTCCAGTTGCTGCGTTCGCAGCACGGGATCGAGGCAAAGAGTGCATCGAGCACCGTCGAGGAGATCGTGGCCCGGCAGTTCGCCGAGCGGATCGCCCGCAAGCGAAACGTCACCCTGCCGGCCGGTTCGCTCTTCTCGCAGCGGGCCCCCGCCAAGCGTGGCGGGCGTGGCAGGGCCGCGCCGGAAGCGGCCGCGCCTCCGGCGCCCAAGCTGGGTCCACCGCGTCTGGTGAAGTCGGCCAAGGCGGCGAAAGTGGCGGCCGACGCGGTGGAAGTCGGCACCGCCGAGCTGGAGGCAGCCGCGGCGGAAACGCCGCCGGCCGAAACCGCTCCGGCAGCGCCGCCACCGGTCGAGAGCGCCGCTACGCCGGCGGCCGATGCGCCCGCGGCAGCAGTTCCGACGATCCCGACAGCATCCGCACCCCGGGCGCTCCCCTCGACACCACGGCTGCGGGTCGAGGGAGCCCCCCGGCTCCGGGTCGAGACGCCCCGTATTCGCGTGGAGGAGCCGCCTGCGCCGGTCGGCGAAACCGCGCGCGCGAGTGTCGCGCCAACCGGCGTACGGGTGGAGGAAACTCCTCGCGCAGAGGTCGCGGCAACCTCGCAGTCGAGAGTCGAACCGCCCCGCGCAGCAGTCGAGGAGCCTCCACGCATCAGGGTCGAGGAGACCCCGCGCGTGAAGACCGAGGAGACTCCGCCCCTCGAGGTCGAGCAAACCCCGCGCGTCGAGATCGAAGAGACCCCGATCACAAGAGTCGAGCCGCCCCGCGTAGAGGCAGAAGAACCTCCGCAGGCAAGGGTCGAGGCCCCCCGCACCGAAGTGGAACGCATGACGCTACAGCAGACCGAGGAAACGACCCCAGCCGCCGCCGTGGCAGAAACCCGTGCGGAACCGAAGATTCCGCCGCCGGCGGCGCAGACGCCCCGACCGGTAGCGGCCTCCCCCGCCGTACCCGCGCCGCGCGCGGCCGTGCCGCCGCCCGCGGTCCCGGGTCCGGTGAAGCGCCCCGGCTCGGGACTCGCGCTGCGCCCGACCGGACGGGTCGTACCTCCGCGCCTGCGCCTGCGCATCGAGGAACCCAAACCGGTCAAGCCGCGTCCCGCCACGCCGCCAGCGGCTCCGAGGATGCCCATCCGGCCGGTGCCGCCACCCGTCGCGACCGGGACGATCGGCCCGGTCGCGCGGCCGCCGCTCGGTGGACCGCGGCCGCTGCCGTCCCAGCCGGTGCGCCCGCCGGCGGCGCGGCCACTGCCGCCGCGGCCGGCGGTCGGCTACCGCCCTCCTCCAAGGCCGCATCACAGACCGGGCGGACGCCGCTCACAGTACCGGCGGACGCGCACACAGGCGGCGGCTACGCCGGCGCCGCCGCCGCCCGTCACGCGGACCATCACGCTGGCCGAAGGCATGACCGTCAAGGATCTGGCCGAGCGTCTCGAGGTCAAGCCGAAGGACGTTCTGAAGAAGCTGATCGAACGGCGCGTGATGATGACCATCAACACGACGCTCGACCCCGAGACGGCGACGACCATCGCCCGGGAGTTCGGAGCGGACGTGAAAATGCGCACGTTCGAGGAAGAGATGGTGGTCATCGAGGCCGAGGAGACGAAGCCCGCCGACCTGATCGTCCGCGCCCCGGTCGTCACCGTAATGGGACACGTCGACCACGGAAAGACGACCCTGCTCGACGCCATCCGCGAGACGAAGGTCGCCGAGGGCGAGGCCGGCGGCATTACGCAACACATCGGCGCCTATTCGGTGGCGGTGACCGGCCGCAAGATCGTCTTCCTGGACACGCCGGGTCACGAAGCGTTCACGCTGATGCGGGCGCGCGGCGCTCAGGTGACCGACGTCGTCATCCTGGTCGTGGCCGCCGACGACGGGGTGATGCCGCAGACGCAGGAGGCAATCGACCACGCGCGGGCGGCTGGCGTACCCATCATCGTCGCCATCAACAAGATCGACAAGGCCGGCTCCAACCTGGACCGCGTCAAGAACGAGCTCTCCGAGCGCGGGTTGACTCCGGAGGACTGGGGCGGGTCGACGGTGACCGTACCGGTCTCGGCGAAGAAGCGGGACAACCTCGACGGGCTCCTGGAGATGATCCTCCTCGTGACCGAGATCGAGGAACAGAAAGCCAATCCGAAGCGAGCCGCGACCGGCACGGTGCTCGAGGCCAAAGTGGACCGTGGACGCGGGCCGGTCGCGACGATCCTGGTGCAGGACGGCACGTTGCGTGTCGGCGACAACTTCATCGCGGGCGTCGTGGTCGGGCGCGTCCGGGCACTGCTCGACGACCGCCTGCAGAAGACGAACGAGGTCGGTCCATCCAGTCCGGTCGAGGTGCTCGGGTTGACCGGTCTGCCGCAGCCCGGCGACGCCTTCCAGGCCGTAACGGATGCGGCAAAGGCGCGCCAGATTGCCGTGCTGCGACAGAACCAGGCGAAGGAGAAGGCGCTCGGCGGCCGCGGCCAGCGGCTGACGCTCGAGTCGCTGCAGCAGCAGTTGTCGGAGGGTGAAGCCAAGGAGCTTCCGATCATCATCAAGGCGGACGTGCAGGGCTCCGCGGAGGTGCTGGCCGATTCCCTCGGCAAGCTGGGCGACGAGCGGGTCAAGACGCGCATCATCCACACCGGCGTCGGGGCCATCAGCGAATGGGACGTCCTGCTCGCATCGACCTCCAATGCGATCATCGTCGGGTTCAGCGTACGCCCCGACCGCAACGCCACCGCCGTTGCGGAACGGGAGGGGGTCGACATCCGTCTCCATTCGGTGATCTACGACGTCACCGACGAGCTCAAGAAGGCCATGGCCGGACTGCTCGATCCGACCACGAAGGAAGTCAAGCTCGGAGCCGCCGAGATTCGCCAGACGTTCAAGGTTCCGAAGTTCGGCACGGCGGCCGGATGCCTGGTCACCGAGGGCATCATCACGCGCGCGGGCGACGCCCAGGCCCGGATCGTGCGGGACGGCGCGGTCGTCCACGAGGGACGCATCGGATCCCTGCGGCGCTTCAAGGACGACGTCAACGAGGTGCGGGGCGGCATGGAGTGCGGTCTGGCGTTCGAACGCTTCGCAGACCTGAAGCTCGGCGACGTCGTCGAGTCGTTCACCGTGGAGAAGGTCGTCGCTACCGTCTGACGAGGGGCGGCTCCGCCAGTCGCCGCCGGACCGATGCCTGCCGTCGGGTTGCTGACCGTCGATCTCCACATTCCCGGTGCGCGCTCGCTGAAGGACAAGCGGCGCATTCTCGCGAGCGTCAAGGATCGGGTCCGGAAGCTCAACGTCTCGGTGGCGGAGATCGACCACCTGGACACGCACCAGCGCGCGCGTCTCGGCGTTGCGGCGGTGGCGTCACACCGGGACCACGTGGATCGTGTCCTCGACGCTGTCGTCACGGAGATCGAGCGACGCGACCCCGGCCTGATTCTGGCGACCGACCTGCAGTGGTTGAGCTGACACCATCGGACACTACATGGCACAAGGCAACCGCATCCGGCGTGTCGCCGAACGCGTCCGCACGGAGCTCTCGACGCTTCTGGCACGATCCGTTCGCGATCCTGGCCTGCTCGGCATAACGGTCACCGACGTCAGGATGACCGCGGATCTCCAGCTCGCCCGCGTCTACTACACGCTGCTCACCGACAGCGACCACCGGAGCGCGGCCCGCGGCCTGCGCCGGGCGCAACCGTACCTGCGCCGCGCAATCGGACAGCGCCTGCAGCTCAGGCAGGTGCCGGAGATCAGATTCGAGTACGACGATTCCGCCGAGCGGCAGGATCGGATCGCCCGCATCTTCGACGAAATCGAGCGGGAGCGCCGGGAAACCGGCGGCAGCACCGGCGACAACCCGACCGCGGTCGATCCGGAAGACAGAGATGGCGCCTGACCCGCTCGCAGACATCACCCGCGCGCTGCTGGACGGAGAACGCTTCGTGCTCGCCTCGCACGTCCGACCGGACGGCGACTCGATCGGCTCGCAGTTGGCGCTCGCCCACGCGCTGCGCGCGCTCGGCAAGACCCCGCGCATCGTCAACCGCGACGCGCCGCCCGCGTACCTGCGGACACTCCCGGGGGCGGAGACGATCGAGGTGGCCACGACCGTCGACGAACGCTTCGATGCAGCGGTCGTGCTGGAGTGCGGAACCCTGGAGCGCACGGAGGTTACCGGCCTGGAGCTCCAGCCCGTCATCAACATCGACCACCACGCCGGCAACGCGATGTACGGCGCGCTCAACTGGTTCGACCCCACCGCGGCGGCGTGCGCGGAAATGGTCCATGACCTGATCGCCGCACTCGGCGTTGCGTTGACGCCGGACATCGGGGCGGCGCTGTACGCCGGCATCCTCACCGACACCGGGTCGTTCCGGCACGCCAACATCACCGCCCGCACGTTCGAGACCTGCCGGAACGTGGCCGCCTGCGGCGTCGACGTCGCGGCCCTCGCGGCTGCCGTCTATCAGAACAGCTCGCTCGGCAAGCTCCGCCTGACCGGCCGGCTGCTGAACGAGATGCGCCTCGAGGCGCGCGGCCGCGTCGCCATCCTGCGTATCGATGAGGCCCTGCTCCGCGAGACCGGCTGCCCGCCGGACGACATGGAGGGTGTGATCAATTTGCCGCTGGCGGCCCGCGACGTCGAAGCGGTGATCATGCTCCGGGCAGACGACGGTGCGACCCGGGTCAGCCTGCGTTCGAAGGGGCTAGTCGACGTCCGCTCCGTTGCCGCGGCGTTCGGCGGCGGCGGCCATCGCAATGCCTCGGGCTGCACGTTGGAGGCCCCGGCGCCGGACGTCGAGGTACGCCTGCTGGCACGCACCGTGGCGGCCATCGAGAGATCGGGGAAGCACGTTCCGGCCGCAACCGGATCCTGACAATGGATGGGGTGCTGGTCGTCGACAAGCCATCCGGCCTGACGTCGCACGACGTCGTGGCGCACGCCCGCCGGGCGCTCGGCGTCAGGCGGGTCGGTCACATAGGCACGCTGGACCCCGTAGCCACCGGCGTACTGCCGCTCGTGGTGGGCCGCGCCACGCGGCTCGCGTCGCTCCTTTCGGCGGGACGCAAGACCTACGAGGGATGTATCCTGCTCGGGGTCTCCACCGACACCTACGACGCCACCGGAACGATCACCGCCGACGCACGGGATAGGATGGGAACCGGCCTCGTGAACGCTCCGGACCGGGCGGCCATCGAACAGGCAGTGGAGGCGTTCGTGGGCACCTGGCCGCAGCGCCCCCCGCCGTTCTCGGCCAAGAAGATCCGCGGCGTCCGGGCCTACAAGCTCGCACGCAGGAACCAGCCGGTTGCTCCGGACCCGGTCGCGGTGACCGTGCATGCCGTCGACGTGCTGGCGGTCGACGGAACCCACGTACAGTGCCGTGTCACCTGCGACCCCGGCTTCTACATGCGTGCGTTCGCCCACGACCTCGGCGCGGCGCTCGGCTGCGGAGCCTGCCTGGAGGCGCTGCGGCGGCACCGCAACGGAGCGTTCGACCTGCGCGGCGCCGTTTCGCTCGACGACATCGAGGCGCTCGGCCCCTCCGTCGCGGACCGGATGGTGCCCCTCCCCGATCTGCTGCCGGAACTGCCGCGACTGGTGCTCACCGAACATGGAGCGCGACGGGCGCGGCACGGCAACGATCTGACCGCCGCCGACGTCGTCTCGCCCAGCACGGACTGGCCCTCCCGGACCGCATCTTCCGGGGCCGGGGTCGCCAAACTCTACGACGGGGAAGGCGTGCTGCTCGCCATCGCAAAGGCGGACGCCGCCCGGCTTTTGCACCCGACAATCGTTCTAGTGTAGGATCTCTGGCTGAACACAGTGGCGAGTAAAGCAAGAGTAGAGAGGTAGTTGCACGTGGCGCTGGCCAAGGAGCGGAAGTCTGAACTGATCGGCTCGTATCGCCTGCACGACAGCGATACCGGATCCCCGCAGGTACAGATCGCGATTCTCAGCGAACGCATCACCTATCTGACGGAGCATTTCAAGACCCACGCCAAGGATCACCATTCACGTCGTGGCCTGCTGCAACTGGTCGGTCGGCGTCGCCGCCTCCTCGACTACCTCAAAGGCAAGGATACCGAGCGATACGCGCACCTGATCAAGCGGCTCGGTATCCGCAAGTAGGCGCGAGACAACGACCGGTCCCTGCGAGACCGCTGCCCGCCTCTCCGCACAACGCGTCGGGACCAAGTCGTCCCGAGAACTGGAGCCCATCCCCATGCACACGGCCCAGGTGAACGTCGGCCGATCCACCCTCACGATCGAGACCGGCAAGCTGGCCAGACAGGCGGACGGCGCCGTCACCGTGCGCTACGGCGACACGCTCGTCATCGTCACGGCCTGCGCCGCGCCGACCGGACGCGAGGGCATCGACTTCCTGCCGCTCACCGTCGACTACCGCGAGTACGCCTACGCGTCGGGTCGGATTCCCGGCGGCTTCTTCAAGCGGGAAGGCAAGCCGACCGAGAAGGAGGTCCTGACCAGCCGGCTCATCGACCGTCCCTTCCGGCCCTTGTTCCCCGACGGATGGACGCGGGAGACACAGATAATCGCGCTGCTTCTGTCCGCCGATCCCGAGAACGATTCCGACGTGCTCGCTCTGACCGGAGCGTCGGCCGCCCTCGCCATCTCGTCCATTCCGGTCGCACACCCCATCGCCGCGGTCCGCGTCGGCCTGCTCGACGGGGCGTTCGTGATCAACCCGACGTATCCGGAGCGCAAGCAGAGCGACCTCGATCTCATCGTCGCCGGCAGCCGTGCCGCGATCGTCATGGTGGAAGCGGGAGCCAAAGAGGTGCCCGAGGACGTCATGCTCGCCGCTCTCGAGGCGGGCCACGCGGCCATTCGGAACATCATCGACGCGATCGAGGCGATGGCGGCCGCCGTCGGAAAGCCGAAGACGGACGTCTCCGCCAAAGAGGTGGATACGAACGTCCGCCAGGAGATCGAAGCGCAGGCGCTCGCGCCGCTCGCCGGCGCAATGCGCGTCAAGGACAAGCTCGAGAGCTATGCCCAGGTCGATCGTGCGCTCGACGACCTGCTCGCGTCCATTCCCGACGACGATCCGGGTCGCCGCGCGGACGCCAAAGTCGTGTTCAAGGGCCTGAAGGAGAAGGTGCTGCGCGGCGAGGTCCTCGGTGAGAGCCGCCGTCTCGACGGTCGGGCGTTCGATCAGGTCCGCGAGATCTCTTCGGACGTCGGTGTGCTGCCTCGCGCCCACGGGTCTGCGGTGTTCACGCGCGGCGAGACCCAGGCGCTCGTCTCGGCTACTCTCGGCACGGCCGACGACCAGCAGAAGATCGAGTTGGTCGACGGGGAGTTCTACAAGCGGTTCACGCTGCACTACAACTTCCCGCCCTTCTCGGTCGGCGAGGTGAAGTTCATGCGTGGGCCGGGCCGGCGGGAGATCGGACACGGCAACCTCGCGGAGCGTAGCCTGGTGCCGATGATCCCGAGCGAGGAGGAGTTCCCTTACACGCTACGCGTGGTCTCGGACATCCTCGAGTCCAACGGTTCCTCGTCCATGGCCAGCGTCTGCGGCGGCACCCTCGCACTGATGGACGCCGGCGTGCCCATGAAACGACCCGTGGCCGGGATCGCGATGGGACTGATCCTCGACGAGGCGAACGGCCGGCACGCGATTCTCTCCGATATCGCCGGCGCCGAGGATCACTACGGCGATATGGACTTCAAGGTCGCCGGCACCAGCGAGGGCATCACCGCGCTGCAGATGGACATCAAGGTCTCCGGGATTACGACGGAGATCATGCGGGAAGCACTCGACCAGGCGCGCGCCGGCCGGCTCCACATTCTGGAGAAGATGGGCGTGACGATTTCGACGCACCGCGAGTCCATCTCCACACATGCGCCGCGTATAGTGACGATTCAGATTCCGGTCGACAAGATTCGCGACGTGATCGGACCGGGCGGAAAGACCATCCGGAGCATCATCGACCGCACCGGCGTCAAGATCGATGTCGAGGACGACGGCCGGGTCAACGTGGCGTCGACGGACGATGAGTCGGCGCAAAAGGCCATCGCCATCATCGAGGAACTGACCGCGAGCCCCGAGCTGAACAAGACCTACCTCGGCAAGGTGCAACGCATCACCGACTTCGGCGCGTTCGTCGAGATCCTGCCCGGCATCGACGGGCTGCTCCACGTCTCCGAGATCGCGCACTATCGCGTGAACGAGGTGCGCAACGAGCTGACCGAAGGCGACCAGGTGCTGGTGAAGGTCATCAACGTCGATCCCTCCGGCAAGGTCAGGCTGAGCCGCAAAGCCCTGCTGCCGGGCGGATCGACCGACAACGGCGACAAGAGCGACGGCCAGCCTCGTCGTCCGGGCGGTCGCGGAGGAGCGCCGGGCGGATCGTCACGCCCCCCGCGACAGCGAGGCGACCGCGAGCCGGCGCGACGCTGAGCTGGCCGCCAGCTCAGCCCTTCGATGCCGCGGCGCGGGCTCCCGCCATGCGGGCAGCCAGCGAGGGGTGGGAGTGGAAGAACCACTCGACGAGCCGCGGGGGGCGTTCCTCGGCCAGGTACTGCGCACTCACCCGGCGGAGTCCGGATACGAACGCCTCGACATTGCCAGTCACGCGTAGCGCGTAGCGGTCGGCTCTACGCTCGTGCCAGCGTGACAGCAGGTTGACGATCGGTGCCGCGGCGATCGTGACCGCCCCGTATACGAGCGCCAGCAGCGGCACGCTGCCGACGTCCCACAGGCCCTCGGCGCCGAGCAGTGACAGCGGCGCTACGCTCAGCACCGTTTCGGCGGTCCAGAACGCCGCCAGCGACACCGCCGAGGTGCAGACAATCGTCTGCCACATGTCCCAGTGCACGTGATGGCCGATCTCGTGTGCTATGACCACCTCGATCTCGTCGTCGCTGTAGTCATCGAGCAACGTATCCGAAACCAGAATGCGACGGGAGGGACCGATACCGACGACCGCCGCGTTCGCTGCATCGCTCGTCGGCCCGACCCGCCATTCGTGAATGGCAATGTCCGGAACTCCGACCCGCCGCGTCATTGCCTCCAGTCGCGCCCGCAGCGCGGGTCGCCCCAGCGGCCGCGTGCGCCGCGCCAGCACGGCGGAGGCGAGGCTCGCCTGCGCCACTCCCGTCACCAGGCAGCCCGCCCCTGCCAGCCTCCACCACGTGCCGGGCCAGATCCCGATGGCCGCATAGACGGCTCCCGCGGCAGCCGACCACCCGGCCACCCGCATCACGGTCGCCTGCCCCTGCCCGAGCAGCCAACCGCCGAGCGATTGCCGCGAGAGCCCGAACCGCCGTTCCAACAGAAAGTCCGCGTGGAACACGAAGGGCAGCGCGAGCAGCTCGGCGGCGAGAAAGAGCGCCGCCGCGAACAGACCGGCCCCGAGCACGATCCCCAACGCGTCGGGCAGCACCGTCACGGATAGCGCAGCGTCGACGAAGTCCGCCGGGAATCCCCAACCGACAGCGGCGAGGAGGATACCGGCCCTCGCGACGAACGCGAGGCGCCGGCTCCGACGCCTCAGCCGGTGAAAACGAGCCGCCTTGCCTTCGTTCACCCGACTACTGCGCCATGTTGACGGAAATCAGCTTGGACACGCCCGGCTCCTCCATCGTGATGCCGTAGAGGCGATCCGCGATCTCCATCGTCTTGCGGTTGTGCGTGACCAGCACGAACTGCGTGCGATCCTGAAGGCCTCGCAGCATATCCACGAAGCGTGCGATGTTGGCGTCATCGAGCGGCGCGTCGATCTCGTCCAGCAGGCAGAAGGGGCTCGGCCTGTACTTGAAGATCGCGAACATCAACGCCATCGCCGTCAGCGCCTTCTCGCCGCCGGAAAGAAGCTGAATGCTCTGAAGCCGCTTGCCCGGGGGTTGCGCGGCGATGTCGATGCCGCTCTCCAGTACGTCCGATGCGTCGAGCAGCACCAGCTCGGCACGCCCGCCGCCGAACAGCGTCTCGAACGTCAACTGAAAATGCTCGTTGACAGCCGTGAACGCATCCTGAAACCGCGAACGGGTCGTCGCGTCAATCCGCTTGATGGCATCGCCGGTGGTCGAGATCGAATCGATCAGGTCCTGCCGCTGAGTGGTGAGAAACGCGTGCCGCTCCTCCAGCTCGTCGAACTGATCGATGGCCATCATGTTGACCGCCCCGAGCCGCTCGACTTTCGCACGCAGCAGATCGACCAGCGCGTCCGCGTCGACCGGCTGCGCCTCGGGCGCCTGGTCGCATCCCGGTTCCTCGCTCACGACGTCTGCACGGACCACAGCCTCGCCCGCGGCGGACTCCTCCGGCTCGTCTCCCCCGGCAAGGGATTCGTCGTCGCCCGATGCATCAGCCGCCGGGGACGACGCCCCGACGAGCGCCCGGTCGGGCTCGAGCGGGCCATCCGCTTCGAGCCCGTCCACCTCTCGCCGAACGTCCTCCAGACTGGCCTGCAACGACGCCATGCACGACTCGGTCAGATGCACCAGGTCGGCGTCGGCCGTGGCCAGAGATACTTCCTGCCTGCTCACCTCCGCGCGCGCGCGTTCGAGCGTCTGGCGGGATGCGCGGACCTCGTCGTCCCGGCCGGCGATCCGCTGCCGCAAACCCGCCACCCGCTCATCGACCGTCACTATCTCCCTGCGGAGGGCATCGAACGTCTCCACGTCGGCGTCGAGCTGCTGCGCCGAGCGGGCCACCTCTTCCAGAGCACGGCATCTGTCGGCATGGGCGCGCTCGTTGTCGGCCTCGCACCGCGCGATCCGTTCGCGCAGCTCGTTGGCCTGATCATCGAGCCGTCTCACGTCGGATGCGAGTGCCGCGGTGCGCTCGGACATGGTCGCATGCCGCGCTCTTGCACCGGCTGTATCCCGACCCAGGGACTCCACGACCTCGCGGGCGTCGTGGAGGCGCCGCTCCGCCTCCATGAAACGGTCGTCGGCCTCTCGTTGCTCCCCCTCCAGCCTCGCGATCGCCTCGCGCGCCTCGGCTTCCCGCGCCTCGAGAGCGCCGCGCTCCTCCAGCAACTGCCCGCGCTCGGTCTCAACCAGACGCTGCCTCTCGGCAACCCGGGTCCGCTCGTCGTCGAGGCGCGTCGACTGCATGTCGAGCCCGACGAGTTGCTTCTCCAGCGCGTGCTCTTCGTCCTGCAGCGCGCCAAGCGCGCGACCGATCCGCCCCGCTTCAGCCTCGTGCGCCGCGATCTCGCCACCGAGCCTCTCGACCGCCGCGGACTCGGCGCCGAGCCTCTCGCGCAGCTCCTTGATCTCCCGTTTCGGACCGAGGAATCCAGCGGCGCCCCGGCATCCGCCACCGGCAAGACGGTCGCCCCCCCGCACGACCACGCCTTCCGGCGTCGCGATCGGGTCCTCGGTCGTCGCGGCGGCCGCGGCCGCCTCTTCGATGGACGGAGCGACCCACCGCCGCTGCAACAACCTCCGTACCGCCGCCGCACCGGCACCGCTCACCGTGACGACGTCCGTCAGTGCCCGTAGCGCCGGATGCGGAGGACCGCCGGCGTTCCGCGCCGGCGTCTCGTCGGCTACGAGGAAGCCGCAACGCCCAATGTCCCGCGAGGCGGCCAGCGCCACACCGGCGAGCGCGTCGCGGCGCGACGGCACGACCACGTCCTGCAGGACGTCCGCGAGGCAGGACTCGACCGCTGGTTCATCTCCCCGCTCGACATCGAGGTGATCGGCAACCGAGCCATGGTGGGAGACCTGACTGCCGGCGGCGAGAATCTGGCGCGCGGCCTCCCCGTAGGCGGCGCGACCGGCCTCGAGCTCCTCGAGCGACTCGGCGCGCGCACGCATCACGGCAACCTGCTGCTCGCGGGCTCGCAGATCACGAATCCGGGACTCTACCGCGGCATGAGCCGACGCCAGTTCCGCGGTGCACTCGGTCCGTCCCGCGTGCACCGCCTCCAGCCGCTCGCCCCCCTGGCCGCGGGCAGCCTCTACCGTCGTGTGCTCCCGCCCGATCCGATCGGATTCCGCCGCGAGGTCCGCCACTTCAGCATCGGTCTTCGACAGGGACTCGGCAATGCGCCGGTGGGCGGAGACAGCGTTGTCGATGATGTTCTGCAGTGCAGTTGCCGCGTTGACCGCCGCAAACATCTCGCTGCGAGCGGCCTCCACGTCTCCTTCCCGCCCCTCTATCGCTCTCTGTCCTTCCCCGAATGCCCGTTCGGCATCCCGCAGCCGATCGTGCGTCGCATCGCGATCGACGACGCAGCGGCGGTGCGCTTCGCGCTGCGCCTCCAGCTCTTCAGCGACAGGTCCGCAACGCGCCGTGAGAGAACCCAGCGTGGCAGTCCCCTGCTCCAGCGCGGTCGCGAGCTCCGCGGCGCGCCGCTTGCCGAACTCGATCTGCTGCTGATGCCGCTCGACGTCGATTTCACGAGCATGCGCCGTCTCGCGAAGCGCCGTTGCCGCGCCATCGGTCTCCGTCAGCTCCAAGCGCAGGCGCTCCCGGCCGCTCTCCAGCGCCGCCAACGCGGCGGCAGCTCCCCGTTCGCCCGCTCGCGCCTCTTCCAGGAGTCGCGTCGCGGTCTCGATGGCGCCCTCCAGCAGACGGTTCCGGCGCGCGAAATGGACCTTCTGCCAGCGCCTCAACTCGTCGCGCAGACGGCGATAGCGGCGCGCCTTGGCCGCCTGGCGCTTGAGTGCGCCGCGCTGCTTCTCCACCTCGAAGACGATGTCGTCGACGCGCGTCAGATTCTGCTGCGCGGCCTCGAGCTTCAGCTCGGCGGTGCGACGCCGAGCCTTGTACTTCGTGACACCCGCTGCCTCCTCGAGGAGTTGCCGGCGCTCGGCAGGCCGGGCTCCCAGGATCTGCCCGATCCGTCCCTGCTCGATGACCGCGTAGGCCTTGACCCCGAGCCCCGAGTCCATCAGGAGATCCTGGATCTCACGGAGCCGACAGACCCGCCCGTCGATGAGGTACTCGCTCTCGCCCGACCGGTACAGCCGCCGGGCCACCTCGACGTCGCGGCTGATGGTCGGCTCTGCGAGGTCTGTGTCGTTCCCCTCGTCGAGGCGCATCGAATCGAGATCCACCGCCGATGCCAAGCCGACCGGCGGCGAGGGCGACCCCACGCCTGTCGCATGCCCGTTGCCGTGTCCGTTTCCAGCGCCGTGCCCGGCGCCGTTGCCGCTGGAAGCCCGGGTCCGTACGCCGGCCACGGGCAGCACGTTCTCGCCGTTCGCCAGAGCCGCCGTCACCTCGGAGAGCTGAATGCGAACCTCCGCAGCCGCGGTTGGACGCCGGGCGTCGCTCCCACTGAAGATGACGTCCTCCATCCGCTCACCCCGCAGGCTGCGCGCACTCTGCTCGCCGAGCACCCACGTGATGGCGTCTATGACGTTGCTCTTGCCGCACCCGTTCGGCCCGACGATGGCAGTCACGCCGTCGTCGAAAGCCAGGGCGGCACGTTCGGCAAAGCTCTTGAATCCGGCGATCTCGAGATGATTGAGTCGCATCAGGACCGCCGAATCCCGGGGGGAGGGGTACGTGAGTACAGCCGCACTAACAGGTTCACTGGTCTCTCCACCATCACCTGTCGAGCGGCTGGGAACGCTCAACGCCGGGTCAGGAACGCGATTGCCTGCCGCCTTTGCGACGGACCTCCTGGACGTTGTGCAACAGTTTAGCAACCGGTTGCACCGGACGGCAAGTCCGGCGCGGGCAACCGGTTCGTACTACCTGGAGGCAACGGCGCGTGACGTCGAGGAGAGGCGCAACAGCGCGACTGCCTCGTCGAAAAGCGTCAACGCGTGCTGCGCCTGCGGGTCGCGTCGAAAGAGATTGCGCCGCGCTTCGATCTCCCCGAACAGGTCCTTGTCGATCTCGTAGTGAATCATCGCCCGGATGAAGTCGACGTCGTCCGCGAAATCCTCCTCGTCGACAGTCAGCCCCCGTGCCTGGAGATGCTCTCCGAACCGGCCGAGCATCGCATCGTCCACGACGAACCCGCGGTCGACGATCTCCCGCTCGCGCCCCACGACGGTCACCCGGGTATCGCCCGTCGAGATGAACCGTTGCGCGAAGGAGATGAACTCCCGCCGGGCGGCCAGCAGCCTTCCGAAACGCGACGGGTCGAATCCCTCTATCGGCCCGGTGAAGAAGTGATCCGGTTCGACTCCACCGCCGCTGAAGACCTCGCGGCCGGCGTTGGTGAACTTGCGGTCGGCCGGGGCACGTCCCGGAGCCTCCGGCTCACGGAGGGAATAGGTGAGGTACTCGTCGAAGGCGGTGTCCCAGGGCCGCTGGATCATCCGCCCGCTCGGCGTGAAATAGCGGGCGGTGGTCAACGCGAGCCCCGCGCCGTGGCTCACGCGATAGATGGACTGGACGAGCGCCTTGCCGAAGGTGGTCTCTCCGACCACCAGCCCCCGATCGTGATCCTGAATCGCACCCGCGACGATCTCCGAAGCGCTCGCGCTGTTGCGGTTCACCAGCACTATGAGCGGCTGGTCCGTATAGCCGCCGGCGTCGCGCGCGTGGTAGTCCTGGTCGGAGTTGGTGACACGGCCGCGCGTGTAGACGATCATGTCCCCGCGCGACAGGAACTGATTCGAGACCTTGATGGCCTGATCGAGCGGTCCACCGGGGTTGCCCCGCAGATCGAGAAGGAGACGCGCGGCACCCGCGTCGCGCAGCGACACCAGCGCCCGCGACAGCTCGTCGTTGCTCGTCTCCGAGAAGTCCCGCAGGCGCACGTACCCCGTCGACCCGTCCACCATGAACGCGGCCTCGACGGTCGCGATGCTGATCTCGTCCCGCTCGACGCGCAGGTCGATCAGTTCCTCGTACCCGTCACGCCGCACGGAGATGTTGACCGCGCTGCCGCGCGGGCCCCGCAGCAGGCGCACCGCCTCGTCGCTGCTCATCCCGATTGCGTTCTCGCCCTCGATTCGCGCGATGACGTCGCCGCGACGGATCCCGCGCCGGTAGGCCGGTGAGCCCTCGAAGATGCTGTTGACCGTAATGCCGCCGTCGATGACGCTGATCTGGATCCCGAGCCCGTAGTAGCGCCCTTCCTGGCGTTCCCGCAGGCGAGCATACTGCCGGGCGTCCATGAAGTTCGAATGCGGGTCCAGAGTCTGCAGCATGCCACCGATGGCCCGCGACACGAGCTGCTCGACATCCACCTCGTCGACGTAGCTGTCCTCGATCGCGGCAACCGCCGACGCGAACGCGTCGTACTGCCGGGTCATCGAATCCTGGCGCGCCAGCACCTGGCCGCCGAACAACCCGCCCGCGATGGCCGACATGACGACGGCGCCGACTCCGATCGCTAGAGATGTCACTGCTCGCATGCGCCCGATGCTATCAGATAAGCTACTATGCAGCAACAACTTCGAGTGATCCGGCGGGATCCGTTGCGCTTGACCGCCCGGTGCCGCCGTTTCTATAATGCTCAGAACGGGTTACGGAAGATCACTGCCAGGAGCATTGCCATGTTCGGTCCAATCGGCGTCTGGGAAATGGTCATCATCCTGGTTATCGCCCTGATCGTGTTCGGTCCGCGCAAGCTGCCCGAACTCGGGCGGTCTCTCGGCAAGAGCCTCGGCGAGTTCAAGCGCGCGTCGAACGAGCTCCGCAACACGCTCGACGACGAAATCCGCGTCGAGGAACGTCGCCCTCCGAAGGCCACCGCTCCCAAGACCGACCCGGCCGCCCCGCCGCCTTCCGGCGAGGCGCAGGGCGCGACCGAGACGGAAGCGGCCGGATCCTCCATATCGACAGCTTCGCCCGAACCGGTTGCCGTCGCGGCCCCGACGCCGGAGCCCCATCCAACCGAGCCCGGTGCAGGCGCCTGACGCTTGACGATCGCGATGGCAGAAGCTCCGGTTCCGGCAAGGTCCACGGCCGATCCGTCCACACCGGCGGGCGCGTCACCCGAGCCCGATTCGTCCGGCGCATCCACAACGGAATCTTCACCCGGGGCCGCCGCACCGCCGGTGCAGGCTGAGGGTCCGGCGGCTGGCCCCCTCACCGCGCCGGCACCGCCGGAAGCCGCGAGTGAGGCAGCGGCGCCCGCATCGCCCGCACCAGCCGTGACCGTCCCGACACCTCCGGCGGCCGTTCCGCCGACTCCAGCCGGTCCGTCCGGACCCGGCGAGCCTCCCATCGACGGCGGGGACGAGGATGACGATGATGACGGCGCCGGCGGCAAGATGTCCTTCCTCGATCACCTCGACGAACTGCGGACGCGGCTGATGATCGCGTTCGGGGCGCTCGCCGTAGGCTTCATGGTCTGTTTCGGGTTCATCGCACCGATCTTCGACTTCATCATGGAGCCGCTGGCAAGAGTCCTCGAGGACGGCGTGAGGATGATCTACACCAGCGCGCCCGAGTACTTCTTTCTGGAGTTGAAGATGGCCGCGCTGGCCGGCCTGATCCTCGCGACGCCGGTCGTCATGTCGCAGGTGTGGCTGTTCATCGCGCCCGGCCTCTACGCGCACGAGAAGAAGTTCGCGATTCCCTTCGTGGTATTCGCGTCGGTCTTCTTCATCGGGGGCACCCTCTTCGGGCACTACATCCTCTTTCGCGTCGCCTGGGGGTTCTTCGCCAACTTCGGGGCCGAAAACGAGTACGTCGCCTTCACGCCCCGGCTTCAGGACGCCTTCGGCCTGTACGTCCGACTCGTGCTCGCGTGCGGCGTCATCTTTCAGCTCCCGACCCTCGTCTTCTTCCTGGCCAGGATGGGCGTGGTCTCACCCCGATTCCTGATCCGGAACTTCAAGTACGCGTTTCTGCTCTGCTTCGTCTTTGCGGCGATTCTGACGCCGACCCCCGACCCGGTCACGATGACCGTGATGGCGGGTCCGATGCTCGCTCTCTACGTCCTGAGCATCGGTATCGCTTGGGTGTTCCGGAAGCGATCGGCCGACTAGGAGTCTGCGCCGTGGAAACGGCGTAGACTTCCAGGCAGGCCCGGTTGGGCGGAAATCGGAGCCGCAGGCGACGGTTTTCGGGCTAGCGCTGCCTTGTACCCGCATTCAGGGCTGGACAAATCAGCTTCCGCCGTGTAGCGTCACGGCATGGAGCACCAGAACCAGATACTACAGACCCTTCGTGCGCCGGAGTCGCAAGCTCGCCTCGAGCGGATTGTGGCGCGGGAGGCGCTGAACAACCGAGCGGCGGTGGGGCGGCGGGTGTGCGCGGAGTTCGGGTTTGTCGATGCGCGCGGGTCGGCCCAACTCGCGGGTTGTCTCAAAGCGCTCAACACGCTGCACAAGGCGGGGCGGATTGCGTTGCCGGCGTCGCGGCGCGGCGGGGGCGCGCCCACGCCGCAGCGTTTCGACGCGCCGGTGGCGGCGGCCACGGCGGTGCCGGGTACGGTGGCGGCGGTCGCGGGATTGTCGCTGGAGGTGGTAGAGCAAGGCGGGCAGCGCCGGGTGTGGAATACCTTGCTGCACTTCGAGCATCCGCAGGGGACGACGACCTTTGCGGGCTGCCAGGTGCGCTATCTGGTGGTCTCGGCGCACGGGGTGCTGGGCGCGGTCGGGTTTTCGGCCGCGGCGTTGCAATTGCGGGCGCGCGAGGCGTGGATGGGATGGAGCGCTGAGCAACGCCAAGCCCATCTGCACCGGGTGCTGTGCCTGAGCCGGTTCCTGATCCGCCCCGGCGTGCAATGCCGCAACCTGGCCAGCCAGGTGCTGGGCCAGGTGCTGGCGCGTGTGGCGGAGGATTTCGAAGCCCGCTACCAGTATCGTCCGTGGCTGGTGGAGACCTTCGTCGGCCCGGCGCATGACGGCGCCAGCTTCAAGGCGGCCAACTTCGTGTGGGTCGGCCAGACGGCCGGTCGCGGGCGCCAGGACCGCGACCACGCGCGGGCTCGTCCGGTCAAGTCGGTATATATGTACGAGTTGGAGCCGCACTGGCGGCGGCGGTTGGGGGTGGCGCGGGTCGCTGCGGCGCCGGCGCTGGCGCCGGCTGACGGGCTCGACAGCGGCGCCTGGACAGTGAACGAGTTTGGAGGGGCGCCGTTGGGCGATCAGCGGTTGTCGGCGCGTCTGGTCAAGAGCGCGGGTCTGCTGGCGTCGTTGCCCGGCGAGGCGATCACCGCCAACGCGTCCCACGACCGCGCGGCGGTCAAGGGCTACTACCGGCTCATCGACCAGCCGGTGTCGTCGGCGGTCACGCCCGGGAACATTCTCGCGCCGCACCGGGCGCGCACGCTGCAGCGGATGCGCGGCCAGGACACGGTGCTGTGCATCCAGGACGGGACGGATCTGAACTTTGCGACGCGCCCGCACTGCGAGGGGCTGGGCATCATCGGGCGCAACCAGACGGCCTCGAAGACGCTCGGCCTGCATCTGCATCTGACCCTGGCGGTCGATGGCGCGGGTCTGCCGCTGGGCGTGCTGCGCTGCGGTTTCGAGGCGCCGCCGGGCGGCGCGGCGCGCCCGGCGGACGAGGCGCCGCCGGCGGCGGCGCAGGAGACGGCCCCCAAGGCGGCGCAGGAGACGGCCCCCAAGACGCGGCGCTGGGTCGACGGCCTGCGCGACATCGACCGGGCGGCGGCGGCGTTGAGCCGCAAGACGCGGGTGCTCAGCGTCATGGACCGCGAGGCGGATTGCTTCGCGGTGTTCGACGAGCAGCGCCGTCTGAACCGGGTGGAAGTGCTGGTGCGCGCCCACCATGACCGCTGTCTCGCCAAGGGCGCCCCGAAGCTGTTCGCCGCCATGCGCGCCGGCGCCGCCGACGGGCACGTCGAGATCGAGATCGACCGGCTGAGCGCGCGGCGCAAATCCAGCGGCAGGCAGGCCCGCCCGGCGCGCACCGGGCGGGTGGCGCGGGCCGAGGTGCGCCATCGCCAGGTGGTGGCGCCGCCGACCATCGCCGGCGCCGAACCGGTGGCGCTGTCAACGGTCCATGTGCGCGAAACCGCGCCGCCGCCCGGCGAGCCGGCGGTCGAGTGGTTCCTGCTCACCAGTCTCGACGTCGACAGCACCGAAACCGCGGTCGCGGTCATCGGCTACTACCTGCGGCGCTGGCGCATCGAAGACCTGTTCCGGGTGCTCAAGTGGATGCCGAGTCGAACATCTCGCGTTCCACACCGCCGACCGGCTCCAACGCGCGGTCACCATCAATACCGTGATCGCCTGGCGCCTGATGGTGATGACCCTGCTCGGACGTGACGTGCCGGGGTGCGACGCCCAGTTGCTGTTCACCGACATCGAGTTGCGTTTCCTGACCGACTATGCCGAAGAACTCGGCCTGCCGCCCCCTGACCATCTCGCCGCCGCAGTCCTCCTGCTCGCCATCCTCGGCGGCTACCAGAACCGAACGCACGACCCGCCCCCCGGACACCAGATCATGTGGCGCGGTTACGAACGAATGTCCATCGCAACCATCGGCTACCGCATTGGACGGCGGGAGCGTGCTGGAGTTGTCCAGAACGAATAATGTGGGTACAAGGTAGGGCTAGCGACATTCGACTGCGCTCGTTCCCACAGGGTGGTGTCCGGGCGTCCCGAGACGGGGGGCCTCGGTCAATGCGGCGACGCGTACCGCGGCAGTCCGAGCACACGGGGCTGAACCTCGGGCACGCATCTGCCGATACACTCTGTACGGCTAAACCAATTGCGAGGGTGAGTTTCGTGTCAGAACAGAGAAGATGGCTCCGCCTTGTGGCGCTGGCCGCCATCGTGGGCTTGTGGGCAGGTCCGGCATCCGCTCAGGGCGACGGCACGCGGCCGGCCGGCGTGACCTTCCTCGGCGACACCGGGTTGTGGTTCGTGCCTACCGCCGAGGTGGTCGCGGGTGGCCAGGTCGCGGGCAGCGGCCAGATGGCGACCTTCAACCGGCAACAGGGATTGACCGCGATCCAGTCGATGGCCGGCACGATTGCCTTCGGAGTCGGGGATCGCGTGGAAATCTTCGGCTCGGTCCCCTTCCTGACGCGCATCGACCGGGACGTGCGGCCGCTGTTCCGCCCGCACGACCCGCCCGTCGGCGGCGTGCTGCCGGACTTTCCGTTCGCCTCGAGGCCTTTCAGCGGCAACGCCATGGGCGACGTCGTCGTAGGCGCGAAGGTGAACCTGATGACGGAACGGACCCAGGCCCCGTTCGCCGTCGCAGTGCGCGGCTGGGGCAGATTTCCCACCGGCGACGAGGACGCGGGTACGACGGCCGGCGCGCCCGCCGGCGCCGTCGGTCTGATCGTGAGCAGGAACCTGGGCGGCGCCGAGATCGCGGCGAACGCCGACGTCGTCCTGCGCGGCGATCCGTCCGGCATCGACGTGCCCAACGGCCTGTGGTGGGGAGTCGGCGTCGGCGCGCCGCTTCGGGGACCGGTGCGGGTCTTCGGCGAGCTGCTCGGCCAAGGGGTACTGGGTGGCGCGATGAAACTGACCGCGCCGCTCTTCGCAGCGGACGGAAGCATGAGCGGGCTCGCGTCATCAGACCGTCGGCCCATCGACGCCGTGCTCGGCGCGCAGTTTCAGAGCCGCGGGTTCTCCGCCGGCGCCGGTCTGACGTGGGCCGTCCGGCACATCGACCGCGGAACGGTCGGTCAGGTCGCCCCGAGCACCGACCGGCTCGGATTCCTGGTGCGGTTGAGCTACCACCCGGGGGTCCGGGTCTACACGCCGCCACCACCGCCCGTAGCGCCGGCCCCGCCGGCGAACCGTCCGCCAGTCGTCGCCGTCTCGTGCGACCCGTGCGAGGTGGAGTTCGGCGACGAGGTCCGCCTGCGGGCGGACGCCTCCGATCCGGACGGCGATCCTCTGGATTTCCGCTGGAACGCGCCGGCCGGCACGTTCATCGACGCCACCGACCGGGCCACCACACGGTGGCAGGCGTCGGCGCAGGTGGGCCCGGTCCCGATCACCGCGACGGTTGCGGACGGCAGAGGCGGCTCCGCCTCCGACGCGGCCACCGTGCTGGTCAATGCTCCGCCTCCGCCGCCGACGCGCGAGTTCGTGTTCGAGGACATCCACTTCGACTTCGACCGCTACAGCCTGCGTCCGGGGGCCACACGGGTGCTCGACGAGGTCGTCGCGGCGCTCGCAGAGGATCCCGATCTCGGGATTCAGATCGAGGGACACACCTGCAACATCGGCACCAACGAGTACAACCTCGCTCTCGGTGACCGCCGGGCCACCTCGGTCCAGCAGTACCTGACCGACCGCGGCGTAGCGGCCACGCGCCTGCAGACGATCAGCTACGGTGAGGAGCGGCCTGCGCACGACAACGCCCGCGAGGAGACGCGCCGCCTGAACCGCCGCGCGGCCCTCGTGGTGCGGATGCAGTAGCGGTCCGACTCAATACGACTTGGCGAAGTACGCGTCGGTCAGGCCCGGCCGGCCGCAACGCACGCAGGCGCCGGTCGCGGGGGGCAGGTCGAACGCGAGATTGCGGATCGTCGCCTGCGTTTCCGCCTTGATCCGTGCCTCGCAGTCCGCGGACCCGCACCACGGCGCGATCACGAATCCGGGCCGACCTTCGAAGGCGCGCCGGAACTCGTCGCTCGACGCGGTTCGGATCGTATGGCTGTCGCGGAACTCCACGGCCCGCTCGAGAAGCGCGGTCTGAACGGCGTCGAGAAGGCCGCTCACGCGCTCGCTCAGCCCCTCCATCGGTAGCGTCACCTTCTCGCGCGTGTCGCGGCGCGCCACCAGAACCTGCTGCTGCTCGATGTCGCGGGGACCGATCTCAAGCCGCAGCGGCACGCCCCGCATCTCCCACTCGGAGAACTTCCAGCCCGGCTTGTACTCTTCGCGGTCGTCCAGCATGACCCGCACGCCGGCCCGCTTCAGGGCCGCCGCGACGTCCTGCGCGCGCGGGAGCACCGTAGCACGCCAGTCGCCCCGCGGAATCGGTACGATGACCACCTGGTACGGGGCGAT
The DNA here is from genome assembly GCA_965222905.1 of Vicinamibacterales bacterium. Taxonomy (GTDB): domain Bacteria; phylum Acidobacteriota; class Vicinamibacteria; order Vicinamibacterales; family UBA8438; genus WTFV01. The sequence continues at coordinate 3,605,223 of OZ244976.1, read as the reverse complement.
CCGGGGCGGCAGGATCAGGCCGCTGTCGTCGCCATGGACCATGATCGCAGCACCGATCAGCCGGGTGGTCATGCCCCACGAGGTCTGCCAGACGTACTGGACGGACTTGTCCCGCGCCTGGAACGTGATGTCGAAGACCTTCGCGAAGTTCTGGCCGAGATGGTGAGAGGTCCCGGCCTGCAGGGCCCGTCCATCACCCATCAGCGCTTCGACCGAGTACGTATGCGCGGCTCCGGCGAACTTCTCGCTCTCGGTCTTGCGCCCGTCGAGCACCGGGACGGCGAGTTCCGTCTCCAGGAACTCCTTGTAGACGCCCAGCATGCGCCGCGCCTCGGCCTCGGCCTCTTCCTCTGTCTCGTGGGCGGTATGTCCCTCCTGCCAGAGAAACTCGGTGGTCCGCAGGAACAGCCGCGTGACCTTCTCCCAGCGCACCACGTTGGCCCACTGGTTGATCAGGATCGGCAGATCGCGCCATGACTGCACCCACTTCGAGTACATCGTGCCGATGATCGCCTCCGACGTCGGGCGAACCACGAGCGGCTCCTCCAGCGTCTCGTCGCCGCCACGGGTGACCCAGGCGACCTCCGGCGCGAAGCCTTCCACGTGCGCCGCCTCCTTGCGGAGCAGGCTCTCCGGGATGAACAGCGGAAAGTACGCGTTGACGTGGCCGGTCTCCTTGAACCGCCGGTCCAACCCCGCCTGCATCAGCTCCCAGATGGCGTACCCGTACGGCCGGATCACCATGCACCCCTTCACCGGGGAGTAGTCCGCCAGTTCGGCTCGGCGAATCACGTCGGTGTACCAACGCGAGAAGTCCTCCGACTGCGGAGTGATCTCGGTCACGAAAGCCTGTTGTTTGGGCGCCATCTGCTCCTGTCCTCGTTCGAACGTTCTCCCGTGGCGCGACCGGCGCGCCGCCGCGCCGCCGCCGCGGGTGGTGCTATTGTACCGGCGCTCATGCCCGCCACCGTGATCCAGGTCGCCACGACGTCGCGAGCGTACCCCGTGCAGGTGGGAGCCGGTCTGCTCGCCCGGCTCGATACCCTGCTCGACGAAGCGGGCGTCACGGCGCAACGCGTCGTCGTCTCGAGCCCGACGGTGTGGAAGGCGCACGGCGCAGGCATCGCGCGGGCGCTCGGAAGCGTGGAGCCCATCCTGGTACCCGACGGCGAGCGTTCCAAGACGGCTCATACCGTTGCCAGGATCTACGACGTACTGATTCGCATGGCGGCCGACCGGAGCGTCACCATCGTGGCGATCGGGGGCGGCGTAATCGGCGACGTCGTCGGCTTTGCGGCGGCGACCTATCTGCGCGGAGTCGGGCTCGTGCACGTACCCACCACGCTGCTCGCGCAGGTGGACAGCTCGATCGGCGGCAAGGTGGGCATCAATCATGCCCTCGGCAAGAACCTGATCGGCTCGTTCCACCAACCCCTTGCGGTCTTCGCCGATCCGGAGGTGCTCGGCACGCTCCCGCGGCGCGAGTTCCGGGCCGGCCTCTACGAGGTGGTCAAGTACGGCATGATCGCCGACAGTGGCCTGTTCGAGCGCGTGGGTCGCGACCTGCGCGCCATCGTGCGGCGCGAGCAGGAGGCGCTGGCCGCGGTGATCGCGGACTCCTGCCGTATCAAGGCGCGGGTGGTGTCCGAGGACGAGCGCGAGAGCGGCCTGCGCCGTATCCTGAACTTCGGGCACACGGCGGGCCATGCCATCGAGGCGGTCACGAAGTATCGTCGCTTCCGGCACGGCGAGGCGGTTGCGTACGGCATGCTTGCGGTCGCCGATCTCGGCGTCCGGCGCGGCGTGTTCGCGGAAGCGGAGCGGTCGGCGCTGGCCGACCTCGTCGCCCGGCTCGGACCGCTCCCAGCGGTCAGCGACCTCTCGGCACAGGCGCTGGTCGAGACGATGCGACGCGACAAGAAGGTCCGTGAGGGGCGGCTGCACGTGGTGCTGCCGACCGGGATCGGCGCGACCCGGATCGTCGACGACGTCACCGACGACGAGTTCCAGGAATCGCTGCGGGCCATCGGCACCCTTGCATAGCGCCGCCAAACCCGTCGCGGGGCTCCGTGTTCGGCCCCATCCCCCACCGCCCCAGGAGCTTGCGCCCGCAGAACTCACTTCGTTGCTTTCTGCGGCGCAAGCTCCTAGCCCGAAAATCATCGCCTGCGGCTCCGATTTCCGCCCAACCGGGCTCATCGTACGATGCTCCACGACACCAGTCTCGCGCGCGTGGGGCTCGGCGGCGGAGCGGCCACTGCCTGTCGGACGAGGGTCGCCTGGACCGCCCGGCGGGCGCGGCGCGGCCCGAACGCCGCCGCGTGCGCGACGATCGCGCCGTTGCCATCCAACGCCGGGTCGGGGTCCGGGTCCGCGGCGTCGTCGGCGATCCAGACTGCGACCACCCACGGACCGTAGCCCGCAGGCAGCGGCGCCCAGCCACCGAGGGGACCGTATGCGAACAGCCTCCACTCGAGCCCGCGCCCGGCCGAAGTCGTCCCGGACCCGCTGGTCCGCAACCGACCGGAGATCGCGCTCAGGTCGATGCTCGCGCCATCCGGCATGACGGGCGTGAGGGTGGCGGCCCGGAACGCCGACCGTTCCGAGCCGTTCAGGGCCACGCTCCAGTCCGGAAGGGAACCGAGCTCCGCCGCGGCCAGCGCGAGCGCCGCTTCGGCCGCGTACAGCGCCTGCACGGCGCGACGCTGATTGACGCCCACCGCGGTCTCGATCATCGACAGCGGCACCAGCACCCCGGCGAGGGCCACGAGCAACAGAGCCGCCATCAACGTCGCGATCAGGGCCACGCCCCGTTCACCGCGGCGGCCGCATCCGTTACCGACCATTGCGCTGCGTGCCTACCAGCCGGCGAGGCTCCTGGGCGCGACGTCCAGACCGGCGACGACGTCGCGGACAGCGGCATTGCGCACCGGCATCAACGGCGACCCGGTTGCCGGCAGCCGCCATGCCGCGTCCGCCACGCGCAGCGTCACCTCCACCCGCACCCGCCGGATGCGGAACAGATCGACGTCGAACGGCATGGCACCGGCGGCGCACGACGCATCGTCCGCAAGAAGCGCCGGGTCGAGCGCGCCGACACCGGATGCCGGGGGAGCGGCCGCTGCGGCGGCGGCCAGACAGGGCGCCGTAACGACCGCTGGGCCGATCGCCGGCGGCAATGTCGGCCGAGCGACGCCGAAGTAGCGAACGACGAAGTCGACGACCCCATCGACGACCGGCAGATCGCTGCCCGCCCCGTTGTGCATGCGAAGCTGCTCCGCGCCGGCATCGTGGTAGTAGCCGCGCACGAGAATCGGCACGATCAGCGAACCGGCGCCGTAGAAGGGCGCTCCGCTCCCGAGGTGCTCCAGCACGGCGGCGGCGCCGGTGACCTCGATGACCCGATACAGGTCCGAGCGACCGGTAGCATCGTAGACGACGGCCAGGCCGCCGTTCCGGTCCGAGAGCCCGCACGGCAACGCGCACCCCTCGGCTGCCAACGCGACGCTCGCAGGGCTGCCCGAGAGAGCGCCGGCAAGGCGGGCACCCGATGCTCCCGGAAGCGCATACAGCATGGACACCCGATCCGCCCCCGGACCCGGATCGGCCGCCGCGCCGCGTAGTGCCGGTGCGACCGCCGGGCGCAGGTGCGCGATGATGCCGTTCACCCCGGGCCGCGGACCGCTCCCGGCCAGGAGAAGATGCCGGTGAAGCTCGCCGAGCGCAGCCCGCTGGCGCTGATGGACGTCTGCCGCCAGTGACTGCACGGCCAGTGCACCACCGGACGGGTCGACCATCCCGAACACGACCCCCAGCAGCCCCAGGACGATGGCGACGGAAACGAGCAGCTCGACCAGCATGCCCGGTCTCAGCCACGGACGCGCACCGTGGCCAGCCACGTTACGCCCGGATCGTTCGGCCCAAGGTCGAGGGTCGCGGACGGTCCCCGCACGCCGGTGGCGACGACCACGACCTGCAGCAGCAGCGGATCGCCGCCCGCCGCGGCGAGCGGGCTCACCGACCAGCGGCGGACGAAGGCCGTACCGGCAGGCGGCTGCGGGCCGGTGCCGATCCACCGGCCGTCCCGGTCCAGATAGTCCACGTAGCCGTCGCCGCCCGGTCCGGTGACCGGGCCGGAAGCCTGCAGGCCACGGCCGCCCGGCGCCGGCGGGTCGAACGCCAGGCTGGTCGATTCGTCCGAAACCGGCTGCAGGTCGGCGTCGAAGGTCCAGGCCAGGGATTGCAACTGTTCGATCTTCTGCACCGCCAGGAACAGGGCGCGGCCCTGCGCCCCGCTCGCCTGTACCGCGGCGCCGGTCAGCAACGCGACCTGCGCCACGCCCGCGGCGAGCGCGACGACGATGGCAGCCGCCACCAGCGTCTCGATGAGCGCGTAGCCCGCGGATCGTGTCACGGCATGCAGGTAAGCAAACCCCGAGCCAGCCGAGCCAGCCCGCGAATACGAAGTGTCTGCATCCGACCCGGCGGATTCTGCGCGTTCTACCGGAGCGGTACCGCGCAGAATATGCGCTGCGCCCGGCCCGGGACGACGGAACGGCGCACCGGATCTCCGCGTGAGCGGACCGGCAACCAACGCCGGAGCGGGAGGCTCACAGGGAGCCGGCGAGCTGGTCCAGCAGGCGCCCTGCCGTGTCGAAGTACCAGTGGAGGAACCGCTCGCCGACGAGCGACGCGGCCACCGCCGCCAAGGCCAGGAACGATCCGAGCGGCAGCGGATGCTGCCAGCCGAGCCCGGCGAACCGCAGCATGCCGACGCCGACGGTCGCGCCGAGCAGCGACGCCCACGCCAGCGTCACGAACGCCAGTGGCCACCCCAGAAACGCGCCGATCATGGCGAGCATCTTCACGTCACCCAGGCCCAGCCCCTCCCGGCCGCGGACCAGGAAATAGCCCGCCGCGATCGCCAGCAGGGTGCCGCCGCCCGCGATCGTCCCCAGCAGCGCGTCGCCCCAGCCGGGCTCCAGGAAGATCGAGAAGAACAGGCCGATTACGATGCCGGGTAGAGTGACGACGTTGGGCAACAACCGATGCCGGAGGTCCACGGCGAACAGGACGATCATCGCCGCCGTGAACAGCAGGCGCGGCGCGAGCAGCGGCTGGAGCCCGAGCGCCTGATGCTGAACCAGGAAGAGAACCGCGGTGACGCTCTCGACGAACGGGTACAGCGGACAGATCGGCGCCCGACAGGCACGGCACCGCCCGCGCAGAACGAGATACCCGAGGACGGGGACGTTGTCGAACCAGCGGATGGGCTCACCGCACGCAGGACAGTGGGACGGCGGAGTGACCACCGACGTTCCGCGCGGCAACCGGTGGATGCAGACATTGAGGAAGCTGCCCACGGCGAGCCCGAACAACGCGACCAGCAGCCCGGCAACCGGATCGGTCATCGCGCCGGCCGGGCCGGGAACCCGCTCCTTGCGGGCAGCGGAAACAGAGCCGACCGCCGGGACACCGTGACGGAACCCGAGCGCGGCGTCAACTCGTAGGCGACCCCGGTCGGGTCGACAGGGACATCGGACAGGTCACCGGCCGCGATGAGATCCTCCCACGAGCCCGGCGCCGTCCCCGTCCGCTCGCGGAACCGGTCGACGGTGCGCCGGTAGCCCATCTTTAGCAAGATTCCCGACAATTTTGTAGATTTAGGCGATATTTCGAGGATCGCATCCCCATAACTTGTTGATTCTAAAGGATCGGGTGTTGGCGGTACTGAATGTAGTGCCATAATCGTGTGAGTGGTTGTTGCTTCTGGGGACGTGCACCCGCTATCGTGGGCGTGTGTTCATTCGCCGCACCCAAACCCGGCGGACCGCCGACGGACAGCCCTACTTCTCGCATCGCCTCGTCCACTCCGAGCGCATCGGCAACGCCGTCCGCCAGCGCACCCTGCTCAATCTCGGACGCCACTTCGACATTCCCCAGGCGCAATGGCCGCTGGTCTGCTCCCGCAGCGACGACATCCTGGCCGGCCAGACGCCCCTGGTGGCCGATTGCCCGGCCGCCGTCGAACGCGAAGCGCAGCGCATAGCCGCACAGTTGGTCGCCCGCGGCACACCGGTGCAGGGACCGGCAGCCGGGCCGACAGACGTGCAGCCGGTCGACGTCGACTCGTTGCGCCTGGTCCGCCCCCGCAGCGTCGGCGTCGAGCAGGTCGGCCTGTGGGCCCTGGAGCAATTGGGCCTGCCGGCCCTGCTGACCGAGTTGGGCGTCAACGGCGCGTTGCGCACCGCGGCGACCGGCGCCGTCGTCGGACGCCTGGCCCAGCCGGCCTCGGAGCGCGCCACGCACCGCTGGCTGCAGCAACGCAGCGGCCTCGGCGAGTTGCTCGGCGTCGACTTCGAGACCGTCAGCCCGATGCAGCTCTACCGCGCCTCGGATGCGCTGGTGAAGCACCGCGAGGCGATCGAGGCGCATCTGTTCGAGCGGGCCATGGGACTGTTCGACCTGCAGCCGACGGTGACCCTCTACGACCTGACCAACACCTATTTCGAAGGCGAGGCGGGCGCGCAGCCGCAGGCAAAGCGCGGGCACTCGAAAGAGAAGCGCAGCGACTGTCCGCTGCTGACCCTGGGCCTGATGCTCGACGCCAGCGGCTTCGTGCGCCGCTCGCAGGTCTTCGCCGGCAACGTCCGGGAACACCGCACCCTGGCCGGCATGCTGGAGGCACTCGATGCGCCGGCCGGCGCCCTGGTGGTGATGGACCGCGGCGTCGCCACCGAGGCCGCCATCGGGTGGCTGCGCGACAACCGCTACCGCTATCTGGTCGTCAGCCGTGAACGCCACCGGCAGTTCGACGCCGAGGCCGCCGTGGCGGTCCGCACGCAGTCGAACCACACCGTGCATCTGCACAAGGTCGTCTCGACCGACCCCGGCGAGGTCCGCCTGTACTGCTACTCCGAAGAGCGGGCCCACAAGGAGCGGGCCATCGTTGAGCGGGCCGCCGCCCGCTTCGAGGCCGCGCTGACCACGCTCAACGAGGGGCTGGCGCGCCCCCGCGCCCACAAGCGCCTCGGACAGGTCTGGCAGCGCATTGGGCGACTGAGAGCCAAGCATACCCGCGTCGCCAAGCACTACCAGATCGAGGTCACCCCCGACCAGACCGGCGAGAAGGCCGCCGCCGTCACCTGGACCCGTCGCCCCCAGGACGGCTCGATGGCCACCCATCCGGGCGTCTACTGCCTGCGCAGCAGCGAGACCGACTGGGACGAAGACGCCTTGTGGCGCACCTACACCACCCTCACCGACGTCGAAGCCGTCTTCCGCGCACTGAAGTCCGAACTCGGCCTGCGCCCCATCTACCACCACAAGCCGCAGCGGGCCGATGGCCACCTGTTCATCACCGTCATCGCCTACCAGCTCGTGCAGGTCATCCGCACCCGGCTGCGAGCCCACGGCGAACACGCCAGTTGGACCACCCTGCGCCGCATCCTCGAAGGCCAGCAGCGCGTCACCGCCACCTTCCGGCGCCCCGACGGGCGCACCCTGCACGTGCGCACCGCCACGCAGGCCGAACCCGAACAGCGGGCCATCTACGACGCGCTCGGCGTCGACCCGCAACCGGGAGGCGTCCGCAAGACAACCATCTGACCGACCCATTTCCCGGTTTGCGCAGGTTTGTAGTGCCACTCGAGCGCTTTTGTCGCTGTAAGTTGCTGATTCCGCGTTGCTTAGTACTGCGGCTGTTAAACTTGGGGTAGCGATCCAGTGCGTCCAATGCGTCGAGCTGCGCGAGACGGCGAGCCGCCTCACCGCGCATCCAGGAATCCCCGACGGCGTCGTGCACCAGCCGCCAGAGCGCTCGCGCTCCGGGGCGGTCGCCTCCCTCCGTCATCGCCGTCGCGGCCATGAAGCGGAGCCACCAGGGCGCTCCGGGCGTGTCCGCGGCGCGTTGAAACCATCGCGCGGCCTCCTCGACGTCCTGAAGCCACCAGTAGTGGACGAAGCCGATGTCCTGCAGGTACTGCCAGCGGTCCGGAACGCTCGCAGCTCCCTTTCGCAGCAGCGCGACGGCAAGATCGGGGCGCCCCGCGCCGCCGGGCGGCGGCTCGGCCAGAAACACCGCTCCCAGCCGGTACGCCGCGTCGAACCGCGGATCGAGGGTGGTCGCAGCGTCCAGCAGCGAGTGCAGCGGGGCGTAGTCGTGTGCCCGGCCGCCGGACAACCTCGTGCGTCCGTAGTGCTGCACCGCGCGAATCCAATAGAGATCGGCGAGGACCGCCTCGAACGACAACGCGGCCCTGCGCACGAGCCCGGCCGGCAGCACGGACCAGACGCGCGGCGAGACCGGACTGGCGACGGATCCATGGTCGCGCGCCACCTGCAGGACGGCTCCGAGCAGCACGAGCAGGACCACCGCAACGACCGCCGCAGCGGTGCGACCCCACCACCGCGAACCGGCGCCGGCACACCGGCGGGGAACGCTCACGTTCCCATGAAGCCTGCTCACAGCAGGTCGCGCCTCGTGAAGATTGCCAGCGTCAGGACCAGAAACGCCAGGATATACGCGACCCCGGAGGCCGCGGTCAGCGCCATGTAGCCGGCCGTGACGGGTTGCGCGTGCACTACCGCGGCCTTGACGTCGAACGCCGTCAGGTCCGGCAGCACGTAGGACAGCCCGGCAGCGAGGGACGTCGTGAATCGCGAATCGAAGACTTCGCCGAGGTTCCGCAGCTCCGCGCCGAAGTGGCCCATGACGTAGAGCCCGCAGGTCGACACCGTTGCCAGCACCGGGCTCGAGAACATCGACAGGCAGAGCGCCGCCGCCGCGACCACCGCAAGCTGAACGAAGATGAGCAACACCGCCTTCAGCAGAGCCGGGTCGGCGGTGGGCACCGCCACCGCCGGCGCCAGCGCCGGGGCTCCTCGCCACCACGCCGCGGCGCCCAGCACGACGTACAGGGCAGCCGTAATCACGGTCAGGGCCAGGGCCAGCGTCGCCAGGAGTCCGCCGTACTGCCCGAGAACGAATTCGTGTCGCCGGATCGGCTTCGAGAGCAGGGTGTCCACGGTGCGACGTTCGAGCTCGCGCGCGACGAGCCGAATCCCGAGGAAGACGGCGACGAAGAGACCGTACAGATTGATCGCGGCCAGACCGAGGTCCTTGACCACCTTCACGTCCTGCCCCGGGGTCAGTCGGCCGGCGATCGGGCCGGCGACCGCCAGTCCGAGTGCGAGCAGCGTCGCACCGTGCAGCACGCGGCTGCGCACCGCTTCCCGCAGTACCTGACGGGCGATGATCGCAATCACGCGCATGTCGCCTCGCCGCGTCCGAATCCAGGAGCCGTCGCGGGCGGCGTTGCCGCGTCCTCCGTCACCCTGCGGAGGAAGTAGTCCTCGAGCGTCTCGCGCTTCGGATTGAGCGAGACGATGCGGACCCCGCGCTGCGCCAGCTCGGCCAGGAGAGACTCCGGAGCGGGGTCGACGGGCAGGTCGAGCACGTAGCGGCCCTCCCCGATGCGGGTGACCCGCCGAGCGGCTGCCCCACACACGGCCAGCACGGATTCACCGGCCCCGGCTGCGACCAGCTCCCAGCCACGGACGTCCAGGCCCAGATCCGCGATACGGCCGGCCGCGGCCAGTCGTCCCCGGCTCAGGATGGCGACGTGACTGCACACCGCTTCCGCGTCGCTCAGGATGTGCGAGCTGACGAACACCGTTCGCCCCTCCTCCCGCAGGGCCAGGATCGTGTTCCGCACGTCGCGGCGCCCAAGCGGGTCGAGCCCCGTCATCGGCTCGTCCAGAAACACGACCTCCGGGTCGTTGAGCAGGGCCTGCGCGATCCCGACCCGCTGCAGCATGCCACGGGAATACGCCCGTAGCGGCCGCCGGCGCTCGGCCCCGATACCGGCACGGTCCAGCCCGAGCGCCGCCCGCCGGCGGCGCTCGGCGGGCGGGTAGCCGAACAGCCCCCCCACGTACTCCAGCAGTTCTTCGGCGGTACAGGCATCGTAGAAGCGGGCCGCCTCGGGAAGGAAACCGATTCGCCGCCGGACGGCCACGTCACCGGCCGGCCGGCCCAGGATTTCGGCGCTGCCGGACGTCGGATGCACGAGCTGCATCAGCAGCCTCAGCGTCGTGGTCTTGCCCGCGCCGTTCGGCCCGAGGTAGCCGAGCACCGCCCCATGCGGAACGTCCAGCGACACCGCGTCGAGGGCACGATGAGCGCGGGTTCGCCAGAACCCGGTGTGGAACGTCTTCGAGAGCTCACAGAGCCGGACCGCCGACATGATCGCATCCCGTCAGAGCCCACGAATCCCCGGGCGACGTCCGGAACCCGCGGCCCTCCCGCCGCGAACCACCGGCGGGCGCCGCTACTCCCCCTGGCCGCGGCCGGGGCGCTCCAGCTCGTAGGCGATCGCCGCGTCGAAGTATCGCGGGGCCAGTGTGCCTTTTATTACGACGCCGTTGATGACGTAAGTGGGCGTGGCCTCCACCGGCAGGTCGTTGCCGAGAGCGATGTCGGCCTGCACCGCGAGAATCGTCTGGTCGTAGGCCGCGTCGTACCGCGCCCGATCGATGCCCGCCACGTCAGCGAGAGCCTCCACGACTCCTTCGCGGTTCAGACCCGGCTGATTGGCGTACAACCAGTCCTCCATCTCCGTCCGAACGTCTTCGCCGAGCCCCGCCGCGAGCCGCACGGCTACTGCCCCCGCGCACGCCCCGTGATGCTGGCCCCGCGGCGCCTGCTCGTTGCACGCCGGATCGAGCGGATAGTCGAGCGTCACCTGCCGCACCTGGCCGGGGTGCGACGACGCATACTTGGCGAAAATCGGAGCGTAGACGCGGTGTGCGTTGGCGCACGCCGGACACTGGTAGTCGTTGAACTTGACCACGATAACCGTGGCGTCCATGGTGTCGGCGGCCGCGGGCAGTGACAGGTCCATGCGCGGCTCCGCCTCCCAGTAGCGTTCGAATTCGCTCCGCTGGTCGCCGGTCACCGGCGCCGGGGACGGGGGCGGGGCAGCCGATTCCACGGCCACCTCCGGCGCTGGCGACGGCGCCGGCCAAGTGAACCAGCCGACCGAACCGAACGAACCGCCGACGAATACGACGAACAGCGCCAGCCCGACCGGCTCCCGCGCGAGGGCGCGCAGGTCACCCACCGCCGCCCCCGGAAGTCGCCTGGCCGGGGTCGCCTCTTCCCCACCGGACAGGATGAAGATCCCGACGACGGCGGCATAGACCACGACGCACAGCAGACAGACCGTCCCGAGAACGAAGAACGAGGCATAGGCCATGTACATCGCGACGGCCAGGCCGACCGTGGACCAGAGCAGCAGGTATCCGGCGACGTTCGGCGCGGCTGCCCGGGGCGCCCGCGCCCCGGCGTACGTCAGGAGCAGAACCGCGGCGAACCAGATGACGCCGCCCAGCGCCACCGGCACGCCGAACACGCTGCCGTAGCGGCTCTGGTACACCTGCGTGCAGCTCACGGTGGCGTTGATGTCACAGAAGCTGGCGTACCCCGGATCGCCCAGCATCCGGACATGCACGTAAGTGGAGGTGGCCGCCGCAACGAATCCGGCGCAAGCCAGTATCGCCATCCACATTCGCGTCCGTCTGGTCATCGTCTCTCCACTCTCTTCCGCGCGTTGCGCGTCCTGTTCCGGCGATGCGCCGCGTCCCGTTCACTTGTAAAGACATCTCGCCGCGCCGTCAAGACGAACCTACTGTATGGGCGCGGCGCCGGCCGGGGCTCCGGTCTGCGTCACCGGCAGGGCGGCCGTGCCCTGGTAGATGGTCGCCCCCTGGTTCGACCCGAAGAAACGCGTTCCGCCACCCGGATTGGGACTCGCGCCCACGAAATAGGTGACAACCACCCCGCCGGCGGCCACGCCGTTGCACGAGGCCGGCGCACCGGTCGCGGCGGTCCCGCCGGTCATCGTGATCGTGTAACTGCTCTTGATCGACGGATCGGCGCCCAGATCGGTGCCGATGAACCCGTCCCCACCCCCGCCGACGGTCGGCGGCGTCGCCAGGCTGGTCAGGGTCGGGGCGTAGAAGCCGCTGCCGCAGCTCGCCGCATAGGTCGCCTGGGCGCTGTTGATCGCCCGCAGGGATCCGATCGCCGACGCTTCGTTGCCGGCCATCCGCGCCCGCAGCAACCCCGGCGCGGCGATCGCGGCGATGATGCCGATAATCGCCACGACGATCAGGAGTTCGATCAACGTGAACCCTTGCTGCCCGTTCAGTGCCCGCTTCATTGTCCAGTCTCCTTCCACTTCCGTCACGTATCCGCGTCTATCCCGCCAGCCGGCCAATCAGGTCGAACACGGGCAGGTACATGGCCACCACGATGCCTCCGACGACGACACCCAGCACCGCCACCGTGACCGGCTCCAGCAGCGCCGTCATGCCGGCAACGGCCCGGTCGACCTCCTCCTCGTAGAAATCCGCCACCTTCGCCAGCATCCTGTCCAGGGCGCCGGTCGTCTCGCCGACGTTGACCATCTGCGTCACCAGCACCGGAAACACCCGGGTGTCGCCCAAGGGCGCGGCCACCGACTCGCCCCGTTCAATCGCCGCGCGCGTCGCCATCACCGCGTCCTCGAACACCGCGTTTCCGGCCGTCCCGGCGGTGATTTCCAGACTCTCGAGGATCGGCACGCCGGCGCCGAGCAACGCCGACAGCGTGCGGCAGAACCGGGCGGCCGCGTTTCGGCGCACGATGTCGCCTATCGCCGGCAGCCGCAGCACGACACCGTCGACCGCCAACCGGCCGCGACCCGTCGAATAGTATCGACGAAACGCCAGCGCCGCGCCGAGCGCGCCGAGGCCGAGCAGCGGCACTGCGGTCGCGAACGAGTCGCTCGCGGCGATCACCAGGCGCGTCGGCAGCGGCAACACCGCGCCGAGCCCCTCGAACAGCGCCGCGAAGGTGGGAATCACCTTCCAGAGAATCACTCCGACGACCACGGCGGCAATCGCCAGCACCGCCACGGGGTACATCATCGCGGAGCGCACCTGGCCCCGAAGAGCCACATGCTTCTCGATGTGCACGGCCAGACGTTCCAGAATCGTATTGAGCACGCCGCCGGCCTCTCCCGCCGCGACCATGCCGGTGTAGAGCCGGTCGAACGCTCGAGGATGCGCACGCAGCGCGTCGGTCAGCGTCGAGCCGTCCTCCACCTCGGCTCGCACCGCGCGGATCGTCGCGGCGAAAGCCCCGTCCTCCTCCTGCTCACCGAGCACTCCCAGACACTGCACGAGGGGCAGCCCGGCGTCGATCATCACCGCGAACTGACGGGTGAACACCGCCAGGCTTCGGGCCGAGACCGCGTTCCGGCGCCGGAACCACCCTCCCGCCGGGGCGTTCCGGTCGACCGGGTCGATCGTGGTCACCAGGATCCGTTCGCGTCTGAGCGCCGCGACGGCTTCCGCGGCGGACGCTGCACGCCGCTCCCCGCTGACGCGCGCTCCATCCAGGGTACGACCGGCAAAGGCGTACGTGGCCGTCATCGAGACCTCTCCCCTTGCGGCGGCCACCCGGTCTCACCCCGTCCGCGCGCGATCAGGCCTTCCAGCTCCTCGCGATTCGCCGCGTGGTCGAGCGCCTGCTCCAGCGTGATGCGCCGCTGCCGGTAGAGGGCCGCGAGCGCCTGCGTCATCGTCTGCATGCCGCGCTGCTTCTGACCGGCCTGCATCGCCGCGTAGATCAGATGCGCCTTGTCCTCGCGGATCAGGTTGCGGATCGCGGGCGTGGCAACCAGTACCTCGACGGCGCAGACGCGTCCCCGTCCATCGGCGGCCGCCACCAGGGCCTGGCAGACGACCCCTTCGAGCACCAGCGAGAGCTGGGTGCGAACCTGCTGCTGCTGATACCCGGGAAAGAGGTCGATCACGCGGCCGATAGCTTGCACCGCCGAGCTCGTATGCAGGGTCGCGAGAGTCAGGTGGCCGGTCTCGGCGATCCGCAGCGCCGCCTCGGTGGTCTCCAGGTCGCGCATCTCGCCGATGAGCACGACGTCCGGGTCCTCGCGTAGCGCCGCCCTCAACGCCGGCGCGAAACCGGCCGTATCGCCGTGCACCTCGCGCTGGTTGACGATCGACCGCCGGTGCGGATGGATGTACTCGATGGGATCCTCGATCGTCAGAATGTGACCCCGCCGCTCGGCGTTGATACGGTCGACGAGCGCCGCGAGCGTCGTACTCTTGCCGCTGCCGGTCGGCCCGCTCACCAGCACGAGGCCGTGCGGCCGGCCGGCCAGCTCCGCCACTACGGGAGGCAGACCGAGCCGGTCGAATCCGCGAATCGTCTCCGGAATGAGCCGGTAGACGGCCGCCACCGCGCCACGCTGGCTGAACACGTTGGCGCGCACCCGGGCCACGCCCTCCATCCCGAACGAGACGTCCAGCTCCAGGGTCTCCTCGAAGCGTTGCCGCTGGGCCGACGTCAGTTGGCCGTAGATCAGGCGCCTGGTGTCGGCCGGCGTCAGGGGTTGAAAATCCGCCTGCGGCTCGAGTGCGCCGTGCACCCTGATCTGCGGCGGTGTACCCGCGGTCACGTGCAGATCCGACCCGCCTCGTTCGAGCGTGCGGGCGAGCAGCTCCGACAGGGCCAGGGGCGCGGTCATCGCGCGGTCTCCCGAGTCACCTCGTCGACCGAGGTCACGCCCTCGGCTATCTTGCGCAGTCCGCTCTGGCGCAAGGTGAGCATCCCGTCTTCCATCGCCGCGCGCCGCAGGGCGCGGGCGGCGCCCCCGGCAAGGATCCTCTCGCGCAGCGGATCGGTCACCTCCAGCACCTCGTACAGACCGACCCGTCCCCTGTAGCCGGTCCGGTCGCACGCCTCGCATCCGCTCCCCTTCCTGGGTGTCACCGCACCGGCTTCCGCTTCGCCGAATCCGATGTCGACCAGCGACGCCGGGCTCGCCGGCGCCGGCACCGTGCACGCGGGGCACAGGCGCCGGACGAGGCGCTGCGCACAGATCAGATTGACCGAGCCGGCGATGAGGAAGGGCTCGATCCCCATGTTCAGGAGACGAGCGACGGTGCTCGGTGCGTCGTTGGTGTGCAGGGTCGAGAGCACCAGGTGGCCGGTCAGCGCCGCCTTGACGGCGATCTCCGCGGTCTCGACGTCCCGGATCTCCCCGACGAGAATCACGTTCGGATCCTGCCGCAGGAACGCGCGCAGGGCGGCCGCGAAACTGAGACCGATTCCCTCACGAATCTGGACCTGGTTGACGCCGTCCAGGTTGAACTCCACCGGGTCCTCGGCGGTCACGATGTTCGTGTCCGGAGTATTGAGCTGCGCGATCGAGGAATACAGCGTGCTGGTCTTGCCGCTCCCGGTCGGACCGGTCACCAGCACCATGCCCCACGGCTTGCGGATGCCGGCCGCGAAGCGCCGGAGCGACGTCCCCTCGAAACCCAGCTTCGTCATGTCGAGCACGAGGTGGGACTTGTCGAGCAGGCGCAGTACGATCTTCTCGCCGAAGAGAGTCGGCAGGCAGGAGACCCGCAGATCGATCGCCTTCGTCGAGCCTCCGTCCCGGCAGCGGATCCGGACCCGCCCGTCCTGCGGAACCCGCCGTTCCGCAATGTCGAGCTTCGCCATTACCTTGAGACGCGAGGTGACGGCGTCGCGCATCCGCATCGGCGGCGTCATCACTTGGTGCAGGACGCCATCGATGCGGAACCGGATCCGGAACTCCTTTTCGTACGGCTCGACGTGGACGTCGCTGGCGCCGCGCTGAACGGCGGACGCCAGGATGGCGTTGACCAGCCTCACGACCGGCGCCTGCCCGCGCGCTTCGTCCCCCGCGCCCAGGTCGACCTCCTGCTGGTCGCCGGCGTCCGGGAGGTCGTCCGAGCCGCCGGACAACTCGTCGAGCTCCCGCACCGCAACATCGAGGGTCCGTTCGCCTCCTCGCGCCTCGGATGCGCCCGGGCGACCGTCGTAATACCGCGCGATGGCCTCGCCGACCGCGGCCTCCGACGCGACCAGCGGCTCGACGGCGCAGCCCGTCCTGAACCGGACGTCATCGAGCACGGCGACGTTGCGCGGATCCGTCATCGCAACCGTCAGCGTCGCGCCGGTGCGCCGCAACGGTACGATCCCGTGCTTGCGGGCCGTCTCGGCCGGTATGAGCTTCAGAACGCCGGGCTCGATTTCGAACCCGGACAGATCGACCGAGCGCACGCCGTACTGCGCCCCGCGCAGCGCCGCGATCTCGTCGGCCGGAACGAACCCCAGGTGGGTCAGGGCACTGCCGAGGTCGCCGCCGTTGGCCTCCTTGTACGCCAGTGCTTCCTGGAGCTGTGCCGGCGTGATGCGCCGGTTCTCGATCAGCAGTTCACTTAGACGAGCAGACACTGGGACATCGTCTTCTTCCCAGGGTCCGAAGGTGAGCAGGGGGTAATTCCATTGTAGCGCGCCGCCGGCCGGTGTCAACCCGGACGGACGGAGCGAGGGTCAACCGACGATGACGGCGGCGGCCAACGCCGTTGTCCAGAGGCCGTTGCGATCGCCCACTGCAGTCTGCGTGACGTGCTGGGTCCGGACGATCTGGTTCGACAGGCGCCAGACCTCCTTGTTCTCGTCCCAGCTCTTGTCGGGATCGAACTTCAGCCCGAGGGTGGTGGCCAGCATCTCCGCGGCGAGATCCTCGGCGTAGTCGCCGGCGGTCTCCTCGTCCTCGCCGAAGCTGTGATGCTCGGAGAGGTAGCCGTACAGGCTGGGATCGCGCGGGATGGCCACGCCAACCGTCGCCGCGATGAGACGGTGCGGCTCCCGCGTGGCCGCCTCGGACATGACCACGAAGGTCACCTGCCCGGGCTTCAACCGCTCGATCCCCTCCTCGCGCGGGAGAATGCGGCAACCCGGCGGGAAGATGCTGGACACGCGCACGACGTTGCAGGCCGCGATGCCGGCCGAGCGCAACGCCATTTCGAACGAAGTCAGCTTCTCGCGGTGGGTGCCGACCCCCTTGGTGAAGAAGAGTTCACTGGGAACGAAACCAAACACGGGAAATCCGGGTCTTGAAGTGAATTAACAGCCCTGTAGCGAGCGACGCATGCTACGGCACGGATGACCCGCTGTCAAGACGACCGGACCGTGAACTTCCGGCCCCGCGAAGACGTATCAATCGGGTGCAGGGGCCGTGACTGCAAGCTAGAATGGAGGGATCATGCAGGCCGGGAACGGGTTCGACGCGGCGGAGGCGCCCCCACCCATCGGTCTGGGCGGCAGGGTCGTCGGCATCCTCGCGTCGCCACGGGTCACGTTCGAGCGGGTCGTCGCCGATCCGCGCTGGATGGGGATTCTGGCTCTCGGAGTCGTCATGGTCGCGGCGATGAGCACTGCCCTGGTCAGCACCGACTTCGCGCAGCGCGAGATTCTCGAACGGCAGATCGCCTCGATGGAGGCCTTCGGCGTCACCGTGACCGATGAGGTATACGCCGAAGTGGAGGGGCGCGGCGAGTTCGCGGAGTACAGCACGTTCGGCTTCACGCTGGTGGGGGTTCCGATCGTCTGCGTGATCCTGGCCGGCCTGCTTCACGGCGTCGGCTACGGACTGCTCGGGGCGGCCACGAGCTTCGCCCAGACCTTCGCGGTGGTCGCCCACGCCGGCGTGGTGTTCGTCGCGCAGCAGCTCTTCGTCGTCCCGCTCAACTACGCGCGCGAATCGATCGAGCCTCCGACCACTCTCGCGGCGTTCGCGCCGCTGCTCGGCGACGACACGTTCGCCTACAAGCTGCTGAGCGCCGTCGACCTCTTCCACGTCTGGTGGGTGATGATCCTCGCGATCGGACTGGCCGTGCTCTGGAAGCGCGCAATCGGCCCGATCGCCACCACCCTGTACGGCATCCACGCCGGCATCGCCCTGATCATCGCGGTGCTGCGCACGAACATCGGTTTCTGAAAATGTCGAGAAAGCTCCTCGTCGGCGGACTGATAGTCCTGACCGGCGCCGCGCTCGTGGCCGTCAACCTCCTGTTCCAGCGCTCGGATGCGGCGGAGGTCGACGTCGAGACCATCCACCGCCGGGATCTCGAGGCGATCGTCTCGGCCCCCGGCACCATCCAGCCCCAACTGTCGGTCGACATGAGCGCCAGCACGATGGGCCGGGTCACGCGCCTGGCCGTCGACGAAGGGGAGCGCGTCACGGCGGGACAGTTCCTCCTGCAGATCGATCCGGAGAACCTGCAGGCCATCGTCAACCGGGGCGCGGCATCCCTGGAAGCCACCGTATCGGCTCGCGAGCAGGCGCAGGTGGCGGTCGAGACGGCCCGTTTGAACCTGCAGATCGCCCGCGAGCACCTCGAGCGACAGGAGGACCTCTGGTCGCTGCGGCTCGTCGCGCGCGAGGTCTACGAGCAGGCACTCGCCGACGTGGAGCTGCGCGAGACCGAGCTGAAGGCCCGCGAGGTCGACGTCGAGGGCGCCGCACAGCGCATCCGCCAAGAGCGGGCGACGCTCGACGGTGCACTCTACGACCTGACCCAGGTGACCATCACCTCGCCCATCGACGGGATCGTGACCCGCCGTAACATCGAAGAGGGGGAGACGGTCGTCATCGGCACGATGAACAATCCCGGCACGGTGCTGCTGACCATCGCCGACTTCTCGGTCCTCGAAGCGGAGATCGAGGTCGACGAGACCGACATCCCGGCCGTCCGGCTGGGTCAGCCGGTCGAGATCACGATCGACGCGCTGCCGGACCGCAGCTACACCGGGCGCGTGACCGAGATCGGCAACAGTCCGATCCAGCCGCCGGCCGGCGGCGGCAGCGGCACGCAGGAAGCCACCAACTTCCTGGTCGTGGTCACCGTCGACGGCGACATACCGGGCGTGCGGCCCGGATTCACCTGCACCGCGGAGATCACCACGGCGACGCGCACGGCCTCGCTCGCGGTCCCGATCCAGGCGACGACCGTGCGGGAAGTCGAGCTCGACGCGGCCGGCGCAGTCGTGCGGCGCACGGACGACTCCGCGTCCGGGGTGCTCTCCCGCACCGCGTCCGCCTCCTCGTCGCCGCCGGCCAGCGGCGAGTTCACGCGGGAGGAACGCGAGGGAGTGTTCGCCGTCCGGCAGGGACGAGCGGTGTTCGTGCCCGTGGTGACGGGGATCGCCGGCGAGCGCTACTTCGAGGCCCTGAGCGGCCTGGAGGAAGGGGACCTCGTGATCACCGGACCGTTCGAGGTCGTCCGCAATCTCGACGACGGCGACCCGGTGGCTCCCAATGAAACCGACTCTGATTCATGAGATGGTCCGGATCGCGCTGAGCGCGATCTGGGCCAACAAGCTCCGCTCCTTTCTCACGATCCTCGGCAACGTCGTCGCCGTCACCTCGATCATCACCCTCGTCTCGCTGATCCAGGGCATCACCGAGGAGGTCACCGACGTGATCCTCTCGGAGGTGGGCGCCGACGCGTTCATGATCGACCGCCGTGGGATCATCATGAGCGAGGAGGACATGGAGCGGACCCGCAACAACCCGCGGATCACCCTCGACGACGCCGAGGCCATCCGCCGCTTCGCCTCGAACGTCACCGCGGTCATGGCGGAGGGCCGCCGCAGCGGCGAGGTCCGCTACCGCGAGCACGTCCTCGAGTCGGTCCAGATCCAGGGCGTCACCGGGCAGTTCATCCGGTTCTCCACGTTCAACGCCGAGCTGGGTCGCCTGATGACCCCCACGGAGGTCCGCCGCAAGCGCAACGTCGCGGTCCTGGGTTGGGACACTGCCGACCGCCTGTTCGGGTCGCTGGATCCCATCGACCGGCAGGTCAAGATCCGCGGTGTCCCGTTCCGGGTCGTCGGCGTCAGCCGGCCCCAGGGCTCCACGTTCGGGCAGTCGCAGGACGAGTTCGCCATCGTGCCGCTCGGCGCGTTCCAGCGGCTCTTCGGCAGCCGCGCCTCGCTCGGGTTGCGGGTGCAGCCGGCCGACCCGGGCGAGATCGACCGGGCGATCGGGGAGGCGACCGTCGCGCTGCGGATCGAGCGCCGATTGAAGGCGACCGAGGACGACAACTTCGGCATCTTCACCTCCGAAACAGCGCTCCGCATCTTCAACCAGGCCACGACCGGCATCTTCGCGGTGCTGGTCGGCGTCGTCGGCCTCGCTCTGGTCGTGGCCGGCATCGTCATCATGAACATCATGCTGATGGCGGTGTCGGAGCGCACGAAGGAGATCGGTCTCCGCAAGGCGCTCGGCGCCCGGCGACGCGATATCCTGTGGCAGATGCTGTCCGAGTCGGTGGCGCTGTCCGTGTTCGGCGGGGCGGCGGGCACCGCGCTCGGCGCGGCGGCGGCGCTGGCTCTCGATCGCTTCGCCCCGGTGCCGGCGGTCGTGCACCCCTGGTCGGTGATCCTGGCGATCACGATGACCGCCGCGGTGGGGCTCTTCTTCGGCCTCTATCCCGCGGCGCGGGCGGCCGGACTGGATCCCATCGACGCGCTGGGGAGGGCCGACTGATGCGCGGATCGCTGCTCCAGGAAATCGTGGTGATGGCGGTCACCACCATCCGGACCCAGAAGATGCGGTCCGGACTGACCATCCTCGGCATCGTCATCGGCATCACCGCCATCGTCGGCATGACGTCGCTGATCCGCGGATTCGACGAGTCGTTGCGCGACAGCATCCGCGAGATCGGCCCCGAAACGATCTTCATCGCCCAGTTTTCCGGCTTCAGCCTGATGTCCGGCGCCGACTTCAACGAGCTTCTGAAGCGGCCGACGCTGACTCCCGCCGACGCGCGCGCCATCGAGCGGCAGGCCGAGTCGATCGCGCACGTCAACATCACGATCGGCGAGGGCGGGGGGCCGGGATCGACGCGGAGCCGCCTCTTCTACGGGGGCGAGCGGACGAAGCTGATCGGGATCACCGGCACCACGCACAACTTTCCGGACGTGTTCCACGTCACGGTCGAGCAGGGGCGCTTCTTCACCGAAGGAGAGGTGAGCCACCGGCGCCGCGTGGTGGTGCTGGGCCAGACGCCGTACCAGGCGCTGTTTCCGAACATCGATCCGATCGGCAAGACGGTGCGGATCGGCAACCAGCCGTACACGGTCATCGGCGTCATCGGTCCGCGGCCCGGCCTCGGGCAGCTCGACGCAGGCCAGGACGACATCGCGCTGATCCCGCACAGCGCCCATCAGAAGCAGTTCGGCGTGCGCTATACACGGTCGCGGCGCGGCCGGCTGCAGTTCCTGATGATCGCCGCGGTACCCTACGAGGGGGTCGCGCGCGAGGACGCGATGCGCGACGTCACGGAGGTGATGCGCATCCGCCACGGACTGCGTCTCGACGAGCCGAACGACTTCGACATCATCACCCAGGATGCGGCCCTGCGGCTGTGGGATCAGATCAGCAGCGCGACCTTCCTCGCCCTGGTCGCGATCTCGTCCATCGCGCTGCTCGTCGGCGGCATCGGCGTCATGGCGATCATGACCATCTCCGTCAAGGAGCGGACACGCGAGATCGGCACGCGGAAGGCCATCGGCGCGCGGCGGCGCGAGATCCTCTGGCAGTTCCTCCTCGAGGCGGTCTTCCTGACCGCCATCGGCGGCGTGCTCGGCATCGTCTTCGGCAGCGGGATCGGGCTGGGCGTGCACTACGCCACCGAATTCCCGGTGTCGCTGCCCTGGTGGTCGTTCGCCATCGGCATCGGCTTCTCGGCGACGGTCGGGATCGTCTTCGGCATCGTGCCGGCGGTCCGCGCCTCCGGCCTCGATCCGATTGAGGCTCTGCGCTACGAATAGAACACCCGACACTTGAGCCTGCCGGCCGGTCACGGTACGATTACGGGCTTGACCCAAGGCAGCTCGAGGCGCTCGACTCTCATCGCGTTCCCGACGCATCCCTGAACGCACGACGGCGAGACCGGCTGCCCTTCCGGGGGCGTCTTCGAAGGAGGGCTACTGTCGATGAAAGTCTATGACGCGTCGAACATCCGCAACGTCGCGGTCGTCGGACACAGCGGTTCCGGGAAGACGCAGCTCGTATCGGCGATATTGTTCGGCGCGAAGATGGTCAACCGCCTCGGGAGGGTCGACGAGGGCACGACGGTCACCGACTTCGACGAGGAGGAGATCGCCCGCAAGCACACGCTCTCGGCCAGCGTCGCGTTCGCCGAGTGGCGCTCGACGAAGATCAATCTGATCGATACGCCCGGCATCGGCAACTTCCTGAGCGACACGCGGGCCGCCCTGCGGGTCGTGGATGCCGCCCTGGTCGTCGTCGACGCGGTGGCCGGCGTCGAGGTGCAGACCGAGAAGGTGTGGGGCATTGCGGAGGAGCTCGGACTGCCCTGCCTGGTAGTACTCAATCTGCTCGACCGCGAGCGCGCGAGCTTCGACCGCGCCCTCGAGTCCCTGCACGGGGCGCTGGGCAGGGAGGTCGTGCCGATCCAGCTTCCGATCGGCGCCGAACGGGACTTTCAGGGCTTCGTGGACCTGGCCGCCATGCAGGGCGTGACGTTCCCGAGCGACGGCAGCGGCGACGCCTCTATCGGCGAGGTCCCCGGCTCCCTCTCCGGGCCGGCGGACACCGCCCGCGAGGCGCTGATCGAGATGGTCGCGGAAGCCGATGAGGCGCTCATGGAGCGGTTCTTCGAGGAGGGCACGCTCAGCCGGGAAGAGCTGGAGGGCGGACTGCGGACCGCGACACGCAACCGGCAGGTGTTCCCGCTCGTCTGCACCTCCGCGCAGGCCAACGTCGGCATCGGGCCCCTGCTGGATACAATCCTCGCGTGTCTGCCGGCGGCCGCGGACCACCCGCTCGCGGCTGCCGACCCCGAGAGCGGCGAGCCTCTGAGCTACGACGCCGGCGACGGTGCCCCGCCCGCCGCGTTCGTCTGGAAGACCATCGCCGATCCTTTCGCCGGACGCATCACGATGTTTCGCGTCGCGGCCGGCACGCTCAAGGCCGATTCCACCATCCACAACGTCACGCAGGAGGGCGGCGAGCGGCTCGGCGCGCTGGCCGTCATGCAGGGCAAGACGCAGCATCCGGTGCCGGAACTGAAGGCGGGCGACCTCGGCGTCGTCGCCAAGCTCAAGGAGACCCATACGAACGACACGCTGGGCGAGAAGGGAAGCTCCGTGCGGTTCGCCCCGATCGCGTTCGCCGAACCGGTCCTCTCGTATGCCATCGAGCCGAAGAGCCGCGGCGACGAGGAGAAGATCAGCGGCGCGCTGCAGCGCCTCCGGGAGGAGGATCCGACGATCCAGTACACCCGCGACCCGCAGACCCGCCAGCTCCTGCTCTCCGGCCAGGGCCAGGTGCACATCGAGGTCACCGTCGCCAAGCTGAAGCGGCGGTTCGGCGTCGGGGTCAACCTGAAGCTGCCTCGCATCCCGTATCGCGAGACGATCATGGCCGCGACCGAGGCGCACGGCCGTCACAAGAAGCAGTCTGGCGGGCACGGGCAGTTCGGCGATTGCAAGATCCGCGTCGAGCCGCTCGCGCGCGGCGAGGACTTCGCCTTCGTGGACGAGATCTTCGGTGGCTCCATTCCCCGCCAGTTCATTCCCGCCGTCGAGAAGGGAATTCAGGAGGCCCGCGTGAAGGGCTATCTGGCCGGCTACCCCATGGTCGACTTCAAGGTGACCCTGTACGACGGGCAGTTCCATTCGGTGGACTCGAACGAGATGTCGTTCAAGATGGCGGGGCGCCTCGCCTTTCGGGACGCAATGGAACGGGCCAGACCGACCCTGCTCGAGCCGGTCATGAACGTCGAGGTCTACGCACCGAGCGACTTCGCGGGTGACCTCATGGGCGACATGAACGGCCGGCGCGGCCGCATCGGGGGGATGGACACGCGCGGGGCGTCGACGCTCATCAAGGCGCAGGTGCCGATGTCGGAGATGCTCACCTACGAGCAGCAGTTGACCTCCGCCACGGGCGGCAGGGGGTCGTACCACATGGAGTTCTCGCACTACGAGGAGGTGCCGGCGCACCTGCACGCGAAGATCGTGGCGGATTCGAAGTCCGACGAAGGGGACGCAGCCGAGGACTAGCCCAAGGACTAGCCCGACCTACGGGCACTACGTTTGAAGGAAGCGTCTGCTCCTGGCCGACGTCATTGCACCGTTCTACTGGCAGGATCTCTGCGACCAGGTCTCCGTCTCCTGCGATCCGGTGGCCGAAATCGGAAGTTACCATTTCAAGCCGTGGAGCGAGAGATAACCTCCAGGGTCAGGCCACCCGTAATGCCGACTTGCTGCACATTGCAGTATTCTCAAAGAGAGAACCATAACGTCGTTCCAGCTCTTTACCCTTGGGCAGCAGCATGGCCTCTCCTCTCCTCGTCCATGTCAGCGCGTTCCCCTGACTCCGGAAGCCGTAGCAGTTCGTCCCTTTTGACCAGCAAACCGTTGTGATGTTTCTGTAGTGCGTTGAAAACCGCGTTCACCTTGTGACTTGAATGCGCCTTGCCGCTCTCAAGCGTACGAAGTAGATCTCGGCTGACACCCGCGTCCCCCGCCAGTCTAGTCATGCTCAGACCGGCACTCTCGCGTAGTTCCCGGCACCGTCGAAACTCGATCTTGCCGATCGATTGCGGCATCAATCGGCATAATACACCAGGAAACAGCAAACTTCCACTGGATTCGACAAAATTCCGCAAATTTCTGCAGAAAACGGCTGCTTAGCGCCGGTTCTTCCCGCCGCGGAACATCCGGCGCAGACGGCCGCCGGCACCCTCGTCCTGCTGGCGCTCGGGGGTCTCGGCCGGCTTGCGGTCGGCCTTGGGCTTCTCCAGGTCAGGGTTGTACTCGCTGCCGATCAGCTCCACCTGAGCGATCTCGGCCGCGTCGCCGCGGCGGAACCCGATCCGCAGCAGGCGCGTGTACCCGCCGGGACGACTGGCGAAGCGCGGGGCGACCGTGTCGAACAGCTTCGCCGCCACCTCCCGATCCGCCAGATCGCGGCGCACCATGCGGCGGGCGTTCACGGCGCGAATCGTGTCGCTGCCGTCGGCGATCCCCCGCTTGGCGACGGTGATCAGCCGCTCGACGAACGGCCGCAACTCCTTCGCCTTGGCGACCGTCGTGCTGATCCGCTCGTGGCGCAACAGCGCCTGCGCCTGATTGCGGAGCAGGGACAGACGGTGCTCCGTGGTCCGACCCAGTTTCCGGTGTGCAACGCGATGACGCATGACTCGCTCACTCCGCCTGCGCGGGCACGCTGTCCGCCGCCGGCTGGTTCAGACGCATCCCGAGGCTCAGCCCCATGTCGAGCAGGATTTCCTTGATCTCGTTCAGTGACTTCCGCCCGAAGTTCTTCGTCTGGAGCATCTCGGGCTCGCTCTTCTGAACGAGCTCGCGGATTGTCCGGATGTTGGCGTTCTTCAGGCAGTTGTAGGAACGCACGGACAGCTCGAGCTCCTCAACGCTCTTGTCGAGGTGCTCGTTCGCCACGGCGGCCGGGGGCTCCGGCTCCGGCTCCTCCAGTTCCTCGGAATCGTCTTCGATGTCGATGAAGATGTTCAGGTGGTCGCGCACCAGCTTCGCACCGAGCGAAACCGCATCGCGAGCGCTGACCGTTCCGTCGGTCCACACCTCTATAGTCAGCTTGTCGTAGTCGGTCGTCTGGCCCAGCCGCGCCGCCTCGACGAGGTAGTTCACCTTCTTGACCGGCGAATGCACCGAATCGACCGGGATCCAGCCGATTCCCAGATCCTCGTCGAAGTTCTTGTCGGCGGACACGTAGCCCCGGCCGCGCTTGACGCGCATCTCCATGTTCAGCGCGCCGCCCTCGGACACGGTGGCGATGTGCACGTCCGGATCCAGAATCTCGATGTCGGCGTCGGTCTGGATATCGCCCGCCTTGATCTCGCCAGGCTCGTCCGACCGGATGGACACGGCCTTCACGCCGTCGACGTACATCTTGATCGGCACCTGCTTGAGATTGAGGATGATGTCCGTCGCGTCCTCGACCACGCCCTGAATCGGTGAAAACTCGTGCAGCACGCCGTCGATCTTGACCGCAGTTACCGCCGCCCCCTCGATAGACGACAGCAGCACGCGCCGCAGCGCGTTGCCGATCGTCGTGCCGAAGCCACGCTCGAACGGCTGCGCGTGGAAGCGCCCATACTGCTCCGTGAGCGTTTCGCGGTCGTACTCCAGCACCTTCGGTCGCTGGAAGCCTTTCCACAACATCGAGTTCAATCCTTTCCACGCCGTACGCGACTCACCGATGCGCCAGCGCGCCCTACTTCGAGTAGAGCTCGACGATCAACTGCTCCTGCACCGGCAGATTCAACTGCTCCCGGGTCGGGACGGCCGCGAAGCGTCCGTCCTGCGCGTCGCCCCCCAGCTCGAGCCACTCCGGGATGCCGCGACCTTTGACTTCCTCTCGCGCATACGCGATCACCGGGTTGCTCGCGCTCTTCGCCTTCACGCTCACGCGGTCTCCGACTCGCAGCGAATACGAGGGAATGTCGGCGCGCCGCCCGTTCACGAGAAAGTGTCCGTGCCGCACCAACTGGCGCGCCTGGGGCCTCGAGGCAGCGAACCCGAGACGGTAGACAACGTTGTCGAGCCTGCTCTCGAGCAACTGCAAGAGCGTCTCGCCGGTGATCCCCCTGCGGCGGTCGGCCTCGTGGAAGTAGCGCCGGAACTGCCGCTCCAGCACACCGTACATCCGCTTCACACGCTGCTTCTCGCGGAGCTGCAACCCGTACCCCTGCAGCTTGGCCTTGCGGCCCTTGCCGTGCTGCCCGGGCGGCACGTTGCGCCGCTCTATCGCGCACTTCTCCGCGTAGCAGCGCGCACCCTTGAGAAACAGCTTCATGCCTTCCCGTCGGCACAAGCGGCAGACCGGACCAGCGTACCGTGCCATGCTTACAGATCTCCCTCACTCATCCACGACTGACTATCAAACGCGGCGCTTCTTCGGCGGCCGACATCCGTTGTGCGGGATCGGCGTCACGTCGCGAATCGACTTGACGTCCAGACCCACCGAGGTCTGCAGTGCTCGGATCGCGGATTCCCGTCCGGCGCCCGGCCCCTTCACCCTGACCTCGACCGAACGCACGCCGAACGCCTTGGCCGCGTGCCCGGCCGCCTGCGCCGCCTGGGTCGCCGCGAAGGGCGTTCCCTTCCGCGACCCCTTGAAGCCGATACCCCCGGCGCTCGACCACGACAGCACGGCGCCGCTGCCGTCGGTGACGGTGATGATGGTGTTGTTGAACGACGCCTGGATGTGCACCACCCCGTGATGGACGACCCGCTTCTCGCCACGCTTCTTGAACGCCTTCTTGCGGCGCGCCGGCCGGCCGGCCGGCTTCTTTCCCGATTCAACGCTGTCGCTCTTGGCCATAATCGCGTCTTCGATGCTCTCGCGTTACCACGGACCAGCCGTCAACTGGTCTTTTTCTTGGCAACCGCGCCGCGGCGCGGGCCTTTGCGGGTCCGGGCGTTCGTGCTCGTACGCTGTCCGCGCACCGGCAGGTTCCGGCGGTGCCGCAGCCCCCGATAGCACCCGATCTCGATCAGGCGCTTGATGTTCAGCGATATCTCCTTGCGCAGGTCGCCCTCGACGCGGCCGTACTCCTCGATGGCGCGGCTGATCTGGCGGACCTCGTCCTCCGTCAGATCCTTGACACGCGTGTCCGGCTTCACGCCGGCCGCCTCCAGGATGTCCCCCGAACGGGCAGGCCCGATTCCGAAGATATAGGTCAGCCCGACTTCAACCCGCTTCGAGCGCGGCAGATCGACGCCAGCAATACGTGCCATGAGTCGTTACCCCTGCCTCTGCTTGTGCTTCGGGTTCGTGCAGATCACGCGCACCACGCCCCGGCGACGCACGATCTTGCACTTGCTGCACATCCGTTTGACCGAAGCCCGCACTTTCATCACGTTCTCTTTTCGTTTGCCGGCGATGCCGGCGGCCCTCTAGCCCGTCAAACGTCGCCTGCGGCTCCGCTTGCCGCCCAACCAACCCTCACCAGAAGTCTGCACCGTTCCACGGCGCAGCCCCCTAGGCGCCGTCGACCAGCGCCCACGTCGTCGCGACTGCCCCGTCGCCGGACGCTCCCGTCCCCGGCAGCGGGCGACTCAACACCAGCGGTCCGTTCGTGGTCACCGCAACCGAATGCTCGAAATGCGCGGCCAAGCTGCCGTCGCGAGTGACCGCGGTCCATCCGTCGCCAAGGACGCGCACGGCCGGCTTGCCCATGCTGACCATCGGCTCGATGGCCAGAACCATTCCCTCGACGAGCCGTGGCCCTTGACCCGGATCTCCGTAGTTCGGCACCTGCGGCTCCTCGTGCAGGCTCGTGCCGATCCCGTGCCCGACGAACTCACGCACCACGGAGTACCCGTGCGCCTCGACGTGGCGCTGCACCGCATGCCCCAGGTCCGAGACGTGGCCGCCCAACCGGACCTGAGCTATCGACCGGGCCAGCGCCTGCTCCGTCACGTGCAGCAGCATCTCCGCATGCTCGCTGATCGAGCCCACCGGCAGCGTCACCGCCGCATCGCCGTAGTACTCGTCCAGCACGACCCCCAAATCGATGGAGACGATATCGCCGTCGAGCAAGCTGCGCGCCGACGGAATGCCGTGCACCACTTCTTCGTTCACCGAGGTGCAGAGCGTGGCGGGATAGCCGTGATACCCCTTGAACGCCGGAATCGCGCCCGCCGCCCGCACGCGGTCCTCCGCGACCGCGTCCAGCTCCCGGGTCGTCACCCCCACGTCCACGATCTCTCGCAACTCCCCCAGCACCTGAGCGACGAGCCCATTGGCGGCGCGCATACGCTGCAGCTCCGAGGGGCTCTTGCACGAGATCATCGACACACCCGCGTGGCTCACGCGGTCCGACGCACGGCCGATCCGCCGTGGGCCGCGTCCGCCATCGCCGCTGCCACTTCGTCCTCGGTCACGCTGCCGTCGACGGACCGGAACGTCGGACGCCTCCGGTAGTAGTCGATCAACGGCGCCGTCCGCTGCCGGTACACCGCCAGCCGCTCGCGCACCACCGACTCGCGATCGTCGCGGCGCTGCACGAGCGCGCCGTCGCAGTCCGGGCACGAGCTCGGCGGGTCCCCCTCCGCGCCGACGATCGTCCCGCAAGCCGCGCATACCCGGCGTTTCGACAGCCGCCGGATGATATCCGCATCGTCGACGGCGATGTCGATCACGACGAGCGGATTGCGACCGTCCAGCATCGCGTCGAGCACCTCGGCCTGCGGAACGGTGCGGGGAAACCCGTCGAGCACGAAGCCGGTGGCTGCGTCGGGCCGTCGCAGCCGCTGCCGGACGATCCGGATCACGATCTCGTCGCCGACCAGTTGCCCCGCGTCCATGATCGCCGCCGCGGCGCGGCCGAGCGGGCTGTCCAGTTCCACCGCCTCGCGCAGGATGTCACCGGTCGCGATGTGCGGCACTCGAAACCCGCGGGCCAGACGACGCGCCTGCGTCCCCTTGCCGGCACCTGGCGGCCCCATCAGCATCAGATTCAATGCCCTGGGCCTCCGGACGCGCCTGGGGACCAGCTCGGTGACACTCGAGCGGCGCGGCCCCCGATCGAGCGCCGCCTCGTTCTCATTCTCAGAAACGTCCAGCATGTTGCCTCGATGCATCGCGCAAGACAATCCTCTCCGCCGCCTCTCCGTCCCGCACAGGTCTCCGACATAGGCCCGACACGTCTTTACGCGCGCCGCCCGCGAATCCGCGTCTTCTTCATGAAACCGTCGTAGTGCCGCATGATCAGCTGCGATTCGACCTGCTGCACCGTGTCCATGGAGACACCCACGATAATCAGCAGCGAGGTGCCGCCGAAATAGAACGTCACGCCCAGGCCGTTCGTGATGAATCCGGGCAACAACACGTCGAGCTGATCCCCGATGAACGGCACGGCGTCGGCCCGAAACCCGGTGATCATCAGGTCGGGCATGACCGCCACGAGCGCCAGATAGATCGAGCCGGCGCAAGTGATCCTGGTCAGGATCGTGTCGATATGCTCGGCGGTCCGCTTGCCCGGTCGGATGCCCGGGATGAATCCCCCGTACTTGCGCATGTTCTCCGCGACGTCGTCCGGATTGAAAATGATCGCGGTGTAGAAGTACGCGAAGAAGATGATCCCGCCGACGAACAGCATGTAATACGCCGGCATGCCGTTCTGTAACTGATCCGTCACCGTCTGGAACCAGCCGCCCACGGGGAACGCCGTCGCCGCCGTCGCCGGGAACGCCAGAATCGAAGAGGCGAAGATCACCGGGATGACGCCGCCGGTGTTGACCTTGAGCGGGATGTGGGTGCTCGTGCCGCCGTACATGCGGCGCCCCACGACCCGCTTGGCGTACTGCACGGTCACCCGCCGGTGCCCGCGTTCGATGAAGACGACGGCGCCGATCACCAGCACCATCACGGCGACCAGCGCAATCAGCGTGAAGAGGCCAATCGCGCCGCTGCGCATCTGATCGAGGGTCGTGAGCACCGCGGTCGGCAGGCCGACGACGATCCCCGCGAAGATGATCAGCGACATGCCGTTGCCGATGCCCCGCTCGGTGATCTGCTCGCCGAGCCACATGATGAAGGCGGTCCCCGTCGTCAGCGTCAGCACCGTCATCAGCCGGAACGACCAGCCCGGCTCGTAGACCAGCGGCAGCCCCCCCGCGATGTTGGTCTGCCGCTCCAGGAATATCGCGATCGCCATCGCCTGAATCACGCAGAGCAGAATCGTGCTGTACCGCGTGTACTGCGTGATCTTCCGGCGGCCGAGCTCGCCCTCCTTCGACAGACGCTCGAGGTACGGCCAGACGACGGTGAGCAACTGCAGAATGATCGACGCACTGATGTAGGGCATGATGCCCAGGGCGAAGATCGTCGCCTGCGCGAGGTTGCCGCCCGAGAACATGTTGTACAGGCCGAACATCGTGTTGCCGGCCTGTTCGACGAGAATCTGCAGCGCCTCCGTGTTCACGCCCGGCGTCGGTATGTGGCTGCCTACGCGGTACACACCCAGGATGCCGAGCGTGAACAGCACGCGTTTGCGCAGTTCCGGAATCGCGAAGACGTTCTTGACGCTCTCGATCATTCCGCGGCTTCTTCCTTGGCCTTCGGCCGCACGCGCGGCGCCACGTCCGTGCGTCCGCCCGCGGCCGTGATGCGCTCACCCGCCTTCGCGCTGAAGCGATGGGCGGTCACCGACAACGCCTTGGTCAGCTCGCCGCGCGCCAGCACCTTGACCAGCGCCGTACGGCTGAGCAACCCGCGCTCGCGCAGCACCTCGGGCGTCACCTCGTCGCCCGCCTCGAACCGCGCCTCGAGCGTGTCGAGATTCACCACCTCGTAGGCGACCCGGAAGGGATTGTGGAATCCCCGCTTCGGCAGGCGCCGGTGAATCGGCATCTGCCCGCCTTCGAAGCCCCGCTTGCGCGAGTACCCCGACCGCGACTGCTGCCCCTTGTGCCCGCGGCCGGCAGTTACTCCGGTCCCGCCACCTTCGCCGCGGCCGACGCGTTTCCGGTTACGCCGGGCGCCCTTCGGCGGCTGCAGCGTGCTGAGGTCCATCGGTCGCTTGCCCGTCGCCATCGTCAGCACTCCGTCGTCGTCACCAGATGCCGCACCGCCCGAATCATGCCCCGAATCGACGGATTGTCGACCACGTCGACCGAATGGCCGATCCGGCGCAGACCGAGACCCCGAACGATCCGCTGCTGGCCCTTCTCGTAACCGATCCAACTCTTGACGAGGGTGACGCGCACCCGCTTCGCCTCGTCATTGCGCTTCGCTGGTGGTCTCATGAGGTGGTGAACTCCTCCAACGCCCGACCGCGCAGCCTGGCCACCACGACCGGATCCTTGAGACCGTAGAGTCCGGCGAACGTGGCCCGCACGACGTTCTGCGGGTTGTCCGATCCCAGGGACTTCGTCAGGATGTCGTGAATCCCGACCAACTCCACGACCGCCCGAACCGCACCGCCGGCGATGATGCCCGTGCCCTCCGGCGCGGGCTTCAGCAGGACGCGCCCCGCCCCGTACCGACCGATAATCGGGTGGGGAATCGAGGTCGACTGCAGCGGCACCCGTATCAGCGCCTTCTTCGCCGCCTCTATTCCCTTCTTGATGGCCGACGGCACTTCCTTGGCCTTGCCCACCGCGTAGCCGCAGTGCCCTGCCCCGTCGCCAACGACGACGAGCGCACTGAAGCTGAGGTTCTTGCCGCCCTTGACCACCTTGGTCACTCGATTGATGGACACCACGCTGTCCTTCAGGTCGAGCATGGTCGGGTCGATCTTGGCTCGTGATTCGCGCATCAGTGTTTTCTGCGACCTCGCTGACCGGGCCCGCCTAGAAGTCCAGCCCGCCTTCGCGGGCCGCCTCGGCGACCGAACGCACCCGCCCGTGGTACAGGAATCCGCCGCGGTCGAACACGACGCACTTGACGCCCTGCTCCCGCGCCCGTTCGGCGACGACGGCCCCGACGATCCGCGCTCCGGCGACGTTCCCGCCACGCGCGCCATCCTCGAACCGGCCACTGACGGCCGGCTCAGTGCTCGACGCCGACGCAATCGTACGACCCGCGTGGTCGTCTATCACCTGCGCCGAGATATTCCCCAAACTCCGGTTCACCGCCAGCCGCGGACGATCCGGGGTCCCGCTGATGCGCTGCCGCTGGCGCAGCCGCACCCGCGTGCGGCGGTCCTTCTTGGTCTTGACTTTCATTGCTATGCGCCGGTCTTTCCGACCTTCTTCTTCAACACCTCGCCGGTGTACCGCACGCCCTTCTGCTTGTAGGGATCAGGCTTGCGGAGAGCGCGAATGTCCGCCGCCACCTGCCCCACCCGCTGCCGATCCATGCCGCTGACCGTGAGGTGGGTCTGCTTGTCGACCGCGATCTCCACGTCCGCCGGGATGTCGAACTCGATCGAGTGCGAGTAGCCGAGGGCGAACACCACCTGCTTGCCGGTGTGCTCGGCGCGGTACCCGATGCCGACGATGTCGAGCTCCTTCTTGAAGCCCTGCGACACCCCGTGCACGGCGTTCGCCACCAGGCTGCGGCCGAGTCCGTGGAACTTCCCCAGCGCCGCATCCTCCCGGACCAGCCGCGCCAGCAACTCATCGCCGGCGGCCTCGATCCGCACTCCCGGCGGCAGGAGCTGGAGCAACGTCCCCTTCGGACCCTTGACCTCGACGAAGTCGGGCCCGATGTCGACCTTCACGCCCGGCGGAATCGGTATCGGCTTCTTGCCTACGCGCGACATCTCGTTCCCTGTCTCACCGGCGATCCGTTACGGCCTCTGCTACCAGACATTGCACAGCACCTCGCCGCCGACCCCGGCCTTGGCGGCTTCGCGGCCCGTCATCAGGCCTCGCGACGTCGTGAGAATGCTGGTGCCGAGCCCGGCCAGGACCGGCGGCGCCTTGGCGTGGCCGTAGTACATCCGACGTCCCGGCCGACTGACACGTTTGAGTCCCGAGATTACGCGCTCGCCGTGCGGTCCGTACTTGAGGTACAGCCTGAGGACACGCAACGGATGGTCGCCCCGCGGGTTCTTCAGCACGAGCTGTCTGGAGCCGGCGATATAGCCTTCGCTCTCCAGAATCCGCGCAATATTGACCTTCAGCCGCGAATCCGGCACATCCACCCGCGGGCGGTGTCCCATCGTCGCGTTGCGAATCCTCGTCAGCATGTCGGCAATCTGATCAGCCATGCTTTCCTTCGTCCCCGCCTCCTGGGCCGCGCCGAGCGCAGCCTCCTCCTACCAACTGCTCTTGGTCACGCCCGCGATTTCGCCTTCGAGCGCCAATTTCCGAAAACAGAGACGACAGAGCGCGAACTTCCGCAGGTACCCGCGCGGCCGGCCGCACAGCCGGCAGCGATTCCGGAGCCGCACGCGAAACTTCGGCGGCTTCTTTTCCTTGACGATTTTCGCGGTGGTGGCCATAGGCTGTTTACGTCTCAGTTCTTGCGGAACGGCATCCCCATCAGTTGCAGCAGCTTGCGACCCTCTTCGTCCGTACCTGCCGTCGTCACCACGGAGATGTTCATGCCGCGCGCGTGATCGACCTGCATGTAGTCGATCTCGAGGAAGATCAACTGGTCCTTGAGGCCCAGGGTGTAGTTCCCGCGACCGTCGAACCCCTTCGGGGACACCCCCCGGAAGTCGCGCACGCGCGGTAATGCGATCGAGACGAGCCGATCCATGAACTCGTACATCCGGACACGCCGCAAGGTCACCATGACGCCGATCGGCATACCCTGTCGCACCTTGAACTGGGCCACCGACTTCCGCGCGCGGCGCGTGACCGGCTGCTGGCCCGTGATGCGCGCCAGCTCCTTCGTACCGACGTCGATCAGCTTGGAATTCTGCGTCGCCGCCCCCAACCCCATGTTGACGACGATGCGCTCGATCTTCGGCACCGCCATGACGTTGGTATAGCCGAACTCCTTGCGGAGGGCCGGCACGACGTCGTCGTAGTAGCGCTCGCGCAGACGATTCATTTGTCCACAGCTCCGTCGCATTTCCGGCAGATGCGCACCTTGCGGCCGTCACCGAGCAATTGGCGGCCGATTCGGGTCGGAACGCCGCACTCCGGACAGACGATCTGCACGTTCGAAGCGTGCAACGAGGCCTCGCGCTCGACAATGCCCCCCTTGACGCTGGCGCGCGGGTTCGGCCGCGTGTGACGCTTGATGAAGTTCACGCCCTCGACCACCACGCGATTGCGGTCCGGAAACACCTTGAGGACGCGGCCACGCTTGCCGCGATCCCTGCCGGCCATGACGACCACGTTGTCGTTCTTGCGCACCGGAGTGCGTAGTCGGGACATGCTCCTGGGCTCTTTCCTGTCTCAGATCCTCACAGCACTTCCGGTGCCAGCGAGATGATCTTCATGAACTTCCGTTCGCGCAGCTCACGGGCGACGGGACCGAAGACACGCGTCCCCACCGGCTCGTTCTGGTCGTTGACGAGCACGGCGGCGTTGCGGTCGAAACGAATGTAGCTGCCGTCGCGACGGCGTTGCTCCTTGCGCGTGCGCACGATCACCGCCTTGACGACCTGCCCCTTCTTCACCGTCGCGTCCGGCGACGCCTCCTTGACGGCGGCGGTCACGAGGTCGCCGAGCCGCGCGTACCGGCCCGTGGCGCCGCCCAGTGGATTGATCACGGCGATCTTGCGCGCCCCGGAATTATCCGCGACGTCAAGAATAGATTGCATCTGGATCATCGAACCGCCCCGCTGCATTCGACCGGCGATGCATCCCGCCTGGACATCGTTGCTCCTCGGTTACATATACCCAACATGCGCCCTCGTCGCGCCTCGCCAGGCGGGCGCCTCGCCGGTCTCGGTGCTACGCGGGCACCCATCAGACCGTCTTGGCCCGATTGATCACGCGCGTGACAACGAAACGCTTGCGCTTGCTGAGCGGGCGGGACTCGGCCATCGCGACACGGTCTCCGACCCGAGCGCTGTTCTCTTCGTCATGCGCCATGAAAGTCCGCGTCCGGCGGCGAATCTTGCGGTAGACGTCGTGACGCACCCGGCGCTCCACCGCGACGACCACGCCCTTGTCCACCTTGTCCCGGACCACGATGCCCACGACCTCGCGTTGGTTTCCCATCGGATTCACTCAAGTCGTCAATCGGCCGGGGCGGGGGCCGGCTCCGCCAGGGCGGCGCCCGCCGCTTCCAGCTCGCGCTCCCGCAACAGTGTCTTCACCCGCGCCCGATCCCGGCGCAGTCCCTGCATCTTGTTCGCGGCGTCGGCCTGCCCCATCGATTTCTGGAGCCGCAGCCGGAACACCTGGTCGTCGAGCTCGTCGACACGGTGCGCGAGCTCCTCGGTCGCCAGCTCGCGAAGTTCTGACACCTTCGCCATCTACGCCACCGCCTCACCGAACCGCGTCGCAAAACGGGCCGCGATAGGCAGCTTCGCGGCGGCCAGCTCCATCGCGCGCTTCGCGTCCACCGCGTTCACGCCTTCCATCTCGAACAGGATGCGGCCCGGCCGCACCACCGCCACCCACTGCTCGGGCGGGCCCTTGCCCTTGCCCATGCGCGTCTCCTGCGGCTTCTTGGTAATCGGTTTGTCCGGAAACACGCGCACCCAGATCTTGCCGCCCCGCTTGACGAACCGGGTCATCGCAACCCGGGCCGCCTCGATCTGCCGATCGGTAAGCCAGCACGGCTCCATCGCCCGCAGCCCGTAGTCGCCGAACGAAACGGCCGAGCCCCGCCACGCCTTGCCGGCCATCCGACCGCGGTGCTGCTTGCGGTACTTGACCTTCTTCGGCATCAACATGGTGCGTCACTCCCCAGGGGTGTCCTCGTCACGGCTTCTATGCCCGGGCGCCGCGACGCGGCGCGCGGTACTCCTCTTCCCGACCTACCAGTGGCGTGAGCCGCTCGCCCTTGTAGAGCCACACCTTGACGCCGATCGCCCCGTAGGTCGTACGCGCGTGACCGAATCCGTAGTCGATGTTCGCCCGCAGCGTCTGCAGAGGGAGCTGCCCGTGCAGGTACCACTCGGACCGGGCGATCTCGGCCCCGTTGAGACGCCCGCCGACGCGAACCTTGATGCCCCGCGCCCCGAACCGCAACGCGGCCTCGACCGCCTTGCGCATCGCCCGCCGGAACGCCACCCGCTTCTCGAGCTGCAGCGCGACGTTCTCGCTGATGAGCTGCGCATCGAGCTCCGGCTTCTGGATCTCCTGGATATTGATGAAGACGTCGCGACTCGTGCGCTTCTGGATCTCGGTCTTCAGCTTGTCGACCTCCGTCCCCTTGCGGCCGATGATGATGCCGGGACGGGACGTATAGATGTCGAGCTTCAGGTTGTTGGCGGCCCGCTCGATCTCGATCCGCGAAACTCCGGCATGCGCGAAGCGGGTCTTCAGATCGCGCTTCAGCGCGAGATCCTCGTGTAACAGCTTCGCGTAGTCGCGATCCGCGTACCAGCGGGATCGCCACGTCTTGTTGAAGCCCAGACGGAAACCGTACGGATGAACTTTCTGCCCCATGCTCAGACTCTTCTCAGTCGCCCCGCCGTCACCTGATGCCCAGGATGCCGCCAGGCGGCCGCGGTGTCGGCTCATCCGGTTCATCCGGCTTCTTCTCCGGCTCCGGGGTCCTGTCCGACTCGTCTTCCGGCTCCGGCACTTCCGGCTCCGGCGTCTCAGGCTCCTGCTCCGGCACCGCGTCCGTCTCGCGGATGTCGGGCTCCGGCGTTTCGGCCGGCATATCCGATTCCACAACGTCCGGCTCCGGCGCCGCAGCCGGTGCGGGCAGCGAGACCGTCCGGCGCTTCGACCGGCCGGCGCCGCCCGAGCCGGTCCCGGGCGGTCCTCCGCGTCTCCGCCGCGCCCGCGGGACGCCCTGACCTTCCGGCCTCTCCTCTACGATGACCGTCAGATGCGCCGTGCGCTTCAGGATGCGAAACGCGCGTCCCATCGGCGCCGCCCGAATCCGCTTCTGCGTCGGACCCTGATCGGCGTAGCATTCGCGCACGTACAGCCGCTCGACCTCGTCGCCGGAACCTTCCTTCTGCTGTGCGTTGGCGATGGCCGACCGCAGCACCTTCTCCACGTCCTTCGCCACGCTCTTGCGCGTGAAACGCAGAGTCGCCAGGGCGCTGTTGACGTCCTTGCCGCGGATCAGATCGACGACGAGCTTCGCCTTCTGGGCCGAGGTGCGGACGTACCGAGCCGTAGCGCGCCCCTCGATCACCGCCCGCCCCCCCTCGACGCCGATTTCTCACTCTTGGTCGGATGTCCACGGAACAGGCGCGTCGGCGCGAACTCCCCGAACTTGTGACCCACCATGTTCTCGGACACGTAGACGGGGACGAACTTCTTCCCGTTGTGAACCGCCACCGTATGTCCCACCATCTCGGGAATCACGGTCGAGCGGCGCGACCAGGTCTTGACGACCTTCTTGACGTCGTTCCGGTTCATCGCCTCGATGCTCTCGAGGAGCGGCAGATCGACGAACGGGCCCTTCTTCAGCGAGCGGCTCATGACCTCGATTCCTGACTAGCGCTTCTTCTTGCGCGAGAGGATGAAGCGATCTGACGGTTTCTGCTTGCGGGTCTTGAAACCCTTGGCCGGAACGCCCCACGGCGACACCGGATGCCGCCCGCCGGCCGCATGCCCTTCACCCCCACCGAGCGGATGATCGACCGGATTCATGGCGTTGCCGCAGACGTGCGGCCTGCGACCGCGCCAGCGCTGCCGTCCGGCCTTGCCGATCCGAACGTTCTCGTGATCCACGTTCCCGACCTGCCCGATCGTCGCAACGCACTTCGGCATGACGAGGCGCGTCTCTCCCGACGGCAGCCGGACGGTGACGTACTTGCCGTCCTTGGCCACGACCTGCACCGACGCCCCGGCGCTACGTGCGAGCTGTCCGCCCTTGCCGGGGCGCAACTCCACGTTGTGAACCTGCGTGCCGAGCGGGATATTGCTGAGCGGCAGCGTGTTACCCGGAAGAATGTCCACGTGCGGGCCGGCGACGACCGCGTCGCCCACTTTCACCCCCAGCGGGTGCAGGATGTACCGCTTCTCGCCGTCGGCGTAGGTCACCAACGCAATGCGGGCCGACCGATTCGGATCGTACTCGATCGTCGACACCTTCGCCGGTACGCCGACCTTGTCGCGCTTGAAGTCGATGACCCGGTAGGCGCGCTTGTGCCCGCCGCCCCGCCACCAGATCGTGATCGAGCCGGTGTTGTTCCGGCCGCCGGACTTCTTGAGCGGCTGCGTCAACGGTCGGTACGGCCGGGTCGCAGTGATCTCGTCGAACGTCTGCACGCTCTGAAATCGCCGGCCGGCCGACGTCGGTTTGTGCTTGCGAATCGCCATTGGCTCGCTTCCCGATCCCCTATGCGCCCTCGAGGAACTCCGGCACGGACTCCCCCGGACGCAACCGGACATAGGCCTTCTTCCAGTCCGGCCGCGCGCCTGCGAACCGCCCCTGGCGCTTGACCTTGCCGTGGGCGATAGAGGTTCTCACCTCCGCGACCTTCGCGCCGAGCAACTGCTGCACGGCGCGTTTGACGTCCACCTTCGTCGCGCCCATGGCAACCTCGAACGCCAGAATCTGGCCCTGCTCCCGCATGAGCGTGGTCTTCTCCGTAATCAGCGCCCTCCGGATCACCTCGGTCGGCTTCATGACGTCACCACCCGCGCCAGATGCTCGGCCGCCGACCGGCTCACGACGAGCCTGCCCGCATTCGCCAGGTCCCGGGCTGTCGCGCGGCTCGACGCCACCAGTCGCACGTCGGGGAGATTGCTCACCGCGCGCTCCAGGTTGACGCCGGGGGACACGTCGATCAGCAGGGCCTTGCCGGTTACGCCCAGCCTGTCCAGCAACTCCACGGCCAGGCGCGTCTTCGGCTCGTCGATGACGAACTCGGACAGCACGACGACGGCCCCCTCCTCGAACTTCGCGCGAACGGCCGCACGTAGCGCACCCAGCTCCACCTTGCGCGGCAGGCGGTAGCCGTAGCTGCGCGGCTGCGGGCCGAACACGACGCCGCCGGTTCGCCACAACGGGTTCCGGGCCTCGCCGACCCGCGCGCGGCCGGAGCCCTTCTGGCGCCACGGCTTCCGGCCGGTGCCACTGACGAGCCCGCGCGTCTTGGTCGCGTGCGTGCCGCGCCGGGCGCCCGCCTGCTCGTGAACAACCGACTCCCAGATCAGGCCGGTAGCGATCGGTCCAGCGAACAACTCGTCGCTCAGCTCGAAAGCGTCGACCGTCTCGTTGCGCTCGTTGACCACGTCACACGTCATCGTCTTCAACCACGACCGCACGCATACGGTCGAACCTCATCGCCTTTTCTTCTTCTGGTCGACCACAGGCGCCGCCGGTTCGCGCTGCGGCGCCACCGCCCGACGAATCATCACGTAGGTGCCCGCCGCACCCGGCACCGCTCCGGTGACGACCAGTTGGTTGCTCTCGGCATCCACCGTCAGGACACGCAGATTGCGCACCGTGACCCGGTCCCCACCCATGCGCCCCGGCCCGCGCATCCCCTTGATAACCCGCGACGGGTAGGAC
The DNA here is from genome assembly GCA_965222905.1 of Vicinamibacterales bacterium. Lineage (GTDB taxonomy): Bacteria > Acidobacteriota > Vicinamibacteria > Vicinamibacterales > UBA8438 > WTFV01. Next base: position 3,565,249 of record OZ244976.1, on the reverse strand, counting down.
GACTGACCGATCGACCCCGGCGCCCGGTGAAACATCGAGCCGTGCGACGCACGCCCGCCGCTGAAGCCGTGCCGCTTCATGACGCCCTGGAACCCGTGACCGCGGCTGACGCCGATGACGTCCACCTGGTCGCCCGCAGCGAAGAGCGACGCCAGCACCTGATCGCCTTCAGCCGGCCCGCCGCCCTGGTCGTCGACCCCGACTTCCCGGCGTATACGCGTCGGCGGCACGTTCGCCCGTGCATACAGACCGGCCACCGGCTTGGTAGCCCGCACCGGCCGATCCTCCACCAGTCCGAGCTGCACCGCCTCGTAGCCGTCCCGGTCGACCTGCTTGCGCTGGATGACGACGCACGGCCCCGCTTTGAGAAGGGTAACCGGGCGCGCCGCACCGTCGGCCGCAAACACCTGCGTCATGCCGATCTTCTGTCCAATGATCCCGGTCACCATCGTTCGATTCCCGATCCGCTCGGACGCGGTTGCCGACTCACGCGTGCTCCTTGCCGAACGCCTTGATCTCGACGTCCACCCCCGCGGGCAAATCGAGCTTCATGAGCGCATCCACCGTCTGCGACGTCGGCTCGAAGATGTCGATCAGACGCTTGTGCGTACGAATCTCGAACTGCTCCCGCGACTTCTTGTCGACGTGCGGCGAACGCAGCACCGTCCATTTGTTCTTGTCGGTCGGCAAGGGGATCGGTCCCGCGAGCCGCGCGCCCGTTCGCCGCGCCGTGTCGACGATCTCGGTCGTCGACTGGTCCAGCAGACGATGGTCGTACGCCTTCAGTCGGATCCGAATCTTGTCGCTGAACGTTGCCATGTCGCGCGCACCCTGTCTTCAATCGGGGCCCCAGCCGAACGCTACTCGACGATCTCGGTGATGGTGCCCGAGCCGACCGTCCGGCCGCCCTCCCGGATCGCGAACCGCAGACCCTTCTCCAGGGCCACCGGCGTGATCAGCTCCACGCTGATCGTCACGTTGTCGCCGGGCATCACCATCTCGACGCCCTCCGGAAGGTTCGATACACCCGTCACGTCCGTCGTCCGCAGATAAAACTGAGGCCGGTAGCCGTTGAAGAACGGCGTATGACGACCGCCCTCGTCCTTCGTCAGAACGTAAACCTCGCCCTGGAACTTCGTGTGCGGCGTGATCGTCTTCGGCTTCGCCAACACCTGCCCGCGCTCGACGTCGTCCTTCTCCATCCCGCGCAGCAAAACCCCGATGTTGTCGCCCGCAACCCCCGCGTCCAGAAGCTTCCGGAACATCTCGACCCCGGTCACCACCTTCTTCTGCGTCTCCCGGAAGCCGACGATCTCCACATCTTCGCCAACCAGCACCTTCCCGCGGTCCACGCGGCCCGTCACCACCGTCCCACGGCCCGAGATCGAGAACACATCCTCGATCGGCATCAGGAACGGCTTGTCGATGTCACGCTCCGGAAGCTCCACATACGAATCGACCGCCTCCATCAGACGGTCCACCGAAGCCTCGCCGTCCGGCTCGCCCTCCAGCGCCTTCAGTGCAGAGCCCTGCACCACCGGAATGTCGTCCCCGGGGAACTCATACGAGCTCAGCAACTCCCGAACCTCCAGCTCCACCAGCTCCAACAGCTCCGGGTCGTCCACCGCGTCGCACTTGTTCAGGAACACCACCAGAGACGGAACCCCCACCTGACGCGCCAGAAGAATGTGCTCGCGAGTCTGCGGCATCGGGCCGTCGGTCGCCGCAACCACCAGGATCGCGCCGTCCATCTGCGCCGCGCCCGTGATCATGTTCTTGATGTAGTCCGCGTGACCCGGACAGTCCACGTGCGCGTAGTGCCGGTTCGCCGTCGTGTACTCCACGTGAGCGGTCGCAATCGTGATGCCACGCTCCCGTTCCTCGGGCGCGTTGTCGATCGACTCGAACGAACGCACCGCGTTCGTCGGGTCGTGCTTCGCCATCACCTGCGTGATCGCCGCGGTCAGCGTCGTCTTCCCGTGATCGATGTGCCCGATCGTCCCGACGTTCACGTGTGGCTTCGACCTGTCGAACTTCTCTTTCGCCATCGATGGAAACCTCTCACTTACCCTGTATGCGCGCCACGATCTGCTCGCTGACGTTGTCCGGCACCGGCTCGTACCGGTCGAAATGCATCGAGTACGTCGCACGGCCCTGCGTCCGCGAACGCATCTCCGTCGCGTATCCGAACATCTCGGCCAGCGGAACGCGCGCGTGGATGATCTGAGTGCCGCCCCGCGCCTCAATCGACCGGATTTTGCCGCGCCGCGAGTTCAGGTCGCCGATGACGTCGCCCATGTACTCCTCGGGCACCACCACCTCGATCCGCATCACCGGCTCGAGCAGCACCGCCCCGGCCCTCTGCGCAGCGTCACGAAAGGCCATCACGCCCGCGATCTGGAACGCGCCCTCCGACGAGTCGACCTCGTGGTAGGAGCCGTCATACAGCGACACGATGACGTCCTCGATGGGGTAGCCGGCGAGCACCCCGGTCGTCATCGCGGCGCGGATGCCATCCTCGACCGGCCGGATGTACTCGCGCGGCACGGTGCCGCCGAATATCTCGTTGACGAACTCGAAGCCGGCACCCGGCTGGCCCGGGGTCACGCGAATCTTCACGTGTCCGTACTGGCCGCGCCCACCCGTCTGCTTGACGAAGCGCCCCTCGCCTTTCGACGGCCGGGTCAGGGTCTCCTTGTAGGCGACCTCCGGGCGACCGACGGTCGCTTCCACGCCGAACTCGCGCTTCAGGCGGTCGACGAGGATTTCGAGATGCAACTCGCCCATCCCGGAGATGACGACCTGCCCAATCTCTTCGTCCGTCCGCACCTGGAAAGTCGGGTCCTCGGCGGTGAGCTTCGCCAGCCCCTGCCCCAGCTTCTCCTGGTCGGCCTTGGTGCTCGGCTCGATCGCCAGACTGATCACCGGGCTCGGGAACTCCATCGACTCGAGCACCACCGGGTGCTGCGGATCGCAAATGGTGTCGCCCGTGCCGACGCTCTTGAGACCGACCGCGGCGGCGATATCGCCGGCGTAGACCTGCTTGATCTCCTCGCGCTTGTTCGCGTGCATCTTCAGCAGGCGGCCGATCCGTTCCTTGCGGCCCCGGCCCGTGTTGAGCACGGTCGCGCCGGTCTTCATGACCCCCGAGTAGACGCGGATGAAGGTCAACTGCCCGACATACGAGTCGGTCATCACCTTGAAGGCCAGCGCCGAGAAGGGGCCGGCGTCGTCCGCCGGACGCTCGACCAGGTAGTCGTCATCGTCCTCCGACCGGTTGGGATTGGTGCCGGTAATCGGGGGCACGTCCTCGGGCGACGGCAGGTAGTCGACGATGGCGTCCAGGAGCGGCTGCACGCCCTTGTTCTTGAAGGCGGCCCCGCACAGCACCGGCACGAACGGCGCTTCCTCGCGATGCAGCGACTCGGCGACCCGCCGGCGAATGGTCGCGCGGATCTCCGTCTCGGACAGGGGCTCGCCGTGGAGATACCGTTTCAGCAGGTCGTCGTTGACCTCGCTGACCTTCTCCACCAACTGTTCCCGGTACTCCATGGCCTGTTCGCGCAGCGCCTCGGGAATCTCCTCGATCACCGGCGGGACCCCGAGCGTCTCACCGCCATGACGGACCGCCTTCATGCGCACGAGATCGATCACACCCTCGAAGCGATCTTCAGCGCCGATCGGTAGCTGCAGGGCCACCGGATTGGCGCCGAGCCGGGTCCGGATGGATGCGAGCGTGCGGCCGAAGTCGGCTCCCACACGATCCATCTTGTTGACGAAGCAGATGCGGGGGACGCGGTACTTGTCGGCCTGCCGCCAGACGGTCTCGGTCTGCGGCTCCACGCCGGCCACCGCGTCGAACACCGCCACCGACCCGTCCAGAACCCGGAGCGAGCGCTCGACCTCGGCCGTGAAGTCGACATGGCCGGGAGTGTCGATGATGTTGATCCGGTGATCGCGCCAGACGCACGTCGTCGCCGCCGAGGTAATCGTGATCCCGCGCTCCTGCTCCTGCTCCATCCAGTCCATGACGGCGGTACCGTCATGAACCTCGCCGACCTTGTACGTGATTCCCGTATAGAAGAGAATGCGCTCGGTCGTGGTCGTCTTGCCGGCATCGATGTGGGCCATGATGCCGATGTTCCGGGTACGAGCGAGCGGGACCGCTCTGGACATCTCGTGCGTCGCCCGCGACGCAGACCGCGACTGCATTTTCCTCGGCGTTGCGATAGTCGAATCAGCCGTGCTCACGATTGTTCCGTTCCTGCGACTCCGCCGCCAAGGCTCTCCGGCGCGCCGTCACCAGTCACCATCGGCCTCCGCCATGCGGAGGTGAACAAGGCGGTCACCATCGGTAGTGCGCGAACGCCCCCAGGCCTGCCCCCGGCAGGCCGCACCGAAAAAGCCGCCTCCGCCATGCGGAGGTGAACAAGGCGGTCACCATCGGTAGTGCGCGAACGCCTTGTTCGCCTCCGCCATGCGGTGCGTGTCCTCACGCTTCTTCACCGAGCCGCCGCGGAGGTTGGATGCGTCGACCAGCTCGTTCGCCAGCTTCTCCCGCATCGTCTTGCCGTCGCCGCGGCTGCGCGCATATGACGTCAGCCAGCGGATGCTCAACGACAGGCGCCGATTCTGCGTCACCTCGATCGGCACCTGGTAGTTGGAGCCGCCGACGCGCCGGGACTTCACCTCCAGGCTCGGCTTCGTATTGTCTACGGCCCGCTTGAAGATCTTGATCGGATCGTCGCCGGTCCGTTCCTTGATGATGTCGAGGCTGCCGTAGACGATGCCTTCCGCGACGCTCCGCTTGCCGCTCTTCATGATCGTGCGCACGAACTTCGTGAGCAGCGTGCTGTTGTACACGGGATCCGGCGGCACCTCTCGCTTCGGCACTTCTCGTCTGCGTGGCATCCCGTTTCGTCTCCTCTCGCCCCGCCCCGACCTACGACTTCGGGCGCTTCGCGCCGTACTTCGATCGACTCTGCTTGCGGCCCGCAACACCGACCGTATCGAGCGTCCCCCGCACGACGTGATACCGCACGCCCGGCAGGTCCTTCACTCGCCCACCGCGAATCAGGGCCAGGGAGTGCTCCTGGAGGTTGTGCCCCTCGCCGGGGATGTAGCTCGTCACCTCGATGGCGTTCGTCAGCCGGACCCGCGCCACCTTCCGGAGGGCCGAGTTCGGCTTCTTCGGCGTCTGCGTGAACACGCGGACACAGACGCCGCGCTTCTGCGGGCAACCCTGCAGGGCCGGGCTCTTCGTCTTGTTGACGACCCGATCACGTCCCTTGCGGACAAGCTGGCTAATCGTCGGCACCGGTACTTCCTCGCTTGACGTCACGCTCGCCCACACCGGATGAGCGTCCGACACCCGACAGTTGCGGCCGAGACCTTGAAGCGACCGTCCCGATAACGGCGACCGCTTGGCGCCTCGGCCAGTTGACCCTAAATCAGTTTTCTCGCCGTGCAGGCGACCCGCGGCTCTTGCTGGCCCGCGAACCGCCGAACGCTGGAAAGAGGTCGGTGAACCGCAGCTCTTTCGGACGGGTCGAAGCCAGATAGGGTTACCGGCCCCGACAAGAAGCAATGGATACTACCACCAAAAGGGAGACAGGACAAGGCCGGACATTCGCCCGGCGGCATCCCCCGCCCGCTAGATCTCCTCTCGCCTGGGCGCCGCCCCGCGCGACCCGACCGGGCTCAGCGTGTCGACGGCCCCCACTGCCCCCCTGGCCACGCCCCGTTCGTCGGGATCGACGAAATAGTCCATATCGTGCTCCAGGTCCAGATCGTCCTGCAGCAGCCGCGGCGGCGGCTCGTCCGCCTCGATGCGCACCTTCCGGTAGTAGTCGAACCCGGTGCCGGCCGGAATCAGCCGTCCCATGGTCACGTTCTCCTTCAGACCCCGCAGATGGTCGACCTTCCCGGAGATCGACGCCTCGGTGAGCACCCGCGTAGTCTCCTGGAACGACGCTGCCGAGATGAACGAATCGGTCGACAGCGAGGCCTTGGTGATCCCGAGCAGGAGCGGCCGGCCGGTCGCCGGCTGCCCGTCCTCGGCGAGAACCCGTTCGTTCTCGGCCGCGAAACGGAACCGGTCCACCTGCTCGTCGACGAGAAATTCCGTGTCGCCCACGTCCTCGATCTTGACCCAGCGCATCATCTGCCGAACCATCACCTCGATGTGCTTGTCGTTGATGGCCACGCCCTGCAGCCGGTAGACCTCCTGGATCTCGTTGACGAGGTAGGCGTGCAGCGCCTTCTCGCCCAGGACGCTCAGAATGTCGTGCGGATTCGACGGACCGTCCATCAGCGGGTCGCCTGCCCGCACGCGATCGCCCTCCTGCACGTTGAGGTGGACGCTGCGCGGCAGGGCGTACTCCCGCGGCTCCGCACCCGACTCGTCGGGAACGATGATGATCTTCCGGACTCCCTTGACGATGCCGCCCTGCTTGACAGTACCGTCGATCTCGCTGATCACCGCTGTCTCGCGCGGCTTGCGCGCCTCGAACAGCTCCACGACGCGCGGCAGGCCGCCGGTGATGTCCTTGGTCTTGGTGGTCTCGCGCGGGATCTTCGCCAGCACGTCGGTGACGCTGACCTGGTCACCGTCGCTCACCATGAGGTGGGCGCGCGCCGGCATGGGATAACGGCGCCCTTCGACCGCGACCACCGGCAGCTTCTTCTCGCCCGGCGCGCCGCCGATGACCCGGCGCTTCTCGCCGGCCCGGAACGGCAGGGCGGCCAGCGCATCCGCCGCCGCGGCCGCGGCGCCATCGCCCAACACGCGCTGCTCGATCACGATGGCCGCGGGCGCCGGTTCGACCGTACCCGCGTCGCCGTTCTCGAAACGGACCCTGCCCGCCTGCCCCGCCACGATAGAGGCACCGTCCGGCCCGGTGGCCAGCTCGTCGCCCGCCGCCGCCTCGGCACCGTCCGACACCTTGATCGCCGCGCCGGCCGGAATCACGTACCGGTGCTCGACGTCCTCGAACTGCACGACGTGCTTGTCGATGTTCTCGAACCGAACCTTGCCTGCCTGTCCCGCCCGGACCGGCTCCCCGTTCGGCCCGGTGGCCAGCTCGTCGCCCGCCTTTACCTCGGCGCCGCTCTTCTTGACGCGCAGCAGCGCACCCACCGGGATCGGATGCCGGCTGATGATCCGGATCGCGGGCTGTTTCTCCTCGGGCGCATCGATGACGATGCGCTCGGTCAGACCGGTCACCTCGTCGAACTTCTCCTCGAAGGTGAGGTCCTTCTTGATGTCCTCGAAATGCACCACGCCGGAATTCTCGGTAAGGATCGACCGCGTGTAGGGATCCCACTCGACCAGGGTCTCGCCGATCTCGGCGGTCTCGCCCGGACGCACCTTCAGCCGGGCGGCGTAGACCAGCTCGTAGTGCTCGCGCGCGCGGCCCTGGGCATCGCGAACGATCAACTCGCCGGTCCGGTTCATCACGACGCCCTCGCGGGCATCCTGGCTGCCGGCGGTAACCGCGTTGCCCTGGGCGTCGAACCAGACCGCCTGCACGCCCTTCACCTCGATGGTGCCATCGTGCTTGCACACGTGGGTCGACTGCTCCGAGCCGGAGGCAGTGCCCCCGATGTGGAAGGTGCGCATCGTGAGCTGCGTGCCGGGTTCGCCGATCGACTGCGCGGCGATGACGCCGACCGCCAGCCCCAGTTCCACCAGCCTGCCGGTCCCCAGGTCGCGCCCGTAGCAGCGTGCACAAACGCCGCGGCGCGACTCGCAGGTGAGCACCGAACGAATCTTGACCGTCTCGATGCCGGCTTCCTGGATCTCGGACGCCAGCTCTTCGTCGATCTCCGTGTTGGCCTTGGTCAGGACCTTGTCGCTGACCGGATCGCGGACCTCTTCGAGCGAGACCCGGCCGATGATGCGGTCACGCAACGGCTCGATGATCTCCCCGCTCTCGACGATCGCCTGCGATTCGATGCCACCGAGGGTGGTGCCGCAGTCGATCTCCGAGATGATGACGTCCTGCGCCACGTCCACGAGACGGCGCGTCAAGTAGCCGGAATCGGCGGTCTTGAGCGCGGTATCGGCCAGCCCCTTCCGCGCGCCGTGCGTGGAGATGAAGTACTGCAGCACGGTCAGGCCTTCGCGGAAGTTCGACGTGATCGGCGTCTCGATGATCTCGCCGGACGGCTTCGCCATCAGTCCCCGCATTCCGGCGAGCTGCCGCATCTGCTGCTTGCTGCCGCGGGCCCCGGAGTCGGCCATGATGAAGACCGGGTTGAACGCCTCCCCGTCCTCGTCGGGACTCTCCATCCCTACGAACATCTCGTCGGCGACCTTCTCGGTGACGCCGGACCAGATGTCGATGATCTTGTTCTTCTTCTCGCGGTCGGTGATGGCGCCCTCGTTGTACTGCTTCTCGACCTCGATGACGCTCTCCCTCGCGCTGTCGACCAGCCGCGGCTTCTCGTCCGGAATCTTGAGGTCGTCGATGCCGATCGACATCCCGGACTTCGTCGCGTAGAGGAAGCCGAGGTCCTTGAGACCGTCCAGCATAGGCACGGTCAGCGCGAGGCCGCGCCGCAGGTAGCTGTACTGCACCAACTGCTGCAGGCCCTTCTTCTTGAGCAGGCCGTTCACGAACGGAAGTTCGTCGGGCAACGCGTGGTTGAAGACGACGCGGCCGACCGTAGTCCGGATGATCCGACGTTCGAGCTGCTCCACCGGGGCATGGAGCACGTCCTGATCGTCACGGCTGGCGGTCAGGTCCATGTACGGTCCGCTCAGGCGGAAGCGGATTGGCGTCAGCGTCTCCACGTCGCCCGACTCGAGCGCCAGCACAACCTCGTCCGCGCTCGAAAAGACGCGCAGGTGCGCATGTTCCGGCAACGAGTCGGCCGAGCGGCCGCCCCCGGCTACTCCTCGCGGCTCGGCTCGCAACGGCGCGAGTCTGCCGTCCTCGCCCTTCTCGATGCCGCAGACCCGTCCGACGCCCTTCGCCCGTGGGTTCGCCTTGGTCAGGTAGTAGCAACCGAGCACGATGTCCTGCGAGGGCACCGCGATCGGGGTACCGCTGGACGGTGACATGATGTTGTTCGACGACATCATGAGCACCGACGCCTCGATCTGCGCCTCCGGCGAAAGCGGCACGTGCACCGCCATCTGGTCGCCGTCGAAGTCGGCGTTGAACGCGGTGCAGACGAGCGGGTGGATCCGGATCGCCTTGCCTTCCACCAGCACCGGCTCGAAGGCCTGAATCCCGAGCCGGTGCAGCGTCGGGGCGCGGTTCAGCAGCACCGGATGCTCGCGGATCACCTCTTCGAGGATGTCCCAGACCTCCGGCTCGTGCTGCTCGACCATCTCGCGCGCCTGCTTGATGGTCGCCGCCATCTCGCGTTGCTCGAGCTTGTTGTAGATGAACGGCTTGAACAGCTCGAGCGCCATCTTCTTGGGCAGCCCGCACTGATGCAGCTTCAGTTCCGGTCCGACCACGATGACGGAACGCCCGGAGTAGTCGACCCGCTTGCCGAGCAGGTTCTGGCGGAAGCGCCCCTGCTTGCCCTTCAGGGTGTCCGACAGCGACTTCAGCGGGCGGTTGTTGGCGCCCCGCAGCACGCGCCCGCGCCGGCCGTTGTCGAACAGGGCGTCCACCGCCTCCTGCAGCATCCGCTTCTCGTTGCGGATGATGACGTCGGGCGCCTTCAACTCGATCAGCTTCTTCAGCCGGTTGTTCCGATTGATGACCCGGCGGTAGAGGTCGTTCAGATCCGACGTCGCGAAGCGCCCGCCGTCGAGCGGCACGAGCGGCCGCAGCTCGGGGGGAATGACGGGAATGACGTCTAGAATCATCCACTCCGGCCGGTTCGTCGACCGCCGGAAGGAATCGACCACCTTCAGGCGCTTGGCGAACTTCAGCGTTTTCTGGACGGACGATTCCTCGCGCATCCTCTGCCGCAGCTCGACCGCGAGGTCCTCGATCTCCACCGTGCGGAGGAGCTCCTTGATCGCCTCGGCGCCCATCTGCGCGTGGAACGTGCCTTGCTCCTCGAGCGCCTTGCGGTACTCCTCCTCCGTCAGGAGCTGATTCTCCTTCAGGCCGCTGTCGCCGGGATCGATGACGACGTACGCCTCGAAGTAGAGCACGCGCTCCAGATCACGCAGCGAGATATCGAGCAGGTGGCCGATACGGCTCGGCAGCCCCTTGAAGAACCAGACGTGGCTGACCGGCGTGGCGAGCGTGATGTGGCCGAGGCGCTCGCGGCGCACCTTGGCCTGCGTCACCTCGACGCCGCACTTGTCGCAGATGACGCCCCGGTGCTTCATCCGCTTGTACTTGCCGCAGAGACACTCCCAGTCGGTGACGGGGCCGAAGATCTTCGCGCAGAACAGCCCGTCCCGCTCCGGCTTGAAGGTGCGGTAGTTGATCGTCTCGGGCTTGGTCACCTCGCCGTGCGACCACGACAGGATCTTCTCCGGGGACGCGAGCGTGATCCGGATGGCGTCGAAATCGACGGTCAGGGAACTGCGGTCTGCAAAGCTGGGTCGCATGGAGTTCCTTCCCTCACGCCTCGCCGTCGGCGCCTTCGAGCACGGTGGAAGCGACGTCGACGGCGGTTTCCCCGGCATCGTCATCGCCGGCATCGGACTCCGCCCCGACCGCCGCGGCCTCGACGAGCGGCGTCCGGGTCTTGATCAGGTCGACGTCGAGGCACAGCGCCTGCAACTCGCGAATCAGGACGTTGAACGACTCGGGCAGACCCGGGGCGAACGACGCGTCGCCCTTGACGATCGCCTCGTAGATCTTGGCGCGGCCGGTCACGTCGTCCGACTTCGCGGTCAGCAACTCCTGCAGGATGTGCGCGGCGCCGTAGGCCTCGAGCGCCCACACCTCCATCTCGCCGAACCGCTGCCCGCCGAACTGCGCCTTCCCGCCGAGGGGTTGCTGCGTGATCAGCGAGTACGGCCCGATCGAGCGCGCGTGGATCTTGTCGTCGACCAGGTGCGACAGCTTCAGCATGTAGATGTAGCCGACGGTCACCTTCTGCTCGAACGGCTCGCCGCTCATGCCGTCGTACAGCGTCGTCTTGCCGCTGGTCGGCAGCTCGGCCTTCTCGAGCCACTGCTTTATCTCGGACTCGCGCGCGCCGTCGAAGACCGGCGAAGCGAAGTAGAGCGGCCTCGCTTCCGAACCGAACTTCTCCCGATTGCCCACCTCGTGCGCGGCCCAGCCCAGATGCGTCTCGAGAATCTGACCCACGTTCATCCGCGACGGCACGCCCAGCGGATTGAGAACGATCTCCACCGGCGTCCCATCGGGGAGGCGCGGCATGTCCTCTTCCGGCAGAATGCGCGCGATGACGCCCTTGTTGCCGTGCCGGCCGGCCATCTTGTCGCCCACCGACAGCTTGCGCTTCATGGCGACGTACACCTTGACCAGCTTGATGACGCCCGGCGGCAGCTCGTCGCCGCGGCGGATCTTCTCCTTCTTCTCCTCGAAGAGCTGCCGGATCACCTCGACCTGCCGCTCGGTCCGCACTTCCAGCGCCTGCAGCTCGTCCTCCAGCTCGGCATCCTCGGTCTCGATCCGCACCCGCGCCAGCTCGTTGAACGGCAGCTCGCGGATGATCTTCTCGGTGAGCACCGTGCCCTGCTCGAGGCGCCGCTCGCTCCCGAACTCGTCGTAGAGATCGGCAGCCAGTCTCTTCCCCTTGACCAGGCCGAGCAGCCGCTTCTTGACCTCGTCGTGCAGGATGCGGATCTCGTCCTGCAGGTTCTTCTCCATCATCTCCAGCTCTTCGGCCTCGATCGCCTTGGCGCGGTCGTCCTTCTCGATCCCCTTGCGCGAGAAGATCCGGACGCCGACCACGATGCCTTCGATGCCGGGCGGGCAGAGCAGCGACGCGTCCCGCACGTCCCCCGCCTTCTCGCCGAAGATGGCGCGCAGCAGCTTCTCCTCCGGCGTGAGCTGGGTCTCGCCCTTGGGCGTGACCTTCCCGACCAGAATGTCCGACGGCTTGACGTAGGCGCCGATGCGGATGATCCCGCTCTCGTCGAGATCCTTGAGGAAGCCCTCGGACACGTTCGGGATGTCGCGGGTGATCTCCTCGGGGCCGAGCTTGGTGTCGCGGGACTCGATCTCGAACTCCTCGATGTGAATCGAGGTGTAGTAGTCGTCCTTCACCAGGCGCTCCGAGACGAGAATCGCGTCCTCGAAGTTGTAGCCGCGCCAGGGCATGAAGGCGACGAGCACGTTGCGCCCGAGAGCCAGCTCGCCGAGCTCGGTGCACGGCCCGTCGGCGAGCACCTGGCCCTTGTCCACCCGCTGTTCCCCCCGCACGATCGGTTTCTGGTTGATGCAGGTGTTCTGGTTGGACCGCCGGAACTTCGTCAGGTTGTAGATGTCGGCGCCCATCTCGTTGGACGGCTCGGCGGCGGTCTGCTCCCCCTCGACGCGCACGACGATTCGCTGCGAGTCGACGAAGTCGACCACGCCGCTGCGGCGCGCCGTGACCACCGCGCCCGAGTCGCGCGCGGTGATGTACTCCATGCCGGTCCCGACGAACGGCGCGCGCGCCCGCAACAGCGGCACTGCCTGCCGCTGCATGTTCGAACCCATCAGCGCGCGGTTCGCGTCGTCGTTCTCCAGAAACGGGATCAGTGACGCCGCCACCGAGACCAGTTGCTTCGGCGAGACGTCGATGAACTCGACCTTGTCGCGCTCCGCGAGCAGGAAGTTGCCGGCCTTCCGCGAATTTATCCGCTCGTCGACGAGATCGCCCGCGTCGTTGAGCCGGGAGTTGGCCTGGGCGATGACGTACTTATCCTCCTCCCACGCCGACAGGTAGAAAGAGTGCGGCTCGTACTCCGCGGGGCGCTTCTTGCGGCGCTTCGCGGCTGCGTTCTCGGCCTCGACGTCGGACGCCTCGACGATGTCGCCCACCTTGAACTTCGTGCCGCCGGCGTTTCCGATCTTCACGTAGTCGATGGCGCGGCCGGTCTTCACGGTGCGGTACGGCGACTCGATGAAGCCGAACTCGTTGATGCGCGCGTAGGACGACAACGACGAGATCAGACCGATGTTCGGTCCCTCCGGCGTCTCGATGGGACAGATCCGGCCGTAGTGGGTCGGGTGCACGTCGCGCACCTCGAATCCCGCCCGCTCCCGCGACAGCCCGCCCGGCCCGAGCGCCGACAGCCGCCGCTTGTGCGTGATCTCCGACAGCGGGTTGGTCTGATCCATGAACTGCGACAACTGCGACGACCCGAAGAACTCGCGGATCGCGGCCATCACCGGCTTCGCGTTGATCAGGTCGTGCGGCATGGCCGTGGCCATCTCCTGGTAGACGGACATCTTCTCCTTGATGGCCCGCTCCATCCGCACCAGCCCGATCCGGAACTGGTTCTCGAGCAACTCGCCGACCGACCGCACGCGCCGGTTTCCGAGGTGGTCGATGTCGTCCACGTTCGACGGGTTCCGGCGCAGCGTCAGCAGATACCGGATGACCTCGTGGAAGTCCTGCGGCTGCAGAACGCGCTCGTCGAGCGAGGTCTCCAGGCCGAGCTTCGTGTTCAGCTTCAACCGCCCCACCCGCGAAAAGTCGTACTTCTGCGGGTTGAAGAACAGGCTCTCGAACAGCGACCGCGAGCTGTCGAGGGTCGGGGGATCGCCGGGCCGCAGCCGCCGGTAGATCTCGATCAGCGCCTCCTCGTGCGTCTTGATCGCGTCCTTCCTCAGCGTGGCCGACAGCACCGGGCCGACCTCGTCCTTCTCCGGGAAGAACACCTCGATGGCGCCTACTTCCTTCTCCTGAGCCATCGACACGATGCGCGGTGTGATCTCGTCGTTCGCTTCGAGGATGACCTCGCCCGTGTCCGGATCGACGATGTCGGCCACCGCGAAGGCGCCGGTGAGCTCGTCGGGAACCAGCTCGACGGACGCGATGCCGGCCCGGTTCAGCGCCTCGATGCCGGTCCGTGTCAGCTTGCGCTGCTTCCTGACCAGCACCTCGCCGCCGGGCCCCTCGACGTCTGCCGCGGCGCGCCGGCCGACCAGGGTGTCGCTCACTGCCCAGGCGAGCGTCGACCCGGTGGTGACGATGCGATCCACCGTATAGAACGCCCGGATGATGTCATCCGGACCGTGCAGCCCGAGCGCCCTCAGGAAGACGGTCCCCAGGAACTTGCGCTTCCGGTCGATGCGGACGTAAAGCAGGTTCTTGGCGTCGTACTCGAACTCCACCCACGATCCGCGGTACGGAATGATCTGCGCGACGAAGGCGGACTTGTCCTCGGAGTGGAAGAACGCCCCCGGCGAGCGGTGCAACTGCGACACGATGACCCGCTCGGTGCCGTTGATGAAGAACGTCCCGTTGTCGGTCATCAACGGGATCTCGCCGAAGTAGACCTCCTGCTCCTTGATGTCGCGGATCGACTTCACGCCGGTGTCCGGATCCTTGTTCCAGACCCCGAGCTGGATCGTCACCTTGAGGGGCACGGAATACGTCATGCCCCTTTCCTGACATTCCTGGACGTCGTACTTCAGCCGCAGGCCGACGGTCTCGCCGCACACGTCGCAGGCGGTGCCGCGGACGTTGCTCGCCGCGCCGCACGACTGGCAGATGACCTCGTGCGAGCCGTGGGGATCGGCCTCGAGCACCGCGCCGCATTCCGGGCACGGTTGCCGCAGATGCTGCAGACCGCTCAGGCGCTTGCACTTGCACTCCCAGTCGCCTATCGAGTAGTCGATGAACTCCAGTGACGAGTTCTCCCGGAAGTCGCTGATCGGAAAGACGGACTTGAACACCGACTGCAGGCCGGCGTCCTGGCGCTCGGCCGGCATCCGGTTCATCTGCAGGAAACGCTCGTACGACTTCTTCTGGATCTCGATCAGGTTCGGGATGGGAACCGCCGCGCGGATCTTGGAGAAATCGATGCGCTCGCGATATACGTTCTTCGGCAGGATGTGCTGCACGGTTGAAGCCCTCTTCGTCGATGAGGAAACGAGTCGGACACGGTGATGGCGCGCGACCCCGCGCGCCCGCACCCGGCCCAGACCGATGCGCCTGCCGCACGGGCGTGCCGCTGGCGACGGGCCGGCCGCCGACACCCGCCGGACCACGACGTGCGCCGGAGACTACTTGATCTCGACCTTGGCGCCGACTTCCTCGAACTTCTTCTGCAGCGCCTCGGCCTCGTCCTTGGGGATCTCCTCCTTGACGGCGCTCGGTGCGCTCTCGACCAGATCCTTGGCCTCCTTGAGCCCGAGGCTCGTGACCTCGCGGACGACCTTGATCACGTTGATCTTCTTCGCCCCGATCTCGGTCAGCATCACCGTGAACTCGGTCTGCTCCTCCTCGGCCGCCGCTGCGCCCGGCGCGGCGGCCCCCGCAATCGCGATCGGCATGGCGGCCGCCGCCGACACGCCCAGCTCGTCCTCGAGCCGCTTGACGAGTCCCGACAGCTCGAGAACCGACATTTCCTTGATGTAGTCGACCACCTGGTCCTGGTTCACGTCAGCCATGCTCAGCCTTCCTCCTCGGACTTCTTCTTTTCAACCTGGCTCAGAACGCTCATGAAATCGCGTGGCACGGCGTTCAGCACCTGCACCAGTTGCGTCATCGGCGCCTGGAGCACCATCAACAGCCTCGCCTGCAGCTCGGGCTTGCCGGGCAGCGAGGCCAGATCGGTGACGCCGTCCGCCTCCACCGACTGCCCCTGCACCACGGCCATCTTCACGATCAGGTCCGGCTCGGCCTTGGCGAAATCCACCAGGACCTTCGCCAGCGCGACCGGATCTTCATGGCTGCAGGCCACCGCGGTAGTGCCCTCGATGCGGTCCCGCAACACCTCGAACGGCGTCCCGGTCACCGCCCGCCGCGCCAGCGAGTTCTTCACTACGCGGTAGCTCGCCGCCGCATCGCGGATCTTGCGGCGCAACTTCGTGACCTGCGGGACGTCGAGCCCCTTGTAGTCCAGGAGCACGATGCTGTCCGCGGCGCCGAAGTCGCTCCGAAGCTGCGCGAGCTGCTCTTCCTTGCCTGCCCTGCTGAGTGCCATTCCTATGCCTTCGCGCCGGCTTCGACGCTGACCGTGTCGACCGGAACGCCCGGTCCCATCGTCGACGACAGGTGCACGCCCTTGACGTAGCGGCCCTTCGCGGCAGCGGGTTTCGCCTTGATCACGCTCGAGGCGAGCGCGGTCGCATTGTCCAGCAACTGCTGCGCGTCGAACGACACCTTGCCGATCGCCGCGTGCACGACTCCCGCCTTGTCGACGCGGTACTCGACCTTGCCGGCCTTGATCTCGCGAACCGCCTTCGCCACGTCGGGCGTGACGGTGCCGGTCTTCGGATTCGGCATCATGCCGCGCGGCCCGAGAATGCGGCCGAGCTTGCCGACCGAGCGCATCATGTCGGGGGTGGCCACGACTGCCTCGAAATCCATCCAGCCGCCCTGGATCTTCTCGACCATCTCCTCGCCGCCGACGGTGTCGGCGCCCGCCTGCTCGGCTTCCTGCTGCTTCTCGCCGGCGGCGATCACGAGCACCTTCTTGCTCCGCCCCAGGCCGTGCGGCAGCACCACCGTGCCGCGGACCATCTGATCGGCGTGCTTGGGGTTGACGCCGAGCCGCATCGCCATTTCGACCGTCTCGTTGAATTTGGCGAACGTCAGGCTCTGCACCAGCGGAATCGCTTCCTCGATCGGGTACGGGTCCTGACCCACCTTGGCCTTCGCCGCTTCGAACTGCTTGCCGTTCTTGCCCATGATCAGCCCTCGACCTCGATGCCCATCGACCGCGCCGTCCCCGCCACGATGGCGACCGCCGCGTCCAGGGTGTTCGCGTTCAGATCCGGCATCTTGACGCCGGCGATCTCTTCGACCTGCTGCCGGGTCACCGTGGCCACCTTCGTCCGGTTCGGCTCGCCGGAACCCTTGGCGATGTTGGCGGCGCGCTTCAGCAGCACCGCGGCGGGCGGCGTCTTCGTGATGAAGCTGTAGGAGCGGTCCGCGTACACGGTCACCACCGCCGGAATGATCAGTCCCTCCTGGGCGGCGGTCTTCGCGTTGAACGCCTTGCAGAAGTCCATGATGTTGACGCCGTGGGGGCCGAGCGCGGTGCCCACCGGCGGCGCCGGAGTCGCCTTGCCGGCCGCGATCTGGAGCTTCACCAGTCCGATGATCTTCTTCATGCCTGTCAGAGGGCCGGTGCCGGCCGAAGGCCGGGGTCCGGGCCTCCCTCGTCTACAGCTTCTCTACCTGCAGAAAGTCGAGCTCCACCGGGGTGGAACGCCCGAAAATGGTCACCATCACCTTCAGGGTGTTGCGGTCGGGGTTCACCTCGTCGACCACCCCGTTGAAGCTGGCAAACGGTCCCTCGTTGATCCGAACCTGATCGCCCTTGTCGAACGTGTACTTCGGCTTCGGCTGCTCCGCCGCCTCCGTCATCTGGTCGAGGATCTGTTTCACTTCCGCGTCGGTCAGGGGCGTCGGCTTCTGACCGGCCCCGACGAACCCGGTCACCTTCGGGGTGTTCTTCACGACGTGCCACGCGCGATCGGACATCTTCCCGCCGGCGCCCGGCTCGGGTGAAATCCTGACCAGGATGTAGCCGGGAAAGACGCGCTTCGTCGTGACCACGCGCTTGCCGGCGCGCATCTCGACAACGTCCTCCGTGGGCACGAGGGTCTCGCCGATCTCGTCCTGCATGCCGTGCGCCTTCACGCGCAGCTTCAGCGAGTCCTCCACCTTCTGTTCGAAGCCGGAATAGGTGTGAACGATGTACCACTGCTTCGCGCTGACGTCGGTCATCACACACCAAATGCCTGGAACAGCGCCCGCGCCAGTCGATCGAGCATCAGGTCGATGCCCCAGAGGTAGATACCGAACAGGACGGACGTCAGGATCACGACGAACGTCGTTGCCTGCACTTCCTTCCAGGTCGGCCACGTCACCCGCGAGAGCTCGTTCCGCACCTGCGCCAGGAACGTGCGGGATCTGCCCCACCAGCCGAACACGCCCCTCGCAGACGGTTCGCGTACGCTCTCCAGCTTCGTCGATTTCACGATGTCCTGTCCCTTGCGACGATCACCGCACGCCGTCGCCGCCGCGGAGTATGGCAGGCCAGGAGGGGCTCGAACCCCCAGCCCCCGGTTTTGGAGACCGGTGCTCTACCAATTGAGCTACTGGCCTGTGTCCACGCACGCGCTACTTCGTCTCCCGGTGCGGCTTGTGCGCCCGGCACCAGCGGCAGTACTTCTTGAGCTGCAGCCGGTCGGGGGTCTTCCGCTTGTTCTTGGTCGTCGTGTAGTTCCGCCGCTTGCACTCCGTGCACGCCAGAATGACGATATCCCGCATGTTGTGACCTTCCCGTCGAGCCGCCGCCCCGTACAGGCGCGCTCCCTAGTCGACGATCTCGGTGATGGTGCCCGAGCCGACCGTCCGGCCGCCCTCCCGGATCGCGAACCGCAGACCCTTCTCCAGGGCCACCGGCGTGATCAGCTCCACGCTGATCGTCACGTTGTCGCCGGGCATCACCATCTCGACGCCCTCCGGAAGGTTCGATACACCCGTCACGTCCGTCGTCCGCAGATAAAACTGAGGCCGGTAGCCGTTGAAGAACGGCGTATGACGACCGCCCTCGTCCTTCGTCAGAACGTAAACCTCGCCCTGGAACTTCGTGTGCGGCGTGATCGTCTTCGGCTTCGCCAACACCTGGCCGCGCTCGACGTCGTCCTTCTCCATCCCGCGCAGCAAAACCCCGATGTTGTCGCCCGCAACCCCCGCGTCCAGAAGCTTCCGGAACATCTCGACCCCGGTCACCACCTTCTTCTGCGTCTCCCGGAAGCCGACGATCTCCACATCTTCGCCAACCAGCACCTTCCCGCGGTCCACGCGGCCCGTCACCACCGTCCCACGGCCCGAGATCGAGAACACATCCTCGATCGGCATCAGGAACGGCTTGTCGATGTCACGCTCCGGAAGCTCCACATACGAATCGACCGCCTCCATCAGACGGTCCACCGAAGCCTCGCCGTCCGGCTCGCCCTCCAGCGCCTTCAGTGCAGAGCCCTGCACCACCGGAATGTCGTCCCCGGGGAACTCATACGAGCTCAGCAACTCCCGAACCTCCAGCTCCACCAGCTCCAACAGCTCCGGGTCGTCCACCGCGTCGCACTTGTTCAGGAACACCACCAGAGACGGAACCCCCACCTGACGCGCCAGAAGAATGTGCTCGCGAGTCTGCGGCATCGGGCCGTCGGTCGCCGCAACCACCAGGATCGCGCCGTCCATCTGCGCCGCGCCCGTGATCATGTTCTTGATGTAGTCCGCGTGACCCGGACAGTCCACGTGCGCGTAGTGCCGGTTCGCCGTCGTGTACTCCACGTGAGCGGTCGCAATCGTGATGCCACGCTCCCGTTCCTCGGGCGCGTTGTCGATCGACTCGAACGAACGCACCGCGTTCGTCGGGTCGTGCTTCGCCATCACCTGCGTGATCGCCGCGGTCAGCGTCGTCTTCCCGTGATCGATGTGCCCGATCGTCCCGACGTTCACGTGTGGCTTCGACCTGTCGAACTTCTCTTTCGCCATGGCAGTTCCTGTTCGAGACGAGCGTGCTCGCTGTCCTCCATCATCACCAGGTTGGAGCCGATGACCGGGCTTGAACCGGTGACCTCGTCCTTACCAAGGACGCGCTCTACCACTGAGCTACATCGGCTCGATCACGATTCCGGGAGCCGGCCCCGCCCGGCTCGTTCGCCGGACCCGGCCGGGCACTCGAATCGGCGCGACACGGCCGCCGGCGCACTGGAGCGGGAGACGGGGATCGAACCCGCGACCAACAGCTTGGAAGGCTGTGACTCTACCACTGAGTTACTCCCGCGCACCCGTTGCCCGCGCCGCCGCCCGACTACGCCTGCTCCGCAACGTGGTGGCGAGGGGAGGATTCGAACCTCCGAAGCCGCTTGGGCGACAGATTTACAGTCTGTTGCGTTTGACCGCTCCGCAACCTCGCCGAATTCGCTCGTCGCCCGGACCCGTCTCACCGGGCGCTCCTGTACCCGAACTGCACCTCAACCGGGTTGAAAGGGATCGCGTGTTCAATGCCTGTGGAGCTGGCGAAGGGATTCGAACCCCCGACCCGCTGATTACAAATCAGCCGCTCTACCGGACTGAGCTACGCCAGCCGGACGAATTGGAAATTGTAGCAGAGTCCACCGATCCGGACAAGGGCCGGGAGGGTCCGGTCCGGCCCGGCCGCCCCGGCGTCGGTCGCCGCGCCGGATCCGCCTCAGCCGGCCCGCCCCGCGGCCGACCGCTGCCGCACCGCCTCGAACAGGGCCACGCCGGCCGCGACCGACGCGTTGAGGCTCGACACCTGTCCCTGCATCGGCAGGGCCGCGCGCCAGTCGCAACGCTCGCGGACCAGCCGGTGCAGGCCACGCCCCTCCGCGCCGACGACGAACGCGGACGGCAGGCGCAGGTCCAGATCGTACAACGAGTGGTCCGCCTCCGCCTCGAGGCCGATCGTCCAGACCCCGGCCGCCTTCAGCTCCTCGAGCGCCCGCGCCAGGTTGACGACCGGGGCGAGGGGGACGTGCACCAGCGCCCCGGCCGAGGCCTTGACGGCGGCGCCGGTGACCGGCGCCGCCCGCCGCTCCGGCACGACCAGCCCCGAGCCGCCCGCGGCGTCCACCGTGCGCGCGATGGCGCCCAGATTGCGGGGGTCCTCGATGCCGTCGAGGACGAGGATGAGCGCCGGGGTACGGACCGCGACCAGATCGGAGACGGCGTATGTCTCGAGCGCGCGCACCGTGGCGACCACTCCCTGGTGCACCGCCCCGCCCGCCAGCCGGTCCAGCTCCGCGGGATCGACCCGGCGCAGGCGGACCCGCCCCTTGGCCGCCAGCTCCAGCAGCTCCGTCAGACCGCGCTGGCGGCGCATGCTCACGGCCAGCGCCGTCACCCGCCCGGCCCGCAGCGCCTCGATCGCCGGCTTGATGCCGAAGATCGTCATCGCGGCACCAGCGTGGCGACCGCGTGCACCGCGATCGCCTCTCCGCGGCCCACCGCGTCCATCCCCTCGCCCGTCTTGGCCTTGACGCTGACCGCGTCCACCGCCACGTCGAGCGTCCCGGCCAGCCGCTCCCGCATCGCGGCGGCGTGCGGGCCGATGCGGGGGCGTTCGGCGATGACCACGACGTCGGCGTTGCCGACCGCGAACCCGCGCTCGTGTACTATGGCGACCGACCGCTCCAGCAGATCGATGCTCGACGCGCCCTTCCAGCGGGGATCGCGGTTGGGGAAATGCTGCCCGACGTCACCGGCCGCGGCGCCGCCCAGAATGGCGTCGATCAGCGCGTGACAGACCGCGTCGGCGTCCGAGTGCCCGTCCAGCCCCCGGTCATGGGGCACGTGCACCCCGCCGAGGATCAGCGGTCTCCCGGCGACGGTCCGATGCAGGTCGTAGCCGATGCCCACACGTACGGCGCCGGCACTCGCAACGTCGGCCCGAGCCATTCGTCCGGCCGCGCGATCCAGATCCGCCGGGGTCGTAATCTTCACGTTCTCCGGGTCACCCTCGACGAGTCGTACCGGGTACCCGGCCCGTTCCGCCAGCAGCGCCTCGTCCGTCGCATCGACCCCGCTCCTGCCGAGCGCCACCGCGGCACGCAACACGTCGATGCGGAAGCCCTGCGGCGTCTGCGCCAAGTAGATGCGCTCGCGCGGGAGAGTCGCCGCCACCACGGCGTGTCCGTCGGCGTCGGCGCTCTGCTTGACCGTATCGGTCACCCGAACGGCCGGGACGGCGGCCCCCGCCTCGGCGGCGGCGTCGATGACACGACCGATGAGCGCCTCGGTCCCGAACGGCCGCGCCGCGTCATGGACCAACACCACCGCGGCCGCGTCACCAACGGCGTCGAGGCCGGCCGCCACCGAGTCCTGGCGCCGCGCCCCGCCGGCGACGACTCGCAGGGGTGTTTCGACCGCCTGGAACCCCACCGGCGGATCCGCGGCCAGCTCCGGCGGGAGCACCACGACGATCTCCGTGACCCGCCCGCTACGGTCGAACGGCGCCAGGGCGTGCTCCAGCAGGGTGCGCCCGCCGATGAATCGGAGTTGCTTGGGCACCCCGCGGCCGGCGCGCCGGCCGCGCCCGCCCGCCGCGATGATCGCCGTTACGCGCATGCCGCCTCCCGTTCCGCCGCCGACACCGAGTCCGCGATGATGCCGTGGGCACGCTCGGCCAGACGTGTCGCGTCGGCGCGCGTGAGCCCCTCCGTCCTCAGCGGCTCGTGCAGGACGATGCCGACGTCGCCCGGGCAAGTCGTCAACCGGCCCTTCCGCATGACGTGCCGAGTACCGGACAGAGCGACCGGCACCACGGGAACCCCGGCGTCGATCGCAAGCAGGAAAAGGCCTCTCTTGAAGCGGCCGACGCGGCCGTCCAGGCTTCGCGTCCCCTCGGGAAACACGATCAGCGAGTGCCCGCGGCCGATCATCGAGGCCACCCGATTGAGCGTAGCCCGCCCGGCGCGGGCGCGGTCCACCAGCAGGTGGCCGGTCCAGCGCAGGTGCCAGCCGAGCACCGGAAAGCGGCCGAGCGACGCCTTGGCGAGAATCCGAAGCTGGAACGGAATCGACGTGATCAGGATCGGGAAGTCGTAGATGCTCTGGTGGTTCGACACGAACACGTATGACTGTCCGGCCGCCACGCGATCGCCCCCGCGGGCGTGCACCCGCACGCCGGTCGTCACGAGAATCAGCCACGACCAGCCCCTGGCGCATGCGTGCGCCACGTGACCCCGCCGATCGACGAGCATCGACGCCAGCGACAGGGCGCCGAGCACCACCGTGTAGACGGAGATGGCCGGAATCAGCCAGAACACGGTCCGCCACCAGTGGAAGGAGGGCATCATCCGGCTCGCTTCAGGACACGGTCAGCAGTGCGTCGAGGGCGTCCTCGACGTTCTCCACCCCGATCGTCTTGCACCCGGCGTCCGCCGTATCCTGGTTGCAGTTCACCGCGGGCAGGACGCAGCGCGCGAATCCGAGCTGCGCCGCCTCCCTGACGCGCAGTCCCGCCTGCGGCGTCCCGCGCACCTCGCCGCCGAGCCCCACCTCGCCGAACACCGCCGTGCCGGGCCGCACGCCGCGCCCGCGCAGGCTCGACGCCACCGCCGCCACCACGCCCAGATCGGCCGCCGGCTCGTCTATCGCCAG
This sequence comes from Vicinamibacterales bacterium, assembly GCA_965222905.1. Lineage (GTDB taxonomy): Bacteria > Acidobacteriota > Vicinamibacteria > Vicinamibacterales > UBA8438 > WTFV01. The sequence continues at coordinate 3,542,050 of OZ244976.1, read as the reverse complement.
TCCTCCCGCCACGTTGACGAAGACGTCCTCGCCGGCCAGCCCGAGCCCGGCCCGCTTCTCCAGCACCGCCAGGAGCAGCGACAGACGGTTGTGGTCGATGCCGCTCGCCATCCGCCGCGCCGTGCCGTAGGCGCCGGTACTGACCAGCGCCTGCACCTCGACCAGGATCGGCCGCGTGCCCTCCAGCGAGCAGAGCACCACCGACCCGGGCACGCCGGCCGCCCGGTCGGAAAGGAACAGGCGGGACGGGTTCGCGACCGGCACCAGCCCCGCGCCGGTCATCTCGAACACGCCGAGCTCGCTGACCGCCCCGAAACGGTTCTTCACCGCCCGCACCACGCGGTGCGAATGGTGCCGCTCGCCCTCGAAGTACAGCACCGTGTCGACCACGTGCTCCAGCACCTTCGGGCCGGCCAGACTCCCGTCCTTGGTCACATGGCCGACGAGAATCGTCGGCAGGTTGCCGCGCTTGGCGTTGAACAGCAGATGCGTCGCCGCTTCGCGCACCTGCCCCACGCTGCCGGGCGCCGACGCCAGATTCAGCGAGTAGATCGTCTGGATGGAATCGACCACCAGCAGCCTCGGCCGCACCCGCTCGACCGCTTCGAGCAGCCGCTCCAGGCAGGTCTCCGCGAGCACGTACAGATCGGCGTCGCCGATGTCCAGGCGCTGCCCGCGCGCCTTCACCTGCTGCTCGGACTCCTCCCCCGACGCGTACAGCACGGGGCCGGCCGAAGCCGCGATGCAACCCGCCACCTGCAGCAGCAGGGTCGACTTCCCGATGCCCGGCTCGCCGCCCACCAGCACCATCGATCCCGGCACGATGCCGCCCCCGAGCACGCGGTCGAACTCCCCGAACCCGCTCGGGACGCGCGCCGCGGTCTCGATGTCGATCTCGCTGTAGCGGCGCGCCTCGGCCCGGCCGGCCGGGGCGCCGTAGCGCGCGTTGCCGACGACCGCGCCCGCGGGAGCCGGCGCGTCCGGCTCCTCGACCAGCGTGTTCCAGTCTCCGCAGTCGGAGCACTGCCCGGCCCACTTCCGCGACCGGCCGCCGCACGCCTGGCAGACGAACACCGTTCGCGCCGCGGCCTTTACCTTGGGCATCGTTCGAGGGGTGAGTCAGGGATTATAGGTCCGCTCGATCCGCGCCCCTATGCGACAGAGAATCTCGTGCGGCACCGTGCCGATGGCCCGCGCCACGTCGCAGGCGCCGATGAGGTCCGTCCCCTGCGCGCCGAGCAGAACGACGTCGTCGCCTGGACGCGCTTCGACGGCGGTGACGTCGATCACCAGCGAATCCATCGACACCGCCACGACCGGCGCCCGCACCCCGCCGACCAGCACCGCTCCCCGCCCCGCGAGCCGCAGGTCGAGGCCGTCGGCGTAGCCGGCGGGGACCAGGGCGACCCGCAGTGCCCGCTCCGCGACGAAGCGCCCACCGTAGCCCGCCGTTTCCCCCGGCCGCATGCCCTTGACCGCCACCACGCGACTCCGCAGGGACATCACCGGCCGCAGGCGGATTCCGGGATCGAGCGGCGGCGGCGCGATGCCGTACAGCAGCAGGCCGGGCCGCACCGCGTCGTACCAGGTCCGCCGGTCCTGCAGCAGCGCCGCGCTGTTCGCCGCGTGCCACCAGACGCCGGCGAGGCCGAGCCCGACCGCCGCCGCGCGGATCGCCTCGAAGCGCATCCGCTGGCGCTCGAACAGCGGGTGATCGGGGTCCTCCGCCGTCGCGAAATGGGTGTAGACGGCCTCCACGTCCAGATGCGGCGCCTGCAGCACCGCGGGCAGCGTGGCCGACAGATTGTCGTGGCGAAACCCGAACCGGTTCATCCCGGTGTCGATCTTCAGGTGCACGTCCAGACGCACGTCGCGCGCGGCCGACGCCTGCTCCAGGGCCTGCGCCGCGGAGGGGGACGAGACCGTCGGGGTCAGGTCGTGCGCGAAAACGCCGTCGAGATCGCTGACGCTCGAGGCGCCGAACACCAGGATGGGCGCCTTCACCCCCGCCGCGCGCAGCTCGACCCCTTCCTCGATATCGGCGCAGGCGAGCATCGGCGGCGGAAGGGACAGGCCGGCCGCCTCCCGCTCGAGCGCGCGCGCCACGCGCGTCGCCCCGTGACCGTAGGCGTTGGCCTTGATGACCGCGACGACGCGCGGCGCCGACCCTCCCGCGCCGGCGGCGAGCAGGTCGCGGATCGCCCGGTAGTTGGCGGTCAGGCCGTCCAGGTCGACGACGGCATGGGTTGGGCGAACCACGGAATGTCGCCAGAGCCGACGCTACTGGTAGTCGCGGCTGAGGTTCTCGAAGCGGGTCTGCTGCTTCAGGAAGGCCAGCCTGACCGTGCCCGTCGGACCGTTGCGCTGCTTGCCGATGATGATCTCGGCGACGTTCTCGTTCTCCGGCGTCTCCTCGTACATGTCCTCGCGGAAGATGAACATGACCACGTCAGCGTCCTGCTCCAGCGCACCGGACTCCCGCAGGTCGGACAGTTGCGGGCGCTTGTCGCCGCGCGCCTCGGGCGCGCGGCTGAGCTGCGACAGCGCCATCACCGGCACGTCGAGCTCCTTCGCCAGCGCCTTCAGCGAACGCGAGATCGAGGCGATCTCCTGGTTGCGGTTCTCGAACCGGCCGCGCCCCTGCATCAACTGCAGGTAGTCGATGATGATCAGGTCGAGCCCGTGTTCCGCCTTCAGCCGGCGCGACTTCGCCCGCATCTCCAGCACCCCCAGCGACGCGGTGTCGTCGATGTACATACGCGCATCCGACAGGGAGGTCATCGCCTCGGACAGTCTGGCGTAGTCGGCCTCGGTCAGCAGGCCGGTGCGGAAGCGGTGGGAGTCGACCTGCGCGGCGCTGGTCAGCATCCGCAGGAAGAGCTGCTCCTTCGCCATCTCGAGGCTGAACACGCCGACCGTCCGCTCACCGGTGGTCCCGACGTGGGCGCCGATGTTCAGCGCCAACGCCGTCTTGCCCATCGAGGGGCGGGCGGCCACGATGACGAGATCCGCCGGCTGGAGTCCGGCCGTCATCTCGTCGATGTCGACGAAGCCGGTCGGCACCCCGGTGACGGCGCTGTGGACGCTCTGCAGCCGCTCGATCGTGGCGAAGCTGTCCTGGGCCAGCTCGCTCAGGGGCACGAAGCCGCTGCGGATGCGGCCCTCGGCGATCGCGAAGATCTCCTGCTCGGCCCGGTCGAGCACGACGGAGGCCTCGTCCTGCGCCGCGTAGGCCTCCGCCTCGATCCGGTTCGCGGCCGCGATCAGATTGCGGAGCGTGGCCCGCTCCTTGACGATACGCGCGTAGTGCTCGACGTTCGTCGAGCGCGGGACGCCGTCCGCGAGGGACGAGATGTAGGCGGGACCGCCGACCGGCTCCAGATCGCCGGACCGGCTCAGCTCGTCCCGCAGCGTGACGAGATCGATGGCCTGACCCCGTTCGTTGAGGTCGACCATCTTGTCGAAGACGCGGCGGTGGGCGTCACGGTAGAAGTCGTCGGCGTCGATCAGCTCCGCCGCGACGTTGAACGTGTCGTTGCGGATGAGAATGGCGCCGAGGATGGACCGCTCCGCCTCCAGGTTGTGGGGCAGCGCCCTCCCGCCCGCGCTGATGGCCGGCTGCGCCATGTCTCACTCCAACCATTCCGGACCGCCGCGCCGCCAGCCGCGCCCTACGACGCCGCGTCCCCGGTCTCGGTCTCGGCCGATTCGTCGTCGGTCTCCGCCTTGACCACCTTGACCGTCAGCTCGGTGCTCACGTCCTGGTGCAGCTTCACCGTCACGGGGAACTCCCCCAGCTCCTTGAGCGGCTCACCGAGCTGGATCTTGCGCTTGTCGACCTCGAAATCGAGCGTCGCGAGGTGATCCGCGACGTCGGCCGTCGTGACCGACCCGTAGAGCGTGCCCGTCTCCCCCACCCGCCGAGCGATGATGCACTCGGTCCCGCGCAGGCGCGCGGCGAAGCTCTCGGCTCGCGCCCGCTCGTCCGCCTCGCGGGCGTCGGCGACCACCCGCTCGCGCGCCACCTGATGGCGGTTCGACGGCGTCACCAGCAGGGCGAGCTTCTGCGGCAGGAGGTAGTTGCGCGCGTAGCCGTTGGCCACGCTGACGATGTCGCCGCGACGACCCAGGTTTTCGATGTGATCCCGCAGGATGATTTCCATCATCGGCTGACTCCTAATCGAGCACGTACGGCACGAGCGAGAGCTGCCGCGCGCGCTTGACGGCCGTCGTCAGCTTGCGCTGGTGCTTGGCGCATGTACCGGAGATCCGCCGGGGCTGAATCTTGCCGCGGTCGCCGATCGACATCATGACCAGGCGCACGTCCTTGTAGTCGATGTAGTCGACCTTGTCCACGCAGTAGCGGCACACCTTGCGCCGGCGTGGGCCGCCGCCGCGCCGTCCCGCGCCGCCCTTGCCGCCAGCGCCACCACTACCGCTACCGCCATTGCCGCCACCGCCCCTTCCACCACCGCGTCGGCCGTCTCGCTCGTCACTCATTCGTCACCTCCGCGGTCTCCACCGTCTCCGCCGCATCCGCCGGCGCCGCCGCCGGTTCAGCGGTCTCGACCGCCGCAACAGGCTCGGCCGCCGCCGGCTCCGCCGTTGCCACCGGTTCGGGCGCCGCTGCCGGCTCCGGCGTTGCCACCGGTTCGGGCGCCGCCGCCGGCACCGGGGCGGGCGACCCATCCCCCGCGGCTCCGGATCCAGGCGCCGCCGCAGGTGCACCCGCAGCCGCCGGCACACCGAGCCCGGCCGGCGCTCTCTTCGCCAGGCGCCGCTTCTGGCGGCTCTGGCGCCGGTCGCGGGCGCGTTGCGCCTTCCGCAGATCCTCGTCCACCCGTACGATGAGGTGCCGCAGGAGCTGCTCCATCACCCGCAGGCGCCGGTCCAGCTCCGTCACCAGCGTGCCCGGCCCGGTCACCAGCTCGATGACGTAGGTCCCCTCGCGGTGGCGGTTGATCTCGTACGCCAGACGCCGGCGTCCCCAGTTGTCGGTCTTGTCGATCTTGCCGCCCAACTGATCGACGATCTCTGCAACCCGCTCGTGCAACTCGGTGACCCCCTCCTCGGTGATCTCCGGGCTGACGACGTACACAACCTCGTACTGTCGTGTTTCGCTCATTGGTCTCCCTTCGGACTCGGCGGCCGCCGGGATGCGGCGGCAAGGAGCCTCGCGGCTTCAATTGAACCGGTTCATCATCCTCTCGACGCCGTCCTCGACGAACGTCTCCACGGCGTCCGCGGCGCGTTCGATCGCCGCCTCCATCTCCTCGCGCTCATCCGCATCGAACCGCGCCAGCACGTGGGCGGTCAACGACCGCCGCGTGTCGCCCCGCCCCACCCCGATCCGCAGCCTGGCGAAATCGCCGGTCCCCAGGGACGCGATGATCGAGGCGAATCCGTTGTGGCCGCCGTCCGACCCGCTCTTGCGGCCGCGCAGCCGACCCAGCGGCAGATTGACGTCGTCCGCCACCACGAGCAGCGCCTCCGGCTCGATCCGGAAGTAGTGGCGCAACGCCTGCACCGCCCCGCCGCTCCGGTTCATGTAGGTGAGCGGCTTGGCGAGCATCACGCGGGCGCCGGGCCCACGCTGCCGCGCCAGAACCGCGTCGGCCGGCGCGCTGTCGAAGCTCAGGTCGAAGCGCCGGGCCAAGGCGTCGATCACGTCGAAGCCGACGTTGTGACGCGTCCCGCGGTACTGCGCACCCGGGTTGCCGAGGCCGACTATCAAACGCACCCGGCCTCCGCTCCCGAACTAGCCCGGAAATCGTCGCCCATGGCTCCGATTTCCGCCCAACCAGGCCTCTCTGGCAGTCTGCACCGTTCTACGGCGCAGACTCCTAGGTCTCCCCGCCGCCTCCGTCGGTCTCGCCCTCCGCGCCTTCCGCCGCCGCCTCGCTCTCCTCCGTCTCCTCCTCGTCGTCGGAGGCGGTCTTGGCCGCCGTCACGTGCACGAGCAGCATGTCGCGGTCGCTCACCGGCGTCCAGCTCACCCCCTCGGCCACGTCGCGGACCCGCACGCCGTCGCCGATCATCAGGTCGCTGACGTCGACGTCGACGTGCTCCGGGATCTCGGTCGGCATGCACTCGACCTGGAACTCCCGCGTGACGAAGTCGAGCAGGCCGCCCTGCTGCTTGACGCCGGCCGCCTCGCCGCTGAGCGTCACCGGCACGGTGACCGTGACCAGCCTGTCCATCGCCAGTCGGAAGAAATCGACGTGCAGCAGGGCATCCGTGACCGGATCGTGCTGGATCTCCTTGATCAGCACCTTCCCCGACTCGCCGCCGTCCACTGCCAGGTCGACGAGCGTGTTGATGCCCGATTCCGAGTGCAGGATGTGCAGCACTGCCTTCGGATCGACGTCCAGGGCCAGGCTCTCCACCGGCGACCCGCCGTACGCGACGGCCGGCAACCGTCCCGCGAGCCGCAGCCGGTGCGCCTCGTTCTTGCCGCGCGTCTGCCGAGTGGCGGCGGCCAAAGTGGCTTGCATCTCTTGTCTCTCCCTACACGAACAGCGACGACACCGAAGTTTCCTGATGAATGCTCTGAATGGCCCGACCCAGCAGCCCGGCGACCGAGAGCACCCGCACCTTGGCGGACTGCTCGAACTCCGCCCGCAGGGGAATCGTGTCGGTCACGATCAGCTTCTCGAGCGGGGAATCCTCCACCCGCTCCAACGCGGGTCCGGACAGGACCCCATGCACGGCGCAGGCCATGATGCCGGCCGCCCCGCTCTTCTCCAGCGCCCGCGAGGACTGCTGCAGCGTTCCCGCCGTGTCAACGATGTCGTCCAGGAGCACGCAGACACGGTCCCTGACCTCGCCGACGACGTGCATCACCTCGGCGTGTCCGTCCTCGGACCGGCGCTTGTCGATGATCGCCAGGTCGGCGTCCAACCGCTTGGCGTAGGCGCGCGCACGCTCCACGCCACCGGCGTCGGGCGAGACGATCGTCGCGTGGCCCCGGTAGCCGGCGCGCGTCAGGTAGTCGATGAAGACCGGCGTCGCGAACAGGTGGTCGACCGGAATGTCGAAGAACCCCTGGATCTGCGCCTTGTGCAGGTCCATCGTCAGCACGCGGTTGGCGCCGGCCGCGCTCACCAGGTTGGCGACCAGCTTCGCCGAGATGGGCACCCGCGGCTTGTCCTTGCGGTCCTGGCGGGCATAGCCGTAGTACGGCATAACCGCGGTGATGCGGGCCGCCGACGAGCGCCGGAAGGCGTCGATCATCACGCACAGCTCGACCAGGTGCTCGTCGACCGGCGTGCAGGTCGGCTGCACCACGAACACGTCGGAGCCGCGGATGTTCTCGTCGATCTGAAACGACACCTCGGTGTCGGAGAAGCGCCGCAGCGCCGCGCGGCCCATCGGTACCCCGAGGACACCCGCAATCTCTTCCGCCAGCGCCCGATGGGCGCTGCCCGCGAACAGCTTCAAATCTCCGTTGTGAGTCGGCACGTATCCTGGCCCGAAAATCGCGCGAGTGGCTGGGGCGGAAGGATTCGAACCTTCGAATACGGGATCCAAAGTCCCGCGCCTTACCGCTTGGCCACGCCCCATCGGTAGCAGCCCGCGGCGCTCGCCGCACGCGCCACCGCGATGCCGCACACACGGGTACGTCCGGCACGCGGTGCGCGAACGGGCAGTTTAGTCGATGCGGACGACGGCGGCAAGACGCGCGCAGGCGGATGCGTCCATGGTCCGGGTCAGCAGCGTCCGGCCGCCCCCGGCGCTCAGCGCGCGGCACGCCCCGCTCGCCCTCGCGCGCGACGCGAAGAGCCCGAAGACCACCGATCCGCTGCCGGTCATCGCGGCGCGCAAGGCCCCCGCGGCCCGCAGGGACGCCGCCAGCGCGCCGATCTCCGGATGGCGCCGCACGACCGGCGCCTCCAGGTCGTTGCGCAGCCGGCCGAGGTCGCGGCGCCAACCGGCCGGCCTCGCGACCATCCCGCCACGGGCGGCGGTGTCCGGCGCATCCACGTCCCACCAGCGGTAGGCGTCCGCCGTCGAGACGCCGAACCCGGGCACCGCCAGCACCACCCAGTACCGCTCCAGCCCCGGCAACCGGCGCATCCGCTCGCCGCGGCCCGTCGCCAGCACCGTGCCGCCGCGCAGGAAGAACGGCACGTCCGATCCGACGGCCGCGGCGACCTCTTCCAGCCGCCGCGGGCTCGCCGGCGGCGCCCACCACAACCGCAACGCCCGCAGCGCGGACGCCGCGTCGCTGCTCGCGCCGCCGAGTCCCGCCGCGGCCGGCACGCGCTTGCGGATCGACACGGCGAGGCCGTCCGGGTCCCCCGACCGCCCCAGGTCGCGCCAGAGCGCCGCGGCGGCGGTCCAGACCAGATTGTCCCGATCGCGGGGCACCCAGGACGCGGCGGAACGGACCGTCAGCGGCCCGCGCCGCCCGGCAATCGACAGCGTGTCGTGCAGCGCAACCGACTGCAGAATCGTCGATACGTCGTGGAAACCGTCCGCGCGGCGCCGCAGCACCCACAGGTCCAGGTTGATCTTGGCCGGTGCGCGAACCTGCACGCGACGGGGGAAGCGCCGGCCGGTCACGGTCTGGCCGCGGCCTCCCCCGCCGCCGGCGCCGCCGGCGCCACCTGCTCCAGAGGCGAGGCGCCGCGCAGCCCGGCAAGGGTGACCGGCACGTAACCCGCCGGCACGTCGACCTCGAACGCGGCCGGATGCAGGGTGACGTTCATGCTCACCCGCGACAGCGTCCCGACCAGGTCGGCGCCGCCGCGCGGGCCGTCCACCCGGATCCGGAGCCGGCGCGGCAGCCCGCGCACGTGCTCCGCGTACTCGACGGTCAGGTCGCCCCGGCGGCCGGCCGCGACCACCTGCGCTCCGTCCGCGCCGCGCACGTACGCCGTCGCCCCGCCCTGCAGCTCCACCGCCACCGACCCGTCGGGGTACCGGCGCGCGGCGGTGGCGACCGGCTCCGGCTCCAGGCACCCGGTCAGCAACGCGTATACGTCGCCGGGAGCCAGGGCCAGACCGGCCAACGCGTACAGCACCTCCGCCGGCCGGGCGTCGCGCACCACCTGCCTGTCGCGCGGCAGCAGCAGGGTCGCGCGATCGTCGCGCGCCACGAACACGAACAGCGGCGCGCCGAACGGGGCGAGGGCCTCGATGCGCAGCGAGCCGGGGCGCTCCGCCGCCGCCCGCATGCGCGTGCGGCGCAGCGTCGTGTCGCCCGACCGCCCGCCGAGCACGAGCAGGAACTCCATCGTACGGACGCCGCGGCAGGGCGCCGCGACGCGTTCCCAGAACGCGGCGTGGTCGGACAGCGGCACGCCCGCGCCGTCCGGAACCTCGATGCCGCGACGCGCGGGTGCGCAGGCCGCCGCCAGCAGCACGACGGCGAGCACAGAGGTTCGAAGGCGCCGGAGTGCGGCGGGAGATCGATCCGGCACGGGCTGTTCGCGGTCGAGACTATCGATCGAGACGGCGCTGCGCGTCCATGATCTTGCGCTCGATCGCCGCGGGCTCGATCTCCTCGCCGTCGCCGTCCAGCGCCCTCCGCCAGGCGGCGATGGCCTCCGCGTACCGCTCGAGCCGGTTGAGCAGGTCGCCGAGATGATCCTGGACCACCGAGTTGCGCTGCAACTGATCGCCGGCCGCACGCAGCGGGGGCTCGGCCAGATCGAGTCGATCGAGCTTGAAGTACGCCCAGCCCAGGCTGTCGAGGTAGGAGCCGTTGTGCGGATCCGTCTCGACCGCGCGGGCGATGAGAGCCACCGATTCATCCAGGCGCTCGCCCCGGTCGGCGAGCATGTAGCCCAGGTAGTTGAGCGCCTGCGCGTGCTCCGGATCCCGATCGAGCACCCGCCGAAACGCCCGTTCGGCGTCGGCGAACCGGTCGCTCTGCTCGAGGATCGCGCCGAGCAGGAACAGAATCGACGTCTCTTCCGGGAACTGCGGCTGCGCCGACTCCAGCACCAGGAGGGCTTCGCGCAGCCGGTCGTGCTCGCTGTAGAAGGACGCCACGGCCAGGTGCGCCCGCGGCACGTCCCGGTTCTCCGCGAGCACCTCCAGCAACAGATCCTCGCCCCGCTCCACTTCGCCGCGCCGGCCATGCAGATCGGCCTCGATGATGGCCAGGGTCAGGTTCGAGGGGCTGGCGCCGCGGGCCCGCGCGAGGAGCCGGACCGCGTCGTCGTGGCGGTCCGCGTCCACGTAGGCCTGTGCCAGCCGGGCCTGGAAGCCGGGGCTGGACGGCATCAGCGAGACGGCGTCCTCGTAGACCCGCGTCGCGCCCGCGGCGTTCTCGAGCCACTGGTAGGCGCGCCCGAGCTGGTCCAGCATCTCGGCCAGCAGCCGCTGCGGGCGCATCGTGCGGGCTCGCTCCAGCACCGGCGAGAGGGTCTCGACGACGCGCCGGTACTCGTGCCGGCGCTCGAACACCTGGGAGAGCACGTAGGGTCCGCGCAGACCGTCGGGCTCCAGCTCGATCAGCCGGCGCGCCGCCGACTCCGCCGCGTCGAAGTTCGCGAGGGCGAGCTCCACCTCGGCCAGCATGTGGTAGCTGGCCTCGTCGCGGGGACGCATCTCGATGACCCCTTCGAGCACCTCGCGCGCGCGCGCGGCCTCGCCGGCCTCGAGCCATGCCGCGGCCAGGCGGCGCCGGACCCTGGCGCTGCGCGGGTTCAGGGCCACGGCTCCCCGGTAGGCCTCGGCGGCGTCGCGCCAGCGGCGAGCCTGCTCGTACAGCTCGCCCAGACGCGCCAGCATCCGGGACGTGGGCCGGGTGCTGCCCACCGCTTCCTCCAGCGTACGCAGCGCGTCGTCGTGACGGCCCGCCTGCTGGTAGGCCTCGGCCAGCAGCAGGCTCGCCGGGCCGTAGGCGAGCTGATCCTTGGAGAGGTCCTCGAGCAGCGCGATCGCTTCGTCCGTCGCGACCGTTCTGAGATAGAAGCGGCCCAGCGTCAGCTCGACCTGCAGATCCGGCACCACCGAATCGCGGGCCTGCTCCAGGTGCTCGATGGACCGATCCACGTCCTCGCGCGTACCTTCGCGCGTACTGGCCGCCGCCGCGTAGGCCAGCCCCAGCACGCGGTGGGCGGAACGGTTGTCCGGCTCGCGGGCCAGCGCCTCCTCGGCGACGGCTATGGCGTCCTGGGCGCGGCCGGCCCGGGCGTACAGCTCGGCCAGCTCGGCAAGCGGCTCGCCGGCCGCCGGATCGAGCCGGGCGGCATCCCGGTACGCCTGGACGGCACCATCGGTGTCTTCCAGCCCCTCCAGGTGCCGGCCGATCATGAAGCGGGCGTACGCCTCGGCGCGCCCCGGCGACTCCGACTCCGCCGGCGCCTGCGCGGCGGCGGACCCGGCGATCGTCGTGAGGAGCACGGGGAGCGCGACAGCCAGGGATACTCTGCGGGCCGCATAACACATGGCGCGATTCTTCCACAGGTCGGCCCCGGCGACAAGACGATATTCCTCCCGCCGGGCAGGCGCCCAGGGCGGCGCCGGCGTTCTGCTATAGTCAAGAAGCGATCATGAGTGTCGATCCGGAGCTGCTCGAGATTCTCGCCTGCCCCGCCTGCAAGACGCCGGTCACGCTCGTCAACGACGGCGCCGGGCTCAAGTGCGGCAGTTGCCGCCGCGTCTTCCCGATCAAGGACGACATCCCGGTGATGCTGATCGACGAAGCCACCGTCGATCCGTGATCGCCGCTCTCCGGCACGCCGTCATGCCCCTGCGCCTTCCTGCCGCGTCGAGGCTGGACGCCATCGGCTGGCCCGTGCTGCTGCTCTTCGTCTTCGCCCTGCCGCTGTCGATCGCGGTCTCGCAGATTCTGCTGACGGTGCTTGCCGGCATCTGCCTGGCGTCCTTCGCGGCACGCGCCGACCGTCCCCCGCCGCCGGCGTTCTTCACGCCGCTGCTGGCCTACGCCGCGTGGACGGTCGCCGTCAGCGTGCCGTTCTCCCTCGCCCCGGCGACCAGCCTCGTCGAGTCCCGCGAGGTGCTGCTGTTTCTGGTGGCGCCGATCGTCCTCGCCCTCGCCCGCGGCGAGCGCGCCCGGACGGTCGTCACCGTGGCCCTGGCGGCCGGCGCGATCAACGCGGGCGCCGGCATCGTGCAGTACGGCATCCTGCAGTACGACAACCTCGGACAGCGGCCGAGCGGCTCGATGGGGCACTACATGACCTACGCCGGGCTGCTGATGCTGATGCTCTGCGCCGCCCTGTCCCGCCTGCTCTTCGACGCACGCGACCGTGCCTGGGCCCTCGTCGTGCTGCCGGCCCTCTCGGTCGCCCTCGTCGTCACCCTGACCCGCAGCGCATGGATCGGCGCCGCCGGCGCCGCCGGCCTGCTTCTGGTGCTGCGCGACCGCCGGCTGCTCGCACTGGCGCCGGTCGTCGCCGTCGTCTTCCTGGCCGTCGCCCCGGCGCAGGTGAGCGACCGCCTCTACAGCATCTTCGACCTCCGGGACCCGACCAATCGGGATCGGCTGGCCATGCTGACGGCCGGGGCCGGGATGGTCCGCGATCACCCCCTGACCGGCATCGGTCCCGGGCTGGTGGAGGAGGTCTACGCCGACTACCGGCCCGAGAACGCGGTCAACGAGACGAACCCGCACCTGCACAACGTCCCGCTGCAGATCGCGGCCGAACGCGGGCTGCCGGCGCTCGCCCTGTGGGCCTGGTTCATCGCGGCGCTGGCGTTCGATCTCGTCCGGCGGCTGCGGGAGCCGGCGTCACTTACCCTGGCCGCGGGTGGACTGGCGGCGGTGGCCGCCATGCTCGCGGCCGGACTGTTCGAGTACAACTTCGGCGATTCCGAGTTCCTGATGCTGCTGCTGGTGCTCGTCACCCTGCCGGCGGCGGCCGCGGCCGGCCCTGCGCCGCGGACCACCTGACTCGGCAACCGATCCGGTTGTGCGCACGTCCTGTACATCATGTCCACGCCGGCTCGTCTCCCTCCGTCCCGTCGTCTCCGTCGCATCCTCGCCGGCCTGCTCCTTCTGGCGCCGACCCTGACCACGGGCGCCGGAGCCGCGGCGGCGGAAACCGCCAACCAGGCGGAAACCGCCGCGCAGACGGACGCACCGGCGCCCCCGGTCGTCAACGGCGTCGTGCTCGACGGCGCCAGCACCGCCCCGGTCGCCGAGGCCACCGTCGCAAGCGGAACCGAGACCGTCGCGACCGACGCCGCCGGGCGCTTCTCGGTAACGCTCGCGCCGGACGACGCCGAGCTGCGGGTGGCGGCCGACGGCTACCTGGAAACCGTGGTCGCCCTGGACCCGGCGGTCACCGGGACGGGCGCGGCGCTGGAGATCCTGCTTTTCCGCAACACGTTCGCGGAGACCGTGCAGGTGGTGTCCGCGCCGGCCGCCGCCACGGAGCGGCCGTCGGCCACGCCCATCGCGGCCGCGGAGGTGTTCGAGGTCGCCGGCGCCTTCGACAACATCTTCCGCACGCTGGACACGCTGCCGGGCGTGGCGTCGACCGGCGACTTCGGCAGCCGGCTCGCGGTGCGCGGGGGCACTCCCGACCAGAACCTCACGGTGATGGATGGCGTGGAAATCCACAATCCGTACCGGCTGTTCGGCCTCGTCAGCGCGTTCAATCCGGAGACCGTCGAGCGCTTCGAGCTGACCGCGGGCGGCTTCGGGGCGAAGTACGGCGACCGGCTGTCGTCGCTGCTGGTCGTCGACAACCGACCCGGCGAGCGCGACTTCGGCGGATCGACGTCGGCCGGCGTCACCGACGCCAACGTCGTGCTGGAGGGCGGCGCTCCCGGGGACGGATCGTGGCTGCTGAGCGGGCGGCGGACCTACTACGACCTGGTCGCCGGGCTCGTCACCGACCAGAACCTCCCCGCGTTCGCCGACGTGCAGGCCCAGGCGCAGTGGACGTTCGGACCCGGTCACCGGCTGGCCCTGTTCGGCCTCACCAGCCGCGAGAACGCCGACTTCCGGTTCGACGACGAGGACGACGAGGAGTCGCGCGAGACCGGGCGCCTCCTCTCCGCGGCGGGCAACGACCTCGCCTCGCTGCGGTTCGACGCGCTGCTCGGCGGCGCCGCAACCTCGCGCACCATCGTCTCGTGGTACCGCAACACCGACCTGCTCGGCGTCGACGCCACGTTCGAATCGTCGTCGCGGCGGTCGAACGCGCCCGACGACGAGGTCGCGGTCGGGCTGACCAACGTCGCCTTCGACCGGGACCTGTCCGTACGCGACCTGTCGGTACGGCAGGAGCTCGCGTTGGCCCTGTCGCCCGCCCACACCCTCGAGACCGGGGTGGAGCTGCACCGGCTCGCGTCCGGGGCCGGCATCTCCATCACCGGCGACCGGAACGAGACCGTCGCGAACCCGTCCAGCGTGCGCGGCGGAAGCGGACTCCCCGACGATCTGGATTCGTCGCTCGAAGGCACGCGCGGCGGGGCGTGGCTTCAGGACAGCTACACGGTAACGCCCAGGCTGTCCATCGAGCCGGGCCTGCGGCTCGACTGGAGCACCGTCAACGGCGGCGCCGTCCTGGCGCCGCGCTTCGCGGCCACGGTGGCGCTCGGCTGGGCGAGCCGGCTGCGCGTGGCAGGCGGCCTCTACACGCAGAGCCCCGGCTACGAGAAGCTCATCCAGTCGGACTACTTCTTCGACCTCTCGCCGGCCATGGTCACCGGGTTGCGCCACGAGCGCGCGACGCACCTGGTCACCGGGTTCGAGAAGGATCTCGGCGCCGGCACGCTGTTCCGCGTGGAGGGCTACTACAAGACGTTCTACGACCTCATCGTCGGCGGTCTCGAACCGGAGGCCGAGCGGCGCGCACGGGTCGCGCGCTACGACTTTCCGGCCGAGCTGCAGGCCAGCGTCCCGACGGCGGCGCGGATCACCAGCGCACCGGTGAACGGCGGGGGCGGCAGGGCCTACGGCGCCGACGCCTACCTGGTGCGCAGCGATCCGGCCGCCCGTCTCGCCGGCTGGCTCTCCTACGCCTGGGGCCGCGCCGACCGCGACGCCTACGGCCTGCGCTTTCCGTTCGAGTACGACCGCCGCCACGCCTTCAACGCCGTCGGCCGCTACCGGCTGGGCGACCGCTGGAGCATCGCCGCGACCGCGCAGGTGGCCACCGGCTTTCCCTATACGCCCGCGGTCGGCGTCCGACCGGCGGCGGAAGAGGACGCGCGCGGACGCCTCGTCCCGGCCCGCGACGCCACCGGCGCGCCGGTCTACGCCGTCGACCTCGGCGGCCTCGAAGACCTGCAGCGCGGACGCCTGCCCCACTACGCCCGCGTCGACCTGCGCATCGCCAACCAGCCGGGCGGACCTTCCGGCCGCTGGTCCTGGTACATAGAGGTGATCAACCTGCTCAACCGCGACAACCCCGTGGAGCTCCAGACCAGCCTGGCCCACGACCCGGCCGGCGGCGTGCCGCGCATCGTGGAGAATCCGAGCGCCGGGTTCCCGATCATCCCGTCGTTCGGCGTGCGTATCCGGTTCTAGGCGCCGATTGAAGGTTGTTCATTGGCGTTGCTCCGGGTTCGATTTTTTGTCGCACTTGAGTCAAGATGAGTTCATGGTGGCGCAGATCGATGTCCAATGCGGGATGGCGACCCGCGGACGATTGCTCGAACGCTACGGAATGGAAGCACGACCCTGTGTGCTCGGCCCGCCCGAGGCATTCAGTGACAATCTCGCTCCGCTCGAGCCGGGGTGGTGGTTCTGGCCCCGAATCGATTCCCGCCGCATCGCTTCAAACAGCCGTACAGTTGAATCCCGGCTCAACCAGAGCTGCTGCGGTTGGAGCCGGCCGCCGACGCCGCGCGAGTTCTACGAAGCTGTCCATGCGGAGGAGCTCTCGCGCCGGCAGCAGACGCTTGTCTATACCTGGGGCCTCGAGGCCCTCGAGATCGAAATCATTCATGCCTGGGCCGAGCGGGTCTACAGTTGGCGCGTCCTGGTCCGGGCCCTGCACAAAGCACACTTTGACGTGTACCCGCGCATCCGATTGATCAACCAATACGCCTTGATAGGCGAAATGAACGGTTCCGATCTATGGACAGGTTGACCACCCCCGGGTCCGGATCTGTCCAGGAGCAGTTGACCCTCACGGAACCCGCGAGAACGCTCTGGACAGCCATACGGAACGAGCTCGATCGGCTCCGACGCTCGCATGAGCTCCGACCGGAGAACTGGATGATGGGTGGTGGATCCATCCTGGCCGCCCGTTGGCGCCACCGCGGGAGCACGGACATCGACCTGTCTACGTCCGCGAAGTGGCAGATTACGGATCTCGACCGCGGTGACTCGAACGTGTTCACCGAGGCCATGAAGAAGTTTGGGGGTGTGCTGACCGGCTACAGGAAAGGCTCGATCCGGATGACGTTTCCGAAAGGCAAGCTGCATGTTTACAAGGTCTCGCCGGCCCCGGCCGTTGGCCAGACCATTTCGGCGATTGACGGACAGCGGTTCGAGGCGCTTTCGACTACTCAGATACTGGCCGGCAAACTGCTGAACCGGCTAAGTGAGGCCCCGGCACGCGACCTCTACGACATCGTAATCGCGGGCCGGCGAGACCCGGAACAGTTGGAGCGAGCCGTCAACATGCTGTCACCGGAAACCCAGGAGGAAGCAGCCTTCATCTGGCACACGAGGCGCGGCAACATCGAACGCGATGCCATCGATACCCTGATGCCTCTATCCTCAGACGAACCGCTGGAGGTCCCCCCTTCGCAACTGGTGGACGCTGCGATCGGGATGGTGGAGAAGTCTCGCTACGAAACCATCGATCTCGAACCCGCGACACCGGGGCGGTCAGCCCGTATAGTGATGGTTACGGCACGCGGGGAGTCCCGACGCATTGTCGTTCCGCGAGCTGAGATTGCGGAGGTTCTCGAGGGCGCCGGCATCAACCACTGCCTGACGGCCCGATATATCGACATTGACAGCTTTGTGGAAGCGCTTCGTACCGAACGTGAGTATCCGGCAGCGCGCGAATCACCAGCATGATCGGCCGCCAGGCGCGGCCCACGTAGACGACGTCGCGCCACGAGCGCGCGACGCACCTGGTCACCGGGTTCGAGCCGTCGTTCGGCGTGCGTATCCGGTTCTAGTGCTGTGGCATCAATAAACATTAGGACTATCGGGGAGCTCGTCTCGAACCGAGAGAGCTTCCATGCCGCAAAAGAGGTACATCGTTCGACTCACAGCCCAAGAACGCGAGGTCTGTCGAGAGACGGTCCGCAAGCTCAACGGGAGCAGCGAGAAAGTGCGCCGCGCGCAGATTCTCTTGAAGGCCGATGCCGACGGACCGGCGTGGACCGACGAGCGGATCGCCGACGCTTTTTCTTGCCGCACCAAGACGGTGGAGAACATCCGTCAACGCTGCGTGCTGGAAGGGTTCGAGCGGGCGCTGGAACGCAAACGGCGGGAGTCGCCCCCGGTCCCCAAACTGCTCGACGGCGAACAGGAGGCTCACATCATCGCGCTGCGTCTGGGGCCGCCGCCGAAGGGCTATGCCAACTGGTCGTTGCGCCTGCTGGCGCGGCGGGTCGTCGAGTTGGCGATCGTCGAGTCGATCAGCCGCGAAACCATCCGGCGGACGCTAAAAAAAACGAGCTGACGCAGCGGAAAATCCAGTATTGGGTGATCCCGCCGCAGGCCGATGCCGAGTTCGTGGCGCACATGGAACAGGTCCTGGATCTGTATCAGAAACCTTACGACCCGGATTGTCCCGTCGTGTGCATGGACGAGCAGCCGGTGCAACTGGTCAAGGAAGTGCGCCCGCCGCTGGCCGCCACGCCGCAGCGGCCGCGCCGCGTCGACTACGAATACGAACGGGCCGGTACGGCCGCGGTCTTCCTGTTCTGCGAGCCGCTGGCGGGTTGGCGTCAGGCGACGGCCCGGGCCCGGCGTACGAAGGCGGACTGGGCGCTGGAGGTCGCCGCGCTGTTGGAGGGGCGCTACGCCGACTGCCCGAAGATCGCCTTGGTGAGCGACCACCTCAACACGCACACGCCGGGCGCCTTCTACGAAGTGTTCGAGCCGACCCGGGCACGGGAATTGGTTCGTCGCATCGAGTTCTGCCACACGCCGAAACACGGGAGCTGGCTGAACATCGCGGAGAACGAACTGAGCTCGATGACGCGCCAATGCGTGCGCCGCCGTCGCATCGGCGACGTCGGGACGCTGCACGACGAAGTGTCGGCATGGTCCACCGACGTCAACGGCACGCAACGCGGTGTCGACTGGCAGATGAAGGTCGACGATGCGCGCTGCAAACTCAAGTCCGTCTATCCGAAGATTATGAAGTGACGGACCACTAGTCTGTCGATTGACCGACCTCGTTCGTGTCCGGCCCGCCTGGGTCTGTCCCCTCCACCTATATAATCGCGGCGGATCCTGCCATTGCGGCCACAGGATACGGTTCAGGCTTCGATCCGCGAAAGGCATCACGCATGTTCTGGCATGGAGGGTTGGCGAACAGGTTCGACGGCGGGCTGCGGCGCCTCGGCAGCGTCGCACTCGGCTGGCCGTCCGTGGCGTTGTGCGCGATCGTCCTGAGCATCGCCCTGACGACCAGTTGGACTCGGTCGGGGCAATTGCCTCTCGGCGGCGACGAACCGCACTACCTGATAATGTCCGCCAGCGTTGTCCGCGACGGCGACCTGGAGCTGCGCAACAACTACTGGTGGGACGCCACGACGCGCGAGATATGGGGCCCGGTCGACGAGCATATCGTGCCCACGGAGAAGGGTTGGTCGCCGATGCACACCCCGGGGCTCGGCGTTCTGGTGGCTGCGCCGTGGGCGTTCGGGGGCGTGCTCGGGGCACGGCTCGCCCTGTGTGTGCTCGCGTTGTCGTTGCTGGTCCTGGGCAGTTGGCGCTGGATGCGCGAGAGCCTCTCTCCCGGTGCGGCGCGGTTCGCCGTCCTGGGTGTCGTCGCCAGCGTGCCGGCGGTCTTCGGCGCCTCGCAGATCTACCCGGACCTGCCGTGCGGCGTAGCCGTCCTGGCGCTCGTCACGTGGGTGTGGAGCGCGTCGCCGCGCACGTGGTGGGGTTGGGCCGGCTACTGGCTCATCGCCGGGCTGCTCCCCTGGCTCCATACGAAGTACCTCGCCACATCGGTGATCCTTGCCGTCATGGGAGGGTGGCGGGCCTGGCGCGACGGCCGCCGCTCGTTCCTGGTGCTCCCGGCGCTCTTCGCCATCGGCAGCGGGTCGCTGATGTGGTGGCACCTGCAGACGTACGGCGGCGTGCTGGGTTGGCGACGTCTCGGTCACCTCGGCACCGACGCCCTGCGGGTGCTGGAAGTCTTTCTCGGACTGCATCTCGACCAGGCCCAGGGCATGTTCTTTCAGCAGCCGCTGCTTCTGCCGGGACTCGTCGGACTCGGCTACATGGTGCACCGGCGCCACCCACTGACCGTGCCGTGGCTGCTCCTCTACGGTTCGCTGATCGGGCCGAACGCGATGGAGCTGAACTGGTACGGAGGCGGCGGACCCGCCGGGCGTTTCGCCTGGTCGGCGATGTGGCTGTGGCTGGTTCCACTGGGCATCTGGCTCAAGGACGAGCAGGCGACGGTCGAACGATACGTTCGGCCCATCGTCCTGACGGGACTGGCGTACCAGGTCGCGCTGGCGACGCGGTGGGTCCAGGCGCCATCGGCGTTGTTTCCTTACTACTCGGAGCTGGTGTGGGAGCGGAACTCGCTGCTTCCCGTCGACCTGCGCTACTCCGTGCCGAGCTTCTATTTCTGGGACTTCGAACGTTACCTCTCGTACCTCCCCAATGTCGTCTGGGTGCTGGCGGCAGTGCTCCTTCTGATTACCGGCTTCATGTGGAGCACGCCGCGGCGGAATCGCCTGCGAATCGTCTGGTCGGTGGCCGTGGCTCTGGCGGCGTTCGTGCTCCCGGTCCAGCCGACGGCCGATTCGGCGTCCCGGACCGACCGCACGCGTGCGGAGGAGATCGTCCGGTCCGTGCGCAGCGACACACGCAACCGATTCGAGGCCGAGCGCATGTCGCCACGCTCGGACTCCACCACGATCGCGGACGTGCAGGCCAGCGGCGGCGCCGCACGGGCCAGTCGGCCCGCGCACGAGAGCGGGTATGCCGTCTTCGGCCCCTGGATCGACCTCGATCCCGGGGCCTATCGAGCACAGGTTGCGCTTCGGCTCCGAAGCCCCACGGAGGTTGCCACCGCCGCACGATTCGACGTTCGGGCCGCCGGAAACGACGACATTGCGTTCATCGAGGTGCCGGCAGCGCGACTGACCGGCAACCGTTACGCGACCTTCAGCCTGTCCTTCGAGACCGATGAGGTGCTGCGCCGCGTCGAGCTGCGCGTGCGGGCGCATCCGAACGCGGACGTGCTGGTCGACTACGTCGACCTCGTTCCACTCTTGCCGTAGGCTCACCCCGACGCTGACGGCGTCTCTACGAGATCCGGGTGTTTCCGGTGCGGTACGGAGACAGACGGCTCACAGCCGCAGCCGCTTGAACACACGTTCCGGCAACGCGCGGATCACCAGCATGATCGGCCGCCATACACGGCGCACGTAGACGACGTCGCGACGCCGCCGAATCGCCTCGACCACCGCACCGGCTACCTCCTCCGGTGTTGCGGTCAGGACGACCGGCAGGTCCATGCCGTCCGTCATCCGAGTACGCACGAAGCCGGGCTTGACGGTCACCACGTGAACGCCCGATGACGCCAGACGGTTGCGCAGCCCGGACAGGAACGCGGTGAACCCCGCCTTGGCCGAGCCGTAGAAGTAGTTGCTGGCGCGCCCGCGCTCGCCCGCGACCGAGCTGACGCCCACCAGAACGCCGCTACCGCGGCTCTCGAACCGGCGGGCGAGCGCGCCCAACAGCAGAGCCGGACCGCTGTAGTTCGTCCGCATCACCAGCTCCGCGGCCGCAGTGTCCCGCTCGCTCTCCTGCTGGTCGGCGAGCAGCCCCACGACACAAACGGCCACGTCCGGGCACGGGTCGAGCCCGTCCACCAGCGAGACGGCTTCATCCACGCGCAGCACGTCGCATTCATGCTCCGTCACCGCCGCGCCGGTGCGCACCCGGACGTCCGCGGCCTCCGCTTCGAGCCGCACCGGATCGCGCCCCGCGAGCTGCAGGGCGCACCCCTCGTCGGCCAGCCGGCGCGCGATCGCGCGACCGATATCCGACGTCGCGCCGATCACCAAGGTCAGACCGATGTCGTTGCTCATAGGCCGAGCCGCAGGGAAAGCTCCGACGCGAACTTGCGCGGCGCGCCGGCCGCCGCCGTCCGGATCGTATCGAAGGCGGCGCATCGCGGATAGCCTGCCCGTATCCGCTCCGGCCGGCAGCAGGCATCCTTCGCAAGATAAACGCGCCCGCCGTACGCGTGGGTGATCGCGTCCAGCGCGTCGATCAGGGCCAGCGTCCCCCGGCGCAGGGGGAAATCGAGCGCCAGCGTGTAGCCCTCCAGCGGGAAGGACATCAGCCCCTCCCCGGCCGAGCCGAACCGCTTGAGGACAGCGAGGAACGAACCCTGCCCCGCCATGGCGATGCAACCCAGCAGGGCGGACAGGCCGGCCGGACTCTCGTCCGCGGGCAGCACGCATTGGTACTGGATGAATCCGCGCCGTCCGTACAGGCGGTTCCACCTCTCGATCCGATCCAGCGGAAAGAAGAACGGATCGAAATGCACCGGACGCAGGCCGGCATGCGCGCGCCCCCAGCGGTAGTACAGGCCGTTGAAGAGACCGGTCGACAAACGGTTGAGCAGAAACGGCGGGGCGTCGACGGGCATGCGGAACATGCTCTCGGAGGCCGGGCGCAAGGGGTGGGGCGCAAGCGCCGCGGGCAGCGCGCGCCGGCGCATCGGCGTGCCCCGTACGACCAGCGTGCGGCCCAGTTTCCGGCCGCGCGCCAGACAGTCGATCCAGGCCACGCTGTACGGCCAGTCGTGCGATGCCTCGAACACCGCCATCGTCTCGTCGAGGTCCCGGGCGGCCACGGTCTCCGCCAGCACGTAGGCGGTCTCGATCGGCTTCAGCCGGAAGCTCGCGGACAGAATCACGCCCGTCAACCCCATGCCGCCGAGAGTGGCGTGGAAGAGGTCGGCGTTCTGCCTCCGACTGCACAGGCACATCGCGCCGTCCGCCGTCGCGAGGGTCAGCTCCTCCACGTGCGCGCCGAAGGTCCCGTCCCGATGGTGGTTCTTGCCGTGCACGTCGGCCGCGATCATGCCGCCGACGGTAACGAACTTCGTCCCCGGCACCACCGGCGGAAACCACCCCCGCGGCACGAACGTCCGCAGCACGTCGTCGAGCCCGACCCCGGATTCGCAGGTCAGCAGTCCCGTGTCGCCATCGAACGCCTGCATCCGCCCCAGCCCCAGCGTCGAGAGCGTGAGGTCGCGGTTGAGCGCGGCGTCCCCGTAGGACCGCCCCCGCCCGCGCGCGATCAACGTGCCCCGGCGAGGGAGCAGGTCGTGCAGGTCCTCGCGTTCGCGCAGGGCTGCCACCCGGCAGTCGACGACCGGGTACCGGCCCCATCCGGAGATCTTCATGCCTCGGGCTCCCTGCCCGCCAGGCGTCGGTCGCGCGACGGACGGCGGCGGACGGCGGCGATCACAGTACCGCCGCGCACGCGGCCACGATGCCGATGCCCAAGGCGGTCAGCCAGGTCGCTCGGTCCCGCGTCGCGAACAGAACCGGATCATCGCCGAGGGCGCCGCGCTCGGCGAGCAGCGTCATCCGCCCCATCCACGTGACGAACAGCAGACCCGCCAGCCACAGGACTTCTGGTCGGCCATAGAGCACGCGTACCTGCGGACTCTGGATGTAGAGAGCGAACACCACCGCCGAGGCCACTCCACAGGCCGCGCCCAGCGCCGCCAGCACCGCACGATCGTCCAACGTATAGGCGCGGCCGGGCAGTGCCGACCGCCCCGCCGCCCGCAGCCCCGACAACTCGCTCTGGCGCTTGAGGATGGCCAGCGCCAGAAAGACGAAGAAGGCGAACGCCAGGAACCAGGACGACAGCGTGACGGCGCCGACCGCCGCGCCGGCGACGGTACGAATCGTGAAAAGCAGTGCGAGCGCCGCAACGTCGACGAAGAGCCTGCGCTTCAGCGACAACGAGTAGGCCGACGTCACGAGCACGTAGCAGAGCACGGAGAGCCCGGCCGTGGGAGACAGACCGAAGGCCGCGACCGTGCCGAGCGCCATCAGGGCCACTCCCAGACCGGCCGCCGGCAGCAACGGCAACCGGCCGGCCGCCAGGGGTCGATTGCGCTTGCGCGGGTGTGTACGGTCGTACGGGAGGTCGAGCAGATCGTTCAGCAGGTAGGTCCCCGACGCGCAGGCCGAGAGCGCCGCGAACATTCCGAGCGCCGCCAGATACGATCCGAGGCTCCTCTGGTGCGCCGCGACGAGCGGCGCGAACACCACGACGTTCTTGATCCACTGATGGGGACGCAGAGCCAGCAGCCAGTCGACCGCACGGCTGCCGACCCCGGACAGATGGCTCCCGCCGCAGCGGCTCCGGGCTGTCATATCTTCACGAACGCGGCGGGCTCGATGCTTCCGTCCCTGCGCGACCGGATACGGTCGTCAATGCCGGAAGTGCCGCCGACCGGCAAGGACCATCGCCATCCCGTGCTCGTCGGCGGCGGCGATCACCTCGTCATCGCGCTTCGAACCGCCCGGCTGGACGACCGCGGTCGCCCCGGCGGACGCAATCGCGTCGAGCCCGTCGCGGAACGGGAAGAAGGCATCCGAGGCCGCCACGGTGCCGGCGAGGCTCTTCCCGGCCTTCATCACCGCCACGTTGACCGCGTCGACCCGGCTCATCTGCCCGGCCCCGACCGCGGCCAGGCGATCCGCGTGGGCGAAGATGACGGTGTTCGACTTCACATGGGCGCATACGCGCCACGCGAATCGCAGCGCGATCCATTCCTCGTCCGTCGGCTGGCGTCTGGTGGCGACCCTTAGCACCGTGTCGGCCGCCACCCTCACGCCGTCCTCCCAGGGATCCGTGCTCTCGACCACCCGGTCGCGCTCCTGTACGAGCCACGCCCCGAGAATGGAGCGCACGTCGCGCCGGGCGGCGGCGCCCCCCCCGTCGAAGTCGGCCTCGACCAGACGCAGGTTGGTTTTGCGAGTCAGAGTCTCTCGCCCCTCGTCGCTGACCGCGGGGGCCACGACGCACTCGATGAACGTCTCGGCGATGGCGCCGGCCGTCGCGCCGTCGAGCCGCCGGTTGAGCCCGACGATGCCGCCGAACGCCGACAACTCGTCCACCGCCCGGGCCTTCGCGTAGGCCTCGCGCAGTGTCCGCGCCGTGGCAACCCCGCACGGATTGGTGTGCTTGATGACCGCCGCCGCCGGCTCGCCGAACTCCATGACGAGGCGCGCCGCGGCGTCGAGATCGAGCAGGTTCGTGAACGACAGCGCCTTGCCCTGCAGCACCCGCGCCCGCCCGAACCCCCAGGCGCCGTCCGTGTACAGCGCCGCCCGCTGATGCGGGTTCTCGCCGTAGCGCAGGTCCCGGACCTTCGGCGCCCGGACCGCGAGCTGGTCGGGCACGGCCCCCGCCAGCGTGAACGGCGTCCGGGTGAACTCCGGTCCGGCCGCGTCGACCGCGTCGAGCGCGGCCGCGATAGTTGCATCGTAGGCAGCGGTGTGCGCGAACGCCTTGCGGGCCAGCTCGAAGCGCAACGCCCGGTCCGCACCGCCGTCGCCGTTCAGCGCCTCGACGACGCGGCCGTAGTCCTCCGGGTCCACCACCACGAGCACGTCCTCGAAGCTCTTCGCCGCGGCGCGGACCATGCTCGGGCCGCCGACGTCGATCTGCTCGATCAACTCGCCGCAACTCGCCTCCGACGCCGCGGTCCGCGCGAATGGATAGAGGTTCACCACGACGACGTCGATCGGCTCGATCCCCTGGCCGCGAATCGCCTCCAGGTCGCCCGGCCGGCCGCGCCGCGCCAGGATGCCGCCGTGGACCGCCGGGTGGAGCGTCTTGACCCTTCCATCCAGCATCTCCGGAAACCCGGTCACGTCCGACACCGGGGTGACCGGCAGACCCGCCTCCGCCAGCGCCCCCGCGGTACCCCCGGTCGACACCAGCTCGACGCCGTGCGCCGCCAAGGCGCGGCCGAGGTCGGCGAGCCCCGTCTTGTCCGAAACACTCAGCAGTGCACGCATCACAACTATCTGATCCTGGCCGCGGCAAGCAGACACCACACGAGCGGCAGCCACAGCTCACGGGCGAAGGGAACCGGTTTGTCGTCGATCAACACCTCGCATCCACCCGGACCGTCCACGAGCTGGAAGAGCTGGTGGAACCCCTCGACGTCATCCGGGTGGAACCGTGCGCGGTGCCTGAGCTGCGCGCCGGAGCCGACGGTGCGGTACTCCGCCGCGGCGCGCGCCAGCGCGAGCGCCCGCTCCCAGTCGTCCCCGTCGAACGGCTCGAAGCTCAGCGTCATCGAAAAGGGGCGCTCGGTCGCACCGAAAAGCACGTCGTGGAGCTCGGGATCGAGCGCCGCCAGCTCTTCCGGCGTCGGATCTTCCGGCAGATCGGCATACGGCCAGAACGTCTCCTTCGGACGGTGGTCGGGGGGCTCGACGGGCGTGTAGCCCGGTGGAATCCGGCTGTCGCTCATCGTCAGGGGTGGCCGCGATGGTATGCTGAAAGGCTGGATCCCGGCAAGCCGGTCCAGGGTCGCGCGCGGTGAGCGCCCCCCCGCCTCCGATGCCCTCCCACCCCCGCGTGATTCCGTCCATCGAGCAGTTGCGGCAGCGCGCGGCGGTGCGGCGGATCGAGGCCCGGTACGGCCGCGACGCCACCGTGCAGGCGCTCCGCGCCGAAGCCGCGGCACTCCGCGAACGGCTCGCGACGTCCACCGTCGAGGTGCGCGACGCGGCCGAGGCGGCAGAGCGGATCGAGGCGGGCCTCGAAGCACGGCTCGGCGCGGCGCTCTCGCCCTCGCTGCAACCGGTCATCAATGCCAGCGGGGTCATCGTGCACACCAACCTCGGCCGTGCGCCGCTCGGCCCGGCCGCCATCGCCCGCATCGCCGCGGTGGCGAACGGCTACGCGAACCTGGAATACGACCTGCCCGGAGGACGGCGCGGCTCGCGGACCGCGCACGCCTCCCGGCTCCTCACCCGCCTGACCGGCGCCGAGTCGGCCGTCGTCGTCAACAACAACGCCGCCGCGGTGCTGCTGGCCCTGGCGGCCCTGGCGGCCGGCCGCGAGGTCGTCATCTCGCGCGGCGAGCTGGTGGAGATCGGTGGCGGCTTCCGCGTACCGGACGTGCTCCGGCAATCGGGGGCGATCCTGCGCGAGGTGGGCACCACCAACCGGACGCGGGCGGCCGACTACGCCACCGCGATCGAGGACCGCACCGCGATGCTCCTGCGCGTCCACCCGTCGAACTTCCGCATCGAGGGATTCACCGAGCGGCCGGCGCTGGCGGAGCTCGTCGAACTGGGCCGCCGCTTCGACCTCCCGGTGGTCGAGGACCTGGGCAGCGGACATCTGCACGAGCTGGCCGGCATCGAAGAACCGACCGTGCGCGAGAGCATCGCGGCGGGCGTTGCCGTCTGCACGTTCAGCGGCGACAAGCTGCTCGGCGGCCCGCAGGCGGGCGTCATCGCCGGCCGCCGCGCGGAGCTGGACCGCATGCGGTCGCATCCGCTCATGCGGGCGCTGCGCGTCGACAAGCTGACGTACGCCGCGCTGGAGGCGACGTTGATCGAGCACGCGACCGGGCGCGCCGGCGATACCGTGCCGGTGTTGCGCATGATCGAGACGCCGGTCGCCGATCTCGAGGCGCGCGCCGCCGCGTTGCTGGCGCGGCTCGCGAACCTTCCGGGGCTCACCGTCTCGGTCGCCGCGACCGAGGCGACCATCGGCGGCGGGAGCACCCCCGGGCTCACGCTGCCGAGCCGGGGGCTCGCCGTCGAGGCCGACGGCCGGTCGGCCACCGCGCTCGCCGCGGCGCTGCGTTCAGGGGTCCCGCCGGTCGTCGGCCGCATCGCCGGCGACCGTCTGCTGCTGGATCTGCGCACGGTGGACCCGCGCGAGGACGACCTCCTGGCGGAATCCGTCGCCAACGCGGCCCGCGCGCAGAACCGTGCCTGACGACGGAAAGACTCCCTTGCCGCGCACGGGAATGTGACGGTCAGGGTCCGACCGGCGCGTCGGTTCTCCGCACCGAGCGTCGCGGGCACGCGTCGCAGCGCAATGACCGACCCTCGGCATCGACCACGTCCGGGCCACCGCACGAACCCCGCAGGCAGGGGTACTTGAACAGCAGCCCCACCGCCATGACGAGCATGACGCCCGCGATCATCCCGGCGGTCAGCAGGAACAGGCCCATCCCGTTCCATTGTAGCGCCGGCCCGCTCGTGTAGCGCCGGCCCGCTCGAACTCGATACCGGACCGCGGCCGAGAACGCCGGCGTCTCCCTCTCGACGAGCCGGCCGGAACCCTCGTCCGTGACGAAGAGGGCCGCCCACCCCTTCTCGACCGCCAGCGCGTAGCCCTCGTCCGGCCCGAGCACGTTCAGCGCGGTCGAGCGGGCGTCGGCATGCATGCACCGCCCGGCGATGACGCTCACCGACCGCAGCCCGTGGGTGACCGGCCGGCCGGTGCGCGGATCGATGGTGTGGGACACCCGGGCGCCTTCCAGGTCGTAGAAGTTGCGGTAGTCCCCGGAGGTGGCCAGGGCGGCATTCGTCAAGGCCACGATGCGCTGCGCCGCCGGTGCGCCGGGGACCGGACGTTCGATGGCGACCCGCCAGGGCGCGCCCTCCTCGTTCGTTCCCGCGCCGCGCAGCTCGCCGCCGATCTCGACCAGATGGTTCCGGAAGCCGATTTCGTCGAGCAGGGTCGCTACCGCGTCGACCGCGTACCCCTTCGCGATGGCCGACAGGTCGACCACGACGTCCTGCCGCCGCTTCCGCAGCGTCGCCGCCGCCAAGTCCAGCTCCAGCATGTCGGACCCGACGCGCGACCGGAGCTCCGAGAGCAGCGCCCGATCCGGCGCCGCCCGGGCGCGCCCCGCGGACCCGAAGCCCCACGCCTCGACCAGCGGACCGACCGTCACGTCGAATGCCCTCCCGCTCACCCGGCTGACCTCCAGAGCCTCGGCGACGACGGCGAGCGTCTCACGGGACATCGGTTGCGGTTCGGTCGTCCGGGCGCGGTTGAAGCGCGAAAGCTCCGACTCCGGACGGTAGTGGGACATCCGCCCCTCGATCGCGTCCAACCGCCGCTGGACGACGGCCCGCAGATCGCCCCCATCCCGCGCGCTGCCGTCGAACGCGGCGGGGAGTGTCCCGGTTGCCGCGGCCTCCCCGCCGGAGACGACGGTCACGCTGAACGTCGTGCCCATCGTCTCCCCCGTGATCGTCCGCCGCTGCCCGGCGCCGGCGAAGCCCGGGCGCGCGGATTCCGAGCATGCCGCCAGGGTCAGCGAGATCACAGCCAGCGCGAGGCCGCGCCGTCCTCGCCGCCACGTCGAACGCATGCCCATGCCGCTCGAAACCGGCTACGTCGAGCGCTCGCCGGGCTCCTGAGATTGGACCATACGCGCCGCCTCCCGATAGGACGCCAGGAGCGCCTTGCGGTCGATGCGGTTCTTCGCCGCCTGCCGATCGATAGCCTCCGCTCGATCCTTGAGCGCCTCGAAGCGTTGGCTCACGGCGTCATCGCTGACAACGCCGGTACCGATGTCGTTCCACAGGCGCTTGTAATCGCTGTGGATGCGTCCCCACGACACGGAGAACTCGGCGAAGGTCGTCGCACGGTGTCCGAGCCTCATCGTCCAGGCGATTCCAGCCAACACCGCCGACACGAGCGCCAGAACCGTGGTTCCGCCGGAAATCCCGCCGATCACGCTTGCGAAGGTGGCGCTCGTGGATACGAACAGCACGACGTGAACGACGTCGTCGGTCGTCTTCGCCCGTGCCGCGACCCGCCCGAAGTATCGCTGGCGCATGTCGGAGAAGAACATCTCCTCCCAGACCAGAGCACGAAGCTTCGTCATGGATGTTTCTCCCCCCCTCTCCTTTCGCTATGCCGGCAAGACGGTCACGCGCATCATTCCGGCGCAACGCCACGGACTGCTAGCCGAAGTCGTCGAACAGGATGTTGTCCCGCTCCACGCCCAAGCCGTCGAGCATATCCATGCACGCCTTCAGCATCATCGGCGGACCGCAGAGGTAGTACTCCACGTCCTCCGGGGCGGGATGGTCTTCCAGGCAGTTGTCGTGGAGCACCTGGTGGATGAAGCCCGTCTTGCCGGTCCATTCGTCCTCGGGCAGCGGCTCCGACAGCGCGAGGTGCCACTCGAAGTTGTCGTGCTCCGCGGCGATGGCGTCGAAGTCCTCGATGTAGAACGCTTCGCGCAGGCTGCGCGCGCCGTACCAGAAGGTCACCTTGCGATCGGTCCCCAGCCGCCGGAACAGGTCGAAGATGTGCGAGCGCATCGGCGCCATGCCCGCCCCGCCGCCGACGAAGATCATCTCCGCCTGCGTCTCCCTGGCGAAGAACTCGCCGAAGGGACCGGAGATCGTCACGTCGTCGCCCGGCTTCAGGCTGAAGATGTAGCTGGTCATCTTGCCCGGCGGCGTCCCCTCCGGCGCCCGCGGCGGCGGCGAGGCGATCCGGATATTGAGCATGATGATGCCCCTCTCCTCCGGGTAGTTCGCCATCGAGTAGGCGCGGGTCACGGTTTCGTCGAGCACCGCGGTGTAGCGCCAGAGATTGAACTTGTCCCAGTCGGCGCGGTACTCCTCCTCGACCTCGTAGAGCTCGTAGTCGTACGTGCCTGGCGGCGCCTCGATCTGGATGTAGCCGCCGGCCCGGAACGGCACCTCCTCGCCGGGCGGCAGCTCCAGAATCAGCTCCTTGATGAACGTGGCGACGTTGTGGTTCGAGCGCACCTTGCAGCGCCACTGGCGGATGTCGAAGACCTCCGCCGGCAGCTCGATCGCCATGTCCTGCTTCACCTTGACCTGGCAGGACAGGCGGACGCCGTCGCGCTCCTCGCCGCGGCTGATGTGGCTGCGCTCGGTCGGCAGGACGGCACCGCCCCCGTCGAGCACCTTCACCGTACAGACGCCGCAGCTCCCCTTGCCGCCGCAGGCCGACGGGATGAAGAGGCGGTTGTCGCAGAGCGTGCCGAGCAGGGTCCCGCCGGCCGCCGTGCACAGCGCCTTGTCGGGATCGCCGTTGATGGCTATCGTCACCTCGCCGGTGGCGACGAGCTGCCGCCGGGCGACCATCAGCAGGCCGACCAGCGAGACGATCACGAACGTGAACATCGCGACGCCGAGAGTGACGGTGACCATCTACGTGTCTACCTGATCTCGTCGCCGAGCGCGTTGACGGACTCACGCAATACGTCTTCGCCGACGACGTTGAGCAGCACAAGCGCCAGCCGCACGAACCCCTTGCGCCTGCTGGACCACGACTTCAAGTCCCATATCTTCGAGTCCGACAACCGTGCGCCGGAAATCGGCGTCCGACGTACCCGCGCCTACGAGATCGCGCAGAGGCATGATGCCCTTCATCTCGACTCGGGCCCTGATCTTCTTCAGGTTCTGCCGCTTGATCCGCTCCTCCCGAAGGGTGTCCAGAAAGACGCTGGGACCGATCACTCGTCGACTCATCACTCACCTCGCCACGGGCAAGATCCACGATAGAACGACACCGCTGGCACGTCAACGGAAGCGGCCGCCATCAGAGCTGCACCCCGGCGAAGGCCATGAAGCCGAGCGCCATCAGCCCCACCAGCATGAACGTCAGGCCCAACCCGCGCAGCGCCTCCGGCGGGTTCGAGTAGCGCAGCCGCTCGCGGATCCCGGCCAGGGCAATGACCGCCAGGGCCCAGCCGATGCCCGAGCCGAGGCCGAAGACCGCGCTCTCGGCCAGGGTGTAGCTGCGCTCCACCATGAACAGCGACGCGCCGAGGATCGCGCAGTTGACCGCGATGAGCGGCAGGAAGATGCCCAGCGCGGCGTGCAGCGGCGGCGCGAAGCGGTCGAGCACCATCTCGACGATCTGCACCATCGCGGCGATGGTCCCGATGTAGGAGAGAAAGCCGAGGAACGACAGGTCGTAGGCCGCCAGCGACGGGTGCAGCCACGCCATCGCGCCCGGACTCAGCAGGTGCGTGTACATCAGGTTGTTCATCGGCACCGTGATCGTCAGCACGAAGACGACCGCGCCGCCGAGGCCGATGGCGGTGCTCACCTGCCGCGATACGGCCAGGAACGAGCACATGCCCAGGAAGAAGGCGAGGGCCATGTTCTCGACGAAGATGGCCTTGACGGTCAGGCTCAGGTAGTGCTCGAGCATCACTCGGCCTCCACCTGATCGCGCTTCCAGCTCCGCAGCGCCCAGATCAGGAACCCGATGATGAAGAAGGCGGCCGGCGACAGCACCATCAGCCCGTTCGGCTGGTACCAGCCCGCCTCGCTCGCCAGCGGCAGCACCGTCGTCCCGAACAGGGTGCCGGAGCCGAGCAGCTCGCGCACGAAGGCGGTGACCATCAGGATGGCGCCGTAGCCGAGCCCGTTGCCGAGCCCGTCCACCAGGCTCATGCCGGGCGGGTTCTGCATGGCGTAGGCCTCGGCGCGGCCCATGATGATGCAGTTGGTGATGATCAACCCGACGAAGACGGTGAGCTGCTTCGACAGCTCGAACAGGTACGCCTTCAGCACCTGGTCGACCACGATGACCAGCGACGCGATGATCGTGAGCTGCACGATGATGCGGATGCTGGTCGGAATCTGGTTCCGCAGGGCGCTGACGAAGAAGTTCGACGACATGGTGACGACGACCACCGCCGCGCTCATCACCAGCGCCGTGTCCATGCGGGTGGTCACCGCCAGGGCCGAACAGATGCCGAGCACCTGCAGGGCGATGGGGTTGTTGTTGAACAGCGGGTCGATCAGCGCGTCGCGCGTCTTCGCCATCAGCCGTCCCTCCGCGAACGGAGCGCCTCCAGGTAGGGGCCGAAGCCCTGCTCGTCCAGCCAGAAACGCAGCAGTTGGTCACCCCGCCTCACCCCGCCGGTTCAGAAGGCCGCCGCAAGCTGCTCGACGCTGTTCTTCGCCCGGTCATCCAGACCCGCATCGTCAAGCAGCACCGAGCTCGTAGTAGATGTTCGCCTGCGCGGAGAACGGAATCTCCTCGTGGCACACGCCCACGGCAAACGGCGCGGACGCAATCATCCTCCAGATCTTCAACAGGAAATCCCGGCCAGTGACCTGCGTACGTGCATCGATGACCTCATAGCCGCCGTCTCTGCACAAATCGGATACCGAACGGCGGATCGCCTCGACTTCCTCCGGAACCGGATCGCCAAGCTGCGTCATCAGGAAGCAGCATCGCGGCCTGCTCGTGATCCCGGTCGTCAGGACCTCTCCGTCCAGGGGACTGTAGATGATCATGACGCTACGAGCTCTTCGAGCCGGCCTCGACCACGCGGATGCCCTTGTACGGGCCGGGAGACTTCTTCTGCGAGACGATCCGGCCGGCGCTCTTGTCGATCTTCACGTAGCGCCCGCTTCGGGGATTCCTCACCTGAACCAGCTCTCGCGCTTTCCTGCTTGACGACGTCTTGGCCATTTCCTGCCCCTCGGTCGAGTTCACGCCACTCCCGTCGGGGAAAGCGTGCACGTCGCGTCGCGCGTCTTCGCCATCAGCCGTCCCTCCGCGTCCGGAGCGCCGCGAGGTAGGGGCCGAAGCCCTGCTCGTCGAGCCAGAAACGCAGCATGTTGGTGACGCCGCGGCTCGTCATGGTGGCCCCGGCCAGCCCGTCCACCCGGAACGGGTCGTCCGCGGGCGGCCCGGCCAGCCCCTTGATCACCTCGATGGCCGGCGCGCCGTCGGCGCCGAACGCCTTGCGGCCGTTCCACAGGCTCTTCCAGCGCGGGTTGTCCACCTCGCCCCCGAGGCCCGGCGTCTCCTTGTGCTCGTAGTAGGTCAGTCCGCGGATCGTCTCCAGGTCGGCGTCCAGGGCCACGAAGCCGTAGAGGATGCCCCACAGACCGAGGCCGTGAACCGGCAGCACCACCAGGTCGAGCTCGCCGCCGTCGTCGCGCAGCTCGTAGACCAGCGCCTGGTCCGCCACCCGCTGCAGCCCCGCGTTGTTGGGCGGGGCCGCCTCGCTCCGGTCCGGATCCGCGGCGGCGGCGCGCGGATCGAAGCCGGCCGGATCCACGTCGGTGACGGCGCCGGTCTCGCGGTCGATGACCACCTGGCCGATCGGCGCGAAGCGCGCCTCGATCTCCTCCGGCTCGAGCCCCTCGTCCGGGGCGGCGAGCCCGGCCGCCACCAGCACGTTGCGCTGCATGTCCAGAGTCTGGTTGATGACCTGCCGCTCGCGCAGCGCGACCGCCGACGTCGAGACCACGATGGCGCAGGCCACGCAGACGATGGCCGCGAAGCCGAGGTTGTAGAGGACGCTACCCTGCATAGCGCGCCCTCCGCCGCCGCACGTTCATCCGGATCGCGCCGTAGTCGATCAGCGGCGCGAACAGGTTCATGAACAGGATGGCGAGCATCATCCCCTCCGGATAGGCCGGGTTGACGACGCGGATGAGCACGGTGAGCACGCCGATGAGAAAGCCGTAGACGTAGTGGCCGCCGGGCACCGACGGCGCGGAAACCGGGTCGGTCGCCATGTAGACGGTGCCGAACGCCCAGCCGCCGATGACCAGGTGCCAGGCGGGACTCACGTCGAAGAAGGGATTGGTGGCCGACCCGATCGCGTTCAGCCCCGCCGCCATGGCGACGGTGCCGGCGGTCACGCTCAGCATGATGCGCCACGAGCCGACGCCGGTCCCGACGAGCAGCGCCGCCCCGGCCAGGCAGGCCAGCACCGAGGTCTCCCCCAGCGAGCCGGGTACGAACCCCACCAGCGCCTGCCACCAGTCGAAATCGGCGGCCATCGCCGCCGTCCCGCCGAGGGTGGCGGTGGCCAGGGCGGTCGCGCCGCTGACCGCGTCGATGGCGGTGTCGGCGGCGATCCAGACCGCGTCGCCCGACAGCTCCGCCGGGTAGGCGAAGAAGACGAAGGCGCGCGCCACCAACGCCGGGTTCAGCACGTTCATGCCGGTCCCGCCGAAGATCTCCTTGCCGACCACGATGCCGAAAGAGATGCCCAGGGCCACCTGCCACAGCGGAATCGTGGGCGGCAGGACCAGCGGGAACAGCATGCCGGTGACGAGAAAGCCCTCGTTCAGCTCGTGCTTCCGCACCACCGCGAACAGCGCCTCCCACAGGCCGCCGACCGCGAAGGTGACGATCAGGATCGGCACGTAGTAGAGGCCGCCGTGCGCCAAACAGCTCAGCAGGTCGTCGGGCGCGAAGCCGAGACCGAGCGCCTCCATGACCCCGGTCTGCCAGGTCGCCAGCGGCGCCGCCCCGCCGGCGATGGCCAGGTTCGCCTGGTACCCGGTGTTGTGCAGCGCCATCCAGACGCACCCGGCCAGCGCGATGACGACGGTCATCATCATCCGCTTCAGGTCGAGCCCGTCCCGGACGTGCGACGGGCCGGCGGTGACCATGCCCGGCGTGAAGAGAAAGCTGTCCTGCGCTTCCCAGAGCGGGTACAGACGTTCGAGCTTGCCGCCCGGCTCGAAGTGATGGGCCTGCGAATCGAGCAGGCGCCGCAGGAACTTCATGACGCGATCCGCGCTTCGTGGTTCTTTCCCGGGCGCGGCGCCCGCGCTTCGCGGGTCTCTGCGCGGGCTACCGCTGCTTGTGATTTTTTTCTCAAGCGCGGCGTCAAAAAAAGACGGGGACCCGTCCCCGAGATGCGATCTATCGTACCGCCGGCCCCTACGCAAGTCAATCCGGCTGAAAATGCAAGCCTGTCCACCAGCGGAGGTGGCAGATTCTGCCCTCTTGACAACCCCCTGGACGGCACGCATGATGGACGTGAGAGCACGTACCGATGATCGTCGCCACACCGACCTTGCAGAGCGGCTCGACCGCGTGCACATCGACCAACTCGAGGGGGTGGACGAGACCAACGGGCGCGTGGATGCAGTGGGAAGGCGCGTCGGTGCGAGGCTCGCCGACTTATATCAGCGACTGGACACGGCGTTCGTCGAAATCAACGAGCGGCTGGATCGGAACGGCCTGCGGCTCGACCGCACGAACGAGCGGCTCGACCAGACCAGCCAACGACTCGAAACCGGCCTTGCCGACGTCAACCAGCGGCTCGACCAGACCAACCGCCGAATCGACCAGACCAACCAGCGACTCGAAACCGGTCTTGCCGACGTCGACCAGCAACTCGACGAGGTACTCCAGATCGTTCGCGCTCTCGCGGGGCGCTGACGGGTTGGGAGTCTGCGCCAATCCGCGGCGGCGGTCAGCCTTCCGTCCGCAACGTCTCCAGCACGCGCCGCAGGTGCGGCCCGAAGTCGGTCTTCCCGGGATCGACGAACGTGCAGAGCGCGACGTCCTCCTCTTCCAGCTCGAGGCAGCCGAGCTCCTCGGCGCGCTCCACGTCGTGCATGACCAGCGCGCGCAGCATCGGCGTCGGAAGCAGGTCCATCGGCATCACCCGCTCGTACATCCCGATCGGGACGATCGCGCGCGGCGAGCCATGGGTAGTCGTCGTCATCGCGAACCGCCGTCCGGGAATCAGCCTGGAGGCGAACGCGCGGACCGTCGAGAACGTGTCGAAGCCCGGACCGAGCCAGCCGAGAAACCCGCGGTCGCGCCCTTCCGCGAGCACCGACACCTGCTGGTGGTACCGCCCGAGATACCCGTCGACGTCGCCCGCCGCCGCACGCCCGGACAACACCGAGCCGGAGACGACCCGGTGGTCGAGCGCGGCGTCGACCTCGCCCTCCACCAGCGCCTCGGTCGCGGCGCCGATGCGCGTCCGGAGCAGGCGCGGCCGCTCGACCGGGGGTCCTCCCAGCGCCACGCTGCGCGAGACGTCGAGCACCCCGGTCTGAAAGAGGCGGCCCGTCGCGATGACGTCCTGCACGCCGATGTGCCAGACCACCTTGCGGCGGTCCACCGGATCCAGAGTGTGGATATGCACGCCGGCCGTCCCGGCCGGATGCACCCCGTCGAAGACCTCGTGCCGGATCTGGTTGGCGACCGAGACCGGCGCGTGCACTCGCTGGTCGGGTCCGGTGCAGACGAACACCGGCCCCGGGGTCAACCGCGCCAGGGCTTCCAGCCCGCGCTCGAAGGGACCCTCCCGGCCCTGCAGGATGGCCGCCACGTCGGGTGCGAGGGGATTGGTGTCGATGGCGGTCACGAAGATCGAATGCGGGCGGGTCGCCGGGTCGGCCACGCGGCCGAAGGGCCGTGCCCGCAACGCCGTCCACTGTCCCGACTCGAGGAGCAGATCCCGGACCTCGCCCTCGGTCATGCCGCTGGGGTGACGCCCCGACCAGGCACCGAACCTGGCCCCCTCGGACTCGCGCCCCTCCCGCTCGGCCCGGCTCGGCTCGATGACCACCGACTGCAGGGCGCGCCGCGCGCCGCGGTTGATCGCCCTCACCGTGCCGGCCGCCGGGGCCGTGTGGCGCACCCCCGGCATCGTCTTGTCCTCGAACAGGAGCTGGCCTCGGGAGACCGAGTCGCCGACCGACACGTGCATCGTCGGGCGCAGGCCGGCGTAGTCGGCCGCGAGCAGTGCAACGCGCCGCACAGAACGGCCATCTTCGATCGACGCCAGCGGGGCGCCGGTGATCGGCAGGCGCAAGCCTCTCATGATCCGGTGGGTAGTCATTTGCGGGTCGGGCGCGGTCAACGGAAATTATAGCCGTTCCGGCGGCGCGGCTTCGCGCCGGGCGAAACGGCCGCGGCGGCCTTTTGGTACCATCGACGGCGGATCATGCCGGTGCGAACGGTGCTCGTCTGCGAAGCGCAGGTCCCTTTCGTGACCGGGGGCGCCGAGGCGCTGGTACGGTCCATCGTCGGGCATCTGCGCGCCGCAGGGTACGAGACGGACCTGGTCAGCGTCCCCTTCAAGTGCTACCCGAAGGACGAGATCCTCACCCATGCGGCGGCATGGCGGCTGCTCGATCTGAGCGAGAGCAACGGCCGGGCCGTCGATCTGGTCATCGCCACCAAGTTCCCGACGTACTTCGTCCGCCACCCGAACAAGGTGGCCTGGCTCGTGCATCAGAACCGGGACGCCTACGAGCTGTGCGGAACCGAGTACAGCGACTTCGCGCATACCGAGCCGGACGTGGGGCTGCGCGACAGGCTCCTTGCGCTCGACCGCGAGATGCTCGGCGAGTGCCGCCGGCGCTATGCGATCTCGCCGAACGTCGCCGGCCGCCTGCAACGGTTCAACGGACTCGACGCCGAGCCGCTCTACCACCCGCCGGCACTGGCCGACCGGCTGCATCACGCAACGTACGGCTCCTACGTGTTGTCGGTGGCGCGTCTGGAGTCGATCAAGCGGGTGGATCTCGCCATCGAAGCGATGCGCTACGCGGACGAGCCGTTACGGCTCGTCGTCGTCGGCGACGGAAGGCAGCGGGACAGCCTGCGCCGGCGAGTGGACGAGACCGGACTCGCGCCCCGCGTCGAGTTCGTCGCGCGGGTGAGCGACGACGAGCTCGTCGAGCTCTACGCCAACGCCCTGGCGGTGGTCTACCCCCCCTACGACGAGGACTACGGGTACGTGACGCTCGAGGCGTTTCTGGCCCGCAAGCCGGTCGTCACCGCGACCGATTCGGGAGGCCCGCTGGCGTTCGTCGAGGACGGCGTATCGGGCCTGGTCTGCGAGCCGCACGCGGAAGCCATCGGCGCGGCGTTCAACGCGCTCGCCGACCGCAAGCGGGCCGCCGCACTCGGCGACGCGGGCCACTCCCGCGCGGCGGCCGTCACCTGGAACGGCGTGATCGAGAAGCTCGTCCAGGGCTGAGCGCGATCGCCGGGAGAGAGACTCGTGCGCCTCGCCATCTTCACGCCGCTGCCGCCCGAACGGTCAGGGACGGCGCGCCATGCGACGGAGCTGCTGCCGGCGCTCTCCCGGCGGCACGCCATCGACGTGTACGCGGACCATCCGCCGGCCGCGGGCGCCGCCCCGGACGGCAGCGACGCGTTCGGCGCATACGACTTCGTCTGGAAACAGGCTCGAACCCCCTACGACCTGGTGGTCTACCAGCTCGGGAACGCCGCGTGTCACGACTACATGTGGGCCTACCTGACGCGCTACCCCGGCCTGGTCGTCCTGCACGACAGCCAACTGCACCAGTCGCGCGCGCGGGCGCTCCTGACGAGCGAACGCGACGGCCGGTACCGGACGGAATTCGCGTACGACCACCCGGATGCCCCGCCCGGCCTGGTGGAGCTCGGCGTCGAGGGCATCCTCGGCGACAGCCTGGCCTGCCTGTGGCCGATGCTGCGGCTCCCCGTCTCGTCCGCACGGCTGGTCGCCGTGCACGGCGCGTGGTTCGCCGACCGGCTTCGCCGCAACTACCCGGACGCCGGGGTCGAGTCCATTCGCATGGGCGTCGGCGATCCCCTCGGCGGCGGCGCGCGGCCGGAAGCGTCGCGGGCGCGCGGCCGGGAGCGGCTCGGACTCGCGCCCGACGAGATCGTGTTCGCCGCCCTGGGAAGCGTGACCCCCGAGAAGCGGCTGCCGCAGATTCTGCGCGCGCTGGCCGCCGTCCGGGACGCGGTCCCCGCCGCGCGCCTCCTCCTCGTCGGAGCCGAGACGAGCCGCTACGACGTCATGCGGGACGCGGAGGCGTGCGGGGTGGCGCGCCGCGTCGTCCGCGCGGGATACGTCGATGACGCGGCGCTCGGAGACTGTCTCGCCGCGGCGGACGTCTGCCTCTGCCTGCGCTGGCCGTGCGGCTGCGAGACCTCCGCGTCGTGGCTGCGCTGCCTGGCCGCCGCCAAGCCGACCGTCGTGACCGATCTGCCGCACCTGGGCGAGATTCCCGCCCTGGTCACCCGCCGCGTCTGGACCCCGTCCCGCCTTGCCGCCGATTCCGCCGGCGAACCGATCACGGTCTCCATCGATCTGCTCGACGAGGTCCCCTCGCTCGCCATCGCGATGCGGCGCCTGGCATCGGACGCCGGCCTGCGCCGCCGCCTCGGCGAGCGGGCGCGGGCCTGGTGGCGCGCACACCACCGGATCGACGCCATGGCGGAGGACTACGAGCGGGTGCTGGCGCTCGCCGCCGCCCGTCCGGCGCCGGCGCTTCCGGCGGCTCTCCTGCCGGACGGCACCGCACGGACGCGCGCGCTGCTGGCGCCCTTCGACGTCCGTGTGGCCGACGTGCTCGGCCGATCGACGGCGCCGGGCCGCGCGCGCGGCGCCTCGTCTTGACCGCCGCGCGAAGCGGCGGTACTCTGATCGCTCGGTGACCATCCTGCTGAACGGCGAGACCTACGAAACCACCGGTCCGCTGAACGTGAGCAACCTGCTGGAAGGACTCGGCATCGATCCGCGCCGGGTCGCCGTCGAGCACAACCGGTACGTGATCAAGAAGGCGGCCTACGGCGCCACCGCCGTCCGGGAGGGCGACGAGGTGGAAGTCGTGAACTTCGTCGGGGGGGGCTAGCGATGGCGGACCTCCCACTCGTGATCGCCGGCCGGCCGTTCCGCTCGCGCCTCATCGTCGGCACCGGCAAGTACCCGTCCGCCGCGGTCATGCGGCGGGCCCACGAGGCGTCCGGCGCCGAGATGGTCACGGTGGCGGTCAGGCGCGTCGAGCTGAACCGGTCGCGCGAGTCGCTCCTCGACCACATCGACACCGACCGGTACTTCCTGCTCCCCAACACCGCCGGCTGCTACACCGCCGACGACGCGATACGGACGGCGCGGCTCGGGCGCGAGGCGGGGCTCTCGAACTGGGTGAAGCTCGAGGTGATCGGAGACGAGAAGACGCTCTTTCCGGACAACGAAGCGCTGGTGCAGGCGACCCGCGTGCTGGTCGCGGAAGGGTTCGTGGTCCTCCCCTACACGAACGACGACCCGGTCACCTGCCGCAAGCTGGAGGACGCCGGCGCCGCCGCGGTCATGCCGCTGGGCGCGCCGATCGGCTCCGGCCTGGGCGTGCAGAATCCGAACAACATCGTCCTCGTCAAGGAGGCGGCCGGCGTTCCGATCATCGTCGACGCCGGCGTCGGTACGGCCTCCGACGCCGCCATCGCGATGGAGCTGGGCATCGACGGCGTGCTCATGAACACCGGCATCGCCGGCGCGGACGACCCGGTCGGCATGGCCGAGGCGATGAAGCTGGCGGTGCTGGCCGGCCGACTGGCCCACCTCTCGGGTCGCATACCCCGCAAGCGGTACGCCACCGCCAGCAGCCCCCTGGAGGGGGTGATCGGCAGCTAGCCGACGGTCCGCCTTCCTTCCGCATGGCCACCCGCATCGGCACGGACGAGCTCGCGCGACGGAAGCGGGCGCTCGAAGCCGCGGATCGAGCCTACAACGACGCCCTGACACGGGTTGATCGCGCACTGGCGCCGCGGCCCGAGCTGCCCCACCCGCCGCGCGCCTTCGATCAACGGCAGCTCACCCCCGTCAACGAGGCCTGGCGCGTGGCGCCCGACGTCGAGCGCCTGCTGGGGACCGGGTGGAAACGGCGCCTGCGCGGCTGGGTGTGGGACCTCGTCGGCCCCTTCGTGGAACGGCAACAGCACTTCAACGGGGTGCTCGTCGATCACCTCAACCGCACGGCGCCGGCGGAGGCCGAGGGACAGCAGGCCCTGACCGCGGTCATCGCCGCGCTCGCCGAGTACACCGGCGCGCTGGAGGCTTTCCAGTCGCGCCTGATCCAGTACGCGCAGCAGATCACGCCCTTCGTGGACACGAAGGACCGCAAGGGCGCCATGATGAGCGCCGTCGACGGCCTCGCCGACGAGGTGCGCCGGCGCGCCGAGGCGGCCGACGCCCGCGAGTTGCGCTTCGCGCGCCACGTCGACGAGCTGCGGACCACGGTCGGGCAGGTGCAGCACGGCCTGCTCGGGCTGCGCCGCCGGCTCGAGGGCGCCGCGGCAGGCGAGGCGGCGGCGGGCGAGACGGCGCCGGCCGCGAGCGCCGCGCCGGGCGAGGCGGCAGCGGCGGCGGCGAACGCAGGCGAGGCGGCGGCGGGCGAGGCGGCACGGGCCGCAGGCGCGGGAAAGCGGGCCGAGCTGGACGCCGCGGCCGACGCCTACGCCTATGTCGGCTTCGAGAACCTGTACCGCGGATCGCGGGAAGAGATCCGCAGTCGGCTGACCGAGTATCTGCCGCTGTTCGCCGGCGCGTCCGACGTGCTCGACGTCGGTTGCGGGCGGGGGGAGTTTCTGGACCTGCTGCGCGAGCGGGACGTCCGAGCGCGCGGCATCGACGTCAACGCCGAGATGGTCGAGGAGTGCCGCGCGCGCGGCCTCGACGCCAGCGCCGGCGACGCCCTGGCGCTTCTCGACGCCCTGGAGGACGAATCGCTGGGGGGGCTGTTCGCCGCCCAGGTGGTCGAGCACCTGCAGCCGGACTACCTGGTGCGCCTGCTCAACGTGGCCGGCCGCAAGCTCCGGCCCGGCGCCCGGATCGTCCTGGAGACCATCAATCCCCGCTGCTGGTTCGCCTTCTTCGACGCCTACATCCGCGACATCACCCACGTGCGCCCGCTGCACCCGGACACGCTGGTGTACCTCCTGGGCGCCAGCGGCTTCCAGCGCACGACCGTCCGCTACCTGGTGCCGTATCCGGACGACGGCAAGCTGCAGCGCATCCCGCCGCCGGACACTATCGGGACCGCGGACGCGGATCCTTCGCTGGCCGCGGTCGTCGAGAGCTTCAACGGCAACGTCGACAAGCTGAACGACCTGCTGTTCACGCACCTGGACTACGCCGCCATCGGCGAACGCATGTGAGATGCCCGTGGTATCGTGCAGA
The DNA here is from genome assembly GCA_965222905.1 of Vicinamibacterales bacterium. Lineage (GTDB taxonomy): Bacteria > Acidobacteriota > Vicinamibacteria > Vicinamibacterales > UBA8438 > WTFV01. Next base: position 3,500,195 of record OZ244976.1, on the reverse strand, counting down.
GAAGAATGAACGAGACCAGCATTATCGCGTCCATCATCGGAACGGGAATCGGGGTGACGGCCGTCGTCGTCAGCGTTATCGCGATCGTCGCCAGTGGGATCAACAGCCGCCTGAACACGATGAACGCCCGGATCGAAGCGCTCCGTAGCGACATGGCCTCGCGGGGCCTTCGAGCAGGCCCTTGAGGTGCGCCATCCGGCTCAACCAGTGGTTCGGGGTCTATCCGATGAGGCGCAGGATTCCGACGGTCAACGTGGCGGTCGCGATGACGGTGCCGACCATCCACCGGACCAGCCTGGTTTCGAGGTTCGCGATCTCCGTGCGCACGCCGGCGATCTCCGTGTGTTGCTCGGTACGCAACTCGGCAATCTGCGCCGAGAGCCGTGTGTCGAGATTCGCGATCTCGGTGCGAACCTCCGCGAGTCCGGCCTTGAACTGGTCGGAGGTGACGTGGTCGCCCTGCTCGGCACCCTGGCGGATGGCGTGGGCGATGACTTCGGCCTGGTCGCGGGCGACGCCGCCAGCGGCGAGTTGCTGGGCGACGGCGAGCGTATCGAACATCGAGTCAGCCTAACACGTGCCGGATGGGCCCTCAACCGGGGAGCGGCAGCACACGCGGCGGAACGGGCGACACGTCGATGACCTCGATGCCGGGCGGGCGGCCGAGCCACCAGACCGCGGCGGCGGGCAGGACGAGGGCCCAGCCGCGGATCAGGCCGACGTGCGGGTCGAAACCGTAGTGGTGGGCGAGCTCGCCCACCGGCACGCCCAGCGCCCCCTGCGCCAGGACCACCCCGCCGAGCCCGAGCAGGGCGCGCCGCCAGGACCGGCCACCGCCGGCCACGGCGATCCAGAGCGCGATGAACCAGGCGCCGGTCACGAGCGTGAACCGGAGCATGCCGTCCGACGCCGGTCCGGCCGGCGCGGGGTCGGCCGGCTTCCCGGCGGTCGAAGGCCCGGGCCCGGTCGCCGGCGCCGACGTATTCGCTGCGTCCATCAGGCCGCTCCTTCTCCGGCGGGCGGTTCCGCCGCGCGCGCCCCGGCCGGCTCCTCCGCGGGCAACGCCGGCCGCACCGCCACCGTCGCCAGCAGGTACCCGTGCCGCCGCAGCCACGGCCAGCGGCGCGAGGCCCGGTCGAACGGCGCGCACAGCGCCCCGGTCAGGCGGGCGAGCGGCCGGAGCCACGTGTGGCAGGCGAGATCGAGCATCCGCAGCCAGCCCGGTATGAACAGGATACCGGTCTCGGCGGTCACCGTGAAGCCGGCCCGCTCGAGCATCCGGCGGAAGACCGGGCGCGCGTACGACTTCTCGAAGCCGTAGTCGTAGAGGCCCAACTGGTAGAGCGCCGCCACGAGGGCCGGGCGCAGGAACGGGTCGCGGCGGTTCGGGACGCCGATGACGGCCCGGCCGCCGGGGCGCAGCACGCGGAAGATCTCGCGCAGCGCGCCGTCGGTGTCGTCGAAGTGCTCGACGGTCCCCATCGAGTAGATCGCGTCGAAGCTCCCGGAGCGGAACGGCAGCGTCCGAACGTCGCCGCGGACGCCGCCCAGGGCGAGCCCCGCCGCCGTGAAGCCGGCGCGGGCGTCGGCGACGATGGCGCCGGAGATGTCGACCCCGAACGCGTGCGCCCCGCGCCCGGCGGCCCAGCGGAGGATGCGGGTGTTCCGCGCCTCGTCCCAGAGATCGGTCTTGAGCACCCGGCAGCCGGCCAGGTCGGGGAGGTACGTCCGCAGCAGCCACTGCTCGTCCTCGCGGTACTGCGCGGTGGAGCGGGCGCCGCCCAGATCGGGGAAGTTCGTGCCGACGTCGGTCCAGAAGCCTCGGTAGCGCGCCTCGCTGTCGGCGTCGCCCGCTGCGATCGGCGCCCTACGCACCGGCCGTCCGCGACGCGGATGATCCGCCGGCAATCGCCAGCTCGCGCCAATCGGACGACCCGGGCGCGAAGCAGAGCGTGTCGAGCGCGTCGCGCAGCCGCTCGGCCTTCCAGGCGTTCGAGGCGCGGTAGTCGCAGACGTGGAGGTCGAGGGTGGCCCGGTCCTGCTCAGGCCAGAGGTGCATCACCACGTGGGATTCGGCCAGCACCCAGACCAGCGTGGCGCCGCCGCCGGGGAAGGGGACCGACTGCTCGGCCACCACGTTGAGCCCGGCTGCCCGCACCCGCGCAGTCACAGCGGCCAGCATGCCCGCCGCCGCGTCTCCGGCCGCCCGCAGGTCTTCGGATCGGGTACCGCCCCCGACGAAATGATGTGCGATCACAGGTAGTCGCTCCGGGACACCGGGCCGTCCGCCAGCGACCAGCCCATGCGCGTGCAGACGATAGCACAAGTCGCGCGCCAACGGCAAAGCCACACGCGGCGGGACGGGGCGCGCCGACAGCGAGTCGCGAGGGGCATTCGCAACGGACCTCGAACCGGTGTTTCGGTCGTTCCCGGTGGGGGCATCAGGGGTGGCCCGGTCAGGGCGCGGGGGCCCCGGCGGGCGTCCCGACGTCGACGTCCAGCCGGTCCCGGTCGATCGTCCCCATGACCTGGAAGAACCGCAGCGGGATCGGCAGGCGCACGACCGCCTGCGGAACCCGGCCGCGGGTGCGTTCCAGGGCGCGGTGGTCGACCTGCGTCCCGCCGATCGCCGCAAGCTCGAGATCCGCCGCGAGGAACGAGAATTCGTCCCGCCCGACGACGAGGAACACGGGGCGCCCGCGCGCCAGCCAGTCGCCGATGACGCGCCGCAGCACCTCGGCGTCGGGATTCCGCTGCTGGACGAGGATGGTGTCCACGTCATGCAGGTAGGCCAGCGACGTCGGGATGTGCGTGCCGGCCAGATCAGGACTCATCAGCACGACCGCCCGCTCCGGGAACAGCCGCGCCACCGGCGCGAGGGGATCGTCCCACATCGGCTGGCCGACCACGGCGAGACTCGGGCGCGCGACGAGTCCCACGAGGAGCGCGCCGGCGGCCAGGGTCAGCCCCGCCCGATACCTGGCGGCGGGCACGCGCGCCAGCAGCCCGACGGCGGTCAGGGCGGCGAAGAGCATCGTGAGGGGGAGGACGACCGGCACGTACCGCCGCATCGATCCGATCTGCACGCCGGGTTCCAGCGGGTTGTACAGATACTGCAGGCCGACGACGCCGAGGAGCAGGCCGGCGAAGACCAGCCCCGGCGGGGCGGCGGCGCGCCGGGCGAGTCCCAGCCCCGCGAGCCCCAGCGCGGCGAGCCCCAGCACCGGCCAGGAGAAGTACCAGCTCAGCCAGACGATCGTTTCGTCGAGCCGGCCCGTGGTCGCCGTGACGTAGGCGGCGCCGTAGACGACCAGCGCGCCCACCGCGGCCAGTCCCCACACCCGCCGGGGCCACCGCTCCGCCGGCCGGCGGAGCCCGACCACGCCCGCCGCGATCAACAGCCCCGCCGCCAGGGCCGCCCCCACCTGCAGCGGCGCGGAGTCCCGCAACAGGCCGAGCACCTCGGACGTCCGGAGCAGGTAGGCCACGTACGGCGTGTAGTGAGAGTCGAAAATGAGGTAGTGCCCGAGGTTGTGGGCCACCAGGAGGCCGAACGCCCCGAGCAGGGGCAGAAGCAGGGGCGGGCCGTCCGGCCGTGCGCGAGAGAGAAGCCGCAAGGCGACGACGGCCAGCAGGAAGACGCTCAGCAGGACGATGAGATCGACCTTGGCGAAACAGGCCAGGCCCAGGAACCATCCCGCGGCGCACGCCCACCGCGGGGCGCCGCGCGCGGTCGCCACCAGCCACGCGAGCACGCCGGCCATCACGAAACACTGCGCGACCGTCTCCGGCAGCGGGATCTTCGCGAACCAGATCTGCAGCATCGAGACGGCCGTGAGCGCGGCCGCGAGCCAGGCGGCGCGCACGCCGCCCAGCCGCCGCGCCACGCACCACAGGCCGATCAGGCTCAGGGTCGCGAAGAGGGGGGCCACGACGAGCGCCCCCTGCGGCGAGACGAGGGCGTGGCCCAGGGCGGTCAGGACCGGAAACAGCGGGGAAAAGCCCGCGGTGACCGTCGGATCGTTGATGTCGGCGATCAGGAAGCCGCCGGGGAATCGCGCAAACCGGCCCGTCATGTCGCGGGGCACCCGATTCAGGAACAGCTCGGCACGGCTGGCGGGCGACAGTTGGCGCAGCAGCGGATCCTCGAACTCGAGCGCGCCGTGGCGGGCGATCTGCCGGCCGTAGTTCAGATAGACGGTGGCGTCGCCGGCGGCCATCTCGGTGTGGTACGGCGGGAGGAACAGCGCGGCGCACAGCAGGATCCCGGCAGCCGCCGCCAGCGCCGGCTGCAGCCCGCCGCCGGCCGTGGCGGGCGCCGGCGGAACCGCGCGGAGGACGCTCCACAGGCCGAACCCGATCATCGTGACCGCGACCAGGAAGGCCACCAGGCCCAGCCGGAACCAGCCGAGCTCCGCGAGCAGCAGCAACGACCACGCCACCGCGCTCACGCCGAGCATCACGCGGAGGAACCAGCGCTCGACGCGCGCGCCCCCGCCGTCCTCGGCGTCGGGCCTTCCCGGCTGCGCCGCGAGCACGGCCGTCGCGACGTTCAGGATCTGCATGCCTCGAGCCGCTCGACGTCCGCGTCCACCATCATCCGGACCAGTCCCTCGAAATCGACGCTCGGGCGCCAGTCCAGCTCGGCCCGCGCCTTCGCCGGGTCGCCGATCAGATGGTCCACCTCGGCCGGCCGCAGCAGCGCCGGGTCGGTCCGCACGTGCTCGCGCCAGTCGAGGCCGGCGTGGGCGAACGCTATCTCGACCAGCTCGCGCACCGAGTGGCTGGCCCCGGTGGCGATCACGTAGTCGTCCGCGGCGTCCTGCTGCAGCATCAGCCACATGGCCCGCACGTAATCGCCGGCGAAGCCCCAGTCGCGCCGCGCGTCCAGGTTGCCGAGCGAGAGCGCGGCGCAGAGACCCGCCTTGATCCGCGCCACGCCGTCGGTAACCTTGCGGGTCACGAACTCCAGCCCGCGGCGCGGCGACTCGTGGTTGAAGAGGATGCCGGAGACGGCGAACAGGTCGTAGCTCTCGCGGTAGTTCACGGTGATGTAGTGTGCGAAGACTTTCGAGACGCCGTAGGGGCTGCGCGGATAGAACGGCGTCAGCTCCGTCTGCGGCGTCTCGCGCACCTTGCCGAACATCTCGCTCGACGACGCCTGATAGACGCGGATCGACGTGTCGACCTGCCGGATCGCCTCCAGGACGCGCGTGACGCCCTGCGCGTTGTACTCGCCGGTCAGCAGCGGCTGGTCCCACGACGCCGGCACGAACGACATGGCGGCCAGGTTGTAGATCTCGTGCGGCCGGACCTCGTCGACGAGCCGGATGAGCGACAACTGATCGAGCAGGTCGGCCGGCCGCAGCTCGATGCGGTCGAGCAGATGGGCGATGCGCCAGTGGTTCGGCGCGCTGAGCCGGCGGGTGGCTCCGACCACCTCGTAGCCCCGCTCGAGCAGCAGCTCCGCCAGGTACGAACCGTCCTGCCCGGTGATTCCCGTGATGATGGCGCGTTTCGACACGTATTCCTCACAAGCCTACAACCTGCACGCCTACGACGTGAAGATGCTCTGCCGCGCCTTCCGGCTAGAACTGCCCGTGGCCCATAATTTTTTGCTGGACTTCCTGCCGCCACTTCGCTACGGTGGCCGGCATGGAGATTCAGAATCAGGTCTCACGTATTCTACGGGACAACCTCGCCCGCCTGCGCGACGTGCTGGACGGGGCGGTTTCGCAGGGTGTCGGCAGCCTCGGCCAAGTCGCTGATCGCGTCTGTGAAGCGTTCGATTTCCGCGACGGACGGGGCCGGTGGCAACGCGCGAGCTGCTGCCGGGCGTTGTCCGACCTGCAGGCGGCCGGCCACGTCTCGCTGCCTGCGGGTCGAGGTGCCCGCGGTGGTGGGGGCCGGGCGCGGGTGCTCCCGCACCCGCTGGCGCCGGCGGTGGACGTGCCGGACACGGTCGGCAAGGTTGTGGGTCTGACCCTGGAGCTGGTGGAAACCGACGAGCAGCGGCAGGTCTGGAACACGCTGATGGCGTACGAGCACCCGCGCGGGGCTGGTCCGTTCGTCGGCCCGCAACTGCGGTATCTGGTGGGTTCGGCGCATGGCTGGCTGGGCGGGGTCGGGTTTGCGGCGAGTGCGCGGCGGCTGCGGTCCCGCGACGCCTGGGTCGGGTGGGACGATGCGGGCCGGCGCGCGCACCTGCACCGGGTGTTGGGACTGTGCCGGCTGCTGGTGCGCCCCGGCATTATGTGTCGCAACCTGGCCTCGCACGTGCTGGGCCGGGTCGTCCGGACGGTCGGCGACGACTGCGAGGGTCTGTATGGCTATCGCCCCTGGCTGCTGGAGACGTTCGTCGACGAGACCGAACAGACGGGGGCGAGCGTGCGCGCGGCGAACTGGGTTCGGGTGGGTGAGACCTGCGGTCGCGGTCGCCAGGATCGCACGCACGCGGCGCCGGAAACGCGCAAGGCGGTGTATATGTATGCGTTGGAGCCGGCGTGGCACACCCGCCTCGCAGTGCCTGCACCGGTCTTGGCGCCGCTGGCGGTTGGCGACGGTCTCGACGCCGCGGTCTGGGCGGAGCACGAGTTCGGCGGGGCGCGTTTGGGCGACGCGCGTCTGAGCGCGCGGCTGGTGCAGAGCGCGCAGCAAATGGCAGAGTCTCCGATGCGCGCCATCACCGGCGCCGCCCACGGCGCCCGCGCGATGGTCAAGGGCCATTACCGGCTGATCGACCAGCCCGCCGACAGTGCGGTGACGGTCGACAACATCCTCGCGCCGCATCGCGAGCAGACGCTGCGCCGGATGCAGGCGCACGACACGGTGCTGTGCATCCAGGACGGCACCCGGTTGAACTTCACCCGGCGCGGGCAGACGCAGGGGCTGGGGGCCATCGGCTCGAACCAGACCGGGGCGGTGGCGCGCGGCCTGGAGTTGCACACGACCTTGGCCGTCAATCCCGACGGGCTGGCGTTGGGCGTGCTGCGGGCCGCCTTCGACGCGCCTGCGCCCCCGAATCCCGAGGCGGAAGGCGAGCCGCCCCCGAAGCCGCGCGAGGAGCGCAAGTCGTTCCGTTGGATCGAGGGGCTGCGCGACTGCGCGCAGGCAGCCGAACAATTGTCCGAGACCCGCGTGGTGTGCGTGATGGACCGCGAGGCCGATTTCCTCGACCTGTTCGTCGAGCACCGCGCGGCTGCCCAGCAGGTCGACCTGCTGGTCCGCGCCAAGGCCGACCGCGTCCTCGGCAGGGAAAAGACGCCCGACGGGCAGACGGTCTCACGCCGTCTGTTCGATACGGTGCGCAACGCGCCGGCCCGAGGCGCCGCCAAGGTCGAGGTGCAGCGGCTGAGCGCGCGCGTGAAGGCCAGCAAACAGGCCCGCAAGGACCGCCGGGCGGAGCGGGTCGCCGACGTGACGCTGCGCTACCAGCAGGTGCCGCTGCCCTGCCCCGGCGACGAGCCGGTCGCACTGTGGGTCGTCCACGTGCGCGAGGAACAACCACCGCCCGCGGTCGAGCCGCTGGAGTGGTTCCTGCTGACCACGTTGCCCGTGAGCAGCGCCGACGACGCCATGCGCATCCTGCAATGGTACGTCCGGCGCTGGCGCATCGAAGAATACTTCCGGGTGCTCAAGTCCGGCTGCAAGGTCGAGGAGTTGCAGCACCACACGGCCGAGCGGCTCGAACGCGCCATGGCCATCAAGATGGTCATCGCGTGGCGCATCCAGTTGATGGTCCAACTCGGGCGCGAAGTGCCCGACCTGCCGGGCGACCTGCTGTTCTCCGATGGCGAGTTGCGCGTGCTCGCCACCTTCGCCCGCTCACGCAAGCTGCCGCCGCCGACGCGCCTCGGCGACGCTGTCGGCCTGGTCGGGCGCCTCGGCGGGTGGCTCGGACGCCAACGCGACCCGCCCGGCGCACAGTTGATGTGGCACGGCTACACTCAACTGGTTGCCATGACCTTTGGCTTCGAACTGCGGGACGAGTTCGGATGACCTCCTGCTCACTACAGTCCAGCCCCGGACATCCGGGGCACGGGCAGGGCTAGAATCGCCCGCGATGAGCGACCCGGCGATAGACGTTGCCGTCGTGGGCGGCGGGGTGGTCGGACTGGCCGCGGCGTGCGCGGTGGCGGCCCGCGGCCGCACGACGTGCGTGCTCGAACGCCTGCCCCGCCCGGGGCTGGAAGCGAGCACGCACAACAGCGGCGTCGTCCATGCCGGCATCTATTACCCGCGGGATTCCCTGAAGGCCGTCCTCTGCGTCGAGGGATGCGAGCGGCTCTACGCGTTCTGCGAGGAGCACGACGTACCGTGCGAGCGTTGCGGCAAGCTGATCGTCGCCGCCGCGGACCGGATCGGGGCGCTCGAAGCGCTCGTGACGCGGGGACACGCCAACGGGGTGACGGACCTCGAGCTGGTCGACCGTGCGTTCGTGCGCCGGCGCGAGCCGCACGTGGAGGCGGCGGCGGCCATCTGGTCGCCGTCGAGCGGCATCGTGGAGGCCGAGGCCTACGTGCGCACCCTGGCGCGGGTGGCCGCGGCCCGCGAGGTGGCGCTGCTGCCCGGCGCCGGCGTCGACGGCGGTGTCGCCCGTCCCGACGGCCTGGCGATCCGGACCGCGCGCGAGACGATCATCGCCCGCGCCGTGGTCAACGCGGCGGGCCTCCACGCCGACGACGTCTCCGCCGCGCTCGGCGGCGAGACCTTCACGATCCACCCGGTCCGCGGCGACTACGCGGAACTGGTGCCGGCGGCGCGGCATCTCGTGAACGGCCCGGTCTATCCGCTGCCGGACCCGAGCGGCCACGGTCTCGGCGTGCACCTGACCCGAACCACGTGGGGCAGCGTAACGCTGGGCCCGACCGCCCGCTACCAGGCGCGCAAGGACGACTACGAATCGAACCGCGAGCCGCTCGCCACGTTTCACGCGGCGGCCCGGCGGCTTTTGCCCGGCCTCGAGCTGCATCAGCTCCGCCCCGGGGGCAGCGGTATCCGGGCGCGCGGCGCCCCGGCCGAACGGACCTTCTCGGACTTCCTGATCCGCCGTGATCGGCGGCAACCCCGGCTCGTGCAGGCCGCGGGAATCGACTCGCCCGGACTGACCGCGTCTTTGGCCATCGCCGAGCGGGTCGCGGACCTCGTGGACGAAACGCTGGCATAGCCGCGCCTCGACCGCCTGTGTCCGCTCCGCTGATCCCGATCTACTCGTTGCTGTCGGCGGCGGGGATGATTGCTCGCTCGAGTGTCACCAACCGTTGGTCGACCTTGGCGAATTCGATCTCGTCGCAACTCGCCGTGCCGGTGCCCCGCGCTCCAGCGTTAGACGCTGCCCGAACCCGAGAACTTGGCAAGTTTCGTTCGCGAGTGCTTTGCTCCCTTCGGCGGAGCAGAACTCGAACTGCCGCCGCGTGAACCGATGCGCGAGCCTCCGAAGTTCGATTGAGAAGGCGGCGATGGTCGTGCTCGATACGAATGTGGTGTCCGCCGGGACGGTCTGACGGCGGGGCTCGAACGGATGTTGCGAACGGGCTTTGCAAACCGTGTCCTGCCCTTCGACAGCGGCGCCGCGCGCGCGTATGCCGGGATCGCAGCCGCCCGGCGCCGGATGGGCCGACCGATCTCGCAGGCGGACGGTCAGATCACGGCGATCGCGCTTCCGCGGCTGGCGGTGGACGCAACGAGACCCGCGAGCAGTCCACCCCGGCCGAGCGGCGCACACACCATGAGTGCGTGCCGCCTGACCGGGAACAGGCCGTGGCGCGGGAACGCCGAACGATGCAGCGCCCGGCGGGCGGACACAGTCGGCGGACTCGGTCGCGCAAGGAGGTGCCGGCACCGCTGCCGATCCGCGCCCGCCTCGCTCGCTCACATCGCTTACCGAGCACAGGTATCGGGCGGCGCACCGCAACGGAGACGTGCGGCGCAAGCGATTCGAAGACGGGGCCCGGCGATACCCCGGGCCGGGCGCCCAAGGCTCCATGCCAGATCGCCATAGCAGGCCTGATGCTACGGAACCGCGAACGGATGGCAAAGCTCGAAGGGGCGCTGGAGGGCTTCCTCGCGGGACGGCGCGACCGCAACCCGGTGTGCTTCCACAAGAAATCCGCCGCGGAAACATAGGAATCCTGGCCGGGGAGCCGCTGTATAGAGGGGGAAGACGCCACACAGTGGCACAGGAATTGTGGCCAGATCGGCAGATTGCACAGCAATCCTGTCCAGGGAGTCACGCTTGCGGCGAGACGGGCAAGCGCACAGAATGAGAGTGGGCGCAGGACCGGCCCAGGGGGGAAGGGAATGCAGGGGGCAACGATAAGAGGAGAACGCAGCCTGCGCGCGACACTTCGGCAGGGTGCTGCTCGGCAACTCGGAACGGGCGCGACGGACGACGAGATCGAAGAGCTGGCCAAGCGCCTGTACAGGCTAAGGACAGTGATCGATATAAAGTCTTCAACTTGATCGGGGTAACAGTTTGTAATTCCATTCCCCGTGAAACGCATCGGGGACCAGCGCGAGTGCGTCCATCTGTTCCTTGGTCACCGTAACGCCTGTGGGATATTCCCCGGCGTCGAGTTCGGCCCGGACCCGGAGCCCGGTTGCCGTCCGGACGTTCCCGATGCGGTCGACGATGGTCTCGTACGTCGTCAGCGGGGTGCCGCGCCAGTTCGCCGTGATGTGACAGAAGAGCCGGTGCTCGATCTTGTTCCACTTGCTGGTGCCGGGTGGAAAATGACTCACCTCGATGGTCAGTCCGGTCTCGTCGGCCAACTGTTGAAGCTCATGCTTCCAGGCGCGCAACCGATACCCGTTGCTCCCGCCCGCATCGGCCGTGATGAACAGGGTCGTGGCCTCGGGGTAGGCGCCGCAACCCATCTGATGCCACCAGTGTCGAATCGACGCCACCGCGAACGCCGGTGTGTCGTGGTCCCAGCCCACGCTCACCCAGGCTTCGTTGCGCGCCATGTCGTAGACGCCGTACGGAATCGCCTTGCCCTCGGCGTCGGTCGGGAAATCATGCACCAGCACCGCCGGCGGCGTGCCCTTCGGCTGCCATTCCCGCCCGCCGTTCTTGAAGTTCCCGACCAGCTCCTTCTTCTTCGTGTCGACCGAGATCACCGGCTGGCCGGCGGTCAGATGCTCGTCCGCGGTCTGGTTGATGTGCTCGAACTGCGCGTTGCGGTCCGGATGCGTGGCGCCTTCCTGCCGTTTGCGCGGCGATTGCAGCCGGTAGCCCAGGCGGTGCAGCAGCCGGCCCACAGTGGTCGAACTCACCCGCCACCCCTGCTCGGTCAGCGCCGCCGCCAGCTTCGCGCGACTCTTGCACGTCCAGCGCAGCGGCGAGGTCGGGTCGCCGCGCGTGAGCGGATCCACCAGCGCTTGGAGCGCGGCCTGGATGCCGGGTTGATCCTGCTGGATGCGGGGCCGTCCGCCGCCAGGGCGTCGAATGCGGTCCGTCGGCGCCTCGTCGCGGGCAATCTCCCGGCGCCCCTTGCGAATCGTCTCCCGAGCCACACCGGTGGCCGACGAAACCACCGCGTCGCCGCCGTAGCCGATGGCGAGCGACTCGGCCGCCGCCCACCGGCGGCGACTGCGCTCGTCCAACACGGGCGCGACCACGGCATACTTCGCAACCAGGGTCGCTTCCAGCTCGATGTCTCGCTTCATACCTCCAGTATGACCAGCAACCCAGCAGATGGCAAACTAGTTTCGCGCAGTGTCCTAAAGGCCGGCGGATCAAGGTTGCCGAAGCGGCGGTAGTGTCTCAGTTTGAAATCCGCCGGGTCGCAGCAAAGGGCCACCGGTCCGTGCTGGTGGCGTCGATTCGGCACTGGTGGCATCAGATGGGCGCGGCACCCCGCTGACGACGTATGAGACCATCGTCGACCGCATCGGGAACGTCCGGACGGCAACCGGGCTCCGGGTCCGGGCCGAACTCGACGCCGGGGAGTATCCCACGGGTGTTACGGAGTGTTTGACGGATGCCGGGGCGGGTATCGCCGGCTCACAACGGATCGAATCGCAGCGGCCATGCGCTCGTTGAGTTCCGAGTGCCGGGGCTGGTTGGAAGAGGGACGTGCGCCGGCGTGCGACAGATCCTCCGGTTCCTCCAGCTCCGGCTCGTACGTGATCGACAGTGCCGGTCGCGCCCTGGCGGCATCGACGCCACTGATCACGTTCATCCTTTGAAAAGCCCGTTTGGCCTCCCCGACATTTGAACTGCGCAATGCACCCTGACGAGCTGAGGCCGAGCTTTTTGCCCAGCGCGCATCGGATGCACTCGATAGGATCCTCGGCGGCCCGGAAGAACTCGATCCAGTTGAGTGAGAGGTACGGCTCGGCCGCCCGAGGCAGGAAAGCCGCTGCCGCGAACTGGCCGTCCGGATAAACAAACGGGCGGCAGTAGTGCGTGACGTGATCGGTGTCCGGGATCGAGTCCCCGGGCTGGATGCTGTCTGTGGCCAAGCCGGTCATCGCGCCGAGATCCGACTGGTGAACCAGCGGAGTGTCGTCAGGGCCTCTTCCTCGTGGTGGTACCCACCGACGTTCAGGACGTCCTTATCGGCGTCGGCCGGGGCTGACAGTGCAGAATAGGCGACCCGCTCGTTCGGCAAAAATGCCATGGCGACCCTGCCGTCGTCGCAGCATGGCCACTCTGCATGCACAGAGCCGTCGTCCCGGACCGCGAGCAATGGCTCGCCCCAGCCCGGATTGCTCTGCATGGTGCGCACCAGACGCTTCAGAGAGTCCAGATTGACTTCGGGCTCATCCGGGCTGTCGCGCTGGATGCCAATCAGAGAGGCCACCCGCTTGGCGGTCTGGTTCAGACCAAGCTCGCCCAGCGCGAAGACGGCGGCGGCGACAGTGTCAACGTGGTCGATCCCCGCTACCGGCGCGTCTGGACGGTAACGGCTCGTCGGAACCTCAACTATCTGTACCGACAGGAGCACAGCGTAACCCATATGATAGTAGGTGAGTGGTTTGTGCCGCTCTTCACCCACCAGAGGATTCGACCAGCAGCGGTACGTCGTGGGCTCACGCTGATGGGGCTTCACTGGCGCTGTCGACATCGTCTCCCCGCGTCTTGTTGTAGGCGTCGAGATTCGCCTTCAGGCTCTTCATCAGGATCGTTGCGACCCGCGCCGGCAGGATGAACCGCGTTCCATGCTCGATGGCCAGGGAATGCTCCTTGGCGAACTCCTCAGCCTGCTCCTCGTTCATCATCGCCATCGCTATATGCGGAGCGACGCACCCGAACGAGAGAATGACCTCGTCTTCGATGCCCTGCACGACCACGACATTCGCTGGTCGGATCGGCTCCGACGCGCCCCACTTGACCTTCGCCGTCAAGTTAGCCATGAAGACCTCGATGTGCGCCTTGCGCGGCGGATCAGCAGCACACCGTCATGGTGCGCACTGCCATCCGGCTCGGCGACTGGCGGTTCCGTCTGCATCGTGCTCCCTCCCTCCGCCCCGAATATACCATCGATCCGCCCTGTCCATCAGGGGGTCCGGGCATCCCTCCGTCTCCGGGTCCGTGGCTTGTACGGCCCTCTCAGCCCGGGCGCCGGGTCGCGGGCCTCCACCAGTCCCGCGATCCAGTCGACGTCGCGCAGCTCGCCCGTGAGCCCGGCCGCCATGGCCGGCGTCATCCGCAACGTCTTGTGGATCCGGCAGAAGTTGTAGTACGTCAGCATCAAGGCCACGTGGTGCGCGTGGTTTTCCAGTTTCTTCGAGAACGCGTTGGTCAGCCGGGTGAACCGCCGGACGCCCATCCGGATCGTCAGGTTCGACCGCTCCACGTACGCCGTGTTGATGTGGGCGGGGTTCGGCTGGCCGGTAACTCTGGTCACGCGGACGCCGGTGCACGTCGGCGGGCTGTAGCGCGCTGCCGTCGTGTTCTCGTCCGTGTCCTTCGCCTTGCCGAACAACTTGACCATCTGCGCGAAGTCGACGTCGGCGCCGAACACGTCTTCGACCGCGGGCAGATACGAGGCCAGACCATCCGACGTCAGTTGGATCCGGTTCTTGACCCGCTCCGAGAGATCCATCATCAGCTCGTACGCCTAGCCCTGGTCCCGCGGCCCGGTCAACCACGACACCATCAGCTTGTTGTCAGCGTCCAGTGCTGTCCACGTCCACGCGTCGCCCGCGCCGGGCGGGGCCTTCTTCGCGTACCGGACGTTCTTCTCCTTTGCGTAGATGAACGCCCAGATCTCGTCCACCTGGATTCGGCGAGTGAGCCGGAGATCGCGCACGTGATCATCGTGGTACGCGGCGCATGCGTTGCCGGCATCCACCAGCAGCTTCGTTGCTGTGTTGATGGAACAGTCGGCGATCCGGGTAACGGACCGGAGACTGACGCCTTCGACCAGTAGCCGAAGGATCAGAGGCAGAAGGAGACGGCTCAAGCCGAAGTGCGCGCATTGCTCGAAGAGACGCAGAAGGGAGAGCAGGCGTGGATCACGGCCCACCAGCGCTGATGCACGCATGACCGACGCCGATCTCGGCCAACGCATCTGTGCGAAGTGCTCTCCAGTGCGAATCGGGGGTAGATTATGAATGGCGACTTCGTCGAACACCAACGGAAAGTACTCAACAACTTGTCGGGACACGAGGAGTCCGTGCGATGGCTGATCGACAAGGAAGCACGGACTAAGGCTGGACTGCAAGTCCGCGACGAACAGGGTATACCGCGAGACTACGCCACAGAATCCGACTATGGGCCGAAAGGCTTTCTGGAGGGATGCGCTCACGCGTTGAGCGTGTGGGCAAGCCAGAATCCGGATCAGCAGGAGTGGCTGAAAGCGGCGAGAGCAGAGGCCGGGGCGAGAGAACTGAAAGCCGCTCGACGGGAAGCCGGGATTTCAAACTGAGACACTAACGAAGCGGCGCCAGAACGAGCTGCGGCAACAGGCTTGGTGGGGAGAGATGTGGGCTGACGGGAAGAGCCCGTACCGCATCGTCACGCTGACCCCGGAACAGGAGGAACTGGCCGAACGGATACGGACAGTCATCGACCCGGCCTGTTTCCCGAACACCGACCCGGAAGACATTCCCGACCTCGGGGACGCGGCAGTCGTGAGCGAAAGCATGGCGGTCGGCGCCAAGCTGCTGCTGACGAGCGACCTACGGAGCATCGACCACATTGAAGTCAACCGCTGGACGGTCGAACACGGCACGGAATGGGAAATCCCGGCAGAAGAGACGCTGTACGACGCGGACCTGACATTCCTCAACTGGACGAAGACTCCCGCCGAGTTGGAGCTGAGAAACAAGCAACCCTGCGGCGGCTGCGTGCCGCTCGCTCTGGCCTATCACGTAGGCATCCGCGCCGAAGACGGCTGGATCGCCTGAACCGACGATGGCGACCCGGCATGGCCCGCACGGCACGGAGCCCAGGCCACCGCCAGGGCGAGACCGTGGATACCAATGTAGAGACCATCGACATTCTTCCCACGCTGGCGGTCGCGCTGGGCGTCCGGCTGCCGTGGACCACCGATGGCGCGAACGTGCTCGACCCGGCCTGGAGCGGTCGTCCCGTTCGTCAGCTCTACGAGACCGCTGACAGCTTCGCGCGTGAGGTTGGCGAACTGCGATCGGAGGTCCCGATACCCGCCCACAATGAACTGCGGGACGCAGCACCTGGCCGAATGCGCCAGGCGATCTGGTGGCCGGGAGGCACCGCGGCAACATCCCTGGGCGGCGGCGACCACCGAAAGTCCACGAGGCGGCCGTTCCCGCCCGGATTGGACGAGTGATAGGATCGGAGAGTTGAAGCGGGGCCCATGAGCGAGAGCAGAACAATCGTGGTCACGATCATCGGCACGGGGGTAGCGCTCGGGGCGTTGCTCATCGGCCTCGTGATGAACCAGAACCTGCGAATCGACGACCTGCGCGGCGATCTGACGGGCCAGATCGACGACCTGCGAGGCGATCTGACGGGCCAGATCGACGACCTGCGAGGCGATCTGACGGGCCAGATCGACGACGTCAAGACCGACATTCGCGATATGCGTACGCGGCTGCGAAACGTAGAGATCGCCTTCGGCAAGGTCGACCAGCGGCTGCTGACGCTCGAGCGCGTGATCATACCGGCAGCAGAACCTCCCGAATAGCCGCCAAGCGCAGAGCCCGGTCGACTCTCCACACCAACGGCCACGCTCCGCCGGTAGCGTCGCAAGGGAGCTCGCCGGACGATGACGATGGGAGAGATTCGAGCCAGCGTGACGCTGGAAAACAGGGACGACCGCGGAGCCGTGTACCTCGGACTGCAGAAACCGGACGCTGGCGCCGCGCCATCCGGAAGGGCCAGTCCTGGCCATCCGCTAAGCCCACCCCCCCGACAAAGGGAACGAAACCGGCCAGTCGGATCTATTCCCCGCCCGTCGTCCAGACCGCCGCCATGGCGACCAGCAGCACCGCGACCAGGGTCTGCGAGAAGGCGTGGATCGCGACCACGTACGACCCTGCCACCGCCGCCGGGACGGCCAGCACCAGCAGGCGCGAGACGCCGAGGCAGAAGAAAACGAGCGGAGTCAGTTCCCTGATGCGCCGGCCGGGCGGTGCAGCCGTTCCAGGGTCTCGAGGCGCTGGTCGACCTTGCCGAAGGCGATCTCGACGGCTCGCAGGCGGTCGTCCATGCGACGCAGGTCGGTGCGGATATCGGCGTTGTCGGCGGAGAGGTCGGCCTTTACGGTCGCGATCTCATTGGAGAGGTCGGCCTTTGCGGTGTCGATTCGGTCGATGAGTTCGGTGCGCAGGTCGTCGATGCGGATGTTCACGTCGTCGATGCGGGTGTTCACGCCGGCAAACTGCGCGGAGAGCAGTCCACCGAGGGCGACGGCCGCTGCGACGATGGTTCCGATGATTGCTTTGGTGTCGTTGCTCATGGGTTGCGCCGTTTTCCCGACGATATCACCGTTCGGCGCTGCCGCCAAGTGAGATCACGTGCGTGGATCGTGGCGTCAGCGCCGGAACGGGCGGTCAAGCCGCGCTTCGTCACCCACGTCATCGACGGGGAGCTGGCCAGCGGCTACCAGCCGGTGGTGACGGATCTGAATCGCGACGGGCGGCCGGACGTCATCGGCCTGTCCACGCGGATCGAAGAGCTGGCCTGGTACGAGAACCCGGGCTGGGAGCGGCACGTGCTGACCACCGGACGGAGCTGGGGCTCCGACACTGGGGAACGAACTAAACCGGCCAGTCGGATCTATTCCCCGACGAGTCGGAAGTAATTCCATTTCTGACAGTCGCGCTCGTGAAGTGTCCGCAGTGACGACGAACCCTCGTCAGCAGCCGGGACAGGCTCGCGGCCGAGGGCTTGGCTGGACGGGGATCGGGAGTCCAGGGCTCGCCGACCGGCACCAGCCGGTTCCTGCCCACCCGCTTGAACCGCTGACCGCCCCACGCCCCCTGTCGTCGTCGTCATCTTCGACCAGTTGCCGCTCATCTCCCTGCTCGACGCCGACGGCCGAATCGACCCGGCGCTGTACCCGAACTTCGCGGCTCTGGCCGGCGAGTCGCGATGGTTCCGCAACGCGAGCGCCGTCGCCGAATACGCCAGCTTCGCGCTGTTTTCCAGGGATTTCCGGGAACAGACGGGAAGAGGGGGTGGCTCCTCAGCCCGCGTCGGCAACGTCCTCCAGCGCGGCGGCCAGCCGGCGCGCTGTGGCTGCGTCGAACTTCCGCGCCGCCTGCCGGCACAACAGCGCCCGTTCTTCGGCGCGGCCCTGCGCGATCCCCTGCTCGCGGCCTTCTTCGACCCAGTCCTCGGTCCACTCCCGAAACAACTGTTTGTACGAGTCCCGCGTGCGCGCCGCGGTGGCCGACGCAAGGAGTAGATTCGACACGGTGACGAACGAGACGAAGATCATCCTCCGATCGACGATCGGAACGGTCCTGACGACGGCAATCGGATTGGCCGTCCTGATCACGACCCTCTTCGTGAACCTCGGCAGCCGGATCGAGGCGCTGCGCGAAGACATGCGCGAGGACTACCAGCGGCTCGACGATCGGATGCGAACGGTCGAGCAGGGCTTCGCGAAATCGACCAGCGGCTCGCGACACTCGAGTCCGGATGAGAGAGAACGCGGTTCGCCATGATCGGCGCAAGCCGCGCAACGCGGAGCACCGAGACGGCCTCGCGGGCCACCGGCGCCGGCCGGTGGTCCTCAGTTCCCTGACGCGCCAGGCTCGGGTGCGGGCCGGTGGAGCCGTTCCAGCGTCTCCAGACGCTGGTCGACCTTGCCGAAGGCGATCTCGACGGCTCGCAGGCGGTCGTCCATGCGACGCAGGTCGGTGCGGATATCGGCGTTGTCGGCGGAGAGGTCGGCCTTTACGGTCGCGATCTCATTGGAGAGGTCGGCCTTTACGGTGTCGATTCGGTCGATGAGTTCGGTGCGCAGGTCGTCGATGCGGGTGTTCACGCCAGCGAACTGCACGGAGAGCAGTCCGCCGAGGGAGACGGCCGCTGCGACGATGGTTCCGATGATTGCTTTGGTGTCGTTGCTCATGGGTTGCGCCGTTTCCCCGACGATATCAGCGTTCGGCGCTGCCGCCAAGTGAGATCACGTGCACGGATCGTGGCGTCAGCGCCGGAACGGGCGGTCAAGCCGCGCTTCGTCACCCACGTCATCGACGGGGAGCTGGCCAGCGGCTACCAGCCGGTGGTGACGGATCTGAACGGGCGCATTCCCGATTTCCCGGTCACGCGCTGACACCCACCGGCGTCATGGCCATCCGCTGCAAACAGTTCCATCTGCCGGACTTATAGAAAGACCGCAGGAGAAGAATCGCGTCGACGCTCTCCGGTAGCCAATAGATGGATGCGCCCTTGATGCGGAGATTGATGACGCGACGGATGGCGCTTTCGACGGCGCCGCTGCCCCGCGGAAGCCCGAGCCCGACCATTGTGGTGTAGGCGAAACGATGACGGTTCTTCAGGAAGTAGTTGAGGTGCGTGCGGATCTTGCCGGCCGTGCGCCCGCGGCACAGCTCCCGCAGGGCCGTATAGAAGTCGATCAGCCCCAGCACCTGTGTCGGCCAGAGCCCGAGCGCGGCGATGAGGCGCTGGAGGCGTCGCCAGATCCAGGGCGCGCCGTCGGCGATGAAGAGCACCTTGTCAAAGGCACGAAAATCCGCGCGAGCACGGATTCCCAACAGCGCGTACGCTGCGTAGAATGAGGGAGAGACGATGGCCACGACAGCACCACCCGATGTCCCGGTGCGGAGCTTGCAGGACATCCTGACCGCACTCCAGCGGCACCCGGAATGGCGCACCGCGCTGCGCCAACAGCTCCTCGGAGAGGAGCTGCTCGAACTGCCCGCCCTGTTCGCGAAATTCGCCGCCGAGACGACCAGGCGACTCGACCTCCTGACGCAGGACCTGGCAGCGACGAACAAGCGACTCGACGTCCTGGCGCAGGAACTCGCGGCGTTCAAGGCGACGACAACCAGACGACTCGACCGCCTGGCCGCCGACGTGGGCACCCTGAAAAACGACGTGGGCACCCTGAAAGGCGCCCACGCCGAAACGAAGGCCCGCGCCAACATCGCAGTCATCGCCGACGAACTCGATCTCGAGTACCGACGGATTATTCCGGGAGTCGAACTCAGGCGCGTCGCCAGAGACAACGGAGCCGACCTGCGGGACGACAAGATCAAGAGCTTCGTCGCCAGCGACATCATGGCAGAGGCCATGGACGCGGAGGGAAACACGACCTACCTCGCGGTCGAAGCGTCCTGCACCGGCGACCTCCACGACGCCGACCGGGCGCGAAGCTACGCGGCGCTGATGCAGCGGCTCACGAACAAACCCTGCCGCGCAGTGATCGCCAGCGCCCGCAACAACGACCGCCTCCTCGAACTGATCGACAGCGGGGAGGTCGCGTGGCACCAACTGCAGGTCCGGATCCAGCCAGCCAACTGAAGGCACTCGACGTGCTCCTCAACAACGACGCGCACTGGTACGAGGCGGTCTTCGACGACTTCCAGACCATCTGCGGAATCCTGGGGATTACGCTGCGGACGCGGTCCGCAACGCGGGGAGCGCAGGGCGAAACGACGCCCGGACGGCCCTGCATCTGGTTCAGCGGCTTCTACCAGCAGGGGGACGGAGCGTCGTTCGAGGGAACATGGGATACGCGGCCGACTGCTGCCGGGTTCGTCGCCGCGTCCGGGTGACGGGGACGAACTCGTGAGGCCGCAGGAAGTTGACGGCAGGTGTCCGAATGCAGCCGCCCGCGGCACCGTATCCAGCACCGCCTCGGGATGCCGGGGATCCGGCGCCGGCGGCGCCAAGCCCTGCGGCGCCCTCGCCGCCTCCGCTTCACTCCGCCACGCCCTGCCTCCAGCATGATGGACATCGGGTCTGGCTGGCTTTCATCCCGCGGGGTGGGGTGGCGGCAGCGCCTGCACGGGAGTGACGTACGTGGGCCGGCTGTTCCTGGCCCGGGAGCCCGAGTCAGGCTCGACGACGAGCGGTGACACCGATCGCCGAGCCGGAACCGCATGCTCTCCAGGCCTTGACGGCCGCAGTCTCCGTTGGCCCCGCCCCGTCATGCGGTCGAGAACGTGGCGAAGGTCTCACACGTATAATTCCATTCGAGATGCTCACCGAGCAGCAGCTCGCGTTCCTTCGCTCGGAACCGGGTTCCAACCGCGTGGCGAAGGCCATGGCCCTGGCAGGAGTGACGCAGGCGACCGTCGCGAAGGCGCTCGGCCTGACGCAGCCCTACGTCAGCGATGTCGCCCGCGGGCGTTATCGCACCATTACCGTCAAGAACGCCTGGAAGTTGGCCGCCTACTTCGGTTGCCGTATCGAGGATTTGTTCCCGTCACCCCGCCGACCGTCGGATTAAAAAGCAGGCGGCACTTCTCGCCTGCGCGGATGTTGGCCCCCCGCGACGATCGTGATGGCGGGGCCGGCCGCACGGCCCCGTTGAGCTGCTGCTGCTTGATGCCACTGCCGGGGCGACGCTTCGCGATCACCTTCGGCGCGTCCTCGCCTCGCGCGTTGTGGTCGACGAGGCGCTCGGCAGCACGCTCAGGCCGCGTCCACCAGGATTGTCCTCCTCCGTGGACGATTCGTGCCCCTTCGGCGCAACAAGTCGCGCTCGGGCAGCCGGAAGCGCGGCCTGTCTTACAGTCTTGGAATGCCTGGCACGCGTCTTGCGCCCGAGTGAAGGTGACGGGAGAGACGAAACCCGTCGAGCTCGACGCTGGGGGGCAGAGCTTTACCCACTACAGCGATTCCAGCGATGCCGACCAGCGCGCCGACGATGGCCCCCGGCCTGAACGAGCATTGCGCGGTAGATTCTCGATTCCAGAGCGGTGATCTCAGTCCGCAGTTCGGCGATGCCGGCGTCGAACCTCTCCGGCAAGCTCGCCTCCGAACTGACCCGCACCGGCAACGTCTACGTCATGGACGAACCGACCACCGGCCTCCAGCCCTCGTCGCCGAGGGCACGCCGGAGACCATCGCCGCTCACCACGCGGCAAGAACGGGGAGCCGACGCGCATCGCCCGCCGAAGTTCCGCCGCGGCTCCAACGGAACGCTCGCCCGCCCGCCGGCTCCAGCCGGCCGCGTCTCCGCGGAAACGTCTCGAGGCGCTGGTCGACCTTGCCGAAGGCGATCTCGACGGCTCGCAGGCGGTCGTCCATGCGGCGGAGGTCGGTGCGGATATCGGCGTTGTCGGCGGAGTGGTCGGCCTTGACGGTGGCGATCGCTGTACGCAGGTCGTCGATGCGGGTGTTGAAGCCGGCGAACTGCGCGGAGAGCAACCCGCCGAGGGAGACGTTCGCTACGACGATGGTTCCGATGATGGCTTTGGTGTCGGTACTCATGGGTTGTGCGCCGTTTTCCCGACGATAACATCGTTCGGCGCTGCCTCCAAGTGCAATCACGTGCGCCGGGTCGCGCCGTCAGCGCCGGAACGGGCGGACGTGCACCGCTACCTCGACGGCGAGTGGAGCTGCGAGACCGTCACCGCCGGCGCTCTCGACCCGTGGCCCCGGAGCGGGTCGAGCGAGGTCGAGGTCGGCCGCCTGGGCAAGCGTGACTTCGTGGCGACGATCGCGTCGCTCTCCGGCCCGGCCGCCGAGCCGCCGGAGTACCGCGCCCCCTGGCCGGCCCCGTCTCGGTTGGGATCGGAAGCCGCACGATGGTCACCGAGTCATCGTCGGCCCGCCGCTGAGCGAGCCGCTGATCGGCCAGGTCGTGCTTGAGCGACTGGACCTGATCGCCGACTGCGCCAACCAGACGGTGACGCCGCGACATCCGGACTACCCGCTCTTCAAGCTCAAGTGACGACGAGGAGCGCGGAGCAGCGGTCCGAGTCGCCCGAGGCCGCCGCTCGTGGCGAATGCCACCAGACTCTGATCCGGCAACCATGGACAGACACGAGAACCTCAGCGTGCAAGCGCTCCCGCCGTTGTGCCAACGGCCTGAGTTGCAGGCCGAGTACCCGGAACTGCATGCAGTAGTGCAGGCGCTCGTCGACACGGCAGTAGCGGGACCCGCTGCCCCACGAGACTGGCGCAATCGGCGGATCAGCCATGCGGATCGGGATCAACAACTTACGGCCCGGTTCGTAGAAGCGGGAATCGATCCGGCCGGCGGATGCGTCCTCGGCGGAATCGGTGGGCCGCCCCGCGCGGTCAGGCCGACCGCCGCGGAATGGCCTACCATGGACAACATGACGCTCGAGCAACGTGTCAGCGCCGCGGTCGACGAGGTCGTCGCCGCCACCAATCCAGAGCAGATCGTCCTGTTCGGGTCAGTCGCGAAGGGAACCGCAGGGCCCGAGAGCGACATCGACCTCCTGGTAATCGGCGACCCCCGGCGGCACGCCGATGGAAGGCGCACCTGCGCAAGGACCGGCGACGAAGTCGATGTCTTCGTCACCGACCGCGCGAGCGCGGATCGGTACCGGTACAGCGCGGCGTACCTGGAGGGAATCGCCCTCGGAGAGGGACGAACCGTCTACGCCAGGGATCCGGAGCGGGTCCTCCCAGCAGGAGAGGAAATGGTCAAACGAACGCGGTACGACCCGGACAAAGCGGTCGAATGGGTCGAGAAGGCGCGCAGCCGCCTGAAGCGCTTCGAGAGAGACGAGGAAGACGACGACAAGTGCGAATCACTTGCCGACGCCGCGGAACGGGCACTCAAAGCGGTCATCGTGGCCGGCGGGCAACGGGTCGAGCACCGACACGAACTCGACCAACTGTGGACCCAGGCCAACGCCGCTGCAGGAGAACTTCCGAGAAGAATGGACGACGCCGAGCTGAAAGAGCTGACCAGATACACCGGCGAAGCCCTGTACCCGGTCCCGGGCGCCAGGAAACTGGACCCCCTGAAAACCTGGACGCAGCTCGAAGCCCCGGTGCGGGCGCTGGTGGAAGACGCGGAACAGCGAGTACCGAACCTCGTGGAGCAAACGAAGAGGAGCATCGCGCGCGAGACGGCCGCGCCGCCACCGCGGCCGAGAATCGATCCGCCACCGCCGCGCGCGGGCGGTCAATTGCGCGGACGGTAAGACCGGCGCCGAGGTTGTCCACCGAAAACGCGCGTCAGGAGAAGGAAGACAACCCGTTCTGGTTGGGGCTGGTCTACCTGAGCGTCATCGACAGCGTGATCTACGCCGAGGCAATCGCGGCCCAAGCAGATCAGATGATCTCCGCGGACGACTACTTACGGAAGACGGTCCACCGCATCAAGAAAACGGCTTGGCTGTCTTCCTTGTGCGGTATGAACAGCGTCGCGTTCTCGTTCAGCCAGTTCGCCGGCAGGTCGTGCTTCTCGGCGATCCGCTGCGCTGCTTCGGTTATGCCGCGCTTCTCGCTGACGATCTTTCCGTCGACATCGTGCGTCGACCGCTGGTTGCGCTCCAGGAACCCAGACATGGTGTTCCCCTCCTCTTGCGTCCAGGCTCCTGGGATCATCAAGCAACAGCGGCCGACAACCGCGAGCGCAGGGCGAAGCTCAAGGGCTTCCTCGCCGGCCGCCGCCACCGAGACGCAGCCTAACGCCGGCACCGCGCAGAAGAACAGACCGACGGCTCAGAGCAGCTGGGTTGGACCTGCCGTGCGAATCTCGTTCTACGCTGTCGCGGACAACGGAGGAAGACCAATGCGCTCAGGGATCGTGACGGGGATCATCGCCGTTGGACTCATCTTTGCGGTCGGGTGTGGAGCGTCGGCACCCGAGGATCGATCAACCGAGACAATCGAAACGGAACCGGCGGCACCGGAACCGGAACCAGAACCAGAACCGGAAACTGGCGGGTGGCGCGTTAGCCGATCCACGAATCCGCTTGACGACTCGACGACCGTTGTCGCCGTACTCAACGCGGCCGAAGGGGTCGGGGGCATCATTCCTGAGCCAATCTCGCTGATCGCTCGATGCCAGTCGAACACAACCGAGGTGTACATCGTCTCCGCGGCCCAGACAGTCCGGTTCGACTGCGTCACACAGAGCAACTCGCAGCTCCGGCAGGTACGGGCAGCCGGGCGGGATGGCGAGGCGGCAGGGCGCCGGAGTTGCTGGCCGTGTGAAAGGTGAGGACGATGGGTTTCCAGGAGTTCTTTCGGTATCTGGCCGCGGAGCTCGCTGGTCATGGGGAGCTACCAACGAGGCTGGAGAGGTCTTCCTGGCTGTGTGGGAGGGAGAGCGTAATCGAGCACGGCACCGCGTGCTCGTCTTCGATCCGCTTGCGAACGCGTCTCACGGCGTGCGTGAACGTGCGCTACCACGAGAATACGCTGCTGATGGTGGGTGGGAAGCTGGTCGAAGACGAAAAGCGCGACGGTTACATCTGGCTTGAAGATGCCGGCCGCATCGCGGCCTGCGATGCGGCCGGCCGCCATTGACGAGCCGACCGGGATCTGCGACAGAGTGCGTAGTCTCTGCAAGCGCGTCCTTCCAGGGAAACACACCAGAACAAGACCGGCGGTGACTCGTTGTGGGACAGAACGTGGATCCGAGTCCGGTGCGGAACGAGAAGGCGTGATAAATCAATAACTTACAGTGAGTCCTGGAGAAGTGGGGAAAGACCCAGAAAGACCCCGGGAGGCCGTAGGGCCGGAGGGGTTCGATCCCGCGCCAACGGCGCCTGGTACGCGATGGCGGCGGCCAGAGCCGCGCGGGCCTGCGGCGCCAACCCGTGGTAGGGTGCAGCCCATGGGCGAAATCCGCACCGAGCTGCAGATCGAGAACGCCGGCGACCGCGCCGTCTTCGAGCGCGGGCACGGCACCGAGGCGGCCATCCGCCGGGCGACCGTCGAGGGCATCATCGACACCGGCGCCGTGACGCTGCTGCTGCCCGAGAACGTCGTCGAGCGCCTGGGTCTGCAGGAGCAGGGGACGGCACACGTCACCTACGCCGACAACCGGCGCGACGAGCGGCCCGTGGCGGGGCCGATCTCGGTCCGGATCGGCAACCGCGCCATGATCACCGACTGCATCGTCGGACCGCGCGACAGCGAGGTCCTCATCGGCCAGGTCGTGCTCGAGCGACTCGACCTGATCGCAGACTGCGGCACCGGAACGGTGGCCCCCCGGTATCCTGACGCCCCTATGTTGGCGCTGCGGAGCGTCGGAGACAGCTAAAGTGCACGGACACTTGTACCGGACGGCGGCACCGAGCCGCCGGCACGTCAACGTGGCGCTGGACCAGACGTCCTTCGCACCGATCCGGCTGGACCAAGTACTCGAGCGAGCAGCTCGATGCGCGTACCCCCGCACCCGCGGGGATGGAACTCGTAGCAGTGATAGGGCGGACTCCCGCCTACCGCGACAGAGTCATGTGGCGTAAAGCACTGAAGAACAGGGGCTTATGAAAGGCACCTGAGAACGCGTATCCCTCCTATGAAAAATCTCTGTGGGACCGGTCGTGGGATCGATCCGAGGAGTCCTGAAGAGCAACCGACCGGCCGACAACGGGACCGGCAACCCCTACAGATCGACCGCACGAGTTGCCAGACGTCTGAGCCTCGACCTCCACAGCTCGACGCGACAGACAGAAGCGTGCGGATCCGCCCCCTCGTCATGCGCCAGGACGCCACGTTCGCTGCACACGGCTTTCCATCGCGGTGGGCTACGACCCGACGCGGTCGACGCCGCTCGGCCTCAACGCCTGGACCGTCCCCCGGCCGGGCGGTGAGGCCACGTCGGGCGCCGCCGCGCTGTGGGCCTCGGAGACACGGTCGATCCTACTGAACGGTTGGATCGTCTCTCGGAGGGACCCGCGCCCACGCCCGCCCGCCAGCGACGGCCGTGTATGCGAACAGGTCGTAGCACGGATCCTCATACAGCATGACAGCTGTGGACGGGACGATGATCGGGTCACTACGCGCGCGCTGGTCGTTCGCCATGCGTCGTCCCTCGGGCGTGTGGTCATCGCGCATGAGGGTTGCGAAACTGGGTGCGACCCCGCAGGGCGCTCAAGATGACCCCCGCCCAGCAGGCGCAACCGGGTCTGAAGCGAGCGACCAAGAAAAGGACAGATCGCTGGCGGGAGCGACGATGGAGGGTTTGGGGAGCCGCACGGGAACACCCGGACCTACTGCTTCCGCTAGAGTAGAGCGCAGATGAGGAGCGCCGCATGCGAGAACGACGCGTCGGGATCCGAGAAGGCGAGGCGAATCTGAACGGGTCTCAAGAAATGCGTTTCGCGACTTCGCTTGGCGGTCGCTGGGCACCGACGCTACCAGAGCGCTGGGAGGCCTCACCCGAGATGATCGAAGGCAGTGTACGGGAAAAACTGGAACGCTTCGAGGCTTCGGTGGAGAACAGGAGGGCGGACGGCAACCTCCTCGAGGAGCTGGTGGAACAGTGCGCTTCGGACCTTCCCGATTGGGAGGTCTCGGGCTGCTGGCCGCTTCGCGACTATCCGAGGCTGTCGGAACTCGGTCTCGAACCCCACGACGATGGAATCGACCTGATCGCTGAGAAGACCGATGGCAGGAGGGGTGCAATCCAGTGCAAGCTGATTCTGCCGTGCGGCACCGGGAAAACGCGGGTGTCGATGCGCATCGTCGAAGAGCTGTGCTCCGATGGCGACATCGCAGTCGTCCTCGTGCCCAGCATCGCGCTCATCGGGCAAGTGCGGCTCGCTTACCTCCAGGGCCTGCGCGCGGCGAAGCGGGACACGGTCAGCATCGCCGTGTGCAGCGACAAGACCGCTGGATTGGTCAGGTCCGAGGAAGAGCCGGGTGACGATCCCACCAGTGACACCGGTTATACGCACGCTGTCGAAGTCGGCTGCCGGGTCGCGAAATCGCCCGAAGCAGTCGAGACGTTTCTCAGAGAGGATTGCCGGTCCGACTGCCTGAACCTCATCTTCTCGACGTACCAGTCAGGGCACAATGTTGCCGAAGCGCGTCGGAAAACCGAGCGCTACGCAGAGGTCCTCGTCTGCGACGAGGCGCACCGAACGGCTCAGATCAAGCAGATCCGGAAGGAGCAGGTCGCCGACAGGATCCGGAACTTCACGCTCTGTCACGATCACGCGTTGTTCCCCGCCCGGTACCGGCTGTACCAGACCGCGACGCCGAAGATCTGCTCGTGGCTGTTCGTTCCGTTCCCGGACGGTTGGATCGCCTGATGACCAAGAAGGCCGTCTACATCGAGACCTCGGTCGTCTCCTATTTGACCGCTCGCCCGACAGCGAACCTGCTGGCGGCTGCGTGGCAGAAGGTCACCCTCGACTGGTGGGAGACGCAGAGGAGCCGGTTCGACCTGTTCACGTCCGAGGTCACAATGCAGGAAGCGGGCAGGGGCGACGAGGAAGCGCGGGCGAAACGGCTCGCGGCGCTCGCCGACATCCCGCTCTTGCCGATCACCGACGAAGTCGGTCCGTTGGCTACCGCACTGGTTCGAGGAGCGATCCTCCCAGAGAAGGCACTGAACGACGCGCTTCACGTCGCGGTCGCAGCGGTGCACGGTGTCGACTACCTGCTGACCTGGAACTACCGCCATCTCGATAACGCGGAAACGAAACCGGCGATACGGGATACCTGCGTGCGGCACGGACATGCGAGTCCGGAGATCTGTACGCCATGGGAACTGATGGGAGATCAGGAAGATGCCGGATGAGGTGATCGAGGAACTGTGGCGAGTCAAGGACTACATGGCACGGGAGTGCGGGTACGACGTCGCGCGACTCATCGCGGATCTTCAGGCGAAAGAAGTGCAGGAGGGGGGGCACCGCATCGTCGATCTGCACGCGTTGCGCAACGCTGGCAAACGGCCGGTGGCGCGCCCAAGTGTCCACAGCAAGGAGGGAGTCCTACGCTTGTGAGCCCAAGCTCGTGCCAACGCTTACAACGGTAGACGACGAGCTGGCGGAGGTGAAGATTGGTTGCCTGCGGAGGCAGCGGGCGACCCGGAGTGGAACCGTGGCACAGTGGCGCAGCCTACTGAGCCAAGAGGCCCGAGTTGCAGGCCGAGTACCCGGAGCTGCACGCGATCGTACAGACGCTCGTCGACCGGGCAGTAACCGTAGCGGCTGTCCCACGGGATTGGCGCAATCGGCGTATCAGCCATACGGATCGGGGTCTGACCATAGACCCCGACGCGGAATCGCTCGCCCCGACCTCACTGCGGCAAGTGCAGGCGGCGCTCGACGCCGTGCACGCTGTGATCCACACAATCGCCTGGCAGGTCGTGAAACACGACACTCCCAATGACGTGGAGGTTCAGCCACGGGCGGCAGCGTTCTTGGTGTACCTGAGACAGCTCGTCACTGCCGTGCAGTACGTCGACGGGATCATCGACCCAGGGGGAATCGCGGAGAGATAACAGATGGCGAGGTGGCCGAGAGCTTTCTCACAAGGGTCGGCCGGCTCCCCGACTGGGACGAGATCGAGCAGGTCATCGAACTACGCGAGGCCGCACGGAGGTTCAGGTGAAGACCGAGCAGGTCGGGCGGAGTCCGACCTGACGATACGGCAACGCTTCGATACCGTCCAGCAACGGGGAGCAGCAGGACACCGGCGCGACGCAAGTGTGGGACGGAACGTGGTACCGGACCCAGTACCGGGCGGTAAGCCGCGCAGGATCAACAACTTACGGCGCGGTGCGTAGAAGCGGGGATGGAACTCCTGGCACTGATAAGGCGGACTTCCGCCGAACGCGACAGAGTCGCGTTGCGTAAAGCACTGGAAAACGACGACTTATGAAAGAGGCCGGAAAACGCGTACCCCTCCTGCGGAAAATTTTTGGTGGGACCGGATGCCGCTGGAATTCCAGGGGTGCTGGAGAGCAACCTGCCGGCAGGCAACGGGACCCGGAAGGCCCAGGGAAGGAGTGCTGGAACGCACTAGCGCGACGCCATGCGGTCGGCGGCCGTCGTAGGGCTGCACGCGGTCCTCATAGGTGCGCAGCACCTCGAAGCCCGGTCTCGTGGGTATTCCCCGGATCCGTGGCCCATCGGCGGCTGCTGTCCCGCCATGCTCATCGCGCCCGTCATGCTGCCCATGTCCATACCGCTCACGCCGGGCATGCCGGTCATGACCGGCATGCCCGCGCCGGGGCCCCAGGGCCGGGGGTGTGCGAACCCATCCCCATCGGGGCTCCCACCGCCCAGCTCGTACTCGGTGGCGGTCAGGTCGACCGCCTCGCCATCGACCGTCACCCGGCGCTGCGCGTAGTCGACGGCGAGCGCACCGAGCACGAACGGTTCCGGCTCGGCGTGCCGTCTGAGCGCCGCCCGCACCTTCGGTCACGGTGACCCATGCCGGCGCGGGCCGCCGGCGTGACGGTGCGCCTCGGTGCTACGGCTGCCTGTGCGGGACAAGACACGATTGAGGCCGTGGAGGTCGTGGTCGGGTCGGATGGCGATTCTTCGGACGACACGCGCCAGAGCGGACAGCCCACGCGCGCGGGAGAGCCGAACCAACGGAGATCGACGAGATCGACAGCGGCCATACCATCGTCACACCGGTACACCGTTCGGCGTCGCCGGGGTCCAAGAACTCAAGGCGAACCTGAGAGGGCGCCTCGAAGAGGTCAGGAACGGCACGACCCTCCTCCTGACGGACGGCGGGCGCCGGGTAGCACGCCTGATCCCGGAGCCCGGAGCGAGCGAGTCGAAGGACGCCCCGGAAATCGCGTGGAGCGGACGGCGGCTGAAGAAGACCAAGCCCAAGGCGCGCCTGCGGGGCGGAGGCAGCATGGCCGACATCGTCGCCGCGTCCGGGTGACGGGGACGAACTCGTGAGGCCGCAGGAAGTTGACGGCAGGTGTCCGAATGCAGCCGCCCGCGGCACCGTATCCAGCACCGCCTCGGGATGCCGGGGATCCGCCGCCGGCGGCGCCAAGCCCTGCGGCGCCCTCGCCGCCTCCGCTTCACTCCGCCACGCCCTGCCTCCAGCATGATGGACATCGGGTCTGGCTGGCTTTCATCCCGCGGGGTGGGGTGGCGGCAGCGCCCGCACGGCCGTTGCTGTGCAATTCGCAGAGCCGGTCTGCTTCGGCGGTCGCACCGCCAACCTCAAGTGGTACGAAACGTCTCGCCGTGAGCGGGCTACCGGTGCCGGTCGGTCCTGCCGGTCCTCAGCTCCCTGATGCGCCGGCCGGCCGGTGGAGCCGCTCCAGGGTCTCGAGGCGCTGGTCGACCTTGCCGAAGGCGATCTCGACGGCTCGCAGGCGGTCGTCCATGCGGCGGAGGTCGGTGCGGATATCGGCGTTGTCGGCGGAGAGGTCGGCCTTGACGGTGGCGATCTCTGTACGCAGGTCGTCGATGCGGGTGTTCACGCCGGCGAACTGCACGGAGAGCAGTCCGCCGAGGGAGACGTTCACCGCGACGATGGTTCCGATGATGGCTTTGGTGTCGTTGCTCATGGGTTGCGCCGTTTTCCCGACGGTAACATCGTTCGGCGCCGCCGCCAAGTGAGATCACGTGCACCGGGTCGCGCCGTCAGCGCCGGAACGGGCGGTCAAGCCGCGCTTCGTCACCCACACCATCGACGGGGAGCTGACCAGCGGCTACCAGCCGGTGGTGACGGATCTGAACCGCGACGGTCGGCCGGACGTCATCGGCCTGTCCACGCGGATCGAAGCGCTGGCCTGATACGAGACCCGGGCTGGGAGCGGCACGTGCTGACCACCGGGCTGAGCCGCTCCATCAACGCGGCGGCGCGCGACCTGGACGGCGACGGGATTCCGGAGATCAAGTGGTACGAAAACGTCTCGCCGTGAGCGGGCGGCTACCGGTGCCGGTCGGTCCTGCCGGTCCTCAGCTCCCTGATGGGCCGGCCGGCCGGTGGAGCCGCTCCAGGGTCTCGAGGCGCTGGTCGACCTTGCCGAAGGCGACATCGACGGCTCGCAGGCGGTCGTCCATGCGGCGGAGGTCGGTGCGGATATCGGCGATCTCGGCGGAGAGGTCGGCCTTGACAGTGTCGATTCGGTCGATGAGCTCGGTGCGCAGGTCGTCGATTCGGCCGCTCAGTTCGGTGCGCAGGTCGTCGATGCGGGTGTTCACGCCGGAGAGCTGCACGGAGAGTAGTCCGCCGAGGGAGACGGCCGCCGCGACGATGGTTCCGATGATGGCCTTGGTGTCGGTGCTCATTGGGTGCGCCGTTTCCCGACGATAGCATCGTCCGGCGCTGCCGCCAAGTGAAATCACGTGCGCGCTGCTCTCCGGCCCGGCCGCGGAGCCGCCGGACTGTCAACTCGCGGGTCGATCGAACCAGCCGTGGAGGCGATCGAAGGCGAGCGCGACGTCGACAACGCCGACTACGTCGACGGGGTTGCCGAATGGACGAGGGACGGGAAACGGTTCCATCTACCTGGCGCTGTACAACGAAGTCTTCATGAACGGGGAGCTCGAAATCGGGCAAGGCAGGACTGTAGCGCACCGAGCGGCTCGCGCCGGTGGCGATCACGTAGTCGTCCGCGGCGTCCTGCTGCAGCATCAGCCACATCGCGCGCACGTAGTCGCCGGCGAAGCCCCAGTCGCGCCGCGCGTCCAGGTTGCCGAGCGCGAGCGCGTCGCACAGGCCCGCCTTGATGCGCGCCACGCCGTGGGTGACCTTGCGGGTCACGAACTCGAGGCCGCGGCGCGGCGACTCGTGGTTGAAGAGGATGCCGGAGACGGCGAACAGGTCGTAGCTCTCGCGGTAGTTCACCGTGATGTAGTGGGCGAAGACCTTCGACACGCCGTAGGGGCTGCGCGGATGGAACGGCGTCAGCTCGGTCTGCGCCGTCTCGCGCACCTTGGCGATCCTGCAGGATTTCCTCTCGCGTCGCCCCCGCCGCCAGGAGTTCCAACACGTCTGTGACACGGATGCGCAGGCCGCGGATGCAAGGTCGTCCTCCACACACGGTCACGTCTGTTGTGATCCGATCCATCTCGCTCAACATCAGCTCCTTCAGACAACAGCACGTGTCCATTATCGCTCACCGTGCGGGTTACAGCCCGCTCGACCAGCTCGACCGCGCCAGCGTCGGCGACCTGCGCCTGGTCTGGTTCCGCGCCCTGTGCGCCGGGGGGCGGCAACAGGTCACCCCGCTGGTCTACGACGGCGTCCTGTCATGCCGAACAACATCCGCTGGGACACGTTCGACGCGTGCCCGTCGATCTGGGCTGCATCGGCGGCCGCACCGCCAACCTCGAGTGGTACGAAAACGTCTCGCCGTGAAGCGGGGCTGCCGGCGCCGGCCGGTGGTCCTCAGCTCGCTGACGCGCCGGGCTCGGGCGCGGGGAGGTGGAGCCTTTCCAGGGTCTCGAGGCGCTGGTCGACCTTGCCGAAGGCGATCTCGACGGCTCGCGGCGGTCGTCCATGCGGCGGAGGTCGTTGCGGCTATCGGCGTTGTCGGCGGAGAGATCGGCCTTGAGGGTGGCGATTTCGCTGGAGAGGTCGGCCTTCACGCTCGCGATCTCGACATCGACGGCGTCGAGGTAACATATCCGTTACTGTGGGCCGATGTTCGAGATCAGCGAGTACCTCGACGCGCGGGGCAGCAGCCCGTTCGCGCGGTGGTTCGATCGCCTGGACGGGCGGTCCGCCGCGAGGATCACGACCGCGCTGGCCCGCATGGAGCTGGGCAACCTCTCCAACACCAGAAGCGTCGGGGCAGGCGTCCTGGAGTACCGGATCGACTCCGGACCCGGCTACCGGATCTACTTGGGTCGCGATCGCGATGCGCTGATCGTCCTGCTCGGTGGCGGAACCAAGGCACGCCAGCAACGAGACATCGAGACCGCGCGAAAACTGTGGCGGGAGTACCGGAGACGGAAACGGCCGGAGGAATGAGCCGATGGCATTGACGCGAAACGTCAAGGAGACCGTTCGAGCGCGGATGGAGCGCGATCCGGGCTTTCGGCAGGCGCTGCTCGAGGAGGGCATCGAGCGTCTTCTGGCCGGCGAGGTGGACTTGGGCAAGGCAGTCCTGCGCGACTACGTCAACGCCACCATCGGGTTTCGGGAACTCGGGGACCTGACGGCGAAGTCGCCGAAGAGCCTCATGCGGATGCTGGGGCCGGATGGGAATCCACAGGCGCGCCACCTGTTCAAGATCATCGGCTGCCTGCAGGAACGCGAGGGCTTGGAATTGAGGGTTCACGCGCTCCGGTAAGCGCGTGCGCGGGGACTTGGGGAAGGCGATGGCGGTCCACCAGGGGGTGCGGCTCTTTTTCATAGATTGCTATCTCGCTCATTCATAAGGGTTTATGTCCGAGGACACTCCCTCTTCAGTGCGTTTTGAGGGGTGACAGCGTCCGGCGAGCGCCCCATCCGCCTCTTTTCGGGCCGCCGCCCGACCCGACCACGACGCCGGCACGCGCCGGTCCCCCTCAGGCGCGCTCCCTTCTGGACATTCGCGGGGTGCGGCTCTTCATAGAGGATTTTTCGCCCTATTCATGGGCTCTTTTGCCCGCGGATGCGTCTCCCCAGTGGCCATTTCGGGAGGGACATCAAGCAGGCCAGCGCGTACCGGCGTCTTTTCGGCAGCCAGCCGAGCCTCGTCACGGCGCCGAACACCTTCGGTCTTCTCCCCGACAGGCGCGCTCCCTTCTGGACATTCGCGCGGCGTTCTGGTACGGTGCCGTGGGAAGGGAGGCAGACCTGCGATGGCTGTGACGACAGGATTCCAGGGACGTACATTCGACGTGCCCCGAACCGGCGTCCCGTGCATCGATCCCCCGAGGCGAGCCCCGTGCGCAGCGGCCGATGCTGTCTTCGCGGATGCCAAAGCCTTCCTTTCGTCCAGCGAAGCCCGGCAGATGAGCGAGAGCGAACTCGAACGGGAACTGCACCGGCGGGGCCAGGAGTTGGTGCGCAAGCTCCTGCAAGGACATCGCGACCAACGCAGCCCGAAAGAGGCTGCTGGTCCGGCCGAGGGCAAGGGCACCAGCGGTGTCGAGTGCTCGGAGCCGCGCGAGCACGAAAGCCACGCCGAAACGGCCTCCGGCACGATGCAGGTTGTGGGTCTGGGCTGCGCGCGGCGCGGTCACGACGGCTTGCATCGGCTCGATGCCGCGCTGAACCTGCTGCCGGAGCGCTACCTGGTCGAGATGCGCCGCCGCGTGACCATCGCGACCGCCTCGCGGGCACCACCGCGTACGCCCTGGAAGCCACCGTGGTACTCGACATCATCCACGTGGCAGCGGCGACGCGGCGTGCGGTGCTCGTCGCCGGCTCATCGAAGGGCCTGTCGGCATTTGGTCCGCGATCCGATGGGAGCCGACCGGCGCACGGTGACACTTGGCTCCAGTTGCGGCGGTCCGCAGCCGCCGCGGGTAGCCGGAGCCTGGATGCGTACTGAGGAAGAACCTGGCCAGCGCGGTGCTGGCGCGCGGCCTGGACAAGCGGCGGTTACGGGGGTTACGGGAGCGTTGAGCCATGCAAGTTGTTCTCCGCCGCACCGCTCCACCCGCCCCGGCGCCCTATGCGGCGGCGGAGGCTTCTTTCGCGGAGACCAAAGCCTACCTTTCTTCGCGCGAGGCCCTGCAGATGCGTGAGAGCGACCTCGAACGGGAGTTGAACCGGCGTGGTCAGGAGTTGATGCGCAAGCTCCTGCAAGGGCACCTCGACCAACGCAGCCCGGGGGAGGCGGCGGGTCCGGTCGAGGGGGCCGACGGCGTCGAGCGTTCGGAGCGGCGGCTGCACGACCGGCAGTTGGAGACGACCTTCGGGACGGTGGCGGTCGAGCGCCTGGGCTACGCGCGGCACGGTCACGACAGTCTGCATCCGCTCGATGCGTCGCTGAACCTGCCGGCTGAGCGTTACTCGCTCGAGGTGCGCCGCCGGGTGGCCGAAGCGGCCGCATCGCGGTCGTTCGACGAAGCGCTGTTCGAGCTGTCTCGCCATAGCGGGGCCGATGTGCCCAAGCGTCAGGCGGAACAGTTGGTCGCTCGCGCGGCTGAGGACTTCGACGCCTTCTACGCGGCGCGCCGAGCGGCGGCGGGCGAGCCGGTCGCTGACGAGTCGGTTGTGGTGCTCACCTTCGACGGCAAGGGCGTGGTGCTGCATCACGAGGACCTGCGCGAGGCGACGCGCAAGGCGGCCGAGAGGCGCCGGCGGCAACGCGAGCAGCTCTCCCCGTTCAACCGCCTGCGGCCGGGCGAGAAGAAGCACGCCAAACGCATGGCGACGGTGGCCGCCGTCTACGCGGTCGCGCCGTTGGTGCGCAGCCCGGAGGATTTCCTGCAGAGCCTGATGCCCCGACAGCCGGCGGCCAAGGCCAAGAATCGGGCCAAGACCGCGGCGGTGCGTCCTCGCCCGGTGGCCAAACGGGTCTGGGCGAGCCTCGAACACGATCCGGCCGAGGTGGTCGCCGAGGCGATGCTGGAAGCCGAGCGCCACGACCCGGAGCGCGTCAAGCGCTGGGTCGTGCTCGTCGACGGCGCCGAGACGCAACTCGCCCTCGTCGAAGCGGGCGCCGCCGCCTACGGCGTCGACGTGACGGTGATCCTCGACATCATTCACGTGGTCGAGTACGTCTGGAAGGCGGCGCACGTGTTCCATCGCGAGGGGAGCCCCGACGCGGCGCATTGGGCCTGGACGCGCGTGCAGAGCATTCTCGAGGGCAAGTCCAGCAAGGTGGCCGCGGCGATGCGGCGGGCGGCGACCGTCGCAGGCTTGTCGAGCGACACCCGCAAGCCGGTCGATACGTGCGCCGACTACCTGCAGAAGTACGCGCCGTATCTGCACTACGACCGCTACCTCGCGGCGGGCTATCCCATCGCCACCGGCGTGATCGAAGGGGCGTGCCGGTACCTGGTCCGCGACCGGATGGAGTTGACCGGAGCCCGCTGGCGGCTGGTCGGCGCCGAGGCGGTCCTGAAGCTGCGGGCGCTACGGGCCAGCGGCGACTTCGATGCGTACTGGGACTTCCACGAAGCGCGCGAGTACGAGCGGAACCACGCCCAGCGCTACGCTGACGGGATAGCACCGCCGGTCAGCGAGCCGCCCCCATCGCCCTCCTCACCTCGCCTTCGCCGGGTCAAGTAGCTCTTGCCATGCCGCTCGCAGCCCCTCCTGGACCCCTCTGGACCGCCGACGCAAAAGAGCCGCACCCCTCCCGGATGCGCTTCTTGAAGCGGATACTCGAAACCTGCGTCGTTCGATTCCGGGTCGCCCCAATCCACTTTGGTGCTTGGTCCACTCGTATAGACCCAGTTGTTCTGCTGGAAGTCCTCCCAATGGTCTCTATTCTTGTTACCGTCGACTCTCGAGCTAACCTGAAAAACCCGCCGGCCAACCGTAATTTTGCCCGCATGACGCAAGTACGCGAACAGATTTATTTCGTAAGGTGCGCAACCCGGAAATGCATTCTGGATTCGACGTAGTTCCTCCCGGTAACGAATCCAGTCGATTCGCTGGGGCTTGCCAAATTCGGAAATGCCCAGAGAGAGGATTCGTTCGTCAAACGGCAGAAACTCGTCCGGACTGATCAAGTACAACACGTGCGTGAGTTTTCGTATCGCGACTCCCGGTATTTCCAAGGATTCATCGAAATCGCTCGCAGACATGTGATTGACACCCTGCACAGCATTCCGAAACAGATCCCAGAGCAAACCGGGATTCCCTTTCCCCCCTTGATGAAATGACCAGCTACGGATGGATGATGGGATAGAGAACGCTTCGTCGTCGGCAACGCATTCCAGTTCCGGAGTACCGAAGAGTTTGTTGATGCTGGAGTAGATCCGCTGTCGGTTGTCTACAGTGTCGCTCCGGCCAGCGATGTAGTAGATGAACGAAAAGGGATCGATGTTCTCGTCCCCATGCATCAGTAATGGCGGTTTCGCTCCGTCCGGGGTCCAACGCACCTTCTTCGCCCGCTCGATCAGGAAGTCCTTGTCCCGTTCGGCAACAGTGTTCGCAAGGCTCTTGAACCAGGGCACCCATCCGTAGATTTCCTTCACCTATCTGCTCCATCACGAACCGAACAATCCGGCTTCTGCTGACGACCTCGGACAGAATACCCGAACGGCAGACTCGACGGCGACAGGGTCGACCTCTACGTCGCTTCCGTCGCTGGAGTCTCTCGGCCGGGGGGCGAGACCGTACATCGGCAACACCACGACAGCGGCGGTTCCGTGCGGCGCGAGCCGACCGACGCCCTGAAGCGCGATCGGTATATGATCGGACAAATGGCGGATATCTACATTCAATCCATCCAGAGTCCATTCGACAATCCGGATACCGCCCGACTCGGGATCTCGGTCGTGATGCGCGCAGATGCGATGGGGCTGCTCGCCCCGCGAGCAATCGATCGTCTCGATCTGGCGGAATGGGAACGGGTGTCCAGAGACGTTTCCCGGGCGGGCATCGGGCAAGGTCTCTTCGTCGGCCACGCCCCCGCGACGGCACTGGAACCGAATCGGTTCCGCACAATGCTCGAACACGTCAACGAGGCTCTGGAAGCGTCACCAGTACCCGCTGCGGAGTGGCCGGCGTTGCATCCCGTGCTCGGACCTGCCCTGCTCGCTCGTCTGCTGGACATTTCCACGGTGAGTCTTCGCCGATACCAGTCCGGGGCGCGGGCGACGCCGGACGACGTTGGCGTCCGCCTCCACGTGCTGGCGCTGATCGTTGGCGATCTGGCGGGCGCCTACAACGACGCCGGCATCCGCCGCTGGTTCGTCCGTCCGCGCACCGTGCTCGGGAACCATGCTCCCGCCGACGTCCTCACCTCGGGGTGGCGGCCAGAGGATCCGGGTCCCCGGCAGGTGCGCGATCTGGCGAACGCCCTGACCGCATCGCCGGCCACGTGATCATGATCGGCTTCCGGCACGCGGACCCGCGCTATCCGTTCCTTTGGGAAGGGCCCGAGCAACCCGCCGCGCGATGGCACGCGGCGGGCGACGGCCCTGTGCACTACTTCTGCGACACCCCGGACGGCGCGTGGGCGGAGTTCCTGCGCCACGAAGAGATCACGGATCCCGAAGATCTGGCGACGATCCGGCACGCCCTCTGGGCCGTCGACCTCGGACACCAGCAGCATGCGAAGCCCGACCTGCCTCAGGAAGTGCTCACCGGCGGCTACGCATCCTATCCCGCATGCCGGACGGAAGCGAGCCGACAGCGCGGATTGGGCGCAGACGGGCTGGAGGCCCCTTCCGCCGCCCTACTCCCCGGGGCGGCGCGCGGTTGGCGTGTGGATAGCGGGCTTCAACCCGGAGCGCCGCGTGACGGCGTCGTCTACGTCCTGTTCGGACCGCGCCCGGATCTGATCGGCTGGCGAGCAACCGCCGC
Organism: Vicinamibacterales bacterium; assembly: GCA_965222905.1. Lineage (GTDB taxonomy): Bacteria > Acidobacteriota > Vicinamibacteria > Vicinamibacterales > UBA8438 > WTFV01. The sequence continues at coordinate 3,461,491 of OZ244976.1, read as the reverse complement.
CGGACAACCCGACCAGGCGTTGCTCGCGGCGGTTCGCCGCCTCGAATGATCAGCGGTTCACGTCCTCCAGGCGGGCCGTCCGCAGCATCCCCACGATCGACTTGTTGCCCTCGTGGCAGGCGAACTCGTAGATCGGCTGGTCGCGGTGCTGCAGCGGAACCTCTGCCGTCCACGACGACGCCCACGTCTGCGGGTCGGTCAGGGTGACGCGATAGGCCAGCGTGTCCGGCCCGGTGCGAGTGAAGCGCTCCACCAGGTGCAGGCCGTCGGTCGCGCCTCGGTAGTAGCTGTTCGGGGAGAAGTTGGTCGTCTCCACGACGAGCGTGTCACCGTCCCAGCGGCCGCGCGAGTCTCCGTTCCACTGCCGGATCGCCCCGGGCAGATGCGGCTGGTCGCCGATAGGGATGATCCGCGCATCGTGGAACGCCTCGCTTATGAAGGCCAGGTGCGTCGGGGTCTGGACGATCTGATAGAAGGTGTACGGCCCGGCGCCGAAGTTGCCGCCGAGCCGGGGCACGCCGGTCGTGATGCAGCGGTGGATGCTGTTGAGGTCCTCCGGACCGGTCTTGAAGTCCCAGCCCTCGTCGACCGCTGCCTCGCGCGCCGCGGCGGCCGCGGTGAGCGTCGGAATCCGCCCATCCGGCGGGTCGACGACAAGCGACGTCCGATCGGTGAAGCTCACGTCGACCATGCCGATCGAGCTGCTGGTCGACCACGCGATGTAGGTCTCCACGTTCAGCAGCGCCGCCCGGAACGCGCCCTCCGGCGTCGTAAAGGCGCTACGTCCGTTCTGGAAGATCCGGTCGGCGCGCGCCGTCAGCGTCGCGACCTCCTCGTCGGTCAGATGCGCCCGATCTGCCAGCTCCGGCAGGCGTTCGAGCGGCGTGGCCACGTTGTTGAGCCAGACCCCCTGCAGGTCGGGGCGGCCGTCCGAGGTGCGGGCCGGCTCCCACGAGTCCGGGGTCTGCCCTCCCACGGTCGGCGCCGTCCACGCCGCGAATACCAGCAACAGCAACGAGGCCTTGAGGAATCGAGCTTGCATGATGGTCACCTCCCGCCGGAAATGGACGTCATGGACCGGCGCACCCAGCACGCCCGAGCCCGCTGGCGGACACCCGCTCGCTCCGTGCATCTTCCCGCACTTGGCGCTCCCGCGCAACGTGCATTGGCCGCGCCGGTTGCGGGTGCACCGGTCTCTCTATAAGATAACTGTTCGCAATCGACTGTCCGGATTCCGCGAGGGCCGACGGCAGCGCGGACGGGCAGCAGTTTCGGAAAACGGGGCCGCGTTCGAAAAGGGGCGAAAATGGGAAAAGAAACCACACGTCGTGAGGTCTTGAAGGGGAGCTTGGCGATGGCGGGGCTCGGCGTGATCGGAATGCCCGAATGGGCGTTTCCGGCGCTTGCGCAGGGCGAGACGCTGATGCAGTTCACCGATGTCTCCGACGACGTGCAGTGGATCCGTGATGCGGAGCGACGGATCATCGATGTCCGCCAGATCGACGGCCCGTTCACGCCGAACGAGCAGTTCTTCACGACGCAGCACTACGGCCACCCCGAGGTCGACGTGGCGGCGTACGGCCTGCGCGTGTCCGGCCTGGTCGACACCCCGCTGGAGCTGTCGATGGACGACCTGCGCGCGATGCCGAGCCGCGACCTGATCTTCGGCTTCGAGTGCTCCGGCAACCGCGGCCCGCTGAACGGCCTGTCGAGCAACGGCCGCTGGACCGGCGTCTCGCTGCGCACGGTGCTCCAGCGGGCCGGCGTGCAGGACGCCGCCCGCGAGTTCGTCTTCTTCGGCACCGACCGCGGCGAGGAGGAGGTGCTCTGGCGCGGCCGGACCTTCAACGTCGAGCAGCAGTACGGCCGGAGCCTCGAACGGGATCAGGCGCTCTCGGACGAGCCGCTCCTTGCCTACGAGCTCAACGGCGAGCCGCTCTCCGCGCACCAGGGCCGTCCGCTACGACTGCTCGTTCCCGGCTGGTACGGCGCGCCGAACGTCAAGTGGGTCGCCGAAATCCACGTACAGAAGGACCAGTACCTCGGCCGGTGGCAGGCCCGCTCGTACCGGACGCTGCAGGGCGAGATGATCAACGGCGAGATGAAATGGGTCGAGACCGCCATCTCGACGATGCGGCTGAAGTCGTACGTCGCGCGGGTCACCGCGGTCGGCGGCGCGCACAACGTCTTCGGCGTCGTCCTGAACGACGGCACGCCGATCGACTCGGTCGAGGTCAAGGTCGACGACGGCCCGTGGCAGCGTGCGACGCTCGACGCGGAGACGATGCGGGAGAAGTACGGCTGGAAGTTCTTCAACTATCGGTGGGAGGGCGCCACCCCTGGCGAGCACACCGTCATCTCGCGCGTGACCGACGCCAACGGCAACGTCCAGCCGTCGGCGGAGGAGCTCAGTGACAAGATGACGTTCCTCGAGTCCCACGAGCAGTTCCCGCGGAACGTGATCATCGCGTAGTCGGCGCACCGCCGCCGGCAACCGCACTTCCAAGCCGGGTGGGCCTTGCGCCCCCCGGCTTTCTTCTTGTGAGAGGAAGCGCGGGTCGCGGGGGCAGGCTCCGAGGCGCCTGCGCGGGCTGGCATGCCGGCATGTTCGATCCGCCGACCATTGCGGTAATCGTCACCACCTTCCTGCTTGCGGGCGCAGTCAAGGGCGTGATCGGCCTGGGCCTGCCCACGGTGAGTCTCGGCCTGCTGGCAGCGGTGCTCGACCTTCCGACCGCGATGGCCCTGCTGCTCGTCCCCTCCTTCGCCACCAATGTGTGGCAGGGCTTGGCCGGCGGCAACGGCCGCGCCGTCCTCGCCCGCATCTGGCCGTTTCTGGGCGCGGCGGCCATCACCGTGCGGCTCGGTGCGGCAGCGCTGACGGCGCTGGATCCGGCGCTGCTCTCCGGGCTGCTCGGCCTGCTGCTGGTGATCTACGCCATGGTGAACATCGCCGGCGTGCGAATCGCGTTGTCTGCGCGGCAGGCGATGTGGGCAGGTCCGCCGATCGGCGCCGTGAATGGGATACTGACCGGCATGACCGGGTCCTTCGTCGTTCCCGGGGTCATGTTCCTGCAGGCGATCGGCCTGCCGCGCGACATGCTCGTGCAGGCCATGGGCATGCTCTTCGCGGTCTCGACCGCAGCGCTGGCCCTGGCGCTGCGGGACAACGACCTGCTGAGTGCATCGCTCGGCGCCTGGTCCGCGACGGCGCTCGGGCCGGCGGCGATCGGCATGGTGCTCGGCCAGCGCCTCCGGCGGCGTCTCTCCGAACGGCGCTTCCGGCAGATCTTCTTCATCGCGCTGCTGGTCCTGGGGATGGGCATCATGGCCAAGTCGCTGCAGGACGCTGGACGGATGGACACCACCAGTTGCGTCCTACGAGACCGTGGCGCCCGAGCAGCTCGACCCGGCCCCGGCGGTGCAGCCGAAGCAGTGGCGGTCGACCACAATCGACCGTGACTCGAGCGCGTCGAGATCGAAGTCCGCGATGTGCCGCGGAACGCCCGGCTCGACCGGCATGTCCAGCATCTGGTTGAAGTCGCAGTCGTAGAGCACGCCGTCCCACCCGACGGACAGGGTGTCACGGCACATCACCCCGCGCGCGGCGGCCGGGTTGTAGCTCGTGACCAGCCGCTCCATGTAGCGCTCGAGGTTGGAAGAGTCGACCAGCCACTCCAGGAAGCGGCTGATCGGCATGTTGGTGATCGCGTGGAGCGCATTGAACCGGATGCCGTACAGCCGGTCGAGCTCGCGCTTCCACTCCCGTTCCAGCGACGCCTGCCCGGCCGGCAGATACGCGCCGACCGGATTCGTCACCAGGACCAGACGCAACCCCGACGACTCGTCGCCGTAGCCGAGTGCGTTCAGCTTCCGCAGTCCCGCAATCGACTTGTCGAACACGCCGTCGCCCCGCTGCTTGTCGGTGTTGAGCCGACGGTAGTGCGGCAGCGAGCAGACCACCTCGACCCGGTGCTCGGCGAGGAAGTCGGCGAGGTCGGCCTGCGACGGCAGTCCGAGCACGGTGAGGTTGCAGCGGTCGATCACGTGACGGCCGAGCCCCGCGCACTGCTCGACGAGCCAGCGGAAGCGGGGGTTGAGCTCCGGAGCGCCCCCGGTGACGTCGACCGTCGGAATCGCGGTACGCTTCAGCGCCTCGACGCACTGCGCCATCGTTTCGCGGGTCATGATCTCCCGGCGGTCCGGGCCCGCGTCGACGTGGCAGTGCACGCAGGTCTGGTTGCAGAGCTTGCCGACGTTGATCTGCAGGATGTCGATCCCGGTCGGACGCAGGGGATGGAGACCGGTCTCGTCGAGGGCCTGCGTGAACTCGCGCGCCACTGGAAGGCGATGCAGCATCGCCAACTGCTCGGACGACGACGCCAGCGGAAGCTGCCGTGAAACGAGCGAGGGGAGCGTGCTAGCCATGGCCCTTCACCAAACTGAACTCGTCAGCCGCGCAACCCGCAGGGCGGCCCCCGACATGGTCGCGGAACGCGGTACGCCGGCGCGTCACATCCCGACCCGCTCCGCGTGGTTGCGCATCTGCACCCCGTGGACGAGCGAGGCGCCCCCGCGGATGGCCGACGCGACGTGCACGGCCTCGGTCATCTGATCCAGGTCGGCGCCCTTCTCCAGCGCGTCGTTGCTGTAGGCGTCGATGCAGTAGGGACACTGCACCGCGTGGGCGACCGCCAGGGCGATCAGCGACTTCTCCCGCGCAGACAGCGCTCCGTCCTCGAACACGGCGTTGTACCAGGCGAAGAACTTCTCCGCCAGCTCCGGACGGTTCTTGCCGACGTCCGCGAAGTGCTCGAGGTCCTTCGGGCGGTAATACGTGTCGTGCATGACGGTTACCTATCGAAGCGCCTGCTCCTCGGCGCGGTGACCGGCGAGGATTCCCTCCATGCCGTAGTTCCCTTCGTGGCAGGCGTACTCGAAGACCGGGCCGCCGGTCTCCGTCATCGGCAGCACGACGGTCCAGGTACGCGTATACATCGCCGGGTCGTCGAGCGTCATCTCGTAATCCATCCGGTCCGGGCCGGTTCGCGTGAACCGCTCCACCAGCCGCAGGCCGTCGACGGCAAAGCCCCGGAACTGCTGCTTGGGGCTGAAATTCGTGGTCTCGACCACCAGCGTGTCCCCCTCCCAGTGGCCGCGCGAGTCCCCGTTCCAGAGACGGATGCCCCGTCCGACGTGGGGACGCCCGTCGAGGCTGACCACCCTGGTCTCGTTGATCATCTCGTTGAGCAGGACCACGGTGTCCGGCGTCTGCAGGATGAGGATGTTGCTGTTGTAGTTGTTCGGGACCCGCGGGGTGCCGCGGGTGATGCAGCGCTCCCACAGGTTGCGGTCCTCCCACGAGTCGGCCGGATGGTCCCGCCGACGCGCCTGGTTCTCCGCGGCGCGTTGCTCGGCCGCCGGCGTCAAGGGTGGGATGCGCCCGTCCGGCGGGTCGACGATCAGCGACGTGCGGGTGAGCGCGTTGCGCGACCCGTCGCGCCATTGCGATCCGTAGTTGCCCGGGCTGCCCTGCCGCGGCGACGCATCGAACGCCGCGAACCGCCGACGCTCGCGCTCGGCCGCCTCTTCCTCGGTCAGGAACTCGCGGTCGCCCGCTTCCGCGGCCCGCTCGAGCGGGGTGCCGGTGGTCTGGTCCCAGATGCCCTGCAGGTCCGGATGCCCCCACGACGTCCGCGCCGGGGTCCAGCCGGCATCCGTCTCCTGGGCCATGACCGGCGCCGCCGCCAGGACTATCGCAAACCCCATGATCAACACCGCGACGGAAGGATGGCGCATGGTCGATCTCCCTTCTGCTCCGATACGGCGGCTCGCCCCGTCTACTGGTCTCCGGCGACGTTCACGCGAATCCGATAAAGCCCGGTCCGGGCCGTCATGTAGAGCGTACGCCGGTCGGCATCGCCCCAGGCGACGTTCGCCGGAACCTCGTTCGGCCTGATCGTGCCAAGATGCAGACCGTCCGGGCGGATCACCCAGACGCCGCCGGGCCCGGTCGCCCAGAGGTTGCCCAGCTCGTCGACCTTCAGCCCGTCGGCGGAACCGCTCTCCTCCGAACCGCTGGCGTCGAGCAACAGCTCGGCCTCCCCGAGCGTCCCGTCGTCGGCCACCGGATAGACGGACCATTGCCGGGTGCTGCTGTCCGCCACGTACAGGCGCGACTCGTCGGGCGAGAAGGCGATGCCGTTGGGTCCGGTCTGGTCGGCCAGGCGCGCGAGCTCGCCGTCCGGGCTCAGCCGGTACACGCCGTTGACGTCCTGCGCCCGGTCCTCCGGACTCGGCAGCCCGTACGGCGGGTCGGTGAAGTAGAGGAACCCGTTCGAGTGGTAGTCGAGATCGTTCGGGCTGTTCAGCCGCCCACCCTCGTAGCTGTCGACCACCACGCTGCGCATCCCGTCGGCCGCTACGCGGGAGATCCGGCCGTTGAAATGCTCCGTGAAGACGATGTTCCCGTCCGGGTCGACGACGATGCCGTTCGAGCCCACCAGCCGGCCTTCTTCGTGCTCGCCCTCGTAGACGGGCGCGAGGAAGTCGCTGACCGTGCCGTCCGGCTCCCACTTGACGATGCGGTTGCCGGGAATGTCACTGAACAGCAGGAAGCCGCCGCCGTCATCGACCCACGCGGGTCCCTCGGTGAAGCCGAACCCCTCGGCCAGATGCTCGATCACGGCGTCGGCAGGCACGAGCCGGTCGAAGGACGGATCGAGACGCTCGATGGTCCCCGCACTCGGCTCCGGTTCGGGCTCGGGCGCCGGTTCCGGCTCCGCGGCGCCGCCGCACCCCGCCATCAGAAAACATGCAAGCAACATCCATCTGCTCATGGCGCCTCACCTCCGCGGAATCATCGTGCAGTGCCTCTCTCCAGCGTAGCACGCGTGACCGCGGGCGAACCGGCGACCCAGCGTATCCGCCGGCTGCAACAGCGTCAATCGGCCGTCAGTCGGGCGTCTGACAGGATCTGACGCCCGCAACCGATAGAGTGCGTGGGGGCAGCGTGGCGAACCGTCCATCCCCCGGGCGGCCGGCGGCACCCCAGCGGTCGGACCCGGTCAAACTGGACGAGGAGAGTGGCAGCATGGACCGTCCGATTCGACTGATCGAGATCCTCCAGTTCCTTGGTGGACGCCGTTCCAGACGACCCGCCGAGATCGCCGAACGTTTCGGCATCTCGGAACGAACCGCGTACCGCGACATCCAGGACCTGAGCCGCCTGGAGAGCGTCCCGATCACGCGCGACGAGCACGGCTACCGGTTGCTCGAGGGCACGACGCTTCGCTCGCTGGCGCTGACCGCCACCGAACGCGCAACCCTGAAGCTCCTGCTGCAGCATCCGGCGTTCCGGGACGCGGCGGACCTGACCGCGGGACTGGAGCGCAAGCTCGACGTCGCAACGCGCGAGTTGGAGGAAACGCCTCAGGCGCTGACGCTGGCGGGTCCCGAGCGCTCGGGCAACATCGCAAAGGGCCTGCTCCCGCTGCTGGAGCAGGCCGTGCGCGAGCGGACGCCCGTCTCGCTGCTGTATGGCTCCCTGTGGAGCCGGCAGCAGGCCTGGCGCGGCCTCGATCCATACGCCGTCTTCCATCGCGAGAACACCTGGTATCTCGTGGGGCACTGCCACCTGCGCAACGAGCCCCGCACGTTCCGTCTCGATCGAATCGCCGACACCAAACGCCTCGACGGCGCCTTCGAGCGGCCCGCCTTCGATCTGGACGCGTTCCTGCGGGAGACCTGGGGCGTCTACCGCGGCCGGACCCTGCATGAGGTCGTCATCCATTTCGATGCGTCACTCGCGCCGCTCATCCAGCAAGGCGCACACCATTCCGAGGAGCGCATCTGTCCACTGAAGAACGGCCTGATCGAGTACCGCGTCACCATCTCGCACCTCGACGAGATTGCGCGCTGGATCGTCGGGTTCGCCGGGGCCGCCCACGCCGTCGAGCCCCCCGCCCTGGTTGCACGGGTCGCCGAGATCGCCGGCGGCGCGTACGAACGGCACCGCCAGAACGACGGGCAGACGCCGGCCGCGCCCCGCTCACAGCGTGACCTGCCCGGCATGCCGTCGGTCACGGACGACACACGAACCCGGCAGCCCGACCTGCTCTGACCGTCCCGGCGCTTCTCAGCGGCTCTCCACAAACACACATTCTTGGATCTCCCTGCCGGCACTGACAGGTTCTGACGGTGCCGGACAGTACTTTGCTTGCTGTCCGGCAGCAGACGCGTTGGCGGCAAGCCCGATGCGACTTGCAGCGTTGCCCTGTCAAACGAGAACGGCTTGCCTGAAGCCGAGTGGCAAGCTCCGGGCGCCGGGCGCCCTATCTGTCACACCGTGAAGCTCAAGGAGGCTGAAATGCACAAGGTGATCGCACTCGGACTCGTCGCGGGACTGCTCATCGCGAGCGTTCCTGTTCACGCCGGCCCTATTCTCGAGTCGGCGCTCCGTCGAGCGAACAACGCTCACCCCAACTCGGTTGTCGGCCAATCGGCGCAGATCAGTTGCGCCACAGCCGCCACGGACGGCTCCACCGACGGGCGGCAGCGACAAGGATCGGTCGGCTGGTTCGTCGGTGGACTGTTCCTGCCGGTGATCATGCCCATCGTCGCGCACGTCAGCACGCCGCAGCCGCCCGCGGACACGGTTCTGCAGTACAGCGGCGACGAGGCGCGCTGCTACGCTGCGGCGTACAGCGACGCCGCGGCCGGGAAGCGCAAGAAGGGCGCGTGGATCGGAAGCGCGACCGCGGTCGGCCTGCTCATCCTGGCGGTGGCATCTGCAGGCGATACTCGGTACTGAATCAACCCGACACGGGAATGGTCGGAATCGTGGAGTGCCGGAGGCCGGCACCACCGACACTCGCACCATGCAGGATACAGTGATCGGCCCCGGCAACTAGACCGCTCAATACGTCCCAACGGCCGGCTCGCGGTCACCCGCGAGCCGGCCGCGGCGTCCCCCGCCCGGACTGCAACCGTGGTTGACACAGCCTCCCGTCGGCGGCGTCCCGCATCGCCAACGCCTTCCCGGCATTCCTTAGGAGGTACCTGCCGGTTTCCGCGCCGCACCCCTGTCATTACGCGCGCGAATGGCAGCGAATGGCCGATACTCCATACAGGTGGTGTAGAATTGCATTCGGTCTCGAGGCGGCTGCTCTCCCGGACGATGCCCCGCCGCCGGAGGGATACGACGCATGAGGATGTTCACCGTCACGTACGACCGTAGCGGCAGGGTTGCAACCGCGACCGTGCAGGGCACAGAGATCTCGACCACGGACGACCTTCTCTGCATCTGCGAGGACGGAGTGCCTCTCGCAACCTTCCCGAAGCAGAGTGTCCTGCACGTCACCAGCAACAGCCCGGGCGACGATCGGCCGGCGCCTGCCGTAGACGACCTCGGCATGCCGGTCCGGAGCCCCCTCAGCGAGGCGCGCGCCGAAGGCCGGGAGGAGTACTGGACACGCCTGCGGACCGCCCTCGACCCGACGCCGCCGCGTGAGAGTGCCGGGCGGGTCGGCCGGCGCGCCCCGACCGGCGGAGGGAGCCGGGGCGGGTACGGCGTGGTGGCCGGCGGCGGCTCTGGCGATTCCGTCCGATCGAGCGGCGCCCGCGCCAGGTAGCCCGCATCGCTCTCCCTGCACGGTCACCGCGGCCCGGACTCAGGCCGCCTGTGCGTAGTCTGCAGGATCTCTCGCCCTCCTGATACCATCGCTTGGCAGACCGCTCCGGTTGGAGGTAGAGGCATGCTGAGACTCATGACGGTCACGCTCCTGCTCGTGCTGGCAGTGTCGCTCTCCGCCTGTGGGCCGCCGTCGGGCGACACGCAGGCCAGCGAAGCGGATACGCCCGCCGAAGTCGCCGTGGTGACTTCCGGCGGCCTGGCCGCCGTCTACGATGCGCTCGCCCCACGGTTTCAGGACGAGACGGGCATCCGACTGGTAACCGCGTATGGCGCGTCGACCGGGGGCGCTCCCGACTCGATCCCCGCGAGGCTGGAGCGCGGGGAGCGTTTCGACGTCCTGATCATGTCGCAGGCCGGCCTGAACGCGCTTTCCGAGCGAGGTCTCGTCCGACCGGAGACACGGTTCGATCTGGCCAGTTCGTCGATCGGCATGGCGGTGCGCGAAGGCGCGCCGCTGCCGGACATCAGCACGCCCGAGGCGTTCGTGGAGACGTTGCTCGCCGCCGAGTCCATCGGCTATTCGGCGAGCGTGAGCGGGACGTACGTCTCCACGGAGCTGTTTCCCAGACTGGGCGTGGCCGAGCAGCTCGCACCCAAGAGCCGGCGCATCGTCAGCGAACGGGTGGCGGCCGTCGTCGCGCGCGGCGAGATCGAGATCGGCTTTCAGCAGGTCAGCGAGATCCTCTCGATCGAGGGCGCTGCGTACGCCGGCCCCATTCCGGAGGAGTATCAGAGGGTCACGACGTTCTCCGCGGGCATCACAGCGGACGCGGAGAATCCCGACGGGGCACAGAGGCTCATGGATTTCCTGTCATCCGCCGAGGCAGCGCTGACGATCGCCGAGACGGGTCTCGAACCGATTGTGGACTGAGGGACATTGTGCCCAGCGGAATAGGGACACTGCCTTATCGATGACGATTCTGGTGGCGAGTGTGCCGCCGGACCCGGAACGCCAACGAATCGCCGCCGGCTCTCGAAAGTTCGAATGTTCGACCGCACCCGGGATGCGACGGTTCGGAACGCCGCCTTCACTTGGCTGAAGGCACAAGTCGACAGCCACGGCGACGTTTTGCCGCGAGCACTGCTGGCCGAGGGGTTCACGTTCAACGGCGTACGGGTGCCTCTAGTCAGTCCGCAGGGCATCTTCAAGCCGCAGGTCCTGCACGACGCGCCACTGTCCATCACGACCACGCCCGATGGGCCGTATGACGACGCCTTCGGTCCGAACGAACTGCTGCGCTATCGATACCGCGGCACGGACCCTGACCATCCCGACAACCGGCGTCTACGCTTTGCGATGAAGGAGCGGCTGCCGCTGGTATATTTCCACGGCCTGATTCCGGGCAGGTACGTCGCCGCTTGGCCCGTGTTCGTCGTCGGTGATGATCGCGGCGGGCTGACGTTCACTCTTGCGGTCGACGACGCGCGTCACCTCTGGCCGTCCACGCGCAGTCAGGCGGCACGCGACAGCATGGAGACCGCACGGCGGCAGTACACCACCGCGGCAGTTCGGCAGCGCCTCCACCAACGCGCGTTTCGGGAGCGAGTCCTCGCCGCCTACCGGCAGCAGTGTGCATTCTGCCGGTTCCGGCACGCGGAGCTGCTGGACGCCGCTCATATCGTGCCCGACACCGATGAGGGGGAACCCGTCGTGGCGAACGGCCTGGCGCTCTGCAAGCTCCATCACGCCGCCTTCGATCGCTACTTCCTCGGTGTCCGGCCCGACTACATCGTGCAGGTGCGTGAAGACTTGCTGGACGAAACGGACGGTCCCACGCTGGTACATGGGATCCAGGCCCTGCATGGAACGCGCATCGCCGTGCCCAGGAGACCGACACAGCGGCCGGATCAACACTTCCTGGAGATCCGCTACGAGACCTTCCGGCGCGCGTGAACGCCGCCCCGTTCGTCGGCAGATGATCCTCCGGGGTTTGCTACACTCTAGCGTTCGAATTCAAGGCTGATGACTGATCTTGCGGGCGTGCTGTTGCAAATCCGGGACGGGATAGCGAGGAGCGCATATCCCAACGAAACGGCAGTCAGGACCCAGATCGTGCAGCGGATCTTGCACGAATTGGGATGGAGTGTCTTCGACCCAGACAAGGTGTGCAACGAATACACGCTCAAGCTGAAGACCACATCCCGCCGCATCGATCTCGCACTGTGCGTGAAGAACCGTAATCCGCGGTGCATCATCGAGCTGAAGTCGACCGAGTACGATCTCAAGGAGGTCGGTCGGTCGGACGGCGACCGGCAACTGTTCGAGTACGCGTTCCACGCCGGCGCTCCGCTGGCGCTGTTGACGAACGGAGTCAATTGGCGTTTCTACTCCACCTTCAGCGCCGGAACCTACGCGGAGCGCCTAGTCAGGAATCTCGACATCGAAACGGAGCCCCCGGACGAAGTTGCCGCGGCTCTCGACCGCTATCTCTCCTACGCAAACACCGAATCAGGAAGGGCGGCTGACTACGCGCGCGTGGATCTCGACAAACGCGTCGATCGACGCAAGGCGAGGGAGGCGATTCCGCGAGCCTGGACCCGGCTCGTCGAAAACGAGGCCGACGGACGGCTGACGGCCCTCCTGATTGACGCAACCTCAGCACTCGTGGAGAGTGCGCCCGCAAAGCAGGATGTCGCAGACTTTCTTCGCTGCCTGAGATCGGACGATCGGCCATCTTCCAGCGTACCAAAGGGAACGAGAACGGCCCCGCCGGGGAAACCATCCAGGAAACCATCCCCGATCCGGGAGAAGAGCAAGGAGTCGACAAGAAAGCCCGCGACACCGCCGATTGCCGGCACAGCGGATTCGGAAGGGGTGCGTTTCCACCTGCTTGGTGAGAAACGCGTTGCGAAGAACGCCAAGGAAGCCTATATCGCGGTGTTCACGACGCTGGCCGAACGAGATCGGGAGTTCCTGACTCGGCTGGAACCCAAATTCCATGGCCGCAAGAACCGCAAAGTCGCGCGAACGAAACAAGCACTGTCATCGACCGATGTGATGGTCAATTCTGCCGTCCTGTTGCCGGACAACTGGTGGCTGCTTACTCGCTTGTCCAACAAGAACAAGATCCAGGCCCTGAGAATCGCTTGCGAAATTGCAGGCATCCCGTTCGATGATCGACGGGGTCTCCACATCATCCTCCCGAACGCCTGACGTCGGGAGCCGTACACTCCCATCGTCACGAACGCACCAGCCGGCTACGCCGGGGGACCATCTTCCCGTTGGCTCCGCCGCCAGGCAATACCGCCACGGCGGGCTGCACTACGCCGGAAAGAGCCGCTTCACGGCACACTTGAACCGCGGGAGCACGTCGTCGCCAATCAACTCGCCATCCCCCTCGACCACCTGCACGTCGTGCAATGACCGATACACGTGCACACGCCGCGTCGCCGGCTCGACTATCCAGACCAGACGCGTGCCCGCCGCGAAGTACTCGGCGATCTTGACGTGCACGTCGGAGAAACGATCATTGGGCGACGGAACTTCGACGGCGAGATCGGGCGCGAAGGGCCAGTACGACTTGGGGATACCGCTCTTCGGGACGCGCTCGCGGGAGACGAAGGCGGCATCGGGAGCACGAACGACGTCCGGCGTGCGTCGCAGAATGAACCCTGTCTCGGCGCCGCAGCAGACGCCGCCGCCATGCGTGTCGATGTATTCCTGGAGCACGTGGCCGACGCGGGCCGTCACCACGCCGTGCTCGCCGCCTGCGGGAGTCATGCGAACCAGATCTCCGTCAACGAGTTCGTAGCGGTAGCCATCGTCCGGAAGCTCGGACAGTTCCTCGGCCGTCATCAGCGAGCGCGGAGCTGGAATCGCCATCTGTCCTCACGGTTGCCACATTCTGTCGCGCCACGAGGCACCGCTACGCGGATCTGAACATCGTCGCCTGCCGGGCCAGGCGCCAACCCAACCGACGCCCGATCAGCTCTCCGGCACCGCCTCCATCAACAGCGCCAGGGCGCGCCGGAGCGCCTGGCCGCCGAACCGCGCGCCGCGGTAGTGCCCCTGCCGAACGACGACCAGGTCGTGCGACGGGATGATCAGCGTCGTCTGGCCGCCCGCGCCGGACATGTAGAACGCCTCGCGCGGGACCGGGAACGTGCCGGTGCCGTTGATCCAGAAGAAGCCTCCGTAGATCGGCCGGCCGTCGGCCTCCCAGGCGGGTGCGACGGTGCTCACGAAATCGACGAAGCCCTCGGGCAGGATCCGTTCGCCGTTCCAGACGCCGTCCTGCAGGTAGAGGTTGCCCAGCCGCGCCCAGTCGCGGGCGGGGGCCAGCTCGTAGCCCTGCAGCAGGTAGTTGCCGTAGGGGTCGGTCTCGAGCACGAACCCGCGGACGCCGATCCTGTCGAAGAGCTCGCGCTGCGGGAACGACAGGTACTCGTCGCCGCGGCCCTCGACGCCGAGCCGCACCAGGTAGTTGGTCAGCACCGGGTCGGAGTTGCGATAGCGGCCGATGGTGTTCGGCGGCCACTGCTGCGGCCGGGTCGCCGCCCACTCGAAGGAGTTCGCCGAACCGGTGTAGACGTACAGATGATCGGGATAGCCGAGCGCCGGATCGAGATCCGGATCGGCCACGCCGCGGAAGCGGATACCGCTCGACATGCGCAGGATGTCCGCGATGCGGATCTGCTGCCGCGGATCGCTGGGCGTCTGCCACTCCGGCACAGGAGCAGGCTGGTAGAGGTCGTAGACGCCCTGCTGGATCAGCACGCCCATCAGGGTCGCGGTCAGGCTCTTGCCCATCGACCAACTCTCGAGCGGCGTGTGCATGGTGATGCCCGGGCCGTAGCGCTCGCCGATGATGCGTCCCTTGTGGGTCACGACCAACGCGGCGGTCAGCCCTTCGGCCGGCTCGAAGGCGGCGTTGACCGCCTGCTGCACCTTGTCGGCATCGATCCCGGCGGGCAGCGGCGTGTCGGGCAGCACGTCACCCATCGGCCACGGGGTGGTCGCAGCGTCCGGCAGGCTGCTGCGGATGTCGATCGGCTCGAAGAAGACATCCTCCTCGCCCACCGGCAGGGTGACGCAGCCGTGGTCGCCGTTCAGCTTGGCGGTGCGGACCACGCCGTTCGGCAGGGTCAGGTGGATCCGCCGCTGGTCGTTGTCGACCTCACGGTTGGTGACGTGGCGCCGGTGCTCGTAAGGCCCGCTGAAGAACCCGACGCTCTCGGCCGCGAAATCCGGTTCGAGGCCGGTGACGAAGACGGCCGAGCAGAGCGTCTTGGCGAAGCCGGAGATGTGGTGCGAAAGCGAATCGCCGGGCGGCGCGACGTACTCGGTGTCGAGCTCGGCCTCCGTGGCCCGCGCCAGCATCGCCGCGCGCTGGTCCTGCTGCCCTCCGGCCTGCGCCGGGGCCGCGAACAGCGCGCTCCACGCCAGGAGAATGCAGACCGTAACCGCGGTCAGACCCGGCAGGCTCAGCTCGGTGTTGCGCATGCGCGTTCGATATCCAGGCTCCATCAGGTACCCCCTCGTCGTGTTGCTGGCCTTGAAGCGTAGCACGCGAAGGATCGCCTGCGCCTGCCTCGACCGCGGGCCTCGACGCGCCGGAACGCACGGGGCGGGGTGCTACAATGCGAGCCGTTCGACAAGCCTTTTCCCGAGGAGTTGCCATGTTCTCAGCACGCCCCGTTCACCGGACGTTCGCCGTCGCCCTCGCGCTCACGCTCTGCCTCTCCGCCGGCGCCGGGGCCCAGGTGCTGGACGCTCCCGACCCCGCCCAGATGGAGGACGCCCCGGATCTGGGCTACCGCCCCGTACCGCACGGGCTGCAGATTCCGGACGACGTCGAGATGGGCGCGCCGTCCAGCGTCGGCTGGACCTCCATGAACCGCATCCTCGTGTTCAACCGCGGCCCGAACCCGCTGATGGAGTTCGAGCCGGACGGCACGTTCGTGCGCTCCTGGGGCCAGGGCCAGTACGACCGGCCGCACGGCATGCGCATCGACCCGGAGGGCCACATCTGGACGACCGACGTCAACGCCGACACGGTGCGGAAGATGAATCCGGAAGGCGAAGTCCTTCTGACCATCAATCCCGACGACACGCCGCTGATGAACGAGCCGACCGACCTCGCCATCGGCCTCGAAGGCGAGGTCTTCGTGCTCGTGGGCCACGGGCAGGGCGAGCCGCACGTGCTGAAGTTCGATCCCGAGGGCGAGCTGCTGAAGTCGTGGGGCGAGCAGGGGACGGGTCCGGGCCAGTTCGACACGCCGCACTCGGTCGTCATCGACACCGAGGGCATGGTCTACGTCGCCGACCGGCAGAACCGACGGATCCAGATCTTCGACAGCGAGGGCAACTACGTCAAGGAATGGGCCTACAAGGGGCTCCCGTGCGGGCTCTACATCCACTCCGACGGCACGATGTACATGGTCAGCGGCTTCGCCGGCGAGATTCTCCAGCTCGACGAGAACGGCAGGGCGGTCGGCGCCAACGGCCAGCCCGGACGCGGGCTCGGCGAGTTCGGCGAAGCGCACTACATGACGCTGGCGCCGAACGGCGACGTCTTCGTCGCCGACACCGTGCGGCCGGAGCTTCACAAGTACGTGAAGCAGCAGTAGACGCTACGCAGATATTTCGGGGCGCCGTCCCTTCGCGGCGGCGCCCGCCCCCGACCCTGCCGCTGACCACCGTCATCAGGAGCATCCGCCGACAAGCTCCTGACGATGCGACGGACACGGCGTTCGCCAGTGACAGGAGCATCCACGGACAAGCTCCTGACGATGAAACGGGCACAGCCTTCCTCCCGAAAGTCCGCCAAGCGCAGGAGGACGCGCGCTGCGGCAACCAACCACCCTCCATTGACGCTCGAGGTGACCGACTTCGGGCCCATCGCCCGGGCGGCCGTGGAATTGCGCCCGTTGACCGTGTTCGTCGGAACCGGCAACACCGGCAAGTCCTGGTTGGCGACGCTGGTATACGCGCTGTACCGGTACTTCGGGATCGTTCCGGCGAGTCGGCGTACCCGGTTCCAGACAGCCCCAGTCGAGATGCCGGCGCTTCCCGAGGGCGCAAGGGCGGACCTCCTCGACATGGCAGAACGTTGGATTGTGGCGGTGCCGAGGGGCCCTGACCTGGTCCAGGGCATCGAACCGTCGGCCTCGGTGGCCGCGGCCATCCGCTTGCATATCGCGGGACAGGCCGGGGCACTCGGCGCGGAAATCGAGCGCTGCCTCGGCATCGACACCGGCAGCCATCTGATCCGCATGGGGGGTGCGGGGCGCGCGCGCATCCTGCTTCGACACGCGGTAGAGGCAGCCGGCGCGCCGGCCATGCACGAACTGACTTTCGACGACGAAAAATGGGCGTTGCTGTCGAAGGTTCCCCCGGGTTTGCGACTCAAAGCCAATCCCTATTGGCAGTTGGTTGACGACCCATTGCTCATCGGGCACGAGTCCGAGAGCGTAGAGACGCGCCAGACGTGGGACGCCGCCGGTGCGCTTGCCCGTGACGTGCTGCCGAAACTCCGTCGTGCATGCCATCTCCCCGCCGAGAGGGCCGGACTGATGAACGTCTACGGCACCCTCGTGAGCGCCCTTGTCGAGAGCGCCGCCATGGCCGAATCGCATCGCGCCGGCGCCGTGCCGCCGCTGTCGGTCGTGCAGGGCGACTTCCTGGCGCAACTGCTGGAGATGGAATTCGGTCGTCGCAAACGACCCGGGCGCGACCGGCAGCCTCTCGGCAGTGTCGCCCAGCGCATCGAAGAGGAGATACTCGGTGGAGCGGTCGAGGTCGGCGGCCTGCCCGGCGTCGCGCATCCGCACTTCACTTACCGTCCGCATGGATGGAAGACCGCCCTGCCTCTCACACAGACTTCCTCCATGGTGTCGGAGCTCGCCCCGCTGGTGTTGTGCCTCCGTCATGTTTTCGCCCCCGGTGACCTTTTGATCATCGATGAGCCGGAGTCGCATCTGCATCCGGCCATGCAGGTTGCGTTCACACAACGGATCGCGGAGATCGTCCGGGCCGGAGTGCGGGTCATCCTGACCACGCACAGCGAATGGATCCTCGAAGAGCTCGGTAACGTCGTTGGACGCGCCGCACTCGCCGAGCGCAGCGAAGGACAACCCGGCGCCGAGTCCCTGGATGGCCGTCAAGTCGGCGTGTGGCTGTTCGAACCAGCCGAGGACGGCGGCGGTTCGACGGTGAAGGAGATCGCGTTGGACAGAGATACCGGCCTCTACCCGTCCGGACTCGACGCCGTCGCGGCGAGGCTGCACAACGACTGGGCTCAGATCTCGGACCCGTGCGGAGATGCGGAGTGAACGGCTTCGCTCACGCGGTCCCGTCTCGGGTGCAGACCGTCACACGCCTTCCTTCACACGTCGTCATCATCGACTTGGACGCAACCGGATCCTCATGGCGGTCAGGGAGAAGCTTGAGTATAGTGGTACAGTCTGTAGGCCTTGAAGAAGGCGCCTTCGTTCGACCGGGTGCGAACCGCGGCCGGGGATACCGGCCGTAGCGTGGCCGCACCACCATCGACACAACAACACCCGTAGCAGAGTGCAGAGCCATGCAGAATGACCGTCAGCAGTTGAGCGGGAGCAGCTATTTGCGTGAATGCTTGAAGAAACAACGCGAAGGGGTGCGGCTCTTTTGCGTCGGCGGTCCAGAGGGGTCCAGGAGGGGCTGCGAGCGGCATGGCAAGAGCTACTTGACCCGGCGAAGGCGAGGTGAGGAGGGCGATGGGGGCGGCTCGCTGACCGGCGGTGCTATCCCGTCAGCGTAGCGCTGGGCGTGGTTCCGCTCGTACTCGCGCGCTTCGTGGAAGTCCCAGTACGCATCGAAGTCGCCGCTGGCCCGTAGCGCCCGCAGCTTCAGGACCGCCTCGGCGCCGACCAGCCGCCAGCGGGCTCCGGTCAACTCCATCCGGTCGCGGACCAGGTACCGGCACGCCCCTTCGATCACGCCGGTGGCGATGGGATAGCCCGCCGCGAGGTAGCGGTCGTAGTGCAGATACGGCGCGTACTTCTGCAGGTAGTCGGCGCACGTATCGACCGGCTTGCGGGTGTCGCTCGACAAGCCTGCGACGGTCGCCGCCCGCCGCATCGCCGCGGCCACCTTGCTGGACTTGCCCTCGAGAATGCTCTGCACGCGCGTCCAGGCCCAATGCGCCGCGTCGGGGCTCCCCTCGCGATGGAACACGTGCGCCGCCTTCCAGACGTACTCGACCACGTGAATGATGTCGAGGATCACCGTCACGTCGACGCCGTAGGCGGCGGCGCCCGCTTCGACGAGGGCGAGTTGCGTCTCGGCGCCGTCGACGAGCACGACCCAGCGCTTGACGCGCTCCGGGTCGTGGCGCTCGGCTTCCAGCATCGCCTCGGCGACCACCTCGGCCGGATCGTGTTCGAGGCTCGCCCAGACCCGTTTGGCCACCGGGCGAGGACGCACCGCCGCGGTCTTGGCCCGATTCTTGGCCTTGGCCGCCGGCTGTCGGGGCATCAGGCTCTGCAGGAAATCCTCCGGGCTGCGCACCAACGGCGCGACCGCGTAGACGGCGGCCACCGTCGCCATGCGTTTGGCGTGCTTCTTCTCGCCCGGCCGCAGGCGGTTGAACGGGGAGAGCTGCTCGCGTTGCCGCCGGCGCCTCTCGGCCGCCTTGCGCGTCGCCTCGCGCAGGTCCTCGTGATGCAGCACCACGCCCTTGCCGTCGAAGGTGAGCACCACAACCGACTCGTCAGCGACCGGCTCGCCCGCCGCCGCTCGGCGCGCCGCGTAGAAGGCGTCGAAGTCCTCAGCCGCGCGAGCGACCAACTGTTCCGCCTGACGCTTGGGCACATCGGCCCCGCTATGGCGAGACAGCTCGAACAGCGCTTCGTCGAACGACCGCGATGCGGCCGCTTCGGCCACCCGGCGGCGCACCTCGAGCGAGTAACGCTCAGCCGGCAGGTTCAGCGACGCATCGAGCGGATGCAGACTGTCGTGACCGTGCCGCGCGTAGCCCAGGCGCTCGACCGCCACCGTCCCGAAGGTCGTCTCCAACTGCCGGTCGTGCAGCCGCCGCTCCGAACGCTCGACGCCGTCGGCCCCCTCGACCGGACCCGCCGCCTCCCCCGGGCTGCGTTGGTCGAGGTGCCCTTGCAGGAGCTTGCGCATCAACTCCTGACCACGCCGGTTCAACTCCCGTTCGAGGTCGCTCTCACGCATCTGCAGGGCCTCGCGCGAAGAAAGGTAGGCTTTGGTCTCCGCGAAAGAAGCCTCCGCCGCCGCATAGGGCGCCGGGGCGGGTGGAGCGGTGCGGCGGAGAACAACTTGCATGGCTCAACGCTCCCGTAACCCCCGTAACCGCCGCTTGTCCAGGCCGCGCGCCAGCACCGCGCTGGCCAGGTTCTTCCTCAGTACGCATCCAGGCTCCGGCTACCCGCGGCGGCTGCGGACCGCCGCAACTGGAGCCAAGTGTCACCGTGCGCCGGTCGGCTCCCATCGGGTCGCGGACCAAATGCCGACAGGCCCTTCGATGAGCCGGCGACGAGCACCGCACGCCGCGTCGCCGCTGCCACGTGGATGATGTCGAGTACCACGGTGGCTTCCAGGGCGTACGCGGTGGTGCCCGCGAGGCGGTCGCGATGGTCACGCGGCGGCGCATCTCGACCAGGTAGCGCTCCGGCAGCAGGTTCAGCGCGGCATCGAGCCGATGCAAGCCGTCGTGACCGCGCCGCGCGCAGCCCAGACCCACAACCTGCATCGTGCCGGAGGTCGTTTCGGCGTGGCTTTCGTGCTCGCGCGGCTCCGAGCACTCGACACCGCTGGTGCCCTTGCCCTCGGCCGGACCAGCAGCCTCTTTCGGGCTGCGTTGGTCGCGATGTCCTTGCAGGAGCTTGCGCACCAACTCCTGGCCCCGCCGGTGCAGTTCCCGTTCGAGTTCGCTCTCGCTCATCTGCCGGGCTTCGCTGGACGAGAGGAAGGCTTTGGCATCCGCGAAGACAGCATCGGCCGCTGCGCACGGGGCTCGCCTCGGGGGATCGATGCACGGGACGCCGGTTCGGGGCACGTCGAATGTACGTCCCTGGAATCCTGTCGTCACAGCCATCGCAGGCCTGCCTCCCTTCCCACGGCACCGTACCAGAACGCCGCGCGAATGTCCAGAAGGGAGCGCGCCTGTCGGGGAGAAGACCGAAGGTGTTCGGCGCCGTGAGGCTCGGCTGGCTGCCGGAAAGACGCCGGCACGCGCTGGCCTGCTTGATGTCCCCCCCCCGAAATGGCCACTGGAGACACGCATTCGCGGGCAAAAGAGCCCATGAATAGGGCGAAAAATCCTCTATGAAGAGCCGCACCCCGCGAATGTCCAGAAGGGAGCGCGCCTGAGGGGGACCGGCGCGTGCCGGCGTCGTGGTCGGGTCGGGCGGCGGCCCGAAAAGAGGCGGATGGGGCGCTCGCCGGACGCTGTCACCCCTCAAAACGCACTGAAGAGGGAGTGTCCTCGGACATAAACCCTTATGAATGAGCGAGATAGCAATCTATGAAAAAGAGCCGCACCCAACGCGAAGTGGCCAAGGCGCTGTTCAATCATGATCAGGATCTCAGGAAAATCGAAGAGTTGGCGGCGGACATCCGCTTGAGCTCGAATCTGACTTACGAGAACGTCAGAAAGATAACAGACGCCGGCTTATGGAGCGGAAGGGGCTTCTGGCAATGGCCGGGTGCCGACGAGTTCAATGAACGTCTGGAGCAGCATCCCGTGGGCGATTTGTCGGCTGGACTGCGGGAAAGGGAAGAACACAATCGTCGACCAGTTGCTGGGCGTCTTTCGCCATATCGAGCCGGTTTCGGTCGTGATGCGCTTCGTCAAGCCCGATGACTACGGGATCTTGAGCTATCCGGTGGAGAAGATCCTTGAAGTGAGCCCTTCCCTGCAACCCCAAAAGAAGTATCTCCAATATGTTGAGGATCTTCGATTGCTGAAAAGAGAACGCGACTTCGACCGGGTGGCGGACGTCGATATGGCGCTCTGGACACTTCAGGAAGTCATGAATGCGTCGCAGACGAACAGTGAATGGCTGGAGCAGGTAGTTCCTGAACACAAGGAGTGGAGGAACGAGTTCTTGAATGACAAGTTGCTGCGCGAGATTCGTGTCCGCAATCTCACGCGGTCACTCTTCGGCAGCCTGAGCTTGGCCGACATCGCGGAGGCGTTGATCCCCGAACATGGCGGGCAGGACGGACCTGACGAGGATCAAATCGTTCTTGCCGGTCGAATTGCCGGGATCGAACTTGAGCGGGCAGTGAAGGCTTGGGCGATGAAATCGATAGGGCAGATCTTTTGGGATTTGAGGGACGCTGTGAAACACCTTCCCGTGCCGTCAGAGGAATTGAACCGGTGGCAGGTTGCCGTCGATCTAAGGAATAGAGCGGTCCATCCCTTCAATAATGATGCATTGAAGCTTGAAGAAGCGAAATACTTGCTGACTCACATGCGAGAAGCAGTCGAAGGTGAGCCCAGGAGTTCCGGATGAGGCTCTTATTCGCGGTCGACCGGGTCGACCGGCCCTTCCCCGTTGGCGGAGCACGAACTGACCCTTGGTGCATGGAGGTTCTGCCACGTGTTCGTCGGCCGGCGCGGGTGCCGCTCCGGCCCGGATCGGCGTTCACCGCGCAGGTAAGGCAAGCTGCGTCCCCGTGGGTTCCCGACGCAAGCTGCCCATCGGCATCCAGACCTTCCGCACGATCCGTGAGGAGGGCTGCTACTACGTCGACAAGACCCCCTACGTCCGGCGGCTGATCGAGGACGGCTCCCACTACTTTCTCTCGCGCCCCCGGCGCTTCGGCAAGAGCCTGTTCCTCGACACACTGAAGGAGCTGTTCGAGGGCAACGAGTCGCTGTTCGACGGTCTGGACATCCACGGCCGCCACGACTGGTCGATCCGCCACCCGGTGCTGCGGCTCAGCTTCGGCGCCGGCGATTTCGAACAGCCGGGCTTCCTTGAGGCGAGCGTCATGGAGAAGCTGGCCGCCGCCGAGGCCGAAGCGCAGGTGACCACTGATTACGCCACGCCCACCGGGCGCTTCGCCGCGCTGCTCTCGGCGTTGCACCGCCGGACCGGACAGCGGGTAGTGGTGCTGGTGGACGAGTACGACAAGCCGATTCTGGATGCGCTGGAGACGCCGCACATCGCCCGCGCCAATCGGAACTTCCTGCGCGGCCTCTATTCGGTGGTCAAGGACAGCGACGCCCACGTCCGGTTCACGTTCATTACCGGCGTGAGCAAGTTCTCGAAGGTGAGCCTGTTCTCCGGACTCAACAACCTCCGCGACATCACCTTGGACCCGCGCTACTCCGGCATCTGCGGTTACACCGACGCGGACCTGGACACCGTGTTCGCGCCGGAGCTGCCCGGACTCGACCGGGACGAGATCCGCCGCTGGTACAACGGCTACGGCTGGCTCGGAGGGGAAAGGGTCTACAATCCCTTCGACATCCTCCTGCTGTTCGACAGCCGCAAATTCGCCGCCCACTGGTTCGAGACCGGCACGCCCAGGTTCCTGGTCGAAACGCTGGTCGAGCGCGGGGTAGGCTCGTTCGCGCTGGAGGGGATGGCCGGTACCGGCGAACTGCTGTCCACCTTCGACGTGGGCGACATGGCGACGGAAGCGCTGCTGTTCCAGACCGGCTACCTGACGATCCGGGACCACGAGCGCTCCGGCGGCCGGACCGTGTACCGGCTGGGCTATCCCAATCAGGAGGTGCGCCAGAGCCTGAACGACAGCCTGTCGCGGTATCTGGCCGGGGATTCGACGCGCCAGACGGCGAACAGCATCCGGCTCTACGAGTTGTTGAAGGCCAACGACTTCACCGGTCTGAAGACCCTGTTCCACGCGTTCTACGCCAGCATTCCCCACCAGTGGTACGCCAACAACGACATCGCGAATTTCGAGGGGTACTACGCGAGCGTCTTCTATTCATACTTCGCGGGACTGGGTCTGGACGTGGTGGTCGAGGACAGCACGAGCCACGGGCGTCTGGACATGGCGGTGCGCTTCAACGGGCATGTGTACCTGATCGAGTTCAAGGTAGTGGAGATGGCGCCGGAAGGCGCCGCGATGGCGCAGTTGAAGGCACGGCGGTACGCGGACAAGTACCGACACCTGGGTCAGCCAATTCACCTGATCGCGGTAGAGTTCAGCAAGGACGCCCGCAACCTGGCCGCGTTCGAGGTAGAGCGCGCGGCGTGATTGCGGCCGCGCCGCTACAGGCGTGACGGAGGAGTTTCTCAGTGCCTCCGTGTCCAGGACGAACGCGCCTGCGAGGCGTGAGTAGGAACGGGAACAAGCATGGACACGGTCAGAAGCCGGCCCACAGCCGAGGTCGACACCGCCGCCGCCGGAATGGACGCGCCGGTCGGCTACGAGCGCATCGTCGGCCACGTGAAGTCAACGCGCTAGAGCGCTTGACACGATCAGTGCGACTGTACCGAGCCTCCGTTCACCGCGCCACCGTCGGATTGATCGCCGTCATCGTCCGGACGGAGGGGGCGGCCCGGTCGCCCCCGATTCGCAGACCGCCGCTTAGCGGTCGCGCCGTGCATCCTCCTCGACAGCGCTCGTTCAAGATCGACGGCAAGCTGTATCTCCCCAAGGCCACGAAGTTGCCCCGACAGCTCGGGACGCGATGCCGGCTGCACCCCCGCCATGGCCAGAGACGCGCGGGCGCGATGCGTGTGGTAGGAAACTTCGAGTTCAGCGAACGCCTCGTCGTCTCCGATCGCGCGCATTTTCTCCATCCGTCTTCGCGCCGCCTCCGCCCGTTCCAACGCTACCGTGGGATCCGGCACCGGCAATCTGTTCGTCCAGCGCCGGGTGATGCCGGCCCAGGCACCGTCCTTGTCCAGCAGCGGGAGGCCAAAACGTACCGCCCAGATCAGGAGATCGTGTCCGGCGCGGATTTTCTCCTCCACACAGGCGAGGTCCGCTTTGCGCAGGTCGATCTCGATGGGGGCCTTTTCCCTCAACCGCGCCACGTCACGGCACACCACCATCACGTCGAGATCATCGGACGCGACCTCGGGCCGTATCGCGGAACCGATGACGATCACCGCAACCACGTTCTTGTCGGCTTCTGCTCGTTCAAGAAACGAGGCCAGCCAGTCGCGCGTATGGGGTGACGGCCATCTGCACACTGAATGGTCCGGCTCCAGCAGGTTCATTGCGCTCTTCCCTGCTCGATCAGCGCCGAGATCGACTCGATGTACGCCTCGATCCTGGACGCTACTTCCTCCGCGTCCAGCTCAGGAAGTCCGATGTCGCCGTAGGCAACGCTCTTCCTCGCTTCGTTGAGGTCCCGGAGCAGATCCGATACGTCGTCAAGTCCTCGCTTCGACAGAGTCTTGGCAAGGCTTGTTCTGCCTCGATGCCCCTGCCCGCGTGAGATTCTGAAGTGCAAACCGGCGCAGTCCACCGCAGCTTCCAGGGCATAGAACCCATACAGCGCAAGATCGTCCCAATCCGTAGGTTCGCGCCAAGCGTTCTGCACGCGCTCAAGATGACGTCGAGCGAGTGTCAGCTTCTCCATGATCGGAGCCATTGACGTGGCTTCAGGCACCCCAAGGATCATTGCAGCGTGATGTCAACACTGCACTTGTACCACGCAGGGACTCTTGTGTCTGTACCGGAAATCGGAAAACGCCGAGAATTTTCCGGGCTAATCGGCTCCGCCCCACAAACATTATCTTGCGACAATGCCACAATTCTCCCCTCACTAACACCCACTGACATGGATGACGGCGGAACGACGTATCCGTAACCAGTCGGACTGGAGATCGGTCCATTGGTCCATGTGTACACGGTCCAGTTCGGTGTTTGCGTTGTTGAGTCAGCTGAATCGAACGATAGACCGGCGCGAGTTGCCATGGATGCATCCTGCCCCATGCGCAGTTGCCTGTACGATTCGCAAAGAGGAAACATCTCATGGTGGTCGAGCTGTTTGATCCCCAAGGTCGCGCACGCCGCATTCACAGCAATCGCAAACAAACACACTGTCGCCCTCACCTTGCCTCCCTTCTTGTGTCGACGACTATACATTGCGAGCACCTTATGGCCTGCAATGCTTGCAGCGCGTCACAGGCCGTCCCGTCTGCTGTGCAGCGCGGTCGGCGTCTGCCACGGTGACGTGCGCGCCATGCCACCTTCCATTGGCATCCCCGCGCGGTTTCCGCTTGTCGGTGCCTTGGCCGTGTTTGCAGTACCGGCATGGACCCTTGTGAATCCTGGCCTTCTTCTCTGCGGACCAGTGCTCGTAAACCCAATAGTCCATCACGGTTCCTCTCCATCGCCGCCGACATCGGTCGTTCGACGTCATCGACCACGGGCGGTCGATGGAGAATCATGGCTTGCGAAAACACGCTACCGGCGGCGGCGCCTCCGCGTCGGATCCTCCATCCCGAGCTCCGCCCAGAAACCGCGGCCGAGATCGAAGCCGAGCGTCGTGTCGGCGCCGAGCAATTCGAGGACATCTCCCGTCTCCTCGTGGCGGTAGAACGACCCGGCGCGGTACTCGCCCTGCGCCGCGACCATCCAGGGCGTCTGCCCGCGCAGGTTGATGACGTCCATCTCGGCGCCCTGCTCCACCAGGTACGGGGCGATGAGCGTGCCTCCCATGTAGACGGCGCCGTGCAGCGGGGTCTGGCCGGCGTCGTTCACCGCGTTGACGTCGAGCCCGAGATCCAGGCAGTACTTCGTCGCCTCGAACGCGCGCCGCTGCAGCGTCTCGTAGTAGGCGGGATAGGAACGCACGCCGTACTTGTCCTGGCCCTCGACGTAGTCGGCGCCGGCCGCCACCATCAGCGCCGTCGTGTCGTCGTCGGTGGTCAGCAACGGGTCGGCGCCCGCCTCCACGAGAATGCGCATGATCTCGACATCGCCGAAGCTCGCGGCGAGCAGGAAGGGCGTGGAGCCGGACGTGGCCGGTGTCAGCCCGTTGTCCTGGGTGATGCGGCGGGAAATCAACGGCAGCGACCGCTCCAGGCGCGCGTCGGGGTCCGCCCCGGCTGCGAGCAACGCGCGGACGACGTCGGGCATCTCCCGCTGCGTCGCCGCGTGCAGCGGCGTACGCCCGGCACCGCTGTGATTCGGGTCGGCGCCGCGCGCGATGAAAAAGCGCGCCATGGCGGCGTGGCCGCTGTCGATGGCTACCAGCAGGGCCGATGCCTCCGTGTCGGCCTTGAACAGCACCCGCGCGTTCGTGTCGCCGCCGATGCCGTCCGGGGCCGCCTCGTTCACGTCGGCGCCCGCGGCAAGCAGGAGCCGAGCCACGTCCACGTTGCCCTGCTGCGCGGCAAACTGCAACGGGGTGAAACCGTTCGTCGAGCGGGTGGTGGCGCCGCCGCCGGTTTCGAGCAGGACTTCCGCCACCTGCGGGTGGTCTTCCGCCACGGCCCACATCAGCGCCGTCTGGCCCCGCGTGGACTCCGCCGCGGTCGGGTCGGCTCCCGCGCGGAGCAGCCGGCGGACGACCCCGACGTGGCCGACGCGCGCCGCGGTCATCAGCGGCGTCACTCCGCTGGTCCGCGCAACGTTCGGATCGGCCCCCGCCTCGAGCAGCAGATCGACCATCGCGACGCTGGCGTTGAGACAGGCGAGGGCCAGGGGCGTCATCCCGTGGTCGTCGGCCGCGTCGACGTCGGCGCCGGCGCCGACGAGCAGCTCCGCGACGTCCGGAAGGTCACGGTGAGCGGCCCAGTGCAGCGCCGTCGCGCCGTCCCCCTGCGGCTGGTCGACGTCGACACCCTCGGCCACGAGCCGCTCGACGCGAGCGGGATCCGCCGCCTTGACCGCGTCGATCAAGGGAAGGTCGACGGCGCCCGACACGGGCGCCACTCCGAGTGGTCCGACCGCGAGAAGCGCAACGATGATCGGCAGGATCCGCATGGCTGGACATCCCCTTCCGCGTGACATGCTTCTTGACACTCTCGAAACAACGTCATGATAATGCACCCTTACCCGACACACGACTCGCGAATTCGCGCGCAGCCGGACGGACCATGACACTCCACCTGCCCGTACGCCGCCTGCGATGGCTCGTCGCCCTCTGCCTCCTCGCCGCCTGGGGCGGGCCGGCGCCGCTTGCCGCACAGACCGCCGCGCCGGCGGATCCGACCACCGAGCACGGCCGGGTGCTCCGCCGTTACTGCGTCGGTTGCCACAACGACCGGACGCTGACCGCCGGGGTCACGCTGCAGAGCCTCGATCTCGCTCGCATCGGCGAGGACGCCCACGAGACGGAGATCTGGGAGAAGGTCATCCGCAAGCTGAGCACCCGCTCGATGCCGCCGGCGGATCGGCCCAGACCGGACGAGGCCACCTACGACGAGCTGACCGCGTGGATCGCGGATCGCATCGACGAGGCCGCGGCGACACGCCCCGACCCCGGCCGGCGCCATGCCGTACACCGGCTGAACCGCGCCGAGTACGCCAACGCGATTCGCGACCTGCTCGCTCTCGACATCGACGAGCGAACGCTGCTGCCGCCGGACGATTCCGGCTTCGGCTTCGACAACATCGCCGACGTGCTGTCGGTCTCGCCGATGCTGACCGAGCGCTACCTGGCCGCATCGCGCAAGATCGCGCGGCTGGCGGTCGGCGATCCGGCGCTGCAGCCGACCACCGAGGTCTTCGCGGTCGACAAGAACCTGCGCCAGAATGAAAGGGTCAGCGAAGATCTGCCGTTCGGCTCGCGCGGGGGGCTGGCCGTCCAACACTACTTCCCGGTCGACGGCGAGTACGTGGCGAAGATCTTCCTGCTGCGGACCTACGACGGCCGCGTCCGCGGGCTGCTCGAGCCGCACGAGTTGGAGGTGCGCCTGGACGGGGCGCTCGTCGAGTCCCTGACCGTCGGCGGACCGGTGTTCGACGAGGACGGCAACCCCGCGCGCCGCGATCTCCGGAACGTCCCGGACGACGGCCAGGAGGTACGGTTCGCCGCGCAGGCCGGACCGGCGACGCTGGCCGTGAGCTTCGTGGACCAGCAGGCGTACCTGGAGGGCATGCGGCGCCCCGACTACCGCGTCACCAGCTACGAGTACGCCGGCGACCAGACGATTCCCCCCGGCATCGGGAGCGTGGAGCTGCGTGGGCCTTACCACGTCACCGGCCGGGGCGACACGCCGAGCCAGCAGCGCGTCTTCACCTGCCGTCCTGCCACGGGCGCGGACGAAATTCCCTGCGCCACCGAGATCGTGACGCGGCTCGCCCGGCGGGCGTTCCGGCGCGCGGTGACCGACCGCGACATGGAGATGCTGCTCGGCTTCTTCGAGGCGGGCCGCGCCGGAGGCGACTTCGACGCGGGCGTCGAGATGGCGCTGCGGCGCATCCTCGTGAGCCCGGACTTCCTCTTCCGGCGCGAGACCGACCCGGTCGACATCAGTCCCGGCAAGCCGTACGCCATCAGCGACCTGGAGCTCGCGTCGCGCCTGTCGTTCTTCCTCTGGAGCAGCATCCCGGACGGCGAGTTGCTCGACGCCGCCGAACGCGGGGAGCTCCGCGATCCGGACGTGTTGGGAGCCCAGGTCCGGCGCATGCTGGCCGACCCGCGCACGCGGGCTCTGGTCGACAACTTCGGCGGCCAGTGGCTGTACCTGCGCAACATGCCCCTGGTCACGCCCGACCCGCAGGCGTTCCCGGAGTTCGACACCAACCTGCGCGAGGCGATGTCCCGCGAGATGACGCTCTTCCTCGGCAGCCAGATCCGCGAAGACCGCAGCGTGCTCGATCTGCTGACGGCCGATTACACGTTCGTCAACGAGCGGCTCGCGGACCACTACGGCATGCCGAGCATCTACGGGAATCACTTCCGCCGCGTCGAGCTGAGCGGCGCGCAGGCGGCCCGCCGGGGCCTGCTCGGCAAGGGCAGCCTGCTGACCGTCACCTCCTACGCACATCGCACGTCGCCGGTGCTGCGCGGCAAGTGGCTGCTGGAGAACATCCTGGGCACGCCGCCGCCGCCGCCGCCGCCCGACGTCCCCGCACTCGAAGAGAACGACGCGGCGGGCATCGCCCCGCGGTCGGTCCGCGAGCGTCTGGAGCAGCACCGCGCCAACCCGGTCTGCGCGAGCTGCCACCGGATCATGGACCCGCTCGGATTCGCGCTCGAGAACTTCGACGGCGTCGGCCGCTGGCGTGACGTCGGCGAGGACGGCACGCCGATAGACGCCAGCGGCACGCTCACCGACGGGACACCGGTCGACGGTCCGGGCACGTTGCGGCAGGCATTGCGCGGCCGGGGCGAGAACTTCGTCACGACGGTGGCCGAGAAGCTGCTGACCTACGCGGTCGGGCGCGGGGTGGAGTCGTTCGACGGACCCGCCGTCCGGAGCATCGTGGACGCAGCGGCCGGCGAGGGGTATCGTTGGTCAGCCCTCGTCGAGGGCATCGTCCGGAGCACGCCGTTTCAGATGAGGAGATCAGCGGAGCCATGATCATCACCAAGCACTCGCTCCCCCGCCGCACTTTTCTCCGCGGCGTCGGCGCCTCGCTGGCGCTGCCCTTGCTCGACAGCATGGTTCCGGCGTTCGCGGCCGTGCGGAGTTCCGCGGCGAAGCCGGTCCCTCGCCTGTTCACCGGATACGTGCCGAACGGCGTGATCATGGACCAGTGGACGCCGGCCGCCGAAGGGGCACTGACCGGCCTGCCCGCGACGCTGCAGCCCTTGACGCCGTTCAAGAACAAGCTGCTGATCGTCAGCGGCCTCGCCGACGCCCCGGCGTTCCCGCTGCCCGGAGAGGGGACCGGCGACCACGTGCGCGCCGCCGCGACGTTCCTCACCGGCGTGCACCCGAAGAAGACCGACGGTCCCGACATCCGCGGCGGCACGTCGATGGATCAGATCGCGGCTGGCGTGCTCGGGACCGAGACCGTCCTCACGTCGCTGGAACTCGCCATCGACCCGAACGAGCTGATCGGGGCATGCGAAGCGGGCTGGAGCTGCGCGTACGCCAACACCCTGTCGTGGCGCAATCCGACCAACCCGCTCCCGATGGAGAACCAGCCGCGTGCGGTGTTCGAGCGCCTGTTCGGCGATACCGACGACACGACGCCGGAGGCGCGTCTGGCCCGGATTCAGGAGGATCGGAGCATCCTCGACTCGCTGGTGCACGAGGTGGCCGACTTTCAGCGCGTGCTGGGGCCGGACGACCGGACCAAGGTGACGCAGTACCTGGACGCCATCCGCGACATCGAGCGGCGCATCCAGCTCGCCGAGGCGCAGAGCCACCGCGAGCTGCCGGAGCTGGCGCGGCCGAGCGGCGGCATCCCCGACACCTTCGAAGAGCACGCCCGCATGATGATCGACCTGCAGGTGCTCGCGTTCCAGGCCGACCTGACCCGCGTCATCACGTTCATGATGTCGCGCGAGGTGAGCCCGCGCACTTATCCGGAACTGGGCATCCCGGATCCGCACCACGGGCTGTCGCACCACCAGAACCGCCCGGAGCAGATGGCCAAGCTGGCGAAGCTCAACCGCCACCACATCGAGCAGATCGCCTACTTCATGGACAGGCTCGCCGCCACGCCGGACGGCGACGGCACCCTCCTCGACCAGGTGCTGCTCCAGTACGGCTCCGGCATCAGCGACGGCAACCAGCATCTGCACGTGAACCTGCCGGTGCTCGTGGCCGGGGCCATCGAGGGCGGGCGACATCTGCGTGTCGCCGAGGAGACGCCGCTCACGAACCTGCAGCTCGCCGTTCTCGACAAGCTCGGCGTGCCGACCGAGAAGCTGGGCGACAGCACCGGCGTCGTGAAGCATCTGGCGGGAGTCTGAGCCCATCGACACCAGGGCCGTCAGCACACCTCGCACGCGACATGGGCGCCGCCGAGTCGATCCGGCTCGGCGGCGCGCCGTGTACAGTCACGGCAGCAGCGCGCCGGCGCTGCGGCTCAACGAGCGGCCAGCCCCGTGACCACCGTCCATCAGCCCGTGATGATCGAGGCCGATGGCCTCACCAAACGCTACGGCGACGCGGTCGTCGTCGACGACTTCAGCCTGCAGGTGCGGGCCGGCGAGCTCGTGGTCCTGCTGGGCGGCTCGGGCTCGGGCAAGACCACGACGCTCAAGATGATCAACCGGCTGATCGAGCCCACGGCCGGTTCCGTGCGCCTCGACAGCGTCGACACGTCCGAGCTGCCGCCCCACGAGCTGCGCCGGGGCATAGGCTACGTATTTCAGCGGATCGGTCTGTTTCCCCACATGACGGTCGGCGCGAACATCGCGGTCACGCCGGGGCTGCTCGGGTGGCCCCCCGAGCGTATCGCGGCGCGGGTCGACGAACTGCTCGCTCTCGTGGAGCTCGATCCCGCCGTGCGCGACCGCGGACCGAGCGAGCTCTCGGGCGGACAGCAACAGCGTGTCGGGGTGGCGCGCGCCCTGGCCGCCGAGCCCCGGGTCATGTTGCTGGATGAACCGTTCGGGGCGCTCGATCCGGTCACCCGCGAGCGGCTGCAGCAGTCGTTCCTGCGCATCCGCACGAGGCTCGCGCTGACGACCGTCTTCGTGACCCACGACATGACCGAGGCGCTGACCCTCGCGGACCGCATAGGCGTCATGCACGAAGGCCGTCTTCTGCAGCTCGGCACGCCCCGCGATCTGCTCACGCGCCCCGCCGACGACTACGTCGACCGCCTGATGAGCACGCCGCGCCGGCAGGCGGCCGTCGTCGATGCCCTGATCGGTGGGACGGCCGCCGAGGCCCCATCGTGACCGAGCTGCTCGCAGTGCTGCCGTCGTACCTGACCGCGCACCTGCAGCTCACGCTGCTGGCGCTGCTGCTGAGCGTTGGCGTGAGCGTCCCGCTCGGGGTCGCCGCGACGCGCGTCGCGTGGATCGAGCAGCCGGCGCTGGCCCTGGCCGGGCTCATCCAGACCGTACCC
This sequence comes from Vicinamibacterales bacterium, assembly GCA_965222905.1. Lineage (GTDB taxonomy): Bacteria > Acidobacteriota > Vicinamibacteria > Vicinamibacterales > UBA8438 > WTFV01. Next base: position 3,428,927 of record OZ244976.1, on the reverse strand, counting down.
AGCCTGGCGCTGCTGGCCGCGATGGTGCCGGTGCTCGCCGCTCTGGGCCTGCAGAGCATCGGCTTCCTGCCCGCCATCGTCGGGCTGACGCTGTACGGGGTGCTGCCGGTGCTGCGCAACACGGTCACCGGGATCGCCGGCGTCGATCCCGCCCTCACGGAGGCGGCGCGCGGGGTCGGCATGACGCCTCGGCAACAGCTCCTGCTGGTGGAGCTGCCGCTGGCGATGCCGATCATCGTCGCAGGCATCCGCACCGCGACGGTCTGGGTGGTCGGCATCGCGACGCTGTCGACGCCGGTGGGGGCGACCAGCCTCGGCAACTACATCTTCAGCGGGCTTCAGACCCGCAACTACACTGCGATCCTCATCGGCTGCGTGGCTGCGGCGGGTCTGGCCCTGCTGCTGGACGGACTCGTCCGGGCGGTCGAGGTCGGTATCGAGCGACGCCGCCGCGGCCAGCTCGCCGCGGCGCTTGCAGCCGTCGGCCTGCTCTACGCCTACGCGGGGATCACGCTCGCGGCGCCCCTGTTCGGCGACCGGGAGCGGCCGATCGTCGTCGGCGCGAAGAGCTTCACCGAACAGTACATCCTGAGTGCCGCGATCGCCGGCTGGATCGAGCACGAGACCAGCCGGCCTACGACGATGCTCCAATCCCTCGGCTCGCTCGTGGCGTTCGATGCCCTGGACGCCGGAGAGATCGACATCTACGTGGACTACACCGGCACCCTCTGGGCGAACGAGATGGGGCGGGCGCAGATCCAGGCCGGGCGCGCGGAGATGCTCGAGGGTGTCCGCGACTTCCTCGAAACGGGGCACGGCATGACCCTGGCGGCGACGCTCGGCTTCGAGAACACCTACGCTCTGACCGTGCGGGCATCCGATGCGGATCGACTGGGCCTGCGCACCATCGGCGACCTCGTGGACCATGCGCCGCGGCTGGCGATCGGCGCCGACGTCGAGTTCTTCGCGCGCCCGGAATGGCCGGCAGTCCGCGACACCTACGGGCTCGACTTCCGGGAAGAGCGCGCGATGGATGCATCGCTCATGTACCAGGCCGTTGCGACCCGCGAGGTCGACGTGATCAGCGCCTACACGACGGATGGCCGGATCGCGGCCTACGATCTGCGCGTGCTCGAGGACGACCGCGGCGCGATCCCGCCGTACGACGCGATCGTGGCGGCCGGCGCCCGACTCGCCCGGGAGGCACCGGACGTGCTGGCGGCGCTGGCGCGTCTCGATGGCGCCATCGACGCGGACCGGATGCGCGCCATGAACCTGCAGGTCGACGAACGGGGAGAGGCGCCGGGAGCGGTGGCGGCGGCGTTCGTCGAAACGCTGTCCAGCGACCGCGCTCCGTGAGCCGTTACCGCACGGGTGACCCGGGGTCCGCGAGGAGACCTTCGCATGCCGATTCTGGAGTTCCTGGGACTCGCCGGGGCCGCTGGCGACGACGCGTCACCCGAGGCCGACGCCATCCGCCACATCGTGGGCGAGCTCGAGGCGCTGCCGGACGATCGTGCCCGCCACCTCGCCACGTTCGCGTGGGTGCTCGGCCGCGCCGCCCATGCCGATTCCCACGTCAGCGAACACGAGACGCGGAAGATGGAGGAGATCGTGCGCGTCCTCGGCCACCTGTCGGAGGCGCAGGCGGTACTGGTGGTGGAGATGGCCAAGCACCAGGTGCGCCTGTTCGGGGGCACCCAGAACTACGTGGTCACGCGCCAGTTCCGTGAGCTGTCGACCCCGGAGCAGCGGATCGAGCTGCTCGAATGCGTCTTCGCCGTCTCCGCCGCCGACGAGTCGATCACGGTCGTCGAGGAGGGCGAGGCGCGCAAGATCTCGACCGAGCTCGGCCTCGACCACGCCGAGTTCGTCCGCGCCCGCGCGGCGTACGTCGAGCACTTGGAAGCGCTGAAGACCCTACGCGCCAGACGCCCGCCCCTTGCGCGCCGACACTGACACCGCGGGGTTCGCGTCCAGCATCACGGCCAGCCAGCGCAGATCGGCGGTGTTCTCGAGCGCGATCTTGACGACCATGGTCAGGGGTACCGAGAAGAGCATCCCGACCGGCCCCCAGACCCAGCCCCAGAAGACGAGGGACACGAAGACCACCAGGGTCGACAGACCGAGGCGCCGGCCGAGCAGCGTCGGCTCGATCAGGTTCCCGAACGCGACGTTCACGAGCAGGTACCCCGACGCGATGATCACGGCCGGACCGGGACCGAGCTGCAGCAGCGCCAGCAACACGGCCGGGACCGCCGCGAAGATGGAGCCGAGGGTCGGGATGAAGTTGAACATGAACGCGACGACGCCCCACAGCAGCGGAAAGTCGAGTCCCATGATCGCGACCCAGACCCCGATGATGATCCCGGTGGCCGCGCTGACCGTGGCCTTCGTGACGAGGTAGGTCTGGATCTGGGCGGAGATGCGCCCGATGTGCCCGAACGGGTCGGGTCCCGCACCGAAGGCGAGCTTGATCTTCGCGGTGAAGCCGGCCGCCTCGAACAGGATGAAGACCACGGTCAGGAACACCAGAAAGGCGTTCGACAGAAAAGCGCCCACCGCCCGCACCGCGTTGCCGACGATCGCGCCGGTGTTGCCGACGATCGCACCGAGCGTATCGACCGTGCCGAAGGCTGCCAGGGAAACCGATCGCAGATCCTCCCGCAACTGCTCCACCGGCAGTCCCAGGGACGCGCCCAGCGCGGTCAAGGAGGTTCCCAGCTCGCCCACGCGGGCGCGGTAGCGGGGAATCACCTCCGTCAACTGGTTCACCGACTGTGCCAGCAGCGCGACGAGGATGCCGATGACCGACGCGACGGCCAGGACGGTCAGCAGAACGGCCAGGGGCTTCGGCACGCGCAGGCGCACCAGCCAGTTCATCAGCGGCACGTTCACCACCGCCAGAAAAACGGCGATCAGGAACGGCAGGATGAGCGCGGCGGCGGCGCGCAGGCCGGCGATGACGATGACGATACAGGCCGCGGCGACGAGGAATCGCAGGCCGGCATCGCGGCGCTGACGCGGCTCAGGGCTCATGGCGCGTCGAAGAGCGTGAGCGCGAATGCCGCGTCGGGCTCGATCCACTGCGCGCCGTACGCGAAACCGGCGCGCGCGGCCAGATCCACCACGTCATCCGGACGGTACTTGTGCGAGCTCTCGGTCCAGATCGTCTCGCCCGCGGCGAACCGGACGCAACAGCCGGCCGCCGGAAGACAGACGGTCTGCTCCACCTGACTGACGAGATGGGACTCGATGCGCGATTCCCGCGCGTTCCAGACGACGCGGTGCGCGAACTGCCCGAGCTCGAAGTCCGCGTCGAGCTCGCGGTTCAGGCGCACGAGGAGATTGCGGTTGAACGCCGCGGTCACTCCCAGCGGGTCGTCGTAGGCCAGGATCAGGTCCGGCTCCGGCTTGACCAGGTCCGTGCCCAGCAGCAGGCTGTCGCCGGGCCGCAACGCGGCGCGGATCGCTGCGAGAAAACGGTCTGTCTCATCCGGGGCGAGGTTTCCGATATTCGATCCAAGGAAAAGCACCATGGCCGGGCGACCCGGCTCGAGCTCGGCAACCGCGGCCCGCAGCCCGTCGGCGTACGAGGCGCAGTGCCCGCGCACCGTAACGAGGGGCTGGCGCGCCACGGCGCGGCTGGCCTGTGCGAGCGCCGTCTCCGAGATGTCGATCAGATGAACCGTCGCGGCACGGTCCTGCTCGACCAGCCCCGCGGCCAGGATGGCGAGTTTCTCGCCGTTGCCGCCGCCGAGCTCGATCAGCGTGGCGGGATCGGCGAGCCGCGCGAGGATCGCGTCGCGCTCCCGTGTCAGGAGGGCGCACTCACCGCGCGTGATCGGGTACCAGGGCAGCTCGCAGATGGCCTCGAACAGGTGCGACCCGAGCGCATCGTAGTGATACTTCGTGGCCAGGCGCTTCGGCCGACTCGTGAGCCCCTCGACCACGTCGCGCACGAGAGCTTCGTCGGGACCCGTCTGCGGAGCCGTCCCCGGGCGGTCGGATACCGCCTCCAGCCCCGTCACTGCGCATCTCCGGCGCAGCGGAACGTCGCGTACGCGTACGGATAGTGCGGCCGGAACCAGTTCCGGAAGCTGCGGCGCACGAGGCCGCGCGCCGTGGCCGGGGACGCCCCTTTGACCACGAAGTGCTCCCCGTCGAAAAAGTCGGCGGAGTACTCGGGATACGAGGCCATCGCCTCGAAGCCGGGAAAACCGGCGAACGGGGTGGACGTCCATTCCCAGCCGTTTCCGGCGAGATCGTGCACGCCCCAGGCGCTCACACCCGCGGGGAAGGAACCCACGGGCACCGGCTCCCAGTGCCGGAAATCGAAGTTTCCCCTTGTTTCGTCAGGCGCCGCGTCGCCCCAGGGATGCGCCCGCTCGGAGCCGACGGGCGTTCCGAAGGCGGCCCGGTGGTACTCGGCTTCCGTCGGCAGCCGCTGCCGCTTCCAGCGCGCGAAGGCGCTCGCCTCGTCGTGGGTCACGTAGACCGGCCACGCCGGCGGCAGCGGCACACGGCCGAACATGCCGCGCCAGAACCACTCGCCATCCAGACGTTCCCAGAACGACGGGTGCGCGCGACCGGCCTCCTGGCGGCGGCGCCAGGCCCCGGGCGACCACAGTGCGTCGTCGTCGTAGCCGCCGGCGTCGACGAACGCCAGATACTCGGCGTTGGTCACGTCATGGACGTCGATCGCAAACGCCGGAACCTCGACGCCGAGCGACGGAAACTCGTTGTCCCAGCCGAACCGGATCCCGGTCTTTCCGGCTCCCAGCGTGGCGCGTCCGGCGGGAATCGTGACCATCGCGCGCCGGACCGGACCGGAATCGGCCACCCCGACCGGCTCGTACCCGCCGGGACGCCGCTTGAACCGCGGGTCGAGACGGTGCCACATGTAGAGCAGCGTCTCCTGGTGCATTTCCTCATGCTCCAGGATCGTGAAGACGCCCTGGCCGCGCCGCAGCACCGCGTTGCCGTCGGCCTCGATGGTGGCGGATCCGAGCGCGGTCAGGATGGCGTCGTCGGCCTGCTCCACGTAACGGCGCACGGCGTCGCGCGACGGCCAACTCTCGACAGCGCTCGCCGAGGCGGCCCTTCCGTCGGCCGGGTCGATCCCGCGCGCGAACAGCACCTCCAGGTCGCCGTCGACCCCCGGATGCCCGAGCCCCTTCTTGAGAAGGGCATTGACCGCGAACGCGGGAATATGGCCGTCGTAGAACACGACGGGATGCCGGAGCGGGATCGGCCGCTCGTAGTAGGCGTCCGGCACGAGCATCTCGAAGAGCTCCCGCGTCCGAGCCCGGTTTTCGCGATAGACCTGAATGACCTGCCGGCGATCGACGACGCCGGCGCCGGACGGCGCAACGTGCATCAAGGCGTCCTCCCGCGTCGAAACATGCTGCGACTGATCGTACCAGAACATCGCAAGCCGGACGCAGGCGGCGAGCGGGGCTGGTATGCTAATCTGATCTGCGATAGCGGCATCCACGGCTCCACCCCCGCGCCGGCGCAACGACGCGAAAGTGGCGGAACTGGCAGACGCGCCGGATTTAGGATCCGGTAGCCGCAAGGCTATGGGGGTTCGAGTCCCCCCTTTCGCACCATCCTGCGACGCGACCGCAACGCAGCCTCGGGACTGAAGTCGGACCACCGGCACGCCGGGAGCTGGAGCGGTCGACGAGTACACGATGACGACGGCGATGAAATCGGAGATGAGGAACGTCGATGCGTGCCGCAAGGAGCTGACCGTCGAGATCCCGGCGGCCACGGTCGACGCGGCGATCGGCCGTATCTCCGCGCGCTACGGCCGGTCGGTGAAGGTTCAGGGATTCCGGCCCGGCAAGGTGCCCGCGCGGGTCGTGCGCGCGCGCTTCCACGATCAGATCCTCCGCGACGTCGCCCAGGATCTGATCCCCGCGGCGGTCGACGAGGCCGTGGCGGAGCACGATCTGCAGCCGGTCGCCACGCCGGAGATCCGCGACGTGGAGGTCGACGACGGGAAGCCGCTGACCTTCACCGCGCTCCTGGAGACGGTCCCGGCGATCGATCCGGGCGACTACACCGCGTTCACGCTGCGCCAGACACCGGTCGCGATAGATGCGGGCGCCGTCGACCAGGCCGTCGAACGGCTGCGCCAGGGACGTGCGCAACTGGAACCGGTCACGAAACGCGCAGCGGAGCACGGCGACGTCCTGACCATCAATCTCGAGCGGCGGCTGCCCGATCAGCCGCAGGCGGCGCCGGAGCGTCTGCAGGGCGTGCGGATCGAGATCGGAAGCGACGTGAATCCGCCCGGCTTCGACGACGAGCTGGTCGGGCTCGGGCCGGGCGCCACGCGCTCGTTCACGGTGACCCACGCGCAGAACGACGCCGTCCGCAGGCTCGCGGGCCGGCAGGCTTCCTACGAGATCGAGGTGAAGAACGTGCAGCGGCCGGTGCTGCCGGATCTGGACGACGAGTTCGCCGGATCGATCGGCGAGTTCGACGACCTGGCCGCGTTGCGCGCGCGGGTGGAGACGGACCTGCGTGCGCAGGCCGAGGCCGAGGCGCGCAACGAGGTGCGCCAGGAGCTGCTGCGGCAGCTCGCGCACCAGGTCACGGTCGAGGTGCCGGAAGCGCTGATCGGCCGCGAACTGGACCGTCGGGTGGAACAGGTCGCGCGGCGCCTGCTGGAGGAACAGATCGACCCCCGGCAGGCGCGCATCGACTGGGATGCGTTCCGCGAGCAGCAGCGCGCCTCGGCGACCGACACCGTCCGCGGAATGCTCGTGCTCGAAGAGATCGCCGATCGGGAAGCGATCGAGATCACCGGCAGCGACGTCGACCAGGAGATCGAGCGCCAGGCGGCGCTGAGCGGCCGCACGCCGCAAGCGGTCCGTGCGCTCCTCGAGAAGGACGGGGGAACCGGACGGCTCGAGGCGGGCCTGCGGCGCGAGAAGGCGATCTCGCTGCTGATGAAGCGCGCGACGATCGTGAGCCTCTGAACCTTGCGCTACGGCCGATCGGCAACGCGTCGCGGGCCGGCACCTCGTACCGTGTAACCTATATTCCCATGGCTGAATCGAGATCGCAGCTCATCCCGATGGTGGTCGAGCAGACCAACCGGGGCGAACGCGCCTACGACATCTACTCCCGCCTGCTGAAGGACAGCATCGTCTTCATCGGGTCGCCCATAGACGACGCGCTCGCGAACGTGGTCATCGCGCAGATGCTGTTCCTCGAGGCGGAGGATCCGGACCGCGACATCCTGCTCTACATCAACAGCCCGGGCGGCGTGATCTCGGCCGGGCTCGCGATCTACGACACGATGCAGTTCATCAAGCCGGACGTGCAGACCTACTGCATCGGCCAGGCCGCCTCGATGGCCGCCGTGCTGCTCGCGGCCGGTACCGGGGGGAAGCGCTTCTCGCTCCCCAACTCGCGCATCATCATCCACCAGCCGCTGATGACCGGGCTGGGCGGGCAGGCGACGGACATCGACATCCACGCCAAGGAGATCCTGCGCACGCGCTCGCGGCTGAACGAGATCCTCGCCGGGCACACGAAACAGTCGCTCGACCGGATCGCCGAGGACACCGAGCGGGATTACATCATGAGCGCCGAGCAGAGCCGCGAATACGGTATCATTGACGACGTGATCAGCGAGCGGGCGTAGCGTCGGCGAGTGTGCGTCAGGGCATGGCCAAGAAAGCCGCCAGCGGCGAAACGCTCCGTTGCTCTTTCTGCAACAAGGACCAGAACGACGTCCGGAAGCTCATCGCCGGGCCGACGGTCTTCATCTGCGACGAGTGCGTCGACGTCTGCAACGACATCATCGCGGACGACAGCCGCTTCGAGAGCAAGGGCGCCCTCCGCTCCAGCCTGCCGGTTCCGGCGGACATCAAGAAGTTCCTCGACCAGTACGTGATCGGCCAGGAAGTCACGAAGAAGAAGCTCGCGGTCGCCGTCTACAACCACTACAAGCGGGTCGAGATCCAGAAGCGGGTGAAGAACCGGCACGAGCCGGAGCTCACCAAGTCGAACATCCTGCTGATCGGGCCGACCGGCACCGGCAAGACGCTGCTGGCGCAGACGCTGGCCCGCCTGCTCGCGGTTCCCTTCACGATCGTCGATGCGACGACGCTGACAGAGGCCGGCTACGTCGGCGAGGACGTCGAGAACATCATCCTCAAGCTGCTGCAGGCGGCCGGCGGCGACATCGACAAGTGCCAGCAGGGCATCATCTACATCGACGAGATCGACAAGATCTGCCGCAAGGACGAGAACCCGTCGATCACCCGCGACGTGTCGGGCGAGGGCGTGCAGCAGGCGCTGCTGAAGATCCTGGAAGGCACGGTCGCCAACGTGCCGCCCCAGGGCGGCCGCAAGCACCCGCACCAGGAGTTCTTCCAGATCGACACCACCAACGTCCTGTTCATCTGCGGCGGGGCGTTCGTCGGGCTCGAGAAGATGATCCAGCGCAGGCTCGGCCGGAAGACACTCGGCTTCCGGGCCGACATCCGGTCCGCGCGGCAGTCGGGCGTCGGCTCCCTGCTGCAGCGCGTCGAGCCGCAGGATCTGATCAAGTACGGCCTGATTCCGGAGTTCGTCGGCCGCCTCCCCGTGCAGGGCACGCTGCACGAGCTCGACCAGGCGGCGCTCGTCAAGATTCTGACGACGCCGCGCAACGCCATCACTCGCCAGTATCAGAAGCTGTTCGAATACGAGGACGTGAAGCTCCGTTTCGACGACGACGCGCTCGAAGCCATTGCGGAATCGGCGCTCGACCGGAAGATCGGGGCACGCGGACTGCGGATGATCATCGAAGAGCTGATGCTCGACATCATGTACTCGCTGCCGGGCAACAAGAAGGTCACCGAGTGCGTGATCACCCGTGAAGCCGTGCTGGCCAAGGACAAACCCATAACCCTCATCGAAAAGGCCGGGTAACCGGGCCAGGATCCTCATCGCATGGAAGCTTACGAAACTCTGCCAATCGTGCCGTTACGGGACGTCGTCGTCTTCCCGCACATGATGATGCCGTTCGTGGTGGGGCGGCCGTCGTCGACGCGCGCGCTCGAACATGCCCTGTCCAGCGACAAGCGCATCTTCCTGGCCGCGCAGAAGGACGCCGCGAACGACGACCCGAACCCCAACGACATCTACACGATGGGATGCGTGGCGAACATCGTCCAGAGCCTGCGGCTCCCGGACGGCAACGTGAAGGTCCTCGTCGAGGGAGTGGACCGCGCCCGCACGATCGAGTGGAAGGAGGACAAGGGGTTCTACCGCGTGGTCGCGAAGGTGCTCGGCCGGCAGAGCGATCCGGGCGAGGACGTGGAAGCGGCGATGAACAAGGTCGTGTCGCAGTTCGAGCAGTACGGCAAGCTCTCGAACAACCTCCAGCACGACGCGATGATCGCTGCCGTCCGTGTCGACGATCCGAGCAAGCTCGCCGACACGATCGCCGCGCATCTGGCCATCGGCGTGGGCGAGAAGCAGAACCTGCTGGAAATCATCTCGCCGCTCGAACGGCTGACGCGTATCGCCAGCATCCTCGAAGCCGAGGTCGACAAGCTCCAGGTGGACCGCCGCATCCAGTCTCGCGTCAAGAAGCAGATGGAGAAGGCGCAGAAGGAGTACTACCTCAACGAGAAGATGAAGGCGATCCAGAAAGAGCTGGGCCGTAAGGAGGAGCGGGGCAACGAGGCGGACGATCTGCGCAAGAAGGTCCATCGCGCCCGGATGCCGAGCGAGGTCGAGGAGAAGGCGCTGCAGGAGCTGAAGCGCCTCGAGGCGATGCCCCCGATGTCGGCCGAAGCGACGGTGTCCCGCAACTACCTGGACTGGCTGATCGCGGTGCCGTGGTACAAGCGGACTCGCGAGAGCCGCGACCTGAGCCGGGCCGAGGAGATCCTGAACGACGACCACTACGGGCTCGAGAAGATCAAGGACCGCATCCTGGAGTTCCTCGCGGTCCGGTCGCTCGTGCGCAAGCCGAAGGGGACGATTCTGACCCTGACCGGCCCGCCCGGAGTCGGCAAGACGTCGCTCGCCAAGTCGATCGCCCGCGCCACGCGCCGCAAGTTCGTGCGGCTGTCGCTCGGCGGCGTGCGCGACGAGGCCGAGGTGCGCGGCCACCGGCGCACCTACATCGGCGCCTTCCCGGGACAGATCATCCAGATGATGAAGAAGGCCGGGACCGTCAACCCGGTGTTCCTGCTCGACGAGGTCGACAAGATGTCGATGGATTTCCGCGGAGATCCGTCGGCCGCCCTGCTCGAGGTTCTCGACCCCGAGCAGAACAACACGTTCCTGGACCACTACCTCGACGTCGAGTACGACCTGTCGCACGTGATGTTCGTCTGCACCGCGAACGTGCTGCACACGGTGCCCCAGGCGCTGCGGGACCGCATGGAGGTGCTGCAACTCTCGGGCTACACCGAATTCGAGAAGATCGAGATCGGCAAGCGATTCCTGATGGCGAAGACGCTCACCGCCACCGGCCTGAGCGACAGGAACGCCACGTTCAGCGACGACGCCTACGAGACCATCATCCGCCGCTACACGCGCGAGGCGGGGGTGCGGAGCCTGGAGCGCGAAATCGCGTCGGTGTGCCGCAAGATCGCGCGCAAGGTCGTCGACGAGGGCAAGAGCTACCGCACGGAGGTCACCGGCGAGCGGATCACCAAGTACCTCGGGGTGCCGCGATATCGGCCGATGAACGCCGAGGAAAAGGACGAGGTCGGCATCGCCACGGGCCTCGCCTGGACCGAGGCGGGGGGCGAGTTGCTGCTGACCGAGTCCACGCTCATGCCGGGCAAGGGAACACTGACGCTGACCGGCAAGCTGGGCGACGTCATGCAGGAGTCGGCGCAGGCGGCGATGAGCTATGTCCGCGCGAAGGCCGAGGAGTTCGGGATTCCGAAGGAGTTCAACAGGAAGACCGACATGCACGTGCACGTCCCCGAGGGCGCGATTCCGAAGGACGGTCCTTCGGCCGGCATCACGATCACCACGGCCCTCGTCTCGACCCTGACGCGCATCCCCACGCGGCGGGACGTCGCGATGACCGGCGAGATCACGCTGCGCGGCAAGGTGCTGCCGATCGGCGGCGTCAAGGAAAAGGTCCTGGCCGCCCACCGGGCGAACCTCAAGACGATCATCCTGCCGAGGGACAACGAGAAGGATCTCGCGGACATTCCCAAGGCGGTTCTCGACTCGCTCGATCTCTACATGGTCGACACCATGGACGAGGTCCTCAAAATCGCCCTCAGCGAGCCGATCTCGCCCACGCTGCCGGCGCCGGAAACGCCGGAGGTCGTCGAGGCGGCGACGGACGATCAGATCACGCACTAGTCGCGCAGGCACCGCCGAGCGTGGCGTGTGCCGCACTCCGCACGGGCGCGCGGGCTTCTCCCGGTGAAGATCCTCGACGCCGAATTCGTCACCAGCATGCCCGCGGGCGGCCGGCTGCCGCCCGATGCCGGTCCCGTCATCGCGATGGTGGGTCGGTCGAACGTAGGCAAGTCGAGTCTCATCAACGCGCTCATCCGCCGCGGGCTGGCACGGGCCGGCGCCAAGCCAGGCACCACCCGCCTCGCCAATCTCTATGCCGTGCGCGTGGTTTCTGCGGCAGGAAGGCGCGCCATGCGGTCAACGTTCGCCGACCTGCCGGGTTACGGCTTCGCCCGGGGAGGGCCGGAAGCGCGCCACGAATTCGAAGCGATCGTGCGGGACTTCTTCGAGCAGGTCACGGCCCCGGCAGCCTTGCCAGGTCGATCCGCGGCTCCGCACCTGGCCGGCGTCATTCTGCTGGTGGACGGCCGGCACGCAGGACTCGACAGCGACCTGGCGGCCCACGCCTGGCTCGCCGAGCAGGGCCATCAGAGCATCGTCGTGACGACGAAGAACGACCGGCTGTCGCGCAGTGCACAGGCGCGGACGCGGCGCGCGCACGAAGAGGCGCTCGGCCGCCCCGTCCTCCCGGTATCCAGCAGGACCGGCGCGGGCGTTTCCGCGGTCCGCACGGCCGTCGGATCGATGCTGAAGGCGACCACGACGCCGATCCCCGCCGGCGGCCTGCTATAATTCACCGTTGCGTAGTCGAACAGGGAGCAGAACGTGAGGGCAGACATTCACCCGCAATACCATGAGGTCGACGTCCGGTGTGCGTGCGGCGCCACCTGGAAGACCCACTCGACCAAAAAGGAGCTGCACCTCGAAATCTGCTCGAGCTGCCACCCGTTCTTCACCGGGCGCCAGAAGCTGGTCGACACGGAGGGCCGCGTCGAGCGCTTCATGAAGAAGTACGGCAAGGTGACGGTGGAAGGCCGCCGCAAGCAGCAGCGCACGCAGCGCCCCGAAACGCGTCGCTGGCTCGGCGTTTCGGCCCATCCCCCCCGCTCCATGACCTTGCGCCTCAGCACTTCGCTTCGCTGCGTCCTGCGGCGCAAGCTCCTAGACGACGTCAGATCAGCGACCGGGACTGGCAGCCGTCGACCGTGACGGACGCCCCGCTCACCCAGCTCGCCCGCGGCGAGGCGAGAAACGCGACGACGGCTCCGACCTCTTCCGCCCGCCCGAAGCGGCCGAAGGGGAGTTGCTCCCGCACGAACGCCGCCATCCCCTCCGGATCCTCCTGCTGCCGGCGGTGCCACGACCCGCCTGGAAACGAGATCGATCCGGGCGCGACGCTGTTGACGCGGATCCCGTGAGGCGCAAGCTCGCGCGCCATCGACTTGGCCAGACTGATCTCGGCTGCCTTGACCGCGTTGTAGGTCATCCTCCCGCCGGACTCGCGTCCCCAGATCGACGCGATCATGATGATGGCGCCGCCGCCGCGCTCGCGCAGGTGGGGCACGGCCAGGCGTGAGGCCCGGATGGCGGGAAACAGCGTTTCGTCGAGCGCCGCCGTCCATTCCGCATCGTCCGTGTCGACGATGCCGCCGCCGCCGGCTCGACCCACGTTGTTGACCAGGATGTCCAGGCCACCGAAGGTCTCCACGGTGCGGCCGACGACGGCCGCAACCCCCTCCCCGACCGACAGATCCGCCGGGACCGCCAGCACGCGATCCGCGCCGCTCTCCCGCCGCAGCATCTCCGCCGCCTCCGCGAGACGTTCGGCGCCGCGGGCGCAGATGGCCACCTTGCAGCCCTCGGCGAGCAACCCGCGCGCCGATGCGAATCCCAGACCGCGGCTCGACCCGGTCACCAGGGCAATCCTGTCCGTGAGTTGCAGATCCATTTTTCCTGTCCGTGCTGTCGTCGGAAGTGCACCGCTACGGGCGGCCGCCGGTGAGATCGTTCAGGCGCCAGTCGAATTCCTGATACCGAAACTCGAACGTGTTCTGTGCGAGAAAGGCCCGCTCGCTCGGAAAGAGCGACGGCTCGACGAGGTTGAGCACCGCCCGCTCGATCGGGGAACGCCCCGAATCCGTCCAGCCACGGTCGGCGTAGGCCCGGATGAACGCCTCCCGCCGCCACCCGAAGATCGGACTCACCCGCACCCTGTCCGCCAAGCGGTCAAGCACGACGCCCCACGGCTCGGTGGCGAACTCCTCGGCGGCCGCCACGAGCTGGCTCTCCAGACGCGCCACCGAGAACGCCTCGCTCCGCAGCCGGCCGCCGCCGACCGCACCGCGGCCGAGCGCGAGAAACACCCGCGGGTCGCCGAAAGACGCGAGGACGGAGGACTCGATCTCGTCGAGCGTGAGCTCCCGCCCCGCCACGGTGTGCGTGATTCCCCCGAAGGCCCCCGGGATTTGTCGGATGCTGTTCGACGGATATGCCGGCCCGGCGCCGCGAATCGGATAGTGGTCCACGACGGTTCGGAGCACCAGCGCGTTGTAGCTGTTCAGCCAGAAGGCGATCCGCTGCCCGGTCGACCAGCCGTCGAAGCCGGCCGGCACGTCGCGTAGCGCCAGCACGTAGCGATCCAGAGCAGCCCGCTCGCTGCGGAGCGCGCGGTAGTAGACGAACCCGTCGCGCACGTACAGGTCGAGCACACGATCCAGTGACTCGTCCGCCGCGCGCTGGCGTTCTGCCAGCCCCGGCGCCGCGTACGGCCGCGCCGCGGACCCGGACGCCGCGAACGCCCAAGCCTCTACCCTACCGGTACCCAACCACGCTCCGGCACCAATGAGCGCCAAGCCAAGAACGGCTGTGATTGCGATGGGGGTCGATTTGGCCATCGGAGGGGCATCCGGGCACCGCCGTCGGCGCATAGAGTCGATGCGCTCCTCCACGGCGCGACGCGGCATGATACAACAGAGGAACGATGCTCAGAGTAGCCGCGCTCGGCATGTTCCTCTACGGCCTGCACGACGTCGTCGTCGGCTCGGCCGACCTCATCGGCGCAGGCACCCTCGAGTGGTGGGCCAATGTCTGGCGCGTGCTCGCCGGGGCGATGCTGATGCTGGCCGCCGCGCTGGTGCGCGTGTCGATGCCCGGAGGTCTCGCCCTCGCCGTCGCGGCGCTCCTCGGGCTGCAGTCGATCAGCCTTCACAACGACGCGCACTTCTACGGGCGCCTCGATCTGATGGTCCTCCCGCAGACCCTTCGCGCCGTCTACGCGGCCACGCTCGTCGCCCTCGCGTACTTCGGCTGGGGCAGAGTCGGCGGCGAGGACCCTGAGGTTTCGAAACCCAACGAGCCGGATCCCGAACCTCGTCTTGACCGAGAAAGGGGATGACTTCACCGGTCCTGAGCCAAGCTCCTGAGCTGAGTTGCACGCCCCATCCATCGCTCCACGTCCTACCCGTGTGGCCGCAGCAAGAGATGAGTAGCCATCTGCCAAGTAACCCAACTCTACGGATTGGAGTCCCCGTCGAACCTGTCATGGGACGGGTGCGATCCGAACCTGCCGTGCTCGCGTACCATAAACCCACGCCCTTTCGTAGCATCCAGATTCAGGCGATCTGGCAGGGAAATCGCATCAAGTACGGTGCAACGATTGCACAGGTGTTCAGGAACTGACGGGTCAACGTCAGCAGGATGGCCACAGCGCTCGCACGGTCGGAACTTGAACTCCAATTGTCGTTTTTCCTCTCAAACGGGGCACCGCCTGCACCGCACCGATGCCAAGTTCGTGACCTGCGGTCCCGCGCCGGGAAGATAGCCGGGGCCGGATGGCCGGCCCCGGCTCGCCAGTCAACGGGTACTCGACGCGCGGCACGTTGAACACCCGCGACTGTGCCGACGCGAGATGCGCGCGACGGTCAAACTAAGCACCCTGCTGGCCACGGCCGCGAGTGATCGAGATGACTCTGGCGGTGCCACTATGCTTGAGCGGTTTCGGCCGTGGGACCTTGGCGAGCTTTGGCGGGTATACCTCCGCAATGCGCATTTCCGCGACGTCCGGGTCAAGCTGACGCCGCGACACGAGGTGGCGAAGGAATTCAACCAGGGTGCACGTCAGATTTGTGAGTGCTGTCTCATGCAGCGGCGTTTCGTCGTTCCCAGAAGGCTTCGAAGCGTCCGCTGAGGATGCAGCAGCGCAGAGCGAGGATGGCATTGGCGCCGTTGACGGACCAGTGCATGCCGGCGCGCTTGAGGCGCGCCCCGACGGCATGTTTGCAGCCAGCCTCGACGATGCCGGTGGCGACGCACAGGCCCCTGGCCCGGAACGCGGGATAGCGCATGCGCTTGCGGTTGCGGATGAGATAGTCGATGCATTTGCGGGCCTCGTCGCAGGTTGGGGCGTGTCGGGCGAGGGCGGCGACGATGGCGCTGATGCGGCCGGCATCGAGTTCGTCCCGTCGTTGTTTCGCCCACTGCGCGGCGAGTTCGGACCCGGGTGTGTAGATGGCCTTGGCGACGTCCCAGAGGTGGCTTTTGGCGTGGAAGATGTCGACGATCTGGATCGCATCGGGGAAACACTCGTCGGCGAGGGCCCAGATCCAGGGCGCGCCGTCGCCGAGGATGACCCTGCGTTCGGCATCGGCGAAACGGCGGCGTTCGGCTTCGCGGCACACGCGCTGGGCGAAGGGGGAGGGTTCGCGGTCGGTATCGCGACTGGCGGCCGTCTCGATGGCGGCCGTGTAGGAGACTGAGTCCGGGTCGCGCATCGCGATGCCGGTCTTGGGGTGACGGCGTTCGGCCGTCCAGGCGACGGCGAGCTTGACCTCGCGGGTCTTGGCCGAACCGTCGGGCTGCTTGCCTTGGCGCTGCGCGGTTTCGGCCTTGCGCACGGGAATGCCCGTACCATCCATGCCGAGATACAGGGTAGGTTTGACGCGGTGCGCCTCCGGCTCGACGGCTTGGCGTTCGTCGGTTGCGATCGCGCGCCCCAGCGCTTCGGCGGTCCGCTCGACCTGCTTGGGGTCGACGGCGAGCCCGGCCAGTTCGTCCAGCAGGGTGCTGGCCTCCTTGAAGCTGACTCGGGCGGCGGCCGCCGCCGTCATGCGTGTCGCCGCGGGCGACAACGTCGTCTCGTCGATGCCCAGGGTCCGGTCACGCGGACAGAATCCGGTTCGGCAGGACGCGCAATGGTAGTAGGCCCGCTGCAGGGTCATGGCGCCCAGGGCCGTGCGGATCGTCTTTGCACGCCGGCCGGCGTAGCGGGCCGTGTGTCCGCACCGGCAGGGCAGGCCGGCGGCGTGCTGGTCACTGTGGTCGGCGTTGAGCCGCTCGGCAACGAAACGAGCCGCCACCGCCAGGACGGCGGTGCGCACCGCCGTCTCGGCCGCCTCGAAGTCACCCAGCGTCTGCGTCGCGTCGGCCCCCAGCAGCCGCTCGATCTCACGTGTCGCTTCGGCCGCCAGCGACTTGGCGATCACCACGGTCTGCGGTTTTTTTTTGCTGCGCTGCCGGTCGCCAGACGCGCCTCGCTCAGGGCATCGTTGACCTCGATGAACATCTTCGACAATTGCCGGAAGCGGCGATACTCGGCGAGCCGCGCCTGCGTCTCCGACCCGGCGTGGGCCGGGATGATGCGTGTGACCGTTTTGCCGGCCTGCTTGCGCGTCAGCGACAGGACCGGACCGTGCCCGGGGTCGCCTGGCTTGGCGCAATGACACCCGGCCTTGCCGCAGGGTCGGAAGCGTTCGGTCAGCGAACCGGAGCGCATCTCGCCGATCGAGGCGAATTGACTGCGAAGGTGTGCGTGTTGCCGTTCCAGCGCCGCAATCTGTTCATCGGGCATGATCGGGTCCTCGTTCTGACAGTCCATACACTGCCAGATATCGGCCGATCAAGCCTTGTCCTATACCCTGGAACGAATCCCCTCACTTTCCTGACGTGCACCCATTCAACCACCGGGGGTGGACATGGTGTGGACGAACTGTTAGTATTCACCGCGGTTCACCGGTTACCTTTCTGGCGGAGGTTATGATCCGCCGGGGCAATTGGCGCCCTTCGGGCTGCAACCTTGGGGGCGCCGCTCTTTTTTTGATCACCCCAGGGAGTTCAAGGGGCGATCGGTGATCCTACTGCACCCGGCTGGCGATTTCTCAAGCAGATCGTTGTCGCCGTGGGTCGCAGCCTACCGCTTCTTATACGGCCATTCACCCCAATCGTCGTCCGGGTGCGCCACACGCGCCGGTTCCTCCGTTAAAACCGCCAACTCCTCCTCCAGCACGGCCCGCTCAAACTCCAGCCGCTCGACCTCGGTGTTTGGCGACGGAGGCGGTTCCGGCTCCGCTGGCGGTAGCTTCACGGGGATCGGTGGGTTGATGATGGCGTCAAGTATGGAGCGGTCGAGCACGCCCGTTGCCGGCGGTACAGACTGCCTTGCATTCCGCAGCGCCGTCATCAGCGGACCGTTCTCGCAGAAACTGTCGAATGCACCGCTGGCCCGAACCGCCGCCACCGAATCCGCCACTTGATCTAAAGACGGACCGGCTTCCGGCGAGAGAAGAATGCCGGGACCGACGGTGGGAACGACATTATGTTTCTTGGACACCGAATACCTCCATCGTCTACGCGCATCCGCTCGTCGCTCCGCAGTTCACACACTTGTAGCAGGCGCCGTTGCGGATCATGATGGCGCCGCAGGTCGAGCAGGGCGGCGCGTCCTCGTCGTTCTGGATGGCGTAGGCCTGCGAGCCGTTCCCGCCCGCGCTCGGCGCGGGAGAGTCCGTCGGAATCGCCTCACCGAAGGTCAACTGCTCGCCGTTCTCGGTCGCGACCTCGCCGCTGACGTTGACGCCCGCGTGGAACTGCGCCTCCGGCGAGAGGAACTTCGTCGCCAGCCAGCGGAAGACGTAGTCGACGATCGACTTGGCCACTCGGATGTCCTTGTTCTTCGTCAGGCCTGCCGGCTCGAACCGCACGTGGCTGAACTTGTCGACCAGGACCTGCAACGGCACGCCGTACTGCAGCGAGTAGGAGACGGCCTGCGCGAACGCGTCGGCGAATCCGGAGATGGTCGACCCCTCCTTGGCCATCACGAGGAAGATCTCCCCCGGCGTGCTGTCGTCGAACAGCCCGACGGTGATGTAGCCCTCGTGCCCGGCGATGTCGAACTTGTGGGTGATCGCCTGGCGCTCGTCCGGCAACTTGCGGCGTACGGGCTGAGCGCCGGACGCAGCCACCGCCTCTTCTGCTGTCTGCTTGGCGGTATTGAGCGGCTGCGTCCGCTTGCTGCCGTCCCGGTAGATCGAAACCGCCTTGGTGCCGAGCCTCCAGGCGTCGAGGTAGGCCCGCTCGATGTCCTCGACCGTCGCCTCGGTCGGCACGTTGATGGTCTTCGAGATGGCCCCGGAGATGAACGGCTGGGTCGCCCCGATCATCTTCAGGTGCCCCGTGTAGTGGATGAACCGCGAGCCCTTGGCCGGCTTGAAGGCGCAGTCGAAAACCGGCAGGTGCGCCGGGTCTAGGTGCGGTGCGTCCTCGATGGTGTCGTGCTCGTCGATGTACTGCACGATGTTGTTGATCCGGTCGTCCGGATACCCCAGCCGCGCCAGTGCCACCGGCACCGTTTGGTTGACGATCTGCATCACGCCGCCGCCCACGAGCCGCTTGTACTTCACGAGCGCGATGTCCGGCTCCACGCCGGTCGTGTCGCAGTCCATCATGAAGCCGATGGTCCCGGTCGGAGCGAGCACGGTGGCCTGCGCATTGCGGAATCCGTGCCTCTCGCCCAGCTCGATAACGTCGTTCCACGAGTCGGTCGCCGCCTGGTGGAGATCCGCCGGCACGTACGCCCGGGAGACGTTCTTCAGCGCGTCGCGGTGCTTCCGCATGACACGCAGGAACGGCTGCTCGTTCTTGGCGTAGCCGGCGAACGGCCTCCCGCAGTCGCGCGCGATCCGGGCCGACTGGGCATACGCTTCACCCGTCATCACGGCGGTGATCGCCGCCGCGTAGTCGCGCCCCTCGTCGCTGTCGTAAGGCACGCCGCGTGACATCAGCAACGCACCGAGGTTGGCGTAGCCGAGGCCGAGCGGGCGGAAGTCGTGGCTGTTCCGGCCAATCGCCTCGGTCGGATAGCTGGCGTTGCCGACGATGATTTCCTGCGCGGTGATCAACGTCCGTACCGCGGCGCGGAACGTCTCGACGTCGAACTCGCCCGGCTCGTGCGGCTTCAGGAACTGCATCAGGTTGAGCGAAGCGAGGTTGCACGCCGAATCGTCCAGGAACATGTACTCCGAGCACGGATTGGACGCGTTGATCCGGTCCGTGTGCGGACAGGTGTGCCAGTCGTTGACCGTCGTGTCGAACTGCATCCCCGGGTCGCCGCAGACGTGCGTTCCCTCGGCCACCGCCCGCATCATGTCGCGAGCCCGAAGGGTCTCCATGACCTTGCCGTCCCTGACGGCCCGCGTCTTCCACTCCCCGTCGTCGACCACCGCGCGCATGAACTCGTCCGAAACGCGCAGGCTGTTGTTCGAGTTCTGGAAGAACACGGAGTTGTACGCGGGGCCGGTGAACGAGCCGTCGTAGCCGGCGTCGATCAGGGCCCAGGCCTTGCGTTCCTCCTCGACCTTGCAGGTGACGAACTCCATCACGTCCGGGTGATCGGCATTGAGGATCACCATCTTGGCCGCGCGGCGCGTCTTGCCGCCCGACTTGATGACCCCGGCGAACGCGTCGTAGCCCTTCATGAACGACACCGGGCCCGACGCGGTTCCCCCGCCCGCCAGCAGCTCGCGCGACGATCGGATCGGCGAGAGGTTCGTACCGGTGCCGGAACCGAACTTGAACAGCATCCCCTCGGTCCGGGCGAGCGTGAGGATGGACTCCATCGTGTCCTCGACGGAGTTGATGAAGCAGGCCGAGCACTGCGGCGCCTTCTCGAACCCGCAGTTGAACCAGACCGGGCTGTTGAACGCGGCCTTCTGCCGCACCAGGAGGAACTTCAGGTCGCCCCTGAACGCCTGGAGGTCCTCCGCCGTGGCGAAGTACCGCTGCCGGTCGGCCCACCCGCCGATGGTGTCGACCACCCGGCCGATCAGTTGCCGCACGCTCCGCTCGCGATCCGGCGAGCCGATCTGGCCACGGAAGTACTTCGAGACCACGATGTTGGTCGCCTGCTGGGACCAGAACGCCGGGACCTCCACGCCGCGCTGCTCGAAGACGACGTCGCCGCGCTCGTTGTTGATCACCGCCGAGCGCGTCTCCCACTCGATCTCGTCGAAGGGGTCTATGCCGGCGCGGCTGAACGCGCGGGGAAACTCGAGCCCCGCGCCTGTCGACTGGCTCGGGTCCGTGGCCGCCGGTGTCATCCGTACCGTGGACTCCTGCGCAGCGCCTCCTGACATCTCTCCCCCTTCTCCGGTCCCCCGCCTGCGCCCATTCACGGCCGGGCACGAGGCACGGAACATCGTCCGGTCACGTAACCTGACCCGTCTCGCCCGGCCTCACGGCACCGGACAACACGTACACCCGTATGCCGGAGTGCCGCTAAATGATGCGCCAGTCTCGCCGGACTGTCAACATGTAGTATTGCACTCTCCCGTCGGCGCAACATGTTGGGAAAGTGTGGAAAAGGTGTTGGCAAGGTGTGGCCGAATGCTAGAGTGCACGGAATGGTTGACCCGGTACGAGGGCTCGGCCTCGGTCAGCCGGCGGTCGAACCCGAAACCGATCCGGAAACGGGCCTGCCGGCGCCGCCACCCGTGGCCCGCACTCCGGGCAGCGTCGTACCGTCGCTCCTCGAGGTGATTCTGTGCTCGGGGTTTCCGACCCAGCTCCTCCTCTCGGCGTTGCTGGCCGCGGCCGGCTTCGCGGCGCTCGCGCCGACCGGCCAACCATCGTTCGGCTACATCGTCGCGCTCACGCTGCTGGACGTCGTCCTCGTCCTCGTCCTCATAGCGACCTTCCTTCGTGCGAGGAACGAGTCGGTCCGCGAGCTGGTGCTCGGCGCTCGTCCGCCGGAACGCGAGGCGGCGCTCGGGGTGCTGCTCACACCCCCAATCGTGGTGGGAGCGACAGGTGCGCTCCTGCTCATCGGATGGCTGGCGCCGGGACTGCGCAACGTGCCCGACAATCCGTTCGGCGCCATGCTCGGCACGCCGGGTCGCGCGCTGCTCTTCGCCGTCGTCGTCGTCCTGGCCGGCGGACTGCGCGAAGAGCTGCAGAGGGCCTTCATCCTGCGCCGCTTCGATCAGCATCTGGGCGGAGGCTGGCTCGGTCTCGTCGTCTTCAGCATCGCCTTCGGTCTCGGCCATGCCATCCAGGGCTGGGACACGGTCATCGTGACCGGCGCGCTCGGCGCCCTCTGGGGCGCGCTCTATCTCGTACGCGGCAGCGCGGTCGCCGCGATGGTGAGCCATGGCGGCTTCAACCTCACGCAGATCGCACTGGCCCTCGCCGCGGCCCAGACCTGACCCGTCCGGAGCGTCCTCCGGGCGGACGCTCCGGACGCCCCGGAACCGGACTCACCGGTCGACCCGCATCACCTCCCCGCGACGCAACCGGCCGGCGATCCAGCCCTCGACCAGCTCGGCGCGGCGGACCGTCCAGAGGCGATCCCGGATTTCGTCGCGCACTGCCTCGAAAGGAGCCGGCAGGCCGGCCACCACGAACCGCGCGCGGTTCGCCTCGTAGTAGACGCGCAACTCCGCCTCGGTCAGCCTCCCGGCGCCGCCGAAGCGCTCGGTCACGTGAGCTTCGATTCGTAGGTCGTCGCGCAGGATCTGCCGCAGGTCGTCCAGCTCGATCCCGACCGCCGCGAGTAGACGGTTGAACGCGTCGGCGTCGGCGAAACGCGCCCGAACCACCGCAACATCGCGCTCGACGCGAGCCGGCGGGGGCAGAGCCTGCCGGTACCGATTGACCTCGTCGAGCGCGAGCCGGCGCTCGATCAACCGGTTGAGGGCGGCCGCTTCGCGCGCGGCGGGATCCTGTTCTTCGCTGACATCCCACAGGCCCCGCTCATGCAATCCGAGATCGAGGAACGCCCGCACGTCCGAGGCGAGTATCACCTGCCCGGACACCACCGCGAGCACCCGGTCGAGAACCTGCGCCGATGCACTCGACGACCGACCGGGATCCCCCGCCAGCAGGCAGGACAACAGGCAGAGCAGGAGGCTGCTGACGGACCGGCGGTCAGAACGCCTGCCCGAAGCTGAAGTGCAGCGCCATGAGCTGCTCCTGTTGCGGGCTCGTCTCGTCACCGAAGAAGTGCCGCTCGCCGAGCTTGAAACCGATGTCGAACCCCAACGGCCCAACCGGCGAGTTGTAGCGCACACCGAATCCTGCGCCGCTCCGGATGCGACCAAGGCTCACGTGCTCCACCCGATCATAAACGTTCCCGGCGTCCAGGAACGCGACGACGCCGATCGCGGGTGTGACGCGAAACCGCAGCTCGCTGTTGAGGATGACCACGGCGTTGCCACCCTGCGGGAAGCCGTCCTGGTCGATGGTGCCCCCGGTCTCCGTACGGGGGTTGCCGAGCCGGTCCAGGGCGAACCCGCGCACCGTGGTGTTCCCACCCGCGAAGAACCGCTCGCTGATGGGCAGCGCGAGCGAACTCGTCGCCGCCGGCCGCCCCTCCGGGGACGCGTCAACGGCGTCCAGGATCCGCGGAAACCCCCACGCCACACCAAGCCGTGCGCCGGCCGCCACGACGATTCTCGGGACGCCGGGCACCCGACGATACACCGACCCGGACAGGAAGCTCTTCGAGAAGCCGACCTCCGAACCGACGGTGCGCGCGGCCACCTCGGATTCGAGCGTCACGAACGAGCCACGGGCCGGATCGACCGGATCGTCCCGGGTGTCGCGCACCTGCATCGCGGTGAACGACGACAGCCGCACGTTGGGAAACAGGCGGTCGACGATGTTCTCGTCCTCGCGGTTCAACTCGCGGTTGGACGTATCGTTGTTGCCGAGACGGTACCCGACGGAGGTGCCCGTCGCCACCCCCGCGGAACGCGTCAGTTGCGCCGTCACGCCGCGGCTGAAGAGGTCGAACCCGGGACGGATCGCCTGCTCGACGAATCCGGACATCTGCACGTCCCAGTCGCGGCCGATCGCCCGCGGCTCGCGGTAGGTGGCGAGCACGCGATACTCGTTGAACCCCAGCGCGCCGCCCTTCTCCACCGACGCGAGCTGCGGCGGGTCGTTCTTGCGCCGGACGCTGACGCGTGTGAACAGGTCCAGCGACCGGTTCCCGCCCCACAGGTTTCGACGGCCGATCTCGAACGAGCCGCGGGGCGCGAACTCTATCCGCTCGACCGCCTGACTGCCCGCCGCCCTGACCTCCCGCCGGAGCCGTTGCGACAGCTCGAACCCGCCCCCATAGGCGAGCCGCGTCGCCGCCGCTTCCTCCACCTCGATGACCACGTCACGCCGATCGGAGCGGCCGTGACTGAACTCGCGGATGTCGAGCCGCCGAAACATGCCGAGCGCGTTGAGGCGGCGGCGCGTCTCCGCGACGTCGTCGAGGCCGAGCGGCGCACCGGAGACCAGGGTGACCTCCCGCCGAATCGTGGCGCTGTCGACCTTCCGGTTGCCGACGATCAGCACATGGTCCACCAGCACCTGCATGCCCGCGGCAATCCGGAAGACGAGATCGACCGTGCTCAGGTCGTCGGCGAACTGCGCATCGAGCACCACCTGCGCCTGCTCGTAGCCCTCGTTCAGGTACGTCGCCCGCAGAACGTCGAGATCGCGCTCGACCTGCGGCCCGTAGTACGCGTCGCCGCGCCGCGCATCGATCACCTCCTGCAGGATCGCGGGGGACCGGGCCGACACACCCTCGAACGCCACCTCCCCGATGATCGTCCGCACGCCCTCGTCGACAGCAATCTCGACGCGGCGCTCGACCGCGCCGCCGTCACCCCCGGACCCCGTATCGCTGAAGGACCGCACGGCCCTGACCGTGGCGAAACCGAGACGGCTGTAGTGCTCCTCGATGGCGGCGAGACCCGCATCGATCTCCCGGACGACGAGCGGATCGCCCGCCGCCATGCCGATGATGGAGCGGATCCGGTCGTCCGACACCGCCTGGTTCCCGCGCACGACGACGTCGCCGACGCGATACAGCGGGCCGCGCGTCACGCGAAAGACGATGGAGAGCAGGTCCGCGTCCCCGTCGCGCGTGTGGGTGACCGCGGCGTCGCCATACCCGAGCGCCTGCAGGTGCGCGGCAATGCGCTGGTCCGCGTCTTCCAGCAGATCTTCGTCGATGCTCGCTTCGCGGGCGACCGGCACCAGATCGTCCAGCCGCGCGCCCGGCACTTCATCGCCCTCGAACGTCACCGCGACCCGCGGCCCCCGGCGAATCCCGAGCCGCACGTCGACCTCGACGTCACTCAGGCGCTCGACGGCGTGCGACAGCCGGGCTTCGTAATAGCCCCGCCGCCGCAGATCGCCCTCGTAGTCGCCGAGCCGCTGCGCTATCGCCACACTGTCGTAGGGCATCTCGGTGTCGCGAAGCCGGAGCCGGGTGCGGATCGCTTCGTGAAACGTCGGGGACTCGCCGGTGATGTGCCAGCGCCGGACGAGTGCGCGCGGGCCTGCCGCAACCGCTATCCGCAGCACCCGCCGCGAGGCGGGTCCGGCGACCTCGTGACGCACGTGTGCGGTGAAGAAACCGCGCTCGGCGTACGCGCCGCGCACCGTCTCCGCGACCGCGGCGGCGTCACCGACGAGGAACGTCGCCCCGTGGCGCTGGGTGATGAGACGGCGCAGCCACTCCTCCGGCACGCTGCGCGCACCGGTGAACTCGACCCGGTCCACGGTCTCGAGCGACCGCAGCTCGTAGAGCAGCGCAACCCCGCCGCTGCCGGCGCTGGCGCCCACCTCGACGCCCCGGAAAACACCGAGACTGAACAGGTGCGCCAGCGTCTCGCGGACGTCCCGCATCGACAGCGCCTCGCCCGTCCGGGTCTCGACCAGCTCGCGGGCGACCGGGTCGTCGAGCGGCTGGCCATCCACCGTAAACCGCACCTCGACGACGTTCTGCCCGACGTACCGGTCCACGTCGCCCGCAGCCTCCGCGGGAGCGGCCGGCCAGCAGAGACCGGCGAGCAGCCAGAACGCACATCCTCGCATCAGAAAGCGTGCCGGACCCGTACGTCGAGGGCGTAGGTCCGGTCTTCGTTCTGCGACAGGACCCACGACAGCCGGTCGGTGGCGTCGTACTCGAAGACGACGATGAGGTCCTGATTGCTGCCGCTCACGGCGCGGGAGAACGTCAGGTGCGCCCGGTCGGAGATGCGCTTGCCGATCAGCACGCGCGCCGTGGGGACGAGCTGCGTCGATTGCTGCGCCGCCGGATCGTCCAGCGACGGCGTGATCTCGAACGTGTCGACGCCGAACGAGCGCTCCACCACCCCCCCGACCTCCGCCAACACGGGATTGTTCAACAGCCCGGCGCCGATGCCCTGCATCAGCAGCCCCTGCTGCGACGCCTCGGGCGCCCGCAGGGTGCGGATCTCGGCCTGTTGCGGGTCCCGGACGTCGCCCAGCAGCAGCCCGACGATCTCGAACTGCTGCAGCGGCGGATCCGACTCGAGACTCGGCGGCTCGAGCCGGTCGAGCGGTCCGGTGAGGCCCAGCGTGATCCGATAGGTCTGACCCGGCACGCGGATGTCGGTTTCCGCCTCGACATCCAGGAACGGCTCCATCGCGACGGGGTTCGTGAATCCGACGCTGCCGCGGGTCAGCCGGTACCGGTTGCCCTCGAAGTAGATCTGACCCCGCTCGATCTCGGCGTTGCCGAGCAGCGACGGACGATCGTAGGTACCGGTCAGGGTCAGGTCAGCACTGGCGACGACTTGTGCCCGGTTGTCCGAGATGCGGAGGCTCGAAGGCGCCGAGATGCGCAGATCGAACCGCAGGGGAAACGTGGTCTCCGGCGGACCGGCCGCGACCTCGTTGCCCATGAAATCCATCAACCCGCCGTCGGACTGGAAGAGCTCCATCCAGATCGCGTCCTGCACGGTCACGAGACCGCCCAGCGTCGGAGCGTCGACGGATCCCTGCAGGATCAGTTCCGCGTCGACGCGGGATCGAATGCCCTCCGGGTAGCGCAGAGAGATGTCCCGGCCGGTCGCGGTCACGCCGAGATCGCCGATGCGGTACCCCTGCAGCCCCACCCGGCCGCCGAAGCTGACCTGACCGCCGCCGAGCTCCGCGGTCAGCTCGTCGAAGCGAATCCCGCCGGGCTCCAGGAGCACGCGTCCGTTGACCGCGTCCAGCGCGTGCGGGAGCGACAGATGCCGGACGCGGGCGTTGGTCACGCGAGCCTCGCCGGTGATTGCAGGCGCGTCGAGCGAGCCGCCTATGGCGGCCGCGAGCCGCATCGATCCGCGGCTCCGCATATCGGGGATCAGGCCCTCCAGAATGCCGAGGCCGGCGTTGCCATCGGCCCGCAGCGCGAGCCGCTCGTCCGCCAGCCTGACTTCGCCCGCCAGTTCCAGATTCGTCTCCTCGCCCCGCAACCGCATTCGGTCCACATGCACGACGTTGTCGGCGAGAGAAAGCCGGACCGGACCGTCGTTGTCCAGCTCGAAGTCGAACACCGTGAGCGCCAGACGATCGGCGCTGACGTCGACCTCGAGCTGCTCGAGGTCGAGCAACTCCCCGTCGACGGCGACAGTGCCGCTGGCCACCAGCGACGTCATCTCCGACAACCCCGGCTGCACGGCTCGGACGAACGGGTCGAGGCGGGTGTTGGTCACACTGAAACGAAGCCGAGCGAGCGCCTCGTCCGCCAACCGGACGTTGCCGGAGCCCGAGACCGCGACGTCCGGCGACGCCGCCTCCAGCTCGACCGCCATGACGCCTCCCGCGACGTCGAGACGTCCCGTCACCTGTCCGACCGCAGCACCCGCCATGGTCACGTCGGTCATCGCGCCCCGGATTTCGTAGCGCGGGTCCGCGAAGGCGCCGGCACCCGAGACGGCGGCGTCGATGCGCCCGCTGACCGGTACAGGAACGCGCTCGACCATCCGCGACGCGGAGAGCTGCAGATCGCGGGCATCGGCAGTGACGGAGTAGGTACCGTCCCACTTCACGTACATCACCCCGGTCACCTCGCCGTCCCCCCGCCGCACGCTCAGGCCGTTGAGCCAGACGCCGCCGCCGTCGAACCGGAGATCGGCCTCCGCCTCGTCGAAAGGCTCGCCGTAGGCCTGGCCGGCGCCCAGTCTCATCCGGCCGAAGCCGAGGGGCGCGCCGTAATCTCCATAGAGGCGGATCTGGCCGTACGTCGGGCCGTCGATGGTGTAGCCCTCCAGCTCGAACGCGTCGCGGATGTACTGAGCCGGAAGCGCATCGACCTCGAACCGGGCGTTTATCTGCTCGCGTCCGGATCGCGCTGTACCGACGGCGAAGCGGCCGTCGACAGCCAGACTCGATGCCGCCTGGCGAAACCGGCCGGCCGTGACTTCCAGAATGCCGTCCTCGACGACGATGTCCCCCTCGCCGCGGCCCCACTCGACGTTCCAGGCCTCGATCGCGTCGCCGGCGAAGGCCGCCTCGATGCGGGGCGCTGCCAGCGCTCCCAGCATCACGCCGGTCATCGTCCCGTGGCCGTCGATTGTCAGGTCCCCGGTGGGGCGTCCGAACGCCGTCATGACGGCGGCCATGACCCGATCGCTCTCCTGCCAGTCCGCGCTGGCGACGTGGAACGGAATCCTCGACCGCCTGCCCCAGGCGGTGCGGCCCTCGAAAGTCATTGCCGTGAGAGGCGTCGCGAACCAGCTCGGCGCAATGTCCACGCCGTCCGGCTCGAACGTGAACCGCATGTCTCCCCCGAACGGAAACCGCCACGGAACCGTGGCCGGCTCGAACCGCTGCCCGGCATGGGACCACCCCTCCCGGGGCTCCGGTCGCCCCCCTCGAGGCAACAGTGCGACTCCCGCGGGCGGTGTAACCGACACTTCGCCGCGGCCCTCCCGCTCCGCGAACCGGCCGAGCGGCCATGCCAGGCTCAGCTCACCCGCGAGCCGGCCGCGGGGCCGCGCCCCCGGCACGTCCAGGGCGTCGAGCAGCGGCTCGAGACCCGCCGCTCGGACCCGCGGACTGAACGTGGCGATGCCGGGTTCGGGGGCCCCCAGCGGCTTCATCGCGTAGGTGAAGTCGAGCTCGCCGCCGTAGAACCCGGAGTGCGCCCGCGTGATCTCCAAGCGGTCGCGGGTCCAGACCAGATCGCCGTCCAGCTCGGGAAATCGGAGTTCCGCAAGCGTGGCGTCCGCGCTCGAGAACGAGCCGGTCAGCTCCCGCCCGCCCTTGAACAGATGCCACACACCGTTGAACGCGGCCTCGCCGGTCACCGTGAAGTTGTCCCGCGCGAAGAAAATCTCCTTCATCGCCGGCAGGTCGATTGACATCTGCTGAACGTTGTAGGTCGACTCCGGCCAGTTCAGCATGTCGACGCGGCCGTCGACCTGCGCCGTGAACCCGTCGCCGGCGGCCCACAGATCGATGTTCGTCAGGTCGACCAGACCGCCGTCTAGCACGTAGTCGGCGTTCATGTTCAGCGTCATCGGCTCGAAGTCGCCGATGACGAGGGTGCCGCCGCGGAAGGAGGCCATCCCGCCGTAGCCGGCGGTCTTCTCCAGCGTCATATCGATGTTGGGCGCCCTGATGCTCCACGGCGCGCCGTGGTCCTCGTAAACGAACTCGCCGTCGTACGCGTGCAGGTGCTGCACGGTCGTCACGATGCGCCGCCCGGTGTCGGCCTCCGCGGCGGCGGCGGCGGCGCCGGCGTCTGCCACCGGCGGCGCCCCGTCCATTCCGCCAACCTCATCCGCCCGGTCGACGAACGCCGGAAAGGTCTGCCGCCCGTCAGCAAAACCTTCGACCAGCATCCGCCAGCCGCTCAGCTCGACGGCGTCGACGAGCACCTCGCCATGCAGCAGAGGCACCCATTCGGTCGAGATCGTGAGGCGCTCCGCCTGGAAGAACGGCCGATCACCCGGGTTGAGGCCTCCGATCTCCAGGTCTTCGATGAGAAACCGCCCCGGCGCAGGTACGTGCTGAGCCGGCCGATGGTGACCGGCCGGTCGATGTAGCCGGCGAAAGCCTGTTCCGCCCGCGTGCGCAGGCTCGGACCGAGATCGATGGTGGTCACCGATACGAGGATGCCCGCCACGACCGCCACCGACGCGATCGCCCCCCACATGAACGACCGCTGCACCCCCGGCGGCAGCCGGCGCCGCCGGCGCCGCCACAGTGGCCGCAACCCCAGCCGCCGCAGGCGGCGCACCCAACGGGCGCTGGGTACGGCAAGCCGGGACACGGGCCGCACCGGCGCCGGGGCAGAGTCGGCCTGCTGCGGCGCAGGGTCGTCACGCTGCTCCGCCACCGGCTCTTTCGTCGCCGGGGCGGCGACGAAGAGAATGCTACCGGGACGGGACGGCTCGTCTGGCATCGGTCGCCTGCCCGTCGCTCACTCTATGACGGCCAGCAACCGGCCGGCCTCGACCGACATGCCCTCGGTGACGGGCACCTCGGTGACGGTGCCGGCTCGCGGCGCGGCCAGCTCGTTCTCCATCTTCATCGCCTCGACGACCACCAGCGGCTGGCGGGCCTCGACCTGGTCGCCGGGCGCGACCAGCACCCGTACCACCTTGCCGGGCATCGGCGCGGTGAGTCGCGATGCGCCGCCCGCGGCGTCGCCGGGGGCATCCCCGGCCACCCGCCGGCCGTTGATCACCGCATCGACGACCACGTCGCCGAGGTGCACCTGCGTCAATCCGTTCCGACCGGTCCCCGCGCAGCGCACCTGCCGACTCGCGGCGCTGGCGTCGACCCGCACCAGCGACAGCAACACGGCATGCCGATCGCGCTCGACGACGCGGGCATCGACCTCGTGCTCCGTCCCGTCCCACGCCACCCGCACGCGTCCGGGGCGCGCCGCGTCCGGTTCGACGGTGACGTCCCGCACCCTTCCGTTGATCTCGATCTCTATTCGCATGCCGGATACGCTTATCGTAGTCCCTCGACCCGCGCCGCCTGCTTCCAGCGCCCGTCCGATCCGGCGCCGACGGTCGCGGCGCCGACGGCCGGGCGTCCCAGGGTGACGGACAGGGCGGCGGCTATCACGGCGAGTTCCTCTGCATCGTCCGGCGGGTCGAGAAACGAACTCCCGTTGCGCCCGGCAAGCACGCGATCGAGGAAGGTGGTGTCGAAACGCGCGGCGACGAAGTCGTCTTGACGGAGCAGCCACCGGAACATCGGGACGGTGGTCGGCACGCCGCCGATCTCGTACTCCTCGAGGGCGCGGTCCATGCGGTCGATGGCCAGCCGCCGATCCGCCGCGTGGGCGATGACCTTGGCCACCATCGAGTCATAGTGCACGGGCACCTCGAAACCGGCCGCTACGCCGGCGTCGACGCGGATGCCCGGACCCTCGGGCGGACGATGCGTCCGGATCAGCCCCGGGCACGGCATGAATCCCGCGTTCGGGTCCTCGGCGTAGACGCGGCACTCGATGGCGTGGCCGTCGGGCGAGAGCGCCCGCTCGGGATCGGTGTCCAGCCGCTCGCCCTGCGCGATCCGGAGCTGCCAGCGCACCAGGTCGATCCCGGTCACCATCTCCGTGATCGCATGCTCGACCTGCAGCCGGGTGTTCATCTCCAGAAAATAGAAATCGCCGGACTCGTCGAGCAGGAACTCGATGGTGCCGGCGTTCGTGTAACGGACCTCGGCGGCCAGTCGGGCCGCGGCCGACGCAAGCGCGCGCCGGGTCTCGATACCGACCACCGGAGACGGCGTCTCCTCGATCACCTTCTGGTGGCGCCTCTGAATCGAGCACTCGCGCTCGACGAACGGCACCACGCCGCCGTGCTCGTCCGCGAGGAGCTGCACCTCGATGTGCCGCCCCCGCTCTATGCAGCGCTCCAGGTAGACGGCGCCGTCGCCGAAGGCCGACGCGGCCTCCGACCGCGCCCCCCGAATCGCGTGCGGCAGCCGGTCCGGCTCGTGCACCAGCCGCATCCCCTTGCCGCCGCCACCGGCGACCGCCTTGACGAAGATGGGATAGCCGATCACATCGCCCGCCTGCCGCAGCTCCGCCTCGGTCGCACTCTCCGGGAGCGGCCCGCCGCTGCCCGGCACGATCGGCACGCCGGCCCGCGCCGCGGCCTCGCGCGCCGCCGTCTTGCCGCCCATCAGCGCGATGACACCGGCCGGCGGCCCGATGAACCGGAGCCCCGCGTCGGCGACGGCCTGCGCGAACCCGGCGTTCTCGGCGAGGAATCCGTAGCCGGGATGCACCGCATCGGCCCCGGTCCTGCGAGCCGCGGCGATGATCTTCTCGGCGTGCAGGTAGCTGCCGGCCGGCTCGTTGGCCTCGAGCGCCACCGCCTCGTCGGCGTAGCGGACGTGCGGCGCCAGGCGGTCGCAGTCCGAATAGATGGCGACCGTCGGCAGCCCCATCTCGCGGCATCCGCGCATGATCCGGACCGCGATCTCGCCGCGGTTGGCGATGAGCACCTTCATCGGCATGCTGTTTCCATCGTACTTCATGACCGCGGGTGCGGGTCCGGCGCGGCGAACCCCTCGCCATTCCCAATCACTGCTAGGAGTCTGCGCCGCAGGACGCTTGCGGCACGAAACGGGTCGCCAGCCCACGCCCTGAGCTCCGTGTCGGGGCGGCTTCGCCGGTCGGCCGGGCGGGGTGGATTTTCGGTGGTTGGCGAACAGAGAGCAAAATTTGGTCCTCGCGGGCCGCACGGGCCGCCAGAGACCGCGGTGCGCGTCGATTTGCCGCCGTGGCGAGCCGCATTCCCCGCATCCTACGCCGCCATCAGCACGTGCAGGCGCTTGACGTTCAACGCCAGGCACACCAGGTCCCACTCGCAGCGCACCTTCGCCAGTCCACGCAAACTGAAGCGCCGGAAGCCCAGCGCGTGCTTGATCCAACCGTAGGGAGCCTCCGACAACCACTTGCGCTCCGCATACGCCGTCCGGCCCGCCGGCGTCGCCAGCTTCTCCATCATGCGACCCGTCGCCGGATGGGCCTCCAGATCGCGGGTAGCCGCCTGCTTGCCCTCCCGGCCCGGCGCCACATACCCGTCAACGCCCCGCTTTTCCAGGTCCTTCAGGTCCCGCTCGTTGCAGTACCCCGCATCGGCCAGCACCGTCTCCGGCTGCGCGTCGAACGTTTCCTTCACCGCGTCGAGCAACACCGGCAACTCACCCTGGTCGCTCGCGTTCGCCGTCAGATCCGTCGCCACCACCAACTGGTGCTCCGCGTCCACCGCCGCCTGCGCGTTGTAGCACTGCTGGAACCCCTCACTGCTCGTCTTCATGATCGAGCTCTCAGGGTCCGTGAAGTTGCTCTGCGCCTTCTCGTCCGGCTCGCCATACGCCCGCTTGTACGGCCGACCGCCCTTCGGGTTCCGGTCCTGACCCGGCTGCCGACCCCGCGCGTCGTCTGCCGCCCGTTGCTTTGCTTCCAGACGCGCCTTCGCCGCCCGAATCGCTGCCAAACGCGCTTCCCGCCGGTGCAACTCCGCCGGCAGATCATCGCCCCGAACCTCCGCGCCCAAGCGCGCGTCCTCGGCCTCGTCAACCGCGTCCGCCTTGCGCAACAGCGCCTCGATCTCGCTTTCCAGGCGCTGTTCCTCTTCCTGCATCCGGTCGTAGCTCATCGCCTTGCGCTTGCTCGCGTTCGCACGCACCTTCGTCCCGTCGATCGACAGCTTCCCCAAGCGCGCCAGACCCAACTCCTGCGCCAGACGGACCACCTCCACGAACAGCGCCTGGAAATCCTCCAGGTGCCGACGCCGAAACTCGCACAGCGTCCGGTGTTGCGGAAAGTTTCCCGCCGCCAGCACCCGGAACGCCACGTCCTCTTCCAGCCTCCGCGCCACCCGGCGCGACGAGAACACCCCGGTCGCGTACGCGTAGAGCAGAACCTTCACCATCATCCGGGGCTCATACGGCGCGTTGCGGCGGCCGTCTCCCTCGTACGGCGCGTAAAACGCGGTCAGATCCAGATCGTCCACCAGATCGCTGATGTGGTGCGCCAAGTGGCCCTCGGGCAGCCACTCCCGCACGTCGGGAGGCAACAGCAGCGATTGGTCCGGTGCGTAGGGGCGAAAAGTCGTCGACATCAAGTCCTTCCGTCGTCGGTCTGGCCTACGATTGTCGCATCGTTTTTTCTGCGGCGCAGACTCCTAGGAGTCTGCGCCGTAGAAACGGGGCAGTTCCTCCCATGAGCTCTCGGCATCTTGCGCCGCCGCTTCCCCGGTCAGCAGGGCCAGCAGCACCAATCCGACTACCGTGCGCCACGTCATCGTCATGGATCCCCCCCTTGGGACCGCCCGACACGCGGGCGGCATCACGGGGAAGTGCGTGCACGGAACGGAAATCGGCTCACGACGGGCGACTAATCGAACCGTTTTTCGCCGCGGGGCAGTCGACTGGCGAGTGTGCTACGAGGTTCCCGACAGCGTGCTGCTGGTGCTCGTCGCAATCCTCGGGCGGCGCGGAAACGTGCATGAACGATTCATACGGCGGTCGGGCTGAAAGCCATATCGAGGGATCAATGGCCGAGATCCACGTTGAGTTGACTGAGCCTGACGCCACCGGCGGACTCGTAGTCCTCGATGGACTCCATCGCTTCGAGAACATCAAGGTGGTCCTCCAGCTTCTCCAAGAGCACAGCGTCATGCATCGGCACCAGGGCGGCAACCGGCTTGTCGTGCCTGGTGATGACCATCCGCTCTTTGCTTCCTTCGACTCTTCCGATCACGTCTGCGAAACGCTTGCGGACTTCCGCCATGCTCAATACCCCCATGACCGCTCCTCAAGACACCAAGTCGTACTTGTCCCGGCTCAGATCGGAAGCCCGCAACCACACTGGCCCTGACTGAGCCGTTCGTCTTCGCCGAAGCGAACGTGGCCGCGCCTCCAACGGCGTCACAGCGGAATGTTGCCGTGCTTCTTCGGCGGGTTCCGGTCCCGCTTGCCGTCGAGGCTCCGCAGGGCCGCGATGATGCGCGGGCGGGTCGTCCGCGGCGGAATGACCTCGTCGATGAAGCCCCGCCCGGCGGCGATGAATGGATTGGCCAGCTTGTCGCGGAACTCCTGCACTCTGGAAGCTCGCAACGCGTCGGGATCTTCCGCCGCGTCGAGCTCCCGCTTGTAGAGGATGTTGACCGCACCCTCGGGCCCCATGACCGCGACCTCCGCGGTCGGCCAGGCGAGGTTGACGTCGGTGCGGATGTGCTTGCTCGCCATCACGCAGTAGGCGCCTCCGTAGGCCTTGCGGGCCACCACAGTCACCTTCGGAACGGTCGCCTCGGCGAAGGCGTAGAGCAGCTTCGCGCCGTGCTTGATGATGCCGCCGTACTCCTGCACGGTACCCGGCAGGAAGCCCGGTACGTCCTCGAACGTCACCAGGGGCAGGTTGAACGCGTCGCAGAAGCGGACGAACCGCGCTCCCTTTATTGCAGCGTCGATATCGAGCGCCCCGGCCAGATGCGCCGGCTGGTTCGCCACGACGCCGACCGGCTGCCCGCCGAAACGCGCGAAGCCGACCACGATGTTGGGCGCGAAGTGACGATGGACCTCCAGGAAGTCGCCGTCGTCACCGACCGCCCGAATCAGATCGAGCATGTCGTAGGCCTGGTTCGGGGACGCCGGCACGAGAGTGTCGAGCGCCGGGTCCTCGCGGTCGACCGGGTCCGCCGTCTCGACGCGCGGCGGATCGTCGAGATTGTTGCCGGGCAGGTAGCCGAGCAGCAGTCGCAGCAGAACCAGGCAGTCCTTGTCGGTCGGTACGGCGAAGTGGGCGGCGCCGCTCTTCGCGTTGTGGGTCATCGCCCCACCGAGCTCGTCCTTGGTCACCTCCTCGTGGGTGACGGTGCGGATCACGTCCGGCCCGGTGACGAACATGTAGCTCGTCCCCTCGACCATCACCGTGAAGTCGGTGATCGCCGGCGAGTAGACCGCTCCCCCGGCGCACGGCCCCATGATGGCCGAGAGCTGCGGGATGACGCCCGAAGCGAGCGTGTTGCGCAGGAAGATGTCCGCGTACCCGGCCAGCGAGGCTACGCCCTCCTGGATACGGGCGCCGCCCGAGTCGTTGAGGCCGACCATCGGCGCGCCGTTCTTCATCGCCAGGTCCATGATCTTCACGATCTTCGCGGCGTTGGTCTCCGACAGCGACCCGCCGAACACCGTGAAGTCCTGCGCGAACGCGTAGACCAGACGGCCGTCGACCTCGCCGTATCCCGCCACGACGCCGTCGCCGGGAACGAGTTGCTTCTCCATCCCGAAGTCGCGACAGCGGTGGGTCACGAGCTTGTCGATCTCGCGGAACGTGCCGGGATCGAAGAAGAGGTCGATCCGCTCGCGGGCGGTCAGCTTGCCCGCGTCGTGCTGCCGCCGCTGCCGGGCCTCACCGCCGCCCGCCTCCGCACGACGCTCGTAGTCCGATAGCGTTTCCAGTCTGTCCATGCCGTCAATCCGTCGATTCGAGGCGGCGCCGCGCTATGCTCTGACGGCCTGCGCCTTGTCCCAGTCGGCCAGGAACTTCGCCAGACCGATATCCGTCAGCGGGTGGTTGAACAGCATGTCGATGACCTTCGGGGGGCAGGTGCAGACGTCCGCGCCCATGCGGGCCGCCTCGACCACGTGGGCCGGGCCGCGAACGCTCGCCACGAGCACCTCGGTCTCGAACTCGTAGTTCTCGTAGATCTCGACGATGTGGCTGACCAGATCCATCCCGTCGGCCGCCACGTCCTCGAGCCGGCCGACGAACGGGCTGACGAACGCAGCTCCGACCTTGGCCGCCAGCAGCGCCTGCGCGGGCGAGAAGACGAGCGTCACGTTGACGCGAATGCCGTCGCCGGAGAGCGCCGCGCACGCCTGGACCCCGGCCTTGCCGAACGGCACCTTGACCACGATGTGGTCGTCAATGGCGGCAAGCCCCCGTCCCTCGGCGATCATCCCCTCGGCGTCGGTCGCCACCACCTCGGCGCTCACGGGACCGCCCACGGCCCGGCAGATGCGGGCGAGCGTCTCACGCGGGTCCCCCGGCTCCTTCGCCAGCAGCGACGGGTTCGTCGTCACGCCGTCGACGATCCGCAACGGCACCAGGGCTTCGACGGTCTCGGGGTTCGCACTGTCCACGAAGATCTTCACGAGCTGTTCTCCTGCACCGCGGATCGGCTTCGCGCCTCAGCCGGCGATCACGTCGTTGGCCAGTTCGCCGACACCCTCAACCGTGACCACCACCCGGTCGCCCGGCACGATCGGTCCGACCCCCGGCGGCGTCCCCGTCGCGATGACATCGCCCGGCAGCAGCGTCATCACGTGGCTGACGAACTCCACCACATGCTCCAACGGAAAGATCATCTCCCGCGTGTTCGATGCCTGCCGCGTGACGCCGTTGACCGTGGAGCCGATGGCCAGCGCCGCCCCGTCCAGCCCGACGGCGATGGCGGGCCCGATCGGCGCGAACGTGTCGAAACCCTTCGCGCGCGTGTACTGCACGTCGCGCTTCTGGATGTCGCGGTCGGTCACGTCGTTGACGCAGGTCAGGCCGAGAACGTAGTCGCGGGCCTCGGCGGCCCGCACATTGCGCGCCGTGCGCCCGATGACGATGCCGACCTCCGCCTCGTGATCCACGCGGCCCGCACCCGGTGGAATCACGATCGACGACTCCGGCCCGATCACGGCGGACGGGGGCTTCAGAAAGATGAGCGGCTCGCTCGGCAGCGCCTTGCCCATCTCCTTCGCGTGGTCCCGGTAGTTGAGGCCGACCGCGACGATCTTCGACGGCGTCACCGGCGGCAGCACCCGCAGCCCGACAGGTTCGAAGGACTCACCGGACCGATGCTCTCCGAACAGGTCGCCGTCGAGCCTGTGCCAGGCGCCGTCCCGCTCGACCACGAGCTGCGCCCGCCCATCGATCTCGATGCGATACACGCGTGTCATGAATCACCTTGCGGCACTAGCGGGCAATTTCCGTGACCGGCTCCGAGGGCGGACTCGCGTTGGGCGGGACCGCGGTATCGAGCGCCAGCACCTGGTAGACGTAGCGCCGGCCCGTCGTGACGTCGGTGTCCTGGTACACCGTCTCGACGAGCGGCTCGACCGTGAGCGGTTGGAGTGTGGCATCTGGCGGCGTTCCGCGCAAGACCACGTAGCCGGCAAGGTCGTCCTCGCCGTTCTCGTCCCAGACGAGGCTGATGCGGTTCGTGTCGGCCACGGCGATGACGCCGGTGGGCGCCGCGGGCGGAAACGTGTCGGTCAGCACAACGCACGTAGCCGGGGATGACTCCCCGAGAACCTGCCGCCCCGTCGGTGTCGCCGCCGGCCCCGGCCCGGCAGGTCCCGACCAGACGTAGTCGACGACGCGGACGGCATAACACCGAATCGCGCCGGAGCTGACCACGGTGTCCGTGTAGGACGCCAGCGGGCTGGGCGGCCCAAGGCGGAGAGGCCGCCGGAAGTCAGGTTCGCCGGACGCCGCGACGTCGTACACGACGTACTCCGACGGCTCTTGTCCCTCCACGACCGGGCCGGACTCCAGAATGGGCGGCTCCACCTCCTGCGCCTGCACCGGCAACCGGAAAGTGGGCGGCTGCTCCCAGACGACATCTATCGACCCGGCGGTATACGACACCGCGGCCGGCCCCGGCGGCGGCGGCGGCGCAACCAGCGGCACGTCGACCAGGTCCGAGGGCTCCCCCACCCGATTCCTCGACGAGATCCCAAACGCCACGTAGGAGCGAATCGGCGGATCGGGCATCGGTGGCGATACGAGCGGCATGGGAAGCGGGCGATCCGCCTCCTCGTCCTCTTCTTCTTCGTCGTCGTCATCCGGGTCGCCGACCGTAACCGGTATCAGCTTCTCCGGCGTCAGGTGCTCGACCACGGTCAGTTCCTGTCCCTGGACGACCTCGAAGAACGCGACCGGGCCGACGACCGCGTCACGATTCCGCACCTCGTCGAGCAGATCGTCCAGCTCCGGCAAGGGGTCGGACGGAGGCGCGTCCAGCGGACGCACCGGCAGGACCGCGACCAGGGTCGCCACATCGAGCCAGTCTTCCGAGAACACCTCCCGCGGGCGCAGATCCGTCGGTTGCGTCGTGAGCGCGTAGACCTCGATTCGCTCGATGTCGCCTGGCGTCGTACCGTCGGTGTCGCTGTCCGGTGCATTGAACTCCAGGTAGACACGGTCGGCCAGGCGGGTCGCCTCGGGGGCGAATATCGTGCCTGGCAGGATGATCAACGGAGGGAGCGGCGCACCTCGCGCACCGCAGGCCGCGAGCAGACCCGCGAGCACCGGTACCGCGGCGAGCCGGATTGCCATCCGGAAACGAGTCACAGAATGTAACGGGAGAGATCCTCGTCCTCGACGATCTCCAACAGCATGCGATCGACGTACGCCGCGTCGATGACGACGCGCGTCTCCCCCAGCTCGGGCGCGTCGAACGAGATCTCGTCGAGCAGCTTCTCCATGACCGTGTGCAGGCGGCGCGCCCCGATGTTCTCGCTCCGGTCGTTGACGAGACTGGCTATCTCCGCGATCCGCCGCACGGCTCCGTCATCGAAACGCAGGTCGACACCCTCGGTGCCGAGCAGCGCCCGGTACTGCGTCACGAGAGCGCCCTGCGGCTCGGTCAGGATGCGCACGAATTCGTCCGTGCCCAGCGCCTCGAGCTCGACGCGAATCGGAAACCGGCCCTGGAGCTCCGGAATCAGGTCGGACGGCTTGGCCACGTGGAACGCGCCGGCCGCGATGAAGAG
Organism: Vicinamibacterales bacterium; assembly: GCA_965222905.1. GTDB lineage: Bacteria > Acidobacteriota > Vicinamibacteria > Vicinamibacterales > UBA8438 > WTFV01. The sequence continues at coordinate 3,389,828 of OZ244976.1, read as the reverse complement.
GATGTGATCGGTTCTCACCATGCCGTGCTTGGTGTTGACGGTCGTACCCTCCACGATCGGCAGGATGTCGCGCTGCACGCCTTCGCGGCTCACGTCCGGCCCGCCCTGTCTTCCGTCGCTGCCGGCAATCTTGTCGATCTCGTCGACGAAGATGATTCCCGCCTGCTCCACCCGCTCTATCGCGGCGCGGCCGACGCTCTCCATGTCCACGAGCTTCTGCTCTTCCTCGCGGGCAAGGTGCTCCGCCGCCTCCGGCACCTTCATCCTGCGCTTCCGGTTGCGCCCCTGAAACAGGCCCGGCAGCATGTCCTTCATCTTCACGTCGATCTCCTCGATCGACGATCCGCCGATGACCTCGAAGGAGGGAAACGACGACTCGCGCACGTCCAGCTCCACGACACGGGAGTCGAGACCGCCCGCACGGAGCTGGCCCCGCAGCTTCTCGCGGGTGCGGCCGGCCGCCTCTCGCAACGCCCGTGGATCGGCCGGCGCGTCCGGACCGGCCGGCGACGGCCGCACCGGCGGCACCAACAGGTCGAGCAGGCGTTCCTCGGCATTGGCCCGCGCCTTGTCCCGCACCTCGACGATCCGCTCGTCGCGCACCATCGTGACGGCCAGCTCCACCAGGTCGCGGACCATCGACTCCACGTCGCGCCCCACGTAGCCCACCTCGGTGAACTTCGACGCCTCCACCTTGATGAACGGCGACTGGGCGAGCCGCGCGAGCCGCCGGGCGACCTCGGTCTTGCCGACGCCGGTCGGCCCGATCATGAGGATGTTCTTGGGCGCGACCTCCTCGGCCAGCTCGGGGGGCAGCTTCTGGCGCCGCATCCGGTTGCGGAGCGCAATGGCCACCGCGCGCTTGGCCCGGTGCTGTCCGATGACGTGGCGGTCGAGCTCGACCACGATCTCGCGCGGCGTGAGGGCGCCGACCGAGGAGGCGGTCGTCTCGGGCAGGTAGATGGGCACGACTAGAGTTCCTCGATCGTGACATTGGCATTCGTGTAAATGCAAATGTCGGCGGCTATGCGCATCGCCTCATCGGCGATGGTGCGCGCGTCGAGCTCGGTGCGCCGCGCCAGCGCCTTGGCGGCGGCCATGGCGTAGGGACCGCCTGAGCCGATCGCCACGATCCCGTCGTCAGGCTCGATGAGGTCACCGGTGCCCGACAGCAGGAACGTCGCCTTGACGTCGGCCACCACGAGCATCGCGTCGAGGCGCCGCAGGGCCCGGTCGGTGCGCCAGTCCTTGGCCAGCTCTACCACGGCACGCTCCAGGTTGCCGCGGTGCTGCTCCAGCTTGGCGTCGAACCGCGAGAAGAGCGCGAACGAATCGGCGGCCGAGCCGGCGAACCCCGCCAGCACGCGGTCGCTGTAGAGCCGGCGAATCTTGCGCGCCGTCTGCTTGACCACGGTGTTTCCGAGCGTGACCTGGCCGTCGCTCGCCATGACCGTCTTGTCGGCCCGGCGGACGGCCAGGACCGTCGTGCTCCGAAACACCGGCGGCGTGGCCGTCATTCGATCCCCTCCCCCGCCGCCGCGCGGCGGCGGAACAGCAGATACAGCGGCAGGCCCGCCGCAATGAGCAGCATGCCCGCGCCCGACGCAGCCGGCTCGCGCCAGATCTCGTTCACGACCATGGCGGCGCTGGCGGCGACGAAAATGCCGGGCGCCACCGGATAGCCCCAGGCCCGGAACGGACGCGGGGCCGCCGGCTCGCGGCGCCGGAGCACGAACAGCGCGGCCACGGCGGCGCCGGCGAACGTGACGACGGCGAAGCCGGTGTAGAGGAGCAACTGCTCGAAAGTGCCGGCCAGCACGAGCACACCGCTCCAGATGCTCTGTGCGACGATGGCAGCCACGGGAGTCCTATACTTCGCATGCACCCGCGCCGCGACCGCGAAGAACTGTCCGTCGCGGGCCATGGCGAAGTAGACGCGCGGCCCGGCCAGCACCATGGCGCTGACGCTCGCGGAAATCATGATCACCGACGCTGCGGCAAGCGCCGCACCGACTCCGGCCCCGAACAACCGCCCGCCCGCCGCATCGAGGAGGGGCGCACTGTCCGCTCCGATGTCGACCGCGCCGAGATCGGCGAGCGGCATCGCGTAGACGTAGAGGAGATTGAGCAGCAGATAGATGACGACGACCGTCGCGGTGCCGGCCGCTATCGCGAGCGGAACGTTGCGGCCCGGGTCCCGGATTTCCTCCGCGACGTACGTGGCCGCGTTCCATCCGGAATAACTGAACATGATGGGAATGAGTGCCAGGAGCCAGAGCGCGGGCGACACGGGCGCGCCCGGCGCGCCGAAGTGTGCCACCGAACCGTCGCCGATCGTGAAGCCGAGGGCGACAATCACGACGAGCACGGTGACCTTGGCGCCTGCCAGCAGATTCTGCACGATCCGGCCCGGGCCGAGCCCAAGCACGTGGACCGCGGTCAGGGCCGCGATCGCCGTCAGGGCCACCACGGTCCGCGGCGAGATCGATAGCGTGACGACCAGCAGCGGGATGCTGACCAACGGCGTCGTATCGCCCGCGGCCGGCAGGAACCGGCCGAGGTAGCTCGCGATCCCGACGGCGCCGAGGGCGATGGCGCCCGAGAATCCGGCGATGAACGAAGTCCACCCGGAGAGAAACCCGGCGGCCGGCCCGAACGCCTCGCGCAGATAGACGTACTCGCCCCCGGCCCGCGGCCGCAGCGTTGCCAGCTCCGCGTACGCCATGGCGCCGGCGAAGGCCAGCCCACCGCCGACCAGCCACGCTCCGAGCATCAGCCAGACGTCGGGCACCCAGACGGCGATGAGCGCCGGCACGAGAAAGATGCCGCTGCCGATGACGTTGGAGACGATGATCGACGCGCCGTCGAGCGCACCGAGCCCACGAATGAGCGACGGCGATGGTGTGGCGGAGGGCACGGGTGCGCCGGGGGCGCTCACTGGGTCAGCAGTTGGCGATCGATCAGGTACTCGCCCAACTTGGTCCACTGCTCGGCGCGGTGCTTGACGAACAACTCGATCTTGACGTCGACGAAATCCCGGTGACCGAGCATCTCGGCCAGCGACTGCTCGCCGGTATAGCCGAGGCTGGACTCCATCGTGAACGGACCGAGACCGTCCCCCGGCACGACCCCTTCACGGCCCACCGCGCGAACCAGGGCGCTGCCCCATTCCTGATCTTCGCCCACACAGGTCCCAGCCTCCTCATCGGCCGGCGACACCGGGTCCTCGGGCGCGGGCTGCTCCGCGTAGAGGACCATGCAGCGCCGGAACACGCCGTTCAACTGCAGCGTCCGGACGCGTCGATCCGATACGTTCTCCAGGCGGAACGAAAAGGTCGGCACCAGCTTGTTGCGGCCGAGGTCGTCCAGTCCGACGTCGAGCCAGCCGGTCGTGATGTCGATGACGTCCAGAGTGGCCTGGACGTCGAGCGGGGCGCAGGCGCTTCCCGAAAGCCCGACGGATAGCGCGAAGACGAGCAGAACGCGCCCTCGGCGACGAAGCATGGCCATGCCCGATTGTAGCTCAGAAGGACGAGACGTCGACCCGCGCCCGCGCCTCGTCCAGCGTCAAGCTCCCGGTGTGCAGCGCGGCCACGTCGCCCGCCTTGACCCGCACCGTCGTATCCCGTCCCGGCAGACCGCGGGTGTCGCGTGCAATTACGGTCAGCCAGTCGTTCCCGTCGAGCAGTGCACCCAGCCGCCCGCCGTAGCCCAGGAGCGCGTCGATCAGCATCTCCCGCAACGCTTCCTGATACACGGTGTGCAGGTCCGGCGCCGGCGCGTCCGGCGCGTTGCCTCCCCCCGGCGGCGGCGCGGCGCCGGCGGAAGCGAGCCCCGGCCGATCCGGCGGGGCAGCGGCGCCGCCCGGCGTGAAGGCGACCCTCCTCCCCGCGTTCGGCTCGAGCTCGCGCAGCACCGGAGGAAGCGCCCCCGACAGCCGCAACTCCTGCAGCGCCTGACGAATCCTCCGCAGATCCGCATCCATCATCTCCAGCGACCAGAGGACGCTCTGGCGCAGGACAGGGCACTCGACGTCGAAGAAGACGCCGTATCCGGCAAGGCGGAATCCCCGCACCTGGGCCGGCCCCGCGAACAGCATGAGACCTGGCGTCCAGGGCGGCATCTGCTGCTCGACGCCGCGCGCGCTCATCGCGACCGCCCGCGACAGCACGTGCTCCAGGACCTGCATCTGTGCGGTCAGCGGGTCGGCTTCGGCGCGCTCGGCGCCCGCCGGGCTCGTGTTCTGCGCCGTCGCGGGCGCAGTGCCGGCCACGGTCAGAACGACGACGACGAGCGTTGCGATTCCCATGTCCCTGCCCCGTGCATTCCCGCGCCCGCTACTGCTGGGCGACGCGCACCATATAGTCGGCAAGACTGTCGACCTCCTGCTGCATGCGCAACTGATCCGCCTGCCGGTGCAGGTCGACCTCCTGCGCCAGCCGCATCAGTCCGGACGCGAACTCCTGGCGCTGCCGGCGCTCGCTCTCCGCCATCAGCGCCCGCACCTCGCGCAGCAGACCGTCGCCGGCGTCCATCGCGGCACCGGGGATCGCCGGCAGGGATCGCCCGGCGGCGGGAGCGACGTCGGTCCGCTGCGCCATGAGCTCCTGGCGAAGCTGCGCCTCCAGAGCGGCCAGCTCGGCGCGCCAGGGCGGCGTCTCGTCGGCCGCCGCCACCGGCTGCAGTTCGGCCGCGTCATCCAGGGGCTGCGCCTCGCCGACGTCCGGTTCCGCCGAGCCCATGCGAAACACGAAGCCGCCGTCGCCGTAGCGCACCTCGACGCTGGCAATCGCGGCGCCCGCGACCAGGACCGTCGTCGCGGCGAGCGCAGCTCCCCATGCCGGACGCAGCCCTCCCCCCAGCCACCACGCGGCCGCGGACTTCGCTCCGGCCGCCTCCGCGTCGCCTTCCGCCACGACGCGGAATCCGAGTCGCGCATCCGGCGGCGCCCATTCCCGCAGCGTGCCGCGCAACGCCGCGAAGCCGTCCAGCTCCGCCGTGCACGCCGTGCACGTCTCCAGGTGCCGCTCGACGTGCGCCCGCTCGGCGGCCTCGCACTCGTCGTAGATATAGGCCACCAGGGCTTCGTTCTCTGGACAGTCAGACACTGGTTTCCCTCTTCAATCGCCCGCAGGGGGAGGATAGGACACCGTGCCCCGCTCCTGCAACGACGCGGCCATGCTCAGCCCGTTCCGCTCGAGTTGCCGGCGGAGCGCGCTGAGCCCCTGGTACAGGCGTGTCTTGACCGTGCTCAGGGGGCATCCCTGCAGGTCGGCGATCTCCTGAAACGTCAGGCCGTGGTATTCCTTCAACAGGATGGCGGTCCGCTGCGGCTCGGGGAGCGTCGCCATCACGCGCTCCACCACCCGCCCGAGGTCGCGCCGCACGATCAACTCCTCCACGCTCTCCTCGGCCGGCTCGAGGGAGTGCGCCTGCTCCTGCTGCAGGTCGTCGGACGCCGGGACGACCCTGACGCGCCGCTCCTTCCGGATCCAGTCCCGGCACAGGTTGAGCGCGATGCGGTAGAGCCACGACGAGAACCGCGCCTGTCCCTTGAACCCGCCGATCGCGCGGAACGCCCGCAGGAACGCCTCCTGGCAGACGTCGCGCGCGTCCTCCTCGCGCCCCAGCGTGCGGTAGGCGAGCGCGAAGATCGGCCGCTCCCAGCGGACGACCAACTGGTTGAACGCGCCGTTGTCGCCCCCCGCGGCCAGGGCCACGAGCTGTTCGTCGGTGACGTCGGTTGCTGCCGTCGCGGTCATGCTCTCTGGTAATTAGACGCCGGGAGTGGGGTTTTGGTTGGGGCAGTCTGTTTGCGAGCCTCTCACGGCGTCGAAACCGCGCCACTGCGGCCTTGCGTGTGACTCGCGCTGGAGCAGCCGGCGGTCGGTCAGGTCCGAGTCTACGAGGAACGTCGCAAGCAGGAACACTGTATCTCTCCCGCCAGCCTGCGGCGGACGTACGCCCTCAAGACAAACGGCGACCGAATGTGACGTGGGCATGAAGAAGGACAGCAAGGGCTACAAGTCCACCTGGGTCGGCTACAAGCTGCACATCGACGTGGCCGACGGCCAGATTCCGATAAGTTGCCTGCTGACGTCCGCCTCGCTACACGACAGTCAGGCAGCCATTCCGCTGGCGACGTTGTCGGGACCTGGCCATCCTGGCGACCGGGCGCCGAACGCCAGGATGCCTGGGGGGCGGCAGGCCAACGCGCCTATCTGACGGGCGCTCTTCGGAGACCGCTCCTCGTCGATCTGGTAGGCGCGGATCTCCTCCGGGCCGAGACGAGCCGGGGCACGGTCGAAGCAGCGAGCAAACCGCGCGACCGTCTCGACGTACGTCCGCTCCGTGCAGGGCGACAGCCGGCGCACCTGCATGTCTTCGAGCAGGGGGCAAGCCCGGGCAAGCCCAATACTGTTGCTGTAACGGTTTGACGCCACGATACGCGGTGTCCAATCCCACTTGCGGCGGGACAGCGGGCCAGGGCCGCGAAGTGGATAGCCGCTCATCTTCCGCTTGACGCCACGGGGCTTCTTCTGGCCGCGACTGGAGACCACCCGCTCTTCCAGAATCTCGTCCAGCACGCGATCGCGAAGCCCCTCATTCGGAGATGCGGGGGGAAACGCCAGGGTTCTCGACACGGCGGCGCACGACCCGCACGGCGTGGACGAACGAAAGGCGGTCCGGGTCCTCGTCGACCTTGCGCGCCGCCTCATGGATCAGACGCCGCACGGCGTAATGCGCCAGCATCAGCCCGTGGACCTCCTGCAACACCAAATCCGGCGTCTTGCTGCGCAGGATCGCGCCGGGGCCCAGGATGTGGGTCTTGACCTCGTCGTAGGCGGTCTCCCTCCCAGCGTTCGTGGTACAGAGCGGCAACCTCGGCGGCTGGCGCAACGGCCGGGTCGAGCAGGGTGGTGGCCAAGCGGTAGACGGTGTCGCTCGGGTCGTCAAGCCTGTACTCGACGACCCGGACGGGACATTCACCCCGACTGCGCCGGCGGTCCTGGCCGCTGCCCCGCAGCACGCTCCGGTAGGAACCGTCGTCGAAGCGCTCCAGCACCGGCAGGCGCAGGTTCGCCTTCATGCGCCAGAGCAGGTCTGCGCCGGTGCTGGCCGCCCGCCGCCAGAGCGGGAAGCCGCAGTAGCCCCGGTCGGCAAGCACCAGCATGCCCGTGGACAACCAAGGCAGCAGCGCCTCGACCTGTGCCTCCTCCGATTCGGCATACGCGCCCGCCCGCCACGCGAACGCCGCGCGCGTCCCCACCTCCACGAGCGCCGTCAGGCGAACCTGGGGGAAAGCAGCTCGGCCACGTGACGCGCCGGGCGCTCCGAACGCCTCCCGGTTCGTCGCTTCGTCCGGCACGTTCAGCGTGGACCCGTCGAACGCCACCAGGCGCCGGCCGTGATACCACGACCCGCGCGTCGCCGGGTCCGCCACCGGCTCCCGTCGCCGCCGCCGTCGTCGTTATCCGTGATGTAGAGGTCGATCCCCGTACTGCTCAGTTCCGGATTCCTGCTATTCGCGAAGAGGTAGATGACCTCGTCATCGTCGTCTACCGCATCGTCTATGACGTGGAGGGTCGCCGTGCCAGTGCGGTCACCCTCCGCGATGGTGAAGACAGTCCGCAACAGCGTGTAGTCGTCGCCCAGGGTCGCCGTGCTGTCCGGGCGGGCCGTCAGCGTCACCTCCGTGCCGCCGGCGGGCGCCGCGTCGCACAGCGTCACCGTCAACTGCACGTGCACACTCCGCGAAATCGTGGCGAGGCCGTCCCCGAACTCGTCGTTCTCGAGAACGCTGATCGTCAGATACTTGATCGTGCCGGAGTCACCCTCGTTCCACGTCAGTGTCGGCGGATGGACGGTGAGCACGCTGGTATCACTGCTCGTGAAGCTCATCACCGCCGGGCAACCCTGACCCACGAACCAACGGTGTGGCCATTGGCGGGTTGTGCCTTCGTCCAGGACGTAGTGCTCCGATTCATCATCCGCGAGGACGATAGTCGTAATCCTGCTGACACCCTCGAAGCCCCCACCGCTGGCCGTGAAGGTGATCGTCGTTTGCCGGTTGGGGTTGTTCGTGTCGTCGTCGTCGACCCCGGTATACGTCACCTGCTGCTTGTCACTGTAGTTCGATGGGGTGAACATGAGCGTCATCGGATCGACGGCCGCCACCGACACGTCGCCGCTGGCTACCTGCACCGTGACATCCGACGTCGGTTGGCTACTCAACCACACGAACTGGTCGTAGGTGCCATCATTCTCGTTCACCGACAGGCTGCTGTCGGTGACGAGTATGGCCTGCGCATGGGCCGCTGTCGGTTGCAGCACCGCCGCAGCGAGCGCCAGCAGAGCAGGGGCAACTACAAGGCGCACTGCGGCCGGCAGCCTTCGGCGGCGACCAACAACGGACGACAATGACCTTGGAGCGCCACCATCAACCATCCGCGTGTCCTCATCTCTATCTACGCGTCAGCACGTTCGACGGCTCCGCCACCAACGGGCGCGCAATCTCCCCATAGCGAGACGAATCCCGCCTTCGCCCGTGCCCATCAAGGCGCTGGACTCCAAAATCGCCGTCTCTGTCTCGTTGCTGGATTTGACTCTGAACAAGATGAAGGCGATGACGCTGAGCGTTGGTCACACCGACATGGAAGCTGTAATGCTAGGCCCGCTGCGACAGTCGCGCAAGGTCATAAAATATTTGCCCTGAGACCACTTGCAGCCTATGCCCTGCGGGCAAGGGCACGTGGCAGATGGGTGACGCCCTGCCTCGTCAGGCGGTCGCCGCCGGATCGATGTAGCAGCGACAGGCGGGCCTCCCACACGTTATCCGCCGGGTGGAGACGGAGCCCTGGCCTATGAATCCGAGCGTTTGCAGTTCCGCCTTGAGCCCATCGTATTGCTTCTCGTCAGACGCCCCCGAGCCCAGCGCCGAAGCCAGGGCAGATACCGCGCGAACAGCGCGTCGCGCGCCGATCGGTCGCCCCGGAGCGCGCGGTCGAGGAGACCCGCCGACGACGTATCATCGCGGGAGCCTGGGGTCCCGGGCTCGGTGGACGGTAGCGATGAGGAAGCGGCGGGCATCGGATAGCGCCACGAATTGTAGCGAACCCATCGCGCGGCCTGCTCGCCGTATGACCGTTCGGCCCCCGCCTGTCGTGCCGGGAGGATCGCCAACGGCCGGAGGCAAGGCTGCAAGGGGTGCTCCTGGCCGACGCCAGCCGCCTCCGGTGGGTCGCCGCACCTATCCGACGAGGCGCAGGATCCCGACGGTCAACGTGGCGGTCGCGATCACGGTCCCGACCATCCACCGGATCAGCCTGGTTCCGAGGTTCGCGATTTCGGTACGAACAGCAGCAGTCTCCGCGCGCTGCTCGGCGGCCTGCGTCGACAGCCGCGCGTCGAGATTCGCGATCTCGGTCCGAACCTCGGCGAGGCCGGCCTTGAACTGGTCGGACGTGACGTGATCGCCCTGTTCGACGGCCTGACGGGCAGCGTTCGTGATGGCATCCGCCTGGGCCGGCGTGAGGTCGGCGGCGGTCAACGAACGGGCGACCGCCTGCGTGTCGAGCACGCGGTCAGCTTAGCACGCGCCGGCGGCGCCGCAGCCCGTCGCCTGCTCCCTGTATCCTTGGCGCCGACAGTCGCACTGCATTCCGATGCTCCACATCTCCAACCTGCACAAGGCGTTCGGCGACCGGGTCCTCTTCGACAAGGTCTCCTGGCACCTCCAGCCCGGCATGCGGGTCGGTCTGTGCGGCCCGAACGGCGCGGGCAAGACGACGCTGCTCAAGATGCTGTCCGGCGAGGTCGAGCCCGACGCCGGCGAGATTGCCCGGCCGAACGATCTGACGGTCGGCTACCTGCCGCAGGACGGGCTGACCCACGCGGGCCGGACGCTCTACGACGAGACGAGCCGCGCCTTCGAGCCGCTGCTCGCGCTGCAGGCGGAGCTTGGCGAGCTGGAGACACGGCTCGGCGATACCAGTCTGTCTCAGAAGGAGCACGACGGCGCGCTCGACCGCTACAGCGAGGTCCAGACCGCCTTCCAGGACCGGGACGGCTACGGCATCGAGGCGAAGGTGGACGCGGTGCTGCGCGGTCTCGGCTTCGAGGCGGCCGACTTCGGGAAGCCCACCGAGACGTTCTCCGGCGGCTGGCAGATGCGTATCGCGCTGGCCAAGCTGCTGCTGCAACGGCCCGGCCTGCTGCTGCTCGACGAGCCGACCAACCATCTCGACCTGGAGGCGCGCAACTGGCTGGAGGAGTTCCTCATCGAGTATCCGCACGCCGTGGTGCTGGTCTCGCACGATCGCTACTTCCTCGACAGCGTGGTGACGGAGATCGCCGAGGTGGGCCTGCGCACGCTGACCGAGTTCCGCGGCACGTACAGCGCCTACCTGACCGAGCGCGAGGCCCGCATCGCACGGCTGCGGGAGGCGAAGAAGCGGCAGGACGAGGAAGTGGCCCGGATGCGGATGTTCATCGACCGCTTCCGCTACAAGGCGACGAAGGCGAAGCAGGTCCAGAGCCGGGTCAAGATGCTGGAGAAGATCACGCCGATCGAGGTGCCGCCGGCGCGCAAGCGCGTGCACTTCAAGTTCCCGGCCAGCGCCAGGAGCGGCCGGACGGTAGTCGAGCTGCGCGACGTCGCGAAGGCGTACGGCGACGTGCGGGTGTTCGAGCGGGCCAACGTCCACATCGAGCGCGGCGACCGCGTCGCCCTGGTCGGTCCGAACGGCGCGGGCAAGTCGACCCTCATGCGGATGCTGTCCGGCGTGGAGGCGCCCGACCGGGGCGAACGGATCGAAGGCTATCGCGTCATCACGCAGTACTTCGCCCAGGACGAAGCGGTGCGCCTGGACGGATCGCTCACCGTTCACGAGACGCTGGCGTCCGGCTCCCCGGTGGACATGGTCCCCGCGATCCGCAACATCCTGGGCGGCTTCCTGTTCACCGAGGACGACGTCTACAAGCGCGTCAAGGTCCTCTCGGGCGGGGAGCGCACCCGGCTGGCGGTGGCGCGGATGCTGCTGCGCCCCTCCAACACGCTCATCCTGGACGAGCCGACCAACCACCTCGACATTGACTCGACCGACGTGCTGCTCGACGCGCTGACCGACTACGGCGGCACCCTCATCTTCGTCTCGCACGACCGCTACTTCGTCGACCGGCTGGCGACGAAGATCATCGACGTCGGGCATGGCGAGGCGGCGCTGTACCCGGGCAACTACGAGGAGTTCCGCTGGAGCCGGGAGCAGGCGTCGGATGGCGGCGCGCCGGCCCCGCGGACGTCCGGCGACGGCGCACCTGCCAGGGGTCCGAAGCGCAAGGTCGCCGCCGCGCAGGCGACAGAGAAGAAACGGCCCCGCGGACCGTCACCGACCTCGGACGCGCCTGCGCCAACAGCCGGGGGCGCCAGACGCCGCGCGAAGGGGCCGCAGAAGCCGAGCCCCGCACCGGCGCGCATGTCGGAGACTGCGGAGACACGCCAAGTCTCAGCGGGGCGCAGCGCCGCCGAGCACAAGCGGCTGCAGGTGGAAGCCCGCCGGCAGCAGCGCAAGCTGCACGGGCTGCGCAGGCGCATCGCCGACCTGGAGAAGCGCATCGCCGAGCGGGAAGAGGCGGTCCGCAAGCTGGAAGCGGAGATGGCGGCCCCGGGCTTCTTCACGGACCAGGCCTCGGCCGACGAGGCGGTCAAGCGCCATCAGAAGCTGATGTGGGAGGTCGGCGATCTGATGAACCAGTGGGAGGCGCTCGAGCGAGAAGCCGCCGAGCAGACCGCCGCATCCTGATCCTCCAGCCCCGAGAACGAGCACCCCTCGCCAGGTCGCCTGCATTGCAGCCAACCGCGTGCCGGACGCATACTGGAAGCGCTGGGCACTGAGGGGTACCGGTGCGACCGAGGCCTCCCGTCAACTCAGTCGAACGGGAATCACGGATGCCCCCTTCCATGCTCGATCACGCACGGCGCACGTCGGCGCAAGGACGCCCCAAGACGCGCCGGTCTCCGCTGGTCGTCGTTCGGAAGGGGAATCGCATCTGTTTCGTCGGTCGGGTCAATGCCCTCGCCCACCGCCAGTTCATGTCATGCGTTCACCAGTGCCAGGAACGCGGCTACGAGGACGTCGTCCTCGACTTCTCGACGTGCGAGTCGGCGTTTCCCATCGGCATGATCCCACTCCTGTCGGGCGCGGACACTCTGCGACGCGAGAAGATCGACGTCTCCGTCACGCTCCCCGACAGGGAGGAACTCGCGCGCCTGTTTCTCAATACGAACTGGGCTCACTTCCTGGAACCTGCGCGTTTTTCCAGGAGCGACACGACCCATGACCGCCATCTTGCCACCCAGCGCTTCAGTGAATTCGATCAACAACAGAAGCTCGTGAACGACTTCATGGACGTCGTCATGCGCAACATGAGACTGGAACGTGACGTCATCGCCGGCTTGGAATGGTCGATCAACGAAATCACGGACAACGTGCTCAATCACGCCGAGTGTGCCGACGGCGGAATCGTTCAGGTCAGCACGTTCAGGGAAACCCGTAAGATCGCTCTCGGTGTCGCCGATTCCGGACGCGGAATCCTGTCGTCCCTCCGCGAAGGACATCCGGAACTGCAAACGGATGCTCAAGCCATCGGTGAAGCGATGAAGGCCGGCATCACACGAGACCCTGATGCGGGACAGGGCAACGGTATCGCGGGCGCCCTGAGAATCGCGACGACGTCGGGGGGCTCGTTCGAAATCACGTCGGGACTGGCCCAGATCGTCACACGAACGGATCGCACCGGCGATCAACCGCCAACAACAGAGGCGAATGTCTACGAGCGGAAGGAACCCCAGCGGTTCGTGGGCACGCTCGTGTACGCGGAACTCGGGCTCGACGCGCAGTTCCACCTGTCCGAGGCACTTGGTTTCTCCGGCGAACCGCATCAGCCGACCGACTTGATCGAGCTGCAGTACGAGACCGAGAGCGGCAACGCCGTTGTGCTGAGGCTGCGCGACGAGTCAACAGGGTTCGGCTCCCGACCGGCAGGTCGACAACTACGTACCAAGTGCCTGAATCTCCTGAATTCCGAACCCGACAAGCCGTTGGTGCTGGACTGGACGGCAGTTCCGCTCGTATCGAGCAGTTTTGCCGACGAGCTCGTCGGCAAGCTGTTTGCCTCGCTCGGACCGCTGGCTTTCTCGGCGCGGGTCCGAAACGTCGGCATGGAAGCCATGGTCCGCGGTCTCGTCGACAAGGCCATCATGCAGCGGGTGGCCCAGGTAGCCAACGGTACGCGTGGCGATACCGAGACAACGTGACACTCCCCCGCTCGGCGCGGCCGGGGTTTCTGGTCCCGACTGTCACGCCCGCGGGTGCGTCTTGCGGTACAGCTCGGTGATCTGCGCGGCGCTGACGTGCGTGTAGCGTTGCGTTGTCGTGATGCGGGCATGGCCGAGCAGCTCCTGAATGGCGCGCAGGTCGGCCCCGCGCTCCAGCAGGTGCGTCGCGAAGGAGTGCCGCAGGGCGTGCGGGCTGATGCCGCGCTGCGCGCCGACCTGCGTCACGCATCGCCGCACCATGCGCGCGACGCTGCGACTCGACAGGCGCCCGCCGCGATAGTTGACGAACAGCGGGTCGCCCATTCGTCGCGCCCGGCCGCGCGCCGAGGCTGCGTCGCGGGGAGCGCGCAGCACGAGGCCGCGCCGCGCCGGAAGGTACTCGCGAATCGCGGCAGCCGCCGGCGGATTGAACGGCACGATCCGTTCCTTGCCTCCCTTGCCGAGGACGCGGACCATGCGGCCGGGCAGGTTCACGTCCTCCAGATCCAGCCCCACCAGCTCGCTGAGGCGCAGGCCGGAGGCATAGAAGAGCTCCAGGATGGCGCGGTCGCGAAGACCGAGCGGGGTCGCCGCATCCGGAGCGGCGAGCAGAGCGCCCATCTCGTCGACCGCCATGTGCGGCGGCATGCGGCGCTCGACCTTCGGCGCGGAGACGAGTGTTCCCGGATCGTGCTCCAGCAGCCCCTCGCGGCGCAGATAGCGCGCAAAGGTGCGGACGGCGGCGAGCTTGCGTGCAGACGACGACGACGCCTGCCGCCGCTCGTAGGTCTCGGCCAGGTAGTCCCGCACGAGCCGGTGATCGAAGTCCTCGACCCGTGGCTCGCGCCCGAGCAGGGCCGCTGCAAACTCGAAGAACTGCGACAGGTCGCTCCCGTAGGCGCGCACGGTATGCCGCGAGAGGTTGCGGTTCAGGCGCAGGTAGTCGAGAAACGGCTGAAGCTGCTCCCGCATCGACCGGTGTATCGGCCGCGGGCCAGCCGGACGTCAGCGTCAAGTCGTGATGGAACCGGCGTCACACCACGCGGCCAGGTCGGACAGCGCGCGCTCGGCTACCGCCCGGCGCCGCGCCTGCCGCCCGCGCGGCCCCCCGGCGACCACCGGGATCAGCCCGAACGCGATGTTGGTCGGCTGGTAGTGGCTCGGGTCGGCGTGCGAGACGTAGTGGGACAGAGCGCCGAGCGCGGTCGTGCGCGGCGGCACCCGCGGCTCCTCGCCGCGCGCGAGCGCGGCCGCGTTCAGGCCCGCCACGAGCCCGGACGCGGCCGACTCCACGTAACCCTCGACGCCGGAGACCTGGCCGGCGATGAACAGTCCGGGGCGGGCCCGGATCTGCCACGTCGGCGCCAGCACGGACGGCGCGTTGATGTAGGTGTTGCGGTGGATCATCCCCAGCCGCACGAACTCGGCCTGCTCCAGACCCGGAATCAGCCGGAGCACGCGGCGCTGATCCGGCCACCTGAGTTGCGTCTGGAAGCCGACCAGGCTGAAGTGGTCGGCCGCGAGATTGTCCTGCCGGAGCTGGACCACCGCGTACGGCTGGCGCCCCGTGGCCGGGTCCGTGAGCCCGACCGGCTTCATCGGGCCGAACCGCAGCGTGTCGACGCCGCGGTGGGCCATCACCTCGATCGGCAGGCAGCCCTCGAAGTACGGCGTGCGGTCGAAGTCGTGCAGCTCGGCCAGCTCCGCGGTCGTGAGCGCGGCGTGGAACCGCTCGTACTCCGCCGCGGTCATGGGGCAGTTCAGGTAGTCCCCCTCCTCCTCGTCCCCGGCGCCGCACGTCCGGCCGACTGCGACGTCCGTCGTACGCTCCCGCCGGCCGCGGCGCGAGGCGCGGAAGACCCGGGAGCGGTCGATCGAGTCGGCCTGGACGATGGGGCTGATCGCGTCGAAGAAATAGAGTTGCTCGTGACCGACCAGGGCCGTGAGGTCGGCTGCGAGGTCCGGCGACGTCAGCGGCCCGGTCGCCACGATGACCGGCGAGGCGGACGACGCCTCCGGGATCCGCCGCAGCTCCTCACGATGGATGGTGATCAGCGGCTCCGCCTCGAGCGCCGCGGTGACCCCTTCGGCGAACCGCTCGCGGTCGACGGCCAACGCACCGCCCGCCGGCACACGGGTCTCGTCGCCCACGCGCATCACGAGCGATCCGAGCCGGCGCATTTCCTCCTTGAGCAGCCCGACCGCGTTCTCCAGGGAGTCGCCGCGGAACGAGTTGCTGCAGACCAGCTCCGCCAGCCGATCCGTCTGATGGACGGCAGTCGAGCGGATCGGACGCATCTCGTGCAGCGACACCGGGACGCCGCGCCGGGAGGCCTGCCACGCCGCCTCGGTGCCCGCCAATCCGCCGCCGGCGATCCGGATCATGGAACCTCGGAAGGCGCCGCCGATCAGGCCACTTCCCGGCGGGTGCGGCCGCGCGACGTCGCCTTGGCGGTCTTCCGCGCGGGTTGCCGCGCCGGCGGCGGCTCGGTCTCGACCCAGCGCCCGTCCCGGTAGACGGCGCGCCAGCGGGTCGCCTTGCCGTTCTCTTCGGACGTGACGTACTGCTCCCCCGCCTTGCGCGAAAAGCGGATCACGGCCGGCCGGCCCTCGGGATCGGCCTGCGGCGCCTCGAGCAGGTACCGGTACTTCGGATCCAGCTCCGCCGCATGGGGCTTCAGCTCCGACACCGCGGGCGCGCGTGTCTCCCGGTTGCGTGGGAATCCGCTGGCGGCCAGGAACAGCCCGGCGGCGCCGTCGCGCAGCACGTAGTGGTCGTCGACGGTCCGGCAGCGGAGCTCCGGCAGCGGCACCGGATCGGCCTTCGGCGGCGCAGGCTCTCCGTTGCGCAGCACCTTGCGCGTGTTCCTGCACTCGGCGTTCGTGCAACCGAAGAACTTGCCGAAGCGCCCCGAGCGAAGCTGCATGTCCCCGCCGCACCGATCGCACTCGATGGTCCGTTCCGCCAGCACCCCGGCCCGGAACGTGCCCTCCTCGATCTCGTGGCCGGCGCACTGCGGGTTCTTGCCGCAGACGTGGAGCTTGCGCCCCGCATCGACGACGTAGCTGTCCATCGCCGTGCCGCAGACGGGGCAGCGCCGCTTGGCGCGCAAGGCCCGGCTCTCGCCCTCGTCGTCCCGCTCCGCGTCGGCCGCCTCGTCGGCGGGGGTGAGGTCGACGGTCTGGGTGCAACGTTCCTTCGGCGGCAGCGCGTAGCCCGAACAGCCGAGGAAGACGCCGGTGCTGGCAGAGCGAATCTGCATCGGACGGCCGCACGTGGTACAGGCAATCCCGGTTTCCGTCGGCGCGTTGGGACGCATGCCGTCGGGTCGGGCGGCGGCCGCGAGCTTCCGGGAAAAACCGCCGTAGAACGTGTCGAGCACGTTGAGCCACTGCCGGTCGCCGGATGCGATCTGATCGAGGTCCTGCTCCATGTCGGCCGTGAACGAGTAGTCCAGCAGGTCGGCGAAGCTCTCGACCAGGCGTTCAGTGACGATCTCGCCGATCTTCTCCGCGTAGAAGCGGCGCTTCGTCAACGTGGCGTAGCCGCGATCCTGAATCGTGGAGATGATCGAGGCGTAGGTCGACGGACGTCCGATCCCGCGCTTCTCCAGCTCGCGAACCAGGCTCGCTTCACTGTACCGCGGCGGCGGCTTGGTAAAGTGCTGCGCCGACTCCACCTTGGCGCACGCCAGGCGCTCGCCCCGCTCGTAGGCCGGAACGTCGGCCAGGTCCCCCTTGCGGGACGCCTGCGGCAGTACGCGCGTGAACCCGTCGAACCGCAGCACGCGCCCGCGCACGCGCAGCTCGAAGGCGCCCGCCTCGACCGTCACGGTCGTGCTCATGTACTCCGCCGGGGTCATCTGGCAGGCGATGAACTGGCGCCGGATCAGGTCGTAGAGACGGAGGGCGTCCGCGTCCGCGATGGCCGGCGTCTCGGGCTGCGCCGCCACGTCCGTCGGCCGGATCGCCTCGTGCGCCTCCTGCGCGCCGGCCTTGCTGGCGTAGGCGTTGGGGGTCTTCGGCAGATAGCGCGAACCGAACGCAGCCTCGATGTGGGTGCGCACCCCCGCCACCGCCTCCCGCGACAGGTTGGTGGAGTCGGTGCGCATGTAGGTGATGTGCCCGCCCTCGTACAACCGCTGAGCCAGCGTCATCGTCTTGCGCACGCCGAAGCCGAGGCGGGTCGAGGCGGCCTGCTGGAGCGTCGAGGTGATGAAGGGCGCCCCGGGGCGTGTCGTGGTCGGCTTGCTCTCCACCCGCGCGACCGTGAACGCCTCCTTTCGAAGGCCGGCCAGCGCATCGTCCGCCTCGCCCTTGTTGCGCGGCCGGAAGGCCTTGCCGTCGGACCTGACCACCTGGAAACGGCAGGGGTCCTCGCCGCCGGTGCGCGTAAGGTCGGCGAAGACCTCCCAGAACTCCTCCGGCTCGAAGGCGCGGATCTCGCGCTCGCGCTCCACCACGAGCCGCACCGCCACCGACTGCACACGGCCGGCGGACAGGCCGCGCGCCACCTTGGCCCAGAGCAGGGGCGACACCTCGAAGCCGACCACCCGGTCGAGAAACCGCCGCGCCTGCTGGGCGTTCACCCGGTTCTGGTCGATCTCGCCGGGGTTCTCGAAAGCGTCCCGTATGGCCCGGCCGGTGATCTCGTTGAACACCACGCGCCGGAAACGCGCCGGGTCGCCGCCGATTACTTCCTTCAGGTGCCAGGCGATTGCCTCCCCTTCGCGGTCGAGGTCGGTGGCGAGAAAGATCCGCTCGGAGTCACGCGCCAGCTTCTTGATCTCGCCGACCACCTTCTCCTTGCCGGGCACGAGCTCGTAGGTGGCGCGCCACTCCCGGTCCGGATCCACGCCCATGCGCTGCACGAGTTGGCGCCGTGCCCGCACCTGCGGATCGGCGGGACTCTTGCGCGTCCCTTTCGGACCGCCCGCGGCCTGCCTGCCGCGCCCGCCGGACTGCTTGCCCTTGCCGCCCGCCGGCAGGTCACGGATGTGGCCTACGCTCGACTTGACGAGGTACTCCTTGCCCAGGTAGCGGTTGATGGTGCGGGCTTTGGCCGGCGACTCGACGATAACCAGGGATCGGGCCATGCTCCTCCTGTTGAGGTCGAGGGCTGGAACCGCCGTCGACCGGGCATTACGTTAGCATCCCCTGGCGCGACCGGACGAATCGGCCGGCCCCGGCGCGGGCGACGCGGCCCGCGAGCTCCAGGTCGGTGAGCCGCAACAGCACCGCCCTGCCGCCAAGACCGCTCCGCTCGATCAGGTCGTCCACGGCGTAGATTTCGCCGGGGTCCATGTGGCGCAACACGGGATCCGCCTCCCGCGCCGGGGCGTCCGACTGCCGCGCGCCCGCGGCAGCCGGATCCGGAGCCCCGCCGAGCGGGCCGAATCCGATCTCCTCCAGGATATCGTCCGCGGTCTCCACGATCGCGGCCCCGTCGCGGATCAGGGCATGTCCCCCGGAGTTGCGTCCGCCGAGGACGTTCCCCGGCACGGCCATGACCTCCCGGCCCTGCTCCGCCGCGTACCGCGCAGTGATGAGCGAGCCGCTGCGCGCGCCGGCCTCGACGACGACCACCCCCCGCACGAGCCCGCTGATCAGGCGATTCCGCTGGGGAAAGTGATGGCGGAGCGGCGGCGCTCCCGGCGGGAACTCGCTCAGTACCGCGCCCGTTCGTGCTATCGACGCCGCCAGCGCCGCGTGCTCGGCGGGGTAGATGACGTCGACACCCGAGCCGAGGACGGCGATAGTGGCCCCTTCGCTTTCGAGTGCGCCCCGATGGGCCGCTGCGTCCACACCGCGCGCGCACCCGCTCACCACCGCGATACCGCGGCCGCTCAGGTCGGACGCCAGAAGCTCCGCCACGGCGACGGCGTACGGCGACGCGGCTCGCGAGCCGACGATCGCCACCGCGGGCCTGGCGAGCACGGTTGCATCCCCCTTCAGCCAGAGAACCGGGGGGCGATCGTCGAGAGCATCGAGCTGCCGGGGATAGCGCGAATCGCGCCAGCCGACCGGCTCGATGCCGCGGGAGGCAGCGGCGTCCAGCGACTGCAGGGCACGCGCCCGGCAGCGCCGGCCATCCTCCCGGAGATACGGCGGCAGGTCGCGAAAGCGGGCCGCCGCCTCCGGCAGGTCGATGCCGCGCCGCTGGTCGTCGCCCCCGCCCGTGGACGACTCGACCAGCGCGCGCCGCAACCGCTTCCGGCCCAGAAACAGCGCCAGCGCGACCTCATCGACGAGAGTCTCCTCTGCCGTCATCGGCGAGTTCGGGAAGCAAGAAACGAACCAGGCGTACGCGAAAGCACGTTGGACTTGCGCCGCGCAGCGGGACATGACTATATTCGGTAGGAGATGCACGCGTGATCGGAGCGACACCATTGCCCGGCAGAATCGCCATCATCCTGGTCGCCGCGCTGGTCGTCTCGATTGCACCAGCCACGGCCGCCCCCGACTCCCGCGAAAACGCGGTGGCGCAGGTCGAGTTCGGGATCTCCGTCGCGCAAGCGGGACTGTGGGACGAGGCCACCTACCGCTGGAAGCGCGCCGCGGAGATCGATCCCACCTACGCGGCCGCCTGGAACAACCTCGGCATCGCGTACGAGCAGAAGGGGATGTTCGACGAGGCGCTCGAAGCCTACGAGACGGCTCTCGATCTCGAGCCGGACAACCTCAACATCCAACAGAACTACGATCTGTTCAGGGAAATCCATGACAGGGTTCTTCAAGGCGACCGCTAGCGCGCTCCTGCTGCTGGGAACGGCGGCCTGCACGAGCTACTACGAGGTCCCGATCGAGACCCCGCTGCAGCCCAAGCTGGACGTGGGACGTTTTCAGCGCATTCTCGTGGCCGGTTTCGTGGCGGGCGGCACCGAGGATGTCGACACCAACCTCGAGACCGCGCGGCTGCTCCGCAGCCAGCTTCGCTCGGAGTCGCGGCTCGAGGTCATCGACGCCGAGGTGCTGGACCTGCTGGACATCGCCGAGAGGCAGAACGGAGACTACGGCGGCGAGAACGGCAACGGCGGCGACCCGGACGCCGTGAACGGCGACGACTGGCGGGACGCCGGGCTGGACGCGGAGGAGCGCGGCGACCTCAGCGAGGAGGATCTGGAAGCCTTCGAGCACATCTTCGCCAACGTGAGCTACTGGCGGCAGCTCGGCGAGGAGCACCAGAATCCGCTCATCGTCACGGGCACCGTCCACTTCACGCCGCACCAGCGATCGGGCATGGTCACCCGCGAGCGCGAGATCTACGACGAGTTCGGCCGGCGGATGGTGAGGCCGGTACGGGCGTACCGCGACCGCTCCGGCTTCGTGCTGAGCCCGACGTTCATCTTCATCGACGGTCGTAGCGGGATCACGCTCTATACCGAGCGCCACCGCGAGGAGGTGCTGTACGACATCTCCCACAACACGCCGGCCCTGTCGTCGTACTTCGAGTTGATGGACCGGCTGCTGCCCTCGTTCCTCGGGGCGCTCGCCGACCAGAGCGTGCGCGGCACGCGCATCATGCTCAAGTAGCGTCCGGGTCGATGCAGCAGCCGGCACGACTTTACAGCCGGGGGCGCCGGTAGTACGATTTCACGTTTCTGGTTACGGCGGCGATTCACCCGTGAGGTACGCGCGGGGCTCGGAAGGGGTCGAACGTGTTCGCGATTATCGAGAGCGGCGGCCGGCAGGTGCGCGTCGAGGAAGACGCGGTCGTGACCGTCGACCGCCTGAAGAAGGAGGTCGGGGACGAGGTCGTTTTCGATCGCGTTCTGTTCGTCGCCGGCGACGGAGGCTTCGCGACCGGCGCGCCGTACGTCCCCAGCGCCACGGTGACCGGGGTGGTGGATGCTCTGGACCGGGGACCGAAGATTCGGGTGTTCCGGAAGCGGCGTCGGAAGACGTGGCGCCGGACCATCGGGCACCGGACCGAGTTGACGCGCGTGCGCATCACCGGCATCAACGGCGCGTAGATTCAGAGGCAACCATGGCACACAAGAAGGGCCAGGGCAGCTCACGCAACGGCCGCGACAGTCAGGCGCAACGTCTCGGCGTCAAGCGCTTCGACGGCAATCTCGTCCCGGGCGGCGCGATCCTCGTGCGCCAACGAGGACGGCGGTTCCGACCCGGGCTCAACGTCGGGCTCGGCAAGGACGATACGCTGTTCGCCACGGCGGCCGGGCAAGTCCGCTTCGAAGATCACGGTTCCCGGGGCCGCGTCATCAGTGTCCTGCCGCTCGAGGGATAGGGCGGGACGGCCAGCCCGCTGACAGTTCTTCCAACCATCAGCCAGCCCGTATGTTCGTCGACGAAGTCGACCTCCATGTAGCGGCCGGGGACGGCGGTAACGGGTGCGTCAGCTTCCGCCGCGAAAAGTTCGTGCCGCGGGGCGGACCCGACGGCGGCGACGGCGGTCGTGGCGGATCCATCCACCTGCGGGCTACCGCGCACCTGAACACGCTGGTCAAGTTCACGTACCACCCGCTCTGCCGCGCCCAGCGCGGCGGTCACGGCGAAGGAGCGAACCGGGCGGGACGTGCCGGCCGCGACCTGCATCTGGACGTGCCGGTCGGCACCGTCGTCTACGGGACCGGTCACGACGACGGCCTCGAGAAGCTGGCCGACCTGGCCGCAGACGGACAGTCCTGGCTGGCCGCGAAGGGCGGTGACGGCGGGCGTGGCAACCGGCGTTTCACCACGTCGACGAATCGCGCGCCGCGGCGCTTCGAACCGGGACACCCCGGCGAGACTCGCACCTTCCGGCTCCGGCTCAAGCTGCTGGCCGACGTCGGCCTCGTGGGCTACCCCAACGCCGGCAAGTCGACGCTGATCGCGCGGGTGTCGGCCGCGCGCCCGAAGATCGCGGAGTACGCGTTCACCACGCTGACTCCCAACCTGGGTGTCGTCCGCCTCGACGACGAACGCAGCTTCGTGCTTGCGGACGTGCCGGGGCTCATCGCCGGCGCCCACGAGGGGCACGGGCTGGGCCATCGCTTCCTGAGTCACCTGGAACGCACGAAGGTACTGGTCCACGTCGTCGACGTGTCGTCCGCCAGCGGCCGCGACCCGGTGAGCGACTTCGACACGATCTGCACCGAGCTGGCCCGGTTTCGAGGCGCCGACGGACTGCCCGCGGGCGGCCCTGCCGGACTGTCAGGCAAGCCGCAGCTCGCCGCCGCCAACAAGATGGACGCCCTCGACGAGCCCGAACGCCTCGAAAACCTCCGGCGGCATCTTGCGGCGCGGTCGGTGCCCCTCTACACCGTTTCGGCGGTGACCGGAAACGGATTGCCGGCACTCCTCGACGCCATGTGGGCGGCGGTGCAACAGCGCACCTCCCAGGAAGCCGGTCAACCGTCCCAGGAGACCACGTGACGAGTGACGTTCCCCGTATCGGCGTGCTCGGCGGCACGTTCGACCCGGTGCATCACGGCCATCTCGACGCCGCGGACGCCGCGCGGCAGGCGCTCGCACTCGCCGAAGTGGTGCTGATGCCCTCCCGCGTTCCGCCGCACAAGACGTGGCCGGCCGCAACCTCCGGCTACCACCGTTTCGCGATGGCGGCGCTCGCCTCCTCCGGACGGCCCGGGCTGCAGGTCAGCGACCTGGAGCTCGGGTCGGCCGAACCGTCGTACACGTCGCTCACGCTGCAGCAGCTCGCGCGCGCCGGGTACGCGACTTCGCAACTCTTCTTCATTCTCGGCAGCGACGCGTTCGCAGAAATCGCACACTGGCACGACTTCCCCGCGATCCTGGACCGCAGCCATTTCGCCGTCATCGCACGTGCGGGAAGCCCCCTGGCCGCGCTGCGCGACCGACTGCCGGCGCTGGTCGGCCGGATGCGGAAACCTGACGCCGGCTCGGACACCGGAGCCGACGCCGGCTCCACTTCAATCTGGCTCGTCGATGCGGAGACCCGCGACGTTTCGTCCTCGAGCATCCGGCGCCGGCTGGCCGCCGCGCAACCGACCGGCGACCTGCTGCCGGACGTCGTCGCCGCCTACATTTCCCGGCATCGACTCTACGACGCCAACCCGCGTGGCGAGCTGTTTGCATGACCAGAGACATGCTCGATCTCCCGAAGCCGATCCCGCAGATCATCGACGCGATGAAGGACAAGAAGGCGCTCGACGTCGTCGTGCTGGATCTGCGCCAGAGTAGTGCCTTCACCGACTACTTCGTGGTCGGGACCGGCGGGAGCACACGACAGGTGCAGGCCATTGCCGATGCGGTCGGCGAGCGTCTGCGCGCCGTCGATTCACGGCCGACCCATGTGGAGGGGTACAACCACGCGGAGTGGGTGCTCATGGACTGCTTCGACGTGATCGTCCACATCTTCACGCGGGACACCCGGGAGCTATACGACCTGGAACGCCTCTGGGGCAGCGCGACCCGCATCGAGATCCCTGCCACGGGCGCGGACGACAGACCGGCCGGGGGCGGATAGCCCGGCCCGGCGGCACCTTCGCCGGGAACGACAGGTGAAGAATGCTGGCGCTCGACGCGATGCTGGCGGTCGTTTGGGCGCCGCGCTGTGCGGCGTGCGACGATGCGCTCGACGCCCCTGCCCGCGGAGTCGTCTGCCGGAACTGCTGGCGCCGGATACCCGCCATCGCAGCTCCCGTCTGCCGCCGTTGCGGCGTAGCGGTGGCAGCGGCCGACGCGGACGCGGGGCTGCGGTGCATCGACTGCCGGAGAACCGGAGGTCCGCCGACGGCGCGCCGGGCCGCCGGGGTGCACGCCGGCACGCTGCGGGCCATCATCCACGCCTTCAAGTACGACGGGCGGCGGTCGCTCGCACGGCCTCTCGCGCAGCTCATGCAGGACGCCGGCCGAGACTGGCTGCACGCCGCCGACATCGCCGTCCCGGTGCCGCTCCATGCGCTACGGCGATGGCGGCGGGGATTCAACCAGGCGGCCGACCTCGCTTCGCACCTCGGGGTACCCGTCGTGCATGCACTTCGCCGCACGCGCCACACCGGCCGCCAGGTCGAGCTGTCGCGCGCGGGGCGGCTGGGAGCGCTGGGCGGCGCGTTCGCACTGGCGCGCCGGAGCGGCTGGCGCCCGGCCGCCGCCGCGGTCCGTGGCCGCTCCGTGGTGCTCGTCGACGACGTGATCACGACCGGTGCGACGGTGGAAGCCTGCGCGGCGGTACTCCGCAACGCCGGGGCGCGCAACGTGCGGGCGCTCAGCGCAGCTCTGGCAGTCGCGGTTCGATCGCGGACGCCATCTCCGCTGCAACGACGTCCGGCGCCTGTTCCGCGTCGACGCGCACCCAATCCGGATGGGCGGCCTGACGCAGGTAGCTCTGCCGGACCCGCGTGAGCAGCGCGAGGTCGCGTTCGTACTGATCACGACCAGTCGTCTTGCGGGCTGCAGTCATGTCCGGCGCAGCGTCGAGCAGGATCGTCAGCTCCGGCTGGGGAAGGGACCCCTGGATGGACGCCAGCCAGCCCGGATCGAGCCCCTGCCCTTCGCCGTATGCGATCCCGGACGCAACGTAACGGTCGAACAGCACGATCAGGCCGGCGGCGTTCCAGCGCTCGATGTCGGCCTTGCGCTCGAAGCGGTTCGCAACGTACAGCAACTGCATCGCCTCGGGACCGTAGTCCCGCTCGCCCTGCAACGCCCTCGCGATCTCCTCGCCGAGAAAGGTCCCGTAGTCCGGGAACGAAACGACCCGCGACCTGTATCCGGATGCCCGCAGCCGATCCCGCAGGTCCTGGGCCTGCGTCGTCTTGCCGGTCTGGTCCAGCCCTTCAACCGCCACCAGCATCAGATTCTGCCTCGCTCTCTCACCGGCTCCGGTCCGCCTCGCGCGGTCACGACTCGCAGGCCAGCAGGTCGTCCACAGTCTGGCGCCGGCGAATCATGCGCCAGGCGCCGTCTTCCACCAGCGCCTCGGCCGGCATCGCGTGGCGGTTGTAGTTCGATGCCATCGCCGACCCATAGGCCCCCGCATCCCGCACCAGCAGCAAGTCTCCGACCTCCGGCAGCGGCATCGACTGCCCGAGCCGGATCACGTCGGTCGTTTCGCAGATCGGTCCCACCACATCGCACACCACATCCGGTCCGGAGCGCTCGGTCAGCCGCTCGAGACGGTGCTTCGCGCCGTAGAGAGCCGGCCGCAGGAGCTCGCTCATGCCGGCGTCGAGCACCACGAAGTACCGTCCGTTGCGTTGGGGCTTGACGTCCACCACCGTCGCGACGAGCGCACCCGCCGGTCCCACGATCCAGCGGCCCGGCTCGACGAGCAGCGTCAAGCCCGTCGGCGCCACCGCCTCTACGAGCGTCCGCGCGTACTCGGTGACCTCCAGCGCCGGACTCCCATCGTACGAGATCCCGAGCCCGCCGCCGAGATCGACGTGCTCCAACGGAACTCCCGCGTCACGCAGCCCCTGCGCGAAACTCGCGATCATCGAGCCGGTCCTGGCCACAGCGTCCAGGGTCGTCAACTGCGACCCGACGTGCGCATGCACGCCGACGAGATCGAGTCCGTCACTGCCGGCCGCATCCAGGCACACGGCGCCGGCGTCCTCGATCGGCACCCCGAACTTGTGCTCGGGACCGCCGGTCACGATACCGGGATGACTGTCGGCCTCGATGCCGGGATTGACCCGTACGGCCACTCGCGCCCGTACTCCGTGCGCCGTCGCGATCCGGTCGATGCGGGCCAGCTCGCCGGCCGACTCGGCGTTGATCGCGCCGACGCCGATTCGCACCGCGTCCTCCAGCTCGGCCCGGGTCTTGCCGACACCGGTGAAGACGATGTCCCGTGGATCGACGCCGGCCCGCAGCGCCACCGCCATCTCGCCGCCGGAGTTGGCGTCCACGGCGCTGCCGGCCGACTGCAGCAGACGCACGATGCCGAGCGTCGAGTTGGCCTTCAAGGCATAGTGGACGCGATGGGGATAAGTACCGAGAGCGGCCTCCAGCGCGCGGTAGCGGTCGACAATGAGGGTGGAGCTGTAAACGTACAGGGGAGTACCCTCGGCGGCCGCCAAAGCTGCCGGACTCACCCCGTCGCAGGTCACCGGGTGGGGTGAAAACGTGAACCCGGCCATAGGGAATCGTGGAGACGCACGGCGCGGCGCATTGTACGCGGGGCTGGCGACCCTGTCGAACCGGCGGTCCGCGGCCGGACCGATTTGACCCGGTACGTGTGCCCGCGCCAGACTAACGGCTTGTGCCCACCGACCGGCCGTCCGCATCTGCCGACTCCACCGACGCCCTCATCGAGGCCTGTCTGCGGGGAGACCAGGCGGCGTGGGACACCATCGTGCGCCGCTACCGGCGGAAGGTGTTCAACGTCGCGTACACGTTCGTGGGTCGCCACGACGAGGCCGAAGATCTGACTCAGGACATCTTCCTGAAGGTCTTCAAGGCTCTCGGCACGTTCGACCGCCGGGCCAACTTCACCACGTGGATCATCAGCGTCAGCCGCAACCTGTGCATCGACCACTACCGGCGTGTACGGAAGGAACGCGAGGTCGTCGATCACCGCGTGGACGCGAGCGAGCTCACACCGGTCGCCGGCGGAATCGACGCGTTCGCGCGGCTCGATCGCTTCGACCGGCGGGCGTTGCTGCGCGAGGCGCTCGCGGCGCTGCCGGAAACGCTCCGGACGGCGGTAGCGATGCGCGATCTGCAGGAACTGTCCTACCAGGAGATCGCCGGGCGGCTCGGCCTTCCGGACGGGACGGTGAAGTCGCGGATCAACCGGGGACGCCACGAGCTGGCGCGGCAGGTACTGCGGATAGAGCAGGCGCAGCGCACGGACGCTGGCCAGCGTGCAGGAACGCCGGCCGTTACCCCTTGACCGGAGCACGGGAATGAACTTGTCAAGCGAGCGTGTCGGCAAGGCGGTCATCGTCCGAGTGGGCGAGGCCAAACTGACGTACCAGATCCTCTCCACGTTCGCCGACGCAGTGACGAAGCTGCTCGCGGCCGGCGAGAAGCGGGTGATCATCGACCTTTCGCGGGTCGTGTACGTCGACAGTGCGACCATCGGCTGCCTGATGGATCTGTACCGCCAGACCGACAAGCTCGGCGGCGCGATCAAGCTCGCCGGCGTGCAGAAGCGCGTCGAAACGATGCTGACCATGACGGGCGCGCACAATTTCATCGAGCTGCACGCGGACGAGGCAGGCGCCGTCGGCAGCTTTGGGGAATGAACATGCGCACGATCAAGACGACATCAGGCACCGAGATCGCGCTGGACGGCGACCTGCTGGCGGTTCTCGAGACCCTGTATCGCGAGCTCCATTCCCGGCACGGGCTCGACTACAGCTTCGAGGACACGATGCACGAGATCCGCCACCTCATCCGGCAGATGGCGGAGGCGGACCGCGAAACGTACCTGCTCGAGAGCCTGTTCCTCAACTCCGTGACCTACGAGAACGAGAAGCTCGGCGCGTACGTCCGCAGGCTCACGTCGGATACGGAGCCGCCGCCGGCCGCACACGCGACCGAGCAACCCTAGCAGGGCGTCAGCGCGCCGGGACGGTGCCGGGCTGGACCGAGCGGGCGGCTTCCTCGGATGGTTCGGAGGGGGATTCTACGAGGCGCCACGCGTCGGTCTCCTCGAGTATCTTCCGGGCGAAGCCGGCGTGGAGCGCATGTCCGCCCCGATGGGCGACCACGTGGCCGATTATCGGATGCCCGACGAGGGCCAGATCGCCGATCACGTCCAGAATCTTGTGACGGACGAACTCGTCCTCGAAGCGCAGGGTGTTGTTGAGGAAGCCGGTCTCGCCGAGCACGATGGCGTTGTCGAGCGAGCCGCCGAGCGCGAGCCCTTTCCTGCGCAACTGCTCGACCTCTTTCAGGAAGCCGAAGGTGCGCGCCGGCGCGATCTCCTCCTGGAACGTCTCCTCCGTCACGTGCTGGGTTCGCGACTGGTGCCGCAGCAACGGATGATCGAAGCTGATGCTGTAGGTGACCTTGAAGTGATCGGAGGCGTAGACGGCAATCCGCTTGTTGCCGTTCGAGAGCGCGATCGGCCGCACCACCTTCAGAAATCGCCGGGGGGCCTTGAGCGCCCTGACGCCGGCCTCGTGCACCAGGTAGACGAAGGATGCGGCGCTGCCGTCCATGATCGGGACTTCAGCCTGGTCCAGCTCGACGCTGACGTTGTCGATGCCAAGACCGACGAGGGCCGCCAGCAGGTGCTCGACCGTACCGACCGACGCCGCGTCCTGCGCGAGACCCGTGGCATAGCTGATACCGGCTATCCGGTCCGCCACCGCGGGTACTTCCAGGCCGTCGAGGTCGAGGCGTTTGAAGCGGATACCGTAATCGGCTGGGGCGGGCTTGAGTCGAAGCGTCACCTTCCGCCCCGAGTGGAGCCCGATGCCGGTGCACGAAACCGACCGCCTAAGAGTCCGCTGGATCGTCATTCCGAGCGACTGTGAGCCTCCCGCAACGCCTCGGTTCGGTAGTACCTGGCCAGCCGCTCAAAGTCGATGGCGAGGACAGCGCCCGTCCGACCGACTGTCATCGGTCGCCTCACAGATGGGCTCTTATACCACACGCGATCACCGGCGGCCAGCATCTTCTGGAACTATCGGGTGTCGCTGATGTCAACTTTAGCGGAAGTCGCCCACCGGATACCAGTCGCGTCCTCTCACGGCTCCCGAATCCGGTCTGCCCGCTCCGTGGATGGCGGCCGCCGCTGCACGATCAGTGGCCGAGCAGCGGCCGGAGAAACAGGCCCGTGTCGGAAGCGTCGTACGCCGCGACTTCCTCGGGTGTGCCCTGAACGACGATGCACCCTCCGGCGTCGCCGCCCCCCGGACCGAGGTCCAGGATGTAGTCGGCGGTCTTGATGACGTCGAGGTGGTGCTCGATCACGATCACCGTGTTGCCCTGGCCAACGAGGAGATTTAGCACGTCCAGCAGGCGGCGCGTGTCTTCCAGGTGCAGCCCCGTCGTCGGCTCGTCCAGGATGTAGAGCGTCCGGCCGGTGCTCCGGCGTGACAGCTCCTTGGCCAGCTTGACCCGTTGCGCCTCGCCGCCGCTCAGCGTCGTAGCCGACTGCCCCAGGGTCAGGTAGCCGAGGCCGACGTCCTGCAACGTACGCAGCTTCGTTGCAACGGACGGGACGTTCTCCAGGAGCGGAACGGCCTGATCCACCGTCAGCGCCAGCATATCGGCGATGGAGACGCCATGGTACCGGACATCGAGCGTCTCCCGGTTGTAGCGGCGTCCCTTGCACTGCTCGCACGTGACGTAGACGTCCGGCAGAAAGTGCATCTCGATTGCGATCACGCCGTCGCCCCGGCACGCTTCGCATCGCCCACCCTTGACGTTGAACGAGAACCGTCCCGGCCGATAGCCGCGGGTGCGCGACTCGGAAAGCATGGCGTAGAGCTCGCGAATGAACGTGAACACTCCCGTGTAGGTGGCGGGGTTGGACCGCGGCGTGCGTCCGATCGGCGACTGATCGATCTGGATCACCTTGTCGATCAACTCGATGCCGTCGATCGCCGTGTGCGGTCCGGGATCGTCGGTCGCCCGGTAGAGCGCCCGCGCCAGCGTGCGATAGAGGATGTCGTTGACCAGGGTCGACTTGCCGGACCCGCTGACGCCCGTGACGGCGGTCAGCAGTCCCAGCGGCACGGCGGCGTCGATGTTCTTCAGATTGTTCGCCCGGGCGCCACGAATCCGCAGTTCGCCGTTGAGCGCGGGACGACGAAACGACGGAACCGGAATCGTGCGCTCACCCTTCAGGTACAGGCCCGTGAGCGATTCCCCGCCGGCCGTCTCCAGGGCTCCCGACGGCCCCTGGTAGATCACCCGCCCCCCGTGCTCGCCGGCTCCCGGCCCGAGGTCCACCACGTAGTCCGCCGCACGAATGGTCTCTTCGTCGTGCTCGACGACCACCACCGTGTTGCCCAGATCGCGCAGGCGCTGCAACGTCGCCAGCAGCAACCGGTTGTCGCGCTGGTGCAACCCGATCGACGGTTCGTCGAGCACGTACAGCACCCCGGTCAGGCTGGCCCCCACCTGCGTGGCCAACCGAATACGCTGCGCCTCGCCCCCCGACAGGGTTGTCGCACCCCGCGCCAGGGTCAGGTAGCCGACGCCTACGTCGCACAGGAACCGCATCCGGTCACGGATCTCGCGGAGTACGCGTTCGGCCACGGGCGACTCGCGGTCGCTCAGCTCCAGCCCGTCAATCGTCGCCAGCGCGTCCGTCACGGACACGTTGACGTAGTCCGCCATCGTGCGTCCCTTCACCCGCACGGCGCAACTCTCCGAGCGCAGCCGGCGGCCATCGCACCCGGAGCACGGCCGCAGCGTCCGATAGCTCTCCAGCGCCTCCTGCTGCGCCCAGGCTCCTTCGTCGTACCGGCGCCGCAGGTTGGGAACGACGCCTTCGAAGTCCTTGCCGAACGGATCGGCCCGGCCGGGTCTCTTGCGCCGGTCCGACGCGGGCGCGCGGGGCGTCCCTTCGCCGCCGTTCGGACCGAACAGCAGCAGATCGCGGTGACGCCGCGGCAACCTGCGGAACGGCACCTCGAGATCGATGCCGAAGCAGCTCGACAACCGCGTCAGCGCCCGCTTTACGAGCCGCTTGTCGCCGCCGGCCCAGGCCCGGATGGCGCCGCCGGACAGGGTGATGGACTCGTCGGGCACGATCCGCGCGGGATCGAAGTCCTCCACGGCGCCGAGGCCGTGGCAGGCGGGACACGCACCGTGCGGCGAGTTGAAGGAGAAGGCGCGCGGCGTCATCTCGGGCACGTTGATCCCGCAGTCGACGCACGCCATGCGGCGCGAGAACAGCCTGTCGCCGCCGCCCAGCGTATTGATGATGACCACGTCGTCGGCCAGGGTCAGCGCGAACTCGATGGACTCGGTGAGACGCCGCTCGGCGCCGCGGCGCACGACGAGTCGATCCACCACCACGTCGATCCAGTGGTTCCGCCGCCGATCGAGCCGCGGCTCTTCTTCGACCGCGCGTACCTCCCCGTCGATCCTGACGCGCGTCAACCCGCGCTCCCGGATGGCGGCCAGCTCCTTCTTGAACTCGCCCTTGCGGCCGCGCACGATGGGCGCGAGAACGTTGACCCGCTCGACCGCAGGCTCGGCCATGACGGTCTCGACGATGCGCTCCACCGATTGCGACGTGATCACTCGCCCGCACGATGGACAGTGCGGCACCCCGATGTTGGCGAACAGCAGGCGGAGATAGTCGTAGATCTCGGTGACGGTCCCCACCGTCGACCGCGGATTCGACCCGGTGGTGCGCTGCTCGATGGAGATGGCGGGCGAAAGACCGTCGATCTGATCGACGTCCGGCTTTTCGACCTGCTCCAGGAACTGGCGGGCGTAGGCGGACAGCGACTCGACGTAGCGCCGCTGGCCTTCGGCGTAGAGAGTGTCGAACGCCAGCGACGACTTGCCGGAACCGGACAGGCCGGTCACGACGACCAGCCGGTTGCGCGGAATCCGGACGTCGATGTCCTTCAGGTTGTGAACGCGAGCCCCGCGGATGTCGATCCAGTCGTGCGGCATGGCACCGTCAGCCCCCTTTGACGGAACCCCAAACCGACCATGCTAGCACGTCGGTCAGGGGAGGCCCGGTTGCCCGATTGCCACGCCGCCGGGATCGAGCCGGTAAGCGGTGTCGCCCGACGCCACCACGACGCCCCCCGAGGGGTCGAACGCGACGCCGACGAGATTCGCCGCGGCCAGCACCAGGGTGCGCGTCCCGTCGTCCTCGACCCGGTAGAGGCCGCTCGCACCCGCGAGCGCTTCGACCACGTGGAGCACTCCCTGCGCGTCGAACGCGAGTCCCTGCGGCCGACCGAAGCTCGACGCGGCCGTCGACACCGCGCCGGTGCGATCGATGCGATAGACGCGGTCGCAGGTCGCGAGCGTCGGCGCAGAGACGTACAGTCCGTCGTCGGGCCCCCAGGCGAGGTGAAACGCGGCGACGCTGGGCGGAAGCGTGGCGAACGGCGTGGCCCGGCCGGACGTCCCCACTCTGAAGACGGTGCCGGAACGGTCACCGACGTAGAGCGTGCCGTCCGGACTGAAGGCCATGCCGCAGGCCACCCCGAGGTCGCTCACGAACACGTCGTGGGAGCCGTCCTCGGCGATGCGGTAGACGGAACCCTCGAAGCGGCTCGATACGTGCAATCGGCCGTCCGGCGACAGGGCCATCGACGTCGGATTGACGATGCCGGTGACGAACGGCTCGCGGTAACCGTCGGAGCGGACGCGGAAGATCGACACGGGCGCCCGCTCGCCGCGAGGCCCGCTGTAGGTGACGAACAGGGTCCCGTCACCGGCGATGACGGGATTGTCCACCTGGTGTACGCCGGTCGCCACCGGCCGCCCTACGTCGAAGAACCCGGTCGCACCCGACGCACCGCCGATCCGCACCGCGGTCCGTCCCCCGTCGAGACCCGCCGGCACCGTGACCGCGACGGATCGCGGCGAGGCGGCGACGACCCGCGCGGACGACGGACCTATCCGTACCTCGGACAGGAGGGCTTCCCGGTCCCCGCCGGCGAGGTCGTGCCCCCGGATCGTGACACGTCCGCCCTCGACCGCCCACAACGGGTGTACAGCCGTGATGCGTGGTTCGGGCACCCGCTCAGCACCTGCAGCGGAAAGTGTTGGACGCAGAAGGGATGTCCTGTTGCATCACGTGCGGTCGAGCTCGACGTTCCAGTACAGATAGTCGCGCCAACTCGCCGGTGCGTCGCGCAGCCCGAAGGTGATGCGCACGACCGGCGACCGTGTCGGACGACACGGCTGCCGAATGACGTGCATCCCAGCCTGTGCCGGCGTGCGCCCGCCCTTTCTGCGGTTGCACGGGATGCAGGCGGTCACGATGTTCTCCCAGTCCTTGCGCCCGCGCTGGGAGACCGGCACAACGTGATCGAACGTCAGATCCGCGACCGGAAACTCGCGCCCGCAGTACTGGCACCGGTGGTCGTCCCTGGCGTAGATGTTGGCGCGCGAAAACGGCACGTCGTCCATCCGCCGGGTGATTGTAATGTAGCGCAGGAGGCGAATCACGGAGGGCAGTCTGAAGCTGACCGATACCGAACGGATCTCGCGATCGTACTCGGAGACGACCTCGACCTTGCCCTGACACAGCAGGGTCATCGCCTTACGCCAGTCGACCACCTTCAGCGGCTCGTACGTCGCGTTCAGCAGCAAGGTCTGCTCCACGGCCTCCCCCGAAATGCTGCGCCATTCTCGCCGACGCCTACCCCCATGTCAACCGAACGGCGATGTAACACGTTGCGCACAAGAGAGTTACCTCGCCGAAATGCAACGGGAGTCCCAGGGCTGACGCTCCCCGCCTGTCGCGCCTGACGACCGGAGCCGATACAGGTGACCGACGTATGGTGCGATCCTGGCTCGGACCGCTGACCCTGGCGGCCTCCCTGGCCGTGTCTGCATGCGGCGCGCGCGGCGGCCATGTGCCCCGGCCGTTTCCCGTTGCCGGGCCCGCGGGCGGGACGGACGCCGCGCGGCCCCGTCTCGTCGATCCGCCCGCGGTGGTCGCGACGGCGCTCGCACTGCGCGGCGCTCCGTACGCCTGGGGCGGGGCCACGCCGAAGGGCTTCGACTGCAGCGGGTTCACGCACTACGTGTACGCGCAGCACGGGGTGTCGCTCCCCAGGATAGCCGCGCACCAGTACCGCGTCGGCGCCTCCGTCGGGGCGGACAGACTGCAACCGGGAGACCTGGTCTTCTTCAGCACCCTTGCGCCCGGCCCGTCGCATGTCGGTCTGGCGCTCGGCGACGGGCGGTTCGTCCATGCTCCGAGTGAACGGGGCGAGGTCCGCGTCGAGAGCCTCGGCGCCCGCTACTGGCAGCGTCGTTATCTCGGCGCCCGACGGATCGCTTCCGAGCACCGCTGAGCGCGGACCAATCGCACGACGGCGACGCCGTCCGGGCGGCGGACGCCTGTCTCCCGAGGACTATCCGGGCTGGGCTACCTTGATGACGTCGCCGGGCAGCGGCTGCTCGTTCACCGGATAGCCGTTCATGATCGCGAGCGTGGCGCCCGGAACGATCTCTGCGCCGACCCGTTGGGCGATGCGCTGCCAGGTGTCTCCGTCCCGCACGCGGTAGACGGCGACCCGGTTGGGCCGGATACGTTCCGCCTCGTCGCGGCTCAAATTCCGAAAGGAATGAATGCTGTCGTGGACTTCGCGCTCGATGAGCCGGTACCCGTCCGCGTCGGCGAAGGCGCCGAGCAGGTAGACCGAGGAACCGGATCGGATGAAGGCGATGCGCGCGATCATGGGTCCCACCCCACGAACGTCCTGGGTGTAGGTGCCGATGTAAGCGTCGAGGCCGTTGATCTCGCTCGTTGTTCCCTGCACCTCCACGAACCCCGATCCCGCCATCCCGCGCTCGGCGGTCCGCTGCAGGTCGGAGCCGGTCTCCTCTGCGATCTGCAGCAGCATGTAGCGATCCTGCCCCGGTTCGCGCGCCACCACGACCTCGGCCCCGTTGTGCACCTCCCAGCCGACCGGGAACTCCAGCGCGAAGCGCAGGGCCGGGTGCAGGAACTCCCGTCCGCGGACGACGCCCTGCTCGGGATTGTCGCCGTAGACGATGCCCTCGACGCGAGCGAGATACCCCGCTCGGTCGACCCGCAGGGCGGAAAGGTCCGCGGTCTCCGGGAGCAGCGTCTCGACGGTGCCGGCGACACCGGCCACCCGGTCGGCCGGCGCCGGATGCGTCGCAAGCCAGTTGGGGGTCCCGCGGCGATCCGTCGTGTCCGCGATGCGCCCCAGCGTCGTCAGCATGTCGCCGACGCCGTGCGGATCCCAGCCGGAGGCGACGGCGTACTCGGCTCCCAGGCGATCCGCCTGCTGTTCGTCGTCACGCCCGAACTTCAGGAACAGGAGCCCCAGCCCCTGCCCGGCGGCGTCGCCCATCCCCGGCGCACCGTACCGGGGACGCATCGCAGGTACGAAGATCTGGCCGAGCAACAGCCCCATCTGGGCGCCGGCGGCGCGGCTGTACGCCTGGACCGAGTGACGCGCCGTCACGTGGCCGATCTCGTGACCGAGGACGCCGGCCAACTCCGCTTCGTCGTTGAGGTACGCCAGCAGGCCGCGCGTCAGATAGATGTACCCGCCCGGCACCGCGAACGCGTTCACGACCGGCGAATCGATCACCGTGAACTGCCACGGCAGATCCGGACGATGCGACGCGGCGGCCAGCGCGTTGCCGACTCCCGCGACATACTCCTGCAGGGCCGAATCGTCGTAGACGCCCATCTCGCCGCGGATCTGCGCGTCGGCCTGCCGGCCCAGATCGGCCTCCTGAGACTCGCTCATGAAAACGAGCTCGCGGCTCCCGGTGACCGGGTTCTTCGCACACGCCGCAGTTACCGCGGCGAGCAGAATCGCGGCGAGCAGCCGGCCGGCGCGGAATCGCCGGACGTTCCCGGGACTACCGCCGGCAGGCACAGGGGATGCGCTGCAGTGTCGATGACGCATGCTGTTCACCGCCTCCTCCTCACCAGCGTACCACGCGCTGCGGGGGCCGGCACCGCGGACAGTGGCCCGGCGGCTCAGGCCACCGGCACGTGCAGGCGGTCCAGCGCCAGGCGGATCTCTTCGACTGCCGCGTCGCCTGCGGGACGGAGCGGGGGGCAGGGGTCGCCGCCCGTGAATCCGAGCAGCGAAACGGCCGCCTTGAGGCCCGGCACGCCGTACATCGAGGTCACCAGACCCGCGAGCGGCGTCAGCCGCCGCTGCAGATCGCGGGCCTCGTCCAGACGGCCGGCACGGACCAGATCGTACAGATCGACGCACAGGTCGGGCACCACCGAGGCCAGGGCCAGGATGCCGCCCGCCGCGCCCACCAGCAGGCCGGCGTAGAAGACCGGCGCGGACCCGGCCATGACCGCGAAGTCGTCGGGCGTCGCGTCGACCAACGCGGTCAGAAACTTCAGGTCGCTCCCCGACTCCTTCAGGCCGACGATGTTCGGGTGCTCCGCGAGTCTCGCGACAGCGTCCACACCCAGCGTGACGCCGGTGAGCGCCGTGTAGTTGTAGAGCACCACCGGAACCGGCGACCCGTCGGCGACCGCCGTATAGTGCGCCACGAATGCGTCGGAGGTCAGCAACGGCTTGAAGTAGGACGGAGTCCGGACCAGCACCGCGTCCGCGCCCAGGTCGGCCGCCCGCTTCGAGGCGCTGATGGCGGCGGCGGTCGATTCGCGACCGGTGCCGGCGAGGCAGAGCCGGTCGCCGGGCACGGCGCTGCGCGCAGCCGCGATGGCCGCGTCCGACTCGGCTTCGTCGATCAGCGGCGCCTCGCCGTTCGAGCCGAGCACGACCACGCCGCGGATACGGGTCGCCATCCAGCGCTCGACGTTCGACGCCATCGCCGTGACGTCCACCTGACCGTCCTTGAAGGGAGTCGGAATGGGCGGAAACACACCATCGATATGCACGGGTGGTGTTGTATCCGCCCGGCCGGACCGTGTCAAGCCGAACGCGCCTCGACCTCGACACGAGACTGGCTCGCGCCGGGTCCGCCCTCAGCGGAGAATGTCGAACAGATAGCTGTACTTGACGGTCAGGCTGCGGCCCGACCTGATGATGAAGTCGCCGCGCTCGAACCCCAGCGGCTGGATGTCGTTGTAGACCACGAACAGCCCGGTATTGGCGTCCGACAGCAGACCGAACCGCAGGTTCGACGACCAGAGATTGGCCCGGTCGTTGTACTGCACGAGGGCCTGCAGGAACATGCGGGTCGTGAACGAATACGAGGTGCGCAGGCGGATCAGGTTGGTGCTGAAGTGACCGCCGGGAAGCTCCAGGTCGTTGTAGCTCCACTCTAACATCGCGTTGAACGTCTCGCCGGCGCGCGCGGCGATAGACGGCGTGATCGTGACGCGTTTCCCGCCGAACAGCCCCCCGACGATGGTGTTGAAGTTGGCGCTCACCGGCGCGCCGAGGTTCGTGTTGCCGGCGATCTGGGCTTCGCTGTGATCGTACCGC
The DNA here is from genome assembly GCA_965222905.1 of Vicinamibacterales bacterium. Classification (GTDB taxonomy): domain Bacteria; phylum Acidobacteriota; class Vicinamibacteria; order Vicinamibacterales; family UBA8438; genus WTFV01. Next base: position 3,352,517 of record OZ244976.1, on the reverse strand, counting down.
CCCGGCGGCACCATGACCCCCGGAAAGATCTCGAACGGCTCGAAGACCCCTTCCCGGGTGACGTTCATGCCGGTGTGGATCTCGTACCCGTTCCGCCACTCGAGGTGGTTGTCGATGTGGGTGAACTGCGTCTCCTGCAAGCCGTTGTCGAAGTCGAACACCGTGTTGTGGGAGACGTGCGGCCGGAACTCGTGGACCCCCAGGAAGTCGTCGGGACGCAGGGTCGTGAACACGCTGGCGTTCATCCGCCGGTAGCTGCGGCGCGCGAGAAACCCGACCTCCGGGTTGAAGTTCGGCGCCACCTCGGTGAATCCCAGACTGAGGCGTACGCGCTCCGACTGGTGCCGCGCGTTGAACGCGTACGCGTGGTTGTTCTCCCCGGGCTGCCCGGGCGTGTCCGTTCCCGAGACGAATCCCGATAGCGTGCCCCCTTCGCCGATGCCCCAGCGCCCGTCGAGCGCGTACGTCCGGTTGTAGTCCTGATCCCCCGCCAGCGACCCGCTGGCCTGCCGGTTCACGAACATCACGCCGACGTTGGAGCGGTTCGCCAGGTCCTGCCGGACGCGGCCCACCGTGAAGTTCTGCTGCGGCGTCCCCGTCGAGCCGACGGCGCCGGTCTGCATGTTCAGGAATCCGATGTTCGTGTTGTTCCCGACCTTGCCGGAGAGCCGCCCGCCGCCGTGGATCGGAATCTGCTCGCCGTACTCGCCGAGGCCGATCCGCCGGCTGAAGAAGACGTCGACCGCCCCGGACTGTCCGACCGAGAACAGGCCCGCGTTCTCCAGGAAGAACGGCCGCTTCTCGGGGAAGAACAGCGTGAACCGGTCGAGGTTGACCTGCTCGTCGTCCACCTCCACCTGCGCGAAGTCGGTGTTGTAGGTGGCGTCGAGCGTCATGCTCGGGCTGATGCTGTACTTCAGATCGACCCCGACGTCGCCGGACCGGGAGGTCTGCGCCGTCTCGGTGCTGTAGGCCGCGTCCCCGAGTGCGTAGGGCATGAGCTGCAGGTTGCGCTGCGCCGGCACGCGGAGTCCCTGGAGCTCGCCCGCCAGCGTGAGGCGGTTCAGGGTGTACTGCCGTGGCAGCGGCGACCAGTAGGCCTGCTCGTTGCTGAAGCGGATGTTGCGCTGGAAGTTCATCCCCCAGGTCTGCACGTCGGCCGGTGGATAGCGCAGCGTGCGGAACGGGATCGCTATCTCCGCCGTCCAGCCGACGTCGGTGACGCTGGTGGCCACCTGCCACACGCCGTCCCAGTTCACGTTCAGCCCGCCGCCCGACCCGCGCTGCTGCCGGCTGTTGCTCGGACGCCCGCTCCCGCCGCCGCCGAACCGGCCGCTGCCCTGCCCCTCGTTGGTCAACTGCCCGTCGTACTCGACCCCGGCCGGGTTGGTCCCGAAGACGAAACCGTTCAGGCCGTCGTGGTAGGTGTCGAGGATGATCCGGAAGCTGTCGGTCTCGGTCAGATCGGAGTCGCGCCGGCTGTCGGCCGCGATGATCGTCGCCGGGTCGTCCGTGTAGCAGACGATGCCGAAGTACAGCGTGTCCTCGGTATGGACGATGCGCACCTCGGTCCGCTCCGAGGCGGGCTGCCCATCGAACGGACGGTTCTGCACGAAGCCGGTCGCCACCCGGGCGTCCTCGTAGGCCGCGTCGGACAGCACGTCGCCGTCGACCAGCGGCGCTTCCCCGACGCGCAGCGCCAAGGTGATCGGGGCCCCGGTCGCGGTCAACTCGCGGGCCTCGAGTGCGGAGAACGTTCGCGCGTCGGCCTCGGCCGGCTCACCGTCGCCGGCACCGTTGCCGTTGGTCGGCTGAGCGACCACCCCCACGGGCAGTCCGGCGGCCAGAACCACGAGGGCGATGGAACGCCCGATGCAACGGATCAGAGGATTCATCATGTGTGGCGTGCTTTCAACGAAACGTCAATTCTAGCCGTCTTCGACGCCGGGCGGGACCGAACCGTTTACGCGGGCCTCGATTCTCCGGCCTCTGGACGCTCAGTTCGTCTTCGCTCCCCGTCTCCGCGCTCACGGACAGCCCCGGTCGCGGCCTGACGCGAACGAGTCGCCGCGCGTTCATCGGGCGCCGTCGCCAGCCTGTTGAATGACCAGACAATTATAATGCCGGCCATCGTCAAGGCGAGCACCATGGTCGACCGACTGTCCCCTTCGGACGATGAGCCCGAGCTCGGCGAACTCCCTGAGGAGCGTCGCCGGTATTCTGGGAGATCAACATGACCGATCGACTATTTCTGTCCCTCGACTCACCGCAGATCGCGGAGCAGATCTCTCGCGCGAAACGCTACGCGTGCTACGCCGCCCCGGGCATCCTGGATGACCCTGCGAAGGCGCTCGTGGCGCTCTCAGAACGGATTGGCACCGAGTCCATTGTCGTCTGCCTAGATTTCGATGAACGGGTCCTGCGTATGGGCTTCGGTACTCTCAAGGCCGTGAAGGCGCTACAGGGTGCCGGAATCACGGTATCGACGACGTCCGGGTTGCGCACCGGTTTGGTTATAGTTGATGATGACGGTTACATATTCACTCCTACCGCCCTGTATCTCGAAGCCGACGCCCACCCGCCAGAAGCCCCCAACGCCCTACGTCTATCCGGTTCTCAGGTAACGGAAGCCCTCGCCCGCCTGTCTCCCGCAACGAAAAAAATCGCGATGGACTCGATCGGCTCCAAAGAACATCGGGATCGGATCGAGGCGCAGCCTGTCGAAGTTCCGTCAGCGGAAGTGACCAGCGCCGACTTTCAGAAGGTCGACAGACGGCTGACAGAAGCGCCGCCGGTTCCGTTCGACATCGCGCGCCAGGTGCGTGTGTATAGTGCTTACTTGCAGTACGTCGAAATAGAGTTGTCGGGTGCAGCCATCCAGCGTCGTCGCCTTGCTCTGCCCCCGAACATCGTCGGGCTCACAGCCAGCGAGAACCTTGAGCGCCGGTTGAAGACGACGTTCGACCTCATCGAGAAGAACGACAAACTTTCATCCAAGGCGTTGGAATCTGAATTGAACGAAATCCGCAACAATTTCACCAAGTCGCTCGGAAAGGGGCGCGGCCGTGTCGTGCTCAAGTCGAGAAAACCAATCTTCGAAGAACGATTGCAGACGCTCCGGGAGGAAAAGCTGAAGGACCACCGGAAACGAGTAGAAAAAGAGCTGCAGAATCATCTCGACCACTCCCGCGAACAGATCGTCAATCACTTCCTGCCAGGCATCGTTGCATCCCCTCCGGATCGCTTGCTCGGCCAGATCCCGGACATCACGGAAGATAGTACGCGGCGCTGGCTTGACAATGAAGTGCGTCGATTCTTTCCGGCCGCCGCGTCGCTGACCCAGGAAATGCGGCTTGATTTCTGCTACAAGGACGTCACCTTCGAGACCCTGAAGCGCGAGGACTTCCTGAAATCCGTCAAGGCCGCATTCCCCGAAGCCGACTGGGAAAAGGCTCATGAGGAATTCCAGGCGGCCGGAGAGAAGAAACCGTGATTGGTTGCCCCTCCGCGAGCATCTCGTTCAGAACGTCCGGCGGCATGAACGAGGATGAGCGCATGCCGGTTTGTAGTGTTCCGTAGTTTCGAAGCCGCGCACGACCACACTCGTATCCCCCGCCACGGCGGTCACTCGTCAGGGCTGGGGCGCCTCACTGAACGACGGGGAGGCACCCGGCTCCGGCCGTGTCGCCTTCCCTCCGTGGACGGTTGGCTCGTTGCACCACTGCGTGCGAAGCACCGCGAGCGGGTCGAGGAACGACGAGGGCAGGCCCAGGAGGTCGACGAGCACTGCCTGATCGAGCGCTTGACGGGTCTCGTCCCGGTACGCCTCGTTCGCCGGAAGCAGCGGGCGTGACTTGAACGTGTTAAAGATGTCGCGGGCTCGCAGATGCTGGGCCTCGGTAAGCGTACGTGGATCGAGCACATGGAGATTCGGCAAGCGGCTGAGTGTCAGGCAGGCCCGTCCCGCCTGCTGCACCGTGCCGGCCCACCAGAAAAGGATCAGCCCGAGCGTAGTGTTGGCCCACAGCACGACGACCGTTTCGTGGCGGCGCTCCGTCATCAGGAAGTTGGGCCACGCGCGGCCGCCCAGCGTGGAGGTGGGCGTCATGCAGGCGGAAAGGCTCTGCGAGTTCAGCCGGAAGTCGAGCGTAAAGTGAAGTCGCGTCGCCGTGCCCCACGCTTCCGTGGCGCTGTCGGCGGCCCGATCGCGAACTCGTCCTTCGCTGTCCGGCTGCACCACCAGGCAACGCTCGCGGTCGGCGGCGTGTCCCCAGAGAACGGGGAACGTCGACGCGGCGGACTGCACGGCAACAATATCGAACGGCCCCCGGAACGAATCTGGCGTTTCCGCGTCCCCCCAATTCGCCGCCCCCGCACGCCGCTCGATCCCGTTGATGTCACGATGAAGCAACCCTCGCGCGCCCAACTCGCGCAACGTCGTCATCGGAACCGGGTGCTTCTGGCTCGTCTGCGGGAAGTTCAGCGCGCCAGCGTGCAACACCCGGACGGCATCCAGAAGCTCGGGATGGACGATGGACGCGCAACCCCCATCGTCCCAGGTTCCCTGAACGAGGACCCCGCACAGGTCGTCGCCAAGCGTGACCCGATTCTGGCCGTGCCGTTCGGCATCACGGATCGCCGACGCGAGCCCGGCAGCCTCGATTCCAGACGTGGGGCGTTCCCGCAGGGCGACGAAGGCGACTGGAGCGCTCGCCGTGCCTTTTCCGGCGGCGCCGCGCTTGCGACGGGCGACGACCAGCACCTCGCCCATCCCGGTGTCGGCAGAAAACGACTTCTCGTCGTCGCGGCCGGCGGACGCCAAGCCTACAACCATCGTTCGTTCGTACTTCGACTGCAGAAGGTCGCGACTCGCGGCCCAGGCATTGCCCTGCAGGAGACTGAGCGGCATCACCATCGCCAGTACGCCGCCGGGCCGAACCTTGGCGTCGGCGAGATCGAGAAAGTTCGACGCCAACCCGGCGTTCCCGTGCCCCGCCGGCTTCTTGACCTTCTTCTTGATTCCCTTGAGCAGGCGCGACATAGCGCCCTGCTCTTCGGCGTCGTTCCCCAGGCCGGCGAACGACGGCACCGGCACGTCAGTCGCTTCGTGGTTGGTGGGCCGGGTGAACGGCGGGTTCATGATCACCAGGTCCATCGACCGGTGTTCCAGCAGGAACGTGTCGCTCCACCCCTTGCCCTCCTGAACGACGCCACGTGTGTCTCCTTTGCCGTGATGCACCTCGATGCCCGTGTTCTCGAACAACCCGGTGCCGTGCTGTTCACTGATCAGATCGAGTGCGCCCAGCGCGAACAGCGGCGTGGCGTCTTCATCCTGCCTTCCGTACGGCAACAAGTGCACCTGCGTTCGCTCGAACGGTGTCGTTGGGTGTGCACTTGACAACATCGACGTCGTCAGGTGGGTCGCAGCCGGCATGATGTCAGCCGCGAACACCGACTGTTCCATCATCTTGCGGTGGATGGCAGCATCGTCGCCGCCAGTGCGCCGATAGCGCGCCAGGATTGCATGGTAGGCGGCGGTGATCAGCGTCCCGGTTCCGCAGGCGAAGTCGCAGGCCCGAAGTCCTGTCACGGCTTTCTGGTCCCTCCAGTCGGCGTCGATTAGGCCGACGGCCAGTTCCGCTAGTAGCGTCGCCGAGGCCGGTAGTGTATAAAACGTGGCCAGGAACTTCCGGTCGCTGATCAGCCGTTGAAAGGTACGGCCGTAAATGTCGTGCGACTGCGTGACGCCGTGCGCCTCCAGCTCGCTCGATACGACAGCGAGTGTTTCGAGCAGGCGCGAGGCGGCTCCGTCCGGAATCGGGAGCAGCACTTCCCGAGCCACGTGGAAGATCGGCCAGTAGTTGATTCGCAGAATGCGCTCCCACTCTCGCATGATCGGAGCCTTCGGCAGCGCACCCGAGCGACGCAGATCGTCGAGCGTTCGGATGTCGTACACGCCCGCGAGCATCGTCTGAAAGGTCAGCGCATTGGCGATGATCGCCATCGCCATACGAGAGGTCTGCTCACCGTCCGCCTGACACAGCGTCGCGGCGATGCGGGGGTTCACGCCGGGACGACCGGCAGTCGCCTCGCGCAACCTGACAGCCGCCTCGCTGATTCCCTGCTCCAGAATGTCGAGGCTTTTCGCGACGACGCGCTCCGAGATCGACGCGCTCTCCAGCAGACTCGCCAGATCATCGACCCCGCCCGTGATCCACCCGCGGGACGGCCACCGCACGTGGCCGCTCCCGTGGCTGCCGCGGGAATAGAGGCAATAAGCGTACGTCGCCTGCCCGGTCCGCTCGTCGAGTTCCACCTGCGGCACGTGTTGAAGTGCTGTCGGCGCCTTCAACGCCACGCATTGCTCAATGGCGACCCCGGAATCCGCTAGTTCGCGGCCGAGCCGCTGGACCGCATCCTGCTCAACGGTGCGAGCCGGCAAGTACTCCGTCTCGACGACCACCGGAGAGCCCCTGGGGTTCCGCACGATCAGGTCGGGCATACCGCGGCCCCTGATTGCGCGGTGCTGCTCCGCCGTCAGGTGTGACTTCCACCGCGGGTTCTTGGATCGGAGGACGCGGGCAAGGGCTTCGTTGAAGGACCGTTCGCTATTGGTCGCCATTGTGTCCCTGACCGCCGTTCCAGCTCCATCTCTCTCGCGGCGCGATCGACCGCCAAGATATTACCCGCCGACGAACGCGTACATTCCCGCATCCTTCTGAACAATCGAGCCTGGACATTGAGAAGGGTACTTGATCCAGAACTATTTTCGTATTATCTTCGCTGTCATGAGTGATCGTTCACGGATCGAGTGGACCGACGCCACCTGGAATCCGGTTCGCGGCTGCTCCAAGGTCAGCCCCGGTTGCGCGCACTGCTACGCCCAGACGTTCGCCGAGCGCTTCCGGGGGGTGCCCGAACACCCGTTCGAGCAGGGTTTCGACCTTCTCCTCGTGCCGGACAAGCTGAACCAGCCGCTGTCGTGGCGCCGCCCGCGAAGGATCTTCGTGAACTCGATGAGCGATCTTTTCCACGAAGATGTGCCGTCCAGCTACATTGCCGAGGTCGGAAGGGTCATGCGGCAGGCCCACTGGCACACGTTCCAGGTGTTGACGAAACGACACGAACGCATGAAGCGTCTGCTCGGCGGCGAGTTGCACTGGATGGGCGCGCTCCCCCATGTGTGGTTCGGTGTGAGCGTCGAGAATCGGCGCCACGGCCTGCGCAGGCTGGACGCACTGCGTGAAACGCCGGCGACCGTCCGCTTCGTCTCCGTGGAACCCCTGCTCGAGGATCTCGGCGCAGTCGATCTGACAGGAATCCACTGGGTCATCGCCGGCGGCGAGAGCGGCCCCGGCGCCCGGCAGATGCTGGAGGAGTGGGTCCTTGGTGTCGAACGTCAGTGCCGAGAACAGGGCGTACCGTTCTTCTTCAAGCAGTGGGGCGGAGTGCGCAAGTCTGCGACCGGGCGACGGCTGAACGGCCGAACGTACGACGACTTCCCCGTCAGGTCGAACGCGCGAGCGGGTTCTGCTCGATGACGTAGTCGGCCACCGGTCGGCCGCCGACGACGTGCTCACTGATGATCCGGTCCAGCACATCGGGATCGCACGTCCGGTACCAGGTGCCCTCCGGGTAGACGACCGCGATCGGCCCGCCCTCGCAGACGCGCAGGCAATTGGCCTTCGTGCGCAGCACCCCACCCCGCTCGGAGAGGCCGAGCTCCTTGAGGCGGCGCTTCAGGAAGCCCCAGGCCGCGAGGCTCCGCGCCTTCTCGCAGCACTTCGGGACCGTCTGATCGCAGCAGAGGAAGACGTGCCGGCGGGCGACGTCGACGCCGACTGCGCCGGCGACCCGGCGCTGGCTCTCGATGCTGCCCGCCTCGGCCGCAGGTTCGCCGGCAGGGGAAATCGACGGACGGGAAGGCTCCAAGTTGCCGTAGGATAGCACGCAGGTTCCGGCGGCCCGCGCCGCGGCGGCGGCGCTCCGGCAACGGCAACGGTGCGACAATCGGTATCAAAGACATGCCTACACGCTTCCGCCTGTCGGCGCTGAACAACTGGACGTCGATCTTTCTGACCGCGGTCGAGCGCGGCGGCAACGCCCTGCCGCACCCGGCCACCCTGTTCGCCATCCTGGCGGGCGTCATCGTCGTGGTGTCCGGCATCGCGGTACGCACCGGGCTCGAGGCGGTCCATCCCGGCACCGGCGAAACGATCCAGCCGGTGAGCCTGCTCACCGTCGCCGGCCTGCACCGCATCCTCGTCGAGATGGTGACGAACTTCACCAGCTTCGCGCCGCTCGGCACGGTGCTCGTCTCGATGCTCGGCATCGGGGTGATGGAGGCCAGCGGCCTGATCGGCGCGGCGTTGCGGCTGCTCGTCCTCTCTGCTCCCAAGCGGCTCTTGACGTTCGTGATCGTCCTCTCCGGCGTCCTCTCCAACACCGCCAGCGAGATCGGCTACGTGCTGCTGGTGCCGCTGGGCGGGATCATCTTTCTCGGCGCGGGGCGGCACCCGATCGCGGGCCTGGCCGCGGCGTTCGCCGGCGTCTCCGGCGGCTACAGCGCCAACCTGCTGCTCGGCACCATCGATCCGCTGCTCGCCGGCCTGTCCGAGGAGGCGGCCCAGATCGTCCAGCCGGGGTACGTCGTCAACCCGGCCGCGAACTACTTCTTCATGGTGGTGTCGACGTTCGTGATCTCGGCGGCCGGCACCTGGGTGACCGAGCGGATCGTCATCCCGCGGCTCGGCGACTACAAGGGCGAGGAGCGCTCGACGGCCATCGACGAGCTGTCGGACCAGGAGCGGCGGGGCCTCCGCTTCGCCGCCGTCGCGATGGCGGTGTTCGGCGCCTTCCTGCTGTGGGGCACGGCCCCGGCCGACGGGTTCCTGCGCAACCCGGAGACCGGCAGCCTGTTGCGCTCGCCGTTCCTCTCCGGCATCGTGGCGTTCATCTTCCTCGGCGGCACCTGGGTCGGCATCGCCTACGGGGTCGGCGCGGGCCGCTTCAAGAGCGACACCGACGTGATGAAGGGCATGGGGAAGACGATCGGCACGCTGGGCACCTACCTGGTGCTCGTCTTCTTCGCGGCGCAGTTCGTCGCCTACTTCAACTGGACGAACCTCGGGCTGATCATGGCCGTCAAGGGTGCGGAAACGCTGCGCGCCTCGGGCCTCGGCGGCGTCCCGCTGATGCTCAGCTTCGTGCTCCTGTCTTCTACGCTCAACCTGCTCATGGGCAGCGCCTCCGCCAAGTGGGCGGTCATGGCGCCGGTCTTCGTCCCGATGTTCATGCTGCTCGGCTACTCGCCCGAGCTGACGCAGGCGGCCTATCGGATCGGCGACTCCACGTCGAACGTCATCGCGCCCATGATGTCCTACTTCGCGCTCATCGTCGCCTTCTTCGAGCGCTACGACAAGACCTCCGGCATCGGCACCGTCGTCGCCACGATGCTGCCGTACACGGTGGTCTTCCTCGCGTGCTGGTCGGTGATGCTGGTCATCTGGATGCTGCTGGGGCTGCCCGTCGGACCGGGCGCCGGGCTCTATTTGTAGGGAGACCTCGACGCCCCAGAGTCAGCGACTGGCGGCGTCGCTCTCCCTGCCGTGGCGGACGAGCGTCGACGAATCTCAACCAAATTGCTGATCCAACTTGCCCATCGCTTCCCGGGCGCGGTTCGCGTAGGCAGTCAGCATGCCGAGAGAGAGTCCGACGTTCACGCCGTGTGCCAGTAGGTTCCGGTTGGCGGCGATGCTGTCGAGGGCGTCACGTTGATCGTCGGCCGCCGTCGTCGGTCGTTCGGCGGGCGCGGACCATCAAGCGATTGATCCTGCCCTCAAGCCGCTGGCGCGTCGCGAACACGTTCAATCCACGGATCGCAACGCGGCGGTGACCTTCTCGATCCGCGCGCGGACCTTGTCGGGGTCCGTCGTGCCGACGGTATAGAGATCCGCGAAGCCAGTGTCCCTCAGAACCGGATCGAGGGATGCCCTGAGTGTATCGCGATCCACAACGGGCCCGTCCTGCAACCGCCGTGCGACGCCCACCAGAATCGCGTCAGTCACCGAAGCATTGAGCGCGTGCTGCGGACAAAAAGCCTCACGGCCCAGCGTCTGGTTTACGAGCGCCATGGTCGGTTCCAACACACCGTTCAGCGTCGATTCGTCATACTGCTCCAGATGCCGGTTCTCGTCCATGAAGCCGTTGAGGAACAGCTTCATCGGCTTCCTGTAGGAATCGAGCTTGTAGAACAGCGCAAAGAACCGCAGCAGCAGCTCGCGGTCCTTCTGCCTTTCACTGGGTTTCCCGAAGATCTCCCGCCAGTCCGGGTTCCCATTTGCCTTGGCCAAGTAGTCATTGAAGGAGCCATGGTACACGCACGCCCGGATTTCCTGTGGAGACAGTGACTTACCGGTCGTGTTCAGGCGTTCGAATACCATATAGACGCTGCTGTCGTCGTTTCCGGCATCTTCCTGCCTGATGATGATCGCGTGGAGGATCGAATCGTCGAGGCGGCGCCGGTCCTCATCCTCCAGAGTCCGGTACGTCAGATTCTCGAACTCCTTCGTGACGCCGTGAAGCCGGAATTCCCTTCCACGAAGCACCCCTTCGTAGAAGGCCAGCAACGAGTTCAGCCGCTGCTGGCCATCGATCACCATCAGTTTCTGCGTTTCGCTGTCCTTCGAGAGGAAAATCGCCGGTACCGGAAGCCCAAACAGGAGCGATTCGATAAACCGCGACGCCTGCGGGAGCGGCCACACGAATTCCCGCTGGAATCTCGGCACCGCGATGTCTCCCCGCTGGAGCCGCTTGACCAAGCCGTCGACGGGATAATCGGCCCCGTAGCTCGAGATCTGATATCTGATCTCGTTGGATGCTTCCTCGTCTTCCGATGCGGCGTCATCCTTGACGTCGGGCTCTTCGTCTTCGCCTCGGGTCAGTTCCCGGTCAGTCACATGATGCTCCACAGCCAACTAACGTTCGCCTCCTCGTCCTGCCACACTCGTATTGTACGTCCTCCGGACGCGCCAGCCCCTCGACAAGCGCCCGGGTTTCAGTGCCCACGATCGTGTTTCGTCGGGCCTTACGGCCGCCCGGCGGGATCGCGCCGGGCTGTTATCTGTGGCCCGGCGCCAGGCGCGAGATGGCGCCTACTCCGGCAGGGCCAGGTCGATGCGCACGGCTCCGGCGAGATTCGCCGTGGTATGCACGGCCACGTAGAGCCGGCCCACCCGCAGCGCGTGCATCTCCGGACCGGTCAAATCCATGCTCCCGGCTGCGCTGGGAGCCCGCCGCGACAGGTAGCGCAGCACGGGACCGTTCTCCGCGTCGTCCTCCGGACTTTGACGGTGAAGAGCGACCAGCAGCACCTGGTCGGCGATGGCCTCCGTCCCGCGGATCTGGTAGCGCACGGTGCGCGTGGCAGGGCTGAGCACGAAGCTGGCGTCGACCCGCAGCCCCGGATCCGCCTGCACGCCGGCCACCAGCGGCACGGGGGCGGGGGGCGAGACGAGGCTCGGCGTGAAGTCGGGCGCACGCCGGTGACCGGTGCCCTGCTCGTAGGCGAACGCCAGCTCGATCAGGCGCGACTCCGCCCACGCCCGGCCGAGCAGCTCCACCCCGACCGGCATGTCGTCGTCGGCGAAGCCACCCGGCACGGTGATGGCCGGCAGGCCGGACGTCGCGCTCAGGGCGCAGTTGCTGCCGGGCTGCGGCTGGCCGATGGGCCGCGCCGTCCTGCGGATCGTCGGGTAGATCAGCGCATCGAGCTCCTGCTCGTCGAGCAGCGCGGTGACGGCGGCCCGTATCTCGTCCCGCTTGGCGATGCTCGCGCGGTAGTCCTCGGTGTCCAGCGTCTCGACCTCCAGGGAGCGGGCGAGGCCACCCTCGAGAATGCCGTGGTAGAGCCCCGCGGAGACGAAGTCCGCCAGCGAGCGGACGTAGGCGCCGGGCGTCGCCTCGAGATAGGCGTCGAGTTGGAACGGAAACTCCTGGCCGATGACGGATGCATCCTGGGTGAGCTCGCTCGGATCGAGCTCCTCGATCTCGACGACCGTCGCGCCCAGCCGCTCCATGTCCTCCGCCGCGCGTTCGATGACGTCGCGCACCGGCCGGCCGGCATCGCCCTCGTCGAGCATGGCCGGGACCAGGCCGAGCCGCGCCCCGTCGAGCCCGCGCGCGTTCAGGGCGGCGGTGTAGGTATCGGGCACGTTGCCCTCGCTCAGCCGGGTGGTCTCGTCGGCGGGGTCGAACCCGACCGTCGCGTCGAGCGCGTACGCCAGATCCCGGACCGTCCGCGCGAGGGGGCCGCCGATGTCCTGCGTCGTCGACAACGGCACGATGCCGTCGCCGCTGGCCAGCCCGCGTGTTCCGCGCAGTCCGACCAACGCGTGGTGCGCCGAGGGGATGCGGATGGACCCGCAGGTGTCGCTGCCCATCCCGAAGGCCCCGAAGCTGGCCCCCACCGCGGCGCCCGTTCCGCCGCTCGACCCGCCCGGATTGCGGTCGGGGTCGTAGGGATTGCGCGTCTGGCCGCCGAGCGACGCCACGGTCGTGATGCCGCGAGCCAGCTCGTGCATGTTCGTCTTGCCAAGGATGATGGCGCCCGCCTCTCGGAGGCGCCGCACCTGCGTGGAGTCGTTCGGCGGAACCGAGGTGGCCAGGCCGAGGGTGCCGGCCGTCGTCGGCATGTCGGCGGTGTCGTAGTTGTCCTTGACCACCACCGGGATGCCGTGCAGCGGCCCGCGCACGTTGCCGGCCGCGCGCTCGGCATCGAGATCGGCGGCGACCTCGGCGGCGCGCGGATTGACGGCGATCATCGCGTTGAGGGTCGGGCCGCGCTGGTCGTAGGCCGCGATCCTTTCGAGGTAGGCCGCCACGAGCTCTACCGCGGTGACCGTGCCGTCACCCATCGCGGCGCCCAGCTCGCGGACCGATTTCTCCGCGACGTCGAAGCCGGAGGGCGCCGCGGCGGGCGGTGCGCCGCATCCGATGGACAGGCCGGACACGACCGCGAGCAACACCCCAACTCTCACTGCGTGCTGTGACACTGAAACCTCCAGATTCAACCGTGAGCCGCGCCGTCAGAGGAACCGGCAGTCCTGCCGCATGGCGTCGGCCAGCAGCCCGCGATACCGCGTCCGGTGCACCGCCACCGCCCCCAGGCTGGCCAGATGGGGGGTCACCCACTGGATGTCGAGCAGCGTGTACCCCCGCGCCCGCAACCGCTCCACCAGCCACGCCACGGCGACCTTCGACGCATCCGTCGCCCGGTGGAACATCGACTCGCCGAAGAAAGCCCCGCGCAGGGTGACGCCGTAGAGGCCGCCGACCAGCTCGCCCTGCTGCCACGCCTCGACCGAATGGGCGAACCCGGCGCGGTGCAGCGCCGCGTAGCTCTCGGCGATCTCGGCGTCGATCCAGGTCCCGTCCGTGTCGGGCCGCGAAGCGCACGCGGCGACCACGCCCTCGAAAGCCCGGTCGACCGCGATCTCGAACCGTCCCTGCCGCAGCACCCGTCCGAGCCGCCTCGACACGTGGAAGCCGTCAAGCGGAATGATGCCGCGTTCCCGCGGCGAAAACCAGCGGATTTCACCGTCTATCGCCATCGGGAAGAAGCCCTTGCGATACGCGGCGAGCAGTGTGCTGGAGGGAATCATCCGAAACGTCGTGTATATATTGTGCGTGCAGGCCGACCAGACTTCACCCAGCGTGTTCACGTCGGAAGCGGTCACCAACGGGGTCCGCGTCCAGGTGCGGGCGCAATATGCGCCGGACCAGTCCGAGCCACTGCATCAGCGGTGGACGTTCATCTACGCGATCACGATCGCCAACGAAGGCACGGAACCCGTCCAGTTGATCAGCCGTCACTGGGTCATCACCGACGCATCCGAGCAGGTCCAGGAGATCAAGGGACTGGGGGTCGTCGGACGCCAGCCGAAGCTCGCGCCCGGCGAATCGTTCGAGTACACCTCCGGATGCCCTCTCCGAACCCCGTTCGGCTCGATGCAGGGCACGTACCAGATGATCACGTCCGACGGGCAGCGCTTCGACGCCGAGATAGCCCCTTTCGCGCTGTCCGGACCGTACACGCTGCACTAGCTGGCGTCGTATCGCTGCCCGCTGCCTGCATCGCGGGGTCACGAGCGTGGCGCCCGCATCGGCGCCACTGCGATCCCGGCCGCTTCCAGTCCGCGCCGCAGCGTCATCGCAAGATCGGCGGCGCCGGGGGTGTCGCCGTGGACGCAGATCGTCTCGCCGGCCAGCTCCAGCGGTGTGCCGTCGATAGCTTCGACGCTTCGATCGCGCACCATCCGCACCGCGCGCTCGATCATCCGCTCCGGCTCGTGAATCACCGCGCCCGGCCGCTGGCGCGAGACGAGCGCGCCGTCCGCATCGAACGCGCGGTCCGCGAACACCTCCGGCACGACGTCGAGACCGGCGTCGCGCCCTGCGTCGACCAGCACCGATCCGGACAGCGCGACCAGCGGCAGAGCGGGATCGAATCCTGCGACGGCGCGCACGACCGCATCCGCCACACGTCTGTCCCGCCCCGCCATGTTGTAGAGCGCCCCGTGCGGCTTGACGTGGGCGAGCGTCATCCCCTCGACGCGGGCGACGGCCGCCAGCGCACCGATCTGGACGAGCACCAGGTTTTCGATCTCCTCCGCAGTCAACTCGACGTCGCGGCGCCCGAATCCCTCCCGGTCGGCATAACCCGGATGCGCGCCGACGGAAACCCCCGCGGCACGGGCCGAGCGGACCGTCGCGCGCATCGTGTCGGGATCGCCGGCATGGGCGCCGCACGCGACGTTGACCGAGGTGACGTACGCCATCATCCGCCGGTCGTGCTCGATCGCGCCGGCGCCGATTGCCTCGCCGAGGTCGCAGTTCAGATCGATCCGCATGCTGTGTTTCTCCAAATCGACTCCCGTCAATGATGCACCATCGCAGCCAGGCGGGGCAGACCGTGGAGAAGCCCTGCCGGATCGGCCGGAAATTCCGGCTCCGCCGTACCGCTACACTGCACCACCGTCAGCCGAGGGAGTCGCACACCATGAGACTGCTCGCCACGACCGTCCTTGCGCTCACCCTGCTCGCTCCCTCCGCGAACGCCCAGTCCGGCGGCGGCCAGGCGACGGACGCCGACTTCGCGGCCCGCGTCCGGGAGTGGACCACGCAGCCGGAGTTCCTCAGCCCGCTGGTCGATCACCTGCCGGTCAGCGATCGCGTCCCGTCGCCGAAGGAGATTCTCGGCCACCATGCCGGGGCGCCGCGCGAGCTGACCTACTACGCGGAGATGCTGGAGTATTACCGGGCGCTGGCCGCCGCCTCGCCGCGCGTTTCGATCAGCCCCATCGGCCGGACCGACGAGGACCGCGAGATGGTCGTGGTGACGATTGCCGACGAAGCGACGCTCGCGGATCTGGAACGCTATCGCCGCGACCTCGCCCGTCTCGCCGATCCCCGCGGTCTCGCGGAAACCGATGCGCACGCGGTCATCGCCCGCGCCAAGCCGATCTACCTCCTCATGGCCGGCCTGCACAGCGGCGAGACCGGCCCGCCGGAGATGCTGATGGAGCTCGCCTACCGACTCGCGGTCGAGGAGGGCCCGCTCTTCGACCGCATCCGCGACAACCTGATCGTGGCCCTGCTGCCGGCCGCGGAGCCCGACGGCCGCGACCGCTACGTCGACTGGTACTACCGCCACCTGATCGACATCACCGACGACCGCGACCGGATCGGCGGCCCGCCGTACTGGGGAAAGTACATCTTTCACGACAACAACCGGGATATCAACTACTCGCAGAAGAGCATGCGCAACGTGCTCGACTGGTACCTGCAGTGGCATCCGCCGGTGATGCACGACCTGCACGAGTCGGTGCCGTTCCTGTACACGTTCAGCGGGCAGGCGCCGCAGAACCCGCTGCTCGACCCGATCGTCTACGGCGAGCTGCCGTGGTTCGCCAACTTCGAGATGGCGCAGTTGACCAGCTACGGCATGCCCGGCGTCTGGACGCACGGCTTCGTCGACATGTGGTCGCCCGGTTACCTGGCGTTCATGGCGTCGAACCACAACGGACTGATCCGCTTCTACGAGACCTTCGGCAACGGCGGCGCGACGACGATGAAGCGCCACCTGAAGACCGAGGACAACACCCCCGAGCAGGCGCGCACCAGCCGCGAGTGGTACCGGCCCTCCCCTCCCTACGAGGAGGTCGACTGGTCGATGCGCAACAACACGAACTACAGCCAGACGGCCGCCCTGACGGCGCTGCAGCTCGCGTCGTCGAACCCGGCGTTCCTGCTGGAGAACTTCTACCGCAAGTCGCGCAACGCGGTGGCGGACGGCGAGCGCAACCCGCCGCACGGCTTCATCGTCCCGGCCGGGCAACGCGACATGACGCGGGCGGCGACGCTCGTCAACCTGCTGCGCATCCAGGGAGTCGAGATCGGCCGCGCGGGAGACGCGCTCGCGTTCGGTGACGCGACCTACCCTTCCGGGTCGTACGTCATCAAGGGCGGCCAGCCGTACTTCCGGCTCGCGAAGATCCTCCTGGGCAACCAGGAGTTCCCCGACGACGGTCTACGGACCTACGACGACACCGGCTGGACGATGGGATTGATGCACCGGACCGAGGTGATCGCCATCGACGACCCGGCGGTGCTCGACGCGCCGGTCGAGCCGATCGACGAAGCAAGGGTCACGGGATCCATCGCCGGGAACGGTGAGGGCAGGTTCGGCTACGCGGTCGCACACTACGGCTCGAACCACCTGACGACGTTGCGCTACCGACTGGGCTCCGTTGGGGTCGAGGCCACCGAGGAGAGCTTCGAAGCGGCCGGCTTGGAATTTCCGCCGGGGTCGTTCATCGTTCCGGCTCCTGCCGGAAGCGAGAGCGCGGGACGGCTGCAGGACTGGATCGTCGATCTCGGCCTGACCGCCGCGACGCTCGACGAGCGGCCGGACGTCGCAACGCACCCGGTCGACCTGCCCCGGCTGGCGATCTACAGCACCTGGGGCAACACCCAGGAGGTGGGCTGGGTCCGCCACGCGTTCGATCGGTTCGCGATCCCGTTCGATCTCATCTTCAAGGAACGGGTCCGGGAGGGGAATCTGCGGGCGGACTACGACGTCGTCCTGATCCCGAACCAGGGCCGGACGGCCAAGGGCCTGGTGTTCGACGTCGAGCCGCGCGGCGGGCCGCGGGCCTACACGAAGACCGACCGCTACCGGTTCCTGGGCGACTACGGCTCGTCGGAGGACATCACCGGCGGGATGGGACTCGAAGGAGTCATAGAGCTCCAACGGTTCGTCGCCGGCGGCGGGCTGCTGGTGACGCTCGGCGCGGCGAGCCACGTTCCGCCGGCGTACGGCCTCACCCGCGAGATCGACGCCCGGCGGCCCGGCTCGGGCTTCTACGCTCCCGGCCCGCTGGTCGAAGCGGAGATCAACCAGCCGCGCCATCCGATCTTCTACGGCTACGACACGACCGAAACGCCGGTGCGCTACGCCAACGGACCGCTGCTCGACGTCCCGCGCCGGTTCCGCGACGACTGGGTGCTGATGACGTTCCGCGACGAGGTGCTGAGCGGCCACTTTCGGGGCGCCGAGCAGATTGACGGCCGACCGGCCGTCGTCGACGTGCCGCGCGGCGACGGCCGCGTCGTCCTCTTCGCCACCAACCCCTGCTACCGCTGGCAGAACCACGGCGAGTTCGGGATGCTCTTCAACACGATCCTGCACCACAACGACCTGGGGACCCGGCCCGGAGAATGACTCGAAGCCTCCTGTTATACTACCAGAGCCTCCTGTTATACTACCAGCGTGAGTATTCGATTGCAGGTCGTAATGGACGAAGTGGAGGTCGGCGAGTATCGCCGCCTCGCCACGCGCGACGGGCTGACTCTGTCGGAATGGGTCCGCCAGAAGCTGCGCCGCGCCGGACGTGACGAACCGTCGGGCAACATCGATCGGAAGCTCTCCGCGATCCGCGCCGCCGCTCGTCACGACTTTCCCACCGCGGACATCGATCAGATGCTGCACGAGATCGAATCGGGCTATCGGACGTGATCCTGATCGACTCGAACGTTCCGATGTACCTCGTGGGCGCCGACCATCCACACAAGACCGACGCGCAACGGCTCCTCGAACGTCTCACGATGGACAATCGGCGGCTGGTCAGCGACGCGGAGGTGCTGCAGGAGATCCTGCACCGGTACGTCGCAATCGAGCGGCGAGACGCGATTCAGCCAGCCTTCGATGCCCTGCTCGGCGCCGTCGACGATGTGTTCCCCGTCACGGTGGAGAACGTGACAAGGGCACGCGAGATCCTGCTCGGTTGGCCGGGACTCTCGGCCCGCGACGCGATCCACGTCGCGGTGATGCGGCAGCATGGAGTGGAAGAGATCCTCTCCTTCGACCGCGGCTTCGATCA
Organism: Vicinamibacterales bacterium; assembly: GCA_965222905.1. Classification (GTDB taxonomy): domain Bacteria; phylum Acidobacteriota; class Vicinamibacteria; order Vicinamibacterales; family UBA8438; genus WTFV01. The sequence goes on along the minus strand of OZ244976.1, from coordinate 3,334,077 downwards.
CGTGTCCGGCATCCGGCGTCTCGCCAGCTGACGCGCCGGCGCGTCAGCGCGAGACATCGCTACGATTACGGTCGGTTCCGGTTTGCGCGCGCATTCGCGAGGGCGATTTCCCGCTCGGCCTCCGCAATCGCGCCCTCCAGCCAGACCAGCCATTCGTAGCCGTACTCGTCCATGTACCAGGTCGAGACCCGGCCGGCCGCCATGACGAACGCCCGCCGCTCGGCGGGCGTAGGCGTGTGGACCTGTCCCCCCGCCGCTTCGAGGGTGGCCAGCGCATCGGCCGCTTCCTGCCGCGCCCGCGCCAGGGTGAGGCGCGCCAGCTCGTCGAAGCCGGCGCTCAGCAACTGCTGCAGATCCACCGGGAGAGCCTGATACGCCTCCTCGTTCATCAGCCACAACGCTGCCCGGTAGCCGTGGCGGTCCTGCGTGAGGTACGTGAGTCGGTCGTGGAGACCGGCTTCCACGGTCTCGATGACGCCGTCCGCCGTCCCGTCGATTCGTCCGGACGCGAGGGCGGCGGCAAGCTCCGGCGACGGCGCCGGCGCGGGCGACGCTCCGAGCGCGCGCGCCCACGCCATCTCGACCGGCGAGTCGGCGGTCCCCAGCGTGAGGCCCTGCAAGTCGGCCGGGGTGCGCACCGGGCGCGTCGCGGTGGCGATGCCGCGCCAGCCGCCGGCGCTCCCGAGCGCCATCAGGCGCAGACCGGTGCGGTGCAGCAACGCGTCACGCATCCGTGCGAAGAACGCTCCCCGGAACACCCACTCGACGACCTCGTCGGTTTCGAGCAGGTACGGGACGTCGAGGACGTGGAGCTCCGGAAAGAGGCGGCCGATATCCGGCACCGTGGACCGATAGACGTCGATGCCGCCCGCCTGCAGCGCGTCCAGGCAGGCGGCCGGCTCGTCGCAGCGTCCGCCGCGCGCATCGACCTCGACGGCGATCCGCCCCATCGCGAGCGACTCGACCAGCGCCTCGAACGCCGTCGCGCCCGCCGCCAGGACGGCCGACGCCGGCCCCGGCCGGGCAACGGGCGCCGGCAGCACCATCGTGATCGTGTGGACGCGGCCGCCGGAACCGGGCGCATCGACGCGGGTCTGCGCTTCGCCTGCAACGCCCGCGCCGCACCCGACCGCACCGACCAGCGCCGCGGCCACGAAACCAGGGCGCGGCAGGAAACGTCGCACGCTACTCCTTCTGCCGATGCTCGGCTCCGACGCGTTGCCGTGCCCGGCTATTCGCCCACCGGCCAATGCTCGACCTCGACGTCCGTCATCGGAAAGTGCCGCGGATTCCCTGTGGCGAGCACGGCCGCCGCGGCCTGCGCGGCCGCCGCGATCAGGCAGTCGGCCTGCGACAGCGTGGTCCCATGCGCCGCGAACCGGCGGCGCCATTCACCTGCCTGTCGGCCCTCCGACCGCCCGATCGGCACGACGTGCAGACCATCGAAGAGATGCCCCACGGCGGAGGACTCCCCGGAACGCAGCCCCCTGACGATCTCCTCGACGTTGACGGGAGACGTACACAACACATCCCCGCGATCGACCAGCGCGTTTACCCGATCGATCACCGGCCGTCCTCGGAGATAGTCAATCAGCACGGTCGTATCGAGGAGCACGAGCACCGTCTCATCCAACACGCCGCGGGTCGCCGGTACGCTGGCGACGCACCCACGCGGCGGGATCATCGTCCCACTCGTGGCCACCGTCCCGAAGTACCCCGGCCGCCTGACGCAGACGACTCGCACGGCGGTGCCGGTCTACGGCGGCCATCACCGCCTCGCGCACGAACGCGCTCCGGCGCCTCGCACCCGCGATGGTGTCGATCTCGGTAACGATCGCATCGTCCAATTCAAGATGCATTCGCATGTGTATCTCTATGGTGCCGACGATAACACAAAGAAGCGGACGGCGGTCACGTCAGCGACGCGCGCTCCGAATCGCCCATCTCGACGCCGCCGCCGGGGAAGTACTCCCGCCAGCGCTCGGTCACCCGTTGCGCTACGTCCGGGCGGCAGGTGAGCTCCCGCGGGTAGGACGGCTTCATGCGCGCGTCGATCACCACGGGTGGCGTGTAGGACAGGTGATGGCGCACCACCCGGGTCGCCGCGGCGTGGATGTCGGCGGCCGGCTCGAAACGGGTGAACGTCGTCCAGAGGAAGTTCATCACCGACGCCACCGCGCGGTCCGGCTCGTCCGAGACCACGATGAGGGGCCATTCCCCGAACGCGGGATGGGACGCCAGCCGCTCGGCGGCGCCCGGCTCGGCCGCGTACTCGGGCGCATCGACGACGAGGCAGCCGGGACAGAAGACCCGCACGGTGGTCACGCCCCGCGGCAGCTCCGCCGCCCGAAACTCGGCCGGCAGCCCGCGCACCGCGGGCCCGAGGCCCAGCCAGACCCCCTTCGAGCCCTTGTTCACCTCCGGCCCGGTGTAGTCGAGGGTGTCCATCGACAGGTTCGAGAAGACGTAGAGGTCGGTCTCCGGACGGGTCCGCTCCAGCAGGTGCACCAGCGTGCGACGGAAATCCTTCAGATCCACCCGCTCATCGGTGACGAGCAGGAATTTTGTCAACGAGAGTTGCCCCTCGCCCAGGATGCGGAACGCGCTGGCCATCGCCTCGCGGGCATAGCGCTGTCGCACGACCGCGGCCCCCAGCGAGTGGTACCCCGTCTCACCGTAGGACCACAGGTCCAACACGCCGGGCATCACCAGCGGAAACAGGGGCGAGAGCAGCTCCTGCAGCAGGTCGCCGATGAAGAAATCCTCCTGCCGCGGCTTGCCGACGACCGTCGCCGGGTAGATGGCGTCCCTGCGGTGGGCCATCCGGTCGACGGCGAACACCGGGTAGTCGTGGGCCAGCGAGTAGTAACCGTAGTGGTCACCGAACGGCCCCTCGGGCCGCCGGACGCGCGGTGCGACCGAGCCCATCAGCGCGAACTCGGCGCTGCCGAGCAGGCGATGCGGTCCCATGCCGCCGACGACCGGCAGCCGGTGCCCGGCGATCAGCGACGCCAACATCAGCTCCGGCACGTTCTCCGGAAGCGGTGCGATCGCCGCCAGCATCAGCGCCGGGGGGCCGCCGAGAAAGACCGTGACCGGCAGCGCCTCGCCGCGCGCCTCGGCCGCCGCGTAGTGAAAGCCGCCCCCCTTGCCGATCTGCCAGTGCATGCCGGTCGACCGGGCGTCGTGCACCTGCAGCCGGTACATGCCCAGGTTGTGCCCCGGCCGCTCCGGGTGCTCGGTGTAGACCAGCGGCAGCGTGATGAACGGTCCGCCGTCCTCCGGCCAGCAGGTGACGGCCGGCAGCCGGTCGAGCCGGACGTCGCCGGTGACGACTTCGGTCAGCGGCGCCCGCGTCCGGGAGCGCAGACCGATGCCGACCAGCGCCCCGGCCACGTCGCGCGCCCCCCACAGCTTCGCCGGCGTCGGCGGCAACAGTGTCTCGGCCAACTCGACCAGACGCCGGATGAGCTGCAGCGGGCGCGTCCCGAAGGCGAGCTCCGCCCGGCGGGCGGTCCCGAACAGGTTGGTGACGAGAGGAAACGACGCGCCGGTAACGTTGGTGAACAGCAGCGCCGGCCCATCGGCGGCGATGACCCGCCGGTGGATCTCCGCCGCCTCGAGGACCGGGTCGACCGGCGCCTCGATGACCGCCAGATCGTCGTCACGCTTCAGTCGGTCGACGAACGTTCGCAGGTCGGGAAATCCGCCGCGTCCCATGAACACGCTGCCGACGATACCTCACCGGGCGCGCCGGCGCCCGTGCTCCCGGTCGCCGTGCTGCCGATCGCGGGAATCCGCGGCAGGCGGCGGAGGCTGACCCGCGTCCTCGCGGGCGCGGCTCGAATCGCCGGGCTCCTCGGTAGGCGGTCCTCCGACGCGGGGGTCGTCGCGGAGGTCGTCGAGCACCAGCGTGCCCATGCACCGCCGCGTGGCCGGCTCTGCGCAGGAGCGTCGCGCCTTACGCACCGCGCGGGCCACCGGCGACCTCGCCCGAGAGTGACAGCGCCGGCATCCGCGACACGGGGTACGTCCCCCGGTCGTGCTGGAGCCGCAGACGAGCCAGCATCGCCGGCGAAACATGGTCGCAGCGAGGTTCCTCGACCCACTCGACAACGTCGCGTAGGTACCAAAGGCCCCAGCGCGCCACCGCTGCACCTGCGATGACCAAGTACAACCACGTCATTCGAGCCCTCCCATCGCCTCGCCGTCCGTCGCCGGCCCTACGTTCGCGCCGCGGGGCGGCACGCTGACTATCGGCACGAGCGGGCAATCTCTGTGTACCCCTGTCCGTCGGTACGGATCCGACCGCGGTCGGACCGCTACAATGCGGGCATGAGCAACACAGCCATCCGGGTCTCTATCAGCCTCCTGTCCCTGGTGCTCCTCCTGGTGCTCGCGACACGACCGGCGGCGGCGCAAGCCGGCCGGTATCCCGCGTCGCGGCACGGCGGCAACTACATGTTCAATTTCTACTTCCCGCCGTCGCCGAGCTCCACGCCGTGGGCGCCGGCGTGGGCGCCGGACGGGCGAGCGGTAGCGGTGGCGATGGCCGGCTCCATCTGGCGCGTCGACCTCGCGAGTGGGGCAGCCGACGAGTTGACCTACGGCCCGACCTACCACTCCTCCCCCGACTGGTCGCCGGACGGGCGGTGGATCGTCTACACCGCGGATCACGACGGAGGGGCGGTGCAGCTCGAAATCCTGGACGTCGCCGCGGGAGAAGCGCACGCGCTGACCGACGACGAACAGATCTACGCCGACCCCGTCTTCTCGCCCGACGGGACCCGCGTCGCCTACGTGGCAACGACGCCGAGCGGCTACTTCAACGTCTACATCCGGTCGATCGCCGACGGACGGTGGAACGGCGATCCCATCGCCGTAACCCGCGACAACGACTTCGGACGCAACCGGCTCTACTTCGGCCCCTGGGACATGCACCTGACGCCGGCCTGGCTGCCGGACGGCGACGAGCTGCTCCTGGTCTCGAACCGGAACATCGCGCTCGGGTCGGGTCACGTGCTGCGCGTGCCGGCCCGGGCCGGCGGCATCGACGACGCAACCGCGGTGCTTCGGGAACAGACGCTCTACCGCACGCGGCCGGACGTCGCGAGCGACGGCCGGCGTTTCGTCTACTCATCGACGAGCGGCGCCGCCGACCAGTTCAACAACCTCTACGTGCAGCCGACGGCCGGCGGCGAGCCGTACAAGATCACCTTCTTCCAGCACGACGCCTTCCACCCGCGGTGGTCGCCGGACGACGAGTGGATCGCGTTCATCACGAACGAGGGCGGCCTGCCGCAGCTCGCGCTGCTGGAGACGCACGGCGGCTCCCTGCGCACCGTGACCATCGAGCGCCGGCGCTGGAAACGGCCGACGGGCATCCTGTCGGTCACCACCCGCGACGCCGCGACCGGCGTGCCGACCGGATCCCGCGTGCACCTGACGGCGTCCGACGGCAAGTCCTATGCTCCCGCCGACGCCTACGCGCGGGTAGGCGCGCAGGGCGATCACGTGTTCCACCACGCCGGCCGTTTCACGGTGGAGGTGCCCGCCGGGCGCACTGAGCTCACCGTGGTCAAGGGCTTCGAGTACCGGCCGCAGGAGGCCGCGGTGGAGGTCGGCGCGGGTGAGGTGGCCGAGCTCACCGTCGATCTGCGCCGCATGACCGACATGGCGGCCAAGGGCTGGTACAGCGGCTCGACGCACGTCCACATGAACTACGGCGGCAACCTGCACAACACGCTGGAGAACCTCGTGATGATGTCCGCGGCCGAGGATCAGGACGTGGTCAACGAGCAGGTCGCCAACAAGGACAACCGGATACTCGACCACCAGTTCTTCGTACCGGGCGGCGGCCCGCATCCCGCATCGACGCCGGAGCACCTGGTCGTGGTCGGCCAGGAGTACCGGCCGCCGTTCTACGGCCACGTCTTCATGTTCGGGATGCGCGACCACCTTCTCTCCCCCTTCACGATGGGCTACGAGGGAACCGCCATCGAGAGCCTCTACCCCAGCAACACCGACATGTTCCGGAAGGCGAAGGCGCAGGGCGCCACCGTCGGCTACGTGCACGCGTTCGGCGGCGAGGCGGACCCGCTCGACGGCAACCTGGGCGGGGGCAAGGGATTCATGGTGGACGCGGCGCTCGAGACGATCGACGGCGTCGAGTGGTCCGACGCCGCGCGGGCCGGCTTCTTCCCGGTCTACGCCGCCTGGAACAACGGGCTGCGCGTGACCGCGACCGGCGGGGAGGACTCGATCACCAACCTGCAGCGGACGAAGATCGTCGCCTCGGTGCGCACCTACGTCCACACCGGCAGCCGCGGGCTGAACATGGACGCCTGGTTCGAAGGACTCCGCGAGGGGCGCGCGTTCGTCTCGTCGGGTCCCCTCGTAGAGCTGACCGCGAACGGACGCATGGCCGGCGAGACGGTCGTGCTTCCGGCGGGCGGCGGCGCCGTCGCGCTGGCCGGCCGCGTCGAGTCGATCACACCGCTGGAGCGGGTGTTCGTCGTCTGTCGCGGCGAGGAGCGGGCCGATATCCCCCTGAGCGCCGACCGGCGGAGCGCCGCGTTCGAGATGGAGGTCGATATCGACCGGAGCGGCTGGTGCCATCTGCGCGCAGAGGGCAATCCGGACGAGCGCGCGCCGCTCGACGTCCGCTACGCGCAGGCGTTCACCAATCCGATCTGGATCATGGTCGGGGAGGAGCCGGTCCGCGACGCCGCCTCCGCGGAGTACGGCATGCGCTGGATCGACAGGCTGCGCGCGATGGCCGACGCGTGGCCCGGCTGGAGGTCCGATCGCGAGCGTGCGCACGTCTTCGCGCAGTTCGACGAGGCGCGGGCGATCTACGAGCGGTTCGCCGCCGAGGGCCGATAGGCGCTTCCGTTCCCGGACGACGACACCAGGAGAGCAGGGCGTTGGCCAATATCGTCGTGTGCGCGGACGGCACCTGGAACCGTCCCGAGGAGGACGTCGAGATGCTCAACTACTCCAACGTAGCGCGGGACGCGCGAGTTGCCGGCGTGGTCGCGCACCGTCAAGCGCAAGGCGATCGAGACCGCCAAGTTCTACTTCTTCGACACCGGCGTGGTCCGGGCGCTGCGCCGCCTGCCGCGCGTCAGCGAGGCATCCGCCGACTTCGGCGAGCTCTTCGAGCACTACGTGTTCCTGGAACTGCGCGCCTGGATCGACTACCGGCGTCCGCGCACCCCCCTTGCCTACTGGCGCTCCCGGTCCGGTTACGAAGTCGATTTCATTCTCGACGACCGGGTCGCGATCGAAGCGAAGGCGACACGTCGGGTCCAGCAGAAGCACCTGCGGAATCTACAAGCGCTGGCCGAGGAGCGCCTCGTCGACCGATCCATCGTCGTCTGCCGCGAGGAACGCCCGCGGATCGAGCACGGCATCGAGATCTGGCCCCTGGAGTTCTTCCTGGCGGCGCTGTGGAGGGACGTGCTGCTCGATGCCCGGTGACCTCACGCGGCCCGGCTGCCGGGCGGTGCCGCGCGGCTCCCTTCGGAGCAGAAGGAGGTAGGCCCGATGAACGGCCCGAAAGAATCGGTGGCGGTGCGGCGGGCGCTGCGCGAGCTGAGCGATGAGCTGGCCGAGTTCATGCACGCGGCGCAACAGGCGAGGTCGGCGGACAGCAAGCTGGAATACTCGATGGAGCAGTGGGTGACGGGCGTGCAACTGGCCACGCTCACGGCCTGGATGCTCTGTACCGGCATGCGGCCGGAGCTGGAGCGGGAATTCCACAAGCGGATGCAGGACATCAACGCAGCCATGAAGGCGGGCGGTCTGGTCCGACCGGCAGATCTGCTTGCGCTGATCGAATGTGTCCGCAAAGCGCTACTGGACACAATCGAGGTGGCGAAGGAAGCGGCGGCGATGGTCAGCCGGCAATCGGACTCGCTTCACTGAGAGGCCGGGAAACCCTGCCTCGTGGATCCGGAAGACGACGCCATCCGGGCCCGCCGGCCGCAGGCGTGGACGCGCCGGTCAAAGGATGCGGAGTTCGAGATTCTCGACAAGCGCGGCGCGCCTCGACAGCGACCGCTCATGAGCAGCTACACGATCGACGCCACATCCTGCTCTACGCCTCCGGACAGGACGCCGCCGTTCCATCGGGCGGCCGGCGAGTTCCTGCGCGGTCGTCCTGCCGACCGAGACATCCTGTGCCTGACGTGGCCGGTCATCATGGCCTACGTGCGTCCGGCGACCCATCCCCGGATCTTCGATGCGCGGATGACGCCGAGAGCGGCCCTGGACAACGTCGCCGGCCTGATGCGAATGTCGCGGCGTGACCGAACCCGATGGTCTTCCGGACACGTGCCGCGACGTCGCCCTCGAGGTTGCCGCGCGCGGCAACCTCGCGCCGGATGCGCATCTGGCCGCGTTCCTGCGATCGCATGGCGTTCGCACCATCTACACGCACGACCGGGATCTCCGGAAGTTTCCGTTCCTGACCGTGGTCGATCCGCTCTACTGAGCCGGCCCCGAATGCACGGAGCTTTCGCGTCCGGCTCCCCGCATGCCGGTGGAGGCAACCGGCATCGCCACGGCGAGACGCACGTCCGAGCGTCTCGGGCATGGGGCGCACACGCCGACGATTCGGCGCATCGAGTCGACCCGCTGGACCGACTCGCCACGCGCGATGACCACGGGCTCGGCCCGGTTGGCGATCGGAACGCGACCGCTGCGTTGACCGACTCATGCCGAGACAGCAGGTTTCATGCACGAGAATGACTACTACCGTCAGACTGGAGGGCAAGTTGCTCGTTGACATCGAAGCGGCCACACCGGCGGACCGCAGCCTGTCGGCTCGCGCCCGGCGGGTGCCGCAGAAGGACCTGGAGCGGCGGGAGATGCGGGTCGCCGCCGCCGCGTTCAAGGGGTTCATCGAGACTCATCCGGAAGAGCAGGCGTGGCTGGCCGAGTGGGACGGCGTCGAGCTGGCCTCGCCGCCCGGGGGAGGATCGAAACCTCGGCATACAGCGGTCGAACTGTGTTGTGGCATGGGCGGCATCGGGATTGGACTCACCGCTGCTGGTTACCGCGTGGTCAAGGCGTACGACTCTTGGCCCGACGCGGTCGCGATCTACAACCACAACGCTCCGGAACAGGTCGCCAGCACCTGCGACATCGTGTCGCGCGAGGGTCGAGGCACTGTCAAAGAGGACCGCCGGCACCTTGGTGATGTCGACCTCCTGGCGGCCGGCCCTCCATGCAAGGGCTTCGGGCGCATTCCCGATTTCCCGGTCACGCGCTCACACCCACCGGCGTCATGGCCATCTGCTGCAAACAGTTCCATCTGCCGGACTTATAGAAAGACCGCAGGAGAAGAATCGCGTCGACGCTCTCCGGTAGCCAATAGATGGATGCGCCCTTGATGCGGAGATTGATGACGCGACGGATGGCGCTTTCGACGGCCCCGCTGCCCCGCGGAAGCCCGAGCCCGACCATTGTGGTGTAGGCGAAACGATGACGGTTCTTCAGGAAGTAGTTGAGGTGCGTGCGGATCTTGCGGGCGGTGCGCCCGCGGCACAGCTCCCGCAGGGCCGTGATCACCTCGTCCACGCGTGCTCGCTTGAGCAGCCCCCGCGTGCGGTTGAGCCAGCGGGTGCGTTGCGTCGCGCTCCAGCGGCGCAGCTTGACCGCGTCGGAGAGTTGCTTGGCGGCATGATAGAAGTCGATCAGCCCCAGCACCTGTGTCGGCGAGAGCCCGAGCGCAGCGATGAGGCGCTGGATGCGTCGCCAGATCCAGGGCGCGCCGTCGGCGATGAAGAGCACCTTGTCAGCGGCGTTGAGGCCGATCTGCCGCGCGTACGACAACAGCAGGGCGAAGACCGCCTCCGGTCCCCGGAGCGTGCCGTCGATGATCGGGGCCCACGTCTGAGACGGTCGCCCGTCGTCGCCGACGACGTACAGGATGAGGAGCTTCGGTTCCTTCCAGTCGGTATGGAATCGGTTGCGCCCCTTCTTCGTCTTGGGGCCACGCTTCTTGCGCCTCACGCGGACGCGGCCCCCGTCGAGGGAGACGACCACCCGCTTGCCGGTCACGCGGTCCAGCAGACCGCACGCCGCGCTCTGCTGGGCCGCTCGGGCCCGCGCAGCGTAGCGATAGGCGGTCGAGCGGAGGGTCTTGATATCCAGGGCGATGCCGTCGGAGCGGAGCTGCGCCTGCGCTTCGGCCAGCGAGCTGTGCATGGCGACCGCGCGGCTTGCATCCGAGGCCAGCTTCGGCGTGCACCGGTCGTAGATGCCCAGCACCACCAAGGCGGGGTAGAGTCCCGGCCTCCGCTTCGCCCGACGGGCGTGTTTCTCGCGGTAGTACGGCGTCGTGACCGGCACCGTCGTGCCCCGGGAGGTGCGAACGTTGACGGTCTCCAGGCCGTCGCTCCGCATCCGCCGGGGCAGGTGGCGCACGAGGGCGCTCGCCGCGTCGCCAACCGCGGCGGAGCGCACCGCGCGTTGCAGCACGGGGGTGAGGAGGGCGCCGAAGAACTCGTCCGCGATGGCCCGCAGCTGCTCTTCGCACTGCTCCACTTCCTCTGCCGACCTGGGCGCTGGAGCACGCGCCTCAAACTCCAGCGCCCGCCGGAGGGCAGTGCGCAGGTGGACGGGAATGTTGCCAAGATCGATCTCGCGGCTCGGGGTGTCGATGGTCTTGTCCATTTCAACGCACCATCATGGGCAGTCCGAGCCGTAATGTCCAGGACCACCCTCCCCGTCTGTCCGAAGACCGGCTCAACCTCCCCCAGCCTCACAGTCCATCTTTGCCTACACACTGCACTGCTCCGGGAAATCGGGAATGCGCCCAGGGCTTCAGCCAGATCAAGGTTGGTCTCAGGGTGCTCCGAGATGCAACCGGCGGAATCATTGGGCAGGTCTTCATCTCAGACAGCTTGGAGAACGGCGCCGGGTACGCTTCGTTGCTGGGCGAGCCCGGCGAGACCGAGGCACTGCTTCGTTCGCCGGCGTACAGGCGGGCCGCCGGGGCAACCAGGCGGAGATCATCACGCATCCCTTGTGGGACCGCGACCCCAACCGCTTCAGCGCCCAGCTTGCTGGCGCCCACGCGCAGGCAGTTTGGCGGACGGGTGCCAGCAGGTGCGTTTCAAGTCGGTTCTCGAAGTTCTGAGGAGGCCGTTCTTATACATGTCTGCGTTGAGACTGACACAGGCCCTTGTATTGACGATTCGACCGGCTGGAGGTGAGCGTGTCCCGCTTGACGCGGGCAGTGAGTAACATCGATTCGCCGATGCGCCTCGCGCCGGTGGACTCGGAGGCTCCGATGAACAAGAAAGAGCTCCTCGCCCGCATATCGATAGACCCCGACATCTGTTTCGGCAAGCCCTGCATCCGCGGACACCGTATCTGGGTGTCGCTGGTGCTCGACCTCCTGTCCAGCGGCTGGACGGTCCAGCAGCTTCTCGATGAATACCCCGGCATCGAAGAAGCGGACGTTCTCGCCTGTATTGCATACGGCGCGGAGATGTCCCGCGAGCGCTACGTCGAAGTATCTCTGGAGACTTCCGGTTGACCATCAAGCTCGACGAGAATCTCGGCAGCCGGGGGGCCGCCATTCTGCGGGCGGCCGGGCATCACGTCACGACGGTGGCGGAGGAGGGACTTTCGTCATCCAGCGACACACGACTCGCGGCGGTCTGTCGTTCCGATCGCAAGTGCCTGGTGACGCTCGACCTGGATTTCGGCAACCCTCTACGATTCCCTCCGTCGCACTATTCCGGGATCGCGGTTCTCAGGTTGCCGCACAGCGCCACGGCCGATGATCTGTTCGACACGATTCGCACCTTCGCAACCGGGCTCACCCGCAGAACGGTCGAAGGCAAGCTGTGGATCGTGCAGCGAGGACACATCAGAGAGTACCAGGAGGAGCCGAAGGACGAGTGACCCGGTTCGACGGCGTATCATGCAGCCGTGGACAGGCGCAGGCTCCCCGTCGGCATCCAGACCTTCCGCCACATCACCCTGGACCCTGGATACTCGACGATCTGCGGCTACACCGAGGCGGACCTGGACACGGTGTTCGCGCCGGAACTGCCGGGCCTGGACCGCGACCTGATCCGCACCTGGTACCCCGTCCTTCGATCACGCGTCCTCTCTGGGTCGTGAGTTGCAGGATGCCCGGCGCGAGCGGCTGCTGGTCGAGAATCGAGTTGGCTCCTATGTGGAGCGAGCACGTGGAGCGATCTACTGGGAGGAAGACGGGCCGCCGCTCAGTCCTCTCGAACTGGTTCGGCGGTCGGTCGAGAAGCATGGCGACTACTTCCTGCCGGCACTCAAGAAGCTCCGCAACCTGGATGAAGGGACCATTGCCGCCATCGTCAATCGCATCCCGGAAGACTGGATGAGTGCGCCTGCTCGGACCTTTGCAGTCGCTCTCATGTGCTACAATCTCGACCAACTTGAGGATCTCGTCCCATGAGTGTGCGTACGCTCTTTCTTGCCTGGCAAGACAAGTCGAGTCGGCAGTGGTTTCCAATCGGCAGACTGGACGCTGACGTCGAACGCCCGCTCTATCGTTTTCGCTATGTCGGCGGCGTGGGGCAGGCGCGTGAGATGGCGCAGTTCGTTCCGCTGTGGGAATTCCCCGACCTGACGCAGGATTACCGCTCTCCACATCTTTTTTCTCTGTTCAGGAACCGACTGATGTCTTCCGCCCGACCGGATCGGGAAGACTACCTGCGGGAACTCGACCTCCATCAACGGGCGGATGAGATCGAGATTCTGACCGTGAGCGGCGGCTACCGCGTGACGGACGCGTACGAAGTATTTCCAAGGCTCGTGAAGGGCGCTGACGGGCAATTCTCGTGTCGTTTCTTCCTGCACGGCCGGCGGCATGTGAGTCGGGCGGGGCAGCGTCGGGTCGACAGCCTGAGACAGGGCGAAAGACTGCAACTGACCATCGAGTTGAACAACCCGGCGACCGTACTGGCAGTACAGATCCAGACAACGGACTACCACATGATCGGATGGGCGCCCCGCTATCTCGTGCGTGATCTGGCAGCGGCGATGGCCGAGTCGCCGAGCACGTACGAAGCCGAGGTCGTCCGGGTCAATCCCCGGTCGGCACCGTCGAGGCAGCGCGTGTTGATCGAAATGCACGGGTCCTGGAAGCACCACGATCCGATGACTGCTCCGGAGTTTCTCCCGCTGGTTCCCGCATGAGCGCATCACGGTCGGCCGACCCGACACCGCCGCGTGAGAACCGACCCCCAAGGCAGGTCGGTCGGCGTGACGTTCCGGACCGAACGCAGCGTTTCGGGGCACGATGAGAAGAGGTAGACCGAGACCCGCTCCCCACCACCAGAGTAGAATCACCCCTGCCGGGCGCGCCGCGGGGCGCGCCCGTGGAACCAGGAAGCAGGGGGAAGGCATGGCGGATCGGATTGCTGCCGGCGGACTGCAGGTCGACAAGGAGCTCTACGACTTCATCAACGACGAGGCGCTGCCGGGCACCGGCGTGTCTCGCGAGACATTCTGGTCGGGGTTCGACCGGCTCGTCCACGGCCTCGCGCCGCGGAACCGCGAGCTGCTGGCCAAGCGCGAGGACCTGCAGCGGCGCATCGACGCCTGGTACCGGGAGAACCACGACGAGCCGATCGACCTGCCGGAGTACAAGGCGATGCTTCAGGAAATCGGCTACCTGGTGCCGGAGGGCGAGGACTTCTCGGCGACGACGGCCAACATCGATCCGGAGATCTCGACCGTAGCCGGGCCGCAGCTCGTCGTACCGCTGACGATCGCGCGCTACGCGCTCAACGCCGCCAACGCCCGCTGGGGCAGTCTGTACGACGCGCTCTACGGCACGGACGCCATCCCCGAGGACGGCGGCTGCGAGCGTACCGCCGAGTACAACCCGGTCCGGGGCGCCCGCGTCATCGCGTGGGCGCGCGATTTCCTGGACCGCGTGACGCCGCTCGCCGGGGGCAGCCATGCTGCCGCGACGAAGTACTCGGTGGCGGACGGCGCCCTCGCCGTCACCCTGAAGGACGGCTCCACCACCGGCCTGGCCGATCCGTCGAAGTGCGCCGGCTACCGCGGCGATGCGGCCGCGCCGGCCGCCGTCCTGCTGCTCAACCACGGCCTGCACATCGAGATCCGGATCGACCGCGCGCACCCGGTCGGCAAGGCGGACGACGCCGGCGTGCGCGACATCATCCTGGAAGCGGCCACCACGACGATCATGGACCTCGAGGACGCGGTGTCGACGGTGGACGCCGAGGACAAGGTGCTCGCCTACCGGAACTGGCTGGGCCTGGTCAAGGGCGACCTGACCGACCGCTTCGAGAAGGGCAGCCGGATGGTGGACCGCGCCATGAACCCCGCGCGCGAGTACACCGGGCCGGACGGCTCGACGGTGACCGTGCCGGGGATCAGCCTGATGCTGATCCGCAACGTCGGGCACCTGATGACGAACCCCGCCATCCTCGACAAGGACGGCAACGAGGCGCCAGAGGGGATCCTCGACGCGCTGATCTCGTCGCTGATCGCCGTCCACGACGTCAAGAGCGGCAAGAACAGCCGGGCCGGCTCGATCTACATCGTCAAGCCGAAGATGCACGGGCCGGAGGAGGTCGCCTTCTGCGATCGGACGCTGGCGCAGGTGGAGGACGTCCTCGGCCTCGATCGCCACACCATCAAGATCGGGATCATGGACGAGGAGCGGCGGACGACGGTGAACCTGAAGGAGTGCGTACGCGCCGCCAGGGAGCGCGTCTTCTTCATCAACACCGGCTTCCTCGACCGCACCGGCGACGAGATGCACACCGCGATGGAAGCGGGGCCGATGATCCGCAAGAAGGAGATGAAGACCGCCGACTGGATGGTCACCTACGAGGACTGGAACGTCGACGTCGGCCTGGAGACCGGTCTGCCCGGGCACGCCCAGATCGGCAAGGGGATGTGGGCGATGCCCGACCTGATGGCGGACATGCTGCGGAACAAGATCGGCCATCCGCAGCAGGGCGCCGACACCGCCTGGGTGCCCTCGCCCACCGCCGCCACGCTGCACGCGACCCACTATCACCAAGTGGACGTCGGGGCGCGGCAGGCCGAGCTGCGGTCGCGTCCGCGGGCCGACCTGGACAAGATCCTCACGATTCCCCGCGCCGAGCAGCCGAACTGGTCGCCGGAGGAGATCCAGCAGGAGCTGGACAACAACTCCCAGGGCATCCTGGGCTACGTCGTGCGCTGGGTGGATCAGGGGATCGGCTGCTCGAAGGTGCCCGACATCAACAACATCGCGCTGATGGAGGATCGGGCCACGCTGCGCATCTCGAGCCAGCACATCTGCAACTGGCTGCACCACGGCATCTGCACCGAGGCGCAGGTGCGCGAGACGCTGCAGCGGATGGCCGCGGTGGTCGACGGGCAGAACGCGGGCGACCCGAACTACCGGCCGATGGCGCCGAACTTCGACGACAGCGTCGCCTTCCAGGCGGCCTGCGACCTGGTGTTCAAGGGGCGCGAGCAGCCGAGCGGCTACACCGAGCCGATCCTCCACGCGCGGCGCCAGGAGGCGAAGGCGAAGTACGGCGGAAGCAGGTGATGGCCCCCGAAACGGCCGGAAACGGAGCCGCCGCCGTTCGGGCGCGATACCCCCGCAGCGTCACCCTGGCCGACGGGCGGCCGGTGACGTTGCGGCTGATGACGCGCGCCGACCTCGAGGCGGTGCTCGCGTTCGCCCGCGGCCTCGATCCGGACGACTTGCTCTACCTGCGGACCAACATCACCGAGCCGGGGGTCGTGGAGCGCTGGGCGCACTACATCGAGACCGGCCGCACCGAGACGGTGCTGGCCCTCGACGGCGATACGGTGGCCGGCGAGGCCAGCCTGCTCCACAACCAGACGAGCTGGACGCGCCATCTCGGCGAGATCCGGCTCCAGGTGGCCCCGCGCCACCGCCGCCGCGGGGTGGCGCGCCTGCTGGTGGACGAGGCGGAGTGGATCGCCCGCACGCTGAACCTGCAGATGCTGACGGCGCGGATGACGCTCGACCAGACCGCCGCGCAGTCGTTCTTCCGGCAGATCGGGTTCCAGCGCGAGGCCGTGCTGTGGGACTACGTGATGACGGCGGACGGCAGGACACGTAACTTGCTGGTGGCAACGAAGCGGCTATCATGATCGGCTGCGCTGTCGGGAGAGCCCGCCACGGGCTCGCCGCGGACAGATGAGACCGGTTGCCGACGAAGAGGAGAACGCTGTGGCCGACGACAAACCGACCGATGGATTCGATGCGCTGCTGACCGAGGACCGCGTCTTCGAGCCTCCGGAGGAGTTCGCCAGGAACGCCAACATGAACGACCCGGACATCTACGCGAAGGCTGACGCCGATCCGGAGGCGTTCTGGGCCGGGATCGCCCGCGAGTTGGAGTGGAGCCGGCCGTGGGACACCGTCCTCGACTGGCAGCCGCCCGACGCCAAGTGGTTCATCGGCGGGAAGATCAACGCCAGCGTCAACTGCGTCGACCGCCACGCACTGGGCAGCCGGCGCGACAAGCGGGCGATCGTCTGGGAGGGTGAACCGGGCGATCAGAAGACGCTCACCTACGGCGAGCTGCACGTCGAGGTGCAGAAATGCGCCAACGTGCTGAAGCGGTTGGGCGTCGGCCATGGCGACCGGGTGGCGGTGTACCTGCCGATGGTCCCGGAGCTGCCTATCGTGATGCTCGCCTGCGCGCGGATCGGCGCGGTGCACAGCGTGGTGTTCGGCGGCTTCTCGGCCGAATCGCTCCGCGACCGGATGAACGACATGCAGGCGAAGCTGCTCGTCACCGCCGACGGCGGCTTCCGGCGGGGCGGCGTCGTGCCGCTCAAGGAGATCTCGGACGCAGCGCTCGACGGGGCGTCGAGCGTCGAAGCCGTGCTGCTGGTGAAACGCGAGGGGCTCGAGACGCCGTTCCATGTGGTCGAGGGGCGTGACCACTGGTACCACGAGCTGATGGCGCAGGTGCCGGAGACGTGCGAGGCGCGAGAGAACGACGCCGAGGACCTGCTGTTCACCCTCTACACGTCAGGCACGACCGGCAAGCCGAAGGGGATCGCGCACACCACCGGCGGCTACCTCACGGGGACCTACATCACGGCGAAGTGGGTGTTCGACCTGAAGGAGGACGACATCTACTGGTGCAGCGCCGATATCGGCTGGGTGACCGGGCACAGCTACCTGGTGTACGGCCCGCTCGCCAACGGCGCCACCTGCGTCATGTACGAGGGAGCGCCGGACACACCGGGCCGTGACCGCTTCTGGGACATGATCGAGCGCCACAAGGTGACCATCTTCTACACGGCGCCCACCGCCATCCGAGCCTTCATGAAGTGGGGCCCGGATCACGTCTCCAAGCACGACCTGAGCACACTGCGGCTGATCGGATCGGTCGGCGAGCCGATCAATCCCGAGGCGTGGATGTGGTACCACCACCATGTCGGCGGCGACCGCTGCCCCATCGTCGACACCTGGTGGCAGACCGAGACCGGCAGCATCCTGATCACCCCGCTGCCGGGACTGACGAAGCTCAAGCCGGGCTCCGCCTCACGGCCGTTCCCGGGACTGAAGCCGGCCATCGTCACCGAGAGCGGCCAGCCGGTCGAGGTGGGAGGCGGCTACCTGGTGCAGACCCGCCCCTGGCCGTCGATGCTCCGGACCATCTACGGCGACCACGACCGCTACGTCGCCACATACTGGAACCGCTGGGGCCACGAGACCTACGTCACCGGCGACGGCGCGAAGGTGGACGAGGACGGCTACTTCTGGCTGCTCGGCCGCGTCGACGACGTGCTGAACGTCGCCGGCCACCGGGTCGGCACGATGGAGGTCGAGAGCGCCCTCGTCGATCACCAGGAGGTCGCCGAGGCGGCGGTCGTCGGCAAGGCGCACGAGATCAAGGGGCAGGCGATCTGCGCGTTCGTCACCCTGAAGGAAGGCGTCCAGTCGTCCGACGCCAAGGTGGATGAGCTCCGGCAGCACGTCGCCATGAAGATCGGCGCCATCGCCAAGCCGGACGAGATCCTCTGGACCGTCGACCTGCCGAAGACCCGCTCCGGGAAGATCATGCGCCGCCTGCTCCGCGACATCGCCGCCGGCAAGGCGCTCGGCGACGTGACGACGCTGGCCGATCCGTCCATCGTCGCGAAGCTGCGGGAGCAGTACGAGGAGAAGGAGGGCTGATGATGTGCGCGCCGCGCGGGCTTCGTGGCGCTCGCGCGGCACGCGGAGGGATGCGCTGTGAGAATCGCTCACCCTCGCAGGTACACAACGCGTTGGTCCCATTCCCGTTCGTGGCTGCACAAGGCGAACAGCACCAATTCCTCCGCGACCCGCCCAACTCTGAACGGCTTCGGTACTTCGATAACGCCGGGCATCGGCAATCCCGCGTTCACGCGTTCACGTGCATGACGCGGCATCGTGTTGGCGTCGTGCGTTATGACGAGGCGGTCTTCTTCTGCGGCCCATGCGAGCACAGCAGGATCATCGGCTCCCGACAGCCCCACGTCCTGAGCCCGCACGATGTCCATCCGAGGATCGCGCCGAACTGCCTGCACGAGCGCGATTTCGATGTTCTCGTCCGCGAGAAAACGCAGCACGGAAACTCACCGCCCGTGGGCGCGGGCGACGATGTTGCGAACGAAGCTGACGGAACCGGACTCGGCCTCGATCTCGGCTCTGATGCGATCTGCTCGTTCGGAACGTTCGCGAAGGTACTCCCGCACGTCGTCGGCATGGCGCAGGCAGTAGCCGCGAACGAGGTATACGTCGGCGAGGCTCAACGTGTCGATTTGCTCCACGATCTCCTCGGGGGTCGCGCCCGCGTCGAAGTGAGCCATCAGATTGTCGAGCGTAACGCGCGTGCCGCCGATGCGGATGGTACCGTCGCTGTCGGACGCCATCGGGACGGGTTCGATAGCCGCTTGCAGGTTCATGTGCTGCGCCTTCCTCGTATCAATCATACCGAACCGGCCTCGGCGCCCGGACCGGCGGCATTTTCGGTGTCAGGAAGGAATCTCAGTACATCCGGAGACAGTCGCCGAGGTTCGCCAGAGGCTGTGCGCCAGACCGGATTCGCGGGCCGCAACAGGCGTTCGAGGCACAGCGGAATCGATCAGAGGGCGGGCGTTCATGACCGATCAGATGGAAATGACAGTCGGGGAGGCTTCTGCGCCTGTCGACGACCTGAGAGACGCCCTGCGGCAATTCTAACGACGCATAACGATCAGGGCGTACCTGGCGGTCTGCGCCGGTGCGGTCCTCCTGAAGATGCTCGACTTTCTGATCGGCTGACCCTTGGTTTCAACTGCATACCTGGCCCGACGTCGGCAATCGGACGGGCCGTCCTGCACCTCACCTCGGCGGAGATTCACGAAATGGAATTCTCGCTCGACACGTTGTCGGAACTCATGGCGGACTCCGCTGTCCGGGGCCTCTCGATCACACGGCAGCTTCAGGGGCTAGGTGGACGTGGTGACGCCGTGGCGCCGCCGACCTTCGCGCAGGCGGCGGGAGACGAGAAGGGACCCCGATACGTCTGGTCCGAACGCCGCCTCGTCGGCCTCGACGACTATAAGACGGTCAAGACGTGTCTTCTCGATTCGCCGGCATCACAAGCCAATCGAATCGAAGAAGCGCTTCTTGAACTCGTGCACTCCGACAAGCTTGAGCTTCCACTTCATCAAATGGACGTTCCTGGCATCGGCCCGTTGACGGATCTGGAGCTACCGCACCGCGTATACGACGCGGCAGTCGGCACTGCGAAGTTGACGAATGGCACCGAATGGAAGAAATCCGAGATCGCGAAGCAGCTCCGTGAGGCAAGCCGTAAGGATGCGCGCGCGCTTCTGGAGCACGCGCCTCTGATTCTCATTCTTGGTGGTTGGGACTCGCATTCCGGCACGGCAGCGAATGCTTGGCAGGGCCGTCACGAGAAGGCTGTCTGGTCCAAGATCGTGGCCATCGACGCGTTCAGGATGAACCGACCCGGCGGTCGTCTGGATCCCATGGGCCTGCCCTCCTCGTACAAGGCGGACCTTGGCGACGGAACCAAGAAGCTCGTCGACCAGGGGCTGGGCGTGGTACCGCCGTCCCTGGAGAAGTTTCCGCGGCTTTCCGTCACCATGCGGTACGCCGAGCAACGATCGGTCATCTCGTTCGGGGTTCTCCGCAAGATCGGGTTCGGTGGCAGCGACAAGGACAACGCGGCACGCGTCTTTCTTGCTGCGCTCGGGATTCTCGGCCTCGCGGCGCTTCATCGCAGCGGTGGACATCTGCGTAGCGAGTGCGATCTCGTTTGCGAACGAACAGACGGCTGGCAAGTCCGCCGCGACGATGCGGCAGACGAAGGGCTTGCCGGCATTACCGTCGAGCGGGCGCTGGAGGTCGTCGAGGCAGCGCTCGGTCGTTTTTCGTCCGCCGAGCTCTCGTATCGCAGAGAGCCCATTGACCTCACGGTTCATGAGAATCTCGTCGCGGCGATGGGGCGAAGCGAATCCTGATGCTGGAGATCTCCGTTCGGTTTCTTGGCGGTGAATACGTCGCCCAGACGCCGAGTTCGACGGCCGAATGGCCTCCGCATCCTGTGCGCCTGCTCTACGCGCTTGTCGCCGCGTGGTACGAGGGTGACCGCGAGCAGATTGAACGTGAAGTGATCGAGTGGCTGGAGGCCCAGGAAGCGCCACGCATCGTCGCCCCTCTCGACGCTCCGGACGAGACGTACGAAGCCTGGCTTCCGATGAACAACGTTCCGACCTGGGACAAGAAGGGCGGCAAGCGGCCGACGCTCCCAAGAGCACGGAAAGTTCGGGCCAGCCGGTACGTCGGCGATGCCCCCGTCAGTTTCGTCTGGAAGGTTGACGCCACCGCGGAGCACGAGGACGCATTGCGCGATCTCTGCCGCCGCTGCACGAGGCTGGGCTCGGCCGAGAGCCTCGTTGCGATGCAGGTAGGGCGACGCGCGGACCTGCACGGCCCGGCGTGGCGGCCCTCGACCCTCGGAACGACGATGCTTCGGGTCCCCATGTCAGGCATCGTCGGTGCCCTCGCGGCGTCTGACACGCTCATCCCCGGCCGCGTGCTCCCCTGCGACTGGCGAGCCTACCGCTGGAGCAACAGTCGGCGGCCGGGTCGCATGATCACCGTCGGATTGACCCGCGGGAACTGGCCGGTCGAGCACGCACCGGCACTCGCAGCCCAACTTCGGCGCACGCTGGTCGCCGTGGCCGAAGCCGAGCAACTCCCCCTGCGTCCCATCCTCGATGGTCGTGACGAGGATGGTTCTCCTCTGCGAAGGTCGCATCTCCATTTCTGCCCGCTGCCGCACGTCGGTTTCCGCCACGCAATCGGTTCCGTGCTGGGCGTCTCGTTCATCTTCCCACCGAACACCGACGAGTCCGAACGAGCCTACGTGGAACGCATCATCGCGGCATGGTTTGCGCGGGGCGGAGAACTGAAGGCCACGGGAGGGTGGTTACTGTCATTCGGGCCGGCGGACTCGCGGCGCACGCTCGCCGACCAACGATGGTGCCGGGCCGCCACCGTCTGGCAGACGGTCGTTCCGATGGAGCTCCCGCGCCACGTGGCAAGACGCCGCGAGTGGAACCGCGACGACTGGAATCGCATTCCCGCAGAGATAGCGCTCGCCTGTTTCCAGGCTGGTCTGCCCACTCCGACCGAGATCGAAGCATCGAATACCCCTTTCGCGATTGGGAGCCCGAGCGCTCGCACTGTTCGAGGTCCGCACCGCCGCCCCGTCGTTCATGCACGCGTACTGTTCCCTGACGCAATCGACGGACCGATCGTCGTGGGGGCGGGCCGGCATCTCGGGTACGGCTTGATGGAACCCGTAGAGGCGCTGCCGTGACCTTTCCGGACTTCGCCCGATTCTTCGAGATCTGCCACGGTGTAGAGCCTTATCTCTGGCAGGCGCGCCTCGCGAATCAGGTACTCGCCGACCGACGATGGCCCGATGCACTCGACCTGCCGACAGGCTCCGGAAAGACCTCGGCAATAGACATCGGGATTTATGCGCTGGCGGCGGCCGCGCACGAACGCGAGTTCGGCATCTACCCCCGCCGCATCATCCTCATCGTCGACCGGCGTGTCCTGGTCGATCAAGCCTGGAGGCACGGAAAACAGCTTCTGGAGCGGATTGAGACCGAGGCCGAACTTGCTCCGGTACGAAACGCCCTCGCGAGCCTCAGTCCCGAGCCTGCGAGCAGCATCAGGCTCCGTGGCGCCTGCCCGACCGATCCGCAGTGGTGCCGGTCAGCGGATCAGGTCCAGATAGTCGCCTCCACCGTTGACCAGATCGGTTCGCGGCTTCTCCTCCGCGGCTACGGCGTGACGCCGCGCATGCGTTCCGTCGAGGCCGGCCTGGTCGGTCAGGACACGCTGTTTCTGCTGGACGAAGCCCATCTCGCCGGGCCGTTCCTGGACACCCTCACTCGCCTGGAGCACCTGGAACCCGTACGGGGCATCGCTCCGCGCCGCCAAGTTGTACAGCTCAGCGCTACACCGGCCGCGACAGCAGCAAGGGTGCGCTTCGGCCTCGAATCCCAGGACCGCCACGACCCCGCGCTCGTCCCGCGCCTGTCCGCTCGAAAGACCGTGCGCTGGTCGGACGATCGCATCGAGAACATCCTCCCGACAATCGACGCGCCGTGTGTGCTCCTGGTCACGAACACGGTCCGTACGGCCATCGATTGGTACGAGAAGGCGACGAAGGCTCAGGCGACAGAGCGCCGAAGGACGTTGAACCGAGAGCTCTTCCTCGTAACGGGGCGAATGCGTCCGCTGGATCGCCAGGAGATCCTCGACGCCGTGGAGAGCCGACTCGATGATCGCGAGCCGACACTCGTCGTGGCGACGCAGTGCGTGGAAGCCGGCGTCGACTGGGACTTCGACGCGATGATCTCCGAGTGCGCATCCTGGGATGCGCTCGTGCAGCGCATGGGCAGGGTGAACCGCCGTGGTGAACGCACCGATGCTTCGTGCGTCATTGTGCAGGCCGACAGGAGCTTCAAGAATCCAGAAACCGAGGAGCAGTCCTGTCCCGTTTACCGCGGATACGAGATCGAAACCGCCAAGTGGCTGGCGCACGTCTCGGAGCTACGGTGTTCACCGGGGGCCATGCCCGATCCTACCGAGGGCTGCGTGCGTCCCCCGATATCTGCGCCGCTTCTGCTCGCGGAGTATCTGGACCTGTGGTCTCAGAACCGGGCGGACGGCCCCGCGTACGACGTCTCGGTCTTCCTGCACGGCGTGCAACAGGACTACCAGGCTCACGTGATCTGGCGCGATCTCGATCTTGCAACCGACCACGCATTCCTCAAACCGCTGTTGAAGGCCGTTCCCCCCTCGAGCCTGGAAGCGGCCGCGGTTCCACTTCGTGAACTCCGCAAATGGCTGGGCAAGCGTGAGGCGATCCGGATCGGGGCCGAGATCGACACCGAGACGGCCGAGAACATCAAGGTCGGCGACACCGTGGTGGTTCCTACTGACTATGGCGGCATCGGCCGCCACGGCACGTTCGACGGCTCGGCCGGTCGCGTGTCCGACATCAGTTCCGCAGCCATGCGCCAGCATCGGCGTCTTGAGTTCCAGTTCCACGAAGCGCCCCCGGTACAGGAGGACGCTTCGGTAGCGGAACAGGTCGACGCCTGGATCGCAGAGGACGCGTCGCGGTCCATTCTTCGGGCCTGGACATGGTTGGACCTCGGCCGCCGGTGGCTCTTCGTATCGGAATTGCCAATCGAGCCCGACGACGATGGACCGACGTTCCAACGCCGGCGCGTGCGCCTCGAAAGTCATTTGAACGGGGTGTCGGCGCGTACCCGTGCCGTCGCCGAACGGCTCGGTCTGCTGCCGACGATGATCGAAGACCTCAAGCTGGCCGCAAGACTGCACGATATAGGCAAGCTCGATGATCGCTTCCAGCGACTCTGCGGGCGGACGCCGGATGCCGAGCCCCTGGCTCAGAGCGGACATAGCTGGATTGAGCGTCGCCGTCGAGCAGCACTGTCCGACTACCCCAAGGGTGAGCGGCACGAAGCGCTGTCGGTCGAACTGATGATCCGACACGGGCTGCACGAAACCGCAGACGACTCGGATCTCGTCGAGCACCTCGTCGCAAGCCACCATGGCTGGGCGCGCCCCTTCGTTCGTGCCGCACGCGGCGTGGCACGCGTCAAGGACCCACTCTTCCGCTTCACCTTCGATGACGAACTGGCGCATTCGGAGGCCGAACGCGCGCCTGCCCGGTATCGGTCCGTTCAGGAACGCTTCGGTTGGCTTGGACTCGCGTGGCTGGAAGCCATCGTACAACTGAGCGACCACCGGCAGGTGGCAGCCCAGAACCGAGGAGAGCTTGCGCCTGTGGGCGGCGAACCGCTGCATTCGCGCCAAGCGGAGGTAATGAGAACGACGCCGCTGATGGAAACGGCCTTGACGGCGCTCAATGGTCTGGTGCCGGGCGACTATCTCGCGACCCTCGGCGTGCTGCGAGCGCTGGACGTTGCGGATGAGGATGCGCGTCTCCGGTGGCAAGGGACACAACCGCGCCTCACAACCACGCTGGGAATCGACGGCATCGTCGACCGTCTCGTGAGCGTGCGCGGGAACTTTCGCGGCAACTGGCCCGCCGAACTGAACAAGCTGTCGGAAGATCAGCGCGAGGATCTCCTCCTGTCCGCGGGCGAACCATTTCGATCGCATGTGGTGGCTCTCCTCTCGCCCGGTGGGCGCTCGGAAATGGACTTCGTCTCGGGAGGACGTAGCGGCTTCAAGTCGATCTTCGAGTGGTCGACCACAGCGCAGGCGAAGGCGTTCTCCTTCGACGATCTCCGTCGTGCGCTGGTAGGACCGAGAACTCTGACCAGGGGGGGCAAGTCGTTTCGGTGGAGTCCTCTGGCTGCGCAGGGCGCACGCCGTCCACAGAGCGCGTCCAACGACAAGCGCTGCGAACCGTGGACCGAGTGGCTTGCCTTGATGGGAGTTTCCGCGCTCGTATCCGTGCCGGAGGTGCGAGCGGGCCGACTTGCGACGCGCTCGACGGCCGTCTACGGCTACAGGTGGAACAGCAAGCGGTTCCGGTGGCCGCTCTGGAACGTCGCGCTGGCGTGGCCGGACGCTTCCGCGGCCCTTGCAGGCAATCGCTACAGTCTCCGGGACGCGCGCTGGTGCGAGGCGGAGCGGCTCGCCTTCGGCCCCGACCGGAACCGCACGTATGGATTCGGACCGGGGCAGCCATGCTGGAAGTGAACCCTCGCCGCTACCCCCGTCACCACGCCCGCCTGGATCGCGCCGGAGGCCGCCGTCGAGCCGCGACCGACGAGGCGCAAATTTATCCTTTTTTGAAAAGGAGATACTTGGGCCTAGAATTCTCCTTCTTGCAAGGATAATTCGAGATGGCGAACGCCGTGCTCCCTCGCTTGCGGCAGACCTTCAGGGAGCAGCTCGCCGACTCGTTGCGGAACCCCCTGCCCGAGTTCACGCGTCGTCGTGTCTTCGGCCGGGTACGGTTTCCCGGCAAGGTCACGGCCGTCGTCGGGATGCGCCGGGCCGGCAAGACCACGTTCGTACATCAGCCCCGCCGCGAGCAAATCGAATTGGGCGCCGCCAGAGAACGGCTTCCCTGCCTCTCGTTCGAGGACGAGCGTTTCGCAGACCTTGAAATCACCCATCTCGATCTGCTGATCTCCGAATACGAACGCGAGTTCCCCAACGCCGACGACACGGCGACCGTGATCTGGCACTTCTACGAAATTCAGGTTGTTCCCGGCTGGGAACGGTTCGTCCGGCGACTCCTGGATGCCGAACGCACCGAAGTGCTGATCACCGGATCGTCCGCTGCGCTCCTGTCACGGGAAATCGCGACCGCTCTCCGCGGCCGCGCATGGCAGGTGCTGATTCATCCCTTCAGTTTCGAAGAGGCGCTACTACGGCACCAGGGTCGATCCTGCCCCGCGGATCCTGCCGTCGTGACGGGCCGGGAACGAGCGCGGCTCGAGCGCGCCCTACTGGATTGGCTGACGGCCGGCGGCTTTCCGGAAGCGCAGGGGCTGGACCCGGCGTCGCGACATCAGCTCCTGCGAGATTACGTGGACGTCGCGATGCTGCGCGACGTCGTCGAGCGGCACGAGGTGCGCAACGTGGCAGCTCTGCGCTGGCTCGTGAGGCATCTGCTGGGGAACGCAGGAGGAATGTTCAGCATCGAGAAGTTTTCATTCGGCGCTCAAATCACAAGGCCTGCCAATCGCGAAGGACACCCTTCATCAACTCCTCGGATATCTTGAGGATTGCTTTCTCGTCCGGATCGTCTGGATGGAATCGACGTCGGAACGCCAGCGCATGGTCAATCCGCGCAAGGCGTATCCCGTCGACCCGGGCTTGATCCCTGTCTTCGATCGCACCGGCCGCGCAAACCTGGGACACGCCCTGGAAACGGCAGTGCTGGTGGAGCTGGAGCGCCGCGGATTCGAGGTGACCTACGTACGGACGCCGGCAGGCTACGAAGTGGACTTCCTGGCCCGAGGCGCGGGAGGGAAATGGAGCTGATCCAGGTGTGCGCCGATGCATCGGATCCATCCACCGCTGCGCGCGAATGTCGGGAGCTCGCGGAGGCCGGAAAGCGTTTCCCGCGCGCCCGCAGGCGGCTGCTGACGTTGACCCAGGACGGATTCCCCGCCGAGTCGCCCGCCGGAACCGAAGTGCAGACCGCCTGGGAGTGGTTGCTCGAAGACGCGCGGTGAGGGGCTTGCCGGACGGCGAGTCGAGCTACGACCACGCTCCCCGCCGCGAGAACGTCTCGCATCGCTCGAACGCGCGGGCCAGACTGGGAGATGCAGAGCGCGCCCGGTCCGGCGACCACCGGCGGCGGACGTACTGGATCACTTCGTCGGTGTGGGCAGGGCCGATGCGACGACCACCGGCTTCGGAAGGAACGAGACCCTCAC
This sequence comes from Vicinamibacterales bacterium, assembly GCA_965222905.1. Taxonomy (GTDB): domain Bacteria; phylum Acidobacteriota; class Vicinamibacteria; order Vicinamibacterales; family UBA8438; genus WTFV01. Next base: position 3,307,101 of record OZ244976.1, on the reverse strand, counting down.
GGATGACACGCTTGCTGGATTCGCGAGCCAGCTCGACTACCGCGTGTTTCGGGTCGGCGACCTGCTCCGGCTCGCGAGGAATGCACTTCACGCCAACGCCGAGAAAGTTGGCGAACGATTGTCGGTCCGCCATCAGCCATGATTCGATCGCCCGGACGGCGACCCTCAACTCCATCCCCTCGGTCTGCGGTGTTCCGAAGAGGCGGCTGCGCAGTTCGGGAGCGCATTCGCGACGGTCGAGGTCGCAGAGCACGAACCAGGGAGAATAGCGGGCGCCGACGTTGAATCCGTCGAATCGCTGGCGCAGGTTCCCGATCCCGTCGCAAACGTACGGCGTGCCGGAAATGACGCCCGACGCATCGAAGAGCTTGAGGACGACCGCCTGATCGACGATGCCTTCCACCGCGAACGACACGGGTACGTGTCCGTGACTCATCGTGGCGCTTCAGAAGTCGAAGCTGAACTGATCGGCGTTAGCCGGCGCGGCCTTGGGCAGGAGTGCGGCTCCAATCGACAACCCGCCTTTTTCCACCATGGCCCGAACGTCCTGGTAGCTTCTGCCGACCTTGATTTCCGTTCCCTGGGAGTCGGCATCGAGGACGTGGACCTCGTCGAGGCCGATTCCCGCGTCGGCCAATAGTGCCGCGGAGTGCGTGGTGATCAGTACCTGCCGGCCGGACTTCGTATGCATCCGGGCCATGAAGCGCGGCAGGTGTCGCACCAGGGCATCATGCAGGGCGAGTTCGGGTTCTTCCAGCAGCAGCGGGCCACCCCCTTCCGCCAGGGACCAGAGCAACCCGATCAGGCGCAGCGTGCCGTCCGAGAACGAACGCTCGTATTGACGCGCCGCGCTCTGCCGCCAGTGGCTGAAACGCGCTTCCAGATGCCAGCGCCCCCCTGCGTCCTGCTGAAGTGTCAGACTGTCGAACTGCGGAATGGCGATCTTCAGGGCCTTGTTTATGTTGCGCAGCCGCGCATCGCGCGTCTTGGACGGTGTCGAGGCGACTTTCTCTAGGAAATCGCCGCCAAACGGATCGTCGTGCTTGCCGATGGACCGTTCCGGATCGCGCACCAGATGGGGCACGATGTGAAGATACCGGATGGACTTCAGGAATTCGGCGAGCTCCCGGAAGTCCTGGTTCACGACGATCTGCTCCAGGTAGGTCTGCGCCAACCGCTCGGGGTCCCTCCTGTCCGCCTTGTCGGGCCGCTTGAGAATCCGTTCGTCCTGTTTTCGGACCTCTTCCTCCATGACCACGGGCAGATGCTTCTGCGGATGGTTGCGGAACCCGAGACTGTACGTCCACATGTGCGGTGTGTCGTCCGTGCCCACCTGAACCGCCAGCTTGAGGCCGGCTGGCGTCCTGGCCTGTAGTGTGCGAATCTCGCCCATGCCGCCGCGCAACCGGACCGCCTCCTTCAAACCGTGTCCCGCCGTGTCCCGCAGGAACCGGAGGGCGTCGAGCACGTTGGACTTTCCGGAGGCGTTCGGCCCGATCAGGAATGCGCGGCGGCGCAGGCGCACGTCCACCGGCCCCCGGAAGTTGCGCCAATGGCGCATGTGCAGGGACGTTATGAACATCTGGGGGGCGCGCGACGGTTTCATGGGCTCACCTCTCAGGCGCCGGCTCCATCAACACGGCGACGAGCTGCCGGATCCCGGTGCGTTCGCGGAATGCGACCCGGCAGATGACGGTGCTTCCGCTCGCCCCATTCCTGAGCGCCTCGCGCACCGTCACTGATGGTACCACCGTGATGAACTCCCGCTCCGCCCCGCTCCGCCCGCGTGGTAGGGTTCAATCATGCCGAAGCGCCGGCTGCCCATCGGCATCCAGACGTTCCGCCAGATCCGGGAGGAAGGCTGCTACTACGTCGACAAGACCGGTTACGCCGGCCGACTCGGGGACGACGACGGCAAACACTACTTCCTCTCCCGCCCACGCCGCTTCGGCAAGAGCCTCTTCGTCGACACCCTCAAGGAGCTGTTCGAAGGCAGCGAGGCGCTGTTCCGCGGCCTGGCCGTCCACGACGGCGGCTGGGACTGGTCACGGCGCCACCCGGTGGTGCGTCTGGACTTCAGCGGGGGCAACTTCCGGAAGCGTGGCATGCTGGAGGAGAGTGCCACGGCGCAGCTCGAAGACATCGGCAGGCGGACCGGCGTCGAAGCGGGCAGCGGCAGTGCCGCGATACGCTTCCGCCGCCTGCTCGAAGCGCTGCACGAGCGTGCCGGTCGCCGCGTCGTGGTGCTGGTGGACGAGTACGACAAGCCGATCCTGGACGCGCTGGACGAGCCCGATACGGCGAAGGCCAACCGCGACGACCTGCGCGGCCTGTACGGCACGCTCAAGGCCTGCGACGCCCACGTGGAGCTCACCTTCATCACCGGGGTCAGCAAGTTCTCCAAGGTCAGTCTGTTCTCCGACCTCAACAACCTCATCGACCTGACTCTGGACCCGGACTACGCGGCGATCTGCGGCTACACCGACGCCGATCTGGACGCGGTGTTCGCGCCGGAGCTGCCGGGCCTGGACCGGGACCGGATCCGCGAGTGGTACAACGGCTACGACTGGCTGGGCGGGGAGACGCTGTACAACCCCTTCGGCATCCTCCAACTGTTCCGCAGCCGCCGGTTCCGCGCGCACTGGTTCGAGACCGCCACGCCGAAATTCCTGGTGGACACGCTCGTCAAGCGCGGCATCGCCACCCCCGACCTCGAAGGGCTCCGCGCCAGCGCCGCCCTGCTGTCGAAGTTCGACGTGGAGGACATGGCCACCGAAGCGCTGCTGTTTCAGACCGGCTACCTGACGATCCGGGGCGTGGAGGAGGACATCGACGGGACGCCCCTCTACCGTCTCGGCTACCCGAACCACGAGGTGCGCCGGGGCTTGAACGAGAGCCTGCTGAGCACGCTGGCGCCGAGCGCGTCGCGGCGAACGGGAGACGGCTCACGGCTGGGCCGGCTGCTGGAGACGAAGGACTTCGCCGGGGTGGAGGCGCTGCTGAGGGCGTTCTTCGCCAGCATTCCCTACGAATGGCACACGAACAACGACATCGCCCGCTACGAGGGGTACTGGGCGAGCGTGTTCTACGCCTGGTTCGCGGCGCTCGGCTTCGATGTAGCCGTGGAGGACAGCACCAGCCGCGGCCGGCTCGACATGGCCGTACGGTTCTCCGGCGCCGTGTATCTGTTCGAGTTCAAGGTCGTGGAGCAGGCGGGCACCGGGTCGGCCCTGGCCCAACTCAAGGAACGGGACTACGCGGAGAAGCACCGTGCGTCCGGGCGCGCGATCCACCTGATGGGTGTCGAGTTCAGCCGCGAGGCGCGCAACGTCGTGGCCTTCGACGTGGAGCAGGATTGAGCCCGTGACGCGATGCGCATCGTGAGCTGGAACGTCAACGGCCTGCGCGCCTGCGCTCGGAAGGGCTTTCTCCGGTTCCTGGCCGACTCCGATGCCGACGTCGTGGGCCTCCAGGAGGTGCGCGCGTTCGAGCATCAACTGGAGCCGGAAGTGCGCGCGCCGGCCGGCTGGCATGCGACCTTCGCCCCCGCCGAGCGAGCCGGCTACAGCGGCGTCGCCCTCTACAGCCGCGAGCCGCCGACCCGCGTCGAGACCGCCCTGGGCGAGCCGCGCTTCGACGCCGAGGGCCGCCTGGTCATCGCCCGCTTCGGACGGCTGGCGGTGGCGTCGGTCTACTTCCCCAAGGGCAGCGGCAGAGACCGCGACAACCGCCGCGTGCCCTACAAGCTGGACTTCTACGCGGCGCTCTTCGACCGGCTGCAAGCCCTGCGACGCCGAGGGCCGGTCTTCGTCATCGGCGACTACAACACGGCCCGCGAGCCGATCGACCTCGCGCGGCCCGCCGCCAACACGAAGACCAGCGGCTTCCTGCCGGAGGAGCGCGCGGAGCTGACGCGCTGGATCGACGCGGGCTGGGTGGACACGTTCCGCGCCCTCCATCCCGGCGAGGCAGGCCACTACACGTGGTGGCGGCAATGGGGCGGCGCCCGCGAGAACAACGTCGGGTGGCGCATCGACTACGTGCTGGCGTCCCCTTCCGCGGCGCGGCGGGGGACCGGGGCCTTCATCTGGCCGCACGTGACCGGGTCCGACCACTGTCCGGTCGGCGTCGACCTGTCGCCGTGAGCCGCCCGCCCTTGCCGCCCCGCGCGGTCTCTGCTAGCGTTGAAGATTCAATGGTCACAGGAGGACCCATGCACACAGGGCTCGCACGACGTAGCCCTGGCTGGCGCGTCTGGATCGCCATCCTGGCGATAGCGCTGGTCGGTGCTACATCCGCCGCGGCCACCTGGCACGAGGAGCACGCAACCGATCAGGATTGCGCGGTCTGCCAGCTCCGACACCAGCCTGCCGCCCAACTGTCCGGATCCCTGCACGTCGGGTTGACGGACGTCCCGGAGCCGCTCGAGCAGGCTCCCGCCGCCGGATGGATCGCATCCGGTCACACCCGTCGCCTCCCGGCCCGCGCCCCACCCGCCTAGTTCCCGCCACCCGCTGATTTCGTTCGTCGTGTCGCGACCGCCGTCGAGCCGGCGCGCACCCGAGTTGCATGAGCACGTGCGCCGGGCGTGAGTGCCGTCTCTCCCGGACCGCTCGGGCTCCTCGTCCGACGCCGGGTTCGGGATCCTGTCTCCTGACGTGGTCAGGGGATGCCCTGCACGCGCGGCCCGCATCGCACGAGGGCGACCGGAACAGGTTCGTGAAGAGTTGGGGAACTCGGGAAGGGAAATCGATGTACCGATTGATTGCTACATGTCTCGCGGTGACCGCCGTGGCCGCCGCCGGCGCTTCAACCAGGGTAGTGGCGCAGGAGAACGGCGCGGTGCGCGGCACCGTGACGCTGGAAGAGAACGGGGGTGCCGTTCACGGCGCGGTGGTCCTCGTTGTCGGCACGGGCGACTTCGCACTGACCGACGAGCAGGGGATGTTCGAGATGGACAGCGTGCCGGCAGGCTCCTACGAGGTACTTGCGCAACGCGAGCACCTGACCGCCGGGCGGCAGATGGTGACCGTCGATCCGGGCGGGGACGCGACAGTGGACTTCGTGCTCGGCCTCTCGCCCGTGCACGAGGACGTAACGGTGACCGCCTCGGTGGGCGGGACCGAGACGACGTTCGAGGCGTTCAACGCCGTCACCACCCTGGACTCGTTCGACATCACGAGAGAGTCGGCCGCCAGCCTCGGCGAAGCGCTGCGGAACGAACCCGGGATTGCGAGCCGCAGCTTCGGCCCCGGGTCGAGCCGGCCGGTCATCCGCGGCTTCGACGGCGACCGGGTGCTCATTCTCGAGGACGGGCTCCGCACCGGCGACCTGTCCAGCCAGTCCGGCGACCACGGCATCACGATCGACCCGAACGGCGCCGAGCGGATCGAGATCGTGCGCGGGCCGGCGACGCTGCTCTACGGGTCGAACGCGGTCGGCGGCCTCGTCAACGTCATCACGCCCCACGAGAGCTACCGCGAGTCGCTGTTCGAGGGGACGCGGGCACAGTTCGGCGCCAACGTCGGCAGCGCGAACGCCGAGGCGGGCACCACCGCGAGCCTGCAGTTCTCGCGGAACAACGTGCTCGTCTGGGGCGGCGGCAGCATGCGGCGCACGGACGACTACGACACGCCCGCGGGAACCATCGAGAACTCCGCTACCGAGCTGACGAACGCGCGGGCCGGTCTCGGCTGGTTCGGCGGTCGGTTCTTCGCCAGCGGCGGATTCACGGTGGAGGATGGCCGCTATGGCGTGCCGTTCGCGGACGAGTTCCACGGTCATCACGACGATCACGGCGACGACCACGGCGAGGACGGGGACGATCACGAAGAAGAGATCGAGATCGATCTCGAGTCACACCGCCGCGTCGGGCGCTTCGACATCGGCCTGCGGAACCTGAGCAACAGCGTCATCGAAGGCGTGCGCGTCGCGCTGAACGTCGTCGACTGGAACCACGACGAGCTGGAGGTCGAGCAGAGCATCGAAAGCATCGGCACGCGGTTCACGAACCGGACCTACATCCTGCGGGCCGATGTCGATCAGCAGCAGACGGACCGTTTCTCGGGCAGGTTCGGGGCCTGGACCCAACTCCGCGACTTCGAGGCGGTCGGCGCGGAGGCGCTGGCCCCGCGGACCGACCAGGCTTCTTTTGCCGCCTTCGCCTACGAAGAGATCAACTTCGGACGCGTCCGGCTGCAGTTCGGCGGCCGCATCGAACAGAACGACTACCGGACCGCGGAGCGCGTCGGGGGGCACGACGACCACGACGAGGACGAAGAGGAGCACCACGACGCGGAGGAAGACGACCACGACATGGACGACGACGACCACGACGACCACGGGCACGAGGAGGAAGAGGACGACCACGACGACGAGGAAGAGGAACGCCACCTCGAGGCGCCCGACCCGCGCGACCGGCAGTTCCTCGGTGCGTCGGCCTCCGTCGGCCTGCACGCCGATGTCGGCGCCGACAGCGCCTTCGTCGCCAACCTCACCCACTCGCATCGCGCGCCGGCGCTCGAGGAGCTCTACAACTTCGGCCCGCACGTCGGGAATCTCGCCTTCGAGGTGGGCAATCCCGCTCTGGAAGCGGAGACGACGCTCGGCATCGACGTGAGCTTCCGCCACCAGACGGACCGCGTGCGCAGCAACCTGAACGGCTACGTCTACTCCATCGACAACTTCATCTTCGGCGACCGCACCGGAGAATTGGCGGACAACCTGCCGGTTCTGGACTTCCTCCAGGGCGACAGCCGCTTCGTCGGCTTCGACGCCAGGAGCAGCGTTTTGCTGGGCGGCAACGCCTGGGCGACGCTCGGCATCGGCTACGTCGATGCGACCCTGACGTCGATGGGCGAACCGCTGCCGCGCATCCCGCCGCTGCGCGGAACCCTGAGCCTCGACATCCCCTACGGCGGATTCACGCTCAGCCCGCAACTGGAGTTCGCGGGGCAGCAGGCAGACGTGTTCCGGGACGAGACGGAGACCGACGGTTACTCCATCGTCAACCTGCGCGCCTCCTACGTCTGGCCGCGGCAGCACACCGCGCACATCCTGTCCTTCACGGGCTACAACCTGACGAACGCGCTCTATCGCAACCACACCTCGTTCATCAAGGATCTGGCCCCGGAGATGGGCCGTGGGGTCCGGCTGAACTACTCGGTACGGTTCTTCTAGAGAAGGACGGGCAGATTCCGACCCGTTCCGCGCCGGGCCGCCCGCCGAAATCCCTCGCTGGCGGGCGCGCCCGCATGGAGTTGCCCACCCCGGGCGGGATGTTCAGCCCCCGGCGAAGACTGGACGCCGGCCGCCGCCACAATGCGCACGTCAACGCGCCCGGCCTGCACAACTCGCGACGCGCGCCCTCCCGCGGTCTGCGGAAGGGCGCCCCGACACCGTGCACCCCCCCGCGTTCACGGGAGCATCGGAAGCGTGAGCTCGCTACCGGGCGGCCGCTGCACGTCGAACGCCTTCAGCGTGTAGTTGACCATCGTGTAATGGCCGATCAGGCCGGCGATGTCCATCAGGCCCTGGTTGCCGAAGATCCGCTGCGCCGCCTCGAACGCCTCGTCGCTCAGCTTCGGCTCGCGGATCAGCTCGCGGACGACGCGGACGATGGTCCGCTCGGGCTCGTTCAGCCCCGGCAGCTCGCCGGCATCGGCCAGCGGGGTGTCCCACCGGAGCAGCTCGATGATCTCCTCCTCGAGCCCCGCGTTCCGGCCCGCCGGCTCGTGGGCGGACCACTCGTACTGGCTGTTCAGCGCGCGGGCGGCGGTCAGGATCGCGAGCTCGGCGAGCCGCTGGTCCCGGTTGCCGTCGGCGCCGAAGCGCAGGTAGCTGCTGGCCGGGAACAGGTGCTCCGCCATGGGCGGGCTGTTCATCCACATGCCGATCGGGCCCCGCAGGCCGCTGCCGTAGCGGCTGTCCGGGTTCACGATGACGTCGTAGGCCCGCTGGCCGTCGGCGTCGAGCGACTCGCGTGCGATGCGCGGCACCCGCGCCCAGGAATCCTCGTGGATGCCCGACGGGATGTCCTCGGGCGTGACGACGTGCGGCGTGAACGTCTCCTCCTGGGCCGCTGCCGCCTCCTCGAACGGAGCCCGGACGCCGACCGCCGCGATGGCGATACCAGCCGTAAGTGCAGCCACGCACGCCGTCAGGATCAGGTGATTCAGCTTCACGGTGACCTCCCTCGTCATGTGCTCTCTCGTTACGCCAATCCACGCCCGCAAGAGCCTGGCGCCCGAAGGACGTCAGTCGCCCGGCAGCGCGACGTAGTCGTGCTTGAACACCGGCCTCACGGTGTAGCCGAGCCTCTCCAGCCTCTTCCACGTGCCATGGATACGCTCCAGCGCCTCGGGCGACGCCGTCTCGTAGTCCTCGCCGCCCATGATCTCGATCAGGATCACCGGCCGGTTGCGGCGGATGGTGTCGACGGCGCCCGCGAGCACCTCGTTCTCGTAGTGCTCCACGTCGATCTTGAGCACCGACACGCGCTCGAACCCGAAGCTGTCGAGGCTGCGCAGCTCCGCCCGGTCGCCCCCGGCCCCGACGCCGGTGCCTCCCTCGTTGCCGGGCGTGGCGAGGTTCATCTCGATGATGCGGGTCTCCCCCACCCCGGCCGCGTAGCGCAGCGGCACGACGTTGGTGATGCCGTTCAGCGCGAGGTTGTGGTACAGCTCCCGGTACATCTTCCGCTGCGGCTCGAAGGCGTAGACACGGCCCCAGGGACCCGCCAGGCGCGCGATCGACACGGTGTGACTGCCGATGTGCGCGCCGACCTCGACCACCACCGAGCCCGGCTCGACATGCTCCTCGAAGAGCCCCACCTGGTGCCGCTCCCACGCGTTGCCGGCCACGATGACCTGCTTGATCATGTCCGAGGGATTGTCGATGAAGAAGCGGCCGACGCCCGCCACGTCGTGCTGCTCGTAAGCCTCCATCGGGAACGCGTTGAGATGGCGCCGCGTCTCCTCCTCGTCGTCCAACAGCTCCGGAGCCACGGCCACGATGGGCAGCGGCACGTAGTCCTCGGCGGGACCGCCCCGCCCGCAGGCGACGATCAGCCCCACCACGACCGCCAGCACCGCTGCCCGCCTCGTCACTGATTCCATCGTTCCGGCTCGCCGCCCCGCGATCGAGCCGCTTCCCTTGCCGCCAATACTACAGGCCCGGCCATGGTCGGGCTCCGAACCGACGGCCGGCTGCTCCCATCCACCGCTCATGCATCCCTTGCTGCCCGTTCCAGGACCTCACGCGTCCGCGCGGCCGTCGTCGACCAGTCGAACACGGCGGCCCGCTCGCGTCCCAGCCTCGAGCGGCGCCCGCGTATGGTCTCGTCGTACGCCAGCTCGACCAGTACCCGCTTCCAGGCGGCGGGATCGTCCAACGGAGCAAAGACGGCCGCCTCGCCGGCCACCTCCCGGAACACCGGTATGTCGCTCGCCACGACCGGTGTCCCGGCCGCCAGCGCCTCGACCAGCGGCAGTCCGAAGCCCTCGTAGCGGGACGGGCAGACGACAGCCAGCGCCCGGCGGTAGAGCGCTGCCAACGCGTCGTCGTCGACGTAGCCGGGATGGTGCAACCAGCCGGCCGCCGCGGCGCGGTCGAACCTCTCGTGCAGCGCGTCGCTCTTCCAGCCCCGGCGGCCGCACAGCAGGAGCGCCGGCGCCGCCGGGTCCTCCGCCACCCAGGCCTCCCACACCTCGAGCAGCAGCTCGATGTTCTTGCGCGGCTCGACGGTGCCGACGTGGAGCATGTAGCGCTCGGGAGTCCACGCCGGCAGCGCACCGCCCTTCCGCGCCGACAGGTGCCCCGGACCGTGACGAATCGCGGTGACCCGCGCCGCCCCGATCGCCTCGGCCGCCAGGAGCTCGTCGCGGACCGTGCGCGACACCGTGATCACGGCGCTTGCGCGGGCCAGAGTGCGATGGAACTGCGCATCGAGCGCGGCGCGAGTCTCCTCGCGAACCGTCCACGGCAGCCGGCGGAACGCGAGATCGTGGACCGTCGCCACGGTCGCGCCGCGGGCCAGCCGAAATGCCCGCGGCAGGATGAAGTTGGGCGCGAAGAGCACGGCGTTGCGTTGCAAGGCGAAGACCAGAGGCTCCACCAGGCGGAGTGCGCGAAGCACGCTGCGGCGCCGGCCCCAGGTTCCGGGCGGCGCCAGGCCCGCGACCATCTCGATGGCCGGACCGCAGGGCGGCTCCACGACCGGACCCGGCGCATCGGGATTCGGAAAGAGCGTCGGACCGTAGAGTCGCAGGCGCAGTCCCTCCGCATCGGCCAGATGCCGCAGGAGCTCGAAGAGGTACCAGCCGACGCCGGTCAGCGGCTCCCAGAACGCGCGGACGTCGACCGCGACGGTCAACCGGCCGTCCATGGGCGGACCGGCCCCTGCGGCGCCCATCCGCCGCAGCCAGTCGCACGTCGCGCGGACGCTCCGGGCGGCCCGCCGCCAGTACTCATGCATCGCGGCCCGAACCCGAAGGGAACCCACCGTCGGCAGTCGATCGGACACGTGACGTCGTTCTACGTTGAGACATCGAGGCAGCCGCGACGGTGGTCATGCGTCCGGCAACGGCTGCTAAGCTACCACTTGCGCATCCATGTCGCTCAATCATCTCGCCACCCGGTTCTCCTGTTCCTGGCCGTGGACGACCCTCGTGCTGACCTGCGACGGCCGCGTCGTCCTGCGGATGCGCCGACCCGTATGTCCGGAGAGTGCTGGGAGACGCGCGGGATCAGACCGTGGCGGAGATCTGGAACGCCGGGAACGTCCGGGACCTGCGTGCCGCCCTCAACACCGGCGGCTCCCGGTTCTGCGGCGACTGTCCGCTCAAGCTGCCCCTGGCTGACGACGACGCTCCCGTAGTCCGGTCGGTCGACGCCGGAGCGTTGCCGTCCCGGCTCTACGTCGAGTGCACGGCGGCCTGCAACATCTCCTGTTTCGAGGCCTGCTGTGCGCCCGAGACCGGCATTACACGCACGCGCCAGGCCGGGATGCTCGATTTCGCCCTCTTCACCCGCGTGATCGACGAAGCCGGTCTGGCCCTCGACCGCGTCGACTTCTTCAACTACGGCGAGACGTTCCTGCACAAGCGGGCCGTCGAGATGTGCGAGTACATCAAGCAGCGGTTTCCGCGGATCTACCTCTACACCAGCACGAACGGACTGGCGCTGACCGAGGCGCAGGCCACGCGGCTTGTCCATTCCGGCATAGACGAGGTCACCTTTTCGGTGGACGGTGCTTTCCCGGAGAGCTACGCACGGTATCGGCGGCGCGGCCGGCTCGACGCCGCGTTGCACACCATGCGGGCAATGACGCGCGAGAAGCGGCGCGCCGGCCGCGACCTGCCCTTCATCAACTGGCGGTACATCCTGTTCAAGTGGAACGACAGCACGGAGGAAATGCGCCACGCCCGGAAGCTGGCCGACGAGATCGGCGTCGACCGACTGACCTGGGAGATCACCGACCACCCCGAGTCGGCGTTCTCGCGACGGTTTGCGCCGGGCACAGCGGACCATGCCGCGATCCGGCACGAGATCTGGGACGAGAACAACCTGGGCAACGCCATCCCCGGAGCGACTCAGCGCGCCCGCATCGATCTGCACTCCGTGGCGCCGAGACTTCCGCTGGTCGGGCGGCGCGGCTCCCGGCTCCGACTACGCGCACGCGTCCGCAACCTGTCGAGCCGCCCCTTCCCGACCCAGGCGACCTACGGCCGCCGGCTCGTACGCCTGGGCGCCCAGCTCTGCACGTCCAACGGAGCGGTAACCGACCGTGACCATGCGCGCGCCTGGCTCCCGGCGACCATCGCGCCGCAAGAGACCACGGACGTCCCGATCGAGATACCGCTGCCGGACGCGCCGGGTCGGTACCGGTTGAAGCTCGACCTGGTCTCCGAGGGCATCGATTGGTTCGAAGCCTGTGGATCGCCGACGACGAGCCGTCGGCTGCTGGTCTGGTAGTCCGCACGGCCGGCGCGGTTGAGGGCATAATGCCCGCGTCGACATATCACCAGGAACCCGTATCGGGGAGCACGCAGATGACACGCAGGTCCAGCACGGCAATTCTCAGGCTCGTCGCACTCGTCGCCGCGGCCGCTTTCGCCGCCGCCGTCACCGTGGAGACGCAGGAGCCGCGCAGTCCCCGCAACGTCGCCGAGTTCGACGCGATGTTCCAGGAAATCAACAACTGGGGCCGCTGGGGCGCCGACGACGAGCTCGGCACGATGAACCTGATCACGCCGGAGAAGACGCGCGCGGCGGCGGCGCTGGTGCAGCGCGGCATCACCGTCTCGCTGTCGCACAACCCGATGCCGGACGAGGCCCCGGACAACCCGGACGCGGCGTTCAACCACACCATGGGGCGGACGCTGCGCAGCGACACCTACGAGTTCACCTATCACGGCTACGGCGTCAGCCACATCGACTCGCTGTGCCACTTCCTGTGGAACGACCGGATGTACAACGACGTCCCGCCGTCGGCGAGCTCGCCGGACGGATGCGGCAAGCTCGGCATCCAGAACCTGAAGCAGGGCATCGTGACCCGCGGCATCCTGCTCGACTTCGCGCGTCTCAAGGGCGTGCCTTACCTGGAGCCGCAGACGCCGATCTACGCCGAGGACATCGAGGCCTGGGAAGAGATGGCGGGCGTCGAGGTGTCGCCGGGCGACGTCATCTTCGTGCGGACCGGCCGCTGGGCGCGCCGCGCCGCGCTCGGGCCGTGGCAGATCTCCGGCAACAGCGCCGGATTGCACGCGTCGGTGCTGCCCTGGATCAAGGAGCGCGGCGTCGCCTTCGTCGGCAGCGACGCGGCCACCGACGTGATGCCGTCGCTGGTCGAAGGGGTGACGCAGCCCGTCCACACGATGCTCATCGCCGGCTTCGGCACGAACATCTTCGACAACATGGACCTCGAGGCGCTCGCCGAGACGGCGGCGCAGGAGAACCGCTGGGAGTTCATGCTCACCGCGGGGCCGATCCCGGTGGAGGGCGGAACGGGGTCGCCGCTCAACCCGATCGCGATCTTCTGAGCGCCGTATTTCCCGCTCGCGAGGCCGGCCACCGTATGGACGGTGCGCCGGCCCGCACCGGGCGCGCCGCTATCTTTGACGACCTTCGAAGAGGGTCCGGCCGGGTGCCCTAGACCTCCCCGAGCCTGCCCGTGCTGTCGCCGAGGCGGTCGCGGTGCACGTCCACCTTGTCGAGAATCGACAGCAGCAGGTTGGTCATCGGCGTCCCGTCCGCACAGACGACGTGACGCCCGCCCTGCAGCCGGCCGCCCGCGCCGCCGGCCAGCAGCACCGGCAGGTCGTTGTGGAGGTGCAAGTTGCCGTTGCTGATGCAGCCGCCGTACAGCAGCAGCGCATGATCCAGCAGCGTGCCGTCGCCGTCCGGCGTCGCCCGCAGCCGGTCGAGGAAGTAGCGGAAAAGGCTGACGTGGTACGTGTTGATCTTCGCGTGCTTCGCCATCTTGTCGGGCGCGTTGCCGTGATGCGAGATGGCGTGGTGCGGGTCGGGCACGCCGATGTGGCTGTAGGTGCGCGTCGACGCTTCGCGCGCGAGCATGAACGTGCTGACCCGAGTGACGTCGGTCTGGAACGCGAGCACCTGCAGGTCGTACATCAGCTTCACGTGGTCGTCGTACAGCTCGGGCACGCCGACCGGCATCTCCGGCAGCTCGATATGCTCGCCCACGCGCGCCTCCACCTTCCGGACGCGCTGCTCCACGTCGCGGACGCTGTCCAGGTACTCGTGCACGCGCGCGGCGTCGGCGGCGCCGAGCCGTGGCCGCAGTCGATTCACCTCGCCGACGATCGCATCCAGGATGCTCCGGTCCCGGCCGAGTTGCCGACGGCGTTCCTCCGCACCGAGGCCCTCGCCGAACAGGCGCTCGAAGACGACGCGCGGGTCGGTCTGCATCGGCAGCGGCCTCGTCGCCGTGCGCCAGGACAGCGTGTTGACGTAGCTGCAGGAGTAGCCGATGTCGCACCCGCCGACGGCCGTGAAGTCCTCGGCCGCCACCTCGAGCGAGCGCAACTGGGTCTCCCGGCCCAGCTCGTCCGCCGCCATCTGGTCTATCGTCTTCGCGCCTCGAACGTCGGCCCCCTGCGTGCGCCTGGGATGCACGCCGGTCAGCCAGACCGCGCTGGCCCGCGCGTGGTCTCCGGAGCCTTCGCCCTCGGCCGCCTCCGCCGGCCGCGAATCCAGCCCCGACAGGACGACCAGCCGGTCGCGGTGCGGTTCCAGGGACGCGAGAATCGGCGGCAGATCGAACGCCGTCCCCTGCGTGGCGGGCGTCCACTGCTCCATGATCGCGCCGTTCGGGACGTAGGAGAACGCGAGCCGGCGCACCGGGGCGGCCGCCGTGCGGGACATCGCCGACAGGGCGGGAACCATGGCGTCGAGTAACGGGAGCGCCACCGTCGCCCCGACCCCGCGCAGGAAAGTCCGGCGTGGCAGGGCCTTCTTCGTAATCACCATCTGAATCGCTCCCTCCGGTCCACCGGTCAAGCTCCCCCGATCACCGGCTACGGCGCCGCCGCTACGCCCGCCGCCTCGTCCGGCGCGGGCCGCTTCATCTTCATGCGGAACGCATCGCTCATGACGATGCCGGTGACGATCGACGAGAATCGGTAGCCCTGATCGGTCGCCCGGGCGACAATCCGGCGCACACCAGGCGCGTCGTAGTACTCCAACCCGCGTCCGATCGCATACGTCAGCAGCTTGCGCGTGAACGTCTCGACGAACGTCCCGGGACGCTGCAGGATCGCCTCCCGCAGCTCGCTCGGACCGTCGAACGCGGTCCCGTCGGGGAGCACGTCCGAGGCGTCGATCGGCTGCCCGTCGGCGCCGGTGCCCCGCCAACGGCCGATCGCGTCGAAGTTCTCGAGCCCGAACCCGTACGGATCCATGCGCGCGTGACACGTCGCGCAGGCGGGGTTCGCGCGGTGTTGCGTCAGGCGCTCGCGGATGGACAGGCCCTCGGCGCTGCCCGTGTCCTCGAGGTCCGGCACGTCCGGCGGCGGGGGCGGCGGCGGCGCGCCGAGCAGGTTCTCGAGAATCCAGTTCCCGCGCAGCACCGGGGAGGTCCGCGTCGCGTAGGAGGTGACCGTCAGCACGCTGCCGTGGCCCAGCAGCCCGCGCCGCGCCTCGTCGGTGACCGGCACGCGCCGGAAGCGATCGCCGTAGACGCCCCGCATCCCGTAGTGCCGCGCCAGGCGCTCGTTCACGAACGTGTAGTCGGCGGTCAGCAGGTCGAGGACGCTGCGGTCCTCGTCCATGATGCTCTCGAAGAAGAGCTCGGTCTCGCGCTGCAGCGCACGGCGCAGGTTGTCGTCGAAGTCCGGGAACGTCGGCGGGTCGGGATGCGTGTTGCCGAGGTTCCGGAGGTACAGCCACTGCCCGGCGAAGTTCTCCACCAGCGCCGCCGCGCGGGGATCGGCCAGCAGGCGTTGCACCTGCCGCGTCAGCTCCGCCTGCTCACTCAGGCGCCCGCGCTCGGCCGCCGCCAGCAATTCCTCGTCCGGGATGCTGCTCCAGAGGAAGAACGACAGCCGCGAGGCGAGATCCAGGTCCGCCAGCGGATAGACGGCGCCGGCCTCGACAGCGGCAGGCTCGGCCTCCAGCCGGAAGATGAACTGCGGGCTGGCCAGGACGAAGCGCAGCGCCAGCTCGATGCCGGCCTCGAAGCCGCCGTCGCGGCTGCCTTCCCGGTAGAAGTCGATCAGCCGGTCGAGCTCCGGCGCTTCCAGGGGACGGCGGTAGGCCAGCCGACCCAGCCGCGAGAGGATCGAGCGGGCGCACGGCAGCTCCTCGGCGGGACCCTCTGGACGGCAGGTGAAGATGCGCCGCCGGCTCGGCGTGTCCTCCGGCCGCACGGCGCCGAACGGACCGGCGATCAGCACCCGGTCGACGTCCGGCAGCCCCCGCCGGCTGCTCGTGCCCACGAAGCTGCGCAGAAACGGCCGCGCGACCTCTTCCGACAGCGCGGCGGGCCTGCCCACGAACGCGGCGACGATCTCGTGACGTCCGGCCGTGATCGGCAGCCGCACGCGCATCGACTCGTCCGCGGTGAACGCCTTCGTGGCGGTCTGGCCGGGGTTCTGCTCGTTGATGACGATCGGCCGGTAGGCATCCTCGCTGCCGACGGGGAACAGGGCGATCCGCTCGCCGTCGAGGGTCAGCTCGACCTGATGCTCCTCGCCGATCCCGCGGATGGCGCCCACCGCGGTCCGCCGCAGCCGCACGCGGATCTCGTACTCGGCGTCGACCGGGAAGAACCCCGCGACGCGGACGCCGCCCCGGGTGCCGAGCGGCAGGCCGCGCAGGTGGTAGTCCTGCGTCAGGTCCTCGGGCGTCTTGTGGGTGATCGTCGCCGCCGGGATCGCCGGGCTGCCGACCGCCAGCCGGCTGACCTTGCGCGCCGTCGTGACGGTGCTCTCGATGAGCAGCGGCGACACCCCCAGGGCGTCCGCGATGTTGTCGAAGCCGTAGGTGGAGTCGTCGGCGGGCAGCGCGCTGACGTCGGCGTCGACGGCCAGCAGATCGCGCACCGCGTTGCGGTACTCGGTGCGGTTCATCCGGTGCAGCAGCGGGCGTCCCGGGTTGGCGCGCGCGAGCGCAGCCGTGTCGAGCGTCGTCTCCAACCAGGAGGCGAAGGCGCTGTACGCGGCCCCGACCGGCCGCGGGCGCCCCACCGGGGGCATGGTCCGGCTGCGCAGCTTCTGCACCACCTTCTCCCACAACTCCGGGTGGGCGACGACGTGCGCCGCGGAGACCTCGACCTCGTCCAGAGCGAGACCGGCCGTCGGCAGTCGCCCGTTGTGGCAGGTCACACAGTAGCGCTGCACCAGCGCGGCGTGGTCCTCGGCGGTAGCAGCGTGGTTCGCAGCGGTAGCAGTGCCTCGTCCTCCGCCGTCCTCACCCACCGCTGCGGCGGGCGCCGCCTGGCCTTCCCGCTCCGCCCCGGCGAGCGCACCTGAGACCTGCGGAGCCCGGGCCGTAGCGACGCCGGCCAGCAGACTGCCAGCCAGCAGACCAACGGCCAGCCACGCCAAGCTGGCGCGTCGCAAGAGCCCGGCCCGCCGTTCGCTCCGCATCATCACCTCCGTGCGCCAGCCAGCTCGCATGACGTCAGCGAGAGCCTGCACGATCCGCCTCTTCCTCGGACGCCGGAGTCGGCTCGGCGCCCAGCTCCCGCAGCAGCGCCGCGGCCTTGTCGCGCCTGATCACGCTGGCCACCTGGTTGAATCCTCGCTCGGCGAGATCCAGCGGGTTCCGAGCCAGCTCGTCCTGGAAGTCCGTCCGGGCGCCGGCCTCAACCAGTTCCCGGATGATGCTGTTCGCGGCCCGATAGACCGCGCCGTGGAGCGCCGTCTGGCCGTTCGCGTTGCTCGCGTTGACGTCGACGCCGGCCTCCAGAGCCCTCCTGACGGCTTCGAGCGCATCCTGCTCGGATCGGAAGCGCCGCGATCCCTCGACGTGCCCCACCCCGGCGGCCAGCATCACCGCCGTGTTGTTGGCGTAGGTCGCCAGCCGCTCATCGGCGCCATGCGCGGCCAGCACCCGCATCGCCTCCACGTCGGCCGCCTGGGCGGCCAGCACGTACGGCGACGCGCCGCCCAGGTTGACCCGGTTGTCCATGAGGGGCCGGCCTGCGCTGAAGATCTCCTTGTCGGTCCACCGCTCGTGCACGATCGGCACCGGCTCGGTCCGGGCATCGGGATCTGCGCCGCGCGCCAGCAGCATCCGCATCAGCTCCAGGCCGTCGAGCTGCGACAGATCTCTCCCGGTGGCATCGACGAACTGGTTCGCCACGCGGCGCTGCGGCGCGCGGGCCCGCACCAGGTCGTGCAGGATGGCGTTGCCCCGACCGTCGCTCGCGTTCGGGTCGGCGCCGGCCTCGAGCAGCATCGCCGCCGCCGTGTAGTGGCCGATGGTCACGGCCATGCTCAAGAGGCTTCCGGTCGTGGGCGCGCGGCCGGCGGCCTGCGCGGCGCGGTCGGGCATCCGCACGTTGACCTTGGCGCCCGCCTCGAGGAGCAGTTGCAGCGCGTCGCGGGCATCCTGCCGCACGGCGAACATCAGCGCCGTGAATCCGCCGGTCGAGGACGCGTCGACCGCGGCGCCTGCCTCCAGCAGCATGTGCATGATGGGGACGTGGTTCTCCGCGGCGGCCCACATCAGGGAGGTCTGGCCCCGCCAGGCGTCCAGCGCGTCGATGTCGGCCCCGCGAGCAAGCAACGCCCGGACCGCGGCAACGCGGCCGGTGCGCGCGCAGGTCAGGATCGGGGGCTCCCCGGTCGGCGCCAGATGCGGGTCCGCACCCGCGTCCAGCAGTCGCGCGACCACGGCGGTGCTGGCGCTGGCGCAGGCCAGTGCGAGCGGCGTGGAACCATTCCGGTTGACGGCGTCGGGATCAGCGCCGGCATCGAGCAGGAGCTCGGCCAGCTCGGCGTCGTCGCCGTAGGCCGCCCAGTGCAGCGCGGTGGTGCCGTCCACCTGCGCGGCGTCGACGTCTACGCCGTCGTGCTGCAGCAGGAACGAAACCGCGGCACGGTCACCCGCCCGCGCCAACTCCAGCAGGCGGGAGTCGGGCTCGTTGGCCTGGAGCCCGGCGCTCGCCAGCAACAACAGCGCAAGCAGCGACGCGAGCTTTCGTCGGTTCCGCATGATGAATTACCCGTCACGCTCTTCCGCCGAAGGCCGACCGACGCGAACCGGGCCGGCTTGGCGCCGCGCGCGACTCACGGAATCTCGCATCGTATCCGAGCGGCGCCGGCACAATCAACGCTCCACACGAACGGCCGGCTAGCGCTGGGCCGGCCCGTCCCCACGGAGCGTCCGCTGAGCGAACCGCCAGCCGCCCGCGGTCTTGACGAGACGGTCGGTGAATACGCCCGAGGTCTGGATCGTGGCGGGACCATCCATGGTACGAAAGAGCATCAAGTAGCACCGGCCCTCCGCACCGCCGGACGTCGGGGTGATCATCGCCTGACTCTGCCAGTTCCGCATGTGCCCGCCGTTGGCCGCGTGGGCGCCTGTCGCAAACCTCGCGAGGGCGTCGCGGCCGGCGATTCTCAGCCCCGCGCCCTCGGCGTCGCCCGGCGCCACCATCAGGAGCACGCCGTCGGCGGTGAACGTCTCGGCCCACCTTTCCGCGTCGCCGCTGTCGAGACTGTGGGTATACGTCGCATAAAGGACCTGGATCTCAACGTGATCCTCCCACGACAACGCCGGCGACGATTGCTCCGCCGCGATCAACGCAACGCCCCCGGTGAGGAGCGAGAGCACGACCATACCGAGATTCCTCATCATGCGGCCACCAGCCCTTCCATTCGACAGTCCAATTGCGCCCGCCGACCTGCCGGACAGCGAGTTCCCGACTCATTTGCCTCTTGCCGGATTTAGACACCACTGGCGTTCCCATGGACCCTCGATCCGCGTGGCTCGGCAGCAGAGAATGCCGCCGGAGGGTTCATACGCGCAAGTACGCGCAGGTATATTCCACCAGCGCTTCAGAGAGCCGCGATCCGGGCACGCAGATCGACTACCTCGGTGTCCGGCAGCATCGTCATGCCGTGGTCGATCCGACAGGCCTCGCGGGTGGGGCACACGATGAACAGGTGATCGAGCGCGAGCGTCTCCATGGCGGTTCGCATCGCCTTCGTCACCCGCGGCGCCTCGTTGAACTTCACCTCGAAACCGATGCGCCGGCCGCGCTCCACCACCATCAGATCCAGCTCTCCACCCGCGTGCGCGCCCCAGAACCAGGCGTCGCGGCACCGCAGCGCACGCAGGATCTGCTCGATGGCGAACCCCTCCCAGGACGCGCCCGCGCGGGGGTGACCGAGCAGGGCCGTGGCGTCGGGGATGCCGAGCAGCGCGTGCAGCAGACCCGTGTCGCGAAAGTAGATCTTCGGCGCCTTCACTTGGCGCTTCGCGACGTTCTCGAACCAAGGCTGAAGCTGGCGAACCATGTAGGTGCCGGTCAGCAGGTCCAGGTAGCCGCGCACCGACTTGTCGGACGCGCCGAGCGCCCGGCCCAGTTCCGACGCGTTCCACGTCTGACCATGCCAGTGCGCCAGCATGCTCCAGAAACGGCGCATGGCGGCGGCGGGAATGCGAATGCCCAGTTGCGGCACGTCACGTTCCAGAAACGTGCGAACGAACCCCTCGCGCCATGCGATGCTGTCGTCATCCGACGCTGCCAGGTACGATCGCGGCAGTCCGCCACGCAGCCAGAGCCGGCGGCGTGTCTCCAGGCCCGTCTCGCCAAGGTCGAATCCGCTCAGCTCGACGAACTCCACCCGGCCCGCCAGCGATTCCGATACTCCGCGCACCAGCTCCGGCGACGCGCTGCCCAGGATCAGGAAGCGCGCCCGCGTCTCGGGCCGGTCCACCAGGACACGGAGGACGTTGAACAGGCGCGGGAGGTGCTGGATCTCGTCCAGCACGACGAGCCCGTCGAGCTCGCCCAGGACCAGCTCCGCATTGGCAAGCCGGCGGACGTCCGGCTCCGAGTCCAGGTCGAATATGGTCGCTTTCCGGGTCTCGGCGAGTTGCCGGGCCAGGGTCGTCTTGCCGCACTGCCGTGGTCCCAACAATGCGGTGATCGGAGACCTGCCGAGCGCGGTCTCGAGATGCTGCAGATAGGTGACGCGCTCGATCACGGGGTCAGTTTATATTGAAAATTCGGAGCCTGCATCCGAGATTTCAAGATATAGCGAGCGCCGGCACCCAAGACGACTAGCGTCCTGCCCCCTGCACGCGCCGCTTGATCTCCGGGTCGACGCGAGTGCCATACATGGTGATGCCCGACAGGCGCGAGAAGTAGTCGTAGGCCACGGCCGAGACCGCCTCCACCACCACGCCGCCGTTGCCCCCGTAGTTGGACATCACCGAGATCACGTAGGGGCGGTCGGGCACGTCCACCAACCCCCAGACGGTGGACACCCCGGTGATGCCGCCGGGCTTGAAGGCGATCGGCACCTGCCGCGGCACCGGGGTCCGGACGGGTCCGCCCTTGTAGATTTCGAGAATCTCGCGCACGCGCGCACATCCGGTCCTGCTCATCGGCAGGTCGCAACTCGCGATCCGCTCCATGATCAGCGCCGCGTCACGGGGCGTGGACAGGTTCTCGTCGCCGCGCACGGACGCCTCCGGCCGTTGCATCTTGCGCGCCAGCCGCGTGTGCCCGGCCCCGAGCGAAGCCGAGAGCGCGTTGATCGCGTCCATTCCCAGCGCATCGATGAGCACGTTCGTGGCCGTGTTGTCCGAGTAGACGATCAGGTAGATCGCGTGGTCCTCCAGGGAGAGAGAGGCCCCGCCGTCGGTGAGATGACGCAGCACGCCGCTCCCGCCGGTCCGCACCTCGTCAGTGATGTCGACGCGGCGGCGCAGCAGGCCCGGCTCCGACTCGGCTCTCCGGAAAAGCTCCAGCAGTATCGGGACCTTGATCGCGCTGGCCTGCGGGAACGACAGCTCGTCGTTCACCCCGAAGCGGTCGCCGCTGGTCAGATCGACAAGGTGCACGCCGGCGACGCCCTCGTATGCGTCGACGATGCGCTCCAGCTCCGCCTGGAGCTTGCCGCCGAGTATCTCGAGGTGCTTCTCCTGGGCCGCGACCGGAGCCGCAAGCCACAGCAGCAATGCGGAAACCGCGAGTCGGAAATACAGCGTGCGGGCCGACGCCATGCGCTGCAGCAACCTCATTTCGATGCCTCCTGCCTGTTCACCTGCCCGCGTGGCTTACCTGCTCACGCGGCGACTGCGCAACCCGACGAGCGACGGTTCGTCGAGCGCAGCTCAGGTCGTCATCGCCGAGAAAACCGCTCCATGCGCGCCCACGATGCGCGCCCTCGCCTCCCGGTTGGGCTCGATAGACCACTCGCCGCGCTCGGACGTCCCTCCCAGGACGATGCCGTCGCTGCGGGGCTGCATGTGGATGCCGAGGCCGCCCGCCGGGGACGAGCCGGGAAGGCCGCCGAAGGTCCCGTAGTCCACTTCCGGCTGGGGGACGAGCACGGTGAGCTGGCCCTTGAGGGGGACCATCGCGTCGTCGCGGAAGAGGTCGCGCGCGCCGAGCCCGGTGCAGTTGATCACGAGCGGTTCGTCCAGCTCCACCAGCTCTCTCGGTTCGCTGAACCTGCGGATGACGACCCGTCCGCCAAAGGCGACGACGTCGCGCACCAGGGCGTCGAGATAGATGGACGGCTCGATGCGTAACCGCATGCTCCGGTTCGCGTAGCGGGTCGGAAAGGGATGCTCCCCCGGCCCCAGCAGCGTCGTGCCCGTGCTCAGGTGCGCCGGCAGCAGCGGCTCCTCGTCCCCCTCCCCTGCGCCCTGGCCGGGTGCGCGCGGCTCGTCGTCTCGCAGCTCGTAGCGGTGGATCCAGGACACGCCGTAGCCCCTTCCCACGAGCAGTTGCAATTGGCGGTAGGAGATTTCGGCGGCTTCACGGAACTGCGCGTCCCACGCGGGGGAGCGGAGGTCGCGGTCGACGAGTCCCGACGTCGGGGTGAACCCCGCCATCGACATGTTCGAGGTCGTGTTCGGGGGCACGGCCATGGCATAGATCGTGACGTCGAACCCGTGCCGCTGCAGTTGCCGCGCGGCGGTGAGCCCAACGGCCCCGCAGCCGATCACGGCCGCCCGGCGGCTGTCGTGGGCGAGGGCCATCTCGGCGGCCATCCGGCCCGTGCCCCAGGAGAGCGACATGCCCGACCCGCCGTGGCCGTAGTTGTGAATCACCGTGGTCTCGTCGAGCCGGTCGGCCGTCAGCCGGAATCCCGACGGGCGGTGGGGACGCAGCCCCACGGTGGTGCGGATGATCCGGTCCCAATCCGCGCGCACCGGCGCCAGCCGCAGCGGGGGCCGGCCCGGTGCTGCGCTCGACGCTGCCGGGGCAACGCTGGACGCGGAGCGCCCCGCGCACCCGCTCAGCCCGGTCCCGATCAGGCCCATGCCGCCGATCTTCAGCAGGGTTCTTCGGTCCATCATCGTCTCCGGCCTCAACGTATCATGACGTGTGCCCATGAGAATTTCAGCTCTCGTTGCAGTTCTATGTCTCACGATGCCGAGTCTCGCCGCGGCCGACGGTGAGGAATCGTACCGGACCCGCTGTGCGCTGTGCCATGGGGGCGATGCCGCCGGCAGCGACCGGGCCGCGTCGATCCTCGTGACGCTGCATGCGAGCGGGCCGGAGCAATTGGCGCGAATCATCACCGAGGGGGTGCCGTCGCGGGGCATGCCCGGGTTCGAGATCCCGGACGAGGAGCTGACGCCGCTCATCAGCTACCTCAAGGAGCTGGCCGCCGCGGCGGCGCCCGCGGCGCGCGACCCCCGGGCGCCGCGTCCCCGAGCTGCGTCCATTCCGCTCGCCGGGGGCGATGCGCTGGAAGGCACCATCCTCAACGAGAGCGGGTTCGACGTGCAGTTCCGGACGTCCGGCGGCGACATCCTGCTGCTGCGCCGGGAGGGCGACGCCTACCGCGAAGCGGTGATCGAGCCGTACGTCGACTGGCCGTCCTACCACGGCAGCTATACGGGGAACCGCCACAGTCCGCTGGACCAGATCGATCGGGACAACGTCGGCCGGCTGGCGCTGCAGTGGTTCTATCCCATCCCCGACATGCCGATGATCGAGGGTACGCCGGTGGTGATTACCGGCGTGATGTACATCACCGCGGTGAACCAGGTCTACGCGCTCGACGCGGCGACGGGGCGCGAGATCTGGCGCTACGCGCAGCCGCGCACGGAGGGCCTCGTCGGCGACCCGGGCATCGGTCTCAACCGCGGGGTCGCGGTGCGCGAGGACCTGGTTTTCAGCGTCACCGACCACGCCCACGTCATCGCCCTCGACCGCTTCACCGGCGAGCTGGTCTGGGACACCGAGATGGACGACTACCGCGAGCACTACGGCGCGGTCGTGGCGCCCCTGGTAGTAGGCGACCTCGTCATCGCCGGGATCAGCGCGGGAGACACCGGGCTGCGCGGCTTCCTCGACGCCTATCACGCGGAGACGGGCGAGCGGGCCTGGCGTTTCTGGACCATTCCCGCGCCGGGCGAGCCGGGGTCCGAGACGTGGGGCGATCCGGAGGTGCTGCGCCGGGGCTGCGGCGCCACCTGGCTGACCGGCAGCTACGACGCGGAGCTGGATCTCCTCTACTGGGCGACCGGCAACCCGTGCCCGGACATGAACGGCGACCGCCGGCCGGGCGACAACCTGTACACGAACTCGGTGGTGGCCCTTCGGCCGCGCACCGGGGAGATGGTCTGGTACTTCCAGTTCACGCCGCACGACACCCACGACTGGGACGCGCAGGAGCCGCTGCTACTGATCGACGAGGAGTTCCGGGGCCGCGCGCGCAAGCTGCTCGTGCAGGGCAACCGCAACGGCTTCTTCTACGTGCTCGACCGGACCAACGGACGGTTCCTGCTGGGCGAGCCGTTCGTCAACCAGACCTGGGCCGAGGGGCTCGACGATTCCGGGCGTCCCAACGTCCTGCCGGAGTCCGTACCGACCGAGGAGGGCACCGTCACCTGCCCGGCGATCTACGGCGCGACCAACTGGTGGTCGTCGAGCTACCACCCCGGGACGGGGCTCTTCTACATGATGGCTCTCGAATCGTGCAACACCTACACGAAGGCGGACGAGGAATGGCAGCGCGGCCGCAACTGGATGGGAGGCGCCACCCGCCTCGCCGACGGCGCGCCGAACCAGAAGTTCATACGCGCGCTCGACGTCCAGACCGGCCGGACGGTGTGGAGCTATGCGCAGTCCGGGGTGGCGCGCACCTTCTCCGGCGTCCTGTCCACGGACGGCGACGTGGTGTTCTTCGGGGAGAACAGCGGCTCGTTCGCCGCGCTGAACGCGCATGACGGCCAGCCGCTCTGGCACGTCCCGATCAACCAGGAGTGGAGAGCCTCGCCGATGACCTACATGGTCGGGGGCCGGCAGTACGTCGCCATCGCGTCCAGGCTCGGCTTCTGGGCGTTCGCGCTGCCTTGACCTCAGGCTACGGAAGACCTCGGTCGGCACTTGGGCTCGCCACCTACGCGGGCTCAGGCCTGGCTGAGGAGCGCCTCGGCGATGGGTTTGACTTCGGGATCGGCGCTCTCCGGGTTCGGCAGATCCACCCAGTGCAGCTTTCGGACGATCCAGGGAATCTCGCCCCTCGGAAGCTGCTCCCGGCCACCGACTGCGACAGGAATCAGTCGGTTTCTGTAGCTCTTCGAACCCAGCACGTACGTCATGTCAGCCTTGACGTGCGGCGAACTGATCGAGTTGGGCGTCAAGAGAACGACCATGGCGTCGGACTCTTCGAGAGCGCGGCCCACCTGGGCCGGCCAGTTGTCGCCCGGGAGGAGGTGGACTTCCGGATCCCACACCTGCAGCCCGGCCTTCCGGAGCGCCCTGGACACCCGGGCGGCCAGCGGCGAGTCCGAATGGGAATGACTGATGAAGACCTGCATCAGAATCAACCCTCAACGTACTCGACGACGGTGCGGGCGTCAACGCGCCGGGACCCGACCTCGACTTGAAGAGGCCGCTGGGTCGGCGCGGCGCTTTGGGCCGCCCACACTCAGTCGGTCCGCAGTGCCACGACGGGACTGACCCGGCTCGCGCGGCGGGCCGGCAGGTAGGCTGCGAAGACGGCCGCGACGCCGAGAACCAGCGGTACCCCGACGAACGTCAGCGGGTCGAGCGCGTCGATCTCGAACAGCAGCCCGCCGAGCAGGCGGGTCGCGACGACGGCGAGCGCCAGCCCGAGCGCGCCGCCGAGGACCACCAGCTTGAGGCCACCCGCGACGAGTAGCCGGACGACGCGGGGGCCGTCGGCGCCGAGCGCCTTCCGGATGCCGATCTCGCGCGTCCGCCGGGCGACGCCGTAGCTGACCACCCCGTAGAGGCCGACCGCAGCGAGCGCCAGCGCCAGCACCCCGAACGCCGACAGGACGAAGGCGGAGAGCTGCTGGGGCAGCCGCATCAGCGCCAGGTGGCGGTCCATCGTCTTCGTCTTGAGGACCCACAGGTCGGGATCCAGATCGCGGCCGGCGGTCAGGAGCGCGAGTGCGGTCCGCTCGGGGTCGATGGACGTCCTCGCTACGACGGTCAGCGACGGCGTGAACCGCTGCGAGTACGGGAGATAGATCATGTTGCGGGGCGACTCGCCGAGCGTCCTCACCTTCGCGTCGCTCGCGACACCGACGACGAGCCAAGAGGGATCGTCGCGCCGCCGGACGAGCCGGCCGACGGCGTCGCCGTCCGTCCAGAAGCGCCGCGCCATCGTCTCGCTGATGACGACCACGGGCTGGGTGTCCGGCCGGTCGGCGGCGTCGAAGTTGCGCCCGCGGACGATCTCGATGCCTGCCGCCTCGAAGAACCCCGGCTCGACCTCGGCCCGGTCCGCGAAGAAGGCGCCGTGGTCCGTCGGCGGCTCGAACCCGGCGACGTTGAAGTCGCTCGAGCTCGTGCTGAGCGGGTTCAGGTGCAGGTTGCTGATGGCGCCGACCGCCTCGACGCCGGGGAGCGCCCGGAAGCGATCCAGGAGGCGCCGCGTGTAGACGCGCGCCTCGTCGGGCGTGAACCGGGTCGCCGGCGTCAGGAAGGTCATGAGGGCGGTCGGCTCGCGGCCGAAGCCCGGGTCGACCGACTGCACCTGCTGAAAGCTGCGGAGGAACAACCCGGCGCCGACCAGCAGCACCAGCGAGATCGTCAGTTGCGTGACGACCAGCGCGTTGCGCCACCGGAGCTGACCGGGCTGGCCGCCCCCTGCGCTCTCGCTCCTGAGGGCGCCGGCGACGTCCGGCCGGGTGCTCTGCAGCGCCGGCACCAGACCGAGCAGGGCGCCGGCCACGACCGAGACGCCGAACGTGAACGCGAGGACGTTCCCGTCGAGACGGAGGTCGAGCGTGACCGGCGTCGGCAGCGGAAGGTCCGCGGTGGCCAGCAGGTCGAGCAGCCAGACCGCCAGCCCGACGCCGGCGCCGCCGGCCAGCAGGCTCAGCAGCGTCGTCTCGGTCAGCAGACGCCGCACGAGCGACCCGCGCGACGCGCCCAACGCCAGGCGCATCGCGATCTCCTTGCGCCGGTCGAGTGCGCGGGCGAGCAGGAAGCTGGCGAGGTTGGTGCACGCCAGCAACAGCACCAGCCCGACGACCACCATCAGCAGCCACGCCGCCGCCCGGATGAAGACGTCCAGCGGCGGGAAGAGCAGCACGTCGGTGAGCGGCAGCAGCACGAACTGCCCGGCCGGATCCCAGTTCTCCAGGCGGTCCCGGGTGAGCTGCGCGGCTACCGCCCCGACGGCCGCCTCGGCCTGGGGCAGCGTGACGCCCGGCCGGAGACGCGCCTTGGCGAAGAGCGAGTGGTGGCCCCGATCGTCGATCATCGGGGATCCGTTGAGCTCCTCGACCATCATGTACGGAACGTAGAACGTCGGCGTCAGGCCGCGGACGGTGCCCGCGAAGTCGGGCGGCCCCACCCCGATCACCGTGTACGCGCGGCCGCCGATGCGCATCTCGTGTCCGACGACGTCCGGGTCGCCGGCGAATGCGCTCTGCCAGTATCGATAGTCGAGCATCACGACCGGATGCCCGCCGCGCGAGACGTCGTCGCTCGGCAGCAGGGTGCGTCCGACCGCCGCCTCGATTCCCAGCAACGGGAAGTAGCTGCCGGTGACCGCCTCCGCGGGCACCATGCCGACGCCTCCAACCTCGGCGCGGTAGATCGTCACCGGCACGAACTGGGAGGCCGCGATGTCGCTGAAGACCTCGGTGGTGCCGTCGCGGACGTCCTCGAAATCGGGGTAGGACAACGTGCCGAACTCGAACGATGCCTGGTGCAGGTAGAGGTTGACGACCGCTTCCGGCCGCTCGATCGGCGAGTCGCGGAGGATCACCGCGTTGACGAGGCTGAAGATGGCCGTGTTGGCCCCGATGCCGAGCGCGAGCGAGAGGATGGCAACCGTCGTGAACGCCGGGCGCCTGCCCAGGGACCGGACCCCGTCGCGCACGTCGCGAGCGACCCCGAGCTGGAGTCCCGACAGCCAGGCCCAGCCGCCGCGGCCGTCACGCAGCGCATCCTTGTGCGCTTCCACGCCGCCGAACGCGGCGCGCGCCCGTCGACGCGCTTCCCGCGGGTCGACTCCCGCCTCGCGCACCAATCGCTCCGTTTCCATGTCGAGATGGAAGCGGAACTCCTCGTCCATCCGCTGCTCGACCTCTTCACCGAACAGCAGAACGCGGAGACGGGCGCGGGCGGCGTCCACCCAGCGCATCAGGTGCTCCGCAACACCGCGCCGAGACCCTCGGCGAAGCGCTGCCAACTGTCGATCTCCTCGCCGAGTGCTCGCCGACCCGACGGCGTCAGCCGGTAGTAGCGCGCCCGCCGGTTGTTGTCGGTCGTTCCCCAGTCGCTGCGGATCAGCCCCTGCTTCTCAAGGCGCTGGAGGGCCGGATACAGCGAGCCCTGGTTGACGTCCAGCACCCCCGAGGACATCTGCCGGATCCGTTGGCCAATGCCCCAACCGTGCATCGGGGCAAGCGAGAGCGTTTTCAAGATCACCAGATCGAGCGAGCCTCGAAGGTCGTCCCGCTGGGGGCGAGGGGTCACGGTCACCTCCTTGCGGCGTCTTTCAACTCTTCGGCACAGAGTCTTCTAGACATCTAGAGGAATAATGGCTCATGGCCCCTCTAGATGTCAAGAGGACGTTGGGCACGCGGCACTTCGCTCGGCTGCGACAGATCGGTCCGGACTTCACGATCGCGGATCACGCGCGGGGTGTGACCTACTTTCTATTGAGAACATCTCGGCATGCTCGGCGACCCGGGGTACAGAGCCGGTGGGAGCGGAAGCGCGTCGAGTACCTGGAGTCCGGAATCGGGCCTCACGCGGACGGCGGAGACCCGGAAGGAACGCTGATCGAAACCCGCGACGAGCCGCGCGGTGGACTGGATGCAGCGGTGATCGCATCGGGGATCGACCGAGTGATCTTGCGTGACGCCTGAACCCTTCACGCCGTCACGGCATTTCGGAGCCAGGCAATCGCGGCGGAGTCGCGTGGTACCATCGCGCTGTGCGCCATCACCGATGCCGTTCGGCAGGCCGCCGAGCACGGCGAACAGGTAACGCCTAATATGCTCCGCGCCGAAATCGCTACGCTTCGCGCCGATCTCACATGGCGCATGATCGCGGTTGGCGGACTCGTGGTCGCAGCACTACGGCTGCCCGGCTGACGTAACGCCGACCGACGTCGTTCGCCGAGTTCTTCGCCATGATGGCGCAACTGACCAGGGAAGAACGGGAAATCGTCGAGGCCTTCGAGGCCGGTACACTACGGCCCCCTTCGAACCGGTCCACGATCTTGAAGGCGCACCGGGAGTACGCAGCCGCAACGCTCCGCAAGGGTCGGCGACCGCCCGACGAAGAGACTCCAACGCCTGAGCCTGGGTGATCGGCGCCCGCCTCAGGACACGGGCGGCTCGGCCGCCCCCGCGAGAGGGTTGTTCGGGTGCGTCGTCCAGTTCGCGTAGCCTTCCACCACCTTGCCGGTGCGCGGGTCGATCGCGCCGACCGGCAGCGACTCCATCGTGATGCAGTCCTCCACCGGGCAGGTGATGACGCACAGGTTGCAGGCGACGCACTCGGCATCGATCACCTCGAAGACGCGCGCGTCGCGGATCGCGATCGACTGGTGGGAGGTGTCCTCGCAGGCCGCGTAGCAGCGTTCAGGTGCTGCCAGTCGGTGACGTTCCGCACGGACCGGCCCTGAAAGTCGGAGAGGCGCTCGTAGCCCTTGTCCTCCATCCAGAGCCGCAGCCCCGCGATCATCTCCTCGACGATCCGGAACCCGTAGACCATGGCAGCGGTGCACACCTGCACGTTGCCGCAACCGAGGGCGATGTACTCCGCCGCGTCGCGCCACGTGCCGATGCCGCCGATCCCGGATAGCGGCAGGCCGGCGGTCTTCGGATCGCCCGCAATCTCCGCCGCCATGTGCAGGCCGATCGGCTTGATGGCCGGCCCGGCGAAGCCGCCGCGGCTGCCCTTGCCGTCGATGGAGGGCTCGGGGCTGAACGTGTCGAGGTTGACCGAGGTGATGGAGTTCACCGTGTTGATCAGGCTCACCGCGTCGGCGCCTCCCGCCCCGGACGCGTGGGCCGCGTAGCGGATGTCGGCGACGTTCGGGGTGAGCTTGACGATGACCGGCATCCGGCTCGCCGCCTTCACCCAGCGCGTGACCATCTCGATGTATTCCGGCACCTGGCCCACCGCCACGCCCATCCCGCGCTCCTGCATGCCGTGGGGACGGCCGAAGTTCAGCTCCACCCCGTCGGCGCCGGTCTCCTCCATCTGCCGCAGGATGCTCCGCCAGGCGAGCTCCTCGCACGGCACCATCAGCGACTCCAGCACCGCGCGGTCGGGATAGTCGCGCTTGACGGCCCTGATCGCAGAGAGATCTCGGTCCCCGCGCCCTATCCCACTCAGCTATAATGTCCCCGTATGTCTGACATCGTACGTTCCCGCGCGCGGCCCAATTCTCACCGCGATCATGGACCCTCGGGCCGGCCTTGCGCTCGGAGCGCCGCCATGAGCCACCGCTCGACCGGCGCACGCCCACAACTCGCCGCACCTGCTGGCCCCGTGCGTCGAGGTCATCACGACTAACCGAACCAGCACACGCTGGACACGACAAGGAGACACTGTTGGCTCAGCACCTTCTACTAACCTATGCAACGCGACGACCCTACTCCTCCAACCCTCCCCTTCCCGAAGGGACCAAATATGATGTCGCACGTGGGTACTGGATCCAAGGAGACAGCCCGCTGGCCGACGACGACGAAAGCCCGCAAACCACCAAGAAGTGCGACCAAGAAACCGGCGAGGACCAGAAGGGCGAATGAGTCCGCGTGTCCTTATTCTCGCTGGACTCTACGACTTTTCTGCAGACCTCGTCGCGATTCAGCTAGAGTCCGCTGGCGTTCCCTATATTCGCTTAAACCGCGAGCAACTTGCGGACAACGGACTCACTCTCGATCCAGTCAGCCCTGAGCTAACCGTTCGCGGACCCAACGGAATCTGCAAGATCGGATCCGAATTGAAGGCGATATGGTTCCGCCAACCGGTTTTCTTGCGCAATACTCCATCTGTCCCACTGACGCCCAGTGCCCAGCTTGAACGGTCGCAATGGACTGCCTTCCTCCGAAGTCTTTGTGTCTTCCGCGAAGCGGCCTGGATGAACTTCCCGGCCGCGACGTACTTGGCCGAGTCCAAGCCCTATCAGCTTTTTGTCGCAGAACGCTGCGGTTTCCGTACCCCGCAGACTCTCGCAAGCAACGACGCCAAACGGCTCCGTTACACTTTCCCAGCCACGCTGGTTGTCAAATCACTTGACACCGTACTGCTACGTGACGGTGATGATTGCTTGTTTACCTATACTACTATCAACTCTGCCGATCAGCTCTGCGAGGAGACTGTGCACAGCGCGCCTTTGCTTGCGCAGCAGGCGTTATCGACCAAGACCGACATTCGGGTTACGATCGTCGGGGACCGAGTATTTGCAGTTCGCATCCTATCGCACGGCCGCGGTATCCCCGGGGATTGGCGGACGACACATAAGGCAGACCTCGAATACGAAGACTTTGTTCTCGACGAACATATTGCGCAATGCTGCCACCGTTTAGCAGAGGCTTTAGAATTGAATTTTGCTGCGATAGACCTGCTGGAAACGCCGGCCGGCATTTATTTTGTAGAAGTCAATCCAACGGGAGAATGGGGCTGGCTGTCGTCAACGGAAAGACCCATTCACAAGGCGATAGCTTCCTGGCTTACTAACCCCATAAACCGGCAAAACGACCGACAGCAATGAATCTCTCTATAGTGTTCGAGGAGATTTTCCCTTTCATACACTATATTCGCCAATGTCGGCGCTTGCGTCGGCGCGCCGAGACCGTCGGTATTCTCGTCGACCGCAGATTCGCCGAGCATGAGAAACTACCGCCCGACGAACTCAAAGAGAGACTTGCAGAGGAACATGCGCGAGCTCGCACCATGGACGAGAAGACGTTCAAGCTTACGCTTTCCTTTTCTTTAGGCCTGACGATTGTAGGCCTAGCTAGTGTTCGGCGGAAAACCCGCAAGTCATTGACTCTACAGGGTGTAACCGCCGATTTCAAGTGGCGAAGATCGTCCAGATGTCGTATTCTTTGCGGGTGATCTCCCAAGGATCGACCCGTTCCGGGACCATCTTCGCGACATTGCCATCATGAGAGAAGTTCACAGATCGCAGTTCCAGCTCGGGCAGGTGCCGATCGAGAAAATCTGGATCAACCCGAAGTCGCGGGACGACATCCCGGCGGTGTTGAAGGGGATTCAGCACATCTGGGGCGACGAGGAGTTGCGCGCGCGATTGTTGACACTGCTGGACGAGCATATTCTGCCGGAGGCGGATCGCACGGTGGGGCGTCCGGGAATGGACCTGTGGCAGATTCTGGTGCTGGGGGTCCTGAAGCAGGGACTGGGTTGCGACTTCGACCGTCTTCACGACCTGACGAACCATCATGGGACGATACGTGAGTTCCTGGGACACGGCGATTTCGATGACAAGACGCGTTACGAATACCAAACGGTAGTCGATAACGTGTCCT
Source organism: Vicinamibacterales bacterium (assembly GCA_965222905.1). GTDB lineage: Bacteria > Acidobacteriota > Vicinamibacteria > Vicinamibacterales > UBA8438 > WTFV01. Next base: position 3,274,440 of record OZ244976.1, on the reverse strand, counting down.
TGTTGACGCCCGAGCTGTTGTCGGCAGTGGGGCGCCTGGTGGTGGAGAGCGGTCACAAGGTCGCTAAAAAAAAGCCTGGCGAGCCATTGCGCGGGCGGTGTGATTCGTTCGTGGTTGAAACGGACGTGCACTACCCGACGGACGTCAGCCTGTTGTGGGACGCGACGCGTTGCCTGCTGCGGGAGACGGGCCGGGCGGCTGAGAAGTACGCGGTGGGCGGGTGGCGTCAGTGGCGCCATCTGTCCCGAGAGGTCAAGAAACTGTTCAACAAGGTGCGCTCGACGCGGCGGGCGCAGCGGCATCCGGAGCGGGTGGAGGCGTATGTGGAGCGCTGCCGGGGGCTGGTGGAGCGGGCGGAGACAACGCTCGACGCGTTGCGAGACCAGGGCGTGGGGGAATTGCGCTGTCGCTCCATCACAGGCCTCGTCGCTCACGCCCGGCGGCAGATTGACCAGGTGGAGCGGCGTCTTCTGCGTGGCGAGACGATACCTCACGAGGAGAAGGTCTTTTCGATTTTCGAGGGACACACGCGTTGGATTTCCAAAGGCAAGGCGGGCACGCCGGTCGAACTCGGGGTTCCTGTCGCCGTTATCGAGGATCAGTATCAACTCATCCTTCACCACAAGGTCCTGTGGGAGGGCGAGGATGTGGACGTGGCAGTGCCGATGGTGCAGGAAGCGCAGGCACTGTATCCGGAGTTGCGGGCGTGCAGTTTCGACCGGGGCTTTCACAGCCGCGGCAATCGGGTCCGCCTCGATGCGTTGCTCGACGTCAATGCGTTGCCGGGGAAAGGGTATCTTTCAAAAGCCGACCGGGAGCGTGAAGAGGAGGAGTCGTTTGCGGCCGCGCGGCGTGCGCATCCGGCGATCGAGTCTGCCATCAATGGGTTGGAACATCGGGGACTCGACCGCGTTCGCAGCCATGGTGCGGACGGCTTCGCGCGGACGGTTGCCTTGTCGGTGCTGGCGGCCAACCTGCATCGCATCGGATTGATCCTGCAGAAGCGGGAGCGCAAACGACAACGACAACGACTCGTCGCCTGACCGACCGGCCCTGACAACCAGGCCGGATTCCGAGCCGACAAGAGACGGCACGGTCCTACTGTCCCTGGAAACAGGACATCCGGGCTGATTTGCTGGCCTTTGCTATCCCGCAGCCCGTCAGGCGCCTCCGTCGCGGCCGGGTCGTGCCGAAATCACGCTCAGGATGCCACGAATTGGCGCAAATCTCCGCCCGGAACGGGGGTTTTCTGGCTGACACTAGCTACTTCTTCTCTCATCGGCGCCATATCACACGTAGCATCGAAGGCAATTCTTGCCTCGGTCCTGGGCCTCGGCACGCTCTTTGTTCTCGCGGCCGCATTCTTGGCGCTCGGCGCATTGCGTACGTTGCCGTCATACGGCTACGGGACCGCATTTCTTTTGGCAGTACAGCGAGCGGAGAATAAACATCCAGTTTTGGCCGATGCCCTGGCCCGCCAAGAGACAATGAACACTGTACGTCATCTTCGTAATGAAGCGGCGTACCAAGCACTACGGAACGGTCTTGTGCTAGTGCTCTGTGGGTTCTGTCTTTTCTTGTTCACTCTTGTGTGCCAGTACGTTGGGACGATGCAGCCATCGTAACAGCCGTATCGACTTGAGTTGGACCCCAACTAATCCAGAAGGGGGCGCAAGAAAGCGGCTGCGGGGGCGCCACGTGATTTGGAACCTCTCGCGCGAATCTCGATATGTGGCGCCAAATTGGGCACCGTCATCGCGGGAAGAGCACACCTGCTTCGGGAACACGGATCGTCGCCCGTTGCGCGTCGATAGGCAATGACGCGTCGTCTATCTCGACTACCTCGCCGGCGTCGAGTCGTGCAATCGTGCGCCGCACGTCGTCATCACTCCACTGGTCCATGAAGCGCACCGCTGACAACGCCGCGTACTCGCGGTCGAGCTCCATGCTGAGCCAACGGCGACCGAGTAGCTCCGCGGCTTGGCCGGTGGTGTTCGAGCCAGAGAAGATATCCACGACGACGTCGCCGGGGTCGGTGAGGAACTTGATGAAGAACTGCGGCAACGCGCTGGGAAACCTTGCCGGGTGGCTATCTCGACCCAGCATCTTGCACAACCGCAGATAGGCGGAGTTGCTTTCCGTATTCGGAATCTGCAGGAGGTTCGACGGAATCGCGCCGCCGTTGTCTTTGCCGAATGCCTTCGCGATGTCGTGTCCGGAGGGCCGCTCCTTCGGCCGATAGAATCGCTCGGGGTCCTTGAGCAGCGTCTTCATCCGCCCGGAGTAGGGCGTCAGGACGCGGGTGACGTCCGCCTTCGGCTCGGCACAGCGGGAAAACCACCAGACCGTGTTCACAGCGTCCTTCGCGCGGATCTTGCGCTTGTTGACCCACTCGATTGGCGACGGCAGCTTCGCGGGATTGAACCAGAAGAACTCCTCCGCCAACTCGTAGCCCAAGCGGTCGCAGAAATCCAGGAGGACGCGGTAGTTGTACAGCGACCGCACGGGCTTTCCCCTCTGGTAGGCTCCACCGAGGTCGAGCACGAAACTGCCGGTTTCCTTCAGCACGCGGTACGCAGATGTTCCAAACCTGCCGAGCCATTCGACGTACTGATCCTGCTCTTCGTTGCCGTAGGTCTTCTTTCGAAGCAACGCAAATGGCGGGCTGGTCAAGACCAGATCCACCGACTGGTCCGGTAGGCGTGCGAGCAACTCCACGCTGTCGCCGCATAACTGCAGACCGCGCCTCGTCCTGTACACCTGCGTGTCGTGCGGGAAATCAAGCTCCATGGGCATCCAGAGAAGGGAGATCAGCACCGGGTCGCAGCTCCCAGTGCTGCGCCACCCAGCTTTCGACGAAGGACCACAGCAGCGTGATCGCGTAGTGAAGTTCTGGCGCTGTCCGTTGAAGATCCGCCACGGCTCCCGCGAGCCGCTCCCTGGGGCAGGTGACCGGCCAACCAAACCGCCCAGACGGACGGGTTTCCGCCAGCGAGCTGCGCGGAAATCTCCTGGATGGAATCGCCCGATAACGTCCCGTGCTGCCGTAGCGCCTCGGCGCACCCGGCCGCAATCGCCGGGTCCACCTCCCGCAATCCCGCGAGGAGTATGGGCACGGCGTCTGAGTTGACGCTGACGACGCCCTCCAGCGCCTCCGCGCGGAGATTCCGATCCACGTCGCCGAAGGCCCGCACGAGACGTCGGCACGCCTCCGTGCCGCCGATTCGACTCAGACACCATGCGGCTGCACTGCGCGCGAAGTACGGGCGGTCGGCGTCGTCCAGAATCCCGCTCAACATCCTCACGCACTCGCCGGTACCGGCTTCCCCAAGCGTAATCACGGCCTCAAGCTGGATCTGTTGGTCGGGGCTCGCCAAGTACGGCGCGAACAAGCCTTCTGCTCCAAGGTTTCGAACGGCGACGAGGTACGCGGCGGCCTCCAACCGAATGTAGAAATCCTCTACTCTATCGCTCTCGAGGGAAGCAATCGGCGTGCCAAGCGAGTCGTCCCCCCGAAGTCTCGCCAACTTCACGCCGGTGAATCGTTGGGTTCGCTCACGGGATGCGAGAAGCTGCGGAAGGTGGCCCTCCGGCAACGCAGCTGTGCAACGCAGGTCACGCTCGCCCTCCGGAGTGACTCCTGATGCGATGATCTGATTGAGCGCGACCTCTTCGCCCTGCGCGACAACAATCCTCAACCCGATCGGCACGGTCTGGGTGTGACGATGCCCGTCACTGGCTCGCGCGATCGTGATCCTCTGATCCTCAACGGCTTCTACTACGCCGTCTCGGCTGGAAAACCGGGCCTTCCAGGCAACGCTGGTTTCCGATCCCTCGGTTACGCCCTTGGTCGCCGCGCTGCCGTGAGGCACTGCCCGGAACCGCGAGACGCGCACGTAGTTCACCTTGCCCTCGGGTTGCCACCGGATCCGGTTTCGTTCGTGCCAGTAGGAGATCGGCTCGCTGAGCCGGCCGGCGCTCCACTGCTGCTCTTCGCGGGCCTTGCAGACCGGGAACGCGATCACGTCCGCGTCGACCATCCCGAAGTCCCACGCGCGTTCCTGGTCGGTGGGGCTGTGGGACATCGCCAGTTCCGTGTTCGCCTTGGCGCGACTCTCGACCCGCAGCCCGCAGTGCTGACACACGAGATCCGGAATGCGGACGCGCTTGCGCTTCACCTCCTTCCAGAGCTTCGTGTCCATTGCGCCGCGCTCGAGTTCGGCGATCCGATGGCCGAGTCGATCGAGATCCTCCGCCACACGCCGGCTACCCACGGCACCGAGGGCGATCTTTCGGAAGAAGCTGGAATCTGGTTTGAGCGCGAGACGCGGCATGTAGATTCTCTGCTTCAGGTCCGGCGTGGACGGCAGGCTGACTGTAGCATGTCGCCTTCAGGGCGCCGCTCGACGGTGGCAATGATCTTCCTGCGAACGAAGACTTCAAGGACAGCGACTCCACTTGGCATACGGGGCGCAACGGCACCGCTGCGGCAGGAAGCCGCTAGGTTTCCGCGCACGGAACTCCCGCGCGCATGGACGACACTCACCTCACGACACCGGCGGCCGCGCCCTCCCCACCGCCGGGTTGTTCGGGTGCGTCGTCCAATTCGCGTAGCCCTCCACTACCTTCCCGGTGCGCGGTTCGACCGCGCCGACCGGCAGCGACTCCATCGTGATGCAGTCCTCCACCGGGCAGGTGATGACGCACAGGTTGCAGGCGACGCACTCGGCGTCAAGCACCTCGAACACACCCCGTCGCGGATCGCGATCGACTGGTGGGACGTGTCCTCGCAGGCCGCGTAGCAGCGGGCCGCACTTGATGCAGGACCTCCTGGTCGATCCGCGCATTGGCGGTGTAGTTCAGGTTCAGGTGCTGCCAGGCGGTGACGTTGCGCACGGCGCGGCCCTGGAAGTCGGAGAGTCGCTCGTAGCCCTTGTCCTCCATCCAGAGCTGCAGGCCCGCGATCATCTCCTCGACGATGCGGAACCCGTAGACCATGGCGGCGGTGCACACCTGCACGTTGCCGCAGCCGAGGGCGATGTACTCCGCCGCGTCGCGCCACGTGCTGATGCCCCCGATGCCGGACAGCGGCAGGCCGGCGGTCTCAGCATCGCGCGCTATCTCGGCCACCATGTTCAGGCCGATTGGTTTGATCGCCGGGCCGGCGTAACCCCCCATGACTGCCCTTCCCGTCGATGATGGGCTCCGGGCTGAACGTGTCCAGGTTCACGGACGTGATGGAGTTCACGGTGTTGATCAGGCTCACCGCGGCGGCGCCTCCCGCCCGGGACGCGCGGGCCGCGTAGCGGATGTCGGCAACGTTCGGCGTGAGCTTGACGATGACCGGCATCCGGGTGGCCGCCTTCACCCAGCTCGCGCAGGCTCAGCTCCAGGGGCCGGTCGGTGATGAGCTCGATGTTGTTGATGCCGACCACCTGCCGATCGGCGCCCCAGACCACGCCGTAGCGCGGGCCGTTGACGTTGACGAGCGGCGGGCCTCCTCGGCCAGCGTCTTCCAGACCACCCCGCCCCAGCCCGCCTCGAACGCGCGGCGGACGTTGTACTCCTTGTCGGTCGGGGGCCCCGGGGCCAGCCAGAACGGATTGGGGGACCTGATCCCGAGAGAGTCCGTTGCGAGCGTCGCCATGGCGTTGCCTCTCCCCGCGCGTGGTACTTCGGATCGACCCGTCCCGCGGCCAGCGCCAGCTTGACCAGCTCGTCGATCACGACGCCGTTCTCGGCGTGCATGCAGACGAGCGTCCCGTCCTCGCCCGCCTTGCGCATGGCGCGGAAGATCGTCGCGTCGTCCGCCAGCAGGACGCCGGGATCGGCCATGAACAGCTTGTAGCTGGTCACCCCTTCGTCCGCCAGGCGGCGCAGCTCCGGCACCCGCTCGCCGGGCAGGTCCGTCACGATCATGTGGAACGCGTAGTCGATCTCGGCGCTGCCGTCCGCCTTGGCGTGCCAGGCGTCGAGGCCCTCGATGGTGGACGCGCCGCGGGTTCGGATCGCGAAGTCGACGATGCTCGTCGTGCCGCCGCATGCGGTCGCGCCCAGCAACGTCGGGTGCATCTGTCCGGGGTCTCTGCGATGCGACACGAGGAACCTGCCGGCGTGCTGACGCTGGCGTGCGTCGTCTCGGTGCTCGTGACGACGCGGCCGGGCGCCCTGCAGGACGCCGACGGCATCCGTCGACGGCGGCCGGTCAGGCGAACGTGTGCGGACGCTTGCGGTATGCTGCGGATGATGTCGCTCGGGGCCCATCAACGGAGTATCCATGTTGTCAAGGGCCCGGATCGAGGGAAGAGCTCGTCCGCCGCGGGGGGTGAATCCGTACATTCGGGCACCGGCGCCGACCTGTACGTACGATGGTCGAACGTCGCGGCCAATCCCAACGTCACCTCCGGTGAGCGTACGTACCGACAGGGGAACGACCGTCCCTGCGCGGGACTCCGATGGCCGCGCACGGCGAACCCGGCGTCCGGCCAATCCTTGCACTTGCCGAGCGCGCTCTATGACGCTCATCCTCTGTGGCGGACTCAGAAAATCTGGACAGTCATCGACATCGAGGTCGTGAGCCAGCATGCGAACGCTGCCGACGTGACGACGGCACAACGCGGCGTCCCACTGCAAGCGTTGCAGGCACGGGCGCCGACGACGATCCGTCCAGCCGCCGTCGACCCTCTCATAGCTCCTCGCGTAGCAACGTTCGGTCAAATTCCCGCCGTGGTCGTGCGCTCGGCTACCGCGCTACGCGCACGCCCGCAGACGGACGTGCACTTCGCTTGGTCTTTTGCTGCTCGAAATCCGACCCGCAAGGCGTGGCGCCCACGGACTGGTCATGCGGCGATGGGCGGCGCACTTCCCGCCGGTGCTGCCGCGCTGCCGCGCCTGGGCCGGTCGGGCAACCAGGAGCGGTTCTGTTCGAGCAATGCGTTGGCCAGCAGGAGGAGCTTGCGCATGACGGCGGTCAGAGCGACCTTCGGCGGCTTCCCCTGACCGCGGAGCTGGCGGTACTTCGCACGCAGGTCAGGGTTGCAACGGGCCGCCGCCAGGGCCGGCATGTAGAGAAGCCGCCGCACGCGCGGCCTGCCGCCCTGGATGAAGCTGCGGCCCTGCCAGGCGCCCGACTGGCGCGTGACCGGCGCGAGACCCGCCAGGCTGGCGACCGCCTTGGCGTCGAGGCGGCCGAGTTCCGGCATCCGGGTGAGCAGGCCTGCCGCGGTGATGCTCGACACGCCCGGGATCGAGGTCAGGATCTCGGTCCGGCGGGCCAGTCCCACGTCTTCGGCCAACCGCTTGCCGATTGCGGCATCGACGGCGGCCAGATGCCGGTCAATCTGTGACAGCCGCGTCTTGTTCTGCTGCTTCAACAGCCGATGTCGAAGGTGCTTCTGGCGGTTCCGTGCGGCGGTGCGGTCCGTGACCAGCGCGTCGCGCGCCACCTGCAGTTCCTCGAGGGCGCGGTGCGTCGGCGGCGACGCCTCGGTCGGCCGCAGAGGCAACGCCGTCCCCATTTGCGCGAGCACCCGCGCGTCTACGGCGTCGGTCTTGGCCCGCTGTCCCATCGCCTGCGCAAAACGCCGCGCCTGCAAGGGATTGGCTCGCGCCAGCGGCAGCCCCGCCTGCAGGAGCGCCTCCTCGAAGGCGCGGTGCCAAGGTCCGGTGGGCTCGTACACGACCGAGCGAACCGGCTGGTCGATCCACGCGATGAGCGCCTTGAACCCCGCCGAGTCATTGGTGAATCGCGCGGCCTTGCCGGCGGGAGCCATGTAGGTGTCGAGATGCGTCTTCGAAATGTCAATGCCTACTACGGTAGGATCTGGCATCTTTTCCTGCTCCTGTGCTTGTTTTCGAGCCCTCACGCTCGTGTATCCATTCAGGCCGTAGGAAAAGACGGTGGCGACCAAACTCCGTTCCGGCCCCTGTTCGGCCCAGCGGCTCGCGGTCCGACCACCGCCACCCCCGGCGCTCCCAACCGGGGGGCGCCAGGGGGTGGACCTTCCGAGGTCGGTCCACGGCGATAAAACTAACAAACAAGCTGCGAGGCGGCGGACGAGCGTTCATGACTCGACGCATGCTGCCCATCGGCATGCAGACCTTCAGCGAGATCCGCGAGAGGAGCTGCTACTACGTCGACAAGACCGCCTATGTCGCGCGCCTGCTCGACGAGGGCAAGCACTACTTCCTGTCGCGCCCGCGGCGCTTCGGCAAGAGCCTGTTCCTGGACACGTGCAAGGAGCTGTTCGAGGAGCTGTTCGAGGAGCTGTTCGAGGGCAACGAGCCGCTGTTCGAGGGGCTCGCCATTTGCAACCGGTGGGACTGGTCGGTGCGGCATCCCGTGCTGCGCCTCAGCTTCGGCAGCGGCAACTTCAAGGAGCCGGGCCAGTTGGCGTTGAACTTCAGGGAGCAGCTCGCCGCGGCGGAGCGGCGGGCGGCGGTAGCGACCGACTACGATACGGCGCCCGGGCGTTTCGCATCCCTGCTGGAAGCGCTGCATCGGCAGTCCGGTCAGCCTGTCGCAGTGCTGGTGGACGAGTACGACAAGCCGATTCTCGACGCGCTGGAAGAACCGGAGGTGGCCCGCGCCAACCGCGACTTCCTGCGCAGCGTCTACGCGGTCGTCAAGGACAGCGACGCCTAGCTAGCAACGGGTCACAGTTGACACAGGAGCGGTTCCGGCATTCGGGCTCAGCACGGCCGGGCGACGGTTTCAGGGTGCGCGCGCGGCTTGCATGAGGCGCGCCATGGTCCGCAACTGCACGCATGCCCGCCACATGACCTGGTTGCCTGGCAGCGGACTTCGCTTCGAGGGGTGCCAGCCGGCCATGCGCGCCAGCAGGACCACCCAACTGCGAATGTCGGGCGGAAACGGCTTTCCCCGCTCGGCCGGCGGCAGCAGCCGTTCGGCCCGCACCACGGTACCGATCACCTGCCGCTCGTCGTCGGTCAGCACCTCGTCGGCCGGCGTGTCGGGCGCGTCCCGGGCGTAGCGGTCCAGGCTGCACACCCGCCAGGCCGTGATAGCGTCGAAGGCTAGTGGTCCGTCATGTCACAATCTTCGGACGCGGACATGGGTTACAGCGCGCAATCATCGACGAATCACAGCACCGCAAACCCGAACGTTTAATCATGGCGCAGCACTAGGCACTTGACCAGCGCGTCGGCCTCCTGCAGCCGCCGGTCCTCGATCCGCGTTCCGCTCTTGAGCACCCGGAAGTACTCCTCGATGCCCCAGCGGGCCTCATACCAGCCCACGATGCGTTCGGCCCATTCGGCCGTCGGTCCCCCCTCGCTCGACACCAACAGCCACTCCAGCGGCGCTTGTCCCGCCGGCGGGTCGGTCTCCAGCACGCGCACCACCCACGCGGTCACCGGACCGTCATCCGGCCGCTCCTTCGGCGGCTGCAGTGCCACCTGCCCGATGCACAACTCGGTCACCGCCGTCCGCTTCCGCCGCGCCCGCTTTCCGCCCTGCGCGCCGATCCGCACCGCCCGGCCGGTCCGCACCGGCGTCTCGAAGTCCGGCTGCGACCCCAGCGTGCGCAGCATCGTCGCCCGCAGGTGCGGGTCCCACACCTGCACCCGCCGTCGCCGGCTCGCGTTCGCCCGCACCACCAGACCCGCCTCGGCCGCGTGCTCGGCCTGCCACTTCAGCAGGGCGTAGATGTCGCTCTCGCGGTCCCCGACCACCACCACCCGCGTGTGCGGGCAGGCCCGCCCCAATGCCCGGCCCTGGTCGAACCCCCGGAACCAGCGCCGGCTCTCCTTCTCCCGCTCGGTCTCGGGTTCGGCTTCCGGCCGCGCCCACGTCTCCAGGCCGCTCACCCCCAACGCCCGCCGACCCTCGCTGAACGCCACCGCCGCATGCACGAACAGACCCCGCGCGCTGCTCGTACGTTCCTGAAGCGGACCCAACCCCTGCGTGCTCTCCTTCAACCCGGTGTAGTTCAGCGTCGTCGTATCCTGCACCAGCAGCACCGCCGATTCCTGCCGGCAGCGTTCCACCAGCGCCTCGCGGTGCGGTTGCAGGATGTCGTCGCCATGCACCTTCTTATTGTGCAGGAAACGATACGCCGCCTGTTGCTCGGCGCTGCCCGGAAAGACCGCCGGCAGCGGCGCGCCCGGATGCCGCTCCCAGGCCCCGCCCAACCGCTCCAGACGCGACCGCAAGCGCCCGTCGGCCAGGTCCGAACGCCCGAACTCGCGCCGCGCCCAACACGACGCGTCTTCGGCCCCGAGCGCCGGATACGACCCCGGCGCCCGAACCGCCGGCCGCCGCAACGTCTCCGCCCAACCCGATTCCAGACCCCGCAGCCACACCCCCTTCGGCGCGACCGGCGCCGCAGACCCCGGCGGCCGACCCGCCGTCCGGCCCGCGCACTCCCAACCCGCCGCACGGTAGCTGGTCGCCGGACGCGACGCCTCCACGCACGTCTCCACCAACACCGGCCGAACCCCGTGCCGCGACGACCAGTCCGACGCCAGACGACCCACCGCACGCCCCAACACGTGCGACGCCAAGTGCGGTACCCGAACCGAAGGCAACAGCAGAAAGCGGTCGTTGGAAACAACCTGCCCGATGTGCAACCCCCGCGTGCGGTCGTCCCAACCCAGGTGCGCGTCGCGAGGACCCAACCGCAACGGCGCCGACACGAAGCTCAGAACCCCCAACACGCCAGACTCCGCCTCCAACAGATACGTCAGACGGCAGCCCGGCGCGCGCGACCGACCCAGCGGGTGGCACGCCTCCAGAAGACGACCACACAACCGGCGCTCCGCTGCCGTGTCCGCCACCCGCACACCGACTGCGCCCAACGCCGCCAGGCTGCCGCTGAATGCCGTCAGCGGCAACCCCGACGCGCACGCCGCCGGACCGCAACCACGACGCAACGGACCCGGCTGCGCCGGCGGCAGAGACAACCCCAACGCCGCCGCCAGACGCGGCAGTGCCTTGCGAGCCGACGCCGCGCACAACGCCCCCCGCGCGTTGCGCCACCCGTCACGCGCGCACAGCTCACGCCCCAGAGAAGCCCGCGACTGCTCCCCACGCTCCAACGCCCCGCGCAGCCATTCCACCGTCTCCGGCTGCAATATCCGCAGACCAATCCGCACACAGCACGTTCTACACGGAACCCCTTGCCTGTGTTAACTGTGATTGACTGCTAGCAGCGACGCCCATATCCGGTTCAGCTTCATCACCGGCGTGAGCAGGAGCCTTCAGCCGGGGAGCGCGAGGGGGTGCCCCTCGCATGAGACAGCATCGAAAGTGAGCCTGTTCTCCGGCCTCAACAACCTCAAGGACATCACGCTGAGTCCGCATTACTCGGCCATTTGCGGCTACACGGAGGCGGACCTCGACGTGTTCGCACCGGAGCTCGGCGGCCTGGACCGGGCCCAGGTCCGGGACTGGTACAACGGCTACAGTTGGCGAGGCGACGAGAAGGCCTACAACCCGTTCGACATCCTGCTGCTGTTCGACACGCGCGAGTTCGCCGCCCACTGGTTCGAGACCGGCACGCCCACCTTTCTGGTGGACACGCTGTTCAGGCGCCGGGTGAGCTCGCTGGCGCTGGACGGCATGGTGGGCAGCGCCGAGCTGCTGTCGACCTTCGACGTGGACGACATGCCGACCGAGGCGCTGCTGTTCCAGACCGGCTACCTGACCATCGAGCGGCCGGAACCGCGGGGCGGAGAGATGTTCTACCGGCTCGGGTATCCGAACCGGGAGGTGCGGCAGAGCCTGAACCGCAGCCTGCTGAACCGGATGACGGGCGACGCGTCCCGGCGGGCGGCGCACAGCGCGCGGCTCTACGACCTGCTGCTGGTCAACGATTTTGCGGGGCTCGCGGTGCTGTTCGAGTCGTTCTTCGCCAGCATCCCGTACGAGTGGTACACGAACAACGACATCGCAGGCTACGAAGGCTTCTACGCAAGCGTGTTCTACTCGTACTTCGCGGGGCTGGGGCTGAACGTCACAGTGGAGGACAGCAGCAGCCACGGCCGGCTGGACATGGCGCTACGCTTCAACGGCCAGGTGTACCTGTTCGAATTCAAGGTGGTGGAAATGGCGCCCGAGGGAGCGGCGATGGCGCAGTTGAAGGCGAAGGGCTACGCGGAGAAGTACCGCGATCGGGGCGAGCCGATCCACCTGATTGCAGTGGAGTTCAGCCGGAAGGCCCGCAACCTGGCGGCGTTCGACGTCGAGCGGGTTTGACGGTCGAAGATGTCGGCGCGATAGTCGTCTACCGCGTTCACGACACGGAGAAACATCCAGCCTTGTAAGGCTGCATTCACAGGGCGGCTCTCATTGTCGCGAATTCGCCCATCGGCCCGAACGCTATCGTCGAGCAATTATCGTACCACGGCGTACGGAACGCACGCCGGCCGCGATCGGTTGCGGCCATCGTTGGCGTTGAGGGGCGTCCTGCATGAGGCCAGCCGTCGCGAAGGGGCGAGGCTACGATGGTCGGGTTGTGCCGGGGGGTGTTCGTCTCTACTGCCTCCCGGCCGCACCGGCGCAGCGGCGGGCGCGCGTGTCCACCCCTGTTCAACTACCGCCGACACAGCTCATCTCCACGCCGGCGCGTTGCATCCGCTAGACTCGGCGCATCATGGGCCCACACGAGAGCCACGGCCCTGCCGCGCCATTCGGGTACGGGCGACGCGTGGATTCTGACGAGCCCAACTAATCGCCAGACGGCTGCCTTGGCGTCGTCTGATTCGTTGAGATCGGCTTCGGCGGGTCCGGCCGCACCGTGATCTTGGACACCGCGGGATTGAGACCGCGCTTCTCTAGGCCAGTGTCATCGAATGCTCGAGTGGATGGCTCAGCGCGAGCGCGCGGAATTCGCCCGTCAGCCCCCATCACTCCGAACTGCTCCCTCGAGGAGTCGTTACGATTGTTTGGCATAGTGCCCTCCTTCTTGGGTCTCGACTGATTCTTGATGCTGCCCCCTGTAGGGAAACTCTATGTGTACATCAGTATCCGTCCTGGCCAGATACAGCAATGGAACCTCAATGCCGTCGCCGTTCTTGTCCCAAATGATGGCGTCCCTGAGTAGCAATTCCCTCAGTTTCCCGGTTTCGGAATATGCCTGTATCCAACCGGCGTATACAATGCCCCTATCAAGATCCCTGATGTGTGCGTACTCGACCGCCGGTCGAAAACGGTTAAACGTCAGATCCCAGATGTCTTCCTTTCCATGTGTCGTGGCCGCTCCCACCCAGTTCAAGAGACGCGTCATCCACCGACGTGTAGACCCATAGATCCAGACTAGCGAGAAGAGGAACGCCGCGGCCGAGGACCACAGTAGCTCGTCCGCGAAGTCAATATTCAAGAACCGTTGCGAATCCCCTACCGGCGGCACCGAGAATTCTTTTCCGAACCAGCCATAAGCAAGAAAAACGACCGCGTATGTCAAGAGGCCGAAGATGAACGCCCGAACCAAGAAGTCCATCGGCCCGGGCCGCTCCTTCATGGAGTACGTCGCAGCGAGTTGTGTCCAGATCAGCCCGGGAAGGAACACAACCGCAAGCTGAACAAATAGAAGGTCTATTCGCATTCTACTTCCGTCTGACGAAACAGAATAGCACGCCCAGCACAACTCCGTCTCGGTGCGGCGGCAGGAGAAGCCGCTCGTTTCCGGGCCTGGACGGAGGACCCCAATCGCGCCCGACGATGATGATCGTCAAGGCCTTCGAGGCCGGCACGCGGCAGGCGCCGCCGAACCGCTCCGCGATCATGAAGGCGCACCGGGAATACGCAGCCGCGACGTTCCGCAAGGAACGGCGACCGCCCGCGGAAGGAACTCCAACGCCCGAGCCTGAGGGATCGGCGACCGCCTCACGACACCGGCGGCTCGGCCCCCACCTCCGGGTTGTTCGGGTGCGTCGTCCAGTTCGCGTAGCTCTCCACCGCCTGACCGGTGCGCGGGTCGACCGCGCCGACCGGCAGGGTCTCCATCGTGATGCAGTCCTCCACCGGGCAGGTGATGACGCACAGATTGCAGGCGACGCACTCTTCATCGATCACCTCGAAGACCCGCCCGTCGCGGATAGCGATCGACTGGTGGGACGTGTCCTCGCAGGCCGCGTAGCAGCGGCCGCACTTGATGCAGACCTCCTGGTCGATGCGCGCCTTGGCGGTGTAGTTCAGGTTCAGGTGCTGCCAGTCGGTGACGTTGCGCACGGCGCGGCCCTGGAAGTCGGACAGGCGCTCGTAGCCCTTGTCCTCCGTCCAGAGCTGCAGCCCCGCGATCATCTCCTCGACGATGCGGAAGCCGTAGACCATCGCAGCCGTGCACACCTGCACGTTGCCGCAGCCGAGGGTGATGTACTCCGCCGCGTCGCGCCACGTGCCGATGCCGCCGATGCCGGACAGCGGCAGCCGGCGGTCTCCGGGTCGCGCGCGATCTCCGCCGCCATGTGCAGGCCGATCGGCTTGATGGCCGGGCCGGCGAAACCGCCGTGGCTGCCCTCGCCGTCGATGGTGGGCTCGGGGCTGAAACTGTCGAGATTGACCGAGGTGATGGAGTTCACCGTGTTGATCAGGCTCACCGCGTCGGCGCCTCCCGCCCGGGACGCGCGGGCCGCGTAGCGGATGTCGGCGACGTTCGGGGTGAGCTTGACGATGAGCCCGCGAGTCCTTCCAGCGTCAGGTCACCGCCCAGGCGCCGCCCCACCTCCACCGTGATGCCGCCGATGCCGAGGAGCCATTCGGCCTCCCGCTCCGCGAAACGGTCGACGGTCTTGTAGCTGGCGATGCCGAACTCGTTGAGGCCGCCGGCCTTGGCGCGCGCATCGAAGAGAGTGACGTCGTGGCCCTTCATCGCCAGCCGATGGGCGCAGGCCAGCCCCGCGGGCCCCGCTCCCACGACGGCGATGCGCCGCCCGGTCGGGGCGCCGCGCTCGTAGGGATGCCCGTCGCGCGCCATCAGCGCGTCGGTGGCGCAGCGCTGCAGCCGGCCAATCTCGACCGGCTTACCCTCGGCCGCCTCCCGCGCGCAGGCCTGCTCGCAGAGAGTCTCGGTCGGGCAGGCCCGCGCGCACATGCCGCCCAGGATGTTCCGGTCGAAGATGGTCTTCGCCGCGGCGCGGGCCATCCCCGTCGATATCTGGCGCACGAACAGCGGGATGTCGATGGCGGTCGGGCAGGCGGTTACGCACGGCGCGTCGTGGCAGAAGTAGCAACGGTCGGCGGCGACGGCCGCCTCGTGGGCGGTGAGTCGATCCCGCCAGGGAGCAGGAGCTTCCCCGTCGCGTCGATGATCCAGTCCGCCGCGACCTCGAGACCGCGGTCGAGACCACTCCCGATCAGGGCCACGGTCTCGCCGTCGACGAAGACGTCTGCCCGGTAGTCGTCCACCGCCGTCACGACGCGGCCGTTCCTGGTCAGAATGCTCATGGTCCCTCCTGCGCAGGGTTCGGATTCGGATCGCCTGCAACTGTCTTCAGTTTCTGGCACGCACGAAGTCCCGGAAAGCCGGGGGCTGCCGGAGGTCGACACCCTTGCACGCTTGAGTCGCGGTCCGAAACCGCGTAGATTGGACACCCGTTCGAGCCCGGACCACCTCGCCGCGGACGCGGGTAGCGGATTATCAAGATTCGTCTTGAAGGTTCAGTCTGTCTCTCGTTACGATCACGTGACCGGGCAGCACACGGGGAGGCGTCCGAACAGGAAGGGATTCGCATGGCGGCGCGAGAGAAGTTCTCCAGTCAGGCCGCGCCCGAGCTGTTGGCGGCGATGCGCGAAATCGCCCGCAGCGATGGACGTCATTTCCAGTCCGTGCTGGAAGACGCCATGACCGCCTACATCGAGACCAGGGCTCGCCAAAAGGTGCGACCCGAGGTGATGGCCCACTATCGGGCGAGCGTCGAGCGCAACCGGCTCCTGGCCGAGCTGCTGGCGAAATGAGCCGCAGCTTCCCGACCATCGAAGAGATAGTCGCCATGCACGCCGACCTCATCGCGCAGTTCGGCGGATCGCCGGGGCTGCGCGACATGGGAGCGCTGGAGTCCGCGGCCATGCGCCCGCAGATGGGCTACTACAGCGACTTGTTCGAAGAGGCAGCCGCGCTCATGGAGAGCCTCGCCATGAATCACCCGTTCGTGGACGGCAACAAGCGGGTGGCTTTCTTCGTCACGGACGCCTTCCTGCGTCTGAACGGTCACTTCATCGACTGTGATGACCGCGAGGCCCACGGGGACTTCATGCGGCTGTTCGAGACCAATGCGTTCCGATTCGCCGAGCTGCGCGAGTGGCTGGAAGCGCACGTGAGCCCACTGCCGGAGCTTCCGCGCAACGGGAAGTGACCAGCGACACCGTCGGCTCTGCTGGTCGCGATTCGCCTCGCGTCGGTTTGAGTCGCCGCCGGAAACCGCGTAGATTGAGCACCCGTTCGAGTCGGGACCACCTCGCGCGGCACGGGCCGGCGAGGTCGCTTTCGCAGGAGGCATTCGACCCATGGCTACGAGCTTGCTGACGTCAGTTCATCGAGCGGCCCGGCGTTCGCCGCGGTTGCCGATCGCGACCCTCGTGCTGCTGGCGGCGACCTTCGCGACGCAGCCGCTGCACGCGCAGGACGACTGGCAGCACTGGGGGCGCGACGCCGGCAACCAGCGCCACTCGCCGCTGACGCAGATCGACGTCGACAACGTCTCGACCCTGGTGCCGGCGTGGCGCTACGAGATGACGAAGGCGGGCGTGCCGTCCCGCCCGAGCCAGTCGACCCCGCTCCTGGTGGACGGCGTCCTGTACCTGTCGTTCCCGTACTACCGCGTGGTGGCGCTGGAGCCGGAGACCGGTGACGAGATCTGGGAGTACACGGCGCCCGGCGACTGGAACTCCCCGGAGCACCAGTTGCACTGGACGGGCGGCTCGATGCGGGGACTGGCGTACTGGGCAGGCGACGACCGGACGCCCCCGCAGATCCTGTTCGGCACCGAGGAAGGCGAGCTGATCTCGCTGAACGCGCGCACCGGCATCCCCAACCCGCGCTTCGGCAGCGACGGCTTCGTCGACCTGAAGACCCCGGACGTGATGAACGGCTTCCCGAACATGCACTACGGGATCTCGTCCGGGGTGGCCATCTGGAAGCACCTCGTGTTCACCGGCGTCCACAATGCGGACGAGACGGGGTCGAAGGGGCCGGCGGGCGACGTGCGCGCCTGGGATCTGCGGACCGGCGACCTGGTCTGGACGTTCCACACCGTGCCGCATCCGGGCGAGTTCGGCAACGACACGTGGCTCGACGACTCGTGGCGCAACGTCAGCGGCGCCAACACGTGGTCGTTCTTCACCATCGACGAGGAGCGTGGCATCCTGTACATGCCCCTCGGGTCCGCCCACAACGACTTCTACGGCATGGACCGCCCCGGGGACAATCTCTTCTCGGACTCGATCGTGGCCGTCGACGCCCTGACCGGGGAGCGGCTGTGGCACTTCCAGGCCGTCCATCACGACCTGTGGGACCTGGACATGCCGGCGCCGCCGATCCTGTTCGACGTCGAGCGGGACGGCGAGACGATTCCCGCCGTCGGCGTCGTGACGAAGTACCCGGTGCTGTTCATCTTCGACCGGGTCACCGGCGAGCCGATCTACGAGATCGAGGAACGACCCGTCCCGCGGGGCAACATGCCCGGGGAGTACTACGCGCCGACGCAGCCGTTCCCGGTGAAGCCGCCGCCCTTCGGACGCATCCGCTTCACGATGGACGACGTCGCGACGGTGACGCCGGAGCACACGGCCGCATGCCGCGAGCTGTTGATGCGCTTCGACGGCGGGCGGAACCGCGGCCCCTACACGCCGCCGTCCGTGGAGGGTGCGCTCGTGTTTCCATCGACCGGCGGCGGGACGGAGTTCACCGGCGGCACCTTCGATCCGAGTCTCGGGTACTACATCATCAACTATGCGGACACCGGCCACATCAGCCAGCTCGTCAAGGTGGAGGACGACCCCGATCGCCGCGGCTACGCGGGTCCTCCCGAGTCGCGCAGGATCTACTGGCACGTCGTCACCCGGCCGTCCGTCAACGGCTGGCCCTGCTGGCAGCCGCCCTGGTCGAGACTGGTCGCCGTGGACGTCAACAGTGGCGAGATCGCCTGGCAGATCCCGTTCGGCACGGTCGAGGGCGCACCCCCCGGCCTGCTGACCGGCGCCCCCAACTCCCAGAAGGGCGGGCCGACCTCCACCGCGGGGGGCGTGCTCTTCATCGGTGGGGCCAGCGATCGACGCTTCCGCGCCTACGAGACGAAGACCGGGCGCGAGCTGTGGAGCGTCGAGACCGAGCAGATGATCAGCGGCGCCAATCCCATCACCTACCTGGGGAAGGACGGCAAGCAGTACGTCGCCGTGGCCGCGGGCACGACGCTGCTGACCTACACCCTCCCGTGACGGCTCGCGGCCCGGTCGTCGAGGCTGGAGAGCCGCCACTCATGTCCACGGACCCCGCGGACCTCGAGTTCACCGCCGACGAGATGCGGCGCATGGGGCACGCCACGGTCGAGCGACTCGTCGACCACGTCCTGAGCCTCGCGACGCAGCCGGCCCGGGGCGACGTCGCCGCGGCCGATCTCTGCCGCCGCCTCCGCGAGCCGGCGCCCGAACGGGGCGTCGCCTACGAGCCGCTGCTCGACCGGCTGCTCACCGAGTGGGTGCCGCGCTCCTTCACGTCGTCGGGGCCCGGCTATCTCGCCTACATTCCGGGCGGGGGGCTGTATCCCGCGGGGCTCGCGGACCTGATTGCCGGCGTGGTCAATCGCTACACCGGGGTGCGGCTGGCCGCGCCGGCGCTCGTGCAGCTCGAGGCCAACGCGCTCGACTGGCTGCGCGAGTGGATGGAGTTTCCGGCCGGGACCCGCGGGCTGTTCACGACGGGCGGGTCGATGGCGCACTTCAACGCCGTGCTGTGCGCGCGCGAGCGCCATCTCGGTCCGGACATCCGCGCGGGCGTGCTGTACGGCTCGACGCAGATGCACCACTCGATGATCAAGTCCGCCCGGCTGGCCGGCATCATGCCGGACCGGGTGAGGTCGGTCCCGGTCGACGAGCGGTTCCGGATGGACGTGGGGGCCCTGGCCGACATGACCGCCGCGGATCGCCGGGCCGGCCTCCGGCCGTTCTGTGTCGCGTCGGCGGCCGGCACCACGAACACGGGCGCGGTCGACCCGTTGAACGCCGTCGCCGACCTGTGCGCCCGCGAAGGGCTCTGGCACCACGTGGACGGCGCCTACGGGGCGTTCTTCCACCTGTGTCCGGAGCTTCGCGACCTCATGCCCGGGCTCTCGCGGGCCGACTCCCTCACCCTCGATCCGCACAAGGGCCTGTTCCTGCCGTACGGCACCGGGGCCCTGCTCGTGCGCGACGGCGCCGCGCTGCGCCGGGCGCACGAGGCGACCGCGAGCTACCTGCCCGGCCGGACCGACGGCGACGAGTACGACCCTCATGTGTACGGGCCGGAGCTCTCGCGCGGGTTTCCGGGCCTTCGCGTCTGGCTCTGCGTGAAGCTGTACGGCGCGGGGCGGTTCCGGGCCGCCCTGGCCGAGAAGCGGGCCCTCGCCCTGGAGGCGGCGGCGCGCGTGGCCGCGGTCCCGGGGATCGTGATGGCGGCGCCGCCGCAGGTGTCGCTGTTCGCGTTCCACCTGCGCTGGCCCGGCGCGAGCTTGGCGGAGGAGAACCAGGCCACCGAGCTGCTGGTGGAGCGCGTGAACCTGCGCAACCGGGTGATGCTGTCGGGCGCCGTCGTGGAGGGGAGGTTCCTGGCGCGCGTCTGCGTCCTCAGCTTCCGCACCCGCGCGCGTCACGTGGAGGCTTGCGTGACGGATCTGGCGGAGGAGGCGGCTGCCATTCTGGCGACCGCCTCGGCTTGATCCGACGGCGCACGGTTTCCGCCAGCCTCCGCTCGTCCACCCATGACCCTGGGAACGCAGGCCTGGGAGCCCGTGGTGAAACCCTGCGTGACACCGCGCCCGGCCCGCCAGCCAGGCCCTTCACCAAGGGCTTCCCGCGCCCGCCGGCCTCAGGGGGCCGTGGCCTCGCCAATCCGGTAGAGCTTCGACCGCGTCCGGATGAACAGGCTGCCGTGGGCGATGGCCGGCGTGGCCATCGTGAACTCGTCGAGCGGATTGCGGCCGATGACCTCGAACGTCCGGCCGGCGCGGATCACGTAGGCGTCGCCGTCCTCGCTCAGCGCGAAGATCTTGTCGTCGTAGGCCCAGGGCGATGCGGTGAACGCGGCCCCGACCGTGATCCGCTGCCGGGAGTAGATCTCCTCGCCGGTCCGCGCGTCATGGGCGGTGAAGAACCCCCGGTCGAGGAGTGTGTACAGCACGTCGCCGTAGAGAATCGGCGAAGGGTTGTAGGGTGCGGCCTGCGGCTGCGACCACGCGATGAACCGGTTGGCCGTCTCGGAGCCGCGGAGCGAGATGTCGCCGCTGGCGCCGGGGCGGATGGCGTAGACCGGGCGCTGCTGGTCGCCGAGATACCCCGAGCTGAGATAGAGCAGGCCGAACTCGGCAAAGGGCGTGGGAGTGGTGATGGACGACATGCCGGTGAGCTCCCACAGCAGGTCGCCGTCGAGGTCGTAGGAGCGCACGCGGTCGGTTCCGGTGGTGACGATCTCGGTCCTCTGCTCGTTCTCCCAGACGAAGGGGGTCGACCAGTTGGTGCCTTCGTCCCGCGGGATGCGCCAGATCTCGTTGCCGGTCTCCGCGCTCAGCGCGAGCAGATACGACTGAGCGTCGTTGTCGTTCACGAGGTAGAGGCGGCCGTCGTGCAGCACCGGCGACGCGGCGGTGCCCCACCCCAGCCGGGTGGCCGCGGGCTCGACGTCGCGCGACCAGCGCAACTCGCCGTCCGTCGTGTCGAGGCAGAAGACGCCCAGGTTGCCGAAGTAGACGAACAGCGAGTCGCCGTCGGTGACCGGCGTCTCGGTCGCCAGGCTGTTCTTCATGTGGTAGCCGCCGGCCGGCGCGCCGCGATGCACCTCGCGCTCCCACCGCACGGCTCCGGTGCCGACGTCCAGCGCGTGGACGATCCACCGGTGTTCCGCCGTGGAGGGGGTCCACGTCTCGCGCCCGCGATAGAGACCGCCCAGCGGTTCCTCGACCGGCCCGGCGCTGACGACGGTCGTGACGTAGACGGTGTCGTCCCAGACGACCGGCGAGCTCCAGCCGAGGCCCGGCAGGTCGGCGACCCAGGCGATGTTCTCGGTGGTACTCCAACGGGTCGGCAGTCCGGCGGTCTCGGAAACGCCTCGGGCGCCCGGGCCTCGGAACTGCGGCCATCGATCCTGGGCGGCGGCGGGCGCGCACAGGACCACGACGAGCAGCAGCGCGCACGTGTATCGACTCATCTCGTTCCCCTTCGCGTTGGTCGCGGTTCGGTCTCTACGGCTCCTCGACGGTGATCTCGCCGATCGCCCACGGATGGTCCGTGCAGTGGTACAGGAACGTGCCGGGCTCGTCGAAGGAGACGTAGCCCATCATCGCCGGGGCCAGCGTATCCATGCTCCAGCTTCCGTCCCGCGCCGCGATGGTGTGGGACATCTCGCCGTTGTTGACGAACCGTACGCGCGTGCCGGCGGTGACGAGCGCCCGCACCGGGTTGAAAGCGTGCTCGTTGATCGCGTTGCGCCGCCCGCCCACCGACCAGGCGATGGGGTTCTCGACCAGCGTCGCGGTCTCGATGGCGGCGGTCGCGCGCGGCGGAGGGCCGATCCAGCGCACCAGGTCGTCCAGCGGCTCCTCCGCCGCCGGACGCGCCGGCACGTCGCCGTCGAGGGCGAACGCCCAGAGCTCGCCGCCGACGGCGATGGCGACGAACTGCTCGCCGTCGATCGCATACGAGGCAGCCGGTCCGGGCCGCAGCCGCACCCCGGGCGGGCCGGCCTGGAAGCCCCACAGCCGCTCGCCGGTGCCGGCGTCGTACGCCTCGATCCGGCCGTCGGCCGAGCCCCAGAACATCAAGCCGCCCGCGGTCGTCAGCGGACCACTGGTGGCGAGCCGCGCCCCGCGGAACTCGTTCTTCCAGACGACCTCGCCGGTCCGCCCGTCGACGGCGGCGAGAATGCCGGTCGACTCCGGGAGCGTAAGCCGGACGTAGCCGCTGCCGCGGTTGTCCGAGATCCACGGATCGTCGAAGCGGAACGCGCGGCCGACATGCGCGCGGCCTTGCGCGTAGATGTAGCCGGTCTGCGGGCTGAACGACATCGGCGTGACCCGCACCATCGGAATCGGCGCGCCCGGCGCCACGACGTCGTACCGGTCCAGCGACGGCGGGGTGTACGAGCTGCAGTTGAGCTCGAACGGCGGCGGCACCCGGTCGCGCCAGAAGGAGCAGTCGGGCAGGATGCTCTCGCCGGCCGGGAAGGGCTGCGTCGGCGCGGTCAACAGGTACTCGTCCTGCGGCACCGGCCGTTCTTCTATCGGCACGATCGGCTCGCCGGTCTCCCGGTCGAACAGGAACACGTAGCCGTCCGCCCGCATCGCGGCCAGCGCCTTGCGGGTGCGACCGTCCATCTCGGTCTCGTAGAGCAGCAGCGGCGTGGCGATGTCGGCATCCCAGATGTCGTGCCGGACCACCTGGTAATGCCAGCGCCGCTCGCCGGTTTCCATGTCGAGGGCGATGACCGAAGCGGTGAACAGGTTGTCGCCGGCGCGGATCTCGCCGCCGTACATCGGGACCGGGTTGCCGGTGACGAAGTAGACCATCCCCAGGTCGGGGTCGACCGCACCCACGAGCCAGACGCCGCCCCCACCGAGGCGCCAGATCTCCGAGTCCTGCGGCCAGGTCTCGTGGCCGGGCTCGCCGGGCCGCGGCACGACGAAGAACGTCCAGAGCCGCTCGCCGGTCGCCGCATCCAGGGCGACGACGCGCCCCTGCCCGCCGCTGTCGCCGTTCGCAATGCCGACGAACACCTTGCCGCGCGCGTGCATCGGGGCCGTGGTCACCGATTCGCCGGCCTGCGGCGGATCGCTGCCAACCGTCTGCACCCAGACCAGCTCGCCGGTGTCCTTCCGCAGCGCCGCCACCTCCGCGCTCCCCAGCCCGATGAAGGCCAGCTCATCGCCCAGGCCGATCCCCTGCCACGACGGCACCCGCTGCGCCTCGGCGGCAGAGCTGCCCGGCTGCCAGCGCCAGACCGTCTCGCCGGTCCGGCCGTCGATGGCGAACACGTTGGCGCCGCCGGTCAGGTAGAGGACGCCGTCGTCGACCACCGGCGTCGCCCGCGACGACACGCCGCCCGGAAGCCGCGTCACCCAGGACGCGCCCAGCCGGTCGATGGTCTCGGTGGAGATGTCGGCGAGCGTCGAGTGCCGGGAGCTCGTCCAATCCCCGCCGGCGAACGGCCAGTCCGCGGCGGGATAGCCGCTGCCGCGCTCGGGGGCTTCCTGCCCCTGCAGGCCGCCCGTCAGGGCGACGATTCCGGCCACGAGCGCAACGACGAATCCACGGTGCAGTCTGCGCATGACTTCCCCTTGAGAACGCGGTGCCTCACCCAATCAGAAGGATCGTCGTGCCTGCCGCGGCCGACTGTCAAACCGCGGCGCAACACGAGGTTCGGTCGACACGTTCGCAGTACTCCCTGCTGCCCCGCCAACTCGGCGACGAGATCCCGGGGAAGGTTCTCGTCAAGCAGAACGCGCACTGTCCAGGACGGAGCTTCGGGCGATGTCCAGCGCCGCAAGCGCCTGGTCGCGCGAAACGGAGGGAAACTGATCCAGGAACCGTTCGAGCGTCTCTCCGCCCTCCAGGTAGTCGAACAGCGTGACTACCGGCACCCGGGTCCCGACGAAGACCGGCGTACCGCCGCAGATGTCGGGATCAGCGTGCGCCACCGGAGAGCGGGCAACCTGCATGAGAAACATCGTAGCAGTTTCGTATCCAGGAACTCACGAGCGCTCATGCAGCTCCTCGCGCGTCCACGAGCCCTGCGAGCGATACAGGCTGGTTCCCCGAACGTCGGCGATGCGCCTGTCGGGGCGGCAGCGAGTCAAATCTCCACCACCATCCCATCGTAGGCGCACTCCTCGGGGACTTCGTCGGCGTGAGCGAGCATCTCCGGGCTCATGTGGGTGAGGACGATGCGCCTGGCGCCGAAGTCCGCCTTGTGCGCGACCAGCTCGGGATAGTTGAGATGCCAGCGCACTGGCTTCTCGTGGAAGTAGCACTCCGCCACAAGGAGGTCGGCCCCCTTGGCGGCCAGCGCCATCTCTTCGCCGAACTCCCCGTCTCCGGTGTAGCACACCACCTTGCCGCCGATCTCGGCGCGCAAGGCGGTAGGGTTGGTCTGCCAGGTGTGCTTCACCGCACGGGCGGTCACGAGGATGCTCCCTACCGGGGTTGGTATGCCGTGCTCGAGCTCGATCCAGTTCAGCTCGAACTTCGGCTTCATCACGTGCATGCCGGGAAACAGCGCCTCGGCGATCAGGAACATGCGGTAGCGCAGATCCCGCGGGCCGGCGATGGTGAGCGGCCGCTCGCGTCTTGCCCCCAGCATCGCGTTCATCAGCAGGAACGGAACCCCGGCGCAGTGGTCCCCGTGCAGATGAGTCAGGAGGATCGTATCGATGGAGTTCGGATCGATGCCCTGCTGCCGCAGGGCGACCAACGACGACGCGCCGAAGTCCATCGTGAAGCGCGTCCCGCCGGCATCGACCAGGATGCAGGTCTGGAAGCGTCCGCCGCTGCCGAAGGAATCGCCGGAGCCTACGAATCGTACTGTCGCGGTCACGTTGTCTCTCCGAGTGTCACAAGGTCCGGCTGTGCGGATGCCACCTGCACGCCTCGTTTCGAGAAACCGGTGAGCGATGCGGGCTGGATAATACCCTGGCCCCCTCGTACGATCGCCGGCATGCGGATGCCGATGGGGCTGCCGCCAGCGGAGGGCCGTCCCTTCGACGTGGTCGGTTTCGGGCTCAACATGACCGACCTGCTGGTCGTGGTCGAGGGCTTTCCGCGGCCCGGCTCCAAGCAGCCGGTCCGACGGCAGGCGTACTCGCCGGGTGGGCAGGCAGCGAGCGCAATGGTCGCTTGTGCCCGACTTGGCTGGCGCGCCCGGTACGTCGGGTGCTTCGGCGACGACGAGAACGGCCGGCAGGGACGGTCGAGCCTCGCCGACGAAGGCGTCGATATCAGCGCTTGCCGGGTGGCGGCCGATACGCGCAACGGGATGTCCGTGATTCTCGTCGACGACCGGACCGGCGAGCGCACGGTGCTCTGGTCCCGCGATCCGGGGCTCAAGCTACGGCCCGATGACGTCGACCCGGCGGCGGTCGGCGCCGGCCGGGTGCTGCTGGTCGACTGTCACGATACCGCTGCCTCGGCCGCGGCGGCGCGCCACGCGCGTCGGGCCGAAACTCGAACCGTCATCGACGTGGAACGCGTCCGCGACGGCATCGATCCGCTGCTGGCGGAGATCGACATGGTCATCACGGCACAGGACTTTCCGGCCGCCCTGACCGGCAAGGGCGCGCCGGGCGCGGCGCTACGGGCGATCCGTGACGCCTACCACCCCGCGCTGGTCTGCATGACGCTCGGCGCGGAAGGAAGCCTTGCCCTGGTCGGCGACGTCGAAGTGAGAACACCGGGGTTTCGGGTGCCAGTCGTCGATAGTACCGGCGCCGGCGACGTCTTCCGGGGCGGGTTCATCTCCGGGTGGCTGCGCGGCGGCGACGACGCTGAGGTGGAGGACGTGCTGCGCTACGCGAATGCGGTGGCGGCGCTGAAGTGCCGCGGCCTGGGCGCCCGCGAGGCGAGCCCGACTCGGGCGGAGGTCGATGCCCTGCTCGCCGGTGGGCCGGGCTGAGGAACGGAATCGGGAATCCTACCCGGCGCGTCACGGTGTCGCCTGGAACGCTCAGAACCGTTCATGCAGTTCCTCGCGCGTCCCCCGTCGAACCGTGGTCTCGAACGTCTCGAACCGCATCCCGGATCTCGCGCGTCCGCGCAAACACGGCGTCGACGTCCTTCGTGCTCTCGCGTGCCTGAAAGACGAGACACATCACCGCGCCGCCGAGGAGTCCGACCTCGCCCACGACCGCGCGCCTGCCACTTGGCGAGGACGAACACGTTACGTGACCGGAACGGCACCGGGCTCTCGACGAGCGCCGACGCTTTGAGGCTCTCGAACCCGGAAACGAACCAGGGACGGTCGAGGCACCCGACGGCGCTGGTCCATTTTGGTGCACCGAAACCACACTCTGCCGCCAGCGTCTCGGCGACTCCCGCCATCAAGGCACGCAGCCGCTCGGGCAGCTCCCCCGCCGGCGGCGTCTCCAACTCCGCCGCCGACCGCGAGCGACGCACTGCGTCCACACTGTCCATCAGGTGGTGCCGCCACGATCCTTCCCCGTCCTCGACTATGCGGAGGGACGCGCGGAACAGCGAGCCCGGCGGTTCAAGAAGAACGCGAGCGGCGGTCACGGCTTCTGCGGAACCAAGCCCAACGGCACCGTCGCGTGGCGGATGCGCCGGCGGTTCCACGTATAGGTGATCTGCAGGTCCCCGTCGGAGTCCTGGATCATCGCCGGATACGAGAGCTCGCCGCGCTGGCCCTCTTCGAGCTCCTCGACGATGAGAAAGTCATCCCAGGTGACCCCGTCGTCGAACGACACCGCGAGCGACAGCGGCGTGCGCCGGGTGCTCGAGGGGTTGTAGAGCAGGATGCAGCGCCCGTCGTCGAGCCGGAGAGAGTCGATCCCGGCGCTGGGATTGTCGAGTTCGGTGAGCTCCAGGGGCGCCCAGGTCCGCCCGCCGTCGTGCGAGATCGACGTCGCGATCTTCCCCAGCCGGCGCGGCGTCCTCATGAACGCGCGGACCACGCCCGGCTCGATCTCCAGCAGGGTCGGCTGGATGCTCCCGATGCGGTCCCGTTCAGGATCGCCGAACAGGAGCGGGCCGTGCTTGCTCCACGACGCGCCGCCATCGGCGCTGATCTCCATCCACGAGGACCACGTCCGGTAGCTCTCCAGGGAGGTGCCGGCGAGTATTTCACCGCTCGCGAGCCGGATCGGCTTCGCCCGCACCGGCCCCAACATGCCCGCCGGCAGCCAGACCGGCTCGGACCACTCCTCGCCCGCCGTGGTCGATTTCATGTAGGCCCCGCTCCACGCGCGGGGGCTCGGGCCGATCTTGAAGTAGAGCCGGATCGTGTCCCCGTCGCCGCGGAACAGAACGGGGTTCCAGGCGGGCTGATCCGGCTCCTTGTAGAGCTGCACGGGCGGCGACCAGCCGTCCCCCTGCGGCTTGCGGGACGACCAGACGCCGACGTCCTTGTGGCCCTCGCCCGAGCCGCCGAACCAGGCGGCGATCAGCGTGCCGTCCGGCGCTTCGACGATGGTCGAGGCGTGCGCACGCGGGAACGGCGCTTCGTCCCAGATGAAACCGAGCGTGTGCTCCTGCGCCCGGGCGGTCGTCGCCAGCGCGACGAGGATTAGCGACAGCGATGCGCGCATCCACATGGACACGAGCATATCGTCAATGCGGAACGTCACGGACCCGGACTCCTGTAGCGATCCGCCGTTGCGGAGCTCCCGACCGCATGCGAAGCCGGACACGTATAATCGGGAGAATCTCGTTCAGCCGGAATCCCAGGGGGTAGCCGATGCGCAAGACAAGCTTCGCGGCGTTCGCGGGCGTAGTGATCGTGCTCACGTTCGCAGCCGGGCCCGCCATGGCCCAATCGGCCGACGACATGCCGATGCGAACGCCCGACGGGCACCCGCACATCTCCGGCACCTTCACCTTCCGCACGCTGACCCCGATGCAGCGGCCGGCCCAGTTCGAGGGACTCGAGACGCTGGGCGCGGAGCAGGCCGCGGCGTTCGAGGCGTCGGAACGGACGCGCCAGAACCGCGATCTCTTCGACCCCGAATCGGGGGCGCCGAACGCGGGATACCAGTCGCGCGCCGACGGGGGCGTGCTCTCCTACAACGAGTTCTGGTACGAGCGGGGCATCGAGCTGACCGCGGACAAGCGGACGTCGCTCATCATCGATCCCCCCAACGGGCGGTTCCCCCCGCAGACCGAGGCGGCCCGGCAGGCAGGCCGGGAGCGCGCCGCCTACCGGCGGGCGCACATGTACGACTCCTACGAGAACCGGAGCATGGGCGACCGCTGCATCATGTTCGGCAAGTCGGGCCCGCCGCTCCGGCCCGGGGCGTACAACAACAACCTGATGATCTTCCAGACGGCCGACCACGTCGTGATCCTCACCGAGCAGGCGCGCCAGGCGCGGATCGTCCCGCTCGAGGGCACGGAGAAGCCGCGGTTCGAGCAGCTCGCCGGCGTGTCGCGCGGGCACTGGGAGGGAGAGACCCTGGTCATCGAGACCACGCAGTTCCGTGATTGGGGCAACGGGAGGATCGGCCCGAGCGTGCACCTGATCGAACGGCTGACCCGGCTCGATCCGGATACCGTCGCCTACGAGTACACCGTGACCGACCCGTCGACGTACACCGCCCCCTACACCGTCTCGATGCCGTTCCGGCGTACCGATGGCCCGATCTTCGAGTACGCCTGCCACGAGGGCAACATCGGCCTGTACGGCATTCTTGCCGGCGCGCGGAAACTCGAGAGCGAGGGGCGTGAGCTGCGTCCCTGAATCACGCCCATCGGTTCCGCGCAATCTCTCGCGAGCGAAGGAGTCAGCGATGAGTCGTCTTTCTCGTGTGCAGGTCGGGTTCGGCGCGTTGGTGTTGGCCGCGAGCATGGTCCTGGCGCCGGCGGCGGGGTGGTCCCAGCCGGCGTCGCCGGAAGGTTGGGCAGCGCCGCGGACCCCCTGGGGCGCCCCCGACATCGGAGGCGTCTGGAACAGCTCCACCGTGACGCCGCTCGAACGGCCGGAGGCGCTGGCCGACCAGGCGTTCCTGACCGCGGAGGAAGCGGCGGCCATCGAGCAGCGGGTCGTCGAGGCCAACGCCCGCGCGAACGCGCCCAGCGTAGTTCGCACCGAGCCGCTGCCGGCGGGTGGCAACGTCGGCGCCTACAACGCCTTCTGGATCGATCGCGGGACCAGCGTCGTCCCGACGCGGCGCACCTCGCTCGTCATCGACCCGCCCAACGGGCGCCTGCCCGCCCTCACGGCCGAGGCGGAAGCGCACGTCACGTCGCCGGAGCGGCAGCGATTGAAGGCGGTTCGGGAGGGGCTGGTGCCGGCCGACTCCTACGCGCAGTTCGACTACGGCGACCGGTGCATCTGGTATCGCGGGGTGCCGTCGCTACCCACCGCCTACAACAACAACTACCACATCGTGCAGACGGCGGACGTCATCGCGATCGTGCAGGAGCACATCCACGACGTGCGCTTCATCCACCTCGACGGCCGGCCGGTGATCGACGGGCGCATCGGCCAGTTCGGCGGCCATTCGCGCGGGCGCTGGGAGGGCGACACGCTCGTCGTCGAGACGACCAACTTCGGCAATCGTGCCTACCTGTTCTCGTCCGGTCCCGGACCGCAGGGCGGCACCAACTGGGATCTCAGCCCGGCCCTGCGGGTCGTCGAGCGGTTCACCCGCGTGGGGCCGGGGACGCTCGACTACCAGTTCACGGTCGACGATCCGAACGTCTGGACCAGCCCGTGGACCGGCTCGTCGCCGTGGGCGCGCAGCGACCAGCCGATGTTCGAGTATGCCTGTCACGAGGGCAACTACGGCCTGACGAACATCCTCGCCGGCTCGCGCGCCGAGGAGGCGCGCAGCCAGGCCCGCTAGTCCGAGCCGATGAAGGTCTCCTACGACCCGACAACGGACATTCTGAGCATCATCCTCCGTGATGACCGCGCCGTCGCCGAGAGCGACGAAGACAAGCCGGGTGTAATTCTCGACTACGACAACGAGGGCAACCTGGTGTCACTGGAGGTCCTGGACGCATCGACGCGGGTGAGCGACACGCGCAAGGTCGAGTAGCTGTTCGAGGGCAACGAGCCGCTTGTTCCGCGGGCTGGCGGTGCACGACGGGTGGAGTTCAGCAGGCGGACGCGCAACGTCGTGGCGTTTGAGACCGAGCGCGGCTGACGACGAGCGCCTCATGCGTGCAGGAGATGACATCCTGCCGACGCGCCGGAAATTCACCACCCAGGTGGACGGCGCCCTTCTCGACGAGCTGCGGAGTCTGGCAAGGGACGAGGGCCGTACTAGCTGACCCTGGGCGACGTTCTCGCCATTCACGCGCTCTTCGCCGGTCACGCCGAGAGCGCCGCGCACGCGCGCTGAATCCGCGCGCAGGCTTCCCGGAGCCGGTCGGTCGCGAGCGCGTAGGAAACGCGGAAGTACGGCGACAAACCAAATGCCTCGCCATAAACCAACGCCACCTCCTCGCTATCGAGGAGATACTTCGCGAAGTCGGCGTCGGTCTCGATGGTCTCGCCCGCCGGGGTCCGCTTGCCGACGATCCCCCGGCAGTCGACGTAGAGATAGAACGCGCCGTTCGGCACGCTGCAGGAGAGTCCCTCTGCCTGGTTGAGCATCGAGGCGCCCAGGTCGCGCCGCTCCCTGAACACCTCCACGTTGTCCCGGATGAACGTCTGATCGCCGTCGAGCGCCTCCACCCCGGCCCACTGGCTGATGCTCGACGCGCCGCTGGTGGTCTGCGACTGGATCTTCGCCATCGCGCCGATCAGCTCCTTCGGTCCCGCTCCAAAGCCGATTCGCCATCCGGTCATGCAGTAGGCCTTCGAAAGCCCGTTCATGGTCAGGATGCGCTCGTGCAGATCGGGCGCGACCTGCCCCATCGTCGAAAACGGTTCGTCGCCGTAGATGATGTGCTCGTAGATGTCGTCCGTGAGCACCCACACGTGCGGATGCCGCCGCAGCACCTCGGCGAGCCCCTGCAGATCCGTTGCCGAGTAGACCGCGCCGGACGGGTTGCAGGGGTTGTTCAGAATGAACCACTTCGTCTGCGCGGTGATCGCGCCTTCGAGCTGCTCCGCCCTCAATCGGAACTCGTTCGCGGCGTCGGTCGCCACCACCACCGGGTCTCCGCCCGCGAGCAGCACCATGTCCGGATAGCTCACCCAGAACGGAGCGGGAATGATGACCTCCTGGCCGGGGTCGAGCGTCGCGGTCAGCGCGTTGTAGATGACCTGCTTGCCGCCGTTGCAGACGAGCACCTGGTCGGGGTTGTAGCGCAATCCGTTGTTCCGCTCGAACTTGCGGCAGATCGCCTCCCGGAGCTCCGGGATGCCGGTCAGCGGCGGGTACTTCGTCTTCCCGTCGTCGATGGCGCGTATCGCCGCGGCCTTGACGTGGTCCGGCGTGTCGAAGTCCGGCTCCCCCGCGGACAGGGCGATGACGTCGCGGCCGGCCCTCGCCATCTCCATGGCCTGCGCGGAGATGACGGCGGCGGGCGAGGCCTTGATGCGGCTCATGCGCCGCGCGGCGATGGTCATAACGGGCTCCTACCGATTCGCAAAGGGGCTGGCGGACAAGAGTATTGTCCACGATCTGCCTGGGCCTGGGGGCATCGCGCCGCAAGCTGGAAATCTATCCATGATACTGATGATGTATCATTACCCGCGCCGCGCGCTGGACGAGGTCAAGGAAGACACGCGGGGAGAGAACGGAACCATGAACGACAAGCTGCGTGTCGCCGACGAAGCCTGGATCGCCACGGCCCTGCTGCACAGGGAGCATCCCGACCGGCAGGACTTCGCGATGAAGGAAATCGTTCGGCGAGCCGAACAGATTGCCGGCCCGGAACCGCTGCGCGCCGGTGTCAAGCATCATATTTCCTACCACGCCGTCGCCCATACGAAGCCGAATCCCGGACAGCACTGCCTGCTGCTCGCAACCGCTCGCGGCCGGCGGCGTCTCTTCAGACCCGGCGATCCGCGCCACCCGAACCGCCGGGGCAAGGAGGTTCCGCGGAGAGACCAGCTCCCGCCGGCGTATCGCTCGCTGATCGACTGGTATCGCACGGTGTACACCGCCAAAGCCGGTGAGATGCCGCCCGACCCCATTCTGGCGCTGCGCGGACTCGGCAGGACGCTCTGGACGGACGAGGAGGCCGATGCCTACGTCTCGCGGCTCCGGGAGGGCTGGTCGTGAGCCGGGTGTTCTGGGACACGAACCTGTTCGTGTACCTGATCGAAGGAACGGGTGCCCGGGCCGAGTCGGTGGTGGCGCTGCGGCGGCGGATGATCGAGCGTGGCGACGAGTTGCTGACGTCGACGTTGACGCTCGGTGAGCTGCTCGTCAAGCCGGTCGAAATGGGCGATGACGAGCTGCGGGATCGGTACGTGCGGGCGATCGACGTCGGGGTTACGGTGCTCTCGTTCGATGCGCGAGCTGCACTCCGGTTCGCAGCGATTCGTAGCGACCGCTCGATCCGGGCGCCCGACGCCATTCAACTGGCGTGCGCGGCGGTAGGGGACACGGACCTCTTCATCACGAACGATGACCGGCTGAGCCGCAAGAACGTGCCTGGCATCGCGTTCATTCAGTCCCTGCGGCGGACGTTTCTCTCTTGATCGCCGTCACCAGAGCTCGATCGAACCGACGGCGACGCCCAGCATGCGGTCGTCGATCGTCGACGGGCGGTGCCGTTGGCTGATCAACTCGATTTCGACCGTGGGCGCGACGTCCAGCACGCAGGTGTCCAGAGCAAACGTCTGCTCCCAGGATCCGCGAACCGTCCCGTCGAACAGCAGGCAACCGTTGACGGTCACTTCCAGGCGTTTCGCCCTGCCGCCCGTCATCAGGACGCTGATCGCCATCTCCGACGGCGCAACCCTGGGATCGATGGGCACCGAGAGACGCCCGCGGCCATCGGTCCAGCGGCCATCGCCGTTCGACAACGACTCCGTCAGATGAAAGCCGGAAACGGTCACATTCAGCCGCCTTGCCGTCTCCTCCGGAATGAGGTTGACCCCGGTGGTCTCCACCCAGCCGGCGCCGCTGCGATACGCCTCTTCGAGCTCGATCGTGCCGTCGCGGCGCTCGCGAACCGCGAAGACCTCAACCCTGTTCGTGCCCGGCCGGAGGAGCCTCGGGTCGACTATCGCCTCCCACCTCGCTTCCCGTCCGGAGGCATTGAAGTCATGCGCCAGTGTGACCGCCGCCACGACGTCGTTGAGCGCGACCGCGAGCGGCGGCGGCGCCGAGCCGTCTTCCGGCAGGACAATGCGGCCGGTCAAGTGGGCTGGCACGAAGCCCCTCACCATTCCCCAAGCCGCGTCGCCGTCGTCATCGGCGCTGTGCTCGACGTCGTCCAGCAGGTACGGTGCGTCCACCATGACGTCCAGGTTCGCCCTCTGTTCCCCGCGGATCCTCCCGACTGGCGTTCCGACCAGATCGTCGTAGTGCTTCAGGCGCGGCTGATCCAGCGGGTTGCCGCTTGGGAAGATGGCGAACTTCCGGGCCACGGTTTCCATGAGCGCGTCTTGCAGGTTGCCCGGCAAGTTCATGCGCCTCTGCCCGCGTTCGACGAACATCACCTTATCCGTTCGATCGGCAACCCCCGGGGCGAACAGGTTCATGCCGTCGGTCTTCCACGGCAGATCCACTCCCACCTCGGCGGCCAGCGTCGGGAGGATATCGATGACCTGGACGTTGGCGTCGGTCACCTCCCCCTGGCTCTGGACGGGACGCTTGATGAAAAGCGGCACCGACGCGACGTCCGCAAAGGACTCCGCGGTCGGCCGGAGATAGGGGAACCCGGGTCGCAGGGTCACGCCGTGATCCGACGTGACCACGACGAGCGCGTCGTCCCAGATCCCCACCTCACGCATCCGCGCCGCGATCGCACCGACCAGCGAGTCCACGAACTGCACCTGCAGCAGGTGACGCTGGTAGTTGAGGGCGACCGCCCGCTCGTGGTCGGGCCATGTTCCGTCGCGGGGACCGGCGAGCATGAACCGCTCGGCGGAGAACCGCTGTCCCGTCCGCAGGAAGTGCCACGGCTCGTGCGGAAGCAGAAAGTGCGCGAAGTAGAGAACGGCTTCACCGCCCGCGCTAAACGCCTCGATGAACGCGTCGGCGGTCGCACGCCGGCCGCGGATCCGCAGGCTGTCCCAGCGATCCACGAACGGATCGGGCGCGGTGAAGTCCCGCCAGTTCTGCGTCACCGGCGGCAGCGACCTGGTGGCGGCTTCGGGCAGCACCCGGTGCAGGAAGACGACGGCGAGGTCGCTCAACACCGGGACGAGCCAGGCGATCGCGCCCGCGCGGTCCGGGCCGCACAGCGTCGCCGGACACAGACCGGTCAGCGGTTCGTGGACTTGCAGGCGGTAGCGCGCGCCGAACAACGTGAAGAGGTTCGCCGGGTAGTCGGCCGCCACCGGCACTCGCCCGGGCGTGGGATAGTTTCCGGTGACGATGGCGGGCAGAGCGAACGTAGTCATCTCGGTGACCGCGCTCGCGTTGCGGAACCAGGTGGCCTCGTCGGCCAGCGCGGCGAAGTGAGGGTACAGCGTTCGGTCGATCTCACCGGCGCGGTTCAGCAGCGACGCCAGCGGAAGCTGGTCGAACACAACCACGACGACCGGCGGCGTTTCATCGAAGGTGACGCCGTCGAGCGGCGCCTGTCCGGATTCCGACGGCGACAGGAACGATGAGATTGCCGGATGCAGCAGGAACACCGCCGGTACTATCACCAGTGCCGGCGAGAGAAACGTGGCGAACATGCGGACGGTCGACGACCAGACGTAGCCGCCGGCGGCCAGGGCGCCGCAGGCCGCAGCGAAGCCGAACGAGGCGTCGCGGCTCCATTCGGCTTGCTTGATGGTGGCGAGCGCCACCGTCGCGACCAGCGTGCCCATCACCATCCCGATGGCCAGCGCGTGCGATCGGGGGCCGAGTCGGCGGCACAGCCAAGTAGCCGTCAGACAGCACGCGGGACCGGCCAGACAGAGGGCAAGCAACAGGCCCGGCAGGTCGGTCGCACGGGTGTCGTGGGCTACGAGGAACTCGGGGCTGCGGCTCAGGAGATCGAAGATCGGCTGCGCGACGGCTACCACCCAGAGAGCGGCGACATGAAGCGCTTCCAAGCCGCCATGTTGCCCGTGGAGAGCGACCGTACGGCGGAATGCCGCAAGGCGCATGCCGCCGCGCATCGTCACCCCTGGTCTCTGCCACGCCTCATTTCGGGCACCGGTATCGTATTCGTCGACCGGTTGATTCGTCAATGAACACCGGCAGGCGTGGGCACCCGCCGACGAGCGGTCGGTCCCCGGCCGGACAGCCGGCTCAGCGCTTGATCGCCGTCACCAGAGACCGGAGGAGCAAACCCTCCCGGATGCCGATCAGTTTCGCCTCTCCTCGCTCGCAGCCGGCCACATACTGC
This sequence comes from Vicinamibacterales bacterium, assembly GCA_965222905.1. Classification (GTDB taxonomy): domain Bacteria; phylum Acidobacteriota; class Vicinamibacteria; order Vicinamibacterales; family UBA8438; genus WTFV01. The sequence continues at coordinate 3,239,159 of OZ244976.1, read as the reverse complement.
TCGTCGCCCTGCTCCGCGCGCAGCTCGGGCGCCCACCGCCGCGCGGCGCGCAGCATCGCTTCGACCGTTACCCTGAACTGACCGGTGACGTCCTCGCGGACAACGTGCGAGAAGCCGGCCTCCCGCGTCAGGTCTTCCGGCAGGGCGGCGCCGGTCACCTGGTCGGGTCCCAGCTCGCAGGCTCGCTGCTCGTCGGCCGCACCGAGGCCGGCCGGCGTGTGAATCACGTAGCCGGCGATGCGACCTCCCGGCTTCAGGACGCGGTGGCATTCTCTCAACACGGAGAGCTTGTCCGGGATTCAACAGAACGCATCCGCATGGACGATGGCGTCGAAGACGGCGGACCGAAACGGCAACGCGCGACCGTCCGCCGCGACGAACACGGCGCGAGCGCCGAGCCGGCGCACGTCCACATTCGCTCGTGCGTCCCACAGGGCGTCCAGTGGAATATCGCTACCGACGAGGTTGCACGCGTGCCGCTGCGCGACGTGGAATCCCGGCCATCCGTGACCGCAGCCGACTTCCAGGAGACGGCCGCCGGCAGTCACCGGCAGGACGTCGCAGAGTGTCGCCGCCTGCGCAACGGTCGTGAAGCCGTTCAGGCCGACTGCGTGCCCGAGGACCGCGCGCTCGACCCGCCGCGCGACCTCGCCCGGAGATTGCGCATACCGCTCTCGGAATCGATCGACCGGGTCCGGCTCGGTCACGGTCTCCCATGATAGGCGGACGACCGTCCAGGCGTGGCCCGCGCGCCAGGGAGGGCGGTGAACCGGCCGTGCTATGTTTCAGTGAGCGACATTCGGACGTTTCGAGAGGGGGTGTCGTGGAAGGATTGCGTGCCATCCTGGCGGTGCTTGCGTGCGCGCTGCCGCTCGCGGTCGCGGCACAGGAGCCGGACCGGATCGATCGGGATCCCGAGCTCGTAGCAGTCGACGTAGAAGCTCTCAAAGCGGAGATCCAGGAGATCCTCGACGAGAACCGGATCCCCGGCGCCTCGGTCGCGCTGGTGGAGAAGGACCGGACGATCTGGGCCGGCGGGGTCGGCAAGGCGGACGTGGCCGCCGGCATCGACACGACGGCGGACCACCTGTTCCGGATCGGGTCCATCTCCAAGAGCTTCACGGCCCTCGCGGTGCTGCACGCGGTCGAAGACGGTCTCCTCGATCTCGACACCCCGGTCCGCGATCTGGCGCCCGAGGTGGCCTTCACCAACCCCTGGCAGAGGACGCATCCGGTCACCGTGGCCACGGTCATGGAGCATACGGCGGGCTTCGACGACATCCACTTTCGCGAGTACGCGAAGGTGGACGATCCCGGCATCACCCTGGCCGACGGCCTCGCCTACAATCCCGGGTCCCGGGTCAGCCGCTGGCCGCCCGGGACGCACATGTCCTACTCCAACTCCGGGCCGGCGATTGCCGCGTACGTCGTCGAGAAGATCACCGGGGAGGCCTTCGAAGACCATGTCCGCGAGCACGTGTTCGACCCGCTCGGCATGGAGAGCTCGACCTTCCACTTCCCGCGGGACGCGGCGCTGCTGGCGAAGGGCTACGAAGCGGACGGGGTAAGCGAGGCGCGCTACGACCACATCATCGTCAGACCTTCGGGAGGGATGAACAGCTCGTCGCGGGAGATGGCCCGCTATCTGCGCATGATGATCAACCGGGGCACGCTCGACGGCGTCCGGCTGCTTGCCCCGGAGACCATCATCAGGATGGAGACGCCGACGACGACGCTTGCCGCACGCGCCGGTTTCACCTACGGATACGGACTCGGCAACTTCACGTCGATCGTGAACGGCCACCTCTTTCACGGCCACAACGGCGGCATCACGGGATTCGCGTCGACGAGCGCGTATTCTTCCGATCTCGGCGTCGGCTTCTTCGTGTCGATCAACAAACCGGGCAGCGCGATCCGGGACATCGCGGCGCTCGTGGGCGAGCGCCTGACCGCCGGCTTCGAGAAGCCGCAGGGAGCCGTCGCGGCAGTGTCGGACGAGGAGCTGCAGACGATCACCGGCTGGTATCAGAGCGTGACGCCGAGGCAGCAGCTCGCCTACGTTCTCTCCCGCTTCTTCGCGATCGAGCGCGTCACCCTGGAGGCGGGAAGGCTCTTCCTCGCGCCGCTCGGCGGCGAGGGGAGAGAGCTCGTTCCGGTCACGGCGACGAGCTTCCGGTACGGGAACGAGCCGGTGGCGCGCGTGTTCGGGGTCGTCGACAACGAGGGCGATCCGATCCTCCAGGGGGTACCGGCCGGCAACAGCAGGAAGGTCAGCGGCGCCTGGCTGCTCTTCCGGTTCGGGGTCGCGGCGACCACCCTGTTGCTGCTGATCTCGGCCCTGCTCTTCGCGCCCGTGTGGGCGCTTGTCAAGGTCCTGGGCGGCATGCAGGCGATCCCGCTCCGGACGCTGCTCTTTCCGCTGCTGGCCGCACTCTCCCTTGTCGTCTCGTTCGTCCTGCCGTTCGCGCTGATCTCCGACGCGGTCCGGGATCTCGGCACCCTCTCCGGGGCGTCGCTCACCATCTTCCTCGGCTCGCTCGTGTTCGCGGCGCTCACAGTGCTGAGCCTCCATGCCACGTTCCGCCCGTACCCCGTCAGGACCGGCCGCCTCGTCCGGCTGCACGGCCAGCTCGTGAGCCTGGCGTGCACGGTCACCCTGGTCTATCTCTGGAGCAACGGATTGATCGGGCTCAGGATGTGGGCCTACTGATGCGGACGACACCTCATCCGAGGCGACCGTCCCGGAGCGCGCGGCAGCCTGCAGGGCCGGGTGGCGGGACGTCGGCATACTAGAATCACGCCAGCGGCCCCAACCGGCCCGCAGGACGAGAGGTTCTCATGAAGCGACTTCACCTACCGGCGGCAGGACTGGCCCTGATTCTCGCAGGTTGCGGACAACCCGCGGCGCCTGAAGCCGAGGCGCCCGGCGCACTGGCGCTCGTCGGGGCGCAGTTGATCGACGCGACCGGCGCACCGCCGGTTGCCGACTCGGTGGTCGTCGTTCGCGACGGCCGGATCGTGAGCGCCGGCCCGCGCGACACCACGCCCGTGCCCGACGGTGCGGAGACCCTCGACCTGACCGGCAAGACGATCATCCCCGGCCTGGTGAACCTGCACGTGCACTACCGGGAGGGACCGGAAGAGATCGAGCGGCAGTTCCGGTCGCAGCTCCACTACGGCGTGACCACCTCAAGAAGCATCGGCAGCGACTCACCCGAGCGGGTCGCCCACCTGCTCGAATCCGCCGGCCACCCCGACGCCCCCCGCACCTACACCGCGGGGACGGGATTCTCGTACCCCGGCGGCTTCAACGCCGCCGGCCGCAACGCCCCGACCACGGAGGAAGAAGCGCGGGAGCTGGTGCGCAACCAGATCGCGCTCGGCGTGCACTTCATCAAGATGTGGGTCAACGAGGTCGCCGAGCCCGGCCTGAAGATTCCGCCCGAGATACGCGCGGCCATCATCGACGAGGCCATCCAGAACGGCGCCATCCCGGTCGCCCACATCGACGACGAGGCCGACGGCCGTCAGCTCGTCGAAGCCGGCCTGCGGGATTTCCTGCACAGCACCGTGCTGACGTTCGGCCCCGGAGCCGGCGTCCCGGTGGACGATCCCGACCCCTCGCCCGAGTTCATCCGGATGTGCCTGGACAACGGCGTGTACTTCACCCCCACCCTGTCGATCGTCCAGAACCGCTGGCACTTCGCCGAGCATCCGGAGCTGCTGGAGGATCCGGGGTTGCGTGCCGCGTTCGACCTGTACAACCCGGATGCGCTGGCCGGATGGGACGATCCCGCACGCCGGGCGGAGGTGGTCGACGCCCCGGGATTCGAGGACCGCAAGGCCGCGTTCCGGCAGGTGCAGGACTTCGTGAAGACGATGCACGACGCCGGGGTCGCGGTCGCGCTCGGCAACGATGCCGGGACGCCCAACGTGCCGTTCGGCTGGGGCATGCACCACGAGATGGAGCTGTACGTCGAGGCCGGTCTGACCCCGATGGACGCCATCGTGGCGGCGACGGCCACCGGCGCGGCGCAGATGCCGCCGGTGGGCGAGGCCGACTACGGCACCCTCGAGGCGGGCAAGGTCGCCGACCTGATAGTGCTGAACGCAGATCCGCTGGCCGACATCCGCAACACGCTGGAGATCGACCGGGTCATGCGGCTCGGCGAGTGGGTGGACCGTTCGGGGTTCGTGCCGGCGCCGTAGAAACGGCGCGGACGCAAGGCAGACGCGTCCCGCAGTCGTTGCCGACCATACGACGGGCTGTCGCAGAATGGTTGCGACTGAAACACGATACTATGGATAATAGTCGGCATGCTGGCGCAGGATCGCGTATACGACGCGCTGCTGGTCGACCACTTCGCGAACAACCGGCAGATGGCCTTCGTCAGCGGGCCGCGCCAGGTCGGCAAGACCACCACGTGCCGGCGCCACGCGGACGCGTACTGCAACTGGGACAACCTGGACGACCGGGAGCTCGTTCTGGCGGGGCCGGCCCGCCTCGCGGCCCGCCTCGGCGCGACCCGGTTGTCCGCAACGAGCCCGCTGTTCCTCTTCGACGAGCTGCACAAGTTCCCGCGCTGGAAGCCGTTCCTGAAGGGGCTGTACGACACCTACGCGGACCGGCTGCGCATCATCGTCACCGGGAGCAGCCGCCTGGACGTCTACCGCCGCGGCGGCGACAGCCTGATGGGGCGGTACTTCGCGTATCGGATGCATCCGTTCTCGGTCGCCGAGACCATGAGCCGCGAGCTTCCGGATCCGGATCGGATCGTTCGTCCTCCCCGCTCGATCGATCCGGTCGAGTTCGACGCTCTCTGGACGTACGGCGGCTACCCGGAGCCGTTCCTGAAGCGCGACGCCCGCTTCAGCCGGCGCTGGCGGTCCTTGCGCCTGCGGCAACTGGTCAGGGAGGACGTCCGCGACCTGACGCGGGTGCAGCAGCTCGACCAGATGGAGGTGCTGGTTCGATTGTTGTCGCACGGGTCGGGTCGCCAACTGGTGTACGACACGCTCGCGCGGGAAACGCGGGTCGCCGCCGACACAATCCGCCGCTGGATCGCCTCCCTGTGCGACTTCCATCTCGGTTTTCTGATCCGGCCCTGGTACCGCAACGTCTCCCGATCGCTGCGCAAGGAGCCGAAGTGGTACCTGCGAGACTGGGCCGGGATCGAGGACGCCGGCGCCCGATCCGAGACGTTCGTCGCGTGTCATCTGCTCAAGGCGGTGGACGGCTGGAACGACATGGGGCTCGGGCGGTTCGAGCTGGGATACCTGCGCGACAAGGACAAGCGGGAGGTGGACTTCGTGGTCGCGCGCGACGGGGAGCCGTGGTTTCTCGCCGAAGTGAAACACCGCGAGACCAAGCCGAGTCCGGCGCTTGCGCACTATCAGCGGCAGGTCGGCGCGCCGTTCGCGTTCCACGTCGTGGTGGACGCCGACCATGTGGACGCGGACTGCTTCATGGCGCCGGGCCCGCCGCTCGTGGTCCCGGCTCGGACGCTGCTGTCCCAGCTCGTGTGAGGTCCTCCGTCACTGCGCGCCGGACTGATCCGGGGCCCGGAAGTCGGCGGCCACGTCGAACGGCGGGCTCTCCCAGCGAAACGGCATTGCGGTGTCCGGCGCGGAGCCGAAGCCGTTGTAGTCCGACGAGGTGTAGTTGGTGAACGTCGTGATGCCGAAGAGGTTCGGACGCAGCCGCCGGAAGTCGGGCGCCGCATTCTGCCCCAGAATCAGGTTGTTCCGCCAGTGCGTGTTCGACATCGTCCCGGTGGTCTCGGACAGGATGGTGTTGTTGTAGAACACGACGCCGGCGGCGCCGAAGAAGCGGCTCGATCCCCCCGGCAGGTTGTAGCCGATGTTCCGGATCCAGTAGACGGGTCCGCCGAGCACCGGCTGGCTGCAGAAGGCGTGCGACGGGTGGTTGAGGAACAGGTTCCGCAGCACGCGCACGTTGTGCAGGCTCCCGTCGGCCTCGATGGGGTTATCGTGGGAGTTGGTGATGATGTTGTTGTAGAAGTCGATCGCGACGGGGCGGCGGTCCCGATACTCGCGCGGCGGGTACTTCGGACCGTCGGGAATCCCGGGGCCCGATGCCACGCTGCCGTCGGGATTCCCGTAGGTCTCGACGTTGATCCCGTCGTGGAAGTCGGCGATGGTGTTGTGGGCCACGACGTGGCCGGGGCCGTAGAGCTTCACCGCCACGTAGGACGCCATGACGGGCGGATGGACCTGCCCGTCGACGCCGTCGAAGCGCCCCCAGAGCGGCGCGTCGCTCCAGCCGATCATCCGCTCCGGGTCGTTCCGGCCGTGGAACCGGTTGTCGGCGATGTAGAAGTTGCTCGACCCCGAGTAGTTCGTGAAGATGCCGGCCCCGACGTCCTCGAAACGGGAGTGCTTGACCGTGAGCCCCTTCGCCCCCGCGATGGACTGCTGGCCGGCCCAGATGGCGAACTCCGTATTGCGGAACGTGATGCCCTCGAAGTAGGTGTAGTCGGCCGCCATGACGTTGAAGAGGGCGAAGTTGCCGTTGCCGTCGAAGACGACCTCGCCGTCACCTGCCGCCTTGATGGCAATCGGCCGCTCGGCCGTGCCGTCGGCCGTCAGGTAGTACGTGCCCTCGAAGGGGAAGGCCCGGTTGGCCCCGCCGTACTCCAGGTGGTTGTAGCGGTAGAGGCCGGCGTGCACGAGGAGGGTATCTCCGGCGCGCACCCGGGGGCGCCCCGCCGTGGCGAAGTCCCCGCCGCCGCACGAGGAGTTGTACGCGCAGATCAACCCCTCGAACGACGGCTCGATCTTCGTGCCCTCGAAGCCGTGGGGATAGACGTGGAACACCCTCCCCTCGCCGTACGGCACCGGCTCGGCGCGCGTCCGCACCGTCACGGTCCTGACGGCCTCGCCGATCACGCCGTCGGAATCGGTCATCGCGAACCGCGCCTCGTACGCCGTGTCGGGCTCGAGGTCGAGGATGCTGCCGGCGAACATGTTCGGCACGACGACGTCGAACTGGTTGCCCACGAAGATCCGCTCGCCCTGCAGGCGGAGCAGGGGCAGCGCCGGCGACCACGCCGTCTCGCCCTGCCGGCGATACGCCACCTTCACCGCTGCGTTCCGGTTGTCGTCGCCCTCGATGGACCATTCGACGCCGAGGTTGATCAGCGTCAGCGGCTCGATGAGGAGCTCTCCCGCCGCGACCGCGTTCCCCGGCGCCTCCGTCCCTTGCGCCAGCACGACGGTGTCGCGGTCGAGGTATGGCGGGCCGATCAGGAACAGGCCCGACAGGACGACGAGCACCAGTCGCGCGACCCTCTCACGCACGGGAAACCTCTCTTTCCGGGGCTCGGCGGCCGCGCGGCAAGGTCCCGGGTTTCGGGCTATCATCCGACCGTCTGCCGAGGGTGTACGGCGGCAGGCCGCCGAAACCGGGAACATGGACACACCGAACGCGGGTTCGCAAGGAGAAAGAGCCATGTCAGCGTCACGATACCTGATGTTCACGTTGGTCGCCTGCGTTGCTCTCGTGCTGGGAGCGGGCGCCGGCGAGGCCCAGTCGCAGGGCAACACGATCACCGGTGAGGGTCTGCCGAACCCCACCGCGACCGTCATCGCGAACTGGGGCAACCTGCCCGAGGGCCGCGAGTGGGGCTCGACCGCCGGCGTCGACATCGACCCGCACGACGGCCAGGTCTGGGCCTACGAGCGCTGCGGCGCCGGTTCCTTCGGCAGCGGCGTGCCGATCAACTGCGACTCGAACCCCGTCGACCCGATCTTCAAGTTCGACCGCCGCACCGGGGAGGTGCTGGCCAACTTCGGCGGCGGCGTCATGGTCACGCCGCACGGCATCCACGTGGATGCCGACGGCAACGTATGGGTGACCGACTTCGCGGGGAACCGCGAGGGAACCAAGGGGCATCAGGTCCACAAGTTCAGCCCCGACGGCGAGCTGCTGATGAGCCTCGGCACGGCGGGCCAGCCGGGCAGCGGTCCGAACCAGTTCAACCAGCCGAACGACGTGATCACCGCGCCGGACGGCAGCATCTTCGTCGCGGACGGCCACGGCGGCCAGGGCATGACCACCGCGCGGGCGATAGAGGAGGGACGCGAGGCGGGCGCCACCGGCCGCATCCTGAAGTTCGCCGCCGACGGCACGTTCATCAAGGAGTGGGGACGGATCGGCACGCTGCACGGCGAGTTCCGCACGCCGCACGCGCTGGCGTTCGATTCCCAGGGGCGACTCTTCGTCGCCGATCGCGGCAACCACCGCATCGAGATCTTCGACCAGGACGGCAACTATCTCGACTCCCTCTACTCCCACGGGCGCATCAGCGGCATCTTCATCACCGCGGACGACACGCTGTACTCGATCGACTCCGAGTCGAGCCCGACCAGCCATCCGAACTGGGTGAACGGCGTGCGCATCGGACCGGCGAACGAGGACCGCATCACGGGCTACATCCCGCCGTTCGAAGCGGACACGCGGCCCTACCAGGGCGCGGCCGGCGAAGGTGTCGCGGTCGACGCGGACGGCAACGTGTTCGCCGCCGAGGGACCCAACTCGCTGCGCTTCGCGGGAGGCGCGTTCACGAAGTACGCGGTCGATTGATAGCAGCGAAGCCTTCGCCCGGGCTCGTCGGACGGGTCGAGCACTTCGACATGCTCGTCCGCGAGCCCGGCCTCGCCCCAGGAGTAAGATGAGCGGCCAGCGTCCGGCACCGGCGCAACCGACCCATGATTACCGGTGAGCTGAAGTCCAGGGTCGACCGAATCTGGGACACCATGTGGTCCGGCGGCATCTTGAACCCGCTGTCGGTCATCGAGCAGCTCACCTAGGAATCCGAGTCGCAAGGTCCCCAAACAGCTCGCGCACCCACTGCCGCGCTTCTTCCTCCTCCGACAACAGATGTCTTACTGCCCGCTCATAGTCCGAACGTCGCCTAAACCTCAGTCTGCTGCAAATTTCGCTCAAAGCCCTCGACTCGCGAACCGGGCACATCGTCACAATCGTCTCCCAGTCACCATTCCCTACTGCCACGTCCAGCCTTTCCCTGCACGCTCTCTGTATCGTCTCTGACTCCAGCGCAATCACAAGCTGTCCGTCCCGGTTTCCCAGAAGATCGTCGTCGTTCGGAATACCTTCCATCACCGAACGTCGGATCATCTTCTTTGCTGCATTTCGACTCAGGCGCTCGGTGTCGGCACGAATCGCGGCCACGCCTGATGCGATCGCATCATCTAGTAGCCGTTCCGCGTCGCCACCGTGTGCAGACGCCTCGCGCGCCGCAATCTTCCCAATTATCTCGGGGTGATAGTACACTGCTTCGACTGAATAATACGAAGTGGCATACACACTCGATTTGCGCTTACCCTCAATCTCCTCCGCTGCAAGGCCGTCGCTGTCTACGAGCCCGAACGCACTGAGCCAGTGAAGACTTGCAGCGGCCCGTGCTCCGGCCACGGCTCTTTCGACTTCTTGACAGCTACCTTTTGGGACTATTGACGCCATTGGAAATACGATACTGTAGAGCGACTTGTCGAGACTGCCCTCCGTTCCCTCAACGAAAAGTATCGTCCGCCGCGCGCCGAGCAGGTCCCGTTTGAGGTTGTCGTCTATGGGACAACCCGCGGGCAACTCGTCGGCAGCCCAGTCTTGAACCTGTGATCCATTGAACCTACACGATCTCAATAATAGCGTCCGCGCTTCCGGATGAGCTAGCGGCAGGTCGTGATCGTGGGTAGAGATCACGAACCCACAGTCCGGTCTTCGTTCGAACAGGCGCCGGAGCAATGGCGCGATGATCGAGCGATGCAAGTGTCTCTCGGGCTCGTCAATAATGAGAAGCGTCTCTTCCTGGGCAGTAAGAACATTCCCCGCAATGAGCAATGCGTTTCGCTCACCATCCGAAAGCTGCGCTGCACTGTACTCATCGCCCGCGTTCTTACTGGCCATCACTTGTTCGTTGGCTCGAATGCTAATCGCTATCGGCAAGTTCGACTGTCCGAGGAGTTCATTGATGACCGCGACCGGCGCGTCCGCGCTGGCCGCTCGCTCAAGACGCTCTTGGTCGCCGGCATCATAGGCCGCGGCCATCGCGCGCGCCCGAACGTTCTCGGCGTCGATGAGGTCATAGATGATCAAGCTAGCCCTTTGGGCAGCATACTCGTCCCGATACCGGGACTGCGTGTTCCGGTCTACACTCTGAATCTGGCGTTCCGTCTGAAGCTTGGCAGACGGTGTCATGTCGAGCGCATCGGAGTTCATCCACGTCTGTCGGTGGGCCGAGATTCGTCTCGATCGGCCGCGATGTTGCGAACTGAAGCGGAACATCAAGCTTGACTTGCCCGTACCGTTGGCTCCGAGCACAAATAGCACCTCCCCGGCATTGAGCTGGAGTCGGTAATTCTCGGCCTGTGGCGTCGGAAACTCCAGATTGAATGGCATGGGACCGTCGATACGTCTGGCTTCGCGAACTGGAACTTGTGCGCTTCCGATGCGTCGAATCCCGCGGCGACGGGGGAGGGAATCGCCTGTGCCGCCCCGACGAGGGCGTCTGAAGTGCTTGCCGCACCGATGCAGTTGGCGGCCGCATGCAGCGCTCCGTCCGTCGGGATCAGTATACATCGCTCCGCGGGCCGCTGTGACCGTGATGGTCGTCGAGGAGTCCGATACCGCCCCGACGACCGCTCCAACAGCGCCAACAGCGCCCTATCCGGAGGGTATCAAGGGCAGTGACGGCGTTTCCCTCCGCGCCCGGCTCTTCCGGTCGCGGGTGCAGTTGCTGACCCACGTCCAGGCAACGCCGGACCTGGACCCGGAGGCCGCGCTGGCCGGGTCGTTGACGACGACGCTCCACCGGGAAGTGGCGGCGATGAACCGCGAGGTAGCGCGTTTCCGGGAACGGGAGGTATGGAAGCGGCTCACCGCATCCGACGTCGAAGTCCTGCAGAAGGAGGTTGCCGGGCTGCCCAGTGAGATCGAGACCGACGACATCGAGTCGCGCCTGTTCGATCTCAAGGCGCTGCAGATGCAACTCGCCCTCGCCGAGGGCGACACGGGCACCTTCGAGAAGCACCGCCGGCGGGTGGTGGAGATCGCCATGCTGCTCGAAGACAAGAGTGCGATTCCCGTGGTGGCGGCACAACTCGCCTACCTGGCCTCGGTGCAGGAGAGCGCCTTATGGGAAGGCATCGCCTTGAACGGCCTGGAGGAACTGCGCCTGCGCCTGCGCGGCCTGGTGCCCTTCCTCGACAAGAAGATGCGCACGGTCGTCTACACCGACTTCAAGGACGAGATCACGGCCGTGCGCGAGGACGCCGCCGTCTGGCTGCCGAAGATGACCGGGGTCGAGTACGAGAAGAAGGTGCAGGAGTACCTCAAGAACCACCTCGACCACATCGTGATCCATCGCCTTCGGACGAACCAGGCGCTCACGGCTGCCGACCTGCGTGGACTGGAACAGACGCTGGTCGAGATCGGCGAGGACGACGGCCGGACGCTGTTGACGCACCTCCTTGCCCGCAGCGACGCCCCCTCACTGCCCCATTTCGTGCGGAGCCTGGTGGGCATGGACCGCGCCGCCGCGCAGGAGGCCTTCTCGGAGTTCCTCTCCAACCGCAGCCTGACCACGCCGCAGATCCGTTTCGTCGAGATGGTGATCGATCAGCTCACGGCGCGGGGTGTCATGGAGCCGTCCGCGCTCTACGAGGCGCCGTTCAGCAGCGTGCACGCCGGCGGTCCCGAGGCGTTGTTCGCCGGCAGGAGCAACGTCATCGACGGGATCTTCGAGAAGTTGAAGACCCTTCGCCCCGAGGCCCTGGCCAAGGTCGGCTGACGGCGCCGGTCCTCAACAAGCCGTCACGGCAGGGTGTAGGTCAGCAGCGTGGTGCCCGCGGCCACGGCCACATACTGCTTGCCGTCTCTTCCCAGGTAGGTGATCGGATTCGCGCCGCTGATCAACTGCTCGGTCTCGACGCTCCACAGCTCGCGACCGGTCTTGGTCTCGTAGGCGCGGAACCGTCGATCGGTGGCCCCTCCGATGAAGAGCACGCCCCCGGCGGTGGAGGTCGGCCCGCCCTTCTGCGAATTGGGGGCGCCGGTCTGCACGCCGGGGGGGGCGCCCTCGACCGTGCCGAACGGGATCTGCCAGGCGATCTCGCCGGTGTTGACGTCCACGGCGATCAGCCTCGACCAGGGCGGCTGCCAGCAGGGCCAACCGTCGACGGACATCCGGGTGACGACGTGCCAGTAGATCCTGCGCGACTCGGGAGGACCCCCATAGCCGGGGCGATCTGGATCGTCCTCCACTCTTCGGAGCTGGCTGATGTGGCCGGTGTCCGCGTAGTTGATGATGTAGTACCCGAGACTGGGATCGAAGGTTCCGCCGGTGAACTCCGTCCCGCCGCCGGTCGACGGAAACACGAGCGCGCCCTCCGCGGACGGCGGCGTGTAGGGGCCGCGGTTCCGGCCGCCGTCGTACTGCATCAACAGCTCGCGGCACGCGGCGGTGTGCTCGGGCGTCACCGTCGCGATGTCGTCCATCGTGAAATCGATGCGTCCGAAGGGCGGCGGCTTCAGGGAACGGCTGCGTCGGCGAGTAGTACTCCCCGGGCATGTTGCCCCGCGGTACCGGTCGTTCCTCGATCTCGTAGATCGGCTCGCCGGTGACCCGGTCGAAGATGAACAGCACGGGATACTTCGTCATGACGCCGACAGCCGGAATCGTCTCGCCGTCCCGCTCGACGTCGAACAGGATCGGCGGCACCGGCATGTCCAGGTCCCACAGGTCGTGATGGACGGCCTGGAAGTGCCACAGCCGCTCCCCCGTCAGGGCGTCGACGGCCACGATCGAGTCCGAGAAGAGATTGTCTCCGGGGCGGTCCATGCCGTAGAAGTCGTTGTGGGCGGACCCGAGCGGCATGTACAGAATGCCCCGCTCCTCGTCGACGGTGAAGAACGACCACGTGTTGGCGCCGCTGACGTTGCGCCAGGAGTCGTCGAGCCAGGTGTCGTTGCCGACCTCGCCGGGCCGGGGCACGGTGTGGAACGTCCAGACCAGGTCGCCCGTCCGCAGGTCCCACGCGCGCACGTCGCCCGCCGGCCCCTTCGATCCCGTCTCGTCCGCGTTGTGGACACCGGTGAACACGAGGTGCTTCCAGATGGCCACCCCGGACGAGATCCCGTAGTGCATGGTCGGGAAGCCGTTCATCACGTCCGGGGTCTTCAGGTCGACGTAGCCGTCGCTGCCGAACCGGGCGTTGGGGATGCCGGTCCGCGCGTTCAGCGAGATCAGCTCGCCCTCCTCGGTGCCGAACACGATCTGCGGAGACGTGACGTCGTCGCCTTCCCAGTAGGCCAGTCCCCGCATCGAACCACCCGTCCAGTGCACCTGATGCTCGGGTGAATTCCAGTCCCCGGGCGCCGTGTACTCCCAGATGAGGTCACCGGTCTCCGGCTCGAGCGCCACCACGCGGTAGTACGGGAACGACAGGTACAGGACGCCGTCGACCATGAGCGGGGTCGACTGGCTCGGCCGTGACGGTACGCCCGGCTTCGTCATCTCGTACCGCCACGCCGGCACCAAGGTCGAGACGTTGCCGGTGTCGATCTGCGTCAACGGGGAGTGGCGCTGGTTGCCGGCGTCCCGTCCCCAGGCGGGCCAGTCGTCCTGCGCGTGCACCGGCGGCGCGGCGAGGCCCGCCAGTATCAGCAACCACAGAGAATGCCACGCGGCGTGATGACGTATCGTCGTGCTGATTGTCATGAGTCGAGGTCCAACGCGGGGTTCTGTCACGGCCTCCCGTCAGTGCGCGAGGTGCTGCACGAACCAGTCGACCAGCGCGGTCATCGCGAGCTCGGCATCGGCGCCGCGAAATCCGTGACCGGCGCCGGGAATGATGATCGCCTTCGACTCGACCCCGTGCTGCTGCAGCGCGGCGTGCATGTCGTGGCTGTTGCTCACCGGCACCAGGCCGTCGGCGTCGCCGTGGATCAGCAGCGTGGGGGGATCGTCCCCCGACACGTGAACAATCGGGGACACGGACGCGGCGTCGGAGGGATGGAAACTCAGCGCGGGGAATCGGGCGTTCCCGACATCCGGGTCGATTCCACGCGCCAGCGGGCGCAGGTCGACCGGCGGATAGTAGGCCACCACCGCCGCCACCCGATTGCCGGTCCGGAGCACCGCATCTTCGGCGGACGGGTCCCCCGCGTCGGACGTCGTCCCGAGCATCAGCGACAGGTGTCCGCCGGCGCTCCCGCCCCAGACGCCGAGGCGGTTCGGATCGACGCCCAGCCGCCGGGCATTGAGCCTGACGTAGCGCACCGCGCGGCGCACATCGGGGACGATCTCGGGCAGGATGAACTTCGGGCTGCTGCCGTGCCGGACCGCGAGCACCGTGAATCCGGCGTCGAGCAGCGCCTGATACCGCTGTTGCGACGCCGCGTGCGGCCGCCACACCGAGCGCCAGCCGCCACTGACCATGTTCAGCACGGCGGCCCCGTTGGCGTCGGCCGGGGTGAATACGTCGAACGTCAACGCCATGCCGTACTTGTGGCCGTACACCACATCCGGCGTGACGGTGACGTCCTGAGCGAACGCCGCGCCCGCCGTGAACACGGCGAGGACGGCAACGACGGCTCGTAGTCTCGACATGGGGTTTCTCCTTCCAAGCGCCTATCGCGCTCGCCGAGCGCCCGGGGACAAAAGAGGCTGGAACGGCGCCGCCAGCGAAAGCGTCTCGGTCCTCGGTGTGTAGCAGATCGTCTCGCTGCAGACCTGGTACAGGACCGACACCGGCACGTCGACCACCTCCGGCCGGTCCGGGTTCGACCGGTGGAACACTTCGGCGTTCGGCGTGACCGGAATCGCGACGTCGACGACACCTTCGTAGACGTTGAGCATGACGCCGAGCGCGGGGAACTCCCGCGGGTGTGTCGGCGGGTACTGCACCGTCCCCACCCGCAGGCCGGGGGTGTCGGGAATCGTCACTTCGGAGGCGATGTAGCTGTCGGGGAGCGGCCGGCCGTACATGTGAAGACCGTCCTCGAGCTCGAAGCGCACGTGAACCATGGATTGGGTCTCGAACGTCATCGACTCGTCGGACAGAAAGGCGGAGATCCTGACCTGATCGGTTCCGAGCTCGACCACCGGAGCCTCATGACGCGCGAGGATCCTGCCGAGCGCGGAGTCGCGAATCGTACCGGCCGATTCCCGGGTGGCGTAGTGGCGGTGGAAGAACTTCTCGGTGACCACGCCGCTCTCGTCCGTTACGTAGACACCGGGGAACGGCACGCCGTAGAAGCTGCGGCCGGCGGCCGGCTCCGGATCATCCGGGGAGATCAAGGTGTTGAGGATGCCGAACTCGCGGATCACGGCCGAGTCGGCGTCGGACAACAGATCGTACGTCACGTCGTATTCGTCGGCGAACGCTCCGAGTTGCTCCGGACTGTCATAGCTCACGCCGTAGACGCGGATCCCTGCCTCTTCGAAGAGCCCCAGGTTCGTTTGCAGCTCGACCAGCTGCGTTCGGCAGTACGGTCACCACACCGCCGAGCGGTAGAACACGACGATGGACCTGGAATCGCCGCGGTCCGCGTGGTAGTCGACGACTCGGCCGCGCTGATTCGGCAACGCGAACTCCGGAAGCCGCTCGCCGATCGCCGGTCCGGTCGGGAACTCGTGCGACGCCGGGTAGCGGCGCCCCGGATGACTTGCCGGCATGCCAATCGTGATGCCGAGGTCATCGGTTCGGGTGCCCGGCTCCAGACCTTCGTGCGCGGAGCGGACCGCGCCGGCGTCCTGCGCCGTGACGGGGGTGGGAGCCATCAGCAGCGCAAGCGCCGCCACAAGTGTCCAGCGTGTCATCGTCTCGTCTCCAGGAAGTCGGTCACGGCGACCGGAACGGTCGTCCGTGCTGCGGTTCGCGCCCATTCTATACACCAATTCCCTTGACCGGGGGGTCCGCTGCTCGACATCCGCAACACGCTGGAGATCTCCACTGGCATCACACCGGCGGCCGTGTTTGGTAGCGCTCGACATCGATCCGATCCTGATCCTTGCGCGCCTGGACGAGATCGTAGGTCGCCTGCCGGCGCAGCCAGAACTCGGCATTGGACCAGCCTGCCTCCTCCAGCCGGATGGCCATCTCCGGAGAAACCGCGGCGTGGCCGTTCAACACGCGCGAGAGTGTATGGCGGGCGACTCCCAACACCTTCGCGGCCTCGGTGACATTCAGACCGAGCGGGACCAGACAGTTCTCTCTGATGCTGCGGCCTGGATGCGGGGGGGGGTGTTCATCGCCATGTTCGCTTACCTCCGCCAGCTAGCCCAAGTTTAACAGCCGCAGTACTAAGCAACGCGGAATCAGCAACTTACAGCGACAAAAGCGCTCGAGTGGCACTACAAACCTGCGCAAACCGGGAAATGGGTCGGTCAGATGGTTGTCTTGCGGACGCCTCCCGGTTGCGGGTCGACGCCGAGCGCGTCGTAGATGGCCCGCTGTTCGGGTTCGGCCTGCGTGGCGGTGCGCACGTGCAGGGTGCGCCCGTCGGGGCGCCGGAAGGTGGCGGTGACGCGCTGCTGGCCTTCGAGGATGCGGCGCAGGGTGGTCCAACTGGCGTGTTCGCCGTGGGCTCGCAGCCGGGTGCGGATGACCTGCACGAGCTGGTAGGCGATGACGGTGATGAACAGGTGGCCATCGGCCCGCTGCGGCTTGTGGTGGTAGATGGGGCGCAGGCCGAGTTCGGACTTCAGTGCGCGGAAGACGGCTTCGACGTCGGTGAGGGTGGTGTAGGTGCGCCACAAGGCGTCTTCGTCCCAGTCGGTCTCGCTGCTGCGCAGGCAGTAGACGCCCGGATGGGTGGCCATCGAGCCGTCCTGGGGGCGACGGGTCCAGGTGACGGCGGCGGCCTTCTCGCCGGTCTGGTCGGGGGTGACCTCGATCTGGTAGTGCTTGGCGACGCGGGTATGCTTGGCTCTCAGTCGCCCAATGCGCTGCCAGACCTGTCCGAGGCGCTTGTGGGCGCGGGGGCGCGCCAGCCCCTCGTTGAGCGTGGTCAGCGCGGCCTCGAAGCGGGCGGCGGCCCGCTCAACGATGGCCCGCTCCTTGTGGGCCCGCTCTTCGGAGTAGCAGTACAGGCGGACCTCGCCGGGGTCGGTCGAGACGACCTTGTGCAGATGCACGGTGTGGTTCGACTGCGTGCGGACCGCCACGGCGGCCTCGGCGTCGAACTGCCGGTGGCGTTCACGGCTGACGACCAGATAGCGGTAGCGGTTGTCGCGCAGCCACCCGATGGCGGCCTCGGTGGCGACGCCGCGGTCCATCACCACCAGGGCGCCGGCCGGCGCATCGAGTGCCTCCAGCATGCCGGCCAGGGTGCGGTGTTCCCGGACGTTGCCGGCGAAGACCTGCGAGCGGCGCACGAAGCCGCTGGCGTCGAGCATCAGGCCCAGGGTCAGCAGCGGACAGTCGCTGCGCTTCTCTTTCGAGTGCCCGCGCTTTGCCTGCGGCTGCGCGCCCGCCTCGCCTTCGAAATAGGTGTTGGTCAGGTCGTAGAGGGTCACCGTCGGCTGCAGGTCGAACAGTCCCATGGCCCGCTCGAACAGATGCGCCTCGATCGCCTCGCGGTGCTTCACCAGCGCATCCGAGGCGCGGTAGAGCTGCATCGGGCTGACGGTCTCGAAGTCGACGCCGAGCAACTCGCCGAGGCCGCTGCGTTCCTGCAGCCAGCGGTGCGTGGCGCGCTCCGAGGCCGGCTGGGCCAGGCGTCCGACGACGGCGCCGGTCGCCGCGGTGCGCAACGCGCCGTTGACGCCCAACTCGGTCAGCAGGGCCGGCAGGCCCAATTGCTCCAGGGCCCACAGGCCGACCTGCTCGACGCCGACGCTGCGGGGGCGGACCAGGCGCAACGAGTCGACGTCGACCGGCTGCACGTCTGTCGGCCCGGCTGCTTGTCCCTGCACCGGTGTGCCGCGGGCGACCAACTGTGCGGCTATGCGCTGCGCTTCGCGTTCGACGGCGGCCGGGCAATCGGCCACCAGGGGCGTCTGGCCGGCCAGGATGTCGTCGCTGCGGGAGCAGACCAGCGGCCATTGCGCCTGGGGAATGTCGAAGTGGCGTCCGAGATTGAGCAGGGTGCGCTGGCGGACGGCGTTGCCGATGCGCTCGGAGTGGACGAGGCGATGCGAGAAGTAGGGCTGTCCGTCGGCGGTCCGCCGGGTTTGGGTGCGGCGAATGAACACACGCCCACGATAGCGGGTGCACGTCCCCAGAAGCAACAACCACTCACACGATTATGGCACTACATTCAGTACCGCCAACACCCGATCCTTTAGAATCAACAAGTTATGGGGATGCGATCCTCGAAATATCGCCTAAATCTACAAAATTGTCGGGAATCTTGCTAAAGATGGGCTAGTGATAATCGACCAGTTCAACGTCGTAGACGTCGCCACCGTCGAAGCGGAAGACAACCCGCCAGTTGCCATGCTTTGACAGTCGACAATCGAGAGGCGTATTGTCGACTGTCGAGGCATCACCGATGGGCAAACCTACCGATCTCGTCCAGGGCACCCTCGACCTCCTGATTCTGCGAACCATCGAGCACCAGCCGAAGCACGGCTGGGCCATTGCCAAGCGTATCCAGCAGGTCTCGAACGACGTGCTGAGAGTACAGCAGGGCTCCCTCTATCCGGCTCTCTACCGCCTCGAGAAACAAGGCTGGATCACCGGTCACTGGGCTGCAACCGAGACCGGTCGGGAGGCGAAGCTCTACTCGCTGACCAGCGCCGGCCGGGCGCATCTCAAACACGAGGTCGCCGCCTGGGAGCGGCTCTCCAGCGCGATTGATCTCGTCATCCAGGAGGCGTGATGACCCTGTCGCGTTTGTTGCCGGCTCTGGTCGCCCGACTGCGCGCTCGTTGCCGCGCGGTGGGTCTCCGCTCGTGGTCCGGTCGGCAACGCGCGGAGTTGGACGTCCGGAGGGAACTGGACCTGCACCTGGAGCTCGAAGCACAGCAGAACATCGCGCAGGGCATGTCGCCGCCGGACGCGATGCGGGCGGCGCGGGCCGCACTCGGCAACGTGCCCCTGATCCGTGAGGACGTCCGCGCCGTCTGGTGCTGGCGCTGGCTCGATGCGCTGGTCCGAGGCCTCGCGCACATGCTCCGCTCGCTGTGGCGGACGCCCGGGTTCAGCTTCGCGGCGATCAGCGTGCTGGCGCTCGGAACCGGCGGAACGACCGCCGTCTTCACGCTCATCGACAGCGTCATGCTCCGGCCGCTGCCGGTGTCGGACCCGGCACGGCTCTACAGGATCGGCGACGGGGACGACACCATCGCCACGGGCCGCCATGGCCCGCTGGGGAGTGTTCTCGTTCCCGCTGTACGAGCGATTGAAGGCCGGAGCACCGGAGTTCGAGGACGTCACCGCGTTCGACTGGGGCGGCAACCTGTTGAGCGTCCGGAGGCAGGGCGCGGAAGAGGCCGGCAGCCCCGTGCGCGCACAATACGTCAGCGGATCGTATTTCTCCACGCTCGGCGTCGGCGCTTTCAGCGGTCGCCTGTTCGCAGCGGATGACGACCGGCCTGCGGCGCCTCCTGTCGTCGTGCTGAGCCATCGACTGTGGCAAGGAGTCTACGGGGCGAACCCGTCGCTGCTCGGCTCGACGCTCGTCGTGGAGGGTCACCCGTTTACGGTAGTCGGCGTGGCGGCGCCGGGGTTCTTCGGCGAAACGGTTCGCGCGGACCCGCCGGACCTGTGGATCCCTCTGCAGCAGGAGCCGCTGATCGCCGGCGACGGTTCGCTGCTGCGGCAGTCGATTTCGCCGTGGCTGTTCGCGATCGGTCGTCTCCGCGACGATGCCTCGATCGCCGGTATGGCTCCGCGCCTGACCGGAATCCTGCGCCGCTGGATCCAGTACGAGGCCGGCTACCCGGCCAACCGGATGCCGGACATCGTTCGCGAGCTCTCCAACCAGACGATCCGGGTGGTTCCGGCCGACACGGGCATCAGTCTCGCGGGCCTCTCGATGAAGGACCAGTACGGACCCAGCCTGCGGATCCTGCTCGCCATCTGCGGTCTCGTCCTGGTCATGGCGTGCGCGAACGTCGCGAATCTTCTGCTGGCCCGGGCGGTCGCACGCAGGGCGCAGACGGCCGTGCGTCTGGCGCTCGGCGCCACGCGCCGGCGGATCGTGGGGGAAGCGCTTGCGGAGGGAATGCTGCTCGCGGCAGCGGGAGGAGCCGCCGGGCTGCTGGTGGCCGTCGCCGCGGCGCGCCTGCTGGTCGCGCTGGTATTCCAGGACTCGCAGTTCGTGCCGATTACGACGACGCCATCGCTCGTGCTGGCTTTCACAGCCGGACTGTCGCTCGTCACGGGTATCGCTTTCGGTATGGCGCCGGCGTGGCTTGCAACGCGGACCGATCCGACCGATGCGTTGCGTGGCCTCGGCCGCAGCATCGGCCGGCATTCGTTCCGCTTTCGCACCGCGCTGCTGATCGTTCAGTTGTCGATCTCCGTCGCGGTCGTCGCCGGCGCCGCGATGCTCGGGCGAAGTCTCGCCAATCTCCAGGATCAGGACCTCGGCTACGAGGTACAGGGACGCGTGCTGATCAACCTGAAGCGCCTGCCGTCCACGTACACGCCGGAGCGGCTGTCGACGCTCTATCGCGACATCGAGCGGCGGCTTGCAAGCCTCCCCGGTGTGCGCGGAACCGGACTCGCGCTGACCAATCCGCTCTTTTCGAGCTGGAGCGAGACGATTCTGGTAGCCGGGCACCCGCCGAACCCAAGCGACGAGGGATCGGCGGCCTGGAACCGCGTCAGCGCCGACTATCTCCAGAACCTGGGTGCAACCCTCGTGCGGGGACGCCTGTTTGCGGAAACGGACAACGAGACGACTGCCCCTGTTGCAGTCGTGAACGAGGCGTTCGTGAAGCGTTTCTTCCGGGACGATGAAGATCCGCTCGGCCAGCACTTCGGCCTCGAGCGGCCAGAGAACGCCGATACGTTCCGCATCGTCGGCATCGTACGCGACACGAAGTTCCTGCGGTCCGGACTGCGCGAACCGGCGGGTCCCATGTTCTTCGTTTCGCTCGCACAGCGCGTCGACTACGGGACCGACTACAGGAGGATGGTCGAGCGGCTCTCCCATTTCGCCCAGGGCATCCTGGTGGTCACCGACTCCGGGCCTCGCGAAATCGAGCCGATTCTGAGGAGGACGCTGGCGGAGGCCGATCCCAACCTGACGATCATCAGCGTCAGAACGATGCAGCGGCAAATCGAGCTCTCGTCCGATCGAGAGCAGGCCGTCGCGAGCCTCGCAGGACTGTTCGCGATTGTCTCCCTCCTGTTGGCCGCGGTAGGCGTGTACGGCGTCACGGCGTACATGGTCGCGCGGCAGGCCAACGAAATCGGCATCCGGATGGCGCTTGGCGCGGACCGCGTCAAGGTGATCGGGATGGTGTTGCGTCAAGCCTTTCAGCGCGTGGCGGTCGGGCTCGTTCTCGGCCTGCCTCTGGCCGTCGGCGCCGTCCGGGTCATGGCGAGCCAGCTCCATGGCGTGTCCTTCCGGGATCCTCTCTCCCTTGCCGTCGCCGCCGGTGCGCTCGCAGCGTGCGCGCTTGTCGCCGCCATCATCCCGGCAGGCCGTGCTGCCGCCATCGTGCCGATGAGAAGTCTCTGACTGAGGCCGGCGCGGTCGGGATGAGTACGGACAACTGTTGCTTGCGCGTATATGGTGGTTTCACTATAGTCAAAGCTGTGGCCGCCGAGCGACCCAAGCCTGTCGAGTGGATCGGCTCCAGCAGGACGGATCTGCTGGAGTTTCCGGTCACCGTGCGGAGCGTGGTCGGATATGCGCTGTATCAGGCCCAAGTCGGGCTCAAACACCGCGACGCGAAACCGCTCAGAGGCTTGGGCGGCAACATCCTGGAGATCTCCTCGCGTCACGAAGGTGATGCCTTCCGTGTGGTGTATACGGTCCGATTCAAGTCCGCTGTCTATGTCCTGCACGCCTTCCAGAAGAAGGCCAAACGGGGCATCGCAACGCCGAAGCAGGAAATCGATCTGGTCAGACGCAGGCTCGAAGCAGCGCAGAAGCACTACGACGAGAATTACGGTGGAGGGTAAATCGATGATTGCCGACAAGGACGAGATCGAACGCGGCAGCGGCAACGTGTTTGCCGACCTGGGGCTCCCGGACGCCGAAGCGCACCTGCTCAAGGCGCAACTCGTCACCCGGATCGACGAGATCATTCGCCGGCGCGGCCTCAAGCAAGTCGAAGCGGCCAAGCTGCTCGGGCTGTCGCAACCCGATGTGTCGCGCCTGTTGCGGGGCGACTTTCGGGAGTACTCCATGGAGCGCCTGCTGCGCCTGCTGACGGCGCTGGGACGCGACGTGAACATCGTCATTCGAGAGTCCCGTTCGGAACGACAGGGAAAACTCAGTATCGAAGCATGACCGCCCACCGCCGCGGGGCTCATCGACGGCCGAGAACACGATCTGGTACTGTGTACGAACCAAAGTCGTACCGCTCACAAGCATGCGTGCCCCATGCTCTCCCTGGGGGGTGCGGCTCTTCTTCGTAGAGGAGTTTTTGCCCTATTCATGGGCCTTTTTGCCCGCGGATGCGTCTCTCCAGTGCTCAGTTCGGGGGGACAGCAACCAAGCCAGCACGTACCCGCGTCTTTCCGGCGGCCAGCCGAGCCTCGAAACGGTACCGAATACCGTCGGTCTGTCCCCCTCGGGCGCGCTCCCTTCTGGACATTCGCGCGGCGTTCTGGTACGGTTCCATGGGCAGGGGACAGACCTGTGATGGCTGTGACGACAGGATTCCAGGGACGTAGATTCGACGTGCCAGAGGCGCGAACCGGCGTCCCTCGCATCGATCTCCCGAGCCCGGCCCCGTGCGCAGCGGCCGATGCTGTCTTCGCGGATGCCAAAGCCTTCCTCTCCTCCAACGAAGCCCGGCAGATGAGCGAGAGCGAACTCGAACGGGAACTGCACCGGCGGGGCCAGAAGTTGGTACGCAAGCTCCTGCAAGGACATCACGACCAACGCAGCCCGGGACAGGCTGCCGGTCCGGCCGAGGACGCCAGTGGTGTCGAGTGCTCGGCGCGGCGCGAGCACGATAGCCACGCCGAAACGACCTCCGGCACGATGCCGGTTGTGGGTCTGGGCTGCGCGCGGCGCGGTCACGACGGCCTGCATCCGCTCGATGCCGCGCTGAACCTGCTGCCGGAGCGCTCCTTGGTCTATATGCGCCGCCGCGTGACCATCGCGACCGCTTCGCGGGCACCACCGCGTACGTCCTGGAAGCCACAGTGGTACTCGACATTATCCACGTGGCAGCGGCGATGCGGCGTGCGGTGCTCGTCGCCCAGCTCATTGAAGGCCTGTCGGCATTTGGCCCGCGACCGGATGGTAGTCGACCGGCGCACGGTGACACTTGGCTGCAGTTGCGACGGTCCTCAAGCCGCCACGGGCCGCCGGCGCATTGATGCGTACTGAGACCCTCCACCAAGCGCGCGAGTACCAGCGGAACACCCCCAGCCGTCGCTGACCGCACAAGTACCATCGGCCACCGGTCCCCTCCGCTGCTCCCTCACCACGCCGTGACAGATCCAATTGCCTCCTGCCTCGCTGCCGCAGAGACTGATTCGGCCGCCGACGAAGAAGAGCCGCACCCCTCCCTGGGACCCGTACCCAGGAGTGGACCCCGTTGCTGACAAAGCGCGGCGAAGCAGTTCCCGTAGCAAGTCGTCAGGTATTTGTATCCCGTTGGCTACGTATAGCCCTGAGTCTGGTCATTACAGCCTCCCCGTACGGAGTCAGAACCCAATATGCAGATGCGTCTTTGACAGAGCGCGCCTTCTTCCCTCGCACTATCAAGCCAAGGGCGCGCATTTGGACGACGATAGTCTTGAAGCAATCATCTTCAACCTCAATGCGATACTCGTCAGCAAGCGAGGGGCGAACCCTCTCGGCAACTCGACGGGCTAGCGCCTTACTGATTGTCGGCTCGCTTGCCTCGGCCATCATGACTGGAAGAGTCAAGTACAATATGTCGTCCCAGCTTAACACCTCGGAATAAGGCGCATCGTTTCTGTACGACGACATACGACACTTGACCTCGAACCGTTCCTCTCCTTGAGCCAACTTGTCTGCACCCGCAGGCGCTTGGGTACGAGCCGCGTGCAGCGCACCTTCCAGCTTCTCGACCTTCTTGCGCAGCTCCAGGATTTCAGCCGTCGTTGTTTCCGGAAGTTGATCTGCGCGTGTCCAGCCAACAGCTGGGTGGCTCTTTCTCAGGGCTACTAGACTCCGACTGACAACCGAACCCAACCCATCGGCCGTCTTCCATTCCTTGCACACCCGCTGTTGCAAGTAGTCCCGAAACGCCTGTAGTTTTTTCTTTCCTTTCTCGGATTTTTCTGTCCACTTGGATGAAATCGACTCAGGATCACCGTGCAAGAAGGCCACCACTGGCTTTCCCTTTTCGAGCGCATACCGGTACTCCATCTCGGTAAAGCTGATCCCGCTCGGGCCAATGGAACCATAACGGCCAGCAACAATCACGACATAGTAATCGCAGTCGTCTATGACGCCCTTGATCAACTCCCACTGGCTATCGTTGGCCGCCGGAAACAGTTCCATTCCGGAGGGGATGCAATCAAGTTCGAGAAGAACGTGCATGACTTCCTGACGCTCAGCCTGAAGGTCCTCGTATGTTGAGCTGACGAACACTTGGTACTTCTTGCACATGAAAAAGTGCCCTCGGTTTCGACTAAGATTAAGGCATTCTACCACCGTTTCGTGATGTACTCGTTCAAGCTCCGATGGACGACTCGTGGCGGCAACGGCGACGGGCGCGGCGCAGATGCCGCCGGTAGGCGAGGCCGATTCCGGCACCCTTGAGGCTGGCAGGCTCACCGACCTGATCATGCTGAACGCTGATCGCTGGCCGACATCCGCAACGCGCTGAAAGTCGATCGCGTTCTGCGGCCCGGCGAGTGGGTGAACCGATCGGGATTCTTGTGCCGGCAGAGTAGCCGGACGGCAGGCTACCTGGAATCGGGCGCTGCCGGCGGATCAAAGTACTTGTCCACGATCCACTGTGGCTGCCAGCGGTCGGGCTCGCGCTCCTGACCGGTCAGATCGCGCCGGAGCGGCGGCGGATCGGAGGTCGCGAGCGGCGCCGGATCACCCAGCCCCGCTCGCCAGCCTTCCAGCAGCGCCTCCAGCCGGGCCAGGGTCTGCCGGTGCGCGGGGTCGGCCGCCAGATTGTGCAGCTCGTCGGGATCGTCGGCGAGATCGAACAACTGCCGGTGGTTCACCTTGGGGTAGACGATCAGCTTGTACCGCTCGTCGCGCACCGCCCGCATCAGGTCCCGGTACGGCAGGAACAGGCTCTGCCGCCAGGCCGTATCGCCCGCGCCCGACCACAGCGCCGCCAGGTCGCGGCCGTCGATGCCGGGCGGCGTCTCCGCGGAAGCCAGGCCGAGCAGGGTCGGGAACAGGTCGAAGAGGTAGGTGAAGGCGTCCGTCGTCGAGCCCTGCGGGATGCCCGGCCCGCGGATGATCAGCGGGCAACGCATCGAGTGCTCGTACAGGTTCTGCTTGCCGAGCAGCCCGTGGCTGCCCATGGCCAGTCCGTGATCGGCGGCGTAGACGACCACGGTGTTCTCGGCCTGACCGTTCTCCGCGAGTGCCCGGAGAATCCGCCCCACCTGCTCGTCCAGGTGGGTGATCAGCCCGTAGTACTCGGCCAACTGATCGCGGATGACCTCCGCCGTCCGCGGCCAGGCGCCCAGGTTCTCGTCACGGAGGATCAGGGCGCCGTGGTCGAACGGGTGCTGCGGCATGAAGTTGGCCGGCAGCGGCAGGTTGCGGCGGTAGTACCGCTCGCGGTACTCCGGGGGCGGCTGGCGCGGATCGTGCGGCGCCGTGAACGGCACGTAGGCGAAGAACGGCTGGTCCGACCCGGCCTCCCCCACCGAGCGCGCCTGCTCGTCGAGGCGCGCCTGCTCGTCCAGGAAGGCGATTGCCGCATCGGCGAAGAGCGTGCTGGAGAACTCCCGCCCGACGCGCCGGCGGACCAGCTCGCCGTCTTCGATGTCCTGCACCTCCACCTGCGTGTGATCGGCCATCCCGCCCAGGTACACCGCCGTGCCGTGGTCGAAGCTGCGCAGCAGCGCCTCTTCGCCGTTGTGCCACTTCCCGGTGATGAAGGTGCGGTAGCCCACCGCCTCCAGCTCGCGCGGCAGCGTCGGGACACCCCGCATGTCGTTGGGCGAGCGCATCCAGCTCCGGCCGGTCATGACCATCGCCCGGCTCGGCACGCACACCGCGCCGCTGTTCGAGCCGAACGTGTAGTTGCGCTCGAAGCTGAGTCCCTCGGCGGCCAGCTTGTCGAGGTTCGGGGTGTCGATCCACTCGTTGCCCCAGGCACGGATCGTGTCGGCGCGCTGATCGTCCGCGAACAGGAAAAGGATGTTCGGCTGGTCGGGCGGTGCCGTTGCGGCCTCGCCCACCGGCTGGGCGGCCAGGGGAAGGGCGCCGAGCGGGAGGACCAGTACCAGGACTACGGCCGCGACCATCCACTGTCGGCCCGAGTCGCGGAGCGGTTCGGGAGCGAACGCCATTTGCTTGATCTTCGCAGGGCACATCCGACAGGTGGACCAGGCTTCAGCTCAGAAACCGGAGGATAGCGCCGATCGCGGCAACGGCACCGACGATTCGCCACGTCAAGCGTGTTTCGATCGATGCCATCCGGGCATCCAGTTCAGCCCTTCCGGTCCGCAAGCAGGATGTTGTCGATGCGGGTATTGATGGACCGCACGTCGGTTTCAAGCGAGTCGACGCGGCCGGAGAGCCGGGCGATCTGCCAGCCGTTGAACAGGGCGCCGAACGCGGCGAGGCCAGACGTAATCGCCGTCACGATGGCGAGCGCTTCCATGCGGATCATCGTAATGCGCCAGTAATCCCCCGTGCAACCACTGTGATTCGCTGCCGTCAGATGCCTTTGCCTTCATCGCGTCATCTCCTCTCCTCGAACACGCGCTTCCGGGACCAGCCAGCTCCAACCGGCGAGCGCCAGCGACAATCCCGGACCCCTTGCGTCCACGTCTCAG
Organism: Vicinamibacterales bacterium; assembly: GCA_965222905.1. Classification (GTDB taxonomy): domain Bacteria; phylum Acidobacteriota; class Vicinamibacteria; order Vicinamibacterales; family UBA8438; genus WTFV01. The sequence goes on along the minus strand of OZ244976.1, from coordinate 3,212,027 downwards.
GCCAGTATGTCCTCGACGACGACGCCGGCCACGTCGGTGAGCCGGAAGTCGCGGCCCTGGCTGCGGTAGGTCAGACGCTCGTGGTCGAGGCCGAGCAGGTGCAGGATGGTCGCGTGCAGATCGTGGATGTGGACCTTGTTCTCGATGGCATAGTAGCCGTAGTCGTCGGTGCGGCCGTGGCTGTGGCCCCCCTTCACGCCGCCGCCGGCCATGAACATGGTGTAGCCGTGGGGGTTGTGGTCGCGGCCGTTGCGGGCGCCCGCCTCGGCCCCCGGCGTGCGTCCGAACTCGCCGCCCCACAGCACCAGGGTCTCGTCGAGCAGGCCCCGGGACTTGAGATCGCTGATGAGACCGGCCACCGGCCTGTCGATCTCGGCGCAGCTTCGGGGCAGCCCCGTGATCAGCCCGGAGTGGTGGTCCCACTTCGTGTCGGGCCCGTGGGTGGCCTGCACGAACCGCACCCCCGACTCGGAGAACCGCCGGGCGAGCAGGCAGCGCAGGCCGAAGTCGCCCGTCACCGGGTCGTCCAGGCCGTACAGCCGCCGGGTGGCCTCGGACTCGCCCTCGACGCTCATCAGCTCGGGCGCCTCGGTCTGCATGCGGAACGCGAGCTCGTACGACTCGATGCGGCCCTCGAGGGCGAGGTCGGGCCCGGTCGATTGGAGCTGGCGGCGCTGCCAGCGCTGCAGCAGGTCGACCTCGGCCCGCTGCACGGCGGGGCTGACCGCGTGGTTCTCGAGGAAGTCGATGGTCGCGTCGGCGGTGCTCATCCGCGTGTTGCCGATGGCGGTGCCGTTGTAGGCGGCCGGGAGGAACGCGGCCGAGTAGTTCTGCACGCCGCCGTGCTGATACGACGGGCAGATGGTGACGAAGGCGGGGAGGTTCTCGTTCTCGGTCCCGAGCCCGTACGAGACCCACGACCCCATCGAGGGCCGCACGAAGCGGTCGCTGCCCGTGTTCATCGCCAGGATGGCGCCGCCGTGGGCGGCGTTGGTGCCGTACATCGAGCGCACGAAGCAGAGGTCGTCGGCGACCCCGGCGAGGTGAGGCAGCAGCTCGCTCACCCACGCCCCCGACTGCCCGTGCCGCCGGAACTCCCAGGGGCTCTTGAAGAGGTTGCCGGTCTCGTTGAACTGCACGTCGGGCTTGGCGAACGGCAGGGGCTTGTTGTCGTCGCGGACGAGCAGCGGCTTGTACTCGAACAGGTCGTGCTGGGACGGGCCGCCGTGCATGTGCAGGAAGATGATGCGCTTGGCGCGGGGCGCGAAGTGGGACGCCCTCGGAGCCAGCGGATTGTCCTGCGCGGCCAGCAGATCGCGTTGGAGCAGCGACGACAGGGCCAGCCCCCCGAAGCCGCAGCCGCAGGCCTTGAGCATGTCCCGGCGGGTCACCGGCGGTGCCTGGTAGTGCGGATGGCGCATCGTCTTCTCCCGGTGTGGGCTCGGCCCCAAGCTCTGCGTGACGGCCTCAGTCGACGTAGATGAACTCGCTGGCGCCGAGGATGACGTGGCACAGGCGCGTCCACGCGAAGCCCTCCTCCCCGCCGCCGGGCGCGGTCTCGCGCATGGCGGCGAGGAAGGCCAGGCTCTCCTCGATCTCGACGCCGCTGGCCGGCCGCCCATAGGCTTCGACGAACGCCCGGTCGACCCGCGCCGCCTCGCTCGCCAGCGGCATCGCCAGCAGCCGCGCGGCGAACTCGCCGGCCCGCTCCTCGACGAACGCGCTGTTCATCATGAGCAGGGCCTGGGACGGCACCACCGTCGCCGGGCGGGCGCCGACCGAATCGCTGGCGTTGCCGAAGTCGAAGCCGGCGAAGATGTCGTAGATGGCGTTGCGCACCACCGGCATGTAGACCGAGCGGCGCGGCGCCGCGTAGAACGCGAACCGCCCGAACGTGTTGCCCTCGCTGAAGACGTAGCCGCGCGAGTTGTACTCCTCCACGCGGCCCCCCATCGTCAGGTCGAGGGTGCCGGCCAGTTGCAGCAGCGCGTCGCGAATCGGCTCGACCTCGAGCCGCCGGCGGTTCATCCGCCAGTGCAGGCGGTTGTCCGGGTCGACCGCCGCGTTCGCCTCGTCGTAGCCGGCGCCGAGCCGGTAGGTGCTCGACAGCAGAATCTCGCGGTGCAGCGCCTTGACCGACCAGCCGCCGTCGACGAAGCGCCGGGCCAGCCAGTCGAGCAGCTCCGGATGGGTGGGGGCCGAACCGGTGGCGCCGAAGTTGCTCGGCGTGTCGACGAGGCCGCGCCCGAAGTGCCAGTGCCAGATGCGGTTGGCCATGACCCGCGCGGTGAGCGGGTGCTCCGGGTGCGTGATCCAGCGGGCCAGCTCGAGCCGTCCGCTGGCGTCGGCCCGGACCGGCGGCGGCGGCACGATGTGATCGGTGACGCGGAGAAACCCGCGCGGCTGCGGGGTGTCGGCCAGGTTCAGGTGGCTGCCGCGAATGTGGATGGGAGATCGACGATCTCGCCTTCCTCTACCGACATCGCGTAGGGCGGCTCGGGCGGCGAGGCCGCCTCGCGCTCCTCGACGACGGCCCGCAGCCGGGCCAGCTCGGCCACCGCCTCGGCCGGGTAGAGCGCCTCTTCTACCTCCTGGTCGAGACAGAGGATGCACAACCGGCCGTCGTAGACGAGCCGCCGCAGTTCCTCCTGCTCGCGCGGCAACCGGAAGTCGGCGGGGGTGAGCGCTTCCTCGTCCTCGAGGCCCAGCCGCTGTAGATGCTGATCCCAGGCGATCTCGATCACCGCGAACAGGCTGGCGTAGCGCCAGGCGACGTCTTCGAGGCTCCGGGGCGCCGGCCCCCGGACCAGGCTCCGGGTCAGCGGGGCGATCAGGACCTTCTCGGAGGCGATCAGCGCCCGCAGCTCGTCGGTCGCCTCCCGATAGCGTTCCGGCGGCACCGCCGCGTAGGCGTTCCAAATCTGGAAGACCACGCTCGGGTTGGGCCCGTCGCCCTGCACCGGCGGGCCTTCGCGATAGCGGAAGAAGGCGCGTACCCAGCGCTCGATCACCGGCGCTTCGAGGCCGTCTCGTGCGGCGATTCTCGCGATCTCGGCGGCCGCCTGCTCCCGGGCCGCCTCGTCGTCGTCGTCGCGGCAGGCCGGGTAGGCTTCCTCCGCGGCGAGCAGATACGCGGCCAGCGCCTGCCGCCGCGGCCGCCGCAGCAGCTCGTTCTGCGCGTCGACCAGATCGTCGACCGCCTCCTGCGCTTCCGCGACCAGCTCCTGCGCCGCCTCGTAGCGGGCGACGGTCTCTTCGTCGGCCAGCGGCCGCTCGACCCACCGGCCGACGCGGTTCTCGCCGACCATCGTCCTGGTCGAGCGCAGGATGCCGGCCAGCGCGTAGTAGTCGGCGGTGGGAATCGGGTCGAACTTGTGGTCGTGGCAGCGGGCGCAGCCGACCGGCTCGGCAAGGAACGCCCGGCCGATGACGTTCACCTGCTCGTCGACGATGTCGATGACCATCTTGTCGACGTCCTGCTCGGCCAGCACCTTCGCGCCGAGGGTCAGGAACCCGGTCGCGGCGAGATTCTCGAACCGCTCGTCGTCGCCGGCCGCCGGCAGCAGGTCGCCGGCAATCTGCTCCTGCACGAACCGGTCGTAGGGCTTGTCGGCGTTGAACGCCTCGATGACCCAGTCTCGGTAGCGGAAGGCGTTCGGGTGGGCGATGTTCTCGTCCAGCCCGTTCGAGTCGGCGTAGCGGGCGACGTCGAGCCAGTGCCGGCCCCAGCGCTCGCCGTAGCGCGGCGACGCCAGCAGCCGCTCGACCACCCGCTCGTAGGCGTCCGGCCGCTCGTCGGCGAGGAACGCGTCGATCGCGGCCGGGGTCGGCGGCAGGCCGGTCAGGTCGAACGTGACCCGCCGCAGCAACTGCCGCTTTCCGGCGGGAGCGACCGGAGCCAGCCCCTCCGCCTCGAGCCGGCCCAGCACGAACCGGTCGATGGCATTGCGCGGCCAGGCCGGGTCGCCGACGGCGGGCGGCTCGGGGTGGGCCATCGGCCGGAACGCCCAGTGCTCGCGGCCCGGACCGAAGTCGTAGGCGGCGCCGCTGTCGGACCGCGCGGCCACGACCGGGGTATCGGAGATCCGGGGGTCCACCGCGCCGCGGGCCACCCAGCGCTCGAAGTCGGCGACGACCGCGGCCGGCAGCCGGCCGTCGGGCGGCATCCTGATCGGCCCGTCGTAGCGGATGACGTCGATCAGCAGGCTGTCGTCCGGCGCGCCGGGCACGACGGCGGCGCCGCTGTCGCCGCCCGTGCGGATCCCGGCGGCGTCCACCAGCACCAGCCCGCCGAAGATGCGCTCCGGATCGGCGCCGTGACACTGGTAGCAGCGCTCGGCGAGCACCGGGCGGATCCTCGATTCGAAGTGCTCGAGGTCCTCGGGCGGGAACTCCTGCGCGTTCGCGGGCGCGGCGACGCCGGCGGCCAGCGCGAGGACGGCGCCCAAGGCGAGCAGCAAGCCGACCCGGATCGTGGCGTCCAGCAGCGCCCGGATAGGTGTGTGCATCATTGACGGCGGCAGTGTACCGCAGGCCTGTTTGCGGACCAAGCCACGTCCGCGGGCGGGGTGAGCGCCTCGCCCGGCTGGAAGGCAGGGTCGACACGCTTGTCGCGGCGTTCGTGAAACCCCCGGAACGGATGACATCCCGGACACCGTAGCGCGCCGAGCCGGCGGCGCAATCGCTGAATATCGAAGGCAAGCCGACACACGCGTGCTGGCCGGATCGCCGGCAGAACAGGGAGACGCCACCCGATCGGCGCAGGCCCCGGTGACACGCCACAACGAGTCCTGAGCAACCCGTACGCCCACGCGCACATTAGAATGGGAAAGGCGGATGAAGACGGCGGCATCAAGAACCTACATGGGCCACGTCTCCGCCGGCGCCGATCCGGAGGTTGCCCTAGCGAGAGTCGCGCCCCACCCGACCGGCAACGCGCCGAGAAACCCTACAGGCGTTCGGCGTTATGATCGCCGCATGAGAGCGCCGATGGCGGTCAGATCCGTTTCGATGGTCCGAGTCCTGGCGATCCTGATCGGCGTGCTGGTCGCCTCCGGCGGCAGGCAGATCACCGCCGCGCAGACGCCGGAGCCCGCGGCGCCCGCATCCGCGGCCTCGGTTCGCGCCGCGCTCGAACGGTTCTGCGTGCGCTGCCACAACGACCGGCTGCGCACGGCCGGGCTGGCCCTCGACAGCCGCGACTTGGCGCACGTCGGCGCCGACGCCGAGACCTGGGAGCGGGTCATCGTCAAGCTCCGCGCCCGGACCATGCCGCCAGCGGGCAGCCCGCGGCCCGCCGAGGCCACGTACCGCGCCGTCGCCTCCTGGCTGGAGACTGAGATAGACACCGTGGCCCTGGCCAGTCCAGACCCGGGCCGCGGCGAGACGTTCCACCGCCTCAACCGGGCCGAGTACCACGCCGCCATCCGCGACCTGCTCGCAGTCGACATCGACGTCGCCGAGTTGCTGCCGGCCGACGACACCTACGAGCACGGCTTCGACAACAACGGCGACGTGCTCTCGATCTCGCCGGACCTGGTGGCGCGGTACCTCTCGGCCGCGCGCCGGATCAGCCGCCTCGCCGGCGGCATTCCCCCCGTCGGTCCCGCCGTGGCGACCTACCGCGTGCATCCGGGACTGGTGCAGGACGACCGGCAGGACGACCGGCTGTCGTTCGGCTCGCGCGGCGGCATCGCCATCCGGCACTACTTCCCCGTCGACGGCGAGTACAGCATCCGGATCCGCCTCCACCGGAACTTCTCCGACTACATCATCGGCTTCGCGGCGCCGCAGGAGCTGGACGTGCGCGTGGACGGCGAACTCGTCACGCGCTTCCCCGTCGGGGACGCCGATGCGGTGGGCCAGATGGCCCCGCTGAGCTTCTCCGGGAACATCGCGGGGGATCCCGACTGGGAGTACTACATGAACACGGGCGACTCCCACCTGGAGGTCCGCTTCCCCGCGAAGGCGGGCCAGCGGACGGTGGGCGTCTCCTTCGTGCGGCGGTTCGCGGAACCGGAGGGAGTGCTGCAGCCGCGCAACCGGGGCTACGGCCGCTTCGTCGACGAACGGTACGACGAGCACGCAGCGGTGGAGCAGGTCGCGATTGGCGGCCCCTACGCCGTAGAGGGTCCCGGCGACACGCCGAGCCGCCGCGAGATCCTGGTCTGCCGGCCCGCGCCGGACGCGGCGGCCGACGACGAGCAGGCCTGCGCCGGCCGGATTCTCGGCACGCTGGCCCGCCGGGCGTATCGCCGGCCCGTCGACGGCGGGGATATCGAGACGCTGCTCGACTTCTTCCGCGCCGGGCGGCGCGACGGCGACTTCGACGCCGGCATCCAGTTCGCGCTGGAACGGATGCTGGTCGATCCCGAGTTCCTGTTCCGCATCGAGCGCGATCCGGCGGACGCCGCGCCAGGGACGCCCTATAGGCTCGGCGATCTGGAGCTGGCGTCCCGGTTGTCCTTCTTCCTGTGGAGCAGCATCCCGGACGACGAGTTGCTGGAGGCCGCGGCCGACGGGCGGCTCCGCGACCCGGCCGAGTTGGAACGGCAGACGCGCCGGTTGCTCGCCGACGCCCGCTCGCACGCCCTCGTCGACAACTTCGCGAGCCAGTGGCTGCGCCTGCGCAACCTCGAGTCGCAGGAGCGCGAGTCGGCCGACTATCCCGAGTTCGACGAGAACCTGCGCGAGGCGTTCCGGCACGAGACCGAGCTGTTCGTCGAGAGCACCATCCGCGAGGACCGGAGCGTCCTCGAGCTGCTGAGCGCGAGCTACACGTTCGTCAACGAGCGGCTGGCGCGGCACTACGGCATCCGCGGCGTCTACGGCGACCGCTTCCGGCGGGTGACGCTCGACCCCGATCATCCGCGCGGCGGCCTCCTCGGCCACGGCGGCCTCCTGACGGTGACCTCCTATCCCAACCGGACGTCGCCGGTGGTGCGCGGGAAGTGGCTGCTCGAGACCATCCTCGGGGCGCCCCCGCCCGAGCCGCCGCCGAACGTGCCGGGGCTGCCGGACCGCGGCGAGGGCGGCGAGCCGGCATCGGTCCGCGAACGGCTGGAGCGGCATCGCGCCAATCCGGCCTGCGCGGGCTGTCACGCGCCGATGGATCCGCTCGGCTTCGCCCTCGAGAACTTCGACGCCATCGGCACCTGGCGCGCCACCAGCGAGGCCGGTCAGCCGATCGACGCGTCGGCGACGATGCCCGGCGGCGCGGCGTTCGAGGGACCGGCGGGCCTGCGGCGCGTGCTGCTGAGCCGGGGCGGGGACTTCGCCGCCACCGTCACCGAGAAGCTGCTGGCCTATGCGCTCGGGCGCGGGCTGGAGTACACCGACCGTCCCGCCGTGCGCCGCATCCTGCGCGCTGCCGCGGCCGACGACTACCGCTGGTCGTCGATCGTGCTCGGCATCGTGAAGAGCACGCCGTTTCAATGGCGACGAGCAAGGTTCCAATCATGACGATCACGAGGATGTCGCTCCCCCGACGAACCGTGCTGCGCGGGCTGGGCGCCGCGGTGGCCCTGCCGCTGCTGGACGCCATGGTCCCCGCCGCGTCGGCGCTGTCGCGAACCGTGGCCGCGCCCACCCGGCGCTTCGGCGTGGTCTACGTGCCCAACGGCATCGCGATGGAGTACTGGACGCCGGCCGAGGAGGGCAAGGGGTTCGGACTCACGCCGATCCTCCACCCCCTGGAAGCGTTCAAGGACCAGCTCACGGTGGTCTCGGGCCTCCGGGGATACTGGACCCCGGCCCACGCCGGCGCCTCGACGACGTTCCTGACCGGGGCGGCGGGGGTCGCCGGCGAGACGGCGCCGGTGGCCGACATCTCGATGGACCAGCTCCTGGCCCGGGAGTACGGCCGGCACACCGAGCTGGCGTCGCTCCAGCTCGCCATCGACAGCCGGGCCAACGCCGGCCAGTGCAGCGGCAACCACAGTTGCGTCTACACCAACACCATCTGCTGGCGCAGCCGGACGACGCCGCTGCCGATGGAGAACAACCCGCGCGTGGTGTTCGAGCAGATGTTCGGCGACAGCGGCAGCACCGATCCGGCCGTCCGCCGCGCCCGCATGGCGCGCGACCGCTCGATTCTCGACTCGGTGACCGGGAAGGTCGCCGACCTCAAGCGCGAGGTCGGGCCGGCCGACAGCCTCAAGGTAGACGAGTACCTCGAGGGCGTGCGCGACATCGAGCGCCGCATCGAGCGGGCCGAGCAGCGAGACAGCTTCGACGTGCCCGAGCTGGCCCAACCCGAGGGCATTCCCGCCACGTTCGCCGACCACGTCGCGCTGATGTTCGACCTGCAGGTGCTGGCCCATCAGACCGACCTGACCCGCGTGACCTCGTTCATGCTGGGACGCGAGGTGAGCTCGCGCACCTACACCGAGATCGGCATCGCCGACGCGCACCACCCGCTGTCCCACCACGAGTACAAGCCGGAGAAGATCGCGTCGATGTCCAAGATCAACGCGTATCACGCGTCGATGTTCGCCGACTACCTCGCGAAGCTCCGGGCGACGCCGGACGGCGACCGATCGCTGCTCGACAACATGCTGCTCCTCTACGGGTGCGGCATGTCCGACAGCAACGCGCACAGCCCGATCAATCTCCCGGTCCTGCTGCTCGGGGGGTGCGCGGGACAGCTCGAAGGCGGACGCCACATCCGCTACGATGGCGACCCGTTGATGCCGAACCTGCTGGTGTCCCTGATGGACAAGCTGGGCGTGCCCGTCGAGCGGTTGGGGAAGAGCGACGGCCGGCTCAGCGTCGAGCGGCTGACGGGGGTGTAGACCAAGTACGCACGAGATGCCGCATCCGGACACCACGATCGAGGTTCGAGACTTCGGACCGCCCTCACCCGCCGTGACCTCGTTCATGATGGGCGCGAGGTCGGATACCGAGGCGGCGCGGGCTCGTCTTGCCGCGCTCGCACCGCTGACAGCGCTCGCAGCCCCCGTCGAGGCTCTGGAGCTGTCGCGGCGGCTGGTCGATTCTACGGCTGTTCCGAAACGGGCGGCACGGGACGCGACCCACGTCGCCATCGCCGCGGTGCATGGCGTCGAGTTTCTGGTGACCTGGAACTTCCGCCACATTGCGAACGCCGTATCCAGGCCGCGGATCGAGTCCGTCTGCCGTCGATCCGGCGTGGAACCCCCTGTGCTGTGCACTCCTGAAGAACTCGTCGACGTGGAGGTGGAGGACGATGAACGCTGACCCCATCCTGAAGGAACTGTGGGCAGTGCGAGACCGGCTCGCAGCCCGGTTCGACTACGACCTGGACGCCATTTTCCGACACATCAAGGCGGAAGAAGCCAAGTCGGGTTTGCGCTACGTCGAATGCCCGCCGCGCAGGCTGTCGGCTGCCGAGGATGACTTTGGTGAGCGTGGTGCGCGCGACGACTGAACGGTGGTGTCCGGGCCTCTAGCGCGGTCCGAGAACTTCTGCGGCAGTTGCTCCGGTCGCTTCTTCAGGCCGGCCTCCGATCCCAGCTTGTCCAGCAACTGCAGGAAGTGTTGCTCCATCCACTGCTGCATCTTCTGCCAGTCCGCTTCCCTCACGGGCTCGAAGCCATGCGCCAGTATCGACCCGTTGCGCACCGCGAGGCGGTCCTTGAGCTTGCCCTCGTGCTCCGTCATGAACGCCTGCGCCGGTCCCGCCATGTCCGCGTCCAACTTCACGACCTGCCACGCAGCCCACAGGCCGAGCCTGATCTTCCCGTCCCGGTCGGGCTGCAGCGTGACGCCCTCGGGTAGCCGGTCGGGCGGGAAGTCCGCCGTCTCGACGTCCAGTCGGCGACGAAGTTGCCACTGCGCGGTCCACTCGATCAGGCGATACACGCGCGCCGTGGCATCGTCGTAACGGGCCTGAGCTGCGCACCGCTCGGCGTTCAGCCACAGGTCGAACAGAAGTGCCGGTTGGCGTTTGGGGCCATCCCCGTGCGTCAACACATGCAGTGTGGGGAGTATTGCCGGGTAGCGCTTCGCGACAGCGGCCTGGTACGGCTTGACGAGGGCAAGTGCGCCCCCGTGATCGAAATCGTCCCAGCGGGACAGACCGCGGCTCAGTGCCAGGGCGAGATCGAAGTCCGAACGGTCAGGGTGGTCGGCGCCGACCCGGATGCGGCGCAACCCGTCTGACGCTTCGCGATAGGCGAACCGTCGCCAGGCGTTCAGCCAGGGCGCCATCTCTCGAGCGAGACGCAAGCGCGCTGTACCGGCCGGCATCGCACGCTCCGTGCCGTCGGGAACACGGACGAGATTGGCCCGGGCGCCGGTCACGAGCTGGAGATCGACGTCGCTTCGTTCCAGCGCCGCGCAGACCAGAGCCGCCGTCATGGTCTTGGTGCCCCCGGTGTAGTCCGCGACGAGCCGCGCACCGTGAAACCGCCCGGCCAGTCGGTCCATGGCGTCGCGCATGACCTGCCACGCGCCGTCGAGATCATCGGCCGGCACCATCATCGGTTCGAACATGTCGTCGGCGAAACCTGCCTGTACGGGAATGTTGGGCAACGTGGGCTTGTCGTCGTCATAGCTCGCCTTTATGACCTTGCCCTTGCCGATCACCTGCGCTTCGGAGCCTGGCTTGCCCGAGTCGGGGTCCTTGCCGGTGCAGAAGAAGCAGACGTAGCGTGGCTCGACCGCCTCGATAGCGCGGAGGATCGGCTGGTGGCTGCCGCCGACAGTGCAGAAGAGAACGGTATCTTTCATCGTCGCCTCTCGGCCTCGGTCGATGGCGTGGTTGTCTACGGCCGGCCGCACCGCGTCGACAGCCATCGCGTGGGCACCGCCAAGCCGAACGCAGCCTGCACAGGACGCACGTCGAGGGCGGCGAGTGCTCGGCGATCGGTGTCGGCGAGCAACCGGTCCGGCCCGATGGCTCCGCCGTAGTACGGACGCGGCGGACCGTCAGTGCGAAAGCAGGCGCCGGCCTCCAGCATGACCTGCGGCCGCTTGAAGACCGCCGTGCCGTGGAACTCCGGCGCCAGCTTGCCGTACTTCACCAACACCCGCCACAGACCATCGACAGGGTCGGTGCGCGCAGGCTGCCAGGTCGAGAGCGAGATGAAGCCGTCGGCCCCAGGTACTTCGTCCAGCGCCGGGCATGGCCTTGGTTCCTCGAGAAGTTCGAAGCCGCCGTGCCCCACGGAGGCATCCGCGCCGTACCCGGTTCGTCCGAGCAACTCCAGCCCCTGCATCAAGACATCGATGCCACGTCGGGTCGCCCGAACATAGATGGTCAATCCTTGATCCGGCTCGTTCAGGTCCGAGTACGGCACCTCGAACAGTTCTCCGCCGCCCACGCCGGCGGTATCCGCGACGCGGGATACTGCGTTGCGCAGGCGTACGTGATCTCGCACCGAGACCGACACCGGCTCCAGCTTCGGCTGTTCCCCGCGTTGCACGCGGCCGAAGTCCGCGACCGTGAGCCAGCGGTGCTTCTTGACCTCCTTGCGCCTCTCGGCCGGCCAGTCCCACCACAACGGAACCGCCGTGGGGGCCGGCAAGCAATCGCCCGGGAAGGCGTCCGACAGAACGAACGGGGGCTCGTCCGCGAGCCAGGGATCCAGCAAGTCTCTCCGCAACGCCTCCGCGCCGTGCGAGCGCACCCAGGAGCACGCCAGGGCGCCGAGAAGCGAGTCCGCCTGCCACGGCGTCGTCCACACCCCAAGCGGCTTCAGTTTCAGGCGGGCCAGTGCTTCCACGGTTCGCCATCCATCCGGCACTCGCGGAAGGCAATCGCACCGGAGCCGCGGCTCGTCCCCCCGCCCAAGCCCGTCATCTGAACGAAATTCAGGCCGTCCGCGACGACCGCCTGAAGAGCATCCGGCCCCCTTCGCGACTGCTTCGCAGCGTTCTCGTATTCGAACGACTCGTCGATGTCGAAGACCTGAAGCACGATCTGCATGTCGAACTCCGTGCCTTCGACCACCCGCTCGTTGGATCGCGGGTGTCGCGCGGCGCCGACCCCGCGCTCGATCACGTTCTCCGTCTTGTTCTCGATACGCCAACCACCACGCAGCCGCCCGTCCCGAACAATGATCCGGGACGGGCCAAGTTTGCTTTTCGTGTTCATGTGCGCGCCGAACACGCGACAGACCGGGCAGTCAGGCCGCGCGCATCCGCAAGGCCAGTACTCGTCCTTCCGCTCGTCATGCTTGAAGCGGCCGAGGTGCTTCTCCAACTCCGCGCGCATCTTGCCCTTGAGCGATGACCCCGGCACGTAGGGCCTACCCGTATCCGGACTCTTGATGACCGGATTGTCGGCGCCGCCGATCACGAGTTCGTCCTGGGACCCGCCGATGTGCAGACCGCTCTCGCAGTGAGCGACGAAGGTAATGGCGTGTATGGCAGTTCTTCGCAATTAGACCGTCCTTGGTTCAAGCGCCCTACTTCAGGTACGCGGCACCGAAGCCGACCAGGGCCTCGAAGTGCGGCAGGAAGCCCTTGAGAAACGATGTCTTCGGGTCGGCGGACGAGGTGACCCGGGTGACGTTTTCGTCGATGAATCTCTGGAACTCGCGGGGAATCTTGCCGGCAGCCTGCGCATTCTGCGCGTGACAGCCGAGCATCTCGAAACTGGCGGCAACGCGTCTCCAGGACTCGTTCGCCACCACCAACCGGCGCTCAATCACTCGGCAATGGTTGAAGAACCTCCGGACCTGCCCGGTGGTCAGCGCCGGCGTCGCGTTCCGCAGATAGCGAGCCATCCCGTCCAGGTTGCGCTTCGACACGAACGCCGTGTCCAGGCAGGGCGGCTCCTCGTCCCCGGCCAGGAAGTAGGCGGGCGGCAGCGTCGGCATCCGCGCCTGCTCGCCGCGTGGAGGTTGACGACCGTTCCGGTGGTCCGGCCCGCCTCCTGACCTGCCGCCGTATCCCGCTCGCTTCATCGCCGATCGCATGTCAGGCATCGCTTCCTTCGGTACCGCTTCTCGTCGCCAGCAGAGCGTAGCGCAGGCTCGCGGCGGATTCCCCCGTCCGCTGGTCGTTACGCTCGTCCAGATGGCCGACCACGCGGTGCGCCCAATCCCGGAATCTCAGGACCTCCTTGCCGTGCCGTGGAACGTTGCGGGCGACTTGGTACGACCACCGGGCGGCCTGGAGATTCGCGTCCGATGATGCCTCCACAAGCTGCAGCAGACGCAGCAACAGCCCGCGGGGAACACGGTCTGCGACCGCGTTGGCGATCATCTTGCCATTCGCAACGACTTCGCGGTGCTGGTCCCACGTCCAGTCACTGCCCAGCGTCGCGCAGCGATTCTTGCCCGGTCGGGTCTTGGCTTGGTCGAGCAGCTTCTCGGCGCGTTCGACCGCGTGGCGAATCGGAACACGATACGGCGTGAGCGCGATGCCGGCGCTCAAAGTCAGTCGACCGTGAGCCGCCGCCGGACCGGTCTGGAAGGCAGATTCCAATGCGCTGGCGAAATCGAACACGACATCCCACGGACCGACCAGGAGCAGGTCGTCCCCACCGGCGTACAAGGTGTAGATCAAGGGCCAGTGCTCCTTCAGCATCTCCCGGATTCGGTCGCCGAAGAAGGTGTGGAGGTCATGGCTGAAGCTTCGCAGTCGCCGGCAGGACGGATCTGAGGCTGCGACTTCACCGACACGCTGCCCCATGTCGTCGACGTCGGCCTTCAGTACGGCGAGCCGCGAATCGCCACGGGACCTGCGCGACAGCTCCTCGAACGTCAAGGGATTCCCGCCAGTCGGACCGCGCGGCACCCAGCGGCCAACCCGCCATGCTTCGGGTTCGTTGGTCGGCAACAGCTCGAATGGGACACCGAGCACGCGCAGGTCACCGCGTCCGTTGACACGACCGACCCGAATCCACTCGTGGCGAGTCAGATCCTTGCCGATCCTGCGCGTCTCCACGCAGGTCCGGCAGTGCAGCGCCTTCCCGTCCTCGTCGTCGAGCCGTCGGGTTCCGGGAAAGTCCCCGCATACCTGGCATGGTTGGCCGAGCGGCGGCTGACTCAACTGTGCGAGATCCCAAGCCCCTTCCCGTTGCAGCACGCCGCCGCCCGGCATCCGCTTCCGCCGCTCCAACTCCGCGCGCGCCTCCGTCGGCGTCGCGGCCCAGCCGAGCGAGACCTGCATCTGGCCGCCACACTCCCGCCACAACATGTCCTGCAGATCGGTCGCGAGCCGGTCGAATCCTGTGCTGTCGGTCGCCGCCCGGAGGCGCACCAGGAATCCCCCGCCACCTTGCACGAGAACATCTTCTTCTTCCAGCGCAAACCGCGTCCGCAGGATCGACAACGTTGCGTGCTCCAGCAGTTGCAGGAGGAACGAACGCGCCCGCAACCGCTTGGCCTGCGCCTTTCCGGCCGTCTTGACCCTCAACACGAACCGCTGAATGCCGGAGAAGTCACCAGCGAGGTAGATTTCGTCGGTCACCGTCGATCATTTCATTCTGTGCACGACCGCCGCCGGGCAACACGACCCGCCGACCCGGTCCCCACAGTCCAAACGAGGCTGTGGGCGCGTCGGCGGAACCTCGTCAGCAACGACGCCCATCACCAGGAACGCCCGCCGCGAGACAAGATTCACGGCCTCATGCGCCAGCGGCGCCGCGGGAGCCGTGCCAGGAAGTCGGCTTCGCCGTTGCAGGCGACAGGTGAGCGGACGACGGCATCGTCGGACGTCTCGATTCTACAGTCGAACCGTCGAGGCGGCTTCCCCCGGAGTCGATGCCCGTTGGGATCCCGACAGCCCTGACCATCGCCGCCGCCCCGGCAGCATGCAATCCTTGGCCGCTTCCCGGGGACGCGCACGCCGGACTCCGCAGCAACCGCACGACGGTATCGAGCGTCTCGACGCGGCGGTGTGCATGGTCGATCCGTGCACGAGCAAGCCCGCCCCGCCCGACTATGCGTCGACCCGCAACGCCTCCACCGGGCGGATCCTGAGTCCTCTCAGCATCGGCGCGAGGCAAGCCAGCAGGCCGGTGGTCACGATGATCACGGCCGTGATCGACAGCACGTACGGCCACGACCGCACCGCGACCCCGAGCTCGCCCTGGCACGCGCCGGTCGCGGTGAGCCCCGTGAAGACGATGGCCCAGAACCCGGTACCGACCATGACCCCGAACATGAGCTGGCAGAGTGGTCGACGCGCAATCGACGTCGATTTCCCGCCGAGGGCGATACGCACGCCGATCTCCCGGGTGCGCCGGGCGACCGTGAACGACATGAGCGCATACAGGGCCGCGGTCGAAAGGACGATGGCGATCAGGGAGAGACCCACGAGGATCCCGGATGCCGTCCACTGCACCAGGGCCGCCGTGTTCGGGAGCGCGTCCAGGGCCGCGACATCGCCGAGGATTGCCGTCGGGTCCGCGTCCGCGAGCAGGCTGCGCAGCACGGGCGCAAAGGCCGTCGGGTTGGCGCCGAGATCGATCACCAGCGTGAGGGGATGCGCGCCTCCGGGGACGGCGGGCAGGTAGGCCATCGGCGTGCCGTCGAAGATGGCCTGCCCCAGGCTCGCCTCCAGGTCGGGCACCACGCCGATGATCTCCATCCACGGGCCGGCGGGCGCCTCTCCCGGATCCGAGATGCGCATCGTCTGCCCCACCGCGCTGCGGTAGTTCATGCCCCGGCGGTCGAGGAACTTCGTGTTCACGACAACCCGGGTCGGCGTCTGACCGACCTCGACGGGGACGTCTCCCCGCTCGAACGTCCGCCCGTGGAGGGACTCTATGCCGAGCGTGCGGAAGAAGCCCGGCTCGACCTGGGACGTGACCACCGGGAGCCCCGGGAAGTCCGGAGGGCTTCCGTCTCCCTCGACTCGTCCCCGTCTCTCGAATCGCCCGTCCCCGGGGGTGGCGTCCGAAAACGCCCAGCTCCGGACCCCGGGCTGGGCCGCCAACCGGCGTGCGAGCGCCTCCTGCATCGATGCGATGCGGGCGATCCTGGTCTCTTGGGCGCCGTCGAGGTCCTCTCCCGGCCGCTCCGAGGACGGGACGTCGATCGACGCGACCAGCACGCGGCTGGTCTGCATCGCGACGCTCGTCTCCTGGTCGATCGCGCTGAACATGCGATACGTCACTCCCGCCGCGAACAGGGCGCCGACGCCCAGTCCCACCTCGGCGATGATCAACGCGCCCGTGACGCGGCCGAAGCGGAAGCCGCCCAGGCCGCCCCCCGCCTCCTGCAGGATGCGCTGGGGCGAGGATCCGGTGGCCCGCAGCGCGGGCAGGACCCCGGCGAACACGGCGCTCGCGACGCCGAGCGCGAGCGCCTTCATCACGACCTCGGGCGTCACGCCCAGATCCACCCAGAACGGCAGATCGATGCCGGGCGTCACACGCTCCACGATCAAGTGCATGCCCAGCAGCCCGACGCCGGTCGCGAGAAGCGCCAGGACGAGCGTCTCGACGAAGAGCTGAGCGACGATGCGAGACCGGCCGGCGCCGAGTGCCGTCCGCAGCGCGAGCTCGCTCGAACGGTTCGCCGTGCGTGCGAGAAGCAGGATCGCGACGTTGCCGCACGCGATCAGCAGCAGGACGAGAGGAACGCCCTGGGCGATGAAGAGAAACGCGGCCAGCATGTCCGTCGGCGTCCCGACGCTCAGTCCCGAGAACGCCACCGCAGCGGCCCGAACCAGCCCCCGATCGTCCGGCACGTCGTGACGGATGCCGATGGCCGCCAGCTCCACGCCCGCCTCGCCTCTCGATGTCCCTTCCTCGAGGCGGCCGTACACCCACACGGCGGGACCGAGGCCGTCGGCGTAGTCGATGGCTCGCCGCCGCAGGGGCAACCAGAGCTGCTCCTGATGCGGCATCGCGAAACCTCCGGGCATCACGCCCACGACCGTTGTGGGGACGCCGCCGACCCGAAGCGTGGAACCGATGACGTCGGGAGAGGAACCGAGCCGGGAGCGCCAATAGTCGTATCCGACCACCACCACCTCGGGCGCCCCGACGACCTCGTCCGCCTCCGTGAGCACGCGTCCCAGCGCGGGCGGCACCCGCGTCAACACGAACGAGGACGCGCTCATCTCCGCCCCGCGCGCGCCCTCGGCACGGCCGTCGACCGAGATCACGTTCACCTCCCGGAGCAGTGCGGCCCCGACGGACGCGAACGAAGTGAGGCGCATTCGCAGCGACTCGTAGTCGCCGAGACGCAACGGCTCCCGCGCGCCCTACTCCTGATTGAAACCCACCACGCCGACGACCTGATCGCCCTGATCGAAGGGAGGGGACTCGCCGAGGATGGCATCGATGAGATGATGGGGGGGGGCCAGGCTCGCCGGGATGCCGATCCCGCGAGCGAAGACCACCACCAGCGTGAGCCACGGGTGCTTCACGAGCATCCGGATCCCGAGCTTCAGATCGAGCCGGGAGATGCCGATGCCTCCCCGCGATGCCGAGGTCAGGCCCTCTCCAACGTGTCCGAACCGCAGCCGGGCAAGCAGCGCCGCGACGGGCTGTCGCAGCAGCCACAGGCCCCGGGCAGCCCGGGGACGTCGGCCGACGTCCCGTGACCAGTGCTCGAGCAGGTCCCCGAGCACCTCCGCCCTCACCTCCCCGGGGAGGAGGCGAACCGCCAGCCGGAGCAGGAACGGGGCGCGATCGCGGGCGGTCATGACGGCCCCAGCCTGGCCTCGAGACCGTCCCACAGCGCGAGCATCGCGTTTCGCGACTCCCGGAGTGCCGGCAGGGCCTGGTCATCGACCATGCGGTAGAAACGACGCGGTCTGCCACCTCGTTCCGGAGCCGGCGTCCCCACCGACGAGACGAGGAGCCCGCGGCCCTCCAGGCGTCGGAGGACCATGTAGGCCGTCGCGGGCGAGACGTCGCGACCGGTCAATCGGCCGAGCTCCCTGGCTACCGGCACCGCGTAGCTCTCGCCGCCGAGTCGCAGAACCGTCAGCAGGATCTGCTCCTCCAGCTCTCCCAGACGGCTTCTCGGCATCGTGGGGTCTCCTCCAGAGTTCGGTATATAACAATGTTATGAACTTCGGGAGAGCACGCGCAAGGACGATGGGCAGGACCAGGCGATCGCCAGGCGGAGATCGGTAAGCTAGTCGCTAGTGCTGTGCCATCAATAAACATTAGGACTATCGGGGAGCTCGTCTCGAACCGAGAGAGTTTCCATGCCGCAAAAAAGGTACATCGTTCGACTCACAGCCCAGGAACGCGAGGTCTGTCGAGAGACGGTCCGAAAGCTCAACGGCAGCAGTGAGAAAGTGCGCCGCGCGCAGGTTCTCTTGAAGGCCGATGCAGACGGGCCCGCGTGGACCGACCAGAAGATCGCCGACGCCTTTTCATGCCGCACCAAGACCGTCGAGAACATTCGCCAACGATGCGTGCTGGAAGGCTTCGAGCAGGCGCTGGAGCGAAAACGGCGGGAGTTCCCCCCGGTCCCCAAACTGCTCAACGGCGAGCAGGAGGCTCACATCATCGCCCTGCGTCTGGGGCCGCCCCCGAAGGGCTACGCGAACTGGTCGTTGCGCCTGCTGGCGCGGCGGGTCGTCGAGTTGGCGATCATCGAGTCGATCAGCCACGAAACCATCCGGCGGACGCTAAAAAAAACGGGATGACCCGGCGGAAAATCCAGTACTGGGTGATCCCTCCGCAGGCCGATGCCGAGTTCGTGGCGCACATGGAACAGGTCTTGGATCTGTATCAGAAACCCTACGATCCGGATTGTCCCGTCGTGTGCATGGACGAGCAGCCGGTGCAGTTGGTCAAGGAAACCCGCCCGCCGATGGCGGCCACGAAGAACCGTCCCCGGCGTGTCGACTACGAGTACGAACGGGCCGGCACGGCCGCGGTCTTCCTGTTCAGCGAGCCGCTGGCGGGTTGGCGGCAGGCGACCGCCCGGGCCCGGCGTACGAAGGTGGACTGGGCGCTGGAGGTCGCCGGCCTCTTGGACGGACGCTACGCCGACTGCCCGAAGATCACCTTGGTGTGCGACCACCTCAACACGCACACCAAGGGAGCCTTCTACCAAGTGTTCGAGCCGGCCCGGGCACGGGAATTGGTTCGTCGCATCGAGTTCTGCCACACGCCGAAACACGGGAGCTGGCTGAACATCGCGGAGAACGAACTGAGCTCGATGACGCGCCAATGCGTGCGCGGGCGCCGCATCGGCGACCTCGGGACGCTGCACGACGAAGTGTCGGCGTGGTCCACCGACGTCAATGGCACGCAACGCGGTGTCGACTGGCAGATGAAGGTCGACGATGCGCGCTGTAAACTCAAGTCCGTCTATCCGCAGATTATGACATGACGGACCACTAGTCCTGCGGGCTCACTCGTTCTGGAGCGCGGTCAGGGGGTCGACGCGCGCGGCGCGCCGGGCGGGAAGCCAGGTGGCCGCCGCCGCGATGGCCGCGAGGAGGGCGACCGCCTGAGCGATCGTGACCGAGTCGGTCGGGGCGAGGCCGTGAATCATGTTCCCCACCAGAGGTCCGACCAGCAGCACCGCGCCGCCCCCGGCCACGACCCCCGCCGCGACGAGCACCAGCGACTCGCGGAGCACCATCCAGGCGATGCCCGTCGACGGGGCGCCGAGGGCCATCCGGATGCCGATCTCGCCGGTGCGCCGGGTCACCGTGTACGACGCCAGCCCGAACAGGCCGATGGCGGCCAGCAGCGTCGCCAGCCCGCCGAAGGAGACATAGGCGACGGCGTAGAGCCGCTCGTTCGACATCCGCTCCGCTATCGCCGCGGTCTGGGTGGTGACGTTCATGATCGGGAGCCGCGGATCGATCTGCCGGATGCTCTCGCGCGCCGCCGGCGTGAGGGCGTTGGGCAGACCGGCCGTCCGTACCGCGAACGTGGCGGCGCGCAGGGGAGACTGCACGGCGGAGCGGAACACCGTCGGCGGCGCCGCGTTCCGCAGATCATCGTAGTGGGTGTCCCGGACGACCCCGACGACCTCGACCTCGCCCCGCTCCTCCTGGCTGAACCCGAACCGCCGGCCCACTGCATCGTCGGTCCCGAACAGCTCCGTTGCGGCGGCGGCGTTGATCACCGCGACGCGAGGCGCGTCCGCGTCGTCGCGAGGCTCGAAGCCGCGTCCCGCGAGCAGCGGTATCTCCATCGTGTCGAAGAAGCCGGGGGCCACCGTCATCATGTGCGTGCCCTGACCCGCGCCGGTCCCGCCCTCGACGTAGACGGTGCCCCTCGACCGCCCGCCGCCAAGCAGCGCGGTCTGCGACACGGTGACCGATCGCACGCCGGGCAGGGCCCGCATGCGGTCCGCGATGCGGGCGTACAGCGCGACCGACTCCTCGGGGGCGTAGCCGATCCGGGTCGAGTCCAGCTGGAACAGCAGCACCTGCTCGGGGTTGAACCCGACGTCGACGCCCCGCAGGTTGGCCAGGGTCTTCAGGAAGAGCCCGGCGCCGACAAGCAGCGCCAGCGACACCGCGACCTGAGCGACGAGCAGGGCCCGGCTCAGCCGCGAGCGCGACAGCGGCACGCTCCGGCTGTGCTCCTTGAGCGCGCCCGACGGTTCGGCGCGGGTGGCGCGCAGGGCGGGCACGAGACTGAACGCGATGCCGACCGCGAGGCTCAGTACCCCGGCGAAGGCGAAGACGCGCCAGTCGAACGGGCTCGTCTGGCCGAACGGCAGCAGGCTGCGCGCCGCCCAGGCCACGGGCAGGGCGAGCATCCCGCCGGCGGCGGAGAGGAACAGGCTCTCGGTCACCAGTTGGCGAATCAGCCGCCCGCGCGTGGCGCCGACCGACATGCGGATCGCCACCTCCCGCCCGCGCGACCCCGCCCGCGACAGCAGCAGGGTGGCCACGTTGGCGCACACGATGAGCAGCACGAGGGTGACGACGACGCCGAGGACGCGGGCCTGACCCGACGACTGGGGGCTCGCGTCGTAGAGGCCCTGCCGGCCGGAAGAGACGAGCAGCCGCGGCTCGGCGCTCCGGTTCCGGTTCCGCGCGAGCCCCCGCTCCTCCTCCGGCAGGCCGTCCAGAAACGACGCCAACGCCGACTGCGCCGCGGCCCGGAGCACCCCGTCCAGGTTGCCCTGCACCTGGGCCGGCGTCGCCCCCGGCGCCAGCCGTCCCATGATCGGGAGCCACCAGAGCGTCGCGTCCGTGAGACTGCCGTAGCCTTCCGGCAACCGCAGGGTGGCGAGGGGCAGATGCACGTCGGCCGCCGTCGCATCCGGCCGGCGAATGCCCGCGTAGCCGGGCGGCAGCACGCCCACGATGGTCGTGGGGACGTCGTTCACGCGGATGACCGTGCCCGTGGGGTCCGCCTCCGGGCCGAACCGGCGTTCCCGGAACCAGTGGCTGATCATGGCCACCGGCTCGGCCCCCGGCCGGTCGTCGTCGGGAACGATGGCGCGGCCGGCGGCCGGCTGCACGCCGAGCACGCGGAAGTAGTCGCCGGTGACGGCGAGGCCGGTCGCGGTCTCGGCCCGTCCGTCGACGACGAGGGTCAGCGGCGTCGGCGCCGCCGCGAACATCCCGGCGAGGGTCTCGTCGGCGTCACGCAGGGCTTCGAAGACGGGGTAGGAGAAGGATCCCGAGACGCCGATTCCCCCGGTGGCGCCGGCGGCCCTCACGCCCCGCGCCGCGCCGTTGTCGCCGGTCCAGCGCAGGCGCACGAGGCCGTCGGGGTCCGCCACCGGCAGCGTCCTGAAGAGCATGCCGTCTACGGCGCTGAACAGCGCGGTGTTGGCGCCGATGCCCAGCGCGAGCGAGACCAGCACCACGAGCGTCCAGCCCTTGGCCTTCTGCATGCCCCGTATCGCGGAGCGAATGTCGTGGAGGAAGCGCTCGGCAGGAGCCCAGCCCCAAGTCTCACGGGTCAACTCGCGGATGAGCGTCACGTTGCCGAAGTCGCGCCGGGCGGCGGCGCGTGCCTCCTCGGGGTACATCCCAGCCGCCATCAGCTCCTCGGTCTCGTTGGCGAGATGAAATCGGATCTCCTCGTCGAGCTCGCTTTCCTGCTGGCGCCGGCGGAAGAACGAGCGTAGCCGTAAACAAGCCTGCCGCCACATGAGTGCCTCCCTCTATTCAGCGGGCCGCAGCACCCGGGCCATGGCCACCGAGAGCGCCTCCCAGCGCGACTGCTGCACAGTCAGGTGCTCGCGGCCTGCCGGGGTGAGCCGGTAGTAGCGGGCGCGCTTGCCCTTGTCCGACTTCTTCCACTCGGCCGCGATCCAGCCGCGCCCCTCCAGCTTGTGCAGGGCGGGATAGAGCGAGCCCGTCTCGATCTGCAGGGCGTTCTCCGAGACGCGCCGGATGTGCTTGGCGATGGCGTGGCCGTGCGAGGGCCCGTAGACGAGGGTGCGCAGGATGAGCAGATCGAGGGTGCCGTAGAGCAACTCGATCCGGTTGTTCGGCTGGGCCGTCATTGTGTAGATATACTACCCTACATTGAGTGGCGTGTCTACTAAAAAGTGGCACGGTTCATCCGGCGCGAGACGATGACCGCCATTCAGGCCCGCGCGCGCGGGCCCGGGGCCGCCGGCCGGTCGGCGGGCGAGATGGCCGACGCCGTGCTGGCGAGCAGCGCGCGCCGCATCCCGAGTGTGGGGCCGCTCGAACGAGGTGGCGGCACCCGGGGGCGCCTGGACCGACGCGCCTCCGAGTCGTTGACGCCGGGCCGGATTCGGGCGCAGGATCACCGTTGTGATGCCCGCGCATCGTCCCCGGCCCTCCTGTGGGCCGGGCTCCTGCCGGCCTCTTGCTCCCCGCACGGGGGAGCTGCCCGGCACGGCGGGGCGGGCGCGGGGCCGTCCGAGGGGGCGGCCGCGACGCAACCGGAGCCGGCCGCCGTCCTTCCGCCTCGGGTCGCGGTCGTTGACGCGCGCCCGACCCATTACATCCAGAGGTTCGGCCGACACGCCGAACCGGGAGCCAACCGACCATGGGCGTCCTCGACATCGAACACAGTTCGGGAAACGGCGCGCTCGAAGAGCTGCTGCTGTCCATCGACCGTCCAGGCGACTTCTGCGCGCACGGCAAGTTGTTCGCACCCATGCCGCGGTTGGAGGTGGAGGGAGTCGGTTTGCTCTCCTTTCCGGTGCCCGACATACAGGTTCGCGCCCTGATCGCGGCCGCCGAACCCGCGCCCTACGGCAAGGGACCGGACACCCTGGTGGACAGGTCGGTGCGCGACTGCCGGCAGATCGACGCGGCGCGGATTCACGTGTCCGGAGGCGCATGGCAGGACACTTTCGAGCGGATTCTCGACGCGGCGGCTACCGGTCTCGGCTGCCGGGCCGAGCGGCTCGATGCGCGACTCTACAAGCTGCTCGTCTACGAACCCGGCGGTTTCTTCGCCGCACACCGCGATACGGAGAAGACGGACGGCATGATCGCCACGCTGACGATCTCGCTGCCGGTCGCCGGCGCCGGCGGCGAGCTGATCGTCCGCCACCGGGAGCGCGAGGTCGCGGTCGACATGAACGCCGGGGAGCCGTCCGAGCTGGCGTTCGCCGCGTTCTACGCCGACTGCGCCCATGAAGTGCGCCCGGTCCGCGAAGGTCACCGCCTGTCGCTGGTTTTCAATCTGTGTCTCCGCGCGGGCGATGAGGACACCCCGCGCCAAGCGCCGGACTTCACCAGCCACACCGACCGGATAGCGGCGCGGCTCGTGGCTTGGCGCGACAGGCATAACGCGTCGGACAAGCTGGTGTGGGTGCTCGACCACGACTACAGCGAGGCCGGCCTGTCGTTCGACGCCTTGAAGAACGTGGACGCCGCGCTGGCGCGAACCCTGGCGCCGGCCGCGGCGCGCGCGGACTGCGAGCTGTATGCGGCCATCGTTCACGCGACGGTGCACGGCGACGCGACGTACGACGGCCACTACGTCGATGGCTGGGGAGATTGGGCCGACGAGGACGCAGATCGCATGGAGATCGACGAGGTGTACGAGAACCGTGTGTGGCTGGACGGCTGGGCCGGTCGGGACGGCCGCCGGCCGCCCTTCGACGAAGTCCCGGTGCTTCCCGGGGAACTGTTGCCCCGGGGCGCGCTCGACGATGCCGAGCCGGACGAACAGCGGCTGCACGAAGCGACGGGAAACGAGGGCGCCACCCTGGAACGCGCCTACCGTCGCGCCGCCTTCGTGATCTGGCCGCGGTCCAGGACACTGGACGTCATCGCCAGCACCGGCGTCGACGGCGCCGTCGCCTGGGTGGCGGCCGAGCTGGATCGCAACGGAGGAACGGCGGACGAGCGGATCGCACACCTCTTCACGAAGTTGATCGATCTCTGGCCGACCGACGGCGACCACGATCGCGATCGATCGAGCCGCGCCCGCATGCTCGATGTGTTGTCGGGAATCGACGACGAGGCGCGCACGCTGCGGTTTCTGCGCAACGTCGTGCTGTCACGCTATAGGCGCGGCGACAACGAGCATCTGCCCGCTGCGTTGAGAGTCGTCGGACTGGACGCCGCCGACCGCCTCCTTGCCGATCTCGTGACCGCACACGTCACCCCGCGTACCAGTGCCGTGCTCGCGCTCCTCCGGCTCATCGAAGGGCAATGCCGCGAATCGGCCGAGTCCGCGTGGCGCGACGTGCTCCGGAAAAGCGTTCATGCCGCCCTGGTCACGTTGTGCGAAGCGCTGGCGGCGCGTACAGGAGACGACGAAGACGAGCCGAAGGCGGCATTCAATGCAATCGAAGATACCTTCATCGAAGACGAAAACGATTGGGTGGAAGACGATGAGGAAGACGATGATTGGGTGGAGGAAGACGACGATCCGCAGGCGGCGGAACCCGGGCGGCCGGGGTCGTCGGCCGTCACCCTTCGTGATCTCGTTGCGTTCCGAGCGGGAGGCGCCGTTCGCCGACCCGCCTGGTCGTTGGGCGACGAGGCCGTCCGCGATGTCTTTGCGCTGACTTCGCGTTGCGGATTGACCAGCGACGCTGCGCGAGCCGCCACCCTGATCGTCCGGTTGCCGGAAGTCGTCGCGCCGGACCGCACGCTCCCCGCAGCGTTGGGCGATCTGCACCGTGAAGAAGGCCTACCGGACACTGCTCCCTACGCGGCGCTGTGGGGTCGCGCGACGGCGAGCCTGCTCGGGCGCAGCGCGACACCGCCCGACGAGCCTCGGGACTGGAAGATCGCGTCCGACACCAACTGCGATTGCGCGCACTGCGCGGAACTGCGCGCCTTCTGCGAGAATCCCGACGCCGAGGTCGGGCGATTCCCGTTGCGCGAGGAGTTGCGCTGTCACCTGGAGATGATCATCCGCACGCGCCATCTCGACATCGACCACGTCACCGAGCGCAAAGGCCGGCCCTATACCCTCGTGTGCACCAAGAACCGCGCCAGCCACCAGCGGCGGCTGGCCGAGTACGCCGAGGACGTTTCTCACATGGAGGCTCTGGTCCGTTCGGCGCCGGGCGGTGCGCAGGCCGCACGCTGCGAGTCCGATCTCGCCAGACTGCGCGAGGCGGTCGCGGCTGGGAAACCGGCCGGACGAGGGCGGACTTGAAGACGGTGGCGCCGAGCGCCGTCCGCAGCGCGAACTCGTTCGACAGGAGTTTCACGCCAGCGAACTCTCAACGCGACCGCAAGGTCGCGCGGCGGCGCAGCAACTCGACGGTGCTGTTGTCACCGCCACCGCCAGCGGTGTCTGCCCATTTTTCGTTCACGGCGTGCAGGTCGGCGCGGCTGTCGGCCAGCAACTGGACGACAGTGTCGAGGCGCCTCGCAGCAGCGGTGTGCCAAGCCATGCAGCGAAGTCACAGCCGCTTCGCACAGTCCCCGGTCAACGGGCATCGGGCGCAGTCCGGTTCTCTTCTCCACCTCGGCGGGAGATGCGTCCTTCCAGATGGCGCCGGCGTCTCCGCCGAACCGCTCGCAAACCAGTCTGGCCGCGTCCGACAACGTCCTGGCGCCTTGCTTTGCGCCGTACCTGGGGCGCACCGCCAGACCGTCCAGCAACTCGACAAGCTCCGTCTCGCTCTTGGATGCCAACAGCGCCGGATCCAGAAGACCTTGTCGATCGATCTCCGTCGGAATCCTCCATGCCTTCTGCCACGGCATACCTCGATCGAAAGCCACAGCGATCAGAAACGCGAAAGGATTCCCCCGAACAAGCTCTCGCGTTTCCTCGTCCAGCTCCCAACGCCCGCTTGTCCGAAGATGCACCGCTCGAAGGTTGCGCGCGCGTTCCGGGCGCTCGCGCTACTACCGGCCCCCGCTTGCGCCAAGGAGACGCAGCAGATCGACGGTGCTGTTGTCGTCGCCCCCGCGCCCGCCGGCCACATTCAGCGGTGTCTGCCCGTTGTCGTTCTCGGCATGCAAGTCGGCGCCGCTGTCGGCCAGCAACCGGACGACGGTGTCGAGGCGTCTCGACGCAGCGGTGTGTAACGCCGTGTTCCCGGCCGCGTCCACCGCGTTGACGTCGACCCCGGCGTCGATAGCCACCCTCGCGGCTTCCAGCACGAGCCGCTCGTCCTCGGCGGGGTTCGCGGCCAGTCCCGGTTCCCGGCGGCGGCGGGCGGCTGCCGCCGCCGTCAGCGGCGTCCTGCCGTCCTCCATCACCATCTGCGTATCGGCTCCGCCGTCGGCCAGCACCCGCATGACGCCGGGCTCGGCGAAGTGCGCGGCCAGCCAGAAGGCGGTGGCCCCGACCACGTCGTGGTCCAACACGTAGTCGGGGCTGTTGCGCCGGCCCTGGCTGCCGCGGACCACCGGTGCATGCGGGTCCGCGCCGCGCATGAGCAGCGCCGCAGCCAGCGTCTCGTCGCCGCGCAGCGTGGCGGCGTGCAGGGCGGTGTAGCCGGCCTCGGCTGCGTTCGGCTCGGCTCCCTGCTCGAGGAGGAACAGGGCGAGCGCGGTATGGCCGCTGTGCGCCGCGACCACCAGAGCGCTCGTGCCCGTCGCCGCCGTGTCGTTCACGTCGGCACCCGCCGCCACGAGATGCCTGGCGGCTTCGAGGTTGCCCTGCCGGGCCGCGAAAAGGATAGGCGTGTTGCTGCCCAGCACCGTGTCGATCACTCCGGTGGGGTTGAATCCGGCGGTCCTGGTGTGAATGCGCCGGGGCTGCGGGGCCGAGCGGGCATGGACGTCCGCCCCGAGCGCGACCAGCGCCGCGACGACGTCGGGATGCTGCTGGGCCACCGCCCACATCAGCGCCGTCTGCCCCCGCGTGTGCTCCCGGGCGTCGAGATCCGCCCCATGGGACGCCAGCCGGCGCACCGCCTCTGTAGACCCGGTGCGGGATGCAGTCATAAGCACGGTCTCGCCCGAGGGCAGGGCAGCGTTCGCATCGGCGCCGGCCGCCAGCAGAGTCTCGACCATCGCCTCGCTGCCGTTTAGGCAGGCCAGCCAGAGCGGCGTCACGCCGAAGTCGTTCGTGGCGTCGATGGCGGCGCCGGCCCCGAGAAGGGCGTCCGCCATCGCCGTGTCGTCCCAGTGGGCGGCCCAGTGCAGGGCAGTCGCGCCATCCGCCTGCCGGGCATTCGCCGAAACACCCTGTTCGAGCAGGGCGATCACCCGCGTCGCGTCCGCCCCCCGGGCGGCGTCGAGCAGCCGCGTATCCTGGCCAGCCGCGGCGCCGCCCGCCGGGGCCAGCAGCAGCCCCACCAGGAGCGTCGACCCGGCCAGCCTTTTCGCATGCACGCTCTTCTTCCTCCACGGGGCGGTGTCCACCGGCCCCGAGACGCCCTCGTGCCTGGAGTGCACGGGAGGCCGAGTCGAGTCCGTATATCGTACCGTAGCACGCGACGCCTCGTCGAAGACGCGGAGACGGTAGAAGATATGGAAGATCGACCATGCGACGCCTGAGCCGAGCGGCCCGCGAGGTAGCGGACCGAGCCGCGAAGATCGGCATCGACCCCGAGCATTTCCTCGACTTCGAGGCAGCCAGACGGCGGCCGCTGAAACGCCGGATGGCGATGTTCTTCCGAACCCGCAAACCGATCCTGGACGACGCGCCGTACCGCGCGTTCGACTCGACGGCGGACTACCGGCAATGGTGCAACGAGAACCTGCCGATGTGGCTGGGGTACCGGTCCCGCGGTGGAGAGGAGCAGCAGGCAGACAGGAACGAAGACGATGGCGCCGGTTAGAGCGGAGGACCTCGAGCGCCTGCGGGACGCGCTCGCCGAGCACAACGTCGAGTACCTGTTCCTGGGAAAGATGGCCGCCATCCTGCAGGGATACCCCGACACGACACAGGATGCGGACCTGTTCGTGGAGAAGACCACCGAGAACGGGGAGCGGCTGACCCGGGCGTTGCGCGAACTGGGGTTCGCAATCGGAGAAGTCGAAGAAGCCGACATCCGGCAGGGAAAGGACTTCATTCAATTGAGGAACGGACCGTTCGACCTCGATCTGGTGTACGCGCCGGACGGAATCGAGCGGTACGAAGACGCGCGGCGACGGGGCCGCGAAATCGACGGCTTCCGCGTGTGCTCGATGCAGGACGTCATCGAGAGCAAGGTACGGTCGAACCGGGACAAGGACCGGGAATCGCTGCCGCGGCTGCGTGACTTCGCCAGGTACCTCGAACGTGAGCCGCGGTCGGACCTGCGGCTGCTACCTCGGACACCCCGGTCGGCGTCGTAGGTCCCCTTCGGTGAACCGCCGGTCCCCTCCACACCGCACCCCGCCGCCGCCCGGACGCCACTACGGATCGACCGTGATCTCCCCGACCGCCCAGGGATGCTCCTCGCAGTGGTAGAGGAACGTCCCCGGCTCGTCGAACGTGACGAAGTCCCACAGTCCCGGCGCGAGCGTGGCGGTGCTCCAGCTTCCGTCGCGCGCCGCCACGGTGTGCGCGATCTCGCCGTTGTTGGTGAACCGGACCCGCGTGCCGGCGGTGACGCGGGCGCGGACCGGGTTGAAGTTGTGCTCGTCGAACGCGTAGCGCCGGCCGCCGACCGCGCCGCGCGGGTTTTCGAGCAGCGTGGCGGTGTCGATCTCCTCGGTCTCGCGCGGGGCGGGACCGGCGGGCTGATCGTCGACCGGCGGGTCGGGCGACGGGTCGCCGCGCGACGGCACGTCGCCGTCCAGCGCAAATGCCCAGAGCGCCGGCCCCATCGCGATGGCGATGTACTGCCTGCCGTCCAGCTCGTAGGTCGACGCCGGGCTCGGACGCAGCCGCGACCCCTCCTCGCTCGTCCGGAACGCCCAGCGGCGGACGCCGGTCCGGACGTCGTAGGCCTCCACCTGTCCGCCCGCCGAGCCCCGGAACAGCAGGCCGCCCGCGGTGACGAGCGGACCGCTGGTGCCGAGGAACGCGCTCGGCATCTCGTTCTTCCAGACCACGCGGCCGGTCGCGGTGTCGACGGCGGCCAGCACCCCGACCGCGTCGGGCAGCGTCAGGTGGAAACGCGCGGTGTTCCAGACGAACGGGTCCGCGAAGCGCCGCGCGCGGCCGACGTGGGCGCGCCCCTGCGCGTAGATGTAGCCGGTATCGGGCGAGAACGCCATCGGCGTCACCCGCACCAGCGGGATCGGCACTCCGGGCGCGACGACCGTCTGCTCGTCCACCGACGGCGGCGTGTAGCTGCTGCAGTTGAGCTGGAACGGCGGCGGCACCCGGTCGCGCCAGTACGAGCACTCGAAAAGGATGGTCTCGGTCTGCGTCGGGAACGGCTGGGTCGGCACCGTGAGCTGGTGCGCGTCCTGCGGCACCTCGCGCTCCTCGATGGGCAGCAGCGGCTCGCCCGTCTCCCGGTTGAACAGGAACAGGTAGCCGTCGGCGCGCATCGCGGCCACCGCCTTCACCGGCTCGCCGTCGACCGTCGTGTCGTACAGCAGCAGCGGCGTGGCGATGTCCGCGTCCCAGATGTCGTGGCGCACGACCTGGTAATGCCAGCGCCGCTCGCCCGTCTCCATGTCGAGCGCGAGGACGGAGGCGGTGAACAGGTTGTCGCCCTCGCGGAGCTCGCCCCCGAACATCGGCACCGGGTTGCCGGTCGAGAAGTAGACCATCCCCAGGTCGGGATCGACCGTGCCGACCAGCCAGACGCCGCCGCCGCCGAACTCCCACGAGTCGTTGTCCTGCGGCCAGGTCTCGTGGCCGAACTCGCCCGGCCGCGGCACGACGAAAAAGGTCCACGCCACCTCGCCGGTCGCCGCGTCGAGGGCCAGCACGCGGCCCTGTCCGCCGATGTCGCCGTTCGCGAGGCCGACGAACACCTTACCGCGCGCGTACATCGGCGCGGTCGTCACCACCTCGCCTCGAGTCTGCTCCGGGCTCCCGACCCGCGTCGCCCAGGCCAGCTCGCCGCTGTCCCGGCGCAGCGCCAGCACCTCCCCGCTGCGCGTGCCGAAGACCACCACGTCGCCGGCCACGACCACGCCCTGCCACGACACGACCCGCCCGGCGTCGGGGTCGGGCTGCCAGCGCCAGATGAGATCGCCCGTCCCCGCGTCGAAGGCGAAGACGTTGGCGCCGCCCGTCACGTAGATGGCGCCGTCCTGCACCACCGGGGTCGACCGCGACGCCGCGCCGCCGGGGAGCGGCGTCATCCACGCGGCGCCGAGGCGGTCGAGCGTGTCGGTGGCGATTTCGTCCAGCGTCGAGTAGCGCGAGCTGGACCAGTTGCCGCCGGCGAAGGGCCAGTCGGTCGACGGATAGCCGCGGCCCGGCTCGGGCTCTTGTCCGGCGAGGCCGACCGCGAGTGCCGCGAGCGTGATCGCCGACGCGACCGTGACGACGAGCGAGCGATGACGTCGAGGCATGGCGCCCTCCTCTATCTCCGGTCTCCAGTCGCGGGGCGGTCAGAGCGCCCCGGCGAGCAACTCCTTCATGATGCGCTCCATTCAACCACAGCGTCCGGCGTCTTCGGAACGACGCGCCGATCGCAATCAGGATCGTGATGGCAGCCCCGACGACCGTCCATGCGGTAGCGTCCATGTCGAGACCTTACCGCAATGTTCGCCTCGGCAGTCTGCCGCCACCGGATGTCCGGCGCCTCGAGATTTCCAGGCCCGACGGCTCACGGCTCGACCGTGATCTCCCCCACCGCCCAGGGGTGATCCTCGCAGTGATAGAGGAACGTCCCCGGCTCGTCGAACGTGACGAAGTCCCACAGCCCCGGCGCCAGGGTGCCGGTGCTCCAGCTTCCGTCGCGCGCGGCCACAGTGTGGGGAATCTCGCCGTTGTTGGTGAACCGGACCCGCGTGCCGGCGGTAACGCGAGCGCGGAGCGGGTTGAAGTTGTGCTCGTCGAACGCGTAGCGCCGGCCGCCGACCGCGCCGCGCGGGTTCTCGAGCAGCGTGGCGGTGTCGATCTCGTCGGTCTCGCGCGGGGCGGGACCGGCGGGCTGGTCGTCCACCGGTGGATCCGGGGACGGCTCGCCGCGGGCCGGCACCTCGCCGTCGAGCGCGAACGCCCAGAGCGCGGGCCCCATCGGGACGGCGATGTACTGCGTGCCGTCCAGCTCGTAGGTCGACGCCGGGCCGGGACGCAGCCGCGACCCCTCCTCGCTCGTGCGGAAAGCCCAGCGGCGATCGCCGGTCCGGACGTCGTAGGCCTCCACCTGTCCGCCCGGCGAGCCCCGGAACAGCAGGCCGCCCGCGGTCACGAGGGGACCGCTGACGCCGAGGAACGCGGCCGGCATCTCCTTCCGCCACACCACGCGGCCGGTGCGGGGGTCGACGGCGGCCAGGATGCCGACCGCGTCGGGCAGGGTCAGGTGGAACTGGGTAGTGTTCCAGACGAACGGATCCGCGAAGCGGCGGGCGCGGCCGACGTGCGCACGCCCCTGCGCGTAGATGTAGCCGGTCTGCGGCGAGAACGCCATCGGCGTGACCCGCACCCGCGGGATGGGCAACCCCGGCGCCACCACCGTCTGCTCGTCGACCGACGGGGGCGTGTAGCTGCTGCAGCTCAGCTCGAACGGCGGCGGCACCCGGTCGCGCCAGTACGAGCACTCGAAGAGGATGGTCTCGGTCTGCACCGGGAACGGCTGGGTCGGCACCGTGAGCTGGTGCGGGTCCTGCGGCACCTCGCGCTCCTCGACGGGCAGCAGATGCTCGCCGGTCTCGCGGTTGAACAGGAAGAGGTAGCCGTCGGCGCGCATCGCGGCCACCGCCTTCACCGGCTCGCCGTCGACCGTCGTGTCGTACAGCAGCAGCGGCGTGGCGATGTCGGCGTCCCAGACGTCATGGCGGACGACCTGGTAGTGCCAGCGCCGCTCGCCGGTCTCCATGTCGAGCGCGAGGACCGCGGCGGTGAACAGGTTGTCTCCCTCGCGCAGCTCGCCGCCGAACATCGGCACCGGGTTGCCGGTCGAGAAGTAGACCATCCCGAGGTCGGGATCGACCGTGCCGACCAACCAGACGCCGCCGCCGCCGTACTCCCACGAGTCGCTGTCCTGCGGCCAGGTCTCGTGGCCGAACTCGCCCGGCCGCGGCACGACGAAGAAGATCCACTCCACCTCGCCGGTCGCCGCGTCGAGGGCCAGCACGCGCCCCTGTCCGCCGATGTCGCCGTTCGCCAAGCCGACGAACACCTTGCCGCGCGCGTACATCGGCGCGGTCGTCACCACCTCGCCCCGGGTCTGCTCGGGGCTCCCGACCCGCGTCGCCCACACCAACTCGCCGGTGTCCCGGCTGAGCGCGATCACCTCTCCGCTGCGCGTGCCGAAGACGACCACGTCGCCGGCCACGACGACGCCCTGCCACGACACCACCCGTCCGGCGTCCGGGTCCG
Source organism: Vicinamibacterales bacterium (assembly GCA_965222905.1). Taxonomy (GTDB): domain Bacteria; phylum Acidobacteriota; class Vicinamibacteria; order Vicinamibacterales; family UBA8438; genus WTFV01. Next base: position 3,179,416 of record OZ244976.1, on the reverse strand, counting down.
GCTGCCAGCGCCAGATGGGTTCGCCCGTCCGCGCGTCGAAGGCGAAGACGTTGGCGCCGCCAGTCAGGTAGATGGCGCCGTCCTGCACCACCGGGGTCGAGCGCGACGCCGCGCCGCCGGGGAGCGGCGCCACCCACGCGGCGCCGAGGCGATCCACCGTGTCGGCTGAGATGTCGTCCAGCGTCGAGTAGCGCGAGCTGGACCAGTTGCCGCCGGTGAAGGGCCAGTCGGTCGAGGGATAGCCGCGCCCCGTCTCCGGCTCCTGCCCTGCGAGGCCGGCCGCGAGCGCCGCGATTGCGATCACCGACGCGACCGTGACGACGAGCGAGCGATGACGTTGAAGCATGGCGCCCTCCTCTTTCCGGTCTCCGACAGCGCGGCCGCTATGGCAGCGCGCAGGCCACTCCGCTCATGAGCCGTTCCATTCAACCACAGAGTTCGGGGGCGCCCCAACATTCTGCCGAACCTGGGGCTTCCGCCAACCGAGCGGAGTTGCCCGTCATGGATGGACGATGCAAGATGGGTGTCGCCGAAGAAACCCACCAGTGACGCGGCACGAATGAGCCCGGATGCGACGGTGGACCGTAGAACGCTCCTGAAGATGGGCGGCATGGGCCTCGCGGGCGCCGGCCTGGGCGGCAGCTCGGCGCGGTCGGCGCCGCCGCCGCTGCGGCGACCGCCTCTGCGGTTCGCTCCCGTGCGCGCGGCATGGGACTGGGTCATCCGCACCACGGTCGGGCTGCGGCCGCACCGCCCCTCCGGCTTTCTGTTGCGCGCCGACCGGCTCGACCGCGCGAACTGGTGGCGTTGAACGAGCGGCTGGTCGTCAACTGCACCGGGCTGGGCGCGCGCGACCTCTTTCGGCGACGAGGAGCGGCTGCCGCTGAAGGGGCGGCTCACGGTGCTCCTGCCCCAGGAGGACGTCGACTGGCGTGTCTCCGGCGACCCTCCCGAAGGGGCGCCTCCCGGCGTCCTCGGCGTCCACATGCAGCCGCGCAACGACGGCATCGCCCTGGGAGGCACGTCGGAGCGGAGGGTGTGGTCGCTGGAGCCCAATCAGGAGGCGATGCAGCGCATCGTGAGCGCGCACATGGCGGTCCACTCCGCGATGCGCGTCTGACCTGTCCAGCGCGTCGCAGACACACGATGGGTTCCCGAGTGCCTACACGGACTGGAGTATGGCGATGGCTTGCGCCAGCCGCTCCTGCACGAGGTCAATGTGCTGCGCGACAACCGCCGGGTCGATGGCCCAGCCCCGGCTCCCTCCGGTCTTGCTGCTGCCGACTTCCTCGGCAAAGCCGTCACGGGACATCTGAGAATACAGTGCGTCGAACTTGGCTTGCGTTTCCTCCGGCAGCTCAACCCAGTTCACTTGTCCGATGGTGAATCCCTTGAGGCCGCCCCAGTACGAGTTCATGGTCGGAAAAAGCCAGGCTACGGTGAGCGGAGCGTTGCGACGCGTGGATTGGACGCTGACGGTCAGCGAACTCTGCATACGCTTGACAATCCCGCCGCGTTTCTCGGCGGCAGCAATCAGCTGTCTCGCCGCTTGAACGGCCGCGTGGTCGGGCAGTTCCTCGTAGAACTGTTCCATTGTCAACCGGGCGCGCCGGGTTGGCCCGGACTTTGGCTCCGCCGCGGCGGTGCGTCCAATCACCTGCGGCACCAGAGTACGCAAGGTTGCGCCTTGGAACTGCTTGATTTGAACCGCCAGCACCTCGATGCGAGGCATCTGTTCGTTCAGAAACTCCACTACCCGCACCAACTCGTCGGGAATCCGGTCGGCTACGAACAGGAGCCGGACACGTTTGGCCGCCAGGTTTGTCGCAAGAAGATCCCAAAACGCTTCCGCGATGGCATCCGGGTCGGCATCTGCTCCAGGCTGCAGAAAATCATGCAGGACATCCTCGGCATTGTCGCCGTACTTGGCGCCGAAATCCCGTCGTATCTCAGCCACGCCCATCGTCTCTGTGGCGTGGGCGGCGTAGTCCAGCATCTGACCCACCACGGACCGGCGTATTTCGCTGTTGGAACTGCGTTGGGTGCGGCTCTTTTGCGTCGGCGGTCCAGAGGGGTCCAGGAGGGGCTGCGAGCGGCATGGCAAGAGCTACTTGACCCGGCGAAGGCGAGGTGAGGAGGGCGATGGGGGCGGCTCGCTGACCGGCGGTGCTATCCCGTCAGCGTAGCGCTGGGCGTGGTTCCGCTCGTACTCGCGCGCTTCGTGGAAGTCCCAGTACGCATCGAAGTCGCCGCTGGCCCGTAGCGCCCGCAGCTTCAGGACCGCCTCGGCGCCGACCAGCCGCCAGCGGGCTCCGGTCAACTCCATCCGGTCGCGGACCAGGTACCGGCACGCCCCTTCGATCACGCCGGTGGCGATGGGATAGCCCGCCGCGAGGTAGCGGTCGTAGTGCAGATACGGCGCGTACTTCTGCAGGTAGTCGGCGCACGTATCGACCGGCTTGCGGGTGTCGCTCGACAAGCCTGCGACGGTCGCCGCCCGCCGCATCGCCGCGGCCACCTTGCTGGACTTGCCCTCGAGAATGCTCTGCACGCGCGTCCAGGCCCAATGCGCCGCGTCGGGGCTCCCCTCGCGATGGAACACGTGCGCCGCCTTCCAGACGTACTCGACCACGTGAATGATGTCGAGGATCACCGTCACGTCGACGCCGTAGGCGGCGGCGCCCGCTTCGACGAGGGCGAGTTGCGTCTCGGCGCCGTCGACGAGCACGACCCAGCGCTTGACGCGCTCCGGGTCGTGGCGCTCGGCTTCCAGCATCGCCTCGGCGACCACCTCGGCCGGATCGTGTTCGAGGCTCGCCCAGACCCGTTTGGCCACCGGGCGAGGACGCACCGCCGCGGTCTTGGCCCGATTCTTGGCCTTGGCCGCCGGCTGTCGGGGCATCAGGCTCTGCAGGAAATCCTCCGGGCTGCGCACCAACGGCGCGACCGCGTAGACGGCGGCCACCGTCGCCATGCGTTTGGCGTGCTTCTTCTCGCCCGGCCGCAGGCGGTTGAACGGGGAGAGCTGCTCGCGTTGCCGCCGGCGCCTCTCGGCCGCCTTGCGCGTCGCCTCGCGCAGGTCCTCGTGATGCAGCACCACGCCCTTGCCGTCGAAGGTGAGCACCACAACCGACTCGTCAGCGACCGGCTCGCCCGCCGCCGCTCGGCGCGCCGCGTAGAAGGCGTCGAAGTCCTCAGCCGCGCGAGCGACCAACTGTTCCGCCTGACGCTTGGGCACCTGGGCCCCGCTATGGCGAGACAGCTCGAACAGCGCTTCGTCGAACGACCGCGATGCGGCCGCTTCCGCCACCCGGCGGCGCACCTCGAGCGAGTAACGCTCAGCCGGCAGGTTCAGCGACGCATCGAGCGGATGCAGACTGTCGTGACCGGGATGCGCGTAGCCCAGGCGCTCGACCGCCACCGTGCCAAAGGTCGTCTCCAACTGCCGGTCGTGCAGCCGCCGCTCCGAACGCTCGACACCGTCGGCCCCCTCGACCGGACCCGCCGCCTCCCCCGGGCTGCGTTGGTCGAGGTGCCCTTGCAGGAGCTTGCGCATCAACTCCTGACCACGCCGGTTCAACTCCCGTTCGAGGTCGCTCTCACGCATCTGCAGGGCTTCGCGCGAAGAAAGGTAGGCTTTGGTCTCCGCGAAAGAAGCCTCCGCCGCCGCATAGGGCGCCGGGGCGGGTGGAGCGGTGCGGCGGAGAACAACTTGCATGGCTCAACGCTCCCGTAACCCCCGTAACCGCCGCTTGTCCAGGCCGCGCGCCAGCACCGCGCTGGCCAGGTTCTTCCTCAGTACGCATCCAGGCTCCGGCTACCCGCGGCGGCTGCGGACCGCCGCAACTGGAGCCAAGTGTCACCGTGCGCCGGTCGGCTCCCATCGGATCGCGGACCAAATGCCGACAGGCCCTTCGATGAGCCGGCGACGAGCACCGCACGCCGCGTCGCCGCTGCCACGTGGATGATGTCGAGTACCACGGTGGCTTCCAGGGCGTACGCGGTGGTGCCCGCGAGGCGGTCGCGAGGGTCACGCGGCGGGGCATCTCGACCAGGTAGCGCTCCGGCAGCAGGTTCAGCGCGGCATCGAGCCGATGCAAGCCGTCGTGACCGCGCCGCGCGCAGCCCAGACCCACAACCTGCATCGTGCCGGAGGCCGTTTCGGCGTGGCTTTCGTGCTCGCGCGGCTCCGAGCACTCGACACCGCTGGTGCCCTTGCCCTCGGCCGGACCAGCAGCCTCTTTCGGGCTGCGTTGGTCGCGATGTCCTTGCAGGAGCTTGCGCACCAACTCCTGGCCCCGCCGGTGCAGTTCCCGTTCGAGTTCGCTCTCGCTCATCCGCCGGGCTTCGCTGGACGAAAGGAAGGCTTTGGCATCCGCGAAGACAGCATCGGCCGCTGCGCACGGGGCTCGCCTCGGGGGATCGATGCACGGGACGCCGGTTCGGGGCACGTCGAATGTACGTCCCTGGAATCCTGTCGTCACAGCCATCGCAGGCCTGCCTCCCTTCCCACGGCACCGTACCAGAACGCCGCGCGAATGTCCAGAAGGGAGCGCGCCTGTCGGGGAGAAGACCGAAGGTGTTCGGCGCCGTGACGAGGCTCGGCTGGCTGCCGAAAAGACGCCGGTACGCGCTGGCCTGCTTGATGTCCCTCCCGAAATGGCCACTGGGGAGACGCATCCGCGGGCAAAAGAGCCCATGAATAGGGCGAAAAATCCTCTATGAAGAGCCGCACCCCGCGAATGTCCAGAAGGGAGCGCGCCTGAGGGGGACCGGCGCGTGCCGGCGTCGTGGTCGGGTCGGGCGGCGGCCCGAAAAGAGGCGGATGGGGCGCTCGCCGGACGCTGTCACCCCTCAAAACGCACTGAAGAGGGAGTGTCCTCGGACATAAACCCTTATGAATGAGCGAGATAGCAATCTATGAAAAAGAGCCGCACCCAACTGCGTTTCACTTCCACAAACGTCGGCACGGCGTCCTGGTCGATCATGAGGTGGTCGACTGACCACCGATTGCCGGAGTCCGGAGCGTCAGCGATGCCCTTTTCCCTGGCAACCAGCAACCACCGCCGCGGATCGCGAGGGCGAATCTGCTCCCCATCCAGCAGCTCAGGGTAATCGGCAATCAACCGTTGCAGAATGTCCTCCGTGTCAAACGACTTCTCGGTGAGCGGTTCCAGACTCCCGTCTTCATTCATCACGTAGATTCGTTCCGCCATGGTAGTACTCCCGCATTCGCCACACCGTTCCGGACGGCCCGAAAACCGTCGCGTGCGGCCCATATTCTCCGCCCAACCAACCCTCGAAGAGTCCGCGCAACGCGTGCTCCCTGATGCAGGAAGGCATCATGCCACAACCGGTTCCGGGAGTGCGGCTCTCTCCCAACTCCAAATCATGCAACCGGGAGCCGGATCGCCCCCAGATGGACCCCGACGCCGGAGAGTCCGCGCCCTCAATAGTCACGTCTTCGCGCCGGACGCGGTGTCGTGCACGAACTCTGTACCTTTGCGACATGCGGCGCGCATGCGGTCGCGGATGTCGACGGGTCGCGCACCGGTCTGCGGCAAATAGTGGTTCAAGCCGTGGGCCTCGAAAGCCTCGTCGATGTGGCTGGGATCGAACGTGAGCTCCTTGGCGGCACCGTTCCTGGTCATCGTCTCCACGAAGCCGACGTCCTTTTCGACTCTTATCTGGACCCGTTCGTAGCGAGCACCGGTCAGGGCAGCGGCACCCGCGTGTCCGAGTGTGGTCATGTCGCCGGCGAACTGCGGCCGAACGCCGTTGAGGTCGAGTGGTGCGTTGTACGTGAAGACCTGGTTCGAGGTTCTCCAGGCGGCGGCGATTGCCTCGATGTCCCGTGCGGTTCTGGTGTTCGCAGCGATCGCCAGGGCGTGCGGGTCGAGTCTCTCGGCGACGACGATGTCGAACACGTCACGCACGGGGCTGCGGTTGGCTCGCCGGAGCTTCCCGCAGAGGATCTGGGCGTTGTTCAGGACAACGGCCGGCTCACCGTCGACGAGCGCATCGGCATGGCCTTCACACGGCGTGGGATCCAGTGCACAGAGGTCCAGTTTGCCGGTGCTGAAGCCGATGGTGCACCGGTCGCGGTCGAAGGTAATGGCGTATCCGCCGCGCCGTCGGATCTCGGCCTCGAAGTTGTCGGTGGGTCCGGCGAACAGAGCCGGGATGGCGGCGCCGGCGTTCACAGTGAGGTCGAGATCGGTGCTCTCGCGGTGGTTCCAACGGGCCGCGAGCACGGTCCCGCCGCCGATCTTCCAGCGACCTGCTTCCGGTCCGAGGCGCTCGAGGGCCGGATCGAGCAGACTCCTGACCCGCAGCCAGATGCCTCTGGCGGGCAGTGGTAACGTCAGTCGGTCCATGCTGGCGTCCCGCTATTGCTCGGAATGATTGGGGTCGGCCCACTGGTTGATTTCCGCGATCCGGTCGGGCCACGGGAAGTCGGCCAGGTGCAGCGCACGCACGAGATCCCGGAACGTGTAGGCGTGCTGCGCCCAGGCTTCGAAGAGCTCCGTGAAGGTGGCTTCCGTCCCCCACATGTAGATGATGCTCTTCTGGCGCTGGTCGGGCGTGTCGGTGTGGAAGGCGTCGTAGAACTCTTCGGTCGTCGGCGGCTGACTCCAGCCGCAGCAGCTTCGTGCGATGCGCCACCGGACGGCATGGCTCCTGCGGCCGGTGAGGGCCGGATCGAGACCGGGACAGAGGTTCCGAAACGCCTCCGGGGGGGCCGGCTCGTCACCGAAAGCCTCCGGCGGCTTCAGCTTGCAGCTTCGCGCCTCGTCGTCGAACCCGCGGCGGAGTTCCTGCTGGTTCCTGGCCCACTCTTCCACGGTCATGGACGTGGCTCCGCGAAGCAAAGGCATTCCAGCGGGGATCGAATCTTCATGCGCTGATCGGTGCAGGCAACTGAATCATGCCGTACTGGCGGTCCCAACGGTAACGGTTACACTAGCCCGCATCGGTCCTGACGTCTGAAGGGAGTCGTGTCATGCGCTGTCTGCTGCTCGGTCTCGGATTCGTTCTCGCCGCGTCCACCCCAACGTTCGCCCAGGGTCCGGCGGCTACGATCGCCGACCTTGCATGGATGACCGGCCACTATAAGGGCGACACCGGCAACGGAACCCTCGAGGAGAACTGGGCGGAGCCGGTCGGCGGTTCCATCGCGTCTCTCGTCCGGTCGACGGCGGGTGGCGCCACCAACATGATCGAGCTGATCGTCGTGGAAGAGGAAGGCGATTCGCTGACCCTGCGCCTCAAGCAGTGGGACCCGGGCATGAAGCCCCGGGCCGACGGTTTCCAGGTGTTCGAGTTGATCGAGATCGGCGACAAGAGAGTAGTGTTCAGGAACACCGAGGAGGGCGGATTGCAGCGGCTCGGCTACAGCCTCGTCGGCGACCGGTTCACCATCTCGGTCGAGACGGCTCAGGGCGCATTCGACATTCCATTGACGCGGCAGGCCCACTGACGCGGCAATCGACGCACCGACGAGAGGACTACAACGATGCGACAGCTCCCACGACTCGTCCCCGGCGTGATCGCGGCGTGCCTTCTGCTCGCGGGAGCGTCCGTCGGGGCACAGTCTCCCATCGACGACTACACGCCCGTCACCGAGCAGGAGCTCGTCGATCCTCCGGCGGGCGACTGGCTGATGTGGCGGCGCACCTACAACCACTGGGGTCACAGTCCCCTCGATCAGATCGACGCCACCAACGTGGGCGAGCTGCGTCTCGCCTGGGCGTGGACCATGGCCGAGGGCAGGCAGGAGACCACGCCGCTCGTCCACGACGGCGTCATGTTCCTGGTGCAGGCGTGCGACTACGTCGAGGCGCTCGACGTGCGCGACGGCGCCCGCCTGTGGGAGTACCGCCGGCCGCAGGTCGAGCACGGCGCCAGCCTGGCCTGCGTGAACCGCAACGGGACCCTCTACGACGACAAGCTGCTCATCGCCACGCACGACGCCCACCTGGTGGCGCTCGACGCGCGCACCGGCGAGGTGCTGTGGGACGAGCGGGTCGGCGACTGGGAGGTGGGCCAGCACTACTCGGGCGGGCCGCAGGTCATCAAGGGACGGGTGGTGGCGGGGATGTCGGGCTGCTACTACCTCAACACGCGCTGCTGGATCTCGGCCCACGACGTCGAGACCGGCAGGGAGGTGTGGCGCACCTACACGATTCCCCGCGCCGGCGAGTTCGGCTACGACACCTGGGGCGACGTCCCCGACGAGCTGCGGCGCGGCGGCTCCTCGTGGAATGCACCGAGCTACGACCCGGAGCTGAACCTGATCTACGCCGGCGTCGGCGTGCCGATTCCGTGGGGCTCGGTGCAGCGCGGCACCGGCGACGGCGACGTCCTCTACACGAACTCCACCCTCGCGCTCGACGCCGACACGGGCGAGATCGTGTGGTACTTCCAGCACACCCCGAACGACGAATGGGACCTCGACCATCCGTACGCCCGGCTCGTGGTCGAGACCGAGGTGTCGCCGGACCCCGACGCGGTCGAATGGCTGAACGGCGGGATCATCCCCGGCTCGCGCCGCAAGATCGTGACCGGCATCCCGGGCAAGACCGGCATCGTCTGGGCGCTCGACGCCGCCACCGGGGCGTTCCTCTGGGCCGAGCCGACGAACCGCCAGAACGTGGTCGCCGATGTCGACGCCGAGAGCCGCCGCGTGCTGCTCAACGAGGCGCTGAAGTTCCCGCAGGTCGGCGAGCCGGTCTTCGTCTGCCCGAGCCTGACCGGCGGCATCAACTGGAACGCGACCGCCTACCACCCGGCCACCAACGCCCTTTACGCGCCGACCAACAACGTCTGCATGACCTTGACGCTCAACGAGTTCCGCGACCGCCCGGGCTTCCACCACGGGTCGGCGCGAGCCACGCGCGAGGTGGCGCCGGACGTCGACGGGCAGGTCGGCATGCTCACGGCGATGGACATGGCGACCGGCGGAACGCTCTGGGTGCATCGCCAGCGGGCCGGCATCGGCGGCTCCGTGCTGACCACCGGCGGCGGGCTGGTGTTCGTGACCGACGACGCGCGCCGCTTCCGGGCGTTCGACGCGCGGACCGGCGAGATCCTCTGGGAGCAGATCCTCAACTCGAGCGCCGGCGGCTTTCCGGTCAGCTATATGCACGACGGCGTGCAGTACATTGCCATCGCGGCCGGGGGCGGCGTCAACTACCGGATGGTCACGCCGGAGATCCAACAGCCGCCGCGCGGCAACATGCTGTTCGTCTTCCGGCTGCCCTGAGGCACCCCACGACGCTTTCGCACTCTGACCGGTAGAATTCAACAAGATGGACGCTACCGCCTGGACAGTCGTCGGGGCCGCCATCGCGATCCTGGTCGCGATCCGTACGTCGTTTCGGAGTCTGAGGGACGAGCTGCGCGCCCAGGGAAAGGATCTGCGCGAGCGGATCGATGCCCAAAGCGAGCAGATGGGCCTGCTCCGCGAACGGATGGCGCACCTCGAAGGCTTGCTCGAAGGCCTGCGTGAGGCGATCAAGCGCAGTCCGCATCTCCATGCGGCAGACGTCCCGCACGCATCACGGCCTCTCCTTGCGTGAACCGCCCGGCACGCACGACCTCGTCGAGCGAGCCTGCAACCTGGGCCGCTGTTCCCTCCGGCACGAGGGCGAGCATTGTCAGGCCGACGGCTGTTTGCAACGTCCTGGTCACAGTCCAATCCTCCTTGGGGCGGCTTTACAGGACAGTGCGTGAAGAGCGCGGGAATCGGCTCACGCTTCGGAGGCTCTGTCGGAACGCAAGCATCGGCCTGGGCGGACTCAGGCTTTCCGGTGGATCCGTCCTTGACTTTGCGCGGACGCGAGAGTAGGAAGGCATGTACGGCGCGAACATTGCCCTGAATCGTGTCCGTGGGGGATGACATGACCCGACGAGTGATCGAGTTGTTCGGTGTAGCGGCCGCGATCCTGTTCGTGACCCTGCTCATGAAGCTGGCGCCGGTCCCGGTCGCCGGGCAGGCGCAGACGGCTCCGGAGCAGCAGGAGCCGGCGGCGCCGGCGGAGCCGACCGCGTGGGGCGAGCCCGACCTGCAGGGCATCTGGACCACCGACTACGAGATCCCCCTGGAGCGCCCCGCGCGGTTCGCGGATCGCGAGTTCCTGACGGACGAGGAACGGGCCGAGCTCGACCGGGAACGGGCGCGCATCATCGGCAGCGACCGGCGGCGGGCGCCGCGCGGGAGCGAGCAGGACGTCGGCGGCGCCTACAGCGCCGCGATCTTCCTGTCCCACAAGCACCTGGGCCGCCGGACGTCGCTGATCATCGACCCGCCGGACGGCCGGATTCCCGCCCTCACGCCCGAGGCGCAAGAACGGCGGGACGCCTTCCGCCAGTATCAGCTCGCGCTGCTGCAAGCGACCGACGTCTGCCGGAACAACCTGCCCGGCTGCGCGGACGGGCAGTACGGGCCGCCGTCACCGCGGCGCGCCGAGCAGCCGCCGTTCTATCCGGTCCGCTCCTTCAATCGCTCGGACAATCCCGAGGACCGGGGTCTGGGAGAGCGGTGCATGTCGGCCCGCCTGCCCGACTTCGGGGGCGCCGCGGGGTATTTCCTCCAGATCGTGCAGTCGCCGGGCACGGTGTCGATCTTCTACGACACGGGCCAGGGCCAGGGCTGGCAGCGCGTCATCCCCGTGACCGACCGGCCCCATCTGCCGTCGCACGTTCGCCAGTGGTGGGGCGACCCGCGCGGCCGGTGGGAGGACGAGACGCTGGTGGTCGACGTCACCAACTTCAGTTCGAAGACCGACTATCAGGGATCCCGCGAGAACCTGCACCTGGTCGAGCGCTGGACGCGCCGCGACGCCCGGACGCTCGAGTACGTCGTCACGATGGACGACCCCACGACATGGACGCAGCCGTGGAGCGTCGCGCTCGAGCTGAGCCTGCAGAACAACGAGGCGAATCGCATCTACAAGGAGCCGCGGTGCCACGAGGGCAACTACGGCATGCCCGGGCTGCTGCGGGGCGCACGCGCCGAGGAGCAGGCGTTCGCCGCGGGCGAGGGGCCCGACCCCGCCACGCTCTGCAGCGCCGGCTGCGGCGGATTCGGGGCAGGCTTTGCGGAGAGCGGCGACGAGATCAATCCGTTGCGCCGGTAGTCGAGGTCATTGCCCAGCGCTCCGTCTCATTCCGGTCAACCGGCGACGGCGACCACATCGACGACACTCGCCGTCTCGACCGTCGTCGGATTGCGGGACCGCGCAGTGCTCGGGACGCTCGTCTACACAGGAGCGCGCGTGGGCGCGGTAGCGCGGCTCCGCTGCCGTTCTTTCAGTCAGCTCTCACCGGGCGACCGCGACGGGGCGACGAACGGCCGTTGTCCGGTCGGCCGTTGGGCGCTGTGCTGATCCGGAGGATGCTGAAGCGGCGACTGGCGGTGGCCGGACTTCCGGCGCGGCTCCGGCCGCACTCCTTCCGGGTGCTGGTCGTGACCGACCTGCTGGCGCAGAACGTGGCGCTGGAGGACGTGCAGTACCTGGCCGGACACTCGAACCCGCAGACGACGCAGCTCTACGACCGGCGCCGACACGGGTCACGCGCAACATCGTCGAGCAGATTTCCGTCTGACGTTTGGTGAATCACAATGGATTTTGCTTACCCGGCACGTTTGGAGAGTGAGCCCGATGGGCGTTACACGGTGACGTTCCCGGATCTGCCGGATGCAATCACTCAAGGCGAAGACCGCGAGGATGCCATCGCGATGGCCGCCGACTGTCTTGCCGAAACCATCGGCGGGCGCATCGCAGAGCGCGCCGATATTCCTGTTCCAAGTCGCCTCAAACGCGGACAGGTACGCGTTGCTGTTCCGGTGTACGTCGCCGTCAAGGCAGCACTCTACGTAGCAATGAAGCAAGAAGGCGTGAGCCTGAACGAATTGGCTCGCGTGCTCGAAGGACAGCACGTTCAAGTGCGCCGGCTTCTTGATCCCGAGCGGGCATCCAGCATGAAGCGCATCGACCATGCACTTTCTGCGATCGGGCGGAGAGTGTGCGTGTCCCTTGAAACCTAAAGGATGTGGGTGCGCAGCGTGACGAACTCCGCGCGGAGTGCATCCGGCGTGATGTGATCGCCATGCTCCGCAGCTTGGCGAATGGCGTCAGCCATCTCGCGGGCTGACGCCGGCCTCGGTCAGCCGGCGGGCGATAGTGAGCGAATCGAACATCAGCCTTCCCTCTCAGGTTCGAAGAGAGCTCTTGCGCGCCGACCGATCCACTACGGCAGAGCGTACGCCACGAGCGAGCCGGGAAAATCGGTCTGGACGCTCCCGATCTGCACCACGATGTACTGCTTCCCCTCGTGCAGGTAGGTCATCATGCCGTACTGCCCGGGGGCGGGAAGCTCGACGCTGCCGAGGATCTCCCCGGTGTACTTGTCCCGCCCGTGCAGCAGCAGCAGCGCGTCCGGCACGATCTGCCGCGTCCCCTCGCTGAGCGAGCGGGTCTGCACCAGCAGGTCGCCGGTCACCATCTGGATCGAGAAGCCGGCGCCCCCGGCGTTCGGGATGTCGACGCCGGCCAGCCGCGGATGCTCGCGGATCACCTGCGCGGTCTCGCCGACCGGCAGCGACCAGGCCTTCTCGCCGGTGTTCATCCGGTACGCGGTGAGCTGGTTGTCCATCGGCTTGTAGAGCCGCAGGCCGTCGATTCTCGGCAGGCCGCTCACCGAAACGAACGGCTCCTGCTCCGGCGTGGGTCGGTGGAAGCCACCGGGCAGCCATGCCGCGACCGTCGTACCGGTGGTCGGCGTCGAATTGGGCGTCGCGCCCCCGGGGCCGGGCCGCGCGTACTCCGGGTTGTCCGTGTCGACGCCGCCGGTCGGCCGCATGAACGACGGCGCGTTGCAGCTCCGGCGGTGCGAGTTGAACATCATCCCGGTGCTCGGATCGGCGACCGGCGGGTGCGGAATGATGTTGCCGCCGCCGAGGCAGCCCACGTTGTTGTAGAAGTCGTTCGTGTGGTTCTCCGGCAGCGCCGGGACGTAGAGGCCCCCGACCCGGTAGTGCTCCAGGATCGCCAGCGCCTCCTGCTTCAGCTCCGGCGTGTAGTCGATGACGAACTCCTCGGTCAGGCCGGTCAGAATGATGGGATCGACCGGCTCGGGCCGGGTCGGATACGACTGCCGGGGCGACGTGTAGTTGCCGGGGACCTCGGTCTGGATGACCTCGCGCTCCTCGATGGGCCAGATCGGCTCGCCCGTCTCCCGGTCGAAGGCGAAGACGAGCCCCTGCTTCGTGTTCTGGATCAGCGCCGGGATACGCTTCCCGTCCACCGTCAGGTCCATCAGCATGGGCGGTGTCGGCAGGTCGTAGTTCCACTGGTCGCTGCGGTGGATCTGGAAGTGCCAGCGCCGCTCCCCGGTCCCGACGTCGAGCGCGATGACGCAGCCGCCGAAGAGATTGTCGCCGGGCCGGTGGCCGGCGTAGCTCTGGACGGTCGACGCGTTCGTGACGAGGTAGACGAGACCCAGCTCCGGATCGGCGGACGCCGGCGCCCAGGTCGACATGTCTCCCGACCACTGCCAGGCGTCGTTGTGCCACGTCTCGTGCCCGAACTCGCCGGGGCGCGGGATCATGTGGAACTTCCAGAGGAACTCGCCGGTGGCGGCGTCGAAGCCCATGACGTCGCCGGGGACGTTCTCGATGCGGGTCTGCCCGTAGCTGGGCTGGTGGCCGACGAGCACGACGACCACCCCGTTGACCACGATGGGCGGCGCCGAGGCGGTGACCATGCCCAGCTCGCGCGGGATGCCGTAGCCCGGGTCGTAGCTGGCCGAGCGGTCCAGCCAGCGCCCCCAGTCCTCGACGAGCGGCGGGATCAGGTCGAGGCCACCACTCTGCGGAAAGCCGTCGAGCGGGATCGGGCGGCCCCAGTTCTCCAGGGGGTAGCCGGTCTCGGCGTCGAGCGCCCAGAGGAAGAAGGCGGGGCTGGTGACGAAGATCACGCCGCGGCCTTCCACCTCGGCGTAGGCGACCCCCTTGCCGTAGGCCTGCCGGGGCGAGCGCAGGTGCCGGACCGACTCCGGCTCGCGGAAGGTCCACAGCGTCTCGCCGGTGCCCGGATCGATTGCCACGACCTGCCGCCGCGGCGAGGCCACGGTGTAGACGACGCCGTCCACGTAGATCGGCGTGGAACGGTTGAAGTAGTCGATGTTGGGCCCGAAGTTGTCGCCCCGCCAGATCCAGGCGACCTCCAGATCGGAGAAGTTGTCGCCGTTGATCTGGTCGAGGGCCGACGAGCGGGTGTGGCCGGCGTCGCCGCCGAGGTAACGCCACTCGCCGTTCTCGGTGCCGGTCAACCGCTGCGCCGGCGCGGCTGCGGCTGTCAGCAGCGCCACGGTGAAGGCGACGACGAGGAAGAGTGTCTGCGATCTGAAGAGTCCACGCATGATGGGTCCATTCAATCACATCGTTCCAACGCCGCGCGACGCACCCGGCCATGTGTTCGTGGCGGAGCTCGGCCACTCGTCTCGTCGCAATGCGGCCGTTCCACGATCCCGAACGAGTCCGCCACAACCGCCGGGAGCCCGGACCGGACTCGTGCCGAGCGGCGATAAGATCGCGCATGCCCACTTCCACTGCAACCACGGGGCCGCACCGGCGTCCGAACCCACCGGGAGATCAGGCATGAGGAGGAAGTCGAGAGACGCACTGGAACATGCGATCGAGGACGCGTTTCACCCGGCGAGCTCATCGGGTTCCGCCGCTGCTCCGGATTCGTCGAAGACGTCGATGCCGTGCGCGGCCAGATCACTCCGCTGATCAGGAACGGAGACCCATCGCGCACAGTCCATCTGTTGGAGACGTTCGAGCGTGCCGTCCGCGCGCGCATGGCCGGCCAGGAGCGGTCCGCGTACCTCTATCGCCGCTCGGTCGACATCCTCAAGGCGGTCTTCACGAAGCGTAGGGACGTAGAGGGGTACGCCGACCTCTGCGAAGCGGAGAGGGACATTGCGCCGAAGGACTGCCAGACCCTCGCCGAGATGAGCCTCAGGCGTGGTCGCAAAGAGGAGGCGCTCGCTTGGACGGAGCGGGGTCTCGCGCTGGAAGCCAACAGTCGGTGGCCGAATCGATCTGCCTGGCGACTCCCCGAACTACGGCGAACGATTCTGAAGAAGCTGGGCAGGAGCGCTCATGCTGACCGGCGAGCGGGCCGGGCTGGCCGCCGTCATCGAATCGGCCGCGCGGGAGGACCTGATGGCGCTCGGCTACTACACGCTGGAGCCGGTCGCCACGAAACTGGGACGTTCCCACCCCTTGCTCGCCGCGAAGCTGAGGATCGCCATGGGACTGAAGTTCGTGGAGGCGAAGAATAGGGCAAGCACTACGATGCAGCGCTCGGGCACTTCGAGAAGGCCCGCGACCTCCTGAAGAAGCAGGGATCCTCCGGCGAATGGGACCAACTCGCCGGTCGACTATCGCCCCCGCGGCTCCTCAGGGCTCGACCGTGATCTCGCCGACCGCCCACGGATGCTCCGTGCAGTGGTACCGGAACGTGCCGGACTCGTCGAAGGCTACGACCTCCCACGTCGCCGGCTGGAGCGCGCCGGTGGTCCAGCTCCCGTCGCCGGCCGCCACGGTGTGCGCCAGCTCTCCGTTGTTGACGAACCGGACGCGCGCGCCGGCCGTCACCCGGGCGCGCACGGGGTTGAACGCGTGCTCGTCGATGGCGTAGCGCCGGCCGCCCACCGACCAGGAGGGATTCTCCATCAGCGTCGCGGTCTCGATGGCGTCGGTTGCGCGTGGCGCGGGGCCGGACGGCTCGCGGTCGGCCCACGGATCGGCCGGCACCTCGCCCCGCGCGGCAACGGCGCCGTCGAGCGTGAACGCCCACAGCTCGCGCCCCATCGGAATCGCGATGAACTGCGCGCCGTTCAGCTCGTAGGCGGCGGCCGGACCCGGCCGCACTCGCGCACCCTCGGCGATGGCCTGGAACGCCCAGACCCGCTCGCCGGTCAGGGCGTCGTAGGCCTCGACCTGCCCGCCGGGCGAGCCGCGGAACATCAGGCCTCCGGCTGTAGTCAGCGGACCGCTCGTGCCGAGCAGCGGGCTGGGAACCTCCTGCTTCCAGACCACCCGGCTCGTGCGCGGGTCCACCGCGGCGATAATCCCCACAGAGTCCGGGAGGCTGATGTGACCGCCGCTCGGGCGGGACAGCCAGGGATCGGCGAAACGGCGGGCGCGGCCGACGTGCGCGTGCCCCTGCGCGTAGACGTACCCGGTCGCCGGGCTGAACGACATCGGAGTGACCCGCACGCGCGGAATCGGCGCGCCGGGCGCCACCACGAGGGGACGGTCCGCGGACGGCGGCGTGTAGGTGCTGCAGCTCAGCTCGAACGGCGGCGGCACCCGGTCGCGCCAGAACGAGCATTCGGGCAGGATGCTCTCGGCCCCCACCGGGAACGGCTGGGTCGGCGCGGTGTGCAGGAACGCGTCCTGCGGCACCTCTCGTTCCTCGAGCGGCACCAGCGGCTCGCCGGTCTCCCGATCGAAGACGAACAGGTATCCGTCCGCCCGCATCGCGGCCACCGCCTTGCGCGGTTGTCCGTCCACTTCCGCCTCGTAGAGCAGCAGCGGGGTGGCGATGTCCGCGTCCCAGACGTCGTGCCGGACGACCTGGTAGTGCCAGCGCCGCTCGCCGGTCTCCATGTCGAGCGCGAGCACCGAGGCCGTGAACAGGTTGTCGCCGGCGCGGATCTCGCCGCCGAACATCGGGACCGGGTTGCCGGTCGAGAAGTAGACCAGCCCCAGGTCGGGATCGACCGTCCCGACGAGCCACACGCCGCCGCCGCCGAGCTTCCAGGTCTCCGAATCCTGCGGCCAGGTATCGTGCCCGAACTCCCCCGGCCGCGGAACGACGAAGAACGTCCACTGCGTCTCGCCGGTCTCCGCGTCGAGCGCGATGACGCGCCCCTGACCGCCGCTGTCGCCGTTGGCCAGCCCCACGAAGACCTGGCCGCGCGCGTACATCGGCGCGGTGGTGACCCCTTCGCCCTCCTGGCGCGGCACGCTGCCCACCGAGCTCATCCAAGCCAGCTCGCCGGTGTCCTGGCGCAGCGCAATCACGTGCGCGCTCCGCAGCCCGACGAAGACCAGTCCGTCCCCCAGCCCGACACCCTGCCAGGAGGGAACCATCAGCGGCTCGTCGCCCGGCGGCTGCCAGCGCCAGACCGTCTCGCCGCTCCGGGCATCGATCGCGAACACGTTGGCCCCCGCCGTGAGATACAGGACGCCGTCTCGCATGACCGGCGTCGCGCGCGAGGCCGCGCCGCCGGGGAGCGGCGTGACCCACGCCCCACCCAGCCGGTCGACCGTATCGAGGCTGATGTCGTTCAGGGTCGAGTAGCGCGAGCTCGACCAGTCGCCCCCGACCAGCGGCCACTCCCCGGCCGGATAGCCGTGCCCGGCTTCCGGCCCCTCCTGTGCCTGCAGCGTGCCCGACGAAGCGACGATTCCGGCCGCCACCAGCGCCGCCACGATGCCACGGCCCAATCCACGCATGACGTCCTCTCCTCTTCCAGCCTGGACGACTCGGAGCGGCCGCGACACACTGGCGTCCCGGCGGCAGAATACGCGACCAGACTACTTCACCAGGCTCTCCAGGCGCAGCAGGCGGATGACCGGCTCGGCGGCGGCGCGCGAGGCGGCCAGGTCCACCTCGATCTCCGCGACCCAGTCGTTGTGCCCCTCCACGTCCACGAGCATCTGTTCGACCCGCCACGTCGCGCCGTCGTCGGACGGCTGCGTGTAGGTGTGCCGCCGGTTGCGACCCTCGGGATCGAGGCGCAGGCCGCCGTTCGCCGCCGTGAACGACTCCCGCGCCCGCCCCAGCCGCTCGACGGTCCAGTCCTGCCCGGCCCGGTCGCGCGCGGTGTCGACGACCTCGATCGCCGCCTCGTCGTCGCCGGTCGACCAGGCGCGCAGCAGGGCGAACACCCGCGTGCGGATCGCGGCGGTGAAGGCGCGCGCGTCGCGCGTCACGTCGACCGGCTCGTCACGGCCGGGCACGGCCGGTTCCGGTTCGCCCGCGGGCCCGGGCTGGAAGTCGGGATCGCGCATCCGCTCCCATTCTTCGAGCAGGCTCGAGTCCACCCGGCGCACCAGGTCCCGGAGATAGAGCTCCATCTCCACGACCTCGTCGGTCTTCATGCCGTCGGGCACCGTCTGCCGGAGCACCTTGTAGACGCTCGAGAGGTGCCGCAGGAGCGACCCCTCCATCCGTTCGAGGCCGTACTCCCGGACGTAGTCGGCGAACGAGAGGAAGGTCTCGAACATCTCCCGCGCGATCGACTTGGGGCGCACGTTCTCCTCGCCGACCCACGGGTGCTTGTCGGCGAAGTCGTTGAAGGTCCCGTAGACGAAGTCGGCGAGCGGCTTGGGGTGCTCGAGCTTCTCGAGCTCCTCCATGCGCTCCTCGTAGTCCAGTCCGGCGGCCTTCATCTCCGCCACCGCCTCGCCCTTCAGCTTGTCGAGCTGCCGGCGCAGGATGGCGTTCGGGTTCTCCAGGATGCTCTCCACGAGCGTGAGCAGATCGAGCGCGTGGGTCTCGGCGTCGGGATCGAGCAACGGGATCGCCTCGATGAGATAGAGCGACAGCGTCTGGTCCATCGAGAAGTCGTCCTGGAGCTCCACGTCCACCCGCAGGCGCGAACCGCCGGGCGTGCGAGGCACTATCTCGACGACCTTGCGCGCCACCAGCGCCCGGAAGAGCTGCCAGCCGCGGCGCCGGTGCGCACGCTTCGCGGCATCGGATTCGTGGCTGTCGCGTACGAGCTGCCGCATTGCCCGGCAGCCGTCGCCGCGGCGCGACAGCACGTTGAGCAGCATGCCGTGCGAGACGGTGAAGCGCGAGTTGAGGCGCTCCGGACGGGCGCGGACGAGCCGTTCGAACGTGCCCCGGTCCCAGGGCGCGAAGTTGCCGCGCGGCGGCTGGCGCCGGACCACCTTCTTCCCGGCCTTCGCCTTCGCGGCCAGCCGCCGGTTCTCGATGACGTGCTCGGGGGCCTGCGCCACGACGAAGCCGCGTTCGTCGAAGCCCTTGCGCCCGGCGCGGCCGGCGATCTGGTGGAAGTCGCGGGCCGAGAGCACCGCCGTCTTCTCTCCGTCGTACTTCGAGAGGCGGCTGAAGAGCACGGTGCGAATCGGCACGTTGACGCCGACCCCCAACGTGTCGGTGCCACAGATGACCTTCAGCAGGCCCCGCTGGGCGAGCTGCTCCGCCAGCACGCGGTAGCGGGGCAGCAGACCCGCGTGGTGGATGCCGATCCCGTGCTTCAGCCAGGTCCGGACACGGGGACCGTAGGGCGTCGAGAAGCGCACGTCCTCGATGGCCGCGGCCAGCGCGTGCTTCTCGGGACGCGTCGCGATCTGCAGGCTGGTGAAGCTCTGGGCGCTCGCGGCGGCGTCCTTCTGGGTGAAGTGGACCACGTAGACCGGGACCCGGTCCGCCTCCACCAGCCGTTCCACGGCCTGTGCGAGCGGCTCCTCGGAAAAGGCGTACTCCAGCGGCACCGGCCGCTCGCTCGACGTGACGGTCACCGTCTCCCGGCCGGTCCGCCGCGTGAGCTCCTGCTCGAAGAACGTCACGTCGCCGAGCGTCGCCGACATCAGCAGGAAGCGCGACTGCGGCAGGGTCAACAGCGGCGCCTGCCAGGCCACGCCGCGGTCCCGGTCGGAGTACCAGTGGAACTCGTCCATCACCACGTCGTCCACCGCCGCCGCCTCCCCCTCGCGCAGCGCCATGTTGGCCAGGATCTCGGCCGTGCAGCACAGCAGCGGAGCGTCGCGGTTGACGGTGGCGTCGCCGGTGGCCAGCCCCACGTTGTCGGGACCGAACTCGCGGCACAGGGCCATCCACTTCTCGTTGACCAGCGCCTTGATGGGACAGGTGTAGACGGAGCGCCGCCCGCGGGCGAGCGACGCGAAGTGCAGCGCGAACGCGGCCAGCGACTTGCCCGAGCCGGTCGGGGTGTTCAGGATGACGTGCTTGTCCTCGAGGAGCGCCAGGATCGCCTCCTCCTGGGCGGGATAGAGGGTCAGGCCGAGCCCGTCGACGTAGTCGAGAAAGCGGTCCAGCAGATCGTCGCTGGACGCTTCACCGTCCGGCAGCAGGTCGAACAGGGGCGCGGTCATGGCCCGAGGATTGTGAGCCACTTCAATCCATGGCGGAGAGGCCCCCGGCCCGCGAGTCGGCTCACGCCAGCTCCGCGAGGACCGGGGCGTGGTCGGACGCGGTCAGCCCGTCCTTCTTCTTGCGGTAGTCGCGGTCGATCTCGACGCGCCGCAGGCGGGACGCGACACCCTTCGTGCCGAGCAGAACGTCGATGCGCAAGCCGAGGTTCCGGTGGAAGGCGCCGCCGCGGTAGTCCCACCAGGAGAACGCCTGCGTGTCGGGCCGGTGCCGGCGGAGCAGGTCGATGAGGCCCCAGTCGAGCAGCCCCCGGAAACACGCCCGCTCGGCGTCGGTGTGATGGATGCGACCGTGCAGCGCCGCCTCGTCCCAACTGTCGATCGGCGCCGGCACGACGTTGAAGTCGCCGCACAGCACGGTCGGCCTCCGCGGGTCGTGCTGCTCGGTGAAGTGCCGCCGCAGGCTCTCGAACCAGGCCAGCTTGCGGGGATAGTCCGCGTGGTCCAGCGCCTTGCCGTTCGGGCAGTAGACGGTGGTGAACGACAGGTCGCCGGCGTCGGCGGTGAGGAGGCGGGCTCCCAGCTCCTCCTGTCCCGGCAGCCCGCGGCGCACGACCCGGACGGATTCGCGCGACAGAACCGCCACGCCGTTCCAGCCCTTCTGGCCGTACGGCTCGGCATGGTAGCCGGCGTCCTCGAACGCCTGCCGCGGGAACTCGTCGTCCGTCAGCTTCAACTCCTGGAGCCCGACCAGGTCGGGCCGGCGCGCGTCGAGCCAGTGGCGCACGAAGTCCAGCCGGGCCCGCAGCCCGTTGACGTTCCACGTGGCGATCGTCATGACGTGACCTCGCTCGGCGCCGCTTCACCGGGCGTGACGCGATCTATGCCGGGAAGCTCGTCAAAATGCCGGTCGTAGCTGACGATCGTCCGGACCCCCGTGCGGAGCATGACGGCGGCGTGGATCGCATCGCGCGGCCGCACGTTGCCGTGGCGTGCGAGTATCGCACGGCACTCCCACAGGTCCTCGAGCAACACCGGATGGAACAGGCGGACGGTCGTGGCGAACGACTCGAACACCACGAAGCCGTCCGCATCCCGGCGCACCGCGCGGTATCGGTGGAGAATCTCCTGCAGGACCTCCACATCGCTCACCGCGTCGACCTGGCGTCTTCCAACCGCCCGCAGGAACTCGGCCGACGACTCCTTGAAGGGATGGCTCCGGCCCGCCGCGTACATCGGGATGTTGGCGTCGACGAACACCCTCACAGCTCAGTCGCACCCCGGATGATCTCGTCCTCGAGCTGCTCCGGGTCCCCGATGTCGTCGTTGACGCTGGCGAGCCTCTCGACAGCTTCGAGCCGCGCGGACACACCGCCGGAACCGTATCGGATCATCGCCGCTTCCCGCACCAGCTCCCCCACGGATCGCCCTTGAGATCGCGCCTCGTCCTCGATTTCCTTGTAGAGCGCAGGCGGAAACAGGATCGTCGCCTTCTTCGTCATCCTCTCAGCCATATCCGTATCCTCATCTGGATACCAAGAATGTAGCGCGGTCGGTGCAGAGCGTCAAGCCATCGACGAGGTCATCTGGCCGCCGACATCCCGCGAGCGCTCAATCGCGCCTCCGCCGCGGCTGTGGGAACCGATGCTGATCGCGGCCGCACCCGTGATGCATTGCAGGCACGGTGCGGACCAAATGGATCGTCTCGTCTACGCCGTCGACAGATCCTCGTTCTCGCGGCTCCAGACCAGCTTGACCGGGGCCGGCGACGTCGCCTTGGCGATGCGCGCGGCAAGCTCATACCGCGCGTGGCGACGCGCTCTGCCTGGGCGCGGGGCGAATCGACATGATGTGTCATGATGGCTTCCAGGCCGGTCGCTACCATCGCTCTCCGAGGAAGCCGTCACCATGGACCATCACACGACAAGGCACACCGGGCCGCTCGGATCGACGATCCACGTCTTTGTCCGCCGACGCCGGCACTGCCATCACCGGCGCCTCGAAGGGCCTTCGCACGACCCGTCTCCGGGGACGCAACGACCCTCCCGGCACGGGTATGGAGCCGGACTGCGCGTTCTATGTCGGTGAGCGGGCCAGATGCTACCGCGCCGCTCTTGCCGACGGCGAGGCAGCCGCCGAGGACCTTCTTCGAGCGCACGCCACCCGACCTCGTGGTCGAGGCCGAGATAGCGAGTATCGACGAAGGAAAGATCGCACGCTACGGTGAAATGGGGGTGCGCGAGCGAGGCGCCTTACGGGACGGCCCCTCCGGATGACGACGGCACTAGTCCGACCGGTATCTGACGGTAATCCAATCGACGCATTGACAGCGTCGGCACCCGGGTATTCCGGTATTGCCAAGTGACGACGATCTCCGCGCAGCGGGCGTCGCTCGCCGACTATCGGTCGCGCTCCGCGAGCGACTCGAATGCGGCGGCGATCATCTTGATGTCGTCCCGCAGGCTCTCGGTGACCACGTCGAAGTGAGTCCGCATGCGCCGCTCCGACTCCGCGATGGTGGTGAGGACTTCCGACCTGAGCTCCCGGAGCTCCGTCTTCGTCGCCAGAGGCTCTACCGCCGCCCGCAGCTCCGCACGCAGCTCCTCCTTCGCCGCCTGCAACTCCGCCTTCGTCGCCAGCGGCTCGATCGCCGCCTGCAGGTCGTCCTTCGTTGCGAGGGTTGGCAGAATCTGCTCGATCCTGTCCACTCGAACGTCAAGGTTGTTGAGACGCTGCTCCATCTGGCCCGCACGCATGGTCACCCTCCGTTCCGCGACGACGGGGGCGGACCGGACACCACTCGACCTGCCGCCGGCATCGTACCACCGATCCGGAGCAAGAGCGATGCCGAGAGCGGGCGTAGCGTAGTAGTATGAGCGTCCACAGGATACCGATGATGCAGGTAGCGACGGCACTCTTTCGACGGTTGGCGCCGGTGCTTGTCGGCGCCTGTCTGGGCGGTGCGAGCGCCGCTTCCGGAGCCGCGGCCCAGGAGGCGGCGCTCGCCGACGCCGTGCAGCGCGGCGACGCGGCGGCCGTCCGCACGCTGCTCGCGCGGAACGCGGACGTCGACGAGAGGCAGGGCGACGGGGCCACCGCCCTGCACTGGGCCGCCTACCTGAACGATGTGGATACCACCACCGCGTTGATCCGCGCCGGGGCCGACGTGCACGCGGCAAACGACTTCGGCGTGACGCCGCTGGTCCTCGCGGCGCGCAACGGCAACGCGGAGATCATCACGCAGTTGCTGGCCGCCGGCGTGGATCCGAACGATCCGCGGCAAACGGTGAACGCCGGCGAGACGCCGCTGATGCTCGCGGCGCGGGCGGGGCAGGTCGACGCGGTGGAGGTGCTGGCGAACGCCGGCGCCGACATCGACGCGCAGGAGACCTGGAACGGCCAGTCCGCCCTCATGTGGGCGGCCGCCGAGGGACACGTCCCGGTCGTCGAGACCCTCATCGCACTCGGCGCCGACATCCGCGCGCGCTCCAACAGCGGCGCAACCCCGCTGTTGTTCGCCACCCGCAAGGGCAGCATGCGTGCGGTCCGGGCCCTGCTCGCGGCCGGGTCCGACGTGAACGAGTCGCGTCCCGACGGCGCCACTCCCCTGCTTGTGGCGGTCGTCAACGGGCACGAGGATCTCGTCGATCTCCTCCTCGAAACGGGCGCGGACCCGAACGCCGAGGGAGGTTCGACGCGGCTGACGGTACAGGGCATGCGCGCCGAGGCGATGCCGCTGGCGATCCGCAAGCTCGGCTACAGCGAGCGCGAGTCGGAGGGCATCGTCCGCGGCAACATCTTCGGCCTGCCGCTGCAGGCGGCGGTGCACGTGGCGAACTGGCACATCAGCGACCAGTACATCGTCGTGAACCTCGACCGGCGACGCGTCCTGCGCTCGCTGCTCGCCCACGGCGCGGACGTGAACGGCCGCAACTCGATGGAGGAGCCGCGCTGGTCGGGCGCGCGGTATCGCCGGCACATGACCGGCGCCACCGCGTTCATGCTGGCCGCGAAGTCGGCCGACGTCGAGGTGCTCCGGCTGCTGCTGGAGTACGGCGCCGACCCGACGATCAACACCGAGGACGACATCACGCCGCTGATGGCGGCGGCGGGCATCTCCTGGGCGTCGAACCAGGACCGCGCCAGCGAGGCGCAGGTGCTCGAAGCGGTGCAGCTCATCGTCGAGGAGCTGGGCGCGGACGTCAACGCCGTCAGCGACGTCGGCGAGACGGCGATGCACGCGGCGGCGTACCGCGGCGCCAACAGCGTCGTGCGGTACCTGTTCGATCAGGGAGCCGAGCTGGACGTGGTGGCCCTGGACGGTCGCACGCCCCTGCGGGTCGCCGACGGCGTCGAGTACGGCAATTCGTTCGCCGCGCATCCCCACACCGCGGTGCTGCTGAGGGAGCTCGGAGCCACGGAGATCCCCTGTCCGTCACCCTGCGCGGCGGCCATTCCGGAGGAGTTGCTCAAGCGATGACGGGCCTGAACGCGGCGGCGTCGATTCGTCGGCTGCGGCTACTTGCACCGGCGCTCGCGATGGGCATGGCGATTGGTCTCGCCGCCATCGCCTACGACGTACCGTTGAGCGCCGCGCCGCAAGCGCCGAGCGCCGAGGCCCGGCCGACGCCCGCGGCGAGCGAGGCGGCGACCGAGCCGGCTCCCCGTGCCGTCCTGCAGCGCTACTGCTTCGCGTGCCACAACCAGCGCACCCTGACGGCCGGACTGGCTCTCGACGTGCTCGACATGACCCGGGTCGGCGAGCACGCGGAGGTGTGGGAAGCGGTTATCCGCAAGCTGCGGACCGGGGCGATGCCGCCGGTCGGACGGCCGCGGCCCGACGGGGCGACCTACGACGCCGTGGTGGCGTGGCTCGAGACCGAGCTGGACCGCGCCGCGCTGGCCAGCCCCGACCCCGGCCGGCCCACTCTGCACCGCCTGAACCGCACGGAGTACGCCAACGCGGTCCGCGACCTGCTGGCAGTGGACGTCGATACGGCGCTGCTGCCCGCCGACAACGCGGCGTACGGCTTCGACAACAACGCCGACGCACTGACCCTGTCGTCGGCGCTGACCGAGCGCTACCTGGGCGCCGCGGCGCGGATCGCGGAGATGGCGCTCGGCCGGCCGCGGGGCACGCCCGCCCCCGAGACCTTCTTCGTCCCGACCGACCGCGATCAGGGCACGCGGATCAGCGACGCGCCGTTCGGCTCGCGCGGCGGCACTGCCTTCCGCTACTACTTCCCGGCCGACGGCGAGTACCGCTTCCAGATGCGGCCCAAGGAGAGCGGCGTCGCCGGCGGGTTCGAGGGGGTCACCGATGAGCCGCACGAGCTCCACGTCGGCATCGACGGCGAGCGGGTCTGGACCGGCATCGTGCAGCGCCCGCCGGGCGTGCGGGGAGACGAGCGCAACCGTCTGATCCTCGAAAGCATGCGGTTCGACGCGCCGGTGTCCGCCGGCTCACGCCTCGTGCAGGTGTACTTCACCGCCAGGACCTCGGCCTACGTCGAAGACCTGTTCGACCCCGATCTGCGCCGGGATCCGTACCGGGCCCCCAACGGCGAGCCGCTCGTCTCCAGCGTGGCCATCACCGGGCCGCTTCCCGACACCGTCACCGTCGGCGAGTCGCCCAGCCGCCGCAGGCTGCTCGTCTGCCTCCCGGCCACCGCGGCCGATGAGGAACCCTGCGCGCGCGACATCGTCTCGATGCTGGCGCGGCGCGCCTGGCGGCGCCCGGTGAGCGACCCCGACCTGGAGATCCCGCTCGGCCTGTACCGCGACGGCGCGGCGCGGGGCGGTTTCGAGGCGGGCATCGAGCTGGCGGTGCGCGGCATCCTGGTCAGCCCGCGCTTCCTGTTCCGGTTCGAGGATCAGCCGGCTTCCGTCGAACCGAACACCCCGTACCGCATCTCCGAACTGGAGCTGGCCTCGCGCCTGTCGTTCTTCCTCTGGAGCAGCATCCCGGACGACGAGCTGCTGGACCTGGCGATCGCGGAGAAACTGCACGACCCGGACGTGCTGCGACAGCAGGTCGAGCGCATGCTCGCGGACCCGCGATCGCGGGCCCTGGTGGACAACTTCGCCGGCCAGTGGCTGCACATCCGCAACGTGGCGGGGTTCCAGCCAAGTCCGGAGCTGCTGTTCCACTTCGACGACAACCTGCGCCAGGCCTTCGAGCAGGAAACGAAGCTGTTCTTCGAGAGCATCGTCCGCGAGAACCGGAGCATGCTCGATCTGCTCGATGCCGACTACACGTTCCTGAACGAGCGGCTCGCCCGGCACTACGGCATCCCGGGCGTCCACGGGGAGCGCTTCCGGCGCGTGTCGCTGCCGGCCCACAGCGTGCGCCGCGGGCTGCTCGGGCAGGGCTCGATTCTCACCGGCACCTCGCGCGCCAACCGGACGTCGCCGGTCATCCGGGGCAAGTGGATCCTGGAGAACATCCTCGGCACGCCGCCGCCGCCGCCGCCGCCCAACGTCCCCGACCTCGTCGAGGAGCGCGACCCGCGCAAGGTGCTCCCGATGCGCGAGCAGATGGCGGCGCACCGCGCCAACCCGGTCTGTGCGGCCTGTCACGCGCAGATGGACCAGTTGGGTTTCGCGCTCGAGAACTTCGACGCGATCGGCGAGTGGCGCGACATCTACGCCTCCGGGCCCCGACGGCACCACGTTCGACGGCCCGGCCGAGCTCCGCGCGCTGTTGCTGAGCCACGCCGACGATTTCCTGACAACGGCGGTGGACCGGCTGCTGACCTACGCGCTCGGGCGCGGCCTCGAGGCGACCGACATGCCGACCGTGCGGCAGATCATGCGCGACGCCGCGGACGACGACTACCGTTTCGCGGCGCTGGTGCGGGGCGTCGTCGAGAGCACGCCGTTCCGGATGCGGATGGCGCAGGATCGAACGAACTAGTCCCCGGACTGCCGGCGATAGTGCAGGGCTCGGGCGGCCCAGGCGAAACCGAAGAAGTAGCGGCTGAGCCCGCGGGCCGAGTCCGGCGGCACGTCGGGGTCGAAGAAGAGGCGGCAGAACTCCTCGCGTGCACGCATGATTTCCTGGCAGCGGTGACCCCGCCAGCGGGGGTCGTCGGCGGTCAGATCGAACAGTTCCAGGGCCCGCTCGAGAGCGCTCTCGAACCGGTCCGTCCGGCCGGCCTCGTGCGCCCGGATCGCACGCTCCACCTCGCTTCCCACGTTCCCGAGCTGCTCGACCAGCTCCAGCCGCGCCCAGCCCTCGGTGGCGTTCCTGTGCAGGACTCTGGCCACAACGGGATCTCTCATTCCGGTGGAACCAGGGATCCGGCCACCTCGCGGATACGGGCCCGGATCTGTTCGTCGTCGACGCCCCGCGAGCGGTTGCCCTGGCTTGGGCGCAGGTTGATCATCGAGTCGAACTCGATCCAGTCGGACCCGCTCTCTTCGGGATAGAGGTTGATTCCCCAGAGATCCCGCTGGCGCGATCCATCCGCGAGGAGCGCCGCCTCGTCATCCGCGTGCAGATCCCCGCCGACCGCCATGATCCCTCGTGAGACGTCGACGACGGCCTTGACCCAGTCCCCGAACTGCTCCTCGGCCATGCGCGCCAGGTCGGCACGCGAGATGCGATCCCGAACAATCCGTCCCGTGGTCACCCCGTCCTCACACCTTGCCCCCTGACTCCATACGACCGTGATAATCTCACACGACACGATCCACGGGAGAGACGCAATGCTGATCACGAAGCAGACGCTGCCGAGACGCACCTTCCTGCGCGGCATGGGCGCCACCCTGGCGCTGCCGCTTCTCGACGCGATGGTGCCGGCGATGTCGGCCCGGGCCCCGGGAACGCCGCGGTTCACGGCGGTATACGTCGGCAACGGCATGAACATGTGGGACTGGACGCCGCCCAACGAGGGCGCGGGGTTCGAGCTCTCCCCCATCCAGCAGCCGCTGGAGCCGTTCCGGAACCGGACGCTGGTCCTGAGCGGGCTGGACAACTACCCGGCGACCGACCAGGGCGACACCGGCGGGCAGCATCCCCGCGCCGCTCCCGCGTTCATGAGCTCGGTGCACCCGAAGCAGACCGAGGGCGCGGACGTGGAGGCGGGCACGACGGTCGACCAGATGATCGCCGAGCTCATCTGCCGCGACTCGAAGCTGCCGTCGCTGGAGGTCTCCGTCGACCGCAACGACGTCGTCGGCGCCTGCGACCACGGCTACGCGTGCGCCTACATGAACTCGCTGTCGTGGAAGACGCCGACCATGCCGCTGCCGGCCGAAACGAACCCCCGGTTCGTGTTCGAGCGGCTCTTCGGCAGCGGCGACACCGCCGAGGAGCGGCAGTTGCGCGTGGAGGAGGACCGCAGCATCCTCGACGGCCTGACGCGGGAGATCGCCGCGCTCACGAGCCGGCTCGGCGGCCACGACCGCACGAAGCTCGACGAGTACCTCGGCACCATTCGCGACGTCGAGCAGCGCATCGTCAGAGCCGAGTCGACCAACAGCGATTTCGCGGTCCCGGAGCGTCCGGTCGGCGTGCCGGAGACGTTCCGGGAGTACGCCGAGCTGATGTTCGACCTGCAGGTGCTCGCGTTCCAGGCCGACATCACGCGCGTCACGTCGTTCATGCTGGCGCGCGAGAACATCACCCGGTCCTACAACGAGATCGGGCTGCCCGGGCGCATCACTCGATGTCGCACCACGGGAACAACCCGGACAAGATGAAGGACTTCACGAAGCTGAACACCTATCACGTCGACACGCTGGCGTACTACCTGGACCGGCTGCAGTCGATCCCCGACGGCGACGGGACGCTGCTCGACGGCACGGTCGTCCTCTACGGGGCCGGCATGAGCGACGGCAACATCCACAACAACTACAACGTGCCGGTGGCCGTCATCGGCGGACCGGAGCGCGGGCTGCAGGGGAACCGGCACCTGGTGTACCCGAAGGGCACCCCGCTCGCGAACCTGTCGTTGAGCCTGATGGCCAAGTTCGGCGTGCAGGTCGAGAAGTTCGGCGACAGCACCGGGCACCTGCCGCTGCTGTCGGGGGTGTAGGAAACACAGCAGAGGAGGGGCCACGCCGTCACGGCCGGTCGCCGATGGCTGACGACGTGGCCTCATCCGGGCTCGACGAAACGCGGACAGAAAGCACCACCGTCCGGTCCCGCAGGTATGTGGATCACCAGTCGGGATACTCGGCCTTGAAGCGTTCTTTCCGTACTCTTCCGTCGATAACGTCCGGGTGCCAATCGGGATGGATTCGGGGAGAAGCTACGTGGGCGTCCCACCCACCCCGCGATCCGCGGAAGACTTTCGTGCATCCCCCTATCGGGCAGCGATACTCCACGCGCCCGGAGAGCCGTGCCTTGGGCCCGAAATCGGTCGTTCCGTGACCTATGTCCTCACTCGGCCCGGAATCCGTGGTTCGATGGTGTGCGTCCTCCGACCACTCGGTATCGATGGGTACTTTCTCCTTGACCGCGGCGCGTTGAAGGATCGTCCTTCCTTCCGGCGAGATGGGCGTGACCATGTAGCCTCGCCGATCTCCGATGACGGCCATCTGGTCGCGTGATGTTCGTCGCCACAGCAACGCGATAACCAGACAGATCGCCGCGTCAAGACGGTCCTGATCGTGCTTCTTCGGCGAGTCGAGTGTCGCGCACCGTCCCGCCCACTCGGACAACGGTGCGAGACTCAGTCGTTCAGCATGGTGCTGAACCGCCGTGGCGACCAGCCGCCAGTCGTCAAGTGAAAAGTTCTTCGTGTTCTTCGGGTTGTAGGACGCTGCGCGTTCACGCTTCAGAATACCTGCATCGAGAGCGGGCAAGGCAAGCGCGGGAAAGACCTCGATCAGGTGCAACCCATCCGTTGCCGTTCGGGCCGCCGGCGGGTTCTGCGAAACGTCGAGTCGGTCCAGGAACCGCCAGACGGGCGCGTCCGAACCGAACAGGGATGTCTTCTGGCGGCTGGCGGGTTGCACGCCCCCGCTCAAGCTCGAAACCAGGGAAGCCGCGACCCGTTCAACGGGCCGCATGCCCGCTCCATTGGGCACAAGCGCTGGTTGATCCAGCGCGACCAGCACGTAGTCTGCATCTGCCCGACGTTCTTCGACGATTCGAGCAGCGTCTTCGAAATGGACGAGTTCCGGCGAGCCGAACGCTTCGAAACGGCCGTCCACAAAGGTTACCCATGAAATGGCGCCCGGTACCTGGTCCCCCCACGCCGAGTCGAAACCGACGAACGCCTCGCGCTTTCGGGCTTTCCCGGCGTCCGTCATCGCGACAGTCAACTTCTTCCCCAATGCTCTCGCGATGCGCTCCAGCATCGTGAGGGACCGTCCCCCGTAGTCTGAATCCTCCAACCTGCTGATCACAGACTGCGTCGTGCCGATGAGCCCCGCCAGTTCTTTCTGGGACAGGCCCGCACTTGTTCGTGCGTCGTAGATCAACTGCGCCACGTCCGCGCTCACCCGTTCGTCACGGAGTTGCGCCAGCCGTTCGGGATCATCTCCAATGTAGCGGTCGCGCAGAATTGTGACACCGTCTCGCGTCTTTGCCCTCGGGACCATGGCCACTAGCTCCTCATTGTGCCGCTCAGGATTCGCTGCAAACCTCCTCCGGTTCTCGATCGCGCGTTCCACCTCGCCGACCGGCACGGTACGCTCTTTCGTGCATCCGTGACTCAATACCGCCCGGTGGTCGTGGAAGAATAGAGCATCCTGTAATGAACGCGACCCGAGCGCACACGCAGCTCGTGAATTCCGTCTCGTAACGGCGCCGCGTGAGGGCGACGCAATTCGTGGCCCAAAGCTCGGAGCCGCTGCACTCGATCCAGACACTTGACCCGCGCCGTCTCCGGAAGGCCGTCCAGCCATCTCAGCAACGGAGAGGAAGCCTGAGCGTCTGCAAATATAATGACTTCGGTTTCGGGCACCTCGCAATACCATGCCGATGCCTCAATATCGCATTAATGCGATGCAGGTGTCAAGCCGCGGGTGTGCCAACGTGCCTTTCGGAAGAGACACGTGCTGCACCGAGCTCAACCGACCCAACGCGGAGGTCCGGCTCACGTCAGCGACGGTACGTGTGCAGCTTGCCCGCGCTGCCCCCACGAACCATCTGCACACCAATCGCGTCCATGACGGCCACCAGAGGGGTGGCCATCGGCGCCTCCTTCGAGTAGCGAAGGTGACGCCCGCCAGGCGGGCCGCCGCCGAACGTTCCCGATCTCATCGAGGAGCGCGACCCGCGCAGGGTGCCGCGATCGCGCACGACAGTTCAGCCGGTCCCGAGCAGCACAGCGGCGCCGCTGGTCAGGGCCTGGGCCGCCTCACCAGCTGATGGCCGAGTAGTCCGTCGGGACGAGGTCCATGGACTGCACCGACTCGATGAGCCTGGTGTCGGGGTTGCGCTCCATCGTCCTCACGACCTCATCGAACTCCGGATCGGCGTGCGCTTTGCCGAGTCGCTCGTCGCGCGCCTGTCGAGAAGGGTATCCCCGCATGTACACGAACGTGCGGTCGGCGTCCTCGCCGGAGGCCGCGAGCCAGTAACCCACGTTGCGTATCCCGTGTCGCTCGTAGATCCTGGTGGTGTAGTCTCCGAAACGCGCCGCGAGCGCGTCCCGCTGTCCCGGCAACGTCTTGTAGATGCGCAGCTCGAAGAAGCCCGGCTCGCGCGGCTGCTGGGCGAATCCCCAGGCGACGCCGGCGATCCCGCACGACAGACCAAGTGCTGCGATCAGCTTCCACTTCAGCATACGGCCTCCTCCCGGCACCCCTGACGGGCGCATTCCCGATTTCCCGGTCACGCGCTCACACCCACCGGCGTCATGGCCATCCGCTGCAAACAGTTCCATCTGCCGGACTTATAGAAAGACCGCAGGAGAAGAATCGCGTCGACGCTCTCCGGTAGCCAATAGATGGATGCGCCCTTGATGCGGAGATTGATGACGCGACGGATGGCGCTTTCGACGGCGCCGCTGCCCCGCGGAAGCCCGAGCCCGACCATTGTGGTGTAGGCGAAACGATGACGGTTCTTCAGGAAGTAGTTGAGGTGCGTGCGGATCTTGCCGGCGGTGCGCCCGCGGCACAGCTCCCGCAGGGCCGTGATCACCTCGTCCACGCGTGCTCGCTTGAGCAGCCCCCGCGTGCGGTTGAGCCAGCGGGTGCGTTGCGTCGCGCTCCAGCGGCGCAGCTTGACCGCGTCCGAGAGTTGCTTGGCGGCATGATAGAAGTCGATCAGCCCCAGCACCTGTGTCGGCGAGAGCCCGAGCGCGGCGATGAGGCGCTGGAGGCGTCGCCAGATCCAGGGCGCGCCGTCGGCGATGAAGAGCACCTTGTCAGCGGCGTTGAGGCCGATCTGCCGCGCGTACGACAACAGCAGGGCGAAGACCGCCTGCGGTCCCCGGAGCGTGCCGTCGATGATCGGGGCCCACGTCTGAGACGGTCGCCCGTCGTCGCCGACGACGTACAGGATGAGGAGCTTCGGTTCCTTCCAGTCGGTATGGAATCGGTTGCGCCCCTTCTTCGTCTTGGGGCCACGCTTCTTGCGCCTCACACGGACGCGGCCCCCGTCGAGGGAGACGACCACCCGCTTGCCGGTCACGCGGTCCAGCAGACCGCACGCCGCGCTCTGCTGGGCCGCTCGGGCCCGCGCAGCGTAGCGATAGGCGGTCGAGCGGAGGGTCTTGATATCCAGGGCGATGCCGTCGGAGCGGAGCTGCGCCTGCGCTTCGGCCAGCGAGCTGAGCATGGCGACCGCGCGGCTTGCATCCGAGGCCAGCTTCGGCGTGCACCGGTCGTAGATGCCCAGCACCACCAAGGCGGGGTAGAGTCCCGGCCTCCGCTTCGCCCGACGGGCGTGTTTCTCGCGGTAGTACGGCGTCGTGACCGGCACCGTCGTGCCCCGGGAGGTGCGAACGTTGACGGTCTCCAGGCCGTCGCTCCGCATCCGCCGGGGCAGGTGGCGCACGAGGGCGCTCGCCGCGTCGCCAACCGCGGCGGAGCCCACCGCGCGTTGCAGCACGGGGGTGAGGAGGGCGCCGAAGAACTCGTCCGCGATGGCCCGCAGCTGCTCTTCGCACTGCTCCACTTCCTCTGCCGACCTGGGCGCTGGAGCACGCGCCTCAAACTCCAGCGCCCGCCGGAGGGCAGTGCGCAGGTGGACGGGAATGTTGCCAAGATCGATCTCGCGGCTCGGGGTGTCGATGGTCTTGTCCATTTCAACGCACCATCATGGGCAGTCCGAGCCGTAATGTCCAGTACCACCCTCCCCGTCTGTCCGAAGACCGGCTCAACCTCCCCCAGCCTCACAGTCCATCTTTGCCTACACACTGCACTGCTCCGGGAAATCGGGAATGCGCCCCCCCTGACTCGTCAGCCGGATCCACCATCCAAACGGTTGATTGCCCCGCGCCGCGCGCACCGTCCGACGGTGGATCCTACCGCGGCTGCGTGGCAGGATCACCAGGATGGATGGGACAGGGTTCGGCTCCGCGGGGCCGCCGCCTCGGGACTCGACGTCGTCGGTCGGCGGTATGCGCGCTTTTTGAAAGGACGTGCGAGATGACGCGACTGCGAATGCTTACGGCGTTGCCGGTGGCATGCCTGATCCTCGGCGGCGCGGCAGAGGGGCAGACGCGGCGAGCCATGACGCTGGTCGATCTGCTCGAGGTGCCCCGCCTGAGCGATCCGCGGCTGTCGCCCGATGGTCGTGAGTTGCTGTACGTGCTGGCCGAAGCCGACTGGGAAGCGAACCGGGCCATCGGCCATATCTGGCGTGCCGACGCCGACGGCGGCAACACGGTGCAACTGACCCGGGGCGAGGAGGGTGAAACGAGCCCCCGCTGGTCACCGGACGGCGACCTGGTGGCGTTCCTGGCTGCGCGCGGCACGGCAGACACCACCCAGATACACGTGATGGGCAACCGGGGCGGCGAGGCGCGCCAGCTCACCGACCACCCGACGGCGGTCTCGACCATCACGTGGTCGCCCGACGGCGACGCCATCTACTTTCTCGCCTCCGACGCGATGTCGCCGGAGGAGCAGGCCCGTGAGACCGAGAAGGACGACGTCTACGCCTTCGAGGAGAACTACCAGCAGCGGCACCTCTGGACGGTCACGGTGTCGACCGGCGTAACGGTGCGGGTGACCGAGGGCGACTACTCGATCCTCGCCTACGACCTCTCGCGCGACGGCACGCGGATCGCCCTGCATCGCGCTCCGAATCCGGTGCTCGAGTATCGCGACGCGAGCGAGGTCTGGGTGATCGGCGCCGAGGGAAGCGACCCGCGCCGGCTGACGCGCAACGACGTGCCGGAGTCGAGCGCGCAGGTGTCCCCGGACGGATCCCGCGTGCTGTTCCTGTCGCGCTCGAACGAGCGGTTCGACAAGTACTACAACGGCAACGTCTTTCTGGTCCCGGCCGGCGGGGGTCCGGCCCGGGTCCTGGCTCCCGACCTGCCCTACGAGCTCAGCGACGCGGCCTGGTCTGTCGACGGGAGTTCGGTCTTCGCGGTCGTGAACATGGGGGTTCGCAGCGAGCTGTTCCGGCTGGATGCAGCGACGGGCGAGGCCGAACAACTGACCGACGGCCGGCACTCGATCGGTTCCTGGACGCTCGCGGCGGCGGCCCGTCAGCACGTCCTGACCCTGCGCGAGCCGGACAACCCCGGCGACGTCTGGTTGATGGGGACCGGCCCCGGCGCGACGCCAACGCGCGTGACGCGCGTCTTCGACTACCTGAGCGACGACTTCCGGCTGCCGCGGCAGGAGAAGGTCCAGTGGACTGGCGCCGACGGGGTCACGGTGGAAGGCCTGCTGTTCCATCCGCTCGACTACGAGGACGGCCGGCGGTATCCGCTGGTCATCCAGACCCACGGGGGTCCTCAAGCCTCCGACAAGTTCGGCTTCGGGGCGTCGCGCAACTCCATCCAGGTACTGGCGGCGCTCGGCTACGTCGTGCTGCAGCCCAACTATCGCGGCAGCACCGGCTACGGCGACGCGTTCCTGCGGGACATGGTCGGCGGCTACTTCAGAAACGCCCACCTGGACGTGATCGCCGGCGCCGACCACCTGATTGCGGCCGGCCTGGTCGACGGCGAGCGGATGGCGAAGATGGGATGGAGCGGCGGCGGTCACATGACGAACAAGGTGATCACCTACACGAACCGCTTCAAGGCGGCGGCCTCGGGAGCGGGCGCGGCCAACTGGATCTCGATGTACGCGCAGAGCGATACGCGCAGCCAGCGCACCCCGTGGTTCGGCGGCACGCCCTGGCAGGTCGATGCCCCGACGGACCTCTACTGGGAGCACTCGCCGCTGAAGCACGTGTCGAACGTGACCACGCCGACGATCTTCCTGGTCGGCGAGGACGACCTGCGCGTGCCGATGCCGCAGTCCGTCGAGATGCATCGCGCGCTCAAGAGCCTCGACGTGCCCACGCACCTCTACGTCGCGCCGCGCGAGGGACATGGATGGCGCGAGCTTCGGCACCAGTTGTTCAAGATGAACGTCGAGCTCGACTGGTTCGAGCGACACGTGACGGGGCGGCCGTACGTCTGGGAGCGAGCGCCGGCGGAGGATGAATGAACATCTTGCGCGTTCGCTATTGCGTGGCGACCCGTGACTGACGACATGGCCTCGGCCAAGCTCTACCAGGCGGCGTTCCCCTTCGCCGACGATGTCCTGGCCCTGCCGGTGGCGGACGTCGAACGGGCGGCGGCATGGTATGGCGCCCGCTTCGGCCTCGTCGAGGTCGAGCGGTGCGCCGGTCCGGTTCCCACCGTCATCATGGAGCGGGACGGCGTCCGAATCGGCTTCGCGGTCAACGGTGGCGACCCCGACAACGAGGGCGCCGCCATTCGCGTGTCCGACATCCACAGAGCCCGCCACGAGCTGGAAAGCAACGGCGTGAAGACCGCCAACTGGCGCGTGGACGAGCGCGACGGGGAGAAGTACCAGGTGTTCTTCGTGGTCGCGCCGGACGGGCTCTGCTATTACTTTCACGAGCCGATCGCCTCCACCGGCGAGTAGGCCTCGCGTTCGCTCTCCAGTCGACCTCGCGTGATCCCGCAGCCCACCTCGACGGCACGTGTCGATGTGCCATCATGGAAGAGGAGGTGACATGCGGAGCAAACTACGTCGTGACATGCGGTTGCTGAAGACCTACCCAGCATTCAGTTCCCTGGCGCTGGTGATTTGTGTGCGCGGCCGCGTTCCGCCAAGTGATGCCGTCCGTTACGGAGTTCGACGAGATCACCGTGCATCGCATCAACGTCGTAGAAGCGGACGGCACGACGCGACTCGTCCTCTCGAACAGTGAACGGCAGGCGCAGGTCGTCGTCGATGGTCAGGTGATTGCTCCTGATCGGGTTCGCCCCGCCGGGAGGATCTTCTTCAACGAGGTTGGCGGCCTCGTGTTCAGGGGCGCGGAAACGAACGACGGACATAGTGCGAGCGGTTCACTGACGTTCGATCGATGGAAGCAGGATCAGACCATGGCTCTCCAATATTCCGAACTCAACGGACGCTATTCATCCGGCCTGGCGATCATGGACCGCCCCGACCGGTCGTTGGGCGCAGTCGCCGACCTCCTAAACCGCCTGCACGGCGCCACTTCTGACAGCGAGCGAACACGCCTGACCCAGGAGCTTGTGGCACGTCAACCGGGATACGCACAGCGCGTGTTCGTCGGCCGCAACAGTAACGAAACGTCCACCCTCGAATTGAAGGATGCCGAAGGACGCGATCGACTGGTGTTGTCGGTCACACCGGAGGGTCAGGCGCGCATCCGGTTCCTGGACGAGAGCGGCGACACGGTTCAGGAAATCGTGCCGTAGCCAAAGATCGGGCGACTCCGCTTGGCACCCAACCGATACTCAATGCTGAACTGTATCCGATCCGACTTTGGAACCTGGAGCATCGCCGACTGATGCGCCGCCGAGCGCCAACAACTGGCGCACGAGTTGCCGACCTTCCTGCGATAGCCCTGGGGATGCGACCAGGTGTCGGGTTCTCACGACTTCTTCGCGGATGGCGCGAACGCGCGCCTCGGCGAATTCCCGGTCCAGCCCGCATGGCGTTTTCCGGGCTGCACGCTGCCAAAGTGTCCGCACAACCACGAACACATACAGCGCGTGCAGCACACCCCGCACGTTCCGTTCTCTGCCCCGCCACGGTGAGAAGGCGACAGCTTCCGCACGGGCCAACTCAACGAGCGGAATCCGACGTTCGACCAGCGACAGTTGCAGGTGCATCGTTTCGTGGACCAGCGCTTCCGTCACCCGCTCGATACTCGCGCGACTCCCGTGGCCCGGCACGGAAAGGAACACGGAAAAAGGCAGGTCCGGAGTACTGTAACTGCAATCCAGTTCCGGCGACGGCACCTCGAGGAGGTGGACGCAGCGCACCAGGTATCGGATGGAGGAGGACAGTTCCGGCCAAACGGTATGGACAACCTGCCAAGCCTGCTTCAGGACACCAATACAGTCCGCAACCGTAGAATCATCGAGTTCATCCAGCGAAAGGTCCCCAGCGTCAAGCTCCGCGACGGCTGAGGGAGGAAGGCACTCAAGCAGAACCGATCCGCCCTTGGCCCCATCAAGCGGGCCGATGTTGCCGATGACCTGCCTGCCCTCCTTGGCGGAACCCGCCATCAAGCGCGCCGTGCCGTAGGACTCGAAGTCGAGACCGCGCGGGATCAGGAGGTCGGCGACCCCGATTTGGCGCAATGTCATGGGCAGGGCCGCCGTCCAGTGAACGGGACGCAGCAGGAAGTCTTCCACGGAATGAACGGCATCCACGGCGGCTACCGTCTCTCGACCGCATGAAACGAATACACGATGGAGTATCGCTCACCACGAACCACCTCGCTGACTGCATGGTGCGAGCGGCGGGATATCTCGAAGAGCAGGGCCTGTTTCGACACAGGCGCGAGGACCACCCGCAGGTCTTCAGGTTCGCGGCCACCGAAGAGCAGCAAGTGACCACCGTCGCCCGCAGTCCAGCCGCGATTCAACTGCAGGATCAGACGATGGGTCTCGCCATCCTGGAGGTAGTCGTCGTGGATCCGAATACGCTGGCCTGCGGTGAGTCTATGGGCTGTCATGTCGACCGTTGTTGCCAGTCGCCTGTGAAACAGCTCCGAAACCAGTTCACGCATCCTCGCAAGGGTCGTACCGGCGGCCAATTGCGCGATGTCAGAAGGCAACTCCGCCGCGCGCATGTCGAACTCGTGTTGTGAATAGAACGACTCCTCCGTGAGGCGCCACGGAGCCGCCTGTTCGAACCACGACAGAGCGGCCGGCTCGATGTCGTCGCACAAGGCGTTCGGCACGACGGAGAACGGAAAGGGATCCACCTCGAGGCGGGCGCTCGACAAGTCGACAAGAGGTCGCATCAGCGTGGGAGGTGAGCGTCCAGGTAGCGCCGAACGCGTGAAATCAAAAACAGGTGATCGCTGCAGTACACCGATGGGTTGTCGAAACGCCGCTCGTCGCTCCAGCGGTAGAGCGGCATTCCTCCGCCACAAACCCGAAGTTCGGGGCACCGCAGACACTCCCTGGCTGTAGGATGCTGCATCTCGAGGTGCTCTCGAAACGGGGCTGTCCGCGCGATCTCCTGCAACGAATGAGAATGAACTGACCATGGTTCACTGTACCGATCTGCGCCGTCGGATGTACTCTTGAGTGTGTCGTTCTTCGTGATGGTCCCATCGGTATCCACGATGATTATCGAGGTCAGGTCTCGCCCCATCCCCTCCTTCGTTGCCGAGCCTCCAAGCAACAGCTTCACCAGATCGTCGAGCGCACGAATCGGCACGGGATCCGGATCACTCATGTAGACATCAAACAGCCCGGCCAGCCATGCTCCTGCCTCATGTGATTCGAATCCGGCCTTGCCCGGCGGCAGCCGCGAGTGGTTTCCGTCGGGCAGAAGGAAGTTCATCCCGGGTACACCGAGCCCTCGCAGGAACCAGTAGACTTCGCTGGGATCGGTGGACGGATCGACGACGCTGAGCGTGCCTGAGAACAGCCGTTCGGCGGCGCGGTGCCGTTGCAGACGACGGATGCCGCGCAGCGTTGCCTCGAAGGTCCCTCCCTGGTCGAATCCCACTCGGTGAGAGTCGTTGATCTTCGCCGGTCCGTCGAGGCTTACCGAAACGGTCGCTCCGGCGTCCGAAAGAATGTCGAGGCGGGCATCAGTGAGGAGCGTCCCATTCGTCTGCACCGACAAGGTGCATCCCGCGGGGAGGCTGCCGCGGAGACCAGTCAGCAGCCCTGCCAGGAGTTCGTCTCCCAGCAGCAGTGGCTCGCCGCCGTGAAGCACGACGGCAAAGTCGCGATCTTGGGTCCGCCGTAGTTCATCAAGACGGCGGACTGTCGCGTCGATCGTCGACTGCGACATGGTGGGCGGCTGCCGTCGCCACCCCTGGTCACCGAGCTGGTAAACGTAACAATAGCGGCACGCAATGTTGCAGCGGCTGGCGGCCTTCAGCAGGATGGTGTCGATGGGGATCGACTCGCCGCCCGACATGGCGTCCGCTCACCCCCGGTTGTGCCGGTTGTGCATGCGGTCGTACCGGGAGGTGGAAGAGGGTTCCCCCGTCGCTTCCATGCGCACCTCCTCCACGAGTCGACGCAGCGCCGGGCTCAGCTCGGCTCCCGCGGGAACATCAAGCCGACCATCGACGACGGTGCTCTCCAGAGTCTCCGACTCGATCAACGGTTCCTGCTTCTCCATCGCTACGCTCCATGCCTTGGACAATCCCTACTCTATCACCGGGTCGAGCGATGATCCATCATCACAGCCTGGAAACCACCGAAAACACGGGGCTTCCACGTTCGTGTATACATGCAAGTCATTGACAATAAACGGCTTCTACTTTCTATCGTCAGTTTTCTGCGTCGACGACACTCAGACAGTCGCGAACCATCGCGGTGTACGCGGCATCGGGTCGTGCGAGCGAGTCCATCGCGTCGCTCGCCTGCCGACGAAGCGTGTCGGATTGCTCCGGGTCGCGCGCGACGGCGCCCAGAAACGCCAACGTATTGAGCACGTTCTGGCGCTCATCCTGCAATATTGGACGATTCAACTCAAGCAGGGTAACCGTCTCGCGGCCCCTTGCCGTTCTCGGATGGCACGCCGAGCCATCGAAAGTGAGATGCTCGCCCGGGTCCGCCTCTTCATAGGGATTCAGGAGCAACGGCGCCTCCCGATCGAGGTGGTCAAGATGATTCCGGGCTCGTTGTCCGGGATCCTCGAGCGGGAAGCAGTCGGATTTCTTCAGGTTGCAGTCTTCACAGGCAAGCAGGAGATTATCCCACTGGTATGCCAGCCAATAGTAGCCGGGATGAACCCTGTTGCTCCCCTTGCTCTGGCGAATCGCTCCCTTCGGGCGGAAATGATCGATCCGGCCTGAAGTCTTCCGCTCGCAGTAGCAGCACTTGTTGTACTGGAGTCTCCCGAGAACTTCTCTAACTTCGGTGGAGCCGTAGATGCGGTCGATGAACGTCAACTTCAACTCGCCGGAACCGTACGCAGCCGGATTCTCAGCGTACGCCTCGCAGTCTCGTTGGGTCCTGGCTGTTCCGCGATTCAGAAGCACCGGAGGAGTTTCGTTCGGCTTATCCAAATGAATCACTTCGGGTCCTCCTGCCGGGCCCGAATATTTGCCGCCGCCTGCCGAATGATCTCCATCGCTGCCTGGTCCTCCGGACGCTCCGCCGTAGGCAGTAAAGAGAGTTTATCGGCAATGATCCGCAGGCGTTCACTGTCTTGCGGGGTGAGAGAGTTCTTTCCGAGTAGTTTCTCCCTGTCCCTCATGAGCTCCTCGACTCGCAGCGATCTCGCGGTCTCGAGTCCGAAGACACCGACCAGAATCTGGTCGAAGCGCCACCCCTCGACGATCTCCGGATCGTTCTCGATGACAACGTGATCGCCAGCCTCCGGCTGTTTGAGCACGGCTACGTTGACGTCTCTCATCGAGGTGATCATCAGCGGACTGTGTGTCGTAGCAACGAACTGGACGTTCGTGAAGTGATGCGAGAACTGCGCCATGATCCTGCGCTGCCAACGAGGATGAAGGTGCAGGTCGATCTCGTCAATCAACACCACGGCCGGCTCCTCGAGCGGCTTCGGGCTGTCCGGATACCGCCTGAACAGCCTCCATGCCAGGTCGACGGTCCACGCGGTAACGGTGCGGT
The DNA here is from genome assembly GCA_965222905.1 of Vicinamibacterales bacterium. Taxonomy (GTDB): domain Bacteria; phylum Acidobacteriota; class Vicinamibacteria; order Vicinamibacterales; family UBA8438; genus WTFV01. Next base: position 3,138,058 of record OZ244976.1, on the reverse strand, counting down.
GGCCGAGGCTCAGGCCATACAGCGGGACGTTCCCGCTCCGGGTTCGAAATCGGATTCCGCCACCAGGTTCCTCCGGGTCCTGTATATCGATGTCGCCGGCCGCATCGATGAAAGGGAGGATCTCCGCCAACGCTCCTTTCATACCGTCCAGACGAGCTTTCGACTTCGCGTTGCCTTTGAGGGCCGAGTAGTCGAGCTGTGATAGCACATCAGCAGCATCGACAAGCTCCGTGCGATCTGTGCGCAGCAGATCAACCGGTTCAGAGTCGGACAGCTCGTCGGCATTCTGATGACCCATATAGCGATTTGCCGCGTAGGTAATGACGAACGGCTCTACCGTCGTCGCGGGCTCGTTTAGCCCTTGGGTCAGCCGCGCGCCCGCGAACTCGTTGTCTTCTGCATCCAGCTCGATGCCGGTTCTCACGCAGGGGGTAGACAAACGGCACGACGCCAGGTCAGGGACTTCGACCATCTCCGCTTGTAGAGCCGTGCGACGGGCACCATCACGGAGCAACCTGGCCATGATGGGAGGATCCTGGTCGTGCAGCAATGGCTGGATGCCTGCCTGCCAGGCCTGATCAGGCGGGTAGTACGGGGTCGGGCGCATCCATGACAGACACTGCAGGAGAGTCGTCTTACCGACGCCGTTCTCGCCCACGAGCAGGGTCCAACGCGCTGGACAGCCGTTCGAGTCGACAAGGCGCAGGTCCTGGGTTTCCGTAAAGCAACGCGCGTTCTCGATCTTGAGGCCGACGTAGTAGATTGCTTTCTGTTGGCGTGGGAGAGGCATTCGTATCTCTGGAGCTTCAGATCGCGGATGGTTCTGCCCGCGCAGCGTGACGGCCGACGCGGGATCTCGTCTTCGCGTCGCGCGGTTCGTGGTTGACAACCTGGGTAGCCAGATACCGCGACTCGCGGAGCCTCGTTCACGCCAGCGACGGCACGTCCAGCCTGCCGGTGCTGCGCCCCACCTGCTCCATCGGAACGCCCATCGCGTCCATGACGGCCACCAGCAGGTTGGCCATCGGCGTCTCCTTGGAGTAGCGGACGTGGCGGCCGCCCCGCAGCCCGCCGCCGGCTCCGCCGACCAGCATGATCGGCAGGTCGATCGGCGCGTGGGCGTTGGAGTTCGACATCCCGGCGCCGTAGACGAGCAGGGTGTGGTCGAGCAGCGAGCCGTCCCCGTCCGGCGTCGCCCGCATCTTCTCGACGAACTCCGCGAACAGCGCGACGTGGTGGGTGTTGATCTTCGACATCGTGAGGATCTTCACCGGGTCGTCGAGGTGGTGCGACAGCGGGTGGTGTGCGTCGGGGATGCCGATCGCGTTGTAGGTCCGGCCGCTGATCTCGCGTCCCACCATGAAGCTGACGACGCGCGTCAGGTCGGTCTGGTAGGCGAGCAGTTGCAGGTCGAACATCAGCCGCATGTGCTCCTCGAACGTGGCCGGCACGCCGGCCGGCTGACGCACCAGCGGCACGTCCCGCGCGCTCTGCTCCTCGGCTCTCCGGATGCGCCGCTCCACGTCCCGCACGGCCTCGAGGTACTGGTCGATCTTGTGCCGGTCCTCCGGATCGACCGCGGCCTGCAGGTCGCGGACCTTGTCGGTCACCGAGTCGAGGATGCTGCGGTCCTCGTCGCGCCGCGCCCGGCGGACGGCCGGGTCGGTGCTGCCGCTGTCGCCGAAGAGGCGCTCGAACACCACCCGCGGGTCGTTCTCCATCGGGAGCGGCGTGGTCGGCGACCGCCACGAGATGGTGTTGGTGTAGGCGCAACTGAACCCGGCGTCGCACGAGCCGGCGAAGTCGCGGCCGTCGAGGGCCAGCTCCAGCGAGGAGAGCTCCGTGTACTGGCCCAGCTCCCAGCCGAGCAACTGATCGATGGACGGCCCCGCGTGGATCTCCGCCCCGTCGGTCTTCCTGCCCGGCACGCCGGTCAGGAACTTGGTGGACGCGCCGGCGTGGGCGCCCCCGCCGGGTCCGGGGTTGAGGCCGGTCAGCACCAGGGCGTGCTCGCGGTGCGGCTCCATCGGCTCGAGGATCGGCGTCAGGTCGAACGCCGCGCCCTCCGCGGCCGGCGTCCAGTACTCCATCGCCATCCCGTTCGGCACGTAGACCACGCCGAAGCGGCGCATCCCGGCCGCGGGCGTGCGGCGGAGCGCCGAGAGCGCCGGCACCATGCCGTCGAGCAGCGGGAGGGCCAGCGCGGCGCCGAGGCCGCGCAGGACCGTGCGCCGGGGGATCGCTTTCCTGGTGATGATCATGATCCTGTGCTCCGCATCTGGAACGCCGGACTCTCGACGATGCCGAGGACGATGGACGACCAGCGGTAGTCGGTCGCCGCGGCGTCCCGCGCGATCTTCCTGATCGTCGGCTGGTCGTAGTACTCGACGGCGCGGCCGAGCGCGTAGGCCAGCAGCTTCTCGGTGACGGTCCTGACCAGCGGCTCCGGGTTGCTCACGAGCAGCGTCCGCAGCCCCGACGGCCCCTCGAACGCGTCCCCGGTCGGCATGACGCCCGAGGCGTCGATCCGCTCGTGCGCGTCGGTGGTCCGCCAGCTCCCGATGGCGTCGAAGTTCTCGAGCGCGAACCCCAGCGGGTCCATCGGCGCGTGGCACCCGGCGCAGACCGGGTTCTCGCGGTGCATCTCCAGCAACTCTCGCATGGTGGCCGGCTCGCCGCCGCGGCCGCGGTCCGGCAGCGACGGCACGTCGGGCGGGGGCGGCGGAGGCGGCGCGCCGAGCAGGTTCTCGAGCACCCACTTGCCCCGCAGCACCGGCGAGGTGCGGTTCGGATAGGAAGTGACGGTGAGCAGGCCGCCGTGGCCGAGCAGGCCGCCGCGCCGCTGGTCGCCGAGGCGCACCTTCCGGAACCGGCTGCCGTAGACGCCGGGGATGCCGTAGTGCTCGGCGAGCCGCTCGTCGACGAAGGTATAGTCGGCGGCGAGCAGGTCGACGAGGCTGCGGTCCTCGCGCATGACGCTCTCGACGAACAGCTCCGACTCGCGCCGGAAGGCCTCGCGCAGGTTCTCGTCGAAGGTCGGGAACAGGTTCGGGTCGGGCGTGACGGTCGGGATGTTGCGCAGCAGCAGCCATTGCCCGACGAAGTTGTCGACCAGGGCAGAGGATCGCCGGTCGGCAAGCATGCGGCGTACCTGCCCGCGCAGCACGTCCGGCTCTCGGAGCCCGCCGACGACGGCCAGGTCGAGCAGCTCGTCGTCGGGGATGCTGCTCCACAGGAAGAACGACAGCCGCGACGCCAGCTCCAGGTCGCCTACCGGATAGATCGAGCCCGGGGCCATGTCCACGGGGTCGCTCTCGACCCGGAACAGGAACTCCGGATCGGTGAGCAGGCGCTGCAGGGCGAGCTGGATGCCCGCCTCGAAGCCGTCGGTGCGCCGGCGGCCCTCGTGGAAGTCGAGCAGCACGTCGAGGTCGCGCTCGGTGACGGGTCGGCGCCAGGCCCGCCGCGCCAGCCGGGAGAGGATCTCCCGGGCGCAGGCGCCCGCCGCGTCCCCCCGATCCGGGTGGCAACTGAAGATCGCCCGGCGGCTGGCCGTGTCGCCGGGGCCCTCGATCGCGTACGGCCCCCCGATCTCGACGCTGTCCACCGCCGCGTTGCCCTGCCACCGCTCGTTGATCGCAAGCGGAAAGCCGGTCTGCCGCGGCTGCAGCGGACCCTCGGCCTCCCAGTGCTTGCGCTGGAACGAGACGCCGACCACCCGCTCGCCCGCGGCGGCCCGGAAGATGACCTCCAGGTCCTCGTCGGCCCCCAGCACGTACGATTCCCAGTCGGGATGCCCGAACAGCGGCGTGTTCCCGGCGAAGCTCGCCGGCGCGGCGGTGGCGTGGAGCGGCGCCTCGCCCCCGACGGTGAACCGCTCGAGCAGCACGCCGTCCACCCGGACGTCGAGCGCCTGCGGTGTGCCGAGTCCGCGGATGTAGTCGGTGTAGGTGCGCTGGAGGCGCAGCCTGATCGAGTACTCCCCGTCGACCGGGAACCGGTGCCGGATCGCGATGCCGCCCCGCGAGCCGAAGGGCAGGTCCTCGCTCAGCCGCTCGTCCTGGTACTTGAGCAGCGGGATGCGGTGGGTCTCGACGCTCGGCACGGGCGGCGCGATGCCGACCGCGAGCCGACTGATTCGCCGCGCCGCCGAGAGATACCGCTCCAGCAGCGCTGGCGAGACCGACAGGACCGCCGCCATGTTGTCGAAGCCGTGCACGTCGGCGTCGTCGGCCGGCAACAGCGCCGACACGTCCACCTCGACCTGCAGCAGATCGCGTATGGCGTTCCGGTACTCCGCCCGGTTGAGGCGATGGAAGGTCTCGGTCCGGCCCACCATCACGTTCGCGGCGGCGGCGCGATCGAGCTCGGTCTCCAGGTAGCCGACCAGCGCCTCGACCTCGGCGCGCGCGGGGCGGAGGCGGCCCGGCGGGGGCATCGCCCCCACGCTCAACTTCTTGATGACCTGCTCCCAGAAGCGTGCGCTCTCTCCGACGGTGGTGAGATCGAGCGCGTCGAGCGCGAGCCCGGCCGTGCGCAGCCGTTCGTTGTGACAGGTGACGCAGTAGCGGTCGAGCAACGCCCGGTGCGGCGCGGCGGCTACCGCGGCAACGACTGGCTCCGCACCGGTCTGCACCGGGGAGCCGCCCGCAGCCAAGTCGGCCGCCACGATGCCGAGCATCGCGACGCAGACGAAAAAGCAGAGTGACGGGCGCTGTCTCATCACGACCTCGTTGCGCTGATGGTCACCGATGGCCGCAGCGTTGTCAACGGCCGGAAGCGGCGCCGGGAATCTGCGCAGTAGAGCGGCTGAACGGGCGTAGTTGGGCGGAATGCCGACGCGGCCGTTCTTGGCGAATCCGGACTTCCCGGCCTCGGCGCAGGCGACCTTCCAGCTCAACGACGAGGAGACGCGGATCGCCGGCGGCACCGGCTCGGGCAAGACGACGCTGCTGAACGCGCTTCCGGAGCGGAGCCGCGTCGTGTCCATCGAGGACACGCTCGAGCTGCAGATCCGGATCGCCAACTGCGTGCGGTTCGAGGCGCGCGGGCCTACCGGGGATGTGACGATTCGCGATCTGGTGCGCCACTTCCTACGCCACTGGAGCGGGAGCGGCGTTCCGTCGCCGCCCCTCCCGCTTGTGGTCGTGGTTGCCCTGATGGGCGGCTTCGACCGTCGCGTCGTGGTTACCGTCGGGTGGCTTCCGAGAGCACTGGAGAGAACTCCTTGCGCGCGGCCGCGCCGACGGTCTCGCGGTACTGGCACATGGCCGCAGCTACGCGGAAGACATCCGACGCGAGTTCCTTGAAGTCAGCGTCCGAACGGTTCTCGATGCCGCGATGGGCAAGAAGTCCCGTGCGGGCGGCGGCGGCGAAGGAGTCGAACAGGCTGTCACTCATGACCTTCCATTGTACGTAATTGAGTACCGCCCGGGACATGGTGCCATGTTGTATAATCCACATGGTGCTGACGATTGGGCTCGTCGCTCAAAAGGGCGGAACCGGCAAGACGACCTTGGCGTTGACGCTCGCGGTGGCCGCGGAGCAGGCGGGACGGACGGCCGTGGTGCTGGATATCGATCCGCAGGCCACGGCGTGCAAGTGGGGCGATCGGCGCGGGGCCTCAACGCCGCTGGTGGTCGATGCGCAGCCGGCCAGACTGGGGCGCGCGCTGGAGACGGCCGCCGCGGAGGGTGTCGACCTGGTCGTGATCGACACGCCGGCGCGGCTCGAGACGGCCGCCCTGGAGGCCGCGCGTGTCTCTTCCCTTGTCGTCATTCCCTGCCGGCCGCTGATGTTCGATATCGAGACGGTGCCGACGAGCCAACAGGTGGTGACGCTGGCGGGTGGGCGGCCCGTCGTCGCGGTGCTGAACGCGACGCCGCCGCGCGGCCGGCGCGCTGCGCAGACACGGGCGGCGCTCGAGGAGTTCGGAATCGTGGTCTGCCCGCACACCCTCGGGCAGCGGGCCGCAGTTGGAGACGCCGTGGCAATGGGTCTCGTCGCTGCCGAGTTCATGCCGGCGAGCACTGCGGCGGCGGAGGCCCGCGACGTGGCGGACTGGATCATGCGGCAGGCAGGGCTGGAAGCACTTCCCTCGGAGGAGGCAAGATGCCGAAAAGGCCGGACCTGAGTACGTCACTTCGGAACGTCGCGGGCAGCCGGCCGAGGCCGGCCCGGGTGCCCCCCCGTTCGTCGTCGTCGGTCGTCCCGCCCAGCCGAGTGGGCACGGTGTCGCTGACGGTGCACGTGCCGGCGATTGTCCGGGACGAGCTCAAGCGGCTGGCGCTCGACCGCGGCACGACGCTGCACGCGATCTGCGGGGAGGCGTTCAACATGCTCTTCGCCCGCGAGGGCAAGCCGGAGATCGCTCCCGCGGAGCCGAAGCGTGGGAATGTCACACTGCAGTAGTGGCCACATGGTGACATGGTGGAAACGCCACCAAAGACAAGGGTACCGACCAGATTCGTGCAGAAATACACGCTAGCGGGCCGTGCGGGCGCGGTGGCGCCCCCCTCCCCGCGAGACACTGCAGCCGAACGGCGCTCCCGGTCAACGTTCCCCCGGGGACCGACGCCGCCCTGGCCGTGTACTCGCTCACCTTTAGCGGTTGACGCCGAGCGCACGAACAGGGTGGTGAGCTTTGCCGCAGGCCTCAGTGCTGAGTGAGGCGTACGGCCCTCGATGTGGTATGTTGCGCGTTCGCCATGCCGCCGCCCTGGTGCCCCTTCCGTTGCCTCGTGTTCCTGCTGCTCGCCGTCGCTGCCGGCTTCCTCGCGCACCCGGCCGAGGCCGCCAAGCGGCCGTTCGCCGACATCGTCGACGCGGCCGCCAAGCGGCACGGCGTCGACCCCGACCTGGTGCATGCCGTCATCGCCGTCGAGTCCGGGTACCGCGCAACCGCGCAATCGCCCGCCGGGGCCCAGGGCCTGATGCAGTTGATGCCGGGTACGCAGCGCAACCTCGGCGTCTCCGATGCCTTCGACCCCCGACAGAATGTCGACGCCGGCGTCGCCTACCTGCGCCGCCTCACCGACGAGTTCGGGACCGTGCTCGCCCTGGCCGCCTACAATGCCGGGCCCGGCGCCGTGCGACGCTACAACGGCATCCCGCCATACGCACAGACGCGCGTCTACGTGCAGGCCGTTCTCGACCGCGACCGGCCACCTGCCGGCGCGCAGGCAACCGAGAAACATGACGCCTCCAAAGAGCAGGCGCACGCCCTGTCCGTGGCGGGCCTTGCTGAAGGTGCCCCGGTCGACCGCCGGCTGCAGGGTGGCCATCTCAAGATCGACGCGGCGGCCGGACTCGAGCCGCCGGCGCTCGACGCGGCGGTGGATCCAGACGACCGAACCTGGACAGCCGCGCTGCCGGACCAGCTCGTCACTCCGCGGGGCGCGCAGGCGGAGGCGCTGCGCCAGGGTGTCGCCGATGAACGCCCGATACAGGTCGACGGCGCCGGATCTACACACGCCGTAGCGGACACAGCCCAACTCGTGCTCCACCACCGCGGCATGGACCGTCTCACCGTGGACGCCGAGCCGCGCCGCAACGGTCCCGACCTCGCAGCATTCGCCGTAGTGAAGGCGTCGGATCTCGGCGCGCTGCGCAGGATCGTCCCCCGTCCCTTCTCCCGCACCGGACGCCAGAGTCCCACGCCGTCGGCATCCGGCCGATGCGCACCGGCCGTGGATCCACCACCGTCCGGGCACGCAACCTGCGCTCCTGCCGGCTCCCCGCGCAGCATGACCTCGATGAACCGAACGCGCCGTGGCGAAGGAATGCTCTGCGCTGCGCTCAGCCTGCTGTTGCGCGCTACCCCGGCGGCCGGCCAGATCCATACCGCGCCGAGTCCCGTGGCCGACGCGGCCAAGCGGCAGGACTCCGCAGCGCTGCAGGCGCTTCTGCAAGAAGGCGCAGACGTCGACCAGCCGCAGGGCGACGGCGCGACCGCGCTGCACTGGGCGGTCTACCGCGACGACCTGGAGACGACGCGCCTGCTGCTCGCCGCCGGAGCGACCGTCGGAGCGGCCAACGACCTCGGCGTGACCCCGGTGTGGCTCGCCTGCAACAACGGCAGCGCCGCCCTGGTCGAGGCGCTCCTCGACGCCAGAGCCGACCCTGACGCCGCCCTGCCCTCGGGCGAGACGCCGCTGATGACCGCGGCGCGCACCGGCAACGCCGGCGGGGCGCGCCTGCTGCTGGCGCACGGGGCGGACGCGAACGCGCGGGAAGGGGCGCACGGGCAGACGGCTCTGATGTGGGCGGTATCGCAGCGGCATCCGAAGGTGGTCCGGGTGCTCCTGGAGCACGGCGCCGGCGTGAACGACCGCTCGAACGCCTATCCCCAGGTCGTCAGCTCCGCCGGCAACGCCGACCCGCGCGGCGTCTTCGAGGTGATGCAGGGCGGCTACGCCCCGCTGCTGTTCGCGGCGCGGCAGGGCGACCTGCAGTCGGCGCGGTTGCTCCTGGCGGCGGGCGCCGACGTCGACGACGCGGCGGCGAGCGGCACGAGCGCGCTGGTGGTGGCGGCGCACAGCGGCCACGGAACCCTGGCGGCTCTTCTGCTGGAGGCGGGCGCGGACCCGGGCGCGGCGGGCGCGGGCTACTCCGCGCTGCACGCGGCCGTTCTGCGGGGCGACCTCGGGCTGGTCCGCACGCTGCTCGCGCACGGGGCCGACCCGGATGCAGTCCTGGAGCGCGGTACGCCGGCGCGCCGCGTGAGCGCCGACTGGACGCTGCGACACGCCATGATCGGCGCGACACCGTTCTGGCTGGCCGCCCGATTCCGGGAGCCGGAGATCATGCGCGTCCTCTCCGAGCATGGTGCCGATCCGCGGGTCGTCAAGGACGGCGAGACGGCGGTGACGGCGGCGATCCAGGGCGGTACGACGCGCGGCCGCTTCGGGATCCAGCCGCCCGATCCCGACGAAGAGGGACGCCGCACCCTCCAGGCGGTAGCGCTTGCGCTCGACATGGGCGCGGACGTGAACGCGCAGATCGAGAGCGGCGATACGGCCCTGCATCTCGCGGCGTCCCGCGGGCTCTCCGACGTCATCCGGCTGCTGGCCGAGCGGGGCGCGGCCCTCGACGCGCGGAATGCACGCGGCCAGACTCCGCTCGGCGTGGCGACGTCCGACACGGTTGCGCTGCTCCGTGACCTCGGAACGACCGGCGAAGACGTACCTCCTGCCGCCTCCCCGCAGTAGTCCCCCCTGCCGAAGACGACGGCGGAGCATTCCTCCCGGGCGACGGCCCGCGGTTGCCGTCGCGCGGCGGAGCATCTGGCAATCACGTGGACCAGGTGGTATCGTGAAGACCTATGGCCGATGTGTTGCGGTTGCTGGCGTTGGACGGCCCGGTGGTTGGAGTGAGCCTGGTTGGGGTACTCGTGTGGCTGGGGGTCACCTTGACCACGGTCCGTTCAGAGTTGAGGGACTTCAAGGCCGAAATGAAGGACTTCAAAGTCGAGAGCGGTTCAGAACTGCGGGAATTCAAGGCCGAGAACCAGACCGCACACGAGGGCATCGCGCGGCGGCTCGACCGGCTCGCCGAGGAAGTCGCGTGCCTGCGCGGCCGACAGGACCGCAACAACGAGGCAGGCTGACCGCCGCAGGCCGCCTCTCCACGGGCGTGGCCCGGCGGCTACGGCTGGGACTGCGGCCCACGCGCAGCCATCAGCTCGGCGAGAAGCGCAGCGGTGTGCGGGGCCTCCTTGTAGGTTGCCGTCCGAAAGACCCCTTGCGCGATCCGCAACGGCGTCCAACCCGAGGCGTTCTCGACGTCGAACGTGTTCGCCCCGTGCTCGACCAGCAGATCGACGATGGAGTTGGCGCCGCGGTAGGCCGCCCCGTGCAACGCGGTCTCGCCGACGTCGTCCATCGCGTTCGGGTCGCCGCCCAGCTCCAGAGCCAGCTCGACGCAGGCCAGCGCTTCCTCCTCGGTGCCCGGGTCCTCTCCGGGCGAGTGAATGCCGACACCGGACGCCACCATCAGCAGGGTGGTCCCGTCCTCGTTGGGAATCGCGGGGTCGGCCCCCAGCTCGAGGAGCACGCGCATCAGCGGTGCGTCGGCCAGACGGGCGGCCATCAGCAGCGGAGTCGCTCCCATGCGGTTCAACGCGTTGCGGTAGCCGTTCCGCGGCTCGGCCGTCATGCGGGCGTTCACCTCAGCGCCGCGCTCGACCAGCGCCCGCGCGAAGGCGAGGCTGTCCATCGAGCCGGTCGTCACCGGCCCCGGCGGATTGAAGCCGAAGTTGGGCATGCGTACCCAGGTCATGGCGTGGAGAGCCGTCCAGCCCTGCTCCGCGCCGTTGGGGTCGGCGCTCCGGTCGACAAGCTGGACGCCCAGCTCCCAGTGCGCGTTGGTGGCGGCGAGCACCACCGTGTTCATGCCGTCCGGCAGCTTGTCGTCGGCGTCGGCGCCCGCGTCGAGGAGCACGTCGACGGCGTCGATGTGTCCGGCCCGCACCGCGAACAGCAGCGCGGTGAAGCCGTGCGGAGCGGGTCCCTCCAGCCCGGTGCGCAGCGGAGTCTCCGGCACCACCGTGCGGGCCGCAACCGACGCCCCCGCCTCGATCAGCGCCTGCATCGTCTCCACGTGACCCTCGGCCGCCGCCCACATCAGCGCGGTCTGCCCCGCCGCCTGCGCCGCGTTCACGTCGGCGCCGTGGGAGACAAGCATGCGAACCGCATCCGTCCGCCCGGTGCGGGCCGCGGTCAGGATGGCCGCCTCGCTGCCCGCCATCGCGACGTTCGGGTCGGCTCCCGCCGCGAGCAACGCCGCGAGCATCTCCGCGCTGCCGTTGACGGCGGCGAGCGAGAGGGGCGTCACGTCGAAGGCGTTGGCGGCCGTCACGTCGCCTCCGGCCGTGATCAGCAACTCCGCCAGGTCCAGACGATCCGCGCGCACCGCCCAGTGGAGCGCGGTGGCTCCGCCGGCCTCCCGGGCGTTCACGTCGACCGGATCGTCGAGCAGCGCGCGCACGGCGGCTGCGTCGCCCTGCCTGACAGCCTCGATCAGCGGCAGGTCGAGACCCGCGCCGGCCGCTCCCGACGCCGACCCCAGCGCCAGAACCAGGGCCAGCAGCCCGTGGTGGAACGCCGCGTCGCGCCGAGAGCGGCGAGGCGCCCGCGTGGCAAGGCGCGACGAGGGAGCATATTGGGCATATTCGACCGAGGAACAACGCAGTCCAGGCGGGATGCATCGCCGCTCGAATGCAGCGGGGCTTTCGCCACGGGCTGCTATACCGGTCGTCGACCGAATCGCGACCGCAGACAGCCGCGGGCGCAGTACTTGTGTCATCGCGCGCATACAGGACCTCCGGTTGCGTCCATCCTACCGTGAGTGGGGAGCCGATTCCTCCCGCACGGCCACGGACGGAACGGTTGCGAATGCTCCCGGCGAGCCCGGCCGCCGCCGTCCGGTGATAAACTGCCCGATTCACTCTTCGGCCCGTCGAGCGGAGCATCGCCGCCAATGAGCAGCCTACGCCTTCCGATCGCCGTTGTGTTGGTGCTTCTGGGCCCCGCTCTCGCTGTAGCGGCGGGACAGTCCGCGGACGGCGCGGCCGAGCGCGTGCTGCTCGACCGCTACTGCGTCACCTGCCACAACGACAGCCTGCGCGTCGCCGGACTGGCGCTCGACACGGTCGACGTCACGCGGGTCGGCGACCACGCCGAGATCTGGGAGAAGGTCGTCGGCAAGCTCCGCGCCGGAATGATGCCGCCCGCGGGACGCCCGAGACCCGACTCCAAGACCCACGCGGGCCTGACCGGGTACCTGGAGGCGGAGCTCGACCGCGCCGCGACCGCCAACCCCAATCCCGGCCGCAGCAACGCGCTGCGCCGGCTCAACGCCACCGAGTACCGCAACGCGATCCGCGACCTGCTCGACCTGGAGGTCGACGTCGCCGCACTGCTGCCGGCGGACGACTCGAGCGCCGGCTTCGACAACGTCAGCCTCGGCGGACTCGACCCCGGCCGGCTGGAGCGCTACCTGTCGGCTGCCCGCAAGATCAGTCGGCTCGCGGTCGGCGCTCCGGTGCGCTCGCCGGTGGCCGACACGTTCATCGTCCCCTCGGACCTGAACCAGACCGGGCACGTCGAGGGGCTGCCGTTCGGCACGCGCGGCGGCACGACGGTCCGCTACACCTTTCCGGTCGACGCCGAGTACGAGCTGCGGGTCGAGCTGGGCAAGAGCTGGAACACCAACCGGGTCGGTGGCCTGCAGCAACCTCACGACGTCGTGATCACGCTCGACGGCGAGCCGGTGCGGGTGATGACGGTCACGCCCAGGCCGCGTCGCACGCCGGGGCAGTCCGTCCAGTACCAGCCCGTCGACCGGCCGGCCGATGCCGACCTGGCGGTCCGCATGCCGGTGACGGCAGGTCCGCACGTCGTGGGCGCCGCGTTCGTGGAGCAGCATCCCGGCCTGGTCGAGCGTCACCGCCAGCCGTTCCTGAAGGTGCACATCACCGTCGGCGGCGATCAGCGAACGCAGCCCAACGTGTACTCGATCTCGGTCACCGGACCATTCGACGCCAGCGGTCCGGGCGACACGCCGAGCCGGCGGCGCATCTTCACCTGCCGGCCGGATACGACGCCGGCGACCGAGATCACCTGCGCGACGCAGATCCTTTCGACTTTGGCCCGCCGGGCGTACCGCCGGCCGGTGACCGCGGCGGACGTCGCTCTTCTCGTCGGCTTCTACCGGCAGGGCAGGGACAACGGGGACTTCGAGTCCGGCATCGAGATGGCGCTCCGTCGCCTGCTGGTCAGCCCGGAGTTCCTGCTGCGGGTCGAGCGCGATCCGGAGAACCTCGACGCGGACGAGCCGTATCTCGTGAGCGATCTGGAGCTGGCCTCCCGGCTCTCGTTCTTCCTCTGGAGCAGCCTCCCGGACGACGCGCTGATCGCGGCGGCGGCCGACGGGACGCTGAGAGTTCCGGCGGTGCTGGAATCCCACGTACGGCGCATGCTGGCCGATCCGCGTGCGGAGTCGCTGGTCACCAACTTCGCGGCGCAGTGGCTCTACCTGCGCAATCTCCCCGCGGTCTCACCCGACTTCATCGTGTTCCCGGACTTCGACGAGACCCTGCGGCGGGCGTTGCGCCGGGAGACGGAGCTGTTCTTCGAGAGCATCGTGCGCGAGGACCGCGGCGCGCTGGATCTGCTGACCGCCGACTACACGTTCGTGAACGAGCGGCTGGCGAAGCACTACGGCATCCCGGGCATCTACGGCAGCCACTTCCGGCGCATCACGCTGCCGCCGGACAGCCCCCGCGGCGGCCTTCTGGGTCAGGGCAGCATCCTGGCCGTCACCGGGTACGCCACGCGCACGTCGCCGGTGGTCCGCGGCAAATGGATTCTCGAGAACCTCCTGGGAACGCCGCCGCCGCCGCCGCCCCCCAACGTGCCGCCGCTGAGCGAGGAGAAGTCGGACGCCGTGCTCTCGATGCGCGAGCGCATGGTGCAGCACCGGCGCAACCCCGCCTGCGCGGCCTGTCACGCCCTCATGGATCCGGTCGGGCTGTCGCTGGAGAACTTCGACGCGATCGGGCGCTGGCGAACGCGAACCGACGGCTTCGCGCCGATCGACGCCTCCGGGTCGTTCCCCGACGGGACGACTTTCGACGGCGTGACCGGGTTGCGGCAGGCTCTGGTGAGCCGCGCGGACCAGTTCGTCAGGACGCTGACCGAAAGGCTCCTCACCTACGCGCTCGGCCGGGCCGTCGAGCACTACGACCAGCCGGCGGTGCGCGCCATCGAGCGTGAATCGGCGGGCGACGACTACCGCTTCTCGTCCATCGTCCTCGGCATCGTGAAGAGCACGCCGTTCCAGATGAGACGGCCGCCGTCCGGCGACGCCCCGGCCACGGTTACCGTGGCTTCCCGCTGAGAACCCGCTGAAAGAGATCGAACCGATGTTCATCACCAGGAAGTGCCTGCCGCGCAGAACGTTCATCCGGGGCGCCGGCGCGACGCTCGCCCTGCCCCTGCTGGATTCGATGGTCCCGGCGCTCTCGGCCACCGCGCGGACCGCGGCGAATCCGGTCCGCCGGCTCGGCTTCATATACTTCCCGCACGGGTCGGTGTCGTGGGCGCCCGAAGGCTTCAACACGTGGACGCCGCGGGGCGCGGGCGGCCCCCTGGAGCTCTCGCCGATCCTGCAGAGGCTCGATCCGGTGAAGGCGCAGACCCTGGTGCTCACCAACATGGAGCACAGGAACGCGCAGGGGAACGGCACCGACGGCAACGCGGAGCACACGCGCTCCAACGCGAGCTGGCTCAGCGCGGCGCGCCCGAAGATGACCGAGGGCGCCGACGTGCGGCTGGCCACCACGGTCGACCAGATCGCCGCGCGGCAGCTCTGCCGCGACACCCGGCTGCCGTCGCTGGAGCTCACCCTGGAGAACAGCTTCCTCGTCGGGAACTGCGACAACGGCTACAACTGCGTCTACGTCAACAGCCTGTCCTGGTCGTCGCCCACCACGCCGCTGCCGATGGAGAACAACCCCCGCATGGTGTTCGAGCGGCTGTTCGGGGACGGCGGCACGGTCGACGAGCGGCGGGCCGAGATGCGGCGCGACCGGAGCATCCTCGACTCGGTCACCGAGGACATGGCGCGGCTGGTCAACTCGCTCGGCGCGAGCGACCGTGTCCGCGTGGGTCGGTACGTGGACGCGGTGCGCGAGGTCGAGCGGCGCATCCAGCGGGCCGAGGCGCAGGCGGGTGAATCCACCCTCGCGCTCCCCGATCGTCCCGTCGGCATCCCGGAGACCTACGACGAGCACGCGCGGCTGCTGCTCGACCTGCTGCTGCTGACCTGGCAGGCCGACATCACGCGCGTCTTCAGCCTGCAGCTCGGCCGCGAGCAGAGCGCCCGCACCTTCCCCTGGATCGGCGTCAACGAAGGCCATCACGCGGTCTCCCATCACCAGGACGACCCGCAGAAGATCGCCTCCATCGCCGCGATCAACACCTACCACGTCGAGCTGCTGTCCTACTTCGTCGAGAAGCTGGCCGCCACGCCCGACGGGGACGGAAGCCTGCTGGACCATTCGATGGTGCTGCACGGCAGCGGGATGAGCAACGGGAACCTGCACAACCACAAGAATCTGCCGCTGGTGCTGGTCGGGGGCGGGGCCGGGCGGCTGAAAGGCGGTCGCCACATAAGGTTCGCGAAGCTGACGCCCATGGCGAACCTGCTGCTGGGCCTGCTGGACAAGGCCGGGGTGCCGGCGGAGAGCTTCGGCGACAGCACGGGCCGGGTCGCCCTGGAGCACGAGCCGCTGTCGTTGACGTCCGACGCCTGAGTCCACATTCTCTTGTCGCCTCGCACGATGGGCCCGGCACGCTGGCCGGGCCTTCGTGCGTTTGGGCGAGTGCATCTGCAGGATATATTTCGTTTATGATCGAACTACACTCCAAATAACTGTTTAGTTCGAGTACATCAGATGGAAGATCCAGCGAAGGCACTACCTCGACCGGCTCCGGCGGTTCCTCGATGCCCCCGTGATAACGGCGGTGACGGGCATCCGGCGCGCCGGCAAGAGCGTGCTTCTCCGGCAGTTCGCCGCGTCTCTGCGCAGCGAGCGGCAGGTCGTCTACGTCGACAAGGAGTCGTTCGACTTCGAGCCGGTGCGCACGGCCCGCGATCTGGTCGAACTGGTGGAGTCGACAACGCGCCGCGACGAGCCGCGCGTGGTGATCGTCGACGAGGTGCAGCAGATCCAGGACTGGGAGCGCGCGGTCGCCTCGCTGAACGGCCAGGAGCACACGCAGGTGGTGATCTCCGGCTCCAACGCCACGCTCCTGTCGGCTGAGCTGGCGACGCTGATCGCCGGCCGCTACGTCACGCTCCAGGTCTTCCCGCTCACGCTGCGCGAGTTCGGCGACCTGTACCGGCAGCACACGGGCGGATCACTCGACGACGCGGCTCTCTTCCGTCTCTACCTGCGCATCGGGGGTCTTCCCGGCCTGCTGCACACCGACCTGAGCGACCCGATCGTCGATCAGATGCTGGCGGACATCGTGAACACCATCGCCGTTCGCGACGTGATCCGGCGTCACCGGATCCGCGACGTCGCGCTGTTCGAAGCGATAGCGCGGTTCGCGGTCGACAGCGTCGGCAGCCTGGTGTCGGCCAAGCGCATCGCGGATTTGATGAAAAGCCAGCGCCGCACGACGGCAGTGGACACGGTGCTCAGCTACCTGGCCCATCTCGGCGATGCTTTTCTGCTGGCACCGGTCCCGCGCTTCGATCTGCGGGGCCGCAAGCTGCTGCAGGTCAACCAGAAGTACTACCTGGGCGACGTCGGGCTGCGCAACGGCTTCATCGGCTACCGCGAGAGCGACATCGGCGGCGTCCTGGAGAACCTGGTGTTCCTGGAGTTGCGCCGCCGCGGCTACACGGTGACGGTGGGAGTGGCGGGAGCGGAGGAGATCGACTTCGTGGCCGAGAAGCGGTCCGGGCGGTACTACGTGCAGGTCGCCTACCTGCTGGAGTCGCCGGCCACGATCGAACGCGAGCTCGCCGCCTTCGCCGCGATCCGCGACGCCTACCCGCGGGTGCTGCTGTCCCTGGACCCGCATCAACCGGCCGACTTCGATGGGGTGCGGCACCGGTCGCTGACCGACTTCCTGCGCGGCGCCCCTCTGGGCGTTCCCAACGCCGCGGACCAATAGCAACGCATCGCTCCGTGACGGCATCTTGAGCGGGAAGCAACAGAGCCGGGCCGCATGCATCGCCGGTCAAACGCAGCGCGGTGTCGGCAAGGCGCCAGCCGTACGGTTCGCCGCGGCGATGTATAGTCGTGAGCCTGGTCCGGCGTGGGTGCGGCTCTTTTGCGTCGGCGGTCCAGAGGGGTCCAGGAGGGCTGCGAGCGGCATGGCAAGAGCTACTTGACCCGGCGAAGGCGAGGTGAGGAGGGCGATGGGGGCGGCTCGCTGACCGGCGGTGCTATCCCGTCAGCGTAGCGCTGGGCGTGGTTCCGCTCGTACTCGCGCGCTTCGTGGAAGTCCCAGTACGCATCGAAGTCGCCGCTGGCTCGCAGCGCCCTCAGCTTCAGGACCGCTTCGGCGCCGACCAGCCGCCAGCGGGCTCCGGTCAACTCCATCCGGTCGCGGACCAGGTACCGGCACGCTCCTTCGATCACGCCGGTGGCAATGGGATAGCCCGCGGCCAGATAGCGGTCGTAGTGCAGGTACGGTGCGTACTTGAGCAGGTAGTCGGCGCACGTATCCACCGGCTTGCGGGTGTCGGGCGAGAGGCCGGCGACGGTCGCCGCACGCCGCATCGACGCCGCCACCCGCCTCGCCTTGCCCTCGAGAATGTCCCGCACGCGCGTCCACGCCCAGCACGCCAACTCGGGGCTGCCCTCGTCATGGAATACATGCGCCGCCTTCCAGACGTGCTCGACCACGTGGATGATGTCGAGTATCACCGTCACGTCGACGCCGTAGGCGGCGGCGCCCGCTTCGACGAGGGCGAGTTGCGTCTCGGCGCCGTCGACGAGCACGACCCAGCGCTTGACGCGCTCCGGGTCGTGGCGCTCGGCTTCCAGCATCGCCTCGGCGACCACCTCGGCCGGATCGTGTTCGAGGCTCGCCCAGACCCGTTTGGCCACCGGGCGAGGACGCACCGCCGGGGTCTTGGCCCGATTCTTCGCTTTAGCCTTGGCCTTGGCCGCCGGCTGTCGGGGCATCAGGCTCTGCAGGAAATCCTCCGGGCTGCGCACCAACGGCGCGACCGCGTAGACGGCGGCCACCGTTGCCATACGTTTCGAGTGCTTCTTCTCGCCCGGCTGCAGGCGGTTGAACGGGGAGAGCTGCTCGCGTTGCCGCCGGCGCCTCTCGGCCGCCTCGCGCAGGTCCTCGTGATGCAGCACCACGCCCTTGCCGTCGAAGGTGAGCACCACAACCGACTCGTCGGGGACCGGCTCGCCCGCCGCCGCTCGGCGCGCCGCGTAGAAGGCGTCGAAGTCCTCAGCCGCGCGAGCGACCAACTGTTCCGCCTGACGCTTGGGCACCTGGGCCCCGCTATGGCGAGACAGCTCGAACAGCGCTTCGTCGAACGACCGCGATGCGGCCGCTTCCGCCACCCGGCGGCGCACCTCGAGCGAGTAACGCTCAGCCGCCAGGTTCAGCGACGCATCGAGCGGATGCAGACTGTCGTGACCGGGATGCGCGTAGCCCAGGCGCTCGACCGCCACCGTCCCGAAGGTCGTCTCCAACTGCCGGTCGTGCAGCCGCCGCTCCGAACGCTCGACACCGTCGGCCCCCTCGACCGGACCCGCCGCCTCCCCCGGGCTGCGTTGGTCGAGGTGCCCTTGCAGGAGCTTGCGCATCAACTCCTGACCACGCCGGTTCAACTCCCGTTCGAGGTCGCTCTCACGCATCTGCAGGGCCTCGCGCGAAGAAAGGTAGGCTTTGGTCTCCGCGAAAGAAGCCTCCGCCGCCGCATAGGGCGCCGGGGCGGGTGGAGCGGTGCGGCGGGGAACAACTTGCATGGCTCAACGCTCCCGTAACCGCCGCTTGTCCAGGCCGCGCGCCAGCACCGCGCTGGCCAGGTTCTTCCTCAGTACGCATCAAGGCTCCGGCTACCCGCGGCGGCTGAGCGCCGGTCGTCTCCCATCGGGTCGCGGACCAAATGCCGACAGGCCCTTCGATGAGCCGGCGACGAGCACCGCACGCCGCGTCGCCGCTGCCACGTGGATGATGTCGAGTACCACGGTGGCTTCCAGGGCGTACGCGGTGGTGCCCGCGAGGCGGTCGCGATGGTCACGTGGCGGCGCATCTCGACCCAGTAGCGCTCCGGCAGCAGGTTCAGCGCGGCATCGAGCCGATGCAAGCCGTCGTGACCGCGCCGCGCGCAGCCCAGACCCACAACCTGCATCGTGCCGGAGGCCGTTTCGGCGTGGCTTTCGTGCTCGCGCGGCTCCGAGCACTCGACACCGCTGGTGTCCTCGGCCGGACCAGCAGCCTCTTTCGGGCTGCGTTGGTCGCGATGTCCTTGCAGGAGCTTGCGCACCAACTCCTGGCCCCGCCGGTGCAGTTCCCGTTCGAGTTCGCTCTCGCTCATCTGCCGGGCTTCGCTGGACGAAAGGAAGGCTTTGGCATCCGCGAAGACAGCATCGGCCGCTGCGCACGGGGCTCGCCTCGGGGGATCGATGCACGGGACGCAGGTTCGGGGCACGTCGAATGTACGTCCCTGGAATCCTGTCGTCACAGCCATCGCAGGCCTGCCTCCCTTCCCACGGCACCGTACCAGAACGCCGCGCGAATGTCCAGAAGGGAGCGCGCCTGTCGGGGAGAAGACCGAAGGTGTTCGGCGCCGTGACGAGGCTCGGCTGGCTGCCGAAAAGACGCCGGTACGCGCTGGCCTGCTTGATGTCCCTCCCGAAATGGCCACTGGGGAGACGCATCCGCGGGCAAAAGAGCCCATGAATAGGGCGAAAAATCCTCTATGAAGAGCCGCACCCCGCGAATGTCCAGAAGGGAGCGCGCCTGAGGGGGACCGGCGCGTGCCGGCGTCGTGGTCGGGTCGGGCGGCGGCCCGAAAAGAGGCGGATGGGGCGCTCGCCGGACGCTGTCACCCCTCAAAACGCACTGAAGAGGGAGTGTCCTCGGACATAAACCCTTATGAATGAGCGAGATAGCAATCTATGAAAAAGAGCCGCACCCGTCCGGCGTTCACTGGAGACCATCCATTCCTGAAATCCACCTGACGCTCCGCGTGCCCTCGTGGATGTACAGACGGTCGCTCCCGGCCGGGGCCACTGTAGCGGCGGGGTTCGTCGCGCTCAACCTGTTGCTGTTCGTCCCTCTCTTTCTGCTCGTTTCAGACGAGAACAACTTCTGGCCTTTCTTTCCCTTGGGACATCCGCGGGGTGACTACGACTGGGGATGGTCAGGGCTCGGACGCAGCACGTACGAGTACGTCATGCAGTTGTTCGTCCGGCGCCACAACATGGACATCTTCCGGGTCAGCGCGGACTGGATCTTCATCTTCTCGTCGTTGGTTCTGGTCAGCCACTTCGCCGGCAGGTGGCGCCGGACCGGGGTTGCGCTCGCATGGTCCGCCTACGCCGTGCTGCTGGCGTTCATGACGTACAGCCTCTTCATCCACGAGCTCTTCGACCGCCCGGGCACTCTTCTCGACGACATTCTCATGCTCGAGAGTGCGTGGATTTTCGTACGCGACACGTGGGGACCGACCGACGTCGTGTACGCCGCGGTCCTGCTGGCCGCGGTCGCCGGGTTCGGGTTCTTGGTGGCGCGCTATCTCGATGCCGTCTGGCGCTGGGGCGCCGGCCGCGGTCCGCGGCGGGTGGCCATCGGGTGCATCGTCGTCAACGCCTACTGCGTGCTGTCGCTCTCATGGTTCGGTGTATCGCGGGACGATCCGATCGTCCAACTCCAGGCAAAGCACCTGCACCGCAACTGGCAGCGGTCACAGGACGTGCTGGCCACCGTCGAGACTCTGGACGGTTCCGTCGCACGGGCCGCGGCCCGCCTGGCAGAGACGACGCCGGTTCGCCGTCCCGACATCTTTCTCTTCGAAGTCGAGTCGTATGGCGCGACGCTGTGGGCCGACGACGACTACCGAATCGCACGACAGGGGCTGATGCGGCAGGTGCAGAGCGCGCTGGACGAGCTGCAACTCCCGTTGTTCACGCGCTTCGTGACCGCTCCGGTGCACGGCGGCGGGTCCTGGATGAGCACCGCATCGGCGCTGAGTGGGATTCAAATCGGTAGCCATTCGATGTACTGGGCCTGGAAGCGCATGGCTCGCCGGTATCCCCACCTGATCTCGTACCTGAAGCGCCACGGCTACTACACGCTGGCCGTCCAGCCCGGCGCAACCTGGGCGGAGGACCTGTACGACTACGACGACGTGATCATCCGGGAGGACTTCTCGTACGACGGTTTCTTCTACGGGTTCGGTCACGTGCCGGACCAGTGGGCCCTCGAGTACGCGTTCACGAACCACTGGAGCCGGAACCCGCAGCCCCGACTGCTTCACTTCTTCGCCGTGTCCACGCACTTTGCGTGGGAGCCCCCGCCCCGGATTACGGAAGACGTAGCGGAGCTGGAAGAGACGCAACCCTCGTTCATCGAGACCCGGCCGGACTACGTGGAGCTCGCGCTCACGGTTCCGCAAGGTCGGAAACGGGACTACTTCGTGACCGTCGCCTACGAATGGGAGCTGTTGCTCGAGGCGTTCCGTCAGCGCATCGAACCCGGATTCATCGCGCTGATCTTCGGCGACCACCAGCCGCCGTTCATCACCGACGGACAGGGCGACAGCGACGTGGCCCTGCACGTCGTGACCGATATCCCCACGCTTCCGGAACCGCTGGCGGCGGCAGGCTTTTCGGCCGGAGGTGAGATCACCTGGAAGCCCTCGGCGTCGACGGCGTTCCGGATGGAGGCGCTCTATCCGTTCCTGGTGAGTCTGCTGTCCGCCGAAGCCGGCACTCGCCTGGAGTACAGCCCGACGGGCATCGCCGTCCCGAAGCTGCCGACGTGGTAGCGGAAAGTCTGGCGCCCGACCGGACGCCCGTGGCAAGATTCTCGACATGCAGCACATGGTCAGTCCCCACCGCTCGCCGGCACCGGCAGGAGCGACGCCGGCTCTCTGCCTGGCGCTCCTCGTCGTGATCCTCTGTGGCCTGTCCACCCCCGCGGCCGAGGAGAGTCCCCATCCCCGATCCGAAGCGCTGCCGGCACAGGCCGTCGACGGGGCAAGCGCAGGGGGCCTGAGACAGATCCAGCCGGGCCACTACGTCTACATGCACACGGACGACACGCCGGGGGTGTCCTCGACCTTCAACAGCGGGATCATCGTCACGAGCGAGGGGATCGTGGTCGTCGACGCACTTGGTTCGGAGGAGATTGCGCGGGAGGTTCGACAAGCGATTGCCGGCGTAACGGATCAGCCGGTCCGGTTCCTGGTGTCCTCGACCTTTCATGGCCGGTTCACGGGCGGGAACGCGGTCTACCGGGACGCGTTCAACATCGGTCACGAGCGCTACCGTGAGGACCTGATGGGCCTGCTGGGCGATATGTCACCGGAGAACCGGGCCGCCCGGCTCCCCGACCAGACCTATCGCGAGCGCGTCACGCTCCACCTCGGCGGCAAGGAGATCCGGATTCTCCACCTCGGCCGGGCCCACACCCGCGGCGACAGCATCGTGTTCGTCCCCGAGGACCGCATCGCCTACCTCAGCGAGGTGTTCAACTTCGAGGAGTTCCCGTACACGCGCGACAGCTACCCCGGCGACTGGCTGCGCACGCTGGAGGCTGCCGCGGCGCTGGAGGCGGACGTCTTCGTGCCGGGGCACGGGTTCCTGCCGGACGATCCCCGCGAGACCCGGGCCGGCCTGCAGGGCCATCGACAGATCCTGCTCGACGTACGCGAGGCGGTGGAAGTGCAGATCGAGCAGGGCGCCACGGAGGATCAGGCCGTGGCCGGCATCGACATCCCGCAGTACCGGCGGTTCCAGGGCTACTCCCGCGCGATTGGAGATGGCCGTCCGCCGCGTATATCAGGAATTGACGACCGGTCTGGACTGAGCTCAGCCGCCCGAGTCGGCGACCTCTTCCTCGACCTCGAGGGGGTGCATGCCGGACGATATCTTGACCGCGACGAAACTCATGGAATCGAGAAACTGGTCGCGCAACCGCTCATAGGCGTCGAGTACGTCGTAAGCCTGGGCTACTCGAATGATCCAGCCGTAGTCGAAGTACGGCGCGGCCTCACTCGCCTGCGCCGCACTCCAGGCCGCCGATGAAGTATCCGGAAGACGCATCGGCGGGAACTCGAACTCGTCGAAAACGGCATCGGACTCGTTGTCGGCCCGGATGACTTCTCCAACCAACACCGTGAGGCTCCTCAGTGCCTCCTCGGTTGCCGTGAACTCATCCAGGTTCTCCTCAATCTCCAGCTCGACCGCCGCACGCGCCACCGCGGCGAACTGCCGGAGCTGGCGCTCCTCCCGCCACTCCTCGACCCCGAACGCGATGAGGATCTGCGCGTCACCACCCGAGGACCCGAGCGCCGGTCACGATCTGGGCGCCGAGGGCGCGCGCCACGGCGACGTACGCGTGATTCTGCCAGAATGCTTCGGATGAAGCCTGCGTCCCGTTGGTTCCTCGCCGTGTGCGTGCTCGGGTCCGCGATCACCGCCCTGACGACGACCGCGGCACTCCGCGTGCGCGCCCACGGCAGCGAGGCCCGCTACGTGCGCGAGGTCGACTGGAGCCGGCCGCGCATCGCGCACACCTACGGCCTGAGCTACTCCGAACTGGGTATGGGCGCCTACCGCAACGAGGTCGAGACGCGCACGGTGGGCGGCCGGCAGTGCGTCGCGGGCGGGCTGATCGGCTTCGACGTCGACGACGGATACGCCTTCGACGTCGACGAACCGGTGAACATCCAGCGCGACACGGTCCGCGACGAAAACACCTGGGCGCAGGTGGCGGCCGAGGACGTGCACGTCGCCAACCTCCTGCAGATGGGCAACATGGCCGGCACGCACTTCGGGCAGCCGGCGTGGGGTGCGGCGGGCCGCTTCGAGCGCGACGGCCACGCCCTCGTCTCGGGCCAGGAGGATCCCCGGACCGTCCACCGCGGCCACACCATCCATCACAATCTGCAGCGGCCGCTCCACGTCGGACCCGAGAGCTACTTCCTCTACCACCGGGTCTTCGAGGAGTCGCGCCGTCAGGGGGGCGTGTCCGGCTACGCGCACCAAGCGGAGCTGTTCAACGGCCGGCGCGGCATCGCCCTCGACGTGCCGTTCGGGATTGTCGACTTCGTCGAGATCCTGCAGCAGGGCCGGCTGCCGACCGACCTCTGGTACGGCTTTCTCAACCTCGGCTACAAGCTGCTGCCGGCGGCCGGGTCGGACTTCCCCTACATGGACCTGCCGGGCGTCGTGCGCAGCTACGCGAAGATCGACGGTCCCTTCAGCGTCGACGCCTGGTTCGACGCCTTTCCGCGCGGGCCGACTCTTCGTCACCAACGGCCCGCTGCTGGAGGTGACCGCCAACGGCCGGCCGCTGGGAGACGAGCTGCACGTCGAGCCGGCCGCCACCGTGGAGGTGGTGGCGGAGGCCTCGCTCAATCCGGATCTGGACCGGCTGGACCGCCTGGAGCTGGTCGTACATGGTGAGATCGTCGCCACCGAGCCGGCCAACGACCGGGACCGCGTCCGGCTCCGGGCGACGGTGACCGCCGACCGCAGCCTCTGGCTGGCCGTGCGGGCGTTCGGCGAACGGCAGGAGCGCGGAAACCTCACGGTGGCCCACAGCGCGCCGATCTACGTGATCGTGGAGGGCCGTCCCTTCTATCGGGACGAGCGCGTCCCCGAGCTCGTCGCGCTGCAACGGACCCGGCTCCGCGAGCTGCTGACCGAGGCGGTCGATCCCAATCGTGACCTCGAGCCCTGGGAGACGCGCAGCCTGCTGTCGGAGATGTGGCCCGCCCAGCGCCGCCTGCTCGAGCCCCGCGTGGACGAGGCGGATGTCCGCTACCGGGCGCTGCTGGCGGCGGTCGAGGACTCGCAGCGGTAGTTGGCGCCGGCTGGCGCCGGAACGCACAGGAGGAAGAGAAGAGATGCAGACAACCCGTCACGCCGCTCGACTTGCGACGCTCGTCGCCGCGCTCTCGTTCCTCGCCGGCGCCCCGGCGGAACTGCTGGCTCAACGCGAGGCGCGGGATGACGAGTACGCCGTCAACGACCCGCGCGTCCAGCACCGCTCGTACGTGATGGAAGAGACCGGCGAGACCATCCCGTACGCGCTCTTCGTACCATCCGGCTACGACGACGCGAGCCCCTCGCCGTTGCTGGTCTCGCTGCACGGCGCCGGACGCCAGTACGACTGGCTGATGAACTACGCCGGCCTCCTGGATCTGGCGGAGCGCGACGGGTATGTCGTCGTCACCCCCCTGGGCTACACGAGGCGGGGCGGGTACGGCTACCGCGGCGACTCGGAGCAGGACCGGCGGGCCGAGCAGGACGTCATGAACGTCTTCGGGTTGGTGACCGACGAGCTCAACATCGACGAGAATCGGATCTATCTCTGGGGCCATTCGATGGGCGGCGCCGGCACCTACTATCTCGCCAGTCGCTACCCCGACATCTGGGCCGGACTGGCGCCGGTGGCCGGTGGCAGCATGACGGCCGACTACGTCGACCCGGAGGCGATCCGGCACATTCCGTTCCTGGTGATTCAAGGCACCGACGATCGGGTCGTCCCCGTCGCGCGGGCGCGGGAGTCGGTGGCCAAAATGGGTGAGCTGGGAATGCAGCACCTCTATATCGAGATTCCGGGCGGCGATCACTCGCTCTTCATATCGAGGAATCGCAAGGTGGTCGGACACCTGTTCTCGTTCTTCAACCTCGTCGCGAAGACGGGGGCCGGCCACCGGTAGCAGGATCGTGCCCGAGCACAGGTAGCTTGCTGACGATGGGAGCGATGAACTGGCGTTCGAGGACGGTCATGATTACGAACAAGGCGCCTGCGAGGTTGCTCGTTCTTTCGCTGTTGGCGCTCGTCCTCGTGCAGCGCGTGGGCGCCGGCGGCGCGGTACAGCCGCTTGAGGTCGCTCAGGGTGATGTTGCCCAGCTCGGTGTCGGCCAGCTTCGCCTCGCGGCCGAGCAGGGAGACGCGCGGGCGCAGACCGAGCTCGGCGCAAGGTACGAGAACGGTCGCGGCGTGGCACGGGACTACCGTGCTGCCGTGTCGTGGTTCCGGCGGGCGGCTGCACGCCGGAATCTCGTGGACGCGGTCCGGTGGTACCGTCTGGCCGCCGAACAGGGCCACGCCGACGCGCAGAAGGCAGTAGACCGCGGCCGGTGAATCTCGCGGGTGGTGTGAAGCACCTCGAACGGCGCGCCGCGCCGATGGACGCCGGCCCGGTCATGACCCATTCCACGTACAATTGGCGCTCGGATTCAGTTGGACGTCACCGGCCAGCCCGCGCCCGCGACTGGAGGCACCTCCCATCGAGGTCTTCGGTGAAACGCACGGCCTCAAGGCCAGTCACACTCGCCAGCTCGAGCGCCTCTTCCGGCGTCGGGTGCCGGCCGATCGGCTGATCACCCAGGAGCTTGCCAGGCACCTGACCGAAATCAGCCACCAGATTCGGCGCCAGGTCGGCGTGCTGCTCGATCGCCGCGGGCTGGTCCAGCACGTGATGGTGGGCGATGCCCACTCGATTGCCTTGCCCGACTGGGGCCGCCTGCGAGCCGGCCACGGGCGTCTGCGCGGCCTGCGCTGCCTCCACACCCATCTTGGGAACGAGGGGCTGACGCGCGACGACCGGACCGACCTGCTGCTGCTGCGCCTCGACGCCCTGGTGACGGTGGGCATGGACGACGACGGCCTGCCCGCGCTCGCCCATACCGCAGTCCTCACACCCACCGGCGACCGCACCCCGGGCGACCGCAACGCTGGCATCGAATGCCTCGACCCGCAGCCGCCGGCGCGGATCGCCTTCGACTTCCAGGACTGGATCCGCGACCGCGAGGCCGCGCTCGCGCGCCGCACCGGCACGCAGCGCATCGGAGAGCGCGAGCGCGCGATCCTGGTCTCGGTCACCGCCGGCCGCAGCGCCGGGGACCTCGAGGTCCATATCGCCGAGCTACGCGAACTGGCCCACTCGGCGGGGGTCGACATCATCGACGTCGTAACGCAGAACCGATCCCGGGTCGACCCCAAGACCGTGCTCGGCTCCGGCAAGCTGGACGATCTCGTCATCCGCGCCTTCCAGAGCGACGTCGATCTCGTGATCGTCGACCAGGACCTGACCCCGACGCAGGCGCGCAACCTGGGCGAGCGCATGGAGCTCCGGGTGATAGACCGCACGCAGCTCATCCTCGACATCTTCGCGCAACATGCGACCACGCGCGACGGCAAGCTGCAGGTGGAGCTGGCGCAACTCAAGTACCTGCTGCCGCGGCTCGCGCAGCGCGCCGAGGTCTCGCTGTCGCGACTCGCCGGCGGCATCGGCGGACGGGGACCCGGCGAGACGAAGCTCGAGGTCGACCGCCGGCGTACCCGGGACCGCCTCACCCGGCTCGAACGCGAGTTGAAGAAGCTCGCCGCGCAACGCGAGAACCGGCGGCAGCGGCGGGGGCGCCGCGCCGTCCCGGTTCTGTCCATCGTCGGCTATACGAATGCGGGCAAGAGCACGCTGCTGCGGACCCTGACCCGCACCGAGGTGCACGTCGCCGACCAGATGTTCGCGACCCTCGACCCCACTTCGCGGCGCCTGCGGTTCCCGCGCGAGCGCGAGGTCATCATTACCGACACCGTGGGGTTCATCCGCGACCTGCCTCCGGACCTCGTCACTGCCTTTCGCGCCACCCTCGAGGAGCTGGCCGACGCGTCTCTGCTCCTCCACGTCGTCGACGCCGCGGCGTCCGACTGCGAGCGGCGCATCGAGGCCGTCCGCGGCGTGCTGCAAGACATCGGCATGCAGGCGCCGGAGCTCCTCGTCTTCAACCAGATCGACCGAATGGGGGACGGCGAGGGCGATGCGATGGCGCGCCGGCACGGCGGTGTCGCGGTGTCCGCGATCCACCGCACCGGCCTGCGAAGGCTGCTGGCGCGGGCCGAAGCGATGCTCTGGGCGGACGGCGAGGGAGTTCCGAATTACTGGCGCTGACGTTCGAATCGGCGACGGAATTGCCCCTCGATGCGACGCGAGGCGATGGCGCACGGCGGTCGCGACCGCCGACGCTGGTCCGCTGGTGGGGGCGCATCAATCGAGGCCCGGCACATCCCGGACCCAGGCTGTCGGGCCGTCCTCCCACTTGTTGTGGGTCAACCGGACCACCGTTCGGTCCGCCAGGCGGATGGCGTGCAGCTCGCCGTACGGCTGCGGTTGAAAGACGACTCGCAACAGCGGCAGCTCGTCGCTGAACTCGCCGCGCTGGGACGTGAAGAGCACCCACTGGTCGTCCGGCGAGAACCGGGGGTGCATGTCGTGGCCCGGGCTCCGGGTGAGGCGTTCCGGCGGGCCCGGCTGGCCGTCGTCGTCGAACGCGATGGTGTAGAGCTCGAAGTTCCCGTCCCGGAAGGACGTGAACGCGACACGGTCGCCGGCCGAGGAGAACGCCGGCATGGTGTCGGTCGCCTCGTTCCGCGTCAGGCGGCGCACCTTGGTGCCGTCCGCATCCATGAGGTAGATCTCGGCGTTGCCGTCGCGCATGCTCCGGAACACGATGCGGCGGCCGTCGGGAGAGAAGTCCGGGAGCGCGTCGTTGGCATCCGAGTCCGGGGTCAGGTTCGTCGGGTCGCCACCGGCGGCGGGGATCTTCCAGATGTCGACGTCCGAGGCGCCGGAGGCGAACGGCGGCCCGACGATGAAAGCGAGCCATCGACCGTCCTTCGACCAGGAAGGTCCCCAGGCGGAGTCGGGACCCCGGTACCGGTCCGCCCCGGCCAGGTCGAGGATGACGCGCTTCCCGGTACCGTCGGGCCGGGACGCGACGAGGCGCGCGAACGCTTCACTGGTAGCCACCTCTCCGGAGGTGGGATCGATCGCCGGTAGGTAGCCCCGGATGCCGATCAGCGACACGTGGCGGTCCGGCATCTCGACGCGGAGCGGCTGGTGGATGAGAAACGACCCCGGCGCATCGCTCTCGAACCGGGACGCCGGATCCATGGGTCCCGGCCCGTGCGCCAGGAGGCGTCCCGACGTCGGGTCGTAGGCCGGCGCCCAGTAGTCGCGGGCGGTATCGCTCTCGATCCGCGGATCGGACCCGTCGAGCCGGGAGGTGACGATGGTCCAGCGGTCGTCCCGGCGGACCGTGAAGGCAAGCCGGCCGTCCGGACCGAAAGCCGGCGACAGCGCCGCTTCGTCCTGCGCGGAGATCGGCTCGGGCTCGCCTCCGTCGATGGCAGTGCGGTAGAGGCGCGGCTCGCCGTCCCGCTGCGAATAGAAGACGGCCGACTGACCGTCCGGCGTCCAGGCGGGTGCGCCGTCCCAGCTCTCGTGCCGCGTGAGTCTCCGCACGTCGGCCCCGTCCGCCTGCATCACGTACAGCTCGCTGGCCAGATAGGTCGGCGGAGGACTGGCCCCGGTGCTCGTCGCCACCGACGTGTCGCGGCTGCTCGAGAACAGGATCCGCGTGCCGTCGGGCGAGAATGCCGGGTTGTAGTCTCCCGCGGCGTGCCGCGTCAGGTTCGTCGCCGCGCCGGCCTCGGAGGGGTTCTCGGGTCGGAACGGGAGCACGAAGACGTCCGCGTTGCCGTTGCGCGTGCTGACGAAGAGCAAGCGTCGACCGTCCGGCGAGATGGCCGCCGCGTCCTCCATCGCGGGGCTCGCGACCAGCGGTCGCGCCGCGGCCTGGCCCTGCAGGTCGAGCACGTACAGATCCGGGCTGCCGCTCCGCTCGGAGGTGAAGACGACCCAGCGCCCGTCCGGGGATATCACGCCGTTGTAGTCGAGACCCGGGTTGGTCGTCAGTCTCCGGGGCTCGGAGCCGGGACGCTCGAAGAGGTACAGATCCCAGTTGGACGGTTGGATGCTGCTGTAGACGATCGTTTCCCGAGCCGGCTCGGCCTCCTGCGTACCCTGCACGCGGGCCGTCGCGACGACGATGACGAGGAGCCCGAGCAATCCGGCAACTACCCGCATCTGCTTGAAGACCTGCATTGCATTAGCCCTCCATACTTCGTGACCGGCCGGCACGCGACGCTGCGTCCAGACTACAGTACGGGGCGGCGCCCGGACGGCGGAGTGCGACCCCTGGGGCGCCGGCGCCGTCGGGCTGTCCGACGCACCGGTGCTATCCTCTAAGCCTCGACGAGGCCGACTGCAGGAAGCGGCCAACGGCCAGTGACCCCGAACCGGAAACCGCAAGTCCGAATCAAGCCGCTCAGCCTGCGCGACTTCACCGCCGCCATCTCGGCAGGATGGGGGGACACGGACCTCAAGCGGGGGATCCTCCACGACCTTCCACGGCGGCTCCACGGCCTCGATCCGAAACGCCAGGCAGAAGTGCTGGCAGAGCGGCCCGAACTGACGGGCACCCGATGGGACGCACTACTGGCCGCGACGGTCGAGCACCTCGCCGAGCTGCACGGACACGCCATCCCGGACTGGGTGAACGAACCCGAACGGTTTCTCACGATCACCTGGCTGTTGTCCGACGTACCCGCCATTCAGCGCAACGCACGGGTGTACGCCCCGGCCGCCTTCATTCGACACGGCGCGCTGCCGGACCCGCGGGATCTCGACGAACGAGGGGGCGAGCGCCATGAATGGAGCCCTGACCCGCGACGATATCGTCGGGCTGTTCAGTGAGCTCTCCGAGAGCCTGCGGAGTAGAGGGATCCGAGGGCACGTGTACATCGTCGGCGGCGCGGCGATGATTCTCGGCTTTCGGCGCGAGCGAACGACCCACGACGTCGACGCACGGATAGAGAACGACAAGGAAGCGGTTCTCGCGGCAGTGGCCGAAGTCGCCGAAGCACACCAGTTGCGGCCGGACTGGCTGAACGAGAACGCCACGCTGTTCATGCCGCACGGCCGGGACACCCGCGCACGGACAGTGTTCAACAGTCCCCACCTGGTGGTGACCGGAGCGTCAGCCGAGCACCTCCTGGCAATGAAGCTCGATGCCGCAAGAGACACCGACGAAGGCGACATCCAGACGCTGCTGCAGGGCCTGAAGATCCAATCACCGGAAGAAGCGCTCGAGATCCACCGGAGGATCTTTCCGCACACGCCGCTCAGAGAACAGGGACGAGGGCTGCTCGACAAGTTGCTCGCCCGACAGCAACACTGCAACGAGCAGAGTGACCCCGACCACTCGTAACGGCGCCGCGCAGGATCGAATCGCCGAGCGCCGCCAAACCCGTCGCAGCGCTCCGTGTTCGGCCCCGGCATGGCTGCACCCAGGGCAACTTTTCTTCGCTGCCGTGCTTCGGCGGGTGGTATCGTGGAGCGGCTGCGTCGGGCGCTGGGCTCGAGCAGCGCGAACCGAGGCTGACATCGCTCGTCGCATACGGAGGAACAAATGCCCACCCGCAGGCAGTTCATCGGACAGACCGCAAGCGCAATGGCCGGCATGGCGATGGCCGGCGCCGCGGTGCGCGGCGCAACCGCTGCCGCCGGGCAACCGGCGGGCGGGACAGGCCGCCGGCAGGTCGTCGTGGGCGGACGCCGGATCACGACGGTGGACGTGCACTCGCACTGCGAGATTCCCGGTATCCGGGAGATGATGGGGGCGGGCGCGGGACCGAACGCTGCGCTCACGATCGGCCCGAACCGTCTGCAGGCGATGGACGCGATGGGAATCGACGTCGAGGTCCTCAGCATCAATCCGTTCTGGTACGCGGTCGATCGCGACCTGGCTCCCCGCTTGATCAGGGCGCAGAACGAAGGCCTCGCCGCGATCTGCGCGGCCAACCCGGATCGCTTCGCGGCGCTCGCCACGACGTCGTTGCAGCATCCGGATCTGGCGGCCGAGCAACTCGAGGAAGGGGTCACGGCCCTGGGCCTGCGCGGCGGCTCGGTCGGCGCAAGCGTCGGGAGCGAGGAGCTGGCCTCCCGTCGCTTCGATCCATTCTGGGCCAAGGCCGAGGAGCTGGACGTACCCATCTTCCTCCATCCGCAGGGCGTCCCGGAGCTCGCGGCGCGGCTGCAGGGCAACGGCTTCCTCGGCAACGTGATCGGCAATCCGCTGGCGACGACGCTCGCCCTGTCCCACCTGATATTCGAGGGCACGCTGGAGCGGTTCCCCGGACTGAGGATCTGCGCGGCGCACGGTGGAGGCTACCTGCCGTCCTACGCCGACCGGTCCGACTACGGATGCGGCACGCGTCCCGAGCAGTGCACCGGCCCGCTGGCCGAGCTGCCCACCACGTACATAAGCCAGCTCTACGTCGATGCGCTGGTCTTCTCGGGCGATGCCCTGCGACACCTCGTGTCGGTGGTCGGCGCGAGCCGGATCGTGATTGGAACCGACTATCCGTTTCCCTGGACGGCAACCCCGGACGATGCCCGGCTGCCACGCTTTCAGGCGGTGGATCACGTCCTCGACACGCCGGGACTGAGCGACGCCGACCGCGCCGCCATCCTGGGGGGCAACGCCGCCGCCCTGTTCGACATTTCGATGTAGTGTGTCTTCGGCAGGCAACTCGCGAAGACGATGTAAGGGAGGCCAGAGATGGCGAAGAAGCGCATCAGCGACCGCGACGATCCACAGCTCGAGAACGAGCACGGTGTCAGCCGGCGGGACTTCGTCAGGACGGGGGCCGCGGCGGGGCTGGGCGCGGGGGCGCTGCTGACGCCGGACGCGGCGCACGCGCAGGACTCGGCCTCCGGGGGTGCCGGCAACGTCGCCTGGGACTACGAGGTTGACGTAATAATCGCCGGGGGCGGCTGCGCCGGCCTCACCGCGGCCATTCGCGCGCGGGATCTCGGGGCCGACGTGCTGGTGGTCGATCAGAACTTCGACCTCGGCGGCCGGATGCTGCACAGCGGGGCCTTCGTGTCCCTCGGCGGCGGCGACCCGGTCCAGCGCCGGGACATGAAGGGCGAGAAGGACAAGGAGGGATTGATCACGGTCGATCCCGCCGAGGAGCCGGAAGAGCTCGACGACAGCGTCGACCTCCTGTTCACGGACATCACCGACTGGTCGGTGGTCGACCCCAAGGGCCAGAGCCCGTATCGCTACAACGAGCGGGAGCTCGCCCGCGCGTGGGCCGAGAACTGCCCGGCCACGCGGCAGTTCATGATGGACAACTACGTCCGGTTCGCCCGCGTCAGCGGCACGCACGGCGGCGGCGGCCTGTCGCGGGCGCGCGGGTCGCGCTGCTTCCTGATGCTCGGCGACAAGACGGACATCAGGGCGGGCACGATCACCGCGGAAGACGCGGGCGTTGCGGATCCCGAACGCACGAGTGCGTTCGCGCCGCAGCAGATGAACGACGCCCGCCGCCTGGTCGGGCCCAACGCGGTGAGCAACGGCGCGGCCCTCTCCCGTTGTCTGGAGTTCTCGGCGCGGGAGAAGGGCGTCGAGTTCATGCTGCACCGCCGGTTCGCCGATCTCATCCGCGAGCAGCCGTTCTCGGGCCGCGTGGTGGGGATCAGGGCCCACTACTCGCCGCGGCAGCACCCCGAAACCGGCGAGCTCATGCAGAGCTTCTGGCAGAACGGCAACGTCGACGAGCGGCGCGAGACGGTGACCATCCGGGCCCGCCGGGGCATCATCCTGGCCAGCGGCGGCCACGCCGGCAATCCCCAGGTCCGCAGCATGTTCTACCCCGCCATGCGGGAGCCCGCCTTCCCGACCAGCGGGGTCGCCCTGCAGGGCCCCCACGGTCAGGACGCCAGTGCGCTCGTCGCCGGCCTGCGGGTGGGCGCCAACCTGGCGGGGATGCACCAGAACCTGTCGTATCCCACGACGTTTCACATCTCGACCCGGCTCGGCACCAAGGATGCCTATACGACCATGATGCCCGGGCACCCGACGTTCGGCTTCCGCCGCTCCGCGGGGGTCAACGTCGGCAGCGCCGGCTTCGAGGAGTTCATCGCGGTGAACCAGGTCGGCAAGCGCTTCTTCAACGAGGTCCGCCTGCCCGCCCGGCCGGGCGGCAGCCGCTACCCCGGCGACGGCGCCGCCCCCGGCCAGGGGCTCGACCACAAGCCGCTCGACTGGCGCAACTGCCAGAAGAAGTGGGTCCGGGAATCGTACGACTACGACCACGGCCTCGACGCCGCGCTGGCCATGAACGAGGGGTCGAAGGCTCCGGACTACTACTCGGGTCCGCTGTGGGCCGTCTTCGATCAGGAGGCGGTCGAGCGCACCGGCTGGGAGCTCCGCCACCCCTACGTGGCGGACAACGGCTACTTCTTCCAGGCCGACACCATCGAGGAACTGGCCGGGAAGATTGCCGCCGGCCACGAGTTCCAGCGGGTGCCGCTGCGCTACCTGGCCGAGACGGTCGCCAAATGGAACGATTGCGTCGACGCCGGCGCCGACCCCGAGTTCGAGCGGGAGGCGGACGCGCCGATGAACCGCATCGCGACGCCGCCCTTCTATGCGCTGTCGATCATGGTGATCTGGCACGACTCCTACGGCGGCCTGCGGGTCAACGGGCGCCAGCAGGTCGTGGACATGCAGGGGCAGGTCATTCCCGGTCTCTTCGCCGGCGGCGAGGCGGTGGGCGGGTTCAACAAGCATGGCCTCGGCAAGGGCCACGTCCATGGCTACATCGCCGGCACGCACGCCGCCGATGAGCCCTCCGACAAGGACGCCTAGACGCGCACCGACGATGGTTCAGCAGGACGATACGCCGGGCACCTTCGACGCGAGTCGTCGCGTCGAGGGGTCGCCCGGCGAGGCGGAGGCCGGCAGCGACAAGCCGCACGCCACGCGTGTCGTCGTCTGGGACACGCCGCCGGCCGTCGAGCGCGGGAAGCGCTTCGCCGTAAGGCTCGGGGTCACCTGCGCCGCCAAATGCCGGACCGCCGGCTGGACGGTGGAGGTGCGCGACCACGATGGTGAAAAACGGGCGACGACCACCCTCGGCGACGACGCGTGGCCCGGCACCGACGCGCTCCACCACGCTGAGGTCGCCCTGGTCGCCCCGGACGCCGAGGGACTCTTCACCTGGGAGGCCGCGGTTCTCACGAGCGATGCAGGGGTGGCCCACACCGACAGCAGCGCCTCTTTCGGTGTACGGGTCGTGTCCTCACCGTCGTGCCTCGTGACGGTCGTCGCGCTGGACGCGGAGAGCCGGACCCCGGTCGAAGGCGCGCGGGTGGTTGCGCACCCCTATCGGGCCGTCACCGACGAGCGTGGCGTGGCGCAACTACGCGTCGCGGCCGGCGAGTACCGCCTCTTCGTGTCGGGGAAGGGCTGCATTCCCTTTCGCTTCGACGGAGAGGTGAAGGCCGACACGACGATCCGCGCCGAGCTGGCGCAGGACGTGGAGCTTTCGGATGCCGATATCTGGTCCTGATCGCCGGCGCCGAGACAGGTGGGGAGCTCGTCCGATGCGGAAGATAGTGGTTGGTGCTCTGAGCCTCGTTTGTGTCCTCGTTCCTTGCGCCCTGACCGCCAGCGCCGCGCAGGTCGACGATGCCGCCCTCTTCGAGCAGGGACAGCAGCTCTACGAGGCGCGTTGCGCGCGGTGCCACGGCCCCGCCGGAGAGGGCAGCCCCCCGACGTTTCCGGCCCTGAGCGGCAACGATCGGCTCGCAGACGCGGCCCGCATCGTCGGCGTGCTCCGCGAGGGCTCGGGGAACATGCCGCCGTTCCCCACCCTGACCGCGGCCGAGACCTCCTCGCTGGCGAGCTACGTCCGTAGCGCGTGGACGAACGACTTCGGCAGCGTGACGACCGACGAGGTAGCCGCGCTGGCGGACGCATCCGCGGATTCGGGCCCATTGGCGTCGGTCTGGGACGGCGTCTTCACCGAGGCGCAGGCGGCGCGGGGCCGGTTGGCGTACTCCGGCGGCTGCGGCTTCTGTCACGGCCGCCGCCTGAACGGCGCACCGGACGATCCGGACATGCGCTCCACGCCCCCTCTCGCGCGGGCGAGATTCCTTCGCGAGTGGGACGGACGATCGCTCGCCTCCCTGTACGAGTACACGCGGGTAACGATGCCCGAGGACAATCCTGCCTCGTTCACCGACGAGGAGTACGCCGACGTGATCGCCTACATGCTCTCGGTCAGCGGAATGCCGCCGGGGGATGACGAGCTCCTGCCGGATTCGCAGAGCCTTGCGCGTATCGTGATCCGGCCTCGGCGATAGGCACTTCGTCAGGTCGTCCCGCTCCTGCTGACTCACGAGCGGGCCAGCGGGGCGTTCAGGCGTGCAGATATACCGCACGGCCAGCCAACTGTACATCTATTTGAGTGACACACCACTAACACCTCGCTCAAAGGCGAAGCAGAGCAGAGCCTCTCGGTTCCGCTCCACTGTGGCCACGGTTTGTCTGGTGCGGTCATGTAGCGCAAACCAGTTGTTCACTACCAGTAGGGAACCGGCCTCCGTCGACACCGTTTCCGCGACCTCATCAGCGGCGCGTTCAAGCGCGGCGGTGGCGGTCACGATTCGCATCGGCATCTCGCCATAGACGGCTAGACATCCGTGACGGAGCGACGGCAAATAGTGGCGGAGTCCGAGCTCTCTTCCCGCACGTCGTTCGAACGTGCGGAACCAGCGATGCTCCTCCCCCTTCGCGTAACTGAACGGGAGCTTTTCCGTTGACAGAAGATCGACTGCCGCGCGACCGTCGGCCGTCGACCGCATGCTTTCGACGATGCGCCTCACCGACGCGAGGCGCCATTTACCGAATTCGTCACCGCGCGGGTCCCCGCGCGTGACACATACCAGGCTCAGTTCGGGACGATCCGGATACGTGGCGAAGTCGCCGTGCCATCCGATCGCAGCCGGGCGGTCGAACGGTGCCACCAAGTCATCATTCGTCGGGACCGTCCGAATGACCGGCTCGTCTGGATCACATCCCTCGGGGACGAACAGCTCACCAAGCGACCGCGCCAGCTCTACGATGAAGCGAACCGCATCTTCCGGCGTCGGCGACACGCGGGACCGGTAATAGCCGTCGCGACTCAAAGCCTCGAGCACGTCACGAGTTGGGACGAACACGCTTCCTCTTTCGATTCTCCGATTCGTCACGGACCGGGGTGACCGGTGGCAGCGTGAACCGCATCCGCATGGAAGTCGCGGCCGCCTCGTCGAGCAGGGCGCGAGCGTGAGCTGGCGGGTAGGGCTTCTCGGCGCGCATGGTCATGCCCGCCCAGGCGTACGCATATTCATCGGCCAACGCGGTCGAGAACGTGATCGGGTCGTCCGTGCTGATCGTCCAGGTCAGTGTTTCCCCATGCTCGTCAATTTCCCGAGTTGGCCGGCGCGCCAGAAAGTCCTGGGCCGACATTGCGTCGAGGCTCCCCACGACGAGGTTTGAAGTCGGATTCGATTCGATGCACACCTGCCAGCGCGTCACCTCGAGCAACAGTGTCCGATGGGCCTTTTCGAGGAGGGCGCGCTCGTGGCGTGAATTCTCAACCACCTCTTTCTCGTCCGCACCGACGTCATTGATGTCATCGACTACCGGTATCCGGAGTTTGCAATGTGCGCGTTTCTGGACACTACGATGCCACAAATAGCTGTGCATCCACCGCTCGTGGGGCGCGGCATCGCGACATGTATCGGCGGTCAACAGCCTTCTGGTCGAACGGAAGCCCAGAGATTTCCATAGATTCTTTGTCGTCTCGACCGCATCCTCATCAGACTTCGCGGAGGTTTCAGTTTCGAACCCGATGGACGTGATCATGCCGATGATCTGCTTCCGCAGCCACGCGCGCTGGCATGCGTTCTGTTTCTTCGCGTATACAGCGAGAAACGCGAGATCCAAAAGGCGGTCGAGCCGCTTGACGGTGAGCACCTCGCCCCGGTGGAGATCGAACCACTTTCCGGGATCAAGGGTGATGGCCAGCCCGTGTCCGATGCGATCGCCACGTTCGATCAAGTTCCAGTGAAACGGTTCCGCCACCGCCCGCATCCCCGACGTAAGCGAGCAGAAGTCCTCGCCCACATGAACCGTCAGGCGTAGCGGTTCGAGATGAAGCGCGGGGCGACTGCCGGCAATTCTACGAGAATGCTCCCGCACCCGTCGCAGGGTATCCGCCGACACCCATAGTGGCTGGTCTTCCTCGACGCCGCAAACGTCAACGCCACGAAGCGTTCTCAGATGCGGCCGCCTCGCTGTGAGAGCGCGGATGATGTCATCTGCCTCGCTGTCCATCCTACGAATCGCATCGCCGAAGAGCGGCAGCTCGCTTTTCGGACCAATGCGTTTGAAGTGCACCAGCCACGCCGATTCCGTCGGTTCATCGGCGTTCGATCGCTCCTCGATCTCTCCGCCGCGCAGCCGGTGCCTCTTGAACCAGGCATCGGGGGCAACTCGATACTCAGTTGCCCGCACCTGCAGGCCTGGTTCGTTCGGTGCGCGTGGCTTCATCCGATCCGCTTCTGGCGCATACACCTTGATCTGCTGAAAGTGTTCCAAAAACCGGTGCAGCCCTCGTTTTCCGGGTCCATGGACGAGCAACCCGAACACGGCGGTCTTGACCCGCAGGTACTGGAGCAACAGCGTCTCGTACTCCTCGTCAACTGTCTCCGCTTCCTCCGGGCGGAGGTGGGAGAACGCCCGTACCAAACGACGAGCCTCTTCGGCCGTCTCCTGGCGGACCCATTCCGCTCGCCCGTCGGCGACGCGCGGGTCCCAAGACCGCTCTCCGGCCTTGCGATACCGCCGCTCCTCTCGGAGCAGGTCCTCGGGCCAGGGGTAGCGGCCGCCGCCACCGTGATAGCGGCTGCTTCGCCCGGCGATAAACGCCCGCGTCCGCGCCCACCCCGCCTGGCAACGCTTATCCCTGCAGCACCTAAGCGGGCAGACATGCCCCTCGTGGAGGTCGAGCAAACGACCCGCGATAAACGCATGCCGCAACAAACCGGCCCATTCTTCCATGTGCCGGGCGCGGCCAACCGGATGTCTCTCCCCGTACTCCCGTTCCTCGGCCCTCCTCCCCCCGAAACAGGTGCCCGGATGCAACCTTGGGCAAAATGCCTTTGGCGCACGAAGACTGGTCACCAATTCACCGGGCCGTACAAGCGCACGGTGGCGCAGCGTCACCCACAATTCTTCGAACGACATCATCGCGGCGTGATGCATATGCTGGTGGGCCACGGGATGGTCAGGAGCGAACGATGGGTGAAGGATGCGCACTCCCTCGAACGTCGCGCCCCGCGGTTCCGTCGCCGCGGCGACGAGGATGCCGGCCGGCAACGCCAGCGACACGAACCGCCACCGCAGAATCTCCCGGCCAGGTTTCTTGCGGTAGACTTGGAGGACCATCTGCCGGCCGTCAGGCCGCAGAAGGTGACGCGCGGCCGACACCAGACGAGCCACCCCTCTTCGAAGCTGGTCATCACACCTCCGTGGCCGATTCGTCGACGCGCTCAGCGACGTTGTGGCAAGCCATTCGTCTCGGGCAAATTCAAGTGGACCTTCCATCGCCGCTGGCCGTAGACACAAATCCTGCTCGTGTGCGCCGGCGCGCTTGCGAATGTCTGGTTGAATGTCGTCCCAGCTCACCTTCGTCACCGCCGCGACAAACCGCCCGGGCACGCGCAAGTCCGCCGCAAGGGCATCTGCATACAACCGATCACAAAGAGCGTTTGCGTCAATCATCACCACTCGTGCTCGCCCAGCAGGCCATCGCAGGCGGCGCCTTCCGCTAATCGAGGGTAGTCCAACGGCCTACGGCCAGCCGTCTCATGGGGTGTCGTCCGCCAGATCCTTAACCGTCTTCCTCCACGGGGAAGATTCGCCGTGGATTCTTAGGTGCTGTTCTTCGAACACACCGACGATACGGTCGACACGCTTCTCATTCTCTGCATCCTCCGCGCGATGGCCCTCTTCTTCTTCCTCTGCTGCGATGATTGCGTCAGTTACCAGTCTTCTCCGCTGCGCCTTGAGCCATTCCTGTTGCATTTCTTGGGCTCGCGAATCACCTTCCGACTCTAGAGCTTCAAGCAGTTGCCATTGTAAACTCGGCGGCAACCCGATTTCGGGCCGAGCAAGCAACGGCAAGGTCTGTGTTCGCCAGTCTTGCGACCCCCACGACTCGCGCTTCCCATCTTTGTCCTTTGGAGGATCTACCTTTAGTAGCTTCTTCCAGTGACTATCATCAATTGACTTTATCCTCAAGGGCGACGGCACACCCCTCATCCCAGCTCCCAGCCATTCAAGCTGATAGAAAATCCAGGCGTACGCTATGCGGTCCAATCTCGGCCCCGGGCTGGCCTGAAATTGTCGAACGAACTCTCGCCACTCATGACTCCATTCCAGAAGTTGAAAAGGATGGGGGTGCTCATGGAATCGCCACTGAAATGCCAGCTTGAGGAGAGAGTTGTCGTCTGACACTTCGACCCTCGTCCACACCAGCGCGAGGCGGATGTTCCATTGCAATCCAGACGCCGCAACACCATAGTGTGCGTCCTGGATCGTTACGGCTAGCATCGGAATGGTGAAGTTGTCTTCGGCCCCAACATACCCGCGCATGAATATCGCGTCGGACGAGGGCTCTTTACGATAGGTGAAATCTGAGCGCGCACTAAGTACCACGCCCGACGACGCCGAAATCTCTACGAACTGATCGGGACGAAAGAGCGCCGCCAGTTGTCCGCCGCCCCGGTACTCGACGATCGGCTCGGATTCCTTCTCATTTCCCAGTGTGACCGCTTCTGACTCGGGACCACTGATAAGGCACCGAACGGCCTCTATTGCTCTTGCCGCCTCGTCACGCTGCATTGAGGCGCGTTCGAGAATCTGGTGCGCGTCTCGATACGTGATGAATGGAGGCACCTCATACGGGTCCTCTCGAGGTCCAGCCATTTCGCGCAGGTACTCTCCGAGTTCTCCCTTCCTGTTTGTGGATCTTCGAGGCCATCCGTTCAACATCGTCCTCATTGTGGGACGCGCGCTCGTTCCGCTGTTTGCGATTTTGTCCGCGTCGTGTCCATAGTCGGGGAACGCAACGAGTTCGTGAAGGATAAGCTTTCGTAGCGTCCACCGATTCCTTCGGGGAAATACCTTGGTAGCCGCCGCGGTCGCCAGGGTACCAGCCCACTTGTCATCATCTGCATCAGACCACGCATTTCTATGGGCCTGGCGGTTCGCGAGTCGGTTTTGCTGGCCGAGGAAGTCGAGTCCCAGCGTATCGATCAGGTGTTCCCAGTGAGCCGCGACAAGGAATGCGACATTGGGATGATAGAGCAAGCGAAGTGCCGGTAGCAGTTCGCGAATCCTCTCGACCTGCAGGTCGACATCGTCGATCATGATGACGAAGACCGGTTTGCCGCCCAGTTTGTGCGGGCTGCTGAGGCACTTCCCACACGCGATCACTTTCTCCACGAATTCGTACCAGCGTTGGCCCAAACGTTGCCACTCGCTGGCCTGTTCTTGTCGATCGAGCACCTGCTCCAGAAGAGCTTTGGCCTTAGGCATGGCACTCCATCCGACGGCCGCCACTCGAAACAGATTGTTCCAATCGTCTTCCAGTGTTTCGACTTCCCCGTCGCATTCTTCCGCTGATCGGCTGGTCAGTGCGTCGTACTCTATCGCGAGTGGCCGCCATGCCTGGATGATGCCCGCGACAAGCGGCATCCGCGGCGGCAAGGGGTCGAAGTCGAGAATTCGGAGGGGATGTATGTGTGTGGGAATCGTGCCATCGGACGTGAAGTGCAGGCGTTCCCTACCAATCCCTTTAACCCGAGTCTGGTACTGTGCTCCAGTACGATCGGGCCGCTGGACACTGCAACCATCATGGATATTCCACCAATGCGCCATTGTCAGCAATAGTGATGTCTTGCCGGTGCCACGTGCGCCGTCCAGCAACAGCACTTGTGGGCGTCGCACCTGGACCGGGGCCAAATACGACTTGGCTTTCTTGGCGTTTCTGGCGTCCTCGGAAGCGCCAGCTTGCATTATCTTGAGTTCACGTTCGATCGAGAGAATGGTAGTGAGTTCGTGGTCCGCTAATTGGCCGAGTGTGAGTGGACTCGTATCTATGGAATCATGAGAACTGTTCTGAGTTTCTGACACTGACCCTCCTTTCTGTTCACACGGGTGAACGGACCACCGCATGGTATTCCATTTCTGAGCTGAGCGCAAACGATCTAGGAAAGTCCCGAGGGGACAACGGGCGTAGTGACACAAGATCCACTGCGTTGTACAAACGCTGTGGACACGGGCGTCTGTCCGCCGCGGAGACACGCGCGTGACGATCGAGAGGGTGCGCGGCAAGCGGTTCTGTCGGAGGTGGTTGTGACGGAGAAAGGAGCGTTCAGTTTGCGGCGCTGACGCCAGTCACGAATGGTGACAGCGACCCCTCGTTGACGACACGGACACCGCGCAATCCGGCGCGTTGTAGCGTAGCGGTGATCACGGACGGGTTGGCGGACCTCAGTTGGTGTTCTTCGGAGAGGAGTTCCCGGCCGGCACAACTGGCGTAGACGTAGTCGGCAATCACGGTGTGCCCTTCGTCATGTTGTGGTCGAAACCGATGGATCAGGAGCGTATCGTCCGGCTCGCCGGACGGGCCGGCCTCGCGGTCGATGTTGACGGCCCCGGTCATCTGGCGGTCGTCCGCCACTTGCAGGACGAGCAGACCGCCGGGTCGCAGCGCGTCACGACAGCGGCTGACGACATCGTCGAGTTCCGCCTGGGACTCACAGTAGTGAATTGTCCAGGAGAGCGCACAGACAACGTCGAAGGCGTCTCGGTCGGTGATCTCCTGCATCCGTTGAATCCGGAGCCGCTCTTTGGAGAGGCGTTGTGTCGCACGGTCAATCATGCGGTCGGAGGCATCGAGACCGTGCCCGTCAATACCGGCCGCACAGGCCGCTTCGAGAAAGATACCCGTCCCGCAGCCGACATCGAGAAGCCGGCAGTGGCTGGGTGCGACGCGGAGCGCTTCGGCAATGACCAACGCGTGGTCGTGCTGGTAGTGGCCCGGTGGCGTATGCATGTCGTAGCGATGCGCGAACTGGTTGAAGAGCTGATACATGGATTCAGCTCACGGCTCAGGTGCGGCAGCGGGCAGCCGTTGGCATTGTGGTAAACGACTCGACGGTCCGCTTCGCGGTGGCGGACGGGTCGGCGCCGCGGGTGCGTAGCGGGGCCAGGCAATGGAGAATACGAGTGTGGGTCCGCTGCTGGCGGGCGGTCGTCGGCGCAACCTGTCCTATTTGGTCGAGCATGCGCGCGCCGTCACCCAGACGCACCCACTCGGCCAGCGACACCTCACCGACCCGAAGCAGCCCAGCGAACAGTTGCAGGCCGCTACCCTCGCATCGGGGACAGCGACGCTGGCGGGCACCGGCCCGAACCTGACGGACCCAAACCGGGTTCCGGCTACGGTCTGTTGCATCGAGGAGACGGCGATAGAGCCCGTCCCACCGCAGCCAGGAGGCCACCTCGACCGGGTTCGCATCTGGACGCTTGAGAAACGAGCCGGCGCCAGGTCGTGCCCAGCACCCAAACAGCACCATTTCACGCTCCGGCCGGTCGAGCCGAGCGAATGGAGTGGCCAGGTTCCACAGCCCTTCTTTCGAGAGCCGCCGAAGGAATGGCGTCAACTCGTTGCGGAGCACGCCTTTCATGACCGCCAGGGCATCGGGACTCAAGAACCGTTGGTGGTCCGGGCCAACGGTATTCGTCCCGATCACCAGGGTGTCCGGAATCGTCGTGACAACGCGTCCGCCCCGGCACATCGGACAACGTCCGCGCTCGTCGAGGCGAGAGAAGTCGGAGGGTGTGGGTGTCATCGGGGCAACGATCGCCGTCTTGAGGTCGAGGATCCGGTCGCAGGCGGTCGCCAGGAGACGCCCGCCGCCGTCCCGGAGTTCAGTGTATCTCGCGCCGACGGCGAGCGCATCGGCGACCGCACGACTACGAGCGTCCGAGCTTTCGTCGTGCGGACGTAGGCGTGCACCGGTGGCCCGGACCTGCTGAGTGTCGAACGGTGTCTCGACATCGCCGCCTTTGGTGGTCACGAGCCGAAGCGCGTCGCCTTCGACTCGGGCGACTGCCGCACGTGCAACCGAGCGCGGGACCTCGGAACCCCAGATCTGCATCTCGGTCAGGAACGGATGGATGGCCAGCCAGGCGCTAGGATGCGCGCCCCAGGTGGCGACCAGCTCGGCAACCCCGTCACCGCTGGCGATCCGCTGCAGATCGAGCAGTAGTTTCGGGATCTCGTGTTCCAGTCCACCAATCTCCCAGCTTTCACGGCCCAACCACAGGCGGTCGTCAAGCACCACGATCGGCTCGACCGATTCCTGGTCGGACGCGTCCTCGACTGCCGCGTTTCCACTGATGAGCGTTCGCATCAGTGCGGTCGTGCGTGCGACGCGCTCGTCGAGTGGCAGGCTGCGCGCTGTGCTAGCGTGTTGGCCAACCTGGGGCCGTCGCTTCAGGGCAGGCAACCGGCCGGCGACGGCCAGACCGGTCGGCGTGCGTGCGTCCGCGAGCTGTTCCGGAGTGCCGGCGAACACCACTTGGCCGCCGGACGGGCCACCACCTGGACCGAACTCCATCACCCAGTCGGCGGCTCGAATCAGATCGAGATCGTGCTCGACGATGACCACGGTATTGCGCCCGTCTTCCAGAACACGCGTGAGCGCACCGGCCAAACGACCCACGTCATCCCGATGAAGGCCGACGGCAGGCTCATCAAGAATGAAGAGAACCGAGCCGGTCGCCGTGGTCCCGAGACGCCTTGCGAGGCGCAGCCGCTGTACCTCGCCACCGCTCAAGGTGTCCATGGGGCGACCGAGGGCTAGATGGCCCAGACCAAGATCGACCATGGCGCTGGTGAGCTGCGGTGGGATACGAAACAGGTCGCCCCAGGAACCCAGGCGATCGACCGGCGTGTCCATCAGCTCCTGCACGTTCACGTCCGCCACGCGCACGGACAACGCGTCATGGCCGTATCTGGAACCGCCGCACACCGGACAGACCGATCCGTTGTCTCCGTCATCTAGGCGGCCGGCGCCGAGACACGTTTGGCAACGGCCGCTGCCCGCGTTGACGCCGAAGTCGCTCGCGGACAATCCTGCGCGCTTCGCGGCGGGAGATGCGGCAAACACGTTTCGAATCTTCTCGAACAGCCCGGAAAACGTCGCAACGAGACTGCGTCGGTTTGGTTGTGGCACAGTCTGATC
Organism: Vicinamibacterales bacterium; assembly: GCA_965222905.1. GTDB lineage: Bacteria > Acidobacteriota > Vicinamibacteria > Vicinamibacterales > UBA8438 > WTFV01. The sequence continues at coordinate 3,093,265 of OZ244976.1, read as the reverse complement.
GAGCGCGACGACTTCCGTCACGGTTCGCGTCCCAGACACCGACCGCCAGCGGCCGCTGTGAAGCGTGAAGTCGGCGGTCTCACCGGGTACCGACGCCAGTAAGGCAGGCGCAAGGATGCCGCGAACAAAGCTCGACTTCCCGAACCGGACACTCCACAGATAGATGTCAGGCGGCCGAGGGGAATGTGGCAATCGACGTTGCGAAGGTTGTGAACGTAGCCGCCTCGGAGAGTGATTGTGGACTTCTTCAGATTGACGGGTAACGGAGTCCGCAGGCGTTTCTGACCTGAGCCCCGCCGGCGAACAGGGCCCGCATAGACAACCTCGCCCCCCGCTGCGCCGGCACCCGGTCCCATGTCTACCTGCCAGTCGGCCGCCGTCCAGAGCCGTTCTCGATGCGTGTTCAGAATCACGGTGTGCCGGCCACGCAGCAGATCGATCGCAAGCGCCAGACGATCCAGGTCAGATTCATGCAATCCGCGCGCCGGCTCATCCAGCAGCAGACAGAAGCCGCGCTCGCCCGCATCCAGCACCCGGGCGAGACGGATTCGGCGGCTCTCGCCGTCGCTGACATCGAGCATTCCCCGGTCAACAGTCAGGTAGCCAAGTCCTACCAGCCCGGCAGCCTTCGCGTGACGATGCAGAGATGCCACAAGCGGCTGCAACTGTTTGGGCATCGACCGAGCGAATGTGCCTCGTGGGCCCGTCAGGCTTTCCACGTCATCGAATGTCATCGCCAGAATGTCGGCGACCCCGTGTCCCGCCACTCGCAATGCACGGGCTTGATAGGACCAACGAGTGCCTGCGCACGCCGCGCAGGGGACGCTGTCGACGTAACCCGCGAGCGCTCCTGCTGTCTTGGTCGCTCCTTCCGATTTCTCGAGAATGATCGGTCTGAAGCCTCGGAAGGCTCTGGGCGGGCCGTACGCACGACCGGAAGCGTCTCGGTCCGCGATGAGTACGTCGCCGCTCCCGTCCAACACCAACGCGCGGGCGGACGTTGGGAGCTTCGACCAAGGCACATCGGGCGAGAATCCCCGAACGCCGCGAAGCCCCTCAATAGTTCCGTGCTGAATGTTGACGTACTTGTAGTTCTTCGGGGTCCATATGGCGAAGGCGCCATCGCGCATGGCGCGATCCGGACGGGCTACCAGCGCGTGTTCGCGTAGTTGTTTGCCAATACCGGTCCCACGGCACGCGCGGCACGCCCCGCTCAACTGATGCTCCGGCGCGTTGAACGACAACAGATACTGTGACGGAGCAGCAAACACGTCGGACGCGTCGGGATGGACGTAGTGCCTGATGGAATCGAGACGTGAACCGTGAGGTCCGGCCAGCGCCGGGTCGACCGCGGCAGGCAACATGACAACGACGGATCCGTTCGACGCGAGAAACGCAGTCTCCAGCAGAGGACGCAGCCGCTGCTCTGTCTTCGGTCCCACCACATCGACCGCCGCGACCAACGCCTCGATCGTATGGCGGACACCCGGATTCACCCCCGCAAAGTCGGACGACGGAATGACGCGACCGTGTTCGCGGTAACGCAGAGCGTCTGTCTCGCTACGGAGGACGACCTGCTTGAGACCATGCGAGGCTAGGCGGTCGACGGCGGCAACGCCATCCGTCCGTTGACCGCGAACCGGCGCGGCCCAGATTTCGGCGGTTCCGCGGTAGTGCCGTGAAACCCAACGCGCGTAGGTCTCAGGTGAAGGCGGCGAAACATGTTCTTGCGCCTGTTCGGAGTAGGGCCTGCTCGCAGTCATGAACAGTCGCCGCAAGACGGACAGGAAGCCTGTTGCGGTGCCAACGGTCGTGCGCACGCTCGGCCGAAAGCCACGTTGCCCGACGAGGATCGTGGGCGGAAGCGGGCCCACGAATGCTCCGACGTGATCTCGGGTGAGCTCTCCCTGCGCCACGTCCAGAAACGTCCGGGTTCGCCGGATGCCTTCCGCCGCGAGCGTCTCGGCCAGCAGAGAACTCTTGCCCGAGCCGGACACCCCGGTGACGACAGACACGGCGTTCAGGGGAAGTGTGACGTCGATGTGCCGGAGGTTGTTGGCGTCCGCACCGATCACTTCCATGACAGACGGCGTCTCGCTCATCGGGTGGGCTCTCGCAGATGCAGCACGAGCACCGACCGCGACTCGAATTTGGTCGGGAATTCGGTAAACCGGACCGAGCACTCACCCCGGTAATGGAGCGAGGTCCGATTCGAGACGAGTACGGTGTCACCTGCATCCGAGTGAAAAGGCAAAGACACATCGTGCGCCGCGCGAGCGATAGCCGAGATCGCCGAATCGAGCATCGACAAGGACTCACTGAGGCGCCTGGCAGCTACCCGAAGGCTCTGCGGATGATAGCGAATCACGCCGTGCCGAACGAGGCGGCCTCGCCACATTTGCGACGAGCGTTCGTGAGCCATGACCGAGTCAACATCGGTCAGCCATGACGCGGCGTCAGTGTCGTCGCGGTCCCCGGTCTGGCAAGTGGGCCACCCGTTGCTCCGCGAACTCGGGTGCGCCGGGGTCCTCCTGTTCGCATTGCATGACGGTGGCTACGGGCGGCATCTCCGACACGTTGCCATCGGTATGAAACTCGCCGGCCCGGGTCGTATGCGAGAGCTCGGTCGTCCACGGAGACATGCGGAACCGTTTCACGATATGTCGAGGTCCGTAGGTGTCGAACTCGGAGCCGAGCGTGCTGCTAAGGATGAGCAGTGAGCGCCCTTCGTCTACCTCGAGTCCTCGAATCACGACGTATCCGTGTCGGCGGACCGCCGCAATAACGGAGTCGCAGAGCACTCGCCACTCGTGATGGCGATCCAGGCCGTCGATCAGCGTGCCCGACAGCGCTGCCTGCTCGGCGTCCCGAACGGAGGCGAACTGGCGGGCTCTCGAGTCGATCGCGTGCTTGAGCGACGCGTCTATCGTTGACTCAGGTAGTTGCCGCATGACTGTCGGCCACTCGCAAGCGAAACACCAGCTTGTGTCGATAGTGATGATCGAACATCGTCCTGACGTCGGGATAGGGGAACTCTGCTCGACGCGGATCGTAAGTGATCCAACCGACACGTCGAAGCGGCTGCACGGAAGCCGACAGTCCGGCCGCGGACGCGGCTTCCATAACGCTGAGCGGGACGTGGTCGTATACCGTCCGTCCCGCGGCCATCAGTCGTGACTTCCACGCGTGCCACAGAGGATTTTCGGCGTGGCAGCCGAGCACCACGTAGGCGCGACCGTCCGAAGCGAGCACCCGGTGCACCTTCCGCATGAAACTCGGCACATCAGGTTCCAGATATAACACCTCATGACTGGTGACCAAATCGATGGCACGGGCGGGAACCTGATCCCACTGCGATACGTCAAGTAGCGTCACCGCTGCGGTGACACTCGCAAGGCGCCGACAAGCGGCGGCGCGCGCCCAGACAAGCGGCTCGATTCCGAAGATTCGCTCGGGAGCGAATCGGCGGGTCAATGCGTCGAGTAGTCCCCCGGAATGGCAACCGATGTCGAGAATGGCGCGCGGGGCGGAGGGGGCATCGCCAGCAATGATCTCGATCAACGCGGCCCAAAACGCTTCGTTTGCGGCTGGCAGGTTGATGTCGAGAGCGGGATCGCCGAAGAATGATCCGCCTCTCACGTTGGCCATTTTCAAGGACATCGCTGCGAAGAGCAACTGCGAGCCAGGATGTCTCCAGCGGCCGGGTCAATACCGAAGTGTTTGATGAACAGATCCCGTGACTCGCGAAACTTCTTCTGAAGCGTGGCGTGGTCGTCTGGTCCCCGCATACCGAAGTAGGGAAAGTGATGCAAGTACTCGCCGAATACCAGCATACAGTCGCGTTCATATGCGCGCGTATCCAGGATGTGGCCGTGCCAAAACGCGTCGACAGGTCCCGTCGGACAGATCTTGCGGTCTGGGTATCTGGCGTTCAACGCGAGAAATTGACGATAGAGCGATTCGACATCTTCGCAAAACTCGGAGGTCCATGCGCGCTCCTCCATCAGCTTGCGTTTCAGCATCGTGAAATCAAGCTGGCTGACGCGGGCGATCGCGTTCCTGAGCGTCGCGTCGGTCACCACCATCGCCTGTGCCGCCTCAAATGAGACCGGCGCAGATGTGCTCCTCAGCATACAAAAGACCTCCTCCTTCACCTCCATTTTACACCACATGCAGCGACACTTGGTGTCTGGCCGTTCGGCCGGCGTGCTGCCCCTTGAGCACGATCTTGACGCCGACGGGATCCCTGAGATCCCCTTGGCCGAGCCGGACGCTCGGCCGGGACTCGTGCAGCAGGGCCCCGTTGCGGTGGTTGACGAGCTGCCCGAGCGCGACGTCGTTCGGCACCTTCCCGCGCCGACACGGACCTCTGGATCGCGTCCGTGACCTGCCTCACGAACATTGCGCTACGGAAGATCACCAGGAGTAGGCCCACGGCGATGCCACCAACTGCGCCGTGTCTGACAGCGTGATGTTCACGGGTCAACCTGCAGCAGGTAGTTCTGCTTGTTCAGACGCGCACCGAGCGTGAGGCGCCGGCGGTCAGCGGGCCCGTTCGGCGCCGTCGCGGTGCAGCAGATGCTGCGTGAGCATCCGGATGTCCTGCTTGACCTCGCGGACGTCCTGCTTCACGTCGTCGATGTTGCGGGTGATGGCGGCGTGCGCTTCCCTGTTCTCGCTGCGAAGCCGATCCGAGGAAGCGGCGATCTCGTTGCGCAGTCGTTCCTCGGACGCTGTGTTCTCGTCGCGAAGCCGATCCGCGGAAGCGGCGATCTCGTTGCGCAGCCTTTCCTCGGAAGCGTTGATCGCGTCCGTGACCTGCTTCATGAACCTCGCGCTGCGGAAGAACACCAGTAGTACGGCGACGGTGATCGCCACCAACTGCGCCGCGTCCGCCAACGTGATGTTCATGGGTGACCTGCAACATAAAGTTTAGCACGTTGGCGCGGTGCTCTCCTCCGGTTCAGACCTGCTCTCCCGCCGATCGGCGTGGTTGGCAGTAGACTCGGACCGAGCCGTATTACGGGCAACCCCACCCGTGCGGCGGGAGGTCAGGCACATGACGATCTACAGCTCGCTCTGCCCCGGACACCGGCGGCAGCTCGACGCTTGGCGGCTCGGCGGCGCGATGCTGCTCGCGTTCCTCTTCGCGGCCACGACCGCCGCGGGCCAGGCAACCGCGCCCGCGGCGGGCCAGGACGCCGGCAAGCGCACCCTGGAGCTCGACGACTATCTCTCCTGGGAAACCGTCAGCGATCCGGCGATTTCCCCGGACGGCGCGACGGTCGTCTACGAGCGGCGCTTCGTCGACACGGTGGCCGACCGTATCCGGACCGAGCTGTGGGTCATCGGCGCCGACGGCTCCCGGAACCGCTTCCTGACCGAGGGCGGCGGCCCTCGCTGGTCGCCGGACGGCACTCGCATCGCCTTCACGCGCTCCGCGGAGCCCGGCGGCGCGCAGATCTTCGTCCGCTGGATGGACGCCGAGGGGGCTGAGAGCCAGATCACCCGGCTGGAGAACCCGCCGTCACAGATTCAGTGGGCGCCCGAGAGCGGCTCGCTCGCCTTCCGCGCGGTGGTATCGCCCGCGCCCGATCCGGACTGGAGCATCGACATGCCCCGGTCGCCGGACGGCGCCGCCTGGACGGCCCCGGCGCGGATCGTGACGCGGCTCAACTACCGGCGCGACGGGTCGGGATACGTTCCGGCGGGATACCGCCACATCTTCGTGGTCGGCGCCGACGGCGGGACGCCGCGGCAGGTGACCGGCGGCGACTTCCACCACGACAATCCGCGATTCACGACGGACGGCGGCGGCATCGTCTTCTCCGGACTCCGCGAGCCGGACGCCGAGTACGCGTGGCGGGAATCCGAGGTGTACCGGGTGGATCTGGCGACCCGCGCGATCGCCGCCCTGACCAGCCGCGAGGGCCCGGACGCCAACGCCATCCCCTCCCCCGACGGCCACGCCATCGCCTACACCGGCATGGACCGCACCACCGACACCTACCGCGAGGAGGGTCTCTACGTGATGGCCGCCGACGGCTCGGGGTCGCGGGTCGTCGCCACCGAGATGGGCCGGCGCCCCGGGCTCGTGGGCTGGGCCGCCGACGGCAGCGGCGTCTATCTGAACGCGCAGCTCCGGGGGACGAGCAACCTCCACTTCGCGTCGGTGGACGGCGAGGTCCGTCCGGTGAGCGGCGGCAACCACATGCTCTCGGTATCCTCGGTCAGCGAGAACGGGATCGCGGTCGGCGTGGTCTCCAGCTACCACGTGCCCGGCGACCTGGTCGTCTTCGACGTGGACTCCCCCGACGCGTTGCGCACGCTGCACCGGACCAACGCCGCGCTGCTCGCCGACGTGCGCCTCGGAGCCGTCGAGGAGATCTGGTACGAGTCTCCCGACGGACTGGACGTCCAGGGCTGGATCGTCAAGCCGCCGGACTTCGACCCGGACCGGAAGTACCCGCTGATCCTGCGCATCCACGGCGGCCCGCACTCGATGTACAACGCCGGCTTCGACTTCAAGAACCAAGATCACGCGGCCAACGGCTACGTGGTCCTCTACACGAACCCGCGCGGCAGCAGCGGCTACGGCAGCTCGTTCGGCAACGAGATCAAGAACGCCTATCCCGGCAAGGACTACGACGACCTGATGGCCGGCGTCGACGAGGTGCTTTCCCGCGGCTACATCGACGAGCGCAACCTGTTCGTCTACGGCGGCAGCGGCGGGGGCGTGCTGACGTCCTGGATCGTCGGACGAACCGGGCGGTTCACCGCCGCGGTGGTCAAGGCGCCGGTCACCAACTGGCTGAGCTTCGTCGGCACCACCGACGGGTCGGGCTGGTACCGCAACTTCGAGAAGCTCCCCTGGGAGGACCCGGAGGAGCACCTGCGGCGGTCCACGCTGATGTACGTCGGCAACGTCACCACCCCGACCATGCTCATGACCGGCGAGCGCGACCTGCGGACGCCGATGGAGCAGACCGAGCAGTACTACCGGGCGCTGAAGCTGCGCAAGGTGCCGACCGCGATGATCCGCTTGACCGACGGCTGGCACAGCCGGAGCCTGCCGCCGACGAACTTCCTTCGGGTGCAGCTCTATCTCAGGCTGTGGTTCGAGCGGTTCATGGTCGAGGGAAATCCGCCCACCGACCAGGAGGGATAGAGCTGGACCGACCTCATCAGGCCCGTGGCCTCAGCATCTCGATGAGCGTGTCGACCTTGCCTTCGACGCGGGCCGCGCGTGGCCGCCGCGCCTCGCCGCGCGCAACCGCGTTCCTGCCTCTGCCGCGCGTCCAGCGTAAGAGACTGGATCGATGCGGTTCGCCACCACGCGCTGGAGCATGGTGCTCGCCGCCGGCGCCGGTCCGTCCGAACGGGCCGACCAGGCGCTCGCGGAGCTGTGCGCCGGCTACTGGTATCCGCTGTACGCCTACGCTCGACGCCGCGGCTACGACGCCGACGACGCTTGCGACCTCACCCAGGCCTTCTTCGCAAGGCTGATCGAGCAGCGGAAACTCACAGCGGCGGACCCCATGCGGGGGCGGTTCCGCAGCTTCCTGCTGACCTCGATGAAGAACTTCCTTGCCAGCGAGTGGCGCCGGCAGGCCGCGGTGAAGCGCGGCGGCGGTGCGGACGTCGTGTCGATCGACGCGACGGATGCCGAGAACCGCTACCGGGTGGAGCCGGCCGACAACCGCACGCCCGAGGCGGACTACGAACGGCGCTGGGCGCTCGCGCTGATCCAGCGGGCGGTCGATGAGGTGCGGCGCAGGTATGTGGACCGGGGCGAGACCGAGCTGTTCGACGCGCTCAAGGCGTACCTGGGCGTCGACGCCGGCGCGGTGCCGTACGGCGAGTTGTCCCGGCAACTCGAGCGGAGCGAGGCCGCCCTGCGAACCGCGCTCTCGCGGCTGCGCGCCCGCTGGCGGACCCGACTCGAGTGCCACGCCGAGATTCCGGCCGACGCCCCGCCGGGGGTCTGTCCCTACTGCGCGCTGCGCGCCGGACTCCGCTGGGAGGCCGCCACGGAAGCCAACCGCCAATGGGGACCGGGCACGCCGCCCACGCCCGAGGAGCTGAGCCGCCGGCTTCCCGACCTCGACGACTTCGAGCTGATCGGTCCCGGGGCATGGGGACCGTCTACAAGGCGACGCACCGGCCGCTGGACCGCCCGGTCGCCGTCAAGGTGCTCCACGCAGGACACCGCGGCGCTGCAGTACGCGCATGACCAGGGGGTGGTGCATCGCGACATCAAGCCGGAGAACATCCTGCTCGATCGGTCGGGCGCACCGAAAATCGTCGACTTCGGCCTGGCCCTGCTGACCGGACCAGCCACCGAAACCCGCCTCACCCAGCATGCGCGCGTGCTCGAGCCGCACCCTCTGGGGCCTGCCCCTGATCCACATAGCGCACAACATCAGCGGCGAGCGGATGGCGCTGGCGCGGGGCATCTTCGCAATCGGCGACATGGCGGTCGGACTCGTCGCGATCGGCGGGTTCGCCTTCGGAGGCGTCGCGGTCGGTGGCATGACCGTGGGCGTCATGAGCCTCGGCGGGCTGGCCGCCGGTCTGCTGCTGGCCATCGGAGGTATGGCTCTCGGCGGGTTCGCCGCCGGTGGCGCGGCGTTCGGTGTGCTGGCGGTCGGAGGGCGCGCGGGGTCTTTGCTGGACCTGTCCCCCGAAGCGATGCAGTGGGTGTCGTTCGCGGCCTGGGCAATCGTCACCGCCGCGGTGACGGCAATCGTGGCGGCGTTGGTGATCTGGTGGCGGGCCTCCGGCGATCGCGACATCGGGACTTGACTCGACGAGACCAGCCATCGCCGACTCTACTCGTGCGACATGGGGAATAACGGCGGCCTGTGACGCCCAAGGTGTGCATGTTCAGCATGCTATAATGTGCATATTGCACATGGACGCCATCCTTGGCTTCGAGTGGGACGAGGGAAACGTGCGCAAGGTCGAGGCCCGCGGCTTCACAGTCGCCGATCTCGAGCGCGCGTTCCTGAATGGCCGCGGCACCTATTTTCCGGATCTGCGCCATTCCGAAACCGAGGATCGACACTGGCTGATCGGAATAACCGATGACGGTCGTCATGTCACCGTGCCATTCACGGTCCGAACAGATCGAATTCGACCGATTACCGCGTGGACGACGGCCCGCAAGTACAGGAAATGGGTGCGATGAAGAAACAACAGGACGATGCGGCGTATCTGGAGAGTCAGGCGAACCGGCTCGAACGGTTCGTTGACTTCAGCCACCCGAGACCGGCAGTGTTTCCGAACCTCAAGCCGTCGACCTCTCGCGTCACGCTCCGGATGCCGAGTTGGCTGCTCGCGGAGCTGAAGCGCGAGGCCAACCGACGTGACGTGCCGTATCAATCGCTGTTGAAGATGGCCCTGGCGGATTGGCTGCGCCAACAGTCCACCGCCTGAACGAAGTCGGTCCATGCCAATGGGTGAAGGGAGATTGCGGTGCCCCTCCCGTACGACATGGGAAATGCCGGTGACCTGCTCAAGCACGGCGTGCTCGCGGAGTTCGTGCGCTGGCAGTGCGGGCTGGGCATGCCGCTACGCTTCATGGACCCGTTCGGCGGCGAGCCGTGGGGGGAAACGGTTCCCGAGGTAGAGAGGCGCGTGCGGGCCTTGACGGCTGGTGCCCTGCGCGCGGCGCAGTCTCGTATCGACAACGGTCGCTACTACGGCAGCGGCCTCGTGGCCCGACGTGCGGCCGAGACGGCCGGGGGTCGCGACGTCCACGTGCTCAGCGGCGACGCCTGTCCGGCGCGCCGGGAGCGGCTGCGCGCGTCCGGCTTGTCGATGCTGGACGAGGAGCTTCCGGACCTCGGCGCCGAGTCGGGCCGCGACCGCTACGACGGCTATGACGCCTTCGGGACGATCTCCCGCGCTGCGAGGGAAGGCGATCTCGCGCTGATCGATCCCTTCTTCGACGACTTCCTTCAGAAGCGGGCGCCGGGGGTCGTGCCGCAAATGGCGGCGATGGCCGAGTGCGCGGCCGTGCTCCTGTTCGCACTGAACGAGGCACCTCGCAATAGCGTCGGACGGGGGTTCGACGCGCTCCTGGAGGACCATCTTTGCGGAGCGTGGCGCATGACCTGCCCGCCGCTTCCCGGGACCGGCGTCAGGGGAGAATCGAGATACCACGCGGAGATCGTGCTGGCCGCTCGCCTGCTGCGGGAAGCGAAGCGCGTTCGAGAGATCGGCATCCTGAGATGGCGACTGACGGCGTTCGCGGAACAACTGGCCGGCATTCTCGGCGTGCCCGCGAAGCAACTCGAACCGCGGATCGTCGGCCGCTGAGAGCTTTGCTCCAGCGCCGCCGCCAGATCGTCGAGATCGTTCAGCCCCGGCCTTCGGGAATCAACAGCCAGGGCGGGGAGCACTTCTCGTCCGGCGCCGAACCCACGCGCGGGAAGGGAGGCTCGCCCCAGTCCTGGTCGATGTTGGACGCGATGCTGTCGCGGAAGCAGGGAACGAACGCCTTCAGCAACCCGGCGCCCAAGATGACCTGGGTTCGTCCCCGACTCTCGGTCCCGGCGCTTCCCCCGTGTACGATCTGATTGCGAACGACGCTCAGATTACGGAACAGGTCGTTTAGGACAGTGATCGATATAAAGTCTTCAACTTGATCGGGGTAACAGTTTGTAATTCCATTCCCCGTGAAACGCATCGGGGACCAGCGCGAGTGCGTCCATCTGTTCCTTGGTCACCGTAACGCCTGTGGGATATTCCCCGGCGTCGAGTTCGGCCCGGACCCGGAGCCCGGTGGCTGTCCGGACGTTCCCGATGCGGTCGACGATGGTCTCGTACGTCGTCAGCGGGGTGCCGCGCCAGTTCGCCGTGATGTGACAGAAGAGCCGGTGCTCGATCTTGTTCCACTTGCTGGTGCCGGGTGGAAAATGACTCACCTCGATGGTCAGTCCGGTCTCGTCGGCCAACTGTTGAAGCTCATGCTTCCAGGCGCGCAACCGATACCCGTTGCTCCCGCCCGCATCGGCCGTGATGAACAGGGTCGTGGCCTCGGGGTAGGCGCCGCAACCCATCTGATGCCACCAGTGTCGAATCGACGCCACCGCGAACGCCGGTGTGTCGTGGTCCCAGCCCACGCTCACCCAGGCTTCGTTGCGCGCCATGTCGTAGACGCCGTACGGAATCGCCTTGCCCTCGGCGTCGGTCGGGAAATCATGCACCAGCACCGCCGGCGGCGTGCCCTTCGGCTGCCATTCCCGCCCGCCGTTCTTGAAGTTCCCGACCAGCTCCTTCTTCTTCGTGTCGACCGAGATCACCGGCTGGCCGGCGGTCAGATGCTCGTCCGCGGTCTGGTTGATGTGCTCGAACTGCGCGTTACGGTCCGGATGCGTGGCGCCTTCCTGCCGTTTGCGCGGCGATTGCAGCCGGTAGCCCAGGCGGTGCAGCAGCCGGCCCACAGTGGTCGAACTCACCCGCCACCCCTGCTCGGTCAGCGCCGCCGCCAGCTTCGCGCGACTCTTGCACGTCCAGCGCAGCGGCGAGGTCGGGTCGCCGCGCGTGAGCGGATCCACCAGCGCTTGGAGCGCGGCCTGGATGCCGGGTTGATCCTGCTGGATGCGGGGCCGTCCGCCGCCAGGGCGTCGGATGCGGTCCGTCGGCGCCTCGTCGCGGGCAATCTCCCGGCGCCCCTTGCGAATCGTCTCCCGAGCCACACCGGTGGCCGACGAAACCACCGCGTCGCCGCCGTAGCCGATGGCGAGCGACTCGGCCGCCGCCCACCGGCGGCGACTGCGCTCGTCCAACACGGGCGCGACCACGGCATACTTCGCAACCAGGGTCGCTTCCAGCTCGATGTCTCGCTTCATACCTGCAGTATGACCAGCAACCCAGCAGATGGCAAACTAGTTTCGCGCAGTGTCCTTAGCACTGCAGAGACTTCGGGGCATTCGGTGTTGGAGACAGCTTGGTTCAATTGATGTACCTGCCGTCGAACTCGTTCTCTGAACTTCATCTCCCACTCTTCGGCGCTTTTCACTTTCGGACGCTTCTTCCAGAAATACGGATCCGCCTGGCGCAGCTCAAGGACGCGAAGGCTGCATTCTTTCTGCTCGCTCAGGATGCTCTGCAACCGCCTTCTATCGTGATGCGCCAGCTTGGAATGAAGAGTTCTTCTTTCTTTCCAACCGTTCGAATTCTGGCCTGGATTCTCGGTCTGGTAGGCGGCTTCGTAGGCGATCCAGTAGAACACGAATCGGACGTGATCGTGCTCGTTCTCGTCCGATGTCGCCTCCGCCACTTCGATCCAGGTGTTCATGCGCGCGACGCGGCGCTTGTTGTCTTCCCGGAGGCGATCATCAGTAGCGGACATGGCTGAGCACTCTATTTCGCTGGTGGCGATGTCGGCCGCAAGCGTAGCGCACGCCCCGCGCCATACGGGCGGTCGCACGACCCCCGCGTAGTCGAGCAACTGCTCCGCCGGCTCCGGGTCGACCACACCTGTCGCGTTATCCCCGTTCAGGACGCATGCAGCGCCTGCAGCACCGCGGTCAGCCGCCGGCGCGCCGTGCGGACGGCCTGCGCATCCGCCCGGGCAATCACCCGCACCTCGACGGTCGCGACGTACGGTCCGCCACCGTCCCGCGGCCCGTCGGTCTGCATGAACGTGACGCAGCCGACGAGCGCCTGCGCCGTGTCGGCCGTCGCGGCCGCGGCGCCGTCGAGCGTGATCTTGAGCCCGGCAAGGTGTCCCTCGATGTCGCTCCGTTCGGCCGCGGCCTTCGCCTGTGCCGCCGCGATCAGGTCCTGCACGCACTGCGCCAGGATCTCGTCGGTGTCGGTGGCGTAGGGTTTCATGCCCTGAACACAAACGGTGGCGACGACGGCGCGCACGTTCTCCTGGTCGTGGATCTTCTCGACGATGCCCGCTCGGCCGCCGATGGTGACCTTCGGCGTCGCCGTTTCTCCCGGCGGCGTCACACCCCGCTGGGCGTCGAGTTGCTGCGCCGCCGTACTCATCCTCATCATGATCATCAGGTCCACCCCAATCTGCGCATGGCGTCGTAGCGCCCAATGCCGGCCCTCGGTGAGCGCCTTTGCGGGAATCGGCCTCACGCGATGCCCTTGCGTAGACTGTACCCGTTGGGCGGAATGCGCGGCCTTGGCCTATCGCCGCAGGTACCGGAGAGCCGCCTGCGCCCCGTCGATGGCGGCACTCATGATCCCGCCCGCGTAGCCGGCTCCTTCGCCGACGGGGTACAGGTTGTCGAAGTCGTCGGCCAGGAAGGTCTCACGACCCCGGGGCAGGCGGATCGGACCCGAACTGCGCGACTCCAGTCCGACCAGCAGGCCCGCCGCGGAACTGAAGTCGGGAATCCGACGCTCGTACTCCCGCAGGGCGCGGGCGATGGCATCGCGGGCCACGGGCGGCAACAACGTGTCGATACGACCTGCACAGGTTCCGAAGGTATATGTCGAGTGCCGGGGTTTCGTCGTGGAACGTTGCGCGAGAAAGTCGTCGGCGCCTTGCGCGGGCGCGGTGTAATCGCCACCACCGGCCGCGAAGAAGCGCCGCTCCAGGGTCTCCTGAAACTCCACGCCTGCGAACGGGCCCGATCCATATTCGTGCGGTCCGAAAGTCGTGACCAGCGCGGCGCTGGCCCACGGCGACGAGTGTCGCGAGTTGCTCATGCCATTGGTGCACAAGAGGCCGGGCGCGTTGGTGCTGGCCACGATGGTGCCGCCCGGGCACATGCAGAACGAGTAGCTGGACGGCACGCCGTCGCCCGCCTTGCACACCAGGTTGTAGTACGCGGGGCCCAGCGCGGCCGCGTCGGGTCCGTCGCCGTAGCGACCCCGATCGATGAGCGGCTGGGGGTGTTCGATCCGCACGCCGAGCTGAAACGGTTTCGCCGCGACCCGCACGCCCTGGTCGTGAAGCCGACGCACGCTGTCCCGCGCACTGTGGCCGAGCGCCAGGAACACCGCGTCGCAGGGCAACTCGCCGGCGGACGTGCGAACCGCCGACACCCGCCGCGAGGGTCCCGATCCCAGGACGAGGCCGTCGAGCCGCGTGTTCCAGTGGAACCGCACGCCGAGCGATTCCATCCGGCCTCGCAGCACCGGCAGAATCCGGTGGAGACGGTCGGTGCCGATGTGCGCCCGTGCATCATAGAGGACGTCGGGCGTGGCGCCGCACGCGACCAGTTCCTCCAGGCACGGAACTTCGAGAGGATCGTCAACCCGCGTGTACAGCTTGCCGTCGGAGTAGGTGCCGGCTCCCCCTTCGCCGAACAACACGTTCGACTCGGGGTTCGGCACGCGGGTCCGGTGGAAACGAACGACGTCGGCGCCCCGTTGTTTCAACGCCGCGCCGCGATCGATGAGGTCGACCTCGACGCCGTTCGTCCCGAGTACCAACGCGGCATACAGACCGGCGGGACCGCCCCCGACCACCACGACGCGAACCCGCCGGCGTTCCGCGTCCAGTGCGGCAACCTGGAAACTGCCGGCCGGTGGAGCCTCGACCACTCTGCCCGAGCGGACCGCCGAGGCGAACAGGGGGCCGAGGTCCGTCGTGTCGAGCACGAGGTCCGCGTGCACGATGAACCGCAAACGACGTGTCTTACCGCGACGGCGAGCATCGACCGACCGGCGGGCGATACGCATGCCACGCACCCGCTCCGGATCGATGCCGGCGGCCGAGGCCGCGCGGTCGCGCAGCACGCTCTCCGGTTCGTCGAGGCGCATCTCGATGTTCAATACGCGCCACGTGGGGGCGGGCCCGGTCATGCGGCACCGCGTGGTCGGCGAGACCTGGACTGACACTCCATGCGCTGGCGGCGATGTCGGTCGCGAACGCCGAGCGAGCCGGCCTGGCCCAACCACGCACGCCTGACGCCTACTCCGGCATCGGCAGGTAGGCGAGCCGGTCACCGCGGTACGATCCCAGCCACAGTTCGTCCCCGATCTGTATGGCGGTGGTGGACGAGACGAACCCGTTCATCGCGGGGTGCACGAACACCCGCTCCAGGTCGAGGGTCTCCGGATCGATGGCCGCCACGTTGGTCGTCTCCAGCGTCGGCTCGCGCGGCAGGGTGATCGAGTTGCCGTCCTTGTCGGTATGACCGGCGGCGAAGATGACGGAGCCGTCGAGCGCCATGCGCAGGTTGTCGGGCCGGAACCCGAGCTGGATGACGTCCTTCTGCACCGGCTCGACGCCGCGCGACAGGCGCGTCAGCTTCTCCTCGGCCCAGCCGGCGATGTACAGGATCTGCCCGTCCGCCGACACCTCGATGCCGTTCGGCGCGGTGTCCTCACTCTCCGGCAGCACCTCCCAGCCGCTGTCGGCCTGCCACTCCCAGACCCCGATCCCGGCGTTGGTAGTGGCGAAGCCGCCGCCCGGCAGGGCGACCACCGAGTTGAGACTGGCGCCCTCCGGCGCCACCGCGCAGCCTACCCAGGCGAGGCTCGGCGGCTCGGCCCCGGCATCGACCTCGAAGAACTCGATCGCCTCGCGGGGGCCGTGATGGACAACCAGCAGCGTGTGGACGCTGTCCGCCCCCGGCTCGAGGTAGAGCCCGTGCAATCGGGACACGTCCGGGTTCGAGAGGTCGAACGGACCGGGACACTCGGGCCAGGCCTCGGCGTCGAGCCGCTGCTCGCTGTCCGGCGTCGGAAACAGCACGGTCGAGGTCTTGTCGTTGACGTTCACGAGTTGCAGCCGGCCACCCTCTCGGGCGCCGGAAATGATCGCCCACTCCGCACCGGGAATGACCGCGATGTCTTCGGGGCTGACCATGTCGCAGATGAACTGGATCTCGCCGACCGGGTCGCAGGGGTGCTCGCCGGTGACCGCGAACTGCGGCGGTTCCGGAGCCGCCTCGGCGGCAGGTTCCGGCTCGGGCGCCGGAGCGGGCGCGCCGCAGCCCACCGCAATCATCGTGACCAGGCCGAGTGCTGCCAGCTTCGTTGCGCTCATGACGTCCTCCTCCGGATCGAGATGGCGACAGGATATCATCGGCCCGCACTGCAGCCGTTGAAGATGGGTGTTCACCCGGTCCCGCATGAAGAGCCCGAGGTGACATAATCCGGCCGATGCGCCACCTCCCGATCACGCGACGCCAGCTCCTGCAGGGGGCCGCCGCCGGGATCGCCACGGCCGCCGCCGCTCCGGGCGCCGAGGCCGCCGGGAGCGCCACGGCCGCGACGACCGCCCCCCGCACCACCGCCGCCGCGCCCGAGACGGCACAGCCTGACAACGAGATCGGGCCCTACGCGGACGACGGGCTTCCGGCCGGGGTCCGCTCACGGTTCGTCGCCGACGTCAACGGCCTCCGCATGCACGTGCTGGAGGCCGGATCGAAGGCGGAGGCTCGCGCCGGCGTTCTGCTGCTGCACGGTTTCCCGGAGCTCGCCTATAGCTGGCGCAGGCTGATGCCGGCCCTCGCGGAAGCGGGCTACCACGTCATCGCGCCTGACCTGCGCGGCTACGGCCGGACCGACGGCACCGGCGTGGGCTACGACGACGACCTGCGCCCGTTCCGGATGCTGAACGAGGTGCGGGACATGCTCTCGCTGGTGGCGGCGTTCGGCTACCGCGAGGTCCACCTGGCCGGCCACGACTTCGGATCCCTTGTCGCGTCGTGGTGCGCGGTGGCCCGGCCGGACGTGTTCCGCTCCGTGGTGCTCATGAGCGCCCCGTTCGGGGGGACGGCGACGCTGCCGTTCGACACCGCCGACGCGGGCGCGGCCTCGGAACCGGCGGGAGCCGCAGCCGACATGGACGCCGGACTGGCGAGCCTGGACCCGCCCCGCTGGCACTACCGCCGCTTCTACGCCACCCGCGAAGCGAACGACGACCTGTGGCGGGCGCCGCAGGGTGTGCACGACTTCCTGCGCGCCTACTACCACATGAAGAGCGCCGACTGGAGCGGCAACCGGCCGGAGCCGCTCCGCGAATGGTCCGCCACCGAGCTGGCCCGACTCCCCCGCTACTACGTTCTGGATCTCGGCAAGGGGATGGCGGAGAGCGTGGCCGAGCACATGCCGTCGGCGGCGGAGATCGCGGCGTGCGAGTGGCTGCCGGACGACGAGCTGCGGGTCTACAGCGCCGAGTACCGCCGGACCGGGTTTCAGGGCGGGTTGCAGTGGTACCGCAGCGTGGCCTCGGTGTCGTCCCTCTTCGGCGGCGGCATCAACGCCGACCTGCAGGTGTTCGCCGGGCGCACCATCGACCAGCCGTCGCTGTTCATCGCCGGCGCGCAGGACTGGGGCATCCACCAGCGCCCGGGCGCCATCGAGCGTATGGAGACGCAGGCCTGCACCGACCTGCGGGGCCTGCACCTGCTGGACGGAGCCGGGCACTGGGTGCAGCAGGAGAAGTCGGCGGAGGTGAACCGGCTGGTGCTCGACTTCCTGCGCTCGCTGTGACGGATCACATTCCCCACACGACGATGCGCCGGCCCCCGGCCTGCTGCTCGCGGCGGAAGATCTTCTCGTCCCACGAGCCGGCGCCGCGGTCGAAGACCACGAGGTGACCGGACTCCGCCGCCGAGCGCTCCAGGTAGCGCACGATCTGCGCCACCCCCTCGCGGATCGTCCGCTCCAACCCCTTGTGCACGACCTTGCACTCCACAACGAACCTGCGCTGGCGCCCGCCCTGCGGCCAGACGATCAGCAGGTCCACGCGCCCGCGGCCCAGTCCGTACTCGCGCTCGACGTACCCCCCGCCGTTCACGATGCGCTGCAGGAACGCCTGCAGCAGTAGCTGCGGGCCCGCCTCGCGGTAGTCGAATCGCCCGACCCAGTGCTCGGCGTGTTCGCGGAAGAACGCCTGGAAGGCCGCGAGCAGTTGCTCCCGGGCCCCGCGAATATCGTCCGCATCTATCGCCCGCGTCCTGTCGCGGCCGGACCGGTTGCGAAAGCAGGCTTCGTCGGCAAGCCCGTTGACCAGCCACGGCTGGCCCCGGGTCTGTTCCCAGACCATTTCGAGCGCATTCGGCGTGAACGCCTGGCCGGTCTCCTCCGTGTGCTGGGCGAGCAGCGCGCGCACTTCGGTCTCCGAGAAATCGCCGAGGCGCAAGGAACGCGCCTCGATGTTGAAGGCGCTGCCCCCGGTGATGACCGTCCGCTCCGCGCTCGAATGGATGCGGTAGTCGCGCACGTCGCGCACCCCGCACAGGATGACGCTCTGCGGGAAGTGCTCCGACCGATCGTTATAGCCCACCCGGAGTCGCCCAGGGTCAGGCGCGCCTGGTTCGCCAGGTGGCCGAGAACGGCGCGCATCGCCTCCTTGACATCCTCGCGCCCCGCCTGACCGGCCTCGACGTTGACATACACGCAGCGGTACTCGCCCTCGGCGCCGGTGTTCAGCAAATCGCGGAGCGCCAGCAGGGTGGAGGTCTTGCCGGTCTGGCGCGGCGCGTGGAGAACGAAGTAGCGTTCGTCCTGCACGAGCGAAAGGACGTCTTCGAGATCCACCCGCTCGAGCGGCGGTATGCAGTAGTGACGATCGGGCCGGACGGGACCCGTGGTATTGAACTTGCGCACCGTAGAGCGAGTATCGCACGGCGGCGGGGACGCCCCGTCTGCTGCGCCGGACCCTGCAGTGGCCGCTCCCGCGGGTCGGGGACCGTGTGCATTTGAAGGCCGTGAAGAGACCGCGCTCGAAAAGTCGGGTGAGGTGGTAGGATGCTGCCGTCATGAAGTTGCATCCGACCCGCATCAGGCTCGTCCTGGCCGTCCTCGCCGCCCTCGCCGGGATGACCGCCGGGGCCGCGGCGCAGTCGCTCCCCAACCCGTACAGCCTGGTCGACGAGTGGCCCGACCTGCCGTCGCACATGAACGGCGGGAAGTGGGGCGAGACGATCGGCGTCGACCGCGACGCGGACGGGAACATCTGGATCTTCCATCGCTGCTTCAACAACCAGCCGCCCGGCGCCGCCACCTGCGTCGGCCGGGACGACGACCCGCCGGTCGTGAAGTTCAGCCCGGATGGGCAGCTCCTCGATAGCTGGGGCGAGGGGGTCTTCGCCGCCCCGCACGGCTTCCACATCGACCCCGAGGGCAACCTCTGGGGAACCGACTACAACGGCAGCGAGACGGTGCTCGGGATGCCGTCCGGGGGCCGCGGGCACCAGGTCTTCAAGTTCAGCCCGACCGGCGAGATCCTGATGACGCTGGGCACGGCCGGGGTCGCGGGCAACGGGCCGGACACTTTCGACCGGCCGACCGACGTGGCGGTCAACGCGAACGGCGACGTCTTCGTCACCGATGGCCACGGACCGAACAACCGGGTGGTGAAGTTCGACCGGGACGGCCGTTTCCTCATGACATGGGGAGGGCCGGGCGACGGTCCCGGCGAGTTCGACCAGCCGCACACCCTCACCCTGGACAGCCGCGGGCGGGTGTTCGTCGGGGACCGCTCGAACGGCCGGGTGCAGATCTTCGAGCCGGACGGCACGTTCGTCGCCGAGTGGAAGCAGTTCGGGCGGCCGAGCGGGATGTTCATCGACGAGGACGACGTGCTGTACGTCACCGACTCGACCTCGAACTCCAGCAACAACCCGGGCTTCAACCGCGGCATCTACATCGGGAGCGCCGTCGACGGGACGGTGCACGCCTACATCCCCGATCCCGACGTCGAGCACCAGGACGAGCGCCGCATCTCGGGCGCGTCCGGGATCACCGCCGACCGGCAGGGCAACGTCTACGCGGCCGACGTCGGCCCGCAACGGATCCGGAAATACGTCAAGCAGTAGCAGTCACATGCCCCAGACGGTGACCGGCGCTCCGCCGCCGGCCGCGGGCGCATCACGGCGGAAAATCTTCTCCTCCCACGTCCTGGCCTCCGAGCGGTCGAAGACGATCAGGTGGCCGGACTCGGCCCCACAGCGGTCCATGTAGCCCCGCGTCTGCTCGACCCCCTCGCGAACCGTCCGCTCCAACCCGTCGCGGCGCACCTTGCACTCCACGACGAACCGGCGCGTGCGGCCCCCGTGCGGCCACAGTATCAGCAGGTCCACGCGCCCCCGGCCCAGCGCATACTCCCGCTCGACACGCCCGCCGCCGTTCACCACCTTCTGCAGATACGCCTGCAGCAGCAGTTGCGGCCCGGCCTCCCGATACCGGTCGAAGCGCTGCGTCCAGTGCTCCGAGTGCTCCCGGAAGAACCGCTGGAACGCCTCCAGGAGCTTGTCCACGTCCAGGCCGCCGCCGGCGTCCATGTACCACGCCCGCTCCGCCTCGACGTCGTCCTGTGCGACCCAGGTGAGCTCGCGCGGAATCACTTCCGCGTAGATCGGGTTGGCGATGCGCTTCGCATCGTGCTGCGCCAGCAGGCCCAGGTCACGTGCGTACTCCACGTCCCGATCCCGTTCTGCGTAGCTCCCCCGATCCGCGGCGCCGGTCAGCATCGGCGCCACGACCCGCCGCACCCGCTCCTCCCGCAGCTTGTCGGCCAGATTGTCCAGGTGCGTCACGCGGGCCAGGATCAGCCGTTCCTGGGCGTCCAGGACATCGTCCGCCGTGATCGCGCGGGAGCGGTCCCGGCCCGCCCGGCTCTCGAAGCAGGCCTCCTGGCACAGCGCGTTCACGAGCCACGGCTGCCCCGCCGTGCGCGTCCGGATCAGCTCCTGCGCTTCCGCCGTGAACGCCTGTGCGGTGTCTTCCGTGTGTTGCGCCAGCAGCGCCCGCGTCTCCGCTCCGGTGAAGTCGCCCAGCCGCAACGACTTCGACTTGATGTTGAACGCGCTACCGCCGAGCACCAACGCGTTCTGCGCAGTGGAGTGGATACGGTAGTCGCGAACGTCGCGCACGCCGCACAGGATCACGCTGTGCGGGAAGCGTCCGGGGCGCTCGTCGTAGCCGGCGCGGAGCTGCCGCAGCACCGACAGCAGCGTGTCGCCCACCAGCGTGTCGATCTCGTCGATCAGCAGCACGAGCGGTCGCGGGTCGGCCTCCGCCCAGCGGGAGAGCACGTCGATCAGCGCGCCGTCCGGGCCCTCGGTCTCCAGTGCGGGGCCACGGAAACCGTTCGGCGTCTCGTCACCCAGCGTGATGCGCGCCCGGCGGGCCAGCTCGCCGAGCATCGCCCGCATCGCCCGCGCCGTGTCCTCGCGCCCCGCCTGCCCGACCTCGAAGTTCGCGTAGACGCAGCGATAGTCGCCGGCGGCGCCGCCGTTCAGAAGGTCGCGCAACGCCAGCAGGGCCGACGTCTTGCCCGTCTGCCGCGGCGCGTGCAGCACGAAGTACTTCTTGCTGCGGACGAGGTCCAGCACCTCTTCGAGGTCGATCCGCTCGAGCGGCGGGATGCAGTAATGGTCGTCCGCGCGGACCGGACCCTCGGTGTTGAAGAAGCGCACCGCCTCCATTCTGGCAACCCGCGGCCCGCCTGTCACCCGCCGCAACCCCCCGTACTTCTGGAGCGGCGCCATGGAGCCCGGGCATCGGCGGGACGGCAGCGGAATGAAACGGGAAGGGACCGCTGGGGCACCGGTTCCCCCGCGTCTACGCGAGCGACCGCGAGACCAACCGCATTCAGATCTTCGACGCGGTGATCACCCACCGCGACTACGTCGAGAACCTCACCTACGACGCGCTCGCCGACCGAATCATGCCTATCGACATCAACACCGACGAGATCATCGGGGCGATGGAAAGCCCCGGCCACTGGATCGACGTCGCCCCCTCCGGCGAGATCTTCATCGGCAGCCCCGGGCTGGATGCAGACGGAGGAAGCGTCGCAGGCCGAGCGGCCGCAGCAACCATAGTCTCCGGCGGGAGGACGGGCCCACCACGGTCCGTCTTCCCGCTCCACTTCAGCGAACACCGCCAGCAGCACCCGCGGCGGCCGGGGTCCAAGAGCCTGTATCAGAAGGGCGGTCGGAAACCCTCCTTACCCTCACCGAGTTGCGGCAGTCGCTTCCTGAGAATCTCCCTGACCTCGCGATAGTGATCCAGATACGCCTCGCGGAAGGTCTGCAAGTCGCTGGACAGCTTCTCGGCCATAAGTCTCATGGCGGCATCCCGGGTTCCGGCGATGAACTTGCCGCGTTGGAAGTGAAACGGCTGAACGATGAAGTCCCGGATACCGGTATCCAGTAGATTGTCCGCGAACCGCCCAACGTCTCGCACCAGCAGCAGCGGTGTCATCGTGACACAGGTGTCAACGCCCCCGGCGCACAGTTCCCCGGCCGCCCGCAATCGGGCTGCATTGCTCGGACAGAACGGCTCAAACGTGCGTCGGACGTCCTCGTCGTCGGTGGTTACGGTCATGTTCACTTGGACCCGCCCGCCCCGGTCGACGATCTCCCGGAACAGATCAGCGTCACGGACGACGTCCGGGCTACGGGTCTGCACGACCAACTTGGGGCGGTGGCGCGCGAGCATCTCCAGCAACCCCCGCGTGAGCTCGACCTGGCGCTCGATGGGCTGATAGGGGTCAGTGACGCTGCTCATGTAGATCAGCTTGCCGTCCAGGCTACCGCGCCGGCGACGAAGCCGTTCGACTGCGTTCTCCTTGACGTCGACCCACAGTCCCCAGGAAGGGTGCGGCTCTTCTTCGTCGGCGGCCGAATCAGTCTCTGCGGCAGCGAGGCAGGAGGCAATTGGATCTGTCACGGCGTGGTGAGGGAGCAGCGGAGGGGACCGGTGGCCGATGGTACTTGTGCGGTCAGCGACGGCTGGGGGTGTTCCGCTGGTACTCGCGCGCTTGGTGGAGGGTCTCAGTACGCATCAATGCGCCGGCGGCCCGTGGCGGCTTGAGGACCGTCGCAACTGCAGCCAAGTGTCACCGTGCGCCGGTCGACTACCATCCGGTCGCGGGCCAAATGCCGACAGGCCTTCAATGAGCTGGGCGACGAGCACCGCACGCCGCATCGCCGCTGCCACGTGGATAATGTCGAGTACCACTGTGGCTTCCAGGACGTACGCGGTGGTGCCCGCGAAGCGGTCGCGATGGTCACGCGGCGGCGCATATAGACCAAGGAGCGCTCCGGCAGCAGGTTCAGCGCGGCATCGAGCGGATGCAGGCCGTCGTGACCGCGCCGCGCGCAGCCCAGACCCACAACCGGCATCGTGCCGGAGGTCGTTTCGGCGTGGCTATCGTGCTCGCGCCGCGCCGAGCACTCGACACCACTGGCGTCCTCGGCCGGACCGGCAGCCTGTCCCGGGCTGCGTTGGTCGTGATGTCCTTGCAGGAGCTTGCGTACCAACTTCTGGCCCCGCCGGTGCAGTTCCCGTTCGAGTTCGCTCTCGCTCATCTGCCGGGCTTCGTTGGAGGAGAGGAAGGCTTTGGCATCCGCGAAGACAGCATCGGCCGCTACGCACGGGGCCGGGCTCGGGAGATCGATGCGAGGGACGCCGGTTCGCGCCTCTGGCACGTCGAATCTACGTCCCTGGAATCCTGTCGTCACAGCCATCACAGGTCTGTCCCCTGCCCATGGAACCGTACCAGAACGCCGCGCGAATGTCCAGAAGGGAGCGCGCCCGAGGGGGACAGACCGACGGTATTCGGTACCGTTTCGAGGCTCGGCTGGCCGCCGGAAAGACGCGGGTACGTGCTGGCTTGGTTGCTGTCCCCCCGAACTGAGCACTGGAGAGACGCATCCGCGGGCAAAAAGGCCCATGAATAGGGCAAAAACTCCTCTACGAAGAAGAGCCGCACCCCCCCAGGAATCGCGTTTCTCCGTACTATAGGAGAAGAACGCGGCGTAGCAGTAGGTACAGCCGAATGAACAACCGGAGTACGGGTTCAGCGTGAAGTCGTAGGCATCCATGAAACCCGTCGCTCGAGTTAGGATGTCACGCACCGGCGCGTAGTCGACATCCACGCGGCCCAGCCGCTCCGGACGAGGGCGGACGGGCGGCGGAGGATCGTCGAAAAGTGAAGGGTGTGGGTCTGGATTTCTCATCGAGCTCCGCTCCGGATCATAAGGACAGTGATCGATATAAAGTCTTCAACTTGGTCGGGGTAACAGTTTGTAATTCCATTCCCCGTGAAACGCATCGCGGACCAGCGCGAGTGCGTCCATCTGTTCCTTGGTCACCGTAACGCCCGTCGGATACTCCCCGGCGTCGAGTTCGGCCCGGACCCGGAGCCCGGTGGCTGTCCGGACGTTCCCGATGCGGTCGACGATGGTCTCGTACGTCGTCAGCGGGTGCCGCGCCAGTTCGCCGTGATGTGACAGAAGAGGGGTGCGGCTCTTCTTCGTCGGCGGCCGAATCAGTCTCTGCGGCAGCGAGGCAGGAGGCAATTGGATCCGTCACGGCGTGGTGAGGGAGCAGCGGAGGGGACCGGTGGCCGATGGTACTTGTGCCGTCAGCGACGGCTGGGGGTGTTCCGCTGGTACTCGCGCGCTTGGTGGAGGGTCTCAGTACGCATCAATGCGCCGGCGGCCCGTGGCGGCTTGAGGACCGTCGCAACTGCAGCCAAGTGTCACCGTGCGCCGGTCGACTCCCATCCGGTCGCCGGCCGAATGCCGACAGGCCTTCAAGGAGCTGGCGACGAGCACCGCACGCTGCATCGCCGCTGCCACGTGGATAATGTCGAGTACCACTGTGGCTTCCAGGGCGTACGCGGTGGTGCCCGCGAAGCGGTCGCGATGGTCACGCGGCGGCGCATATCGACCAAGGAGCGCTCCGGCAGCAGGTTCAGCGCGGCATCGAGCGGATGCAGGCCGTCGTGACCGCGCCGCGCGCAGCCCAGACCCACAACCTGCATCGTGCCGGAGGTCGTTTCGGCGTGGCTATCCTGCTCGCGCCACGCCGAGCACTCGACACCACTGGCGTCCTCGGCCGGACCGGCAGCCTGTCCCGGGCTGCGTTGGTCGTGATGTCCTTGCAGGAGCTTGCGTACCAACTTCTGGCCCCGCCGGTGCAGTTCCCGTTCGAGTTCGCTCTCGCTCATCTGCCGGGCTTCGTTGGAGGAGAGGAAGGCTTTGGCATCCGCGAAGACAGCATCGGCCGCTGCGCACGGGGCCGGGCTCGGGAGATCGATGCGAGGGACGCCGGTTCGCGCCTCTGGCACGTCGAATCTACGTCCCTGGAATCCTGTCGTCACAGCCATCACAGGTCTGTCCCCCTGCCCATGGAACCGTACCAGAACGCCGCGCGAATGTCCAGAAGGGAGCGCGCCCGAGGGGGACAGACCGACGGTATTCGGTACCGTTTCGAGGCTCGGCTGGCCGCCGGAAAGACGCGGGTACGTGCTGGCTTGGTTGCTGTCCCCCCGAACTGAGCACTGGAGAGACGCATCCGCGGGCAAAAAGGCCCATGAATAGGGCGAAAACTTCTCTACAGAGAAACTCGTGGGTGCGGAAGGCTCCGGCGGGCTGGATCGGCGTGCGTCGGTGCCCTGTGGTGGTCGCATCGCTGCATCCCGGTTTCATGCTACGGGGTCCGGCGATCACGCCGGGTGGCGAACTAGAAAGAAACTCAGAGCGCCCTCCCTGTTCAGGCGGCCTTCACTTCGACCTCGACGCCAAGGTTCCGCAGACGCCGGAGCAGGCTCTGGGTGACGCGCTGCTTGTCGCGGTTCGCCAGGTACCGGCCGCCAAGGTCGTGGTAGTCCTTCTCGTCGCGAAGCATGAAGTAGGCGGCGGTCAGCATGGAGGCGGCGACCGCCACGATGGCCTTCTTCGGGCCGCGCCGGCCTTTGAGCCGTCGAAACTGCGCCTGCAGATAGCTCCCGTTCTTCCGGGTCGCCGCCCACGCGGCCTGGACCAGCGCTGTCTTCAACCAGGGAGTCGCGTGACGGATCCGGGTCGAGCGGCGCTTCCCCGCACTCTCGTCGAGGCGCGGGCACAGGCCCGCCCACGAGACCAGGTGGCCCGCACTGGGGAACTGGGTCATGTCCACGCCGACCTCGGCGATGATCACCCGCGCCACCGTCTCACTGACCCCGGGCATCGTTGCCAGCCGGTCGGCGGCCTCGCGAAAAGGGCGAAGCACCTCGTCGGCCTGCTGCTCGACTTGCTGCACAGCGGCGGTCAGCGCATCGATCTGCGCCAGGTGCAGCTTCAGCAGGAAGCGATGATGCGCCGTCACCCGGCCGTGCACCGCGGCGACGATGTCCGCACGGTCGGCCTTCAGGCGCCCCTTGGTGCAATCAGCCAACCGCTCGGGATCGGTCTGCCCGGCGATGAGCGCCGCCAGGATCGCCCGGCCGCTGACGCCCAGGATGTCGCTGGCCACGCGCGTCAGCTTCACGTTCGCGTCTTCCAGCGTCTTCTGCAGGCGCAGGGTGTGCCGCGCGATCTCACGGACCAGTTGCTTGCGGGTCCGCGTCAGGTCGCGCAGCTCCTGGATCGGGGCCGGCGGCACGAAGCTGCCCGGGATCAGCCCGTGCGCCAACAGGTCGGCGATCCAGGTCGCGTCCTTCCGGTCGCTCTTGCGCCCCGGAACGTTTCGGATGTGCTGCGCGTTGGCGAGCACCAGCGTGAACGAAGCTTCGTCTTCGAGGACGTGCCACACCGGCTTCCAGTACACGCCGGTCGCCTCCATCGCCACGTGCGTGCAGCCCGCCTCGGTCAGCCAGGCCGCCAGTTCGAGCAGACCCGCTGTCGTGGTCGCGAACTCCCGGTGCTCGGTCGTGACCTTCCGACCCGCCGCGATGCGCGCGCACGCGTTCACGCACCGCGAGTGGACATCCAGCCCGGCGCACCGGGGATACAAAACTTCCATGCGTCACCTCCTGTATCGCGAAGTGCTGGCGTGGAGTCCGCGGGTACGAAATCTAGAAGACGCGCTTCCCGGGCGATCCGGTGTCGCAATACGGGGTGCTCGCGGGACTCCGGGTCAAACTACGAAACGGGCTCTCGGCACCATAGAGAAACCGACCTCTGTGCCAGCGTCACGGCCTACACAATATACTTGTTTCATCGATGCGTGGGTCCGGCGCCGCCGGGTGGGAAACTAGAAAGAAACTCAGAGCGCCCTCCCTGTTCAGGCGGCCTTCACTTCGACCTCGACGCCAAGGTTCCGCAGACGCCGGAGCAGGCTCTGGGTGACGCGCTGCTTGTCGCGGTTCGCCAGGTACCGGCCGCCAAGGTCGTGGTAGTCCTTCTCGTCGCGAAGCATGAAGTAGGCGGCGGTCAGCATGGAGGCGGCGACCGCCACGATGGCCTTCTTCGGGCCGCGCCGGCCTTTGAGCCGTCGAAACTGCGCCTGCAGATAGCTCCCGTTCTTCCGGGTCGCCGCCCACGCGGCCTGGACCAGCGCTGTCTTCAACCAGGGAGTCGCGTGACGGATCCGGGTCGAGCGGCGCTTCCCCGCACTCTCGTCGAGGCGCGGGCACAGGCCCGCCCACGAGACCAGGTGGCCCGCACTGGGGAACTGGGTCATGTCCACGCCGACCTCGGCGATGATCACCCGCGCCACCGTCTCACTGACCCCGGGCATCGTTGCCAGCCGGTCGGCGGCCTCGCGAAAAGGGCGAAGCACCTCGTCGGCCTGCTGCTCGACTTGCTGCACAGCGGCGGTCAGCGCATCGATCTGCGCCAGGTGCAGCTTCAGCAGGAAGCGATGATGCGCCGTCACCCGGCCGTGCACCGCGGCGACGATGTCCGCACGGTCGGCCTTCAGGCGCCCCTTGGTGCAATCAGCCAACCGCTCGGGATCGGTCTGCCCGGCGATGAGCGCCGCCAGGATCGCCCGGCCGCTGACGCCCAGGATGTCGCTGGCCACGCGCGTCAGCTTCACGTTCGCGTCTTCCAGCGTCTTCTGCAGGCGCAGGGTGTGCCGCGCGATCTCACGGACCAGTTGCTTGCGGGTCCGCGTCAGGTCGCGCAGCTCCTGGATCGGGGCCGGCGGCACGAAGCTGCCCGGGATCAGCCCGTGCGCCAACAGGTCGGCGATCCAGGCCGCGTCCTTCCGGTCGCTCTTGCGCCCCGGAACGTTTCGGATGTGCTGCGCGTTGGCGAGCACCAGCGTGAACGAAGCTTCGTCTTCGAGGACGTGCCACACCGGCTTCCAGTACACGCCGGTCGCCTCCATCGCCACGTGCGTGCAGCCCGCCTCGGTCAGCCAGGCCGCCAGTTCGAGCAGACCCGCTGTCGTGGTCGCGAACTCCCGGTGCTCGGTCGTGACCTTCCGACCCGCCGCGATGCGCGCGCACGCGTTCACGCACCGCGAGTGGACATCCAGCCCGGCGCACCGGGGATACAAAACTTCCATGCGTCACCTCCTGTATCGCGAAGTGCTGGCGTGGAGTCCGCGGGTACGAAATCTAGAAGACGCGCTTCCCGGGCGATCCGGTGTCGCAATACGGGGTGCTCGCGGGACTCCGGGTCAAACTACGAAACGGGCTCTCGGCACCATAGAGAAACCGACCTCTGTGCCAGCGTCACGGCCTACACAATATACTTGTTTCATCGATGCGTGGGTCCGGCGCCGCCGGGTGGGAAACTACGAAGAAGAGCCGCACCCCAGAAGAGCCGGTGCTCGATCTTGTTGGGTGCGGCTCTTCTTCGTAGAGGAGTTTTTGCCCTATTCATGGGCCTTTTTGCCCGCGGATGCGTCTCTCCAGTGCTCAGTTCGGGGGGACAGCAACCAAGCCAGCACGTACCCGCGTCTTTCCGGCGGCCAGCCGAGCCTCGAAACGGTACCGAATACCGTCGGTCTGTCCCCCTCGGGCGCGCTCCCTTCTGGACATTCGCGCGGCGTTCTGGTACGGTTCCATGGGCAGGGGACAGACCTGTGATGGCTGTGACGACAGGATTCCAGGGACGTAGATTCGACGTGCCAGAGGCGCGAACCGGCGTCCCTCGCATCGATCTCCCGAGCCCGGCCCCGTGCGCAGCGGCCGATGCTGTCTTCGCGGATGCCAAAGCCTTCCTCTCCTCCAACGAAGCCCGGCAGATGAGCGAGAGCGAACTCGAACGGGAACTGCACCGGCGGGGCCAGAAGTTGGTACGCAAGCTCCTGCAAGGACATCACGACCAACGCAGCCCGGGACAGGCTGCCGGTCCGGCCGAGGACGCCAGTGGTGTCGAGTGCTCGGCGCGGCGCGAGCACGATAGCCACGCCGAAACGACCTCCGGCACGATGCCGGTTGTGGGTCTGGGCTGCGCGCGGCGCGGTCACGACGGCCTGCATCCGCTCGATGCCGCGCTGAACCTGCTGCCGGAGCGCTCCTTGGTCTATATGCGCCGCCGCGTGACCATCGCGACCGCTTCGCGGGCACCACCGCGTACGTCCTGGAAGCCACAGTGGTACTCGACATTATCCACGTGGCAGCGGCGATGCGGCGTGCGGTGCTCGTCGCCCAGCTCATTGAAGGCCTGTCGGCATTTGGCCCGCGACCGGATGGTAGTCGACCGGCGCACGGTGACACTTGGCTGCAGTTGCGACGGTCCTCAAGCCGCCACGGGCCGCCGGCGCATTGATGCGTACTGAGACCCTCCACCAAGCGCGCGAGTACCAGCGGAACACCCCCAGCCGTCGCTGACCGCACAAGTACCATCGGCCACCGGTCCCCTCCGCTGCTCCCTCACCACGCCGTGACAGATCCAATTGCCTCCTGCCTCGCTGCCGCAGAGACTGATTCGGCCGCCGACGAAGAAGAGCCGCACCCGATCTTGTTCCACTTGCTGGTGCCGGGTGGAAAATGACTCACCTCGATGGTCAGTCCGGTCTCGTCGGCCAACTGTTGAAGCTCATGCTTCCAGGCGCGCAACCGATACCCGTTGCTCCCGCCCGCATCGGCCGTGATGAACAGGGTCGTGGCCTCGGGGTAGGCGCCGCAACCCATCTGATGCCACCAGTGTCGAATCGACGCCACCGCGAACGCCGGTGTGTCGTGGTCCCAGCCCACGCTCACCCAGGCTTCGTTGCGCGCCATGTCGTAGACGCCGTACGGAATCGCCTTGCCCTCGGCGTCGGTCGGGAAATCATGCACCAGCACCGCCGGCGGCGTGCCCTTCGGCTGCCATTCCCGCCCGACGTTCTTGAAGTTCCCGACCAGCTCTTTCTTCTTCGTGTCGACCGAGATCACCGGCTGGCCGGCGGTCAGATGCTCGTCCGCGGTCTGGTTGATGTGCTCGAACTGCGCGTTGCGGTCCGGATGCGTGGCGCCTTCCTGCCGCTTGCGCGGCGATTGCAGCCGGTAGCCCAGGCGGTGCAGCAGCCGGCCCACAGTGGTCGAACTCACCCGCCACCCCTGCTCGGTCAGCGCCGCCGCCAGCTTCGCGCGACTCTTGCACGTCCAGCGCAGCGGCGAGGTCGGGTCGCCGCGCGTGAGCGGATCCACCAGCGCTTGGAGCGCGGCCTGGATGCCGGGTTGATCCTGCTGGATGCGGGGCCGTCCGCCTCCAGGGCGTCGGATGCGGTCCGTCGGCGCCTCGTCGCGGGAAATCTCCCGGCGTCCCTTGCGAATCGTCTCCCGAGCCAGACCGGTGGCCGACGAAACCACCGCGTCGCCGCCGTAGCCGATGGCGAGCGACTCGGCCGCTGCCCACCGGCGGCGACTGCGCTCGTCTAACACGGGCCCGACCGCCGCATACTTCGCAACAAGGGTCGCTTCCAGCTCGATGTCTCGCTTCATGCCTCCAGTATGACCAGAAAACCCACAGGTAGCAAACTAGTTTAGCGCAGTGTCCTAACGATGTCCTCGCCGGCCGCTAACCTGCCAAGCGGGTCCCAGGTAACGCGATGTTTCTTCAATAGGCTGTTTCTCCTCCAATGCAAGTCCGGCAACTTGTCGGCCAGGTTCCTACGCCAACGAGTAGTCTCTGGAAAAACACCCGACCAAGCTACGTCTACTTCCGCCTTGTTGAAACCAAGCTCTGCGAAGAAGGACCTCCAGTCCGGGCGCTTCCTTTCCCAGATTTTATAGACATTCTTGAATTCACGAAATGTCACCACAGCGAGCGCCGGTGCTTGCTCCTCACAAATTCTATCGAATACCTCCTTCAGATCGGTCTCTTTCGTCTCGTATTATCGAATGCACGGCCGTGAGCCAGCACGCAGGCGCCTTCCCGGCGAGCTGCAAATGTGCTCCGGCTTCACCCAGGGAAGCATGGCAACTGTAGGAACCCTCCATCGACTCCAGGGTGATTGACAGACACGTTCCAAAAAAATGATCGTTACCACATACCTCGACGACCTGTCGGAACTTCTCCCACAGCCGCTTCCCAATCTCTCTCATTGGCTCGTTGGGATCGATTCCGTGGACGCATGAGCCTTGCAGTTCCTGCTTCTCCGCTAGGAGTATGGCCAATGCAAACTGGACGGCCCAGGCGCCGCATCCGTAGTCAATCACGTGTGACGGTGACCTCTGCTCGGCGATATGTTGGCAGAGTGCAGCGTACGCCAAATGAACTTGGCGCGGCTGGAACCAAGTGAGGTAAAATAGAGAGACCCATTCCGAATTGTAATCGGGCTCGTGCCCCTTCTGGAGTTCCATCAGTGAGCTGAGGGCTTTGTCCACGGACGCCGTCTGATCCCTGAGGCTCATCCCTTCAGCCAGCCGGCCATACTCCTCCTCCGCCACTTTGGCAATGGCACGATCGAGTGCCTCCCCGATGAGTGCGGCTGAGTCTGATTCGTCCACTCCTGTCTCCTCTCCCTGAACCCGGCGATCCGCCGACGGTCGTTCCTGTATACAGTACCAACGCATGGGCGACGACGCACCGCAGCAGCCGGCCCGGACGGCCCGCGTGGACGCCACCCGGTTCGGGGTGGTGGTCCTCGTCGGGGCCCTGCTCTGGCTCGTTCCGACCCCGGACGGCGTCGAGCCGCGGGCGTGGCAGCTCCTAGCCGTCTTCGTCGCCACGATGGTCGGGATCATCCTGCGCCCGATGCCGATGGGCGCGCTGGCCTTCGTGGCGGTCTCCTTCGCGGTGCTCTCCGGCACCCTCACCATTGCGGAAGCGACGGCCGGCTTCGGCAGCACCGTGGTCTGGCTGGTGGTGGCCGCGTTCTTCATCGCCACCGCCTTCGTCAAGACCGGGTTCGGCACGCGCATCGCGTACCACTTCATGCGCCTCCTGGGAAAACGGAGCCTCGGGCTCGCCTACGGCTTCGTCGTCACTGATCTGGTGCTGGCCCCGGCGATCCCCAGCAACACGGCCCGCGCCGGCGGCGTCATCTTCCCGATCCTCAAGTCCCTCTGCGTCTCCCTCGGCAGCGACGCCGCGCTCGGCACCCAGCGCCGGATCGCCGGCTTCCTGACGTTCACCTCCTACCAGGGCGTGGTGATCACCAGCGCGATGTTCCTCACCGCGATGGCTGCCAACCCGCTGGCGGCGTCGCTGGCCGCGCAGCAGGGCGTAGAGATCTCCTGGGCGCTCTGGGCCGTCGCGGGGTTCGTTCCCGGCGTGCTCAGCCTGCTGGTCGTGCCGCTGCTCATCTACCGGCTGTATCCGCCGGAGATCACGCACACGCCGGAGGCGCCGGAGCTCGCCCGCCAGCGGCTGCGGGAGATGGGACCGATGTCGCGGGACGAGTGGGTCCTGCTGGCCGTGTTCGTCTTCCTGCTGACGCTGTGGATCTTCGGCGGGACGCTCGGCGTCAACGCCACCGCGACGGCGCTGGCCGGCGTGGCCGCGATGCTCGCCACCGGCGCCCTGGCGTGGGAGGACATCCTGGAGGAACGCAACGGCTGGGACACCTTCATCTGGTTCGCGGTGCTCGTCATGATGGCGACCCAGCTCGGCGAGCTGGGCCTGCTCGCCTGGTTCACCGAGCGCGTCTCGGGGGTGCTGGGCGAGGGACACTGGCTCCCGGCCTTCCTCGGTCTGAGCCTGATCTACTTCTACGTGCACTACTTCTTCGCCTCGAACACCGCCCACGTCAGCGCCATGTACGCCCCGTTCCTGGCCCTGGCCATAGCGGTCGGCACGCCGCCCGTCCTCGCCGCCCTCGTCCTGGCCTTCTTCAGCAACCTGTTCGCGTCGATGACGCACTACGGCACGGCGCCGGCGCCGATCCTGTTCGGATCGGGCAACGTCGAGATCGGCGACTGGTGGAGGCTGGGGGCGCTCATAAGCATCGTGAACATCGTGATCTGGCTGGGGGCGGGGAGCCTGTGGTGGCGGGTGTTGGGGTTGTGGTGATCGCCGCCGTGTCGCTTGGAGCCGCCGTCCTGCTGGCCGCCGAGGGCGCCGCCGCACAGATGGCCAGCGCCGAGCAGCGCGCCTTCGACGCCGTCGACCGCGCCATCGCCGGGTTCGAGAGCGCCGGCGGCCGCGAGGAGATGCTCCGGACCGCCGAAGGGGTCCTGAACGCCGCCGAGGGCGCCCTGAGCGCCTTCAACGCCCCCGACCAGGTCCGCGACGCTACCTACGCGCGGTACCACGCACTGTTGAGCGAGGTCGATGCGCTCGCGGTTCGTTGCGACAACGGTTACCGCTGCGACACGGACGACCGTGGCAATACCGGCGTCGTCTACTTCGACGGCCTCGTCGCCGCATATGCCGAAGTCTGGGAAGCCCGGTCCGGGTTGTCCGCCGCCAATGCCGCCTATGTCGAAGCGGTCGGAATTGCCGGTGCCACCGAGGCCCGCGAGCGCGCCGGGCGGTTCGGGCGCTACGCCGACCGCATGCGCCGTCTGCAAGGCAACAGCGCCTACATGCTGGAGAGGCAACGGGAACTGATCCGCGCCTCCAACGCCGAGAACGACGCCCTCAACGCCCTCAACGACCGCGCGATCGCCGCGCACGTGGCCGCCAACCGCGCCGCCCTCGACGCACTCGGCCGCGCCGCGCGCGCGCTGGCGACGACCGCCGAACGCCTGACCGACGACTACCACCCGGGCACCCGCGCCGCCGCGGTGTCCCGCGCGGCCGGGCTGGCCGAGCGTGCCGCCGCTGCCGCCGCCGACCCGGAGATCTCGAACGACGGCAACCGGACCGACGCGGCTCTGGACGAGCTGATCGCCGCGGCGCGCGAGACGATCGTCGTGCTCGAGCGCCACGTCCAGCTCGTCGACCGCGGGCGGTGAATGCAATAGGCGACGGCCCCGTGATCCGCTCCCGTTCAAGCATTCCTGCTTGGAAGGGAGGGAAGGCCAATGGACGGATAAGGAACGCTTGCGTTCGACTTTCCGCCGCGGCGGCGCGCCGAGCCCTGCGACGGAAGCGTGGCGTTTGTGCGAACGCCACTTTTAGTCGTCCGGTCTCGTCCAAACCGTCCCAGCTAAGTCCGACCTAATGTCCCTTATAGAATAGGGTTTTAGAGCACGGCCGTCTGCCGTCCGTCCAGGACCGGGCCAGGAACGGCCACTCCAATCCCGACCAGAATTGTACATGGAATATCATATGCAACCGCCCGCCGACAGCCCCCGAAAGACCAAGCCCAGGCGCCCCCATCCCCACAAGGCGCTCTCGGCCGCCTTCTGCCGCAGCGTCACCCGGCCGGGCAGATACTGCGATGGCAACGGACTCTACCTGCACGTCGAACCGTCCGGCACCCGCCACTGGGTGCAGCGGCTCGTCATCCACGGCAAGAGCTGCGCGCTCGGCCTCGGCAGCTTCGCCCTCGTGCCACTGGCCGAGGCCCGCGAACGCGCCCTCGCCAACCGCCGGGTCGCCCGCTCGGGGGGCGACCCGCGCCCAGCCTCCCGCCGCGCCCCCGGCATCCCGACCTTCGACGAGGCGGTCGCCACCGTGCTCGCCATCCACGGCGCCACGTGGAAAGCACGCGGCCGCAATGCCAACAGCTGGCAGGCGACGCTGCGCGAGTACGCCTGCCCGCGCCTCGGCCACAAGGGGCGTCGACCGGATCACAACGGCCGACGTGATGGCCGTGCTGCTGCCCATCTGGACCTGCAAGCACGCCACGGCGCAGAAGGTGCGCCAGCGCATCGGCACGGTGATGAAATGGGCCATCGCCCAAGGCTACCGGAACGACAATCCGGCGGGCGACGCGCTGAGGGCGGCGCTGCCGAAGCGGTCGGCGCCGGTGCGGCACCAACGCGCGCTTCCGCATGGCGAGGTCGCCGGGGCGGTGGCGACGGTGCGCGCGTCGGCGGCGTGGGCCGGGCTGAAGCTGGTCTTCGAGTTCGTGGTGCTGACGGCGGCGCGCTCGGCCGAGGCGCGGCTGGCGAGTTGGGACGAGATCGACCTGCACGTTCGAGAGCGGACGGTGCCCGCGGCGCGCACCAAGGCGGGGCGGGAGCACCGGGTGCCGCTGTGCAGCCGGGCGGTCGAGATCCTCGACGACGCGCGCCGGCTCGGCGTCGACTCGACCGGTGTCGTGGCGTCCGGGCTGGTGTTTCCGAGCCGGCGCGGCAAAGCGATCGCCGACGCCCGGCTGTCGGGCGTGTTGCAGCAGCTGGGCATCGGCGCTGTGCCGCACGGATTCCGGTCCAGCTTCCGGGACTGGGCCTCGGAACGCACAGACCACCCCCGGGAGGTGATCGAGGCGGCGCTGGCGCACGTGGTGCGGAACCGGACCGAGGCGGCCTACGCGCGCTCCGACCTGTTCGAACGTCGGCGCTTGCTGATGGACGACTGGGCAGCCTATGTCGGTCGCCAGCGCGAGTGTGATGCATCGGATTCGTGAAGCGTTCCCGGGCCCAGGTCAACGGGACGCGCCGCGGTCACGCGAGTCGAACGCGATCAGATGCGGCCGGCCGCCGGCAGTGCCCGCGCGCGAGCCGTGACGCCTGGTCGCTGACGACGGTACCGCCGCACCGACCGCGCGGGCAGGCTGATGGAAGCGGTCCCCCCATAGAGCATTTCGCGTCCCGTGGTGGGTCAGTAATTCGCAAAGCCGAGGAGGCATCACGGTGTCGGACCGGCGCCGAAACCTGCCAGCTAACCGTCAGGTTTCCCGACCGGCTTCAGGGGACGGCTGGGCGGGTCGGCGGGCGCGAGCGCCGCCGGCTGTACGCGGTCAGGTTCCCGCGCATCGGTTCTCCGCCGCCTCGGTCTCGACCGCACCCCCGAAACCTGCCAGTTACCCGAGCGCCAGGGCGGTCCTCACGCATCGAGGAGATCGCGGATCGGAAGAAAGCCGCACGCCGCCCTGACTTGGTCGTCTTCGTCACCGACCAGCCTCCGTTGCCGTCTGCATTTCCGAGAGTGATACATGTAGCGGTCAATCCGGAACGAGCGCCGCTACGGGCCAGAGCGCCTACGCCGACAACCACATGGCCGCCAACAGGGCTGCGCGGTGTCTCCGTCCGCCTGCGGCTGGTCACCGGCGTACCGCACGCTGGCCGGCCGGCCCGGCTCCGAAGTGTCGCCGGCGTGGTGGCCCACCCGGCGCGCAGTCTCCCTGAGACATGTCCTATAGAAAAGCAGGCCGATTGCTCTTTCGATCCGCCGTTCGCTCGTCGAGCGCAACGGCGCCGTCACCCGGTGCGCTCACCTGGGCTTCTGGTGTCGAGAGCGGAGACCGACATCGGCGACCGGTACGCCTTCTCAGCCTGCCTCGACCGACACGCCGCGCGGCGCACCGCGCCCGACCGGGACACCCTCCATTGGCCTGCCGGCCCCGCGCACCTCCCGGAGTCGGCGCGCGGACGAACGTACCCCGGGAGAGAGAACGACACGGGCGACAATGACATAGATCGGAACGGCGGCCAGAGAAAGGACGCGGGCGGGCATACCAACGCCTCGGCGTGCTGCTCCCGGCCCGCGACGCCGCGTCCCTGACGCCGGCCTCCGCCACGCACCGGCCCTGCCGGGCCATCACCCCGCACACGCTCGACGCCTGAAGCGGCTGAACGCGCCGCTGCGGCCCACCGGCCGGGGTCGCCGCTACGCCAGCCGGCCCCGTCGGGCTCATCCCCGGAGGACACGATGACACTGATCAACATGCTCCGTCCCCCGCACCGGCAATGGCTGCGGCGACTGCGCAAGCGCCTCGCCAACCGCGAGCACATGCGCCGCGCCCGCGAGGCGCGCAAGCTGTGCTGCGTCGGTGTCGACCTGCCCCTCGATGCCGGCACCTGCCGGCGGATGGTGCACGCCGAGTCGCAGCGCTGCATCCACTGCACGAAGCGCGGCTGGTGGCTGATCAAGCACGCCCTGAACGGCGCCGAGGTCGCCGTCACCGCCATCCTCGAAAACGACACCCTGCAGCGCGCGAGCGAGGACGACACGCTCGACAACCTTCCCGCCGTCGTCCCGACCCTCGACGACATCTCCGACCTCGGCGACGTTTCCTCCAGAACCGTCACCCGGGGCGCCAGCGACGTTCAGGCATCCCTTCCGAGCAGCAATCGCGGTCACGGTCCGTCCCTACCTTACCGTTCGGCCCGCCGGAACGTTCCCAGCCGGCACGGCGCGCCGTTGGACTCAGCGCCGCGGCCCGCCGGCCGGCAACCCCACATCGAGCTCTCCAGCGCGAGCGCGTCAGCAATCCACGGGCGCCGCGGTTCCTCGGTCGCCACGGCCATCGACCGCCAGACCTCGGATGCGCCCGGATCGCTCCAGCCGATTCCGATGGTCATCAACTCCGCCCCCGCGACGGATTCCAGCCGCACGGCGAGCGCGCCTTCGCTTGCCGCGACGGGACGGAGCAGATAGTCCGGATTCCCTGGCACGGCTACCGCCACGCCCGTGGCGAGCGCCGGCAGCACGTCTTCTCGTATCCGTTCGAGCGTGTCGGTGTCGATTCGGGAACGCGCCGCCGCGCGCGAGGCGCCCTCGGGCAGCGTGACGTGCTCGATGGTGCGCTTGCGGAAGCGGTCCTCGAACACGCTCATGGCGTCGCCACCTTCGTCACGGCGGAGCGGAGGCGCGCAGCGGCTCTCCGAGCGTCGGTTGGGTTCGCGCGCCGCGCCGCGCCGGGGCGGCCCGGCCGCATCAAGAGTTCCCCCGCGGCGTCGTTCTCGCGCAAGTCGCGCGTATGTGGTCCGAACTCGCGGGTCTCGCGGGCTTCCCACGGGGGTTCCTCGCCGGGGCGCAGGACCGGGTCCGAGAGGAAAGCGCTCGGCGGCGTTACGGCCCACGCGAGGTCGCTGGCGAGTAGTGACACCCATCGGCTGATCCGATCCGCCTCGCGAGCGTTCAGCAACGCTACGCCGGCTGCATCGAGCGCGTCGACCACCCACGGGCGCCGCGGCTCGTCCATGTTCCGGCGAGCGCACGCGGCCCAGACCAGACTCGCGCCGTGGTCCCGCCAGCCGATGCCGATTCGCGCCACGACGAGACCGGCGCCGTGGCGCCGGCGCAACTCGAACAGGCACCCGCCCGGGGCGGTGATGCTACCGCCGAGCCGGTAGCGCGGCCGGGCGGGCAGGACTACGTTTCCGCGAGCCAACTTCGGCAAGACCATCTCGCGGATCGCCGCGATGCCGTCCGGTCCCAGGGCGCACGGCTCGATGTCGCGCACCCTGCCCTCGGGCAGCGTTGCATGCAGGAACCTCGTGGTGGTGTATGTTGTCGTGGGCGGCGCGAGCGTGCCGGCGTTCGCGGCTTGGCGAATGGTCGCTTCTCGCACCCTGCGTCCTCCGCCTGCGCTCACGTTGCTGATCTTCGGCTGGTTCGTCCCTATCCAATAGGGTCCAGAGTACCCTCGGAGATGGCGCCGGTTGCGGAGGGGTTGGCCGCCGGCCGCGGATCGCCGGCTAGGGCTGCCCGTACCCCACAACTTTTTCGCTGAAC
Source organism: Vicinamibacterales bacterium (assembly GCA_965222905.1). GTDB lineage: Bacteria > Acidobacteriota > Vicinamibacteria > Vicinamibacterales > UBA8438 > WTFV01. Next base: position 3,054,719 of record OZ244976.1, on the reverse strand, counting down.
TTCATGAAGCCACTTCGCTACCGTTGGCCGGCGTGGAGGTTCAGAATCAGGTCGGGCGCAGCCTGCGGGGTAACCTCGCCCGACTGCGCGACGTGCTGGACGGGGCGGTCTCACAGGGCATTGGCAGCCTCGGGCAGGTCGCCGATCGCGTTTGTGAAGCGTTCGATTTCCACGATGGGCGTGGCCGCTGGCAGCGTGCGAGCTGGGCACGGCCGAGCCGCTGGAGTGGTTCGTGCTGACCACGCTGCCCGTGACCAGCACCGGCTGCGCGAAGCTGCCGCCGATTCATCATGTCCGTTTGGGTCTCTCCGCACTGGGACGGCGACCCGGCCGCGACGGGTGAAGTGTTGGCGCGAACCGCCGCTGATGACACGGGACGAAGTTGAAATCGTCCCTTCGGCCTGATGGCGGGAACCGCTACGGCCGATACCCTGCGTTGATGCCACTGTTCGCCGTACAGCGGGCCGAGGGCGACGCGTCGCTCGTCATCGAGGCAGCGGACGTCGTGGCGGCCGACGGCTGGTGGGTATTCCGCAACGCCGACGAACGGCCGGTGGCGACGCTGCCCACGGCGGCAGTGTGCGCCATCGACGGGCTTGCGGCCAGCGACGCGCGGGGGCGCGGCTGGGCGCACGCTGGCAACAACGCCGGCCGGGCGAACCGGCTCTACGCCAAGGTCTCCTGACCCAAGGTTCCGAACCTGCCTTCGCCGGCAGGCCGCTCCGAAGAGGTCTGTCGTCGAACCGATATCGGCCGACAACACGAACAGGGCAACGGGAAGCCGGCTCTGAACCCGTAGCCGAGTCCGTCCATCATGGCCCAGCCTCCAGATCCGCCACCAGAGTCAGCCGCCGCACGGCCCGGTCGACCAGCGCCCGCACCCGGCCATCCCTGCCCTGCCGCACCTCGACTCCAGCGGCTTCGAGCGCGCTGGCCGCCAGGTCGCGCACCCGCTCGGCCGCTACGTCGCGGTTCCAGGCTGCCCCCTGCAACGCCCGCACGTAACACCGACACCGGCGCCGAACGTCCGTCGCCAGTCCCGGATGCTTCATCGTGGATACCTGCGGTCAGCCCCGGCAGCATGCGCCGCCCGAGCTGCATCTCGGCCCGAAACTTCGGCTACGGGCTCGACTTCGTCGCGAGACACATGAACCGGTCCTCGGCCACGCCAGCGCGCGCCGTCGATCCGGACCGTAACCACTTGGCGCGTGTCGTTGGCGGACGCCACCACCCCGGTCTGGCCCTCCAGCGCCGACGGCCAGACCATCCGCACCCGACCGCCGACGTACACGCGAAAACCGCCAGCGACCGCTGCTCCGGCTCAGGGCCCGGCAACGCCGATTGACACGAGGGACAGTGGCCGGTCGCGCGGGACGTGGCGAAGCACCGACCGATTACCGTGCGCATGCGACCGCCGATAGCGTAGCATGTTCGGTCAGTGGTCCCGGTCCTGGACTGCCGGCTGGACACCATACCGGCAGAACGAACAGCTACCGGGGGGAGAGTCGGTCAGGACCGCGATTTCTCCTCTCAGCAACGAGTCCGGAGCCGTCCCGATGGCGCTGTTCGCGGTGAAGCGGCAGGGACACGACACCATGCTCGTCGTCGAGGCGGCGACCGCCGAGGCGGCCGACGGTTGGCTGGTGTTTCGGAGCGCCGACGGCCAGCCGCTGGCATCCCTGCGTGTCGAAGAGGTGCTGGGTCTTGAGACCGTCACCCCTGGGGGGCGGGACCGCATCCCGAACCGTTAGTGGCGGTGCGGCACTTGGCGTTCGGTTCTGCCGGTTCGGAGGAGCACGACGGCACCTCCATCCTCCTGCGGCATTCCTGCGAACCAGTCGGCAAGCTCCCCGGTGGTTCAACCGTCAACTCCTCTGTTCTCAGGCTCCGGCCGAACCGATACCTTTCGATGATGACTCTCTTCGCCGTGGAGCGGCCCGAGCAGGACGGCGGCCCACTGGTCATCGAGGCGGCGGTCGTTGTGGCGGCCGACGGCTGGTGGGTGTTCCGCAACGATGACGGGCGCACGCTGAAAACGCTGCCCATAGCAGCCGTGCGAGGCATCGAAACCGTTCAGTCCCGAAGACCCTGGCCCGGCCGCATCAACGCCCACAGACCTTCAGGCTTGGTCGCAGTAGCCTCCGGTCTCCACCCCGTGCATGACCCGGCCGGCGAGGGTTGTCCTACCATCGGCACGCGCCGGGGCCTCGAACTGGAACAGCATCCGACCGAAGCGTCTGAGCGCCACTCGTAGCCTTCGATCGAGCACGCCCGCCGGCAGGCCCGACAGCCGCGCCTGCAGCGCTTCGGCCGGGACCGGCACCCGGATCCCGGTCAGACGCGCCTTGCGCAGCTCGGTCAGCAGACGCGCACGCCGCTGCTCCTCCGCGAGGAAGACGCCCCGCTTCCGGTACGTCCGCAGCTGCCGCAGCAACTCGACGCGCGGCAGCGTCAGCGCGTAGCCGGTCAGCTCCGCGCCGAACAGCCTCATCAGCGTCGCCGCCCGGGCTCGCGAGACGCCGAACAACCGCTCGAGGTCGCGGCGCGTCAGCAACTCACGCTCCAGCTCCTCGAGCTACCCGATGGCGTCCGGAACCGCGAGCAGCCAGCGCGGCTTGGCTGGCATCCGGAAGGTTCCTGTAGCCTGCAACCCTCGGCACAGCAGAGGGTTGGGATAAATCCCGACGAGACGCCGAACGCGCGGCGGGACAGCGGCGAGTCGAGACCACGCATCGACGAGGACCCGACGCCTGGCGCGTGCGCACGCGCTTCCGGCGGCGGCCAGGGAAAGGACGCGGGCGGGCATACCAACGCCTCGGCGTGCTGCTCCCGGCCCGCGACGCCGCGTCCCTGACGCCGGCCTCCGCCACGCACCGGCTCTGGCCGGCGGGGACCGAGGCCCCGCCGAAGCAGCATGGTCCGCCTGCCTCGGCATCCCGACCAACGACACCGACCTGATGGTCCGCGCGATGTGTACGAGCGCGACCACGGCGGGATCGTCGTGCCGACGCGCGTCGAACGGCGCAAGGCGCAGGCGGCCCGCCGGGACCTTGAGCGCCGCTGCCGCAAGGGCGGGCAGCCGCGCGGGCAGGCCCGCTCGACCGCCGCGCGGCTGCACCCGCGGCCGCCGGCGAAGCCGGCCCGGAAGAGACCGCCCTCACCGCATCTGGCCGTCGGTAACGCCGCGGTCGTACGCGTCGCGCGGGTCCAGGTCCGCGATCTCGGCCGGCGCCCCGAACAGCGTCACGACGACACCCCGGCCGGCTCGCCGTTCACACGCCGCGGGGCACGCGGGCGCTTCGGGAGCGGTTCGAGTACCGCGGCGAGCTCACGCGAAGCCCGCGCCGCCGCCTCAAGCGGATCGCAACCTGACTCGATGAGCGCGGCCGCCCGGCAGTGGCGTCGACGTGCAGCATCGGCCAGACGACCTTCGACCTCTATCGCGTACTGGATACCCCGCTGAACGGCCGAGTCGAAGAGGTCCGGATCCGTCATGCCGATCCACGCCCGGATCGCATCGCACACGAACTGAGACCTGCGACCGGGAGGGATCGCCTTCATCGCCTCTTCCAAGGCAGCGTCTTACTCTACCACGGTCTTGACAAGCTGGTGTCAAGACGCAGGTCAAACCACCTCCAAACCACCGAGAACCACTATCCACTTTGCGCCGAACCGACTGCATACACACAATGCACTGTCAACTCTCGACATTGCCACTCAAGGCATCTGGGGCCGTGGAAGCGGTCTGTTGCCGGGTCCGCCAAAGGTGCCATGGATGCGATTTGAGCGGACACCAGCGAGGCCGTTTTGGATAATGCAACGATTCGTGAATATTTCGGGAACTTTTCAACGTTTCCGGGCGTCTAATAAGCCGAGGGCTCGGAGAAGTGCATTATTCAGAGTCCCCAGTTCCTCAAAAACATGGCAACGTTGCCACACCAGCACCCCTCTCAGAAGTGAACCGGAAGAAGGGTGAGCGACCCCAGTTTTGGGATCGCTCACCCGCTATTTTTCCCTGCGGGAAGGCTGTTTCGGTGGGTTGCATTGCAACGTTGACATGGACACGGTGTCACCACTGAATACGGCACGTTGCATTGCAATGCCGGTCACGTTGCAATGCCATGCCCTGGACGCCCGCTCCGGACGCGGGATCGCCGGCATGGTCGCCTACATCACCCACGACCAGACGTCGCCCGACAATCGCCGGCCCACGACCTCGGAACGGGTGGCATGGTCCGCCTGCCTCGGCATCCCGACCGAGGACACCGACCTGATGGTCCGCGCGTTGCAGGGGCTGACCGCCGACGCCCCGGCGCTGAAGGCGCCGGCCGGCATCAGCGCCCGAGGGCGCAAGCTGAAGAAGCCGTACACGCACCTCGTGCTGAGCTGGCCAGCGGGGACCGAGGCCCCGCCGAAGCAGGACATGCTGTCGGCGGCGCCCTGAAGAGCATCCGCCTCGACGACCGCCACTACGCGGTCTGCGCCGCCCAGACCGACGCGGCCTGCCCGCACGTCCACGTCGCCGTCAGCCGCGTCGACCCCGAGACGGGCCGGGCCGTCAACCTCGACTCGCGCGCCACGAAGCGTCTCAGCCGGTGGGCGGAGCAGTACGAGCGCGACCACGGCGGGATCGTAGTGCTCACGCGCGTCGAACGGCGCAAGGCGCAGGCGGCCCGGCGGGACCTCGAGCGCCGCTGCCGCAAGGGCGGGCTGCCGCGCGGGCAGGCCCGCTCGACCGCCGCGCGGCTGCACCCGCGGCCGCCGGCGAAGCCGGCCCGGAAGAGACAGCCCTCACCCGCCGGCACCACGCCGGAGGACGGTGCGCAGTGGAGGTGCCTGGTCGAACGTCAGGCGGAGCAGACGCGGCGCCAGCGGACCACGGAAGGGAACGGGTGGCGCGCCGGCGACGCGAGTGGCGAAGCTACCGGGCGGCGCGGGCGCAGGCGCGGTCCACCGGCGCCGCAGCCCCATCCCCGCCGCGCAGTGCGTCGATCCGAACTCTGCGTGCGGACGGTGCTCGCGAGCGCATCGAGCTGCGACGCAGCCACCGCGCCGAGCGCGTGTCCCTGGCGCGCCGCCTGGGCCGCGCCGCCGTTGCCGTCTGGCTGCGCGGCACCGCCGCCATCCGCAAGCTGGCCCGGCGGTCTCGGCGCGACATCGACCGCGAGGCGGATCGCCGCCGGCTCGACGCCGACCTCGCCGACGCGCGGCGCCGCAGGACCGAGCAGACCCGCGAGCGCCTCACCAAGGCCGAGCGCGAGACCAAGCTCCGGTATAAGCAGGCGTACGCCGCCTGGTGCTTTGAACGCGACCGGCTCTTCAGCTGGTCATCAGACGAGAAAAGGAGAAAGCTCAAAGCCGCGTTCGAGGCTTCCGACGCCGCCTACGCGACCTATGACCGCGCCGACAAGCGCCTGCGCCGTTACGAACGCGCCGTCGACGCGGTAGAGCGTCCCCGCAGCGCGGACCACGCGCCGTACTCGCGGTCGCTGGAGCAAGTGGTGGCCGAGGCGGACCGCCGGTTGGCCCAGGAACGGCAGCGCGACAACCGGCGCGATCACCCGATGCCGCGCTCGGATCAGCCATCCCCAGCTCGTGTCGCCGAGACGGCGCCGGCGCGACCACCTGCATCGCCGCCGGCATCACGGCAGCGTCGGCCGCCGACGAAACCGCCTTCGCGCACCGAGCGGCCGCGCACCGGGCCCGCCATCGACATGCCCGACGGCGTGCTGCCCGACAACCCGGAGACGCCGCCGGCCCGCGCCGGCAGGCCGTCAAGCCGTACGTGGTCCGCCGTACACGCGAGACCTGTGACCCGGTCCAGGTCGCTTCCCTCGCACTCTATCGGCGGACATGGCGTCCCGCCGGCCGCCCTCGCCGGCCGTTGCCGACGGATCGACTGAACGTGACTGGGGCGGCCATCATCGGCTACTCTGAATGCGCCCATGACACCGTAGGAGTTTGTCGCCAAGTGGCGCGCCTCGGCGCTCAAGGAGCGCTCGGCCTCACAGGAGCATTTCATCAACCTGTGCCGGCTGCTCGGCGAGCCGACCCCGGCCGAGGCTGACCCGACCGGCGAGGCGTACTGCTTCGAGCGCGGCGCCCGCAAGGCAAGCCCAGCGGGCTGACCGACCTAGTCGGCGTGATCATCGCCGGCGGGTTCTGGTTCCTTCTGCCTCGCGTTCTGAATCCCTGGATCGTCGTTCGAGACTAACCGGTCGCGGGTGTTGCGGAGAAGCGCCATTGGCTGTAGCCCTGGAAGCTCAACGGCTGGTCGAGCTGCGCGACCGTTGGCTCAACCCGATCGAATGGGTCGAATGGGTGGACGAGCCGGTCCCAGGCTACCCGAAGCGTCCCGTTCCCCGAGACGAGGACGCGGCGAAGGCGCTCAGGAAGCGTACGCTTACGAACCTCTACAACGTCCGCCCGCAGTGGCTCGCCGATGCGCACGCGGCCCTTTGACGCAGCCGTGGCCGCCGCGTACGATTGGTCTGCGGATATCTCCGACGACGAGGTTCTCCGTGAGTTGCTCGCGCTCAACGGGGGCCGGCGGTGAGCAAGCTAGGGATGAGATGCGATCCGCGGGCGGCTTCGAGGGGATCCCCCTTGCGTGGAACGGCGAATGGTTGACTTGCTGAACTGGTGGCCGGTCTTGCTCTTCTGGCCGGCGGTGACGGTGAGCGTGCTGGCGGCATTGTTCGGACTGGCCCGTAGCCGTCCAAGGCCGCTGCTGTTGGCTGCGGCTCTGGTCGGCCCGATGTCGATGCACCTCGCGTTGACGACACCACGCTTCTTCGTGTGGGGGTTGTTTCCGGTCGGCGCGTATCTCGTGGCCTCCGTTGCGATCCGACGGCACCGCAGTGAGCTGGGCGCGGCGCTGGTGGTAGCCAACGCGGCGTTCTTTGGGTGGCTGGCTCTGACCGTATTCGGCTGATTGAGGTCTGTGGACGGCTCGGATGGTCCTCTGGATTCCCGCACGGAAAGTGGTAACCGACTGGGGAATCAGGGTTGAGCGGTATTCAGCAAGTCACCGTTTATGAAGGACTTGCGGGAATTCAGAGACTCACGCTGCCCAAGCCCCCAGAGGGTCGTCGTCCACTACGACCGGTTCGGTCCAGTCCAGGCGGCGGGCATGGTCCGCGAGCCCATACTGCCGACGCCGGCTCTCTCGGTGGTGCCGCACTTGGTCTCGCGGCGATTGTCGGGTACAGACGAAAGCCTGATGGCCTGCCGTCATGTAGTCGCCCAGCCGTGTGGCGGTAGCTTCCGTTTTGTCGCTCGCGCACTGCCGTCCGTCCAGGCACGGCTGGAGTCGTCCGTTCCAATCCGATCGGAAATTGTGCATGAGACTGTACACGGCGGCCCTGGGCTGGTTCCATAAACACATGCAAACAAATGAGTTGTACGCCTGTCGCTGTGTTCGGTGCGGAATCCGCCATTCCCAAGTAGAGGCCGCATGGCACGTCGTGGCGCCGTTCTGCGATGCCTCTTCAGTGCGCCCCCGGCGGCGGGCGCGTGCCGGACCTGATCGCCCTGGCGCTACCGGCAACCGATCCGGAAGATTGACACACCGCGGTGTTCAGGCCCCGGCCTTCGGAGCGTCGAATACCGCCGTCACGTCCGCGGCGAATCCCTCCAGGAGCCGTGACGCGGCGGAGTCGCCCGCAGCGAACACGCCATGCCCGACGTACGCGTCGCCCTCCAGCGCCAGCACGGTGACCGTCTCGTCGCGGGGGTCGACGATCCAGTACTCCGGAATGCCCGCCTCGGCGTAGTCGGCGCGCTTCTCGACCAGGCGATTGCAGCGATCCGTGAGCCACAGGTACTCCTCGTCGCTCCAGCCTCCCTGCGGCGGCAGCACCTCGCGCAGGAGCGCGTGCAGGGCGTCCTGGGAGGTGGCCGATGCGGTCATCGACGGGCTGGCGGTAGCCATGCACTCATCCTGCCACGTCCGTCGGAATTATGACCGAAGCACCGTTGCCGCACCTGCACCCGGCATGACCACGAATTCGCCATAGCGCTTCGACCGCCTGCCTGGGAGGATCCGGAGCCGGAATGCGCCGGGTCACTCCGGCAGGGCGAAGACGTAGAGCGCGTTCCCTCCCTCCGGCTGGTAGATCTCCGGGCTGAGCTGCGCCGTGAGGGTCCGGAACGCGCCCCCCAGCGACGCCGGGACGGCGAGGAACTGCCGCCCGCCCGCCTCGTAGGTGATGGGATAGCCGTGCGCCGCGGCGCTGAGGCGGGTCTCCCAGAGGATCTCCCCCGTCTCGACGTCGAACGCCCGGTAGTAGCGGTCGCCGTCGCCGGCGAAGACGAGGCCGCCGGCCGTCGTGAGCGTCGACGTCAGGAAAGCGGCACGCTGCTCGTGGCTCCACAGCTCCTCCATCGTCCGGACGTCGTAGGCGGCCAGCTTGCCGACGTTGCCGCCGCTGCCCGGCATCTCGAGCAGCTCGTAGCGGCCGGCCGACCCGCCACCCAGCTCGATGAACTCCACCGCGCGGCCGGTCAGGTGCATGCACGCCTGGTGGAGCGGGATGACGAGCGCGCCGGCGCCCGGATGGTACGCCGAGGCCTGCCAGTTGTGGCCGCCCAGCAGACTGGGACAGGCGAACACCCGCTCGCCGATCGCGATGTTCTGCAGATCTTCCCGGTAGGTCAGCTCGCCGGTGGTCTTGTCGATCGACCCGAAGATGTCCTGGTGGACCGTCTCGCGCAGGTCGACGAACGCCCCGGTCCGCCGGTCGAGCTTCCAGAGGATGCCGTCCTTCCCGATGGTGAAGAGCCACTTCTCGCCGTCGGCATCCACGAGCACCCGCTCGTAGACGATGTCGAGGTCGAGCGTCTCGCCCGGCGCATGCTGGAAGTACCAATGCACCTGTCCGGTGCTCGGGTCCAGCGCCAGCGTCGAGTTCGTGTAGAGGGCGTCCTGCCGCGTCGTCATCCCGCGGCTCGACGCCACCCACGGCTTCGCCTGCGCCGTGCCGATGTAGAAGAGGCCGAGCTCCGGGTCGTAGCTCCCGGGTATCCAGGCGTCGCCGCCCGCGCGCAGATAGGGCGGCGTATCGCCCCACGACGCGTCGTTCGGATCGCCCGGCAACGCGATCGTGGACGTGCGCCAGAGCTCCTCGCCGGTGTCGGGATCGTGGCCGGTGATGAAGCAGGTCTGCTCCGTGTAGCGGTCGCAGCCGTTGGTGCCGGTGATGAGGACGCCGTTGGCGATGACCGGGCCGGCGTTCTGGCGGAAGCCCTGCGTGTAATCGGTCTTCACCGTCTTCCACACTTCCTCGCCGGTTCGTGCGTCGAGCGCGACGAGGTTCGCGTCGGCCGTGGCGAGGAACAGCTTATCGCCGTAGAGCGCCAGCGTGCGGGTGGCGCCGGCGCGCGCGTCCTCCGGCAGCCGGTGGCGGTACACCCAGATCACATCGCCGGTCACCGCGTCGATCGCCTGGACGACGTTCCCCGGGTGGGCGAGGAACATGATGCCGTCATGCACCAGCGGCGTCGTCTGGTGGTTGCCCGGCCGGACCGAGATCGACCATTCGAGCTTCAGATCGGCGACGTTGTCGCGCGTCACCTGATCGAGCGTGCTGTAGCCGTGGCTGTTGCGCGTCCGGCGCCAGCTCAGCCAGTCCCCCGGCGGCGGGTCCGCGAGCATCTCGTCGGTCACCGGACTCAGGTCTTGCGGCACCACCTGGTTCATGAACCGCGACGACCGCCGCCGCGGCCGCTCGCCCGCCCCTGCCGCGCGGCGCGCCTCCTCCATGTCCGCTGCATCCCCGATCGGCACCCCGGCATCCGCCATGAGGGTCCGGTCGCCCGGCACGGCGCCGTTCGACTCCAGCAGGTAAGCCACCAGATCCACGTAGGACTGATCGCTGATCACGCCGGCCTGCCCCGGCGGCATCTCGTCGCGCAGGTAGGCGAACATGTCGTCGGTAGTCTGTCCCAACCAACTGTTCAGGAAGTCCACGCCCGACAGCGGCGGCGCGTGAATCATGCCCTCCAGGTTCGGCCCGTGACACTGGCCGCACTGCACGCCGTAGACGGACCAGCCGTCGGCCGCCTGGTCTATGGTGAAGGCCCCGTCCGCAACCGGGGCCTGCGCCGCCACGACGACACCCGGTCCGCCGGTCAAGCCACCCGCCGCTATCACTACGGCCGCCGCCATCCGGATCACCGCTGCCGCTCCTACGCGAGTTCCCTTCGACATGATTCGCTCCTCCTTGAGCCAGCCGCAGCGTATCTCGCGGTTGGCGAAGAGTCTAACAACGCGTCCGCAGGGGCCGCCGGCCTGGTCGATTCCCGCCGATACCAAAGGCGAAGGGTCACTCCGGCAGCGCAAAGACGTACAGCGCGTTCCCCCCTTCCGGCTGGTAGATCTCCGGGCTGAGCTGCGCGGTGAGGCTCCGGAACGCGCCCCCCAGCGAGGCCGGGACCGCTATGAACTGCCGGCCGCCCACCTCGTAGGTGATCGGATAGCCGTGCGCCGCGGCGCTGAGGCGGGTCTCCCAGCGGATCTCCCCCGTCTCGATGTCGAACGCCCGGTAGTAGCGGGCGCCGTCGCCGGCGAAGACGAGCCCGCCGGCCGTCGTCAGCGCGGACGTCAGGAACGGCGCCCGCTGCTCCCGGCTCCACAGCTCCTCCATCGTGCGGACGTCGTAGGCGGCCAGCTTCCCGACGTTGCCTTCGCTGCCCGGCATCTCAAGCAGTTGCGAGCGTCCGGCCGCCCCGCCGCCGCCCTCGATGAACTCCACCTCGCGCCCGGTGAAGTGCATGCACGCCTGGTGGAGCGGGATGACCAGCGCGCCGGCCCCCGGATGGTACGCCGACGCCTGCCAGTTGTGGCCGCCCAACAGGCTGGGACAGACGAACACCCGCTGGCCGATGGCGATGTCCTGCAGGTCCTCGCGGTAGGTGAGCTCGCCGGTGGTCTTGTCGATCTCGCCGAAGACGTCCTGGTGGACCGTCTCGCGCAGGTCGACGAACGCGCCCGTCCGGCGGTCGAGCTTCCAGAGGATGCCGTCCTTGCCGATCGTGAACAGCCACTGCTCGTCGTCGGCATCGACGAGCACCCGCTCGTAGACGATGTCGAGGTCGAGCGTCTCGCCCGGCGCGTGCTGGAAGTACCACTGCACCTGCCCGGACCGCGGGTCCAGCGCCAGCGTCGAGTTGGTGTAGAGCGCGTCCTGCCGCGTCGTCATCCCGCGGCTCGCCGCCACCCACGGCTTCGCCTGCGCCGTGCCTATGTAGAAGAGACCGAGGTCCGGGTCGTAGCTGCCCGGGATCCACGAGTCGCCGCCCGCGCGCAGATACGGCGGCGTGTCGCCCCACGACGCGTCGTTCGGATCGCCGGGCAGCGCGATCGTGGACGTGCGCCACAGCTCCTCGCCCGTGTCCGGGTCGTGGCCGGTGATGAAGCAGGTCTGCTCCTTGTAGCGCTCGCAGCCGTTGGTGCCGGTGACGACCACGCCGTTGGCGATGACCGGGCCGGCGTTCAGCCGGAAGCCCTGCGTGTAGTCGGCCTTGACCGTCCGCCACGCCTCCTCGCCGGTCCGCGCGTCGAGCGCGACCAGGGCCGCGTCGGACGTCGCGAGGAACACCTTGTCGCCGTAGAGCGCCAGCGTGCGGGTGGGGCCGGGCCGCGCGTCCTCCGGCAGCCGGTGGCGGTACACCCAGATCACGTCGCCGGTCGCCGCGTCGAGCGCCTGGACGACGTTCCCCGGACTGGCGAGGAACATCACCCCCTCGTGCACCAGCGGCGTCGTCTGGTGGTTGCCCTGGCGGATCGAGATCGACCAGGCGAGGTTCAACTGGGCGACGTTGTCGCGCGTCACCTGATCGAGCGAGCTGTAGCCGTGGCCGTTGCGCGTGCGGCGCCAGCTCAACCAGTCGCCCGGCGGCGGGTCGGCGAGCAGCGCGTCTGTCACCGGGCTCAGATCGTGCGGCACCACCTGGTTGACGAACCGTGTCGACCGCCGCCGCGGCCGTTCGCCCGCCCCGGCCGCGCGGCGGGCCTCCTCGACGTCCGCGGCAGCGCCGATCGTCACCCCCGCATCCGCCGCCAGGGTACGGTCGCCCGGCACCGCGCCGTTCGCCTCGAGCAGGTACGCCACCAGGCCCACGTAGGCCCGATCGCTGAGCGCGCCGGCCTGCCCCGGGGGCATCTCGTCGCGCAGGTAGGCGAACAGCTCGTCCGTCGTCTGCCCCGCCCAACTGTTCAGGAAGTCGACGCCTATGAGGGGCGGGGCCTGCACCATCCCCTCCAGGCCCGGTCCGTGACACTGTTCGCACTGCACCCCGTAGACCGACCAGCCGTCGGCCGCCTGGTCCGTGGTGAAGGCGCCGTCCGCCCCCGGGGCCTGCGCCGCCTCGACGATGCCCGGAGCGACGCCCGCCCCGCCGGCCACGACCACGACCAGTCCGGCGATCGCCGCCCGGACCACCGCCGTCGCGAGACTCCGCCCATGCCAACGCGATCCGCCGCTGCCGACGCGCGTTCCCTTGGACATGATCCGCTCCTCCTTGAGCCAGCCGCAACGTTGCGCCATCGCCGTTGGCGAAGAGGCTGGTCCACAGATCGTGGTACTACGTCACGCGATTCTAGTCCAGGTCCGCCCCCCCTCGACATCATCATCCGTCGCATCCGCTCGCGGGCGGCGGACCGATAGAATGCCCTCATGGGAAAGCGCAAGCTGCCCATCGGCATCCAGACCTTCCGGCAGATCCGGGAGGAAGGCTACTACTACGTCGACAAGACCGCCTACGCCCGCCGGATCGAGGACGACGCCGGCAAGCACTACTTCCTGTCGCGCCCGCGGCGGTTCGGCAAGAGCCTGTTCGTGGACACGCTCAAGGAGCTGTACGAGGGCGGGGAGTCGCTGTTCCGCGGCCTGGCCGTCCACGACGGCTGGGACTGGTCGCGCCGCCACCGCGACGCCGCGGTTCCTGGTGGACACGCTGATCCGGCGCGGCTTTGCGGCCCCCGACCTCGAGAGAATCCACGCGAGCGCCGCCTTGCTGTCGTCCTTCGACGTGGACGTGATGGCGCCGGAAGCGCTGCTGTTCCAGACCGGCTACCTGACGATCGTGGATGCGGACCGGCGCGGCGGGCGGCCGCTGTACCGGCTGGGGTATCCGAACCGGGAGGTGCTCCGGTCCCACCGAGCCGACTCAATTCAGCAGATCGAACAAGTGGCTGTACTTCACCGTCAGGCTGCGCCCGGCCCCCGGCGGACGGAATCGATCGAACCCCTCGATGTCGTCGTAGACGATGAAGAGCCCCGTGTTGGCGTCCGACAGCATGCCGAAACGGATGTTGGAGGACCAGAGCCGCGCGCGGTCGTTGTACTGCACCAGCGCCTGGACGAACACCCGGGTCGTGAACGAGTAGTTGAGCCGCAGCCGCGACAGGTTGGTCACGAACGCACCGCCGGGCAGATCGAGGTCATTGCGGTCCCACGAGACCTGCGTGTTGAACCGCTCGCCGAGACGCAGGCTCAGCCGTGGGCCCACCGTTGATCGCCGACCGCCGAACAACCCGCCGAACACCGAGAAGAACTCCAGGCTGACGGGAGCGCCCTGGTCGGTCCGGAACCGCAACTGCGCCTCGGCGTGGTCGTAGCGGTCGGCCGGGACGACGACGCCGGGGAAGATCTGGAACGGCTCGAACACCCCCTCGGTGGTCAGGTTGAGCGCCATGCTCGCCCAGAACCCGTTGCGCCACTCCATCGTGTTGTCCAGGTGAATCCAGTCCGACTCGACCTGGCCGGTGTCGAAATCCCGGATCAGGAAGACGGCGGCGTGCGGGGTCCACTCATGGAACCCGATGTCGTTGTCGGGACGGAACGCGGTCCGAAAGGCTCCGTCGATGCGGCGATAGCCCCGCCGCGCATAGAAGCCCGCCTCCGGGTTGAACCCGGGCGCGACCTCCGTGAACCCGCCGCCATAGCGATAACGCTCGGATTCGTAGCTGGCGGCAAAGTTGTGCGCGTGAGTGCCCCCGCTCACCCCGGGCGTCTCGGTCCCGGCCGCGAACCCCGACAGCGTCACGGTCTCCCCGATACCCCACCGCCCGTCCACGGCGTAGCTCCGATTGACGTCGCCGGCAGCGGTGAACGCGCCGGTGGCGCGGCGATTGACGACTATCGCGCCCACGTTCGACCGATTCGGGAGGTCCTGCCGGACCCGGGCCACCGTGTAGTTGTTCGCCGGCGTCCCGCTGGCGTCGACCGACCCGGTGTGCACGTCCCCCGGGTCGATCGGCGCGGTCTGCATGCTCAGCACGCCGATGTGGGTGTTGGCCCCTACCTGGCCGGTCAGGCGGCCGCCGCCCCGAATCGGGATCCGCGTCCCGTCGTCCCCGATCCCGATCCGCCGGCTGAAGAACAGCTCGAGCTCGCCCGGCTGCCCCACCGAGAACAGCCCGGCGTTCTCCAGGAAGAACGGCCGCTTCTCCGGGAAGAACAGGTTGAACCGGTCGAGGTTGATCTGGTGGTCGTCCACCTCGACCTGCGCGAAGTCGGTGTTCCAGGTCAGATCGAGGGTGAGGCTGGGGGTCACGCTGTACTTCAGGTCCCCACCGACGTCGCCGAGCGTCGTGGCGCGGCTGTCCGCGTCGCGGCGGAGCGCCTGACCGAGCACGTACGGGTTCAGTTGGAGATTCCGCGGCGCAGGCGCCTCCAGCCCGCGGAGCTCGCCCGCCAGCGACAGGCGGTTCAGGTTGTACTGCCGCGGCAGCGGCGCCCAGTACGACTGCTCGTTCCGGTGCCGGATGTTGCGCTGGAAATTGATGCCCCACGTCTGCGCGGCGCCCGACGCATAGCGCAGCGTCCGGAACGGAATCGCGAACTCGGCGGTCCAGCCGACGTCGGTGACCTGCGTCGCCACCTGCCAGACGCCGTCCCAGTTCAGGTTGAATCCACCGCCCGACCCGCGCTGCTGCTGGCTCCCGGACCGCACCACCAGGCCGCCGCCGATGCCGCCGCTGCCCTCCCCTTCGTTGGTCAACTGTCCGTCGTATTCGAGCCCGGCCGGGTTCGTCCCGAACACGAACCCGTTCTGCTGGTCGCGGTAGGTATCCAGCACGATCTGGAAGCTGTCGGTCTCGACCAGCGACGAGTCGCGCCGCGCGTCCGAGACGATGATCGTCGCCGGGTCCACGACGAAGCAGACCACCCCGAAGTAGATCGCCTCGTCGGTGTAGACGATGCGCACCTCGGTGCGCTCCGACGCCGGCTCGCCCTCGTCCGGCGTGTTCTGGCGGAATCCGGTCTCGGGATTCGCGACGGTCCAGACCGCCTCGCCCAGCACGTCGCCGTCGATCAACGGGGCCTGCTCGACCCGCCAAGCGCGCGCGACCGGAAACTCCGGCGCCGTCGCCGATGTCGGGATACTCGTCTGATCGGCTGCGACCGGCTCTGGCGGCTGCGCGGCGGTCGGGATCGCGGTCAGAATCGACGTGGCCACCGCGGCGGACAGGACTACCCGACTGGCCACGCTCACCGGCTCGAAGTCCACCCCGTCGGGAGTCCGTGGCGAACGCTGCCGTAGAAGTACAACCTGTGCATTTGCATAGGCTCATAGCGTTGCGTCAGCGGGCTGTGTACGTTCCAGGGAGCCTGCGCCCGGCGGAAGAATCACGCGGATACAGACACCCATTGCCGATCCAGAGGAGCACCGTCGCGGTGTTGCACTCGGTGACTTCTCACGTCCGGGGCAGCCTCGAGTCGAGTGACGAACGGTTCGACGTCGGATGGAAACTCGATCTGTCGGCGCCTGGTCAATTCCCAGGCCACCGCAAGACGCACCAGCAGATCGATTGTCGAGGTGATGCCTCGCCCCCCGTTTTCAAGTCGCGAGAGGTGCTCCGGCGTCATCCCGAGTCGCTGCGCGAACGCCTTTCCGCTCAACCCGAGCTCTTTTCGCAGAAACCTGATCTCGATTCCCCTCAGCGCCGTCGGCTTCCTGATCAGCAGATTCGTGAGGAGTCGGTGGAGCTGCTCGGCGTTCGGGATCTCGACTTCCTGATGCCCGCTTCCGCATTCCCAGACTGGCGCGTCGACGAGTTGAACGTTGTCCAACCCCGACTCCCGGTAGTCCGTCGTCGTGTGGATCAACCGTTGCGGCGCCCCGCACTCGGTGCACCGTCGAGGCGGCCGTCCGCTTCGCATCTCTCAGAATCCTGTGATGATGGTGAGCCGCGCCCACGCGGGATCGAGCGCTACGATCACGGTCAGCTCTTCGCCGTCCAGATCAGTTCCACTCACTGGATACTTCCAGTTTCGGAACCGTAGCGGCCGGGCATGGTCATAATCATGCAATTCATCATCGTCGTTCTCCCATTCGGATTCATCAGTATATTGATTTAAGGTTAAGAAATTGCGGATGGTTTGTCAATGGCGGAACAGTGTACAGGCCTCGATACCGGACTGTCCCGCTCCTCGATTTGCGAGCACCGGAAGAACGGACTCTTCGGACGGGCACGCCGTCGCCGCTCACCGTCTGCCCATCCGGACGCGCTGACACGACACGGCGCAGTCGGTTGGTCCGGACAAGTCCAAGCGCGCTACGGCTCTTCCGGAAGCGGGCCGAAGTCCGGCGGCGGCACCCGGTGCCGGGTCGCCGCCTCGTAGGCGGAAGCCGCCTTCAACACCGCGGATTCTTCACCGGGTCCGGCCCAGAACATCAGGCTGATCGGCAGCGGCGTGTCCAGCACCGACCGTTGGTAGCCGGGGACGGCGTCGTACCGGTCGCCGGCCGCGTTCAGCATGAACCGGGGCTCGTAGACGACGTCGTTGAACCCGGCGGGCACGACGATCTCGGGAACCCCTATGAGCGCGGTGATGGTCTGGGTCGACCCGGACGCACCGCGGCCGTTGACGCCCGGCTCGCTGGGTCCGCCGACCCTCTGGTGGGGCAGCGTGTTCTCGGGATTCACCAGCACGTCGAGGCGGTTCTCGCGCATCACCTTGGCCAGCGCCAGTTGCAGCACCGCGCGCATCTGCATCCGCTCGGTGTTCCCTTCCGCGCGAATGTCGTCGAGCGCGGCCCAGTTCGCCGATCCCGCCTCCGCCGCGGCGGAGAAGTACTTCGTGTTGGCGTCCAGGCTCGCCATGTCGGAGACCCGCTCGTCGCCCCGCCGGGCCAGGTACTGATCGATGTGGAAGGCGAAGCTGCGCGACGGGGGTGAGAGCGTCACGCGGCGCAGGTTCACCCTGGGCGAGAGCGGCGCATTGCCCTCGGCCAGTTGGACCAGATAGCGCGTCGACGTCACGTCGTGGCCCGGGACGGCGAACTCCAGGGTACCGTCGGCGGTCGTCGTCGAGAAGTACTCCGGCATGTGGATCGGCAGGACCTCGGCCAGCGCGTCCTGGAACGTGTACTCCATGTCGGGCACGGCGGGATCGTCGGAATAGAGTGGATCGACCGACTCGACCAGGGTCGCCCCGAGCCGGTCCCGGAGCACGCTCTTGATCTCGTCGTCGATCCGATCGCTGATCGCCGCATCGTTCAGCGTGTGCTTCACCATGTACTCGCGGACGATCCCGATGCGCACGCCGGCCAGAGGCTTCTCACCCGGGTCGTCGGCAACCTCTTCGACGACGAAGTCGGCGTAGGGCTCCGTGGAGACCAGGGCCTCCGGCAGCGCCGTGTAGACGTCCCGGGGATCGAAGTAACCGAGCTCCGAATCGCGGAGGGCGTCCAGCACCAGGGCCGCGTCCTTGACCGTGCGGCAGTTGAGACCCGCCCGGTCCACCACCGGGTTCGATCCGACGGCTCCTCCGTACGGGATCAAGCCCTTGGTCGTGAGCAGGCTGACGACGCCGTTGCGCGACGCCGGACCCTTGCAGGATCCCCCCGTCTGCTCACAGAAGGCGCAGGTAACGAGATTGGCCGAGACCGCGACGCCGGACCCGGAGCTCGAGCCCCGCGGCGAGCGCTCAGTGTCGTAGGGGTTGCAGGCCTGACCGCCCCAGGTGCTCCGCTCCGAGTACCCCAGGTACCGGGCGGCCGGGGCGGCCGGCCCGCCGGGGTTCCCGATGCCGCCGTTGAACTCGGTGGCGTTGGCCTTGGCATAGACGATGGCGCCCTTCGCCCGCAGCCGGTCGACGATGGTCGCGTCGGCGGGAGGCGCGTCCATGGCGAAGTCGATGTCCGCCGCCGTCGTGGTCCGCATGTCCTGCGTGTCGTAGACGTCCTTGAAGCCCAGCGGAATGCAGTACATCGGCAGCCGGGCCAGATCGGGATCGACGCCGTACCGCGCGTCCAGCTCCACGGCCCGCTCGACCGCGTCGGGCTGCTGCCGGAACGCCTCGCAGACCGCCGGGCAGTTTGCCGGAAGCTCCCCCGTCGACGGATGCGCGTCACAAGCGCCCCCACAGGTCACCGAACGCTCGCCGCGCAGGTTGAGCGTGCTTAGCGCATTGACCTGGCCCGCGTTCGGGACGCCGGCCACCATGCCGAACTGCGCCTGCACGGTCGGGTCGGAGGCCGTCGGCTCCATTCTGCCCAGGTCCAGCGGCATGCCGGCATACCGGTCGACGTCCGGAAGGATGCTCGAGACCGGAACTGTGGACGTGGAGTAACGGACGGGCGAGCCAGCGCGAACCGGACCGCTCGCCGGCGCGATGGGCGCCCCGTCGGGGGTGACCAGTTGCGTGCAGGCGCCGTTGTAGGCCCTGGCTCGCTCGACGTAGGCCCGCACGAGCCCCTCGCAACTGATCCGGCCGCCCTGGATGGCGCGGTGAATCCCTTCGATGGTCGCTTCCTGGAGATGGAACGGCTCGGACTGGCTCGTTTCGGTCTGCGCCACGGCGATTCCCGGCAGCAGCAGGAGCAAGGTCGCAACGGCCAGGAACCCGCGGCAAGACTCCCGCTGCATTCGACCGGGCGTGCATCCCGCGTCGTGTGGCGCTCCGGTCGATGCCCGGCATGCTCGCTTCCGAGTCGTTGTCAATCCACTCATGCCAACCTCCCGAAGCGCAACGAGCCACCAACAGACGAACCCTGGCCCGGAAATCGCCGCTTTCCGCCCAACCAACCCTCGCTGGCAGTCCACGCCGTTCTACGGCGCAGACTCCTAGCTACGGCAGCGTCAGGGCCACCAACTCCGCCGGCTCCCCGCGCGCGCTCATCGCCATCACGATGTACTGCTTGCCGTCGATCATGTAGGTCATGGGCACGCCGCTCTGGCGCTTGGGCAGCTCCATCTCCCAGATCGTCTCTCCCGTCTGCTTGTCGTAGGCGTGGAACATCTCTCCGCCCGCCCAGGTGGGCGTGGCGAAGAGTCCTCCGCCTTCACCGGCGAAGACCAGCGTCTTCGTGACGAGGATGCCGCTCCGGCTCGGCTTGCCCGTCCGCGGGACGTCGACGCCGCTCAAGGCCGGATGGTTCCTGACGCAGTCCGGCGTGTCCCCGTTCGGGATCATCCAGACGTGCTCCCCGCTGTTCAGATCGATGGCCGTGATGCGTCCCCACGGCGGCTTGATGAGGGGCAGGCCGAGCGGTCCGATCTCGCCGCACCCCTGTCGCGCGTCGCGGGCGCTCCTCCTCCCGCCGCCGCCCACGTAGTCCATGGTCGAGCGGTTCGGGTCGTTGATGAGTCCCGCGACGGTCGGGGCGGTGGCCGAGGCCACGTACAGGATGCCCGTCTCGGCGTCCACCGCGCCGCCCTGCCAGTTCGCGCCGCCCGTCATCTGCGGCAGCATCAGCAAGGCGCGCAGGCCGTCCTGGCCCGCCAGAATCGGGGGCGTATAGATGGGACCGAGCTGATACTCCGACGCGATGCGCCGCGCCTCGGCGGCCAGCTCCGGCGTGAAGTCGAGAAGGTCGTCGTTCGACACCCCCTGGCGGTCGAACGGGGCGGGCCGGGTGGGAAACGGCTGGGTCGGCGCGGCCTGCTCGCCGGGCACGGTCGAGGCGGGCACCGGCCGTTCTTCGATCGGCCAGACCGGCTCGCCCGTGACCCGATCGAACACGTACGTGAACGCCTGCTTGGTTATCTGCGCCACCGCCTTGATCTCGCGGCCGTCCACGGTGATGTCGATCAGCGTGGGCGGGGTCGGGATGTCGTAGTCCCAGATGCCGTGATGGATGAGCTGGTAGTGCCAGACGCGCTCGCCGGTCCTGGCGTCCAGGCAGACCAGGCTCTCCGCGAACAGGTTGTCGCCCGGCCGATGGCCGCCGTAGAGGTCGTTCGTCGGGGTCTCGACCGGAACGTACACGTAGCCGAGCTCGTGATCGGCGGACATCGGGGCCCACACGCCGGTGTTGCCGCTATAGCGCCAGGAGTCGTTCTCCCAGGTGTCGTTGCCGAACTCCCCCGGCTGGGGGATGGTGTGGAAAATCCACAACTGCTCGCCGGTGCGCGCGTCGAATCCGCGCACGAACCCGGCCGTAAACTCGGGCGCGGGCGCGGTGGCGCGCAGCGCCGCCCCGACCACGATGACGTCGCCGACCACGAGGGCGGGCGAGTTCAGGCCGATCTGGCCGGGTTCGACCTGCGGGCGGTCGGTCCCGTCGTTGATCCCCTGGAAGAGATCGACGACGCCCTGCTCGCCGAAGGTGGGAACCGGCAGTCCGGTCGCGGCGTCCAGGGACACGAGGCGATACCCCCGCGTGACGTGGATGATCCGTTCGTCGTCCTGCCCGTCCGTCCAGTACGCCACGCCCCGGCCGGAGCTGGCCCGCACGGGTGCGACGTCGCCCCGCTCGCCTTCGTCGAGGCGGTACATCCACAGCGTCTCGCCGGTGGCCCCGTCGATGGCCGCGACGTTGCGCCGCCAGCCGGCGCTGGTGTACAGCACCCCGCCGACCATCAACGGCGTCGCCTGGTAGTTGAGATCGATACGCGGACCGAAGTTGTCCGTCCGCCACCGCCAGGCGATCTGGAGGTCGGCAACGTTGTCGCGGTCGATTTGATCGAGGGTCGAGTATTTGGTGCTGCCTGCATCTGCGCCGTAGTACCGCCACTCACCGTCCCGAGCCCCCTGTTGCGCCGGGGCGGCGACCGCGGTGCCGAGCAGGATGGCGACGATGGCCGGAATCGTCCGGACACACTGATTCATCTGTGTCGACATGTGGTGCTCCTGTTCTCTACGGCGTGGGCGACGCGCGATCTCGAGACCATGCGACGCGGCGGCGAACGGCGCGCTTGCCGCCCGGCGCCGCGCCGGCGAGGGGGCGATCGTCACTGCTGTCCCGAAGACGTCTCGGGAAACGGCACCTCGAACGGATAGCCGGGCGGCCCGTACTTGTAGAACGCCGCCAGGGAGTCGATCTTGTCCATGTCGGGATACAGCACCCCGAAGGCGGGCGCCTCGCGGCTGCCGCGCGGCGAGTACCAGACCGCGCCGTCCCGGGTGATCTGGATCTTGGGCGAATCGGCGTGCCGCTGCGGCTTCGGATAGAACGTGAACTTCTCCGCGCGCGGGTCGAACCTCCAGAGCGAGGCGCCGTACTCGCCGTCGGTCCGCTGGCCGACGTCGGGGGCCCAGATGTTGTCCTCCGGGTCGGCGGCGACGTCATAGGGCTCGGCGTTCTGCTGCGGGATCGTCCACTCGGTCATCTTGCCCGTGGACTGGTCCAGCTTGACCAGCTTGCCGGTCCGCTTGCCGGCGGAATAGATGCCCCACCAGATGTTGTTCTGCGAATCGACGTTCAGGCGCCGCGTGTGCCCCGGGTAGGTGGGAGCGGTGAACTCGGTCCACGAGTTGTTCGACGTGTCGAACTTGACGATCTTGCCGCCGCTCCAGAGGGCGATCCAGATGTTGTCGTTGCGGTCGGCCACGACCCCGTAGGGGATGGCGTGCGGGGTCGGGATCCGGAACACCGAGACCTCGCCCGTGGCCCGGTCCCACTTGCTGAGGGCGCCGCCCATGATCCACCCGACGTAGATGTTGCCCTTCGAGTCCATCGCCAGCGACTGCATGAACTTGGTCGGGTTGCGAACCACGTCGTCGGGGTCCATCGGAATCTGGTGCTCGAACTTCTCGGTCTTGGGATTGAAGCCGAGGAGGCGCTTCTCCTTGGCCCCGGTGCGGCCGCGGTGCTCCGGCAGCCAGATCAGACCGGTCGGATCGATGAGGATCTCGTGGTTGCCGTTGCGGGGATCGGGATAGAGATATTCCTTCTGCTCGCCGGTGCGGGGATCGAGCTTGACCAGCCGGTGGGGAACGCCGCGGTCCACCAGCCAGACGTTGCCGTCCGCGTCGAAGCGCGGATCCTGGCCGTAGCGGCCGACCCGGTCCCGCGCCCACGGTTCGGCGTTGACGCCCTCGTCGGGGCCGTCCTTGGCGAGGTAGTACTCGATGTACATCGCCTTGCCGAGGGCCTCTTCGTCGACCGGCGTCTGCTGCTCGATGCGCACGCGCCGGCGCTTGCTGTCGGGCCCGAAGTTCTCGACGACGTACGCCAGCAGGTCGTCGCGGTCCTGCCGGCCGAAGCGGAACGTCGACGCCCGGAACGACAGCAGCCCCTGTCCGTAGCGGGTGGGATCCTGTTCGCCGAGCGTGCTGCCGACCATGTGGTCGATCCAGGACATCCACTGCCGCTCGGTGCCCGGGCGGCCGGGGAAGAAGTTCTCGCCGTGGCACAGCATGCAGACCTGCTCGGCGACCGCCTTGCCCGGCCCCGGCGGGTAGATCTCGTCGTAGCTCTCGTACTCGAACGCCCCCGCGGCGCCGCTCTCCATCGCGGTCCGGCCGGCCGGGATGACGAGCGGGGGCGCGTCGCCCTCGAGCGCGCCCAGCGCGAGAGCGACCTCCGCCGCATCGCCGGCGCTCACGGTCACGGTCCGGACATCGGACTCCAGATGCTTCGTGCTGGCGCTCACCTCGTAGGTGCCGGGAAACAGGGCGACGGCCCGGAAGCGCCCCCCGTTCGTGTACACCATGTACACGATGCCTCTGTCGACGTTGCGGACGTAGACCTGCGCCGCCGTGAACGGCTGCGAGGCAGTCACGGTCCCCGACAGGGTCGCCGTTCCCGGCACCTCCGCCTGCAGGCCGATCCCGGTCAGCACCAGGACCGACGCGCACACCGCCGCGGCCAGCAGCCGGGCACGATATCCACTTGCGCCACGCATTCTCGAAAGCACCATGGTCTGCTCCTTGGACAATCGACGGGATTTGTCATGCGAGAATGCGCCCCGCGACAGGCCAAGTCAAGCGTGGACGCCCGTAGGGAACCGCGGCGCGGGTGTACCAAGTCCGCGCCGCGCCCCCGTGAGGACGAACGCGTCCCCACCGACGGAAGACAACGAGAGATGTATCGAGCGCGGCCGACCGGATCTTTAACGGGATCGCCGAGCTGGAACTAAGCTAGACTAGCTAAGTCAAGGAGCCGCCAGCCATGCGTACCGTCAACATGCACGAAGCCAAGACCCACCTCTCGCGTCTCGTCGAGGCTGCGGCCAACGGAGAGCCTTTCATCATTGCCCGCGCGGGCAAACCGATCGTCAAGGTCATCGCCCTGGAAGCACCGGCGTCCGGCGCCCGCCGCACGGGGTTCCTCGCAGGGCAGATCTCGGTGCCGGGGGACTTCGACCGCATGGGCGCGGACGAGATCGAATCGCTGTTCGAAGGTGGCGAGTGAAGGTCCTCCTCGACACCCACCTCCTGCTCTGGGCGGCCGCTGCATCGGCGCGACTGCCCCACGGCGCACGCGCCCTCATCGAAGATCTCGAAACGGAGCTCGTATTCAGCGCGGCATCGCTGTGGGAGGTCGCGATCAAGAACGGCTTGGGTCGCGCGGACTTCCACGTCGATCCGCGCCTGCTGCGCCGGGGGCTGCTGGAGAACGGGTATACGGAGCTGGCCGTGAGCGGCGCCCATGCGGTTGTCGTGGACTCTTTGCCGCCGCTCCACAAGGACCCGTTCGACCGCATCCTGGTCGCGCAGGCCCAGGCCGAGGGCATCACGCTCCTGACGTCCGACGCCCTCGTCGCACGCTACCCGGGCCCGATCCGGATGGTGTGAGGCGAGCAAGCGCGGCCGCATCGAACAGGGCGGTCACGCCGACGAGTCGGGCCGCAACCGTGGAGAGTCCCAGCCGGTGATCGGCCGGATCGATCCAGCGTCCGACGCCTTCGCGAACCGCCGCCCGCCGCGCCTTGAGGCGCACGTACACCGGCTCGACGTCGAGGTCGAAGTGGGTGAAACCGTGCCGGAAGACGCCCGCCTTCCGGACCCGATCGACCAGGTCGGCAGCGATGCCAGCCTCCTCCAGGAACCTACTGACGGACTCGCCGGCATCGCGCTGCGGGGGCGACCAGAGGCCGCCCCAGACGCCGTGCGGCGGTCGCTGCTCCACCAGGCACGCACCGTCCGGATCGACCACCACGAAGAACCGGCTCCGCTCGAGGCGGCGCTTCCTGCGCGGCGCCTTCTCGGGGTAGCGCTCCGGCTCGCCCGCGGCATGCGCCATGCAGTCGGACCGCACGGGACAGTCGGCACAGCGCGGCCGGGCGCGCCTGCACACCACCGCGCCCAGGTCCATGATCGCCTGCGTGTAGTCGGCTACCCGCTCCGCCGGGGTGTGTGATTCCGCCAGCCGCCACAGTGCATCGAGAGTCGCCGACGACGACACCGCCCCCGCGACCCGGTGCCGGCGCGCCAGCACCCGCTTGACGTTGGCGTCCAGGATCGCCGCGCGCCGGCCGTAGCTCTGGGCGACTATCGCCGCCGAGGTGGAACGGCCGATCCCCGGCAGCGCCCGCACGTCCGCGTCGCTCGCGGGCAGGCTCCCCCCATGGTCACGGACGAGGATGCCTGCGGCACGATGCAGGTTGCGCGCCCGCGCGTAGTAGCCGAGGCCGCTCCACAGGTGCAGCACCTCGTCGATGTCCGCGCGCGCCAGGCTCTCCACGTCCGGGAACCGCGCAACGAAGCGGTCGAAGTAGGAGGCGACGGTGCTCACCTGGGTCTGCTGGAGCATGATCTCCGCGATCCAGACCCGGTACGGCGTGCGGTTCCTCTGCCAGGGCAGGTTCCTGCGGCCGTTGACGTCCCACCAGGCCAACAGCCGGCTGGCGAAAGACGCGGCCGACCGCTCACCAGCCAAGTCACCCGCCGTCTCCGTCCGCATTGGTGATCCTCACCAGTGCCTGCTCGATCCATCGATTGTGGACTATCAAGCGGACCGGCGGTCGGTGCGGACCTCCTGGCCCATCCGCTCCTCGTAGACCTTGACCATCGCGCTCTTGGGCTGGTCGCCGAACCCCATCTCGATGGCCGCGCGGTAGGTCGACACCATGGCTTCCACCAGAGGCAACGAGGCGTCGAGCTGCGCCGCCGCCTCCTGGATGTTCACGATGTCCTTGTAGGCGGCCCGTAGCGAGAAGTCACCCTCGAACCGACGTTCCATGATGCGCGGCACGAAGTGCTCGCTGGCGAAGCTGCGGGCGTTACCGGTAGTGAGCACCCGGGCGAGCTGCGCGGGTTGCAGTCCGGCCTTTATGGCGAAGGGCAGGACCTCGCAGAACGCGGCGATGTTGACGTCGTAGACGATGTTGTTCACCGCCTTCATGAGCTGGCCCATGCCGACGTCGCCGCAGTGGACGATGAACTCCCCCATGACGTCGAGGTACGGCTTCGACAGCGCGAACAGCTCGTCACTGCCGCCGAACATCATGGTGAGCGTCCCCTTCTCGGCCCGCAGGGGCATCCCGGAGACCGGGCAGTCGGCGTAGGACAGACCCGCGTCCTGAGCCCGCTGCGCCAACCGCCGCGCCGCCCGGTGGTTCATCGTCGTGGTATCGACGACGGCGGGGCTCTTGCCGCCGTGGCCCACTCCCCGCTCACCGAACAGCACCTCGCCCGCTTCCTTGTCGGTGGGCACGCACAGGAAGATCAACTCGGCCTGCTCCGCCAACGCGGCCGGGTCCGCCGCGGCGGAGGCGCCCTCCTCCGCCAACGTCTCTACGGACTTCGGAAGCACGTCCCACACCACGAGCGGCACGCCGGCCTGCAAGAGGTTTCGGGCCATTCCGGAACCCATGCGGCCGAGTCCGATGAAACCGACGGTGCGATCCTCCATGCGCGGGCAGCATAGCACCCTTGCCCCGGCAGGCATCCGCGGCCGGAGCTCCTACTTGCCGGCGACGGGATCGCCGGCGCCGATCATGTCGGCACTGGCGACGATCAGCGGGTCGGCCCGGCCCACGACGCGGGTGTCCCTGTTCGTATAGGGCAGCGCCGCCAGAAAGTGTCGCATGCAGTTCAGACGGGCGCGTTTCTTGTCGTCCGACTTGACGATCGTCCAGGGCGCGTCGGCGGTGTCCGTATAGAAGAACATCGCCTCCTTGGCGGCAGTGTATTCATCCCACTTGTCGAACGACTGGCGATCGATCGGCGACAGTTTCCAGTGTTTCAGGACGTCCTTCTCGCGCGCCCGGAAACGTCGTCTCTGTTCCTCGCGGGTAACGGAGAACCAGTACTTGAACAGCCTGATACCGCTGCGCACGAGCATGCGCTCCAGCTCGGGCGCCTGGCGCATGAACTCCAGATAGTCCTTGGCGCCGCAGAACCCCATCACCCGCTCGACGCCGGCGCGGTTGTACCACGAGCGGTCGAACAGAACGATTTCGCCGCCGTGCGGGAGGTGGCGGACATACCGCTGGAAGAACCACTCGGTCCTCTCGCCGTCGGTTGGCTTCTCGAGGGCCACCACCCGGGCGCCGCGCGGATTGAGGTGCTCGGTGAAACGCTTGATGGTCCCTCCCTTGCCCGCGGCGTCCCGGCCCTCGAACAGAACGACTATCTTTCCGTTGGTCGCCTTCACCCAGTCCTGAACCTTCAGCAGCTCCACCTGCAGCGCGGCCTTGTCCCGCTCGTACGACTTGCGGGCGAGCTTCTCCTGGTAGGGGTACTCTCCGGTCTCGAAGAGCCGCCGGATGACGTCGCGATCCCGGTCCTGCGAGGCGGTGTCCGCCCTGCCGGCCCCGTCCGTAGCGCCGGCGCCGCCGATCTCACGCGCATCCGCCGCCGGCCCGCAGCCATGTTCCGCCTTCGTCATTCGCCCCTTGCAACCCCTCTGCCTGCGGCATGTACAGTGTGACGCCGCAACGGCCACGCCCCGGTGTGTTCAGAAGCCGGGCTCCCAGATGGCGGCAACGTCGAGCGTGAACCCCGGCAGCACCGACTCGCCGGCGAGGACGCCCGTTCCGGTACGCTGCTCCGCGCCACTGCCGGCACGGTAGATGGTGACCTGCCGCCGACCGGGATCGACGAGCCAGCCCAGGCGCGCGCCGTTGTCCCGGTATTCCTCCATCTTTCGTTGGACCGCGACACGGGAATCGGACGGCGAGAGCAGCTCGATGACGAAGTCCGGACACAGCGGCAGGAATCCCCGCTTGTCCTCGGCCGGGAGCCGTGCCAGGCGAACACGGAGGACCCAGGCCACGTCCGGCGAACGCACCGCGCCGTTGCGAAGCTCGAAGCCGGTCGAGGAATCGAACGCCACGCCGCTTCCATCCTCGTCGGCCCAGCGAAAGACGGCAGCGAACAGGCGGCCGCTCCGCGCCCCCGTTTCCCCGCCAGTGGGCGCCATGACCGCGATGCTCCCTTCCGCGTTGCGTTCGATCCGCACGTCCCGATTCAGTTGGCAGAACCGCAGGAACTGCTCCCGGTTCATGTCGACGACCGGTTGCATCTGCAACTCCAACGCCGCCGCCAGTGCCCTCGACCGCCGATCGGCTACCGCCATGACCACAGGCTAGCGCACGTGCTTCGCGCAATCAACGGCGGCGCGGTCACGCTTGCGCCGGGACGCCACCGGGGCCATCATGGACGGATGTCGACAGGAAACGCGCACGCATGAGGAGGGTGAGATGAGTCGACAGTGTCTCGCGGCGGTTTCGATCATTGTCGCGACTCTGGCGCTGACGCCCGCGCTTGCCGCGGGACAGGAGACCCCGGAGGCGTCGTTCCGAACGGAGTGGGGCGATCCCGCCCTCCACGGGATCTGGGACTTCCGCTCCATTACGCCTCTGCAGCGGCCCGAGCAGTACGCGGACCGGGAGTACCTGACGGAAGAAGAGGCGGCGGGCCTGGAGCAGGCAACCGTCGACCGCGAGCTGGAACTCCTGCTTCGGCCGGCTCGGCGCACCACGGCCGGGGCCAGCGTCGACCGGGGGGAGGACGGCGCGCTCGGCGCCTACAACGACTTCTGGCTCGACCGGGGGACGACGACGGTCGGGGACCGGCGCACGTCGCTGATCGTGGACCCGCCGAACGGACGCATGCCGCCGCTCACCGAGGAGGGGCAGCGAAGGCGGGAGGAACGGGCCGCGCACCGGCGCGAGCATCCCGCCGACTCCTGGGAGGACCGCGGCCTGAACGACCGCTGCATGTTCACCACGGGGCTGCCGATGGTCCCGAGCGCCTACAACAACAACGTGCACGTGTTCCAGACGCCGGACCACGTCGCGATGCTGGTCGAGATGACCCACACCGTGCGCATCGTGCCGCTGGACGGACGTCCGCGCGGCGATCAGCCGATCCGGCAGTTCGTGGGAGAGTCGCGCGGCCACTGGGAGGGCGACACCCTGGTGGTCGAGACGATACACTTCAACCGTCTGACGGGCCTGCGGGGCTCGACCCCCGACGCACGCTTGGTGGAGCGCTTCACGCGAATCGGCCCGGACGCCATCCGGTACGAGTTCACCATCGAGGACGCGGCCACCTGGACGACCCCCTGGACGGCGCAGGTGGAACTGAAGCGGACCGACGAGCCGCTCTACGAGTACGCCTGCCACGAGGGCAACTACTCGATGGAGGGCATCCTCGCCGGGGCGCGGGTGGAAGAGCGGGAAGCCGCCGAGGAGTCCCGGTAGCTGGTCGAGCCGGCGAGCGCGAGTGCGAAACACCGAGGAGAACCGTATGAACAGACGCGCCACTTGGCTGATGACGATACTGCTGCCGGTGATGACGGCCTGTGGGGATGAACAGCCGCAGGTCATGGGCACCGCTCACGTGCTCCGCGTACTCGAGTCCATCGAGAGCCAGCAGGAAGCCATGGTCGACAGGCTCACGGCGCTGGAGGAGAGCGTCCGTGCGCTCGAGGCGAGCGGGCGTACGGACGCGGCGTCATCGAGCGGTGGGCCGATGAACGCCGACCTGGCGACCGAGCTGACGGTGGCGACCACGGTGGCTTTCACGGAAGGACCGACGGCGGCCGAGGACGGCACGCTGTACTTCACGGATCTCGGCAACAACCGCATCATGCGGCTGTCGACCGACGGCCAGCTCTCCACCTTCCGCCAGCCGAGCAACGACGCGAACGGCCTGATTTTCGACAGCGAGTGGCGCCTGCTCGCCTGCGAAGGCGGCGACGGCGAGACCGGGCTGCCCCGCGTCACCCGCACCGACATGGAGACCGGCGAGATCGAGGTGCTCGCCGACGCCTTCGAAGGCCGGCAGCTACACCGGCCGAACGACCTGACGATCGACGGTCAGGGCCGCGTCTACTTCACGGATCGGCCCGGCCCGAACCCGCGGCCGGACCAGACCGGGGTGCACGGCGTCTACCGCGTGGACCCGGACGGGACGATCGAGCGCATCCTGACCGAGCCGGAGGTCCTGCGTCCCAACGGCATCGTCATCTCGCCCGACGACACGACGCTGTACGTCATCGAGACCGATCGGGCCGAGGGCGGACCGCGGATGATCCGCGCGTACGACCTCAGCCCGGAGGGGACGGCCGGCAACATGCGGGTGTTCCACAACTTCTATCCGGGACGCAGCGGCGACGGCATGACCATCGACACCCAGGGCAACCTGTACGTCGCAGCCGGGCTGAACAGCCTGCGCGGCAGCAGCGAGACGCTCGACACGGTGGCGGGCGTGCACGTGTTCTCGCCGGCCGGCGAGCTGCTGCGGCACATCCCGATCCCGGAGGACGCGATCACGAACGCGGCGTTCGGCGGACCGGATCTGCGAACCCTGTACGTCACGGCCGGCAAGACCGTGTTCAGCGTGCGCACCGACATCGAGGGGACGAGACGATGACGCGAGATCTTCAGCATAGGCTGACGGGTCCCGG
Organism: Vicinamibacterales bacterium; assembly: GCA_965222905.1. Taxonomy (GTDB): domain Bacteria; phylum Acidobacteriota; class Vicinamibacteria; order Vicinamibacterales; family UBA8438; genus WTFV01. The sequence continues at coordinate 3,024,680 of OZ244976.1, read as the reverse complement.
ACCGGCGCTGGCCGCCGGGATCGGATGGCGTCGCCTCCACGCGCTTCTGCTGGTGGCCGCTCTGGCCGTCGGCATGGGGACCCCGCCCGCGTCGGCTCAGTCGTCCGGCGATCCGGCGAACGCGCCCGCGACGGCCCCGGCGCCGCTGCGCTACACCGACGCAGTCGAGGAAGCGCGCGCCCTCGTGCGTGCGGATCTGGCCGCGCGCGGCTATCCCGGCATCGCCATCGCGGTGGCGGTCGACGGCGAGACGGTCTGGTCCGAGGGCTTCGGCTACGCGAACCTGGAGCACCGGGTGCCGATGTGGCCGTCGGTGAAGTTCCGGGTCGGCAGCATCTCGAAGTCGCTGACCGCGGCGGCGGTGGCAAGGCTGGTGGAGGACGGCCGCCTGGATCTGGACGCGCCGATCCAGAAGTACGTTCCGTCGTTTCCGGAGAAGGCGCACCCCATCACGACGCGGCAGCTCGGCGGCCACCTGGCCGGGATCCGGCACTACCAGGGCAACGAGAACTTCATCCGCGACCCGTACCCGACGGTGCTCGACAGCCTGACCATCTTCGCCGACGACCCGCTGCTGCACGAGCCGGGCACGGCTTTCGCCTACACCAGCTACGGCTTCAACCTGCTCAGCGCCGTGGTCGAGGGCGCCGCGAAGAAGCCGTTCCTCGCCTATATGCGCGAGGCGGTTTTCCGCCCCCTGGGCCTGCGCGACACCGTCGCCGACTTCGTGACCCCCATCATTCCCGGACGGACCAGCTACTACGTGCGCGACGCCGGCGGCAGCGCAGTGAACGCGCCGTGGGTGAACAACAGCTACAAGTGGGCCGGCGGCGGGTTCCTCTCGACCACAGAGAACGTGCTGGCGTTCGCCAACGCCCATCTCGACGACGCGTTCCTGACCGAGGCGTCCCGCAAGATGCTGTTCACCGAGCAGAAGACCCGCGACGGCGAAGGGGTCGGCTACGGCCTCGGCTGGTTCATCCGGACGCGCGAGGACGGGCGGCGCCTGCTGTCCCACTCCGGCGGCTCGGTCGGCGGCACGTCGCTGATGGTGATGGAGCCCGAATCGCGTGTGGTCGTGGTGGGCCTGATCAACCTGACCCGCGCGAACAACGCCGTCGTCCGCGAGGTGCTCGATCTGTTCATCGACGCCGCGGCGGAGACGGTGCACTGAGCCTGTGGCGGTGGGCTGCTGCGTCGCTTCCGATGGGGCCCGCTACGACCTGAGCGCCGCTACACGACGCGCACGTTCTGCACGACGATACCGAGCCCGGCCGCCCGCGAGAGCGGGCCGTCGGCGGTCAGCAGCGGGGCATCGAAGATGCGCGCCGCCGCGACGTAGAACGCATCGTACGCGCTGGCGTTGTGGCGATGCTTCCACGCCGACGGAGCGAGCGCCCGATGCGGGATTCGAATCACCTGCCAGCCGACGAGGTCGTCGAGCGCGGTCTGCGCGACCGACGCGGCCAGCCGCTTGTGCAGGACAGCGCGCCGCAACGCCGACAGCACCTCGACGTCCAGCAATTCCGGAGCAATCAGGAACGCGTGCTCGATGTCGCCGGCGATGCTGCGACCCAGTCGCGTTCGCAGCAGATACTCGACCGCCGCCGACGCGTCGATGACGTATCGGGTCACCGCAACTCTTGATCGCGGAGCGCTCGGTCCTCCTCGATCAGGGACGCGGCAGAAACGCCCAGCTCGGTTTCCGGCCGCGTGCGCAGGCGGTCGAGCCATTCCTGCCTGCCGAGCTCGCGTTCGACGGCGGCCAGCACCAAATGGCTGATCGTGCGATTCTGCAGACGCGCCCGCCGCCTTAGCCGCTCATGAAGCGAAGCCGGCACGTTCTTGACCTGGAGGTTCATTTCATGATGCTAGCATGCCTTCAGCATGAATGTGGAACCTGCGGCGATCTCGCGCCTGCCTGAGCCCCCCTGAGCGGAGAGGCGACCATCCTGAGTAAACTCCACTCCATGCCGATGGATCAGCCCGACGGGAAGGCGGCTCGCACGAGAAGAACCGTGAGGCTCGTTGCCGCGCTCGCGGTGTGGGCCCTGTCGCCGGCGGGAACGACGCCGCTGGCGGCCGCGCCGCAGGAGAACGACGGCCCGGCGCGGGCCTCGATGTCTGCCGGCGCGGAGCCCCCGCCCACCGCGCAGCCTCCACGCCAGGTCACGCCCCCGCCGGCGGGATTCCAGCCCGCGGGCCCGTTGATCGACGGTCCGCCGGCGCCGGTGCCTCCGGCCACCATCAACCGGGACGCCAGCGGCGGGGCGACGGTCCGCGCCGTCCGCCTCGATGCCCCCTTGCAGGTCGACGGCGTGCTCGACGAGCCGATCTACGCCCGCGTCGAGCCGTTCGGCGGGTTCATCCAGCAGTCCCCCGACGAGGGGGCCCCGGCAACGGAGGAGACCGACAACTGGATCCTCTTCGACGACGAGTCGATCTACGTGGGGGCCCGCGTCCACGAGTCGGTTCCCGAGTCGGAGTGGGTCGCCAACGAGATGCAGCGCGACTCGTTCCGGCTCATCAACAACGACGGCTACATCGTCGTGTTCGACACCTTCTACGACCACCGCAACGGCTTCACCTTCCGGGTCAACCCCATCGGGGGCTTCCAGGATCAGCAGATCACCGACGAAGGGAACCCGAATCCCGACTGGAATCCCGTCTGGGACGTGCGCACCGGCCGTTTCGACGGCGGCTGGACGGTCGAGATGGAGATTCCGTTCCAGTCGCTCCGCTTCCGGCCCGGCCCGAACCAGGTATGGGGCATCCAGTTGGGCCGGGACATCCGGTCGAACTACGAGGAGGCGTATCTGACGGCGGTGCCGATCTCGGCCGGGCCGGGACAGTTCCGCCTGTCGGTCGCCGGCACCCTGGTGGGCCTGGAGGTGCCGGCGGACAGCCGCACGTTCGAGATCAAGCCCTACGCGATCGGCTCGCTCAACACCGACCGCACCGCCGTGCCCCCGATCTCGAACGACGGCGACGGAAGCGGCGGCGTCGACGTCAAGTACGGCCTCACCGAGAACCTGACGGCGGACTTCACCTACAACACCGACTTCGCGCAGGTCGAGGTGGACGAACAGCAGATCAACCTGACGCGGTTCAGCCTTTTCTTCCCGGAGAAGCGCGAGTTCTTCCTGGAGAGCCAGGGCATCTTCGACTTCGGGCGGGTGGCCGGCTTCGGCGGCTTCGGCGGATCCGCCCGGGCCATCCTCAACGCGCCGCCGGGGGTATTCCCGCCCGGCGACGCGCCGACCCTCTTCTTCAGCCGGCGCATCGGCCTGGACCAGGGCGGGCGGACCGTGCCGATCGTGGGCGGCGGACGCCTGACCGGCAAGGTGGGCGACTTCAGCGTCGGGGCCATCAACATCCAGACCGACGACGCGCGGACCAGCGACGCCCTCCCGACCAACTTCAGCGTGCTGCGCGTCAAGCGCGACATCCTGCGCCGGAGCCGCGTCGGCGCCATCTTCACCAACCGCTCGGTCTCGACGAGGGGCGACGGCGCGAACCAGGCCTACGGACTCGACGGGTCGTTCTCGTTCTACGACAACGTGAACATGTACGGCTACTACGCCCGCACGAACACGCCGGGCCTGGAGGGAAGGAACGAGAGCTACCAGACGGCGTTCTCCTACGAGGGCGATCTCTACGGACTGCTCGTCGATCACCTGCAGGTCGGCCGGAACTTCAACCCGGAGATCGGCTTCATGCGCCGCGAGGACTTCCGGCGCAGCTATGTCTACGCGCAGTTCAGCCCGCGGCCGGAAGGCATCGAGGCGGTGCGGCAGTTCACCTGGGGCGGCAGCGTCGACTACATCGAGAACGGCGCCGGGCAACTCGAGACCCGCATCCTGTCGGGCCGCTTTCAGACCAGCTTCGAGAACAGCGACAGGCTGAGCGCGGACATCCAGCAGGACTACGAGTTCCTCCCGCGGCCCTTCGAGATCATCGACGGCGTGACCATCCCCGTCGGCGGCTACGAGTTCACGGACTTCCAGGTGTCCTACAGCATGGGACCGCACCGCCGCGTGGCGGGCGGCGTCTCGTTCCAGCACGGCGAGTTCTTCGCCGGCGACATCACCGCGGTCGGCTATTCGCGGGGCCTCATCGAGGTCTCGCGGCAGTTCGCGGTGGAGCCCAGCATCTCGTGGAACCGGATCACGCTGCCGCAGGGGAACTTCACGGCCCGGGTGGCCACCACGCGGCTCACCTACGGTTTCACGCCCCGCATGTTCGCCAGCGCGCTGCTGCAGTACAACTCGACCAACAACGTGCTGAGCACCAACGTGCGGCTGCGCTGGGAGTATCAGCCGGGAAGCGAGCTGTTCATCGTCTACAACGACCAGCGGGACACCTTCATGAACCTCACGAACCGCGGCTTCCCGATGCTGGAGAACCGCGCGTTCGTGGTGAAGCTCACCCGGCAGTTCCGGTTCTGAGCCGAGACCGCCAGGTATCGCTGCGACTGGATAGACTCCGCCACATGTCGCCGCCACAGCTCCAGGGGAAGGCCGCCGCCGGTCGCGCGGCGAGGCTCGCCACCACGCTCGCATTCTGGGTCCTGCCATTGGCGGCGCCGGCGCAACCCCCGCCCGCGGGCGTCGCGATCGATGGTCCACCCGCCCCGGCGCCGCCGGCCACCATCAACCGCGACGCCGGCGGCGGGGCGACGGTCCGCGCGGTGCGCCTCGAGGGACCCTGGCGGATCGACGGCGTGCTCGACGAGCCGATCTACGACCGCGTGCAGCCGTTCGGCGACTTCATCCAGCAGACCCCCGACGAGGGGGCTCCGGCCTCGGAGCCGACCGACGCCTGGATCTTCTTCGACGATCAGTCGATCTACGTGGCGGCCCGCGTCCACGAGTCGGTTCCCGAGTCGCAGTGGATCGCCAACGAGATGCAGCGAGACTCGTTTCAGCTCATCAACAACGACGGATTCATCGTCGTGTTCGACACCTTCTACGACCGCAGGAACGGCTTCGCCTTCCGGGTCAATCCCATCGGGGGGTTCAGCGATCGGCAGATCACCGACGAAGGAGACCCGAATCGCGACTGGAATCCCGTCTGGGACGTGCGCACCGGTCGCTTCGACGGCGGCTGGACCGTCGAAATGGCGATTCCGTTCAAGTCGCTCCGCTTCCGGCCCGGGGCCGAGCAACTGTGGGGCATCCAGTTGGGCCGGGACATCCGGTCGAGCTACGAAGAGGCGTACCTCACGGCGGTGCCTATTTCGGCCGGGCCGGGACAGTTCCGGGTGTCGGCGGCCGGTACCCTCACCGGCCTGCAGGTTCCGGAAGGCAACCGCACGTTCGAGATCAAGCCCTACGTGATCGGCTCGCTCGCCACCGACCGGACCGTCGTGCCCCCGATCTCGAACGACGGCGCCGGGCAGGCGGGTGGCGACGTCAAGTACGGACTCACCGAGAATCTGACGGCGGACTTCACCTGGAACACCGATTTCGCGCAGGTCGAGGTGGACGAGCAGCAGATCAACCTGACGCGGTTCAGCCTGTTCTTCCCGGAGAAGCGCGAGTTCTTTCTGGAGAGTCAGGGCATCTTCGACTTCGGGCGGGTGGCTGGCGCCGGCGGCGGCGGGGCCGCGCGGCGGAGTGTCGGCGCGTCGGGCTTCTTCGGAGGCGGGGACGCCCCCACCATCTTCTTCAGCCGGCGGATCGGCCTGGACCAGGGACGCACCGTGCCGATTCTGGGCGGCGGACGCCTGACCGGCAAGGTGGGTGATTTCAGCGTGGGGGCCATCAACATCCAGACCGACGACGCGCCGGGCGCCGGCGCCGACCCCACCAACTTCAGCGTGCTCCGCGTCAAGCGCGACATTCTCCGGCGGAGTCGGATCGGCGCGATCTTCACCAACCGGTCGGTCTCGCTGGCGGGCGACGGCGCGAACCAGGCGTATGGAGTCGATGGGGCTTTCTCTTTCTACGACGACGTCAACCTCTACGGCTACTACGCTCGCACGAGCACGCCGGGCTTGGCGGGCGACGCGGAGAGCTATCAGGCGGCGTTCTCCTATGAGGACGACCTCTACGGCCTGCTCGTCGATCATCTGCTCGTCGGCAGGAACTTCAACCCCGAGGTGGGCTTCCTGCGGCGCGACGACTTCCGGCGCACCTTCGTCTCCGGACAGTTCAGCCCGCGGCCGGGCGGCCTTGCGGCTGTTCGTCAGCTCACCTGGGGCGGCAGCTTCGACTACATCGAGAACGGCTCGGGACAGCTCGAGACCCGGATTCTCCAGGGACGCTTTCAGACCGCCTTCGAGAACAGCGACAGCCTGAGCGCGGACATCCAGCGAGACTACGAGTTTCTCGCCCGGCCCTTCGACATCACCGACGACGTGACCATCCCCGTCGGCGGCTACGAGTTCCAGGACTTCCAGGTGTCCTATCGCATGGGACCGCACCGCCGGCTGGCGGGCAGCCTGTCGTTGCAGCACGGCGAGTTCTTCGACGGCGACATCACCGCGGTCGGCTACTCGCGCGGCCGCATCGAGGTCTCGCGGCAGTTCGCGGTGGAGCCGAGCATCTCGTTCAATCGGATCACACTACCGCAGGGGCGGTTCACGGCCCGGGTGGCCGCGACGCGGCTCACCTACACCTTCACGCCCCGCATGTTCGCCAGCGCGCTGCTGCAGTACAACTCGACCAACAACGTGCTGAGCACGAACGTGCGCCTGCGCTGGGAGTACCAGCCGGGGAGCGAGCTGTTCGTCGTCTACAACGATCAGCGGGACACCTGGATGAACCGGGGCTTTCCGCAGCTCCAAAACCGCGCCTTCGTGGTGAAGCTCACCCGGCAGTTCCGCTTTTGAGCCAGTCCTCGCGGCGGTCCTTCAGAATCAACGCGATGGCGTCCAGGAGGCTGCGCCGCGCTTCACTCTTGGTCCGACCCTGTCCGTTGGCGCCGGGGATCTCCGGGCAGTAGGCGACGTACCACCTGCCGTCACGCTCGAACACCGCGGTGAACTCGTTTCGCATCTCGACATCTACGATGGCCCGGCGTCGGCCGGCAGTCAAGCGTCAATTCGCGGTCCTGGCGACGCCGACCACCCTCAGGCCCGCCGCAGGGTCACCTTCACCGTTGGGATCATCGATCATGTGCTTGACGAAGCCTACTGCGCGTCCCTCCGAGAGTACGTACGCACCGGACATTCGGAGCCAGGGGTGACGGGGCCCGGACCTGAGGCCAGGCGAAATCACGCGCTTCTCACCCAGGACAGCCCAGCACATCGTGAGCTTCTCGCGGGCCAGATACTCTCCAAGTAGATCATCTCGAAGGAGCATGGCGTCCGGACCCTCAGAATGAACTGTTGGATCCTGTGCGCCCACTCGACCCGCACCATCGACGAAGTCGGCGCCACGCCCACTCCACCGAATTCCGAGGCCGCTGATGAGGTCGATCACGGGAAGATGGAGTGTGTAGCTCTCTTCGATTGAGCAGTCGAAGCCACCTGTTTCGCCCAGATACTCGCACGTGACCATCCGAACTCTCACTGGGCAGCCGTCGGTCAGTTGGGTCCAGCCGTCGTCGCCGTAGTACGGCTGCTGGAAATAGCGAGAAGCCGGTGCCCAAGCGTGCTCCCCCAGAAACCCGTGGGCGCCGGCCGTCTCCGGAATCCAACAATCGTTGAAGTCGATGCCCTCGGCCCACAGCAAGAAGGCCTCCGTGTCATCTGTCCGTAGCAAGTAGCCCGTGCACTTGTACCAGAACTCACGACGTTCCATGTCGGTCGATTCCCTATCCGAAGGTCGTTGCTGCTCCCAGGAGAAGAAACCTCGGCCGTTCACCCAGCGCGAGCCGTCCGTTGGGTTGGTGACGACGAGCAGGTCCTCGACCTTCGGCAAGTCGCCAGCGTTAACGACCCAGTCGCGAGGCCTGCCCGGATCTCCCCAGGAGTCGTACCGAGCCGAACCCCACCACGACACTGCATGGCCCTCCCAGGACGTTCCACCTGGACGAGACCTCAGCGTGCACGAAGGATCGATGTCTCGAAAGTAGTCCTGCCAAGGCCCTTCATATGCCTGATCGCCATCTTCCCGATAGTGCTCTCGATATTGGTAGTGATCAGCTACGAGCGCCATGATCTCCTGGTATGCGATCCACTGGTATTTCTTGCCGATCCGCTCGGCCTTCGATGCGTTGCGTCCGCGGTATCCGATAGAAGACCGGTCGAAGTGCCCGAAACGCTTGGTCGTCCATCCCAGGTCGAATACACGCCAGAGGACGTACCGCTGGATCTCGCGCAGTTCGAACCGAGGTGGGCGACGCGACTCGTCGTCGTTTTCCCGCGCGGACCAGATCTCGTCCAGTCGCTGCGCATGCTCGTCGGAGAGAACCGCCTCCAAGGCTGCCCTTGCCTGCTCCCGCTTCGCTTCCAACGCCGCAATCTCGGCAGGAAGGACCTTCTCAAGCTCTTGCGCAAGGATCTCCGAATCCGAAAGATCAGGGCTCTCCGGTCCACCGTCCTCCTCACGCTGCGCTACTGACCAGTCAGAAATGAATGACTGCGATTCCGCCTCATACGCCTTGTCGGCGGCCTCAAATTCTTCCCAAGCCGCACGCTCACCATCGTTGCGCGGTCCCGAAGAAACCGATTCGAGGTTGTGAGCGTCCACAAGAGTACGACGGCACACAGCTCAACGGCCTGTTCATCGAGCGACGCGTTCGGGTCCAACGAGGACGTCCAATCCAAAAGCCTGTCGACGGCGCCATGGGTTCCATAAGCCTGGTGAAGGTACACGCTCCACCACGCATCGCGATCTGGCATCGCGTCTTTTCTAAGCCGCGAATCAAGAAACCGCGCGTTGAGCGGATGTCCTGGCAACGTCGCCACGGTGAGCAGCACGTCGAGGGTGTCCCGCCGGTCGTCCTCGTTCTTGCACAACTTGTTCAGCGCTACGCCCGTGTCCTCCGAGAAAGCTGCGTAACTGCGCCAGACGAGACTCTGCAGGAACGGCATCCCCGAACCCCCATTCATTTGCACAAATTGGGGCAACGGACAGGAGTTCCTTTCCGGTCCGCTCGGGAATCTGGATGCACAGCGCCTCGAGGAGACCCGGCGATACGTACTGCTTGGCATCGCAGACGAATGCCAGTCCACCCTCCGCCGCAAACGCAGAAGCGGGGTCGTTGACGTCGAGGCATCTGTCCAGCAAGCTTCTGGCCGCCAAGTGATCAGCAAGGCGCTCGTATGCGATGAAGACTACAACCTCGGGATTCGCGTTCTCTCGTCGTGCCACTCCCTCAACGAGGACACCCTCTGCGACCAGTCCCCGATAAAGAGATCGCTCGAATCCACGTGCGGCAATAAAGCGATTGACGACTTCTCCTGCCTCCATCAACGTTAGCCAAGACTCGCCTGAATCCAGGATTGCCTCCGCAACAGCTTCCACAGCCTGTTGTACGGGGCGAGTACGGGGATCGAAATCGAGATTGGACGCCAGCCGTTCGTTTACTGCACTGAGATGCAAGTCGAACACGGCCGTGATGCCCTGAAAGCCGCGCGGGAGGCGTCGCTCACCTTTCGCATTGAGACCCCGGCACAACGTCTTGAGAAACAGGGGGTTCTGGAACTCCGGCGCAAGAAGCGGCGTCGATGGTAGCTCCAAACCGTAGTAAACGAAGAACGTCTTCGTAGCGTCGTACTCATGCCCCATGAATCCCGAGTGCGTCACGCCGGCGGCCCGGGAGCGTATGTCCGCGGGGAAAACCAACTCTTCGAAGGACGAGCGGACAGACAGCACCACGGCAATCCATGGCGAGCGCTCCACGTGTGCCAGAAAGGCGGCGAGATGGCTTGGCCAAATATTCCGTCCAGCACCCTCATTGATCGCATCGATCATCAACAGTGCTCGTGAACCGGTGGCCTGCGCCGCGGCTTCGAGCGCGCCGACGAACTCCTCTGCCGACAGACCGGGCAGGTCCAGTTGCTGCAACGCTTGGGACCAAGGCACCAGCCCTTTCAAGGTGCTAATTGATACTCATACAAGGACTTAGTCATTAGCCAGGCTTCTGCGGCTGCCAGAGAAGGGCACGGTCGGCTTGCTCGCTTGGCGTTTGGAGGGGCCTCCGCGTCGGGCGTGATGCGCCGTTCCAATCCCAGAAACCGCTGGACATTTGCACCTCCGATCGCCAGACTCGTCTGGGAGAGCGCCTCTCTCGATGGGCGCGATTGGAGGTGCCATGGTACTGGATGCGTTTTTCCGCCGAGCCAGCGAGACGTTTCCGATCCCGGTGATGCTGCGAGCGCTGCTCGAACGCGTCTTCGAACCCGCCCGCCTCAACGACTGGTTCGAGGCCGTCACCGAGAAGCAGTATACGCGGGAGCTGCTGTTCTCGTCGGCGTTCGAGCTGATGAGTGTGGTGGTCTTCAAAGCCTTTGGGAGTGTCCATGCCGCGTATCAGGCGAAGCGGACGGCGGGGGAGATCACGGTCTCCGTCACGTCGGTGTACAACAAGCTCAACGGCGTGGAGGCCCAGACCTCCCGGGCGTTGGTGCGCGACACCGCGGGGCACCTCCGCCACCTCGTCGAGGACGTGCAGGGGGGCTGTCGCCCGTGGCTGCCGGGCTATCGGGTGAAAGTCCTGGATGGGAACTGCATTGCAGCGACGGAGCATCGCCTGCAGGTGTTGCGCACCACCGCCGCGGGACCGCTGCCAGGCAAGGCGCTGGTGGTCTATGACCCGGCGGTGGAGATGGCGATCGATGTCTTCCCGTGCGAAGACGGGCACGCACAAGAACGGGCCCTGTTGGGCGAGGTGGTGCCGACGGTCCAAGCGGGCGATCTCTGGATCATGGATCGCAATTTCTGCGTCCGTGCGTTCCTGGCCGGCATCGAGACCCGCGCCGGCACATTCCTGTGCCGCTACCACAAAGGCCTGCCGGTGACCGCGCTGGCGCCGGCGCGGTTCGTGGGGTCGATCGAGACCGGGGAAGTGTATGAACAGCAGGTCGAAGTCCTCATGGCGCCGCGCCCGGGCGAGGACGCGGACGACGTCCGCATCTATCGCCTGGTCCGGGTCGAACTCACCCGTGCGACCCGCGGCGGCGACAAGACCTTGCTCCTGCTGACCGACCTGTCGAAGTCGGCCGCCACGGGGAAGCAAGTCGCGGAGCTGTATCGGCGGCGGTGGACGATTGAGACGATGTTCCAGCAGCTGGAAGCGCACCTGCACTCGGAAGTGAACACGCTCGGGTATCCCGCGGCCGCCCTGTTCGCGTTCTGCGTCGCGCTCGTGGCCTATAACGTGCTGGCGGTGGTGAAGGGGGCCCTTCGCGGCCTGCACGGCGAGCAGACGATCCACGACACGGTCTCCGGCTACTACATCGCGGGCGAGATCGGCCGGACCTATGAAGCGCTGCTGGGGTTCGTCCCGGCCGACCAGTGGACGCAGGTGCAGGCCCTCTCGCATGAAGCCTTCCTCACGCTTCTTATGGGGCTTGCCCGGGCGGTGGATCTGGCGAAGTACCGCAAGCATCCCCGCGGGCCCAAGAAGCCGAAGCCCAAGCGCACCATGCATGCCGGCCAGCCCCACGTTTCCACCGCCAAGCTCTTGGGGAAGAAACGATGACACTCCCACGCGACTCGGAGGGGCCCAGGAGCTACCGGCACGTCTCGTCCTCAACCGTGGCGGCGATTACCTATGAGCGCTCGACGCGCACGCTCGGGATCCGCTTTCAGCGCGGCGCTGAGTACCGGTATTTCTCCGTTCCTGAGACGGTCTACCTCGAGTTGCGCTCTGCGGATTCCAAAGGGCGATACTTCAACGCTCGGATACGAGATGCTGGGTATACGTGTCAGCGGGTACACTAGATTCCTTGAGCGGCCGGGATCTTTACAGTTGAGTCAAGTTCAGGTTTTGATCGTGGTTTCTTCGCTACCATAGCGCCCCCAATGGCCAAAGGGCCACGCGGCGAGGCGCACGCTCAACCTACATGCTTGTTGGTCTGAGGCGGAGCCTCGCTAGTGACGTGCACCTTGAAAGGGCTGGACCAAGGCACCTCATTGCTCACGAAGCGTTGGCCCATGAGCAACACGGTCGGTCGGCCCGCAGAGATGCGCTGTCGTGCAAGGTCACAGAGTAAATGAGTCTTGCCAGTCCCTGCTGCGCCCCGCAGAACCATCAAGGGGCCTTCCGCAATCTCATCCGCATGCAGGAACGACTCCCGCGCTGTCTGGAGTTCGAAGATGAGACGCTCGAGTTGAATCGTGCGAACTCGGAACGGGTTGCTTCTATAGGGAGACCGACGCGCCTTCGTGTCTCTTGATTCCGCCTCTGCCTTGGCGTCGAACTCTCGCTCCGGTTCGGCCAGGAGTCGCGACAACTCCTCGGCTACCTCTTCTGCAGCGTGGATTTGTTCCGCGATGGCTCTGAACGGCAGGGAACCCGTTGCCTGCCCGTCGATGGCCCGTATCGCAAGGAGAACCGTCTGAACCTTCGACCACACGCCAGCCAACTCGGCATCAACAGTCGGTTCGGCCGCGCCCTCCGAATACTTGACTGCTCTCAACTTCTCGCGGATTCTCCGGGCACGAGCCTTCTCGCGGTCGAAGAACCGGTCCGTGCGTCCGAAGGCTTCGAACTCCCACGCGATGGGCAGATCAACGTGGACCTCGGGGGTGTAGCGAGGTCCCGCGGCCATCAACGCCTCGTCGAGCCTTGCGCTAAACCACGGAGCGTCGAAGCCTCGAACATCGAACCAGAATCGGAGACGGCCAGTGTGAACCGGTCGGGCCAAGCGTTCGAGCAGCTCATGGCTGCCCCAAAAGATGAGCTCGACCTTCATTGCTCGACCGGATGCCCACTTGCTCCACTTCGCGACGTGGTCATCCCAGCGCTCTTTCGCCGACTTCCGCCCGTCAATCCGAGCATCTGCGCGATCTACCGGCACGCAGACGAAGTAGCGGACCAGCTTTGGATGCTTCTCGAGTGCAGTCCTGACGCTTCTGTCGACCTGCGACCACTGCGAGTCTCCAAGTTCGTCGACGTACTTGGCCTGCCAGCCCCACTCCGTCCCGTCGTCGAGGATTGCGTAGCACTCGACCCCAGCGTCGGGAGTTCCCTTGCGCACGAACGTAGACCCGGAGGGCCCTTCCGCCCGGGCAAGCTGGGCGCACAGCTCTTCGAAGCCCTTGTCTCGTCCGCCGTTGAGCGGCCTGATACTGTCCCAGTCAAGCGTCATTCAGCTCATGCCTCAGTGGCCCAGGAACACGCCGACAATGACAGCGAGTAGAGTCGAGGGGAGGCGCGTCGCCGGTAGGGGGGATCGGTGGCTCATCCGGTGCTTTCGCAACCGGGCCGCAGGCCGATTCCCGTGGGCACGTTTCCTCTCCCCGCTCTCCGAACCCGGCGGGCCGATTTCCGGCACCGGGCTCTCCAGTGGAATCATGCGATTCGCACACGGGCTCCCGGTCGCGACCAGCGGACGGGTCTCGCGAGCGGTGGCACCAGGCTCGCACCCTTGCACTGGCCGGCCGGTGCGTCGTCACGCCTGTTGACGCCCTGACGACAGCGACCGTTCGGGTCGTCCCCTTCGCTTGTGCATGTGATGGCGTCCGGCATTCCTGCTCATCTCCGGGGTAATAGGCCGTCGGCCACTCCCGTGAGCCTGCTCCTTTTCGTCATCGCTTCCACCTGAGGTCCCTTCCCTCTGCCGGCATTGCCCGGCTTCCTCGGTACCTACGGACCTCTCCGCCACCCTGACCGGCCCGACCTGACCCTCGCGGGCTGTCCGTTGGCGCGTGCCACGCCACCGGCAGGGCTTCCCGTGTTGCGCCCACTCCCCCCTTCCACACGTGCCATCGCCATTACCCCGGCGGGAACCGGTCGGTGCTCGCGTCGCTCGCTTCCCGACCGGCTGGCAGCCTTCCCCGTGTTGCAGGCGGGTCGGCTCCCGCATCCTCCTTTTCGAGGCCTGCGCAGCGTTCACGTCGTTACGGCCCGTGCGGTCGCTGAGCCACCCAAGGCGGCCCTTTGTCGTCGAAGTGCTTCAGCCGATGTCGTTGCCTCCATCGTCCGCCCCGACTGCTACCGGCTGGAGCGACAGTTGCCGGGCGGGATTCGCACCCGCTGAGGAATGGCGCCTTGTCACGGCGCACTACAACTCGTGTTCGTAGTGCTTGGCGAGCGGTCGGCGTCGAGCGACGGCGGCGAAGCTCATCACAGGAAGGTGGCGCGCAACTCTAGAACGGTGCCCGCGAGCTTGTGAGCCTCAACAGAGATAGTATACGTCGCACATGCATCGCGCGCGTGGACGGTGTCGGTGATGTGGCTCCAGGACCTCCGGATCACGGTTCGCAGTTTGGCGAGAACGCCCGGGTTCACGCTGGCCGCGATCACGGCCCTGACGCTGGGTCTCGGGGCGGGCACGGCGCTCTTCTCGGTGGTGGACGCGGTCCTGCTGAAACCGCTGCCCTACCCGGACGCTGAACGGATCGTCGTCTTCCTGTCGGGGCCGGATGCTGCCGCGGGACGCGGCGGGCCGCAGGTGCCCGCGACCGTCTTCAATCTGCTTCAACAGCAGGCCGCCAGGATTCAACACCTCTCCGCGTACCGCTTCCGCCCGGGGAGCCTGACCGGCGGCGCGACTCCCGAGCCGCTGGCCGTTGCGATGGTCAGCGCGGGTTTCTTTCGCCTGTTCGGTGGACGCACGAGCCACGGAAGGACCTTCCTCGCGGAAGAGGATCTGCCAGGGGGAGGCCAGGTCGTGGTCCTCGGCCACGACTTCTGGCGGCGTCGGTTCGGGGGCGATCCGAGGGTGGTCGGAACGCCCGTCTCGGTCGACGGCGTTTCGCGTCTGGTAGTCGGCGTCCTGGAGCGGGAATTCGATGTGCGCGTCTTCGGCCTCGTACCCGACGTCTTTCTGCCCTTGAGGATCGCCCCCGACAGCACGTCCCACGCGGCCATTCTCGGCGTCGCGGGCCGCCTCCCGGCAACCACCACGCCGGCTGCGGCCAACGCGTCGCTCGTGACGCTGACGGCGGACTTTCGAAGACGGTTTCCGGGCGTGCTGGCCCCCGAAGTCGCCTTCAGGACGGCACCGCTGCAGGAAGTCATGGTTCGCGGCTATCGTTCCTCGCTTCTGCTGGTCGCAGGCGCCGTCGGGCTCCTTCTGCTCATCGCGTGCGCGAACGTCACGAACCTCCTCGTCGTTCGCGGGATCGGCCGCCGCCGCGAGATGGCCGTCCGGACGGCGCTGGGCGCCACCCGCGCACAACTGCTTCGTCAACTCTCGGTCGAGTGTCTCCTCCTGTCGGCGGCCGGTAGCCTCGGAGGCCTCGCTCTCGGTCTGGCGGGCGCGCGGGCGTTTCTCGCCCTCAGTCCGGTGTATCTCCCACGGCTCGGCGACGACGCAGCCGCCCTGTCGTTGGACTGGCGAGTCGCCGCCTTCTCGGTGCTGGCCGCGACCGGCGCCAGCATCCTCGTCGGGATCTATCCGGCCATGCGGGCGTCGAGAACCAGCGTGAACGAGACGCTGTCCGCCGACCCCGGACCGGTGACGGCCGGACTCGGGCGACTGCGTCTGGGCGGCGGACTCGTTGCCGGACAGATCGCCCTGGCCCTGGTGCTGCTCGTGTGCGCGGGCCTCCTCGCGAGGACGCTGGTCGCGCTGAGGTCCGTCGATCCCGGCTTCAGCCCGGATCGGATTCTGACCCTGCGAACGTCTCTGCGGGATCAGCGCTTCGAGACCACGGCGAGCGTGACGAATCTGGTGCGGGCAGGCGTACGAGAGCTGGGAGGCCTGCCGGCCGTCGTGGCCGCCGGCGCCGCAACCGAGCTGCCGCTGAGCGGGAGCGACTTCCGGATCCCGTTCGCCATCGTCGGGCGGCCCCTGGAAGGTCAGTCCCACGGAGCGCCCTCCTGGCGTCTCGTGTCGCCGACCTACTTCGACGCTCTCGATCTGCCCCTCATGCTGGGGAGGCGCTTTGCGGACGAGGATGACTCCCAGGCCGAGCGCGTGGTGATCATCAACGAAGCGCTGGCGCGGCGGTTCTGGTCCGCCGGCAATCCGCTCGGCGAGCGTCTCGTCCTCGGTCGAGGGCTCGGGCCTCCTTTCGAGGAACCGGCGCGCCGCATCATCGGCATCGTCGGAGACGTTCGCGACGGTCTCGGCCTGGCGCAGGAGCCCCGCCCGACGGTGTACGTGCCGCTCGCCCAGCTTCCGGACGAAGTCACCCGCCTGACCTTCAGGATCACGCCGCTGATCTGGATGGTGCGGACCGCCGTCGAACCGCAAGTCGTGCTCGGACCGGCAACCCAACGACTCCAACAGGTGGCGGGGGGACTTCCCGTCAGCGGTGCGCGGACCCTGCGCGCCACGGTTGCGGATTCGCTCGCCGACGCGGACCTCAGCCTGCTGATCGCGCTGACGTTCGGTGCGCTGGCCGTTGTGCTGGCCGCTACCGGGATATACGGGCTGATGGCGTACCTGGTGCAGCAGCGGGTGCGAGAAATGGGGATTCGCGTAGCTCTCGGCGCCGACGCCCGGCGCGTCAGGAAGCTGATCATCGGTGACGGCATGCGTCTGGCGGCGGGCGGCATCGCGATCGGCCTGGCGGGAGCGCTGGGCAGCACGAGGTTGATAGCGAGCCTCCTGTTCGGCGTGACCGCGCAGGATCCCGCCGTGCTCACCGTCGCCGCCGCTGTGCTCTGCCTCGTCACGCTGCTGGCCGTCTGGCTCCCGGCTCGCCAGGCGAGTCGCGTGGATCCTGTGGCGGCGTTGCGAACGGAATAGCATTGGAAAAGCCTCGCGGCAGTCGTTCCAGGACGGACTACCCGCGGCCGTCCGACGCATTCTCAAGGAGAGCTCCGATGCGGAACCCCCTGTCACGGTCTTCCACGTTCTCGCCGCTGCTCCTCGGCTGTCTGGTGCTCGCCCTCGTGGCGTTGTCCGCCGGCGTCATCGCACAGGACGAGAAAAGCTACGAGCCGAACGACGCCGACAACGAGAGCCGGCTGCTCGGGCCGCGGGTCTACCCCACCGGGCCCGGCGACTTCCGGCGGGACGGCATCGACAGGGGTGCGGCCGCCGCGTCGGCGCAGGGCGCCTTCCGGATCGAGGAAGCCTCCATCGGCGACATTCAGCGCGCGATCCGGCAGGGCGAGACGACCTGCGTGCAGGTAGTGGAAGCCTACGTCGAGCGGGCGAGGGCCTACAACGGTATCTGCACGCAACTCGTCACCGCGGACGGTGGACCGGTTGCGCCCGGTCGGGGCGCGGTCCGGGCCGGCGTCTCCATCCAGTTTCCCGCCACCACCGTGCCGGTGCGCGAGATTCTGCCGGACTACGATGAGTACCGAGGGCTGCCGATCGAGTTCGGCCGCATGGAGGCGACGCGGTCCGACCCCGGCGTCCAGCAGCAGTACGGCATGGTCGTCGGCATGCAGGACGCGGGCCAGCTCAATGCGCTGAGCACGCTCAACCTGCGCGGCGAGCGGTCGGTCACCTGCCAGGCCGAGTGCGATGCGCACCCGTCGGACGGCGGTCTGCCCGCGCACTGCCCCGCGGCATGCGATGCGTTTCGTCGACAGCCCGATGCGCTCGAGAGAGCCGCTGAGCTGGATGCCCGGTACGGCAGGAATCCCGACCTCGATCGGATGCCCATGTACTGCGCCGCGGTCTCGTTCAAGGACGTCTTCGACACCACCGACATGCGGTCGACGAGCGGGGCCGACACCAGCTACGCGATGGACGCGCCGCCGCGGGACTCGACGGTCGTCGCCGAGCTGCGCGCCAAGGGCGCCATCATTTATGCCAAGGCCAACCTCTCCGAGTACAACGCCGGCGGCGGCGATCCGGGGGGCGCCACCGCCGGATCACGGACGTTCGGCGCCGGCGTCGCCCGCAGCAGTTGGGCCGGCCCGTCGTGCAACGTCTACGACACGGCCCGCGAGCCCGGCGGCTCGAGCTCCGGGTCGGCCGTGTCGGTCGGCGCGAACCTCGCCACCTGCTCGATCTGCGAGGAGACCGGCGGATCGTGCCGGCAGCCGGCGTGGCGAAACGGCGTCGTCGGCTTCGTGACGACCAAGGGGCTGGTGCCCTATGGCGGCTCGACCGGCGTGGAGCCCTACCTCGACCGGGGGGGCATCAACTGCCGCACCGTAACGGACGCGGCCCGGGTCCTCGACGCGCTCAGGAACCCCGACCGCGGCTTCCATGACCCGCGCGACATCTACGCCTCGCTCCCGCGCGCGCTGATCCCCGAGGCGCCCTACGCGAGCTTCGTCGTCGATGAGGACACCCCCAGCGCCAGGCCGCTCGCCGGCGTGCGCATCGGCGTGGTCCGCGAGTACATGGTCGAGCACACCGACAACGACGCCGCGATGAGCGATCTCGTCAACGAGCAGATCCTCCGCGTACTGCGCGACGAGCTCGGCGCGGAGATCGTCGAATCGTCCGATCCGGAGTACCCGGACGACCCGTCGATCCCGAACATGGCGTACGACTTCCAGCGGGCAATAGCGGAGATCCTGCCCGTCCACATGCCGGAGTACATCCAGGCCAGGGACGCCGACGGCGAGTACCGGTTCGCCGTGCCCGGCCACGACGTGACCAGCCGCGACTATCTCGTGAGGGCCGCCGAAGGGACCGCGCCGCTATCACCTGACCTGAATCTTCGCAGCATCAACAGCTCGCCGCCCACCTTGAGCTTCAGCTTTCACTTGGCCCAGTACCTGATGCGCCGCGGAGATGCCACGGTGACCGACTGGGCGAGCCTGAACGCGAACTCGAAGTACTTCAGCGAGCGGCGCGCGGTGGCGATGCGCAACTGGGAGAACGCCCGCAACATCGTCTCGGAGGGCATCACCCGGCGCGTGAAGATGCGTGACGTCATGCGGCTCGTTCTGCTCAACGTGCTGCACCGGAACGACCTCGACGTGCTGGTCAACCCGACGATCACGGTGCCCCCCGTGCGCATCGGATACGCGGGGGAGCCGTCGGTCGAGAACCGTCCGACCGGCCGGTTTCCCACGAGCGCCAACCTCGGCATTCCCGAGATCACGGTGCCCGCCGGCTTCAATCGCATCGTCTACGACCCCGAGTACGTGCTGAACGAGGACAGGGACGACTACGACAACGTCACGGGCAGCCGGCGTACGGAGCTCGATGCCGCGCTCCCGGTC
The DNA here is from genome assembly GCA_965222905.1 of Vicinamibacterales bacterium. Classification (GTDB taxonomy): domain Bacteria; phylum Acidobacteriota; class Vicinamibacteria; order Vicinamibacterales; family UBA8438; genus WTFV01. The sequence continues at coordinate 3,005,531 of OZ244976.1, read as the reverse complement.
GGCATCTCGTTCTGGGCGGGGCCCGGCGACGAGCCGCTCGTCCTGCGCGTCGCGTCGGCCTACCAGGCGGCAACGAAGCATCGCCGGCCGCCGCCGGACTTCGGGCCTGTCGGTCGATAGCCGAGCGGCGGCAGCAAATGGGCGTCGGCGCCTGGCAGGCCTCTCAGTTGTCGTACGCCGTCCCACATGAGGCTCGTCACGCTCGCCGTGGTCCCGAAACGCCGATCCCGCGGGGATGCCTGCATCGTCAGAACCCGATCCAGGCGATCCAGGCTGAACCCCGGGTCGACGGACCTGAGAGCTGGCCGGTGCACGCAAACAGGACCAGACCTCAGGGTTGTTGCGGCTGGAAGCCGAAGAAAGCGTGGTGGAGAGTGATGGGCATTCTCGGACCCTGCCGCGGATGGCGGCTGCTTCTCGCCCATGGCGCGCCGGGGGCGCTGCACGGTCCCAGATGCTCCGATTGTCGTCCCTTGCGGGCAAGGTGGCGGTTGATGCCGGCCGTCGCCGCCTGCGCATCGTCGGAGAGCAGGTATCCCGCCATGAAGCCGACTGCGTGATTGCCAGCATATTTTCCCGTCACGAAACGGTCGATGCCTTCGACGACGTACTCGCGACAGAGAGCGGCGCGACTACCCGCGACGCGTTTGCACTCGACGATTGCGTGCGCATCGTGCTCGTCGTATTCCTCACGGATGTCGCTGAAAAAGATGGGGATGTCTGTACGCCCATCCGGTCTCAAGAGACTCGGACTCGAACGCGATTCGGTTCCCGACTGGATGGTCATCTTTCTGCACCACGCGGCACGTTTGGTGTTCAGCGCCGCTCGCATGCCGGCTCGAAGCTGCTCGGTGATCTCCACCTCCCCGGCCCCCGGATGCACTGCTGGAGAAGCGGACGCCTTCTGCCAGCCCTCGTCGAGAATCCGCAGAATCGCGTCGCTGCGTTCGGGGTTGATGTCGATCGGCTGCTGGCCGATTGCACCCCACCCGACGGCCTTCGATATCATGTCGTCGCACGGCCGCCGTACGCGCTGTCCCTGACCACGGCATCCGCGTCCTCCAGGCCGCACACACTCAACCAATGCCGGCGAGCTGCCGGCTTGATGATCGACACTTCGTCGCGTGCGTGCACCCGCAACTCGCGGACGCCGACCAGCGCCTCCGCGACGCGAACCTCGGTGCGCTCGCCGATCCGCTCGAGCACCGAACGCAGCGGGCCGTCGGGCGCCACGACCTCCGCCACGGAAGGAACGGGCCGATCCTCGAGCACGAACCGAACGACACGGTGTGGCTCATACTGCGCCATGTCGTAGACTTCGGCCCGCATGCGGCGGCGGTTCGACGCAGACAGCCAGTCGTCCATCGTGGAGAGAAACGCCTCCGTATACCTCTGCAGGTCATCCATGTCGGCGGGAGCGACGGACTCGTCCCGACCCGCCTTCCATTGCCATCCGGCCCGGAACAGGCCGTCCCGGACGATGATGCGATCCGCTTCTTCCATTTCGTACAGATCGAATACGGCATCGTCGAGCGCGTGCCAGTCGTCGGCATCGGGCTGTTGTCGATGCAGCGTGCGCACCATTTGAATGACGCGCTGGCCAACAACCGATTCGACGTTCTCCTGGAGAGCCGGTGCAGGCAGGGCCGTGATATCCCTCATCTTCAGGCGCCGCATCCACAGGCCGAAGGCCGAACCGGTCATCAGCAGGTACCAAGACGCGAGAGCCGAACCGAGAATCCCGGCAACAAGGTACGCGGCAGCAGGAGACCCGTCGCAGAACGACACACCGTAGTAGGCGTCGGAGAACACGGCGTCGCGCTCGGAAACTGCCACTACCGGGCGAGGAGTCCCGCGCAAGAACTGATTTATGAGAAGGAGCGGCGCACGATAGACCGAGCGTTGCCGTGGCCATTGGGCGCGGCCTCCGTCAAAATCCGGCAAGTCTTCGATTGGCAGCGAAAACGGCCCTACGCTCCTCCTGTCGACAAAAGGCAGCCCTCTCAGCAGAGTTGCGTCGCGGTTGCGATTGCCGAATATCAAGCCGTTCCGCAATCCCGTCTCCATCGTCTCGAGACGCGCTCCCAGGGCTTGGTGTTTTTCCCACAACTCGTCCAACAGAAGCCGGTCGGGCCGTCGGCCGAAAAGGCTTGCCTTCAACAGACCGGCATTGCGCTTCCAGCTCGCAATCGGCAGCGAAGTGATGTCACTGGGCGCGATCTCGATGGTGTGACTTTTTTCGCCCGCTTCCGACCAGCGCGCCTGGACCAGAGTCAAGCGATCGGCGGGCTGATCGCGACGGCATGCCAGGAGCGCAACTGCAGGCATGCCGGCTTTCGGGAACAACCAACTGGACAGCTCGGAGAGGTTGATCAGAGTGATAGGACTCAGCGCGTCCAGGGTCTTACGAACCGCGCTCGTGCTGCTCGCGCTCCTGCCGAAGAAGGGCGTAGCGCTCAGGATCATGCCGAACCGGGTCTTGTCGTGTGCGAAGTCTCTTGCCCGCGCTACGAAGTCGAGGCTCTGGCCGCGAAGCGGGGCTCGTGACCCGGCGGTCCGGCGGGCTGCGGTTCCAGCTTTACCCGTGTGACTCCACGGTGGATTACCGACGATCACGTCGAATCGCTTCAAGCCGTCTTCCTGGCCGAGCACCTCTCGACCGGCCGCCGTCTTTTCGATGGTTCGCGCGTCGCCGACCAGCAAGGTCCTGCCCCTCAGCGGTTGGAATCGGAGAGCCTCTGCCGGACGCGGGTCCGGATCGAGCTCGAGCGCCGCCAGATAGAGGCTGAACGCGGCGATGCGCAAAGCCGCTTCGCTGATGTCCACGCCATACACCTGGTCGTACAGGGTCTTCCTGATCGTCGCGCGACCAGGCCTGCCATCTCCGGTCCTGAGATGCACCAGTCTGCGCAGAGCCTCCACGAGGAAGACGCCCGACCCGCAGGTGAGGTCCAGGACGCTTTCCTCGCCCGTCAGACCGTCGAATACTTCGTCCAGCACGAGGGAAACAGCGGCTAGCGGCGTGTAGTACACGCCTTGTTTGCGGGCGCGATTCTTGCCGGTCGAGGCCGACGCCGAAGAGTGCACGAACTGCTCGTAGATGGCGCTCACGAGCTCGACCGGGATCACGTCGAACCGATAGGGAAAGAAGTGGAGCTGACCGGTCTTCAGGTCTTCCCCCTGCAGAAACCTCGCCATCCGATCGAGATACCGCGCGTTGGGAACCGCTTCTGCGGATGGCGGGAACATGTCGCCGTTGAAGGTTTCTCGCAGCCAGGCGAACAGCCGTGCGGTAGCGGTGCGGTCCTGCAAGACCTCGCTCAAATCGCCATGACCGCACTCCGCGATCAGTTGCCCTTCGGTGACGATTGGTCGGTCGATCAGGTACTTGATGAAGATGCAGCGCCCGATCAGCCCCTGGGCGCCGTCGTGACCGAGACCTGCGTCGACCAGGATGCGTTCCAGAGTGCTCAGGTCTCGCAGCAGCCTTCGGTCGACGCTCGTCTCCCGACTGACGCGAGCCTCGCGCCGCCAGAACTCCCCCGTCTCCATCGCCAGGCGGCCAGCCACGTCATCGAGTCTCGCCAGTTCCGCGTCGACGAGGCCGAAGGTGTCGAGCCGGTTCGCCGCCGCGTCATCATGTTGCAGCGGGGTCCCGAAGCCGTTGTAGAGATCGATCCGTTCCGGAGAGACGAGCCACAGCAGCGGCGCGAACCCCTGGTTCCAGATCTCCCTCTGCCATTCCGCGATGGGGACCCTCTCGGGGTCATCCACATATTTGAAGTACACGGTCAGCCCGCCGCCACTGATTCCGTGGTGCTCCGCGCCGGCACCGCTTCTCCACCAGGCGTCGGGATCGAATGACGGCAGCCGGATATCCGCGCCAGAATCGGAAAGCGTCACACTGGGGGCGGCGCATTCCCCGTTCGCCAGATACCCCGTACCCTCCAGGGCGCGGCCGAGTGGTTCGGCAATCATTCCCCACCCCCGCGCCGCCGGATTGTCGAGAGGTCGGCAGATTCTGCTTTCGCCTGCCGTTCAGGCGGCACGTGTTGCTGGCTGTCTCGAATCTGCCCAATCAGGGCGCCCACGGCAACGCCGTCGATGTCGAGGATGTGCTTTGCCAGATCGAGCTTCATGACCTCATGCGCCGGGTTGTGGCTCTCCGGCCGCAGTTCGACGCGCCGTTCATCGATCCGTACAAAGCGCTTCAGCGTCACCTCGTCGCCGAACCGGGCGACGACGACCTGCCCGCTCTCCGGGCTCGTGGTCCTGTGGATGGCGACGATGTCCCCGTCGCAAAGGCCGGTCCGGTTCATGCTGTCGCCGCGCACGGTCAGGAAGTAGTCCGGCCGCGGGTGGAACCGCTCGGCGATGGCCGCGGGCAGTCGCTCGACGATGTGCGTTTCGGCCAGGATCGGCGTTCCGGCGGGCGATCTCCGCCACCGGTCCCACCAGCGGAAGATTCTCCCGCTCGATCACCCGGATTCCGCGCTTGATCTTCGGACGCAGCTCGATCCACCCCTTGTCGGCCAGGGCGGCCAAGTGGCCGCTCACGGACGAAGCGTCCCTCAGTCCAAGGGCCTCGGCCAGTTCGGCTCGTGTGGGAGGAATCCCGTGCTTCCGCAGGTGCGCCTTGATCCAGTCCAGTGTCTCCTGCTGCCGGTCGGTGAGTCTCTGCATCTCCCCGGATCCGATGGATTCCCCGTTGGGTCGCAGAATACTACCACATTTTTGTGGACTTTTACACCCCTCGATAACCAAATATTCCAAAGGTCACCCTGTCCGACGTACCACACATTCCGGGGATCGAGCCGTCCCTTCAATCCGGCGATGGCCCCATGTCCCCGGCCCCGTCGCATAACGCAGCTCGGCATGACTTTGCTGTTCGCTCTGCAGGGAAAGACCGGTATGTTGACAATCAACATGAGTACGAGGTAGCTTCATGTTGAACATCAACATAAGCAAAGGACGCCGCAGCATCCGATGCCACCAGCCAACGTGCTCCAGGGCACCCTCGACCTGCTCGTTCTGAAGACGCTCGACACCCTCGGTGCGATGCACGGGTACGGCATAGCCCAACGCATCCGACGGGTGTCGAACGAGGCGTTGCGGCTGAACCAGGGAACGCTGTACCCCGCGCTCGTGCGGCTCGAAGACCGCGGGTGGATTCGTGCGACGTGGCGGATCACCGAGCACAACCGGCGCGCGAAGCTCTATCGGCTGACCCCGGCCGGCCGGCGGCAACTGGAGATCGAAACCGAAGACTGGCGCCGCATGTCCGCTCTGGTCGAGCTCGTGCTCGCAGCCGAGGAATAGGGGGTCCCGGTGACGACGGTCAGGATATTCATCGCCCGCGTGCGCGCCATGCTGACGCGGCGGCGACTCGAGCACGAGCTCGACGAGGAGCTCCGTTCCCATCTGGAGCTGTCGACTGCCGAGCACATCCGGCGCGGCCTGTCGCCCGAGGCCGCACGGGCCCGGGCGCGGCGGGATCTCGGATGCACCACTCACGTCAGAGAGCAGTGGCGCGACGCGCGCGGTTTCACCCCGCTGGACGACCTGCTCGCCGACATCCGGCACGGTATTCGACGTCTCGATCGGCGCCCGCCGCAACCGGTCGTTCACCCTGACCGGCGGCGACCGGCCGAAGCGGCTGCCGGGATCGCAGGTGCTCGGCGATTTTTTCGGCGTCCTGGGAATCCCGCCGCAGCTCGGCCGAACGATTAGCGCGATCGAGACCGTACGTGGCGCGCCGCGTCTGGCGGTGATCGGCCACGACCTGTGGCAGCGACGGTACGCCGGCGATCCCGGCGCGATCGGCGAGGCGATCGTGCTGAGCGGCGAGGCGTTCACCATCATCGGCGTGATGCCGGGCGACTTCGGCTTCGGTGCGGCGCAGGTCTGGGTGCCGATGGGCGCCGACGAGACGCAGCCCTGGGAGGAACGGGGAAACAGCTCGGGAACCTATGCCATCGCCCGGATGCGGTCCGGAGTCACCTTCGAGCAGGCGGCGGCCGACATGGAGCGCGTGGGGCAGCAGGTACGCGCCGATACCGGGTGGCCGGGCATGCCGACGGTCACCCCGCTGCGCGAGGTGCTGGTCGGCGACCTGCGCCCCTCCCTGCTCGTGCTGTTCGGTGCGGTCGGGTTCGTCCTCCTGCTGGCTTGCGTGAACCTGGCCAATCTGCTCACCGCGCGCGCCGACGCGCGGCGCCGGGAATTCGCGGTGCGCGCCTCGCTCGGCGCCGGCCGGGGTCGGCTCGTACGGCAGTTGTTGACGGAGAGTGTCCTGATGTCCCTGGGCGGCGGTCTGCTCGGGGTTGCGCTGGCACGCGGGCTCCTGCCGGCGCTGGTGAGCGAACTCCCGCTCCGGGTGGTGCTGAACGCGCAGATCGGCCTCGATGCCCGCGTGCTGCTGTTCACCCTCGTCGTGTCCGTGTCGACCGGGCTGCTGTTCGGCCTGCTGCCGGCGATCGGCGCGTCCGGCGTGTCGCTGGTCGACGCGCTGAAGGGCGCCGGTCGCGGCACGGGATCGGCCGCTGGACGCAGTCGCATCCGGAGCGGGCTGGTCATCGGCGAGCTGGCGCTTGCCCTCGTCCTGCTGATCGGGGCCGGCCTGATGCTCAGGAGCTTCAATCAGCTCCAAGCGGTGGATCCCGGTTTCCGTACGAACGGCATCGCCACGATGTGGGTCTCGCTGCCGGACGCGGAGTACACGGATACGGCGGCCTGGATGCAGTTCTACGAGCGACTCCTGGAGCGCGTCGAGGCCCTTCCCGGGGTCCGCGGGGTGGGAATGAACAACGTCATTCCGCTCGGCACCGGCGGATCGGAATCACCGACGCTTCCCGACAATCGGCCGGTCGAGTTCGACGCGACGGCGTCGGCGCTCTTTCAGACGGTCAACGGCGCCTACTTCGAGGCTCTCGGCATTCCGCTGCTCCGCGGCCGGACCTTCGACAGCCGCGACCTGGATGCCCGAGCGCACGTGGCAATCGTCGACGAAACGATGGCGGCGGCATTCTGGCCCGGCGAGGATCCCATCGGCCGGCGCGTTGCGTTCGAGTTCGACGGCGATCTCGACGACATGGCGCCGATCTGGCGGACCGTGGTGGGTGTAGTCGGCCACGTACGGCACTACGACCTGCGCCTGCCCTCGCGCGTTGAAATCTACGTCCCCTTCACCCAGCCGCCGACGTACTTCGACCGGCGCCGGTGGCCGATGTCGCTCTTCGTCGAGACCGACGGCGACCCGACGAACACGGTCGGCGCCGTGCGCGACGAGCTCGCCCGTCTCGACCCGAACCTCCCGCTCCATACCGTCCGGACGATGGACGAGATTCTCGTGGCCGCGGTCGGCTTCGACCGCGTGCTGAGCGGCGTGCTGACCATCTTCGCGCTCGTCGCCGTGCTGCTGGCCGCGGTCGGGATCTACGGCGTGATGGCGTACTCCGTGTCCCAGAGGACCCATGAGATCGGCGTGCGCATGGCGCTCGGTGCGCGGGCAGTCGACGTCGTGCTCCTGGTGCAACGCCGTGCGCTCGTCCTGGTCGCCGCGGGACTCGGGATCGGACTCGTCTCCGCGGCCGCCCTGTCGCGGGCGATGTCGAGCGTGCTGTTCGAGCTGAGCGCCGGGGACCCGGTCACGTTCGCGACCGTCCCGGTCATCCTCGCGACGGTCGCCCTCGCGGCCAGCTACCTGCCGGCGCGACGTGCGGCACGCGTCGACCCGCTCGTCGCAGTGCGCTGCGACTAGTGGCGGTCGCATTCGCCATTCCGCTCCGGCTTGGGTGTACATGAAATGACTGCGTGCCGCGTCAGATGTTCACCCTCGAGCGTCTCGGCCAGTGACGGCCTGCACCCGGTCTTGCTCGTAACCAACTGAAGACAATTGCCTTGAAGCGTTCGTGGCGCCTGGCATCCCGTCTGCGTTCTCGTTCGTGCGGCGTCGCGGATCCGCCGTCGATGCCGCAGGGAGCCTGGAGAAGGAGACACGCGATGCGCGTTGCCGATGTCCTCCGCCGCAGAATCGCCCGTCGCGGAATCGTCGCCGGAGGCGTGATTGCGGTACTGAGTGGGCCGTCCGTGATGGCGCAGTCGTTGCCAACCCACGCCGCAACGTCCGTGTCGCCGGTGGCCTCGCGCCTCGATGGTCCCCTGCCTTCCGGGACGCCGCGGGGTGGACTCCCGGAGCGTCGGGCGCGGGATGGCCGACAGAGAAGAAGTCCGTACTTCGACAGATGGGGTATCGAGCTGTCCGTTGGCTATGAGGCGCCCAGGGGCCTCCCGGGTGCGATCTCGAAGGCTTCTTCCTGTCCGCGGGCTTCTACCTCAGCGGCTCTCTTGCCGTGATTGCCGAGACCGGCACGACGGGTTGGGCGACCGGTCGCCTGACGACGCCCGGGCGAGCCCCCCAGAAGTTCGTGGACAGGTCGCGTCACTGGCCGTCGAAGCCGGCCGCGTGTCCCGAAATCGATGCGGGGTTCGGCACCTACCTGGGCGGCGTGCAGTACCGGCGTCGTTTCCGCAGAAGCACGGCGTTCGTTCAAGGCCTGGCCGGCCGCACGTCGTACTCGGGAACGGCGACCGAGATTGGCGAGAGCGGCGTCCGCACGAGCTGCTACGACGCGTTCGGTTCCGGTCGTGCCCTGGCTGCCGGCGGCGGTGTCGACGTGTTTCTCAACGACCGCATCGCGATCCGCGTCATGGCGGACTACCGGCGTCTCGCCGTCCCGTCGCTGGAGGGGATGGAGACGGTGTTCCTGGAACACGGCGCCGACGCTCGTCTCGACATGGTGCGCGTCGCTGTCGGTTTCGTCCTCGGTATCTGAGGACCTCGAAGGAGGCTCCACATGACTCGACCGCGGTTGCCGGCTACGAGATCGGTTCGTCCCCGCCGGCGGATACGGCGCGCGATCTGCGTCCTGACGGCCTGCTCGCTGGTTTCGACCGGGTACGCCGGCACGTCGGGGTGGGCGGCCGAGGGGAGGCGACCGGTTGCTGCCGATGCGGCTGATCGAGAAAGCGTACCGACTGACGGGCAGCGACACGTGGTGGGGGCTACCCGCGCGTCAGGCGCATCGCGTCGATCCGGCGGTCGCGCGGAGAACGGAATAGCATTGGCCAAGCGTCGCGGCTGTCGTTCAACGACCTGTCGTTCAACGAACGACCGACTGCCCGCGGCCGTCCAGCGCGTTCTCGAGGAGAGCTTCGATGCGGAACCCCCGATCCCTGTCCTCCACGTTCTCCCGGCAGGTGCTCCTCGGCTGGCTTGCGGTCTCGCTGGTGACGCTCCCCGCCGGCCTCATCGCGCAAGACGAAGAAAGCGCCGAGCCGAACGCCGGCGGCAACGCGGACCTGCCGCTGCCGGTCGACCGCTGGGTACCGATCGACATGACCGAGGGGAGCTGGATCTCGCTGGACGTGAGTCCCGACGGCGAGACCATCGTCTTCGACTATCTCGGGGACCTGTTCACGATTCCGGTCGCCGGGGGCCCGGCGACGCAGCTCACGTCCGGCATGGCCTTCGACGCGCAGCCGCGGTTCTCCCCCGACGGCTCGCGCATCGTCTACACGTCTGACGCCGACGGCGGCCAGAACATCTGGGTCCGCTCGCTGGACGGCTCGGAGGCGAAGCAGGTCTCGAAGGGAGATTCGAACCGCGCCGAGTCGCCCGAGTGGATGTCGGACGGCGACTACGTCGTCGCGGCCATGGGCGACTTCCGGGGCCGCGGACTGCCGAAGCTCAAGCTGTTCCACGTGGACGGCGGCAGCGGGATACAGCCGGTGTCCGAGCCCGACAACCTCAAGATGCTCGGACCGGCGGTGTCGCCCGACGGGAGCACCATCTGGTACTCTCGGCGCACCGGCGACTGGTCCTACAACGCGCAGTTTCCCCAGTACCAACTCGAGGCCTACGACACCGAGACCGGCGAGCGCTACACCCGGTCGTCGCGCTACGGCTCGGCGATCCGGCCCACCCTTTCGCCCGACGGACGCTGGCTCGTGTTCGGCACCCGGCACGACGACCACACCGGCCTGATGCTGCGCGACCTCGAGACCGGCGAGGAGCGCTGGCTCGCCTACCCGGTCCAGCACGACGACCAGGAATCGCGCGCGACGCTGGACGTGCTGCCCGGGATGTCGTTCACTCCCGACTCTGCCCACCTGGTCGCGTCCTACGGCGGGAAGATCTGGAAGCTGCCGATCGCGGGCGGGAAAGCCGAGGAGATCCCGTTCCGCGTGCAGTTCGACCTCGCGCTGGGGCCGCGGGTGGACTTCGACTACCCCATCGAGGACACGCCGACCTTCACGGTGCGCCAGATCCGCGATGCGGCGCCCTCCCCGAGCGGCGACCGGCTGGCGTTCACCGCCCTCGACCGCCTGTGGGTGTCGCAGGCGGACGGTTCGAACCCCGAGCGGGTAACCGGGGCCGACATGTCGGAGCACTTCGCGGCGTGGTCACCGGACGGCGACTGGATCGCCTACTCCACCTGGGACGGCAACGCCGGCCATCTCCACAAGGCGCGCGCCGACGGCAGCGGCGAACCCGTGCGCCTGACCCGCAACGCAGCCGCGTACTTCGCGCCGGCGTGGGGGCCGGAAGATCGCATCGTGGCCCTGCGGGGGCCGGTCCGCGCCTACGAGACGCAGGGAGAAGGCGGGGCGCCGGGCACGGAGATCGTCTGGGTCTCGGCGAACCCGGACGGCGATGAGGGAGGGCGGGCGACCCTCATCGCGCCGACCGACCGGCGCTCGAACCCGCACTTCGTCGAGGGCTCGGATCGCATCCACCTTTTCCGGGCCCCGGACAAGTTGATCTCGATGCGCTGGGACGGTACGGACGAGAAGGAGCACCTGGAAGTGCGCGGTCCCACCTTCAGCGGATTCGCCGAGGGGCTGCCCCCGACCACCATCGAAATGGCTCCGCGCGGCGATCAGGCGCTGGTCGAGCTGCAGCGGCAGGTCTACACGGTGACCGTCCCGCGCATCGGGGTGACACCGACGATCAATCTGTCCAATCCGGACAACGCCGCCTTCCCGTCCCGCCGGGTGACGAGCATCGGCGGCGAGTTCCCCGCCTGGGGCGCCGGCGGCCGGACCGTGCACTGGTCGCTGGGCAACGCGCACTTCGTCTACGACCTCGACGCGGCGCGGGCCTACGAGGAACGCACGGCCGAGGAGGACGAAGCGGCAGAACCGGATGAGGCGGGTGACGCCGGGGACACTCCGGAGGAAGCCTCTGAAGCAGACGACGGGGACGAAGCGGCGGCCCAGGACGACGACGAAGACGAAGCCGTGTCCGAGCGGGAAGACGAGGGCTACCAGGCGGTCGAGCACCGGGTGATGATCGAAGCGGCGCGCGACGTCCCTACCGGCCTCGCCGTGCTGCGGGGCGGGCGCGCCCTCACCATGAACGGCGACGCGGTGATCGAGAACGCCGACGTCGTCATCCGCGACAACCGCATCGAGGCGGTCGGGCCGCAGGGCTCGGTCGCAATCCCGGGCGGCGCGACCGTATTCGACATCAGCGGCCGCACCGTCGTGCCCGGCTACGTAGACACGCACGCCCACCTGCGGGCGCGGGACCAGTTGCACCGGACGAACGTCTGGCCCTACCTCGCCAATCTGGCGTACGGCGTGACGACCACGCGCGACCCGCAGACCGGCAACACCGAGGTGCTGTCCTACGCGGACATGGTGCGTACCGGCGCGGTGCTCGGGCCGCGGGTCTACTCCACCGGACCCGGCGTCTTCTGGCAGGACGGCATCGACACGGCGGACGAAGCCCGGGACGCCATGAAACGCTACGCCGACTACTTCGACACGAAGACCATCAAGATGTACGTGGCGGCGGCGCGGCGGGGCCGCCAGCACATCATCATGGCCGCCCGCGAGCTGGGCCTGATGCCGACCACCGAGGGCGCCCTCAACATCCGGCAGAACCTCACCGAGACGGTGGACGGTTATCCCGGACTGGAGCACTCCATCCCGATCTTTCCGGTCTACGGCGACTACGTGAAGCTGTTCGCGGAGACCGGCCGGGTCTACACGCCGACGCTGCTCGTCTCCTACGGCGGGCCGTGGGCTGAGAATTACTTCTACAGCCGCGAGAACCCGCACGACGACGAGAAGCTGCGGCGCTTCGTCCCCCACGACGAGATCGACGCCCGCACGCTGCGGCGCGGCCAGTGGTTCCGCGCGGATCAGCACGTCTTCTCACGCCACGGAAAGTTCGTGAAGGATCTCGTCGAGGGCGGCGGGAAGGCCGGCGTGGGCAGCCACGGCCAGCTTCAGGGCCTGGGCTACCACTGGGAGCTGTGGGCGATGGCGTCGGCCGGGATGGACGCGCACGACGCGCTGCGCATGGCGACGATCATGGGCGCCGAGGCGATCGGGCTCGACCAGGATCTCGGCTCGATCGAGGCGGGCAAGCTGGCCGACCTCGTGATCCTGACCGCCAATCCGCTCGACGACCTGCGCAACACGAACGCCATCGAGCAGGTCATGCTGAACGGCCGGCTATACGACGCTGAGACGCTGAACGAGATCCATCCGCGGCAGCGTCCGCTGGCGCCGCTGTGGTGGTGGAACGACGAGCCGGAGGGCGTGCCGGGGATCGCCCCTTGAAGTCGCTGCACCGCGAAAGCTGCACCGTGGATCGGCGATACAATGAGTCCTAAATGTGCCAGAATATGTTATAAATACTGACATGGCATCCGCCGTCACCGGACGTATTCGGGCAAACGGAGACGCATGACCGTCACCTCGGACGAGCTGGCCCGAAGACTGCACGTCGCTCGTCAGGCGAGCCTCATGACCCAGGAAGACGCGTCTCGACGCCTGGGCATCTCGCGTTCGACCCTTGCCCAAATCGAGACCGGTCGTCGTGCGGTTTCCAGCCTGGAGCTCGACCGGTTCGCCCACTTGTACGGCCGGGACATTCGGGAGTTCGTGGCCGATTCCTGCCGCGATGAGGATGCGCTGGCTGCACTGTTCCGCCGCCAACCGAAGGTTGCCTGGGATCGGGCAACCCGTGAAGGGTTGCGGAAGTGCCTGATCCTGGCGCGGGAGACCACCAACCTCGAGAAGCTCCTCGGGATCGACCGACACCTCGCTCGTATCGTCACCTGTCCGATGCCAGCTCCACAGTCCAGGATGGAAGCGGCCTGGCAGGGCGACGTGGCCGCCAGCGGCGAGCGTCGTCGTCTCGGCCTCGGCGAATCACCGCTTCCGGCCGTTGCCGATCTCCTGGAGAGCCAGGGCGTCCGCACGGCGCAGCCCCTGTTGCCGGAGGATGTCGGCGGGCTGACACTGGCCGATCCGGGAGCGGGAGTATTCGTCGCCTCCAACTCGCGGCACGGCGTGCTGCGGCGCCGCTTTTCGCACGCGCACCAGTACGCCCACGTCATGCTCGATCGCGAGCAGGGGGGCACGGTTTGCTGCAAGGGCGAACGCCACACGCTGCTCGAAGTGCGGGCCAACGCCTTCGCAGCTTCCTTCCTCATGCCCGACCGGGGCGCGCGACAGTTCATCCACGCGCACGCCAAGGGACGACCCAGCCGGGATCGAATCGACGTGTACGACGAAGCGGGCGTCCTGCACGCTGAAGGGCGTTCCGCGCCGGGAACCCAGACTGTCCAGATGTACGACGTGGTCCTGATGGCGCAGCATTTCGGTGTGAGCCTCTCCGCCGCGATTCACCGGCTGCGCAATCTCCGCCTCGTCAACGAACCCCGGCTCTCGACTCTGCAGGAACAGGACCGGCGCGGCGTCGACGTTCACCTTTCCGCTCTGCTCGGGGTGCCTGGACTCGATCGCGAGCCGGCTCGCGACAAGCGCCGTGGGAGATTCGTGGCCCTGGCCATGGAAGCCTGCCGGCGCGACCAGATTACGCGCGCCCGGCTTCGCGAGCTCGCCGCCCTGATCGACATCGACGACGGGTGTCTGCAACGTGTAATCGAAGAAATCGGAATCGGCGAACCGGAGCCGGCGGGGGTCGTTCTGCCGAAGTCGTGGCCGTCCGAGAACTGATAGTGGAAATTCGTCTTTGAATGATCTTCATCAAGACCGGTATATCGAAGCTATAGAAGTTGAATTGCATGGCTATTACAAACGGAAGGATCGGCCGATGTTCAGCAAGTCTACCGGCGGCGCGGCTGGAACGGCCGCCCTCGACGCGAGCGTCCTCATCAATTTCCTGCACCTGGAGCGGCTCGACATCCTCGCGGATATTGCCGAAGTCGACTTCGTCGTTCCGGAGCAGGTCGTAGAGGAGATTACTGATCCACAGCAGGCCCGCACCCTGGCCCACGCCGTCCGCGGCGGGCGGCTGCGCAGCGAGAGAAGCACAGACCCCAGCGAGATTGCGACCTACGCCGATCTCAGGCAATTCATGGGCCGCGGCGAGGCGGCCTGCCTTTCGATCGCCGAGCGACGCGGCTGGCTCGTAGCGGTCGACGAACGAGGCCGCTTCCGCCGGATGGCCCGGGAGCGGATCGGTGAGGGCCGCATCCTGAATACACCCGGCATCCTCGTGATCGCGATCCGTGCCGGCGGGATCAGCGTGGACGAGGCGGACATGTTGAAGGCGCGCCTCGAGACTCACCGCTTCAGGATGAAGTTCGACTCGTTTCGCGACGTGCCGGGCCGTTGACCACCAGGTCGACTCTCCGGCACGCAGAGGACGATGTATGCTTTGCCACGATTCGTCTTGAAACGAACCGCGACATGAACGTGACCCCATTCCACTGCGGGCCGTTCGCCAACGAGAGCGAACGCACGGCATTCGAACATCTCAGAAGCCGCATCGAATCGTCGCTCGGGGCCGGCGACGACCAATGGATACTGCTGACCAACGTCACCTGGTCGGTCACGCACCAGTTCCAGGCGGACGAGATCGACATGATCGCCATCGGTCCGCCGGGCGTGCGCGTCATCGAAGTCAAGCACTGGTCGCGGCGATGGGTCGATGAGCACCCGGACCTCGTGGACCAGGAGGCGGACCGGGTCACGAACAAGGCCCGCAAGATCGGGACCACCTCCCGCAAGTCCGTGCCGGACCTCGGCCGCGTGGACGGCGCAATCCTGCTGACGCGCGAGTCGCCGGGCGTGAGGGAGCTGGCCGGCCGGGTCGTCCGGGGGGTGCGGTTCTGCACGCTGAAGGAGTGGCGCGAGGCCATCGATTTCGACGCGGCGCCGGTGCTGCGCCCGCAGCAGGTCGCGCGGCTCGGCCGTCTCCTGGAACCGAAGAGCGCGGTCGCCCTCGACGGTTCCCTGCGGCGGTTCGCCGGCTACGTCAACCTGGAGCGTCGCACGCCGCCGACGGATCGGTTCCACCGCGCATACCAGGGTGTCCACGCCACCCGGCATGACAAGGTGATCCTGCATCTCTACGACCTGTCGGCGAGCGACGATGCCCACGCCGAGACGCGCGCGACGCGGGAGTTCGAGACGTTGCACCGGCTGCAATTGCACGCCTGGGCGCCGCGCGTACTCGATTCCTGGCAGCCGGCGCCCGGCTACGCGGGCGAAATGCACTTCTTCACCGTGACCGACCCGCTGGCTCCTTCCGTCGAGAAGCGCGCGGCGGACCGGTCGTGGGATATCCCGGTGCGGCTGGCCTTCGCCAGGGCTGCGCTGGGCGCGTTGGGCGAGTTGCATGGGCAGACCGTGGACGACGCGCCGATCCTGCACCGTAACCTGACGCCGGCGACGGTTCTCGTCCGGCACGACAACACGCCGATCTTCACCGGCTTCGAGCTGTCGAGGATCCCGTCGGAACAAAGCGTGGGGGCGGTTGGGCCGCCGTCCGGAGAGTGGCCGCCGTCGACGGCGCCGGAAGTGCGCGCACAAGGACTGCATGCGGCAGACGCCGGCTCGGACCGCTACGCGCTGTGCGCCAGCCTGCGCGTCCTGTTCGAGGAGCGGGACGACGAAACGAGCCGTCAGGCCGTTGAAGTGCTGGCTTCGGGCATGGCGGACGATCCGACGCAACGTAGCGAGGCGTCGGTGATCGACGCGCGCTTGTCGGCGCTGCTGGGTGAATCCCCGCCCGCGCCTCCGCCTCCGCCGGCGCGGTTCTGGACGGAGGACCAGATCGTACCCTTCCGCGGCGGCCACTATCGCGTAGTGGAACGCCTCGGCTCCGGCGGGGTGGGTACGACGTTCAAGGTGGTGCAGCTCGACCGCACGAGGAAGGAGGATCTCGGGACCTACGTCGCCAAGGTGTGTCATGACGAGGAGGCGGGACGACGCGCCGTGAGCGCCTACCGGCTGGCGCGATCCCACCTGCAGCACCAGGCCGTCTCCGGGATCTTCGAGGTGGCGTCGGAGTGGCGCGAGAACGAGTTCACGGCGCTCATGACCTGGGTCGAGGGCTCGCCGCTGCGCGATTTCGTGGGGGTCCTGCCACTCCTTGTGGACAACCTCGACGAGACCTCGGCCGACGCGCTGACGCTCTTCTGGCTGCAGTCGATGTGCGGGGCCCTCGACGTGCTGCACCGCAACGGCCTCATCCATGGCGACGTGAACCCCGGCAACCTGATCGTGTCCGGCCGCGACCTCGTCCTCACCGACTACGACTTCGTGGGCCGGATCGATGAGCCGATCACCGCTCCGGGCGCCGTGCTCTACTGCTCGCCGTCCCACCAGACGGGCCGGCCGGCATCGCCGTCGGACGACCTGTACGCGCTGGCGGCCAGCTTCTTTTCACGTGATCTTCGAGCACGAGCCGTTCCGCTACGACGGCGCGCCGGCGAAGGAGCGCGGTCTGAACTGGGAAGCTGTCGACGCCGAACAGCGCGCGGAGTATCCGGGGGTGGCGGCGTTTCTCGACCGGGCCACCGACCCGGACCCGGATCGGCGGTTCCAATCGGCGACCGAGACCCTGAAGGCTCTGAAGGCAGAGCCGCCCGTCGCGCCGCCGCCCGTTGTGACACCCATACCAGCGGTCTCGCCAGCGCTCGTTGCGGCGACCGAGTCATCGACAGCGGGATCGGCGCTCGTCTCCGCGCCGCCAGCAACGGAATCCGTGCCTGTTCCGGAGCCGCCGGCAACACCGGCGCCCGTCCCCGGCCCATCGGCAGGACAGCCCACGCCGGTCGAGTCGGCCGAGCCGCAGCCCGTCCGCCGCGAGGAGCACGTGGAGTGGCTGAGAGGGCTGCTGCAGTCGTACCCGGGCTCGCGTTGGGGAAACCGGGAGACGCGCGGGCTCGACAGCGCCTTCGCCGAGCAGACGTACGTCGAGACGCCCCTGGAGGCGGCGCTACTCGACGACCTCGGAGCGCGGCGCGTTCGCCTCGTCGTCCTCTGCGGCAACGCGGGCGACGGCAAGACGGCGCTGCTCCAGCATCTCGCCCGGCAGTTCGGGCTCGAACGGCGCGGGTCGTCCGAGCGGGTGCTGGAGGGAGAGACGGACGACGGCCTGCGGGTGCGCATGAACCTCGACGGCTCGGCGTCGTGGCGGGGACGGTCCGCCGACGACCTGCTCGACGAGTTCCTGGCGCCGTTCCGGCACGGGCCGCCGGCGGAGGACATCGCGCACCTGGTGGCCATCAACGACGGGCGCCTGCTGGAGTGGATCGAGCGGGTCGAAGGGCGCGAGCGCGAGACGCCCCTCACGCGGTCGCTGTACGAGGCCCTTCAGCGGGTGCAGCAGGACAGGCGGACCGCTGCCCCGGCCGGCGCCGCGAGGAACGAGGGCGACGAATACGACGACGAAGACTCGGGCGGAGCCAAGTGACGCCGCGAGAGAAGCAGAAGACGGCGGCGAGGTTGGCGAAGACGCCGCCCCGCGGGCGGCGTCCGACGCGCACATCCGGTTCGTCAACCTCAATCAGCGGTCGCTCGTCGGTGGCGTGACCGCCAACGGGACCCGCATCGAGACCGGTTTCCTGGACAGTCTGGTCGATCACCTGTACGGCGGCAGGCGGGCGTCGGAGATCTGGGCGCCGTGCGCGACCTGCTCGGCGCAGGACCGCTGCAACGTGTTCCAGGCCAATCGATTGTTCGGACCGGCCGGCCTCCCGGACGGCGCGACCGCCGAGGCGCGGGCGCGAGCCCGCGAGCGACTCTTCGAGGCGCTCCAAGCCGTCCACCTGCGCGGCGAGACGCACGTCACGGTGCGCGAGCTGCGCGCCGCGCTCGTCTACATCCTGTTCGGTGTCCATTTCTGCGACGACTACCACGAGGGCGTCGTCGCGGCGGGCCCGCACGCGGTCCCGGCCTACTGGGATCCGGCCTTCGGTCCGTTTCCCGCACCCGAGACCGCGTCGGAGAACGCCCCGGCCCCGCTGCCGTACTGGGACCGCGCATTCGACCCGCAGTCCCCGGGGCGGCAGGGGGCCGTGCTCGCGGACCTGGCGCGCTTCGACCCGGCGCTCGACGCACATCCGCGGATCGATCGCCACCTGACGCGCCCGACGCGGTCCGGCGCCCGCCGGAGCGGGCCGAGGTATCCCGAGTTGAAGCTCGCCTCGGCGCGGCGGCGCGCGTACTTCGAATGGTTCGAACGAGACATCGAAGTACTCACCGGCGATCCCCATGCACTCGACCTGTCCCACGGCCGGCACCTGCGCCGTTTTCGTGATCTGGCGACCGACGCCGCGACGCGCGAAGACTCGCGCCGCAAGCTCTGCGCGGGAATCGCCCGCCTGTCGACGCTGCCGCCGCAGGCCTACGGCCGCCCCGGCGTCGTGCCCCTGCGAATCACGCCCCGGACCCCGACGGAGAGCGCTTTCTGGATCGAGAAACCGGCGGATCGTTTCCGCCTCGAAGCCGACCTCCCGTCCGCACCCGCCGGCCTCGACCGGCTGCACCGGCAGGCGACTCTCGTCTACGTCTACGGGGATGGGCGCGAGGAACGTCTGCGGCTCGGAGCGGACTTGTTCCACCTGCTGCTGGAACTGAGCGAGGGATACCAGTTGGGAGACGCGTCGACCGACGACACCTTCGCGCACCTGTCCATCTTCGTGCAGCGCCTGGAGCGCGAGGACGACCGCCGACTGCTGGCCTGGAACCCGATGCGCGAGGAGGCGATCCACGAGATCGCGGCGGAGAGCGGTTCCGGCGGCGGACCGCAGCGGCTGGTCATTCGACCGCTCGCATGAGGTGAACACGCATGGCGCATGCCGATCGAGAAATCGTCGAGAACGCGCTGTCACCCGACATGGTGGAGGAGATCTGGACCGGCAGCTATGACAAGGTACTGCCTATAACTCTGCTCGATTTCGAGCTCTCGGCGGTTCTTCCGGCCGTCTTCTACATGTTCCGCTTCGGCCACCGGCGCGGAGCCGGCAAGTTTCTCGCGACGTACGGTCCCCCGACCGGAACGCCGGCCCAGAAGCGCCGGAAGACCACGGTGGACGGGATCGCGGCGAGGCTCGCCGAGACCGAGGAACTGACCGGTTTCGACGACAAGGTCGAACGGGCGGTTCTCGGCGACCTGCTCCTCTGCTTCTGTCTCGAGAACGTCCGGCACGGGCTCGGCCGGGACCAGCAGGTGCAGCGCGTCGCGCCGACCCACTACCTGGCGAGCTGGATCGACCTGCCCTACAGCGTGGCGCACCTCCGCTTCGTGCCCGAGATGATCGTCGCCATGCTGGCGAATCGACGCACGGGCGACTACGTCAGGCCGAGCGACGAGACGGATCGGACGCACTTTCCGGTGGTCAACCGGTACGAGGACAACCCTTTGCTGCACGCCTTCGGCCACGGCGTGACGCGCCGCGGGGACTTGTTGGGTGATCTCGCGTCCGATCGCTTCGACGAGTCGGACGATACCGTCGGCCTGGACCAGTTGTTGACGATTCGTCTTGCCCAACAACTGGGAACGGCGCCGAAGAAGCTCCGGCCGAGTTCGAAGCAGTCTGCGGACGCCCATCGGATTTCCAACCAGCGCCCCATCGCCGAAGCCGCAGCGCGCCGCTTCTCGGATGACATCCGCCGCTTCGTGCGCTCGTACGCCGATTCGACGCCACGGCACGCCTTCGTGGACATGCTGGAGTCGTGCATCACGATCGGGCTGACCACGATTCTCGGCAGCACCGTCGAGGTACTGTTCCATTGGGAGGCAACGGGGAGGGTGACGGACGTCGACGTCCAGCGCGCGGCTCCCTTCTTCGTGGACTGTTCCAACGGCGGGGACCGGCGGCTCCGGCTGCGGGCGGAACAGTCGACCGACGACTTGATGCGTCACCTGGAACGGGTTCCCGTCATCCTGATGGCGCTGCGCCTGCTCGACTACGAGGCTTGCTTCCGGCCGCGAATCAAGTTGCAGAAAGTCGCCGCGCGGCCGTACGCCACGGAGTGGCTGAACCTGCTCGGCGATCTCGTCCACGACCGGCACGCCGAGGCGCAACGCATCGCCTTCGCCATCGAGGACAAGACAGAGAAGCTGGCAGAGAAACTGGCAGAGGACCACGACGACGTCGCCAGTACCCTGCTGGGCAACGGCGACGATCCACGGCATCCTGTCTGGCGCCTCGCGAGCGGATTGATGGCTCTGAAGGGGGCGGGCGATTTCCAGAAGAACTTCATCGGAATGGTCGATTCCATGTTGGCCATCGGGCGCCCGAACGGGCTGGCCGTCAAGCGTACGACGACGCGCGGGAGCGGTCCGGGAACGCGCCGACGCCGCGACGTGCGCGCCCTCGTCTTCACCGACTCGGTGCTCGACTACCTCGTGCACCTGCACCTGCTGCCCGGCCCGAAGGGCGGCGCCGACGCCAACCTCGTGTCGTTCCTCGACTTCCTTCGCGAAGACTACGGATTCCACGTCGATACCGCGCCGCCGGGCATGGCCGTCTCCAACGAGGTTCTGGGCCGGAACCGGGCGGCGCTGGAGCGACGTCTGCGCGACCTCGGCCTGCTGGTCGGCGTCAACGACGCCGAGCGGATGAAGCGGCTCACTTCCCGCTTCGAAGCGGCCGCAGGGATCTGACATGGAGTGGACAACGCTGCACGGGTCGCTGCTCGGCCGCGCGTGCGGCCCCCTGCTCGGCCGGTCCGAGCCGGGCGCGATGGCGTTCGTGCGCTGCCTCGCGCCGGACGTGGTGGCCGCGCTGGCCGCCGATGCGACCTTCGCGCCGGAAGGGTGGCGCGTGCTCCGCGTGGCGGACACGGAGGATCCGGCCGGGAGAACCACCGACGCGGACACCGCGGTCGAGCTGCGCGAGACCAAGGCCGACGCGACGCTGCTGCTGGTCGACACCGAGCGGGCCGGGGCCGGCATGGACGGCATCTACAGCGCCGCGCGCGAGGTACGCGAGGCCGAACTGTTCACCGCGGCCGGACGGATCGCGGGCGCCGCGGTGACGAGCAAGCTGTCGAGCGCGCACCGCGCGTACGCCGAGCGCGCGATCCGCCGGGCGCAGGGGGTGGGGCGCCACGACAGCGTCTCCCCGTGGGTGGAGTTCGACTTTCTCTGCCGCGCTGCCGCGCATCGGCGTCACCCCGGTGAGTACCTGCACCTGCTCGGTCTGTGGCCGGTCGCCGCGGCGGCCGAAGGAGACGCCGGCGCGGAACTGGCCGCGTCGCGCCGGTTCGTGGATCGCCTGCTCGGCGCCGCGGTCACCGGCCTCGCCGTTCCCGCTCGCATCGCGTCGCTCCGGATCGCGGCGGCCGGCGCGCAGCGCCGTGATCTCGAGCGTTTTCTCGCGGAAGCAGCGACCCTGCCGTTGCGCGACGCCCTGCAGGCGCTGGCCGACCAGCCGCACCTGTGGGTCGGATCCCTCCCGGTCCACGGGGGCGACATCCGGGCCATCGAACTCACGTCGTGGCGCAACCAGAACGGGAGGATCGCCAAGTGGTCGGGACTGATGGAACCGCCCGAGGGTGCGCCGGAGCTGGTTCTGAACCCCGACGCCCAGTCCGCGAGGGAGTACTCGAACCTGGAGGTCCGGTGGAAGGCCCGGCCGGCCGACCTCGAGAAGAACGCCGTCGACTACCGCGTGGCGTTGCTGACGGACCTCGACGAGGAACTGGCCGCGCGCGACGTCCGCCACTCCGCCCGCCAGCAGGAGAAGTGCCGGTTCAGCAACGACGACTTCTCGACGCTGAGCGAGGACGCCCTTCTTTCAGCCAGGGTGGTGGTCTCCGTCGTCGGCCGCGACGCGATCGAGCGGCAGGAGAGCGAGGAATTCGTCATCCGTTTCGGCGATCCGCAGGTGCCGCCCGCGGGCGGCGCAGGCCGGAAGGTCCGCACGTTCAGTGAAGGGCTCATCGAGTTTCCGAGCCGCGAGACCGCCGCGGCTGTCGCCGAGAACCCGACCTGCGTCACCGCCGACGCGCGGGGCTTCGTGGTGCTGCGCCCGCCCGCCGCTCGGCTTCACAAGAGCTTCCGGGTGTTCCGCCCGCCCTTGATCCGCGACGTGGAATCGGATTGGACGAGCCGCCAGGGCGCTCTCGGGCGCTGGCGGGTGCGCGTCCGGGCGTCGGGGGAGCGGGCGGCGCCGGTTGAGTTCATCCCCGCGGAGGGCGGCGACGGAACCGCGTGGGGTAGGACCGTCGCGGCCAGCCGGCGGCTGGCGGAGTGGTTCCGGGCGGGCGGGGGCGGCGTCGGCCAGGTTCACGACGACAGATCGAGGTCGTTCGAGGTCGCGAAAGAATACGTGCTCGCCTGGACGGCGCTGCTCGACGGCGGCCCTCCTGTGCTCGCGATCTGCAACACGGTCGAAGTGCTCTCCCTGTCCGGCCGCATGATCGGCCTGATCGTGCTGCCGGCGCATCCTTTGCGTGTCGCCTGGCTGGCCGCCTACGACAACCTCCTGCTGCACGCCGTCTTCGACCAGGAGCAGGCGCCCGGGCAGGTGCAGGAGGAGCTCGCCGGCCTGGACGGCGCGATGTTCCCGGCGTTCCTTCCCAACCCGGCGGGCGGGACGTTCGTTTTCGCCGACACGCTGGGGTTCCACGCGGTGGGCATGGTGCCCGATGCCGATCGGGAACCGAAAGCGGCAGTGGCCGTGCTCGCCCGCGCCCTCGGCGAGAGCGAGGCGGCGGAAACCGCACCGACGGTCGGCGAGCAGAGCGCGGCGGTCCTCGGAGACGAGATCGTCAAGTACATCGAGTGTCACGAGTCACCCCGACTGCTGCGGATGCACGCCCTCCGGGCCGGCGACGGCCTGACCATCGCGCGCGCGCTCGGCCGTGTCCACAGGCACTATGGCGGAGCCGGCGACGACACGGACAACGAGGCAGCCGAAGGCGCGGACCCCGAAGCCGCTGCACCGGCCTTCTCGCTCGACCTGTATCCGTCGCCGGAGCAGCGCGCCATCGCCGGGCGGTTCATCGCGGAAGCGCGGGAGAAACGCCGTAGCGGCGCCGGAGTGCTGGCGGCCGACGACCAGTGGATGCTGGAATCGATCAGCCTGCCGGGCGGCGTCGCCCTGCCCCGGCTGCGGTGGGCGCGCAAGGAATCCGGCGATCCGAAGACCGCAGCGCACCTTGCCGTCGCGTTCGACACGTTCGAGTCGCAGGTGGAGATCGATACCGGCGCGGCCCCGACCGCGCCGTTCCGGGCGTTCGGCCTGCTGTCGTTCTTCGAACGCGATTTCGCAGCCGTGCCGACCCCTTCGTGGCGCAGCGTCGTGCCCCGGTCCGGCGGCGGCGAGAAGCACCCCTCGGAGCGGGGACACACCGAACGGCTGGACCGCCTGGGCCAGAAGATCGTCGACGCGGTCGCCCGGCACGTCGCGGAAGGCGACGGCGAGCAGACCCAGCGCACGGGATGGCGCTGGCCCTGGGCCGCCTCGAACACGACCGGTGATGCGAGCCAGGGCTCGCCGGTGCTGCGCACGACCATCCTGCCCGAGAAGGCCGACAGCATCCAGGAGCTGCACCGGCTGTGCGACTGGGTGGTCACTCTCGACCGCAACGCCGGCGTCGAGTACTTCGACTCGCCGCGGGACAACCGGGACATCTACGATGCGTACGTCATCGACTGCGTGCCGGAGCGCGAGGACCTCGGCTGCCTGCAACTGATCACCTCGACCAGCAACGTCGAGGAGGTGCACGACCTGCTCGACGAGGCACTCGTGCGGATGGGACTCAGCCGCACGCGCCGGAACGCCGAGTTCCTTCTGGAGCACCTCAAGTCGCTGAGTGGGCGGCTCGCCATCCGTCTCACCGGCAACGTCGCCCCGACGTCGGAACTGATCGCGCTGGCGGTGGCCCACGCCAACTGCCGGCAGGCGGCGGGCGACGACGCCTGTTGGACGCCCCTCGACCGCGGCTTCCTCGTGCCGGTGGACGATGTGCGCGACCTCCTTCCCCCGTTACGGGACAACGGGAACAACGGTGCCGACGGCGGAGGCCGGCAGACGCGTCCGGACCTGCTCAACGTCACGACGCAGCCGCGCCGGGGGCTCACCTTCCGGTTCATCGAGGTGAAGCACCGCCGCCATCTGCGCCAGTCGCGCGCGCCCGATCTGCTGCGCCAGGTGCAGGAACAGACCGTCGCACTCCGCTCGCGCTGGCAGGAATGGTACGGCCACGAGAGCGTGTACTCCGCGTTCCGGGCGGTGCGGCGCGCCAAGCTCGCGCGGGTGCTGCGTTTCTACGCGGACAAGGCGCACCGGCACGGGTTGTCGACGGAACGCTACCAGGAGGTCGTCGCCGAGCTCGATCGCATGGTCGAGAGGGGCGCGGACTACGCCATTCAGCCCGCACCGGACGGCGACCGGGGCTGGGTGTTCTGTCCGGAGTATGCAGGGCCGGAACCGCTGGAGATCTCGCCCGCGGGTTGGGGCGCACGGGTCTTTCTCTTCGGTCCCGGTCGATTGCCGGACGCCGATTTCCGCTTCGGGACGGACACGGCGGCAGAAGGAGGCGGAGGCAGGGCGCCCGGAACCGGGACGTCGGGGAACGACGGGGGCCTGAACATCCAGTCCTCCCGCGGCGGGTCGCCGGCGGTCGATGGGGGGGACCGGGCTTCCGTCGGAGCCATACCGGGCGCCGGAGAGGGGGGCCAGGGCGCCGACGGTATCGGCTCCGGCGCGACGACGGCAGATCCGGACAGCGGTGATGGAGGTACATCCGGCAGCAACGGAAGCGCGGTCGGCGGAACGACGGATCCCGAAGGCGCCATGAGACTGTCGGGCGGCGAGACCGCCCCGGACCGCAACGCGACGGCTGACATTCCGACGCCGGTCCCCGCCGTCGCGCTGGGCGTGGACAGCCTCACCGGCGCCGACGTGCAATGGCCCTTGACCATCAAGGGCAATCCGCATCTGCTGATCGCCGGACTGCCCGGTATGGGGAAGACGACCTGCCTGCTGAACCTGTGCCGGCAGATGGTGACCGCGGGCGTCCACCCGATCATATTTTCCTATCACCAGGACATCGACGAGCGGCTTGTGGACTTGGTTACTTCCGTGCGGTTCGTCGATTTCGACGGACTGGGATTCAATCCGCTGACGGTGACGAATCCCGAATCGCCGCGGGCGTATCTCGATGTCGCCGGATCGTTGCGGGACATCTTCGCCGCCATCTACCCGGAGCTGGGCGATCTGCAGTGCGAGAGCATCCGCCGGGCGATCAAGGAGAGCTTCAGCGAAGCGGGGTGGACCGGGTCGGAGGCAGGAGCGCGGGAGCCGGATTTCAGTCGTTTCGTCGAGATTCTGCGCGCCGAGCCGAAGCCGGACCGTGGATTGCGTACGTTGCTGGCGCGTCTGACCGAGCTCGACGACTACGGTTTCTTCGACATCGGAGAGACGCGCGAGAGTCTCTGGAAGAGCGACCGGCCCACCGTCGTTCGCATCCACACGACCCAGAACGACGCATTGCAGCGTGCATTCGCCTCGCTCGTGTTCTACGGTCTCTACAAGGACATGTTCCGCCGAGGCATTCAAGAGCGGATCACACATGCCCTGATCTTCGATGAGGCCCACCGGGCAGCCGGGCTGAAGTTGATCCCGACGATGGCGAAAGAGTGCCGTAAGTACGGCATCTCGCTCGTGCTGGCGTCCCAGGAGGCAAGAGACTTCGACATGTCGCTGTTTTCCGCCGTCGCCCACTACCTCGTACTGCGCTTGACCGAGGCGGACGCGAAGGCGCTTGTCCGGAATGTCGCGACGGCGCGCCAGGAACGCACGCTGATCGACAAAATCAAGCAAATGGATCGGTTCAGGGCGCTGTACTTCGGTGAGGGGAGGCAACGGCCTTCGTCCGTCAGCCTCCACTCGTTGGACTGAGAAGATGCGGCCGGGCAGGCGCATGTGCGCGAGATTGCCCCGAGACTTGTCCATGCGCTCAGCCGGGACGATGTCCGGGTGAGGCGGGGGCTGGTTCCTGCTCCTGGACCAAACTCAGGCCAAACCCCTATCTTCGGCTCAGGGGCGATCTGGCGTGTGGCTCCAGTCGCCCCTGAGCGCCGGTTTCACCGCTCCGGTACGGACGCCCCGCAACCGTCGCACGTCCCTGGTGGGGAACCTCTGCTCAGAATCCGAAGGTCTTGGAGAGCCGCGCGCCGCCCGGCTCCAGACTGAGGGAGACGTCCGGCACGTCGGCCCAGACGGTGGCGAGGAGCACTCCAACCGCAGCCATGCCGATCCCCGCGTACAGCCGGCCAGCGGGCCAGTATGCCTCTGCTCTGGCCGACCCTCGGGTGTCGTCCACCTTCGGGAACTCGCCGCGCAGAGCACTGGCCTGCTTGGCTCCGGTGTTCTCCAAGTTGGCGAGTCGGCCAAACAGTTCCAATCCCACGTAGGTGTTCACCGTCCAGTCGAGATTGCATCGACCGCTCATCTTCGACGAAACAGGGTTGCGCGCATCATCGAACAGGACGCCAAGGCCCGCAACGCCGCGTATACTGCCGGCCGTCGATGAGATCGTCCGCCATCACGCCCCGCTACCGGTTCTCCGGTCACACCCTGTCCCCCGCCCGCAGGACGCTCGTCCGCAACGGTCGGGAGCTGCCGCTGATCCCGCGCTGCTTCGACCTGCTCGTCCTGCTCATCGAGCGGCGGAACGAGGCGCTGACGCGACGTGAGATTCTCGATGCGGTCTGGAGCGACGTGGTGGTCACCGACGGTGCCCTGAGCCAGGCGGTCCGGATCCTCCGGCGCACGCTGGGCGACGATCCGCGCGAGCCCACCTTCATCCGTACGGTGCAGCGGCACGGCTACCGCTTCGTGTGCGACGTCGTCGAGGAACCGGACGAGGGACCGCCGGAGCCCGCGCGGGCCGCCGTGGAGAAGCCCGACGCGAACGCCTCCTTCGACCTGGCCCTCGAGACGTTGCTCGACGACGATTCCGACGACGGCGAAGAAGCGGACGTCCGGCGGAGACAGGCCGCAGAGACGCTGCACCAACTGGGCACGGCGGAAGCTCTCGACCGACTGAACCGCAGCAAGGGGCATGCCGCGGCCCGCGCCTACTTGCGCGAGACCCGCTGGGACGTCCCGGGTGCGGGACCGGTTCCGCTGTTCGGGCATCCGGGCTGGCTTGCGGCCGCGAGAATTCTGTTCCTGCTTCGCATCCGACGCGTGGCCCGGCTGGCCGGGCGCCGGTGGATGGCCGCGGCAGCCGGTGGAGCGGTCGCCGGGGCGATCGCCGGTTTCGTCGGCGGCTTCGTCCTCCGCTTCGGACCCGGGTCGACGGCGGGAGACGGCGTGTTGGCGATGCTGCCGCTTCTCGGAACGGCGATCGGGGGCGTTGCGGCTGCGGGGGTCGGAGCCGGTCTGGCCGCCGCGGAAGCCGCCTTCCGCGCGCAGCGGCGCCTGGCGCTCGCCGTGGCCGGCGCGTCGAGCGGTCTGGCGGTCGGCGCGACCGCCCACATCCTGGGACGCCTCGTGCTCGAGGGCCTGTTCGGTCGCGATCTCGCGCCGCTGGCCGGCGCCGTGGAAGGCCTGGTCCTCGGCGGAGCGGTCGGGCTGGGCTACGGACTCGCCACGCCGATTGCCGACGGCGGCATGGCCACCCCGCATGGGATCGCCCGGGTCCGCGTCGCTCTCCTGACGGGGCTCGCCTGCGCGCTGGCCGCCGGGATGCTCGGTTGGAGCGGCCGCTTCCTGGGAGCGATGAGCCTCGATTTCATGGCGCAGAGCTTCCCCGGGTCGCAGGTCGGCCTGGCCCCCCTGGCCCGCCTGCTCGGCGAGCAGGAGCCGGGGGTGGTGACCCGGGTCGCGATCAGCGTCTTCGAGGGCCTGATGTTCGGCTCGGGCCTGGCCGCCGGGCTGACCAGGAGGCCATCCTGAGCCCGTCTCTGCCGCTTTCAGCGGGATATCACCGAACCCTCACTTCTCGCTCATGTCTCGGGGCGGCCTTCCGCCGATACTGCCCGGAGTGATCCGATCGCGGCCCTGCCGCCGACAAGGAGCGAGAACTATGGCATTGCGACTTCCCCTTCAGCCCTCCCCCCAATCCGCGTGGGCCGTCGCCCACGAGCGTCTGGCGCTCGGGACCCGAGAGCCCCAGCAGTTCATCGACATCACCGAACGGGTGCTCTGTTGCGTGCGCCTTTCCGGCATCAGCGACGGCACGGTGACGGTGCAGTCCATGCACACCACGGCCGCGATTCTGGTCAACGAGAACGAGCCCCTCCTGCTCGACGACCTGGGCCGGGTCCTCGCCGGCTGGGCGCCGGCCCACGCGCGATACTCCCACGACGATTTCGAGCGCCGGACGGCCAACATGACACCCGACGAGCGGCCCAACGGACACGCCCATGCACGTGCGATGGCCCTGCAGGCCTCGACCACGCTGGCCGTGATCGGCGACGATGTCCAGCTCGGCCGGTGGCAGCGGATCTTCCTGGTCGAGCTCGACGGACCGCGCGCGCGCGAGGTCGTGGTCACCACCGCAGGCCTCCCGGGAGCCTTGCCGCGGGAGCGACCCGCCCTGCGCTCGGTGCTGCCGGAACTCGTGGAGGAGCCGGCGTGAGGCGGCGCGAGATGGATCGACCCGCAGACGGCGGCCTGCACGTGGGCCTGATCATGGACGGCAATGGCCGCTGGGCCCGTGCGCGCGGGCTCCCGCGCACGGCGGGACACCGTCGCGGGGCCGACGCCGTGCGACGCGCGGTGGAAGCGGCGCCCGGTCTCGGCATAACGACGCTGACGCTCTACGCCTTTTCCGCCGACAACTGGCGCCGGCCGGACGCCGAGGTGTCGACGCTGATGAAGTTGCTGGAGTCCTTTCTCGTCCGCGAGCGCATGAACTGTCGCCGGCACGGCATGCGGCTCGCATTGATCGGTCGGCGAGACCGCTTGTCGCCCGCGCTGATTCGAGCGATCGAGAAGACGGAGCGCGCGACACGCGACGGCACCCGGCTCTACCTGCGGTTGGCCGTGGACTACTCGGCACGCTCGGCGATCCTCGTCGCGGCCGGCACGCTGAGGTCGGACGAACGCTGCGACGAGAACGGCTTCCTGCGGCGGGTCAACCGCGCGTGCCACTCCGATCCGGAAACGCCGCCGGTCGACCTGGTGATCCGCACGAGCGGCGAGCAGCGCCTGAGCGACTTCCTGCTGTTCGAGTCGGCCTACGCGGAGCTCGTTTTCATCGAAACGTTGTGGCCGGACTTCGACGGGGAGGATCTGCGCCGGGCGGTCGAGGCGTTCCGTCGCCGCGAGCGTCGCTACGGGGGCCTGCCCCCGGACCAGGCGTTCCGAGCGGCGAAACGATCCCAGCGGGACATCGGCGTACGTAACGCACCGGACCGATGAATCAGAACGTCGCGATGACGGCGGCCTGCTTTCGCTTGTCCGGCGTGAACGCTCAACCGGCAGTTGCGCCCCCGAACTCTCCAGGACTGCAATGCGTTGGTACTGGAATGGGAGGTCACGACCAGCGGTCAGGCGGCATGCCCAAAGCCCTTACAGGGTAGGCATGATGGCTTTGGCGATCTCGCGATGACGTCGGCGTCATGGCTTCATGTTGCGGATCCGCGGCTCGCCGAACGGCAGGCAACGCGTCACCGGCTCCACTTCACCGTCGGAGACGACCTCACCGCCGCAGTCCGGACAGATCGTCGGCGACGGCAGCCGCACGTCGACCACGAAGCGGGCAAGGCACCCCGAGCACCGCCCCGGCCTGGTCTCGCGCCGCTCGGGGTCGGTCGCCGGAAGGTGAGCGCCGATCAAACGCTGTCCACCCACGACGCCGCATCCTCCACATCCGCTGTGACACGATGCCGTTGCGCGCACTTCATACTATTCATCTACGCGCATATCTGAAGGTACTCGACCGCCGCCCGCATTTCGCCGGCGTCCCAAGCCGTCCAGTCGTCACTCGCGGGCAAGCCCGGCACCCCGGAACTCCGACCCAGGGCGATCTGGAGTTGACCCAGTTTCGTGGAGACCCAATCCTGTTGCGAGGAGGAGGTACCCGCGATGTCGAAAACCAGACCGCCGTACGCGGCGGCGTTCCGACAGCAGATGGTCGAGCTGGTTCGCTCTGGACGTACGCCCGGAGACCTGGCTCGGGAGTTCGAACCGTCGGTCCAGGCCATCCGGACCTGGGTCGCTCAGGCGGACCGCGACACCGGCACGCGCACCGATGGCCCGCGCACCGAAGAGCGTGAGGAGGTACGGCAGCTACGCCGGGAGGTCCGGCGGCTGCGCGAAGAGCGGGACATATTGGCAAAAGCGACGGCTTGGTTCGCTCGGGAGACCGGACCCGGGAGGTCTACCGGTTCATGAGCGCGAACCAGGCCCGTTTCCGCGTCGCCACGATGGCCCGTGTGCTCGGTGTCTCCCCGAGCGGGTACTACGCGTGGCGTCGACGTCCACCCTCTGCTCGCGCGCGGGCCGATGCGGAGCTGACGGCCCGCGTGCAGGCGATTCATGCCAGCAGCCGGGGCACGTACGGCGCGCCGCGGATTCACGCCGAACTGGCCGACGCCGGTGTCGCGGTCGGTCGCAAGCGGGTCGCGCGGGTGATGCGCGCCGCGGGCATCGTCGGGGTGAGCCGGCGCCGCGGGCCCCGCACGACGCGCCGGGATGTGCAAGTCCGGCCGGCGCCGGACCGGGTCGAGCGCCGCTTCGAGGCTGACGCGCCGAATCGCCTGTGGGTCGCCGACATCACCTACATTCCGACCTTGGCGGGCTTCCTCTACTTGGCCATCGTCCTCGACGTGTGCCAGTACACGTCGCTGGCCTTCGGCGCCCGATGCCGGGAATGGGACGTGGCGCTGTCGATGGGTTCGGTGGGCGATTGCTTCGATAACGCGATGGCCGAGAGCTTCTTCGCGACGCTCGAGTGCGAGCTGCTGGCCCGCACGACCTTGTCCACGCACGCGGAGGCGCGGGCGGCCATCTTCGAGTTCATTGAGGGGTGGTACAACACGCGGCGCCGGCATTCTGCGTTGAGCTACGCGTCGCCGCTGGAGTTCGAACGGCTCCATGCGGCAGGCCCTGTGGACGGTGCCCAGCCCGTGGACGCCTTTCCGGCGCCCACGAGTCTGTTGGAGCCCGGATCGCCGGCGCCGACTCGCGTCGTCACCGACGTTCTGCTGGAAACACACGGAGGCAATGATGGCCTACAGGCCCACGACTCACCTTCGGCTTCGCACGCCGGATAGCTGTTGCGAGACCTGCCGGCTCGTCGACAAGACGAACGAGGGTCTGCTGGGCCGCCGCGATCTACGCCACTTGCTTGGCCGGTCGGCGAGCTGGTGGCCGATACCGACGGCCGGTGCTGACGCTGTTCAAGGCGCCGGGAAGCGGTGGGTGTCAGATGACGGCGCGGCTGTGTGTGTGCTGGACCACTACGGGCTGCGGGTCGGGCAGTGGCTCCGTGAAGACCCGCGGTTGACCGCGAGCGGGTCCGGCGGTAGCTGCTGCCGTTGGCCGGGCCGGTCTCCCAGCGCACGGCATGCCGTTACATTACGGTGATCAGCCCTTTCAAGGTGCTAATTGATACTCATACAAGGACTTAGTCATTAGCCAGGCTTCTGCGGCTGCCAGAGAAGGGCACGGTCGGCTTGCTCGCTTGGCGTTTGGAGGGGCCTCCGCGTCGGGCGTGATGCGCCGTTCCAATCCCAGAAACCGCTGGACATTTGCACCTCCGATCGCCAGACTCGTCTGGGAGAGCGCCTCTCTCGATGGGCGCGATTGGAGGTGCCATGGTACTGGATGCGTTTTTCCGCCGAGCCAGCGAGACGTTTCCGATCCCGGTGATGCTGCGAGCGCTGCTCGAACGCGTCTTCGAGCCCGCCCGCCTCAACGACTGGTTCGAGGCCGTCACCGAGAAGCAGTATACGCGGGAGCTGCTGTTCTCGTCGGCGTTCGAGCTGATGAGTGTGGTGGTCTTCAAAGCCTTTGGGAGTGTCCATGCCGCGTATCAGGCGAAGCGGACGGCGGGGGAGATCACGGTCTCCGTCACGTCGGTGTACAACAAGCTCAACGGCGTGGAGGCCCAGACCTCCCGGGCGTTGGTGCGCGACACCGCGGGGCACCTCCGCCACCTCGTCGAGGACGTGCAGGGGGGCTGTCGCCCGTGGCTGCCGGGCTATCGGGTGAAAGTCCTGGATGGGAACTGCATTGCAGCGACGGAGCATCGCCTGCAGGTGTTGCGCACCACCGCCGCGGGACCGCTGCCAGGCAAGGCGCTGGTGGTCTATGACCCGGCGGTGGAGATGGCGATCGATGTCTTCCCGTGCGAAGACGGGCACGCACAAGAACGGGCCCTGTTGGGCGAGGTGGTGCCGACGGTCCAAGCGGGCGATCTCTGGATCATGGATCGCAATTTCTGCGTCCGTGCGTTCCTGGCCGGCATCGAGGCCCGCGCCGGCACATTCCTGTGCCGCTACCACAAAGGCCTGCCGGTGACCGCGCTGGCGCCGGCGCGGTTCGTGGGGGGGTGCGGCTCTTTTGCGTCGGCGGTCCAGAGGGGTCCAGGAGGGGCTGCGAGCGGCATGGCAAGAGCTACTTGACCCGGCGAAGGCGAGGTGAGGAGGGCGATGGGGGCGGCTCGCTGACCGGCGGTGCTATCCCGTCAGCGTAGCGCTGGGCGTGGTTCCGCTCGTACTCGCGCGCTTCGTGGAAGTCCCAGTACGCATCGAAGTCGCCGCTGGCCCGTAGCGCCCGCAGCTTCAGGACCGCCTCGGCGCCGACCAGCCGCCAGCGGGCTCCGGTCAACTCCATCCGGTCGCGGACCAGGTACCGGCACGCCCCTTCGATCACGCCGGTGGCGATGGGATAGCCCGCCGCGAGGTAGCGGTCGTAGTGCAGATACGGCGCGTACTTCTGCAGGTAGTCGGCGCACGTATCGACCGGCTTGCGGGTGTCGCTCGACAAGCCTGCGACGGTCGCCGCCCGCCGCATCGCCGCGGCCACCTTGCTGGACTTGCCCTCGAGAATGCTCTGCACGCGCGTCCAGGCCCAATGCGCCGCGTCGGGGCTCCCCTCGCGATGGAACACGTGCGCCGCCTTCCAGACGTACTCGACCACGTGAATGATGTCGAGGATCACCGTCACGTCGACGCCGTAGGCGGCGGCGCCCGCTTCGACGAGGGCGAGTTGCGTCTCGGCGCCGTCGACGAGCACGACCCAGCGCTTGACGCGCTCCGGGTCGTGGCGCTCGGCTTCCAGCATCGCCTCGGCGACCACCTCGGCCGGATCGTGTTCGAGGCTCGCCCAGACCCGTTTGGCCACCGGGCGAGGACGCACCGCCGCGGTCTTGGCCCGATTCTTGGCCTTGGCCGCCGGCTGTCGGGGCATCAGGCTCTGCAGGAAAATCCTCCGGGCTGCGCACCAACGGCGCGACCGCGTAGACGGCGGCCACCGTCGCCATGCGTTTGGCGTGCTTCTTCTCGCCCGGCCGCAGGCGGTTGAACGGGGAGAGCTGCTCGCGTTGCCGCCGGCGCCTCTCGGCCGCCTTGCGCGTCGCCTCGCGCAGGTCCTCGTGATGCAGCACCACGCCCTTGCCGTCGAAGGTGAGCACCACAACCGACTCGTCAGCGACCGGCTCGCCCGCCGCCGCTCGGCGCGCCGCGTAGAAGGCGTCGAAGTCCTCAGCCGCGCGAGCGACCAACTGTTCCGCCTGACGCTTGGGCACCTGGGCCCCGCTATGGCGAGACAGCTCGAACAGCGCTTCGTCGAACGACCGCGATGCGGCCGCTTCGGCCACCCGGCGGCGCACCTCGAGCGAGTAACGCTCAGCCGGCAGGTTCAGCGACGCATCGAGCGGATGCAGACTGTCGTGACCGTGCCGCGCGTAGCCCAGGCGCTCGACCGCCACCGTCCCGAAGGTCGTCTCCAACTGCCGGTCGTGCAGCCGCCGCTCCGAACGCTCGACGCCGTCGGCCCCCTCGACCGGACCCGCCGCCTCCCCCGGGCTGCGTTGGTCGAGGTGCCCTTGCAGGAGCTTGCGCATCAACTCCTGACCACGCCGGTTCAACTCCCGTTCGAGGTCGCTCTCACGCATCTGCAGGGCCTCGCGCGAAGAAAGGTAGGCTTTGGTCTCCGCGAAAGAAGCCTCCGCCGCCGCATAGGGCGCCGGGGCGGGTGGAGCGGTGCGGCGGAGAACAACTTGCATGGCTCAACGCTCCCGTAACCCCCGTAACCGCCGCTTGTCCAGGCCGCGCGCCAGCACCGCGCTGGCCAGGTTCTTCCTCAGTACGCATCCAGGCTCCGGCTACCCGCGGCGGCTGCGGACCGCCGCAACTGGAGCCAAGTGTCACCGTGCGCCGGTCGGCTCCCATCGGGTCGCGGACCAAATGCCGACAGGCCCTTCGATGAGCCGGCGACGAGCACCGCACGCCGCGTCGCCGCTGCCACGTGGATGATGTCGAGTACCACGGTGGCTTCCAGGGCGTACGCGGTGGTGCCCGCGAGGCGGTCGCGATGGTCACGCGGCGGCGCATCTCGACCCAGTAGCGCTCCGGCAGCAGGTTCAGCGCGGCATCGAGCCGATGCAAGCCGTCGTGACCGCGCCGCGCGCAGCCCAGACCCACAACCTGCATCGTGCCGGAGGCCGTTTCGGCGTGGCTTTCGTGCTCGCGCGGCTCCGAGCACTCGACACCGCTGGTGCCCTTGCCCTCGGCCGGACCAGCAGCCTCTTTCGGGCTGCGTTGGTCGCGATGTCCTTGCAGGAGCTTGCGCACCAACTCCTGGCCCCGCCGGTGCAGTTCCCGTTCGAGTTCGCTCTCGCTCATCTGCCGGGCTTCGCTGGACGAAAGGAAGGCTTTGGCATCCGCGAAGACAGCATCGGCCGCTGCGCACGGGGCTCGCCTCGGGGGATCGATGCACGGGACGCCGGTTCGGGGCACGTCGAATGTACGTCCCTGGAATCCTGTCGTCACAGCCATCGCAGGCCTGCCTCCCTTCCCACGGCACCGTACCAGAACGCCGCGCGAATGTCCAGAAGGGAGCGCGCCTGTCGGGGAGAAGACCGAAGGTGTTCGGCGCCGTGACGAGGCTCGGCTGGCTGCCGAAAAGACGCCGGTACGCGCTGGCCTGCTTGATGTCCCTCCCGAAATGGCCACTGGGGAGACGCATCCGCGGGCAAAAGAGCCCATGAATAGGGCGAAAAATCCTCTATGAAGAGCCGCACCCCGCGAATGTCCAGAAGGGAGCGCGCCTGAGGGGGACCGGCGCGTGCCGGCGTCGTGGTCGGGTCGGGCGGCGGCCCGAAAAGAGGCGGATGGGGCGCTCGCCGGACGCTGTCACCCCTCAAAACGCACTGAAGAGGGAGTGTCCTCGGACATAAACCCTTATGAATGAGCGAGATAGCAATCTATGAAAAAGAGCCGCACCCTTCGTGGGGTCGATCGAGACCGGGAAAGTGTATGAACAGCAGGTCGAAGTCCTCATGGCGCCGCGCCCGGGCGAGGACGCGGACGACGTCCGCATCTATCGCCTGGTCCGGGTCGAACTCACCCGTGCGACCCGCGGCGGCGACAAGACCTTGCTCCTGCTGACCGACCTGTCGAAGTCGGCCGCCACGGGGAAGCAAGTCGCGGAGCTGTATCGGCGGCGGTGGACGATTGAGACGATGTTCCAGCAGCTGGAAGCGCACCTGCACTCGGAAGTGAACACGCTCGGGTATCCCGCGGCCGCCCTGTTCGCGTTCTGCGTCGCGCTCGTGGCCTATAACGTGCTGGCGGTGGTGAAGGGGGCCCTTCGCGGCCTGCACGGCGAGCAGACGATCCACGACACGGTCTCCGGCTACTACATCGCGGGCGAGATCGGCCGGACCTATGAAGCGCTGCTGGGGTTCGTCCCGGCCGACCAGTGGACGCAGGTGCAGGCCCTCTCGCATGAAGCCTTCCTCACGCTTCTTATGGGGCTTGCCCGGGCGGTGGATCTGGCGAAGTACCGCAAGCATCCCCGCGGGCCCAAGAAGCCGAAGCCCAAGCGCACCATGCATGCCGGCCAGCCCCACGTTTCCACCGCCAAGCTCTTGGGGAAGAAACGATGACGCTCCCACGCGACTCGGAGGGGCCCAGGAGCTACCGGCACGTCTCGTCCTCAACCGTGGCGGCGATTACCTATGAGCGCTCGACGCGCACGCTCGGGATCCGCTTTCAGCGCGGCGCTGAGTACCGGTATTTCTCCGTTCCTGAGACGGTCTACCCCGAGTTGCGCTCTGCGGATTCCAAAGGGCGATACTTCAACGCTCGGATACGAGATGCTGGGTATACGTTTCAGCGGGTACACTAGATTCCTTGAGCGGCCGGGATCTTTACAGTTGAGTCAAGTTCAGGTTTTGATCGTGGTTTCTTCGCTACCATAGCGCCCCCAATGGCCAAAGGGCCACGCGGCGAGGAGCACGCTCAACCTACATGCTTGTTGGTCTGAGGCGGAGCCTCGCTAGTTCTTGTGACGTGCACCTTGAAAGGGCTGATTACGGTGATGTAAAGGAGAGGTGAAGCCGACGGCCGACGGCGAGTGCGACGTTTCGCGCGACGACGACGATCCGTCCAGCCGTCCTCGCGACGGGCTTACCGCCCCTCGCGTAGCGGTCGCCAGCGCGTGGGGCGGCAGAAGTCGTTGACGCCGAACACGCCGTGTGTCTCTCGGCTCTGCTGGCTGCCGAAACGGTCGCCGCACTACTGGACTGCGCAGCGTATCCCCACCGGGCGCTGTGGAAGTGCCCGGGCTGTGGACGCCCGCTCGGCGTCGTGCTGAATCCGAAGGTCGGCGAGGCGGGCGCCCACAGCCCGTTGGAAGTCACGCCACGCGCTGCGGGCGCGCCGGCGCCGACACGTCGTAGCCCCAGGGGGAAATTGCGCGGGCGTGGTGGATCAGCTTCTCCACCAGTAGCGCCACGAACAGTTTCCCGTAGAGCCACGCCTTGGCGCTGTCGTCGTCGTACTTCGGCACGTGCCCCAACTGGGCCAGCGACTTGAAGCGCTTGAACACCAATTCGACCTGCCAGCGCAGGCGATACCACTCCAGCACGTCCGCGGCCGAAAAGGGCGGCTCGGGAAAGGTCGTGAAGACAATCACATACTCGGCAAACCGCAAGGTGGCCGGTTGCACCTGGTTCCCCTTGCGGGCAGCGTCCCGGCGGATCTTCTGGTGCGCCAGGCGGATGGCTTCGGCGGACTTGCGGAGCACGCAGACCCGGCCCGCAATCTCGCCCGCCGGGCCGCCGTCCTCCCCCGCCGCCACGACCGTCGTCGCCCAGGACCGCACGGCCCCCGGACGCGTGACCGACGACACCGCGGCCAGCAAGTCGAACGGCCGTCCGGCCGGCGTGCACAGCGGCAGCGACCCCGTATTGACACGCACAATCAGCCGCCCGCCCGCCTCGACCACGTGGCGAATCCCCCGCGCGGTCGAATACCCGCGGTCGGCCAGCACATGGTCGCCGGCGCGGATCGGGAACTGCGCCAATGATTCTCCCGTGCCCGGCCCCTCGGTCCCCGTCAGCTTGAAGAAGTCGCACGTCAGCGACGGCAGGCCCACGCTGTAGTGCAGGCGCCACAACGACCCGCTCGGTCCCGGTTCCTTCACCGTCGTCGCATCCACCGCCCGGACCTGGAACGCGCCGCCGGGGATGACCGCCAAGCCCTGCTCCTCGAACAGACGCACACACAGCGCGTGCAGCCAACCCTTGGATTTCTTCAGCCGCTTCAACAGCGCCACGTCGGACAGGTCCGCCAGACGCGCCTGTCTGGCGCGAACCACGGTTTCCCGCAACGAGTGCCCGCAGCCGAGGTGCAGCAGCAGGGTCCGCAGGAGATTGTCGACCGTCTTGTCTTTGCGCAGCCCCTTCAGCGCCCCCGTGTCCCGCGCCAACTCCCGCCAGTCCCGGGGCAGGAACGACAGCAGCACATCCCAGTCCTCGTCCACCCGGCCGACCCGGCCGGCCTCCGTGTCATGCATGCGCATGTCAGGATACGCCGGCCCCGCCACGAAAACAAGTTAGCGCCTATGAAGGGTCTCTACCCGGCCATATCGCGTGCCGAGTCGTCTCTATCTGGTGAAGGGTGCGGGCCGCTATCCGTGATACCCTGCGCGTGCGACCCATGAACGACGACCCACCGACCACGCCAGCAGCGCCAGCCAATGCAGCGGTACCGCCATCGCCGCCGCCAGCCGAAGCAGCGGTGCCTGTGGGTTCTTCCGTTTCGCCGCAGCTCCTCATCGCGACTGCCACCTCGATCGTCGTGGCCGTCGTTGGTTCCGCTGTAGCCGTGGTGACGGTCGTGGTGTCGCTGATTGGGGACGTGCGCGCCGACCTTCGCGCCAGCAACGAGCAGCTCGCCGCCATCCAAACGGCCAGCAACGAGCAGCACACCGCCATCCAAGAGAATCTTAGTAGGAGGGATAGGGCCATCGACACGCGCTTCGATGCTCTGACGCTGTGCATTACGGGCCTCTTGAGCGGAAACGAAGAGCTTCGCGAAATGGGGTGTGGTCGGGCCATTGACCAGATCAGTGGCATCGAGAGCAACACGCGCGGCCAGTAAACCCGCCGCCCGCACCACGTCGGGGTGCGGCCAGCGTCCGATAATCGGCAGTTCCGTTAACCAGCCCCGGCCCCGTGTTCACGCGGATCCGCGCCGAAAACCGACTCGACGGCCACCACGGCTTCAGGCGGCGGCGCCGAGCGGAGCCTTGCCATCTACGGACGCTCCTTCGGATTCTTGACAAGCCGCGGCCCAAAAGCCCGCCCCCACATGTTACGGAAAGCTTTTGGAATAGGCGCAAGTTCCCAGTCGCGTCTCCGCGAGTTTTCCGCGACGATTCCATACCGCTTCGATGGGCTGTTACCCGGAGAAACGCGCATGTTCGGCAACACGGAGCGGTCAACCGATTCTGGGATGGATGCTCGTAGCGGGTATTTGGCCTGCTTCGGCTTCGCCGCAGCGGCGAGCTTGGCCCGCCTCTCGGCTGCGAGCTTGGCGGCCGCGCCCCGCTCCCGTTCCGGATTCGGCTTTCGCATAACGGCAAGGGTACCACGCAGCCCGCTCAGTTGCGACAACTACAACTGCGGTGACAACGACCTGATCGACTACTACGACGGCCTCGAAAACGCCTACGCCAGAAACTTCGAAGCCAAGTCCGCGGCATCCGCCGCCAACGCCCCCTACGTCGAGGCGGTCGGTATTGCCGGCGCTGGCGAGGCCCGCGAGCGCGCCGCGCGCTTCCGGCGCTTCGCCAACCGCATGCGCGGCCTCGGTCGTGGTAACGCCCAGAGGGCGAAACGAACTGATCGACGAAGCCAACGCTGAAAACCGCGCCCGCAACGCCCTCCATTCCCGCGCGACCGCCGCGCACGTGGCCGCCAACCGCGCCGTCCTCGACGCGCTCGGCCGTGCCGGGGGCGCACGCTGTCGACGGCGGTAGCGCGCCTGACCGACGACTACTGCCCGGGCACGCGGGCCGCCGAGGTGACGCGGGAGGCCGCCGCACTCGACCGGGCCGTGGCCGCCGCCGCCGACCCGGAGGTCTCCAAAACTACAGCGACGCGACCGACGCGGCGCTCGACGAGCTGATCATGGCCCCGCGCGAGGTTTACGTAGTCCTCGAGAGCCACGTCCAGACTGGTCGACCAGGCCGCCCCGCGACTACGAGCGGGACCCGGATCCGGCGCTTCCCGGCCAAGCCGACATCGTCCGGCCGCCCGACGTCGAGTCGGAGCCGGCCGGAGATTTCGCCGGCTGGGGTGCGCGCGGTCAACGCCGCGGTCGCCGAGGCCGAGCGGGCCGCCGCCGCACCCGGCGGCTGGTTCTCGCGGGTCACCGCCTGCCTCGGTGCGCGCGAGCGCATGCGCGGGCCATCAACCGCGTCCAGAGCCTCACCACCGGGGGGCGGCGTCCTGGGGGAGACCCCGCCTTCAGTCCAGGACGCCGAGGGATTGCGCATTGCGCACCGCGTCCACTCGGCGGCTGACGCCTGTCTCGCGGTAGATGTTCTTGAGATGGAAACGTACACCCTCTTCGGAGATTCCGAGGCGATCCGCGATCTCCCGGTTGCGGCGCCCCTCGCGAACCTCCACGAGCACTTCCATTTCCCGCGGTGAAAAGGCCGGAGCGGCCGGCGTCGGCCCGTCGAGATCGGCGAGCATCGATATCGCGGCGTCGCGCGTGTCGGCGTCGAGCATTCCGTCCAGCAGGCGGCGCAGGACAATCCGACTGACCTCCCGGTCGCGCACCAACGGCCTGACATAGCCCGTGTCGCGCGCCAGAGGCAGGAACTCGAGCAGGCGGGCCACGGCCCGGTCCGTCCGCCCGACGCGCTCGGCGACGACCATCGACAGCGCCAATCCCCGGAGCAGGGTCCGCGTCAGGCCGTGCGCGGAAGCCGTCATGCACAACCTGTCCGCGATCTCGGCCGCGGCAGCGAACTCGCCCTGCGCGGCGAGCAGCCGGACGCGCGCGCACGCCATTGCCTGCAGCGTGCGCCACGGCTGCCTGTCGAGGTCGAACAGCTCCGCAACCTCGTCCGGCAGCTCGTGGTCGCACCATGTCCGAGCCGCCCGCGCGTACGCCCTACCTCCACGAGGCGCCTTGGCGCGTATCGCCCTCACGTCCTCGGTCGTCTGTACAAGGAGCTCGACCGCGGCGTCGGCGTCGTAGTGCTCGAACGTCAGCTCGGCGCTCACCGCGACCGCGACCGAGCGGATGTCCGACCAGATTCCCGGCAGCTCCATCAGCCCCTTCAGCGTCCGCCGGTCAATCGTCCTCTCGCGGTTGCGTTCGAGATCGATTTCGAGCGTCACCGCGTCGGCGCACACCGCAAGGGACGGGTCCGAAGAGAAATGCCTTCGCGTCTCCCGGCGGGCGCGTTCATAGCGCTCGCAGGCTTCCCCCACCCGTCCCCCGGCCATTGCGGCCATCCCCAGGTAGATGTCCACGAAGATGTTCCCGTACCGCATATCTTCGGAAAAGAGCTCATGCGCCCGGGCGCCGTGACTCGCGCTCTCCGGCAGGCTGCCACGTTCATAGCAGGAGACACAGAGCAGCATGTGGCGGGTGCCGAGGTAGAAGCGCCCGCGTTCGTCGCTCTCGACGACGCCGTCCGCCGGCAGGAGCGTATCGATCCGGTGGTGCAACGCCTGGCCGTCAGCTCCCGACAAGGTCAATCTGCGAGAAGACAGCGCTCCGCGGAAAACACCCTCATCGCACCGTGCCGCATCCACATCTCGAACAAGCCGGCCTGCTCGATGAGCTCCCCGACGAGCCGATCGTCCCCCGCCGCGCTGGCATGCCGCCACGCGGGCGTCGCCTGCCCGCGTACGGCCAACGCGCGCGCGATGCGAGCGTGCAGGAACCGCTTGCGCTCCGGATCTTGCACGGTGAGCATGTCGACGCAGTATTCGGTCCCGATGACGGCGCCCGCTCCGTCGAATACCAACGCGGCCAGATCGAGGCCGGGATTCGACCGGAACGCCATGGCGAAATGGAGATTCGCCGGGCCGCGTTCGACGAGCCTCTCGATCAAGGCGACGGTTCTGCGCGGAAGCAGGTCGACCTCGTCGAGCACCAGCACGCAAGGCTCCGCATGGAACTCGATTGCACGGGCCACCATCCCAATCTGGTAGGTGACCGGAGACGAAGACCAGGCATCCAGGTCGCTCAGGACGGAGAGATCGAGTCCGGCGCACTCGAACGCATCGCCGGCCGGTTTCGGCAAGACCACCGTTCTTGCGGACTTCACCCGGAGGAACGTAGCGCACCGCGTCCGTCCGCCTGGTGGTGCGCGTCTTCCGGTAGATGTTCTTCAGGTGGTACCGGACCCCCTCGGCGGTTATCCCGAGGCGACCGGCTACCTCCCAGTTTCCACCACCGCCTCTGACCTCCGTCAGAACCTCCAGCTCCCGTGGCGAGAACTCGGGCGCGGCAAGGGTGGCCGGTTCGTCCAGGTGGGCGAGC
Organism: Vicinamibacterales bacterium; assembly: GCA_965222905.1. Classification (GTDB taxonomy): domain Bacteria; phylum Acidobacteriota; class Vicinamibacteria; order Vicinamibacterales; family UBA8438; genus WTFV01. The sequence goes on along the minus strand of OZ244976.1, from coordinate 2,963,260 downwards.
ATCGACTCGGCCGCCAATCGCAGTTCCTCGTCGAGGTCCGTATCGCCCGGATCCGGGCGCACGACAGCGCTTCCATCGTGCGCCAGGACTGCCGATCCAGATCGACCAGCTCCGTCGCGGCGCACGGCAATCCGTAGTCGCGCCACACCTCTCCAGCCTCGTCGGGACGTCCGGCCTCGGCCAGGTAGTGCGCCAGCAGCGCCGCCACGTGGTTGGACATGCTCTCGATATTCGTCGCCTGCACGTCCTCCGCAGACTTCCTCAGAAACCGGATGACCGCCTCGCCGTCGTGTTGTTCGAGTATCAGCTCGGCGCCGATCGCGATCGTCGCGACATAGCGATCCGTCCGACGCCCAACGGCTTCGAACAGCGCCGCCGCCTCGTCGAACCGCCACGCCAGACAGAGCAGGATGCAGCGCAGCAGCTCGAGCCGCGGATACTCCGCCGTGATCTCGGGGTCAGGAACCGGCCGGCCGAGATCATCCGCCTCGCACCCTCCCGCAGCCATAGCTGGACTACTCCGAAGGGAGCCATGAGTTGGCCGACCAGCCGGTGGTCGCCGGTCTCGCTGGCATGCCGCCATGCCGGCGTGACGATTGCCCCTCCGGCAAGAACATGGATCGCAAGATCGAGTCCCGGATCGGACCGGCACGCCATGACCACGCAGAGATTCCGTGGCGCACGCTTCAACAGCCGGTCGATCAACCGCACCGTGCGGCGGGGCAATCGATCGACCTCGTCGAGCACGAGGAGGCACGGAGCGGCGTGCAACTCGATCGCGCGGGCCAGTATCCCGATCTGCTGCACGGCCGGCGCAGAGGTCCAGCCGTCATCCGCGCGGAGACTGGAGAGAGCGAGTCCCCCCTGCTCGAAGGCGGCGGCGAGGTGGCTTCCGAACACCCTCGGCGTATCGTCGCCGTCCAGCGCGACCCAGCCTGCGACCAGCCCCTGTTCCTGCCAGCACCGGGCGAGGTCCGCCAACTCGGTCGTCTTGCCGAATCCCGCAGGCGCCTGCAGCAAGGTGAGGCGCCGCTCCTGCAATCCCTCCAGGCTCTGCTGGAGCGATGAGCGGCGGACGTATCCGGCCGGCGGCTCCGGCGCCAGCACCTTCTCCTTCAGCAACCCAGGAGGTACGGTTGCCTGTACTCCACTCGCCAATCGCGATTGCATCAGAAGGTGGCGATCGGGTTGATCGGCGACCCCGTGCCGCGCGTGGGCAGGGGCGCCGCGGTCAGCAGGAACTCCCACCGGTCCAGCCCGGCGGCAGCTTCCCCCGCCGCGTCGAGATCGGCGTTGTCGAACAGCGGCATCCCCAGGTAGATGAGCGCGAACCGGTGGAGCGGGCGGGGACCGAGGTCTTCCGGCAGCGCCACGGCCGGGTCGACCTCGGCCGGCGCCATGTCCTGCGCCGCCTCGCCGCCCAGCAGGGCGATGTCCCGTTCCTTGAGCCACGGAATGACCGACGCGTGGAGTCCGGCAGCCGCGTTGGCGACGTCCCAGGGACCGACCTCGGCGCGCCGGGTCCACCGGCCGGTCCGGATGAAGACCGCGTCGCCGGCCGACACCGTCACCCCGGTCGCCGCCTCCCAGGCTTCCAGGTCCTCGATGTGGATCGGGGTGCCGGGCTCCAGATACGGCACGTTCCGGAACCGCGCCATGTCGATGAGAATCCCGCGGGTCACGATGCCGGACTTGGCATTGTGCACCGTGTTCCGCGAGTGGCCGCCGTTTGCGGCGACGACCGCGGGGTCCGGCCGGTAGCCGTTGTAGGTCACCCCGTCACCGATGAAGTTGTGGTTCAGGAAGTCCAGATGCGTGTGGATGAACCCGTGGTACGCGATCCGGATCTCGTCGGCGCTGATGCCGAGAGGGATGACCTGATACGGGCGCGGACCGTCGATCGTCGCCTCGGTCTCGGCGTCGTGCGCGAGCGATACGGAGACGCCCTCCCGCACGAGGGCGGCGGCCTGCCTTCGCTTCTCCCGCGTGATCAGGTTCAGGGTGCCGATCTCGTCGTCCACGCCCCAGCGGCCCCAGTTCGTCAGCTCCCGCTTCCACCGCTCGACGTCGGCCCGGGTCACTTCGCGTCGGTTGCCGGCTTGCGCCGGTTCCTGCCCGAAGGCCTGGGACCCCACGGTGTACGCGAGCACCACCGTGACAATGCCCGTCAGCGTGACGATGCCCGCCAGTTCGACGACGCCCGGACGACGCCTCTTCCCTGTCCCCATCGGTCCCCTCCCAGGTATCGCGGTCCCCGATGATAGCCGCGCCCGGTATCCCGCGGCCGGGAATCGCCGCACGCGCGCGATCTCCCGGCCACGAATCATGCCCATTGCGGTTTCCGGGACGGGCTCCTAGAATGGAGCTTCGAGGCTGACCGGAAACCGCGTTTGCACCGAGGAGACGATAGATGACGACGACGCGAAGCCGGCGGCGGACGTTCTTTTGGCAGGTGTTCCTCAGCATGGCGGCCGCGATGCTCGTCGCGCTGCCGTCCCCGACGGCCGCACAGGCCGCGGCCACGGACGAGGTGACGTTCACCCGGGACATCGCGCCCATCCTTCAGCGGAGCTGTCAGAAGTGCCATCGGCCCGACTCGCTGGCGCCGATGTCGCTGATCGACTACGAGGAGGTGCGGCCCTGGGCCCGCGCCATCAAGTACCGCACCGGGCTCCGCGACACGCCGGGCGTGATGCCCCCGTGGTACATCGAGAAGGACATCGGCATCCAGGGGTTCAAGGACGATCCGTCGCTGAGCGACAAGGAGATCGCCCTGATCGCCAGGTGGGCGGACAACGGCGCCCCGCGGGGCAATCCCGCCGACCTGCCGCCGCCCGTGCCGTTCATCGACGTGGACGAATGGGAGATCGGACAGCCCGACCTGATCGTGTCGTCCGCGAGCTTCGAGGTCCCGGCCGACGCGCCCGACTGGTGGGGGACCATCGGCGAGGCGCCGACCGGGCTCGCCGAGGATCGCTACGTCGCGGCGATGGAGTACAAGGAGATCACCGAGTCCAGCGAGGGCGAGATCCGCGACACCGTCGGCGGACTCTATGTGGTGCACCACGCCACCCTCGCCGTGACCGATCCGGATCCCGATCCGAACGAGGACGATCCGCTGGCCGCGCAGCGCCGCTGGCCGACCCACGAGGTCGGGCGCAACGCCGACGTCTTCGACCCCGAGGCGGGCAAGATCATGAAGGCGGGGTCGAAGCTGCAGTTCAACTCGATGCACCTGCACGCGAACGGCGCGGACACGCGGGCGCACCTGAACGTCGGCTTTAAGTTCCATCCCCGCGGGTACGAGCCGACCCGCAAGTGGGTGCGCATGTCCTTCGGCAACGGGGTCGACCTGGACATCGAGGCGATGGATCCCGACCAGCAGATGGAGTCCTACTTCACCCTGCCCGAGAACACGCTGATCACGATCTTCGAGCCCCACATGCACGCGCCCGGCGTGCGGATGTGCCTGGACGCCATCTGGGGGCACCATGTCCAGACGCTGAACTGCGCCGGCTACGACCATAGCTGGGTGCGGGTCTACAACTACGAGGACGACGCGGCGCCGCTGCTGCCGAAGGGCACCATCCTGCGGATGACCGGCTACTTCGACAACTCGCCGGCGAACCCCAACGTCCCCGATCCGCGCAACTGGTCGGGAGGGGGTCACCGCTCGGTCGACCAGATGTTCATCAACCTGATGCGCGGCGTCTACATGACCGACGAGGAGTTCGCGGCCGAGATGGCCAAGCGGCGTGCGGTCCTCGACCTCTCCGACGGCGAGGTGGCCATCGGCTGTCCGCTCTGCGGAACGGTGGAGGTGGAGCCGGCCGACAACGCCGGAGGAGGACAGTGAGGACGCTCGCGGTCGTGGTCCTTCTCGCCGGCCTGCTCATCGGCCTGGCCGCGGAGGACGCGAGCGCGCAGCGCATGCGGCGGTCGTACGACTCCGGGCAGGAAGTGGTGCCCGCCTACGAAGGGTGGGAGCAGAACCCGGACGGCTCCTTCAACCTGGTGTTCGGCACCATGAACCGGAACTGGGAGGAGGAGCTCCACATCCCGATCGGCCCCGACAACAACATCGAGCCGGGCGGGCCGGACCAGGGACAGCCGACCTGGTTCCTGCCGCGGCGGAACCGGTTCCTGTTCCGGATCCGGGTCCCGGCGGACTTCGGCGACAAGGAGCTGGTCTGGACGCTGACCAGCCACGGCGAGACGAAGCGCGCCTACGGGACGCTCCTGCCCGACTACTACATGGACAACAACGTCCGCATGGCGAACAACGGGGCGGGCGTCTCCGGCGAGCTGTTCAAGAACGTGGGCCCGCTGCTCGAGGTGCACGGCGAGGCGACCAGGAAGGTCAAGGTCAATCAGCCGGTCACCCTGACCGCGACCGCGCACGACGAGGACGAGCTGCCCAGGCGGCGGGCGATGCGCGCCGTGGACCCGGGACGACCCACGAGCCTGACCCCGATCGCAGCCACCGGCCTCCGGCTCTCCTGGTTCCTCTACCGGGGGGCCGTGCCGGTGACCTTCGATCCGGTGCAGACCAAGGTCTGGGAAGACACGCGGGCGAACTCGAACTCCCCGTGGGGCGCCGGCTGGGAGACGCCCGAGCCGGCCCCCGGCAACAAGTGGATGGTGCAGGCGACGTTCAGCGAGCCGGGCACCTACGTGCTGCGGAGCATCGCCCACGACGGGGGGTTGGCGACCTACGAGGACGTCACGTTCGTGGTGAGTGAGTAAGCCGGGACAAGAGACGTTGAAGCGGTTTGCGAACATTCGGGCGCCGCCTGAGTCGTGGAGAGCCGGAGGCACTGCAGGCGATGTTTCTCCGAGGAGGCGGTGACGATGTCGTTTCGGAAATCTGACGTCCCGGCCGGCATGCTGCTGGTGGTGGCATCGGTGGTGGCGATTCCGGCCGGCGCAGCCGCGAATGACGGCGGCGCCGTGCCGGAGCACCCCACGTTCACGCGCGACGTGCTCCCCATCCTGCAGCGCTCCTGCCAGGTGTGTCACCGGCCCGACATGTTCACGCCGATGTCGCTGCTGACCTACGAGGAGGTCCGGCCCTGGGCGCGCGCCATAAAGCAGCGGGTCGAGGCGCGCGTCATGCCGCCCTGGTTCGCGGACCGGACGGTGGGCAGATTCCGCGACGACCCGTCGCTGAGTGACGTGCAGATCGCCACCCTCGGCCGCTGGGTCGACCAGGGCGCCCCGCGCGGGAGCCCGGCCGATGCGCCCCCGCCGGTCGCGTGGCCGGCGGTCGACACCTGGTACCACGGCGAGGAGCCGGACCTGATCGTCACCAGCCCGCCGGTCGTGGTGCCCCCCAACGCCACCGAGACGTACCCGGAGCCGGAGATGGCGACCGGCCTCACCGAGGACCGCTACATCAAATGGATTCAGGTGATGCCGGGCGAGTCGCGCGTCGTGCACCACGTGCTCGTCTACGCGGTGCGGGACGTCGACCACGAGGCGGCCGCAGACGGCGGGCCGCGCGGGGTGCGCCAACTGCTGGCCAACCGGGCGCGCGGCGACTTCGTCGGCGACTACTTCGAGGACGGCTACGCGCGGCTGCTGCGCAAGGACGACCGCATTCGTCTCCAGCTCCACTACCTGCCGGACGACGAGCGCAGCTTCACCGACCAGACCCGCGTCGGCATCAAGTTCTACCCGCCGGGCTACCGGCCGGACTACGTGGTCACGACCAAGGCGGTGTCCAATCGCCGCGACCTGATCATTCCACCGGGCGAGCCCAACGCCCGCAGCGACGCCTACTTCACGCTGCCGGAGCCCACGCGGATCATCAGCTTCCAGCCGCACATGCACTACCGCGGCAAGGCGATGACGCTGGAGGCGATCCGTCCGAACGGCGGGCGCCCCGAGCTGCTGACCGACGTCGACCGCTTCGCGTGGGACTGGCAGCCGACCTACGTCTACGAAACGCCGCTGACCCTGCCCGCCGGCACCGTCATGCACGTCACCGCGTACCACGACAACTCGGCCGCCAACCGGGTCAACCCCGACCCGACCGCGGCCGTCGGCTGGGGACAGCGGACCATCGACGAGATGAACATCGGCTGGCTGGACTACTTCCACATCTCGGAGGAGGAGTACGCCGCGCTGCAGGCTGAGGAGTAGCCGCATGCGGCGCGGCGCTCTCATTCTCGCGCTGGTCGGCGCGGTCGCCGTGTCCGCCGTCACACTGCTCGGCGCGGTCGCCGCGAGCGCCGTTGCGGCCCAGCCGCGCCACCCCGTCTACCTGATCTACGACGGCTTCGTCACGAACGCCGACGGATCGCTGACACTGGCGTTCGGCTACTACAACGTGAACCGCGTCGAGGTGACGGTCGCCGGGGAGGACAACGTGTTCCTCCCCGGCGCGTCCGACCCTAACCAGCCCACCGTGTTCCGGCCCGGGCAGCAGCGATTCGCGTGCGTGATGGTCGTGCCCGAGACCTTCGACGGCCGGCTGCAATGGCAGGTGCGCTTCGCGGGGCATACGTCGGTGACCACCGCCCGCGTGCTCGATCCCCTGTACGCGCTGGAGGAAGCGAGCGCTCGGGAAGCCGTAGAGGGAATCGATGTGGACGGGGCGCCGCGGGGGGTCTGCCTTGAGCGGGCCATCATGAGCGAACGGCGGTAGAAGACGCCCACTCCTTGCGGGCGCGGTGAGGAGACGTAGTCTTGACACATGCTTGACGTCAAGGCAATCTGGGGCCTACGGTGTAGCGACCTTGAGAACAGGCCCGTCCGTGTACCACGCCTTCGACGCGCCGGCCGGGGCATTGCCGGCGACGTGGTCCGCCATCCGCCGGACGAGCTCGGCGTTGGTGAACGGCGACCACAGGTGGCCCTTCATTGGACGGCCGTGCACGAACTCGCCGCCGTAGTGCGAATCGGTCGTGCCTTCGAGGAACTCCTCCAGCAGATACACGGCGTACGGCAGGTAGAACTGGTCCATCTCGGGGTTGTAGATGCGGATCTTCCCGACCAGATCGGGGCCGATCCGGGACCAGTTCTCCTCCAGGTAGTGCCGGAGGTCGTAGCCGTTGTCACGCATGTAGAACGCCACGTCGCGATCGATGACGCCCGTCTCCAGGTCCCATAGCCGCCGCGGGTACCCATCCTCGCCGGTCGGGCCGTATGCCGCGTTCCAGGCGTCTATCTGCCCGCCGGAGCGCCCGCGGGAGCCCTGTGCCCGCTCGAGCCGGCTCAACTGCCGGACGCTGCCGACCGGCTGTCCCTCTATCGTCCGCTGGAACATCCGCTCCGGCGCTCCGGGCACGGCGTTCGGGACCAGGAAGGCGTTGGGGTCTTCGTAGATGTCAATCAACTGGTAGCGGCGGAAGTCGACCGAATCCGGATAGAAGGTCCACGTTCCGCCGTAGAACGCCGGATAGTGGATCTGCGAAGCCAGCGAGATCCAGCCGCCGGTGGAACCGCCGGTGAGCACTCGCGCGTACGGCTCGCCGAGCATCCGGAAGTTCTCTTCGAGATACGGGATCAGCTCCTGGTGGATCGCGTCGCCGTAGGGGCCGTTGTTCGCCGAGTTGACGCCGTAGGAATCGTCGAAGAAGGGCGTGGGATGCTGAATCGTCACCGCGATCAGGCGCGGGAAGTCGTCGCCCGTCCACGCCTGCTGGAAGTCGTACCCCGACTCGCGCATCCCGCCCGACTCCCGAATCATCTGCGCGAAAAGCTGCGGGACTCCCGACGGCGGCTCGGTCGTGAAGCCGAAGGCGGGCTCCAGCCCGAAGTGGTCGGCCTCGAAGATCACCGGGTACCGCAGCTCGGGATTGTCGTCGTAGCCCCGCGGCAGCAGGACGACGGCCCCGAGGTACATGGGATGTCCCCACCAGTCGCTCAGGATGCGGCTGCGGATCTTGACGCGCCTGACCCACTCGGTGTCCGGCGGCGCCTCGATGGGCGGAACGAGGTCGGTAAGCGTCAGGCGGATCGGCGTATCCGCGGCCGGATCCACGGTGACGCGTTGCGGCGCGCTGACGAGGTTCCCCGGCGAGAACGCCCAACGCTGGCCCTCCCATTGGTCCTGCGGGGCCCAGATGACGTGGCCGTCCTGGCGGTGATACTCCGTGTACACATGGACCAGCGCCTGCACCCGGTAGTCGCCCGGCGGCAGCTCTCCCAGATGCGCGTAGGGGTAGCCGACCGCCGCGGCGTCGATGACCATCGTCTCGCCCTGGGCCTACTTCGGCCACGTCCGCCGCGAAGAAGGGCACCCGACCGTCGCGCTGCCGCGCGGAGTTGTAGGCCGCTATCCGCGGCTCCGGGTCCGCGGACGGGCTGAGACCCAGGAAGAGGCGCCCCGTGAGCGGGCCGTCGTGAACGCCGGCGGCGTAGCTGACCTCGATGCGGAGGCGTGCCGGCGCCCCAGCCTCGGTCGAGGGATCACGCGGCGCCGGGACGCAGGCCGTCAGCATCAGGGCCACGGCCAGGGTGGCGGCCAGGGCGAACAAGCAAGCGACAGGTGACAGTGCACGCATGGGCTATTGCTTCGCTGCTCCAGCCCTCAGGCGAAGCGGGCCTCCATGGCGCGCCGCGCCTGCACCGCGGGAAGGTCCGCATCGATCACGACGTCGTCCCACCCGACGACCTCGCCCACCCCGACGGCGCGCTTCAGTACGACCCCGTGCGCGAGCCCGATAGGCAGCGCGCCGCGTTCGAGCGACGCCCGCGCGGATAGCAGCTTGCCGTAGACCGTGAACCCGCCCTCGCCATCGAGGATCTCCCCCGCCGCCAGGTCCCGCTTCGCGGTCGCCACCGCGTCGCCGACGAAGTCGCGGGTGGCGCCCGTCGGCTTGCCGAGCAGTCCGGCCGACAGGATCGACACGTTGAGCTCCAGCCCGATGAGGTGGAACGGCTTGTACATGGCCGAGTAGCGGCCTGTCGCATCGGTGTTCATGCCGTACTGGCGGAAGCACGCCGCGGTGTAGTCGTTGGGCGCTTCGATGACGACGTAGACGCCCCAGCGCAGGTCGTTCGGCACGGGACGACCATCGCGTTCGAGCGAGGACACCACCTCGACCTGGCCCTTGTGGTGCAGCTGTCCCCCGTCCTCGGCGGGCCGCAGCACGTGGGCCAGGTCGTCGCGGCCGCAGGGAGGAAACCGTAAGCCGTCCGCTGGCGGCGTGAGCCCGGTGGCGTTCGCGATGGCGGCCATCTCGATGGCGGACTTCGTCCCGTCGAGGAACGAGTTGAACATGCGGCTGTTCATGCCCGCCGCCGCGGCCTGCTCGGCGGTGAGCCCGTAGTGCTCCCACACCGTGTCCGGCGTCGAGGCGTGATACGACGGCAGGTACTTGGTGCCCTTCCCCGCCGCCACGACGTCGAAGCCGCACGAGCGGGCCCACTCCACCAGCTCGCAGGTGAGCGCGGGCTGATCGCCGTAGGCCATGGTGTAGACGACACCCGCCTCCCGCGCCTCGGCGGCGAGCAAGGGACCGGCCAGCACGTCCGCCTCGACGTTGACCATCACGATGTGCCGGCCCGCCGCGAACGCGGCTCGCGCATGCGCGATGCCGGCAGCCGGGTCGCCGGTCGCCTCGACAACGACGTCGACGACATCGTCACGCACCGCATCGCGCACGTCGTCCGTGAAACGCGTCGCTGCGATGCGCGCGTCGCTCCAGCCGACGGCACGACAGGCGGCGCGGGCGCGATCCGGATCGAGATCCGCGATCACGCTTACCTCAAGGCCGATGGCGGACGGCACCTGGCTCAGGAACATCGAGCCGAACTTGCCGGCGCCGATCAGGCCCACCCGCACCGGCCTGCCGGTGCCGGCGCGCTCGCGGAGCTGCTCGTAGAGGTACATCGCGTTCCGCTCAGGCCGCCGCGCCGGAACGCGCCAGCTCGGCGAGGCAGTCGTCCGCCAGCGGCTCGATGGGCGCGAAGTCGCGGTGGGCGATCCATTCCGCCCGCTTGAACCGGCGGATGTGGTTGTCGACGTGGCACAGCGACAGATACACGATGCTGCGGCCGAGCGGACTGATGTTCGGCGGGCTCGCGTGCACCAGCGTGGAGGCAAAGACGATGATGCTGCCCGGCGGTCCGGTCGGGGCCACGCATCCGCCCCGCTCGGCGAGCCGCGTCACCGTGGCGCGATCGAGGGTCCAGAGCGGATAGCTCGTCGTCTCCAGGTCGTGCCCGGCCTCGAACACGCCCTGCTTGTGACTCCCCGGCAGGAACAGCAGCGGCCCGTTGGCGGCGGTCACCTCGTCGAGGAACACGGCGATGTTCATCGCGCGCGGCTCCGGCATCTCGTCGTCGCGGTGCCAGGTGCCGAAGTCCTGGTGCCACTGCCAGACCTCGCCGTCGAACGCGGCCTTGGCGTTCACCTTGTACTGGTGCATGTAGACCGGACCGTCGACGATCTGCATCACCGGCTCGATGAGGCGCGGGTGGCGTCCGAGGCGCCGGAACGCCTCGTGGTAGGTATGCGCGGCGAAGGCGGTGCGGGCGACGCCGCTCGACTCGCGCCACACCTCCTCGCGGTCGAGGGCGTAGACCTCGTCCGCGGCGGCCCGCAGCACCGCCGCCTCCGCGGCCGTGAAGCGTGACGGGAAGAACAGGTAGCCCTGCTCGTCGAACCGCGCGATCTCCTCGGGGGTCAGCTTCATGACGGTTCTCCTCCCGCCTCGCGTACACTGGGCGCCATGCCCGACTCAGCCACCGTCACCAAGTTTACGTGGAACGAGATGCCCAAGGAGCGGGTCACCAACCGCATCGACCGCCGGATCGTGGCCGGCGAGAGCACGATGGTGGCCCACGTCTACCTGCAGAAGGGCGCCATCGTGCCGGAGCACTCGCACCACAACGAGCAGCTCACCTACGTGCTGAAGGGGAAGCTCCGGTTCTGGGTGGGCGACGAGTTCTCGCAGGTGTTCGACGTCGGCGAGGGCGAAGTGCTGCGCCTGCCGTCGCACGTGCCGCACAAGGCCGAGGCCCTGGAGGAGACGCTCGACGTCGACATCTTCAGCCCGCCGCGGCAGGATTGGCTGGACCGCACGGACGACTACTTCAAGGACCAGTAAGGGTCGCCGCGACACCATGCCCCGACTGACCGACTACGGCGTCCTCACGTTCGACTGCTACGGAACTCTTATCGACTGGGAAGGCGGGATCTGGGACGCGCTGCAGCCGCTGATCATGCGCAACGCCGGCGCCGGGGTGTCCCGCGCCGCCGACGTCACCCACGAGGCCGGGCTGTTTGCGTTCGCCAGGTGCGAGAGCCGGCAGGAACAGGCCACACCCGGCCTGCGCTATCCCGAGTTGCTCGCGCACGTGCATCGAGGCATCGCCGAGACCCTCGAGCTGGAGACGAGCGCGGACCTCGACCAGGCGTTCGGCGCCTCCGTGCCGCACTGGCCGGCGTTCCCGGACACCGCCGACGCGCTGCGCGTCCTCAAGCGGCACTACAAGCTCGTCATTCTGTCCAACGTGCACCGCGACGGCATCGCCGCCTCCAACCGCAAGCTCGGGGTCGAGTTCGACGCCATCTACACCGCCCAGGACATCGGCTCCTACAAGCCGGCCGACGCCAACTTCGAGTACCTGCTGGCCCACCTGAAGTCGGACCTCGGGCTGGACCGCTCCGACGTGCTGCACACCGCCCAGAGCCTGCACCACGACCATGCGCCGGCGAAACGGTTCGGGCTCGCCAACGCCTGGATCGACCGGCAGCGACTGTCGGAGGGCGGGAGCTGGGGTGCGACGGAGCGGGTGGAGCAGATGCCGTCCACCGACTTCGTGTTCTTCTCGATGGGCGAGATGGCGGAAGCCGTGGCGGCCACATCCGGTTGATCCGCAGACAACAACACGGTCTCGCCGACGTCAGATCGCAGAAGGCGATCACGTTCGATTTTTGTTCCGCTCGGCATCGTTCATGGCTCGCACATCGCCCGCGCGAGCGCCGCGAAGTCCTCCACAAGCAGATCCGGCTGGTGCGGCGAATCGCCGAAAGGGCGCGAGCGCCGGTCGATGAACGCCGTGCGCATGCCGTAGGCCTTGGCGCCGATGCAGTCGAAGGTGTGATTGGCAACGAAGAGCACGCTCGAGCGGTCCACGCCGAGCCGCTCGCACGCCTTCGCGTAGGTCGCACGGTGCGGCTTGAAGTAGCCGGCCTCCTCCACCGAGATCACCGCGTCGAAGTCGAACCCGATGTGCGGCTTCGCCGCCTCCAGCATGTCGCGGTCGCCGTTCGAGAGGATGGCGAGCCGATACCGTTCCTGCAGCCGGCCGAGCGCTTCCAGCACGTCGGGAAACGGCTTCAGCCGCTCGATGCAGGCGACCAGCCGGCACACTTCGTCGTGGGTGTAATCGATGCCGGCGCGGCGCATGACGTTGGACACCGCCCGGTGACCGATCTGCCGGTAGGACGTGTGGCCGCGGTCGCACAGCGAGTCGATCATCGAGTCCTCGAAGTGCGTGCGCCGCCACCAGGTGACGAAGCGGTGCGGGTCGCCGCGCCAGCCCTTGGCAGCCAGAAACGGCGTCGCCATCCCGGTCAGTCCGCCCTGCATGTCGACGACGGTGCCGTACTGGTCGAACATCAGGATGGTGATCTCCCGCCGCAGGAGGCCGGCCTCGGTGGTGCTCATGACATGACTATTCTGCCCCCAGGGCGGCCGGCGGGTCGAGTCGTGCGGACGAGCTGCGGCCGGGCGCGGCATGCCATCGATCCGGCCATGCATCCGAAGGCTACAGATCGGGACCCGAATCTCCGATAACCGCAACCACAAGAGGTTGCAAATGTCCCAGTTCATGACGTGTCATGAAACCGGCAATCGGCGCCCGCGGCGGATCCCGATACGCGAGGTCGCCAAGGTCGAGCCTCAGGGTGCGGCGTGGGCCATCTTCAGCCCCGCGACGATCACGTTGAGGTCCGGCGAGCGGGTTCAGGTAATCGAGGCGCCGACCACGGTGCTCGACATGACCGGCCGCGTGCCGACCGAGGACTAGCCGTCAGTGCACGCATGGAGATCCGGGTCCTTTCCGCGGACGACGTACGGCGCGCGCTCACCGCGCGGGACGCGGTGGACGCGATGCGTGTCGCATTCGGCGAGCTGTCGGGCGGCACGGCCACGGTGCCGGTTCGCGGCCACCTCGAGAGTGCCCGCGGGCTCATGCTGGTCATGCCCGCCGTACTTGCCGGACAGCCGGCGCTCGGCGCCAAGGTGGTGTCGGTGTTTCCGGACAATCCGGCGCGGGGCGAGCCCGCCGTCCAAGGGGCCGTGCTCCTGCTGGATGCCGAAACGGGCCGTGCCCGTGCCCTGCTCGACGGAGCATCGCTGACCGAGATCCGCACCGCCGCCGGCAGCGCGCTGGCTACGGAGCTTCTGGCGCCGGCTGACGTCGATGTCCTGGCGGTGTTCGGTGCGGGAGCCCAGGGGCGATCGCACGTCGAGCTGCTCGCGCGGACCCGCCGGCTGCGTGAAGTGCGGATCGTGTCGCGGTCGGGCGCCAGCGCCGAGCGCCTGGCCGCCCGGCTGTCGGAAGACTCTGCAACGCTGGTTCCCGATAACGATTCGGGTCCGCCGCCAATCGTCCGCGCGGTCCGGGATCCCGCCGCGGCGCTCGACGGCGCACGGCTGGTCGTCACCGCGACCAACAGCACACGGCCGGTGTTCGATGCGCATCGCCTCGAGCCCGGTGCGCACGTGAACGCCGTCGGCTCCTACCGCCCCGACATGCAGGAGCTCGACGCCGACGTACTGCGGCGCGCACGCGTGGTGGTGGGTCAGCGCGAGGCGGCGTGGCAGGAAGCGGGCGATCTCGTCGTCGCTTTGGAATCGGGCCTGATCGGCAGGGACGTCGTCGACGCCGAACTCGGGGAAATCGTGAACGGCAAGGCGCCCCGCGGACGCGGAGAGTACGACTGCACCCTGTTCAAGTCCGTCGGGAACGCCGCCCAGGACATCGCGATCGCCGCCGCTGCCCTCGCGGGAGCCGAGCGTGCGAACCTCGGGGTCCTGGCGCCCTTCTGAACCCGCGGGGAAGCCGAACGGAAGGGTCGCGTTACACTGCGTCCGTTCGCGCGACGAAGCCTGCGCGTCCAGCCTGACCGAACGCTTGTCGCCATGCCCGAGTCCCGTCCGGTAGTCCTGCGGCGTGAACGGCGCCTGGTCATCGGTCTGTGCGCCGTCACGGTGGTGCTTCTCGCCTACGCCGGCGTGTCCCTGGTGGTCGCCGAAACGCTGACGAAGCCGTACCGACGCCCGCTGGCGTCGTCGCCGGCCGTCTTCGGCCTGGCCTACGAGGACGTGACCTTCACCAGCACCGGCGACGCCATCGCGCTGCGGGGCTGGTTCCTGCCCGTCCCCGAGAGCGACCGCGTGGTCGTCATCGCCCATGGCCGCAACTCGAACCGTACCGGCGAGGACGGCCAACTGGTGCCCCACGCGGAGGCGCTGGTGAAGCACGGCTACAACGTGCTGATGTTCGACTTCCGCGCGCACGGGGAGTCCAGCGGCGTGCGCTACACCCTGGGGGGGGCCGAGCAGCGCGACGTGCTCGGCGCCGTCGCCTACCTCAGGAGCCTGGGGTTCGCACCGGACCGGATGGGTTTCTGGGCGCACTCCATGGGCGCCGCCACCGTCCTGCTGACGTCCGCGGTCTCCCCCGACGTGCGCACCATCGTCGCCGACAGCAGCTTCGCCCGCCTGGAGGACCTGCTGGCCAGGGAGCTGCCCCGTACGAGCGGACTGCCCGGTTTCTTCAACCCGCCGATTCTCTTCTTCGCCCGGACCCTGTTCGGCGCGGATGCCTCGGTCGTGAACCCGGTGGATGTCGTGTCAGGCCTGCCGCCGGACTCGCTGTTCATCATCCACGCCGAGGCCGACGGACTCATTCCCGTGAACCACGCCCGGCGCATCGCCGCCGCGGCCGGACCCGCCGTCTACGACCTGTGGATCTTCCCCGGCTCGCGCCACGACCGGGTCTCGTCGGCCGCCCCGGACCGCTACCGGGCGCGCGTGCTGGCGTTCTTCGGCGAGAAGCTGGGATGAATCGCCGGGCCGGGGCCTGCTCCCCGGGGATTTTGGGGTCGGGAGCGGGGCCCCGGCTCCGGCGCCCCGCCTCGGATCGACGGCCCCAACCCGCCGGCCGCCGAAACTCAGGACCCCGGGCAGGCTGACACGGTGGTCGGCCGCGAGTTGGACTTGGCGCCCACGAACGGGTGGCAATCGTTACTCATGGGATTCTCGATTTGACAACGACGCGTGGACTCCGACAAGGGAGTGCGGAGCCGATTAGAGGCAGCGGACGATGCGGGTCTCGGTAGCGCCAGTTGCAGGACTCGGCGTGATGGAGGCAGGTGCGTTGCGGGGCGGACTACCGCCGGCGTTGCTTACAGCAGCACCTCCGCGTAGCGGACGGCGCCGAGCCGACTGGAGACACCGGTCTTGCGGTAGATGTTCTTGAGGTGGTAGCGGACGCCTCCGTCGGTGATGCCCAGCGAGAGCGAGAGCGCGATCTCCTTGTTCCGGCGGCCGCGGCGGACTTCGGCCAGTACGTCCAGCTCTTGCGAAGTGAACTCCGAAGAGACGGTGGACGGCTCGCCGAGACGCGCCAGCGTCGATTCGGCCGCCCAGCCGCGAGAGAGCTCGCTCCTCGTCTCCAGCCCGGTGGGCAACGGCGATTGACAGGCCCAGCCCCCGCAACGCGGTGCGGGTCATGCCACGTTCCGAAGCGGTGCTGCACAACGCGTCCACGAGCTCCCGGGCGCCCCCGAGGTCGTCCTGCTCCGCCAGCAACATGACTCCCTGACGAGAGGGTGCAGATGACATGCGTCGCCGTCCCGATCGAAGGGCAGCAGCAGGCCGTCGAGCGACGGGAGCGTCGAGACTCGCAACCGGGCGTCGCTCGACTCCAGCACTTCGTCCACGAGATCCGCATCGATCCGGTCGAAGACCGCGAGATCGAAGAGGAACGCGCGGTCCTGCGTCGACAACCTGCGGAGCAGGCGTACCCCGACGTAGTTCTCGGAGAGTCCGACCGCGTCCACGCCGGGCGGATCGGCCCCGGTAGCGCGCGTGTTCCTGTCGACCACGAGCGCGACCGCCCATCCGACCGTGCGCTCCTCGACGGTGGCCAACTGGCGTCTCGACAGCGCGCAGTCGAAGAACCGAGCGATCTCCGGCATCGAGAAGCGAAACTGCGGGGCCTCGACGAGGGTCGCCGTGCCGTCGAGGAAGTGTCCAGCCAGGTCGAGTCCGGGATTGAAGCGGAACGCCATGGCGATGTGGAGGTTGGAAGGACTGCGCTTCAGCAGCAGGTCTATCGACTGCACCGTGGAAGGCGGCAACAAACTCCACCTCGTCCAGCACGAGCAGGCAAGGGTCCGCGTGCAGCTCTATCGCACGGGCGAGCATCCCCAGTTGCCGCGTGAACGGGGACGAGGACCATGTGTCGTCATCAATCATCCCGGCGAGATCGAGACCCGCGTGCTCGAAAGCGCGCGCGAGGTAGTCTCCGAACACGTCCGGCGTGTCACCCTGGTCCACCGAGAGCCAGGCGACCACCACGCCCTGCTTCTTCTCCCTCTCGCTGACGTCCACCAGGACCGTGGTCTTACCGAATCCGCCGGGTGCCTGCAGCACGGTGAGCCGCCGCTCGAGCACCGGACCGATACGCTGCAGCAGCGAGGCCCGATGCACGTATCCGTCGGGCAGCACCGGCGCCATCACTTTCGCCATCAGCAGCCAGGAGGGAAGGCTGCCGGATGTGGAGGCGTCCGAGCCGCTGGCGTTCCGGAGAGGCCGCACGGAATCAGAGGTTCGACGCATGCAGCTTGCAGTTCGAGTCCATCTGCCGGGCTCCCGTCGCCTAATGTTTTGACCTCCGTCGACCATCTTTGGTCGGCGCCCCCGAGTCGGCCCACATTCAGTCCGCAGGACTTGCAACCGGCGACGCCCCGGTGCGCAGGGAGTGGCTACGTCGGGCGACCGGCAGACCCGCTCATTGCGCTCACCCTGGAATGAAGTCGTTTCGAGCGGCATAGAATGACGGCAGGTGGCATGGGCGCGCAAGGGCAGCAGCCAGCCAAGTACGGGCAGTCGGATAACGAAAGCGGGAAGCTGACAACTACCGGTAGGAAGAAGGGTCGCGACACCATGAAGCCTTCGAAGTGGATCAGGATTGTCTATCTCTGCGCGGCTGGCGCCGGACTCACCGCCTGCAGCGGGCGCGCCCAGGAACCGGCCGGCGTCGGCCCGCCGGCGGACGTCGTGTTCCTCGGCGACCATATCGTCACGATGGACCCGGATCGACCGTCCGTGGAGGCGGTGGCGGTCCGCGGCGAGACGATAGCGGCGGCCGGGTCGCGCGAGGACGTGCTGGCCCTGCGTGGAGAGACGACGCGGGTCGTCGAGCTCGGCGACCGCGCGCTGCTGCCCGGCTTCATCGACGCGCACGGACATTTCCTGGCGGTAGGCCGCGCTCTCGACGCGTTGTCGCTGCATCCGCCGCCGGTGGGCGACGTGCGGAACATCGACGACGTCGTGCGCAAGATCCGGGCCTGGATAGCGGAGCGGGACATCCCGCCGGGCGGACTCGTGCTCGGCGGCGGCTACGACGATTCCCTGCTCGCCGAGCGGCGCCATCCGACGCGCGACGACCTCGACCGGGCGTCCGTCGAGCACCGGATCGTGCTGACACACGTCTCGGGACATCTGCGGACCGCGAACTCGGCGGAGTTGGCGGCCAGCGGCGTCACGGCCGCGACGCCGGATCCGCCCGGCGGGCACATCCGCCGCCGGGATGACTCCCTGGAGCCGGACGGGGTACTGGAGGAACGGGCGGGCGGGCTCGTTGCCGCCGGACTGTTCGCGGCGGCGGCGCAGCACACCGACGAGCTGGCCCGGCGGGCCATCGGGGAGTACGTGCGCTACGGGACGACGACGGTACAGGACGGCTCGACCGGCTGGGAGACCGCCGCGGCGTTGCGCACCGCGGCCGAACGCGAGCCCTTCGCGGCGGACGTCGCCGCGTTCCCGCGCTTCCGGACGATGGCGGACGCCGAGCGCGTCGTCCACGAGCCGGAATACCGCGGCGGCTTCCGCATCGCCGGCGTGAAGTTCAGCCTCGACGGCTCGCCCCAAGGCCGCACTGCCTGGGTCACCGAGCCGTACACCGAGGGACCGCCGGGGGCGCCGCCCGACTATCGAGCGTACGGCACGCTGGACCCCGACGCCTACAAGGCCGGCGCCGCGCAGCTCATCGGGCGCGGCGTGCCGATCATCGTTCACGCCAACGGCGACGCCGCCATCGACCTGATGCTGGACGGCGTGGACGCGGCCGTGGCAGACATGAATCCGATGCCGGACCATCGCGCCGTCATCATCCACGCCCAGCTCATGCGCGCCGACCAGCTCGACCGCGCCGCCGCCCTGCGGGTCGTGCCGTCGTTCTTCTCCGCCCACGCCTTCTTCTGGGGCGACTGGCACCGGCGCAGCTTCGGCGAGGCGCGCGGCAACAACGTCAGCCCGGTGCGCTGGGCCATCGAACGCGGGGTCCGCTTCACGGTGCACAACGATTCGCCGATCGTGCCGCCCGACATCATGCGGCTGGTCTCGATCACGGTGAACCGGAAGACCCGCAGCGGGCACGTGCTCGGACCGCACCAGCGCGCCACGGTACGGGAGGCCCTGCACGCGGTCACCCTCGGGGCCGCGTACCAGTACTTCGAGGAGGACACAAAGGGATCCATCACCGCGGGGAAACAGGCCGACCTCGTGATCCTCGCGGAAGACCCCCTGCAGGCGGATCCGGCGGGGCTGGAGCACATCGGCGTCGTCGAGACGTTCTCGCGGGGCCGCTCCGTGTACTCGCGGCCCGCCCGATAGGGCAGACCGGCTGCACCCGGCCGGCGCCCCCAGGGGCCGACAGGTCGGGTAGACTGGCCTCAGCGTCGGCGCCGGGCGCGGCGTGTCCTGCCGGACGCAAACCGGGCTGCAGCGCAGCGCACGCGGAAAGGGAAACGTCGATGAGCGCCATCGGAGCAGATGAACTGGTGCGACGGCTCGACGCCGCCGTCAGCGCCGGGGACGTGGAGACGATCACCCGGCAGGTGCAGAACGAGATCGAGAGCGTCCTGCTGCCCGGCAGACTCCGGCTCGACGAGCGGTTTCGACGCACCCGGTCCGACCGCTACGCGCGACGCCTCCTGCACCGCGACCCCGCGCGCCGCTACACCGTCCTGGTGCTGGCGTGGGCGCCCGGCCAGGGAACGCCGATCCACGATCACCCCAACCTCTGGAGCGTGGAAGGGGTCCTCGAGGGCGAGCTGGAGGTGACCCAGTACGCGCCGATCAAGGAAGAGGCGCACCGCTGCAGGTTCGCGCCGGTAGAGTCTCATCGTGTCGTCGCCGGCGAGGCCAACTTCCTGATTCCGCCGTTCGAGTACCACGCCCTGATGAACGACCTCACCGACCGTCCGTGCCTCACCATCCACGCCTTCGGAGGCGAGCTGATGGAGATGAACACGTTCGACCCGGTCGGCAACGGCTGGTACGAGCGATCCCTGCGTCGGGTCTCCTACGACTCCTGAGCGGCTTGCAGGGCCGTCCCGGGGGTAATCCGAGTATCCTTGGGTCGGCTCATGGATGCGGCCTCTCTCCGGCGCCTGCGGGTCGCGTTCGGTCCCGGGCTGCTCTGGGCGGCCACCGCGATCGGGGTCTCCCACCTGGTGCAGTCGACCCGCGCCGGGGCCTCGGCGGGGTTCGGTCTGGCCGGCGTGATCCTGATCGCGCTGGTCCTCAAGTATCCGTTCTTCGACTACGGGCCGCGCTACGCCGCAGCCACCGGCTGCAGCCTGATCGAGGGCTACGCCCGCATCGGCCGCTGGGCGCTCTGGCTGTATCTGGGCATCACGGTATCGACGATGGCCGTGGTCCCGCCGGCGGTCGTGATGTTCACGGCGTATCTCGTGGGCTTCACGCTCGGCCTGGACTGGTCCCTCCCATCGCTGGCCGCGGCGATGATGGCGCCGGTCGCCGCGCTGCTCTGGTGGGGACGGTTCCGAGGCCTCGACCTGTCCATCAAGCTGATCGTGGCGCTGCTGGCGCTGTCGACCTTGCTCGCGGCGGCAGTCAGTCTGCCGCGGGCCGACCTGTCGACGCTGGCGCTGTGGCCCGCCGACGCGATCGGCTCGGCCGTCCCGTTCGTGTTCCTGCTGGCCCTGGCCGGTTGGATGCCGTCGGGTATCGACAGCGCCGTCTGGAGCTCGCTGTGGACCCTGGCCAAGAACGACGCATCCGGCCGGCCGTGCTCCGTGGAGACGGCGCGGCAGGACTTTCTGATCGGCTACATCGGCACCGGAGTGCTGGCGTTTGCCTTCCTGACGCTGGGGACCGGCGTGATGTTCGGCTCCGGCGAGACGTTCGCACCGCAGGGGCCCGTGTTCTCCACCCAGCTCGTCGACCTCTACAGCGCGACCCTCGGCGCGTGGACCCGGCCGGTGGTGCTGGCGGCGGTAGTCACCACGATGCTGTCGACGACGCTGACCGTGCTCGACGGGGGGCCGCGCGCCATCGAGCGCTCGCTGCTGGTGCTGCGCGCGGGAAGTATCGACCCGCACCAGACGGCGGGCGCGCCGGCAGTCGCGGGCGGTCCGATCTACTGGTGGAGCCTCGCGGGCGTGGTGGCGATCACCGTCGTGATCCTGGCCCTGTTCATCGGCAACCTGACGACGATGATCGACTTCGCCACGACGCTGACGTTTCTGACCAGCCCGGTGCTCGGATACCTGAACCTGCGCGCGGTCGGCTCGGACGAGGTGCCGGTCGAGCACCGGCCCGGCCCGGCGATGCTGATCCTGTCCTGGGTGGGCCTCGTCCTGCTCGGGGGAACGGGACTGTTCTACCTGCTCACGCTGGCCGCCTGAGGGGGCGACCGACGCACTCCGGGAGACGCGAGGCTCGGTTCAGGGCTGCAACTGCAGTTGCGCGACCACCGGATAGTGGTCGGACGGATAGCGCCCGTCGTCGTGGTCGATGCTCGTCTCGACAGAGCGCACGCGGACGGGACCTCCCACCAGGATCCAGTCGATGCGGCCCGGGTTGGCGAGCTCCGGCGGGCGGAAGTCGTTGGACGTACGGGGCGGGCCGATCCGCTCGCCGGCGAGCAGCCAGGCATCCTGCAGGCCCCGACCGGTGGCGGCCAGCCAGGTCTCGCTGATCTCCGCGATCGCGTTGAAGTCGCCGGTCACGACGACGGCGCTGCCCGCCGGGAGAGCCGCGACGCGCCCCGCGATCCTCTCTGCAGAGTCGATCTGCCGCTGCCCGCGGCGGAGCGTCAGGTGCGTGTTGAAGACGTGAAACCGTCGGCCGCTCTCGCGGTGGTGAAAGCGCGCCCAGGTGATGATTCGGGAGACGTTGCGCCGCCAACCGACTCCGGTCGGCCCGTCGGCGGACGAGAGCCAGAAGGTGCCGGACTCGATCGGGATCAGTGCGTCGCGCCGGTAGAAGATCGGCGTGTACTCGCTGAGGCCGGTGCCTCCGTTGAGCCCGCGGTCGGCACCGAGCCAGCGGTAGCCGGGGAGCGCGTCCGCCAGGTACTCCACCTGCTCGTCGAGCGCCTCCTGCAGACCCGCCACATCCGGGGCGAGCCGCTCGATCGTCTTCGCCACCAGCGTGCGCCGGTGCATCCAGCCGTTGTCGCCGTCGTTGCCGCTCGAGGTGCGGATGTTGAAGGTCATGACGCCGAGCGGCACAGGGGTATCGTCCTGTCCGCCCGCGGGCGGGGCGGTGGCGGCAGGTGAGCCGGCGGCCGGCGGACTCGGGACCGGCGCGGCTCCTGCCGTCCACGTCGAGGTCGACGCCGTGCCCACCCAGACGAGGAGAAAGAACGCGGCCACCGAGGCACTCATGCTCGACTCGGTGGCCAAACGCGGGCGGCGTGCTTGACTTCGAGCGCCCAGAACAGACCCGAGCCGTAGAGCACGAATCCACCTCGCTGCCGGCGCGCGTACGCCGGAAGCCCGGCGGGGCGATTCGCCTGGTGCTCGACCTGGCCGAATGCCCGGGCGAGCGGCTCCCTGGTCCTCGGCAACCACAGCGCTCTCATGACGAAGCGTCCCCGAGATCACCTCCCGCCTCGTGGATGGCTTCCCCGATAGCATCCTGCGCGCCGGCATCGCCAGCCGAAGACGACGACGGTTGCAGCAGCAGCCTACGCATGCGGATCACGTCCCATCCGTCAACCGGCGGGTCGGCCGCGCCGTCGTCGTCCGGCAACCTCCGGCCGGCGCGGGTCCGCATCGCGCAGGCGGCGCAGCGGTCGCCGTCGCGGAGCACGAGGTCTACCGTCCGGCCGCAGCGCCGACACTGCCACGTCATCGAGCGATGCTCCCATGTATCCGGCTGAACTCCCGCCGCACGTCCGCCCGGCGCCCCAGTAGCATCGCACGATCGGCCGCCTCGTGACTCAAGGGCTGCTCGAACCTGATCCGCACTTCGGACGTGCCGGGCTCGGCGGAACCGTCTGCAGTGGAGCACGACACGTATGATTTTCGATTTCAAGACTTCAGGTCGGCTACGGCGACGCGGCACCGCGTAAGGGCGCGCGTCCCCCCGACACCGGCTCGCAGTCTGCGGGCCAGGGGCTGGCCGGAGCGGGCCACCGCGTAAGCGGCGGGCTTACATCGTTTCGAGCATTTCCCGCGGAATCGGACACGCTTTACGACAGGCAACGCCGAAGTAGTAGAGCGGTTGGCCGTCGATCGACAGCCGGTGCCGGTACCGTTCCATGTGATAGATGTCGAGGTATTCGCTCAGGATCAACCTCTTGATGAATACGGAGAATCCGCTCGTGTCGCGGTCGTCAAGGAACGTCTCCTTGATGTTGAACGCGACCCAGCCGCCATCGTCAACAAGGTTGAACGCTTGGGCGAACACACGTACGGGAACGTCCCCGAAGCCGAGCGCCGCCACCGAGATCAGACAATTGAGCCGCCAGTTGGCCAAGTGCTCATGCTGAGCATCGCTCATCCTCGTCATGTCCATCGTGCAGAAGTCGTCGTAGACTCCGGGTCGATCACGCCCCACCGCCATGGCAGCCGGAGCTGAAATATCCACGCCGACGAGGCGAGCGACGCCGAACTTCTGCAACTCCGAACCGACCATGCCGTTGCCCGCGCCGAGGTCGAGGACGCGCAATTCGTTGAAGAGCCACGGTTCCTCGGCCATCGCATGGCGTAGGATAGCCACGACCTTCTCGGGTGAACGGCATTTCAAGCGATCGTAGAAAAGTTGTTCGTACAAGCCCTGGTATGCGTAGATCGCGTCGTAATCGTGGAAGCGGATCTGAGTCTCCACACCGCCCGCGTCGACGAGCGTGAAGTAGGTCTCGTCTTGCGAGAGATCGTTCGTGTCGGACGCCGGAAAGCGGATGTTGTGTCGTTTTGTAGGCATGTGTATTCGGACACTGCTGTCCCATGGAACTTCAAGCGCTCGAGGTTCCTCGCCGGCCGCTCGGTCGGGATCTCCCCCAACCGCTGCGTTCCCGCCAGATGCCAGCGGCTCGATGCCGCTGATACGGCTGGTCCGAACGGAACCTGCTCACGGACCCCATTCGTCGGGCCTCAGCCATCGATGCCCTCTCCCTTTCCTCGGTGTGAGACGCGCGCTGGCTCGTTCCGAGTCACGTAGCCGCCCGTGTTCGGCGGCCTGCCGAACGGTGATGGTGTCGCCCCAATACGTCGCAAGCGTACCACGGAGGTGCCACGGGAAGGCCCAACACCGCGGCGTCGAATGCGGGGAACGCGGACGGTCGAGGGACCGGTGTCCAGGCGACCAGGAAACGGGGACTCCGGGCCGGGTCGCGATCTGGTCCCTGCACGTGGTGCTGTACGTTCGTAGGAGTGTGCGTTCTCATCCTGCTTGGAGCGAGCGCATGAGGTTCGTGCGCGTGGCGCGCCACGCCGGATAGGCGCCGGCCGCCGCCGTCGTGGTCAACAGCGTGAGGGCGGCCGCCACCAACGTGGCGGGGTCGTGGGGTGACACGCCGTAGAGCAACGCGGTCAAGACGCGGGTCGCCCCGAGCGCGACGACCAGGCCGAACACGACACCGACCACGACCGGCACCAGGGCCTGTCGCGTGACCAGCCGCACGATGGCCGTCCGCGAGCTGCCGAGCGCCATTCGCAAGCTCAGCTCGCGCAGCCGAAGTCCGACGGACAGCGATACCGTTCCATACAAGCCGAGCACGACCAGGCCCAGCGCGAGAACGCCTGTCCCGCCAAGGACCGTCGCGGCATACCGGGGCAACAAGAGGACGCCGCCGATGCGCGCGGTGAGCGGTTGCACGTCGAACACGGGCACCGCCGGATCGATCGCGCGCATCGCGTCGGCCAGATACACCATCTGCGGCGGACCAACGGGTGACCGTCGCATGACCAGCGCCGCGGCCTGCCAACCCAGCGGATCCTGCAGGATCGACGTGAACACCATCGGTCGCGCGACGTCCCCGAGCGTGCGGTTCTTGAAATCGCCCACAACGCCTACGACCTCCACTGTCCGGGTCTCCGGAAAGCCCACCCCGAGGTGCTGACCGATGGCCTGTCGCCGGTCGGGCCAGAAGCGGCGGACGAACGCGTCGTTCACGAGTGCGACCTCGACCGCGCCCGAGCGGTCCGACGCGTCGAACTCGCGTCCTTCGATCACCGGCACTCGAAGTGCTCCGAAGGCGCCGGGACCGGCTATCCCGACGTCGACGAGCGGAAGCTCGTGCGACGCCGCGCCGTCGTGTCCGGACAGGCGGAGTCGGGTGAGCCGAACACTCAACGACAGCGGGACCGGCTGAATCCATCCTGCGGCCTCGACGTTCGGAAGCTCCCGGACGGCGGCGGCCGCGCGCGACAGGTAGCGATACGCCTCGTCCCGGTCGTGGCCGACCAGCGCCGGGGCGACGCTCGCGACCGCGACGCCTCGCGTCTCGAAGCCGGGGTCGACCTGCGTCACGGCGAGAAGGCTGCGCAACGCGAGGCCGCCGACCGCCAGCAGCAACACCGCCGTCGCGGCCTGGCCGGCAATCAACAGCCTCCGCCACGTCGTGGCTCCGCCGGCCGCGGATGCGCGGGAGTCGGTCTTGAGCGTCTCGACGATGGAGAGGCCCGACGAGATCCGCAGCGCCGGTCCGAGCGAGGAGACCAAGGTCGACCCGAGGACGACGATCACCGTGAGGCCGAAGACGCGCCAATCGGGCGCCAGGTGAAGATCGATGGCGGCCGGCACCCCCGGCAGACGGATCTCGCCGAGCAGCGGCCCGACCCACGCGGTCAGGAGCAACGCGATGGCGGCCGCGGCGCCCGTGAGCAGGATGCCCTCGGCGAGCAACGGACGAATGATCCGCCATCGATTGGCTCCCACCGCCAGTCGGATGGCGACCTCGCGCTGGCCGTCGACCGCGCGCGCGAGCACGAGATGCGCGACGTTGACCGAGCAGACCAACAGCAGGAGCAGCGCGACCGCGAGAACGCCGGCGGCTCCGAAACGGGCAAGGGCCTTCGACACGACGGGGTGAATGGACGCCTCCGACAGCGGCGTGAGTGCAAAGGAGCGACCGGCATTCGCGTGCGGATACCGCCGGGAGAGCGTATCCGCCAGGACGGCAACCTGCGTGCGAGCCTGCTCGAGCGTCGCGTCGTCCCGCAACCTGGCGTGCACCCACCACTCCAGTTGTCCGCGGTCGTCGGCCGACTCCCCGCCGGCGTCGTCGAGTGGCTGCCAGAATTCTGGCGCGACCCCTCGAAACAACCCGGTGAACCCCTCCGGGGCAATCCCGACGACCGTTCGTCGTCGGTCGCCGATCGCCACCTCCCGGCCGATGATCCGGGGATCGGTCCCGAAGTGCCGGCGCCACGCGGCGTGACCGACAACGACCACCGCGCCCGGCTGGTCGGCTTCATCGAATGGCCGTCCGAGTGGGAACGACACGCCGAGCGTGGTGAAGTAGTTGGGGGAGACCTGTTCGCCGATTGCGATCCTGCGGTCCAGTCCGGCGCCGACCACCGATCCCATGCGGCGGTGTGCGACCACGGATCCGAAGGCGGCGACGTCGCGAGCGAGATCCGCGTAGTCACCGAATCCCACCGGTTCCTTGCGCAGGACCGCCAGCTCTCCGACGGTCGTGATGCCGACGACCCGATCGGGTGCTCGGACCGGGAGCGGTTTGAGCAGCACGGCGTTGACGGCAGTCAACGCGAGGGTGGTCGCGCTCATGCCGACCACGAGGGTCAGGAGGGCGGTGAGCGAGAACCCGGGGGACCGTAGCAGCGTTCGAGCGGCGACATGAGCATCGGACCAGACTTGCATGTGCATTCTCACAAGGCACCTCCAAACGTTCGCACCTGGGGCCTCCGTCGTTCAGTGAGCTTCGTCACGCTCGTGCGGCGGCAGCTCGCAACCCAGTCCGGGCAGTGCCCGCGACACCCGTCAGTCGAGCCGGACACGGTCGAACTCGTCCCAGGCCGACATGTCCGACAGCACCACCTGGTCGCCGGGATCGAGCCCCTCGAGGACCTCTATCGTGTTCACCGACGCCCGCCCGAGCCGGACGTGCGTCCGCGCCGCGTCGCCCCCTTCCGCGTCGAGACGGAACAGGCTGACCGTGCTCTCCTCCTGCCCGAACACCGGCCTCCCCACGTAGACCACGTCGTCCAATCGCTCCAGCTCGATGGTCCCGTCCACCGTCAGGTCGGGACGCGCGCCCCGCGGCAGCTCCTCCTCCAGCGTCACGTCCACCGTCACCGTCCCGTTCTCCACCGCGGGGTCGATCCGCACCACACGCCCCGCAATCACTCCGTTCCGCGTGTCCACCGACGCCAACTGCCCGATCTGCACGTCCTTCGCCTGCGTCTCCGCGATCCGCAGCTCGGCCTTCAGCACCGTCGGATCCCCCACCCGCGCCAGGTTCGCCCCCGCCGTCACCCGCTGCCCCTCTTCCAGCGGCACCTGCTGCAACACGCCCGCCATCCCCGCCCGCACCCGCAGGTCCGCCACCTGGTCCCGACGCAACTCCCGCAGCGCACGCGACCGGTCCACCTCCGAACGCTCCACCGCGAGCTTCGCCGCCATCGTCGTCTCCGACAGCCGCAGCCGCTCCTGCCCCAGAGCGAACCGCGTCTCCTGCTCCCGCTCCGTCGCCTGCGTCCGCTGCAACTGCAGACCCGACACCAGACCGTCCTTCGCCAGCTCCGCGTCCGCGTCCGCCTCCAACCGCGCCATCGTCAGCGCCGCTTCCACGCTCGCCAGCGTCGCCCGCTGCAGCAGCAGGTCGCTCTCCAGCTCCACCCGCCGGTTCTCGTAGCGCGTCTCCGCCGTCCGCAGGTTCAGCTCCGCCTCCTGCGCCTGTTGCTCCAGCTCCGGGTTGCTCAGCTCCACGATCACCGACTCCGGCGTCACCTCCGCCCCGGGGTCGATGACGATCCGCTCGACATTCCCCTCCGTCGTCGCCGGAATCCAGCGGATCTCCTCGGGAACCAGCGTTCCCGTCCCCCGCACCTGCCGCACCATCGGGCCGCGCCGCACCGTGTCGATGTAGACCGTGTTCCGGTCGACGCGCGGCGCCGCCGGCTGCAGCCGCTGCACCCCGAGCGTGACCAGCAGGATCACCACCGTCGCGAGGACCGCGTACGCCCCTTGGCGCATCTTCCTCTTCCGCGCGAGGTCCGGTCTGGCGATGTCCATTCCCGACGACGGGCGGTTCCCATCGAGGCCGTGGTCAGGTGGCGGATGGACGGTACCAAGCGGGTGACGCTTCTTCGTCAGGATCTCGGCTTGGACGGTGACCATCACGCCCCCCCCATCCGGCCATCGAACAGGTGGATCTCCCGCTGGGCGTGCTCGGCATACCGCGGGTCGTGGGTCACCATGCAGATCGTCGACCCCTCGTCGTGCAACGTCCGAAGCAGCCCTATGACCGCCTCGCCGTTCTTCGAGTCGAGGTTCCCGGTCGGCTCGTCCGCGAGCAGGATCGACGGCTGCCCCGCCACCGCGCGCGCGACCGCCACCCGCTGCTGCTGCCCCCCGGAGAGCTGGCTCGGCAGGTGCTTCGCGCGGTGCGCCATCTCCACCTTCTCGAGCGCCTGCTCGACCCGCTCGCGGCGCTCCGCCGGCCGCATGCCGCGGTAGATAAGCGGAAGCTCCACGTTCTCGTAGACCGTCAGGTCGCCGATCAGGTTGAAACTCTGGAAAATGAAGCCGATCTCCCGGTTGCGCGTCCGTGCCCGGTCCGACTGCCTGAGCTGCGCCACCGGGTAGCCGTTCAGCGTGTAGTCACCGGCCGTCGGCGTGTCGAGCAGGCCGAGAATCGACAACAGGGTCGACTTGCCGCAACCGGACGGCCCGGAGATCGCGATGTACTCACCTGGGTGGATGGCCAGGCTCACCTGGTCGAGGGCGTGGGTCTCGACCTCGTCCGTATGGAAGACCTTCGAACGTCCTGCAGCTGAATCAACGGGGCCAGATCATCATTCATCTCGGTCCGCTCTCTTTCTCCGCTCAGGTCGGCCTCGGCGTCGCATCAGGGGCTGGAGAACGCCTACAGCACGCGGCCGATCGCCGCGTCCCCTGCACCACGTCCGCCATTCGTAGGGCGTCCACATAGAATCCATACGGGCTGCAGCCCGGACTATTCGCGGCCGCCTCTATTCGGGCACGAGCGGAGCGTGGAAGGTGGCGTGAGTAAGGCTGAGATGGACGTGCGGACTCGCGACCGGTGGTGCGGTCGAGATGCTGGAGGAACATGGCAACAAAGCTCCGGCGGCCGATCTCCGCGCCTCTCGGTCTGCACTTGACGATGGTGCGGGTTGCGGAGGTGCTGGACTCCGATCTGGAGTTCGTGATCAGGCCACGGACAAGAAGTGGCGATTCGCCACAGACGGCGGTGCCTTCCGGCGCATGACGCCGTTTAGCGAAGCTGGTTCATCAGGCGGGGAATTTCTGCACCGTGCACGGCCGTCACGCCGCAGCCGGCCGTCCCGCCCGCCGCCGCAGCCACTCGACGGTACACAGCAGCAGCACCGCGAAGACGATCAGGAAGGTCGCCACGGCCAGCATGGCGGGGCTGATCTGCTCGCGAATCCCGGCCCACATCTGCCGCGGGATCGTGCGCTGGTTCTCGCCGGCCATGAACAGCACCACGACCACCTCGTCGAACGAGGTCGCGAAGGCGAAGAGGGCGCCGGAGACCACGCCGGGTGCGATCAGCGGAAGCTGCACGCGGCGGAAGGTGGTCAGCGGCCCCGCGCCGAGGCTGGCCGCGGCCCGCGTCAGGTTCGTGTCGAAGGCGGACAGCGTCGCGGTGACGGTGATGACGACGAACGGGGTGCCGAGCGCCGCGTGGGCCAGGATCAGCCCGAGGTGCGTCTGGGACAGCCCGAGGGTCGAGTAGAAGAAGAACATCCCCGCCGCCGAGATGATCAGCGGCGTGACCATCGGCGAGATCAGCAGCCCCATCGCGAGGTGCCGGGCCGGCATGGCGCGGCTCGACAGCCCCAGCGCGGCGAGGGTGCCGAGGGCCGTCGCCAGCACCGTGGCCGCGACGCCGATGAGCAGGCTGTTGGCGAGCCCCCGCGCCCACGCCCCGTCGTCGAGGACCTGCCGGTACCAGCGCAGCGAGTACGCCTCCGGATCGAGGCGCAGCATT
The DNA here is from genome assembly GCA_965222905.1 of Vicinamibacterales bacterium. Taxonomy (GTDB): domain Bacteria; phylum Acidobacteriota; class Vicinamibacteria; order Vicinamibacterales; family UBA8438; genus WTFV01. Next base: position 2,933,590 of record OZ244976.1, on the reverse strand, counting down.
CCGTCGGTGAAGGTGAAGTACGGCTCGGCGTTGAAGCTGAGCGGCACGATGACCAGGATCGGCGCCACCAGGAACGCGAAGATCAGCCCGCAGGCGACGCGGTGCGCGAGCCGACCTGCGCCGAACCGAACCGCGGCGTCCGTCAGGCTCATCCCAGCCTCATGCGCTCGACGCCGACCACCCGGTCGTAGAGCAGATAGAGCCCGATGACGCACGCCAGCAGGATCCCGCCCAGCGCGCCGGCCAGCCCCCAGTTCAGCGAGGTCTGCATGTGGTAGGCGATGAAGTTCGAGATGAGCTGCCCGCTCTGGCCGCCCACCAGCGCGGGAGTGATGTAGTAGCCGATGGCCAGGATGAACACCAGCAGCGAGCCCGCCCCCACGCCGGCCAGCGACTGCGGCCAGTAGACGCGCCAAAAGGCCAGTGGGAAGCTGGCGCCCAGCGATTCGGCGGCGCTCATCTGCCGCGGCGGGATGGTGCGCATCACCGAGTAGAGCGGCAGGACCATGAACGGCAGCAGCATGTGGGTCATCGCCACCACCGTGCCGGTCATGTTGTAGATCATCGCCAGCCGGCCGTCGTCGCCGATCACGCCGAGCGCCACCAGCAGGTCGTTGACCACCCCCTGGCTCTGCAGCAGCACGATCCAGGAGGTGGTCCGCACCAGCAGCGACGTCCAGAACGGCACCAGCACCAGGGCCAGGAGCAGTCCCGCCCGACGCGGCGGCGCGTGCGCAATCAGGTAGGCGACCGGATACCCCAGCACCAAGCACAGCACCGTGATGCTGAGGCTGACGATGAAGGTGCGCCAGAACAGCGCCAGATAGATGCGCCGTTCCGGCGGCTGGCGGGCGATGCCGCCGTCCGGCAGGCGCTGCAGGTCGATCGCGTTCAGGTAATGGCGCGTTGTGAACCGGTCGCCGGCGGTGCGGATGGCGTGCCACGTTGCCGGGTCGCCCCAGTCGGCGTCGACGTCGATCAGCGCCTCCCGCCACGGACCGTCGCGGACCTCCAGCAGCCGGCGACCGGTTCGAACGAGGACGCTGCGCAGGCCGCCGCGAATCCGATTGACGCGGCTCGCGACCCGGCCGATCGTCCGCGCCTCCCGCGCTTGCAGCAACTCGCGCGCCGCTGCGGCGTACACCGCCTCGCCGGGGTCGGATTCGCCGTCCCACTCGCGCAGCAGCGCGATGGTGTCCGGCAGCGCGTCCGCCACCACCGGGTCGTAGACACTGCGCAGCAGCATCGTCGCCAGCGGCACGACGAACGTCACGCCGATGAAGGCGATCAGCGGCAGGGCCAGCCCCGCCGCCCGTAGCCGCGGCCGGGTCAACGCGCCAGCCATGCGCTGCCGCGTTTGTTCACTTCTTTCGTGGGCCATCGCCGATTACCGCGCCGATGCGCGTTGCCAAACGGTCACGGAACTCGTCCAGCTTCTCTGGTTCCCACACGATGTGAGGATACTGGCGCGTGTCGAAATGCAGCTTCTCGATCACGTCCTCACGGCACGAGAAAATGACCGGCACGTCGCGTCCATGCGCGAATCCTGCCTCGTAGTACACGCCGCCCCGCGCACCGTCCTCACCGCAAGTGAAGTCCGCGACAACGAAGCGAGCGCGCCGCAGCGCGGCGACAATCGCGTCGTCGATCTTGTCGAGATGCTCCTCGCGGTCGATTCGGACGGGTTCGTAGCCCGCGTCCTCGACCGCAGGTCGGATAGCGTTCTCATAGACCTCGTTCATGGAATCGTGGAACCACATGGCAACGAACGCCTTCGACGAGTCAGTGACGGCCTCCTCGATTTCGGCGAGCCGGGCGTATCCTTCGACGGAGATTCGATACCGAGCTATTGGATGTTTTGAACCGTCTCGCTCAATCCAATGTCGATGCTCCAGGTATGAAATCAAATAGTTGATTTCCTGAATCCGAAGAGACTCGGAGTGTGCCGACCTGCGTTGAACTTCCACATGCGATTCATCTTGCTGGTTCTGAAAGACGTCCGCGATATCGGACAGCTCCAACGAGACCGCCTGGAGAAGGCGGGCAGCGCGCTCGTGCACGGTCAGTGGGTGCCGGCGCCGTGCATCCTCGAGTGCCCCACGGGTAACTTCTGGACAGTCCTCGCCCATCCGACGCTGATCGATCAACCACGATGTCAGGCGCGCCCTCTCTTCATCGCTCTCGTATCGCCAACCATAGTAGGTCGGTTGATCAATGAAGTACCGGCCACCGGCGCGGGGCGAGTCCATATATACTCCGAATCGTGAGCGCACAGGAAGCTCTTCAGCTTCCGTGTTCCAGATCAAACAACGTGCACTCCCCTTCATTCTCACCGCTACCCAACACGGTCACGACAGAGAACCGCCTTCGAGACGAGTTCGGCGGCGACGGCCTTCAGGTCCGCCTTGGTCGCGGGCTTCTCAAGGTCGGCCCGGCCGGCGTCCTGCGCGGTACCCGTACCCACGACTGCGTGCCGCCTGCGTGTCATTGCTCGCGCGGGGACGCTCCCGCAGGACCAGCTCGATCTTCGGCGTCAACGACTACGCGCCTGGGTGGGTACCGGACGTACGTGCGGCCGGAAGCCCTCTCGCTGGCGCGAATGTCGTCGAATATCGCTTGGACGTCGTAGCCGAAGCGAGCGGCGTGCTCGTCCCGCACGGCCCGGATTTCGGCGATGATCGGATCAGTGAAGCTCATCGGCTGGCCAAAGACTACCCCCACAGAGGGTCAGGCGGCGTCGACGACCGTGACCGTGATGCGCTTGCCCAACTGCCGCAGCGCGTTGTCTATCGTCGCGGCTTTCGTCGGATGGTCGGGATTCAGCATGCGCCGCACGGCGCTCTCGGCGACGTTCAGCTCCCGCGCCAGCCTGCGCTGTGAGATGCCCGCCTGGCGGTAGGCCTCATGGAGAGCCGCCTTGAGCGCGACCTGTACGGGCGGCACCACCAGCGGTCTTCGTCTGCCCGCTCGGGACGGTGCGGGCAGGGCTTCGCCCTCGCGAATCGTCGCTGCGATCAGTTCCCGCAGCAAATCCTTGGCCTCGGCTAGAGCCTCTTCCCGGGTCGCACCGTCCGTAGCGCCCCAGCCGAAGTCCGGGAACGTCACGACGTACCGACCGTCAGCGTCCCGTTCGATCTCAGCGTGGTAGTTGAACGTATCGAGCATGCGTTCGCCCCCCAGATCGAGCAGATGAATCAACATTGTCCGGGGCCTCATCAGAACTCGTGCTCTTCGATGCCGAGGTCTGACAGCATCTTCTTCAGCAGTCCCTTTCCGATTTCCTTCTTTCGATCCTTGACCGTCGTTCGACGCTTGCCCGCGTACAGCGTTCCGTGCGAGCCCGACCCTTCCGAAGCCACAAAGCGCACGTCGAGGTTCCGCACACGAGCCCACCTCCGTACCCTCGTGATGAACTGCCGCCCGGTCACGTCGCAAATCCGGCAACACGGTCCGAGTCTTCAGAAGACGCGCGTACATTTTTGTTCGCACTCTATCGCCGCGTCAAGATCAGCTTCGATGCTTCGCTGGACACCCATGGGCCGGCGGCGCGCAACTGCGGCCGGGTCAACGCGCCAACCATGCGCTGAAGCGCTCGTTCATGTCGTCCATGTTGTCGCTCCACCACAGCCAGTCGTTCTGCAGGGTGCGGCCCAGGTTGCCGGTAAACGTCGGCATGTGGGGGTTCATATCGATGCCGACTTCCGCGTGCCTGCCGATGAGCGGCAGGCCGGAGCGCCGCACGGGGCTGTAGGCGATGTAGCGGCCGACGGCGGCCATCGAGCTCGCGCGGGTGGCGAACTTCACCAGCTCCAGGGCCGGTTCGAGATCGGGCGTACCGGCGACGATGCCGATGGGGCCGACGTCCAGGACCTGGCCGTCCCAGACGATTTCGAACGGCTGGTCCTCGAGCACCTGCGCGTTGAAGATGCGGCCGTTGAAGGCGGTGCTCATCGCCACCTCCCCGTCCGCCAGCATCTGCGGCGGCTGCGCCCCTGCCTCCCACCAGACCACCTGGTCCTTGACGGTGTCGAGCTTGCGGAAGGCGCGGTCCAGCCCCTCGGGCGTGTCGAGCGCGGCGTAGACCTCGTCGACCGGCACACCGTCGGCGATCAGCGCGAACTCCAGGTTCACGAACGGCACCCGGCGCATGCCGCGCCGGCCAGGGAAGCGCTCGAGATCGAAGAAGTCCTCCATCGTCGACGGCGCCTCGCCCTCCAGGCGCTCGGCGTTGTAGGCGTAGACGGTGGAATAGAACAGCATTCCGACGCCGCATTCCGCCAGGGTGTCGGGCAGGAAGTCCTCTGCCGCCGGGGTGCCGTCCGACGCCGGCGCGAGGATCGCGACGTCGATCGGTTCCAGGACGCCCTCGTCGCAGCCGGCCACCGCGTCGGCCATCTCGAAGTCGACGACGTCCCAGTGGACGTTGCCGGTCTCGACCTGCGCGCGGATCTGGGCCAGCCCACCGTTGTAGTCGTCGAGCCGGACGTCGATGCCGGTGGCGGCCGCGAAGGGTTCGAGGTAGGCCTTGGTGACCGCCTGTCCGTAGGAACCGCCCCAGGAGATCACGGTCAGCGACGTGCCGGCGGGGGCGCAATCGGACGCCAGGAGGGCCAGCGCCGACAACACAACCAGACACGCCGCTGAACGAATGACTACCCCGGATCGGACGAGTAACGCCGACGCGGGCCCGTGCGGCGGTACTCCCGGTCGCGTTCGGCCGCGGCCGTTGCTCATAGTGCGCCCTCTTCGTCGTCGGCGTCCAGGACCCGGCAGTCGGTCGGCGTCCAGCCGAGCCGGATCCGGTCGCCTTCGATCACCGCACCGTGACCCACCATGTTCGGGATCTTGACGACGAAGTCCGACCGGCCGCAGACGGTGACACGCAGGCGGAGGTGGTCGCCCAGGAAAGTGATGTCCTCGATGCCGGCCTCGAACTCGTTGCTGTACAAGCCCCGCTCCGGTGCAATGGCCACGCGCTCGGGACGGATGGACAGCGTCGTCGCGTCGCCCGGACCGCACGGGGCGACGCGCAGCGCCTGCACGGTCTCGCCGCCGACGTCGACCGTGCAGATGCCGTCTTGGTCGATGCTCGCGACGCGGCCGTGGAGGCGGTTGTTCTCGCCGATGAAGCGGGCCACGAAGGCGCGCTCCGGCTCCTCGTAGAGCGCCTCCGGCGACGCGATCTGCTCGATGCGTCCCGCCCGGAACACGGCGACGCGGTCCGACATCACCATCGCCTCCTGCTGGTCGTGGGTGACGTACAGGACGGTGACCTCCAGGTCGCGGTGGATGCGCCGGATCTCGTACTGCAGCTCCTCGCGCAGGCGCCGGTCGAGGGCGCCGAGCGGCTCGTCCATCAGCACCAGCTCCGGCTCGAACACCAGGGCGCGGGAAATCGCCACGCGTTGCTGCTGGCCGCCGGAGAGCTGGCCCGGCCGGCGTGCCTCCAGCCCCTCGAGCCGCACGAGCTGCAGGGCGCGCCGCACCCGCTCGCGGCGCCGCTCCGGCTCGATGCCGCGCACCTCCAGCGGAAACGACAGGTTCTCCCCCACCGTCATGTGCGGAAACAGCGCGTAGTTCTGGAACACCATGCCGATGCCGCGCTGCCGGGCCGGCACCTGCTGCATGGCGCGTCCGCCGATGCGGATGGCGCCCGCCGTCGGCGTCTCGAAGCCGGCGAGCATCATCAGGCAGGTGGTCTTGCCGGATCCGGACGGCCCGAGCAGGGTGAGGAACTCACCCCTGCGGATCTGCAGGTCGAGGTCGCGCACCACGCGGATGCGGCCGTCGAAGCTCTTGCTGACCCCCTCGAACTCGACGTACGGCTCGCTGCTCGACGTACGGCTCGCCGGCTCGCCAACCGCCTGCCGCGCCTGGACAGTCTCTTCTCCAGTCTGGATGGCCGCCTCCCTCTATCGTTCCGGCACGAACCTCGCGGCTCGATTATCGCAGAACGGCGCGGAACGGCGCGGCGGCCACTTCACGCCAGCAAACTCGCCATCGCCCGGGCGTAGTCTTCGAGATCGCCGAGGTCCCGCAAGATGAAGTCGTGTGAGCGGCCGTGATCCAGGCCGATGTACGAGTGCACCAGCACGTTGCGAAATCCCATCCAGTCGCGCAACCGGCGCGCCAGTTCCGCCTCGACCACGCCCTGCTCCGCCAGCACCGTCATCGCGTCGCGGTAGTTGTCGGGTTGCCGATAACCCTCGTCCGAGATCACGTGATGGGCCATATCGAGCACGCTTTCGCACGCGAGGTGCAGGAACCGCTCTGCGAGATGGTGCAGGCCCGACTCCCGCACGAACTCCTCGCGCGAATAGCGGCGGAAGGCGCGGAGCTCAGCGAGATAGCCTTCCAGTGCGTTCAAGCGAGTCGAGAGCACGTCCCGATCGACCACCGGTTCTCCCCTCTTGCAGGCGCCGGCGCTGAGCCTCCCGCAACATGCGGCGATAAGTTTCGCGGTCGCCGTGCTCGCGCATCGTACGGACCCGCCACGCCCGCCAGTCCTCGGGATTGTGCTGTATCACGATCCGGCCGTACGCGAAGATCCGGTGCCGCAGCAGCTCGGGCGCCTCGTCGATGAGCACGACGTCGACGCGGCCGCTCGGCACGAGCCCCTCCAGCGCCGCGGACGCGCGCGCGATCAGCTTGCGCCGGACGGTCGGATCCGTTCGCGTCGGCAGGATGGCGACGTCGAGGTCGCTGTTCGGCCGCGCCCGGTCCCTCGCTTGCGAGCCGAACAGTACAACGGTGCCGATTCCGTCGATGCCCGCGACGGCGCGTGCAATCCGGGCCTTGAGGTCTGCCAACGGCTGCGACATCGGATGCGATCGTACCCTTGGGCGATTGCTGCCTTGCGCAGACTTGACAATCGAACCAAGCCACTACGGGCCGGCCGGCCAATGCTGAACGTCGACCTCGCTCATGGGGAAGTCGCCGACGTTCGCGGTCGCCAGCGAGGCTCCGACGCTGACCGCGGCGGCGGCGATCAGGCAGTCGGCCTGGTGAATCGTGACGCCGCGCCGGGCGAACGTGCGACGCCAACTGCCCGCCCGAATGCCCTCGGACACACCCAGCGGCGCCAGACGCAGGCCACTGAACAGCCGGCGCGCCTGCGACTCCTCGCCTTCCCGCAACCCGCGCCAGATCTCCTCGACGGAAACGACACATGCCCACGGTTCGGTGCCCGAGCGCCGCAGGCCGGCCACGCGCTCCGCGGCAGCGCGCCCACGAAGCGCGTCGATGAGCACCGTCGAGTCCAGCAGCACGCGGGCCATCGTCAACCGGACCGGCGGTGATCGCCTCGTCGCTGCTGCCGAACCCACGCCGCCGGATCGTGGTCCCAGTCATGGCCGGTAGCGGGCAGACTACCGAGCGCCGCCTCGATTTCCTCCCAGCGCCGCTCGTCCTCCAGTCCGCGTTCGATCAACGCCTTGATGAAGGCGCTGCGGCGGCGGGCGCCCGCGCGCCGGTCGAGCTCCGCGACGAGAGCATCGTCCAGCGCTATGTGTATGCGCATGGGCTCACGTTAGCACAATGCCACCCCTGGTCGGTAGCGAGGCGCACGTCAGCCCCTGTCTCGATGAGGCTCGACGCTCGTCACGAGGTCGACCTGTCGTCGAGGCGCCGGCTCTCGCGCAAGAACGCCGCCCATGCGCCGGCGTAGGGCTCGCCGCCGACGAGATACGTGTCGTTGTGCCCGGCGCCTTCAATGACATGAAGACGCGCCGGCCGGGCGGCCAGCTCGAACAGCCGCCGGCCGTGCGCCAACGGGACGATGCCGTCCCGGTCGCCGTGAAGCAGGAGCGTCGGCGCCTGAACCCGCCGGATCTTCGACTCGTTGTCCATCCGTGTTCGGATGACCGCGCTCGGCACGAACCAGTAGTGCTCGCGGGCCAGCGCCGGAACCGAACGGAACACCGACTCGAGCACCAGGGCGCCCGCGGGACGCAGAAGCGCCGTCTCGATCGCGACCGCGCCCCCCAGCGAACGCCCGAACAGGACGATGTCATCCGCCCGCACGGATCGGGCCGCCACCGCGTCGTAGATGGCCAGCCCGTCGAGATAGACACCCTCCTCGCCGGGCGTCCCCCGGCTGCGGCCGTAACCGCGGTAGTCGACGAGCACCACGTCGACGCCAAGCTGGTCCACGAACCAGCGGGCGTTGTGCAGCCGGTCGCCGATGTTCCCGGCGTTGCCGTGGTACCAGATCAGCACGCGGTCGCCCCGCCCCTGGATCCACCAGCCATGAAGCGACACCCCGTCGGCGGCCGTGATCGACAGCTCCTCGGCGCGGAGCCCGAAGTCGGCGGGCGCGGCGGCCAGGGTCCGCGTCGGGAAGAAGATGAGGCGGCGCTCCTGCAAGGCGAGCAGCGCCACGAGTGCGAGCCACGAGAACGCCAGGAGGCCCACGATGGACAGCGCCGTTCCGAGCATGTCCCTGAACGTCACCTCCGCCAGATTCTAGTCGGCGGGGCGGCGATGCTGCGGTCGCTGTTGGGACGCCCCCGGGGCCTCGCCCCCTACAGGCCCGCCAACGCCCGCAGACTGGTCTGGCGACCGGCGTCGAGCCAGTGCCCATGATGCCGGAGCTCGAGGCTGGCGTTGATGGCGGCCAGCGCGTGATCCTCAACTGCCCCCGTCTCCTCCCCGAGGCTCGCCGCCAACCAGCGTTCCACGTCCGACCAGCGCCACAGCCGGTACCGGCCCCGCGGATCGGTAACCGGCGGCGGGAAACCACCCGGACCCCGCGCGCCCGTCACCAGCAGCCGCGCGCCCTCTCGCGTACGACCGGTACGAGCGGCGATATCGGCCATCGACACCAGCCCGGCGTCCGCTATCCGGACGACCTCGACGCCATCCACCCGCTCGATGTCGGCGACCGCCGACAAGACGGCTTCCACGACCCCCGAAGCCTCGCGATCGAACTCGACGTACTGGATACCGTCCGTTCGACCGATCAGCGCATCGTCACATCCCGCCTCGTACAGCGCATCGATGACCGCATCGCTCTGAACATCCGGGCCGTCGACGATCAGTGTGAAGTGATGGGTCGACATCAGCTCGCCCCTCCTCATACCCGATGCGGGCAGCGCGCGACTACGCGGCGAAGCTGCCTCGCGTGAACGCCTTGCAGCCATCCCGAATCCACGATACGATCCCTGTTGTTTCGTGTCAATGCAAGAAGGGGAACCGTGGCAGGATGAGGAACCCTCGGCGACGAAACGGTATCCCGCATCCTCGGGACGAAGCAGTGAGAACGAGCATACGACAGCATCGGACTGGGCAATGGAGATGACGCCGCGTGGCAGCTGATCAAGGACATCATCGACGGTTCGGACTACTACGTCGTCATCCTCGGCGGCCGCTACGGCTCGCTGGACGAAACCGGCATCGGATACACCGAGAAGGAATACGACTATGCTGTGAGCCAGAAGAAGCCTGTCATCCCTCTGCTGCACGAGAATCCGGACAATCTTCCCCGTGACAAGACCGAGACCGCCACCGAGTCCTGGGAAAGCTCAAGAAGTTCCGTCAACGGGTCGAAGATAAGCACACGTGCGCATACTGGACGACCGCGGAACGACCTCAAGGCCAAGGTCATCGTCGGATTGACCACAACCATCAAGCGTCATCCTGCCATCGGGTGGGTGCGCGCGGACAGGGTTCCTGCGGAGTCCACGGTCGCGGAAATCCTCAAGCTCAGAAACCACATAGCGGAACTGGAGCAGAACGCCGAGGCGGACAAGACGCATCCTCCGGAAGGTGCGGAAGACCTGATGCAGGGAGATGATGAATTCGAAATACACTTCGAGTTCAGCGTCTGGTCGGACTCCTGCTTCTCGCCCCTCTCCGAAAGGCCATGTGGAGGCCGATTAGAGGTGTGAATCGGCCCCGGTCTTGCGCGGTGTCTGGGAACACGTGCGGCTGGGTCTCACGGAGCCGAAGGCGACCCGGCGAGCGACCCTCGTCCCATGGAGAACTCCAGGGCCCCCGACAGACTGGGCTTCTACGATATGACACAGTCATACACATGCAGGAAGTCATCACGATCCGCGTGCCCAAAGGCACCCGAAGGAAGCTGGAGGCCCGAGCCCGCGCGGAAGAGCTCACTCTCAGGCAGTACGTTCAGCGGGCGCTCGATGCGGAAGATCTGCTGGGCGCGTTCGAAGCAGCCCGGCTCGATCTCGCGCCGGAAGCCCGGTCGCAGGGCATCTGCAGCGACGAAGACGTCTTCAAGATCGTGTCGTGACCGATCGTCTTCGACACGAACTCACCGTCGCCGCCCTGCTCACGAACGGCTCGACGGGAGTCGATTTCGACTGCCAGGGTGAAACTGATAGAATACAGAAGAATACAGGCGAAGCATGGCCAGAACCGTCACGCTGCGATTGAGGGAGGACGTCTACGAGGAATTGCGGGAGGCCGCGGCGGCCGAGCGGCGACCCTTGTCGAACCTCATCGAGACCGCCGCACTCGCGCGGATCAGGGAGGCGCAGTTCGTCGACGACGCGGAAATGGCAGAGAATCTGGGCAACGACGCGCTGATCCGCAGATTGAGGACCGGTTCTCGACAGGCCCGCCTGCGCAAGGGCCACTTCGTTGAGTGAATACCGGATCTTCGAAACGCAGCAGTTCGGGAAGGATCCGCAATCGATTGCCATTTCCGGCCACGAAGGGGTCGTCGAGAAGCTCCGCAGGGCGGTGTACCCGCGGCTCCGCGAGCACCCCCACTTCGGTCAGCACATCCGCAAGCTGAAAGGCTACGCGCCGGAGACGTGGCGTTATCGGATCGGGTCCTGGAGGTTCTTTTACGAGATGGACGACGACGAACGTGTCGTCTTGATGGTCGCCGCCTCGCACCGCGGATCCGCCTACTGATCGGCCGCCGGCCGGCGCACAGACTCTCGTTGATTGAGTACCGGTTCCGCCCTATCATCCTGCCGGGGCCCCGGGACGCACGAGCACCCGCGAGACCCGTGGAGGAACGACCATGGCGCGCAGACTTCGGATTTCCATCCTCGTCGCACTGATCGCGTGCGCGATGCCGCTCGCCGCCGCGGCGCAGGTCGAGTACATCGACCCCGCCGGCGGCTTTACGCAGGTCGTGACCACGACCAACGCCGGGGTCAGGAGGATCTTCGTCTCCGGGCAGGTGGGCCAGGGCGACACGCTGCGGGAGCACGTCGAATCGGCGTTCGCGGGGGTCGTGCGGCGCCTGGAGCAGGCGGGCGCCACGCCGGGCGACGTGGTCAAGATCCGGATCTTCGTCAAGGACTTCCTGCCCGAACAGTATCCGGTGATCTCCGAGGTGCGGCTGGCGACCTTCCCCGAGGAGGACCAGTGGCCGGCCAGTACGATGATCGGCGTCCGGGAGCTCTTCGCCGAGCCCCTGCGCGTCGAGATCGAGGCGATCGCGGTGGTGGCCGAGCCGGGCGCCGACCTGCAGATCGAGCGCTTCGCCCCGTCGAACGGCTTCAGCGGCGCGGTGGCGGTGACGGCGCACGGCGTGAGGACGGTCTACGTGGCCGGACACGTCGGGGCCGGCGACAACCTCGCGGCGCAGACCGCGGCCGTATGGGAGCGCGTCTCCCAGCGGCTGGAGGCTGCGGGCGCGTCGCTCGCGGACCTGGTCAAGGCCACCACCTACATCGTCGACTTCGATCCCGAGACGGACCTGCCGGCCTACCGCGCGGGCCGCGAGGCGGCGCTGGTGCTGGCCGATATGCCGGCGAGCACGCTGCTCGGGATTCCGGCCCTGGTGGCCGAGCAGTACCGGATCGAGATCGACGGCATCGCGGTGGTCGGCGTGGACGGCAACGCCGTCGAGCGGGAGTTCATCGATCCGGCCACCGGCTTCACGCAGGTGGTGACGGCGCGCGGCGCGGGTTCCAAGGTCGTGCAGGTCTCCGGCCAGGTGGGCCAACCGGGCGATTCCCTCGAGGACCAGGCCGACCAGGTCTACGCCAACCTGCGGCGGCGCCTGGAAGCGGCCGGCGCGGGACCGGAAGACCTGCTCAAGGTCGTCATCTACATGCCGGAGTACACCCGGGGCGACTTCGCGGCGGTCGACGCGGCGCGCCAGGCGCACGGCTTCCCCGACGAGACGGTGCCGGCGGCGACGCTGCTCGGCATCCAGTCGCTGTTCGCGGACGGCGCGCTGCTGGAGATCGAGGGGATCGCGGTCGTCGACCCGTGACCACCCCCCACGCGGGAAGACGGTCCGGGGCCGCGTCCGGCGCCGTCGTGCGCTATCCGGATGGCGAGGGGTTATGATGGCTCTCCCTGCGGTCAACCACCGTTCGAGATATGAGGAGGCGGGCATGAGGCGATGGATACAGGCGGCGGTCGTCCTCGCGTTGGTCGGTTCCCTGCCGATCGGGTTGCCGGCCGCGCACGCCGGGCAGCTTCCCGACGACGTCAACCCCGAGTCCCGCAGCCGCCTGCCGCCCATCGATCGGGAGGAGCTCGATGCCGCGCGCCGCGCGGCGTACGACGCGGCGGTGGCGAGCCCGGACGGCGCCCCCAGCGGCGCCGCGGCCCTGCGGCTTCACGGGTCGGGCGCAAGCCTGCGGTTCGAGGCGCCGATGGGACGGCAATTGACGGAGTTGACGATTCTGACGACGGCGCGCGAGTACGATCAGCCGTACGAGTGGGCGCTGCACGAGCTCGAGGCGATTGCGGTCAGCCTCGACGAGGAGATCATCGACATCGTGCGGCACCGCAATCCGATCACCGGCATGAGCGACCGCGAGGCGATCATCATCGAGGTCGGCCGGGAGCTGTTCGGGACGCGGGCGCTGAGCGCCGACACCTACGCGCGGGCCCTGGCCCTGCTGGGCAAGACGAATCTGGTCGACGTCATCGACGTGATGGGCCGCTACGCGAGCACCGCGGCCACCTTGACGGGATTCAACCAGCGAATGCCGGCCGGCTGGCGCCAATCGCTGCCGCTGCCGTTCACCCATCCGGACGACATCCACCCCGATTCGCGCAGCCGTCTGCCGTTGCTCAGCGCGTCGAGCCGCACCTCGGTGGCGGAGCTCTACGGGCGCATGCTGTCGCCGTCGGGGATCGGGCCGGGGGTCATCCGCGGCTACGGCGCCGGACAGGAGACACTGGAGGAGCGCGTCGGACGCCGGCTGATGCAACTCGCCATCCTCGTGACGGCGCGCGCGCACGATTCGCAGTACGACTGGACCATGAACGAGCCGAAGGCCCTCGAGGCCGGTGTCGAGGCGGAGCTCATCGACGTCGTCCGCCACGGGCAGCCGTTGGAGGGCGTCGACGCAAAGGACGCCACCCTGATTGCCTTCGGCCGTGAGCTGTTCGGCGACCACAACGTCAGCGCGGAGACCTACGCTCGGGCAGAGGAAGCGTTCGGCGTGCAGGACCTGGTGGACGTCATCGGCCTGATGGGCGCCCACGCGGCGGACGCGGCGGTACTGGCCGCCTTCGACCAGCAACTGCCGGAGGGAGTGGAGCCGCTCCTCCCGCTGGAGTAGCGGAGTGAGAGAACGAGAGTGATTCACGGAGCCGGATTCGGCTCATGCGGGAGGTTGGCATGAAGGTCAGACTTTCGGTACTCCTGGCGGCGCCTCTGCTGCTCTGCCTGCTCACGGTCGGTTACGCCCAGGAGGAGGATCCCATCGGCGTGCCGGTGCCGCCGCTGGGCGACGGCCCGTGGGTTATCGATACCGCCGAGCAGCACAAGATCCGCGTCAGCGTCGTGGCCGGGGGGCTGTCGCATCCCTGGTCCATCGCGTTCCTGCCCGACGGCGGGATGCTGATCGTCGAGCGCGACGGCTGGCTCCGCATGGTACGCGACGACAAGCTCGACCCGCGACCCATCACCGGGGTGCCGGAGGTGCGAACCGACGGCAACGGCGGCCTCATGGACGTGGCGCTCCACCCCGACTTCGCCGACAACGGGCTGGTCTATCTCACCTACACCAAGCGGCACGACGACGGCCGCGGCTCGCCGGCCCTCGCGCGGGGCCGGCTGGATGGGCACGCGCTCCGCGACGTGAAGAACCTGGTGGTCACCCCGCCCTACGGCGGAAACTCCGGACTCAACGGTCGGGTCGCCTTCGGCCGCGACGGCAAGGTCTACATGTCCACCGGCGGCCGGATCATGTCCCCGGAGGGTGTGCTCCTGGACGCCCCGCAGGACCCCTCGGTCCTCCGCGGCAAGGTCCTGCGCCTCAACGATGACGGCTCGGTGCCGGACGACAACCCGTTCGTAGGCGAGCCGGGCCATCGGCCGGAGATTTTCACCATCGGCCATCGCAACACGCTCGGCCTCATCCTGCACCCCGAGACCGGGAACATCTGGCAGCACGAGAACGGTCCCAACGGCGGCGACGAGCTCAACGAGCTGCTGCCGGGGCACAATTACGGCTGGCCGCTGATGAGCTTCGGGCGCCTCTATCCGGGCGCGCGGGTGTCCGAGCATCCGACCCGCGACGGCTACGAGTCTCCGCTCGTGGTCTGGCTACCCGCCATCGCGGCGGCCGGCATGGCCGTCTACACCGGGGACCAGTTCCCCGCGTGGAAGGGCAACCTGTTCGTCGGATCCCTGCAGATGGGCGGGATCCCGGGCACGGGCCACCTGCAGCGCATCGTCTTCAACGAGCACATGGAGGAGCTGCGGCGCGAGCTGATGCTGACCGAGCTGCACCAGCGCATCCGGGAGGTGCGTGAGGGCCCCGACGGGTTGCTCTACGTGCTGACCGACCACGTCGAGGACGGGGCGCTGCTGCGGATCGAGCCGGCTCCCTGAGTCCGGGATCCCGGCCGTGGCAAGAGCACCGCGCCGTTCGAGCGACGAGGCGTTCACCCCGCGGGCACCGCGGTGCTCCGCCCGCTACCCCGAGTCGGGGTCAATAGAGTTCGGTCCTGGCGCTCTCCGCCGAGTCGGCGTCGATCTCGACGGCGTCGGCGCCCGCGATCTGATCGGCCAGCACCTGCCCGTAGGTCGGGAACCGGGAGCGTTCGACCCGCGCCTCCGGTTCCCAGATCCGGGCCCGGATGAGAGCCTTGGCGCAATGGAGATATGCCTCTTCCACGGTCACCTTGAGGACCAGGATGGGGAGCTTGTCCCGGATCGCCAGCGGCGCCAGGAGTTCCGGCTCGGTGACGATCTCCACGCGCCCGTTGATCCGCAGGGTCTCGTTCAAGCCCGGCACGAAGAACACCAGGCCCACGTGGGGACGCTCCACCAGGTTCGCCAACGTGTCCAGTTGGCGGTTTCCCGGCCGGTCGGGGAGCAGCAGCGTCTTTTCGTCCAGCACGTGGGCCAGGGATCCGGGCGGGTCCCCCCGCGGCGATGCGTCGGTACGCCCGTCCGCGCCGGACGAGCTGATCACGCAGAGTGGGGACAGGGCGATGAAGTTGCGGCAGTGGACGTCCAGACGGTCCAGCACCTTGAGCCCGGACCGTGCGCGGGGAGGACGCGGGTAGACGGCACGGAGCTTCGTAACGCTGTCGATGGCCATTGGTCCCTCTCGTGTCCCGAGGAGCGCGTCATCTGTCCTTGAGGTTACCCCGTTCGGTCCGCGCGCGGCTGCCGAAAGGCGTCAACGGTCCGGCGCGGGCGCATAATGGGGCATGTCATCACGCATCACCGCCGCCGTCGTGACCTCTGCCCTGCTCTCGTGCTCCCCGGCCGCCGCCCAACAGGGCGCGCCGGACGGACAGTGGCCCGCCTACGGGGGTGACCACGGCAGCACGAAGTACTCGCCGCTCGACGAGATCGACCGCGACAACGTCGAGCGCCTCCGCGTCGCCTGGCGCTGGGCGTCGCCCGACAACCCCATCGTCACCGCGAACCGCAGGACGCTGCCGGCGCTGCCGGACGCCTTCAAGTCGACGCCGGTACTGGTCGACGGAGTGCTCTACATCAAGACGTCGCTGTCGCAGGCCACCGCGATAGACGCGGCGACCGGCGAGACGCTGTGGACGTTCGACCCCGGTAGCTGGGAGGGCGAGCGACCCGCGAACACCGGATTCAACTCGCGGGGCGTGGCCTACTGGTCGGACGGGCGGGACGCGCGCGTCTTCCTGCCCACCGGCAACGCCTACCTGTGGGCACTGGACGCCCGCACCGGGCGGCCGATCGCCGACTTCGGCGCCGACGGGGCCATCGACGCCACGCAGGGGTTGCGCCGGCCGATCCCGCGGCGCGACTATCAGCTCATGTCGGTCCCGATCGTGGTCGGCGACGTCGTCGTACTCGGCTCGGTGGTGTTCGACGGTCCCCGGTTCCAGCTCGACGCGCCGGGGGACGTGCGCGGCTTCGACGTGCGGACCGGCGAGGAGCTGTGGGAGTTCCACACCATCCCGCAGCCGGGCGAGTTCGGCAACGAGACGTGGGAGAACGGCTCCTGGGAGTCCTCGGGCGCGACCAACGCCTGGGGCATGCTGACCGCCGATCCGGAGCTCGGCTACGTCTACCTGCCGATCGGCACGCCGACCAACGACTACTACGGCGGCCACCGGCTCGGCGACAACCTCTTCGCCGAGAGCATCGTCTGCGTGGACGCGGCGACCGGCGAGCGGGTCTGGCACTTCCAGTTCGTCCACCACGGGCTCTGGGACTACGACGCCACGGCGGCCCCGGTGCTCGTGGACCTCGTGGTCGACGGACGGCCGATCGAGGCCGTCGCGGTGGTGACCAAGCAGGCGTACACCTACGTCTTCGACCGCGTCACCGGGGAGCCGGTCTGGCCGATCGAGGAACGGCCGGTCCGGCAGACGACCGTACCGGGGGAGCGCACCTCGCCGACGCAACCGCACCCGACGAAGCCGCCGCCGTTCGACCGCCAGGGCGTGTCGATCGACAGCCTGATCGACTTCACGCCGGAGCTGCGGGCCGAGGCGGTGGAGATCCTGGAGGAATTCACCTACGGGCCGCTGTTCGAGCCGATCACCGCGGAGAGCGACGCCGGCAAGCGCGGCACGATCCTCATGCCCGGCGCCATCGGCGGCGCCAACTGGCACGGCGCGGCGGTCGATCCCGAGACCGGCTGGCTGTACGTCCCCTCACGCACGCAGCCCAGCGTGGTGCTGCTCGCGCCTCCGGAACCGGGCACTTCCGACTTCCGCTACCGCAGAACGCGTTCCGGCGGCCTGCGCGGCCCGCAAGGCCTGCCTCTCTGGAAACCGCCCTACGTCCGTCTGAGCGCCTTCGACCTGAACGAAGGGACGCGCACCTGGATGGTTCCTCTCGGCGACGGGCCGCGCCAGGCGGTCATCGACCAGGGGGTTCCCGACCCCGGCCCGCTCGGCGGCGGCTCCTATACCGGGCCGCTGCTCACGAAGTCCCTCTTGTTTCTCGGCTTCCGCGGACGCCGAGACAGCCCGGACCTCGGCTTCATCACCCGCGACGCCGACTCGCCGGTCAACCCTCGCAGACTGTCGACAACGCCGTACCTGCTCGCCTTCGACAAGGCGACGGGAGAGACGATCCGCGCCCTACAACTCGACGCGGCGCCCACCGGCACGCCGATGACCTACCTGCAGGACGGCCGGCAGTTCATCGTGATGGCCTACGGGGCGGCCAACGACGCGGGGCTGATCGCGCTGGCGCTGGAGTGAGGACGCACGCCAGACCTCCCATTCCGTGCTCCCAACTGACGGTACCGGTACGCTCGTCTCGCGCACGCCAATCAGGTCTCCATCAGATGATTTCGAAGGTCATCGAACATCTGGTGCACGCCGTCGACCTCTCTTCGCGACGGCCTCCAGTCTTCGGGGTAGTCGTCCGGCGCTTCTTCTTCCGCCCGTTCAGTCTCAATCGGGCGCATTCCCGATTTCCCGGAGCAGTGCAGTGTGTAGGCAAAGATGGACTGTGAGGCTGGGGGAGATTGAGCCGGTCTTCGGACAGACGGGGAGGGTGGTCCTGGACATTACGGCTCGGACTGCCCATGATGGTGCGTTGAAATGGACAAGACCATCGACACCCCGAGCCGCGAGATCGATCTTGGCAACATTCCCGTCCACCTGCGCACTGCCCTCCGGCGGGCGCTGGAGTTTGAGGCGCGTGCTCCAGCGCCCAGGTCGGCAGAGGAAGCGGAGCAGTGCGAAGAGCAGCTGCGGGTCATCGCGGACGAGTTCTTCGGCGCCCTCCTCACCCCCGTGCTGCAACGCGCGGTGTGCTCCGCCGCGGTTGGCGACGCGGCGAGCGCCCTCGTGCGCCACCTGCCCCGGCGGATGCGGAGCGACGGCCTGGAGACCGTCAACGTTCGCACCTCCCGGGGCACGACGGTGCCGGTCACCACGCCGTACTACCGCGAGAAACACGCCCGTCGGGCGAAGCGGAGGCCGGGACTCTACCCCGCCTTGGTGGTGCTGGGCATCTACGACCGGTGCACGCCGAAGCTGGCCTCGGATGCAAGCCGCGCGGTCGCCATGCACAGCTCGCTGGCCGAAGCGCAGGCGCAGCTCCGCTCCGACGGCATCGCCCTGGATATCAAGACCCTCCGCTCGACCGCCTATCGCTACGCTGCACGGGCCCGAGCGGCCCAGCAGAGCGCGGCGTGCGGTCTGCTGGACCGCGTGACCGGCAAGCGGGTGGTCGTCTCCCTCGACGGGGGCCGCGTCCGTGTGAGGCGCAAGAAGCGTGGCCCCAAGACGAAGAAGGGGCGCAACCGATTCCATACCGACTGGAAGGAACCGAAGCTCCTCATCCTGTACGTCGTCGGCGACGACGGGCGACCGTCTCAGACGTGGGCCCCGATCATCGACGGCACGCTCCGGGGACCGGAGGCGGTCTTCGCCCTGCTGTTGTCGTACGCGCGGCAGATCGGCCTCAACGCCGCTGACAAGGTGCTCTTCATCGCCGACGGCGCGCCCTGGATCTGGCGACGCCTCCAGCGCCTCATCGCCGCGCTCGGGCTCTCGCCGACACAGGTGCTGGGGCTGATCGACTTCTATCATGCCGCCAAGCAACTCTCGGACGCGGTCAAGCTGCGCCGCTGGAGCGCGACCCAACGCACCCGCTGGCTCAACCGCACGCGGGGGCTGCTCAAGCGAGCACGCGTGGACGAGGTGATCACGGCCCTGCGGGAGCTGTGCCGCGGGCGCACCGCCGGCAAGATCCGCACGCACCTCAACTACTTCCTGAAGAACCGTCATCGTTTCGCCTACACCACAATGGTCGGGCTCGGGCTTCCGCGGGGCAGCGGCGCCGTCGAAAGCGCCATCCGTCGCGTCATCAATCTCCGCATCAAGGGCGCATCCATCTATTGGCTACCGGAGAGCGTCGACGCGATTCTTCTCCTGCGGTCTTTCTATAAGGGTCCGCGCAAAAATAACTTCCTAGAAGTGCTTATAGTCTCGCTATAGAGCACACCGGTCCCGCAACGGTCTTGTCGGCGACGAGCCCCACCAGGACGGATATTTTCTGGATTCCGGGAGCAGTGTCCGTCCCAGTTTATGGCACAATTGAGGAAAACAGGATTCACAATAGTGCCACAATGAGACCAACCGAGTTCTCCGCCGACACGATCATCGCCTTGCTCCGCAAGCAGACCATCGCCACGCTGCCCGAGGTGATGGCGGCTCTCGGTCCCCGCGCCAGCAGGCGCACCGCTTTTCGCAAGCTCAAGGACCTCGACGCCCGGACCAGCTACTCGCATCGCGGCGGCTACTACACCCTCGACGCACTCGCCGACTTCGACGAGCACGGCCTGTGGTCCTTCGCCGGGGTCCGCTTCTCCCGCACCGGCACCCTGATCGCAACCGCCGAGTCGTTCGTCAACCACGCCGAGGCCGGACATTTCGTCGACGAGTTGGACAACCTGCTCGCGGTCGGCACCCAGGACCCGCTGCGCAAGCTCGTCGGCGACGGGCGGCTGACGCGGCACAAGCTCGCCGGCCAGTTCCTCTACTGCGCGGCCGCCCGCGCGCAGCAGACCCACCAACTGCGCGCGCGGCGCCTGTTGATGGCCACGCCCGGACTCGTGCGACCCCTGCCGGCGGCCGACCTGATGCCGGAGGAACTGCGCGCCGCGATCGTGTTGTTCGCCAGCCTGCTCGACGAGCGGCAGCGACGTCTGTTCGCCGGACTCGAAGCCCTCAAGTGCGGGTGGGGCGGCGACCGGCGCATCGCCCAACTGCTCGGCATCGACCCGTCGACGGTCGCTGCCGGCCGGCGGCAACTCGTCGAGCGCGACGTCGAGCTCGACCGGGTGCGGCGCGCGGGCGGCGGGCGTCCGCCGACGGAAAAAAAACGCCGGAAGTCATCGCCGACATCGAAGCCCTGATGGACCACGAGACGGCCGGCGACCCGCTCAGCGGCCTGAAGTGGACACGCCGCACCACCGCCAAGGTCGCCGCCGAATTGTGCAAGCTCGGCACGGGCATCTGCGCGCGGACCGTCGCCCGGCTCCTCAAGAAGATCGGATTCTCGCTGCGGGTCAACCACAAGAAGCGTGCCGGCGCCTCGCATCCGAACCGCGACGACCAGTTCCAGCACATCGCCGAGCTGCGCGAGCGCTGCGCCGTCGAGAACACACCGGTCATCAGCGTCGACACCAAGAAGAAGGAACTCGTCGGCGCGTTCCGCAATCCCGGCGCCAAGTGGGACCACAGCCCCGAACTGGTCAACGACCACGACTTTCCATCCGCGGCCCAGGGCCGCGCCATCCCCTACGGCATCTACGACCCGCGCGCCAATGCCGGCACCGTCTTCGTCGGCCAAACCGCCGACACCCCGGCGTTCGCCGTCGACTGCATCGAGAAGGGGTGGCGCACCGAAGGGCACAAGCACTATCCCGAGGCCGAAGCCCTGCAGATCCTGGCCGACGGGGGCGGCAGCAACAGTTGCACCGCGCGTGCCTGGAAGTTCAACCTGCAGCATCGCCTCTGCAACCGGCACGGCTTGCGCGTGACCGTGGCCCACTATCCGCCGGCCACGTCGAAGTGGAATCCCATCGAACACCGCCTCTTCTGTGTGGTCAGCAAGAACTGGGCGGGCCGCCCGCTGGACAGCTACGAGACCATCCTGAAGTACCTGCGCACCACACGCACCGCCACCGGACTGCGCGTGCGCGCGCACCTGGTGCGCAAGACCTACAAGACCGGCGTCAAGGTCACCGACACGCGCAGATGCGGGAGCTACGCATCACACCGAACAGCTTCCTCCCCAAATGGAACTACACCATCGAACCCATGTAACGAAAAACGGAAGTTATTTTTGCTCCGGCCCTAAGTCCGGCAGATGGAACTGTTTGCAGCGGATGGCCATGACGCCGGTGGGTGTGAGCGCGTGACCGGGAAATCGGGAATGCGCCCGTCTCAATCTCCCCAGCCCGCTCGTACAAATCCGCCGTAAACGGGTCGGTATCCACTTGCAGTTTGTGTCCAACTTTCTCCAGATCTCCGGCCACCTCTCTGAGCCAGTCCGGGTCTTCATCGTCCAATTCATCGCTGTATTCTTCCGCAAATTTCCTGAACTTCGACCGCAACCCATCCCGATCGCCCTCGGACACTTCATTCGGATACGCTTCGCAAAAGCTGACGGCCGCCTGAAAATGCTCAAGTTCCTCCGCGTACGTCAGCAGGCACTGTCGCGCAGCGGCAAACGGTCCATCGCCCTCTCTCAGTCCTCTATCCGTGAGCACCTGGAGAAGACGAAACAGGCCCTGCCTATCTGCAATTCCCTCTTCCCACAAAGCCCTCAGAGGAAGGAGCACCGACTCCACCAGCGGTTGTGCGGTAGCGTCCTGAAGTTCGTCTGCGACGCGAATCAAGAACTCAACGCGACTCTCATTCGATGGCGGATACACCCTCACTCCAGTGATTTCCCCCATTGACGCCACGCGCAACGCCCGAGCACTCGGAGCGTACAGCTTGGATGCCAACACGCGTAGAAACTTATCGCCCACGCGATCGACCCCCGTGTACCGCCGCCCTCCAGCTCCGCTCCAGAGCGCCGCAAACTGTTCATAGAAACACGCTGCGTCGATTAGATTTGCAACATCGGAATCAGACGTGGCCAAGAATTGTTCAATGAAGTCTCTAAAACCCGGAAAATTCGTGGCGTGTTCCGATTCCGGTACAGACACAAGAGCCCCCATGTGGTACAAGTGCAGTGTTAATAACCACTTGCGCCACCACGGAGGCCCTTGCGTGACGACCGACACTGTACCACAGACTGTTCTGTTCCCGGATCTGTTTGACAAGGGGTGCGGCTCTTTTTCATAGATTGCTATCTCGCTCATTCATAAGGGTTTATGTCCGAGGACACTCCCTCTTCAGTGCGTTTTGAGGGGTGACAGCGTCCGGCGAGCGCCCCATCCGCCTCTTTTCGGGCCGCCGCCCGACCCGACCACGACGCCGGCACGCGCCGGTCCCCCTCAGGCGCGCTCCCTTCTGGACATTCGCGGGGTGCGGCTCTTCATAGAGGATTTTTCGCCCTATTCATGGGCTCTTTTGCCCGCGGATGCGTCTCCCCAGTGGCCATTTCGGGAGGGACATCAAGCAGGCCAGCGCGTACCGGCGTCTTTTCGGCAGCCAGCCGAGCCTCGTCACGGCGCCGAACACCTTCGGTCTTCTCCCCGACAGGCGCGCTCCCTTCTGGACATTCGCGCGGCGTTCTGGTACGGTGCCGTGGGAAGGGAGGCAGGCCTGCGATGGCTGTGACGACAGGATTCCAGGGACGTACATTCGACGTGCCCCGAACCGGCGTCCCGTGCATCGATCCCCCGAGGCGAGCCCCGTGCGCAGCGGCCGATGCTGTCTTCGCGGATGCCAAAGCCTTCCTCTCGTCCAGCGAAGCCCGGCGGATGAGCGAGAGCGAACTCGAACGGGAACTGCACCGGCGGGGCCAGGAGTTGGTGCGCAAGCTCCTGCAAGGACATCGCGACCAACGCAGCCCGAAAGAGGCTGCTGGTCCGGCCGAGGGCAAGGGCACCAGCGGTGTCGAGTGCTCGGAGCCGCGCGAGCACGAAAGCCACGCCGAAACGGCCTCCGGCACGATGCAGGTTGTGGGTCTGGGCTGCGCGCGGCGCGGTCACGACGGCTTGCATCGGCTCGATGCCGCGCTGAACCTGCTGCCGGAGCGCTACCTGGTCGAGATGCGCCGCCGCGTGACCATCGCGACCGCCTCGCGGGCACCACCGCGTACGCCCTGGAAGCCACCGTGGTACTCGACATCATCCACGTGGCAGCGGCGACGCGGCGTGCGGTGCTCGTCGCCGGCTCATCGAAGGGCCTGTCGGCATTTGGTCCGCGACCCGATGGGAGCCGACCGGCGCACGGTGACACTTGGCTCCAGTTGCGGCGGTCCGCAGCCGCCGCGGGTAGCCGGAGCCTGGATGCGTACTGAGGAAGAACCTGGCCAGCGCGGTGCTGGCGCGCGGCCTGGACAAGCGGCGGTTACGGCGGTTACGGGAGCGTTGAGCCATGCAAGTTGTTCTCCGCCGCACCGCTCCACCCGCCCCGGCGCCCTATGCGGCGGCGGAGGCTTCTTTCGCGGAGACCAAAGCCTACCTTTCTTCGCGCGAGGCCCTGCAGATGCGTGAGAGCGACCTCGAACGGGAGTTGAACCGGCGTGGTCAGGAGTTGATGCGCAAGCTCCTGCAAGGGCACCTCGACCAACGCAGCCCGGGGGAGGCGGCGGGTCCGGTCGAGGGGGCCGACGGCGTCGAGCGTTCGGAGCGGCGGCTGCACGACCGGCAGTTGGAGACGACCTTCGGGACGGTGGCGGTCGAGCGCCTGGGCTACGCGCGGCACGGTCACGACAGTCTGCATCCGCTCGATGCGTCGCTGAACCTGCCGGCTGAGCGTTACTCGCTCGAGGTGCGCCGCCGGGTGGCCGAAGCGGCCGCATCGCGGTCGTTCGACGAAGCGCTGTTCGAGCTGTCTCGCCATAGCGGGGCCGATGTGCCCAAGCGTCAGGCGGAACAGTTGGTCGCTCGCGCGGCTGAGGACTTCGACGCCTTCTACGCGGCGCGCCGAGCGGCGGCGGGCGAGCCGGTCGCTGACGAGTCGGTTGTGGTGCTCACCTTCGACGGCAAGGGCGTGGTGCTGCATCACGAGGACCTGCGCGAGGCGACGCGCAAGGCGGCCGAGAGGCGCCGGCGGCAACGCGAGCAGCTCTCCCCGTTCAACCGCCTGCGGCCGGGCGAGAAGAAGCACGCCAAACGCATGGCGACGGTGGCCGCCGTCTACGCGGTCGCGCCGTTGGTGCGCAGCCCGGAGGATTTCCTGCAGAGCCTGATGCCCCGACAGCCGGCGGCCAAGGCCAAGAATCGGGCCAAGACCGCGGCGGTGCGTCCTCGCCCGGTGGCCAAACGGGTCTGGGCGAGCCTCGAACACGATCCGGCCGAGGTGGTCGCCGAGGCGATGCTGGAAGCCGAGCGCCACGACCCGGAGCGCGTCAAGCGCTGGGTCGTGCTCGTCGACGGCGCCGAGACGCAACTCGCCCTCGTCGAAGCGGGCGCCGCCGCCTACGGCGTCGACGTGACGGTGATCCTCGACATCATTCACGTGGTCGAGTACGTCTGGAAGGCGGCGCACGTGTTCCATCGCGAGGGGAGCCCCGACGCGGCGCATTGGGCCTGGACGCGCGTGCAGAGCATTCTCGAGGGCAAGTCCAGCAAGGTGGCCGCGGCGATGCGGCGGGCGGCGACCGTCGCAGGCTTGTCGAGCGACACCCGCAAGCCGGTCGATACGTGCGCCGACTACCTGCAGAAGTACGCGCCGTATCTGCACTACGACCGCTACCTCGCGGCGGGCTATCCCATCGCCACCGGCGTGATCGAAGGGGCGTGCCGGTACCTGGTCCGCGACCGGATGGAGTTGACCGGAGCCCGCTGGCGGCTGGTCGGCGCCGAGGCGGTCCTGAAGCTGCGGGCGCTACGGGCCAGCGGCGACTTCGATGCGTACTGGGACTTCCACGAAGCGCGCGAGTACGAGCGGAACCACGCCCAGCGCTACGCTGACGGGATAGCACCGCCGGTCAGCGAGCCGCCCCCATCGCCCTCCTCACCTCGCCTTCGCCGGGTCAAGTAGCTCTTGCCATGCCGCTCGCAGCCCCTCCTGGACCCCTCTGGACCGCCGACGCAAAAGAGCCGCACCCTTTGACAAGCCGCTGTTCGCCCGGTTCAACCAGGAGCAGGCCAGTTCCGACGGCGGGGCGATCCTGCTGAAGGCCGCCGAGCGCATCTACGGCCTGGTCAAGGCGTTCGCCGGGTGTCTGTTCGACAAGCGGGCGCCGGACAAGACCCGTCACTCGCTCGCGGACCTGATCGGCCAGCGCATCTTTGGCATCGCCTGCGGCCATCCCGACTGCAATGATGGCGACCGTCTCGCCGACGACCCCATCCACAAGCTGCTGCTCGACAGAGACCCGGTTTCGGGCGAGCGCCTGGCGTCGCAGCCGACGCTGTCGCGGTTCGAGAACGCAGTCAACGGCTGCGCGCTCTACCGCATGGCCGACGAGTTGGCCACGCGGGTCATCGAGCGGCATCGCCGCCGCCTGGACGGGCGGGCGCGGTGCATCACGATCGATCTGGACCCGACGGACGACCCGACGCACGGGGCGCAGCAGTACACGCTCTTCAACGGCTACTACGACAACTGGTGCTACCTGCCGCTGCTTGGCTTCCTGACCTTCGACCGCGAATCCGAGCAGTATCTGTGCGCGGCGCTGTTGCGGCACGGCAAGGCGGTCGCCTCCGAGGGGACGGTCGGGCTGTTGTCGCGGTTGCTGCCGCGGCTGCGCCGGGCGTTTCCGCGGGCGCGCATTCTCGTTCGGCTCGACGGGGGCTTTGCCAGCCCGGCGGTCTTCGCCTTCCTGGAGGCGCAGCCGCGGCTCGATTACGTGATCGCGATGGCGAAGAACGCGGTGTTGGAGCGGTACGCCGAGCCGGCCATGCTGGTGGCGCGGGCGCGGACGTGGCGCAGCGAACAGACCGAGCACGTCTACACCGAGACCAACGAGTACCAGGCCGGCACGTGGAACCACGCGCGCCGCGTGGTGATCAAGGCCGAAGTCGTCCGCCACCGAGACCGCGAGCCGCGGGACAATCCGCGCTTCGTCGTGACCAACATGCGGCAGACGCCGCGTTTCCTCTACGAGAAGGTCTACTGCGCCCGCGGGGACGCCGAGAACCGGATCAAGGAACTGAAGGCCCTACAGATCGACCGCACGAGTTGCCAGACGTTTTCGGCGAATCAGTTGCGCGTCCTGCTGACGGCGGCGGCCTACGTGCTGATGCAGGAGTTGCGGCTGCGCGCCGCCGACACCGCGTGCGCCCGCGCGCAGGTGCCTTGGCTGCGCGACCGGCTGCTGAAGCTCGGCGTCCAGGTGGTGTGCTCGGTGCGTCGCATCGTCCTGCGCCTGCCGCGCGCGACACCAGACCTGGCGGCGTGGCGGCATATCGCGTTCGCGCTCGGGGCGCGCGCCGGATAGCCGCTCGGCGAGCGCCGCATCGCTGACTGACGGAGGCTGCCAACCGCCCGCAACGGGGGAAGTGTGCGCTGTCCTCCCCGGCGGCACCCGTCATCACGTCCATTCGGCGCTCAACCACCCTGCCACACGCGGTTGAGACGTTCCAGCGGCCGCCCACTGCTCATTGCCCGTTGTCCGTGACCGAGTCCGGTTCCGGTGCCGCCTCCCAGGGGCCAAGTCACGGTCGCCAGTAGAGTCGAGGGGAGGCGCGTAACCGGTAGGGGGTCGGTGGCTGATCCGGCGCTTTCGCACCGGGCCGCAGTCCGGTCCCCGTGGGCACGTTTCCTCCCCCCGCTCTCCGAACCCGGCGTGCCGGTTTCCGGCACCGGGCTCTCCAGTGAAATCATGCGGCTCGCACACGGGTTTCCCGGTCGCGACGAGCGGGCGGGTCGCGCGAGCCGTGGCACCAGGCTCGCACCCTTGCGCTGGTCGGGCCGGTGCGTCGTCAGACCTGTTGACGCCCCGACGACGGCGACCACTCGGGTCGTCCCCTTCGCTTATGCATGTGATGACGTCCGGCATTGCTGCCCATCATCGGGGTACTAGGCCATCGGCCACTCCCGTGAGCCTGCTCCCTTTCGCCATCGCTTCCACCTGCGGCCCCTTCCCTCCGCCGGCATTACCCGGCTTCACCGGTACTACGGGCCTCTCCGCCACCCTGTCCGGCCCGACCTTGCCCTCACGGGTCGTCGGTTGGCGCGTGCCGCGCCACCGGCAGGGCTTCCCGTGTTGCGCTCATCCCCCTCTTCCATGCGTGCCGCCGCCATTACCCCGGCGGAACCGGTCGGTGCTCGCGTCGCTCACTTCCCGACCGCTGGCAGCCTTCCCCGTTATTCAGGCGGGTCGGCTTCCGCATTACCCGTTTCGAGGCCTGCGCGGCGTTCATGACATTGCGGCCCTCATGGTCGCTGAACCGCCCAGGGCGGCCCTTTGTCATCGGAGTGCTTCAGCCGATGTCGTTACCGCCATCGTCCGCTCCGACTGCTACCGGCTGGAACGACAGTTGCCGGGCGGGATTCGCACCCGCTGAGGAATGGCGCCTTGTCACGGCGCACTGAATAGTCCGGGCTAAGGACAGTGATCGATATAAAGTTGTCAACTTCATCGGGGTAACAGTTTGTAATTCCATTCCCCGTGAAACGCATCGGGAACCAGCGCGAGTGCGTCCATCTGTTCCTTGGTCACCGTGACGCCCGTAGGATACTGCCCGGCGTCGAGTTCGGCCAGGACCCGGAGCCCGGTCGCCGTCCGGACGTTCCCGATGCGGTCGACGAGCGCCCCCGCCAGCTTCGCGCGACTCTTGCACGTCCAGCGTAGCGGCGAGGTCGGGTCGCCGCGCGTGAGCGGGTCCACCAGCGCTTCGAGCGCGGCCTGGATGCCGGGTTGATCCTGCTGGATGCGGGGCCGTCCGCCTCCAGGGCGTCGGATGCGGTCGGTGGGCGCCTCGTCGCGGGCAATCTCCCGGCGTCCCTTGCGAATCGTCTCCCGAGCCAGACCGGTGGCCGACGAAACCACCGCGTCGCCGCCGTAGCCGACAGCGAGCGACTCGGCCGCCGCCCACCGGCGGCGACTGCGCTCGTCCAACACCGGCGCGACCACGGCATACTTCGCAACCAGGGTCGCTTCCAGCTTGATATCTCGCTTCATACCTCCAGTATGACCAGGAAACCAGCAGGTAGCAAACTAGTTTAGCGCACTGTCCTAACGGATGGACTGTGAAAGGAAACAACGATGTCGCTGCCTATCCTCTCATTGCTGACAAAATTTCCATCTAGCTCCCGCAACGCGTTGTCCCAGTCACCAGCCGTCGTCGCGAACCCGAAACGTTTCTGGCGATTCTCGTAGAATGCCCAGAATGCCCTCTCCAAGTCTTCCAATCGAGTCTCATCCGGCAGCGTAACAAGCACCAGCAAGAGGTGTCGACCGGCCTCGGAGAGCTGGTAGCGGAAAGCATGATCCCAAATCCTCGCCGGATTCTCAAGGCTGTCGACGAACTCTTGACGATAAACAGTCGGCCCGACCGACTGCGCACGTCGCGACTGCGTCATGTATTCGACGACCCGCGGATTGTAGTTCCTATGGGACAAGATCGCCTCATAATTTCTATCTTCCAAGAGCGCGAGCTTGTACTCTCGCGGAAGGTCAGAAAAGTATATGTGGTTATAGAGGATCTTCGCCCTAATCGGTTTCGCATAGTCTTCCAGGCTAATAACGCATAGCGTAAAGTCTATGGACGGCTGGGCGAAAGCCTCATAGTGACGTTTCGCGTTGTTGAGTATATATTCACGTGTGGTCAGGATAAAACGCCAGTTGGGATTCGCCGCCGCCACCTCCTCCATCAGCTCCACAAGTCGCTGGTCCTCGTTCTTCTGGAGCTTGTCGAGAGAGGTCTTGCCGAGAAATCATCGAAATAGAAGACTTGTTTCGATTGCCGGTTCTTTACCCGCCGAAGTTCTCCCAGATCGTGAGCGACCCGAAACGCGGCAAACCCCTGGCGATCGACTAGATCGGCCAAGAGCACCTCTGCGAGTGTTGTCTTGCCGATACCAGGAATCCCCGCGACAATGCAGAAGTGCGTCTCGTCAAGACACGTTCTTGCCCGGTCGAAGCTGTCGTTCGGTACGTAGCGGGACAGCCGCAAGCGGACCCGCTCCAGGTGCGCATCAGAATCAGAGAAGATTCCCGAACAAAGCACTCTCTTCAAGACAGCCGCGCTCGTTAGCCACAACTTGAAATGCGCTTGCTCGATATCTCCGTTTGCCGTCAGGAAATTGTTGATGTCGTCACGAC
Organism: Vicinamibacterales bacterium; assembly: GCA_965222905.1. Taxonomy (GTDB): domain Bacteria; phylum Acidobacteriota; class Vicinamibacteria; order Vicinamibacterales; family UBA8438; genus WTFV01. The sequence continues at coordinate 2,904,339 of OZ244976.1, read as the reverse complement.
CGACGATATCGCCTGTACCTCGACAGTAGGGGGAGAGGATCTCTACGAGAGATTCCTTGCGTGCAGGCGTCATGGGAACGGATGTGGCGAGGATATACCTCGTTGGCTTGAGCACGTCAAGTTTCTTGCGTTCCTTTTGCTCTAGAACGCGGCGCAACGCGTCGAAGCCAGATTCTACGTAGTGTTTGCATTGCACGATGAGATTCTCGGAATTTGTTTGGTAGCGCGAATCGATGCCGAAGTCTGGACCGGCTGAGAAACTCTCGAGGTGGATGCCAATGACTCTTTGCAATAGGTCGCGACAGAGCAACTCGAAATCACGAGGCGAGAGGGATCGGAAATCGTAGTCTGCCATATGTCTTGCGTCTGTCACAGAAATGTGCCCAAGAGCGGGAATCAAGTCCTGCGGCGACCTCTCAGGAGCTCTGTGGTATCCGATCTTGTTTTCCAGTAGCCGGGCCGTCGCTTCTGGTGGGCCACTGCAACAACCTCGATGAGTTCACCGGCGATCCGATAGAACAAACTGAACGGATACCGGCGTAGCAGGAATCGACGCGTCCCGTGGTCTGCGTGCGGATGGCGGTGGGGCGCCTCGGCGATTGAACGCACGGCCTGCGCGATCTCACGCGCGAGACCGACGGCGGCGATGGCGCTGCGCTCTCGATACCATGATTGCGCCTCGGTGACTTCCGTACGGGCGGCAGGATGGAACCTAACCTCCATCCTGCCGGCCAAACAGTTGCCGTCGCACGTCCTCCCAGGAAACCGTTTCTACGGAACCGTCATCGAGCTCGGTGATGCGACGACCGATTTCTCGCTCCCATGCAGCCTCGACTTCAGACTCATCCTGGGGATCGAGCGACTCGATCAGCAGTCCAGCCAGCGCCGCGCGATCCCGCTCGGGCAACTCGCTTGCCTCGCGGAAGATCTGTCCCAAGCCCTTGGGCATGACTCGAAGCCCTACGTGTGTATACCGGCTCTGTCGCGGCTACCTGGCGCTGGCGGCGGCTTCCGCCTCCTGCACCCGCGAGCCGGCCATGATGCCGTGCATCCCGTAGTTGCCTTCATGGCAGGCGAACTCGAACATCAGGTCCGGGTTCCGCTGCATCGGATGCTGGGCGGTCCAGGCGCGCGTCCAGATGCTGGGATCGCGAACCGTGTACTCGTACATCAGGCTGTCCGAATCCATGAGCGTGAACCGCTCGACCAGCGACAGGTTCTCGCCGGAGCTCAGGAGCGGCCGGCCGATCTGGTCGTGCTTCCCGTTGAAGTGAACCGTCTCGACGACGAGCGTGTCACCTTCCCAGTAGCCACGCGAGTCGCCCATCCACTGCCGCAACTGCGGCGACACGTGCGGTCGCCCGTCGAGCGGGATGATGCGCGCATCGTAGTTCTGCTCGGCCAGGATCACCACGTGGTCGGGCGTCTGGAACAACTGCATGTTGTTGTTGTAGCCGCCGGTGCTCAGCGGTGGGCCGGCCTTCGCGTGCTGGATGCAGCGATCTCCCGCGTCGAGGTCCTCGTAGGTGGCGGCGGGCAGGCTGCCACGGCGCACGCCCGTGATGCGCGCCGCTTCAGGCGAGTTCGCACGGCGACGCGCAGGCTCCGTGAGGGGCGGCATGCGCCCGTTCGACGGATCCACGATCAGCGACGTGCGTCGTGTCTCGATCGCCGTGGTGCCCCGGTCCAGCCAGAAGTTGTTGTAGAAGCCGGGGGTACCGTCCGCCCGCCGGTCGACCTGGTCGCTGGCCGACGTGGTCTGGGGGGCGCGGTTCAGCAGGAGCTCGTTGCGCGCAACGGTCTCCTGCTCGAGAGTGGCGGCCTCTTCCTCGGTCAGGAACGCCTTGTCCCCGAGCTCCACGGGCCGCTCGAGCGGGGTGAGGGTGCGGTAGTCCCAGGTTCCCTGGAGATCGGGATGGCCCCAGGGCGTGCGGGGGCCGGCCTGCTCCACCGTCTGGGCCGCCGCGAACATCGGCACCAGCGCCACGCCCGCGATCACTGCAAACACCGCCGGCAGATATCGATGACTCATCTTTCCGTTCCTCCCGGCGCATGCCTGCTTCCGGATGCGCCCCTGACGGATCCAATACTACTCCTCGACCTCGGAATCGGTGAGGTCACGGCCTCCGGTCAAGGCTCCAGCCAGATCGCGATGGCCTCGGCCGGGACTCTCCCGGCGCTCGTGCGCAGGCTTCCTGGCTTGCCCGCAGCCTCGAAGGCTCTCTCGAACCACGGCATCGGGAACCGGGGATGGACGTTGTGCAGCAGCAATCTGCCACGCGACAGAGGCGGCGCCGCCGCGCGCACGTCGCCCGCCCGGCGCAGGCCGGGAACGAACAGGCCCTCGATGTAGGCGGCGTCGTCCGACGCGTCGAACCGGTCGAGATCGGCCGCCACGGTCAGCTCTCCCGCGTCGAGGGCGGCGGCGAGCAGCACCCACAGGCCGGCGCGCCCCGTGCCGACCACGTTGATCGTCTCCGCCCCCGTGTGGCGGCGCAGGAAGGCGATGGCCGTCAGGATGTCCTGCACGCGGTTGGCGTCGTCGCTGCGGTTGAACACGTGGTAGTAGGCCTCGGCGTTCCGTCCAGCCCCGGCGACGTCGCGTTCGGCCACCGCCGCGCCCGTCTGAAAGGCGTCGATCAGGAGGAGCGGCGTGCCACGCCTTGCCAGGAGCCGGCCCAGCGCGGACGCTTCGGCGGCGAGGACGCCTCCTGCATGCACGAGAAGCGTCGGCGCGTGGGTCTCACGGCCGGGATTCGCGTTCGCGCTCTCCTCAGCATTGACAAGCTTCGCCGGAATCCGGTCGCCCGCTCCCTCGCGGCCGAGCAGCAACGCCCCGTCCGGCCGGGAATCCACCACCACGCGGTCCGGCACGGGAGACTCTGCCAGAATCGACAGACTCAGGCGCTCGCGGAAGGCGGCCCGGGCGCGCTCCAACGTGGCGGCGTCACGGACCGCCAGCGCGGCGGTGTCGGCCTCGGCCACGGCGATTCGCTGCCGCACGAGCCCCTGCAGATCGACGGCGCCCTCGGGCAGGCTCCGTCCCCACAGATACAGCAGCGAGCTGAGCTGTTCGGGGCTGTAGCCGCGCTCGAGGAATCGCGAGGCGTCCGGGTCTCCCAGGATGTGCTTGCCGAAGAACCTGTAGACCGCCTCGCGGCTGTCCCGGTGGTAGTTGTGCGGCGAATCGAACTGCCGCCATTCCACGTCGGACTCGGCATCGAACAGTCGGTAGATGTCCTGCACCGCCGGAAACTCCTCCGTCGGTGTGTTGACGGTCCAGTCTCCGGTGGCGGAAACGAGAAGTTGCGGCTTCGGGGCGAACGCGGCGGCGAACTCGACGTTGTGGGTGTCGATCCGCAACAGCGGAGCGTTCTCGCAGGGCGATCCTCCCTGCATCAGGAAGGACACCATGTTCACCGGCGCGGAGTAGCCGATCCGGTCGTCGACCGCGGCGAGCAGGAACCCCTGCGTGGCCCCGCCGGACGCGCCGGTGAAGCCGAGGCGGCCGGCGTCCACGTCGGACAGCGACGCCAGGTGGTCGACGACCCGGATGCTGTTCCACAACTGCAGGCCCAGCGTGCCGATCAACCACAGCTCCTCACGTGGACCGGCGAAGCCGTGCGGCGCCTGCCGCGTGTCGTTCCAGCCGACCATGTCGTAGGCGAAGACGACGTAGCCCTGTCGTACCAGGTTGATGGCCCGCGCCGGCACGGAGTTGATCGCGGTGTTCTCGAAGCGGCCGTAGGGCCAGTGCCCGTGCGGCGAGACGACGGCCGGGAACGGCCCCGGCTTGCCCACCGGCCGGTACAGGTTGCCCCCGAGGAAATACCCCGGGTAGGTCTCCAGAAGGACGGCGGACACCGAGTAGTCGTCGTGGACGACGGGCTTGCGGGAACGCGGATTCAGAGGCGTCCTCTCCGGCAGCGGCAACAGGCCGGCAGAAAAGAGAATCTGCTTGCGGAGAAACGCGGATCGCTCTTCCCATTCGGCCCGCGCATAGGCCGGCATCGCGTAGTGCCGGTCGGTGTGGCGGATCTCCGTGTTGCGTCCGTCCTGTTCCGGAATCTGCGCCGGGGACACGGCGGGCGTGAGCAGCCCCAGGGCCAGCAGCGCGCGGCAGACGCTTCTCCTCAGTCGCGTCCAGCGAGGGTTATCTTCGACCATGGTCGGCTCCAGTCGTGCCCTGCCGCGCTATGCTGCCCACTCGCGGCGCTCCCGATACCGCAGGAGCATCAGCGCCGGCACGACGAACATGTTCAGGGCGGTGGACGAGAACAGCCCGCAGACGATGACCAGCGCGAGCGGGGCCTGAATCTCGCTGCCCGGCTCGCCGAACCGGAGGGCCACCGGCAGCAGAGCGAGGCCGGTCGACAGCGCCGTCATGACGATCGGCACCAGGCGATCGACCGAACCCCTGATGATCGCTTCGCGCACGTCGACCACGCCTTCCTCCTCGAGCAGTCGGCGGATGCGCGACACCAGCATGATGCCGTTGCGGGTGGCGATGCCGAAGAGGGCGATGAACCCGATCAACGCCGCGATGGAGAGCACCCCGCCCCCCAGGAAGACCCCGGCCACGCCGCCGATCAGGGCCAGCGGCAGGTTGATCATCATGATGGCGGCGGCGCGGCTCGAGCGGCACGCGCTGTACAGGATCAGGAAGATGCCGGCGACCGCGCCGGCGCCGAGCCCCAGGAGCAGCCGTTCGGCCTCCTCCTCCGCCTCGAACTGCCCGCCGTACTCGACGCGGTAGCCTTCTGGCAAAGCAACGCCGGTATCCACCTGCGCCCGGACGTCGGCGACGACGCTGCCGAGATCGCGGCCGGCGATGTTCGCCGAGACGATGATGCGCCGCTGGGCGTTCTCGCGGCCGATGAAGTTCGGCCCGCGGTCCTCGACGATCTCGGCGAGGCTGCCGAGCGGCACGCGGGCGCCGGCGGGCATGTCGAGGCGCGTCTGCCATATCGCCTCGAGATCGGCCAGATCGCTCGTCTCGTAGCGCAGGATCAACGGCACCGCCAGTTGGCCGTCGATGATCTGTCCCACCCGGCGGCCCAGCAGCGCGGTCTCCAGCACGGACGCGGCCTCGCCGGCGGGCAGTCCGTGCCGGGCGAGCGCGGTGCGGTCGAAGCCGACGCGCACGGTCGGAATGTCGGCCTGCGGCTCCAGCGCCAGATCCACGAGGCCGGGGATGCCCTGCATGGCCGCCAGGCCCTGCGTGCCGAGGGAGCGGAGCACGTTCAGGTCGGGACCGAAGAACTTGACCGCGATATTCGCGCGCGCCCCGGACAGCATGTGGTCGATGCGGTGGGAGATCGGTTGGCCGATGGTGATGGTGGTGCCGGGCACCAGGGAGAGCCGTTCGCGGATCTCCTCCAGCACCGCCGCGCGCGGTCGGCCGCCGGGCGTGAGCCGGGCGTCGATCTCGGCCGACTCGACCCCCTGCACGTGCTCGTCCAGCTCCGCCCTGCCGGTCCGCCGCGCCGTAGCCGCCACTTCCGGCACATCGAGCAGGAGCCGCTCGACGGCGCTGCCGAGCGCGTTGGATTCGTCGAGACTGGTGCCCGGCAGCGTGACCGCGCTGATGACGAGCGCGCCCTCGTTGAAGGCGGGCAGGAACGCGCGGCCCATGTGCGGAACGGTGGCGAGGGCGCCGGCGAACAGGAGGCCGGCAGCGGCGACCGCCAGCGCCGGCTGCCGCAGCACGTTCGGCAGGAGACGCCCGTATCCCCGCCGGAGCGCCGCGGCCAGCGCCGGCTCGCGTCCCTCGCGGATCCGCTGCTCGCCGGGGAGCAGATACGCGCAGAGGGCCGGCGTCACGGTGAGCGCGACGACGAGCGATGCGGCCAGCGCGATCAGGTAGGCGAGCCCGAGCGGCTGCAGCAGTCTGCCTTCGACGCCGGCGAGAAAGAACAGCGGCAGGAAGACCAGCATCACGATGAGGGTCGCGTAGACGATGGACGCGCGGATCTCGCGGCTGGCGTCATAGACCACTTCCAGCACCGGGCGCCGCGCCGTCTCCGGCAGGGCGGCGTTCTCCCGCAGGCGCCGGGTGACGTTCTCGACGTCGATGATTGCGTCGTCGACGAGCGCGCCGACCGCGATGGCCATCCCACCGAGGGTCATGCTGTTGATCGAGAGCCCCGCCAGCCGCAGACCGACGACGGCGGCCAGCAGCGACAGCGGGATGGCCAGCAAGGTGATCGCGCTCGCGCGCAGGTTCGCCAGGAACAGCAGGGTGACGAGGACGACCAGCAGCGTGCCGTCGCGCAGTGCGGCGCTCAGGTTGGCGAGGGCCAGCTCGATGAACTCGGCCTGGCGGAACAAGCGCGCGTCGAGCTGCATGCCGGCCGGCAGACCGGACCGAATCTCGTCCAGCACCCGATCGAGATCGCGCGTCAGGGTCAGGGTGTTGACGTCGGGCTGCCGATGGATGCCGAGGATGACGGCTGGCCGCCCGTTGCGGGAGCCGTCGCCGCGCTTGAGCGACTCCCCGACGCGTACGTCGGCCACGTCGCGCACGCGGATCGGCCGCGTGTCACGGGTCGCAATCACCGTCGCGCCGATCCCCTCGACGTCGTGCGCGCGCCCGGCGCCCTGAATCAGGTATTCCTGCCCGCCGGCCCGCCGGAACCCGGCCGACGTGTTCCGGCTCGCGCTCTGCAGCGCCGCCTCGACCGCGTTCAGGGCAACGCCGTAGTCGGCGAGCCGCGCCGGGTCGACCAGCACCTCGAACTGCCGGCGCTCCCCGCCGATGACCGTAACCTGGGCGACCCCGGGAGTCGCCAGCACGCGCCGGCGGACCAGCGTCTCCGCCGCCGTGCGCAACTCGAGCGGCGTGTGCGCGGCCGACTCCAGAGCGATGAACATGATCTCGCCCATGATCGACGACAGCGGCGCCAGCACCGGCGGGTCGACGTCGTCCGGGAGCGTCGCGGCGGCCACCGCCAGCTTTTCGGTCACCGTCTGCCGCGCCCGGTGGACGTCGGCGCCCCACTCGAAGTCGACCCAGATGACCGCGATGCCGACGGCGGTGGACGAACGCACCCGCCTTACTCCGGACGAGCCGTTCAGGGCCGCCTCGACGGGAAAGGTGACCAGCGCCTCCATATCGGTCGGCGCCATCCCGCGCCCCTCGACCAACACCGTCACCGTCGGAGCGGTGAGGTCGGGCAGCACGTCGACCGGCATTCGCACCGCCACGTAGCCGCCCCACGCGAGGAACGCCGCGGCGGAGGCGAGCACCGCCAGCCGGTTACGCAACGACCAGTGGATGAGCGCGTCGAGGAACATGGCTCTCTCCGATCACTCGTCCATCGTCGACCCCGCCGCCGTCCCGAGGCGCGCGGCGTCCTCAGCTTGTCGCGGCGAACCCCATGATGGGCGGCCACGACGACCCCGCCCGGCTTCCATGCGCCCAGAACCTCAGTGCGTATGCCCGTGCGCCGGCACCTGCGGCGACAGCGCCGCCAGCCGGATGAAGGGCGCCCCCCGGACCACGACCCGCTCGCCCGGCACGACGTCGCCGACGATCTGCACGTGGCCCGCCTCGCGGTTGCCGAGACGGACAGGCCGGCGTGCGAAGCTCTCGCCCCCCACCTGGACGAAGACCACCGGCTGCCCCGCGTCGTCGACGACGGCGCTCTCGGGTACGGTGACCGCCTCGGTCGCCGCGGACGCGAAGATGCGCATGGAGGCGGCCTGGCCCACGGCCAGACGCCGGTCGGGATCGCGCAGCTCGTAGATGATCGGCACGGTGCGGGCCTCGGCTTCCAGCACCCGGCCGACCGCGATCAACCGGTCGAGCGCAATGGGAGCGCCGAACCCCGGCACGTCGAGCTCGGCCCCGGCCAGCTCGCCGACCCGCGCCAGCGCCGCCTCCGGCAACGCACCGACCACGTGCACGCGGTCGAGGGCGACGAGCCGGAACAGCCTCGTCCCCTCGTCGACGCTGGCCCCCGGCGTTGCATCGGACACGGCCACGACGCCGCTGATCGGTGCGCGGAGCACGAAGCGGGTGTCGCGCCCGCCCTCCCCCTCGCCGGTCCGCGTCAGGTCGAGCTGGGCCAGGTGCGCCTCGGCCGCGGCCTGCCGCGCCTCGGCGGTCCGCTCGGCCACCCGTACCTCGAGCCGTCGCCGCTCGGGCAGGGCCCCGGCTGTGACAAGCCGTTCTACCCGAGAGCGTTCGGCCCGCTCCAGCTCCAGCGCGTTGCGCGCCTCGGCCACGGCCAGCTCCAGCGCCGGCCGGTCCTCGCCGTGCCCGCTGTGGGGGATGATCTCCGCCAACCGGTCCCCGCGCGCCACCCGGGAGCCCACCGGATGCGGCGGCAGGTCATCCGCCAGCCGTCCCGCGACGGGGGTGGTGACGTCCGCGCGACCGCCGGTGCGCGGCTCGATCCCGGCCGCAATCACCAGACTCTCGGCAATCCGCCGCGTCGCAGCCTCCGCAGTGGCGAAGTCGAGCACCCACTGCTGCTCCTTCAGGAACGGAATCGAGCCGTCGTCCTCCTCCACGGCCGCGGCGAGCGCGGCGCCGGCGGCGGGCGTGAGCACCGTGACCTCGCCCAGATCGTGGCGATCCGCCAGCCCCGGCGCATCCAGCAGCACGGTGAGGCGGTAGCGCCCGGCGCGCGCCGGCCGGACGTCGACCCCGAAGATTCCCGGGCGCCCCGGCGCGTCCACCGTGAACGCCTCCTCCCGGGCGCCGGCCAGTCGGACCTCGGCGCGGCCCGCCCGCAGCGGCTCGAAGGTCGCAAGATCGGTGAAATGGATGGCAAAGCGGCTCGTCTCACCCTCGACGAGCGGCGGGTACTCCATGAAGAGCTCGCTGCGCCCGGTCCAGCGCGTCTCGACCACCGGCGGTATCTCCGCCGCGTCGATCGCCTCGACGGCGCCCGCCCCACCTCCGCAAGCAAGTTCGAGGCAGGCCGACAATGCCCATCCGCCGCCGACCAACGTCCGGCTCATGATGCTCATGGCGCCGCCTCCCCTCCTGCCGCCAGATCGAGATCGATGCCGGCCCGGCGCGCGGTCGCGGAAAGCTCCAGCAGGCGGAGCCCCGCGCCGACCACTACCCGATGCGCATCGAGCAGCTCGAGAATGCCGTACTCGCCTTCCTCGTAGGCCGCCGCGGCAATCGCGGCCAGCTCCGCCGCCGGCTCGACCGACTCGACCCGGTAGCGCTCGGCCAGCGCGCGGTACCGCGAGGCGGCCGCGTGCGCCGCGCGTACCTCGCTCCGGATGCGGGTGCGGAGCGCCATCCGCTCGGCATCCGTTTTCGCCCGCGCCGCCTCGGCCCGCGCCACCTGCGCCTGTCCGCGATTGAAGAGCGGAACGCCCACCGTCGCCGCGACCACGTATCCCGACTCGCGGCCCGGCGCGCTGCCGCTCCGCTTCAGGCCGGCGGTGACGGCCGCCGCTGGCAGCCTCAGGCGCTCCGCCGCACGGCGCTCGGTCGCCCAGCGCGTCTCGCCCAATGTGAGGGCCCGGTAGTCCGCCCGGCGCGCCAGCGCCCGCGCCAGCGACGCGTCCGGACCCGGAACGGGCGCCGTATCCAGCAACCGGCCGACCGCAAGGAGCCCGTCCGCCGCGGTCCCCGGCTCGAGGAAGGCCGCCAGCCGGGCCCGAGCCATCAGGCGTTCGATGATCGCCGCCTCCAGATCCGTCTCGACGTCGGCCACTTCCCGCTCGGTACGCAGCCGATCGAAACGGGAGCCCTCTCCTTCGCGCTCGCGGGCGCGAAGGACCTCGACCAGGCGAACGAGCTCCTGCAATCCGCCATCCAGCACCGCCACCTGCTCCTGGGCGAGCAGAAGATCCGTAAAGGCAAGACGCAACCGCGCCTCGAACGCCAGCCGCGAGGCTTCGGCGCGGGCCTCTGCGGCGGTCACGGCGTGCCCGGCCGCCTCGCGGAGCAACCCGACGCGGCCGCGCAGCGGCAGTTCCTGGGAAAACAGGAGAAAGTCGTCGCTGGCGCCACCGGCGTCCTCGCGCGTGTAGCCGACCGTCGGGTTGGCGAGCAGGCCCCGCTCCCGCTCGCCGGCCTCGATCTCGCGAACACCGAGGCGCAGAGCCCGCAGGTAGGGATGCCCGGCGCGCATCCGGTCGAGCGCCTGCTCCTCGGTCAGCGGCTGGCCGAACGCCGCCGGGGCCGTCGCCCCCAGGAACCCGGCCAGTAGCAGCAGCGATTGCCCTCGATGCATGTGTTGCCCTCTCCCGACACCGTCCAGACGGCGGGCGGGCGGTCTCCCTTCCCGCTGTGGAAACGTCCGGTCGCAGGCGGCGGCAAACCCGCGCACCGCGACGGACGGAGCCTCAGGGGCGAACAGGAGGAGCGCGAGTGGCGGGAAGCGGCAGGGGCGGGGGATCCGGACCGGCGTCCGTGGCGACCGGCGCCCGCGCACCGGTTCGGCTGAACGGGATTGGGGTCTCCGGCGCATCGACCAGCGCGCTGGATGTGTCCAAGCCGATCGACGAGGTCTCGATTGCGAAGGCCGAGAGTGTGATCGCGGCGTGCCGGTGCGGCGCGGCGTCCGTCGCGAGCACACCGCCCGCAGGAGGAGCCGGGCTCCCCGCCGGATGCCAGTGCACGCCCTCGGCATGATGGTGCGCACAGTGCTCGTCGCCCCCCGCTCCGAGCGCCGGCGACGCCGCGTGTCCGGGGCCGTGCGCATGTACATGCAGGAACGGCGCGGACGCACCGGACGACACCAGCGCCGCGACGAGCAGCAAGCGAGCGATGCGGTGCAGCATCGCCTCTATCCTTACGACCGATCCGGCCGCTGTCAACCGTCGAGAGCCGGCAAGTCGCGTGAGCGCACCGCACGCAGCCCGTTTGCACGGCCCGAATCGGCGATGATCGAGTTACAGTCTGCCTCCAACAAGACCTCGGCACGGCGTTCCGACCGGCGATTCCTCGTCGCCAGCGCTCGGTCGGGTCGAGCCCGAGCCGCGGCGCAGGTCACCCCCGGCGATCCTCGACTCACCCCCGCCGTCAGCTTCCGATCAGCTCAATCGGATCAGCCGGATGGATCCGAAACGGTGCCTTCCCCACGGAGCGCCTTCCCGCCGCCGGGCCGTCCGGCGGCACACGTCCCCGCGTCCCGCCGCGACGCAGCCCCGTAGTACCATCGCATTGTGTCGACGATGCAGACTGCCGAAGGGCGGATGAGAATCGGTTACAGTTGGATGCCAGGTTCCTTTGCGTTGGTGGATTCGGCCCTGCTGGAGGAATGCGCAGCCCTGTACTCCAACCACTATGGACTCTGGAGCGCCCAGTCCTCTTTTTCTCCGGGAAGGCGCGTACGTTTATCGGCAACGCGACTTCGGGAATGGCTGGAGTCCAGGGATTCGCGAATAACCTTGGCGCGTTCAGGGTCCGACCTCGTCGGGTACGCCATTGCCGTCCAAACGAAGGCAGCTCGATGTGGAATCGTGTCCTGGGTCACGCAACTGGTTGTCCACGAGGCATACAGACAACGGAACATAGGAAAGACGCTGCTGTTCTCCATCTGGGGACTGTCCAACCATTTCGCGTGGGGCCTTCTCACGGCGAATCCATACGCCGTAAGGGCACTCGAGAAGGCGACCCGGCGTCGTTGCCTGCCGGCTCGCATCCAGAGGAGCAGCCGAAAACTCCAACAACTTGGACTCGCCCACGTATCTTACGTCACGGAACGGACGGATATCGAAGTTCGCACTGATCGATCGCGAATCCATACGGACTTTTTTCTCGATCACTCCGACGAGCTCGAAGCGATGCTGACTCGCGCAACGACCGACGAAAAGCCGTGGTTGCTGGGGTCCATCGAAGAAGGATGGGAATGGTTTGCGTTCACGTTCTTCGATCAGGATCAGATCCTGCTGACTTCGCAGGAAATAGCATCCATGCTGGAGGCGTCCGATCAGATCACCAGTCAGGCGTACTCGCGAATGCGATTGAATGACGACCATCGCTGGGCAAGGCATGCCGCCCGGGAGACTCCACAGATTGTCGAGTACTGCCGCCTCGAGCACGGGCAATCCGTGGTCGATTTCGGCTGCGGCGCGGGGAGACACGCGCTCGATTTGGCAAGAGGCGGCGTGCGGGTAACCGGCGTGGACTACGTCGGCGCCTTCGTCGACAAGGCTGAATCCATGGCGCGGCAACAGGGGGTGTCCGGAACCCGCTTCGTAGAGGCCGACTGCCGCGAGGTGAAGCTCGAGGATCGCTTCGACGCGGCGCTATGTCTGTACGACGTGGTCGGCACGTACGCGGACCGTGAAGACAACTCCCGAATATTGGCCAATCTCGCGGACCACCTCAAGCCGTGCGGTTTCGCGCTGGTATCGGTGATGAATCTCGCCTTGACCAGGCGCAGAGCCAGGCACGTCTTCTCGATGCAGCGTGAACCGAACAGGCTGCTCGAGCTTCCGCCGAGCCGCACTATGGAAACCACGGGGGACATCTTCGATCCGGACTTCTACATGCTCGACGAAGATAACAACGTGGTGTATCGAAAGGAGCAATTCACGGAAGGGCAGGATCTTCCGGAGGAACTCATCGTTCGCGACCGCCGGTTCTCGAAGGAAGATATCGAAGCCATGTGCACCGAGGCCGGTCTGGACGTCGTATGGACGCGATTCGTCCGCGCGGGACGATGGGATGACCCGCTCGATGAATATGACGATCGGGCGAAGGAGATTCTCGTTTTGTGCCGCACACGTCCATGAAGGCCGCTCTTGTCCACCGGGTCGGGCGGCTGTAGAATGACGGAAGATTCCCCGATGTCCGAGAAGGCCAATCCCGGCGCCCCGCGGTGGATCGCCCTGCACTCGTACAACGTCCGCATCTGCCACTGGATAAATGCCGTCGCGGGCGCCTACCTGCTGCTGAGCGGCATCCACATCTTCCTGGACTTTCCCGAGCTGTACTGGGGCCATACCGGCTACCAGGGCTATCCGGCGATCTTCCGGCTCGCCGACTGGGGCATCTCGTGGGACGAGGCGGGGGCGATGGGCAACCGGATGTGGGGGCGGAACTACCACTTCACGTTCGCCTGGGTATTTCTCCTCAACGGGCTCGTCTACGCCGGCTGGAGCCTTGCGACGGGCCACTTGCGCGACCGCCTGCTGCCCCGCCGCGACGAGCTCACGGCCGCGCATCTGCACGCCGAGCTGCGCGATCACCTGCCCGGGCGGGCGCAGGCGCGGGCGGCGGCAACGCGTTACGGCGTCCTGCAAAAGGTCTCCTATCTCCTCCTGCTTCTGCTCTTCGTGCCGCTGATGGCGCTGACGGGGCTCGCGCAGTCGCCCGGCTTCACGGCGGCGATGCCCTGGCTGCTGGACCTGTTCGGCGGACGGCAGTCGGCGCGCACGCTGCACAGCATCGGCACCGTCATATTCGTCCTGTTCGTGTCGGTGCACGTGCTGGAGGTGCTGGCGGCCGGGGCCGTCAACCGGATCCGTTCGATGATCACCGGGAAGTTCGCGTCACCGGCGGAGGGACAATGAGCATGCCTACTCGCAACGCCCCGAGAATCGCCGGCCCGCGGCCGATCTCCCGCCGCCGCCTCCTGTCGCGCGTTCCCGCCCTCGGCGGGCTGCTGCTGGCCGGATGCTCGCGAGAGCAGTACATGCCTCCGAACGGCAGGGGAGGACTGATCGGCGCAGCCGACGTGCTGACCATGAGCACGAACCGTCTGCTGCTCGCGGATCAGCCGCTGGCGCGCGAGTACCAGCCGAGCGACATCGCCCCGGAGTTCCCGACCTGGGGCCAGACCGACCCGCCCGACGAGGAGTACCGGCGGCTGCGGGGCGACGGCTTCCGGGACTGGCGGCTGCCGGTGAGCGGCCTCGTCGAACAGCCAATGTCGCTCTCGCTCGACGATATCCGGCGACTGCCGGCGCGGACGCAGATCACCGCCCACGTGTGCGAGCAGGGCTGGTCGGCGATCGCCGAGTGGACCGGGGCGCCGTTGTCACGGGTGCTCGAGGCGGCCGGCGGCGTGCGGCCCGAGGCGCGCTACGTCGTCTTCCACACCTTCGACGGCTGGTACGAGAGCATCGACATGTTCGACGTCGTGCATCCGCAGACGATCCTCGCCTACGACCTCAACGGCGAGGATCTGCCGCTGGGCAACGGAGCGCCGGTGCGACTGCGAGTCGAACGGCAGTGCGGCTACAAGAACGTCAAGTTCCTGAAGACGGTTCAGGTGGTCGACTCGATCGCCGGCTTCGGCAGGGGCCGCGGCGGACTCAGCGCGGACTACGGGTTCCACTGGTACGCCGGCGTGTAGCCGCCGCTCCGCCGGCCGGCGCCCCTGGATTGGCGGTTGACAGCCGGCGCGCACCGCCGTAGCTTGAGGAATGCGTGTGCGAAGAGGCTTCATGCGAATCGCGCTGATTGCCGGCGTCGTTGCGCTCGCCGGCGGGCTTGCCGCACCGGTGGCGGCCGGACAGGAGCCGACAGGCACTGACGAGCCGATGCTGGACGGCGCTGCGCTTCCGGTTTCGCTCGACAGGATCAAGCGACGCATGGCGGCCATCCCCGCCAGCGAGCAGCGCCTGCTGCTCCGACTGACAGCCCGGGTGAACGTCTACGCCCGCGCACAGGCCGTCGAGCTTCTCCGGGGCTTCAACATCGAGAGTTGGACATCGCTGATTGGCGGCCGGACCGGAGGGGCGATCGCGTACGGCTCGCCCACTCACAACGAAATGGTGAACGCCATGACGCCCGAGTTCTGGCGTCAGCGAGCCTCCAGCCTGACCGGGATCGGCGTCGGCTGGTAGCACCGGCGTGGCAGTCCCTCCGCCGGCCGGCTCACGACCCGGCGTCCCGGCAAGACGACTACATCGCCGCCACGGACGGCGGACTCACCGCTGCGGACAGCAAGACTGCCGGTAGACTAGACGACTACATGTTCAAGAACCCACGACAGGGCTTGGTGGCTCCGGTCGCAGTCGGCCTGGTCCTGGGCGCGCTGTCGCTGCCCGCGGCGGCGCAGACGTCGGGCACGGTCGTTGTCGTGCCATTCACGAACGTGAGCCGACAGCCGGCCGACGAGTGGATCGGCGACGGGCTCGCAGAGACCATCGCGGCCGACCTGCGGAACGCCGGGTTGAGCGTCGTTGGATACCGCATGGCCGACGCCGCCAATCCCCTGCTCGCCGGGAATGGGAATCGGAACGGTAGCGGTAACGGCAATGGCAACGGCAACGGATGGTCCGACCGCGGCGCGCTCGACGCCTATCGCCGGCTCGGGGTCGCCTGGCTCGTCGACGGCACGCTGCAGCGGGTGGGCGAGCGGCTGAGAATCACGACCCGCGTCGTGGAGGTCTCAACCGGCGCGATTGCGTTCAGCACCCGCGTCGATGGCGATCTCGGCGACCTGTTCGACATTCAGGACGAGCTGGGCGCTGCGCTCGCCGGGCGACTGTCCACTGCGTCGGGCAACCCGACCGTAGCGGAGGCCGGCATGGCGACGCGAGCCGACTTCGAGCCGGCTGCGCCCACCGCATTCCCCGAGCGCTTCGCAGCGGGGCCCCCGCCCCTTGTCGTCCCAGCCGCTCCCGACCCCGAGCCCGAGCGGAACGTGACCGGCGCGCTCGCGTTCGGGGGGCCTGCGGCCGGCGGCGACGCGCCGACCCAGCGCCGTCCCCCGCGCCCCGGTGGCGCCAGGGGAGGCGGCGGATTCACGCCGACGCCGCCAATCCGCCCCACCACGGTCATCGGCCGGACCGGCACGCCGCCCGAGATCGACGGCCGGCTCGACGACTCGGTCTGGGAGACCGCCACCCACATCACGGACTTCATCCAGATCGCGCCCATCGAGGGCGCGCCCGGCACCGAGGAGACCGAGGTGTGGATGGCGTACGACAGCGACCATCTCTACTTCGCCTTCCACGCCCACTACACCCGGCCCGAGGTGATGCGCATCAATCGGGCCGACCGCGAGGAGATCCGCGGCGACGACCGCATGTCGGTGCTGTTCGACCCGTTCCTCGACCAGCAACGCGCGTATCAGTTCGAGGTCAACGGCTACGGCGTGCAGGGCGATTCCCTCGTGAACGCCGACGGCAGCACCGGGTTCTCGCGGTCGAGCGGCAGCTCCTCGGCCACGCGGGGCGGCGGCGGATCGAGTCGGGGCGGCAGCGGCAGCGGCATGAGCAGCTCGGGACAGTTCGGCATCCGCGGCGACCAGTCGTGGAACGCGCTGTTCGACACCGGCGGGCAGGTCGTGGCGGACGGCTGGACCGCCGAGATGCGGATCCCGTTCAAGAGCCTGCGCTATCCGTCGCGGGCGGGCGGACAGGGTCACCGCTGGGGCTTCCAGATCATTCGCATCATCCGCGACAAGTCGGAGGCGCAGTCGTGGTCGCCGATCTCGCGGGGCGTGGCCGGCCAGCTCACGCAGTTCGGCGTGGTCGAAGGCCTGTCCGATCTGTCCCTGAGCCGCAACCTGGAGTTTCTGCCGGAGCTGACCGGCTTCCGGTTCGGCGCCCTCGACACGGGGTCCGGCGCCTTCGACCCCGGCGATCCGAAGGGCGAGCTGGGATTCGGGGTCAAGTACGGCATCACTCCCAACCTGACCGCCGACTTCACCCTGAATCCCGACTTCTCGCAGATCGAATCGGACCGTCCGCAGATCGAGACCAATCAGCGCTTCCAGCTCTTCTACCCGGAGCAGCGCCCGTTCTTCCTGGAAGGACAGGAGATCTTCCAGACGGCGACGCCGCTGACCCTGGTCCATACCCGCACGATCGCCGACCCCGGCTTCGGCGGGAAGCTGACCGGCAAGGTGGGCCGGTCCACGCTGGGCGTGGTCGTGGCGGACGACGTGGCAGCGGGCCGGCTCGTCGACGACACGCACCCGGAGTACGGCACGACTGCGCAGACCGTCCTCGGACGCGCGCGGTACGACTTCTACGCGGAGTCGTATCTCGGCGCCATCATGACGTCGCGCGAGTTCGGCGGCGACCACAACCGGGTGGCCGGCGTCGACGGGCGGTTCCGTCTCGGGCGGACCCACCGCGTCAGCTTTCTGGCCGCGGGGTCCGAGACGCAGGACGCCGAGTTCGGCTCGCTCTCCGGAAGGGCGATCGAGGCGGACTTCGCGAAGCAGGGGCGCAATCTCAGCTACAACGCCGCCTACAGCAGCATCGATCCGGGGTTCCAGACCGACAGCGGCTTTCTGCCGCGCGTCGATCTCCAGCAGGCGACCGGTACCGTGTCGTACCGCTGGTGGCCCGAGTCGACGCTGATGACCTGGGGCCCCTCGGCCACCTACCTGCGCCTCTACGATCACGCCGGCGTGCTGCAGGACGAGCAGTTCCAGGGCATGGCGAACTTCTCGTTCCGCAGCAACATGGCCATCACCGGCATGGTCAGCCGCGATCTGGAGCGCTACGGCGATATCGACTTCCGGAAGACCGGCTACGGCTTCTTCGGCGTCATGAGCGCGCGCATTCTCTCGATCTACGGCGGCTACAACTGGGGCGACGGCATCCTCTACGCGGACGACCCCTACCTGGGCCGCTCGACCATCGGCAACGTGAACTTCCGCTTCCAGCCCACCTCGCGGCTGCGCACCGAGTTCAACATGGTCTCGAGCGATTTCGTCAATCCGCTCGACCGCGCGGGCATCTTCCACGTCAAGATCTTCCGTACCCGCACCACCTACCAGTTCACCGACCGGCTGCTCGCGCGCCACATCGCCGAGCACAACACGCAGTCGGTGACGGTCGGCAACAACGTGCTGTTCACCTACCGCATCAACGCCGGCACGGTGGTCTTCCTCGGCTACGACGACCGCTTCCAGCGCGGCACCCGCATCGACAGCCTGCTGTTCCCGTTCACCTCGCTGCAGCGAACGAACCGGGCCTTCTTCGGCAAGCTGTCCTACCTGTTCCGCTACTGATTCTCACGCGGTGGCGGGATTCGGGGCAACGGATGTTGGAACTACTGACGCTCATGGTCGGCATCGCGGCGTTCGCCTGGTTTCTGTCCCCCATTGCGGTGCTCGTCCTCGGTCTGCAGTTGCGTGAAGCCCGGCGGCGGACACGCATGCTCACCGCTCGCGTCAGGGACCTGGAGATCGGGCTCGCCGTCCGGCCCCATCCGGCACTCGCCTCCGAGACGAGACAGACACCGGATGCGCCGGCAAGAGCAGCAATCCCACCGCCATTGAAGGCTCCCGAGCGGACGACGCACGCGCCCGACCCGGTGGCGCCGGCTCCACCCGTCGAGGGGAAACCCTTGCCAGCACCGCCGGCGATACCCCCAACCATCCAGGAGGAAGTTCCGCCCGGTGAGGCGTGGATCGAGAGGCTGCGCCTGCTCCTGTTCGGTGGCAACACGCTCGCGAGGGTCGGCGTCATCATCCTCTTTTTCGGTTTCTCTTTCTTCCTGACCTATGTCGCCGAGCTGGGCTGGTTCGGGATCGAGCTCCGCCTTGGTGCAGCCGCCCTGGCGGGGATCGCCCTGCTGGCAATTGGATGGAGACTGCGGGACTCGCGGCGGGAGTACGCGCTTGCCCTCCAGGGTTGCGGCGCCGGCATCGTATATCTCACCGCCTTCGCGGCGGTCAACCTGTATGCCATGATTGGCGCCGGGGTCGGGCTGAGCATCATGCTCATGCTGGTCGCGCTCACAACGGCCCTCGCGGTGAGGCAGGACGCGCGGAGCCTGGCGGTGTTGGCCTCGCTCGGCGGATTCCTCGGTCCCGTCCTGGTGACTCGTGACGCCAGCCACGTAGCACTGCTCTCCTACTATGCGGCCCTCGACGCCGGCATCGCAACGGTGGCATGGTTTCGGGCATGGCGTGGGTTGAACCTCCTGGGGTTCGTGTTCACGTTCATAATCGGCGCCTGGTGGGGAGCCGAGTTCTATCAGCCTCACTACTTCGCCACGACGCAACCGTTCCTCGTGTTCTTCTTCATCCTCTTCGTCGCGGTCACCGTCATGCACGCGTGGCGCCAACCGCCGCGTCTCACGGGATACGTCGACGGGACCCTCGCCTTCGGCGTACCGCTGGCCGCCTACACCCTGCAGCACGGGCTGGCGAGCGGGTTCGAATACGGCCCCGCGATCAGCGCCCTTGGGTTCTCTGCTTTCTACGCCGTCGCGGCTGTCCTGATCCGCCAACGGGGGCGCGATTGGATGCGGCTGCTCATGCAATCGTTCGTCGCACTGTCAGCGGCGTTCGGAACACTGGCAATCCCGCTGGCGGTGGACGGGAGCTGGACGTCCGCCGCCTGGGCGCTCGAGGGAGCCGCCGTCGTATGGATCGGCGCCCGACAGAACCGGCGTCTGGCCCTTCTGTCAGGTCTCGCACTGCAGTTCCTGGCCGGCTGCCTTCCAATCGGCGGGCAGTCGGAAGATGCGCTCCCCGTACTCAACAGGGTCTTCCTGGGACATCTGATGGTGAGCCTGGCCGGCCTCCATTCCGCCTGGAGCCTGCATCGACATCAGGTCTCGGGTCTGGATGCGCGTCTCCTGTCGGTCCTGACGCTCGCCTGGGGAACGGTCTGGTGGTTCGGCGCCGGTTCCTACGAAGTCTCGCAGCACCTGTCGTCGGTCGACCGGCACTCCGCCACGCTCGGGTTTCTCACGATCAGCGTCGGCGCGTACGCTCTGCTGCGATCGCGCCTCGAATGGAAGGATCTGTCGTACCCACCATTGATACTGCTCCCGGCGATGGTGCTCCTGGCCCTCGTCTGGTTCGCCGAGACGCCCGATCTGCTCGCACACTGGGGCGCCCTCGCATGGCCGGTGGCGTTCCTGGCGCAGTACTGGATACTTCGGCGTCTCGAGGCCGAATGGTCCGAAGTCGCATCCGCGTACCACTGCGGCACGCTGTATCTCGGCGTGTACTTCGTGTGGCGGGAAGCCCTCTGGCTGAGCAGTCAGTTGGCGCCCGGCGGCTCGGCGTGGTCGTTCGCGATTCCGGCCATCGTTCCACCGTACTTCGTCTGGGGCCTCGCGACGTTCCGTGCTTTTCTGAAGTGGCCGGTCGAGCGCTTTCGGGAGATCTATCTCGGCGCCGGCCAGATCCCGCTCGCAATCGCTACCACGGGCTGCGTACTGGCTGCCAGTTTCCTGCCGGGCGATCCGCGCCCGGTACCCTACATCCCTCTCCTCAACCCGGTTGAGCTGGCGCAAGTGTTCTCCCTCTTCGTCCTGTTCCAGCGGTACTCGACGCAAACCCGCGGACCCTCGGACGACACGCCGAGACTTGCATTGAGCATCCTCGGTTTCGTTGCTCTGAACGGGGCCGTCGCGCGTGCGACCCACCTCCTCGCAGGGGTTCCTTTCCAGGCCCTCGCGCTCTGGTCATCCGCCGTGTTTCAGACCCTGCTCTCCGTCGTCTGGACGACCGCGGCGTTCGCCGTCATGCTCGGTGCGACTCGCTGGGGGTTGCGCCGCGAATGGCGGCTCGGCGCGATCCTCCTGGCAGCGACTGTGACAAAGCTGTTCCTCGTCGATCTCGCCGACACCGGCGAGCTGACGCGGATCGTGTCCTTCCTCGTCGTGGGCGGCCTGATACTGGTCATCGCGTACGTCTCACCGCTGCCGCCGCCGGACACTACCGAATCGAAGCGCGACTGATGCACGTCGGGTCGCAAGGAGCGCGTGGCAGAAATTCCCGCTGCATTCGAGCGGCGATGCTAGGAGTCTGCGCCGCAGAAAAAACGATGCGACAATCGTAGGCCAGACCGACGACGGAAGGACTTGATGTCGACGACTTTTCGCCCCTACGCACCGGACCAATCGCTGCTGTTGCCTCCCGACGTGCGGGAGTGGCTGCCCGAGGGCCACTTGGCGCACCACATCAGCGATCTGGTGGACGATCTGGATCTGACCGCGTTTTACGCGCCGTACGAGGGAGACGGCCGCCGCAACGCGCCGTATGAGCCCCGGATGATGGTGAAGGTTCTGCTCTACGCGTACGCGACCGGGGTGTTCTCGTCGCGCCGGGTGGCGCGGAGGCTGGAAGAGGACGTGGCGTTCCGGGTGCTGGCGGCGGGAAACTTTCCGCAACACCGGACGCTGTGCGAGTTTCGGCGTCGGCACCTGGAGGATTTCCAGGCGCTGTTCGTGGAGGTGGTCCGTCTGGCGCAGGAGTTGGGTCTGGCGCGCTTGGGGAAGCTGTCGATCGACGGGACGAAGGTGCGTGCGAACGCGAGCAAGCGCAAGGCGATGAGCTACGACCGGATGCAGGAAGAGGAACAGCGCCTGGAAAGCGAGATCGAGGCGCTGTTGCGCAAGGCGGACGCGGTTGACGAGGCCGAGGACGCGCGCTTGGGCGCGGAGGTTCGGGGCGATGATCTGCCGGCGGAGTTGCACCGGCGGGAAGCGCGTTTGGCAGCGATTCGGGCGGCGAAGGCGCGTCTGGAAGCAAAGCAACGGGCGGCAGACGACGCGCGGGGTCGGCAGCCGGGTCAGGACCGGAACCCGAAGGGCGGTCGGCCGTACAAGCGGGCGTATGGCGAGCCGGACGAGAAGGCGCAGAGCAACTTCACGGACCCTGAGAGCTCGATCATGAAGACGAGCAGTGAGGGGTTCCAGCAGTGCTACAACGCGCAGGCGGCGGTGGACGCGGAGCACCAGTTGGTGGTGGCGACGGATCTGACGGCGAACGCGAGCGACCAGGGTGAGTTGCCGGTGTTGCTCGACGCGGTGAAGGAAACGTTCGACGCGCAGCCGGAGACGGTGCTGGCCGATGCGGGGTACTGCAACGAGCGGGACCTGAAGGACCTGGAAAAGCGGGGCGTTGACGGGTATGTGGCGCCGGGCCGGGAGGGCAAGCAGGCGGCTACCCGCGATCTGGAGGCCCATCCGGCGACGGGTCGCATGATGGAGAAGCTGGCGACGCCGGCGGGCCGGACGGCGTATGCGGAGCGCAAGTGGTTGTCGGAGGCTCCCTACGGTTGGATCAAGCACGCGCTGGGCTTCCGGCGCTTCAGTTTGCGTGGACTGGCGAAGGTGCGCTGCGAGTGGGACCTGGTGTGCCTGGCGTTGAACGTCAAGCGCCTGCACGTGCTGATGGCGGCGTAGGATGCGGGGAATGCGGCTCGCCACGGCGGCAAATCGACGCGCACCGCGGTCTCTGGCGGCCCGTGCGGCCCGCGAGGACCAAATTTTGCTCTCTGTTCGCCAACCACCGAAAATCCACCCCGCCCGGCCGACCGGCGAAGCCGCCCCGACACGGAGCTCAGGGCGTGGGCTGGCGACCCGTTTCGTGCCGCAAGCGTCCTGCGGCGCAGACTCCTAGCCCGAAAACCGTCGCCTGTGGCTCCGATTTCCGCCCAACCGGGCCTGCCTAGAAGTCTGCACCGCTTTCTGCGGCGCAGACTCCTAGTCGAGCACCTCGCCGATCCGGTCCAGTCTGATTTCTCCGCTGTGCGCATCCCTGGCGACAAGCTTCTGGACAGCCTTGCCCAGCAGGTGGCCTCGCGGCACCGGACCGAACGATCTGCTGTCAGCGCTCACACGCCGGTTGTCGCCCAGCACGAAGAAATGCCCGTCGGGCACGACTTCGGGACCAAAGTTCTCCGGGACGGGCTGGACTCCTTCCGGTTCATCGAAACGGATTCCGTCGACGTACACCACTCCATTCTCTATCGTCACAATCTGCCCTTCAGTCGCGATGCATCGCTGGACGAACGACATGTCTCGGTTTATCGGGTACTGGAAGTAGACGACGTCTCCCGGTTCCGGCAGGCGGCCATCGTAGGCAGACGCGTGCAGGAGGAAATGCTCGCCAGCCACGAGAGTAGGCGCCATGGCCTCGCCGACGACAACCAGGCGTTTCACCGTGCTGAAGGACGATGACGCCTGGCCGAGCACGGTCGACGCCAGCAGCAGGCAGGCAGCGGCCACGTAGGGTGGCCAGCGGCGCTTCACGTGCCGCCCACCCGCGGAGGCTTGTCGGGCGGCGACGTAGGCGTCCCGGGACATGTAGAAGTAGAAACCGGGAATCCAGGGTGCGGCCAATACGAGGTTGACCGGAGCAATAGCGGTGTCTCTCACGATGAGGAACGTCAACGACGTGGCGCCCCAGCCAAGGATGTTGAGGACGAATCCCTTCCCGAACTGTCGGATGTAGACGTGACCGAGCCCCGGAAGCAGGATTCCCAGCATCACGGCGAACCACCCTGCTCGTGAAGACGTCTCCATGCCGTCATGCTCCCTGCGCTGACTCGGTCGTCGACTCTGCCCTGGATGCTCGGAAACCGAAACGGCCCAACCGGCGAAGCATCTGTCGACGGGCGTGCGTCGTTCAGGGCATCATTGCAGTGCCGTCGATACAGGACAAGGAGCACACCATCCGCGAACAACTGGATTATCGGGTCGAGGGCCTGGACTGCAACGAGGAGGCCACGCTGCTGCGCGACGCGCTCGGAGGCCGCGAGGGCGTCCACCGGGTCTCCTTCCATGTCGTCGACGGCCGCATGACCGTCGATGCGGAGACGGACACCTTCGGCCGCGACCAGGTCGCCGCGGCGGTCTCCCGGCTCGGGATGCGCGCCGAACCGTGGGACACGGCGCCGCGGGTCGAGTCGTGGTGGGAGGCGCACGGCCGCCACGCGCTGGTGGCGACGAGCGGACTCGCCCTGAGCGGCGGCCTGGTCCTGCACATCGTGGTGGCGGGCGGCGGCGTGGCGGAGACGCTGCTGGCCCACGCGCACGGGGCGCACGGCGTCGACCGAACCGTCGTCCTGCTGCTGCTCCTCGGCATCGTCGCCGGGTTGTTCCACTCCGCGCCCAAGGCGGTGGCGTCCCTGGCCCACCTGCGGCCGGACATGAACGCGCTGGTGCTGGTGTCGGTCATCGGCGCCCTGTTCCTGGCGGAATGGGCCGAAGCGGCGACGCTGGCTTTCCTCTACGGGCTCTCCGGGCTGCTGGAAAACTGGAGCGCGCGGCGGGCGCGCAACGCGATCGGCTCGCTGCTGCGCATCACCCCGGCCACGGCGGCGGTGGTGCACGGCGACCATGAGCACCGGACCCCGGTGGACCGCGTCGCGGTCGGCGCGCACGTGCGCGTGCGGCCGGGAGAGCGCATCCCGTGCGACGGCATGGTGACCGACGGCAATTCCTACGTGGATCAGGCGCTGGTCACCGGGGAATCGGTGCCCGCCTGGAAGTCGGCCGGCGACCCGGTGTTCGCGGGGACGGTCAACGGTCACGGCGTGGTCGAGCTGCGCACCACGCGGGCCGCCGCGGACACGATGCTGGCCCGTATCACCCGCATGGTCGGCGAGAGCCACCACCACCGGGCGCCGACCGAGCGCTTCATCGACCAGTTCGCGCGGTACTACACGCCGCTGATGTTCGCGGTGGCGTTCGCGGTCGGGGCCGTGCCGCCGCTGCTGCTCGGCGGCGGCTGGGAGCACTGGTTCTACCAGGCGATGCTCATCCTGCTGATCTCCTGCCCGTGCGGGCTGGTGATCTCGACGCCGGTGACGATCGCCGCCGCCATCACGTCGGCCACGCGGCACGGCGTGCTGATCAAGGGCGGCTCGCATCTGGAGGAGCTGGGACGGCTGCGCGCGGTGGCGTTCGACAAGACGGGGGTCATCACGCGCGGCGATCCGGACGTCCGCGAGCTGCGGCCGGTGGACGGCCGCTCGGAGGACGAGGTGCTGGCCCGCCTGCTGGCCATCGAGCTGCGCAGCGAGCATCCGCTGTCGCGCGCCATCGTCCGCTACGCGCGCGGGCGTGGCGTCGAACCGGCCGAGCTCACCGACTTCGCAGCCATCGCGGGGCGTGGCGCCGAGGCCGTGATCGGCGGCAAGCGGTTCTGGGTCGGGAGCATGCGGTTCGCCCGGGAACAGACCGCGCTCGACCGGCTCGAACCGGAGCTCGCGCAGATGCAACGCGCCGACGAGACCGTGGTCGTCTGCGGCGCCGGCGACGACGTCTGGGCGCTCGTCGCGGTGACGGATCCGGTCCGGCCGGAAGCGCCCTGCAGCATGGCGCAGATGCACGGCCAGGGACTGCGGTCGGCCCTGCTCACCGGCGACAACACGGCGACGGCCAACAGCGTCGGCGCCCGGGTGCAGGTGGCGGACATCCGCGCCGAACTGCTGCCGGACGGCAAGGCGGAGGCCGTCCGGGAGCTCATCGCGCGTCACGGACCGACCGCGATGGTCGGCGACGGCATCAACGACAGCCAGGCGCTGCTGGCCGCGTCGGTCGGCATCGCGATGGGCGGCAACGCCACCGACGTGGCCGCCGAATCGGCCGACGTGGTGCTGATGCGGGACGACCTGCGGAAGCTCCCCTTCCTGGTGGGCCACGCCCGGCGCGCCCGGCGGGTCATCATCGAGAACGTCACCGTCGCGCTCGGCGCCAAGGCGCTCTTCCTCGCCTTCATGGCCTTCGGGGCCGCCACCCTGTGGATGGCGGTGGCTGCCGACATGGGTGCGTCGCTGCTGGTCACCTTCAACGGCCTGCGGATGCTGCGGCCTGCACGGGTCGGGGAAGGCGCCGTGCCGGAACCGGCGCTGGCGGAGGCCGAGCAGGAGGGGTGACCGCACCATGGAGCGCGCGTGAATCGGCTCTGCGCGGTGCTATGATGACATGTCATCGGCGTGCAGAGGGGCTCAGTGGATACCCGGCGGGCACAACAGGTTCGTGCCGCGAAACGACGGCAGCGGCAACGCGACCGCGCCGACGGCTGGAAGCTGTATCAGGTCAAGCTGCCCGTGGACCTCTGCGAGCGCCTCAAGGCTGGCATGCGCGAAGCCGACTTCGTTCACCGGCTGCACGCATTCCTGCAGCAGGAGTTGCTCCTCGTCGACGACTATCCGAGTCTCAAGCTGCTCTGCTGGAACCGCCCCACGCCGTATGTCACCCGTCGGGACGCATTTGCACTCTACGAACGCAACTGGCGCTTCGTCGACCTCGCCGCAACCCCAGACAGCGAACGGACGCTGATCGAGTCTCTCGCACGGGAATTCGGGAACGGGCTGATCAATGCCTGACTCGGGAAACACCGTCGGGTCCGGCGCGCCGCCGTCGGGCGCGTTCGAGGCGAGTGCGTTTCGCCGCCCGTGGCACCGCCTCGTCGCCCGTGTGCTCGCGTCCCTGAACCGGCCGCTGCTCGCGTCCGCCAAGTGCTACTTCGGCGGCGGCACCCGCATCGTGATGGAGCTCGATGAGTTCCGCGAATCGGTCGACATCGACTTCATCTGCTCGGACCGAGCCGGGTATCGACTGCTGCGGAACGCGGTCACCAGGCGTTCGCTCGGCGAGATCCTGGCAGGCGACTACGAACTCGTCCGCGATGTGCGTGCCGACATGTACGGCATTCGGACGTTCCTCCGCGTCGACGGCGATCCGGTCAAGTTCGAGATCATCTCCGAAGGGCGGATCTCACTCACCGGCGCCGCCGTCCATCTGTTCCCGGTGGACGCACTCGACCACCCGTCCTGCATCGCAGAGAAGCTGCTCGCTCACGCGGACCGGGGCCAGGACGGTTCGACCAATGCCCGCGATCTGGTGGACCTCGCCTTCATATCGGCCCGCTGGCCACGCGAATCCTGGGGCCCGGCGATGAAGGCCGCCGAGTCCGCCTACGGCGACGTAATTGCGCGAGAGCTGGACGTCGGACTCACACGTTTCGCCGATCCGAGCCGGCGGCGGCGCTGCGTAGGGTCCGCGCGAAAATAAGTTCCTAGAAGTGCCTGTAGTCTCGCAGTAGAGCACACGGGCCGGGCAACCTCTCGTGATCGGCGACCAGTCCCGCCAGGACGGAGATTTTCTGAATTCTGAGAGGTGCGGCGCGTCCGGGTTATGGCATCATTGCGGGAATGTGAACCCGTAATGGTGCCATAATGAGACCAACCCAGTTCTCCGCCGACACGATCATCGCCCTGCTCCGCAACCAGACCGTCGCCTCACTGGCCGAGGTCATGGCGACGCTCGGCGCGCGCGCCAGCAGGCGCACCGCGTTCCGCAAGCTCAAGGACATCGACGCCCGCACCAGCTACTCGCATCGCGGCGGCTACTACACCCTCGACGCACTCGCCGACTTCGACGAGCGCGGCCTGTGGTCCTTCGCCGGGGTCCGCTTCTCCCGCGCCGGCACCCTGATCGCAACCGCCGAAACGTTCGTCAATCACGCCGAAGCCGGACACTTCGCCGACGAGTTGGACAATCTGCTCGGTGTCGGCACCCAGGACGCGCTGCGCAAGCTCGTCGCTGACGCGCGGCTGACACGGCACAAGCTCGCCGGCCAGTTCCTCTACTGCGCGGCCGACCGACCGCAGCAGACGCACCAGGTGCGCGCCAGACGCCTGCTGCTGGCCACGCCCGGACTCGGACAACCCCTGCCCGACGCCGACCTGATGCCCGAAGAGTTGCGGGCCGCCATCGTATTGTTCGCCAGCCTGCTCGACGAGCGGCAGCGGCGTCTGTTCGCCGGCCTCGAAGCGCTCAAGTGCGGGTGGGGCGGCGACCGGCGCATCGCTCGGCTGCTCGGCATCGACCCGTCGACGGTTGCCGCCGGACGGCGGCAACTGGTCGAGCGCGACGTCGAGGTCGACCGGGTGCGGCGCGCGGGCGGCGGACGCACACCAACCGAAAAAAAACGCCGGAAGTCATTGCCTGCATCAAAGCCTTGATGGACCACGAGACGGCCGGCGACCCGGTCAGCGGCCTGAAGTGGACACGCCGTACGACCGCCAAGGTTGCCGACCAACTGTGCGCGCTCGGCATCGACATCTGCCCCCGGACGGTCGCTCGATTGCTCAAGGCGATGGGCTATTCGCTGCGCGTCAACCACAAGAAGCTCGCCGGCGCCTCGCATCCGAGGCGCGACGACCAGTTCCGGAACATCACCGAACTGCGCGAGCG
Source organism: Vicinamibacterales bacterium (assembly GCA_965222905.1). Classification (GTDB taxonomy): domain Bacteria; phylum Acidobacteriota; class Vicinamibacteria; order Vicinamibacterales; family UBA8438; genus WTFV01. The sequence goes on along the minus strand of OZ244976.1, from coordinate 2,876,495 downwards.
TTGCGCCGCCGACAACGTCCCGGTCATCAGCGTCGACACCAAGAAGAAGGAACTCGTCGGCGCGTTCCGCAATCCCGGCGCCAAGTGGGATCGGAGCCCCGAACGGGTCAAGGACCACGACTTTCGCTCAGACGCTGAGGGACTCGCCATCCCCTACGGCATCTACGACCCGCGGGCCAACGCCGGCACCGTCTTCGTCGGCCAGACCGCCGACACCCCGGCGTTCGCCGTCGACTGCATCGAGAAATGGTGGCGCACCGAGGGCCGCAAGCACTATCCCGACGCCAACGCGTTGCAGATCCTGGCCGACGGCGGCGGCAGCAACAGTTGCACGGCGCGCGCCTGGAAATTCAACCTGCAGCACCGCCTCTGCAACCGGCACGGCCTGCGCGTGACCGTGGCCCACTACCCGCCGGCCACCTCCAAGTGGAACCCCATCGAACACCGCCTGTTCTGCGAGGTCACCAAGAACTGGGCCGCCCGCCCGCTGGACAGCTACGAGACCATCCTGAAATACCTGCGCACCACACGCACCGCCACGGGGCTGCGCGTGCGCGCGCACCTGGTGCGCAAGACCTACAAGACCGGCGTCAAGGTCACAGATGCCCAGATGCGGGAGCTACGCATCACACCCGACAGCTCAATGCCCAAATGGAACTACACCATCGAACCCATGTAACGAAAAAACGGATGTTATTCTTGCGCCGGCCCGTAGAGGCGCTCGGCATTGCCGATCCGCGCACGCTGGCGCGCGGGCTGCGTGTTCTGAAGAACCACCTGAAGGAGCGATGACAGGCAGGCCACAGTCACCACGCCAGCTCCACGCCCCGCTGCCGAAGATCCGCGACCTGGAGCTCGTAGTAGTCCACGTTGGCGCGGGAGCTCCTCCGCATACAGTTGGGCGAGGATGGTGCGCTTCGTGGGCATCCGTGTGTCTCGAGTCGCAGGTCTATTGTCCGAGTAGATTCCTGTACGGGTAGCGCTCCGCAAGGGTTTCCTGAAATCTGCGAAACGCCGGAACACCTTCCAGCGGACCGTAGTCGGCAATGTGAGCAGCAACGCTCACGCGGCGTTGCGTGATCGAGCGCTTGAAGTTCCTGCCGCGGCGTCCGGCAGGCAACCCGGCCGCACGAAAGAGAAGCTCATCCAGGCGCTCTTTGGGATTCCTGATGTTCTCGATTTCGGCGATCGCCGGCGCAACTACTTCAGCAGCCGGTGAGCCGGCTGCCTTCGCCACCGCCGCTCCGTCGAAGAGAATCCAGGCCTCCGACATCTGAACGGGTACGACAGGCACCACGTCCGCGCGGGTGACGCCATGGAATTCCCGCAAGCGATTCTCCAGCGTGAGGTTCTCCGAATCCCGATGCGCGAAGACGACCATGGCGCCGGAGTTGTACGTGCGGAGGAAATCCTCGATACCCCCGCGTCGTTTCCGGAACTCGGGTTCCAGTATTTCGACGTCGGGATCGAGCCGGTGTATCGCCCACTGGATGACCGGGACCAGCATCAGGTCGGTGCCACCGTCGGCCACGACGGACCACGTCAACTGTCGGCTCACTTGGCCGATCCGAACTGGAGGCTCAATTGATCGAACTCCGAGTTGACCGGCGAGCCGCCGATGAAGTCGATGACCGCCTGCTGCTCAATCGGCTGTGTGGTCGATTCCGTTCCGTCCGGCTGGTGCGTCCTCCACGCACCCGTGATGGGCCGAAAAGTGCTGATCGGCCCGTCCTGCTTCGTGAGCGCCCGCTCGACGAATACGAGCTCGTCGAAGGAGAGCTGTCGCGCCACCTCCGAGGAATGTGTATTGAGGACGACCTGCCGCAAGGGATTATCGGCGCCGACTGCGTCGTTGACGTCGACCGCGTAGTCCCGGAGCAGCTCCGCGAGGTTCGGCACTCGCGAGGGATGGATGCCGTTCTCGGGCTCCTCGATGCACAGGACGGCGCGGTCCTGAACGTCCACCAGCATCAGAACCAGGGCGATGTACCGCAGCGTACCATCCGACAGGGAGCGGCCGTACAGCCAGTTGTCCACGCCGGGAACGCGGGCGCGCAGGGCGAGTTGGTCTCGAATGTCGTCGGCGTAGACCCCCAGCTCCGCGATGTCCGAGTTGAGCTGGCGAAGGCGAAAGAGGATCTCGCCCTCCGCGGCGGAGTCCCTCGCAACGAGCGCATGGAGCGTGGCCGGTATGTGGCCGCCCGACGCCGAGACGTGGGTCGGCGCGGACCGGGTGTCGGGGGTGCGCATCGCGCTCGGCTCGAGGTGAAGTACGCGCCAGGATGACATCTCCCGCTTCGCGGCGAGGACGGTCGGGTAGTCGTAGGTGTTCGTGCCGCCGACCACCGTCAGCGGAGACCTGCCCACCGGCGAGGGCCGCCCCCGGCTTCCGCCGTCGCCGTGGAGCTGAATCCTGTCCGCTCTGGTCGAGATCAGCGGCCCGCCGCGCCGCCCCCCCAGAGCGACGGATTTCCTGAAGTCCTTCGACGAGTCGAATCCGACGAACTTCCTGTAGTCCTCCAGCTTCGCGTGCGTCAGGCTCTCGTGCTCCACCAGCAGGCGATCCGACTTCGACTCGTACCGGAGCCTGATCCTGTAGGTGAGAAGCGTCGTGCTCGGTTTCGCGATCTGGCCGAAGTCGTCTTCCACCTGCGGCGGCACCACCATGTCCGCCGACAACTCCATCCTGCGCTCGGGGTCCCGGCCGAATACGAGGTCGAGAGGCGAGTAACCGCCGCCGCTCGTGCGCCTGACCTCGGTGGCTGCGTCGGAGATGTCGCGCTCGGTCAGCGCGCCGAGGAAGTGGATCGCGTCGAACAGGTTGCTCTTGCCGACGCCGTTGTGGCCGATGAAGCAGGTGAACGGCCCGAAGCGGACGTGCGCTTCCCGGATGCTCTTGAAGTTCTTGACGGACAGGCTGACGAGCATGGGTGGACAGGCTCGGAACGGTCGATTATCCCATACGGAAAGCGGTCGTCAAGGCCGCTTCAACCGCTCTGAATCAACGATATATGTTCCTGCGGTGGCCCACTTTCAGGACGATGACGATGAGCGCGCCGGCGTTCACGCTATAAAGGACACGGTACGGCCCGACGCGGACGCGGAACACGTCGTCGTAACCGGTGAGCTTGCGACAACCGGTCGGAAAAGGGTCGATCGCGAGCGCCTGCACGGCGCGAGCGACCCGGAGCCGGCGGTCCACCGGCAGCTTCTTGATCTGCCGCTCGGCCGTGCGGGAGATTTGAATCCTATACCTTGCCATCGAGATCGAGCTCGGCGAGGACCTCGCTGAAAGGCCGCGTCGGCTCGTGGCGGATCCGCTTGAGATCCTCGATGTCCTCCAGTTCCTCCAAGCGGTCGAGAAGCGCTTCCTGGATGAAGTGATTCATGACGACGCCATGCCTCCGGCAGTAGTCGTCGAGCGCCTTCTTGATCGCGACGTCGATGCGCGCACTCACCTGCACAGTCGGCATCCAACCCTCCCATACCCACAGATGCTAGCAGATGCCATGGCATGCAGGCACAAGCGCGCCGTGTCGCCGGTGTTGCGCCCCGCGAACCGAACGATCTAGAGTCCAGTGCACGTCGGCTTCCGCGCTCCGGGTGCACCGCACAAACAGTAGAGAATCACGATGCCCGGCCGGGGCCGCGCGGGTTGCGGCCGGGTAGCCAGGAGGCAGCATGGACAGCAAGGCATCGGCGGTCTGGAAGGGCGACCTGAAGGGTGGCAGCGGCACGATCTCGGCCAACAGCGGCGTCCTGTCCGGCGCCGCGTTCACGTTCGCGACGCGGTTCGAGGGCAGCCCGGGGACGAATCCCGAGGAGCTCGTCGCGGCCGCGCACGCCGGCTGCTTCTCGATGGCGCTGTCGAACGAGCTCGCGAAGGGCGGCAACACGCCGGACCACGTGAGCACCACCGCGACGGTGACGATGGAACCGGTCGAGGGCGGGGTCGCGGTCACGAAGATCCACCTCGAGTGCTCGGCCAAGGTGCCCGGCATCAGCCAGGCCGCCTTCGACGAGACGGCGAACGGCGCGAAGACCGGCTGCCCGATCTCCAAGCTGATGAACGCCGAGATCTCCCTGAACGCCGTCCTGGAGTCCTAGAACCCCGCGGCGCCGGGGTGCACGGCACACCCCGGCGGCGATCCGCCGGCATCTCTGCCACGGCCTGCCCGGCCCTTCGCGCGAGACCGCGGAGACGGCCGGGCCGGGCCGCGTATACTGTCCCCTCATGCCCATGCGTCGCGTGGTGGCATCGCTCGTGAGGGCCGCCGGGACGGCGTCGGTCCTTGCCGTGGTCGGTACCGCGCAGTCGGCCGGCGCTCCCCCCGCGGCCGGGGCCCAGCCCGCCGAAGCGGTGCTGTACCGTTGCGTCGCGGGCACGGACCGCGACGTGGAGAGCGTCGGCCTCGCCCTGTGCGACGCGGAGCCGGGGCCGCCGCTGCTGGAGCGCGCGGAGCCGGACAATCTGCAGATCCGGGAAGGCGCACTGGTCGTCGCGGTCGAGGACGGCGGCGTCGCCGCGGTCGCGGGCGTGCAGGCCGGGGACATGATCTACCGCGTCGCCGGCGACGACGTCACCGAGGCGGCGGCGGCGGGCACGGGCCTGGAGGGGGTCCGGGCGGACAGCGACACGCAGATCAACTTCCTGCGGCGGGGCCGTCCCTACCGGATCAAGCTGCGCCGCTGAGGCCGGCCGCGCCGTCAGCACCCCGACACGGCCAGTTGCTAGACTGGGGCATGCATTCGAGGTTGCCCCGCGTGGATCGCCGCACCTTCCTGACCCTCACCGGCGCCGCCCTCGGCGCCGCACCGTTTCACGCGCTCGCCGGCCGCGCCGCCGGCGCCACGAGCGGTCGGTCGTCCGCCGGAGGCCGAGCGCCGGGCGAGGTCGGCTACGGCCCGCTGCAGCCGGTCCGCGACGAGACGACGGGCCTGCCGTTGCTGCACCTCCCCGCGGGCTTCCGCTACCTGACGTTCGGCTGGACCGGCGACCCGCTGGCGGACGGACGCGCAACACCCGGGGCGCACGACGGGATGGCGGCGTTCGCCGCGAGCGGCAGCCGCATCCGGCTCGTCCGCAACCACGAGGTCCGAACGGGCGGGGCGTTTGCCGACCGCCCACTCTACGACGCGGCCGGCGGCGGCGGCACGACGACCATCGAGTTCGATACGGCGAGCGGGACGGTCGTCGAGGCATGGGCCAGCCTGGCCGGCACCGCGGTCAACTGCGCCGGCGGCCCGACCCCCTGGGGCTCGTGGCTGACGTGCGAGGAGACCGTGCTCGGATCGGACCTGCCGCCTTCGTTCGCCCGGTCGTTGCTCCAGCTCGGAACGCGCCCCGAGTACCGGCAGCCGCACGGGTACATCTTCGAGGTCCCGGCCGAGGGCGCGGCAACGGCCGAGCCGTACCGGGCGATGGGCCGGTTCGTCCACGAGGCGGTGTCTGTCGATCCCGCGACGGGGATCGTCTACGAGACGGAGGATCAGGGAGCCTCGGGCTTCTACCGGTTCCTGCCGGACGAGCCGGGGAACCTGTCCGCCGGTGGTCGTCTGGAGATGCTCGGGATCGCCGGCACGCGGAGAGCCGACCTGCGGACCGGCCAGACCGCGGGAGTCTGGCGGCCGGTGTCGTGGACGCCGATCGCCGATCCCGATCCGGCCGAGATCGCGGAGGACAGCGTCTTCAGGCAGGGCGTCGCCGGCGGCGGCGCCACGTTCGCACGGCTGGAGGGTACGTGGTACGCCGACGGCCGAATCTACATCGTGTCGACCACCGGGGGCGAGGCCGACATGGGCCAGGTCTGGGAGTACGACCCGAGCGGCGAGCGCCTGCGGCTCATCTTCGAGTCGCCCGGGAAGGACGTGCTCGACATGCCGGACAACCTCTGCGTGAGCCCGCGCGGCGGCCTGGTGCTCTGCGAGGACGGCGACACGGACAACTTCGTCCGGGGGCTCACGCTCGACGGCGCGATCTTCTCCTTCGCGAAGAACAACGTCGTCCTCGACGGCGAGAAGAACGGCTTCTCCGGCGACTTCCGGGCTCGCGAGTTTGCAGGCGCCACCTACAGCCCGGACGGCCGCTGGCTCTTCCTCAACGCGCAGACGCCGGGAATCACGTTCGCGGTGACCGGTCCGTGGGCGGACGGGCCTCTCTGATCCCGTGCGCCGCCTGCGACTCGCGCTCGTTTCGGCCGCGCTGCTGTGCAGCGCCCTGCTCGTACCGGGCGCCACACGGACCCTGGCCCATCCGCTGTCGTTTACCGAGGTGACGCTCACGCTTCGCGCCGACGGCGCCTTCGAGGCCGACCTGATCCACGACCTCGACGCGCTGGCCCTCGGCGCCCCCATCGACGCCGACGACGCGGAGCTGGCGGCGGCCCTCGAGGGGCTGTCGCCCGACGCGCTCGAGACGCGCATCGCGCGGCTGCGCCGGCTGTTCGAGCGGCGGGTGCGGGTGCGGTTCGACGGCGATCCGGTCTCGTTCGACGTCTCGTTCCCCGACCACGGCACCGCCCGCGCGACCGAGGCGGACATCCCGACCGTGCTCGGGCTGACGGCACGGCTCGCCGGCACGATCCCGGAGGGCGCGACCACCGTCGGGTTCTTCGCGTCCCGGGCGTTCGGCGAGGTCCACCTGACGATTCTCGACCCGGCGCGGGGCATCGAAGCGCGCTCCGTGCTCGAAGCCGGCGCCCGGAGCGATCCGCTGGATCTGATCGGCCCGATCGCGCCGCCCGGCCGCGCCGAGGTGGCGGGTAGCTACCTGCGCCTGGGCTTCGTCCACATCGTCCCCGAGGGCCTCGATCACATCCTGTTCGTGCTGGGGCTGTTTCTGCTGAGCGCACGGCTCCGGCCGCTCGTCTGGCAGGTGACGGCGTTCACGGTGGCCCACGCGGTGACGCTGACGATCGCGGCGCTGGGCCTGGTGGCGCTGTCGCCACGCCTGGTCGAGCCGCTGATCGCGCTGTCGATCGTCTACGTGGCCGTCGAGAACGTCCTCACGGACCGCATGACGCGCTGGCGGCCGCCGGTGGTCTTCGGGTTCGGCCTGCTGCACGGGCTCGGCTTCGCCGGGGTGCTCGGCGAGCTCGGGCTACCCGCGCAGGAGCGCCTGCTCGCACTCGTCAGCTTCAACGCCGGCATCGAGCTGGGACAGCTCGCGGTGATCGCAGCCGCCGCGCTGGTGTTCGGCTGGTTCCGCGCCGCACCGTGGTACCGGACCCGGCTGGTCGTGCCGGTCTCGGCCGGCATGGCGCTGACCGGCCTGGTGTGGGCGGTCGAGCGCGTGCTCGCGTGAGCGGACCGGTACAAGCCGGATGGAGGCCGCTCAGCCGGAGGCGCTGGCCGCTCGGCGACCGAGCAGGCGACCCACCGCCTTCAGCTTGCTCCAGAAGAAGTCGAACTGCCCGAGGAGCGTCCCGTAGCCGAGCAGCAGAATCTGGTAGATGGGCAGCATCACGACCAGATAGACGGCCCACTGCACCCAGCCGGGGGCCGTCGCCGGAATTATCAGCGCGATGACGGGCTCCTTCAGGCGGAGCGTGGTGAGGCCGGCCAGGGAGAACGCCGCCAGGATGGCGATCATGCCCCAGAAGCCGACCCCCCAACGAGCCTTCATGCGGTCGAAGACGCTCACCGCCCCGCCCTCCGGAACTCGGGTGCCCGCGGGGTCAGGGAGAGATCAATCAACGATGGCGTAGCGTTCAAAGCGGGCAACCTCCTCGTCGCTGACGTATTCCCGATCTCGCGACTGCACGATATTACGGTACGGACGGCACTCCCTTGAACTGGTGCCGCATGCGCCGGCCGGACCGGGCGAGGCGGCGTGATAAAATCTCCGTTCGCCGCCGATCGAATACTCCATGTCAATGAAGGATTGCCGGATGACCAAGACCGTTCACAGCGCCGTCCTGCGCGTGGCCGTCCTCGTTCCGTGCCTCGTTCTCCTCGCGGGCGCCGCGACGGCCCAGGACTGGCCGAGCTGGCGCGGCCGGCTGCAGACCGGCGTCTCCGATCAGACCGGACTCGTGTCGAGCTGGTCGGTGGACGGCGAGAACCTGATCTGGTTCCAGGAGTACATCGGCCGTTCGACCCCGGCCGTCTTCGACGGGCGCGTCTGCGCCAACGGCCGCACCGGCGACGGCGTGGCGAAGAAGGAAATCGTCACCTGCTGGAACGCCGAGAACGGCTCGAAGCTCTGGGAGCACACTTTCAGCGTCCTCAACACGACGGTCCCGTTCAACCGGGTCGGCTGGGGCAGCGTGACCGGGGATCCCGAGACGGGACATCTCTACGCGCTCAACGTCGACGGGCACCTGCACTGCTTCGACCGGGACGGCGAGATCGTCTGGAGCTGGCGCCTGTCGGAGGACCTCGGACGCGCGTCCGGGTACGGCGGACGGACCTCGACGCCGATCATCGACGAGGACCGGCTGATTCTGAGCGTGATCGGCTCGGCCTGGGGCAGCCTCGGCGGGCCGCCGCGGCACCGCTACGCGGCGTTCGACAAGTTGACCGGTCGCGTCCGCTGGACGTCGACGCCGGGCGGGCAGCCGGCCGACATGAACACGCAGTCGGTGCCGATCGTCGCCGTCGTCGACGGCCAGCGGCTGATCATCGACGGCAACGCCGACGGGCACATCTATGCCATCCAGGCGCGCACCGGCGTCAAGGTCTGGGAGTTCCACCTGAGCCAGCGCGGCATCAACGTATCGCCGGTCATCGACGGCACGACCGTGTACGTCGCGCACAGCGAGGAGAACATCGGCCAGGGCACGATGGGCCGGGTGGTGGCCATCGACGCGACCGGGAGCGGCGACATCACGTCCACCGGCGAGCTGTGGCGCGCCAACGAGATGGCCGTCGGGTTCTCCTCGCCGCTCATCCACGAGGGCACCCTATATCTCATCGACAACTCCGCGAACCTCGTCGCCCTCGATGCCGGCAGCGGGTCCGTCCAATGGGAATACAGCATCGGCAACGTCGGCAAGGCGTCGCCGGTATGGGCCGACGGGAAGCTCTACCTGACCGAGACGAACGGCAACGTGCACATCCTGCGGCCGGGCCCGGACGGACCGACCGCTCTCGACCATGACGAGATCGAGGTGTCCGACGGCCGCTACGCGGAGATCTACGGCTCGTTCGCCCCGGCCTACGGGCGGCTGTACGTGACGGCCGAGTCGGGCATCTACTGCATCGGTGACCCGAACGCGCCGTTCTCCGCGACCCCGGCCGCCAGTCCTGCGTTGGGCGCAGAGGCCGCATCCAGCGGCACCGTCGCGAGCCTGCAGGTCGTGCCGGCCGAAGTCATCGCGGCCGCCGGCGAGACCATCAACTTCCGGCTCCTGGCTTTCGACGAGAACGGGCAGCCGGTGGCGACGCCGACCGCCACCTGGGCACTCGATGGCCTGACCGGATCGCGGCTGCGCGTGAACGGCGAGTTCCAGTCGAGCCCGCAGTCGACCAACCAGGCCGGGCAGGTCGTCGCGACGGCCGGCGGCGTGTCCGCCGCGGCGCGCGTGCGGATCTTCTCGCCGCTCCCCTGGACCGAGAACTTCGAGAACGGCCGGCCGCCGCACTGGATCGGCGGGGGCGGCAGCCTGGCCGCGGTCGAGCTGGACGGCGACCAGGTCTTCCGCAAGGGGGCTTCGCGCACCGGCATCCACCGGCACGCCATCTACGTCGGCCCGTCCTACCTGTCGAACTACACGGTGCAGGCCGACGCGATGTCGACGCAGCGAGGGCGCCGCCGGCCGGACATCGGACTGATCAACAGCGGCTACACCATGGACATGCAGGGCAACCACCAGCGCATCGAGGTCCGCTCGTGGGCGGCCGAGCTGCGCATGGCCGAGCGCTTCCCGTTCGCGTGGGAGCCGAACGTCTGGTACACCCTGAAGCTGCGCGTAGACACCGGCGACGAGCGGGCGCTGATTCGCGGAAAGGTCTGGCCGCGCGACGAGGCCGAACCCGACGACTGGACGGTAACGATTGAGGATCCCGAGCCGGTGCGAGAAGGAAGCCCCGGTCTCATCGGCTACTCGCCGATCAACATCTACTTCGACAACGTCCGCGTGATGGAGAACCCATGACTCGACAGGCCCTGATTACCACCGCCGCCCTGCTTGCCGTCACCGCCACCGCGTCGGCGCAGGACGTCTCGATGTTCGGCAACACGCCGTCCCGGAACATGGTGTCCGACGACACCGGCATCCTGAGTGAATGGGACGTCGACACCGGCATGAACGTGCTCTGGTCGCAGCCGGTCGGCTCGCAGGCCTACGGCGGCCCGGTCGTCGCCAACGGCCGCGTCTACGTCGGCACCAACAACGAGGGGCGCCGCGACCCGTCGATCGAGGGCGACAAGGGCGTGGTGATGGCGTTCGACGCCGCCACCGGCGACTTCATCTGGCAGATGGTCCACCCGAAGCTGACGACCGGCCGGGTGAACGACTGGCCGCTGCAGGGCGTCTGCTCCACCGCCTTCATGGAAGGCGACCGGATCTACTACATCTCGAACGAGGCGCACGTCGTCTGCCTCGACGCCAAGGGGCTGGCCGACGGGAACGCCGGACCGTTCATGGACGAGATCGATACCGGTCCGACGGCGGGCGACATCATCTGGTCTTACGACATGATCGGCGAGCTGGACGTCTTCCCGCACAACCTCGCCACCGGGTCGCCGCTGGTCGTCGGGGACGTCCTCTATACGGTGACCAGCAACGGCGTCGACGAGGGGCACGTCAACATCCCGTCGCCCTTCTCGCCCGCCTTCATCGCCCTCGACAAGAACAGCGGGGAGCTGCTCTGGGAGAGCAACCCGGTCGGCGAGACCATCCTGCACGGCGCCTGGACCAACCCTTCCTACGCCGAGATCGACGGTCGCGCCCAGGTCATCTTCGCCGGCGGCAACGGCGTGATCTACAGCCTCGACGCGCAGACCGGCGAGCTGATCTGGGAGTTCGACTGCAACCCGAAGGACTCGGATTGGATCCTCGGCGGCCGCGGGACGCGCAACAACATTCTGGCGACGCCGGTGGTCTACGACAACAAGGTCTACATCGGGGTCGGCCAGGATCCGGAACACGGCGAGGCGCCCGGCCACTTCTTTGCAATCGACGCGACCGGCAGCGGCGACGTCACCGACACGCACGCGGTCTGGCACCGCGGCGGCGAGGACTTCTACCGCACGATGTCGACCGCGGCCATCGCGGACGGCGTGCTGTACATCTCCAGCCTGTCCGGCTTCCTGCATGCGGTCGATCCGCAGTCCGGCGAGCACTTCTGGACCTACGACACCTTCGCCGCCGTCTGGGGCTCGCCCTTCGTGGTCGACGGCAAGGTCTTCCTCGGCGACGAGGACGGCGACGTGGTCGTCCTGCGGGCCGGCAGGGAGCTGGAGATGATCGGGGAGTACAACCTCGGCGCCGCCGTCTACTGCACGCCGGTCACCAGGGACGGGGTGCTCTACATCCTGACGCGGAACCGCATCTGGGCGTTTCAGGAAGGCGCGCAGTCGGAGCCGTTCTGAACGGGGGTTCCCCTGCACACCGGGGGTCGAACTATGGGTGAGCTGTGGGAGATCGTGCGTGCCGCATGCCCGGTACGCCGGTTTCGCTGATCGGGCGGCGAGTCGGCCCTCGCCGCCGGTCGAGAGAACATGACCCGAACCGTACTGCAGCAGCAGGCGCTGGCTCTTCCTGAGGCCGAGCGCCTGCAGTTGGCCGATGCCCTCGTCGAAAGCGTTGCGCCGTTCTCGCTGGACAGCAGGGAGCAGGAGAACGCCGACCGCGCTCTCGAAGCGTACCGAGCCAATCCAGACGATGTTCGTTCCGCAGATGACGTGCACCGCAGGATTGCACGCCGTCTCGCCGCGGAATGAAACTGGCGTACACGCCTCATGCCGAGGAACACCTGCTGGCGGCAGCCCGCTGGTACGACGAGAAGTCGCCACGTCTTGGGGAGCCGTTTCATGCCGCCATTCCTACGCCTTCCCCTACCTGATCGACGCTACGCAGGAGGTCGCGAAAGCGTACCGGGCGGCGTGCACCCCCGACTTCTTCGTCTTCGACGCGGAACTGCGCCTCGTCTACCGGGGACAGTTCGACGACAGCCGCCCCAAGAACGACACGCCGGTGACCGGCAGAGACCTCCGTGCGGCGGTGGACACCGTCCTGGCCGGCCAGGCGCCGATCGGTGAGCAGAAGCCGAGCATCGGCTGCAACATCAAGTGGAAGCCGGGCAGCGAGCCCGACTACTTCGGGTAGCGAGAATCAGTCGGCGCTCCCCGCTTCCGCGACCCGAACAGGGAGGACGGCAGTTTTGCCACATCGTCGTATAGACTAGCCCATACGACCAGTCGGTTTCGGAGGATGCATGGAGAGTATCGGCGCCTACGAAGCAAAGACGCACCTGCCCCGGCTCCTGGACCGGATCGCTCGGGGCGAGAGTCTCACCATCACGCGCCGCGGCAGGGCGGTTGCGCGATTGGTACCGGTGGAACACGACGATCGCGAGCGTGCACGACGAGCGGCCCAGCGCATCGTAGAGCGTCGTGGTCGTCTCAAGCGAGCCCCGCTGGCGGATCTGCTGGAATCGCTCCACGCAGGACATCGGTTCTGATGCCTATCGTCGTTGACAACTCCATTGTCATGTCCTGGTGCTTCGCGGACGAATCGGATCCACTGGCAGACAGGGCCATGCAGCATGTCACTGAAGACGGCGCAGTCGTACCCGGCATCTGGTGGTATGAGCTGCGGAACGCGCTGATCGTCAACGAGCGGCGAGGTCGACTGGATGCTGCAGACACGACCGGCACCCTGACCGATCTCCGGGAGATGTCCATCGCATTCGACTGGGAGCATGACGACAGCGTGATCGTCGCGCTGGCGCGTCGTTGCGAGCTGTCCGTCTACGATGCTGCCTACATCGAGGTCGCACAGCGACGCGGTCTTCGAATGGCATCGCTCGACCGGCGGCTCTGCCAGGCAGCCACCACCAGCCACGTCCCTTTGTTCGAGTGACCGAAACGGTTCCTAGTCCCGCACCCGCGGAATCAGCTCGGTGGTCATCCGTTCGCCGTCGCGGATGAAGACGACCTCGGCCGGCTCGCCCACCTTCAGCAGGTCGAGCGAGTACATGTAGTCGTAGATGTTGGTGACCGTCTGGCCGGCGAGGCCGATGATGACGTCGCCGCCCTGCAGGCCGGCGGCCTCGGCCGGGCCGCCCCCGATGACGCCCGAAAGCGAGAGGCCTTCGACCTCCTGCGTGTAGTCGGGAATGGTGCCGGTGAAGATGCGCATCGTCGCGCCGCCGCCGCGCTGCTGCACGCGCTCCACCCGGATGAAGTCGGGCGCGTCCGGCCGGGTCACGAGATTCGCGGCCACCCGCGTCGCGAGATCGACGATGCGCTCGAGACCCTCGTAGTCGAGCGTGCCGGCGTCGTCGGTGGGCCGGTGGTAGTCCTCGTGACTGCCGGTGAAGAAGTTCAAGCTCGGCACCTCGGCGGCGTTGAGACTCCCCACGTCGGTCGGCAGGTAGGGATCGGCGACGAAGGTCAGATCGAGCCCGACCGGCTCGTTCAGCTCCGTGGCCAGGCCTGTCCAGATGGAGCTGCTGCCGACCGCCTGCAGGTTGAGCGTGTTGTCGCGGAGCCGGCCGACCATGTCGAAGTTGAGGTAGGCGGCGATGCGGTCCAGCGGAACCGGGGCCTGCTCGACGAAGTCCGCTGACCCGAGCAGCCCGAGCTCTTCGCCGGACCACAGCGCCAGGACGACGCCCCGGCCGCGCTCGGCGCCCGCCAGCCCGGCGCCGGCCGCCAGGACCGCCGCCACGCCCGAGGCGTTGTCGTCGGCGCCGTTGTGGATCTGCCCCGCCTCGTCGCCGCGGGCCAGCGAGTCGCCCCCGCGCCCACGTCCGAGGTGGTCGTAGTGTGCGCCGAGCACCACGTACGGCTTGGGGAGCTCCGCGCCGGTGGTCGGCGGCAGATAGCCGATGACGTTGTGTCCGGTGGCCTCCCGCCTTTCGAGCCTCGCCTCGATAACGCCCTCCAGCGGGAGATCGAATCCGGTGACGTGGGGATTCGCGGTATCCAGCGACGCCTGCACCGCTTCGATGGACTCCCCGGCGCTCTCGATGATCGCCGCGCCGAGCGCGCCGTCGACCGTGGCGGCCACGATGTCGGAGTCGCTGACGGCGGTATCGAAGGTCAGCGGGACCAACGCGCCGGCGTTGGGCGATCGCGGCCCGGTGACGACGATGAGCCCCGCGGCGCCCCGCTCGCGCGCCGCCAGGGCCTTGTAGCGGAGGCCCGCGTACCGCGCCAGCGTCGCGCGCAGCTCTCCCTCGGTGTCCTCGGGGAAGTAGCGGAACACGACCACGATCTTGCCGCTGACGTCCAGCGTCGCGTAGCTGTCGTAGCCGAAGTCGTCGGTCTCGGGCACCGACAGGCCGTACCCCGCGAAGACGAGCTGCCCCTCCGCACGCCCCGTATCCGAGAACGACAGCGCACGGACGGATGGGCCGTCACCCTCGGGCTGGATCCGCAGCGTCAGGTCGCTCCCCGTGAGCTCGATAGTCGTCCCGGTGTCGGTCACGCCCGCCGTGTACGAGAACGACTGCCGGAAGCCGCCCACGCCCGGCAGCGGCTCCGCCCCGATGGCCTCGAGCTGCTCGACGATGTAGTCGGCCGCCATCCGAATGCCCGGCGACCCGGTCAGCCGGCCTTCGAGCTCGTCATCGGCCAGGTACTCGACGATCGCCCGCTGGTCGAGCGCCGCCGATTCCTGAGCCGCGGGGCCCGCGACGACGGTGAGCGACAGGACCGGCATCAAAAAGGAGAGGCGCCTGATGGTCGATGACATCTGTGTTCCTCGCCGCCGGCTGACACCGGCCCAACGGCTCATGGGAGCCGCACCACGCGTGATCCAAAGCGCAGGGAGCGCGAGTCGGCTTCCCACGCGAACTCGTATGTCTCCAGGTCGGACACGTAGCGGCGTACTCCGGTGCGCGCGTCGACCACCTCCACCCACGTCGTCCTGCCGTTGGAGACGATGACCGCGAGGGCCGAGGCATCGGGCGCCCACCGCGGTCCGCCCAACGTGCGATGCTCGAAGCCGCTCGGCGATCCGTCGACATGCCGCAGGTCGACGAGATGAGTGGTCCGCCGGAGGTCGGCCGACAACACCCAGAGACCGTCCGGCGTGACGACGGCCAGCCTGTCTCCGTCCGGCGCCCAGGCCGGATCGCAGGCGCCCGGACCGAGCGCCACCTGCCGCGTGGTGGTCCCGTCCCGCACCCAGACGCGCGTGCGCGGGATCGGACGTCCGGCCCGCTCGACGGGCGAGCCCGGCTCCTCGGCGCAGATGGCAGCGCGTCCCTCGTACCACGCGACCGTCACCACCCGCAGCGCACCGGGCGGCACGGCCGGCATCCGGGGCGACCCGTCCGGATAGCCTCCGCGGTGCGCCGGCGGCTGCATCGGCCGCGCCAGACCCGGGGTGGTCACGATCAGCAGCAGGGTCGCGGCGACGACGGGGCGAGCCGCGGCCAGGGCGAACGAAGGCATGCTGTCCACTCTACCCGATGCGCCCCGTGCATTGCCCGTTGCCCGGGGAAGGAATCACGGCACGGCGGCGCCCGCGAGCGCTGCCGCAGGCTCGAGTATGTCGACCAGCTCACCCGACAGCACGCTGACCCGCGGCCCCGGCGTGACGATGCCGGCCAGGTTCAACGGATCGGCCGCAGCGACCCGCACACCCTGCTCGCGGTCCCCGTCGCGGCGCACGATTCGGAGCAGCTCGACGGCGTCCGGCCGCGCGAACTGCTCGCCGACGAAGCCGGAAACGAACCGGCCGCCGCGCACCTCGCCGCGCGCCTCCATGCGCCGCAGGGCACCGAGCACGTCGCGCCACGGCGGCATGAGCGACTCGCGCCGCACGAGGTCGCGGAACACCACGCCCCAGCGTTCCAGCAACTGGCGCGCGTACGCATCCGCCCGCTCCCGCGGGCGACCATCCCCGACGGTCGCCGCACCATCCCCGGCGGTCGCCGCACCATCCCCGCGCGCCGGCGCCAGCAGCGCCCACCTGCCCGCCGCATGCCGCGGGCGCGCGGCGCGGAACCGGCCCTCGCCCCGGCGGCGCTTCGGATCGATCAGGGCGCGCAGGTTGTCGAAGCCGTCGGCGGTGACCAGCCCCGCCGCCACGAGCTCCCAGAGTCCATCCTCAACCTCGCTCGGCAGCCGGCCGGTCTCGGTGACCAGCTCGCGCAGGAACGACGCCCCCCGCCGGCGAAGCGCGTCGAGCACCGCCTCGGCTGGATGAGACAGGACGCAGCCCGGCCCCTCGCCCGGACCCGCGTCGTTGTCGGCGGGCGGCATGAGCCACTCCAGGTCCTCCCGCAGGAAGAGCGCGACCGGCGCGACCCGGGTCGGCCGTACCCGCCGCCGCCGAGCCGGGGGCCGCGCGCATTCGGCATCGACCTCCACCGCGTCGAAGGCGGGATGCGGCGACAGGCGTCCCCACATCACCTCGCCCGAGAGGCAGAGCTGATCCAGCATCTCCGGTTCGTAGCGCTCGATGCGGGCGGACAGGACGTGGCGCTCCCAGGCCCCGGCAGACACCTCGCAGCCCTGAAGCTGCCGGACGACCTGCAGCAGCCCGCTCGCCCCGTGCAGGCGGGTGCCGGATGCGAGGCGCTGCCAGCGGGCGAGAAACCGCACGAGGTCCGCGGTCGACACCGGCGCGATCTCCCGTCGCAGCCGTCCGAGGGTCAACCGATGGATGCGGGCCAGCACGCGCCGATTGCACCACTCGATCTCGGCCCCCTCATCGCGGGCCGCGGCGGTGAAGCGCCCGCGCAGCACCTGCCCCTCACCCTCCAGACGGGCCAGCCCGGCGGCCACGCGCTCGGCCGCAACGGCGAGCAGCGCCGCCAGGTCCGTTGCCCGTTGCGGCCCGCTCGAATCGAGCCAGCCGCGAAGCACCTCCGTCACCGCCGCATCGGAACCGTCCGGCGTCGGCTGTTCGACCTCCGGCACGACGGGATCGAGCCGGCCTTCCGCATGCACGAGCAACGCCGTGCGGGAGCGCTCGGTGGCCACCCAGAAGACCGCCTCGCCGACCCGCAGGGACGCCGCGCGATGCGTCTCGACCAGTCGCCCGAACCACGCCCGCCATTCCTCGCGGGGCGGCGCCAACGCCAACGTCAGGAGCGCGTCGTGCAGCTCCTCCGAATCGCGCACCACCGGCCACGACTCGGCCGCGACCTCCGTGATCGCCTCGGCGTCGAGCGCCCCTATCTCGCCCCCGTCGTCGCCCAGCGTGCGGCGGAGCTGCACCGCCCACGCCCGGCGCTCCTCCAGCGGTGCGTCGTCCAGAAACGCGTACGGATTGGCGTTCAGGATCTCGTGCCCGAGCGGCGACGGCTCGGCGGTGTCGACGGCCCGCGTGGTGATCGTTCCCTGCTCGATGCCCGCGATGATCGCCCGCAGCCCGTCCAGGTCCATCGCCTCGTGCAGACAATCGCGGATGGTCTCGTCCACCAGCGGATGATCGGGAATCCGGATCTCCCCGGTCAGGTTCTCCTGGCACGCCACCTGGTCCGGGAAGACCGCGGCCAGCAGATCGTCCGAGCGCATGCGCAGGAGCGGCGGCGGCACCTTGCGGCCCCCGGCGAAACGGAGCACGGCCAGCGCCCGCGACGCGTTCCAGCGCCAGCGCGCCCCGAACATCGGCGCCGGCAGCATCGCCTGCGTCAGCACCTCCTCGACCGTCTCGGGGTGCAGGAAGCGGAATACGACCTCGAGCGGGAAGCTGTGCTGCTCGGAGAGCGAAATGACGATGCCGTTGTCGGTCGCGGCCGCCTGCAGCTCGACGTTGAAGCTCCGGCAGAACCGCTTGCGGAGAGCCAGGCCCCAGGCGCGGTTGATGGCCGCCCCGAGCGGGGCGTGCAGCACGAGCTGCATGCCGCCCCCCTCGTCGAAGAAGCGTTCGGCCACCAGGGTCCGGATGGACGGCACGGCGCCGAGCGCGGCGGCGCCGGCCCGGACGTAGGCCGCGGCCTGCTCCGCTCCGGACTGGTCGAGGCCGCACTCGCGGATCAGGAACGCCACCGCATCCTCGCCGCCGCGGCACGCATCGTCGGTCGCGGCCAGCCGTTCGCGGACGCCCGACACCTCCTCGGAGAGCTCCGGCGTCCGCCCGGGCGCCTCGCCGAGCCAGAACGGCACCGACGGCGCCGCGCCGTGCGCGTCCTCCACGCGCAGGCGCCCCGACTCGACGCGGCGGATGCGCCACGACGTCGTCCCCAGCAGGAAGATGTCGCCGGCCATGCTCTCGACGGCGAAGTCCTCGTCGACGGTGCCCACCGTCGTCCCCTCCGGCTCGGCCACGACCAGGTAGTTGGCGTTGTCCGGAATCGCGCCGCCCGACGTGATGGCCGCGAGCCGCGCCCCCCGCCGCCCGCGCACGACGCCGTTCACCCGGTCGCGGTGCAGCCACGTCCCGTGCCGCCCGCGGGGCGATGCGATCCCGTCCGACAGCATCGCCACGACCGCGTCGAACTCGGCGCGCGGCAGGTCGCGATAGGGCGCCGTGCAGCGCACCAGCGCGAACAGGTCGTCCTCGCGCCAATCCCCGGTAGCCGCGGCGGCCACGATCTGCTGGGCGAGCACGTCGCGCGGCCAGGGCCGCAGCAGACGCTCGTCGAGCAGGCCGCGCCCGATTGCGCGCACGAGCGCCGCGCACTCGACCAGCTCGTCGCGGGTGGTCGCGAAGAAGCGGCCCTTCGGAACGAACGCCCGGTCCACCTTGTGCCCCGACCGGCCGATCCGCTGCAGCGCCACGGCGATCGAGCGCGGCGTGCCGATCTGACACACCAGATCGACCGATCCCACGTCGATCCCGAGCTCCAGCGACGCGGTCGCGACCACCGCGCGCAGCCGCCCCTCCTTAAGCGCCGCCTCCGCCGTCTGGCGAAGCTGCCGCGACAGGCTCCCGTGATGGGCCAGCACCGCGTCTTCGCCGAGCCGCTCCGCGAGCTGATGGGCGATACGCTCCGACAGGCGCCGGGTGTTGACGAAGACGATGGTCGTGCGGTGCGCGCGGACCAGATCAGCGATGCGGTCGTATATCTCGCCCCACATCTCGTTGGTGGCGACCACGCCCAGCTCGTCCTGGGGCACCTCCACCGCCAGGTCGAGCTCGCGGCGGTGACCGGAATCGACAATCGCTACCGGGGGCCATCCGTTGCCGGATCCGTTCGACGAACCCGCAACCGGCGGCTGTCCCTCCTCCCGGCTCGTATCGTCCGCCGCGCCCGAGCCGACCGTCGCCGGCCCGCCGGCCGACGCACCGGTCAGGAAACGTGCGACCTCGCCGATCGGCTTGACCGTCGCGGACAGCCCAATCCGTTGCAGCTTCGCCCCCCCGGACTTGACGACCAGGTCGTCGAGCCGAGCCAGACTCAGGGCGAGGTGGGAACCGCGCTTGTCGTCGATCAGCGCATGGATTTCGTCGACGATGACCGTCTGGGCCGTGGACAGCATCCGCCTGCTCCGCTCGGCCGTCAGCAGGATGAACAGCGACTCCGGTGTGGTGACGACGATGTGCGGCGGGCGGCGCACCATCTGCTCGCGGTCCCAGGCCGGTGTGTCGCCGGTCCGGATCGCGGTGCGGATCTCCGGAAACGCCCGCCCCTCGGCCACGGCCAGCTCCGCTATCTCGCCGAGCGGCTCCTGCAGATTCCGGTGGATGTCGCTGCTCAGCGCCTTCAGCGGCGATACGTAGACGACCGCCGTGCGGTCCTCCAGACCGCCGCCCGCCGCAAGGGACACGAGCCGGTCGAGGCAACTCAGAAAGGCCGCAAGCGTCTTGCCGGACCCGGTCGGCGCCGAGATCAGCACGTCCCCGCCGGCCCGGATCCGCGGCCACGCCTCGATCTGCGCCGGCGTCGCGGCGTCGAACCGCCGCTCGAACCACGCCTCGGTGAGGGGATGGAAGCCGCGCATTCCCGCACCCGGCCGGCCGCCGGGCCCGCTGGTCATCGGTGCGGGTGAGGATGAAGTCATGGTGTTTCGGGCGGAACCGGCCGAATCCCCTGACTGCCCGCGTGGTGCTTCAGCCCGAGACGCGTTGATACGGAACCGACCATCCGCTGTCGCGTCACCCACCGTGAGTAACGATCATACCGGGAGCTCGCCAGGCGGCGTGCTACGCTGCACGTATGGCCGGCCGCAAGCCGCCCGAGGCGATCTGGCGTCCGATCGAGGATCTGCCCCCGGAGGCGGAACGGTGGAGTTCCGCCCACTACCGCGAGTGCGCCGACCGGTGGCGTGACCTCCGCGACCGCCTGCGGGATCCCGCCGTCGACCGCGCACTCCTCGACATCTGGATGCGCGAGCGCAACCGCTCGTTCGCCATCGAGACCGGCCAGATCGAGGGCCTCTACACCCTCCGGCGCGGCGTCACCGAGCAACTGATCGCGGAGGGGTTCGCCAGCGTGCGCGCAGTCCACGCGGTCGAGCCCGGCCTGTCGGACGAGACGCTGAAGGGATTGCTGCAGGACCAGCATGACGCCGTGGAGCTGGTCTTCGACGCCGCGAGCGGACGTCGGCCCCTTTCGCACCACACCATGAAGAGCTGGCACCAGCTCCTGACCCGGCACCAGGAGTACGCCCCCGGGGTGCGCGAGGGCCGGCGCGTGGGGATCCCGCTGCTGCGCGGCGACTACAAGGTCCACCCCAACAACCCACTCCGGCCGGACGGCGTGGTCCACGAGTACTGCCCACCCGCGCAGACCTGCAGCGAGATGGACCGCCTGTTGGAAATGCACCACGCCCACCGCGACCGCGCGCTCCCGACCGAGGTGGAAGCCGCGTGGCTGCACCACCGTTTCGTGAGGATCCACCCGTTCCAGGACGGCAACGGCCGCATGGCGCGGCTGCTGATGGCTTACGTCTTCGCCCGCAACGGCGAGTGTCCACCGATCCTCTCGCTGGACCGGCGGGACGAGTACATCCGGAACCTGGAGCGCGCCGATGAGGGAAACCTGCGTCCATTCATCGAGTTCCTGGCCGTTCTCGCGACAGCGAACACCATCGAAGCCATCGGCACGGCGGACGACGTGCTGCAACGCTGGCCCCGCAGACGCCACGGAAACGGCGGTGTAACGGCACGGGACCGGGACGGAACCTGGCGGTATCGCCCTCCCGACATGACGCCCCGGGAACTGCTGCTCATCGAGGGCCGTGCGGTCCCCGCCCCGGGTGAAGATCGACCCGATTGGGCAGCGGACTCAACATGAGCCAGGAAGAGCACTACCTCAAGACGGAGCTCTACGCGCTGGTCCGCAGCGACCCGGCGATCTTCGAGTTCCTGCAGGCCGGCTCGCTCGACGGCATCTGGTACTGGGACGTCGAGCGGCAGGATCAGGAGTGGATGAGCCCCCGCTTCAAGGAGCTCTTCGGCTACCGCGACGACGAGATCTCCAACACGTCCGAGTGGTGGATGGCCAACATCTTCCCCGAGGACCGTGACGTCGCCCTCGACAACTTCGCCAAGCATCTGGCGGACCCCAACCATCCCTACGACCAGATCGTGCGGTACCGTCACCGCGACGGCAGCAGCGTGTGGGTCCGCTGCCGCGGACTGGCGGTCCGCAACGAGCGCGGCGAGCCGATCCGCCTGCTGGGCTGCCACACCGACGTCACGGCGCTCAAGCGCGCGGAGGAGGACCTGCAGCGCCAGGCGGCCGAGCTGCGGGACGCCCGGGACGCGGCCGAACGCGCCAACCAGGCCAAGAGCATCTTCCTGGCCAACGTCAGCCACGAGATCCGCACGCCCTTCAACGCGGTGATCGGCACGACGGAGCTGCTCGGCGACACCGGACTGACGCCGGTTCAGCACGAGCACCTCGACGCCATCCGCGAGTCGGCGGAGGCGCTGCTCGACATCATCAACGACATCCTCGACTTCTCGAAGATCGAGGCGGGCAAGCTGGTGAGCGAGCAGGTCCCGTTCCGCCTGCGCGACCGGCTGGAGAACCTGGTGAAGTCGCTCGCACCCCGCCTCCACGGGAGGCCCGTCGCGATGGTGAGCGACGTCGCCCCCGACGCACCGGACGCGCTCGTCGGCGACGCCCGCCTCTTGCGGCAGGTGCTGGCGAACCTCCTGTCGAACGCGATCAAGTTCACCGCGCGGGGCGAGATCGTGCTGCACGTGCGCCGGCAGGAGCTGACGGACGACGCGGTCACGCTGGAGTTCGCGGTCGCCGATACCGGCATCGGCATTCCACAGGACAAGCAGCGGGTGATCTTCGAGGAGTTCGTTCAGGCAGATGCCTCGACGACGCGGCAGTACGGAGGAACGGGGTTGGGACTGGCGATCGCGTCCCGGCTGGCGGGCGTCCTGGGGGGCAGCATCGGGCTCGAGAGCGAGCCGAACCGGGGCAGCACGTTCCACTTCACGGCCCGGTTCGGCCTCGGCGCGGCCGGCGGCGTCGAGACGCGGCGCGACCGCGAACCGATCGTCGGGCTCCGGCCGCTCCGCGTGCTGCTGGTCGAGGACAGCGTCGCCAACCAGCGGGTGGCCACCGGCATGCTCGAAAGGGTGAAGCACACGGTCCGCGTCGTGACCGACGGGGCGGCGGCGGTGGAGGCGTGTGCGGCCGAACGGTTCGACGTCGTGCTCATGGATCTCCAGATGCCGCGGATGGACGGCTACGAAGCGACGCGCGCCATCCGCCGGCGCGAGCAGGAGCAGGGGGCGCCCAGAACGCCGATCGTGGCCCTGACCGCGCGGGCGTCGATGGGCAACGAAGCGCTCTGCCTGTCCGCAGGCTTCGACGGCTATCTGCCCAAGCCGTATCGCTCGCGAGAGCTCCTCGACGCGATCGCCGCCCAGGTCGAGGGGACGGGGCAGGCGGTGGCGCCCGCAGCGCCGGCCGGCGTCTCAGCCCCGGATGCACGTCTCGACTGGGACGCCGCCCTCGAGGCCGTCGACGGCGACCGCGAGTTGCTCGGGAAGGTGATCGACGGCTTTCTCGGCCAGCAGCCGGCCCTGCTCGTCGAGCTCCGGGGGGCTCTCCGGTCGGGCAATCTGCCGGTTGCGAAGCGGGTGGCGCACACGGTCGGCGGATCGCTGCGCCTGTTTCAGGGCGCCCGTGTCGTCGCCCTCGCGAACGATCTGGAAGATCGGTGTCGGGCGGGTTCATCCGACACAGTGGAAGCTGCCTGGCGCACGCTCGATCCGGAGCTCGCCGCGGTCGTCGTCGAGCTGCGGGAGTGGCTCCGGAATCAGACCTAGCCGAGAGACCGGAATCGTGGTGCGCATCCTCGTCGTGGACGACTCGGCGGCCGACCGCGAGCTGGCCGGACACCTGCTGGCGAAGAAGTCCTGGACCGTGTTCTACGCGGAGGATGGCCGGCAGGCGCTGGACCGGATGCGGGAGCACGAAGTGGACCTGGTGCTCACGGACCTCGTCATGCCCGATCTCGACGGTCTGGCGTTCGTCGAGCAGGCGAAGATCGACCACCCGCTCGTCCCGGTGGTGCTGATGACCGCACGCGGCAGCGAAGAGATCGCGGTGCAGGCGCTCGAGGCCGGGGCTTCCAGCTACGTCCCGAAGAAAGCGCTGGTACGCGACCTCGTCGAGGTCGTGCAGCGCATCCTGGACGCCTCCCGAGAGCACAAGAGCTACACGCGCCTGCTGGGGAGGCTGCAGGCGGCGTCGTTCACATTGGAGAACGACCTGGAGCTGATCTCGTCGCTCGTCAGCTATCTGACGCAGGTGCTGCGGGATTCAGGCATGTTCGGCGAATCGGACTGCCACGGGATCACCACCGCCCTCGACGAGGCGCTGACGAACGCCTACTATCACGGCAACCTGGAGGTTCGGTCGGAGATACGCGAGCATGACGCCCGAGCCTACCGCGCGCTCGTCGAGGAGCGCAGGCAGACGGCCCCGTACCGCGATCGCCGGATTCGCGTGAGTGCGAACCTCACGCCCGGCGAGGCGCGCTTCGTCATCGCGGACGAAGGGCGGGGATTCGACGTCGGCGCGGTTCCCGATCCGACGGCGCCGGAGAACCTCGCGCGGCCGAGCGGGCGCGGCATCTTCCTGATGAAGACCTTCCTGGACGACGTGCGCTACAACGAAGCCGGCAACGAGGTGACGCTGCTGAAGCGCCGCCCGGGCTGACAGCCGCCTGCGGGCGTACTCACGGCTTCAGCGCACGGACGACGACGACGGTCTTGTCGTCGCCGGGGTCCGGATTCCCGCGCTCGAACCGTTCGGCCGCGTGACAGATGTGCTTGGCCAGCTCGACCGCCGGGCAGTCCAGGTGCTCGCTCATCACCGCGCGGACCCCCCCCAGGTCGAAGAACAGCTCGCTGTTGTTCTGCGCCTCGGTCACCCCGTCGCTGTAGATGACGAGTCGCGCACCGGCGCCGAGCGTCACCGTCTGTTCGTCCCACGCGGCGTCGGCGAAGAGCCTGAGCGGGGGCCCGGTCGACACCAGGGCCGATTCGGTCGCACCATCCAGCAGCAGGGCCCGGGGATGTCCGGCGTTGACGAAGGTGAAGCGGCCGGTGGGAACCGCCAGCACCCCGTAGAAGAGCGTGACGAAGCGGTCCTGATCCTGGTCGTGCAGCAGCGCGCGGTTGAGCGTGCGCACGAGCTCGACCGGCGTCGCGCACGTCGCGGCTTCCGCCCGCAGGACGCCCTGGGTCTCCGCCATGAGAATCGCGCCCGGAATTCCCTTGCCCGACGCGTCGCCGACCGCAACCGCGACACGATCCGGCGGCAGATCGATGAAATCGTAGAAGTCGCCGCCGACCTGACCACTGGCGTGCAGGTGGGCGCCGATGTCGTGACCGGGAGCCTCCGGAACGGTCGCCGGCAGGAAGGACTGCTGCACGAACGCGGCGACCCTCAGCTCGTATGCGAGGCGCCGGGTCTGGTCGGCGAGCAGCCGATGGCGTTCGCGCGCATATCGGATGCTCCGAACGAGCAGGTCGGCGGTGAGGCGCTCCTTGACGAGGTAGTCCTGCGCGCCGCGGTTGACGGCCTTGACCGCGAGATCCTCATCGTCGAGCGCGCCGAGGACGACGACGGGCGCGGTCTTGCCCAGTTGCCGGATGACGGCGAAGCCGTCTCCGCTCTGGACCGCCGACCGCGACAGACCCAGCAGCACGACGTCGTACGCGTGCGCGCCGAGCTCCGTCATCGCCGTACGCGCTTCGGGCGCCGTCACGACGGTGAATGATCTGGCGACGACCTGCCCCAGCACGGCGCGCACCTGGGCGATGTCGTCAGGGTGATCCTCGACGAGCAGCACGCGAACGGATTCGGGAGCGGTATGACTGGACACGCGTCTCTCAACCCGAGCCGATCGAAACTACGAAAAGCTGCGTACGGCTTCGTCCTCCGCGCCGAACGTATCGAACACCATCTCAAGCTTGGTCGTAACCATCAGATCCCACACCCGCCCGGTCAGATTCAGGAGCTTGAGCCGGCCGCCTGCGTTCATGACGGCGGCGCGCTTGGACAGCAGCCCGCCGAGCGCCGCACTGTCGACGAACGACACGCCTCCGAGATTCAGGATCAGTTTGACGCGCCCGGCGTCGACGACGTCGTCGATCCGGTCCGCGAGCGTCTCGCCCGCCTCTCCGGCCAGCTTTCCGGTGAGATCGAGAATCGTGACGGGACCGATGTCCCGCTGGCCGATCCGCAACGCCATCGACAACCCCCGCTGCATGCTGACCGAAACGGCGCGGGAACGCAACATGCGGGCAGTTGTACGGCAGCGAGCAGGATGCCGGGCTGTCGTGCGGCCGGCCAGCACGCCCCGCCGGGAGCGGCGACGGAAACGAACGGCGTCGTGGAGCGCTCAGGCGGGATTCTCGCGCAAGACCCGGTCGCAGGCCCTCTGGAACCGCGCCTGCAGCGCGTCTGCTTCGGAGCCGGTCAACGTGCCGAGCCTGCGGCGCTCGGTCTGCAGCCGCTTGACGTCCTCGCGGGCAGCCCGCCGCTTCGCCTGCTCGTCGACGCGCACCCCCATGGTGTTGGCAGCCAACTGCGCGCGCCACTTCCGCGCCAGCAACTCCGCGGGCGACACACCGGCATCGCCGCGCGACTCGGTGGCGACGAGCGCCTCGACCCGCTTGCACAGTCGCTCAAACTGCTTGAGACGCTGCGCCGGATCGTAGTCGGTGCCGCGAAACTGCTCCGCGTACGCCTCGACGACGCGCGCGATGGCGCGGCCGAAGCGCGCCGCGAGCTTCCTCTTGACGTCGGGCGGCACCTCGGGCGCACGCCGCCACTTGTCCTGAATCTCCCGAACGGTCTTGACCACGGCTTCGGGAACGGCCGGACTCGCGGTGGCTTCGGCGCCGGGTGCAACGGCCGTCTCGGCGCCGGTTCCGGTCCCTTCGGCAGGCGCGTCGCCGGGCGACTCGGTAGGCGCGGCAGCGGCAAGCTCGGCAGACTCGGCGGCGGCGGACTCGGTGGTCTCGGTACCGGCGGACTCGACAGTCTCGGCAGTGGCAGGCCCGGCAGGCTCGGCACCGGCGCTCTCCGCGGACGCGGTGGCATCGTCGCCGGGCGAACTGCTCCCCGACTCGGCCGGCGCCGGCGCGGGAGGCGGCACCAGGACTTCGAGCTCGGCACAAAGGGCCTCGCGCACTTCAATGCGCTCCGCCGCGACGCGGCGTGCGCCCTCGTTGAGCCGATCGAACACGCCGTCGCATGCCTGCCGAAACCGTTGCCAGATCGCGTCCGACCGATTCCGCCGAACCGGGCCTATGGTCTTCCACTCGCGCTGGATCTGCTTGACCTCTTCAATCGCCGCCTTCAGATCCTCGGCCTCGAGCAGCGCCTCGACGCGCACGCACAGCGCCTCCTTCTTCTCGTAGTTGGCGGACCACTCCTGCTTGCGCACGGAGAGGTCGGCCTTCCGCCGCGTGAAGAAATGGCTGCACGCCTGCCGCAGGCGCCCCCACAACGCCTGCTGCTCCTTGCGCGGCGCCGGCCCGAGCGTCTTCCATTCCGCCTGCAGGGCGGTCAGGCGCTGAGCCGTCTTCAACCAGTCGGTCGACTCGCTGAGCCGCTCCGCCTCCTCCACGAGCGCCACGCGGCGGGTCAGGCTCTGCTCCCGTTCCTGACGCTGCGCCGCGAAGAACGGCTCGCACCGCGGATAGACGAGGTCGTGTGCCTTCTTGAAGCGTTCCCACAGCGCCTGCCCTTTTTCCTGCGGCACATCGGACGCCTCGCGCCAGCGCTTCATCAGGTCGGTGAACGCCCGGGTAACTTCCGCGTCGGTAGTCTCCGGCGCCCCCTCCGGCGGTGAGGCCAAAGCCTCCATCTCCTGGCAGAGCTCCTCCTGAACCCCGAGATTGGCCCAGCGCTGCCAGTCGGCGAAGTCCCGCAACTCGCGCACCTTCCCGAGAAGCGCGCCGGATCCCTCCTTGAGCCGCCGCGTCACCTGCTCGTGATCCCGCCGCGACGGCAGCGGCGGCGATTTCTCCAGAGTCTGACGCGCTACCCGCAATTGCCGCTCGGCTTCGGCGAGCGTCAGCTTCTCGTTCGCGATCGCCGCCTCGATGCCGTCCACCAGCTTGCCGACGCGGGCGAGATTCTTCTCGCGCTCCTTGTCGCGCGAAGCCTTCGCACCGACCGCGAGATCGCGATGCCGCGCGTCGGCCTTCGCCTTGCGTTGGGTGAGTGCGGCAAGCGCCACCGTCGTCTCGGGATCCGGCGGTACGCCATCGCCGGTCACTGCCGCAATCTCACGCCGCCACCGCGCATCCAGGGCCCGCCACCGCGCGCGCCGTTCCGGATCGTCCTCTCCTGCAACGATCTGTTCGAGCTCCACCGCCAGGGCCTCGAGCGCCCGCAACCTCTCGTGCCGACGATCGAGCGCGGCATGGCGGGCCTCGCACGCCGCAACGGCCCTCTCGAATCGTGCGCCGAGCGCTTCGATCACCGCCCGCGTCTCCGTGCTCGCGTCCGGATCGACAGCGAGCGCTTCCCATTCCGCGCGCGCCTGCCGCAGCCCCTCGATCGCCGCGGCTCCGTCCAACCCCTCCACGCGTTCGCACAGTGCGGCCCGCGACGACTCCGCCGCGGTCCGCTCCGCCGCGGCACGGTGCGCTTCCACCGCCGTGGCATCCAGCGCCAACAACCGGTCCTCCATCGCCCGCCGGGCGGCCGCAAACCGCTCGGCCACTGCCGGCTCGATCGAGCCGTCGACGGCGGCCCACCGCTGCACCGTGTCGTCGAGCGCCTGCCGGCCCTCCTCCAACGAGGTGACCGTTGCCGCCCGCGCCTCGAGAGCGGTGCACAAGTCGACACCCGGGGCCGCCACAACTTCCACCACCCCGTCATCGGCACGCACCGCCAGCACCGCGCGCGCGCGGCGAGCCACGCTCTTGTGGCGCGCCTGCCGGGACATCGCCTCCAGCGTCACGTCATCGAGATCGCCGCCGTCCACCAGCCGCTCGCATGCTGCGAGCGCCGCCGCCTTGTCGTCCGCCTTGATGGCCACGGAGAGCAGCTCGCCCCGGTCCGTCACCCGCCGGACGGCCTCCAGCGCGATTTCGACGCGCCCTGCCCGCCGGGCGACGGCGCCGAGCACCTTGTCGCTCGACAACCGCTCCAGCGCGGCGCGGGCCACCGCCTCGAGCTCCGCCGCGCGGGCGACGGCGGCCACATCGCGCTCATCGGCGAGCACTTCCAGGGCACCGACCGCGGCCGCGGCGTCCGTCGCCTCGATGAGGGTGTCGCGCACGGCGGCGAGCGCCTCGACGCGAGCGTCGTCGTGCGCGTCGCCGGCCTCGCCGGCATCCTGGAGAAAGGCAACCAGGGTTGCCAAGTCCGGCATCCGTTCGACCGCCGCACGACGCACCCCGGAATCGGGGTCGCCCCTGGCGATCTCCAGCAGCACGTCGCGCGCGTCCTCGGGGAGATCGCGCACGGCGCCGACCCGGACCGCCGGGTCGTCACTTTGCCAAGCCGGTTGAGCACGCAGTCGTTCGAGCAGCTTCATGACTCGGATGGGTGGACAGACTTCCGTGGATTATGCATACTCGGGACCGGATTGTTGCAGCGAGCCGAATTCCGAAAAATTCCCGTATTCAGCCGCTCAACGCTACGCTTCGTCACGCGAACGCCCGATCTGGATCCCGATTGTTGGATCCAGAATCCCAGATCCTGGAAACCACTGCGCGGTCGGGAGCGACCGCAAGGAGCAAGGCTGATGTCGTTTCGCATGCTGGCCGGCATTCTCGGAATGGTAGGAATCATGACACCCGGAGCACTCGGCGCGTCGGCGCAGGATAACCCGGTCGTGGTCATGGAGACCACCCAAGGGAACATTACGATCGAGTTGCTGCAGGATGCGGCCCCGATCACGGTGGAGAACTTCCTCCAGTACGCGAACGACGGGTTCTTCGCGGGCACCGTCTTCCACCGCGTGATCCCGGGCTTCATGATCCAGGGCGGCGGTCTGCAGTCGGACCTCACCGAGAAGACCGCACGCGCCCCGATCCGGAACGAGGCCGCCAACGGGGTGAGCAACGCGCGGGGCACGATCTCGATGGCGCGGACGAACGTCGTCGACAGCGCCACCGCCCAGTTCTTCATCAACACCGTCGACAACGCGCGAAGCCTCGACCACCGCGGCACGTCTCCGCGCGACTACGGCTACGCCGTCTTCGGACGGGTGACCGCCGGCATGGACGTGGTCGACGCGATCTCCGGGGTGTCGACCACCCGGCAGGGACCGCACCAGAACGTGCCGGTCGAACCGGTCGTGATCAGCGCGGTCACGGTCCAGTAGGGTGGGAGGCGTCATGCTGCGATCACTTTTCGCCGCCGGAGCCGTCGCCGTCCTGCTCGCCGCGCCCGGCACGGTGCACGCCCAGGACGCGCCGCCGAATCCCCACGTCGTCATCGAGACGTCGATGGGCGACATCACGGTCGAGCTGTTCCGCCCGCGGGCGCGGGTCTCGGTCGTCAACTTCCTGACCTACGTGCAGGCCGGATTCTACGACGGCACCATCTTCCACCGGGTCATCCGCAACCTGATCATCCAGGGGGGCGGACTCGAAGAGGATCACAACCCCCGGGTCGAGGGGCTCCGCCCCGGCATTCTCAACGAGGCGACGAACCGCCTGCAGAACCGGCGCGGCACCATCGCCATGGCGCGGCTCGGGACACCGAACTCCGCGCGGGCGCAGTTCTTCATCAACGTCGGCCACAACGACGCGTTCAACCACCGCAACACGACGCGCGAGGGCTTCGGCTATGCCGTCTTCGGTCGCGTCGTGGACGGGATGGATGTGGTGGACGACATCGCGCGCGTCCGCACCACCCGGGTGGGCCGCATGAACGACGTGCCGCGCGACAACGTCGTCATCCACACGATTCGTCGCGTCGAGCCGTAACCCCCCCCCGCCGCCGGCATCGGCCCGGGCCACGGCTCGGGCCGATGGGGGATCCGGGCGACAATAGGGGTGGCATGGTGAACCCGCCCCCGGCATCGATTGGCGCCGGCGTCGAGGAACAGGTGCTCGACGTGGTCACCGAGCTCGTGACCGAGCTGCGGGGCGGCGCGCCGAGCGCCGTGGCGCGGGGCGATTCGCTCGAGGCTGACCTCGGCATCAGCAGCCTGGAACGCGTCGAACTGCTCATCCGCCTCGAACGCGCGTTCGGAGTGCGTCTCGGCGATGCCGCAATGGCCGGGGCGGAGACGCCCGCCGACCTCGCCGCGGCTATCGCGGCCGCCGACGATGCGCCGGATGAACGGCGCCCGGAACGACGCGCTGCGGCCGGCGCGGGAGTTGCCTCGGCGGCGAACGCCCGGACGGTCGTCGAGGCGCTGGCCTGGCATGTCGAGCGCGCGCCCGAACGCACACACATCCACCTGCGCGAGGAGAACGGAGACGAAACCCCGCTCACTTACGGCTGGCTCTGGCGCGAAGCGCAGGCCGTCGCCGGCGGCCTCGCCGCGCGCGGCCTCGGTCGCGGCGAGACCGTCGCCATCATGCTGCGGACGGAGCGGCGGTTCTTCCCGACCTTCATCGGCACGCTGATGGCCGGCTGCGTGCCGGTCCCCTTGTATCCGCCGTTTCGCCTCGACCGCATTGAGGAGTACGTGCACCGCCAGGTGGCCATCCTGCACAACGCGGGCGCGCGCATCCTCGTAACGTTCAGCGAGGTGGAGCGCGTCGCCGGGCTGCTCGTGCGACAGGTGCCGTCACTCGACGAGGTGGTCACCGCGGACGGCGTGACCGGCGAGCCGCGCCGTCCCGTCCCGGCCACCGCGGACGACCCGGCGCTCATCCAGTACACCTCGGGCAGCACCGGGCAGCCGAAGGGGGTCCTGCTCTCGCACGACAACCTGCTCGCCAACATCCGCGCCATCGAGCGCCGGTTCGAGATCACTTCCCACGACGTCGGGGTGAGCTGGCTGCCGCTCTATCACGACATGGGACTCATCGGCGCCTGGCTCGGGCCGCTCTACTTCGGCGCACCGCTGGCCCTGATGTCGCCGCTCGCGTTCCTGGCCCGGCCAATCCGCTGGCTGCAGGCGCTCCACGACCATCGCGGCACGCTGTCGCCGGCGCCCAACTTCGCCTTCGACCTCTGCACGACCCGTATCGCCGAGCAGGAGATCGAGGGGCTCGACCTGAGCAGCGCCCGGGTCCTGCTGAACGGGTCGGAGCCGGTGTCGCCGGACACGCTCCACCGTTTCATCGAGCGCTTCGCACCCTACGGCCTCGACCCCGGCGCCGTCTATCCGGTCTACGGCCTCGCGGAGTGCTCGCTCGGCCTCTCGACACCGGTGCGGGGCAGCGCGATCAGAATCGACCGGGTGCGACGCGCGGCGTTTCAGGCGTCGGGCCGTGCCGAACCAACCGCTGACGACGATCCGGGGGCACTGCGATTCGTCTCCTGCGGCCTGGCGCTGCCGAATCACGAGCTGGCGGTGGTCGCCCCCGATGGGGCTCCGGCGCCCGAGCGCGTCCAGGGGCGCGTCCGCTTCCGCGGCCCGTCCGCCACGCGAGGCTACTACCGCAACGACGAGGCGACGCGCGACCTCATCGGCGCTGACGGCTGGCTCGACAGCGGCGACCTGGGCTACCTGGCCGACGGCGATCTGTTCCTGACCGGCCGGGCCAAGGACCTGATCATCAAGGCGGGGCGCAACTTCTACCCGCACGAAGCGGAGGAGCTCGCGGGCAGCGTCCCGGGCGTTCGCATCGGCTGCGTGGCCGCGTTCGGCGTGACCGACGCCGAGCGCGGGACGGAGCAGTTCGTCATCGTGGCGGAGACGCGCGTCGCCGGCGAGGCGGCGCGCACGGCTCTCACGCAGGCGGTGACCCGGCAGATCAGCCTGACCCTCGGCGTGGCGCCCGATCGTGTGGTGCTGGCACCTCCCGGCTCCATCGCCAAGACGTCCAGTGGCAAGATCCGCCGTAGCGCCACTCGCGCCGCGTGGCTCGAAGGACGCATCGGCAGCGGGCGGGCCAGCGTGGCCGCGCAGTGGCTTCGGCTCGGTGCGACGGCGGCAGCCGCCACGCTCGTCGAGTGGGCATCGCACGCCGCGCGGGCGATCTTCACCGGCTACGTGCTGGCCGTCGTGCTCGCCAGCGCACCGGTGGGCTGGGGTCTGCTGCTCTTCATTCCGCGGGGCGGCGGCGCCGATCGGATCGTCGGTCGCTGGAACCGGTTCGTGATGCGGCTCTCCGGCTGCCCGCTCGAGATCGTCGGACGAGAGCGGGTACCGGAGGATTCGCCGGTGGTCTTCGTCGCCAACCACGCGAGCTTCATCGACTCGCCGGTGATGATGAGCACGCTGCCGGTCGCAGTACGCTTCGCGGTCAAGGCGCGCCTGGCGGCCTATCCGCTCATCGGTGTGGCCATCCGCAAGGGGAACCACATCCCGCTAGGGAAACGCGACCAGTCCGAGCGCGTCGAGAACGCCGCCACCCTCCGCGCTCCGCTCGACGCAGGGACCTCGCTCTTCATCTTCCCGGAGGGGACCTTCGAGGTGGCGCCCCGGCTGCTTCCGTTCCGGCTCGGGGCCTTCCGGGCAGCGGTCGACGCCGGCCGTCCCGTCGTTCCCGTGGCGATCCGGGGCACCCGGCACATCTGGCCGGCCGGGACCTCGATGCTGCGGCGGGGGCGCGTGACCGTGACCTTCGGCGCGCCGCTACGGGCGTCTGGATCGGACTGGTCGGAGATCGTCCGCCTGCGCGACGAGGCGCGGGCGTTCATTTCGGAGCACTGCGGCGAGCCGTATCGATAGGACCGGTGCGGGAGTGCAGCGCGGCCCGGATCGGCCCGGATGCGCTCTGCCGAACCCCGCGATCAGGTCCGGAGCACGACGCGGCCGAGAACCCGGCCGGCACGGAGGTCGTCGAGCGCCCCCTGCGCGGCGGCGAGCGGACGCTCGTCGATCGGCAGCTCGGGCACCGAGCCCGACCGGCCGAGAACCAGCAACGCCGCCATCTCCGCCGGGCTGCCGACGTACGAGCCGCGAATCGTCATGTGCTTCAGCGGCAGCAGCGGCAACGAGAGCTTCAGGGCGCCGCCGAACAGTCCGACCACGATGAGCGTACCGCCGGGCGCCAACGCCCCGAGGGCGAAGGCGGCGGACCGCTCGGACCCGACGAAGTCGATGGCCGCGGCCACCCCGCCGCCCGTACGTCGCCGGACCTGCTTAACCGCGTCGACCGCGGCTGCGTCGAACGTCCCGGCCGCACCCCGCTTGCCGGCGACCTCCAGCCGTGCCGCGTCGACGTCCGCGCAGAGCACGGGTGCATCCACGACCGAGGGCGCCAGCCCCAGCGCGGCCATCCCGACCCCGCCCAGTCCGACGATCAGCAGTGCTCCGGACGCGGCGCCGGCGGCTGCCGCCTTGCGGAGCGCACCGTACGCCGTGAGACCGGAGCAGGCGTATGTCGCCGCGACGGCCTCGCTCAGAGGCGCGTACTCGAACAGACAGCGCGGGTGCGGCAACAGGACGTGGTCCGCGAACCCCCCGGCGCGCCCGACACCCACCGGATGGCCGGTCGGGCAGAGGTGCTCGTCCCCGGCCTCGCAACGCAGGCAGTTGCCGCACCCGAGCCACGGGTAGACGACGCGCCGGTCGCCCTCGGCGATGCCCGTCGCTTCGGGACCGACGGCGACCACCTCGCCGGCAATCTCGTGCCCGAGGGTGTGCGGCAGGTCGCGGCCCTGCGTCAGGTCGAGGCGTTTTCCATCGCCCAGATCGAACGCCCCCTCCCACAGGTGGACGTCGCTGTGACAGACGCCGCACGCGCCGACCCGCAGAAGCACTTCCTCGCCCCGCGGCTCCGGCAGCGCCGCTCCCGTCCGCTCCAGCGGCCGGCTGTACGCCGTCACCTGGTAGCTCAACATGTCGACTATCCGACCGTCTCGGTCCGTGGAGTCGCATCGTCACGCGTCGCCAGACCGTGCAGAAAAAAAATCGGGGTCCCGCGCACCACGGCGCGCCAGCCGAGCGTGCGCAACTGCGCCTCCAGGTGGTCGGGCCGATAGAAGATCTTCACGATCTCGAACTCGCGGCCGTCCTGCACGCGGCGACGACTGCGGGCCTGCGGCGCGGCAGGCGCCCATGCATCGTAGCCCCCTTCCCGCGCGGCCGGATGATTGCGGCTGTCGACGAAGAAGGCCCGCCCGCCGGGAGCCAGCGCGCGCGCCACCATGTTCCAGAACGGAATGAACGAACCCGCCGGCACATGCGACAACCAGAAGCCGAAAAACACGAAGTCGTAGCGCTGCGCCGGCTCCCACTCGAACAGGTCCGCGCATACGTACTCGATGTTGTCCGCGCCGACCCGGGCCCGGTTGAGGGCAATCACCTCGGGGGAGGCGTCGACGCAGGTGAGCTCCGCCGCGCACGGTGCAAGCCGCTCGGTCCACAGCCCGGTGCCGCAGGCCAGCTCCAGTACTCGCCCGGACGGCTGCGCCGAATCGAGAACCTGCCGCAGATCGCCGACCTCGACGCGCCAGCGCCGGTTCCAGTCGGCGCCGTGGTCGTACTCCCCGCGCCGAAAGAACCAGTCGTCGTACTCCGGCGCCCGCGCCCGGTAGTAGGCCACCTGCTCGGCGATGACGCGCTGCTCGTCGTCGGGATCCGTGACGTTCACGGCGCGGCCGCCTCCGCCAGGGCCCGCAACGGCTCCCCGGTCAGGCGGTATACCGTCCACTCGTCCATCGGCACCGCGCCGGCGCGCCGGTACGAGGAGATCGCCAACTCGTTCCAGTCGAGCACCGACCATTCGAACCGGCCGTACCCCCGCTCGACCGCGAGGCGGGCCAGATGCGCGAGCAGGCCCCGCCCGATGCCGCGCCCGCGGTGCGCCGGACGCACGTACAGATCCTCCAGATAGAGACCGGGCCGCCCGACGAAGGTGGAGAAGCTCTGGAAGAACAGGGCGAACCCGACCACTTCGTCACCGACCCGCGCGATCACCGCCTCGGCGCAGGGACGCTCCCCGAAGAGCGCGCGCTCGACGTCCGCCTCGGTCGCCACCACGTGGTCCGACATCCGCTCGTAGTCCGCCAGCTCCCGGATCAACGACAGAATCAGGGGTACGTCGGCGGCGGTGGCGGCGGCAATCCGCGGCGGGTCCGGGGCTGACGACATCGTGCACTACAGATTACCTCATGGCTCCGCGCGTGCACGTCGGCGGGGGATCGAAGGCCTTGCATGTGGTTTCATTGCCTGGCATAATGTATCCACATCATGCTGGACATCCAGGCGACGGAGCGAGTCGGCATTCGTGATCTCAAGGCAAACCTGAGCCGTCATCTCAAGCACGTGCAGGCGGGCGTACGCCTTGTAGTGACCGACCGTGGACGATCGATTGCGACCATTGCTCCAATCGAGCCCGCTCCCGACCTCGTCTGGACGCGACAACTCGTGGCCGAAGGTCTGGCGCGTTGGGAGGGTGGGAAGCCGGTGGGGTGCGCTCGTCCCGTCGACGTTGCGCCCGACCGAACCGTCTCGGCTGCCGTGCTCGAGGACCGGCGGTGACGCTGTACCTGGACACCAGCAGCTTGGTGAAGCTCTATATTGCCGAGGTCGACACCGAGAGCGTGCGCCGGCTGGTCGACGACGCAACCGTGGTCGCCACGTCGCAGATCGCCTACCCGGAAACCCGCGCGGCGCTGGCGCGCAGGCGACGTGAAGGCGCGCTGAGCGCGGGTGCGTTCACGCTGGCCAAGCGAACGTTCGACGCAGACTGGGCCAGGTATTTCGCGGTCGAAGTCACGGCGTCCCTCTGTCGAGAGGCGGGCGAGCTGGCCGAACGTCTTCACCTGCGGGGCTACGACAGCGTCCACTTGGCATCGTTCGCCGAGGTCGTCCGCCGTAGCGGAACTCGAGAGACACGCTTCTCAAGCTGCGACGACGCGCTCGATCACGCGAGCCGTGCCATTCTCCGAGAGCTGCGATGAGCCCGCCGCCGAGCTGGCCGCCGGCCCCGCCAGAGCCGGCGCGGGGCAGCACCGTGCGCGAGGCAGGGTGCTTTCGTGAAGACCGGTAAGCGAATGAATAGTGAAAGTCGTTACCGAAATAACATCTGATAGCTCTGCGAACGAGAATCGCCAGTGGCACTCTGTGCTACGCTGACATGCGTGGACAACGCGCGGCACACCCCGTCCTCCACGGACGGCGACCTGGGCGTCCGGCGCATCCGGAAGGGCCTGGGGCTGACGCAGAATCAGTTCGCGGACCGACTCGGCGTCACGCCGATCACTGTCCACCGCTGGGAAACCGGCCAGTCGCGCCCGCAACGTCTGGCGCAGAACCGCCTCCGCGAGCTGGAAACCGCGCTGGCCGGACAGTCCGCCGAGCCGGTATCCGCAACGGCAACGGCTTCCCTGCCGGCGGTCCCTCTCGACTTCGCGGGCAACCCGGATGCCATCTCGGCGGTAGCCGAGGCCGTGCGCCTGTCCCATGGACACCAGTTCAACCCGGCGTTCGCCACCGAGATCTCGCGCATCGACGCGCTGCCCCACCAGCGCATCGCCGTCTACGAACGGATGATCCCCCAACAGCCGTTGCGTTTCCTGCTGGCGGACGACGCCGGGGCCGGCAAGACGATCATGACCGGCCTCTACGTCCGCGAGATGCTGTCCCGGGGCCGGATTCGCCGCGTGCTCGTCGTGCCTCCGGCCGGCCTCGTGGGCAACTGGGAACGCGAGTTGCGAACGCTGTTCCGCCTGCCGTTTCGCATCGTGTCCAGCGCGGACGCGCCCCGCTCCGCGGTGGATCGCGCGGCGGCGGCCAACCCGTTCCGCGGACCGGGAAGCGACCTGGTGATCGTGTCCCTCGACACCCTCACCGGCGAGCGGACGTTCGACGCGCTCCGGCAGCCCACCGTGCCGCCCTACGACCTCGTCGTGTTCGACGAGGCGCACAAGCTCAGCGTCGTCAGGCAGCAACACAGCGTACGCAAGCGCCGGCGGTACGAGCTCGCCGAAACCCTGGCCGGGTGCGCCGGTCCCGCGACCCGGTACGCCGGCCTCGGCTGGTCGGCGCAGCACCTGCTGTTGTTGACGGCGACGCCGCACATGGGCAGGGACACGCCGTACCACTACCTGTGGCGGCTGCTCGACCCGCGGGTGTTCGCCACCGGAGAGGCGTTCCGGCGCTTCCCCACCGAGGCGCGCGACCGCCATTTCATCCGCCGGACCAAGGAAGAGATGGTAGGCCTGGACGGGACTCCACTGTACCAGCGGCGCATGTGCGACACGTTCAGCTACGCCCTGAGCCCCGGCCCCGACGGCGAGCAGGCGCTCTACGACGCCACCACCGCCTATCTCCGGCACGCGTACAACCGGGCCATCGACAACCGTCCGGCAGTACGGCTGGCGATGGGAGTCTTCCAGCGGCGGCTCGCCAGCTCGACGCTGGCCGTCCTGCGGTCGTTCGAGCGGCGGATCGCCAGGATCCAGCAAGCCATCGACGACCTGCGTTCCGGGAGGATCACCGCTTCGGAGCTGCAAAGCCGGCAGAGACGCCTCGACCGCGAGCATCACGAGGACTTCTTCGACACGCACGGCGCCGACGACGATGCACGCGACGCCGGCGACGGCGAGCGGCACGAAGACTACGAAGACGCGCTGCTCGGGGCGGTGGTCGCTGTCACCATCGAGGAATTGCAACACGAGATCGACGTGCTCGCCGACCTCGGCGCGCGGGCGCGCCGGGTGGTGGCCTCCGGCCGGGAGTCGAAGTTCGAAGCGCTGCGCGAGGTCATCGAGGATTCCCGCCATGCCGGCGAGAAATGGCTCGTCTTCACCGAGCACCGGGACACCGCCTACTATCTGGTACGCCGCCTGGAGGGATTCGGGTACTCCGGCCACGTCGGGCAGATACACGGCGGCCTGGCCTGGCCGGCCCGAGAGATCGAGGTCGAGCGCTTCCGGCGCCCGGACGGCGCCCGCTTCCTCGTGGCGACCGACGCCGCCGGCGAGGGCATCAATCTCCAGTTCTGCCGGCTCATGGTCAACTACGACGTGCCCTGGAATCCGGCGCGCCTCGAACAGCGCATGGGTCGCATCCACCGCTATGGCCAGCGGCACGACGTGCGCATCTTCAACCTCGTCGCCGGCAGCACGCACGAGGGGCGCGTGCTCGAGGTGCTGCTCGACAAGCTCGACGCCATCCGCGAGGAGCTTCGATCCGACAAGGTGTTCGACGTCGTCGGACGGCTCTTCGAGAACCGGTCCCTCCGCGAGCACATGATCGAGGCGCTGACCGACGACGGAGAGCGCCGCGTCATCGACCACGTCACGAGCCGGCTCACCGTGAGCCGCGTCGATGCAGTCGCCGACAGCGAGGCGCGCGTCTACGGCCGACCGGGGGAGGTGGCCGAGCGCCTCGGCGGGTTGCGGATCGACGTGGAGCGCGAACGCTACCTGCAGCTCCTGCCCGGCTACGTCCGGCGCTTCGTCCAGAAGAGCGCCTCCCTGCTCGGCCTGCGGATCCACGGCGACCTCGACGACCTTTTCTCCCTCGCCCCCGGACGGACGGGGGCGCTCGACGAGCTGTTGCCCGCGCTCGAAAGCTACCCACCCCCGGCGCGCGAACGCCTGTGCGTCCGGCGGCCAACGACGGACGAGCCCTGCATCTGGCTCCACCCGGGCGAACCGGTCTTCGACGCGCTGATGGACCAGGTCCTGCACACGTATGGGCGCGACGCGGTGCGCGGCGGCATCTTCACCGACCCGAAGGCGGACGCCCCCTACCTGTTCCATCTGGGCTTGGCGTCGGTCGAACAGGAACCCGGTGACGGCGGACGCGCGGACACGGAACCGACGGCCGGGAAGGCGGCGGAGCCGGGCGCGCCCCGGACCCTGGAGCGGCGCCTGTTCGGACTGCAGCACGCGGCCGACGGCGCGCTGAGCGAATCTCCCGTGGAGCATCTCCTGCTGCTGCATGGCGCCCCCGGCGTCGCGCCCGGCGCCGTGCCGCTCGCCAGTCAGGGCATCGGCATGCGGGCGGCCGCCGCCGCGTACGCCCAGCACGACCTCTCGGCACGAATGGTCGAGGACCACCGGGCCGCGTTGCGCGCCGAAATGCCGGAGCGTCGCCGGCGAATCGGCACAGGTTTCGATCTGCGCGCCGCGGAGCTGGCCGGCCGGCGCGCGAAGCTGGCCGCCGGCGTCGCCAGCGCTGCCGCGAACAGCGAGCTCGACGTGATCAAGCAGGAGCAACGGGCGCTTTCCACGGAACGACAGGACGTCCTCGCCCGAACCGATACCACACCCGAACGGATCGTGGCCGGCGAGGTTCGCTTTCTCGCCCACGCCCTTGTCGTTCCCGCCCGCGCTTCCGACGAGCTGGAACATTACGATGCTCGCGTGAACGAGATCGCCGTGCGCATCGCCACCGCGTGGGAGCAGGAACGGGGCGGCACCGTGCGCGACGTTTCCAGGCCGGACGCCGCCCGCCTTGCGGGACTG
This sequence comes from Vicinamibacterales bacterium, assembly GCA_965222905.1. Classification (GTDB taxonomy): domain Bacteria; phylum Acidobacteriota; class Vicinamibacteria; order Vicinamibacterales; family UBA8438; genus WTFV01. The sequence continues at coordinate 2,836,484 of OZ244976.1, read as the reverse complement.
CCCGACTGGCCCGGGTTCGACCTGCTGGCTACGCAGCCGAACAGCGACGTGCGGAGCATCGAAGTCAAGGGACGAGCCGGCCAGTCAGCCATCCAGATGGAGCTGAACGAGTGGAAACAGGCGTGCCACCTGGAGGACCGCTACTGGCTGTACGTGGTTTTCGACTGTGCGACGCCCGACCCGCGCCTCGTCCGGGTGCGCGATCCGTTCCGCCGACTGCTCGCGAAGAGCCGCGAGTCGTCCGTCTACGTCATTTCCGCCAGGTCGTTGATCGACGCCGCGGAGCCGGCTTGAGCAGGAGAACAATGGACACGCAGGCGCTCATATCCTCCATTCGGGCCGGTGAAGACACCGAGCTGGAATTGAAAGAGGTCGTCTTCCGGGGAGACCGGATCGCGTTCGGATCGGAAACCGGCCGCGCGGCGTCGAAGCTCGCCGAGGTCTTCGTCAGCATGGCGAATACCCGCGGCGGCACCCTCGTCATGGGGGTCCGCGACGCCGACCGGGTCGTGGTCGGCGTCGATCCTCGAAAGCGCGATCTCCTGGAGCAGTTCGTGGTCAATGTGGCGACCACCAACTGCAATCCCCTCATCGTCCCGGCGCTGAACTGGGACTACCTGCCGGGAGAGGGCGACGAACCGAAGCTGTGCCTGATCATCGACGTCCCGGTGTCGCGGTTCGACGTCCACCAGACCGGCGACGGGCGATTCCTGCAGCGCATCGGCAGCCACCGGCACCTGATTCCCGCCGAGCGACTCGCGCGGATGTTCAGCGCGCGTCGTCTGACCAGTCCTGTAGAGGAAAGACCCGTGTCAGGCGGCAGTCTGGATGCGCTGGACCCGATCCTCCTGAAGCAGTATTTCTGCTCGCGCTTCAAGGACTGGTCTCCGCCGGATGACTGGGCGTCCATGCTCGTGGCCCACAAGCTCGCCGCCGTCACCGATTCCGGTGTGGCGCCCACGTACCTCGGGATACTCCTTTTCGCCGAGCGACCGGAGCAGTACGTCCGCGGGGCCTATATCGACGTCGCCGCCTACAAGCAGGACATGCTCGACGGCGCTGCGGCGGACAGGCAGCAGATCACCGGGCCGTTACCGTCGCAGATCGCGCAGGCGTTGACGTACGTCCAGGTCTCTCCCCTGAATCCCACCGCCTCGCGCAAGGACGGATGGGGTCGCCACGACTATCCGAGTTACGCCGATCGGGCGCTCCAGGAAGCCATCGTGAACGCCGTCGTCCACCGGGACTACGAGGTGCAGGGCTCGCAGATCATCATCCGGCTGTTCCCGAACCGCATCGAATTCCAGAACCCGGGAGCGCTCTACAACACCCTGACCGTGGAGAACCTGTATGCCGGCTGCCAGCCCGTCCGTCGCAACCAGCTCCTCGCCGGCTTCATGCGCGGCTACAAGAGCACCGTAACCGGCGGCCGCTTCATGGAAGCGATGGGCGAGGGTTTTCTGAACCTCGTCAGGGACAGCGAGCAGCTTTCCGGCCGGCGACCCGAGCTGAAACAGATCGGACAGGCGACGAAGCTGACGATCTACGCCGCGACGTACGAGGGCGACCACGGCGCCGGGGGACAGGATGACCCATGACGGCATCCCACACGGCTCGAGTCGTTGATCGGCACGGCGGACCAGACCCGAGCAGGAGAACAACTTGGGTGTCGTGAACGCGAACGTCGTCATCAGTAATCCGGCCGGCCGCAGCAGAAGCTGGGAGGGCTACCAGCCATTTCGAGATGCAGGATCTATCTTCAACACGTTCGATGGACGATGCGATCGATTTCGTTTCTTCGCTTCGAAGACGGAGTGTTTCCGATGACTGAAGCAATGGCTACATCGAGAATCGAGAACAAGGAGGACCTGGACAAGCTGCTGGAGGCTAATCCGGTAGAAACCTCGCACCTGGAGTTCAAGTATACGATGGATGCTCTGAGACAGCATCCCCGAGACACGCGCAAGTCGGAGGACAAGGCCGATGACCTGGCAAGGGACATAACGGCAATGGCCAACTCCGCCGGGGGAGTGATCATCTACGGCGTCCGGGAAGACAAAACAACCGGTCGGTACGATGCAGCGGGAATGCAGAGGAAGGAGTTCCCGAACGCGGACGAGCCGTGGCATCGGTTCAGCGACCGTTTCAAGCTGCGACTTCTGGACATCACGGAGAGCAAGACGGACCCGCCCGTGCGTTACGAAGTCAGTCTGTTTCGGCAGGACGAAGACGACGACAGCGATTTCTACGTTGCCCTGCATGTCCCCTCCATAGATCGTGGACTGTACATGGTCCGCGGCGAGGGGCGCAGCGGGTACTACACCCGTGACAACAACAGGTGCAGGCAACTCACCCACACGGAGATCACCGATCTCCTGCAGCGGACGCAGAGAGGACGTGAGATTACTGACCAGTTGGATCGGGACTTCACCATTGAGACGAAGGGCAGAGTGGCTGATCTCGTCCGATTGCCCGACGACGAACCGCTCTTCAGGGAGACACAGCCGCGTATCGTCCTTGGGTTGGTGCCTTCCAACGAGTACCTTCCTGCCGAGAACAGCGTTCTCTGGGCCGACGATCTGGCCGTCGACAATTGGCAAGTACGGGTCGAGAGGCTGGGCAACTGGAACCAGCGGACGAAGACGACCCTGTACGGGCTCCTCTTTCCGCTCGTTGATGAAGCCGACATTCCGTACATCGGCGCAACGTCCGGGCATCAGTGTCAGCAACAGCCGTCCGGCTATATCGGCGCGCACAAGAACGGCAGCTTCTTCTTCGCCAGGCGACCCCATTCCAATGACGAAACCGAAGTTGCAAGAATGTTCCGCGAACGGTGCAGCGGGCCGGGAATCCACGGGCTATATGAGCTCGAGACTATCGAGGCCCTTCAGCAGATCAGAAGGTTGGCGCACACCAGTACGCGCAGGCCGCAGTATTGGACGTTGTATGCCGACATGCTCAACGTCCAGGGATACAGGCTTGTACTCGTCAACGAAGACCAGCGGGGCGACGTCTTCTCCGACATGGTCTATTCGGAGCCCCAAACGTATGCGGATCTCTCGTTTGGGCCCATCAGGATACGAACTCTGGATGCGTTCGAGAATCGTGGCAAGGCCGCCAACCAGATGCGTGGGTTCTTCAATGAAGTTGCAAACGCGTTCGGGTTGCGAAGAAGTTACCAGTTCGGCGCCGAAGGAGCGTGGTCGTTTCGCGATCATCGATTGACGTGACCGCCTGGAGGGCCGACGGGAGGTCTACTGGAAGGCTCGCCGTGGGCTATTCGTGGCGGGGGGCGGAGAACCCGGGCGACCCACGGGCGGGGATCCAGGCGGGGACCCCGAGCGGTCGAGGGAGCAGCCGGTCTCGCAGATCCCGCTGCAACGCAAACGCCAGGTCGACGGTCGAGGCAAGGCCCACAGCGGTTCGGCGCCATGGCACACACAGTGGACGACATTGCGTTCCGAGACGGTCCGAGTGAGAGACATGGATGACCGCCGCCTCATTGAAACCGCCTTCCCGCTGAAACAGGTCTCGCTCGACTCTGTCCACGAGAAGAACGTCCGGCACGGGCATATCTCCACCCTGCACATCTGGCCGGCGCGCCGCCCGCTGGCGGCCTGCCGCGCGACGCTGCTGGCGACGCTACTCCGCGATCCGGAGAACCAGGAGGAACGCGACAAACTGCTCGCACGGATGGCCGGAACCGTGGAGCCGGCGCCGGCCGCCGGCGTGACTGGCGACGGGAAACGCGACCGGAAGGAAACGCGCGGCGGGATCCTGCACTGGGGACGCGAGAGCGAGCCGGAGGGCACGAACGAACTCGATCGCTTCCGCACCGAGATTCGGGCCGCGTTCGGCGGACGGGCGCCGCGGGTGCTGGATCCGTTCGCCGGGGGCGGGGCGATTCCGCTGGAGGCGATGCGGCTCGGGTGCGAGGCGGTGGCGGCGGATCTCAATCCCGCGGCGTGGTTCATCCTCCGGTGCACGCTGCACTATCCGCGGCTGCTGGCCGGCCGGAAGCGGCCGTTGCCGGCGTTCGCCGTGGGCGATCGCGAGTTCGCCGAGTCGTTTCTGAAGGCGCGGGGAATTCGCCGGACCGCCGCGCTGCGGGAAGCGTTGGCGCGTCTGGGGCACGGCGACGGTGAACCGGTACAGGTGACGTCGCTGGCCGATGGGGAGTCCCCGGCATCGAACGCGGACGCCGCGTGGCATCTGCGCGCCTGGGGACGGCACGTGCTGGCAGCGGCGCGGCGCGAGCTGGCGGCGCGCTATCCGACCTACGCGGAGTTCGAACCGGTGCGGCGCAAGGGGCGGCGGAGAGTCGGGACGGCCGGGAACGTGCGCTTTCGGCGCCGGCCCCCGCGGCTGCTCGAACCGGACGAAGACGGAAGAGTATCCACGACGCCGCTCAACGCCGAGTTCGATTCGCTCTACCTGGAAGACGAGACCAGGCCGCGGTGGATCGCCAAGCCGGCCGTCGCGTATCTGTGGGCGCGCACGGTCCGCTGCGGCGGCTGCCGGGCCGAGATTCCACTGTTGAAAACCCGCTGGCTGTGCAGGAAGGCGAAGAAGCGCGTTCGGCTCACCCTGGAGCCGCGGACGGACGGCAGCGGCGTCGACTTCGGCATCGAACAAGACGTTCCCGAAGACGGCGGCAACGCCGCGCAGAAGCGCGAGCACGACCGGGCGCTCGGCGCGGGCACGATGAGCGCAAACGGTGCCCGGTGCCCCGCCTGCGGCGCGATCGCGACGACGAAGGACATCCGCGCCGAGGGACTGGCGGGACGGCTCGGGGAACGCATGACGGCCGTCGTCGTGGAAGGCCAGACCGGCAAGGAGTACCGCCTGCCGACCGCCGCGGAGCTCGACGCGGCGCGCGTGGAGCGGGCGGAACTCGAAGCGCTCTACGCCGGCGTCCCGTTCGGCCCGCCGAACGAGTCCATCGTGGCGGAGCGGCCGTCTCCCAACTCGCGAGGGGCGTCCGGTCTGCCGCGCTACGGGTTCGAAACGTGGCGCACGCTCTTCACGGACCGGCAGCTTCTGGCGCTCGGCACGTTCGTCCGGGCGATCCGCGGCTGCTCTATGGAAATGGGCGACTACCCGGACGACTGGCGCGAGGCGATCGTCGCCTGGCTGGCGCCTTCGATCAGTCGGCTGGCCGATAGAGGCAGCACCGGGGCGACTTGGACCAGCGGCCCGGAGCAAGTCAGCCACGCATTCGCACGCTTTGCCCTGCCGATGGTCTGGGACTTCGCGGAGTCGTGTCCCCTGGCCGACACCACCGGCGGCTTCATTCAGGCCGTCGAGTGGATCGCCCGGGTGGTCGAGCATACGGAAGCGGCCACCGCCGCGGCGCCCGCCCCCCGCGTGGAGCAACGGTCGGCAACCGAGTCGCGGACGGACCGTTTCGACCTCGTGTGCACCGATCCGCCCTACTACGACGCCATCCCCTACTCCGACCTGATGGACTTCTTCCACGTCTGGCTGCGCCGCACGCTGCACGGGCTGTCGCCGGAAATCGACACCGCGTTCGCCGCGCCGCTCGGACCGAAGTGGGACGCCGGCGCGAACGACGGCGAGCTGATCGATCAGCCGGGGCGCTTCGGGACGGACGGGGCGCAATCCAGGCAGGCGTACGAAGACGGCATGCTGCGCACGTTCCGCCGCTGCCACGACGTGCTTCGGGACGACGGGCGGATGGTCGTCGTGTTCGCCAACAAGCAGCCCGCCGCCTGGGCGACGCTGGTGTCGGCGCTGATCCGGGCCGGCTTCGTCGTGGACGCCTCGTGGCCGATCCAGACGGAGCGGGACAGCAAGGTCGCCGGCGGCGCGCCCCTGTCGTCCTCCATCTGGCTGGTCTGCAGGAAACGCCCGGCAACGGCCCGCCCCGGCTGGGACAACCGGGTGCTGGCCAACATGCAGGCGAACGTCACCGAACGCCTGCGCGCCTTCTGGGACGCGGGCATTCGCGGGCCGGACTTCGTCTGGGCGGCGACCGGGCCGGCGCTGGAGGCGTTCAGCCGGCATCCGGTGGTCAAGAAGGCCGACGCCCCGGGCCGGCAGTTGACCGTCGACGACTTCCTGCGCCGCGTGCGGCGGATGGTGGTCGGGTTCGTGGTCAGCCGGCTCCTCGACCAGCAGGAAGGCGCCACCGGCGAGCTCGACGATCCGACCACCTACTACCTGCTGCACCGCAAGGACTTCGGCCTCGCCCCGGCCCCCGCCGGCGCCTGCATCCTGTACGCCCTGTCGTGCAACGTGTCGGACGCCGATCTGGCCGGGCGCCTGGACCTGCTCGCCGGCGCCCGGGCCGCTTCCACGGACGAGGACGGCAACGAGAACGGCGAAGCGTCGGGGAGCGACGTCCGCCTCAAGACGTGGAGCCGGCGCCGCGCCCGCGACCTGGGCGAGCCGTCGCCGGACGGCGGCCCGCCGCCCCTGATCGATTGCGTCCACAAGCTGATGCAGCTCTGGAAGTCCGGCGAGCAGAGCCGCGTGGACGCCTACCTCGAAGCGCGCGGGCTGTGGCGGCACGAGATCTTCGCGCGTGTCGTGCAGGCCATCACCGAGCTGGCGGAACGGGGGTCGGACGAACGCAAATTGCTGGAATCCATCCAGACCCACGTGCGGACCCACGGCGGCGTCTCCATTCCACGCGCCATGAGTTTCGACTACGGTGACGCGTCATGAACGATGCGCGTCGCGCCTTTCCGCGATACGATCAGCGACGCCATGCGGACTCCTGCGAGTCCCAGGAATCGCGTCATGAAGGCCGTGGAAGACAGAGACGCGCACATCAAGGGCCTCGAACAGCGGATCTCCATCCTCGAAGATGTCTGTGCGGCGGCGTACCAACTGGCTGGCGCCGTCGGTGCGCCCGAAAAGGTGCTCGACAACCTCGCTGCCGCGGCTGAAGGAATGCCTATTCCCCACGCGACGTTCCTGCCGGTTTCGGCGGCCGATTGCGACGAAATTGCTGGGGCAGACACGCCGGCCGCCATCTCCAGGCGCACGGCGGACACACCATGCTGCGACTGATGCGCCCAGACTACCGACTGCAGGACGCCCGATGATTCGCCGCATACAGGCGCTGAACTACCGTTGCTTTCGGCACGTCGACGTCTCGCTCGACCGCTTCCACGTCCTCGTCGGCCCCAATGCGAGCGGCAAGAGCACGTTGTTCGACGTCGTCTCTTTCCTCGGGGACATGGTCCGGGACGGACTCCGGGTAGCTGTCGACAAGCGCACCCGCAACTTCCAGGATCTGGCCTGGGGACGTCCCAGAACCGATCCGGGATTCGAACTGGCGGTGGAGCTGACGATACCGGAGCCGGTGAAAAGACAACTTCCAAGAGGGCCGCAAGGGGATGAGTTGCAGGCGTTCCGCTACGAAGTGGTAATCGACGAGCAGCACGGCGAGGTACGCGCCACGCACGAGCGCGGACTCCTGGTAGGGGCGCCGGCGCGGAAAACCCCGCGGCCCGGCCCGCGGTTTCCCACGCATCCGAAGGCTCCCACTACGATAATGAACGGTGGCGGGAAGCGCGGGTCACGAACGGTGTTCAGTCAGGATAGACGAGGCGAACGAGTATTCCGCCCGGAGACCACCCCACGAGCCAGAAGGAATCCAGTGACAGGTATTCCCTTTGGATCTTCCGGACTGGCTGCTTCACCCGGCAACATATCGAGCGCATTGTACCCGGCAGCTTCCCACGTCATATATATGCTTGCCGGCTTCGTCGATCGAGTCGTCCTCGATGACTCGCGGTTGCGCAGCGCCAGCCCTCTCGATTGCGACCGGGCCTTCACCCGCGATGGAGCGAGCCTGCCGTGGAACGTACGGTACCTCCGGGAAATACAGGAAGACGACTACCGGGAATGGATCCGGCACGTGCAGACGGTGCTTCCGGAACTGGAAGACATCCGTGTGGTAGAGCGTGAGGACGACCGTCACGCATATCTCATGCTGCGCTACGCGAACGGCGTCGAAGTTCCTTCCTGGATGACCTCCGACGGAACCCTGAAGTTTCTCGCTCTGACCCTGTTCGCCTACCTGCCGGTGGCGGAATCTTACCCGCACGATCGCCGGTTCCTCCACGAGATCATCCTGATTGAAGAGCCGGAAGACGGCGTTCACCCGCTGGCGCTCGATGCCATCTACGATTCGTTGACCTCGGTATACAATGGCCAAGTTCTCGTCACCACGCATTCACCGACGTTCCTGGGACTGGCCGGGCCAGAAGAAGCTCTCTGCTTCGCCAGGACGGCCGACGGCTCCATCGACGTCATCCGCGGTACAGATCACCCCCACCTGAAGGACTGGCACGGAACCGCGGACATGAGCCTGCTGTTCGCCAAGGGCGTGATGGGATGAGCGGTCACGCGGAAAGCAAGCCGTACTTGAGTTCCTGTCGCTATGCACTGGTCGTGTTCGACCGGGACGGTTGTGGAAGCCGGCGTTCACGCCTGGACATTCAGCAAGCAGTCGAGCTCGATCTGACGCGCAACGGCTGGAAGGATCGCTCGAAAGTGATCGTGATCGATCCGGAAATCGAGGTGTGGGTGTGGAGCGATTCTCCCGCGGCGGCGCGAGTTCTGGGGTGGGGCTCCGATGTCCAGGCTCTCCAAAAGTGGTTGGTATCCCGGAAACTGTGGGCCTCCAATCGCCGTAAGCCGCAGGATCCCAAGAACGCAATGCGGAAGGCAATGGAAGAGGCGGGACTCAAGAAGAGCGTCCGGCGCTCTTCGACCAGGTTCCACGATCTTGCGGCAACGGTGGACTTCACCGGTTGTGAGGACCCAGCCTTTATCGAGCTGACGCGCACACTGCGCGCCTGGTTCCCGCCCGAGACAGACCGATGACCAGCACACACCGTCCCCGTCCCTGGCACGAAGTCGTCCGCCTGAAGGAGGAGCTGCGGACCGGCGAGCTCGCGCTCGCCGAATTCGCCGCCGACCTGCACGAGGTTACGCTGGCGCAGGGACACCGGCCGGTCTACGAGGATCCGGGGAAGTTCTTCGCCCTGACCTATCCTACCCACGCGTTGCGGGAGCTGGTAAAGGACGTGGCGGCGCGGCTCGCCGGACGGAGCGACAAGGCGGTGCGGCAGCTCGAGCTGACCTACGGCGGGGGCAAGACGCACACGCTGATCACGTTGTACCACCTGTTCCGCGACCCGGCCGCGCTGCCGGATCTGCCGGCGGTGCGGGAGTTCCGGGAGCACGTCGGGGCCGACCTGCCCGCGGCGTTCACGGCCACCCTCTGTTTCGACAAGATCGACGCCGAGCGCGGTATCGAGGGAGTACGGGCGCCGGACGGCGAGACCCGCACCCTGCGCCATCCCTGGAGCGTGCTGGCGTTCCAGCTCGCGGGCGCGGACGGACTGCGCGCGCTGCATGCCGACGGGCTGGACGGAGAGCGCGAGACGCCGCCCGCCGAGCCGCTGCTGGCCGCGCTACTGGAGATACCACGACGGCGCGGGCTGGCGACCCTGATTCTGGTCGACGAGGTGTTGATGTACGCCCGCGAGAAGGCGGGTCTGAATCCCGTCTGGCGCGGGCGTATCGTCGACTTCTTCCAGTATCTCACCCAGGCGGTGGGCAAGGTCGACACGGCGGCGCTGGTCGCCTCGATACTCGCCACCGACCCGCACAAGCAGCGGGGCGAGCTGGGCAGCCGCCTGACGTCCGAGCTGGCCGACGTGTTCCGGCGGCAACGGGAAGAAGGCGTGCAGCCGGTGCAGAAGGAGGACGTGCCGGTCGTGCTGCGCCGGCGCTTCTTCGAGCCGGACGACGTCCGCAGCCTCGATGGATTCCGCCCGCACGTCATCGGCATCGTGCGGGATCTTGCGAAGCTGGAAGAAACCACCGCCAGGAATCGGTCGGCGGCCGAGGAACGTTTTCTCGCGAGCTTTCCCTTTCACCCCGACCTGACGGACGCGTTCTACAGCCGCTGGACCCAGCTCGAAGGGTTCCAGCGGACGCGCGGCATCCTGCGCACGCTGGCGACGGCGTTGCGCGCCGCCGAACGGTGGGATGCCGCGCCGCTCATCGGGCCGTCGGCGCTGCTGGCCGCACCCGGCCAGTCGGGTGTCTCCGAGGCGGTGCGCGAGCTCGCCGGCGTCGCCACGTCCGAAACCGTCGACGGCGCCCGCACGGACTGGAGCACGCTGCTCGAAGCCGAGCTGGAGAAGTCCCGCCAGATCCAGGACGAGTCGGCGGGCCTGCGCCCCGGCCGGGAGGCCGAGCAGGCGGTGGTCACCGTCTTTCTGCATTCGCAGCCGATCGGCAGGAAGGCATACACGCCGGAGCTGATTCGGATGGTCGGGAGCACGGCTCCCGACGGCATCGAGCTGGAGAAGGGACTGCGCCGCTGGCGCGAGATTTCGTGGTTCCTCGACGACGAGGACGCGGACATGGATGCGGGGAACGCGACGCCGGCACTGCCGAAGTCGTGGCGCCTCGGCAACCGCCCCAACCTGCGCCAGATGCACGACGAGGCGTGCCAGCAACGGGTCAGTCAGGAGAAGGTCGACGAGCGGCTACGGGACGAAGTCCGGGGCGCGCGGGCGCTCACCGACGGCGCGAAGGCGGCGGGCGCCACTGTCCACCTGCTGCCGGGCTCCCCCAGGGAGGTCGGTGACGACGGAAGCTTCCGCTACGTCGTCATGGACCCCGGCGCGGCGTCCGAATCCGGGAAGCCGAGCAGTGCGGCCAAGCGCGTGCTGGACGAGACCACCGGACCCGAGCGTCCACGCGTCCACCGCAACGCGGTAGTGCTGGCGGTACCGTCGCGCGACGGCCTGGAAGCGGCGCACGCCGCGGTCCGGGCCCTGTTGGGCTGGGAGGACGTCTCGGGACAGCTCGAGGCCCACCAGGTCGACCCGTTCCAGACGGAGCGCCTGCGGCGGCGGCTCCGGGAGGCCCGGGAGCGCGTTCCGGAGATCGTCCGCCAGGCGTATGCGGTGGTCGTGACGGTGAACGAGCAGAACGGCGTGCAGGCGTTCAAGCTGCCGGCCGGCGCCGGACCGCTCTTTCCCGCGACCAAGAACGACGAGCGCACGCGCATCAAGGAAACGGCGGTGGACGCCGAGGCGCTGCTGCCGGACGGCCCGTACGACCTGTGGCGCGACGACGACGACGCTCGCCGCGTGACGGATCTGGTGGGCGCCTTCGCGCGTTATCCGCGCCTGCCGAAGCTGCTGCACCCGAAGATCCTGCTCGACACGGTTCTGCAGGGCGTGGAGCGCGGCCTGTTCGTCGCGCGGCTGGTGCGCCCCGACGGCAGCGCGCGGACGTGGTGGCGGGAAGCAGTCGGCGCCGAAGCGCGCCAGGATCCGCTCCTGGAGGTCGTACTGCCCGACCGGTGCGCACTCGGAACCCTGTCCGCCGGCCTGCTAGGTCCCGGCGTCCTGCCGGAACTGTGGAACGAGGGGCAGGTGACGGTGAGCGCGCTCCGCGACTATTTCGCGGGCGGGCGCACGGTGCGCGTTCCCCGAGAAGGATACGAGGAGGCGCAGGTCATCCCGGAATGCAGTGAACAGGCCGTTCACGAAGCCGTGCGCGGCGCGGTCGAACAGGGCGTGGTGTGGCTCACGAACGGTCCCGCGTCGGTCTGGAAGGAACAGATCCCCTACGGCGTGCTGGATGACGGCGCCGTCCTGCACCCGAAACCGGATCCCATCGCTGCCCAGGAGCTCGTCGCGGACGCACTGCCGGGCGCCTGGCGCGAGGGCAAGACCAACGGCGTCGCGCTCGCGCGAGCACTCTCGCAGTCCCGGCGCAGAATGCTGCCCTGGGGGATCGTCCGCGAAGGCATCAAGGTCGGCGTGGAGAGCCGCTGGATCGAAGTGGCCGACGGCAGCGTTGCAGTTCACTGCGGGTACGACGAAGCCGGGCAGTTGCGGCTGAAGCGCCCGGCCGAGATCGTGGATCCGCCGCCGCCGCCGCCCGTTCCTGCGGTTACCGGGGCGCTGCTCGAAGGCTCCCAGATCCAGGACCTCGCGGAACTGATCCCGAAGTTGCTGGAGGCGAGTGCCGGAAACGATCTGCGTTTTCGCGTTCGCGCAACACTGAACCATGTGGGCGGGATTGTCTCCGATGAGGTCCAGGCCGAGCTGGACAAGATCCTCGCTGCGGTATCGGCGGATCTGAAGATCGAGTAGACGGCGGGTCTGGCCCGCTTCATGTCGGGCGACCGGCCATCTGCCACGCGGCGGGGAACATCCTCGCGCGTGTCTGGGATGCTGCGGGCGCGCGCAGGACTACCCTGCGCGCATGCTCCCGAACAGCCGCCGGTGGCCTTCGACGATCCGCCGTTCCGCCTCTTCGTCGACGTCCAGCGTGGCGTCGCCGCGCTCGAACTTGCCGCCGAGGAGGATCCCGTCCGACCGCGGAAACATGTACAAGCCCTCCTGAATGGCGATGTAGTCGAGAGTCGGCGGCGCTCGCGAAGGTAGTAGTTGTCGATCCGCCGTGCGAGTTCAACGTCGCGGCTCTCGTCACCGTGGGGCCACCGCATCGAGCGCCTGCCGGAGGTCGGCGATGAGATCGCCGGCATCCTCGATCCCGATGGACAGGCGGACCAGGTCGTGCGGCACCGGCGAGCCCGGGCCCTCGACCAGGCCGCGGGCCTCCGCGAGGCTCTCGACCCCGCCCAGCGACGTCGCGTCGTGGAACAGGCGCAACGACCGGACCACCTCGCGCGCCGCGGCCGCGCCGCCCTTCAGCCGGAGCGACACCACCGCCCCGAAGCCGCCGTTCATCTGCCGCGCCGCGACGTCGTGGCCGGGATAATCCGGCAGTCCCGGATAGAGGACGCTGAACACCGCGGCGTGCCCGGCGAACGCCTCCGCGATCCGCTGGGCGTTGCGCGCGGACGCGGCGACCCGCAGGCAGAGGGTGCGCATGCCGCGCAGCAGCAGCCAGCTCTCGAACGGTCCGAGCACCGCGCCGCGGAACGCGCGCTCGCGGCGGCAGCGCTTCCACAGGTCGTCCTCGCTCGCGGTGACCAGGGCGCCGGCCAGGACGTCGGAGTGTCCGTTGAGCTGCTTGGTCGCCGAGTGCATGACGAGGTCGGCGCCATGCTCGAGCGGCCGGCAGAGCACCGGCGTCGGGACGGTATTGTCGACGACGAGCCGGGCGCCCGCCTCGTGCGCGGCGGCCGCGGTGGCGGCCAGATCGGTGACCGCTCCGCCCGGATTGGCCGGCGTCTCCGCCCAGACGATCTTCGTGGCCCCCGGCCGGAGCGCCGCCCGCAGCGCGTCCATGTCGCCGTTCGGCACCAGGTCGAGCGTGATCCTGCCCCGCGCGGCCAGGTCCTGGAGCCAGCGGCGCAGCATCCAGTACATCTGCTCCGGCGCCACGACGTGATCCCCGACGTCGAGCGTCTCGAACACCGTGGTGGCCGCCGCCATCCCCGCGCTGAACAGCATCGCAGCCCGCCCGCCCTCCAGCGAGGCAAGCAGCGCTTCCGCCTGCTCGTAGGTCGGGTTCTGGTCGCGCGTGTAGACGCGCCCGCCGGTCGGGGCGCCCTCGGCCGTCCGCTCGTACTGCACGGCCGGGTGCACGGGGGGCACGAGCGCGCCGGTCGCCGGATCCACCCAGCCGAGCGCCTGCGCGGCGCGCGTGGCCGGTTCCTGATCGGACGGAAAGTGAGACATGCAGATCCTCCGGGAACGGCGACTTCTTGGAGACCAAGCGGGGGCGCGAGAACGCTACGCGCGCGCCGGGCCGATATCGATCGCGATCTCGCGCCACTTGCCCTGGCGGAAGCGGATCACGCTCAGGCTGGCGCGCGCCATGTGGCCGAGCACGATGGCCAGCCAGATGTCGGACGCCTCGAGGCCTCGCGTCATCTGCAGATAGGTGCAGAGCCCGATCGGAATGACGACCTGCGACACCATCGAGATGTAGAGCGGGCTACGGGTGTCCCCGGTCCCCTGGAGACCCCCGGTATAGACCAGGGCCACGGTGACGAACAGTCCGGAGACGGCCAGGTAGGCGAGAAGCTGGCGGCCCAGCTCGAACTGGATCCCGTCGGCCATCCCGAAGACGCCGAGCAGCGCCCGCGGCACGGTGATCAGCGCGAGACCGATGACGCACGCCACGCCGACGCCGATCGACGAGGCCACGAAGACGGCGCGCCTGCTCCGTTCGGGCTGGCCGGCCCCGAGGTTCTGCCCCGCGACCGCGGCCGTGGCGCCCATCAGGCCGACCGAGGTCCAGGTGATCAGCGCAAAGAGCTGCGTGTAGCCCACCGTGTAGGCCGCCTGCGCCTCGGCGCTCTGCTCCAGCGATCCGACGAACCGGAGCATCAGCACACCGGCCAGGTTCATCACGACGCCCTGGAATCCGGTGGGCAGGCCGAAGCGGAAGAGCTCGCGGATGATCCCCCAGTCGGGCGCGAACGACATGGTCCGCGAGAACCGGACGACCAGGCGCCCCGAGAAGAGCAGCCAGAGAAACGCCACGGCGGTCAGCCCGGCGGAGATCGCCGAACCCATCGCCGCGCCGACCGTGCCGAACGCCGGAATCGGACCGAGCCCGCCGATCAGGATTACGTTCAGCACGACGTTCAGCACCGTCATGGCGATGCCGAGCCGTAGCGGGGTCCGCGCGTCGCCCGCCGCCCGCAGCGCCCCGCTCATCATGAAGAAGATGAGCATCCCGATGCTGAAGACGAACATCACGCGGATGTACGCCAGCGCCTCGCCCTGCACCTCCGGCGCGGCGTTGATGAGATCCAGCAGCGTCGGGGCGAGGAAATAGCCGAGGGGCGCCAGTACGCCGATCGCCATGAACACCGCGGTCAGGAAGGCCTGGTAGACCGTCCGGTTGACCTTGTCCGGATCGTTGGCGCCGGCGAAACGCGCCACCAGCACGCCCATCCCGCTGAAGACCGACGCGACGAACACGATGACCAGGATGAAGAGCTGGACGCTGACGCCGATCGCGGCGTTGCCGACGTAGCCGACGTAGTGGCCGACCATCGCCTGGTCGACGATGCCCTGGATGCCGCCGAACACGTTCTGCAGCATCGTCGGCCACGCGAGCTTCCAGACCGTGCGCGCAAGCGGCCCTTCGACGATCGCCCGGTCAAACGCCTTTTGTGGACGGCCCTTTGCGCTCATGGAAAACGGGATGTCGGCGCGGGCCGCAGTAAGATCGGAGGTCTCACCGTGCCGGTCGAATCTCCGAGACTCTATCAGATCGACGCGCTGCTCCTGTCGGCGTTCCGGGCCCCCCTGCCCGGCGCGGACGCGCACCGGCTGCTCGCGCCGGAGCCCCGCCCCGGCTGGCGGCCCGGCGAGGTGCCGGACCACGCCACGCCCGCCGCCGCTCTCGTGCTCCTCTACCCTCTAGACGACGCGCCGCACGTTCTGTTGACCGTCCGCTCGGGACGACTCGGAAAACATGCCGGCCAGGTGTCGTTTCCCGGGGGCCTGGTCGACGCAGGCGAGTCGGTTCGCGAGGCGGCGCTGCGCGAGGCGTTCGAGGAGGTCGGCCTCGATCCTTCGGCCGTACGCGTGGCCGGGGCGCTGTCGCCGCTCTACATCACGGTCAGCAACTTCGCGATTCACCCGGTCGTCGGCATCGCGGAGGCGACCCCGTCCCTGCGTCCGTCGGCCGCCGAGGTGGCGCGTCTCCTGCAGGCGCCGGTGGCCGACCTGGCGGACCCCGGCAACCTGCGGCGCGGGACGCGGTGGCGCGGCGATCTGCCCTGCGACGTACCGTACTTCGAGGTCCGCAACGAGCGGGTCTGGGGAGCCACCGCGATGGTGCTGGCGGAACTGCTCATGATGCTCGGTCTCGGCCCCCGCAACCCGTGGTAAATTGACGGCGGCCCTACGCGGCCCCTGCCACCGCCCATCCCGCCCCCGGCGGCGCGCTCCCGGACGCCGCCCGCAAAACGCGTCGTACGAGGAGATCGGATCCGATGGCGAAACGGACCACCAGGCGTAGCGGGACCAGGACACGCGGCACACGCGACGCGCCGCTGTTCGACACCGCGAACGACGGCGTCGACGTGCTCGCGAGGCGCGGCGACCGGGATACCGTCGTCGGGCTGCACGAGGCGGCCCAGGCCCGCTATCTCAACTACGCGCTGTCGGTCATCACGTCGCGGGCGCTGCCCGATGTACGGGACGGCCTGAAGCCGGTGCAGCGGCGCATCCTCTACACGATGTGGCAGCAGCGGCTGCGCGCCGACGCCAAGCCGCGCAAGTGCGCAAAGGTGGTCGGCGACGTGATGGGGAGCTACCACCCGCACGGGGACGCGGCCATCTACGACACGCTCGTGCGCATGGCGCAGCCGTTCACGGTCCGCGCGCCGTTGGTGGACGGCTCCGGCAACTTCGGGTCGCTCGACGGCGACGGCGCCGCGGCGATGCGCTATACCGAGTGCCGGCTCGCCGCGATCAGCGCCGAGCTGCTGCGCGAGATCGACGAGGAGACGGTCGCCTTCCAGCCGAACTACGACGGCACTCGCCAGGAGCCGGTCGTGCTGCCGGCCCGCATGCCGAACCTGCTCGTCAACGGCGCCACCGGCATCGCCGTCGGCATGGCGACCAACATCCCGCCGCACAACCTGGGCGAGGTGACGACGGCGCTCATCAACCTGCTCGACGACCCGGATCTCGGCAGCGCCCGGCTGGCCCGCGACGTCCGGGGCCCGGACTTTCCGACCGGGGGGCAGTTGGTCAACACCGCCGAGGAGTTGACCCGGATCTACACCACCGGGAGCGGCACGGTGCGCGTCCGCGCCACGTGGGAGACCGGGGAGCGACGCCGGTCGTCGCAGACCGTCCACGTCACCAGCGTGCCCTACGGGGTGAACAAGGCGCAGCTCGTCGAGCGGATCGCCGAGGTGGTCGTCGGTCGGAAGCTGCCGCCGCTGCTCGACGTCAAGGACGTCTCGGCCGACGACGTCCGCATCGAGCTGGAGCTGAAGGCCGACGCCGACGAGCGGATGGTGATGGCCTACCTCTTCAAGCACACCCCGCTGCAGACGACCTTCCCCGTCAATCTCACCTGCCTCGTGCCCACCGAGCAGCCCGGCGTGGGCCGGCCGGAACGGCTCGACCTGCAGGCGGTGCTGCGGCACTTCCTCCAGTTCCGCCTCGACGTGGTCACCCGGCGGCTGGAGCACGAGCGCGCGGCCCTCGGCAGGCGGATCCACATCCTGGAGGGGTTCGAAAAGGTATTCGATGCGCTGGACGCCATCATCACGCTGATCCGGCAGTCGGACGGCAAGGCGGACGCGGCCGCGAAGATCATGCAGATCTTCGGGCTCGACGCCGAGCAGACCGACGCGATCCTGGAGCTGAAGATCTACCGGCTGGCGCGGCTGGAGATCCTGATCATCCGCAAGGAGCTGGAGGAGAAGCGGGCGCGGGCGCAGCAGATCGATGCGGAGCTCGGCGACGAGGAGCGGCGCTGGCAGATCGTGCGCGACGAGCTGGTCGAGATCCGCGAGACGTACGGCGAACCGCGCCGGACGGCCATCGACGGGCCGGCCGACGACGACCTGGTCTTCAGCGACGACGACTTCATCGTGGACGAGGACGCGGTGGTGCTGGTCTCGCGGGACGGCTGGGTGAAGCGCCAGAAGGAGGTGCGCGACGCGGCCGCCACCCGGCTGCGCGAGGGGGACGCCCTGCTGGCCGCGGTGGCCGGCAGCACGCGCGCGACGGTGGCGTTCTTCACCAACTTCGGGGTCGCCTACAGTTGCCGGCTGATCGACGTACCCGCCACGACCGGCTACGGCGAGCCGATCCAGCGGCTGTTCAAGCTGAAGGACGGCGAGCGCGTGGTGACCGTGCTCGGCCTGGATGCGCGCGTCGCGGGCGACATCGCGGCAACGCCGTCGCAGGCGGAGCCGCCGAACCACGCGGTGGCGGTGTCGAGCGACGGCTACAGCCTGCGGTTCGGCCTGGAGGCGTTCGACGAGCCGAGCAACCGCGCCGGCCGCCGGTTCGCCCGGCCCGCCAAGGGCGCGGAGATGATCGGCGTGGCCGCGATCACGGGCGACGAGACCCTGATCGCGGCGACCCGCACGGCTCGCGCCATGCTCTGCCCGGTGGGTGAGATCAACTTCCTGTCCGGTCCCGGCAAGGGAGTGCTGCTCATCAAGCTGGCGCGGGACCGCGACCGCGTCATCGGCTTCGTCGCCTCGCGCGGCGATCGCGACCTGCTGACGGTGGAGACGAGCCGCGGGGCCGAGCAGAACATCAGCACCGCGAAGTACGAGCGGGTCAGTCGGGGCGGCAAGGGCCGGGAGCTGCTGCAGCGCGGCCAGTTCACCCGCGTCGTCCCGAAGCCGATCGTGGCGCCCGAGATCGAGGAGCGCTGAGCGCGTCGCACGACCATCCCGGAGAAAATCCACGCCATGGGCATCGACCAACTCATCGACCGGATCATGCGCCCGGTGGCGGACGCCGTATCCGGCTTCATCTTCTTCCCGATCCCCCTGTTCGGGGCCGAGATGCCGCTCATCGTGCTCTGGCTGGTGGCCGGCGGGCTCTTCTTCACGGTCTATCTGCGCTTCATCAACGTACGGGGGTTCGCGCAGGCGCTGCGGATCGTCTCCGGGCGCTACGCGCGCGAGGGCGACCCGGGCGAGATCTCGCAGTTCAGCGCGCTCTCCACCGCCGTCTCCGGCACCGTCGGCATCGGCAACATGGCCGGTGTCGCGGTCGCGATCTCCACCGGCGGGCCCGGAGCCACGTTCTGGCTGATGATCGCGGGTCTGCTGGGCATGTCCTCGAAGTTCGCGGAGTGCACGCTCGGCGTGCGGTACCGCCGAAGCCACCCCGACGGGTCGGTCTCGGGCGGGCCGATGCACTACCTGGAACGGGGCCTCGGCGAGCGGGGCTGGCCGGCGCTGGGCCGGGGGCTCGGCCTCTTCTATGCCGCGGCCATGGTGTTCGGCTGCCTCGGCATCGGGAACATGTTCCAATCGAACCAGGCCGCCGCGATCTTCATCGATATCACCGGCGCCGACGCCAGCCTCTTCGCCGGCCGGGGCTGGCTGTTCGGGCTGCTGCTGGCCGCGGTCGTGGCCCTGGTGATCATCGGCGGCATCCAGTCCATCGCCCGGACGACGGTCAAGCTGGTGCCCACCATGGCGGTGCTCTACGTGTCGCTGGCGCTGCTGACCATCGCCCTGAACGCGGACCGGCTGCCGGGGGCCATCGCCGCCATCTGGCACGGCGCGTTCACATCCGCGGGGATGGCCGGCGGCGGGCTGGGCGCGCTCGTGATCGGCTTCCGGCGCGCCGTCTTCTCCAACGAGGCGGGGCTGGGCAGTGCGGCCATCGCCCACTCCACGGCGCGCACCCCGCAGCCGGCAAGCGAAGGGTTCGTCGCCCTGCTCGAGCCGTTCATCGACACCGTGGTGATCTGCACGCTGTCGGCACTCGTCATCACCACCACGGTCTACGATCCGGCCCTCGCCACCGGCGACATCAGCGGCATCGAGCTGACGACGCGGGCCTTCGCCTCCACCCTGCCCTGGTCCCCGGTCCCGCTCGCCGTCGCGGCCATCCTGTTCGCCTTCTCTACGATGATTGCCTGGGCCTACTACGGCCTGAAGGCCTTCACCTACCTGGCCGGCGAAGGCCGCCTGCAGCGCGTCGGCTTCAACACCGTCTTCTGTGCGTTCGTCGTAGTGGGCGCCAGCCTCAACCTGGGGGCGCTCATCGACCTGTCCGACGCCCTGGTCTTCGTGATCGCCATTCCGAACCTGATCGGGCTCTACCTGATGGCGCCGGTCGTGCGGCGGGAGCTCGAACGCTACCGGCCGTGAACATGCGCCGGCGGGCAGCACGCGATCTCGCTCGCACGATGGGATATCCGATATACAATCCGATGTGGGATCGCGACAGTTCGGCGTCAGGAGGAGGAGGAGGAGGACATGAAGGGACCCGAGGGGGAACGGTGGCCAGACGGCCCGGACGGGTGCGCTGTCCACATCCCGAAGCACACCACTGGGCACGCCCAGGAGGTGTTCAAGGCGCTACGCCTGGACGATGTCCACCACGCCGCAGCAGTCAGCACGCCTCCGAGGCCGCAAACGCTCGCGCTGAGGAGCTGGCGCCGGGACTTCGTGAGGTCGCCATTGGCCAAGGTCGCGGCCAGGTTGGGTTCGTGATGCTCCAACGTGCCGCGACGACGCAAGGTCGCTGGCGGACGGTCGATCCGGTTGGCTGCGCGATGCACGCAGGTCGGACTGTCCACCGATGACGGCCTACACGCCGGCCATTCCTGGTAAACATGTTATGACTGAGAAGCTACAGCCCGAAGCAACTCCCGCCGCTAACGCCGTTGCCGAGAAGTACGATTCCAGGGTCGTTGTATACAGCGGCGACATAGACAACATCGGGGTAGGTCGCCTTTTGGAATCTCTACGCTTGGATGATTCCACTAGACCTAATACATTTCTCATACTGACCACTAACGGAGGCCAGGCGGACGCTGCGTACCGAATCGCGCGACTGCTTCAACTGGTATCGGAAAGGTTCTACCTGTTTGTACCGGAGAGATGCAAGAGTGCGGGCACTCTCTTGGCGCTTGGCGCAAATGAAATCATAATGAGTCCAATAGCTGAACTCGGCCCCCTTGACGTTCAGCTAGTACAACGTAACGAGATAGACAGGATCAGATCTGGATTGGTCGTACACACTGCTCTAAAGGGACTTGCTGATGAAACGCTGCGCGCGTACGAGCAGATGATGTTGCAGATTAAGTACAAGAGCAGGGGTTCAGTTAGCTTTGAGGTGGCCTCTCAAATAGCCGCATCAATTACGACCGGCGTCATGTCTTCCGTATATGCACAAGTCAAACCGGAAGACCTGGGTAGGGATTTGCGTGATCTGCACGTGGCAACGGCCTACGGCGAAAGGCTTGTAGAGCATGGGGAAAACGTGAAGCATGGTGCAGTTCGGCACTTGGTAGAAGATTACCCGACACACAGTTTTATAATCGATGCGTCAGAGGCCAAGACGCTATTCAAGAAGGTAAGCGAGCCACTAGCAGAAGCTACGGCCCTAATTCGTATCCTGAACTCGGCCTCTTTATTGGACGTGTCCAAGAGTCCGTGCTACGTGTCGCGACTGGACGCCAAGGAGAACCAACATGGAGAAACAGCGAGTGGTGCAGCGGAAGGAAGTGCCGGACTGGATGATGAACGCCAAGATCCTGGGGCGGAAGATCCTCAGGGAAGAAGCCGAGCGGCAGGAAAGAGAAGAACGGCTTCTGACGCCAAGCGCACGAGTGCTTGACAATAGCGACCCGCAATAGACGAAAGAGGCCGGCAGGGATTGTCTCCTGTCGGCCTACTTTTTGTTGAACTGGGACAAACACGATTCTCCCAAAGTTAGTCAACTTTGCGACCAACTCTGGTGTTCGTTCTCTCAGGTCTCTCATGTCTCTCAGGGCGGCATTCGTCGTCTTTCACTTCCTCCCGTCTGTATCCGGAGGTTCGTCCACCTCGACACAAGTCGAGGTATCCCGCGCACTTGTAGAGTCGACGGCGGACATGTCAGATCCTGTCAGTCACCGGCCAGCCGTCGCGTTCAACCGGTTGCCGCGGCCGAGCGGATCCGGGCGTCGAGGTCCGGTGGAGTCAGGAACACGTTGAGCTTCCGGCCACGCCGGCGCTGAACGAGGAATCCCAGCTCCGCCAGGCGAAACAGATCCGCGCGGGCGGTGGCGTAGGCCACGCTGTGGCTCGTCATGTGGGATCGCGTCGTGTACTCCGCGTCCGCGTGCCGGACCGCGTGCGCGAGAAGGGCGAGCTGGCGGTGATTCAGGTCCGTGCGACCGCGGAGCATTTGCTCGACTCGCGCGACCTGTTCGGTCTTCTCCTCAATGTACGCGTCGAGTTCGTCGAGCGCCCGCAGGATCACGTCGACCTGATGCAGGATGAAGTAGGTCGCGTCGTTGCCATCGGTCTCGGTATGCAGAAACGCTCGAGCGTACTGCGCGGGAGCGGCCTTGAGGAATCGGCTGATCGACACGAACTCGAGTATCCAGTAGCTGCGGTTCAGCATCGCCCAGTAGAAGAGCGCGCGGGCGGTGCGCCCGTTGCCGTCCGCGAACGGATGGTCGTACGCGAGCCAGAAATGAAGCATGATGGCGCGGATCACCGGATGCAGGAAACGTTCGGCGGTCGCGCCGGACGGCCGGGTCTCCGCGTTGGCGAATCGGACCATTTCGTCCACCCGCTCCGGCAATTGCTCCGCGGGCGGCGGCCGATGGAGGACCTGGCCGCTGCGGGCGTCGCACACCTCGACTCGGTCGTCTTGAGGAGGTTGCACCCGGCCGGCAGCCGCTGGGTCCGCAAGCGTGCCGTCGGTAACCGCGCGATGCAACGCAAGGACAGCCTCCGAGGTCAGTGCCTGGTCCTTCGTCTCGCGCACTTCACCCATCGCGCGGTAGTTGTTCAGGATCATCCGCTCGCTACGATTCCGCGGGCAGCGCCCGGCGCGGATCATCCGCGCGGCGACGGCCCGGGTCGTCGACGCCCCCTCCAGTTGACTCGACGTGATCGCCTCGCGTATCAGGGAGTTGATGATGAACCGATCCCGGGTCGCCGGATCCGTCACCGTGTCGGCCATCCCGACTCGGCCGCTCGCGCGGCTGTCGATTCGGTGCAACCCCTCGTGGACGCGGTCGGGGAGCATGTACGTGAACGGCCGTCCGCTCGCATCGCAGAGCGGGAGCTGCCGGGACTGTCCAGCCCGTGCCAACCGGATGCCGGTCCACCACTCACCGGCGCTCAGGCCGCCGGAACGGGACGTTTGCCGCCGCAGCGTGTCCCAGTAGACATACGTACCATCCACCGTCGGCCGTACCCCCTGCGACAGCAGCGCAGGCAGACTCTCGTGGTACCGTTCGAGGAGTGCCGTGAGGGGCGGCGGCGAGTGCGGCCTCTTCATGATCGGCTGGCGTCGACGCACGAAATTCATCAGTTTTCAGACTATTGATGAATACTGATGAAAATGTATCACAGTGCGCCTGCGATCTCGGGGAGCTCACGGATCTCGCGGAACTCCAGCCCGCTCGAGTGGCTGCGATGAGAACCCGGCTGCACGCCTGGTACCGGGAGGTCGACGCGAAGTTCCTGTCCGCCCGCGACGGCGGGCCCGCGCCCTGGACGCCCTGACGCACCGGACCGCCGGCGCTCGCGTCCTCTTCTACTACGCCTACTTCGTCTGGAAGCCGGCGGCTTCGAGCGCCGTGCGCGCCTCGTCGAGCAGCGCGACCGCCTCGCGCGGCAACGTGTGGCCGCCGCCCTTCATCTGACGGTTGAGGCCGTACATCCGGAACCGGATCGCCTCCATGTGGAACGCCTGCACGGCACTCACCAGGTGCCCGCATTCGTCGACCAGCGGCGCAAGGTCCGCCGCGTTCTGCTGCGCGCCGAGCAGGCGCCGCAGCGCCAGAATCCGGTCGATTGCCGTCGTCCGATGTTCTGCTGACACGTTCTGTCTCCCTGCCGCCGCGCCCGCTGCCGAGGCCTGCGGATGCTCATGCTACACTGAGGTTTCCTGGCAGCGAGACCCATTGCAGCCGTCCGTTCAGCGGTATGCGGAGGGTCGAATGCCGACCTGGAACCCAGCCGGGTCGCCCGGAAGACGATGGCGAGCTCATATTCGGCGAAGGACATTACCGTCCTCGAGGGCTTGGAACCGGTACGCAAACGCCCCGGCATGTACATCGGGGGCGTCGGCGCGGCCGGCCTGCACCACCTGGTCTGGGAGATCCTCGACAACGCGGTCGACGAGGCGATGAACGGCCATGCCGCGAACGTCCAGGTGACGCTGCACGAAGACGGATCGACGGTGACGGTCGTGGACGACGGGCGCGGCATGCCGGTCGACCGGCACCCGAAGACAGGCCAGAACGCCCTGGAGGTCGTCTTCACCACCCTGCACGCCGGCGGGAAGTTCGAGAACCGGACCTACCGCACGGCGGGCGGTCTGCACGGCGTCGGCGCCAGCGTGGTCAATGCCCTGTCACAAGAGTTGGTCGCCACGTCGAAGCGGGACGGCTTCCTCTGGCAGCAGACGTTCCGGCGCGGAAAGCCTCTGGCCGCGCTGCGAAAGCTGAAGCCGGCGCGCGGCTCCGGCACCACGATCCGCTTCCACCCCGATCCGCGGATCTTTCCGAAGACGGCGTTCGACGCCGACCTCATTCGGCAGCGGCTCGAGATCGCCAGCTACGTGCACGGCGGCGTGCGGTTCGTATTCGCGGACGAGGCTCGGGACTCCCGCGAGGAGTTCCGCCACCAGAACGGTCTGCCGGACTACCTCGCCCGCATCGTAAGGGAGCGCGGATCCAACCCGGTCCACGAAACGCCGTTCGTTCTGACCCGGGAGCACGCCGACAGCCGTTCGCGGCTGGAAGTGGTGCTGCAGTGGACCGAGGCCACCGACGAGCACCTGCGAAGCTACGTCAACGGCATTCCGACCGCATCCGGCGGCACACACGAGACCGGCGTGCGGGCCGGGCTGGGGAAGGCCGTCCGCAACTTCATCGAGACGCACGGCCTGACGCCGAAGGGCGTGACCCTGACCGCCGACGACATCCGGGAGGGGCTGACCGGAGTCCTATCGATTTTCATTCCGGAACCGCAGTTCCAGGGACAGACCAAGGACCGGCTGAACAACCCGGAGCTCGCGCCGGTCCTCGACGGGGCGGTGCGGCCCGCGCTGGAGCACTGGCTGAACCACAACATCAGCGTGGCCGAGGCGATCGTCGCGCGGATCATCCTGGCCGCCCGTGCGCGCGAAGCAAGCCGCGCCGCACAGCAGTCCGTCTCGCGCAAGAGCGCGACGTCGAACCGGCTCAACCTGCCCGGCAAGCTGAGCGACTGCACCGGGAACGCCCGCGGCGACAGCGAGCTCTTCATCGTCGAGGGGGACTCGGCCGGCGGCTCCGCCAAGCAGGGGCGCGATCGAACCCGGCAGGCAATCCTCCCCTTGCGCGGAAAAGTGCTGAACGTCGAGAGCGCCTCGGCGGCGAAGGTGCTGGCCAACAAGGAGCTGTCGGACGTCGTGACGGCGCTCGGCTGCGGCCTCGGCAAGACCTTCGACATCAAGAAGCTGCGCTACGACCGGATCATCATCCTCGCCGACGCCGACTCGGACGGCAACCACATCGCCACGCTGCTGCTGACCTTCTTCTACCGCTTCCTCCCGAAGCTCATCGCCCACGGGAAGGTCTTTCTGGCGCAGCCGCCCCTCTACCGCGTCGACGTCGGCAAGGAAACCTTCTGGGCGCTCGACGACGCCCACCGCGCCGCCATCGTCAAGGCGCACACCAACGGCCGCGGCGCCCCCGAGATCACGCGCTTCAAGGGCCTCGGCGAGATGATGCCGAAGGTGCTGTGGGAGACGACCCTCAACCCGGACACGCGGCGCCTGCTGCGGGTGGCGATCAGCGATCAGCTCCTGACCGACCGCGTCATCACCGACCTGATGGGCAAGGACGCCTCGGCGCGGTTCCGCTTCATCATGGAGCGGGCCGACGAGGCGCTGGACCTGGACGTGTAGGGACGAGGCGCCGGAATGTATCGATCAAATGTGTCCTGTAACGAGTCGTCCCTCTCTCGGTTTGCACTTCCTGTTCGCAAAGGTGGCAACCACTTTACCTCACGAGCTTAGCCGTACCGAGGCCTCGCGTCATCGAATCGGTAGCCGCACGCAGCGACACGGCGGCCGATCACTCGGCTTCGCCCCTTCCATGAAAAATATGAGAGCCGGCCGGCGCCACTGGGTGGCAGGACTTGCCAAGTAGCTCGGGAACCGGACGCAAGCGCTCTGCTGCGTGCACATTTCGTGCGATCACGCTGTCGGCTACCTCCCTACTCTCCACGCTACGCGCAGACACTGTGAACGGCCCTCCGCTCTGCACTTGACATTCCGGCCGTCACGGCGCATTGTAACGGCGTGGTCCGTACGGACCACGCGGCAGTTTTGTGCGCGCAAGCCATAGTCAGCTCCTGTCTGCTATCGGTTGCGCGTCCAGAGCCGGGGCGCCCACGCAACGCATGCACGTCGATCTGACGCCGATCGGTCGTTTGCACCGGGTGCCGTGTGATCGAGATCGCATGGCGCTCGACCTCGCGGTCTCGCGGGACATCAGCGCGGCCGGTCGCGCTGACGGGCCATAAGGACGGGAACTACAGGATCTGACAGTGCATTGGTACCCAAGCTATGTGCCGGTCGATGAGCAGCGCGCACGCACCGTGTCGGAGATGCAAGAGCTGCGTGCACGCGGCGTGAGGGTGCAGCCGATCGAGCTGCGGGGACGCACCATCGCGCGGAGCTTCTGGGGCCGCCATTGGTGCGAGCACCTGGAGTCGTTCTCGGAGTACGCGGCCCGACTCACGCACGGTCGAGCCTACGTGCGCAACGGCTCCGTCTGTCATCTGGCGATCGAAGCCGGCGGCATCGACGCAATGGTGGTCGGATCGGCGGTCTACCACGTCGCGATTCGCGTACGGCAACTCGATAGAGCGGCCTGGACCGCCATCACGACCGCGTGCGCCGGGCAGATCGACTCGGCACGCGAGTTGCGCGAGGGCAGATTGCCCGATCGCGCCGCCGAGGTTCTCACCAGTCGCGAAGGCGGCCTGTTCCCGCAACCCGGCGAGATCGTGCCGGAATGCGAATGCTCCGATCGGGCCACGATGTGCAAGCATGCAGCAGCCGTACTTTCCGGCGTAGGCGCCCGCCTCGACGACAACCCGGAGCTGCTCTTCCTTCTGCGCGGTGTCGACGAGAGGGAGCTGATAAGAACCACCGTGACGCCGCGACCCGGCAACACGGTGGTCGACGCCTCGGCCGACGCCAGTGCGGGAACGATCCTCGATGTCGATGCCGGCGCCGAGAACGGCGCGACGACTCCGAAGCCGGTGGCGACGCTGAATGTGGCCGGACCGGCCGCGTCGGGCGCACCTGCCCTGGCAACCTCGTCCGCGGACGACGAAGCGGCGCCTCGCAAGGTCAAGAAGACGTTCACATATCGACCACCGACCCCGACCGCCACCCTCCCGTCCCGCGCGCCAGCCGAGAGGAAGAATGGAACAGACGGATTCCAGCCTACGGGCGAGCTCGTCGTGAGCCTGCGCGAGCTGTGCGGCTGCTCGATCGCCGAGTTCGCCGACCTGATCCAGGTCACCGCGACGACGGTACGCCGCTGGGAAACCACGTCCGGACCACTCAATCTGCACGCCCGCCCCTGGGAAGCCCTGCTGGCGCTGCACCAGGAGATCGAGAGACACGCAGGGTGACGATGGAGTGCGCAGGAGGCATCTCATGACGTATCGGCTACTCATTTCCGTCGGCGTCCTCGGACTCGTCTGCGCGATACTGGGGTTCGTGCCGGCCGCGGCGGCAGGACAGGACGGAAACCTCCGCACTTCGGATGGTCATCCCGACCTGCAGGGAGTCTGGAACTTCTCTACGGCAACGCCGATGGAACGGCCGGAGGAGCTCGCCGACAAGGCGACGCTCACCGCAGAGGAGGCGGCCGAGTGGGAGGCGCAGATCGCCCGGCAGCGAGCCGGCTTCGAATCCGAGCTCGAGGACGCCCCGCTGGAGGCGCGTCTCGGCTACAGCCTGCGCGTCTGGTTCGAATGGGGCGACGCGCTCGAGGAGCGGCGGACGTCGCTCGTGATCGACCCGCCGAACGGCCGCATCCCGGCGGTGCGGCCGGAGGTCGAGGTGCGGCGCGAGGCAGGACGGATCCTGCGCGGCCGACACGCACACGGCCCCGAGGACCGGGGCATCTCGGAGCGTTGTCTGCTGGGCTTCAACTCCGGCCCGCCGATGACGCCGAGCGCCTACAACAACAACATGCAGTTGTTCCAGACGGCCGACCACGTGGTCATCCTCAACGAGATGGTGCACAACGCCCGCATCGTTCCGCTCGACGGCCGTCCGCATCTGCCGGACGACCTCCGCCAGTGGGTCGGCGACTCGCGGGCAAGCTGGGACGGCGACTCGCTGGTGATCGAGACCCGTAATTTCCTGCGCGAGACCTCCCTCGGCGGGTCGAGCGCCAACCTGCGTCTGGTCGAGCTCTTCACGCGCCTGGACGCCGACACGCTGCGCTACGAGTTCACGGTGAACGACCCCACCACCTGGACCGGCCCCTGGACGGCGCGGGTGCGGATGACGCGTACGGACGACCCGCTCTACGAGTACGCCTGCCACGAAGGCAACTACTCGATGCCCAGCTCGCTGTCGGGAGCCCGCGCGATGGAGGCGAGGGAAGCGGCGGAGAGCGCCGGCGAGCAGCCGTAGCTCCGCGACCGGCGCGAACCGGACTGGTTTCCATGGCCGCGCTCGACTGGATCACCGTCGAAGGGTTCAAGAGCATCAAGCGGATCGAAGGCTTGCCTCTTGCCCCGATAAACATCGTGATCGGGTCGAACGGGTCGGGCAAGTCGAACCTCATCGGCGTGTTCTCGTTCCTCCGCGAGATCCGCTCCGGCCGACTCCAGGAATACGTGATTCGGTCCGGTGGCGCTGACAGGATCCTGCACTTCGGCTCCAGGATGACGCCGGAGTTGAGGATGCAAGTGTCGTTCGGAGGCGAAGTCGGTCGGTACGAGATCGAGCTGGGCACCGCAGTACCCGACGCATTGATTCCTTTGAGTGAAACCTGCGTCGGCCCCGGAGCGGAACAACCGGCGACGGTGGGCTCTGTCGGAGGCTACCACGAGGCATGGATCAGCCAGCGCGACCTACACAATATCGACGGCGAGATCGTTCACAACGTGCGCAGCCACCTCGACGGTTGGCGCGCATACCACTTTCACGACACCAGCCGCACGTCGCCGATCAGGAAGACGGCCGATGTGGACGACAACCGGTTCCTCCGTCACGACGGCGCCAACCTCGCTGCGTTTCTCTACTTCCTGTCGCACAAGCATGAGGAGGCGTACGATCTGATCCGGCGAACGGTGCGCCTAGTCTCTCCATTCTTCGACGATTTCCGTCTCCAGCCCCGAGCGCTGAACGAGGACAAGATCCGGCTCGAATGGCGACATTTCGGCTCGGACGCCTACTTCGACGCCTCGTCACTTTCGGACGGAACCCTCCGCTTCATCGTGCTCGCCACGCTGCTGCTCCAACCGGCGTCGCTGCGGCCCTCGGTTATCCTGCTGGATGAACCGGAACTGGGCTTGCACCCCTACGCGATCGCGATGCTGGCGTCTCTCGTCAAGCAGGCGTCGGTGGAGACGCAGGTCGTCTTCGCAACTCAGTCGACGCTTCTGCTGGACCACTTCCGTCCGGAAGATGTCCTCGTCGCCGACCGCGTGGACGGAGGCACGCAACTCACCAGGCTGGACGCCACGGCCCTCGAAGAGTGGCTGCAGGACTACAGCCTGGGCCAGTTGTGGGAGAAGAACCACTTCGGTGGCCGGCCGACACGTAGCGGCGCGGCGCGACAGTAGATCCGATGTCCCGGCTGCTGATCCACGTCGAGGGCGAAACCGAGGAGACATTCGTCAATGAGCTGCTTCGCCCGCATCTCGCCGGGCGTGGATGGTCGATGGTCAGCGCCCGCCTGCTGGGGAACGCGCGGCGACGGAATCGGCGCGGCGGAATCAAGCCATGGGTGTCTGTTCGGGAAGAAATCGTCAGGCACCTCCGCGAGGACACAGGGCGGATCCTGACGACGATGGTCGACTACTACGGCTTGCCGCAAACGGGTTCCCGGGCGTGGCCCGGACGCGAGGAGGCATCAGAGCTGCCGTTTTCGGAGAAGGCGCGGGCTGTCGAGGACGGGCTCTCCGCGAGCATCCGGGAAGCCATGGGCGCCGGCTTCGATCAGAATCGATTCTTGCCGTACGTGATGATGCACGAGTTCGAGGCACTGCTCTTCAGCGACTGCGCGGCGTTCGGACGCGGGATCGGCCGCCCTGATCTCGACGGCGACTTCCAGGAGATTCGAGATGCGTTCGGAAACCCGGAAGAGATCGACGATTCGCCAGAGACAGCCCCCTCCAAGCGTGTGGACCGCCTGGTGCGCGGATACGAGAAGCCCCTGCTGGCCACTCTCGCCGCGCTGGAAATCGGGCTCGGAGCGATGCGGCGCGAATGCCCGCACTTCGGCAGCTGGCTCGATCAACTGGAACACTTGCCGAATTCAGGCGCCTGAGACCCGTCACCGCCCCAGCAGGTCCGGAAGTCGCCGAAGGCGCTCCACGATCTCCGCCCGCGCCAGCGGTACGTTGGCCAGAAAATCGCGGTGGGAGCGATCTCCCCGCCAGGCCGGGCGGCGCGGCGGCTCCGGCAGCAACGCGTTGACAAGCTCCAGATCGAAGTCGTAGAGGGCGACACCGTGGTGGAGCAGGGCACCATGCACGCGGCGTTGCGCGTGCCCTGCGAATTTCCGGTCGCGGATGGCGAGGTCGCTCGACCGGACCGCGATGCCGTCCACGGTCAGGACTGCCGCAAGCCTCCCAAGCAGCCATTCGTAGCTACGTTCTACATCGGTCAGCCAAGGGCGCCTGTCGAGCGACAGGACCAGAGCCATGTTCAGGCATCCGGGCCCGACCACGACCGCCCCGCCTCCGGACTCGCGACGCAGAAGCGGTACGTCGCGGGCGGCGCAGACCGCCACGTGCGCCCACGCGTCTGGATCGCCACGCCGAGACAATACCACCGCGGGACGCGTGGACTCCCAGATGAGGAGCCGCTCGCCTGCGTGAGCCGCTGATGCCGGACGAGCGCGCGGGGCCGTCGCCAAGTTCTGCTCGACCGCAACCTGGGGCGTCCGACTCGCCACGCTGCATTCCAGCCGGCGCAATGCCTCTTCTTCGAGCGCGAGACCGCGCCCGGGCGGCAGCGACCCGTGATCTTCGAAGTGCATGGAATTGCGCGGCTCTCGCGACGGAGCCCGGACGTTCGCAGGCAGTCGCGTCGCCGGAGAGGTGCGGCTCCGCCGCTGGCGCTCCGGAGCCGGAACGGCGTTCCAGGTACAATCCGGATACACCGTGCCATCATCTGAACGCTCCGGCCCAGTGTATCTGGACTGCGCGGCGACCTGTCCCATCGATCCGCGCGTACAGACCGAACTGCGCCGCTTCGCCGAGGTGGACTTCGGCAACGCGGGAAGCCGGACGCACGCCTACGGACAGATCGCCCGGCAGGCGGTGGAACGCGCGCGCGCACACGTGGCCCGGACGGTCGACGTGCGCCGCAACGAGGTCGTCTTCACGAGCGGCGCCACCGAGTCGAACAACCTGGCGATCCTCGGCCTGGAGACCTTCGGCCGCGCAGAGAGCCGCACCCATCTCGTCAGCACGACGATAGAGCACCACGCGGTGCTCGAGCCGCTACGAGTGCTCGCCTCGCGGGGTTTCGATCTGACGCTGGTGGAACCTGAGCGTGGCGGCTGGGTCGACGCCGATCGCGTGGCTGCGGCGGTGCGGCCCAACACGCTGCTGGTCTCGGTAATGCAGGTCAACAACGAGACCGGGGTCCAGCAACCGATAGCCGAGATTGCGGACCGACTCGCCGGGTCGCAGGCCTTCCTGCACGTCGACGGGGCGCAGGGATTCGGCAAGGCGCTCGATGCGCTTCGGCATCCTCGGGTCGATCTGATCAGCGTCAGTGGCCACAAGCTTTGCGGCCCCAAGGGAACGGGCGCGCTGATCACGCGGCAACGTGACCGGGAACGTCCCCCGCTGACTCCGTTGCTCTACGGCGGCGGGCAGGAACTGGGGCTGCGGCCCGGCACGCTGCCGGTGGCGCTGATCGCGGCGTTGGGCAGGGCCGCCGAACTGGCCCTCGACGAGCACGACGCCCGGCGCGAAGCCGCAAAGCGGTTCGAGCAATGCCTGCTCGACGGGCTGGCGCCGCTCGCGCCGCGGGTGCACGGCGATCCCGACCGCCGACTGCCGTACATCCTCAACCTCTCGATTCCCGGTTGGGACAGGGAAACGCTCATCGAGGCCTGGACCGATCTCGCCGCCATCTCGGACGGCGCCGCCTGCACCTCGCAGTCCTACACCTGCAGCCACGTGCTCGCGGCGATGGGGTTGTCCCCCGAGGACGAAGCCGGCGCCGTGCGGCTCTCATGGTGTCATATCTCCGAGATGCCCGACCTGGAGGCGATGACCGGCGCGCTACTTGCCGGCACCGTCTCCGGAGCGCCGCGTTCGATATGACGACGCCACCCGCGAACCGCTTCATCCGCTACAAGCGCTCCCGGTTCGCGACGCGCCTGCCGGTCGACCACCGCTACACGCGGTCGCACTACTGGCTGAACCGGGACGACTCCGGGTGCTGGCGGATCGGATTGACGACCTTCGCCACCCGCATGCTGGGCGACCTAGTAGAATGCACGTTTGCGGTAGGGCCGGGCGACCGGGTGGATGTCGGCCAGCCGATCGGCTCGATCGAGGGCTTCAAGGCGATCTCCGACATCTACGCGGTCGCGTCGGGCCGCTTCGTGGGGGCCAACGAAGCCCTGAACGCGGACATCACGCTGGTCGAGTCGTCGCCGTACGGCGACGGCTGGCTCTACGTGGTGGACGGAACGGCGGATCCGGAGAACCTCGACGTCGGCGGATACGTCCACGTTCTAGACGCTACGGTCGACAGGATGCTGGCGAGCCGCCGCGAGGGTGATACCGATGCCCAGCCTTGAACCGGGACACGATACGCCGGCGTCGGACCGCACACGTGCCCGCTACGTCATGGTCGGCGGTTTTCTCGGCGCCGGCAAGACGACGGCGATCATCCGGCTCGCGCAGTCTCTGACCGACCGGGGCGAGCGAGTCGGGCTGATCACCAACGATCAGAGCGTCGGCCTCGTCGACACGACGCTCGTCCGCGCGCAGGGCTTCCCGGTGGAGGAGATCACCGGTGGCTGCTTCTGCTGCCGGTTCAACACACTGGTGGAGGCGGCGGACCGGCTGAACGCGGAAACGCGGCCGGACGTCTTCATAGCCGAGCCGGTGGGAAGCTGCACCGACCTGCGGGCCGCGGTCAGTTACCCGTTACGGCGGATGTACGGGGATGCCTTCGAGATCGCGCCGCTGAGCGTGCTCGTCGATCCGATTCGCGCGCTACGGGTGCTCGGGCTGGAAACGGGCCGGTCGTTCTCGAAGAAGGTACTCTACGTCTACGACCGGCAGCTCGCCGAGGCGGACGTCATCGTGGTGAACAAGGTCGACCTGCTCGACGAGGTGCGCCTGCAACGGCTGCGCGATGCGCTGGCGGACCGGTATCCACAGGCCGACGTCCTCGCCATGTCGGCCCGCGGGGGTGACGGGGTGGCGCCCTGGTTCGACCGGGTGACCCGAGGCGCGATGGGTTTCGGGGCGTCGCCCGACGTAGACTACGAGGTGTACGCCGAGGGCGAGGCGCTGCTCGGTTGGCTGAACGCGACGGTAAACGTCTCTTCCGACACGCCGTTCGACGGCAATACGCTGTTGCGCGACCTCGCCGCACACATGGCGGACGCCATCGGCGCGAGCGAGATCGCGCACCTGAAGATGACGCTGACGGCGGAGGAGCTACCGTCGGACATCGCGGTGCTGAACCAGGTGGCGGGCGATCGGGGCGCCGAGATGGCCCACACGCTCAAGGCGCCGGTGGACGCGGGCGAGCTGATCGTCAACCTGCGGGCCGAGGACGACCCGTCGCGCCTCAACGACGCGACCCTCGCGGCCCTCGCGGCGTGGGAGTCGGCCGGCGCCGGACGCCGGGCCGCCATCGAGCACATCGAGCACTTCCGGCCGGCCAAGCCGACCCCGACCTATCGAATGGCGACGGTTTGATGAGCGAGACCGACTCCTCGACGACGGCGGCCCCCAATCTGGTCTACTGCCGGTGCACGTACGCGCGGGTGGTGCCGCGCCAAGTGAAGGACGGCGTCCTCGAGGCGCTGTCGGCCTCGGGCGTCGACTTCGACGCGGTGCCGGACCTGTGCGAGATGTCGGCGCGCAGGGACCCGCGGCTGGCGGAGATCGCCGGCGGCAGGGCGGTGACCATCGCCGCCTGCTATCCCCGGGCGGTCCGGTGGCTGTTCTCGTCGGCCGGATCGCCCCTGGACAAGGAACGGGTCACGATTCTCAACATGCGCGAAGAAACAGCCGAAACAGTGGCGGCTTCGATGCTGGCGCCGAGCGGCGACGGCCCCGGAGGAACTGTGGGCGAAGCGGGCACGGACGCCGCGGACGATGCCCGGTCTGATAACGGCCATGCCGGGGACGACGATGGAGGCGAGCGATGAGCCGCACCAGCACCCTGTCACTCCCCGTGCTGCGGGTGGCGCTCTACGAAGGCCGCGGCGCCGAGCCGCTGGACGGAGCGCACCGCTTCGCCCTGATGCAGACGCTGCTCGACAAGGGCTACCGCGTGACGCGGGTCGGGTCGGGCGCCGCGACCGCCCCGGCGACCCGCACCGACGATGCCAACGCCCTGGCGGTGCTCGGGCGCTTCACCGAGCGTCAGCCGGCGGAAGCGGTGGGGGCCGAGTCCGGCGGCCGGGTCTGGTTCCGCGATATCGGGGAAGAGACGCCCGACGCGGTGGCGGCGCTGGTCGACGCCATCCGCACCGAGTGCGAGGTTCACGAGCCGGGGACCTGGAAGCCGTGGTTCCCGGTCATCGACTTCGACCGCTGCACCAACTGCATGCAGTGCCTGAGCTTCTGCCTCTTCGACGTCTACGGCGTCTCGAAGGGCGGCCAGATCCAGGTCCAGAACCACGACAACTGCAAGACCGACTGCCCGGCCTGCTCGCGGGTCTGCCCCGAGGTCGCGATCCTGTTCCCCAAGTACCGCCACGGGCCGATCCACGGCGGCGAGATCCAGTCCGACGACGTGCGCCGCGAGGCGATGAAGGTCGACATCTCGGCCCTGCTCGGCGGTGACATCTACGCGGCGCTGCGCGACCGGAGCGAGAAGGCCAAGTCGCGCTTCTCGAAGGAACGCGACGAGGAGCGGGCGCTCAAGGAGCGGCAGAAGTGCCTGGTCAAGCTGCAGCAGAATCTCGACATTCCGGCCGAGGTGCTGGCGAGCCTGCCGACCCTCGACGAGATCCAGGCCAAGGCCGAGACCGCCAAGGCCCGGGCGCAGGCCGCAATCGACGCCGCCGCGGCGCGGCAGGAAGGCTGACGACGTGGTAATGGGATTGGCCAGGCGGATGCTCACCGAGCCCGACCCGCGCGCATTGCGCAAGCTGGTCTGGAACATGGGCGTCAAGGGCGTCCGCTCGGTCCAGCTCTACAAGCAGCGGCTGAAGCGGGGCGAGCACTTCCCGCCGTTCCTCTTCATCTCGGTGATCTCCGGCTGCCAGTTGCGCTGCCAGGGGTGCTGGGTGGACGTCGAGGCGTCGAGCCGGAAGATCGAGATCGACGAGCTGAACCGCATCGTCGGGGACGCCAAGCGGCACGGCAACAGCTACTTCGGCATCCTGGGGGGCGAGCCGCTGCTCCACCCCGACCTGTTCGACCTGTTCGCCGCGCATCAGGACTGCTACTTCCAGCTCTTCACCAACGGACATCTGATCGACGACGCGCGCGCGTCCGAGTTGCGCCGGCTCGGGAACGTGACGCCGCTCGTGAGCATCGAGGGCACCTCGGTGGTGAGCGACGAGCGCCGCGGCCGGGCCGACGTCCTCGACAAGTCGCTGGCCGGGCTGGAGGCCTGCACCCGGAACCGGCTGATCACCGGCGTGGCCACGAGCGTCTGCAAGACGAACATCGACGACCTGGTTCAGGAGTCGTGGCTGCGGCGGCTCATCGGGATGGGCGTGCACTATGCCTGGTTCCACACCTACCGCGTCATCGGGCCGAAGCCGGCGGAGGAGATCGCCCTGACGCCGGAGGAGGTGCTCCGCGTGCGCCGGTTCATCGTGCGGATGCGGGCCAGGCTGCCTATCGCCATCGTGGACGCGTACTGGGACGACGAGGGGCAGGCGCTCTGCCCGATGGCGACCGGAGTGAGCCACCACATCAGCCCGTACGGGGACATCGAGCCGTGCCCGATCATCCAGTTCGCGACCGAAACGGTCTATGATCGCCCGAGCGTTTACGACACCATGACGAACTCGTCGTTCCTCAAGGACTTTCGCGAGACGGCGGCGCGCACGACACGCGGCTGCATCGTGCTCGAGCGGCCCGACCTGGTGCGCGAGCTGGTGGAGCGGCACGGAGCCCGGGACACGACGCAGCGGCAGACGGCGTCCGCGGAGCTGGCGCAGCTCACCGGCCGCAGCAGCCAGCACAATCCCGGGAACGAGATCCCCGAGGAGCACTGGGCCTACGCCTTCGCCAAGAAGCACTGGTTCTTCGGGTTCGGGGCGTACAGCTAGCGGCGACGCGCTCCCCCGGCCGAGCGAATCACCACGCGAGAACGCTGGACATCAACGGAAGAAACCGTGAGTTACCAACTACCGGTCGTTTCGCTCCCGCGCGCGGTGCCGCCGACGGTCATGAGACCGCCGCAGGAGAGCATCCCGCAGACCCGTTCGGAGCGCGAGGTGATGCTGCGGCAGGTCCAGGACTACGTCGCGGCGCGCCGCAGCGAGATCACGCCGCCGCTGGTCATGGGCGAGTTGCAGGCGCGGTCCGAGGAGCTCCTGCGCGCCCACGGCATCGACGCCAGGTATCGCGACTACCTGGGCGTGATCCTCGGTAACGAGGTGTGGCGCGAGCACCTGGCCGCCGTCCCCTACGACCGGCGCCTGCTGCTGCTGCCGAAGTGCCTGCGCGTCGAGGATCGCTGCCCCGCCCCGTTCGACGAGTTCGGCCTGCTGTGCAAGCAGTGCGGCCTGTGCACGATCCAGGACCTGCAGGAAGAAGCGGAGAAGCTCGGCTACGCGGTGCTCGTCGCCGAGGGCTCGGCCCTCGTCATGGCGCTGATCCAGACCGGCAAGATCGAGGCGATCGTCGGCGTGAGTTGCCTCTCGGTGCTCGAGCGGGCGTTTCCCTACATGGAGGCGGCAGCGATTCCGGGCGTGGCGATCCCGCTGCTGCAGGACGACTGCAAGGACACCGGCGTCGACGTCGAGTGGGTCTGGGACTTCATCCACGCGACGAGCGACGATCGGACGCGGCGGCTCGATCTCGACGCATTGCGGAGGGACGTCGAGAGCTGGTTTGCGCCCGACGCTCTCCACGCGGTGTTCGGCGGACCGCCGGCCGGCGAGACCGAGACGCTCGCGCGCGCCGAGCTGACCCGGGCCGGCAAGCGCTGGCGGCCGTTCCTCAGCGTCTGCGTCTATCAGGCGCTGCAGGACGACCCGCACGCGGCGCCGCCGGACGCGCTCCGGAAGGTGGCGGTGGCGGTGGAGTGCTTCCACAAGGCGTCGCTCATCCACGACGACATCGAGGACGGCGACGCGCTCCGCTACGGCGAGCCGACGCTGCATGCCTCGCACGGGATTGCGGCGGCGCTGAACGCCGGCGACTTCCTGATCGGCGAGGGCTACCGGCTGCTCGCGGAGAGCGACTTCGCCCCCGAGATCCGCGCCGAGATGACGGCCATCGCGGCACGCGGCCACCGGACGCTGTGTCTCGGACAGGGCGAGGAGCTGGCCTGGGCGCGCAACCCCCGGCCACTGAGCTCGCAGCAGGTGCTGCAGATTTTCCGGCAGAAGACCGCGCCGGCGTTCGGCGTGGCGCTCGAGCTCGGGGCGGCCTGCGCCCGCGCCGACCAGGACGTGTTCGACAAGCTGCGGGCATACAGCGACGCGCTCGGCATCGCGTACCAGATCCGCGACGACGTCGACGACTTCGAGCCGTCCGACGATGCCCCCGACGACGTGGCGGCGCTCCGTCCGTCGCTGCCGCTCGCCGTCGGCTACGAGCAGGCCAAGTCCGAGCCGGAAGCCCGGTTCACCCTCGAGGCGGCGTGGCGCCGCGAGGCAGCCATCGACGGCCGCTCCGACGAGGTGCGCGAGCTGCTCGCCCGTTTCGACGCCACGGACCGCAGCCGCCGGCTGATGGAAGGCTACAAGGAAGAGGCGATCCGCTGCCTGCCCGGCCTGACCAACCCGAGCCTCAAGGGGTTGCTCCGGCGGGTCATCGGCAAGATCTTCAGCGTCGAGATTCAAGGCTGGTGCAGTGAGTTTGAGGCTCGAAATGCTGCAGGTGGCCCGGCTGTCGCCGACGCTGCTCGGTGACGCAGCGGACCTGACGGCACGCTTCCTCTCATCCCGGCTGAATCCCGACGGCGGCTTCCAGGATCGCGACGGCGCGAGCGACCTCTATTACACCGTCTTCGGCCTGGAGTCCCTGATCGCCCTCCGGCGCGACCTGCCGGCCGGCAAGGTCCGGCGGTTCCTGGAGCGGCACGACGACCCGGCCGAGTTGGACTTCGTGCACACCGCCTGCCTCGCGCGCTGCTGGGCCGACATCGGCGCCGCAGGCGAGGCGCCGGCAGAGGCACTGCTCGCACGTCTGGAGACCTTCCGCACCCCGGACGGCGGCTACAGCCCGACCGACGCGGCCGAACACGGTACCGCGTACGGCTGCTTTCTGGCGTTAGGCGCGTACGAAGACCTCGGTGCCGAGTTCGGCGAACCCGAACAACTGCTGGCGTGTCTGATCGCTCTACGCGCCGCCGACGGCGGCTACGGCAACCAGCCGGGCGTGCCGGTGGGACTGACGCCGCCGACCGCCGCTGCGGTGACGGTCCAGCGACGCCTCTCCCGGCCTGCGGACCGCGAGGCCTCCGAGTGGCTCCGGGCCCGTCACCTGCCGGGGGGCGGCTTCTGCGCGTCGCCCTCGACACCGGTGCCCGATCTGCTCTCCACCGCCACCGCCCTGCATGCCCTGGCCGGCGCGCACGCCCCACTCGAACCGATCAAGGAGCCGTGCCTCGATTTCGTCGACAGCCTCTGGAGCAACACCGGCGGCTTCTACGGGAGCTGGGGCGACGACGTGCAGGACTGCGAGTACACCTTCTATGCCCTCCTGGCGCTGGGGCACCTGAGCCTGTGAGCGTACACCGCGGTCGCCCACGCTCCACGGGATGGCGCCGCCCTGACCCGCGGGAGCCCCTCGCGTGACATCGAGTCCACCGGCGCCGACCGGCAGGGCGGAGTGGCGCGAAACGCTCGACAGGCTGACCGAGGGCCTGCTCGCCGCACGCACCGCGGACGGTCACTGGGCCGGCGAGCTGTCATGTTCCGCGCTCTCCACCGCCACGGCGGTCATCGCGCTCACGCTGGTTCGGCGGCACGCGGCGCGGCCTGCGCTGGAAACGCGCGTCCGCGGTGGCGCCGAGTGGCTTGTCCGAACCCAGAACGCCGACGGCGGCTGGGGCGACACCACCGACAGCCCCAGCAACGTCAGCACGACCGCCCTGTGCTGGGCGGCGTTGACGATTGCCGGTGTCGACGATGCCGCTGCCGCGGCGGCGCTCGAACGGGTGCGCGACTGGATGCAGCGCGCGGCCGGCGACCTGGGTCCGCGGGCGCTCTCCGAGACGATCAGCCGGCGCTACGGCAAGGACCGCACGTTCTCGGTCCCCATCCTCACGGTGCTCGCCCTGGCCGGACTCCTGGGTGACGACGCACGAAGTGACGACGACGCCGGCAGCATCGGCAGCGGCTGGCGCCACGTTCCGCAACTTCCCTTCGAGCTGGCCGCCGTACCGCCGGCCTGGTACCGCCTGCTGCGCCTCCCGGTGGTCAGCTACGCCCTGCCGGCGCTCATCGCCATCGGACAGGCACGCCACCGGCAGCGCCCCACACGCAATCCCCTGACCCGCCTCGTGCGCCTGGCGACCCGCAAGCACACCTTGCAGCGGCTGGAGCTGATTCAGCCGCGCGGGGGCGGGTTCCTCGAAGCAACGCCGCTGACCAGCTTCGTCGTCATGAGTCTCGTCGCCGCCGGCGAATCGAAGCACCCCGTGGTAGAACGCGGCGTGGCGTTCCTGGAGCGCTCGGCGCGCGAAGACGGAAGCTGGCCCATCGACACGAACCTGGCCACCTGGGTGACGACGCTCAGCGTCAACGCGCTGGCGCGCCGGCGCGACTGGCGCGATCTGCTCGGCCCCGCAGAGCAGGCGGCGCTGAGCCGCTGGCTGCTCGACCAGCAGTACCGCGAACGGCACGTGTACACGGATGCCGACCCGGGCGGGTGGGCGTGGACCGATCTGCCGGGCGGAGTCCCCGACGCCGACGACACACCCGGAGCGTTGCTCGCCCTCCATGCCCTGGGAGCCGACGATACCGAGCACCGGGAGGCCGCCTGCGCCGGCATCGGCTGGCTCCTCGATCTGCAGAACGCCGACGGCGGGATACCGACCTTCTGCCGCGGCTGGGGCGCGTTGCCGTTCGACCGTAGCAGTCCCGACCTGACCGCGCACACGCTGCGGGCCTGGACGGCGTGGCGGCCCGTGCTGCCCGGTGCGCTGCGGACCCGTACCGCGCGCGCCACGGCCCGCGCCGTCCGGTTCCTGGAGCGGGCTCAGCAGCCGGACGGATCGTGGATTCCCCTCTGGTTCGGCAGCCAGGGCGCCCCGGACGACGCCAATCCGGTCTACGGAACCGCTCGGGTCCTCGAAGGGCTCGCCGTGCTGTTTGATGCCGGGGCGGTTCCAGCGACCGAGCACCGGGCAGCCTGTTGGCTCATCGGAGCGCAGGGGAAGGACGGCGGCTGGGGCGGCGCGCCCGGCGTCCGGCCCTCCATCGAGGAAACCGCGGTTGCAGTCTCGGCCCTGGCGACGTGGCGGCGGCT
This sequence comes from Vicinamibacterales bacterium, assembly GCA_965222905.1. Classification (GTDB taxonomy): domain Bacteria; phylum Acidobacteriota; class Vicinamibacteria; order Vicinamibacterales; family UBA8438; genus WTFV01. The sequence continues at coordinate 2,795,761 of OZ244976.1, read as the reverse complement.
CCCGCGCGCTACTCCGGTCCAGGGTGTCGACGAGGCGGTGAGACGCGGCGCGGCGTGGCTGGTGAATACCACCGGCGGCGGGAAGCGGGCCGCCCCGGCCACCCCCATCGGCCTCTATTTCGCCAAGCTCTGGTACTCCGAGAAGTTGTACCCGTGGACCTTCGCCCTCGGTGCGCTGGCCGCTGTCGAGAGCGCCGATCTCCGGTACGATCGATAGAGACTTCGACGACCCCGGACGCCGAGCGGAATGCCGGGCATGGACGTACACACCGTCGACAGGCCGGAGCCGAAAATGGACAATCAGCCGAGCACGTGGTTCGCAGCCGATGCTGAGGACGACGGCGGGGTCCACATCGATCAGTACGACATCACCGCCTCCCCGAACGATTTCAACCTGGTGATGCTCGGCAGCTTCATCGACCGAGGCGCCGTCAGGATTCCCGGGTTTCAGAGACACTTCGTCTGGGGCCTTCCCCGCGCGTCCAGGCTCATCGAGTCGCTCATTCTCGGCCTGCCCGTGCCGCAGTTGTTCCTGTACGAAGAATCCCGCAACCGATTCCTGGTCATCGACGGCCAGCAGCGGCTGATGTCCATCTACTACTTCATCAAGCGGCGGTTCCCACGCCAGGAGCGTCGCCGCGAACTGCGGATCGTCTTCGACGACGCGGGACGCATCCCGGACGACGTGCTGAACGACGACAGGTACTTTCGGCCATTCAAGCTGCACCTGTCGGGACGGTTCTCGGATCGGTCGAGCAGGTTCGACGGCGCCGACTACGATTCGCTCGGCGAGTACCAGTCGCAGTTCGACCTGCGTCCGCTCCGCAACATCATCGTCAAGCAGGTGTCGCCGTCGGACGACGACTCGTCGATATTCGAGATCTTCAACCGACTGAACACCGGGGGAATGAGCCTTCGCCCCCAGGAGATCCGGACCAGCATGTACCACTCCTGCTTCTACACGATGCTGTACGACATGAACGGCGAATCGAGGTGGCGTGCACTCCTCGGAGCACCGCCGGATCTTCACCTCAAGGACGTCGAGGTTCTCCTTCGCGGCTTCGCCATGCTGGTGGACGGCGAGACGTACTCGCCGTCGATGCTCAGATTCCTGAACCGCTTCTCGAAACAGTGCAGGACGCACGACAACGACCAGAACGAGTACCTCAAGGAACTGTTCCTGTCCTTTCTGCACGCGTGCCGCAACCTGCCCGAGGACGCGTTCCGGAACCCGCACGACACGCGCTTCAACATAATGCTGTACGAAGCCGTCTTCACGGCCGTCTGCGGGCGGGCATTTGCGGAGCGACGCAGCGTCGACGGCGAGCTGACGCCGGACCGCGTGAGAGCGCTGAAGAAGGATCGCGAGTTCACCTCGGCGGCCGCTTTCGACACGACGAGCACGGCAAACGTCAAGCAGCGTCTGTCCAGATCCCGTGAAATCGTCGGCGCTCTGTGACGGCCGAAGGGAGTGGACGGCGTGCCAGCCACCGTGGTCGACGAGCTGCACGAGAACTTTGCCGGCCTGCTCTCGGTCCTCGACGAAGCCGGCGAGGTCTCGTTGCGCGCCGTCGCTGATGAGAATTTCCGGAAATCGCTGCTGCTCGCCTCTGCGAGCTACTTCGAGCGACGAATGACGGGGACGGTGATGTCGTTCGTCGAACACGCGACGAACGGCAACGTGCTGGTCGCGTCGCTGGTGCGCAAGAAGGCGGTAAGCCGTCAGTACCATACGTGGTTCGAGTGGAACGGCCGCAACGCGAACAGCTTCTTCGGGCTGTTCGGAAACGACTTCGCGACTTCATGAAGCAGAGAATCAAGGACGACGATCAACTCGATGACTCCGTCCGTGCGTTCCTTGAACTCGGCGGCGAACGGAATCGCCTCGTGCATGAGGATTTTGGAGCCTTCACTCTGGAGAAGACGACGCAAGAGATTCACGCCCTGTACTCGCGCGCCATGCGCTTCGTCGACGCGGTTCCGGGCGCCTTGCGGGAATTCGACGCCGACCGCGCCGCGTAGGCGCGGACTCGACCTGCCCGGAAGACCTGCAGCGGACAGGGTATATTCGAGTAGCGGAGACGGTTCCCGACGAGCGATGACACCTTTCGACTATCACGTGCCGACGCGCCTCGTCTTCGGGTCCGGTACGCTCGAACGCCTCGGGACGCTGGCGCGGGAGCTGGGATTTGCACGGCCGCTGCTGGTCTCCGACGGGGGCCTGGAGGAAGCGGGTCATGTCGACCGTGCGCTCGGCCTGCTGCGCGGCGCCGGCCTGGAGGTCGAGGTCTTCGACGATTTCGACGTGAACCCGGACGCGGCGATGGTCGAACGGGGCGTCGGGTTCGCCCGGGCCCGCCGGCCGGACGCCGTCATCGGTCTCGGCGGCGGCAGTTCGCTGGACTGCGCCAAGGGGATCAACCTGCTGCTGACGAACGGCGGGGCCATGGCCGACTACCGCGGCTACGGGCACGCGCACAAGCCGCTGCTGCCGATGATTGCCGTCCCGACCACCGCCGGCACCGGCTCGGAGGCGCAGAGCTACGCGGTGATCGCCGACGCCGAGACCCACATGAAGATGGCGTGCGGCGATCCGCAGCTCGCCTTCCGATTGGCCATCCTCGACCCGGACCTCACCCTCTCACAGCCCGCCGCCGTCACCGCCGCCGGCGGTTTCGATGCGATCGCGCACGCAGTGGAGACCGCGGTGACGAAGCGCCGGAGCGCGATCTCGACGCTCTTCTCCCGCGAAGCGTTCCGCCTGCTGAACGCCAACTACGAACGGGTGCTCGACCACCCGGACGACGTCGCGGCGCGCGGCGCGATGCAGCTCGGCGCGTTCTACGCGGGCGTGGCCATCGAGCAGTCGATGCTCGGGGCCGCCCACGCGTGCGCGAACCCGCTGACGGCGCGCTACGACATGACGCACGGGGTGGCGCTGGCGATCCTGCTGCCCCACGTCGTGCGGTGGAACGCGCAGGCCGCGGGCAATCTCTATACGGACCTCGTCAACGGTACCGCCCCGCCGCCCTCCGCCACGCGGAACGCCGGGGAGCATCTGGCGGAACGTCTCGTCGAAATAGGCAGGTTCGGCGGCTTCCCTGCGGATCTGAGGACCACCGGGGTGCCGGAGCAGGACCTGTCGGCCCTCGCCGAGGCGGCGGCCACGCAATGGACCGGCACTTTCAACCCCAGGCCTTTTGGCGCGCGCGAAGCTTTGGAGGTATATCAATGCGCCTACTGAATCATTCACACCGCACGCCGTTCACGGCAACCCTCGCCGCCCTGGCCGTTCTCGTCCTGCTCGCCGGTGCGGGAACCGCGCTGGCCCAGGACGCGGCGCCGCCGGACGTCTGGTCGCAGTTCCGCGGAACCGCCAGCCTCACCGGCGTCTCATCGGCCACCGTGCCGGACGAACCGCGGCTGCTCTGGTCGTTCGAAGCAGGCGAGTCGATCGATTCGTCGGCCGCCATCGCGAACGGAACGGTCTACGTCGGCACCTACACCGGGGAACTCATCGCGCTCGACCTCGACTCCGGCGAGCTGAAGTGGCGCTACCGGGCGAGCGAGCGGATGGGCATCGGCGAGTCGTCGCCGGCCGTCGGGCACGGGCTGGTATTCGTCGGCGACCTCGCCGGCGTGCTGCACGCGGTCGACGCGGACACCGGTGAGGAGGTCTGGACCTACGCCACGCAGGGCGAGATCAAGTCCTCGCCGGTGCTGGCCGAGGGCCGCGTGATGATCGGCTCCTACGACGGCTACCTGTACGGCCTCGATGCCGCGACCGGCGAGCTGGCGTGGCAGGCGGAAACGCAGAACTACGTCCATGCCACCCCGGCCGTCACCGGGGGCATCGCCTACTTCGGCGGCTGCGACGAGACGTTCCACGGCGTCCGGGTCTCCGACGGCCAGGAGGTCACCAGCGTGTCGGCCGGCGCCTACACCGCGGCGTCCTCGGCCATCCGCGACGGACGCGCCTATTTCGGCACGTTCGACAACGAGGTCGTGAGCCTCGACCTGGGGACCGGCGACATCGTCTGGCGCTACGAGCACCCGCAACGGCACTTCCCCTTCTACTCGTCGGCGCTCAGCGTGGACGGCACCGTCGTCATCGGCGGCCGCGACCGCATGGTGCACGGCATCGACGCCGAGACCGGCGCGATGCGCTGGACGTTCATGACCCGCGCGCGGGTCGACTCGTCTCCCGCCGCCGCCGACGGTCGCGTCTACATCGGCTCCGGCGACGGGCGCTTCTACATTCTCGACCTCGAGAGCGGCGAGAAGCTGTGGGAGTTCGACACCGGCGCGCCGCTCTCGGCGTCCCCGGCGATCGCCGACGGCAAGGTGGTGATCGGCTCGCAGGACGGGGTTCTGTACTGCTTCGGGTGAGCCATCCCTGGCCCTCTGGACACGATGCGCCTGGCGTAGCCCGGCCATCTACGGAAAGGTGAAGAGATCGCCGGTCTCAAAGGCCAGGTCGGGAAGCAGAACTGAACGCACGGTGTCGCCTGCGGTTGCGATCTGCGCGCAACGGTAGGCACCGTTCGCGAAGGCGTGGACCTCAACCTGCTGCTGGACCGGGTCGACGATCCAGTACTCGGGTACACCGTGCCGCGCGAACATCTCCATCTTGCGGCCACGGTCGATGGAAGCCGTGGAAGGTGAGAGCACCTCAACAGCGATGTCCGGCGCGACCCGCGCCACCGAGTTCGGGTCGAGCAGATGAAGCCTCTCCGCCCGGAAGAAAACGATGTCCGGCTGAACGACGTCGTGCTCGTCGAAAACGATGTCGAACGGCGCGGTGACCGCGAGCCCGCCCGACCGCAACCGGTAGTCGTTCAGCAGCGTGACGAGCCTCACGACGGCGATCTGATGTCGCAGGAGCGGTGACGGGACCACGACGAGCTCTCCTTCGTGAATCTCGTAGCGGCGCCCGTCGTCCGGCATGGCCAGAAGATCGCTGTAGCCGAACCGCGGCTGCGCGTCCTGCATGGGCACCATGGTATCAGCACCCTACCTGCGAGATTCGTTCCATTGGGCGAGAGACCACGTGGGTTCGCGTGACGGACCCGCTGCCTGAGCGAACAGCGCGTGCGGCAAGCTACGCGAACGTGAAGATGCGGGCGGTAGTGAAGGCCAGGTCCGGGAGCAGAACCGAGCGCACCGTGTCTCCGCTGGTTGCGATCTGCGCGCAGCGGTAGGTGCCGTTCTCGAGAGCGTGGACTTCGATCTCGAGACGGACGGGATCGACGATCCAGTACTCAGGTACGCCGTACCGCGCGAACATCTCCATCTTCCGGCCGCGGTCGATGGAGGCAGTGGAAGGCGAGAGCACCTCGACGGCGATGTCCGGCGCCGCCCGCGTCACGACATCGAGCTGGACAAGATGCAACCGTTCGGCTCGGAAGAAGACGACGTCCGGCTGTACCACGTCGTACTCGTCGAACACGATGTCGAAGGGCGCGGTCACCACGCGGCCCCCTGCCTTCCGGCGGTAGGCGTTCAGAATGGTGGCGACCTCCAGTACGGCACTCTGATGACGGAACAGCGGCGCGGCAACCACGACGAGTTCTCCCCCTTGGACCTCGTACCGGCGCCCGTCCTCCGGCATGGCCAGGAGATCGCTGTAGCCGAACCGCGGCTGCACGTCCTGCATGGACGCCATCGTATCACCGCCTCCCTGCGAGACTCGTTCCAGGGGCGTTTCCGACGTCGCCATGTCGGCCGGCTGACAGGTGTTGCGGGGCAAGGTTACGCGAAGGGGAAGATGCTGCCGGCAGCGAAGGCCAAGTCGGGGAGCAGGACCGAGCGTACGATGTCTCCGCCGGTTGCCACCTGCCCCTGCCGGTAGGCGTCGTTCTCGAGGACGTGGACCTCTATCCGCAGGCGAACCGGATCTGCGATCCAGTACTCGGGTACACCATACCCTGCGAACATGCGCATCTTACGACCGCGGTCGACGGCCGCCGTGGAGGGCGAGAGCACCTCGACGGCGATGTCCGGCGCAACCCGCGTGACCTCGTACGGCTGGACCAGGTGGCGCCGTTCGGCCCGGAAGAACACGATGTCGGGCTGCACCACGTCGTACTCGCCGAACACGATGTCGAGCGGGGCGACGAGCGCGATTCCGCCCGCCCTGCGTCCGTAGTCGCGCAGCAGCGTGACGAGCTCCACGATGGCGATCTGGTGACACGGCATCGGTGACGGGACCACGACGAGCTCCCCTCCATGGATCTCGTACCGGCGCCCGTCCTCCGGCATGGCCAGAAGGTCGCTGTAGCCGAACCGCGGCTGCACGTCCTGCATGGGCGCCATCCTAGCCCGGAAACCGTCGCCTTGCGGCCCCGCTTTCCGCCCAACCGAACCTCTCCAGGGTCTGCACCGCTTCTGCGGGGCAGTCCCCTGGCACCGCCACTTGCATGCGAAACGCGTGCCGGGCTGCGCGCGGGACGAGAGCCGGCGGCGGCAGGGAACCGCCGTCCCGTGCGCGGCGCGGTGGGCTGGTATCATGAACGCCATGAGTGAAGCGGCAGCGGCGGCCACGGCGACCGCCAGCGATACGGAGGTCGGCAGCTACTTCGTCGCCAACTACCCGCCGTTCTCGACCTGGTCGGCGGACGCGGTCGCGGATGCGGCCAGGCCCGCCCTCGCCGCCCCGGGGGCGGTCGAGGTTCCGCTCGGCCTGTACCTGCACATCCCGTTCTGCCGCAAGCGCTGCCACTTCTGCTATTTCCGCGTCTACACGGACAAGAACGCGGCCGAGGTGCAGTCGTACCTCGACGTGCTGGGACGCGAGTGGGAGCTGTACGCCGAGCAGCCGGCCATCGCCGGACGCCCGCTCGACTTCATCTATTTCGGCGGCGGCACGCCGTCGTTCCTGTCCGTCCGGCAGCTTCGCGGCCTGGTCGACCGGCTCTCGGCCGTGAGCCCCTGGTCGGCCGCGAGCGAGATCACGTTCGAGTGCGAGCCGGGCACGCTGACCGAGCCGAAGCTGCGCGCCATCCGCGACATGGGGGTCACGCGGCTCAGCCTCGGGGTCGAGCACTTCGACGACCATGTTCTGGAGCTGAACGGCCGCGCGCACCGCTCCGCCGAGATCTTCCGCGCCTACGAGTTCGCCCGCTCGATCGACTTCCCGCAGATCAACATCGACCTGATCGCGGGCATGCTCGGCGAGACCGACGAGAAGTGGCAGGACGCCGTCGAGAGAACCGTGGCGCTCGATCCGGACAGCGTCACCATCTACCAGATGGAGCTGCCCTTCAACACGACGATCAGCAGCGACCGGTTGCACGGAACCGGACAGTTCGAGGAAACGGTCGCCCCCTGGTCGACCAAGCGCCGCTGGGTGGACGAGGCGTTCGCCGCGCTCGAGCGGGCCGGCTACACGGTGGGCAGCGCCTACACCGCCGTGAAGCACCCCGGCCGCACCAGCTTCGTCTACCGCGACCGCCTTTGGCAGGGCGCGGACCTCGCCGGCCTCGGGGTAGCGTCGTTCGGGCACGTCAACGGCGTCCACATGCAGAACCTCGACTCCTGGGGCGCCTACGCGCAGGCCATCGAGAGAGGACGCATCCCGCTCAACCGCGCTTACCGGCCGACGGACGAGGAACGCCTGATTCGCGAGCTCGTGCTACAGCTCAAGCTCGGCTCGATCCGCCCGCCGTATTTCCAGGAGAAGTACGGCGTCGACGTCCGGTCCCGGTTCGGCGCACCATTCGCGTCGCTGACCGGTGACGGCTTCCTCGCCGAAGCCAGCCCCGACGTCGTGCGGTTGTCGCGCGAGGGCCTGCTGCGTGTGGACAGCCTGCTGCCGCGCTTCTTCCTGCCGGCGCACACCGACATCCGGTACACGTAGGTTTGTCGCAGGATCTCCTCTACCCCCTCGATCTGGTCTATGAGCGGGCCGGCATAGAAGTCCCGCGAGTGGAGGTAGTGCAGCCGGAGGACATTCCACACCCCTACCGCTCGCTGCTCGTGCACGACATCGACATGACGCTGACCCTCGAGCGCCACTTCGGCGGGCGGGTGGTGCTGCGCCCGCTGTCGACGTTCACCGAGAGCGGGTCGTACTTCCGCCGGGTGCTTCTGGTGCAGGAGTACGCCGGCCAGCCAGTCGAGATGGGGGCGATCCGGATGGATCTCGACGCGTTCGGCGACGAGATCCGGCGCCAGATCCTGGAGAACGAGGTGCCGCTCGGACGCATTCTCCGCGACGGGCGCTTCGAGTACGAGAGCCGCGTCAAGGCTTTCCTCGCCGTCACCCCGAACCCGGAGATGATGGGCGTCTTCTGGATGCGCGAGCCGCGGGTGCTCTACGGCCGGCGCACCGAGGTCGTGCGAAAGGGCGCCAAGATAGGCGACATCGTCGAGGTGCTGCCGCTCGTAATACGATGATCGGCATGGACACTCGCGAGCGCTACGACTGCATCGTCATCGGCGGCGGCCCGGCGGGCGCCACGGCGGGAACGGTGCTGGCGCAGCAGGGGCGGCGCGTGGCCATTCTCGAGCGCGAGGCCTTCCCGCGGTATCACATCGGCGAATCGCTGATGCCGTATACGTGGTTCACGTTCGAGCGGCTCGGGGTGCTCGACTGGTTCGAGAGAGCCGCCTGCCCGAAGAAGTACAGCGTGCAGTTCGTCTCGACGACCGGCAAGGTGTCCCAACCGTTCTACTTCTTCGAGACGATCAAGCACCCCTGCTCGACGACGTGGCAGGTGCTGCGGAGCGACTTCGACCGGATGCTGCTCGACAACGCGCGGGCGAAGGGCGCCGAGGTCCGGCAGGGGACGGTGGTCCGCGAGCTGCTGTGGGATGGCGCTCGCGCAGTCGGCGTCCGGGCGGAGGTCGCGGGCGGCGGCTCGCAGACACTCCGCGCCGATGCCGTCATCGACGCCTCCGGCCGCGACACGTTCCTCGCCTCGAAGCTCGGCTGGAAGCGGCGCGACCCGGACCTCACGAAGATCTCGATCTTCACCTACTACCGGGGCGCGAAGCGTGACCCCGGCCTCGACGAGGGCGCCACCACGGTGGCCTACGTCCCGGAGAAGGGCTGGTTCTGGTACATCCCCCTCCCCGACGACGTCGTCAGCGTCGGGGTCGTCGCAGAGGCGGACTACCTGTACCGCGAGACGCGCGACCCCGAGGCGATTTTCGCTCGCGAGGCGGGCGACTGCATATGGATCGCCGACCACCTGCGCACCGGCACACGCATCGAGCCGGTCCGGGTGACCGGCGAGTTCAGCTACCGCGCCGAGTCTATCGGCGGCGACGGCTTCTGCCTGGCCGGCGACGCGTTCTCGTTCCTGGATCCGGTCTTCTCCACCGGCGTGTTCATGGCGCTCAAGAGCGGCGAGATGGCCGCCGACGCGGTGCATCGCGGCCTCGACGCGGGTGGCGTGACGGCCGAGACGTTCGCCGACTACGAGCGCGACATGCGCTGGGCGCTCGACCAGTTCCGGCAGCTCGTCCTGTCGTTCTACAACCAGACGTTCAGCTTCCGGGACTTCATCCGCGCCCACCCGGACCTGCACCCGCGCCTGGTGGACGCGCTGGTCGGCAACGTGTTCGCCGATCTCGGGCCGCTGTTCGAGGCGCTCCGGGAGTTCTCCACCCGGACGTCACGGCCGGCGCTCGGGCAACCGGCCGTGAGCCGGTCGTGAGCCGTCACCGGCCGCGAGGGAGAGCGCCGGCGCATGCGGTGACGCGAAACGAATGCGTCCATACGCCACGGCATAGAATGTGCCGGTGGTCAACGAGTACCGGCTGAGGCGCCGCGTCCAGTTCTACGAAACCGATACCGCCGGCATCGTCCACTTCTCCTGGTTCTACCGCTACATGGAGGAGGCGGAGCACGCGCTCTGGCGCGCGGCCGGCCTGAGCATCGCGTCGCCCGGCGCCGCGGTGGGATTCCCGCGCGTCGCGGCGTCGTTCGACTTCCACCGGCCGCTGCGCTTCGAGGACGAGTTCGAAGTCCTCATCCGGATTGCCGCCATCGGCGCGCGGTCGATGCGCTACACCGCGCACGTCACGAAGGACGGAACCGCGATCGCCACGGGCAGCCTCGCCATCGCGTGCATCGCCCGGCAGGCGGGCGCGCCGCTCCGGTCGACGGCAATCCCGCCCGATATCGCCGGCCGTTTCGAAGTCGCGCCGCTCCCCGACGCATGACCGCCGACCTCGGCAACGTCCCGGACTCCACGCCGACGACGGGCGGGCCGATCGACCCGCCGGTCAGCGAGTGCCAGCCGCGCGCGGCGCTCGTGGCACTGCAGGCCGAACGGCTCGCGGCCCTGCTCCGCGGTCTGCGGGGCCGGAACGCCTTCTACGACCGCAAGTTCTCCGGCGCCGGCGTCGACGTGGAACGGCTCACGCTGCCTGCGGATCTGTCTGCGTTGCCGTTCACCACGAAGGCCGAGCTGGTAGCGGACCAGGAGGTGTCGCCACCCTGGGGAACGACATTGAGCGAGCCGCTCGACCGCTACACGCGCTACAACCAGACGTCGTCGACGACCGGGCAGCCCCTGCGCTGGATCGACACACCGGAGACATGGCAGTGGATGCTCGAGTGTTGGAAGGCGGTCTATCGCGCGGCCGGCGTCACCGCGCACGACCGGGTCTTCTTCCCCTTCTCGTTCGGGCCGTTCCTGGGCTTCTGGACCGGCTTCGACGCCGCGACGCAGATCGGAGCGCACGCGATCCCGGCCGGCGGCATGACGAGCGCGCAGCGGCTGGCGCTGATCGACGTGCTGGGCCCGACGGTGATCTGCTGCACGCCGACCTACGCGCTGCGCCTGCTCGACGTGGCGCGTGAAGCGGGTGGGCACGAGGCGCTGGCCGCCAGCCCCGTTCGCGTGATCATCGTCGCCGGCGAGCCGGGGGGCAGCATCCCCGCTACGCGCGCACGGATCGAGCGGGGCTGGAGCGCGCGGGTCATCGACCACCACGGACTGACCGAGGTCGGCCCAATCAGTTTCGAGTGCCTGCAAGCGCCCGGCTTTCTGCACGTCAACGAACGGGAGTTCATCGCCGAGGTGGTCGATCCCGACACCGGGGAGCCGGTGCCGGACGGCGTGCGGGGCGAGCTGGTGATCACGAATCTCGGACGGACCGCGAGTCCCGTCATCCGCTACCGGACGCGCGATCTCGTGGTCCGGACCCGCGAGCGCTGCGCCTGCGGCAGGACGCTCGCGCGGCTCGCCGGCGGCGTGGTGGCGCGGGCCGACGACATGGTGAACGTGCGCGGGGTCAACGTCTATCCGGCCGCGGTGGAATCCGTTCTGCGCGCGATTGGCCCCGTGGTCGAGTACCGCTGCACGGTGCAGGCGGCAGGGTCGCTGCGGGAGATCGCCGTCGAGGTGGAGATCGAAAACGGCGTCGACGCCGCGGCGGTCGCCGCGCTCGCCGCGAGCCGCCTGCGCGAGGCCCTCGGCCTCACGGTCCCCGTCACGCCGGTCGAGGCCGGGACACTCCCACGTTTCGAGATGAAGGCCCGGCGTTTCGTCGTGGATCGGCGGGCCTCGCCCACGAACCCCGGAGCCCCGGCCGGGAACCAGTAGGCGTCCGCATCCGTCCGGACCCCTCAGGAGGACACATGACCATCATCGGAATCGCCAACATCATGCTGGGCGCAGCGGATCTGGATCGCTCGCGCGCGTTCTACCGGGACAGGCTCGGACTGGCCGTCAAGCAGGAGATCCCCGGCTTCGTCTTCCTCGAGACCGGACCGGTCACGCTCTGCCTCAGCACCGCCCACGCCAGACTGGCCGAACAGCCGGGTCCCCTGGAAGTGGTGCTGGCGGTGGCGAGCGTGGGCGCGGCCTACACGGCGCTGAAGGACAAGGGCATCGAGTTCCTGCGGGAGCCGGCCAACGTCACCGGCGACTCGTGGGCGGCCAATTTCCGGGATCCGGACGGCCACCTGCTGTCGATCTTCGGCCCGCAATGAGGAAGCGTAGTAGCATGGGCGGGTTCAAGGAGGACAGGTTCTTGCGTCGATCCAACTCTCGGTGGCCGGTCATGGTGGTGCTCGCCGTTCTGGCCGGCACGGTTGCCGCCTGCGGCGGCGGTGGAGGCGAAAGCGGCGAGGCTGGCGACAGCGCGCCGTCGCGCCAGTTCCTCAGCATGGGCACCGCGCCGCCCGGAGGCGCGTTCTTCGTCGTCGGAAGCGCGCTCGCGGAGGTGGTCAACGAGACCGGCAGCGACTTCGGCTACAGCGTGACCGCCGAGGCGACGAGCGGATCGCAGGAGAACATCCGGCGGCTCGCGAGCGGCGAGCTCGACTTCGCGCTGTCGAACGCCGCGATCACCTATTTCGCGGCGCGGGGCAGCGAGGGCTGGGAGCGCGCCTATCCGGTCCGGTCGGTCATGACCCTGGCGCCCAACGTCGCGCTGTTCGTGACGCAGGCGTCATCCGGCATCGCGAGCATCGACGACCTGCGCGGCCGGCGCGTCAGCGTCGGCCCGGCCGGCGCCGGCTTCGAGTACTTCGTGGGCCCGCTGCTCGGGGCGCACGGGGTGACCTACGACGACTTCTCGCCGCTCAACGCCACGCAGCAGGCCGCCGTCGACATGCTGACCGACGGCTCGGCGGACGCGACGTTCCTCGGCGGCGCGGTGCCGACCGCGTCCATCACCCAAGCCTCCGCGTCGATGGAGCTCACCTTCATCCCGTACGGTGACGACGAGAAGCAGGGACTGATCGAGGAGTATCTCTTCTTCAACCCGGCCACCATCCCGGCCGAAACCTACCGCGGGCAGAGCGAGCCGTTCGAGGGACTCGACGTCGGCTCGATGCACGTCATCACGTCGGCCGGCGCACCGGACGACCTCGTCTACAACTGGACGAAGCTGCTCTACGAGAACCGGGCGCTGGTCGTCGAGAAGCACGCCGCCGGACGCGCGATCAATCCGAACAACGTGGTGCGCGACACCGGGACGGAGTTCCATCCCGGCGCGATTCGCTTCTACGAGGAAGCCGGGATCTGGCCGCAACAGGCCGCGCCGTGACGCCGGACAACCCGCCGCCGCGCAATGTTCGGCTGCTGGCGACCGGCACGCTCGGGGTGCTGCTGTGCTCCTTCACGCTGGTCGAGGTCAACTACCCGCTGCTGGCGCCGCAGAGCCGCTTGGCGTTCTTCGCGCTCGTAGGGCTGGCGCTCTGCTTCCTGAACGTCCCGATCCACCCGTCCCTGAACAACGACCCGCGCGCCCGCGCCGGCGACCTCGTGCTGGCGGTGCTGGCCGCGTGCTGCTGCGGCTACATCGTCGTCCAGACCGATCCGCTCTTCGACGGCTGGTGGGTGGACGGTCAGACGCTCGGGAACCGCGCCGGCTTCGAAACCACGCTCGACACCGCCATCGGCCTGCTCGGCCTGCTGCTGGTGCTCGAGGCGGCCCGGCGCGCGCTCGGCCTGGCGCTGCCGCTGCTGGCGGCGGCGTTCATCCTCTACGCCCTGTTCGGGTCGGCGTTCCCCGACTGGCTGTTCCCGCACCGCGGCTATACCGTCCCGCGCATCGTGGCGCAGACGTTCCTCCACAGCCAGGGCATCTTCGGCGTGGCGCTGAACGTCATGTTCACCTACGTCTTCCTGTTCGTCATCTTCGGGGCGTTCCTCGAAGCGACCGGCGCCACGCGGTTCATCGTAGATTTCGCCGAGCGGGTGTTCGGGCGCAGCTCGGGCGGCCCCGCGAAGGTGGCGGTCCTCAGCAGCGGGCTGATGGGCTCGCTCTCCGGCAGCGCGGTCGCCAACACCGCCACGACCGGGACGTTCACCATACCGATGATGCGCAGCGCCGGCTTCCAGCCGGTGACCGCGGCCGGCGTGCAGGCGGCGGCCAGCTCGGGCGGAGCGCTCATGCCCCCGGTGATGGGCGCGGGCGCGTACATGATGCTGGAGATCGTGGATCCGCCGGTGACGTACCTGGAGATCATCCGGGCGGCGCTCATCCCGGCGCTCCTCTACTACCTGTCGCTGATCCTCATCGTGCACTTTCACGCCCGGCGGATGTCGATCGCGACGGAGGGGGCTCCGGTCGACACGGCGCCGGCCGCCGCAGAGACCGGGGAGGCAGCGAAGCGGTCGATCGCGGCGGGAATCGTCTTCGGCTCCGCCCTCGGCAGTCTCATCCTGTTCCTGCTCCTCGGCTACACGGCGTTTCGCGCCGTGACGCTGTCGCTGGTGGCGATCGTGGTGGTCAGCAGCTTCAACAAGGCGACCCGCCTCGACTGGCGCTTCACGCTCCTGAGCCTCGTCACCGCGGCGCGCGGCGTCGTGCCGCTGGTGGCCGCCGCCGCGTGCGTCGGCATCATCATCGGGATCGTCACGCTGACCGGCATCGGCACGCGGCTGCCGGCGACGATCATCCCGCTGGCCGAGCAGAGCCTCTTCCTCGCGCTCGTGCTGATCATGATCTCGTCGATCGTCCTCGGGATGGGACTGCCCTCGGCCGTCTGCTACCTGCTGATGGCGACGCTCATAGGCCCGGTACTCGGCAACCTGGGCGTGATCCCGCTGGCTGCGCACCTGTTCATCTTCTACTTCGGGATGATGTCGATGGTGACGCCGCCGGTGGCCCTGGCCGCCTACGCCGCGTCGTCGATCGCGGGCACGCGCATCATGCCGACCGCCCTCGCCGCGTTCCGGTTCGCGTTGGTCGGCTTCACGCTGCCCTACATGTTCATCTACCGGCCGGAACTGCTCATGCTGACCGCCTCGGGCGACCCGGCCGGGTGGCTCGAGATGCTGCTGCCGGTCGCGATCGCCACGCTCGGCGTCACCTGCTTCGCCGCGGGCATCGCCGGGCAGTTGCGGCAGCCGCTCGGTCTCGGCCTGCGCCTGGCGGTCTTCGGAGCGGCGGCCCTGCTCCTGGCGCCGGGCCCCTCCCTGGACCTGGCAGGACTCGGCGTCCCCTTTTTCGACGTGGCGGGCGTTGCGCTCTTCGCCGGCGTGCTGGCCGCGAACCGACAGCCGATCCGAACCTCCCCCGGGCGCGCGCCGTAGGCGGCCCGGGAAAGCGTCATCGGGCCCGGACCCCGCACGCGACGGGTTGATCCAGGCATCCTTCGGCTACCCGCCCGAAGTCTCGGCTCCGGGGTTGCCGTTCCCCACCGCTCATGGCACACTGGCCCTGCGTGTCGTCGCGTTCGTAGCGAGGGCGTAGCTCCTCACGGTCGACGGCCTCGGGAGTCCGCGCGGATGGACTTCAGCGACTACCGGCTCGACGCCGACTTCTACGACGAGGTGTTGCAGCCCGACGGCACGCCGCGGGCACACTGCCGGGCCCTCTACGACTTCCTCGCCGAGACTTCCGGGGCGGAGCTCCGCGATGTTCAGGAACGGGTCACGCGCTCGTTCCTGAACGAGGGCATCACCTTCACGGTCTATGGGGACGGCGAAGCGGACGAGCGGATCATCCCGATCGACTGTCTTCCTCGCATTCTGGCCGCGGCCAAGTGGCGGGAGCTCGAAGCGGGCCTCGCCCAGCGCATCCTCGCCCTGAACCGATTCCTGTGCGACGTCTACGGCGAATGCCGCGCGATCGCGGACGGCGTCATTCCTGAAGAGATGGTGCGGGGCTGCCCCCAGTACCGCCCACAGATGCGCGGCGTCTCGCCGCCGCACGGCACGTGGGTGGCGATCTGCGGCACCGACGTCGTGCGCACGAACGATGGCTTCATCGTGCTGGAGGACAACCTGCGGGTGCCGTCCGGTGTCTCCTACATGATCGCCAACCGGAAGGCGGTGAAGTCGAGCCTGAGACGCCTCTATCGCCGCTGCCGGGTGCAGGAGGTGGAGCACTACGGCGACCTGCTGCTGGCGACGCTACGTGAGCTGGCGCCGCCGAACCGCCCCGATCCATGCATCGCGCTGCTGACCCCCGGCGTCTGGAACGCGGCCTTCTACGAACACATGTTCCTGGCCCGCGAGCTCGGCGCGGAGCTGGTGGAGGGGCGCGACCTGCTGACGCGGAACGGCTTCGTCTACATGCGTACCACGGAGGGACTGCGGCAGGTTGACGTGATCTACCGGCGCGTGGACGACGACTTCCTCGATCCGCGCGTGTTCCGTCCCGATTCGCTCCTCGGCGTGCCCGGCCTGCTGCAGTCCCACCGGCTCGGCAACGTCACCCTGGCCAACGCGCCGGGGACCGGCGTAGCCGACGACAAGAGCGTTTACGCCTACGTGCCGGATCTGATCCGCTACTACCTGAGCGAAGAACCGATCCTCGCCAACGTACCGACACGGATCTGCCGCCGACCCGAGGAGCTCGAATACACGCTCGACAACCTCGACACGCTCATCGTGAAGCGCGTTGGAGAGGCGGGCGGGTACGGCATGCTCGTGGGCCCCCAGGCCACGCCGGCCGAGCGCGAGGCCTATGCCGCGGAGATGCGGGCCAATCCGGCCGACTACATCTCGCAGGAGGTATTGTCGCTCTCACGGGCTCCCTGCCTGATCGACGGGCGGCTCGAGCCGCGGCACGTCGACCTGCGCCCGTTCGTGCTCCGGGGCCGGGAGACCCGCATCGTGCCGGGCGCTTTCTGCCGCGTGGCGCTTCGCCGGGGCAGCATCGTGGTGAACTCGAGCCAGGGCGGCGGCGGCAAGGACGTGTGGGTGCTGGATTCCTGACATGCTGGCGCGCAGCGCGGAGGGTCTGTACTGGCTGGGCCGCCACGTCGAGCGGACCGAAGACCTCTGCCGTCTCCTGCGCGAGCAGATGGACGCGCTCGTGGACCGTCCGGTGCGCGAGATCAACCTCGGGTGGCGCCGGATCTACGACACCCTGCACAGGCGTCCGCCCGGCCCCGCCCTCGGGGTCGCGGAGAGCGATGACGACTACGCGCTGGCCGATTCGTACACGCTGGCCGACGACGTCACCTTCGAGCGCGCGAACCCGGGCTCGATCCTGAACAGCTTCTCCAACGGACGCGAGAACGCGCGGCAGATGCGCCACTGCATCAGCGGCGAGATGTGGACGTGCCTCAACCTGGCGTGGCTGCGCCTCGGCACGCGGCGCATCGAGGACATCTGGAGGACCGCCCCCGAGAGCTTCTACGCGGACCTTGCGCGCGAAATGGACCTGTTCGCCGGCGTGGTGGACACGACCCTGTACCGCGACGACGGCTGGCGCTTTCTGCAGCTCGGGCGCCTCGTCGAGCGCGCCCAGTTCACGATCGCACTGCTGCTGGCACATCTCGAGGGCGTGCGCGCGAACCGGGAAGCGGGCGACAGCGAGTGGGCGAGCCTGCTGCGGGTCTGCCAGGCGTTCGACACCTACAAGGGCCGCTACGGAGTGGAGATTCGGCCGGCGCGGATACTGGACCTCCTCGCAGAGGACCCGCGGCTGCCGCGCTCCCTGTGCAGCGCCGTCGACGCGGCGGGGGCCATGCTCGGCGCGCTCGCGCTCGGTCCCGGTCCCTGCGGCGCCGCCCGACGGCGCGCCGGAGACCTCGCTTCCACCGTGCACCAGCCGTGGCGAGCCGCACCGAGCCTGCCGGATCGCGCGGATCGCCTCCGGCGACTGGAGGCAGACTGTAACGCTCTCCATGATCTCGTGATGGCCGCGCATGTCGGCTACGATACCGACGGTGCGCCGGTGCGCTGACGCCCCGACCGTACACACGCCGTTGCATTCCATGGCTCACAACGGCCTTGGACTACTGGCGCCGGCCCGCAGTCGGCCCCGAACCAAGAGGTGACGCATGACCGAGCTGTCGAGCGGCGAACTGCGGTTCATCTTCAACACGTTCTCGTTCCTGCTCTGGGGCGCGCTGGTGATGTGGATGGCAGCCGGCTTCACGATGCTCGAATCCGGCACGGTGCGCACCAAGAACGCCTCCGTCATCTGCCTGAAGAACATCGGCCTGTACGCCGTCGCGGGAATCGCCTACTACGTCATCGGCTACAACCTGATGTACGTCGACGTGGGCAGCGTGATCGGATCATTCACCTTCCTGCGCGGCCCGTCGGCCGACGAGCTCGCGCTGCTGGAGGGCGTCGAAGGGGCGCGGGAAGCGGTGATCGCCACCGACTACGCGGTCATGTCCGACTGGTTCTTCCAGATGGTCTTCGTGGCGACCGCCGCGTCGATCGTCTCCGGCGCGCTGGCCGAGCGAGTCAAGCTCTGGTCGTTCTTCGTCTTCACCCTGGTGCTGACCGCGATCATCTACCCGATCGTCGGCGCCTGGACGTGGGGCGGCGGCTGGCTCGACGCGATGGGCTTCCAGGACTTCGCCGGATCGACCATCGTGCACGGCACCGGGGGCTGCGCCGCGCTCGCCGGCGCGCTGATCGTCGGCCCGCGGTACAACAAGTTCCGGAAGGACGGCACCGTCACCAGCACGCCTCCGTCCAACATTCCAGTCGTCACCCTGGGGGTCTTCATCCTCTGGTTCGGCTGGTTCGGCTTCAACGGCGGTTCCCAGCTCGCCCTGGGGAGCGCGGCCGACGTGCTGGCGATAAGCCACGTGCTCGTCAACACCAACCTGGCGGGGGCGGCCGGCGTGATCGCCGCCATCGCCGTCTCGCGGCCGATCCTCGGGCGGGTCGATCTGCTGGCCGGCCTGAACGGCGCCATCGCAGGCCTCGTCTCGATCACCGCGGGACCCGACATCACCAGTCACTACTGGGCCATCGTGATCGGCGCCGTCGGCGCCGTCATCTGCACCGCGGCCATCCGGCTCCTGGAGAAGCTGAAGATCGACGACGTGGTCGGGGCTGTGCCGGCTCACCTCTTCGCCGGCGTCTGGGGTACGATAGCTACAGTCATCGCGGCCGGCGCCGACATCGGCGTGCAGCTTCTCGGGGTGGTCTCCATCGGAGCGTTCGCGTTCGCGACCTCGTGGCTGACGTGGCTGGCGCTGGAGAAGACGATAGGCGTGCGCGTGTCCCACAGCGTCGAACAGTTGGGGCAGGACGTGGCGGAGCTGGGCATCGACGCCTACCCCGAGTTCGTGCTCATGCCGGAGCGGGACGAGTAATCCGAACGATGTCGAACGGCAGCAAGCAGGAGGTGGGTGGCGCTCGTGCCGCGCACGCGGAGCCGCCCAGCGGGAAGCACATCTGCGTCTACCTGGGCGGCAACCTCGGGCGTGAGCAGCACTACATCGACCAAGCCGATGCCCTGGGCCGCCAGATGGCGGCCGAGGGCATCGGGCTGGTGTACGGCGGCGCCCGGGTCGGGCTGATGGGTGTTCTGGCCAGCGCCGTGCTGGCGAACGGCGGCTTCGTCACCGGGGTGGTACCCCGGCAACTGTCGTACCAGGAGCTCGCCCACGAGGGACTCAGCCGTCTCCTGGAAGTGGACACGATGCACGAGCGCAAGCACCTGATGCAGGAGCTGTCGCAGGGCTGCATCGCGCTGCCCGGCGGCTTCGGCACGCTGGAAGAGATCTTCGAAGCCCTGTGCTGGTCGCAAAGACCACTGGAGCTTCACGAGAAGCCGTGCGTCTTCGCCAATATCGACGGCTACTACGATCACCTGTTCGAGTTCCTCGATCACGCCGTGGCGCGAGGACTCCTGCTACCGCAGAACCGGCTGCTCGCCAGACAGGCACCCTCCGCGTCGGCGGCGCTGAACGCGATTCAGGTGGCGTGGGAGGAAGCGGAACAGGCCATGCGCGACGTGATCAAGGCCTACGAGGCCTGATCCTCATCAGGTCGAGGCGGCGAGGGCCGATTCACGAGAGTCCTTGATCGGGATGATCCGGTCGAAGCCGCTGATCCGAAAGACTTCCTCGATATGGTTCTTCATGGCGCAGAGAACCAGCGTCCCCTCGCCCGCCTTGAGCGCCTTGGCCGCGATCAGCAGCACCCGCATGCCCGAGCTGCTTATGAAATCGAGACGGCTGAAGTCGACGATCAGACGCCGCTCGCCGCTGCTGACGTGATCCATTACGACGGATTCGAACGAGCGGGCGTTGCCGCTGTCGAGTCGTCCCACCGGCAACAGCACCAGCACCTCGTCGTTCCGTTCTTCCGCAACTTCGATATCCATCGATGCACCTCTTCGCTCGGACGGCCCCGTCACCCGGCCTCCGGCGTGAGATCGTGTTCCAGCGTCAACTTGTTCCTGCCGTCCGCATACTCGTACTTCACCCGGTCGGCGAACGCCTTGATCAGATGCAGCCCCAGGCCGCCAATCGGCCGCTCGTCGACCGGTGACGACAAGTCGGGCTCGGTGTCATCCGTCGGGTCGAACCGCTGCCCGTTGTCCACCATGGACAGAACCAGCATGGTGTCGGTGATCAGCAGGGAAACCTCGATCTTCGGGCGGGCGACCCCGCGGAGGCCGTAGCTCACCATATTGGTGATCAACTCGTCGAGCGCCAGGTTGATCATGTAGATCTGCTGATCGGGCAGCCTGTTGGCGTCGCCGAACTCCTCCACCATCTGCGCCAGGCTGCGCACCGCGGACAACCTGGGCGACAGCGACACGCGCATCTCGTCCATCTTCGCCATCGTCAGACCTCGGCCAGCGCGGACTCGCGCGTGTCCCGGATCGGGATGATCTGATCGAAACCGCTGATGCGAAACACGAGACGTCCAATCGGCACAAGCACCAGCGCTTCGCCGTCCCGCTCCTCGGCTACTTCGACGTCCATGGACTTGCCACCTGCGCGTCGGGTTGATCGGGCAAGGTGGAAGGCATCAGCCCGATGCCCCCGCGAGATCATGTTCCATGGTCAACCGATTCCGGCCTTCCACGAACTCGTAGGAAATACGGTCTGCGAAGCTCTTCACCAGGTGCAGACCCAGCCCGCCGACCGCACGCTCTTCGAGGGACGACGTGACGTCGGCGTTCGTGTCCTCCATCGGATCGAACGGCTGCCCGTTGTCCTCCATTACCAGAATCAGCGTGCCGGCGACGACCCGCATCGTGATCCGGATCTCGGCCTCGGCCATCTCATCGAGGCCGTGCGTCACGGTGTTGGTGATCAGCTCGTCGAGCGCGAGATTGATGACGAATACCTTCGGATCGGGTAATCCGTTAGCGTCACCGAACGCCTCCACCATGCTCGACAGTTCGGGAACCTCCGACAATCGTGCCGGGATTGTCACGCGCAATTCTTCGGCCATGCGATCTCGCTTCCCGCTCGAACGACCAATACTCTAGCAAACTCCGACCGGCCCGCTCCGAATCCGCCGGCCGGGTCACCGGCGCCGCAGCACAAGGCAGGTCATGTCGTCGGCGGCGGGAGCGCCCGCGGAGTAGGCGCCGATCTCGCTCCATACGTGGTCCACGATCTCCTCGGGCGAGCGCGCCGACGCGCCGTCGAGCGTCGCTTCGAGCCGTTCCTTGCCGAACAGCTCGTCGCTCAGATTCACCGCGTCGGTCAGACCGTCCGTGTAGAGAAACAGCGTGTCGCCGGGACGCAACTTCTCCTCGCGGCTCTCGTACTCGAAATCGTCGAGCACGCCCATCGCCACCCCATTGGTCATCGGGAGCGGCCGCCGCGAGCCGTCGGCGGCCACGACAAACGCGGGCTCGTGCCCGGCGCAGACGTACTTCATGACGGCGCGCTCGATATCGACGACGGCGATCACGCCGGTGACGAACAGCCCCATCGGGTTCTCGGCGCAAAGCCGGCGGTTGGCCTCCGTGGCGATGGCGGCGACGTCGCCGCTCTGGCTTTCCGACGCCGCCGCGTTGATCGCGCCCTGCGAAGCCGCCATGAACAGCGCCGCCGCCACCCCCTTGCCGGAGACGTCGCAGACGGTGAAGAAGAGCTTGCCGCCGGACGGTTCGAGCACGTCGACGAAATCGCCGCCCACCTGCTGCGCCGGCGTCATCCGGGCATAGGCCGCGAAGCTGCCGAGATCCACGTTCCCTTCACGGACCAGGGCGGCCTGCACCACCTTGGCCATCTCCAGGTCCTGCTCCAGCGCCTGCTGGGCGAGGCGCAGGCTGTGGTTGCTCTGCTGGAGCTCGTCGGTCCGCGCCGCGACCATCATCTCGAGATGCTCTTCGCGGTTGAACACCTGCACCGTCATGTCCTCGAACACCCGCGCCAGGCTGCCGAGCTCGTCAGTGCGCTGGATCACCGCCTGCATCGGACCCTCGTCCGGCTGCTTGCCCATCTCCACCTGCCGGGCCGCCGAGGCGATCACCTCGATCGGGTGCGTCAGCCACCGCGTACCCCAGAGCGCGGCGGCGGCGGTGAAACCGAGCAGCACGAAGGCGATCAGCGTGGTGTTTCCGGCTTCGGCCTGGACCGTGTTGGCGATCTCGTCCAGACTCACGGCCAGGGCCAGCCCACCGATCGGGATACCGCCGGCGTTGATGATCGGCGAGGCGACCCAGATCCCGCGCTCCGCAGGCGAAAGCAGGCTCAGGCTGACCTCGCTGACCACCTGGCCCTGCTCCATGGCCTGTCCCACAACCGCTTCGGCCCGGCGTGCGAAGACGCCGGCGGCATCCACGGTGCCGGCGCCGGCCTGCCCGGCCCGCGGCGCGGACGCCGCCAGCTCGCGGTCGAGATTGACGACCCAGAGCGCCTCCAGGTTCCGCGAACGGACCAGCAGGTCCGCCTCCCGCTGGTACACGGAATAGAGCAGGTTGCCCGAGCTGCCTTCGATGGGAATGCCGACCTGCACGACCCGCGGCGAGCCGGCGCCGGCGACCGCGACGTACTTGTAGACCGCGCCGTCCGAGGCGCGCGGTGCGGTCGCAAGCTCGACGCTGCGCTGCGAACCGTTCAGCAGCCGAGCCACCTCGTCGACATGCGGCACGCCCGGGGCAGATCCGCCCGCCAAGGGAGGCAGCAGACTGGAGTAGATCACGGAGCCGTCCGGATCGACGACCCGAATCTCGCCGATGACGGTCGAGCCGACGATGCGCCGCAGCCGCCCTTCGACTTCCTCGGCCGGCCACCCCGCCTCCTCCGCCGCGGCCACGAAGTGCCCCACGATGGTGGCCTGCACCAGCATCTGCTGGCCGACGATCCCCTCGACCACGGCCGACACGTCGGCGCGCTCCGTGGCGTAGACGTTGGTCAGGATCTCCTGCTCGCCGAAGACGAGCGCATTGCCGATCTGCACGATCCGCTCCTGATCGACGCCGCCGACCCCGACGTACTTGTAGACCTCCTGGTCGATCTCCCGCACCTGGGCGGGCTGCGTGATCACGTCGTCGCCGTCCGTCCCCAGCAGCACGTAGAACTTCGACGCCTGCGGCTGCACCGTCGGATCCGGGTCGAACCGAAAAGGCACGAGCGCGCCCGTCTCGTCGCGCACGTTGGTGAGATACGAGAAACCGACGCTGTCGGTAATCCAGAACTCGTCGATCACCGTGTTCGCCACGATGGCGTCGAGGGTCTCGATGATGCGCGGCGGGTCCTGCCCTGCCTCCTCCGCCGCGGCGACCAGGTGGGCAGTGAGACGAGCCTGCGCGATCATCTGGTCGTCGAGCGTCGCGTCGAGCGTGCGGGCGACGTTGGCCAACGAGATCTCGCCCATGTCGGCGAAGCTCGCCGACAGGAGCTCGGCCAGGTGGACCGCGGACGCTTCCGCCTCGTCGCGCAGCGCGATGGCGGAGTTGTAGAGCATGGTGGCCGAGGTCGCCGTGATCGTGACGGTGAGGAGCGCGGCGAGCGCGAGGAAGCCCCGCACCGCAAGGCGCAGCCCCTTCTTCATCGTCCGTACTTCGGTGCCGGGCGCATCCAGTGCTGGCGTCACGATTCGATTCATCTCAGGCTCCCGCGCCGCGGCGGGACGTCACAGACGCCACATCACCCACAACTGCGCGACGTTGTCGTCCTCGTCCACGCCCAGCTTGTTCCGCCAGTACTGGTACTCCACGCCGAGAAAGAGCTGATTGGCGGCGCCTGTCATCGCCTTGCCGATGTCCCACCCGAGCTGCGGCTGCGCGAGGATCCATCCCTTCACGGCGCCGCCCAGCTCGTTGGTGGTCGCACCGATGTACTCGGCATGGCCCGTGAACCAGAACGATTGGCTGCCGATATCGAAGGCGGCGCCCCAGCTCGCGTCGAACATGAAGCTGTCCGTCGTCCGGGGCGCCCCGCCCCGCTCGAGCCCGCTGCTGGCGTCGATGAAGGCCGTCAGGTCCGTGTTGAAGAAGACGAAGCCGGGCACGTCCCAGGAGAGCCGCGCGCCGGGCAGCCACTTGAGAACGTTGGCGTCGCCGTCGAAGTTCATGCCGCCGATCAGCGCGACGTCCCGCACCGGCCCGCCGCCGACCGTCCGACCCGCCAGCTTGCCGAAGCTCAGCGTGGGATACCACTCGCCGTAGAACTCCAGGTCGTTGAAACCGTCCGCGACACCGTCCTCGATAATGTCGATGAAGACGAAGCTGTCACCGAGCGACCAGCTCGACGCCTGCTGCACGGTCAGGATGTGCGTGTAGTGACGGGCGCCGGAGAACGGATTTGCGAGCCTGCCGTACTGGTAGTGGAACTCCGTCTGCGCGACTACGGTGGCCGGCGCGGCCAGCAGAAACGCGGCCACGATCCAGCGCCGAAGCGAACGGGACCACGCGATGTTTTGCATGCCAAAATGATACCCGTTACCGGCCACCCTGTCCCTGGAAAACCGCCCACGACAGGGGCGACCAACGGAGTGACCCGAATCATGACCTGGCTGGCGCCCGACGTTCGGGCACACCCGATATAGCCGCGAGCGCTCGGGCTCGAAGGCGACGGCGCGGCGTGCGTAGTACGCTAACCGGATGCCCCAGCCGGCCCGCGAGCTGCTCGGCCGCGTCTTCGGTTACGACCGGTTCCGCGGGCAGCAGGAAGCGATCATCGAGCATACGATCGCGGGCGGCGACAGCCTGGTATTGATGCCGACGGGCGGCGGCAAGTCGCTCTGCTTCCAGATTCCGGCGCTCGTCCGCCCCGGCGCCGCGGTCGTGGTCTCGCCGCTCATCGCGCTGATGCGCGACCAGGTGGACACGCTGCTGCAGGCCGGGGTGCGGGCGGCGTGCCTCAACTCCACGCTCGCCTACGAGGAGGTGCTCGACGTCGAGGGGCGGCTGCGCGAGGGCCGGATCGACCTGCTCTACGTCGCCCCCGAGCGGCTGCTCGGCGAGCGGACGCTCGCGCTGCTCGGCATGGTCGACCTCGCACTGTTCGCGATCGACGAGGCGCACTGCGTGTCGCAGTGGGGTCACGACTTTCGCCCGGAGTACCTGCAGCTCTCGGCGCTGCACGAGCGCTTCCCGGCCGTGCCCCGCATCGCCCTCACGGCGACGGCCGACGAGCCCACGCGGCGGGAGATCCGGGAGCGGCTGCGCCTGCAGGACGCCCGCGTGTTCATCGCGGGTTTCGACCGGCCGAACATCCGCTACCGGGTCGTGCCGAAGCAGAGCCCGCGCGAGCAGCTCGCGCGGCTGCTCGACACCGAGCACCGGGGCGACGCCGGAATCGTCTACTGCCTGTCGCGCCGCCGGGTCGAGGAGACGGCAGCGTGGCTGCGTGCGCGCGGCGTCGACGCCCGCCCCTACCACGCCGGCCTCGGCGGCCGGGAGCGCGGCGACGCGCAGGACACGTTCGTGCGCGGCGAGGGTGTCGTCATCGTCGCGACGATCGCCTTCGGAATGGGTATCGACAAGCCGGACGTCCGCTTCGTCGCCCACCTCGACCTGCCGAAGAGCCTCGAGGCGTACTACCAGGAGACCGGTCGCGCCGGCCGCGACGGACTCCCCGCGACCGCCTGGATGGCCTACGGGCTGCAGGACGTGATCACGCTGCGCCAGATGGTCGACGGCTCCGAGGCGGGCGAGGCGCGCAAGCGGCTGGAGATCCGCAAGCTGGATGCGATGCTCGGCTACTGCGAGCTCACCACCTGCCGGCGACAGACGCTGCTCTCCTACTTCGGCGATACCCTGGAGGAGCCGTGCGGCAACTGCGACAACTGTCTGGAGCCGCCCGAGTCGTGGGACGCGACCGAAGCGGCGCAGCAGGCGCTGTCGTGCGTCTATCGGACGGGGCAACGTTTCGGGGTCGCCTACGTCATCGACGTGCTGCGCGGGAAGGACGACGACCGGATCCGGCGCTTCGGCCACGATCGGCTGTCGACGTTCGGCGTCGGCACGGACCTCGACGCCCGGCAGTGGCGGTCGGTGATCCGCCAGCTCGTCGCCCGCGGGCTGCTGAGCGTCGACGTCGAGAAGTACGGGTCGCTGCAACTGACCGCCGCCGCCCCGGCGGTGCTGCGCGGCGAGGCCAGCGTCGAACTGCGTCGCGACGCCCTCCCGCCGCGCAGGCCGCGACCGGCGCGGGAGACGCGCGACCGGGTGCAATCGGTGCTCGGCGCAGGGAGCCAGGCGCTCTTCGACGCGTTGCGGGCGCACCGGCGCGTGCTGGCCGAGGGACAGGGCGTGCCGCCCTACGTGATCTTCCACGACGCGAGCCTCGTGGAGATGGCCGAGCGCCGGCCGCGCTCGCTCGACGAGTTCGCAGCGATCCCGGGCGTCGGCGCGACGAAGCTCGGGCGCTACGGCGAGACGTTCATCGAGATCATCCGTGCGCACGCGCCCGAAGGACATGCCCCGGCCGCCACGATCCCGTAACCCGACCGGAGCGCCACGAGCCGATGTCATCAGCGAACGGGATGCGGCATATCCCATCGCCAGGAGTCGAGACCATGCACTACCGAGTCCGCGCCCAACTTCGTGAGGAGACGGCCGGCGAGCTCAGGCGCCTGCTCCGCGACGGCACCATCGCACGGCAGAAGCCGGATGGGCAGGAGATCGTGGAATCGATGGAGCGGGCCGTCGTCACCGAGTCCGGCACGATCGAGTGGAGCGAGGCCTGCTACTGCGAGACACCGCTGCAGCACGAGCGGTCGACCGTCTACGACCGCTTCTTCGACGGCCTGACGACGGAACCGGTCGACGGGTACCAGTCGCATGACGGCCGGCCGTTCCTGGACTACCTCGACGGGCTCGCCTCGTGACGCTGACCCGCGAATCGCCCTGAACGGTGTCCGACGCCGATGACATCTTGATGTGCCAGAGAATAAGCATTTACGACGTTGCATCCATGCGAACGACGCTGACCATCGATGACGACATCGGACGAGCACTGAAGGACCTCTCTCGCCACGCCGGCAAGAGCTTCAAGACCGTGGTCAATGAAGTGCTGCGGCAGGGACTCTCGAGTGGCACATGATCGTCCCGGACGTCAATCTCCTCGTCTACGCGTACTTGCTGGAGAATCTTGCGGCGGGTTCGTCCATCGGCGCCAACCTCATGATGGATGCTCATCTCGCAGCCCTGGCGATCGAACATCAGGCCGAGTTGCATTCCAACGATACGGACTTCTCCCGGTTCTCCGGATTGCGGTGGCGCAATCCGATCGCTTGAGCAGAGCCGCGCGCCGCGCCCGGCGATGGGCCCACGCCGGCGGCGGTATGATGGGCGCATTCATGCCTACAGAGATCTCGTGGCGTCGCATCCGCGTGGAAATCCTGCTGTGCGGCCTGCTGTGGTCGGTGGCCGCCGTGCCGGGGCAGTCCGGCGCGCAACCCGCGCAGGATCCCGCTGCCTCGCTCCCAGCGGCCATCCCGATCTTCCCGCTGCAGGACGTCATGCTGTTCCCCAACGCGTCGCGGCCCCTGCACATCTTCGAGCCGCGCTACCGCGAGATGGTGGCCGACGCACTCGAAGGCGACCGCATCATCGGCATGGTGATGCTGCACGCGGGATACGAGGACGAATACGCCGGCAACCCCCCGATCTACGACATCGGCTCCGCCGGCGTGATCACCAACGTGGAGCGGCTGCCGGATGGCCGCTACAACATCGTGCTGAGCGGGTTGGCGAAGTTCCGGATCGCGAGCGAGGATCAGAGCCGCTCGTACCGGGTGGCGGAGATCGAGGCCATCTCGGAAGCCCTGGATGAAGACGACCGGGACGCGCTCCGCGACCACCGTCCGTTGCTCATGGAGTTGCTCGCGTCCGTCGCTCCGGACCAGGCGCCGACGCCGGACGAACTCCCGGACGAGATGCTCGTCAACGGCCTCTCGCAGTTCCTGGGAATGTCCGCCCTCGACCGGCTGGACCTGCTCCAACGGGAAGGGCCGCTGGCCCGCGCCGAGGCGTTGATCGGACTCCTGGAACGGGGCGAGCTGTCTCGTTGAGAACGACGTGGAGAGAGAGGTAGAGGCAATGGCGAGAGAAGGAAGCAAGTCCGATGAGCGGGGCGTCCAGGGTCACGTCACGCGGCGCCAGGCGCTGGCGGGCGTCGGAGCGGTGCTCGGATCGGCGGCTGTCATGCGGGAGTTGCCGGCGAGCACGGCGGTCCTGCCGCCGGCTCCCGCACAGGGCGCCCCCACCCCGGCCGAGCAGGCCGAGGCAATCGGTCCCTACGACCCGAGCTGGCTGCCGGACGGCGTCCGCTCACGCTTCGTCCACAACGTCAACGGCCTGACGATGCACGTGCTGGAAGCCGGCTTCGAGACCGAGGGACGTCCGGCACTGCTGCTGCTGCACGGCTTCCCGGAGCTAGCCTACAGTTGGCGGCACGTCATGGCGCCGCTGGCCGACGCGGGCTACCACGTCATCGCTCCCGACCAGCGCGGCTACGGCCGTACCACCGGCTGGAGTGCCGACTACGACGGCAGTCTGCGCCCGTTCAGCCGCCTGAACGCGGTGCGGGACGCCCTGGCGCTGGTCGCGGCATTCGGGTACCGCACGGTGAACGCGGTGATCGGCCACGACTTCGGCTCCCCCGTCGCCGCCTGGTCGGCGGTGGCGCGGCCGGACGTCTTCCGCAAGGTCGCCTTGATGAGCGCGCCGTTCGGCGGCACCCCGGCGTTCCCGTTCGACACCGCGGACGACGGCCCCCTGTCGGATGCCGCCGGCGGCCCGGACATCTACGAGGAGATGGCCCGGCTGTCCCGCCCGCGCCAGCACTACCAGCGCTACTACCGCACGCGCGAGGCGAACGAGAACATGTGGCGCGCGCCGCAGGGGGTCCACGACTTCATGCGCGCCTACTACCACCACAAGAGCGCCGACTGGGCGGAGAACCGGCCGTACCGGCTGGCGGGGTGGACGGCGACCGAGGTCGCCAAGATGCCCACCTACTACATCATGGACCTCGGCATGGGCATGGCCGAGACGGTGGCCCGCGAGATGCCGACGGCGGCCGAGATTACCGCCAACCGCTGGCTGCCGGACAGCCAGTTGCACGTCTACGCCGTGGAGTACGGGCGCAACGGCTTCCAGGGCGGCCTGCAGTGGTACCGATCCGGCGGCGTCATCACCGACGAGCCGCTCACGTTCGCGGGTCGGACCATCGACGTCCCGTCGCTGTTCATCGCCGGGTCGAGCGACTGGGGCGCCTACCAGCGGCCCGGCTCGCTGGAGCGGATGCAGGAGAGCGCCTGCACCGACATGCGCGGGGTCCACTTCGTCGACGGCGCGGGCCACTGGGTGCAGCAGGAGCAGCCGGAGCAGACCACGCGGCTGCTGCTGGAGTTCCTGCGCGAGGCGTAGGCGGAATGACGCCGCGGAGCGTCGAGACGTTCGTCGCGCGCTTCACGCTCGGCGTGCTGCTCGTCTACGCCCCGCTGGAGACCTGGACCTCCTGGCCCGCCCTGACGAACCCGTTCTATCTGGTGGACGTGGTCGGCTTCGCGCTGCTGCTCTGGGGTGCGCTTGCGTCCCTGCGCGCCCGCCCCGACGTCGCTCCCGGCGTGCTCTGCGCCGGCTACGCCTGGAGCGCGGCCAACGGTTGGCGGGCCCTGGCGCTCCGCATCGAGACCTTGGAGCAGGGCGGTCAGGTCGACGTCACGCTCGTCTGGCTGCTCGTCATCGGAGAGATCGTGGCGCTGACCGGCCTCGCGCTGCTCCTTCTACTGATCGCGGAATCGCGGCGGCCGTCGCGAGTTGAGCACCGGCGGGATTGAGGCGGGCCGAATGAATCGCGCACTCAACGCGCCGCTGAACACCGGCAGGGCGCGCGGGGTTGTGATAGCTTCAGGCATAGACGGGAGGAGCCGGCATGCAGCCTGCGGTGTTCACTAGGCGTTCACTTGCCGCTGCGGCGGCCGTCGGAATTGCCGTCGCTGCGGGGTTCGTATTCCTTGCGGGTAACCTGTGGGAGTTGGCGCTGCCTGCCGGTCTCGCCGCCGGCGCGCTGGCCCTGGTCACGCCACTGCAGATCCGTGACGGACGGTTCTTCTCCCAGGGAGGCCGACAGGGACGCTTCGTACAGATGCTAGCAATCCAGGTGTCCTTCCTGCTCATGTACGTAACGGTTACGGCCATCGGGCTGGATCGCGTCACCGGTCTGGTTCTCGGACTCGTGATCTCGCTGGTCGGCGGCGCCGTATACAGCCTCGGGTTCGTCGCCGGGGCATTGCATCAGGTCGAGGACGACGACGCGGTTGGAGATCACCCGACCCTCTCGCTTCACCGCTGACGTCGGGTGACCCCGACGCACGGGAGCGAGCACTCCAGCTCATGACTACACCGCGCGGGCGACCTGTGGAACCCACCCACCGTCGCCGACTCCATCCCGCGACGCTGCTCCTCATCCTGCTCGTTGCTTCGGGCGCTCCCGCCTCCGCCGAGCCTATAGAGCACCGCGTGGTCATCGTCGCCTACGACACCAACGACGTCCGGCTGCCGATGGCGTTCGACGCGATCGAGTTCTGGAACGACGTCATGGTGCAACTCGACCTGAACGTGCGGTTGGTGGAGGAGCTCCACATCGCCTCACCCGTCACCCGTGCGCTGGAGAACTACGCCCGGTCGATCTCCCAACGCGCGGGACGCCTGCGGGGCGGACCGGGCGAGCCCGACGCGCCGGCCGAGATCACCGACTTCGGCGTCCAGGCCGTCCTGCTCCTGTCGCGCCAGGACCTGATGTCGTTCGCCTGGCCCCTGCCCCGGCGGCCGGGCCACTTCGTGGCCATCGAAGAGGACCGCACGGCGATGGCCGTCAACCCGAACATCGCGCGGAACATCATCGCGCACGAGATCGGGCACACCCTCGGGCTGCGCCACAACCGCGATCCGACGACCCTGATGTGCGGCCCCTGCCGCACCCACGAGCTCGCCATGGACCGGCCGGAGTACATGCGGCTGACGGAGCGCGACCACCGCCGGCTCATCGAGCGCTATGCTTCCCGCCAGGAGTGTGAGCCGTAGAACGGCGCAGATTCCTGGAGAGGGTTGGTTGGGCGGATAGCGGAGCCGCCAGGCGACGATTTCCGGGCCAGACCGGGATCCGACTATGATCGGCGGGCGCCGGTGGTAGCGTCGGCGCGCATGCCGGCGTTGGCGCCGGCAGTGGAGAATCGACGCAACGCAACCTGTTTCGTCCCACCCGTTGGATGGAGGAGTGACACGATGTTGAAGCAGAAGCGGTACCTCGTCGCGATCCTCGCTCTCGTGGTCTTCGGCCTCGGCTACGCGGCCGGCCAGTTCTCCGCGTTCGAGAGCGTCGCCCAGGCGCAGGGGGAACGGATCTTCGAGATGCGCACCTACACCGCGCACCCGGGCCGGCTCGATGCCCTGAACGCCCGGTTCCGTGACCACACGACGCGGATCTTCGACAAGCACGGCATGACCAACGTCGGCTACTGGACGCCGCAGGAAGCGCCGCTGTCGGAGAACACGCTGGTCTACATCCTGGCGCACGACAGCCGCGAGGCGGGGCAGGAGAGTTGGGACGCGTTCCGGGCGGATCCCGAATGGTCGCAGGTGGCCGAGGAATCGCAACGCGACGGCCGGATCGTCGAAAGCGTCGACGTGCTGTGGCTGGAGGCGACCGACTACTCGAAGATCAAGTAGCT
This sequence comes from Vicinamibacterales bacterium, assembly GCA_965222905.1. Taxonomy (GTDB): domain Bacteria; phylum Acidobacteriota; class Vicinamibacteria; order Vicinamibacterales; family UBA8438; genus WTFV01. Next base: position 2,763,992 of record OZ244976.1, on the reverse strand, counting down.
TCGGCCGACCTGTCGGGCGGACCGGAACGCCAGCAGGTGTTCCGGTTCGCTCGGTATCCGGAACCCTCCTTCACATCGCGCTCGGAAAGAAACGCGGCTTCCTCCAATCCGAGCACGGGAACCACCAACGCCCGATCGAGGTAGTCGTTGCGCATCTCGCACGATGTCTCGGAGATGAGGGTGCAGCCGTGGCAAGCGGCGCCGTGCAGCCAGCGTTGTTCCATGCTCTCGCCCGGCGCGTGCTGGGCGCAGATGGGATCGTTGGAGCAGAGCGCACCCCTGCGCAGCGCATCCGCGAGGTGGTCCTCGATGTGCCGCGCCTGCTGCACCAGACCGCCGAGCGTTCCCTCGGCGTCGGGCGTCCCCGTGTAGAGCAGAACGCCGAAACGCTCGCCGGCCGGCCCGGGTTCGGCGTAGATCCGTTCACGGATGGAGCTCGCCGGATAGCCGCAGCGCATCGCCAGTGACTGGATCAGCAGGTGCGAGAGCGTGTGCAGCAGCACGTACGGTCCGCCCGGAAACGCGCGCGGCGTCCTGCCGAGGAGCAGCCTGCGGCTTCCTGTCCACGCCTCATGCCCCAGGGCAAGGTCAGCGAGGCGCCTACCGACTGCCGGCCGTCTCGACCATGCTTCCACGGCGTGCGTGTGCAACTGCACGAACACACCCTCACCGCGGTTCTCGACGGCGGGAACCACTCCGGGTCGAGCGCGATGGCCGCCCGCTCCACGTCCGTGTCGTATTCTCCGTGGATGTCCGGCGTCACCGCTTCGAAGCGCGTGAACCCGACGAGGGCCAGCACCTGGCGCAGGCGATGGAGCTGAATCACGGACGCGATCCCGCTGCTGCGCTCGGACTGTCGCCACGCATCGGGAGACAGGCGGCTGGCATGGAAGTCGGGATCGATGGGCACGTGGTCGCCGAAACCCCCGGGCGCGCCCAGTAGCGCGTCGAGCTCGACCTGTTTCACCGGCCGGTCACTGCTCTGCCCGCGCTTGCGCTCGCCGATCGCGTTCAGGACCTCGTCATCGTCGAACGGATCGAGCGCCGCGGCGACCGTCGGCTTCTTCTTCATGAAGGTCAGATCGGCGGCATCGTCCACGATCTGCAGATCGTCCCAGAGCTCCGCGACGGCACCGTCGACCGCCGTGACGCGATCCGGCAGCGACAGCACGCTGACAACCTGGGGAAACCAGGCGTTCGACGCCGTGCGGATCAGCAGACGGCTCCGCTGGTTGCAGTCTTCGTTCGTGTTGCGGTCCAGCCACGGACGAGCGCCCTGGCAAGTGTCGAGCGGATTTTGATCGAGCTCTGCGGCTTCATAGAGCGGACGTGAATTCCCGCACTCGCAGCGAACGAAGAGATCGGCCAGGTCGCCCGTCGTGCCGCGCTCGTCCAGCCAGAGTTGTCTCCGACACGGGTTTTCCGCGCCGTGCACGAAACCCCGCCAGTCGAGATCATCGACGTGTCCCCTCGGACAGGCGCGCACGAAGCGAGTGGGCACCACCGACATTCGTTCGAAGCGTCCCTTCTCGTCCAACGCCTTGCGATGCACCAGACGCCGCGAGCGGTCGCGCTGCTCGCCGACCGCCTGCCCGCGGGCGTCTTCCTGGACGACGAACCACTCCGGAAACCGCCACGCGCCGATGCCTCTCCGGGTAGCCCACGGTTCGTTCGGGGTGGGAGGAGGCGCGTACAGCCGGGGCGCCGGTACGCCGGTCAAAGTTCCGGAGCTTGTGTACGAGCCTCGGCTCGACCACTTCATCCAGTCCTCGCGGCCATGTGTCGAGGCCGCCGATGATCGCCGAGTGTCTCGGCAGGTCGATGAGCGCGCCGGGACCGTACGTGGTAATGACCTGACTCTGGCGAAGCTGTCCGTGGGCGTGACGGCTCATGGCTCCACGTCCCGGCCGGTCGGCTCCCTGATGTACAGGTCGACCTCCGGCTCGACGTCGCGCAGTGATCGGTTTGCGCGGAACTTGCGATGGTGCTCGGATTCGAACTCCGTGTCGAGCATCTCGCGCAACAGGGGCCTTCCCTGCTTCATCTCGTACTGCTGGTACTTCACCGTGACGTTGTCGGCGTGATAGTCGTCCACCACCGTGCGCCAGGAATCGAGCAGATCGACAACGCGGCTGCGCACGTTCACGAGCCGCTCCGCGCCCTCGGCATCGTCGGCAAACGGCTGCCGGCCGACCCGCTCGCCGAACGATTGGAGCAATCGCCCCTCCAAACCGGCGCGCACCTCCGCCAGACGTTCCACACCGGACGGCGGCGTCAGCATCGCCTCGGAGTGGCGCGCCAACGCCACCAGCGCGCCGGCAAGGCCGCGATCGAGGGCGCGGGCCGAGAACGGCGTCACGCTCGACACCTCCACCGAGCGGTAGAAGGTCTGGTGGTAGTGCCGGAACCGCTCGTAGTGCGAACGGTCGCGCGGCTTGTGGACGTTCAGCAGCGTTACCACCAGGCCCGGACGCCGGGCGGCGCGCCCCACGCGGCTGGTTGCCTGGATGTACTCCGCGTGCGTCTTCGGCTGGCTCAGCACGACCATCAGACCGAGCCGGGGAATGTCCAGGCCGACCGAGATCATGTTGGTGGCAATCGCGCAGTCCACGCGATCCGTCTCGTGAAAGGCGCGCTCCAGGCGCCGGCGCGCGTCGGCCACCCGATCCGTCGACACCCGCGACGTCAACTCGACCACGTCCGAGAACGTCCTGCGGTCCCGGAACAGGCCGTACGACTCGCCGATACGCCGGCGCTGCCCGTACTGCCGGAGGGTGTTGCGGACCTCCTCCTCCAGGATGCGCCGCGCTCCGCCGAGCTCGCGCAGACTGTTGAAGTAGCCGAGCACGGTCATGTACGGATCGGCGGGATTGTCATGGTTCTCGTGCCCGCCGGCGTCCCGATATGCCCGCTCGGCCGCGCCCATGAGCGCGAGCCAGACCCGGCGCATGAGCACCTTCGGATTGCGTCCCGGAGACGCGATGCCCAGATAGCGTCTGCCCGCCACGGCATCCACAGGCATGGTGCGCGCGAAAAAGGAGTCGCGCCGGTTCGGGCCGGGCGGCGGAAAGACGTGCGTGACACGTCTGGCAAACAGCGCCTGGATCTGATCCCGCGCCTGCCGCGCGGTCGCGGTGGACGCCACGATCTTCGGGCGCACCGACCGGTCGCCGACCGCGCGCGCACAGAGGGCATCGATCACCGACTCGTACAGACCGACCATGGTGCCGAGCGGCCCCGAGATCAGGTGCAACTCGTCCTGAATGACGAGGTCCGGCGGCAGGAGCGAACGATCGAGACGCTTTCCTGCCCGCGGCTCCGCCGCTCCATGGAAGCCGGACTTTGGTAGCGGTCCGCTCCGCCGAGAAGCACACCGGTTCGCGCCTCCCACGGCAGGGACGCGAACTTGTCGACCGTCGCGATCAGGAACGCCGGAAGGCGGCGGTAGATCGGCTCGTCCACGGCGAGGATCGGCAACGGCCGGTCGCCGCTGAAATCGCATGCGATCTGCGTGCAGACGATGCGCAACTCCTCCGGCCGGTCGTCGTTCGGCCACAGCGCAAACGAGTCGGCAGTGAACCGCGTCCCGCACCAGGGACAGCTCTCGAGCGGGACCGGAGAGGGTTTGCTCCCGGGATCCGCCTTGTACTGCCTGGTTCTGGCCCGCGCCGAATCCGATCGATTGTCGCCTTTCCGCCCCATGAAGTTGGGCGTCGCCGCCTTGCCGACCCAGAGGCCGATCTCGAACGGCCACTCGCCGTATCGTGCGACGTCGGCTGCGCGTTCCAGCTCCAGCGCGCAAACGAGGCCGGACGCGCGCCCAAGCTGATCCAGCGTGAGCAGGCGCAACGTGTACCGCATGATCACGCTCACGCCCGCACCTTGAAGACCGGCCTGGCCGGGGTTCCGCAGTCTTCGCAGCACCATCGCAAGCGCCGCGAGACCGAGATACGCTTCCGTCTTGCCGCCACCGGTCGGGTGTGAGACCGGCGGAGTCGGGAATCCCGTGGTCGCGGCGCCGATGCTCTCCGGCTCCCGACAGCGACACCGGGACCGTCCGTTCGTTCGACTCCCGCAACCATGCCGATCCGGACTTCCCGTCGGCCCCTTCGACCTTGGCGGGCTCGTAGTCCCCCCAACGCACGATCACGGCCAGGGCGTCCGCGTCTGCCGCCACGAGGAAGCTCAAGCCCATCGACGACGGGAAGAAGCCCTTCTTCGCGGCCTTGCGCTCCTCCGACGACTCCTCGGCGAGGCCGGCCGACTCCGGCATCTCGTCGATGTCGTCTTCCTCGTCGGCATCCGCACTCAACTCCAGCTTCGTGCCGGATGGAATCAGGAATCCGGTCAGATACCAGTTCGACGGTCGCACCCAGCCGGGCAGGCGCTCGGCCGCGAGGGCGTGACCACCCCAGGGGCCGATCAGGTCCAGGCTCAGGGCCTCGACCAGGCGCTCGCGCACCTCGACGGAGTCGGCCAGGGCACCAGCAGTCTCCTGTCGCGTCACAGGAGCAACTCCGCAACGGCACGCCACAGCTTGCGAAAAGACGGTGCGCCACGGCGCGCCCGCTCCAGGTCGAACCGCGCGGTCAGCGCGGGCTGATCGCCGCCGAACCGGTCGCCCCGGTCGGGAGACGCCGAGTCCGGATCCGGCCGAAGCTGGTCGATCCGGAGAAGCTCGCCGGCGGTGAACTGCCGGTCGCGCAGAACCGAGCGACCCGCTCGGTCGAGGAAACCGATCTTCGTCTCGCCGTGCCGACAGGAGAACGCAAGGATCGATCTCTCCTGAATGTCGTCGCGATCGAGGAGATCGGCGCTGTGGCTCGTCACCAGTACCTGAGTCAGCCCGCTGGCGTCCGAAAGCGCATCCGCGAGCGCCCCCCGCGGCACCGGGATGCAGGGCGCCCTCCGGCTCTTCGATACCCACAAGGCTCGGGCTTCCAACGCCCCCGTCACCGCATTGGAACAGTGCAACGAGTGCTCCCAGCGCCCGCAGGGTCCCGTCGGACATGCTGTTCGCAAAAAAACGGCGCAGAGCCCCTGCGCCAGGCGTTGCGTGACGGAACTCGAGCGCCAGGCTGGGTCCGAGCGCACGGACATCTACGCCATCGAGCCCGGGAACGACGACGGCCAGGTACTCCTCCACGGCCTCCTTGCGGCCGGGCGATCGCGGCCGCACGCCGGCGGGTGCCGAATAGTGCTCCCGACCACGCGCCCGGCCTCGATGCGGTAGGAATCGCTCGAATCGCCGCTCGGCTTCGCGACGACACATTCTTCTCTGCGGACCACGTAGCCGCCCCCCGGCTGCGCACCGACCTCCAGGATGTAACGGCCCTTGGCGCTTGCAAGCTGGAAGTCGAAACGGATGCCGAAGTCCTGCGCGCGGGCATCGGAGCGATGAAGCACCTCACCGATTCCTTCGCGCGCGCTGAGGGCGGCTCCGAGAGACGATTGCAGCGCGTCGGCCACGAAACGCAGCGCGTCGAGGAAGTTGCTCTTTCCCGCACCGTTCGGGCCGACGAGAAACGAGAGCTGCGCCGGCGACACGTCGCACGCGGCGATGCTCTTGTAGTTGCGCAGCGCCACGCGGGTCAGCAATCGCCGATCAGTTGCCACGGATCCTCCTGCTACAACGCGATTCCCTGCGCAGCCGCAGTTTCCCCGGCGCGCTCATCGACTCGGCTTCACGCCGCCGCGCCGACCGAGACCGTACCCCACCCGATAGACGTCCCGAATGTTGACGCGGTCGTCGAGCAGGCGCTGGAAGACTCCCAACGATTCCAAATCCAGACGCACGCCCTCGGCGCCCGTGTCGAGCCGGCGAGGCGGCAACTTCACTTGGTGTTGCTCCACCTGCCGGCCCAGCTCGTCCAGAACACCCCTATCCCGCCAGCGCTGCGCGACCTCTTCGAACTCCAGAGGAACTGCCATTCCCGCAAGCGCGCTCATCACCTCGTGCACCCACGGATAGTCTTCCTGCAGTTCCCGGACGCGGATCTTCGAAGCCGCCCGCACGCCGCGCTTGATACTGTCGTGGTGCAGGGCGTACTCGTGATCCGGATGCTGCTCCGACGTGCCCTCCGCGGCCGTTCGCAGCGCGAACAGAAACGACCGGGGACTCACCCTCTTCTCCGTATCCTCCAGGTGGTTGGCGACCCAGGTGTACGGGCGCCCGCGCCGATGGTTCCCGCCCATCGAGCGTCCGGCGATGCGGTGGAAGGTCTCGCGCTGAGCGTCCTCGTCCAGAACGAGCTCCCGCGGAACGGAAAACGAACGCTGCTTGTCGGCGAACACGGCCGGCCAATCGCCGCCGCCGAGAAACGCCCGCAGCGCACCCCCGTTCGGTCCGTTGCCCAGACAGTGCCAGAGCAGGCCGTACAAATCGCGCCGGGGCCAATTCAGGTTCACGGCGGAGTACAGGACTTTGGATGCATCCGGGAAATCGGCGATCTGCGTCCGGTCGGCCTGATCCGACCGCAGGAAGATCTTCACCCGCAACCGCCTGTACGAACGCAGGTCCAACGCCGCCTGCAGCAGGCCGCGAATCGCCCGGTACATCTCCTTCCAGTCATCGGCGCAACGGTCCAGGGCATCGAACAGGACGAGAAAGTACACGCCCTTCCAGTCGAACTCGGCGTCGCGTTCCTGGAACAGGCGGTCGACGGCGTCCGGATTCTCCGCGACGTACCGCGTTCGCGCCGCCCAGGAGTCGCATTCCCCGAACGGGTGGTCCTCGTCCTGCGCGAACTGCCGGGCCAGTACCGTTCGCCAGACGGTCTTCGGCTCGAAGTCGGCCAGCAGTCCTCGCAGTCGATCCGCGCCGGGATACCCGTCCGGCGCCGGCCTGGGGCCGAAGCCCGTTCGCACCTCGGTGTTCTCGTTCAGCGGGGGCCGCTCGACCGCCCGACCGACCAGTTCCCGCACGGCGCCTTCCTGAAGCGCGCTCCACCAGAAGGTCTTGCCGGCGCCCCGCATGCCGGTCACGAGTTGAACGTCCGGGTTCAACGCCTTGAGGTGTGATGGCGGCAGGTAGACGCGGGACGGCGACAGGGGGACGCCGTGGCTCGTGCCTTCGGGGAGGGCCAGGAGCGCTTCGCGCACCGCTCCTGCGCTGTCGGCGCTCACCCACGCCCTCCGTCGCCGGTCATGAAGAGGCGATCGAAGCGCCGCAGGAAGTCCCGGTACGCCTGCAACACCGGCGTCGCTTCCAGCGCGATCAACGATGCGCCCGCGGCAAGACCGCGGGTCCAGTGAATCGGGAACGGAACGTGGGGCGCATCTTCTTCATCCCGATCGAAGGTATAAGGATCGCCGGCATCCTCCGCTGGATCCACGTCCCCGTACAGCCCGTCCCGGAACAGATTCCAGGCCTTCTCCCGAAACCGTTGCAGGTACCGTTCCGTGTCCAGCTCCGGCGTCAGCGCGGACACGATGGAAAGGCGGTCCCGGATGGACGCCGCGAGCCTGTGCGTCTTCCAATGCTGAAAGAGGATGTCGTAGTCGGTCCAGGTGCTTGCAGAGTCTACGGCGAACAGCAGGACCTGCGCGTCGACCTCGGTGACGGCGGCGGCCGCGATGTCGTGGAGTCCGCTACGGCTTTCCAGCAGGACGACCGTCGGCCCGAAATCCTCCTCGAGGCGCCCCAGCAGGCGCTTCAGGCGCGCCGTCCATGGATCGTCATCGGAGTCCATGTAGACGCGTCCCAGCTTGGCCAGGTACTCACCGGGATCCTGACCATGCGCCGGCGCCACACGCACGCTGCCGTCGGAATCGTGCGCCCAGTCCGGCGCGCCCGTCATCTGTTCGACCACGCGATCGCCCTGCCCGACCAGCTCCTCCACGAACCAGTCGGTAACTCCGAACTTCGGCTGCGCCCGCGGATCGAGCATCGCCGACGACAACCCCGGCGATTCGAGATCCAGATCGACGACCAGGACCTGCTCGCCACGACGCGCCAGGTACCACGCCAGCACGGCGGCCGACGTGCTGCGCCCCACACCGCCCTTGACGGAGAACAGCGTGCAGCGTGCAGGCCCACCTTCCGAGCGTGGATCGTCGACCGTCCACCAGTCTCGACCGGTCACCAGACGATCGACCCAGTAGACACCGGGACGAATCTCTCCCGCCGTGCCGGCGAGCGTCTCCAGCATCGCCGGTTCCACGAAGAGCACGGCATCCTCCACGGAGTAACCATGCAGGCCCAGCTTGTCGCGCAGGGCATGAGCCAGGCCCTGAAGCGCATCTCGACCGGCATCGTTCGCCCTGACGGCATCCGATACCGATATGCTCACCCGGCCGAGCAGGTTCCGAACGAGGTAGAGGGGAGCAACGGCCTCCGGCAGACGCGCTGCATCGAGCACGCCAGCGACCCGGCGCCGAATCTCGTCGAAGGAAACAAAGTCGTCACTCACGGGCGCTCGTCCTGCCGTGTTCGTTGAACCATCCGGCTGATCTCTCGCGCCGCCTCTCGATGCGACTCCACCTGCTCCCGCGGGAAATGACGGCGGTGCGCATAGCGGTCATGATGCGACCAGTCCGAGAAAGGCGCACCGTCCGGAAGCGAGCGCAGATGCCGCGCCCCGCGCCGATCTCCGGCGTACTTCTCGAAGATCGGCCAGAGATCCTGCACATGCACGCGGTGCTCCCGCTCTTCGGGCGTTCCGGTCTCATCGACCGGCATCCCGAGGGTCTTCATCACCGCCTTCAGACCGCATTCCGCACTGAACCCGTACAACTGATCCGCGGTCGCCCAACGGTCGTGCTCGAACAGCAGCTCCGCGTCTGTCCAGTGGCGGTGGTGCGCGTCGACGAAGTCGGCGGGGTGCGGCATGTTCCTCGATCTCGCAGCCCGCGACGAAGCCTGCACCGGACCACGCACGAAACCGACACGAGGCCGTTCCGAAAGTGTACGCGAATCCCGGCACGCGGAGACCGCACGGGCCGCTTGCGGCCGGTCTCCGGTATGCTCGACAATATGTTCCTACAGGTTCCGACCGTGGTTCCACTACCCCAATGCGCTGTGAAGATGGCCGACATCGAGCCGATTCGGACCGAGGCGGACTACGAGACCGCGCTGGCGCGGATCGACGAGTTGATGGACGCCGAGCCCGGCAGCCCGGAAGGCCGTGAACTCGACGTGCTCGTCGACCTCGTCGACCTGTACGAGAGCGGGCGCGAACCGATGGGACACCCCAATCCGGTAGCCGCCATCGAGTTCCGCATGCAGCAAGCGGGTCTGCGTCCGCACGACCTGATCCCGTTCATCGGCAGCCGCGCGAAGGTTTCCGAAGTCCTGTCCGGCAAGCGTGCCATCACGACGCCGATGGCGCGGGCACTGCACGAACATCTTGGGATCCCCGCCGACGTGCTGCTGCGCCGGCCGGACGAAACTTGCGACCAACCGCTGGCGGCTCTCGACTAGGGCCTGTTAACACTATTGGGCGGTTCGTGATATCGTTGCTGGATGGAGCTCACCGAGACGCAGTACGCACGCATCGAGCCCTGCCTCCCGCGACAGCGTGGCAATGTCAGCATGCCCAATTTGCAGGTGCTCAACGCGATCCTGTACGTCGCCGAGCAGGGGTGCAAGTGGCGAGGGTTGCCGAAGCGCTTTGGGAACTGGCACACGATCTACACCCGTATGAATCGTTGGTCCAAGAACGGGGTGCTCGACCGGGTCTTCGAACACCTGCAACGCGCCCAGTTGATCCGTATCAAGCTGGAGGCGGTGTCGCTGGACAGCACCGTCGTCAAGGTCCATCCCGACGGCACGGGGGCTCGAAAAAAAACGGCCCCCAAGCCATCGGAAAGTCCCGCGGCGGGTGGACCACCAAGATTCATCTGGTTGCCGCGGATGCTCGAACGGCACTGACGTTCGCGCTCTCGCCCGGCCAGGCCCACGACAGCCCGGAAGGCCGAAAGCTCCTGGCCAGCATGGGGCCGCAGGATGACAATGTGGCCTTGGTGATGGACCGCGCGTACCAGGGCGACGAAACTCGCCAACTGGCGCTGGACCTGGGGTTCACACCCGTGGTGCCGCCGCTCAAGACTCGGACGGACCCGTGGGAGTACGACCGGGAGATGTACAAGCGACGTAACGAGGTCGAGCGTCTGTTCCGCCGGCTGAAGGGCTATCGCCGGATATTCTCCCGATTCGAGAAGCTGGATGTGATGTTCATCGGCTTCATCCACTTCGTGCTCATCTTCGACGCGCTGAGGTAAGTGTTAACAGGCCCTAGACCAAACGGTTGCAGTTCAACAGGAGAAAGCCTGGATCTCCGAGCCGATCCGCTCGTCGACGAATTGAAGCGCCTGATGCCTGAGGCCAGCGTGGCCGGGGGATCATTCGCGCATTGGTTGCCGCATCCAGGCACCGTCAGGTCGCCTGAACGTGCCGGGCTGCTGGAGACCGCCAGACGAGAGGCGACGGGCTCGTGCCTTACGGATCTCCTGGTGCGCCTCGGGATTCGCGCCATCGAGTCAGCGCGGCTCGCCTCCGGGGCACGGGAATGGCCGAAAGGCTATACCGGCAGCGTAAGTCACAAGGGCACGACGGTCGTGGCGGCGATTACGTCGATCGACCGAGCGCCCTCGATCGGCATCGATGTCGAACGGCTGGATGGAGACGGCGCGCCCGCGATCCCTGGATTGAACGCAGCCGAACAGCCGTGGTCAGTCTCGGACGCCGCGGGACGCACCATCGTCTTTTCCGCCAAGGAAGCTGCGTACAAGGCCCTGCACCCAATTCTCCGACACCGGCTCGGCTTCGCCGATGTCGCGGTGTCGTGGCTCCGGCATGACTCGTCTTGCAGTCGCGGCGTCGCTCGCGCATGCGGCATCACGCTCGACATGCGCTGCTCCATCGCCGTGCCATCGTGGATCGTGTCGGCAGCCTGTGCACGGCCATCCTGACGTGATCTGAGGCCTCCTCGCGAACAGCCTGCCGACCCGACCCCGGTTCGGCTATCGGACATTCATGTGCTAATATCGAACAAGAATAGCGCAGACCATGTTGCCGCAGATCGCGACCCGACCCTCGCCAGCGGATGCCGACACCCGCGCGCGGCTGGCTGCAGATTTGCGCACAGGCTGGGAAGAGGAGCAAGCAGACTGGGACGCACAGGTTACTGGTGGCGACATGTCGAGCGCGGATCTATGGGGATCCATGCCGACCGTCGACTCCAAGACCGTCGCTCGGATGGCGCCAATCTTCGAGAAGCACGAAGGACGCCCATTCAACGTCCGTCGCATTCGTCCTGGCGGGTACCCCAGCATCGACGACGCGATACAGGACCTCGTCTTCGGAAGATGACGGGCTCTTCCGAGTCGGCGGAACGCACCCGCGGGAGGTCGAGTCATGAGCGACGACCGGAGCATTCAGGCCATTCTCAGCGAACGCCTCAAGGAGGCCCGCGTGTACCGCGGACTATCCCAGGAAGAGGTCGCCCGCCATCTCGGCGTGCCGCGGTCAGCGGTCTCTCTCATCGAGAGCGGAGCGCGACGCGTCACCGCCGCGGAGTTCAGTCGACTGGCCAAGCTGTATCAGACGACGATGGAGAGCCTCGCGGGCCACGAACGGGAGGCGTCGGAAGCGGAGTCGGTCAGTCTGCTGGCGCGCGCCGCCGCCGATCTCTCGAAGACGGACCGTAAGGAGGTGCTGCGTTTCGCCCAGTTCCTGAGATCGAGGAAAACGAAATGACCAAGCGCGCCGAAATACTGCGCGCGGTCAGCGAGGCCGCGACCGTGTTCGCCGACTCGCCGAGCGGCGCCCGCACCAGCTTCGACATCATCGGAGCGGTCGCGGCACGGAGCATCCCGCTACTGTTCCGGCCTTTGGACAAGCTGTGGGGCGCGTTCATCACTGTCAACGACGAGGAGCGCGGCATCATCGTGACCACCAAGCTCGGGTTGCCGGTGCAGCGATTCACGCTCGCTCATGAACTCGGCCACCTGTTGCTGGGCCACCAAACGAGCCTAGACAAGGCGATCGGATTCGCGGGACGAAACGCACCGGCATCGCGACCGCCGCAGGAGGCGGCGGCGGACACGTTCGCCTCCGAGCTGCTTGCTCCGAAGCGCCTCCTGCTCGCCTCCGCGAAGCGTCAGGGATGGACCAGGGACAAGCTCCGTCAACCCGGCAACATCTATCAGCTCTCGCTGCGCCTCGGCATCAGCTACCAGGCGGCGTGCTGGGCTCTGGTCACGTCCGATGTCCTGACGCGCCAGGAAGCCGACCGACTCCAGGCCACATCCGTCAAGGATCTGAAGCGTGCCCTGGCGCCGACGGGATCGATCACGAATTCCTGGGCGGACGTGTGGGCGCTCACGGAGGCCGACAGCCAGACGTTCCTCGAAGCCGGGTCCGACGACCTGTTCGCGGTCCGTGTTCAGGACCACGCCTCCGCCGGCTACGTCTGGCGTCTCGTCGACGCGAATGCGGAGACCGAGATCGTCGACGAGCGATCGCCGGATCTCGACCATGCGTACGGCGCGCGATCCGGGCGGGTGGTGTACGTCAGGTTTCGGGCGCCAGGCGTGCATCAACTCGTCTTCGAACACATCCGGCCGTGGAGCCGCGCCGTTCTGGCACGCATCGAGATCGACATCGACGGGCACGGAAAAGAACGTGACGGTTGGGCGCGCCGCACCAAGTGCGAAGTCTTGGAACAAGTCGCATGAACGTCACCATCCGTCTCGACTATCGCCCCCGGCTCGGCCCGGTTCGCGATCAGGGTGGCCGTCCGACCTGCCTCGCACATGCGTCCACCACAGCGCACGAGCATGCCCGCGGATCGACGATAGCTCTGTCGCCCGAGTACCTGCACTATTTCGCCTCGGGAAACGACGGCACACACGCGGGTGTCGACTTCTCGAACGTGTCCCATGCACTTCTCGATCCCGGACAGCCGACCGAGACGGATTGCCCGTATCACGTGGACGAACCACCGCTGGCATGGGCACCGCCCACGGACTTGGCACTGTATCGACGACAAAGCACCTCGGCGGAGCAGAGTCCGGATGAGGTCGAAACGCTACTGGACGCCGGCCACGTTCCCGTTCTGGGAATCTCGACGACGGATGCCTTCTACTCTCCCGCACCGCCGTGGATCATGTCCCCAACCGGTCCGATTCGCGGACTTCATGCGGTAGTGGCCGTCGGAATCGGTACGACGCACACGACGCGCAGCTTCCTCATCCGCAATAGCTGGGGAACGGAATGGGCCGACGCGGGCCATGCCTGGCTCGACGATTCCTTCATGTCTCAGCACCTGCGTGGCGTGCTGGTGTTGACGGCCGAGGTGAAGTGATGGCGAAACTGATCGAAGCCGACACCCGCCTCGACGCCTGGATGCAGGCGGCGGACTACCTGCTGGAGTACGGCCCCATGCTCAATCTGACCCTGGCGATTGAATCGCCGCTGACCGGCGGCAGCAACCGTGCGATCGACGAGTTCCTGGCCGACGAGAGCCAGTTTCCGATGCACACCGTCGCGGAAACGATCTTCCCCGGGGTCGAGTACCGCCGCCGCGGTCTTCGGGGGGTGCTGGATTTCTATCCCGAGAAGGTCTATCCGGCGATCAAGAAGCACCCGTCGATCCGTTGGGGCACCTACGCCTATCGCCTGGTCCGGCGGCGGACCGCGAACGACAAGTACATCAATCCCTTGCGCCAGATGATCGAAAAGATGCAAAGCGAGATCACCTTTCACACCTGTCTTTCAAACTCTTCGACGGCGCAGTCCATTTGACTGCCTTCTACCGAAGCCATGACTATCGCTACAAGGTTCCGGGCAACCTGCTCGGTCTCGCAAGGCTGCAGGATTGTGTCGCGCATGAGGTGGGCGGAGGCACTGGCAGCCTGGTGGTTCATTCTTCGTACGCATACCTGAACGAGTCGAAAGCCAGGATGCGGATGCTCCTGCGCGATCTCCGCCGAACCGAAGTACGGAAAGAGACGAACGATGCCGTGGCTCACTGACTACTGTAACGACGCCAAGCAGACGGATCAGCTCGCTGGCCGACCCGATCATGTCGCTCTTCTCGCGCTACGGGACTCTTCGGCGAGACCGGCAGCGTACTCACCGAGCTGAAGAAGGCAGAGCGCGAGACCGCAGCCTACCCGTCCTATCGAAACCGGCTCGTCGAAGAGATCGGCGATCTTCTTTGGTACTTCGCTCGTCTGGTGACCGTTCTGGCTCCATCCGAGTTGCAGAAGCTGGACGCGCTGGCTGGACGCGCTCTCGGCCAACCCGGTGACGCCGACGCAATGACCGAAGCGTTGACGCTTGGCGGCGCGGCTGGCGCACTTCTCGTCACGCTGCAACAGAAGACCGACAACGTCGCCGCATCGCAGCTTGGTACGATCTGGCGGGCTCTTCTGCGAGTCGCCTGCGCAATGCACGTCGACCTGCGCGACGCCGCACGCAGGAACCTGGAGAAAACGGAGAGCCGATGGCCCCCGGTTCGGGAGTTCGTTCCCTTGTTCGACGACGTCTTCGACGAAGAAGAGCAACTTCCGCGCATGCTCAACGTCGAGTTCCGGCAGCTCGATCGTGGCGGGAAGCAGATCGTTCTCTTGCGCTGCAACGGACTGAATCTCGGAGATCGTCTCACCGACAACATCGACGAGCCCGATTTCTACAGGTTCCACGACATATTCCATCTCGCGCACGCAGTGTACCTGGGATGGTCGCCGATCCTGCGCGTCCTGTTGAACTGCAAGCGAAAGAGCAATCCCCGTGTGGATGAGAACGAGGACGGCGCGCGGGCGAGGATCATCGAGGAGGCGGTGTCGGCGACCGTCTTCAGCCGAGCGAAGGAGACACGCTTCTACGACGGCATCGACCATGTCGACTACGACTTGCTCAAGACCATCAGCGAGTTCGTGCGCGGTTTCGAAGTGGAAGCGGTGCCGCTGTGGCAGTGGGAGGAGGCCATCCTCAATGGCTACCGCGTCTTCCGGGCCCTTCGGGACAACGGTGGCGGTACGGTGACCGTGGACCTGGACAACCGCAACCTCCGCTACGCGGCGCCGAGCGGTCGCCAGACGGCAAGACAATCGGTCGAGTCCTTCGCCGCGCCGTAGGGTTCATAGCGGGCAGCCGGCACCGAACCACTCGTCGATGCGCCGATTCAATCCCCACTTCGGCGGAAAGAACGGCCTGGGCGAGACGCCGGCCGCCTTGAATCGCTGCTTGATGCGAGTGCGGCCGGATCGTCCCTCGATCCCCGGATGGGTGACCCGGGTGTATTTCGATACCTCGCAGAGCAGGTTCTGCACGTCGATCGGCTGCAACGGTCGGCCCCAGAGGCCGTCGAAACGCAGACCGTACCGCTCGAACTCCTCCTCCTGCCGCTCGGTCAGCCAGAGGATGGCCTCGGCGAGCGTGTAGTCTCCGATCGAATCGAAGCACTTCCAGAGCCCGTCCCGTGCTCCGGGGCCGGCCACCACGAACTCGTGCTCCGCGTGCGACGTCAGAGCCGTGTAGTTGAGATCGATGGCGTACTGAAACGCCAGGAAGGGTCCCAGCGTCCTGCAACCGCGCAACAGCGTGTACGCATCCTCCAGCGAACGCGCCTGCATGACCCGTTGCGGCAACCCGTAGGCGACCATGTCGCGAATCAGGCGGAGGTGTGCGCGATGCTTGGGAACGCCGCGACGGCCTCCAGACGGCATGATGTAGGCAGCCGAATAGATCGGAGTGCCGGCGCGGAGGCGTGCACCGAGCAGCTCGTCACAAGCCGCATAGTCGAAATGAAAGGCGACAGGCGGCCCGAGATTCCGGACGATGTACTCCCACGTGTCGATCCGGTTGAAGATCTTGAACAGCAGGGTCCGCAGGAACAGCGTTTGATCACTCGCGAAGGAATCCGCATACGCCAACCGGATCAGGTACTGGCTTACCCGGTCCGCGGCGCGGAAAGCGTTCGTGAACCGGTACGCCGACAGCACCGGGTCGTCCGTCCAGGGTCCGATCTCCCCGGCCAACCGCCGCAGGTAGATGCGCTGGCGCTCGGCCGCAAAACGCCAGAGGACTGGATACAGTTTCGACGGCCGGGGCTGCGAGCGGATCGCCACGGGTGTTACGCCCGCTCTGTCACTCATCCGACGTCTCCACGCGGCACAGACTTCGTCGGGCCTGTATCCGGCGTTCGGTTCCACAATGCAGGCGGGCGAACATCCGAATCCCTGACCTCTGCCCAGTCCAAGTAGCCGTTGTTCGCCAACACCTTCGCTTCATCGCACCTGTTCCCGTCCACCTGACAGCTCACTATGTGGCGTTGGGCCCCTGCCCTCCTTGCCCGGCTTGGTTCTTCGGTTGAAACAGCATGAAGAAGACCTCCCGAAGCTTATCCATCGCTCGGCGAGCGAACAGTCCCGTGAGGCAGGCTATTGCCAGCGTCCGGTAGACGTCGGTCGCGTTGTTGG
The DNA here is from genome assembly GCA_965222905.1 of Vicinamibacterales bacterium. Lineage (GTDB taxonomy): Bacteria > Acidobacteriota > Vicinamibacteria > Vicinamibacterales > UBA8438 > WTFV01. The sequence continues at coordinate 2,747,564 of OZ244976.1, read as the reverse complement.
CCACGGTCCCGGCTCCGGCTGCTCCGGACGGGGTAGAGGAAACGGGGGACAGCAGGCCGGTCTGCAGTACGAAGTACACCACCACGGCCAGACCTCCGCCCACGACGGGCCGGAACGCCAGACGAAGAAAGCGACTCCTGTACAGCGGGCCTTCGTCCAAGGCGCCGACGAAAGAGGTGATCATGTGCAGGAATCCGCCCAATGCGCCTCCCCATGCGACGAGCTGCAGGAGAGTCAGAGCTGACTGTCCGACGTTCGCGCCGGCCGTCGCCGCCGACGGCTGGCTCGAGGGCGGAACTGGTTGGCCGGAATCTCCACCACTGCCGATGGCCTCCGGAATGAGTTCTTGAAACGCGCAGATGATCATGAACGAAAGCGCAACTGATTCCAGAATCAGAAGCACGACGTGGACGTGACCTTCCCAGGTATCGGTCACCCATCGGTCCACATGTCTCGAGCCGCGGTCGGATGGCGTGGTTGGTGCATCGTCAGGCATGTAGTTTCCTTGCGGTCACTCGTCACCGGTCCCGCGATGCGCCGGCCAACCGCCGCGCGTCTTCGTTCATCGCGCGTTCACACGTCACTGTCGTCCATCACCGTCAGATCGCGCGGGTTCGACAGATGCCAGCGGTGCCCTTCGCGCCGCAGGTCGCCTTCGAGCGACACGCTCCAGCGGTTGTCGTGCGCTCTCACTATCCTGCTGTATTCGGAGGGACTGAAGTCCGCCTTGACCGACGCCAACGCGCCGTCGACTACCGCCTTGATGGTTGCCCGGCCTTCTGGCTCGGATTGGTCGCGGGCGAGCGCGGACACGCAGCCATCGATGCGCTCGTCGACCCGTTCCTGCCGGTCGCTCAGGATCTGTGCCGCCTCGCGGAGCACCGGAGCGTCCGGCGGCTGAAAGGTCACGGTCACGCGCTGCTCGTCGTGTTCCTCGCTTTCGGGTCGCGTCAGCGCCCAACTGACGGATACTTCCAGCCCGCCACCGACGTCGATCAACTCGGCGACGGCCGTGCACAGGTTCGCACTGACTCCGTCCGGAACTCGTTGGTCGAAGGCCCGAATATGGTCCCCGCGATTGACCAGATCCGTGACCTCGCGCGCTGCTCGAAGCCCGGCGACGAGCGTGCGGTTGGCACGGCGTTCGAACGGTGGCGCGAACAGGTGGGTCTGATCCGGCTCCGCCAGCGACGGAGAAACGGGAACCCGCAGGTTGACGACAAAGCTGCCTGGCTCGGTCTGTCCCAACCGGACGCTGGCGATGTAGGTGGACGCCCGTTCATGACGCCCTGCGCGGAATCGGCCTTGCGGACGAACCGCGGAGCAGGCGGCGGCGAGGAGCAACTTGCGGGATCCGGAGAGCAGGTCGACACCGGTATCGAGCGCGAGCGAGTGATCCTCGTAACTCCTGGGCAGGCGGACGCGAATCAGGTCCACGGCAGCCAGCGACAGGTCGGCGAGAACTGCGGAGGGGCGGCGGTCCTCCGTCCGTCCCACGATTTCGGCAAGCTGGAGGATGCGAATCGGATAGTCCGCGAACTTGGTGGATGCCGGAACGAGAACCGTCTCTCGGTCGCCGGACCGTCGGTACACGTCGCCCCGGTCGATGCGGTACGGACCCGTCCTGGTCCACCCGTGCGCAGCGAGATACGCGTGCACGCCGCGCGGGATAACGGTCTCGACGACGGTGCTCGCGAAGATGTCGTCATCCATGCGTCCGTTCGATGTTGCATCTTTCGCCGACACGTTATTCATCGGACGTCCACTCGCGGCGCGGAATGTCTCGGACCGGGGTCCGGCGTTCGGCCCGATCGCGCGGGCAGGCCAACATCCGGATCCCTGACATCCTCCCAATCCGCGAAGCCGTTGTTCGCCAACACCGCCGTGACCGCTAGCGGGGACACGCCGAATTGTTCGGCCGCAGTTGTCCGCGCGTCCTCCGAGAAGTCGTCCGCCAGTACGTCGAGGAGGGTCTCGACCGGACACAGTAGCTCGGCGGCGAACGCACGCTGCGTCTTCTGTCGGTAGGTGGCGGCGCCGGTCGCCGGTCGCAGCCTGTCGTCCGTTCCGACCAGCAGGCTGTCGGCGAGCAGCCGCGCAGCCTCGAATCGCCTTCCAGTCCGCCAGCGCGATCGCAGGACGATGCGGCATCCCGCGCGCCGGTCGTCGAGCGCGAAAGCCATGTCCACACGGGTGTTCGCGGCGCGAAACGCGCGTGTATCGACGGCGCAGAGATCGGCCAGCCGTTGATCCGATATCGCACCGTCGCCCAGTCGTTCCCGGCGCCGCAGCGCAGACGCCGCTTCGACGCCGACCTCCCACGCAGCCCGTTCACCACCCCCGTTCCCGACATTCACGGGCGCTGTCACGCGAGCGTCCGGGTCGGCGTCGAAACCGACCCGGCGCGCCGCGTCCAGAAACTCGGTCGCGGTCAAGAACCGATCGGCCGCGACCTCGAACATGGCGCCCTCCCCCAACGTCCGCCCATCCACGATCACCTGCTCGACCTGCTGCGGGTCCGCGTCATCGACATCGCAGCCGAGATACGCCTCGATCCGCCTGTGTCGGACCAGTTCCGGATCGGCACGCTCCGCCGCCAGTTCCCGCCATGCGACACCGAGGTCGGTCTCCGGGAGCGACCACTCGTCCAGCCGCGACAGCACGCGCTGCAGGAAGTCGTCCACACCGGCTTCGAACGCCTCCGCCGGAACCACGACCCGTCGACTCGTAACGTAACGCAGTGGCTCCGTCCAAACCTCCGGCGACGGTCGCGCATCCAGCACCACCCGGACACCGTCACATGTGATCGTGACGTTCGGCCACAGCCACCCGCCCCCGATGCTCGCCAGCTCGTGGGCCTGACGCCACCCGATGCGCCGATCGAGCCGGGCATTCTGATGAGACGGCTCCCAGCGCAAGCGCCACCAGTGCCACATCAACCATTCGGCCAGTCTGTGGGCCGACAGCCTTCCGCCGCTACGCGCCGGCCCGGTGCGATCATCCACCGTCCTCGTCAGCGTCACTCGTTCGACGGCCACGCCAATCTCCGCCAAGGTCGCCTCGTCCTCCACGGTCCCCGGCATCCCCGCGATGTCCTCGCCCACCTTCCGACACCAAGCGGCCTCGACCTCAAGCATCATGTCCCCCGCCTCTTCCACTCGGCCCGGATGAACCCGGCAAAACCGTCATCCTGCTTCATCGGATAGCCGTGATACTCTCCCATTTCGAGATTGCCGAGTTGCCCTTCGTAGACTACCCCCTCCTCATCGACGGCCCAAACGTTCTGCGGCCAGTCTCCACGCCGTCGTTCGCTCACCATTCCGCGGCGAAACCCGGACTTCAGCAGGTCGGCGGCGTTCCGCCCGCTCCTCGGCAGCGGACGGTCGCAGATCGTCTTGTCAGGACGAGGCGCCGGAGCGGACCCCAAGCCGGCGGCGGAAGAACCGGACTTGTGGTACGGGCTGGGACGGTACGTCGCCATCGTTTCCATGCGCGCCAGCTCATCCCTACCCACAGCGCCGACAGCCAACAGCCTGATTCTCCGCCTTGGTCTGCTGCGTCTCTGCGGTCGCTTCATCGCGGCTGTTCCCGCGCCGCGGCCGCCGAACGCGACCCCCGTCGCCACTCCGTCGCTCCTCTTCCCTCGCCGACTTGCCTGATGCTGTCGAAGGTGCCGCGCAGCCGGCTTCCCTGCGGCAAACGAGCATAAAACTGCGGAGGCTGAAAGACCCGCACCGACTTCCGTATCCGATCCAGCGTCATGAAGTCCCCCAGCCTTTCCACGGACCTCAACACCAACGCCGATACGCGCTCTCTGTCTCCGATATGCGAATCAAAACCGTCTCGATGCCGTAGCGCCCGCCTGAGGACGGTGCCGCATGGTGCGCCTCGTCCAGAATCAACAGGCTGCCAGGCGACATCGACCCCAGCCACTCGCGCATCGGGTCAGCATAGGCGGGGTCGATCAGCAGGTTGTGGGAGACCAGAAAGCGGCTGTGGGTGCGCCAGAGGTTGACGCCGAAGCCGCGTTCCCGGCGCATCCTGGAGACATGGCTCCGGTCGAGAATCACGAAGACCAGCCCGAAACGATCCTCCAGCTCGCTCTTCCACTGTTCCAGCACCGACGGCGGCACGGCGGCGACGATCGTCTTCGCCTTGCGGCGCAGGAGCAGCTCGCGGGCGATCAGGCCCGCCTCGATGGTCTTGCCGAGGCCGGTGTCGTCCGCGATGAAGAGATTGACGCGCGGCAGCCGCAGGGCCTTGCGCAGCGGCTCCATCTGGTAGGCGTCAATCGTGATGCCGGCGCGGAACGGGGCCTGGAACAGGTTGGCGTCCGTCGCGGTGGTGCAGTGCCAGCGCAGTGTATTGAAGAAGGCGGCGAAGTAGCGCGGCGGGTCGAACCCCTTGGCGGCGAGTCCGGCCCAGCCCTCTTCTTCCAGAATCCACCGGTCGATCTCGTAGTCCCAGAAGACCTCCAGCGATTGTCCCTGGGCGTCGTCGTCCGCGCAGGCGAGGCGTACGCACGGCGACTCGCCCGGTGCGGGCGGGTCGACCACCTCCTCGACAAGCCACTGCCGCGAGCGGACGTGGACCAGCTCGCCCACGCGCGGCGCCCGTTCGGGAAGCGTCGCGGGCGCCGAAGTGCTCACCCTGCCAGCGCCTTCTCCCGCACGAAATCCATCAAGCTGGGGATACCCGCCTCGAGTACCGTGCTGCCCGGCGGAATCCAGACGTAACCGAGTGCCCTGAGATCGGCGTCGAGCGCGTCCAGACGCTCCGGATCGGTATTCGCCGGCAGGCTGTCGGCGATCACGCGCGTGAATTCGTTCTCGGTCAACGTCGCCCTCCCGGCGAACGCCTCCGCCACGGCTCTGGCCGCGGACAGCAACGGCCGGAGATTGAGCTCGCCGTAGCGGTTCTGGTAGTAAGCCGTCGTCCTGCGCTCCACAGCGGGTTGGACCAGGTCCACCAGCGCGCTGTCGACGACTTCGGCCCCGTTGTCCCGGGCCTCGTCCCACAGGGCCGCGCCCCAAAGCTGCAGAAAGTAGGGATAGTGCTGGCTGGATTCGACCACCTGCCCCAGGGCGGCGTCCGTAAAGGAGATCGCCGGATTCTGCGCCGCCATGGGTTTCGTCAACGCCTCGCCTGCCGCGTCCGGGGTGAGCCGACCGCCGCCGAGCAGTTCGCAGCGGTCCCAGAAAGTCGCGGACAGGGCGTTCAGCCTGGCCGCCAAGCCCGGCGTGCCCGCCAGCACGAGCAGGAACGGCGCTTCACTCGTCACTTCCTGGCTGACGTTCAACAACGGCTGCCCCACCGCCTGATCGAGCGTATGCGCCTCGTCCAGCAGCAGCACCAGCGGCTGCGCCCGGCAGCGCGCCGCCAGCAGCCGGGCGAGGGACCGAAACCCGCCGCCCAGCTTCCAGCCGGCCCGGTCCAGCCCGATGGAGAAGGACAACGTATCCGACAACACTCCCTTGAATCGGCCCGGCGGCGTCAGCTCGGTGGCCAGCGCGTCCGGATCCCGGATCGTGCCGGGCGTCATCCAGAGCACATCGACGGCAGGCTTCCCGGCCTCGATCTCCTGCTGAAACCAGCGCATGAGCGCCGCCTTGCCGTTACCCCGCGGCCCCGTCAACACGGCGACACCCGGCGCGCCGCGGCCGGCCCGCAGGAAGGCCAGGAGGCCTCTCAGGGCCTTCTGCCCGGCGTCCCGTCCGGCCAGATACGGCGGCAGTTGGCCGGCGCCGGGAACGAACGGGTTGAGTTGCGGGCGGTCCGTCATGCCTACGACGTTCTGCGGCTCAAGCTCCTAGAACCGCGACGCCGCCATCCAGGTATCCGACCGCGCCCAGCTCTTCTCGAACTCGGCGGCCACGTCCGGCGACGCCTTGCCCTGCGCTGCCAGCGCCTGCTGCAGGCCGAACAGCGACCAGCCGTTGTTCGGATGATCCTCCAGCTCCTCGCGGTAGGCCCGCTCGGCATCGGCGAAGCGCCCGGCCTCCAGCAGCGCCGCGCCCAGCCAGTGGCGCGCCGCGAACGGCAGCGGCTCCGGCTCGGAGTACTCGAGCTGGTCCTCGATCTCGACGGCCCGCTCGAACGCCTCGAGGGCCGCGTGCAGGTGGCCGCCGGCCCGCCGGATCTCACCCTCCAGGATGCCGCCCACCGTCTTCAGCAGCAGCTCGGCCGAGTCGAAGCGGAAGCGGGCGTTGGTCTCCTCGGCCAGCTTCAGCACCCGGTCGAGGTAGACCTGCGCGAAGTCGGCGTCGCCGGTCCGCAAGCGGGCGTAGCCCTGCGCGAAGTCCCAGAGACCGCCGGAACCGTCCTGCTCGGGCCGCGCCGTCACGTCGAGCACCTCGTCGAAGCGTCCGAAACGGATGAGCGTCAGCACGTGGAACACGCTGTCGCCGGTCAGCTTGGCGTAGTCCTTGCCTGCCTGAGTCGCGATGGCGCCCTGCCCGTCCATCGACGCCGCGAAGAGCAGCATGTGGAGGTTGTGGGTCGGGTAGATGGCGACGCCCTCGCCCACCTCCGCCTTGAGGTCGGAGTGCCACGCGTCCAGGTTGGCGCGGACGCCGTCGGCCCAGCGGCCGATCTCGTTCCAGGTGTGCGACGGCATGTGGTTGATGTGGCTGGCCCCCGGAATCTCGCTCCCCAGGTGCTCGGCGCACGCCGACGCCCGGCCGGGGTCGACCGTCGACTCGGTCGCGTGGATGTAGAGGTGGCAAGCGCCCGGGTGCGTGATGTCCCGATCGAGCACGCTCTCGAGGACGCCATGAAGCCGCTGCACGTTCGGATCGTTCAGATCGCGTGTGCCGCGGCGCGGCTCCAGCAGGAACAGCGCGTCGCCGTAAAGGGTCACCGCATCCAGGTCGTCGGGATACGCCGCGGACAGCTTCCGCATCGCCTCCGCGTAGGCCGCGTCCTGATCGCGCCGGGTCTGCGGATCGAAGTCCTCGACGTAGCGGGTCGCGATCGCGGCGATGTAGGCGCGCTCCTTCTCGCTCGCGCCGTCGATGCGCGCCACGGCCTCCTGCATCGCCGCGTACGCGTGCGGCGCTTCGAACGGACGCATCGGACCGTTCAGGTACGACCCCCATGCCCACGCCTCTCCCCAATAGCAGATGGCGCAGTCCGGGTCGTGCTTCCACGACTCGCGGAAGGACCGCACCGCGTCGTCCTTGCCGAAGGCGTACATCAGCCGGAAGCCCTGGTCGAACCAGGCCTGGGCCTTGTCGTTCTCCGACGAGATGTGATGGTGGTGGTCGCCCAGGGCGGTCTCGTAGAGCGGCATCGGCTCGCTGAAGCTCTCCGGCAGCTCTGCCGCGGCCTCGCCGGCGTCGCCGCCGTGGTCGTGCTGCGCGAGCGCGGGCACGGCGAGCAGCGCACACGCCGTCAGGATGAGTGCGTTCAGGAAGATGGATTTGCGGTTGGTCATCGGGCTCTCGTTCCTCTCCTCCGGGTTTACCAAGGCCCTAATCATATCGTCCGCATCGGATCGACCCGGGGCGGGCGCCGGAATTGCACTCCGCAGGTGGCGACGGGTGCGGTATGCTGTGGAAACCATGGCGCGCCGGGTCTGTGTGCTCGCGGTGGCGTTGCTGCTCCTGTCCGGTCTGCTCGCCGCGGCGGCGGCGCAGTGGGGCTGGGGGGTCGGGGAGGGCAACATGCCCGTGCGCTTCCCACCCGCCTCGATGCCGGACCGCGGCTTCACCTTCTGCAAGTTGATGTACGACCAGGTGCGCTACGAGGCGCTCGGCATGGGCTGGTCGACCGACTATCCGTACGCCGGCATCAACCTGATGCACCGGGTCGAAGACCTGACGACGACCCAGGTCAGCAAGGATCGCCGCGGCGATCCGAACCACTGGGTCGTGCGGCTGACGGACGACCAGTTGTTCAACTGCCCGTTCGTGATGGCGGCCGACGTCGGCACGATCGGCATGAGCGCGGCGGAGGCCGCGCGGCTCCGCGAGTACCTGCTCAAGGGAGGCTTCCTCTGGGTGGACGACTTCTGGGGCCCCCGCGCCTGGGACCACTGGGTGAGCGAGATCTCCCGCGTCCTGCCACCGGCGCAGTACCCCATCCGCGACGTGCCGCTCGACCACCCGGTGTTTCGCGCGCTGACACATGTCGAGAAGGTGCCCCAGATCACGTCGATCCAGTTCTGGTACCGGTCACGGGGACGCACGACGTCCGAACGGGGGCGGGACAGCGACGTGGCCCATTTTCGGGCGATCAGCGACGAGCACGGGCGCTTCCTCGTGGTGATGACCCACAACACCGACGTGGCCGACGCGTGGGAGCGGGAAGCCGACGACCCCCGCTTCTTCGAGCAGTTCTCGCCCGACGGCTACGGCCTGGGCATCAACGTGGTGCTCTACTCGATGAGCCGCTGACGGTCCGCCTTCCCTGCATCCGCGCCCGCCGGGCGCCCGGCGCCGGGCCGGCGGCCGTGCGGTCCAACCGGCCGTCGTACAATAGCTCCGCTTGAAGTGGGCTTCCCACGGAGCTCCGGTCCGTCAGCAGATACACCCCGCAGGAGATCTCCATGACCACACGCTTCTCGCGCCGCGCGTTTCTCGGCAGCGTCCCGGCGCTCGCCGCTCTGCCGTCCGTGTCGACCGCTTCTGCGTCCACGCCCCGCCTGCCGCTCGGGCAGGCCGAGCTGGGGCTCCGCATCACCGGGATGGAGCTGATCGTCGTGCGGGCCACCGCCCGGACGAACTGGATCTTCGTGCGGCTCGCAACCAACGACGGCATGACGGGCCTGGGCGAAGCGTCGATGGGACGGCTGACCGATTTCCCCGAGATCGCCGAGTTCTTCGAGCTCGTCCGCGAGCGCTCGCCGTTCGAGATTCAACGTTACCGGCAGCAGGGCCGTCCGCGGGCGGCGGCGGGCGACCGCCGGCTGGCTACCGCGTTCAGCGCGGTCGAGCAGGCGCAGTGGGATCTGGTCGGCAAGGCGCTGCAGGCCCCGACCTACGACCTGACCGGCGGCGCGCTGCGGCACGAGTTGCCCGCCTACGCCAACATCAACCGCGCTACCGCGGATCGGACGCCGGCCGGCTTCGCGGCCAATGCGCGGCAGGCAGTGGCGGACGGCTTCCGCGCCATCAAGGCGGCGCCTTTCGACGGCTTCCCGTCGCTCGCCCGCCCGGCCGCGGAGGTAGAGGCGGCCACCGAGCTCGGCATCGCCTGCATCGAGGCGATGCGGGCGGCCATCGGTCCGGAAGTCGACCTGAAGATCGACGTCCACAGCAACTTCGACGTGCCGCTGGCGATCGAGGTCGCCGAGCGACTCGAGCCGCAGGCGCTGTCGTGGTACGAGGAGCCGGTGCCGCCGACCGACCTGGAGAGCACGAAGGCGATCAAGGACGGCATCAGCCAGACGATGGCGGGCGGCGAGTTTCTCTTCGGGGTCGAGGGTTTCGCCGCACTCTGCCGCGAGCGAGCGGTCGACATCATCATGCCCGACGTCAAGCACTGCGGCGGCGTGGCGGAGCTGGGCCGGATTGCCACCGTCGCCGAGCTGCACGATGTCCTCGTCTCGCCGCACAACCCGAGCGGGCCGGTCAGCACGATGGTCTCCGCCAGCGTCTGCGCCGGGCTCTCGAACTTCGACATCCTGGAGTACCAGTGGAACGAGGTGCCGTGGCGCGGCGACCTCATCGATCCGCCGGAGCGCTTTTCGGACGGGATCCTGCCGGTGCCCGACGGACCGGGGTTCGGCATCGCGCTCAACGATACGCTTGCACGGGAACACGCCTGAAACGTCAGTGGAGGAACGTAGCGACATGAAGATTCGGGCGGTCGACGCACTCGAAGTCATTGATTCCCGCGGCAACCCGACGGTAGAGGCCCGCGTCCATCTCGACGACGGCACCGTCGCCGAGGCCCGCGTCCCATCCGGCGCCTCGACCGGCGAACGTGAGGCGACGGAGCTGCGGGACGGCGGCGCACGCTACGGCGGCAAGGGAGTTCAGCAGGCGGTGGCCCACGTCAACGGCGAGATCGACCGCGCTCTGACCGGCCACGACGCCGGCGACCAGCGCGGTCTCGACCGGCGCATGATCGATCTCGACGGCACTCCGAACAAGTCCAGGCTCGGCGCCAACGCGATTCTCGGCGTGTCGATGGCGGCGGCCCGCGCCGCGGCCGCGGCCGGGGGCGTCCCCCTGTACCGGCATCTCGGCGGCGACGACGCGGCGCTGCTGCCGGTCCCCTGCCTCAACGTCATCAACGGCGGGCAGCATGCTGACAACACCGTCGATTTCCAGGAGTTCAAGATCGCCCCGCACAACGCGCCGTCGTTCGCCGAGGCGCTGCGGATGGGCATCGAGGCCTTCCATGCCCTGCGGGCGTTGCTCAAGAGCCGCGGCAAGTCGACCGGCATCGGCGACGAGGGGGGCTTCGCCCCCGACTTGGCGAGCAACGAAGAGGCGGTCGAGTTGATCCTGGAAGCTATCGAGAAGGCAGGCTACCGTCCGGGGGCCGACATCGCGATCTGCCTCGACCCGGCGACCAGCGAGATGTGGCGAGACGGTTCCTACGTCGCGTTCAAGTCCGACCAGTCGGCGCGCAGCACCGCGCAGATGATCGAGCTCTGGAGCGGGTGGATCGACCGCTACCCCATCGTGCTCATCGAGGACGCGCTGGCCGAGAACGACTGGGATGGCTGGACGCGGATCACCGCGACACTCGGACCGAAGATCGAGCTGGTCGGCGACGACCTCTTCTGCACGAACCCCGCCATTCTGCAGCGCGGCATCGACAGCGGCGCCGGCAACTCGATTCTCGTCAAGCTGAACCAGATCGGGACCGTCTCGGAGACCCTGGACACCGTGCGCCTGGCACAGCGCAACGGCTACGGCGCCTACATGTCGCACCGCTCCGGCGAAACGGAGGACACGTTCATCGCCGACCTCGCGGTCGCCACCGGCTGCGGCCACATCAAGACCGGGTCGGGCTGCCGCGGGGAGCGGACCGCAAAGTTCAACCGCCTGCTGCGCATCGAGCACGAGCTGGGCGAGCGGGCGCGGTTCGCCGGGCTGGGCGGCTTCCGGCAGTCCGTGCTCTCCGACTGAGCCGCTACGGACACAAGCGCGTCTGCGACGACCCCGACTGCCGATGCCGTTATACTTGAACAACCAAATCATACCGTGCCGAATGTAGTGGGAACAAAGGGTCAGGTGGTCATCGCGAAGGACATTCGCGATTCACTCGGCATCGCCCCCGGCTGGATCTCTCTCCAGCGCCTGGTCGACGACCACGTCGAGATTCACTTCCTGCCGCCGGACCACCGCGAGTCCCTCAAGGGCTCCCTGGCGCCCTTCGTCAAGGCGCATGTTCCGCCGGGGGATGCCTGGCACGCGGCTCGGGAGCGGGGCTGGAACGACGCGGCGCGGACAGGCGCCGCCCACGCATCCAAGTGAGATCTGGGCGGCCGCGCGGGCCGACGGCGCCGCGGTCTTCACGCTCGACGAGCGGTTCCCGAGCGAGGTATCACCGTCCTGAGATCGGCACTGACGTGACCGCTACGGTCGAGACGCTGGTCCGACGCTTCTACGACGACCTCTGGAACCGGTTCGACACGACGCTCATCCCGGTCCTCCTGACCGAGGACGTTACGGTGCGCGGCGCGCTGGGCCGCCACTCCGGCGGCCACGCCGCGTTCGCCGCCTACCTGGAGCTGGTGCGCGGCGCATTTCCCGACTTCGAGCAGGCCATCGACGAGGTGGTGGTGGACGCCGTGGGCGGCTCAGCGTTCGTCCGCCTGCACTGCCACGGTACGCATCGGGGGGCGCTGTTCGGGCTGCCCGCGACGGGACAGCGGATCGCGTACGAAGGAGCCGCCCGCTTCGAGACCCGCGACGGTCGAATCGCCGATATCTGGGTCCTCGGCGACTTGCACAGCCTGGTGCGGCAGCTCAGGGCCGAACGGGAATAGGCGAAAGAAGGGTCGTCCCGAAGGACCCGAGACGACCCTTGCTCGATCAGAAATCGAAGCCGCCGCCGCCGAAGCCGAAGCCGACACCGACGCCGAAGATCCGCGACACGGCGGTGTTGTTGCCTGCCACCACCTGTCCGAAGAAGACGTTCAGGTTGACGGTGTCGGTGACGTTGGCCAGCAGCCGCCCGCCCACGATGTGCGCGTCTTCCTCGAGCGCGGGAAACCGGCTCGGGGAGAATGCCATGGGTTGGCCGATGTCGATGCCGCTCAGCGCATTGACCATGCGATAGTCGACGCCGAGCGTGACCGCGCTACCGGCCGGAATGAACAGGCCCAGGTTCACGAACATGTCGTTGGGGACGTCGACCGTCTCGCCCGACGCCATGGCTCCGCCCACGGCCTGGGTGTTGACTTCCGTGCTGCCGCGCATCCGGAAACCGAGCTCGGCCGAGAACCCGGCCGCACTGCCGAACTTGCCGATGATGAGCGACGTCTCCAACCCGTGGCCGCCGTCTCCCAGCGAGTTGATGTAGCCGGTGTCGTACGGACCGGCCACGATGCCGCCGATTCGCACGGCCACGCTCGGCGCGTTGCTGATCAGTTCGTCGACCACCCGGAAGGTCAGGGCGATGTTGGAGTCGAACAGCCCGCTGTAGCCCTCCTTGCTGCCGGCAAGAGGACCGGAAACAGCCGCGGTGCCCTTGACGGAACTGGACGCGAACGCCGACTGGATATCGAGGGCCACGAAGTCGTTCACCGCGTAGTTGGCGGCGAACCACATCGTGTTCTGCGCCAGCTTGCCGGTGTCTCCCAGCGGCCCCGTTACCTTCATGACCGAGCCGTCGACGGGCCGCCAGAACTCCTTGGCGCTCTGGTTGGCGTAGGTAAGGCTGATGGTGCCGGTCCCCGGTTCGGCGATCCAGGGTGTGCCCTGGGCGAACGCGGGCTGGGCGGACAGGCTGGCGACCAATGCCCCAACGGCAGCAACGGTCACGAACGAACGAAGATCATGGAACATCAGTTGCGATTCTCCTGGTCTCGGGGTCGATTAATGGCTGCCGCTACAAGCTCGGCTAGCCGAGCTTGTAGCGGCGCGTCAGGAAGTAGTACACCAGCTCCATCTTGAGCGTGCACTCGTCGCCCTGCACGGCTGCGCCGCCGCACAGCGCGGTGACTTCCGCCGTGGCATCGCCGGCAGAATGCGCCGCTTCGAGGTCGGCTCTCAGACTCTCGGCCCGGTTGCGGTCGAGCCGCTGCACCGGACAGCCGTTGCAGACGAGCGCGTCGAACGTGAGCGCCTTGCCCTGCGAGTACGCGGCGCGCGGGCTCACCTTGCCGGCGCCGGCCCCGATGGAGCCGGACGCCTCGGCCCAACCGTGAAGCAGCAGGATTCCGGCAGCCAACAGCACGCCAACGAATATGGTTCGCTTCATTTCATTCCTCCTTCAGTCGCCGATGTCGGTCGATTTACGTGCTCAACGGTATTTCATTTGTACCCGCGAGAGCCGACATCCGCTGAACCGCCGCTACGGCAGCGGGCACGCGGTTCGGATCAGCGCTGCCGCCGGTTCAGACTCCAGTCGTAGTCGTACTCCAGGGCCCCTTCGAAGCCCTCCAGGAATCCCTCGAGATCGTCCTCGGCGTGCTCGACCAGGTGCTCCATCACCGATGGCTCGGTGTCGCCGAAGTCCTCGGCGTACCAGTCGTAGATGCTCGAGATGACGATGAAGTCCTCGTCGACGACATCGACGCCGCGCGCGTTGTTGACGTAGTCCCGTGCGCCGGCGTCCAGCAGCTCCTCGGTGTTGGCGGCGGTGAAGGCCGTATCGAGCAGGTGCGGGCAGCCGTAGGCCGCGCAGTTCACCGCGTAGTGAATCCGCTCGTCCTGCCAGATGGGGCGGAGGATGCCGTGCTCCATGTGGTTGAGCGTCAGATCCTCGCCGGCGACGTTGGCGTGGACGTCGTCCCACGGACCGGTGTAGGGAACCACGCCCTCGTGGATGTCCCGGATGGTCTCCACCGGATACGCGTCCAGCACGACCTTGACCGTCAGCGCGTTGTAGAGGTTGATCCAGTACGCCATCTGCTCGGCGCGGCTGTAGCCGCGGGGATCGAGCCCCTGCAGGTAGTCGAGATAGCGGGCCAGCTTCGCGGCGTCCCCGGCATTGGCCTGGAGCGCCTCGTAGTCGACGAGATTGACGCCCGACTCGTCGGCTGCGACATAGCCGTCCAGGATGTCCTGCCAGGCGCCGTGATCGACGCGCTCGTCGCTGGTCTCGTCGCTGGCGTCCCAGCCCGCAATCTCTTCCGGTTCCGGCGCGCCGCAGGCGGCGGCGATCAGCGTCGCGCCGAGCAGCGCCAGGAGGATGCGCCGACCCCGCCGCACCGGCGCCGATGCTCCCCATGTCCGCGTTGCCTGCATGGTCGCTCTTCCTCGTTGGTCCTGCGCCTCGGGAGCACTCGTCGCCCGCACCATCCTGCCCCTCCTCCCAACCCGCATCGAACTACCCCCCCGAGCGTCGACCAGTTGGCGTACCCACATTATGCCAAGCACGTAGACAACAAAGAGAATAGAACGTACTACCGGTCACGTTCTTCCGGTCGGCCGGAACGTCACGCGACGGCTGCGGAGTCGGAGAATCATCCCGAGAATGCCGGCGCTTGCCCCGATGACGCCCTTGACGGTCCCGCCGACCTTCGACCGGCCGAAACGCCGCCGCCGGGAGTCCACCGGCGTCTCGACGATCCGCATGTGCATCTGGATCGCCTTGATCTGCATCTCCACCGTCCAACCGTAGGCGGTGTCGCGCATGTCGAGCCGGCGCAGGGCGTCCGCGCGGATGGCCCGAAAGGGACCGAGATCGGTCACCCGCCGTCCCCAGAGCAGCCGGATGAGCAGCGACGCCACCCGGTTGCCCGCGACCTGCGGCGGCGAGAGAGCCCCGGGCTCCATGCGTCCCAGCACGCGTGAACCGATCACCAGGTCGGCCCCGTCCGCCGTTGCACGCAGCAGGTCGAGGGTCTGCCGGAGCTCGCACGACTGGTCGCCATCCACGAACAGGACCACGTCCACGGGGCGGAGCGCGGCGATGGCGGTCAGACACGCACGGCCGTAGCCGGGCGTCCCCTCGACGGCCACGCGCGCCCCCGCCGCACGCGCCCGCTCCGCGGTGGCGTCGGTGGAGCCGTTGTCGCACACGACGATGTCATCCATGACACGTTGCCCGGCCGCCGTGCGCAGAGCCAGCAGCCCACCGACCACCTCGCCGATGTTCTCCGCTTCGTCACGCGCCGGAATCACCGCTGCGACGGTCAATCCCTCGTACATGGTTGCGGTCACCCGCGTGCGACGTCGACCGGACCGACGAAGCCGGACCACCGGCGCCTGACCAGATCGTAGCCGAGCCCCGCGAGAATCAGACCGAACTGCAGCCAGCGCGCCCATAGCGGCTGAGCGTACGGATGCATCTCGTAGTCCTGCATGTTGAGTCCGGTGACGTAGCTCAGGAGGATGGCGACCGAGGCCGTCCAGGACCAGACGCTGGGAAAAACCGCCGCGAAGGGCAACAGCCAGAGGAGGTACCACGGATTGATCACCGGAGACGCCGCGAGCAACGCGCCATATACCCAGTCGCCTCTTGGAATTTCGTCAGCACCTCTACGTAGGTACACAAAATTGTAGCATCCCCAGCACGCGACGAACGCGAGCCCCAGGATAAGCCTGGCCTCGAAGCGGGGCACCACGCTCGCCAGCAGTCCGAACAGCGCCGAGTTGAACTCCCAATCCCGTGCGAAGACCTGCAACGACGCGAGGTCGGTCCCACCGCGCAGTGCGAACGGGCCGTACAGCGCGGCCAGCGTGGCGCCGAACAGGAACCAGTGCCTTACGCGCGCACCGGCCAGCACCAGCGGCGCCAGCACGAGCCCGAATGCCTTGGCTCCCGCGGCCAACCCCAGACAGACCGCGGCGGTCCGCCAGCGGCGATTTCGCGCCAGCACGATGGCCGCCAACAGAAGACAGACCCCGGCGCCGTCCGGATGCGCCGTGAAGGCGATCTCCTTGACGACCAGCGGACACCACGCATAGAGCATGACGTTGACCGGCGGCGCAAGGCGTAGCAGCAGCGCGACGGTTGCGAGATCGACCGCGATCAGGATCGCCTGCAACGCCGTGACGCTGGCCGGCTGCAACCAGTAGCCGAGCAGGAACACGAGTTGCGTGGTCGGCCCGTAGATGGTGGGCAGCTCCGGGTAGTTGATGCCGTCCAGGACGCCCTGGAACAGCACTGGAACGCCCGGATCGACGAAGAACGCCTCCGGCGCTGCGCCGTACGGCGTGCCGGTGGTCGCAAACCGATAGGCGTCCCACAGGTAGCGGTAGAAGTCGTCCTCGTAGAACGGCCCGCCGGCCAGGCCGCACAGCCGGAAGGCCACCGCCCAGAGGATCAGGCGGCCGAGCGGAAACGGGTCGCCGCGCCGGTGAAAATACAGGTAGAGGCCGAAGACCGGCAGGCCGGTCCACGCAACGAGCAGGAAGAACACCGGCAGGTCGGGCTCGCCTGGCTGCCGAGCCAGCACGGCGAGGACCGCATACCCCAGCGTGCACCACAGGCCGACCGCATCCACGTAGCGCGACGTCGAGGCGCACCCTCGCACGCGCCACGATGCCACGTCCGTTTTCTCGGACACGCCGGTACCCTTGATGCTTGACGCGGGCCAGTCCACGCCCGTGTCAGGCCTCCGGCGAGAGCGAGCGCGCCGGGAAGTAGCGGGCCAGCGTCGCGGCGGCCGGTTTCGGCGTCAGCCACGACACCGCGACCATCAGCAGCGACGAACCGAGCAGCATCGGCAGGACCGGCATATAGCCGAGAACATCGGTCCCACCGGGGGTACGGGTGACGACGTCGATCCCGCCCAGCGTCCAGACCGGCACGACGGCTCCGGGAGCCGGCGCCGGCACGACCGCCTGCAGCACGGCGATCGCCGTCATGGTCGCCGCGGTCCAGATGACCACGGCCAGCGCGCCCCACTTCGTGCTCGCGCGCCAGAAGAGCGCCGCGACCAGCAGCGGCAGCAGCGCGGTGAACCCCGAGAACGCGTACTGCACGGCGATGCCGAAGATGCCGGGCGGCGCCTGCAGCGCGATGACGTACGCGACGAGGGCGATCAGAACGACGAACAGCCTGCCCATCTGCACCTGCACGGCGGACCCGAACCTCGCCTTCCCGCCGTAGTAGGCGAACACGTCCTCGGTGAACATCGTCGACAGGGCCAGGATCTGCGAGTCGCTGGCCATCACCGCCGCCATGATGCCCGCGCCGAGCAGTCCCGCCAGCCAGAGCGGGGCGTAGTGCTCCAGCATCAGGATGATCACGTCGTCGCCGGCCGACGCGCGCTGCAGATCGGCCGTCTCCGCGGCCGACAGCGTCTCTTGCTCGGCGGCAAGGGTCGCCCGCGCCTCGAGCTTCGACTCGATACCCGGAACGTCGGTCATCGCGTTGGCGGCGAGGCCGAGGAACGTGCAGGGCAGCCAGATCGCCAGGATGCAGAGCGGATAGAAGATGACCGTCTTGCGGAACTGCCCCATCCGCCGCGCCGTCAGGCAGAAGATGGAGATATGCGGGAACATGATCGACGAGAGCGGAATCAGCATGTAGCTGAAGAAGAACTTCGGCGGCACGCGCTCGCGGGTCAGAAGCGACGCCGTCTCGGGCGCGTCGAGCAGCCGCTCCATCGCCGGCGGGAAGCCGCCGATGCTGACGCTGATGAAGATGACGGCGGCCGCCCCGAAAGTCAGGAACAGCACCGTCTGAAACGTGTTGACCCACGCCGTCCCCTGCATGCCGCCCAGGAAGACGTAGCTCATGACGACGGCGGCCACGATCAGACCGCCGAACCAGTACGGCACCACCCCGCCGCTCACCGCGCTCAGCGTCGTCCCGCCGCCCATCACCGCGATGACGATGTAGGGCACCAGCAGCGTCGCCTGCACCGCGAAGATGGCGGTGCCGATGTGCCCGCACTCCCAGCGATCGCGGTACATCTGCACCGGGGTCATGAACCCGAAGCGCTTGCCGAGCGCCCAGACGCGCGTGCCGAAGAGGTACAGCGTCACGGGGATGACGAACGCCGACGACGAGCCCATCAGCGCGTAGGTCACGACGCCGTTGGCGAAGGCGTGGCCCGCCGATCCGAGGATCGTGAACGCCGTCATGTTCGTGCCGAAGAGCGACAGCAGGAAGACGTACTGGCCGAGAGAGCGGTTGGCCAGAAAGTAGCCTTCCGCCTCCTCGCGTCCCCCGGCTCGCCGGAAGGCGAAGATACCGATATAGAGGACGACGCCCAGGTAGAGGAAGACGACGAGCGCGGGGATCACGACGGATCCCCCGCCTCGCCGTGCGCATCGAAGGCTGCCGCCGCGTCCGCGTCAGCCTCGAGATGGACCGGCCAGGCGAACCGCACCAGCGCCCACATCAGGCCCGCGACCGCGAGCGAGTAGGCGGCGTGGTAGAAGAGGCCGACCGGCAGGAAGCCGAAGACCAGGGGCCGCGCCGCGTTCCAGAACCAGAGGTCCTGGTGGAGCAGGTAGAGGGCAAGTACCGCCGCGGCCAGCAGCCAGTTTCGCATCGGTTTCGCGATTTTCACTTGACCGACCGATTTGGTCGGATATATCGTTCAACTCGGACTGCAACTGAGACTCAATCTCAGTTTCAGAGATGCCCGCCGGGTGGTCCAGCACCCGGCGAGCCGGATGAGCGCGAAGGTCCGCAACGCGGACCCATCACACAGAGCACGCATGACGGCGCTCGCCCGTTGCGAGTGTAGGCGACGGCCGTCGTGACGTGCAACGGAGACGTCATGACTCGCACCTCCCTGTCGCCCGTCCTGGCTGGCCTCACCCTGGCCCTGACTCTGCTCGCGCCCCACCAGGTCCCCGCGCAGGACGCCGCGGGCGGCGCGTGGCGCCCGCCGGATCTCGTCGACGCCGTCGCCAGCTTCGGCGCGGTCGCCCACGACGGCGCCCTGTACGTCTACGGCGGCCACGTCGGCCGGACCCACGTGCATTCGATGGAGAACATCAGCCCCGGGTTTCGCCGGCTGGTGCTCGAACCGGACAGAACGTGGGAGGAGCTCGCACGCGGCCCTCTCCTGCAAGGCGCGGCCCTGGTTTCCGACGGCGCGGCGATCTACCGCGTCGGCGGAATGACAGCCTCCAACGCGACGGCGGCAGAGCCCGAGGTGCTGCGTTCGAGCCGGTCCGCCGCCCGCTACTCCATCGCCGAGGATCGCTGGGAGCCGTTGCCCGATCTGCCGGCGGGACGCTCGTCGCACGACGCGGTGGTGGCCGGCGGCATGCTGTACGTCGTCGGCGGCTGGGAGCTGCGCGGGCCGGACGAAGACGCCGTCTGGGCCGCTACGGTCCTGGCCCTCGACCTGGACGACGCGACCGGGTGGCGCTCGATTCCCGCTCCGTTCAAGCGGCGGGCTCTCGCCGCCGGAACCGCGGGCGGCCGCATCCATGCCCTGGGCGGCCTGACCCCGGACTCCGGCCCGCAACTCAGGGTCGACGTCCTGGACATCGCTTCGGGCGAATGGTCGAGGGGCCCCGACCTTCCCCCCGCCGGCAACCTGCAGGGATTCGGAGTGGCCGCCGCGAGCCACGACCGCGTGTTCATGAGCCAGGCCGACGGCAAGGTCTACAGCCTCGATGCCGGTACGGATGCCTGGAAGCTCGCGGCGAACCTCACCGATCGCCGGTTCATGCATCGGCTTGCGCCCTTCGGGGACCGGATGCTCGCGGTCGGCGGCTCCGGGCGCAGCGGACACCTCGCCACTATCGAAGTCGTCTCCACGGACGCCGAGCCGGCAGACGAACCGGAGAACGCTGCGCCCGAGCGGGGCGCCACGCGCTGGCCCGGTTTTCTCGGCGGACGGGACACCAACGTCAGCCGAGCCGCGCGCCTGCCCCTGACCTGGTCCGACGACAGCGTCGCGTGGCGGATCACGACGCCCGGGTTCGGCCAGTCGAGCCCCGTGATCTGGGACGACACGGTGTTCCTGACCTCCCTCGCAGGCAGGATGAAGGAGACCCTCTTCATCACCGCCGTCGACCTCGAAGACGGCGCCGAGCGCTGGCGGCGGACCTTCGACGCCGCCGAGGCGTTCGAGTGGAACGACTACGTGTCGAAAGGCGCGCCGACCCCGGCCGTCGACGGCGAGCGGCTCTACGCGTACTTCGACAGCGGCGACCTGCTGGCCCTGACCCACGACGGGGAGACCGTCTGGCGCCGCAGGCTGGGCGCCGAGTACGGGACGGTGGGCGGCAACCACGGGGTCGGCAACTCCATCCTGCTGACCGACGACGCCGTGGTGGTGTTGCAGACGCGCCGTGCCTATTCGTACCTGCTGGCCGTCGACCCCGCCACCGGCGAGACGCTGTGGAAGGCGGACCGCGAGCCGGGCGTCGCCTGGAGCACTCCGGCGCTCACCCCCGACGGCAGCGAGATCGTCGTC
This sequence comes from Vicinamibacterales bacterium, assembly GCA_965222905.1. GTDB lineage: Bacteria > Acidobacteriota > Vicinamibacteria > Vicinamibacterales > UBA8438 > WTFV01. The sequence continues at coordinate 2,727,100 of OZ244976.1, read as the reverse complement.
AGCGCTTCAGGCCGGATCGAGGGGTTCGACGCCGGCACCGGCGAGCGGCGCTGGTTCTTCGAGGACCTGCGGGGCAACCACGTTCCCTCCCCCACGTTCACCGACGAGCTGGTCATCGTCGGCGGCATGGCCGTCCAGGCGAACCTCGCGCTGCGCCGGGGACGCACCGGCGCATTGGATGGCGGCGACGTGGCGTGGACGGCCGGATCCGGATCGAACTTCGCCTCGCCTTTCGTCTACCGCGATTGCGTCTACTGGGTGAACCCGGCCGGGGCCGCCCGCTGCCTGGCGCCGGAGTCGGGCGCCGTCCGCTGGACCCATCGGCTCCCCGATTCGATCTGGGCGACGCCGCTCGGCCACGAGGACCACGTCTACTTCTTCACGACCGAAGGCGTCACGCAGGTGCTGCGCGCCTCGGACGAGGCGCCCGAGGTGGTCGCGACGAACCACCTGTCGGTCGACGCGCCGGTAACCGGAGTCGCGGTCGTGAACGACGCCATCGTCATCCGCGCGGGAACCGAGGTGATCCGCGTCGGGCGGCCGGTGGAGTGATTGCACGGAGACGGGCGTCCCCGCACATGGCCTGGAAACCGCGCGAGGACGCCCGGACGAGCCCCGGCGCCGCATGGTGCGCCGCCGGACACCCACAGGGAGTACAGGTAATGCGTTTTCCGTACCCAACCGCGTCCGCTGGGGGCGGTCGAGACCGGCCGTTCCGCGCAGTCGCATCGCTGGTTCCGATCCTGCTCCTGTCGACCTCGTTCGCCACCGCGGGGCAGGAGCCCACGGACGGCCAGGAGTCGGCAGGCCAGGGGACGGCCGAACAGGAGATCAGCGCGCCGACCCTCGACGTGACCGTCGACGTGACGGCGGCCCTGCCGGAAGTCGACCGCCTGATCGCCGCGGAAGGTCAACGAGTCGGCGCCGCCGAGGGCGCGCAGCTCATCAGCGCCGACTACATGAAGGCGCAGCAGGCGAGCACGCTGGCCGATGCGCTGCGCAAGACCACCAGCGTGCAGGTCGACGAGGAAGGCGGACAGCAGGGGAGCCTGGTGTTCATCCGCGGGTTGAGCCAGGACCAGGTCAGCGTGCGCGTGGAAGGCGCACCGAAGAACTTCAATCAGGCGCGCCACGGCGGCGCCGGCACGGTTTGGCTCGAGCCCGATATCTACAAGAGCCTGGTCGTCGTGCCGGGCGTGGCGTCGAACGTCTACGGCAACGGCTCTCTCGGCGGGGTCATCCTGCTGGAAACGAAGGACCCGGAAGACGTCATACGGCCGGGCGCCGCGCACGGCGCGAACCTCCGCACCGGGTACGAGAGCAACGGCGAGAGCCTGTACGTCAGCAGCGATACCGCATACCGTTTCAACGAGACCTTCGCGGTCAACGCGACCTACACGCGCCGGGACACCGCGCAGTACCGGGACGGGGCCGGCAACCTCTCGCTCGGCGGCGCGACGGGCACCGACGACCACAACGTCCTGTTCAAGGGGGCTGTGACTCCCGCCGACGCCGGCCGGCTCGAGCTCAGCTACGTCGGGTTGCGGAAGGACTACACGGCCCGCGGCGGGCGATCCCGAGGGCTCTTTGTCAGCTCGGTCGACGAGTTCACCAACGTGCAGGAGGACACCTACACGGCGCAGTACGCGTTCAACCCGCCGGATCGGCTCTGGTTCGACATGAACGTCCGCGCGAGCCTGCACAGGACGGGGCGGGACCGCCGCAGCGACGGGAGCACCGACATCGCGACCTGGGGCGTCGACACGAGCTACCTCGAGTTCGCCAACACGAGCACGTTCGCCCCGGGGGGCTCCGTGCTGCACACGCTCCGTTACGGAGCGGACTACACCCGGGACGACGTGCTCACCGCGTACCTGGCGCAGGATCGCAGCCGGATCGAGCGGGGCCGCTCGCAGCTCGGCGCCTATCTTGGCGAGACCGTTCTGGTCGGCCAGAGCGTGGAACTGGTCGGCAGCCTGCGGTACGACCGGGTCGGACTGCAGTCGGGCACCAGGGATGCATCGAGCACCGCGGTCTCCCCGAAGGTGGGCGCCTACTGGCGGCCGTTCGAGCGGACGGCAGCGCGCGGCCTGTCGGCGTTCGTCGTCGCCGGGGCCGGGTTCCGCGCCCCCTCCGCCCACGAGGTGTTCGGGCGGGGTGAGAGCGACGTGCAGTTCTGCGTGGTGCGAGGCCGCAACGAGATCTGCTCGCTGACCCGTCCCAATCCCGATCTGAACGGCGAAGATTCCAGGAGCTGGGAAGCCGGCCTCTCGTACGCCCGCGGCGGGCGCGGCGACCTGACGTTCCGTCTCACCTACATCCGGAGCGACATCGACAATCTCATCGTCCGGGAGGACACCGGGGCAGAGACCATCAACGACCGCCTGACCTCGATCAACACGTTCCGCAACGTGAACCGCGCGGAGATCAACGGGTTCGAGGCATCGGTGAACTACGCGGGCAACCACTGGTTCGGGGCGCTGACCGCCCAGAACCTGACGGGGCTGGACCTGGAGACCGGCGAGGACCTGCGCGACGTCAGTCCGGCCAGCGTCAACGCGAGCATCGGCGCCTACCTCTTCGGCCACCGATCGCGCGTCGGCCTGGACGTCAGCCGCCGCGGCGACAAGCTCTTCGAGCCGGACGTGCGCTTCAGCCGCATCCGCTTCACGACCTTCGATCTGTTCGGCATGTACCAGCTCAACGACGCGCTGATTCTGCGGGCGCGCGCCGCGAACCTGACCAACTGGCGCTCGGGTTGCATCGGACGTTCCTGCTCGGCAGACAGGGCGGAGCGCTCGGAATCAGCGGCGCCGACGCCGTCGCGTGGGTCGGATTGATCGCCATGCTGTTGAGCCTGCTCGGCATCTGGCTCTGGTGGACGTTCCGCCGCAGCTTCCGGTGGCGCCGGATCGTGCCGCTCCGATGGACGCGCAACGAGATGTTCCGCTCGCACATGACGGCCGGCGTGGTGACCGTCGTGGCCCTGGTGCTGCTCTGCGTCACCGGAGCGGCCATCACCTATCGCGGGGTCACGCGTGCGGCCCTCGATGCCAGCCTGATCGGCGACGTCGGCTTCCGGGAGTTCCCCTACTACGTCGCGAGCGACTGGGAGACCTGGCTGAAGCTGGCCGAACAGGAGATGGATGGGGACCTGACCGTGGTCGCGTTCCCGAGGAGACGAGGCGGGCAGGCCGCCCCCGTGGAGTTCGAGTACGGGGTGGTCGATCCGGCGTCCGCGGTGCAGTTCCGTTTCGCGACCGACAGCGACTGGCTCGGCATGGCGGGGAGCAGGGTCTTCGTCGATCCCCGGCAGTCGGCGCTCATCGGAAGGGCGCGCTTCGACGACCTTCCATTCGGGCAGCGGCTGTACAGCCTGATCGTGCCGCTGCATACCGGCCGCAACGTAGCCCCGGCGTACCTCGTCGCACTGCTGCTCTGCACGGTGCTGGCGACCGTCATGACGTTCTCGGGCGTCGCCAGCCTCGTGCTCAAGCTCGTCAAGGGCCGCAAGCGCGCCGAGGCGGCCGCGGCCGACCGGATACCCGAAGAGGCGGTCGGACCGTTGTCCGGCGCGGGAGCCGGCGCCGGCGGTCCGGACGTTCCGATGCTGGCGCCCCGGATCGGCGTCATGCGTGCCGCCGGCCGCGACGAGGAAGAGGATTGAGATGCGCAACCTGATACTCACAGCCGTCGCGAGCGCCGCTCTGGGATGTGCGGCCGGCTATGCGCTGGCCCCCGACGGCGGGAGCGATGCGAATACCGCGGTGCTTGCCGACGGCGGGCCTGGGCTCGGACAGGCGGAGGCGGGTCGCGGAAGTGGCCGCGCCGGCGGCATGGGGCACAGCGGCGGGCCGGGCATGGGCGGACGCGGCGGTCACGGCGGCGGGCCGAACGCCGGCGGCGGACCGCGCGGTCGCGGCCAACCCGGGGCGGGTGGTCCCGGCAGAGCCAGGCGTCCGCCGACCGGTTTCGACCTCGCCGAACTGGAGAGGTCGCTCGCGCACATGTCGGTCGAGCTGACCCTCGAGGACGCGCAGCAGCAGGCGATCCGCGACGTCATGCGGGACTACCGCATACGGATACGGGAGTTGCGCGAGGCCATCTTGGCCGAGTTGACGCCCGAGCAGAGGGAGAAGCTGAGCGCGGTAGAGGCAGCCGCTTCCCCTGACGGGTCAGCGGAACAGACAGCCGACACAAAGGATTGACGCACCGAGACGGGCGTCCCCGCACATGGCCTGGAAACCGCGCGGGGACGCCCGGACGAGCCCCGGCGCCGCATGGTGCGCCGCCGGACACTCACAGGGAGTATAGGCAATGCGACCCGCCCCCGGAATTCAAGTGACCGCCGGCTCCGCCCTCCGGGCGCTACCGCTCATCCTCGCCGCACTGGGCCTGATCCTGTCCGGCCCGGCGACCGCCGAAGCGCAGCAGAACGACGCGGGGCCGGCCGCGGCCGGCCAGGCCGAAGCCGAGCCGCAGACCGGCAGCGCACCGCCGGCTGACGATCCGCTGACCTTTCTCGATTCCGTCAGACGATAGTCCGTATTAGCGCGCTCCAGATCATCCTGCCCTCCTGGGACCCCGGCCCGCCGCCCGCCGCCCGCCCGCTCGAACAGCCGGCGTGCCCGCGCGATGTGACCGGCATGCAGCGTTACCTCGGCGCAACATCCACGACCCCGGCGACAGCACAGGCTGCGCACACGCACCGCCAAGTATCCACCAGCTCAGGTGAACCGCGACGGTCTCGGTCTGTTTGGATTGCGTCTGGATCGACACGGCGGCCTCGGCGTCGAATTGCCGGCGGCGTTCGCGGCTGACGACCAGATACCGGTAGCCGTTCTCGCGCAGCCACGTGATGCACTCGTCGGTGGCGACGCCGCGGTCCATGACCACCAGGGCGCCGGCCGGCGCCTGAAGCGCTTCGAGCATGCCGGCCAGCGTGCGGTGCTCCCTGACGTTGCCGGCGAAGACCTGCGAGCGGCGCACGAAGCCGCTGGCGTCGAGCATCAGGCCCAGGGTCAGCAACGGACAGTCGCTGCGCTTCTCCTTCGAGTGCCCGCGTTTAGCCTGTGGCTGCGCGCTCGCCTCGCCTTCGAAGTAGGTGTTGGTCAGGTCGTAGAGGGTGACGGTCGGCTGCAGGTCGAACAGGCCCATGGCCCGCTCGAACAGGTGCGCCTCGATCTCCTCGCGATGCTTCACCAACGCGTCCGAGGCGCGGTAGAGTTGCATCGCGCCGACGGTCTCGAAGTCGATCCCAAGCAACTCTCCGAGGCCACTACGCTGGTGCAACCAGCGATGCGTCGCGCGCTCCGATGCCGGCTGGGCCAGGCGCCCGACGATGACGCCGGCCGCCGCGGCGCGCAGGGCGCCGTTGACACCCAATCGGGTCAGCAAGTCCGGCAGGCCCACTTGCTCGAGCGCCCACAGGCCGACCTGGTCGACGCCGACGCTGCGGGGACGGACCAGGCTCAGCGAGTCGATGTCGATCGGCTGGACGTCTGTCGGTCCGGAGGCTGGTCCGCGGGCACCGCGGGCGACCAACTGCGCGGCGATCCGCTGTGCCTCCTCGTCTACGGCGGGCGGACAATCGGCCACCAGCGGCGTCTGGCCGGCCAAGGCGTCGGCGACGCGGGCGCACAGCAGCGGCCAGTGTGCCTGGGGGATGTCGAAGTGGCGCCCAAGGTTGAGCAGGGTGCGCTGGCGCACGGTGTTGCCGAGGCGTTGGGCGTGGACCAGCCGATGGGAGAAGTAGGGCTTACCGTCGCCGGTGCGTCGGGTTTGGGTGCGCCGAATGAACATGGGACGACGATAGCGGGGCGCACCCGCCTGGCGCAAGGCATTCTATAAAATTATGGCACTACATTTGATTCTGCGGCATCGCGATCCTTTGGAATCAACAAATTACAGAGACGCACTCCTCGAAATGACCCCCGAATCTACAAAATTGTCGGCGAACTTGGTAAACATGGGCTAGTGGTCCGTCATGTCATAATCTGCGGATAGACGGACTTGAGTTTACAGCGCGCATCGTCGACCTTCATCTGCCAGTCGACACCGCGTTGCGTGCCATTGACGTCGGTGGACCACGCCGACACTTCGTCGTGCAGCGTCCCGAGGTCGCCGATGCGGCGCCCGCGCACGCATTGGCGCGTCATCGAGCTCAGTTCGTTCTCCGCGATGTTCAGCCAGCTCCCGTGTTTCGGCGTGTGGCAGAACTCGATGCGACGAACCAATTCCCGTGCCCGGGCCGGCTCGAACACTTGGTAGAAGGCTCCCTTGGTGTGCGTGTTGAGGTGGTCGCACACCAAGGTGATCTTCGGGCAGTCGGCGTAGCGTCCGTCCAAGAGGCCGGCGACCTCCAGCGCCCAGTCCACCTTCGTACGCCGGGCCCGGGCGGTCGCCTGCCGCCAACCCGCCAGCGGCTCGCTGAACAGGAAGACCGCGGCCGTGCCGGCCCGTTCGTACTCGTAGTCGACACGCCGGGGACGGTTCTTCGTGGCCGCCATCGGCGGGCGGGTTTCCTTGACCAACTGCACCGGCTGCTCGTCCATGCACACGACGGGACAATCCGGATCGTAGGGTTTCTGATACAGATCCAAGACCTGTTCCATGTGCGCCACGAACTCGGCATCGGCCTGCGGAGGGATCACCCAGTACTGGATTTTCCGCCGGGTCATCCCGTTTTTTTTAGCGTCCGCCGGATGGTTTCGTGGCTGATCGACTCGATGATCGCCAACTCGACGACCCGCCGCGCCAGCAGGCGCAACGACCAGTTCGCGTAGCCCTTCGGGGGCGGCCCCAGACGCAGGGCGATGATGTGAGCCTCCTGCTCGCCGTTGAGCAGTTTGGGGACCGGGGGGAACTCCCGCCGTTTTCGCTCCAGCGCCTGCTCGAAGCCTTCCAGCACGCATCGTTGGCGAATGTTCTCGACGGTCTTGGTGCGGCATGAAAAGGCGTCGGCGATCTTCTGGTCGGTCCACGCGGGCCCGTCTGCATCGGCCTTCAAGAGAACCTGCGCGCGGCGCACTTTCTCACTGCTGCCGTTGAGCTTTCGGACCGTCTCTCGACAGACCTCGCGTTCCTGGGCTGTGAGTCGAACGATGTACCTTTTTTGCGGCATGGAAACTCTCTCGGTTCGAGACGAGCTCCCCGATAGTCCTAATGTTTATTGATGGCACAGCACTAGTGTCCCGCCCCTCAAATTCATGGAATAATTGGCAGGCTTCAAGTCAAGGAGGCTGCCATGCCACGCGGACGCAAACTGGCGCCGCTTACGCTCACCGACGACCAACAGGATCAGCTCCAGGGGATAGCCAACTCGGCCACCCTGCCCTACGCCCTGGTCCTGCGGGCCCGCATCATCCTCGCCAGCGCCGAAGGCTTGACCAACGCCGCCGTTGCGCAGCGCGTCGGCGTCACACCACAAACCGTCGGCAAGTGGCGACGGCGCTTCCGAGCGGCCGGTATCGAGGGCCTGCACGACGAACTCCGACCCGGTCGGCCCCGGACCTATGACGACGACAAGGTGGCGGCGGTGATCAGCCGCGCGCTGCAGGAGACGCCCGACGCCGCCACGCACTGGAGCACGCGCACCTTGGGACGTGCCGTGGGCATTTCCAAGAGCACGGTGCAGCGCTGGTTCGCGTTGTTCGGGGTCAAGCCGCATCTGGCGAAGACCTTCAAGCTGTCCACCGACCCGTTCTTCATCGAGAAAGTGCGCGACATCGTCGGGCTCTACCTCAACCCGCCGGACCACGCGATGGTCCTGTGCGTGGATGAGAAGTCGCAGATTCAGGCGCTCAATCGCACCCAGCCGCGGCTGCCGATGGGCCTGGGCCACGTCGAAGGCTACACCCATGACTACGTCCGGCACGGCACGACGACGCTGTTCGCCGCCCTGGACATCGCCACCGGACGGGTGCTGTCCCAGTGCCGGAAGCGGCACCGCCACGAGGAGTTCCTGTCGTTCCTGCGGCTGATCGACCGGGAGGTGCCGGCGGAGCTGGACATCCACCTGGTGCTGGACAACTACGCGACGCACAAGCACGCCAAGGTCAAGCAGTGGTTGGCGGCGCACCCGCGCTTCCACCTGCACTTCACGCCCACCTACTCGTCCTGGTTGAACCAGGTGGAGCGGTGGTTCGGCTTGCTCAGCCAGCGGGCGATCGCGCGCGGCTCATTCCACAGCGTCTCGGACCTGGTGAACAAGATCCAGGCGTTCATCGACAGCTACAATGCCTCTGCGACGCCGTTCGTGTGGGTTGCCACTGCCCAGTCCATCATCGACAAGGTGGCGCGCATTGCCATGCGTATTTCAGGGACAGCACACTAGTGTGCCGTCACGTCACAATCTTCGGAACCGGACATGGGTTACAGCGCGCAATCATCGACGAATCACAGTACCGCACACCCGAACGTTTAATCATGGCGCAGCACTAGTGGTTCGTCATGTCACAATCTTCGGACGCGGACATGGGTTACAGCGCGCAATCATCGACGAATCACAGCACCGCAAACCCGAACGTTTAATCATGGCGCAGCACTAGGAGTCTGCGCCGTAGAACGGTGCAGACTCCTGGCAGGGTCGGTTGGGCGGTGAGCGGAGCCGCAGGCGACGCTCTCCGGGCTGGTCGCTCCCGCAGCCGGAACGGGCGGTCGGGGCGGCAGGCAGTCCGGGGGCCGGTGCCGGCGCGGTCCGGAACCCGCGCCAGCGGTCCGGAACGACGCCGGCGCGGTCCGCAGACGGCACCCCCGGGGTCGCCGCCCGGCCGCCCGGCGTCACTCGGCGGCGACGATCATGATCCTGTCGAGCTCGGCCTCGTCCGTGGACAGCTCGTTCTCTCCCGCCGGATAGTCGTTCCGGTCGAGCAGGTAGGCCACGACGTCGGTGTACTCCTGGTCCGACAGGCGGCCCGGCCCGTCCGCGGGCATCGTCAGCTTGATCCGTTTGAACAGGGCCCCCACCGGCACCTCGGTCCAGAAGACGATGAAATCGGCGCCGGCGACGCTCGGCGCCATCTCGTCGCCCCGCAGGCCCTGTCCGTGGCAGGACGAGCAGTTCTGGTTGTAGACGCGCCGCCCCCGGCGCGCCTGGGCGGGCGTGAACACGCCGTCGAGCGTCGAGCTGGTCGTCTCCTGAATCGCCGCGGGGAGCCCCGCACCGGCCCCCGACGAGGTCTCGACCGCCGCACCGCCCACCAGGACGAACGCCGCCACCGCCGCCAGACACCCCACGGTCAACCACCTGTTCATCCGTCGTCTCCTGTCGAAGGTCGCCATTCCAGGCATGCCATTCTGGCACTCCGCATGCGACCGATCAACCCGGACGGGGTGCACGACATCATTGTGAGATGAGCGTCAGGCGGCATTCGCGGCTCGTTGCTCCCAGAAGTCCTCGAAGCGTCCGCTGAGGATGCAGCAGCGCAGGGCGATGATGGCGTTGGCCCCAGCGACGGTCCAGCGCATGCCGGCGCGCTTGAGCCGGTCGCCGATCTGCTTGCATCCGGCCTCGACGACGCCCGATGAGATGCACAGGCCCTTGGCCCGGAACTGCGGATAGCGCATGCGGTGTCGGTTCCTGAACACATAGTGAATGCACTTTCGCGCCTCGGGCGTGGTCTCGACATGGATGCGCAGTGCGGCGACGACGGCGCACAGCCGGCCGGCGTCGAGTTCGGCACGCCGGTCCCTGGCCCACCGGTCGGCCAGGTCGGTCCCGGGGCCGTAGATGGCCTTGGCGACGTCGCACAGGTGCTGTTGGCGTGGTAGATGTCAACGATCTCGATGGCGTCGGGAAACTGCTCGCCGGCGACGTTCCAAATCCACGCGGCGCCGTCGCCGATGACGACCTGACGGTCCGCGGTGTCGAAACCGCGCCGTATTGCCTCGCGATAGACCCGTTGTGCGAAGGCGGCCGGCTGCGGGTCGGTGTCGCGGCTGGCCGCGCTCTCGATGGCGGCGTTGTAGCTGACCGACCCGTGGTCGCGCACGGGCCGGCACGCCTTGTCGCGTGTTTCGGCCGTCCACACGGTGGCCAGCTTGACCTCGCGGGTCTTGGCCGAACCGTCGGGCTGCTTGCCAGCGCGGCCTTCGACCTCGGCGGGGCGCACCGGCACGCCGCTGCCGTCCAACCCCAGGTACATCGTCGGCGCGGGGCTGGGGACGGTTTCTACCACAGCGCGTTCGTCGGCGGCGACCTCACGTCCCAGGGCTTCGGCACAGCGCTCGACCTGCTTGGTCTCGACGCGCACCGCGGCCAGTTCCCACAACAGGTCGCTGGCCGCGGCGAAGCTGAAGTCCGAGGCCGCCAGCCCCACCATCCGCAGCACGCCGGGCGACAGCGACGTGGCGTGCATACCCAGGGCCCGGTCGCGCGGACACACCCCCATACGGCAGGCGTCGCAATGGTAGTAGGCCCGTTCCAGCGTCAGCGGCCCGAGCAGCGTGGTGAAGGTCTTGGGGCGGCGGCCGGCGTAGCGCGCCTTTCCGCCGCAGGCGCACGCGACGGTCGAATCCGAAGGGTCGGCATCGTCCGCGTTGAAGTACTGCGCCAGCGCCTGCGCGGCAAGTCCGAGGGCTCGACGACGCAGTGTCTGCTCGAGGGCCTCGAAGTCCCGCGCGCCACCCCGCCGTGGTCCGAGCAGCGCAGCAACTTCAGCCGCAAACGCGGCTACGAGCGCGGCGCCGAAATCGTCTTCACGGCCTGGCTCGCCGTGGCCAGCGCTCGACGGTGAACGGTCTGCAAGAGGGTCTCGAAGTCCTGCGCATTCACGTTCCCCCGTCTGAGGAACGCCTCGACGTCGGCCTTGACCGCCGCCTCCAACGCCGCGAACATCTCCTCCAAGCCCCCTTTTTCGGCCGCGCGATCGAGCGGTTCCGTCAACTGCGCCTCGGGCATGGTTGGAGTCCTCCCTACCCAAGGAATCGGCCGATCGGCGCTCGCTCAATACCCCCGTACGGCAAAAGCCTCACTCTTATGTCGTGCACCCACCCGGACGGCGGCCGGTGAGCACGGGTTGGGGCGGTGACGGGGATTGCCTCGCCACGCCGCTCACAGGAACCGCGGCCAAGCGGGACGGTACTGAACGTAGTTGGCAAGGTCATGTCGATCACTGTCCTTAATTAAGGACAGTGATCGATATAAAGTTTTCAACTTCATCGGGGTAGCAGCTTGTAATTCCATTCCCCGTGAAACTCATCGCGGACCAGCGCGAGTGCCTCCATCTGCTCCTTGGTCACCTTGACGCCCGTCGGATACTCCCCGGCGTCGAGTTCGGCCCGGACCTGGAGCCCGGTCTCCGTCCGGACGTTCCCGATGCGGTCGACGATGGTCTCATACGTCGTCAGCGGGGTGCCGCGCCAGTTCGCCGTGATGTGACAGAAGAGCCGGTGCTCGATCTTGTTCCATTTGCTGGTGCCCGGCGGGAAATGACTCACCTCGATGGTCAGTCCGGTCTCGTCGGCCAACTGTTGAAGCTCATGCTTCCAGGCATGCAACCGGTACCCGTTGCTCCCGCCCGCATCGGCCGTGATGAACAGGGTCGTGGCCTCAGGGTAGGCGCCGCAGCCCATCTGGCCCCACCAGTGGCGAATCGACGCCACCGCGAACGCCGGTGTGTCGTGGTCCCAGCCCACGCTCACCCAGGCTTCGTTGCGCGCCATGTCGTAGACGCCGTACGGAATCGCCTTGCCCTCGGCGTCGGTCGGGAAATCATGCACCAGCACCGCTGGCGGCGTGCCCTTCGGCGGCCATTCCCGCCCGCCGTTCTTGAAGTTCCCGACCAGCTCCTTCTTCTTCGTGTCGACCGAAATCACCGGCTGGCCGGCGCTCAGATGCTCGTCGGCAGTCCGGTTGATGTGCTCGAACTGCGCGTTGCGGTCCGGATGCGTGGCGCCTTCCTGTCGTTTGCGCGGCGATTGCAGCCGGTAGCCCAGGCGGTGCAGCAGCCGGCCCACAGTGGTCGAACTCACCCGCCAGCCCTGCTCGGTCAGCGCCGCCGCCAGCTTCGCGCGACTCCTGCACGTCCAGCGCAGCGGCGAGGTCGGGTCGCCGCGCGTGAGCGGATCCACCAGCGCTTCGAGCGCGGCCTGGATGCCGGGCTGATCCTGCTGGATGCGGGGCCGACCGCCCCCAGGGCGTCGGATGCGGTCCGTCGGCGCCTCGTCGCGGGCAATCTCCCCGCGTCCCTTGCGAATCGTCGCCCGAGCCAGACCGGTGGCCGACGAAACCACCGCGTCGCCGCCGTAGCCGATGGCACGCGACTCGGCCGCCGCCCACCGCCGGCGACTGCGCTCGTCCAACACGGGCGCGACCACGGCGTACTTCGCAACCAGAGTCGCTTCCAGCTCGATGTCTCGCTGCATACCTCCAGTATGGCCAGAAACCCGGCAGGTGGAAAACTAGTTTAGGGCAGTGCCCTTGCCCCGGGAACGCCGATGGCGGCGGCGGGTCGAGAGCCGCCCGTGCCCGACCGGGCCGTGACGAGGAGCCTGTCGGGCGCACGGCGACCGCGGGGCGAGGGGCCGCTCCGCGGAACCCCCGCGGTCGGGCGGGATGCACCGCCGGTCGGAATGCAGCGCGGCGGTCGCCGCGCGCGGGGCGCGGGGCGCGGCCGCCGTGATATCGTTCCCCGCCGATGAGCACTGCAGGCCGAAGCCGTTCCGCCCGCCTCTTCGCCCGCGCCAAGGGGATTCTCCCCGGCGGGGTCGACAGCCCCGTGCGCGCCTTCTCCGCCGTCGGCGGCGCCCCGCCGTTCATCCGGCGGGCCCGCGGCGCCCGGATCGAGGACCTCGGATCGGTCGAACGGATACTCCGCCGCCATCGCCCGACAGGGTGCCGGCCTGGTATACCGGCCCCGCCAGCGCCACCTGCTCCATCAGGCGCGGTCCCGGCCCGTCGCGGCCCGGGCGAGCCGCCGTGCTCGTCGCACAGCGTCCGCAGCCCCTCCAGGAACCCCTCCTCGGGGAGGACGACGCCCATGTCGACGACGACCCTGTCCAGGTCGCGTTCACCGGAGGGGTCGCCGACATGCGCGTCCTCGCGGGCCGGGTGCGCCGGCTGCCGTGCGCCCGCACCCTCACCGTCACCCTGACCGAGTACGAGCAGCGCGACTTCTCGCTCCTGGACGTCATCGCGGAAGGCTGCTCGAAGGGCGCGGCCCTCCGGGACTGGGCGGCCCGGCGCCAAGTCCCGCAGGCCGCCATCATGGCCGTCGGCGACAACCTCAACGACGTCGACATGCTGGAGCTGGCCGGGCATCCCGTCGTCATGGGAAACGCGGTGGCCGAGCTCAAGCGTTGCGGGTGGCCGCTGACGGCCGGTCACGACGAGGCGGGGCTGGCCCGCGCGATTCACGACCGGGTGCTCCGAGCCTAGCTGGCAACCGGCGAGCGAGCGGAGAAGAGGCGGACGAGTTGAAGTGGGCGGCGCCAGGAAGCGCGCCGTGCGGCGAAGAACGCACTGGCCCGGCAGGGCGAGCTGGTCAGTCTGCACGGATTTCTCCGGACGCCGACGGCGCGTTTGGCCGGGCCCAGCCGCATGGCCATACCGGGTTCACCGAACGGCTACCCGTCCACCGTCCACACCCGTCCACCCGTCCACGGTCCACGTACGGCTGGGTTCGTCCAGTTCAATCCAGTCGAGAATTGTGCACGAAACTGTACACGGCCGCCGCGGTAGTTCTATAAACTACTGAAATTAAATGGGTTGCGGATCTGCCGCTACGTTCGGTGCGAACGCCACGCATGCTCGCATCAAGCCCTTGATTCTTGGCGGACGGCATCGGCGCGGGCACGGACCGTAGACCCTACCCAGCTCGGCGACGATCCGATCCTCCACCGACTGCGGGTACCGGTAGTCGTCCGCGTCGTACGGTGAGCAGCGTTGCTCCGGCGCGACGACCAAGCCGCGCCACGACCCCTAGTAGCGTTCTCCTTCTCAGCGCCGGCTGCGTTGGCCCAAGAACCCGGCGAACCTCGAGCCTACGTGAGCGTTGGAATCGCCGGCGCCGTTCCTGGAAGCGCTCGCTTCTCGGACGGCGAGGATGCTGGCCACGCCAACCTCTACGACCGGCCGGACCTGTTCACGCAGGGGAACTTTGCCGCAGCGCCGCAGTCGCTCTTCGCCGCCGGCTATCGCGTCGCATCGCGCCTGCGCACCCAACTGGAGCTCACGATGGGCTGGGCGCACCAGTACCGTGGCAACGCGAACTATGACCGGTCGGGCGCCCTCCAGCCGTCTTCGGCGGAGTTCCGCGGATGGCAACTGTTAGCCATCGGCTTCTACGATTTGCCGGCATGGCGGTTGGGAGGAACACTGCGGGTCGAGCCGTATCTGGGCGGAGGCGCCGGGCTCACCGGCTACCGTCTGGACGACTTCCAGCAGGAGTTTCCCGAGCCCGAGAACCCGGACGGAGGCCTTCGGCGGGGGCCCTCCGGCGAGGTTCCGTACACCCGTCTGCCGCCGGGTCGCGGCCGGACCCTGACGGCGATGCTCGCGGCCGGCGTGGCGCTGCCCATCACCGGCCGCGTGCGGGTCGATGTCGGCTACCGGTACACGGATGCCGGCGCTGTCCGCACCCACCCGGGCAACATACTCGTAGTCCGCTACGGACGCGACGGCGGGCGCCGGGCGATCGGCGTTCCCATCAACGAGACGACCGCCGATTTTCGGATGCACACACTGCTGGCGACCCTGCGGGTCGGGCTCTGACCAGGAGCCGCTCGCCGGCTACCCCACTGGAGTTCGACCGCTGCCTTCCGCCGGGTAGTGACCCGATCTGTGCAACACAGTGGAGCGAGCGCCGAGTCAACAGGGTTGATTGACCCCTCAACCCCGCCTGCTATAGGCAGAAGCCCTGGAAGCGCAACGGCTGGTCGAGCGGCGCGACCGCTGGCAGAACCAGCCCGAGCGGGAGTGGGGTGGGCGAGCCGGTTCCCGGCTATCCGAGGCGGCCGGTTCCCCGCGACGAGGACGCGGCAAAGGCGCTCAAGAAGCGAACGCTGACGAACCTCTATAACGCACGTCCACGGTGGCTTGTCGACGCGTATGCGGCCCTTGACGCGGCCGTGGCCGTGGCGTACAGTTCGTTGCGGACATCTCGGACGAAGAAGTTCTGCGCGAATTGCCGGCGCTCAGCCGCGGCGGGCTTGAGCAGTATCGGAGGGCACATGAAGAAGTTCGGTGGGTATGCGGAAATGCGAAGCGCTGCGGCAGTCCTGTTGGCTGTCGGATTCGCTGGATGCAACGGATCGCCTGCGGCCTCATCGGAGATGCCCTCGCTGACAGTGGACGTCCACGCGACCGACTCGGGCATGAGGCTCGGTTCCGTTCTCATCGAGGACACGGCCGAAGGTGCCCGCCTCACCCCGAATCTCAGCGGGCTGACGGCCGGCGAGCACGGCTTCCACATTCATGTGAATCCTGATTGCGGGATGGCGGGGCAGAACGCCGGCGGGCACTACGATCCGGCGAACACGGGGCGTCACGAAGGCCCTGATGGCAACGGCCATCTTGGGGACCTGCCGAGACTGGCGGTCGACGGCGGCGGTGGCGCGACCGTTCCGGTCGTGGCGCGGCGAGTCCGGGTGAGCGACGTTGTGGGTCGTTCGTTGATGGTCCATGCCGGCGGCGACAACTACTCGGACATGCCCGCAGCGCTCGGGGGCGGCGGCGCTCGGGTGGCTTGCGGTGTCATCCCGGCGACGGCGAGCTGAGCGAGGGTCGCCTGCCCGAAGCGGACGCTGGCGCCGAGGCCGAGCGTCGAACGGTCTCCTCCGCGAAGAAGCGCTGGACAGCAGGTAAGGCTCCGCTCCAGGATTCACGGTCCTGGAAGACCCTGTCGCGGCGGTCCGACCATCGCGCCGACGACCACGCCGACGATCTCCCAGTCCTCGGTCCGTTCGTCGATGACGATCGGCCGGTGCTCGGGGTTGCTGCTGCACGGCTTCAGCTCGACCCGGTCGTCGGCCGGCCGGTGAAAGCACTTCAGCGTGATCTCGGTCCCGATCCGGGCCATCACGACGTTGCCCTCGGCCGCGTCGGGGGTGCGCTTGATCGCGATGATGTCGCCGGTCCGGTACCCGACGGACGACATGCTGTCGCCCCGCACGACCACGTAGAAGTCCGCCTGGGGATGGATCTGGCGGGACAACTCGTCGGGCACCCGCATGACGGCCTTGCTCTCGTCGGCGAGGATCGGCGTGCCGGCGGCCACCTCGGGCAGCCGGTCGGGGTCGAACACGGGGGTCCCTTCGCGGAGCAGCTGGATGCCGCGGTCCATTCCGGGGTTGAGCTGAATCCAGCCCTTCCTCTCGAGCGCCTGCAGGTGGTAGGCGACCGCCGACCCGGAGACGAGCTCGAGGGTGCGCGCCAAGTCGGTGCGCGACGGCGGCACCCCCCACTTCCGGACGTGTTTCCGGATGTGCTCCAGAACCTCCTGCTGCCGTTCGGTGAGTTCTGCTCCTCGCATTTCCAGCTCGGCAGGGGTTGACAGCGCCGCCGCGGTACTGGTCCAATTTAACCGGCCCAAACAAACCAGTGGTCAGGCCGACCCGTGTTCAAGTCTACCACCTTCGGAGGGCCTGGCGAGAGGACGCAGGGCATGCGCACGAAGCTGTTGCAGGGGAGAGACGACGTGACGGTCCAGCTCGTCTACCCGTCCGCTCGACGAGTACCGTCAGGCTCTCGATGCTCTCGGCGGCTCCCTTCCGGCGGCCGGGAACGGCGACTCGCCCCCGGCAGGATGCAAGCCTGGACACGCAGTCTACGTGGTCACGACGGGGCAGCAGCGCCATCTGTGGGCTCTCCCGGTGTCCGGCGGCGTGGTTCCCGTCGACGAGCCACGGGCGCTCGACCTGCTCCACGACGCGGCCGCCGAGCCCGGCAGGGCGGCCGGGCTGTTCCCCGGCCGTTCCCCCGAAGTCGTTTCGGGGTTGGACGCCGGCGCACCCGGCGGTTCGTGGTTCGACGCCGTGCGTGGCTTCCTCTCGCCCGGCGCGCGCATCGATCAGGCCGTCGGGGCGCTCGACCGCGCCGGTCTGCCGAGTGCCGTTCACGAGGCGCTGTCGGACAGGCTGAACGAGGTGTTCGGCTCCGGAGCCAAGGTCGCCGAGGCGGAGCTGGACCGGGTCCGGGTGGTGCTCGACCTGCCGTGGGCAAAGTCCGAGTCCCAGCGGTTCGACCGGGCGCATGTGGCGCAGGTGCTCGGTCGCACCCACGTCGCGCTCGACGGCGTCAAGGCCGGCATGACGATAGTCCGTATTAGCGCGCTCCAGATCATCCTGCCCTCCTGGGACCCCGGCCCGCCGCCCGCCGCCCGCCCGCTCGAACAGCCGGCGTGCCCGCGCGATGTGACCGGCATGCAGCGTTACCTCGGCGCAACATCCACAACCCCGGCGACAGCACAGGCTGCGCACACGCACCGCCAAGTATCCACGAGCTCAGGTGAACCGCGACGGTCTCGGTGTGGTGCAGGACGACGCGGAAGCTGTCCGTTGGTTCCGCCGTTCGGCCGAACAGGGAAGTGCCCTTGGGCAGACCGGCCTCGGCGCCATATACGACACCGGTCGCGGGGTACAGCGAAACGACGCGGAAGCTGTCCGCTGGTACCGCCGTGCGGCTGACCAGGGCGACGCATTCGCGCACAGAAACCTTGGGGTCATGTACCAGCCCTTTCAAGGTGCTAATTGATACTCATACAAGGACTTAGTCATTAGCCAGGCTTCTGCGGCTGCCAGAGAAGGGCACGGTCGGCTTGCTCGCTTGGCGTTTGGAGGGGCCTCCGCGTCGGGCGTGATGCGCCGTTCCAATCCCAGAAACCGCTGGACATTTGCACCTCCGATCGCCAGACTCGTCTGGGAGAGCGCCTCTCTCGATGGGCGCGATTGGAGGTGCCATGGTACTGGATGCGTTTTTCCGCCGAGCCAGCGAGACGTTTCCGATCCCGGTGATGCTGCGAGCGCTGCTCGAACGCGTCTTCGAGCCCGCCCGCCTCAACGACTGGTTCGAGGCCGTCACCGAGAAGCAGTATACGCGGGAGCTGCTGTTCTCGTCGGCGTTCGAGCTGATGAGTGTGGTGGTCTTCAAAGCCTTTGGGAGTGTCCATGCCGCGTATCAGGCGAAGCGGACGGCGGGGGAGATCACGGTCTCCGTCACGTCGGTGTACAACAAGCTCAACGGCGTGGAGGCCCAGACCTCCCGGGCGTTGGTGCGCGACACCGCGGGGCACCTCCGCCACCTCGTCGAGGACGTGCAGGGGGGCTGTCGCCCGTGGCTGCCGGGCTATCGGGTGAAAGTCCTGGATGGGAACTGCATTGCAGCGACGGAGCATCGCCTGCAGGTGTTGCGCACCACCGCCGCGGGACCGCTGCCAGGCAAGGCGCTGGTGGTCTATGACCCGGCGGTGGAGATGGCGCTCGATGTCTTCCCGTGCGAAGACGGGCACGCACAAGAACGGGCCCTGTTGGGCGAGGTGGTGCCGACGGTCCAAGCGGGCGATCTCTGGATCATGGATCGCAATTTCTGCGTCCGTGCGTTCCTGGCCGGCATCGAGGCCCGCGCCGGCACATTCCTGTGCCGCTACCACAAAAGGCCTGCCGGTGACCGCGCTGGCGCCGGCGCGGTTCGTGGGGTCGATCGAGACCGGGAAAGTGTATGAACAGCAGGTCGAAGTCCTCATGGCGCCGCGCCCGGGCGAGGACGCGGACGACGTCCGCATCTATCGCCTGGTCCGGGTCGAACTCACCCGTGCGACCCGCGGCGGCGACAAGACCTTGCTCCTGCTGACCGACCTGTCGAAGTCGGCCGCCACGGGGAAGCAAGTCGCGGAGCTGTATCGGCGGCGGTGGACGATTGAGACGATGTTCCAGCAGCTGGAAGCGCACCTGCACTCGGAAGTGAACACGCTCGGGTATCCCGCGGCCACCCTGTTCGCGTTCTGCGTCGCGCTCGTGGCCTATAACGTGCTGGCGGTGGTGAAGGGGGCCCTTCGCGGCCTGCACGGCGAGCAGACGATCCACGACACGGTCTCCGGCTACTACATCGCGGGCGAGATCGGCCGGACCTATGAAGCGCTGTTGGGGTTCGTCCCGGCCGACCAGTGGACGCAGGTGCAGGCCCTCTCGCATGAAGCCTTCCTCACGCTTCTTATGGGGCTTGCCCGGGCGGTGGATCTGGCGAAGTACCGCAAGCATCCCCGCGGGCCCAAGAAGCCGAAGCCCAAGCGCACCATGCATGCCGGCCAGCCCCACGTTTCCACCGCCAAGCTCTTGGGGAAGAAACGATGACGCTCCCACGCGACTCGGAGGGGCCCAGGAGCTACCGGCACGTCTCGTCCTCAACCGTGGCGGCGATTACCTATGAGCGCTCGACGCGCACGCTCGGGATCCGCTTTCAGCGCGGCGCTGAGTACCGGTATTTCTCCGTTCCTGAGACGGTCTACCTCGAGTTGCGCTCTGCGGATTCCAAAGGGCGATACTTCAACGCTCGGATACGAGATGGGTGCGGCTCTTCTTCGTAGAGTACTTTTCGCCCATTTCACGGGCGTTTTTGACCACGGATGAGCCCTCTCCAGTGCGTTTTCGGGGGGACGGCTTCAGGCCGGCGGCCCACCGGGACGGTCCACCCGCCTTCTTCGGGTGCCCCACGCCGCCTGGCCCCCGCCCCCCTGGTGCTTGATTCGGCCTGACCCACCTGCGCGCTGCTGGACATTCGCGCGGCGTTCTTGTACGGTGTCGTGGCAAGGACATGCCCTCTGCTGCGACGACCGGTGACACGGTGGCGACGACGAGGTTCTCGGGACGCGCGTTCAGCGTGCGGGAGTTGGCTCTGATCCGCGACGTGGTGCGGGAGTGTTCGGGCTTGAGCCGGATGGAGCTGGCGCGCACGGTGTGCGAGCTGTTGCGGTGGCGGCGTCCGAACGGCAGTCTGAAGGCGCGCGAGTGCCGAGAGTTCCTTGAGCGGCTCGACGCCGAGGGCGCGCTGGTGCTGCCGGACAAGCGGCGCGGTCGCGCGGTTGGGTCGGTGACCCGCGTTCCGCGGACGGCGGCGTGCGAGCCGGGGCGCCCGCTGGTTGGCAGTGTGCGCGATGTCGAGCCGCTGAAGTTCGAGTTGGTGTGCGAGCCTGCCCGGCGCCTGCTGTTCCGGGAGTTGGTGGGCCGCTACCACTATCTGGGGCACAAGGTTCCGTTCGGGGCCCACTTGCGCTATCTGGTGTTTGCGTCGCGGCCCGCGCGTGCGGTGGTCGGCTGCCTGCAGTTTTCGAGTCCGGCGTGGCGCATGGCGGCGCGGGACCGCTGGGTCGGCTGGGACGAGTCGGCTCGGGTGCGGAATCTGCAGCGCGTGGTCAACAACAGCCGCTTCCTGTTGCTGCCGTGGGTGACGGTGAAGAACTTGGCGAGCGCGGTGCTGTCTCGCGGCCTCGGGCAGTTGCGGGTGGACTGGCCGCGGCGCTACCACCTTGAGCCCTGGCTGGTGGAGACGCTCGTGGATGCGCGCCGTCACCACGGCGGTTGCTACCGCGCCGCGAATTTCGTTGCGTTGGGCGCCACGAGCGGTCGCGGCCGGATGGACCGGCACCGCCGCCGTGTCGGTGCGGCGCCCCGGACGGTTCTGGTCTATCCTCTGGTCCCGGATGCGCAGCGGCGGTTGCGGGAGCGTTGAGCGATGCGCGCCCTCACCCGACCTGTTGCTGCACCCGCGCCGGCGCCGTATGCGGCGGCCGATGTCTCCTATGCGGAGGCCAAGTCCTATCTGTGTTCGCGCGAAGCCCGTCAGATGAGCGAGAGCGACCTCGAACGGGAACTGGACCGGCGGGGCCGCGCGTTGCTGCGCAAGCTGCTGCAAGGGCATCTCGACCAACGCAGGCCGGGAGAAGCGGCCGGTCCGGTCGCCGGCGCCGACGGTGTCGAGCGCTCGGAGCGTCGGGTGCACGAACGCCGCCTGGAGACGACCTTCGGCACGGTGGCGGTCGAGCGCACCGGCTACGCGCGCGCGGGTCACGACAGTCTGCATCCGCTCGACGCGGCGCTGAACCTGCCGCCGGAGCGTTACTCGCTTGAGGTGCGCCGCCGGGTGGCCGTCGCGGCCGCCTCGCGTTCGTTCGACGAAGCGCTGTTCGAGTTGTCCGGCAGTACCGCCGCCCAGGTACCCAAGCGTCAGGCGGAACAGTTGGTGGCTCGCGCGGCTGCCGACTTCGACGCCTTCTACGAGGCGCGTCAGGCCGAGCGGGGCCGGTCGCCTCCCGCGGGGTCGGTCGTCGTGCTCACTTTCGACGGCAAGGGTGTGGTGCTGCATCGCGACGACCTGCGCGAGGCGACGCGCAAGGCCGCGGAGAAGCGCCGGCGGGACCGGGAGCATCTGTCGCTGTTCACGCGTCTGAAGCCGGGAGAGAAGAAGCACGCCAAGCGCATGGCGACGGTGGCCGCCGTCTACACGACGGCGCCATTCGTGCGCAGCCCCGAGGAGTTCTTGCAGAGCTTGATGCCGCCACAGCCGGCGGCCGGGGCCCGAACCCGGTCGGTGCGGCCCCGCCCGGTGGCCAAACGGGTCTGGGCGAGCGTCGAGCGGGAGCCTCTGGATGTGGTCGCCGAGGCGACGCTGGAAGCCGAGCACCGGGACCCCGAGCACGTCAAGCATTGGGTGGCGCTCGTCGATGGCGCCGAGACGCAGCTCGCTCTGGTAGAGGAGGCCGCCGCCGCCCGCGGCGTGGACGTCACGGTGATCCTCGACATCATCCACGTGGTCGAGTACGTCTGGAAGGCGGCGCATGCGTTCCACCCTGCGGGGAGTCTCGAATTGGCGTGCTGGGCGTGGACGCGCGTGCGGCGCATTCTCGAGGGCAGGGCCCGCACGGTGGCGGCGTCGATGCGCGGTGCGGCGACCGTCGCCGGCTTGTCGCCCGACGCCCGCAAGCCGGTCGACACGTGTGCCGACTACCTGCGCAAGTATGCGCCGTATCTGCACTACGACCGCTACCTCGCGGCGGGCTATCCCATCGCCACCGGGGTGATCGAAGGGGCGTGCCGGTACCTGGTCCGCGACCGGATGGAGTTGACCGGCGCCCGTTGGCGACTGGCTGGCGCCGAGGCGGTCCTAAAGCTGCGGGCGCTACGCGCGAGCGGCGACTTCGATGCCTACTGGGAGTTCCACGAGGCGCGCGAGTACGAGCGGAACCACGCCCAGCACTACGCTGACCGAACCCCGCCGCCGGTCACCGAGCCGTCCGAGCCGCCGTCCCCACCACGCCTTCGACGGGTCAAGTAGGTCTTGTCATGTCGCTCGCAGAGACCCTTGCAGCCGTCGACGAAGAAGAGCCGCACCCATACGAGATGCTGGGTATACGTTTCAGCGGGTACACTAGATTCCTTGAGCGGCAGGGATCTTTACAGTTGAGTCAAGTTCAGGTTTTGATCGTGGTTTCTTCGCTACCATAGCGCCCCCAATGGCCAAAGGGCCACGCGGCGAGGAGCACGCTCCGTGTCATGCATGCGCATGTCAGGATACGCCGGCCTCGCTCCGAAAACAAGTTAGCGCCTATGGGACTCTACCCCGCCTTGGTGGTGCTGGGCATCTACGACCGGTGCACGCCGAAGCTGGCCTCGGATGCAAGCCGCGCGGTCGCCATGCACAGCTCGCTGGCCGAAGCGCAGGCGCAGCTCCGCTCCGACGGCATCGCCCTGGATATCAAGACCCTCCGCTCGACCGCCTATCGCTACGCTGCGCGGGCCCGAGCGGCCCAGCAGAGCGCGGCGTGCGGTCTGCTGGACCGCGTGACCGGGAAGCGGGTGGTCGTCTCCCTCGACGGGGGCCGCGTCCGCGTGAGGCGCAAGAAGCGTGGCCCCAAGACGAAGAAGGGGCGCAACCGATTCCATACCGACTGGAAGGAACCGAAGCTCCTCATCCTGTACGTCGTCGGCGACGACGGGCGACCGTCTCAGACGTGGGCCCCGATCATCGACGGCACGCTCCGGGGACCGGAGGCGGTCTTCGCCCTGCTGTTGTCGTACGCGCGGCAGATCGGCCTCAACGCCGCTGACAAGGTGCTCTTCATCGCCGACGGCGCGCCCTGGATCTGGCGACGCATCCAGCGCCTCATCGCTGCGCTCGGGCTCTCGCCGACACAGGTGCTGGGGCTGATCGACTTCTATCATGCCGCCAAGCAACTCTCGGACGCGGTCAAGCTGCGCCGCTGGAGCGCGACCCAACGCACCCGCTGGCTCAACCGCACGCGGGGGCTGCTCAAGCGAGCACGGGTGGACGAGGTGATCACGGCCCTGCGGGAGCTGTGCCGCGGGACGATAGTCCGTATTAGCGCGCTCCAGATCATCCTGCCCTCCTGGGACCCCGGCCCGCCGCCCGCCGCCCGCCCGCTCGAACAGACCTACATCCAGAGCGGCAACGTGCTGTTCCGCTCGAGCGAATCCGGCGTGACGGCTCTGACGCGCGCCATCGAGGCGCGGCTGTCCGAGCGGCTCTCCAACCGGGTGCGGGCGGTGGTCTTCTCCCGCGCGCGCTACCGGGCGGCGGTGGCGGCCGCTCCAGACGACTGGGGACGCAACGACGACCGCAAGCACAACGCGGCGTTCCCGCTGCGGGGCGTCACGCCGCGGCGCGTCATCACCCAACTGCCCGTCCCGAAGGAGGACATCGAAACGGTTGCCGCGGGACCGGGCGTGATCTTCTGGTCCATCTCGAAGCGGCACCAGACCCGGACCACCTGGATGAAGCTCGCCGCGGCCCCGATCTATCAGCAGCTCACCGTTCGGAACCATCGGACCGTTCTACGGCTGCGCGAGCTTCTCGAAGAGCTGTAGGTCAGCAGGGTCCGGGCGACGAAACCGACGGTCTGTACGACGGTTTCACAGCCGGGCGCGCTGCTTGTCCGCACTCGGAGCCGTGGTCGAGACCAGTCCGGGCGGTCTCGACGGTTTCACAACCGGGCGCGCTGCTTGTCCGCACGAACTCTGGTCACCAGCAGCCGATCAGGCAGGTACCGGACGAGGCAGCGTACGAGGAGGGACATCTGCCAGGGGAACTCGCAGACCTTCTTCTTGCGGCGGACCGCCCGCGCGATCAGCCGGGCCGCACGCCCGGTCTCCATCAGGAACGGCATGCGGAAGCGGTTCCGGTCGGTCATCTCGGAACGCACGTAGCCGGGATGGACGAGCGTGGCCCGGATGCCGGCCAGCGCCCAGTCCGGGCGCATCCCCTCGATGAGCCGCGTGAGGGCCGCCTTGGTCGCGCAGTAGCCGGCCGCGCCGGGCAGGCCGCGATACCCGGCCAGGCTCGAGATGGCAACCACGTGACCGGCGCGGCGCTCCCGCATCGACGGGATAACTGCCTCGATCGCGTAGAAGGCGCCGAAGAGATTCACGCGGAACTCGGCTTCCAGCAAATCCGCGTCGGGTTCCAGCGCATCCGTACCCCGTGCGACGCCCGCGTTGGCGACGAGCAGGTGGATGGGGCCCAGCCGTTCCGCGAGCGTCCGCATCGCGGCGTGCGTCTCGTCGCGCCGTCCCGCGTCGGCCGCCACGCATTCGGCGCGCGCCCCGGTGACGCGGATGGCGGCGGCGAGGCTCTCCAGCCGGTCCAGGCGGCGAGCCGTCAGGCCCAGGTCGTAGCCGTCACGAGCCAGCTCCAGGGCCAGCGCCCTCCCGATGCCGCTCGAAGCGCCCGTGACGACCGCGACTCGTCTCATGCTTCCTTGCTTCTCCCGGTACCCACCGCCCGTCGTTGCTGCATTCTACGCGCGTGCGAACGCGGACGATTGCCGCGTCCAGCTCGGGCGGCCCGTGACGCGCCGCCTGCATGACCATATAGCCATAAGGATAAAGCTATAATGGCCATATGAAAAGCGCCAGCGTGAGCGAGGCGAAGAACGGTCTGAGCGCACTCCTCGACGAGGTCCGCCGCGGCGAGACCGTGCTCATTACGAATCACGGCAAGCCGGTGGCCCGGATCGAGTCCTACCACTCGACGGAGCTGACGGCCGGGGAGGCCGAAGCCGAGCTCGTTCGCCGGGGCATCGCCGATCCTCCCCGTGCGCGGCTCGAGGTGGAACCATTCCTGGCCGCATCCGTCCCGCGTCTGGCCGCCGGGGTCAGCGCAAGCCGGCTCGTCGTTGCAGAACGCGACGAGGGTCGATGAAGTACTGGGATTCTTCAGCCCTGGTGTCGCTCCTCGTGGACGAAGCGGCGAGTGACGACAGGCGTTCCATTCTGCGCCGGGATCACGGCATCGTGACGTGGTGGGGGAGCCGGATCGAGTGCGCGTCGGCGTTGAACCGACTGGGCCGCGAGGGAAACCTCGGCAGCGGCGACCTCGACCGATCGCTGGCGCGACTGCAGGAGTTCGCGGGGGGCTGGATGGAGGTCCGTCCGCTGGAGCGGGTGCGACGGCGCGCCGTTCGCCTGCTGCGCGTCCATCCGCTGCGCGGCGCCGACGCACTGCAGTTGGCGGCGGCGCTCACCGCGGCGGATGAAGATCCCTCCGAGCTCGACGTGGTCAGCAGCGACGCCAGGCTTGCCGGTGCCGCCCGTCAGGAGGGCTTTCGCGTCTTGTGATTGTCAGCCCAACCGGGCCAGATGGTCCGCGCATTCGGCCACGCCGGCCTCGACCCCGACGGCGCTGTACAGGTCCCGGGCACGTTTCCACAGCAGCCGGGCCTGGTCGACCTGTCCCAGCTCCTCCTTCAGGATCGCCATCGGCCGCAACGCGTTCGTGTGATCCAGCGCCGCGGGGCCGGCCGCGTGCCGGGCATACAGCGACAGTGCTTCCCCGTAGCACGCCTCGGCCTTCGCCAGCCGCCCGGCGTGACGGTGGACGTCCCCGAGATGCCGCACCGCGTGGGCCAGCCGGAGGGGGTCGTCGGCGCGCCGGGCCGCCGCGACCGATTCCTCGTAGCAGGCGAGCGCCGCCTCGCGGCGCCCGGCGTCCTGCTCGACGTGCCCGAGCTTGCCGAGTGCGACGCTCAACTCCTGGTCGGCGCCCACCGCACGACAGATGTCGGACGCCGCGACCAGATGTCCTCGTATGCGCTCGGCAACCGTGCGCTTTTCCGCCTCGCCGGCGGGGGGCGAGGCCAGCGTCTCGCAACGCAGGGTCCAGGCCTGCCGGATCAGCGTCAGCGCGTCGGTGGCTGAAGGCATCGGCGTCCAGGATACCCGGCCACCGTCGGGTCCGCCGATCCGTGGACGCCGGGCCCCGATGTCCCCGGTGCTAAGATTAACTGGCTTCCGCGGCGCCTCGCGGACTCTCCCGGCTCGTTCTCGTCACCAATCCGACGGCGCCCATGACCCACCCCTCGCGCGTCTCGCTCGTGGCGGCCTTCGCGGCCGTCTACATCATCTGGGGATCGACCTACCTGGCCATCCGCTGGGGCGTGGCGGAAATCCCGCCGTTCCTGATGGCCGGCGGGCGCTTTCTCAGCGCGGGGCTCGTCTTCGCGGCGTTGGGCGTACGCGGGGGCGCGGCGCGGCCGACCGCGCGCGACTGGCTGACCACCGCGCTCATCGGCATGCTGATGGCGGCCGGCGGCAACGGGGGCGTCAGTTGGGCGCTGCAACACGTACCGTCCGGTATCGGCGCGTTGCTGGTCGCAATGGTGCCGTTCTGGGTGGCGTTGATCGACTGGCTGCGACCGCGCGGCCGGCGACCGCCCGGACACGTGATCCTGGGGCTCACGCTCGGCTTTATCGGGGTGGCGCTGCTCGTCAATCCGACCGACATCGCGGGCGCGCGTTCGCTGGATCCCGTCGGTGCGGGCACGATCGTCGTGGCCAGCCTGCTGTGGGCGACCGGCTCGGTCTACTCCCGCTACGCATCGCAGCCGAGGTCGCACTGGCTGTCGGCCGGTATGCAGATGCTCGGCGGCGGCGCGGTCCTGATGGCGTTGTCGGCGGCCGCCGGCGAGTTCACCGCGCTCGACTGGTCCACCGTCTCCCCCGCCGCCTTCGGGGCCTGGGTCTACGTAGCGGCGTTCGGGTCCGTGGCCTACGGGTGCTACCTGTGGCTGCTGAAAGCGTCGACCCCCACCAAGGCGGCCACCTACGCCTACGTGAACCCGGTCATCGCGCTCGTCCTGGGTTACCTGCTCGCCGGCGAGACGCTCACGCTCTGGTCGCTGGGCTGCTCGGCCGTCGTCGTAACCGGGGTGCTGCTGGTCGTGTCGCGGTAGCGCCGCGTTCGGCGCGCTCTTTGGCTGACGGCGTTGCGAGCGAACGTCAGTAGTACTGCCGGATGTAGCCGTAGGCCCGGTCGAACAGCTCCTTGTCCTGGTGCAGGCGATACTTGAACAACGTCTTCCGGAGCGCCTTCTTCACCTCCCGCTCGCCCGCGTGGGTCGTCTGCCACCCCTCGAAGCGGACGTGCCGGACGATCTCGTCGATGTCGTTGACGATCCGCTTGACCATGATGGGCGTACGGTCGTTGCGGGCCTCCTCGAACAGCTCGGTCAGCGCGGCCTTGCCGTGCTCCTCGGGCGTCGCAGGCTCGACAGTCCGCTCTGCCTCGACCACGTCGCGAGCCAGCTCGAGCAGGGACTTCAGGAACTCGATGCTGACCAGCAGCCCCTGCTCGTGCTTCCGTCGCAGCTCTTCCAGCCGCTCGCCAAGGGCACGAAAGTGCGGGTGGTGCAGGTGTCTGCGGAGCCGCTCGGCGACCCTGATCTCGATCTCCTTCGACTTCTTCTCCGGGTCCGTCGTGCCGAGCACGGCGTCCAGCACGTCGGCGTCGAGCACCAGCGTTTCCAAATCATCGCGCACAGCCTCGACGTGAACGTGCCGGTGGATGAGGTCGATGGTCCTGGCTCCGAGCGTGTGCCAGAGCAGCTTGCCCGTCTACCCCGGAGAACCACGCCAGGCATTTCTGCACCGCCGCAGGAAGCGCGGCGGCCAGTTCATTGAGGTTCGTGACGACGCGAGTGATGCCCTTCTCGTCGAACTGGATTGCCTGGGCCACGTCGTCGAAGACCCCGAGGTAGTCGACGATCGCGGCCGCGGCGCGCGGCGCCGGGCGGGCACCCGACGAAGACGCCGCTGGTCGCCGACACGCTGCGCGGGATCGCGCGCCAGCACGCCGCTGTGCCCGCGGCGGCGCCCCGCCAAGCCGCCGCGCTCGACATGATGCGAGCTGCCAGCCGGCCCCAGCGCCGCGGGCGGGGGCGGGAGACGCCCGCAGCCCGCCGCGGCTCGCGGCCGGCGCGACGCCGCGATCGTGGCGCTGGCGTTCTGCGCGGGGTTGCGCCGGTCCGAGATCGCCGCCCTGGTCTGGGACGACATCACGCAGACGGGGCGCGCCGGATCAGTTGCGTGTCCGCGTGCGGGCCTCGAAGGCCAACGCCTCGGGCCGCCGCGAGGACCTGCGCCTGCTCGCCGGTCCCCTTCGCCCGCGCCGTCGACGCGCTGTGCACGGCGGAGGAGCCCGCCGCGGCCGACCGCGTCGTCCCGCTCAGCCCGCACCAAGTCAACTGCCGCGTCCAGGTTCTGGCCGACGTGATCGGCCTCGAGGGTGTGTCGTCGCACTCCGGACGCCGGGGCTTGGCGTCGGAGCTCGTCCGCCGCGGCGCCTCGACCACCGCCGTGCAGCTCGCCGGCGGCTGGCGCAGCGCCTCGATGGTCGCCCGCTACGCCTCGGCCGTCGCCGTCGAGGACGGCGCCGTCGCCAGGCTCTTCGGACCGAGCTGAATGTTGCGCATTCGTACAGGTGTCGGAGTCACCTCCAACCCTCACGAGATCGAACTCGTCTTGGATGACTCGGTTGCGAACGGTGGTCGCCCTCACTCGTAGGCGCGATTCGTTCATGGCAGTCATCGCCGACGCCATTCCACCACCACGGGGATTCAACGGGCGATCTCGGGGCGGTGCCGCGAGGCGAACAACATGTTCAGTCCCTCGAAGACGAGACTCTGGACGCTCGTGTATTCCTCCGCGGCCAGCACCTTCAGCTGCAACCGCACGGCGGGATCGACGTAGACGGTGAGACCCACCTTGCCGGCGCGACCGGGTGGGCGATCGGTGGATTCCGGCGCCGAAGTACGGGCCTTGCGAAGCGCAGCCGCGATGTCAGGCTTCTTTGGCATCATGAGCCCTCCAGCAGATCCGGCTGATCGCAGACCCGGCGTAGCCAGTCGGCCACCTGGCGGAGCTCGCCGGCGGCCCTGCCCGCGGGGACGTGCTCCTGGACGGCGAGACCGAGCGCGGCGGCATCACCCCACGCGGCGCGATGGCCGATCGTGTGCGGACAGACGCGCAGACCCATTTCGGCAATGGCGCTTCGCGCCTGGTCGGCTCGCTGCCCGCGGGGCGGGACCGCTACTAGGACGGCCACGGCGAGAGGAGACCGCGCCAACGTCAGCAGCGCCAGCGTGTTGCTGACCGTCTCGACGTCGACGATCTGCGCCCTGCAGGGGACGACCACTAGGTCCGCGACGCGGACGGCCTCGAGGGCCGCCGTCTCCGACCGCGGCGGCGTGTCGATGACGACGATGTCGACGCCCTGTTCGGCCAGCGCGTCGAGCGTCGGCCGCAAGCGCGCGGGAGCCACGTCGGTGACCACGGGCTCTTTGTCGTCCCGGCGGTCGCGCCACCGGCACGCTGAGGCCTGCGGGTCGAGGTCGAGCAGGACCGCATCGAAGCGGACCGCCAGGGCGCACGACAACGCCGTCTTGCCGCAGCCGCCCTTCGTCGAAACGAGGGAAATAGTGCGCACAGGGTAATGTTTGCACGCATGCGTGCAAACATGCAAACTCGGCGGTGCCGCGGGAGCGGGGGTTCAAGTCCAGTCGGAAGGCGACCTGGACGAGAGCACCAGCAGCAACTCCCTCCCCCGCCCTTGTCGGCCTGCAACCGCCTTTAACCCTTCGACGCGCGTGGGTTCGGTACGACCAGTTCGGGTTGTTTTGCGGGAGGGAGGCGAAATCCTAGCTCAAGGACGACATCCAGGCCATGCCGATGCAGATGCGCGCCATCCGTGCCGGCCGACGGCGCCGGACTCTCCGTCGGGCAGAAGGTAGCGGCTGCTGATCGCTGTGCTTCCACACGAATTCTGCCGCGGAAACACAGCAATCCTGGCCGCTCAACCGGTGTACCTGAGGCAAGAGACGCCAAGCTAACACACGAATGGTGGCCGGATCAGTGGATTGCACAGCAATCCGGGCCGTTTCTCCGATGGCGTCAAGCAGCGGAGGCAACGCCTGCAGGGCACCGCACGGCGCGACCCGGTCCATGAGTACTATTGGCCATGAGCCCAAGCGCACCGTTCTGGATACAGCACTTCCGAACAGTCAGCGCCCACGAGATCGAGAGCTATCGCAGGGCCAGCCTCGAGAGAATCGTGCCTGCATTCAGCAGGATCAACGAAGCGCCGCCACCGCCTCCCGCAGGATGCACAGTTTGTCCTCGTCGCTTCTTCCGCTGAGCAGGACCCGCCGGAGCGAGGAGGAAAGGTCTGCCAGCGGCCGGTCGGTCCGGTAGTTGTGCGTCAGTGCGACGCACTCCAGTTCGGCTCCGTACGATTCCCGCACCCGGTCCCAGTACTCAGCCGGGGTAGGGAACGTGCTCCCGCTTGCCGTCGCGGCGAAGGCGTAGATCGCCTGGGCCGGATCTCCCAGGATGGTGAACCCCGCGCCGGCCCGGGCCGGCGGCACCAGAAGGTCCAGCAGCGCCAGTACAAGCTCGCCCCGAACGCCCGGAAGATCCTGGAACTCGTCCACGATCAGGTGGCGCCGGTCGCCGATCAGCTCGCGGATCTCCTCTCGCCGCCGCCCCCTGAACAGCGCCGTCAGTTTTTCGATGTTGTCGTCGTGCCCCCTCGCCAGCAGAGCGTCCTCCACGAGAAGCCGGGCGTCGGCCGGCGCGTGGCGGATGCGTTTCCGCTGCGCTTCATCTCCGGTACGCATCGTGCCTCGTCTCACTCCCGAAACGGCCAATGATGGGTATTTCGGTGAAGTGGAACAGCGGTTCCGGGGATCTGGAACACGGATTCCGGCGAAGTGGAATGCTCGTCGGAGCGTAGCGACGTTTGTCGGTCAGTTCCCTCCCGTCCGTGTCGAAACGGGTCGTTGATCATCCTACCGTGATCTCGTGCAAGTGAGCATCGATGAGGATGCCTGTGGTTCCTGTGGGCGCCGCGTGCGGCGTCCAAGTTGTGTGGGAAACGCGCTTTCGAGCGGCGGTTCAGTCGACGCCGAGCGTATCGCGCGCGTTTTCCACACCACCGGCAGGATCCACAGGCCGCCCGGGTCCGGCCGGGCCGATGGCTGAGTCCGTGTTCGCGGTGTCGTCGTTGTCGGTCGCGTGCTCATGTCGTCTCCTTCCGGTCGTTGGCCGGTGCCTCGTGGGTCCGTCGCATCGAGCGGCCCTTCAGGTCGACGCGGTGCGCGTCGTGGAGCAGGCGGTCGCAGATGGCGTCGGCCTGGTTGGGGTCGCCGATGACGGCGTGCCAGTCACCCGCGGGCAGCTGGCTGGCGATGAGCGTCGAGGCACGTTCGGCGCGGTCCTCGATGACCTCGGTGAGGTCGCGCCGCTCGGGGTCGCGCAGCGGCGCGAGCATCCAGTCGTCGATGGCGAGCAGGTCGAGCTTGGCCAGGCGGGCGAGCAGCCGGGTGTAGGAGCCGTCGCCGCGGCCGACGGCCAGTGGCCGACGGCCAGTTCGTGCAGCAGGCGCGGCATGCGGACGTAGCGCGCGGTGAAGCCGCGGCGGCACGCCCGTTCGACGAGGGCACAGCAGAGGAGACTCTTCCCGATGCCGCACGGCCCGGTGATGATCAGGTTGTGGCGTTCAGGCGATCCACGCGCAGGTGCCCAGCGTGAGGACCTGCTGGCGATTGAGCTGCCGGGCGCGGGTGAAGTCGACGGCTTCCAGCGACGCCGGGTAGCGCAGCTTGGCCGTCTGCAAGCGCCGTTGGAGCTTGCGCTGCTCGCGGGCCGTCCACTCGGTATCGACCAGCAGGCCGAGCCGCTCCTCGAAGCTGAGCGCGGCGGCCTCGTCGGTGTCGAGCTGCTTCTGGAAGGCGTCGGCCATCGCGCCGAGCTTCGCAAGAGGCTCGGATGAGGAATATTCGAAAACCGTGTGGATGCCGGGAGGATCGATGGGTCACTTGGCCGCGGCCATTGAAGTGACCTGGATCGTCTGGGTGTTGGAGTCCAGCGTGCCGACGACTGCTACTTTCTTTCCGGCAAACTCTCTTGATTTGTCCTGGTCGCTCAACAGATAGGTTGCTTTGCCGTCAAACAAAACGAACTCGACGGTGTGGTCATCGACGCAAGCGATGGTGCAGGCAGCGTCGGTCGACCCCATCCGCATTCCGGAATGATCGGCGCTGGGGCACTCTTCATCGGTGATCGTGCCTGAGAAAGTCTGTCTGCTCTGGGTTGCAAACATCGTGGCGGAGGCAAGAAGAGCGGAGGCAAGAAGACCTATCAATAGGTATTTCATAAAGCTCACCCAAAGCGAAGTCATTCGCAACCTGCGGGAAATGGGGGGAAGGTGTCACACACCCCCCCCCGATTCGTGGTCGAAAACCCCGAGGCCGAGAAACTCTCTGCCGGTTATCGGCCATTTATCATGATGTGGGCGTCCGGCGTGCCCTCAAACATCAGCCAGGCGCCGCCCGCGTCGCGAACATTCGGCAGTCCGACTTCGTCCGCCATGAAGTTCGGCATGCCGATAAACGTGTGCCAGATGGCGGTGTCCTGGCTGTCGCCCCGGAGGTTATACCAAATGGTCCCGACTTCGGGCAGCTCACGCGTTCCGTCTTTCCCGGCGGCCACAACCAGATCCCTAATCCCTCCGGTGCCGCTGCTCGACAAGACAGGACGCCCGGCGCGCCTGCCTCCACTGGCCACTGCCAGCAGTGGCTGGGCCTTGGCCCCCATCTCCGCGAACGCTCGATTCTGCGCGATGCGCGCCATGTTGGCGTCGCTGCTAACGCACTCCACCGACCACGGCCGCTCTCCAGGCCAGCCGGTCAGGTCGTAGCAGATCATACGGCCGGGGCCGGGCCTCAAAACTTCAAACGTAAAGTCGGCAGCCGTGACGTCATCCTCCGGACTCTTCGCCGGATTCCGAATCCACTTAACGACCGTGGCGTTCCTGGCCATAGCCGCGTTCGGAGCGGCGAGCAACGGCTTTTCGATGGGGTCTTTCGTATCGGTCCGGCGCTCCTCATAGACCTGCGCCTGCGCCGGCGCGCTCATCGCAACCGCCACTACGCCGAGTACAAACAGAGAAATCGGTTTCATGTGAGTCCTCCAATTGGGTGTCGACAAGCCAGTAGCATGCCACGATGGCGCGTACTCTGCTCTATCGAATGTTTCCGCCGACGGGCAGGCCGCTCGGTACGCGCTCGGGAATCGTGCGGTCGAACGACCCATCGCTCAGAGCAATTAAAAACTCTATCAGATCCACGTCTTCTTCGTCCACGTTCTGCAACTGGCGAAGCAGCGGATCGAGCTCCTCGTAGCTGACGTTCGGGTTCCGGGACTCCCCGGCGATGGTGGATTCATAGAACCCCACGACGGCGTTCAGCGTCCTGAACATGCCATTGTGCCCGTATGGGAAGGTCAATTCGAGGTTTCGCAGCGACGCCGTGCGAAACGCATAGCTGTCGCACGCTGCTCGGGACGCTGCAGTACGCGGCTCCGGAGGAGCTGCCGGGCAAGGAGGGTTCTGCGCGCCTCCGTCGGAGGCGGGCGTTGTGGCACCTGATGCAAGAGCGGGGTTGTCGGGCACGCCCATGACATGCAGTTTGTAATCGGAGAACATGGGCCCGTTGTGGCACCTGATGCACCCGATCTCCTCGAAGCGCTGCATTCCGCGGACCTGTTCCCGCGTCATGGCGCTGCGGTCGCCGCGCATGTAGCGGTCGAACGGCGCGTTGTTGGCCAGCAGCGACCGCATGAACGCCGCTATCGCCCTGCCTAGGTTTTCCGCGGTGACCGGCTGTTCGCTGCCGAAGGCCTCGGCGAACAAGCTCGGGTACTCGGCGTTGGCCTGGAGCTTCGCCACCACTCTCGCGAGAGCCTCATCCTCCGGGTAGGTGTCCCCTCGCATTTCCTCAAACGACTTGAGCGGTTCGAGCGCCTGCGATTCGAGGCTGCTGATGCGATTGTCCCAGAACGCCGGCGCAGTCGCCGGGTCGTAGCGGCCCGATTCATCAATGCCGTTGAAAGCAACGTTCAGAACCGTCGGACTATTGCGTTTGACGAGATGCCCGTCACGCCGGAAGCGGCCCCGGCCGGTGCCCGTCACGCCGAGCGACAGGTCGCGGTCCTCCGCATAGGCGTTTTGGGGATGATGGCACGTCGCGCAGGCTACGTCTTGGGGTCCCGACAAAAGCGGGTCCCAGAACAGCAGCCTTCCCAGCTCAACTTTTGCTGGGGTCGTCGGGTTATATCCCGGCGCCTGCTGAGTCGACGGCAGCGCCGACACACTGTGTTCAACGGCACCAACTTCTTGTCCAACGGCACCAACTTCCATGAAAAGGAGTACGGCGACCGTAGCTGCTGCGACCAGCAGGTGTTTCGCTCCGAAGATTATACGCACGAGTAAACCCCCCTAGTGCCGGCCCCCTTCACAGGCCTGGGCGCGCCACAGGAAGCTAGTCTACCCACAACCATGGGCGGGTGTCAAGAGAGAATGCGCCGCAGAGAATGCGCCGCGCCACAACCGACAGCGGTGCGGCAGGGCGCACGTCGGACAGGCGGGCCGGGCGGGCCGTCGAGGAGAGGCGTTCAAGAGCGGGTGTCGACGAGGATCTGGTCGTCGCCCCCAGCGGTGGCGAGGCCGTCGAGAAGGAACGGCATCGGGGGCGGCCGCGCGGGCCGGGCCTCGGGGATGTCGGTCGGCAGCCCCAGAGGGCGCAGGATGCGCTCGATCACGGCGGGGTCTTCGATCACCGCAATGAGCTGCAGGCGCCCGCCACACCGGGGGCATTCGAGGACATCGAACCCAAAGCTCCGGCGGATGAACTCCGCCCAGAGACCGTTCGCCGCGGGCGGGGGGTCCCCAGCTCCCGCCGCATCCCTGGAGTCTTCAGGAGGCGAATTCTCGTGGGAGCCGACGGGTTCCCCGAATCGGACCACGTCGGCCCGCCACGCCGCGCGCGGGGCCAGCACGCCATAGTAGAGAATCAGGTTGATGCGCGGCCGCGGTGTCAGCGTGGCGAGGCGCTCGAGCAGTTCCACGGGGGTCAAACAGCAGATGCGTAGTGCCGTCCGACCATGGGCGCCTCAGCTGGAGCTGTACCTGTCCCTCCGCGGTCAGCTCAAGACGGTCCTGCGCAATGGGGGGGCGCAACGCGTAGCGACACACCCGCTCGAGGCGGTCCCGCTGGCCGGCCGGCACGCAGAGCGCGGCATGGAG
The DNA here is from genome assembly GCA_965222905.1 of Vicinamibacterales bacterium. Taxonomy (GTDB): domain Bacteria; phylum Acidobacteriota; class Vicinamibacteria; order Vicinamibacterales; family UBA8438; genus WTFV01. Next base: position 2,691,738 of record OZ244976.1, on the reverse strand, counting down.
ATCGAAGCCGTTGTGGCGCGCCTGACACGGCCCGAGCCCTGGAGGGTCGGTGACGGCGGCCAGGGAGGCGCCGCCGCGACGGACCCGGGCGCCGGCCCGCGACCCGAGCGCGACCCGGCCCTGCACCGACGCCGCCGCGAGCCCGGCCAGCACCGGGGCCTCCTCGGCCCATTCGTCCACCGTGCTCCCACCCGCATCGGTCTCCTCCAGCCCCTGCGGGGGCAGTAGCCGCTGGAGGTTAGGCCTCCACCGTGGCGAGCACCTCGTCGACGTCGGCGGCGTCGAGCGCGGCGGCCGGATAGAATCGCAGGCCCGTCGCGTCGTGCCCGAAGACCCCGTCAACCACCAAGGCATGGATATGAATGTTTAAATTGACCGCCCCCCCGAACCGCTGCACGATAGCGACCGCGCCGCTACGCCCGTCCTGCACGCCCGCGTCGCGCGCCCGCCGGCGGAGGAAGCCGAGAATCGCTCGCATGGTTCGCCCCACGACGGCGCGGCAGAGGTCGTGGTCCCCCGCCAGCCGATAGCGGAGGCGGAACAGGGAGGAACGGCCGCTGAAATCGCCGTCCTTCGACACGATCGTGAAGCCGTGCTGCCTCGCGTACGCCCAGACGGCCGAGTCGTCCGCCGCCGCCAGACCGACCGCTCGAACGTGAACAACATCGGTCCAGATGTCGCGCAGACGGTCGCAGAGCCGCGGCGAGATATTCTGGTCGAGGAGCAGCTTCACCGTCCGCCGACCGCAACCAGTCGCCGCTCGCGATCCGCGGCGAACGCGAGGCAGGCCCGGATGTCTTCGCGCGTCAGGTCCGGGAAGTCCCGGAGCAGGTCCTCTTCGGACATGCCGGACGCCAAGTAGTCGAGCACGTCGGAGACCGTCATGCGCAGGCCACGGATGCAGGGCTTGCCGCTACGTTTTCCGGGCTCGATCGTGATCCGGTCCACGTGCGCCATCGGCTCAGCGTACGAAACGTCCCGCCCTCGGTCAAGCGGCGGCCGGCGTCCGCGTCGACCTTTGCCATCCTGGTCTTCACGTCCCTCTGCGGCACGGACTATCCCCATCCGGAACCTGAAGGAAACTGTCACCCTGCTTGGCGACGGCCGCGAACGTGCCAGCGTACATGCAGTGCTGAAAAAACCGATGGCGCGCATCGTCAACCAGCCGCGCCCGCGGCGTTCCATCAACCCCCTGACGACCATGGCGTTGGCCATAATCTCGTTGCGCGACCGCGGCGCCCCGCCCCGGCGCGCCTGCTCGACGGTCATGTGGTTCGGCAGCGCGCCCGGACTCGTCACGACGATGCGGTCGTCGAACGCTTCGAGCAGCACCTGGGACCCGGTGATGGCGTAGTCCCGATGGATGACGGCATTGACCAGCGCCTCGCGCAACGCCGGCTCGGGCACCGGCGGCGTGTCCCTGCGGTAGTGCCCCTCGTACGATTCCCGGCGGCCGAGGCTCCGGAATCAGCCCATGGCGCGCTGCACCTGATCGAGAGCGACGTCATTGCCGCTCGGACTCGATCTGCGCCAGGTAGAGGCTCTCCAGCCGCTCCACCGCTTCGCGGAACCCGTCGGGATCGACGAACGTGTCCGGACTGTACTCCTGCCCCGCCTCGTACTTGTCGGGCAGGCCGTACTGCCCGCCGTGCGCGGACACCCAGACGTCGACGTCCAGCTCCTTCTGGCGGCGGAACGTCTCGGCGAAGTCGTCGGCCACGCCCGGATACGTGGGATCCACGACGAGCTGCTTGCCGGGGTTGATGGTGGCCATGTTGGCGATGGCGACGTTGTAGTCGCGGTCGCCCTCGGTCACCGTCATCAGGTAGCTGGAGCTGCCGGCGGTGTGTCCCGGACTCAGCATCACGGTGAGGCGCGCGTCGCCGAGCTGCAGCACCTCGCCGTCCTCGAGGATGCGGTCGACCGACACCGGCCGGAACGACTGTCGGCCGCCGAAGTGCGGATCGCTGAACCCGCCGTCCTCCAGCACCGGCGCGTCCTCGGCCGTCGCCCACATCTCGGCCCCGACCGCCTCCTTGATCTGCGCGAGGGCGGCGGTGTGATCCCAGTGCGCCTGCATCTGCAGCAGCACCTTCACGTCCTCGAGCCGGAACCCGAGCGACTCGATGTTGTCGCGGATCAGTGGAATGGAGTCCTCGAGCCGGTGTTGATCAGGAAGTGCCCCTCGTCCGAGGTGACGAGGAACACGGCCAGGTCGTAGGTGCCGACGGCGTAGAGGTTGCCGATCACCCGGTGCCCGGGGAACGGCCGCGCCCAGCCGTCGGGCTGAGCGGCGACGGGGGCGGCGAGGGCCGCGACAAGCAGGCAGGCGACGGCGGCAGCGGCAAGACGGCGCAAGTCGATTCTCATGGCGGTCGTTTCTCCCTCTCTCGAACGACGGTACGCGGCCGGCTCCGAACGGCGCGCAACGACTACGGCTCGCGGCGGCGCGGCGCGATGGCGGTCAGCGGCCGGCGGCCGCGGCGGCAGCTTCCGCCTCCTCCACTCGAGCCCCGCCCAGAATCCCCGGCATGCTGTAGTTCCCCTCGTGGCAGGCGTACTCGTACAGCGGCTGGTCGCTCCGTCGCATCGGGATGGAGGCCGTCCACGGGCGCGTCCAGGTCCCCGGGTCGGTGACGGTGTACGTGTACTCCAGCGTGTCCGTGTCGACACGCGTGAGGCGCTCGACCAGGGTCAGGTCGGGCGTCGTCCCCCGCCAGCGGCGCTGGTCGTTGAAGTTCGCGGTCTCGATCACCAGGGACGATAGTCCGTATTAGCGCGCTCCAGATCATCCTGCCCTCCTGGGACCCCGGCCCGCCGCCCGCCGCCCGCCCGCTCGAACAGAGGCTGCCGCCGCGTCCGCGTCAGCCTCGAGATGGACCGGCCAGGCGAACCGCACCAGCGCCCACATCAGGCCCGCGACCGCGAGCGAGTAGGCGGCGTGGTAGAAGAGGCCGACCGGCAGGAAGCCGAAGACCAGGGGCCGCGCCGCGTTCCAGAACCAGAGGTCCTGGTGGAGCAGGTAGAGGGCAAGTACCGCCGCGGCCAGCAGCCAGTTTCGCATCGGTTTCGCGATTTTCACTTGACCGACCGATTTGGTCGGATATATCGTTCAACTCGGACTGCAACTGAGACTCAATCTCAGTTTCAGAGATGCCCGCCGGGTGGTCCAGCACCCGGCGAGCCGGATGAGCGCGAAGGTCCGCAACGCGGACCCATCACACAGAGCACGCATGACGGCGCTCGCCCGTTGCGAGTGTAGGCGACGGCCGTCGTGACGTGCAACGGAGACGTCATGACTCGCACCTCCCTGTCGCCCGTCCTGGCTGGCCTCACCCTGGCCCTGACTCTGCTCGCGCCCCACCAGGTCCCCGCGCAGGACGCCGCGGGCGGCGCGTGGCGCCCGCCGGATCTCGTCGACGCCGTCGCCAGCTTCGGCGCGGTCGCCCACGACGGCGCCCTGTACGTCTACGGCGGCCACGTCGGCCGGACCCACGTGCATTCGATGGAGAACATCAGCCCCGGGTTTCGCCGGCTGGTGCTCGAACCGGACAGAACGTGGGAGGAGCTCGCACGCGGCCCTCTCCTGCAAGGCGCGGCCCTGGTTTCCGACGGCGCGGCGATCTACCGCGTCGGCGGAATGACAGCCTCCAACGCGACGGCGGCAGAGCCCGAGGTGCTGCGTTCGAGCCGGTCCGCCGCCCGCTACTCCATCGCCGAGGATCGCTGGGAGCCGTTGCCCGATCTGCCGGCGGGACGCTCGTCGCACGACGCGGTGGTGGCCGGCGGCATGCTGTACGTCGTCGGCGGCTGGGAGCTGCGCGGGCCGGACGAAGACGCCGTCTGGGCCGCTACGGTCCTGGCCCTCGACCTGGACGACGCGACCGGGTGGCGCTCGATTCCCGCTCCGTTCAAGCGGCGGGCTCTCGCCGCCGGAACCGCGGGCGGCCGCATCCATGCCCTGGGCGGCCTGACCCCGGACTCCGGCCCGCAACTCAGGGTCGACGTCCTGGACATCGCTTCGGGCGAATGGTCGAGGGGCCCCGACCTTCCCCCCGCCGGCAACCTGCAGGGATTCGGAGTGGCCGCCGCGAGCCACGACCGCGTGTTCATGAGCCAGGCCGACGGCAAGGTCTACAGCCTCGATGCCGGTACGGATGCCTGGAAGCTCGCGGCGAACCTCACCGATCGCCGGTTCATGCATCGGCTTGCGCCCTTCGGGGACCGGATGCTCGCGGTCGGCGGCTCCGGGCGCAGCGGACACCTCGCCACTATCGAAGTCGTCTCCACGGACGCCGAGCCGGCAGACGAACCGGAGAACGCTGCGCCCGAGCGGGGCGCCACGCGCTGGCCCGGTTTTCTCGGCGGACGGGACACCAACGTCAGCCGAGCCGCGCGCCTGCCCCTGACCTGGTCCGACGACAGCGTCGCGTGGCGGATCACGACGCCCGGGTTCGGCCAGTCGAGCCCCGTGATCTGGGACGACACGGTGTTCCTGACCTCCCTCGCAGGCAGGATGAAGGAGACCCTCTTCATCACCGCCGTCGACCTCGAAGACGGCGCCGAGCGCTGGCGGCGGACCTTCGACGCCGCCGAGGCGTTCGAGTGGAACGACTACGTGTCGAAAGGCGCGCCGACCCCGGCCGTCGACGGCGAGCGGCTCTACGCGTACTTCGACAGCGGCGACCTGCTGGCCCTGACCCACGACGGGGAGACCGTCTGGCGCCGCAGGCTGGGCGCCGAGTACGGGACGGTGGGCGGCAACCACGGGGTCGGCAACTCCATCCTGCTGACCGACGACGCCGTGGTGGTGTTGCAGACGCGCCGTGCCTATTCGTACCTGCTGGCCGTCGACCCCGCCACCGGCGAGACGCTGTGGAAGGCGGACCGCGAGCCGGGCGTCGCCTGGAGCACTCCGGCGCTCACCCCCGACGGCAGCGAGATCGTCGTCAGCGCTTCAGGCCGGATCGAGGGGTTCGACGCCGGCACCGGCGAGCGGCGCTGGTTCTTCGAGGACCTGCGGGGCAACCACGTTCCCTCCCCCACGTTCACCGACGAGCTGGTCATCGTCGGCGGCATGGCCGTCCAGGCGAACCTCGCGCTGCGCCGGGGACGCACCGGCGCATTGGATGGCGGCGACGTGGCGTGGACGGCCGGATCCGGATCGAACTTCGCCTCGCCTTTCGTCTACCGCGATTGCGTCTACTGGGTGAACCCGGCCGGGGCCGCCCGCTGCCTGGCGCCGGAGTCGGGCGCCGTCCGCTGGACCCATCGGCTCCCCGATTCGATCTGGGCGACGCCGCTCGGCCACGAGGACCACGTCTACTTCTTCACGACCGAAGGCGTCACGCAGGTGCTGCGCGCCTCGGACGAGGCGCCCGAGGTGGTCGCGACGAACCACCTGTCGGTCGACGCGCCGGTAACCGGAGTCGCGGTCGTGAACGACGCCATCGTCATCCGCGCGGGAACCGAGGTGATCCGCGTCGGGCGGCCGGTGGAGTGATTGCACGGAGACGGGCGTCCCCGCACATGGCCTGGAAACCGCGCGAGGACGCCCGGACGAGCCCCGGCGCCGCATGGTGCGCCGCCGGACACCCACAGGGAGTACAGGTAATGCGTTTTCCGTACCCAACCGCGTCCGCTGGGGGCGGTCGAGACCGGCCGTTCCGCGCAGTCGCATCGCTGGTTCCGATCCTGCTCCTGTCGACCTCGTTCGCCACCGCGGGGCAGGAGCCCACGGACGGCCAGGAGTCGGCAGGCCAGGGGACGGCCGAACAGGAGATCAGCGCGCCGACCCTCGACGTGACCGTCGACGTGACGGCGGCCCTGCCGGAAGTCGACCGCCTGATCGCCGCGGAAGGTCAACGAGTCGGCGCCGCCGAGGGCGCGCAGCTCATCAGCGCCGACTACATGAAGGCGCAGCAGGCGAGCACGCTGGCCGATGCGCTGCGCAAGACCACCAGCGTGCAGGTCGACGAGGAAGGCGGACAGCAGGGGAGCCTGGTGTTCATCCGCGGGTTGAGCCAGGACCAGGTCAGCGTGCGCGTGGAAGGCGCACCGAAGAACTTCAATCAGGCGCGCCACGGCGGCGCCGGCACGGTTTGGCTCGAGCCCGATATCTACAAGAGCCTGGTCGTCGTGCCGGGCGTGGCGTCGAACGTCTACGGCAACGGCTCTCTCGGCGGGGTCATCCTGCTGGAAACGAAGGACCCGGAAGACGTCATACGGCCGGGCGCCGCGCACGGCGCGAACCTCCGCACCGGGTACGAGAGCAACGGCGAGAGCCTGTACGTCAGCAGCGATACCGCATACCGTTTCAACGAGACCTTCGCGGTCAACGCGACCTACACGCGCCGGGACACCGCGCAGTACCGGGACGGGGCCGGCAACCTCTCGCTCGGCGGCGCGACGGGCACCGACGACCACAACGTCCTGTTCAAGGGGGCTGTGACTCCCGCCGACGCCGGCCGGCTCGAGCTCAGCTACGTCGGGTTGCGGAAGGACTACACGGCCCGCGGCGGGCGATCCCGAGGGCTCTTTGTCAGCTCGGTCGACGAGTTCACCAACGTGCAGGAGGACACCTACACGGCGCAGTACGCGTTCAACCCGCCGGATCGGCTCTGGTTCGACATGAACGTCCGCGCGAGCCTGCACAGGACGGGGCGGGACCGCCGCAGCGACGGGAGCACCGACATCGCGACCTGGGGCGTCGACACGAGCTACCTCGAGTTCGCCAACACGAGCACGTTCGCCCCGGGGGGCTCCGTGCTGCACACGCTCCGTTACGGAGCGGACTACACCCGGGACGACGTGCTCACCGCGTACCTGGCGCAGGATCGCAGCCGGATCGAGCGGGGCCGCTCGCAGCTCGGCGCCTATCTTGGCGAGACCGTTCTGGTCGGCCAGAGCGTGGAACTGGTCGGCAGCCTGCGGTACGACCGGGTCGGACTGCAGTCGGGCACCAGGGATGCATCGAGCACCGCGGTCTCCCCGAAGGTGGGCGCCTACTGGCGGCCGTTCGAGCGGACGGCAGCGCGCGGCCTGTCGGCGTTCGTCGTCGCCGGGGCCGGGTTCCGCGCCCCCTCCGCCCACGAGGTGTTCGGGCGGGGTGAGAGCGACGTGCAGTTCTGCGTGGTGCGAGGCCGCAACGAGATCTGCTCGCTGACCCGTCCCAATCCCGATCTGAACGGCGAAGATTCCAGGAGCTGGGAAGCCGGCCTCTCGTACGCCCGCGGCGGGCGCGGCGACCTGACGTTCCGTCTCACCTACATCCGGAGCGACATCGACAATCTCATCGTCCGGGAGGACACCGGGGCAGAGACCATCAACGACCGCCTGACCTCGATCAACACGTTCCGCAACGTGAACCGCGCGGAGATCAACGGGTTCGAGGCATCGGTGAACTACGCGGGCAACCACTGGTTCGGGGCGCTGACCGCCCAGAACCTGACGGGGCTGGACCTGGAGACCGGCGAGGACCTGCGCGACGTCAGTCCGGCCAGCGTCAACGCGAGCATCGGCGCCTACCTCTTCGGCCACCGATCGCGCGTCGGCCTGGACGTCAGCCGCCGCGGCGACAAGCTCTTCGAGCCGGACGTGCGCTTCAGCCGCATCCGCTTCACGACCTTCGATCTGTTCGGCATGTACCAGCTCAACGACGCGCTGATTCTGCGGGCGCGCGCCGCGAACCTGACCAACTGGCGCTCGGGTTGCATCGGACGTTCCTGCTCGGCAGACAGGGCGGAGCGCTCGGAATCAGCGGCGCCGACGCCGTCGCGTGGGTCGGATTGATCGCCATGCTGTTGAGCCTGCTCGGCATCTGGCTCTGGTGGACGTTCCGCCGCAGCTTCCGGTGGCGCCGGATCGTGCCGCTCCGATGGACGCGCAACGAGATGTTCCGCTCGCACATGACGGCCGGCGTGGTGACCGTCGTGGCCCTGGTGCTGCTCTGCGTCACCGGAGCGGCCATCACCTATCGCGGGGTCACGCGTGCGGCCCTCGATGCCAGCCTGATCGGCGACGTCGGCTTCCGGGAGTTCCCCTACTACGTCGCGAGCGACTGGGAGACCTGGCTGAAGCTGGCCGAACAGGAGATGGATGGGGACCTGACCGTGGTCGCGTTCCCGAGGAGACGAGGCGGGCAGGCCGCCCCCGTGGAGTTCGAGTACGGGGTGGTCGATCCGGCGTCCGCGGTGCAGTTCCGTTTCGCGACCGACAGCGACTGGCTCGGCATGGCGGGGAGCAGGGTCTTCGTCGATCCCCGGCAGTCGGCGCTCATCGGAAGGGCGCGCTTCGACGACCTTCCATTCGGGCAGCGGCTGTACAGCCTGATCGTGCCGCTGCATACCGGCCGCAACGTAGCCCCGGCGTACCTCGTCGCACTGCTGCTCTGCACGGTGCTGGCGACCGTCATGACGTTCTCGGGCGTCGCCAGCCTCGTGCTCAAGCTCGTCAAGGGCCGCAAGCGCGCCGAGGCGGCCGCGGCCGACCGGATACCCGAAGAGGCGGTCGGACCGTTGTCCGGCGCGGGAGCCGGCGCCGGCGGTCCGGACGTTCCGATGCTGGCGCCCCGGATCGGCGTCATGCGTGCCGCCGGCCGCGACGAGGAAGAGGATTGAGATGCGCAACCTGATACTCACAGCCGTCGCGAGCGCCGCTCTGGGATGTGCGGCCGGCTATGCGCTGGCCCCCGACGGCGGGAGCGATGCGAATACCGCGGTGCTTGCCGACGGCGGGCCTGGGCTCGGACAGGCGGAGGCGGGTCGCGGAAGTGGCCGCGCCGGCGGCATGGGGCACAGCGGCGGGCCGGGCATGGGCGGACGCGGCGGTCACGGCGGCGGGCCGAACGCCGGCGGCGGACCGCGCGGTCGCGGCCAACCCGGGGCGGGTGGTCCCGGCAGAGCCAGGCGTCCGCCGACCGGTTTCGACCTCGCCGAACTGGAGAGGTCGCTCGCGCACATGTCGGTCGAGCTGACCCTCGAGGACGCGCAGCAGCAGGCGATCCGCGACGTCATGCGGGACTACCGCATACGGATACGGGAGTTGCGCGAGGCCATCTTGGCCGAGTTGACGCCCGAGCAGAGGGAGAAGCTGAGCGCGGTAGAGGCAGCCGCTTCCCCTGACGGGTCAGCGGAACAGACAGCCGACACAAAGGATTGACGCACCGAGACGGGCGTCCCCGCACATGGCCTGGAAACCGCGCGGGGACGCCCGGACGAGCCCCGGCGCCGCATGGTGCGCCGCCGGACACTCACAGGGAGTATAGGCAATGCGACCCGCCCCCGGAATTCAAGTGACCGCCGGCTCCGCCCTCCGGGCGCTACCGCTCATCCTCGCCGCACTGGGCCTGATCCTGTCCGGCCCGGCGACCGCCGAAGCGCAGCAGAACGACGCGGGGCCGGCCGCGGCCGGCCAGGCCGAAGCCGAGCCGCAGACCGGCAGCGCACCGCCGGCTGACGATCCGCTGACCTTTCTCGATTCCGTCACCGTCTCGGCGACGCTCCGGCCCGCGCCGGTGCGGGAGACGCCGGGCATGGTCTCGGTCATCGACAGCCAGACCATCGAGGAACGCATGGTCCGGGACTTCGCCGATCTCGTCAAGTACGAGCCGGGCGTCTACATCGAGAACAACGTGACGCGCCTGGGTCTCAACGGCTTCAACATCCGGGGCATCGGCGGCAACCGCGTGATGACCCAGGTGGACGGCGTGCAGACGTCGGAGCAGTTCGACTTCGGCCCCTTCAACGTGCACCAGGTGGGGCTCGACGTCGACGCGCTGAAGACGGTCGAGATCGTGCGCAGCGCCAACTCGGCGCTCTACGGCAGCGACGCCCTCGGCGGCGTCGTGTCGCTCTTCACCAAGGACCCCGCCGACTACCTCGACGGGCGGGGAGTGCACCTGGGCGCCAAGTCGACCTGGGACGGCCGCTCCGACGCGGTCAGCGGCAACCTGGCGTTGGCTGCGGGCACGGAGATGCTTCAGGGCTCCGTCTTCGCGAGCGTGCACAGGGGCAACGAGATCCGCAACAAGGGCACCGTCGAGACGGCCGACGACACCCGCACGGTCCCCAATCCGCAGGACATCGAGGGGACGCAGCTCCTAGCCAAGCTCGTCTTCACCCCTTCGCCGGGGAACATGCTGCGGACGACGGCCGAGGTCTACGACACGCGCGTCGAGACGGAGTGGTTCTCGGACCGCGGCCTGCTGGACTTCGGCCGCTTCCAGTATGTCACCGCGGACTCGGACGCGCTCGACACCCAGGACCGGTCGCGCGTCTCGGTCGATCACACCCTCGTCGACCGCGGCCTCGACCAGATCTCGTGGCGTATCCACGGCCAGTTCAACGACACGTCGCAGGTCATCGACCGCGAGCGGATGACCTTCGGCTTCGGTCCGCCGTTTCCCTCCCTGCGGCACGGCACCCTCGACTTCGAGCAGGTCGGCTACGGGACGTCGCTGCAGGGGCAGCAGTGGCTGGGCGATCCGGAGCGCGGCGTCCTGATCACGGCGGGCGCCAGCTACAGGAACGACTACTTCGACATCCTGCGCGATCGGAGCGAGACCCACGGGATCACCCGGGAACCCGTGCCTACGAGCCTGATCTTCCCCACCAAGTACTTCCCGGAGAGCACCGTCACCGAGGCCGGCGCCTACCTGCAGGCCGAGCTCCGGTTCGGCCGCCTCTCGTTCGTGCCCGGCGTGCGCTACGATCACTTCGCGCTCGACGCCAACCAGAGCGATCCGGTCTTCATCGCGAGCCTCAACCCCGAGGCGGCCGACTTCTCGGACGGGGCGGTGTCTCCGAAGCTCGGCGTGGCGGCGAGTCTCACGGACACGCTGACCGTGCACGCGCAGTACTCCGGCGGATTCCGGGCGCCGCCCTACAGCGCCATCAACACCGGATTCACCAATCCGCGCGGCGGCTATACGACGCTTCCGAATCCGGAACTGCGGGCCGAGACCAGCCGGAACGTCGAGGTCGGCGTGCGGGCCGGGTTCGACCGGACGAGCCTCGGGCTCACCGTCTTCTCCAACCGCTACGACGATTTCATCGCCAGCACCTCGCTCGGCCTGAACCCGGTGACGCGACTGCTGGAATTCCAGAGCCAGAACCTCGAAGAGTCCAAGATCGAGGGCGTCGAGCTGCGCGGCGAGGCGTACCTGACCGATAACGTGATGCTGCGCTGGAGCTACGCCCGCATCAATGGCGCCGAGATCTTCGAGGACACGGTGGTGCCGCCTCTCGCCGAGGAGACGCAGCTCGGGGAAATCGCTCCCAACGAAGGGGTGCTCGGCCTCCGCTACGTCCGTCCCTCGGGACGTTGGGGCAGCGAGCTGTCGGTCCGCATGGTCGAGGCGTACCAGCACGGCAGCGAAGAGCAGTTCGCGCCGGAGGCCTACCAGGTCGTCGATCTGGTCGGCTTCGTGTCGCTCGCCGAATCGCTGACGTTCCGCGTCGGCCTGCTGAACCTGACCGACAGCAGGTACTTCGAGTGGTGGAACGTACGCGGTCGCGCGGCGAACGACCCGGTCATCGACAGATACACGAGTCCCGGTCTCAGCGTCGTCGCGTCGCTCGGGTACGACTGGTAACACACTCGCCTGGAATGGAGTCGACCATGCACGACAACGGTGAATCGGAAACGTTGGCCAGGGGGACGGAACTGGCCGTGTACCAATGCGGGCACGGCCTGCTCCACCTGCGCGTCAACCGGGTGACGCTGACGCTCAGACCGGAGGAGTTCAGCCGGCTGGCGACGCTCGTCGGCGAAGCCCACATCCGGCTCGGCACCCGCGAGGCGCTGCGCTCCTGCGCGACGCACTAGGACTCGACCTCGAACAGCACGTGTAGAGGAGCAGACAATGTCGAAACGAGCTCGAAACGGACTACTGCTTGCACTGGTATCCGCGCTGCTGGCGCCCGGCCTCGCAGAGGCCCAGGGAATCCTGCTGCTCGCGCACGGCGGCCGCGACGACTGGAACCGGGAAGTTCTCGAGCTGGCCTCGCAAGTCGACTCGACCCTGCCGGTCGAGGTGGCGTTCGGCATGGCGAACAAGCGTACGATTCGGGACGCGGTGGACCGCCTGAAGCAACGGGACGTGTCGGGAATCGTCGCGGTGCCGCTGTTCATCTCGTCGCACAGCAGCGTAATGCGCGCCACCGAGTTCCTGCTGGGAAGCCGTGACGATGCACCGCCGCAACTGGAGGCCTTTGGCCGCATGGGCGCCCGTCGCGCATCCGGCGGACCAAACCACGACCCCGATTTCGATTGGACCACGCCGCTGGAAGCGACGGTGCCGATCTCGGTGACGACGGCCCTGGACAGCCACGCGCTGGTCGCCGAGATCCTGCTCTCCCGCGCCGGGGACGTCAGCCGGACGCCGGAACAGGAGGTCGTCGTGGTTGTAGCGCACGGCCCGAGCTCGGAGGAGGACAACGACCTCTGGCTCGGGCACATGGAAGCCCTGGTCGATTGGATCCGCCCCCGCACGCGCTTCAGCCGCATCGAGCACCTCACAGTGCGTGACGATGCATCGGAACCGGTTCGGGAGCAGGCGACCACCGAGCTGCGGGCCGTCGTGGAGAGCGCCGTTGAGGAAGACAAGTCGGTCTTGATCGTGCCGCTGCTGCTGTCCTACGGCGGCATCGAAGCCGGCATCCGCCGGCGGCTCGAGGGGTTGACGTACCGGATGGCGGATCAGGCCCTGCTGCCGGACGAACGCCTGTCCGAGTGGGTTCTCATGCAGGCGGTTGAGCGATAGCAGCGCCCGCCGCGCGAAGCAGCACCCGACGGGAATGGTCGAGCGCCTGGTCCGATTGGACCGGCCACATGGAGCACGCATGACGACGCTCGCCCGGCAAGTGTTGACGCTGCTTCGGGTCCACGGCCGGCTGGGGCTGAACCCCCGGACTGCTCAGGTTCATGGTCTGCCATCCCGACACCGGAGGTGTTCAGGGCGCATTCAGTCAGTTCGACGTCGCGCGCTGGAGAACCCCCTCTCTGACCAGCCGCGCCACCAGGGTCAGCTTCCCCTCGGCATCCAGGCAGGCGGGCAGATCCTGGACCGCGAATTCGTCAGCCGTCGTGGCGAACTGCAGCGCCGGCTACACTCCGACCGGCAGCCTGAGCTCCCGGCCGCAGAACCGGAAGAGGCACGTCTCGCCCTCCGTCACGGCTTCGGTGAGCAGCCCGGCACGGCGTCCCACCCGCGAGCGGGGCGTCAGCCGGTCTCCGCGGAGCCGCTGGCTGAACAGGTCGGTGAACAGCGGTACGTCGGTGGCCAGGACCTCGTCCGTGAAGCGGCGCCACACGACCTCCGGGTCGAACCGCGACTGCACGAACGCCAGCTTCTCGCCGAACAGACGCTCTCGCTCGGCGACAGGAAATCCCTCACGTGCGAAATCGCAAGGGAGGTTCCGCCGCAGCGATTCTTCCTCGAGTGCCGCCGCGGTGACGCTCTCGACAAGGAACTCGGCCCAGGTGAACGCGGTGAGCCCGAGCGTGACGTGCAGCGACGGCCGATCCGTCGAACGGGCCGAGTGCATCAGACCGCGCGGAAGGTAGACGGCACTGCCCGGACCGAGCTCGAACTCGTCGCTGACGTCACCGGGAGGCGTGCCGGGTTCGTAACGCTGGCCCCGGAGTGGCAGTCTCACCTGGGTGTCGTAGATCGACCAGCGTTTCGTGCCGCTGATCTGCAATACGAAGACGTCGTGGGTGTCCCAATGCGGGGCGAATCCCTGCGCGTCGGGCGGCGTGAGATACACGTTGGTCTGGATCCGCGACGAGAAGCGCCGCCCGAGCGCGACGCACAGCCGCGCCAGCGCCGGCACACGCGTATGGAGTTGGTTGAAGATGACCGTCGCGCCGGCGTCGAAGTGCCTTGCGACCTCGAGCGGCTGGACCCTGCCGGCATCGTTCGCGTACTCGCGGGGGGCGACGTCGCCGTCGCCCCGGACCAGCTTGATGTCGCGGTGACTGGCCGCGTGGGTGCCCAGCACGACGTCGAGATCGGTCGTCGAGAGGAGCTCGGCGTAGTACGCCGACGCCCTGCGCCGGACGTGAAGGAGCCGTTGCTCGTAGTAGTCGCGTTCGAACTCCGCGGTCGGCAGCGGATCGATGAGCCAGGCGTACCAGTCGCGGTCGATCGCCGGTCCCGGCCTGGCGTGGTCCGTCATCATGTGAGCGCTCCGTGCATTGGGACCGATCGTGCTTCCTTCGTTCTCGCGCCAGAGGGTCCCGGGGGTCGGGTCACAGCTTGACAACCCTGGCATGCGCCAATAGGATACTGAGACTCGTTATCATTTTACAGAATCAGGAGAATGTCGTGAGCACACTGGAGAACCGGAGGCCCAGCCCGAATCGCCAGGGATCGCCGACGGCGCTGACAGACGCGGAGATCACCACCGTCCGAAGCGATCGCCGCTCATTTCTCTCGCGTGCGGTCGCGGCCGGCTCGATCGCGGCGGCCGCCGCTCTTACCGCGGCCTGCCCCGGCGGGGGCGACTCCGACGGGGGGGGCGACTCCGACTCCCAGGCGACCGACTCCGACCGCTCCCAGTAGGGGAGCGCTCGCGACACCGCCTGCGGTCCCTGGCCCGAGTCGGACGCTCGCGAACCCGCGAACCGGAATCGGTCGCGCGTGGCCGCCGGCCACCCGACGCCCCGTGGCGCAGCGGCGTGCAAACCGTGGAACAATGGTTCCACAATCGACCTATGCGCCTCACCAGCCGCAGCTACGCCGTCGCGGTGCTGGCGGTCACGGTCCCGTTCCTGTTCAGTCCCTGCATCGCCACGGCGCAGGACGAGCCTGCCGGCCAACACGAGCCCGACCGGGCGGGACCGGAGCCGGCCCAGGAGTCTGAACCGTCCGGCGACCGGCTCACCTTCCTCGACGCGGTCACCGTCACGGCGACGCTCAGCCCGGCTCCGGTGCAGGAGACGCCGGGCACGGTTTCGGTCATCGACGACGACACCATCCAGGAGCGGCTCGTCCGGGACTTCGCCGACCTCGTCAAGTACGAGCCGGGCGTCTACGTGGAGAGCAACGTGACCCGGTTGGGCCTCAACGGCTTCAACATCCGCGGCATCGGCGGGAACCGGATCCTGACCCAGGTGGACGGCGTCCAGACCGCCGAGCAGTTCGCCTTCGGCCCGTTCAGCGTCCACCAGGCGGGACTCGACGTCGATGCGCTGAAGTCGGTGGAGATCGTGCGCAGCGCCAACTCGGCGCTCTACGGCAGTGACGCCCTCGGCGGCGTCGTGTCGCTCTTCACGAAGGATCCGGCGGACTACCTGCGCGGGCGGCGCTTCCACCTCGGCGCCAAGACCACCTGGGACGGCCGCGCCAGCGAGACGAGCGGCCAGCTCTCGCTCGCGGCGGGGACCGACCGGATACAGGGCTCGCTGTTCGCCAGCGTCAACCGCGGCCACGAGATCCGCAACCAGGGGATCGTGACCGCCACCGACGACACCCGCACCGCGCCGAACCCGCAGGACATCGCCGGCTCGCAGCTCCTGGCCAAGCTGGTCGTGACGCCTGCCCCGGGCAACGTGCTGCGGACGACGGCCGAGGTCTACGACACGCGGGTCGAGACGGAGTGGTTCTCGGACCGGGCGCGGATCGCGCTCGGCAGCCTGCGCTACGACACCCTGGACTCGGATGCCGTCGACAGGCAGGACCGCCTGCGGGTATCGCTGGACCACACGCTCGCCGGCCGGAGTCTCGATTACCTCTCCTGGCGTGTGCACGGCCAGGCGAACGACACGTCGCAGGTCATCGACCGCGAGCGCCTGACGCTGGTGGACGGCGCGCTGGTCCCGACCCTGCGCCACGGGACCCTCGACTACGAGCAGGTCGGTTACGGCGGCTCCGTGCAGATCCGGGAACGATTGCCCGGCCCGCGCGACGGCGTGCTGCTCACCGCCGGGGCCAGCTACACCATCGACGACTTCGACATCCTGCGCGACCGCACGGAGACCTTCGCGAGCAGCGGGGCGCCGGTCCCGACGGACCTGGTCTTCCCCACCAAGTACTTTCCGCGGAGCACCGTCGCCGAAGCGGGCGCGTACCTCCAGACAGAGTTCCTGCTCGGGCGCGTCACCCTCGTGCCGGGGCTGCGGTACGACCACTTCACGCTCGACGCCGACCAGCTCGACCCGGTCTACGTCACCAGCCTCAACCCGGAGGCGGCCGACTTCGCGGACGCGGCGGTCTCGCCCAAGGTGGGCGCCGCGGTAAGGCTGAACGACGTCCTGACCGTGCACGCGCAGTACGCCGCGGGATTCCGGGCGCCGCCGTACAGCGCCATCAACACCGGATTCACGAGCCTGCGCGGCGGCTACACGACGCTGCCGAACCCCGCGCTGCGCGCCGAACGCAGCGACAATCTCGAGCTGGGCCTGCGGGCTGATCTCGACCGCGTGAGCCTGGGCGCGACCGTCTTCTCGAACTGGTACGACGGCTTCATCGAGCTCAAGACGCTCGGCGAGAACCCGCGTTCCGGGCTGCTCGAGTTCCGGAGCGAGAACCTCGAAGCGGCGACCATCCGCGGCATCGAGCTGCGCGCCGAGGCGCACCCGAGCGCCAGCGTCACGCTGCGCGGCAGCTACGCGCGGATCGAGGGCGTCGAGGTGCTGCAGGACGCCGCGACCCCGGCGCTCGCCGAATCGACGCCGCTCGGGTCCGTCGCCCCGAACGAGGGCGTGATCGGCCTCCGCTACGCGCGACCGTCCGGCCGCTGGGGCCAGGAGCTCTCCGTGCGGCTCGTCGAGTCCGCCGCCGAACGGCACGACGAGGACTTCTTCCAGCCGGACGCCTACGCCGTGCTCGACCTGGTCGGCTTCCTCGCGCTCGCCGATGCCCTCACGTTCCGGTTCGGCCTGCTCAACCTGACCGGCGCGAAGTACTTCGAGTGGTGGAACGTCCGGGGCCGGCTGGCGAACGATCCGGCGATTGACCGTTACTCAAGCCCCGGGCTGAGCGTCATCGGCTCGCTCGGCTACGACTGGTAGGGAGCCTGCGCCGCACGGCACCGCGTCCGGCTACAGGCTGAACCGCACCTCGCCGGTGACGGTGCGCCGCAGGATGTCGCCGAAGATGTGTTGCTGGATGCTCTGGTTGAAGAGGTTCGTCACCTTGAACAGCGTCGTGATCGCGCCGTCGTTCCACTTCACCCCGAAGCTGCCGTTCACCATCGTGTAGCCGTCCGAGTAGCCGTGGAACTCCGGCGTGAGCACGTCGGACCAGAACGCGGCCGACGCGGCGCTCACGGACGCGTTCCCGAGGAATCGCGACCCGTTCAGAGAAGCGCCGACGTTGACCCGGTGGGTCGGAGGCAGGCCCAGCTCCGTCGGCAGGTACGGGTTGTCCGACTCCAGGATCTCCGGCTCGTCCTGCCACGAGTAGTTGAACCAGGCGGACATCCAGCGGGAGATCCGCTGGTCCACCCACAGCTCGGCGCCGACCTGCCGGGTCGGCCCGAGGTTGACGTAGGTGAACGCGGTTCGCGGCAGGAAGACCCCGGCCAGCGCCATGAACGACAGGGCCTGCGGCGGGAGCACCCACCCCGGCGGCGGGTTCTGCGCCGTATAGGGATCGGCTGTTCGGGGCACCTCCACGAAGCTGATCGGATTGTCGCGACGGTTCAGGTAGACGGCGGCGCCGGCCGTCGTCCCACGCCCGAACGTACCCGTGTAGCTCGCCTCGTACGCCGTCAGCGACTCCTCGGTGATCCCGCTGCGCGGCTCGGCGCCGACCGGCAGGTCGCTGCCGGCCGCGCGGACCACCAGCGGGAACGGCTGGGCGGTGGTCTGGTCGAGCTGTTGCTCCAACTGCTGGAGCGCCCCCTGAGCCACCGCCGGCGGCAGGTCGGGCGGCAGCAGCACCGGCAGGAAAGGCCGGAACGCTGCGAGCGGGCTCAGATCGACCGGTTGCACGACGCTCATGTCCAGGAAGTTGTTGATGATCGACGGCGACCGGAACGCGCGGTTGTAGGAGAGCGTCACGGAGTGGTCGACGCCCGGCTTCAGCATGAAAGACACGCGGGGCGAGAAGACCGGCTTGCCGAGGTTGCCGAACTTGTCGACCCGTCCGCCCAGGACCAGGCGGAACCGGTCGAAGAAGATCTCGTCCTGCAGATAGGCGCCGAGCTCCACACGGTCGGCCGCCGCCGGCGCGATGGTGATGTCGAAGTTGTTGCGGCGCACGTTGCCGCCGTAGGTCAGGAAGTTCCGCTCCCAGACGAACGTCGAGTGGCTGACCTCGGCATCGAAGGTCTGCGCCCCGAACCCGAGATGCACGGGCTCGCCCGTGCCCGGATCCGGCAGCAGGAGGTTCGGCGCGTCGCCGTCCAGGAAGTTCGTGAACACCTGCACCCGCAGGTCGCCGCGCGTATAGCCCACCTTGGCGTAGCCCATGTACGACCCACGCTGGATGTCGAACGGGCCGACCCCGGTGTGCGAGAGCCCCTCGGTTCCGGCAACGCCCCCGGAGTACGACAGCCGGCCGGCCGACAGATCCTGGTCCACCCGCACGTCGAACTTCGGCTGGCTCGTGCCCCGGTTCGCGAACGCGGTGCCGAACGCACCGGCCCCGTCGAGGGGATAGTGCGCGCCGCCCACCGTGGCTCCCGGCGCCCGCGGGTCGTCGATGACCGGAATCCGGCCCGTCGGACGGGGGAACGCGTCCGACTTGAAGTAGCCGGCGCTGATGCGGTAAGCCAGCCGGTCGGTCGGCGCCCGCGTGACCGTCGCGTTCGTGCCGAACAGAGTTCCGGCGCCCCGCCCGACGGTCGATCCGGCCTCACGGTCGATCCAGCCGCCGCTCATCGTCACCGTCGTCCCCACGGATTGCCGCGGCGGTTTGGTGACGATGTTGACGGCGCCGGTCATGGCGTTCGCGCCCCAGGTGGCCGACGCCGGCCCGCGAACCACCTCGATCTGCTCGATGTCACCGTGGTTGGCCGGAACCAGGTCCCACATGACCATGCCGAAGAAGTCCAGGTAGAGGCTGCGGCCGTCCATCAGCACGAGCTGGGAGTTGGCCAGGGCGCCGGTGGACTGCCGGCTGGTCACGTTGACGTCGCGCGCCGAGAGCTGGATCACGTTGACGCCCGGCACCGAGCGGAGCACGTCGCCGACGTTGGAGCTCGCCGTCGTCGCCAGCGACTCGCTCGTGACGACCGACGTCGTCACCGGGGCATCGACCACCCGGACCTCGGTCCGCGACGCGGTGACCACCACCGTGTCGCCGAAGCTCGCCAGCGACAGGGTGACGGGCGGCAGCTCCAGCGGCACGTCGGTGACGACGACGCCCTCCAACGCCGCGTCCGAGAAGCCGGACAGCGCCACGGTCATCAGGTAGGTGCCGGGGGGAATGCCCGCGAACGCGTATTCCCCGTTGCCGTCCGACTGGGTTGCACGAGCTCCGCCCGGGCCGCTCAAGGTGACCGTCGCACCCGGCAGGACGGCGCCGGTCTCATCCATGACGCCGCCGGTGACCCGACCGGACTGCGCCGCGGCGGGGACGGTCCCCAACACCAACAGAATCAGGCCAATCGTGGCTGGATATCGCATCGACGGTGCCTCTTTTCGGCGAATCGGGCCTGTGAGTAGAGGTGGCCATTGTAGCAGGTGTTCTGGTACACACGTTGAGAATCATCGATGCCCCGGGTAGCACCGGCGCCCCGGGTAGCGCCGGCGCCCCGGCCGGCCGCACGGCATGTCCCCGAGCCGCCGGCCGTCGAACCCGTCCTCCCAGTGAGATTGCGTCTCAGTTGCAAAAGGGATAGGATCCGCTCGTGCTCCCGGCCACCGTCGGCACGCCGTCGCGCCCCTCGCTCGGACCGGGCGGCTTCGTGTGCGCGTGCCTGCAGATCACGGAGCGGCAGTTGCTGAACGCGCTGTCCAGCCAACCCGGCTGCTCACTCCGCGACCTGCAGCGCACCCTGGGCGCCGGCGACGGCTGCACGGCGTGCCACGACGTGCTGCGGCAGTACCTGGACGCTGGCGGTGAGTACCCGAATGGCGGCGCTCAGCCGTCGTGCCCGCCCATCTGCTCCGCCAGGTAGTTCTGGATCCCGACCTTCCCGATCCGGAAGAGCTGCGTCTCCAGCCAGTCGACGTGCTCCTCCGATTCGGTGAGAATCGGCGCCACCAGCTCGCGCGTCCCGTTGTCGCCGAGCCTGACGCTCAGCGCCACGAGCTCGTTGTAGTGGGCGACGCCCTTCATCTCCAGCTTCAGGTCGTTCTCGAACTGCTCCTGCACGTCGCTGCCGACGCGGATGACGTCGTAGCGCGCGATCTCGGGCGTCCCCTCCAGGAACAGGATGCGCTCGATGAGCTTCTCGGCATGCTTCATCTCCCCGATCGACTCTTCGTGGTGCTTCTTCGCCAGGTCGTGGAAGCCCCAGTCGGCGCACATCTTCGACTGGCAGAAGTACTGGTTGATGGCGGTGAGCTCGATGGTGAGCGCGTCGTTGAGTCCGGCGATGACCTCGGATTGGCCCTTCACGATTCCCTCCTCTCGCAGCGTGCGGGAGTCCGCACTCTTCGAACGTACCGTGTGGATCGACCCAGAGGTGATATTGCGACTCAGTCGCCGCAGAAAGTCGGGCGATACTCTGTGCCGATGTCACCGCTGGACGGTATTCGCGTAGTCGATCTCAGCCGGGTCGTATCCGGCCCCTTCTGCACCATGACCCTCGCGGACATGGGGGCCGAGGTCGTCAAGATCGAGGAGCCGGGTCGCGGCGACGAGTCGCGCGCCTTCGGCCCGCCCTTCCACGGCGGCGAGTCGCCCTACTTTCTCTCGATCAACCGCAACAAGCGAAGCTGCACCGTCGACCTCAAGCACGAGCAGGGCAAGGCGATTCTCCGGCGGCTGCTCGACAGGGCGGACGTCCTGATCGAGAACTTCCGGCCCGGCGCCATGGCGCGGCTCGGCTTCGGCTACGACGCGGTCTCGGCCGCACATCCGCGGCTGGTCTACTGCTCGATCTCCGGGTTCGGCGACAGCGGCCCCGATGCCACACGCCCCGGCTATGACCTGATCGTGCAGGGCGAATCGGGACTGATGGACGTCACCGGCGAGGCGGACGGGCCGCCGACGCGCGTCGGCACCTCCATCGCGGACCTCACCTCCGGCCTGATGGCCGCGCAGGGCATCCTTCTCGCGCTCTATGCGCGGCGGACGACCAACCGCGGGCAGCACGTGCGGGTGGCGATGCTCGACGCGGTCGCCTCGCTGCTGACCTACAACACCGGCATCTACTTCGCCTCGGGCGAAAGCCCTACCCGGCGCGGCAACGACCATCCCTCCGTGGCGCCCTACCAGACGCTGCGCGCCAAGGACGGCTGGATCAACCTCGGCGTCGCCAACGACTCGCTCTGGAAGCGCTACTGCGACGCCGTCGAGCGCTCCGACCTGCAGGACGACCCGCGCTTCGCGACCGCCCCGGCGCGCGTCGAGCACCGGCAGGCGCTGATCCCGATCATCGAGGCGCTGACGGCGGTGCGGACCGTCGGAGAGTGGATGGACCTGCTCGGGGCGGCCGGCGTCCCCTGCGGCCGCATCCGCAACGTGGCGGAGGTCTGCACGAACCCACAGCTCGTCGAGCGTGGGAAGGTGGTGGAGCGCCCGCACCCGACGGCCGGCGCGGTGAAGATGATCGGCCAGCCGATCGAGCTGAGCGAAACGCCGGCCCGCATCGAGACGGCGCCGCCGCTGCTCGGGGAGCAGACCGACGCCGTGCTGCGCGAGGCCGGCTACTCCGAAACGGAGATACGGGCCTTCCGGGCGAACGGCGCCGTGTGAACTCTTCGCCGTCCGGTCCGCGCAGGCGTCCGGCACGACACAGCGAGCACGACCGGGATCGGCGCGGGCCCCCTCAGCACCGCCAACGGAACCCGTACCGATCGCGATACCGGCTAGTGCGCCCGCGCCACGTGCTCCCGCAGGAGATCCCGGCCCAGGTCGCCGTCGAAGTCCCGGAAAGCCGCGTGGATGTGGTTCGGGTCCTCCTGCGTGTTGTCGAACTCGATCAGGAACTCCGGCCCCTGGACGCGGTAGTAGGCCACCTTGCCCCGCTCGGTCGGTCCGGCCCAGGCGAACCGCGTATCGTCGACCCCGCCGGCCAGGACCGCGGCCCGGCGCAGCGCCGCGATGTCGTCGGCCATCAGTCCGACGTACGACTCGATCACCGCCATCAGCAGGTTCTGCTGCGCTGCAGTGAGCGCCGACCCCGGAATCCCGATCGGGTCGAGCGGGTCGACGACCAGGTCGGCGCCCGTCACGACGTTGGTGGGAGCGACCTGGTCGAAGATCGCGACGGCGCGCTGATCCGCGTTGAGCGAGGCGAGCAGCGCGCGGGCCGTGTCCTCCTGTGCCTTCATCGCCCGCAGTCCCCGGCGCGGTCCGGACGGCACCGTCGCCGGGTTCGCGCCGAGGAAAGTGGGCGTGCTGACGGTGAGCTCCCCGTTCACGACGGTGATGCTCAGGGACAGGTGATGGCCTTCCCACCGCCAGCCCCACGTGCCGCCGGCCGCCGGCGTGCCGAACACCGAGACCCAGTAGTGCTCCTGATCGCGTGGGAACTGGCGCCCCTCGCCTTCCACCAGGACGCCCAGGATCCCCTCGACCTCCATGATCTGTTGCGCCGTCAGGTAGCCGGTCTGGCTCAGGCCGGAGCGGAGCAGGTCCAGAGCGCGCACCCGCTGCTCGGAATTCATGTCGCCGTAGACCATGCCGTGACGCTCGAACACCTCGGGCGGGATGAAGTGGTGCCGCGACCGTTCCTCCGAATCGAAAGCGAACGTCGCCTTCTGCGCCTGCGCGTCGGAGAGCGACGCCAGCAGCGCTCGGGCCGCGTCGGTCATCTCGTCGACCGCGCGCGCGTGCTGGAAGGTCTCGATAGCGCTGCTGCCGCACAGTCCGACAACGACCGCCGCCACCACTATCCGGGCCGTCCGCATGATTCTGGCCGCCTGCATGATGCGCACCTCCTGACGTGCGTTCCGCTGTTGTCTCACCTATCGTAACCGCCCGGCGTCGTCAGCCCCTCGGCCGGATGCCGCCTCACCGTCACCGCGCGCCCCGCCTCCAGCGGAAGAGCACCAGCGCCGTCAGCACCGCCGCGGCAGCCGCTCCCAGGGTCAGGGCGCCGGCCACTCCCGTTGCGCCCCGCTCGTCGGGAACAACCGGCGCGGCCGACAGCGCCGCGGCGGCGGCGATCTCCGCCGCGCCCGGGACCGGGGCGGCCACCTCCGGACGGCGTTCCCCGATGGCGTAGAGGTAGCCGGTGGTGCGGATGAATATCTGTCCCTCGGACACCGCCGGCGAGCTCAGGCAGTAGTCGTCGAAGTCGTTCTCGGCCAGCACCTCGAACTCGGGTCCGGCCCGCAGAACGGTCGTCATGCCCGCCTCGTTGGTGACGTAGATCTTCCCGTCGGCGAGCACCGGCGAAGCGCTGTAGGTGCCCCGGCGAATCCGCTCCGGGCCGTAGACCGGCTCTCCCGTCTTCGCGTCGGTCACGAAGACGATGCCGCGGTCGTTGACGACGTAGAAGTACTCGCCGTCGGTGACCGGCGTCGGCACGTCGGGACCGTTGTCGGTCGACCAGATGACGTGCGAGTCGAGCACGTCGCCGCGCCCGCCGGGCCGCAACGCCAGCAGCGGCCGGACCCGCGTCGGCGCGTAGATCACCCCATCGCGCACCAGCGGCGACGCCACGATGCGGTAGTCGCGCTGCCGTGTCGGGTTGAGCCCGTCGGCACGCCACAGCTCCCGGCCGGTCGCCGGGTCGTGCCCGGTCACCGCGTCCCCGCCCGTGATTACGATCTCCGTCGTTCCGTCGTACTCCAGCAGCGCCGGCGTCGTGTACGCGTCCGGAGACTCCCGAACTGCCAGCGTCGGCCGCTCGACCCGCCAGACCGTGTCGCCGCTGAGCGCGTCGAGCCGCAAAACGTAGGACGGGTCGTCCGTCCGCATGCCGTGCAGCACCTCCACGAAGAGCGCCCCGTCGTGCAGCAGGGGCGACGACGCGTAGCCCCAGTTGAGCCCGAACCGGCCGTACGACGCGGGGATGTCCCGCATCCACAGCTCGTTGCCGTCGACGTCGAACGCCTTGAGGATTCCGGTGCCGGTCATCACCCAGACGTGCTCGCCGTCGGTCACCGGCGACGGCGACGACATGTTCTGCTTGCGGAGCCGGCGGTTGCCGGCGCTCAGGTGCCGCGTCCAGATGGCCTGACCCGTATCGCGGTCGAGGCACCAGAGCTCGATGTTGTCGTCGTCGACGGCGACGTTCAGGAAGATCCGGTCGCCCCAGACGATGGGCGTCGACCCCGACCAGGCCGGCATCGGGAGCTTCCACGCGATGTTCCGCTCGGTGTCCCACTCGACCGGCAGGTTCGTCTCGGTGCTGACGCCGTCGCCTGTCGGGCCGCGCCATGCCGGCCAGCTCTCGGCCGCGGCGACGCCAGCCACCGCGATCACGGCCAACAGCAGCGCCGCTACGAGGCTGGTGACGATTGGTTGCGAACTCATGATCTCCTCCGACAGGCGATCCTCGGCATCACCGCGGTGCATCCAGTTCAGGGAGCGCTCCTCCGACCCGCTCGACCGGGCGGCGCGTCGAATCTCTCTCGTTTCGGATTCGTCGTAAGGATAGAGCAACACAATGGCGACGATGTTCGATTGCCCGCCCTCCTGCGCCGTATCCATGCAACGCCCGGCGAACCTCGAGCGGCGGCGGTGCGTATACTCCGGCGATCATGCTCGACGCTGAGCGGCTCATGAGATTCGGCTGGATGCTCTGTTCCGTCCTCGCACTGGGAGCAACGGTCATTGCGCCTTTCGCGGCGGCGCAGTCGGGAATCGAGCTCGATGACTGCCGGCTCGACGGCGTTTCCGCCCCGGCTCGCTGCGGCAAACTCACGGTCTTCGAGAACCGTACAACGACAGCGGGACGAACGCTCGATCTGGAGATCGTGGTGATCCCGGCCGTCTCCGACAGCCCCGAACCCGACCCGCTCTTCTTTCTGGCCGGCGGCCCGGGCCAGGCCGCCACCGAGCTGGCAGGCCCGATGCTGCCGTTGCTCGCCGACGTGCGAAGGACCCGCGACCTCGTCTTCGTCGACCAGCGCGGCACCGGAGGGTCCGGCCGGATGACCTGCGCGTTCTTCGAAAGCGACGTGGACGAGGAGGCGGTCAGCGAGTCGCTGCAGCTCGACGCCCTGCCCCTCGACGACTTGCGCGAATGCCTGGCGGAGGTCGAGGCCGCAGCCGACCCGCGCCAGTACACCACACCCGTCGCGATGGACGACCTCGACGACGTGCGCACCGCGCTCGGCTACGAGACGGTCAATCTGTACGGCGGCTCCTACGGCACCCGTGCCGGCCTGATCTACATGCGCCGCCACCAGGAGCGGGTCCGGGTCGCGGTCCTCGACGGCCTGGCCCCGGTCTCCATCCGCCTGCCATCGAGCATCAATGCCGACGCCCACCGGGCGCTCGACCGCCTGTTCGGCGACTGCGCAGCCGACGCCGGCTGCAACGCAGCGTTCCCCGACCTGCCGCGGACCTTCGCGCGCGTCATCGTGGACCTGGAGGCGAATCCGCGCGAGCTCGACACGACCCACCCGAGGACCGGCGAGCCGTTCGAGCTGAGGCTCACCGCGACGAGCTTCGCCGGGGGCCTGCGCGGCGTACTCTACAGCCCGACCGTCGCGAGCCTGATGCCGTGGACCATCGCGCGCGCCGCGGAGGGCGACTTCGCGCCGTACCTGGCCCAGATCGTTCCGCTGATGGACTCGGGGGAGGTCCTCAGCCTGGGCATGTTCTTTTCGGTCCTCTGTGCCGAGGACGTGTCGCAGCTCGCTCACGGGGTCGCCGAGAGTCTGTCCGCGGACGGCGTTCTCGGCCGCCTCCTGATCGAGGTCACGACCGACGCCTGCACCGTCTGGCCGGCCGCCGACCTGCCGGCCGGCTACTTCGAGCCGGTGCGGTCGGACGTACCCACGCTGCTGCTGTCGGGCGACCTCGATCCGGTGACGCCGCCGCGCTGGGGCGAGGAGGTGCTGGCCGGCCTGAGCAACGCCAGGCACCTCGTCGCGCCGGGAGCCGGACACGGAGTCATCACGAGGGGCTGCGCGGGCGACCTCATCGCCGAGTTCATCGAGACCGGCACCCATGCCGATCTGGACGTGAGCTGCCTGGAGCGGATCCGCAGGCCGCCGTTCGTGCTCTCGCCCGCGGGGACCGACCCATGATGGAGGTGCGCGGCCTCGAGCGCCGGTTCGGCGACGTGGTCGCGGTGGAGGGGGTCAGCTTCACGGCGGGCGACGGGCGGATCACCGGTCTTCTCGGCCCCAACGGCGCCGGCAAGACGACGACGCTCCGCACCCTCTACGGCCTGCTCCGCCCGGACGCGGGCGCCGTCGAGATCGACGGGGTCGACGCGGTGGCCGACCCGCTCGCGGTGCAGCGGCTCATCGGCGTTCTGCCGGACGCCCACGGACTGTACGTCCGCCTCACCGCTCGCGAGCATCTGCGCTACGTCGGCGAGCTGCACGCCCTCGCGCCGCGACGATCGCGTCGTCCATAGACCGGCTGGTGGATCTCCTCGACATGGGCGCGATCATCGACCGCCGCGTCGAAGGCTTCTCCACCGGCGAGCGGATGAAGGTCGCCGTCGGGCGCGCCCTGGTGCACGATCCGCCCAACCTGCTGCTGGACGAGCCGACCAGCGGCCTCGACGTGATGAGCACCCGCGCGATGCGCGGCCTGATCCGGCAGCTCAAGGTCGACGGCAAGTGCGTCCTCTTCTCCAGCCACGTCATGCAGGAGGTGTCGGCGCTGTGTGACGAGATCGTCATCGTCGCTCGCGGCCGGGCGATCGCCCACGGCACGCCGGCCGACCTGTGCCAGCGGGCCGGCGAGGACGACCTCGAGGAGGCGTTCGTGCGCATCATCGGCACCGACGAAGGGTTGCAGTGAGCGCGCGTCAGCTCGGTTTCGCCGGCCAGGTGCGGGCAGTCGGGCGGAAGGAGCTCACCGACGCCTTGCGCGACCGGCGATCGCTGATGTCGGCGCTGCTCTACCCGCTGCTCATGCCGCTGATGATCGCGGTCATGTTCAGCGCGCTGGCCCGGACGCTGAGCTCCGACCGGACGCTGGAGACGCCGGTGGCGGGTCGGGAACGCGCTCCCAACCTCGTCGCCTGGCTGGAGGAGCGCGGGGTCGTCGTCCAGGATCCACCCGCCGACCCCGAGGCCGCGGTGCGCGACGGCGACGTCGACCTCGTGCTGGTCATCGACGAAGATTACGGAGACCAGTTCCGGTCCGTGCAGCCGGCCGTGGTCCGCATCGTCCACGACAGCTCGAAGACCGCGTCGCGCAGGAGCATCGGCCGTGTCCGCAACCTGCTGCGCACCTACGGCAACCAGGTGGCGGTTCTGCGCCTGATCGCCCGCGGCGTCAGCCCCGGGGTCATCCAGGCGGTGCGCGTGGACGATCTCGACCTTGCCACCCCGGCGCAGTCGGCCGCGCGTTTCTTCGCCATGCTGCCCATGTTCCTGATCATGGTCGCGTTCGTCGGGGGCATGAACGTGGCCATCGACACGACAGCCGGCGAACGGGAACGCCAGTCGCTGGAGCCGCTGCTCGTCAACCCCGTGTCGCGCGGCGCCTTGACGACCGGCAAGTGGATCGCGACCTGCCTGTTCGGTCTCGTTGCGACGGTGCTGACGCTGCTGATGTTCCTGCTGATGATGCGCTTCGTGCCGCTGGAAGATCTCGGCGTGCAGCTCAGCCTGGGCGCTCGACAGCTCCTGCTGATGTCGATCGCCGTCGCCCCGTTGGCGCTGCTCGCATCCGCCCTGCAGATGTTCGTGGCGACCTTCGCGCGCAGCTTCAAGGAGGCGCAGACCTACGTCAGCCTGCTGATCTTCGTGCCGATAATCCCCAGCACCGTCCTGCAGTTCTACCCGCTGCAGTCGGCCGGCTGGATGATGCTGATCCCCGCGCTGTCGCACCACCTCCTGCTCGTCGACGTCATGGGCGGCGAGCCGATCGCGGCCCTGAGCCTCGTGACCTCGGTAGTCGCCACGACGCTGCTCGCGATGCTGTTCCTCTCTCTCACGTCCTGGATGCTGCGGCAGGAGAAGATCGTCTTCGGCCGCTCGTAGGTCAGGTCCCCACCCGTGCGGGCGCCGGTCGCTGCTACCATGCAGACACAGGCCCCAGGAAAGGACGATGACTGCCGCCGAACTCTTCGAGCTCATCCGCAACGGCCAGGACTCCACGCCGGTGTACAAGCGGGACGACGTCCGCGACCTTCAGTCATCGGGCCAGTTGCACTACGGCCTCAAGCCGGTCTCCGGCGCCGACCTCGATGCTCTGGATCGCAGACGGCTGCGCAACTATCTGGCCGGGGTTCTCGATGGGACTGTCCCGCCGGACGACGACACCGTCGAATGGGACACGCTGCTACGCAACCTCGACCTGATGGTCGTCTCCGCGGGCCGGTCCGTCGCCACCATCGACGGCCTGCTTCTTTTCGGCCTGACACCGAATCGATACCTCCCACAGGCGGGCATTCGCGCGATCTTCTCGGACCGGATCGAGATTCAGAGTCCCGGATGCCTCCCGAATACCGTGACCCCGGAGGGAACGAAGGCCGGCGTCCGCTACGCGCGCAACCAGACGCTCGTCAACGTCATGCGCGACTATGGATATGTCGACGCCCGGGGCATGGGGGTACGGAACAAGATCATCCCGGGCATGCGAGCGCACAACGATACCGAACCCGACCTGATCGCGGAGGAGCACCGCTTCACCGTGCGACTGTGGAAGGAACGTCCCGCGGACGGACCACCATGCTGAAACGCCTCACGATCCGGGGGTTCAAGTCGATCCGCGCGCTCGAAGACTTCGAACTGCGCAACCTCAACGTGCTGATCGGCGCCAATGGAGCCGGCAAGAGCAACTTCGTTGCCTTCCTCGATATGCTCTCGCGGCTCAACGATCAAAGACTCCAGAGTTTCGTCGACGAGCAGGACGGACCGGACGCGATGCTCTTTGGAGGTCGCAAGCGGACCAGGCGCATCGAGACGAAGGTCTCCTGGGAAACGAACACGTATGAGTGCTCGCTGGCACCGATGGGGCGACGATTCGTATTCGCCAGCGAGACGATGTACTACGGGCCTCAACTGGAATCGAAGAGGTCGCTCGGCAGCGGACACCTGGAGACGAACGTTACGGACATCGTGGACCGACTCGATGCTCGCTTCATGTTGATGCCCATCGGCCGCTGGCGCGTGTATCACTTCCACGATACGAGCGCGTCGTCAGCGATACGACAAGCCCAGCCGACTCGTGACAACCTCGAACTCAAGCCCGATGCGGGCAACCTGGCCCCATTTCTGCGGTCCCTTCGCGAGCAACATCCGGCGGAGTACCGGCGCGTGCTCGACACGGTGCGCCTGGCGGCGCCATTCTTTGGCGACTTCGTATATCGCGAGAATCCCGGAGAACGGATGGACCTCGAATGGACCGAGATGTCCGACCCCGACACTGTCCGTGGACCGCGTCAACTCTCCGACGGAACCCTACGCTTCATCTGCCTGGCGACTCTCCTGCTGCAACCCTCGCGATTGCAGCCGACGACGATCCTCATCGACGAACCGGAACTCGGCCTGCATCCGTACGCGGTGAGCCTGATCGGTGCACTGCTGCGACAGGCAAGGGATGCACGGCAAGTCATCGTCTCGACCCAGTCGGTCGATCTGATCAGCGAGCTGGACCCGGCGGACATCGTGGTCGTGAACCGCCGCAACGGAGAGTCCGTGTTTGAACGCCTCGATCCGAATCGCCTGCGAGACTGGCTGGAAGACTACGCGCTGGGCGAACTCTGGAAGATGAACATCCTCGGTGGGAGACCGACACGATGATCGAGGTGATCATCGTCTGTGAGGGGCAGACGGAGCAGACGTTCGTGGGGGACGTCCTGGCGCCGTTTCTCGCAGAACGCCACATCCTTCAGCCCCGGATCATTCCGACATCTGGGTGGGGACAGGGTGGCGCGCTCAGCGGTGACCGGGTCATGCGCTACCTCCGCAATACGCTGCGTGAGCGTGGTGACACATACGTCACGACGTTGTTCGACCTGTATGGGCTGAAGACCGATTTCCCCGGGCTGGCCGCCGCTACTGCGTCCGCCGACCCGCTCGAACGCGCCGAGGCCATCGAGGCTGGATTCGGTGAGGCCGTCGTACAAGTGTCCAGGTGTCTTCCGCAACGGTTCCTTCCGCACATTCAGCCCTACGAGTTCGAGTCCCTTCTGTTCTCCGATGTCGGACGATTCGCGGAGGTTGAGCCCGCCTGGCGGCCGCACGTGGAAACTCTGCAAGATATCCGGGACTCGGTTGCGAGCCCCGAACATATCAACGATCGTCAGGACACGCATCCGTCGGCCCGTCTGACGACCCTGCTGCGCTCGAGGGAGTATCAGAACGTGCTGCATGGCTCAGCCGTTTCGGCTCGTATCGGCGTGGAGCGCATTTGCACCGAGTGCCGCCATTTCGGCGCATGGCTGCAGCGCATCGAGATCCTTCCGCCGCTCCGGAAAGCAGAGTAACGGCCAACCCCGACCTGTCGCCCGACACGGTGGACGAGGCCTTCCGCGAGCGGCCGGCCATCGATCCCACTTTCGAAGAAGCGACCGGGGTCGATGCCCCATATGCTGTTCCAGTACTTTGCGTTCCCGTGATCACGGGAATCCTGTCGAGATGCCGGCCGGCGCCTCAGCCGCCGCCGCGGGCCGCGCGACCTGCAGCCTGACGTGCTCCAGGTAGTTGCGCACGGCATCCCGCGAACGGCGCCGGATGATCGGCCGCAGGAACCACCCGCGGAAACCGGTCATGCCGTCGCTGCGCGAGCGCGTGACGGAAATCAACGTGGAGCCGGCGTGACCGGTGTGGTCGATACGGTCCACGAGAAAGCGCAGCTCCAGCGTGGTGTGGAAGTAGTGGCTCGCGTAAAGCTGTTTGGTGGCGATCGCATAGGCGATGCCGGTCGACGACCGTTCGGCCAGCGGGTAGATGACGACGTGGTTCACGCGGATGGTCGGCTTCATGCCGAAGTCGACCACCGTCCAGTAGAAGAACTCGTCAGCGCCGCCCGGCAGTCCACGGGGGTACTCGTCCAGGTATTGCAGGAGCTCGGGCACGGCGGCCGGCAGCTCGTCGCGGCTGGCGAGCAGGGCCCGGAACTGCTCGGCCACGAGCAACGGGTCGTCGTCGTCGACATAGGCGCCGAGCGCCGCGTTGCCTTCCGCCTGATACGCGCGGACTAGGTCGAGGACCATCTCGCGAGCGAGCCTGCTCGCCTGACGCCCGGCATCCGCGGATGACCAGTCCACGTCCGTGCGGAAACGGGTCAACGCATCCGCCGAGAGCTTTACCTGGCAGTCGCCGGGGCGGCACTTCGGCAGCTCCTCGACGTCTTCCGCGGGCAGCGCCAGCGACTGCAGGTCCTCGAGGCGCGGAGGACTGCCGAAGCGCCCGATCTGCGGAATGCCGGGGCCACGCTCGAAGCCTTCGATGTCGCGGAACCGCTCGACGAACTGGTCGGGATGCGCGTCGACGTAGACCACCCCGATGTGGGCCAGTTCCTGATTGACCGGCGTGTCGAGGCTGCGGATGACGGCCGACCCGCGCTCCAGCTCGCGCACGTCCTCGGTCGAGAAACCCATCGTCTCGATCACCAGACGCTCGACGGACGAGCCGGTCTGCGCGGCGATCGCAACAACCGCCAGCGGGACGATTGCGCTCGCAAGAACGAACAGAGAAGCCAATGGCCCGAGAAGCCGACTCGGGTTCGGGCCGCGGGGCGAAGCACCGTCGACAGCAGACATCATCAACCGCACCGGGGCAGCCGCCGGCCATCAGCCGGAATCCGGACGCCTCAACGATCCGTATATCGGCTCAAGTGCGCCAACAGAACAGTCGAAATCGCCTCGGCCGCCAGATCCGGAATCCAGTGGCTCACGCCCTCCAGCACCTCGAAGCGGTACGGGCCCGTGACGTACTCCTCGGTGAGCAGCGCCCCGTCGATGCAGAGCGCCGTGTCGCCGTCGCTCCACGTGAACATCGTCGGCACCTCCACCGGACCCAGGGCCGGCCCCTGCAGGTTCCGGGCGCCGATGTTCGCGCGATACCAGTTGAGGGCGGCGCCGAGGGCCGCCTTCGACCCGAGGACGCGTACGTACTCGTCGATCGCCGCCTCGTCGATGCCCGCGTAGATGCCCCGCAGGCCAGCATGGCCGTTCGCCAGGAACGCGTCCTCGGAGTTGGGCTGCACGAAGACGTCGAAGTAGGACGATGCCTCGACCTGACACGACGTCGGGTCGCTCAACACGCGCGCGAATGCATCGGGATGCGGTACCGACACCGGGTTGGCCGTGATCACGCGATCCCGCGCCGCCACCGCCACCGCCCAGGCGACCACCGCGCCCCAGTCGTGGCCGACGATATGGAACCGCTCGGCGCCGATGGCGTCCGCCAGGCCGATCACGTCCTGCACAAGGAGCGGCAGCGCGTAGTCGGCGACGTCCGGCGGGCGGGCGCCCGGCGAGTAGCCGCGCTGATCCGGCGCCACGGCGCGGAACCCGGCTCCGGCCAGCGCCTCGATCTGATGACGCCACTCGTAGGAGGTCTGCGGAAACCCGTGCAGCAGGATCACTGCCTCGCCGTCCTCGGGGCCCGCCGTCCGCACGTTGAAGCTGAGACCGCCTACTGCGACCTGCGTCATAGCGATCTCGACGCCGGAACCGCCGGCGCCGGTGCCCGTCGCGCGCCCCGGCGCCGTCTGCCCCTCCGCGCCGACCGGCGATCCGACCGCGGCCGCCAGCGCCAGCAACGCCGCTACCAGGAACTCACTGCTCGTGCGGATAACCATCCGTTCAGCATACCCCGGCGCGACCGCCGCTCTCGGCCGCCGAAGCGCCATTCCTGGCCACCGGCGACAACGCCGGAGATCGCTCGCCGGCAGGGATCCGCCTGACATCTTCGCTCCGGCCCGCCGCGCGCCCGCGAGCGACTCAGCCGGCAGCTTCGAGCAGCGAGGGCAGGTCCGTTATCGCCGACACCACGCGATCTGCCGCGAACCCCAGCTCCTCGGGCGGCTCGGCGGCGCTGCGCTGAATCCAGAAGGTGGTCAGGCCGGCCGAGGCGGCGCCGGCGACGTCCCAGGAGTTGGACGAGACGAACCCCAGCGCGGGGCGGCCGACCTCGAGCCGCTCCAACCCCAGGTTGTAGACGCGCGGGCTGACCTTGAAGATCTTCACGTCCTCGACGCTGATGATCGTGTCGAGCAGAGTGTCGATGCCGGCGCTGCGGGCCGCCGCCTCCAGCATCCGCGGCTCGCCGTTGGAGAGGATTGCCAGCCGCAGCCCCCGATCACGCAGGGCCTCCAGCCCGGGCCGCACGTCGGGAAACGCCTCCAGGGTCAGGTACGCGTCCATCAGCCGTGCGCGGCGCGCCGCGGTCAGATCGAGCTCCAGGCTGCGGGCCGCGTGCGCCAGCGCGTCCTCGGTGACCAGCCAGAAGTCGCGGTGCCGGCCCATGAGGCTGCGCAGCAGGCTGTACTGGAGCTGCTTGGCGCGCCAGCGTTGGGCCAGGGCGTCTCCGCTCCCCGGAAACAGCTCATCGCACAGCGCCGTCACCGAGAACACGTCGAACAGGGTCCCGTAGGCGTCGAACGCGAACGCCTCGATGCCCTGCACGGCAGCGGCCTGCCGGGAAGCGGCCGAGGCCGGCGCGAGCCCGACCCCAGGCACCGACAGCGTTCCCCCCGCCGCCCGCGTGCCCGTGGCCCCGACCGTGGCAGCACCCAACGTCCCGACGAAAGCTCTGCGGTCCATCTTCATGCTGCGGCTCCTTCAGGATGACGCGGAATCGCGGTCGGCCAGGCCCGCCAGGTCCAGCAGGAACGCGTACTGGAGCGCGATCTCCCGGTACTGTCGGAAGCGCCCGGATGCGCCGCCGTGCCCGGCGTCCATGTTGGTCTTCAGCAACAACCGCCGGCCGGCGTCAAGCTGCAGCGCGCGGCGCCGGGCCACCCATTTCGCCGGCTCCCAGTACTGCACCTGCGAATCGTGCAGCCCGGTCATCACGAGCAGGTGCGGCCAAGTGACCGGGTCCATGTTGTCGTAGGGCGAGTAGGACCGGATGTAGGCGTAGTCCTCCGGCTGGTTCGGATTCCCCCACTCGTCGTACTCGCCGGTGGTCAGCGGGATGGATTCGTCGAGCATCGTGGTCACGACGTCGACGAACGGCACCTGCGCGACCACGCCGTGGAACAGATCGGGACGCAGGTTGACGACGGCGCCCATCAGCAGCCCGCCGGCGCTGCCGCCCATGGCGAAGAGCCGCTCGGGCGCCGTGCGGCCCGCCGCGACGAGGTGCTCGGCGCAGGCGATGAAGTCGGTGAAGGTGTTCTTCTTCTTGCGGAGCTTGCCGTCGTCGTACCACCGGCGGCCGAGCTCCTCTCCGCCCCGGACATGCGCGATCGCGTAGGTGAACCCGCGATCCAGCAGGCTCAGGCGCGCCGATAGGAACGTCGGCTCCATGCTGATGCCGTAGGCGCCGTAGCCGTAGAGGAGCAACGGCGCGGCGACGGCGTCGGCCGCGGCGCCGCGGTCGGGGATCTCCTGCTTCCGGCGGACCAGCGAGATCGGCACGCGCACGCCGTCGGGCGCGGTCGCCAGCAGCCGCTCGGTCTCGTAGCGCGCCGGATCGAAGTCGCCCAGCACCTCCTCCCGCTTGAGCAGCGTGCGGGCGCGGGTCTCCATGTCGTAGTCGTAGACCGAAGGCGGCGTGGTCAGCGAGCTGTAGTGGAAGCGGAGCGTGGTCGTCTCCGGCTCGCGGTTCGTGCCGATGGAGACCGCGTGGGCCGGCTCGTCGAACGCGACGTGATGCTCGGCGCCGCCCCACGGACGCACCCGGAGCCGGGTGAGCCCGGCGTGCCGCTCGGCCACCACCAGGTGGTCACGAAAGAGCTCGAACCCCGTGATCAGCACGTCGTCCCGGTGGGGAATCAGCTCTCGCCAGGCGTCCCGCGCCGGCGCCGCGTCCTCCGTCTCCAGCAGCCGGAAGTTGTGCGCGCCGTCGTTCGACCGGATGTAGAAGCACCCGCGGTAGTGGTCGATGTCGTACTCGTGCCCCCGCTCCCGCGGGAGCAGGACCTTCAGCGACGCGTCGGGATCCGCTGCGTCGAGATAACGGAACTCGGTGGTCAGCGTCTGGAACGAACCGATCAGGATGTAGCGCCTGGACCGGCTCAGCCACACGCCGCAGGAGAACGTGGCGTCCGTCTCCTCGTAAACGAGCCGATCTTCGGCCGGATCGTCGCCGAGCCGATGCCGCAGGATTTGGTACGGGCGCAGCGTGGTCGGGTCGTGGCGGGCGTAGAAGAACGCCTGGCTGTCGGCCGCCCAGGCGATGTTCGAGGTGACATCGGCAACCACGTCCGGCAGATCCTGCCCGGTGGAGAGATCGCGCACCCGAATGGCGTACTGCCGCCGACCGACGGTATCGACGGCGTAGGCGAGCAGATGCCCGCTCGGGCTGACCGGACGCGACGCCACCTGGCAGAACGCGTGTCCGGCGGCCACTTCGTTCACGTCCAGGATCACCTGTTCGCCGGCGGCGGCCTCGGACTCGCCGATATCCCCCATCCGCCGGCGGCAGTGGATCTCGTACTCCCGACCGTCCTCGTAGCGCCGGTAGTACCGATGGTCCCCCTCGCGGTACGGGGCGGACATGTCCGTCTGCTTGATGCGCCCCTTGATCTCCTCGAACAACCGCTCCTCGAAATCGGTCGTGCCGGCCATCACCTCCCGGACGTGGGCGTTCTCGGCCTCCAGGTACTCCCTGACCTCGGGGTTGTCGCGCTCGCGCAGCCAGTAGTAGTCGTCGACGCGGACGTCGCCATGCTTCTCGTGGCGGTACGGACGCCTGGGAGCGACAGGAGTCGACACCGTCTTCTTGCTCCGCCCGTCGCGCCGTTCGCCAGAAAGGGTCATCATACTCAGCACCAGCTATCGAACTCCACGTCGTTGCCAACAACCTCGCGCAGCACCGGCATCCGGTCATTTGTCAGTAGCGTGAGGTTGTGTTCCCACGCCACCGCGACGATCCACACGTCGTTGACGTCAACACCCAGATCACTCGAATGTCTCTGTGTTCCAATCTTGGGCCTCGGCCGGTGCTTCTCCCAGATTCGTCTCAGAATCTCCGCGTACTTGTCTCCCGAGTGCCTCGTCACGGAGTACGCGAACGGATACAGCCGATTGATGACAAACTTTCGATGCTTCTCGCGCTTCGCTTCGTCACTGGTCGTAGTCACCAGATGGCCCCACTCGACGAGTTCACCGAGAGTAATTGAACAGACCCTTACCGGACTCCCAGACGGTACGCCCCTCGACCTTTCCATAAAGGTCGGCCTTTCCTCAATCCACGCGCTAACGTGGTTTGTATCCAGCAGGAAGCCCTTCAAACCACTTATCCTACGACCCGTCGGTCATCCTCAATAATTCACCTGCGGTAGTTTTCGGGAATCCGGAATCCAGATACTCCGTCAACAAAAACAAGGACTCGTCCTGTTCCGAAAAATACGGACCGAACTCGTGGCCTACAGGCCGCCGATACCCCCGAAAGTAGTCCAGAACTTCTCGCTCCAGCCGCGGCGGTAGCCCGTAACCATCCATGACAATGGCATCGATGCTCTTCAACAGCCGCTCCCCGGCATCCGTCGAACCACGTACTATCGCCGGCTCGCCGATCAGTTGCTGATAGCACTGAACGAGCGACCGCAGCGCTCCTCGCTGCTCCTGCGTAAGAATAGGAACTGGAATCAACCGCAAAGTCTCAATTGTATTATCCGTCTTGCCCTCCCTGCTCGCCACAAACGCGTTCGCCACAGGCGCGTTCAGCACAGCAGCCAACAGTACCTCGTCATAGTCACCAGAAACAGACCATGCCGCATTGCAGGTCTGATGGCATGTAACCCCAACTCGATCTGGAAACGCTGCGATCCTCCAGGGTCCCCGGGAGCGCGTCGTCTTGTTGAAAATCGTCTTTTTCTTGTGCCATGCATGCCGCCACGCGTTGCGCCTCTGATCCTCGGGCTTGACACTCAAGTACATCATGCGTGGCACCTCAAATACGTCGAAGCGCGTCCGCGGCGCAACTCCCGGCTGATACCCTTCCGCGGGCGTTGGCTTCACGAATACTGAGCGCTCGTGCCATTCAAGACCGCGGTGAATATCTGCAACTTCACCAAGTCGTGGATGGTGCAGCAAGTAACTCCACACCTCCGGCAATGAGGGCACACCCAATCCATTCGCAGCGGTGCTTATGCCGACCTGTGTCGAAAAATCTACAGAGACCTCGTGTTGCAGATCAAACCGCCTCCACGCCTCCGCATCGTCCCTCACGCGCCGAAAGGCCACACGACACCCTTCGTGCGGGATCGGCTCCGTCGCGACCAGCAAGACCGTCTCGCTGTCAGCTTCCTTGAATGCTCGATCCGGTAGAGCTACAAGTTGCAACGCCCCGAACCGACGTGCCAACATTTTCCGGATTCCCTTGTAAGCCCGACCATCGATCGCGGCAAACGGCAGCACGAAGCCGATTACCCCACGCGGATGCAGATCCCTTAGGACCAGCCTCAACAACTCGGCAGGCTTCGGCAAAAACTCGGGTCGATACAGCTGCCGCTCTTCCGCATCGAAGGTCTCGAATGGCGGATTACAGAGAACCACTCCAGAGCGATGCAGCGTCTCCGTCATTGCTCCGCGAACGAAAACGTCTTGGTGTGAGATTGCCCACCCGTTGGGATTCGGAAAGTCGGTCAGTGTCAGAGCAAGCGTACTGATTTCTACCGCGAAAGGATCATGCTCTGCTCCGGCCAGGTGCTTGACGAAATACTGATGTCGTTCCTCAGGCGACGCGCCGAAAGTCTTCGCTCTCAAGGCGTTTATCGCGCCGATCAGAAACGCTGCAGTTCCGGAACACGGCTCGAATACAAGTAGACTGTCATCCCCGGACGAGGAAAATGGCATGCGATCCACAATGTATCTGACGATCGTCCGCGGTGTCCGGTGGATGCCCAGTCTCTTGCGTGTCTCCCGGTCAACCAACGTCGTAGACCAAATCTGCGAAAGCACCTCAACCGATAGATTCCTAAAGTCTAGCGCGCTCCAAGCATTGGTGAAAGCAGCCACTCTCGCGCGGCGATTCAAGAGCTGAGGAACGTCCTGACAATAGTGTCTGGCCACGGCAGCAATGACCGCATCAGGATCTGCAGAGACTTCCTGAAAGTCTTGAACGTCTCGATCCTGAAAGACCTTGGCCGTCAGCACCCAAAAGACGAACTTGAACAACTGCTCGTGGGAGGGCTCCCGCCCTGTAGATTCCACATACGCGCGTCGACCGGTCGACAATGCACCGCGGAGAAGAGGATCCATTTGCTCCTGGATACGACGCTCAAGCTCTGGAATTAGTCCGGAGAATAGAGACAGTTGGTGTCCTCCCGTGACAGCCCCCAGGTTTTTCACCCGGAGCAGTCTTTCGGGCTTCCAATCCGGCGCCCGCCTGGCGATCGCCGAATCGATTTCATCAACCAAGAAGCTGTCCACCAGAACGTGGCCGTCCGCTACAGGTGAGACAGCCCATTCGCGGACTACAGTATCATCCAGCTCAAGAAGAATCGGTGCCCCTAGTGAACGGAATCCGTTGACAAGAGCGTGCTCGCGAATGCCATTCGCCGCAATTACGCCGATACAGGCCGAGTCGTAGGATGCGGGAGTTTCTCCGAATGCGGCTGCAACTAAACGACGCTCCTGCTTTTGCTCGAACCAATCAGCGAGAGCATAGTTCTCCTGCAGCAGCGAGTCTCGGTAACCGAGTTGCCGCAAGCCGTGGACTATTGCCAACGCCGCGCGCGAGCGAAGAACGCTGGGGCTCTGTCTCCTCTGCGACACGGCCGAGGATAGCACGGCGCCGTGTAAAAGTCGTCTTCGTTTACCGGGTGATTCGTCAATAGACACGGGCATGGAATGGGCCTGAAACGTCGAAGTTCGAGCGACGCCGAGGTTTCCTTTGGCGGGCGTTGCGTCTTGCGCGGGAGGCCGCGGTGGCTGCACTGTTACCCACGCCGCAGCCGGAAGCCGAGGACGGGGTACGTGCGTCGGCTGCCCGGGCACGAAGGGTAAGGTCTGCTGGCTGCGGAGGCCAGCTACGGTTGGAAGCACCCGACCCGGGCATCGGGCTGCCGCGCCTTGGGGGTCAGCGTCTCGGCATTTCACCCGGCGCGGCCGTCAGCCGCGGGTCGGTCGCGCGTCAACGCGCTCGTTCCGGTGCTGCGCTTGACGCGGGCGGCGGCGGAAGCCCGAATGCGTCGGGGACGATGGAGTCGGGGGCGCGCAACATCGTGGCGAACAGCGCAGGCAGGTCGAGGTTTCGTTGGCGTGCGGTGCGTACGACGCTAGCGCTGCCCTTGCCCCAAAACTTTTCGCTGGACTTCCTGCCGCCACTTCGCTACGGTGGCCGGCATGGAGATTCAGAATCAGGTCTCCCGTATTCTACGAGACAACCTCGCCCGACTGCGCGACGTGCTGGACGAGGCGACCGCGGCGGGCGTCGGCAGCCTCGTTCAGGTCGCCGACCGCGTCTGTGAAGCGTTCGATTTTCGCGACGGGCGGGACCGGTGGCAACGCGCGAGCTGCTGCCGGGCGTTGTCCGACCTGCAGGCGGCCGGCCACGTCTCGCTGCCTGCGGGTCGAGGTGCCCGCGGTGGTGGGGGCCGG
Source organism: Vicinamibacterales bacterium (assembly GCA_965222905.1). Taxonomy (GTDB): domain Bacteria; phylum Acidobacteriota; class Vicinamibacteria; order Vicinamibacterales; family UBA8438; genus WTFV01. The sequence continues at coordinate 2,651,866 of OZ244976.1, read as the reverse complement.
GCGCGGGTGCTCCCGCACCCGCTGGCGCCGGCGGTGGACGTGCCGGGCACGGTCGGCGAGGTTGTGGGTCTGACCCTGGAGCTGGTGGAAACCGACGAGCAGCGGCAGGTCTGGAACACGCTGATGGCCTACGAGCACCCGCGCGGGGCCGGTCCGTTCGTCGGCCCGCAACTGCGGTATCTGGTGGGTTCGGCGCATGGCTGGCTGGGCGGGGTCGGGTTTGCGGCGAGTGCGCGGCGGCTGCGGTCCCGCGACGCCTGGGTCGGGTGGGACGATGCGGGCCGGCGCGCGCACCTGCACCGGGTGTTGGGGCTGTGCCGGCTGCTGGTGCGCCCCGGCATCGTGTGTCGCAACCTGGCCTCGCACGTGCTGGGCCGGGTCGTCCGGACGGTCGGCGACGACTGCGAGGGGCTGTATGGCTATCGCCCCTGGCTGCTGGAGACGTTCGTCGACGAGACCGAACAGACGGGGGCGAGCGTGCGCGCGGCGAACTGGGTTCGGGTAGGTGCAACCTGCGGTCGCGGTCGTGGGGACCGGCGACACGCGGCGCTGGAAACGCGCAAGGCGGTGTATATGTACGCCTTGGAGCCGGCGTGGCGCACCCGCCTGGCGGCGCCCGCAGCGGTCGTGGCGCCGCTGGCGGTTGGCGACGGTCTCGACGCCGCGGTCTGGGCGGACCACGAGTTCGGCGGGGCGCGGTTGGGCGACGCGCGTCTGAGCGCGCGGCTGGTGCAGAGCGCGCAGCAAATGGCAGAGTCTCCGATGCGCGCCATCACCGGCGCCGCCCACGGCGCCCGCGCCCTGGTGAAGGGCCATTACCGGCTGATCGACCAACCCGCCGACAGCGCGGTGACGGTCGGCAACATCCTCGCGCCGCATCGCGAGCGCACGCTGCGCCGGATGCAGGCGCACGACACGGTGCTGTGCATACAGGACGGCACCCGCCTGAACTTCACCCGGCGCGGCCGGACACAGGGGCTGGGGGCCGTCGGCTCGAACCAGACCGGCGCGGTGGCGCGCGGCCTGGAGTTGCACACGACCTTGGCCGTCAATCCCGACGGGGTGGCCCTGGGCGTGCTGCGGGCCGCCTTCGACGCGCCCGCGTCCCCGAACCCCGAGGCGGAAGGCGAGCCGCCCCCGAAGCCGCGCGAGGAGCGCAAGTCGTTCCGTTGGATCGAGGGACTGCGCGACTGCGCGCAGGCGGCCGAGCCCTTGTCCGAGACCCGCGTGGTGTGCGTGATGGACCGCGAGGCCGACTTCCTCGACCTGTTCGTCGAGCACCGCGCGGCTGCCCCGCAGATCGACCTGCTGATCCGCGCCAAGGCCGACCGCGTCCTCGGCAGGGAAAAGACGCCCGACGGGCAGACGGTCTCGCGCCGTCTGTTCGATACGGTGCGCAACGCGCCGGCCCGAGGCGCCGCCAAGGTCGAGGTGCAGCGGCTGAGCGCGCGCGTGAAGGCCAGCAAACAGGCCCGCAAGGACCGCCGCGAGGCGCGTGTCGCCGACGTGACGCTGCGCTACCAGCAGGTGCCGCTGCCCTGCCCCGGCGACGAGCCGGTCGCACTGTGGGTCGTCCACGTGCGCGAGGAACAACCGCCGCCCGCGGCCGAGCCGCTGGAGTGGTTCCTGCTGACCACGTTGCGGGTGAGCAGCGCCGACGACGCCACGCGCATCCTGCAATGGTACGTCCGGCGCTGGCGCATCGAAGAATACTTCCGGGTGCTCAAGTCCGGCTGCAAGGTCGAGGAGTTGCAGCACCACACGGCCGAGCGGCTCGAACGCGCCATGGCCATCAAGATGGTCATCGGGTGGCGCATCCAGTTGATGGTCCAACTCGGGCGCGAAGTGCCCGACCTGCCGAGCGACCTGCTGTTCTCCGATGGCGAGTTGCGCGTGCTCGCCACCTTCGCCCGCTCACGCAGGCTGCCGCCGCCGGCGCGCCTCGGCGACGCCGTCGGTCTGGTCGGGCGCCTGGGCGGGTGGCTCGGACGCCAACGCGACCCGCCCGGCGCACAACTGATGTGGCACGGCTACACCCAACTGGTTGCCATGACCTTCGGCTTTGAACTACGGGACGAATTCGGATGACCTCCTGCTCATTACAGTCCAGCCTCGGACATCCGGGGCACGGGCAGCGCTAGCGAGGACCTGCTGGGTGTCGGCGCCCTTGCGGGTGCGGTTGCCGCCGCACACCTTGCGGATGACGACGGCGGGCCGGATGGCTTGTTCGGCGCGCCAGTTGGTGGCGTCGACCGACGGGTCCCACAGGAACGTGAAGATGGCGGGGAATTCGCTGGCCAGATGGGCGGCAAAGCGCTCGGCGTCGTCCAGCGGCGGCGGGTTGTCGATCAGCCGGCTGAGCTGGGCGAGCAGTCGGCCGCGGGCGGTAGCCAGACCGTGGTCGCTCAGACCGCCGGCGTCGCGCCGGTCGCGCAGCGCGAGACCGGCCTGCAAGACGTCGTGCACTTGGCCGGCCCACGGATTGTGGGGATGAACGTCCTGGAGATGCTCACAGCGTCGGCCCAGGTGTTGCAGACAAGTTTGGTGCTCGCCGTTGGTGTAACGGCGGTAGACCACCCACCCGTCGCGCACGAGCACGCCGTCGAAGTCGGCCCCCAGGACCGCTTGCGCGTCTTCGAATCCGCGGCCCGCGCAGATGGCGTAGACGGTCGTCGTCGGGGTGACGGCCGCCCACAACCAGTGGCCGCGGGCGCCGACGCGCCAACCGGTCTCATCGGCCGTGACCACCGGAGCGTTGCGGACCTGCTCGCGCAACGCCTCGTAGGCCGGCGTCGCGTCGCGTGCCGCACGATGCAGCAGATGTGCGAGGCCCCCCGGCGTCACCTGCAGGCCGAAGCGGGTCTGCAGCAGGTCGGCGACCTTGGCCAGCGGCAGGCCGCCGCGGGTGTGCAACTCAACGACCAGCGCGACCACACCGGGGCCGAGCTGTGCGCGGGCCGCCCCCAACGCGTCGGAGGTCTGCAGGGCGTGGCGGCCCTGGACCCGCCGCCGACACTGCGAGCAGTGGCCGACCTCGATGTCGAAGCGGCGCACCAGCGGGCGCACCGGGGGAAGGTCTTCCTGATATTGTGCCGCCGCGCCGGTCACTTCGACCGCGCCGCCGCAGTCCGGACACCTCGTCGGCGCCGGTGCCGCCAAGGCCTCGTCGACGTGCGCCGGGCTCGGGCGGCGTCCCTGCCGGCCATAGCGCGCGCCGGGCCGCCGGCCGGGACGGCCCCCGCGACCCTGCGGCCGCTTCTTGGCGAAAGGAGCGGCTTGCCGGCGTCCCGCGCGGCGTTCCGCCCCCAACTGCTGTTTCAGGTGCTCGTTCTCGCGCTGCAGGCGCTCGTTCTGACGCTGCAAGCCGTTGTTCCGGCGCTGCAGGCGGCCATTCTCCCGGTGCACGCCCTTGTGGCGCGCCAGATCGTCACGCAGTCGCCCGAGCTCCCGGTCCTGTTGCTCGATTACAACGTCCCGAGGGTCCTGCTCGGGCGGAGCTTTGTCCAGAATGGAGCGTATGCAGCGTAGCAGGCCCACGCCCCTTTCCTATCGGCACGGCGCACCAAACCTTTACCCCAACACGCGGATTTCTCGCCGGAACCCGCTAAACGAAGACTAAAAGTCCAGGAACAAAGGACTTAGCGGCTATCTAGCGATTCGCTGTAAATGATTCTGGCGTCGCCACTTACCGCTTCTGAATGAGGCCCAGCGCCGGCATGCTGCCTCGGACTGTTCGGGGAAACAGCCTGCGGTTCTGCAAGCGCCGGGCGGTCGCGTAGCAGATCCTACTCCGCGCGCAATGCGGTCACGGGATCGAGACGCGCCGCGCGCCGCGCGGGCAGCCAGCTCGCCAGCAGGCAGACCCCGATCAGCAGCATCGAGACGGCGACGAAGACAACGGGATCGAGCGGACTGGTCTCGAACAACAACGCCTGAATCCTGCGGGTGAGCACGACCGCCGAGCCGACGCCGAGGGCCGCCCCGACCACCGCCAGAACGCCCGCTTCGGTCAACACCAGCCGGTGCACGTCGGCCACCTGCGCCCCCACCGCCATGCGGATGGCAATCTCGCGCCGGCGCTGCGCGACCATGTAGGAGACCACGCCGTAGAGGCCTACCGAGCCGAGCAGGAGCGCAAGCCCGGCGGCAACCGCCAGCAGGACCATGACGAAGGCCCGCTCGCCGCGCGCCCGCCCGACCCGGGTCTCCAGCGTCTCGAGCCCGGCAATCGGCAGCGTGGGATCGAGCCCGCGCACCGCCTCGCGCGCCGCGCCCGACAGCGCCGCGGCGTTCGGCGCGCGCACCAGGTAGCGCATCATGGCCGGCACGCCCTCGCCGCCGATGACCCCGGGCAGCGGGTAGTACGCCATCTCCGGCGGGTCCTCGTGCAGCGCGATCTCGTGGACGTCGTCCACCACGCCTACGATGCGGGACCACTCCTCGCCCTCTCCCTCCGGCGGGCCGCCGAGCCGAACGCCCTTGCCGAGCGCGCTCTCTCCCGGCCAGTACGTGCGCGCCAGCGACCGCGACACGACGACCACCGGGGCATCCCGCTCGCCGTCCAGCCGGTCGAACACACGGCCCTCGATCAGCTCGATGCGCAGGACATCGAAGTAACCGGGCGCCACGCGCTTGGTCATGAAGATCGGCGGCACCTCGCCGTCGGCCAGCGGGCGGCCCTCGATGGTGTGCCCCGAGCCGGACATCTCGCCGCTCAGCGGCACGATCGACGTCGCCGAGGCATCGATGGCGCCGGGCAGGGCGCGCAGGCGGTCGACCATCCGCCGGTGAAGATTCAGGCGCGCTTCGGGCGACGGGTAGTCGCGCGCCGGGAGCGCCAGCCCGAAGGTCAGCACGTCGACCGGGTCGAAGCCCGGATCGACCGCCGCCAGCCGCTGGAAGGAGCGCACGGCCAACCCGGAACCGACGAGCAGGGTCAGGGCCAGCGCGATCTGCACCACCACGAGACCCCGGCGGGCGACCTTCCGCTCGCGGCCGACCGAGGCCCCACGCGCACCGGCCGGCAGGTGGCCGGCGGCCGCCACCGCGCCTGCACGCAGGGCCGGCAGGAGGCCGAAGAGCAGTCCCGCCACCACCGACACGGCGAGGCCGAACACCAGGACCGCCGCGTCTATCGAGATTTCGTCCAGGCGCGGCAACTCCCGCGGGCCGAAGCGAACCAGCAGGCGCACCGCCAGCAGCGCCAGCGGCAGCGCCAGCAGACCGCCGGCTACGCCGAGCGTCAGGCTCTCGACGAGCACCGACCCGGCCAGCCGCCCGCGGCTCTCGCCGAGCGCGGCCCGAATCGCCGTTTCGCCGTGACGCGCCTCGGAACGCACCAGGAAGAGGTTGGCGACATTGGCGCACGCTATCAACAGCAGGAACCCGACCGCGCCGAGCAGGATCCACAGCGTCGGCTCGATGTCGCCCACCACCGCCTCGCGGGCGCGGTCCACGAGCGGCCGGAATCCCGCGCTGGCCATGATCGGGGCGGCGCCCTCGTCCGGAAACACGTCGGTCAGGTTCGACAGCATGGCGTCGAGCTCGGCCTGCACCTGCCCCAGCGTCGCCCCGTCCGCGATGCGCGCCACGCCCTGGATTCCGAAGGCGCCGAGCTGCACGTTCTCCCGGTCGAGCCCGATCGGCCGCCACAGATCCACCTCCGACTGCGAGAAGGAGAATCCCGGCGGCATCACGCCGACCACCTCGACGCTCTCCCCATCGAGGTCGACGACGCGCCCCACCGCCCCGGGATCGGCCCCGAACCGGGTCGTCCACAGATCGTCGCTCAGCACGACGACCGGCGCGGCGCCCGGCCGATCGTCCTCGGCGGTGAAGGACCGGCCGAGACGCGGCGGCGTCCGCAGCACGTGGAAGAACGAGGCGGTGACGCTCGCCGCCCCCACGCGCTGCGGGTTCTCCGGACCGGTGAAGCTCGCCTGCTCGTCCCGGTACGCCGCCACGCTCTCGAGCGTCCGGCTCTCTTCCGCGTACAGGAAGTAGAGCGCGTCCGACAGCGGCAGCTCGGCGAGCTGGGCGAGGCCCGGCGCGGCGTGGCGCAGCAGCACAAGCCGTTCGGAGTCCGGGAGCGGCAGGGGGCGCAGCAGCACGGCGTTGACGACCGCGAAGATGGCAACGTTGGCGCCGACCCCGATCGCCAGCGTCGCCAGCGAAATGAGCGTGAAGCCGGGATTCGCGACGGAACGGCGGCAGAAGAGACGAAGCTGGGCGTAGAACGTCATTCGGTTTCCCGTCCAGTATAGAGGCCTCACGTACTGACAACGGCGCCGCCCACTGCGACAATCCGCTCATGCGCTTCTTCAACACCGAGGGCCCCATCCGCCCGGACAGGCACTATCACATCCCGCCGCTCGACCGGGTGAATCTCGACGAGCTGCTCGGCCTCGTCCGCGACGAGCGCTACTTCGTGCTCCACGCCCCGCGGCAGACGGGCAAGACGTCGGCGCTGCTGGCGCTGCGCGACCGGCTGAACGCGGGCGGCGAATACCGTTGCGTGTACGTCGACGTGGAGGCCGGCCAGGCGGCGCGGGAGAACGTCGCGGAAGCCATGCGCGTCATCCTCTACCAGTTGGAATCCGAAGAGCAGGCGACGCTCGGCGCCGACGCACTGGCGGACATCTGGCCGGGCGCGCTGGAACGGGCCGGGCCGCTGGGGGCGCTGCGTGCGTCGCTGGAACGCTGGTGCATGGCCGATCCGCGGCCGCTGGTGCTGCTGATCGACGAGATCGACACGCTGGTGGGCGACACCCTGCTGTCCGTGCTGCGGCAGTTGCGGGCCGGATACCCGCACCGTCCCGGACGCTTCCCGCACAGCATCATCCTGTGCGGCGTGCGGGACGTGCGCGACTACCGCATCTACTCCACGGCGCAGAACGCCCTGGTCCTCGGCGGCAGCGCGTTCAACGTCAAGTCGAAGTCGCTGCGCCTGGGCGACTTCACCGAGACCGAGACGGGGGCACTGCTGGCCCAGCACACCGCCGAGACCGGACAGACGTTCACCGCGGGAGCGCTCGAAACCGTCCGCGCGCGCTCGGCCGGCCAGCCGTGGCTGGTGAATGCGCTGTGCCGGGAGGCGTGCTTCGAGAGCGAGACGGGGCGCGACCGCACCCGCGCGATTACCGCCGGCGACGTCCTGGACGCGCAGGAGCGGCTGATCCTGCGCCGCGACACCCACATCGACGATCTGGCGAACAGGCTGATCGAGGACCGGGTGCGACGGGTGGTGGAGCCGATCCTCGCCGGGGCGTCGGAGTCCGCCTGGTCGACCGAGGACGTGGCCTACGTCCACGATCTGGGGCTGGTCGCCCTGGACGACGGCACGCCGCGCATCGCGAACCCGATCTACGCGGAGGTGGTTCCCCGGCACCTGAACCACGCGGTACAGATGGGGCTGCCGCAGCGGATGGCGTGGTACGTCGACGCGGAGGGCGGCCTGGACGTGGCGGGGCTGATCGAAGGGTTCCAGACGTTCTTCCGGGAGCACTCGGAGCACTGGGTGCAGCGCTTCGAGAGATATCACGAGGCGGGCCCGCAGTTGCTTCTGCAGGCGTACCTGCAGAGGGTCGTGAACGGCGGCGGCCGCATCGAGCGCGAGTACGCCCTGGGCCGGGGACGCGTGGACCTGCTGATCCTCTGGCCGCAGGGCGGGCGCACCCGCAAGTTCGTGGTCGAGTGCAAGGTCCTGCACAAGGACCTCGAGCGGACCATTACGGAGGGGCTGGCGCAGACGCGCGGCTACATGGACCATTGCGGCGCGGAGTCGGGCCACCTGATCGTCTTCGACCGCACGCCGGACCGGACGTGGGAAGAGAAGCTGTTCCGTCGCGAGACGCCGGCCGACACTGGCCGCGCGGTCACCGTCTGGGGCATGTGACGCTCAGGCGGCACTATCCTGGAAATGGATCGAGACTCCTCCGTCATCCGGCGCCGAGGTGCTGTAGTGTCTCGCCATGCCGAACCTCGTGCCGGTCACCGAGCGGCTGCGGGAACGGACCCGCGCCCTGCGGTTCGGCGCACCCGTGACGCACGTGTACGCACCGCTCGACTACGCCTGGGCCCCGCACCGGCTCTACCTTGAGCGCCATGGGACCGGGCAGCGGGAGATCCTCTTCGTCGGCATGAACCCGGGCCCGTTCGGGATGGCGCAGACGGGGGTGCCGTTCGGCGACGTCGCGATGGTGCGCGACTGGCTCGGCATCGAGGCCCCGGTGGAGCGGCCGGCCGACGAACACCCGCGGCGACCCGTCCTCGGCTTCGGGATCGGCCGCGGCGAGGTGAGCGGCGCCCGCCTGTGGGGCTGGGCGCGGGAGCGCTTCGGCAACCCCGAGCGGTTCTTCCGGCGCGCGTTCGTGTGGAACTACTGCCCGTTGTGCTTCCTGGACGACGGCGGGCGCAACGTGACCCCGGACAAGCTCCGTCCCCGCGAGGCGCGCGAACGGCTGTTCTCCATCTGCGACGAGGCGCTCGCCGGCGTGGTGGCCCACCTGCAGCCTGCCGTCGTGGTCGGCATCGGCCGGTTCGCCGCCGACCGGGCGCGCCCGGTCGCAGAGGAGTTCGGCGCGCGGTGCGGAACCGCGCCGCACCCGAGTCCGGCCAGCCCCCTGGCGAATCGCGGCTGGCCCGCCATCTTCGACGCCGCCCTCCACGATCTCGGCATCGTGGTGTAGCTGCTGCCGGCTCCGGATGCCGGCACGCCCGCTCTTCCCGCAACGGCCGCCGAAGCGCGCCGAACCTCGCCGGTCACGACGGTAGCGCCGCCAAACCCGTCGCGGGGCTCCGTGTTCGGCCCCATCCCCCACCGCCCCAGGAGCTTGCGCCTCAGCACTTCGCTTCGCTGCGTCCTGCGGCGCAAGCTCCTAGACGAACACACCCCGCGTGCATATAGTGGGGCCATGACGACGACGACCCGGGCCACGCGCACCTGCCTCGCCTTCCTGCTTGCGTCATGGACCGCCGGTGCAAGCGTGGTCGCAGGCCAGGACTTCCGGCTCGCGAACGCCGCGGCCAATCAGGACCGGGAAGCGGTCCGCGTGCTTCTCGCCGAGGGCGTCGACGTCGACGCGCCGAGGGCGGACGGCGCGACCGCGCTTCTGTGGGCATCCCACTGGGACGACGTGGAGCTGGTGGGGCGGCTGCTTGCCGCCGGCGCGGACGTGAACCTGGCCGACGACCACGGCGTGACGGCTCTGGAGCGCGCGGCCGAGAACGCGAGTCTCGCCATGGTCGAGACGCTGCTCGCCGCCGGCGCGAACGTCGACGCGGCGCAGGAGAGCGGACTCGTTCCGTTGATGACCGCGGCCCGCACCGGGAACCCCGACGTCGTCCAGGCGCTCATCGCCGGTGGTGCGGACGTCGGCGCCACCGTGACGGCAACCGGAAGCACGGCGCTGATGTGGGCTGTGTCGGAGCCGCACCCGGAGATAGTGCGGCTGCTGCTCGCCGCCGGCGCCGACCCTGCGGCCTCCACCGTCAAGGGCTTCACGCCGCTGATGTTCGCCGCGCGCAACGGCGACGTCGAGACAGCCCGGGCGCTGATCGCGGCGGGCGTCGACGTGAACGCGCCGAGCGCCGACGGGACCCACGTTCTTCCGTTCTCCATCGTGAGCGGCCAGGACGCCTTCGCGCTGTTCCTGCTCGACGAAGGAGCCGATCCGGAAAGCGAGATGAACGGCGTGCGTGCGCTGCACGCGGCGGCGGGCGGAGTCGGCACCTGGCTGCGCGAGTGGTATGCACGGCACGGCGGCAACCGGCTCTACTCGCGGCGCCGCCGCTCGCGGCTCGGTGCCGACCGCCGGCTGCCGCTGGTGCAGGCGCTGCTGTCCCGGGGTGCGGACCCGAACGCGCGGATCACCGCATCGGCCATGCTCATGAGCTACATCGGCTACCCCAGGAAGGGAGCCTTCGAACCGTTCGCCTGCGGGACCGGCGACCTGCGCGGCGCCACACCCCTGTGGGTGGCGGCGTTCGACATGAACGGCGCGAGCCGCACGTTCGGTGTCGGCGAGACCCGCACCTCGAGCAACGCGGAGATCCTGAAGACACTGATGGCGGCGGGCGCCGATCAGCACCTGACGACCGACGACGGCACGACACCGTTCATGGCGGCCGCGGGCCTCGGCCGGTCGACCTACACGCCGCGGCAGCCGCGGGGAGTCCGCTCCCCGAGCGCCGAGGAGGCGGTCAGGGTGCTGCTGGAAGCCGGCGCCGACATCGACGCCGCCAACGAGGCGGACTTCACGGCGCTGCACGGCGCGGCGTTCCGCGGCCTCAACGAGGTGGTGGAGTATCTCGTGGCGCAGGGCGCCGACATCGACGCCCGCGACTTCCGCGGGCGGACCGCCTACCGGATGGCCGAGGGTTCGAAGCAGTCGTTCCAGTTCCAGAGCTGGCCGGAGACGGCGGCACTGCTGGCCGAGCTCGGCGCCGACACGCGGATCGGCATCCCCGGCACCGTCCAGGAACGCCTGCGGGACGTCCCCGCCGGCGCCGCGACCGATCAGCCCTGAAGAGGAGACAAGCCCATGCGATTCATCACCAGCACGCGCACCTTCTCCGGGCGGTTGCGTCGCACCCTCGCACCGGTGGGGGCACTGCTCGTTCTTGTCGTGGGCTCGGCGCCGGTCGTGGCGCAGGAATCCGGCCGGAGCGCGGCCGCGGACTGGCCGACCTACAACCGCGACCTCGCCGGAACGCGCTATTCGCCCCTCGACCAGATCGACACGAGCAACGTCGGTGAGCTGCAGGAGGTCTGGTCGTACCGGTTCCACCCCGAGGACGGGTTCGTCGAGGGCCCGGCCCCGACGGAGCTCTTCCAGCAGGTGACCCCGATCGTGGTCGACGGGGTGATGTACCTCGCCTCCGGGAACAGGGTGGTGGCCCTGCAGCCCGAGACCGGCGAGGAGATCTGGCGCCACGAGCTGAGCGAGGGGCTGGCGTCGTTCCGCGGTGTCGCCTACGGGCCGGCGACCGAAGCGCGCGACGCCCGCATCTACTTCACCAGCCTGTACAAGGTCATCGCCCTGAACGCCGGCACCGGCGAACGCGACCTCACCTTCGGCAACCGGGGCGAGGCCGAGTTGCGCATTCCGTACACCGGCGTGCCGGTGGTCTACGAGAACGCCCTGATTCTCGGCTCCAGCGCCTTCGGTCCGGGACAGGAGCACATCGCGCCCCACCTGAACCAGCCGCGGGGCGGCGGCGAGCCGGAGTACGCCTATCCGCGGGCGCTCGACGCCTCGGGCAACCTGCTGTGGGAGTTCCCCACTCTCCCCACGGAATCCGACTTCGGCAGCCAGACCTGGGGCAACCAGAGCTGGCGCAACCGCATCGGGAACAACGTGTGGGCGTTCACGCTCACCGTCGACGAGGCGCGCGGCCTGGTCTACATGCCGGTCAGCAGCCCCGGCTCGAACTTCTACGGCGGGGACCGGCCCGGCGACAACCTCTTCGCGAACTCGACCATCGCCATCGACATCCGAACCGGCGAGCTGGAGTGGTACTTCCAGAACATCCACCACGAGCTGTGGGACTACAACCTGCCGCCCTCGCCCGGCCTGCTGGAGATCGAGCGCGACGGCGAGCGGATTCCCGCGCTCGCGCAGGTCGGCAAGTCGGCGTTCATGTTCATCCTGAACCGCGTGACGGGCGAGCCCATCCATGGGGTCGAGGAGCGGCCGGTGCCCGCCGGGGACGTGCCGGGCGAGGAGTACTCGCCGACCCAGCCGATCCCGCTCAAGCCGCCACCGGTGGCGCGGGTCAGCATCGGGCCGGACGACGTCGTCACCGCCGACGACACCACGCCAGCGCACGCGGCGGCCTGCCGCGAGCTGTGGGACACCGTCGGCTACTACAACGAGGGCCCCTATACGCCCCTGCGGCTCAAGCAGGAGGGCACCCCGCCTTCGCTGGTGTTCCCCGGAACCGGCGGCGGCGTCAACTGGAACGGCACCGCCTACGATCCGGAGCTCGGCTACATCTTCGTGAACTCGAAGGACCAGCCGATCAGCGGCTGGATGGACGTGAACCCGCTGTACCCTTCGGATGCGGACGATCAAGTGGCCTACGTCCGCTCGCCGGCCCAGCCGTTCGAGGCGCCGATCTTCGACGCCGACGGCCGGCGGCTCGGGGCGCTGCCCTGCTACAAGCCGCCGTGGGCGCGCCTGGTCGCGGTCCACGCGGCCAGCGGCGAGATCGCCTGGGAGGTCCCGCTCGGGATCAACGAGCTGCTGCCGGAGGACAAGCAGCGGGTCGGCACGCCGAGCGTCGGCGGCGCGATCGCCACGGCGGGGGGGCTCGTGTTCGTCGGAGCCACCACCGACCGGCGGTTCCGGGCGTTCGACTCCCGCACCGGGGAGGAGCTGTGGTCCGCCGCGTTCGACTACAACGTCGAGGCGGTCCCGATCACCTCTACGCGGGGAACGACGGCAGGCAGTACGTGGCGGCCAATGTCTCCGCACCCGCCACCGCCGAGCCCCGCGGGAACGAACGGCTGGTCGTATTCGCACTGCCCGCGGAGTAGCGCCGCGCCGGGAGGAGCGAGGCCGTCTGGCGGCACGATAATTGCTTATTGGAAGCGCTGGCTCGACGGGGAGGCTTGACGTGAGCAAGCGGATTACGTGTACGCACGCACTTCCCCCCTGCATCAATTCGCCTGTGCGATAATGCGTGGCACCAAATCTACTTTGTCAAAGGGGAACGGAGTAGCCGACATGACACGTCAACGACGGACATCCATTCCGCTGGCGCTGGTACTCGGCGCAGCACTGCTCGCACCCGGTGTCGCCACCGCGCAGGACAGCACGATCTCCGGCACGGTGCGGGACGCGACCGGTCTCGTGCTGCCCGGCGTCACGGTCGAGGCGCGGGATGCCGCGGGCGCCGGACAGGTGACCTTCACCGACGGGGTCGGCGAGTTCACGTTCAGCGGGCTCGCGCCCGGAACCTACGAGGTGACGTTCGCTCTGCCCGGCTTCAACGCGCCCGCGCAAGTAGTGGAAGTCGGCGCCGGGGCCACCGCCACCCTCGACATCGAGATGGCGATCGGGCTCGAAGAGCTGGTGGTCGTCGTCGGCAGCCGCGCGCAGCCGCGCTCGGTGACCGAGTCGCCGGTGCCGGTCGACGTCATCCGGACCGAGGACTTCGCCAGCCAGGGCAGCTCCGACCTGGCCAACCAGTTGCGGACCGTCGTCCCCTCGTTCAACATCAGCATTCAGCCGATCAGCGACGCGGCAACGATCGTCCGGCCGGCGAACCTGCGCAACCTGGCGCCGGACCACACGCTGATCCTGGTCAACGGCAAGCGCCGCCACCGCGCGGCGGTCATCACCTGGCTCGGCAACGGCATCGCGGACGGCTCGCAGGGGCCGGACATCTCCGTCATTCCGTCCATCGCGATCCGACAGGCCGAGGTGCTGCGCGACGGCGCGGCGGCGCAATACGGCTCGGACGCCATCGCCGGGGTCATGAACTTCCAGCTCAAGGACGCCAGCGAGGGCGGCAGCCTGGAGTTCCGCACGGGCGCCTATCGCGATGCGAACCCGGGTAGCGCGTCGACCTGCGGGGCTGGAATCATCGGCGACATCAAGCACTCGTGCAACGGGATCGGTGGACATGGCCAGGCGTTCTCGTTCGCCGGCAACGCCGGGCTGCCGCTCGGCGAGAACGGGTTCGTGAACCTCAGCCTCGAGTACGGCAACGCCAACCCGACCAACCGCAGCGTCCAGCGCAACGACGCGCAGGGGATCATCTCGGCCGGCAACACCAACATCCGCAACCCGGCCCAGGTCTGGGGCTCGCCGCTCATCGAGGACGATCTGAAGCTGTTCGGCAACTTCGGGCATCTGTTCGACAACGGCCTGCAGTTCTACGGCCACACCAACTACGCGAGCCGCACGGTGACCGGCGGCTTCTACTTCCGGAATCCGCACACTCGCGGCGGGGTGTTCCGCGGAGACAGGCTGGAGGACGGCACGCCCACCCTGCGGGTCGGCAACGTCGGTCTGGCCGCGTTCAACCAGGCGAACGGGACCCATGACGGTTATGCCGGACCCGGCTGTCCCGCGATCCCGATCATCGGCAACGTCCCCGATGCGGGCGCCCTCGCGGCGGTCGAGGCGGACCCGAACTGCTTCACGCTCTACAGCCGGTTCCCCGGCGGGTTCACGCCGCAGTTCGGCGGCAATCTCATCGACCATTCGTTCGTCACCGGACTGCGCGGGTTCACGAGCGGCGGCTTCAACTGGGACGCGAGCGCCAACATCGGCACCAGCGACGTCGATCAGTTCATCAACGATACGGTCAACGCGTCGCTCGGCTATGACACGCCGACCCAGTTCAACCCCGGCAGCTACCGGCAGGACGACGTGAACCTGAACTTCGACGTCTCGTACGCCGCCACCGACGTCGTGCACTTCGCGGCGGGCACGGAGTGGCGCAACGAGAAGTTCACGATCGGCGCCGGCGGGCAGCCGTCGTGGGAGATCGGCCCGTACGCCGCCCAGGGCTTCAGCTCCGGGTCGAACGGCTTCAACGGCTACCGGGCCGATACGACGGCGGGAGCTTGGAGCCGCAGCAACGTGGCTGTCTACGGCGACCTCGAGTTCGACGACCCGGGCGGCCGCTGGACGCTCGGCACCGCGCTCCGCTTCGAGAACTTCAGTGACTTCGGCACGACGACGAACGGCAAGGTCTCGACCCGCGTCGCGCTGCACGACGCGTTCTCGTTGCGGGCCGCGGTCAGCACCGGGTTCCGGGCGCCGACGCCCGGGCAGCAGAACGCGTTCAACGTGACGACTGCCTTCATCGGCGGGCAGTTGACCAACAACGGCGTCGTCCCGTCCACGTCCGCGGTCGCGATGGCTCGCGGAGGCGGTCAGCTCCAGCCGGAGAAGTCGCGCAACTACAGCGCCGGGGCGGTCATCGATCGGGGGCCGTTCACCTTCACCGCCGACTTTTTCCGCATCGACATCGACGACCGGGTCGCCCTGTCGCAGGAGATCCGTCTGACGGAGCCCGAGATCCTGGTCCTGCTCGCGGAAGGAATCCCCGAGGCGCGGAACTTCCCGGTGTTCCGGTTCTTCCTGAACGACTTCTCGACGACGACCCAGGGGCTCGACCTGATCTCGACCCTGGCGCTCGGGCGCACGACGTTGAGCGCGGTCTTCAACCACACCGACACCACGCTCAAGAACATCCAGAGCTCGGTGATCGACGACTTCCGCATCGCCACGCTGGAGGACGGACTGCCGAACACCCGCTGGAACTTCAGCATCAACCATGGCGCCGACCGCTGGCACCTGATGGGCCGCGTGAACTACTTCGGCTCCTTCTGGGACAGCGAGGACGGGCGCAATGCGGTCGGTCTGCCGGGCGGGCCGATGCAATCCTGGCTGTACCCGGCGTATTCCGGCAAGGCGCTGCTCGACGTCGAGTTCGGCATTCCGTTCGGCGATGCCGTCACGCTGGCGATAGGCGCCGAGAACCTGCTGAACACCTACCCCGAGATCAACGACTTCGGCGCTTTCACGGTCGGCAACCAGTACGGCCAGTTCTCGCCGTTCGGTTTCAACGGCGCCTACTACTACACCCGGATCAACTACGGGTGGGGGAGCTAGTCAAGCTGGTCCCAGCGGGACCTGCAAGAACCAACCGGACACCGGGAGGTCTTGCGGTGTCCGGACCATTGCATGGTGTTGTCGGCGCGGCAACGCCAATCGCTCCGCAACAGACCGCGGCAGCCCGAGACGCAGGAGTGGACGGGAAATGCAGCAAATGGACCGGATGGCGGTATCGGTCTTGTTGATCCTCGGCACGTTCGCGGCTCTACCTGCGGCCGGCGCCCAGGACGCGGCCATCTCCGGCACGATCACCGACACGACCGGTCTCGTGCTGCCGGGTGCGACGGTGGAAGTGCGTGA
Source organism: Vicinamibacterales bacterium (assembly GCA_965222905.1). Taxonomy (GTDB): domain Bacteria; phylum Acidobacteriota; class Vicinamibacteria; order Vicinamibacterales; family UBA8438; genus WTFV01. The sequence goes on along the minus strand of OZ244976.1, from coordinate 2,635,931 downwards.
CGCGGCGGGCGATTCGGCCGCAACCGTCGTCACCGACGGCGCCGGCGTGTTCACGGTCGCGCTGCCGCCCGGCGCCTACACGGTGACGTTCACGCTGCCCGGCTTTCAGGAGGCCGAGCGCGACGGCGTGGAGGTGGGAGGGGGGGCCACGGTCACCCTCGACGTGGAGCTGGTGGTGGAGCTCGAGGAGCGGGTGGTCGTCGTCGGCACTCGGGCGCAGCCGCGGTCGGTGACCGAGTCGCAGGTACCGATCGACGCCATCCCGTTCCAGGACGTCGCCAGCCAGGGCCTGACCACGCTGGACTACCAGTTGCGGACCCTGGTTCCCTCGTTCAACGTCGCGACCCATCCGATCAGCGACGCGGCCACGCTGGTGCGGCCGGCCAGCATCCGCAACCTCGCGCACGACCACACCCTCGTGCTGGTCAACGGCAAGCGGCGCCATCGTTCCTCGGTCATCGCCTGGTTCGCCGGGGTGACGGACGGCTCGCAGGGCCCGGACATCTCGACGATACCGACCATCGCCCTGCGGCAGGTGGAGGTGCTGCGCGACGGCGCCTCGGCGCAGTACGGCTCGGACGCCATCGCCGGCGTGCTGAACTTCCTGCTCAAGGACAACCCGACGGGGGGCAGCTTCGAGCTGAACACCGGCACCTACCGGGCCGGCGACGGCGACGCCTACAACGTGGCCGGCAACGTCGGGCTGCCGCTCGGCGCCAACGGCTTCGCCAACCTCAGCCTGGAGTACGGCAACTCGGATCCGACCAACCGCAGCGTGCAGCGGGCCGACGCGGCGGCGCTCATCGCGGCCGGCAACACCGACGTGGCGGACCCGGCGCAGATCTGGGGCAACCCGACCATCGAGGACGACCTGAAGCTGTTCGGCAACTTCGGCAGCCTGCTCGGCAACGGCCTGCAGTTCTACGGCCACACCAACTACGCCAGCAAGCGGGTGACCGAAGGCTTCTACTTCCGGAATCCGAACAACCGCGCCAACATCTACAGCCTCGACGGCGGCGAGACCCTGCTCATCGGCGACCGGCTCGCCGCGCAGGGCATGGGCTCGGCCAACTGTCCCGTGGTGCGCATCACCGACAACGTGCCGGATCAGGCGGCCCTCGCGCAGGTGTCCGCCAATCCCAACTGCTTCTCGTTCCGGGAGATCGCGCCGGGCGGCTTCACGCCGCGGTTCGGGGGCGTGGTCACCGACAATTCGGCGGTGGCGGGGCTGCGGCGGATCGCCGACAGCGGCCTGACCTGGGACGCCAGCGCCAGCTACGGCTCGCACCAGTCGGACTTCTTCTTCCAGAACACGGTCAACGCCTCGCTCGGTCTCGACACGCCGCGCGACTTCGACCCCGGGTCGTACAAGCAGGAGGAGGTCAACCTCAACTTCGACGTCTCCTACGCCGCCTCCGACATGGTGAACATCGCGGCCGGCACCGAGTGGCGCGACGAGAAGTTCACGATCGGGGCCGGCGGGCGGCCGTCGTGGGAGGTGGGCCCGTACGCCGCACAGGGTTTCGTCTCCGGCTCCAACGGCTTCCCAGGCTTTCCCGACTACACGGCCGGGGCCTGGAACCGTAGCAACCGCGCGGTCTACGGCGACCTGGAGCTGCGGGGACGCGACGACCGGTGGTCGTTCGGCGGCGCGCTGCGCCTGGAGCACTTCGACCTGTTCGGCGCCACCACCAACGGCAAGATCTCGGCCCGCTACGCGCTCAATCCGTTCGTCGCGCTGCGCGGGGGCGTCAGCACCGGGTTCCGGGCCCCGACGCCGGGCCAGCAGCACACGCTGAACGTGCAGACGACCATCGATCCCGAGACCCTGCAGCTCGTCGACAGCGCCAACGTGCCGTCCACCTTCCTGGCCGCCACGCTGCGTGGCGGCGTGCCGCTCGAACCCGAGACGTCGGTCAACACCACCGCCGGCGTGGTGGTCGACAACGGCCCGTTCACGCTGACCGCCGACTACTTCCGCGTGGACGTCGCCGACCGGCTCGCCCTGTCGCAGACCTTCACCCTCACCGAGGACGAGCGTGAGCTCCTGATCTCCGAAGGCATCGCGTCGGCCGGCACCCTGGCCTTCTTCCGGTTCTTCATCAACGACTTCGAGACCCGGACCCAGGGCGTCGACATCGTGTCGACCTACACCCCGCCGGATCTCGGGGGCGACACCGTGCTCAACTTCACGTTCAACTACACCGACACGCAGGTGACCAGGGAAACCGACCTGCTCGGCCCCGGCGAGGTGCTCGGCCTCGAGCGCGGCGTGCCCAAGACGCGCTGGAGCATCGCGCTCAACCAGCAGCTCGCGCGGGTCCGCCTGCTCGGCCGCCTCAGCTACTACGGCTCGTGGGTCGACCACTTCGATGCGCGCTTCGTGCGCGGCCCGGACTCGCCGCTCCTGGCCGGCCGTTCCATCGTCGACCTCGACCTGAGCATCCCGCTCGGCGAGGGCGTCACGTTGTCGGTCGGCGGCCAGAACATCGCCGACACCTTCTCGGACCGCATGGACCTGTTCGCCGAGGTTTTCGGCCTCCCCTACAGCCAGTTCACGCCGTGGGGCCTGAGCGGCGGGTACTACTACGCGCGCCTGAACTACGGCTGGGGCGGCTGAGCGTGTCGTCTCCGGCGTCTTCCCGGGCACTCCGGCGCGCGAGCCTCGGTGCAGGGAAGCCGGTGCTGCCGAGATCCGTCCGGGAGGCGTGCCGTCGCTTCTCCATCCCGGCGCTCGAGCCGGGCGCGTACGACGTGACCTTCACGCTGCCGGGGTTCACGACGGCGGTGCGCGATGCCGTGCGGGTGAACAGCGGAGAGACGGCCGTCCTCGACGTCGAGATGGCCATACGGCTCGAAGAACGCGTGGCGGTCGTCGGCAGCCGCGCGCAGCCGCGGTCCGTGATCGAGTCGACCGTGCCCATCGACGCCATTCCCTACCAGGACGTCGTCAGCCAGGGCAGCACCGACGTCGGCGATCAGTTGCGGACCCTCGTCCCCTCCTACAACTGGCGACGTGCTCGACGCGTCGCTGGTGGGCGGCCTGCGCGGCGAGCTCGCGGGCGGGGTCCTGTGGGACGCGAGCGCGAGCGCCGGCTCCAGCGAGGCGGACTTCTTCATCCACGACACCGTCAACGCCTCACTCGGCCCGGCCACGCCGACCACCTTCGATCCGGGCCTCTCAGGTCGACGTTCAGTCCGAGCTCGTCCTGCCGGCACCCGCTGCACGACCGTGTCCACCTGGCCGGCGGCGCCGAGTGGCGGGACGAACGCTTCACGATCGGCCTGGGCGGCGCGCTTCGTCTGGAGGACTTCGAGGACTTCGGCACGACCACCAACGGAAAGCTATCCGGACGCCTCCGCCTTGGCGGCGGCGCCGCGCTGCGGGCCAGCGCCAGCAGCGGGTTCCGGGCGCCGACCCCGGGCCAGCAGAACGCCTTCAACGTATCGACCGAGTACGATCACGAGCTGATGGATCTGGTCAACAACGGCACCATCCCGTCCACCTCGCGGGTCGCCGCGTTGCGCGGAGGCGAGGCGCTTCAGCCGGAGCGCTCGGTCAGCACCACGATCGGTACCGTGGCCGACGCCGGACCGTTCAGCCTCACCGCCGACTACTTCCGGATCCGCCTCGCGGACAGGCTCGCGCTGACCCAATTGTTCGCTGACCGCGCCGGAGGTCGAGGGCCTGCTCGCCGAGGGGGTGACGAGCGCCCGCAACCTGCAGAACTTCCGCTTCTTCACCAACCACTTCGAGACGCTGACGCAGGGCCTCGACCTGGTCGCGACCTACGCGCCGCCGCGCCTCGGCGGCCGGACGACGCTGGGCCTGCTCTTCAACCACACTGCCAACAGGAAGCGAATCCCATCGCCCGCGCCAAGGGCAACCGCTTCAGCGTGCAGACGCCGTTCGGCGCCAACGGCGCGTTCTTCTACGTGCGGATCAACTACCGCTGGGCGTCGGGCAACTGAGGGGCTTCAGTCGATCAGCTCGGTGTCGGGAAACTGCGCGTACCAGCCGAACCAGAAGGCGCGCTGGGCCGGGACGCGCGCGAGACGCACGCCCGCATCGTCCTCCAGGACGAGCGCGTCCTCGGACACCCGCCAGGCTCGTCCGGCGTCGTCGATCACCCGCTCGTCGTCGATGCGGCGCGCGAAGCGAACCTCGCCGGCGTCGTACACCCGGTTGGCGCCCTGCGCGCTGGTCACGACCACGAGGTGGCGCCCCGCGAAGTCGTGGTGAAAGACACGATTGCGCGACAGGAAACGTGCGGTGACGGCCAGCGGAAGCAGCTCGCCCGGACGTTCCGGGTCCGGCAGGCGCAGAACCAGAACCTCCGCCTTGTTCGGCAGCCGGTCGTCGCGCCGCGAGACGGCGAACATCAAGTCGTCGCTGCCGAAGTAGGTCCGGTAGGCGGCGCCCTCCGCGTAGTTGCGGCGGTGGCCGGTGTCGAGCGACAGGACGGTGGTCTCCGGATGCCGGCGCCGCCACTCGCCCCACGTCGTCGTCACCACGGCACGCGGGTTCAGCCGCAGGCCGCTCCCGACGAGCTCGCCGACCACCGGGACGCCCTCGAACGTGTTCCAGAGGCTCTTGGTCTCGTGGTCGAACATCAGCTTGTTCGACCGATAGAGGAGCCCGCTCGTACCGAACGTCAGGTGCCGGCCGTCCGCCACGCTCTCGAACGGGATCACCGTTCCGCACAGCGTGCAGTAGACGATGGTGAGCTCGACCCCGCCGACCCGGTCGAGGGCCATCTCGTGCCAGGCCAGGATACGCTTCGGATAGGCGCGCGCCTCGCCGTCGAGAGCTATGCCGAAGACGATATGGTCGTCCGCCAGGTAGCCGGCGTCAGCCGCGTCGAGCCGTTCCGGGTACGCCAGCGGCGGGATTCCGTTCACCGCCACCCCGCCCCATTCGATCTCGTCGAGCCGGATGAGCGACGTCGCCCCCCGCGGGAAGAAGTCCGCAAAGCGTGGATCGATTCGGCTGTACCACTGCCCCTTGAAGAAGGCGTGATCGGGATGCGGATCGTAGGGCTGCGACCAGATCCACTGCTGCCAGCCCGCCAGATCGCCGCCGAAGCGCTGCCCGGTCTGCTCCTGCAGGAACCCGATGAGCGTGAAGAAATGGACGAACCCCTGGCCGGGTGGGCGCAGCAGCCACGCCAGGTCCCAGACGATGCCGGCGTAGGCGTCGCGCCACTGCGCGCCGAGCTGCTCGAACGCCTCCCTGGACCGCGGCCCGCCCGGCACCCCGGCGTCCAGGAACAGTTGGATGTCCGGGTGCGCGTCCTGCGCGGCAGGCTGGGCGGCGGCGGGAGCGGCCAGCACCAGAACGAGGCATCCGGCGAGCAACGCACGCCCGGCCGTCATGATTCCAAGGGTGAAGAAACGGACAGTGAAAGTCAACACGTCAGCGGACGCGCGGGCGGTCGTCCGGATCGCACAGGTCGCCGAGCTTCCCGGAGCCGCCGCAGTAGCTCACGTCCTGGATCTGCACCGGGATGCCGTCCGGGTCGTTGAACATCAGCTCTTCGGCGGGCGGATCGGAGTCGGCCCGCATGCGCACCCGCGCCTCGATGCCGTGCTCGGCCAGCCGGGCGACGATCTCGGCGGCGTCGAAGCCCTCCATGCCGAGACAGTAGTGGTTGATGTGCGGTCGATCGCCTCGCGCCAGCGCGATGAACTGCGGGCCGTCGCCGATGCCGAGCACGGGCACCGCGGGCGCGTCCCAGTCGCGCTCGGTCCCCTGCGTGGTGACGAGCGGCAGTCCGAGGACCCGCTGGTAGAACTCCACCGACCGCTGCACGTCCGAGACGCTGAGGGTGACGTGATTCATGGTGCGCACGCGGATCGGCGCCGGGGCCGCGGTCTGCTGCGCCGCCGCGCCGCCGGCCGGACGGGCCATGACCAGCGCGGACAGGGCGAGCACGAGCTCGCGACGGGTCATTCCACCGCCTTCGTAGCGCTTCACGAGCTGTTCGATGCCTGCACTCATGATCTCCTCCTTGGATGTGTCGGCCGGGAGCGAGGATCCCTCGCTTGGGTCAGTCTAGACCGGTCCGCGGGCGCTGGATAGACTTGGTATGTGACCAGTGGATCTGGAGGATCGTTGACCGGGTCCGAGACGGGACCGCGACATGCCCTCGCTACCGGTCTCTACCGCGAAGGCTGCGTCTCGCTCGGCAAGGCCGCACAGGTCAGCGGGCTGTCCGTGAGCGAGTTCATCGATCACCTCGGCAGCCTGGGGATCGACGTCGTGCGCCACGACGAAACGACATCCCGTGAAGCCGCCGATGTCTCGGCGTGGCTGTCGTCATAAGCGACGCCGGAACACCTCCTATTCCCCGCCCCCCAGCCGGCGCAGCAGCTCGACGGTACTGTGGTGCGGCGTCGCGTTCCGGCCGCGGACCCGTCCCCGCTGGGCGAGGGCCAGCGGCGTGCGCCCGTCCGCGTTCCTGACGTCGAGCCGGGCGCCCTGCGCGACGAGGTACTCGACGACGCCGTCGTACCCGCCGCCGGCGGCGGCGTGCAGCGCCGTGTTGCCGTCCGCGTTGGCGACGTTGACGTCGATTCGCAGCTCGGCCGCGACGATGACCGCGTCGAGCATCATCCGCTCGCGCAACGCCGGATCCGGCTCGCGCCGCGTGCTCCGGACCGGCGCGCTCTCGGCGATGCGCTCGAGGCGGTCCACCGAGAACAACGGATCCCTGCCACCCAGACCGGCAGCCGCCATCACCGCGGTCGTGTCGCCTTCCTCTACCTGCACACGCTCGTCCCGGATCGATAGCGACCCGGGCCAGTACTTCGGGTAATGCACCGCCAGCGGGTCGGCGCCGCGCTCGAGGAGCAGGCGCATGATGTCCGCGGCGTTGAAGCGCGCCGCGAGCCAGAACGGCGTGGCGCCGACGTAGGACGGGTGCAGGTAGAAGTCGACCGCGTCGCGCCGGACCGGGGTGGAGCTCCGCACGGTGGCGCCGGGATCCGCGCCATGGTCGAGAAGCGCACGCACCAGCGCCGCGTCCTTGTGCAGGATCGCGGCGTGCAGCGCCGTGTAGCCGGCGTCGGCTGCGTTCGGATCGGCGCCCTGCTCCAGCAGGAACGCCGCGACGTCACCGTGCCCGCTGTGCGCCGCGACGACCGTCGCGCTCGTACCGTACGGCGGCTGGTCGTTCACGTCGGCGCCGGCCGCGACGAGCAGCTTCGCCGAGGTGAGATCGCCCACCCGCGCCGCGAACAGCAGCGGCGTGTAGCCTCCCTGGGGAACGTCCGCGACGTACTCCGGGTTCCACGGCTCGGGCGTCGTCTTGACGACCTCGGTCCAGACATCCGACCGGGCGTCGGCGGCCGCGCCGTGCTCCAGCAGCGCCTCGACCACCGCGGGATGCCGCTGCGCAACCGCCCACATCAGCGCGGTCTGGCTGCGACCGCCGGTCACCGCGGTGTCGGCCCCTGCCTCCAGGAACGCGCGCGCGACGTCCGCCGCCCCGACCCGCGCCGCCGTCATCAGCGGCGTCTCGCCGGAAAGGAGCGCCGCATCCGGGTTCGCCCCCGCGTCGAGCAGCCGCCGAACCATGACGGCGCTACGGTTCTCGGCGGCGGCCCAGAGCGGCGTAACGCCGAGATCGTTGGCGGCGTTCACATCGGCGCCGGCGCCGATCAGCAGATCCGCGAGCTCGCCCTCGTCCCAGTAGGCGGCCCAGTGCAGCGCCGTCGCGCCGTCCCCCTGGCGCGCCGTCACGTCGCCCCCCTGCTCCACCAGCGCGCGCACCACGCCCCACTCGGCGTTCCGCGCCGCATCCGGGAGCGGCTGGTCGGAGGCGAGAACACCCGTCAGACTCGCGGCGACCAGCCCCGACAAGATCGCGCACCGTCGAACCATCATCCGGCCCCCCGTCATCTCCATCGTCATGCAGGTCAGTGTAGAACACTTGCGCGCTGCGCGACGCCCGCCGCGCAACCGGTCGAGGAACCGGTATCGGCATCGCCCTGGACGGCTACCGGACGCCCCGGACGACTTCGGTCCCGCGGCCCATGAGCGATAATGCCGGGGTCGCCGGCCGCGGACTGCGCCGGCCGCTGCGACAACCTGACCATGCGCTTCTTCAACACCGAAGGCCCCGTCCGTTCCGACGACCACTACCACGTCCCGCCGCTCGACCGGGTGCATCTCGACGAGCTGCTCGGTCTCGTCCGCGACAAGCGTTACTTCGTGCTCCACGCCCCGCGGCAGACGGGCAAGACGTCGGCGCTGCTGGCGCTCCGCGACCTGCTGAACAGTGGCGCCGCCGGTGACTACCGTTGCGTGTACGCCGACGTTGAGGCCGCCCAGGCGCTGCGGGAGGACGTGGCGGAGGGCATGCGCGCCATCCTGTCCGAGGTGGCGCTCGAGGCGAGCCTGACGCTGGGCGACGACACGCTGGAGGACATCTGGCCCGGCGTGCTGGAGCGGGCGGGGCCGGGTCAGGCGCTGCGACAGGCCCTGTCCCGCTGGTGCATGGCCGATCCGCGGCCGCTGGTGCTGCTGATCGACGAGATCGACACGCTGGTGGGCGACACGCTGCTGTCCGTGCTCCGCCAGTTGCGCGCCGGCTACCCGCACCGCCCCGAACGTTTCCCGCACAGCATCATCCTGTGCGGCGTGCGGGACGTGCGCGACTACCGCATATATTCCACCGCGCAGGACGCCCTGGTCCTCGGCGGCAGCGCGTTCAACATCAAGTCCGAGTCGCTGCGCCTCGGCGACTTCACACCGGAGGAGATGCGGACGCTGCTCGCCCAACACACCGAAGAGACCGGCCAGGCGTTCACCGAGGGGGCGCTGCAGGCGGTCTGGAGCCGTTCGGCCGGCCAGCCGTGGCTGGTGAACGCGCTGTGCCGGGAGGCCTGCTTCAAAAGCGGGACGGGCCGCGACCGCACCCGCCCGATTACCAACGACGACGTCGTGGATGCGCAGGAACGGCTGATCCTGCGCCGCGACACCCACATCGACGACCTGGCGAACAAGCTGCGCGAGGAGCGGGTGCGGCGGGTGGTGGAACCCATCCTCGCCGGGGCGTCCGAGTCCGCCTGGTCGGCCGAGGACGTGGCCTACGTCCACGACCTGGGGCTGGTGGCGCTGGACGCCGACGGCACGCCGCGCATCGCCAACCCGATCTACGCCGAGGTCGTCCCGCGGCATCTGAACCAGGCGGTGCAGATGGGGCTGCCGCAACGCATGGCGTGGTTCGTCGACGCGGACGGCTGCCTGAACGTGGCGGGGCTGATCGAGGCGTTCCAGACGTTCTTCCGGGAGCACTCCGAGCACTGGGTGCAGCGCTTCGAAAAGTATCACGAGGCGGGACCGCAGTTGCTCCTGCAGGCGTACCTGCAACGGATCGTGAACGGCGGCGGCCGCCTCGAGCGCGAGTACGCCCTGGGCCGCGGGCGCGTGGACCTGCTGATCCTGTGGCCGCAGGGCGGGCGCACCCGCCGGTTCGTCGTCGAGTGCAAGGTGCTGCACAAGGACCTTGAGCGGACCATCGCGGAGGGGCTGGCGCAGACACGCGGCTACCTGGACCGTTGCGGCGCCGAGTCGGGCCACCTGATCGTCTTCGACCGCGCGCCGGACCGCACGTGGGAGGAGAAGATCTTCCGCCGCGACGCGCCAGCCGGCGCCGGCGGCGCGCCGGTCACGGTCTGGGGCATGTGACGCCGGCGGCGGAGCGTGAACCGTGATCCTTCATGTCGGAGCCCTCTTGCGCGATCCGGGTATCCTGGTACGGGACGATCATGACGGTTGCTGCGCCCCGGCTCGGATTGCGGATCGTCAGGCCGGACGACCACACCGACATCGACATCGAACCGCTGCAGGGACTGTGGACGCAGGCGCAGTACCTCCAGTTGACGGATCACGCACGGCTGCTGATCGAGTTCACGGACGGCCGCCTGGAGGTCCCGCCCATGCCCACGGACCGCCACCAGGCCATCTCGTCGTTCCTGTTCCTGGCCCTGTCGCCCTTCGTCAGGGCCCTGGGCGGCATGGTGCGCTATGCTCCCCTGCGCCTGCGCATCCGCGACGGCAAGTTCCGCGAGCCCGACCTGCTGCTCGTGCGTGACGCGAACGACCCGCGGCGCCGGAACGACTACTGGCGCGGCGCCGACCTGGTCATGGAGATCGTCAGCCCCGACGATCCCGAGCGGGACACGCACATGAAGCGCCGCGACTACGCGGAGGCCCGCATTCCCGAATACTGGATCGTCAATCCGATGGACGAGACGATTACCGTGCTGACCCTGTCCGGGGATGCGTACGCCGAACGTGGCGTATTCGGCAGAGGTCAGCAAGCCGATTCCGTGTGCCTCGACGGCTTCGCCGTGACCGTGGCGGACGTGTTCGACGTGGCGTGAACCCACACATGAGGAACGAACGTGCGTCTCAACCCGCGCGTTCCGTGCAAGCCTCCCGGATACGGTCCCGGTTCTCGATCTGCCGCGCGATCACCTGGGGCGATACGTGGAACGAGCCCGCGATCTCGTCGTCGTCGAGACCGCTTTCGACCATATCGAGCACGCTCTCGACCGGCGCCAGAAACTCCGCCGCGAATGCCCTGCCGGCCGCTTGCCGTTCGGCCTGATGCAGACGGTTCACCACGGAACGCCCCCCATCCTCGAAACAGACGACGTCGCCGATCGCGCGGGCGAACGCAAAGCTCTCCGCGTGCCGAGCCCAGTCCCAGCGTCCTCGTTCCCGCACGTGAATGCGAACGTCGTCGTCTTCTCGACACACTAGCGCCTGAACGCCGGCCACCCCCGGAGTACACGCAAAGCTCCCGGCTCCCAGCCTTCCAGCCATGTCCGACAGAGCGCTCAACCTGTCATGTGGTCGGATGTCCACGACCTCTCGAAACACTCTTGCTGTCCGGTAACCGGTCGCCCAGCCGCGTTCAGCCGGTCTGCGTGATGCGTGCCTGCCGATCCGACCAGCGATGTCGTGGAGCAGGGGAAGACGTGACTGCTCCGGCGGCCTCTTCTCGACTGCCCGCACCCAGTTCAGAAGGGCGCCTCGCGCAGTGTTGCCGACCCCGGCCAGGAACTCGAACAACGCCTCTCCCGAAAAAAGATCGGCTGCCTGCTCGATGAACAGTGCGTCTTCCTCCGACACGCCATAAGGATCGATTCCCAGCGCCCCTGCGGCCTCGCAGAACTCTCTTTCGTCCGGGTTGTCGAGTGACCGCGACACGCGCGACCAGCGCAGAGCCACCTCGCTGTTCGGCACGCCGGCGGTCGCCAGCCTGCCCGCAACCTCTTCGATGAACGTCGCCAGCGTGGACTCCGCCACTATCGCGAGGTAACCCCTCGCTGCCGACCTGCCAGAAGCGCACATCAGGGTTCTCGGAAGCGCACTGCTCTCCCCGCACCTCCAGGGTCGAACCGTCGAATCCCAACGTCACATCGGGAAGAGCGAACCCTGTCGGATAACTGCGGATCGGATGCTCTCGATCGCGCCCCCCGAAAATCGACCACCAATCCGTGGCAAGGCCCTCAGCCAGATGAACCGCCGGCACCGTTACGTGGTCGCACGCCCTGTTGGAGGTGGGATCATAGAACCTGCAGGCATTTTCTTCCGACACGTACAGTCGGAGACGACAGAGGGTCGCTCGCTCCTCCTCCGAGACGTTCGGCCCCTGATCGAGCCACTCAGTCGAAAACCGCACGTCGCTCGTCCTCGTCAATCGGCCAGCCCTTGTAGTCTCCAGCGGACGGATTGACGCAATACCCGCACCAGACTCGGCCGCGCGCCTCTAGCCACACCTTCTTCGGAAACTCCTGATCGGACTCTACGAACTTATATTGTCCGGCCGTAATCCCTTTCCGAAGCCAAGTCGTCGCCAACGTGCGATCCTCTTCCGTCGTCAACGGGCAGACGGTCGTTGTCTGCTGGCCGCGACGACCGACCCGTCCACCCGGAAGTTGTCGCGCGCTGGGCAACCCGCCCCACCACCGACGGACCTTGTGCTCCGGACTTCCCACGTATCGCGCAAGGGCTGCCAGATCCCTACGCTCGGCAAGTGCCAGAGACTCACGCGCGGACTGCTGCATCGGACGCTTCATCGACGAGGCGATCGAACCGCGACCTCGGCACGCATCGATGCGTTCGCCAGGACCGCAACGGGTACTGGGTCACCCGGCATCATCGTCGATAGTGAACTCCCATCTTTCACGACGGCAAGTTCCTACCGACGGGAGAGGTCGACGTGGACCCTTCCAGGCAACGCAGATCGACTCACTCGGCTACGTGCTCCCGGATGGCATTGCACACGTCCTTGACGATGTTGCCGGAATTGAGCACGGCGCGCCGAGAGCCGATCAGATTGCCTTCCGCATCCCAGAGCAGCACGTAGTGCGATCCCTCGAACTCGAACCAGACCGTGAAGTCCGCGAGATCCTCCCTGGACGTCGGGACGATTCCGTTGCACTCCCGGCGCTGGAAATGCATCACGTACTCATGCCGGGTAGGACCGTCGTCGCCCAGTGCGAAGTCGGCAATCGGCGCCACGAAGACCCGGTAACGCCCCTGTGCAGCCGGCGCCGCCGACAGCACGAACAGCGCAATCAGTGCGCCAGCTCCCCACACGAACCTTTTCATGCTCACACCTCCGACAGCGTGTCGATCGGCAGCCTCCTGGTGCTGTCGCCCAGCCGGTCGAGCGGCATGTCGAGCTTGTCCATCAGCGTCATCAGCAGGTCGGCGTTCGAGGTGTCGCCCGGATACCGCAGGTGCCGGCCGCCCTTGAGCCTGCCGGCGCCCCCGCCGAGGAGCACCAGCGGCAGGTTGACGCCCAAGTGCCGCGTGCTGTTCGAGATGCCGGCGCCGTAGAGGATGGTCATGTTGTCGAGCAGCGACCCGTCGGCGTCCTCCGCCGCGCGCAGCCGCGCGAGGTAGTCCGCGGTCAGCTTCGCGTGGTACGCGTTGATCTTCGACATGACGGCGATCCGCTCCGGATCGTCCTCGTGGTGCGAGAGCGGATGGTGTGCGTCCGGCACCCCGATCTGCGGATACGAGCGGGTGCTCTGCTCGCGACCCATCATGAAGGTGACGACGCGCGTCAGGTCGGCCTGCAGCGCCAGGAACTGCAGATCGAACATCAGTCCCAAGTGCTCCTCGAAGACGCGCGGGGGCGCCGACGGCTGCTCGGTGAACGACGGCTCGACGTCGCGCTGCTGCTCGGCGAGCTGGATGCGCCGCTCGACGTCGCGGACCGCCTCGGTGTACTCGTCGAGCTTGACGCGATCGCCCGGGCCGACCGCCACTCTCAGGTCAGTGAGCTTGTCGGTGACCGAGTCCAGGATGCTCTGCTTCTGCTGCCGGCGCGCCCGCCGCACCGCCGGGTCGGCCGAGCCGCTGTCGCCGAACAGCCGCTCGAAGACCGCGCGCGGGTTGTTCTCCATCGGCAGCGGCATGGTCGGCGTGCGCCACGAGATGGTCTGCGTGTAGGCGCAGCTCAGCCCGGCGGTGCACTGGCCGGCGTTGGCGAACTTGTCCATCGACACCTCGAGCGAGCCGAGCTGCGTCGTCTTGCCCAGCTCGCGCGCGAGGATCTGGTCCATCGAGGTGCTGGCCAGCACGTCGGTCTCGTTCACCCCGCCGCGCGGCGTCCCGGTCAGGAACGACGCCGAAGCGCCCGCGTGGACGTAGGCCCACGACGCGCGCAGGCCCGAGACGACCAGAAGCTGATCGCGGAACGGCGCCAACGGGGCCAGAATCGGCGTCAGCTCGAAGTCGCGGCCTTCCTTCTTCGGCGTCCAGTACTGCATCGCCATGCCGTTGGGCACGTAGATCGCCTGGAAGCGGTGGATGGGCTTCGCCGCGGTCTTCGCCAGCGCAGTGAGCGCGGGAGACATCGCATCGAGGAACGGGAGGCCCAACGTGACGCCGAGGCCCCGCAGAACGGTCCGGCGCGGCAGCGATTTCCTGCTGATGGTCATGATTTCATTCTCCACCCGTGGCGGCCAGTCTAACCTACCCGATGAGGTTCCGACAGCCCTTCTTGAGTGCCGCCCGGTCATCCTTCATCAACCGGCCCAACACCCGTACGACCAACCGTTGCTCGATCGTGAACAGCACAGGCTTGATGGTCGACGGCTTGAGCAACCCGGCGGCACCCCAATCTTCGATGAAGATCTCGCCGAAGCGGTGTGGTGACCTGGTTCGACTGGTTACCGCCATCAGAATCACGTCCGGCCGGGCCTTGCTATATTCCGATCCGCTCACGACCACGGCCGGCCTCTGTTTCGATCCGCTCTGATCCGTGAACGGCACGCGGACCAGCACAACGTCGCCGAACTCAAAGTGCGTCATACTCGGCGTCGTCCGGGTTGTCCCAGACAGCGCTCAGCACCGGTTCTGACGCCGCCATGGCCATCTGCGTCAGTCGTTTTTCGCTATCGCGATGACTCAAGAAGTCGATGAAATCCTCCACCTCGCCGAGCCGTTCGGCCGAAAGCACCTGCAGCTTCTGAACGACTTTGTCGACCTGCTGCGGCAGTTGTGATTGCGTCAAGGCAATATCCTTGGTCAGCGGAGGTTGCGGCCGATTGCCTACCAAGGTCTTGAGGCGTTCGTACAATGCCACGTAGTTGTCCGGAAACGCACTATCTTCGAGCTTCCTGTTGTAATTGGGTTGTTTCCCGAATTCCCGTCTAAAGAGACAAATCAGAGCATCTTGAGCTTCCTTTGCTTCTATTTTTGAAGGAGCCTCCGCCCAGACGACAAACAGCTCGTCCTGAAGTTTTCCGTTCTTGATGTCCTCTGCAATCCTCTCGGAAGCCGAGTGAGCCACCGCAGAAGCAAGTCTCTCCCTCAACCCGCGTCGGGAACTTGGCCGTAGTCCGCACTCGCCGATGTCAAGTATCAAGTCGCTCACGTCCCTCCCGGAACCCTTAGCACAGATCGCGTAGACACCGGCTTTCGTTGGCACGGCCGTTCTCTTTTCCTCCGGCACGCTGACCCTCGCTTCGGTTCGGGTCAAGTCATAGGCAACGGGCTCGCTCCACTTCGCTTTCTCAACACAAGCTCGATTGACGAGAGCGGGTGATGCAGCAGTTACCACGATCACTCCCCAGCCGGCGCGTTCGGCATCAGAAACACCGGGCTCTTCACGATCAATTCACCGGCGCAAGGGCCGATATGAGCGTTTCCTGCAGCGATTCGATCGCAAACCCCGTACTATCTCCAATTGTGGTGACGTGGTCTCGAATCATGTCCTGCATGGTCGTCAGGTACACCTCAACCGCGGCGCGGGACTCGTCGTCGAGCGCCTGCACGATCCGATCGCTGGACACCCAGACGTACGCAGTCCCACCCACTATGGCCAGCGGGACCAGCACTGGCGTGCCTACCGTGAAGCCGAGAGCACCCGCGGCGGTCAGTGCGCCCGCCACTGACGCGCCGGCCGCGCCAGCGCCGCTGATATCCAGTGCCGCATCCCGAGCCGCTTCACCCACCGTCTTGCGCGCATTGACGACATGGAGCGTCTCTACGGTCGCCGCCACCGGCAAGTTCAACAGCGCGCCATTTGCGACGCCTCGCACCATCGATACCGCAACCACCCGAGCACCCGCCCGCGCACCCGCGACCACGCTGTCAGCGTGCGCCACCGCCCATTCCCAGTTTGTCATGTTCCTGCCGCCGCGCGCGCGGTTGGCATAGGTCCGCTCAAAGACCACGTTGCCCGGTTCAGCTGCCAGTTCCGGGGCTTCGCGCACGGAACGGATGTGGCTCAGATCGCGCTCGCTCAGGTAGTTCAGCGCCGCCCCTTCGCCAGCCAGCAGCACGCCGGATGGAATTTTGCCGAACAGGACCTCGGGCCGAAGACCGCCACGGCGGTTTCCGAGTGTCTTCGCCACCTCCGGCATCTCACCCAATCCGCGCAGCAACGCGGCCGCCCGGATGCCCGCTGCCGACTCGCCCGCCGCCTCGATCGCGCGGTTCCACCAGTCCACCGCCAACCGGGAATCCACGGCAGGTTCAGTCTCGGTCGAAGCCGCTGCCTGCCCACGCGTTGCGTCCGAAGGCCTCGCCTGCACGTCCACACCGCGGTCGCTCCCTGGCCCCGAACCGATACGGCCCTGCGAGGCCCACACTGCTACGGCGACCGCCGCCAAGGCACCCGTCGCCGCCAGCTTGCCGGTCATCCTGTTCACACCTTGCCCGATATCTCGATCAACTTCCCGCATTCCGCATCAGGAACGCCGGGCTCTTCACGATGCCGGCGATGAGCGCCGACCAGCGGTAGTCGTCCGCCGCCGCGTCCCGCACGACGGCGCGCACGGTCGGCTTGTCGGCGTGCTCCAAGCCGCGCCCGAGGGCGTAGGAGAGGAGCTTCTCGGTCACCGTACCGGCGAACCGCTCCGGCCGCTCCAGGAGCAGCGCGCGCAGGCCGGCCATGCCCGCCACGGCGCGACCGTCCGGCATGGTCGCGGTGGCATCGATCGGGTTGCCGAACTCGTCTGAGGTCCGCCACGCGCCGAGGCCGTCGAACTGCTCGAGCGCGAAGCCTGGCGGATCGATGGACGCGTGGCAGGTCGCGCAGGCCGGGGCCTGCCGGTGGCGCTCCAGCCGCTCGCGCACCGAGGTGGTGCGGCCTCCCTCGCCCCCCTCCGGCAACGCCGGCACGTCGGCCGGCGGCGACGGGGGCGGCGCGCCGAGAATCGTGTCGAGCAGCCACTTGCCGCGCAGCACCGGCGACGTGCGGGTCGGATACGAGGTCAGGGCCAGCAGGCCGCCGTGGCCGAGCAGGCCGCCGCGCTGCTCGCGGTCCGGCAGCGTGACGCGGCGGAACCGTGACCCGTAGACGCCCGGAATACCGTAGTGGCGGGCGAGCCGCTCGTTGACGAACGTGTAGTCGGCGTCGAGCAGGTCGAGCACGCTGCGGTCCCCGCGCAGGGTGCTGGCGAGAAATAGCGTGGTCTCCTGCCGGAACGCCTCGACCAGGTTGTCGTCGAAGTCCGGGAACGGCACCGGATCGCCGGTCACGTCCTCCAGGTTGCGCAGGTGCAGCCACTGCATGGCGAAGTCGTCGACGAGCGACCGGGCGCGCGGATCGGCGAGCATGCGCCGGACCTGCGCCTCCAGCACCGCCGGCTCGGTCAGCGTGCCCTGCTCGGCCGCGTCGAGCAGCGGCTCGTCCGGGATGCTGCCCCAGAGGAAGAAGGCCAGGCGCGCGGCCACCTCGACGTCGCTCAGGCGGTACGGCGCGCCCGGTGCCGCCCCGGCCGGATCGCGCTCGATACGCAGCAGGAAGTCCGGATCCACCAGCATCCGTTCCAATGCGAGCTGGATGCCGGAGTCGAAGCTGCCGCCACTCTCCCGGCCGCTCTCGAAGAAACCCAGGAGCGTGTCGACGTCGTCCGGCGTCACCGGCCGGCGATAGGCGCGGCGCGCCAGGCGCGACACGATCTCGGTGGCGCAGACCCGCTCATCCTCCGGGGCAGCGACGTCCGGCCGGCAGGTTAAGATGGCGCGGCGGCTCGGCGTGTCACCCGGACCGGTCACGGCGTACGGCCCGCCGACGGCGACCGCGCTGACCGCGGCGTTGCCGTTGTACACCTCGTCGTTCGAGAGCACCTCGCCCGCCTGCCGCGGCTTCAGGATCCCCTCCGGCTCCCAGACGTTGCGAACGAACGACACGCCGACGGTGCGCGGTCCCGCCTCGACCGGCACGCGAACCTCCAACCGTTCGTCCGCCGACTGCAGGTACGCCTCCCACTCCGGGTCGCCCCGCTCGGCGATGGTGAACGTGACCGGTGCGGGCCGGCCGGGAGCCTCGCCGCCGACCGTGAACCGCCTGACCAGCTCGCCGTCGATCCGCACGTCGAGCAAGTGGGCGCTGCCCATGCCCAGGATGTAGTCCTGCCAGTTCGACCGCAGCTCGATCTTGATGAGGTAGTCACCGTCGACCGGGAAGTGATAAGGGACGGCCACGCCCCCCCGCGAGCCTAGCGGCAGGTCCTCGCTCTGGCGCTCGTCCTGCAGCAGGAGCAGCGGCACGTCGAAGGTCTCGAACCCCGGACCCGTCGGCGGAAGGCCGGTGGCGAGCCTCGTGATGGTGCGCGCCGCCGAAAGGTAGCGCTCGAGCTGCGCGGTGGAGATCGAGAGCACGTCGGCGTTGTTGTCGAAGCCGGTATCGGAGGTCTCGTCCCCCGGCAGGAGCGGCGTCACGTCGAGATCCAGCGCCAGCAGGTCGCGAATCGCGTTGCGGTACTCCGTGCGGTTCAGCCGATGGACGGTGCTGGTGCGGCCGGGATCGGGGTTCGCCGCGGCTGCCCGGTCGATGTCCGTCTCGAGCCGGCTCGCCACCGCGTCGTAGGTCGCCTGTTCCGGTCGCGGTCGGCCCGGCGGCGGCATGGCGCCGGTCCGCAGCTTCCCGATTACCCGCTCCCAGACGTCCGCGTGGCGGCTCGGATCCGCGGCGTCGACGCTGGCCGCATCCAGGCTCAGGCCGCCGGTCCGCAGGCGATCGTTGTGGCAGGTGATGCAGTAGCGATCCAGGACCGCGCGGGGCGCGACCGATACAGGCTCAGTGGCCGAGGCGGGCGCCTGCACGGCCGCCGGGAGCTGTTGCTCCGGTCCGAGCCCAAGCCGGACGGAAGACGTCTGGACGGCCGAACCGGTCGCCAGCATGACGCCGCCGGCCACCAGGAACACGACGGCTCTCGCCAAACCAGCCGCCCCGCGCCGACTGCCGCTCTGCCGTCGCACCATCGATGCTCCTTGTAGTTTCTGGTCGTACCGACAGCGAACGCACTCCCAATCGCCGCATCGTACTCCGCGACGGAGGGCCCGGCAATACCGAATCGCCCCACGTGGCGAAGACGCCGGTGGCGGGCACGCCGCACGCGTCGTCGCGTCGCCGCCGGCGGCGCAATCCTGGCCACCGGTCTGACACCGGCCAAGGCCGCTGCACAGCTCGGGGGAATCACCCAGGTTCGCGTGCGTCAGATGATCGGAGAGGGCGCCTTGTACGCGGTTCGCGTCGGCGGCCGCTGGAAGATCCCCGTCTTTCAGTTCGGCAACGACGGGCTCGTTCCGAACATCGGCGCCGTGAACGCGGTTGTACCGCAAGCTCTCGACGCCGTCTCGGTGCTGCGTTGGTACACAACCCCGGATCCCGAATTGGAGACACCGGACGGTCAAGTGCTCAACCCGCTCGACTGGCTGAAGGCCGGTATGGATCCGGCACCGGTGATCGAGATGGCACGCCATCTGTGACGCCGCCGCGCCGAAGGTTCCGCGCACGCCGGTGGTCGCTCGGATCGAGGGGTTGAATCCGGATGTCCACTCGCTGCTGCCCGGCTCGCTGGCGTGGCGCATCTATTTTCGCGGCGGGCGACACCCGACGCGGTGGGGCGACCTCAGGCACGTAGGGCCGACCGATGCCCGTTTCGACCATCATCTCGGCCGAGGGGCGATGTACCAGGACCGAGCGGTCCTCTACGCGGCCGATGATCCGACCACCTGCTTCGCGGAGGTCTTCCAGAGAACCCGCGTCCTCAACCGCTGGCACAAGGACCCGTGGCTGGTCGGGTTCCACACGGCCGGCTTCTCGTCGCTCGTGGATCTCACCGGCTCCTTCGCGACCCGCGCCGGTGCGTCCATGGCCCTGATGACGGGCGCCCGATCCGTTACCCGAAACTGGGCACGTGGGTTCTACGACGCCTACCCGGAGACCGAGGGCCTCCTGTATCCGTCATCGATGCACGCCAATCGGCCGGCGATGGTCCTGACGAACCGCGCCGAGGCGGCCGGCGTCATCCCGGTCCAGCCGAGCTTCCACCGGGCGCTCGGCGATCCGGCCCTCCTCGGTATGCTGAAGAATGTCGCCTGGACGCTCGGCTACGCGCTCTCGTGAGAGCTCGTACCTCGGATGGAATCGGATGGACAAATGGATGCTCCTCGTGACATCCTCCATATTGGATGGAATCGGGTGGGCTAATGGATGGCTCGCCGGACGTGTCGTCGTTGCGGGTAACTCGCGAGACTCTCGGATTCATCGCCGAGATCGATGAATTCAAGGGCGCGTGGCTCGCCGTCGGGCGCCTCGCTCCCGAGCGGCTGTCCCGACTGCGGCACGTAGCGACGATCGAGAGCATCGGCTCGTCCACCCGCATCGAAGGCGCAAGGCTCAGCGACCCGGAAGTCGAGCAGCTTCTCTCCGCCATCGAGGTCGGATCGTTCGCGACGCGCGACGAGCAGGAGGTCGCGGGCTACGCCGGCACGATGAACACCGTCTTCACGGCCTGGGACGTCATCGACCTCACCGAGAACCACGTCCGGCAGCTTCACCGTGATCTGCTGAAGTACTCGGAGAAGGATGAACGCCATCGCGGCGACTACAAGTCCCTCCCGAACCACGTGGAGGCAATCGGGCCCGGTGGAACGCGATTGGGCGTCGTCTTCGAAACCGCGACTCCTTTCGACACGCCCCGGCTGACCGCCGAACTGCTCACGTGGACACGGGAAGCCCTGGCTCGCCCCGCCGACCTGCACCCGCTGCTGGTCATCGCCGTCTTCGTCGTCGCCTTCCTGGCCATCCATCCGTTCCAGGACGGCAACGGGCGCCTGTCGCGGATTCTCACCACGCTGCTGCTGCTGCGCGCCGGCTACTCCTACGTTCCCTACTGCTCTCTGGAAAGCGTCATCGAACGAAGCAGGGACGCGTACTACCTGGCCCTGCGCCGCACCCAGAAGACGTTGCGGACCGCCGAGCCCGACTGGGATCCCTGGCTCACGTATTTTCTGACGGCGCTGCAACGGCAGAAGCGGCATCTGCACGACAAGATCCAGCGCGAGCGCCTGACGATCGGCGACCTGCCCGAGCTCTCGCTCCGCATTCTGCAGATCGCCCGCGACCACGGGCGCGTGACCATCCGCGCTGCCGCGACGGCTACCGGCGCGAGTCGGAACACGATCAAGGATCACGTGCGGGCGTTGACCCGCGACGGCCATCTGACGCGGCACGGCGCCGGCCGGGGCACTTGGTACGCGCTCGCCTGACGCCTGCACGAGACCGAACGTCAAGGCTGAATCCAACTACCGCGGCGCCTCGGCGCTCTCGGCCAGCCGAGAGTCTTCGAGCCTCGCCGGCCGTCCCGCCGCGTCGTAGGGGCCCTTCGCCGCTCCGAAGCGGTACTGGCAGGCGCGCCAGGTCGTCGCATCCGCTCCGGCGACGGTGTAGGATTGCCGGCACCGACGGGAGCGGAACCCGGGTGCGTCAGCCCGGCCCTGCGATACGAACGGAGGTCACGTCATGCGCCAGTCGCTCTTTCTCACCGTGATGCCAGCGCTTGTCTTTTGCGGGTCCGCCGCCGTGAACGCCCAGCAGGACCAGAGCGCCGGGCCGTGGCAGACCTACGACACCTCCAACGGCGAGTGGCGCAGCTACGCCGGCGACGTCGGCGGCAAGAAATACTCGCCGCTCGACCAGATCGACGCAAGCAACTTCGCGGACCTGGAGATCGCCTGGGAGTGGACCTCGGTGGACCACCTCATCAGCCGGTCGACACCCGGCGGCGGCGAGTGGCTGGCCCCGCTAGACACCGTCGTCGACACGCTGATCGAGGACGACCCCGACCTCTACCGCCCCGGACATCGGCCCATCCTGTCGCGCCTGCAGGCGACACCGCTGATGGTGGACGGGATTCTCTACTTCAACACGCCGCTGTCGCAGGGCGTGGCGGTGGACGCGGAGACCGGCGAGACGCTGTGGGTCTACAACCCGAAGGGCTACGAAGAGGGGACGCCGACGATGAGCAACCCCTGGTCGCAGCGGGGCGTCGCCTACTGGACCGACGGCGAAGGGGACGAGCGCATCTTCTGGGGCACCGGCAACGGGTACCTCATCTGCGTCGACGCGAAGACCGGGCGGCCGTGCCCCGACTTCGGCCCCGCGGGGGGCGGAAGGGTCGACGCGATGGTCGGGCTGCCGCGGGCGAACCGGGAGGAGCGCGACTACCTGAACGCGATGCTGTTCGGCATCCACTCGCCGCCGATCGTCGTGCGCGACAAGGTGATCCACGGCTCGCACGTCGCGGACCGGCGCATCACCAAGGAGGCGGTGCCGGGCTGGGTGCGGGCCTGGGACGTCCGCACGGGCGAGCACGCCTGGGACTTCCACACCGTGCCCAACGGCGCCGACGAGTTCGGCGTCGACACCTGGCTCAACGAATCCTGGCGCTACTCGGGCAACGCCAACGTCTGGTCGATGCTGGCCGGCGACAGCGAGCTGGGCCACGTGTATCTCCCGACCGGCACGACCACCAACGACTACTACGGGATCGACCGGCTGGGCGACAACCTGTTCTCGGAGACGCTGATCGCCGTCGACGTGGAGACCGGGCAGCGCGAGTGGCACTTCCAGGCGGTGCACCACGGGCTGTGGGACTACGACTTCGCGACCCATTCGAACCTGGTGGACGTGACCGTCGACGGCCGTCCGATCAAGGCGATCGCGCAGGTGAGCAAGCAGGGCTTCGTCTACGTGTTCGACCGCGTGACCGGCGATCCGCTCTGGCCGATCGAGGAGCGCCCGGTGCCGACGGAGACGAACATGCCGGGCGAAGTGCCGTCGCCCACCCAGCCGTTCCCGACGAAGCCCGCGCCGTTCGACTATCAGGGCGTGACCGTCGACGACCTGATCGACTTCACGCCGGAGATCCACCAGATGGCGCTCGACGCGGTCGAGGGCTTCCGGCTCGGACCGCTGTTCACGCCGCTGGACCGGCCGGTCGAGGGGGTCACGAACGGCACCATCATGCGTCCGCCGCCGGGCGGCACGGCGGGTTGGTCCGGGGCCGCCGTCGACCCCGAAACGGGCATGCTCTACGTGCCGTCACGCAACCAGCCGGCGGTGGTCTCGCTCTATTCCCCGGACCCGGCCCTCGGTGCGACGGTGTTGTACACGCACGGCGCACCCGAGGCGCAACGGTTGGCCCAGCGTGGCAACATCCGGCGCGGCCCGCAGATGCCGCAGGGACTGCCGCTCGTCAAGCCCCCCTACTCGCGGATGACGGCCATCGACCTGAACACCGGCGAGCACGCCTGGTGGGTGCCGACCGGCAACGGCGACCGGTTCCGCAACCACCCGCTGCTGCGCGATCTCGATCTGCCGCCGCTCGGCGGGGACAACGCCATCAACGGCCCGCTGCTGACGAAGACGCTGCTGATCTACTGCCTGACCGCCGGGGGGACGAACGGCGGTCCGCGGCTGGTGGCCTACGACAAGGCCGACGGAACGGAGCTGGCGTCGGTGGACCTGCCGTCGGGCGCCATCGGGACGCCGATGACCTACATGGTCGACGGCCGGCAGTACGTCGGACTCACCGTCGGCGGCGGCCCGCGGCTCATCGCCTTCGCGCTGCCAGAGGGCGGGTAGGCGCGGATCGGCGGCGGCGGGCAGGCACCGATCGGCGGCGGGACGACCGGCTCACCTGTTGCCGTGGCCGGCCGCAGCTTGGTGGCGCATGCTGGACCGTCTGCGGGGCGCCCGCCTGACCTACGTCGATGCCTCCAGCCTGGCACTCATGGAGCGCCACGGAATCAGGACGGTCTGGGCAACGGACCATCACCTCGGCCTGACCGGCGCCGAGGTGCTGCCGCGTTCCTGACCCCCTCGCCATTTGGGTCGGCTGCAGCCGGCGCTTCGAACGCAGTTCGCGACAAACCGGTGTACGATTGCCGGCACTCTCGAAGAGTCCGCTCGCGCGCGAAGACAACCGCTGCAGATACCGAGGTTCACCATGCGCCAGTCACTTCCTCTCGTTTTGATGTTCCTGCTCGCCACACCGGTCTGGACACCCACCGCCGCCCACGCACAGCAGGACGCTGCGGCCGGGCCATGGCAGATCTACGACACCTCGAACGGCGAGTGGCGCAGCTACGCCGGCGACGTCGGCGGGAAGAAATACTCGCCGCTCGACCAGATCGATGCGGGCAACTTCGCCGACCTGGAGCTGGTCTGGGAGTGGACCTCGGTCGACCACCGCGTCAGCAAGACCACGCCGGGAGGCGGCGAGTGGTCTGCGCCGCTCGACGCCATCGTCGAGGCGCTCGTCGAGGAGACGCCCGATCTCTACCGGACCGGCCACCTGCCGAATCCGACCGGGTTCCAGGCCACGCCGCTGATGGTGGGCGGGATGCTCTACTTCAACACGCCGCTGTCGCAGGGGGTCGCGGTCGATGCGAAGACCGGCGAGACGCTCTGGGTCTTCAACCCGAAGAGCTACGAAGAGGGCACGACCACGATGACCGGGACGTGGCGCCAGCGGGGCGTCGCCTACTGGACCGACGGCGACGGGGACGAGCGGATCTTCTGGGGAACCGGAAACGGCTACGTCGTCTGCGCCGACGCCAGGACCGGACGGCCGTGCGCCGACTTCGGGCCCGACGGCAGCGGCATGGTCGACGCGATGGTCGGCCTGCCGCGGGCGACCCGCGGCGAGCGCGACTACCTGAATGCCCTGCTCTACGGGATCCACTCGCCGCCGATCGTGGTCCGCGACAAGGTGATCCACGGCTCGCATGTCGCCGACCGGCGCATCACCAAGGAGGCGGTGCCGGGCTGGGTGCGCGCCTGGGACGTCCGGACCGGCGAGCACGCCTGGGACTTCCACACGGTGCCGAACGGCGCCGACGAGTTCGGCGTCGACACGTGGCTGAACGACTCGTGGCGCTATTCCGGGAACGCCAACGTCTGGTCGATGCTCGCCGGCGACAACGAGCTCGGCCACGTGTACCTGCCGACCGGCACGACGACCAACGACTACTACGGGGCCGACCGGCTCGGCGACAACCTGTTCTCGGAGACGCTGATCGCGGTCGACGTCGAGACCGGGCAGCGCGAGTGGCACTTCCAGGCGGTCCACCACGGGCTGTGGGACTACGACTTCCCCACGCATCCGAACCTGGTCGACGTGGTAGTGGACGGCCGCCCGATCAAGGCGATCGCGCAGGTGAGCAAGCAGGGCTTCGTCTACGTGTTCGACCGCGTGACCGGCGATCCGATCTGGCCGATCGAGGAGCGCCCGGTGCCGACGGAGACGAACATGCCGGGCGAGGTGCCGTCGCCCACCCAGCCGTTCCCGACGAGGCCGGCGCCGTTCGACTACCAGGGGGTCACCATCGACGACCTCGTCGACTTCACGCCGGAGATCCGGCAGATGGCTATCGACGCGGTCGCGGGCTTCCGACTCGGACCGCTGTTCACGCCGCTGGATCGGCCCATCGAGGGAGTCACGTACGGCACCGTCATGCGCCCGCCGCCGGGGGGTACGGCCGGATGGGCCGGGGCTGCCGTCGATCCGGAGACCGGCATGCTCTATGTCCCGTCACGCAACCGGACGGCGGTAATGTCGCTCTATGCTCCCGACCCGGCGCTCGGCGCCACCGTCGCCTACACCCACGGCGCGCCGGAGGAGGAGCGGCTCGCCAGGGGCGGCGACATCCGTCGTGAGCCGCAGATGCCGCAGGGGCTGCCGCTCGTCAAGCCGCCCTACTCGCGGATGACGGCCATCGACCTGAACACCGGCGAGCACGCCTGGTGGGTACCGACCGGCAACGGCGACCGTTACCGCAACCACCCGCGCCTGCGGCACCTGAACCTGCCGCCGCTCGGCGGCGACAACGGCAGCAACGGCCCGCTGCTGACGAAGACGCTGCTCATCTACTGCCTCACCGCCGGCGGCTCGAACAACGGCCCGCGGCTGGTCGCCTACGACAAGGCGGACGGAACCGAGCTGGCGTCGGTGGATCTGCCGAGCGGCGCCATCGGGACGCCGATGACCTACCTGCTCGACGGCCGGCAGTACATCGCGCTGACCGTCGGCGGCGGTCCGCGCCTGGTCGCCTTTGCGCTGCCGGAGTGACGGCGGCGGGTCTCCCGCGTCCGCCGTCCGCCGCTGTGGGCGTCCGTTTGAGGCCGACGGGTCTGTTGGCTCTGCTAACAATGTCGAGTCCCACCCATGTCCAGGAAGGCCGTATCGAGAGCACTGGAGGCACTTCGCGAGGACGACACGCCAGCCAGCGACGAGATTCTGCGCCACCTGACATCGCAATTCATACGGAAGGAACTCACTCGTCGGATGAGATCGGAAGATCCGGACTCCGCGCTGGCAGAACGCTTGTGGAGGTTGCGGTTCGAGTCTTGCCCCGCGGTTCGGAAGGGAGCGGACACACAGGCGCTCCGTCCGGCCATCCGAGCGCAGCGACCTGCCGACGCGGACGCGACGCCTGACGCACCGGACGTCGAACCCCCACCATCCGCCATCGGACTGGACGATCCCGCCCCGCTGTTCGATTGGCTGCATCGGAACCACAGCCGAGTGCTGAGTTTCGCCCGCGTCTCGAAGTTCGAGGTGTGGGGAATCGTCGCGACGAGCGCGCTGGCCCGTGCCGAGTTGAACGACCGGCTCACCCTGACGAACTATAAGGCGAGCGCGGCAGGGAGATTCGCCCTCGCCATCGGCGCGTCCGACCTCGTCCGGGGCGTGTCCCCGGCGGCTCCCGGCGAAGCCGGGCGGACGGCCAAGCTCCGCCGGGTCACGGCCTTCGCTGAAATCGAAGCGGCCGCCAGCGAGGTTTCGGCCCTGCTCGTGCGGAGCGACGAGGGCAGAGATACCCGCCTCACCATGAAGTACGTCATCGTCGAACTGTTGCGAAACGTGATTCAGCACAGCAATGACAGGTTGGGCGGGGTAGTAGCGGCCCAACGCATGGACAACATGGACGGCCAATCTCTCCAGGTCGCGGTGGCGGACACCGGCGTGGGTATCTTCGACGCCATGATCGAGAAGCACTCCGAGCTCCGCGACAATCGCGAGGCCCTGGAGAAGGCGCTCTGGCCCCGCATCTCCGGCACCTTCGTGGAGGGGCTCTCCGGATCGCAGCAGAACGCCGGGCTTGGGCTCTTCTTCATTTCCGAGATGGCGAAGCTGACCGGCGGCAGACTTCTGCTGGCCTCACGCGATGCGGCCTTGTTGCTCACCGCGGACCCGGAGGCCGGCGACAATCATGACCTGCGCTTCCTGAAGCCTGACGGACTGGGCTATCCGGGCACACTGGTCGCTTTCGAGCTTCCTGTCGAATCGGTCGGGAGCTACGACGATCTGATCGAGACGATCCAGAAGCGCGCCCGCGAGCGGACGCCCAAACGCGCGCGGCACCACTGGATTCGCTACGAGGAGTCACCGAGCGATGCTGCTGTCTTCGTGGTCCGGTACGCTTCGGAGAACACCGAACTTGCCGAGAAACTTGCCCGGGAGCAATTGGAGCCGAGGATTCTCAGGAAGGAACCGATTGTTCTGGACTTCGGCGGAATGGACATCGTCACCCAGAGTTATCTTCACGCGCTGTTGTTCAGTGCCCTGCGCCTCGCATGGGCAAGACAGAGCTTCATCTACGTCGTGAATGCGAGTTCGTCCGTACGCAGCGGCATCGAACTCGTCGAAGACTATGCGCTGGGGGGCTGATGTTGCGCCGACTATGCGGAGCGCCGCCAACCGGCGAAATCCAGCAGGCCCCGGACAGAGTGTCAACTCTCCGTGACCGATTCGAGCTCGACGGCGTCGCTGTATACCAGCTCCCAGCCGTGGAAGACGAGGACCAGGCCGATGAAGCGCACGGCCGGGTACTGCCGCGCCAGCCGGTCGTCGGCGAGATAGCCGCGGAGCTGCGCGGCGGCCGCCTGCGCCGCTGCGTCCAGTTGGCCGGGATTCGGCGGATCCCTCCGCTTGAGGTACTTCAGCTCGATCAGGTAGCCGCGCCGCAGATGCGGATACCGCGCCAGCAGCGGCTCCAGTGCGATGTCCGCATAGCCCTTGCCGAGCTCGGCCTCCGAGCGGAAGACGAAGTAGGGACAGACGCTCAGATACGCCGCCAGGAATCCCTGCAACACCTTCTCGCCGGCGATGTAGTCGCGAATGCCGGTCTGCGCGGCAACGGCGTCGCGCAGGAACTCGAACACCGGTCGCCACGTGCCGGCGTTGGCCATCGCGCTCATCAGTTGGTCGAACGCGAACAGGTCGACCGCGAACGTCCCCACGTCGTCGTAGGCGTCGCGCAGGAATCCGTACAACAGTCTCCGGACCGTCTGGTTGGGAATGGCCAGCACCGGCCGGCCGTCGGCGACCTCGCGGATGCTCAACAGGCCGAAGAAATGCAGCAGCGACAGGAAGTTCTCCCGCCGGGTCAACCGTTCGAGCGGGAAGCCGGGCTGGATGTCGCACGCCACCCGCTCCTCGCCGGCGACGTGGCGCAGCAGATCGAAGTTGCCGTTGAGCTGCCGGCCGACCACCAGCAGATGGCGCAGCTTGCCGTAGTCCACGCGCACGTTCATGTCGATCAGATAGTCCGGCGGGGGCCGGTTCGGAATCGACTTGGACAGGTAGTAGAGCACCATGTCGGTGTTGTAGACGCTACGTTGGGCGGAGGCTGCGAAGCGGTAGCCGTCGTACCAGTCCCGCATCGTGTCCAGCGCCTCGTCCACGTCGTGGTCGAGCACGCCGAGGTCGCGGTAGGTCTCCAGCAGCCCGCGCACCTCCGGCTCGGTGAAGCCGAGCAGCTCGTTGAAGTCGGCGTCCAGGCTGATGTTCTCGCCGATGTTGAAGCCGCTGGTCACGTCGTCGAGCGTGATCGGCGACACGCCGGTGATGAACAGCCGCGCGATGCCGCCGTCGCTCCGCTCCGCCCCGGCCTTCAAGGTGGCGAAGAAGTTGCGGTAGAAGCCGCCGCCGTGGGTGATGCCGCGGTAGGCCGCCTCGCCGTGGTGCGCGAGAATGGTGTTGGCGAAGTTGTCGTACTCGTCGATCAGCACGTACAGTGCGACGCCGTGGTCACCGGCGTAGGCGAACAGCTCGTTCAGTATGCCGGCAACGAAGTCCGGCGCCAGGATGCGTTCCAGCGCCGGCTCGGGGAACAGATCCGGATTGCGCTCCAACGCGTGCCGGATCTCCAACCGGCAGTACTCCTCGAAGTTGCGTTCGAGCATCTTCAGAGTGTCGTTGAAGGCGGAGAAATTGAAGCGCAGCACGACGTAGCGATTCCGCTCGTCCGTCGGCTGCCGGGCGATGTCGGTGCCGCCGAACACGGTGTCGAAGGCGTCGCCGCGGGTCCGGTCGTAGTAGTGCTCCAGCAGGGATATCCAGCAGGACTTGCCGAACCGCCGGGGACGGATCAGCACGGCGAAACGCACGCGCTCCAGCCGCCGCAGGAAGCGGGTCTTGTCGACGTAGAGCGAGCCGGTCAGCCGGATCCGCTTGAAGTCGGCATCGCCGTAGGGGATGGGGGGGTAGGCGACGGCCATCGATGCGTCCTCGTGCGGGTGAGCGCCGGAATCGAAAATAGCACGTTCCATCGGTCGTCGGTACGTGCTCGCCGGCAAGGTCACCCGCGGGCGGCGCCGGCCGCGAGGGCATCGAGGTACCGCCGCACCGCGGTCGACAGCCCCATCTCCAGCGCGTCGGCGATCAGCGCGTGGCCGATGGAGACCTCGGCGATCCCCCCGACGGCGATGAACGCGGCGAGGTTGTCCAGGTTCAGGTCGTGGCCGGCGTTGACCCCGAGCCCGATCTCGCTCGCGTACCGCGCGGCGCGTGCGTAGGCGTCCAGGCTCGCTCGAGTCTTCGGATGTGCCTGCCCGTGACGCTCGACGAGGTCGGCGTAGGGGCCGGTGTAGAGCTCGACGCGATCCGCGCCGCACTCCTTCGCGCGGGCGATCTGCTCGGCGACCGGGTCCATGAACAGGCTGACGCGCACGCCCCAGCCCCGGTAACGGGCGGCGACCTCCCGCACGAATCGGGCTGCCTCGGGTTCGGACAGGTCCCAGCCGTGGTCGGAGGTGAGCTGCGCGTCGGCGTCCGGGACCAGCGTCGCCTGTGACGGGCGCGCCGTCTCGATCAGACGGTCGAAGCCCGGGTAGCCGTTGCCGCGCGGGCCGGCGGCCGGGTTGCCCTCGATGTTGAACTCGATGTGCGGCGCCTCGGCGGCCAGGAACGCGGCCAGCGCCTCCACGTCGGCCGGGCGGATGTGGCGCTGATCGGGACGCGGGTGGACGGTGATGCCGTGCGCGCCGGCCGCGATGGCGGTACGCGCCGCCTCGAGGACGCTCGGCCGGGCGCCCTCGCGCGAGTTGCGCAGCCAGGCGATCTTGTTGACGTTGACCGAGAGCGCGGTCACGACGGCCTCCTCAGAAGCGGAACAGGTACGACAGCTTCGTGAAGATCGCGCGGTTCGTCTGCTCGAAGCGCATCGTCGGGAAGATCGTGCTGTCGATCAGGTCGCCCTGCTGGTAGTGGTCGTCGTAGCCGACGAAGAAGACGGTCCCGGCGTTGACCCGGTAGGTGAAGAGCAGGTTCGCGGCCAGGGTGCCGCTGAACGCGTTGTACTCCAGGATATTGCGGAGCAGCAGCCGGTTGGTGAACTGGTAGGTGGTGAGCGCGCGGTAGATCTTGACGTCGAAGACCTGCTCGCTCGTGCGCGGATCGTAGAGCCGGCTGGTGATGAAGTTCAGGTCGGCGTTCAGCCGCGACATGGGCCTGATCGCGGCGAAGAGCGTGGCGGTCGCGCCGCTGCCCAGGAACGGGTCGTCGCCGTAGCGGACCTGGTCGCCCCAGTTGAAGAAGCCCCCGGCCGACAGCCGCCGGCTGGCCGCGAAGCCGCCCCCCAGGAAGGCGGTCGTCTTGAAGAACTCGATACCCTCGTAGCGCTCCATGTCGCGGTTGGCCATCGCGAACCAGATGATGCTGTTCTTCGTCACCCCGCGCACGCCGACGTTGGCCTGCTCGTCCTGCAGGATCCCCTCGAAGTCGAAGTTGCGGCTGTAGCCGGCGAGCGGCCCCCAGTTGACCAGCCAGTTCTCCGGCCACCAGCGGTAGGAGACGTTGGCCTGCGCCACGCGGGTGTCGACGCGTTGCACGAAGCCGGTGTCGGTGCGGAAGCCGGGGTCGACGCTGTCGACGGCGGCCGAGTAGCTGAGATTGCGCCCCACCCGGTCGTAGGCGAGGTGGAAGATCGGCCCCGAGTGCTCGCCGTCGGTCTCGTTGCGGTGCTGCGACGCGGCGGCCTGGAAGCTCACCGACGAGGTACGCCCGAGCCGGAACCGGCCGTCCACCCCGCCCACCCGGCTGTAACCGTCGCCGAACTCGCGGTCCGTCGCAATGACCCCGAGGTACGACTCGGCGTACAGGTCGTAGCGCGCCCGCGCGATGGCCACCTGGGCGGTCCGTCCGGACAGGTCGGGGTGGACGTCCTCCACCAGGCCCGGGGCCTCGTCGTTGGCGACCAGCACGCCGACCGTGGTGTTGCCCGCCTTGCCGGTCAGCTTGGCGCCCTGGCGGGGATCGACGATCGTGCGGGTGTGGACGAGGTTGACCTGCCCCGGCACCTGGAAGATCTCCTGCCCCTCCAGGAAGAACGGCCGCAGCTCGGGGTAGAAGAGCGGGAACCGCTGGTTGACCTCGATCTGCGGAATGTCGGACTCGATCTGCGAGAAGTCGGGATTGTAGGTGTAGTCGAACGTCAGGTTGGGGGTCACACCGTATTTGACGTTCACGCCGCCCTCCGGATCGGGTTCGCCGGCGTCGAAGGCGCCGGTCTCCGTATCGAGCGACCCGAACTGGACGGCGGTGACCGTCGGCAGGATCTCCAGGTTGCGGCTGGTCGAGAGGTCGGTCAGGCCGTCGAGCAGCCCCATCTGCGGCAGGAAGCCGGCGACGTCGCGTGAGATCGGCGCCCAGACGTCGGTCTCGTTCTTGCTCCCTATGGAGCGGACGACCTGAAAACCCCAGCGGTGGCGCTCGCCCCGTCCACGCGACGGGTAGCGCAGGCTCTTGAACGGGATCGCCATCTCGGCCGTCCAGCCGTCGTCGACCAGCGTGCCGCTCGATTCGAACAGTGCGTCCCAGGAAGAATCGCCGGTCGGCGCACCGCCCAGCGCGGCAGCCAGCGACGCGCTCATCCCACCGCGGCGACCGCCCCCCGAAGACCCGCCGCCGCTCCCCGGCCGCCCGCCGCCGCCGCCGCCGCGGCGACCGCCGCCGCCGCCCATTCCCCCCGCCTGCGTGCTCGAGTCGAGGATCGCGTCGCTCTGCACTCCGTAGCCGTTGACGGAGAAGACGTACGCGCGCTGCTGATCGAGGAACGGATCGAAATAGAGCGTGATCGTGTCGTCGCTGAAGGTCTGGTCGCGATCGGACCGGTTCGCGCGGATGAGCGCCGGATCGGAGTAGCGGACCTGCATGCCGAAGTAGAGGTTCTGCGTGTCGTAGGCGAGGTAGAGCACGGTCGCCTCCGTCGCCGGCGCGCCGTCGAGCGGAGTCTGCTGCACGAACTCGGTGACGCGCGTCGCCCGGCTCCAGACGGCATCGTCGAGGCGGCCGTCGATCCGGGGCGGGTCCGCCGTCCGCGACGGCTCCAGGCTGGGGCGGCCGGTCAGGATGCCGGCGGCCGGTGCGGCGCCGGTCGGTACGCCGAGCCCGGCCGGGACGGTCCCGCCGCCACCTGCGGCAGGCCCGGCTGCAACCGCCCGGTCCTCCGGCGGCAGCGAAGCCGACCCCGGCGCACCGGTCGGTGGCGCTCTCACGTCATCGGCGATCGGGCGCGGCAGGATGATCCCTTCGATGACGTCGGCCGGTGCGGGCATTGCACCGGGCCTCGCACGATCATCGCCAGGTTGCGCCGCATCGGATGCCAGATCGACGCCTGCCGTCAACTCGGCGACGATGCGATCCTGCAGAGCGAAGATCTCGTCGAGCGCGCCGTCGATGCGCACGGACCGCACGACTGCCCCGGTGTCCACCTCCACCAGCCGCGCCGTGATCCGCAGTCGCGCTCCCAACCGCTGGTAGCCGCCGGCCACCACCCAGCGCGCCCCCTGCCCTGCCCCCGCGCCGCGCGCGGCAACCACTGCCAGGCCCAGTCCATCGAGATCGGTCGCAACCGTCTCGGCGATGCCCACGCCCAGCCAGGCGTCCGCCGGGTCCTGCGAGATATTGGTGAACGGCTCGACCGTGACGATACCGGCTGACGCCCGCCCAACCGGCGCCGCCTGACCGTGAGGTGACGCTGCTCGCCGCTGCCCACCGCCGACCGGTGCATCGATACACGGCGCCGCCAAAGCCCCCTGTGCGCAACCGACGCTTGAAACGCCGACATCGAGGGCTGCTACCCGGCCGGTCGCGACCATGGAACAGCCGAGCACCGCGAGGAGGACCGGAATACGCGGCCCGCGGCGAACGAAGCGAGCGCCAACAGGCTTCTTCATCGTTGAAGCGTTCCTTCGATGCCGATTCTCCGGACCGGCGTGCCCGCTCCGATGGCGCCCCGGCACCGCCGGCGGAACCGGTGCGGGACGTGACGCTACGGTTCGGCGACGCTGACCGCGACCAGCGCCGACGTCCAGCAGCACTGGAACCCGCTGCCGCCCTCCCCGGTCTCGTCCAGCGCCTCGGCGCGCAGGACATAGTCACCGGCCGCGGAGAAGGTGGCGGTCGTCGTCGGGTTCTGATCCGACGAGTCGGCGAACTCCTGCACCGGTGCCGAGAACTCGACTTCACCCGGCCCCCGCAGCACGTGCCAGCGCAAGATCAGGGCCGGACGCGGCCGGCGGGACGCCGCCACGAGGTTGTCGGTCGGCTTCCCGTCGGACGTCCAGACGGACAGATCGAGCGGCGTGCCCACGGTGACGGCGAGCTCGCGTGCGATCCCGATCGGCGGACCGGTGAAGCCCTCGCCCTCCGGCGCGAAGCGCACCACCGGCGGTTTGTTGCCATTGGCAGCGTCCTCGAACGGTTCGATGATCCACTGCGGGTCGAGGTGCATCGGGATGGACACCGTCTCGCCGTTGGCGGTCAGGTGCCAGACCACCCGGCGGTCCGAAGAGTCACCCGGGATTCGGATGGTGAAGACACCCCAGGCGCGTCCGGGCACGAAGTGCGTCGGCTGCCCCTGGTCGGGCGGCCCCGGCTCGAGGTAGTTGTCCGCCCCGACCGGGACGTCGACGATCTCCGCGGTGTTGGCATTGAAGTAGCCGGCGAGCAGCGTGATGCTGCCATCCGGGTTCTCGTACCACCCCTCGTAGGCCGGGTAGACCGGCGCGCCGAACTCCTGCAGCGTCCCCGGCACCTGGGCCCCGGCCGCGCCGGCGCCGAGCGCGAGCCCGAGCGCCAACCCGAGCGCCGTCAACGATGCTCCCGAACCATGCCCCCACATGCCGTCGACCTCCTCGTACGTCAGAGGAGCCGCCCCCGTGATGAGGGCGGCTCCCGGTTCTCTTCGTCCGGCGGCTCCCGCGGCCCCGGCCGGGCCGCTCGGAGCCGCTCCGTGCACGGCTAGTTGTCGTTCGTCGTCGCCAGCGCCTCGCGCTCGGCAACCGCCGCCGCGAAGTCGTCGTCGTCCAGGTAGGTCACGTTGACCCAGGCGTGGCCCATCTCGTCCACCGTCCGGTCTCCGTAGCCGACCCACTGGTTGGGATCGGGGTTGGCCCGGTTCGCGGACGTGTTGTCGTACCACGACTTCAGGTGGAGCACGGTCCCCTTCGGCAGCAGCGGCGCCGCGTGGTCGGCGTACACGTAGTTGTTGTGCCAGTTGAAGTTGAAATCACTCACCCGGCCCAGCACGCGGCTGGTACCGTCGGGGAGGATGGCGGTCATCTGCATCCCCTTGCCCCGCAGGTGCATGTGCGGCTGGTAGTTCTCCACGCGACCGTTCTGCTTCAGGACGTGGAAGCGCTCGGTGATCGTCACCGCGTTCGGCGGGATCGACAGATGGTCGCTGCCCCCTTCGATGGTGCTGAACGCCGAGAGAACCTGCCGGTGCTTCGGCTCCTCGCCCTGCGGATAGAAGTACAGGCCCAGCTCCACCGTATCGGTGATCTCCTCGCCGACCGCGTGGTAGTGGACGTCCCAGACGATCATCGAGCCGGCCTTGATCAGCTTGCCGCTGTTCGGGCGCATGATCTCGCCCTGCTTGCCGACCGCCCACTCCATCAACAGGCCGGGACCGACGTCCGAGGCCGCACCCAGGGTATCTTCGTCCTCTTCCTGCTGCAGGCGCGCCAACGCGTGGTGCGTGATGCGGCGGCCGTCGACGGTCGACGGACGGATCTCGATCGCGCGGATCCAGCGGTCCTCGGTCAGCCCGGTCGGCACTTCCGGCTTCCACCAGCGATCCTGCGCCACAGCCGGCACCGTGAACGGCGTCGAGTGGATGACCAGATCCGGCGGACCGCCGAACAGGTCGGCGAAGTTCCAGACGTCGTCGTCGGCGAACTCGACCGGCGGCGGCATGTCGGCCGGGTTGCCGCGCGGCGCGCCGCCGTCGACCCAGCGGACGATGGTGTCGATCTCGGCGTCGGTCAACGAGCGATCGTTCTGGAAGTCCTGGATGCCGACCGACTTGTCGATGTGCCACGGCGGCATCTGGCGCGTCTCGACGCGGGTCTTGATGGACCGCGCCCACGGCCGGGACTCGGCGTAGGTCACGAGCGACATCGGCGCGATGTAGCCCGGCCGATGGCACGCCTGGCACTTCTGCTGGAAGATCGGCGCCACGTCCCTGGTGAACGTGGGGATCGTGTCCTCGGCGCCGGCCGAAGCCGCTCCGGGCAGCGCGAACAGCATTGCGGCCAGGGCCACCACCGGCAACCTCGTATCGCCTCGCATGAATCGCTCCTCAGTGAGAAAAGGCCCGCCCGCGGCAGAGCCTCCGCGCCAGCAGACGGGAAACGAGAATTATAGCTGAACGCCGCTCCGATGACCTTCACCGGCGATGCGGGCGTCCACGCTCAACGCTCGGCGATGCGGTAGACGGCCTCGGCGGTCCGGATGATGAGGCTGTCGTCCAGGATGGCCGGGGTCGCCATCGTGAATTCGTCGAGCGGGTTCTCGGCCAGAATCCGGAAATCCGGCCCGGCCTCGATGACGTAGGTCGTCCCCTGCTCGCTCAGCGCGAAGATCTTCCCGTTGTAGGCCCAGGGGGACGCGGTGAACGCCTGGCCCACGTCGACCCGCTGCCGCCCGTAGACCTCCGTGCCGGTCCGGGCGTCGTGACACGTCATCAGCCCGCGGTCCAGCAGGGTGTAGTAGTAGTCGCCGTACACCAGCGGCGACGGATGGTACGAGCCGCCCTGCTCCAGCGACCAGGCTACGTACTCGTTGGTCGTCTCGCCCTCCGCGAGCGAGATGTCGCCGGTCGCGCCGGGCCGGATCGCGTAGACCGGACGGAAGAAGTCGGCGATGTAGCCGGACTCGAGGTAGAGCAGGCCGTGCGCAGCGATCGGGGTCGGAATCACGATGGTCGACATTCCCGCCAGTTCCCACAGCAACCGGCCGTCGAGGTCGTAGGAACGCACCCGGTCGGTACCGGTCGTCACGATCTCGGTCCCCCCGTCGTGCTCCCAGACATACGGGGTCGACCAGTTCGACCCCTCGTCGCGGTCCGTGCGCCACACCTCGGCGCCTGTCTCGGCGCTCAGCGCCGCGATGTAGGATTGCTCCTCGTTGTCCACGACCAGATAGAGGCGGCCGTCGTGCCGCACGGGAGACGACGCGGTACCCCATCCGTTGCGGGTCGGCGCGGGCGGCAAATCGCGCGACCAGAGCACCGTCCCGTCGAAGCCGAGCGCGTAGAGGCCGACGTTTCCGAAGAGGACGTACAGGCGCTCGCCGTCGGTCACCGGGGTCTCCGACGCGAAAGTGTTCTTGAGGTGATGCGGCGACGCCGGCACGCCGGCGTGCAACTCCTTGTACCAGCGTAACTCCCCGGTATCGAGGTCGAGCCCGTAGACCAGCCAGTGGTGGACGTCCTGCGGCGCCTCGCGCTCGCCGAACCGGTACCAGCCGCCCTCGGGCGCCTCGATCTCGCCGTCGCTGACGACCGTGGTGAGAAACACCAGCCCGTTGGCGACGATCGGCGAGCTCCAGCCGAGACCCGGCAGCGGCGTGCGCCAGGCGACGTTGTCGGTCGCGCTCCAGCGTTCCGGCAGGCCGGCGTTGTCGGCGACGACACCGGCCGCGTTCGGTCCCCGGAACTGGCCCCACTCCTGCGCGCCGACGGGTGCGGCGACCAGTACGAGGGCGGCGCACAACAACGCACCCGCCGCCGATGCAGCGGCGAAGACGCCGGATATGCCAGTCACGACCTGACCGTTGCGCACACGCTGCACTTGTGTTCTCCTGAACAGTCCGCGGCAGCGTTCTACTGCCGCCGGAAGATGACGACATCCTCGGGGGTGGCCACGAAGACGAGGTCATCGTTGACCGCCACCGCACCGGCCTGGCCGCCGAGCTCGGACGTACCCGCAAGCGTCGGCCGCCCGGGATCCGTCAGATCGAATACCTGCAGGACGCCGCCGCTCGCCGCGTAGATCCGGCGATCCCACATCGCGGCGCCGGCGAGCCGGCCGGCGGTGGGAATGGCAGCCGACACTCTCGGCGCGGCGGGGTCCGAGACGTCGACCGCCTGCAACCCGCCGCGGCCGCTGACGATGCAGACCACCCCCGGCAACGCGCCGCCGGTGGAGCGTGGGTCAGGCGCGATCACCTGCGTCACCGGGTCGCGTCCGAGCGACAGAGTGCCGGCCACCGCCGGCGCGGCCGGGGACGACACGTCGACGAGCATCAATCCGGCCGGCTGATCGGCGACGAAGACCAGTGGGCCGCCGGCGGCGATACCGCGCGGAAACCCGTCTCCGAGATACTCCCCGACACGCCGGAGATCGCCCGTCCCGTCGACGGTGTCGAAACCGAGCGAGTTGTCGCCCACGAAAACGCGAGCCCCCGCGGCGGCCACCCCGACCGCCTGGCCGCGTGTCGCGACGGTGCCGGTCAGCGCCGGCGCCGACGGGTCGGACAGGTCGAGCCGCCGGAGCC
Source organism: Vicinamibacterales bacterium (assembly GCA_965222905.1). Lineage (GTDB taxonomy): Bacteria > Acidobacteriota > Vicinamibacteria > Vicinamibacterales > UBA8438 > WTFV01. The sequence goes on along the minus strand of OZ244976.1, from coordinate 2,598,029 downwards.
CGTCGTGGCTGTTGGCCACGTAGACGGTCTCGCCGGCGGCGACAAGCCCCAGCACCGCCTGCTCGAAATCGTACGCCCCGACCGCCGCAGGCGACTCGGGACGCGACACGTCGATTATGCGCACGGTCGACCCGACCCCGATGACGAGGTGACGGTCGCCGGCCGCCAGCGCGATCGCCGGCCCCGTGATCGGAATAGAGCCGACCTCGACCGGAGGCGGCGCCTGAGCTCCGACAGCTTCGACAATCGCCAGCGCCAGCGCGAGAGATAGGGTCTTCATGCTTCGCTGTCCGTTTTCGCCGTGGCAGTCTAACACCCGTCCGAAACGAACCTGCCTGTCGCCGCAGGACCGACGCACCGTGGCGAGGTACGATGGTCGAGCGGCGCCACGAATCGGATCTCGTCGGCACCATTTCCCCGCGGGGGATCGATCACCTATGCAGAACCTGTCGCTTCCGCACGCTCGCTGGAATCCCAAGCGCCGGTCTTCGGGATGGAATCCCAAGCGCCGCGGGCCTGCGGAGGTGCTCGCGCAGGGTCGCGTCCCCGGTCTCGTCATCTGCGGCTTGGTCGTGATGGCCCTGCTACGCCTGCCCGCAACCGCGGCCGCGACACAGACCGCATCGCTCACCGGGCGCGTCTCCGACGCGCAAGGGGCCGCGGTGCCGGGCGTTACGGTGACGGCGCGCTCACCGGCGCTCGTCCTCCCCGTGACGACCATCAGCGATGGCGCTGGCGTGTACACCCTGGCGCTGGAGGCGGGGTCCTACACCGTCACCTTCACGCTGGGCGGCTTCGAACCGCAGCAGCGGGAGGACGTGCGCGTGACGGCCGGTGAGGTGCGCGTCCTCGACATGATGCTGGCCCTGGCCGCGTTCGCCGAGCAGGTCGACGTGGTCGGCGTCTCCCCGCTGCCCGGGGTCGGCGTCAGCCGGGAACGGGTGGCGGCGGCGATCTCGGTGATCGATGCCAGCGAGCTCTCCGCGCGCGGCGCGTCCTCGATGGCCGACGCGCTGAACGAGCGGCTCGGCGCCGTCACCCTGGAGGGAACGACCACCAACCTCTTCCAGCCGACGCTGCGCTTTCGCGGCTTCAGCGCGTCGCCGCTGATCGGCCTGCCTCAGGGCATCGCCGTCTACCAGAACGGCGTCCGGATCAACGAGCCGTTCGGCGACACGGTGCAGTTCGATCTCCTGCCGCAGTTCGCCCTCGACCGCGTCCAGCTCAGCGCCGGGGCCGATCCGACCTTCGGATTGAACGCCCTCGGCGGCGCCCTCGCCCTCGGTCTCAAGAACGGCTTCGACCATGCCGGCTTCGGCGGCGAACTCTCCGCCGGCGCGTTCGGCCGTCTCTCCGCCACCGCCGAGTACGGCGCGAGCCGCGGACCGTGGGCGCTCTACGCCGGCGCCACGCACTTCGACGAGGACGGGTGGCGGGTGGCGTCTCCCTCCGCGGTCACGCAGGCTTTCGCCGACGTCGGCTACCGGGCCGGGCGGGTGGACGCCGGCGTCAGCGTCACCTACGCCGACACCCGCCTGAACGGTAACGCCCCAGCGCCGGTGGAGCTGCTGGACGTCGACCGGACCGCCGTCTTCACGTTCCCGGACACGACCGAGAACCGGCTGGCGTTCGTGCAGGGGAGGGCTAACGTCGCCACGTCCGCGACCTGGTCGGTGCAGGTCAGCGGCTACTACCGCGATCTCGACCGGCGCACCCTGAACGGCGACGAGGCGGAGTTCGGCGTCTGCGACGACGCGGCGCTGCCGGCCGGCGCCCCGGAACGGACGCTCTGCTTCGGCGCGGACGACGATGACGACGATGACGCGTCCGGCGGCGTGTCGCACGCCGGGGACGATGAGGATGACAACGGCGACGGCAACGGCAACGAAAGTGACGACGACGACGACACCGGCGCGGCGCCCTTGATCGACCTGCGTTCCGGACGTTTCATCACGAGCCTGGACGCGGCGGGCGACGCGGCCTTCAACCGGACCACGACGCGGGCGCAGGGCTACGGCGCGTCGCTGCAGGCGACCGCGACGACCCCCGTGGGCGGGCGCGACAACGTGCTCATGATCGGAGTCTCCGCAGATCTGGCCGACGTCGGCTTCACGTCGAGCAGCGAAGTGGGCACTTTGACCCCGGAGCGGGGCGTCGCCGGCTCGGGGCTGCTGGCCGGCATCCACGGGCTCGGGGGCGACGACCTGTTCAACACCAGCATCGAGACCGCGAATCACGCCGTCGGGTTGTACTTCAGCGACACCCTCTCGTTGACGGAGCGCGTCCATCTGACCGTCTCCGGCCGCTACAACCGGGCGCGTCTCGACATCTCGGATCAGCTCGGCACGGCGCTCGACGGCAGGCACACCTTCGCGCGCTTCAACCCCGCAGTCGGCGCGGTCTACGAGGCGGGCAGCGCCGCGTCGCTCTTCGCGCGCTACTCCGAGTCGAATCGCGCGCCCACTGCGGCGGAGCTGAGCTGCGCCGATCCGGCCGAGCCGTGCCGCATCCCGAACGCGTTCGTCTCCGACCCGCCGCTCGAGCAGGCGGTCGCGCGATCTGTCGAGGCGGGCGTCCGGGGCCGCTGGGAGGGCCGAGCCGGACGCGGCGCATGGTCCGCGTCGGCGTATCGCACCCGCATCGACGACGACATTCTCTTCGTCGCCTCGCCCGCGCTGATCGGGACCGGGTACTTCCAGAACGCCGGCGCCACCGCGCGCGCCGGCGTCGATGTCGAGCTCGACGGCCAGGTCGCCCGGACGGGCTGGTACGCCAGCTACGGGCTCGTGGAGGCGACCTTCGCGTCGCCGCTCCTGCTGCCGAGCAACGCCGAGGTCAACGATGCGGCCGCGGAGGACGGGACGATCGCCGTCGAAGCGGGTGACCGGCTGCCCGGAATCCCGCGCCACAGCCTCAAGGTCGGCGTGCGGCAGGGGCTTACCACCGCCTGGGACGTCGCCGTCGAGACCGTCGTCGGGTCGAGCCGGATCTTCGTCGGCGACGAAGGCAACGACCAGGCCGCACTCGATGGCTACGGGATCGTGAACCTCCGCTCGTCGTATCGCTTCGAGCGCGGCGTGGAGCTGTTCGTGCGGGTGGAGAACCTGCTCGACGCACGGTATGCAACGGCCGGCGTGCTCGCCGAGCTCGAGCTCCACCTGCGCGAGGTCCCGGACGCCGGGGATCCGCGGTTCATCGGACCGGGCGCGCCGCGGAGCGCTTTCGCCGGCGTGCGCGTGCGATTCTGAACGCGCCGCCGTCCTCGCGCAGGAGGCCCGCCAGCGCCGCCGGGGCGATGTTGCCGCCGCTGAGCACCGCGACGGTGGCGCCGTCTTCGACGCCCTCCTCGCGTCCGGAGAAGAGCACCGCCGCGACCGTGGCGGCGCCGCTCGGCTCGACGACGAGCTTCGCCCGCACCGCGAGCCAGCGGACGGCGGCGGCGATCGCCTCGTCCTCGACCGTCACGACGTCGTCGACGAACGCCTTGACGTGGGCGAACGTCAGATCGCCGGGGCGCACCGGCAGCAGGCCGTCGGCGATGCTCCCCACGGTATCGAGCGTCACCGGGGCCCCCGCCTCGACCGAACGCGCCATGGCCGCCGCGCCGACCGGCTCGACGCCGATGACCCGCGTCGCGGGCCGGCGCTGCTTGACCGCCGCGGCCACGCCGGCGATCAGTCCGCCGCCGCCGATCGGGACGTAGACGGAGTCGGCGGACGGCGCATCCTCGAGAATCTCGCGGCCGACCGTCCCCTGCCCGGCGATGATCTCCGGGTGGTCGAACGGCGGCACCATGGTCAGGCCCCGCTCCGCCGCCACCGCCTCTGCCCGCCGGCGGCGCTGGACGGAAGTAGTGCCCTCGAAGAAGACCTCCGCACCGTACGACCGCGTCCCCTCGACCTTGACGGCCGGCGCCGTCTCCGGCATCACGACCACCGCCGGCAGGTCGAATGCGCGCGCCGCGCACGCCACCGCCTGCGCGTGGTTGCCCGACGAGTAGGTGATGACGCCGCGCACATCGGAGCGGGACGCGATCTGGGTGACCAGGTTGCACGCGCCCCGGATCTTGAACGCACCCGCCACCTGCAGGTTCTCGCACTTGAGCCGGAGGGAGCGACCGGCGATATCCGAGACGTCGACGAGCGGCGTACGGCGCACGACGCCCCGGATCCGCGCCGCAGCCGCTTCGATCGCAGCCGGCTGCACCAGGACGCTCATCGGCCCTCCGCACCCTCGAACGGGCCGTATACTGAGCCGCGTGACTCGGTCGACGTCATCGGCAGCGACCCGCTGGCTGTTCCTTCTGTCCCTGTTCTCATCGGTACTGGCAACCTCCCCCCCGGCCGGGGCGCAGCCGCCGGAGGAACCTATCGGGGGCTACGTGTTCGACGTGCGCGGCACGTTCGTTCCGTTCAGCCGCAACGTCGAGCTGGCCGAGAATCGCGGCCTGCGCCCCCTCGACACCCCCGGAGGCGGCTTCGGCTACGACGTTGGCGGACACGTGTATGTCTTCCGCTTGTGGCAGATCACGTTCGGCCTGGGTGGAAGCTACCACGCGTCGAGTGCCGATCAACGACCCGGGCAACTCTCCGAGGATCCCGACGGCCCGACGCTCCGCAAGCGCTTTTCCGCGCTCTCGTCCCAGCTCTCCTTCAACTTCGGTCACCGGAACGGCTGGAGCTACCTGGGCGGCGGGCTCGGATCGTCGCGCCTGTCGCTCTATCCACTGAACGCCGAAGAACCGCCGCAACGCTCCTCGAACACGCTCAACTACGGCGGCGGCATGCGCTGGTTCCTGAACGCGCGCCTTGCGTTCACTTTGGACGTCCGCCTGTACGCCATCAGTCCGCTGGCAGGGCTGGACGGAGCGCCCGACTCGCCCCGCATGACGCAGATCACCTTCAACGCCGGCGCCTCGTTCCGATAGCCCGGAAATCCCTCAATGCACCGGGAAACGTTACTCGATTTCTTCGACGACCGCATCCGGTCGGACCGGCCGTTCCTCGTCTACGACGGGGGCTATCGCACCTACACCTGGTCCTATGCCGAGATCCGCCGCGCCGCGCGGCGGTTCTCGGAGCTGCTCCACCAGCACGGTCTGGCGCCGGGCGACCGGGTGGTGCTGTGGGGCGAGAACCGCGCCGAGTGGATCGTCGCCTTCTGGGGCTGCCTGGTCGCCCGCGCGGTCGCCGTCCCGATCGACCTGCGTGCGTCGCCCGATCTCGTCGGGCGCGTCGTGCGGATCGTCTCGGCCCGGCTCGTCGTGGCGGGCGACGGTCTCCGCCCCCCGCTGCTCCCCGGCGTCGACACCTGGCCGCTCGACGATCTGCTCGCGGACACCGCGGCGCTCGACCCGCCGGTGCCCGAGGCGCCCATACCCGACATGCTCGACGACGTCCCGGATCCGGACGCCGCGGAAGGCCCGAGCCGTGACGACCTTGTCGAGATCATCTTCACGTCGGGGGCTACGGCCGACCCCAAGGGAGTCCGGATCACGCACGCGAACGTGCTGGCGAACATCGTGCCGGTCGAGCGCGAGGTCCGCAGGTACGCCCGGTACGGGCGCCCCTTCTTTCCGATCCGCTTCCTGAATCTGCTCCCGCTGAGCCACATGTTCGGCCAGGCCATGGCGACCTTCATTCCGCCCATGCTGGAGGGGGTCACGGTCTTCATGCGCGGGTACAACCCGGCCGACATCGTGCGCCAGATCCGGACCCGCCGCGTGTCGGTGCTCGTCTGCGTCCCGAAGATCCTCGAGGTGCTGCGCGACTACGTCGTGCATCTGGCGCCAGAGGTCGCCGCCCCGCTCGAACGGCCCGAGCACGTCGCGCGGCGCTGGTGGCGCTACCGCGAGGTGCACCGTCTGTTCGGCTACAAGTTCTGGTCGTTCATCGTCGGTGCGGCGCCCCTCGATCCGGAGGTGGAGGCGTTCTGGTCGCGGCTCGGGTTTCTGGTCATCCAGGGCTACGGCCTGACCGAGACGGCGCCCATCGTCACCCTCAACCACCCGTTCCGGACCCGGCGCGGATCGGTGGGCAGGCCGATCGGCGGAATCGAAGTGCAGATTGCCGCAGACGGCGAGATCCTCGTACGCGGCGACAACGTCACCGGCGGGTACTACAACGCGCCCGAGGCCACCGCCGCCGCGTTCCGGGACGGCTGGTTCCAGACCGGCGACGTCGGCGCCCTCGATGCGGACGGCCGGCTGACGGTTCACGGGCGCAAGAAGGAGATGATCGTCACGCCCGACGGCCTGAACGTCTTCCCGGACGACGTGGAGCGGGCGGTGCTCGAGTGCGCCGGCGTGCGGGACGCCGCGGTGGTCGCGGGCGGTTCGTCCGGCCGCGAGCACGTGCACGCGGTGCTGCTGCTCCATCGGGACGCCGACGCGGACTCCGTCGTGCGGGACGCCAACGCGCGGCTGGAGGATCACCAGCGGATCCGGGCGTTCTCGGTCTGGCCCGGCCCGTCGCTGCCCCGGACCGACGGCACGCAGAAGCTGAAGCGCCGCGAACTGCAGCGCTGGGTGGACGGCGACGCGCCGCCGGCGGCCGGCGGTCGAACGCTCGGTGGCGGCGAGACCGTCGAGGAGGTGGTGGCCCGCTTGGCCCACGGTCGGACTGTCACCGGCGCCACCACCTTCGAGGAGCTCGGGCTCGGCTCGCTCGATCGCATCGAGCTGACTCTGGCCCTCGAACGGGCATTCGACTGCACGATCGACGAGACGGCCCTGGCGCGGCTTGCTACCGTGGACGACCTTCGCGCGCTGCTGGCCGGCGAGACGCGAGAACCGGCGGCAACGGTCGCAGCGCGGGAATGGCCACCGGATGCCGGCGGCGAGACGGCCACCGCGTTCCCTACGTGGAGCCAGCATGCAGCGGCGCGCGGCATCCGCGGACTCGCCCAGACTGCGTTCCTGCTTCCACTTACCCGTGTCTTCGCCTGGATCCGGGTCGAGGGCCTGGACCGGCTCGCCCGCGCGCACGACCCGGTGCTGTACGCCGCCAACCACCAGAGCGTGATGGACGGCCCCGTCATCCTGGCCGCGCTGCCGCCGGAACGCCGCCACCGGGTCGCGACCGTTGCGGCCCGCGAGTGGTTCTCCCCGCACTTTCACCCGGAGCGCCACACGCGACCGCAGCGAATCGCCACCAGTCTGGCGTACTATCTGGGCGTGCTCTGCTTCAACGTGGCTCCACTCCCGCAGCGCGAGGCGGGGGCACGCGACGCGATGCGACATCTCGGCAACCTGCTCGGACAGGGCTCGTCGGTGTTGATTTTCCCCGAAGGGCGGCGCCGGGAAACGGGACGGATCGATACGTTCCAGCCGGGCATAGGCATGCTGGCTTCGCGGATGCGGGCACCCGTGGTGCCCGTGCGCATCGATGGCGTCGACCGGGTTCTGCCGGTGGGCGCACGCTGGGCGAGACCGGGCCGGGTGCGGGTCGCGTTCGGCGATCCGATTCGCGCGGAGGGTGACGATTTCGCGGCCATCGCGCAGCGGATCGAGGACGCCGTCAGGGCGCTGTAGCGCAGTTGCCGGCGGGTCGGGGACCGCTCGCTCCTATATAATCTTCCCCGCTTCAGGAACCGAATTTGGCGAAAGACGACCTCATCGACGTACAGGGCACGATCGTCGCGGTCCACAGCGGCGGTCTCTACCGGGTACAGTGCGATTCCGGACACGAGGTGCTGGCCCAGTTGAGCGGTCGGATGCGCCGGTTCCGCATCAAGGTAGTCCCCGGGGACCGGGTCACCGTCGGTGTCTCCCCGTACGACCCGTCCCGCGGGATCATCACGTTCCGCGCTCGCTGATCCGAGCGTTTCGCCGACCGCTGCACCGATGGACTGACCAGGCGATGTTCGACGATTCAGGGGCGGGCGAGTCCGCGCCCGAGACGCCGGCCGCAGCGGAAGACCCCGCGGTCGCGCGGTTCCGCGCGTGCCGCTGGCACGACGAGGTGGACGGTGGAGCGGAGTTCTGCAAGCACGGGGAGGTCCTGCCGTACGCCGGCCGGAACGGCTTCAAGGCGCTCTCGTGGTGCCTGGACTGCACGTTCTACAAGGCGCGGCGCAAGACCCGGAAGCGCGACGAAGCGGATCTGGACGACTTCGATTTCTGACCGCCACGGACCGCGGGCCCCGACGCGCTCCGGTTCTACTCGCTGAACTCCCGCGCCAGCTCGCTCCATTCGCCGTCGGGGGCCAGCGCACGGTAGGTGCGCCAGTGGGGCTTGGCTGCCGCCGAGCGGCCCATCTTCTCCAGCGTGACGGCCAGATAGAAGTGCGCGTCGGCATAGCCGCCGTGCACGCGCAGGGCGTCGTGGTAGCAGGCTACCGCGTCGTCGTACCGCCCGAGGTCGTGGTGGATGTTCCCGAGGTTGAACGCCGCTTCGAAGCAGTCGCCGTCGAGGGCGAGGGCGCGTTCGTACAGCGCCTGCGCCTCGACCAGGTTGTCTCGCGCGTAGTGGATGTTGGCGAGGTTGACGAGCGCCGGCACGAGCGTGGGATCGAGCAGCAGCGCCTTCCGGTACGCCACTCGCGCCCGCTCCTGTCCGTCGCCCGGCTGCTCGTCGAGCTCCGAGCCCTCGCGGAAGAACTGCACGGCGAGCGCCGCCCGCTTCGCACCGTCCGGCGACAGGTCCGCGGGGCTGCCCGCGCCGCGGACCGGCCGCCGCAGCGCCACGACCTTGGCCGGCTGCGCCTCGCCATGCACCTCGCGGAAGTCGAGCGCCAACTGCCCCTCGCGTTCCGCCAGGAGCAGCCGGACCGCGCCGCGAAACGACCCGCCGCGGGCGATCTCCTCCTGGATCCGCTTGACGACCCCCACGTCGTGGAAGCCGTAGTAGGTATCGGAATTGGTGCTCACCACCGGCCGGACGAGCCCCCACTTTTCCAGATGGCGCAGGCGAACCTCGCGGACGTCCGGATAGCGCTCGCGCATCTGGCGCAGCCCGTGATAGAGCTGCCGCAGCTCGTCATCCGACAGCAGGCCGGCGAGACGGCAGAACTCCTGCTCGCCGACGATGTTCACCTGACCGGGTGTCCGGACGTTGATTTCCTCTGCCTTGCGCAGCTTGCCGCTCTTGCCTGCCGTCGCCTCCGCGCCGACGACGAGCATCGTGGTACGCGCCGTGACCTCCTGCGCGATCCGGCCGCCGAGCTCCTCGACCAGGCGAATCGCTTCGCGCCGGCCCACGGAGGCGAGCCGCACGCTGAACACGACGACGTGGCCGGCGAAGGGCGGACCGGCCGGGGACCGGACATCCGGAGGCGGGTGAGTCATGGCGGTCGAGCGGTCCATCATAATGTCAAGCGGTACCGCGCCTGCGCGGGGAACGCATGGGAACGCTGCTCGCGGCCGACGTCGGCGGAACGAAGACGGTGTGCGGCCTGTACGGCACGGGAGACCGCCGGCCGGACCCGCTCGCGGTCGAGCGCTTCGGGACGCTCGACTACGACAGTCTGGAGGCCCTCCTGGCCGCGTTTCTCGAGCGCCGGGCCCCGGGTGCGACCGTCGACGCTGCGGTGCTCGGCGTAGCCGGTCCGGTGCGCGACGGCGTGTCGGATCTCACCAACGTGCCGTGGCGCGTCGAAGCCGCGGCCATCGTCGAACGCTTCGCGATCCCCGCGGTGCGCCTCCTGAACGACCTCGAAGCGATGGGCCACGTCGTTTCCGTGCTGGCGGACGACGAGGTGACGACGCTGCAGCCGGGACAGCCGGCGGCGGACGGCAACGCGGCCCTCATCGCGCCCGGCACGGGTCTAGGTGAGACGCTGTTGCACCGCGTGGACGGACGCCTCGTGCCGGTGGCGGCCGAGCCGGGCCACACGGACTTCGCCGCCCGTACGCCCGCCGAGATCGAGCTGCTGCGCGCGTTGACCGGGCGCTTCGGCAGGGTTTCCTGGGAGCACGTGCTATCCGGTCCGGGCCTCACCCATATCCATTCCTGGCTGCACCGCACCGAGCCCTGCGCGGCCGCCGGCGACGATACGGCTGGCGGGGACCTTCCGCGGCGGATTACCGCGGCCGCCCTCGAACGCCGCTGCCCGCGCTGCGTGGATACCCTCGACCTGTTCACCGCTGCGCTCGGCGCCGAGGCCGGCAACCTCGGCCTGCGCGCGCTGGCCACGGCCGGCGTCTACGTCGGCGGCGGCATCGCCCCCCGCATCCTGCCGGCTCTTGCATCTCCGGTGTTTCTGGACGCGTTCCGGGCCAAGGGGCCCATGGAGGGACTCATGAAGTCCATGCCCGTACGCGTCATTCGAGCCGCGAACCCGGCCCTGCTCGGCGCCGCCGTAGCGGCGCGCGATCTCGTGTCGGCGCCAATCCATTGATGCGCCGTCGCCTTCCGCCACGTCCACGTTCGCCCCTGCAGCGGAAACGACGGGCAGCCCGTTCTTCGGTGGTACAGTGGTTCGGTCGAAAGGAGAATGGGTTGACACGCTCCCACCGGCACGCCATCCAGTGCGTGATCCTGACCGCCGCAATGCTCTCGGCCGACCCGGGCATCCTGTCCGCTCAGGCGCTCGATCCCGTCTCGTACACAATCCGCTTCCCCGCACCGGCCACCCACTACGCCGAGGTGGAAGCGTCGGTGCCGGCGGACGGACGGACGGATATCGAGTTGATGATGGCGACGTGGACACCCGGCTCCTATCTGATCCGCGAGTATGCCCGGCACGTCGAGGCGGTGCGCGCCGCCACGCCGGCGGGAGAGCCCCTCGCAGTCGCCAAGTCGAGCAAGAACCGCTGGCGCATCGAGACCGGCGGCGCCGACCGGGTCACGGTGACCTACCGGGTCTACTGCCGGGAGATGAGCGTCCGCACGAACTGGGTCGAGGCGGACTTCGCGATGCTCAACGGCGCTTCGACGTTCCTGACCCCGGCCGACGCCGCGCCGCGCCCCCACGACGTCCGCATCGAGCTGGCGCCGGGCTGGAGCGAGAGCGTGACCGCCCTCCCCCCGGCACCGGACGGCCGGCCGCACGGCTATCGCGCGGCGGACTTCGACACGCTGGTCGATTCGCCGATCCTCGCCGGCAACCCGGCGACGTACGCGTTCACGGTGGAGGGCACTCCCCATGCTCTCGTCAACGTCGGCGAAGGCGGGGTCTGGGACGGTCCCACGTCGGCCGCCGACGTCGAGCGCATCGTGCGCGAGCAGCACCGGACCTGGGGCTTCTTCCCCTACGAGCGGTACCTCTTCCTGAACATGCTGGTCGAGGCGGGCGGCGGGCTCGAGCACAGGGACTCGACCCTGCTGATGACGAGCCGCTGGACCACCCGCGACCGCCGCCGGTACCTGCGCTGGCTGGGGACGGTCAGCCACGAGCTGTTCCACGCCTGGAGCGTCAAGCAGTTGCGGCCGGCCGCCCTCGGCCCCTTCGACTACGAGCGCGAGGCGTTCACCCCCAGCCTCTGGATGGTGGAAGGACTGACCTCCTACTACGGCCCGCTCGCCGTCCACCGGGCGGGGATCTCCACGCGCGAGGAGTTCCTCGAGGCCCTGTCCGGTCCGATCGAAGCGCTGCAGACGACGCCCGGCCGGCTCGTGCAGCCGGTGGCCGATGCGTCGTACGACGCCTGGATAAAGTACTACCGCCGCAATGAGAACAGTCCGAACACGACGGTCAGCTACTACACGAAGGGAGCCGTCATCGGCTTCCTGCTCGACGCCCGCGTGCGCGAGGCGACCGGTGGGCAGCGGAGCCTGGACGACGTGCTGAAGGCCGCCTACGCCCGCTACTCCGGGGAGCGCGGTTTCCGGCCCGGCGAGTTCGAGGCGGTGGCGTCCGCGGTCGCCGGCGTCGATCTCGGCGGCTGGTTCGACGGGGCGGTCCGCTCCACGGACGAGCTCGACTACGGGCCGGCTCTCGCCTGGTACGGCCTCGAGTTCGCCCCCGACGCGCGGGGCGACGAGGACGCGCCGGCGCCGGCCTGGCTCGGCCTCGGCACGCGCGTCGACCGTGGGCGGTTGCTCGTCGCCGGCGTGCAGCGCGGGACGCCGGGCTACGAGGCGGGGTTCAACGTAGGGGACGAGATCCTCGCGATCGGCGACTACCGGGTCGGACCGGAGGCGTGGAGACAACGCCTCGGCCTCTATCGGGCGGGAGACGCGGTCGAGATCCTCGTCGCCCGGCGGGAACGTCTCATGCGGCTCGACGCCCGCTTCGGCGAAACCCCGTCGGAGGGCTGGCGGCTGCAGCCGGTGGAGTCGCCGTCGGCCGCGCAGACTCGGCGTCTCGACGCCTGGCTTGACTAGCAGATGGTCCCGAATACGAACCCGCGAGCGCGCAGCTTCGGAATCAGCAGCGCCGTCGCGTCGACCGCGTACTGCCGGTCGGCCTCGGGATTCTCATGGTGACCGTCGTGCATGACGACTATGTCGCCGTCCGAAATGCGGGCGGCGAGCCGGTCCGCGAGTCCGGCGGGATCGGGGCGGCGGTACCAGTTGAAGTCCCACAGGCTCCAGCCCCAGCCCACGAGCGTGTAGCCGGCCCGGGCCAGCCCCTCGTACATCTGCCCGCTCCGGAAGCCCGCGTGGGGACGAAAGGCGCGGCAGGGGCTGCGGCCGCCCAGGCGCTCGATCCGCTCCGCCGCACCCTGCAGGCGGCGCGCCACCTCGTCGGGCGGCAGCACCATCCAGTGGCGCGTATGCGTATGGAGGCCGACGGCATGCCCTTCGTCGAACATGCGGCGGACTATCGCCGCCGTCCGCTCGGTGAGGTGTCTGTCGATCACGAAGAAGGTCGCGCGTGCCTGCTGCTCGGCGAGCACGTCGAGCAGCAGCGGCGTCGCGGTCGGGTTCGGGCCGTCGTCGAAAGTCAGGTAGACGGCAGGCGAGCCGTCCCCCTCCGGCATGCTCCAGACCGCCGGCGCCGGGGCGACGGCGTCGAGCAGAAACGGAAAGGGCGCAACGTGGGCGAGCGACAGCAGACCGAAGCCGGCGACAATCAACAGCCAGAACATCGTCTCGGTCGATGGCGGGTCCTGCTCGCCTGCGCCGGTGCAGTGCTCGGGTGCGCACTCGGGCCGGTCGAGTCTGCCAGCGTGGCCGAAGAGCGGTCCGCGCGTCAAGACGAGCGGTCCGGGGAGCGGCAGGAGATGGTGGAAAGGCAGATTCGCGCTCGCGGCATCTCCGAGCCCGCCGTGCTCGAGGCGCTCGCGGCGGTCCCGCGGAACCGCTTCGTCCCGGCGGAACTCGCGCCTCGCGCCTACGACGACACGCCGTTGCCGATCGGCTACGACCAGACGATCTCGCAACCCTACGTCGTCGCCTACATGACCGAGGCCGCCGCGCTGACGCCCGATGCGAAGGTACTCGATATCGGCACCGGGTCCGGCTACCAGGCCGCCGTGCTCGCCGAGATCGTGGGCCAGGTCTACTCGATCGAGATCGTCCCGGAGCTCGCCGAGCGGTCGCGCAGGCTTCTGGCCGACCTCGGCTACGACAACGTGGAGGTCAGAACGGGCGACGGCTACCGGGGCTGGCCGGACGAGGCTCCCTTCGACGCCATCGTCGTCGCCGCCGCCCCGGATCACGTCCCGCCGGCGCTGGTCGAGCAACTCGCGGTCGGCGCAAGGCTGGTGATCCCGGTCGGCCGCTTCATGCAGGAGATCCTGATAGTAACGAAGACGGCCGAGGGCTCGACCACCGAGGCGGTGCTCCCGGTCCGCTTCGTCCCGATGACCGGTGAGGCGCAACGGCCGCGCCGGTGACGAACCGGCCGGCGGTCAGCCCCGCAACGGACTCGGCCCCGCGGCCATGGCCGGAGGAGCCGCTGGAGCAGCCGGCCGGGGTGGCTGGAAGCTCTGGATCGAGATCTGCGCGGCGGCACGCTCGGCGATGTGCAGGAAGGCCTGGCCCGCCGGCGACTCGGGCTCGGCGCTCACGATGGGCGCGCCGGTGTCGCCGCCGACACGGATGGGCGCATAGAGTGGAATGTGCCCGAGGAACGGAATGTCGAGTTCCGCGGCGACGCGCTCGCCGCCGCCGCGGCCGAACAGGTCGCTCTCCTGCCCACAGCCGGAGCAGGCGTAGTAGCTCATGTTCTCGACGATCCCGAGCGTCGGGACGTTGAGCTTGCGGTACATCCCGACGGCGCGGCGACTGTCGGACAGCGAGACCGCCTGCGGCGTCGTCACCACCACGGCGCCGGTGACCGGTACGGTCTGACTCAGGCTGAGGGCGACGTCACCCGTGCCCGGGGGCATGTCGACGACGAGGTAATCCAGCTCGCCCCACTTGACGTCCAGAAAGAACTGCCGGACCACGCCGTGCAGCATGGGACCGCGCCAGATGATCGGCGCCGTCGCGTCGGTGAGAAAGCCCATCGACACGACCCGGATGCCGAACTTCTCTGCCGGCACGATCTTCTGACCGTCCGACTCCAGCCGCGCGTCGAGGCCGAGCATGATCGGCACGTTGGGACCGTAGACGTCCCCGTCGATGATCCCGACGCGCCCTCCGTAACGAGCCAGCGCGACGGCAAGATTGACCGACACGGTCGTCTTGCCGACGCCGCCCTTCCCGGCGCCGACGGCGATGATGTTGCGGATGCCCGGAATGGGCGCCTGCTGGGCGTCGGTCACCGCGGATCGGACGCTCGCGGTCATCTCGATGTCGACGGCGTCCACGCCGCCGAGCGCGGATACCGCCGCCCGCGCCTGCTCCCGCATCTGGTCCTTGACCGGACAGGCGGGTGTCGTCAGCTCGACCACGAACGCGACTCGGCCGCCGTCGATGGTCAGGTTCTTGACGAACCCGAGACTGACGATGTCCCGCCCCAGGTCGGGGTCGGTGACCGACTTGAGGGCATTCAGCACGGCAGCTTCAGAAACAGCAGGCATGGCATTCAAGCTTAGCGGCTCGGTCTCCGCCAGACAACCGGACCGGCGCCGACCGCGATCGATCACTGCACGGCGATGCGAACTTCGATGTGGGTCTCGAAAGCGTGCGGCGGCGTGAACGAGTAGCGCAGGCGGGTTCCGTGCCGCACGCCGGGCGGCACACGGAAGTGCAGGCGGTGGGACAGGAGCCCGGCGCCGCTGCCGTCGCACAGACCGCACGGGTCGGTCC
Organism: Vicinamibacterales bacterium; assembly: GCA_965222905.1. Lineage (GTDB taxonomy): Bacteria > Acidobacteriota > Vicinamibacteria > Vicinamibacterales > UBA8438 > WTFV01. The sequence continues at coordinate 2,582,946 of OZ244976.1, read as the reverse complement.
ACAGCTCGCCCCGCCCGCCGCAGGCAGGGCAGGTGTGCGGCACGGTGAGGTCCAGAGGGACGCGGACCCCCTGGTCGGCCTGCCGCGCGGTCAGCTCCACCTCCGCGCACCGGGTCGCCACGCCGCGGTCGCCGGCCTCGGCGAAGAAGGCCGCTCGCATGCGCGCGACAATCGGGGCCATCGACGGAAAGTCGATGGCGACCTCGTCGGCGAGGACGGATCCGGACGCATGGCGGCTCTGCGGTCGCCAGCGCGACGACGCGCCCGCGGCCGGCGGGCCGGATCCGGCCCGAGAAGCCGGCGGATGCTCGACCATCCGCTCCAGCGCGTCCCCGGTGTGCACCGCCGAATCCTCGTGCAGGCGGCGGGCCAGCGCCCAGTAGCTGCGGCGGATCTCCGCCCCATTGGCGTCACGGAACGGTCCCGGCGTCGGTTCGGCAGGCACTAACCGTACGATAGGAGTCGGTTCCGAGCGTTGTCAAGGCGGGAAGTGGTGTTACGATCTGCCGCGGGAACACCACGAGCCATGAGCGATTACACGATCCACAGCGAAGCCCGCGCGGGCCACTGGGTGGCCTGGGCCGTCGCGCCGGGCGAGTCCGGACCGCTCGGCGCAGTCATCCTCCCCGGACAGACGCGGCAGGAGGCCGAGGCGAATGCGCGCCACTGGATCGAGCGCGTCACCGCGGACCCCCGTCTGCTGCTGCCCTGAGTCGACCCCGACGGTCCCGCCGGGCGCTCCGCGCCCACGACCGCGAGTCGGTGTTTTCGTCCGGTCTCTCCAGCCCAGTCGATCACCGGCTGCACCGCGGCCACCGCTCGCCCCATGGTCGCGAGAAGGGTGGCGGGCAGCACTTCTCCCAGGCTGCCGCGGTTCGGTTCGATCTTTCCGCCGGCGGCGACGGCCGAGAAATAGAGGCGGTCTCGAGCGCGCGTGGCGCCCACGTACAACAGGCGCTTGCTCTCCTCGCGATCGGCCAGGCGCTGATCTTCGTCCGCCTCGGTCCGAAACGGCCAAACGGACACGGACGGCTCTCCGTCACCCATGCCCGTGACGCGGACCGGAGGTACGGCGGCCCCGGCGCCGCGACCGACGTCGACCAGCAGCACCACCGGGAACTCCAGTCCCTTGGCCGCGTGCACCGTCATCAGGTTGACCGCGTCGAAGGCGTCGACCACGGCGTTCGACACGTCGCCCGACAGTCGATCGAGATGCTCGGCCACGCGGGCCATGGTCGCGTAGCCCCGATTCTGTACGCGTCTGACCAGGCCGCGGAGCTTCTTGACATTTTCCCTCGCCTGAACGGCACGCCCCGTGTGCAGCTCCGCGTCATAGGCCGACTCGGCGAGGGCTCGGTCGAGCAGTTCGGAAGGGGCCATCCGGTCGACCAGTGCGACCCACCGCGGAACGGTCTCGCGCGCCAGGGCCAGCAGCTCCGGATCGTCACCGGCGAGACCCGCCATCGAGGCCGGAACCTCGGGGGCCAGCAGGACGTCGGACAGCCCACCGGCGAGCTGCGCGAGAGCGCGGTCCGAGATGCCGACGACTCGCGAGCGCAGCAACGCCGCCGCCCGCAGCTCCGACCACGGATTGGCCAGGTATCGGAGCAACGCCCGCAGGTCCTTGATCTCCTCCGCGTCGAAGAACCCGAGCCCCTTGTACACGCAGGTCTGGATCCTGCGTGCGTTCAGGGCCTGCTCGAACTCTCGATGGCTCTGCCGCGAACGGAACAGGATCGCGACGTCGCCCGGTTCCGCGCGGCGGCGCATTCCCGTACGGCGGTCGCGGACCTGTTCTTCCCGGAGCAGCCGCGCGATCTCGTCGGCCACCAGCTCCGCGCACTGCTCGACGCTTTCGCCGATCGCGATCCCGAGCACCGGGTCGCGGTCGCCGCGCACCGGGTCCGGCGTCCCGGCGACCGGAAAGCGATCACGGTCGTCGAACCTGAAGGCGTCGCGCCGAGCCGGCGCCTTCTCGATTGCTGCAAAGAGGTCGTTGACGAAGGCAAGCAGGTCCGGTACGGCGCGAAAGCTGTGCGAGATCCACTGGCGCACGCGGCCCCCCGAGCCCTCCGGCGCATCCGGCCGCAGCGCCGCGACCGCGACGCCCGCGTCCTCCAACACGGAGACGTCGGCGTCCCGGAAACGGTAGATCGACTGCTTGCGGTCCCCGACCACGAAGACGCTGGGCGGCAGGGGCGCGTCATGCACCAGCCCGCTGCCCTCGCCCCACGACTGCACCAGCAGCGAGACCAGCTCCCACTGGGCGCGGCTCGTGTCCTGAAACTCGTCGACGAGCACGTGGTGATACCGCGACTCGAGCCGATAGCGCGAGCGCGCGAACTCGTCCATCTTCCGCAGCAGGTCGACCGCACGCTCGAGGAGATCGGAGAAATCGAGCAGCGCGCGCGCCTCCAACTCGCGGCGGTACTCGGCGACGCCGATGCGAAAGAGGCGCCGCACGCCGCGCACGAGCGCCACGTTCACGTCGCGATCGAAGCGGGTCAGCACTTCGTGCACGACGGGCGCCAGCGCCGCGGCGGCCGCCCGGAAACGGCGGCCGCGCGGAGTACCGCTCCGCGAGCGTGGATCGGTGAACCGCTTGCGCGGCGAGCCCGAGCGCGTCAGGAAGTACGCCCGCAGCCGATCGAGCGCCGCGCGGATACGGGCCGGTTCGAGTGCCGCGAGCCGGGCGAGCTGGGCCAGGTCACGCGCCACCAGTGCGAAGGGTCCGCTCTCCCACGGTCCGTCATCCAGTACGCGCCGCAACGTGGTGCGCATCCCGCCCAGACGATCCGCAAGGCTCGCCACCGCGCCGCGGCATGCGCCGGCGGCGGTCGAGTCACGCGGCACACCCCGGAGCACGCGCCCGAGCGCCGCCGCCACGGCGGTACGGCGCTGGAGCAGGTGGGTCACCGCCAACCGCACGCGCCACGGCCCGAGCTGCGCGAGCAGCATGGCGACGTCGGGATCGTCATGCGCCGCTGCGCTGCCGGTCACCAGCGTCCGTTCGACCGCCTGCGCGACGATGTGCGGGACCTCCGTCTCGTCGGCGACCGCGAAGCCGGGGTCGAGATCGGCCTCGAGCGGGAACTCCCGCAGCAGCGACAGGCAGAAGGCATCGATGGTGCTGATCGTGATCTCGCCGAGCCGGTCGCGCAGCTCGCGCCAGCGCGCCTCCCCGGCGCGGGAGCGTGCAGCGTCCTGCTTCAGTTCCTCCACGATCCGCTCGCGCATCTCGGCCGCGGCCTGCCGCGTGAAGGTGATTGCCAGTACGTTCAGCGGGGCGATCCCGGCACGCAACAAGTTCAGGTAGCGCGTGACGAGCACCGAAGTCTTGCCGGTGCCGGCCGAGGCCTCCAACACGACGTTGCGGCGCGGGTCCACCGCCATCAGGCGGGCCGCCTGGTCCGACGGCACGGCGGCGGTCAGGCGATCAGGCGTCCTCGACATGGTCCTTGCGGCAGACGGTCGGAAACGCACAGGTCATGCACCGCAGGCGATCCACCGGCCGGGGCGGATACTCGCCCGCCTCGATCGCCTCCACCAGCTCCACGACCCGCGTCTCGCCATTGGCAATCGCCCCGGCGACGTCTCCCCCGGGCACCGACACCTGCAGCCGGGGATCGCCGAAAGCGATGTACAGCGCCTCGGTGGCGCGATAGTTCTCCCCACGCTCCGCGCGCAACTGTCGCTCGGCGCAGCGCGCATAGACCGGAAGCTGCAGCGCACGCGACGGATGCGGGGGCCGGCTGGCCTTGTAGTCGATCACCCGTAGCGTGCGGTCCGCATGCAGGTCGATACGGTCGATCACGCCGCGAATCGCCACCGTCCGGCGGGCAGGCGGGCGTCCGAACTCGAAACGCCCGTCGATGCGGTACTCGAGCAGCCGTTCGACGACCCCGGTCTGACTCTCGATCTCGGCCGCGAACACCCGTTCGGCGAGACCGGGCGACGCCGCGGAGCCCAGCAGCCACCCGCGGGCCACGGCGCGGTCGACCGGGGGCAGCGCACTGATGGCGTCCTCCGCCACAGCCGCAAAGCTCTCCAGCGCCGTGTCGAGGTCGGCCAGCGTCACCGCGCCGTGGCCAGCGCTCTGCCAGTCACGAAAGAACGACTCGAACACCCGATGCAGGAACAGACCGCGCTGGTCCGGGGTCATCGTCTGTTCGCTCGCCCGCTCCCCCTCGAGACCCAGTGCATGAGACGCGAAGTACTGGAAGGGACAGGCGGCGTACCGCTCCAGCGCGCTCACGGTGTACGTCCGCTCCGGTTGACGCCCGGCGCGGCCGGGCATCCGCACATCCCCGCCGCCTGACCGCATCGCCCGCTCGGAGCGCAGCGCCCGCCAGCGCTGCCTGATGTCCGGGTCCGCCGGCGGCCCGGGCCCGCCGCGTGACACACCGGCGGGATCCGGGTCCGGCGCCCGAAGCCGCTCGACAACGACGCCGTCGAGGTCCTCGAGCAGCGGTGAGGCGGCGACGACCGCGTCGTCCTCGAGAACGAAGGTCGAGAGCCAGACGCGTTCGGCCGCGAGTCCGAGCAGATCGCGGAACGCGGCGCGAGAGGCTCGCAGCCGGTCGCGTTCGCGGGGCCAGCCGAGTCCCACCAGCAGAGCGCCCGGGTAGAAGATATTGCGGGTCGTGCGCCCCGGCCATTCGGTATCGACGAGACCGGCGACGAACACGTCGTCGAACCGTCCATACGCCGCCGCCTGCACGTCGATGAGGTGCACGCCCTCGGCCAGCGCTCCCAGGGGAAACGTCCTGCTCTCGATCCAGCGCCGCACGACCGACGCCACCCCGGCCACGTCGACCTCGCCACCCGCACCGTCCAGCGATTGGTTGGCGGCCTCGATCGCCTCGAGGCCCTGCCAGACGAGCGCGCGTCCCTCCGTGGCGCGGCCGGTCGGCGCGCCGGCATCGACGGGACGCGCGTGGCGCTGCAGGAACGATCGGAGCGTCTCGAGCTGGGCCGCGAGAGGCCGCGGCCTCAGGAGTGGACGCAAGTCATCGGCCAGGGCAAGCACGCAGCGCAGTGCGCCGAGCGCTGCGCGGCGGGCGCCCTTCGCCGTTCGCCACTCTTCGGCGTACCTGGCGAGCGTATCCGCGCCGCCGCTGAACCGCATCTCCGACAACCCGCGTTCGAGCGCGCGAATGGCGTCGACGGCCGGCGGCGGTCCGTCCGTCTCGAACCTGAAGTGCGGCGACCGCAGCAGCTCCACCGCCGGTTCTTGACGGAACCCGCTCGCCACGAACGCGAGGACGAGATCGACTGCCGCGGCGTACGGTTCTATCGCGAGCGGCAACGCATCGCCCGCACACACCGGCAGCGCGGCTGCTTCGAACACGGAAGGCGCGAGATACAGATATGGCAAGGGACGCTGCACCACGACCGCGGCGGCCGCGGGCAGGCGCCCGTCGACCGCGACGCCGCGACTCACCTGGCGCGCGATCCCGCGCAACTCCTCTTCGCGGTCGCGCCATACGAAATACGGCTGATCCGCCGACGGGTCGGGAACGACGGCAGCGGCCAGCCGGCCGGGGTCGGACTCGACGCGCGACTCGGCGAGGCCGGGCAGCAGATCGTCGAGCCGCTCGCGAAACCCGCTGTCGAGCACCGCGTCGGTCGCGATGACAGTGACCCGTTCCAGCCTCGGGAGACGCGCCAGCAGGTCGAAATCCGCCGAGTACAGACCCGCCGCGTGCGCGACCTGGTCCGGGACGGTCACGACGACCTCCGACACCGTCTGGATAGCTTCCGCGGCGAGCAGCCGCTCCCGCAACCGATGCTCGTCGACGAGGCGCAGGGCGTCGAGCCTGCGATCGTAAGCACGGAACGCGGCTACCAGAAAACGGGTCTGGAGCAGGAGACGCCGGGCTCCGCGATCGAGGTCCGCGCTCGGCTCGAGCTCGTCGACCATCAGCCGTTCGAACGCGTCGACCGAGCGCCGGTGGCGCCGGAGCTGATCGTAGAAGGCCAGCAGCGCCGCGATGATGCCGGGCCGCAGCCGGAACGGGGGAACGCAGCCGGCGGCCAGCGCGTCGCCGGCCGCGGCCGTGCCGACGACCTCTCGCTGAACCGCCGTGAGCAAAGGCGGAGAGGACCTGTCCCGCTCGCGCAGCCACTCGTACCACTCGCTCCGTGTAACCAGCGTCGCCGGCCGCGAATCGACCCCCGACGCGGCGAGCGTACGCCGTAATTGGCCGGTCGCCGCTCGGGCAGGCGTCAACACGACGGCCGGCCCCGACGACTCGGCGCAACCGGCCACCGTGTCCGCGATCGCTCGCTGGAACGCCCGGAGCGTGGGCGCCCGCAGCAGGCGTGTCGTCCGCGGCGTGATCAAGGCGCGCCCTCCGCATCTTCGGACCGATCGAGACCTGCGCGCACACCGGCGGCGACCCACTTACGCGGCGGCCCGAATCGCCGCTGCTGAAACACTGTGGAAAATCTGTGTCCCACTTGTGAATTTTCGGCGGCGACAGACTTTTCTCGAACCGGTTTCCCGACCGCTTCGCGCTCCCGCGCCCTGTGGACACGGCATTCGTGTTCGGTTTCGCTTGATTGATTTCGGCGGCTCACTAGAATTCCGAAGTCCGCGCCCGGCACCAGCATCCTGACTCCCATGCCCGTTACCGTTCACCGCTTCGAGCAGACCATCGGGGGCCAGCACTACGTCGTCGAAGTCAGACCCGCAGTGGGAGATCGCTGGCGCGCCTGCCTGGTCCGCACCGCCGGGGTTCCGACCGCCCTGATGCCCTTCTACGGCGCAACGCCGCGCGACGCTCTCGACGCGCTCGTCAGTTGGCTCTCGCACGCCCATGGCGTCGCGGCGGATTCGCTATAGTAGCTGTGGGTTGGCCCGCACCGCGAGAAGTCTTCGAGGTTTGCTGCCGGCGGTGGCCGGCATCTGGCTGGCGGCCGTGCCGGTCGCCGTCGAATGCGCGCAATTCCGCCCCCGCGCCACGGTCCGCCTCGTCGCCACCGGCGGCACCATCGCCAATCACCCCGACGGCCGGCTGACGGCCGCTGAGCTGGCGAATCTGATCCCGGCGGTGGAACGTTACGCCGAGGTCGAGACCGAGCAGTTCGCGAACCTGCCGAGCAGCTCGCTCACGGTCGAGGACTGGCTCGCGCTGGCCCGGCGTCTCAACCGTCTCTTCGCTGCACGGCGCGATCTGGCCGGCGTCGTCGTGACGAGCGGGACCGACACACTCGAAGAGACCGCCTACTTCCTCAACCTGACCGTCAAGACCGACCGGCCCATTGCCGTGGTGGGTGCGATGCGCCCCCCGGATGCTCCCGGATACGACGGCGCGGCGAATCTGCTCGATGCCGTCCGCGTCGCCGCCGCGCCGGCCTCCCGCAACCGCGGCGTGGTCGTCGTCATCAACGGGGAGATCCACGCCGCGCGCGACGTGCGCAAGACGCATGCGCAACGACTGGACAGCTTCGACTCGGGACGCAACGGCGTGCTCGGCGTCGTCGACAGGGACCGCATCGAGTACTACCGGCGTCCGGTTCGCCGGCACACGCGGCGGACCGAATTCGACGTCGCCGGGCTGGATCGGCTGCCGCGCGTGGTCCTTCTGACCAGCTACGTCGGGGCGTCGGGTGACCTCATCCGCGCGGCCCGGGACCTCGGCGCCGATGGCATGGTAATCGCCGCGGCCGGCGCGGGCGCGACGACCCCGGCGCAGGCCGACGCGATCGAGGAGGTGATCGCCGACGGCGCGGTGGTAGTCATAGCCAGCAGAACGGGAGGCGGCAGAGTGCCGGGACGCCTCCGGCGGGTCGGAGCGCGCAACGGACCGGCGGACTCGCCCGACGCGCCGCGACGCGTCTCCGGAGAGAGCATCTCGCCGGTCAAGGCGCGCGTGCTGCTGATGCTGGCGCTTGCCAGAACCCGCGACGGCGGCGAGGTTCAGCGCATGTTCACCATGTACTGACGTCGCGGAAGGTCGGATGACGCTCCCGAGGCATCGGTTTCAGCTATTTGGGCGTGAGAAGTGGTGGACCAGACGGGGTTCGAACCCGTGACCTCGTGAATGCCATTCACGCGCGCTCCCAACTGCGCCACTGGCCCACATCCGGAGCGTGACCGCCCACCTACATTCTAGGGAACCGCGCGCGTCCGATCAACGCGCCGGGAGATTCGCCGGCACCGGTCGCCCGAAGACGCGACGGTAGTCGGCGGGCGTGTCGATATCGAGAAACGCCCCCCGGTCGTCGACGGGGACGTTCTCGACCTCCGCCCCGAGCGCGCGGACGACCGGTTTCGCTCCCGAGTGCGGGTCGGCGTCACGCAGGGCATCGAAGACCGACCTGTCGAACACGACTGGATGACCATGCGCGGAGTCGCTCGGCCGCAACGGACGCACGACCGGGGCGCGCGTCCGCGCGTACGCCTCCAGCAGGGCGCGAACGGTGGACACGCCCACCAGAGGAACGTCGACCAGCGTCACCAGCAGTGCGTCCACCCCGGGGCCGTCGAGCGCCTGGAGGCCGGCGAGAAGCGACGAGAGCTGACCTCGAGACGGATCCGGGTTGAGGACGATGCGCGGCTCCGGCGGGGAAACGGCCAGCGCGGTTCGGATGGCATCGATCGGCCCGTCGACCGCGGCCACGATCACGAGGTCGTCCACGCCGGCCTCACGCAACGTACGCACCAGCCGGCTGACGAACGTGTCCCGGGCATCGGCCGGAAGGAGCGCCTTGGGACGTCCCATGCGCGACGACCGACCGCCAGTGAGGATCATCCCTGGCACGGTCACGGCGCGATCGTAGCCCGATAATCGTCGCCCGCGTCGAAGCGCCGGCCGCCGGTTCGGCGTCGTGACGCATGTCCGGTTGAAAACGACCATGGCGCGCACTAGAATCTGCGCCATGAGCAACGGTAACGTGGACATCCGGATCCGCTGCCAGCGATGCGGCAATCAGATGGAGCTCCGGGACCCCGCGCCCGGGCAGCCGTGGCCGCCGCAGCAGTTCTGGAAATGCGCGGCGTGCGGACGGAACTTCTGGACCACGTACCCACCCCCCAAGAAACCGAAGCCGCAGCCGCCGAAAGCGACGGCCTCCGACGCAGGGTAGGGGCGCGGCCGATCCGCCACGTGGGATCCAAAACGTGGTTGACTTCTCACAGCGACGTTACTAGACTCCTGCTTCCAGTTACGCATGCGCGCTGAAGCCGTCGGGGACGCTTGGAGTGTCCGGGGTTCGGGGGAACGGTGGCGCGGATGCAGGCGGCTCAAGGGAGCGTGGTGTCCGCCGATTCGGTTGGAGGCGCGCTCCCGCGGAGGAACGGCATGCCGAGCGGCACTATTGCACGTCTGTTGATCGACAAGGGTTTCGGGTTCATCCGCGACGAAGGCGGTATCGAGCACTTCTTCCACCGTAGCGCGGTGCGCAGCGCCGTGTTCGAGCTTCTGCGTGAAGGTCAGCGTGTCGAGTTCACTCCCGAGCAGTCGGAGAAGGGGCCGCGCGCAGGAGAAGTTCGCCTGCTCGAAAGCTAGTCGAGAGGCCCGTCGTCCCCAACTCGCGTCCCAGGCAAGTCGTCACGTCGTGCTTCGCACATGCGCGCGCCAATGTTGGCTGCGCGTGTGATTTCGAGGTGGTCGTACGGCCTGCGCCTGCCCGCCGGATCCAAACCAGTCCACCGCAGGGAAGCGAACGGGGCCCGGTGGCCCTCCCGGTCTTCAAAATCGGTCGCTCCCCGCTAGCGCGGGGGGGCTGGGTTCGACTCCCAGGCGCTTCCGCCAACTCCTACGCTTCGATCCGGGAAGCGTTGCGGCTCAGCCGACAGCGACGAGGAACCGGTTCGGATCCGTCAGGTCCGGAAGGACGGCGGCAGCTCCGGCCCGCTGGAGTTCCGTCTCGGTAAAGGGTCCGGTCGCCACGCCTACCGACCGAGCGCCGGCTGCCGCAGCACATTGCACGTCCTGCGGCGTGTCCCCGATGACGACGACCCGGCTCGGCGAGTTCACGTCGATGCCCGCGCGCCTGGCCCGTTCGACGGCAATCGGCACGAGATCGTCGCGCCGCGGGGCATCGTCACCGTACGCGCCGCAGGCGAAGTAGCGCAAGACCGAGAAGTGCTCCAGCTTGATGCGGGCCGCGCGCGCCACGTTGCCGGTCACCAGCGCACACGCCACGTCGGGGCGCTCCTGCAAGCGGTCGAGCAGACGTCGCACCCCCGGCATGAGTCCCTTCCGGGGACCGGGGTAGACAATCTCCCGCTCGAAGTGCTCGCAGTAGCGAGCGAGGAATCCCTCCCGCGCTGCCGCGTCGGCCACGATCCCGGCGCGGTCGAGAGCGTCTCCGAGAATGAGCGGGTCCGTACGCCCCGCCACCGGAATGCCGGTGAACCCGCCCGCGACGCCGAACAGCTCCTCGAACGTCCGGTTCAGAGCGCGCGTGCCCGCCCCGCCGGACAGGAGCAGGGTCCCGTCGATGTCGAACAGGAGAAGCCGTGTCACTCCAGCAACCGGTTGACCTCGGTGACGGAATCCACCGCGGTGGCCAGCGCGGTCAGTTCGGCGCGAAACGCCAGGAGGTTGGTGACGAACGCCAGGATGGCCGGCAAGGAGTGAACGACGACCGGCAGGACGTCGGTGTCGACACCTCCGCCGAGAATGGCCGCGAGCATCGTCAGCCCCATGGCCAGAGTGCCGATCGAAAAGACGGGACGGCGCGCGCGGGCGACCGCGAGGTGCAGCTCATCGGACAGCCCGCCGTCGGTCACCGCCTCGCGAATCGCCTTCCCCTTGCCGATCAGGTAGAACATCGTCATCGAATGGGCCAGCAAGGTGATGAACGTGAAGAAGATCGCGAACGTCACGTGGCGTGAAACCTGCTCCGGGGCGGACACGAAAAAGCCGACGACGGTCACGTACCCGAGACCGCCGATCCCCAGCACCGTCGCGGTGATCAGCGCCGCCGTCATTGCGCCGCCTCCGACTGCGCCGACTGCTCGGGCAGGGTGCCATGTGCCTCCACAACCCGCTGGAACAGCGGCATGAACAGCTCGCGCGGCAGACCGACCCTGCCGAAGCAGCGAGCCCTCGGGTGGTCGTCGCCGTGGAAGTCCGAGCCGCCCGACACGGCAAGGTCGTGCTGGCCCGCGAGACGCAGGTAGCGCGATTGCGCACCGGCGTCGTGGTCGCTGTGGTAGACCTCGATGGCGCCAAGGCCCGCATCCACGAGCTCCGGAATGAGGCCATCCCTGCGCAGCAGTCCGGGATGCGCCAAGCCGGCAACGCCGCCGGATCGGGTCACGAGACGAACGACCTCGGCCGGTGACACGCCGGAGCGGGGCACGTAGGCGGGCCTGCCGTGTGCCAGCCAGCGGTCGAAGGCCTGCTGCAGGCTCGTGACATGGCCGGCATCGAGCAGCGCGCGGGCCACGGTCGGGCGGGCGACCGCCTTGCCGGCTGCTTCGGAATCGACGATGAGGTCATCCATGTCGATCGGCGCGCCGAGTGCCTCCAGTCGGGCGGACATCTCCCGCGCCCGTCGCGTGCGGTCCTGCCGCTGACGTTGGAGGAAGGGCGCCAATCCCGCCGGCTCCGGATCGAGAAAGTAGGCCAGCATGTGGACGTCACGAGCGTTGTGGACGGCCGTGATCTCGATGCCGGGCAGGAACTCCATGCCGCGCGCCGCCGCTTCCGCCGCCGCCTCGGGGATCCCGGCGAGCGTGTCGTGATCCGTCACGCTGAGGGTCCGGATTCCGACATCGTACGCCCGTTCGACGAGTGCACGCGGCGCCAGAGCACCGTCAGAGGCCGTCGTATGCGTGTGAAGGTCGATCATGGACGATATTTGCCGGACCGCAGGCCGCCGAAAGGGTGCGAGGGGCGCCCGGAGGCGCGGCGTCAGGCACCCGGGCGCTACGTCCGCTTGGCGGCGGGTTCTTCCGGGGTCTTCGACTGCCGGGCGCGGAGCGCGCGATATTCGCGCATCAGAAGCTCCAGATGCTCGCGTTCCTCCTCGGCGAACTCGAGGAAGATGCGCTTGCCCTCGGAATCCTCGAACCGTTCACCGTAGCGCTTGAAGAAACGATGCGATCCGCGCTCGCAACGAATGCCGATCTTGAGAGCCGCCCTGTCGTCGACGCCGCGCGACAGCTCGTCGACGCCTACCGCGAACAGACCGTTCGCCGCGCCCTTGAAGAACAGAAACGTCGGATGCGATTCGAGGCGCGGATCCTGTTTGAGCAGCTCCGCGTAGCGCGCCTCCAACGTGGCGAGATGCTCTTTCTCCTCTTCGGCCAGCTTCCGGAACACTTGACGGCCGCGGGCATCCTTCGTCAGGCGCGCGGCACGCCGGTAGAACTCCAGCCCGCTGCGCTCCGTGGCAATCGCGATACGCAGGGCATCCCTGGCGAAGAGCGACTCGGTCGTCACCGTGTGGAGCGGCGCGCGCCGGCCGGTCCGACAGGCATCGCACATGCCGTAGATCTGAACGACGCTCTTGCTTGCCTCGAACCCCCGCGCCGACGAAATCTCCTCGATCAACCCCTCGATATCCGACGACAGGAACTCCGACGACTGATTGCAGCTCTTGCAGATCAGGTGGAAGTGCCGAGGGTGGCGGTAGGAGTGCTCGAACCGGAACCGGCCCTCGCCGAAGTCGACCTTGCGGGCGATGCCCGCCTCGACCATCCACTGCAGCGTGCGGTAAACCGTGGCGCGACTGATTTTCCGGCCGTCGCGGCGCACGACGTCCACCAAGTCGTCCGCACTCAGATGCCCGTCCTGCTGCAGGAAGACGTTGACGATCAGATCGCGTTTGCTCGATCGCCGGCCACCGGGAGGACGAAGGCGATCTACGTACTCGGACTGCGGATCCATCTCTCGCATCAGCCGGCTGCAAGCCGGGCCACGATGTCGCGGACCGGCCGGCGAGCCTGCCTGAACCGGCGACGCCTATACACCGAAAGACTGTCCGCACCCGCAGGTCGTCTTGGCATTCGGATTGCGAATGGTGAAACCGCCGCCCGTGAGATTGTCGACGAAGTCCACCTCGGCTCCCGAAAGGTAGCGCACGCTGATCGGATCCACGAAGAGCTTGACGCCGTTGGACTCGAAAATCCTGTCCGAGTCCGCGTCCCCGGAGCCCTCCTCGATCATCAACCCGTACTGGAACCCGGAGCAGCCGCCGCCCTGAACGAACACGCGCAATCCGGCTTCGTTCTTCTGCTCCTCGGCCAGCAGCGCCTGAATCTTGCCTGCCGCCGCGTCGGTCACGTCCACCAGCCCGCTCACAAGCGTAGTCATTTCAGCCACTTCGATCATCTCCCCAAGTGCGTACCACAGTATAGCGCGCCTCCTCTCGGCGTGAACACGCCTCGCGGCCGTGCGATACTGGCGCCGCATGGTGCACGACGATCCACTGGATGACGCGGAACGGCGCTGGCTGCGGCTCGCCGACGCGCGGCCCGAGCTCGGCGCCGCCGTCGACATGCAGCGGGTGCTCGTGACGCGCAGCGTGGAGTTGATGGCCGAGGCTGCCCTGATCGCCCGCGGAACCAGCGCAGCGCCCATGGATCTGCTCGAACGCCTGGGACGGCAACGAGCTCCGGTACTGGATCTCGCGGTCGATATCGACGTCGACCGCCTGCTACCGTTCCTCCTGGGATTCTGCGACGACTTCATCGCCGGCGGCGCCGGCGACCCGGCGCGGCGCGTGCGCACGGTCATCGAGCGGGGCGAGGTAGAGCCCGGGTCGCTGTTGCGTGCCTCTCTCGCCCGCCGGCAGGAGGCCATCCGCCAGCGCGCGAACCACGTCGGGGTCGCCCCGGATCTGGTCTGGCTGGTAGCCGAGCTCGCCGTCGGACCGGTGGCCCACCGGCTCCAGCACGACGCGCTGGTGTCCGTCACTTCCGCCCCGCCCGAGGTGCGGGACGCCCTGCGCGGGTGGTCGCGCGGCGAGTGTCCCGCCTGCGGATCCTGGCCGGCGCTGGCTGAGGCGCGGGACGGCACGCGCCACGCGCGTTGCTCTTTCTGCGGGGCCGACTGGAGGCTTCGGGCCGACGCCTGCGTCTATTGCGCGGAATCGGGGACCGCGTTCCTCACCGCGGCCGCCGACGAAGCGCAGACCGGACGGCGCATCGAGTTCTGCCGCGCGTGCGGCGGCTACCTGAAGCAGGTCGAGCTGCCCGCGGCAACGCCGTTCGCGATTCTGCCGGTGCTCGACCTGGAGACCAGCGACCTCGACGTGCTCGCGGCCGGACGTGGATACGCGCGGCCCTCGATGCGGCCGGTCACCGAACCGGATGCGCCGTGCCCGGGAGAGTCGTAGGATAGGAGAATGAGCGCGACGACACGCGCCGCGGCGCGACTGGCGGCCGGGCTGTTCGCGGCCTTCCTGGTCGTGTGCCTCGCCGTCGCCCAGGCGCAGGTCCGCCCCGCCCACGGCCGGCTCTTCCCGCCGGAAGACCTCGGCGTGCTGGAAGGACCGGACCGGGACGCCTGGCAGGAGCCGGAGCTCATCATGGACGCCCTCGGCATCTTCGACGGCGCGGTGGTGGCGGACGTCGGGGCCGGCGGCGGCTGGTTCACCGTGCGGCTGGCCCAGCGCGTCGGCCCGAACGGTCTCGTCTACGCCGAGGACATCCAGCCCCAGATGATCGAGTCGATCAACCGGCGCGTCAGGCGCGCGGGACTGACCAACGTGCAGACGGTCATCGGCACCGCCAGCAACCCGCTGCTGCCCGGTCCTATCGACGCGTTGCTGATGGTCGAGGTGTACGGCCAGGTCGAGGATCCGGTCACGCTGCTGCGGAACGTCATGCCCCGGCTGAAGCCGGGGGGAAGGGTCGGCATCGTCGAGTACAGGCTCGGCGGCGGCGGCCCGGGCCCCCCGCTCGATCAGCGGGTCGAGCCCGAAACGGTCGTCCGCGATGCCCAGGCGGCCGGTTTCCGGTTGCTGGCGCGCGAGGACGACTTCCGCTACCAGTACCTGCTGGTCTTCGTCCGCAACGACCCGAGCCCGCCGGCCGGATAGACGCCCGCCCGCCATGCACGCCGCCCTGACCATCGCCGGGAGCGACTCGGGCGGCGGCGCCGGCATCCAGGCCGACCTACGGACGTTCGCCGCGTACGGCGTCCACGGACTGAGCGCCGTCACCGCCGTCACCGCGCAGAACACGCGGGAGATCTGCCGTACGCACCCGCTGCCGCCGGGCGTCGTTGCGATTCAGATCACGACCGTCGCCGCCGACTTCTCCATCGCGGCGGCCAAGACCGGGATGCTCGCGAACGGAGCAATCGTCGAGGTCGTCTGCGAGCGGCTGCAGGCGCTGGCCATCCGTCCGGTCGTCGACCCGGTCCTGGTGTCGACGAGCGGCAGCCTCCTGCTCGACGAGAGCGGCTTCCGCCTCCTGAAGGCAAGGCTCCTGCCGCTGGCCGCGGTCGTGACGCCGAACCGGATGGAGGCGGAGCGGCTCAGCGGCGCAAAAGTCACTTCGCTCGCTGCGGCGCGGGAGGCGGCGCGACGCATCCGCGACCTTGGAGCGGCAGCCGTCATCGTCACCGGCGGACACCTGGGCGGGACGGACACCGTCGTCGACGTCCTCGACGACGGCACCGGCGCCGTCGAGATCGCGACGGTGCGCGTGGGCGGCGCCGCCGGCAGCGGTACCCACGGCACCGGCTGCACGTTCAGCGCCGCCCTGACCGCCGGCCTCGCCACGGGGCGTGCCTTGCCCGCGGCCGCGGAAGACGCGCAACGGTACGTCGCCGCGGCGATCCGGCGAGCCCATCGAGTCGGCCGCGGCGGCAGCGTGCTCGGCCATGGCCGGCGCGGCGCGGCGACTGCAGGAGAACCCGGTCCGCACGCGGCCTGACCGCCCGCGTGCCCGCTCAAAGCAGCATATCGGACATCCTCGACCGAGGCGGACCGCGGTCCAGGCGGGGGCGCATCACCGGTCGAATGCAGCGGGACCGTCGCCATGGACTGCTATACTGCCAAGACATGGGGGCGCCGGCCTTCGTGGTCACCACCGAGCCGCTGGAACTGGAACCGATCATGGATCTCGTCGCGCGTCGGCTGGCGAACGCGCCGGCGAGCGCAGGCGCCGTCACGTCTTTTCTGGGCACCGTGCGCAACGAGAACCAGGGCCGCCGCGTCGACCGGCTGGAGTACGAAGCGTACGAGCCGCTGGCGGTGAAGTCCTTCGAGCGCATTGCGGCCGAGGCGTCCGAGCGCTGGCCGGACACCTGCGTCGCCGTGCACCACCGCATCGGGAGGCTGGCAATCGGCGAGGCGAGCGTCGCCATCGCCGCCGCGTCCCCGCATCGCGCGGACGCTTTCGCGGCTTGCCGCTACGCCATCGAGCGCATCAAGCAGATCACGCCGATCTGGAAACACGAGTTCTTCGAGGGCGGGGACGTCTGGATCGAAGGCGCCACCGCCGATCCCGACGACGAGGAGGCCCGCGAGCGGGCACTGCAGGCGGCATGCGCGTAACGGTTCGACTCTTCGCCCGGCTGCGCGACATCGCCGGCGCTTCCGATCTGGCGCGTGATCTGCCCGGGGAGGCAACCGCCGGTACCGTCTGGAAACTGCTGGCGGACGAGCACCCGGAGCTCGCCGCCTACCGTGGTGCGGTCTCAGTCGCCGTCAACGCCGAGTACGCACGCATGGAAGCCCGTATCGCCGACGGCGACGAGATCGCGTTCCTGCCGCCCGTTTCGGGAGGCTGATCCGCCATGTTCGACAAGCTGCAGGGGATCGAAGCGCGGTACGACAAGCTGATGGCGCTCATCGCCGATCCGGCGGTGCAGGCCGACCAGCAGGAGTACCGCCGGCACACCCGGTCGCTGTCCGAAATACGGCCGCTCGTCGAGCAGTTCCGCGTATACAAGGCGGTCGTGGAGGAGCTGGCGGAGACGCGGGAACTCGCCGCCGGCGACGACGACGATCTGCGCGAGCTGGCCGAGCAGGAGCTGAGCGCCCTCGAAGAGCGCCGCGACGAGCTCCTGGGCGCGATCAAGGTGCTGCTGCTGCCGAAGGATCCGAACGACGAGAAGAACGTCGTTCTGGAGATCCGAGCCGGCACCGGCGGCGACGAGGCGGGCCTGTTCGCCTCCGACCTCTTCCGCATGTACCAGCGATTCGCCGAGGATCAGGGCTGGCGCGTGGAGGTGCTGTCGTCCAACGAGACCGGCGTCGGCGCCATCAAGGAGGTGGTGGCGCTGATCGAGGGCAAGCGGGTCTACAGCCGTCTCAAGTACGAGAGCGGCGTCCACCGGGTGCAGCGCGTCCCGAGCACCGAGGCGAGCGGCCGCATCCACACGTCCACCGCCACCGTCGCAGTGCTCCCGGAAGCCGAGGAGGTGGACATCAGGATCGACGCCAAGGACCTGCGGATCGACACGTTCTGCTCCAGCGGTCCCGGCGGCCAGAGTGTCAACACGACATACTCGGCGGTCCGCATCACCCACCTGCCGACCGGACTGGTCGTCTCGCAGCAGGACGAGAAGTCGCAGATCAAGAACAAGGCGAAGGCGATGAAGGTGCTACGGTCGCGCCTCTACGAAATCGAGCTGCAGCGGCAGCAGTCCGAGATCGCCAGCGACCGCCGGGGACAGGTGGGCACCGGCGAGCGCTCGGAGAAGATCCGCACCTACAACTTCCCCCAGAACCGGATCACCGACCACCGCATCGGCTTCACGACCCACCGGCTGCCGGAGGTGCTGGCCGGCGATCTCGGCGACCTCGTGGAAACCGTCGTCACCCACTACCAGTCCGAGAAGCTCAAGTCGGAAGAAGAGGCAACGCCCGCGTGACGAGCCCGCGCGCGGGCGACGGCGCAGTGCTCCTGGTCGACCGGGTGGCGCGGGCGCGGGACTGCTTCGCGCGCGCCGGCATAGCACGCTCCGAGGCGGCGGCCGACGCCGAGGTCCTGGCCCGATACGCTCTGGGCTGGGATCGCGCCACTTGGCTGGCGCGATGCCGCGGTCCCGCGCCGCCGGGCTTCGAAACCCGTTATGCACCACTGGCCGCGCGCCGGAAGCAGCGGGAGCCGGTTTCGTTCATTACCGGGCGCCGCGAGTTCTGGGGTCTTGCGTTCGCGGTCGGGCCGGCGGTGCTGACGCCGCGCCCGGAGACGGAGCTGATCATCGAGACCGCGGTCGAGCTGCTCGGCGAGCGCCGGGACGCGCCGGTCGAGATCGCCGACGTCGGGACCGGATCCGGTTGTCTCGCGGTGACGCTCGCGCGCGAGTTCCCGCGGGCGACGGTGACGGCGGTCGACGTCTCGCCCGAGGCGCTGGTCCTGGCCCGCCGAAACGCGGCCGCGCACGGCGTCGCCGGCCGCATCTTCTGGGTGGAGGCTCCGCTCGCAGACTGGCTGGCCGGGCCCGCTCCGAACGGCGGCGCGGGGATCGACCTGCTGGTGGCGAATCTGCCCTACGTCCCGACGGGCGAGTTGGCTTCGCTGGCCCCCGAGGTGCGCCTCCACGAACCCCGGACCGCCCTGGACGGCGGACCCGACGGCCTCGGCCCGCTGCGTGAGCTGCTGCACGCCGTACCGCGCAGGCTGAACCCCGACGCGCGGGTCGTCGTCGAGATCGGCATGGGTCAGGCCGACGCGCTCCGCGCTCTCGTCGCCACGGCCGGGGGAATGGAATTGCTGGACATTCGACCCGACCTTCAGGGCATTCCCCGGACCGCCGTGATCGCCGCCGCCCGCTCTCGATGACCACCGTCGACTGATTGCGAGACCCCCATGGCCGACTGCCTGTTCTGCAAGATCGCTGCCCGCGAGATTCCGAGCGACCTGGTTCACGAAGACGACCACCTCGTCGCGTTCGGCGACATCAACCCGCAGGCGCCCACCCACGTCCTCATCATCCCGCGGCGACACATCTCCACTCTCAACGACCTGACCGCCGGCGACGCGGACCTGGTCGGCAAGATGGTGCACCTGGCGAGCCGGATCGCAGCCGACCGCGGCCATGCGGAAGAAGGCTACCGGACGGTGTTCAACTGCAACGCCGCGGCGGGCCAGACCGTGTTCCACATCCACCTGCATCTGCTCGCCGGCCGGGACATGACCTGGCCGCCGGGGTAGCGGCGCCGCGCTTCTCCATCGTCATGGGAACTCGCCGTACGCCTCGGCGAGCAGGGTCGGCAGCTCGGCGAGCGTCCGGATCACCGGAATGTCTCCTGCGGTCTCCGGCGCCTGCCCGGATCTGACGAGCAGCACCGCCGCCATGCCGACCCGGCGGGCCCCGTCGACGTCGTGCGTCATGCTGTCGCCCACCATGAGCCCGTCCGCCGCGGACGTCCCGACGCGGTCGAGGGCGGCGCGAAAGATGCTGGGGTGCGGCTTCAGGAAACCGTGATCCGACGACGACACCGCGGCCGTGATGAAAGGCTGCAGCTTGAAATGGGACTGGAACGACTCCAGGCAGCGGTGGGTGTTGGAGATCAACCCGATACGGTAGCCGGCTCCGTGCAGCGCCGCCAGCGCCGGCATGACGTCGTCGTAGAGCGCGAAGTGGCGGCACAGGGCCCACTCGTCGTAGATCTCCTGCGCGCACGCCTCGATCCCGGCCCCGGAGGCGCCCATCTCCGTCAGGACGCGTCCCGCGTAGCGCAGGAACGGCTCGGGCCGGTAGACCTGGTCCCGCGGCCGGTCGAGCTCCACCAACGCCTCGCTCACCGCGCCGTCGAACCGCAGCGGATCGACCTGCAGCCCGTGGCGCTCGGCGAAGGCCCGGTAGCCCTCGCCGTCGAAGGCGCGTCCGGGATGGATGAGCGTGAAGTCTACGTCGAAGAAGACCGCGTCGATGCGCCGCGCGGGGCCGGTGCGGGGGCGGGCGGCGCGCGGCGCGGGGGGCGTCCCGACCGGCATGAGGACCATTATATTTGCACTACAATTGAGACGAGCGGTACCGCTGGCGCCAAGTTGTACGTAGCGCGCGCCGCCTCGCCATGCCCGACTGGAAAGAAACCCTGAACCTGCCGCGGACCGGTTTTCGGATGAAGGCCGGCCTGCCGACCACCGAGCCCGACGCGATCGCACGCTGGGAGGAGACGGATCTGTACGGGCGGATCCGGGAGCGGCGGCGCGGAGCGCCCCGCTACGTCCTCCACGACGGGCCGCCGTACGCCAACGGCGAGATCCATGTCGGCACGGCGCTCAACAAGATCCTGAAGGACATCATCGTCCGGGCGCGCACGATGGCCGGGTTCGACGCGCCTTACGTGCCGGGCTGGGACTGCCACGGGCTGCCGATCGAGCTGCGCGTGGACCGCGAGCTGGGCAGGCGGAAGCGTGAGATGAGCGTCGCCGAGGTGCGCCGCGAGTGCCGGCGGTACGCGGAGCGCTACGTCGACGTTCAGCGCGACGGCTTCAAGCGGCTCGGCGTTCTCGGCGACTGGCCCGCGCCGTACCTGACGATGCGCCACTCCTACCAGGCGGCAATCGTTCGCGCGCTCGGCCGGTTCGTGGAGCAGGACCTCGTCTACCGCGGCAAGAAGCCGGTGCACTGGTGCATCAAGTGCCGGACGGCGCTGGCCGAGGCGGAGGTCGAGTACGAGCCGCACAAGTCGCCGTCGATCTTCGTCGAGTTTCCGCTCTCCGCCGAGAGTGAACCGGCGTTGCGGGCGCTGGCGCCGGCCCTGGCCGACCGCGCCGCGGCGGTCCTCATCTGGACGACGACCCCGTGGACCATTCCGTCGAATCTGGCCGTCGCCTTCCACCCCGAGGTGACCTACGCGGCGTACGAGACGGTGGCCCCCGACGGACAGACGGGCGCCGTGATCGTCGCCGAGCCGCTCGCCGCCCGCGTTGCCGCGCAGACCGGCCGAGCGCTGGAGGCTCCGCTCGCGACGTTCCGGGGAGCCGAGCTGGAGGGGCTGCGGTTCCGGCACCCGCTGTACGATCGTGATTCGGTCGCGGTGCTGGCCGACTACGTCACTCTCGATCAGGGCACCGGCGCCGTGCACACCGCGCCGGGCCATGGCGCCGACGACTTCCGCACGGGGGTCAAGTACGGCCTGGACGTCTACGCGCCGGTCGGACCGGGCGGCCACTTCGCCGACGACGTCGGCCTGTTCGGCGGATTGGGGGTCTTCGAGGCCAACCCCCAGGTGGAAGCCGCTCTCGCCGAGCGCGGCCGGCTCTGGCGCCGGTCCGATCTCGAACACTCGTACCCCCACTGCTGGCGCTGCCACAATCCGGTCATCTTCCTCGCCACCTCGCAGTGGTTCATCGCCCTCGATCGCGGCGAGCTGCGGCAGCGGGCGCTCGACGCCATCCGGGGCGTCGAGTGGTTTCCCGCCTGGGGGGAAGAGCGGATCCACAACATGGTGGCCAACCGGCCCGACTGGTGCATCTCGCGTCAACGGTCGTGGGGCGTGCCGATTCCGGCGTTCTATTGCACGTCGTGCGGCGAGGCGACGTTGACGATGTCCCTGACCGAGCAGGCGGCAACCGTGTTCGAGAAGCACGGCGCCGACGCCTGGTACGAGCGCGACGTCGGCGAGTTCCTGCCGCCGGACTTCGCCTGTCCGTCATGCGGAAACCGGACGTTCGAGCGCGAGGGCGACATTCTGGACGTCTGGTTCGATTCGGGATCGAGTCACGAGGCGGTGCTCGGCCAGCGGCCGGAGCTGGGGTGGCCGGCGACCCTCTATCTGGAGGGTTCCGACCAGCACCGGGGCTGGTTCCACAGCTCGCTGCTCGTCGGGCTCGGCACTCGCGGCGCGGCGCCCTTCCGGGAGGTGCTGACCCACGGCTTCGTCGTCGACGCGACGGGCCGCAAGATGTCGAAATCGGTCGGCAACATCATCGACCCGAAGACAATCATCAAGCGCTACGGCGCGGAGATCCTGCGGCTCTGGGTCGCGATGGTCGACTACCGCGAGGAGATGCGCCTCGGCGACGAGATCCTTGCGCGCGTGGTCGAGGCGTACCGCAAGATCCGCAACACGCTGCGCATTCTGGTGGCCAATCTGTTCGACTTCGACCCCGCCACCGACCGGGTGCCGGTCGCCGAGCTCGAGGAGGTGGACCGCTACGCCCTGGCCCGCTATGGAGAGATCGCCTGCACCATCCTGGCCGCCTACGAGCGTTACGAGTTCCAGCCGATCTCCCATGCGGTGAACCACTTTCTGACCGTGGATCTGAGCGCGTTCTACGTCGACATCTCGAAGGACCGGCTCTACACGTTCGCACCGGCGTCGAAGGCGCGGCGGTCGGCGCAGACCGCCATCTACACGATGACCGACGGGCTGGCGCGCCTGCTCGCCCCGATCCTGCCGGTCACCACCGACGATCTGTGGCGCTTCCTGCCGGGTCCGCGCGAGGACAGCGTGCACCTGGCCGATCTGCCCGCGGATTGCGAGTCGCTGGTGGACCGCGAACTGCTGGTCCGCTGGCAGCGGTTGCTGGCCCTGCGCGACGCCGTGAACGTCGAGCTCGAACGGCTCCGGCAGCGGAAGACGGTCGGCACCTCGCTCGAGGCCGCCGTGGCGGTGCGCGCCAACGGGACGACGGCCGCGCTCGCCGAGCGATACGCCGCGGATCTGGCGATGTTGTTCATCGCGTCCGACGTCTCGGTAGCGGTGGATCCGGAGTTGCCGCTGGACGCCGGCCTTGCAGCCGCCGCCGGCGCGCAGTTCACCGAGCCGGAGGGCTCGGCGGTCATCGAGACGCAACGTGCCGGAGGCGTCAAGTGCGACCGGTGCTGGCGCTACGTGCCGTCGGTCAGCGACCAGGATCCGTCCGGCCTCTGCGACCGCTGCGTCGATGCGTTGTCGGAGACAATGGAAAGTGTCGGCTGAGCCACCGCCCTCCACGGCTTCCGATGGACATTCGCCTGCCGGCGCGGGTCCCGGTCCGAACGGCACGGCAACCCCGGCCTTCCCATCGCGTAGCCTGATGCTGGGCATCGTCGCCGGGATCGTGCTTCTCGATCAGCTCTCGAAGGCAATGGTTCACGCCTGGCTCCCGCTGTACTCGAGCGTGACCATCATTCCCGGGCTGCTCGACTTCAGCTACGTCCGGAACACGGGCGCCGCCTTCGGGCTCTTGAACGCAGTCGACATCCCCTTCAAGCGGGCGCTGATGACCGCGATCGGCCTCTTCGCCCTGATCGCCATAGGGTTCTACGCGAGTCGGGTTCCGCCGGGTCAGCCGCTCGCCCGACTCGGGCTGGCCGCGATCATCGGGGGTGCGATCGGCAACCTCATCGACCGCATCGCATCGGGCTACGTCGTCGACTTCGTCGACGTCTACTGGGGAAGCTGGCACTTCTGGGCCTTCAACGTCGCCGACGCCGGCATCACCGTCGGCGCCTGCTGCCTCATCCTCGACATGGTCCTCCTGAACGCCCATGTATCCGAAACTGCTTGAGCTCGGTCCGATCAGCATCTATTCGTACGGCCTGCTGCTGGTGTCGGCCTACCTGCTCGGGCTGCAGGTGGCGGTGGCCCGCGGCCGGGCGCGCGGGCTCGACGGGCAGCGGGTCATGGATCTCGGGATCGCGATCATCGTCAGCGCCCTGGTCGGCGCCAAGCTGCTGCTGTTCCTGGTCGAGTTCGATCACTTCACGCGCAATCCGGCGGAGCTGTGGACCCTGGTCCGTTCGGGCGGCGTCTTCTACGGCGGCCTGCTGCTCTCGGTGGCGGTGGCGTTCTGGTACATGCGGCGGCACGCCCTGCCGCTGTGGACGACGTGCGATGCGTTCGCCCCCGGCATCGCGGTCGGGCAGGCGGTGGGCCGGCTCGGCTGTCTGCTCGCGGGCTGCTGCTACGGCCACCCGACGGATCTGCCCTGGGGCATCACGTTCACGAACCCGTTGGCAGCAGCCAACGTCGGCACGCCGCTCGACGTCAGCCTGCACCCGGCGCAGCTCTACGAATCGATCGCCGCCGTCGTCATCCTCGGCGTCCTGCTCGCGTTCGAGCGGCGGGACCGCCCCTTCGCGGGCCGAACCTTCTGGACCTATCTGCTGCTCTATCCGGCCGTGCGCTTCGTCATCGAGTTCTACCGCGGCGATCCGCGCGGCATCGTCTTCGACATCCTCTCGACCTCGCAGTTCGTCTCGGTGCTGCTGGTTCCGCTGAGCATCGTGATGCTCATCCTGCTCGCCCGCGCGGGCGACTCGACACGGCCGACGCGGCCGGCGCACGCCGGCGCCTGAGGGGCAACCGACGGCGCCAGGGACTCCCAACATGGCCACCCGCGACAGCGGCGAGCCGCCATCGTCCGAGCACATGGATCTCGACGTGCCGGTCGACGACGCCGGCTGCCGTCTCGACCAGTTTCTGGCGACTCGTCTCGGCGGCCGAACCCGATCGCAGATCCAGCGGCTGATCAGGGAGGGCCGGGTCGGGCTCGACCGGACCGCCGCGCGCCCCGGCGTCGCCGTCCGCGCCGGCGACGTCGTGCGAGTCGACATCCCGGCACCTGCCCCGGCGACGCCAAGCCCGGAAGCGCTGGCCCTGGATATCCTCTACGACGACGCGGATCTCGTCGTGGTCGACAAGCCGGCCGGCATGGTCGTGCATCCCGCCGCCGGCCACGCGAACGGTACCCTCGTCAACGCGCTCCTGCATCATGTGCAGGATCTGAGCGGCATCGGCGGCGAGCTGCGACCCGGCATCGTGCACCGTCTCGACCGCGGCACGTCCGGGGTGATGGTGATTGCCAAGCACGACCGGGCACACGTCGAGCTCGCACGGCAGTTCGCCGACCGGGAGGTGGAAAAGGAATATGTCGCTCTCGTCTGGGGGCTGGTACAGCAGGGGCGCCGCATCGACCTGCCGATCGGCCGGGACCAGGTCGACCGGAAGCGTATCTCGGTGCGTTCGCGCCGGGCGCGTGAAGCGGTAACGCGGGTGGTGGCAGCCGAGCCGCTCGACGGCGTCACGCTCGTCCGCGTGGCCATCGCCACCGGCCGCACCCACCAGATCCGCGTCCACCTGAGCGCCATCGGCCATGCGGTGGTCGGCGACTCCATCTACGGGGGTCTCAAGCGCCACCCGCCGCCGCACCTGAGGGTCGTGCAGCGACTGGATCGCCCTTTTCTCCATGCGGCGCGGCTGGCGTTCTCCCACCCGCGGGACGGCCAGCGCATCACGATCTCGTGCGCAGTTCCGGACGACCTGGAGAGACTGGCCGGCGAGATCCGCGCCGTGACGCGGAGACGGGCCGCCGGCCGGCACCACCTTGCACCGCTCCCGCCGGAGCCGGAGGAACAGGCATGAAGGAACGCGCCGCTACCACGCTCGACAGCCGGCCCGTCCACCAGGGTCGGGCCTTCCGCACGCTCCAGGATCGCGTTCGGCTGCCGAACGGCCGCGAGACCACCATGGACGTCGTCAGGCATCCGGCGTCGGTGATTCTCGTGCCGATGCCAGATGCAGAGCGGGTGATCCTGGTCCGCCAGTACCGCTATGCCGTCGATCGCTGGATCCTGGAGCTGCCGGCCGGCAACGTCGAGCCGGGTGAGGACCCGGAGGCGGCGGCGCGGCGCGAATGCGCGGAGGAGACCGGCTGGACACCCGAGACCGTCGAGCGTATCGGCGCGTTCTATGCGACCCCCGGCTACTGCGACGAGGTGATGGTCTTCTATCGCCTGACCGGGCTCACCGCCACGTCCGACCTCGCACTGGACGCGGACGAGGTACTCGAACCGCGGATCTTCACGCTGGGCGAGGCGCGGCGGTTGGTCGCCCAGAGTCCGGTGGCCGACATGAAGACTGCGCTGGGCTTGGGGCTGGTGCAGCCGGGGTTCGACCGGGGCTCGAAGCCGTGACCAGCGTGGCGCGTTCAGCGACTACTGGACGGTCTCGTGAACCTGCGCGACGGTGGTCGAGTCCTCCGCGCGGGGCGTCGCCGCCGGGGCGGGCAACAGCGCCAGGTCGAGTACCTCGTCGATCATCGAAACGTAGTGCACGTCGATCTCGCGCCGCAGATCCTCGCTGAGATCCTCGTTCACGTGCTTGTCGTTCTGCTTCGGCAGGATGACCTCGACGATCCCGAGCCGGCGGGCGGCCAGGACCTTCTCCTTGATGCCGCCGACCGGGAGCACGTTCCCGGAGAGAGTGATCTCCCCGGTCATGGCCAGGTCGCCGCGCACGGGGCGCCCGGTGAGCTCGGAGACGAGTGCGGTGACCATCGTGACCCCGGCCGAGGGCCCGTCCTTCGGAATGGCGCCCGACGGCACGTGCAGGTGCACCTCGGCCTCGCGGTAGAAGGCCGGGTCGATGTCGTAGCGGGCGGCGTTCGCGCGCAGCCACGACAGCGCGGCCCGCGCCGACTCCTTCATCACGTCGCCCAGGTGCCCGGTAAGGGTCAGGGTACCGCTGCCGCTCATCCGGCGGGCCTCGACGAACAGCACGTCGCCGCCCACCGGCGTCCACGCCAGACCGATCGCCACGCCGGGACGCTTCGTGCGTTCCGCCACCTCTTCATCGAGATACTTCGGCGCACCCAGCATCTCCACCACGGTCTCCACCGTGATCTCGACCGGCGACTCGTCCCCCTCGGCCCGCCGGCGCGCCACCTTGCGGCAGAGGGCGCCGACCTCTCGTTCGAGGTTGCGCACTCCCGCTTCGCGCGTATAACCGCGAATGACGGCGTGGACCGCCTCCGGGGTGAAGCGGACCTGCTCCGCCGTCAGCCCGTGGTTCTCGATCTGGCGTCCGAGGAGGTGCTCTGTCGCGATGACCAGCTTCTCCTCCTCCGTGTATCCGGGCAGCTCGAGGACCTCCATCCGGTCCCGCAGCGCCGGCGGAATCGGATCGAGGACGTTCGCCGTCGTGATGAAGAGCACCTCGGAGAGATCGAACGGCAGGTCGACGTAGTGATCGCGGAACGTGGAGTTCTGCTCGGGATCGAGCACCTCGAGCAACGCGGACGCGGGGTCCCCCCGAAAGTCCATCCCCAGCTTGTCGATCTCGTCGAGGATGAACACCGGGTTCTTGGACTCGGCGCGGCGGAGCCCCTGCATGACCTGCCCCGGCAGGGCGCCGATGTAGGTCCGCCGGTGGCCGCGGATCTCGGCCTCGTCCCGCATGCCGCCCAGCGAGACGCGCACCAACTTCCTGTCTATGGACGCCGCGATGCCCTTGGCCAGCGATGTCTTCCCGACCCCGGGGGGGCCGACGAAACAGAGAATCGGTCCCTTCACGCCGGGGTTCAACTTGCGCACGGCCAGGTATTCGAGGATGCGGTCCTTCGCCTTCTCCAGGCCCGAGTGATCGCCGTCGAGGGTCTCCAGGCTCCGCGGCAGGTCGATCTTCTCCTCGGTCCGCCGATTCCAGGGCAGAGCGATCAGCCAGTCGATGTAGGTGCGCGACACGGTGTACTCGGCTGCGGCGACCGGCATGCGCGACAGTCGGTCGAGCTCGCGCAACGCCTCCTTCAGCGAGGCCTCCGGCATGCCCGCCGCCTCGATCTTCTGCCGCAGTTCCTCGATCTCCTTGGCCTGATCGTCGTTCTCGCCCAGCTCCTTCCGAATCGCCTTGAGCTGCTCGCGCAGCAAGTACTCGCGCTGGCTCTTGCCCATCTCCGACTGCACCTCGGACTGGATCTTCGAACCGAGCTCCAGCACCTCGAGCTCCTTGACCAGGATGCGGTTCAGATGATCCATACGGGAACGGACGTCGAGCGCTTCCAGGATCTGCTGCCTGGCGTTCGTGGCCAGCGTCGTGAGGCTGGACGCGATGAAGTCGGTCAGCTTGCCGGGCTCCGAGATGTTCCCGGAGAGTGCCTGCAGTTCGTCGGAGAGCAGGGGCGAAAGCGACACCACCTGCTGGAAGTTGTTCTTGATGTTTCGCTGCAGCGCGTCGATCTCGAGACGGTCGTCCTCGGACACCGCCTCTTCCGCGGCGCGCACGGCCGCACGCAGGAAAGGCTCCGAGTCGATGATCCGGTCGAGCGTAACGCGGGCCAGCCCCTGAACGATGAGCCGCAGGCTGCCGTCCGGCAGCTTGAACATCTTGTGGATGTGCGTGATCGTCCCGATGCCGTAGAGATCTTCCTGGCCCGGCTCTTCGACCGACGCCTCGCGTTGCGTGAAGACCCCCACGAGCTGCTCGCCCTCGACGGCGGCCTCGATGAGACGCACGGAACTCTTCCTCGCTACCGCCAGCGGCATGAACGAGCTGGGGAACAGGACCGTGTCGCGGAGCGGCAGGACCGGCAGGTCCGCAGGAACCGACAACTCGCGCTCCTCCGGCGCGTCCGTACGGGTCGGCTCATCCTTCATCGTGCACCGCTCGGCGACGGGGACGCCCCGGTCACGAGTTCCCGGAGCTGAACATCAACCGACGACATCGGCAAACAATGATACCGCCCCGCGACGGGCGACATGCACCTCGCGCTCCAGCTCGTCCTCCCGGATCGTCTCGCAATCCGTGCAGCGTACCGCGAACGGCAACGCACGCAGCCGGCGGCTCGAGATCTCCTTCCCGCACTCGTAGCAGTAGCCGAACGTCCCCTCGTCGAGCCGCGACAGCGCCTCGGTGATCTTGTTCAAGGTCTCTGCCTTCATCTGCAGCAGAGCGAACTCGATATCGTCCTGGATGTCGGCCTCGGACGTCTCGGCGTCGTCGCGAACGTCATGCAGCAGCGCCGCTGCCCCTTCCGTCCGGACATCGCGCATCTTGTGCTGGACTTCCCCGATGATCTCGAGGCGTCGCGCCTCCAGCATGTACTTGAGCTCGTCGTAGCGGGCCTTCTCCATCCGGTTCTTCGTCTCAGTGCTCATGATGACGGCTCCTTCCGCCACGACGAAAAGCAAACTACGTGCCGGGATCCAACCGGCTACAATCACTTAGACGACAATGATCCCTTTTCGGTTTCGCGGAATCGGTCGCCCTCTCCAGTGGACAGTCGTCCGCAGCTCCGACAGGCGAACCACAACGACGCCGACGTTGATCCCGGCTACGCGTTGTGCCAAGCTGGGGCACCGTAACGAGAAGCAATGGCCAAGCCTGCCTGTCCGCTCTGCCGGCGCCGACGAGCGCGCCGCTCCTGTCCCGCGCTGGGGGAGTCGATTTGCTCTGCCTGTTGCGGGACCAAGCGGCGAACGCAGATCGCCTGCCCGCCGGATTGCGCATATCTGGAATCGGCGACCGCGCATCCTCCGGCTGTCGTGCAGCGCCAGCGCGAGCGGGACGTGAGTTTCCTCGTCGCCCTGCTGGACGGCCTGACCGCTCCGCAGCAGCGGCTGACCGCAATCGTGCTCGAATACCTGGCCACCGACCGGCCGGACGCCCCCGGTCTCGTGGATGCCGACGTGGAGCGGGCAGCCGTCGCCCTCGCCCAGACCTACGAGACGGCGAGTCGCGGCATCGTCTACGAGCACTCCGCCAGCACCGCCGCCGCGCAGCGGCTGGCTCTGCAGATGAAGCAGCTCATCGAAGCCGACCGTACGAACGGTGCGCGCATCTCGGACCACGACACCGCCGGTATCCTGCGGCGCGTGGAAGCCGGGGCACGCGAGGCGCGACGCGCGCTGAACGACGGCGGTGAAGAGCGCGCCTGCCTGTCGATGCTCAGACGCGTCTGGACCTCGGCCGGCGCCGGCACGGATCGCGCTCCGGCTACGGACGCCGCGGACCGGACGACGCCCTCCGGACTGATCCTGCCCCCGTAGCAGTTCGTGGTGATACAATTCCCGTTTCCGACGCGGGAGAGAGTGAACACCATGGCGAAACGCTGCGAATTGTGCGGAAAGGGACCGGTCTTCGGACGTAACGTGAGTCACGCCCACAACGTCACGAGCCGGCGGTTCCAGGCCAACATCCAGACGGTCCGCGCCGTCGTCGGCGGCCGGGTCAAGCGCCTGCGCGTCTGCACCCGCTGCATCCGCTCGAACCGGATCACGAAGGCCGCGTAGCCGGACTTCACGTGGCGCGGATCCCAATCACGTCCAGCGGTGCACCGGCCGCGATCGGCCCGTACTCGCAGGCCGTCCGGGCCGGCGATTTCCTGTTCGTCTCCGGGCAAGTGCCGATCGATCCCGCGACGGGCGAGTTGATTGACGGTGACGTGGCGGCGCAGACCCAGCGGGTGCTCCAGAGCCTCGACGCGATCGTCCGCGCGGCCGGCGCGACGTTCGACGACGTCGTGAAAACGACCGTCTATCTCGCCGACATGAACGATTTCGTGGCGATGAATCGCGTGTACGCCACCTGGTTCGCGAACCCGGCGCCCGCTCGCGCCGCCGTCCAGGTGGCGCGTCTCCCGAAGGACGCGCAGATCGAGATCGACGCGATCGTGCGGCTTGCCGACTGAGGCTGCGCCCCCCTCGTCTCGCGGCCGACGACGCTACGGCTTACGGTGAACGCGCTCTACGTCCAGCACGCCGGTCACGGCCCGTACGACCTTGATGACACGCTGCAGGTGCTGCATGTCGCTGATGTCGAACGTCACGTTGATGTGGCCCTGCTGGTCCTCGTTGGCTGACGCTTCCACCTGGAGGATGTTGATCCGCTTGTCCGCGAGGCGTGCCGTCACGTCGGCGATCATGCCGCGGCGATCCTCGACCTGAATCGTAAGGCAGACCGTGAACGTCGACTCGTCGTTCGACTTGTCCCAGGCAACGTCGATCCGCCGTTCCGGATCGTAGAAGAGGTTCATGACGTTCGGGCAGCTCGCCGAGTGGACCGAGACGCCCTTGCCGCGCGTGACGTAACCGACGATCTTCTCCCCGCGAATCGGGTTGCAGCAGCCGGCCCGGAACACCATCAGGTCGTCGAACCCGCGCACCTTGATCGTGCCCTGGTTCGGACGAAGTACCCGGCGCACCACCGACGCGATGGACGCGTCCGACTTCGGCTTCTCGCGCTCCTCACGCGGAACCAGCGCGTCCAGCACGGCGCGGGCCGACACCTTGCCGTAGCCGACGACCGCATAGAGGTCGTCCGGCCTCGAGGCACTGAAGGCCGCGCAGACTCTGTGCACGGCTTCCGGGTCCAGCACCGTCCTGGGCTTGAGATCGAAGCGACGGACCTCCTTCTCGACCAACTTTCGACCGAGCTCGACGGCGCGCAGCTTCTCCTCCACATGGATGCAGTGCTTGATCTTGTTGCGCGCGCGCGTGGTGACCACGATATTCAACCAGTCGCGGTTCGGCCGATTCCCGACACGGGTGACCACCTCCACGATGTCTCCGCTCTGCAGCGGCGTCCGCAGCGGAACCATCCGCCCGTTGACGCGCGCGCCGACGCACGTGTGGCCGACGTCGGTGTGAATCGCGTAAGCGAAGTCGATCGGCGTGGCGCCGCGGGGCAGTGCCTTGACTTCGCCTTTGGGCGTGAACGTGTACACCTCCTCCGGATACAGATCGAGCTTGAGGCTGTGGATGAACTCGCTCGGATCCGGAACTTCCTGCTGCCATTCGAGAAGCTGCCGCAGCCAGAGGAAGTACTTCTCGTCAGGTTCGGCCCCGACGCGGCCTTCCTTGTACTTCCAGTGGGCGGCAATACCGTGCTCTGCGACCTGGTGCATCTCCTCGGTCCTGACCTGCACCTCGAACGGCAATCCCAGATCGCTGATGACCGCCGTGTGCAGCGACTGATAGCCGTTCGGACGCGGCATGGCGACGAAGTCCTTGAACCGACCGTGCACCGGGGCCCAGGTATGATGAATAATGCCGAGTGCGGCGTAACAGTCGGGCTCCGACTCCGTAATGACGCGAACCGCGAGCAGGTCGTAGACTTCGGTCAGAGAGATCTTCTGCCGCCTGATCTTCTTCCAGATGCTGAAGATGCTCTTGATCCGTCCCTCCAGCGCCACGATCGGCACGCCGGCCTCCCGCAGCTTGTCGGCAAGCGTGCGTTCGAGCCCGTCGACCGTCCGTTCGGTTGCACGGCGCCGCTCGTCCACACGTGCCCGAAGCGATTCGTAGCCCCGCGGATCGAGGTGGCGGAACGCGAGATCCTCGAGCTCGTTCTTCACCTTGTTCATCCCCAGGCGATGCGCGATGGGCGCGTAGATGTCGATGGTCTCCTGTGCAATCTTCAGCCTTCGCTCCTCGCGGAGATGACCGAGGGTGCGCATGTTGTGGAGGCGGTCCGCGAGCTTGACGAGGATGACGCGCACGTCGTCGACCATCGCCAGCAACATCTTCCGGAAGTTCTCGGCCTGCCGCTCCTCGCTCGACGAGAACGGAATCGTACTGATCTTGGTGACCCCTTCGACGACGTGGGCGATCTCCCGCCCGAAGAGTCCGCGCACGTTCTCGATGGTGGTCAGCGTGTCCTCGACGACGTCGTGCAGCAGGCTGGCGGCTATCGTCACGTCGTCGAGGTGCATCTCGGCGGCGAGGTGGGCCACCTCCAGCGGATGCGTGATGTACTGCTCGCCCGAGCGGCGGATCTGACCGGCATGCT
Organism: Vicinamibacterales bacterium; assembly: GCA_965222905.1. Lineage (GTDB taxonomy): Bacteria > Acidobacteriota > Vicinamibacteria > Vicinamibacterales > UBA8438 > WTFV01. The sequence goes on along the minus strand of OZ244976.1, from coordinate 2,550,579 downwards.
CCAGGGCCGAGAACTCGTAGGCCCGATGCAGCAGGTCCGCATCCGTCTCCGGGTTGTACGCTCGGACCGCGCCGAGCAGATTCTCGAAGCTGATCATGGGAACGGCAGTCCGAACACGACGATACGGGGCGCGCGCAGGGGGGTCAAGAAACGGACGGCCCGGCGGTTGACTTGCTATTCCTTTTGCTTCACTATAACGGCTCGCTTTTTTGGACGGGAGCAGGTAGCCGGCGCCCGTCGTCGCGCGAGACGTCATGGAGTGTTTCGCGCTTCGTCATGCTTCTGCCCACCGGGCGGCCGGGCGAAGCGGCCGAGGACGGGAATTTCTCAGTTCATGAGGGAGAAGATCATGCAGACGGGACGGACCTTGTTGAGACTGACCCTCGTTGCGGCGATGGTGATGCCGTTGGTCTCGTGCGGCTTCTTCGACCAGCTCGGCGCCATGCGCACGTTCAAGGAAGCCAACCTCTTCTACGGACGTGGCGACTACGAGGCGGCGATCGAGGAGTACCAGCAAGTGGTGGACGTGGTCAACGAGGACCCGGACAGCGAGCTGTCGCAGGCGATGAGCGTCGCGTACTTCTACATCGCCAACTGCTACGACAATCTGTACACGCCGGCGTTCAGGGGCGAGCCGGAGAACGACGCCCTGCTGGACAGCGCGGTGGAATACTACCGGCTGGCCGCCGACAACATCCCGAACCGGGATTTCAAGACCCTGTCCATGCAGTACCTCGTGTCCGCCTACGGCCCGGACAAGCTGAACGACCCGACCAACCGGGCGCTGCTGCTGCAGGAGATGATCCAGCTCGATCCCGGCAATCCGGACAACTACTTCGTGCTGGCGCAGCTCTTCGAGGAATCCGGACTCTTCGAGGATGCTGAAACGATCTACCTCGAGGTCCGCGACATGTTGTCCGACGATCCGACGGTCTACCTCCAGCTCGCCGGGTTCTACAACCGCGCCGGCGAGTTCGATCAGACCATCGACGCCCTGCGACAACGCGCCGCGATCGAGCCGGACAACCCCGAGGCGTTCTACACCATCTCGACCTTCTACTGGGAGAAGGCGTTCCGCGATTTCCGAATCACCCAGGAAGAGAAGGCCGAGTACGTGTTGGCTGGCATCGAGGCGGCTAACCAGGCAATCGCGTTGAACGACCGCTATGTCGACGCCCTGGTCTACAAGAACATCCTGCTCCGGATGCAGGCCAACATGAGCGAAGATCAGGACGAGCAGGACGCGCTCATCGCCGAGGCCGACGAGTTGCGTGACCGCGCCCAGCAGATTCAGGACGAGGCACGCGGCGGCGGCGACGCCGGCGCTGGTCAGTAGACCTGCCGCCTCCGGTTTGCGAACTTGACCGAGGCCGGGTGCCGCCGGGAGGTGGTGCCCGGCCTTTCTCGTTTGTTGGCGGGACGCAGGCCGGCCCAGCGCCGGCCGCGTTCTTGCCGCAGGATGTCGTTCAGCGCACGGCTCCGATGCGGACGCCGCCGCGGTCGATCACCTCCTGCGCCTGATTGGGCGCCTGGCTGCGCCGGGCGACCAGCATGCGCCGACGGCGGCTCAAGGGATCCCAGGTCGCGGAACTGCTGGGGGAAACGGAAACTCGGCCTCCCCAACCCGAACTGGCACACCCGCGCCGACCATTGGCCCCGCCCTCCGCCGCTATCGTGCCATTGCTCGACAGCTCGCCGCCGGACCCCACCAATTTCATGTCCTTGGGTGGTCCACCGCGACGCGTGGCCATGACGGTTTTGGCCGGAGGGAAAGGGCTGGGGAATGATCGTGAGCGGACCCGCCCCCCGGGCAACCCGCGGGTCCGAGCCGTACAAGTGAAGAGGGCCGCCAACCACGGTGGTGGCTGGCGGCCCTCGTTTTTGCTGTCCATCGCTCGCCGTTGAGCGATGAATACGGATCGCTAGCCGACAGGCGCCGCACCAGCCGCACGCCGCATGCCCTCGGTGACGATCCCGACCTTCTCGACGCCAGCGCCTCTGGCTGCATCGATCACGTCGATGATCTCCCCGTAGGTCAACGTCCCGGCTCCGGCGATGAACATCGTCTTCTCGCGGCGTGTCTCGAAGATCGAGCGCAACTCGGACTCGAGCGTCGCCATCTGCATCGGCTGCTGGTTCACGGAGATACGCCGATCCGCCGTGTACTCGAGCAGGATCTGGCTGCTGTCGGTGGCCGCCTGCTGCGCGCCCTGGGTCTCGAGCGGCAGGTTGATGTCCAGACCACGCTGCCCGAGCGGCAGGGCCGCCAGGAAGATGACGATCAGAACCAGCAACACGTCGATGAACGGCGTGATATTGATGTCCGAATTCGACTGGATTTTCACCGCCTCCGCGACGGCGTCCGCGCCGTGATGCTTCTTCTTCGCCATGTCTATTCGCCTCCCCCGCCGCCGACCTGACGCTCGGTGATGAGCGCGACGTTCTCGATGCCAGCCCGCTGCAACTGGTCCATCAACCCCATCACCGACGAGTACTGCGCGTTGACGTCGGCCTTGATGAGCAGGATCCGTTCCAGCTTGCGCTCCAGCGCGCTGTTGATCGCGTTCAGCAACTCCTGCTGACTCGTCTGGACGTTGTCCACGAAGTACCGGCCGTCGGAGGTCACCGCGACGGTAGTGTTGTTGTCGTTGTCGGGCTTGTCGCCCGTGTTGGAAGCATCAGGCAGGGTCAGCGTCACGCCGGCCGTCAACAGAGGCGCGATGAGCATGACGATGATGAGCAGGACCAGCATCACGTCGGCCAGCGGCGTGATGTTGATCTCCGAGTTCATGCCACCGGTTTTCTCGCCGACTGACATTCCCATGATGAACTCTCCTTGCGCAGAAATACCGCCGGGCGCGCAAGGCGCCCGGCGGTGAGTCCGATCCGATCCAAGGAACAGGAACCCGTCTAGGACTTCTTGATGAAGTAGTCCACGAGCTCCGACGACGAGTTGTCCATCTCGACGGCGAAGTACTCGAGCCGGCCGGTCAGGTAGTTGAAGAACCAGACGGCCGGAATCGCCACGAAGAGGCCGATCGCTGTGCCGACCAGCGCCTCGGAGATACCGCCCGACACCGCCCCGAGACCACCGGACCCGGTGGCCGCGATGCCCTGGAACGCGTTGATGACCCCGAGCGTCGTCGCGAGCAGACCGACGAACACGGCGGTGGAGCCGATGGTCGCCAGAATGCCCATGCCCCGCTTCAGGTCGGAGGAGGTGAGCGCCGCGGCGCGTTGAATCGCGCGGTGGACACTGTCGACCACGTCGTCCTTGTGCAGGTCGACGCCGCTCTCCTGCTGGAACTGGTACTCCTGAAGGCCGGCCAGAACGACCTTGCCGAGGTGGCTGTACCGGTAGTCCTTGGACTGCGAGACGCTGATGGCTTCCTTGAGCTTCCCGTCCTTGAGATGCTTCGCCACCTGCGGCGCGAACAGCTTCGACTGGTTCGTCGCCTGAATGAAGGTGAACAGCCGCTCGAAGAAGACGCCGACCGACGCCATCGACATGACCACCAGCACACCCATCAGGAGCTTGACGGATACCCCCATCTGGTCCCACAACTCAAGAAAGTCCATCTGTTCCTCCTACGGCGAGACGTGAGTTCGTCGCCAGTCTCTTGGACCGATTCACAAATTCCCCGGGGCTCTACGACAACTGGAAGTTGACCGTCACCGTCATGATGACCGGAACCGGCACGCCGTTCAGCAGCGTCGGCGTGTACTGCCACTGCCTCACGGCCCTGATTGCGGCCTCGTCGAGCAGTGGAACGGAACGAAGCACCTTGACGTCGGTGACCGCGCCCGTCGGACCGATCACCGCTTCGAGAATCACGACCCCCTGCACGCGCGCCTGCTGCGCCACGGGCGGGTAGACCGGCGGCACGTCCCGAATCTTGGTCGGCGGGCTGATGTTGCCACCGACGCGAACCGGCTCCGGCGGAGGCGGTGGCGGCGGCGGCGCGGTCGGCAGTCCGCCGACGATGCCGGCCACCACACCGCCCGCCATGCCACCTTCGACACCCTGCACACGATTGATGTCGAAGCCGGTCTCCTCGACGATCATCTCGGGCGCGACGATCGGGGCCGCGTTCGGGTTGACGTCGAGAACCGGCGGCGGCGCGGCCTCTGCGGCGGCCGGCGGCGGCGGCGGCGGCGGCGGCGGCGGCGGCGGCGGCGCCGCGACGAACGCCATCATCGACGCCGGTGTCGGCAGCGCGTCCATGGCCATCAACGGGACGATGACGATCGCGCCGATCGCGCCCATGTGCGCGACGATGGACAGCGGCAGCGTGTACCACTTCCGCGCACCGACCATGATGGACGGGTTCGAGATCTCCCCGAACATCGCCGGCTCGACCTTCCTGGCCGGCGCCGGTGCCCCCTTCGCCGGGTTGCTCTTCTTTCTCGTGTCAGCCACAGCACGCCTCCTGGCCTGCTCGATTGCTCGGACGCCGCTTCGGAAGCGCCGATTATAGCAGGCCGCTCCTCCGTGTCAACGAACCGAACGACATCGCCTTCACCGGATATTAGACACCGGGCAGACGGAAACGGACCATCGAATTTCGCTCGCGCGGCCCCGCTCGGAAACACGTGCGCCGGGCTCGCGCGGCCCTTTCGTTCCCCTGACGCGTCGCGCAGGGTGCGGCATCTTAACCGCCCGGCAACGGAGCGTCAACCCTGGCAGTCCGTGGTGGAACCCCGCGTAGCACCGAGAGCGGCGAGGCGCCCGCCTGGCAAGGCGCGACGAGGGAGCATATTGGGCATATTCGACCGAGAAGCAACGCCGTCCAGGCGGGATGCATCGCCGCTCGAATGCAGCGGGGCGTTCGCCACGGGCTGCCAGCTATTGCATCCACACGACCACTAGCGGCGCAAAGATCACGGCGACGATAGTCATCAGCTTGATGAGAATGTTGAGACTCGGCCCCGACGTATCCTTGAACGGATCGCCGACCGTGTCGCCGATGACCGCCGCCTTGTGCGGCTCCGACCCCTTGCCGCCGTGGTGGCCCTCTTCGATGTACTTCTTCGCGTTGTCCCACACGCCGCCCGCGTTCGCCATCATCAGGGCCATCAGCACTCCGGTGACGAGGGCGCCGGCCAGCAGCCCCCCGAGCCCTGACACGCCGAGCAGGAAACCGGTCAGCAACGGCGCCAGCACGGCGATCAGACCGGGAGCTACCATCTCGCGGATCGCGGAGCGGGTGGAGATCTCCACGCAACGCGCCGAATCGGGCTCGGCCTCGCCTTCGAGCAACCCGGGGATCTCGCGGAACTGTCGCCGCACCTCTTCGATCATGTCGTTGGCGGAACGTCCGACCGCGTTCATGGTGAGCGCGGAGAAGAGGAACGGCAGCATGCCGCCGAGCAGCATGCCGAGAAGAACGTTCGGATTGTCGAGGGCGAGGCTCAGGAGACGCGGGTCGAAGGCAGCCGCTCCCCCTGCCTCGGAAACCGCGGCGTCGGCCGTCGTTCGGAACGTGCTGAACAGCGCAAGGGCGGTAAGCGCAGCGGACCCGATAGCGAATCCCTTACCCATGGCCGCCGTCGTATTGCCGACCGCATCGAGGGCGTCGGTCCGCTCGCGCACGAACGCCTCGCTCCCGCTCATCTCCGCAATACCACCCGCGTTGTCGGCGACCGGCCCGTAGGCGTCGACGCCCAGGCTGATCCCCAACGTCGAGAGCATCCCGACCGCGGCGATCGCGATCCCGTACAGCGCCGCCAGCGAGAAGCTGACATAGATCGCCAGACAGATGATCAGGATGGGGATTGCACAAGACATCATCCCCACGCCGAGACCGGCGATGATGTTGGTGGCCGGCCCCGTCTCCGACTGCTGTGCGATCCGGTGGGCCGGCGGCTTGTCCTTGCCGGTGTAGTACTCCGTCACGTGGCCGATTGCCACGCCGGAGACGACGCCGGCCACGACGCACCAGAGCACCGCAAGCGGAATGTCGAGCGCCGTGACGAGCCCGCCCGCCCCAAGGAAGACGAGAACCGACGCCACGAGCAGGCCACGCTGCAGGGCGCTGCCGATCTTCGTTTCGTCGTCGGTGTTCACGACGAACGTACCGAGCATGGAAGAGAGGATCCCGACGCCCGCCAGCAGAATCGGAAAGACCACGAGCGTCGACTGCAGCGCGCCGAAAGCCGCCTCCTCGACGCCCCACAGCGCATTCGCCGACGGCGCTGCTAGCGCCCAGGCCAGCGCGATGGAAGAAATGATGCTGCCGACGTACGACTCGAACAGGTCCGCCCCCATGCCGGCGACGTCGCCGACGTTGTCGCCGACGTTGTCGGCTATCGTGGCAGGGTTCCGGGGATCGTCCTCCGGAATGCCCGCCTCCACCTTGCCGGACAGGTCGCCCGCCACGTCCGCCGCCTTCGTATAGATGCCGCCGCCGACGCGAGCGAACAGCGCGATCGACGAGGCGCCCAGGGAGAACCCGAACAGCGACTCGACGGCACTGGCCCCGGCTCCGCTCAATCCCCCGTACAGGTAATAAAGGAGGGCGATGCCGAGCGTTCCCAGCGCGACGACCGTCAAGCCCATCACGGCGCCGCTCGAGAACGCGACGCGCAACGCGCTGGAAAGGCTCGTCGTGGCCGCGTGCGTCGTGCGGACCCCCGCGCTGGTGGCGGTCTGCATGCCGATCCACCCCGCCGTCGCCGACAGCACCGCGCCGGCGAGGAACGCGAACCCGGTCAACAAGGCGTTGCCCGGCAGCAACAGCACCAGCGCGAGGAACATGACGCCCACGAAGCCGGACAGCACGGTGTACTCCGTCTTCAGAAAGGCCATCGCGCCGTCACGAATCAGCGCCGCGATGCGCTGCATCCTCTCGGTTCCCGGATCCAGTCGGTTGATCCTGCCGATCAGAAAGAACGCGAAGACTGCCGCCGCGACCGGCATCCCGAACCCGAACACGTAATACAGTTGCTGCTCCATTCGACCCTCTAGCGCACGGTGGCACTCCTCCGCCACAAGACCCATCTACCAGGCAGGCTCGCCGCCGATGCGTCAGGCCTACCGCTTCTCCCGCTCGATCTGCAGGCGTCCCGCCAGCGCCATGCCGCCCGTGAGGAACACCTGCAACCCTTCCTGTACCGTCAGCGACGGGAACGAGACGACCGCCCGCGGATAGATGTGGACATCCCCGAAGTAGACGTGATTGGTCGGTACGTAGACCGCGACGTGCGCGCCCTCCTTGCCCTGCCCCTCGATGGTGAACTCATTCGTCAGGAAGCCGAGCACCAGCCCCCGCTTCGGGTCGTCCACCAGCACGACTCGCTTGAAGCCGAGCTGATTGTCCGGCGAGAAAGCCTCGACGAGTTGTTTGACCGGCGAGTAGATCCCCCGGAACACGGGCAGTTTCATCAGATAGGCTTCACCCCGGCGAAGCAGCCGCTCCCCGAGCACATTGGTCGCGAACGCTCCGACCGCGACCACGAGCAGCAGGAGCGTCGCCAAGCCGAAGCCCGGAATCTCCCGGCCGATCCACCGCACGTACACCGGTCCCATCACGCCGTCGATGAACTGGAACAGCCAGACGAACGCCGCCACGCTGATGACCAGCGGCACGATCACTACGAAACCGGCGATCAGACTGCGGCGGAGCCACTGCATCGGTCTATGGTCCGGCGACCGTCACGACCCGGACACCCACGCCAAGGCCAGGCACCCAAGCGCGAGGCGGTAGGCAGCAAACGGATCGAGCGAATGGCGCTCAACGTATCGCATGAAGTACTTCACCGCGATGTACCCGACTCCTGCCGACGAAACCACGCCCACCGCCAGCAGGATCAGGTCGCCGGACGGGAGCCCCTGTTCGGCCACGTCGAGCGCCGCCTTGGCGCCCGCCGCGAGGATGGCCGGCATGCCGAGCAGAAAGGCAAAACGGGCCGCCCGCTCCCGGCGCAGACCGAGCAACATCGCAACGATCAGAACCGCGCCGGACCTGGAAACCCCCGGGATCAATGCCGACGCCTGGGCGCAACCGAGCCCGAGCGCCTCCAACGGCCCAAGAGTCGTCTCGTCGCGCGTCCGCGACCCGACACGCTCGGCGACCAGCATCATCACGGCCCCGACGGCCAGACTCACCCCTGCCACCGTCACGGTGCGCAGAGCGCCTGTCACGATATCGGCCGCCGCGATGCCGACGACGGCAATCGGAACCGTGCCGATGACGATCGAACGGACGAGGGTGGCCGAACCGCCCCGACCGCCCAGCCACGTGCGCGGGACCAACGCAGCCCGCGTCAACTCCGCAACATCCCGGCGATAGTAGGCCACCACGGCAAGCAATGTACCGAGGTGGCATGCGACGTCGAATGCCAGCCCGAACCGAACCTCCATCTCCCAACCGAAGAAGGCCCGGGCCAGGAGAAGATGCGCCGAGCTCGAGATCGGCAGGAATTCCGTCAGCCCCTGCACTGTCCCGAGCAGCGCGGCTTGCAGCGCAGTCACAGATCGGAGGGCTCGAACACCCGGCCCCTGCCCTCTAGGAAGCCCGGGCGCGCCGCGAGCGTCGCTTGGCGCCTTGCGGCGGCACCTGCTGCGGCTTTTCCTCCGCCACAACGCGCACGGTCCGCTGCACCCTGGCGCTGCGCCTTTCCGCAATCGCGAGGGCGATCATCGCCGCCACGAAAATCGTCGAGTACGTGCCGCTCACGACGCCTACCAGCATCGTGAAGGCGAAGCCGCGCAGCACCTCGCCGCCGAGCACGTACAGCGCCAGAACCGCGAACCCGGTCGTGCCCGACGTGATGACGGTGCGCGCCAGGGTCTGGTTGATGCTGGTGTTCACGAGATGGCCGAACGTGTCGCGCCGCATCAGCCGGAGGTTTTCCCGCACGCGGTCGAAAACCACGATCGAGTCGTTGACCGAATAACCCGTGATCGTGAGCATCGCCGCCACGACGTTCAGCGACAGCTCGTAGCCGAAGAACGTCAGCAGCGAGAGCGTGACGGCGATGTCGTGCACGACCGCGACGACGGCGCCGACCGCGAAGCTGAAGCGGAACCGCAGGCCGATGTAGACCAGAATGCCGGCCATCGCGAAGACGAACGCGTTGACGCCCCGGCGCTGCAACTCCTGGCCGATGACGGGACCGACCAGCTCCTGACTGATGACCTCGAACTCGCCGAGGTTGCTGGCGCGCAACGCGTCGACGACCTCGGTAGCCCCGGCCTCCAGACTCGCGCCGACCTCCGGCCCGGACAGGGGAAGGCGCACGAGAACCTCGTTGTCCCCCGGATCCCCGTACTGCTGAACGACTTTCTCTTCCACGCTCGCGAGGGCGTCGCGGACGGCCCCCTCGCCGGTTGGCTGCTCGAACTGCAACACGATCAGCGAGCCGCCGGCGAAATCGATCCCGAGGGGCAACCCGCCCCGCATGAACAGCACCGCGATGCCCGCCACAACTATCAGGGCGGACAGACCGAACGCCTGCCAGCGGCGCTTTACGAAATCGATGCGGGGCTCTTTGAACAACGCCATATCAGATGCTCAGCGTCGCGACGCGCCGGCGCGACAGAACGGCCTCGAACAGCGATCGCGAAACGAAAACAGCCGTGAACACGTTCGACACGAGGCCGAAGAACAAGGTGGTCGCGAACCCCTTGATGGGCCCGGACCCGAACTGGAACAGGAAGGCCGCCGCGATCAGCGATGCGACGTGGGTGTCGATAATCGTCAGCAGCACGCGGTCGAACCCGGCCGCCACCGCCGATCTGATGCTCTTCGCCGAGCGCTGCTCTTCCTTGATGCGCTCGAAGATCAGCACGTTGGAGTCGACCCCGATACCGATGGTCAGGATCAGGCCGGCGATCCCCGGTAGCGTCAGCACAGCCTCGATGTAGGCCATGCATGCCATCAGGATCAGCAGGTTCAGCACCACCGCGACCACGGCGTTGATGCCCGCCAGCCTGTAGTACGCGAGCATGAAAATCGCCACGAGCACGAGCCCGGTGATGGCAGCGGCGACCCCCGCCCGAATCGAATCGGCTCCGAGGGTCGGGCCGACGGTCCGTTCCTCCAGGTATGTCAGCGACGCGGGCAGGGCGCCGGACCGCAGCGTGATCTGCAGATCCTCCGCCTCCTGCTGCGAGACGCCCGTGATCTGGCCGCTGTCCGTGATGCGTCCCTGGATGGTGGGCGCCGACCGCACCTGCCCATCGAGGATGATCGCCAGCCCGCGGCCGAGGTTGGCGCTGGTGATGTCGCCCATCTTGCCGGCGCCCTCGCGGTTCAGGGTGAAGCTCACCGCCGGCTGATTGAACTCGTCGAGCGACGGCCGCGCATTGCGCAGATCGCGGCCCGTGACCGCGGCCACCCGGCGTACGAGGTAGTAGAACGGCTCGGCACCCACGCCGGACGGCTGGGTCGCGATCTCCATGTCCGGCGGCACCACGCCGTTCCTCGCCTGCAACAGCGCCTCGCGACTCGGCGAGGGGCCTTCCTCGACAAGCTTGAGCTCGAGCAGCGAGGTGGATCGGATGAGCGCCTTTGCCCGCGCCACGTCGGAGACACCCGGAAGCTGCACCAGGACCTGGTCGCCCCCGATTCCGTGCGGCGCGACAATCGGCTCGGAGACCCCCAGCTCGTTGACCCGCCGCTCGATGGTCTGGAGCGCCTGCCGCACCGCCTCTTCACGCAGCGACGAGGCCACGGGACCCCGCATCCGGAACGTGTACGAACCACCCGCGCCCGGCTCGCGATCGTACGACGCCGCCAGCCGCTCGTCCGACAACTGGCGGAAGGCCGCGTCCCGGGCGCCCGGCACTCCCTCGACCCGAAGAGTCGTGGCGTCGACCGGAATCACGGTCGCCGCATCCATTCCCTGAAGCGACATCTGCTCGCCGAGCTGCTCGGCGGCGACCTCCGTCTCCACCTGCAACGCGTCGTCGGTCTCCACGCGCAGCACGAGATGGGCGCCGCCCTTCAGATCGAGGCCGAGCCGGATCTGATCGGCGGGCGGGTAGACGCCCCACACGGCCAGCACGGTGACCGCCACGATTGAGAGCAACTTCCACTGCAGGTTCTTCTGCATGGCGTCCTCTACGAGCCGCTCCCGTCCTGCACCACGGGATCCTGGCCCTGATAGCCGCCGATGGCGCTGCGCGCGATCTCGATCCGCACCCGGTCGGCGATCTGCACCTGCACGGACTTCTCCTGCACCTTCGTGATCGAACCGTAGATACCGCTGGTCGTCACGACCTTCTCCCCGACCTTCAGCGCGGCCTGGAACTCGCGGATCTTGTTCTGCCGCCGCTTCATCGGCAGCCAGATGATCACGTAGAAAATCCCGAGGATCAGAATCAGCGGGAGAAACTGGATGAACGGCCCGGGCTGCTGGCCGGCCGGCTGGGCCATGGCGAACAGCGCGTCGATGTCGTGCAGACTCATTGGTGCGTCAAGGCTTCCGGGATTTCCGGTCTATGCCGGCGGCAGTATGCGTGGTGGAAGGCTTGCCGGAACCGTTCGAACCCGCCCGACTGAATAGCATCCCTGATCCGCCTCATCGTGTCAAGGTAGAAGTGCAGATTGTGGACGGTGTTGAGCACGGCGCCGGTGATCTCCTTCGCCACGTGCAAGTGGCGAAGGTAGGCCCGCGAGAAGTGGGTGCACGTGTAGCAGCCGCACCCGGCCTCGACCGGTCGGTCATCCTCGGCGTACGCGGCCGTCTTGATGGACAGCGGCCCTGCCCGAGTGAAGAGTTGGCCGTTGCGCGCGTTGCGGGTCGGCAGCACGCAGTCGAACAGGTCGACCCCGCGGGCGACGGATTCGACGAGGTCGTCGGGCATGCCCACCCCCATCAGGTAGCGCGGCCGGTCCGCCGGAAGGAACGCGGCCGTCACGCCGGCCACGTCGTACATCACCGGCGTCGGCTCGCCGACGCTCAGCCCGCCGATCGCGTACGCGTCGAAACCGACGTCGATGGTCTCACGCGCGCTCCGCTCGCGCAGAGCCGGATACATGCCACCCTGCACGATGCCGAACTGAAGCTGGCCGGACGTCGTCACGCCCGCCCCGACGCCCTCTGGTGAACCGGACAGCGCGCAGTGCCGCGCTCGGGAGCGGCGGGCCCAGCGCAGGGTCCTCTCCATCGAGAGGCGCGCCTCGTCGACGGACGCCGGCCAGGGGGTGCATTCGTCGAAGGCCATGGCGACGTCGCTGCCGAGCCGGGCCTGGATGTCGGTCACGCTCTCCGGGGTCAGTTCGTGCTCGCTGCCGTCCAGGTGCGATCGAAAACGAACCCCGTCCTCGTCAATCACCCGGCGGGCGGCCAGACTGAACACCTGGTAGCCGCCGCTGTCGGTCAGGATGGGCCCGGACCAGCCCATGAACCGATGCAGCCCGCCCCGCCGGGCGACGAGCTCGTCGCCCGGTCGCAGGTGCAGATGGTAGGTGTTGGCCAGTACCATGGCGGCACCGGCCGCGGCGAGGTCCCGCGGCGTCACCGCCTTGACAGCGCCGGCGGTCCCCACCGGCATGAACGCCGGCGTCTCGACCGCACCGTGCGCGGTGAGCAGCCGGCCGCGGCGCGCCCGTCCGTCGCATGCAGTGACCTCGAACATGGCCGTCTGCGTCACTCCGGTCACGTATACTACAGGCTACCTGTGGGGCGGCTCCGCGTTGGCGTGATTTACGGTGGCCGATCGAGCGAGCATGAAGTGTCGCTTGCATCCGCAGCGGCCATCTTCAGCCACATCGACAGGGACCGCTACGAGCCGGTCCCGCTCTTCATCGACAGGTCCGGGCGCTGGCACGTCGCGGACAGCCCGCCGGCGACCGAATCCGCGGCGGCCGTGATCGCAAGCGCCCGCAAGACCGCGGCCCTTCCGGCGGACGCGGGCGCCGAGGTGCATCTCGTCGCCCATCCGGCGCAGAATCCCCTCCTGAGCATCGCCCGCGACGCGCCGGAGTCCATGGAGGCTGGGGGCACGGAGCGCGCCACCGTGGCCCAGCTCGGCCTGGACGTCGTCTTCCCCATCGTTCACGGCCCTTTCGGCGAGGACGGCACGCTGCAGGGACTGCTGGAGCTGGCCAACGTAGCCTACGTCGGGGCCGGCGTCCTGGCCTCTGCCGTCGCCATGGACAAGGCAGTGGCGAAGGTTCTCCTGCGGGCCCACGGACTGCCGGTCGTCCCCGGCCTCGTCGTAGGGGGCGTCGAATGGGAGGTCGACCGCGAAGGGGTCATCGGGCGCATCGAAGCCGCCTTCGGCTACCCGCTGTTCGTCAAGCCGGCCAATCTCGGGTCGAGCGTCGGCGTCTCCCGGGTGAAGGACGGCGACAGCCTCCGCACCGCTCTGGACCTCGCCTGGACGTTCGACGACAAGCTCGTCGTCGAGGTCGCCGTCCCGGCGGCGCGGGAGATCGAATGTTCCGTACTCGGCAACGAGGCTCCGGAAGCATCGGTGCCGGGCGAGGTCATCCCGTCCGGAGAGTTCTACGACTACGAGGCAAAGTACCTGGACGACCGGTCGGAGATCGTGATTCCGGCCCGCCTGTCTCCCGCATCCACGGCGCAGATTCGCATGCTGGCCATCGACGCGTACCGGGCACTCGACTGCGCCGGCATGGCGCGCGTCGACTTCCTGTTCGATGAATCCGGTGACAGGCTGTACGTCAACGAGGCGAACACGCTGCCCGGATTCACGGCGATCAGCCAGTACGCCAAGTTGTGGGCTGCTTCAGGATTGCCGTATCCGGCGCTGATAGACCGCCTGATCGATCTCGCGATTGCGCGCCACCGACGCCGGCAGCGCCTGCGTTCCAGCCTGACGGCCGGATGAGTCAGCGTTCGGCGGCACCCCCGAACGGCTGGACGCCGTCCCACACCAGGACCCGATCAATCCGGTCCCCGGTCTGCAACGCGTCGGCCGCCTCCATCCCGGCGACGACGCGTCCGAACGCCGTGTAGCGGCCGTCGAGCTGCGGCTGCGGCGCGAGCGTGATGAAGAAACGGCTGCCGCCCGTGTCCGGCCGACCACGCGCCAGCCCGACCGTACCCCGCAGGAAGGGAAGCTGGTTCGGCTCGTCGCGAAGCGTGAACCCGGCTCCCCCATTGTCGTCGCTCCGGGGATCTCCGCTGTGCACCGCCTCGCCCGGCACGACCCGGTGGAACGTCAACCCGTCGAAGAAGCCCTGCCGTACGAGCGTGGTGAAGCTCTCCGCCGTCAGCGGCGCGTCCAGCACGGCGAGCTCGATCTCGATGGTGCCACGAGCGGTCTCGATGTAGACATGGGGCGATACCTGTGGATTCGTCAGATGCGGCGCGGCGTGATCCACTCGACGCAGGCCCTGCGCGGGCCGGATCGCCCCCGCAGGGTTCGACTCCGGATCCAGACGGCCGAGATGCTGCGCCGCGCGGACGCGAACCGGCCAGTCCCGGTCTTCCAGCGCGAGAGCAAGCGTCTCCAGCGCCGGGTCGCTGCCGTACGCGGCCAGCGCATCGACGATCGCCGCACGCGCCAGAAACGACGCATCCGGCTCGGCCGCTTCGTAGGCAGCGGCCAGCGCGGCATCGGCATCGGGCGGCCGCAACTCCGCCAGCAGGCGCGCGGCGGTCCCGCGAACGACAACGTCGGGCGCATCCAGCCGGTCGAGCAGCAGGCTCGAAGCCTCCGGCGCCTCGACGGCGACCAGTGCGTCCAGCACTGCCGGCAGAACCCGCTGATCGCCGTCATCCAGCATCGCCTCCAGGGTCGCCCTGGCGGACGCCGGGCTGGTGTGGCCGAGGCCCTCGGCGACCGCCGCCCGGACAAGCCAGTCGGGATCCGACCCGAGGCCGGACAGGACGAACAGTAACCGCTCCGGGTCCACCCTCGAGAGTGCCCGGACCGACGCGGCTCGCAACGGCGGCCACGGGTGTCCCAGCAACTCGACGAAGACCTCGACCGACGCCTGGCGCGCGTGATTCGCCAGCGCGTCGACCGCCGCCCGCCGGAGCTGCCGGTCCAAACCCCTGATGCGGACGAAGCGGTCGAGCTCCTCCGCGGCGCGCGGATCGTCCATCTCACCCAGGGCCCGGACGGCGCTGAGCACGACGACCCGATCGCGCCGCTCCAGGCTGAGCAGGTCGGTGAGCGTCTCTATTCCGTCGGGATCGCCGAGCGCGCCGAGTCCCTTGGCCGCGAGGGCCACGCCGACGCTGCCGCGGACACCCCCAAGCGTCAACAGCGCGGGCAGGGCCCGCGGGTCCTGTGTGCGCCCCAACGCATAGGCGACCGGCCACCACCAGAGAATCGGCCGGCCATCCTCGCCGAGCACCGCCTCGGCCAACGGCTCGAACGCCTTCAGCTCGCCGAGCGCGTACAGACCGAGCCTGAACGCCTCGACCTCCGCACCCTGCGGATACGTCATGTCGTCCGGATCGAGGTCGAACGCCGACGTCACATGGCGTCGAGCCATGGCCCCGATCGCGGGGGCGGCCGAGTCGGCGCCGAGCCGCCCCAGCGCCTGCGCGGCGCGGCCCTGGACCGCGGGCGCGGAATCGGCGAGGGCGTCCACGAGAACGTCCACGGCAACCGCGTCGCCGATCAGGCCGAGAGCGAACGCCGCCATCTGGCGCACTTCCGGCTCCGGGTCCACCAACAGCCCGACCAGCGCGTCGACGCCTTCCGGAAGCCCGACGCGGCCGACGGCGAGCGCCGCCCGCCGGCGCAGATGCGCTTCCGGCGCCTCGAGCAACGCCAGCAGATCCGGGCGAGGCGGAACGAAGCCGGTTGACGGCTGCATCGAGACACCCGCGCCGGCAGGGGCCGCCGAGGCGGGATCGGCAAGCCGTCGCTCATCCTCCAGCCTCAGGATCCAGGACATGAGGTCCGTGGGCTCGGGAGGGCGGGGGCCAGCGACGGGCGGTGCGGACGCACACCCCGCGAAGAAGACGAGACAGGCGGCCAGCGATGCGCGCAACATGGGGACGAGATTGGCGAGTTTCGTCATGATATCACGCGCATTGTCTATACTCGCGACAGGTGGACTTTCGGCACATCGCGATCGAGGGCCCGATCGCCATCGGAAAATGCGCCCTCACGGAGCGTCTCGCGGTCCGGCTCGACGCGGGAGTCGTCCTCGATGACACGGAGAACCCGTTCCTCGCCGACTTCTATGCAGGCCGCACGGGCGCGGCCTTCCAGGCCCAGCTCTTCTCGCTGCTGGCGCGCCACCGGCAGCAGGTTGCGCTGCGGCAGTCGGATCTCTTCAACAACCTGACCATTTCCGACTACCTGTTCGACAAGGACAAGATCTACGCGTACCTGAACCTCGACGACAACGAACTCTTCATCTATCAGCGGCTGTTCGACCTGCTCGCTCCGGACGTCGTCACGCCGGATCTCGTGATCTATCTGCAGACCCCCACGGACCTCCTGCGAGAGCGGGCGCGCGTCCAGGGAAGGGAGAGCCAGATCGACGGGGCGCCGGATGACCGTTATCTGGGCGAACTCAACGAGGCCTACCATCACTTCTTCTTTCACTACACGGCCACACCCTTGCTGGTGGTGGAGATGTCCGATTTCGACCTCGCCTGGGGGGAGCGGGCGCTCGACGACCTGCTGAAGCAGCTCGAGGACATGGGCGACCGCACGCGCTACTACGTACCCCGCACCGCCTCGTAGCGGCCCCGTTGCTTTCGCCGCAAGCGGATTTGCCAGATGGTCATCCAGTCCCCCGCCAGCCCACAGTCCGAGAGTCCGCTGGCGTACCTCTTCAGCCTGCAACGGTTCGGCATCAAGCTCGGCCTCGGAAACATGCACGCGCTCACCGCGGCGCTCGCTCATCCGGACCGGCACTTCCGGTCGGTCCTCATCGCGGGCACCAACGGCAAGGGCTCGGTCGCCGCGATGGTGGAGCGAGGACTGCGCGCGGCGGGGTACTCCACCGGCCTCTACACCTCGCCGCACCTGATCGATCTCGGCGAGCGCTTCGCCGTGGACGGCCGTGCGGTCGACGGCGCCGCCCTCGCGGAAGAAGCGGGATATATCCGGGCGACGATCGAGCGGCTCTGCGCAACCGGGCGCCTCGCGCATCCGCCGACGTTCTTCGAGGCGACGACAGCCCTGGCGCTCTCGCTCTTCCGGCGCCGGGAGATCGATGTCGCGGTGCTCGAGGTGGGCATGGGAGGCCGCTTCGACGCAACGAACGTGGTCCGACCGCTGGCCGTCGGCATTCCGTCCATCGATCTCGATCATCAACAGTACCTGGGTGCGACACTTGCCGAGATCGCCTTCGAGAAGGCGGGCATCATCAAGTCGGAGACCGTGGTGGTGAGCGCGGAGGACAAGGCGGAGGCCCGCGAAGTGCTGCTGCGGGCAGCGATCGCCCGGGGCGCCAGGTTCATCGACGCCGGGGCGGAAGCCGAGGTGCGCTGGCGTATGGACGCCGGGGTGACCCAGGTCGAGACGCTGACAACCCCCGGCGCGCGCTACGGTCCTCTATCCTTGGCGCTCCGCGGGCGGCACCAGCTACGGAACGCATCGGTGGCGGTGCGCTTGCTGGAAGAGCTGGCGCGGGGGGGGATCCGAGTGCCTCGCACTGCGATCGAGCAGGCTCTGGCCAGCGTGCGCTGTCGCGGGCGCCTGGAATGGGTCGACTGCGCTCCCCGGCGGCGCATGCTTCTCGACCCGGCTCACAACGTAGCCGCCGCCGCCGCTCTCGGCGCCTACGTGACCGAGGTCTGCCCCGGCGGCCTGCCGTTCGTGTTCGGCACGCTCGCCGACAAGGACGGCGCCGGCATGCTGGCCGCGCTCGGAAACGCCGTGAACCGGATCATCTGCACCCCGATCGCCAGCCACCGGGCGAGACCCGTTCCGGATCTGGCCGCGGCGGCGCGCGCCAGCCGGCCCGACGTCCCGGTGGAGTCCGCCGCCTCGCCGCTGGCCGCGCTCGCTTCCGCCTGGCGCACCGGGCCCGTCGCAGCGGTCGCCGGCTCCATGTATCTCGTGGGGGAGGTCCTGCACGCGCTCGACCGTGGCCGGCTCGGCGCACGGCCCGTGCCGGCGCGGGAGTAGAATGGTTACTCGGATGCGTGCTGTCCCGGGAGCCTGCGGCTCTCTCTCCTTCCCTGCCGACGGCAGCTCACCCCCTTCGTTGCGGGTGCGACTCCGTCTGCTCGGGTTGCTGGCCGTCTTGCTTTTGCCTGGAGCGGCATGGGCCCAACTGTTTTCCGGCCTGCCTTTCGACCACCGGCAGTTCGAGTTGCGGATGATCAGCGCCGACCACTTGCAACTGACCAACGAGGTGGAGATCGAGGGTGACGGCTGGGAGATGTACGCCGACCGGATCGACATCTACATCGAGACATCCGCCGACCCGACCGGCGACGAGGCGCCATCTGACGCGGAGACGGTCCCCGACGGCAACGAATCCACCGCAGACGAAGCCGCAGAAACGGTCGAGACACCGGCCTTCCGGCTCGTCGCGTCGGGGAACGTCGTCTTCTCGGCGCCCGAGGTTCGCCTCTCCGCGGATCGGGTCGAGTACTGGACGGTCGATCAGAGGGCGGTGTTCCACGAGGCTCACGGCTGGATCGATCTGGGCCAGGAAGTCGATCGCAGCATGTTCGGCACCCAGGAACCGGACCTGCTGTTCCACGGCCAGATGATCGAGCGTATCGGTCCGAGGAGCTACAGGATCACGAAGGGCGCGTTCACGAGCTGCCTCCAGCCGACGCCCAGGTGGCAGCTCGTCGCGACGTCGTTCACGCTCAATCTCGACAGCTACGCATGGATCCTGCACCCGGTCCTCAAGGTGAAGGGCGTACCGGTGTTCTACATGCCGGGTCTGCTGTACCCGATCCAGGAGGACGGCCGCGCGACCGGGTTTCTGATGCCTACGTTCGGGGCCTCGACATATCAGGGATCGAGCCTCAGCAACGCCTTCTTCTGGGCGCTCGGCCGGAGCCAGGACGCGACCTTCTATCACGACTGGTTCACGCAGCACGGCGGCGACGGGCGCGGCGCCGAGTACCGCTACACCCGAGGCGGTGGGTCGCAAGGCGACTTTCGCATGTACCGCCTCAACGAGCCGGAAGCCGAGATTGCCTATCGCGGGGGCACCCGGACACGGTCCGAGCGGCGGAGCTACGAGTTCAGAGGGAACGCACGTCAGGGGCTCCACGCCGACTGGACCGCACGCGCCCAGGTGGACTATTTCACCGACATCACCGTCCGGCAGACGTACCACACGAACGTCTTCGACGCCTCCAACTCGCGGCGCACCGCGTCGGGCAACCTGAGCGGCCCGGTGGGCAGCTACGAGCTGAGCGGCACCTACGACCTCAACGAAACCTTCTTCGGCGGCACCGACTCCGCCCTGAACGGCGCCGGGCCCCGCATCGGATTCGGCCGCGGCAAGACCGAGCTCTTCGGGACGCCGCTGTACTTCTCCTTCGACGCGGAGTACGCCCGTCTGTTGCGACAGTCGCGCAGGGTGCGCGACGATGTGACCCGCGAAGTCGATTCGGGACTCAGCCGTTTCGACCTGTACCCGGTGCTGCAGATTCCCTTCAACCGCTGGCCGTTCATGAAGATCGACTCGACCGCGGCCTGGCGCGCCACCTACTGGAACGAGAGCCTCGCCGGCGGAGAGCAGGTCGAGGTCGGGATGGGCCGCCAGTTCTACGAGGTGGCGACGCGCGCGACCGGTCCTTCGATCGTCAAGATCTGGGACACGCCCGACAGCGGGTACTCGGAGCGGATGAAGCACCTCATCGAACCGTGGGTGGGCATCTCGCGTGTCAGCGCCATCGACGACTTCGACCGAATCGTCCGCATCGAGGGCATCGATTCGATCGTCGGCAACGTCTGGCGGGTCGAGTACGGCCTCGACACCCGTCTGTACGCGAGGGTCTACGAAGGAGGGCCGGAATCGGTCGCGCGGGAGATCCTCTCTGCTTCCGTGACCCAGAGCTACTACACCGACGAGAACGCGGCGCAATACGACCGCAGCTTCCGCACGAGCTTCAGCGGCACGCCGCCGAGCAACTACTCGCCGACGTCCGTGATCGTGCGCACGGAACCCACACGCGAGATCGGCGGCACGCTGCGCATGGAGTTCGATCCGGACTTCGCACGCCGGGCGTACGTGCCCCTGTTGCGCGCCGGAGCGATGCGGACCATCTCCGCGGAAGGAAGCTACGAGTTCGGCGGCTGGCTCTCGACGAGCGGAGGTTGGAGCCAGCGCCGCTTCATCGAAGGGCTCCCCGGATTCGACAACCCCGCCCGACTGGACAACTACATAAACTCCTCGACGTCGTTCCGCACGCGGGAGAACACGTTCGGCGGGTTGTACGACTTCAACTACGACATCCGCCGCGGGCGGTTTCTGGCGCAGATGATCCGCCTCTACTACAACGCGCAGTGCTGCGGCCTGCGCGTGGACTACCAGGTGTTCAACTTCGCGGGACTCGGTACCCGGGCGCTCATCGAGCAGGATCGGCGCATTACGCTGTCGTTCACCCTGGCCGGCCTGGGAACGTTCACCAACAACTTCGGCGGCGCCGGGGGCGGCTACCGTTAGCGTGCCGTCCGCGGCGCGTCCGCGAGAGCGACAGGGCATCGCGAAGCGTCGATGACTGAGCGCGTGCTGGTGACCGGGGCGGCCGGCTTCGCCGGCAGTCATCTCGTCGCGCTGCTCGGCGCCGAGCATCCGCCGCCGCACGTGGTCGGGTGGCGGCGACCGAACACCGTCGCCGGTGCGCCGCCGCTCCCCGCGGGCGACGGTCGGGCGCGGATCGCCTGGCGGGAGATCGACGTTCTCGACGCCGATGCGGTCGGCCGCGCCGTCGAGGAGCTGCAGCCTCATCAGGTCTACCATTGCGCCGGCGCCGCCGCCGTCGCCGGGTCGTGGAGCAACCGGGTCGCAACGCTGCGGACCAACGTCATCGGGACCGAGCACCTGCTCGCGGCGATCGAGCGCGCCTCTCCGTCGGCGCGGGTCCTCATACCCGGCTCGGCGCTCGTCTATCGCCCCCACGGCGGCGCGCTGGTCGAGGACGCGGCAATCGGTCCGGTCAGCCCCTACGGCCTCAGCAAGCTGGCGCAGGAGATGCTGGCCTCACGCTACGCCGCCGATGGCCTCAGGGTGATCCGGACTCGCTCTTTCACGCACATCGGCGCGGGACAGGATCCGTCGTACGCCGCCTCGAGCTTCGCCCACCAGATCGCAGGCGTCGAAGCCGGCCGCGCCGAACCCACGATCCGGGTCGGGGACCTGGCCCCTCGCCGCGATCTCCTGGACGTTCGGGACACTGTCCGCGCCTATCGTGCGCTCATGAAGCACGGCACCCCGGGCGCCGTCTACAACGTCTGCTCCGGCGCCGCTCACCCCATGCGTGAAGTCCTCGAAGGGCTTCTGGCCCTGGCCCGCGTCCCGATCGAGGTGCATGTCGACCCCGCACGCCTCCGTCCAAGCGACTACCCGGTGCTGTGCGGAGACCACACGCGGATCACCACCGACAGCGGCTGGGAACCTCGCATTCCACTGCACGAGGCGCTCCGCGATCTGCTCGACCACTGGCGCGCTGCGATCGACTGATCCGCTCTCCGCGTGGGTGCACGTCAGATTTGTGAGGTGCTGTCTCATGCGGCGGCGTTTCGTCGTTCCCAGAAGGCTTCGAAGCGTCCGCTGAGGATGCAGCAGCGCAGGGCGAGGATGGCATTGGCGCCGTTGACGGACCAGTGCATGCCGGCGCGCTTGAGGCGCGCCCCGACGGCATGTTTGCAGCCAGCCTCGACGATGCCGGTGGCGACGCACAGGCCCCTGGCCCGGAACGCGGGATAGCGCATGCGCTTGCGGTTGCGGATGAGATAGTCGATGCATTTGCGGGCCTCGTCGCAGGTTGGGGCGTGGTGGGCGAGGGCGGCGACGAGGGCGCTGATGCGGCCGGCATCGAGTTCGTCCCGTCGTTGTTTTGCCCACTGCGCGGCGAGTTCGGACCCGGGTGTGTAGATGGCCTTGGCGACGTCCCAGAGGTGGCTTTTGGCGTGGAAGATGTCGACGATCTGGATCGCATCGGGGAAACACTCGTCGGCGAGGGCCCAGATCCAGGGCGCGCCGTCGCCGAGGATGACCCTGCGTTCGGCATCGGCGAAACGGCGGCGTTCGGCTTCGCGGCACACGCGCTGGGCGAAGGGGGAGGGTTCGCGGTCGGTATCGCGACTGGCGGCCGTCTCGATGGCGGCCGTGTAGGAGACTGAGTCCGGGTCGCGCATCGCGATGCCGGTCTTGGGGTGACGGCGTTCGGCCGTCCAGGCGACGGCGAGCTTGACCTCGCGGGTCTTGGCCGAACCGTCGGGCTGCTTGCCTTGGCGCTGCGCGGTTTCGGCCTTGCGCACGGGAATGCCCGTACCATCCATGCCGAGATACAGGGTAGGTTTGACGCGGTGCGCCTCCGGCTCGACGGCTTGGCGTTCGTCGGTTGCGATCGCGCGCCCCAGCGCTTCGGCGGTCCGCTCGACCTGCTTGGGGTCGACGGCGAGCCCGGCCAGTTCGTCCAGCAGGGTGCTGGCCTCTTTGAAGCTGACTCGGGCGGCGGCCGCCGCCGTCATGCGTGTCGCCGCGGGCGACAACGTCGTCTCGTCGATGCCCAGGGTCCGGTCACGCGGACAGAATCCGGTTCGGCAGGACGCGCAATGGTAGTAGGCCCGCTGCAGGGTCATGGCGCCCAGGGCCGTGCGGATCGTCTTTGCACGCCGGCCGGCGTAGCGGGCCGTGTGTCCGCACCGGCAGGGCAGGCCGGCGGCGTGCTGGTCACTGTGGTCGGCGTTGAGCCGCTCGGCAACGAAACGAGCCGCCACCGCCAGGACGGCGGTGCGCACCGCCGTCTCGGCCGCCTCGAAGTCACCCAGCGTCTGCGTCGCGTCGGCCCCCAGCAGCCGCTCGATCTCACGTGTCGCTTCGGCCGCCAGCGACTTGGCGATCACCACGGTCTGCGGTTTTTTTTTGCTGCGCTGCCGGTCGCCAGACGCGCCTCGCTCAGGGCATCGTTGACCTCGATGAACATCTTCGACAATTGCCGGAAGCGGCGATACTCGGCGAGCCGCGCCTGCGTCTCCGACCCGGCGTGGGCCGGGATGATGCGTGTGACCGTTTTGCCGGCCTGCTTGCGCGTCAGCGACAGGACCGGACCGTGCCCGGGGTCGCCTGGCTTGGCGCAATGACACCCGGCCTTGCCGCAGGGTCGGAAGCGTTCGGTCAGCGAACCGGAGCGCATCTCGCCGATGGAGGCGAATTGACTGCGAAGGTGTGCGTGTTGGCGCTCCAGCGCCGCAATCTGTTCATCGGGCATGATCGGGTCCTCGTGCTGACAGTCCATCCACTGCCAGGTATCGGCCGATCAAGCCTTGTCCTATACCCTGGAACGAATCCCCTCACTTTCCTGACGTGCACCCTCTCCGCGTCGCCGGCTTGACAGTTTCAAGTTCCCGCGCGACGATATAGGCGAATAAAAAACGAATAGACAGATGGCTCTCCAGACCACGCTCTTCGAGCTCGGGGCACTGCCGACGACCCGTGCGGTAGCCCGCGCGGTTGGCGAGGCCGGGGTCAGCGGCCTCCCCGACGGGGTGCGCCGGGGAGGGGGCACCGTCTACCAGGAAATCACCTGCCGGTCGGCCCTCAACCGCGTGGAGGGAATGCCGTTCCGCTGGACACTCAACCCGTACCGCGGGTGCACCCACGGCTGTCACTACTGCTTCGCCCGCCGCTACCAGTCGCAGTTGGAGCTCGGGGCGGGCGACGACTTCTCGTCGGTGGTGCTCGTCAAGAGCAATTTCGCCGAGGTGCTGGCGCGCGAGCTGTCGAGACGGTCGCTCGACGGCCAGATGGTCGCCCTCGGAACCGCCACCGACCCGTATCAGCCCATCGAAGGCCGTCACCGACTCACGCGGAGAACGCTCGAGGCCCTGATCCGCCACCCGACACCGGTCGGGCTGATCACCAAGGGCACGCTCGTTGTCCGCGACACCGACCTGCTGGTCGAGCTCTCACGCCACACCCGGTGCACCGTGACGTTCAGCCTGCCGACAGTCGACGAGGACGCGTGGCGATCACTGGAGCCCGGGACGGCGCACCCGCGCCAGCGCCTCCGCGCCGTACGTCAACTGCGCGACGCGGGAGTCGACGCGGGCGTGCTGATGGCCCCGATCGTACCGGGCATCAGCTCGCACCCGGCCAAGATCGAGCGGACGATCGACGCGATCGCGGACAGCGGCGCAACCTATGTCGGCTCGCTGCTCTTGCACCTGGAGGGAGGCGCCCGGCGGCACTTTCTGGAGTTCCTGGCGCGCGAATACCCGCAGCTCGTCGCCGGATACGGCCGCCTCTACGCCGGCAAGCACGCCGCGGCCGGGTACGCGGCTCGCCTCCGGACCGTCATGGGCGTACTGCAGGCGAAGTACGGGCTCGGGCAGGATCGCGCGCGTGACGTTGGGCGGAGACATCCTCGCCCGACGACGCTCGACCGGCGCACATCGCACCAGCACGGACTCGGGCTGTAGGCCGCTCAGATCGTTCCCAGCAGTGCACGGATGCGCTGTTCCGTCGGCGGATGCGTGCTGAACAGCGACAGCATCCCGCGGCCCGAGAGCGGCATCATGATGAACATGTGCGCCGTCGCCGGATTCGCGTCGAGGGGCACACGCTGCTGGGCGGTCTCGATCTTCTTCAGCGCGCCGGCCAGGCCGTACGGGTTGCCGGCGATCGCGACCGCGCCGCGATCGGCCGCGAACTCCCGCGATCGGGAGATCGCCGCCTGGATCAGCATCGCCGCGAGCGGCGCGACGATGATCGTCGCCAGCAGGGTCAGGGGATTGGAGCCCTCCTCGTCGTCTCGCCCGAAGCCGCCGAAGATGGCCGCGAACTGCGCCATGCGGGCCACCATCATGATCGTGGCGGCCACGGTAGCGGCGATCGAGCTGATGAGGATGTCGCGATGCTTCACGTGGGCGAGCTCGTGCGCGATCACCCCCTCGATCTCCGGCTCGTCGAGGAAGCGGAGCAGGCCCGTGGTAGCCGCCACCGCCGCGTGCCGCGGATTCCGACCCGTAGCGAACGCGTTGGGAGAGTCGTCCGGGATGACGTAGACCTTCGGCATCGGCAGGTTCGCGCGCTGCGCCAGGCGCGCCGTCAACCGGTGCAACTGATGCTCCGGGCCGACCGGCTCCGCGCGGTACATCCTGAGCACGATCCGGTCGGAGAACCAGTACGAGCCGAAGTTCATCGCCACCGCGATGACGAACGCGAAAACCAGCCCGCTGGAGCCGCCCAACCACTCGCCGAGCGCGAGCAGCACGCCGCTGAGCAGACCGAGCAACAGGACGGTCTTGACCGTGTTTCCCATGCGATCCTCCTGTATCGATTCTAGCGCCCCGAAACGCCTCGCAGGCTCGGAGTTTCGGCCCATCCCGTCCTCACCATGACCTTGCGTCCTCAGAACTCCGCTGCGCTGCGTTCTGCGGCGCAAGCTCCTAGCCGGACCGTGCGATGAGTCCGGCCAGGAGCGCGGCTCGCCAAGTCAGATCGGCGATGACGACGTGCTCGTCGAGCGCGTGCGCCCCGTCACCCGCCGCACCCAGGCCGTCAAGAGTAGGGACGCCCAGCGCGCCGGTGAAGTTCCCGTCCGAGCCGCCGCCGGTCGTGCCCTCGCCGAGTTCGCGTCCCATCTCGGCCGCAACCGTCCGCGCGACTTCATAGAGGCGGGCCACTTCCGGCGTCCGCTCGAACGGTGGCCGCGAAAAACCGCCACTGACCTCGAGGCGCGTCCCGTCGAGCTCCGGACGGAGCGCCTGCATGCTCCGCTCGAGCCGGCGGGCGTCCTCCATCGTCGCCGCGCGGGCGTCGATGACGGCCCGGGCGTGCTCGGCCACGACGTTGGGCCGGTCCCCCCCCTCGATGGTCCCCACGTTGAGTGTCACTCCGCGCGCGTGGTCACGCAGTGCCCCGACCGCCCGGATCTGCGCCGCCAGCTCGTCTATGGCGCTTGCGCCGCGGGTCGGATCGATCCCGGCGTGAGCCGGGATGCCGCGCACCCGCAGCTCGAACTCGCCACATCCCTTGCGGCCGGTCTTGACCGCCCCGCCCGGCAGTGCCGGCTCCAGCACAAGGACGGCGCTGCTGCGGCGGGCCTCCTCTTCGACCAGGCCGCGGGACGAACGGCTGCCCCGCTCCTCGTCCGCCGTCCACAGCATGACCACTCGGACGTCGGCCAGCCGCCCCGCCGCGGCCAGCGCCCGCACGGCCAGCATCCCGATGACGATGCCCGCCTTCATGTCGAACACCCCCGGCCCGTGCAGGCGGCCGTCCGCCTCGCGCAACGGCATCCGCTCGATCTGTCCGACCGGCCAGACCGTATCGAAGTGCCCGAGCAGCATGACCTGCCGAGCCGGCGGTCCGGGCCCGAAGGTCGCGCGCAGATGCGCGCCACTGGTGGGCGAAGGGATGCGCTCGACGGTTCCCTCCATCTCGCGGAGGTGCTCCGCCAACCGTTCCCCGCAGCGATCGACAGCGGCCGGATCGGTGGTGGGCGACTCCAGACGCACCAGCTCGGTCAGTACGCGGACCAGCCAGTCGCGACGGTCATCGCAGAACTCACACAGGGTCGGCATGCGTCATAATACGGTCGTGAGGTACCGGAGCGCTCTGAACGTCGCGTTCGCGACGCTGCTGGTCACAGCGGCGGCTGTCCCGCTGCCGGCGCAACGCCGGCCCGTTCCGCGTCCGTTTCCCACACCCGAAGCTCCACCGGTGCGACCCGGCGCCACGCCGGAGGTCGACGGGACGGCCCGGGCCTCCGTGGCCGACGCCGGCGTCCCGACGGAGGCGACGCTGGGTGTACCCGTCTACCCGAGCGCGCAGTACATCACGTCGTACGACGCCGGGCGCGGCCAGCGCTTCCACCTGTTCGGGACGAGCGCCCGGTTTGCCGACATGGTGCGTTACTACTCGGCGCGGCTCCGCGAACGCGGCCGGCGGGTGTACGACGCGCCGCCGATCCACCAGTTCGAGACGGCGCGGTTCCGCGACGACCAGATGGACTTCCGGCCGAGCGTCACGCTCAAGGACTACACCTGGAACGGCGCCGCCGGCTACGTTGATCCGACGCCCGGGACCGAACCGGCAGTCTTCCCGACGATCATCCAGATTACCACCGCGCCGGAGAACGCGGCGAACCGCTAGCCGAGGCCGCAAGCCTGCGGCGACGCTTGGCGTGGACCCAACGACCGGACCCGCCGGTGCCTACTTCGCCGGAACGTAGATCTCCCGCCGCTCGCGGAACTCGGCCGACTTCTCGTCGAGACCGACCTCGACCGCCTGCTCCGCGGCGACGCCCCGCTCGGCCGCGTAGTCCCGAATCTGCTGGGTGATCTCCATGCTGCAGAACTTCGGCCCGCACATCGAGCAGAAGTGGGCGACCTTGGCGCCGTCGGCCGGCAGCGTCTCGTCGTGGTAGGCCCGCGCGGTCACCGGATCGAGCGCGAGGTTGAACTGGTCCTCCCAGCGGAACTCGAAGCGCGCCTTCGAGAGCGCGTCGTCCCAGGCCTGGGCGCGCGGATGCCCCTTGGCGAGATCCGCGGCGTGCGCGGCGATCTTGTAGGCCACGACGCCCGCCTTGACGTCGTCCCGGTTCGGCAGACCCAGGTGCTCCTTCGGGGTGACGTAACAGAGCATCGCGGTGCCGTACCAGCCGATCATCGCGGCGCCGATGGCCGACGTCAGGTGGTCGTAGCCCGGGGCGATGTCGGTCGTCAGCGGCCCCAGCGTATAGAAGGGCGCCTCGTCGCACCACTCGAGCTGCTTCTCCATGTTCTCGCGGATCAGATGCATCGGGACGTGCCCCGGCCCCTCGTTCATCACCTGCACGCCGTGCTCCCAGGCGATCCGGGTCAACTCGCCCTGCGTCTTGAGCTCGGCGAACTGCGCCTCGTCGTTGGCGTCCGCGATGGACCCGGGCCGCAGGCCGTCCCCGAGCGAGAACGAGACGTCGTAGGCCTGCATGATCTCGCAGATCTCGCGGAAGTGGGTGTACGCGAAGTTCTCCTGGTGATGCGCCAGGCACCACTTGGCGTGGATCGATCCACCCCGCGACACGATGCCGGTCATCCGCCCGGCTGTCAGCGGCACGTACCGCAGCAGCACGCCGGCATGCACCGTGAAATAGTCGACCCCCTGCTGCGCCTGCTCGATCAGCGTCTCGCGGTAGATCTCCCAGGTCAGTTCCTCCGGCCGCCCGTCGACCTTCTCCAGGGCCTGGTAGATCGGCACGGTGCCGACCGGCACCGGCGCGTTGCGGATGATCCACTCGCGCGTCTCGTGGATGTCGGCGCCGGTCGACAGATCCATGATGGTGTCGGCGCCCCACAGCGTCGCCCAGCGCAGCTTGTCGACCTCCTCTTCGATGGACGAGCTGACCGCCGAGTTCCCGATGTTGGCGTTGATCTTGACCAGGAAGTTGCGGCCGATCACCATCGGTTCGAGTTCCGGATGGTTGACGTTGGCCGGGATGATCGCCCGTCCGCGCGCTACCTCCGCACGGACGAATTCCGGGTCGAAACCCTCGCGCAGGGCAACGAACTCCATTTCCGGGGTCACCTCGCCCTTGCGGGCGTAGTGCATCTGGGTTGCGGGCCCGGCGCCACGCACGACCGGCCGGTGCAGCGACGCCGGGATCTGCTCGGAGCCGTGAGCACGGCCGGCCGGCAGGACCTCGGCAACGTCGCCGCGCGCGGCGATCCAGTCACGACGCAGCCGCGGCAGCCCGGCCCGCACGTCCGTCTCGTGGGGACCGCTCGTGTCGTACACCCGTAGCGGCGCCTCCCCGTCCGACAACGCAATCTCGCGCATCGGGACGCGCACTCGCCCGCCCTCCACGTACACCTTGCGGGAGTTCGGATACGCCGCGGCGAAACGGGATTCAACAGAAGGCATGGAAGCGGCGGGGCTCGCCATGAGTGGCTCCTTGGTCTGAGAAGTGCGAACGAATATAGCACGCGGCTCCCCCGCGCCGTTCGCGACGGTCGCCGTTCCGCCTCTATATTTTGAGCAGCACGACGCACTTCAGGTACGAGGTCTCGGGCACGGTCGCCAGCACCGGATGGTCGCGGCTCTGCAACCGCTTCTCCACGACGCGGACATCCGCGCGGGCGTCGGCGGCCGCGTCCGCGAGCATGCGGGCGAAAGCCGGCTCGTCGACGTGGTACGAACAGCTCGACGTGATGAGCGCGCCGCCCGGCGAGAGGACTCGAAGCGCGCGCAGGTTGATCTCCTTGTAACCGGCGAGCGCCCGCGTCGTGGCGCCGCGGTTCTTCGCGAACGCCGGAGGATCGAGCACGATCGTATCGAACCGTTCCCCTGCCCGATCGTATTCGCGCAGCGCATCGAAGACGTTTGCCGCGCGCGACCGCACGTTGGCAGCGGCGTTGCGCGCGGCATTGCGCGCGATGGCCGCCGCCGCGCTCTCCGATACGTCGACCGCCTCCACCTCGTCGCAGGACGGAGCCATCTGCAGCGCGAACGCCCCGGTGTAGCTGAAGCCGTCGAACACCCTGCCATGGGCGTAGCGGGCCGCGGCGAGGCGATTCTCGCGCTGATCGAGAAACAGGCCGGTCTTCTGACCCTTCCAGGGGTCGACCGAGAGGCGCACGGCGCCCTCACGCACCTCGATCTCCTCCGGAACGCGGCCGTGGCGCAGCTCGACGCCGCGATCCAGCCCTTCGAGCGCCCGCACCTGCGGGTCGTGGCGGGCGACGATACCGGCCGGCTGCAATAGTTCAACCAACAGCTCGCCGATCAGCGGCAGCAAGCGGTCCGTCGCCTGGGCCAGAGCCTGCACCGCGAGCACGTCGCCGTAGCGGTCCACGATCAGTCCGGGCAATCGATCGCCCTCGCCGTGGACCAGCCGGTACGCCGTGGCGTCGATCTCCAGCGACTCGCGGTACCGGACGGCCGCCTCGAGCCGCGCGCGCCAGAAGGCCGCATCGGGACGGGCGTCGCTCCGCGTCAGCATCCTGATGGCAATGACCGAGCGACTGCTGTACAGCCCGTAGCCGAGCATCCGCCGGTCGGCGCCGACCACCCGCACCAGATCCCCCGGATGGGCCCTGATGCGCCGGACATCCGAGCGATAGATCCAGGGATGTCCCGCTTTCAGGCGATGCTCGCCGCCCGTCGTGACCGTAACCGCCGCTTCCCTTGCGGCCGGTCGCGTGGGGGAAGGATGCCCCGCCCGCTCGTCGCTGCGCTTTGCCGCGGCCTTGCGGTCGGGTGTTCGTCGTCGTTCGTCCAGAAACCGCCTCCTCGCGCGCATCGGGCGCGCGGCGCGACGGCGTTGCGGCCGCCGGGTTCCGCGAAGCCCGTATAGTACAATTGCGTCATGCGGATCGCGCTTGGCGCCGACCACGCCGGCGTCGCGCTGAAGGCGTCCATCCGGCGGGCGCTCGACGAGGCGGCCCGCGAGGGCTCCTCCGGGCCGGTACATACGTACGTCGACTTCGGCACCCATTCGGAAGAGTCCGCCGACTATCCCGACTTCGCGCGGCCGGTAGCCGAGGGCGTTGCCTCCGGCGCATTCGACCGGGGGGTGCTTGTCTGCGCCACCGGCATCGGGATGTCGATCGCGGCCAACAAGGTGCCCGGCGTGCGTGCGGCGCTCGTGCACGACCCCACCGACGCCCGCCTCTGCCGCGAACACAACGACGCCAACGTCGTTACCCTCGCAGGCCGCGCGCTGCGCCCCGAGGTGGCGATGACCATCATCGAAGCGTTCCTCGACACGCCCTTCGGCGGCGGCCGGCACGAGCGGCGCGTCGGCAAGATCGCCGAGATGGAGCGTTGCCTGGAAGGAACCACGTGACGCAAGCTCTCGAATTCAGCGACCCTGCCACGACCGCCGGCACTACGGATCACCTGCTGCCGCTCGCCGACGGCGATCCGGAAATCGCCGCAGCCATCCGGCACGAGATCGAAAGGCAGAACGACGGGCTCGAGCTGATCGCTTCCGAGAACTTCGCGAGCGCAGCGGTGATCGAGGCCATGGGCTCGCCCCTGACCAACAAGTACGCGGAGGGCTATCCGGGCCGGCGGTACTACGGCGGCTGCGAATACGTCGACGTGGCCGAGTCGCTTGCCATCGACCGCGCCAGGGCCCTGTTCGGAGCCGAGCACGCGAACGTGCAGCCGCACTCCGGCGCCCAGGCGAACATGGCGGCGTACTTCGCACTGATCGAGCCGGGCCAGACGGTGCTCGGCATGGATCTGGCGCACGGCGGGCACCTGACCCACGGGCACCCCTTGAATTTCTCCGGGCAGCTCTACCAGATCGTCCCCTACGGCGTGCGCCGCGACGACGAGCGGATCGACTACGACGCGCTCGAACGGCTCGCACACGAGCACCGGCCCACCCTCATCATGGTCGGCGCGAGCGCCTATCCGCGCGTGATCGACTTCGCGCGCATCGCCGGCGTGGCGTCCGCCGTCGGCGCCGCGATGGTCACGGACATGGCGCACATCGCCGGTCTCGTCGCCACCGGGCTGCATCCGAGCCCGGTGCCGCATTCCGACGTCGTGACCTCGACGACCCACAAGACGCTGCGGGGACCTCGGGGCGGCCTGATTCTCTGCCGGGAGGCGCACCGCAAGGCCATCAACCGCTCGCTGTTCCCGGGCGTGCAGGGCGGACCGCTGATGCACGTCGTCGCCGCCAAGGCGGTCTGCTTCAAGGAAGCCGCAACCCCCGGCTTCGCCGACTATCAGCGGCAGGTCGTCCGCAACGCGAGCCGTCTGGCCGGCGCGTTGGCGGATCAGGGTTTTCGCATCGTGAGCGGCGGCACCGACAATCACCTGCTCCTGGTCGACGTCTTCTCCCGCGGCCTCACGGGCACGGTCTGCGAGGCGGCGCTGGAACGGGCCGGCATCACGGTGAACAAGAACGCCATTCCGTTCGACGCGCAGCCGCCGATGGTGGCCAGCGGCATTCGGCTGGGCACGCCTGCGCTGACCACCCGGGGCATGGCGGAGGCGGACATGGACATCGTGGCGGAGTTGATCGGGCGGGTGCTGAGCGCCCCCGACGACGACCGCGTCGCCGTCATGGTTCGAGGCGAGGTCGAAGCGCTGTGCCGGAAGTTCCCGCTGTACCCGACGCCTCCCCGCCACGGCCAGATCTAGATCCGGGGCTGGAAACGCGGGTCGCGGAGGCGCTCGCCGACGACGGCGCCCTCGCGCGCGCGATGCCGGCGTTCGAGCCGCGACCGGGCCAGCGGCGGATGGCGGCAGCCGCGGCGCGCGTGCTGGAGTCCGGCGGCGTGCTGCTGGCCGAAGCCGGGACCGGGACCGGAAAGACCCTGGCCTATCTGGTCCCCGCGATCCTCAGCGGACAGCGCGTCCTCATCTCGACCGGCACGAAGAACCTGCAGGACCAGATCTATTACAAGGATCTACCCGATCTGCGGCACGCGCTCGGCGTCGATTTCCGGGCCACCTACATGAAGGGACGCGGCAACTACCTCTGCCTGCACCGCTTCGCCACGACGCACGCCGAGGCGGCCGGTTCGCTTCTGCCGCCGGCCGAACGGAGCGTCCTCGACCAGCTCGCGGAGTGGGCCGACCAGACGGAGACCGGCGACCGAGCCGAGATCGAGGACCTCCCCGACAACCTGGCCGTCTGGAACGACGTCGCAGCCACCTCCGAGAACTGCATCGGCACGGAGTGTCCCAGCTACCAGGAGTGCTTCGTGACGACGATGCGGCAGCGAGCCGCGGAGTCGGACGTCATCATCGTCAACCATCATCTGCTGTGCGCGGACGCCGCGGTGCGCCAGAGCGCGTACGGCGAGGTCATACCCGCGTGCACGGTGGCGGTGATCGACGAAGCGCATCAGCTCGAAGACGTGGCGACGCAGTACTTCGGCATTGCCGTCAGCAACCGCCGGCTCGACGAGCTGTACCACGACGGCCGGAGACTCGTCGCCGGCGAAGCGCCTCCGGCCGTCGAGCTCGAGGAGGCGTCGGTGCTCGAGCTGCTGGATCTGCTCGATGGCGTGCGCAACGACGCCCATCTCTTCTTCGGCTCGCTTGCGCCGGCTGCCATCGGGGAGCGTACCCGTGTGACTGCCGACACGCTCTCCGCGGTCGCCGAGCCGGCTCGCCGCCTCGGACGGAGCCTGGGCGATCTCGCCAGCGCGCTGTCCAGGCTCACCGGGCCGTCAGGGAGTACGGATCTGGCGGCGCTCGGCCGGCGGGCGGACGAAATCCGCACGCAGCTCGCGTTTCTCCTGGCCGCCAACGACGCGACCTACGTCTATTTCGTGGAACGGCGCGGCCGCGGTCTGTTCCTGCGCGCCGCCCCGATCGACGTATCGAGCATCATCCGCGAGCTGCTGATCGAGAGGATGGAGAGCACCGTCCTGACTTCCGCCACGCTGACGGTCGATACGTCATTCGCGTACCTGCGAGGGCGACTGGGCATTGCCGACGCCACCGAGCTGCGGTTGCCGTCGGAGTTCGACTACCGCGAGCAGGCCATTCTCTACCTGCCGCGCGAGATGCCTTCGCCGCGCCATCCCGGGTTCACCGCCGCGGTCGCCCGCGAGGTGACGGCGCTGCTGAGGATCACCGCGGGCCGTGCGTTCGTCCTCTTCACGAGCTACGCCAACCTCCGCGACGTGCACGCCAGACTCGATCCGACCCTCCCCTACCCGCTGCTCGTACAGGGCAGTTCGCCGCGCAGCGTGCTCCTGCGCGAGTTCCGCGCCACGCCCAACGCGGTCCTCCTCGCGACATCCAGCTTCTGGCAGGGAGTGGACGTCGCCGGCGACGCCCTGAGCTGCGTGGTAATCGACAAGCTCCCGTTCGCCTCCCCGGGCGATCCGCTGACCGCGGCCCGCATGGAGCAGATCGACGCGGACGGCGGCAATCCGTTCTCCGACTACCAGGTGCCGCTCGCCATCCTGACCCTGCTGCAGGGGCTCGGCCGGCTGCTCCGGCACCGCACGGACCGCGGCGTGCTGGCGCTGCTGGACCCGCGCCTCCGGACGAAGGGCTACGGGCGCCGCTTCCTCGACTCCCTGCCCCCTGCTCCGGTGACGCACGATCTCGCGCCGGTGGCGCGCTTCTTCCACCCTGCGGACGGCAGTTCCCGCGCGGACTGCTAGACTGGAAGCATGAGGCCGCGCGTACTCCGCCCGCGCACCCTGCACCGGTTGCGGCGTGTCGCGCGGGTGGCATGCTTCGCCGCCATCGGCATCGCCGGAGCGGTCGGTACGACAAGCGCACAACCTGCAGGAGCCGTGCGGGGCACGGTGATCGACGAGCAGGGCCAGGCGGCGGTTGCCGGGGCGCTCATCGTCCTGCTTCCGCTCGACGGCGACCGTCCTTCCCTCGAATTCGAAACCGGCTCGGACGGCCGATTCGCGCGGTCGGACGTGCCCCCGGGACTCTATGCGGCGACGGCGGCGCTCGGAGCCAGGCGGAGCGAGGTCTACCGCGTGCGCGTCCGGGACCGGCGGGCGGTCGCGATCGGGTTCGTCATGGGACCGGGCCGGGGCGTCACCCCCTGGATCATCGCGGACGGCGCACGCGACCGACTGGACGAGCTGTTCGCGGCAGGCGTCGGGGCCAATCGCGACGGCGCTTACAACGACGCCGTTACCTATTTCACACTCGCCGCAGGACTCGACCCGAACTGCCTCGAGTGCCACTACAACACCGGCGTCGCCTACTCGTCCCTGGAGCGCTGGTCGGCCGCAGAACGCGCCTTTCAGGACGCCCTCGCCGTACGGGCGGACTACACCGCCGCGTACTACGGCCTGGCGAACGTCTTCAATCGTTCGGGTCGCCCCGAGGACGCGGCCAACGCCCGCGACGAGGCTATGCGTCTGACCCTGGCCGCGCTGGAAGCTGGACGCCGGCAGGCTGCCGAGACCGTTGGACGCGGTACCGCGTTTCTCGATGCCGGCAACATCGAGGACGCCCGGCAGCTCTTCGAAGAGGCGGCCGACCAGAGTCCGGGCTACGCGCCGGCGTACTACTGGCTGGGGGTGGCCCTGGTAGAGATCGGCCGAACCGGCCCGGCGCTGACCGCACTGCGGCGGGCGGTCAGCCTGGATGAAGGCGGCGAACACGCGGCCGACGCCAGGTCGCGCATCGCCGCGCTGGAGCGCTGAGCGCTGGGTACACCGCCAGGTTCGAACGCCCTCGCCGCGAACCTCCGGCAGGTCCGCGAACGCCTCGAACGCGCCGCGACGGCGGCTGACCGAGACCCGGATACCATCCGGCTCGTAGCCGTCTCGAAGACGTTCCCACTGGCCGCCATCGAAGCGGGTGCAGCCGTCGGTCTCGCCGACTTCGGCGAGAACCGCGTTCAGGAGGGGCTCGGCAAGATCGAGCGGGCGTCCGCGCTACGGGTGAGGTGGCACCTGATCGGCCACCTCCAGTCCAACAAGGCGCGCAGCGCAGCGGCGGCCTTCGACTGGATCCACTCCGTCGACAGCGTGAAGCTGCTGCGCCGTCTCGACGAGGCCGCAGCCGAAAAGGCGACCGCTCCCAACCTGCTCATCCAGGCGGACCTCGCGGAGGAGGCAACCAAGCACGGCGCGCCGGTGGAAGCGGTCCGCCCGTTGTTCGAGGTTGCCCGGGCCTGCCGGGCCGCCCGCGTGTGCGGGCTGATGGTGATGCCGCCGTGGTCGGAGGATCCAGAGGCGGTCAGGCCCTGGTTCCGCCGGCTCCGGGAGCTCCGCGATACCCTGCTGGACGAAGGCGTCGATCCCGCTGCGCTCCGCGAGCTGTCCATGGGCATGAGCCGCGACTTCGAGGTCGCGATCGAGGAGGGCGCCACGATGGTGCGCGTCGGAACCGCGATCTTCGGCCGCCGCACGCCTCCCGTGCAAGCGCCGGCCGACAGGTAGCACGACTTCGACGCTGGCGTCAGCGGACCTGCCGCAGCATCCGATCCCAGCGTGTGCGGGTGAAGAAATGGGTGGCCATCGAGCCGACCCGGCGCACCGCGGCGCCGACCCCGGGCTCGGGCAGGACCACCGGACTCCCGGAGTCGTACGACCAGTAGAGGACTGCCGCCCTGCCCTTGATGTGGTCCTGCGGCAGCGGTCCCCAGACGCGGCTGTCCTCGGAGTTGCCCCGGTTGTCGCCCATCATGAAGTAGTGCCCGGCAGGAATCGCGACCGGTCCGTGGTTGTCGCGACGGGTAATCACCGCCGCGCCGGCCGCCGACGCCGTCCCCGGCTGCCGCAGCCACGGCTCGTCGAGCGGATCGCCGTCGATGTGGACCTCGCCCGCGCGCAACTCGAGCGTCTCACCCGGCAGCCCGATGACCCGCTTGATGAAGTCCCGCTCCGGATCCCGCGGAAACTTGAACACGAGGATGTCGCCGCGCGACACCTCCCCCTGGGGCAGCAGGAGCCGTTCGGCCCCCGAGAGCGTCGGGCCGTACACGAACTTGTTGACGAGCAGGTAGTCGCCGACGAGCAGGTTGTGCTCCATCGAGCCGGTCGGAATCGTGAAGGCCTGCACGACCCACGTGCGCACGAAGAGGGCCAGAATGACGGCGATGACGATCGACTCGAAGTACTCGCGGGCCGTGGACTTGCGATACCGATCCGGTACGGGCGCCGGCGTTGACGTCCGGGAGCGCGGCTCCGGCTGCGACCGCGGCCGTGTTCTCGTCCTAGTCACTGTCCACCCTCAGGACCGCGAGGAAGGCTTCCTGCGGGATCTCGACGCTGCCCACCCGTTTCATCCGCCGCTTGCCTTCCTTCTGCCGCTCGAGCAGCTTGCGCTTGCGGCTGATGTCGCCGCCGTAGCATTTGGCGGTGACGTTCTTCCGGAGCGCCTTGACGCTCTCGCGGGCGATGACACGGGTGCCGACCGCCGCCTGGATGGCCACTTCGAACATCTGCCGCGGAATGAGCTGCCGCATCTTGGCGACGAGCGAGCGGCCGCGCGCGTAGGCCGTCTCCTTGTGCACGATGATCGACAGCGCGTCGACCGGATCGCCGTTGACCAGCAGGTCGAGCTTGACGAGCGGCGATTCCCAGTACCCACTCACATGATAATCGAGCGACGCGTAGCCCCGCGACAGCGTCTTCAGCCGATCGTAGAAGTCGAGAACCACCTCGTTGAACGGCAGCTCGTAGGAGATCAGCACGCGGTGCGCCGCATGGTACTCGAGAGCCTTCTGCACGCCCCGCTTCTCCTGGCAGAGCTTCAGGATGCCCCCTACCTGATCCGCGGGCGTGAGGATCATCGCCGTGATTACCGGCTCCTCCACCTTCGCGATGCGGCCGGCATCGGGCAGCTTGGCCGGACTGTCGATCTCGAACACGTCGCCGTCGGTGGTGGTCACGCGATAGAGGACGCCGGGGGCCGTCGTGACCAGGTCCATGTCGAACTCGCGCTCGAGTCGTTCCTGCACGATCTCCATGTGCAGCAGGCCGAGAAACCCGCAGCGGAACCCGAAGCCGAGCGCGACCGACGTCTCCGGCTCGAAGAAGAAAGCCGCGTCGTTGAGCTGCAGCTTCTCGAGCGCCTCGCGCAGATCCGAGTACTGGTGGCTCTCCACCGGATAGAGCCCGGCGAACACCATCGGCTTGGTTTCCTGGAAACCGGGAAGCGGCCGCACCGCGGGACGAGAGACCTCGGTGACGGTGTCGCCGATCCGCGCTTCCGCAACGTTCTTGACGTTGGCGATCAAGAAGCCGACCTCACCGACTCCGAGCTGGTCCACCGCCTGCGGCTTCGGCGCGAAGACGCCCACCTGCTCCACCTCGTAGTCCTGCCCGGCCGCCATCAGCCGGACCTTCATCCGTGGCCGAATCGCGCCATCGACGACGCGGATCAGGACGATGACGCCGCGGTAGGCGTCGTACCACGAATCGAAGATCAACGCCTTGAGGGAAGCATCCGGATCGCCGGTCGGCGGCGGCACCCGCGCGACGACCGCCTCGATAATCTCGCGCGCGCCGGTGCCCTCCTTCGCGCTCGCGAGCAGCGCGAGGGACGGATCGAGCCCGATGAGGTCCTCGATCTGCACCGCGGTCTCGTCCGGCTGAGCGCCCGGCAGGTCGACCTTGTTGATGACCGGCACGATCTCCAGGTCGTTGTCGACCGCGAGGTACGCGTTCGCGACCGTCTGCGCCTCGACGCCCTGCGAGGCGTCGACCAGCAGCAGCGCGCCTTCGCAGGCGGCCAGCGAGCGGGTGACCTCGTAGGAGAAGTCCACGTGCCCGGGGGTGTCGATGAGGTTCAGGACGTACGACGCGCCGTCGTCCGCCGTGTAGGACAGGCGGACCGCATGGGCCTTGATGGTGATGCCCCGCTCCCGCTCCAGGTCCATCGAATCGAGGACCTGCGCCTCCATCTCGCGAGGCCGTAGCGCACCGGTGATCTCCAGAAATCGATCCGCGAGGGTCGACTTGCCGTGATCGATATGCGCGATGATGGAAAAATTGCGGATCTGACGGTGATGCATCGAGTAGCGCGCGGGCGCTTCCTCATTATAGGGGGAGCCGTCGCCCGTGGGGCGGCGTCCGACCGGTCAGCGCCGGTCGAGCGGCGTGAACGGCTGCGGATACTCGGGCCCTACGTACTCGGCGCGGGGACGGATGAGCCGGTTGTTCGCGTACTGCTCGAGTATGTGGGCGGTCCAGCCGGCGATCCGGCTGACGGCGAAGACCGGGGTGAACAGCTCGATCGGGATGCCGAGCAGGTAGTACGTCGACGCGGAGTAGAAATCGACGTTCGCGTCGATTTTCGTCTCCGCCTTCATCACCGCCTCGATCCGCCGCGACATCTCGTACCAGCGGGTGCTCCCGGACCGTTCGCCGATCTCCTTGGACATCCGCCGCAGGTGCGTGGCGCGCGGGTCCTCCGTGCGGTACACGCGATGGCCGAAGCCCGGCACCTTCGCCTTGCGGGCCAGCATGTCGCGCACCGTACGCTCGACGCGCGCGTCGGCGGCGTCCTCGCCGATCTCCAGCAGCATCCGCATGACCTCGGCGTTCGCGCCGCCGTGCAGCGGCCCCTTGAGCGCACCGATGCCCGCCACCGCCGCCGAGTGCACGTCGCTGAGAGTGGCGGCCGTCACCCGCGCGGCAAAGGTGGAGGCGTTCAGCTCGTGGTCCGCGTGCAGGATGAGCGCGACGTCGAACGCCCGCGCCTCCAGCGCCGAGGGGCGCTCGCCGGTCAGCAGCAGCAGGAAGTTCGCCGCGTGGCCGAGCGCCGGATCCGGCTCGATCGGTCGGCCGCCCGCGTCC
This sequence comes from Vicinamibacterales bacterium, assembly GCA_965222905.1. Classification (GTDB taxonomy): domain Bacteria; phylum Acidobacteriota; class Vicinamibacteria; order Vicinamibacterales; family UBA8438; genus WTFV01. The sequence goes on along the minus strand of OZ244976.1, from coordinate 2,511,305 downwards.
AGACGGCCCCACGTCGCCACGAGGCTGCCAACCTGTGCGGTCAGCCGCACCGCCTTCCGGTAGGCCGCGGCGGGCGACTGATCGCTCGCGTCCGGATCCGTGTGGGCGAGAGCCGATACCAGCGTGCGCAGCGCGTCCATGGCGTTGCCGGCCGGCAGGCTGCGCATCAGTCGCAGCATCGCCTCCGGCAGCCGGCGGGCCGCGGCGAGGTCCGATTGGAGATCGCCCAGTTCGGCGCGCGACGGGAGGCGCCGGTGCCAGAGCAGGTAGCAGACCTCCTCGAATCCCGCCTCGCGTGCGAGGTCGTGGATGTCGTGACCGGCGTAGGCCAGCACCCCCTGCGCGCCATCGATGTGACAGATCGCCGACGAGGTGGCCACCACCCCTTCGAGACCCGCCCTCGGGGCCGCAGGGGACGACGTCACGGGGCGCCTCCTCCGGCCAGACCTTCTCCAACCGGCCGCGTGTCGTAGCGCGGGGCTCGCGACGCGAACCCGGCATAGAAGAACCCGACCTGAAAGAGCGCGAGAACCGGCACCGCGCCGTACACGCCCGTCGCCAGGGCGTACGCGATTGCCAGCGTGAACCAGGCCCCGAACGCGATCTCGACCACGGGCTGGACCCGCACCGGGGGCCGCCGGACATCTCCGGCGACTCGATCGCCCCGCGACCGTACGCCGTACTTCGGGGTGCGCCTGAACTCCCCGGTGCGTCCCGACAACGCCTCGACCACCGCCAATGCGTTGTTGACGGACAGACCGAGACCCAGGGCGATCATGGCCGGGAGATCCCGCAGGCGGGCCCACCAGCGCCCCCCGATCTCCCGCTGGCTCACCGCGTAGAACGTGACGACCGACACCGCGGCGAGACCGAAGAGAGCCGCATCGACGAGCAGCAGACGCTGACCGCCGACGGTCGCGGTCCGGGCGACGAGCGCCGGCACGATCAGTACGCACAGCGCGAGGACCAGCAGGTAGTTGAAGTTGGCGGTCAGGTGCAGGAACGCCTCCGCCTTGACACGCAACGGCACGTCTGCCCGCAGCACCGCCGGCAGGACCTTGCGGCACGTCTGAATCGAGCCCTTCGCCCAGCGGTGCTGCTGCGACTTGAAGGCACTCATCTCTACCGGCAGCTCGGCCGGCGCCACCACGTCCGGCAGGAAGACGAACCGCCAGCCGGCGAGCTGTGCCCGGTAGCTCAGGTCGAGGTCCTCCGTGAGCGTGTCGTGCTGCCAGCCGCCGGCCGATTCGATCGCGGCGCGCCGCCAGATGCCGGCTGTCCCGTTGAAGTTGAAGAAGCAGCCGCCACGGTGCCGGCCGCCGTGCTCCAGTACGAAGTGGCCGTCCAGGAGCAGCGCCTGCAATCGGGTGAGCAGCGAGTAGCGGCGATTGGCATGTCCCCAGCGCGCCTGGACCAGCCCGACCCGCTCGTCCGCGAAGACGCCGACCGCCCGTTCGAGAAAGTCCGGTGGCGGCATGAAATCGGCATCGAAGACCGCAATCAGCTCACCGGTGGCGAGGCGCAGCCCCTCGGCGAGCGCGCCAGCCTTGAAGCCGGCGCGGTCCGCGCGTTGCCGGTAGCTGATGGCGAGGCCGCGTGCACGCCACCTGTCGACAGCCGCGCGCGCGACGTGGCCGGTCTCGTCGGTCGAGTCGTCCAGCACCTGCACTTCGAACCGGTCGCGCGGGTAGCGCAGGCGCGCCACGGCCTCGATCAGACGCTCGATGACGTATACCTCGTTGAAGACGGGAAGCTGTACGGTGACGCGCGGCGAGGCGGTCCGGGCCCGCTCGCACGCTGGCTGACGGCGGCCGGAAGGCCGACCGTTTGTGTAAAGATACAGCAGGTACACCCGGTGAGCACCGTAGACGCTGAGTCCGACCAGCACCGCGAAGTACAGCCCTACCACGAGGACATCCGGCGACGACATTGGCGGCGACGGTACAATCCCGGTGGCGCCAAGTCAACGAAGCCGCCTGAGCGGTCGCGCCAATCGGGGACATGACGCCTGATCACGTGCGCGAGATCCTGTCGGAGTTCGAGGGCGGCGCAATCGGCCTGCGAGATGCCGAGGCGCGCATCCTCGATCTCGTCCGGCGCGCGCCGTTCGAGGATCTCGGGTTCGCTCGCGTCGATCATCACCGCGGCGTCCGCCAGGGCTTTCCGGAGATCGTGTTCGGCGCCGGCAAGACTCCCGAGCAGATTGCGGCCATCGCCGAACGAATCGTCGCGAACGGCGACACCCTCATCGTCACCCGCACCGGGCAGGACGCGTTCGAGGCGGTGCGCGCGCTGGTCCCGGACGCGCGGTTCCACGCCGCGGCCCGCCTCATCACCCGCACCGCGACCGCCGAGCCGACCGGGCGGGGGGTTGTTCTCGTCGTCGCGGCGGGCACTTCCGACCTGCCCGTGGCCGAGGAAGCGCGGGTCGCGGCCGAGGCCCTCGGCAACCGGGTCGACACCGTGTACGACGCCGGCGTCGCCGGGCTGCACCGGCTACTGGCCGAGCGCGAGCGCCTCGACGCCGCGCGCGTCGTCATTGCCGTCGCGGGCATGGAGGGTGCGCTGCCGAGCGTAATCGGCGGCCTGGTTCGCGCGCCGGTGATCGCGGTGCCGACCAGTGTCGGGTACGGCACCAGCTTCGGCGGACTGGCGGCGCTGCTGGGTATGCTCAACAGTTGCGCCACGGGCGTAGCCGTCGTCAACATCGACAACGGACTCGGCGCCGCGACGATGGCGAGCCTCATCAATCACCTGAAGTAGCCGCAATCGACAGCACCATGAACGACGGGACCCTCCGGGCGCTGGAATTCGATCGTATCGTGAGCGCGGTCCGCACCCTGGCGCTCACCCCGCTGGGGGCGACGGCTCTCGACCGCCTCGAACCGGCAACCGATGCCGGCAGAGTCGCCGCCGCGCTCGCGGCCACCAGTGAAGGGGTGGCGTACCTCGACGCGAACGCCCCGTTCGGCCTCGACGCCCCCGCCGATCTGCAGCAGACCGTCGCGGCCCTCGCCGTGGAAGGACGCGTGGTCGAACCGCTTCAGCTCGTGGGACTGGCCCGCTTCCTGGCCTCGATGGACGGGGTCCGCTCGGCATTCGGCAACGCCGCCGGCGGGCCATATCCGACGCTCGAAGCCGTAATCGGCGCCGCGCAATCGTTCGATCGGGAGATCCAGGCCATTCGCGCCGCCATCGATCCCGAAGGCGAGGTGCTCGACGACGCCAGCCCCAAGCTGCGCACGATACGAGAGCGGTTACGGCGACAGCGCAACCGGCTCCGCGGCACGCTCGAGTCGTACCTGCGCGGCCGGGACACGGCCAAGTATCTGCAGGAGAGGGTGGTCACCGAGCGGGGAGGCCGGTTCGTGCTGGTCGTCCGGTCCGAGCACCGCACCGCGATCCCGGGTATCGTGCACGGCAGCTCGGGCAGCGGGGCGAGCCTGTTTCTCGAGCCGTTGAGCACGGTCGAGATCAACAACGACATCGTCGCCCTCGAGGAGCTCGAGAGCGAGGAGATCCACCGGATTCTGCTCGATCTGGCCAACATGCTCCGCAAACGCGCCCTCGATCTGCGGCGGACGCTGGCCGCGGCGGAAGAGCTGGACGTCATCCAGGCGCGGGCCAGCTTCTCGCGTCTCGTCGACGGGGTGGAACCGGCCATCGCAACCGATGCCCGGATCGAGCTGCCGGAAGCCAGGCATCCGCTGCTCATCCCCACGGTCCGCGCGAGAACCGGGGACGACGACCGAGCGGGCGAGAACGACTCGCGACCGCACGGACCGGTGCCGGTCGATCTGCACATTGCGCCGCCGGTCGGCGCACTGATCGTCACCGGACCCAATACCGGCGGCAAGACCGTCGCTCTCAAGACGATCGGCCTGCTGGTCCTGATGGCGCAGGCCGGTCTCCATGTGCCGGCCGGCCGGGGAGCCTCGCTGCCGGTATTCCAGTCGGTCTTCGCCGACATCGGGGACGAGCAGTCCATCGCCGACAGCCTGTCCACGTTCTCCGGCCACATCACGAACATCGTGGCCATGGAGAGTCGGCTCGCCCTGCCGGCCCTGGTGCTGCTCGACGAGGTCGGGGCAGGTACGGATCCGGTCGAAGGCGGCGCGCTGGGCGCTGCGGTCATCGATCATTTCCGGCAGCGCGGCGCCCTCGTCGCGGCGACCACCCACGACGACATGCTGAAGTCGTACGCCTCGACGACCGGCGGTGTCGCCTGTGCCGGCTTCGGCTTCGAGCCGGAGACCTACGCGCCGACCTACAAGCTGATCTACGGCTCGCCCGGGCGCAGCCTGGCGCTGGAGATCGCGGCACGCCTGGGCGTTCCCCCCTCCATCGTCGACAACGCCCGCGGAAGGCGCAGCGCCCGCGAGGCGCAACTGGCCGAGCACCTCGCCCGGGTGGAGCAGGACATGGCGCAGGTGAACGCGCAGCGCGGGGAGCTGGAAGCCGGGCGCCGGCAGCTCGAGGACGACCGCGCGGCGCTGGAGCGGGCGCGGCGGGCGTTCGACGAGAAGGAGAATACCGCTCGGCAACGCCTTCGAACCGGGGTGGACGCGGAGATCAAGGCGGCGCGGTCGATCGTCGAGGAGATTGTCAACGACCTGCGGGCTCGCGCGGGCGCCATCGTCAAACCGGCCACGGGCCAGGCCGCCGACCGGTCGCGGCAACGGGTCACGACAGGCGCGACCGGCGAATTGAAGCGCGCGGCGGTCGACGCACTCGAGAGGGTCCGCGACCGATCCGCGGCGGCTCTGCCGGAGCCGCCGGAGCCGCCCGCGCCGGCCACGCCGCCGCCGGTCGGCAGCCGCGTCCGAGTCGAGAGCCTGGGACTGGAAGGAACGCTGGTCGCGACCCACGGCGACGACGCCGAAATCGAAGCGCGGGGGAAGCGGCTGCACGTGCCGGCCGGACATCTACGTACTGTCGCAGCCACGACGGCGGCGGGCGGCGGGGTGACGGTCGCGGTGGCGGCGAGCACGGACGCCCCGCAGGAGCTCAACGTCATCGGCTGCCGCGTCGACGATGCACTGTCGCGCGTGGAGAAGTACGTGGACCAGGCGCTGCTCGGCGGCCTGGGGCAACTGCGGGTGATCCACGGTCACGGAACCGGCCAGTTGCGGCGCGCCATTGCCGGTTTCCTCGACGAACATCCGCTGGTGGCAAAGTTCGAGCCGGCCGCACCCGAGCACGGCGGGAGGGGCGTGACGGTCATCGAGCTCAAGGACTGAGGTCCCGCATGGCACGCTTTCCGCCGGGGTTCATCGACGATCTGAAGGCGCAGGCCGACATCGTCCAGGTGATCCAGGACGCGGTGCCCCTGAAGCAGGCGGGAGGCACGTTCAAGGGGCTCTGCCCCTTTCATCGCGAGAAGACGCCGAGCTTCAACGTCAACCGAGAGAAGGGATTCTTCCACTGCTTCGGGTGCTCGACCGGAGGCGACGTGCTGAAGTTCGTCGAGCTCTACGAGAAGCTCAGCTTTCCCGAGGCCGTACAGTCCCTGGCCCAGAGGTTCGGGGTGACCGTACCCGAATCGGACGACCCGCGGCGCGACAAGGCCGAGGTCGCGGAACGGGAGGCGTTGCTCCACGTGCACGAAATCGCCGACGCCTACTTCCGCGCGCAACTGCGCGCCGCGGCCGGCGCCGCAGCCCTGCGGTACGTCGAGCAGCGGGACGTCCTGCCCGAGACGGTGGAGCGGCTCGGTCTGGGCTACGCACCGCACGGAGGCGGCCTGACCCACCATCTGCAGGATCGGGGACAACCCCTCGAGCTGCTGCTCAAGAGCGGACTCGTCGTCCAGCGCGACGGTGGACGGCCGTACGACAGGTTCCGCGACCGGTTGATGATTCCCATCGCGCGTGAGACCGGCTCGATCATCGCGTTCGGCGGGCGGGCGCTCGCAGCCGACCAGCAACCGAAGTACCTCAACTCGCCCGAGACGCCCCTGTACTCCAAGGGCAGGATCCTGTACGGGCTGCACCTGACGAAGCAGGCGGTGCGAAGTCTCGGGCAGGCCATTCTGGTCGAGGGGTACTTCGACCTGGCCCAGGCCGTGCAGGCTGGAGTGAAGGCCGTCGTCGCCACCTGCGGCACGGCGCTCACGGACCGGCATGTACGGCTGCTGCGGCGTTTCTGCTCCAAGGTGCTCCTCAGCTTCGACCCCGACTCCGCCGGCGAGGGCGCCGCAGCCCGATCCGGCGAGCTCCTCCTCGCGGAAGGGTTCGAGGTCGCGGTCGTGCAGCTTCCCCCGGGAGGCGATCCGGATGCGTACATCCGGCGACACGGCGGTAGCGCCTACGTGGAGCGACTCAGGACCGCGCGGCCGTACCTCGAAGAGGTGCTGGAGCGCGCGGCGGCGGGACGCGACGCCACCCGTGCGCAGGACAGGCGCGCCCTGCTCGACCGGATGAAGCCGGTGGCGCAGGCCATCCGCGATCCGGTCGTCCGAGACGACTTCATGGATCGCGTCGAGCACCGCGCGCAGGTGCCCGAGGGTATGTTCCGTTCCGAGGTGCTGGAAGAAGCGAAGCCGCGGCGGGCAGAGATACGAGCCGACATCCGCGCCGCTCAGACGGCGCTCCTGCCCGCCGAGAAGGGCGTGATCTGGGCGCTGATGCACGAGACCGAGGCGGCGCAGTCGGTGCTCTCCGGGCTGGAGCCGGCCGACGTGGAAGGGCTGCAGACGGCTCGCATTCTGGACCTCGCCCGGACGCTCGCAACCGTCCCCTCCGCGGGCGTGCCCGAGACGCTCATCGAGCGCCTGGACGAGGAAGACGCGGAGCTGGTGAGAACGATCGCGCAGGAACCCGTAGCGGCGGCAGATGTCGCCGATTGCGGGATCGAGTTGCGAAAGCGGCGGTACGACCGCGAGCGGGCCGCCCTGCAGGAGGCTATCGATCACCGGCAGCAGGACGGATCACCGGACGCCCTCCACGAGATAGACGATCTCTGGGCGCGCAAGAAGGACCTTCTGCAGCGCATCGAGGAGCTCGCGGGATGACCGCATGGGATCGCAGCACACGCGCTTGCCGGACGATCCCCGGCGCCGAGCACGATGAAGCGCTGCCATATACAATCTCCAGCGTGCCGCGTCTCCCCGCGGCCAAGCCATGAGAGGCGCACCGATCCGCAACGGCAAGCCGACCGCACGAGGTGACGGGATGCCAGGCAAGCAGTTGTCGATCGAAGAGCGGTACGACGAGATCCAGCAACTGATCATCGTCGGCAAGGAACGAGGCTATCTGCTCTTCGATGAGATCAACGAGTTGCTTCCAGCAGAGATCACCTCGTCCGAAGAGCTCGACGAGTTGTTCAGCTCGCTCGGCAGCTCCGGCATCGAGGTCGTCGAGTCCGAAGACAAGTACAAGGAAAAGAAGCGTCTGGAGCACGCCGCGGAAGGGAGCGACGAGCCGGAGTTCGACCTCACGCCGAGCCCTATCGACAAGACCAGCGACCCGGTCCGCATGTATCTGCGCGAGATGGGCACGGTGCCGCTGCTCACGCGGGACGGCGAAGTGGAGATCGCCAGGCGCATAGAGCGCGGCAGGCTTGCCATGCTCAAGATTCTGTCGCGGACGCCCTCGGTCGCCCGCGCCATCATCGCTTTCGGCGACGAATTGAAGGACGGCGACCGCACGCCGCGCGAGCTGGTGTTGGTCCAGGACGAAGCGCATCAGGGAACCGACGCCGGAGATCGCGGGCGGCAGCTTCTCGACCGGATCGACGCCATTCGCGTCGCCCAACTCGACGCCTGCGAGCACCAGGCCGAGCTCGACCGCGTACCGAAGCGCGAGCGGCAACGGTACCGGGCCAGCCGGCGTCGAGCCCTGCGCGCGCGCGTCAGGGTCGCGCGGCTGATCCGGAGCATGGAGTTCACCGAACCGGTCAAGCAGCGCTGGGTGGACGGGCTCAGGGCGTCGGCGGAGGCGGTGCAGCGCGCGCAGTGCGACCTCGCGGCACTTGACCGGCGCCTCGACAAGGCCAATCGCGACCGACTCGAAGACGAGGAGCGCGCGCGCCTGCAGCGGCGGCGACGCGAGCTTCGGCCCAGGCTACGGGAATCGTTGGCGAAGCTCGAGGAGTTTCCCGGCTCGCTGACCCGCATGCTGGCGACCATGGAACGAGGCGAAGCGCAGGCGGAGCGGGCCAAGAAGGAGCTGGTGGAGGCGAATCTCCGCCTGGTGGTCTCGATCGCCAAGAAGTACACCAACCGCGGCCTGCAGTTCCTCGACCTGATCCAGGAAGGCAACATCGGCTTGATGAAGGCCGTGGACAAGTTCGAGTACCGGCGCGGCTACAAGTTCTCGACCTACGCGACATGGTGGATCCGCCAGGCGATCACACGCGCGATCGCGGATCAGGCGCGGACCATTCGCATCCCGGTCCACATGATCGAGACGATCAACAAGCTGCTGCGCACATCACGGGCCCTGGTGCAGGAGTTCGGGCGCGAGCCGTCGTCGGAAGAGATAGCCGAACGGATGGATATCCCGGTCTCCAAGGTCCGCAAGGTGCTCAAGATTGCCCAGGAGCCCATTTCGCTCGAGACGCCGATCGGGGAGGAGGAGGACAGTCACCTCGGAGACTTCATCGAGGATCGGCAGGTCGTCTCGCCGTCGGATGCCGTGATCAGCCTCAACCTCAAGGAACAGACGGAGTCGGTGCTGAAGTCGCTGACGCCGCGCGAGGAGAAGGTGATCAAGATGCGGTTCGGCGTCGGAGACGGCAGCGAGCACACGCTCGAGGAAGTCGGGCAGAACTTCGCCGTGACCCGCGAGCGGATTCGTCAGATCGAAGCCAAGGCGTTGCGCAAGCTGCGTCACCCGTCCCGCAGCCGAAAGCTGCGCGCGTTTCTCGAAGGAGGCACGTAGTGCCTGCTCGGGGGCCCATAGCTCAGCGGTCAGAGCCGCCGGCTCATAACCGGCCTGTCCCAGGTTCGAATCCTGGTGGGCCCACCACCATTTTCGCGCGAACGGCGGAACCGCCACGCGCCCGGAGAGACCAGGCCCCGCCCACGCGGGGCTTTTTTCTTACCTGATCCAATGCTTGCCGACCTCGACCGACTGATTCGCCTGCAGCAACTGGAAACGGCCGTCGCAACGGCTCGGCAAGCCATCGAGGCGTTCCCCGCGAAGCGCGAGGCGCTTGAGGCGCGCCTGGCCGAGCACACCGGTCAGATCGAGGCCGAGGAGCAGCGGCTCGCGGACAACAAGGCCGCCCGCCGGGACATCGAGAAGAAGACCGCCGCGGTCGAGAAAAGGCGCGGGACCTCCAGAGAACACTCGATGGCGGTCAAGACCAACAAGGAGCTCTGGGCCATTCAGGCGGAGATCGAACGCGCGAACGCGGACATCCAGCGGCTCGATGATCGGACACTCGAGCTGATGATCGAGGCGGACGATCTGACGTCGTCCATCGCGGCGGCGCGCCAGTCCCTGGCGGAGGAGCGGACAGCGGTCGGCGAGGAACAGCGCCGACTCGAGCAGGACAGAGACCGTTTTCAAGCCCAGGTTGAACGCCACGCCATGGACCGCGAAGCGATCGTGAGCGGCTTCTCTCCGCGCCTGCTGGAAAAGTTCGAGACCTTGATGCGCGGCCGGAAGGGAATCGCCGTCAGCGAGGTGCACGACGGACGCTGCCAGGCGTGCCAGGTCCGCCTGCGACCGCAGCTCTACAACGACGTGCGGCTGAACCACAGGTTGATCGAGTGCGAGAGCTGCCAGCGCATTCTCTATTTCCCGATCGCGGCAGCGGACGCGGCGCCGTCGGCATGAGCCGACACGCGGTCGTCAACACCGCGATGGACCGTGCCGCCGTCATCGGCATCGGCATCGACATCGAGGAGGTCGCGCGCGTCGACGATCTCCTGACGCGGTACGGCGACCGCTTCATCACGCGTATCTTCACGGATGGCGAAGCCGACTACTGCCTGGGCCGCCGCGTGCCGGCGCAGCACCTGGCGGCGCGCTTCTGCGCCAAGGAGGCGGCGATGAAGGCGCTCGGCACGGGACGGGCACGTGGCGTTCTCTGGCGCGACGTGGAGGTCGTCCGGCGGGGCGGACCTCCGCAACTGGCGTTGCATGGTGGAGCCCGCCGGCGCTTCGAGGCGCTGGGCGCGACCGGCGCGCTGCTCACGATGACGCACTCGCGCGCGCTCGCCATCGCCCAGGTCGCGCTGCTCGGCCGCTGAACCGCCGACCGGGCGCAACCGCGCTTGACGCCCCGCACCGGCACATGCCGCGGCCTGCCCCGGTTCTCCCTCGTTTCAGGACCTGGTGCGCCGGCACGAAGCTTGCTTCGGATCTCTCCGGAGGTCATCCCCGATGCAGATCGAGATCGTGCGGAACGAGAACGGAGGGCCGGCCGGGAAACTGGCCGACGCCGAGCTCCACTTTGGTGACGGACCGCTCGCGGGCCTCAAGCTCGTCGGCTTCAGCGTGTGGGAAGGTCGGGACGGCGGGACGCACGTGACGCTGCCGGCACGCCAGTACACGGTGAACGGCGAGCGACGCCGGTTCATTCTTCTGCGTCCGGTCTCGGATGCCGGCTCCACCGACATGCTGCGCGAAGCGATCGCGCAGGTATTCGCGCAGATGAGCGAGCGCGCCTGACCCCGCCGCGTGCCCCGGGACGCGGACCGTCCATCGGGATCCGTTGCGCGCCGGGCCACCCGCCTCCCCGCCACCGGCTATTCGACCGGTGGCCGCAGGAAGGCGGGAAGCGGCGCAGGCCCCAGTTCATCCTCGGAGTCCGGTCCCAATTCACCGACCGGGTCGTCTCCTTCGGAAGCACCGATCGGGCCCGCAGCGGACGAAAACTCGATCGAGGCGCGCCGGGACATCGTGATACCGCCGCCGCCGACCGCCGCCACCGCCATCGGCGCGACGTTCTCCTCCTGACGCCGGTGGGCGTAGTGCTGCAGATCGACCGGCGTATCGGATGTCGACGACGATGCCTCTCGGCCTGCCCCGAGCCCCTCGAAGTCGGTCGCGATGACGGTGATCTTGACCTTGCCCTCCATGGATGGGTCGATTACGGCCCCGAAGATGATGTTGGCTTCCTCGTGCGCCGCCTCGTGGATGATCGTGGTCGCCTGACTGACCTCGAGCATGGACAGGTCGGATCCGCCGGTGATGTTGACGATGACGCCGCGCGCACCCTCGACCCGGGCTTCCTCGATCAGCGGACTCGCGATGGCCTTGTTCGCCGCTTCGACGCTGCGGTCCTTGCCTTCGCCATGGCCCGTTCCCATGATGGCCATGCCCATGCCGGACATGACGGTCTTCACGTCGGCGAAGTCCAGATTGATCATGCCGGGTACGAGAATGAGATCGGAGATGCCCCGGATGGCCTGATGCAGGACATCGTCAGCGAGCAGAAACGCGTCGGTCAGGCTGGTCGTCTGCTCGATATGCCCGAGAAGGCGTTCGTTGGGGATGGCAATGATCGTGTCGACCGAGGCACGGAGTTCGTCAAGACCCCGCTCGGCCTGCACCGACCGCCGCTTGCCCTCGAACTTGAAAGGCTTCGTCACGACTGCGATAGTCAGCGCGCCGAGCTCGCTGGCGAGGGAGGCAACCACCGGCGCGGCGCCGGTGCCGGTCCCGCCCCCGAGGCCTGCCGTCACGAACACCATGTCGGCGCCGCTGAGCGCGGCGATGAGCTGCTCGGTATCTTCCAGGGCCGCCTGACGGCCGACATTCGGATCCGCGCCGGCGCCGAGACCGCTGGTCACCTTCGCCCCGATCTGCAGGCGGACCGGCGCCCCGTTCTGCGCCAGCGCCTGAGCGTCGGTGTTGGCCACGATGAAATCGACGCCTCTGACCCCTCCGGCCACCATGCGTCCGACCGCGTTGCTCCCACCACCACCGACGCCGATTACCTTGATTCGGGCCCCGGTTCGAATCGTGTCCTCCAACGTCAGCCGGAGGTCCCCGTCCGACGCCGGCTCGGGCCCGGGCAGGATTATGCCGCTTTCCGCCATGCCATCCTCCTTCGCCTCTAAAAGAACTCCTTGAACAGGAGACGCAATCGCCCGGCAACCCTGCTCAAGGCGCCGCCGGTGTTGTGGTCCTCCTCGGACATCTGACGCCGGTTCGCGTACATGATCAACCCGACCGCGGTCGCGAACGCCGGATCGTTCACGTGATCCGTCAGTCCGCCCACACCGACCGGGCAGCCGCGGCGAATCGGCAGATCGAAAATCTGATCCGCTATCTCCGGCATGCCGTCGAGGACGGAGCCCCCACCGGTCAGCACGATGCCGGAGTTCAGCGCACCCTCGTAACCGCGATGCTGGATCTCGTCCCAGAGCTGGTGGAAGACCTCTTCGGCACGCGGCTGCAGGACGTCCGCCAGAATGCGGCGTGACATGATTCGCGGCTGGCGGCCACCGACGCTGGCGATCTCCACCGTTTGCTCTTCGTCGACCAGTGCCGTCAGGGCGCACCCGCTGCGGCGCTTCGTCTTTTCCGCCTGGGGAATCGGGGTGCGCAGGCCGACGGCGATGTCGTTCGTGAAGTGGTCGCCGCCCAGCGCTATGGCGCCGGTGTGCCACAGGCTGCCGCGCTCGAACACCGCGAAGTCCGTCGTCCCGCCACCGATATCCACCAGGGCTACGCCGAGCTCCTTCTCGTCCGACGTCAACACGGCCTCCGCCGCGGCGAGCTGGCCGAGCACGGTGGCAGCTACGGTGACGCCGGCCCGGTTGACGCAGGTGACCAGGTTCTGCGTGGTCGACGTGCTGCCGGTAACGATGTGGACGTTCACCTCCAGACGGGCCCCTGTCATGCCGACCGGGGCTCCGATGCCATCTTGCTCGTCCACGACGAAATCCTGCGGCAGCGTGTGAAGGACTTCGCGCCCGTTCGGCAACGAGACGGCCTTCGCGGCGTCTATCGCGCGCCGGACGTCCTGGCGCGTGATCTCGCGGTTCTGTCCGGCGACCGCGACCACGCCCCGGCTGTTGAACGCCTTGACGTGACTGCCGGACAGCGCGAGATGCACGGTATCGATCTCGACGCCGGCGGTGAGCTCGGCCTCCTCTACGGCCTTCTTGATCGACTCGACGGCGGCCTCGAGGTTGACGACGACACCGCGTCGAATGCCGTGCGCGTCCGCGACTCCGATCCCGACGATGTCGACGCTTCCGTCCTGCATCGCCTCGCCGACGATGGCGGCGACCTTGGACGTGCCCACATCGAGGCCGACCACGTATTGCTCCCTACGTGCCACTATGCCTCCGTTGACCGCTTTCCTCTGCAGGCCCGACCCGGGTGGCCGTTCGGAGCGGCTCAAACCCGCGCAGTCCCCTCGGAGCATCCCGCGGCGACTCCGCCAGCCGCCCTTGCAACGCGATGCGGCGCGCAACCGCGGCGTCGTCCGCCGGACCGACGTACACTCTCTCGTCGAGTCTCAGGTCCACATAGTCGATGTCCGGCACGACCTGCCGGAGCGCCGGAACGACTGCCAGGTAGGTCCGGAGCCGTGCAGCGAACCGTTCGGCACCGAGGTGAATCCGGACCGGATCCCCGTTCAGCAGCACGACCGCGTCATGCGGATTGGCGACGTCCACCTGCGAGACGCGTGCGGCGAGGGCCCTGTCCGCGCCCACCTCCGCGATCAGGCGTGCGGCGAGCGCCGCACGGCGCGTGTCGACCGCCGAGGCGCCATCGCCGCCGCCGCCGGACAGCCCGTCGATGATCGGCAGATCGAGGTCTGAGAACCGAGGACCGAACTCGTCGATGACATGTCCGGTCACGTCCACGAGATAGAGGCGGGAACCGAGCCGGCTCAGACCGACCGGCTGACGCTCTTCCAGCATCACGTGCACGGCCGAGGGCAGGACGCGCCGCAGCGCCGCCTCCCGGACCCATCCGGACGCGAGCAGGCTCTTGCGCCCCTCCTCCAGATCGGCAACCAGCAGATTCTTGCCGCGCAGTACCTCCACGAGGCCGGTGACCTCACCGGATGACAGGCGTTGGTTGCCCTCGACGGTGACCGTGTCGATACGGAGGACGTCTGCGTGCCGCAACGCGTCGAACGACCACGTGGCGCCGCCGGCCGCGCCCAGAGCCAGACCCAGGTGCATGCAGAACGCCAGGCGGCGCGCGAACCACCGGCGCCGCACCGGCTGCACGTAGGCGCGTCGAAACCGCGGTTCGGAACGTGCGTACACCGCCATCACGCACCCCTCCCCCGGAGCAGATCGACAATGCGCGGCGCCAGCCGCCCTACCGACCCGGCGCCGAGAACGGCGACCACATCGCCCGGCACGACCATCGCGGTCAGCCGCGACGCGGCATCGTCCAGACTGGCGGCGATCTCGATCGGTATCGTCGAATGGCGACGCACGGCCCGCGCGACCGCGGCCGCGTCGATGCCCTCCAGGCGGGACTCGCTTGCCGCGTACACCTCGGTGAGCAGCAGCGCGTCCGCCTGCCCCAGCACCTCGCCGAAGCGGTCGAGCAGGCGCGCCGTGCGGGAATACCGATGCGGTTGGAACACGACAATCAGACGGCCCGGTGCACCGAGGCGGGCCGTCTCCAGAACCGCACGGATCTCCGTCGGATGGTGCGCGTAGTCGTCGACGATTTCGATTCCACCTGGAACGTGGTGGCGTGCATATCGACGCTCCGCCCCGGAGAAGCGGCGCAGGGCGCCGGCCGTGGTATCGGCAGCGACGCCCAGCCACGACGCCGCCCCGACGGCCGCCAGCGCGTTGAGCAGGTTGTGGCGGCCGGGCACCGCAAGCTGCAGCTCCAGCTCGGCGCACCGGCCGCGGACGTTGATGGCCACCCGGGCCGTGGATCCGGACGGCCCGAGCTCGATGCGGTCCGCGGACACGCCAGCGGACGGGATCTCGATGCCGCAGGTCACCACGGGCCGTGGACAGTGCGCCGCCATCCGCGCAACGCGGGGATCGTTCGCGCACGCCACCACGCAACCGCTCTCCGGCACGCTGGCCGCGAAAGTCCCGACCGCGCGAACGAGCCCGTCGAGTCCCTCGTACGCCTCCAGGTGCTCTTCGTCCACGTTGGTCACGACGGCGATCTCGGGAGCCAGATGCAGGAACGACCGATCGCTCTCATCGGCTTCGACGACCATGAAGGGCCCGCTTCCCCGCCGGGCGTTGCCACCCAGGGCGCCGACCACCCCCCCGATGACCGCGGTCGGATCGAGCCCGGCGGCATCCAGAATCAGCGCCAGCATCGATGTGGTGGTCGTCTTGCCGTGGGAACCGGCCACGGCAATCGTCCGTTTCCGCTTCGTCAGCTCCGCCAGCATCGCGCCACGCCCGACGATGGGAATGCGCCGGCGCCTCGCTTCGGCCAGCTCCGGATTGTCCGACGGCACCGCGGACGAAGTCACAACGACGTCCGGCGCCCCGACGTGGGCCGCCGCGTGTCCCTCCGCGACCCGCACCCCGACCGAGCGCAGCCGCGCCGTGGCCGGCGACGCCACGAGGTCGGACCCGCTCACCGCGTAGCCCGAGCCCTGCAGAAGCTCCGCGATGCCGCTCATCCCGATACCGCCGATGCCCACCATGTGGATCCGTCTGACTCGTTCGAGCACACGACTGGTCCCTATCGCTCCCCGCCGGCAACCGTCCCGGCGCATCCCATGAGCTGCTCCGCCCGCTGCAGCACCCTGTCCACCGCATCCGGCTTCGCCATGCGCCCCGCCGCCGCGGACATCGCCGTCCGGCGCCCCCGGTCGCCCGCGAGACCGATCAACCGGGGCGCAAGACACCGTTCGAGATCGACCTCTTCGATGACCTCCGCGGCACCGGCCGCAGCAAGCACCGCGGCGTTTCGGCGCTGGTGATCGTTGGCCGCCGTGGGCAACGGCACGATCACCGCCGGCAGGCCGGCCGCCGCGACCTCGGCCAACGTCGTCGCCCCGGCGCGGCAGACCACGAGATCGGCGGCGCGCATCTCCTCGTGCAGCGTCTCGAAGAACGCCTCCACCCGTGCGCTCACACCTGCCTGACGGTATGCCTCGCGCACCCGGTCCCGCTCGCGCTCCCCCGTCTGGTGGATGACGCGAATTCCGCCGGGCATCGACGCCAGCACCGGGGCGGCGCCGGCCAGCACCACGTTCAAGGTGTGCGCGCCCTGCGATCCGCCAAGGACGAGCACGGTCGGTGGACCCGTCCGCCCGACCCGGTCGACGTTCGCCGCGTCGAAGAAACCCTCGCGCACCGGATTGCCGCTCACGAACGCCTTCGTTCCGAAGCAGGACCTGGTCGACTCGAACGAGATGGCCGCCGCCCGCACCAGCGGCGCGAGCATCCGATTGGTCATGCCGGGCACGGCGTTCTGTTCCATCACCATGGTCGAGCGTCCCGCCAGGGCCGCAAGCAGCACCACCGGCCCGGCGCTGTATCCCCCGAGCCCGATGACGAGATCGGGACGGGCGCGGCGCAGCACGCGCGCCGCGTCGCAGAGCGTGAGCGGCGCCAAGGCCACAGTCCGGGCAATGGCGCCGGGCGACTTGCCCATGAGCCCTGCGCTGCGAATCGGTTCGAATCGGAAGCCCTCGCGCGCCAGCGCCCGCGCCTCGATGCCCCGGCCCGTTCCGACGAACACGACATGGGCATCCGGACGGCGCCGGAGAAGCGCGCGCGCCACGGCGATGCCCGGAAAAAGATGGCCGCCGGTGCCACCGCCGGCGAACACCACCCGCGGCACCCTCGTTTCCGCATCGTTGTCCGTGACGCTCAAGGATCCGCCTCGCCTCCACAACCGTGTCAATGCCTGAGCGCCGCATGCTGCGACACGTTCAGGAGAATGCCCATACCGATCAGCCCGATCAGAAGCGACGACCCGCCGGCACTGACGAACGGCAGCGGAATCCCGGTCGTCGGCATCAGCCCGAGCACCACGCTCATGTTGATGAACGCCTGGATGGCGACCATCGTCGTGAGCCCGATCGCCAGGAACGCACCGAACCGATCCGGGGCATGGCAGGCGACGTGCAGGCCCCGCCAGGTGATGACCGCGAAGCACAGCAGGATCACCGTCGCGCCGACCAGTCCGGTTTCCTCGGCAATGACGGCGTAGATGAAGTCGGTATGCGGCTCGGGCAGGAAATGGAGCTTCTGCAACCCGCGCATCAGGCCCCTGCCCAACAGACCGCCGGTCCCGACCGCAATCTGCGACTGAATGACCTGAAACCCGTCGCCCAGCGGGTCCGCCCACGGATCGAGGAACGCCAGCAACCGCCGCATGCGATACGGCTCGCTCGCCAGCACCAGGTACAAGGCAGGGGCAAGCACGAGCGCCGCTCCGACCACGTAGCGGTAGCCGAGCCCCGCGGCGAAGACCATCGCCGCCACGATCACGACTACCGTAAACGCCGTGCTGAAATCCGGCTGCAGCAGGATGAGCGCGGCCAGAGCGGCCGTCAGACCGCCGACCGGCAGCAGGGCGTAGAAGATGTCGTTGACCCGCTCCATCCGTCGCTCGAGTTGCGCCGCGGCGAAGATGATCAGAGCAATCTTCGCGAGCTCCGACGGTTGCACGCCGAATCCCGCGATGCCGAACCAGCGGCGTGTGCCGTTGATCGGCTCGCTGAACAGGACCGCGACGAGAGCCAGCACGGTGACGCCGACCGCCGTCCACAGGACGGCCGGCTTCCTGAGCCGCCGGTAGTCGATCCGCAACACGCCCCAGAGCAGTCCGAACCCCACGACCGCCCACATCACCTGCCGGAACAGGAAGTGGTACGGCCGCGCATAGCGATCCATTGCGAGCAGGGCGGACGCGCTGTAGACCATGATCACGCTCGCGCTCAAGAGCGCGAGCGTGGCGAGGAAGAGCAGCTTGTCGGGTTTCAGTTTCCGCGCCATACTCGCCACCGGCGATTGTCGTGTCGCAAGGCCTAAAGTTCGCGGCCGGTCGACCCGAAACAGGGGTTACGAGATCACGTGAGCGGTCAGCAGTCATCAGTCAGACCCGAGTGAAGACACCAGCCTCGCAGGCAAGGGATAGCCTGCGCTCCCAGCGGCCAGCTCTTCACCGCGCAAACCGACTGATGACTGCTCACTGCTCACGTCCGTGACTCTCCGAGTCCGGGGACCGGAGCGCCCCTACCGCGTCCCTGAACGCCACGCCTCTCGCGGCATAGTCGCAAAACATGTCGAGACTGGCGCACGCCGGCGCCAGCAGCACCGCGCCGCCGCGACGCGAGCGCCCCGCGGCCAGACGCACCGCCTCGACCATCGTCTCCGCCTCGCACACGGCTACGTCCGGCTCCAGCGCGCGGCGCACCCGCGGCCGCGCTTCGCCGATGGCGACCACCGAGGCGCCGCGCGACGCGAGCGCGGGGCGCAGGTCCTCGAACCGCCCACCCTTGAAGCGCCCGCCGAGGATCACCACCAGCCCCGGCCCGAAACACTCGATCGCCGACCGCGCTGCGACGACGTTGGTTGCCTTCGAATCGTTCACGAAGCGGACGCCCCCGACCTCCCCCACGAGCTCCAGCGTGTGCTCGAGGCCGCTGAAGGACTGCACCGCACGCGCCATCGCCTCGGCGTCTATACCCACCAGCGTGCCGACGGCCGCCGCCGCAGCGATATCGCTCAACAGGTGCCGCCCCGGCACCCGCACCGCCGACATCGGCACCAGGCACTCGTCACCGTCGACCGAGCGGAGCGCGATACCGTCGGCGGTGACCTGCACGCCCTCCGCCAGACGCGTCTCGACCGCAAACCGCAACGCCCGCGCGCGACCGGAGCGTGCAATCTCCAGCACGTGCGGGTCGTCGGCGTTGATCACCATCGCGTCGTCCGGGGTCTGGTTCGCGAACAGTCGAGCCTTTGCGCGGGCGTACTCCTCGAAGCTCGCGTGCCGGTCGAGATGATCCGGCGACAGGTTCAGGCACACCGCAATCCAGGGGCGGAAGGTCTCGGTGAGTTCGAGCTGAAAGCTGCTGACCTCGACGACATGCACGACGTCCGGCGTCGAGGCCTCGACCTGGCTGCTGAGCGCGATGCCGATGTTGCCGCCGACGACCGCGCGGCGTCCGCCGGCCTCCAGCATGCGGCCGGTCACGACCACCGTCGTCGACTTCCCCTTCGTTCCGGTCACCGCCACCAGACGTCCGCGCAGCCACCGGGCCGCGAGCTCCACTTCGCTGATGACCGGGACGCCCCGGCGCCGCGCGGCGGCGATTTCCGGCACTCGCGGAGAAACCCCGGGGCTCAGCACGATGAGGTCGGCGGCGCGCAGAGTGTCGGCTCGATGGCCACCGACCTCCAGCGCAACGCCGTCGCCCGCAAGCAGTTCGGCTCCTGCAATTCCCGGGCCGGCCTCGCTCAGCGTCACGCGGGCGCCGCGGCGGGCCAGCAGCCTGGCCGCGGCAAGGCCGCTACGGCCGGCGCCGACCACGACGACACGCGAGTCCACGACCGAGAATCGAGTCATCGCAGCTTCAACGTCGTCAGGCTGAACAGCGCGAAGACCACCGCGGTAATCAGGAACCGGATGATGATCTTCGGCTCACTCCACCCGATCTGCTCGTAGTGGTGATGCAGGGGCGCCATCCTGAACACGCGCCGGCCCGTCAGCTTGAACGAACCGACCTGAACGATCACCGACAGCGCTTCGAGCACGAACACCGCGCCCACGACGGGCAACAGCAACTCCTGCTTGATGAGGAGCGCGACCGTCCCGAGTGCGCCGCCGAGCGCCAGCGATCCGACGTCGCCCATGAACACGTCGGCCGGATAGGAGTTGTACCAAAGGAAGCCGAGACCGGCGCCGACGAGGGAACCACAGAAGATCGTGAGCTCACCCGCCGGCGGAAACCGCACCAGCAGCAGGAATTCAGCGATGGCGGCGTGACCGCTCACGTAGGTCAGGGCCGTGAACGCGCCGGCCGCGACCGTGAAGATGCTGATGGCGAGACCGTCGAGTCCGTCGGTGAGGTTGACTGCGTTCGACGAGAACACCAGCACGAGCACCGCAAAGGGGACGTACAGCCAGCCGATATCCGGGGTGAACTGCTTGAAGAACGGGAAGATGATCTCGCTGCTGTAGAGACCGCTGTGCGTCAACTGCAACAACGTCAGACCGACCGCGGTCGCGACTGCGCTCTGGGCAATCAGCTTGCCGCGGACCGACAGACCCCGGTGTGAGTGGCGTGCGATCTTGAGCCAGTCGTCGGCGAACCCGATGGCGCCGAAGGCGGCGGTAGACAGCAGGGCGATCTGCACGTAGACGTTGGCCAGGTCGGCCCAGAGCAGAGTCGGCACGAAGGCTCCCGCAAGCAGCAGCAGCCCTCCCATCGTCGGCGTGCCCGCCTTGCCCTTGTGGCTCGGCGGCCCGTCGTGCCGGATGATCTGGCCGATCTGCAGGGCGCGCAGCCGGCGAATCGTGACCGGACCGAGGACGAGCGTCACCGTGAACGCCGTCAGGCTGGCGGCGGCGGTCCGGAAGGTGATGTACTGAACCACGTTCAGCAGGCTGAAGTCGGTGTGCAGCGGATACAGCAGGTGATACAGCATCAGGCCCGCTCCGCCTTCAGTCGGTCAGCCACGCGATCTGCACGAACGCCGCGCGAACCCTTGACCAGAACGAGATCGCCCGCCCGCACGAGCCCGGCGGTCAGAGTCGCTGCTTCCTCGCTCGTACCGCAGGTGATGGCGCAGCCGGCGCCGAGCCCGGCTGCGCGGGCACCTTCGGCCAGCGCCTGCGCCGCCGGGCCGCCGATCGCCACGAGCACGTCGAACCCGGCCTCTACCACCAGCCGACCGCAGGCACGGTGGAGCAACTGCGCGCGCGGCCCCAGCTCGAGCATTTCGCCCAGGACCGCGATGCGGCGCCGGTGCCCTCTATCGCGCCCCAGCGACCGGAGCGCCCGCTCGAGCGCGGCCGGGTTGGAGTTGTACGAATCGTCAACCACGGTTACCCCGCGGGCCAGGCGGATCACCTCGCCGCGGCGCGGAGGCGGCGCGAACGCCGCGGCCTCCCGCAGCATCGCCTCCAACGGGACTTGAAATCGGAGGGCAACCGCGATTGCAGCGACCACGTTGGCCACCTGACCTGCTCCGATCAGCCGGGTGCTCAGACCACCGCTGCCAGCCGGGGTCTCGACCGCCGCTCGCATCCCGTCGATCCCGCGATCTTCGACATCCGTGGCTCGTACGTCGGCTTTCGCGCCGACTCCGAAGGTGGTCACGCTGCCGGGAAACCCGCCGATCCGCTCCATGGCGAGCGTGTCGCCCGCATTGACGACGAGGTGGTCGCAGGTGGTAGCACCGTCCAGGATCTCCGCCTTGGCGTCGGCAATCCCCTCGATCGACGAAAAAGACTCGGCATGGACTTCCGCCACGTTCGTCCAGACACGGACGTTCGGCTCGGCGATGCCGACCAGGGTATGGATCTCGCCCGCGTGGTTCATGCCGATCTCGACCACTGCCACGTCGGGACGGCGCCCGAGCGCCAGCAGCGACAGCGGGAGGCCGATATGGTTGTTGAGGTTGCCTTCGTTCCGGACCACGTCATGCCGAGTGCCGATGAAGGCCGCCGTCAGCTCCTTGGTCGTCGTCTTGCCGACGCTCCCTGTAATCGCCACGACCTGGGCTCCGGAACGACGCCGGACGTCGCGCGCGATCGACTGGAGAGCACGGATGGTGTCTCCGACGACGATGGTCGCCGGGGCGACTCCGCTCGCCCCGGTGACCGGCGCCGCCGTCGTGTCGCTGACGATCACGCCCGCCGCTCCTTTGCGAAGTGCCTCGGCGATGAAATCGTGACCGTCATGCCGGTTACCCCGAATCGCCAGAAAGACGTCGCCCGGCCGGATACGTCGGCTGTCGATGGAGATGTCTCCCAACTCGACATCCGGGCGGCCGGCCACCAGCCGCCCCCCAGCGGCGAGGGCCAGCTCCCCCGCCCGTACCCGCTCCGGTCCACAATCCGCCATTTGTCCGTCATCCCGCGAACAACCGCCCGCGCCGCGCATCCAGCGCCGCCCGCGCCACGACGGCGTCGTCGAACGGCGCGGCGCGCAACCCGATTACCTGATAGCGCTCATGCCCCTTGCCCGCGATGACAATCACGTCGCCGGCCGCCGCGTCGTCAATCGCACGGCCGATCGCCGCCGCCCGGTCCACGATCGCGAGATGCGGAGTGTCCGAACGACTGATGCCGCGCTCGATGTCATCGATGATCGCGTCCGGATCCTCCGACCTCGGGTTGTCCGACGTGAGAACCACCACATCGCTCAGGCGGGTGGCGACGACCCCCATCAGCGGCCGCTTCGTAGCGTCCCGATCGCCGCCGCAGCCGAAAACCGTGACGACCTTCCCCTTTGCGAACCGCCGGACGGCTTCGAGCAATCCCCGCAGCGCGTCGTCGGTGTGCGCGGAGTCGACGATGACGGTCACGTCGTCGGCGTGCGACGACACCGTCTGCATCCGGCCCGGCACCATGGCCAGCGCGCGCACCCCGGCCGCGATGCCGGAAAACGGCAGGTCGAGGGCCACGCCCGTGGCCGCGGCGGCGAGCACGTTGTACGCCGCGGTTCGACCCAGCAACGGCGACTCGATCAGCAACGGTCCGCGCGGCGTGCGCGCCTCGATCAGGGTCCCGTCGGCCCGCAACTCCAGGCGGATCGGCATGCAATCGGCCGTCCGGTCCACCGCGTAGGTCACCGGTCGCACCACCTGCGCCGCCAGGCGGGCGCCGCGCGGGTCGTCGACGTTGACCACGGCCGGAGCCCCGTCCGGCAACAGCTCGAAGAGCCGTCGCTTCGCAGCGAAGTACCCCTCCATGTCACCGTGAAAGTCGAGATGGTCACGTGTCAGGTTCGTGAAGACGGCAGCGGCGAACCGGACGTGATCGACGCGCCGCAACGCCGCGGCGTGAGAGGAGACCTCCATGACGCAGGCCCGTGCGCCCCGGTCGCGCATCGCCGCGAGCAGCGCCTGCACCTGCGGGGCCTCCGGCGTGGTGTGCACGGCCGGACGCTCGGCCTCGTCGCGGCCGACCCGGTTCGAAATGGAGCTGATGCGGCCCGTCGCAATCCCCGCGTGCTCGAAGATCGATTCGAGGAGATAGGTGGTCGTCGTCTTGCCGTTGGTGCCGGTGATGCCGGCGACGAGCAACTCGCGACTCGGGTCGCCGTGGAAGGCTGCGGCGAGCGCGGCCAGAGCGGCGCGGGCATCCGGCACGCGAACCCAGGAACGCGGCGCCGCAGCCGGCGGTGCGACCTCTGCGACGACGAGCGCGGCGCCGCGCTCGACAGCCTCGTCGACGAAGTCCACGCCGTCGAGGCGCCGTCCCGGCACGGCGACGAAAACGCCGCCCGGGTCGACTTCACGCGAATCGAAGTGGACACCGGCCACCGGCGTCTCCAGCAGGCCCGCGTCCAACCCGGAACCGGTGACGCCGGCGTGAGCAAGCAATGCCCCGCAGGTAATCCCGCAACCGGCGTTCCGGACGGCGGCCTGCTCGTCGACCATGATCATGGCCCCAGCGCCTCGGGGTCGTCCGCCGGCGACGCGTACCGCTGCAGCCAGATGATGGCGGTCGCGCTCGGGTCGACGGCCTCTCCCGCCGCCGGCACGTGGCGCGCCACCGCTCCATCGCCTGTGAACTCTGCTCGAAGACCGATGCGACCCAGGACGTCCACGGCCTGCCTGGCGCTCAGGCCGCGCAGATCCGGCATCGATCCGGCAACCTCCGCGTCAGCCGCAACCCCAACCGGACGCGGCGCGCCGCCGGATCCCGGCCAGGCCGTCGGCCGCAAGTCGGCAACCGCCGCGGGCGCCGCGCGCGCGACGAGCGGCGGTCGAGTTGCGTCGCCCGTACGCGGCACCCCCAGGTAGCGCAGGGCAGCCTCGGCGATGCGCTGAAAGATCGGCGCCGCAACCGCACCGCCGGTATACGCCCGTTGGCGGATGCCGTTGATCATGGCGGTGCGCGGCGTGTCCAGCATGACCAGGATGACGAGCCGCGGGGCATCCGCCGGTACGAAGCCGCCGAACGAGGCATTGTGATCGGTGTTCGAATAGCGCCCGTCGATGAGCTTCTCCGCCGTACCGGTCTTGCCGGCGACCGCGTAGCCGGGCACGCGGGCGCGACGGGCCGTTCCCCGCTCGGCGACCTCCGTCATGATCCCCGTCAGCTCGGCCGCGGTCTCCCGCGAAATGGCGCGCTGGATGACCCGCCGCTCCGACCTCACCCGGGCGCCGTTGCGGGCCACGGTGCGGACGACGCGAGGCTCGAGCAGTTCGCCGCCGTTCGCGATCGCGGCGAACGCCGCCGCCATCTGCAGCGGGGTGACGGCGACCTGGTACCCCATCGCAATGGAGGCTATCGCGCGATCGTTGAGTGTCTCGGCGCTCCAGACGAGGCCATGGCTCTCCGCGGGAAAGTCTCGGGACAGGGCGTGCCCGAAACCGAACCGGTCGACGTACCGGCTGAGTCGCTCCGGTCCGAGGCGCAGTCCGACCAGGATGGCGCCGACGTTGCTGGACTTGACGATTACGTCCGTGAAGGTCAGGGGGCCGTAGGTGTGGAAGTCCCGGATCCTGTTGCGGCCGATCCGGATGAATCCCGCGCTGACGTCGAACACCTCGTCGGCTTCGACGGCGTCCTCCTCGAATGCCGCCGCCGCGGTCACGACCTTGAAGGTCGAGCCGGGCTCGTACACGTCCTGCACGGCGCGATTGCGGCGCTGTGACGACGTTGCGGCACCGAACGCGTTGGGGTTGAACGACGGCGCGCTGGCGAGCGCCAGCACCTCGCCGGTCTGCGGGTCGAGCATCACAACCGCACCCGCATCCGCGTCGTAGGTGCGAATCCCCGCCCGGAGCTCGCGCTCGACGATGTGCTGGAGATGCTTGTCGATGGTCAACTCGACGGTCGCGCCGGCCGTTGGCGGCCGGTCGATGCGGCTGAACGCGCGGCGCCGGGCATCGGTGTGGATCAGGATCTGTCCCGCCTTGCCGCCGATCTCCGAGTCGTAGGTCGACTCGATCCCGCTCAAGCCCTGGTTGTCGATGCCGACGTAGCCGATGAGGTGGGCCGCGAGCTCGCGGTTGGGATAGTAGCGCCGGTCCTCGGTGAGGAATCCGACACCGGCCAGCCCCAGCGCCGCCACGCGCCGCGCCTCCTCGGGCGACGCCTTGCGCTGCACGTATGCGAAATCCCTGCGGCGCCGGAGACGATCCTCCAGAGCGTCCCGACCGGCCGCGGTGCAGTCGTCCAGAGCGTCGCAGATTGCACTCGCGGTCGCTGTCAGCTCGTCGTCGTCGATTCTTGTCGGGGCTGCATGGACGGCACCGGTGTCCGGGTCGATTTCGGCGCCGGCCAAGCCCAGAGCCGCCACGCGCCGCGCCTCCTCGGGAGACGGGTCGGCCTTCAGCAGGACGGAGGCCCTGCGCCGCCGGAGGCGACGTTCGAGGGCGTCGCGGTCCGCTCGCGCGCAGTCGTCCAGGGCGTCACAGAGCGCGCGGGCGGTGGCTGCCGGATCATCGATATCGGTCGGTACGGCGTAGACCGTGTCGGCGTCGACGCTGTACGCGAGCACGCGCCCGTTCCGATCCAGGATCTCTCCGCGCTTCGAATGCACCTCGATGGTCCGCCGCTGCTGTCTGCCCGCTCTCGCGACCAGCTCCGCGTGCTGCACGACCTGCAGGTGCACCAGCCTGGCCTCGATGGCGGCGATCCAGACCGCGAACACGCAGACCGCCACCAGGACCCGGCGCTTCAACGTGTCGCGCCACGCCATGCGGGACGCCTGCACGGCAGCACGCCGGCGCCGGATGCTCCGCCTGACCCGCGGCGACCTAGTAGAGTCCGGGAGCCGGCTCACCCGACACCTCCTGCCGTGTTGCCACGATTGACGATTCCGGCGCCGTTTCCCCCGTGACGCGCTCCACGAGCAGCTCCTGCTCGCTGCCCGGCACGACCATGTGCAGTTGCCCGGTCGCGACGCGCTCTATGCGGGCCGGAGAACGCAGGGTCTCGATCTCCAATCGGAGATGGCGGTTCAACTCCCGCTGCCTGGCGAATTCCTGCCGCATCTGTTCGTTGCGGTAGCCGTGCTGCAACAGCTCGAAGTGCTGCCAGACGGAGAACAGCAGGACCGCAACCAGCGGCACTGCCAGTATCAGCGACCCTCGGAGCTCCCGCTGCCGAGCCCCGTCGAGCTCGCGCACGATCGGGGCGTTGCGGATCTGCGGGGAGACGAGATCCGCGAAGTCCTCGTGGGTCATGCCAGCCTCTCTGCGGCGCGCAGCTTGGCGCTGCGAGCCCGCGGATTCCGGACGACCTCGTCCCTGGACGGACGCAACGGGCGTCTGGTCAGCACCCTGATCGCAACGTCGGCTCCCTGTTCGAATCGGCGCAGTGCCTGCTTGACGATGCGGTCCTCCAGCGAATGAAAGGTGACCACGGCCAGCCGTGCTCCGGCCCGCAGGCGCCGGCAGAGCGCCAACAGCCACGCGTCGAGCCCTTCGAGCTCCCGGTTGACCCAGATTCGCAGCGCCTGGAACGTGCGGGTGGCCGGATGGATCCGCTGGCGGCCCCGGTAGGGCACGGCGCGGCGGACGGCGTCCGCCAGTTGGCCGGTGGACGTCAGAGGCGCGCGCTCGCGCGTGGCGACCAGGCGCCGTGAAATGCGCCGCGCGTGACGATCTTCCCCGTAGCGGTGGATGACGTCGGCGAGCTCCGACTCGGGCGCGTCGCGCAGCAGCTCGGCCGCCGTCTGGCCGGTCGAGCGATCCATCCGCATGTCGAGCGGTTCGTCGCGGCGGAAGCTGAAACCGCGTCCTGCGCCGTCGAGCTGCAGCGACGAGATTCCCAGGTCCGCGAGAGCGCCGCCGTCGATGTCGCCGATTCCGCGCTCGGCGAGCACGCCGTCCAGGTTCCGGAAGTCGGCGTGGGCCAGGTCCACACGGTCGACCCACCGCCGCAGCGTCCCGGCTGCCGCCGCGAGCGCCTCCGCGTCGCGGTCGAGTCCCAGCACGCGATCGGCGCCGGCCTCCAGAAGCGCACGTGCGTGGCCGCCGCCGCCGACGGTACAGTCGACGAACAGGCCGCCGCGGGAGGGGTCCAACACGGTCACCACCTCTGCCGTCATCACCGGCTCGTGCGCGGGCACTGGACTTGGCATCATGCCGCCACACTCAGATCCCGTAGTCCGCGAGCGTGCTGAAGTCCTCCTCGGTAAGGGGCTCCTGCTCCAGCTTCTTCTCGAACCGCTCGTGGTTCCAGACTTCGAGGTAGTTCAGGTTCCCGAAAACGTCCACCTCGCCGACCATCTCCGCCGATTCCCTCAGGCGCCCGTGAATGGAGACCCGCCCCTGCCTGTCGAACTCGGCATGCTGGCCGAAGTAGTTGACGCGGTCGAAGTACCGGCGCCGCGCCGGGAGCGACGAGGGCACGCCCTTGAGCTTCTCCTCGATGTCCACCCAGACCGACATCGGGTAGATGAGCACAGAGTCGCCGGAGACGCTCGTCACGTAGAGGATTTCCCCGTACTGCTCGGTGATCGCCGCGCGAAAGGCGTTCGGCACCTTGAGCCTTCCCTTGTCGTCGATCTTGGCGGCGATACTCCCCCTGAGCACCTTTTTGCTCCACTACACTCCAAAACGTTCCACACGCACATCGTAGGAGACCACTTGGGCCTTGTCAACGGGAGAATCGCCGTTTTCGCGACAGATGTGCGACACTTTCGGGCGACGATGCTGCGCGCCGGCCTGATCGGGCTCGCTTCGGCGGGCAAAACCACCCTGTTCCAGCTCCTGACGCGAGCCTCCGACACGGGCGGTCGTGCGTCCGGTCGGGACGACGCGACCATGGGGCTCGCGCGCGTGCCCGATGCACGGCTCGACCGCCTGTCCGCGATGTTCTCGCCGCGCAAGCACACGCCGGCCACGGTGACCTTCGTCGACATGGCTTCCCGACGGGGCGCCGGCGCGAGCGCACTCGTCGACGTCACGCCCTACCGCACCGCCGACGCGCTGCTCCACGTCGTGCGCGCCTTCCGGGACGACGCGGTGCCGCATCCGGCGGAATCGATCGAGCCGGGTCGCGACGTCAGGACCATGGAGGACGAGCTGATCCTGGCCGACCTCGGGGTGGCCGAGCGGCGCATCGAGCGGATCGAGAAGGACCGGCGCAAGGGGGCGTGGAAGGGCGACGCAACGGAGATCGACGTGCTCCGGCGCTGCGCCGACGCGCTCGAAGCCGGCACGCCGCTGCGGGCGCTGGAGCTCGACCCGACGGCTACGAAGCAACTCCGCGGCTTTCAGTTTCTCTCTGCCAAGCCACTGCTTCTCGTCATCAACGTAGACGAAGCGGACGCGGCCATCTCGACCGAGGATGCGGTGCGGACCGCCGGCCTCGACGGATTCCTGCGGGGACCCGCGGTCCGGGCGCTGACCGTCTGCGCCAGGATCGAACTGGAGATCGCGGAGCTGGAACCGGCAGACGCGGCCGCTTTCCTGGCCGACCTCGGCCTGCGAGAGAACGGGCTCGACCGCGTGATCCGCGGGGCCTACGAGCTGCTCGGCTATCTGTCCTTCTTCACCGCCGGCGAGGACGAGTGCCGCGCCTGGTCGATCCCGGCGGGTACCGCAGCCCAGGACGCGGCCGGCGAGATCCACTCGGATCTGGCCCGCGGTTTCATCCGCGCCGAGGTCGTCGCCCACGAACACCTCGTGGCCCGCGGGTCGCTTGCCGCCTGCCGCAAGCACGCCGAGATGCGACTCGAAGGCAAGGACTACGTGGTCCGCGACGGCGACGTCATCAACGTCCGCTTCGCGACATGACACCCCCGGAGCCGACCTCCGCTCCCGCGCCGCCGTCCGCACCGGCCGGAAGCGCGGCCGCGGCGCGGCTCGCCAGGTCTGCCGGCGTGGTGGGCGCCGCGACGCTGACCAGCCGCCTGCTCGGGCTCGTGCGCGATCAGGTGCTCGCGGCCATGTTCGGCGCCGGCAACGCCATGGACGCCTTCAACGTGGCGACTCGGATCCCCAACCTGCTGCGCGATCTCTTCGCCGAGGGTGCAATGAGCGCCGCGTTCGTGCCCGCCTTCATGCGCCGGCTGACGCACGACGGCCGGCTGGAGGCCTGGCGGCTCGGCAATCAGTTGCTGAACGCGCTCGTCGTGGTGACCGGCGCGCTCGTCCTCGCCGGCATCGTTTTCGCCGAACCGCTCGTGAGGCTGCTCGCCGGCTCCTACGCCACGATTCCGGGCAAGCTGGAACTGACGGTGCTCCTGACGCGCATCCTCCTGCCCTTCCTGTCCCTGGTAGCGGTGGCGGCGGCGCTGATGGGGATGCTGAACTCCCTCAACCGGTTCTTCACGCCGGCCCTCTCCCCGGCGATGTACAACGTCGGCATCATCATGAGCGGGGCACTGCTGGTTCCGCTCATGCCCGGCCTCGGACTCGACCGGATCGTCGCCATAGCCATCGGCGCACTGCTGGGCGGAATCGGACAGGTCGCGTTTCAGGCCCCCGCCCTCTACCGCGAGGGATTCCGATACCGGGCGACACTGGATCCCTCCGATCCCGGCCTGCGGCACATTCTGCGGCTGATGGGACCCGGCACGCTCGCCGGCGCCGCCGTCCAGATCAACCTGCTGGTGAACATGGTGCTGGCCACCGGACAGGGCACCGGCGCCGTCTCCTGGCTCGGCTATGCGTTCCGGGTGATGTACCTGCCGATCGGCCTGTTCGGCGTCTCGATAGCCGCGGCGACGCTGCCCGTCGTTTCACGCCACGCAGCGCGCGAGGAACTCGACGGCATACGCGACGCCGTGTCGCGCGCCCTCCGACTCATGCTGGTGGTCAACGTGCCCGCCACCGTCGGACTCGTCGCCCTCGGCGCGCCGATCGTAGAGCTCATCTTCGAGCGCGGCAGCTTCACGCCGGAGGACACCGCGGCCACTGCCGCCGCCCTCCTCTTCTACGCGCCCGGGCTCGCCGGCTACTCGGCCGTCCGCATCGCCGTTCCATGCTTCTACGCGCTGGGAAGCAGCATCACCCCCACCACCATCAGCATGGCCGCCGTGACCCTCAACGTCGTGCTCAATCTGGTCCTCGTGGAGTTCATGGGATACCGCGGGCTGGCGCTCGGCGCCTCGATCGCGGCCCTGGCCAACGCGGTGACCCTCCTCGCGGTGCTGCGCCAGCGGCTGCACGGTCTCGATCTGCCCCGCGTGCTGCTGGCCTTCGCCAAGATCGCGGTCGCATCGACGGCCATGGGGGCGGCGGCCTGGATGACGCACGAGGCGCTACTGGAAGCCTGGCGAGGCGCCGAGCTCGTCACGCGCCTGGGCCGAGTCTCGACGAGCATCGCAGCCGGCGTCGCCGTGCTGGCCGCGACGGCGCTGCCGCTCCGGATTCGAGAGCTCGAGCAGATCGGAAGGCAGTTGCTCGCCCGACTTGGCCGCGCTCGGCCTGACTGATGGTGTCGCGTGGAGAGTCCGCCCTCGGAACTCCCCGGAACCGAGCCCGGCGCGCCGGCCCGGGGAATGGTACGATGGGCGAGATGCGACCGATGTACTACGGCGGCAGCCACTACTCGTTCGGACCCGGCCTGATGACGCCCGCGGTCAAGATGCTGCTCTGGGCCAACGTCGGCCTCTTCCTGCTGACCGCGCTCGTCCCGTCGCTCTTCGACTGGCTCATCGGGCTCTTCGGCCTTACGCCGCAGGCGGTCCTCAACCGGTTCTGGATCTGGCAGCCGGTCACCTACATGTTCCTGCACGGCGGTATGGGACACGTGCTGCTGAACATGCTGGTGCTGTGGATGTTCGGCGTGCAGTTGGAACGGCTCTGGGGATCGCGCTTCTTCCTGCGCTACTACTTCATCACCGGCATAGGGGCGGGGTTGTCGACCATCGGTGTATCGCTGCTGCCGTTCGCTTTTGCGGATCCGACCTACACGGCGGTGACGATCGGCGCCTCCGGCGCGATCTACGGGCTTCTCATGGCATTTGCTCTGTACTACCCGGAGACGCCGATCCTGATGTTCTTCCTGTTCCCGGTCCCCGCGAAGTACTTCGTGATGATCATCGGCGCCATCGCGTTCCTCTCGGTACCCCGGGGCGGCGGGGTCGCGCACATCGCGCATCTCGGCGGACTCGTCGTCGGCTTCGTGTACCTGCGGCACGTGCGCGGGATGTCCGCCGGACGGCTCGGAAGCGGCCGAATCGGCTTCGGACGGCTGGGCGTCATCGCCGACATCAAGTACCGCTATGTCAAGTGGAAGATGGCGCGGCTGAGAAAACGCTTCGACGTCTACGACGGCCGCGGCGGCCGGGACTGGGACGACTACCCGCGCGGGAATGGGCGCAACCGGGACGACCGCGTTCACTAGCGCGGCGCGCGCGGCCGTCACGGCTCGCCGGCAGCGCAGACGCGTGGGCGGCGACTACTCGCTACTGCCGCCCCTCGCCGGCAAGGCCCCCGCAGTCGGCACCAGCCACTCCGCCCGCACGGGACAGAACACATCGAGCGCGAAAGTATCGGCCAGCGCCTCGGCCTGGTGCCGTACTCCGGCCGGAATCACCAGTACCTCCCCTTCCTGCACGACGACCTCCTCGCCCCCGACCACGCAGCGGAGCGCGCCATCGAGCACATACTGCAACTGCTCGCTGTCATGCTGGTGCGCAGGCACGTGCGCACCCCGCTTCAGATAGACCTGTACGAGCATCTGCCGCTCGCCCGACACGATCTTCCGGGAGATCAGCTCGGTGACCTTGTCGAGATCGAGCGCTGACCAGCGATGAACCACGGCGTTCGGCGGCATCGGTTCCTCCCCGGCCCAGCGGCCTGGGTCACCTGACCGTAACTGTTGACAGTAAAAGGGTTACATCTCCCTTGCGAAGCATCGCCGGGCCGCACCCGCGTGATATAATCAAGAGTCGTGCACGATAGTCTATCGAGCCGATCGTCGCCCGCACCCGCCCACCCCAAGGATTCTGCACCATGAAGGGCCCAGTGCTCACGAACGAGCCTGCCAGCGGCGCAGCCTTGGCGATCGGAGACCGCGTCGACGAGCTGTCGCGCGAGCAGTGCATCCGTTTCTACCGCACGATGCTGTTGTCGCGCCGTCTCGACGACCGGGAGCTGCAGCTCAAGAACCAGAGCCTCAGCTACTTTCAGATCAGCGGAGCCGGGCACGAGGCCGTTCAGGTGGCAGCCGGACTGGCGTTGCAGCCGGGCCGCGACTGGGTGTTCCCGTACTACCGCGATCGGGCGCTCTGCCTGACGCTCGGCATGACCGCCTACGACATGCTGCTGAACGCCGTGGGGGCGAAGGACGACCCCAACTCCGGCGGCCGGCAGATGCCGACCCACTGGAGCTCGCCGACGCTGCACATCGTGTCGCCTTCGAGCGCCTGCACGACGCAGTGTCTGCATGCGGTCGGCGCGGCGGAGGCCGGCGACCTCCTGCCTCGGCTGCTCGGTATCGAGTCCGACTCGACCTCCCGCGACAACGAGGTCGTGCTGGTCTCGCTCGGCGAGGGCCAGACGAGCGGGGGCGAGTTCTGGGAATCGCTCAATACCTCCTGCACGGCCCGTCTTCCGGTGGTCTACCTCATCGAGGACAACGGTTACGCCATCTCCGTTCCGGTCGAGGTACAGACGCCGGGAGGCGACATCTCGGATCTGGTCGAGTCGTTCCCCGGCCTGCACGTCATCCGCGTCGACGGAACCGACGGCGTTGCAAGCTTCCGCGCAATGAGCGAGGCGGTCGCCTGGGCGCGGAGCCGCTCCGGACCCGCGCTGGTCCACGCCCACGTCACCCGTCCGTACTCGCATTCGATGTCGGACGACGAGCGTCACTACAAGAGCGCGGCCGAGCGCGAGGCGGAGGCCGCACGCGATCCGCTCCGCCGGTTCGCCGACTTCCTGGTGGCGGCCGGCCATGCGACGGCGGTCGACCTCGGCGCGGTCGCTGCCGAGGTCGACCGCGTGGTGCAGGACGCAGCCGACCGCGCCGTCGCCGCCCCGAAGCCGGATGCGTCGACGGCGGCGCTGTACGTGTACTCGCCGATGGTCAATCCGGCTTCCACCGAGTTCGAGGCCGTGCCCGCGCCAGCCGCTGCCGGCAAGCCGGACACGATGGTCTCCGCCATCAATCGGACGCTCAGGGACGAGATGGCGCGCGACACCCGAATCGTCATCTTCGGCGAGGACGTGGCGGACGCCAGCCGTTCCGAGATCCTGTCCGAGGTCGTAGGCAAGGGGGGCGTCTTCAAGGCGACACTCGGACTGCAACGGGAGTACGGCCGGGAGCGGGTCTTCAATTCTCCGCTCGCCGAAGCCAACATCGTCGGCCGCGCGATCGGCATGGCGCTACGCGGCCTGAAGCCGGTGGTCGAGATCCAGTTCTTCGACTACATCTGGCCGGCCATGATGCAGATTCGGGACGAGCTCTCCATGCTGCGCTACCGCTCGAACAACGACTGGTCCTGCCCGGTCGTCATTCGCGTTCCGATCGGCGGATACCTCAAGGGCGGAGCCCTCTATCACAGCCAGTCCGGCGAGAGCATCTTCGCCCACTGCCCGGGGCTGCGCATCGCCTTTCCGTCGAATGCCCAAGATGCGGCCGGTCTTCTCCGCACCGCGATCCGGGCCGACGACCCGGTCCTCTTCCTGGAGCACAAGCACCTCTATCGGCAGACCTACAACAAGGGACTCTACCCGGGACCGGACTACACGCTTCCGTTCGCGCGGGCCGCCGTCCGGCGCGACGGCGCCGACGTCACCGTGCTGACCTGGGGCGCACTCGTGCAGAGGTCGCTGCGGGCCGCCGAGCGGGCCAGCCGGGAAGGGATTGACGTCCGGGTGATCGACCTGCGGACGATTGCCCCGTACGACTGGGAAGGTATCGCCGAGGCAGTGCGGGCGACCAGCCGGGTCGTGGTCGCCCACGAAGACCAGTTGACGTGCGGGTTCGGGGCCGAACTCGCGGCGCGGATCGCCGACGAGTTGTTCGATCACCTCGACGCTCCCGTCAAGCGGGTAGGGGCATTGGACTGCCCGGTGGCTTACAGCCCCATTCTCGAAGAAGCGATCCTGCCACAGGCGAACGACGTCCTGGACACCATTCGGGCGACCGCGCGCTACTGACGAAGGAGACCCTGCTGAACACGCCGGCGCGTGCTCGTGCGATCCTTGGCCCTTGCCGATTCGCCGCGGCGACGGCCCTGGCGTTGACGATCACACTCCCGACCTCCTCGCCGGAGGCGTCGCACCACGTCGAGATTCTGCGGTCGACCGGCGGTCTGCCGGCGCACGTCGTCGGCGCGTTCCGTGAACCGAGCGTCTTTCAGCAGGCGCCCGACGGACGGTACTTCGTGTTCGACCGGCGCGGGCAGGCCGTCCACCGGATCGACCGCGACCGCACGGCGGCCACCCGGATCGTACAGATCGGCCCGGAGGACGGCCGCATCCTCGGCGCGAGCACGTTCGATCTCGGACCCGGGCCCCGCTTCGTCGTCGCCGACGCGCCGGGCGGCCGGGAACGCGTACAGACCTTCGATCTCGACGGCAGGCGCCTCGGCAGCTTCCGCCTGCCGGGTCGTGCCGCGCCGCGTCTCACGCTCGGCCCGATCGTTCTGAACGGCGTCGGCTCGCTGGAGTTCACCGGCCGGTCGATGCTGATGAACCAGCCGGAGATCGGTGGGCTGATTACCCGCTTCAGCCTGAACGGTCATCCGTACCAGACGTTCGGCTCCTTCCGCTCGACCGGTCACGAAGCCAACCGGGACCTGCATCTCTCCCTCAACAGCGGTCTGCCGCTGGCGGACCCGCGCGGCGACCACTATTTCGTCTTCCAGGCGGGTCGGCCGCTGTTCCGCAAGTACGACCGCGACGGCGCGCTGCTCTTCGAACGTCACATCGAAGGCGCCGAGCTGGATCCACTGATCAACGCCTTGCCGACCGTCTGGCCCACGCGTCCGGACGACCGTGGCCGGGAGCTGCCCCTGGTGCCGCCCACGGTCCGCACGGCCGCCGTCGACCGCGCCGGCAACCTCTGGATCGCACTGTCGACCCCGTTCCTCTACGTCTACGATCCGTCCGGCGAGAAGATCCGCACCGTCCGGCTGCAGGCGGCCGGGGTCGTGTACCCGTCGAGCCTCCACTTCCCAGACGACAGGCGAATGCTGGTCGCCCCCGGATGCTACGAGTTCACCGTGTGGTGAGCTGCGTGGGAACCGCCAGTCGCTTCACCCGCGTCAGCACCAGACCGGTCAGCACGAGGCAGGCGCCGGCGATGCGGGCTGCCCCGAGCGGCTCGTGCAGCCATATGGCCCCGACCGCCATCGCAACCACCGGCACGAGATTGGAGTAGACCGAGGTCCGGGCGCTGCCGAGTCTCTTGACGCCGGTGTACCAGATGATGTGCGCCACGGAGAGCGCCAGGAGCCCGGAGACGACGAGCGCCACCCACGCCCAGGCGCTCACGGCTCCCCAGTCGAGTCTCAACAGATCCGGCACCCCGAACGGCAGGTAGCACACCGTCCCGACCAGCGTGGCGTAGGCCGACAACTGAAGTGGGGAGTAGCGTTCCAGCAAGGCTCGCGACCCCGTCGTGTACCACGCCCAGCACCAGAGTGCGGCCAGGGTCAACGCATCGCCGGCAAGCGTCGCCTGCGTGGCGCCGGCGCCCCGTCCGGCCACGAGATAGACACCGGCCACGGCAAGCGCGATCCCCAGCCACTGGCGCCTGCCGACCGCTTCCCGCCGGCGGCTCAGCGCGTTGAGCACCAGCACGGCCATCGGCATGCACCCCAGGATCAGCGAGCTGTTGGCGACGGTCGTGCGCGCCAGGC
The DNA here is from genome assembly GCA_965222905.1 of Vicinamibacterales bacterium. Taxonomy (GTDB): domain Bacteria; phylum Acidobacteriota; class Vicinamibacteria; order Vicinamibacterales; family UBA8438; genus WTFV01. The sequence goes on along the minus strand of OZ244976.1, from coordinate 2,475,479 downwards.
CGCTGACGAACGCCAACTGGTAGCCGCAGTGGCCGACGACTCCGAGCGCCACGAATCCCGGCCAGTCGCGGCGGGCGGGAACCGCCTCACCAGCCAGACGCGAGACGCTCATCAGAACGACGCACGCCGTCACGATGCGCAGCGCGTTGAACCCGAAGGCCGGGATTTCCTGGATCGCGGTCTTGACGATCGAGAAATTACTGCCCCAGATCAGCACCAGTAGCAGCAGCAGGCCATCGAGCGGGGTGAGTGCGAAGCGCAACCGCAGTCCACCGCGGCTCAGCACGGACGCCGTCCTGCCGCGACGGCGATCTCGTTCGACCCGCTGCTTTGCCTCACGGGTGGCCCCTTGGTATCATTGGCTGTTTGTTCGGTCGCGGGAGGCGATCGTCTAGTCGATCGTTTCGGCCGCGGAGCCGCCTGCACTCGAAGCGCGGCGGCAGGAGAGAGCATGCCCGGCGAGCGGGAATCGTTCGTGTCGGGATCCTTGCGGCATCTGCAAGACAATATCCGCAGGGCCGGCCCTGCGGCAACGGCCAGCTATTCGCTGATTGGAGCCATTCTCCTGCTGGGAGGCGGGGGGCACTTGCTCGACCGCTGGCAGGGAACGGAGCCCTGGGGGCTGCTGGCCGGGCTGCTGGCCGGCTTGATCGTCGGGTTCTACGAATTGGCGAAAACGGTCTGGAAACCGTGATCGATGGGGGCCGTCTGGACAGCCGCCCTGATTGTGGCCGGCGGGAGCGCGCTGGCCGCCCTGACCGTGTCCGACGCGGCAGTCGAGGTCACGCTCGGACCGCTCGCCCCGCTCGCCGTCGCTCTCGGCTCGTGGCGGTTGATGGAACGGGCGTACCGGCGCAGCCCGGCGCAGTTGGCGCAACTGATGGTTCGCGCGTTCGTGGGCAAGCTCTTGTTTTTCGGCGTCTATGTGACATTGGCCATCACCACGTTGTCGCTCGACGCGGCGTGGTTCGTCGGCAGTTTCGCCGTCTCCTTCGTGGTTTTGCATCTTGCGGAGGCGGCGCAACTGCAACGACTGTTCACCGGATGACGGCCCGCTAGCGGATCGGTTTTCCACCTACACGTAACTCGACCTCGACCAGACGCATGCAGCAACCCGACCACACCGAACCGACGGAACAGGCCGCCGTGCACACCGAAGCGGTGGAACACGCCGCGGAGGGATTCGATGCCGGCGAGGTGATCATCGAGCACGTCGCCAACAGCTCGTTCGAGCACCCGATCCTGCACCTGCCCGTGCTCTTCGGCATCGACTTCTCGGTGACGAAGCACGTCTTCATGCTGCTGCTCGTCGCGACGGCGGTGTTCCTGCTGATCACGACCACGGTGCGCCGCTACCTGCGACAGGACCGGCTCGTCCCCCGCGGCTTCATGAACGCCCTGGAGTTCGTCGTCGAGTTCATCCGGGACTCGATCGTGCTGCCCAACGTCGGCGCCAAGTACGTCAGGACCTGGGCGCCGCTCGTGCTCACCTTTTTCTTCTTCATCCTCGTGGCGAACGTGGTCGGGCTGATCCCGATCTTCGAGGTGGTCGGCCTGATCGATCACTACGTGCTGCACACCGGCGAGCACTCGCTGGTCAAGAACGTCATTCACGGCGGTACCACCGCGACGGCCAACTTCAACGTCACCGCGGCACTCGCCACGATCACGTTCATATCGATCATCATCGCCGGCACGCTGGCCCACGGGTTCATCAGGCACTGGATCAACCTGGTGCCCCACGGGCTCGCGTGGCCGCTGTACATCCTGTTGATCCCGATCGAGGTCCTGGGGATGTTCGTCAAGCCGTTCGCCCTGACGATGCGGCTTGCCGCCAACATGACCGGCGGCCACATCGCGATCCTGGCGATCCTGTCGTTCGTGTTCCTGTTCACGGAGCTGTTCGAGAGCGCGCTGGCCGGCATCGGCGTGGGACTTCTCGTCTCCGTGCCGCTGGCCGTAGGCATCAACGCACTCGAGATCATCGTCGTTCTCGTCCAGGCGTACGTCTTCACCCTGTTGTCTGCCGTGTTCATCGGCATGGCCATCAACGTGCATCACTAAGCGAAACGCATCGCACACGGAGGTTACCTGCATGGAGGTTCTGCACTACTTCGGCGCCGCAATCGGACTCGGGCTGATCGTGATCGGCGCGGGATTGGGTATCGGACGTTTCGCCGCCGCCGCCGCCGAGGGCATCGCCCGCCAGCCGAACGCCGCGGCGCAGATCACGGGCGCCGTGAACCTGCCCCTCTTCCTGCTGGAAGGCGTCGCGATTCTGGCCGAGGTCTTCGTGCTGTTGATCGTCCTGCTCCGCTAGAGGACCGACATGGACAATCCGCTCGTCCAGCCCGATCCGGGGCTGTTCTTCTGGACCATCGCGGTCTTCCTGGTACTGCTGTTCCTGCTGAAGAAGTTCGCCTGGGGTCCGCTCCTCGCGGCCCTCGACGAACGGCAGGCCGGGATCCGCAAGTCACTCGACGATGCCGACACCGCCAAGCGAGAGCTGGCGGAGGTACAGGCGAGGGCCAATGCCCTCATCGGCACGGCGCGTATGGAAGCGGACGCCATTCTGTCCGAGGCCCGGGCAGACGGCGCGAAGATCCGCGAGGAGCTCCGCGACCTGGCGCAGCAGCAAGCGCAGGCGATCATCCGCGACACCCAGCAGCAGATTCAGTTGGAGCGGGACCGCGCCGTCTCGGAGTTGCGCCAGCAGGCGGTGGAGCTCTCCGTGATGATCGCCTCAAAGCTCATCCGGCGCAATCTCACCAGGGAAGACAACGCGGCGCTCATCGACGAAGCGCTCCAGCAGGTCGATTCCACCCGGATTCAGTGAGGCATTGCCGCCGCCCCGCGACGGGGCGGCGGCAACCTCCTACTGGAGCGCGGCGGCAGTCGAGACAGCCGAGCCGAACAGCTCGGCCGCGCTCTGTGCGTGGTCGAACAGGACCTGCGGGTAGACACCGAACAGGAGGGAGCCGACGACCGCTATGACCAACGCGGTCGCCATGGCCGGACTCATGACGATGTCCGAGCCGGCGGTCTCGTCCTTCAGCCACATGAAGACGATGACCCGGTAGTAGTAGTAGAGTGAGATCACGCTGTTGACGACGAAGATGACGGCGAGCCAGACGAGGCCGGACTCGATGGCCGCGCTGAACAGCCACAACTTGCCCATGAAGCCGGCCGTCGGCGGAATGCCGCCGAGCGACAGCATGAAGATCAGCATGGCGATCGCCGCGAACGGCTTCCGGATATAGAGCCCGCTCAGGTCCTTCAGCTCGTCGCCGATGACATCCTGCCGCCGCAGCATCGCGACCACCGCGAACGCGCCGAGCTGCATGAAGATATAGACCCAGAGATACACCATCGCCGCCGCGACTCCGCGCTCTGTCGCGGCCACGACGCCGATGAGGATGTAACCGGCGTGCGCGATGGACGAGTACGCGAGCATCCGCTTCATGTTGCTCTGCGTGATCGCGGCGATGTTGCCGACTGTCATCGTGACCGCGGCGAGCACCCAGAACAGCAGTTGCCAGTCGGCAACCAGGCTCGGCAGCCCCTCGATGAAGATCCGCAGGATCATCGCGAACGAAGCGGCCTTCGAGCCCACCGACAGGTACGCCGTCACCGGCGTGGGCGCTCCCTCGTAGACGTCCGGCGCCCACATGTGAAACGGGACCGCCGCGATCTTGAATCCCATCCCGGCGACCAGCAGCACCAGCGCCAGCGACACCATCAGGGTCCGCTCGCCGCTGGCCAGAGCCTCCGCCATCCCGCTGAGGCTGGTCGTCCCGGTCGCGCCGTAGAAGATCGACATGCCGTAGAGCAGGATCCCCAGCGAAAATGCCCCGAGCAGGAAGTACTTGACCGACGCCTCGTTCGACCGCTGGCTCGGCTTGAGGTACCCGGCCAGAATGTAGAACGAGACGGCCATCGTCTCGAGACCGATGAAGAGCGTGATCAGGTCGAGGCCGCTCGCCATGAACAGCATGCCGAGCGTCGCGCACAGGATGAGGAAGTAGTACTCGCCGGCGCGGACGGTCTCGACGCGCAGATAGGAAGGCGACATCAGCACCGTCAGCAGCGCCGAGACGATGATGATCGACTTGAAGAAAGTCGCAAAGCCGTCTACCGCCAGCAGTCCGGCCGAAATCGTCGTGTCCACGCCGGTGAACCCGACAACCGCCGCGCCGGTCGCGGCCAGGGTGAGCAGCGTTGCTCCCAGCGCCACCTGTTCGCGCCGCGGCAGCAGAACGTCGACCAACAGGACGAGCAACGCGCCGCCCGTGAGCAGCAGCTCGGGCAGCAGGTAATAGAAGTCGGCGGCAGTGAACCCGGCAGGCATGCTTGTTCCTGATACTCCCCAGTAGCCGGGACTAGCGCCCGCCGCCTCGGACCGGCGCCTCGATCACGACCGGCGCACCCGGCGCGCCGTCCGTCGCGACCGCCGGCGCACCGGCGTCGACCACGGCCGCGAAGCGCGGCGTGTAGTCGCTGTTGACGCGCATCATGACCTTGTCCACCGAGGTCTCCAGTCGGTCGAGGAACGGCTTCGGATAGAGCCCGATCCAGACCGCCAGCACCAATAGCGGAACGAACGTGACGAACTCGCGCATGCCGAGGTCGGGCAGGTTCTCGTTCTTCGGGTTGGTAACCGTGCCGAACATGGTGCGCTGATAGAGCCACAACATGTAGGCGGCTCCGAGCACGATGCCCGACGCGGCGAAGAACGCCCAGGTCTTGTGCACGACGAAGACACCCTGCAGGATCAGTATCTCTCCGATGAACCCGTTCAGCGTCGGCAGCCCGATGGACGACATCGTCATGACGAGGAACACCGCCGCGTAGACCGGCATGACCTTCGACAGTCCGCCGTACTCCGAGATGAGCCGGGTGTGCCGGCGCTCGTACACGATGCCGACGATCAGGAAGAGCGCACCGGTCGAGATGCCGTGGTTGAGCTGCTGCACGATGCTGCCGGTGATGCCGACCGGCGTCAACGCGAACATGCCCAGCATCACCATCCCCATGTGGCTGACGCTGGAGTAGGCGACCAGACGCTTCCAGTCCCGTTGCGCCATCGCCACCAGCGCGCCGTAGACGATCCCGATGATGGACAGCGCCGCGACCAGAGGCACGAACGCGGCGGTCCCCTCCGGGAGAATCGGCAGGCTGAAGCGGATGAAGCCGTAGGTCCCCATCTTCAGGAGGACGGCGGCCAGGATGACCGAGCCGGCGGTCGGTGCGTCGGTGTGGGCGTCGGGCAGCCAGGTGTGGAACGGGAACATCGGCACCTTGACCGCGAAGCCCAGAAAGAACGCCAGGAAGATCCACCACTGCATGTCCGGCGGGATGCTCAACTGGTGGAACTGGGTGACGTCGAACGTATAAACGCCGGTGACGCTGTGGTTGTAGAAGTAGACCGCGAGGATGCCGAGCAGCATGACGACGCTGCCGACCAGCGTGAACAGGAAGAACTTGATGGCGGAGTACAGCCGGTTGTCGCTGCCCCAGATGCCGATGAGGAAGTACATCGGCACCAGCATCACTTCCCAGAACAGGAAGAACAGCAGGAAGTCGAGCGAGACGAAAGCGCCGATCATCCCGGTCTGCAGCAGGAGCAGAAAGATGTAGTACTCCTTGACCCGCATCTGGATCGCGGTCCAGGACGACAGCACCGCGATGACGCCCATCAGCGTCGTCAGCAGGACCAGGAGGACGCTGAAGCCGTCGACGCCGAGGAAGTACTCCGCGCCGATGGAGGGAATCCACGGCAGCCGCTCCACGAACTGGAACTCCGGATTCGCCGAGTCATAGCGGAACCAGAGCGGCACCGACACGAGGAAGCCGATGACGACCGTGACGTTGGCGATCCAGCGGATCACGTCCTCCTGCCGTTTCGGGAGGAACAGCAGCACGAGCGCGCCGGCGAGCGGCGTGAACAGGATCAACGACAGCAGGCTGGAATCGGCGTTACTCATGACAGTGTCTGATTACCGGGCAACGAGGAACCAGGTCACGAACGCGAACACGCCGAGCAGCGTGGCGAACGCGTAGTTCTGAATCAGGCCGGTCTGCGCCCGGCGGAAGACGTAGCTGGCCTCGTCGCAGGTCCAGGCGATCAGGTTGACGAGACCGTCCACGACGTACTTGTCCAGGACGTGCGACACCCAGGACGCCGCGATCGTGGCCCAGCCGGTCCCGTTGACGGCGCCGTCCACCACCCGGCGGTCGACGGCCCACAGGCCCTGGGCGCCTCCCATCGTCCCACGCACGACGGTCGCGTCGTACAGCTCGTCGACGTAGTACTTGTTGGTCAGCACGCGGTGCGGGCCGGCGAAGCTGGCGGCCATCCGCTCCGCGGCCTCGGGGCGCTCTACGTAGTTCCGGTACGCGAACCAGATCCCGCCGAGCGCGATCAGGACCGAGAACGCCATCAGCCCGAGCTCGCCGAGCAGCGACATGTGGTGCGCTTCCTCGGCGGCGTGCGCACCCTCCGCCACGAAGCTCGGATGCAGAAAATGTTCGATCGCTGCCGTCCAGGGCCACAGGGCCTCGAATGCAACCGGCACGCCCACGAAGCCGGCCAGCATCGCGCCGCCGGCCAGCACGACGAGCGGGAACGTCATCCAGCGGGGCGACTCGTGCGGGCCGTGCCACGCGTGCCCGTGCCCCTCGTCGTGGCCGTGATCATCGTCGCCATGTCCCCACGTCGGGCCGCGATAGGCACCGAAGAAGGTCATGTTGATGAGCCGGAACATGTAGAACGCGGTGAGCACCGCGGTCACGACGGCGAGGCCCCAGAGCACCCTGTCCGGCACGAACGTGCCGTGATACAGGAACGTGCGGAACAGGATCTCGTCCTTGCTGAAGAACCCCGAGAACGGCGGGATGCCGGCGATCGCCACCGCGCCGATCGTCATGGTGAGCGCGGTCACCGGCATGTACTGCCTGAGCGCGCCCATCCGGCGCATGTCCTGCTCCTCGTTCATCCCGTGGATGACCGAACCGCTGCCGAGGAACAGCAACGCCTTGAAGAAGGCGTGGGTCATCAGGTGGAACGCGGCCGCGCCGAACGCCCCTACGCCGGTCGCGAGGAACATGTAACCGAGCTGCGACACGGTCGAGTACGCCAGCACGCGCTTGATGTCGGTCTGCACCAGGCCGATGGTGGCGGCGACGAACGCGGTCAACACACCGACGATCGCCACGATCTCCATCACCATCGGCGCGTGCGTGAAGAGCACCGCGTTGCGGCAGACCATGTAGACGCCGGCGGTCACCATCGTCGCCGCGTGGATGAGCGCCGACACGGGGGTCGGGCCCTCCATCGCGTCCGGCAGCCAGACGTAGAGCGGAATCTGGGCGCTCTTCCCGATCGCGCCGACGAACAGGAGGAGGCAGATGACGGAGATGACGCCGAAGCCCACGGCCGCGGTCTCCACCGGCATGTGCGACGCCGCCTCGGCCACGGCGCGGAAGTCGAGCGTGCCGAACGTGAAGAACACGAGGAAGACGCCGAGAACGAAGCCCCAGTCGCCGACGCGGTTGACGATGAACGCCTTCTTGCCCGCGTCCGACGCGCTCTTCTTCTGGTACCAGTAGCCGATGAGGAGGTACGAGCAGAGACCGACGCCCTCCCAGCCGACGAACATGACCAGGAAGTTGCTTCCCAGAACGAGGGTGAGCATGAAGAAGCAGAAGAGGTTCAGGTAGCAGAAGAAGCGCGCTACGCCGCCCCGCGGCTCGTGCTCGATGTAGCCAATCGAGTAGATGTGGATCAGGAAGCCGATGCCGGTGACGACGAGCAGCATCATCGCCGACAGCGGATCGAGCGTGAACGACCAGTCCACGCTGAACGAGCCGATGCCGTCGGCGGTCTCCAGCGGAATCGGCGGAATCCAGCTCGCCACCGTCACCTGGTGGAACCGTTCCTCCGTCCCGAGCAGCTCCCAGAACGCCACGAGGCTCAGCCACAGGGCCCAGCCCATCATGAACGAGGCCAGCACGCCGGCGAATCGCTTGCCGAAAAAGCGAATCCCCACCAGCCCGTTGAGGGCGGCGCCGATGCCAGGCAGGAGCGGGATCAGCCAGATTGATTCCATGAGAGCAGGCTCACCAGCGCATGATCTGGATCTCGTCGATGTTCACCGTCTCCTTGTTGCGGTAGAAGGCGATGATGATGCCCAGTCCGACGGCCGCCTCGGCCGCCGCCACCGCGATCACGAAGACGACGAACACCTGTCCGGCGAGATCCTGGAGCTGATCGGACAGCGCGATCAGGTTGATGTTGACCGCGTTCAGAATGAGCTCGATCGACATGAAGATGACGATGACGTTGCGGCGCACGAGGACGCCGATCACGCCGATCATGAAGAGCGCGGCCGACAGCAGGCTGTAGTGCAGTGGGGTGATCTCGAGCACGCGCTTCCCTCTACAAGTGCCTCTTGGCCAGGACGATGGCCCCGATCATGGCCACCAGCAGCAGCATCGAGGCCAATTCGAACGGAATCAGATAGCTCGTGTAGAGCACCCAGCCGAGCTGCTCCGTGTTGCAGCTCACCAGCGACCCTGCACCGCAGTCGGCGAACGGCGTATCGGCGCCCAGCCCACCCCTTGCCGCTGCCGCGGCCGAGCCGTCGCTGCTGGCGGTGGAGTAGAACGCGATGGCGACGACCTCGGCGAGAACCGCGCCGGCGAGAAGCGTACCGGTCCACGGAACGCGGCGCGGATCGGCGTAGCGCTCCGGGGCCTTCTTCAGATTCACGAGCATGACCACGAACAGGTACAGGACGACGATGCCGCCCGCGTAGACCAACACCTGGATGACCGCGACGAACTCCGCGCCGAGGGTGACGTAGAGCACCGCGACCAGGAGGAAGTTGACCACCAGGAAGAGCACGCTGTGCACCGCGCTGCGGGCGGAGATCACCAGGATCCCGAGCCCGAGAATCAGTACCGCGAGCGTCCAGAACACAATCGCTTCGGCCATCGATTAACCCTGCGTCGCCTGCAACGCGACCTTCAGGATACCGGTCACCACCAGGTTGCCGATCGCGATCGGGATGAGCACCTTCCAACCGAGCCCCATCAACTGGTCGTACCGATAGCGGGGCAGCGTGGCGCGAATCCAGATGAAGACGTAGAGAAACACGAAGATCTTGCCGATGAACCAGATCCACGGCGGCAAGAGCCCGAGAAACGCCAGCGCCGGCACATTCGGAAACGGCTGAAGCCAGCCGCCGAAGAACAAGATGACGACGACCGCCGAGATGACGATCATGTTGGCGTACTCGGCAAGGAAGAACAGCGAGAACCGCATCCCGCTGTACTCGGTGTGGAACCCGCCGGTGAGCTCCGTCTCCGCCTCGGGCAGGTCGAAGGGCGCCCGGTTGGTCTCGGCCAGCCCCCCGATGAAGACCAGCATCAGCGCCACCGGCTGGACGAACGCGAACCAGAGCCCGCCCTCCCGCTGCGCCTCCACGATGCCGACCAGGCTGAGCGTGCCCGTGGTCAGGATCACGCTGACCAGCGTCATCGTGACCGCGATCTCGTAGCTGATGAGCTGCGCCGACGCGCGCAGGCTGGCCAGCAGCGGGTACTTGCTGTTCGAGGCCCAGCCGCCGAGGATGATCCCGTAGACGCCGATGGACGTCACCGAGATGATGAACAGCAGGCCGACGTTGATGTCGCTTATGTAGTAGAACGGGTCCGGTCCGAACGGCACCACCGCGAACACGACGAGAGCCGGCACGAGGCTCATGATCGGCGCCAGCGTGAAAACGTACTTGTCCGCCTTCCGCGGCGTGATGTCTTCCTTCAGGATCAGCTTGATCGGGTCCGCGATCGCCTGCAGGATGCCGTACGGTCCGACGCGCATCGGGCCGAGGCGCGACTGCGCCCACGCGATGACCTTCCGCTCCATCAGAACCAGGAAGGTCACCGCCACCAGCACCGCGTTCAGCAGCACCGCGATCTTCAGGAGCGGGACGACGATGGTTTCCAGCATGGCCTACCGATCCACCTCGCCCAGCACGATGTCGATCGTGCCGATCAGCGCGACCACGTCGGCCACCAGATGCCCCGTCACGAGCCGCTTGAGGCCCTGCAGATTGCAGAACGACGGCGGGCGAACGCGGAACCGGTACGGGTTGGTCGACTTCCCGTCGCTGACGATGAAGTAGCCGAGCTCCCCCTTCGGCGACTCGATGGCATGATACGTCTCGCCGGCCGGAGGCTTGATGAGACGCGGCACCTTGCCCATGATCGGGCCTTCCGGCAGACCTTCCACCGCCTGCCGGACGAGCCGGATCGATTCGCGGAACTCGTCCATCCGGATGAGATACCGGTCGTAGGTGTCGCCGCGGGTCCCCAGCGGGACGTTGAACTCCAGCTCGTCGTAGGCGGCGTACGGCTCGTCCTTGCGCACGTCGCGCGGCACGCCGGAACCGCGCAAAGGCGGGCCGCACAGACCGAGCCCGATCGCCTCGTCCCCGCCGATGACGCCCACGTCGCGCGTGCGCTTCAGCCAGATCCGGTTGTTGGTCAGCAGCATCTCGTAGTCGTTCAGCTTCTCTTCCATCAGGTCGCAGAACGACAGCACCTTCTTGTCCCAGCCGGGCGGGATGTCGAGCGGAAGCCCCCCGATGCGCATCGCGTTGTACGTCAGCCGCGCGCCGCAGAACTCCTCGAACAGATCGAGCACGAACTCGCGCTCCCGGAACGCGTAGAGCAGCACGGTCATCGCGCCGATGTCCATCGCGTGGGTCCCCAGCCACAGGCAGTGACTGGCGATCCGCTGCAACTCGGCGAGCACCGTCCGGAGGTAGCGGGCCCGGCGCGGCACCTCGATCTCCATCAGCTTCTCGACCGTCTGGCAGTAGCCGAGATTGTTCGTCGCGGCGGCGACGTAGTCCATCCGGTCGGTCAGCAGGATGATCTGGGTCCAATCCCGATTCTCGGAAAGCTTCTCGATGCCCCGGTGGATGTAGCCGATCACGCAGTCGGCGTCGATCACGCGCTCGCCGTCCAGCTTGAGGACCACCCGCAGCACGCCGTGCGTGCTCGGGTGCTGCGGACCCATGTTGATGACCAGCTCGTCCGTGTCGAACTGCGTCGTGCTCGCGCGTGGGGCTTCGAGGGTCATCGGCTCGGGTCCTGCGGTCTACTCGATTTCGGCATCCGTACCGGCTTCGTCCGCGAGATTGCGCACGCGGAGCCAGTCCTGCGGATTCTCCATCAGGAGCTCGCCGGGGCCTTCGAGCGGGTAGTCCTTGCGCTGCGGATGGCCCTGCCACTGCTCCGGCATCAGGATCCGCCGCAGGTCGGGATGATTCACGATATTGATGCCGAACTGGTCATAGACCTCGCGCTCCAGCCAGTCGGCGGCCGGCCAGAGATGGGTCACCGACTCGACCGGATCCTCTTCGCCGACCCGCACCTTGACGCGGAGCCGGTGGCGGAGTCGGGTGGAGTACAGACAGTAGATCACGTCGAACCGCTTCTCGCGCGGCGGCCAGTCGGCCGCGGTCACGTCGGAGCAGTAGTCGAACGACGTCGAAGCGTCGCCCTTGAGGAACCGCATCACGTCGAGCAGCCGGTCCGCCGCGACGATGATCGTCCAGTCTCCGACCCAGTAGGAAACCTGCTGAACCGCGCCCGACACGCCTTTCCGGACGGCGGCCACCATCTCGGGCAACGCGATGCCGTCCGGCGGAGCCTGATCCTCGGGGGCCTTCGGAGGCTCCGGCGGAGCCTTCGGCTTCGGCTTGGGACGGGGCTTGACCGCCGCGGCGGGCTTCTTTGCGGGCGCCGCGGGCTTCTTCGCAGGCGCCGCGGGTCTGGCGGCGGCGGGCTTCCCGGCGGCGGACGCGGACTTCTCCGTCGACTTGGACCCGGTTGCCGCAGACTCCGCCTGCGAATCGGCTCCGTCCTGCCCCGCCTGCGATTTGGTTTCGTCCGCCATGGCTCGATCCCGCCCCGCCCTCAGGCCCAGTCCAGGGCGCCCTTGCGCCACGCGTAGACGTAGCCGACCACCAGGATGAACAGAAACACGAGCATCTCGATCAGCCCGAACAGCGCCAGCTCGTCCATGACGACGGCCCACGGAAACATGAAGACCGTCTCGACGTCGAAGATCACGAAGAGCATCGCGACCAAGTAGTAGCGCACGCTGTACCGGTCACGGGCGTCGGTCTCCGGCTCGATGCCGCACTCGTACGGCTCGAACTTGACCCGGTTGTAGCGCTTCGAATGGACGAGCTGGGACACCATCAGGGTGAAGATGGCGAAGCCGATGGCCACCAGGATGAAGAGGAAGACCGGAATGTAGGCGTCTAGCATCGTCGTCGCGAACCCTTCACACGCTGCCGGCTCCGGCTCGTGGCTCTAACCTTGGCTCGTTGCAAGAACACGAGGCACCATGGCGAAACCGTACGGACCGAAAGGGTGCGACGTGAGGCCCCAAAACCGCGCGGATTATTGCACGAGCCCGGGAGGCTGTCAAGGAGCCCCGAACCCGCCGCGGGAGCCGCGCCCGGCGCGCAACTCCTGTTTTTACAAGGTTTTCTGCCCGGCGTCGACCTTGACGGGGCCGGAAAGCCGGACCTATACTCGCAGTTGAGAGATGCTGCCTTTGCGACACGCCTGCATCACGCTTTCTCTTGCGCTCGCAGCCTCTGTCGCGGGCGTTGCGGCGGCCGGGGCCCAGTCCGCCGAGCGCATCATGATCGTCTCGGTGCTCGACGACGACGGGGCACCGGTCAGGGACCTCGAGGCGGCCGATTTCGACATCCGCGAGGACGACGCCGCGCGCGAGGTTCTGCGCGTCGGGCCGGCGGGTGCGGGACGACAGATCGCCATTCTGGTCGACACGAGCGAGGCGGCGGTGCGCGCGGCATCCGACTACCGCCGGGGGCTGTCGGCGTTCGTCGACGGCATGCACGGGGACAATCAGATCTCCATCATCTCCTTCGGGGGGCCGCCCCGCATTCTCGTCCAGACGACCAGCGACGCCGAGCGGCTGCGCGAAGGGATCGGGAGGGTCTTTCCGCAGTCCGGCCAGGCGGCGTACATGCTCGACGCCGTGTACGAGGTCGCCGAGGGGTTCACCCGGCGGGGCGCCGACCGTCCGGTCATGGTCGTGGTGACGACGGAGGGCACCGACTACAGCAACCGGGGGGGCCGGCAGGTCCTCGATCGCATCGACGAGAGCGGGGCCGCCGTCTACACGCTGTCCGTGGAGGCGCGTCGCGCGGCGTTCGCGATCGGCCAGGCCGCCGGCGGTTTCGGGGGCGGCTTCGACGCTCGCCAGCAGGAGTTCGAACGGGATCTGGTCCTTGCGCGCGGCACCGCGGACAGCGGCGGAAGCCATCGGGACCTGCTCGCGAGCTCGGCCGTCGAGCGGGCGATGCGGGACATCGTCGCCGAGCTCCGCAACCAGTACCTGGTCGTCTATTCGCGGCCGGACTCGCTCATCCCGCCGGAGGAGGTCAGGGTGAGCGTCGACCGTCCCGGACTCACGGCGCGCGGTATCCTGCTCAGGAGCCCCGACACCCGTAACCGCTAGCCCCCGGAACCCACCCTGGGGGCGGCACGGAAGCCGACATGATTCGCCCCGCTGCAGCAGCCGCCACGGTCATCGCCGTCGCATGCATCATCCGGATGGGCGCGGCCGGCGCCCAACCGCCCGACACGCCGGCCCAATCGCCATCGTTCCGGGCGGGGGTCGACGTGGTCTCCCTCAACGTGACGGTCACCGACCGCGAGGGACGCTTCGTCACCGACCTGCAGGAGGCCAGCTTCCGTATCTATGAGGACGGCGTCCAGCAGGAGATCAACTTCTTCACGAGAACCCAGTTGCCCATTGCGCTCGCACTGCTCATCGACACCAGCGCGAGCATGGACGAGAAGATGACGACGGCGCAGGAGGCCGCGATCGGTTTCGCGCAGCGGCTGCGTCCGGAGGATCTCGCCGAGGTCGTCGACTTCGACAGCAGGGTCAACATCCTGCAACCGTTCACGAACGACGTGGAACAGCTCGAGCGCGCCATCCAGCGGACCGCGGCCGGCGGGTCGACCTCCCTCTACAACGCGATCTACATCGCGCTGCGCGAGCTGGCCAAGGCGCCGCTCCGGCAGGCCGACCTGCGGCGCGAGGCGATCATCGTGCTCTCGGACGGCGAGGACACCTCGAGCCTGGTGAGCTTCGACGAGGTCCTGGAGCTGTCGAAGCGCTCGAACACGGCCATCTTCTCCATCGGCCTGCAGTCCGACGAGAGCCGGTCCCGCACCGGGTTCCGCGAGGCGGACTTCGTGCTGCGGCAACTGGCGCAGGAGACCGGCGGGCGGGCGTTCTTCCCGGAACGGATCGAAGAGCTGCCCGAGATCTACCGGCAGATCTCGGAAGAGCTCTCCAGCCAGTACTCCGTCGGCTACATCTCCGCGAACCCGCTCCGGAACGGCCAGTGGCGGCGGGTCATCGTACGGGTCGACCGCGACGCGGTCTCCTCGCGGACCAAGCAGGGCTACTACGCCCCCCGAGGCTGAGGCGGCGGGCCGCCGGAAGGGCCACCCATGAACGCCGCGCCGCTCGCACTCTATCTGGTGGCGGGCGTAGCCTACGCCGTGCATTTCGGGACGCGCAGCCCCTCCTCCGGACGCGTCGCGACGGTGTCGCTGGTGTTCGGGGCCCTCGTGCACACGTTCATCATCGGCATGCAGACGATGCAGGTCGGCCACGTGCCGCTGGTCGGCACCACCGGCGCGATCTCGGCGTTCGTGTGGGTCCTCGCGCTCGCCTACCTCTACACCGAGATGACGACCGACGAGCGCGCCATGGGCATCTTCATAGTGCCGCTGATGGTCGTCCTGCAGTTGATCCCGGCCATCAGCAACAACGTGGCGGCGCGCCCGCCGGTGCTCGAGAGCCGCTGGTTCGAGATCCACGTGTTCTCGCTGCTCGTGGCGTACGCCACCTTCGCCCTCGCGTGCGTGATCAGCATCACCTACGTGCTCCTGTTCAAGGAGCTCAAAGCCAAGCACCTCGGGGTCTTCTACGCCCGCCTGCCGTCGCTGCAGGTGCTCGACGCGATGAACGGACGCGCGGTGACGTTCGGCTGGGTGTTCCTGACCCTCGGCCTGGCCGTCGGGGCCATCTGGCTGATCCAGGTGCAGCCGGGCGCCGCCGATCCGCGCGTGCAGGCAATGTCCCTCCTCGATCCGAAGATCTTCACGGTGCTGCTCTGCTGGCTGGTGTACACGTTTTCGCTGTACGCGCGCCGGGCATTCGGCTGGGGAGGACGCCGCACGGCCTGGCTGTCGGCGGTCGGCTTCGCGATCCTGATGCTGAACTTCGTGCCGATAGGGTACTTTGGCACCAGCAGCCACAACTTCTACTGAGGAGCGGTGCCGGCACGCGCCGGACGCGGCATGCATCTGTTTCTGCTCGGGGCGAGCCACCACAGCGCACCGGTCGATCTGCGGGAGCGCATAGACTTCGCCCGCCGCGGCATTCCGGAAGCGCTGTCGGAGGTCGTGGACGCCACCGGCATTGCCGAAGTCGTGGTGCTCTCCACCTGCAATCGTGCCGAGATCTACGCGCATTCGGAGACTCCCGGGCCGCTGGCCGAGACGCTGGCGGCGTTCATGAGCGCGTTCCACGACGTGCCGGAGCCGGAGCTGGCCCCGTACCTCTACAGCCGGCAGGGCAGCGACGCCGCCCGGCACCTGTTTCGGGTGGTCGCCGGGCTGGATTCGCTCGTGGTGGGCGAGCCGCAGATCCTGGGCCAGGTCAAGGACGCGTTCTCCATCGCTGCGGAACGGGGATTCACCGGGGCGGCGCTGAACCGGCTGTTTCACACGTCGTTCACCGTCGGCAAGCGAGTGCGCAGCGAGACCGGGCTCGGCGAGGGCGCCGTCTCGGTCAGCTACGCCGCAATCTCGCTGGCGCGCAAGATATTCGGCGAGCTCGCCGGGCGGCGGGCGCTGGTCGTCGGCGCGGGCGAGATGGCGGAGCTCACGGCCACGCACCTGCGTTCCCAGAACCTCGGACGGATCGGGATCGCCAACCGGAGCGCGGCCCGCGCCGCGGTTCTCGCCGCCAAGGTCGACGGCGTGGCCGTGCCGTGGGCAGAGATCACTGCGGAGCTGACGACCACGGACATCGTGCTCACCGCCACCGGCGCCCCCCGCTGGCTGCTCACCCGCGCGCAGGTCGCCGACGCGATGCGGCCGCGCCGCGACCGGCCGCTGTTCATGATCGACATCGGCCTGCCGCGCGACGTCGAACCGTCGGCCAGCCAGGTCGAGCAGGTCTTCCTCTACAACATCGACGACCTGCAGTCGATAGTCCGCGAGAACCTGGCGCGCCGGCAGTCCCAGGTCGACCGGGCGGAGCTGATGGTCCGCGAGGAAGTCGACGGCTTCATGCGCTGGCTCCGCTCGCGCGGCGCCATCCCTACGGTGGTCGCGCTGCGGAGGCACTTCGAGCGGACGCGGCAGCAGGAGCTGGAGCGGCTCGCGCCCAAGCTGGCCCCGCTGCCGCCGGCCGCCAGGACCCGCGTGGAGGAAGTCACGCGGCTGCTGGTCGAGAAGCTGCTGTCGTCGCCGACCCAGCAGCTCAAGGCGGCCCCGGACGAAGACGCGGTCGCCGCCGATGCCGACACGCTCAGCCGGCTCTTCGGACTCGACGAAGAGGGGGCGGGAGAACGGCGGCGCACGTCCAGAGACCGCGCCGCGGCCGGTACCGGGGGACGGACGCCGGCATTGAGGAACCGGTGAGACGGCTGCGGATCGGCACGCGCGGCAGCCCGCTGGCCCGCTGGCAGGCAGAGACGGTGGCCGGCGCGCTTGCGCACACCGGAGGATCAGACACCGAGTTGGTGCTCATCAAGACGAGCGGCGACCTCCTGTCCCGGAAGCCGATCTCCAGCGCCGGGGGCAAACGGCTGTTCGTCAAGGAGATCGAAGAGGCGCTGGTCCACGGGGAGGTCGACCTCGCCGTGCACAGCGCCAAGGACCTGCCGGCCGAGCGCCTGGCGGGACTGCGCGTGCAGGCGGTGCTGCCGCGCGAGGACCCGCGCGACGCGGTCGTCGCGCCGCGCTCGTGCGAACGCCCCGCCGCCGATCCGGAAGCGCTCTTCGCACCCGAACGGGCGCCGCGGGTCGGCACCGGCAGCATCCGCCGAACCGCGCAACTGCGGCACGCCTACCCGCATCTCGACGTCGCCCCGATCCGCGGCAACGTCGGTACCCGGCTGGACAAGCTGGAGGCGGGGGACTTCGACCTGCTCCTGCTGGCCGCGGCCGGACTGGTGCGGCTGAACCTGGCCGCGCGCATCGCGGTGCGGCTGCCATTCGACCTCTGCCTGCCGGCCCCCGGTCAGGGGATCGTCTGCGCGGAATACCGCAGCGCCGACGAGGAGACGCACGATCTGCTGGCGACGATCGCCGACCGCGGCGCCGCGGCCGCTCTGGAAGCCGAACGGGCGCTCGTCACCGCCCTCGGCGCCGACTGCCAGGTGCCCCTCGGCGGAGTGACGACCGTCTCCGGCGACGACCTCCTCCTGCGCGGTGTGGTCGTCTCGCCGGACGGCTCCATGCTCGTGCGCCGCGAGGCCAGGGGCTCGACGGCGGCTCCCGCCGACCTCGGCGCCGAGGTAGCGGCCGGACTGCTCGCGGCGGGCGCCGGACCGCTGCTGGAAGAGGCCAGGGCGCGATGACGCCGGCGACGCGGCCACTGGCCGGCAAACGGATCCTGGTGACCCGCCCGCACGCGCAGGCGCCGGAGCTGGTCGATCGCCTCGCCGCTCTGGGCGCCGAGGCGATCGAGGCGCCGGCAATCCGCATCGTTCCGCCGGACGACATGCAGCCTCTCGACGACGCCTGCGCGGCCGCGGCGTCGTTCGACTGGATCGTGTTCACGTCCGCCAACGGCGTCGACGCCTTCGTGGAGCGCGCGGCCGCCCACGGCCCCGGCGCAAGGACTCTCGAGGGGGTCAGGATCTGCGCCATCGGCCCGGCCACCGCCGCCCGGATCGCCCGGCACGGGCTGCAGGTCGATCTGGCTCCAACCGATCATCGGGGTGAAGGGGTGAGCGAAGCGCTCAGGGCCGGGCGCGATCTGCGCAAGACGCGCATCCTGCTTCCGCGGGCCGACATCGCCCGTCCGCTGCTGCCGGACGCACTGCGGGCCGCGGGAGCCGACGTGACGGAAGTGACCGCCTATCGCACGATCCCCGCGGCGGGGTGGCCAGGCGCCGCCGTGCGCGGGATGATCATGAAGAACGAGATCGACGCCGTGACGTTCACGAGCGCGTCCGCGGTCCGCAGCGTCGTGCAGTCGCTCGGTGCGGATCGGGCCGTCGATCTGCTGGGTGCGACCGTCGTCGCGGCGATCGGTCCGGTCACGGTCCGGGCTGCACGGCAATTCGGGGTGGAGACGACGGTCATGCCGTCGACCTACACCGTGCCGGCTCTCGCCCGGGCGCTCGCGGACTACTTCGCCGACGGCGAGCGTGAACGACGCGCCGCCGGCTCGCCGGCGGCCCACTCGGCCTGAATCGGGAACTGCGCCATGACCACCACCGCTACCCCATCACCCGCGGGCGCCGCCCGGAAGACGGTGTCCACGTCGAGCCTGGACTTGCGGCGCCGCCCCCGGCGCCTGAGACGTTCGGCGGCGATCCGCGACATGGTGCGCGAGACGCGCCTCTCCCCCGACGCGCTGATCTATCCCCTGTTCGTCTGCGAGGGCGAAGGCGTGCGCCGCGAGGTGCCGTCGATGCCGGGCGTGTACCAGTTGTCGGTCGACCAGGCGGTCTCCGAGACGGCCGCCGCCGCGCGCGAAGGCGTGCGCTCGGTCCTGCTGTTCGGCCTGCCCCGCAACGAGGACAAGGACGAGGTCGGCAGCGCCGCCGAGGACGCGGCGGCGCCGGTGCAGGCGGCGATCCGGGCAATCAAGCAGGAAACGCCGGCCATGCTGGTCGCGACCGACGTCTGCCTCTGCGAGTACACGTCGCACGGCCACTGCGGCATCGTCGCGGGCGACGTCATCGTCAACGACGCCACGGTCGACCGGCTCGCGCGCGTGGCCGTCTCGCATGCGGAAGCCGGCGCCGACGTGGTCGCCCCCTCCGACATGATGGACGGGCGGGTCGGCGCGATCCGCGAGGCGCTCGACGCCGCGCGCTTCGAGGAGGTCGCGATCATGGCCTACGCCGCGAAGTACTGCTCGGCCTACTACGGGCCGTTCCGGGACGCGGCGGACTCGGCGCCCGCGTTCGGCGACCGGCGGACCCACCAGATGGATCCGGCCAACGTGGAGGAGGCGCTACGCGAGGTGGCGCTCGACCTCGAGGAGGGCGCCGACATCGTGATGGTGAAGCCGGCGCTGCACTACCTGGACGTCATCGCGCGGGTCAAGGAGGAGTTCGGCTACCCGACCGCGGCGTACCACGTCAGCGGCGAGTACGCCATGCTGAAGGCGGCCGTCCGCAACGGCTGGCTGGACGAGGAGCGGGCGCTGCGCGAAGTGCTGACTGCGATCACGCGCGCCGGAGCGGACATCGTCATCACCTACTACGCGCGCCAAGCCGCTCGCATGCTGGGCTGACGGCCGCAGGCGGTCATCCGGCATAATTGGCGTTTTGTACCGATGCGTCCGACTGCCTGTCGCGCAACGCCCCGTCTCCTGCTGGCCGCCTGGCTGACCGCCTGCGGCCCGGATACGGCCCTGCCGCCGGACCCGGCGCCGGTCGCGGCCGGTGAGCCCGACGTGGCGTGGTTCGTCGATCGGGCCGCCGAGGTCGGTCTCGATTTCGTCCACTTCAACGGCATGACCGGCAGCTTCTACCAGTCCGAGATGATGGGACCCGGCGCCGGCCTGTTCGACTACGACAACGACGGCGATCTCGACGTGTACCTCGTACAGGGCGAGCTGCTCGGGGACGGCGAGCCGCTGATTCCGCCGCCCGCCGATCAGCCGCCGGGCGATCGCCTCTACCGCAACCAGCTGGAGGTCGGCGGGGACGGCGAGCGCCGGCTCAGGTTCATCGACGTCACCGCCGAGGCGAGGATCGCCCCGGGCGGCTACGGGATGGGAGTCGCCGCGGGCGACTTCGACAACGACGGCTGGACCGACCTGTACCTGACCCGCTTCGGGCCGAACCAGATGCTGCGCAACCAGGGCGACGGCACCTTTGCCGACGTCACCGAACGGAGCGGTACGGGCGATCCCGCCTGGGGGCTCCCGGCGTCGTTCTTCGACTACGACCGCGACGGGTGGCTCGACCTGTTCGTCGGCAACTACCTGACCTACACCCTCGCCGGCCACACGCAGTGCTACGACCGGGCCGGCGCGCCGGACTACTGCGCGCCGGAAACGAGCCGGCCGCACCCGGACGTGCTCTACCGCAACCGGGGGGACGGCACGTTCGAGGACGTAACCGCGGCGGCGGGGCTCGGACACGAGTTCGGGCCGGCCCTCGGCGCCGCAGCCGCCGACTTCGACGGCGACGGCCGGATCGATCTCTTCGTCGCCAACGATCAGCGCGAGAACCAGTTGTGGGTGAACCAGGGGGACGGCACCTTCCGCAACCGGGCGCTGGCCGCGGGGGCGGCGCTGGGCGCGGGCGGCAACGCCAAGGCCGACATGGGGGTCGACGCCGGCGACTTCGACAACGACGGCGACGAGGACCTCTACGTCACCGAGCTGTCGGGCCAGGGCAGCACGCTGTACGTGAACGACGGTGCGGGCCTGTTCCGCGACCGGAGCGCCCCGCTCGGCATCCGCGCGCCGAGCCTGCCGTACACCGGCTTCGGCGCCGGGTGGATCGACATCGACAACGACGGCTGGCTGGACGTCGTCGCCGTGAACGGCGCCGTCGTCCTGAACTTCGAGAAGTTCGGGCCGGACAACCCGTTCGCGCTCGACCAGCGCAACCAGGTGTTCCGCAACCTGGCGGGCGCCGGCTTCGAGGCGGCGACCGACCGCGCCGGGTCGGTGTTCGAGCGGTCCGACGTGAGCCGCCGGCCTGCGCCACCGCGGCCGACCTGGCCGGCCTGCCAGCGTCCCCGGAGTTCTACCTGAGCACGAACTACGACGGCATCCCCCAGGACCACGAGATCGGTCTGGTCGGCAACAGCACCGTGTTCCGAGAGGGCGGTGTCGCGATTCCGTCCTCCCGGCCCGACCCCAACCTGCAGCGGGAGTACAACTGGGAGTACAACCTCGGCCTCCAGCACGAGCTGCTGCCGCGCGTGTCGCTGAACGTCGGCTGGTACCGCCGCGTCTTCGGCGACATCGAGGCACGGAGCAACGCGGCGCTGCAGACCTGTGACTTCCTGAACGCGCAGGCGGGCGTGCCGTGCGGAAGCTGGATCCCGTTCGCGGTGAACTTCGACGATCCGGACGGCCACGTCGCCCGTCTCCGCGGGCTCGGCCAGGACATCCAGCTCTCGCAGCAACCTTTCCTGGCGTTCGACCTCGATCCGGCCTATCGCGGACTGGTCGACAACCTCGACGTCACCTCGGACATCAACCGCAACTACTACAACGGATTCGAGGTGAGCCTGAACGCCCGCCTGCCGAACGGCGGCAACATCTTCGGCGGGTGGACCGCGAGCCAGCACATCCAGGACACCTGCGGCCTGATCGTGGACCCGAACGGCGTCAGCATCGAGGACCCGGTCCGCGGCGCCGACGAAGGCATCCGCCGCGGCGGCCGCTTCTGCAGCCAGAGCGAGCTGGGGATGCCGTTCCGCAACGACTTCAAGCTGTTCGGCGCCTATCCGCTGCCGGGCGACTTCGAGTTCAGCGGCTCGATCCAGGCCTACTCCGGCGGCGAGCGGGAGCTGACCTGGTCCGTGCCGAACAGCCACATCCCGCACGGCGCTCCGACGAGGCGTCCCACGGTCCAGTTGTTCCAGCCGGGCACGAACTACCTCTCCTACTGGACGCAGGTGGACATCGCCCTGCGCAGGATCTTCCGCTTCGGCGATATCGAGTCGTCGGTGCAGGCGGACATCTACAACCTGATGAACGCCGCCGTGGTCGTCGACGAGACCGAGGGGTACGGCGGCTCCTGGGGACGGCCGACGCGCCTGCTGCAGGGCCGGCTGCTGCGCATGGCGTTCCAGGTGAAGTGGTAGTCCGACCTTCAGCTCACGGTTGAGCCGTTCTTTCGGGCCGGCGGGGGACTTCCCCTGCCGGCCTTTTTGTGCCAAGGTCGCGGCCAGCGCCATGGTACAGTTGCAAGTCGGAAGTCGTACCGGGAATGAGTCAAATCGTCACCGAAATCTACGATGCGTTCCGCGCCGCCAACGTCGACGATGCGTTGGCGAAGGCGGCGGCCGGGGCCATCGCCGGCCGCGAGGATCTCGTCACGAAGCTGGACCTCGAACGCGCGATCACCGCGTTGCGCACCGAGGTAAAGGCCGACCTCTCCCGCATCGAAGCGGACCTGAAGCTGCTGAAGTTCGCGTACGGGCCGCTCATCGTCGGCCTGCTGATCAAGATCGCGTTCTTCCCCTGACCGTCCCGGCCGCCGGCCATGTCGCTCCTGACGACCCATGAACGTGTCCAGGTCGGGGAGCACGATCGACTCGAGCGCCTGCCGGCTCCGGCCGGCCTCCAGGGCAGAGCGGTTGGGATAGACGTACCGGAACCAGAAGCGCAGGAACGGGTCGGCCAGGCGGTACAGGCTCCGGCGCGAGCGTTCCGGCCTGGACTCGGTCACCGGCGTCTCCCGGCGGACGAGGCGCAGGCGGCGCAGCGTATCGAGGTACTTGCCGACGCTGGCGTGGGGAATCCCGGCGTCCCGGGCGATCTCGTTCGGGCGGGTCTTCCCCGCCGCCGGACTGTGCAGGATGGCGAAGTAGGCGCCCGGATCGCGGAGCTCCTCACGGACGAGGAACTCGGGTTCGGCATAGAGCGGCCCGTCCGGCGACAGCGCGAGGGCATGCGCCGCCTCGACTGGCGACTCTTGACGCGCGACCTGCTCGGC
The DNA here is from genome assembly GCA_965222905.1 of Vicinamibacterales bacterium. Classification (GTDB taxonomy): domain Bacteria; phylum Acidobacteriota; class Vicinamibacteria; order Vicinamibacterales; family UBA8438; genus WTFV01. The sequence goes on along the minus strand of OZ244976.1, from coordinate 2,452,473 downwards.
ATAGGCCGGCACCCCACCGAAGAGACCGTAGGCGACGGCGCGGCGTTCGAACGACCAGTCAGGACGAAAGTCGGCAACCTCGTCGAACGACATCGGCTGCACTTCGAGCTGTGCGGTGCGACGCCCATAGAGCGGCGCCCGCGGATCCGCTCCCGCGGCATCCATGACCGAGAAGGACGACCCGGTCAGGAAGAGCTTGACCGCACCTTCGTGGCCGTCCCAGGCGTGCTGCAGCAGCGAGTCGATGCCGGGAACGCTGTGCTGGAGATACGGCAACTCGTCGAGGACCAGCGGGATCCGCCGGCGGCCGCAGCACTCCACCGCGTACTCGGGGCAAGCTTGACCTTCCCACCGCAGGTGCTACGCTTGCCCCGATAGCGCATCGGCCGCTCGGCGTCGGTTGTCGTCCGTACTCGTTGTCGTCGTTGTCGTCGTCGCTTTCCGTCGTTGTTGACGGTTCTGTGCGGTCGCAGACGTTCTCATGGTGGAGATATCGACGTTCGCGCAACCGCATTCCACGAGGAGGAGAAATGACAGTCGTCAAGTGCGCGCGCGGCGCGTTGGCCGCCCTCACATGTCTGGCGCTGCTGCCCGCAGCCGCGGGCGCCCAGAGCTCCATCACGGGCGAGGTGAGCGACAACACGGGGGGCGTCCTGCCGGGCGTCACCGTGGAGGCTTCCAGCCCGGCGCTGATCGAAGGGAGCCGCCTCGCGGTCACCGACGGCGCGGGCCGGTACACCATCGTCAATCTGCGGCCCGGCAACTACGCCGTCACGATGGCGCTGCCCGGCTTCTCGACCTTCATCCAGGAAGGCCTCGAGCTCCAGGCGAACTTCACGCTGACGGTCGACGGCCAGATGTCGGTCGGCGCGCTCGAAGAGACGGTCACGGTCTCGGGTGCGACTCCCGTGGTCGACGTGCAGAGCGCGGCCCGAACCGAGGTGTTGCAGCGCGACACCATCGACTCGCTTCCGACCCCGCGCAACACGCAGTCGATCGGCTACCTGGCGCAGGGGGTGCGCCTCACCCGGCCCGACGTGGGCGGCTCGCAGATGATGGAGCAGGTGCAGATGGTCTCGCACGGGGCGAACTCTGCGCATTCCACCATGCAGGTCGACGGCATGATCGTCAACGCCGCGCTCGGCGACGGCCGGATCATGAACTACAACAACCAGGCGCTGGCGCAGGAGATGGCCGTCTCGACGTCCGGCAGCCCGGCCGAGGTGCAGGCCGGCGGCATCCGGCTGAACATGATCCCGAAGGACGGCGGCAACAACTTCAGCGGGTCGTTCTACGGCGGTTTCACCGACGGCGCGTGGCAGGCCGACAACCTGGACTCCGACCTGCGGGCACAGGGCCTGACCTCGGTCGACGGCATCACGAACATCCACGACGTGAACCCGTCGATGGGCGGCCCGTTCATCCGCGACAAGCTGTGGTACTTCGTCTCGGCGCGCGCGATCTCGGTCGACGAGCTGAAGCTCGGATCGATCTTCCAGGACACGCCGCACACCCCGGCCGAGCTGGTCGGCCAGCAGGGGATCATGGAGCAGCATGTGCGCAGCGGGCTGCTCCGCCTGACGTCTCAAGTGTCGCAGCGCAACAAGGTGAGCGCCTACCTCGACCGGATCTTCAAGTTCAAGGGACGCGAGTTCGGGAGCAACGTCGAGCCGACGCTGGCCGCGTCGCACCGGGACCCGAACCGCGCGAACTACCACACCTTCCAGACGAAGTGGACGTCGACGATCAGCAGCCGCGTACTGCTGGAGGTCGGCTTCTCGCAGGTGCAGGAGACGCTCCTGATCTCGAACCAGCCGAACAAGCCGGTCACGAACCGGTCGGGCGCCGGCTTCGACATGTCGCCGCGGCCCCCGAGCGATCTGCGGACCTGCATCCAGACGCCCTGCTACCACCCGCTCAGCTACGACCAGACCGGGGCGTGGTTCCGGGACGGCGTGCGTCATACAGACGACAACCTCCAGACGCGCGAGAACGGGTACGGCCTCAACATCTGGGTCACGCCGGACCATCGCTGGACCACCAGCACGGCGCTGTCGTACGTCACCGGCTCCCACAACTTCAAGTTCGGCATGCAGTGGGGCCGGGTCGGCGACGGCCGCGCCTTCGAGTACAACGCCCACCTCGTCCAGCACTATCGGGATGGCATACCGGACAGTGCGCAGGTGTTCAACTCGCCGCAGGTCAACGCCACGAAAGTGCATCGCGACCTCGGCTTGTATGCCCAGGACACCTGGACGATCGACCGGTTGACCATCAACGCCGGCGTCCGGATCGACTCGTTCGGCTCGCGGAACAACCTCAACCGCGCCGGCTCGGCCATCCAGGGCGGCCGGTTCATCGCCGCACGGAACTTCCCGGAGCAGGACGTCAAGCCGTTCTTCAACGACGTCTCACCGCGCCTGACCCTGGTCTACGACCTGTTCGGCGACGCCCGCACCGCCGTGAAGTTCGGGATCAACCGGTTCGTCACGCCGATCGTGGCCGGGTTCGCGGGACGCTACCACCCGGTCCGCAACGTCGGGGACTCGCGGAACTGGTTCGACTGCGCGCTGAACCCGGCGATCCACGGCACGTACACGCCGCTCGGCAGCACGGCCGACTGCGCGACCGCCGCGCAACTGGCGGGCGCGGGGTTGAGCGCCGAGTACCTGAACACGAACGGCGACAACATCGCGCAGGACCACGAGATCGGCCTGCTCAACAACGCCGCCATCTTCGCCGCCACCGAGTTCGCGCAGGCGGACCGCCGTCCGGAACCGGACATCGAGCGGCCATGGAACCTCGAGTGGACCGGCAGCATCCAGCACGAGATCGCCCCCCGCGTGTCGATCACGGCGGCGTACTACCGCCGCGTGTTCCACGACATCGAAGGCACCCGCAACGTGCTCATCCAGGGCTGCGACCCGCTGACCGCGCGGGTCGGCGTGCCGTGCGGGTCGTGGATGCCGTTCAACGTGACGTTCGACGACCCCACCGGCGTCCTGCCCGGCATGGTCGGCACGACCTTCCTGGCGTTCAATCGCGACCCGGCGACCCGCGGACTCACCGAGCGCCTCGACACGACGTCGGACCTGATGAGCAACATCTACAACGGGCTCGAGGTCTCGATTCAGGGCCGGCTGCCCAACGGCGGCACGCTGTTCGGCGGCTGGACGGCGCACCAGCACATCTCGAACACCTGCGACCTCGACAACCCGAACGGGGTCGGCCTCGCGGAGTTCATCGACATCAACCGCAACCGGATCCAGGGCGGGCGCTTCTGCAACCAGAGCGAGATCGGGATTCCGTTCCGCAACGACTTCAAGATGTTCGGCGCGTTTCCGCTGCCGGGCGACTTCGAGGTCTCCGTATCGGTCCAGGCGTACTCGGGGAACGAGCGTGAAGTGCGCTGGCAGATTCCCGCGAGCTACTACCCGGGAGGCCAGCGGACCGAATCCACGAGCGTCCAGCTCCGGGCGCCGGGCACCGACTACTTCGAGTACTGGACCCAGCTCGACGTCGCACTGCGGAAGATCTTCCGCATCGGGGGCACGGAGTACTCGGGTCAGTTCGACATCTACAACCTGATGAACAACAACTCGGTCCTGTCGGACAACGACACCTACGGGAGCGCGTTGTTCACGCCGACGTCGGTCCTCCAGGGACGGATGATGCGACTGGCGCTGCAGGTCAAGTGGTAGTCTGACGTTCAGCAAACGCCGAGCTGTTCCTTCGGGCCGGTGGGGACCTCCCCCGCCGGCCCTCTCCTTGGGGCCCGGCCAGCCTCGACCGTCTGCGCCTGGAGCCTCGCTCGGCTTCGAGGTGCTGGGTACCCACGGAGCCAACCAGCCGAGTCGGCCCTCCGGCCATCGACCACCTGCAGTAGCCTGTTCCGCCACGACTTCAATCCCCAATATGACCAGATATGGTCTAATGAGGACATGAATCAGACCGCCATGGTGTCGGAGTTGAAGGCGAAGCTGAGCGGATACCTCGCCCAGGTGCGCCGCGGGGCGACCGTCACGGTATGTGACCGCCAGACGCCGATCGCGCGCCTCGTACCGTTCGACGGTGACGCCGGAGGACTCGAGGTTCGGGAGCCCACCGACGCGAGCAGCCTGCCGGCCGCCCCTGGCGTCACGCTCCGGAAACCGATCGACGTCGTGACGCTGCTGCGCGCGGACCGGGACCAGCGATGACGATCTACCTCGACACGAGCGCAGTGCTCCGCGCGCTGCTTCACGACGGCGAGCCGCTGCCGGAGTGGGGGGCGTGGGACCGCGCGTATTCGAGTGAGTTGATGGGCGTCGAGGCGCGGCGGGCGCTCGACCGCCTGCGCCTGGAGCACGCGCTCGACGACGAGGGACTGGCCGACGCGCACGAGGCGCTCGCGGCGACGGAGCGCGGGATCGGCTCAATCCGGCTGACCTCCACGATCCTGCGCCGAGCCGGTCAATCGATGCCGACCGTCGTGAAGACCCTCGACGCCATTCACCTGGCAAGCGCCCTGCTCTTCACGGAGCGCCGCGATGCCGATCTCGTGTTCGGCACCCACGACGGCAGCCAGGCCATCGCGGCCCGCGCGCTCGGCTTCAAGGTGTTGGGAATACCCGCCGGGACTCGACAGGAGGCTTGATCTTCCCCATCCAGGTGCTACGCTTGGCCCGATAGCGCATCGGCCGCTCGTCGTCCGTCGTTGTCGTCGTTGTCGTCCACGCTTTCGTGGCGGAGATATCGACGTTCGCGCAACCGCATTCCACGAGGAGGAGAGATGACAGTCGTCAAGTGCGCGCGCGGCGCGTTGGCCGCGTTCACGTGTCTGGCCCTGCTGCCCGCGGTCGCAGTCGCCCAGAGTTCCATCACCGGCGAGGTCAGCGACAACACGGGCGGCGTCCTGCCGGGCGTCACCGTGGAAGCCGCCAGTCCGGCCCTGATCGAAGGCAGCCGCGTGGCGGTCTCCGACGGCACCGGCCGCTACACCATCATCGATCTGCGGCCCGGCACCTACAGCGTCACGATGTCGCTGCCCGGCTTCTCCACCTTCATCCAGGAAGGCATCCAGGTCCAGGCGTCGACCAACGTGACGCTCAACGGATCGCTGTCGGTCGGAGCACTCGAAGAGACCGTCACGGTCTCTGGCGCCGCCCCCGTGGTCGACGTGCAGAGCGCGGCCCGCACAGAGGTGCTGAATCGCGACACCATCGACGCGCTGCCGACGCCGCGCAACACGCAGTCGATCGGCTACCTGGCGCAGGGGGTGCGGCTGACCATCCCGGACGTCGGGGGCGCCCAGATGATGGAGCAGGTGCAGATGGTCTCGCACGGCGCCAACTCCGACCACTCCGTCATGCAGGTCGACGGGATGATGGTCAACGCGGAGCTGGGCGACGGCCGGATCATGAACTACAACAACCAGGCGTTGAGCCAGGAGATGGCGGTCAGCACCTCGGGCAGCCCGGCCGAGGTCTCGGCCGGCGGGCTCCGGCTGAACATGATCCCCAAGGACGGCGGGAACAGCTTCAGCGGGTCGAACTACGTCGGCTTCACGGACGGGGGCTGGCAGGCCAAGAACCTGACCCCGACTCTGAACCAGCTCGGGCTCGAATCGACGCAGGGCGTGTCGAACATCCACGACGTCAACCCGGCCGTGGGCGGCCCGATCCTGCGCGACAAGCTGTGGTACTTCGCGTCGGTCCGGGGCATCTCGGTCGACGAGCTGTGGCCCAACGCGTTCGTGCCCACGTTCCGGCAGGGCGCCAGCCAGGAAGAGATCGAGGACTACTTCCGCACCTTCGACAAGGACCATCCGGCCGTGGAGAGCCGGGAGGACGCCATCGTCGAGCAGTGGGTGCGAAGCGCGCTGTTCCGCCTGACGTCGCAGGTCTCCCAGCGCAACAAGGTGAGCGCCTATCTCGACCGGATCTTCAAGTTCAAGGCGCGCGAGTTCTACGGCAACACCGAGCCGATTCGGGCGTCCAGCCACCGCGACCCCAACTTCGGGAACTACCACACGTTCCAGACGAAGTGGACGTCGACGATCAGCAGCCGCGCGCTGCTCGAGGTGGGTTACTCGCAGGTCTACGAGCGGCTGCGGCTCGGCTATCAGCCGAACACCCCGATCTCCGAGGGCGGCGCCGGCGTGCAGTTGGCGCACGACAAGCCCAGCGACCTCATCACCTGCATCTACACGCCGTGTTACCACCCGCTGAGCTACGACCAGACCGGCGGCTGGTTCCGGGACGTCCGCTTCTACGACCGGGGCACCGGGCTCACGACCCACAACTACACCTACGACATCCTGGTCACGCCTGCCGACCGGCGCTATCCGAACGCCGCGTTCTCGTACGTCACCGGCTCGCACAACTTCAAGGTCGGGATGCAGTGGTCGATGAGCAACGGCGGCGTCGGCTTCGACGGCAACGGCAGCCTCCTGGCGCGGTTCAACGAGGGCGCACCCGAAGAGGCGAGCATCTACAACCTGCCCGCCTACTACAACACCTACGTGCGGGCCGACCGGGGCATCTACGCCCAGGACACCTGGACGATCGACCGGCTCACGATCAACGCCGGCGTCCGCTTCGAGCAGTTCCAGTCGGGGAACGACACCTACCGCGCCGGCGCCGGCATCCAGGGCGGCCGGTTCATCGGCGGGCGCATGTTCAACGGCCAGGACCAGAAGCCGTACTGGAACGACATCGCGCCGCGGTTCAGCGTCGTCTACGACCTGTTCGGGGACGCGCGCACGGCGCTGAAGTTCTCCGTGAACCGGTTCATGAAGCCGTACACGAACGGCTTCGCGCGGCGCTACCATCCCATCTCGCTCCAGGCGGACACCCGCGACTGGCTCGACTGCGCCCTGCACCCGGGCATCCACGGCGGCGGCGCGGCCCGCTGCGCGACGGCGGCGGAATTCGCGGCGCTCGGGATGCCGGACTACACGGCGACGAACGGCGACTACATCGCGCAGGATCACGAGATCGGCACCGTCGGCACCAACGCCACGGTCTTCACCAGCGGCGAGCTGGCGCAGGTGGGCGTGCGGCCCGACCCCGACCTGCGGCGGGAGTACAACGTCGAGTGGACCGGCAGCATCCAGCACGAGATAGCCCCGCGGGTCTCGCTGACCGCCGCCTACTACCGGCGGGTCTTCTACGACATCGAGCACGCCGAGAACCGCGCCCTGCGGAGCTGCGACGTCTCGACCGCCCAGATCGGCGTCCCGTGCGGCGACTGGATCCCGTTCAACGTCACGTTCGACGATCCGGGCGGGCGGCTGGCGTACCTGAGCGGCATCGGCCAGGGGCCGAGGCTGGCCGACACGTCGTTCATGGCGTTCAACCAGGATCCGGCGACGCGGACCAACAAGGAAATCGTCCACGTCAACTCCGACGTCAACCGCAATTACTACAACGGGTTCGAGCTGAGCCTGCAGGCGCGCCTGCCGAACGGCGGCACGCTGTTCGGGGGCTGGACGCTGCACCAGCACGTGCAGGACTCCTGCGGACTCACCCAGAACCCGAACGGCGTGAGCGATCGGGACATGATCGATCGCAACCGCACGACGCTGCGCGGCGGCCGCTTCTGCGATCAGAGCGCCCTCGGGATCCCGTTCCGCAACGACTTCAAGCTGTTCGGGGCCTACCCGCTGCCGGCCGACTTCCAGTTCAGCGGATCGATCCAGGCCTACTCGGGCAACGAGCGCGAGATGCGCTGGACCATCACCGACGCCTACTACCCCCGCGGGAACCTGACGGACAACCAGCCGGTGCAGATGTTCGCGCCGGGCACGAACTACTTCGGCTACTGGACGCAGGTCGACTTCGCCATCCGGCGGATCTTCCGGGTCGGCAACTGGGAGTACTCGGCGCAGCTCGACGTCTACAACGCGCTCAACGCGAGCGCCATCATCAGCGACAACGACTCCTACGGGTCGGGCTACGCGACGCCGACGCGGCTGCTGCAGGGCCGTCTGGCGCGCCTGGCGTTCCAGGTCAAGTGGTAGGACCTGTCTCCACGTCGAGTTGAGCGGTTCTCTTCCGGCCGGTGGGGCGATTCCCCACCGGCCGTTTTCTTTCGTGGGGAGCCGGCACCCGGTGACGGCCGCTACGCATCCGGGGCCAACCCGCTTGCGACGCGTTATGATGGTGGTCGCGGTCAACGGTGAGAAAAGGGGGGAAACCCGCGTGGCCACGGCGCAGCCAGCCTTCAAGTTCACCTGCGAGGACTACCGCACGGCGCCGCCGGACAAGCGCTACGAACTGCTGGACGGAGAGCTGCTCTTGACACCGGCGCCGAACCTCAAGCACCAGCGGCTGCAATTTCGCCTGGGAAGCAGGCTTGGCCGGTTCATCGAAGAGCGGGCGCTCGGCGAGTTCTTCTTCGCCCCCTGCGACGTGGTGCTGTCCGACACCGACGTCGTGCAGCCGGATCTGCTGTTCGTCTCCCGTGACCGCCGGCACCTGCTGAGCGGCGGCGACAACGTGCGGGGAGCACCCGATCTGGTGGTCGAAATCCTGTCCCCCGCCACAGCCGACCGCGATCGCGGCTACAAGCGGGCGCTCTATGCGAAGCACGGGGTGAAGGAGTACTGGCTGGTCGACCCGGCAGCCGAGACCGTCTCGATTCTGATCCCGCGCGACGGCGAACTGGCGGCAGCCCACACGTTCGGGCGGAACGAGACGTTGCGCTCGCCCCTCCTGGCCGGCTTCGAACTCGCCCTGGACGAAGTCTTCTCGTCGTGAACGCACAACGAGACGCGCCGCTCGGCGCCGCTCGGCTGCGCCGGTTCGCGACACGCTATGATGATGGTCGCGATCGTCCGGCACGGCAGGAGGGAGGACCACGCATGGCCACGGCGCAACCCGTCCTCAAGTTCACCTACGAAGACTACCGGACGGCCCCGCCGGACAAGCGCTACGAGCTGCTGGACGGAGATCTGCTCTTGAACCCGGCGCCGAACCTGAAGCACCAGAGCGTGCAAGTTCGCATGGGCAGGAGACAGGCCCAGTTCATCGAGGAGCGTGCGCTCGGCGCGTTCTACTTCGCCCCCTGCGACGTGGTGCTGTCCGACACCGACGTCGTGCAGCCGGACCTGCTGTTCGTCTCCCATGCTCGCGCGCACCTGCTGAGCGGCGGCGACAACGTGCGGGGAGCACCCGATCTGGTGGTCGAGATCCTGTCTCCGGCCACCGCGGACCGCGACCGCGGCTACAAGCGCGCACTCTACGCGAAGCACGGCGTGACGGAGTACTGGCTGATCGATCCGACGGCCGAGACCGTGTGGATCCACGAGCTGCGCGACGGCGCGCTGGCGGTGACGCACACCTTCGGCCGCGAGCAGACGCTGCGGTCGCCGTTGCTCGCCGGCTTCGAGGTGGACCTCGACGACGTCTTCTCGTCGTAAACGGGGACCCTGAATTCCCGAGTCGACCCGCCTATTCGTTGCGTGATCAGCGGCGTTCGAGACCCGTCAGGCTGCATGATGTGGACGTCGGCCGGGCGGAACGTCATCGCCTCCCCCACCTTGCCCTGGAGCGCCAGGTCGATGGCCAGCCATTTCGGATCGTGATCGCGCGGAAAGTAGTAGCGCGCCGCCCAGGCGCGTAGATGGCAGTCGTTGAATCCCGCCACCCCCAGATTGATTCGAAACCACTCGCCGGGTTCCGAGCAATCGTGGGCTCCAGCTCCGGCGACCGACAGGACGGCGACGAGCGAGAACGCCGCAAGTGCGCCCGGCGCCCGCCCTGCATGCAGCCAATCGCCGCGCGCCAGGGAACATGCCGCACCCGCTGAGAATAGCCCCGCCGGGGTGGCAGGTCCAGGCAGCCGCGACGCGGAGGGGATCCGCCGGACGCGACGCCAACCCGGCACCTGAAGTACCCTGTCGGACATGCACCGTGCTGCGTTGCCGGCGGCGGCGTTGGCGGTGATGAGCTTCATCGCGACCGGATGCGGGACGCCATCCGCTCCCGAACCGCCTTCCTCGCGCGGCCCGGCGGACACGCTGCCGGCCGGCCCGATCACCTTCGCGCGCCACGTCGCCCCGATCGTCTTCGAGCACTGCGCGCCGTGCCACCGCCCCGGCGGCTCCGGCCCCTTCACGCTGCTGAGCTACGACGACGTCGCGCGGCGCTCGCGGCAGATCGCGGAGGTGACGGCCGGCCGCTTCATGCCGCCGTGGCTACCCGAGCCGGGCCACGGCGAGTTCGTCGGCGAGCGCCGCCTCACGGCATCGCAGATCGCGACTCTCGCCGCGTGGGCCGAGTCGGGCGCGGCCGAGGGCGATGCGGCGGATCTTCCCGCGCTGCAGGCCGCCGCCGACGGCTGGGCGCTGGGCGAGCCGGACCTGACGGTGACGCTCCCTGCGCCGTACACCCTGCCCCCCGACGGCCCCGACGTGTTCCGCAACCTCGTCATGCCGCTGCCGGTCAACGAGACCCGCTGGGTCAAGACGGTCGAGCTGCGCCCCGGCAATCCGCAGTTCGTCCACCACGCGATCATGGCGGTGGACGATACGACATCTTCCCGGCGCCGCGAGGCCGAGGAAACCCAACAGCCCGAGCAGCCCGGCTTCAGCGGCATGGAGATGGGCCTGGCCTTCATGCCGGACGGCCACCTGATGGGTTGGACCCCGGCCATGGCCCCGAATCCCGGGATCGACGGGCTCGCTTGGCGTCTCGACCCGGGCACCGACTTCGTGCTGCAACTCCACATGCTGCCTTCCGGCCGTCCGGAAACGGTGGCGCCGGTGGCCGGCATCCACTTCGCCGACGCGCCCCCGTCCGGACCGCCCCTGTACCTGATCCGCCTGGACGCCGACCACCTGCTCGACATTCCGCCGGGCGACTCCAGCTTCGTCGTCTCCGACGCGGTGGAGCTGCCGATCGACGTCGAGGTGCACGCCGTCTATCCCCATGCGCACTACCTGGCGACGGAGATGGAAGGCAGGGCGACACTGCCGGACGGCACCGAGCGGTGGCTGATCCGCATCGACGACTGGGACTTCAACTGGCAGGACGTCTACCGCGTGCGCGAGCCGTACGTGCTGCCCGCCGGGACGACCCTCTCGATGCGGTTCACCTACGACAACTCCGCCGGCAATCCGCGCAACCCGAGCGATCCGCCGCGGCGGGTACGGGCCGGCAACCGGTCGTCCGACGAGATGGCGCACCTGCAGCTCCAGGTGCGCCCACGGCGGGCCGCCGATCTGGTGCTGCTGCGCGAATCGCTCTACCGGCACGCGATCCGCAGGAACCCGGCGAATCCCTGGTCGTACTACGAGCTCGGGAACGCGCTGTTCGAGCAGGGGCGCGTGGAAGAGGCGGCGGGGCAGTACCTGGCGGGACTCGCGGCCGACCCGACCCACCTGGCGTCACGCAACAGCCTGGGGGCGGTGCGCGAACGGCAGGGGCGCCTGGAAGAGGCGGCGGCGGAATTCCAGGCCGTCGTGCGCCTGGATCCCGGCTTCGCCGACGGGCACTTCAACCTGGGAAGCGTGCGGCTCGCCCAAGGGCGTATGGAGCAAGCGGCGAGCCACTACCGTGAAACGCTCTCGCTGGAGCCCGACCACGCCCCGGCCCACACGAACCTGGGGCACGCGCTACGCGATCTCGGCCGGCTCGACGAGGCGGTGCCCCACCACCGGGAGGCGCTACGCCTCGGCCCCGGCTCTGCCGAGGCCCACAACAACCTCGGCAGCGCACTGGCGGTCAGCGGCCTTCTCGACGAGGCCATGGACCACTTCCAGCGCGCCCTCCGGATTCAGCCGGATCACCTCCAGGCCCGCCGGAACCTGGAGCTGGCCCGCGAGATCGCGGCCGAGCTGGAACGGGCCGGGCTACGCTGAGGCGCCGAACTCGCGCGCGGCTACTCGATGCGGATCGGATCGCCCTGGTTCGCGAGATCGATCGCGAGCTCGTCCGCCCCCGCCGGGTAGTCGTTCGACTGGAGAATGAACGCGATGACGTCGTTCAACTCCCGGCCCGACAACCGGCCCGGCGCATCCTGCGGCATGGTGGCGTTCGTGAAGTCCGCGAGCTCCCAGAGCGTCGCGCCGCTCCAGCCCCCGATGAAGCCCGAGCCCTTCAGGCCGGGCGCCATCTCGCCGCCGAACAGGTTGGCGGCGTGACAGGCCGCGCAGTTGGCGCGGTACGCGGCGCGTCCACGGGTCGCCTGCTCGGCCGTGTAGACGCCGTCGTTGACGGTGCGGTCCTGCGCCGCCGCAGGAACCGACAGGGCCGCGGCGACGACGGCCGCCGCACACAGGATGAAAGCCAACCGACGTGTGATCGAAACTGACATGTCCTGAACTCCCGGCACCTATTCTGTCATATTCTCCGCCGCCGGGGCGTCCCGACGGGTTGCATCGCCGATGCCCGGTCCGGCGCCTCAGCGCTTCTCGGCCAGAAGATCGAAATCCTGCCCTGCCGCCAGCGAGCCCGGCAGGGTATCCAACCGCTTCACGAGGCGGCGGTAGTGGAAGTACGGCCGCCAGGCCCGCACCCGCCGGTGATGCGAGGCGATCTCGGCGTCGATCCGCGCGGCGTGCTCGTCGCGGCGTTCCGCCGCGAGCCCGGCCCCGGTGACCGCGGCCGGATCCGCTCCAGCCGCCAGATCCCCCCGCGGCGCCACCCGCACCCGACTGCGCCAGCCCGGAATCACGCCGAGCGCCCGCAGACCGCGCCGTATCCCGATGGACCGGACACTCAGCACCCGGAACCCGGCGCCGTCGAGCAGGCGCAGGAGCTGCGCCCGCGAGAAGAAGGACAGGTGTCCCTGGCCGAGAACCGGAACGTCGTCGGACGCCAGGCCTGCCGCCGCGCGCTGCAACGGGCGCACGTCGGCCTCTCCGTTCGGGGTGACGACGCGCAGCCGGGCCCCCGATCGCATGATCCGCCGCGTCTCCTCCAGGTGCCGCCGCGGGTGGGTGACGTGCTCGAGCAGGTCCTTCTGCAGCACGTAATCGAATGCCGCCGACGGCAGGCCGGCCTCCTCCAGCGTGCCCTGGTGCACCCTGGCCCCGAACCGGTCGCTCGCGTACCAGGCGCCGAACGCCGAGACCTCGACGCCTTCCGCCCTCCAGCGGGTGATGGGCATGAGGGACGCGAGCAGGAAGCCGAGGGCGCTGCCCACTTCCAGGAAGCGACCCGACGGAGCGACCCGACGGAGCTCGCGGGCGAGAAAGAACGCGTCGCGATCGTAGCGCTGCCGCTGCCGGGCGTACCCCGTAAAACCCTGCGCGGCATCCGAATCGAAGTAGTCCCCGCCGTAGAGAGCGTCGAGTGCCGCCGGCGGAAGCCGGGGCCGCACCTGCCGGACGCCGCAGCCGCCGCACCGGTGTATGCAGACGAGCCCCACGCCGGGCAGCCCCACCTCGACGAGCGGGATCATCGTCCCGACCGCGCCGCAGACGTCGCAGGGCTCGTCCATTCCGCGAGCATGATATCTTCGCTGCGCCGATGCCTCAGTCCGAATCGTCTCGTCTGTTCAACCGCGCGCGCCGGGTCCTGCCCGGCGGCGTCAACAGTCCCGTGCGCGCCTTCGGCGCGGTGGGCGGCCGGCCGCCCTTCATCGAGCGCGCCCGCGGCGCGCGTCTGTACGACGTCGACGGGCGGAGCTACATCGACTACGTGATGTCCTGGGGACCCCTCATCCACGGGCACGCCCCGCCCGAGCTGACGCGGGCGCTGCGGTCCGCGGCAGGCCGCGGGACCAGCTTCGGCGCACCAACCGCTCAGGAGGTCGAGCTCGGCCGCCTCGTCTGCCGGCTCGTGCCGTCCATCGAGCGCGTGCGGTTCGTCAACTCGGGCACCGAAGCGACGATGAGCGCCCTCCGCGTCGCGCGCGCCGCCACCGGCCGCGACCGGATCGTCAAGTTCGCCGGCTGCTACCACGGGCACGGGGACGCCTTCCTGGTGCAGGCAGGGTCGGGAGCCACCACGCTGGGTGTGCCGACCAGCCCGGGGGTCGCCCGCGCCACCGCCTCCGACACGCTGATCGCAACCTACAACGACGTCGAATCCGTCGACCGCCTCTGCCGCACCCACCGCGACAAGATCGCCGCGGTCATCGTCGAGCCGGTCGCCGGGAACATGGGAGTGGTGCCGCCGAGCTCCGGCTTCCTCGACGGGCTGCGCGACCTGTGCGACCGGTATGGCATCGTGCTGATCTTCGACGAGGTGATCTCCGGCTTCCGTGCATCCAAGGGCGGCGCACAGGCGGTCTACGGCGTGATGCCGGACCTGACCTGCCTCGGCAAGATCATCGGCGGCGGGCTGCCGGTGGGCGCCTACGGCGGCCGGGCCGACCTGATGGAGCGCGTATCTCCGGCCGGACCGGTCTACCAGGCCGGGACCCTGTCGGGCAATCCCCTGGCGATGACGGCCGGGATCTGGGCGCTCTCCAGGCTGTCGGCGCCGTTGTACCGGAGGCTGGACAAGCTCGGCACGCGTCTCGCGGACGGGCTGCGGGAGGCCGCCCGCGAGGCCGGCGTGCCCCTCACCGTCAACGCCGCCGGCTCGGTGCTGACCCCCTTCTTCACCGCCGGACCGGTGACCGACTATGGCACGGCGACCGCGGCGGATACGGACGCGTACGCCGCCTTCTTCCGCGGCCTGCTCGAGCGCGGCGTCTACCCGCCCCCCTCGCAGTTCGAAGGCTGGTTCCTGTCGGACGCGCATACCGAGCGCGACGTGGACCGCGCCCTCCGGGCCGCCCGCCAGTCGCTCGCCGGCGTCCGGCCGGCCGCATAGAGGGACGGCCGGCTTGATATCATGCGAGCAGTGATGACCGAGGCTCGCCTGCATCGCACCACGCCGGTACCGGTCGGCGACCTGCAGATCGGCGGGGGGGCGCCGGTGGCCGTGCAGTCGATGACGCTGACCGCTACCGCCGACGCCGCCGCGACCGCCGCACAGTGCATCGAGCTGGCCGAAGCGGGATCGGAGCTGGTGCGCGTCACCGTCAACCAGGACGACGCGGCGCGCGCGGTGCCCGAGATCAAGCAGCGCATGCTCGACGCCGGCTGCACGGCGCCGCTCATCGGCGACTTCCACTACAACGGCCATCTGCTGCTCACCCGCCACCCGGCGTGCGCCGCGGCCCTCGACAAGTACCGCATCAACCCGGGCAACGTGGGCACCGGCCGGCGCCGCGACGAGCAGTTCCAGACCATCTGCGCGGTGGCCCGCGACCACGGCAAGCCGGTACGCATCGGCGTCAACGGCGGCTCCCTGAACCAGGAGCTCGTCATGGCGAAGATGCAGGAGAACACCGACCGCGACCTCGGTCGGACGTCCGAAGAGATCGTCAACGAGTGCATGGTGCTCTCCGCCCTGGAATCGACGGCACTGGCCCTCGACGGCGGGCTCCGCGAGGACCAGATAATCATCTCGACGAAGGTGTCCCGTCCTCGCGACCTGGTTGCCGTCTATCGGGCGCTGGCCGCACAGACTTCGCAGCCGCTGCACCTGGGACTGACCGAGGCGGGCATGGGCGTGAAGGGTCTCGTGTGGTCGGCGTCGGCCATGGGTATCCTGTTGAACCAGGGCATCGGCGACACGATCCGGGTCTCGCTGACGCCGCGCCCGAACGGGGACCGCCGGGAGGAGGTCTACGCCGCGTGCGAGTTGCTGCAGGCGCTCGGGCTGCGGTCGTTTTCCCCCAGCATCACCGCCTGTCCCGGCTGTGGGCGGACCACCAGCACGACGTTTCAGGAGCTGGCGGAGCAGGTCCAGGGCTACGTGCGCGGCATGCTGCCGGCCTGGAAGACCGCGTACGAAGGCGTCGAGGAGATGACCGTCGCCGTCATGGGCTGCGTCGTCAACGGCCCCGGGGAATCGAAGGCGGCCAACATCGGGATCAGCCTGCCCGGTACGGGCGAGGAACCGACCTGCCCGGTCTACGTGGACGGCCGGCACTCGACGACGTTGCGCGGCTCCTACGACGAGCTCTCCGAGGCGTTCCGCCGCCTGATAGACGATTACGTCGAGGAGAGGTACGCGAAGAAGCCTGCCCCCACGCCGTAGGTGCACCGGCCAGCGCGGCATCGAGCGTCGACCCGGCGCGATGCACGCTTGTCGCCCGCCCCGGCCAGGACTGCGAGCCGACCACGGCGCCCCATGCCGCCCGACAGCCCCATCCGCCTCATCGCCATCGATATCGACGGCACGCTGCTCGACGGCCGCGGCGCGTTGCCGCCGCGCAACCGCCGGGCCGTCCATCGCGCCATCGAGCACGGCATCCAGGTCGTGCTGGCCACGGGCCGCGCGTTCCACCATGCGCGACCGATCGCCGCGGCGCTCGCGCCGGCACACGCGCCGGGGGCGCTGGCGCTGATCGTCAACAACGGGGCGTTGACCAAGCGGGCGGACGGAACGACCGTGGACAGCCGCCTCGTGCCGCGCAACACGGCGCGCGCCATCGTGGCGGCGATGCGCCCGCGCCATCGGGGGGTTGCGATCATCTTCGACCGGCCCGACGCCGGGCAGTACGTCTTCGAGCGCATCGACTGGAGCCATCCACAGCGGCACTGGTACTACGAACGGAACCGCGCGTTCATCACCCGCGTCGAGCCGATCGACGCGGCGCTCACCGAAGATCCGGTCCAGGTGGCGTTCACCGGGGGCGTCGAACAGATGCGTGCGTTGGCCGACGAGGTGCGTGCGCTGCCACAGGCGCCGGAGGTCACTATCACCCTGACGGAGTACGCGGAGCGCGACTTCTCGCTGCTGGACCTGATCGCCGGCGGCTGGTCGAAGGGCGCGGCGCTGGCGGCGTACGCACACCGTCTGGAGCTCGACCGTACGGCAGTCATGGCGGTCGGCGACAACCTGAACGACCGCGAGATGCTCGAGTTCGCCGGCCGGCAGGTGGTGATGGGCAACGCGGTGGAGCCGCTCAAGCAGCTCGGTTGGGAGATCACGGCGACCCACGACGAATGCGGCCTCGCGGCTGCCATCGACGCGGTCATCGGGCAGGAATCGGTAGCGTAGCGTTGCGCTGACCTCACCGTGCCTCGGGCGGCCCGCCGTTCGCCAGCCAGCGTCAGGGCGCCTGGTCGCCCGCCAGCGCCGCAGTCAACGCCCGCGCCCGGCGCCACCAGATTGCGAGCAGGAGACTGCCCACCACGACGAGGCCGGTCGACACCCCGATCCAGAGCCCGATGACGCCCCAGTCGATCACGAAGCAGAGCAGGTAACCGACCGGCAGCCCGAGCATCCAGTGGCCGGCCAGGTTCAGGAACATGGGAGTCCGTGTGTCTCCCAGCCCGCGCAACGTCCCGGTGGCCACCCCCTGCAGTCCGTCGAAGATCTGGAACAGAGCGACCAGGGTGATCAGCGTGAGACCGACCTCGACGACCCGCCCGTCGGCCGTGAAGATCCCGAGAATCGCGCGCGGCGCGATCAGGAACGTCGCAGCGGCCGACGCCATGAAGCAGGCACCGAGCCCGATGGCGGTCCAGCCGGCTCCGGACGCCCCTGCCGCATCGCGCCGGCCAACCGCGTGCCCGACGCGGACGGCGCCGGCCGACGCGATACCGAGCGGCACCATGTAGGACAGGCCGGCCAGATTGATGACGATCTGATGCGCCGCCAGGGTCGAGGGGTCGAGCCGCGCCGCCAGCATCGTCACCGCCGCGAACGCGCCGTACTCGAGCATCGCCTGGGTCGCCGCGGGCCACCCCAGCCCCAGGATGCGCCGCAGCCCGGCGATTCGCACCCCGGCGGTCAGCGTCCAGGGCCGCACGCCCCGCTGGGAGACGGCAACGGCCAGCACGATCACCATGTAGGCACGGGAGATGCACGTGGCCCAGCCGGCGCCGTCGACGCCCAGGGCCGGAGCCCCCAGGTTGCCGGAGATCAGAACCCAGTTGGCGGCGGCGTTGACGACGTTGGCGGTGACCAGGGCAAGCATGATCGGCTGGACCACCGACACCGCCTGCAGGTAGCGCCGGAACGCCGCATACAACAGAAGCAGCGGCAGGCTCCAGGCAACGATGGCGAAATAGGATCGCACCAGCACGAGAACGGCCGGATCGAAGCCCCAGACGTCGAGGCGGCTCCCGGCGATCCGGGCGAGCAGGCCGAGCGGCAAGGTCAAGGCCAGCGCCAGGACGACCCCGTGCCGCAGCCAGCGGTCACAGGCCTCCCGGTTGCGGGCGCCGAACGCCTGCGACACCAGCGTGTCGAGGCCGAGCAGCAGCCCCATGCCGAAGACGCCGAAGGCCAGGAACAGCGCGCTGCCGACGCCGACCGCCCCGATGGCCTCCGGTCCGAGCCGGCCGACCATGGCGATGTCGACGATCTGCATCGACACCCAGCCGACCTCGGCAATCACCACCGGCGCCGCCAGCGACACGGTCGGGCGCAACTCACGGCGCAGCGTGACGAAGTTGGACATCGGCAGGTAGCGGGCGGCAGGCGTGCAGCGGCCCCGGGGGTACGGACACGGCGGCCGGCCATGGCGGAACCGCGCGGCGCAGTGGCCGCGCGCGGATCACCGACCGCTGCGCGGGCGGCTCACGCGGACGCTCAGCGCCAGGGCATCAGCGCTTCGATCCACTGGATGCGGGTGAGGTCGTTGTAGATCACCGTGACCATCAGCATCATCAGCACGACGAAGCCGGCTAGCAGCATCCGCTCCTTGACGCGCATGCTGAAGTCGCGGCGCGCCACGCTCTCCATGCCCATGATGAAGATGTGGCCGCCGTCGAGGACCGGGATCGGCAGCAGGTTCAGGATGCCGAGGTTGAGCGAGATCATGGCCATGAGGCTGAAGAGCTGCACCCAACCCACCTGGGCGGCGCTGCCGGACAACTGTGCGATACCGACCGGACCGACCAGTTGCCGCGGCGAGGTCTCCGCGGTCAGCAGCCCCCAGAGGGTCTGGAAGATCAATCCGGACCACTCATAGTTCCGCTCGAGGCTCATTCCGAACGCCTCGATGAAGCCCGGCTCGATGATCCGCGTCTCGAACGGCGCGACCGTCATGCCGGTCAGTCCGATATCTCCGCGCAGCGCGGGCGTGACGCGGACTTCGAGAGGCTCGCCGGAGCGACGCACGGTGAGGGTCAGCGGAACGTCGGGACTGGCGTTGATGCGGGCTATCAGCTCGGCATGGTCGACGCTTTCGCCGTCCACTGCCTCGATGACGTCTCGGGCCCTGAGCCCGGCCCGGTCCGCCGGCTCGTTCGGCATGACCTGCACGACCTGCGGGTGCACCGCCGGCCCGATGCCGAGGTCGCCCATCTCGAAGCTGGTCTGGGCATCCGGGGTCACCTGCAGGGTCCGCTCCCGGCCCGCCACATCGCGCACGACGATGGGGATTTCCCGCTCCGCGCGCGGCAGAACCTCCATGAACAGTGCGTCCCAGGTGTCGACGGCGCGGCCCGCGACACTCACGATCCTCTCGCCCAGGGTGATGCCGGCACGCGCCGCGGGAGAATCCTCCGCCACGCTCCCGACGACGGGCGGCTGCTCCTCGTACGCAGGCACCTCGGCCCCCTGATAGAGCACGAGCCACATGACGAGCACGGCGAGGACGAGGTTCATCGCCGGCCCCATGATGAGCACCAGGAAGCGCTCCCACTTGGTCTTGGACATGAACTCGTCGGGCGCGCTGCCGGGGTTCTCCTCCCCGTGCTCGCCGGCCATCTTCACGTAGCCGCCGAGCGGGATCGCGCAGACGCAGTACTCGGTGTCGCCGCGCGTGGCCTTGAGGATCTTCGGCCCGAAACCGAGCGAGAACGTCAGGACCCGGACGCCGAGCCGGCGGGCCATCAGGAAGTGCCCCAGCTCGTGCACGAAGACGAGCACTCCTAGAACGAAAAGGAAGGCAAGGAGGGTGGTCACAGTTGGCCATCCGATCTTTCAACGCTCACTGATCGATTCTACCCGCCAGTGACCGAGGACGAAAAGGTCCGCGCCCAGGTGTCCAGCTCCCGCACCTCGGCCAGAGCCGTCGGATCGGTCGGGGCACGCTGCGCCGCGGCGTCGAGCGTGGCCGCTATCACCCGCGGAATGCCGGTGAACGGCAGGCGCCGCTCCAGGAACGCCGCCACCGCCACCTCGTTGGCCGCATTCAGCACCGCGGGGAACGCCGCCCCGGCCCGCAGCGCCTGGTAGGCCAACCCGAGACACGGAAACCGGCCGGTATCGGGAGCCTCGAAGTCCAGAGGCCCGCACCCGGCCAGATCGAGCGCGGGCAGCGGCGCGGGCCAGCGCTCCGGGTACGAAAAAGCGTACTGGATGGGCAGGCGCATGTCGGTGACGCCGAGCTGGGCGATCACCGAGCCGTCGCGCAACTCCACCAGCGAATGCACGACCGACTGCGGATGAACCACGACGTCGATGCGGTCGGGCGGCGCGTCGAACAGCCAGCGAGCCTCGATCACCTCGAGCCCCTTGTTCATCAGCGTCGCCGAATCGATGGTGATCTTCGGCCCCATCGACCACGTGGGATGGCGCAGGGCGTCCTCCGGGGTCACCGCCGACAGATCCGCGGCCGACCGGTCCCGGAACGGCCCGCCCGACGCGGTGAGGATATAGCGGAGCACGTCGTCCGGAGCGCGCCCGTCGACGCACTGGTGAATGGCGTTGTGCTCGCTGTCGACCGGGAGAATCCTCACGCCGCGCCGCCGCGCCGCCCCCACCATGAGCCGGCCGGCCATCACCAGCACTTCCTTGTTGGCCAGCGCCACCGTCTTGCCCGCCTCGATGGCGGCCAGCGTGGCGCCCAGCGCCGCCGTGCCGGCCGAAGCACAGAGCACGAGATCCACGCGCGGATGGGTGGCGACCGCTACGAGTCCGTCCTCGCCCCAGCCGGTCGCGGCACCGGCAGGCAGCGCGCCCGCCCCGCGCAGACGGTCCAGGGACTCGTTGTCAGCCAGAGCGACGACGGCGGGTCGCACGCCCGCGACCTGCTCGGCAAAGCGCTCGACGTTGCGCCCGGCAGCGAGGCCGACGACATCCAGACGCTCGGAATGCGCGGCCACGACCGCGAGCGCGCTGCGCCCTATCGAGCCGGTGGAGCCGAGGATGGCGATCCGCTTCACGGCAGGCGCGCCCCCACGAAGATCACCACGGTGTAGTAGACCGGCGCCGCGAAGAGGAGCGCGTCGATACGGTCCAGCACGCCGCCGTGCCCCGGAATGAGGCCCGAGGAATCCTTGACCCCGGACGCTCGCTTCAGGTGCGACTCGAACAGATCGCCGGCCATTCCGGCCACCGCGAGGGTCATGCCGAGCACCACTCGGACCGGCAGCTCCATTGCGGGCAGCCAGAAGGCGCCCACACCGGCAAAAGCCGCCGTGGCGGCGAGCACGCCGCAGACCGCCCCCTCCACCGTCTTGCCGGGGCTCACCGCGGGCGCGAGCTGTCTGGTGCCGAACCGGCGGCCGCCGTAGTACTGCGACGTGTCGCTCACGACGATGGTAGCTAACAGGAGCAGCACCGGCTCACGGCCCGCTTCCACCACGAGCGCTGCGATCGCGCCTATCGGGAGCGCCAGGTAGAGCATGGGAAACGCCGCGGCGCCGACCGCGGCCAGGGCACCCTCCCGGCGGGGTTCGGCGAGCGCCGCGACGGCGATCAGGAGCGCACCGGACATCGCGACCACCACGAGCGCGCCGGGGGCCAGAACCACCGCTGCCCCGGTAGCCAGCGTCGCCGCCCCGCTGGGGATCGGAGAGAAGGCGGCGCCGGCGGAACGCGCCAGTCCGGCGTACTCGACGAACGCGAGCAGCAGCACGCAGCCGGCCAGCACGGCCGTGGCGACGGGCGGAAGGAACCAGATCCCGCCCACGACCAGGGCCGCCAGCGCGAGGCCGCTGAGAACTCTGGTCACGCCTGGCGGCCGACGACCGCCGGCTCCTCCTCGACCCCACCGTAGCGCCGGTCGCGCTTCTGGAAGGCGAGTACTGCTTCCAGAAGGTGCCGGGCGCGGAAGTCCGGCCAGTAGGTGTCGGTGACCCAGATCTCCGAGTAGGCAATCTGCCAGAGCAGGAAGTTGCTGATGCGCATCTCGCCGCTGGTTCGGATCAGCAGGTCCGGATCCGGCTGACCCGCCGTGTACAACAGCCCGGCGAACCGCGCTTCGTCCAGATCGTCCGGATCGACGCCGGCTCGCAGCGCGCGACGGACCGCCGCGACGATCTCGGCCCGGCCGCCGTAGTTGAGCGCGATGTTGAAGACCATGCCGGTGTTGCCGCTGGTCCGCTGCTTCGCCGCCTCGAGCTCCAGCCGCACGTCCGGTGCGAGCTCCGCCTCGCTGCCGATGACCTTGAGTCGGATGTCGTTGGCCATCAGGGTGGCGATCTCCAGCCGCAGATAGCGCTTGAGGAGCCCCATCAGACCCCGCACCTCCGCGGGCGGACGCTTCCAGTTCTCCACCGAGAAGGCATAGAGGGTCAGGACTTCGATACCGGTCCGGGCGGACAACTCCACCGTTTCGCGCACCGAATCGATGCCGGCGCGATGTCCTTCGACGCGCGGCAGACGCCGGCGGGCGGCCCAGCGGCCGTTGCCGTCCATGATGACGGCGATGTGCGCCGGCAGGCGCTCGAAGTCCACTTGACGCGCGAGACGGGCCTCGACGGATCCGGCCGGGACCCATGCCATTACGTCGTGAAGGCCCATGGTCTCCCTATGATAGTCAGTAGTCGACCGCGACCAGAAACAGGCCGTGCGGCGGCGCCGTCGGCCCTGCCCGTTCCCGCGCCCGGGACGCCACGATCGCGCCCAGCCCGGCCGCCGGGACGCGACCCGCTCCGACCGCGACGAGCGTGCCGACGATGATCCGCACCATGTGCCTGAGAAACCCGTCGCCGACGACCTCGATGGTCACCGGCGGCGCTACAGCGGGCAACGGCGTCCCGAGCGCCGCGGATCCCGACTCCACCGCCACCGAGTGTATGGTTCGCACCGTCGACGCCACTTCCGTCCCCACAGCCTGGAACGCCGCGAAGTCGTGGCGCCCGTGGAGCCGCGCGGCAGCGGCCCGCATGGCATCGAAGTCGAGCGACTCTCGGAAGTGCCAGGCGTAGCGCCGCGTGAACGGGCTCGCGACGGCGCCGAACGCCAGATTGTACCGGTAGGTCTTGCACCGCGCCGCGTAGCGGGCGTGGAAGCCGCCGGCGACCGCCTCGGCAGCGAGCAGACGGACGTCGGGCGGGAGCTTGGCGTTGAGCGCCCGGAACAGGTCGGGCATCTCGATCCCGTGCGCAAGCTGCACGCTGGCCACCTGCCCGAGCGCGTGCACGCCGGCGTCCGTGCGTCCCGCGCCGGTGACGGTCACCCGCCGCCCTTCGATCTCCTCGAGTGCCCGCTCCAGTTCACCCTGCACCGAACGTCCCCGCGCCTGGCGCTGCCAGCCGACGTAGTCGGTCCCATCGTAGGCGAGGGTCAGCTTGATCGTGCGCATCTCGGCGGTCCCGGAGAGTCCGGCGGAGCCCGGCAGACGTCCGGCGCGGCACCGCTAGCCGATCACCACGCCGCCGAGGGCCGGAGACAGCACGACGACCGGAGACTTGTCACGCGCCCACGCGGCGATCGCTTCGCCGAGGACCGCGGCCTGGGCCGGGTCCTGGAGCATGAGGGCGCACTGCAGGTACCCGGGGCTGTGCAGTCCCGACGAGAGCTGAAAATGCCCTTCGAGCAGTGCGCCCGCGGCGCGGAAGCGCTGAAGCAGATCGTCGGGATGCATCGGATGGACGAGGATAGCCGCCGGGGCGCCGCCGGCAAATCCCGGAACGTCGGGTCTCGGGCCTGCAGCAAGTATACAGAGACGCTTTGATAGACTCGGGCCGTTCCATGCCCCGCCTCTCGGTGGTCGTGATCACCAGAAACGAAGCCGCCAACATCCGTGCAGCGCTCCGATCGGCGCGCTGGGCCGACGAGCTGGTGGTGGTCGATTCGGGAAGCACCGACGACACGGTGCGAATCGCCCGGGAGATCGCGGACCGCGTCACCGCGCACGAGTGGGCCGGCTACGGCGCTCAGAAGAACCACGCGACGGCGCTTGCCGCGCACGACTGGGTCCTTTCGCTCGACGCCGACGAGCGCGTTTCGCCGGCCCTGGCGCGCGAGATTCAGGCGCTCCTGCAAACCGATCCGGCCGCGCGCGGGTACCGCGTTCCGCGAGTGACCCGCTATCTCGGCCGCTGGATCCGTTCCACCGACTGGTACCCCGACCTGCAGTTGCGCCTGTACGACCGCCGCGCCGCACGCTGGAACGACCGGCTGGTACACGAATCGGTCGCGGTGGACGGCCGCGTGGGCCGGTTGCGGGGCGAGCTGGAGCACCACGCCTACCGCGACGTCTCCCACCACCTGCAGACCATCGACCGCTACACGACCCTCGCGGCCCGCCAGATGCACCGCGAAGGACGGCGCAGCGGCTGGGTCGACCTGACCGCCCGCCCGCTCGCGGCTTTTCTGCGCAACTACGTCGTCCGGCGCGGCGTCCGCGACGGCGTGCGCGGATTGATCGTCTCGACCCTGAACGCCGGCTACGTGTTCCTCAAGTTCGTGAAGCTCTGGGAGCGTCAGCGCACCGGGAACGGCAACCGCGACTGACTCTCCATCCGGGGCAAGCGCTACCAGCGATGTTCTCCCTGCATGTCGACACGGCGCGGACGTGGCGCGGCGGGCAATACCAGGCGCTGCTGACGGTGCTGGGCCTGCGCCGGCTGGGGCAGCGCGCCGCGCTGGCCGCCCAGCCGCGGGGCGAGCTGTTCCGGCGTGCGGCGGACGGCGTGGACCTGTACCCGCTCGCGACGCGCGGGGACCTCGACCTCTACGCGGCCTGGAAGTTGTCGCGGCTGGTCCTCGATCTGGCGCCGGACGTGATCCACGCCCACGATGCCCACGCAATCGCCGTCGCGTCGCTCGCCAGATCGCTGGCCGGACCGCGGGCGTCACCGCCCCTGATCGCCTCCCGGCGGGTCGACTTCCACATCCGGGGCAACCCGGTCTCCCGCTGGAAGTACCGCCAGGTGGACCGCTTCGTCTGCGCGTCCTCCGCGATCCGCGACATGCTGGCCGGGGACGGCGTGCCCTCGTCGCGGACCACCGTGGTGCACGAAGGAATCGACATCGACCGGATCGAGCAGGCCCCCCCCCTGGATCTCCATCGCGAGTTCGCTCTGCCGCCGGGTTGCCCGATCGCCGGCAACGTCGCCGCCCTCGTGCCGCACAAGGGCCAGCACCATCTGGTCGACGCCGCCGCGCGGATCGTGCGCGAGGTCCCCGACGCACGGATCCTGATCGTCGGCGCCGGAAGGCTCGCCGGCGCGCTCACCCGCCAGATTCGGAGCCTGCGCCTCGACGGCCGCGTGATCCTGACCGGGTTCCGTTCCGACGTGCCCTCGGTGCTGAAGGCACTCGATCTCTTTGTCATGAGCTCGGTCACCGAGGGGCTCGGCACGTCGGTGCTCGACGCGATGGCGGCCGGACTGGCAGTGGTCGGCACCCGTGCCGGAGGCATTCCCGAGAGCGTCGTCGATGGAGAGACCGGGCTGCTCGCGCCGCCGGGAGACGCGCCGGCACTGGCGCGGGCCATCGCCGACCTGCTGCAGAACACCGACAAGCGGCGCGCGTTCGGCGCGGCGGGACGCCGGCGGGCGCGTGCGGCGTTCAGCGCCGAGCGGATGGTCGACGAGACCGCGGCGGTCTACGCCGCAGCAGCGGGCGCCGCTCCGGCGGACGGCCGCACCGGTCGGGGGGCAACGCCATGAAGCCGAGGCCCATCGACGGGTATCCGTGGCGACGCACCGCGAACGAGAGTTCCGGTCATGGCGCCGACCACGCCAGCGCCGCGGTGCCGGGCACCGTCTCGTTGGTGTAGACGACGCGCCCGTCGATGATCGTCGCGGCCACCGCGCCCCGCAACCGCCAGCCGTCGAAGGGCGTGTTGCGCGCCTTGGAACGGAAGCGGTCGGCCGCCACCTCCACCGCCGCGTCCGGCGCGAGGATCGTGATGTCGGCCGCTGCGCCAGGCGTCAGCGTCCCGCCCTCGACCCCAAGAATCCGTGCCGGATTCGGGGCGTACAGCTCGACGAGCCGGCTCATGGAGAGCACGTCGCGGTGGACCAGCCGGTCGAGCGACAGCGACACCGCCGTCTCGAGGCCGATGATGCCGAACGGCGCCCGGTCGAACTCCACGGCCTTCTCATCGGCGTGGTGCGGCGCGTGGTCGGTGGCGATGGCGTCGATGCTGCCGTCCGCGAGCCCTTCCAGCATCGCGTCGCGGTCCGCCTCCGCGCGCAACGGCGGGTTCATCTTGAGATTGGTGTCGTAGCGCAGGTCCTCGTCGGTCAGGATGAAGTGATGGGGGGTCACCTCGCACGTCACTGCGATGTCGCGCTCCTTGCCCGAACGCACCGCTCGGAGCGACTCGCGCGCGCTCATGTGCGCGACGTGCACCGCGCCACCGGTCAGCCCGCTCAGGCTGACGTCCCGCTCCACCATGATCGACTCGGTCTCGCCGGGCTGGCCGCGCAAACCGAGGGCCGCTGCCCGATAGCCCTCGTGCACGACGCCGCCGGCCGCGAGCGACGGCTCCTCGCAATGGTTGATGACCGGTATCCCGAACATCGACGCGTACTCGAGAGCCCGCCGCATCAGGAGCGCACTGGCGACCGGATGGCCGTCGTCGGAGATTCCGACACAGCCGGCCTCCCGGAGCGACCGGATCTCGGTCATCCGCTCCCCTTCCGACCTGACCGACACCGCACCGATCGGGTAGACCCTGGCGAGCCCGGCCTCGGCCGCCCTGCGAACGATTTCCTCGGTCACGCCGACATGGTCGTTGACCGGATCCGTGTTCGGCATGCAGGCCGCCGCCACGAATCCGCCTGCCACCGCGGCGGCGACCCCGCTCGCAATCGTCTCCTTGTGCTCCTGCCCCGGCTCCCGGAAGTGGACGTGCATGTCGATGAAGCCGGGACAGACGACGAACCCGGCCGGCACCTCGATCACAGCGGCGCCGTCGAGCGGCAGATCGGGGCCGACCGCGGCCATCCGGCTCCCCTCGATGCGGACGTCGGCGACGCCATTGATCCCCTGCGCCGGATCGACAACCTGTCCGCCCTTCAACACCACCGCCGCTTTCATCATGCCGATCCCTCGTCCTCCTCGAATCCGGCGAGCAGATAGAGCACGGCCATCCGCACGGCGACGCCGTTCGCCACCTGCTCGAGGATGACCGACACGCGGCCGTCCGCCACGTCCGAGGCGACCTCGACCCCCCGGTTCATCGGACCCGGATGCATCACGATTACGTCGGGGCGGGCGCGGCGCAGCCGCTCCGCGGTCAGTCCGAACGTGGCGAAGTACTCGCGTCGGGAGGGAAAGAAATGCCCGTGCATCCGCTCCGCCTGCACGCGCAGCAGCATCACCACGTCGGCGTTCGCCAGCGCCTCGTCGAGCGACGTCGTCGCCCGCACTCCGAAGCGCTCTACCGCAGGCAGCATCAGCGTCCGGGGACCACAGACCCACAGGTCGGCGCCGAGCGCCGTCAGCAGCAGGATGTTGGAGCGCAACACCCGGCTGTGCAGGAGATCACCGACGATCGCCACCTTCAGCCCCTCGAACCCTGGCTTGTGCTCGCGGATCGTGAACGCGTCGAGCAGCGCCTGGGTGGGATGCTCGTGCATCCCGTCGCCCGCGTTGATGACCCGCGCATCGCAGACGCCGGCGAACAGGTGACCCGCGCCGGACGCGGCGTGCCGCAGGACGACCATGTCCGGCGCCATCGCCTCGAGCGTGCGTGCCGTATCGACCAGCGTCTCCCCTTTCAGCAGACTGGACGTACCGCCCGCGATGTTGAGGGTGTCGGCACTCAGCCGCTTCTCGGCGATCTCGAAGGACGTGCGCGTCCGCGTGCTCGGCTCCAGGAAGAGGTTGACGACGGTCGCGCCCCGCAGCGTCGGCACCTTCTTGATGCGTCGGGTCCCAACCTCCTTCATCGCCTCGGCCGAGTCGAGGATGAGCAGTATCTCCTCCCGGCTCAGATCGCCGGCACTCAGCAGATGCTTCGACCGCAACCGTTGCGCAGGCTCCGGGCGACCGTCCGCCGCGGCCTCGCGCGCGTCGAGAGCGGTGCTCACGGCGCACCCCCGCCCGGCGCCGCCGGCGCCTCGGTCCCGGCGACGTCCTCGATCGCCACCTCGTCCACGCCGTCCTCCTCGGTCAGCTTGACCTGCACGCTCTGGCGGGCCGAGGTCGGCACGTTCTTGCCCACGTAGTCGGCCTTGATCGGCAGCTCCCGGTGACCGCGGTCGACCAACACGACGAGCTGGATGCGACGGGGACGCCCGAAGTCGATGAGCGCGTCGAGCGCCGCCCGGATCGTGCGCCCGGTGTACAGGACGTCGTCGACGAGCAGGATGCGCCGATTGTCGATCGAAAAGGGGATCTCGGTCCGCCGCAGCACCGGCTGCGGCCCGACCGCGTGCCGCATGAGATCGTCTCGATACAGCGTGATGTCGAGCGCGCCCGTCGACACCTCGCGGCCCGTTATCTCCAGCAGGCTGCGGGCCAGCCGCTGCGCGATTGGAACCCCGCGGCGCCGGATGCCGACGAGAGCCACGTCGCCGACGCCCCGGTTGCGCTCCACGATCTCGTGCGCGATGCGCACGAGGGCGCGGTGGATCCCGTCCGCCTCCATCACCAGCGGCATTGGACTCGCCTCGGGACGCCGGACTCGCCTCGGGACGCCGAGCGGCAGGAGAACAGACGCGCGGGATGAGTGGATGGCACCTCTTTGCGACCTCGCCGGGACGCGCTTAAAGAGTCTGAGAATCGTAGCCCCGCCGTGCCGCGTGCGCAAGATCGGCGGCGTGCGGGGCCCCGCGGCCGCGGCGGGGGGCTCGGGTATACTCGGCCCGTGGCTCGCCCGGTCGACGTCGACGCCCGCATCGCGGCCAATCACCGCCTGTCCGCCGCCTACAACATTCTGGAGGTCGAAGCGCCGGCCATTGCCCGACAGACCCGGCCCGGGCAGTTCGTGATGGTCAAGCGGGCCCTCGGACGCCAGCCCCTGCTCCGCCGCCCGTTCTCGGTCTTCGAGATCCTGCGCGACGCGCAGGGCGCAGTGACCGGCCTTTCACTGCTCAGCAAGCAGGTGGGCGCCGTCACGCGGGATCTCTTCGAGACCGAGCCGGGAGAGCGGATTCGTTGCCTCGGGCCCCTCGGCACCCCGTTCTCGATCGTCGATCCGCCGGCCGACGCCTGGATGGTGGCCGGCGGCGTCGGCCTGGCGCCGTTCGCCACGCTGGCCGAAGCGCTTCATGCGCACGGCGTCGAGACCACGCTGTTCTACGGCGGACGGTCGAGCGACGATCTGTATCGCGTCCCGTTCTTCGAGCGCCTCGGGGTGCGCGTCATCCTGGCAACCGAGGACGGCACGCGCGGCGAGGCGGGGCGGGTGACGGCTCCGCTGCAGCGCGAGCTGGACGCGGCAGGGGAACGGCAGGTGATGGTGTACGCCTGCGGGCCGACCCCGATGATGCGCGCGGTGGCAGGGCTGACGGCGCGCGCGGGCCGACCGCTGGAGGTCTCGCTGGAGCCGGTCATGGGTTGCGGGCTCGGCGGCTGCTACAGTTGCGTGGTGCGGGTCCTCGACGGCGGCGCCCGGTTCGTCCGGGGCTGTCTCGAAGGACCGGTCTTCGAGGGAAGACGGGTCTCGTGGGCCGACCTGACCTGAGCGTCGACATCGCCGGCCTGCGACTGGCCAATCCACTCATCGCCGCGAGCGGCTGCTTCGGCTACGGCGTGGAGTACGCCGATCTCGTCGACCTGTCGGCCCTCGGGGCCGTCGCGGTCAAGGGGCTGTTCCTCGAGTCCCGCGAAGGACACCCTCCGCCCCGCATCGTCGAGACGCCGAGCGGCATGCTCAACGCGATCGGTCTGCAGGGCATCGGCGTGCGGAGCTTCGTGGCGGAGAAGCTGCCCGAGTTGCAGGCGCAACGCGCCGTCGTCATCGTCAACATCTGCGGCTCGACGGTCGAGGAGTACGCCGAGATCGCCCGGATTCTGTCCGACGCGGACGGTGTGGCGGCCATCGAGATCAACATCTCCTGCCCCAACATCGACGCGGGGGGCCACACGTTCGGGTGCAGTCTGACCGGCGTGCGCGCCGTCGTGCGCGCCGTGCGCGCGGCGACGACTCTGCCGATCTTTCCCAAGCTGACGCCGAACGTCACCGACGTCGCCGCGAGCGCGGTCGCCGCCGAGGAAGCCGGCGCCGATGCGGTTTCACTGGTCAACACCTTTCTGGCGATGGCGATCGACGTGGAGACACGGCGGCCGCGGCTGTCCAACGTCGTCGGCGGCCTGAGCGGTCCGGCCATCCGTCCCATCGCCGTGCGCATGGTGTACGAATGCCGCAACGCGGTGCGCATCCCGATTGTCGGCATGGGGGGCATCGCCTCCGCGCGTGACGTCCTGGAGTTCCTGATTGCCGGAGCGAGCGCGGTGCAGGTGGGAACCGCAAACTTCGAGGATCCCGGTATCTGGCCGAAGCTCCGGGAGGGCGTGACCGCCTACCTGGAGCGGCACGGGCATGCCTCCGTCGGCGAGGTCGTCGGAACGGTCGATCTCTCCGCGCGGGAGACCGCATGGAGCAGCTCGTAGAGACGGCGCCATGATTCGGCTCACGCTCTACACCCGGCCGGGTTGTCACCTGTGCGAGGCGTTGAAGGAGGTCGTCGACGCTGTCGCCCGCGAGCAGCCGATGGCGCTCCGCGAGGTGGACATCAGCGGAGACGTCGCGCTCGAGCGCCGCTTCGGTACCGAGATCCCGGTCCTGGCCTGCGGAGAAAGGGTGGTCGCCCGCGTCAGGACCAGTCGCAGGATGCTACGGGAAGCGCTACGGAGCGTGACGGACCAAGACGGCGTGCGCCCGTCCGCGGGCACCACAGGTACGAAAACGACGGCGTGCGCCTCCACGCACGCCGCCCCGAGGTCGACGCCGCCAAGCGACAGCTCTACTTGACGATGACGGCGAAGTGCCCTCGCCGGTTGCGCGACCAGCAGCCCTCGTGGTCCTCCGCGCAGAAGGGCGACTCCTCGCCACGGCTCACCGCCGTAATCCGACTGGCGTCGATTCCCAGCGAAACCAGGTAGTCGCGGACCGAGGCCGCCCGCGAATCGCCGAGCGCGAGGTTGTACTCGTTGGTGCCCCGCTCGTCGCAGTGCCCCTCCACACGCACCCGGGTGGACGGCCAGCGCCGCATCCACTGCGCGTTCTGCTGCAGAGTCGTCTGACCGGCGGGCAGAATCTCCGATTCGTCGTAGTCGAAGAAGACAGGCAGCAGCGGCGCCTGGGAGTTCAACTCGTCCAGCGTCATCCGCATGAACAACTCCTCCTCCGTGGGAGGCGGTGGCGGCGGAGGCGGTGGCGGCGGAGGCGGTGGCGGCGGAGGCGGTGGCGGCGGAGCCGGTGCCGGAGGCGGTGGCGGCGGAGGCTCCGGCGGCGGATTGCCGCCACAGGCCGCAATTCCAACCACCATGACCACGGTCACGACAACAGCCAGAAGATAGCGCCACGCTGATTTCATAATGCGGATCTCCACATTCTGCCCGTTCTCAGCCCAGGCGGATCGTCAGAACAGCCTCCTCAAACCCATCCCTTGCTAGTGGCCGAGCTTACAGATCCGGCCAAACCGTGTCAATGAAAAGGCTTAGCCTGCTCGTCATCGTCCTGCAGCCATTCACCAGCCGCGTCGTCTCCCGACGCACGATCGAGCTCGACCGGAGCGACGGCCGTGACCACGAGATTGGAGCCGCATTCCGGACAACTGAGCTCGTCGTCCCGGTCGACATCGAACTCGTCAACGTCAATCTCCGTATCGCATGCGGGGCAGCAGGCCATGAACGATATTGCGCCGGCATTATAACGAGAAGGGTCGAGCGCCGCAACGCCGCCCTCTCGACGCGCGGCCTGTCCGCGGGCACGCAGCGACCGATAGAGCCACCAATGGCCGCATCCGCCACGGCGTCGAAGACCGTCGTGGTCGCCGACGAGACCTCCGACGTCCGGAACCGTTTCGCGGCGGCGCTCAAGGACGCGGGACATACGGCAATAGGCGTCGGAACCGCACCGGAGCTGCTCGCGTGCCTCGAGGCACGGGCCGACGCCGTCGACCTGGTCGTGCTGAACCTGCGGCTCGTGCCGCCCCCGCCGATCGACCTGATCCGGGCGATCCGCGAGTGCGGCGCCTGCCGGCTTCCCATCCTGATCTTCAGCGGGTCGATCACGAACGCACGGGAGATCCGGCAGCTCGCAAGCCTGGGCGTGGCCGGCTATGTCAACGAGCACAGCGGCGCCGGGCACATCGTGCCGGCGCTGGCGCCCCACCTGTTCCCCGACAGCTTCAACCGGCGGCTCAGCCCTCGCGTCACGCTCGGCATCCCGGTCGCCTGCCGATTCGAGGGCACCATCACCGCGGCCCGCACCCTGGACCTCGGCAAGGGGGGACTCGGCGTGTGGACCACGAATCCGCTCCCTCCCGGCACGGCGGTTCACGTGCAGTTCCGGCTGCCGGCCACGGAACGCGCCGTCGAGGCCCGGTCGCGCGTGGTCTGGAGCGACCGGCGCCGCGGCATGGGGCTCCGCTTCGAACAGGTCGACTCCGCGGATCAGGCGGCCATCGACGAGTTCGTGGACCGACCCCCCGCGGGCAGCGAGCAGTGACGCCTGGCCCCCGCTCGGTTGACACCCTTTCGGCCTGCTGATTACCATCTCCTTCTGGAGAAGCGTTGAGATCCGTCTGGCCGCGTTCCGGCCGCAAGAAACGCCGGGGGTTCCTCCCGGCAGACCCGATTCAGGAGTTCCGCAGTGATTGAAGTGCAGCACGTCACGAAGCGTTACGGTCCGGTGGCTGCTGTCAACGACGTGAGCTTCCGGGTCGAAGCGGGGCAGATCCTCGGCTTCCTCGGCCCCAACGGCGCCGGGAAGACCACCACGATGCGCGTGCTGACCGGCTACCTGCCGCCGACCGAGGGTACCGCCACGATCGCCGGTTTCGACGTCATCGAGGAGCCGATCGAGGCCAAGCGGCGTACCGGTTACCTGCCGGAAACACCGCCGCTCTACCCCGACATGACGGTGCGGGAGTATCTGACCTTCGTCGCCCGCATCAACGGTCTCTCCGCCTCGCAGCGGCGCCCCCGCATCGACGAGGTCATGGAGCGCACGAGCGTCGGCGACATGGCCGACCGCCACTGCGGCAAGCTGTCCAAAGGCTACCGGCAACGCGTGGGGCTGGCCCAGGCCATCCTGCACAACCCGGACGTGCTGGTCCTGGACGAGCCGACCGCGGGTCTCGATCCGAAGCAGATCATCGAGACCCGCGAGCTCATCAAGGAGCTCGCCGGCGACCACACCATCATTCTGAGCACGCACATCCTGCCCGAGGTGGCCCAGACGTGCGAGCGGGTGGTGATCATCAACGAGGGCCGCGTCGTCGCCGAGGATTCGCCGGACAACCTGACAGGGCGGCTGCACGGGGCCGTCACCATCCAGCTTCAGGTCGACACCCTGGGCGCGGATCCCACCGACACGCTGCAAGCCGTGCCGGGAGTCGCGTCCGTGAGCGTGGGCGAGCCCGGAAGGGACGGACTGGCCGTCGAGGTGCAGAGCGGCCAGGACGTGGACATCCGGCGGGACATCGCCAACGCGGTCGTCTCCAGCGGGTGGGGCCTGCTGGAGATGCGCCGGGCGCGACTCAGTCTCGAAGAGATCTTTCTGCAGTTGACGACCGCGGAGCAACCGGCCGGGGAGGGCGCCGAGAACCCGAACGCCGCCGAGAACCCGGAGGCCGCGGACGAGGAGATCGAAGAGCCGGCCCCTGCCACGGAGAGCAGCCATGAGTAACATCCTTGCGATTGCCCACCGGGAGCTGCGCTCCTACTTCGTCTCGCCGATCGCCTACGTCGTAGTCGGCCTGTTCGCACTGCTCTACGGCTACTTCTACGTCGCCAGTCTCGCCTTCATGGTGCAGTTCAGCGCCCAGTCAGGGATGTTCGGCGGCGGGCCGCAGACCATCAACGTCAACGAGTTCATGATTCGGCCGCTCCTGTCGAACACCGCTATCATCCTGCTGTTCATCCTGCCGTTCCTGACCGCGCGCGCCTATGCCGAGGAAAAGCGCTCGGGCACCATCGAGCTGCTGCTGACGTCGCCGCTGAGCGACGTGGAGATCATCCTCGGCAAGTTCTTCGGCGCGCTCGCGCTCTTCCTGCTGATGCTGTCGGTGACCGCCATGCACATGGGCATCCTGTTCTGGTACGGCGAGCCGGAGCTCGGCTCGATCCTGAGCGGCTATCTCGGGCTGGCGCTGATGGGCGGCTCCTTCATCTCCCTCGGACTGCTGGTGTCGAGCGCGACACGCAACCAGGTCGTGGCCGGCGTCGGCACGTTCTCGCTGCTGCTGCTGTTCTGGGTCCTGAGCTGGATGTCCGACTCCGCCGGGCCGACGGCAGGCGCCATCCTGTCGTACCTGTCCATCCTGGAACACTTCGACGACTTCTCGAAGGGGGTCATCGACACGGCGCACGTAACCTATTACCTCAGCTTCATCGCCTTCGGCCTGTTCCTGACGGCGAAGTCGGTCGACAGCGAAAGGTGGCGGGGGTAAGAGCGATGGCGAACAGAATCTTGCAGGGACTCGGGTGGGCCGGCGTCGCGGTGGTGTTCGCGGCGCTGGTGGTCCGATTCACGCTCCCGGATCGACAGGAGCTCTGGTGGTGGCTGGCCGTGGCGGGTCTGGCGATGGTCGCCGTGCACACGCTGAGCCAGTGGCGCGACATCCTGGTGTTCTTCAGTCGACGACAGGCGCGCGAGGGAGTGGTGGCAACGTCCGGCGTGGCGCTGGCGCTCGGCATCCTCGTCGCCGGCAACTACATCCTGTCGCGACAGAATGTCCGCTGGGATCTGACCGCCGCACGGCAGTACTCGCTGTCCGACCAGACGCGGCGGGTGCTGGAGGAGCTCGACGCGCCAATCTCCGTGCTCGTCTTCGCGCGGGAGGCGGAGTTCGCGGGGTACCGTGACCGGCTCGACGAGTACGCCTACGTGTCCTCGCAGGTGAACCTCGAGTACATCGACGTGGATCGCAGCCCGGTACGCGCGCGCCAGTACGAGGTGCAGGCCTACGGCACCATCGTATTCGAGTACGAGGGACGCCTCGAGCGTACGACGTCCAACAGCGAGCAGGACTTGACGAACGCGCTGATCAAGGCGGTGGAGGGACAGGAGCGCACCGTCTACTTCGTGCAGGGCCACGGCGAGCGCGACCCCGAGGGTGACGATCGCGAAGGCTACCGGGCGGTACGCGACGCCCTCGGCCGCGACAACCTCCGGGTCGAGACGGTCGTCCTGGCGCAGACCGGCGAGGTTCCGGCCGACGCCACGGTGATCGTGGTAGCGGGTCCCTCGACGGATCTGCTGCCGACCGAGGCGGACCTGCTGCGCGCCTACCTGGAGGAGGGCGGCAAGTTGCTGCTCATGCTCGACCCGCCCGACACGGAGGAGGATCCGCCGCAGCCGAACCTGATCGCGCTGGCCAACGAATGGGGCATCGAGGTCGGCAGCGACGTCGTGGTCGACGCCAGCGGCGTCGGCCAGTTGCTCGGCACGGACGCCTCCGTGCCGGTCGCCTCGTCCTACCCCCCGCACGCCATCACCGACGGTTTCAACCTGTTGACCGCCTTCCCGCTCGCGCGCTCGGTGCGGCCGATGGCAGGCGGCGCGGGCGGCCGGATCGCCGAGGTGGTCATCGAGACCGGCGCCCGGAGCTGGGCGGAGGCCGACCTGGGCCAGCTCGCGACCGGGGAGGTCACCCTGGACGAGGACGCCGGCGACGTGCCCGGGCCGGTACCGATCGGCACGGTCGTGTCGCAGACGATAGACGAGCCCGAACCGGCGGACGATGGTGACGAGAACGCGGGAGACGCCGACGGAGAGACCGAAGTCGCTGCCGACGATACGGGCACGGACGACGACGAAACCCCGCTGGAGGCGCGCCTGGCGGTCTTCGGCGACTCGGACTTCGCCTCGAACAGCGCGGTAGGGATTCAGGGCAATCGCGATCTCGCGCTCAACACCATCAACTGGCTGGCCCAGCAGGAGAACCTCATCGCCATCCGGCCGCGCGAGCCCGAGGACCGGCGGATCACGCTGACCGCCGACCAGCAGGCTCGCGTCTACTGGCTGTCGCTGCTCCTCCTGCCGGGGTTCATCGCCGGCGCCGGGATCTACACCTGGTGGGGCCGGCGGGGGTAGCGGCCATGCGACGCTTGCGCTCGACGCTCGTGCTGCTCGTGCTTTTCCTCGCAATCGGCGGCTACGCCTGGTTCGTCGAGCGCGAACGGCCGCCGGCGGCGGAGGCGGACGTCAACGAACAGGCGTTCGACGTCGAAGCGCGCCGAATCACTTCCCTGACGGTGAACGCCGAGAACGGGGACGTCACGGAGTTGACCCGAACGGAAGGCGAGATCGACTGGATCGTCACCGCACCGGTGGAAACGGAGGCCGACGACAACGCGGCGACGGCCATCGCCACCACCCTGGCCGCGCTCGAGATCCGGCGCGTGGTCGAGGAGGAGGCGGCGGACCTGGCGCTTTTCGGATTGGCCGAGCCGCCGGTGAGCGTCACGTTCGCCACGCCCGACGGCGAACCGACGACCCTGTCGGTCGGCGACGAGGCGCCGACCGGCGGCGAGCGCTATGCGGCCTTCGGCAACCGTGTGATCCTCGTCGCCGCCTTTGTCGAATCGACGCTGAACCGTACCACGTTCGAGCTGCGCGATCGGTCCATCCTGGAGTTCACCGGCCCCGACGTCACGAGCTTCACCGTCGAGCAGGGCGACGACACGCTGCGCTTCGCCAAGGCGGAAGGCGACTGGCGCGTCGTGGAACCGCTTGACGCTCGGGCGGACTTCGGACTGGTCGAAGCCATGGTCGGCCGGCTCGGCTCGGGCGAGATGGTCGTCATCGAGTCGGACTCGGCGGCGAACGACGCGCTGGCGCCCTTCGGGCTCGACGAGCCCCGCCTCACCGCGACGGTAGAGGTCGGGGGCGAGAGCTACACCCTGCTGGTCGGCGACGAGAATCCGGAGACCACGGTCTACGCCCGTGACGCGGCGCGCGACCTCGTCTTCACCATCGACGCCGCGCTGGCCGACGATCTGGCGCGCGGCGCGGACGCCTATCGCCAGAAGGACCTGTTCGACTTCAGCCCGTTCAACGCCACGGCGCTGACCGTGACGCGCGACGACCTGACGATCCGGTTCGCCAAGGGACCGGCCGCGGAGAACGACGCCGCAGCGGAAGACGCCGGCGGCGGCGAAGAGGTGTGGCGACGGGTCGAACCGGAGCCGGCCGACGTCGAGCGCGCGGAGATGGACGCCCTGCTGCGGGCGCTGTCGGATCTGCGCGCGGATTCCTTCGTCGAGAACCGCCAGGGAACCGGGCTCGACCCGCCGCTGGCCGCCATCACCGCGACTTTCGGCGACGACGAAGCGGTAGAGCGCGTGCTCATCGGCCGGGCGGGCGACGTCACCTACGGCGTGCACGGGGACGAGCCGGGCGCCGCCGTCGTCGACAACGCGGCCGTCGACGCCGCCCTCGAAGCGCTGGACGCGCTCGATCCCGGCGCGGCGGCGGACTGACGGTATTCCGAGAGCACACAAGAGGCTCGCGGCGCCGACGCGGCCGGAGAATCCTCTCCGGTTCCCCGCCATACGGGAATCAACGAGGGTCTCGCCAGAAAGATCTGCCGGGACCTCGGTGTGCCCGCACCTTCCGGCCGATAGATCAGTGCGAGGCTTGCACCGACATGAGCACGTGGACACACCGTATCGCACCGATTCTGTTTGCCGTCATGGTGACCGGCTGCGTGGCCCGCGCCGGCGCACCACTTCCCTTTCCGAGCGCCACCCCTCCCGCTGACGCCGAGGATCACCCGGCGGAGACGGGCTCGGCAGTTGCCGCCGCAGGCCGGCCGGTCGAGTCCACCCCCGCAGTCGGCACGGCCCGGCGAGGGCCCGACGAAGCCCGGGCTCCCGCACGCCCGCGGCCACTCGACGTCGCGGAGTCGAGACCGGCCCGCGCGACGAGTCAGCGGGGTGATCCCGATCTGACCGGACGGCTCGATCGGCTGTTCACGTCGACGGTCATCGGACCCGTCGTTTGGGGTGTCGATGTCCGGACGCTCGACCGGAACGAACGCCTCTACGCGCGTGACCCCGACGTGCTGCTGACCCCCGCCTCGACGATGAAGCTCGTCACCCTCGCGGCGACCGCCGAACGGCTCGGGTGGGACGAGCGTTTCGAGACGGCCCTGCTCACCGCCGCACCGATCCGTGACGGAGCGCTGCTGGGCGACCTCGTGGTCCGCGGCGCCGGCGATCCGACGATCAACGCTTCGGGCGCCCCGAACGTCTTCGTCCACTGGGCCGCTGAGTTGCGGAGTATCGGGGTGCGGCGCATCGCCGGGCGCATCGTCGGCGACGACGACGTCCTCGACGACGGCGCCCTCGAAACGCCCGGCTTCGGCAGCGGGTGGGCCTGGGACGACCTCTCGCGCGGGTTCGCGGCCCCGGCGGGGGCGCTGCAGCACCGCGAGAACGTGGTGGAGGTGGTCGTGGAACCGGGCAGTACCGCCGGCCGACCCGCGAGCGCACGTTTCCGACACCCCGGATCCGACCTGATCCTGCGCAACGACGTCATCACCGTGCGCGCCGACCAGACGGCCGGTATCCGGCTGCGGCGGCTGCCCGGACGGCCTTCGCTCGTCGTCACCGGCCGGATCCCGGAGGGCTCTTCTCCGATCGTGCGGACTGCCGCGGTCGGGAACCCGACCCTCTTCTTCGTGCAGGCGTTCAAGAGGGCCCTGGAGCAATATGGAATCGCCGTGGACGGCGAGGCGGTCGACGTCGATTCGCTGGCGGCGCGGGACAAGGCGCCCGCCCTCCTGGGCCTGCGCCCGCTCGTCCGCCACCGGTCGGAGCCACTCTCGACGATCGGCGCCGACATGCTGAAGCAGAGCAAGAACCTCTACGCGGAGTCGCTCGTGCGCCACCTGGGCGTCGCCGCAGGCTCGGCCGCGCACGCGGGGCGCTCGGTGGTGAGCGAGGTGCTGGCCGACTGGGGCATCGACGGGCGCGGGGCGGTGGTCGCGGACGGGTCGGGCCTGTCGCGCTACACCTACCTGACGGCCGGCACTCTGGTGGAGGTCCTGGCCAGGATGTACATGGACCCGGACCACCGTGCGAGAGTCATGGCGGCGTTGCCCGTCGCCGGCCGGGACGGGACGCTGCGCCGGCGGCTGGTCGGAACGGCGGCCGAAGGGGTCGCCCGGGCGAAGACCGGCTCGATGAGCCGGGTACGAGCGTTGGCAGGATACGTCGAAACCGCTGACGGCAAGCCGCTGGCGTTCGCGATGCTGGCCAACAACTTCAGCGCGCCCGCAGCCGAGGTGACCCGCGTCATCGACGAGGCAGTCGCCACCCTTGCGTCGTTCTCGCGCGGTAGGTAGCCGTTCCGGTTGCCCGGCGCACGCGGTTGCAGATCAGCGGGCGTCGAGCGGGTCGATGAGGCCCGCTTCGGCGAAGCCGCGGGCGCGGAGGCGGCAACTGTCACAGCGGCGGCACGGGGCGCCGGACGCGGTCGGGTCGTAGCAACTGTGGGTCAGCCCGTAGTCGAGCTCCAGGGAGTCGCCGCGCCGGACGATATCGGCCTTCGTCATGCGCAGGAGCGGCGCATGGATCCGGAACCTGCCGCCTTCGGCCCCTGCCTTCGTCGCCAGCGCTGCGAGCCGCTCGAACGCCGCGATGAAGTCCGGCCGGCAGTCGGGGTACCCGGAGTAGTCGAGAGCGTTGACCCCGATGACGAGGTCGGCGGCCCCGAGCGCCTCGGCCCACGCGAGCGCCAGCGACAGCAGGACGGTGTTCCGGGCGGGCACGTAGGTCGGCGGAATCCCGCCCGCATCCAGCTTCCTGTCCTTCGGCACCGCACCCGTGCCGGTCAGCGCCGAGCCACCCAGCGCCGCGAGGTCGACCGAGAGCTCCTGGTGCTTCTCGACGCCGAGCGCCGCGGCGACCCGCCGCGCGGCGTCGATCTCCCGGGCGTGGATCTGGCCGTAGCGCACCGTCAGCGCGAAGAGCCCGTACCCCTCCGCCCGGACCATGGCGGCGGCGGTGTAGGAATCGAGTCCGCCGCTCAGCAGGACGACGGCGCGCTTCGGCGGCGGCAATTCACCTACCCGTCGGTCGGCTCGAGGGAGAACGGCGTGAAAGAGGTCTCGCGATCGTACACGTCCACCTCCTCGGCGGCCTTGAGCCGGTTGACCACCAGATACGTCAAGGGCGTGGCGACCACCTCGTAGACCACCTTGAACAGGTAGCCTGACCAGACCGTCGTGAAGAGCACGGAGGCGGGCAGGACGCCGCCGAACGCCGCGACGGTGAAGAGCACCGTATCCACGCCCTGCCCCACCACCGTCGAGCCGATGGTCCTGAGCCACAGGCGCTCGCCGTCGGTGGCGACCTTCAGCTTAGCCAGCACGAAGGAGTTGGCGAATTCGCCGGCCCAGTAGCCGAGGATCGACGCGGCCACGACGCGGGGCACGAGACCGAGCGCGGACGCGAAGGCTTCCTGCAGCTCCCAGCCGGGCGCCGGCGGCAGTGCGACCACGAGAGCGAGAAACGCCGCCATCAGCACGTTGGCTCCGAATCCCACCCAGATGATCTGCCGCGTTCGGGCGTAGCCGTAGACCTCGGTCAGGACGTCGCCGAACACGTAGGTGACGGGAAACAGCAGAATGCCGCCGGCGAAGACGAACGGGCCGAGCAGGATCAGCTTCTGTGCGGCGATGTTCGAGATCAGCAGCGTTGCCACGAACGCCGCCCCGACGAGGGCGAAGTAGCGGTGCCCCGGAAGCGTGTTGCGCCCAGCCAGAATGTCCGTCATGACCTCTCGACGCGGGTGACGCCGATGCGCGGACAGGCGTCCTCTATTGCGCAGGTGCTGCACAGGGGATGGACCGGGCGGCAGACGTTCTGTCCCCAGGTGACGAGGAACAGGTTCAGCATCGCCCACCATCGCCGGGGCACGACTTCGTAGAGCGCCTTCTCGGTCAGTTCGGGCGTGCGCGTGTCGACCCAGCCCAACCGGTTCGAGATGCGGTGGACGTGCGTATCGACGCAGATGTTCGACCCGCTGCGGTGGGCCACGATCAACGTCAGGTTGGCGGTCTTGCGCCCCACGCCGGGCAGCTTCAGCAGCTCCGCCATCGTCGCGGGGACACGCCCCCCGAAGCGCTCCACCAGTTGTTGGCACGTCTCCTTCACGTGGCGCGCCTTGTAGCGATAGAAACTGGCCGGGTAGATCAGCCGCTCGATCAGGCGGGTCTCGAGACGCGCCATGGCGTGCGGCGTCCTCGCTCGTCGGAAAAGGCGGGTCGACGCCTCGTGCGTGACCGCGTCCTTCGTCTGGGCCGACAGCATCGTGGCGATCAGCACCTGAAAAGGATCGCCCTTCTGTTCCTCCGCGAGCTTCTCGACCGCCGGCAGCTCCATCCGGGCAATCGCCGCCTCGAGACGCTCCATGACGGCGCCGACCGTGGACCGGCGGGCGACTGGTGACATGGTGGTGAGCCGCTCAGTAGCCTTGCGTCCGGCAGTATCCGCAGCCGGTGCATTCCACGGCCGGCTCGATGACGCAACGGCCCTGCGGCGGGTCGCCCGGCAGCTCCGCGCGGAGAAAGCGGCCGTGGCCGGCATCGTCCGCCGGAAGCGCCGCGACCGGCCGCGAACCGGCCGCCGGTGGTAAGGAAAGGCGCCCGTCCAGATGCCGGCGGATGGCCGCGTCCACAGCGACACGCACGTCCGGCCGCGTCATGGCACCCCCCCGGCAGGCGCAGCATCCGCCCGGGCGGTCAACGGCTCGCCGTCGAGGCCGTCCACCCGGTCGACGATACCGACTATCGCCGTATCGGCGGGCGCAGCGGGGCGGCGGATGGCAGCCACCGCGGCACGGCCTTCCTGAACCACCAGCACGCGCTCGCCGACGCCGGCCTGCGCCGCGTCCACGGCCAGCAGCGGCACCCCGCTCGCTCTACCTCCAGCGTCGAGCGGCTGGACGAGCAACAGCTTCGCCCCGAGCAGCTTCTCATGCTTCCGGGTCGCCACGACGGTCCCGGTAACGCGGGCTAGCAGCATGGATGGATCTCGGGGTCAAGCGGACGCTTCGGGCTCCACCGTCCAGTGATCGACGATGCCGACAACGTTGGCGTCGGTCGCCACCAGGTCCGGAAGGAACGGAAACGAAGCCTCGCGTCCGCGTACGAAGAACACCGTTTCCCCGGCGCCGGCGCCGGCCGAGTCGACCGCCACGAGCGGCCGGCCGACCGCGGCGCCCGCTGGCGTCAGCGGCTGCAGCACGAGCATCTTCTGACCGTGCAGGCTGCGATCCTTCATGGTCGAGACCACGTGGCCGATGACGCGGGCCAGTTGCATCGCGGTAAGCAGACTCCAGCCATCGCCAGCGGCTCCGGCGGCCTCAACTCCGACCGGCGGTCACCTCGATAGAGTCGACGATGCCGACGATCGCGGCGTCCACGGGCGTTTCCTTCAGATCACCGGCCATCCGGGCAGAGCTGCCGCTGACGACGAGCACGGTTTCGCCCGCGCCGGCGTCGACCGTGTCGACCGCCACCAGGTGGTTGCCGCGCGGCGCGCCGCCGGGCTCGATCGGCTGCACCAACAGCAGCTTGTTGCCGACGAGTCGCTCGTCCTTGCGCGTCGCCACGACCGTTCCGACAATCTTGGCCAGGATCACGGTTTACGCGCCGGACTTGCCGATCGGGAGAGCGTCCTCGAGATTGGCATGAGGCCGCGGAATCACGTGCACGGACACCAGCTCGCCGACCCGGCGCGCCGCGGCGGCGCCCGCATCGGTCGCCGCCTTGACCGCCGCCACGTCACCCCGCACAATCGCCGTCACGTAGCCGGCGCCGATCTTCTCCCAGCCGACCAGCGTAACCTTGGCGGCCTTGACCATTGCATCGGCCGCCTCGATCATCGCCACGAGACCCTTGGTCTCGACCAGCCCCAACGCTTCACCCATGCTGTCCTCCGCGCGCGCACCGGACGTCCGCGGCCGGCGCAAGGCGTGTCCGCCTACTCGCGCAGACGGTTGACGGCGTCTTCGACGATGGCCGCCAGTTCGCGGTATGTTAAACGAATTTCCGCGGTGCCGTCCGCCGCGGCCGGTCGAGCCCCGGGAGCGGCCGGCACGTCGTCCACGAGTTGC
This sequence comes from Vicinamibacterales bacterium, assembly GCA_965222905.1. Classification (GTDB taxonomy): domain Bacteria; phylum Acidobacteriota; class Vicinamibacteria; order Vicinamibacterales; family UBA8438; genus WTFV01. Next base: position 2,409,156 of record OZ244976.1, on the reverse strand, counting down.
GCGCCCGGCGCGGACGGCGCCTCCAACGTCTGGCACGCGGCATCCCCTCCCGTGACGATCCCGTCGCTACCCTCCGGGCAGATCGGCGCGGGAGCGGCGATCCCGTACGTGCCCCGCAACTCCTGCAGGCGGTTGACCTCCTCGCGCGACAGCAGCCGCTCGCGCCCGAGGATGCGGGCCACCACACTGATGCGCGCGAAGTGCTCGATCGTCTCCATCTTGTAGTAGGCGCGCAGCAGCCCGTCGGCTACCGTGATCGCGCCGTGGTTGGCCAGCAGGAGGCCGTCGTGAACCTTGATGTGCCTGCCCACCGCGGCGGCGAGCTCCTGCGTCGACGGGGTCCCGTACTCGGCGATGGGGATACTGCCGAGCGTCGTCACCACTTCGGCCAGCACCGCGCGATCGAGCGGGATGCCCGCCACGGCGAAGCCGGTCGCGACGGGTGGATGGGCGTGAACGACGGCCGTGACATCAGACCGGCGCCGGTACACGGCAAGGTGCATCGGCAGCTCGGAGGACGGATCCCGCTCGCCGGCCAGCTTCCGCCCCTCGTAGTCGGTGATCACCAGCATGTCGGGAGTCATGAAGCCCTTCGACACGCCCTTCGGGGTGGTCAGGAGGCGCTCGGCGTCGAGGCGCACGCTGATGTTCCCGTCGTTCGAGGCGACGTAGGCGCGCTGGTGGAGACGGCGGCCGATCTCGACGATGTCGGCGCGCCTGGTTTCTTCCGCGCTCATGGAATCGATTCTGACGTTCGTCTCGCGTCACGCGGTCTTCACGAACGACCGCCGACATTCCTGCGAACAGAAATACTGCGTCGTCCCGCCCACGTGAGCGCTCAGGGCGCGCGAAGGCTCCACATAGATCCCGCAGACCGGATCGCGCACGAGAGCGACCCCGGGTTTCGCTGATCTCGGGCGCGGGCGCGAATCACCGGCACCCGAGATCACACGCGCCAGGAAATTCCAGACCAAGCGGATGATCAGCATCGCGAACAACAGACGCAGCATCCATACCATGGCTCGACCCGGTTCCCGGCGATGATACCTCCGGCCCGCTCACGCGAGCTCCCGCCGCGCGCAGGAAGCGACGTCTCTCGCCAGCCGCCGCACGGCGCCCCGCTCGGGCCCCTCGACCATCACACGCAGCACCGGCTCCGTCCCGGAGTAGCGTACCAGCACGCGACCTGCCCCGGCGAGCCGCGCCTCGGCGGCGCGGACAGCGTCATCGAGGGCCGACACCTCGTCGAGATTCCGCCTCCGCATGACGGGCACGTTCAGCAGAACCTGGGGATAGATGCGCAGGCCACTCACGAGATCTGCCAACTCGCACCCGCTTTCGGCGACGATCCGCAGCACTGACAGGGCCGTACCGAGTCCGTCTCCAGTCGGCAACAGATCGGAGAAGATGATGTGTCCCGACTGCTCGCCCCCCAGGCGGACGCCTCGCCGCTCCATCTCCGCGCGCACGTGGGCGTCGCCGACCGGGCACCGGTGAAGCGCGATGCCGGCTGCGCCCAGCGCCGCTTCGAGGCCGAAGTTGCTCATGACGGTCGCCACCACGCCGCCGCCGGCCAGGTGGCCGGCTTCGTGCAGGTGCCGTGCAGCCACGAAGAGCACGCCGTCGCCGTCGACGATACGGCCGCGGCTGTCGACCAGAATGACGCGGTCGCCGTCGCCGTCGAACGCGAATCCGAGCCGGCAACCCTGCTCGACCACCGCCGCCTGCAGCGCCTCGGGATGCGTCGAGCCGCTCTTCTGATTGATATTGCGGCCGTCCGGCGCCGCGTGCAGCTCGACCGCCCGGACACCCAGCCGCTGCAGCACGCGGGACGCGATTCCGCTCGTAGCGCCGTGAGCACAATCGATGGCGATCGACAGCCCGGCCACGGAGGCATCTCCCACGATGCCAATCAGGTGCTCGACGTAGGTATCCAGCAGCGCCGCCGTTTCGAGAGGCTGCCCAGGGACGCCCGGAACCATGCCGGCCGCGCTGGCCCCGGCGACCCGCGCTTCGATGTTGCGCTCCATCTCGGCGGAAGCCTTCGCCCCGCTGGCCTGCAGGATCTTGATCCCGTTGTCAGGATGACGATTGTGGGACGCGGAGATGGCAACGCCCGCATCGAAGCCGTGACGTGCGGCGATGGCGGCGACCCCCGGCGTGGGCATGACTCCGATGCCGACCGGCAAGCCGCCACGCGCCCGCACCCCGGCGGCAAACCGCTGCTCGACCCAGGCGCCCGAGTCCCTCGTATCGCGCCCGCAGACGATGCGGGGCGCACCGCCCAACTCGTCGGTCAGGGCCGCGCCGAGACGGGCGACCGTGTCTCCGTCGAGTGGAGGCGTACCCGGTACGCCGCGCACGCCATCGGTGCCAAACAGGACGCTCGACATGAGATCCGCGACAATCGGGAAGGTCGCACGCAGACTCCTAGCGCACGGTAACGGTCACCCACGACGGGTCGATACGCGTCACGCCGATGGCGGCGCTCGACTCCACGGTGACGGGCAGATTGTAGCGGCCGGGCTGGAGTCCCGCAAGGTCGACGATCGCTTCGACCGCCGTAGCGTCGAGGGCCTGTACCGGGCCCCTCGGGCCGAGCACGTCGACCCGGACCGTCGCCGGCTCGACCGACACCGCGCGACGGCTCTCGCCCGCGCGCACCGGCACCGCTGGCAGCGTCCGTTCCAGCGGCGCGGCCACAATCTCGACCGTCACCACCGCCGCCCCCGGCGTCCGGAGCCTGACGACAGGATCGGCCACGCCAACGGTGACCGTCTCCTGAACGCGGCCGGAGGCCCCCTCGATCGGCACGGGCTCGGTCAACGCCTCGGTCAGACCGGCGAGCCGGCCCGCCGGACCCACCACCTCGACGGTGGCCGGCACGGCGGTGATGCGCCCGACAGCGAACCCTGCCGCCGGCCGGCCTTCGATATCGGGCACCACCCTCACCACCAGCGGCGCGCCGACCGGCTCCAGCGACACCGGAACGGTGGCCGGTACGACCTGCACGACCTCTACGCCGAACGGGGCTCGCACACGACCCGCGAACATGTCGAACAGACGCCGGCCGGAACGCTCCCCGGCCAGATCGATCGCCGCAACGACGTCGCCGGGCTGCAGGCCGCTCACGATGCTGGAGGCGCCGCGCACACGCACACGGACGGTATCCGGCAGATCGCCCTCCACAAGCAGCAGCTCCGGTACGTTCTCGAAACCGAGCGGCACGTCGATGCCACGCTCGACGACCGGCTGACCCGCCACCTGGATCCAGAACGCAACGGCGAGAGCGAGCGCCAACAGCTTGAGACCGAGATCCTGTACGACCAACTGTCGCAGCATCAGAAGTCGTCCCCCACCGGACGGCCGCGGCGAGCCGGCCGCACCAGCGCCTCGAGTCTGGCCGTCAGGCGGCGGGCGTCGAGGTCGCGCTCGATCTGGCCGTCGACGGCCAGAGACACCGCGCCCGTCTCCTCGGACACGATGAGCGCAACGGCGTCCGACTCCTCGGTCAGCCCGATCGCGGCGCGGTGGCGGGTTCCGAGCTCGGTGCTCTGGGGGCTGACCGTCAGGGGCAGAAAGCAGGCAGCGGCCGCAATCCGTTCATCCTGAATGACTACCGCACCGTCGTGCAGTGGTGACTCGGTCTGGAAAATGCTCACCAGCAGATCGTAGGTTACCCGTGAGTCCAGCGGAATGCCGCTGTCTACGTAGTTCCGAAGACCGATCGCGCGTTCGATCGCGATGAGCGCCCCGACCTTGCGACCGGCGAGCTGTCCCGCCGCCGTGACGACCTCCTCGACCGTCTCGTCAGTGGTCGCGCCACGCGTGAAGTAGCGAAAGGCCGGCGCGCGGCCGAGCCTGGACAACCCGCGCCGAATGTCGGCCTGAAAGAGCACGATGGCCGCGAAGACGACGTACCCGAACATGTCGCCGATGATCCAGCGCACCGTCCGGAGCATGGCGAGCTCGGAGGCGTAGTAGAGCCCGACAAGGAGGACTCCACCGAAGACCACCTGCGCCGCCCGCGTGTGGCGAATCAGCTTCAGGAGCTCGTAGAAGAGGAACGTGACGACGGCGATGTCCAGCACGTCGCGCCAGCCGACGCGAATTCCCAGCATGCCGCCGATGACATCGAACACCATTCTTCGGCCTGCTGCCTCACATCGCGTGCGGCACGGCTCGCTCCGCGCGGCCCGCCCCCGCCGGGATCGCGGCCACCCGAATCGCGTCCGCCACCCGGACCACGTCGCAGTGCGCGTCCAGGCGGTGCGCGCGGACGATGTGCGCGCCGAACCACACCGCGGCGGCGATGGCGGCCGCCGTCCCCCACTCCCGATCGCCCGGCGGACGGTGCCCGAGCGCGGCGGTCAGAAACGACTTGCGGGACGGTCCGACGAGGATCGGGCGGTCCAGGCCCCTCAGAGCCGGCAACGCCGCGAGTGCCGCGAACGTCGCCTCTGCCCTCTTCGCGAACCCGAGACCCGGATCGACCACGATCTGCTCGCGCGGCAACCCGGCCGAGATCGCCCGCTCAACGGCCTTCCCCAGCTCGGCAGCCACCTCCGCACCTACATCACGATAGCGGGCGCGCCGGTACATGTCGCGTGAGCCGCCACGATTGTGCATGAGCACCAGGGGCGCGCCGGCGGCCGCCGCCACGGCCGCCAGTGCCGGTCCCGAAGCGAGGCCGGAGACGTCGTTGATCATCGCGGCGCCATGGTCCAACACGGCTTCCGCAACCTGTGCCTTGTACGTATCGACGGAGATCGGCACGTGCACGCGTCCGGCGAGCCGGTCCAATACCGGCAGTATCCGGTGCATCTCCTCGTCCGCCGAGACGGGCTCCGCGCCGGGCCGCGTCGATTCACCGCCGACGTCGAGCAGATCCGCCCCGGCCTCCACGAGCGCCACGGCCCGGTCCGCGGCACGCACGGGGTCCAGAAACTCGCCGCCGTCCGCAAACGAGTCCGGCGTGACGTTGACGATACCCATCACCAGGGTGCACCCCCCCAACGCCAGGGTGCGGCCCCCGGGCAGTGCGAGGGTGTACGGCGTCCGTGGAGTCATGCCTCGCTCCGGAAAAGCAGGCAGCGGCAAGCCCGGCCTCGAAACGGCGAGACGTACGGGCTGAACGGGGTCGAGCCCCTATTCCTGCGGGACGGCCTTGTCGAACGAAGGTACGGGCGGAACGATCGTTGCGGGTTCGGAGTCGTCGTCGGAAGTCGACACGGTGCCGGTCGGCGGCGGCGAGCCGGGTGCCGGAGCGGGCAGCGGATCCTCGATCCGCAGCCCCTTCGCCAGCCGCGTAACCTGGTCGGCGTCGAGCACCTCGCGGATGAGCAATTCCTCGGCGATGCAGATGAGCTCGTCCTTGTGAGAGCTGAGCAGATCGCGCGCCCGGTCGTAGTTGTCCGTCACGATCCGCTTGATCTCCTGGTCGATGCGAATCGCGGTGCCTTCGCTGTAGTCCTGCGACTGCGCGAAATCCCGCCCCAGGAACACCTGCTCTTCCTTCTTGCCGTAGGTCAGCGGGCCGATCGCCTCGCTCATCCCCCACTCGCACACCATTCGCCGCGCCATGTCGGTGGCGCGATCGAGGTCGTTGCCGGCGCCGGTAGTGATGTTGCCGTTCGTCAGCTCCTCAGCCAGCCGACCGCCGAGCAGAATGGCGATCTGATCGTTGAGGTAGTCCCGCGAATAGTTGTGCTTGTCGTCGACCGGAAGCTGTTGGGTAACGCCGAGCGCCATGCCGCGCGGGATGATGGTGACCTTGTGGATCGGATCCGCGTGCGGCAGGAGCACCGCCAGCAGCGCGTGCCCGCCCTCGTGCACCGCGGTCACCTGCTTCTCCTCGTCGCTGATGATCATCGAACGTCGTTCCGAGCCCATCAGGACCTTGTCCTTGGCGAACTCGAAGTCCTGCATCTGGACGACCTTCTGGTTGTAGCGCGCCGCGTTCAGAGCGGCCTCATTCGTCAGGTTGGCCAGATCGGCGCCGGAGAACCCGGCCGTGCCGCGGGCGAGAACGTGGACGTCGACGTCGTCCGACAACGGAATCTTTCGCGTGTGAACTCCCAGGATGCCTTCGCGCCCCTTGACGTCGGGACGGTTGACCGCGATGCGGCGGTCGAAGCGGCCGGGCCGAAGCAAGGCCGGATCGAGAACATCGGGCCGGTTCGTGGCGGCCACCAGGATGACGCCCTCATTGGACTCGAACCCGTCCATCTCGACGAGCAACTGGTTCAGCGTCTGTTCCCGTTCGTCGTGGCCTCCGCCGAGCCCGGCACCGCGATGCCGGCCAACCGCGTCAATCTCGTCGATGAACACGATACACGGCGCGTTCTTCTTGCCCTGCTCGAAAAGGTCGCGGACGCGCGAGGCGCCGACGCCGACGAACATCTCTACGAAGTCCGAGCCGCTGATCGAGAAGAACGGGACGTTGGCCTCACCGGCCACCGCGCGCGCCAGCAAAGTCTTGCCGGTTCCGGGTGGCCCCATCAGCAGGACGCCCTTCGGGATCCGACCGCCCAGCTTCTGGAACTTCTGCGGCTCCTTGAGAAACTCGATGATCTCCTGCAGCTCCTCCTTCGGCTCCTCGACGCCGGCCACGTCCTTGAACGTGACCTTCTTCTGCGAGCTCGACGAGAGCTTGGCGCGGCTCTTGCCGAACGAGAGCGCCTTGTTGCCCCCGCTCTGCACCTGCCGCATGAAGAAGATCCAGAAGCCGATGATCAGGAGGAACGGCGCCCAGGTGTACAGCAGCGTCGCCCAAGGGCTGCCCGCGGCTTCCCGGGCGCTCACCGCCACGTCGCGTTCGACGAGCCTGTTGACCAACCCCTCGTACTGCGGAGGCGCAAACGAGCGGAACGACTCGCCGGAGGTCGTCGACCCGGTGACCTCGTTGCCGGCAAGGGTCACGCTGTCGACCTGGCCGCTGTCGACCATCCGGATGAACTCGCTGAACGAGACGGACTCGTCGCGGGACTGGAAATCCGTCGAGAAGTTCCAGATCAGCACAACGACGACGACGAGCACCATCCAGAAGGCGAAGCTTCTGACAGACGGATTCAACCAAAACCTCCCGTCTTCACAATCCTCAAGGTTATCACGGCTTCGTCCGAATCGAACATGCGCGCACCCTCCGCCACCGCGTACCCTGCCACCCAGACGATCCCGAGGCGGTCGTCGACCACCAGCGGAACGGTCCCGCGCCGCTCACGGGGAACCTTGCGATCCACGAAGAAGTCCTGCAGCTTCTTCCTCCGCCCGCCGAGCCCGAGAGGCCGAAGCACGTCGCCGGGACGCCAGCTCCTGACCGTCAGCGGCGACGTGATCCGCGCCGCCGGCAGCACAGCGACGTCGCCGCGCGCGACGAGCCGGCCCGGCCGTTCGGCGCGCTCGGCCGTAATACCCAGGCCGGCTTCGGCGACCTCTACATCACCCGGCACCTCCAGGCGGTACTCGAACCCCTCACTGAGGGCATCGTGTGCCGGACGCCCGGTCCGGCGCGTGAGTCGCAGCGCCGTTCCGTGGCGCTCGACCCGGCAGCCGGGAAAATCCGCCGTGGCGGGCGCCGTCCCATCGGCATCGGCCAATTGCCTGAAACGCTCGACGTGATCGAATCCGACCCGCCGTCCCCCGGCCCGCTCAAGGACCTGCCGGGCGATACGACGCGCCAGAGCGAGCGGTTCGGCGACCAGCCGCGTGGCATCGACGTCGAGACGCCCCTCCACGTCTTGGACGATCTTCTCGGCGGCAGCGTTCACCGCATCGTCGATCCAGTCGGCGTCGCCGCGGGCAATCGCCGCGCTACGGACGAGAGCGTCGGTGATCGCCGGCGAGAAATGCTCCGCCAGGAACGGAATCAGCCGGCGCCGCACGCGGTTGCGGAGGATACGCTCATCCTGATTGGTAGGGTCCTCCCTATGCGACAGGCCCCGTCGCTGCAGGTAGACGCGCAGTTCGACGCGTCGGATATCGAGCAATGGACGAACCACCGGTCCGATGCGTGGCCGGATGCCGGCAAGGCCGCCGGGACCTGCGCCGCGGATCAACCGCAACAGCACTGTCTCCGCCTGATCGTCGAGCGTATGCGCGGTGGCTACAAGGTCCGCCGCGCCCTCCTGCACGACGCGTTCGAACAACTCGTACCGGACCCGATGCCCCGCCGCCTCGAGGGAGGTCCGCTCGGCGCGCGCTCGCGCCGCCACGTCGGCGCGCTCGATGGTAATTGGCACCCCGAGATCGCGCGCCAGATCACGGCAGAACTGCTCGTCCTCATCGGATGCCGCGCCCCGCAGGCAATGGTTGACGTGTAGCAGGCCTGCGACCAACCAGGCCGCGCCCCGCGCCAGCTCGCACAGGAGCGCGCCCAGCGCTACGGAGTCGCCCCCGCCCGAGCAGGCCACCAGGACGCGAGCGCCCGGCGCAATGAGCGCCTCGCGCTCGATGGACTGCAGGACACGCTGCGTCAGAGAGGACACGGCAACTACTCAAGCCACCGGCTCGATGCCGGCAAGACTTCTCACTCCGTCCCGAAACGCCCGGAAACTCAAGGATTGGATCCGGTTCACGTCCATGTGCGGAGCGATTCGCCTGGCCCACTCGCACTTCGCCGTGCTCCCGGACTTATCCTCCACCAACACCTCAAAGTGCATCGCTCTAATTTTGATCCAGATACTCGCTGTACCAGAGACCGCCGAGCGGCAACCCCTCCGTTACCATGGCACTGACCACCTCGTCGTTACTGGCTCGACGTACCGCAGCGAAGCCGTCCGCCTGCTTTTCCAGGATCCATGTCTCGTCCGGCTTCAGCGCGTCGACGAAATACGGCTGATGCGTCGTGACGAATATCTGCGGCGCGTTCTTCTTTCCCGTGGCATGCTCGCGAAGCTCCTCGGCCAAAATCTCCAGCAACTTGTGGTACAGGCCGTTCTCCGGCTCCTCGATGCAGATGAACGGCGGCGGCTCCGGATCCTCCAACATTATCAGGTAGGCAAAGACCTTCAGCGTTCCGTCGGACATCTGTTGCGCGTAGAAGGGGTCATCGAACCCCTTGTCGTTGAAACGGAGCAGTAGCCTTCCATCCGGACTTTGCTCCGTGTCGATCCGGTCGATGCCCGGGATTCTCCCAGCGATACGATTCAAGATGCCCTTGAATCTCCCGGGCTGCTCACGCTCCATGAACTGCACGACGTTACCCAGGTTGTCACCATGAATGTTCAGATGCTTCTGCGGCCCCGCCAATGGCAGACTTCGCGCGGCATCCGGAGTGAAGTAGCTCAGGTACCACCCTTCGACGAACTGGCGAAAGGACGATATTCTGGGATGCTGCTTCAAGGCTCCGAGGGTTGCGATGCCGAGCTTGCGCCTGTCCTGGAGCTCCACGATTTCGGTTTCCGCACTTTCCTCTCCGGCAACGCTTCTCGCAACCTGGTCAATCAGCGATTCCAGAACGACCTTCATCTCTTTGGCTTCGTCGATCTGCTGTCCCTGGGCTTCTCCTTTCCAGGCCAGCCCCCGTCCGTCGTTCATCATAAGAAACGAAAAGGGCCGTCCGTGTCTCTGTCCCTTGCGGCGCTGGCGAAGGCGTTCGCCGGAGACATAGGGCCGCCCCGTATCGTCCCTGTCAATCGCCAGTTCGTACGTGATGGGCCGGGCTTTCGGTTCTTCTCTATAGTAGACCTCGAATTCAATCGGGCCGTCGCTCCCCTGCGAGCGAATACGCTCGAATCCGCCCCGGCCTCGCGCGTCGCACGCCTCCTCGACCCCCAGTTTCAGGCAGTCTGCAAGAAAACCGAAGGCGTCGAACAACGAGCTCTTGCCCACCCCGTTCTTTCCGATGACCACGGACATCGGAGTCAGGGGACGGACATCCTGCGTGTTCCACAGCTTTCCGAGCGTCAGATCCTTCAGCACGCGGTAGTTCGCGATCCGGACTCCCTCGATTTTCGCCATGGCGTCGATTCCTCGCGTCGACTACGGACAAGAAGCAGCACGGCGGCGCGGGGGCCTGTCGGCCCGCGCCGCCGGCCGCGATCGGGAGAAGAGGTGGTGCCGGTGCAGGGACTTGAACCCCGGACCTAGCGGATATGAGCCGCTTGCTCTAACCATCTGAGCTACACCGGCACGGGATCTCATCATTATACACCAGCGCCGCGGGCCGCGTCCGGGCGCGTTGTGCGGATCGAAAACGGCGGGGCTACAGGATCAGCATCGCATCGCCGTAGCTGTAGAAGCGGTAGCGCCGGTCCACGGCCTCGCGGTACGCGGCCAGGATCGCCTCGCGGCCGGCCAGCGCGCAGACCAGCAGCAAGAGCGACGACCGGGGCAGGTGGAAGTTGGTGAGCAGTCCGCCGACGACCCGAAAATCGAAGCGCCCATGGATGTAGAGATCGGTCTCGCCGGCTCCCGGTTCCAGTCGGCCGCCATGAGCCCGGGCGACCGCTTCCAGGGTGCGGGTGGTGGTGGTGCCGACCGCGACCACCCGGCGTCCCTCGTCCAGGGCGCGGTTGACCGCCGCCGCCGTCGACGCCGGAACGGTGTACCGCTCGGCCGCCACCCGGTGCGCCTCGACCTCCTCCGTCCGCACCGGCTCGAAGGTGCCGTAGCCGACGTGCAGGGTGACCGCGTGCCGCTCGACGCCGCGCGCCCGCAGCCGCTCCAGCAGCGCCGGGGTGAAGTGCAGCCCGGCGGTCGGGGCCGCCACCGAGCCGCGGGCCGCCGCGTAGACGGTCTGGTAGCGGTCGTGGTCGACGGTCCGATCCGCGCGCTTGATGTAGGGCGGCAGCGGCACGTGCCCGATGGCGTCGACGGCGGCGTCGACGTCCCCGTCCGCCGCGGCCAGACGGATGGTGCGCCGCCCGTGGTAATGACGGTCGAGCACCTCCAGCTCGAGGCGGCGCCCATCCCGCTCGAACACGGCCCGCGACCCGACCTTCAGCTTCTGTCCCGGGTGGACGAGGGCGTCCCAGAGCTCGCCGTCGACCCGCCCGAGCAGGAGACATTCCACGGCGCCGCCGCTCGGCTCGCGGCGGCCGAGCAGCCGCGCCGGCACCACGCGCGTGTCGTTGACGACGAGTACGTCGCCCGGCGCCAGCAGCGTGTCGAGTTCGGAGACGGCGTGGTGCGAACGCGCCCCGGTCCCGCGATCGAGCCGCAGCAGGCGGGCCGCGTCGCGTACCGGCGCCGCCTCCTGCGCGATCAGCGCCGCGGGCAGCTCGTAGTCGAAGTCCGACAGGCGCATCGACCGGCCGGCGCTAACCCGCCCAGCGCAGCAGCACCGCGCCGACCGTGAAACCGGCGCCGACCGAGGCCAGGAGCACCCGCGCGCCCTTGGGAAGACGGCCCTCGCGCCGCGCGTCGGCCAGCGCCAGCGGAATCGTCGCGGCGGTGGTGTTCCCGTACCGCTCGATGTTGATGATCACCTTGTCGCGGTCGACGCCGAGGTGATGCGCGGCGCTCATGATGATCCGCCGGTTCGCCTGATGCGAGACGAACAGATCGACGTCCCCGGCCACGAGCCCGTTCGCCTCGAGCACGCGCCGGCAGATCTCCGACATCTTGCGGACCGCGAACTTGAACACGACAGGACCGTCCTGGTGTACGTAGTGGAGCCGTTCATCGATCGTCGCATGGCTGGCCGGCCGCAGGCTGCCGCCGGCCGGCATGCACAGCGCCGGCCCCCCGCTGCCGTCGATCTCGTGCGCGAAGTCGATGATCCCCGGCTCGTCGTCGGCGGCCGGCGAGACCACGACCGCCCCGGCGCCGTCGCCGAACAGCACGCAGGTGGCGCGGTCCCGGAAGTCGATGATGGACGACATCACGTCGGCGCCGATGACCAGGGCGTGATCGTGGGCGCCGCTGGCCACCATCTGCGCGCCGGTCGTCAGCGCGAAGGTGAAGCCGGAGCAGGCGGCGCCGAGGTCGAAGCCCCAGGCGTTCGACGCGCCGATCTTGTGCTGCACGAGGCAGGCGGTGCTCGGAAAGAACATGTCGGGCGTCGTCGTGGCCACGACGATGAACCCGATCTGGTCGGGAGCCAGCCCGGCCTCCGCCAGCGCCGCGATGGCCGCCTCCTTGCCCAGGTCCGACGAGGCGACCCCCTCGTCGACGACGTGCCGCTCGCGAATGCCGGTGCGCTTGAGAATCCACGCGTCACTGGTATCGACCAGCTTCTCCAGGTCGGCGTTCGTCAGTACGCGCGGCGGCACGTAGGTACCCAGCGACGTGACCTTGACACGCCGTCGCGCACCGCCCCTTTCGAATCGCCCACCGGTTCCGTTCGCCACGTGTCTTCGTCCTTGTCTCCGGCAACCGCTGCCGGTGGCGCCCACCGACCCCCGCACCTACAGCAGCCGCGGGTGCCGCTCCGGGCTCACCAGCCCGAAGTAGTCGTAGGCGCGGGCCGTCGCCATCCGCCCGCGCGGCGTCCGGTCGAGAAAGCCGGCCTGTATCAGGTACGGCTCGTAGATGTCCTCGATCGCGTCCTTCTCTTCGCTGATGGCGGCGGCCAGGCTGTTGAGCCCCACCGGCCCGCCCCCGAACTTGTCGATGATGGCGTGCAGGAGCCGCCGGTCCGCCTCGTCGAAGCCGTGCTCGTCCACCTCGAGCAGCGCCAGCCCCTGGCGGGCGACCTCCAGGGTGACGGCGCCGTCGGCCCGCACCTCGGCATAGTCGCGTACACGCCGCAGCAGCCGGTTGGCAACGCGCGGCGTCCCGCGCGAGCGGCGCGCGATCTCGGCCGTCGCCGCGGCGTCCATCGGCACCCCGAGAATGCGCGCCGAACGCGTCACGATCTCGGTCAGGTCCCGTTCGGCGTAGAAGTCCAGGCGGTGCACGATCCCGAAGCGGGCCCGCAGCGGCGACGTCAACAGTCCCGCGCGGGTCGTGGCGCCGATCAACGTGAACCGCTGCAACGGGACCTTCACGGAGCGCGCGCTCGGCCCCTGGCCGATGATGATATCGAGCTCGTAGTCCTCCATCGCGGGATAGAGAATCTCCTCGATGGCAGGGCTCATGCGGTGGATCTCGTCGATGAACAGCACCTCCCGCGCCTTCAGATTCGTCAGGATCGCCGCGAGATCGCCCGGCTTCTCCAGCACCGGGCCGGCCGTGCCCCGCACCGGCACGCCGAGCTCGTTGCCGATGACGTGGGCCAGCGTCGTCTTCCCGAGGCCGGGCGGCCCGTACAGCAGCACGTGGTCGAGCGCCTCGTCGCGGTTGCGCGTCGCGGTGACGGACACGGTCAGGTTCTCGCGTACGCGGTCCTGGCCGATGTACTCGTCGAGGGCGCGCGGGCGCAACCCCGCCTCGTACTGGGCGTCGTCGTCCGCCCGCACGGTGCTGAGAACGTGCTCGTCAGTCACTGCGGCCCGACCATTCTACGCGCCGGGCGGGAGCGGCCGCGGGATGGCAGTCCGGGAACCGGATCATCCGGTCAGCTCCCGGAGCGCCTGCCGCAGCGTCGCCTCGAAATCGCCCGGGGTGCGCTTGAGCGCCGCGCTCACGGCGCGTTCCGCGGGCGGGCGGTGATAGCCGAGGTTCAGCAGGGCCGAGATCACGTCGCCGCGCATGTTGCCGCCGGGGTCCCCCGCGGCGCTCTCCGGCTCGTCCGCCAACGTGGCGGCGGGCAGCTTGTCGTTCAGCTCCAGGGCGATCCGTTCGGCCGTCTTGCGCCCCACCCCCGGTATGCCGGTCAGTCGCGCGACGTCCGCGGTGCGGATAGCCTGCACCAGCGCCGGCGGCTCGATGCCCGACAGGGTCGCGAGCGCCAGCCGCGGGCCGACGCCGCTGATGCCTATCAGCCGCTCGAACAGGTCGAGCTCCAGGCGCGTGGCAAACCCGAACAGCGCCAGGGTGTCCTCGCGGACGTGGGTATGGATGCGCAGCGCCACCTGCGCCCCCCGGTCGCCGACCGCGTAGTAGGTCGAGAGCGGGATCTGAACGTCGTAGCCGACGCCGCCGACGTCGACCAGGATACGGCCCGGCTGCTTGTCGGCGAGCGCGCCGCGGAGTGCTGCAATCATGATCGCCGCCCGTCAGCGCGCTGCCCCGGGCGGCCGGTACTGCCGCCAGGAGCGCGGTTTCCCGCGCGGCGCGACCGGTGGGTCATCCGCCGCGCCCGGCCGGATCGAGTGCGCATGGCAGACGGCCACGGCCAGCGCGTCGGTGACGTCCAGGCGGGAGGGCGGCGGATCCAACCCCAGGAGCAGGCTCACCATCTGCTGCACCTGCTGCTTCTCCGCGCGCCCGTAGCCGACCACCGCCAGCTTCACCTCGGCCGGCGTGTACTCCACCACCGGCAGCCCCGCCTCGGATGCGGCCAGGATGGCGACGCCGCGCACGTGGCCCAGCTTCAGCGCGCTGCGCGCGTTGCGGGCGTAGAAGAGATCCTCGATGGCGACGGTTTCCGGCCGGTGCTCGGCGAGCAGCGCGACCAGGCCGTCGTGGATGGCGCGCAGCTTCTCGGGAAAGGCGCTCCCGGCCGGCGGGCTCAACGCGCCGCTGGCGAGCACCCGGTGGCGGCCGCCCGACGTGTCGATGCAGCCGTACCCCGTGTGCGCGGAGCCGGGATCGACCCCGAAGATTCTCACGCGAGAGAGGCCTCGATCTCCTTGGCTTCGATGTCGAAGTTCGACCAGACGTGCTGGACGTCGTCCTGATCCTCCAGCACGTCCATCAGCTTGATCATCTGCTGGGCGGCCTTTCCCTCCACCTTGACGAAGTTCTGCGGCAGCATCGCGATCTGCGCCGAGATCGGCGTTGCGCCAACCGCGGCGACCGCCTCGCGGACGCCCTCGAAGGCGTCCGGACTGCTGATGATCTCCCAGTTGTCGCCGTCCTCGCGGAAATCGTCGGCGCCGGCGTCGATGGCCGCAGCCATCAGCGTCTCCTCGTCCACGCTCCCCTGCTCGACGATGATGTGGCCCTGCTTCTCGAACATCCACGCCACCGAGTTGGTGGTGCCGAGGTTGCCGTTGTGCTTCGAGAGCAGGTGGCGGATCTCGCCGACGGCCCGGTTGGTGTTGTCGGTCAGGCACACGATGAGGAGCGCCGCGCCGCCCGGCCCGTACGCCTCGTAGGTCACCTCTTCGTAGCTGACGCCCGGCTCCTCGCCGGTCCCGCGCCGGATGGCGCGCTTGGTGTTCTCGGCCGGCATGTTGGCGGCCTTGGCGTCGGCAATCACGGTGCGCAGCCGGGGGTTCATCGCCGGGTCGCCCCCGCCGTCGCGCGCGGCAACCGTCAGCTCCTTGATGATGCGGGTGAAGAGCTTGCCGCGCCGCGCGTCCGCCGCGCCTTTCTTGTGCTTGATCGAAGCCCACTTGGAATGCCCAGACATGGCCCCATTATCGCAAAACCGCCGGCCGCGGAAAACCGCCCGTACCGACGCCGAAGCTCCGCGGCGGGTTGGGCAGATAGCCGACTCGTGCCAGCGTGCCTCGCTCCTGGTCGAGGGCCGGCAAGGCCCGCACGTCGGTCGCGTTGTCGACGAAGAAGGCGACGTCCCAGCAGAGTGAGAAGGCCCGGCGTCAACTTCGGCGCGCAATGATCACCCAGACCGCCGCGTCGGGCGACCACTCCTCGCCCGCGTAGTCGCCGAGAACGGCATCCACGCGGAACCCCGCCCGCTCGAGCCGCTCTGCCACCTGCGGCACCGTAACCGTGCGGAACGCGAGGGAGAAGCGATGGACGGTCCGACTCCGCCCGCGCCACTCGAGGAACTCCTGGTCGAAGACGGTCAGACCGTGCTCGGGCACCTGGCGCACCGACTCGATCAGCGTCACGCGGCGTCCCCCGCTCAGCGGCCCGCGCAGCCCCACCCGGCGGTGGTACTCCTGCCAGCGCGGCAGCTCCGGCACGAGGTCGATGCCGAACGTTGCGCCGCGCGGCAGCACGCCGGCCACCGCATCGAGCGTCGCCGTCAGGTCCTCGTCCGAGAGCAGCGACTGCAGCATGCCGTAGGGCGCCATCACGAGCCGGCAGCGCCAGCGCCGGCGGAACGGCAGGACGCGGATGTCGCCGCGGACTATCGACGCCTTCCCGGTGAGGCGGGCCCGGCGAATGCGCGCCCGAAGCTGGCGCAGCATCGGCTCGGAGCGGTCGATGCCGACGAAGCGGGGGGCGACTCGCGCCACCGGCACCGACAGGCGCCCGGTGCCGCAGCCGAGCTCCAGCACCGGGCCGTCCGCACGGCGGGCCAGATCCGTCCAGAACCGGACGTCGCGGCGCCCGATGGTGCGCCGGTTCTCCCAGTCGTAGAACGGGGCGTAGGCGTCCCAGCCCTGCCAGCCGGCGGCGCTGTCGTCGGGAGTCATCGGCGGTCGGGGTCGTCAGCGGTCCAGGTTGCGGGCGCCGGGAACGCGCTCGCGGGCCGCGAGGCCCGGTCGGCCCGTAGTATAGGAGGCTGCGGGTCCTGGGCTCCAGGCGCAGGCGCCATCACCATGGAGGCGGATGATGTTGTTGCTGGTTCGCAATCGAGTAGAGGACGTCGACAGGTGGAAGCGCATCTTCGACGGCCAGTCGGCCGCGGGCGCCGCGGCCGGGCTGACGGTGGTTCGTGTGTGGCGCTCGGTCGACGCGGCGGACGAGGTGTTCTTCCTGCTGGAGGTCGAGGACCGGGCCAGGGCGGAAGCGTTCATGGCCTCGCCGGAGTCGGCGGCGGTGGGCGTCGAGGCCGGCGTGCTCGACGGCGAGGTGCACTTTCTCGACGCGTTCCCGCCGTAATATAGGACTGCATGTCGCTCATCCCCGCCTGGGCGCCGAACCTGCATCCGCTGGTCGTCCACTTCCCGATCGCGCTGCTGTTCGCGGCCGGCGCCGTGGACCTTGCCGGTCTTCTGATGCCGGAGCGCAAACCGGTGCGGGACGCCGCGACGTGGCTGTACGTCGGCGGTGCGAGCACGGCCGTCGGCGCCTATTTCACCGGCTACACCGCGGCGCAGGCGGGGGCGTTCTCCCCGGAGATCGCGGCGCTGGTGGACGGGCACAACGACTGGGCGTTCGCGGCGACGTGGCTGTTCGCGTTTTTCGCCTCGTTGCGGCTGGTGATGTCGTACATTCTCCGGCCGCGGCGGGCGTTGCAAGTCGGCGCCTTGGCCGTCGCGCTGGTCGGACTCGGCGCGCTCGTGCAGACCGCGCTGCACGGGGCGCGGCTGGTCTTCGGGCAGGGGCTCGGCGTGCAGGCGGTCGCCATCGCGGAGGCCGCGGCGGAACGGATGGAAGCTACGTCGTCGGAACGGATGGAAAGAGAGGATCCGGAATGAGGTCGCTGCTGATTACGCCGCTCGTCGCGCTGGTTGCATCGTTCGTCATGCTGGCCGGGGCCGGCGCCGCTTTCGCTCAGGAACGGACGTCGGAGGGGCCGTGGCAGACCTACGGCACCGAGAACGGCGAATGGCGCAGCTACGCCGGCGATATCGCCGGCACCAAGTACTCGCCGCTCGAGCAGATCGACGCCGGCAACTTCAGCGACCTCGAGATCGCCTGGGAGTGGACGTCGATAGACAACTTCGTCAGCCGCAGCACTCCCGGCGGCGGCGAGTGGTCGGCCCCGCTCGACGTCATCGTCGAGTCGCTGGTGGAGGAGACCCCGAACCTCTACCGCAGCAGCCAGCCGCCGAATCCTTCGCGCCTGCAAGTGACGCCGCTGATGATCGACGGCGTGCTCTACTTCAATACGCCGCTGTCGCAGGGGGTCGCGGTCGACGCGACCACGGGCGAGACGCTCTGGATCTTCAACCCGAAGACCTACGAGGAAGGGACCCCGTCGATGAGCGGGCCCTGGACGCAGCGCGGCGTCGCCTACTGGACCGACGGCGAAGCGGACGAACGGATCTTCTGGGGCACCGGCAACGGCTACATGGTCTGCGTGAAGGCGAAGACCGGACAGCCCTGCCCCGACTTCGGCCCGGACGGGAGCGGCATGGTCGACGCGATGGTCGGCATCCCGCGCGTGGAGCGCGAGGCGCGCGACTACCTCAACGCCCTGCTCTACTCCATCAACTCGCCGCCGATCGTCGTGCGCGACAAGGTGATCCACGGCTCGCAGATCGCCGACCGGCGCATCACCCGCGAAGCGCCCCCCGGCTGGGTCCGCGCCTGGGACGCCCGCACCGGCGCACACGCCTGGGACTTCCACACGGTGCCGAACAGCGCCGACGAGTTCGGCGTCGATACGTGGCTGAACGATTCGTGGCGCTACTCGGGCAACGCCAACGTCTGGTCGATGCTCGCGGGCGACAACGAGCTGGGCTACGTCTATCTGCCCACCGGCACCACCACCAACGACTACTACGGCGTCGACCGGCCGGGCGACAACCTCTTCTCGGAGACGATCATCGCCGTCGACGTCGAGACCGGGCAGCGAATGTGGCACTTCCAGGCTGTCCACCACGGGCTGTGGGACTACGACTTCCCCACCCACCCGAACCTGGTCGACGTGGTGGTCGACGGGCGCCCGATCAAGGCGCTCGTGCAGGTCAGCAAGCAGGCGTTCGTCTACGCCTTCGACCGGGTGACCGGCGAGCCGATCTGGCCCATCGAGGAGCGGCCGGTGCCGCAGGCGACCAACATGCCGGGGGAGGTCCCGTCGCCGACCCAGCCGTTCCCGACGAAGCCGGCCCCGTTCGACTACCAGGGCGTCACCATCGACGATCTGGTCGACTTCACGCCGGAGCTCCGCCAGATGGCGATAGAGGTGGTCGGCAACTTCCAGATCGGCCCGCTGTTCACGCCGCCGGGACGGCCCATCAACGGGGGCACGCAGGGCACGCTGATGCGCCCGCCCGACTTCGGCGCGGCGGGCTGGGCCGGCGCGGCGGTCGACCCCGAGACCGGGATGCTCTACGTTCCGTCGCGCAACATCGCCGTCGCCATCCCGCTCTACACGCCCGACCCGGCGCTCGGCGCCACGATGCGCTACACGCACGGCGCCCCCGAGGAGCGGCGGCTGAGCCAGATCCAGCAGGGCCAGTCGTACCAGGCACGGATGCCGCAGGGACTGCCGCTGCTCAAGCCGCCCTACTCGCGGATGACCGCCATCGACATGAACACCGGCGACCACGCCTGGATGGTCCCGCTCGGCAACGGCGACCGCATCCGCAACCATCCCCGCCTGCGCCACCTGAACCTGCCGCCGCTCGGCGACGGCACCATCGGGGGACCGCTGCTGACGAGGACCCTGCTCATCAGCACCGTGCCGACCGCCGGCAGCCGGGGCGGACCGGGCCTCGTCGCCTGGGACAAGCAGACGGGCGAGATTCGCGGTGCGGTCGACCTGCCCGCGGGCACCATCGGCACGCCGATGACCTATCTGGTCGACGGCCGGCAGTACATCGCGGTGAGCATCGGGGGCGGACCGCGGGTCGTCGCGTTCGCGCTGCCGGCGGACTGACGCGGCGGCAGAATCCACCATCGAGGATGCGATGAAAACGATCTCGGCCAAGGTGACCGACTCGTTCGACGTGGAGCTCACAGGAATGGCGAAGCGGCACGGGATGAGCAAGTCGGCGCTGATTCGCGAGGCGCTGGAGACCCACCTGCGGGCCGGTCGAGATCGCGGAGACGGCTCGGCGCTGTCCCTGGCGGACGATCTGGCGGGGGTCGTCGCGGGCCCGGAAGATCTCTCCGTCAGCAAGGACTACCTGCAGGCGGGCTGTGAGACTCGATGAACGTCACCCGGCTGCGCCTTGCGAACTTCAAGCGCTTCACCGACCTGACCATCGACCTGTCGTCGTGCGCCGGCGCGCCGAAGCTGGTGCTGCTGATCGGCGCCAACGGCAGCGGCAAGTCGTCGGTGTTCGACGCGTTCGAGTACCTGTCCGCGCGACACAAGGGCGATGCCGCACCGCCCGCGACGCGTTTCTCGGAAGATTTCTCCGACGATTTCTACAAGGGTGAGACGTACGACAAGTTCTTGAGCTACCTCAAGAAGGACCCGGCCGCAGAGATGTCGGCGGCCTGCGCGTTCGGGGGAGGTTTCGAAGTCCGCCGGTCCAACGGCTCGAGCCCGACCACGGCACCGAACGACTGGGACGTGAAGTCGGCGTTCTACGGCCGGAGCTCGTTGCGAACCGTGCCCGAGCTTCGGGCGACGCCCCAATCCGTGGACATCGGAACCGACTCCGACCGCCCGCGGCGGTTCATCGAGTTCGACACCCGTTTCGACGCCGACGTCGCGCGGATCACCGAGAACCTGCTCCGTGAATTCTGGGGCAAGGAGTTCGCCTCCGACGAGATAAAGGCACGGTTCGTCGCCCCCATCAACGACGCCCTCGCAAGAGTATTCGGCAACGGTTCCGCCACAACCCTGCGGTTGACGCAGATGATCCCGGCGCTGGGTCAGAAGCCCGCCGATATCCGCTTCCGGAAAGGACAATCGGACGTCCACTACGACCTGCTGAGCAGCGGCGAGAAGGAAGTGTTCAATATCCTCTTCAACCTGTTCACCCGCCGCGAGCACTTCCCGAACGCCATCTACTTCATCGACGAGCTCGACGTGCACCTGCACACGCGGCTCCAGCCCGCGCTCATCCGGGAAGTGGTCGAGCACTGGATTCCGGACTACTCGCAGCTCTGGACGGCCAGCCATTCGCTCGGCTTCATCGAGTACGCCGGAGACGCCGCGGACGCCGCCATCATCGGCTTCGACGACCTCGACTTCGACCGCCCGCAGGTGCTGGCGCCGGCGCCGAAGTCCCCCGCCATCTTCGACATCGCGGTGCCCAGGGACTCCGCGTTGAAGGTCTTCCCCAACCAGAAGCTGGTCGTCTGCGAGAACCAGGACGCGCTGCTCTACAACGCGATCGAGCTCCCCGGCCTGTTGTTCGTCGGCGCCAGGGACAAGAACGCCGTCGGGCTGCAGACCAGAGCGAACGACGAGTTCCGCGGCCTGATCGACCGGGACTTCCTCGGTTCGGACGAAATCGAGGAGCTGCGCCGCGAGCAGCCGAACCTGTTCGTGCTCGGCTACTACTCGATCGAGAGCTATCTCCTGCACCCACTGAACCTGGCGGAGGCATCGCCGCCGGGGTTCGACGAAACGGAGTATCGGGGGTTGCTCCAGAAGCGCATGGTCAGGATCCGCGACCGGCTGCTGATGAACCTGGAGCGGAGCCGGAACGGCTACGAGATCCTCAAGACGCTTCCCAAGGCAACGAAGGAGCGCGCGATGGAGGAAATCGCGGAGGCGACGGCGTCCGACGACTTCGAGACCTTCTACCCGTTCCTCGACGTGAAGAACCAGCGCCCCGGCGACTACCTCGGGGGGTTCAACCTGCAGCGCCTCGACCTCGCCCGCACGGACTGGATGAGGGACGCGATGGCCGCCGTCCTCGGGGTTGCGTAGGCTGTCGGCCGACCGCGGGCAGAGGCGTCCAGCGGCCCAAACGCTTGCAACAGCTTGCGAATCGGCGCATGGTGCACACCTGTGCATATAATGTGTGATCCGTGAATATCGAGTGGGACCATCGAAAAGCAACGTCGAACCTGCGCAAACACCGCATCAACTTCGCCGACGCTGCGACCGTTCTGCACGACGATCGCGCGCTGACCGTTCGCAACGACAATGCCGGCGAGGACAGGTTCGTCTCGCTCGGCATGGACGCCCTTTGGACGTGCTGGTCGTCGTATTGCCTGGCGCAGCAGCGTTGCGCGGATCATCTCGGCTCGCAAGGCCACGTCACGGGAACGCCGACAGTACGAGGCAGAATCATGAAGCAGGAGTACGATTTCAGCAGCGGGAAACGGGGCGCTCCCCTCAGCACGTCGCGGGGCAAGACCCGGATCACCATCCGCATCGACGACGACATCCTGGCGTGGTTCCGAGCCGCGGCACATGACGGGGGCGGAGGCAGCTACCAGACGCTGATCAACGCCGCATTGCGCGACCACGTAGAAGCCGATCAGGGACATCTGGAGAGAACGCTCCGGCGAGTGATTCGTGAAGAGCTGCCGCGGGGACTCGCGGGGACAGCCGGGCGACATCGAACAGCCGCGGGCTGAACCGTTCACCACGAGCCACGGTTCATTACGCTCGGTCAACTGAAGGGCCTCCGATATTCCGGAGCTGGATGCCTGCGCCGATGCCCGCGAGTCCCCTCACTCTCCAGGATCTGAAGTCCGACCTCTGGAACTGCGCGCAGATCCTGCGCGGCAGCGCCATCGACCGCACGGACTGGAAGGGCTACATCCTCCCGCTGCTCTTCTTCAAGCGGATCAGCGACGTCTGGGACGAGGAGACGGCCGCGGCCCGCGAGACCTACGGCGACGTCGATCCGGACCTCTTTCCGGAGCTGCATCGCTTCACGCTGCCGGACGGCTGCCACTGGCGCGCCGTCCGCGAGACGCCGGCGAACGTCGGCGCGGCGCTGGCGCGTGCGATGCGCGCCAGCGAACGTGCGAATCCCGACACCCTCGCGCGGGTCTTCGGCGCGGCCGACTGGGGCAACCGCGAGATGCTGGGCGACGAGCTGCTCAAGGATCTCATCGAGGGCTTGTCCGGCGTGCCGCTCGGCAACCGGGCGGTCGGGTCGGACATCCTCGGCGACGCCTACGAGTACCTGATCGGCAGGTTCGCCGACATCACCCGGCGGAAGAAGGCGGGCGAGTTCTACACGCCGCGCAGCGTGGTGCGGATGATGGTCGAACTGCTCGATCCGCGGGAGGGCGAGAGCATCTACGACCCGGCCTGCGGCACCGGCGGCATGCTGCTGGGCGCCATCGAGCATGTGGAGCGGGCCGGCGGCGACCCGCGCACCTTCTTCGGGCGCATCTTCGGCGAGGAGAAGAACCTGACCACGTCGTCCATCGCGCGCATGAACCTCGTGCTGCACGGCGTCGAGGACTTCCGCATCGAGCAGA
Source organism: Vicinamibacterales bacterium (assembly GCA_965222905.1). Lineage (GTDB taxonomy): Bacteria > Acidobacteriota > Vicinamibacteria > Vicinamibacterales > UBA8438 > WTFV01. Next base: position 2,386,293 of record OZ244976.1, on the reverse strand, counting down.
ACGACACGCTGCGGCGCCCGGCCTTCACCGACCCGACCGGCGCCCTGGCCACGTTCGACTGCGTCATCGCCAACCCGCCGTTCTCGCTGAAAGCGTGGGGCCGCGAGGTGTGGGAGGCGGATCCGTGGGGGCGCGCCGCCTTCGGGCTGCCGCCGGCCAGCTACGGCGACTACGCCTGGGTGCAGCAGATGGTGGCGTCGATGGCGGCGGACACGGGCCGCATGGCGGTGGTGCTGCCGCAGGGGACGCTGTTCCGCAAGGGGGCGGAGGGACGCATCCGCCGGGCGCTGCTCGAACAGGATCTGATCGAGGCGGTGATCGGTCTCGCGCCCAACATCTTCTACGGCACCGGCCTCGCCCCGGCGGTGGTGACGCTGCGCCGCACGAAGCGGCGCGGCCGGCGCGGGAAGGTCATCGTGATCGACGCGTCGAGCCTCTTCCGCAAGGGCCGGGCGCAGAACTTCCTCGACCCGGCGCACGCGGAGCGGATCGTCGAGTGGGTGCGCCGGTTCCGGGCCGTTGAGGACCGGGCCAAGGTGGTCTCGACGGCGGAGATCGGGCGCGAGGACTGGACGCTGAACATCTCGCGCTATGTGCTGCCGCCCATCGGCGAGGACGTGCCTCCGCTGCCCGAGGCGGTGGCCGCGTTCAAGCAGGCCCTGGCCGAGGCGCGCGCGGCGGAGGACCGCCTGCGGCGGGTGCTGGTCGAGGACGGCTGGCTGGAGTGAGAGACCGTGATCAAGGTCAACATCGCCGAGGCGAAGGCGCGTCTCTCGAAGTATCTGGACCGCGTCGAACAGGGTGAGACAGTCGTGCTGTGCCGGCGCAGCGTGCCGATCGCCGAAATCCGGGCCCTCCCGAAGCCGCCGCGGAAGGAGCGGCCGGTCGGCATCGATCGCGGGATGAATGATGCCCGACAGTTTCTTCGAGCCACTTCCGTACGAGATGCTCCGGGCGTTCGGCGTGGACAACGAGTCGTCTTGAATCCCGACGCCGACATCGCACGCTATCCGGCGCCGATACTCGCCTGCCGCCTGCATGAAGTACATGAGGTTGTGCGCTTCCAGCAGTGTGACGAAAGAATCCGGCAAGCCCGGCAAGTAGCGGTCGAGCAACCCGACCAGCGCCGCCCGACCCGCCGTCATTCTCGGGACGGCGCATGACTGCGAGCCCCGGCATGCCGCCGTCCTCCCGCCAGCCGCGGTCGTGGTTTCGACCCGCCTGAGCGAAGAACTGGCGGCGACGCGTGCTTGCGCATGGTCGGGTGCGGGATCTAGCATCCGGCCATGCGAGGTCAACATCCCGCGGCGTACCGTTGCCCATCAGCGAGGACCGCACGCCTTCATCAGCGAGCCCGGCGTCGATCTCGATCGGTTCACCACGGTGGGCAGGTCGTCGGGCGGGCGGGAACGAGCAACGGAGCACTGACCAATTGACGAACGACGGCAACTCGAGTCGCCGCGACGAGGAGCGGAACGCCCGGCTCGAAGCGCTCAAGGCTGCGATTCAGGAAGGTCTCGCCAGCGGCACGAGCGACAAGACCGTCCCGGGCATCATGGAGGAAGTCGAAGCGCGGCTCCAGAGGGATGGACTTCTGCAGACAGTTGAGCAAGGCCGCCGCCGATCTCGACGGCAGTCCGAGGTCCAGGGGATGCTCGAATCTTGACATTCGTTTTTTCTTCCCCTACGATCGTAGCTGTTGTTCGCCGACCGACGGCTCCAGATCGACCCATGGCTTACGCCACCACGCCGAAACCGACCTACGAGTTCCGGTGCCCCGTCCACGGCTTCATCGAAGTGAACGACTGGGAACGGTCGGTTATCGATCATCCCGTGTTTCAGCGACTTCGGAGGATTCGGCAGCTTGGCTGAACTGACTACGTGTACCCCGGCAGCACGCACACGCGCTTCGAGCACAGTCTCGGCGTCATGCACGTCGTGACGCGCATGTACGACGCCGTCGCGCGACAGTCGAGGGCGGTGCTGCAATCGCAGCTCGATTACGATGCGGACGGCGTCGGCAGACTCAGGGATCGACAGTTGATGCGGTTCGCCGCCCTTCTGCACGACGCAGGACACGCGCCTTTCTCGCACGCATCCGAAGATCTGTTGCCGTGTCGGCCGACGACGACAAGGAAATACGTCCATGAAGACTATTCCGCGGAGATTATTCGACGTCGATTGAAGGACGTCATAGAGAATCACCCGGCGAACGACAACATGAGACTTACGGCCGACGAGATCGCATCGTTGCTCGACGGAACGAGCCGGAATCGACGCGTCCTGTTCTGGAGGGAGCTGATCGACGGCCAGATGGACGCCGACCGGATGGACTACCTCCTGCGAGATTCTCTTCATCTAGGAGTTCAGTACGGCAGGTTCGATCTGGATCGAATCGTCGCGACTGCGACAGCGGTAGAGATGACACCGGAAGGTTCCGATGGCGTCGAATGCCGGCTCGCCGTCGCCAAGGGTGGCTGGCACGCCGCCGTCGGCCTGATTCTTGCTCGCTATTTCATGTTCACTCAGGTCTATTTCCACAAGACCCGAGTGGCATATGACATTCACCTCCAGAAAGCACTGGCGCACATGTTGCCGGACGGCGTTTTTCCGTCGCCTGAAAATGACGGGATCGATGAGTACCTGAAGTGGGACGACTGGCGTGTCCTGGGACGGCTCGCGGAAGACGAAGGCGGTGAGCATGGGACACGGTTGCACGACCGTCGCCACTTTCGTCAGATATGGGAATCGCCCGAGAGTCCGCTGGCCGATGCGCAGGAGCGTCTCGATGAGTTGCGGACCGCGCTCGGAGACCTGCTGGTAGCGGAGGAACGGTCCGAGAAGTCGTGGTACAAAACCGGGAATCCGGACGTCCAGGTCGTGAACGAGGATTCCAACGAGGTGCGACCGTTGTCGGATTATTCCCCGGTCATCAAGCAGTTGAAGGAGGCGCCGCACCGCCAGATAAGACTGTACTCTCTGCCTGAAGAGGCGGAAAAAGGAAGACGGATCGTACAGGAGAAACTCGGGAGCACGTCATGAACGACACCATGTGGTGCAGGCTGGCGCTGTTGACGGCCCTCGTGCAGCAAGCGCCGGAACAGACGCTCGGACGAACCGCTTTGATGAAGCTGCTGTTTCTGTTGACGGCGGTTCGAGACGTCCCGTTGGGCTATCGCTTTCGGATGTACACCTATGGTCCGTTCGATTCGGAAGTGCTGTCGGACGTGGACTACGCCGCGAGGCTCGATGCACTCTCGGTCGAGATGGAGCGGTACCCGAACGGCTACGGGTACGTGATTCAACCCGGCTCCGCCGCACAGGCCATCATGAATCGCGCCAAGCCGTTCCTCGATGCGCACCAGCCGGACATCGACTGGGCCATCGGCACTTTCGCACCACTGTCTGCAGTCGACCTGGAACTGCTGAGCACGATCGTCTACGTGAATCGGAAACATCGGGTTTCGTCCCTGGACGAGATCGTCAGCACCGTCCACGAGATCAAGCCGCGGTTCGCGAGCGCAACGATCCGCCAGGAAACTGAACGACTTCAGGAGACCGGTGTCGTGGCCTGCTCCGTCTGACCGGGAACATGCAGAGCGGGTAGTCGGGTGGGGGCGCCCGGTACCGGGACGCGACCGTTCACGATGGCCGGTACGGTCTGCTACGATGCTTCCATGCAGGTTGCCCGCTCTCCGGTTGCGCAGCGACTCCGACATTTGGGGCGGTACGCCCGTCTTCGTCGGGACGCGCGTGCCGGTAACCACTCTGTTCGACTACCTGGAAGGCGGAGAGACGCTCGAACGTTTCCTGGACCAATTCCCCTCCGTTTCGCGCGATCAGGCGCTTGCGGCGCTGGGCATCGCCCGAAGCTCCGTCCTGGACAGTGCGCGTTCTGCTTGACGAGAACCTGCCCCGGGATCTCGTCGCTGAACTGGCGGGGCATCATGTCACCACGGTGCAAGCCGTCGGTTGGTCCGGCACCAGCAATGGAGAAATGCTTCGACGGCCCGCGCATTGCGGAGGAGCGTGAACGCTTTGAACGAACGTCGTGTTTCCAGTCCAGCGTCCACGGGCGGGGCCGGGACGATCTTCGAACAGCAGGTCGACGCGTACTGGCTCGCGCAGTTGCTCGTACAGGGAATACCGCCGATCCTGCTCGATTGCTCCGTGATCGAGGTCCACATGCAGACCGGGCATCGCGGTTGGCATACGGACGATTTCCTGATCGTCGGGCAGAATGGGGCCGGCAACCTTCGCAAGCTGGCCGGCCAGGTGAAGCGGACGTTCAAGGTCAGCGCGGCGGATGAAGCGTGCAGAAAAGCGATAGGGGACTTCTGGCGCGACTTCACGAACGACGGCCTTTTTTCTGCGGCAACCGATCGCTTCACGCTCGTTACGCTGCGGGGAACCGACAACCTGCTCGAGCACTTCGACAGACTCCTGACCTGCGCCCGCACGGCCCGTAGCGACACGGAGTTCGCGGAACGCCTGACGACGACGGGCTTCATTTCGAAGAAGGCCGTTCACTACTGTTCGGAGCTTCGGGCGATCGTCGGCGCCATCGAAGAGAGAAGCGTCACGGAAGCGGAGCTCTGGTCCTTCCTGCGTTGTCTGCACGTCCTTCCCCTTGACCTGCACACGTCGACGCGTCAGACCGAGGCCGCGATCAAGACCCTGCTCGCGCACACGGCGGCCGGTTCGGACGCGAACAGTGTTGCGGACGCTTCGTGGAACGAGTTGCTCGCCATCGCCGCGGACGCCATGACCACGGCGGGCAGTCGTCAGCGCAGTGACTTGCCCGAGGCCTTGAGGCAGCGCCATTCGGCTGTCGGCGGACACAAGGCGTTGCAGGCGCTGAAAGACCACACCGATATCGTCCTGAAAGGCATCCGTTCGACCATCGGCAACGAGTTTCACCTGCCGCGCGCCGGTCTCGTGCAGACCGTGCTCGGATGCCTCGAATCGACCCAGGTCGTCCTGGTATCCGGTGCCGCCGGCGTCGGAAAGTCCGCCGTCGCCAAGGATGCGGTCGCCGTTCTTGCCGGCGATCATTTCGTGTTCGGTTTCCGGGCCGAGGAGTTCGCGCAGCCACACCTGGACGCGACCTTGCAGCATGCGCAGATTCCCGCGAACGCGGCCAAGTTGCAAGCAATCCTGGCCGGCCAGCACCTGAAAGTACTGCTGATCGAGAGCGTGGAACGGCTGCTCGAAAAGTCCACGCGCGACGCGTTCAGTGATCTCCTGCAGCTCGCCGCGGGCGACAAGAGCCTGCGCATCGTCTTGACGTGCCGTGACTACTCCACCGACCTCGTGCGAGCGAGTTTTCTGGATCCCGCGCCGCTCGAACACTCGGTCGTCGTCGTTCCGCAACTCGATGACGGCGAGTTGACGGAAGTCGAGGCGTCGCTTCCGACGCTCGCCCGCCCGCTCGCGAATCCGGCGTTGCGTCAGGTGTTGCGGAACCCCTACTTTCTCGACAGGGCGCTGCAGATCTCCTGGTCCGCGGACCGGTCCCTACCCGAGAGCGAACGGGACTTCCTAGCCGTATTCTGGCAACAGATCATCCGTGCCGAGGATCGTTCCGCGGCGGGCATGCCACGCCGACGTGACGAAGCTTTTCGAGAAATTGCACTGCGGCGGGCGCGAGCGCTCGCCCCGTACGTGCCCTGCGACGACCTGGACGCCGCCGTTGTCGACAGTCTCCGGCACGATTCCCTGATCGCCTTCGCCGACGACGGCGCGTCCCTGGTGGCGCCCGCCCATGACGTTCTCGAGGACTGGGCAATCCTGCGCTGGATCGAGCAGCAGCACCTCGCCAACGACGGTTCGTTCCGTGCGCTTTCGGAAGCCGTCGGGACGTACCCCGCCGTTCGCCGGGCCTACCGGATGTGGGTGGCCGACCTTGTCGACCATGATCGCAACGCCGCGGACGGTCTGCTCGACGCGGTCGTCGCCGACGACGGCGTTCCGGCCTGGTTCCGGGACGACACGCTCGTCTCGCTCCTGCGCGCACCGTCATCGCCAGCGTTCCTGGAAGGGCACGTCGCCGAACTCCTCACGAACGACAGAGAGTTGCTCAGGCGTGTGATCCACCTTCTTCGGGTCGCCTGCATGACCGCCCCGAGATGGCTGCCAGAGGACGCGCGCCAAGGGACACTGTTGAACGTTCCCGACGGGCCGGCGTGGGCTTCGGTGCTGAGCATCGTGCAGACCCAGGTTCGAGCGCTCACGGCAACCGAACCACTGCTGCTGCTCGGCCTCATCAAGGACTGGGCCAGCGGCGTCGCCTGGTGGGACCCGTACCCGGCCGGCGCGGAATCCGCCGCGGCGATCGCGCACCGGCTTCTACCGAACTTCGACACGTACAGGTCGGAAAACGCCAGCCGGCAGACGCTGAGCGTGATCGCGAACATTCCCCGGGCCGATGCGGCACGGTTCGAAGCCCTGCTGCGTGGCGCCGGCGAGAACGACAGGCGAGATCCCACGGCCGATGCTCTCCGTGACATCGTGCTCAACGGCGTGGAAGGCATGCCGGCGGCGAGGGATTTTCCGGACCTCCTCATCTCCGTCGCGTCCGATTACCTTCTGTGTTCCGAAGCCGACCTTCGGGGCAGGCGGTACCACAGAAGGTCGCTCGAAACCCTCTTCGGCCTGAACGAACACTTGAGTCACAGGTATTTCCCCGCCAGCGCATATCGGGGCCCGTGGTTGCCGCTCCTGCGATATCACCGCGGCAAGGGGCTGGACTTTCTGATTGCCGTCTTCAACCACAGTGCGGACGGGTACGCACATCCGCGCGTAAACGACGACCACGTCGAGCCACCGTTCGAAATCCAGCTCGTATTCGCGGACGGAACGTCGCGAAAGCAATGGACCAATTCCCGGCTCTGGCAATGGCACCGCGGAACTTCGGTCGGTCCGTACGTCCTGCAATGCCTGTTGATGGCTCTCGAGCGGTGGCTTCTCGATTCAGCGAAAGCACGGCCCGCCGATCTGGATGCCATACTTGTCGATCTCCTTCGGAGAAGCCGCTCCGCCGCGCTGACGGGGGTGGTAGCCAGTGTCGCGACCGCGTTTCCACATGCGGCGGGGGAAGCGCTCCTCGTCCTGCTGAGTTCTCCCGCGTGTATCCGGCTCGATCGCCATCGCCTGGTGATGGAGTCGGAGTCGCCGTCGCGTTTGCCGAGCTTCCCATCGGGCCGCAATGAGAACATCGTGTACCAAGCCGAGCGGAAGGAGGCTGACGCCCTTCCGCACCGGCGCCGGGACCTCGAGACGGCGATAGCGAATCTCCAGTTGGGACCGGTCGCGGACCGAGTCCAGGAGAGCCTCGACCGGCATCGTGACGCCCTGCCACCGGCTGCCGAACAGACCGACGACGATCGTGTCTGGCGACTCTCGATGCACCGTATGGATCTGCGCCGCTATTCCGTCGCCGAGGTCGTCGCCACGAAAGCAGAAGACACTACCGACGCGGCGCCGGCCGACCCTGCGCGCCAAGTTCGATTGGAGCTCGAAGAACCGGAACCGGACGTCAAGGAAATGGTGGAGGAGAGAACCGCCGGATTCAGTGCAACGGAAACCGGTCTCGGTCTCGTCATGTGGGCCTTGCACGTGTTCAAGAACGAAGAGGCCGGAAAGTACGATCCGGCAGAGTGGCGACAGCGGTTGGACTTGGCCCGAACGTGGGAAGTCGCGCGTCCCGGTAATGATGAGCTCGACATGGCCCAGGGTGGGCCGGGCATCGTCGCGGCTGTTTGCGTCCGCGATCACTGGGCCGAGATGTCGGGTGAAGAGCGGGATTGGTGCGTGGAAGTCGTCTGTTCCGAGGTGCTGCGGCAGGCGAACGTCCAGAATCTGGTTGCGCATATCCAACTGCACGAGATGTCTGCGGACCGTTCGTGCGCTTTCGTCGTTTCGCTACTGCTGGACAAACCGCTCTCCACGGCGCAGCAGATGCGCGTGCGTCCGGCGTTCATAGCCGCGCTAACCCATCCAGTCGACGAAGTGCGGCGGCATGCGGTATGGGGCGTCGCCAGGACGCTATGGTCGAGGGATCGCGAATTGGTCATGCGCTGCGTGAATGCACTCGCCGTCGAAGCAACACTCGTCGATCGGGCACAAGGCGCGGAAACCGAACTTCCGTATGGTCAGCGCCGACGAACCGAGGAACTCGAGGCCGAAGCGGCTTCCACCGTCCGAGAACACTTCTGGCGCGATGGGGAGATCGCGACGGATGCGTACCAGACGTTGGACATTGCAACATGGTTCGGTGCGGAGGCGAACGGGGGCATCCTGGCGATCCTGAGTCGGGCGCCGGCCGCCTCCGAAGCCGTCGGGGCCTTCGCGCGAACCGCGCGGACGCTCGTCCGATGGTGGGATTCGGACGACGACCGCGAACGTGATCACGAGAGCAGTAGTCGCGAACGCAACATATCGGAACTCCTCCAGAGTTTCGTGCTGCGGACGTCGGCGGATGCGGCCCGGAGCATACTTCAACCCCTGCTTGACGCGGTCGACTCTCACCCGCGGGAGATCCACTGGATCATCGAAGGCCTGATCGCCGTCGAGGATCGCGAGCCGAATACGCAACAATTCTGGTTCGTGTGGGGGTTGTTCGCCGACAGCTTGAGGCGCGCTACGTGGCTGGCCCGGATGGATGACGGCGGCCGCCAGCACGGAAGCGAGATGGTGTCCGCGATTTTCCTCGGATCATCGTGGCGGGACGACGTTCGCCACTGGAGGAGTCTCGAGGGGCATGCGCATCGCGTTCACGCGTTGTTCAAGCACTTGCCGCGGTCTTCCGTCGTGCTGGACGCCTACGTCCGGTTCCTGTACCACGTCGGCGAGCAATCCCTGCCTGAAGCGTTTGCCCGCATCGCCGAGCAGCTCCAGGCAGGAGAAGCCCAACGCATGCTGAGGAAGACGAACACTGTCTTCATGCTCGAGGTCCTGTTGCGGCGGCACGTGTACGGACGGCCGCGCGAGCTCAAGCGCCGACGCCCGATTCGCGACGCCGTCCTCGCCCTGCTCGACGTTCTCGTCGAACAGGGTTCGTCCGCCGCGTTCCGCATGCGGGACGACTTCGTCACGCCGGTCTCGACCGCATGAGTCGGCGCTCGCGCCATGTCGGGGCGGCGAACATCCGGCCGGGTGTGCTTGCACATGGTCAGGCGCAGGATCTAGCATCCGGCGACGGCGCAGGACCCAGTCGTAGCTGCTCGCCACCCTTCGAGATGCAACCGCACGCCACCGGCGCAAGATCCGGCATCGAGATCAACCTGCTCAACCGGTTGTCGACGATCCTGATGTCGAGGAAGCGCTTCCTCTGCGTGACGTCCGTCCGCTGGCCGTCAGGGTCGCGAAGGGACGGGCTGCGGTGAGAGCAGCCGTCGAACACCTGGGCCAGCAGGCGCTGGAATCGTACCTCTGGGGCGCGGCCAACCTCCTGCGCGGCCTGATCGACGCCGGCGACTACAAGCAGTACGTCTTCCCGCTGCTCTTCTTCAAGCGCCTCTCCGATGTCTGGGGCGAGGAATACCGGCGCGCCCTCGACGAAACCGGCGACGAGGACTATGCGCGGGCGACGGCCGACGACCGGTTCACCATCCCGGCCGGCGCCCACTGGTCCGACGTCCGCGGCGCGGCGCGCGACGTGGGCCGCACGCTGCGGAGCGCGTTCCGCGCCATCGAGACGGCCAACCCGGAACGCCTGGCCGGCGTCTTCGGCAACGCGCCGTGGACGGACATGGCGCAGATGCCGGACGTGACGCTCAAGGACCTGATCGAGCATTTCTCGAAGCACACGCTGAGCCTCGCCGCGGTGCCCGAGGACGAGCTGGGCAACGCCTACGAGTACCTCATCAAGCAGTTCGCCGACGACAGCGGCCACACCGCGCAGGAGTTCTACACCAACCGCACGCTGGTGCACCTGATGGCGCAGATGCTCGCGCCGCGGCCGGGCGAGCGCATCTACGACCCGACCGCCGGCACCGGCGGCATGCTCATCTCCGCGCTGGCCGAGGTGCAGCGCAACGGCGGCGACGCGCGGACTCTCGGCCTCTACGGCCAGGAGATCATCGGCACGACGGCGTCTATCGCGCGCATGAACCTCGTGCTGCACGGCGTCGAGGACTTCCGCATCGCGGTCGGCAACGTCCTGAGCGACCCCGCCTTCATCGAGCGTGACGGTCTGATGACGTTCGACGTGGTCGTCGCCAATCCGCCGTATTCCATCAAGACCTGGAACCGCGACGCGTGGCGGCACGACCCCTGGGGCCGCAACGTCCTGGGCACGCCACCCCAGGGACGGGCCGACTACGCCTTCTTCCAGCACATCTTGAAGAGCCTCGACCCGCAGACCGGTCGCTGCGCCATCCTGTTTCCGCACGGTGTCCTCTTCCGCAACGAGGAGGAGGCGATGCGGCGGGCGCTGATCGACCGCGACCTCGTCGAGTGCGTGCTCGGCCTCGGCCCGAACCTCTTCTACAATTCGCCGATGGAGGCGTGCGTCATCGTCTGCCGCACCCGGAAGGAACCCGACCGGCGCGGCAAGGTGCTGCTCATCGACGCTGTGCGCGAAGTGGCGCGGGAGCGCGCGCAGAGCTTCCTGACCGCGGAGCATTAGGACCGGGTTCTGAAGGCATACCGGGCGTTCCCCGACGAGCCGGGGTTCGCGGCGGTGGCAACCACGGAGCAGGTGCTGGCCAACGACGGGAATCTGTCGATTCGGCGTTACGTGCGGCCGGTCTCGGCCCCCGTCGCCGAGGACGACACCCACGGCGATCTGCGACAGGCGTGGGCGGACTTCGACGCCGGCAGTTCCGAGTTCTGGCGACAGATGGATGACGTTGTAGAGATGTTGAACCGTGCCGTCGCCGAAGGCTGGTCCGATGGGTAATGGCAAGGTCAAGCCGGGTTGGACACGGGTAGCATTCGGAGAGATGGCGGTTTGTGTGAACGACCGGATTGATGATCCAGCCCATGCTGGGGTCGAGCGCTATGTCGGCCTTGAGCACCTCGACTCCGATTCGCTGGCGATACGGCGTTGGGGCTCTCCGGCCGATGTGAAGGCGACGAAACTCCTATTCCGAAAGGGGGACATCATCTTCGGTCGACGTCGCGTGTATCAACGTAAGTTGGCAGTCGCCGACTTCGACGGCATTTGCTCTGCGCACGCAATGGTACTGAGGGCGAAAGCCTCGGTTGTTACGCCTCAGTTTCTGCCGTTCTTCATGCAGAGCGACATGTTCATGGAGCGCGCGAAAGCGATATCTGTCGGCTCACTTTCGCCCACGATCAACTGGACGACCTTGGCAAGACAAGAGTTCGCCCTGCCGCCGCTGACGGAACAGCACCGCCTCGCCTCAGCCTGCCAATCAGTCCTGGAATCCCAAGAGGCGGCATTGAAGGTTCGCCTGGCGGGCATGAGCGCGCGGAAAGCCCTGATCTTCTTTCTCTATCAGGGTCGCGCGACCCACGAACCACGAGTCGACACCCCGATCGGCCCGTTGCCCGCATCGTGGGACGTCGCCCCCCTCGGCAACCGCTACGAAGTCCAGCTCGGGAAGATGATGTCTAAATCCGCTCGAACCGCTCGGACCGGTAACCTTCAAGTCCCCTACGTCCGTAACGCCAACGTTCGATGGAACGCCTTCGATCTGAGCGACGTGGCCACGATGTCGATGTCCGATTCCGAACGGCGAAAGTTCGAGCTTCGACACGGCGATATCCTCGCCTGCGAAGGAAGGCACGTCGGGAAATCCGCACTGTGGCGAGATCAAGTTCCCGGCGCCTGCTACCAGAAGGCATTGCACCGTCTTCGACGCTTCGACGGCCGTGATGTCCCGGAGTACTTGCTTCACTGTCTTCGCTACTACTCCTGGACAGGCCGATTCATCACGCAAACCGGCGAGACCACTATTCCTCATTTGCCGGCGGACCGACTGCGCGCCATGCTATTTCCGTTTCCTCCCACTGCCCAGCAGGCTCGAATCGCTGGCGCCGTTCAAGTCATCGACGACGCGCTGGCAAGCAGTTTGGCGGACCGACTGTCGCACTTGCGCACGATTCTGGACAACCTCCAGATCCGCACCTTCGCGTGACCACGGAGCAAGGAACGGGCCGACGAGGAAGTCGGAGCCGTTCCTCACATCGAGGTGTCACATCACACGTCGCGCTTGGACAGGTGTCCAGGTCGAGCCGATCATTTTCGACGTCAATGCGAACCCGGTGAGCCTCGTTCACGCCGCATATTCCTCACGGTCCGGGCGGCGCGACCGCGTCCAAGATCCTCGTGGACACTGTCGTTCAACGCGTCGATGCGCTCCTCGGGAGGAGGCGGTCTGCGTTCCGCCTTGGTCGCGGCATCGAGTTCGCGCAGTTCCGGGCGCCGACGACCCGGGCCCGGCCCCAGGATCGCTCGAGCCTCCTCGAGCTTCTGCAACGCCAGGAGCTCGAAAGGTGTCTCGCCACCAGCCACCTCGAAAAAGGCCATCCGGTTGCTCCGTGCGTCACCTCGATCCGCGCCGCGCACGACGTCGAGAACCCGTAGCAGGCACTCCTCCGTGATGGCATCCAGAGTCCCGCCGCTGGCCCAGGAATGAATTCTCCGTGGCGATACGCCGAAGAGCTGGCCAAGTTCGGCCCAGGTCAATCCCCCGATGCGACGCAATTCGGAGATCGCACGTTGCGTGATCTCGTACGAGTCCTCGACGGCTGTTTCGGAACCCGTCGCAGGAACCGGAGACACGGTCGGTGGAGGGGTTGGCGCCATCACTTTGCGCTGCCGTCCCCCTACGACGTGACCCGTCTGGTCGCCGGGTGCAGATCCCACTTCGCTTGGAGTTGCATCCAGAACCGCGACGAGGTCTTCAGCAACCGCGACAATCGCAGGGCCGTGTCCGCCGTGATCCGGCGCTTCCCGGCCACGATTCCCTTGAGACGATTGGCGGAAATCCCCAGCCGCGCCGCGGCTTCGGCGTCGTGGAGGCCAAGCGGCTTCATGAACTCTTCGAGCAGCATTTCCCCGGGCGGGATGGCTGGCCCCCGCCAAGCCCGACTTCTGATGATAGCCTTCAGCGCTGCCCCCGGATTTGATGATCATTGTCCCATGAAGGGTCGCTCGGAGCCATCGGATGCCATCGGAAGGTGCGCACGTGCAGCACGGACCGGCCCCGAACCGCGACAACACCCAATCGACGCGCGACTGCTGCTTGATCGGTGGCTCAGGCGTCACGTAGGCTGAGGCAATGACGCACCGAGACCGCGTCACCATCGAGCCTGGAAAGCGCGGAGGACAGCCCTGCATCCGTGGCCTGCGCATGACGGTGACCGACGTTCTCGATTATCTCGCGTCCGGCATGTCCGAGGACGATCTGCTCCGGGACTTTCCCGATCTGACCCGTGAAGACATCCGGGCGTGCCTTGCGTTCGCCGCTGATCGCGAGCGGCGGTTGGCTGCGGTCGGCGGCAGGTGAGCTGCGCTTGTCGACGGTCGCATGTTTCCCGCTCGCGCCGTTGCGCCGGCCGGCGGCCAGTCCATGACCTTCACCGAATCGAACACGGTCGAGGCGCTCGTCCGCGACATCCTCTGCGGCGGCGTCACCCACCAGACGACGGTCGGCCCTGGCTTGGCCCGCCGGCGCGGCGCGCTCTCCGGCCTCGGCTGGCACTATCTCGGGCCGCAGCAGCTTCCGCGGCAGGCGCACGAGGTGCTCGTCGAGGATAACCTGCGGGACCCGCTGATCCGCCTCAACCCGGAGATCGCGGCGCAGCCCGACCGGGCCGACGACGTGCTCTACCGGCTGCGCGCCATTCTGATGGGGGTGCGAACGGACGGGGCTGGTGAAGGCGAACGAGGAGCTCGCGGCGGTGGCTCGATCTCCGGGAACCCGGGCGGACGGACGACGACGCCGACACGCCGGCGCCCGAACGGATCGAACGGACCGTCTCGTCGATGCTTCGCCCGCACATGGTCCTGGACTTGCTCGGCAGCTACACAACGCTGGTGCTCGACGCCGAGGTGCTGGACGCGGTGCTCGGCGCGCCCGACCCCGACAGGAAATCAAAGGAGATCGAGATCAAGGTTGCCAACCGCCTGCGCAGACACCTGCACGACCCCCGCTTCCGCAATCCATCACCGTTCTCCAGTGCGCCAGTGCGGGGCGCGCTCGTCGAAGTACGCGCGGAGAGCCTCGTATCGCGACGCGAGTTTCCCGTCTCCAGCATCACGGAAGTCCCGGCACTGCGTCCGAACATTGTGGTACGCCGGCGAGAATTGCTCGCGAAGGTCCGGTACCTCCCGGGCCTGCTCCAGCATCGCTTGGCCGAGTCCATCAACGATGGTACGGCCGTCGGCATCTTCCCGCAGCATCGAGAGACACAAGTCCGCACCGCTGGCAGCCATTCTGGAACTGACGTCAGAGGCGTCTTTGCGACGCTTCACGGCCCTCAAGAACTCCACGCACCTCGGTCCAACAACGATCCGGGGGTGCCCCGCAACTTGAGACTCAAGGTGGTACGCCGCCTCAAGGGCTTGGCCGTAGATTTCGCCGGGCTCCAAATCGATTCCGGTACCGATTTCCATGCCTCCTCGGATCGGATGGTTCTTGGCAAGCCCCACGAGCACATGCTGCCGGCCGCCAGGAAGGACCGAAACACATCGACTACGCGCGCGGCGGGATGCCGGTCCCACATGAGCGGAACAGCCACGAAGATAGCGTCCGACACCCCCCAGAGCAGGACGTGGCTGGCCATTGCCGCCAGCATCTCGGTCCGTTGGGGTTCGGGTAGAGACTCGGCGCGGCCGGTGGACCGGGTGGCTGTCTCGAAGAATCTCCTGAACAGGCGCCTGAATCCGATCACGACACCCGCGGTGTCCTTGAGATTGGCGACCACGCGCTGGCGTTCGGCCGGATCGTCGCTTAGCTGTACTCCGGTTTGCTCTTGAAGCTTCCGACTCTGCCCAAGGACATCGAAGACCCCAATCATGTAGTGGCCGAACGTGGCTTCCTTGTCCGTGCCCCCACTCGCAGGCGTCCTGCGTGCCGGACGCGAGACGTAATCGCGCACCGAGGCCTCCTCTCTGGCTCGTATGTCCCGGAAGATTGCCTCGATATCGTAGCCGCACCGGGCCGCATGCTCGTCTCGGACGGCCCGGAGTTCATCGATGATCGGATCCGTGTGCATCGTCTTCATGGGGCCTCCAGAAGTTCGCTGGGCGTGCAGATGACCGGCGGGTCGTAGCCTGCCCTCCTGCATGCGTCTTCGATTCTGGGTCGCATGGTGGCGTTGGCGATATGCCGGAAGTTCCACGTGACCAGATAGTCGATGCCGTTGGTGACGGCAATGGCAATGTGCGCGGCATCGTCACCGGCTGAGCGCGGCACGGCGCCGAGGTCCAACAGGCTCCGGGCAAGTTCCGTGGCGTTCCGGCTTGCGCGAAGACGCAGGATCGTCTCGAGAATCTCCAGGCGAGCGCGCGCGGCATCGGGGTCGCCAGTGCCGGCCTCGGCGATCACGAGCTCGGAGACGAACAGCATGAACCTGGTCCGTGCACTACGCCACCATTCGCGCGTGACATCCTGATAGGTAGCGACCACGACATCGCGAGAGGAGCGGGCCGTGAGGTAGCTGACGACCGATGTCTCGATGTACGCGCTGGGGTTCATCGCCGGCCTCGTGCCAACCGTCGGATCCCTGATGATGGTCATGCGCCCAGCAATCTCATGATACACACGAGTACCATGTAGCCGCTGCCTGTCATGACCTTCACCGAATCCAACACGGTCGAAGCGTTCGTCCGCGACATCCTCTGCGGCGGCGTCACCCACCACACAACGGTCGGCCCCGGCCTTGCCCGCCGGCACGGCGCGCTGTCCGGCCTCGGCTGGCACTACCTCGCGCCAGGGCAACTCCCGCGGCAGGTGCACGAGGTGCTCGTCGAGGATCACCTGCGCGACGCGCTGATCCGCCTCAACCCGGAGATCGCGGCGCAGCCCGACCGGGCCGACGACGTGCTCTACCGGCTGCGGGCAATCCTGATGGGGGTGCGGACGGACGGGCTGGTGAAGGCGAACGAGGAGTTCGCGGCGTGGCTCGCCGGCGAGCGGTCGATGCCGTTCGGCGCGGACGGCGAGCACGTCACGGTGCGGCTCATCGACCTCGACGACATCGAGCGGAACCAGTACGTCGTCACCACGCAATACACCGTGCGCTCGGGCGCGAACGAGCGGCGCGCGGATCTGGTGCTGCTGATCAACGGCCTGCCGCTGGTGGTCGTCGAAGCGAAGACGCCGGTGCGGTCGAGCCAGAGCTGGTTCGACGGGGCGGCGCAGATCCACGACGACTACGAGCACCACGTGCCGGAGCTGTTCGTGCCCAACCTCTGCTCGGTCGCCACCGAGGGGAAGGACCTGCGCTACGGTTCGATCGGCCTGCCGGTCGATCGGTGGGGACCGTGGGGGACCGGCGACGACGCCGACCGGCCGGCGCTCGACCGGATCGAACGGGCCGTCTCGTCGATGCTCCGGCCGGAGACGGTGCTGGATCTGCTCGGCAGCTTCACCGCCTACGCCACCGGCAAGGGGAAGCGGCGCGCCAAGATCGTCGCCCGCTACCAGCAGGTGGAAGCGGCCAACCGCATCGTCGACCGCGTCGTCGTCGGCCATCCGAAGAAGGGCCTCATCTGGCACTTCCAGGGCTCGGGCAAGTCGCTGCTGATGCTGTTCGCGGCGCGCAAGCTGCGGCTGCACCCGGCGCTGGGGAACCCGACGGTGATCATCGTGGTGGACCGGGTCGACCTCGACACGCAGATCGCCGGCACGTTCCACGCGGCCGGCGCCCCGAACCTGGAGCAGGCGGGTACCTGCGAGGAGCTGGAGCGGCGGCTGGCGCAGGACGCCCGCAAGATCATCATCACCACAGGAGGGCGTGCTGAACGACCGCGATAACATCGTCGTGCTGGCCGACGAAGCGCACCGCAGCCAGGAGATCAACCTCGGGCGCCGGATGCGGCGCGCCCTGCCGAACGCGTTCCTCTTCGGCCTGACCGGGACGCCCATCAACCGCGCCGACCGCAACACCTTCCACGCCTTCGGCGCCGAGGAGGACGACTACGGCTACCTGAGCCGCTACGGCTTCGAGGAGTCGATCCGCGATGGCGCGACCATGCCGCTGCACTTCGAGCCGCGCCTGCCGGAACTGCACGTCGACCGCGACGCGATCGACGCCGAGTACCGGGAGCTGACCGGCGGCCTGAGCGATCTGGACCGGGAACGGCTGTCGCAGACCGCGGCCCGCATGGCCGTGCTGCTGAAGACGCCGGAGCGGGTCGCGCGGATCTGCGCCGACGTCGCCCGGCACTTCCAGGAGAAGGTGGCGCCCAACGGCTTCGGCGCGCAGGTGGTCACCTACGACCGCGAGGCCTGCGTGCTCTACAAGC
Organism: Vicinamibacterales bacterium; assembly: GCA_965222905.1. Taxonomy (GTDB): domain Bacteria; phylum Acidobacteriota; class Vicinamibacteria; order Vicinamibacterales; family UBA8438; genus WTFV01. The sequence continues at coordinate 2,368,847 of OZ244976.1, read as the reverse complement.
AGGCGCTCGACCGGGTGCTGCCGGCCGAGATGTCCGACGTCGTGATGGACGTGAAGTCCGGCGAGGAGCAGTACGCCGCGTGGCGCAGGAACCGCGACGCCGAGGAACGGCTGCTCGACCGCTTCCGCGACCCGCACGACCCGCTGAAGATCCTGATCGTCACGTCGAAGCTGCTCACCGGCTTCGATGCGCCCCTCCTGCAGGCGATGTACCTGGACAAGCCGCTGCGCGACCACACCCTGCTGCAGGCCATCTGCCGCACGAACCGGCCGTACGGCGAGAGCAAGACGCACGGACTGATCGTCGACTACCTGGGCGTCTTTCGACGACGTGGCGCAGGCGATCCAGTTCGACGAGGAGGGCATCGTCCGCGTCGTCACGAACCTCAACGAGCTGGCCGCCGCGCTCCCTGCGGCGGTGCAGAAATGCCTGGCGTGGTTCCCCGGCGTGGACCGCACCGTCACCGGCTACGAGGGACTGATCGCCGCCCAGGAGTGCCTGCCCGACAACGCGGCGCGCGACGGCTTCGCCGCCGACTACAGCTACCTGGCCCGGCTCTGGGAAGCGGTCTCCCCCGATCCGGACCTGGAGCCGTACGAGGCCGACCACCGCTGGCTGGGGCAGGTCTACGAATCGGTGAAGCCTTCCACCGGCGCCGGCAAGCTCCTGTGGCACGCCCTCGGCGCGAAGACCATCGAGCTCATCCACCGCCACGTCCACGTCGACGCCGTCCGCGACGACCTGGAGACCCTGGTGCTGGACGGCGACGTGCTCGACGCGGTGCTTGGTGCGCCCGACCCCGACAAGAAGTCCAAGGAGATCGAGATCAAGGTCGCCGCCCGCCTCCGCGCGCACCTGCACGATCCGCGCTTCCGCGCCCTCGGCGAGCGGCTCGAAGCGCTGCGGCAGAAGCACGAGCAGGGCCTGCTGGTCAGCATCGAGTTCCTGAAGTCGCTGCTCGACCTCGCCCGCGACGTCGTCGAGGCCGAACGGACCACCCCGCCCGCCACGCCCGAGGAACGCGGCCGGGCCGCCCTGACCGAGCTGTTCGAGAAGGCGCGCAACGACCGCACGCCGATCATCGTCGAGCGTGTGGTCAACGACATCGACGAGATCGTTCGCCACGTCCGCTTCGCGGGCTGGCAGACCACCCGCGCCGGCGAGCGGGAAGTGAAGCAGGCGCTCCGCAAGACGCTGTTCAAGTACCGCCTGCACCAGGACCGGGAGCTGTTCGACCGGTCCTACGGCTACGTGCGGCAGTACTACTGACGCCCGGCCGGAGCGGAACCGGCCCGAATCTCCCGCCACAGTCGCAGCGCAGCCGGGGAGTCGCGGACCGCAAGGAGACGAAGGTACGAACCGCCTGGATGCGGGACGCCGACGCCGCCGTCCTCGGACCCGTGTAGCTCGGAGAGAGGATCCCGCACGTGCCCGAACGCCCGGCCGCCGCCTTGCGGGGGCGACCGATGAGGGTTAGGGTAGCCCTTTCAGCGGCAACCGGGGAAGCGGAGGACCAAATGCGCCTGATTCCAGTCATTGTGGCGGCGTCAATCCTGTCGATTTCGGCGCCCGCGTCGGCGCAGGAATGGACCGAGTTCGAGAATCTCGAAGATCGCTTCACGTGCAATTTTCCCGGTCAGCCCACTGTGACGGAGACGACCTGGCTCTCGGAGTTCGGGGCGGAACTGCCGGCGCGCGTCTATGCCGCCGAGGTCGGCCCGAGCCGTTATACGGTCACGGTGGCCGACTACAACCACGCCGAGAGAATACTCGTGGAGAAGGCCGGCAACTGCCCTCCGGGCGCCGAGAGATGCAGCGGCGGCGGGCTCACCGGCGAGGGGTACTGGCGGCACGACGTGCGAGGCGCCCTCATCTATGCGACCTGGACGTTCCTGCAGCGAGACGCCCGGGTCACGCACCTGGGCTACAACTTCACGGATCTTGTCGAAGGACACCAGTTGCATCTCACCAACAACGCCGACCGATCCCGTACGTTCGTGTCGATCTACATGCACGAAAACAAGCTCTACGTTCTGGAGGGCACCGTCCCTCCGGGCTATCCGGAGCCGGCGCTCTTTCAGCAGTCCCTGGGATGGCTCGACGAGAACGGCATGCGGCTTCGCTATCAGACGATCTACTCCAACGGATTCCCGGTCCCGCCCCGCGTCGACTACTGACGCTCGATCGGACCGGACCCTGCCCGAATCTCCCGCCACAGCCGGAGCGCCGCCGGGAAGTCGCCGGACGCCAGGGCGGCCACCGCGAGCGCGGTCAGGGACTCGAGGGACCGGTGCAGCGCGCAAGCGCGGCCGGCGTGGGCGCGGGCCTCCGCGCGATCACCGCGATCGAGGGCGGCGCGGACCTCCTGCCGGTGGCGGCCCGCGGCCCGTTCTATCGCCAGCACCTGGCGGAGGTCCGTCCGGCAGCGGTGGCAGGACGGCCCGCCGGCATGCCGGGCCCCGCAGGTCGGACAGCGTTCCATGTCCGCTATTCCAGGTAGAAGAGGATCTCGTCGAGCTCGCGCCGCAGCTCGGCCGCCTGCTCGGCGCGGCCCTCCTTGACGGCATCGCGGAGATCCTCCATCAGGTTGATCATCTCTTCGCGGTCCTCGGCCGGTGCGGCCTCGAGCGCCTGCTCGGCCCGTGCCAGGATCTCCTCGGCCTCCCTGGCCACGTCCGGGGGAACGGCGGCCGGCGACGGGGACGGTTCCGCGCCGCCGGCGGCCTCCCCGGCGGGCTCTGCGCCCGCCTCGACCCCCTCGCCCGCCTCGCCCCAGAGCGCGGAGACCCGTTCCTTCGCAGCGCCGAGCGCCTCCTCGGTGGAGCGCCCGATGGCGTTCTCCACGACGCCGCGCAGCTCCCGGCCGGTCGCCCGTTCCCGCGCGTGGACGTGCAGCAGCCCGTCGAGATCCAGGCTGTAGGTGAAGAGCAGGCCCTGCTCGTGGGCGCCCTCGCGCTGGTTCAGGCCGCTGAACAGGAAGGTGCCGATCTCCACGTTCTTCAGGGCGTCCGGATCCTCCCCCTGATAGACCTTGATCTCCACCTCTTCCTGGTCCTCGAACAGGGTGAAGAACACCTCCGTCCGGGTGGCCGGCAGCTTGCTGTTGCGCCGGATGAGGGGTACGAACTGGTGGGCGTACGGCCTGCCGTAGAGCTCCCCCTCCGCCCTGGTGCCGAAGGTGTAGGGGGTGATGTCGACCAGCACGGCCTGCGTGTCCTGGCCCATCTCGATCCCCGCCTGCACGCCGGCCCCGAGCGCGACGCACAGGTCCGGATCGACCTCGCCGTGCGGCTCCTGCCCCAGCCGCTCCGTGAGGACGGCGGCGATGCGCGGAATACGGGTGGAACCGCCCACCAGCAGCACGCGGTCGAGCTGGCTCGGCCGTATGCCGGCGTCCTGCAGCGCGGTGGTCACGGCCTGGAGCGAACGGTCGAGGAACGGCTCCAGGTCGCGTTCGAAGTCGGCGCGGGTCAGCTCGCAGGCGAGATGCCTGGCCTCGCCGTCCACCGTGGCGACGTGGTCCTCCTCGACGCGCACGTAGGGTTGATCCGACAGCGCGATCTTGGCGCGTTCGGCGGCCCGCCGCAGCCGCGCCTGCAGCAGGCGGTCTTCACGGGCGTTCTCGACCCCGAGCTCCTTCTCGACGTGCGCGTTCAGGCGTTCGAGGACGAGCGCGTCGAAGTCGTCGCCGCCGAGCTGGTTGTCGCCGGCGGTGGCCAGGACCTCGACCACGCCCTGCTCGATGCGCACCACCGAGACGTCGAAGGTCCCGCCGCCCAGGTCGTAGATGAGGAGGGTGCGGCTTCCCGCGCCGCCGCTCTCGTAGCTGAGCGCGGCGGCCGTCGGTTCGTTGATGATCCGCACGACGGTCAGGCCGGCGATCTCCCCCGCTTCGCGCGTCGCCTGCCGCTGCGCGTCGGTGAAGTAGGCCGGGACGGTGATGACCGCCTTGCGCACGTCGCGGCCGAGCGCGCGGTCCGCCCGCTCCTTGAGCGCCTTGAGAATGAAGGCCGAGATTTCCTGGGGGGTGTAGGCGCCGTCCCCCATCCGCACCTGTGTCCCGGAGCCCATCAGGCGCTTGACCGAGAGCACGGTCCGCTCGGGGGCGGCAGCGGCCTGGTTGCGGGCCCGGCCCCCGACGATGACCGCGCCGGCGTCGTCGAGTCCCACGCACGACGGCAGGATGGCTTCGCCGCCCTCCTCCACGATCGAGGGCTTCCCGCCGGAGATGATCGCCACCTCCGAGTTCGTGGTGCCCAGATCGATGCCGATGATGGTTTCGTCGTCTGTTGCCCTGGTTTCCGACGGCATCAACCCTCCTCGTGACGTCGATTGACCGCAACGTCGGCCAGACGCAGCACGTCGTCGCGCCGCACGAACCCGCTCCTCAACTCCTCGACCACCACGCCGTCGTCGATCCGGCCGACGCGGCGCGCCTCCACCGCGTGCATGACCCGGCCGTCGAAAGGTCGTCCCACGGTCTGCACGGGCCGCACGTCGAACCGGGACAGCACCCGATCGAAACGGCCGATCGCCAGCTCGTAGCCTTCGACGACGCCCGCGGCGCCCCGCGGCGGGCGCGTGAACAGACGCGGCCGATCCCGCAGCCGGACCGCGGCGTCCCGGCCCCGCACCAGGGCGTCGCGCACCTCCAGGGTCTGGAGCAGGCAACGGTCCTCGGCGGTTCGGGACACGCGCTGCTCGAACGCGGCCAGCGTCTCGTCGCAGCGCGCCGCCTGACGGGCGGCGGTGTCGTAGCGCTCCGCCGCGGCCGCCAGCTCCCGGCCCGCCCTGGCCTGCTCCCGGTTCTGCAGCCGGATCTCCTGCCGCAGGGCGGCGAACTCGGCGAACAGATCGCGCAGGTCGCAGTCGCCCGCGTCCGATTCCCCGTGCGCCGGGGGTTCCTCGCCCGCCGTATCGAGCCACTGCCGGAAGTCGTCGAGGGCGCGCTGCTTCCAGTCTCCTCCCGGTTCACTCATGCAGCTTCCCTTCCGCAGCCAACAGGGTCTGCAAGCCGGGGGTCTCGCGGCGGGCCGGACGAGCCTTCACCAGCGCATCGAGCGCCAGCTCGAAGTCGCCGTAGGCGGCCATCCCCAGGAGCGCCGTCTTCACGCGCGCACGGTCGTCCTTCAGGGCTTCGTACGCCGCGGTGATCTGCTGGAAACGTTCGGGATCCGCGCCCGGCCGGTGCGCGCGCACCAGCTCCAGGTAGCGCCCGCGGATCTCCTCCCCCGTCGCCGACGGGGACAGTCCCAGCACGAGATAGTGGACAAGCATGGTCCTGCTCTAGCGGCGCCGTTTTCCCTTGCGGGGAAACAGCAGGGCGTGCAACTCCGGCGTCAGCCTGTCACGGAGGCCGGCCGTCTGGCAGTCGCGCGCCAGCCGATCCAGCTCCCGCCGCGCCGCCGGGTCGGCCCGCAGATTCCCGGCGAGCTCCCGCAACGCAGGCGGCGGCTCGCCGCGCAGTCGGTTGTCGTCGATCAGTTCGTCCAGGCGGTCCAGATCGTCGTATATCTGCCGGTCGAACAACATCCCCTGTTGCCCGGCGTCCCGCGGCGCGTCCGCCGCGTCCGCCGTCAACGCCCGCCGGAACCGTTCGACCAGCGCCGGATCGCCGGGGTCGGGCGGCGCCCCCCGTAGCGAGGCGGCCGGTTCGCGCGGCAGACCCGCGGTATGCAACTGCTCCTCGAGCGCAGCCAGAAAAGCCTCCAGCCCCGGCGGCGGTCCCGGGCCGAACGGTCCCGGTCCCTCGTCCAGGGGTTCGAAATCGAACGTCTGCAGCGCGTGGCGCAGCGGTTCCTCCGTGTGCCGGGCGAGTCTTGCGGCGGCCGACCGCAGCCGCTCGCGGGTGGCGGCGTCCACCTTCTTCAGTACGTCCCGGAAACGCCGGGCATCGTGGTCGCTGCCTTCCTCGTAGCGGATCACGGCCAGATAGAAGAGCAGCAGCGGATCGCGGCGGGGTTTCCTGACGCCGCGCAGCCGGCGTTCGATCTCGACGCGGACCTCATGCTGTCCGCCGCAGTCCATCAGGACGTCGAGGACGGCCGGCAGGCGTTCTCCATCCACGCGTTCGAGGAGCGCGGGCCACCAGCGCGTGAACGTCGCCGCGACGCGCCGATCGTCGTAGAGGAGGTCGAGCTCGGCGGGCAGCGGTTCGAGAACCCGGACGATCTCGTCCGGCGCGCACGCGCCGGCGAGAGAGACCCCGTCGGCCAGCAGGCGCCACACGGCATCGGCCATTTCCGGTCTGACGTTCCTCACGTCGTTGTTGTCGTACAGGTCACGGAGGAGCAGCGCCAGCATCCGCAGCTGCGCACCCGGCGGCAGACCCTCCAGATGGCGGGCGACCGTAGCGGAGGTGTCCGCGTCGCCCGACACGACTTCCAGCAGCAGCCATTTCGCCGGCAGGACGGACTCGATCACCCTGCGCCCGAGTTTCTCGGCGCGCTCCAGGTCCCGCACCGCAAGCGCGAACCGCCCCTTCCTCCGGCTCCGATCGGCGGACTTGAGGAAACCGACGGCCTGCAGATCCAGGAGCCGATCGTCGTGGGGAGCGCGCCGGCGGGCCTCCTCGAGCGCGCCCTCGGCCTGGCGGTACGCGTTCCGCGCATAGTGCAGGGTGGCCAGCTCCAGCCAGGGGGTCGAATCGTCGGGAAACCGGTCCGCCATGTCCTGCAGGACACGCTGGACCCTCTGTTTGCCGGCGTTCCGTCCCCGCAGCAGATCGAGCAGAAAGAGGTACCCGTCGCGATTGTCGGGGTCGGCCTCGAGACTCGCCAGCATCAGCTCGACGAAGACCATCCCGGGGTCCTCTACGGGTCGGCCCAGCAGCGCGGTCAGATCCGGCCCCATCTCGGGAGGCAGGAAGTCCGGATGCACGGCCGCCCGGCCCGTGCGGGCCAGCGCCTCCAGCACGCATGCCCGTGCGAGGGCCCGATCCTGCTCCCGCGGAAACTCCACCGCCAGCACGTCGACGAGCGCGACGGCCGGCACCGGATTCCACGCTGCAGGCACCACCTGCTGCCTCGCGAGGAGGATGCGGGCCGCGACGCCGATCACCCGCTCGGCGGGCAACAGGCGCCGCGACAGACGCTCTATCGCGCCGCCGGGGAGCAGGTCCCGAAGGGTGGCCAGCCCGGCGATCTCCAGCAGGTCGATCCGGGCCCGCGCCGGGTCCTCGGGGTAGAGGGCGTCGGCCAGACGCTCGATTGCCGTCCCCGCCGCACGCACGTTCCCCTTGTGCAGTGCCCGCTTCAGCTCGCCGGCCAGGGCCGCCACGTGCCCGTTCCTGCCCCCCGGCTCCTTTGGCGCCCCGGGGCGGCCGTTGCCGGCGGCGTCGCGGCCGACGAGGCGCCACCATTCGGCGACCGTGCGGGCCAGGGCGAAGTCGTCGGGAAGGCGATCGAGGATTCGGCGCAGCCCATCGTCGTCGCCCGCGCCGAAACAGACCATCGCCTTGCAGAACAGACGCCAGGCCGCGAACGGCGAGCGCCGGGGCACGCCCTGCAGAAGGCCGGCGGCACGCGCCCAGTCGCCGGCATCCATCGCGTCGAGACCGGTCCTGACCGTCGCGGCGTCCCGGCGCAGCGGGTGGGTCTCGTCGAAGACGTCGAGAGCCACCCAGAACCGCTGGACGACCAGCCGGTCCGCCAGCACCCGCTCCACGCGAGGCAGGGGCGTCCCGCCGTCCAGGTGGTCCGCGTAGGCCGCCAGCGCGTCCCCGCCGTCCAGGTACCGGACGTACTGGACCCACTCGTCTTCCGACAACACCGGCAGGGAAACGGATTCCCGATAGCGGTCCGCCCGGACCCGCATGGTGGCCGCTTCCTTGTCCATGCCCTTCGCCGCGAGTTGCCGGGCGCGCTGCATGGAGGCGCAGAAGGACACCAGCGGCAGCCCCGCCAGGCTGTCGTCCCGGTCCCGCGCCTGCCGGATCAGATCGAGCGCCTTGCGCCCTTCTCCCGCGGCGAGGACCTCGCGCGCCTGATCCAGCAGGCGCCGGGGGGATGCACGGGGGGCGCGCGCCGGCACCGACCGTTTGCGATTGCCGCGTTTGCGCCTGCCGGGCACGTCTGTCGTTCAGTCGCAGGGATTCGGAACGCCTCGACGGCGGCAAGCCGCGGACGGCGCAGACCGTCGAGGCCAAGCCGAGATGGCGATATCTTATTTCGCGCGAAACATCTCGTTCAAGTTCCGGAGCCCGTCCGAGTGACCGGCGGCGATAGACCTCCCTGCGATGTGCGACCCGCACAACGAGGACGACGAGGGCATCATCGAGGACTTCGTAGACGATGCGGTAGTCACCGGCGCGGACCCGACGCAGGCCGAGAAGCTCGCCCTTCGGGGCGCTCCCCCGGAGTGGACGCTGTCGAAGGTCGTCGATCGCCCGAACGATCCGGCGGCGCTCAGCCTCCGGAACTCCTGTCAGCCGCCGCCGGCATCGAACCGCCCGTCTGTCGGCCTACCGATAGAACGCCGCGATCTCCTCGATCACACGATCCTGCATCACCGACGTGAGCTCCGGATAGATCGGCAGCGCCAGCGACCGGGCCACGGCGTCCTCGCTGTGGGGCAACGCACCCGTCGCAAGGCCGAGGTGGTGGAAGCACGGTTGTAGATGCAGCGGCACAGGGTAGTAGACCATCGTATCGATCTGCCGCCCCGCGAGGTAGGCACGCAGTTCGTCCCGCCGGTCCGGCACGCGGATGACGTACTGGTGGTAGATGTGTCGCTCGCGGCCCCAGGCGACCGCCGGCAGTTCCACACCCGGAACCGTCAGGTGCTTGTCGTAGTAGCCGGCGCGCACCCGGCGCCGGGCATGCCAGCCGTCCAGGTGTGGCAGTTTGGCGTGCAGGATCGCCGCCTGCAACGTGTCGAGGCGAAAATTGCCTCCCACCTCGGGATGGCGGTAGGCGGCATGCCCGCCGTGGTTCCGCAGCCCGCGTACCCGTTCCGCCACACTGGAGTCCCGGGTGACCACAAGACCGGCATCCCCCATGGCGCCCAGGTTCTTCGTCGGATAGAACGAGAAGCAGGCGAGCCTTCCCATGCTGCCGGCGGGCCGGTCGCTGCCGTCACTGGGATACCGCGCGCCGAGCGCCTGCGCCGCGTCCTCGACCACCGGGATCCCATGCGCCGCGGCCAGCTCCAGTATCGGATCCATGTCGGCGCACTGCCCGAACAGGTGCACCGGGACAATCGCCTTGACCCGCGATCGATGCTCCGCCTCGCGCTCGAACCAGCCGGCGAGGGCGGCAGGGTCGATGTTGAACGTGCGGGGATCGATGTCGACGAACACCGGGGTGGCCCCCAGCCGGGCTACGGCGCCGGCGGTGGCGAAGAACGAGTAGGGAGTGGTGACGACGAGGTCGCCGGGGCCGACGTCGAGCGCCATCAGCGAGACGAGCAGCGCGTCCGTGCCCGAGGATACCCCGACGGCGTGCTCGACGCCGATGTACTCGGCCATTGTGCGCTCGAACGCCTCGAGGACCGGGCCGCCGATGTAGCGCCCGGACGCGACGACGTCGAGCACTGTCCGCTCGACGGCCGGCCGCGTCGTCTCGAGCTGGGCGACCAGGTCGAGGAACGGGACGCGCACGTTCAGAGGTCCGCGTCGAGTTGCATCGCCATCGGGATGAAGGCGATTCCGTTGACCGCGCGCTCGGGTCCGGTCTGCCGGAAGCCGAGCTTCTCGTAGGCCGGCACGCCGTAGCGCGACGAGTTGACGGTCACCCGTTCGAGGTCGGGATCGGCGGCGCGAGCGTCGGCGAGCGCGGCGTGCAGCAGGCCCTTCGCGATGCCGTGGTGCTGGTGCGCCTTGTCGACGAAGAGGAGCGCGACGTGATTGTTCTGGCGGATCTCGATCATGCCGGCCAGGACGCCGTCCACCGTGGCGACGCGGACGAAGTGGTCCTCGGCGGCGCGCGCCTCGAGCGCCTCGGGCGCCACGAACCTGCGGAACTCGGCGACCCCTTCGTCGGTGTACTCCGGGCCGATGAACTCGTTGAACGACGAGAGTACAAGCGCCGAGACGCCGCCGGCCTCGCCGGGCCGCATGGCGCGATAGCTCACACCCTCAGTCACGGGACAGGCTCTTGATGTAGTTGACGAGGTGCCAGATGTCCCCGTCCTGGAGACGGTTGGCGTAGCCCTGCATGTCGGCGGTCACGCCTTCCTTGATCACCGTGAAGATCTCGCCGTCGCTCGCACCGTGCTGCCACACCTCGTCGGTGAAGTTCGACGGGATGCCCCCCGCATGCGACATGTCGCCGTCGCCCAGCCCGCGGTTGCCGTGGCACTCGCGGCACATGAAGACGTAGCGCTGCCGTCCGGTCGTCACCGACGCCCGCGTCGCTTCGACCGGGTTCTCCAGGGCCTGCGCCTCCGGGTGCTCGTGCGGCTCCGCCGGATGCTCCTGCGCGCCGGCCGCGGTGGCGGCCAGCAGCGCGCCGGCCAGGACGAAGCCTCCGCCGGCGGCCGATCCGGTCACGAAACGAAGCGACCCGCGGCGGGCCGGATGCAAGGGATTCGCGTACTCATTCCTGCGGCGCATCGAAGTTCTCCCACATGTACTCGGGAAAGTAGGTGTGCAGATGCATGAAGATCTCGTGGACCAGGTTCACCGCCCGGTTCACACCGTAGCCGTGGTGCTCCTCGCGGGCCACCACCTCAAGCGACAGGGCGTCCCGCCGCACGAAGCAGCGCACGCCGGCGCGCTCCGGATCCACTCGGCGATGCGGCGGCAGTTCGGGCGCGGCACGGCCTCGAATGAAACGGCGTAACGCTCCCGCGAGAGGCGACCGCGCCGGCACGTTCGGGAGCAGATCCCGGAACGCAAGAATGCCTGACGCGGGGTCGTAGCGCAGCGTGAACGGCGACGGCGCCAGCCAGCGGAACGTGAACTCGTACCGGTGGCGGCGGGCCGGGCGCTCGGCGAGGCCGCGGAAGACGCCCCTTTCGGCGTACTCCTGCAATCGGGCCCGCACCTCGGCCAAGCCGTCGTGCGGCGGCCTGCGCCCCTCCGTCCGAACGTCCCGGCGCCCTTCCACTGACTAATGGTAGTAGGACATCAGGCCCGGCTCGATCTTGCCGAGGAACCCGGGCGGATACTGATCGCGCAGCCAGAACTCCTTCTTGGCCTGCACGTTGACGACGCTGGGACGGCTCTCGTCGAGCGCCACCTGGTAGGCCCGCTCGAGCGCCGGGCGCATCTCGTCGGCCCGCGTGACGTACTCGCCGTGCGCGCCGAGCGCCTCGCCGAGCTTGTCGTAGCGCAGGTTCTCCTGGAACAGGTGCACCGGGAGTCCGACCGCGTTGTTGCGCTGGCCCGACCACGTGCCCCACGCGTTGTTGTTGTAGACGATGATGACGGCCGGGAAGCGGTACTTGGAGAGCGTCTCGACCTCCATCGCGGTGTATCCGAAGCCGGCGTCGCCGGTGATGCCGATCACCGGATGGCCCTCGAAGCCGGCCTGCGCCCCGATGCCGTGCCGCACCGCCGCCGCGACGCCGAGCGTGTAGCCGACGTCCGGGCCGATCGCCCCGTACTGATAGGCGCCGTTGATGATCTGCCCCGGCCGGAACGCCCGCAGATAGCGCCGCGTGTAGCGGGCGATTCCGTAGCCGCCCTGCAAAATCGTGGTGCGATCCGCGGGCAGGTCGCCGTGTTGCAGGAAGTCGGCGAGCTCCTTGCCGATGACCGCGGGATGAACCGCGTCGGTGTACCCGAGGCCGGTCCGGTAGTACTCCTCGTTCTCCGCCTCGAACGCCTCGCGCGCGGCGGCCACCTCGGCCACCCAGGCGTCGCGCCGCTGGTGCGGCATGGCGGCGGCAAGCGCCTCGAGTCCGGCCCGCTCGTCGCTGACGATGCCCACGTCGATGGGCAGGTTGCGCCCGATGTCCTCGGCCCCCGGGTCGATGCGGATGTAGCGCGCATCGGGACCGAAGGCGAACTCGCCGAGGGTCGGCATGCAGTACTGGCCCACGAGCAGGACGACGTCCGCGCTCATGAGCGCCATCGGCGCCGCATCGGCCGACAGCTCGTGATCGGCCGGGAACTGCCCCTTCATCGCGCCCGACTCGACCACCGGGATGTGCGCGTGCGCGGCCAGCTTGCGCAGCGCGTCCCACCCCTTGCTGTAGAAGACGCCGTTGCTCGACACGATGACCGGCCGCTCGGCGTTCCGCAGAAGCTGGACCGCCTGGTCGATGGCCCGCGGGTCCGGATGCGGCCGGGCGTCGGTGCGGTACTTGGTCTTGTCGTAGAAGTACTCGACGTCGATCGGGTCGGCGAAGCGGGCGCGGGCGATCTCGGCCGGAAAGTCGAGGTGTACCGGCTTCGGCACGCCGCTCTTGAGCTGCCGGAACGCGTAGCCGGCGTACTCCCAGGTGCGCGCCGGCGTGATGAGCCGCTTGCCGTACTTCTTGATGCCCTCGGTCAGCGGCTGCTGCTGTTGATCCTGAATGCCTTGCTCGGTGTCCTCGGCGAAGATGGTCTTGTTGCTGGCCAGGACGAGCACCGGCGAGCGGGCCGAGTTGGCGGCCGAGATGGCGCAGATCATGTCGGTGAAACCGGGCCCCTCGGTGCCCGACGTCGCGGCCACCTCGCCGCTGGCGCGGCAGAAGGCGTCGGCCGCGTGGCACAGCGAGCCTTCGTGGCGGCCGGAGTAGGTCGGGATGCCCATGTCGCCGATGGCGTGCACCACGTCGTAGTTGCCGGGACAGCAGAAGAGCGCCTTGACGCCCTCTTCCTTGCAGGCGCGTGCGAACACCTGCGCGCCGGACATCGGAAAGTCCACCTCCGGCAGCGGAGCCGCCTTGGCCTTCTCGAACTCGCTGGGGATGGCGATCGGCTTGACGTCCTCCTCGGCGGCTCGCGCGACACCGGGGGCGCCGAGCGCGGCCGCCGTGGCGCCTGCGCCGCCCAGAACCGCCTGGCGCATGAACGCGCGCCGTGACCCCGCCGCCGTGCCGCCGGACCGTTTCGCGTTCCGCGTCTTCGTCTTCATGGGATCCTCCACACGCCAACCCACCGCCGGGTCCGTGGCGTCTTCGCGGCGCCGCGCACTGCGCTTCGGCGATGACTGCACTGCGCGCACGGCATGCTAATCGCGCGCCCGCAACGTGTCAACGCGCGTGCCGGCAGTGCGCCCGTCCGCCGGCCGCCAAGGGTCGGGACACCATGTATCATGACTGTCTGGCTCGGCTGACGCAGTGTCTGAAGCGACCACCCACCACTACTACCGCTTGAGCCGCACCGAGTACGACCGTGCGGTGGAAGCCGGCGTGTTCGAGCCGGACGCCAGACTGGAACTCGTCGATGGGGATCTGCTCGCGGTGACGCCGCAGGGAAGCCGGCACGCCACCGGCGTCGATCTCGTCGCAGACTCCTTGCGATACGCGTTCGGCACCGGGTTTCACGTGCGGATGCAGCTCCCCCTGGCAATCGACGACTACTCGGAGCCGGAACCGGACGTGGCCGTGGTGACGGGCCAGATCCGCGACTACCGGGACGCCCACCCAACCTCCTCGTTGCTGGTCGTCGAAGTGTCGGACGATTCGCTGCGCCACGACCGGACCGTCAAGCAGCGCCTCTACGCGCGGTGTGGGATTCCCGAATACTGGATCCTCGCCCTTCCCGATGCCCGTCTGGAGGTCTACCGCGATCCAGCCCAAGACGGCTATCGTACCGTCACCATCCACGGGGCCGGTGACACCGTCGCGCCGCTCGCTCGCCCTGAGGCGCGGATCGCCGTCGACGATCTGCTTCCCTGACTCGGAGAGCCAGCTCATCTTCCCGCGGAGCACGAGGCCGACTTCAGCCGGATCGTGGAACCTCTGGCCGTCGTGCGATGCCCCTGGCCCCCCAGCAGCCCTCGCCGCCAGCGACTGACCGAGCGCGGAACTCAAGCTCCTGGAGCAACGGCACCGCCATCTCCACGCAGACGACCCGGCAATGGTCGTCGACGGTACCGGAGTGACCGAACGTCAGTTGGCGGACACGACTAGCACCCGCGCGTCCCGGGCACACCGCGCGCCGACGTTGCTCGTGTGCCCGTCGGCCGAGAAAGGCAGGCGGACCGAGAGGCGCAGCACGTTCGGGAAGTTGAGCCACGACGCGCCGCGCATGATGCGCAGGTAGCCCGACTCCGCGGGCTGTGGATCGGTGAGCGGCCCGTCCGGGTAGCGGACGGTGATCCAGCCGTTCACCCATTCCCATACGTTGCCGATCATGTCGTAGAGCCCGAAGTCGTTGGAGGGAAACGAGCCTACCGGCGCCGTGTTCAGCCACGCATCGGCACCCCCGGTGGCGCCGCTGCAGCACTGCACGGTACCGAAATTGGCGTAGTCCCGCGTCAGCTCGTCACCCCACCAGTAGAGGCGCCCGTCGTGCCCGGCCCGCGCCGCGTACTCCCACTCCCACTCGGTGGGCAGGCGCCCGCCGGCCCAGTCGCAGAACGCCGCGGCCGCGTGCCACGTCAGGTGGACGGCGGGATGATCGGACGCCTGCGGGAAGTCGGGCGGTGCAGGGCGGTCGTATCCGGTCGCCGCCACGAACGACGCATACTGGCCGACGGTCACTTCCGTGGCCATCAGGTCGAACGTCGAGAGGGTCACCTCGTGGCGCGGGCGTTCGCTGTCGAGGCACGCGGCATCGTTCGGCGCGCACCCCATCCGGAAGGTGCCGGCCGGTATGGTCACCCACGGCAGCTCGATCTCCTGCGCCGCGCCTGGGACGGCGGCCACGCCGATCCCGAGCGCGACAACCGCCGCACCGCACGCGCACCGCAACGAGCGAGAGAGCCGCATCCCCACGTCACCCCTTGACCGCGATCCCCGCCACCTCGAAGCGCGCCCCGAACAGCAGCGTGCCCGAGCCGAGGAACGCGCGGGCCGGCGGATCTTCATTGAAATACTCGCGGTACACGCTGTTGAAGGCTCCGTAGAGCGAGACGTCCGAGCAGAAGACCTTCACGCTGACCAGATCGTCCATGGTCATGTCGGCCTCGGCCAACACCGCCTGGATGCCCTCGAGAACGTTGCGCGCCTCCTGCTCTGCGGTCGCCGGAGGCCGGCCGGTCTCCGGGTCCATGCCGAGACGGCCCGCGACGTAGAGGGTGTCGCCGGCCAGCACCGCGTCGCTGAACGGCGCGGTCGTGGTGCGGCCGGGCAGGTTGATGGCGCGGGGCGACGAATCCTGTGTGGCGTTCACTGCCGCCACGACGCCCGAGACGAGGACGCCGATGACGATGCCGGCGACGAAGACGAATCCGTTTCCGCGAGTCCTCATGTTCTCCTCCTGACAGTCCAGTGAATCGGCGCCCGCCGGCCAGGCCGACTAGGCGCCGGTCAACAGCACCGTCGACCCGGTGGTCTTCCGCGCCTCCAGATCGCGATGCGCCTGCGCCGCGTTCTCGAGAGCGTACGTCTGGTTGACCTCGATCCGCACCGCTCCCCTGCCCACCACGTCGAACAGCTCCGCCGTGGTCTCCTCGAGCTCCTCGCGGGTCGCGGTGTAGGTGGCCAGGGTCGGACGGGTCAGAAAGAGCGAACCCCGACCGGCCAGGATCGCCGGCTTGAACGGCTCCACGGCGCCCGACGCGTTGCCGAAGCTCACCATCAGCCCGCGCGGCTGCAGGCACCGCAGCGAGTCGTCGAACGTGTCCTTGCCGACCGAGTCGTAGACCACCGGGACACCCTTGCCCCCGGTCAGCTCCTTCACCCGGTCGACGAAGCTCTCCTCCGTATAGACGATCGGATGGTCGCAACCGTGCGCCTTGGCCAGCTCCGCCTTCTCGCGGGTGCCGACGGTGCCGATGACGGTGGCGCCGAGGTGCTTCAGCCACTGGCAGGCGATCAGGCCGCATCCGCCCGCAGCGGCATGGAACAGCACCGTCTCGCCGGGCTGCACGGCGTGCGTGCGCCGGATGAGGTACTGCACGGTGCAGCCCTTGAGCATGACCGCCGCCGCCTGCTCGTCGCCGATCCCATCCGGGATCTTGACGAGCTGCTTCGACGCGATGACCCGGCGTTGCGCGTAGCTGCCGAGGCTCATGCAGTAGGCGACGCGATCGCCGACCGCCACCTCCGTCACCCCGTCGCCGATGGCCTCGACCACGCCGGCTCCCTCGTTGCCGATGGTCGCCGGGAACGACGGCGCCGGGTAGAGGCCGGTCCGGAAGTAGACGTCGATGAAGTTGAGGCCGGCCGCGGTCTGGCGGATCAGCGCCTCGCCGGGTCCCGGATCGGGAACGTCAACCGCCTCCCAGCGCAGGACCTCCGGGCCGCCGATTTCGTGAATGCGAATCGCGTGTGTCATCGAATGCTCCGAGGTCTACGAGTGGTCCCAGTCAGGTTGCCGGCTCGATCTTAGCAGCCGCGCGGCATCTGGACGCCGCCGTCGCTCGTTGCGGTACCATTGCCCGCACATGGCCACGACCACAGGCGCGTTCGATGCGCACCACCCGCCGTCGTCCGATCTGCTCGCCGACTGCGTGCACTGCGGCTTCTGCCTGCCGCCGTGTCCGACGTACGCGTTGTGGAGCCGGGAGACGGACTCCCCGCGGGGGCGGATTCACCTGATGAAGGTGGCGCTCGAAGGCAAGGCGGAGATCACGACGGAGTTCGCGCGTCACTTCGACACCTGTCTCGGCTGCATGGCGTGCCTGACGGCGTGTCCGTCGGGCGTGCAGTACGACAAGCTGGTGGAAGCCGCCCGGCCGCAGATCGAGAGGCACGTCGAGCGCCCGCTGACCGAACGGCTGTTCCGGCGACTGATCTTCTCGCTGTTCCCCTACCCCGGCCGCCTGCGCTGGGTGGCGCTGAAGCTGTGGGGATATCAGCGGCTGGGCATCCAGCGGCTGGTCCGCGCGAGCGGACTGCTGAACCTTCTCCCGGCAAGGCTGCGCGCCATGGAGGCGATGGCGCCGCGCATCTCGCTGGGCGGCGCCTGGTCGTCGATGCCGGGCGTCATCCCGGCGCAGGGAGAGCGCCGGCGGCGCGTGGCCATGCTGCTCGGCTGCGTGCAGCGGGTCTTCTTCAGCGACGTCAACGCCGCCACGGCCCGCGTTCTCGCCGCGGAGGGCTGCGAGGTCGTGATCCCCCAGGCGCAAGGCTGCTGCGGCGCGCTGATGATGCACTCGGGCCTGGAGAAGGACGCGGAAGCGATGGCGCGGCGCTTCATCGACGCGTTCGAGCCGTCGCTCGCCGACCTCGACGCGATCGTGATCAACGCGGCCGGCTGCGGCTCGACGCTGAAGGAGTACGGGCACCTGCTGCGGGACGACGCGAAGTACTCGGCGCGCGCGGCGGCGCTGGCCGACAAGTGCCGTGACGTCTCGGAGGTGCTGGCCGAGATCGAGCCGCGGGCCCCGCGACACCCGATCAGGATGCGCGTGGCCTACCACGACGCCTGCCACCTGCAGCACGCGCAGGGAGTGAGTGCGGAGCCGCGCCAGGTGCTGGCCGCGATTCCGGAGCTCGAGGTGTGCGACGTGCCGGAAGGCGGGCTCTGCTGCGGCTCGGCGGGCATCTACAACCTGGTGGAGCCGGAGGCGGCGGGCGAGCTGGGGCAGCGCAAGGCGAAGAACGTCCTGGCGACCGGGGCCGACGCCATCGTGTCGTCGAATCCGGGCTGCCTGCTGCAGCTCGCCAGCGCACTGGAGCGTGAGGGCCGGCCCCTGCCGACGATGCACCTGGTCGAGCTGCTCGACGCCTCGATCCAGGGCCGCCGGCCGTAGTCGGTGCACCAGGGCCGCGAGTCCATTCGGGACGCGGGACAGGCTGCCACCGCGGCTACAGCCCGCCGGGACCGCGGCCGGTGTTCAGCAGGCCGTCCGGATCGAACTGGCGCTTGATCGCCGTCATCACCCGCATCCCGTCGCCGATCGGGCCCCAGGCGTCGACGCTCCGTCGCAGCGCCGGGCCGCCGCGACGGATCACCGCGGAGCCCCGGCCGATGGGCAGCCGCTCGCGGAGATCGCCGACCAGACGCGCCTGCGCGTCGAGCGGCCCGTCGAGGCGCACGTCGACCACTCCCAGGCCGGCGCGGCCGGCGACCGCCATCTCCAACCCGTCTGTCGCGGCCCGGTCGCGGACCCGGACCAGCGTCGGGAACAGCTCGGCGGGCACCGTGCTCAGCTTGACGAGGGTGCCGCCGGACGACCAGTGCGCGGCGTGCCGGCGCCACGTCTCCTTCTCGTCTCCACCGCTGCGGACGACCGCGTCGGCGCGCGTACCCACGATCGCTCGGGCGGCCTCGGCCTGTTGCGCGACGGAGGCCTCGACCGACTCGAACCGGACCAGCAGGCGGGCCGGCGCCCACGAGAGCTCGATCGCGGTCGGCGTCAGAGGTGAGCCGGCGAGCTCGGCGGCGATCGGCGCCGCCGCCTCCAGCGAGTCGACGGTCACCTCCACCGTGCGCGAGGCCGGCGGATCCGGGGCCAGCTTGAACGTTGCGGTCAGGATGACGCCGAGGCAGCCGAAGGAGCCGGTGAGCAGGCGGGAGAGATCGTAGCCGGCGACGTTCTTGACGACGATGCCGCCGGCCTTCGCCACCCGGCCGTCGACGCGGGCCATGGTCACGCCGATGATGGAGTCGCGCGACGTGCCGTGGCCGTGACGCCGGGGGCCGCTGTCGTTGGTGGCCACGATGCCGCCGATGGTCGCCTGCTCCGGCCACGGCGGATCCCACGGCAGCCGCTGTCCGTGCGCGGCCAGCGCGGCGTTCACGGAGGCCAGCGTCGCTCCGGCCTCCACGGTTGTGGTCAGGTCGCCGTGCCGATGCTCGACGACGTCGCACAGCGCGGCAGTGGACAGCAGCAGGTCGACCGTGTCTCCAGGCGCCCCCCAGTCCTGCTTCGTACCACCGCCGCTTACCCGCACCCGGAGCTGCTCCGACGCAGCCCAGGCCAGCGTCTCCGCCAGCGCTTCGCGGCTCGCCGGCGCGGCCGCGAAGCGGGGCTGGACACCGTCGACCGGGTCGCCGCCGGCGCGCACCGCCGCGCCGGGCCCCGCCCGGGCAGCGAGTTGCTCGACCAGCGTGGTCGTGGGCGCCGCCATCAGACCCGCTCCACCAGGCCGGCCGCCTCGGCCGGATGCTTGCGGTACGGCCCGGGCACCTCGCCGCACAGGCGCGGCGTGGGAAACACCTTGCCCGGATTGCAGATGTAGCCCGGATCGAAGGCGCACCGTACGAGCTGCATCGTGTCGAGATCGCTCTCGCTGAACATCTTCGGCAGGTGCTCGGCCTTGTCGGCGCCGACGCCGTGCTCGCCAGTGATCGAGCCGTCGGCGTCCAGACAGTAGGTCAGGATCTCGGAGGCGACCTCCTGCGCGAGATCGGCCTGGCCGGGGATCCGCTCGTCGTAGCAGACCAGCGGGTGGAGATTGCCGTCACCGGCGTGGAACACGTTGCCGATCTTCAGACCGGAGCGGTCGGACAGGTCGCGGATGCGGCCGAGCACCTCGGGCAGCCGGGTGCGCGGGATCACGCCGTCCTGCACGTAGTAGCTGGGCGAGACGCGGCCCATCGCGGCGAACGCCGCCTTGCGGCCCTGCCAGAAACGCGCCCGCTGCTCCGCGGTGCGCGCAATCTGGATCTCGCTCGCCCGGGCCTCGTTGCAGACCTCCTCGACGCGGGTGAAGAGCGCCGCCACGTCCGCCTCGGCGCCGTCGAGCTCGACGATCAGGATCGCCTCGGTCTTCGGGAAGTTCGGGTGCACCGCCGCCTCGGCCGCCTCGATAGTCACCCGGTCCATCATCTCGACCGCCGCGGGAATGATGCCGGCGCCGATGATGCCGGACACCGCGTTCCCCGCCGCCTCGGTCGAGTCGAAGGCGGCCAGCAGCGTCTCGACCGCGGCCGGCTTGCGCAGCAGGTTGAGGACGACCTTCGTGACGACGGCCAGCGTCCCCTCCGATCCGACCAGCACCCCGAGCACGTCGAGCCCGGGCGCATCGAGCGCCGGCCCGCCCAGGTGGACGAGCTCGCCGTCGGGCAGAACCGCCTCCACCCCGAGCACATGGTGCACGGTGAAGCCGTACTTCAGGCAGTGCGCGCCGCCGGAGTTCTCGGCGAGGTTGCCGCCGATCGAGCAGATCACCTGGCTGGACGGGTCGGGCGCATAGTAGTAGCCGGCCGCAGCCACCGCCTTGCTGACGTCGAGGTTCATCACGCCCGGCTCGACCGTGATGCGGCGGTTCGGGATATCGATGTCCAGGATGCGGTTCATCCGCGTCATCACGATGAGGACGCCGTCGGGATGCGGCAGCGCCCCCCCGGAGAGCCCCGTCCCCTGGCCGCGGGCCACGAACGGCACGTGGTTCTGGTGGCAGAGCCGGACGACGCGCTGCACCTGGTCCGCCGAGGTCGGCAACACGGCAACGCCCGGCTTGGAGCGCAGCTTCACGAGGCCGTCGGTCTCGTAGGTCAGCAACTCGCCCTCGTCGCGCACGATGCCATCCGGCCCGACGATGCGCTCGAGCTCGGTGATGAAGCGGCTCTCCATGTCGTTCGATCCCTTCCGTACGCTGACGCGACGGTCCCTTCCGCGGCTGGCCGCGTCGACGCCTACGGCCGCGAGTACTGGTCGATCACGCGCGAAATAGCCCGCTGACAGACCCGGCAGAACCCGACCGGGTTGCGCGTGAACATGATGCAGTCGATCTCGGACCGGTACAGACCGCTCGGCTCGTACGAAGCGCCCTCGAACGCGCCGACCTTGCCGGCGTGCGGCATCAAGGCCAGCAAGGCGGTCTCCCGATCCATCTGCGCGGTGAAGAGTCGATCCATCTCGGTCTCGGGGGCCCCCGCCTCGCGCAGGCCGCGGCGCTCGCGCTGCGCGGCGGTGCTGCCCTCTTCGAAGGCGGCCTTGTCCCATGGCGTCGGCAGCGGCGTGTCCGGCTCGAGCAGGTCGCCCCACTTGAGGTTCGCCGGGTCATGCAAGGCGGTCACGTTCGGCTCCCACGGCTCCGGGTGATACGCGGCGCCGGTCTCGTAGGCGACGTCCGACGTGTAGTACTCGTCGGCAAGCCCGGCGAAGTGATGGCCGAACTCGTGGACGAAGACGTACTCGGCGAAGCCGGTGTCGGCCGCCGCCGTGGCCTGAAAGTTGAAGATCCCGCCCCCGCCGTACTGCTCCTCGTTCACCAGGATCTCGATGAACTCGTACGGCGCGGCGGACGCGGCGTCGCGCAGCGCGCGGTTGTCGTAGGTCAGCAGGTAGCGTTCCGAATCGAAGATGTTGTACTCGGCCGAGAGCGGAGTGCGGCGGAACTGCCCCGCGCGCGGGCGGCTGACGCCGGACTCGGTCGACGGCAGATCGATCCCCCACACGTTGAAGTCGTTCTTCCGGCTCAGGAACGGCTCCTCCGCGAAGAGCGCGTCGGTCAACCGCCTTGCGTCGGCGTGGAACTTGTCGCGCTCGTCTTCCGTATACCCTTCGCCGAGAATCAGCAGATCGACCTTCTCCTGCGGCGGTCCGCTCGTAAACAGCGGCCAGACCTCGCCGGCGGGCGGTCGGTCGGTCGGATTGACGAAGCGCGAATCCGGATCGACGACGGTCGACCAGATCTCGTGGAAGCTGTTCTCGGCATCACGCACCTTCAGCACCACCTGCACCGGTTGCCGCGGCCACGGAAAGCGTAGCGACTCGTGGAACGTGCGATGGATCTCCCGCGATTCGGGCGTCGTCTCCCACTCGCCGTAGATCGAGGCGAAGCCGCGGGAGTAGATCACCCGGTTCGTGCGCCGGTCGATGACCTCGAAGAGGTACTTGCCGAGGTTGAGGTCGTCGACCAGGCGGGCGCGGCTGCCCGCCCACGGCCCGTCCGACACCACCTGGTCGAGCGCGAGAATCTCCGTCCCGAGCCCGCCCGAATGGAAGTAGTCGACGCGCATCGTCCTGTCGACGAAGTGCGCGTCGAAGCTCGCGGCGACGGCCGCGGCCTGACCGACCGCTTCTCCGCGTCCGGGCGCACCGCCCGCGGATGCAAATCCGATCGCCGCGACGCTCGCGGCCAGCACGACCGCCGCCGCCGCCCTGAACTCTGGCCGCCACCGTTGCTTGCCCTGCATGCCGCACATTCTACCGCCGTTGACACCTACCCACCGCGGGTGTAGAACAGGGTGTCGACACGCGGGCAGCTCCCATCGAAACGATGCCTCGTCGAGGCTCGCATGGTCGTCGCCGGTTCGCGTTGCGGCCCGGCTGACCGCCCCCTGAGACATCCAGGAAGGGCCACGCCCGAGCGAAAAAGAGGAAGCATGCGACGGAACGGCAACGGGAAGACGAGCGCCGTGCAGATCGCGGCGCTAGCCAGCGCCGCGCTGGTGGCGGCGATCGGTCTGTCACGGCATCACGCCGCGGCGCAGGCGCAGTCCTACGAGGCGTTCGAGCTTGGTACGACGATCGGCGACGGCTTCACGATCGCGGCGGTGGGCGATCTCATCATGGCGTTTCCGGCGTCCCGGTTGACCGATCCGGACCGCCAGGCCGCCTTCGACGTGGTTCGCGGCGCGGACGTCGGCTTCGCCAACATGGAGTCGACCATCCTCGACGCCGCGACGTGGGAGGGCGACTCCGCCGGACCGTTCGTCGGCACCCCCGACGTAGCCGAGGACGTCAAGAACCTCGGGTTCGACATCGTCGCCCGTTCGAACAATCACAGCGGAGAGTACGGCATCGAGGGACTGCTCGACACGAACGAGCGACTCGCCCGGGCAGGCGTGGTCTCCGCCGGGTCGGGCGAGAGCTACTGGGCCGCGCGCGCTCCGCGCTTCGTGAGCACCGGGAAGGGACGGGTCGGGCTCGTCGCTACGGCCTCCAGCTTCTCCGCCGGCGTCGTGGCCAACCCCGGGCGCGGAGAGTGGACGGGGCGCGGCGGCGCCAGCGCGCTGCGCACGACGCGCTGGTGGGTGGTTCCTCCGGCGATGTGGAGCGCGGTGACGACGATCAGGGAGGCGTTCCCGACGGGCGGCTCCCTGTATGCGCCGCTCGGGGAAACCGACGAGGAAGTCACGATTCTCGGCCGTCGATTCCGGAAGGCCGACGTCGACGGTCCGCACTGGTCGTACGACATCGACCAGCAGGATCTGAACGACATCCTGGCCATGGTCCGCGAAGGGAAGGTGAAGTCGGACTTCCTGGCCGTCGCCATCCATTCGCACGAGACACACGGCGCGGACGGCGTGTGGCCCGAGATCGACCCGCTCCCCGGCGATTTTCTGCCGCGTTTCGCGAAGGCGACGATAGACAGCGGCGCGGACGCGTTCTTCGGCAGCGGCGTGCACGTGCTGCGCGGTATCGAGATCTACAAGGGCCGGCCGATCTTCTACGGTCTCGGCGAGTTCTTCCGCCAGATGGACATCGTCGGCCCGGCCGCCTGGGGCGGGCGGGGACAGGGCGGGACGTTCCGGGGGGACCGGAACAGCAATCCGCTCAAGTACGAGGGCATCATCGCGGTGAGCGAGTTCGCCGGCGGCCGATTGTCCGAGGTTCGCCTCCACCCGACCGATCTCGGACATGCCGAGCGCATGGCGCATCGGGGCGTCCCGCGGCTGGCGTCACCGGAGGTCGCCCGGCGCGTACTGGAACGCCTGCGAAGACTCTCCGAACCGCTCGGCACCAACATCGAGATCGAGGAAGGCATCGGCATCATCCGGCCAGGGTAAGCGGCCCGCCGGCTGACGTCCCCTCCAGAGCAAATGCGCCACCACGCGGCATCACGGCTGCTTTTCGTTCTCCTCTACCTGCTCTCCGGCTCGGCGGCACTCATCTACGAGGTCGTCTGGGCGCGTCTGCTGACCCTCCACATGGGCAGCACGGTAGCCGCGGTCGGAACCGTCCTGGCCGCGTTCATGGGCGGGATGGCCGGCGGCGCGATGATCGCGGGCCGGCTGGCGCCCGGGTTCCCGCGAAGACGGGCGTTGCGAGGCTACGCGGTGCTCGAGGTGCTGATCGCCGCGTGCGCGCTGCTCGTCCCGCTCGCGCTGGCCGGATTGCGGCCCCTGCTCGCTGTCGCGTACGCGGACGGCGCCGGCGGGGCATGGTTCGCATCGGTCCGGCTGCTCACGAGCCTGACCGTGCTGGCCATACCGGCGGCGGCGATGGGAGCCACGCTGCCGTTGGCCGTCCGGTGGTTCGTCGGTCCGACGGAGCACCCGGGAACGCAAGCCGGGGCACTCTACGCGGCGAACACGCTGGGTGCGGCCCTGGGCGCGGCGTGCGCAGGGTTCGTGCTTCTGCCGGGACTCGGCCTGACGGGGGCGGCCCTCGTCGCGGTGGGTCTCAACGCGGCCTCCGCGGCCGGGGCGCTGGGCTTGGCGGCGTTCGGCAGCGACGCAGACCTCGCGGCCGGGGCCGCTACGGCGAAACCCACCGGGCAGCGACATCCGGCCCGCCGGACCCGTGGCCGGCGTACATCCGGCGATGCCGCGAACCGCAAGGGCGACGCGGCAGACGGGCGCGCCGTGGTCACGCTCGGCCGAGCGTGGCTCGCCCCCGCCGCGCTGGCGCTGTCCGGCTTCGTCGCCCTCACGTACGAGGTCACCTGGACGCGCGTCCTCGCCCTCATCCTGGGTCCGACCACCTACGCGTTCAGCGCCATGCTGGCGACGTTCATCGGCGGGCTTGCCGCCGGCTCGGCAATCGGCGCGTGGCTGGCGCGTTGGCGAGGACACGAGGTCTTCTCGTTGGGCCTGACGCTGATCCTGGGCGCCCTGGGCGGGTTCGGCGCACTGCGGTTCATCGGACCGGCGACGCTCGCCATGGCGCGCGCCGTCGATCAGCCCGACCTGGCCTTCACGGCGCTGCTCACGCTCCAGGTGACGCTGGCGGCGGGGCTGCTGCTCCCGATGACCGTAGCGCTGGGCGCCGCCTTCCCGCTGGCGGTGGGCGCGACCGCGCGACGGGCGGACGCAATCTCGACCGACGTCGCCGTCGTCTACACGGCAAACACGTGCGGGGCGATCGCCGGCGCGCTGCTTGCGAGCTTCGTGCTCGTGCCGCTCCTCGGTCTCCAGCAGACGGTGCTCGTCGCCGGCGCGATCGCCGTCGCCGGCGGGTGCCTGCTGCTGCTGGCAGCCCACGTAACCGGCATCACCCGGATCGCCGGAGCCGGCGTCGCGGTAGCGGCCGTCGCTGTCGGCTGGACCACGCCCGACTGGAATCCCGAGCTGATCTCGGGCGGAGCCTACAAGTACGCGCCCTTCGTTCAAGTGCCCGACCTGCAGACCGGCCTGGAGGAGGGCGAGGTTCTCTTCTACGCGGAGGGCGCCGCCGGGACCGTGTCGGTCCGGAGTTCCGGGGGAAGGGTGGCGCTGGCGATAGACGGCAAGGTGGACGCCTCGAACGGGGCCGACATGCTGACGCAGAGTCTGCTGGCGCACCTGCCGCTACTGCTGCATCCCGCCGCCACCGACGTCGCCATCATCGGGCTGGGCAGCGGCGTCACGCTCGGCGCCGCGCTACGGCATCCCATCGAACGCGCCGACGTACTGGAGATCTCGCCAGAGGTGGTGGAGGCATCGGCGTTCTTCGAGGTCGAGAATCATGCGGCTCTCGATGACCCGCGGACCCGGCTGATTCTGGGCGACGGCCGCTCGCACATGCTGCTCTCGTCGAGGAGCTACGACGTCATCGTCTCCGAGCCTTCGAATCCCTGGATGGCCGGCGTCTCGACCCTGTTCACGAGGGAGTTCTTCCGGGCGGCCCGCGACCGCCTGCGGCCCGGCGGGATTCTGTGTCAGTGGGCCCACACCTACGACATGAGCGACGCGGACCTGCGTTCCATAGTCGCCACGTTTCTGGCGGTGTTCCCGGATGGCGCGATGTGGCACGTGGGCCAGGGGGACCTGCTGCTGATTGGCAGCCTGGACCCAATCGAGCCGCGGCTGGACACCGTAGCCGACAACTGGAAGAGACCCGATGTGGCGGCAGACCTGGCTGCCGTCGGTGTGCAGGACCCGTTCAGCGTGCTGTCGCTCCACGTCGGCGACGGAGACGCACTGCGGCAGTACAGCGCGGGAGCGCGGATCCAGACCGACGACCGGAACGCGCTGGAGTTCTCGGCGCCTCGAAGCACCATCGGCGGCCAGCGCATCCGGCGTCCCGACCTGGACGAACTGCGCTCGCTCGCCGACCGCTCTCCGGCGCCGCCAGCGATCCGGGCGGCTCTGGCCGCGCCCACGGCCGCACAGTGGCTCGACCGGGGCCGAATGCAGTTGCAGGCGGCTGCTTACGACCGCGCTTACGAGGACCTCTCGAGAGCCGCCGACATGAACCCGTCGAACCCGGAGATACTCCAGGAGCTCGTCCGCGCGGCAGGCGGGAGCGGCCGAGAGCAGGAGGCCATCGCACGGCTCGACCGGCTCTCCTCCACGATTCCAGCGGAGCCTGCGCTGCACATCGCCCGCTCACGGCTGCTCGCATCGACCGGCGCAATCGATTCCGCGGTCTCCGCGGCGGAGCAGGCCGTCGCGATGCGGCCCGCAAGCATGACGGCGCGCGAGCACCTGGCGTCGCTGCTGACCGACGCCGGCGACGCCGTGCGTCTCGCACCGGTCGTGGACTCGATGGCCCGCGACGCCCCGCAACATGCCGCGACGCACTACTACGTGGCGGCTCTCCAGTTCCTGCGACAGGACTTCGCCGCGGCCGTCAGGCTTGGAGAACAGGCCGTCGCCGCCGACCCGACGGACTCACGGGCACAGAATCTGCTCGGCGCCGCCCATGCGAGCCTTGGGCGATTCGATGCGGCCCGCAGCGCATTCCGGGCCGCGGAGCGCGCCGCGCCGCAAGACCCCAGGACCCAGGTCAACCTCGGGATTCTCGCTCTCCGGTCAGGGAGCGCGCAAGATGCGGTGCAGCACTTCGCCTCCGCGCTGGCGCTCGACCCCGACTCCCCCGGGGCCCTGACCGGTCTCGCCGATGCCCTCGAGCGCCAGGGCCACCTCGACCGCGCCCGACGCCTGCGCTAGCCCAGTCCTAGTCGCTGACCGCGAGCTCTCCCGGCACGATGGGCCGGGTCCGCGGCAGCTTTCCGCGATACGCCAGGAAGCCAACGAAGCCGAGCAGCCCCACGAACACCACGAGCTTCAGCAGGTTCCCCGGGCCACTCAGCGGGACGATCCCCCACAGCAGCCACAACGCCGGCTGGGCCAGACACACCGCCCACAGCGACCCGTAAAAGAAACGCCGCTCGTGACCCTCACCCCGTGTCGAGGCCTTCACCCGCGGAAGACGCCCCACCGCTCCCAACGCCCAGACCGCGCCGACGATGGGAAAGTACCCCGCGTCGTAGATCGCACGCATGCGCCACTCCCCGCTCGCCGCCGCCCACAACAGCCCGCCGAGATTCAGCAACGCGAACGACAGCACCCCGCCCCACGCAAAGGTATAGCAGATCCGCCGATACAGAGGATTCGGCCGATCCTCCGTGAACCTGATGATGTACGGCCGCGGCTCAACGCCCGGAAGTCTCCCCCGGAGCCCCGCGATCGCGGTTCCAATCAGGACGCCCCCGAGCCACGCGCCCATCCGCCCGTCGAAACCGCTCGCGAACAGATCGAACGTCAGCGGCCCCGGAACCAGGAAGAACACCCAAATCCAGATGGGCCAGTGGGCCAGTCGGTACAACACCGTGTTCCGCGCGCGGATCCTCCGCTCGCTCGCCAGCTCCACCGGAATCCCGCGTATGTCAGTCCGACCCGCTTCCAGCGTCATGTCGCCTTCGCACCTGCACCGACCGAACAC
Source organism: Vicinamibacterales bacterium (assembly GCA_965222905.1). Classification (GTDB taxonomy): domain Bacteria; phylum Acidobacteriota; class Vicinamibacteria; order Vicinamibacterales; family UBA8438; genus WTFV01. Next base: position 2,341,095 of record OZ244976.1, on the reverse strand, counting down.
AAAAGAGAACGCCCGGACTCGACATTCGAGCCCGGGCGTCGTGTAACTCCCGGCAGCGACCTACTCTCCCACGAGGCTGCCCCCGCAGTACCATCGGCGGAAGAGGGCTTAACTACCGTGTTCGGCATGGGAACGGGTGTTTCCCCTCTCCTATGACCACCGGAAAATCTGCAACGGGCGAGCGCCTTCGAATTCGACCGAAGGTCCAATTCATCCGAGACACACGCCACACTTGTCAAAGAGCCACGCACACCCGGCGCCCCGGCAACTGAACACCCTACAAACGGCAGCTTCCCCAGACGATGCGCGAAAGAATATGGTCAAGCCTCACGGCTGATTAGTACCAGTAAGCTCAAGCTCTCGCAAGCCTTACACATCTGGCCTATTACCTGGTGGTCTTCCAGGTGCCTTCAGGGACCCGCAGGTCCAGGGAGATCTCATCTTGGGGAGGGTTTCACGCTTAGATGCTTTCAGCGTTTCTCCCTTCCGAACGTAGCTACCCAGCACTGCCGCTGGCGCGACAACTGGTACACTAGAGGTTCGTCCACCCCGGTCCTCTCGTACTAAGGGCAGCCCCCCTCAAATCTCCTACGCCCATGGTAGATAGGGACCGAACTGTCTCGCGACGTTCTAAACCCAGCTCACGTACCGCTTTAATCGGCGAACAGCCGAACCCTTGGAACCTGCTACAGCTCCAGGATGCGATGAGCCGACATCGAGGTGCCAAACCTTGGCGTCGATATGAACTCTTGGCCAAGATAAGCCTGTTATCCCCGGCGTACCTTTTATCCGTTGAGCGATGGCCCTTCCATGCGGAACCACCGGATCACTAAGGCCTGGTTTCCCATCTGCTCGACGTGTATGTCTCGCAGTCAAGCTCGCTTCTGCCTTTGCACTCTCCGGCTGATTTCCAAACAGCCTGAGCGAACCTTCGCGCGCCTCCGTTACAGTTTGGGAGGCGACCGCCCCAGTCAAACTACCCACCAAGCAGTGTCCCTGACCTGGATAACAGGTCGAGGTTAGAACACCGAAATATCAAGGGTGGTATCTCACCGACGACTCCCCCGACCCCAAGAGGCCGAGTTCAAAGTCTCC